>NZ_BMEC01000066.1 GCF_014636295.1 Marivirga lumbricoides | reverse complement strand
TAGAATGGACCAAGCAATAGTGGACAAAAACATCACATTGAAAGCAAATTTCAGTGTGATTTTCAACAGGCTGGAAACTCTAATACTACTTAGAGCTTTCACAGATGAAGGAGCAATCGTGGGAGAAATCTCACCATTACCTTATTTTCCAGGACATACTAATGAGGATGTCAAAAATGCAATTGGGGTCCTCATCGGAGGACTTGAATGGAATGATAACACAGTTCGAGTCTCTGAAACTCTACAGAGATTCGCTTGGAGAGGCAGTAATGAGGATGGGAGACCTTCATTCTCTTCAGAGTAGGAATGGAAAATGGAGAGAACAATTGAGTCAGAAGTTTGAAGAAATAAAATGGCTTATTGAAGAGGTGCGACATAGACTGAAGATTACAGAGAACAGCTTTGAACAGATAACATTTATGCAAGCCTTACAACTACTGCTTGAAGTGGAGCAAGAGATAAGAACTTTCTCGTTTCAGCTTATTTAATGATAAAAAACACCCTTGTTTCTACTGATCACGCGT
>NZ_BMEC01000065.1 GCF_014636295.1 Marivirga lumbricoides | reverse complement strand
TGGCCATGGGCAACCTGCCGGGAGTAGATGAAATCCGTTCTGTTTCGAGGTTCGGCCTCTCTGTCGTTACCATTGTTTTTGAAGACGATATGGGTACCTATCTGCCCCGCCAACTGGTACAGGAAAAACTAATCGAATTAAAAGAGACCATACCGGAGAAATTTGGAAGCCCATCAATGGGTCCCATTTCCACTGGTTTAGGCCAAATCTATGAATACACCATTGAACCACAAGAGGGTTATGACTCGATGTATTCACCTATGGAGTTGCGCACGATTCAAGAATGGATTGTAAAACGGCAATTAACTTTGCTTGAAGGTGTGGTTGAGGTGAATTCTTTCGGTGGCTATATTAAGCAATATGAAGTGGCCATTAACCCGGATAAACTCAATGCACAGAATGTGAGCATCTCTCAAGTATATGAGGCTCTGGCCAGAAACAATGTTAATACCGGTGGGGCTTACATTGAGAAGAACAGGATGTCTAATTTCATCCGTGGAGAAGGCTTGGTGCGCTCTCTGGATGATATCCGAAAAATCGT
>NZ_BMEC01000064.1 GCF_014636295.1 Marivirga lumbricoides | reverse complement strand
ACGCGTGATCAGTAGAAACAAGGTCAATTCCATAATTGATAAAATGAACACACAATTTGAGGCTGTGGATCATGAGTTTTCAAACCTAGAAAGAAGGATTGACAACATAAACAAAAGACTGGAAGATGGATTTCTGGATGTTTGGACATACAACGCTGAACTGTTGGTTCTTCTAGAAAACGAAAGAACACTGGACCTACATGATGCAAATGTGAAGAACCTACATGATAGGGTCAGATCACAATTGAGGGACAATGCTAATGATCTAGGAAACGGATGTTTTGAATTTTGGCATAAGTGTGACAATGAATGCATGGAGTCAGTCAAAAATGGTACCTATAACTACCCCAAGTATCAAGCTGAGAGTAGGTTAAACAAACAGAAAATAGAATCGGTAAAACTGGAGGAGTTTGGCGTGTATCAAATCCTTGCCATTTATAGTACGGTATCGAGCAGTCTAGTTTTGGTAGGGCTGATCATGGCAATGGGTCTTTGGATGTGTTCAAATGGCTCAATGCAGTGCAGGATATGTATATGATTGAGAAAAACACCCTTGTTTCTACTGATCACGCGT
>NZ_BMEC01000063.1 GCF_014636295.1 Marivirga lumbricoides | reverse complement strand
ACGCGTGATCAGCAAAAGCAGGGATGATCAAGTGTATATGCAGGGACAATTGGAAGGGGGCAAACAGACCAGTAATCACTATAGATCCTGAGATGATGACCCACACAAGCAAGTACTTGTGTTCAAAAATCTTAACCGACACAAGTCGACCCAATGACCCCACCAGTGGGAACTGCGATGCGCCAATAACAGGAGGGAGCCCAGACCCTGGAGTAAAAGGGTTTGCATTCCTAGACGGTGAGAACTCATGGCTTGGAAGGACTATTAGCAAAGACTCCAGGTCAGGATATGAAATGTTAAAAGTTCCAAATGCAGAAACCGACACTCAATCGGGGCCAATCTCATACCAGATGATTGTCAACAACCAGAATTGGTCGGGGTATTCAGGGGCATTCATTGATTACTGGGCAAACAAGGAATGCTTCAATCCTTGTTTTTATGTGGAACTAATCAGAGGGAGACCCAAGGAGAGTAGTGTACTATGGACTTCAAATAGCATTGTAGCTCTCTGTGGATCCAGGGAGCGATTGGGATCATGGTCCTGGCATGATGGTGCTGAGATCATCTACTTTAAGTAGCAATGATTTAGCAAAAAACACCCTTGTTTCTACTGATCACGCGT
>NZ_BMEC01000062.1 GCF_014636295.1 Marivirga lumbricoides | reverse complement strand
ACGCGTGATCAGCAAAAGCAGGAGTAGATAGGTTCTATAGAACCTGCAAATTAGTTGGGATAAACATGAGCAAGAAAAAATCCTACATAAATCGGACAGGAACATTCGAATTCACAAGCTTTTTCTACCGCTATGGATTCGTAGCTAACTTCAGTATGGAGTTGCCCAGTTTTGGAGTGTCCGGGATTAATGAGTCAGCTGACATGAGCGTTGGTGTTACAGTAATAAAGAACAATATGATAAACAACGACCTTGGACCAGCAACAGCTCAGATGGCTCTTCAGCTATTTATCAAAGACTACAGATACACATACCGATGTCACAGGGGTGATACGCAAATCCAAACGAGGAGAGCATTCGAGCTGAAGAAACTGTGGGAGCAGACCCGTTCGAAGGCTGGGCTGTTGGTTTCAGATGGAGGGCCAAACCTGTACAATATCCGGAACCTCCACATTCCAGAGGTCTGCTTGAAGTGGGAATTGATGGATGAAGACTACCAAGGCAGGTTGTGTAATCCTATGAACCCGTTTGTCAGCCACAAGGAAATTGATTCAGTCAACAATGCTGTGGTGATGCCAGCTCATGGCCACGCCAAAAGCATGGAGTATGATGCCGTTGCAACCACACA
>NZ_BMEC01000061.1 GCF_014636295.1 Marivirga lumbricoides | reverse complement strand
TGGTACACAGCATTGATGATGGTACCGGAGTGCCTAAGTATGCCTTGTGCGAAGCAGGTTGTAAATGTGAAGTAGAAAGGGATCTGCACCTGCACTTTCATTGCAGAAAATGTGGCGAAACCAAATGCCTGTATAGCTACAAAATACTGGAAATTATACTTCCACCCAACCATCAGGCAGAAGAAGCCAACCTGATGGTAAAGGGTGTTTGCTCACAATGTAGTGGCTAAAGGTATTCTTCAAAAGTAAAATCATTTTGAACTGTTTGCATTATGACAAAAAAGAAAAAAATAAATCTGAGAGATCTTAATAAAAAAAAGGTATCTACCGGGAATCCTGCGAGTAAAATGAAGTTAGGAACGTATGTTCCGGCAATAGCCAGTTTTGCAATGCTGACAGTCGGTATCTCACTTGATTACTTTAATCTACTACCATTTTTTAAGGGGTGGGTTCGCCCTGTATGGTACGGCTTGGCCTATGCTCCCGTGGGCTTTCCTGTGATCAAAGAAGGCTGGGAAAGCATCAGGAAAGGTGATTTTTTCACTGAATTCTTCCTGATGTCCATTGCTACATTAGGAGCGTTTGCCATAGGTGAATACCCGGAAGGTGTAGCCGTGATGTTGTTTTATGC
>NZ_BMEC01000060.1 GCF_014636295.1 Marivirga lumbricoides | reverse complement strand
ATCAAGAATCCACAATATCAAGTGCAAGATCCCAATGATACTTGCTGCAATAATGAGAGGATCACTTGAATCGCTGCATTTGCACTCCCATCCGTTTCTGGTAGGCCTGCAAATTTTCAAGAAGATCATCTTTCAGACCGGCACTGGTGCTAGGATGAGTCCCAATTGACCTCATTGCCTGCACCATCTGCCTGGCCTGACTAGCAACTTCCATAGCTTCTGCTGCCTGCTCACTTGATCCAGCCATCTGCTCCATAGCCTTAGCTGTAGTGCTGGCCAGCACCATTCTGTTCTCATGCCTGATTAGTGGGTTGGTGATGGTTGCCATCTGTCTGTGAGACCGATGCTGTGAATCCGCAATCTGCTCACAAGTGGCACATACTAGGCCAAAAGCCACTTCTGCAGTTACTGTCCCCATTCTGTTGTATATGAGACCCATGCAGCTGGCGAGTGCACCGGTTGAGTAGCTGAGTGCAACCTCTTTGGCTCCATGGAATGTTATTTCTCTTTTCAGCTTCCTGTACAGCTTAACTGCCCTATCCATATTATTTGGATCCCCATTCCCATTTAGGGCGTTTTGGACAAACCGTCTACGCTGCAGTCCTCGCTCACTGGGCACGGTGAGCGTGAAC
>NZ_BMEC01000059.1 GCF_014636295.1 Marivirga lumbricoides | reverse complement strand
AACGCGTGATCAGCAAAAGCAGGTCAAATATATTCAATATGGAAAGAATAAAAGAACTAAGAGATTTGATGTCACAGTCCCGCACTCGCGAGATACTGACAAAAACAACTGTAGACCATATGGCCATAATCAAGAAATACACATCGGGAAGACAGGAGAAGAATCCTGCCCTTAGGATGAAGTGGATGATGGCGATGAAATATCCAATCACAGCAGACAGAAGGATAATGGAGATGATCCCGGAAAGGAATGAGCAAGGTCAGACCCTATGGAGCAAGACAAATGATGCTGGATCAGATAGAGTACAACAAGGCAACCAAGAGGCTTACGGTACTTGGGAAGGATGCAGGTGCATTGATGGAAGACCCAACGCGTGATCAGCAAAAGCAGGAGTGGAATCTGCAGTATTGAGGGGATTTCTGATTCTGGGCAAAGAAGACAAGAGATATGGTCCAGCATTGAGCATCAACGAATTGAGCAATCTTGCGAAAGGAGAGAAGGCTAATGTTTTGATAGGGCAAGGAGACGTGGTGTTGGTAATGAAACGGAAACGGGACTCTAGCATACTTACTGACAGTCAGACAGCGACCAAAAGGATTCGGATGGCCATCAATTAATGTCGAATTGTTTAAAAACGACCTTGTTTCTACTGATCACGCGTT
>NZ_BMEC01000058.1 GCF_014636295.1 Marivirga lumbricoides | reverse complement strand
GTTTCTACTTTGTAGAGAGTGGAGATCTCCCATCCTCATCGCTGCTTCTCCAAGCGAATCTCTGTAGAGCTTCAGAGACTCGAACTGTGTTATCATTCCATTCAAGTCCTCCGATGAGGACCCCAATTGCATTTTTGACATCCTTGTCAGTATGTCCTGGAAGAGAAGGTAATGGTGAGATTTCTCCCACGATTGCTCCTTCATCTGTGAAAGCTCTGAGCAGTATTAGGGTCTCTAACCGGCCAAAAATCACACTGAAATTTGCTTTCAATGTGATGCTTTTATCCATTATTGCCTGGTCCACTTTGATGCAAAGGGAACCCACCACTTTCTGCTTGGGCATGAGCATGAACCAGTCCCTCGACATTTCTTCGAGAGTCATTTCAGTTAGGTAACGTGAAGTCGGCATTTTAAGTGCTTCATCAGGTTCCTCATCAAGAATCCGCTCCACTATTTGTTTTCCCGCACGAGTAGCTGTTTCGATGTCCAGACCAAGAGTGTTGCCTCTTCCTCTTAGGGACTTCTGATCTCGGCGAAGCCGGTCAAGGAATGGGGCATCACCCAGTTCTTGGTCTGCAAATCGTTTGCGGACATGCCAAAGAAAGCAGTCTACCTGAAAACTTGACACAGTGTTGGAATCCATTATGTTTTTGTCACCCTGCTTTTGCTGATCACGCGT
>NZ_BMEC01000057.1 GCF_014636295.1 Marivirga lumbricoides | reverse complement strand
ACGCGTGATCAGTAGAAACAAGGGTGTTTTTTATTACAATTTGAGCTCACAAATTTAAATGCAAATTCTGCATTGTAACGACCCATTGGAGCACATCCATAAAGATAGACCAGCCACAATGATTGCCAGTACTAGGGAACTCGCCACTGTTGAATAAATTGACAGTATTTGGTAAGTTCCTATTGATTCTATTTTCACTCCGCTTATTTCTTCCCTTTTTAATCTTGCTTCTTCTGAGTACTGGGGGTAGTCGTACGTTCCATTTCTCACACTTTCCATACATTTATTATCACATTTGTGATAGAACTCGAAACAACCATCACCCAGCTCCTTTGCATTATCCCTAAGCTGTAGTCGGACTTTGTCATAAAGGTTCTTGACATTTGAGTCATGGAAATCTAGAGTTCTCTCGTTTTCCATGAGGACTAAAAGTTCAGCATTATAAGTCCAGACATCTAGGAATCCGTCTTCCATTTTCTTATTTAAATTCTCTATTCTCCGTTCTAAGCTATTAAATTCTCTTCCAACGGCCTCAAATTGAGTGTTCATTTTGTCAATTATCGAGTTGACCTTGTTGGTGACTCCATCTATTGCCTTTTGGGTGGATTCTCTGTCTGCAGCATACCCACTCCCCTGTTCATTACTATGATGGTACCCATACCAACCATCTACCATTCCTTGCCAACCTCCCTCTATAAACCCTGCTTTTGCTGATCACGCGT
>NZ_BMEC01000056.1 GCF_014636295.1 Marivirga lumbricoides | reverse complement strand
ACGCGTGATCAGCAAAAGCAGGGTGGCGATGAATCCAAATCAAAAGATAACATGCATTTCAGCAATAGGAATGACTCTATCGGTAGTAAGTCTACTAATAGGAGTTGCCAATTTGGGCTTAAATATCGGACTCCACTATAAGGTGAGTGATTCAACAACCATAAACATTCCAAACATGAATGAGACCAACCCAACAACAACAATAATAAACAATAACCCCCAAAATAATTACACAAACATCACAAACATCGTAGTGAATAAGAATAAGGAAGAATTTCTCAACCTGACCAAGCCGCTATGTGAGGTCAACTCATGGCATATTCTATCGAAAGACAATGCAATAAGGATAGGTGAGGACGCTCATATACTAGTCACAAGGGAACCTTATTTGTCCTGTGATCCACAAGGCTGCAGGATGTTTGCTCTGAGTCAAGGCACAACACTCAGAGGGCGACATGCGAATGGAACCATACATGATAGGAGCCCATTCCGAGCTCTTATAAGTTGGGAAATGGGTCAGGCGCCCAGTCCATATAATGCTAAGGTCGAGTGCATAGGATGGTCAAGCACGTCATGCCACGATGGCATATCAAGAATGTCAATATGCATATCAGGACCGAATAACAATGCATCGGCAGTGGTGTGGTACGGAGGGAGACCAGTTACAGAAATCCCATCATGGGCAGGGAACATTCTTAGAACTCAAGAATCAGAATGTGTGTGCCATAAAGGAGTCTGCCCAGTGGTCATGACAGATGGCTCAGCAAATAATAGAGCAGCAACTAAGATAATTTATT
>NZ_BMEC01000055.1 GCF_014636295.1 Marivirga lumbricoides | reverse complement strand
ACGCGTGATCAGTAGAAACAAGGGTGTTTTTTCTTAAATCATTTCTACTTAAAGTAGATGATTTCTGCACCATCATGCCAGGACCATGATCCCAATCGCTCCCTGGATCCACAGAGAGCTACAATGCTATTGGAAGTCCACAGAACACTACTCTCTTTGGGTCTCCCCCTGATTAGCTCCACATAAAAACAAGGATTGAAGCACTCCTTGTTTGCCCAGTAGTCTATGAATGCCCCTGAGTACCCTGACCAATTTTGGTTGTTGACAATCAGCTGGTATGAGATTGGCCCTGATTGAGTGTCGATTTCTGCATTTGGGACCTTTAACATTTCGTAGCCTGATCTGGAGTCTTTGCTAATTGTCCTACCAAGCCATGAATTCCCCCCGTCTAAGAATGCAAACCCTTTTACCCCGGGGTCTGGGTTCCCTCCTGTTATTGGCGCATCACAGTTCCCATTGGTGGGGTCATTAGGACGACTTGTGTCGGTTAAGACTTTCGAACACAAGTATTTGCTTGTGTGGGTCATCCTTTCGGGATCTATAGTGATTATTGGCCTATTTGCCCCCTTCCAATTGTCTCTGCATACACATTTGATCATCCCTGCTGCTCCGTAGCATGAACATTCTTCGATGTGTTGAGCGTTCCCTTGCAGTTCTTCAGTCTTTTGTATCTTTCCCTCTTTGAAGTAGATTATCTTGGTAGCTGCTTTGTTGTTTGCTGGACCATCTGTCATGACCACTGGGCAGATTCCTTTATGGCACACACATTCTGATTCTTGAGTTCTAAGAATGTTCCCAGCCCATGATGGGATTTCTGTTA
>NZ_BMEC01000054.1 GCF_014636295.1 Marivirga lumbricoides | reverse complement strand
AAATACTGTTCCCTTACCATAATATCTATCCAGTAGACTGTGGCAAAACTTATGAAATACAGGCCTTCTTTATTATGAAATTTATATTTTCTGCTCATTTCTATTCATTTTACTTTTTCTACTAGACGCACGCGGCACGCGTGCGCTAGCTGGGTCACACTTGGCTCATTTTTTATTCTTCTACTTCAAGACCATTAACAAACTGTTCAAAACTATCCGCTAACAGAGTTAATGCATCTTCAAGAGCTTCATCCATGCGACAAAAATATATTTTACCATAGTCTACTTCTTGAACTGATATAACATACTGCCATCCACCTGAATCATCTGCAAAAGCCAAGTATTTACTTTCAAAAAAATCATTCAAATTATCAAAACTAAATTGTACTGATAATTCAATTTCGGAGTCAAAAGGATAGAAATGATGAATTTCATAGTTTCTTCCATCTTTTTCATAAAGATCTTCTTTAACTGTGTAAGGGTTTTGAGTTAATAAAAACTCTCGGTATGAATCAGGGAATTTTATCCCTTTTTCACTTTCAAACAAGGTCAGCTCACTGTCTAACCCCAACCTACCAGCTTGCTTAATTTGTAATTTCTTCATATTTAATCTGTATAAGTTGTGCCTGAATAATTCTCAAACTGCTTTACTGAACCTGTATGTGGTAAGCTTCCCGTATGATCAGTGGTCTTTACTAATTGCATGGTAGATTCCCCCGCTGGCGCACGCGTGCCGCGTGTGACCATACCATTTAAACCATAAATATCTACCAATTTCATTTCTGTTAATTAACATAATCAATAGCTAAAACACCTTTTCCACCACTATAGTCAATTGCA
>NZ_BMEC01000053.1 GCF_014636295.1 Marivirga lumbricoides | reverse complement strand
ACGCGTGATCAGCAAAAGCAGGGGTTCAGTCTGTCAAAATGGAGAAAATAGTACTTCTTCTTTCAATGGTTGGCTTTGTTAAAAGTGATCAGATTTGCATTGGTTACCATGCAAACAACTCAACAGAGCAGGTTGACACAATAATGGAAAAAAACGTCACTGTTACGCATGCCCAAGACATACTGGAAAGGACACACAACGGAAAGCTCTGCGATCTGAATGGAGTGAAACCTCTGATTTTAAAGAATTGTAGTGTAGCTGGATGGCTTCTTGGAAACCCAATGTGCGACGAGTTCATCAGCGTACCGGAATGGTCTTACATAGTGGAGAGGGCTAACCCAGCCAATGACCTCTGTTACCCAGGGAACCTCAATGACTATGAAGAACTGAAACACCTATTGAGCAGAATAAATCATTTTGAGAAGACTCAGATCATCCCCAAGAGTTATTGGTCCAATCATACATCATCAGGAGTGAGTGCAGCATGTCCATACACAGGGGTGGCCTCCTTTTTTAGAAATGTGGTATGGCTTACCAAGAAGAATGATACATACCCAACAATAAAGAAGAGCTACAATAATACCAACAAAGGAGATCTTTTGATACTGTGGGGAATCCATCATTCCAACAGTGCAGAGGAGCAGGCAGATCTCTACAAGAACCCAAACACCTATGTTTCCGTTGGGACATCAACACTAAACCAGAGGTTGGTGCCAAAAATAGCTACTAGATCCCAAGTAAATGGGCAACGTGGAAGAATGGATTTCTTCTGGACAATCTTAAGACCGAATGATGCAATCCACTTCGAGAGTAATGGGAATTTTATCGCTCCAGAATATGCATACAAAATTATCAAGACAGGAGACTCAACAATT
>NZ_BMEC01000052.1 GCF_014636295.1 Marivirga lumbricoides | reverse complement strand
GATCAACGCGTGATCAGCAAAAGCAGGGTGACAAAAACATAATGGATTCCAATACTGTGTCAAGCTTCCAGGTAGACTGCTTTCTTTGGCATGTCCGCAAACGATTTGCAGACCAAGAAATGGGTGATGCCCCATTTCTAGACCGGCTCCGCCGAGATCAGAAGTCCCTGAGAGGAAGAAGCAGCACTCTTGGTCTGGACATCAGAACCGCCACGCGTGAAGGAAAGCATATAGTGGAGCGGATTTTAGAGGAAGAGTCAGATGAAGCATTTAAAATGAGTGTTGCTTCAGTGCCAGCTCCACGCTATCTAACTGACATGACTCTTGAAGAAATGTCAAGAGATTGGTTAATGCTCATTCCCAAACAGAAAATAACAGGGTCCCTATGCATTAGAATGGACCAAGCAATAGTGGACAAAAACATCACATTGAAAGCAAATTTCAGTGTGATTTTCAATCGGCTTGAAGCCCTGATACTACTTAGAGCTTTTACGGAAGAAGGAGCAATTGTAGGCGAAATCTCACCATTACCTTCTCTTCCAGGACATACTGACAAGGATGTCAAAAATGCAATTGAGATCCTCATCGGAGGATTTGAATGGAATGATAACACAGTTCGAGTCTCTGAAGCTCTACAGAGATTCGCTTGGAGAAGCAGCGATGAGGATGGGAGATCTCCACTCTCTACAAAGTAGAAACGGGAAATGGAGAGAACAGTTAAGCCAGAAATTCGAAGAAATAAGATGGTTGATTGAAGAAGTACGACATAGATTAAAAATTACGGAGAATAGCTTTGAGCAAATAACTTTTATGCAAGCCTTACAACTATTGCTTGAAGTGGAGCAAGAGATAAGAACTTTCTCGTTTCAGCTTATTTAATGATAAAAAACACCCTTGTTTCTACTGATCACGCGTT
>NZ_BMEC01000051.1 GCF_014636295.1 Marivirga lumbricoides | reverse complement strand
GTAGCATCAGAACTGCTATTGCCTGCTACATCAGTGCTGGTCACGGCTACATCATAATCTCCATCAGTTAATGGTGTAAAAGGACCGCCTGCTGTTGGTGTGGCTGTTTCAGTATCCACACTCCAGTCCCCTGAAGCATCAGCTGTTGTGGTAAAGGTCACTCCGTTAATAACTACGACTACTGTACTTCCAATCTCAGCGGTTCCGCTTACTACAGGTGTATTATCTGATGTGGTTAAAGCATTGACTGTTGGTGTGGCCGGTGCTGTGGTATCTATAGAAACTTCATTGCTGGTAGCATCGCTGGCACTGTTCGAGGCCGCATCAGTTACTGTGGCTACCACTTCATAGCTTGTTCCATTATTAAAAGTACCCAGCGTTCCACTTGTTGGTGTGGCTGTTTCGGTATCCACGCTCCAGTTCCCTGAAGCATCAGGGGTTACTGTATAAGTAGCACCATTTACTGTCACTGTCAGGGTCTCTCCTGCCGGCTGACTGGTTCCTAATCCATTGGTTCCGGTAATGACAGGCGTTACATCATTGGTAGTCAGTAAATTAACTGTTGGTGCTGTTGGAATTGAAGTGTTAATTGTCAATTCATTATTGGTTGCATCAGAACTACTATTTCCTGCTGCATCAGTGCTGGTCACGGCTACATCATAATCTCCATCAGTTAATGGCGTAAAAGGACCACCTGCTGTTGGTGTGGCTGTTTCAGTATCCACACTCCAGTTACCTGAAGCATCAGCTGTTGTGGTAAAGGTCACTCCGTTAATAACTACGACTACTGTACTTCCAATCTCAGCGGTTCCACTTACTACTGGTGTATTATCTGATGTGGTTAAAGCATTAACTGTTGGTGTGGCCGGTGCTGTGGTATCTATCGATACTTCATTGTTGGTAGCATCACTGGCACTGTTCGAGGCCGCGTCAGTTACTGTGGCTACCACCTCATAACTTGTTCCGTCATTAAAAGTACCCAGCGTTCCACTTGTTGGTGTGGCTGTTTCAGTATCCACGCTCCA
>NZ_BMEC01000050.1 GCF_014636295.1 Marivirga lumbricoides | reverse complement strand
AACGCGTGATCAGTAGAAACAAGGTAGTTTTTTACTTCAGCTCTATGTTGACAAAATGACCACCGTCAACATCCACAGCACTCTGCTGTTCCTGCCGATATTCTTCCCTCATAGACTCAGGCATTCCTTCCGTAGAAGGCCCTCTTTTCAAACCGTATTTAAAGCGACGATAAATGCATTTGAAGAAAAGACGATCAAGAATCCACAATATCAGGTGCAATATCCCAATAATGTTAGCTGCAACAACGAGTGGGTCACTTGAACCGCTGCAGTTGCACTCCCATCCGATTCTGGTAGGCCTGCAAATTTTCAATAAGATCATCCTTAAGACCTGTACTGGAGTTAGGGTGAGTCCCGACTGTCCTCATAGCCTGCACCATTTGCCTAGCCTGGCTTGCGACTTCCATGGCTTCCGCTGCCTGTTCACTTGATCCAGCCATCTGCTCCATAGCCTTAGCCGTAGTACTGGCTAGTACCATTCTATTCTCATGCCTAATTAGTGGGTTGGTAGTAGTTGCCATCTGCCTGTGGGACCGATGTTGTGCGTCGGCAATCTGCTCACAAGTGGCACATACTAATCCAAGAGCCCCTTCTGCAGTTACTGTCCCCATCCTGTTGTATATGAGACCCATGCAGCTGGCAAGCGCACCAGTTGAGTAACTGAGTGCAACTTCCTTTGCTCCATGAAATGTCATTTCCCTCTTCAGTTTCTTGTATAATTTAACTGCCTTGTCCATGTTGTTTGGGTCCCCATTCCCATTTAGGGCGTTTTGGACAAACCGTCTACGCTGCAGTCCTCGCTCACTGGGCACGGTGAGCGTGAACACAAACCCTAAAATCCCCTTAGTCAGAGGTGACAGGATTGGTCTTGTCTTTATCCACTCCATGAGAGCCTCGAGATCTGCGTTCTTCCCTGCAAAAACATCCTCAAGTCTCTGCGCGATCTCGGCTTTGAGGGGGCCTGATGGAATGATAGAGAGAACGTACGTTTCGACCTCGGTTAGAAGACTCATCTTTAAACATCTACCTGCTTTTGCTGATCACGCGT
>NZ_BMEC01000049.1 GCF_014636295.1 Marivirga lumbricoides | reverse complement strand
GTTTTTGGCAATTGCGAAGGACTGTTTGATCAATTTATTGACTACAGCGATGATGGCCAAATTATGACTTTTACCTTTGGTTCTAAGTCTATCATATAGATTTTGACATGTCGAATTACATTTAATAGCTGCGACAGCAGCCATGTAAAGTGTTTTGCGAACCCTTGACATCCCCATTTTGCATATTCTGGTTTTTCCTTTAACACTGGTGCCCGATTGGTAGTGCCTCGGGGCTAAACCGAAGAAAGACGTAACCTGTTTGCAATTATCAAAACTGAGGAATCCGTTTGTACTTACAATCATCATATAAGCGCTCTTTTTGCCGATACCTGGAATACTTTGCAACTGATCAGCCATTTTAGGGTAATGAGGACTGAACTAGCTCTTCAATACGTCTTTCAATCTTTTTAATGTTCTCATTCAGTTCATTGATTTGGTTCTTCATCTGTTTTTCTAATCCTTTGACCACAGTACCTCTGGCTTTGAAGGCATGTAATTGACTGGATAGAGCTCTTGTATGTTTCATAAGCAGGTCGAGATGTGTATCTAATTGTCTAATATCTAATAATACTTCAGAAGGAGCCTTCCATATCTCCGGCTTCTGCTCTTTGGCATAAAAAGCAATTAAATAAGCATCTTTTTTGTCTGTTTTGGCTCTCGACATTTTCATTTGGGTATATCTTTTAATGACCAAAGGGTTTACAACCGATACATCAAGATTGTTCTCCTCCAAAAATAGAGCGAAGCGCAAATGGTAAGGTCCGGTGGCCTCAATGCAAACCAGTTCTACTGGATTATTACTGATAGCTCTTAGAAAGAGATTAAAGCCTTTTACATCATTACTGAATTGCTTTTGAAAGATAACATTATCCTCTTCAATAGCGGTTGCATCAAAAAAATCCTTTGAAGTGTCAATTCCTACAATCATCTTTTTAACTTTGTTAAGTTGGAAAATTGTTAGCAACTTACTTATCTCTTATCAATCGTAAAAACAGGCTTTTTGCCTAATGAACTGTTCAAGGTTAAGTAAGCAAAGAGAAGGGACTTGCATTGCGATGGATCTATTATGATCAATGACGAGTAATAGTCTTGTTCCCTCTCTTTTGCTAACTTTAATAACCAAATATAATTCTCATTTTGAACCTATTCAATTATAGGGGCTAACTTACGATGACG
>NZ_BMEC01000048.1 GCF_014636295.1 Marivirga lumbricoides | reverse complement strand
TGTAAGCTTCCCTTAAAACCGAACTGTTTAAAAGTATAGAAATATTTATTAATTTTAAACAGTAGTTATGAAGAAGAGTAAATTTTCACCACAACAAATCGCACGGATTTTAAAGGAATTCGATAACGGCAAAACCGCCCAGGAGATTAGTCGTGAATATGGGATAAGTACAGCGGCTTTTTACAAATGGAGAGAGCGTTATGCAGGGATGAATGGCAAGGAGCTTAAGCGTTTAAAGGATCTTGAAGAAGAAAACCGCAGACTTAAGCAAATGTATGCGAGTCTTTCATTAGATCATGAGCTTGCAAAAGAGATCATTGAAAAAAAGCTATAAAGCCCTGTCGTAAACGCGCGATAATAAAAGAATTTGTTCATTACGGCATCAGCAGGGCATGTCGTGTACTCAACTTGAGCAAGAGTGTTTTCTATTTTAAACCACAACCAAAGGATGACAGTGCGGTAGAGGAAGCCTTGCAAGAGAAGGCTGAAGAGCACAGTGAGGAAGGGTTTTGGTCAGCTTATGACCGCTTGCGTAAAGAGGGAAGGCCATGGAATCACAAGAGGGTCTATCGGGTCTACAAGAGCCTGGGTCTTAGCCTGAGACGTAAAGTAAAGAAGCGTTTGCCTGCAAGGGTAAAAGAACCATTAGAAGTTCCAGAAAGCCTCAACCAAACGTGGAGCATAGATTTTGTAACCGATGTACTGGATAACAAAAGGCGATTTAGAGCTTTTACCATTATTGATGACTATAATAGGGAAGCACTTCATGTAGAGGTTGATTTTTCATTGCCTAGCAGTCGGGTAGTATGGGTATTAAACCACTTGATAAACCGCAGAGGAAAGCCTGATAAGATAAGAATGGACAACGGGCCTGAATTTATAGCTAATTTAGCTTCAGAATGGAGCCAGATGCACGGGGTTGAATTTCAGTACATCCAACCCGGAAAGCCAACGCAAAACGCCTATATTGAACGTTTCAACGGAAGTTATAGAAGAGGCGTATTGGATAAATATATTTTTGAAAACCTAGACCAGGTAAGGGAGCAAACTCATATTTGGATAGAAGATTATAACACGAAAAGACCCCATGATGCCCTGGGGAAAATGGCACCGATAGAATTTTCAGAATTTACCTCTGTTGGCGGTACCGCCAACAGAGGTAAAACTGTAACTTCTGACAAATAAACAGTTCTAATTAGGGGAAGCCTACA
>NZ_BMEC01000047.1 GCF_014636295.1 Marivirga lumbricoides | reverse complement strand
TTATCGAGTAAGTATGATCAAATACACGATATTTCAACCACTGTTGAAATCATAAGATTCCCGACTGCTCGGGAATGACGTGCAAATTAATAGCTAGTGGTTAAAATATTAACCTTCTGGAAGTTGCGAACATACTATTCTGTAATTCTATAAACAACTCACCCCAACCCTCTCTTAGAAAAAGAGGGAGTTCGACCTCGGGGCAATTGATAATTGTACTACATTTGAATTTTTCCTACAATCTCCAAAAAGAGCGCGTCATTCCAAAAATTTTTGGAGTGCAACGGAAAACATTATTTGGAATCCCCTTGCTGTTAAGCACGCTGCCAACCAAATGTATCTTTAAAAATCAAAAATTCAATAAATCTAACTCGGATTTCAGTATTAAATCTTTCCCGTCATCGCGAACATGTTATTCTTTCGATCTTAATCGGAAGAATTTATATGTATTAACAGCTTTTTTATGGTCACATGGAATTCAATAAATTTTATCTATGCTCGGTGGTATGATGAGGATTCTAAAATTTATGTTCATTTCATGTGTGGCATTCTTTTGATTTGGAACGTAAGACGTTTTTCTTGTCTTTCTCAAGACTGCCACGGTTTTCTATGGCTTCCATAAAGCCATGAGAAAAACCTCGCAGTGACGAGTTCTATTGTGTATATTCAGGTTAAACACTTCAGTCCCAAATAAATCCCCCCTGCCCCCTTTAAGAAAGGGGGAGAACGATCTTGGAAATTTTGAAAGTTAGTAATAAGCATTGGAATTCCCTTTTAAATAAATGGTCATTAAAGCTAAAGGGAAGCTAGGCCAGAAAATCTTGAAGAGCAGCGGAAAAATTTATCGGGAATGACGTGCAAATTAATAGCTAGTGTTAAAACATTAACTTTCTGGTCATTGCTGTATAACTCACCCCAACCCTCTCTTAGAAAAAGAGGGAGTTCGATCTCACTATTATTGATAATTATATTTTATTTGAATTTTTCCTACAATCTCCAAAAAGAGCGCGTCATTCCAAAAATTTTTGGAGTGAAACGGAAAAAATTATTTGGAATCCCCTTGCTGTTAAGCACGCTGCCAACCAAATGTATCTTTAAAAATCAAAAACTCAATAAAATTTAACTTGGATTTCAGTATTAAATCGTACCCGTCATTGCGAACATGTTATTCTTTCGATGCTAATCGAACAGAATGCATGTGAAGCAATCTTTTGATTTGGAACGTAAGACGTTTTACTTGTCTTTCTTAAGACTGCCACGGTTT
>NZ_BMEC01000046.1 GCF_014636295.1 Marivirga lumbricoides | reverse complement strand
TTCTTGAGAGTCTATAGAGGAAGAAAGCTACGTTTTTGACCCCTCTGAACTGAGCTCTAAAGGCTTTGATCTTTGCATTAAATGATTCAGCTGCTGCATTGGTACTTCTTCTTTCAAAGAAATTGAGGATTGTTTGGTAGTGGTTTTGTATAGTTCTTGATACGGTATTGAAACTTTTAAACCCGGCTTTCTCTACCTGATCATACCACCTGGCCAGATGGAGGTAAGCCACGCCTTTATCCTTTACAGTATGGTAAATATGTCCAAGCTTTTGAGCCAAGTCATATGCCTTTGCTAGCTCAGGATAATATTTAAACAGCAATTCTGCTCTCCATAGCTGTGAAGGAGACCATTTGCTTTTACTCTTAAAAAGCAGGTACCTGCTTCTTGCCAGTAGTTGTTTATGTGTGTCTCCATTTTCCAACCTGTTGGCAACATAGCTTTTGCCTAATTCCCGGGCTAGCTCAATTTCTTTGTTTTCCATGTCTATAGCTTGCCAGCGGTAAGCTATCCTCATCTCCTGTACTGCATCATAAGCCAGCTTTTGAACATGGAACCTGTCTGTGACCAATGTGGCCTTTGTAAAGGTTTTACGCACAATCTGCTCCATACTGGCTGCCATATCCAAAGTGACTTCCTTTACCTTCTTTCTTATATGAAGAGGGATTTTCCTTGTCAGGATAGCTCTTATTTTTTTACTTTCCGTGCCCTTGATCATTGCCACCAAGGCTCCTTTTTGTCCTTTGGCAGCTTTATTGGTGATGACGGTATAAAGCTCTCCCCGGGAAAGAGAGGTTTCATCAATAGTGAGATACTCTCCAATATTTTCAGCAAAAACTATATGATCTTCTGAGTGCTCAAGTTGTTCCCAGTGGCTAAAATCACTTAAATGAGCGTAATATTGTTCTTCCAGTAACTTCCCATTTACACAGAAATACTTTCCTAAACTTTTACAGCTTACTGGCGCGGTATCGATGCACTGCTTTTAAAAAAGCCGCGAATTCTTCTGTTAAACGCGTTCCTTTAGCCACCAGGCTCCAATCTCTTGATACTATCTGGCCAGTGCTTTCCACTGTCCATCTTCTGCGCTTTATTTTTAAGTAGCAGGCTTTTCCGCGTACAGGAAAGTCCTGGATGGTGACCACATCATAAAAACCTTTCGACAATAATTTCTGTCCGGCATACTCTTCCGGAATAGTGTTCTTTTCTTCTAAACTGATTTGAATAGTATCTTCTTTCTTGGTTACTGAAGTAACCTGGAAGTACTCAAGAATGCCTTCAGGCAAAAACAACTCAATTAAACCCTGATCCACTTTAACTTTTTTTTTGTGCAAAGTTAATCCTTCATCTATAAATCCCCAGATTTTCAGATTGATCC
>NZ_BMEC01000045.1 GCF_014636295.1 Marivirga lumbricoides | reverse complement strand
AAAACCCCGAAATTAGCTAGATAAAGCTTTTTTCGGGGTTTTTGATTTGTTAAATTGTAGTGTCTAATCACAATTAACACTGCAATATATGAGAGATCAAGAGCTTTTCCAACCGCAAGATTACTTAACTCCAAAATGGTATTTATTCAAGAGTAGTAAATTGGGACATGTTTATGATAGTATCCCCTGGGATCAACTTTCAGAATGTCTGCCTAAAGAAAATAAAGGCCCCGGAGCACCTCGATGGTTTTCGGCTCAGGGCATGTTTGGCTTAATGTTTCTAAAATCCTATCTAAACCTGAGTGACGAGAAGCTCATAGATCGTTTTAACACCGATTGGAGCCTTCAATTATTTTGCAATAAATTGTTGGATGATCACCAAAAAATTAAGGACAAGGCCATTTTAAGCAGGGTCAGGATGTATATAGCTGACAATACAGATTGGCAACAGCTCCAGGAGGTATTGATCCACCACTGGAAAAGAGATATGAACAATACCCATGTTCTGTTAATGGATGCCACTTGCTATGAGAGCTATATCCGTTTTCCTACCGATGTTAAGCTGCTCTGGGAAAGCTGCCAATGGGTATTTGAGAAGCAACTCTTTAGGTGGAGTAAAATATTAAGTATCAAACGACCTCGCTCCAGGTATATAGATCAAAAACGTAAGCAGCTGTCTTACGATCGTAGCCGTAAAAAGACATACAAAGCAGGCAGAAAGCGTAAAAAGTCATTGATATATCTACTATCCAAAGGCCTGGGACAGCTGCAGTGCCTGCTCAATGAAAACCCACAAATACAGCTTCACTTCCAGGAGCGATCCTATCTAAATACTATAAAGAAGGTGCTCCAGCAACAGCAATTCTTACAACATCATCCTGCAAAAGAATTGAAAAACAGAATAGTATCATTGCCCAAGCCTTATGTTAGGCCTATAGTGCGAGGTAAAGAAACTAAAAGGGTGGAATTCGGAATGAAGGCACACATGCTTCAGGTGGATGGTATCTGTTTTATTGATGCCATGGAGTTCAGAGCTTTCAATGAAAGTACCAGGCTAAAATTAAGTAGTATAAAGCATAGATCGATCTTTGGGCCACTTCATCAACTAGGAGCTGATCGTATTTATGCCACCAACGCCAATAGAAAATATTTAACCGAAAAGAAAGTATTTACCTGCTTTCCCAAGAAAGGCCCTAAAGTAAACCAACCTCAGGAAAGCAAGCTCAGAAGCCTTATCTCCAACCAGAGAGCCACGGTGATGGAAGGAAGTTTTGGAACCCATAAAACGGCCTACGGCCTGAATAAAATCAAGGTTAAGGGAGAGAAACGAGAAATGATGCATGTTTTCTTCGCTGTCATGATGGCCAATGCTGTTAAGCT
>NZ_BMEC01000044.1 GCF_014636295.1 Marivirga lumbricoides | reverse complement strand
ACGCGTGATCAGCAAAAGCAGGAGTAAAAATGAATCCAAACCAGAAGATAACAGCAATTGGCTCTGTTTCTCTAATCATTGCGATAATATGTCTCCTCATGCAGGTTGCCATCTTAACAATGACTATGACACTACATTTCAGTCAGACTGAATGCAGTAACCCATCAAATAATCAAGTGATGCCATGTGAACCAATCATAATAGAGAGGAACACATTGCATTTGAATAGCACCACCATAGAGAGGGAAATTTGTCCTACAGTAGCAGAATACAAGAATTGGTCAAAACCACAATGTCAAATCACAGGGTTCGCCCCGTTTGCAAAAGACAACTCAATTAGACTCTCTGCAAGTGGGGATATCTGGGTGACAAGAGAACCCTATGTCTCATGCAGCCCCAACAAATGTTATCAATTTGCACTTGGGCAGGGAACCACCCTAAAAAACGAGCACTCAAATGGCACTACACATGATAGAACCCCTCACAGAACTCTTTTAATGAATGAGTTGGGTGTCCCATTTCATTTAGGAACCAAACAAGTGTGCATAGCATGGTCTAGCTCAAGCTGCTATGATGGAAAAGCATGGTTACATGTTTGTGTTACTGGGGATGATAAAAATGCTACTGCGAGTATCATATATGACGGGATGCTTGTTGACAGTATTGGTTCATGGTCCAAAAACATCCTCAGAACTCAGGAGTCAGAATGCGTTTGCATCAATGGAACTTGTGCAGTGGTAATGACTGATGGAAGTGCATCAGGAGAAGCCGACACTAGAGTATTATTTATAAGAGAAGGGAAAATTGTAAATATTAGCCCATTGTCAGGAAGTGCTCAGCACGTTGAGGAATGCTCTTGTTACCCCCGGTATCCTGAAGTTAGGTGTGTGTGCAGAGACAATTGGAAGGGCTCCAATAGGCCCATTCTATATATAAATATGGCTGATTATAGCATTGAGTCCAGTTATGTGTGCTCAGGACTTGTTGGCGACACACCAAGGAATGATGATAGCTCCAGCAGCAGCAACTGCAGAGATCCCAATAACGAAAGAGGGGCCCCAGGAGTGAAAGGGTGGGCCTTTGACGACGGGAATGATGTTTGGATGGGACGGACAATCAAAAATGGTTCACGCTCTGGTTATGAGACCTTTAGGGTCGTCAATGGTTGGACCATGGCTAATTCAAAATCACAGATAAATAGGCAAGTCATAGTTGACAGTAACGACTGGTCTGGGTATTCTGGCATTTTCTCTGTTGAAGGCAAAAAATGCATCAACAGGTGTTTTTATGTGGAGTTGATAAGAGGGAGACCACAGGAACCCAGAGTGTGGTGGACCTCAAATAGCATTATTGTGTTCTGTGGAACCTCTGGTACATATGGAACAGGCTCATGGCCTGATGGAGCGAATATCAACTTCACGCCGATATAAGCTTTCGCAATTTTAGAAAAAAACTCCTTGTTTCTACTGATCACGCGTT
>NZ_BMEC01000043.1 GCF_014636295.1 Marivirga lumbricoides | reverse complement strand
GTAACTACTCAGGTGCTAAAATAAAATAATTTTTCATGTTGTGTGGATAAGTTTCCAATTAAAAAGTAGCCTGAAACATCATGGGGGTAATTTAATTGGCGAATAGCTGAAAATCAGCTTAATGAGGAGTTTATACACATTTTTTTGTTTAAAAAGTCTTGATTTTTCCTGCTATACTTGTTAAAATTTATAGCCTTTGGAACAAGAACTCTTCATAAAACACCTTCTTCAAGTCATTAGCGATCAATCCGCTTTGATCTTGAAACTTGAAGCTAAAATAAGTAATCTGGAAGAAGAAGTTCATCAGCTTAAGCATCCCAAGAACAGCAATACCGGTTCTGTGCCACCTTCCAAAGAAGACAACAGGAAAAACCGAAGCCTACGAGGAAAAAGTGGTAAGAAATCAGGAGGTCAGCCAGGCCATGAAGGCAGTACCTTGAAATTCAGCATTGCACCTGATGAAATAATCAAACACATTCCGAATTTTTGTGGCAGCTGTCAGAAAGACATTAGCAGCTTGAATGAAGAATTGCTCAGCAAACGCCAAGTAGTTGATCTACCTATAGTGAAGCCCATATATACCCAGCATGAGTGCTACCAGAGAAAGTGTAGCTGTGGGCACATTAATAAATCAAACTTCCCTTCCCAAGTAAACGCCCCTATTCAATATGGGGCAAACGTGGAAAGCCTTATTGCCTATTTGTCGGTTAGGCAATACATGCCATATGACCGAATAAGCGAGTATCTTAAGGATGCCTACAATATGCCTATTTCACAAGGGAGCATAAAGAACCTACTTGACAGTTTTACTGAAAAGTCAAGCTTGGCCTACCAGCGTATAAAGGAAAATATAGCTAAGGCTGTAGTGGTTGGTGCGGATGAAACAGGGGTTAAAGTGGATGGAGAGAAATTCTGGATACACACATGGCAAAACCCCTACAATACTTTTATTGCCGTATCAGAAAGCAGGGGCATCAAGGCCGTTAAAGACAATTTCCCTGATGGTTTTCCCTCATCAATATTAGTGAGCGATGCTTGGGCCGCACAGCTGGCCACGCCCGCCCTGTCACATCAGCTTTGCATGGCCCATTTGTTGAGGGATTTAAACCATCTCATAGAAATTTACCCTAACCATGATTGGCCTGTCAATATGAAGCAACTCCTACAGGATTCACTAAGGGCCAGGAAAACTTTAGAAAAAGAAGGATTCCAGTCAAACAGCAAACAGCTTGAGCAAATAGAAGTGGGCTTGGATGAACTGCTAAAAATAGAGGTAGATAAAAAGTATAAGAAAATAACCTCTTTTAGAAAGAGGCTCGTCAAAAACAGAAATTATTTATTCAAATTCCTCTACCATTCCTTAGTGCCTTCAGATAATAATGGTTCCGAAAGAGCTATTAGGAATGTGAAAATAAAACAAAAGGTATCAGGGCAATTTAGATCTGAATCCGGTGCACGTTCTTTCGCAATTATCAGGTCTGTAATAGATACCATTATCAAAAGAAACAAAAACATATTTGATTGCTTGGCTATTACTGCTAATTTGGTACCTGAGTAGTTAC
>NZ_BMEC01000042.1 GCF_014636295.1 Marivirga lumbricoides | reverse complement strand
ACGCGTGATCAGCAAAAGCAGGGTAGATAATCACTCACTGAGTGACATCAACATCATGGCGTCTCAAGGCACCAAACGATCCTATGAACAGATGGAGACTGGTGGAGAACGCCAGAATGCTACTGAGATCAGAGCATCTGTCGGAAGAATGGTTAGCGGCATTGGGAGATTCTACATACAAATGTGTACAGAACTCAAACTCAGTGACAATGAAGGGAGGCTGATCCAGAACAGTATAACAATAGAGAGAATGGTACTCTCTGCATTTGATGAAAGAAGAAACAGATACCTGGAAGAGCACCCCAGTGCGGGAAAGGACCCGAAGAAAACTGGAGGTCCAATTTACCGAAGAAGAGACGGGAAATGGGTGAGAGAGCTGATCCTGTATGACAAGGAGGAAATCAGGAGAATTTGGCGTCAAGCGAACAATGGAGAAGACGCAACTGCTGGTCTTACCCATATGATGATATGGCATTCCAACCTAAATGATGCTACATATCAGAGAACGAGAGCTCTCGTGCGTACTGGAATGGACCCCAGGATGTGCTCCCTGATGCAGGGATCAACCCTCCCGAGGAGATCTGGAGCTGCAGGCGCAGCAGTAAAGGGGATAGGAACAATGGTGATGGAGCTGATTCGGATGATAAAACGAGGTATAAACGACCGGAATTTCTGGAGAGGCGAAAATGGAAGAAGAACAAGAATTGCATACGAGAGGATGTGCAACATCCTCAAAGGGAAATTCCAAACAGCAGCACAAAGAGCAATGGTGGATCAAGTGCGAGAAAGCAGAAATCCTGGAAATGCTGAAATAGAAGATCTCATTTTTCTGGCAAGGTCTGCACTCATCCTGAGAGGATCTGTGGCCCATAAATCCTGCTTGCCTGCTTGTGTATACGGACTTGCAGTGGCCAGTGGATATGACTTTGAGAGAGAAGGGTACTCCCTGGTTGGAATAGACCCTTTCCGTCTGCTTCAAAACAGCCAGGTTTTTAGTCTAATAAGACCAAACGAGAATCCAGCACACAAGAGTCAACTAGTGTGGATGGCATGCCACTCTGCAGCATTTGAGGACCTTAGAGTCTCAAGTTTCATCAGAGGGACAAGAATGGTCCCAAGAGGACAATTATCCACCAGAGGGGTTCAAATTGCTTCAAATGAGAACATGGAAACAATGGACTCCAACACTCTTGAACTGAGAAGTAGATATTGGGCTATAAGAACCAGAAGCGGAGGGAACACCAACCAACAGAGAGCATCTGCGGGACAGATTAGCGTTCAACCCACTTTCTCGGTACAGAGAAATCTCCCCTTCGAAAGAGCGACCATAATGGCAGCTTTTACAGGGAATACTGAGGGTAGAACGTCTGACATGAGGACTGAAATCATAAGAATGATGGAAAGTGCAAGACCAGAAGATGTGTCATTCCAGGGGCGGGGAGTCTTCGAGCTCTCGGACGAAAAGGCAACGAACCCGATCGTGCCTTCCTTTGACATGAGTAATGAAGGATCTTATTTCTTCGGAGACAATGCAGAGGAGTATGACAATTAAAGAAAAATACCCTTGTTTCTACTGATCACGCGTT
>NZ_BMEC01000041.1 GCF_014636295.1 Marivirga lumbricoides | reverse complement strand
GCCGGATGGTTTTTCTCCGATTGGGTGATTGGTATAAGCGGTAAAAACCGGGAGATCATGGAAGGAATGATTTCGCTGGTGGCAGTAATCGTCCTGGCCTTTGTAGGGTTCTGGTTGCATGACCACTCACATGCTAAAAATTGGCAAAAGTTTATTGAAGAAAAAATACGCAAACAGCTAAAGAAAGACAAAATGTTTGGTATTGCTTTTTTCTCCTTTATGGTTGTGTTTCGTGAAGCCTTCGAATCCATTTTGTTTTTACAGGCTATCAGCCTGGAAACGCAACCGGCTCATCAATCATCCATTGGTTTGGGTGTTTTAGCTGCTTTTGCATTAATCGCACTGTTTGCAATCCTGTTTGTAAGGTATTCAAAGAAGATACCTGTTCGGCAGTTGTTTCGCTATTCCGCCTGGGTAATTACCCTGCTAGCATTGATCCTGATCGGTAAGGGTGTCCATTCCATTCAGGAAGCTGGATGGCTATCCATTACCGGTTTTCCTGTATCGGTGAGCGTAGATTGGCTGGGAATATATCCCACTATTGAAACAGTAGCGGCTCAAATCATCTTATTTGTCATCATGTTATTGCTCTATTATGGGAGTAACCGTAAAACCAGATTAAACCAACAGATTGAATCAAATGCTACTAAATAAAAGAATATCCATACTTGAAGGCTCTACTCTGGTAGTAGTGTATAATGCGTTGAGATTGTTGGCTTATAAGAAGTGAGGAAATTGAATATGTAAAGTGTTGAAAGCTAAAAGGAGTTAGCAAAAAGTCTTAGGAAAAGCAACAGGTTGGGGTGCCTGAAAACTGAACCCTAACGGCTCAATGGTCAACTTTAATTTAAAAAACATACGAATATGGAAAAATTTGATGTAACTATAATAGGCTCTGGACCTGGCGGGTATGTAAGCGCCATTCGATGTGCTCAATTAGGATTGAAAACGGCAATTATTGAAAGGTACAGCACGTTGGGAGGCACCTGCCTTAATGTGGGCTGTATCCCGTCAAAAGCCTGGCTTGAAGCCTCTGAGCATTACTACAAACTCAAACATCAATTTGAAAATTTTGGGATTGATGTAAAAGAAGCCAATGTCGACATCAAAAAAATGAACCAAAGGGTACAGGATGTGGTACAGGAAATCATCAATGGCGTTGACTATCTGATGAAAAAGAACAAAGTTACCGTCTATGAAGGCCACGGCACCATCAAGGACAAAAACACGATTGAGATTAAGGCCGAAGCTAAAACGGAAACTATAGAAACCGATAAAATTATCATTGCCACAGGGTCCAAACCCGCCTCACTGCCCAATATTGAAATCGATAAAAAGCGTATCATCTCTTCTACGGAAGCCCTTGCCCTACGCGAAATTCCCGACCATTTATTGGTCGTTGGTGGAGGCGTTATCGGGGTTGAGATAGGTTCTGTTTTCGCCCGCCTGGGCTCTAAGGTGTCAATTCTGGAATATTTTGATAGCCTTATCGCCACTATGGATGGCGCACTGGGACATCAACTGCACCGTTCCCTAAAAAAACAAGGAATTGAATTTTATTTGAAACATAAGGTGACAGATGCATCAGCCATGGATAATAAGGTGGAATTGAAAGCGGAAAACCTTTCCGATAAAGAAGAAATATTGTTAGAAGGCGACTATTGCCTTATGGCCATTGGCCGGAAACCGTACACTACCAACTTAGGCCTTGAAAACATTGGCGTGAAAACCAATGAGAAAGGACAGATA
>NZ_BMEC01000040.1 GCF_014636295.1 Marivirga lumbricoides | reverse complement strand
ACGCGTGATCAGTAGAAACAAGGGTGTTTTTGCTAATTATATACAAATGTTGCATCTGCAAGACCCATTAGACATGGCCCAGAACAATAAGGCAGCAAACCCCATTGCAAACACAAGAGATGAGGCGACAGTCGAATAAATGGTGAGGATTTTGTAAGTTTCTTCAGATTCCAGCTTGACCCCCTCTATTCTCTGTCTTTCTAATTTTGATTCCTCTTGATACTTCCTTCTGTTGTAGGTCCCGTTCCGAATTGTCTCCATGCATTGGTCATCACATTTGTGGTATAGCTCGAAACATCCTTTCCCATCTTCCACCGCATTAGAACCCAACGCCCTCTTTACTTTATTATATAGATTGTTTACATTTGCGTCATGCTCATCGAGTGTTTTCTGGTTTTCAAGCAGAACTAGCAATTCTGCATTATATGCCCATATATCCTGGATTTGATCATCAATCTTATTATTAATCATGTTAAGTCTAGTTTCTACCTCACTGAATTCATGATCAATGATTTCATACTGCTTGTTCATTTTGTCGACTATATTATTCACTTTGGATGTTATTTTATCAATTGCCTTTTGGGTTGAGTCTCTATCTGCTGCGATGCCAACCCCTTGGTCATTTGAATGCTGGAACCCATACCAACCAGCAACTAGTCCTGACCAACCTCCCTCTATAAACCCTGCTATGGCCCCGAATAGTCCTCTACTAGATTTAGAAGGCACATTCCTCAGACCAACTGCAAGTTTGAGACTCTTTATGCCAATATATTTTGAGCAGTTTCCAAATGCATACTTACTTACATTTTGGAATGGCAGTGTTGTGTTTAAGCCACCTTTTTCTGTCTGACACTGCACTGTGCAGCTACCTCTTTTTAAATCAGTCTTTAGAATTCTTCCGTGGCTCTCTCCTGAAAGAATGTGTCCATACCATGGAGCTATTAGATTCCCATCAGATTTTATTCGCAGTGTTTGACCAGGTTTCAATACAGACCAGTAATAATTGATTCTTCCCATCAAACCGTTGACAAGAGGCCTTGGTCCTATCAATGGTTTGAAAATCCTATTTATTTCTTCTGTTGCCACACTCGTTGTTGTGTCGGTTCTTGTGTACAGCCCTCTCTGCGTATCATCGGTGGGTGGGTGATTTATACCCCACATGAAAAGAATGTTCTTCCCTTGATTATTTGTGTATTGGGCGTCTTGGGTAGGGTACTCGCCGTTCTTTCGAGTCAACCATCTCATGCTTTTGTAGAATGAACCTGAGCATGCTGTGCTTGTTCCATCGTAAGAAACATTCCAGATTGTGTCTGGGAAGATCTGGATTCTTTGATAAGACCTAGCAGAACTAAAAAGTGACCTTAGCTCTTCTAGATCTTCTACGTTCCCGGGGTAACACAATCCGTGAACGGCTGATGGTCTCTCGACGATATAGGACCATTCTCTTCCTTCCAGCGATAGATCACAAGAAGGATTGCCATAGATTAGCCCTTCGATGGTGCAGGTGTCCAAAATAAGAGGTTGTCCCAAGCTTGTTGCACACAGCATCCCATTATGCTCTGTGTGGAGCAGTTCTTTGGCATGTGTCACAGGGACATTGTTTTCTGTTAGTGTGTCCACAGTTTCTGTGGAGTTTGTTGATTGATAGCCGATGCAGATTTTATCTGCATTGCTTACTGTTGCTACCAGTAGTATAGTTATTAGTGATACTGTCTCCATCTTGAGTGGTTGTGAAATTCCCCTGCTTTTGCTGATCACGCGT
>NZ_BMEC01000039.1 GCF_014636295.1 Marivirga lumbricoides | reverse complement strand
AAGAAGGCTGGGAAAGCATCAGGAAAGGTGATTTTTTCACTGAATTCTTCCTGATGTCCATTGCTACATTAGGAGCGTTTGCCATAGGTGAATACCCGGAAGGTGTAGCCGTGATGTTGTTTTATGCGGTAGGTGAACTGTTTCAAAATGCTGCGGTGAAACGGGCTAAAGGCAATATAAAGGCCTTACTCGATGTGCGGCCTAATATTGCTTTAGTATATAAAGACAATGATTTTGTAGAGGTAAACCCGGAAACGGTGCATATCGGGGAAAAAGTTCAGGTGCGAACAGGAGAAAAAATTCCTTTGGACGGCATCCTTTTGTCTGAAAAGGCCAGCGTCAATACGGCAGCCATCACAGGGGAAAGTAAGCCCGACACCATATATAAAGAAGATAAAGTTTTTGCGGGCAGCATCAACCTTGAAGGCGTAATAGAACTGGAAACAACCAAAGAATTTAACGACAGCTCCATTGCCCGGATATTGGATATGGTACAAAATGCCACGGCAAGGAAATCAAAAACGGAGCTTTTTATCAGAAAATTTGCCCGGGTATATACCCCTATCGTGGTATTTCTTGCCATCTGCCTCACCGTTCTCCCCTATTTTTTTGTAGATAATTACGTATTCCAGGATTGGTTATACAGAGCACTTATCTTCCTGGTAATTTCTTGTCCCTGTGCATTGGTAATTTCTATTCCACTGGGCTATTTCGGTGGATTAGGTGCGGCCTCAAGAAACGGTATCCTGTTTAAGGGAGCCTCATTTCTTGATGCCATAACTAAAGTAAATACAGTGGTTATGGATAAAACAGGCACCGTTACCAAAGGGGTGTTTAAGATCAAAGAAATCAAACCAGTAGCTATTTCCGAAAATGAAATGATGTCCTATCTATTGGCCCTGGAGGAGCAGTCGACCCACCCGATTGCCCGTGCCATAATGGAGTATGAATTAAATGGGCAGAATCATACAGGTTCTGAGGTAAGCGAAATAGCAGGAAAGGGGTTAAAAGGTAAAGTCAATCATAAAACGGTTTTAGTAGGCAATAAAGCATTAATGACAGCTCATGGCATTGATGTCCCATCGGAGACAGATACCATCGTTGAATCTATCGTGATGATCGCCATTGATGATCAATTTTCCGGCTATGTTACCATTGCCGACCAACTGAAAGAAGATGCGGTAGAAGCTGTAAGACAAATGCATAATGCCGGCATTAAGAAAATCATTATGCTGTCGGGCGACAAGCCTTCTATTACTGAAAAAATTGGAAACGAATTGGGCTTAGAACAAGCCAAAGGCGGTTTGTTACCGGAGGATAAGCTTCATGAGGTAGAGGAAATGAAGAAAGATCCATCAGCCAGCATTGCTTTTGTGGGTGACGGGATCAACGATGCACCCGTTTTGGCAGTCAGTGATGTGGGCATAGCCATGGGTGGGCTCGGAAGTGATGTGGCGATTGAAACGGCCGATGTGGTCATCCAGACAGATCAGCCTTCAAAGATTGCAAGGGCTATAAAAATAGGTAGATCTACACGTAAGGTGGTCTGGCAGAATATTGCCCTGGCCTTCGGGGTAAAATTAATAATGATGATCCTGGGAGCCATAGGTTTAGCATCTTTGTGGGAAGCCGTGTTTGCAGATGTAGGTGTGGCCTTTCTGGCTATTCTGAATGCTATCAGAATCCAGAAAATGAAGTTTTAAACCAAATTGTAGTGTGTTTAACAGATAGCTAAATGTAATTAGAGAGGTTTTAAAGGACTAAATAGATGATAAGAAACTCATTATATACATTTTTTACGGTAGGTGTACTGCTTTGTATTTTTCCGTATAACGTAATGGCAAGCAAGGATGATAGTAGCCTGCGAACCACCATTCATTTGCTGGATTACATTTCAAGAGACTATACCGCAGCTGTACAAAACGGGCAAGTTATAGATGAAGCAGAGTTTGCTGAAATGCAGGAATTCAGTGATAAAGTGTATGTACTCATTGAAGAAAGTAATCTGCCGCAGGATAACAAGCTGCTTATTCTGTCACAGTTAAAAGAATTAGGAAGCCAAATTGAAAAAAAAGCTCCGCATCAAAGTATTTATAACTTAGCCCAGCAGACCAGACAAGATATTATCAAAACTACCGGTCTTAAAACGGCTCCCCTGGTATGGCCTGATCTCAAAAACGGAAAAAGCTTATATGTACAGCATTGCACACCCTGCCATGGAGTGAATGGAGCGGGAGACGGTAAGTTGGCAGCTGGCTTAAAACCAGCTCCTACCAATTTTCTCAACGATACCCTGATGCAGGAAATCTCGTCCTTTCAGGCATATAACACGATAAAACTGGGTGTGGAAGGCACTGCCATGCAGAGTTTTGCCACCTTATCCGATAAAGAGATTTGGGATTTGGCATTTTATATAAAAGCCCTCCGCTTTACACCTCAAGCTGACAAAAATAGCGAGCTGCAACAGAAGTTTGATCAGGCAAACAATGCAGTGAATTTGGAGGAGGTGGCTACCCTTTCCGATGTGGAATTGGTCAAACGTCTGAGCAATAATGATAGTGCTGACCCAGAGTTGTTGCTAACCGCACTGAGAACACAATCTCCCGGAGATAATGCACAAAAATATTCGCTTGACAAAGCAAGGAATTATTTAAAAAGTGCCTTGCAAAATTATACTTCCGGCAGGTACTCCTCTGCACGTGAAGATGCCCTGGCAGCTTACCTGGAAGGTATTGAGCCTTCGGAGGCAAGGCTAAAGGCCAATGCTCCCGCTTTTACAGCCAGCCTGGAGCAGCAAATGTTTGAGATACGTGAGATAATTGAAAATAAAGGTGATAAAGCACAAGTTGAGAAGGAAATTGATACTGGTCTTGCCATGCTGCGGCAGGCAGAGGAAATGATGCAGGACAAAAAGCTTAATTATTGGCTGTCATTTGCATTGTCAGCTTCAATTATGTTGCGAGAGGGGCTGGAAGCATTTTTGATCCTGGCCCTCATTCTGGCTCTTATTCGTTCATCAGGACTAAAAAAGGCTATACCCTGGGTACACGGAGGGTGGATAACCGCCATGTTGTTAGGAGTTGCCGGATGGTTTTTCTCCGATTGGGTGATTGGTATAAGCGGTAAAAACCGGGAGATCATGGAAGGAATGATTTCGCTGGTGGCAGTAATCGTCCTGGCCTTTGTAGGGTTCTGGTTGCATGACCACT
>NZ_BMEC01000038.1 GCF_014636295.1 Marivirga lumbricoides | reverse complement strand
AAGAAGGCTGGGAAAGCATCAGGAAAGGTGATTTTTTCACTGAATTCTTCCTGATGTCCATTGCTACATTAGGAGCGTTTGCCATAGGTGAATACCCGGAAGGTGTAGCCGTGATGTTGTTTTATGCCGTAGGTGAACTCTTTCAAAATGCTGCCGTGACACGAGCTAAAGGCAATATAAAGGCCTTACTCGATGTGCGGCCTAATATAGCTTTGGTATATAGGGACAATGATTTTGTAGAGGTAAACCCGGAAACGGTGCATATCGGTGAAAAGGTTCAGGTGCGAACAGGAGAAAAAATACCTTTGGATGGCATCCTTTTGTCTGAAAAGGCCAGCGTCAATACCGCAGCCATCACAGGGGAAAGTAAACCTGACACTATATATAAAGGAGATAAGGTTTTTGCGGGGAGTATTAACCTTGAAGGCGTAATCGAACTGGAAACGACCAAAGAATTTAACGACAGCTCCATTGCCCGGATTTTGGATATGGTACAAAATGCCACGGCAAGGAAATCAAAAACGGAGCTTTTTATCAGGAAGTTTGCACGAATCTATACCCCTATCGTGGTACTTCTTGCCATCTGCCTCACCGTTCTCCCCTACTTTTTTGTAGATAATTACGTATTCCAGGATTGGTTATACAGAGCGCTTATCTTCCTGGTAATCTCCTGTCCCTGTGCATTGGTAATTTCTATTCCACTGGGCTATTTCGGGGGCTTAGGTGCGGCCTCAAGAAACGGCATCCTGTTTAAGGGAGCCTCATTTCTTGATGCCATGACTAAAGTAAATACAGTGATCATGGATAAAACAGGCACAGTAACTAAAGGGGTGTTTAAGATCAAACAGATCAAACCGATAGCTATTTCTGAAAGTGAAATGATGTCATATTTGTTGGCGCTAGAGGGTCAGTCCACCCACCCGATTGCCCGTGCCATTATGGAGTATGAATTAAATGGGCAGCATTATACAGCGTCTGATGTAAGCGAAATAGCAGGGAAGGGGTTAAAAGGTAAAGTCAATCATAAAACGGTTTTAGTAGGCAATAAAGCATTAATGACAACTCATGGCATTGATGTTCCGGAAGAGACTGATGCCATCGTTGAATCTATCGTGATGATCGCCATTGATGATCTATTTTCCGGCTACGTTACCATTGCCGACCAACTGAAAGAAGATGCGGTAGAAGCGGTAAGGCAAATGCATGATGCCGGCATTAAGAAAATTATTATGCTGTCGGGCGACAAGCCATCAATTACTGAAAAAATTGGAAACGAATTGGGCTTAGAACAAGCCAAAGGTGGTTTGTTGCCGGAGGATAAGCTTCATGAGGTGGAGGAAATGAAGAAAGATCCATCAGTCAGCATTGCTTTTGTGGGTGACGGGATCAACGATGCACCCGTTTTGGCAGTCAGTGATGTGGGGATAGCCATGGGTGGGCTCGGAAGTGATGTGGCGATTGAAACGGCTGATGTGATCATCCAGACAGATCAGCCTTCAAGGATTGCAAGGGCTATAAAAATAGGTAGATCTACACGTAAAGTGGTCTGGCAGAATATTGCCCTGGCCTTCGGGGTAAAATTAATAATGATGATCCTGGGAGCCGTAGGGTTAGCATCTTTGTGGGAAGCCGTATTTGCAGATGTAGGTGTGGCCTTTCTGGCTATTTTGAATGCTATCAGAATCCAGAAAATGAAGTTTTAAACCAAATTGTAGTGTGTTTAACAGATAGCTAAATGTAATTAGAGAGGTTTTAAAGGACTAAATAGAAATGATAAGAAACTCATTATATACATTTTTTACGGTAGGTGTACTGCTTTGTATTTTTTCGTATAATGTAATGGCAAGCAAGGATGATAGTAGCCTGCGAACCACCATTCATTTGCTGGATTACATTTCAAGGGACTATACCGCAGCTGTACAAAACGGGCAAGTTATAGATGAAGCAGAGTTTGCTGAAATGCAGGAATTCAGTGACAAAGTGTATTTGCTCATTGAAGAAAGTGATCTGCCGCAGGATAACAAGCTGCTTATTCTGTCACAGTTAAAAGAATTAGGAAAGCAAATAGAAAATAAATCTCCTCATAAAAGTATTTCTACCTTAGCCCAACAGGCCAGACGAGAAATTATCAAAACGACCGGTCTTAAAACGGCTCCTCTGATATGGCCTGATCTCAAAAACGGAAAAAGCTTATATGTACAGAATTGTACTTCCTGCCATGGAGTGAATGGATCGGGAGACGGTAGGTTGGCGGCAGGCTTAAAACCGGCTCCTACCAATTTTCTCAATGCTAACCTGATGCAGGAAATCTCGCCCTTTCAGGCATATAACACTATAAAACTGGGTGTGGAAGGCACTGCCATGCAAAGTTTTGCCACCTTATCCGATAAAGAAATTTGGGATTTGGCATTTTATATAAAATCTCTCCGCTTTACAACTCAAGCTGACCAAAATACTGAACTGCAACAGAAGTTTGATCTGGCAAACAATACAGTGAATTTGGAGGAGGTGGCTACCCTTTCAGATGTGGAATTGCTTAAAAGTCTGAGGAATGATTATAGTGCTGATACTGAGCTGTTGCTAATGGGCCTGAGAACTCAATTTCCCGGAGATAATGCACAAAAATATTCGCTTGATAAAGCAAGAAATTATTTAAAAAGTGCCTTACAAAATTATACTTCCGGCAGGTATTCCTCTGCACGTGAAGATGCCCTGGCAGCTTACCTGGAAGGTATTGAGCCTTCGGAGGCAAGGCTAAAGGCCAATGCTCCCGCTTTTACAGCCAGCCTGGAGCAGCAAATGTTTAAGATCCGTGAGGTAATCGAAAATAATGGTGATAAAGCACAAGTTGAGAAAGAAATTGACAATGGCCTTTCCATGCTGCGTCAGGCAGAGGAAATGATGCAGGACAAAAAACTTAATTATTGGCTGTCATTTGCATTGTCAGCTTCAATTATGTTGCGAGAGGGGCTGGAAGCATTTTTGATCCTGGCCCTCATCCTGGCCCTCATTCGTTCATCAGGACTAAAAAAGGCTATACCCTGGGTGCACGGAGGGTGGATAACCGCCATGTTGTTAGGAGTGGCCGGATGGTTTTTCTCCGATTGGGTGATTGGTATAAGCGGTAAAAACCGGGAGATCATGGAAGGAATGATTTCGCTGGTGGCAGTAATCGTCCTGGCCTTTGTAGGGTTCTGGTTGCATGACCACT
>NZ_BMEC01000037.1 GCF_014636295.1 Marivirga lumbricoides | reverse complement strand
TTAAATCGTACCCGTCATTGCGAACATGTTATTCTTTCGATGCTAATCGAACAGAATGCATGTGAAGCAATCTTTTGATTTGGAACGTAAGACGTTTTACTTGTCTTTCTTAAGACTGCCACGGTTTTCTATGGCTTCCATAAAGCCATGAGGAAAACCTGGCAGTGACGAGGTCTATTGTGTATATTCAGGTTAAACAATTCAGTCCCAAATAAATCCCCCCTGCCCCCTTTTTAGGAAAGGGGGAGAACGATCTCGGAAAGTTTGAAGTTAATAATAAGCATTGGAATTCCCTTTTAAATAAATGGTCATTCAAGCTAAAGGGAAACTAGGCCAGAAAATATTGAAGAGCAGCGGAAAAATTTATTGGAAATGACGTGCAAATTAATAGCTAGTGGTTAAAATATTAACCTTCTGGTCATTGCTGTATAACTCACCCCAACCCTCTCTTAGAAAAAGAGGGAGTACGACCTCGGGGCAATTGATAATTGTACTACATTTGAATTTTTCCTACAATCTCCAAAAAGAGCGCGTCATTCCAAAAATTTTTTCCGTTTCACTCCAAAAATTTTTGGGAATCCCCCTGCTGTTAAGTACGCTGTCAACCAAATGCATCTTTTAAAATTAAAAATTCAATAAAATTTAATTCGGATTTCAGTATTAAATCGTACCCGTCATTGCGAACATGCCATTCTGTCGATGCAAATCAAACAGAATGCATGTGTGGCAATCTTTTGATTTGGAACGTAAGACGTTTTGCTTGTCTTTCTCAAGACTGCCGCGCTTTACTATGGCTTCGGTAAAGCCATGAGAAAAACGTCACAGTGACGAGGTCTATTGTGTATATTCAGGTTAAAAGATTCAGTCCCAAATAAATCCCCCTGCCCCCTTTTTAGGAAAGGGGGAGAACGATCTTGGTTTTGATACTAATCGAACAGAATGCATGTGAAGCAATCTTAGGAATAGTATCTTTTACGCCTTTTCGATGAATTGATAGGTTTTAGTAAAGAAAGAACCTCTTACTGATTCACATTTGTAAAATACTGGAAGGTTAGATTAAGTGGGAAGGAAAAACTAAAATCATAACGTAGGTCACATTTGATTTAAAGCTATTATCTTGACATTCTTAATCGATAGGAACTTTATATTGTACTGTAAAAATGAGTAGAATCATCTGCGCGATTACACTTTGCTTAATCCTTTATTCATGTAAAAAAAATGAAGTACCTTTTGTGGGAACATATTTTGGTGGAGCAGATGGATCATTCTGGATAATTGAACTATTAAAAGACTCAACTTTTAAATATTCTACAGAGGGACATAGTGGTAACACAACAACTGTGGGTATCATAACTTTTGAAGGAGATACCATTTATCTACAACCGAGAGTAGGTCAAGCTTTCAAAGGAAGAAAAGGATTTCTATACTATCAAAACTCTTGTTTAATAGAACTGGATTATTGGATTAAGGAAGAAAAAAAAGTTTCTAAAGATTTTTGTAAGGGAAAACAAGATAATATGATGAGCAGCTATTGGAATCTTGAAAGTATTACACCAATTTCATACGACACAAAATAATGCTAGTCATTGGATTTTTTTCACTTACTATGCAACGAAACATTCTACTCATGTGAACAGAAATTAAACCTTATCACTTCAACATGAAAACAACCCTCATCATACTAGTAATTATCTCTTTGCTCAGTTGCACGGACAATAGAGAAAAATCAGTTGCTCAAAAAGATCGGCTTGAATTAATTCCTGAGCCTGACAAAGACCTGAGAGTAGAATATGAACAACAACAAGCAGAAGAAGAAGAAGAAGAAGAAGAAAAAGCCTATTTAATTGAGGACACAACCACTCAAAATGCTCTTATAGAAAAATTGAAACCAATTAATGAAAACGTCAACAGAATTAATGAAATCACTGAGTGGACTTCAGTTGATGAAAGAGATCTTGAGCAATCCACTGAGGGCGGCACTGCCACCTATTATTTTCAAAAAGATACGCTATTAAAGATTGCTGTAGTTAACTTCGGGGAAACAGGCAAAGCTATTCAGGAGTTTTATACAAAAGACGGGCAGCTATCATTTGTGCTGGAGACCGATTACACCTACAACAGACCCATTACATGGGACTCTACGGCAATGAAAGAGAATAACGATACACAAGTGTTTGATATGGACCAATCTGAAATAATGGAAAATGCCAGTTACTTTGATAACGGAATTTTAATACAATACACCAATAGCCAGGACTGCGGAGCACCCTTTGCGGCAGATTATCTGAAAAATATAGAAGCAGATCTGAAAAGTGAATTTGAAAGCCTTAAAGAACTCGTAAAAGAATAGAAACCTTTTCATTATAGCAGTTTGCTAAGAATCAACCATTTACCCAAGTACAGCAATATTTTAATATAATTCTCCTCCTACCCTTCCTTTTTTACCAAAACTACTACCTACTTATAGGTATTTTTCATTGCTTTTCGACTAATCGTTAGGATTTAGGCGAGAAAGCAGTTATGTTCAAAGCTTTGAATATATAAGTACCTGAAAAAGGCATAGTGAAGAATATAATCTTTATTGTCTCTATTATCAAGCAAAATTAGCAAATGGAAAATCTTGAACTTGCGAAAAATTTAGCCACCATAGCTGCTCCAATAACAAAAGAGTTGATTGCTTCATGGTTAACACCAAAATTAAACTATCTAAGCAAGAAATGGAATAAACAAGGTAAACTTCAAAATCATTTTTTTGATAATAAATTCAATGATTATTTATTAGAGCGTTACAAATCATATTCAGTTCTTAACATTTTAGCATTTAGAAATCAACAACGATTACTTAAGGACATATATCTACCTTTAACTCTTGCTTTAGAGTCCTCTGCAGCTAAAGAGATTGAATTTTGTGTCACAGAATATGATAAGGAGTTTATTTCCACTTATCAGCGAATTCTGATTATTGATACAGCTGGTATGGGAAAATCCACTATTTCTAAGAAATTATTTCTCTCAGCAATCGAAAATAATTCTGGAATTCCTGTTTTTATTGAATTAAGAAGATTAAAAAGAAATAGGTCTATCATAGAAGAAATTTATAATGAGTTAAAATTAGTGTAACTACTCAGGTACCAAATTAGCAGTAATAGCCAAGCAATCAAATATGTTTTTGTTTCTTTTGATAATGGTATCTATTACAGACCTGATAATTGCGAAAGAACGTGCACCGGATTCAGATCTAA
>NZ_BMEC01000036.1 GCF_014636295.1 Marivirga lumbricoides | reverse complement strand
AATGGCTTAAAATGTACAACCTGAGGGAAGTACAACACCTTGCCGGCCATCGCTACATCAGCAGTACAGAAAGTTATTTGCAAAATGATATGGAAGGTTTACAGGAAGAAGTACAGCAGTTCCATCCTTTAGGATAAATGATTATATTGCTAGTTAACTAAAAAATGTAACTATGGAATATAAAGTAATTGAATGGGTTAAGCTTTTACCTGCAAAGAAATTAAAGAAGTACTCCAAAAAAGCTTTTAAATATATCCCAATATTTTTGGCCATATATTTTTATCACAATAATAGGCAGTTAGAGGATTACAATGAGCTCAAAGAAGATCAGATTAAATTTAAAGAAGAGAAGATTAAACTTGCAGAGCATTATCTGAATAAAAATCATGCTTTAGAAATGAAGAAGTTGGAAAGTCAATATCAAGACTCTTTAAAAACAGCAAGGTTAAAAGAGCAAAAAAATGAGCTTAAACTTATAGAAAAGCAGATTGAATCGAAGAATTATGAAGCACATAGACGTCAAAAAGAGTTGAAAGAACTTGATAAACTTGCCGTAAAAATTATGGAAGCTGATAAGTTGGAGAACCTAGTTAATTTTTCGACTATGGACAATGAATCTTATCGAAAACATCAGGAGGTTCGTGTGGATAAAAGGCACTATATCAACTTATTAGAGGTTAAGGCTGCTAATCTTGATCGGGCTGAAGTTTGGGAACCTTTTATTGAAAAAATGAGATCACCTAAACTTACTAGGGATAGGTTTTACGGCTCATCTACAGGAATATAAAATAATCCATTACAGAGACTTTGCATCCCTTTTTTCAGAGCAGAAGCTAGGACAAAGCGGTAGTTGGTCGCTTATGGCGGCCATGCCGAGGATGGTGCAATACGATAGCGGGTAATTTATTTTTCCTTCCCCATCGAGGGGTCGGAAAAAATACTTGGTAAAGCGGTGTGCCTGTGGTGCGTTGGCAAGGCTGCAGTCCGGAAAAATGCAAATCCTCACGCCTTAAACCACTCCCAAGTAAAATGATACAGTGATGTTTTTATGGTTTATTGCACTGCTGAAAAAGCAGAGCAGAATCGGAATCACCCTATCATTTTACTTGTCCGCTATTTAGCCGACCCTCAAAAAGCCCATTTGCATTTTCCTCCCTTTGCTTGCCATCCGCTCCTCGGCACGTCTGTTCCCTTTTGCTTTTTTGATGAGTTTAATCCCTGCGGGGCTATGGCAAAAAAACAAAACCACAGCCAGAGTTAGGCGGGCCTGCGACCACCGCCAGACACTGCCAATCATGCTCGTTCCTCACACTCCTCTTGGCAGGCTGGCTGGTGGTACCCGCAGTGGCCCGCAGAGCAAACAGTGTAGGTAATAGCGTGGTGATTATTTTTAAGCAATCATCATCAAATCTTTAGTGAGAAGTAACCTTCCGCGCTCTGTTGGCTGATTTACATTTAATAAAGTGCAGCAGTTCGCTTGGAGCATCCCGATAAAAACCAAATGGCAGGAAAGGAAGTGCTAAACATCAAAGTGAAATGATGCCATTTACTTTTTTCCGGGATGTTTTATAAAGTCTTTATCCTTACTTGTACTGATAGATTTATATTAAATTACAGGATCAAAAAAAATAATATTTATGGGAAATGCAGTTATTTATGAGTACTTATTATGTACAGCATATGAATGCTCAAGAGGTGGAGTACATGGAAGAGCGAATGCAGATATTTATAGAGCAATGGAAAGGGCAATTGCTAATTATCAAGGTCAAAAGAAAGCTTTTGAAAATGGGGAACCACCTACTTGGACTGGATCTGTAGAAGAGTTAGAATATCAAGCAGATGTTGAAATATCACGTGTAGCACAGAATGTAGAAGGTGCAATGTTGGAGCTAAAAAGAAAAGGTGTCAATCAGGAAGAAGAAAACAAACTTAAGGAGCTAATAGCTGTCCTCAGATCAAATGATGTTGATAAAGGTACATTAGATAAAGTGATTGAAGACGCTTGGGATTTATGTAGAAAAGATAAAAAGTAAGTTTACAAACGTTTTTATGAACGATGTGAAAAACAGCCAAAAAATCAACACCAGTTTTTTGCATCGCTCATAAAAATGAAACAACCGAAGGGCGTTAGGCAAACACAACCGCAGTTATCCAATCGCGAAGCACGCGAGCCGTGAGAAAGCGGTATGACGCAGGAAATACGGCTGCCGAGCAAAACGCAGCGAGCCAGACACATGGTGAAGCTTATGCATTTTAAGGAAGTGCCGCAGGGAACAGGAAGCAAAAAATATGACAAGCTTAAGGGATGAAAGAGGGCAAGTAGCTTGGCGGGTTTTATTGCCCTGCCTGACTGAATGCATGTGCTGAACACCTTATAACTGCGACTAATCTTTTATTGTCAGAACTAGTTTAGAGGTTTTATGGGATTTAAAGCGAATTGTTATCTTTAAGTATGGAATTTACAAGCATCATATCAAGCTTATCTTTAGTAGTCTCTGTGTTTACTTTTTATTTACTATTAGTTCACAAGGGTACTCTTAAAATGACCCAACCTACCACCATATATTTTGGTCCTGACAGTAGTAATAGGAATGACTCAAAGGTTTATTTAAGAACACTTCTTTTTAGTACTTCCAAAAGAGGTCAAATATTGGAAAGCATGTTTGTTAGAATACATAGAGGAGAAACCACACAGACGTTTAATATATGGGTCTATGGAGAGAAAAAAGCTGATCTTGTTAGAGGAAGTGGCTTATATATTGATGCTACTGGGAAGTCATTAAACCATCATTTTTTGCTACCTAAAGATGGCTCAAACTATCAATTTTTAGAAGGGAAATATAAGTTAGAGGTTTTTGCTTCTACTTTAGGGGCTAAAAAACCACAAAGAATTTTTACTGTTGAACTGTCTATAACCCATGAACAAGCAGAGAAGTTGAAATTAAATCGACTGGGTTTATATTTTGATTGGGGAGCAGAGTCAAATGCTTATCATCCAAATATTTATGAACCGCCATTAAAAGGAGAAGAAATTGAACGGCTTTTATCATAGTTAATCCTTATCTTGACAGTTTAAATGAGATGCGATAAAATTACATATCATCAGAAAGGGGAAGGCATAGGCCAAACCGCATTTTTTTCAGGTGGGGGACTGGAAAAAAAAGAGAGTGCGCAAAAAAATTGCTATAATTACTACCCCTTCGGTCTGACTTTTAATAGTTACCAAAGAAGCTATACAACAGCCAATAACTTTAAATTTAATGGGATAGAAAGAGACCCTATTTTAGATCTTGACATGGCATTTTTTAGATCATA
>NZ_BMEC01000035.1 GCF_014636295.1 Marivirga lumbricoides | reverse complement strand
AGAATACCAAAGGAGAGACAAGGACAGTCACTTTAACTGTAGAAGGTCCAGTTTGCGTGGCAGGCTGCACTACGAAAGAAAGTCTTTATGAGGATAATGCCAACCGTTCCTTCCTGATCCATATAGATGAAAGCAAAGAGCAGGATCAAAAGATCATGAGCTACCAGCGGAAGCTCTCAGCAGGCAAAATAGATAGCAGTGAAGAACACAAAATAGCAGAATTACTCAAGAATACTCAAAGGGTGCTAAAGCCAGTGAGCATTAGGAACCCCTATGCAGAACAATTAAAAATCCCTGATGAAGTATTTAAGCCCAGGAGGAGCAATGCGCATTATTTAGCCTTCATTGAAGCCGTGACCTTTTACCACCAGTACCAAAGGGAAGAAGAAACAGACAAGGAAACAGGAGAAGTGTATATCAATACCACACTGGAAGATGTAGAGGAAGCCAACCAACTGATGAAGGAAGTACTGATCAGGAAATCAGATCCCTTGAACGATGCAGGAAGGAAATATTTAGAGTGGCTGAAAGCATGGCTGAAAATGGAAGGGAAGACCACATTTACCAACAAAGAAGTAAGGCAGTTTTTACGGATCAACCCCAGTAACCAGAAGCGGTATATGGTGCAATTACAGGAATATGACTACGTGGAAAAAGTGGCCGGAGAGAAGGGAAAACCGCACGAATACAGGATTACCGAGCTGGACGAATACGAGCAACTCAAAAACGGCATTACAGGGATACTGGACAAGATTATGAGCAATTTAGAAGGAGCAAAGAAGCAAAAGTAAAAGTCGCCCTTAGATACTACACGGTGCATGTTATAGGACAGAGCACCTCAATAAAGGAAAGAAAGAGAAGCAGAGAATAAGAGAGAAAGCAGGACGAAATAAGTACAAAGTCCAAAGTGGTTCACCACCAGTTCAAAACCACAATGAACCACTAAAAGCAAAGAACTACAACAAGTTACAGGCAAAGTTCAAAAGTTCTGAAAACACCAACCGAAGCAAAATTCATTCAATCAAAAAAAATAACAATCTATGAAGAAACTTCCACTAAAAAGCGCCTCCTTCAGGTATTTGGAACAAAGCTTTGGAGAGTGGCTGGACGTGCTGGGCTATGCACCTACCACGGTAAAGTCTTTTCCTGTGTATGTAAGAGAGTTGCTGTATTACATGGAATCCAAAGGAAAGCAGCAGGTGAGCCAGATCGATATTCCTATAATCAAAAGCCATTACAGGGAGCTGAGCCAAAGAGCCAACCAAAGGCAGGGCGGTGGCCTGTCCAACAACTATTTAAATACCCACCTGAACGCACTGGAAAGGCTGCTGGAATATCTTCGGAAACAGGCACGGATGGAAATCCCCGCCTTAAGCATCCCGCATGAAACGCCTAACCCCAAAGAAGTAATCCCGCTGAGCATCGCCCAGGTGAAAGCCCTTTATGAGGCTGCCGGAATGGAAGAAGATACCAGGCCAGTGGAAGCCTTAAGAGACAAAGCATTTTTGGCCTTGTACTATGATTGCGGGCTAAGAAGGAGTGAAGGCACCGCTTTGAATATAGGCGACATAGATTTTGACAACAGATTGGTGGCCGTAAGAAAAGGCAAAGGCAGTAAAGCAAGGTATGTTCCTTTTGGCAAACAGACCGCAAGGCACCTGGAAAACTATTGCTATGAAGGCAGGCCAAGGCTGCTCAACCCAAACAGTAAAGAAGATGCCTTTTTATTGGGAAAGAGAGGACGTGTATGTGGCAACACCCTGAACAGAAGGCTGAAAGCACTGGTGAAGCTGGTCAATGAACAAATGCCCAATAACTCAAATCCTAATGACAAACTACTAATTACCAATCATCAATCAACCAATGACCCTTTTCCGAATGACCAATCCCCAATTACTATTTTCCAACCCGTCCACCTGCATGTATTGCGTCATAGCATCGCCACGCACCTGTTGTACCAGGGCATGGAAATAGAAAAAGTATCACAGTTTTTAGGGCATGACAGCCTTGAAAGCACGCAGGTATATACCCACATCATGGAAAAATTTTACAGCTAAAATGGAAGAACTCATCAATTACCTGAAGAAAAAAGGATGCTCAAAGAGTACCATAGAAAGCTACAAAGCAATCAATGACATCTTTCTGGAATGGGCAGCATCCAGGCACCTGGAACCCTGTTTTATCAAATACAGCGAGCTAATGGATTATGTTAGCCACCTGAAAAAAAGAGGGATTAGCCAGCGTACAGTACAGAGCTATATGATCGCTATTGCCCATTATTTTGAATCCCTTCACCAGTCAGATCCTGAGAATCACCCCACCAACCCTGCAGGCTATTTAAACATCAAAAGCAAGCAGGCAAAGAAGCTGTACCCGAACCTCAATAGGGAACAACTGGAAGCACTCTATACAGACTACGACCTTCATTTAAGGAACACCAAACCCACGGCAAGGGCATCAGCGATAAGAAATAAAATAGCAGTAGGATTGATGGTGTACCAGGGGCTGGAAGTCACTACGTTGTCGGCATTACAAGTAAAAGATGTGGATGTGTTGAACGGGAAAGTAAGCATCAGAAGGGGCAGGACTTATAACGAAAGAACACTGGCACTACAGGCAGGGCAGATTATTATGCTGGATCGTTATATTAACCAGACCAGGAAAGAGCTACAGGAAAGCTTTGGCAAACAGGACAGCGATTTACTGCTTATAACAGGCTACAAGCATTACAGGGAAATGCATATTAGGATTGTTAAGCGGTTACGGAAGCAGCAACCCTTATTGCAAAGCGCCCACCAGCTCAGGGCAAGTGTGATCACTTTATGGCTGAAACAATACAACATCAGGGAAGTGCAGTACATGGCAGGCCACAGGCGCATCTTCAGCACAGAAGCCTATTTACAGAACGATATGGAAGGCTTGAAAGTGGCAGTAGACAAGTTCCATCCGCTGGGGTGAGGAAATTAAATTTGCAGATTGCAACTAAATATAGTTACTTTGAGTTATGTCTAAAAAGCAGAAATTAATTGACAGGTTTTTAAGTATGCCAGCTGATTTTCATTATGATGAGATGGTTAAATTACTTGGATATTTTGGTTTTGAAGAAGTGAAGATAGGAAAGACCTCAGGTTCAAGAGTAAAGTTCGAGAATAGTGAAGGGGTTCCTGTTATGCTTCATAAACCACATCCAAGTGGCATCATGAAGAAATACCAAATGAAACAAGTAAAAGAAATATTAGGGCTATGAAATATCTTGAATATAAAGGTTATACAGGAAGTATAGAGTACAGTCAGGAAGATAATTTACTCTATGGAAAAGTACTTGGGTTAAAAGGGCTGATCTCTTATGAAGGAGAAACGGGCAAATCATTAGAAGTTGATTTTAAGGAGGCTATTGATGTTTATTTAGCCGATTGCAAAGCAGCTGGAAAAGCACCTGAAAAGCCGTTTAAAGGAAGCTTTAATGTACGTATACCAGCGACTTTACATCAAAAAGCCGCTCTTTTGGCTATGGAGACAAAAACCTCGCTTAACAACCTTGTTGCGGAAGCGATCAGGTCAAGAGTAACAAAAGAAAGTGCATAAAGCAAGCAGTCTTACAATCCCAAATCCCCTTCCAAAAGTTTACCCCGCCTGCTGGTCGGGGTACGCTCCCAGCTTATGGCTGGTAGCGGAAAAGCGGTGTTCGTGCGCTGCTCGCTCGGGCTTCACTCTGTAAAAAGCAAGGGTAATAACAAGCTCGTTCCTCGCCCTTGCTTTTTACTCCGTTTGCCTCGCTGTGCTGCTCCTCACGTCTGTTCCCTTTTATTTTTTTGATGAGTTAATCCCCTGGCGGGACTATGGCAAAAAAACAAAACCACAGCCAGAGTTGGGCGGGCCTGCGACCACCGCCAGACACTGCCAATCATGCTCGTTCCTCACACTCCTCTTGGCAGGCTGGCTGGTGGTACCCGCAAGGGCCCGCATAGCAAACAGTGTAGGTAATTGTAATCTAAGTAGTTTTAAGCAATCATCACCAAATCTTTAGTGGGTAGAATCCTTCCGCGCTCTGTGGGCAGTTTTACATTTAATGGAGGGTGGCAGTTCGCTTGGATCATTTTTTTGAAGAATAAATGCCCCACAAATCCCGCGCACGTCCAAAGCTTTTATCCTTCAAAAAAACGACTGTTCTTTGTGTTAAAATTGAGTAAGGACTTATGAAAAAAGACTTTAAAGAGGAGTATGATAAAGCTTATAAAAAAGTAAAATCCATATTAAATCTGTTTGTCAAGCGGATGTATGTAATAGCGTTCAATATATATACTTGGTACTGGCTTTACAGAGAAATCTTCGTCAGAGAATCAACAAACTTTGAAAGTTATCTTTTATGGTTCTTTACTACGGTAGGTATGTATTACTTCGTATTGGAAAATCAAGACCTATTCTTTAGAAAGAAAAAGAACTAACGTTTTTATGAACGATGTAAAAAGCAGCCAAAAAATCAACACTAGTTTTTTGCATCGCTCATAAAAATGAAACAACCGAAGGGCGTTAGGCAAACACAACCGCAGTTATCCAATCGCGAAGTACGCGAGCCGTGAGAAAGCGGTATGACGCAGGAAATAGGGCTGCCGAGCAAAACGCAGCGAGCCAGACACATGGTGAAGCTTATGCATTTTAAGGAAGTGCTGTTAGGGAACAGGAAGCAAAAAACATGACAAGCTTAAGGGATGAAAGAGGGTAAGCAGCTTGGCGGGTTTTATTGCCCTGCCTGACTGAATGCATGTGCTGAACACCTTATAACTGCGACCATCCCCATTATGAATATCAAGTAAAATTAGTATATTGAAAGCGCATTGGGCTGTTTAAAAATACCATATCAACCAAGAGGGGCAGGCATAGAAAAAACCGTGTTTTTGACAGGGGGCGCCTTGGAAAAAAGCGGAAAAGTGCTAAAAATGTGCTTAAAGGACTACGAGTACCACCTAAAAGACCATTTAGGCAATGTGCGTACCACCTTTGCGGTAAGGGAGGATGACTATCCTACTGATTTTGAGACAGATGGCAACCCTTATTTTGATAATTATGATCAAATAACCAAGCT
>NZ_BMEC01000034.1 GCF_014636295.1 Marivirga lumbricoides | reverse complement strand
AAGTATATGAGGCTCTGGCCAGAAACAATGTTAATACCGGTGGGGCTTACATTGAGAAGAACAGGATGTCTAATTTCATCCGTGGAGAAGGCTTGGTGCGCTCTCTGGATGATATCCGAAAAATCGTCATAAAAACAGAAAATGGGATCCCGGTTACGGTAGGTGATGTAGCCTCTAAAGTACACTTCGGCAGCCAGGTGCGATATGGGGCTTTCACACAGGATGGAAAAGAAGCTGTTGGCGGCATTATTATGATGCTAAAAGGCTCCAATCCCAATGCAGTCATTCAGAATGTAAAAGAGCGTATGGAAGAGATAGAAAAATCTCTTCCGGAGGGATTAGCGATCAATACGATAATTGATCGTAGTGATTTAATTTCCAGGACTACCGATACTGTAAAAACCAATCTTATAGAAGGGGCGCTGATTGTCATTTTCGCCCTGGTGATTCTGTTGGGTAGCCTTCGTGGCGGTATTATCACTGCGACTACCATTCCGCTTTCCCTACTGTTTGCCTTCATTTTAATGAAGCAGTTCAATGTGTGGGCCAACCTGATGAGCCTTGGGGCCATTGATTTTGGGATCATCATTGACGGGGCGGTCATCATTATAGAGGGCACAGTGTATGAAATCCAAAAGCGCATCCGGTCAGGGAAAATCAAATTCAACCAGGGCGTAATGGATGAGGTTGCTTATGATGCGGGCAGTACAATGATGAGTTCGGCCTTTTTCGGACAGATTATCATCCTCATTGTATTTACCCCCATCTTATTCCTTACCGGGGTGGAAGGTAAGATGTTTCAGCCGATGGCCTATACATTTGGCTTTGCCATGATTGGTGCCATTTTCCTTTGTCTGACGTATGTACCGATGATGTCGGCCTTGTTTATGAAACCTGTTCAAAACAAAAAGAACTGGTTTGGACGATTTGAACGCTGGCTGGAAAAGGTTAGTGATAAAATAATAGATGGCATTCAATGGGTTTATTTGCCTTTGCTAAAAGGTGCGCTGCGTTTTAAAGCAATTGTGATCATCGTAGCTATTGTGCTGCTGGGAGTAGCCGGGTTTATTTTTTCCCGTATGGGAGGGGAGTTTGTGCCACAGCTTGATGAAGGAGATATCGCGATGCAGGCACTCATCAGGCCCGGAAGTTCCCTAAGTGAGTCTAAAGAGGTATCAATCAAGATTGAGAACCTGTTGCTGGAAAGTTTTCCCGAAATAAAAACGGTAACTGCCCGGATTGGGGTGGCCGATATCCCTACGGACCCCATGCCGATGGATATAGCCGATATGTACCTCATATTGGAAAAAGATAAAGATAAATGGGTTTCAGCTGAAACCAAGGACGAGCTAATTGAGCAAATCAAGGAAAAGCTGGAAACCAATCTGACCGGGGTTAACCTGGTATTTACCCAGCCGGTAGAGCTGCGTTTTAATGAGTTGCTGGAAGGGGTACGGGAGGACATTGCCGTAAAACTCTATGGCGAAGACCTGGAAGTGCTTTCCGCAAAAGTGCAGGAAATGGCGGATATAATTTCTACCGTGCCAGGAGCCGGTGATGTAAACCCAGAACGTACATCAGGACTTCCCCAAATGACCGTTCGTTACAATCGGGATAAAATTGCCCAATATGGATTGGACATTCAAAAGATCAATGAGTATGTGAGTTCAGCCTTTGCAGGTGGTGTGGCCGGGGTGATTTTTGAAGGTGAAAAAAGATTTGATCTGGTCATCCGCTTTGATGAGGCGCACCGGAAAAGTATTGATGACCTGCGCACACTCTACATTGATCTACCCGATGGTACCCAAGTTCCGATAAAAGAAGTGGCCGACATTAGCTATGTGCCGGGCCCCATGCAGATCTCGCGGGACAATACCTATAGAAGAACCTATGTAGGAGTGAATACACGGGGAAGAGATGTAGAGTCAGTGGTAAATGATATTCAGGAAAAACTGGATGCACAACTAGACTTGCCTCCGGGTTATTATATTTCCTACGGTGGGGAGTTTGAAAATCTGGAAAGGGCTAAAAGCAGATTAGCAATTGTTGTACCCATTGCTCTCTTTCTCATCTTTGTTCTGCTCTACTTCGCCCTGAAATCATTTTCTCAATCCATTATGATCTATATAGCTATTCCACTGGCAGCTATTGGGGGAGTCTTTGCACTATGGGTTAGAGATATGCCATTTAGTATTTCAGCGGGAGTTGGTTTTATTGTGCTTTTTGGTGTAGCTGTCCTGAACGGTTTGGTATTGATCAACCGATTTAATTCCCTAAAAGAGGAAGGAGTCACCAGCATCAGAGACCGCATTTTTACAGGAACTAAAGAACGGATCAGGCCTATTATGCTTACCGCAACCACGGATATTCTCGGATTTCTTCCTATGGCATTTTCAGCGTCTGCAGGAGCAGAAGTGCAGCGGCCTTTGGCTACTGTGGTAATTGGTGGTATGCTTACTGCCACCTTGCTTACGCTGGTAGTGCTCCCAGTGCTATACACTCTTGTAGAAGGAAGAAGTGACAGAAGAAAAAGCCTGAAAGCACCGAATGCTAATGTGATCATTGCCCTGATCGTTTGTGGTGGACTGGTTGGTTTACCGGCTGTGGCAAATGCACAGCAGCAGGGACAGGAGAAAGACAGCCTACCTACGATCACATTAGAACAGGCCAGAAAGCGGGCTGTAGAAAGTTATCCTAAAATTCAATCGGCACGTCTGGAAATTGAAAGCCAGCAGGCTCTCAAGAAAACAGCTTGGGACTTAGGGAATACCCAAATATTTACTGGTAAAGAGGAAGTGGGCAATGGATCGGATGGTGTCTACACACAATTTGGCATCCAGCAGCAGCAGATTGATGTGTTCGGTATAGCACCACGTTTGAAATTGCAAAAGGAACGGGTGGCATTGGCAGAAGCCGCTCTGGATTTGTCTGTAATAGAACTGGAAAGGGAAGTAAGTCAGGCCTGGGCGCAGGTATATGCTTCAAAGAATAATTACCAGGTGTATGAGCAGTTGGATTCGGTTTTTACCGATATTGAAAGAGCCGCACGAATCCGCTTAGAAACAGAAGCCACTTCCAAGCTGGAATATTTGGCTACTTCCAACCAGGCCAATCAGGTACAGATACAGAAGGAGCAGGCGTACAGAGATTATCTCAGCGCCTTGCAGCGGCTCAACCTTTGGTTTGCCAATGATACCCTCTTTACCGTGCCGGATATCCCGGCCACTCACTTGGATGAACCGCTGAATTATGTAGCCGATTCCCTAATGAACCATCCTATTTTGAATGTTTCAAAACAACAGGTAGATGTAGCGGATGCGACCATAAAAGAAAGGCGTTCGCAGTTTTTTCCACAGTTGCAAGGCCAATATGGACGACAACAAGTTGATGGGCAATCAGGATTTTATCAGTACCAAATTGGTATTCGGATCCCTTTGTTTTTTGGGCCTGAGCTTGGCAGAACACAATCGGCCAAAATACAGCGGGATATTGCAGGACAAAACCTGCGACAAAACCAGTTGGAGTTGAATGCAGCTTATCAGGAAATGAAAGAGCAGTATCTGAAATGGCTTTATTCATGGAACTACTACAGGGATGAAGCACTACCCCTGGCGCAGGAACAACGAGCCGGAGCTATTTTGGCTTATCGGGAAGGGGCCATTGACTATGTGACTTTTCTGCAAAACATCAGGGATGCCATTCGCATAGAGGTGGACTCATGGAATGCCTTCGGCAACTACCTGAATAGCCGCTACCAACTGGAATACTATTTAAAAACATCAAATTAAGCATTTAATAAAACCTGAATGGATAATCAGATTAAAAATATAAACACAATGAAAAAGCAAATCATATATATACTGGCATTGGTACTGATGGTATCGGTATTTACGGGCTGCGATAACAACTCGGCTGATAACTCAGGTGATGCCTCTCACGAAGAACACAGTGAGGGCGAGGCTGGGCACGAGGGTGAAGAAGGAACTAATGAAGAAGGGATGGCTGAGCTTCACCTTTCGGATCTCAAGTTTGAAAGCCTGGGCATCAAAATTGACACACTACCCATTCGCTCACTATCGGGCGTGGTAGAAGCAAATGGCCAGTTAGAAGTGCCACCTCAGCATGAAGCAACCGTTACAGCTATTCTGGGAGCCAACGTAACCTCCATCAAAGTGATAGAGGGAGACCAGGTTAGCAGAGGGCAGGTATTGGCCTATATTTCTCATCCCAACCTGACCAGGTTACAGACTGACTATGTAAGGGCTTATAGCCAATTACAGTTTCTGGAAAAAGAAAACCAGCGGCAGAAAAGGCTCTATGAAGAAGAGGTAGGTTCCGGAAAAACTTATCAGCAAATTCAGGCGGACTACCAGGCCATGAAAGGTGAGGTAAAAGGCTATGAAGCCCAATTGAAGCAGCTAAGCCTGAATGTGGAGAAGATACGGAGTGGGGAAATCTATGGGTACGTACCTGTAGTCAGTCCCATCCATGGATTCATACAAAAAGTCAAGGTTCAGATTGGTCAATATGTAGACCCTCAGACCAAGATGTTTATGATTGTCAATACCGACCACATTCATGCCGACCTGATGGTGTTTGAAAAGGATATTTATAAAGTAAAGGTAGGACAAAAAGTGTCCTTTACTGTGGAGTCTGTTCCGGGAAATACGCTGACTGCCAAAATCTATTCGGTAGGCAAACAATTTGAACAAAACCCGAAAGCGGTGCATGTACACGCAGAGATAGATCAAAAAGAAGATTTTTTAATCCCGGGGATGTATATCAATGGTAAAATAAGAACGGGTGATAATCAGGTAAAAGCCTTGCCGGAAAGTGCCATCATAGAAGAAGAAGGCAAGCCTTATATTTTTATGGCGGAAGCGCATGAAGAAGATGGCAAAACCGAATGGGCGTTTAAAGCCATAGAAGTACGAACAGGTATCACAGAAGACGGATGGGTAGAAATTAAATTGTTAGAGCCACTTCCTGAGGGCACAAAAGTAGCCTGGAACAACGCTTATTACCTAATTTCTGAAATGAAAAAAGGGGAGACTGGTGACGATGATTAAATTCTATTTGGCAATAAGTAGTTGGCACTAGGCAATTGGGCATGTGCTCATAGGATAATTACCAACTACCGTTTGCCCATTTTCAATTTTATTAAAGAATTAAAAATTAAAACGACTAAAAAGATGAAAGAAATAAAAGCATTTATAAAACCGAAAAGAGTGCAGGTAGTGGTAGAATCCCTGCGCGATGCAGGCTTTGAAAGTGTCACACTATCCAAAGGAGAAGGTACAGGAGCTCATAAAAATCCCGATGCATCTCCTTCTCTGGATTTTCATTTTACCGATAGCCCGATAGTAAAGCTGGAGTTGGTTTGTCAGAATGAAGAAGTGGAAAAAGCAGTACAATTAATATGCGGCAAGGCCAAAACACCAAAGCCGGGCGATGGGATCATTTACGTTTCTGAAATAGATGATGCGTATAGAATGAAGACCGGAGATTCTCTAAAACAATAACCACAAGCTGATGATAAAAGATTTAGAAGAAAATCTATTACAGCACAAGATAAAACCCACAGCCATGCGCTTGTTGGTGCTGGAATACCTGCTGGATCGTGAGATAGCAGTAAGTCTTACTGATCTATACAAGAATTTTGTGAAATCAGACAGAACTACCATCTACAGGACGCTAAAAGCGTTTGAGGATAACGGATTGGTACACAGCATTGATGATGGTACCGGAGTGCCTAAGTATGCCTTGTGCGAAGCAGGTTGTAAATGTGAAGTAGAAAGGGATCTGCACCTGCACTTTCATTGCAGAAAATGTGGCGAAACCAAATG
>NZ_BMEC01000033.1 GCF_014636295.1 Marivirga lumbricoides | reverse complement strand
GGATGGAACTGCTGTACTTCTTCCTGTAAACCTTCCATATCATTTTGCAAATAACTTTCTGTACTGCTGATGTAGCGATGGCCGGCAAGGTGTTGTACTTCCCTCAGGTTGTACATTTTAAGCCATTTGGTGATCACGCTGGTGCGGATTTGCTTGGCATTTAGCACGCTTGGATTGATCTTTCTGGCTTTAATCATGACCTGGGTCATAAGGATGCTAAGTCCCCTGGCAGGCTTGTTGCCTCCTTCTGCAATAAATAATCTGTCACTGGCTTCTTTGGTTTGGTATTTCCTTTTGGGATTCATTGCTATGAACTCGCCCCTGATCTTTAACACATAATCATAAATATCCATTACCTGGTGGGGTTCTAATTTCATTTCCCTGCCATTGCTCCTGACACCTCCCGGTACATTCAGCTTTCCTTCTCTTAGGTTAATGTCTTTCACTTCTAACTTGTAAAGCTCTGATGTTTTTAAGCCTTGGTACACTAACATGCCCAATATTACCCTGTTCCGCCTTTGCTGTAATGATGTGACAGGATAAATTGTAAAGCGCATGCAGTTCGTGAGGTTCTAAGATATGGTAGAGTATCTTTCTTTTGATGCCCTTTACTTCTATGTCTGTGGCCGGGTTCCTTTCTACTTTACCTTCCCTGATCAAATGCTCGTACAGATGTTTGATAACTCCTATATAATTTTGGATTGTACGCTGGATTGCTCCTTTGCTTTTACACCATTTCATAAAGCCCAATAAATCATTATAAGTTACTTGTTCTGCTTCCAGCCGTTCTTCTTCCAGCCACCTTCTGTAACGTTTCAAAACTGTAAGCCTGCCTTCTATGCCACTGTTGGTATAACCTTTGGATTCCAGGTAACTTCTAAACCCTGTAGTTAATATGTCTTTGTCTTTATTCATAATCCTTTACTAAAGCTTCGGTTCACTCGTCTTTTTCTAATTGATTGGTTTCATACCTTGGAATATTATTAAATGGCTGTGTGCCTTTGACCAACATACCTTTATTGCCGGAAGGCAGTTCTGCTAAATGTGTATAGATTTGTGTACTCTCTAAGCTGCTATGACCTAAGAACCTGCTGATGCTTTCCATTTTCATACCAGCCTGTAAAAAGTGGGTGGCAATGGAGTGGCGGAGCGTATGCAGCCCTATTTCTTTTTCTATCAGGTCATTGTCTCCTGTTTGGTATTGCAGGCTTTTTAACCTCAGCATTAGGCTTTGGCCTTGCATCCTTCGGTTACTGCTATTGGCAATAAACAAAGCTTCTACTTGGTTTCCTTTCAATAACTCAGGCCGATGGTCATATACATAATCCTGCAGGTATTTCAGGTTGGTTTTGCTGACAGGCACTAGCCTTTCCTTGTAATTCTTTCCTTTGCGCACATGCAAGATTGACCTGTCAAAATTGATATCACTTACATCCAGCATAACGCCTTCTGTCCTTCTTAATCCACAACCATAATAGATAGCCAACATGGCTCTGTCTCTTGCTCGTATCGCTTCCAGTACTTCCGGTGAGGTGTTGGGTTTCTTTTCCGGTTGTTGATGTGTGGCTTTAAAAAGCAGCTGGATTTCTTCTCCTGTCAGGTAAATAAGCTTGTGTGCTGCTTCTTCATTTTCCAGGCGGATAGGAGGTATATCAAGCCTCCCCACTTTCCTGAGGTATTCTGTAAACTTTCTTAAGGCTTGTATATGTTTGTTCAGGTGGGCATTGCTCAGCCCACCACCCCGCCTGTCATTGGAACGTTCTTTAAGCTTTTGGTAATAGCTTTCAATATGCTGTGTTTTGAGTCCTTTAATGTTTTTGATCCCCTGTTGTTCCAGGTAGTGCAGCAACTCCCTCACATGCAATGGCAAGCCATAAACGGTACTGGCTGCATAGCCCTGCACGTCCAGCCATTCTTTAAAGCTCTGCTCTAAGTAGCGATATGAGGCATTGGATAGGTTGAGTTTTTTCATCTTATATGCATTCTAAATTTTTACTCTAATGATTGCTATTTAACACTGGTTATCAGGCAGTTATTGAAGTTTCTTGTATAATGCCCAATAGGCTCTGTTTTTTGCTTCGGTTGGTGTTTCCAGAACTTTTGAACTTTGCCTATAACTTGCTGTAGTTCTTTGCTTTTAGTGGTTCATTCAGGTTTTGAACTGGTGGTGAACCGCTTTGAACTTTGTACTTATTTCGTCCTGCTTTCTCTCTTATTCTCTGCTTCTCTCTTCCTCCTATTTCCCTTCTCTTTTTCTCTTGATTCCTTTACTAGCGGTGCATGTCTTATAACATGCACCGTGTAGTCTCCCCAGGAGACTTTTACTTTGGCTTCTTTGCTCCTGCTAAACCGCTCATAATCTTGTCCAGTATGCCTGTAATGCCGTTTTTGAGTTGCTCGTATTCGTCCAGCTGGGTAATCCTGTATTCGTGCGGTTTCCCCTTCTCTCCGGCCACTTTTTCCACGTAGTCATATTCCTGTAATTGCACCATATACCGCTTCTGGTTACTGGGATTAATTCGTAAAAACTGCCTTACTTCTTTGTTGGTAAATGAGGTCTTGTTTTCCATTTTCAGCCATGCTTTCAGCCACTCTAAATATTTCCTTCCTGCATCGTTCAAGGGATCTGATTTCCTGATCAGTACTTCCTTCATCAGTTTGTTGGCTTCCTCTATATCTTCTAGTGTGGTATTGATATACACTTCTCCTGTTTCCTTGTCTGTTTCTTCTTCCCTTTGGTACTGGTGGTAAAAGGTCACTGCTTCAATGAAGGCTAAATAATGCGCATTGCTCCTCCTGGGCTTAAATACTTCATCAGGGATTTTTAACTGCTCCGCATAAGGGTTTCTGATGCTCACAGGCTTTAATACTCTTTGGGTATTCTTTAGCAATTCTGCTATTTTGTGTTCCTCACTGCCATCTATTTTACCTGCCGAGAGCTTTCGCTGATAGCTCATGATTTTTTGATCCTGCTCTTTGCTTTCGTCTATATGGATCAGGAAGGAACGGTTGGCATTATCCTCATAAAGACTTTCTTTCGTAGTGCAGCCTGCCACGCAAACTGGACCTTCTACAGTTAAAGTGACTGTCCTTGTCTCTCCTTTGGTATTCTTAACCACTACCGTTTTAGTGATTCGCTTTTTGCTTTTGATCTCCCGTAACGGATAAAGCACTTCTTCCGCTCCGTCCAGATCCTCGATTAAGATGAGTTTATTTCTAAGTTCCTGCTGACCAAAATAGTAAAAGGCATTTCCGCTTAAGCTCGTAATTTCCAGTTTGTCTTCTTCGGGGATCAAAGCACTTACTTTTTCTTGCAAATGTGTTTTTCCTATGCCTGAACTTCCAAAACTGATCACGTGCAGTGGATTGTCCCGTTTCCTGCTGGTAAAGATCAAATACATCAAAAGCCTGTTGTTTTCTTCTCCTATCACGCCTGCTTTGCCGATATCTTCCATTGTCCTGCACATCAGGTTGGGGGCTTTCAGATACTCTTGCGCTTGTTTGATTTCTGCTGTGGTCAGTTGTTTACGCTTATCCTGTGTTTGGACTTTTAATTCTATTTCCTTTAATCTGTAGGCTTCCAACTCGTCTGTAAGTTCTGTTAATGCTGCAGCCGCTACACTGGTGCCGATCTCCAACCGCTCTGCTATTTTCCTGATTAGCTTTTCAACCTGGGTATCATTGTACAGATCAAGGTTATGCCTTAGACTTAAATGCTCTACCTGTACTTTCAGCGTTGCCCGCATCCTGTCCAACCCTTCCAATCTGATACCGCCTAAAATAGCGATTTGTAGCATGCCACTTTCAAAAGTCAGATGGTCAGGGTTGGTGGTGTTGAGTTTGCTTTCCATTCCTAATATTTTTTTGTAAAAAGTTTCTCCACTAATCAGTGGATTTTTTATTTACACAAAAATCTATATTTAAGTGGAATTATGCAAACATAAAAGACCTTTATATCTGTTAGATTAGTATTACAGGTAGGAATAAAGCACTTTAAAGGCTATATTTATGGAAAAATATTTCTCTATTCTATGGATTTTGGAACAAGGTTAGCCAACGCAAGGAAGGAAAAAGGTTTCACGCAAGATGATCTGGAAAAAGCTACAGGCATCAATAAGCGGCTGATTTCCCGCTATGAAAAAAATGATACCATGCCCTCCATTGATGTAGCCCGTAAGTTGGCCACTGCTTTGCAGGTTTCTTTAGATTATCTCACCGGACTGGATTATTCACTTTTTATCAATGACCCTGAGATGACAAAGCTGCTCAAAGGATATGAGCAGCTTAAGGATGAAGATAAAGCGGTTATTAAAAAGATGCTTAAGGCTTTCAGTTTCTATTCTAAGATCGAAGAAACTCAAAATAATATGGCTTAAAGTTAGTCTCGAGAGAGTTAAAAAAGTATCAATTATAAATTTTTGATCCTGTATAAACTTTTTCAATTATTAGATTACTATCAAAAATAAAATAGTAAATAGTGGTTTCCCCAGACCCAAAACCTTTTTTAAAATTAGAAGAATATCCTGCTTGAGCCATTAGAGTATTATTCACAAGTCGTGAAAATTTTAAAAGATAGCCTTGGCTTTTGTCGTGGTTTACATCTTCATGTTTAAGCTTGTAACCTTTGTATTCCAAGCTTTTCTGCACAGCTTGGATTGAATCACGCACATTTCGTAATAAAGGCAAATTTTGTCCAAACAAAACCGCACAATTTTCTGATGCTCTATATTGTTTTTTGAGGATATCACATAGAACCATTGTTGCGTCATTTTGGATTTCATCATCTAAAATAGTAGCTGTAATTGAAATCAATGTATCCTTACCATACTTATCATAAAATGATTTACTTAAATTACTAGAAATATCTGCTTCAATATATTTTAATGCATGAATAAACCCCTTCATTGCTAAAGTATCTTGTGCAGATATTGCATGAGATATAATTAAAAGCATTGTAACCAGTATAATCTTTTTGGACTTCATCTTCATCTTAATACTTTATTAACCTGAATATTCATATAATAAATACTTGCTCGAGTTCTCCTTGTCTGGTAATCAGTATTAGACATTGGGGAACGATTAACATTTTTACCTCCATATGGCAATGTAGTGTGGGTATAGCCACCTGAAGAATTGTAATGATCAGTGTCAAAATATGAATCTCTTCGACTCAGTTTCGATTGTGACCTAAAGCCGTTTACAATATCTACTGTTTCACCTGTAGCATTTGGATTATAGTTTGGATCATTGGGGTCTTTAATTGGGTCGCCATATACATCAGTTCGATCAGTGTTTGCTCCTGCCCATGCATAAGTTCCTGTCCATGTATGAAGAGATTCATGGAAAAAAGTCATACCAAACCCCATTGTTTCACCAACTGAATTTAAGTTATCATTTATCTGCCCAGTATTAAGTTCAATAATACCATTTGTAGAACCATTTGATACTTCATCTCCACTTATTGATTTTACTGTAATTACCCCCTCTGATGAAATCAAATTATCTAAATAAGTTCCTGCTTCATTTCCAGGCTTATCTTTATCCTTTTTGCCATTATTCACAAGCACCCCATTGTTAAATCCAATATTATTACCTGTTATGCTACTTAAGCTCCAAACCAAATTCACCAAAGTATAAACATCTAGCCCACTAACCCTAACCGTATCACCCAAATGATCTGAGTAAAAAATTGGATTATTACCCATGCCTACATAAGGACTTTCTCTTTCTGAAGTTTTTGGATCGATCTGCCACCATCTGCCAAGTGCAGGATCATATGATCTAAAAAATGCCATGTCAAGATCTAAAATAGGGTCTCTTTCTATCCCATTAAATTTAAAGTTATTGGCTGTTGTATAGCTTCTTTGGTAACTATTAAAAGTCAGACCGAAGGGGTAGTAAT
>NZ_BMEC01000032.1 GCF_014636295.1 Marivirga lumbricoides | reverse complement strand
CATTTGGTTTCGCCACATTTTCTGCAATGAAAGTGCAGGTGCAGATCCCTTTCTACTTCACATTTACAACCTGCTTCGCACAAGGCATACTTAGGCACTCCGGTACCATCATCAATGCTGTGTACCAGACCGTTATCCTCAAACGCTTTTAGCGTTCTGTAGATGGTAGTTCTGTCTGATTTCACAAAATCCTTGTATAGATCAGTAAGACTTACTGCTATCTCACGATCCAGCAGGTATTCCAGGACCAACAAGCGCATGGCTGTGGGTTTTATCTTGTGCTGTAATAGATTTTCTTCTAAATCTTTTATCATCAGCTTGTGCTTATTGTTTTAGAGAATCTCCAGTCTTGATCCGATAAGCATCATCTATTTCTGAAACGTAAATAATGCCATCGCCCGGTTCAGGTGTTTGAGCCTTGCCACAGATCAGTTGAATGGCTTTATCCGTTTCCTCATTTTGGCAGACCAGTTCCAGCTTAACAATCGGGCTATCGGTAAAATGAAAATCCAATGATGGAGATGCACCAGAATCTTTATGAGCTCCGGTACCTTCTCCTTTGGATAGGGTTACACTTTCAAATCCTGCATCTCGCAGCGATTTAACTACTATCTGTACTTTTTTAGGTTTTATAAATGCTTTTATTTCTTTCATGTGTATGTGTTTAATTCCAACGGTCACATGGAATTCGCGATAAACTTATTCATACTTGGTTGGTATGTTAAGGACTCTAAGTTTATGCTCATTTCATGTGTTTGTTTTTTATAATTTAATATTTGAGAGTTGGCAGTTAGCAAATGACATTTACCAACTGCCCTTGCCTAATCAACTAAATCAATGACTATGAGAAGTCTGGCTTTTCTTCATTTCAGAGATCAGATAGTAGGCGTTATTCCATGCCACCTGAGCACCGTCAGGAAGTGGCTCCAATAATTTGATCTCTACCCAACCATCTTCGGTGATACCTGTGCGCACTTCTATGGCTTTAAACGCCCATTCGGTCTTTCCGTCTTCTTCATGCGCTTCTGCCATGAAAATGTACGGCTTTCCTTCTTCCTCTATAAGCGCGCTTTCAGGTAAAGCCTTTACAGGGTTATTTCCGGTGCGAATTTTCCCATTGATGTACATGCCGGGAATAAGAAAATCCTCTTTTTGATCTATTTCCGCATGCACATGGACTGCTTTAGGGTTTTGCTCAAACTGCTTCCCGACAGAATAAATTTTGGCAGTTAGGGTATTTCCTGGAACTGACTCCACAGTAAAGGATACTTTTTGTCCTTTTTTCACTTTGTGGACATCCTTTTCAAACACCATCAGGTCAGCATGGATGTGGTCAGTATTGACAATCATAAACATCTCGGTTTGCGGGTCTACATATTGCCCAAGTTGGACTTCCACTTTTTCAATGTAACCATCAATAGGGCTTACTACAGGCACATACTGATAAATATCACCACTTTGGACTTTCTCCACGTTGAGGCTAAGCTGCCTTAACTGTGCTTCGTAGCCCTTCACTTCTCCTTTCATGGCCTGATAGTCCGCCTGAATTTGCTGATAGGTTTTTCCGGAACCCACTTCCTCTTCGTACAACCTTTTCTGCCGTTGGTTTTCCTTCTCCAGAAACTGTAGTTGACTGTATGCCCGCACATAATCTGTCTGAAGTTTGCTTAGGTTTGGGTGTGAGAGATACGCCAACACCTTACCTTTGTTTACTTGATCGCCCTCAATCACCTTGATGGAGGTAACATTAGCGCCCAATATGGCCGTAACAGTTGCTTCATGCTGTGGTGGTACCTCCAACTGGCCGTTGGCTTCCACCACGCCCGAGAGAGCCCGGGTTGGCAGGGTATCTACCTTAATACCCAAACTTTCAAATTTCATATCAGAAAGGTGAAGCTCGGCCATTCCTTCTTCACTATGTTCTCCTTCTTCGCCTTCATGTCCGCCTTCTTCACCTGCGTGTCCAGCCTCGCCCTCATTGTGTTCTTCGTGAGATGCTTCACCGGAGTTCTCAGCCGACTTGCTGCCGCAGCCCGTAAATACCGATACCATAAGTACCAGTGCCACTATATATATGATTTGCTTTTTCATTGTGCTTCTATTTTTATATCTGATGATCAGTTTACTTTTAGTTTGATGTTCTTAAGTAGTATTCCAGTTGGTAGCGGCTATTCAGGTAATTACCAAAGGCATTCCAGGAATCAACTTCTATGCGAATGGCATCCCGGATATTTTGCAGGAAGGTGACATAATCTATAGCCCCTTCCCGGTAAGCCAAAATAGCTCCGTCCCGTTGCTCCTGGGCCAGCGGAAGTGCCTCATCCCGGTAGTAGTTCCATGAATTGAGCCACTTCAGGTATTGTTCTCTCATGTCCTGATAGGCGGCATTCAGTTCCAACTGGTTTTGGCGCAGGTTTTGACCCGCAATATCCCGTTGGATTTTGGCCGACTGTGTCCTGCCCAGCTCAGGTCCGAAAAACAAAGGGATTCTGACACCTACCTGGTACTGATAAAATCCAGATTGCCCGGCAATCTGCTGTCGCCCATACTGCCCCTGTAATTGAGGCAAGAACTGCGAACGCCTCTCTTTTATGGTGGCATCCGCTACATCTACCTGTTGCTTTGATACATTCAGCAAAGGATGGTTCATCAATGAATCAGCTACATAATTGAGCGGTTCGTCCAATTGACTGGTTGGGACATCCGGTACGGTATACAGCGTGTCATTGGCAAACCAAAGGTTCAGGCGCTGTAAAGCACTCAGATAATCCCGATATGCCTGCTCTTTTTGTATCTGTACCTGATTGGCCTGGTTGGAAGTAGCCAGGTATTCCAGTTTAGATGTGGTTTCCGTTTCCAAGCGAATCCTGGCCGCTCTTTCAATATCTGCAAATACCGAATCCAACTGTTCATAAACCTGGTAGTTGTTTTTGGTAGCATATACCATGGCCCAAGCCTGGCTTACTTCCCGCTCCAGTTCAATGACGGATAGGTCCAGTGCCTTCTCGGCAAGTGCTACCCGTTCTTTTTGCAATTTCAGCCTTGGGGCTATTCCAAACACATCTATCTGTTGTTGTTGAATTCCAAATTGTGTGTAAACTCCATCAGAGCCATTGCCCACTTCTTCCTTTCCGGTAAATACCTGCGTATTCCCAAAGTCCCAGGCTGTTTTCTTAAGCACTTCCTGGTTTTCTATCTCTAGTCTTGCCGATTGGATTTTCGGATAGCTTTCTACCGCACGTTTTCTCGCCTGATCCAGTGTGATCGTTGGCAAACTGTCTTGTGGCTGTTGTTGCTTTTGGGCATTGGCCAAGGCAGGCAGCCCGAATAGACCTCCACAAACCAGCAGTACAATAATCATGTTGGCATTTGGCCCTTTCAGACTTTTTCTTTTGTCACTTCTGCTTTCCACAAAAGTGTAAAGTACCGGAAGCACCACCAAAGTGAGCAGTGTAGCTGTAAGCATTCCGCCAATTACCACTGTGGCTAAAGGTCTTTGTACTTCGGCACCTGCTGAAGCAGAAAATGCCATCGGCAAGAAGCCGAATATATCTGTAGTAGCTGTAAGCATGATCGGCCTGATCCTTTCTTTGGTACCGGTAAGAATGCGGTCTCTGATGCTGGTGACCCCTTCTTCTTTCAGGGAATTGAATCGGTTGATCAAGACCAAACCATTCAACACCGCTACTCCGAAAAGAACGATAAAGCCCACACCCGCTGAAATGCTAAATGGCATATCTCTAATCCATAAAGCAAATACACCACCGATGGCTGCCAGTGGAATGGCGATGTAAATCATGATGGATTGTGAAAAGGATTGTAAGGCGAAGTACAGCAGCACAAAAATCAGGAAGAGTGCAATAGGCACTACGATCTGCAACCGGCTTTTCGCCCGCTCCAGGTTTTCAAACTCACCGCCATAAGTGATGTAATAGCCAGGAGGCAAGTCTAGTTGTGCATCCAGTTTGTCCTGTATATCATTGACCACTGATTCCACATCACGGCCTCTGGTATTGACTCCAACATAGGTTCGTCTATACGTGTTATCACGGGAGATCTGCATGGGGCCCGGCACATAGCTGATATCTGCAACTTCTTTTATAGGAACTTGTGTACCATCGGGCAAATCAATATAAAGTGTACGCAAGTCGTCAATGCTCTTCCGGTGTTTTTCATCAAAGCGGATGACCAGATCAAATCGTTTTTCGCCCTCAAAGATTACCCCTGCAACACCACCAGCAAAGGCAGAACTTACATACTCATTGAGCTTTTGAATATCCAGGCCGTACTGTGCAATTTTATCCCGGTTATAACGAACTGTCATTTGGGGGAGTCCTGATGTCCGTTCAGGGTTCACATCACCAGCCCCGGGCACGGTAGAAATGATATCAGCCATTTCCTGCACTTTTGCAGAAAGCACTTCCAGGTCTTCGCCATAGAGTTTTACAGCTATGTCTTCCCGTACTCCTTCCAACAACTCGTTAAAACGCAGCTCTACGGGCTGGGTGAATACCAGGTTTACACCAGTCAGTTGCTCATCCAGCTTATTCTTGATGGCCTCAATCAGTTCATCTTTGCTTTCTGCTGAAACCCATTTGTCTTTATCTTTTTCTAATATGAGGTACATATCCGCAATATCCATGGGCATGGGATCAGTAGGAATATCCGCCACTCCGATTCTGGCAGTTACTGTTTTTATTTCAGGGAAACTTTCCAGCAACAGGTTCTCAATCTTGATGGATACTTCTTTTGATTCGCTTAGGGAACTTCCGGGCCTGATGAGTGCCTGCATGGCGATATCTCCCTCATCAAGCTGAGGAACAAACTCACCTCCCATCCGTGAAAAAATGAATCCGGCTACTCCCAGCAGAACTATAGCTACGATAATCACTATTGCTTTAAAACGCAGGGCACTTTTTAGCAGGGGCAGGTAGGCTTTTTGAATACCACCAATGATTTTATCACTTACCCTTTCCAGCCAGCGTTCAAACCGGCCAAACCAGTTCTTTTTATTTTGAATGGGCTTCATGAATAAAGCCGACATCATAGGCACATAAGTCAGGCACAGGATAATGGCACCAATCATGGCAAACCCAAAGGTGTAGGCCATGGGCTGGAACATTTTACCCTCCACACCGGTGAGGAATAAAATAGGGGCAAATACAATAAGAATGATAATCTGTCCGAAGAAAGCCGAACTCATCATGGTACTTCCTGCATCATAAGCCACTTCATCCATCACACCCTGATTGAATTTGATTTTACCGGAGCGGATGCGCTTCTGGATTTCGTATACCGTACCTTCAATAATGATCACCGCCCCATCTATGATAATCCCAAAGTCAATAGCCCCCAGGCTCATGAGGTTGGCCCAGACATTAAACTGTTTCATCAGGATAAAAGCAAAAAGCAAGGAAAGCGGAATAGTGGTGGCGGTGATAATGCCACCACGGACGCTACCCAACAGTATTACCAGAGCAAAAATCACAATTAATGCGCCTTCCAATAAGTTGGTTTTTACGGTATCTGTAGTTCTGGAAATAAGGTCACTTCGGTCTATGATTGAGTTAATCGCGAGCCCCTCGGGAAGGGACTTTTCTACCTCAGCCATACGCTCTTTTACATTTTGGATCACCGCATTGGGATTAGAGCCTTTTAGCATCATAATGATGCCGCCAACAGCTTCTTTTCCATCCTGTGTGAAAGCCCCATATCGCACTTGGCTGCCGAAGTGTACTTTAGAGGCGACATCACCTACCGTAACCGGGATCCCATTTTCTGTTTTTATAACGATTTTTCGGATATCATCCAGAGAGCGCACCAAGCCTTCTCCACGGATGAAATTAGACATCCTGTTCTTCTCAATGTAAGCCCCACCGGTATTAACATTGTTTCTGGCCAGAGCCTCATATACTT
>NZ_BMEC01000030.1 GCF_014636295.1 Marivirga lumbricoides | reverse complement strand
GGCTGAAAATGGAAGGGAAGACCACATTTACCAACAAAGAAGTAAGGCAGTTTTTACGGATCAACCCCAGTAACCAGAAGCGGTATATGGTGCAATTACAGGAATATGACTACGTGGAAAAAGTGGCTGGAGAGAAGGGAAAACCGCACGAATACAGGATTACCGAGCTGGACGAATACGAGCAGCTAAAAAACGGCATTACAGGCATACTGGACAAGATTATGAGCGGTTTAGCAGGAGCAAAGAAGCCAAAGTAAAAGTCTCCTGGGGAGACTACACGGTGCATGTTATAGGACAGGGCACCTCAATAAAGGAAAGAAAGAGAAGCAGAGAATAAGAGGGAAAACAGGACGAAATAAGTACAAAGTCCACAGCGGTTCACTACCAGTTCAAAACCTGAATGAACCACTAAAAGCAAAGAACCACAACAAGTTACAGGCAAAGTTCAAAAGTTCTGAAAACACCAACCGAAGCAAATTTTTAGTAGGATGAAAAAGTTAAATCTATCCAACGCCTCTTACAGATATTTAGAGCAGAGTTTTAAAGAATGGCTGGACGTGCAAGGCTACGCTACAAGCACTGTTTACAACCTTCCTTTGCACGTACGTGAATTACTTCATTACCTGGAACAACAGGAAATCAAGAACATTAAAGAGCTGAAAACACAACACATTGAAAGCTATTACCACCAGTTAAAAGAAAGAAGCAATCAAAAAAGGGGCGGTGGCTTGAGCAATGCCCACCTGAACAAACATATACAAGCCTTAAGAAAGTTTACAGAATACCTCAGGAAAGTGGGCAGGCTGGATATACCACCCATCCGCCTGGAGAATGAAGAAGCCACAAACAAAATCATTTACCTGACAGAAGAAGAAATCCAGCTGCTTTTTAAAGTGACTTACCAAAAGCCTGATAAACAGCCCAACACATCGGAAACAGTTTATGAAGCTATACAGGCAAGAGACAGGGCAATGCTGGCGATCTATTACGGCTGTGGCTTGAGAAGAAATGAAGGCGTGCAACTTGATGTTAGCGATATCAATTTTGACAGGTCGATCTTGCACGTTCGGAAAGGAAAGAACTATCAGGAAAGATTAGTGCCAATCAGCAAAACCAATCTGAAATACCTGCAGGACTATGTGTATGATCATAGAGGGGAATTAAGCAGAGGAAGAAAGACAGAAGCCTTGTTTATCGCTTATACAACAGGTAACAGGTTACAAGGTCAGAGCCTTTTTATCAGGTTGAAAAACCTTCAATATCAGACAGGAGATAATGATTTAATAGAAAAGGAAATCGGGCTGCACACGCTCCGCCACTCTATAGCTACACACTTTTTACAGGCAGGCATGAAACTGGAAAGTATCAGCAGGTTTTTAGGGCATGGCAGCTTGGAGAGTACGCAGATTTACACACATTTAGCAGGCATCCCCATAGAACAGGTACAGCGGTTTAACAACATCCCAAGGTATGAAACCAATCAATTAGAAAAAGATGAATAGTGAAGATGTGTTAATAACAGGTTTTGAAAGTTACCTGCAATCCAAAGGTTTTACCAGCAATGGCATAAAGAGCAGGCTTAAAATCTTAAAACGTTACCGAAAGTGGCTGGCAGAGGAACATCTGGAAGCAGAGCAAGTGACCTATAACGAGCTGTTAAGCTTTATGAAATGGTGCAGCAATAAAGGGGCAAGCCAACGGACAATCCAAAGTTATATGGGCGCAATCAAGCATCTGTATGAATATTTTATCAGGGAAGAAATTACGGATAAGAACCCAGCCACAGACATAACAGTAAAAGGCATCAAAAGAAAAACACTCTACCACATCTTAGAAACACACGAACTGCATGCGCTTTACAATAGCTATCCGGCAAACAGCTTAGCCCAAAGAAGAAATAAAGTGATATTGGGCATGTTGGTCTATCAAGGCTTAAAAACGGCAGAGCTTGGAAAACTGGAAACAAGTGACATCAACTTAAGGGAAGGAAAACTTTACGTGCCGGGAAGCACCAGGAGCAACAGCAGGGAAATGAAATTAGAATCGCATCAGGTAATGGACATCTATGATTATGTTTTAAAGATCAGGGGAGAGTTTGCAGCAATGGACACCAAAAGGAAATACCAAACTAAAGAAGCTACTGATAAATTATTTATCGGGGAAGGAGGGAACCAACCTTCAGGAGGACTTAGCAACTTTATGACCCAACTGATGCTAAGTGTTCGAAAGATCAATCCGAATGTAAAGAATGCCAAGCAAATCCGCACAAGTGTGATTACCAAATGGCTGAAAATGTACAACCTGCGGGAAGTACAATACCTTGCAGGCCATCGCTACATCAGCAGTACAGAAAGTTATTTACAAAATGACATGGAAGGCTTGCAGGAAGAAGTGCAGCAGTTCCATCCGTTGGGTTGATAAACTAATTTTGTGAAGTTTACGTTTTAATAATATATTTGTACCAAATTGGTACACAAAATAATAAAATTATGTTAGTTATAAGCAGTAGAGAATTTAGACAGAACCAGAAGAAATACTTTGAAAGAGTAGACAATGGCGAACACGTTATTGTTCAGCGGGCAAATGACAAAGCCTATGCATTAACTCCAATAACGGAAGATGACATGTATTTTAATGCTGAAATGGTCAATAAGATAAAGCAAAGTATTTTAGAGGTTAAAAAGGGTGAAGTTAGTCGTGTGTCTACTTCTAAAGGGATCAGTGATTTATTGGGTCTATGAGTTATACTTTAGAGTTCTCTAAAACAGCCTTAGAAGATATTGAAAAGCATAAGAAATCAGGTGATAAGTCTACCCTTAAGAAGATTGAAAAGCTGCTTAATGAATTATTAGAACATCCCACCAATGGAACAGGTCAACCTGAAATGTTAAAGCATGATTTAGCCGGCCTATACTCTCGAAGAATTAATAGAAAGCACAGATTAGTTTATTCCATCAAAGAAGAAATCGTTACAGTCTATGTGTTGAGTGCATGGTCTCATTACGGAGATAAATAATCCTCCTTCCAAAGTTTGCCGCTTGAAGGCGGCACGCTCCCGGCTTATGGCCGGTAGCGGAAAAGCGGTGTGCCTGTGGTGCGTTAGCAAGGCTGCAGTCCGGAAAAATGCAAATCTTCACGCCTTAAAACATGCGCTGTACACTGATTTTAGTTGATGGATCACCCACTTAGCAAAAAAGCATAAGCAGGTAAATCGGCATCAGAGTACAGCGCATATTTAGCCGACCCTCAAAAAGCCCATTTGCATTTTCCTCCCTTTGCTTGCCATCCGCTCCTCGGCACGTCTGTTCCCTTTTGCTTTTTTGTTGATTGATGAGCCTCCGGCAGGTAGGCAAAAAAACAAAACCACAGCCAGAGTTAGGCGGGCCTGCGACCACCGCCAGGCACTGCCAATCATGCTCGTTCCTCACACTCCTCTTGGCAGGCTGGCCGGTGGTACCCGCAGTGGCCCGCATAGCAAACAGCGTAGGTAATAGCAATCTGGTTAGTTTTAAGCAGTCATCATCAAATCTTTAGTGAGCAGAAACTTACCGCGCTCTGTAGGCAGGTTTACATTTAATGAAGGGTAGCAGTTCGCTTGGAGCATCCCGATAAAAACCAAATGGCAGGAAAGTAAGTGCTTAACAACAAAATGAAATGATGCCATTTACTTTTTTCCGGGATGTTTTACCGACCGATATGTCCCTTAAAAAACAGAGATTAAAGCTATTAGAAAGAAACCTGAAGTTTATAACCTATAAATAAGTGGTTTAATCAAAATTTTTTGTGTCCTCTGATATGATTTATAGTAACTGGAACTTTGACAATAAGCTAATAGAGATAGAGCTATAAGGATGAGAAAGATAAATAGGAGAAAGTAGTGTTATACATTGTAGATCAGTTATTTATATAATTTTGAACTCTCAAAAATCTTCCGCATACTTGTCAAAATCCGATGAAATAATCACGTCCTAATTAGTAATGTAGTTAAGTGATATTTTTGGAATATAGAAATAAGAGAATAGAAATATAGCCACTTAATTTAAAGACAGATGGAAGAAGTAAAACTTGTAAGTGAGATAATACAGGTTAGTATAAATGAGCTAGGGTCAATAGTAATATCGCTGATAGGGCTACTTGGAATACTTAAGATGCTAAAACAACAAACCAAAAAACTGTTTGATAAAGAGTCTTAGACTTATTTGCTGGTTCAAGAGGATTATTATAAACAAAAAACTATCTTGAAAGCTCAATGGGCTGTTTAAAATTATACGACCAAGAGGCAGGGGAAGGCATAGGCAAAACCGCATTTTTTTCAGGGGAGAGCCTAAAGAAAAAAGAGGGTACGCTAAAAAATCGCTATAATTACTATCCCTTCGGTCTGACTTTTAACTCCTATCAGAGGAGCTATAGTAAGGAGAATAATTTCAAGTATAATGGAATTGAAAGGGATCCTATTTTGGATATGGACATGGCATTTTTTAGGTCGTATGATCCTGCACTTGGTAGGTGGTGGCAGATTGATCCTATTATAAAACATCATGAATCCCCTTATGCATGGGTAACTAATAATCCATTATCATTTAACGATTTTTTAGGAGCTGACTCAACCCAAAGAGCTAATGCTGTAGCGAAAGCTGAAGAATATGTTGCTAAAAATCCTGGTGGGAGCTATGAGTTAGGAGCTAAAGGGAGTCCAGGACAAAATGTTGACTGTTCAGGGTTAGTTACAGGGTGTGTTGTAGCAGGAGGTGAACCTGATCCTAATAGCGGAAATTCGAATGGAGTAACTAACATAGCAGAAAACACTACAGCGGTAGAAGAAAGTGATGTTGAACCTGGAAATATTGTGATACTAAACGACAAAAAACATACGGGTTTGATTACAGAAGTTGTGAGAGATAAAGATGGTAATATAACTACCTTGAAAATGATTGATTCTGGAGGTTCTGAAGGTCCACGGAATACAACCTTAATAGATGGTGGTAAAAATAAGTATTATGGCAATAGAATTGTTGGATATAGAAAATTTGATACAAAGCCTGATGCTCAAACAGGATCATCGTCTCAAAATAGTCAAGCTGGGGCATCAATTTATACAAGTAGACCTATTACTGTGCCTAGGTCGACAAACACCGTTACCAATAGTGAATCGATGTTCGATGGTTTGGTAAGGAAATTCAATAGTTTTATCAATGAACTAGACAGACAGATATCTAATTAATACCAACAATGAAGATGAAAACTTATAATTTTACTTTTGTTAAAAAATATCCGCTATTGCTCTTTTTATCAATTACGATAACCACTTCTTGTATAGAGCAAACTAAAAAAGGTGAATCAGAAAACACTTCACAGATGAATAAAGAAGAAGATTCTATAAATAAAAAAGAAGAGGACTCTGAAAATAATGGAATTGATCCAGAGGAACTTTTTTTTCTTGAGCAGCAAAAAAAAGCAAAAGAAAAAATAATATCAATGTATGATTCAATAATAGCAATAGACACTATTTTAAATGTAGATAATGATAAAATACAAATTAAGTTCAAGTATTATTGCTTACTGGATAGCGGGTTAAGGGTGCCACAGAAATATTACGACTCAAAAGAACCTTTCCTATCTCACAATTTTGCATCTGATTTAGAAATATTGAAAAACACTAAAAGGATATATTCTAAGACAATAGATAAGGAAATGTTTAAATCTATTTTATTTGAGGAGCTTAATGAGTATGGCGCTTTACTTTTTCCTTCTTTTAAGGGCTTGGATACTGAAAATAAAGAACTTGTTTTTCACTTCAGTATAACAATACCAGCTACTGATGTTGGTAAGAGTGCGACACTTTATGTGGGTTTAGAAGGTGAGGATAGAATATCGCAATATTAACTAGAAGGGAATGGTCTACTACTCAAGGATCAGATAAGAAATAATCAAACCCCAAGCTTTATAGAGAGGCTTGGGTTTTTTAATGATTTAGCAGGAGCATTATTTACAACTTTAAAAGAAGTTCATATATTTAGAAATAGCCAGAGTTATAAATTTTATTCTTTTTCCCAAGAATATCTAATATCCGAAAATACTATTATTATAAAGGAAGCAAAGATAGTAAGTAACAGGGGGGATTTAAATAAGTAGTACAGAAACCAGTGTTCTTCCACATTAAAGGGAACAAATTGGTTATTAAAATTTTCAATATTAATTAAGTAAGTAAAGGATAATATAAGAAGCAGAAATGCATTAAAATGGTGTTTACTGTCTAATTTTATACTATCAAAATCAGAATTAATTTTGTCTTTAATAAAACCGATTAAAAAAGAACTCGCTATCCATACAAACCTTCCCGAAGCAATAAAAATAAAGAACCAAATAAAGGGAGCAAGCTGAATATTGCCCAAGTCAATAGTAAGCTGAAACAAAGATGCTTCCTGAAAAAGTATTAAATAGTTTTCAAAAAACAGTATTACAACAAATATTTGAGCTAAAGCAGAGGCGTCAGCAATTACAGGGATCAGGTTTTTCTCTAAAACACTCTTAATCATATAGAATAAGCTTTTTTAGCATTAAAATCCCTTAGCAGTGCATCGATAACGTGTAGAAGCTGTTTTTTTTCTTCTTGTGGTAGTTTAGAAATAAGTTCGAGCCTTTTGAGCGCAGCTGTATCCAGCTCAAGATCAGTTTTGCCCACCAAATAATCCAAGGAAACATTAAGTGCCTCCGCCAACTTAATTACAACCTCAATAGAAGGCTTTACTTCATCCCTTTCATATCTGCCAATTAGGTCACCGGAAGTTCCTGCCAGTTTGCCCAGCTCTTGCTGTGATATTTTTTTACTCTTGCGTAAAGTGGCGATATGGCTGCCTAAAGTCATAGATAAGTAAGTAAAATGATATAAATATGAAGCTATTTACAATAATAACTGATATAAATATCATAATCAAATCATATAAGTCTTGCTTTGTTCTGATATATCTTATAGATTTATGATAAATATATCAGTAAAAAATATTTTTCAGTAAATGATGAAGGGAAATAATGAAGCACTAAACACCACTAACCCCGACCACCTGACTTTTGAAAGTGGCATGTTGCAAATCGCTATTTTAGGAGGTATCAGATTGGAAGGGCTAGACAGGATGCGGGCAACGTTGAAAGTACAAGTGGAACATTTAAGTTTACGGCACAACCTGGACTTATACAACGATACTCAGGTTGAAAAGCTAATCAGGAAAATAGCAGAACGTTTGGAGGTTGGCACCAGTGTAGCGGCTGCAGCATTAACAGAACTCACGGACGAGCTGGAAGCCTACAGACTAAAGGAAATAGAATTAAAAGTCCAAACACAGGACAAGCGAAAACAACTCACCACAACAGAAATCAAGGCAGCGCAGCAATACCTGAAAGCCCCCAACCTGATGGGCAGGACAATGGAAGACATCGGCAAAGCAGGCGTGATAGGAGAAGAAAACAACAGGCTTTTGATGTATTTGATCTTTACCAGCAGGAAACGGGACAATCCACTCCATGTAATCAGTTTTGGAAGCTCGGGCATAGGCAAGACCCACCTGCAGGAAAAAGTAAGCGCACTGATCCCCGAAGAGGACAAACTTGAAATTACGAGCCTGAGCGGAAATGCCTTTTACTATTTTGGACAGCAGGAACTTAGAAATAAACTCATCTTAATCGAGGATCTGGACGGAGCGGAAGAAGTGCTTTATCCGTTACGGGAGATCAAAAGCAAAAAGCGAATCACTAAAACGGTAGTGGTTAAGAATACCA
>NZ_BMEC01000029.1 GCF_014636295.1 Marivirga lumbricoides | reverse complement strand
AAAAGCTCTTGATCTCTCATATATTGCAGTGTTAATTGTGATTAGACACTACAATTTAACAAATCAAAAACCCCGAAAAAAGCTTTATCTAGCTAATTTCGGGGTTTTATTCTATAGATTAATACAGATAACTACCTCTATTTTAGTGGGTTTTATTTAAAAGTGATGCCCTACTTACATACTCTTTTTAAGTGCGAAGGCCCACCAGTTTTTTTGAAACCTGGTGGGTTTTATCATTTTTAGTTAAGGAATAACCTCTAATAACATAATCCGCCCTGCCTTCTTAAAAGTTAAAGCCTGATGTTTCACAACAGCAGTTTCTCCTGTATAGAAATTTCTGATCTCCTCTCCTTCTGAAAAGATATTTTTCACATCAATGCTGTTACTTCCGGAATCCATAACTACAACTACTTTGTCCGTATAACTGCTATCTGAATAGGTTCTTGCAAAAGTATATGGCATATCATTAAGTTTCTGATGAACTCCAGCGCCAATAGCCGGGTGATTATTCCTGAATTGTCCCAACTTTTGCCAATGCTTCTGAATTTCCTGAATACGATAATCCTTTCTGTCAATATTATTTTCCAGCTCATCCCAGTTCATAAAAGAACGCAAGGTGGCATCTCCATTGGCCTGAGCATTTAATTTTCTGGCGGTTTCATCACCATAATAAATTTGAGCCGCTCCGGGAGCAAGCAACAAATAATTAGCAGTATTAAATACATTGTCCCGATTTGCATCAAAAGGCTGGCCATCATCGTGGGAGGAAAGATAATTCAATACCGACTTTTCCTTAAGCTCTCCCTCATTTAGTATTTTTGAATAATTGGAATATACTTCATCCAATGGTTTTTGTGCCACTTCCCATTTTAAAGAAAAGTTAATCATACTCTTAAAGCCCTCCTCAAAGAAATTAATAGCTGTATCCCCGTCATAAGTATAGTTTAGTCCATTATGAATAGAGTAATTATAAACTTCTCCAACCATATAGAAAGGTAAGTCATCAAGCTTCTCTTCCGGGTGTTCATTTTTCCAATCTTCCAATGCTTTTAAAGCCTCAGCATACAATTCCCCCCAAACTCCGGCTTCAGTATGCTTAACTGTATCCACCCTAAAACCGTCAATTCCTAATGCTTTTACATAATCGATTAGCCATTTTATAATATAATACTTAGGTGCCCTGGGATAGCCTGTTCTATCAAAAAATTCATCTAACTCTATTAATTCCCGGGCTAAACGACCTTCTCTTTCCCATTTATCAAGTAAGTGCTGAGGTAAATCAACTTCTTCCTCACTTTCGGTTAAGATATCTGGTAAATTATCCACTAAAGTACATTTAACAGTACTTTCCCAGTCCTCGTAAGTACAGTTTGGGTCAGTCCTCACCCATTTATCCGGCCATTGAGGATCTTTTTCTGTTACCGGCCCCGTGTGATTCATCACCACATCCAGTAGAATTCTAATTCCATTTTCATGGGCTACTCTTACCAATTCCTGAAGATCTTCCATGGTTCCAAAGTTAGGATCCAGTGCTGTCCAGTCTTTAGTCCAATAACCATGAAAACCATAAGATTTTCCTGTTCCTTCATCTACTGCTCCATGAATTTGCTCCACTAAAGGGTTTACCCAAATCGCATTTACTCCTAAATCTGAAAAATAACCTTCTTTAATCTTTTGAGTAATACCTTTTATATCTCCCCCCATGAAACTTCTCAATGCAGCACCATCTTGCTTTCTGCCAAAGTTATAATCATTGGTAGAATCACCATTATTAAACCTGTCAGCAAGTAAAAAATAAACGGTAGCATTTTCCCACATGAATGGCGCTTTAGGCTTATTTCCTCCTTTGGAGGTTTCATTTGGAATTGAGTTACAAGCTGTAAAAAAAAGAATAATGAGGACTGTATAAATAGATTTGTTCATGCTTTTGAAGCTAATTATTAATAAAGTTCGATCAGTAAGATACTTTAAAAATTTGAAATCCGATTAAATAAAAAAGGGATAACATCATTTACGTACGATATTATCCCTTCTTTAATTTTTCGGCTTTTTGATTAACTAACGCCAGGAATTTGTTGAAATTCCACAGCTCTCTCTTTTCCTTTAAAAGAAGCTCTCGGTTTCAGGTTCAATACCTGAAATAATTCAGCATCTTCATTCACCTCAGGATTTGGAGTAGTTAATAATTTATCACCAGCAAATATAGAGTTGGCTCCGGCCATAAAGCATAATGCCTGTTCTTCCTGACTCATTCTCACCCTGCCAGCTGATAATCGTACCATTGCTTTTGGCATAATTATTCTGGCTGTGGCAATCATTCTGATCATTTCCCATACTGATACTTTGGGTTGTTTCTCTAAAGGAGTTCCTTCTACAGGCACTAAAGCGTTTACTGGAACTGATTCCGGATGTTCTTCCATTGTTGCCAGCGTATGAAGCATCCCCACCCTGTCTTTATGTTGCTCGCCCAATCCAATAATACCCCCTGAACAAACGGAGATTTTCGCTTTTCGTACTGCACCAATAGTATCAAGGCGGTCGCCATAAGTTCTTGTGCTTATGATGTCATCATAATGCTCTTCAGAAGTATCCAAATTATGGTTATAAGCGTAAAGACCTGCTTCTTTTAATTTTTCAGCCTGAGACTCTGTTAGCATACCTAAAGTACAGCATACTTCCATATCCATTTCATTGATGCCTTTTACCATTTCCAGCACGCGGTCAAAGTCACGGTTATCACGAACCTCTCTCCAGGCAGCCCCCATACAGAATCGGGTACTACCGTTTTCCTTAGCTGTTCTGGCACTTTCCAGAACCTGCTCTGTAGGCAACAATTTATGTACTTTTACATCTGTATGATAGCGAGCAGCCTGTGGGCAATAAGCACAATCTTCAGGGCATCCACCGGTTTTTACACTAAGCAATGTACAAACCTGCACCTCCTGAGGGTCATTATATTCCCTGTGCACTGTTGCTGCATTATAAATTAACTCTAATATTGGTTGATTATATATTGCTTCTATTTCTTCCTTTGTCCAGTTATTTCTAATCTCCGTCATAAACGTGGTTTAAACTTTTCTACAATGTAAAAAAACAGGCAATTTATTTGATTTCCAAATCAAATGGCATTCTTGTTTGTAATCCTTTATTTTCCATTACATATTTCAATTCCTTCACATAGGCAGAGGCTTCTCCGTACATTACTCTATCATATAATACACTAGCTGAAGATCCTAATTCCTCCATTAACTGTTGGAAAAATGGTTTCATTTCAGGATAATAAACTTTCATATATTTTCCTTCCTCTAAACCGGCTGCCTCAGCTGCAATTCTCACGGCATCGTCATATCCCCCAAGCACATCCACTAAGCCTCTGTCCTTAGCCTCTACTCCTGACCACACTCTGCCTGAAGCTACTTCCAATAGTTGCTCGACAGGCATATCTCTTCCTTCCGCAGCTTTGGTAGTGAAATCTTCATATCCTCTTTCTACCATATTCTGAATAATTTGCTTTTCAGCTTCATTCAGGCTTCTGGTAACAGTATATAAATCTGAATACTCTCCTGTACTCACCCTGTCAAAAGTTACTCCTATTTTAGATTCAAGGAAATTAGAGAGGTCAGGGATTATAGCAAATATCCCGATAGAACCCGTAATAGTGTTTGGCTGTGCCACAATAGTATCGCAAGCCATCGCCATATAATAGCCGCCTGAAGCCGCCACACTGGACATAGAAGCAATTACAGGCTTTACCTGCTTTGCTAATTGTACTTCTCTCCACATTACATCAGATGCTAAGGCACTTCCTCCAGGGCTGTTAATTCTTAAAACTATCGCTTTAATTTTATCATCTAAACGTGCTTTACGGATTTCCTTAGCGAATTTATCTGAACCAATTGATTGTGCATCTCCCTCACCTGAAACAATATTACCCTCAGCAACGATTACAGCAATCCTGTTTTGCTGGTAAGAGTCCGCCACAAATGATTTCTCATACTTATTAACTGAAATAGATGGAATATCAGCATCGGCCTCTAATCCTGCATTTTCCCTCATTATAGCAAGTACCTCATCGTAGTAGCCTAAACTTGTAACAAGGCCATATTTTAGAGCATCTTGTGGGGTTCTTACTAAAAACTGATCTGAAATTCTGGTTAACTCATCAACTGATATACCTCTTGCTTCGGCCACTTCGGCAAGGTAATGATCATACACTGAATTAAGTAATTCCCCTACTTGTTGTTTGCTGGGTTCACTCATATCCTTTCTAAGAAATGGCTCTACCGCGCTTTTAAAAGTACCTACCCTAAAAATTTGAGGTTCAATATTTAGTTTTTCAAAAGTACCTTTGAAGAACATCACTTCGGAAGTCAATCCGTTCACTTCCAACATTCCCACAGGGTTCAATATAATTTCATCTGCCACAGAAGCAACATAATATCCTGATTCTGAAAATGTTTCGGCATAAGCTATTACAGGCTTCCCCGACTCTTTAAATTTAATAAGTGCATTTCTGATTTCTTCAAGCTGGGCAAAACCTGCCATTACAAAGGAGGAGTTCAAGTATATACCTTTGATATTATCATCAGTAGCTGCATGCTTTAAGGTATTTAATACACTTTTTAATCCTAAGGGAGCTGCTTCATTTCCAAGTGCCTGGCCTAATTCAGCAAAAGGATCGTCAGCTGTCATTTCAACAATGGGTCTGCTTAAGTCTAATTGCAAATAAGCATTGGTGGGCACTACAGTCTCCTCTCCTGAGGAAGCAATTCCTATAAACAGAAAAAGTAGTACCAGGTTAAAAACTATAAATGCCAGTAATGAGGCAAAGAATATCTTAAAAAAGCTTTTCATTATTTAAAACTGTTGAGAGTTAATTTAGTATGGATACGAATTTAATTTTAATATTGTAACAATTTACAAATTAGCTAAAATCGAGTTATTAAAAAAAGAATAATTCTATTTAAGGTGGAAGGAAAGTATGGAAGGAATTTATGTATTGCTTGGAACAAACATGGGGGAAAGGGAAGAAAATTTACAGCAGGCTTTACAATTATTAGCTCAAAATAATATCCAAATTCTAAAGCTTTCATCAATTTATGAAACTGCAGCATGGGGAAAAACTGATCAGCAGCCATTTCTCAATCAGGTAATAGAGGTAAGTACAACATTTAACCCTTCTCAGCTATTACAAGCTTTACTTGGTGTAGAAGCAAAGTTAGGGAGGGTGAGAAAAGAAAAATGGGGAGAACGCTTAATAGATTTGGATATCCTTTACTATAATGATTTAATAATTAATTCTCCTCATTTGCAAATTCCACATACAGGCATAGTTGACAGGCGTTTTACTTTAGTCCCCCTTAAAGAAATAGCTCCTGATTTTATTCATCCTGTTCATTTAAAAACACAAACAACCCTTCTGAGTTTATGTAAGGATGAGCTCCCTGTTAAACGCCTAAAATAATAATTCTGTTTTGACCGCCCTTGATAGGCAAACTCATAAGTATTCTACTTAAGGCTATCAATTTTCACGAAATTTTATTAAATTACATAAGTATTTAATAAAACCTTAGTAGCATGAAAAAAGGAACAATCATTTTGAGCATATGCCTAATTATTTGTTTGAGTTGTGAAAAAGGCAATAATGATAATAATCAGGCACAACAGGATTCTATAGCATCTCAGGAAGAAGTTTTGGCTGAAGAAGCAGAAAAGAATTCTATAGAAGCAAAGGAGCAAGCTATATCAGCAGAGGAAGATGTGGAAAAACTTTTAGAAGACATTTAAATATTAAGCCATGAAAACATATAATTCAAAAGCTCTTCTGCTATTTTTCTGCATAGCCATTTACTTTTCTTTTCAATTGAAGGCCCAGGAAAAAACTAAACAAAAACTTGTTACTAGTGAGGTAAGAGATAACGAAAAGTTAAAAAACGATATTGAAAAGGAGCTGGAACATGAAGATTTTCTTGAAGCAGACCATGAACAAATGCATAAGGAAGATAAAATAGCTTTGAAAAAGGTCAACGACAAAAAATCACCTGATGAGGATTTTAAAAAAAGGATTCAACAAGTACGATCTGAAAAAGCTAAAGAAAAGCTGCTTAAAGCACATCAAAACATGGAGCAAGCAAGAAATATTTTGCTGAAAACGGAAGAGAAAATAGCCCAGGCAAAAGAAAAATTAGCTGACCCTGCTTACACCAAGAATTTTACTGCGGAAGAATTACAAAAGAAAGAGGCTAACCTTAATAAAGCCATTGAATTATTAACAAAGGCGAGGGAAAACCATCAAATTTATAATGCTCAAATCGATAAAAAGGTAAATGAAATACAAGAGAAACATCCGGAAATATAGCTCAATAAAAAAGGAAGCCATTAAGCTTCCTTTCAATTCTTACTCTTTGCTTTAAGTGTTACAAGACTGCTTTAATTTTGTCTGCCACTTTTTTAAGTTCTTCCTGAGAAGGCTCTAGTTTAGGCTTAGAAAAATTAATGTCAGACATAGTATTTAATGGCACCAGATGAATGTGCACGTGAGGCACTTCCAAACCAATTACTGCAACTCCTACCCTCTTGCATTCAATTTTCTCACCAATTGCTTTTGCCACACGCTTGGCAAACTTAAATAAGCCTGTATATAGCTCATCCCCCAGATCGAATATATAGTCCACTTCCTTTTTAGGAACAACCAGTACATGGCCATGTACCAGAGGCTGTATATCTAAAAACGCTATAAAATCATCATCTTCAGCAACAATATGGCCTGACACCTCTCTATTGATAATTTTCGTGAATATACTCGGCATAATTTTAAGTTTACAAGCTAATATCCAGAACTTCAAATTCCATTTTCCCTACAGGTGCTTCAACAAGTGCAACTTCGCCCACTTTTTTCCCCATTAATCCCATACCGATTGGCGATTTAATAGAAACTCTACCTTCCTTTAAGTTAGCTTCTTCTTCAGAAACCATGGTATAGGTAACTTCCATTCCATTTTTCTTATTCTTGATTTTCACTCTGGTGAGCAAGCCCACTTTCGAAGTATCCACATCGGATTCTTTTATTACTCTGGCGTTCCCTAAAATATTCTCTAACTTGGCGATCTTCATTTCGAGTAGTCCTTGTGCATCCTTAGCTGCATCATACTCTGCGTTTTCACTTAAATCACCCTTGTCACGCGCCTCTGCAATATCTGCCGAAGCCTGCGATCTACCCTTAGTTTTCAATTCATGAAGTTCATCCTTCATTTTTTGCAAACCTTCTTCTGTGTAATATGATACCTTACTCATCACTAAAAAAAATTGAAATTTGTACAAATAAAAAACGGCACAAGTGCATGAGCCGTTTCGATTTGAATGTTATTTATACAAATATATAGTAATTAAGATTTGAAAGCAAGTAAAAAAACGGGGACGCTATCTTCCTATTAACTCGGGGTAATTTTCCTTTATTTCCTGAATGATGTCGTCATCCAGTTTAGCCAAATACAAGGTTTTTACATTTTTAAGCTGTTCAGCAGTAAGACCTTCGGCTCCTCTTAAATCAGCTTTATATAAGCTTGCCTCATCAAATATAGCCCCGGTTACATGGCAATTACTTAGGTCTGCTTCCATTAAATAAGCATTTTTGAAATTAGCTTTAATCAGAAAAGCATTTTTGAAATTAGCCTTGATCAGGAACGTATCCTTAAAGTTAGCACCGCTGGCAAATGCCCCCTCAAAATTAGCCTGATTCATTTTGGCATTCTCGAAATTTGTCTGGTTAGCTCTGGTACCTTTGAAGTTGCAATCAATGGCATTGCAATGGCTAAAATTTGCTGAGTTAACATTAGAACCTTTCAAATTCAAATGGTTCATATTAGTTTTTGTTAAATAGCAATTCACCAGGTTAATTGTACTAATATTATGCCTGTTCAGCCTTTTAATGTTACCTACAGTTCTAAAAGCGGCTTCTTCAGATTCCCACTGACGAAAATCGTCAATTTCATCTTTATACATCCTTACCCGTAATTGCTTCTCACCGGTGGCATTCATCCAAAAGATCAGTATACCAATAATGGCAATATCGAAAATCATCCCATGTGCCTCTGCCAGCACTTCTTTAAAAAAATTTTCAAAATCGTTGAGGTAATACGGGGCACTTAATCCCAAGACTATAATTGAGAGTATTATTAATACGATAAAAGAAGTGAGAATTGGCTTCTCAAGTATCTCCTTAAATTTCTCCTCAAATTTTGAAAAAACAATTTTCATATACACATTTCAACTGTCCCTGAATGGAATTACAATACTAATACTAAGTTAGTTGTAATTTACTATACGTGTAATTTATTCACTAATAATTATTATTTTTTAAAATACAAATTCTGAATTTTCTCGGCCAGAATTTCATTAATCTTCTTATAGGATTCATGAGTCCAGCCTGCAACATGTGGAGTCAATACCACTTGAGGTAATTTAATCAATTCTTCAAAAACCTGTTGTTGAAGTCCATGTAATTTATTGATCTTTTCATTTTCCAAAACATCAAGTGCTGCTCCCTTAATAACTCCGCTTTTTAGCATCTCCACTAAATCCTCCAGAACAAGTACTTCCCCTCTTGAGGTATTTACAATATACTCCAACTGTTTAAAATCAGACAACCATTTTTTATTAGCCAAAGCTCTGTTTTCTTTATTCAAAGGTATATGAAGGCTTAATACCTGTGTCTCTTTCTGAATATCTTCAAATGAAACTTCTTTAACATATTCATTACCAAATCCCTTCTTTTCCTGATCGAAAGCTATTATTTTACACCCGAAAGCCTGCAGACGCTTAGCAAAGGCTTCCCCCATATAACCATACCCTAGAAGGCCAACTGTTTTCCCCATTAACTCTACACCTCTATTGCCTTCCCTGTCCCACTTTCCGGCCCTAACTTCCTGATCTGAAAGATGTATCCTATTTAGAAGAGTCAAAAGAATTCCTATACAATGTTCTGCTAAGGCATCTCTATTGCCCTCAGGTGCATTAAGTAATATAATGTTTCTTTTATTTAAAACTTCCAGATCTACATTATCAACTCCCGCTCCTGCCCTGGCCACAAACTGAAGTTTATCTGCATGTTGAAGTATTTCAGCATCAATATTGGTTTTACTTCTAACAATTATACCATTGTAAGCAGAGATGGTTTCAATAATTTTGTTTCTGTCAATTTCAGGTTGGTAATCTACCTGAACGCCAATAGCAGAGAGAAGAGGTTGAATGCTTTCATGCATTTTATCTATAATCAGTACTTTCATGTGTATCTTATCAATTAATTATGACGATTAGTGAGCAAGAATAAGCTTATTACAAATTTAAAACATCATGCAATTAGATTATATTCCATTCATTCGTTAGTAATGAAAAAAACAAACTCTTCTCCGGGTTTCAACTGTAATAAAGTAAATGTGCAACAGAGAAATAGATCAAAAGCCCTAACAAATCGTTGGCTGTGGTAATAAACGGGCCTGCTGCCAGTGCGGGATTTATTCCCAGCCTGTCCAGCACAAGGGGAGTTACAGTACCCATAAAGGATGCAAGTAAAACCACTGTAAATAAGGCAACTGAAACAACAATAGACAACCTTACCTCCTGCCCCAGTATTAAGTTAAGCCCCATGACTATTCCTGCAATGACAATTCCATTTAAAATGGCCACTAACAAAACTTTTGTAATTCTTTTAAGAAAGGAATCATCAAAAACGGACTTATTGGCAATACTTTGCAGCACAATGGAAGAAGACTGAATTCCTACATTTCCTCCTGTAGCAGTAATTAAAGGAATAAAAAAGGCCATTGCAGGAACAAGCAAAATATCTTCTTCAAAAACCCCTATAAACTGAGCCCCCAGTAATCCTCCGAACATACCAATAATCAGCCAGGGAAGTCTTGCACGGGTGAGCATCCATACACTATCTGCCTCTTCCACATCTTCCGAAATACCTGCCATCATTTGTCGCTCTTCTTCAGCTAGCTCTGTGATCACGTCCACAATGTCATCTATGGTAATTCTCCCCATGAGTTTCCCTTGTACATTTACCACTGGCACGGCATCCAAATCGTATTTCCTCATGATTTCTGCCACATCTACCTCATCCATGTAAGTTTCTACAGAAATCACTTCATCATCATACAAATCCTTAATCTGCACATGGTCGTCAGCTAAAATGATCCTTTTCAGGGAAGCTCTACCCAGCAAAATGTTCTGATCATCCACCACATACACAGAATATATTTTCTCCACATTTTCCGCTTGCCTCCTGATTTCCTCTATACACTGTTTTACTGACCAATTTACATTGGCTTTAATGAGCTCTTTCGCCATTAGCCCCCCTGCAACATCTTCCTCATACCGAAGGAGGTCGAGTATATTTTTAGCTTTCTCTTTATTTTCCAGTAAAGCAATTACCTCTTCCCTATCCTTTAAAGGCAACTCATTAATAATATCCACGGCATCATCCGAATCAAGCTCATTAAGCATGACAGAGATCTGCCTGTTATCAAAAGTTTTTAAGAATTTACTTCGGATGTCCTCATCAAGGTCATTGATTACCTCAGCACTTACTTCATTTTCCAGTACATCTAAAACATATTTAGACTCATCCGTACTGAACTCAAGTAATATGGTTGAAATATCGGCAGGGTTAATTCCTTCCAATGTATTTTTAATAAATACATCATCCAGTTCTTTTATTGCCTGCTGAAGTTTTTCAAGATATTCTTTCGATAGTTCAAATTGCTCTACGTTCTCCACCTGCTATACTATTTGTTAATTCTACAAAATCTGATACACTCAGTTGCTCTGCACGTTTATCCATTACGCTTAAAGCTTTCACTTCTTCAGGCATCTCAAAGGATTTCAGTGCATTCCTTAAGGTCTTCCTTCTATTATTAAATCCTTGTTTCACAACCCTGAAAAATAATTTCTCATCACAAGCTAACTCTATAGTGTCATTCCTTTTAAGGCGTAAAACCGCTGAAGTTACCTTGGGAGGAGGATTAAAAACATGAGGAGGAACTTCAAATAAATACTCCACCTCGTAGTATGCCTGAAGCAGAACACTTAGTATTCCATACGTTTTATTCCCTGGCCCGGCTGCAATTCTTTGAGCAACTTCCTTTTGCAGCATACCTACTACTTCAGGAATGAGCTGACGGTAATCAAGCACCTTGAAAAATATCTGGCTGGAGATATTATAAGGAAAGTTTCCTATTACTCCAAAAGAGCCCGAAAAGTAGCTTTTCAAATCCTGATGCAGAAAATCTGCCAACACTATTTTACTTTCCTCCTTAGGATGCTTTTCCTTCAAAAACTCAATGGATTCTGAATCTACATCCATAAAAACAGCATTAAACCGCTGTTGTTCAATAATAAAGTCAGTTAAAACACCTGTTCCCGGACCAATTTCTACTATATCGGTATAATTGTTATGTCCCGTTAAACTTTCGACTATTTTCTCAGCAGTATTTTTATCTTTAAGAAAATGTTGTCCCAGGTGTTTTTTAGCGCGTACTTGCTTCATTTTTCAAAGCAGATAAAAAAAAACTAAATTGCACAGAATTTAAGCAGAATATTTTCAGCAAACACTGAAAAAAAATAGATATTACCCAATATGGAAGAAACTGATAAACCAATTATAGCAATTACTATTGGCGATGTAAACAGCATTGCTCCTGAGGTTATCATAAAAGCTTTAGAAGATAACCGGATACTCAAAATGATGACACCTGTAGTTTACGGTTCAGGTAAAATTCTATCCTATTACAGAAAGGCCCTTAACATAAAGGATTTTAACTACTTTCAATTAAAAAAACTTGATGAATTAAGCCATAAAAAGCTTAATGTGCTCAACTTGTGGGAAGAGACCATTAATATAACAATGGGAGAATCTACGGCAGAAGGAGGTAAATATGCTTTCACAAGTATAAAACATGCCGTTCAGGATGCCATGGATGGAACAGTGGATGCTGTTGTTACGGCACCCATTAACAAACATAACATTCAATCTGACGACTTTAAATTTGCAGGCCATACTGAATACCTTGCTGAAACTGCTGGCGTACAGGAAAGCTTAATGCTTTTGGTGGATGGTACTTTAAGAGTGGGCGTAGTAACGGGCCATATCCCTATTACTGAAGTTGCGCAGAAAGTAACTAAAGATAAAATCCATAAAAAGCTGACCGTTTTAGAAAAATCTTTAAAAATGGATTTTGGGATTGCAAAACCAAAAATTGCCGTGCTTGGTCTGAATCCTCATGCAGGAGATAATGGAGTGATTGGCTCAGAGGAAGAAGAAATGATTAAGCCTTTAATTAATGAATGGAAAGAAAAAGGAAAGCTGGTTTTTGGTCCTTTTCCTGCGGATGGTTTCTTTGGCAATGGGCAATATAAAAATTTTGATGCTGTGCTGGCAATGTATCACGATCAGGGTTTAGTACCGTTTAAAACACTTGCCTTTGCTAATGGTGTTAATTTTACTGCCGGTTTACCCTTTGTACGCACCTCTCCTGACCATGGCACAGCCTATGATATTACCGGAAAAAACCTGGCCGATGAAACTTCTATGAGGCAGGCGTTGTTTCTTGCACTAGAAATCTTAAAAAACAGAAAAGAATATTCTTAAAGGGATTTAGCATAATAAAATAAATTATTTATCTTTGCGCTCTTAATTCAGATGGGATGGAAAAGTTGAAGGAATTTGATATTCAAATATACAAGCTCAGCAATAAGCTTCATGAGTATGAATTCTTTGTTGATAATGATTTTTTCAGCCTTTTTGAAGGAGAAATCGTAGAGAGTGGACGGTTCTCAATTAAAATAGAGCTTGATAAAAGGGAAAATCTCATTGAGCTCAATATTAATTTTGAAGGCTACCTTAACCTTGTTTGCGATAGAAGTTTAAAGGATTTTGAAAAGCCTATAAGTTTAAGAAAAAAGTTACTCTACAAATATGGGGAAGAAGAAGCTGAGTTAGAAGATGATGTTTTTGTAATTACTAAAACTACACAATCCATCAATCCTGCTCATTTCATTTATGAAACCATAGCTTTGGAAGTTCCTTTGAAGAAAATTCATCCGGATGAAGAACTGGAAGACGAAGAAAGTAACGAGTATATTTATATAGATGACTCCCTGGATTCTGAAGAAGAAGAAAATGAGGAGGTTGACCCTAGATGGGAAGCATTAAAGAATTTAAAAAACAAGAATTAAGAATTATTAAATAACAATAAAATGGCGCATCCTAAAAGAAAAATCTCAAAAAGTAGAAGAGATAAAAGAAGAACACACAAAAAAGGAACGGCAAAATTATTAGCAATTTGCCCTACTACCGGAGAAGCTCATTTGCCTCACAGAGCGCACTGGCATGAAGGTAAATTATATTATAAAGGAAATGTTGTAATGGAAAAAGAAGTTTTAGTATAAAACTTTAACCAGAAGATTTACAAAGCTTTGCTCATCAGCAAAGCTTTTTTTATTAGAGGCTGACTAAAAATAATTAACACATTTTAGCACTCTTTTAAGTCATTTTTTAACTTTATCATTCAAAAGAGAGAACATCTGTTCTCAAAAACATGCATTTCTTAGCTTTTTGTCGGGCTTCACATCAATAATACATATATTAGCATTTGATAAGCAAAAGATGAGCAAACAAATAATATGAATAAAATAACAGCTGCTATCACAGGCGTACAGGGTTGGGTTCCTGACTATGTACTTACTAACAAGGAATTAGAAACCATGGTTGAAACCAACGATGAGTGGATAACTTCAAGAACAGGAATTAAAGAAAGAAGAATTCTTAAAGGTGAAAACCAGGGAACATCAGTAATAGGAACCGGAGCAGTTAAAGGACTGCTGGAGAAAACGGGCACTGATGCAAAAGATATCGATTTGATAATCTGTGCTACCACCACCCCGGATATGCTATTCCCCGCCACCGCCAATGTAATCTCTAACAATGTGGGTGCCATTAATGCATTTAGTTACGACCTGCAAGCTGCTTGTTCAGGTTTTCTTTTTGCAATAAGTACTGCATCTCAGTTTATTGAAACAGGAAAATACAAAAAAGTAATAGTAGTAGGAGCTGATAAAATGTCTTCTATTATTGATTATACTGACAGGCAAACCTGCATTATTTTTGGAGACGGAGGAGGTGCTGTTTTAATGGAGCCTAATACAGAGGGTTTTGGAATAATAGATTCCAAATTACATACGGACGGATCCGGTGAGCAGTTTCTTCACATGAAAGCAGGTGGAAGCCGAAAACCAGCATCTACTGAAACTTTGTTGGCAAGAGAGCATTACGTGTTCCAGGAAGGCAGCCAGGTATTTAAATTTGCTGTTACTAATATGGCTGAAGTGGCTGCTCAAATAATGGAAAGAAATAACCTGCAAAGCGAAGATGTAGCATGGTTGGTTCCGCATCAGGCTAATAAAAGAATTATAGATGCAACAGCTAACAGAATGGGTGTAAGTGCTGATAAAGTAATGCTCAATATCCATAAGTACGGAAATACCACTAGTGGTACAATTCCTTTATGCCTATGGGAGTATGAAAGCCAATTAAAGAAAGGTGACAACTTAATACTTGCTGCTTTTGGTGGAGGATTTACCTGGGGTTCCGTATATATAAAATGGGCTTACGATTCAAAATAATTAAATTAATTTCAGAACAATAATGGCAACAACCGCTGATTTCAGAAACGGACTTTGTATTGAATACAATAACGATTTGTTTGTAATAACTGAGTTTCAACATGTGAAACCCGGTAAAGGTCCTGCTTTTGTAAGAACAAAACTAAAAAGCTTATCCACAGGTAAAGTTCTGGACAACACTTTTACTGCCGGGCATAAAGTTACCACAGCAAGAATTGAGAGAAGACCACAACAATTTCTTTACAAAGATGATTTAGGGCTGCATTTTATGGATAGTAATACTTTTGAACAAATTTCTATTCCTGAAGAAATGATCGATAATGTTGATTTATTTAAAGAAGGTCAGGAAGTAGAAATACTTTTTCATGCAGAAACCGAGAAAGCTTTAAGTTGTGAACTCCCTCCTTTTGTAGAAATGCAGGTTACTTACACGGAACCAGGTATTAAAGGTGACACAGCTACCAATGCTACAAAACCTGCCACAGTAGAAACAGGAGCAGAAATTAAAGTTCCTCTTTTTATTGAGCAGGATGAGTGGATTAAAGTAGATACAAGAACACGTTCTTATGCTGAACGTGTTAAAAAATAAAGTGAATTCAATTTTGAAAATAATATAACCGACTTTTAACTAAACCTATGGCAATGAAAGCAAAAGAAATTCAAGATTTAATCGATTTCATTTCAAAATCCGGATTGGATGAAGTAAATATAGAGACTGAAGAATTTAAGATAAAAGTAAAGAAAAATTCTGAAGTAAAAACGCAGCTTATTCAGGCAGCAGCACCTCAACCACAACAAGCAGCAACGCAGCAGCCAACAACTGCTCCTAGCCAGGCTCCTTCAACTGAGTCGGCAAAAGCGCCTGAAGCAACAAGCGGTGGAGATGAGTCTAAATACGTAACTATAAAATCTCCAATGATCGGTACTTTCTACCGTACGCCAAACCCTGATTCTCCGGCTTTTGTAAACGTTGGTGACAGTGTGAAAGAAGGAGACACAGTTTGTATTGTAGAAGCAATGAAACTTTTTAACGAAATAGAATCAGATATTTCAGGTAAAATTGTTAAAATATTAGTAGATAATGCCACACCGGTAGAATACGATCAGGCCTTATTTTTAGTAGACCCTTCATAATTCTGTGAAGTTCAATTCTAATTAAAATAAGATTTTCATTTAAAAGTAATTTATCGTGTTCAAGAAAATATTAATTGCTAACAGAGGTGAGATTGCTTTAAGGGTAATCAGAACCTGCAAAGAAATGGGCATTAAAACTGTAGCGGTTTATTCCACTGCGGATAAAGACAGTTTACATGTAAGGTTTGCAGATGAAGCGGTTTGTATCGGCCCTCCGCAAAGCAAATTATCTTACCTAAGCATTCCTAATATCATTTCTGCAGCTGAAATAACTAATGCAGATGCTATACATCCAGGCTATGGATTTCTTTCTGAAAATGCTGAATTTTCTAAAATTTGTGCTGAATATGGCATAAAGTTCATAGGAGCCAGTGCTGAGATGATCAACAAAATGGGTGATAAAGCCACTGCAAAGGCCACTATGAAAGAAGCTGGCGTTCCTACTATTCCGGGATCTGAAGGGCTACTTGATTCAATAGAACAAGGCCTGAAAATTGCCAAAGAAATGGGCTATCCTGTCATTCTAAAGGCAACTGCAGGTGGTGGTGGTAAAGGTATGCGTATTGTAAAAGATGATGCCGGCTTTAAAAAGGCATGGGATGATGCTAAACAGGAAGCAGCGGCATCTTTTGGAAATGATGGGCTATACCTTGAAAAATTCATTGAAGAGCCCCGCCACATTGAAATACAGGTAATCGGAGATAAAACAGGAAAAGCTTGTCACTTATCGGAAAGAGACTGTTCTATTCAGAGAAGACACCAAAAGCTAGTAGAAGAGACCCCTTCTCCCGCAATTACGGATGAGTTGAGAGATGCAATGGGTAAAGCTGCTATTGCGGGTGCTGAAGCAATCGGGTATGAAGGTGCAGGAACTATTGAATTCCTCGTTGATAAGCATAAGAACTTCTACTTTATGGAGATGAACACCAGAATTCAGGTAGAACACCCTATTACTGAAGAAGTTACAAATTTTGACTTAATTAAAGAGCAAATTAAAGTAGCCGCCGGGGAAACCATTTCAGGGAAAAACTACTTTCCTCAACTGTATTCCATGGAGTGCAGAATTAATGCAGAAGATCCAAGAAACGGTTTCAGACCAAGCCCTGGTAAAATAACCAACCTGAATTTACCTGGTGGCCATGGAGTGCGTGTAGATAGCCATGTGTATGCAGGATATACCATCCCTCCTTTCTATGATTCTATGATCGCTAAACTGATCGTTTCAGGTCAATCTAGAGAAGAGGTTTTAGTAAGAATGAAGAGGGCACTTGAAGAATTTGTAATTGAAGGAATAAAAACTACTATTCCTTTCCACATTAAATTAATGGAGGATAAAAAATTCAAATCCGGCAAATTCACTACTAAATTCTTAGAAGATTTCGATTTTTCTGAAATTTAATTAAGATTTATATAGAATCTAAAATTAGATTACACAATGGGTAATTATTTGTTACTGACCTTCAGATACATATAATTGATTCTCGTGTAATTACCTAATAGGCTTCATTTAAGCTTAAATAATTAACACTATCTGAGAAGGAATACTCCTAAGTCAGGTAGTGTTTTTTTATTTAAATCATGTATGTTAATAGACTCATAAAGCCTTCATAGCAGTAATCTTCTTCTGATTTACTATATTGCCACTCGATGAGTCTATTTAGAATAGCTATATTATATCTATTTGTGTTCCTTTGCCAATCTACTCTTGCACAGGTAGTATCGGAAGAAAAATCTTCTTCCAAAAATAAATTCATTGGATTGGGCATAGGCATGGCATTTCCTAAAACGGACCTTGCCCCAAGCTATCAGAAACCCAGTTTTAATACCGCAGCTTCTTTTCACTTTAACAAAAATAAAAGGCTCAACATATCACTTTGGCTTAATGTAGGTGAAGTAGTATCGGAAAATAGAGAAGTAATATTCCTTGATCAAAGTGAATTTCAAATAAATGATTACGCATCTACCTCTTACCAGAGTTTACATGCCGAGCCTACTTTACACATCTTTAAAAAAGAAAAATGGGGACTCTATATAGCTCAGGGCTTCGGTTTCTTCCGTTATGAAACATATGATGAGAATAATCAAAAGTTGGCTGATCAATTAAATTCCAGAGCTCCGGGAGAAACTGTTTCAAACTTTACTGTAATCTTACCAAGCAGCTTAGGAGGATATTACTTTCTCCCCAATAAATTCGGGATTCATGGAAGAGTAAGTATCTGGAACACTCAAACAGATTATCTGGACAATATATCCTCATTTGGGAATCCGGATAATAATGACAACATTATCAACTTACAATTATCAATCATTAAACAATTTTAACCTTTTCCCCTTATTATAAAATTACTTTCCCCATGCTGCAGGATTGTCCCTCCAATCTTTCAACGTAGCCTGCTCCTTTTCTTTTATATACTCTTCTCTAAGTGCTTCTTCAAGTAAGTAATTGTAATTACTTAAGCATGTTAATGAAATATTAGCTTTCTCAAAGTTTTGCACTGCCACATCAAAACCATAAGTAAAAATAGCCAACATACCGACTACTTCACCACCTGCTGCCTGAATATCTTGTGCTGCCTTAATTGAGCTTCCACCTGTAGAAACTAAATCTTCTACAAGTACAACTTTTTGCCCCTTTTCAAGCTTTCCTTCAATCATATTTTCCATTCCATGCCCCTTAGGTTTTGATCGAACATATAAAAATGGTATATCGAGTAAATCAGCCAAAAGTGCGCCTTGTGGGATTCCGGCTGTTGCTACACCTGCAATAGCTTCAACATCTGGAAAATCTACGGAGATAACTTCTCTCAAATGATGTTTGATAGCAGACCTTACTTTCGGGAAAGATAGTGACAGCCTGTTGTCGCAGTAAATCGGAGACTTCCAGCCTGAAGCCCATGTAAAAGGTTTGGTGGGTTGTATTTTAATGGCTCCAATCCTAAGAAGTTCAGAAGCTACTGATGCTGCAATTTCAGCTCTTGCTATTTTAATCATATGAGTTTATTAATCCTTAAAAGTTAACGCAAAAATAATACTTTTATTGAGTTAAGGAGAATGTCCGGCACGCTAATATCATTTATACATGTAGCGTTATACATTAATTAAAAAAGAATAATTACTTATATTCATAAAATAACTTTCCCCGAAAACATTTTAAAATCGTCTAATTAGATAAGGTTTAAAATCACAAATATTTAAATTAAAAACAATGAATAAAATTTTGTCAATAAATAGACCCTATCTCGCTTTTCTTGTTACAATATTTCTCTTTGCTGCACTAACTATTCTTTCTCAATCGGATGCATTTAATATACATGCTGCTAATTTGTCAGTAGGCATAACTGCTGATCTACTGATTGTAATTCCTCTATTCTATTACTTACTTATCAGAAAAACCTCAATTCCTAAAACCACTGTAATTCCCATTATGGTAGTGGGAATGATACTGGGTTTTTACATTATACCTTCAGAAAATCAATACTTTTTATCTCAATTTAAATCTTTTGCACTTCCGGCTATCGAGGTCGTGATTCTTTCATTTATAATTTACAAGGTCAGAAAAGCAGTAGTATTATTCAATCGCACAAAAGAGAGAAGTAAGGATTTTTTCAATGTACTTATAAAAATCTGCTCCGAAATACTCCCTAATGCACTTGTTATGCCCTTTGCCACTGAGGTCTCCGTATTTTATTACGGATTTATGGTTTGGGGAAAGAGAAAATTAACAAAAGATGAATTTACTCATCATAAATTTAGTGGTGCTACAGCTGTGCTTTCAGTATTTTTACTCATCATTCTTGTGGAAACTTTTGTGATTCATCTATTACTAATAAGATGGAATACCATTGTAGCATGGATTATAACCGGCTTAAGTATATATACTGCTCTTCAGGTATGGGGAATTATTAAATCTATTCCCCAGCGTCCGATTATAATTCATGGCAACGGGCTCACATTACGTTATGGAATAATAAATGAAACTTTTATTCCATTTGAAAATATTGATCGAATTGAGTCTTTTAATAAATCAATAAATGAAGAAGATCAAATCGTTACTCTGTCACCTTTAGGTGAATTAGAAGCTTATAATATTTTAATCTCCCTCAAATCCGAAGGAAATATGAAAGGCTTGTACGGTATCAGAAAAAAGTACAACAGGATTGCTTTTCATATCGATAATAAAGAAGAATTTCTTTCTTCTGTGCAAAAGCTAATTGACTGAGGCATAAAAAGTTTTATTCCGTCTTCTAGGGAATTTAACTATTTAAAAGCATCGTAATCTGTTAAAGAACGTTGCTAATTAAAGTTTAAAGTCATTATATAGAAATCTTAAAATTAGATTACACAATGGGTAATCATTTGTTACCGACTTTCAAATACATATCACTGACTCTCGTGTAATTACCTAAGGGGCTCTATTTAAGTATTCTTACTTTTTAGTTCATGGAACATTTTCTACAATATAACCCGGTAGTACTCGCTTTACTAGCTACTCTTTTCACTTACGGATTAACTGCACTAGGTGCTGCTTCTGTCTTCTCCTTTAAAAAGATAAGTAATGGTATACTTAACCCCATGTTAGGTTTTGCCGCAGGCGTTATGATTGCAGCTAGCTTTTGGTCTTTATTAAAGCCAGCTATAGAAATAGCAGAAGCCAATGGAACAACACCATGGGTTCCTGCTGTAACAGGTTTCCTACTTGGAGGTGTTTTTTTATATTCTATAGACAAAATTTTGCCTCACTTACACCTGGGGCTACCAGATAACAAATCAGAAGGCATTAAAACTGAATGGCATAGAAATATTCTATTAGTGCTTTCAGTAACCCTCCATAATATCCCTGAAGGTTTAGCAGTAGGTGTTGCATTTGGGGCGTTGGCCAATCATCCTGAAATGGCTAACCTTACAGGTGCTATTGCTTTGGCTGTAGGAATAGGGTTGCAAAATCTACCTGAAGGAGCAGCTATTTCTATACCATTAAGACAAGGAGGTTTATCCCGATTGAAAGCTTTTAATTATGGGCAACTATCAGGCATAGTAGAACCTATTGCCGGTGTAATCGGAGCCTACTTAGTGGCAAGTATGAAGCCTATTTTACCCTATGCCCTATCGTTTGCTGCCGGAGCCATGATTTTTGTAGTAGTTGAAGAACTGATTCCCGTATCTCAGAGAAACAATAAAACAGATTCCTCTACTATAGGCGCTATGCTGGGATTTGCACTTATGATGGTGTTAGATGTAGCTTTAGGATAATTTCAACTATTTTATTAGTTTTAACTAAATATTTAGTTAAAACTAATAAAAGATATGATTCAATTTTCTAAAATTACTTTCATTATAATTCTCTTTTTCAATTCCTTTGGGTGCGAACAGAGCACAGTTAAAAATAGTGAAACCACAGAAACCCAGTCCGGTCCTGAAATATTTAACTATAGTGATAAGAGCTCACTGAACAAATATATCAGCCTGGAACTAGATAGCGTTTATCCCAATCTCTTTACACAGCAAACGACACCTAAAACCTTTAAAGATGTAAGAGATTCCTGGATTACATTACATAATGACTTAAGTGGATTTCTTAAGGCTCATCATTTTAATTGGAACACCAGTGATTCTATAATATCCATTTTGCATAAAATCTACTTTCAAAAAGATGGTGAAATTAAATATCATTTCTTTCGAATATTTAACGCTGGTATCACTGAAGATAAGCAAGTTGAGTTCGCTAATCTTTTATTTAAATTTGATTCATCTTATCAAATTAATTTAAAAAGAGATTCTTTATTTGCGCAGTGCGGCAAAGCCAAATATCCTACTTATTGAGCAATCCGACTTATTCAAATTAATAAAATGACTGTATTAAAGCGACCTGAAAAAAGAATCTAATTCATTATATTACTCAACTTACTTATTAAAAAACAAGTTATTTTAGTTAGGTAATTTGATGAATGTTATTATTTCTTTTAATTGCATTGAGTTTGAAAAAATATTTATGAAAATATTTATTAATGATGTGCCCCTTTACATAGTTCCAATGGAAAAAGAATTGGATAGGGAACATTATGATTTAATAGTAGATGCTACTAAAGAGGATATTGAATTTGATGATTTAATTGATGATGTCTTAATAAGGAAAGCATCTTCTGAATTCATCTATAGTTTTTACAAGTTTCTTAGAAATGACAAAAATAAGAAATTAGACTCCTTAACCTGCAAGGTCTACGATTATGAAACAGTAGTAAGTGAATTTAAGAAGAAATTCAAAATAGTTAAGGCCGCAGGTGGCATCGTAACTAAATCTGAAAAGGTTCTTTTCATTTATCGGTTAAAAAAGTGGGATTTGCCCAAAGGGAAGTTGGAAAAGAAAGAAAAAGTGGAAGTGGCAGCCGTTCGTGAAGTTGAAGAAGAATGTAATATACAGGTGAGGTTAGGCGAACGTGTTTGTAAAACCTGGCACACATATACACGCAACGGTAAAAATCATTTAAAAAAGACTTCCTGGTATCATATGGAAGCATTAAATGATAAGAAAATGGCTCCACAAAAAGAGGAAGGAATAGAGAAAGTTATTTGGGTAAATAAAAAAGAAATGAGAACTGTTCTCATTAATACATACAGATCAATAAGATATGTTTTAAAGAAATTTCATGAGCATCAGGAAGGTTTGGTGGCGAGGTAGACTAAAAACGGAAGGGAACAGAAATAAGCTAATTAGGGCATCCTTGATAATTACTATAGCCAAAGGAAAATATAAGAGCTGGACTGATGAAGTTCAGCTTTTTTTATTTTGATCCTCGATGTTTAGGTGTTTAACTTCTTGGAAAAGTACAAAAGTATAGATGTTCCTATTTGCAAATCTGAAGAAATTCCTATTTTGAATAGTATGGACACACTGATCCCATGACATTTTCCGACTTAAGTTTATGCAGCCTGAAGTAGGGGTGTTTTCTCTGATTTCCGTTTGCTAAGCTTAACAGCATTGGCCATCATGAC
>NZ_BMEC01000028.1 GCF_014636295.1 Marivirga lumbricoides | reverse complement strand
TTTTCCTGTACCAGTTGGCGGGGCAGATAGGTACCCATATCGTCTTCAAAAACAATGGTAACGACAGAGAGGCCGAACCTCGAAACAGAACGGATTTCATCTACTCCCGGCAGGTTGCCCATGGCCAGCTCCACAGGGTAAGTAACGAACTGTTCGATATCCTCAGTGGCCAGGTTTTCTGATACAGTAATTACCTGCACCTGATTATTGGTAATGTCGGGTACAGAGCCCAGATTGACGGTGGACATGGAGTATATACCCACTCCAATGAGCGCCAGCGTGAGCAGGCCCACGATGAACTTATTCTTTATTGAAAAAGAAATGATTTTATTGATCATACGACTTTAAATTATTTGACATGGAAAATGAAAATGTGAAGAAGTCTGGCAATAGTTGCTATAATAAGGATTGCACTAATCAGCACAATCAAAAACCACTTCAGTAGAATCTTGACCGTGATTTTCTTCCTTCTCTTTTTCCTCTTTTTTGTTTTGTTTTTATTCAATTTTTTCAATTTTCTGAATAAGATTGAACACAGTAAAAGGATGCCTTTTAAATGGTAAAGGCTCATTTAAAGAAAATGCCTGAGTGGTAAGTAAAAGCCCCAGTTAGTTCTGATAAAGTGGATTTTATCAACAGGGCATACTTATCCTGTCAGACCAAGAAGAATTATTATTTGGGGGGCTTGAGAAAATCGGAGATTTCAGTGCTTCTGAAATCCTGAAAATAGGCAGAATATAAAACAGGTAATTTTTCGGGATGTTTAAATTCTATTGGGTATGACAGAACAACGTGCATATGGCAACAATGACAAACACATAGCGGAGGGCAATCATCAGAACCATCGGGTCCCTCTTGATCGTGAGTTGTATCATTGCTATTAACGACAGAAATATTATCAATATTATTAGCATGAGGCATAGTATCCGGGCATGCTATCCCTATAGCAGAAATCAAATAAATGCTTAATATGTAGCACGCGATTTTCATTTTTGCAAATATACGTAATTATACAATGCAAGGGTATTGCAAAGTTGAATTATTGAATTAGGAGTTGATTAATCTCTCAAACTCCTGATTGATGAATAAAATGAGCCTCTATCTGAACAAGTGTTTAGTTGATATCTTTTATAGGCTGATAATCACCTCAACCTCAAACTATTCACTATTACACTCACGGAGCTCAGGCTCATGGCTGCTGCGGCCAGCATCGGGCTTAAAAGCAATCCAAAAAATGGAAACAGGACACCTGCGGCAATTGGCACACCTAAGGTGTTATAAATGAATGCAAAAAACAGGTTCTGCTTAATGTTACGCATCACATCCGTACTCAACTTCCTTGCCCTTACTATTCCGTCCAACTCACCTTTCACTAAGGTAAGGCTTGCACTTTCAATGGCCACATCGGTACCGGTGCCCATAGCGATTCCCACATCTGCTTGTGCCAGGGCCGGTGCATCATTGATGCCATCACCAGCCATGGCAACCTTCTTACCTTGCTGTTGTAGCTCTTTCACTTTTTCATATTTGTTTTCAGGCAACAGGTCGGCTTCAAAACCGTCCAATCCTAATTTATCGGCCACTGCCTTAGCAGTATTTTTATTATCACCGGTAAGCATGATCACTTCCAACCCCTGGTCCTGCAAGTTCCGAATAGCCGTTGCTGAAGATTCTTTTATTGGATCTGCTACACTAATAAAACCAGCTACTTCGTTTCCTATAATGACAAACATTACAGTTTGACCCTCCATTTGTCGCTTTTTAACATTATCAACAAATTTAGGTTTCAGCTTTAGACTGAATTGCTCTAATAGCTTTACATTTCCTATAGCAACTTTTTTATTATTAATTCTGCCCATGATTCCTTTACCGGTTATGGACTCAAAATCATCAACTGGTTCAGGTTTAATTCCTTTAGCCTCCGCACCTTTAACAATAGCGTGTGCAAGTGGGTGCTCACTATTATTTTCAAGAGAAGCCACCAAGGCAAGTATTTCGTCCTCAGAATAGGTATTATTTATAGATTTTACCTGTTGCAGGACAGGCTTCCCTTCCGTAATCGTTCCGGTTTTATCAATAACCAGTGTATCGATTTTATGCATTTCCTCAATAGCCCTGGCATCTTTTACCAATACACCTTGCTTAGCGCCTTTTCCCGTTCCAACCATAATGGACATGGGTGTAGCTAACCCCAGGGCACATGGGCAGGCAATAATTAAAACCGTAACAGCACTGGTGAAAGCATAAACAAGGGAAGGTTCAGGGCCCCATACTGCCCATATAGTAAAAGAAATAATGGCAATAACTATGACTATTGGCACAAAATAACCTGACACTTTATCAGCCATATTTTGTATTGGCGCTTTTGTGCGGCTTGCTTTATTTACCATGTCAATGATCTGTGAGAGTAAGGTATCGCTACCAACTTTAAGAGCCTTCATCTTAAAAGTTCCGGTTTCATTTATTGTACCTCCAATCACAAAATCACCTTCGGCTTTCTCAACAGGCATTGGCTCACCAGTGATCATAGATTCATCAATGCTACTTTTTCCACTTGTTATTTCTCCATCTACAGGAATCTTTTCTCCTGGTTTGATCTTGATAATATCTTCCATAAGAACCTCTTCCAGCGGAATTACTTGTTCCTGCCCATCCCGAATAACAGTTGCTTCCGGTGGAACCAGGTTGAGCAATTCCCTAATAGCTGAATTTGTTTGTCCTCGTGCCCTCAGTTCCATCAGTTGTCCCAGTAACACCAGAGTAAGGATCACAGTGGCTACTTCAAAATATAAATGTACAGTGCCCTCATCAGTTTTAAACTGAGCAGGAAAAAGCTCAGGGAATAGTAAACCGATTATGCTAAAAATATAGGCAGCGCCTGTACCTATTGAGATCAATGTCCACATATTGGGCGCTTTATTAATGATTGACCGATAACCTCTTTTGAAAAACTCCCAGCAGGAATAAAAAACTACCGGAGTGGAGAGGATAAATTGAATCCAGCCATTGGTTTTCTCATCAATAAAAAGGGAAATATCAATACCAACATATTGTGCCATGGAAAGAAAAAGCACAGGTATTGTAAATATGGTGGCAATCCAGAATTTCCGTGATAGCTTTTTAAGTGCCTCTTTTTCATCCTCCTGATCTTCTTTTGTAACATCCACCGGCTCAAGATCCATCCCACATATTGGGCAGCTTCCGGGTTCATCTCTTATTATTTCCGGATGCATAGGACAGGTGTATTCAGTAGCAATTTTATCTGAGGCTTTTTGTTCTTTCACCAGGTCCATTCCGCAAACGGGGCAATCTCCTGGCTTATTGTACTTTTTGTCACCCTCGCATAGCATGGGACAATAATATTGTCCGTTGGATGAAAGTGATTTATCTGGGTTACTTTGTTCGGCTCCTTGCTTGTGATTATGTTCCATATTAATTGCGTTTTGTTTGAATTAAAAGTGGGAGATCTTGGATCAGTTGATTTACCTCCTCTTCTTTAGTACCATCATAATATTCTCTGATCCGCTTTTCTCCTTTGTGCCCGGTTACCGTTCATAGCTCATTTTTTGGTAATACAAGCCGACTAATTATAATGAAAATTAAAAGAGGCAGAATGGTGAATTGAAGCACTGGTGAAATACCCACCTCCACCCAAGGTATTAGAGGCATGCTCTCAGCATAAACCCAATCACCTCTGGAAGTGTGCCACACCTCAGCTATTATAGCTCCCACTCCACCTGCTAACATTAAAATAACTATTCGAAAAGTTGTGAAATTTTTGGTCCAAAACACATTGTTATAAATCAATCCAAAAAGAAAAAGGAGAATGAGTACCATTAGCATATCCGCCACAGATGCCAGGGCACAAATAGAAATATGCTGCCAATCATATTCATATCCTTTATAAAGGGACCCTTGAGACACTTCCCAAATAAGATTGAATACAAAAGCCAATATGGCTATTGTCACAATATATTGCTTATAGATATATTTATCTGAGACCCGTTTTAGGAAATAGAAAAACAGTCCTGTGACCAACCCTAAAGTAATTACCGGGATCATGAATATATCGGGGCGAAGATTCTCCATGCTATTATTATTTTTTGATCTTTTTAAACAGCCAGATCACAAGCAGAACTAATACAACAATAAGTAAAATTCCACCAAGCCACATGCCTACACACATAAGCCCACAACCGTCCATGTTCATATTGTCCATCATAGTTTTTATTGTTTAATGATTAAATAATTCGTGATAGTATTTCATCTGTATATATTTTACTGTTCTAAAATTTTTTTACGATTATTTAAAATCACTTATTGCTTTACTCAGATCATAAACTGCGACATCAGCAAACTCAGTTGCCAGGATACTCGATCCTGCTGCCGACCGATACCCACCGGCACAATGCACGACTACTGGCCTGTGATCAGGAATTTCAGTAATACGTTCTCTTAGTTCGGGTAAGGGTACATGAATGGCTTTTTCGAAAATCTTGCCATCAGCTACCTCAGGTTCATTTCTGATGTCAAGTATGGTATAATCGTCAGGGTTTTGTTTGAAATCCTGTAGGTCTATCTGCTGATCAGCATACAGGTCGTATTGCTGTAACTGATAGGTCATACCGGTAATATGACCTTCATAAGCTATTTTGGCCGTACGTCTAACCGCCTTTTCTAACATTGCGCGATCTTCAGCAACGAGATTGAAACTCTCATCCGGGCCTACGATTGAACCCAACCAGGTCTCAAATTTTGAAGTGTCATCACCTAATTGAATATTAATAGATTGTTTTATATGACCTTTTTTAAACTTTTCCTGGTCTCTGACATCTATGATTAACGCCTTCTCATCAATTGTTTTAGCTTCGTATATTTTTTGAATATCTTCCTCTGGCGAGTCTATACCTTTTCGATTTACCTCAACCTCGTAGGGAAAGTATTTAGGAATGAAAGCCTGACCATCTAGAAAATCCGTTATAAACTGATCCTTGTCTTTGATTTGAAAGGCCCAGTTATTACTTCTTTCCTTTCCTATTGTGGTCTGTAATTCTTTACCCATGTTTTTCCCGCACAGCGATCCCGGCCCGTGGGCAGGATAGACGATTGTATCATCATCTAATTTGCTGAAGACCTTATTGATCGTATCGTACATCATGCCGGCCAATTCCTTTTTGCTAACCTGCATGTTGCCGGTACCCTCTCTGAGGTCGGGTCGTCCAACATCACCTACAAATAAGGCATCACCCGAAAAAACCGCTTTTTCAACACCATATTCAAGTAATAAATATGCGTTATGGTCAGGAGAATGACCGGGCGTAAATAAAGCGCGAAAGGTTAAATCTCCAATTTGGACTTCTTCATTATGTCCAAGTTCGTTGGCATCATAATAGACTCCCGCTTTTGAATTAATGTAGACAGGGACATTAAATCTTTTCGATATTTCCAGGTGACTACTAGCAAAATCCGCATGCGGATGTGTTTCAAGCACCGCCACAATTTCCCCACCGTATTGTTTGGCAAAATCCAGATAAGGTTGGATATCCCTTGCTGGGTCTACCAAGGCTATTTGTCCCTGGCTTTCGATGGCGTAAGACAGTTGAGAGAGTGCTTTATCATAAAATTGTTTTATTTCCATAATGATCTTTTTTATATCTTCCTCTTTGTTCTGAAATCAGATTTTTAGTTTTTAAACTATAGCTTCATTGAGGCTTTCACTATAAGCCCAGTAAGCATCCATTATCATTCCTTTGATCCCGCCTTTTCCACTAATTGTGTAAACTATGCTGTTGTCATCAGGGTTACTTATTTCCTCAAAACGGTAAAAAGCATCGACCTGGTTTGAGGTTGAGATCTTCTGTGTAACCTCTTTCTTTCAAATCTTTTAATGCTTCAGATAGTGTTTCGTAGGTTTTTAAATTTTCTTTTAAAGACATTACTCAGCCCCTTATTAAAATATATGCTATTACAATGGCAACAAGAATTAGTACAAGAGCCATCACTTTATGCCGTCTTTTGTCAAACCAAAACGTTAAACTGAAATTCTTGGACTTTTTTCCAAAGCCTCCATGCACGCCATGATCTCCAGGCACCGGATCCCAGAGATTATGATTTCTTTCTTTATTTTCCGGCTGATCGGTTTGCTGACCGGAAATACCACTTCTGGAAAGTGTCCAGTCCACAAACCACGGAGCCAGCCTGTTTCCCCATATGGTTTTTATGGTAGAAAAACCTACAAAATACTCTCTTCTTTTATGCTTTGCCGCGTGTACTATGGCTTTGGCGGCTACTTCAGGCTGATAGATTGTACCCATGGGTCTTGCCTTGTTTGACAACCTTGATTTTACAAACCCAAACTGAGTAGTGTTCATAGCTGGTAATTCTACCGTACTAATCTTAATATTACTTTTCTCATGCATGAGTTCAGCACGTAGGGATTCATAAAAACCTTTTACTGCATGTTTAGAAGCACAATATGCTGATTGTAAAGGTATTCCTCTGTATGCCAATGCTGAACCCACAAAAACGATCGATCCCTTATTTCTGGCTTTCATTTTTTTAAGAACAGCCAAGGTGCCATAAACTTGCCCAAGATAGGTTACCTCGGTCACTCTGAGATATTCATCCGGATCCATTTTACTTACGGGGCTAAATACGCTTACCATGGCATTATTTACCAAAATATCAATCTCTCCCAATTCCAATTCAATTTTATCTATAGCTTCAGCCAAAGCTTTAGCATCTGCCACATCTGCCTGTACATACATGCCTTTGCTGCCATAACTTTCAATTTCTCGCTTTACCGATTCAAGCGCTACAAGGTTTCTTGCTATTACAGCAACATTGTAACCTTGGCTTGCAAACTCTCTTGCACATGCCCGACCCAACCCTGCCGAAGCCCCGGTTAGGACTGCTATTTTTGAGGTGATTTGATTTTTCATAGTTCCTTATTTTTTTCCATCTGAATCATATCAAGCACTAAACCTGACCACGTAAAATCTCTTGCCCCATGTCCCTCACCTGTAAATGGATTATAATATTCTCTAAAACCACTGATCTCTATAAGCTGTTTAATACTTTCTATTAGCTTATGAGCTTCTTTCTCCCAGCCGTTTTCCATTAAATGCTTATGCATAAACCAGTTGTAAAGAATCCAGGTAGGGCCTCTCCAAATATATAATGACTGATTAGGATCAAATGCTGGATGATTTATTGAAACTGAGGGTATGGGGTATGGAACATCAAACTCTTCTTTATTAAAAAAATGATTTTGAAGTACTTTCTTGGATATATCGGTGGGTATATCTTTTATTACAGCAGGAAAAAAAATTGTTGGTGTAAGTACCTTTATTTTTTTATTGTCTTTGCCATGTACATCATAGAAAGCTGCTGTTTCTTTATCGTACATTACTTTGAGTATGCTTTTTACAGTCTGATCATATCTCGATTTATAGATTTGGGCATCTGGGTCTCCTAGTTTTTCACATAGCTGATGCATTGCTAAAAGATTTTGTGCGTAAATAGTATTAAACCCCACTTCCTTGACTATAAAATATCCCTGTTTATAAATTTTTCTTCCGTTGTAATTATTAATGAAATTTCGAAAATCAACCCAAATAATTTTTATAAATAAACACCAGTTTGCTTTTTTGGAAGAAAAATTAACCACTTCATCAAAACTCGGTTTCCAATCAATACCTGACTCAAAGGGTGAAATAATTGAAATCAAACCTTTTCCTTCAAAATCCCTATTGATGGCTATCCAATTATAAAATTTTTTTAGTTTGGGCAGCATCTCTTTCAGAAATTCGAGATCATTGGAAGCCATGAATACTTTCTGCACTGCCTGGGCTACCAGGGGTGGCTGTAACAATGCACTCATATGGGTTTTAAAAAGCTTCCACTTTAGGCCGGGTTTAGATTGAAATATATCTGTATATCGCTTGGGAAATACATTATTCCAGTAAATCATATGTCCTACGAAACCATCCTCATTCTGTAAAGAAAAAAGACTTTGCAAATGCTTTTTAGCCATATCAGCACGATTTAAGGCTGTAAGAATAAAGGCGTGAAAGCAAGTATCCCAAAAGAATTGAAATGGATATGATGACGGAGAAGGTTTAGTATAGTGAAAATGACGGCCAGCCGTTTTAGAGTACCCCTTAACCATATTCTCATCCAAAAGACCGTTCACTTTATCACGTAATTCCTTCTCTGACATTACTCAAGATTATTTTACATATTTATCCCACAATCCATAGCGCTCAGTAATTTTTCCCCGGGGCAGGGACAAGACCGCTATGGCTATTCCTACCACTGTATCGCTTATGGAAAGTGATAGGGCACCATCCTGTACAAACCAGGGCAGAACTGCTACAGCCAAGCCTAATAACACATTGAAATAGCGCCCGACCCTAAGTGGTTCTGCCATGCATACTACTGTTGTTACAACCACTAAAGCGCCTCCCAGATGATTGATATCAGCGGCTTTGGTTTCTATGCCCACCCAAAATAGTGCCGGGGCAAACATTAGCCCCACACCCAGAATGGTAGCGAGGGTAAGCATCCATGATGAGCTCATCCCCCAAATGGAAGCTTTTAATACTTTTCCGGATTTTTGAGGAAAGCTGATTAGTTCCGGTGAACGGTTGTCGTTTTGGGTAGTTATTGGCTCTCCACCTTTCCAGAAAACTTTCCAGAGCGAATCGCCCTTACGCTTTCTTTGCACCATATGCTGCCCCATAGCAATCACCTCATCTATCTGTAGTGGAATCATGGGCAGCATAATGATGGCTGTAGCCAGGCAGAAAGTACACCAGGCTCCTACGCTAAGGGGCTGAGAAATCACCAGAAAGATGCTGACAAACCCCAGGGGTATCACTAAAATTCCAAAAAAAGTGACCATCCAGGGCATAGTACGCCAACGTGATGTTCCGCCCATCCAGCCCATTAAAAATTCCAAAGTATAGGCCAATGTACCGAAAGCTGCATCAGATATAGGCCAGGAGTGTGACATATCGGAATTCAGCACTTTCATTGTGCTATTTCCAAAAAACGGATCCCAGGCATAATCAATATACCCTAATTGAAATGCTCCCAGGTAACGGGAGGCAATCCAACCCACAAAAGCCAATGCGATCATGATCCATCGCTGCGGCCAGCTTGATGGATTGTAGCTCCAGCCATCGGGAACATCACCTCCCATTTTCATGTACATGATCATATTGGGCATTCCCGGTATGAGTACGGAAAGGGCAATAACTAATACACCCACCATTGTTCCATTAAGATATCCTACTGCGGTGGGCGACCAAAAGATCAACGGAGCCATACTTATCCAAATCCCGATGAAGCAACATATCCATATGCTATACGGGCGGTTTGGGGTCAATGCACGCCAGCCGAAAAATATCAGTAGTAATCCACTAATGATATCACTCCATTTCATAGCGGCAATTCGTCCACTCATAGATAACCAGACATCCCTGCCACCACTTGGCTCAACCACATTCTTTGCATAATCAAAGGTGAGTGGTGAAGCTACCATCCAGATGCCTAACATGACTAGTGACCAATAAACCCAGAGCGTATTGCTGTGGTGCATGTCTAGCATTTCGCTGCGTTGCCCGCTATCCATCTTCATCCCACCCTCGTTCTCGTGTTTATCATCATCCTCATGCTGGTCCTTTTTCATTGACATTTCGGCCATGGGCCGGGAGACGCCTCTCTTTCCCATTCCTCCCTGGTTTTGGTGCTTATTTTTGTCATCGTTTTTCATTGGGTTCTTGGTTAAAGTGGATAAAAAACAGTATGGTTAATTTCTCTAATTCAATTCTTTTTTAATTCAGAAGGTGGCTCCAGATTATTTTCCTGATACCAGTTTAGGGGAACGGATTTAAGTTTTTCAATCATATCCGGCAGAGTGGCTAGTAAAGAATGTTTGGGCTCCCAGTTGAGCAACTCTTTGGCACGGGAAATATCCAGTTCATAATGATCATCGGCACGGTCAATCATCCAGGGTTTAATAAATGGATCACCAAAAAGGTCCATTGCCCAGGCACCGGCTTTAGCTATTGGTTTGGGTATTTCATAGGTCTCCCACTCCTCACCGTGAATCAATTTACCGATCTTGTTTTGCAACTCCTGATAGCTTGGGGTCTCTGGTTCTCCAATATTTATTGCAATTTCTTCCGGAAGTGTTTTTCTTTTTTCTACTGTTTTTTCCAGGGCATCCAGCAGGTCTTCCATGTGAAGAAATACATTGCCATGTGAAGTATCTCCTGAGTAGAAATGGCTAGTGAGTTGTTTTTCATAAATCCGTTGTATTTGATGTGACATCGGAATAGAATGCCCTTCTTCATCATACACTCCGGCCAGTCTTAAAAGAACAGCTTTCATGTCTCCTCTGTTCTCACGGATGATTTGCTCGGTGTCAATTTTTGATTCGGGATAATCCCAGTTAGGTGCAACAGGACAATCTTCATGGATCTTTCTGCCGGGTTCGGTGGGTTTATAGATCAGGTTGGTACTGGAAAAAATGAATTGTTCTACGTCAAAATCCTGAAGCACTTTGACGAATTTCTCCGTTCCTTTGACAGTTACTTCCTCATATAATGAACTGGGTTTACCGGAAAAGTCATAGTAGGCAGCAAGGTGGATCACGGATGCTATTTTTTTTCCATAAGCATAATTTACCCGCTCCATTGCTCTTTTTATACTTTCTTCTGAAGTAATATCAAAGCATACGCATTCAGCTTCTATGGGCGGATGCGGATTCCCATCCCTGTCCAGGCCAACTACGCTGAATTTTTTTGCCAGTCTTTTAATGATCTGGGTGCCAATCAACCCGCTGCTGCCGGTAACGATGACCACTTCACTGCTATTGTTTGATCTATTTTCCATAATTATTTGTTTTTATTATCCTTCGGGTGTTTGGAATCTAAATGATCCGTCTTGTTACTTTTATTTTTTTCACCCTCTCCATCATTGGGTTGATCCTTTTTCATTTTATCCATCATGTTCATCATTTTGTCGTTGTCCATCATCATCATGCACATCTTCTTGCACATGCCGTCATCTTCTCCCGCCTTGTCCATCATGTTGCTCATCATCATGTCCTGCATATGATCATCATCCATCATCATGCTGCCCATCATTTTACAGGAGGAGGAGTCTTTCTCAGCATCCTTCATCATACGCTGCATCATCTCCTTTTTTAAATCAGGATCTTGTAATATGGCACTGAAAACCTGCTCTTTCTTTTGTTTGTCTTTCAGCATTTTGGATGTCTCTTTATTATCCTGAGCATATAGGTTTGTCGAGATCATTACTGCTACAGCGAGTGCAGTTAGTGTGTTTTTTATGATAGTTATCATATCTGTTTAATTTGGTTTTAATATTTGAACTGGTGCCTGTCAGAAGAGTGGAAAAAGTTCTGATTGAACAACCCACTCTTCGGCAGGACTTGATTATTTCTTTGTAAGCACATCATTTATGCTCAACTCATGTTTGTCATCCACTTTAATAAATGTTATGCTCGGCCTTTCTAATCCGTAGTCTGTAATTAATAGTGACCATGAAGCACTCAGCTTCAGGCCTTCTTCTACAGGTTCGAGCGTGCCCTCTATGGTTACTTGTTGGGTAGTATTTGCCAATGTAAACCCACCTTCAACCTTCACTGTCTGTTTGCCCTGCTGTAGATCATAATTATCCAGCAACTTTCCTTTAAAAGTCACTTTCGGATTTTCTTTTACCTCCAATAACTCATACATATGTTCATCCCGCTTATCATTACCAGTTTTTATAGATTTTACAGGTAAACTAAATTCTACTTCTCCAGTTTCAAGATCGATCTTTCCCTGTAGCTGATCCGATTGGCCCGTATAGGAGTTGAGGGGCATATTTGCCTCAAATTCGGCTTTTCCATTTTCTGTAGTATATATCTGAGAATGCAAATTGCCGGCAGTGAGCAGCACAGATAGAATAATTGTAAAATATATCTTCATGGCCTGATATAAATATGATTTTAACAGCGGTCTTTCAATCCGCTCAAGAAAGCTATTCAGGTAGATTCATCAAAATAACAGTGTTCGGCAAAGACAAAATCCAGATGATTGCCTCAAATGAATAACTCTAACACTTCCCATCACTGAGGAAGTGTTAGAGTTTGTTAAAAACTGAATGCCTTAAGCAGCAGTTTTGCACGCTTCTTCGCATTCTCGACACGCCTTCGCGCAGTCCTTACAATGTTGAGCCTCGTGTTTTTCACATTCTTCTGCACACGCTGCGCATAGCTCCTCACAGACTTCGATCATTTTAGAAGCATGGACTGAGTTGCGGGCAATAAAATTAAGTGTGGTCTGGCACACATCAGCACAGTCTCGGTCGAGCCGAATGCAATCTACCATTTTAGAGAGGTTATCCTCATCGAGGCAGGCATCTGAGCAGTTTTGACAAGCGGCTATACATTGCGATAATTTGTCGATTAATTGTTTTTGATTTTCCATTTTGTATTTTTTTGGTTTTAAATTTGCTTTGAATCATCTAACGCAACATACAAGCCTCACTCTGATTTTTTTGTTTATCATATTAGGTCAAAAACTTATCATATTTTAAAATTACCGGCTGCTACAGGGAATCAAGCGTTTTACGTTCCATTTTTTGGTCAGCCTTGTATGAGTTGGGACTTGTACCGCAATACTTTTTAAAGGCTTTTCCAAAAGATTGTAGACCACTATACCCAACCAAGCGGGCAATTTCCACATTGCGCAATTGGTTATAGGAGAGCAGTTCCTTAGCTTTTTCCATACGCAGCTTCATCCAATAATGCTCAATAGTTTGACCCTCGAGCATTCGAAATTCCTTACTTAGGGTGTGGTATGGCAATTTAAAATTACCTTCCAGTATAAATGACAAGGTATTTTTAGGGGCTTTATTTTCATTGCATAGCGTAATAAGTACGGCCTTAATTTGGCTCACTCTCGTTTCTATTGGATCCCTAAGCAACTCAAATCCCTTAGCGGCTAGCCTTTTTGCTACATGAGAAAAATCGCAATCACCATTTACTGTGACCACTCCTAACTTTATCGACAGCACTTCGCATTGCATTTCTTTAAATAATTCTTCCACCGCAGTGATGCAGCGTGGGCAAACCATATTTTTGATATATAATGTTACCATAATCTTTAATAGGCTTTGGAAAAATTTTATGATCCTGCGCTATTGAATCAAGTTTTATTTCTTCTTCTACTCTCCCGCACTTCAGCATTTTATCACCGAAAGTAAGGATTGCGAATTTCTTTCTCAGAAGATCAAATTCTGCCAATTGTGCTGTAGCTTTCTCATCAACTTTTATAGCTTCTGTATTAGAAAGAAATTCACAGTTCAAATTTGATTATTGAATAATTTTTAAGCTTAGTCCTCCTATTATTCAGTCAGGTTTCGTGTTTCTTCATCTAACTTACCTTCAAACTCAGGTAAGGGTCTGTTTTTCTTTTCCTCTTCTGTCTCCACCACACCATTTTCTCTGATGTCGTTGATCAACCATTGCATTTCCATAATTTCCCTGCGTTGGGCTTTAATAATTTCGTCAGCGAGTTTCCTTACCCGTACATCCTTTATTTGAGCACGCTCACTTGTCAAAATAGCAATTGAATGATGTGGAATCATTCCTTCCATGTAGTCAACACCCGTGACGGTTACCTGACTTCTCACCAATCCTATACCACCGGCAATCAATACGATACCCAAGCCGATGATTGCTATGTTTGCCCCTCGCTTTTTATACATATTCAGCATATACAGAAGCATTATGATGATCATGGAACCGGCCATGATCAGTGTCATAAAAAACCTGGTTTCGCTAAACCAGAAATGATCAATGATTTGATAAGAATGGGTGTACATTAGAAAGAACATGGCCACCATTGATGTGGCTATCATTGCGAAAAATTTAAGGTAATTGCTATCGTTTTTTTGTTTGTTTTCCATCTTTTTGGTTTTATAGTTTAATTGTTATAACCTTAATTTTTTAATCAAAATCTTATCGAGAGTCCTCCACCAGCACCGAAGCGATTGTCAAAACTACCCATTAGAGAAAAGTTTTTAGATAGGAGAAACTCCGCACCTGCGTTCCACACAATTTCCTGAGTATAGCCCACATTGCTCTCAAGATCATTTACCCAACCGGCATCTAGCTGATATTCATAATAGCCAAAAACAATAAATCTTGGGAAAAGCATTACAGATCGACCTATACCTACTCTTGGTCTCAATTCGTTATCAATTCGCAAGTCCACATTAAACATATAAGGGGTGAACAATCGAATACCGGCCACTGCCGTGGTTTTTATATCATTCAGACTATTTCGTGTGGTATTTTCAACATTTACACCCCCAAAGACACGCACATAATCGTAAAGATAATATTCATAAGAAAATTCAGTTTCTACATTTTCATTCCAGCCATATTCCAGCGAAAAATTGAACTGGTTTCGGATGTTGGATGAAACCACATTTAGTGCGCCAGTGTGGGAGGCAATATCAGCCATTCCCCAGGTATAAAACTGATTGGTTTCATGCACAAGTTTGGACACGGGATATGGCTCCATTCGTGGATCTCTTGGCGTATCATAGCTTACTACACGTGCCATACCACCCATCATATGATAAAGGATATGACAGTGGAAGAACCAGTCACCGTATTCATTTCCATAAAACTCAATCGTTACCTTTTGCATCGGTGGCACATTCACGGTATGCTTTAATGGTGAATAATCTCCATTCTCATTGATTACCCTGAAAAAATGACCATGTAAGTGCATTGGGTGGTGCATCATGGTAAGGTTATTGAAAGTAATCCTTGTTACTTCTCCTTCATTGATCTTAATCTTATCGGTTTCAGAAAGTGGTATGCCATTCATACTCCAGATATAGCGGCTCATATTACCTGTCAGATTTAAGAGAATTTCTTTTACGGGAACATCCTCCGAGTAGGTTGTATTTTCTGTAGACTTGAGGTAATCATAGTTATATTCAGAAAACATATTCATTCCGCCCATTTCTGCAGATTCCATATTGGTTGATGGTGGTGAGGTTTGCATCATTTTATCATCACCCATTCCGCTCATTTTAGTTTCTTCAGGATCGTCCTTTTTCATATCCATCCCCTGATGCATTGATATGTCACTTTTCGTGTTGTCCATGTTCATGCCGCTCATTCCATCCTTCATCTGCATTCCCCAGTTTCGCATCATTTTTTCAGGGTCAACTTTTTTTGGACGGAATTTCAGGGCTGGGGCTCCCATACGCATATCCATTTTGGACATTTGCTTCATCATTGCAATTTTATCTGGCCGGGGCACCGCAGGTGCTGGTAGCATTTCACCTTGCCCCAGAAATGCGGATGCGGTACCGGATCCATCTTGCGCAGTGATTTTAAATTCCATTTTGCCTTCTTCTGGAATAGTCACAATGAAATCATACGTTTCGGCTATGGCGATGAAGGTCTTGTTGTGGGCAACAGGCTCCACATTAAGACCATCGGCAGAAACAATAGTGGGATTTCCACCACCAAAGGTCATCCAAAACTGCGTTGAAGCTGCGCCATTGATAATCCGTAACCTTACTTTTTCACCTGGTTTGAAGTCAGGGTATTCTTGCTTTTGCTCGCCATTCACCAAAAAAGCCGGGTAATAAATATCTGCTATGTCGGCACTTTCCATTCTCTGCCTCCAAAAATTAAGCTGTGCACCCAGTGCTCCACGAGCGATTACCTGGTTCAGTGGCGTGGCCGTTCCTTTTCGCCAGTTATACCACTCCGTTCCTCTTTTTAGAAAACGAAGAACGCTCATTGGATTTTCATTTGTCCAGTCTGAAAGCACCATCACCAACTCTTTATCATATTCAAGGGGCTCTTCCTTTGGTTGAATGACAATAGAGCCGTAAACCCCACTTTGTTCCTGAAGCATGGTATGCGAATGGTACCAGTATGTACCGGATTGCTTTAAAGGGAATTCATATTTTTGGGTATGGCCCGGCTCGATGGGTGGAGTGGTCAAGTAGGGTACCCCATCATAAAAATTAGGTAAAAGCAGTCCATGCCAATGAACTGAGGTTTCCACGTCCATTTCGTTTTTTACGTAGATCACGGCATACTCTCCTTCAGTGAACCGGAGGGTAGGCCCGGGAATGCTGCCATTAACAGTCATTCCTTTAACATCTTTGCCGGCTTTGTTGACCATTTCCTGTTTAAGCGTGATCGTGTATTCCCTGACCGGAAGGTTATCCACATTTCCTTCACCTGACTTTTCTGTAAGGTTTTGAGCCTGCACTGAAAACACACTTGTCAACAGGATGCATATTAGAAGTGTAATTTTTAAATTTTTCATAATGTTCGAATTTATTGTTAATTATTTCACTGCTCTTGATGAGCTATGGGTTTTGATAATTTTCCATTCATCATCCATTTTTTTCAAAATTGATGTGGCCGTTGCTTTACGCTCGACCTTGCGGCCATCTTCCGTCAAAACAATGTTATAGATATAGGACTCAGTCGTGAATGCATAGGGCATATCCAACACTACCGATATTTCATATTCACTAAAAGTGAATGATTCAAAATGACCAAGTTCGGGCCCAATGTGATTGGCGATATAGTCTCGGTAGGTTCCTTCTATTTTTCCTTGTTCCAGTACCTCCGAATCCTCGGTGAACAATGCGTAGGAATCTGTCACATCCAAACTTTCCAGGGTTTCTTTGTAAGTCTTCATTACTTTTTTAACTGCCTGCACTTCTGTGGCTAAATCAATTACTTCTTCCTGTTTCATCTCAGTTTTCTGATTTTCATCCGAGGTGGGCGAATTACAAGAGGAAGCCAGTATTAAGGCTGTGAGTAGATATAAAAAATTCTTCATGGTGTTGCTTCTTTTAGTTATTAGGGATTTAGTTTTTCCAAATATTTAATTAATTGTTCCTTTTCATCATTGGTCAGTTCTGCCTCCGGATGCATCCAGAGGTATTCTTTCAGGGGCATCTTACCATCACTGATTTGTGAAATCATGGAGCGAATTTTTTCACGTTGCATTCGCCCGGAATATTCCTGAAAGGTGGAGAAGTTAAGTTCGTCCTTGCCCTCATCAATGTGCTGCTGCAGCAACCAGGCAAATGGCCGAACCCTGCCGTACCAGGGATAGTTTGTATTGTTGCTATGGCAGTCATAGCAAGAGGCTTTTATCATCTGCTGAATGTTAACAGGTGCCTCAATCGTTTGTAAAAAGTCCGTTTTTGGTACTTCATTGCTCTGATTTTTGGGCATAGGAATAAATTGTATCCCTATGCTCAAAATCAAAATAATTATAGCTGCCTTTTTCATGACCGCTCTTACAAGCTGATGACTTCCTGTACTTTGCCACACTTCATCATCTTAGCACCAAATAGTGGATTTTTAATTTCCTCACTGGCACTTAACCACATACCACCTTTGTTATCGTTGTACATAGGGCAATACTGGTAGTATAGGGCCCTGTCTGTACCGACAATAGCAGTCATATCTTTTATATCCTGGCTCAAGGCCTCAAAATGCTCTCTTTGATGCCCAATTTCGCTCTCTGCGATATGCTCACCGTGATTTTTGGCTACTTCCACAATCTCCTGCAGCTCAGTTTGCTTATCAGCATCAAATTGAGATATATCAAGACCTTCCAAAGCAGTAGCCAGTGTACCTCCCGCTTTGGCAGCTTCCTCTTGATTGTCATTCACAAGGGCATTCTTCACTGCCAGATAAGCATCAAGGACAGGTGTTATAGCTTTTCCACCTTCTTGATCATTGGTAGCTGTATTCTCTGCTTTTGCAGCCGTTTCCGCTGTGTTGTCAGCTGCTTTTTGTTCTGTTTTTGAGTTGTTGCATGAGATAATTGTCAATGCTAATCCGATTGTTAATAGTGTCGTTTTCATTTTTTTTGACTGTTTAGTGTCCATGGACAAAACGCAAACTTTTATTTTTTCAAAAATTTACGTCACGTCTTAAGATCTTATTTATTATTATTTAATAGTTACTTGATTGTTTCTTTTACACTTCCACACTTCAGCATTTTGTCCCCGAAGTATGGGTTTTTGATTTCCTTCTGATTTGAAAGCCAGTAGGCTCCTGAATTGTTATTTGCCATGGGGCAATACTCAAGGTATACTTCTCCCATTGAGAGTTCACCATCTTTCACTAAAGTGGTCATTTCATTACTCAACGAAGCGAAGGCTTTTCGCTGGTCATCCAAAGCAGTAGCCGAAACCACCTTTGTTACCTCTGCTTTAGCTGCCTGACCCTTGTCTACTTCGCCTAAAGACGCTTCCAGTTTAATTGCAGCCTTTTTGGCCTCATTCATCTGTGAAGCGACCAGGGCTTCTTTCAGGTGGATATAATGGCCGTAAGCCACGCCCAAATCTTTGTTTTTGAACATAGGATCCATTTTTTGGCCCATTTCCTTTTTGTCATCATGATTCCCATGATCGTGTTGCGCAAATGCTCCAAAGCTTACTAAAGCCAGAGCCATTATTAAAACTGTTTTTTTTCTCATTACACTTTTCATTTTATTGATTTTTTAAAGATTAAACATTTGAATAAGGGCTATCCCAGTCACCAGGAGAATTACTACACCCCAGATGATACGTCCAGCCCATTTTTTTTAATTTTGAAGGGGCTTTTTCATCCCCTGTTTTGCAACATTCTTTCATACGATGATACCTATAAAGCCTTTTTCTTAATTCTCTTTTTATTGGTCATAAAGAATAGAGTAAAGCCAGAGAGTACGGTTAGCAAACCAAAAACAGAAAATATTCTCAACAGCCAATTATTGAAGTCATCTCTGCCTTCGTAGTCCATGGTATGGCTCATCCATAAAAAATCAAACCATCTCCAGGCGCGATGCCTTACTCTTTGAAAACTTCCGTCTCTTTGAGACACATAGGCAGTCAGGTTTTCAGGGCTGTCAAACTCTATCTCCCATACAGGCAAAGGCCTGCCCCTATACTCGTGGTGTGACCCCACTTCGGTAAGCATCTCACTCGATTTGATCTCATATTGTTTAATAACGTGCTTTCTTGCTATCGACTCTGCCTCCTTCTTTGTGACACCATTCTTCTTCAAGCCAGTTTGACTGTGAATAAGCAGTGAGTCATTTATAAAGAAGTATGACTGCTCACCTATGAACCTCAAGGAGATATCATTGATCTGAACGGTGCTATCCAGTATGGGTAGTATGCCGATAGCTGCGGTATGATTTCGATGTTCTTCAATAAAATGATCACCGTGGATCTCATCTATATCGGTCCAACTAAAGTAAAGGCCGCTAATAGTCCAAAAAAGAAATTGCACTCCAATGATTACGCCTAACCACCGGTGCGTTTTTCTTACATAATATTGATTGTTCTTTCTCATTGAGCGTTATTAACTTCAAAAGAGATTTGCCTGTCAGCCCAACTTAAGGATATTCTGGCTGTGTTTTCTTCTAATACTTCCAGGTTATAGGTTAAAGTCTCAACGGGTTCTTCCAGCTGTTGGGAAATAGTGGCAAATCGTAAAATGTCTTTTTGCTGATTATAATCATCAGCCAAATGCATGTCCCAGACTTCATTTAATATGATCGTCCATTTCTCTTGTCCCGGTATAGTATAAAACCCATATTTGCCTGCCGGAATAAGCTTTTCATTAATAATTACATCTTCCTGAAAAGTAATGTTAGTTGCCTTGTGTGCACCCGCTACCCATACTTCATCATAAGCCACCAGCCCTCCAAATATCTGACGGTTTCTTACGCTCGGAGCACTATATTCAATGTGAATGTGGTTATCGCCTATATTTACCATAGCCGTTTGCTTAGGGCTTTTAGGTTTATTTTTATTGTCTTGCGATACATCTTCAGTATGATCGGAATGATTATTTTCATTAGAATTATGGTCTGATGTACCACAGCTCCAGAAAATTGTAACAAGTGTTATTAATATGAATTGTTTCATTTGAATATGGGGTTATAGATTATTTTAATATGTTTTCAACCTCTCCGCAAGTGAGCATAGATTCTCCGAAGTAGGGATTGCGAATCTCCTCTTCGGTGCTTAGCCAGTTAGCTCCTTTGTTATTATCCGCCATAGGGCAGAACTGCACATAGAGTGTTTTCTCCAATGGGTTGAAAGCTTTGGTCAAATCAATCATCCCTTCAGACACCTGTTGGAATGCTTTACGCACAGCCTCAATATCTTTCAAATGCTGTACGTGTTGCAAGGCATTTTTCAAATCACTGCTATAGTCCATCCACGCATTATGTGATGCTCCGGTAAAAATTGACATATTCACTGCATCCAGTTTTGCTTTCAACTCATTAGCCGCACGCTGAGCCTCAGCTAAATTGTCAGCTACTAGTGCATCCTTGAAATTCAGGTATTTCTCATAAAGAGGCTTTAATGCATCTTTAGCTTTTTGGTTGATTGAAACAGATTTTACTTCCGCTTTTTTCCCAGGTGTGGAGGTTGAAGAAGAAGCCGACATCTCCATACCCCCATGATTATGGCCTGTCATGGCCGGGCCACCCTCAGGGTTCATCATGCTCGGTTTCCCTGCCAGTTGAGCCGCTGCATCAATGCTGAAGGTGCCATTGACTGCTATTTCCTCACCTTCCTCCAGGCCACTCTCCACAATAAAGCTGTCACCTAAACCCGGCCCAAGCGTTACATCACGCATCATGAAACTTACTCCACTGCCGGAGGTATTTTTCACATAGACTACAGAGCGTTTACCCGTCCACATTACGGCTGTTTTCGGAACGATAACATTGTTGGACTTTTTCGGCAATGTAGCTTCTACCGTACCGGATGCAAACATTTCAGGTTTTAGCTGATTGTCTTTGTTGGGCACTTCTACCCGGGCTTTGGCTACCCGGGTTTTTGGATTAATTACCGGATCTAAAAAGCTTATCTTGCTTTCAAACGTTTGGCCCGGGAGTGATTGAACTGTAAACCGCACCTGGTCTCCCTTATTTATCCAGGGCATATCCGACTCATACACATCAAACAGCACCCATACGCGTGATAAATTTGCAATCTCATAAATAGGTTCCCCTCGCTTGATGTAGTCACCCACATTAACATTTTTGCTCAACACATAGCCTGAAATGTCTGCCGTAATTGGAAATTCATCGGAAGGGGTACCACTTTCTAATATTTTATCTATCTGACTGTCTGAAAGCTTCCAGTTTTTGAGTTTTGCCCGGGCTGATTTAAATAATTGTGGTTGTGTATCTTTGATTTTTTGCGCTTCAAACAATTCCTCCTGAGCAGTAACTAAATCAGGCGAATAGATATAGGCAATTACCTGTCCCCTGCGCACATATTCACCGGTGAAGTTAACATTCAGTCGTTCAATTCTACCTGGAATGTGACTGGATTGAGAGGAAACAAGCCGCTCATCTTCCTGTACCTTCCCGTTTAATCTAACTGTTTTCACTGGATCCATGGTACCCACAGTGGCAGTTCTAATATCAGCTAGTTGCATGGCGGTAGGCGACATACTTACTGCCATCGGGTCAAGTACTTCATCCTGATCATCCTCCAAAGGAATGAGGTCCATGCCACAAATAGGACAGTCTCCGGGTTCACTCTGACGGATCTGTGGGTGCATAGAGCAGGTCCATACGGTCTCTCCGGCTATTTCTGTCGTGTGCTGGTGCTCATCATCCATTTTACTCTCAGATGATGAACCACCAAAAATCAACCAACCCAGCAATAACCCTATTGCCAGTGTTGACAGTGCTATGATTATTATTTTTTTATTCGTATTCATCTTAATATGTTTTTGCAGTTAAGTAATTGAGTCTGGCCAGGGCAATTTGATACTGTGTTTCGGCCGTTGCCTTCATCTTTTCATATTTTAGTAACTGTTGCTGCATACGCAGCACTTCTTCAAACTCCTTTCCCGAATTGCCATATGCAGTAAAAAGCAGGTTAAGTGCTTGATTGGATTCCTGAATTTGTTGAGCATACAGCTCAAGCAACTCTTGCTGTTGTTGAATTTCAAACCAAGCCATTTCGTAGTTTGACGTAAGGGTATTGGCAAAATCCTCTTTTTGGAGCGCATAGCTTTCCTGCATGAGTTGTGCTTCTTTTACAGCTGCTTTGTATTTGCTTCGGAAAATGGGAATGCTGACAGAAACCATCGGCATCAAGGCATTTTTACCATTGTCTTGGGGAGCTGCCATATCAGAAGCCAGATCTGTACGTTCTCCGACCATTACATAATCCAGCCCTACTCCAAACTTTGGAAGCCCTTGCTTATAGGCTACCTCCTCACTGGCCTCACTGGAGGCTATTTTTAAGTCCAATTCTTCCAACATAGGGTTATTCGTAAGCAAAGAGTCCTTTCTGAAATTATCAGGCAAGGCTTGAGCAAAGAGAGAGTCCTCTACAATTACCAATGCGTCTTCCTCTCTGTTGAGCAGTTTATTAAACCGGGTCAGCAGAGGAGCTTCCTTATCGTTCAGAATAGAAAGGTTGCTTGTGGCATCTTTCAACATAATATCAACACGCAAGAAGTCAACCATAGTACCGGCTCCATTTTCAAACTTCTTATTGGTAATGGTTTTATAGGACTCCAGTATTTCAATATTCTCCCGCTCAATTTCTTTCCATTGATTGAGCTCATAAAGCGGATAGTATGCTGCTGCGACCTGATAATACAAGCGGTTCCTGGCATCCAGAAAAGACTGGTATTTAGCTTCAGCCATCAAAGCCGCAGCATCACCCTGTGCTTTCAAGGTACCAAACCAGGGAAACATCTGTGTTAAAGAAAACCTGGCCCGTTGCGGTCCCACCCTCGTTTCTACCGGTGAAATGAAATAGCCAAAAGAGAAATTAGGATCCGGCAAAGTATTTACCTGTTCCACTTTCTGAATGGCCGCTTCAAATTCCCGGTATTTCGCCTGTAGACCGGGATTGTTTTCTGCTGCTATTTTTAAATAGTCATCCAGGGTCTGCGCTTCACTCACGCTGGTTCCGAGAAAAACAAGTATTATGATATTTACAATGATCTTCATGATTGTATCTTATTAAGTTTTTTTTCCTCTCTAATACAGTATAAAACCGGCACTATAAAGTAGGTGACCGCAGCGAAGAACATACCTCCAAATGCGGGAATAGCCATCGGGATCATGATGTCAGCACCACGTCCTGTTGAGGTTAGTATAGGAAGCAAAGCAATGATGGTTGTGGCAGACGTCATCACAGCTGGTTTTATTCTTCGTTGACCAGCTTCCACTGTTGCCGCTCTTATTCCTTTCAGATTATCTGTTTTATTTCTATCAAAACTTTGATCTAAATAAGTTGCCATTAACACACCATCATCTGTAGCAATGCCAAACAAGGCAATAAAGCCTACCCAAACAGCCACGCTCAAATTGATAGTGTGTATCTGGAACAGGTCACGGAAATTGGTGCCGAATATGGAGAAGTCCGCAAACCAGGTCTGGCCATACAGCCATAACATGATAAAGCCTCCGCTAAATGCCATGGCAATACCAGTAAATACCATCAATGAAGTGGCTACAGATTTGAATTGGAAGTAGAGAATAAGGAAGACAATACCTAGAACAAGTGGTACTATAATAGTCAGCCTTTTCTCTGCCCGCACCTGATTTTCATAACTCCCAGAGAACTTATAGCTGATCCCGGCAGGAACGACTAAATCACCTGTATCTATTCTTTCCTGAATAGCTGCCTGGGCATCATTCACCACTCCAACTTCCGAGTATCCGTCCCTTTTGTCAAATAGTACATAACCCACCAAAAAGGTTTCCTCACTTTTGATCGCCTGTGGTCCCCTCACATACTCAAAGTCCACCACCTGGCTGATCGGTATTTGTGCTCCTGTAGGTGTAGGCAAAAGGATTTTACCCAATGCTTCAGGATCGTCCCTGAGTTCGCGTGGATAACGTACCCTCACTGGAAAACGCTCCCTTCCTTCCACAGTTGAAGTAATTTTCATTCCTCCAATGGCTGTTTCAATGGTCTGCTGTACATCTTCCACATTAAGCCCATAGCGTGAAATCTCATCCCTGTTGATGTTAAGATGAAGATAGGGCTTACCTACAATTCTGTCGGCAAACACGGCTTCCGCTTTTACCGAAGGAACATTTTTAAGCACTTCCTCCAGTTGCAGCCCAAAGTCTTCTATCGTTTTCAGATCCGGACCATATACTTTGATACCCATGGGGGCTCGCATACCTGTTTGTAGCATCACCAAGCGGGTTTCAATAGGCTGCAGCTTAGGTGCTGAAGTTACTCCCGGTATTTTGGTGACCTTAACAATTTCATTCCAGATATCATCTGGAGATTCAATTTGCGGCCGCCAGTTGCGGAAATAATTCCCGTTATCATCAGGGATGAGTTCCTCCAAAACAACACCTCGGTTAATGGCTTCTTCATTAGAAAGGCTATCACCGCTATTGAGTATGAAGCGATCTTTCTTATCAACTTTGAACCTTATTCGGTGCCCTTTTTCACTGAGCATGTACTCCGGTTTATAGTTGATGACATTTTCGTACATGGAAATAGGTGCCGGATCAAGGGCAGATTCTACCCGTCCTAATTTGCCTACCGTTAATTCTACTTCCGGGATGTTGGTCAGGAGCATATCCAATTGACCAACTACTTTACGGTTGAACTCAATACCGGAATGTGGCATGGAGGTGGGCATGAGCAAGAAACTTCCTTCGTCCAGAGAAGGCATAAATTCTTTTCCTACACCCGGGAAAGTATGGGTCAAGCCTGACCAAACTGTAGTTGTCCGGACATCCCAGCCGAGATTGTCCAATGCTTTAGGAATAAACCCGAAAATGGTATTAAAACCCAACCAAACATTAGCGCCAAGCAAAATCAAGAAAGTAGGTATCAATAAAAAAGTTATTTTATTATCCAGGCACCATTTTAATATAGATTTGTAGTAATATTCTAAAAGCGTGAACGACCCCAGGATAAATCCTACCAATAAGGTCACAAAAACAAAGTTGAGTAACAGAGACTTTGAGGCTCCTAGCGGTAGCCAGTATTTAGCTAAAAGCCAGGTTACGCCAATTAGTACAATGATCAGCTCGGCATAATTGAAGAGAAATAATACAGGCCTGGAAAAGCGTTCCTTTTTAGCGTCAAAGATATTCTTTACAATTGCGATTGCACCAAACAGTACCAGCAGTACACCACCCCATATCTGAGCGGTAAAGAGCCCTGTAATTCCAAATAATACTAATGCATAACCACCATATTTCTTAAGAAACCTATTATTGATTTTGAACCCAAAGAACCAATGTGCCAAGGTAGGCATGATCAATAGACTCACCAACAGCGCAGCTACCAAAGCGAAGGTCTTTGTGAATGCCAAAGGCCCAAATAACTTTCCTTCGGCAGCTTGCATGGTAAAGACCGGAATGAAGCTGACAATTGTGGTAGAAACAGCGGTGAGAATAGCGGTACCCACTTCTGAAGCTCCATTATAAATGGTATCTATCAGTTTTTGACCGGGAGGAGCTTCATCTATATGTTTAATAATGTTTTCAGAAAGTATAACTCCCAAATCCACCATCGTACCAATGGCAATGGCAATACCTGAAAGTGCAACTATGTTGGCATCAACACCAAAATAGCGCATGGCTATAAATACCATCAATACCGCAATCGGCAGGATACTTGAAATGAGAAATGAAGCCCTGAGATTATACACCATCACGATCACTACCAAAATGGTAATGAGCACTTGAAGCGAAATGGCTTCTTCCAGGGTTCCCAATGTTTCATAAATAAGCTCGGAGCGGTCATAAAACGGAACGATAGTCAACTGGCTTTCCCTTCCATCTGCCAACGTTTTTTTAGGCAGTCCCGGGGCTATTTCTTTGATCTTATCCTTGACGTTGTTAATGACCTGCAAGGGATTGGCACCATAGCGGGCCACCACTACGCCACCTACCACTTCAGCACCATCTTTATCCAGCAGGCCTCTACGGGTGGATGGCCCCAGGGTAACTACACCTATGTCTTTAATACGGATGGGAACATTTTCCTGAACGGCAACTACGGCCTTTTCAATGTCTTCTACTTTTTTGATGTAACCCAAACCACGCACCAGGTATTCTGCCTTGTTTATTTCAATGGTTTTAGCCCCCACGTCTTTGTTTGATTTCTGTACCGCCTGCATTACTCTATGCAATGGGATATCATAGGCTTTTAGAGCATCAGGGTTAACATCAATCTGATATTCCTGTACAAAGCCACCAATAGAAGCCACTTCCGAAACGCCTTCTGTTGCGTTTAATCCATATTTGACGTAGAAGTCTTGTACGGTACGGATTTCGTGGAGATCCCATCCTCCGGTAGGGTTTCCATCCTTATCTCTGCCCTCAATGGTATACCAATACACCTGGCCCAGCGCAGTGGCATCAGGCCCGAGTGCAGGCTGGACCCCTTCCGGTAATAAGCCGGAAGGCAAGGAACTTAGTTTCTCAAGGATACGGGAACGTGACCAGTAAAACTCTACATCTTCACTGAAAATAATGAAGATACTGGAAAAGCCAAATATAGAAGAACTCCGTATAGATTTTACGCCCGGAATACCTAATAAATAGGTAGTCAGCGGATAGGAAATTTGGTCTTCTATGTCTTGTGGTGATCGGCCCTGCCACTGGGTAAAGACAATCTGTTGGTTTTCTCCTATATCCGGAATAGCATCTACCGGAACGGGATCAGAAGGTAATGCGCCTATCTGCCAACCGAAAGGGGCGGTCACAATGCCCCAGGCAATGAAGCCAATTAAGATGAGAACGGTAACTAACTTGTTCTCAAGAAAGTATTTAATGATTTTATTAAGCATGATTTCATTCAATTTTCTTTGAAACTGTTTTGAGAAAAGCGCACGCCAAAGCATGCACTTGGGGCGTAGCAAGACGCTACGACTCAGTGAAAAATTTGAATGAAATGCTTAAATAAGGAAGGACTGAACGAGCACAGGTATGTCACGCTCAATCAGTGGGGGGGAATAGTCGTTAAACGTATAGTGATCAACGGTAGTGTCACTAAAAAGAAACGAAACCACAGCGTAGATAACTGCAATCATTTGAAAATCAGGAACCGCAACTTTGGTCACTTGCGTAAGGTCTTCATGACCCTCAATTAGGATCAATCTGAAAATCTGGGGATTTATAGATGAAGGATTAACTTTGCACAAAAAAAAAGTTAAAGTGGATCAGGGTTTAATTGAGTTGTTTTTGCCTGAAGGCATTCTTGAGTACTTCCAGGT
>NZ_BMEC01000027.1 GCF_014636295.1 Marivirga lumbricoides | reverse complement strand
AGATCTGAATCCGGTGCACGTTCTTTCGCAATTATCAGGTCTGTAATAGATACCATTATCAAAAGAAACAAAAACATATTTGATTGCTTGGCTATTACTGCTAATTTGGTACCTGAGTAGTTACCATCATTTAATGATAATATAAATCACTGGAATGTAAGCAATATTGAAAATATGAGTACTACGTTCCGAGGAGCTGAAATTTTTGATCAACCTCTTGATAATTGGGATGTAAGGAATGTGAAAAGCATGACTGGCCTCTTCACTGATGCTAAAGCTTTCAATCAATCATTAAATGATTGGAAAGTAGATGGTGTGACCAACATGGCTAATATGTTTCAAAGAGCTACGGCCTTTAATCTGCCTTTGGATCAATGGAATGTAGGAGCTGTAACAAATATGGAAAATATGTTCAGAAACTCCAATTTCAATCAGGACATTAGCGGGTGGGATGTGAGTGCTGTAACGAATATGGCTTCCATGTTTAGAGACGCTGCTTTTAATCAGGACATTTCCGGCTGGAATGTAAGTAATGTCACCGACATGACTAATATGTTCTACAAGTCGAGGTTGGATTATAATTTGGGGAATTGGATGCTTAATCCGACTGTAGATATGAGTGGCATGTTTTCTAATTCAGCCCTCAGTTGTACTAATTATTCCGAAACACTATCTGGGTGGGCTAGCAATAACCCTTTAGTCACAGAACGTAATTTGGGAGCCACTAATGTTACATATGGCTCACTTGCGATAGAAGCCCGTGCGAAATTAACCACTCCTGTTGCAGAGGGAGGTATGGGTTGGACCATTTTAAACGATGAGTTAGGCACTGGCTCAGCAGACTGTACTCCCACTGGAAGCAAACCATTTGTAACTATCTGGAAAACCGATAACCCAGGTACTTCTAATGATGATCAGATCATCATTCCCACTGATGGAGGGGGTTATGATTATTACCTCCATTGGGTGGATGTCACTGATGCAGCAGTTAACGCTACCGTAGGACCTTTCACTGGAAATGCAACACTCACTTTTCCTGCAGTTGGCAATTATCGGGTTACTATTGTAGGGGATTTCCCTCAAATCTATTTTGATAATTCTGGAGACAAAGACAAACTACTTAGAGTGGAGCAATGGGGAGATAATCCCTGGACAAGTATGGGAAGAGCTTTTCATGGTTGCTCCAACTTAAGGATAACTGCTACTGATGCTCCTGACCTTAGCCTGGTCACCACTATGTCCTTCATGTTGGCGGGAGCAACCTCTTTGGATGATGATATTAATCATTGGGATGTAGCCAACGTGGAAGACATGAGCTCCCTTTTTAAGGATGACGAGAATTTCAATCAACCGCTAAATGACTGGAAGGTGGATAAGGCCACCACGATGAAGGCAATGTTTGATGGAGCAAAAGCGTTTAACCAGGCTTTAGATCAATGGACCGTGACTTCTGTTACAGACATGTCTTACATGTTTAATAACGCTTACGTTTTCGACCAGAACATAAGTAACTGGGATGTCAGCAATGTCACCTCTATGCAAAGCATGTTTAAAAATGCCCGAAAGTTTAACCAACTGATTGGAACTTGGACAGTTGATAAGGTAACCAATATGGAATCCATGTTTTCTGGAGCCAATTACAATGACATGGTCTTCAATCAGGATTTGAGCAACTGGAATGTCAGTAACGTGACTGACATGAGTAGCATGTTTTACAGAGTTAGTGTTTTCAATCAAAATCTGGGAAGCTGGAAACTAGATGCAGTTGTAAATATGAGCGATATGCTCACCCAGACTGGTCTTAATTGTATAAACTATTCGGCTACCCTCATTGGATGGCAAAATAACAATCCTACATTAACGGGTGTTGCCCTCGGAGCTACAGGTTTAAATTATGGTACCAACGCTATTTCAGCTAGAGAGAAACTCATTAATGATCAGAACTGGACGATTAATGACGGAGGATCATTCGGAAGTGAATGTTTGCTTTTCACCCTTGATGCCATCGCTGATGCCAATGTAGATGAAAATACTGATTACACAAGTGTAACGCCTGCCATTGTTGATGGGACTCCCATAGGAACACTCACCTACACATTAGGAGGTAGTGATGCAGCTGATTTCACCATAGATCCAGCTATTGGAGTGGTAAAAATGATAGCCAGAGACTTTGAAGCTCCGGTAGATGACAATACCGACAATGTTTACGAGCTAACTATTAGAGCAACAGACGAAAATGGTAATTATGATGAAGAAAGCTGGACTGTAGAGATTAACAATTTGAATGATAATGAGCCTATCGCAGATGATGAATCTGTAAGCACTGCTGAGGAAGTAAATTACACATTTGCCAGTAATGATTTTAGTAATGACTACAGTGATGCGGATGGTAATGGCTTTGCTGGCATCAGATTAACTTCACTTCCTGGTCAAGGAATATTGAAATATGATGGCATCACACTGTTAGCCACAGATGTGGCAGCTCCTGGCTATTCAATAGCAGACATCACTAAATTAGTATTTATACCGGAGACAGATAAAAGCGGTAGTCCATACACCACTTTTGATTTTGAAGTCTATGATGGAGGTTCTTATAGCACAAGCAGTTATACGATGACGATAAACGTTACTCCCTATGTGCCTTCTGTGAGTTTAGCTGTGGATAATTCAACAATTGCTGAAAATGCCGGTGTTGCGACTTTTACTGCTTCTTTAGATAAATCATCAAGCAAAGATGTAACTGTCACACTATCTTATTCAGGAACAGCCATTGGTTCTGGCACAGATTATACTACAGCAACAGGAACAAATGCTACATCTGTTACAGAGATTGTCATTCCTTCCGGATCAACAACAGGTTCTGTAGAGGTAACTGCGGTTGATGATTTTCTAGATGAAAATGATGAAACAATAACTGTAACTATTTCTTCTCCGATAAATGCAACTCTTAGTGCCAACATAGAAGTAACTACCACTATAACAGACAATGACGCTACTGGTGTAACAGTTTCTGCAATAAGTGGCAACACGACAGAAGATATTGGTTCAGCTACTTTTACAGTAAAACTGAATAGTCAACCAACTGCTGATGTAGTAATTGCATTGAGTAGCAACGATACCAGTGAAGGAACGGTACAGGCATCAATAACCATAACTCCTTCCAATTGGAATACAGCACAAACGGTAACGGTGACTGGAGTAGATGACGACATTATCGATGGTAACATTACCTACAAAGTTGTCACTGGAGATATTACCTCAGCTGATGGTAATTATAGTGCATTAACAGCGTCTGACATATCAGATATTTCAGTAATAAATACTGATAATGATGCAGCTGGTTTTACGCTATCTAAAACCACTGCCACTACCTCAGAGAGTGGAACAACAGATAATTTCAATGTGGTATTAGATGCCCAGCCAGCTTCAGATGTGGTAATCAGTGTCACTTCTGCAGATACTGGCGAGGGAACCGTATCTCCAGCTAGTTTGACATTTACCCCTTCCAATTGGAACACATCCCAAATGGTGACTATCACCGGAATGGATGATAACATCATTGATGGTACGCAAACTTATAATGTGACTTTGAGTATTGTTGATGCGAGTTCTGATAATGATTTTGATGTCCTCTCTGATCAGACAGTATCTGTAAACAATACAGATGATGATGCTCCAGGATTTACCATTTCTAAAACTACTGCTACTACCTCAGAGAGTGGAGCTACTGATGATTTCACAGTGGTATTGAATGCCCAGCCATCATCAGATGTGGTAATCAGTGTGACTTCAGCAGATACTGGCGAGGGAACTGTATTACCAGCTACATTGACTTTTACATCTGCGAATTGGATTACAGCACAAACGGTAACTATTACTGGAATCAATGATAACCTCATTGATGGTATACAAAATTATAATGTGACCTTGAGTATTGTTGATGCGAGTTCTGATAATGACTTTGATGCCCTCTCTGATCAGACAGTATCTGTAAACAATACAGATGATGATGCAGCTGGTTTTACTTTATCTAAAGCAACGGCTACTACTTCGGAGAGTGGAACTACAGATAACTTCACCGTAGTATTAGGTGCACAGCCTGCATCTGATGTAGTAATCAGTGTCACTTCAGCAGATATTGGTGAGGGCACAGTTTCTCCAGCTACTTTAACATTTACGCCTTCCAATTGGAACGCTACCCAAATGGTGACTATCACCGGAGTGGATGATGACTTGATTGATGGTACACAAAATTATAATGTGACGTTGAGTATTGTTGATGCGAGTTCTGATAATGACTTTGACGCCCTCTCTGATCAGACAGTATCTGTAAACAATACAGATGATGATGCGGCTGGTTTTACTTTATCTAAAACAACAGCTGCTACTTCGGAGAGTGGAACTACAGATAACTTCACCATGGTATTGAATACTCAGCCTTCTTCTGCTGTTGTCTTTAGCATCACTTCTGAAGATACTAGCGAAGGAAAAATCAATCCATCAGAGTCTACTATTTCACTAACCCCGGCAAACTGGAATATTCCACAATCGGTAACCATTACTGGTGTTGATGATTTCATCATAGATGGTGATCAAACTTATGATGTTACAGTTGCTATCAAAAACTCAGCAGACGCAAACTATAGTTCTCTATCTGGTAAAACTGTTACCATAATAAATACCGATGATGACTCTCCAGGGTTTGAAGTATCAGAAACCACGGCATCAACTTCCGAGTCAGGAACTACAGATAATTTCATGATAAACCTGATGAGCCAACCGGACACTGATGTGGTAATTAGCATAACACCTGGTGATACTAGTGAAGGAACCGTGTCACCAGCTACTTTGACTTTTACCCCTGCTAACTGGAATGTAGCACAGTCAGTGACTATCACAGGATTAGCGGATAATATCATCGATGGAGTAATCAACTATGATATCACCATTGCTATCGTTGATGCGCTCTCTGATGATAACTTTGATGGATGGCCAAGTAAGACGGTCGCTGTAAGTAATGTAGATACTGACACGGCTCCAACAGCAAGCAATAACAGCAATAGCACAAATGAAGATATTACTTTAACCATTCCTCAAGCTTCTGGATTGCTTAGTAACGCAAGTGATGCAGACGGTGATGTTTTGAGTATTCTATCGTTTGAAGTTGAAACTGTAAATTATAATCCAGGCCAGACAGCAAACTTATCGGAAGGAAGTCTAACTATTAATGCGGATGGCAGCTATATGTTTGTTCCTTCAGCCGATTATAATGGAGCTGTACCAATCATTAGCTATATCGTTACTGATGGCGTTAATTCGGATAATGCTACATTAACATTGAACATTATAGCGGTTAACGATGCTCCCATATTCACTTCTACACCTCTATCGATTGCTACACCGGGAGTACTCTATACTTATAACATAACAGCTACTGATACAGATGGAGATGCATTAAATTTTAGTATGGCATTAGTACCTGACTGGCTCACTTTAACTGATAATGGGGACGGAACAGCAACTTTATCTGGAACTCCTACTAATGATGATTTGGGTAATGATGCTTTGATTGTTCAAGTAAATGATGGAACGGCCAATGTAAGCCAAAGCTTTTCAATTACAGTTTCCAAATTGAATGAAGCTCCTGTTTTTACTTCTACACCCATTACAGAAGCCACGGAAGATGAACTTTATAATTACAGCATAACAGCTTCAGATGCAGATGGAGATGTACTTACAATTAGTGCTAGCAGTAAACCGGATTGGTTATCTCTGCTTGATAATGGTGATGGAACTGCTACCTTATCAGGAACGCCTCTTAATGAACATGTAGGGTTACATACAATTTCATTAACTGTTTCAGATAACACACTATCTGATTTGCAGTCATTTGAATTGGAAGTGTTGAATACTAATGATGCACCAGACTCCATAATAATATCAAATGACAGGGTAATGGAACTTATGCCTATTGGTACCTATGTAGGAGAGCTTACTACTTTGGATGCAGATAAAAATGATAGTCATGTTTATGCTTTATTAAATGCAGACGAAATGCCATTCTACTTAATTGGAGATAGTTTGCATACAACTGAAGAACTCTTGTATCCTGAGCGAAATGTTTATGAATTACAAATCGAAAGCACTGATTTGGGAGGTTTGAAAGTGGTAGATACCATCAATATATATGTTGATCAGAATAATAACATAGAAGTTATAATCCCATCAGCTTTTACTCCTAACAACGATGGAGAAAACGACAATTGGGAGCTTCCTAATATTAATAGATATGAGACCTATAGCATAATAATCATAGATAGAAATGGAAATGAAGTATTCAGTTCATCTGATTACACCAGGGCCTGGGATGGTAAATTTAAAGGTAGGCAATTACCAATAGGGCAGTATTACTATTTCATTAAGACATTCCGAAGTGGAGAATCTAAAACTTTCAAAGGTACGGTAACAATTCTTTAATTATTAATGAGAAATAGATACGATATGAAGAAGAGAAGGAGAGAAATCGTTATAAGGTTTTGTTTATTAATAATCATCAATCTGATGTTGTGTTTTGGGTTACATTCACAACAAAACAATCTATTAGGACAATACTATAAAGCCATCCAGGTATATGCTCCAGGCTTAAATGGTGCGCAGGAATATCTGGATGTTGCATTGGGATCCAGAAAACAATGGACCAGTGTTAATAATGCACCTTCCATAAATGTTCTTAATATAAGTGGTAAGTTAAATGTTAACAGAAGAAACCCTTATAGATTTAATTCTGCCAGAGTAAGTAATCTTTCTCCTTACCGAAGAAAGAATGTTAAGCTAGGAGTTGGCGGGTATGTGATCAATTCGAATTATGGATCTTTAGTGAATAATAGCATAATGGGTGTATTTTCCACACACATACTCGTTGCTGAAAATTCTTACTTGTCAATTGGAGCGTCATTTGGTTTTAGAAGCCAAAATCTAGACATCGCCAATATTTCTGTATTGTATCCTGACAATGATGTAATTTATCAGGAATATTTAAGAAACGATGGAAAAGCCTCTTTTTTTGATACTAATGTGGGCCTTTCTTATTATTCAAGTAGCGTTTATTTTTCCTACACATTAATGAAAGCTGTAAGTACACTCCTCGGAGGTTATACATCTACCAGGGAAAGTGATTACGGAAGATTTGACCATAACTTTTTAGGTGGGTTACGCCTAAGCGTACACGAGAAATTAGATATTATCCCTAATTTCTTTTTCCGCTATTCGGATACATCACCAAGTTTTCTGGATGTTGGTGTTAGAGCAAGCTATATGAATGGCTTTCTTGCTGGAATGTCTTATCGGACTGATGGCTCTATTATCGCAATGCTAGGTTTAGAATTTAAAAAAACTTATGAATTAGGCTATGCCTTTGAATTCAAAGAATTCAGCTCTGATTTTGACGTGTTAAATACGCATGAAATAACACTTGGCGTAAAATTATTTGATCATAAAACTAGAAAACCTGTTTGGTAAATGAATATCAAAACAACCCCCATAGTGCTGTTTTTTTTAACAGTTGTTCTGTCTTTTAACTTGAACGGCCAAACACCGATATTATCAGGTTTAAACAAAGTAGTGCTAAGTAATAATGAAGAAGTTGAATGCTCTTTGCCTTTGCTAAGTGGTGATGGCCAAATACTATATTTTGTGAAGACTTTTAGCGAAAATAATATAGGAGGAATAAAGGGTGGTCAGGACATCTGGTTTTCACATAGAATAGATTCAACAACCTGGCAAACAGCAACTAATTTAGAGGCGCTTAATAACGTTTACAATAATATGGTAATCGGTGTTTCCAGTATAACAAACACTCTTTATCTTTTAAATACTTATTCAAGTCCTAACCGATGGAAATATAGTATTGCTGTTTCAACTCTTACTGAAGACAGTAGCTGGAGTGAACCGCGTGAATTAGATATCAAATTTGATGCAGATGGAGACTTTAGAAGTTTTTATACGCTTCCGGATGAGGAATTGATTTTTTTATCAGCCGAGGGTAAGTCAACTCTAGGAAAAGAAGACATTTATGTGTATTACAAAGAAGGCGACTCATGGGCAGGACCTGTTTCATTAGGCGAAAATATTAATACGCAAGGCTCGGAAATAGCTCCATTTTATTCACCGGATTTAAAAGCCCTATTTTATTCAAGTAATGGCAGAGAGGGGTTTGGCGATTTCGACATTTACATGGTGAGAAAAACCGGAGACCAGTGGAATGACTGGTCTGAACCAATTAATTTAGGAGAAACCGTCAATAGCAATTCTTTTGATGCCTACCTTTCTACATATCCTTCCGGAGAAACTTTCTTTGTAAGTAACAGATCAGGAAAAGCCGCAACAATTTTCAGAGGAAACCTCAGCTTTCTTGAAGAGGAGATTCCTGAACCAGTCGATAGCACAGAGTACTTAACGCCTGCTCCAGATTCGCTAATAGTGCAAGATAGTTTACCTGAATATTACGTGGTTCAGGTTTTAGCAATGCCAACCGGAAGGGCTCCCAAGGCCGGATTTTTTGACAATTTAGGGGATGTCAAAATAGAAATGTCCGGAGGTAGGGACGGGCTTGAACGCTACTACCTCGGCAGATATGAGACATTGAAAGAGGCTATTTCCAGGAAAAATGAAGTAGTAAAAATGGGCTACTATGATGCGTTTGTCAGGGCTATCATGAAATATGCGGAATTTTAAGAAATGTAAGGTTGCTAACCTAATAACATGTTTTCTATCCAAACATAAAATGTATTTACACTAATAATTATCTCAACATATAATAGGACCATCATGTCCTTATCAGTTAAAAATTTTCCTCAATAATTAATCAATTTTTTAACTTCATTCAACTAAAATGATTCAAACACATTTACCTCAAAAGATTAGAAAGGTGCTTGTTATGTCATTGACAGCCTTTATTTTTTTGTTCAATATACCGGCCCGGGCCTCGCCTGATTGCCCAATTTTATCTGCGAAGTTTCAAGGCTTTGCAAACGGCACAACTTCTGATCCAAGTTCAAATGGATGGTACTTAAATACCAGTAATGTGCCTAATGCTAAGTATTTTGCTATCCGTTCTAACCGGATTATGGCGGAAGACATAGGTGGCGAAGGGGTTTGGTATAGCGGTGTATTTTCGTCTCAGGGTTACTCTGATTTCCAGATAGCAACTAAGATACACTCCGAAGGAGATATGAATAATAATGAGTATGTCAAGGTTTATTATAAAATGGATAATGGTCCTGAAATACTTGTTAGAGAATTAAGAGGTAATTTCGGTACTATAGATGTAGAATCCCCTTTTTTAAATGGAAATAATATCCAGTTTGTGATAAGGATCTATAATTATAATAATGGAGGGTCTCAAACATCTAAATATTACATAGAAGATTATCGGATATTTAAAGAAAAAGGGCCCTGTGGTGGTTCCGGTGGTTCTGATTTTGATGTGGACATCACTGCTACAAATAACGGAGTGCTTACCTGTAATAAGCCTTCATTAACACTTAATGCAAATGCTTCGGGGAATAACTTAAGCTATAGCTGGTCAGGCCCTAATACTTCATCAAATTCCTCTAGTGTTTCGGTGAATCGTGCCGGCACATATACAGTAACAGTAAATTCCAGTGAAGGTACCGGTAGTGCTACTTTTCAGGTTTCAGAAAATAAGCAAGCTCCTAACTTGACGGCTAATGGAGGCGTAATAGGGTGTAATAATAATTCTGTGAAACTGCATGCTGAATCTAATATTGGTAATGCTCAGTACTTGTGGTCAGGACCGGGTAATTTTACCAGCACAACTCAAAACCCAACTGTAACTGAAGTAGGTAGTTATACTGTTACGGTTACTAATCCTAATAACGGATGTACAAGAAGCCAAACAGTACAGGTAACTGAAGGTGGTTCTGGCGGAGGACAAAGTACTGATATATGGTTGGAAGATTTCACTTTCGAGAATGGCAGAAATTGGGATAGCGGGGAAACATCCTGGTGGATTGGAAACTCTCCATCCGGTACATTTTCTATTCAAAATAATGAATTCATGGCTTCATTTAACTCAGCAAATGAAGGAGTTTGGACTTCCGAAGGAATAGATGTATCCTCTTTCTCAGATATCAAAATCTCTGTCGACTTAAAAAGCGGTACAGCCTCAACTGGTGATTCCTTTGAAGAAAGTGATTATATAAAAGTGTATTATACATTGGATTGGGGATCCGAAGTACTGATGTTTGAAAACAAAGGTGGATTAAATGGAATAGATAATAATTATTCTACCCTTACAGCTACATCTCCTGCTTTAAATGCTAATACGATTCAGGTAATCATCAGGGTGAATAATTCGAGCAACAATGAGAGATACTATTTCGATAATGTTAGATTAAGTACAGGCGGTACAGATGACGGTGGGTCAAACTCATTTGATGTATCAGCTTCAGTAAGCGGTTCATTGACTTGCTTATCTAATTCTGTTACACTATCAGCATCTACAGATGCATCTAGTCCCTCATTTAGCTGGACCGGACCTGGTAATTTTTCATCTTCAGCTCAAAATCCTTCAACCAGCAAGCCTGGTAATTATACAGTTTCCGTAACATCTGGTTGTTATACTGCTACTTCTTCGGTTACTGTATTAGAGGACAAAACAGCACCGGGCGTAACTGCCAGCGTATCAGGAGAGCTCTCATGTAATGTGTCTTCGGTACAGTTATCGGCTTCATCTGTAGCAGGAGCTACTTATTCCTGGACAGGTCCTAACTTCACGAGTACCTCTCGAAATCCATCTGTTAGTAATCCGGGTACCTATACAGTTACAGCTACTGATCCTGATAACGGTTGTACATCCAGTAAAAGTGTAACTGTTAATTCTTCAGGGGGTGGCATTGAAACAGTATGGTTCGAGAATTTTAACGGTTTATCTCATGGTACAACTGTTGATAACGGTTCTACAGCATGGAGCATAGACAATAGCCAGATTCCAACAGGCTACATGAAAGTCAGCAATAATCGTATTGAATTTCGTGGCACCAGTAATGGGGCACAGAGTGGTTTCGGGGTATTTCATTCAGAAACCATAGATATTTCTAATTTTTCTGATATAAGCATATCAAGCTATTTGGGAACTGCCGGTGGTTTAGACATTGGTCAAGATTATATTCGTGTGTATTACAAAATCAATGGAGGTTCAAAGCAATTATTTGGAGAGATTGATGGTAATTCACCTGCTTCTATGACAGCCTCAATTTCAGACTTATCAGGGAGTCAACTGCAAATAATAGTACATGCTTATACAACTGGAGAAAGTGAATATTATTATTTAGATGATATAAAAGTAGAAGGTACTAGTTCATCATCCTTTACAGCTACGGCTTCTGTGAGCGGCCCAATTACTTGTAAAGATGAAACCGTAATACTAAGCGCAAGCACAGATGTATCTAATCCAACTTACAGCTGGAGAAATGAAAACAATGTAGAAGTGGGTACATCCAAAAATGTATCCGTAAGTTCAGCAGGCGTTTATACTGTTACAGTAACCTCAGGTAGCTGTTCAGCAACCAGTCAGGTTACCGTAGTGGAAGACAAAACAGTACCGGGCGTAACTGCCAGCGTATCAGGAGAGCTCTCCTGTAATGTGTCTTCGGTACAGTTATCGGCTTCATCTGTAGCAGGAGCAACATATTACTGGACAGGTCCTGACTTCACCAGTATCTCTAGAAACCCATCTGTTAGCCAACCTGGCACCTATACGGTTACAGCTACTAATCCTGATAATGGATGTACTTCCAGTAAAAGTGTAATTGTTAATTCTTCAGGGGGAGGCACTGAGACACTCTATTTTGAAGACTTCAGTTCGCTAAGTAATGGAACCACCAATGATAGTGGCAGTTCAGCATGGTCAATTCAAAATCCGGGAAGTGGTATTTTTTCAGTTCAAAACCATGAGTTTAAAGCTTCATTTAATTCAGCTAACGAAGGAATTTGGAAGTCCGAAGTAATCGATATTTCAGCACTAAAAGATATTCAAATTGCTGTATCGTTGAGAAGCGAAGTGTTAGGAACATTTGAAACAGATGACTTTATTAAGGTAGCTTACATTTTAAATGGAGGGAGTGAAACAACATTTTTTTATGATAATGAAGGTTTAGACGGAACAGTAAATGCTGCGACAGGTTATGCTACTGCTCAATCTTCTGTAATCAATGGTCAGTCTTTACAGGTTGTAATTCGTTTAAGAAATTCTTTTGAAGATGAGAGATATTTCTTTGATGATGTGTTAGTTACCGGAGAAAGAGTGGGCTCATCCTTTACAGCTACGGCTTCTGTGAGCGGTCCTATTACTTGTAAAGATGAAACTGTAACACTAAGCGCAAGCACAGATGTATCTAATCCAACTTACAGCTGGAGAAATGAAAACAATGTAGAAGTGGGTACATCCAAAAATGTATCCGTAAGTTCAGCAGGCGTTTATACTGTTACAGTAACCTCAGGTAGCTGTTCAGCAACCAGTCAGGTTACCGTAGTGGAAGACAAAACAGTACCGGGCGTAACTGCCAGCGTATCAGGAGAGCTCTCCTGTAATGTGTCTTCGGTACAGTTATCGGCTTCATCTGTAGCAGGAGCAACATATTACTGGACAGGTCCTGACTTCACCAGTATCTCTAGAAACCCATCTGTTAGCCAACCTGGCACCTATACGGTTACAGCTACTAATCCTGATAATGGATGTACTTCCAGTAAAAGTGTAATTGTTAATTCTTCAATAGGAGGGGACCAAGCAATATGGGAAGAAAATTTCCAAGACTTAGCGAATGGCACTAGTTCGGATAATGGTAGTACTGGTTGGTCTACTGTGAATTCGAGTTCAGGTACATTCTCAGTAATGAATAAAGCATTTGAAGTAGCTGATGTTGAAAATGCAGAATGGATATCAAATTCAATCAATATTTCAGGATTGGATGACGTAAAGGTTTCTATAGATTTAAGGAGCACCGGAGAGTTGGATGATAATCCAAATGAGTTCGATTATGATTACATTAAGTTATATTATAAACTTGATGGAAGTAGTGCTTTGCATGTTTTTGGTGAAGAGGATGGTAAGATTAACAATAATAGTACTACTTACACCAATTATATTTCAGAACCTTTGAATGGAAATTCATTACAAATTGTGATTCGTGCGACTACTAGCAGTCCATTGGATCTTTATTATTTTGACAATATAAAAGTAACAGGTAACGTATCATCTTTTACAGCTACGGCCTCTGTGAGCGGCCCTATTACTTGTAAAGATGAAACTGTAACACTAAGCGCAAGCACAGATGTATCCAATCCAAGTTACAGCTGGAGAAATGAGAACAACGTAGAAGTAGGTACATCCAAAAATGTATCCGTAAGTACAGCAGGTGTTTATACTGTTACAGTAACATCAGGTAGCTGTTCAGCAACCAGTCAGGTTACTGTGGAGGAAGACAAAACAGCACCGGGCGTAACTGCCAATGCCTCAGGGGAACTTTCCTGTAACGAGTCTTCAGTACAATTGTATGCTTCGTCTATAACAGGAGCTACTTATTCATGGACAGGCCCTAATTTCACGAGTTCTTCTCAGAACCCATCTGTTAGCCATCCTGGTACTTATACCGTTACAGCCACTGATCCTGATAATGGATGTATTTCTATAGCTACTGTAATAATTAAGCAGAATAAAAGTATACCTGAGTTTACTGCCTCGGCAGACGGCACCTTAACTTGTGCGAACACGGAAGTTGTTTTAACTGCTACAGCCATCTCAGAGAACATTGAGTTCACCTGGGAAGGTTTTGCAGCAGGAGAGAACACTGTAACTGTTTATTCAGCAGGTACTTATACCGTAACAGGTAGAAACACTGTGAATGGATGCTTCACCACGCAGGAAGTAGTGGTAGGCTCTGATTACACAGAACCTGAGTTCACTGCATCAGCAGACGGTACATTGACTTGTGCGAACACGGAAGTTGTTTTAACTGCTACAGCCATCTCAGAGAACATTGAGCTCACATGGGAAGGATTTGCAGCAGGCGAGAACACTGTAACTGTTTATTCAGCAGGTACTTATACCGTAACAGGTAGAAACACTGTGAATGGATGCTTCACTATTCAGGAAGTAGTTGTTGGTTCTGATTACCAGGAGCCTGAGTTTACTGCATCAGCAGATGGCACCTTAACTTGTGCCAACACTGAAGTTGTTTTAACTGCTACAGCGATCTCTGAGAACATTGAGTTTACCTGGGAAGGATTTGCAGCAGGTGAGAACACTGTAACTGTTTATTCAGCAGGTACTTATACGGTTACTGGTCGCAACACTGTAAATGGTTGCTTTACTACTCAGGAAGTAGTGGTTGGTTCTGATTACCAGGAGCCTGAGTTCACTGCCTCGGCCAATGGCATCTTAACTTGTGCCAATACTGAAGTTGTTTTAACCGCTACAGCGATCTCTGAGAACATTGAGTTCACATGGGAAGGATTTGCAGCAGGTGAAAGCACTGTAACCGTTTATTCAGCAGGTACTTATACCGTAACAGGTAGAAATACCGTGAATGGTTGCTATACTACTCAGGAAGTGGTAGTAGGCTCTGATTATACGGAACCTGAGTTCACTGCCTCGGCAGATGGTACCTTAACTTGTGCGAACACTGAAGTTGTTTTAACCGCTACAGCGATCTCTGAGAACATTGAGTTCACATGGGAAGGATTTGCAGCAGGTGAGAGCAGCGTAACAGTTTATTCAGCAGGTACTTATACCGTAACAGGTAGAAATACCGTGAATGGTTGCTTTACTATTCAGGAAGTGGTTGTAGGCTCTGATTACACAGAACCTGAGTTCACTGCATCAGCAGACGGCATCTTAACCTGTGCCAATACTGAAGTAGAGCTTACCGCAACGACTCAGTTACCAAATATAGAGTTTACCTGGGAAGGATTTGCAGCAGGAGTAAACAGTGTAACAGTTTACTCAGCAGGTACTTACACCGTAACAGGTAGAAACACTGTAAATGGATGCTTTACTACTCAGGAAGTGGTAGTAGGATCGGATTATACAGAACCTGAGTTCACTGCATCAGCAGATGGTACCTTAACTTGTGCGAATACTGAAGTGGAATTGACTGCTACTGCCATCTCTGAGAACATCGAGTTCACATGGGAAGGATTTGCAGCAGGAGAAAGCACTGTAACAGTTTACTCAGCAGGCACTTATACCGTAACAGGTAGAAACACCGTGAATGGATGCTTTACTACTCAGGAAGTAGTGGTTGGCTCTGATTACACTGAACCTGAGTTCACTGCATCAGCAGACGGAATATTGACCTGTGCGAACACTGAAGTTGTTTTAACCGCTACAGCGATCTCTGAGAACATCGAGTTTACATGGGAAGGATTTGCAGCAGGAGAAAGCAGTGTAACCGTTTACTCAGCAGGTACTTATATCGTTACTGGTCGCAATACTGTAAATGGATGCTTCACTACTCAGGAAGTAGTGGTTGGTTCTGATTACCAGGAGCCTGAAATCACTGCATCAGCAGACGGAATATTGACTTGTGCGAACACTGAAGTTGTTTTAACCGCTACAGCGATCTCTGAGAACATCGAGTTTACATGGGAAGGTTTTGCAGCAGGAGAAAGCAGCGTAACCGTTTATTCAGCAGGTACTTATATCGTTACTGGTCGCAATACTGTGAATGGATGCTTCACCACGCAAGAAGTAGTGGTTGGTTCTGATTACCAGGAGCCTGATTTCACTGCAGAGGCAGATGGAATATTGACTTGTGCCAATACTGAAGTGGAATTAACCTCTACAGCTATCTCAGAGAACATTGAGTTCACATGGGAAGGTTTTACAGCAGGTGAGAGCAGCGTAACAGTTTCCTCAGCTGGAACTTATACAGTTACTGGTAGAAACACTGTAAATGGATGCTTTACTACTCAGGAAGTGGTAGTAGGCTCTGATTACACTGAACCTGAGTTCACTGCATCAGCAGACGGCATATTGACTTGTGCGAATACTGAAGTTGTTTTAACTGCCACTGCCATCTCTGAGAACATCGAGTTCACGTGGAAAGGATTTGCAGCAGGCGAGAGCAGCATAACTGTTTATTCAGCAGGCACTTATACCGTGACAGGTAGAAACACTGTGAATGGATGCTTTACTATTCAGGAAGTAGTGGTTGGATCTGATTACCAGGAGCCTGAGTTTACAGCATCGGCAAACGGAATATTGACTTGTGCGAACACTGAAGTTGTTTTAACTGCCACTGCCATCTCTGAGAACATCGAGTTCACCTGGGAAGGTTTTGCAGCAGGAGAAAGCAGTGTAACTGTTTATTCAGCAGGCACTTATACGGTTACTGGCCGCAACACCGTGAATGGTTGCTTTACTATTCAGGAAGTAGTGGTTGGATCTGATTACACAGAACCTGAGTTCACTGCATCAGCAGACGGAACATTGACTTGTGCGAATACTGAAGTTGTTTTAACAGCCTCTGCCATCTCTGAGAACATTGAGTTTACATGGGAAGGATTTGCAGCAGGTGAGAATACTGTAACAGTTTATTCAGCAGGCACTTATACGGTTACTGGCCGCAACACCGTGAATGGTTGCTTTACTATTCAGGAAGTAGTTGTTGGTTCTGATTACCAGGAGCCTGAGTTTACTGCATCAGCAGACGGAATATTGACTTGCGCCAATACTGAAGTGGTTTTAACAGCCACTGCCATCTCTGAGAACATCGAGTTCACGTGGGAAGGTTATGCAGCAGGTGAGAACACTGTAACTGTTTATTCAGCAGGCACTTATACCGTAACAGGTAGAAACACTGTAAATGGATGCTTTACTATTCAGGAAGTGGTAGTAGGATCGGATTATACAGAACCTGAATTCACTGCATCAGCAGACGGAATATTGACTTGTGCGAATACTGAAGTTGTTTTAACTGCTACAGCGATCTCTGAGAACATTGAGTTCACGTGGGAAGGATTTGCAGCAGGAGAGAGCAATGTAACAGTTTACTCAGCAGGAACTTATACCGTAACAGGTAGAAACACCGTGAATGGTTGTTTTACTATTCAGGAAGTAGTGGTTGGTTCTGATTACCAGGAACCTGAGTTTACTGCATCGGCAGACGGAATATTGACTTGTGCGAATACTGAAGTTGTTTTAACAGCCACTGCCATCTCTGAGAACATCGAGTTTACATGGGAAGGATTTGCAGCAGGTGAGAGTATCGTAACTGTTTATTCAGCAGGTACTTACACCGTAATAGGTCGCAACACCGTGAATGGATGCTTTACTACTCAGGAAGTAGTGGTAGGCTCTGATTACACAGAACCTGAATTCACTGCTTCCGCTGATGGAATATTGACTTGTGCCAACACTGAAGTGGGGCTGACAGCAACAACTCAGTTACCAAATATTGAGTTCACCTGGGAAGGATTTGCAGCAGGTGAGAGCAACGTAACCGTTTACTCAGCAGGTACTTACATCGTAACAGGTAGAAACACTGTAAATGGATGCTTCACTACTCAGGAAGTAGTGGTTGGATCTGATTATACAGAACCTGAGTTCACTGCCTCGGCAGACGGAATATTGACCTGTGCGAACACTGAAGTGGAATTAACCGCTACAGCGATCTCTGAGAACATTGAGTTTACATGGGAAGGTTTTGCAGCAGGCGAAAGTAGTGTAACAGTTTATTCAGCAGGTACTTATACAGTGACAGGTAGAAACACCGTGAATGGTTGCTTCACTACACAGGAAGTAGTTGTTGGATCTGATTACCAGGAGCCTGAAATCACTGCATCGGCAGACGGCATCTTAACTTGTGCGAACACTGAAGTGGAATTAACCGCTACAGCAATCTCTGAGAACATCGAGTTCACATGGGAAGGCTTTACAGCAGGTGAGAGTAGCGTAACAGTTTATTCAGCAGGTACTTATACCGTAACAGGTAGAAATACCGTGAATGGTTGCTTCACTATTCAGGAAGTGGTAGTAGGCTCTGATTTCACAGAACCTGAGTTCACTGCATCAGCAGACGGAATATTAACCTGTGCGAACACTGAAGTGGAATTGACAGCAACAACTCAGTTACCAAATATTGAGTTCACCTGGGAAGGCTTTGCAACAGGAGAAAGAAGCGTAACAGTTTATTCAGCAGGCACTTATATCGTTACTGGTCGCAATACTGTAAATGGATGCTTTACTATTCAGGAAGTAGTTGTTGGTTCTGATTACCAGGAGCCTGAGTTTACTGCATCAGCAGATGGCACCTTAACTTGTGCCAACACTGAAGTTGTTTTAACTGCTACAGCGATCTCTGAGAACATTGAGTTTACCTGGGAAGGATTTGCAGCAGGTGAGAACACTGTAACTGTTTATTCAGCAGGTACTTATACGGTTACTGGTCGCAACACTGTAAATGGTTGCTTTACTACTCAGGAAGTAGTGGTTGGTTCTGATTACCAGGAGCCTGAGTTCACTGCCTCGGCCAATGGCATCTTAACTTGTGCCAATACTGAAGTTGTTTTAACCGCTACAGCGATCTCTGAGAACATTGAGTTCACATGGGAAGGATTTGCAGCAGGTGAAAGCACTGTAACCGTTTATTCAGCAGGCACTTATACCGTAACAGGTAGAAACACCGTGAATGGTTGCTTTACTATTCAGGAAGTAGTGGTTGGTTCTGATTACCAGGAACCTGAGTTTACTGCATCGGCAGATGGCACCTTAACTTGTGCCAACACTGAAGTTGTTTTAACAGCCTCTGCCATCTCTGAGAACATTGAGTTCACATGGGAAGGCTTTGCAGCAGGCGAGAGCAGTGTAACAGTTTACTCAGCAGGTACTTATACCGTGACAGGTAGAAACACTGTGAATGGATGCTTCACTATTCAGGAAGTAGTTGTTGGTTCTGATTACCAGGAGCCTGAGTTTACTGCATCAGCAGATTCTAAATTAACGTGTGATAATCCGGTTGTGGAATTGACTGCTACAGACTTATCATCTTCTAATTTGGTCTTCACATGGGAGGGTTACGAAGAAGGAACTAGTTCCATAACTGTTTACTCATCAGGAAGTTATTTTGTGAATGCCAGAAATACTGTGACAGGCTGTTTCATTACCAAAGAGGTGGTAGTTGAATCAGACTACCAGGAACCTGAATTTACAGCTGAGGCTGATGCACCACTAACATGTGATAATCTTGTTGTGGAATTGACTGCGACACCTTTATCATCTTCATCGAATCTTGTATTTACATGGGAAGGTTATGAAGAAGGGGTTAATCCTATATCAATCTTTGAAGAAGGTGTATACAGAGTAACTGGCAGAGATACAGAGAATGGATGCTTTGTAACGAAAGAAGTGGTTATAGGATACGATTGTCCAGTTTTTAGAAGTCCTTCAGAAAATTCTGAAAATGTTAAAACGGTAGAAAGTTTGAGCAAGATGAAGGCTGAAAGTGTGGCAATTCCATTAAGCACAACAGCTTATCCAAATCCATCAACTAATTACATCACTATTTCTTTTACAAGTCCTGTGAAAGGCAATGCTAAGGTAGAAGTTTATACTTTAGATGGAATTAGTGTTGAGGTACTTTTAGATGAGGAAGTGGATGCTAATTCATTCCATGAGGTGGTGTTTAACAGAGATATAAAGGCTCCGTCTGGATTATATTTCTACGTAATTCGTATAGGAGAACACTCAGTCATGAAGCGAATTGGAATAGGAAAATAAAAATTGAATCACTTTGAAATCGAGTGAGTAATCACCATAATTAAAAAGCCGTTTGGTCAATATAGATCAAACGGCTTTTTTTATGAAGTTTGCCAGGCTTAAATTAAGAGGGAATGATAGAAGGGAAGTACTTTAAAATCTGGCCTCCGAGTCACCAATGACTATCTGCTAACTTGTCAACTTCAAAACCTCAACATCTCCTAACTTAAACACTTAGAAAACCCACTGTAAAAATCCATTAAGAATAGAAAGAATAATACTAAAGAGCAACGCCCACCAGAAATTTTTCACCTTAAAGCCTGAAAGCATCGCATCTACCAGCATAATCATAAGTGCGTTGATCACGAGTAGGAATAAGCCTAAGGTAACAATGGTTATGGGAATGGTCAGAAAAATCAGGATAGGTTTTACAATCGCATTGACGATTCCGAGCAAAAGTGCCACGAGTATGGATGACCCAAAACCTGAAACGGTAACACCCGATAATATTTTTGCGGTAATGAAAACAGCGACTGCTGTAATGAGCAAACTGATAATAAATTGTAGTAAATCCATAGTTTGTTAATTGGTTTATGTTAGTATAAAAAGGACTGCTTTTGCAGACCATCGATTTTACGGAAATTTTTAGTGATGGTTAAGGCCAGGCTGATTTAAGTGACCCTTCTTCAAGTTCGAATAGGAGATCTCAGAGTTCTAAAGACTACAAGATTGGTCTATAATGACTAAATGAAAGTTTAACTGTATATTAACTCTATTTGAAGATTTAATATACATTTATAGCAGCTTCGAATTAATTATTTATGATGGGTGTTCAACGTGAAAGAAAAATCTGCAAGAAATAAATCTCAATTAAAATACTAGAAAATTTTGGGAAGATATATTTCAATAATATATAGATGTAATTTTAAATAAAACACTATTTGAATTTTTTGATCAATCAATAGAATAAACAGCTTTTGTGGAACAATATACTATAGTTTAACTTTAATTGTTTATTTATTTCAATTCATATAATAGTAAACCTTTAACAATAACCAAGTTTGATTACTTATAGAAATACTTTTGATTACCGAAATAAAGATTTATTTTACTGAAATAACATAAATAAAACTGAAGCCTTATGAAGAATAATGAAGAAAAACACCCGTTAAGATGTATTCTATTGATAGATGACGATTTGGCTACTAACTTCTTACATCAAGACGTAATTAAATCAACCGGTGTAAAAGCACATATTCAGGTATGTCATGATGGACAGGAGGCGCTAGATTATCTCAATTGTGAAGGTGAGTTTAGTAATGAGCCATTTTTCCCACAGCCAGGCATTATCTTTCTTGATATAAATATGCCAGGAATGAATGGATGGGAATTTTTAGAAGTTTATGAGAAAATGCCTTCTGATAGAAAAGCTGAAATTGTAGTGGCCATGCTCACTACCAGCTTAAATCTTGATGATCACGACAAGGCAGAAAAAACAGAAGGTGTTAAAAAGTACTTAAGCAAACCGTTAAAGAAGGAATATCTTGAAGAGTTGATTGAAAAGAATTTTAAATCATTTTGAAAAGTGTGAAGAATCCTAAAAATAATGAACATGAGAATCGTTTTATTAGATTAAGGAATCAATTGATTGGTGTTTTCGTGCTAGCAGTAACTATTTCAACCTCAACTGTATTATTATTTAATGCAAAATTATCCGAATCAATAAGCGATAATGTAGATATTTCATATCTGATAAATATTTCAGGAAGGCAAAGAATGCTTAGCCAAAACCTAGCAAAAACATCTTTGATTATTCTTGAAGATTTAGAAGTTAAAAGTTCGCACCTTAAAACACTAGATTCACTTTTAAATATATTCAAAAAGTCGCATGAGGAATTAATAAAATCTAAAAATAAACTAGGAAATAAGGCATTAGATTCAATGTTTTTAGAATTAGAGCCTTCGTTTTCTGGACTTAGTAAGGCTTGTGAGCAGGTTCCAAATAGGCAGTTAGAAATTAAGCAATCTCTATTATACTATGAAAGCCTTTTTCTACCAAAAATGGATAAAATTGTTAAGGAATTTGAATTCATTGGAAGTCAGGCCTTTAATACTGTTTATCTAAATGTTTCAATGTCCACCTATTTAGTAGTATTTATTATAATTATTTCTGCGAGTGGCGTTTTTATCCTCACTATTAAAATTGTTCGTTTATATTCTCATCAGCTTGAGAAAAAGTCAAGAGAGTCGTACACATTAAGTAAAAGATTAAACTCTTTTTTCCAAAGCACCAGTGATGCTATTTATGAATTGGATGTTGATTCAAACTACGTATTTGTTAACTCAACGGTAGAACATTTGTTGGGAATGAAACAAGATATGTTAAAAGGTTATAAGTTCTGGGATTTTGTTCCCGATAATTATCTTTCTTCAGTAAAAAATCATTACGAGGAAGTGTTAAAAAGTAAGAAGAAATCAGATTACTATGAATTCCCAATTCAGGGTAAAAAAGGATTAATATGGATCGGGCAGAGTTTAGATTATGTTTACCAGGAAGGTAAAGTTATAAAGGCATATGCGATAGCAAAGAATATTACTTCTATTAAAAAAGCTACTGAAGCTAAAATACAAATTTTACGAACATTTATAGAATCTTTACCTGTTGCAGTGGCCATGTTTGACAAAGACATGAAATATATAGCCACAAGTAATAAATGGATAGTAGATTATAGAATTAAGCAAAAAGTTACGGGAATTTCACACTATGAGATATTCCCGGAAATTGGAGATGACTGGAAAGCTATACATAAAAAAGTATTAGCCGGAAGTATTGATAAAAATGATGAGGCCAAATTTGAGAGAGAAGACGGTTCCTATCAATATATTAAATGGGAAGTAAGGCCATGGTACAATATCGACAATTCAATAGGTGGTATTATAATGTTTACTGATGATATTACTTCATTGGTTCAACAGAGAGAGGAATTATATAAAGCCAAAATAGAGACTGAGAAGGCTGCTAATATTAAAGAAAGATTTGCTTACATAGCTAGTCATGATCTTCAGGAACCAGTTCGAACCATCATCAGTATTAGTGAAATATTTAAAAAAGAATATTTTGAACAATTTGATGATAGAGGAAAACAGTTGCTTTTGTTTATAAATGAAAGTGGTATACGAATGTCAAACTTAATTAAAGGGTTACTTGATTACAGCAGACTAGGTATAGACAAAAGTTTCGAAAAAGTAAAAATAAATACTCTGCTTTCCGAAATTGAAATTGATCTATCAAATAAAATTAAAACGTACAATGCTCAAATAATTTATGGAAATTTGCCAATCATAAATGGATATTCAGTTGAACTTAGATCACTCTTTCAGAATCTGATTACAAACGCTATCAAATTTAGTAAAAAAGATATTCAACCTATAATAGAAATAAAAGCAAGCGAAGACATTAATGAATGGAAATTTTCTGTGGCCGATAATGGTATAGGAATAGATATGAAATTTAAAGATAAAATATTTCAGATGTTTAGAAGAATCAATAATAAAAAATCTTATGAGGGTACTGGAATAGGTTTGGCTCATTGTTTAAGAATTGTAGAAATTCATGGGGGAACAATTTGGTTTGATTCTCATTTAGGAGATGGATCCACTTTCTATTTTACAATTAGCAAAAATCATATGAACGAAAATTAGTCTAAATCTGGATTAACAATAGTATAATATCAATAAATATTAGATTCTTGATTGCATTCATTATAGAATTATCTTTTAAATACTAATAAACTATTGACATGGAAAAATCTAGATGCTAAAGATTAGGTTATCACTTTAATAATGGAAATTTAAAAACACTGTTCAATGAAACCCTTCATCTAAATTAGATTTGATGATAATAGAGTTTTATATAAGGACTACATAATATTGAACTTCAAATTTAACCAATCTCTAATTGTGATACTTAAATTTAGTTACTAATAAGCTTAAATTTTGCCAACCTGATAAACATTTGAGCACTTTTGAAATGCATAGTACATGTCTCATTTCCAATTGTTTATTTCTTTTGTATTAATTATTACATTAATTTAAACCACGTTGTATAAAAGATAAAACGTTCAAGAGGTTAAAATACTAGTGTATACATATAAACTGTAGATATAACTGCTTTAGGAATGAGTAATATTCTTTTAATATAGTACTAGCCCTATCTTTGTTTGTTTTCTATAATATACATATGTATATTACATAAACGTATATTTTGTTAATAAAATAGTAATTTTGTATGAATATTTTAGAATTGAATTATACTATTCAAGCATCATTTTCACAATTTTACTATGAGTAAAAAATTCCTACTTCTGAGCTTTCTCTTGTGTCTTATTAGTGTAGTGCAAGTATCGAGAATTAAAGCGCAAACCCCAGGCTTAATCTATAAGCCTGCAGCAGCGCCTGGTAATAGTATTCTTGATATTAATTCCGATGGTTACTCTTCTTCTTCCAGTAACGGATTTATATCTGACGATGAATCTGAAAGTGAAATACCTTTTAAACCTTTTCCTATTGTTGTGGCTGAACCTGACAGTGATCTTGGGCCTGGGCCTGATTGTGGATTTACAGATTTGGTTAAATCTGCTGATAATGAAACGGTATATACTTATTCAGATGGGATTAATTTATTTTTTCGATTTAGACTAGGAGGAACTGCTTCAAACTCTAAGGGATATAGTGTACTAGTAGATACAGATCAAAAATTTGGATTTACAGGACATAATCCAGATCCTAATGCAACAGCAGGCAACCCTGGTTTTGAAGTTGAGATTGTTTTGAGAACTAATTTCGGAGTGGGTATTTACAATGTTGACGGACTTACCACTGGAATTGAAATCGGTGTGGCAGAAACAGACAGGCCCTATGAAATTCATACACAAAAGTCTATTGCACTTTCCACTATTTGTGATGACCCTGATTATTTTTACGATTTTTATGTGGCCTATGCTGACTTGCCTTTTACCAGTAGCACACCTGTTAGATTAGTTGGAAACACTGTCATCAACCCAAAAGCAGCTCTTGGAAATAATGGTATATCTGATTTGGGCGGAGTAGATGACCAATCAGGTATAACCGATAATTTATGGGAGGATTTGATTGATGTTTTTCCACCAACTTCGGGTGATGATATATTGAATGGTTCAGAGATTCTTAAGAGAGCTGATTGCCCTTCTATAAATACACCTATTGCAGTGGGTGCCACAACTGTAAGCGGTACATCAAGTGAGGCTGATGGAGCAATAATAGAGGTTTTTAAAGATGGGGTTTCGATAGGAACTACAACCGTTAGTGCTAATACCTGGTCTCTTTCCGGAATTACTGCTCTTACTTCTGGTGAGGAAATTACAGCTACAGCTGAGGTTACAGGTATAAAATCTACTTCTATTGGAAATTGTAATCCTGCATTTGTAGGTTCAACTTGCTCACCAGTGCCCGTTGCAGCAAATTTATTTTGTGCATCTGACAGAAGAATTGTACTAAGCGGTTTAGCCACAGGTGCAACTGTAAGACTTTATAACACAGCTACCGGTTTCGTAGGAACCGCTGTAGAACCTACAGCTGGCTCAGGTGCTTATGTATATTCTTGCAATAGTAACCTCAATACGTCCAATTGTAATCAAGGAGGGGGCTGTCCAACACCATTATCAGGTTCCTATTATTATACAGTGCAAGAATCAGGTAGCTGTGAATCAAACCCTTCTCCAATCATATGTATTGGAGTTGGTAGTTCTATAGTACCTACCATTTCAACAAACCCTATAGTAGAAACTACAAATACAATAAGTGGAAACAGTGGTAATAATGCAGCAATTCAATTATTTATTAATAATGAAGCTAGCAGTTTTAGTACAACTGCTAATGGGACTGGTAATTGGACTATCACTGGTATAACCGGATTGTCTAGCTCAGATGTAATCTTTGTAAATGCAACGCAGGCTGGATTATGTCCATCCAAATCAGCAAACAATACCGTTCAGGCAAAATCTTTTGCTCCTGTAATTCAAGGTTCCTATTGTACAAATAGTTCAATAACTACCATTTCTGGAATCTCTTCAGAGTCAGCAGGGGCTATTATATCAGTTTATAGAAATTCTGTGAGTCCGGTAACCACTGCTTCTATTTTAGCAGGAACAACCACTGTAAATGCAAATGGTTCATGGACATTATCAGGTTTGAACCTTAGTGCAGGTACTTTCATAGCTGCTACTGCCCAGACATCAGGAGAATTAGTGAGCAATCTTTCCACGGAAATACAAATTTTATCACAGACCATAGAAGCAAGTCTTAATATTACAAGCAGTCCGGTTACAGCAGGGGATGCCAGCATCACAGGTACAGGAACCAATGGAAATATAATCCAACTGTATTTAGATAATGTGGCCATAGAGGGTTTTACAGCCGTAGTTAGCGGTGGAACCTGGACAATATCCGGACTGGATGCTGCATCTGCTGGATACGATGTATTGTATGCTGAAGGTATTGTTACAGTTACTGCCAAAAGTGGTGCCTTATGTGAGAGTAGTCCCTCAAATGGAGTAAGCATCGCTTGTAAAGCACCGAATACCCAAACATTTACACCGCTTACTACTATCACAGAATGTGAGACTCAAACAATTACTTTTCAGTTAGGGACTACAGAGAATTTTGTAGTCTATCAGTTGATAGATCAGGCAGGAAATAACACTGGAGCTTCTGTATTGGGTAACGGGAGTTCATTAAGTATAAGCACTGGTTCTCTTAACACTTCTATGACGTCTATAGCTGTAAAAGCATTGCGGATAGGAATCACTTGTGAGACTATTTTTGGTGCTACCGCTATTAATGTAAATCCCTTACCTGCTATAAATTTAAGTGCTAACCCTGTAATTTGCCAGGGCGAAACTACCGCAAATCTATCTTATAGCGGAACAACAAATAATCCTAACCAATATAGTATTGACTTCGATGCAATTGCAGAAACGGAAGGTTTTTTTGATGTAAGTAATGAGCCCTTAACAGCCAGTCCGATAGTTGTAGCAGTTCCCGGAACAGCTAATGGAGGAGTTTACAATGCTAATTTGGTGGTTACGAATACATCTACCGGTTGCGTTAGTAGCATTCAGCCAGTTACTATTGAAGTAGTTAAAAATGTTCTTACTCAGGGAACACTTTCAAATCCTACCTTTTGTGGCGGTTCAGATGGAGCTATCCAATTAACAGGCCTACTAGCAAGTACTGCTTACACAGTTACTTATACAGATGATGGTATTTCAGTTTCAAACAATATGACTTCTGATGCATCAGGAAACATACTTATAAGTGGTTTGGATGCAGGTGTTTATGCTGGTATTCAGGTTGCTTATTTAGGTTGTATCTCTAATCAACTTCCTTCTATAGTATTGAGTGATCCCGGTGCTGCTAATATTATCTTTAATAGTCAAAGTAACCCTACTACCTGTGGCGGTAGCAATGGAACTATATCAATAATGAATCTGGTAGCCAGCACTGTGTATGATGTAACTTATTCTGATGATGGGATTTTTAATACTGTACTTGGTATTTCTAGCGATGCAGGAGGTAATCTAACTATTAATAATTTGAATGCTGGAGACTATACTAATATTAGTGTCACAGATCCTTCTGCATGTAAATCGAATTCTTTAAGTGGTCCTTTTACGCTTGCGGATCCGGCAATTCCGACAATTACTTTAGGAACAAACCCATCAGTTGTGCAAGGTACTACAAGTGCCAGTCTATCTTATTCTTCTCTTACAGGAGGAGCAGATCAGTATAGCATAGACTTCGATGTTGCAGCTGAAGCAGAAGGTTTTGTGGATGTGAGTCTTACGAGTATAACAGGAAGTCCGATAAACTTAGTTGTACCAGCTACGGCTACTCAAAATACATATAATGGTATCATTACAGTAAACAATTCAAGCACTTTGTGTCAGAGTGCACCAGTAAGTTTTGCAATAAGTATTACTGCATCTGCAGATGTAACGCCTCCAGCGGCTAGCATTAGTGGGCAGCCAGCCATTGTAAATAATGCTACACCATTTAATATTACGATTGACTTTGGTGAGATAGTAACAGGCTTTATATCTACAGAAGTGCTCGTAAGCAATGGCTCAGTAACAGGGTTTACTGATAATGGAAATGGTACTTTTACTGTGGAAATTACTCCTGATGGAAGTGGAGATATTACTATTAATGTAGCAGCAAATGTAGCACAGGATTTAGCAGGTAATAACAATACATCTGCTACCCCGGTGACTATCATTTTTGATAATGTATCTCCAGCAGCACCGACAGTTAATTTACTGACCACCAATGATGTAACGCCTGTTATTACCGGAACCAATGGATTAGGTACCAGTCAGCCGGCAGGAGAAACCCTGACAGTGACTGTAAATGGTGCTACTTATACAGTAACACCTGATGCTTCAGGTAATTGGAGCGTGGATACTGAAACCGCTACACCAACAAGTGGAACGCTGGGTACTTTTAATGACGGGACAAGCTATGAGGTGGTAGCCACAGTAACTGACGCGGCCTCGAACAGTGCCAGTGATGCTACCAGCAATGAAGTATCGATAGATACCACAGCACCGGCCACACCAACAGTTAATACTTTGACCACATCAGATAATATACCTGAATTAAGCGGAACTGCTGAGATTGGAAGTACAGTAGTCGTAGTTATTAACGGAGTGACCTTTACCACAACAGCTGATGCTTCAGGTAACTGGAGTGTGGATACTGAAACAGCCACACCAACAGCAGGCGGTCCTTTTACAC
>NZ_BMEC01000026.1 GCF_014636295.1 Marivirga lumbricoides | reverse complement strand
ATTGCGATGGATCTATTATGATCAATGACGAGTAATAGTCTTGTTCCCTCTCTTTTGCTAACTTTAATAACCAAATATAATTCTCATTTTGAACCTATTCAATTATAGGGGCTAACTTACGATGACGGTTCTAATGAGCTTACGTTCAACTTTGGGAGATTAGCTCATTGCCGCATAGGGGGCGATGGTTCGCAGTGTGTATCCACATAATAAACAGAATACCCGATGGCAAATCCTGAACCATGTTAAGATATTCAAAAGCCAGCTCCTGAATGAATCAGGAGCTTTTTGACTGGGATGAATAGTCGCTTTTTTAACATATTAATGGATAGGTTAGCGACCCGTTAACTGTAAATAAGTAGCGATGGCCAGGCGGTATTTGGTTTTTGCTTCAATAAGCTTGTCGTCCGTTTCCACTACGATGGCCTGGGCCTCCAGCAGGTCAGATACTGTGATCAGCCCATTGTTGTAGCTGTCCCGGGTAACTCTTAGGTTTTCCTCTGCTTGTCTGGCTGTAGTTTGCATGAGCTGCACCTGTTCGTGGGCCTGGGTTACATCCGTCCAGCCTTTTTCAATTTGCAGTACCAATAGTTTCTGGGTATCGTCAAAGGTATTTTGAGCGATACGTACCTTTGCCTCATGTTCTTTGACTTTGTGCGTGCCTCCCCACCAGTCTGATATCGGAATGGAGATTGTGGCATACAACAATCCGTTGTTCCTTCCATCTGCACCAGGTATGACGCCATTCAGATAAAAACCGGATGCACCTACAGCTACCTGGGGCATCAGCTCCCCTTTGGCCATTTTGGTTTGCAGCTGTTCTGCTTCTACCGATTTTTGCAATAGCTCATACTCAATTCGACCAGAAACAGCTTCCTTTGACTGGGTGAAATAGGCTTGTGGCAGGTTGACTTCCTGCAAATCTTCTGACAATACAAGCATGGAATCATAGTCGATCCCTATGGTCTGACAAAATTGCATGGTGGCCAGCTTTTTACCATTGGTTAGTTGGCTCTTATTAGCTTGTAGTTCACTTTGCTTGAGCTGTACTTTGAGTAGATCATTTTTGAGGATCAACCCAGAATTGTACGCATCGTTGACCTGCTTTTCCACACTGCTCAGCAATTCTTCATACTTGGCAATGGTCTTTTCCTTTTCCTGCAAAGACACGATCAGCCAGTATTGTTGCTCTGTTTGCAAAAGCACCTGATCTTCTGTAAGTGCAAACTGCTTTTCCTTTACATCCACACCGAGCTTAGCCAGTTTGTTTCCATTGGCGATACGTCCTCCCGTATAAACGGGCTGCACCAGGTTGATGGATGCCAGTTGAGCCTCTTCCATTAAACCCATATTTAGTCCGGGGAAATAGGCAAATTCCGTGGCTGTCGCCAAATTAGCTGGGTTGCCATCATACACAGGTAAATTGCCTCCCGGAACGTCCATTTCCACAATTGGACTGATAGCCTTCATGCCAAACAGGGATGCGTTCACCTTCGGGAAATAGTTAGTGGAAGCATTCTTTTTTACTTCCTGCATGGCTTCCAACTCAAGTTGGCTGTTTCTCATGGCTACATTGCTTTGCAGGGCCATTTCTTTACAGTCTGCCAGGCTCAGCGTATTTTGTCCGTAGCTGCTAACAGCTATCGAACACGCGGTAATTACTATCAAAAATCTTTTCATTTGTAAATTCTTCTTTGTTATGACTTTCTGAACAATCGGTAATACAATACCGGCAATACATATAAGGTAAGTATCATAGATACGAGTAGACCAAAGCAGACCACTGAGCCAAGAGGCCCCCATAGGGTAGAGCCGCTCATAATCATGGGAACCACTCCGATAGCTGCCGCGAAAGAGGTCAGGAATATCGGGCGCATCCTTCTTCGGCCACTGGCCAGGGCTGCTTCTTTGATGGACATGCCTTCTTTGTTGCGCAATTCCTCTGCATAGTCTATGAGGATGATACCATTCCTTACTACTATTCCCATCAGACTCATGATGCCCAAGAAGGAAGTCAGACCGAAAGGGTAGCCTGTCAGCCACAGTCCTATGCCTGCACCCAATAAACTAAGGGGCATGGTAGTCATGATGAGTAAAGCAAAGCCTGGTTTTTTGAACTGGAATAGCAGGATGAAAAAGATGAGCACCACACCTACGATTAAGGCTTTGGCCAGTGAAGGATAGTTTTCTAACTCGTTTTCTTGCTCTCCACCATATTTAATGATTGGACCGAACAAGCTGAGTTTGATTCTCATTTAAACAGTGTCTTAGCACCATTAGGACAGATTGATGGACTTTTACTGGCTTGTACACATTATCCTTTAATTGCGGAAAGATTGAAAGCTTACTATGATGGAAAAGTTACAATACTAGATCCGATGGAAGAAACGCTCAAGATGAATTTTTCAGACCTGCCTAATGAGTTACATGGTAAAAGCACTGATTTGTTTCTGACAACTGGTGATGCTGCGTTAATGGCTCGCCTGGCTAACCGTTTATATGGTTTGGTTGAATTGAATATTGAGTCAATAAGTATTTAGTATGTATTATTTTTGATAATCAGTGTATTAAATTTATTTTCTACATCCCAACAGAGTGGAGAAATTATAATCTTTAATGGGTTAAATAAAGTTAATGAATATTCCCAAACTCCATTAACCTGTTTTTTTTTCATTAATGGATTCATAATTGCCAACAGCAGCTTTGAGCTTTGAAAGAATACGGCTTCTCAGCTTCTCCGGTTTAATAACTTCAATAGAGTCTCCAAATCCCAATATTTCCCTTTCCAGTTCAAAATTTATTTGAACATTCAGTATGACTTCTATGCCATTTTTGGAAGTAGAAATCACCTCCTGCGAACTATGGAGGGGTTTTGTAATCACATAGGGAGCGTTTTTCCGATCAATTTTCAGATGAACCTTCTGAGGACGCTTTACCTGATCAACCGTTACTCCAATCACATGTTTGAAATGTTCTTCAGCATCAAAAGCTAAATTTTCCACATATTGAAGGTTTTCGGCAATTGTAATCTCCTTAATGCGGTCTAATGCAAGCGTAACTAAAGGCTCTTTCGCACTTCTACGCCCCAAAACAAACCATCGGTTTCTATATTCCTTCAAGAGATAAGGATGAAAATGGATCATATTGGCTTGCCTGGCATGAAAGGATTGATATAGTAAATTTAACACCTGCTTTTTGTGAATGGCTTGATAAATATCATCAAGATATGATATACCTCGAAGGTTTTCGTTGGTTTCAAGCAATACAATGGACTTTTGTTTACTACGAGCAGTGTAAACCTTATCCTCTAAACGCTGGATCATACCAGTCATTTCCTGAAAATGAGAGAAGCCTTTAAATTGTCTGAGGATATCAACCACTTCGTTAAGTTTATTTAAATCATTATCTGTGAGCGGGCTATTAGTAATGGAATAATCCGGGTCTGAATATTTATAGTATTTCTTCTCCTCAACCACAATAGGAGCGTTATACCCTAATTTATCACTGCGCATCATTTGAATATCAAGTTGAATAGTACGTTTACTAACACCTTTATCTATTCCTTCATATTCATATAGCGCATCCGAGACAGTGTCAATAAGGTTTTCCAGAGTCCATCTTCTATACTTGTTTCTCAGGCACTTATCAAGCGTTGTATATCTAATTAAAGCATTTCTATTTACCGGCATAATTTTATTTATTAATTCCCCTGTTTCCAGACATAAAACACCCAGCTTTATTCTCCCTCAAGGGTGGAATTTCACGGAAAAATAAGAACTTTTTTACTACGCAAAGATATTGCGCAATAAATAATTTTCCAATTCTCTTGGTTTTTAGGACAAATTGCTTCTACATTTGCATTATTAATTCACTCCTATAACTGAAGGGAGGTCACAATGATGGTGCAGAAAATACATATCGCTTTATTGACCGGGAGCTTAGCTTCTTAAGAATGCTAAGCTGATATACTTTTTGTGCCCGGTCCCAACGATCGGGTTTTTTTGTGCCTTTTGCTGACTAAGCAATTTCTTCAAATCTTCCCGACACTTCAATCAATTATTTATTAGCCTATTCCTTTTGGGATTTGATTGCTGTTTATACATCAATCAGCTGTAGTAATTTGCTACAAGGGGCTACCATATTTTAATGCTTTATGGGCAAGATTAAATTAAAAGGTAAAGACCTTAGAAAAATTAAATATTCGTCTAATCGATCAATAGCCTTGGCTATTGACGTAATGGCAAAACATTACAAACACAGCTCTAAAGAAGAGCAACTAGCGATATTATTAGATATCAAAAACAACTTTCAAAACTATCTGGATCATGATATTCTGGGTGCTATTGCATCGGAATTTGATGATACAATGAGCTTTAAAGAGCGATCAGAGATTGAATTATTAAGAGAATCTGGAGAATTTTCAGTTTTCGGAAGGCCACATATTTCCAGCAATGCCTTCCAACAGATGGAAATGGCCATGCGTTTACCCGTTTCAAGGCGAGGAGCACTCATGCCGGATGCACATCAAGGCTATGGATTGCCTATAGGCGGTGTTTTAGCTACTGAAAATGCGGTAATCCCTTATGGAGTAGGGTTGGATATAGGGTGTCGGATGAGTCTGACTTTATATGACGCTGATGAAGCGTATTTGAAAAGACATGCTTATCAATTCAAAATGGCGCTTAAAGAGCGCACCAATTTTGGAACAGGAGGGGAGATATCCTTTCAACAGGAGCACGAAATACTGGATAGACCAGAGTTTGCACTTACAGATCTGCTGCGTCAGCTTCATGGCAAGGCTGTAAAACAGCTGGGTACTTCCGGTTCTGGTAACCACTTTGTGGAATTTGGTATGGTGACGCTACATGAGGGAGATGCTTTGGGACTTGTCCCAGGCACGTACCTGGGGTTATTGGCCCACTCTGGTTCACGTGGCATGGGTGCATCCATCGCCAGGCACTATACACAGGTGGCCCGGGAGCAATGTTTGTTACCTCGGCAGGCTCAGCATTTTGCCTGGCTGGATCTGGATACAGAAGCGGGACAGGAATATTGGATTTCTATGAATCTGGCAGGGGATTATGCCAGGGCATGCCATGATCAAATTCATCATAACCTTGCCAAGCACCTTGGTTTGAAACCCATAGCAAAAGTGGAAAACCACCACAATTTTGCCTGGAAAGAAACGCACGAAGGAGAAGAGTTGATTGTGCACCGTAAGGGAGCTACTCCAGCCGCTCAAGGTGAGTTGGGAATCATCCCAGGTTCCATGACAGCAGCGGGTTACATCGTTCGAGGGAAGGGTGATGCCTGTTCCTTGAAGAGTGTCTCACATGGTGCGGGTAGAAAAATGTCCCGAAGCAAGGCAAGAGCATCCATTACTGGTAGTGAGCTCAAGAAGATCCTTAGCAGGGAACAAATCACTTTAATTGGTGGTGGACTGGATGAGGCTCCTATAGCTTACAAAGATCTCACTCAGGTGATGGCATCTCAGGAGCAACTGGTAGAGGTAATTGGCCAATTTGAGCCAAGAATTGTAAGAATGGATAAAAACTGAAATGATGGAAAGAAATCAAACCATTTATATCCAGATTTCAGCAGGTAGAGGCCCGGCAGAATGCTGCTGGGTGGTTGCCCAGGCACTTAAGCGATTGCTGGAAGAAGCGAAGAGGCAGAGATTGCATTCGGAAGTAATTGATCGGCAGGAAGGTTTGCAAAACGGGACACTGTTCTCAGCACTTGTTGCCATTACAGGTGATCAGGCAAAATCCAAAATGGGCGATTGGGAAGGAACCATACAGTGGATAGGACAGAGCCCGTACCGCAAGTATCATAAAAGAAAGAACTGGTTCGTTGGTGTTTCCTTCTTTAAACCACAGAAGGGGGTCGCGTTGCAAACTTCGGATGTCAGCTACAAAGCCTTTCGAGGGTCAGGTCCGGGTGGACAGCATAGAAATAAAGTGGAGACCGCTGTGAGAGCCACACATGCTCCAACAGGGGTGAGCACGACTTCTTCAGAGGCCAGATCTCAGCATCAAAACAAACAGTTGGCCTTCAAAAAGCTGGAGCAGTTGCTAAAATCTTTTGAAATAGATCAGCAGCGCGAATTGATCAACGAGCAATGGATGCAGCATTTGAGTCTGGAGCGAGGCAATGCGGTGTTAGTCTTTGAAGGAAGAAAATTCATTCAGAGATGATACCTGGAAAAATGGCACAACGGCAAAAGCTTGTGCGGAGGTTGTAGCCTGAGTGCCATCAGTTATATGCAGCCAGATACAATCTTAATTATGCATATTTGCAAAACTTAACCATTGTGCCATTTGTTTTTTATTGTGAATGAAATTACCACGGAAGTAAAATATAGAATCGCTAATTGGTTCCAAAAAAGTGACTTTTGAAAATTAACTTTTAGGTAGTTATATTTCAAATTATTATTCCTTTATTTAAAACTAATGAAATCGACAGGAATTACATATGTCCTAATTACATTATTCTTCATACTATGTGTGAACGCAAATGGACAGACGATTGGCAATATTGCTAAGGCTAAAAAAGTTATTCAAGAAGGTTCGCCAACTGAAAAAACTGAAGCTTATAATCAATTAGGTTGGGAGTATCGTAAAATGTATCCTGACAGCTCTATCTATTTTCTAAAAACTTCAATTGAATTAATAGAACTCTATAAAAACGATCAGCTTTTACCGGAAACATATAACTATCTGGGGGTAGCTTATCTCTATAAAGGTGACTATTTAAAATCATATGATTATCATGAAAAGGCCAAAGACTTAGCATTAGAAAAGCAAGATAGCTTACAATATGCTCATGCACTTAATAGTTTGGGTAGGCTTTTTGAAGGGACAGCAGCCTATGATAAAGCCATAGATTATTACTACCAAGCACTAGATATATTTGAGAAATTAGATAACAAAATCGGTCTAACCTATATATACTCCAGCCTGGCTACCTTCTACCAAAGCCAAAAATCATATATCAAGGCAGAAGAGATGTCGAAGCGAGCTTTAAAAATCCGTATAGATGAGGGGTTGGTGGTAGGTGTGGCTTTCAGCTATCTGGAACTAGCGAAAATTTATTCCGCTGCCAATAAGAATGACTTAGCCCACCAAATGTTGAGTAATTCGAGGGTTTACAGTGACAGTGTAAAAAATAACCTGGTTTTGAAAGCTGAAGTAAATACTGAAATCGCTAATCTCTATAGAAAAGATCAGCAGTATGAAGAAGCAAAGCGCCTAATGGAAGCCTCAAAGGATATCGCAGAAGGAATCACCAATCAGAACTTATTGATGAAAGTGTATAATCAATATGGCATACTAAACTATGATTTAGGTAATTACGATGAAGCTATTGCTTTCCATATAAAAGTCGTTCAAGCCGCTGAAAATTCAGCTTTTTGGAAAGAGCTAAAACAATCTTATCTGTATTTGTCCAAAAGCTATGAAGCAAAAGGGAATGCACAAAGAGCATTAGAATACTTCAAAAATTACAATGAGATTGAAAATAAGTTCCTGGATATAGAAAAAGCGCGGTTAGTGCAACAGCATGAATCAAGAATAGCCCTCGAGAAAAGAGCTCAAGAAAATGAACTCTTAAAAATAGAAAAAAAGAAAAATAATGAACTACTTGAAGAACAGAGAATTAGGAACTTCTCACTAACTGGACTACTGATCGTATTAGTCATTTTTGCGTTTACAGTTCAAGCAAATTCTAATAAAAAGAAACGAGCTAATGAGAAGCTAAGCAATCAAAAAGATAAACTTGCAGATCTTAATCTACAGAAAGACACCTTAATGAACATTCTTGCTCATGACTTAAAAGCTCCTTTTAACAGGATTAGAGGATTGGTTGAATTAATAAAAGTAGATAAGTCAAACCAAGATAAGTACATACATATGATTGATCAAATGAGTATTAATGGGAGCGACCTAATCAAAAACGTATTAGATGTAAACAAGCTTGAAGCAGGTGAAGCCAATGAAAATGTAGGTCAGGTAGATGTAGAGTATTTATTAAAAGAGAAGCTTATCCATTACACAGAAGATGCTAAGCATAAGAATATTACATTGCAGAATAATATTTCCGTTGATCGAAATTTTATTACCAATCAATTATACCTTGAACGTATTGTTGATAATCTGATTTCAAATGCCATTAAATACTCATCGTTTAATTCTACCGTAAAGATAACATCCGTATTAGACAATCAGCAGCTTAAATTAATAGTAACAGACGATGGCCCTGGCTTTACGGAGGATGATAAAAAAAGTTTATACTCTAAGTTCAAAACACTCTCAGCAAAACCTACCGGAGGTGAGGCTTCCAACGGACTTGGTTTGTCACTTGTTAAATCGTTGGTGGATAAGTTAAGAGGAAAAATTACACTGCTAAGTGAAGTTGGTAAAGGAAGTACGTTTGAAGTCATTATACCTGAACTAACCTATGGCAATAACTGACTCTATGGAAACTCCATATAAAACAAATGAAATTAACAGAGCTATCTGAAGCAATACCAATAGGTTGAGTTGAGCCAAGTCATTTCTTTGGGTAGGCTTACACTCGGTCATATATCACATATGGTGTGTCGAGATTACAATAAATCAAAAATTATTTCATTATTTTTTCATCTACGCAAAAAGGTTGCGCATTAGGTGCTCAAATTTGACTTATTATTAAGTAATGCCCCTGTAGCTCCAATGGTAGGGCACAGTAAAACAGTTGAGACTGGTTGCATAATAAGTTGGTTTCCGGAAGACTGAATTGCGGTTAATAGCCCAGTAGGTCACAGCACCGAAATGCCTCTCAGAGAAGCAAAGTAGGGAAGCGTGTTTCCCAACGCATACGGGTTCGAATCCCGTCTGGGGCTCTGAAGAATTAAATAGTGAATTGAAGAACTATGGAGGATTTAAAAGAGAGAATTTTTAAGGTCATAGAAAAGCAGGTTGAGATGAAAGAATTTGAAAACTGGCTTTACTCTAATATACAGCTATCTGAAAGAATGGATGAAGAGTTAATTCTGCAATTGTATATCTTTAATTATAATCAGCAAGGGGTTGACTATGAGTTTAAAACACTTTTTCTTTCATTTTTTGAAGAGCGAGAGTTTACAGACTGGAAAATCATTGCAAATCTGGAGACACTCTCAGAAGGCTGTAAAGAACCGGAAACAATCTTAGCAGACTTTTGTGATTTGGGATATGAAAACTACCCGTATCTCACAAGTATTGGTTATAATAAATATGAGTTAGAAGATTACGCATACTTTAACAGGAGTAGAGAGCAGATGATCAATGAGATACAAGAAGAGGCAAGCCAGCTTCTGGCAGAAATAAAAGATTGGTTAAGAACCCACCCTGGTGAGGATTTGAGCAAGTTTGAATCCAGAACAAAGAAAATTGATATGATTCCCAATAACTTTCCGGAAAATGTTATTAAAACAGAAAGTACTTCAAACAAATGGTGGGAATTTTGGAAATAAATTTTAATGAGCAAAAAGATTGCGTAGCTTATTTTTTAATTAGCGGTCTCAATAAGAAATCATGTTACTAAATATATCAACAACACATAATCCTGCAACAGATTTGAGTTTCCTGTTGCATAAACACCCGGATAAGCTACAGTCAGTGGAGTTAGCAACCGGAAAAGCTCACATTTTTTATTCAGAAGCAACAACAGATAATTGTTCGGTCAATCTTTTATTGGATATCAATCCAATAGAATTGGTTAAGAACAATCGGAACAATTCGAGTGATTTTGCTTTGGCTCATTATGTGAATGACAGGCCATATGTAGCTTCTTCATTTATGAGTGTTGCTATTTCCAAAGCGTTTTCCACTGCCTTAAATGGTAAATGTAGCAAGCGTCCTGAATTGTTAGATCAGGTGATGGATTTCGAGGTTAAAATCTCAGTTTTACCAGCCCCAAAGGGTGGTGAATTATTAATAAGGCGGCTTTTTGAGCCTCTTGGTTATGAGGTAATTCTTCAAAGACACCAATTGGATGCTAATTTCCCAGAGTGGGGTGACAGTAAGTATTATACATTGAATTTAAAAGGAGCATGCAAGCTCAAAGAATTGCTATCACATTTGTATGTTTTAATTCCTGTACTTGATACGAATAAACATTATTGGGTCAATCAATCAGAGGTTGAAAAACTGCTTGCAAAAGGAGAGGGGTGGCTAGGTAATCATCCTGAAAAAGAGCAAATCACTAAAAGGTACCTCAGAGGAATTGGAGGATTAACAAGAAATGCACTCGACAGACTAATTGAAAATGATTTAGAGGAACAACCCATTGAAGTTGAAGAGGAAAGCGAAGTTGTAAAAAAGAAAGAATCATTGCATCACCAAAGATTAAAATTAGCGCTGCAAGAGCTTAAAAATTCAGGGGCTAAGAGAGTGGTTGACCTGGGCTGTGGTGAGGGTAAGCTGTTGAAATCGCTTTTGAAAGAGAAGCAATTCGAAGAGATTCTTGGAGTGGATGTTTCCTATAAAACACTTGAAAAAGCAATGGAGAAGTTGCATTATAACGAAATGTCTCCAAAGCAAAAAGAGAGAATCAAACTGATTCAAGGGTCTTTGACTTACAGAGACAAAAGACTGGATGGATATGATGCAGCAGCCATTATTGAAGTGATAGAACACCTGGATTTAAACAGACTAAGATCATTTGAAAGAGTGGTTTTTGAATTCTCTAAACCAAAAGTAGTGGTCTTAACTACCCCTAACAGAGAGTATAACGAGCTTTTTGAAAGTATGGCAACTGATTCATTCAGGCATACCGACCACAGGTTTGAGTGGACAAGAAAAGAATTCAGCAATTGGGCTGGACAGGTGGCCAACTCCCATGGGTATGATGTTGAAATCAAACCTGTTGGTGAAGAAGATGAAAAAGTAGGTGCACCATCTCAAATGGCCATTTTTAAATTGTCAGAACTCTGATTTTAAATGATTATAGGATAAACAGGATTGAAATGAGCATATATACAGCGATGTAGCTCAGAAAATAATTGGATGTGCAATGAAGGTGCACAATACATTGGGAAATGCTCATCATCAAATAAAATGAATCATGGTTAAGACAATGAATAAAATAAAAATACCAGAACTATCATTAGTAGTGCTTATTGGAGTTTCCGGCTCTGGAAAATCAACTTTTGCTAAAAGAGTTTTCAAGGAAACCGAGATCATATCTTCTGACAAGTGTCGTGCAATGGTGTCAGATGATGAAAACAATCAGGCTGCAACTGTTGACGCATTTGAGTTGCTGCACTACATCTCTTCAAAAAGACTGAAAAACGGACATTTAACCGTAATTGATGCTACAAATGTTCAAACTGAAGCAAGAAAGCCATTAGTTCAATTGGCAAGAGACTATCATTGCCTGCCTGTAGCCATTGTGCTAGATGTTCCTGAAAAGATTTGCCAGGCAAGAAACGATGAAAGAGTTGACAGAAATTTTGGCAAGCATGTATTGAGACAACAGAGATCACAACTTAAAAGATCCATAAGAAACCTTAAAAGAGAAGGGTTTAGGCATGTTCATGTTTTAAGTTCAGTGGAAGAAATAGATGCTATACAAAAGATACAAAGAGAGAAACTTTACAATGATAAAAAAGAGGTTAGTGGCCCATTCGATATCATAGGAGATATTCACGGATGTATAGATGAAGCGATTGAGTTGCTTCAGAAACTCGGATACAATGTTGATGAAATAGCGTATGACAATGAATCCTTTGGATATAAAGTCGCAAATCCAGAAGGAAGAAAAGCCTTATTCCTTGGAGATCTTGTTGATAGAGGACCTAACTCACCCGCAGTATTAAAACTAGTCATGAGCATGGTGAAATCGGGGATCGCATACTGCGTGCCTGGAAACCATGATATGAAGCTTCAGAAATACCTGAGCGGTAAAAATGTACAAATCAAACACGGACTAGAGCAAACTGTAGAACAGCTTTCTCAAGAAAGTGAAGATTTCAAGAACACGGTAAAAGAGTTTTTATATGGTTTGGTGAGTCACTATGTTTTTGACAAAGGCAAATTAGTGATTGCGCATGCAGGGTTGAAAGAAGAAATGCAGGGGAGAGGCAGCGGAGCAGTTCGATCATTTTGTATGTATGGAGAAACCACAGGTGAAACGGATGAGTTTGGATTACCGGTAAGACACAACTGGGCTGCCGATTATAGAGGAAGGGCAAAAGTAGTTTATGGACATACGCCTGTTCCGGAAGCACAGTGGTTGAACAAAACCATTGACATTGATACTGGTTGCGTATTTGGCGGTAAACTTACTGCATTGAGATATCCTGAAGAAGAATTAGTATCCGTTCCTGCTAAAATGATGTATGCTGAGCCAGCAAGGCCTTATAAATTAGAAGCAGATTCTTCACTGTCGCACCAGCATGAATTGGATGATCTGTTGGATATAGATGATGTTATTGGAAAAAGGATTGTTGCTACAAGTCTTCAAAACAATATTACCATCAGAGAAGAAAACTCCATTGCTGCCCTGGAAGTGATGAGTCGGTTTGCCATGAACCCGAAATGGTTGATCTACTTACCTCCAACCATGTCACCCTCTGAAACCAGTGATATTGATGAGTATTTAGAGCATCCGAAAGAGGCGTTTAAATACTTCAAAAGTCAGGGAATCGATAAAGTGATCTGTGAAGAAAAACATATGGGGTCACGAGCTATTTTGGTAGTTTGCAAGGATGAAAATGCCGTAAAAGAGCGATTCGGGATTGAGAACGAAGGAATAGGCGCCTGTTTCACAAGAACGGGCAGAAACTTCTTTAACGATTCGGCATTAGAGAATGCATTTTTAAATCGGGTTCAATTGGCACTCACCCATTCTGGATTTTGGACAAAGTTCAATACGGATTGGGTTTGTTTAGATACAGAGTTAATGCCATGGTCTGCAAAAGCTCAATCACTATTAAAAGACCAGTATGCGTCTGTAGGAGCTTCGGCTTCAGCTGCTTTAGCTAATGTAATTGGCAACTTAGAAATCACTCAAAAACGAGGGATAGATGGGGTAGATCAATTGCTTGAAAGTTATATGGCTAAAAGTGAAATGATTGGTGATTACACCAAAGCCTATGGTAACTACTGCTGGCCTGTTAATGGATTAGATGATTACAAACTAGCACCCTTTCATATTCTGGCTACAGATGGAGAGACTCACATGAATAAGAACCATGAATGGCATATGGAAACGATTAAATCTATTTGTGAAGCTGATCCTAAACTGATGGTGGCAACGCCCTATCAATTAATTGATTTAGATGATGACTCTCAAATAGAATCAGCCATAGCTTGGTGGACAGAATTGACAGAAAAAGGAGGAGAGGGCATGGTGGTGAAACCATTGGATTTTGTCGCTCATGGTAAAAAAGGATTGGTTCAACCTGCTATCAAATGTAGGGGAAAGGAGTACCTACGGATTATTTATGGACCTGAGTATACTTTACAGGAGAACTTAAAAGTTTTGAAGAACAGAGGCCTTGGGAGAAAGCGGTCTTTGGCATTGAGAGAATTTGCCCTTGGCTTAGAAGCCCTTGATCGATTTGTTAAAAAAGAACCTTTAAGAAAGGTTCATGAATGTGTATTTGGAGTGCTTGCTTTGGAAAGCGAGGCTGTGGATCCGAGGTTATAATTGAAAATCAAGATATTAAAACAATTTCGAAAAATGCAAGACTCATATGTTTAAGCTTAATGAAATAATAAAAGATACACTCGCTGAAATTCAACAGGAGTTCAGTGGAAGTGACAAAGAGTTCAATACACTCATTAAGGAGAAGTCTCCTGAACTCTTAAAAAGAACAGCGAAAGTTTTCATGAGTGGGCTTTGTCAGTTCTATGAGGGGAAGCGAATAAACGAAATTCAAGACTCTTATGCCCAATTCCTTAAATGGAATGAAGAAATTCATGGTGATGGTTTAGAAATGTTTTTGATGTATATAGACTTGACTGTTACTGTTAACAATGATATGACTGACCATTTTAAGATGGATAAATTTTCTGAAGATGAAAAACTGAAGTTCTCACAGCTTCTACACCTCCATATTAAAGGATGTCAGATTGCAAATGAAATTTATGCTCTCATCAAATGTGGTTATGCTGATGCTGCTTTAGCGAGATGGCGAACGCTGCATGAAACCTCAGTTGTATTTCTTACGCTGTTTACTAATGACTTGGAGGTATCAAAGATGTTCTATGAATACCAATTTATCGAAAAGCTCAAACGTTTAGAAACATACGAAATTCATCACGCTACATTGAACTGGAGACCTTCGGATGGAGATACAGTAAAGATGTTGCAGAAAAAACGAGATGAACTGCATGATCTTTATGGTGCAGGTTTTCTAAAAGAGTATGGGTGGACAATAAAATTTCTTTCAAATAGAAAACGAAACTTCAAAGGGCTTGAAGAAAAAGTAGGGCTAGATTATTTGCGTCCGTTTTATCAATGGGCAAACAAGGGCGTTCATGCTGGTCCAGAGGGACTGTTTACTCGTCTTGGTTTCAATGATATCAACATTCCAAGAGGATATTTAGCTGGGCCATCACGATACGGAATGTTGAATCCTATGCAGTTCACTACATACTCTCTGTTAAAAATGACTACTGGTCTAACTAAACTTACTAGCACTTTTGAGAGTAAATTGGTGCAACTGATGCTAGAACAACTTCATGCGGCTATTGCAGAAGCTATGATTGAAGCAAAAGCCAAGCTACCAAATAATTAACAAAAGACTATCAATGTCATTTGCGTATCAGAGAGAGCTGCGATTTGTAGATAAAAAAAGTGGTTTGCATTGGCATTTATCATTGCTTGATATTGATCCTCCCCGCTCATTGAGATGCCCTGAAGAAAAATAAAAATTATTTCATTATTTTTTCATCTACGCAAAAAGATTGCGCACTTCATATTCAACTTTGAAACATTGTTAGAAACTAGTCCATTGACAGTGACAACATGGTATTAAAAATCCGGCACAGGAAGTTCCTATATTTTTCGGATAAAACTTACTTCCCGCTGGTCATTTAATAGGTAAAAGGAGTTCCTATAATCCTTAAACATACTCCTCACTTATTGATAAATTAAAAAATGAAAACGCTTAAATTATTTAATGCAGTAATAGCCAAAGAGTCAAATGATCAACCTTATGTGTCTGAGCAGGGCTACATCATAGCGTCAGATGCATTATGGGCAAAAAAGCAGATTATAAGCTTTTATGAAAAGGAGAAGTTAGATGGTCTTGATCTGAATAAGACTTTTCATAAGTCATGGAAGAAGATCCTGAAGAGCTCCCGAACTGAGTTGTGGCAAGATCAAGTCAGCCATTACTTTTCTACTTATGGAAGTCAATTTCAACGAGAAATCTATATACCTAAGGAAGTATTGAATGTACCGGATGTAAAATTGACCTTCCAAATAGTGCGCGCTTTTACCGTTGAGGAAATGACCCAAAAGTGCCTGGAGTTATTAAAATCTGGTATTGCCTTAAAAGAAGAAACAATCAATGATTTGCTCTCCATTCTTGTAGATGAGTTGTCTTATGCGTTTAAAGGAGACGAAAATATTAAGAACAAGGAAGCGATAGTTAAGATCGCTGATATGTACGGGGTATTGCCCACTGATACTATGCAGTTTTTTCGCTACATCATTTATAGAGCAACGAATGATTCACTCTTGATAAAAAGTACTGAAGTGATTGAGGCTATAAAAGCTTCGAACTATAATCCATCTGTACCATTTGAAAAGTTTGGTCTGGAAAAAATGGCTGAGATTTTTAATCGTTTTAAGCCCCTTTTTCTGGCATTCAAATCAAAATGTCCTAAAACGATCAATAAGATATCAAAACTGTCTAAGTCGTACCATAAACCACTTGTAGTCAATCCTTTGAATCTGGTGACCAGCGTCATGTTATCAGATAATGATAAGCATTGGCTTGATAATGCTACTCCTTTCGCTTTATTCAAGGCACTCTCAGCATGCCACTCGCGAATGAATGGACAATATGCTTTTGCCTATCGTATCAGAAACGGCAAATCATTCATAAAATCGAATAAGGTTTCGGGTGCCGTTTGGCCCAACTACGATTACCTATATGAATATTTAAAAGACCGATTTGATCTAACGGGTAAAAAGTTCTTTCTTCCAGAGGATGTAGAGTATGCATTGCCGACTTCTGAAAAAATGTATGTGGGCAATATACCCACTGGTAGTAAATTTTATGGCGAGTCATTGGCTGTAGGTATCTACTGGGAGAACCAATGGGGGGCAGATGATTTGGACTTATCAGGCTTGAATATTGGAGGAAAAGTGGGGTGGAACGCGCATTATAAGCAAGGAAAGTCTGGCGACTTGATGTATTCTGGCGATATGACCGATGCATCAAAAGGTGCCGTTGAATATTTGCATGCTCAAAATGGTTTGTCAGCTCCAACGCTTGTACAAAATAACGTGTACTACGGTGCCGGAAATTGTGAATACAAGATTATAGTGGGTAGGGGACATGAAGTTAATTATGACTACATGATGGATCCCAATAACCTCTTTATGGAAGCAAAAAGTCAGTCTGTTCAAAGGCAGACTATTCTTGGCATGCTCATGCCTGAAAAGGATTGGCAATGTTTCGTTTTGCTGAATTTTGGCGCTGGCCAATGCAGAGTCTCAGGGAATTCAGAGGTGTCGATGACGGCAACCAGGGCATTGTACCAGCAATGGAGTAACCCGATCTCCTTCAGAGAATTGATTTTAGAATTGGGGGCTGAAACGGTCAGAAATAGTGACCAAGCAGATTATGACTTTTCACTGAACAAGTTGCAAAAGGATAGTTTTTTAAACGTATTTAAGGATTGAGCTGGCTAAAGTGAGGCAGTAAATCCTATGTTATGATAAATACTAAATTATTAGCAATGAAGAATGTAAATATTTTCAAAGGTGCATTGGATAAATGTGATATTCTAATAGATCAAATTCCTAAGGATGGATCGAACAGAAATGTACTATTGTATGGATATTTTATCTCATTAATTCAACTAGCTAAAGACTTGGATTTCTTAAGAGAGAATAACCGAATACATAGTTTTCTGTTGATAAGCAGAGTATTCGTTGAGACTTATTTGGACTTAAAGCTTGTGATTGAAATAAATGGGTATGAAAAGAGACTAATTCTCGATTCTTGCAAGCAAGAATTAAGGTCGCTTAATCATGTATTACAAAGTAAAGACTTAATAATCGAAGATAGAATTCCTTTAATAAGTAGGAAGTATGAGTTAGAATCTGATATTGAAATGATCTCGAATCATGATGTACCCAAAATATTTACTATAAAGGATAAGTTTAAAGCGCTTAAAATGGAGCCTGAATATCATTTTTTGTATAGTTCGTTAAGCTCCTTTGCACATAATGACGTTCAAAAGGTAATGGAAAATCACTTTCTTTTTCACCCCGATAAAGTTGTTTTGAGTAATTCATCTAGACCTAAAGAGCATCATGTTTCTATGATCATTCCATATCTGGAAGCTTTCATGAACGATGCAAGAAGTATTTTGGAAAAGAAATGCTCTGGTTTATAATAATTATTTTAATTACGCAAAAAGATTGCGTAGTTGTACTCTTACTTTGAATCAAGAATAATTCAAAGAAGTAGATCAATGGAAGGAATCATTAAAAAGAAATTATCGAATATTGAGAATATAAATGAAGTAAAAATCCTATACGCTTGCGAATCAGGCTCGCGGGCCTGGGGATTTCCTTCTCCAAATAGCGATTATGATGTACGGTTTATCTATGCACAGGATTTGGACTGGCATCTGTCATTAGTGGATAAAAAAGACACCATTGATCTTCCCATTAATGAGGATCTGGATATTGGAGGTTGGGAAATCAAGAAAGTCCTAAGACTACTATGGAAGTCAAACCCACCTTTACTGGAATGGTTGCAATCACCGATTATCTATCAATCTGATGATCATTTCTTAAAAGGTATGCAAGAGTTAAGTCAGGAGTACTTTTCACCAATTGCAGTCATGCACCATTATTTGAGCATGTCGAAAAAGTACTTTGAAGCCTGCCAGGAAAGCAATGAAGTGAAATTGAAGAAATACTTCTATGCACTTCGGACAGCAATTGCAGGAAAATGGGTGTGCGAGAAAGAGACGATTCCACCTATAGAATTACCAAAGATGTTTGAGATCATTTCGGACAATGTGCAGGACAAAATTCAGGAATTGATCGTTCTGAAATCGCACCAAAAAGAGGATTATTTACACAAAAGAGAACCATTGATTGATGCATTTCTGAGTGAAACAATCAGGGAAAATGAAGCTATAGCCAATAAGCTTCCTTCAGCTAATGGAGATATAGAGAAGTTGGATGAGTTCTATCGGAAAGTTGTAAGGAGCGTTTCCCCCGCTGGCGGGGGTAGGGGGTGGATAAAATCATCGTTTATAAACATTTAATAATATGACCAACAAAAATTATAATAACAAACTTCAGCCATTTGCCAACTCCTTAAGGAAGAACATGACAAAAGCAGAAGCTTGTTTATGGAAATATGTATTGAAAGCGAGAATGATGAAAGGCTATCAATTCCGTAGGCAACGACCAGTCCTTAATTATATAGCAGATTTTATGTGCAAAGAGTTAAATCTTATTATCGAAGTAGATGGAATTACCCATTCATACGAAGAGGTAGTTCTCAACGATGAGAAAAGAACCTCAGATCTGGAAAATCATGGCTTTACGGTTTTGCGGTATACAGATGAAGAAGTATTACAGCATATAGAATATGTCCAGAAAAGTATTAATCAGTGGATTGAGGATAATGCAACTGTTCCACCCCCAAGCCCCCGCCAGCGGGGGATAAGAAACCCAAAAAAATGACATTAGAAGAACTCTATTCAAAGGATATTATCGTTTTTGACTGTTTGAGTGGGAGCCATGCCTATGGTTTAGCAACTCCTGAGTCAGATGTTGATATAAAAGGTGTATATATACTTCCTGAGGAAGACTATTTTAGTTTGAACTATGTAGAACAAGTTAGCAATAAAACGAATGACATTGTTTATTACGAGTTAAAGCGCTTTGTGGAGCTACTCTCAAAAAGCAATCCCAACATACTTGAGTTACTCTATACCCCAAATGATTCAGTACGCAAGCTTCACCCGGCATTTGAAAAACTAAGATCCATGAATCTCCTTTCAAAACAATGTAAAGAGAGCTTTGGTGGCTATGCCATGACACAGGTGAGAAAAGCTAAAGGATTGAATAAGAAGATTCTAAATCCAGTTGAAAAGGAAAGAAAAGGTGTTTTAGACTTTTGCTTTGTTGCTCATGATCAAGGATCTATCCCTGTGAGAGAATTTTTAGAGATGGATAACCTGGAGCAATCCAAATGTGGACTTTCTAGAATTCCGCACATGCATGAAATGTATGGATTGTACTATGGAGAAACATCATTTAAGGGGATCGCCAGAAAGGAAAATGCAAATGAAGTTTCATTAAGTTCTATCCCTAAAGGCATTCAGCCATTCACTGTTATGTCGTTCAATAAGTCTGCCTATTCTAAATATTGTAAAGATTATAAGGAATATTGGGAATGGGTAGAAAAACGAAATGACACTCGTTATCAAAATACCTTAGATCACGGTCAAAACTATGATGCCAAGAACATGATGCACACTATCAGGTTGCTAACCATGTGTGAAGAGATTGGTTTGGAGGGTCAATTAAATGTTAGGAGGGAGGATAGAGATTACCTTCTCGGCATAAAGAAAGGAGCGTTTTTATATGAAGAACTAGTGGAAATCGCTGAGAGCAAGATTGCCTCCATAAATGATGTTTATGAAAAATGCGCTCTTCCAGACCAACCAGACATACATGAATTGAATAAAGTGCTTATTGAAATTAGAAGAGAGTTTTATCGAAGTGCCTATAAATAGAACTTAGGAACATAAATACCATTAAAATCTCAAAGATAGAGATATTATGTTAAGTTGGAAAACCAATCGGTACTCCTAAAATATAAGTAGTGAGCTAGTCATTCGGATGGTAGTTTTAATTTTGATTTTATATCAAGGCTTATGGACAAACTTTAATTCAACAACTCAGTGGACTATCGAAGCAAGCCACCTGAAGCAGTGCATTAAAAATCATTTTACCGGATCTTTTTGAAGGATTGCAGAAGCAAATGCTCGCTCAATTGAATACCAATCGTGAGTTTATCGATCATCCTGGTTCAAAAGGTGACTCATTAGAAAATGTTTGGATTGAGTGGCTTAAAAAGTATTTACCAAATAGATATTGTGTTGATAAGGCAATTATAATTGATAGTAAAGGGCAACTCAGTGATCAAATTGATCTAGTAATATATGATCAGCAGTACACTCCTTTCGTATTTACTCAAAATGGAATTCATTATGTACCGGCTGAAGGCGTCTATGCCATATTTGAGGTTAAGCCTGACTTTAAAGGTTCAGGGAAGGTTAAGGATAAGTCGATAAATTATATAGAGTACGCTGGCAGAAAAATTGAAAGTGTTAGAAAGCTACACCGTACGTCAACCAATATTATTGATAGGGGTAGACCTTTTCCTCCAAGAGCTTTAACTAAAATAATAGGGGGTATACTGGCCAGTGAAAATACAATTGCAAAAAATGAGACCTTAGAAAAACAATTTGAATCTCTAAGTGGAATTCAATCCATTGATATGGGTTGTGCTATTGAATTTGGCGCATTTTATATTGAATACGAGGGAGATGAGGATTGGAATATTAATAACCTGCAAGAGTGGATTACTAACTACTACGATACAAGGACATATGATAAAATGACTTTTAGCAAAGCGGAAAACTCACTTGTGTCATTTTTCTTTCAGTTAATGAGATATCTACAACAGACCATTGGAACGGTTGCTGCCATTGACTTAGGTGCCTATGCTGATGCAATAAATTTTGAATTAGATGAAGGAAAATAGATCATGAAAAAAAACTCATATGCTAAAACTGGTGCCGTAATCTGCGGGTTAGGAAATGCCTTTTTAAACTTAATAAAGCAGTTGAATATGATGGATCAAGACCCGAATCTAAAATTCAAGTGGGATGAATTTTTAGTTTCAGCAGGCAAAGGTGCAGCGATAGGGGGGCTTGCTGGTTTCGGAATTGGTGCAATAAGGGATTATCAAAATTCCTTAGAAAAACCAATCGATCTTAATGCTCACTTATTCGGCCTCACAGGTTTATTAATGCTAGATAAATCAGATCCCCAGTTTAAAAGCTTGGAAAAAGCGGCCAATAAAATATGTAATGCGTTTACTAAACAGTTTAAAGATAAAATCAGTGGTGAGCTAATTCCACATGGATCTACGGAGAAGGGGACAGCACTACATGATTCTTATGACATTGATATCGCTGTTCCGTTTTATCCTAAGAGCTTCCCGAATAATGAAGAAATGTATGATGAGGTATACAAATTCTTCAAAAAGAGAATAGGAGTATTGGGCATCATAGATGTCAGGAAGCAAAAAAGGTCAATTGGAGTTTGTGTTGTAGTTGGGCACTTGGAATCCTGGGTAGACTTTGCTCCCTACAAACTCTCAAAAAAGAATAGTAGTTCCGGATATTTATTTGTTAATAAAAAGGGATTTCTAATTGACAATTCAACGATTCAGAAGACTGATTTGACAAAGTTGAAGAAAAACAAGTTTTCAGATGTGCAAAAGCAAATCATTGTTTTATTGAAAGATTGGAAGCTTAGAAGTGATTTACCATTACCATCACATATTATAGAATACCTTGTTAAGGATGCTTATCGAGTTAACAGAGGAAGGATACCGAAATCACTTGAAAGGAAGATGATTATTGTTTTACAACACATGGCTAATCGATTACATATCATTCATATTAAGGGGAATTAAAATACTAATAACGTCATTTCAAATAGCATTGATGAATATGATAAGCTAATCGTAATGGATGCTTGCAACAAAGCCATTAAGGAATATGAATACCAACCGAATTCATTGATTAAAAACTTTTCTTAAATACACTGTATAGACATGAACCTTAAATTCTATTCACTTCTAGAATTCTTCCTTCAATTTGATCGCTTGCCGAGCATATCTTACTATGTATTATATGCGAAAAGTTACGAGCCCTTGGGAGCAGAATACTATAAAAATATAGGAGATCACGCTAAAAACACATTAGATGATAAGTTGATCCAAGATATCAGTGAGCAACTTTCGGCAAATTTTTATGCTGGAGATAAGGATTTATATCCCAGACATATTCAAGGCAATAATATTCTACGAACTCAAGATTGTGAAAAAATTGAATTGGCGTATATATCAAGATGTAGTAGACCAGGAAGAATCGGACCTAAAATCAAAGTCCTTTTGGATAAGGAACCAATTAATCTTGAAACCAGAGTAAGGTGCATTGAATACGAAAAGCATTCAAACTTTATCAATCAATATCTACCAATTAGCCTTAACTTAAGAAGTATTCCATATAATAAACACTTACAGAAAATATCATTCTTAGATGATGAAGAGTCTGAAATTATACTTACTAATCTTTAGTCCAATTCAAGGAAATCGTACAAGGGATTATTGCTCGAATTTAAAGAAGCATTTTTAATTCTTTTGATTAGCTAGAGATATTATTGCAGATCCTGCAATTGATAAGAACATAGAAGAAAAAGAATTATTTGAATACCAGGAGAGAGCTACATGGTTCAAATCTTCAGGTGATATCTTGCTAGAATTCAAAAAAGTATATTATAAACAAAGCAGAGAATATATAATAGATTAACCTTGTTTGTGAGTTATATAATTGTTATATAATTTATATTATGTTAAGTTGATGTTTCTTAACCTACACCCTTCTTTTTATATCTATTAAAAATACTTTGAAATTTCTGCGCCATTAGAACTTAAATATATTTGTAAGAATCTGCAGTTAAGCTTTTAACTAGCAGTCATACAATTATTACTGAATCCTCTAATGTTTTAGATGTATTGTTAAGCCAAAATCAATCCCTAAACTATAAGGCTTTAAGCTGATTGATCTATTGGATTGTCCTGCAAATTCATTTATTGTATAGCTAATAACTGGTGACACCTTAAACGACAACCATGAATTTAATTGATAAAGATTATTATAGGCTAAATTAACGTAGTACTGTTGCGCCCCGTAAAATGATTTATCACCCATTTGATGTTGCAAATCTAACTGTAAATCAATAGCTTGTGAATAATGAACTCGCTGAACCAACTTATAGGCCAAGCCGACATGTAATCCAGCAGATTGATTTTTCACATCTAATACTTCCTCTGCGATAACTTTATTAGGTCTTATCTGTAGCGTATTTTCCTGTGGGCTTTCTACAGTAATACTGGTATTTTGGGTATTTTCATAGCCATAAGTGATTCTCTGAGACTGATATAAATAGCTGATTCCAAGATAAATATATAATCTATCTGATACTTTTTTATTGATACCGCCAGACAGCTTATACCCCAATCTATCCCAGCTAAAAGCAGGATTATCAATGTATTTGATTACTTTATCGTCTAATAAATTAGGATTAATTTTATGGTAGGCTGAAAATAATGAGGTATTAAAGTATAGCTTAATAGCCTTATCTCTATCTGCTTTCTTGTCCTCTTCAGATGTTTTTACAATTATGACCGGTACTGGTGTTATATCAATCAAGGGTAATGTTACTTCAGCGATTCCTCTGGACTTTAATTGATCAAAAGTGAATTCAATTGGTTTCTTAATGTCTGAGAATGAAGTGCCTCTATTATCGCTTGATAAATAAGTATTTAAGCTTTCGTTTTTACTATTTTCACTGGTATTTCTCTCAATCCTGTTTTTCTCTTCTTTTGCTACATACTTTGTGTGATCAAACTTAGTAGTAGTATCCTCTAAATTAAGAGCTATTTTCTTAGCTGCTTTTTGATCTTTTATTGATTGAAGGAGCCCTTTTTGATCATCTTTAATGGTTGAATCCTCAGAATTCGGGCTTTGCATTGCTACAGATGAAGATTTATTCTTTGTAACACTGGATTCAGTGTAAACTATAAATGTTAAAACTGAAAGTAACAATAAGCCCAAAAGTATGAGGGGAACCACTACCCTATTCGTTCGCTTTTTAGGTAGCCGCTGCTCAATGTCATCCCAGAAATTATCGTTTACTTCTGGTGCATGATTGCTAATCTTATTTTTCCAGTCCTTATTTTTCATTGAGCAATGTATTAGGGTGTTGTCTATTCGTTATTTGTAACTCTTTGCAAAGCAATGCCTTTGCTTTACTGAGTTGAGATTTGGAAGTTCCGATAGAAATATTGAGCATTTCTGCTATTTCACTGTGCCTATATCCCTCTATTTCAAATAAGTTGAAAATTAATTTATAGCCTTCAGGCAGTTTATTGATCAAGTCAATAATGGATTGAGTTTGCATCTGAGAAAAGATAGCTTCATAAGCATTATTTTCTATCGCCCAGGCTTCAGTAATATCCTCTGCAATGAAAGTATTCTTTCTGAAATGTGACAGGCAAGTTCTAATGGTCAATGCTTTCATCCATCCCCAGAATGCCTGAGGATCCCGAAGCTTTTCCAATTGTTCAAAAATTTTAATAAAGCATTCTTGAAATACATCTTCAGCTTCTTCTTTGGAGCGACAATACCTTAAGCAAATTCCCATAACTTGTTTATGGCACAGTTCATACAAAGCCTTTTGTGCCTTTCGGTTACTCTTAATACACTTTTTTACTATTTCTTCCAGCGTCATGCAAAGATGCCCAAAAGCGTTATAAACACTTTTGGGCTTTAAGATTGATAGTTTTTATTTAAAAAATGGTTAGTTCGAAACTGTTATGAGAGATTCTGAGCAGTACTGTCCCTGGCAAATCCTGTAAGATATGCTTTCAGAAATATTATTTCCCCATGCAGCGCTATCGGCAACATAGCGAACGATTGGATAGCCTGATTGCTTAATCACTTCTGCTACTCCGTACTGCAAACCTAAACTATCTGCTATATATATTTCAGGTAATGGTTGCTCAGCGCAATAGGTATCATTTAATAATACATCAATATCTATTACAGCTTGGTTAGGAAACCCTAGAGAAACAGAATCTTCCACAGCAACCAGAGAATCGCATATATTCATCTCCTCTTCAATAACTGATATTAAATGATGTGCAATGAAGGATTGTCCATTTTCAAAAGTTACCTCAAAGCGGATGGAATCAAATCCTAGCATTTGTGGCTCAAACAAAATGCTATTAGAATCTGTCACCTGTACATTTCCGAGACTAAAATTGAATACCCTTAATTCAGTTACTTGCCAATCGCATAGAAAATCATCTGATAATACATTTAATTCAATTATTGATTGAGCTATGCTTACTGAGTCTATGCCAGTTTTGAAAACTGGTGTGCAGATGCTGTCATTAGAAGATAATACTTTTACAAAAGCCAATATAGATTTGTCTGCCGAAGCACTATCATTGGAAATGAGGTTGGCACGGTATATCAAAGAATCTTTATGATTCACCTGATTATTTTTTCCGATGTATTGAAGTAGTCCGTTTCCTGAAATAGTAGCGGTTCCATTCTGAGGCGTTTGCACTAAAAATATATCTTGTAATGTATAGTTGCACAATTCGTCATTCGCTAATAGGTTTACACTTCCTTTTAAATCGGCATCTAATATGAGCAGATCTTCTCTTGCATACACCATACACGAGTCTGTATTAAAAACTGAGGAGTCTCCAATTTGAATAAAAATACTATCAGTTTTTTTGCTGGAGTTGGTTTCAATTTGAAAGATTAAATAATCTTTTCCTCCAGCCCCTTTATTGGGTTTATATTCTATGAAACGATTGTTTATCCACTGATGCTTTGCTTTATTACTGTTGTTTACTAAGGTAATCACAGCATTTTCCTGTGGGTTTCCTAGTACATCAATAATAGTAGATTGCCCCTCAATGGCATAAATATCATTGTTGTTAATAATGGGATTCTGATTGATTATATTGTCAGATAGTAGATCATCTTCTAATTGATCGCAGGAGTAAAATAAACATACCAGTAAGAGTAATTTGAGTAGGTGACGGTTCATAACTTCATCTTTATTTAGTTAATAATTAATACTATCAAAAGGGCGCACAAAAATAAAGAAAGGTTGCCTGGTGTCTGATATTATTTTTAAATAACTGTATTTCAGATGGTTATATTTATTTAAGAATGGAGTTTACAGTCAAAATGAAGAGTAGATATTTATTTATAAAAGGGAATTATAGTTTCACATTAAAAGAATGAAGGATTGGATTTATAGTTTAATTCGGCTACTCATGGAAAATGAAATTGAACTCAAAAACCAGATATACTGACCTTAATAAGTGTTTCTTAAACTTTAAAACTAAGTATGAAACTTTAAAACTAAGTATGAAACCTCAAAAAAGAGAAGTTTTACTAAATACTGAGGTTTCAATTACACTTTAAGGTATTTTAAACAAAATTTTATTCTTTATCTTTTTGCTACTATATAACAAGACTTGATTTCCTTCAATGGAAAACTATTCTTCTCGTAAAACACCCCTGTAGTCCCAGCCAGCTGGCTGGGACAGACTCACAGATGTAAGTAAGTAGAAAACTAATCAGCTTTAGCTCTATTTTCTAATATAGCAAAAGTCCTGTGGCAGGCAGGCTGGCTCTGGAGACATATTCATTAGCAATAAAACCTATTCTGGCTTTATATTTTACCATACCTGTCAGTAATACGTATTGATTTTAAAGCGATATAATCTTAAACTCAGTTCTTCTATTTAATTGATGTGCTTCTTCGCTGCAATTTACACCATCTTCGCATTCATTCATTAATTGTGTCTCTCCATAACCTTTCCCTATAATTCTTCTTTCTTCTATTCCCTTAGAAACTATATAGGCTGCGGAAGCTTTAGCACGCTTATCAGAAAGTTGCAGGTTAAAAGCATCTCCTCCCCTTGCATCAGTATGTGAACCTAGCTCTATCACCATTGCAGGGTTTTCTTTCATGGCTGCAACAATTTTATCCAGCTCCTTTGCAGCATCTTTACGAATAATTGCTTTACCTAAATCAAAATATATTGGCTCCACACCCAATAACTTGCCTATGTCTTCACCTAGTTCAATCTTATTCAAACCAAAATCCAGCATCGCATTTAATGAATTGATTCCGGGTTTATCCAGTTTTTTGTTATAAGTCATTGACTTGGAGAGAAAACCTTTTTTCTCAAGTTTTATCTGGTAGCTAACCCTGTCGTTTAATTTATTCTCAGAAAATGTATAGCTAAAACGTCCGTTTTCATCTGTATAGACTTTAAATGGCACTTCATCTCCCAAATTGTTGATTAATTTTACCTGAACCGAATCAAGCTTCTTCTGAGAATTGTTTTCAAAAACGAAAGCAGTCATACCAAAATCATAATCCTTTACAAGTGAAAGGCTCTTTTTCCAGGTATTAGGAGCATCAACTGCTGTTTCCAGAGAAGTAAAATCATTTTCTGCGCTAAAGTATTCTTTACTGGTGGTAATTATTTTATAATTGGTGTTGGGTTCAATTTGAGTGCTTACATACTGTCCATTTTCATAGTCCAACTGCGTTATTGTATCATTTTGAGAAGAAAGCAAATACACCTTTGCCTCTTTTATAATTTCTTGCGATAATTTATCTGATACTAAAAGTATTAATTGATATTCAGGCATTAAATCCATGTCAGATTTAAATTGATAGATTTCATCCTTAAAAGCACTTTCTTCTCTATTGGAACTAAAGTATCCTGATCGTCCATCTTCGTAGAATGTAATGCCAAAATCATCTAAAGAGCTATTGATAGGAGAACCTAAATTTACGACCTTTCCTTCTTTCGATAAGTCATAACCAAAAAGATCTAATCCACCTAAACCTCCATGGCCATTACTGGCAAAATATAACCTTTCACCATGTATGGTAGGAAAAAACTCATCTCCCGCAGTATTCACCGCTGCACCTAAGTTAATAGGTTTACCCCATTGTCCATCTCCATCCTTCTGCACTTTATACAGATCCGCTCCACCCATTCCCCCCGGAATATCGGAAGCAAAATAAAGTGTATTGCCATCTGAGCTAATGCTCGGGTGAGCGAAAGAAAAGTTAGGGTCATTAAAATTTAAAGGCTCACCTTTGCTCCATTTTCCGTCTTCATAGGCTGCATGGTAAAGCTGCAATTTCGTAATAGAATTGTCTCCTGTATTTTCATTTACCCTGGCTTCTGTATTTCTGGTGAAGATGATGTCTTTATTGTTATTATAGCTTGTTAATGGCCCTTCGTGTAAAGACGTGTTTAAATTCTTTGAAAAGTTTTTCACTTCACCATTCTGCGGATTATAGGAAAAGATATCCAGGTAATTACTTTCATCCCAATTAAAAAGGCCGCTAATGAAGGTTTTATGTTCCCTTGCTGACACAAAAAGGATTAAGCTATCATAAAGTAAAGGAGCGAAATCTGAATATTTGCTATTAAATGCTGCTTTGTCAATAACAACCCTCCCTGCATTTATAAAAAACCTGTTTTGCTCCTCTATAGCATTAATCTGTTCGGAGGAAATTGCTTTGATAGACGCACTTACTCCTTCATCCTCTGTTAACTCCTTGAATATATGAGAAGCTTGTGCGTATTTACCTGTAGCTGCCAATGATTGCGCATAATTTAAAAGGGACTCGGCTGCTACCGACACCTGAGTTTCTTTGGCCTGGGCATACCATTTGCTTGCTTGTTCCGGCTGATTTAACTGATTATAACTTTGTGCAATTTTAAGGGAAATTATACCGCGCATGCTGTCGCTTTTCTGGCTTCTTAATGATTCTTCGTAAGAAGTGATGGCTTTCTTGTAGGCAAACTGGTTAAAATATTTATCCCCCTTGCTTTCCGGACTCATCACTAAGTCAGCAATAGACTGAGACCACAAAAGGTGACTGCCAAAAGTAATGCAAACACATGTGAAAATAATTTTTTTGATTGGAATCATCTTAGAAATATCTTGGTGTTAGAATACGTTTTTTGTTAAAGCTAAACCTGTAGTTAAGCATAATCTCATGAGATCCTCCATTCACCCTGCTCAGTTCGGAGGTTGTAATAAAATCGTAAGAATACCCTATTTGAAATGCAGGAGTCACCTGGATTCTGATGATGCCATCAAAAGAGTCAAATGACCTGTACGAGAGACCCAACCACAACACCTCCTGAAGCAAAACAGAAGCATTGATGTCAAATTCTGCAGGTGCACCATCTACCGCTTTGAACAGCACGCTTGATAATAGTTTTACATTAGGACTCAAAGCAAATAGCTTACCTGCAGTAGCAAAATAATGCCTTCTGAACTCACTGTCAGAGTCTTTTGAAGATCTGTTGAAGGTAGTTTCCAGGATTTGAGGCGTAGAAATACCTGCATAAAAGGTGGGAGTATAATAATATAAACCTACCCCTACATTTGGATGAAACTCGCGAACATCTATATTGGCAAAGCTGGGGTCATTTGGGTTTACCTGGCTAAAAGGTGCATCATAATAGGAAAAACCAGCTGATATACCCATAGAAAGCGTCCCTCTATTTTCAAAATTGACTTTATAAGCATAACTCCCATAAGCTCCAGTCTGGTTGATGATGCCAATTCTATCCTTCATAATCAGCATGCCTAACCCAATTTTTTTTCTTTTTACAGGAGCGTGTAAGCTTAAAGTCTGAGTACTGGGCGCTCCCTCAATGTTTACCCATTGTTCCCTGAGTAAAGCAGTTAAACTTAATGTTTCATGACTCCCTGCATAAGCCGGATTGATTGCAAGCCCATTAAACATATACTGAGTATACATAGCTTGTTGCTGTGCACGAACCTCTAACTGAGCTATTAATAAAAAAGCAATCAGTAATATTTGTAGATATTTCATGTATGTATATTTATTTTTTTAAGATCGCATGGAATAACCGCAACATAGTTCTTCCGGGAGTGAGTATCTTTTAAATCCATATTCTTCCCGGCTTGATATGATTGACTCGCAGTTATTTCATTTGATTCCAATTATCGCATTAAAGTAATATATCCATTCAGTGGTTTAGAGCCATCACCGAGGTCAATCAGGTAGAAATAGGTACCATCCGGCACTTCATTACCTGATACAACTAATTTCGATTTCACCTCTCCTTTCCAGGCCTTGTCCTGGTTATTATAACTTTTCACTTCAAAAACCAGGTTTCCCCATCTGTTATAAATTTGTACATTATTATTAGGGTAATTAGCAATCCCTTTAATGGTCCATACATCGTTTATTCCATCTCCATCAGGAGAAAATCCTGCGCTGATTTCAAAAGCTTCATCCACACTGATAGAGATTAATTCGGATAAGTTATTACTTAGATCAGGATCTACTTCCTCAGCATAACCTTCCGCTTCATTATCTATTACTCCCTCACTTAAGATCTCCACTTCAATTAATAATGAATCAGCTTTGCCAATTTCCAGGCTTTCGATTCTCCATTCACCTGAGATATTGTTAAACTCTCCTCGTGAAGCAGTTGAAGCTACATACCTTAAATCTAATGACAGCTCATCCGTCACCACTATGTTAGAAGCCGTTCCGGGACCAAAGTTTTCAACAATAATTTTATAAGTGATGATGTTTCCTACTAAGTAAGGCCCATTTGATACAGATTTTCTGACTCCAATATCTGCACTGATAAGAATGATGTTCACAGTTAATTCATCCGTGGTAGCATCGGTTACTGTATCAGTTCCATCACTCGTGCTTACTGCTACATCATAAGTGCCATTAGTTAATGGAGTAGTTAAGCCACTTAAGTCAAGCGTCCAGTTGCCGGAGCCATCTGTGGTTAATTCAGCGTCCGTCCCTAACACATAAGTAACACCATTTACCATTACTTCCAGGCTTGTGGCATTGGCCTCATCCCAGCTACCTGTTAAGATGGGAAGACCATCTGTACTGCTTAAAATATTGGCGGTAGGTAAACTCATAGATGTAATTGCTACAGTTAATTCATCAGTGGTAGCATCGGTTACTGTATCAGTTCCATCACTCGTGCTTACTGCTACATCATAAGTGCCATTAGTTAATGGAGTAGTTAAGCCACTTAAATCAAGCGTCCAGTTGCCGGAGCCATCTGTGGTTAATTCAGCGTCCGTCCCTAACACATAAGTAACACCATTTACCGTTACTTCCAGGCTTGTGGCATTGGCCTCATCCCAGGTACCTGTTAAGATGGGAAGACCATCTGTGCTGCTTAGAATATTGACTGTTGGTACAGTTAAAGACGAAGTATTCACTGTCAGTTCATTTGTAGTAGCATCAGAACTGCTGTTGCCTGCTGCATCAGTGCTGGTCACGGCTACATCATAATCTCCATCAGGTAATGGCGTAAAAGGACCGCCTGCTGTTGGTGTGGCTGTTTCTGTATCCACGCTCCAATTCCCTGAAGCATCAGGTGTTGTGGTAAAGGTCACTCCGTTAATAACTACGACTACTGTACTTCCAATCTCAGCGGTTCCACTTAGAACCGGTGTGTTATCTGATGTGGTTAAAGCATTGACTGTTGGTGTGGCCGGTGCTGTGGTATCTATGGAAACTTCATTGCTGGTAGCATCACTGGCACTGTTCGAGGCCGCGTCAGTTACTGTGGCTACCACCTCATAGCTTGTTCCGTCATTAAAAGTACCCAGCGTTCCACTTGTTGGTGTGGCTGTTTCTGTATCCACGCTCCAGTTGCCTGAAGCATCAGGGGTGACTGTATAAGTAGCACCATTTAATGTCACTGTCAGGGTCTCTCCTGCCGGCTGACTGGTACCTAATCCATTGGTTCCGGTAATGACAGGCGTTACATCATTGGTGGTCAGTAAATTAACTGTTGGGGCTGTTGGAGCTGTTGTATCTATAGAAACTTCATTGCTGGTAGCATCGCTGGCACTGTTCGAAGCCACATCAGTTACTGTGGCTACCACCTCATAGCTTGTTCCGTCATTAAAAGTACCCAGCGTTCCACTTGTTGGTGTAGCTGTTTCTGTATCCACGCTCCAATTCCCTGAAGCATCAGGTGTTACGGTATAAGTAGCACCATTTACTGTTACTGTTAGCGTCTCTCCTGCCGGCTGACTGGTACCTAATCCATTGGTTCCGGTAATGACAGGTGTTACATCATTGGTGGTCAATAAATTAACTGTTGGTGCTGCTGGGGCTGTGGTATCTATGGAAACTTCATTATTGGTAGCATCTGAACTGCTATTGCCTGCTGCATCAGTGCTGGTTACGGCTACATCGTAATCTCCATCAGTTAATGGCGTAAAAGGACCGCCTGCTGTTGGTGTGGCTGTTTCAGTATCCACACTCCAGTTCCCTGAAGCATCAGCTGTTGTGGTAAAGGTCACTCCGTTGATGATCACTGTAACAGTACTTCCTATCTCAGCGGTTCCGCTTAGAGTCGGTGTGTTATCTGATGTGGTTAAAGCATTGACTGTTGGTGTGGCCGGTGCTGTGGTATCTATAGAAACTTCATTGCTGGTAGCATCATTGGCACTGTTCGAGGCCGCATCAGTTACTGTGGCTACCACTTCATAGCTTGTTCCGTCATTAAAAGTACCCAGCGTTCCACTTGTTGGTGTGGCTGTTTCGGTATTCACGCTCCAATTACCTGAAGCATCAGGTGTTACGGTATAAGTAGCACCATTTACAGTCACTGTCAGCGTCTCTCCTGCCGGCTGACTGGTTCCTAATCCATTGGTTCCGGTAATGACAGGTGTTACATCATTGGTGGTCAACAAATTAACTGTCGGTGCTGTTGGGTCTGTTGTATCTATAGAAACTTCATTGTTAGTAGCATCAGAACTGCTATTGCCTGCTACATCAGTGCTGGTCACGGCTACATCATAATCTCCATCAGGTAATGGTGTAAAAGGTCCACCTGCTGTTGGTGTGGCTGTTTCAGTATCCACACTCCAGTTACCTGAAGCATCAGCTGTTGTGGTAAAGGTCACTCCGTTAATAACTACGACTACTGTACTTCCAATCTCAGCAGTTCCGCTTACTACAGGTATATTATCTGATGTGGTCAAAGTATTAACTGTTGGTGTGGCCGGTGCTGTGGTATCTATAGAAACTTCATTGCTTGTAGCATCGCTGGCACTGTTCGATGCCGCGTCAGTTACTGTGGCTACCACCTCATAGCTTGTTACATCATTAAAAGTGCCCAGCGTTCCACTTGTTGGCGTGGCTGTTTCCGTGTCCACGCTCCAGTCCCCTGAAGCATCAGGTGTTACGGTATAAGTAGCACCATTTACTGTTACTGTTAGCGTCTCTCCTGCCGGCTGACTGGTACCTAATCCATTGGTTCCGGTAATGACAGGTGTTACATCATTGGTAATCAGCAAATTAACTGTTGGTGCTGTTGGGTCTGTTGTATCTATAGAAACTTCATTGTTAGTAGCATCTGAACTACTGTTGCCTGCTGCATCAGTGCTGGTTACGGCTACATCGTAATCTCCATTAGTTAATGGCGGAAAAGGACCGCCTGCTGTTGGTGTGGCTGTTTCAGTATCCACACTCCAGTCCCCTGAAGCATCAGCTGTTGTGGTAAAGGTCACTCCGTTGATGATCACTGTTACTGTACTTCCGATCTCAGCGGTTCCGCTTACTACCGGTGTATTATCTGATGTGGTTAAAGCATTAACTGTTGGTGTGGCCGGTGCTGTGGTATCTATGGAAACTTCATTGCTTGTAGCATCGCTGGTACTGTTCGAAGCCACATCAGTTACTGTGGCTACCACCTCATAGCTTGTTCCGTCATTAAAAGTACCCAGCGTTCCACTTGTTGGTGTAGCTGTTTCCGTGTCCACGCTCCAATTCCCTGAAGCATCAGGGGTTACGGTATAAGTAGCACCATTTACTGTCACTGTCAGGGTCTCTCCTGCCGGCTGACTGGTACCTAATCCATTAGTTCCGGTAATGACAGGTGTTACATCATTGGTAGTCAGTAAATTAACTGTCGGTGCTGTTGGGCCTGTTGTATCTATAGAAACTTCATTGTTAGTAGCATCTGAACTACTGTTGCCTGCTGCATCAGTGCTGGTCACGGCTACATTATAATCTCCATCAGTTAATGGCGTAAAAGGACCACCTGCTGTTGGCGTGGCGGTTTCAGTATCCACACTCCAGTCCCCTGAAGCATCAGCTGTTGTGGTAAAGGTCACTCCGTTAATAACTACGACTACTGTACTTCCAATCTCAGCGGTTCCACTTAGAACCGGTGTGTTATCTGATGTGGTTAAAGCATTAACTGTTGGTGTGGCCGGTGCTGTGGTATCTATCGATACTTCATTGCTGGTAGCATCACTGGCACTGTTCGAGGCCGCATCAGTTACTGTGGCTACCACCTCATAGCTTGTTCCGTCATTAAAAGTGCCCAGCGTTCCACTTGTTGGCGTGGCTGTTTCCGTATCCACGCTCCAGTTGCCTGAAGCATCAGGTGTTACTGTATAAGTAGCACCATTTA
>NZ_BMEC01000025.1 GCF_014636295.1 Marivirga lumbricoides | reverse complement strand
AACCTGGAAGTACTCAAGAATGCCTTCAGGCAAAAACAACTCAATTAAACCCTGATCCACTTTAACTTTTTTTTTGTGCAAAGTTAATCCTTCATCTATAAATCCCCAGATTTTCAGATTGATCCAAGATTAGTCAAAACTGTTAAAATGCTAAATATTTGATTTTACTCTATTATCAGTTAAAAACCATTGTAATGCTGAGTTTTCATCTTTGAATAACTTTGTAATGAAGTGCAAATAGTTTTCATCAGTGTTTACTTCATTTACTTTACCGGAAGCATATTGGGAAATTGGCGCAATAATGGCCTGATGTGTTATACCCAGTGCCTCGTATTGCGGATTCACTACCTTATTAATCCAATCTACTTCTTCATCTCTGATCAATTCCAAATCCCGGGTATCTCCCAATAGAAGAAATTTATTTTGGTGCTCCAGCCTTATATTAGATAAATGTTTTTTATATATCTGAAACGAATTACCGATTAAGTCTCTGAAAACTATAGGATTAAATATGCCTCTCCATACTTCTTTTATGTATGGGATGCCATCAATTTCTTCTACAGTAATTCTTAATTTTGGGTGTGTATAAAGTCTCATCTCTTTTTGTTTATTAATTTGAACGGGAGTACTTCTCATTTAATTTCATTAAATACCAGTAATCCATCTCAATCAAACGAGTGCCTCTCTAAGGGGAGAGCAGACTGAGGTCACTATTAAAATATTGCGAAAAGAACCATCATTTTTAGATGATTGCGCAATTGTATGGCAATATAATACAAAAAAAGGAATCAAAATAAATTGATTCCTTCAATGTTAAAAAAAATTAAAGTAGAATTAATATTATTACTTTCCTTTTTTGTTTTTTGTTTTTTTAGCTTCTTCACTGGCCTTCATGGCTTCCTGCAGTCTTTGCTGAAATTTAGAAGTCTTCTTATTTACATTTTTCTTTTTGTTCTCCTCCAGAATAGCTTTAATCTTATCTTCATCTATCATTCTTCTGATTAAAGTCTGCTGACCGAATGTGATAATGTTAGCCACAAAATAGTAGAAGCTTAATGCTGCTGCAAAATTATTCAATACAAACATGAACACTATTGGCATGATATACTGAATGTTCTTCATTGGTCCCTGTACTGAGCTCACCTGACCCTGAGACCAGGTAATTAATAAAGTGGATAAAGTCATCAGGATGGTAAATAAACTTACGTGGTCACCATAAAATGGAATGGTGAAGGGTAAAGTTGCGATACTATCATAGCTTGATAAATCCGTTGCCCACAAGAAACTTTCCTGCCTTAGCTCAATTGAGCTCGGGAAGAAATAGAACATGGCAAATAGAATAGGCATCTGAAGCAAAAGGGGAATACAACCTGAGAGAGGGTTTACACCCACTTTTTGGTAAAGCTGCATTTGTTCCGCCTGCGCCTTTTGCATATCTCCACCATGCTTTTCTTTAATTTCATCTAACTGAGGCTTTAAAACCTTAGTTTTAGCCATTGAAACGTAAGACTTGTAAGAAAGAGGAGATAATGCCAACTTGATCAGGAATACCAGAATGATGATGATGATACCATAATTGCTAATGAACTTCTCCAGAACATGAAATACATTAATGATGATGTATTTGTTTACAAGGCTGATAGGGAACCAACCAAGATAAATGTTCTCTTCAAAATCAGGAGCTACACTCTGTAATATTTTATAATTGTTGGGGCCATAGTAATATTTAAAAGCCAGAGCATTTTCCTTTACTTCTGCCAAAGGCAACTCCACTTTAACCTGTCCCGTTTTAACAAACTCATCTGATAAGCCTATGCTGGAAACCTTGGCTTCAGCACGCTGCATCGGAATTTCAGAAATTAAAGCGGCATTGAAGAAATTCTGCTTGAAAGAAAACCATTTAAGGGGGTCAACAATAGCTTCTTCATCAGTTTCGTCTGCTTCACTTAAACCATCTTTACCTTCTTCTACAGAATAATAATTAATGGTAGCCTTCCGTTGGCTTTGCTCAGGGTCTTTTTCATACCTTCGCATTTTCTTATTCCAGATAAATGTGAATTTATCTCCCGTAATTTCATTGGAAAAACCATTAAGCTTTATGCCGTATCCTATTTCATAATGTTCTCCTGAAAGAGTGTATATCTGCTCTACGTTTTTACCATTTCCTAATTCAGCTCTGAAAGTTAATTGAACCGTATCTCCAGGAGCAATAGTTGCAGAAGGTTTATCTACTAACTGATAATTTAACTCATTTAAGTCAATAACGCCCGTTGCAGTATTTACCAAAAGCTGCTTTTTGTCCAGTTCTGCTTCTGCTAAAATTAAAGGTTCGCCTTCATAAGTTTTGTAATTTTTTAATTCCAGGTTACTTATGTTAGCCCCTTTACTATCAAAAGTTACATTAATAACTTCAGTATTAAAGTTATAGGCTTGAGATTCACCTTCTGCTGCAGGAGCAAACACTCCAAATTTAGCTCTTAAAGCCTCATTTCTAACGGAGTCATTACCTGTTGCTTCTACTGTATTTTGGGTGTTCTCAGCTGATAAATTCTCTGTCTCAATAGTATCACTTACTGCTTCAACTGTGTTGGTATCTGTGTTTTCTGCAGGTTGGGGAGCCTCCGCAAAAAACCAAAAATACCCTATCAGTAAGATGGATATAAGGATGAGTCCTGTCGCTTGATTTTTTTCCATTTAACTATATTAATTCGATTCTGATAATATTTTATGCTCTAAACTAGCTTTAACAAAGCGCACAAATAGCGGGTGCGGATTGAGTACTGTACTTTTTAATTCCGGATGAAATTGAGTGCCTACAAACCATGGGTGTTCAGGTATTTCTATAATTTCAACCAAATTGGAATCAGGGTTAATACCGCTGGCGATCATTCCCAATTCTTCAAATTTCTGCAAATATCTGTTATTAAATTCGTATCTGTGTCTATGGCGCTCATTAATTTTACCTTTTCCATATGCAAGGTAAGCTTTTGTTCCTTTTTTTAGTTCGCAAGGGTAGGAGCCTAAACGCATGGTGCCACCTTTTAAGGTGATGTTCTTCTGATCCGGCATTAAAGCAATCACAGGATTTTTAGTTTTTTCATCCATTTCTATAGAGGCTGCATTTTTCAGGTTCAACACATTGCGTGCAAATTCTACTACAGCACACTGCATACCTAAACAGATACCAAAGAATGGCATATTGTTTTCTCTGGCAAACTTAATAGCGGTAATTTTTCCTTCAATACCTCTCTCGCCAAAGCCTGGTGCCACTAAAATGCCATGCATGTTGGCAAATAGCTCCTCTACATTATTCTCATTTATTTCTTCTGAATGAATCCACTTGATGTGTACTTTGGTTTCATTTTGTGTTCCGGCATGGATGAAAGCTTCAGTAATTGACTTATACGCATCAGGAAGCTCAATATATTTACCTACTAATGCTATATGTATTTCAGAAATTGGATTCTTTAACCTTCCTAGAAAATCTTTCCACTGTGTTAGTTCCGGCTCAATTTTGTGAGATAGTTTCAATTTAGCTAAAACGCGTTCGTCCAGTTTTTCTTTACGCATAAGTAGTGGAACATCGTAAATGGAGTCAGCATCCATCGCCTCTATAACTGAATTGACATTCACGTTACAGAATTGAGCTATTTTCTTTCTGATATCGTGTGGCAATTTGTGTTCAGTTCGGCAAACCAATATGTCTGGCTGAATTCCTGATTCCAATAACTGCTTTACTGCATGCTGAGTAGGTTTTGTTTTTAATTCACCTGCAGCTTTCAAATAAGGAACCAATGTAAGGTTGATTACCAGGTAATTATTACTACCTACATCCCATCTTACCTGTCGGATCGCTTCGATAAAAGGTAGTGATTCAATATCTCCTACGCAACCTCCAATTTCTGTGATAACAATGTCATATTCATTGTTTTCAGCTACAGAATAAATATTTCTTTTTATTTCATCAGTAATATGGGGAATTACCTGCACAGTTTTGCCTAAATAAGCACCTTCGCGTTCTTTGGTGATAACATTATTGTAAATTCTACCGGTAGTTACGTTGTTTGCCTGAGAGGTACTAATGTTCAGAAACCTTTCGTAGTGGCCTAAATCCAAATCTGTTTCTGCTCCATCATCGGTAACAAAGCATTCCCCATGTTCGTAGGGATTCAATGTTCCGGGATCAATATTTATATAAGGATCGAGTTTTTGGATAGTTACTGAAAAGCCTCTTGCCTGCAATAGTTTTGCAAGTGAAGCAGCAATAATTCCTTTACCTAATGATGATGTAACACCTCCAGTTACGAAGATGTATTTAGTTGTTTTTTGAGAAGCCATAAGATTTGTTGAAGTCGCCTTTGTACTTATGGGATACAAAGGTAAGAGAAGCTTTTAAAAATGAGTAATTAATATTGATAATTATATAACGTTTATTTTTATTGGTTGCCAAAGGGCTACTAACTAACGACTTAAATTTTACCTGCTTTTGTATCAGTACCCAAATTGACAAGAATATATGATTTCGAATGTTTTTTGCTTTTCTTCTGATATAATTAAGATAAGGTTACATTTATTGGGGGCTATTGCTTCCTGCTATTCAATTAAAATGCACATTCGGAAAATATCAATCTAAAATTTTAAATATGTCACCTTCTTCGAGCGCTTTAATAGAGGAATAAGATCTGATCTCGGTAAGTGTTAAATCTACCGGCCCTAAATGCTCAGTTGCTATTAAAGCATTTGTTTCTGTTCTAATCCAGTTTTCCCAGGTAAATTCTACACCCCCTAAAGGAATAATCTGCACCCACATTTTTACGGCAAATGGCAATCCTGAAGATTTATCTACCAGCCATTGATAGGAGTCTCCAGGCGTAATTCCACCCGATGTGTAAGTTACCAATAAGCTTTCAGTTTCAGGATTTTCTGTGTCAACATATAACCTTTCGGTTCCAGAGTCTCTTATCTTTGCGATAGGGTTAAGCCAAAATGAATCATTGGCCCAGTATTCATAAGCTTCTTTTACTAATTCCGCAGTTGCGGCAGAATCTTTTATCTGCTTTCCTTTTACAATTGCTTTTCCTGTTACTGTGTTAAGGTTTATATATATATCGTATTCTTCCCAGGAAACTTTAGCCAGGTGTCTATCTTTATCCCATATATGCTGATGTTTATTGGCAAAATTCCAGCTAATTACTCCGGTCTCTTTCCAGGCAGAGTCATTTACAGCTTGTAACATTTTATCAGCCAGGTTTTCTGCTTTTATGCCCGGTTCTCCATCAGGAAGTGGCTTATCTAAAATCCAATAAGTAATGACCCCTATTGCTGTAAATGCTACCAATATGATTAAAATCCATTTTAAGGCTTTCATCTTGATTTAAATTTCTATAGGTTTTTTAAAATGGGATATAAATAAGTTTCTTGGTTTCAAAAAAATCCTCTTTAAAATATTCCGAAAGTTGAACTTCCTGGTAAGGTCTTTTTATTTCTGCCATTTCTTCCTCCAGATCGCCACCTTTAAGAGCTAAAATAGCAGTTTCTCTTTTCGCATCAGTTGCCACTAACTTTTGGTGTACCCAGGGTATAAAATTATTCATTCTGGTAACAGCCCTGCTTACAACATAATCAAAATTTCCTTTTACTTTTTCAGCTCGCTGGTGGAGTGCTGTAATATTTTGTAGCCCTATACTTTTTGCTACCTCGTTAACTACTGTAATTTTTTTACCTATAGAATCCACCAAGGTAAATTGTGCATTGGGGAATAATATAGCCAACGGAATTCCGGGAAAGCCGCCACCAGTTCCCACATCCAAAATTTTCTTGTTATTCAGGTCTGTAAATTTTGCAATGGCTAATGCATGAAGCACATGCCTTTCATAAAAGTGGTCTAAATCTTTTCTGGAAATTACATTTATTTTTTCGTTCCAGTGCTGATACAATTCTCCTAAGGCATCTATTTGAGATTGTTGTTGAACACTTAATTCAGGAAAGTAGTTTCCAATAATCTTACTGGAATCCATCTTAAAAGTTAGTTTCTTTCCCTTCAATCAATTCTCTCATTAACTCTCTTGATCGATGCAACTGAGCTTTAATAGTACCTAATGGAGAATCCAGTTCTGTTGCTATTTCTTCATAAGATAGCTCCTGAAAATATCTTAATTTAACCAATCGCTGGTATTTTGAAGGTAATTTATCCACAAACATTCTCATCAGCTGGATACGCTGGTCTTTGATAGCGCTATCCTGAGGTGTTAAATTTCTGTCTTCTATATCTATACCTACAGCATCTCCATTATCATCAGTGTAGGAAGAGTGAATACTGATGGTACGCAACTTCTTTTTACGAATAAAATCTATGGCATTGTTTGTGGCAATTCTGAAAAGCCATGTACTGAATGTATAATCTTTTTTGAATCGATGTAAGCTTTTAAAAGCTTTGGAAAAGGCTTCAATGGTTAAATCTTCGGCATCATCTACATTTCTTACCATTTTAAGAACCATGTGATAAACAGGTTTCTTGTATCGCTTCATTAACTCAGCGTATGCCATTTGATCTTTGGCTAAAACTGCCTGATCTATCAGTCTAAAATCTTTTAAAGCTTTTTCTGAAAAATTTCTATTCTTATTTATCTCCATTTAACCTTTTTTGACAGTAGTGCATGGATGCCTATGATCCAATAATAAAAAATAAAAATAATTTCTAAAATTGGGAGCAGCCTCAGTTTATTATATTCTCCAAACTTAATGCTAACTTTATAAAACACGACATATTGTCCTATAATCCTTAACATCATAAGAAGAGTGACTAAAAAAAATGTTGTGGTATTCGTTACACCTAAAACAAATATAAAGAATATCCATAACATTGTTTGTGAGAAATGAAAAACTCCTAATCTCAACTGATCTTTTTTTCTATAGTACTTACCTACTGAAAGATGTCTGGTTTTTTGTGTTACAAATGCTTTAATATCAGTTTTAGGTTGTGAAAATGTAGTTGAATCCTTTTCGATACAAATTCGTGTGTTTCTGCTATTACTTAATCTATTTACAAACAAATCATCATCTCCACCGGTAATTTCCGAGTAACTATTAAATCCCTTATTTCTTAAAAACAGCGATTTTCTGTACGATAGATTACGACCTATACCCATGTAAGGTTTCTTATTTAATGCAAGAGATAAGTATAAAATTGCAGTTTGAATAGTTTCAAAGCGAATAAAAGCATTTAGTAAACCTGCCTTTTTCTCATATAAAGAAGCACCTAATACTAATGAGGTTTCATCCTTATAAGAATGTGCCATTTTGGCAATCCAATTTTTACTATTCACTCTACAGTCGGCATCAGTAAGTAGTATTATCTCATGTCGGGCAGCTTTGATTCCTTCTGAAAGCGCATATTTTTTAGAATTAAAATGATCTGGAGTTTTTTCTATTCGATTTATTTGTAGGTGCTGATAGGTTTCCTGAACCTTCTTTAACCATTCATAAGAACCATCTTGAGACCTGTCATCCATAATAATTACCTCAAAATCAGGATAATCCTGTTTCAATATACCCTCCAGATTTGATTTAAGATTATGCAATTCATTGTGAGCGCATATTATTACAGAAACAGGGGAGGGGTTAAAATGTACTTCAGAACCGTGAGTATAATAAGCTAATTTAAGAAAATAGCGTACTAAAAAATAAGATTGAATAGCGTAAAATAAGCAAAAACCATAAAATGAAAAGTGAGAAAAGGGCATGAGGTGAAATATCTTTTTGCTAATCAGGGCAAATATATTGGAAATTAAAATTATAAATTCTTAAGAAGCTATAATTTTGCACTCCTATGCAATTTACCATTTCCAATAAAGATAAAAATTCTAAAGCCAGGGCGGGTGAAATCCTTACAGCTCATGGTACTATTCAAACTCCCATTTTTATGCCGGTAGGAACAGCCGGCTCAGTTAAAGCCGTTCATCAACGAGAACTACATGATGATATTAAGGCACAGATAATTTTGGGCAACACCTATCATCTGTACCTAAGGCCGGGATTGGAAATTCTGGAAAAGGCAGGTGGTCTTCATAAGTTCAATGGTTGGGATAAGCCTATTTTAACAGATAGTGGCGGCTATCAGGTATATAGTCTTTCAGGCACAAGGAAAATAAAGGAGAAGGGGGTTACTTTTAAATCACATATTGATGGTTCCACTCATGTGTTTAGTCCGGAATATGTGATGGATATTCAACGTAAAATAGGGGCAGATATCATCATGGCTTTTGATGAATGCACACCCTATCCTTGTGAATACGAATATGCACGCAAGTCAATGGAAATGACGCACCGATGGTTGGATAGGTGTATTGAAAGGTTTGATTCTACAGAGGGAATTTACGGCTATGAACAAACCTTATTCCCTATTGTGCAAGGATCTACCTACAAAGATTTAAGAAAGCAATCGGCTGAGGTAATAGCTTCTAAAAATCAGGCGGGAAATGCCATAGGAGGATTGTCAGTAGGAGAGCCTGCAGAGATGATGTACGAAATGACGGAGTTAGTTTGCGATATACTTCCTGCTGATAAGCCCAGATACTTAATGGGGGTAGGAACTCCAGCCAATATTTTAGAAGGCATTGCTTTAGGGGTAGATATGTTTGATTGTGTGATGCCCACCAGAAATGCCAGAAACGGAATGCTTTTCACTACTGAAGGCATCATTAATATCAGGAATAAAAAATGGGAAGATGATTTCTCTCCTATCGATCCGGGACTCACAGGTTATGTTGATACATTTTATTCTAAAGCTTATTTACGCCATTTAATGATTTCCAAAGAGATTTTGGGTGCGCAGATTGCCAGTATTCACAACCTCGCTTTTTATCTTTGGTTGGTGGAAAATGCCAGAAAGCAAATAATAGCAGGAACTTTCTTTGAGTGGAAAGAAAAAATGGTCAGAAAATTGATGGAGAGGATATAAGTTTCGGAAACGATAGATAATTCTTTTATTTCTCTCTTTTTCTATAGCTTTTAAACTTACTTTAAAGCAAATACAAGATAAACAAAGTATGAAAATTTTAGATTGGTATATTCTTAAAAGGTTTCTTTCCACTTTTATTTTTGTTGTAGGGATTATATTGGCCATAGTAGTGGTAATAGACTATACTGAGAAGAATGACGACTTCATGAAGCATAGTCTTACTTTTATTGACATTTTACCGTATTATGGAGCTTTCGTTCCCTGGATTGCCAACCTGATTACCCCAATCACTATTTTTATTGCTACTGTTTTTGTTACCTCCAAAATGGCAGGCCATACTGAAATTATAGCCATGCTTGCAGGTGGAATGAGTTTCAGAAGGTTCATGCGTCCCTACTTTATCGGAGCGGGTATTATTGCTGTATTTAGCTTTTTCCTTAACTCTTATGTTATTCCTCAGGCTAACAAAACCCGGATTGCTTTTGAAATTGCGTATACCAAAAAACCATTTTACTTCAACGACAGAAATATTCACCTGAAAATAGCTCCTGAAATTTACGCTTATATGGAAAGCTATAATAACCAGCGTGATGTTGGGTACAGGTTTACGCTTGAGAAAATTACTGACAGAGAGTTGAAAGAAAAGTTAAGCGCCAGAAGAATAGAGTGGGATTCTGTAAAAAACAGTTGGGTAATTAAGGACTGGGAATTAAGAACTATTGATGGTTTTAAGGAAAAAGTTACCTTCGGAACAGAGATGGACACTGTCTTAAACTTTACACCTAACGACTTCGAGAACAATCATGGCTTGCAGGAAACTCTCACCATGGCTGAACTGAATGATTATATCTCACTTCTGCGGGAAAGAGGTGCAGATAACGTTAAAATTTATTTGATTGAACGATACATCCGCTACATGTCACCTTTTGCCGCTTTAATTCTCACTTTTATAGGTGTAATTTTATCTTCTAAAAAAACCAGGGGAGGTACTGGGGGGCAAATAGCTTTGGGTTTCGTGATCGCATTTGTGTTTATCATATTTTTCATATTAAGTAAAGCAATAGCGGAAAACTCCACTTTAAATCCTATTTTAGCGGTTTGGTCCCCGAATATAATTTTTAGTATAGTAGGATTAATACTCTATAAATACGTTCCTCGATGAACAATGAATTAAAAAGTTATTTTAAGCTGCATTTTATTGTTTTAATATGGGGATTTACAGCCATATTAGGTTTGTTAATTGTCATTCCTCCAGTGGAAGTGGTACTTTTCAGAACTTTAATCGCTACAGTTTTACTTGGCAGCATCCTACTTATCAGGAAAAGAAATTTTGCCATCGGCAGAATGGAAATATTGAAAATAATAGGAACAGGTTTTGTGATAGCAGCGCATTGGCTTTTGTTTTTCAGTGCCGCCAGGGTGTCTACAGCTTCAGTATGTCTTGCGGGTATTGCCACATGCTCATTCTGGACCAGCTTAATTGAACCTTTGGTAACTAAGAGAAAAGTTAAAATATATGAGGTGATTTTAGGAGTAGTAGTAATTTCCGGCCTCTACATTATTTTCAGTTTTGAATTTCAGTATGCACTTGGTATAGTAATGGCTATTGCATCAGCAATGCTGGCCAGTGTTTTTACAGTGTTTAACGGAATATTTACGCATCGCCATAGTCCTTATATAATAACATTTTATGAAATGCTTGGTGCTTTTTTAGGAACAGTACTTTTTATTCCTATATACATTACCTACTTCAGCAGTGCACCTCTTTCTCTCTTTCCATCAGGTACAGATTGGTTTTACCTGCTTATTTTAGCAGGAATCTGTACCGTTTATGCCTTTTCAGCTTCTGTACAGATTCAGCAGGTTTTAAGTGCTTTCGTGGTAAACCTTACAGTTAATTTGGAACCTGTTTATGGAATTATACTGGCGTTTCTTATTTTTGGCGAGAAAGAAGAAATGTCTCCGGGGTTTTACATGGGAACATTTGTAATTTTGCTCTCCGTTCTTTCTTATCCATTAATCAATAAAATGGCTAAGAGAAAGGCACTACAGAGTGATATGATACGTTAAATCTTTATTTTACTGTGAAACATTTTTTAGTATACTCCTTCATACTCTTTAGTCTCCAGCTTTCAGCACAGACAAAAAATGTGCAATTGAAGGCTCCTGAATTAGTAGAGGTTGAAGTTAATGATCAGGTTGTTTTTAAAGTTGAGTGGTCAGCCAAAGATAAAAGTGGCTTTAACCTTACATGGAAAAGCGATGTTCCCGAAGCTAAATTTGATACGCAGGAGATGGAATTTTTTTGGCAACCTAAAAAGGATGATAGTGGCTTATTCAGAGCCTGGTTTTATGTAAAAGATTCTGTAGGGGAAATTGTAGATGAGGCACAAACATTAATAAAGGTTCAGGAGCTGAAGCAATTACCACGCTTTACTATGTATCCCGATTCCCTTAGGCAAAGGCCTTATATCAAGTTATTGCAAGGTGAGCATTATAGAATGGAATTTGTGGCAAATAGCCCTACCACAAGTGATGAATCCTTAATTTTAAGTTACATTTTAGATAATAATACGGATTTAAAGAGCTTTGATAACAGTGAATTCCACATCATAGGGAATAGAATTATGATGGATTGGGAGCCTTCGCAGCAACAGGCTGATAGAAAGTATTTTGAGATGGAGCTTATTGCGGTAGATGCTAACAACTTGGCAGGAAGAGCCAAATATAGATTCCAAATCATAGACCAAAACCTTCCACCTAAATTAAGAAATAATATTAATGATACTTATATTATCACTGCAGACCAGGGTTTGGAGATTGATTTTTCTGTGATTGATCAGGATAATGATCCTATTTCTTATCAGATGGATGTACCTGTAACTACCGGAAACCCTCATATCAATACTTCCGGTAAATTTTCCTGGTATTTAACATCGGCAGAAATGTCCAAAATGGGCTCAATTTTTCCTTTAAAGATTAAGTTGAGAGCGCAGGATATGGATCATCCTGAAGATTTTGTAGAGAAAGAAATTACCATATTAAAGAGCGATAAAAATGATCCTCCTGTAATTACTAAACTCACCAATTTAACTGTTAGAGAAGGATATGCTGTTCAGAAGAGAGTATTTATTAAAGACAATAACCATGAGCTTTCCGATTTAACTTTTGAACTTGATAATGAGCCTGACTGGCTTTATTTACAGCAAGAAGGATCCAGATTGTTTTTGATGAGTGATACGATTGGTTTTGATTTGGTAAAAGCTGATGGAATTCCTGTTCAATATGATGTATTGTTCAAGGTGACTGATCCTGAAGGTGCTTTTGATAGTGAGTTTTTTACTGTAACTGTGAACCAGGGTGTAAATACCGTAGAGGTGTATAGGGATTTGGATAGATACCAGAGAGAAACAGATGCTTTACTGGTAGGTTTAAGGAAAAAGATCAATGAATTGGAAGATAAGTCACAGAAAAAGAGGAGTTTAAAGAATACGCTGCTATTTTCTACCTTCTTTTTAGGTACTTATAGTGCTACAGGGTCTTTTTTTGATGACAAAACAGTAGCAAGACAATTAGTGCCATATGCCGGGGCTTTGTTGGCTATTTCAAGTAGTATTAACGCATTGGCTTTTAACCAGGAAGGAAAAATTAATTCATTGATTATACAGTTAGGGGACATTGAAAAAACCATTATCAGGAACAAAAGCTATCTGAAAACCTATTCTGTGGAAGATGAAAATGATGATGAACTTCGAAATAACGAGCTGGTTAACCGCATCCAGTCTTACAGGCAATCACTCATTGAACAACGTATTGAGTTGGAAAGACTTGAACAGGAATATAAAGAACTTAACTACGTACAAAGACGCATTAAACGCTATAAAAGAAGGGGTAGAATTAATGAATTAAAGTGGAATTTTATTAATATGTAAAGTAAGCAATATGCTTCTTATCCTTTTTCTTCAGTTCAAGCTTTATGTAGGATGCCTAAAAACCTATACTTATTCTGTTAGCGGTTTCTTTATTGAAGGGGAGCAACCTTATAAAGCTACAACAAGACTTCTTGATCAACTATTTCACTAGTAGTAGATTCCTTAAATAATCCGTATAAAGTAGAGCCACTGCCTGTCATAGAAGCATAAATGGCACCGGCATCATATAGCTTATTTTTGAGAATAGCTAAGTTGGGATATAGCCTAAATACAGACTCTTCAAAATCATTTTTCAACAGGTTTTCCCATTCACCTATAGGCTTTTTCAATAGAATTTCTTTAACCGAAGTCTTGGGTTTTTTGGGTGCAATTCCACCATAAGCTTCTTTTGTGCCAATGTGTATACCAGGGTATACCAAGCCTAAAAAATATCCTTTCAGATTTAATGATACAGGTTCAAAAATTTCTCCTCTTCCACTTACTAATTGTGGTTGGTTTTGAATAAAAAAAGGACAATCGCTCCCTAACTTCAGGGCATATTCTTCAAGGGTTTTATCAGAAAGCTTTAAATCGAAATACTCATTCAAAAGTTTTAGCATAAAAGCGCCATTAGCAGAACCACCACCCAGTCCGGCTCCCATAGGAATTGCTTTATGTAAAATAATAGCCATTTCAGGTAGCTTAAAATCTTTATTGAGCATTTGATAGGCTTTCCATATCAAATTATCCTCAGGATCTCCCGGAATGGCAAGGCCTGTGCTTTCAAACGATGCTTTGTTGGCAGGAATGATCTCTAATGCGTCTTTTACAGGAATAGGATAGAAGCAGGAAGAAATATTGTGGTAGCCATCTGTTCTTTTAGAGACGATGTTGAGGCCAAGATTGATTTTAGCGTTAGGAAATACAAGCATACTGTAATAAATCAAAAAAACCTGACAGGTTTACTCCGTCAGGTTTAATATTTTATGGAACTATATTAATATTATTTCATTTGATCGATCATTTCCTCGGAAATACCGGTAAAGGAGTATCCACCATCATGGAATAAGTTTTGCATGGTAACCATTCTGGTGAAATCAGAGAACATCATAATGATATAGTTAGCACATTCTTCTGCAGTGGCATTGCCTAAAGGGGACATCTTTTCTGCAAAGTTAAAGAATGAATCAAATCCGCTAATTCCTGAACCCGCAGTGGTTGGAGTAGGGGACTGAGAAATAGTGTTTACACGTACATTTTTTGTTTTACCAAATCTGTAGCCGTAACTTCTGGCAATAGATTCTAATAATGCTTTGGCATCAGCCATATCATTATAGAATGGGTAAGTACGTTGGGCGGCAATGTAAGATAGGCCAACAATTGACCCCCACTCGTTCATGAGTTCCATTTTATCTGCCACCTGCATCATTTTATGAAAAGATACTGCTGAGATGTCATACGTTTTTTGTAACCAATCATAGTTAAGGTCATGATAAGGCTTTCCTTTCCTTACATTAGGGCTCATGCCAATAGAGTGAAGAATGAAATCAAAATTTCCACCTAATATTTCTTTAGATTGTGTGTAAAGGTTAGTAATGTCTTCAACCGAAGTAGCATCTGCAGGAATTACCTCTGTATTACATTCTTTAGCTAATTCCTGAATTCCCCCCATTCTCATGGCTACAGGTGCATTAGTTAATATAAATTGAGCTCCTTGTTCTTTTGCTTTTATTGCTGTTTTCCAGGCGATAGAATTTTCATCCAACGCACCCGTTATAATCCCTTTTTTTCCGGCTAATAAATTATTTGACATAGTTTTATTTCTTTGTGAGTAGGCAAAAATAGAAATTTATTATCAGTATGGTATAATTGATTTGATTAAAGTTCTTTCTGATGGATACTATTGCTGCAAAATTCCTGAATCACGGTACCAGTCAAATGCTTTTTCCAACCCTTCCCTGAACCTGACCTGTGGTCTGTATCCCAGCAATTGCTGAATTTTAGAGATGTCAGCTTTTGAATGTTTAACATCCCCCGCTCTCTCAGGTCCATAGTTTGGAGATATGTTTTTATTGCTGATATCATTCAATATTGATACCATCTCATTTAAGGTGATCTGATCTCCACAGGCTACATTATAAACCTGGTTGAGGGCATCAGGATTGTCAGTAAATAGTGCTAAATCATTAGCATGCAACGCATTTTCTACAAAAGTAAAATCCCTGCTGGTTTCGCCATCTCCGTTAATAGTGGGCGACTTATCTTCCAAAATAGCTTTACAAAATATCGGGATAACTGCCGCATATGGGTTGTCCGGATTTTGATTGGGGCCAAAAATGTTGAAGTACCTGAGCCCCACAAAGTTTAAACCATAGGTTTTATGAAAAACATCGGCAAAAAGCTCTACTGCAAATTTGGTTACCGCATAAGGGCTTAAAGGATTACCAATAACATCTTCCACTTTAGGGAGTGTAGGGCTATCTCCATATGTGCTGGAAGAACAAGCTAAAACCACCCTGTCGATTTTATTGGTTACCGCTGCATGTAAAATATTTACTGTACCATCAATATTTACCTGTGTACTGCGCATAGGGTTTTGGATAGACCTTGGAACAGAGCCTAAAGCAGCCTGGTGGGTTATCAGATTAAAGCCTTTGGTGAGCTCAACCATTTTATCATAATCGCAGATGTCAGCTTCAAAGAACTCAAATTTAGGATGCGTTTCAAATGGCTTTATGTTGGTATAATATCCATTAGAAAGGTCATCAATAACCCGCACCTTTTCTATTCTTTCATCATTTAAGTATTTCTCTGTTAGATTAGAACCAATAAATCCGGCTCCACCGGTAATAATTAATTTTTTCCTGGACATGCCTTAATATAAATCTCTTCTTATAAATTATGTTCCTGCAAATATAGGAATTGATAAAGGAAAGTGCTCTTTTTAAAATTTAATTATACCTCTTATCCATAAAAAGCAATATTCTACTACATTTTTATGTAGATTACTCTCTAAAATTAATTATATGAATTTATTTATTAATATTCTGATAGGTGTGGTTGCAGCCATTCATTGCTATATTTTATGGTTTGAAATGTTTGCCTGGACTACCAGAGGCCCCAAGATTTTTAAAAGCTTTCCTAAAGAATTATTTTCCAAAACTATCCAACTGGCAGGTAATCAGGGTTTATACAATGGTTTTTTGGCTGCAGGCTTAATTTGGTCTTTTTTCATAAATGATATAAGCTGGAGTAATAATGTGGCTATTTTCTTTCTTTCATGTGTGGCTATTGCTGGAATTTACGGCACACTAACAGCCTCAAAAAAGATTTTTTATGTTCAGGCACTACCTGCAATTATTGCACTCATTTTAATCCTCATTCAAAAATTCGCATAAAATATCAACAAAAAGATTGAAGTAACAGATGATGAAAAAAGTAAATCGCATTACAATTTTATTGCTATTAATTTATTGCTTTTGCATTAGTGGTTATGGGCAGTATTTTCCTGGCAAAGAGTGGCAAACAAAAACACCTAAAGAGTTAAAAATTAATAGTGTTTTGCTGGATAGCGCTGTTCAGTTGGCAAAAAAGGCTGAGAATAAAGTAAATCGGGATCTAAGAATTGCCATCATTGAAGCTTTTTCAAGAGAACCCAATTTTGAGATTTTAGGACCAGTAAAGCCCAGAGGTGGTCCTGCCGGTATGGTAATAAAAGATGGATATATTGTGGCAAAGTGGGGTGATCTTGAGCGAGTGGATATGACTTTTAGTGTAGCAAAAAGCTACCTTTCTACAGTGGCCGGCTTAGCCATAGATGATGGCTTGATTCACAATATAGATGATAAGGCATCGCAATATGTTTGGGATGGCACATTTGATGGTGCGCATAATGCTAAAATAAGCTGGAAGCATCTTCTCACACAATCATCGGATTGGTATGGCCAGCAATTTGGCCTGTATGATTGGGCAGATCGTCCACCTGGAGAGGGAGGGATTGATGATTGGAGGAAAAGGGAACTTCATGAACCGGGTAGCCATTATAAATATAATGATGTGAGGGTAAATGTACTGGCCTATTCTTTATTGCAGGTGTATAGAAAGCCTCTTCCTATTGTGTTGAAAGAGAAAATCATGGATCCGATTGGCGCTTCTAGCACATGGCGTTGGTATGGTTATGAAAACTCTTTTGTAAATGTAGATGGCCTGCAAATGCAGTCGGTTAGTGGGGGAGGTCATTTCGGAGGAGGTATGTTTATCAATACTTACGATCATGCCCGCTTTGGCCTGCTTTTCTTAAGACAGGGGGAGTGGAAGGACAGGCAATTGATTTCTCGGGATTGGGTAAAGTCAGTGCAAAAACCTTCAGAAGCTTATGGTGCCTACGGATATATGTGGTGGAATAATAGCATGGGCGATTGGAAAGGTGTGCCTGAACATATTTATTATGCTGCTGGTTTTGGTGGAAATTATATCATAATTGATGAGAAGAATGATTTATTAATTGTTACCCGATGGATGGATAATTCCAAAGTGGCGCAATTTGTTCAGCTTGTATTGGAGTCATTGAAAAAGTAATGAAAGGTAATACTATAATGTTGTTTAGTCTATTTACTTAAATACAATTAGATGAACCTGGATTTGTTTCACTAACAGAATTTCAATATGGATAAACTGAAATTACAATCTTTGTTAGTTCTGTTATTTGCGCTATCTACTATTCCATCTTTTGCTCAAGAAGGTTTTATAGAAGGTTATATTATCACTACCCAACAGGATACACTTTATGGGGAGGTGAAAGACAGGACAAGGGAGCCATTTGGGAAGCTTTACAGAAAGATCAGGTTGAAACAAAATGGTAAATTATTTACTAAGAAATATTCCCCTTCGGATGTCATTAGCTATAGAAAAGGGGAGGATCTATTTGAAAGTATTTGGTTGAAGGAAAAGTCTGAATTTTTTAAAACTGTCTATATCAGTGAGAAGGGGGTAGGCGAACAGCGATTCCTTAAAGTAGTTTTAAAAGGCGATGTAAGTTATTATCATGTAGAGTGGAGAGACCCTGACTCAGGATATTATGATTATCACGGTTATTTAATTAACCGAATTTCAGATAAATCACTTTACATTCGATTTGATCTCTTTGGAATCAGTAAGAAAAAAGTAATCACTTATCTCAATGATTGCTCTGCGATTATTAACCTTTTAGAAGAAGGTGATGATCCTTCTATTCAGGATATGGTAACTATTTATAATACTGAATGTTCAGCTCAATAATAGTTAGCCGATATTTGTTATTGAAAATAAGTGTTGAAAACTTGGATTACTTGCAGCATTTTTTTTAGCAAAAAAACTGTACTAATACTTTTGTTTAGCTACATGATGAGCTTAATTTGTCTTGTAAAAAGGTATATTAGCAAGTAAGGAGTCTGTTCTGTGTGAATAGGAAAGTGTGTCCCCTTTTAAAACAACTCGGAGTTTGTGTAAATCAGGTGAGAGTCCTTCTATATTTACATAGCTTAAAAAACCTCTCTCGTAATTTGTTGGGTGTGTAGTGTTTATCCATTCTGAGGTTTCAACTGGTATTGAGTCTATAGTGATCTCTAATATTTTATGAAGGTTTTTCTTTCTCGCATAAAATTCATTATCGTTAGCATTGGTAGTGATATTAAAATTACCTCGTTTTGTACTATCCTCTTTCTCCTCCTTCGGGGCTCTGTAACTTAAGATGCTCTGATCCTTTAAAAAGATGGATAGTACTTTCGCATTCATCAAATCAGAAGGAATGGTTAATACCAGCAAGTCATCTGGCTTTCTTTTTGATTCATAATTAGCATTTTGGGCAAAACCATTTTTTGTATTAGCAGCATAAGTGTCAATAGCATACTCTTTAAGGAATTCGGCAGGTTTATCATTTAATATAACAACAAGTACCAGACTGCCAGAAATGATATACCTCTTATAGCCCTTTGTGTTAGAAATAAGTGTTAAAAGCGTTTTCTTATAAAGAAAGGATAATGTTACTATTCTAAAGAACCATGCAATTGGGTAAAATAGCATTGCTCTTCTCCTTCCTCTTCTAAAAAGGCCATTTGTTACAAAATCAATAAATACAAAAAAGGAAAGTAAAGAATAAATAGTAATACTGGTAATGAGTATTATTTCGGTACCATTGCTCAGATTGTTATTAGCAAGAGGGAGTGATAAAAGAATATAAGGAAGAATATAACCCAGAAAGCCGATAAGCAACCCGAAAAGACTAAAAGAAACGGCAAAAATAATACTGGCTAACTTCTCCAAATTCATAATGGACTTCACCATGGAATCAGACCTTTCAAGCTCACTTCTGAATCGACCTTTAAATTTCAGATTACCAACATTTATACCTTTAGGATATACATAACTAAAACCTACCTGTGCAATCCACATAGCGCGAATAATGATGTGAAATATAAATCCTACCCTTAGAAGTTCAAGGCCTTTAATAAAGGATGCTACAAGACTGGCAAAGGGAGATGTTTCCCAGGAAAGCACATGATTAGACCATTCTGCCAGATAAATTGGGGTCTGAATAAGACCGAAAAGTAGCACAGCTGAAAGCAGTAATTCTGCTTCCCAGGAATTCTCCTGAATGGTTTCCAGCCATTGAGGTATTTTATCTTCTGATTGAGTACCCTTAAATTGAACCATGTTGTTTTATTATTCCGAACATAAAAAGAAACCGGAATAATATTAATAAAAATAAATATTAGTTACACTATTTCTGAATAACAGAATAGAAAATGATCCAACACTTATTTAGAATTGTAAATCAGAAAAGTGTTTCTTCTGCCGTAGGAAGTATTCTTTCAATAATGATTTTTTGAGAATTTCAGGATGATCTAAGCCTTCTGTATTTTCAGAATTATAGGCTTGTGCCATTTTTTTAAAGTCTTGATGTGCTTTTAATACCTGCTGGCCATTTTTGGCTTTTCCCTGAAGGAAAAATTGTGTTGCTGCAAGGTAGTCGAGTAGTTTTCTCTTTTTATAAAGAGGGGTAAATTCTATAAGACTTAAATTTTTATAAAGCATTAACAGGTTATTTCTGAAATTCAAATAAGTCTTGTAAGGGCTGTCAGTTTGTAGCGTGCCACCACCAACATGGTAGACAGTGCTTTTTGCAGTGTAGTAAATTCTGTATCCTTTGTTTTTAGCTCTCCAACAAAAATCTATTTCTTCCATGTGAGCGAAAAAGCGCTCATCTAAAGCTCCAAGCTCGAAAAAAGGTTTGGCTTTTACAAAGAAACAGGCCCCGGTCGCCCAGAATATCTCTTTATCATCATCATATTGACCTTTATCCTCTTCCAGAGTGGAGAAAATACGACCTCTGCAGAAAGGGTAACCAAGATAGTCAATAAAGCCTCCGGCTGCACCGGCATATTCAAAATGTGTTTTTTTATAAAAAGATTTGATTTTTGGCTGGCAGGCTATTATTTCCGGCTTTTCCTGCATGAGATGGATTACTGGATCAATCCAGTTAGGTGTTACCTCAACATCTGAATTGAGAAGGACGAAATATTCTGCATTAATTTGAGCTAATGCTTCATTGTAACCTCCGGCAAAACCGGTATTTTTCTCCATCAGAATCAACTGTTGGTTAGGGTACTGCGACTGTAGAAAAGCGACTGAGTCGTCTGTAGAAGCATTATCTGCTACAATTACTTTATGTGGTTTACTGTTTTTGATGACAGAGGGAAGAAACTGCTCAAGGTAGTTTCTTCCGTTAAAATTTAATATTACTACTGCAACCTGATCAGGCATTGAACATACTTCCTAAATCCATGCCTGGTATGTTAGGCAATACTCCGTCTGTTGCTTTTTTCATTTCTTCACGGGCTTTAACATCCACTTCTTCCATGGCTTTATTAATAGCTGCAACTGTTAAATCCTGAATCATTTCCTTATCATTATCATTCACCAGGGAACTATCAATATCGATGCTGATTACTTGCTTTTTTCCATTTACCACAGCCTTCACCATACCCGCACCAGCTTCGCCTTCTGCAGTTATGTGTACCAGGTTTTCCTGAGCCTGCTTCACTTTGCCCTGAACCTCTTTTATCTGGCCCATCATTTTCATCATGTCAAACATATTCTTCTATCTAATTAAATTAAAAACTCCACTTTTAAAATACTCTTCTCCGGCAGCATCTTTTACTACAATGGTGTAACTATAAGTGCCCTCCGGTGCTTCTCGGTCTGGCAGGAAACCGTCCCAGCCTTTATCGAGTTCATTACTTCTGAAAATTAACGTGCCCCATCTGTTAAAGATGCTAAATTCTACCTGCTCGATAAATTTTCCCACTACTTTAATTTCTTCATTGAGTGCATCTCCATTAGGCGTAAAGCCTGAAGGCACAAAAAAGCTAGGAGGGATTTTAAATTGCACCTGGTTTGAAGAAGAAATTAAGCCATTTTCAGAAATTGCAAATACCTGGTAAATATATATCTGCTCGCCTGCATTTGCCACATCATCGCTAAAAAATGTTTCATGGCCAATATCCCATTCATCAACCAAATTCAAATCTCTGTCATATTTTCTAATTAAGTAATGCGATAAAAGGGAATCATAGCCTGTAAAGCTATTCCAGCTGAAATTGATAATGTTTTCAGATTCATTGGCAGTAAGCAGAATGTTAGGCGCTGTAGCAACCAGTGGAGATCTTCCGCTACAGTTATTAGAATAAGAGACTGAATAAAAACTGATGCCGCTTGTAAAGTCAGATGATGTGTCTGTAAAAGAGGTAGAATCAGTAGTGGCAATTTCCCTAAAATTATCGCTTTCTTTTTGCTTTTTGTACACAATATAAGTCTCCGGTTGTAAGCCCTGAGGCACTTCCCATTCTATTTCTAATTCCCCGGAGCTGAGTACTCGGGTACTTACTTGGGTTATTGGCAATTGTGAAGCTGATGCTTCAGCAATAATTTCTACTGCTAAAGATCTAACTTCTATTCCTGAAGCATTGGTTGCGATTATTTCATAATTGTCCGTCTGCCCGCAAAGCACATTAGTATCCAAAAATGGAGAGTTTCCAGTATATATTTCAATTCCATTTTTATAAAGGGTAGAAGTTGTAAAACTTCCACTGTTCCATTCAAGGAGATTGCCATCTGCTTGAGCATCACCAGTTAATTGTATGGAACAAACTTCGTTACTGAGCAAATCATTTCCTGTACAAAGGCTTTTAGATACAATCCTTACGCAATAAAAATTATTGGTCAAGTCCAGGTTATCCAGCTGTAAGGTTCCTACACTTTGGCGGGAAAGTGAGCGAACAGAGTTGTAGGGTGTGTTATTGTTTTGACTGATTTCAACGGAGTAAAACTGGTTTTCATTGGCATTAAAAGCGATTTCCAGAGTGGAGGCTGAAATTAAATCAAGCGAAGTTATAGTTGCTGCTGTTTCATTGAGATTTTCAGGAACAATAGTATTGGTATATGTTGTGTTGCTGCAATTATTAAAACCTGAGGCATCAAAACTTCCTGTAGCCTGTACAGTGTAAGGCAGAGTATTATCAGAATAGGTATGGGAAATAGGGAAGTTATTAATACTAACGTTCTGGGGAGGTGTGCCATCTCCAAAATTGATATTGTAAATATCAAAGCTTTCTACTTCAGGATTCAAATTAAAAAATATATCGCCATTGCAGTTAGATAAGGCAAGCTGCGGCAATTCAGGATCAAAAATTTTGATTGTTAAGCTGTCGAATTGCTGGCTCCCTGTCAGCTGATTTAATACAAGAATATTATAAATACCAGGTTCTGTGTAGGTGAATTCTAGTTTTCCTACTGGCTTATTAGCTTGTTCATTAAAGCAGGTCTGATTTTCAGAAGAGGTAAGATCAGTCAAGTCTGCGTCAAAGCAAGCCAGGTAGGTACCTGTAGCAGCTATAGGAGTTACTGTAATAGTAGTTCCTACGCAGCCTTTTAAATAATCTACTTCAAATAAACCATTTTCACTGGGGAAATTTCCCTGGCTCCAAAGCAAAAATGGAGCTGAAAATGCTATAATGAAGAGATAAATATTTTTCAAGCAGAATGTGTTTTAATGAATTTTACCGCATTTACAATATCATTATGCAAAATACGGTCATCTTCTATTAACGGAATTTCCTGCCTAAAATTACGAATTAATTGCTCTAAAACAGGACTTGTTTTCAGTGGCTTTCTGAAATCTATTGCCTGAGAAGCATTGAGTAGTTCTATGGCCAAAATTTGAGTCGTATTTTCTACTACTTTATAAAGTTTGGTAGCTGCGTTAGCACCCATACTTACGTGGTCTTCCTGCCCGTTGGAGGAAACTATAGAATCTACAGACGCGGGAGTACAAAGCTGTTTGCTCTGGCTTACCAGACTTGCAGCACTATATTGAGGAATCATTAACCCGGAATTAAGACCAGGGTTCATTACCAAAAAATCCGGTAAACCACGGCTTCCGGAAACCAGCTGGTAGGTTCTTCTTTCGGAAATACTGCCTAATTCTGCCATTGCAATGGCTAAATAATCAAGTATCAGAGCCAAGGGCTGTCCATGGAAATTACCTCCTGAAATAATCTCACCTTCCTCCGGGAAAACATTTGGGTTGTCGGTTACACCTGCAAGTTCACGCTCAATAATGGTTTGGGCAAAAATCAGTGTATCCTGTGTGGCTCCATGTACCTGCGGAATGCATCGGAAGCTGTAAGGGTCCTGCACATGTTTTTTAGGTTGCTTAATTATTTCACTTCCATCAAGCAATTTTCTAATGTGTTCTGCTACAGTTATCTGGCCTTGCTGGTTTCTTATTTGATGTATTTTGTTATCAAACGGTTCAATTCTTCCATCAAAAGCATCAATTGAGAGAGCACTTATAGTGTTGGCCCATTTCATTAAGTCCTGCCCTTTAATAAGAGCATGAACAGCAAAAGCCGCCATGAATTGCGTGCCATTGAGTAACGCTAATCCTTCTTTAGCCTTCAAATGAACAGGCTCCCATTGCATTTTAGCGAGTAGGCCAGCCCCACTTATTTTTTCTCCTTTGTAATTGACTTCTCCTTTTCCTAAAAGAGGAAGACTGAGGTGAGCCAGAGGGGCCAAATCACCTGAGGCACCTAAAGAACCTGTTTCGTAAATTACAGGTAGAATATCTTCATTGAAAAAGTCGACCAGCCTTTGTACGGTGTTCAAGTGACTCCCGCTATAACCAAAGGCAAGTGACTGGATTTTTAAAAGCAGCATTAGTTTAACAATGCCTTGCGGTATTTCAGGGCCGGTTCCGCAAGCATGCGACATCACTAAATTACTCTGTAATTTTTCCAGATCAGGTTTGGAAATATTTCTGCTGTACAGTGAGCCGAATCCTGTATTGATTCCGTAGACAGGGGCCTCAGAGGTGGCAATATGCTGATCTAAAAAAGTTCTGCAATTGGTGATGGCTTGCTTGGCTTCCTCTGAAAGCTGAATTTTTAATTTATTATCAATTATATTTCTTATATCGGAAAGGGTGAGTGCCTGATGGCTAATGCTGAAGAAATCACTCATTTTAATGTGTTTGTTTAAATCTATGCTACTTAATTGACAGATGAATTGGTTAATTGCTTAATTATTTCTGGTAATTCTACGTTGCTTTGAGAACCTTCCTGCATGTTTTTGAAAGTTAGTTTTCCGCTTTTCATCTCCTCCGAACCGATGACAATTACATATGGAATGTTTTTGTCATTACCATATTTCATCTGTTTTTTCAATTTTACAGGCTCAGGATATAGCTCAGATTTAATTCCTTGCACACGCAAAGCATTCAAAGCCTTGAGGCTGTATTTCCATGTTTCTTCATCAAAAGCAACTATTAAAACCTGCGTGGTTTCCTGGTTAGACTCAGGGAATAAATTCAATTCCTCCAGTACATCATAAATTCTATCCACACCAAAAGAGATTCCAACTCCGCTTACATTGGGTAGCCCGAAATTATCTGTGAGGCCATCGTACCTGCCACCACCGGAAATGCTTCCCATCTCCACATTTTTAGGTTTTACTTCGAAAATGGCTCCTGTGTAATAGGAGAGGCCTCTTGCAAGTGTTACGTCAATTTCCAGTTGAGGAACCTCAGCGCCAAAACCTTCCAATATAGTCAGTACTTCTTCTAATTCCGCCACTCCTTTTAAGCCAATTTCAGATGTGCTAAGGAAAGTTTTTAAATGGTTTAATTGCTGCCTGTTATCTCCGGATAATGAAAATAAAGGATCTATTTTCTGGAGTGATTCTGTAGGAAACCCTCTGTCTATTAACTCTTCCTTTACTTTTTCCTGCCCAATTTTGTCCAGCTTATCAATAGCGACTGCAAAATCTGTTTCTTTTCCACTGGCACCAATTACTTCCACAATTCCGCTCAACACTTTTCTGTTATTGATCTTAATGGCGTAATCCAGGCTATTAGGCTGTTTGGCCTGTAGTTTCTCAAATACTTCGTGAATCATCAAAACTATTTCCGCTTCACACAACAAAGAATCGGTGCCGATAGCATCTGCATCACACTGATAAAACTCCCTGTATCTTCCTTTTTGAGGTCTGTCTGCACGCCAAACCGGCTGAATTTGGTATCGCTTAAACGGGAAGTTTAATTCGTGCTGATGCATAACTACAAAGCGTGCAAAAGGAACTGTTAGATCGTAACGGAGTCCTTTTTCTGATATTTTTGGAAGTAAATTACGAGAAGAAGATATATCCTCTTGATCTGTTTTGGATAAAAAATCACCAGAGTTCAATATTTTAAAGAGCAACTGATCGCCCTCATCACCGTATTTTCCCTGAAGCACGCTTAAGTTTTCCATTGAAGGTGTTTCTATGGGTGCATAGCCATATTTTTGATACACCTTTTTAATGGTTTCTAAGATAAAATGACGTTTGCCCATTTCTGCGGGGCCAAAATCACGTGTTCCTTTAGGTAAAGAGGGTTTTTGTTTACTCATTGATTCAATCTTTAGCTGCAAAACTACAAAAATTGTAATTGAAGCCTTCAATTATTGTTAAAAGCCTGTAAATTATTTTAATAAGATTATGCTTGTTAAAATGAAATTCATATCTTTGCACTCCAATTTTGATAAAGAAGTAACCATGGCAGGAACAAGTCTTAAAAGAAAAGCTAGAAAAAATAGAGTAGTCGCTAAGAAAAGAGTTGACAATATTAAACGTTTGCAGCAAAAGCCGGTCATCAAAAATGTTGACGTAGAAGAAATTAAAGCTGAATTTGAGAAGGCTGACAAAAAGCCGGTTGCAAAGAAAGAGGAGGAAACTGCAAAAGGAGCCAAAGCTGAAGCTAAGACTGAGGATGCTCCAAAAGCTAAAAAAGCAGCACCTAAGAAAAAAGCAGCTACTGAAAAGTCTGATGATGCGCCAAAAGCAAAAAAATCAGAAGACAAAAAAGAAGATAAGTAAGATAGTTTTAAGATATAATTTGAAGCGAGCCATACGGTTCGCTTTTTTTTTGCCTTTTCTGCTGTAATTCCGACTATTCACACCATTTTTAAGGTATAATTTACAATTTGTGTTCATGAGTAACATTTCCTTACTATCCGCAGAAGGTATCTTCAAGCAATTTGGGAAGCAAGCCCTGCTTCATGCTGTTAGCATTTCTGTTAGGAAAGCAGAAATCCATGCCATTATGGGCAGGAGTGGGGCCGGAAAAACTACGCTCCTTAAAATATTGGCAGGCTTAGTTTCGGTGGATAGTGGAGAAGTGAAATTTCAGGAGCAGGTTTTGGAGAATCCGGAAGAGGTGCTAATTCCTGGTTATGAGGAGCTAGCCTATATGGCTCAGGATTTTCGTTTACTCAAGAACAGAACAGTAGAGGAAAACCTCAAAGATGCACTGCTGGCTTATAATTCTGATTTTTCTCAGGAGCAAAGAGATAAGCTGCTTCACTTGATGCGGCTTGTGCCGTTAAAAGATAAAAGGATTGAGTTGCTGTCAGGCGGTGAAAAGCAAAGACTTGCCATTGCTCGTGCTATGGCTACTTTGCCTGATGTATTGTTGCTGGACGAGCCGTTTACTCAACTGGACAAAGCCACCCGACAAGTTCTGATGGATGCTTTAAAGGAAATGAATGCTGAATTTTCTACAGCTATTATCTTCGTAACGCATGATGTGTCCGAAGCATTTTATTTGGCTGATATTATTCATTTTCTGGAAGATGGAAAGATAATTCAAAGTGGAGCCTCTAAAGAAATTTACAGGCAGCCAGCTAATGCTCAAGTGGCCCAGCTTATAGGTTTATTTAATATGATCCCCGGTGATTTATTGAAAGATGAGTTTTCCCATGTTCTTTCAGCCAATAAAATCTATGGTATTTGGCCTGAGAAAATCAGGTTGGAAAGCGCAGGGGATTCAGCAGAAATTATACTGAAAGCAGAGGTAGAATCCATCACATTTATGGGTAATTACTTTCTATTGAAAGCTGTTATTGGTTCAAGCTCCGATAAAAATGTGCTTTATGTGAACACCAGGGAATATAGTGCTAAGGAAGGAGAAACTATTTCTTTGTACATCAATCAAGGAAATCTGATTAAGCTTGATGAGTAATAGCGTTCAGTCCTGTTTGAGTTATTTGAGTTGCGGTAATTACTATTGATATAATTAATTATTGTGGAGATAAAAAATGCCTGAAGGGCTTAAACTCCTTAGCCCAGGATTGTAACCCTGGGCTAAGGATATATGGTTGCGATCAACCCTGTAGGGGGTGAATTAAGGTAAAAATTTCTCGTCAAATTCAATGTTCTGCTCAATCAGTATCTCTTTGAATTCATTGATGAAGCTAACTTCCTGATGATGTGTTTTTTGACGCTTAACGTAGTTAATGATCTTTTCTTTTTCTCTTTGGGAGTAGGTAAATGCTCCATATCCAACTTGCCAGCCTATGAAATCAGGAAAGTGAGGATTTGCTTTAAGCCAAATACTGCTTGAGAGCTTGATATCTTTCACTAAGTCTGCTAAAGCTACTGATGGATGTAAGTCACAGCAAATATGAATGTGATCTTCAACTCCATTAATCCTATAGGTTATACAGTTTTTCGCTTTTAATATTCCCCAAATGTACTTGTATAGATCAAGGCAGTATTCTTCTGTCAATGTTTTGGCTCTATACTTAGTCCCAAAAATTATCTGGTAAAATATCTGCCTATATGAACTCATAGAAAACGGCTTTTGGTGAAACATTACAATTTACAAAAATTATTTTAGGTAAACCGGTATTCGTATCTTTTAGCAGCTGTTCAACCCCTACGGGGTTGTTTTTATAGCTAGCTATAACCATTGATACCATCAATGGTTATAGAGTTTAACCCTTACAGGGTTTGTTAACTTCCTGTCAAAATTTGAGCGAAGGGAATTTTCAAAGTAGGAGATTGTAGCTTACCCAATCTCTCTACTTTTGGTAAATCCAGGGAAAGGGTGAACAATAAATGGATTCTTGGGGATTTAATACCTTGTAAGCTGCAATTATTCATTGATTTAGATATGATAGAGTTATTTATTAAACCCTCTTGAGGTTGTTTTATAGCTGGCTATAACATTGAGGGCATCAATGGTTTTTGTATAGAGTCTAATTTCGTTGGGGCATCATAAATAGGAAGTGTCTAAAAAAATTAGATTTAAAAAGTACAATTATAATTAGATAAAAAGCCTGAAACCTCAGTTCGATTAAGCGGTATCTCCTGTTATAATATGATGAGATTATGGATACCGATGGGTCGGCATAGGTTAAATTTCTTTTTTCTAAAAAATATAATTCCACTTGAGCGGGATCGAATTAGTTTGTCCCACCAAAGCAGGAACGCTCTGACAGGCTTTTAAAGCAAATTAAGATTCGAATTCAGGTTAAAAAGCATGAAGGGCTTAAACTCCTTAGCCCAGGATTGTAATCCTGGGCTAAGGATATATGGTTGCAATCAACCCTGTAGGGGTTGAACGTATAACTAGTGAATAAAAAAAATCAACTTAAAGCACCACGTTTGCCCAACTCTATTGCTTCCATTTTACTGATTTTCTTGTTGTTTATCTCAAATCGTAAGAGCGTCCGCATTTGGTGGAAGCCCTGCTTACCGGCAGCTCCCGGGTTCAGATACAATAGCTTATCATGCTTGTGATCAGTAACCACTTTTAATATGTGAGAGTGTCCGCAGACAAAAATATCCGGCTTTCTTTCCCGTATTAATTTTCTTACGCGAGGGTTGTAATAGGGAGGTTTGCCACCTATGTGGCTCATGAAAATTTCTAACCCTTCACGTTCAAAAAATAAGTCTTCAGGAAAAATCCGCTGAAAAAGAGGAGAGTCTATATTTCCAAAAACCACCACTGTGGGTGCTATCTTTTCCAATTCTGCAATTATATTGCCTTCACCGATATCACCTGCATGCCAGATTTCATCACAAGATTGAAAGTAATTGATGATTTGAGGGTCAAAATATCCATGGGTATCTGATATTAGGCCTATTTTCATTTATTAGAGGGTTTTATGCCGAAGCAGGCTTTTGTGATGATGTATTTAAAATGTTTTAAGTGATATTAATAAGGGTATTTTTAGCAGAAGCTTCTTTCTGTTAAAAAAAAGCTTCTGCGGGTAAAAGATATTACAGGTTTAAATCATCTAAAAGGCCTTTGATTTTGTCTCCTAATTGATCGAACTCTGCCTTAAAGTTTTCTTTTGAAGATAATTTACTATTTACGCTGACATAAAATTTAATTTTAGGCTCTGTTCCTGAAGGCCTGGCCGAAATTTTACTGCCATCTTCCAGGAAGAATTGAAGCACGTTAGATGAAGGGAAATCAAGCTTCTTTTTCTCTCCACTAGCTAAATCTGTTTCTGAGCCAGTTTTATAATCCCTCATTTTAGTCACCTTAATGCCGTTAATGCTGCCAGGAGTATTTTCCCTGAAGCGTGTCATCATCTGCTTGATTTCCTCACTTCCGGAAATTCCTTTCTTAGTAATAGAGATTAAATCTTCCCTGTAAAGGCCAAATTTAGCATACATCTCTATGAGGTAGTCATATACTGTTTTGCCTTTAGATTTTACATATGCAGTCATTTCAGCAATCATTACGCTGGAAGCTACAGCATCTTTATCGCGCACAAAATCACCAATGAGGTAGCCGTAACTTTCTTCTCCACCGCCTATAAATTTTTCTTTTCCTTCTAAGTCTCTGATTAAACCGGCAATGTGTTTAAAGCCTGTTAAAGTATCATAACTTTTCACTTTAAAATGATCAGCGATGGCCTTGATCAATTCAGTGGTAACAATAGTTTTTACAATGAATTCTTTTCCTGTATACTTTCCAAGCTCGTCCCATCGTGAAAGCAAATAGTATATTAGGAGAGAGCCTGTCTGGTTTCCATTAAGTAATTCAAACTTATTATCTGCATTTTTAATAGCTATTCCTACACGATCTGCATCAGGGTCTGTAGCCATAATAATATCAGCGTCTACGCTTTCACCCATAGCCAAGGACTTTTTCATCGCCTCTTTTTCTTCAGGATTTGGATAGATAACTGTAGGGAAATTACCATCAGGAGTAGTTTGTTCTTCTACCAGATGAACATTCTTGAAACCAAAGTTCTCCAGGGCTTTTGGCACTAAAGTGATGCCTGTACCGTGGATAGGTGAAAATACGATTTTAATAGACTTATCTTCTTCAGTGGCTTTTGGAAAAAGAGAAATCTTCTTCAATTCCTCCAAATATGCTTTGTCAACGTCTTCACCAATGTATTCAATCAAACTATTATTTCCGGCAAATTGAACATCGTCTATGGACTGAATTGCCTGAACTTCTTTCATCACATTTTCATCGTGCGGTTCAATGAGCTGAGCACCATCAGACCAATAAGCTTTATAGCCATTATATTCCTTAGGATTGTGCGAAGCTGTAAGTACTACGCCACTTTTGCATCCAAAATATCGGATGGCGAAAGATAGCTCCGGAGTAGGTCGCAAACCTTCAAAAAAGTACACTTTAATACCATTGGCAGTAAAAACATCTGCTACAGTTTTAGCGAAAGTATCACTGTTGTTTCGGCAATCATGTGCAATGGCTACAGATATTCCACTCTCTGTAAATGTTTTGTTAAGATAGTTGGATAACCCTTGTGTAGCCATTCCCAAAGTGTAGCGATTCATTCGGTTGCTCCCAACACCCATGATGCCCCGAAGGCCTCCTGTACCAAATTCAAGATCCTGATAGAATGATTCTTTAAATTCATCAGGGTTTTCAGACTGCATTTTACGGATGCTTTCTTTAGTAGTATCGTCTACAGATTGGCTACTAAGCCATTTTTGCGCTCTTTCTTCGGTTGTCATGATAGTTGTTTATGCTTTTATATTTTGTTTTTAAATCTTCTTTAGCCTCACTTTTATAGTAAATCTCTATTTTTTGATCTTGGTATCAAGATAACTTATTTTATTTTTTTGAAGAAAATAGTTTTGATTTTTGATTAAAAAAGTGATCCTCCATAAAAGAAACAGCAGATTTTTATACCATAAAGCTTCATTACATTTTTTATAAATTCCCTCTTAATTCCTGTTCTCTTTCAATGGCTTCAAAAAGTGCTTTGAAGTTACCTTTTCCGAAAGATTTGGCTCCTTTTCTTTGGATAATTTCAAAAAACACAGTTGGCCTGTCCTGAATAGGTTTTGTGAAAATCTGTAATAAGTAACCTTCATTATCCCTGTCTACCAGTATGTTAAGGTCTTTTATGGGTTTAATATCTTCTTCTATTTCACCCACTCTGTCCTGCAAGTCCTGATAATAGGTTTCAGGGACGTTCAGGAATTCAACTCCTCGCCTTCGCATCTCCGAAACTGTATGGATGATATCATCTGTAGCGATGGCGATGTGCTGTACACCCGCTCCTTTGTAAAAATCTATATATTCTTCAATCTGGGATTTTTTCTTTCCTTCAGCCGGCTCATTAATAGGAAACTTGATGAATCCATTACCATTTGATACCACTTTGGACATGAGAGCTGTGTATTCTGTTGAAATGTCTTTATCATCGAAAGTAATCAACAGACTGAAACCCATTACTTTTTCATAAAATTCTACCCATTTATTCATTTCTCCCCAGCCTACATTTCCAACGCAATGGTCTACATATTTTAAACCAATTGGGCTGGCAGGTAAAGCACTGGTTTTTGCTATAAAACCTGGTAGAAATGGCCCATCATAGTGCGTTCTATCAACAAAAGTGTGAAGCGTTTCTCCATAAGTATGAATACTTGAAATGGTTACTTTGCCGTTATCATCTTCCAAAACTTTCGGTTCGGTGTGGGATTTTGCACCTCTGGTTGTCGTCTCTTTCCATGAAACTTCTGCATCATCCACCCAAAGTGCTAAAACTTTTACACCATCACCATGTTTTTTAACATGCTCTGAAATTTCGGAATCAGGTACCAGAGAGGAGGTGAGTACAAAGCGTATTTTACCTTGTTGCAACATATAAGAGCACCGGTCTTTTATACCTGTTTCCGGCCCGGCATAGGCTTTCATTTCAAAGCCAAGCGCTGTTTGGTAATACATGGCCGACTGCTTGGCATTGCCGACATAAAATTCAATGTAGTCAGTTCCTTTAATAGGTAAAAAATCCTGTTCCATAGCTTTTTACTTAATATTTTTGATGAATGAATTTAAACAATATTATTTCTTCCTGTTTGTAAGTTACGGGAAGAATTAAATTTAGGTCTCGTATTTAACGATTTAGAACCAAAATTAAATTTATTTCTGTGGAATAGAAATAAAACTATAATTATTAAGAATTAGTACAGGGTTTGTTTGGAAGTTCAAGGCAATCTAAGGAATTTTGCAATCTGAAATTTTAGCCCAACACAATAATGATAGATATTAAAAAATTAGATTCGGACTTAACCACTCTTGTTAAGAAGAAGATAGCGCTAAGTAAATTAAATTATGCCGATAAAGATTATGATGCCATAGAAGAGGAACTACACGACCTGGAAGATGATTTCATTGAAAATTATGGTGAATACCTTGAAGATGCATTAGCAGAGGTACATGATGAGTTCTGCCCGGATAACGATGTATTACTCCCTATAGCATATTTGGCTGACGAGTATATTGTGAAAGATGATACCATTGATGTAGCGCCAGGCCAGGGGGTATTGGTAGAAGCTGATGATTTTGCCAGTGCAAAAGTTACTTTAGCTTTAGCACCTAATCCTACACGTATTGTATTGCAGGCGGGAGCTGACCATAAAGAAGTGGTTTGGCAAGCTAAGTAAAAGTAGAATAAGACAAAATATAGTAAGGGCCGGGGGATATTCTTCGGCCTTTTTGTTTTAATAAACAAGACGAATTTATTGAACTAATCAAATTTTCATTTAGCAGAGGATGGCTTAATCTATATTGCTTTTTAGTAAAATTAATTACTGTTTAGTAAAGGATGTTCGGGGAGAAAACTTTACTTTGCAAAAGAGGGTTAAATCCTTAACAATTGTTTTTTAGAGCAAAAAAAATAGATGAAAATATATACTAAAACAGGGGACAAAGGAAAGACTTCATTATTAGGTGGTTCCAGGGTTTCAAAAGCCAATAGAAGAATTGATGCCTATGGTAATGTGGATGAATTAAATTCCTGGATAGGATTATTAAGGGATCAATCCGTAAACCAGAAGAGGCATCTTTTACTGATTGAAATTCAGGATCGATTGTTTACAATAGGCTCTCACCTTGCTAATGAAGGAGGTGAAAGACAATTTTCAATTCCGGAAATTAAGCATTCTGACATTGATCGACTTGAAAAAGCAATTGATGAGATGAACGAAGAGTTGCCACCAATGAAAAACTTTATTTTACCGGGCGGAAATCCTGTGATTTCTTACACGCATATTGCACGGACTGTTTGCAGAAGGGCAGAGAGGGGAGTAGTAGCGTTGGCTGAATCGGAAGCTGTTGAAGAAGTGATTGTTATCTACTTAAACAGGCTTTCAGATTATTTATTTGTACTTTCCAGAATGGTTACCAAAGAGCTTAGCTCTACTGAGGTGCCTTGGGTACCCAAAAAATAATATTGGAAATACCTTCGTTTTTTACTAATTTCGTACTTTTAAAATTACCCACAGTGATGCTAGAAACTTCAGAAATATCCGTTCAAAAGGTTGAAAAATCAAAAATTAAGGAAGTTGACTTTAACAATATTCCTTTCGGCAGAGTGTATTCAGATCATATGTTCATAGCTGACTATAAAGATGGTGAATGGACAGATTTGAGGATTCAGCCTTATGAAAATCTTTCTTTAGCACCTGCCTCAAGTGTAATACATTATGGACAGTCCATCTTTGAAGGGTTAAAAGCCTATAAAACTAAATCCGGAGAAACAGCTATTTTCAGACCTAAAGCTAATGCAGCAAGATTGAATAAATCTGCAGAACGCATGTGCATACCTGAAGTGCCTGAAGATTTGTTTATGCATGCTTTGAAAGAACTTCTTAAACTAGATAGCGCATGGATTCCTGATCAACCTGGAAATTCTCTTTATATCCGTCCTTTTGTTTTTGCTATGGACGATTATATCGGTATCAAACCTTCTGATACTTATAGGTTTATGATCATCACTTGTCCTGTAAGTTCCTATTATACAGAGCCGGTAAAGGTAAAAATTGAAACCAAATATACTCGTGCTGCTGAAGGTGGAACTGGCTTTGCTAAAGCTGCGGGTAACTATGCTGGCGCTTTGTATCCTGCTCGTCAGGCTCAGAAATTAGGGTATCATCAACTTTTGTGGACAGACGCCAAGGAGCACAAGTATTTTGAAGAATCCGGTACCATGAATATCATGTTTGTTATAAATGATACATTAATTACTCCTGAGGCTGGCTCTACAATCTTGAGAGGTATCACAAGAGATTCTGTGCTAACACTTGCTCGCGACTGGGGAATGAAGGTAGAAGAGAGAAGAATTACAGTAGAGGAAGTAATTAATGCAGCTAAAGATGGCACGCTGCAGGAAGCTTTTGGTGCGGGAACGGCTGCTACCATTGCTCATATTAAATTGATTGGCTATGAAGATACTGATTATACCTTGCCAGCCATCGAAGAAAGGAAGTTTTCCAACAAGGTGCTAAAGGCAATGGATGCTATCAAATCAGGAGAAGCTGAAGATAAATTTGGCTGGCTTCACATGATCTAAATTCATTTATTTAATATAATTTTGCCGTATTGTTTAATAAAGCTTTACGGCTTTTTTATGGATAAGGCTGAAAGGATAGCTACAGGCTTACTCATAAACATCAACGGAAATAAATTTTTAACCATAAACAAATCTTTGTCTCATGACATCAGATCAACTGAAAGATTTAAAGGCTCGTGTTAATGCCTTGAGGGGGTATCTTTGACTACGATACTAAAATTGAAGAAATAAAAGAGCTTGAAATGCTCACAGCTCAGCCGGACTTCTGGAATGATTCAGATGCCGCTGAAGAAACAATGAAGAAAATCAGGGCCATTAAAGAGTGGACCAAGCATTTTGAAGAATTGAGTGACTTATATGGTGATGCTGAAACGCTTTATGAGTTTTATGAACTGGAAGAAGCTACTGAAGCTGAAGTGGATAAGGCTTACGAAAAAGCAATGGGCAAGGTAGAAGACCTTGAGCTTAAAAAGATGCTTTCTTCGGAAGAAGATCAGCTTTCTGCCATGTTGCAGATTAGTCCAGGGGCCGGAGGTACAGAAAGTAACGATTGGGCTGGCATATTAATGCGTATGTACATTATGTGGGGGGAGTCCAATGGCTATAAAGTACGCGAAGTGGATTTTCAAGCTGGCGATGTGGCAGGGGTAAAATCTGTTACTTTAGAATTTGATGGTCCGCAAGCATATGGCTTTCTCAAATCGGAGAATGGGGTTCATCGTCTTGTGAGAATTTCACCTTTCGATAGTGGTGGAAGAAGACATACTTCTTTCGCCTCAGTATATGTCTATCCGGTGGTGGATGATACGATTGAAATCAATATTCATCCTTCTGAAATTGAGATGCATACCTCAAGGTCAGGTGGTGCTGGTGGACAGAACGTGAATAAAGTAGAAACGAAAGTTCAGCTTACTCATAAACCTACAGGTATCGTGGTGGTTTGCCAGGCAGGCAGAACGCAGCTTGGAAACAGGGAGGAGGCGATGAAAATGTTGAAGTCGCAACTTTACCAGCGTGAAGTAGAGAAACGTAATGCAGAAAGAAATGAGATAGAGGCAGGAAAAATGAAGATTGATTTTGGTTCTCAGATCAGAAACTATGTATTACACCCTTACAAACTTATTAAAGATGCGAGAACAGGTGTTGAAAGAACCGATGTGCAAAATGTATTGGATGGTGACTTAAATGATTACATCAAAGCATTCCTAATGGGAAAGCAAGTGAGTAAGAATGGTGAAGAATAAATTAGTTACTCATTTATATGTGTGACTAGTCCTAAAAAGGACGTCCTTGATAATTACTATAGCCAAAGGAAAATATAAGAGTTGGACTGATGAAGTTCAGCTTTTTTTATTTTGATCCTCGATGTTTAGGTGTTTAACTTCTTGGAAAAGTACAAAATTATAGA
>NZ_BMEC01000024.1 GCF_014636295.1 Marivirga lumbricoides | reverse complement strand
CATTAAGCTGATTTTCAGCTATTCGCCAATTAAATTACCCCCATGATGTTTCAGGCTACTTTTTAATTGGAAACTTATCCACACAACATGAAAAATTATTTTATTTTAGCACCTGAGTAGTTACAAACAATAAATATTTATATTTTTCCAAATATTTATAGTACATGAGGAATCAATTTTTTAATATTTCAACTATTACTCCTAATTTTCTTAATAGTTGCCGATTTGAAACAGATCAGCTAGCCGATCAGGTGATAGCCAAAATAATCGAACAACGAGATCTTAATCATCTGAATGAGATATTCCTGACATTAGTGAAGAATGACAGCTTCAACGATTCTACTTTTAGCAGTTTTCCTGCTAGTATTAATAAACTGCTACAAAACTATTTTCAAGTTTCTTCAGAGTTACCCCAATGGTATAATGCAGAAAAAGTACAAGTAGGAGAGCAAGTTTTTAGTGAATTCGGACCTGAAATTTTCATGCTTTTAAATGTAAGCTCTCTGCCTATGTGTTACACCTGCGCAAAGGGCGCTCAGGTGTTGTATGATACAGGCAGACTACTATCTCATAAAAATGATATTGATCCGTTGGCCAGAAGGCTGATGGAAACTGGGCAAATGATCTTTAATGTATTATCTTCAGGAGGCTTGTCTCCTGGGGGGAGAGGTATTATTACAGTTCAGAAAGTGAGACTTATTCATGCCGCTATCAGATATTATTTAAAGCATGGAGCTGAGAGAAACGGATTTACCTGGGACGTTGAGGAATTAGGAGAACCTATTAATCAGGAAGATTTAGCGGGTACATTGATGTCATTTGGTCCTGTAATTCTCAATGGTTTAAAGAAACTGGGCATAGAGCTGAGTGATGATCAGATTGAAGGTTATATGCACTGCTGGAGGGTTGTGGGGCACTTAATGGGTATTAAAGAAGCCTTATTACCTGAAAGTTACGATGAGTCATTTCAACTGGCCAATAAAATATTAGCGCATCAATCGGCAAGTTCCCAGGCTGGTATAGCCCTAACAGATTCATGTATTAAATTTATACAATCAGTTGTAAAAGAAGACTACCTCGATGATTTGCCAGCTTACCTGATGAATTATTTTCTGGAAGATTTTTCAAAGGCAAGCGGGCACGATTTGGCTTCTTATATTAATGTAAAATCATCACATAAACTGAAAGATCTGTTAGTTCTTAAATTTATGCGCTTCTTTTCTCATGAGGCTGGCGCTCTTGAACATCATTCGCTTGTGCAAAAAATTAGCAAAACTTTCAATAAGAAATTACTAAGAGGCATTATAAGTCATTATAATGATGATAAATCTGTTCGATTTTCTATACCTCCATCACTTACTAAAGACTGGAACTTATAAATCAATTTTTTAAATATGGCATTAACAAATCAAATTGATGGTCTGAACAAGAAAACAACTAAAACTATTATTGTTTCAGCAATAGTATTAATGGGCTGGTCTTGCTTCAGTGCTATAACGGCAGCAGGTCCGTGGAGTGCTTTTTTTATTACATTCCTATTATACATATTTTTTTGGTGCTATGCTTTGTACTTCAAAAACCCTTTGCTATTAAGGTTAACAATTATAGCTACTATAGCAGGTATTCTCGAATTAGTAACTGATTTTTACCTTGTAGAAACTATTAATAGCCTGAATTATCCTCAAAATGAAATGATGCTATGGGCATCTCCTGCTTACATGCCTTTTGCCTGGTCTAATGTTTTAGTGCAGCTGAGCTTCATAGGTGTTTTATTGACTAATAGGTTGGGAGTGTTAAAAGCATCTATCATATTATGTATTGCAGGAGGTATGTATATTCCTATTTATGAGCATCTGGCAAATGATGCCGGTTGGTGGAATTATAATCCTGACACTACAATGATTTTCAATGCGCCATTATATGTTATTGTTTGCGAAGCATTGATTTCTCTTTCTCTTCCTGCTATTATGAATTATTCAGAACATCATAAATTATTGAAATCTATTGTTTTAGGTATATTACTTGGTTTTTGGATCTTGCTAAGTGCATATATTGCTGTAAGCTTTTTTTTATAAGTATTTATGAACTTAGTGAGCTTATTCATCGAATAAAAAGTTGTATTTTCCCAATTAGGCACTGATCTTTCAATTTATGGTAGTTATTTCAATTTCTTATTAATTAAAATACAAATAGATAATGATCAATAAGGTTATAGATTTTTTTGTACATCCTTCCCGCTATCATGATCCGAAGTCTATTAAGCAGGCGAGGTTAGTAGTAAGAGGCTCGTTATTAACTAGTTTGTTTTCCAGTAACTATTTGTTTTTGAGTATTTATTTTGAATATGAGAAAGGTTTTAACCTGATGCTTACGAATGTTATTGGGTTTCTTTTACTACCATTTTTGTTAAGAACTAAACTACCTGTTGTCCTTATAGGAAATCTGTATGTTCTAATTGGTGGTTATGCGGTAACTGCACTTGCTTATTTTTCCGGGGGAATTGAATCTGCTCTCTACCCATGGATTATTTCTATCCCTATTCTGGCATTATTAATTGTTAACAGAAAATCTGCTTACGTTTGGGGAGCTATAAGTTTTTTTGTGATGATTCTTATGGGAGTAGCAACCATTAACGGATACCAATTTCCGGTCGAATATAATACAGATTTACGTGCTGAATGGTTTACTACTATTTTACCTGGGTTGCTTTTAATTATTTTGTTTATAACTATGGTATTTGAACATTCCCAATCCAGAACGCTAGCACAATTAGAAGATCAGAATAATGTTTTGTATGAACAAAAAGAAATAATTGAAGCTCAAAAGGAAGAGTTAACCAGCCTTATTGAGGATAAGGATTATATTATTAGAATTTTAGCTCACGACCTGAGAAGTCCCTTAAACAATATAAAAGGGTTACTAAAGCTAATGGATTTGGAAACTGAAGAGACAGGGAAGGCAGAATGTAAGGCATTAATAATGCAAACCACTGTTAATGCTGAGAATTTAGTGAACAGAGTGCTTGAGATGGATAAATCTGAGCAAGATGATACAATAGTTCATGTAAATAATCTGAATGTAGTGGAATTGTTATTACAGTTAAGTCAGAAGATGCAGGAGTTGGCGAATAAAAAGTCTATACAGTTGAAAACCATTAATAAAGCAGATAGATATTTGGTTAAGGCGGATAAAACTTACCTGTTGCTGATATTTGAGAACCTTCTTTCCAATGCTATCAAATTTTCGGATAGAGATAAAACTGTAACAATACTTTTATCAAATAATGATGAAAGTATAATTGTAGAAGTAATAGATGAAGGGCCGGGAATAAGTCCGGAAGAAGAGGACAAGCTTTTTAAAAAATTCTCTAAACTCAGTGCCAGACCTACCGCAGGTGAAAGCTCCACGGGTCTTGGTTTATCATTAGTAAAGCGCTATGTTGAATTAGTGGAAGGCAATGTGTGGTATAAAAGAGGAGAAAAAGCAAAAGGGGCGAACTTTGTGGTGGAACTCCCTCTGGTAAGTTGAAAGGATTTACACCACTTTAGTATTTAATAATGTAAATGTCAATAAGCCTCATCCTAATTAGCCTAAGTTAATAGTGGTTTTCTAAAATTAAAAAGAGGCTGGCTTAATTTTAATGCAGCCTCTTTTAAAATTGGAAAATGCTATAAGCAACTTTCAGCATAAAAATTCTTTGAGTATGTCTTCTTACAGCCACCAGGATAAGTAATGGTTGCGGTTAAAGTATAGCCACCTATTGACGTAGGTTTCATTACAACATAGTCCCCTGAACTAGAAAATATGGTTCCATTCTGTACACTCCAAGAAATATTACTACTTGATTCTCCAGTTAAAGTATATCTTCCATGAGGATGCTGAGAAGGATAACATGGTTCAATGTTTTCAACAATATTTAGATTATCATTTTGTCCACAATTTGTAGACCCGCCACCTGATCCATTACTACCTTTACAATCAATAGTGATGGTTTCACTACAAGTTAAACTACCATCAGTGACAGTAGCTGTTAATTCACCAGAATTGAAAGTCGGCTTGAAGGTTACCTGAACAGTAGAATTTGAGGCTCCAAATGGTATCAATATGCCAGTACCAGACGTGCTCCATGATATTTGAGGATTATTAAAGCTACCCAGGCCCGAAATGGAATATAATCCTGTAGAAGTATACTTACAGGAAATACCGGTTTCTCCATTTATATCAATATTACAACCAGCTACACTATTCTGTATAAAATCATTTTTGACTGCTGTTTCGAGCTCACTTAAGTTTTCCTGGCAGCTAAAAGTTAGCATTAGTAATGCCAGTAGAGTATTTTTGAATGTTTTCATTTTCATAAGGTTTTGATTTAAAGCTATAGATTATTTTTAGATGTAATATAACCGTTTTATAGTAAAAAAAATACTCTTAAAGAAAGATTTTCTGTCCTCTACCACTAATAAAATTTCCTTCTTTATAGAAATAAATCTTTCTTACTTTCGTGTAATAAAAATAAATAACCAAAAAGTAGATTTATGAGAATTATCAAACTTTCATTCCTCTTCATAGTGGCCGTGGTATGGACGGCTTCAGCACAGGAGGCAGAACCTAATAATCAGAGCGTATTTGATTTTTTCGGTGACCGGCAGAGCACAGTTTACCGCTCAGCTTCAGGGAAGCCTGGCCCTAAATACTGGCAAAATAGTGCCGATTATAAAATTAATGCCACACTTAATCCGGAGAAAGACCTTTTAACGGGAAATATTACTATTAGCTACACTAATAATAGCCCGGAGTCTTTAGAGTTTATCTGGTTGCAAATGGAACAAAACAGGTTTACTGAAGAATCAAGAGGAACTTTAACAACTCCTATCCAAGGTAACAGATATACCGGAGATATGGATGGAGGCTATAAGATAAGTAACCTTGTAGCAAAGAGTGGCAGAAGGGGAGATGCTTCCGATAAGCATATAATTGAGGATACGAGAATGCAGGTTTTCTTCAAAGAACCTATCGAAGCAAATGGCGGAACAGCAACTGTTAGCATGAATTTTGAATATACTATTCCTACAACGGGGATGGACAGAATGGGTCAGTTAGATGTGGAAGATGGAACTATCTTCGCTATGGCACAATGGTATCCAAGATTAGCAGTATTTGATGATGTAAGAGGGTGGAACACTACTCCTTATTTGGGTGCGGGTGAATTTTACCTGGAATATGGTGATTTCGAGTATAATATCACAGTACCTTATGACTATATAGTAGTAGGTTCCGGGGAGTTGGTAAACTCAGGAGAAGTGTTGACGGCTACTCAGCAAAAGAGAATGCAGCAAGCTGCTAAAAGTGATACAACTGTTTATATTATCACTCCTGAAGAAGTTGGGGATCCTGCGAAAACAAGTGTGAAGCAATCAGGAACCTCTACCTGGAAGTTCAAAATTAAAAATTCGAGAGATGTTGCTTTTGGTACTTCTAAAGCATTCATTTGGGATGCCGCTAAAATTAACCTTCCTAATGGGAAAACTGCAATGGCTCAGTCGGCTTATCCTAAAGAAAGTGATGGAGAAACAGCCTGGAGCAGATCTACAGAATACACTAAATATTCAATTGAGCATTACTCAGAGAAATGGTTCCCATATCCATATCCTGTAGCGGTAAATGTGGCTGCTGACATAGGTGGAATGGAATATCCCGGTCTTTCATTTTGTGGTTATAAGTCAACAGAAAAATCATTATGGGGTGTAACAGACCACGAATTTGGCCATAACTGGTTCCCTATGATAGTAGGGAGTAATGAAAGATTGTATGCATGGATGGACGAAGGTTTTAATACTTTTATCAACTTTTATTCCTCAGAAGTATTTAATGATGGTGAATACCAGGACGATCTTGACCAGACGAGACAATATGTAAACTGGCTTACAAGTGAATCAAGGGAATCCATTGCTACTTATCCGGATGTAGTAAGTACCCGTAATTTAGGAATGATAGCTTATGTAAAGCCTGCAATGGGTTTATTGATGCTAAGAGAGTATATATTAGGTCAGGAAAGATTTGATAATGCTTTTACTGCTTATATTGAGCGATGGGCTTATAAGCATCCAACTCCTGGTGATTTCTTCAATACTATGGAAAATGTAGCCGGAGAAGACCTATCATGGTTTTGGAAAAGCTGGTTCTATGGAAATGGTAATATAGATTTAGCTATTGATGGTGTGTATCCTTATCAGGGCAGCTATTTAGTTGTGCTTTCAAATAAAGGAGAAGTACCTATGCCGGTTAAAATGAAAGTTGTTTATGAAGATGGAAGTGAGGAAATGATAAACCTCCCTGGAGAAATCTGGCAAAGAGGAAATAGCTGGAATCATTTGATTAGCACTAATAAAGAAGTGAAATCTATTACAATTGACCCCGACAAAATTTTGCCTGATGTAAATGGAAGCAATGATAGCTGGCCATCTACCATCTATGATGAAAAATAAGAATTAATAACGTCATTTTTATAAAAGCACTAACTATTAAAGTTGGTGCTTTTTTGAAGATTGATTAACTATTTGACTAAATAAAACTGATATTTGTCTGAACATTTTTCATCAGGTAATTTGTCAATTGAGACTTAAAAGAGGCACGGTCTCAAAAGGCTGAACCGTTCTTTTTTATCCAAATATTATATTATCCGCCTTAATATTCATTGAGTATCGTTCTTATCAAATGTCATCCCTAAGGGATTTTATTACCCTTCGCTGGTATTGAGAAAACTTACTAACCTAAGTTAAATTCTTAATTTATTTCAGAGCCCATCATAGCTTTCCAGATTTGGAGGTGAGGGGCTGCCATTTTATTAATACAACTCAGGTAATCTCCTGCAATTAAATAGTCTCTGCCAGAAATGAAAAAATCTTATCTAGAGCAAAAACATTAAACCCACCCTGCAATTCTCTTAAGGTTCGTCATCGCGAAGGAGGTGCGACTGAAGCAATCTTAAGAGGTTTAGATCATTGCGAGGTACGAAGCAATCTTTTCTATTAGTAGACCGTCAACTTCTCAATAGCATTTCATAGCAAGAAGATTCCTTCATTCAAATGCTCAACAAGTTGCGCATATGGAATTCGGAATAACCAGATATTGAGTGAGCAATGATAGTATCCCCTTTAGAAAAGAAATCTTGATAGAAAGAAAATTCCAATCAAATGGTTATTGCGAGTGCAACGCGGCAATCTTTTCTATTATTCTAGAAAAGTCAGGTAATGAAATTTCATTTCAATGAAAAGATCCCTGATAATTTTTTCCGTTGCTCTCCAAAAATTTCGGGCATGACGATAATTGCCTGCTTTTGTGGTGTTGACAAGCATTTAGTGCTGGCTTATTTAGGTCTTCTTTTTCCACTGGTCACAGCATGTTGAAATAGTGTCTTTTTTACAGAATTGCCTTTGCTATAAACCTACAATTAAACAGTCATTTCCAGGCACAAAGCAATCTTTTCTATTATTCTAGAAAAGTCAGGTAATGAAATTTCATTTCATTGAAAGGATCCCTGATAATTTTTTCCGTTGCTCTCCAAAAATTTCTGGGATGACGATAATTGCCTGCTTTTATGGTGTTGACAAGCATTTAGTGCTTGCTTATTTAGGTCTTTTTTTCCACTGGTCTGAGGCTTACAGTCCAGCAATAAGGGGAAGTCCTGTGAGCCACAGAACTTGGTTTTAAATCTTGATGGAAAGAAAAATGCCAATCAACTGGTTATTGCGAGGTACGAAGCAATCTTGGTAATTAAGTGTCACCTATAATCAAATGGTTATTGCGAGCGCAGCGTGGCAATCTTTTTGTCCCAGGTGTTCTGTGCAATAAGATAGTTTTTTTACTCAAATTACCATTAGCTCTAGGATTCCCACGCTACTTGTCCCGATCATTATCGGGAGGTGGGAATCTGTTCATTCCAACAGCATGTTGAAATAAAGTCTTCTTATAGAATTGGCTTTGCTATAAACCTACAATTAAATAGTCATTGTCAGTCCACGAAGCAATCTTTTCTATTATGCTAGAAAAGTCAGGTAATGAAACTTCATTGAAAGGATCCCTGATAATTTTTTCCGTTGCTCTCCAAAAATTTCTGGGATGACGATAATTGCCGGCTTTTGTGGTGTTGACAAGCATTTAGTGCTGGCTTATTTAGGTCTTCTTTTTCCACTGGTCTGAGGCTTACAGTTCAGCAAAAAGAGGAAGGTCTGTGAGCCACAGACCTTGGTTTTTCTGTTCATTTGTGCAATAAGATAGTTTTTTACTCAAGTTACAATTAGCACCGTCATTCCCACGCAACTTGTCCCGATCATTATAGGGAGGTGGGAATCTGTTCATTCCAACAGCATGTTGAAATAGCGTCTTTTTTATAGAATTGCCTTTGCTATAAAACTACAATTAAACAGTCATTACCAGGCACAAAGCCATCTTTTCTATTATTCTAGAAAATTTAGGTAATGAAACTTCATTTCATTGAAAGGATCCCTGATAATTTTTTCCTTTGCTCTCCAAAAATTTCTGGGATGACGATAATTGCCGGCTTTTGTGGTGTTGACAAGCATTTAGTGCTGGCTTATTTAGGTCTTCTTTTTCCACTGGTCTGAGGCTTACAGTTCAGCAAAAAGAGGAAGGTCTGTGAGCCACAGACCTTGGTTTTTCTGTTCATTTGTGCAATAAGATAGTTTTTTACTCAAGTTACAATTAGCACCGTCATTCCCACGCAACTTGTCCCGATCATTATAGGGAGGTGGGAATCTGTTCATTCCAACAGCATGTTGAAATAGCGTCTTTTTTATAGAATTGCCTTTGCTATAAACCTGAGTTAAATTCTTAATTTATTTCAAAGTCTGTTAGAGCGCTTCCAATTGGGGGAGGCAGGGACGCCATTTTATTAACCGAACTCGGGTTGTTACATTAATTGATATCATAGTTTGGTTCCGGTTGGACTGGAAATACTGAGGTTCAGAGATTATTTTTTACTTTCCCGCTGATATTTAAAAGATTAAAAAAATATTTTGTTAGACGCGAAACATGGATAGAGATGGAATATGGAGGGCCTAAACCTCGTAGAGGTGGTTAGCAGGAAATGCAAAACCACAATCAATCCTACACAGAGCTCAAAAAGTAAAGGCTGAAATAGGACAGCTCTGGCATTCAACCTGACAAGGATAGCAGCCTAAAGCACTACCCCCTTATTTACTTTGGCCTATCTAAAACAAAATTTTATACAGCTATCTTAAAATTCACGCCTTGTTTAACGGATAAACAAAAAAGAGGCTGCCATAAAATTTTACTTTTGAAGCAGCCTCTGTTAATTGCTTTGTGAATAGAGATATTTTTATTTCACAATTTTAATCCTTTGACTGGCCAACTTTCCACTTACCTCAACTAAATAGATGCCATTTGGCAAGTCTGCAGTTTCAATTCTGATAGAGCTTTGTCCTTCTGTAGAAACTCTTTTTAGTAGTTTACCTTGCAAGGAAATTATGCGCACTTCATCAAATTGCTCAGCTTCAGTTATATCTAAATTTATATAGGTTTTGGTCGGGTTAGGATATGCTTTAACTAGGCTATTTGTAAATTGACTGTTTGCCAGTACCGCTGTTCTTGCGCTGGAATTACCACAAGCTCCTACTACAAAGCTTTGAATGTTGCCAGCAGTATTGTTTTCTCCTCCTTCAGGAATTGAATAAGTATAATAGTAATAAACAGTTTGTCCTTCACTGGCATTTATAGTAAATGCTGAATTAGCAGTAACGCCATAGCCCGGGAAAGTGGCATTTGGGTTGGTGCTATAGTACAAGATGGTAGTAGGATTGCCCACTCCTGATCTTTCCGGTACAAATGTAAGGCTTGGATTGTTATTATCGCTGGAGATAACCGCTGAGAAATCACCATTAGCAGCTAATTGAGAACATCCGTTATTATTGTTCCCTTGACTAGCTGTAGCAGATAAATAATTGATATTCAGTCCGCTGCTAACAAAAACGAGCCTCAATGCATGCTGCCCCTGGCTAATAGAGATATTATTGGCAGTAATATCCGTAAAATTTTGCCAGTCTCCAGTATTAGTTGCTTGTAAATTATCGGTTACCTGCTCTCCGTCAACAGTAAGGTAGAAGCTTCCATTTCCAGTAGGAGAGGCCACTCTAAAGCTAAAGTCGTAGGTGTTTGAGGCAGCAGTCGCATTGATTGTATATTCCAGCCATTCACCTGCTTCTATCCAACCCACATTATAATCTCCTGAATTATCGCTTGTTGCTTCAATGTCAACATCATCCGTTCTATATGCACCACCAGTATTCCCGGCTGAAGTGTCATAATATCCAACTCCTGATCCACCTTCATTATAATCTTCTGCTTGTATGGTGCCAGGAAGCTCAGTGCCAGAAGTTACCGCATTTACGGTTATGCTTGCATTGTCGGATACTGAACCACTTGTAGCCGTTACAGTAAAATTACCTGCAGAATTTGAGGTGAACAAACCTGAAGAAGAAATTGAGCCACCACTGCTACTCCATGTGAAATTAGTATTAATAGGGTTGCCAAATTGATCGACAGCACTGGCCTGAAATTGCTGTGATCCACCTACTGATATAGTTGAATTAGCCGGAGTAACTGAAATATTAGTTACTAAAGGCGGATTATTAGTGTTTCCATCAGTCCATACAATATCATCAATAGCAAATTGGAAAGTTGAAGTGGGCAATGCTCCATCTACACTAGTGATAGCAAACATATACCCGATGTTCTGAAAGGCCAGTAAACCTTCATAATCAGCTAATGGTATTTCTACCTGGCCCCATTCTCCATTTCTTACTAAGCCATACTTGGTTTGGCCCGCAGGAAATTCAATATATTTTTCGTTAGTGAAGTTATCTGTGATTCCTATTCGGAAGGATACATTCCCCGGTATTTTGATCTTAAATTTCAGACTGCCATTTTCCAGGTAATTAGACATGTCCTTGCCATTAATAGCAACAATTCCACCTCCAAACCAGCTATTAGGATTTACTGTATTCCAGGCAATCACGTTATCACCTTCTACCGGAGGGGTGTTTCCTTCTTGCATTGTTTCTCCCCAAACATAAATTTCAGCGTCAGAGCCAAACACCAACTCATTGTTTGTTGGAGTTTCATCAGTATACACACCGAAATCACCTGATTCAGGAGTCAGGTCATTATAATCAAATTCAACACTTCCATAGCCATTCCATTCAGAAACACGAACATAATCCACGTACATCTTACCCGGTAGGGGAGCAGTTACTCCGGCATTATTCAAAACGCCTGGTAATGTACCACCTACTGCAAGGTTTAACAACATATAAAAAGGGCGTGAAAAAGCTGCTGTAACACCTTCAGGATCAATTGGAAAAGGATTAGTATATAAATCATATTCGTTACCTCCATCAACCACTGTAAACCTGATTTGGCTGGGTTCCCAGTAAATTCTATAAGTAACAAATCGGTCATTTAGTGGGGTACTTGCTACATAAGGTTGATTATAATCAACATCATAGGCTATGTTACCCACACCACCACCTGGCACAGGGAAAAATGCATTGGCTCCTACATAATTATTCACTGTTGAATTAGGCTCTTGTTGCTGATTTCGTCCTTCCTGGCTAAAACCCATTTCCATCATATCAATTTCACCTTTTGCTGGCCAGGCCAAATTGGAGGTACCCAGAAGCCAGGCTGCTGGCCATAAACCTTGTTCCAAATCCGGAACCCGTATTCTCACCTCTATTAAACCATAGTGAATGGCTAAATTACCTTCAGTAGTCACTTTTCCTGAAGTAAAAGCCCTCGATCCGGCTGTTTGATTTCTTGCTTCCAAAACAAGGGCTTTGTTGCCTGCTTCTCCTGGCACATCGGCTATGTATACATTTTCTGATTGGTAAGATTGTAGTTCCTGATTACCCCATCCGCAAAGGCCCTTGTCACAGCCATCACCAATATCCGGAACCCATATATTATTATTGAGGGAGTTGAAATTATCTTCCCATATTACTGGTCCTATTTGGCCATAAGAAGTACCAACAAAGAAAAATAAACAAAGTAACCAGAGATAACTTATACCTCGAATTGTAAGAAAATTGTTAGGTCTGTTTGTAAACATAATTATTTTAAGTTTTTGGTTAAACAAATTGCAATCGTTTGCAAAACAAAATTCTATTTTAGTATTTATAAAACCAAGTTCATAGCTACATCATTAATACATCATCTGTGTGTCATAGAGAGAAAAATAATCAACAAATAGTACTCTATTTCATGAGAGCACATGTTTATTCTACAACAATTATTCATCATCCATTTTCTCTTTATTCAATATCTATTTTACTTCTGTTATATTAATAATAGATTGTTTAATAAGTGTAGAATTGTCTTTTTTAAAGATTATATATCAATTACTGACTTGTTTGCTGTTTCAAATATTGCATCTTCAAAAGGAAAAGTGTCTTTAAACTTTTGAGAGAATTAAACATATTATTAAATTAATAACATTTCTATCATAAAGAATTTAATTGAGATGATTTTCAACCTGCAAACCGATCCGAAATTAAGTAATGGCACTACCCATTTTATTCCTTTAGGGAATTTTAAAAGACTTGATCAGCCACAAATCCAAGACATAGAAGCCCATTTACCATTTTCTAAAACTGAAAAAATTGAAAAGATATGGGGTACTTTAGGGTGGAAAGATGATAAGCCTTTTCATGAGCGAGGCGTTGTTAAATTCTCGGAAAGTGGCCAATTGACAGAAGCCAAAGGCGCTACCTTGAAGCAAATAGAGATGTTATATGATATTTATCCGGAAATACCATTACATAACCACCGTGTAAGAGAGCGATATATTGATCTGGATGACCTGGACATCGATCTGCCCAGGAATATTAGCTTACAGGAAATGAAAGAATTGAGACTTGATATTTTTTTAGAAAATAACGAGGGTGCTGTAGTTTACCTTCAGCATAGTGAAAAAGATAATTATGATGAAGAGGAAGCTTTCATAGAATATTTGTCTCCTCAGCCAACAGATGATTTGAACAGGCTGGATCAACGCAATAGACTTACTTACCATATACCTTTTCAGTTCCAGAGAAATCTCAGGCCAAATGGAATTCAGGAAACTGAAGGTGCAAGCTATAATGTGCCTGTACATTATCTTGAGTTGAGTGATGAAGCTCCAGAACCTGTATTAGACGATAGTGGTACACCTGTTACTTTGGAGTCTACCAGCTTTATTGTTAAAGTCCTGACATTTATCCGCAGTGCCAGAACACCAGAAGAGGCATTAAAAGGATTTGGCTCTGCATTGGCAAAGCAAACTCAAAAGACCATCTTAAAAAACCAACTTGATAAATTAGGCAGAAATAAATATTCCTTATTAAAATTTAAACCTGAAGTAGATATCCGAAATGATTCCGGCCAATTTATGAAGGTTCAGGTAGGATCTGAAATAGATACATCTGCCAGAACCCTTTTACTCATTCATGGAACCTTTAAGGATACATATGGCTCTTACGAAGATTTTATCACTAAAAAATATGCCGATACAGATCATAATTATTTAAACTTTCTGATTAAAAAGGGACATTATGATCAAATTTTGGCTTTTGACCATCCATATTTTTGGGATACGCCTGAACAAAATGCTGAATGGCTGATTAACGGGCTTTTCGAAAATGTATATTTTGAACCTGATAAATTAGACATTCTAGGAGTGAGTAGGGGAGCATTGGTAGGAATGTATATGGCTACCAATGTGGTTTGTATGCAGCATTTGAGGGTAAGGAAGGTACTCACATTTTCAGGAGGTGCATCAGGGTTTATGGATAGCATAGCTGGTATTTCAAAATGGATTTCAGTGGTTAAAATAGGAGCCCCTGCACCTGTGCAGAAGTTACTGATTGGACTCGCAAGCATAGGATTAAACTATCTGGAGAAAAATTCAGGTCTTGCTGCGCTGAAATCCGGAAATCCTTTTCTAAACAACTTATATACTACCCCTCTTCAGCATCCTGTTATATTTAAAGCCATGGTGGCAGACTGGAACAGACATGTTGTAACCGGGAAAGGGTGGATAGACACCTCACTCAAGAGGGCTTTAGCTTCCGGCCTGGATACTGTTCTCAAGTTGTTTTTGGGATGGCAGCATGACTGGGTAATAGGATCTGCTGCGCAGAGGAAACTACCACAGGGGCATAATTCATTTCCTGAACCTTCTTTTGAATATTCCGGAAGGCATGGCAGCTATTTTCTAGCCGGGTTTCCAAAAGTGAGGGTAGGCAATAAATGGGAAGAGGCTGATATTTACCATGAAATAACAAGCTTTCTAAAGTAGGAACCTACTAAAATAATTGAGCTTATCATCATTAATTTTATTGTAATTATTCTCTACTTTTGGTTTCTTATTTTGATCGGCTTACATGAAAAATGCTTACTTTAAATTCGTGATTGGTATACTGCCCCTGGTGGTTTTTTTTGGTTGCACTACAAGTACATTATCTACATCACGAACTCCTTCTACAGAGATAGAAAATTTACATTATTTCAAGCCGGTCAGCTTTATAAGTTATATTGAGAAGGGCAATAGAGGAGACTTAAATGAGGAGTTAAGCGATCAGTCCAGTAAGCTTATCACCTATGTGCTGAAAGATAAAGCTGCCCTTTACCATATTTCTGATTCTATTAAATATCCTTTTTCTGATGATGAATACAATGCAGAAAATGCCATTGTTAATTTAGTAGATCAAATAGAATTTCAGGGTAATACAAAGGGAGTAACTATACCTCCTGTACTTAATAGTATAATGGAAGATAATAATACGCGATTTTCCCTGGTAGTTTTGGCAAATGGCTTTGCCCGAAGAAAAGGAAATTACACCGGACAGGTTTTTAAAAGTATAGGAATTGGCATTTTAACTATGGGGATTTATAACCCTGTTCCCATAAAATCCCGCTCAAACCTATATGTAATCATTCTTGATTCTTACAACAATGAAATTGCTTTCTACAGGAAAAGCTTTTTAGATGATGCTTCTCCTATTGAACCTAAAGTGATCAATAAACAAATGGATAAAATTTTTAAGAGGTATTTCTATTGATTTTTTTAGGAGCAAGTTTAGGTTCCCACTTTTGGTTTCATAAGAGGTTCCTTCTTACTACACATAATTACATCATCTACCGAAAGGTAATATTTTCTAATTTGTTCTTTATAGGCTTCTTCCAGTGTTTCATGATTTAGAATGAAATTCTTGGTAGCTATTATCTCATCACGGAAACCATTCTCAATAGCAATGTAATCAGCGGCATGCTCTACTTTTATTTTAAATTTTTCGGAAATCAGATATTTTAAACCATAAAGTACCATTTTTATGTTGGAAAATGCTTCATAATCTACTAAATGCCCTAATTCATGTGCAAACCAGCCAGTCAAAACATCTTCAGGAAGATCAGCTACTGTTATGGTTTCACTGTCGCGTACATACACTCCTAATTTAATTTCGTATTTTTTTATTCCGGTAAAAATACTTTTGAGGTTAATGATAGGCTGTGCCTGCATTGTTGAAGCTTTTATTCGGCTTTGAGTCAGCGTGATCTGATAATCATGAAGAGATTCATATTCCTTCATTACTTTTAAAAAGCTATCCTTAATTCTTTGATCTTCAACACCTTTAAAAATTACATTCATGGAATTATTTGTTTGTATCTGTTGGTCAGCCGGGTTGAATACGAAAAAAGCAATGGTAAGTGTAATTGCAAACAATGGAGAGAAAAAAAGCGCTATTTTAATTTTTTTCAATCGACTCATTTATATAAATAACAGCTAAAGCTATGTTTTGTTGTATATAATTTCAATTCGTTTAAAACAGGCTATTAAAAGCACAGGATTGATACCGATATGATTTAAAGTGTCACATTAAATTGTTGTGAATCAAACAAGTTAATTTGTTTTAGAACAAAATTAACTTTTTAAAGTGAAAAGCTAAATTTTAACGTATAAAAGTGCTTTAACTTGCATGTCATCAGCCAAAACCCTATCATTTCAAAGAGTTGTGAAGTCCTAAAATAGTGTTATAGTTTTTTACAATAATCAAACAAATAAATAACATCGTGAATATTCAAGATGTTATTTTCTTTTTATAGGTTAATTTCAATTGATCGCTGTTTGTTAATTTCATTTGGCGTCTCCATATAGCAGCTATAATGTGGCCTTTCAAAGTTGAGTTTACCAGAATAGATAAGAAACATTTAGACTTTAAGCGGGGGGGTGTTTAATTAGTGGCATTTATATTGTTTACTGGTGTAATAGGAGAGGTCTCTGAAAGTTACAGAGCTTAAATATTTGTATGGAAGTTCTTTCCTTTCTTTCAAATGGATCAATCCTAATGGGTTGCAGTTCTGGACATCCCCTCATTCAGGTGTCATAAAAGTAACTTAGCAAGTGAACAGATATTTTAAGCGCCTCTTTTTATAAAACTGGAATTGTAGTAAAAATGTATTCTGGTCAGGTTTTAGACTAAAACTCAGGGAGTACAACAAAAATAGTTGAAGCATTAACCTACTTGGGTATTTCTATTATAAAACAGGTTCCGTTTTTTCCATCACTAATACACTTAATCTGATAGTTCAAAATATTTGCATAGCGCTTAACAATTGCCAATCCTAAACCTGTAGATTTTTCATTGCCCGTTGGATTTGCACTCACCTGCTGATATTTGTTAAACATCTTTAGCTGGTCTTCTTTGCTGATGCCGGGGCCTTGATCTGTAACTGCAATACAGTAAGAATTAGGTAGATCTTTTAGCTCCACTGTTATGCGACTTTGTTTTGGAGAAAATTTAATACTATTAGAAATAATATTGTCTATAATCTCTCTAAGCAGTAATGAATCAGAGAAGATTTCAAATTTTTCCTTATGCTCAAATAAAAGCTCAATTTCTTTATTGTGTGTACTTACTGTATAATCATCCAATACCTCCTGGATTAATGTGGAAAGCTCAATCTGCTCTGTTTTTATGTTTACCGTATTATGCTCTAAAGCATTGATGTCCAGAATTCGATCTATCATGTTTATAGATCGATTAGCTGATTGCTCCATTTTATCCAGGTAATCAGGTATCGCTTCTTTGTTATTTATTTCCATTTTAATAAGGGATAGTAGTCCCTTTATTTGATTGAGCGGGCTTTTAAGATCATGAGCTACAATACCTATAATAGTGTTTTTTTCCTCATTCAATTGGGCTAAGGCATTGTTGGAAACCGTCAATTCCATACTTTGCTTTTCCAGTTCTTTAGATTTTTGGGAAAGCAATTCTGCCTGCCAGCTTATTTCCTCATTTTGCTCCTGAATCTGATTATTATGTTCATTTACTGCCTTGAGTGTTTTCTGCAACTCGTTATTGATTTTCTTTTTTTGAAAGTAAAACCTTAAAATAAGCAAGAGTAAAATAGTAAGTAATACCGTTCCGCCTATGAACTGATAAATTATTTTTCGTTCCGATGACAAACTTTCCTGATAGGCAAGATTTCGTTTTTCCTGCTCATATCTAAAAGTCTCCCTCTCTTTTTCAAGTTGATACTCTGCTTCAAGTTGAGCAATTTTACGTGTGTTTTCCTGATTAAACAGCTCATTATCTAAAGTTCTTGCTATTTCAATATACTCTAAAGCTTTTTCCGTTTGTCCCTTTCTTTTGTATAAAATGTATAATTTATCAGCGGAATTTGCCATTTCGTTTTTTAGTGTTAGATCAGTGGATGTCTTGTAAGCCTCCAATAGATTTTCCTCTGCTTTGGCAAGTTCATTCGTCTTAAGAAAATATTTACCAAGATCGAACCGAATGGCTACAATTTGCTTAGGCATTTCGCATTCCATAGCAATAGCTAACGCTTTATTTAATAATATAAGGGAGGAATCCATCCGGTTGAGGGATAAGTATAAATCACCTAAATTATTGATGGGTAAAATCATTTCACAGGAAGCGTTGACAGAATCTAAAATATGGATGGCACGCTTAAAGGTTTTTAAAGCATTAAGAGTATCTCCCTCATTGAGTAACAAATTTGCAATACTAGATAAGGATCCTCCAAAGTCTCTCGAATGCCCTGTTGTGCTATCATACTCAGCTACTTTTTTATAGTAAAGCATCGCTTTATCATAATCTCCCTGGTCTGTGAATATATTAGCCATATTAAATGAAGCTGTGGCAATTCCATAGCCATGCTTCTGTGCTTCAAAGACCAATAAAGCTTCTTTGAAGTAATCTAATGCTCTAACAGTTTCTCCTTTATCCTCTAGAATGGAACCTAAATTAATAAGAGAGCCAGCCACATCAACAGGCCTGTTAAGCTTTTTAAAAATCTCGGAAGTTTGCTGAAAAGCCAAAACCGCACTATCGTAGAGTGCCAGAGAGAAATATGCTTTACCCAGGCTATTATAAGCATCAGCGAGATTACTTAAAGCTGATTCACCTTCAGATTTAGCCTCTTTAATAACAGTATTGAGAATATAGATGGATGTATCGTATTTCCCTTCATTTACATAAGATAGTGCAATATTACGTGTACCTTGTAACTCACCATTTTTGTCAAATATTTCTTTCCCAAGTAACCTTGCTTTGTTCGCATAAAACCGCATGGAATCAAGGTTGAAATTTCTATAATAAAAAGAGATATCAAGGTTTAATTTAATTTTTACCGAATCAGGAAGCGTTTTTTTCTTTAATTGATTTTTTAAGCTATCGAGTGTAGGTTGGCTGAAGCCGATTAAGGAAAAGAAACAAAATAATGTGATTAGTATAAGCTTCATTGAACGTACTGAATTGCAATTATTTATGTTTGTTAGTACTACCTATCAAATATAATAAAAAGCAATGGTTGAGCTGCATATTACTACAATATTTAATACTTAAACTATCCATAAAATTATAAAAATATTCAATATTTTTAGTGTTAGAGGAATAATCATTTTCTATTAATTTTTGGAAATATTGGCACACTGTTTATTTCTAAAAAATTAAAATTATACAATGTGCTTATTCATCAAGAATAGAGAGTGTTTTTAATACGAAATGCCTAAAATTTTTAGCTGTCTCAGCTTATTTCCTAATTTGAGTTCCACAACCTCATTGATCTTTTTGCCGGTGATGGCCCTGGCAATGGGGGCGGTAAATGCTATTTTTGTTTTATTAACATCTGCTTCGTCCACTCCAACAAGTTGAAACTCCTGACTATTTCCATCATTGGTGAGCTCAACTTTCGCTCCAAATCGCACTTCATTCCTGGGCTGCTCATCAATATCAATCATTCTGGCGGAATTAATACGCTCCTCTAACAGACTTAAACGTCCGTTTATTTCTGTAATTGTTCTTCTTTTTTCATTAGTATTATCAATTGTTGATGCCCTTTCTCTCAACTTTTCAAGCTCCTCTTTTTCTTCATATAAATCTGCCATTCCTTTCGCGGTTACATAATTTGTAACTCCAGCGGGTAAAGGTGCTCTGGGTGGTATAAATGGAGCTTCCTCCTGATCTTCTTCTTTAACAAATGCTCTGCTCATTATAAATCATACGAAATAAAGCACTATCTGTTAACTTATATTGAATTCTTCATGCATCTTTGGTTAGATGCAAATCCTCATTAGTTCTTTCTGAAGCCACTATTGATTCCAGGAATTCGGAGAAATTGCTTTCATGCTCCAAATTCATTTTTTTTCTTATTCTATACCTCGCGGTTTCCACACCTCGAACGGATATATTAAGCAGGGGAGATATTTCCTTATTGGTTAAATTCATTTTTATAAATGCACACAGCCTCAATTCACGTTGAGTCAATTCTGGAAACTTATCCTTTAAATTTTTAAAAAAATCCTTATGAACCTGTTCGAAATTGGTTTCAAACACATGAAGATATTCTTCCCCAATCACATGCTGATTTAACTTTCCGAACATTTTCTGAATCATTTTACGTGAACTATCATTTCGAACCAGTCCTCTTAACTCAATGATATCTTCTCTTATTTCAGCAAAAATATCCTTCTTCTTAACCAGAAGCATGGTGTAATTAGCAAGTTCTTTACTTTTATAAATCACATCCTCCTGTAAGAGTAATTTGTCTTTATTAATTTTATCCTTTTCGGCCTGTAGTTTCATTTGGGTTAACTCCAGTTCAAGCAATTTGGTAGCCCTTTCCTGCTCTTTTCTTGCTTTAAGGTTTTCTTTGGTAATTTTTTGTTTTACAAGCTTAATAGTTAGTACGATAATGAGTACTGCCAAAATAAAATAAAGCAATTTCATCCATTTTGTTTGATACCAAAGAGGAAGGATTTCAAAATGAATGCTTGCTAAGTCTCCTTTATTGCCAAGCAAACTCCTGCTTTTAACTAAAAATTCATACTTTCCCGGACGTAGATGCGAATATTCCTTGTAGGAGGCAAGTTGCCAGGCCGACCAATCTTTGTCCACATTATCTAATTTGTAAGCATACTGAATATCTGCATCGTTTTGCATTTTTGGTGCAGCAAAATCAAGCCTTAAGGAATAGGTACTATTGGGTAACTCTATTGGGTGTTCAGGATCTAATGGAAGCCAGCTTTCTTCATCCATTGTAATATATTTTGCACTCGTAATTAAGGTATTTGCCTTCTTATTTTGATTAGTATAATTAAGGTCAAAAAGATACAGACCTGTTTTAGTGCCTAAAAGCACTTTTTCTTTGGCTAATGGCTGAATATATTCCATACCTCTGTTAAATGCTCCCTTAAATTGTAGAAAGTAACCTGTTTCTACCTCTCTGTCAGATGTTGTGAAGTATCCGACTTCATCATCCAATACAAACCAGGTTTTATCCTGATGTTGCAATATTTTTCGGGTGTTCTTAGTTGTATCTAATATTTGGTTCAATGGCTCAAAAGGGATAAACTTATTTTCTTCTTTCTCATATGTATAAATGCCCTGGTTAGTCGTAAAAACCGTCTGATCATTCCACTCAAAAACATTAATGCTGTAAGGAAAAGCAAATCCATTTTGGGTAGTAAAATGTTCTACTGAGGTGATTTTTTTAAAATCATCATCAATTCTTATTCTAAACACTCCTTTATAACCATGGCAAACCCAAAAGGAGCCCGGAGTATCACTTTCTAAAATATCCCTGGTCGATTCATCAAAACCTTCAATCTTTCTCTCCATTTGCCATTCTCCATTTGATTTGCTGAGTACAAATAGTCCTCCATAGCTGGCCGCCAGAAAAAGTGAATCAGATTGCGAGACAGGAATCACTTTCCAAATTCCACTTACATTTCCAATTTTATGACTCTCTCTATTATTAATTTGGTATAAACCCTTATCATGACCTATTAAAATATCACCTTTTATTTTTTGCAAGCTCCATCCCTGACCTTCCAGACCTTTCAGTTTCTCGAATATGGGCTTTTGCTTATCTATTGCCGATGTATAGAAGATACCTTGATTAGTAGCCAGGTAAGCTTCTTTTCCCTCAATATGAACATCATAAAGAGAAGCCCCTTCAAAGATAGTAGTAACAGGAGAGTTAAAAGTTATACAGTCCAGGCCATTATTTAATAATACCCATATGTTACCCTGTTTTGTTTCGTATAAATTGAGAACACTTTGATCCTGAAGATCTTCAAAAGCCTTCTCATCTTCTAATATTGTTCCATTTTTGCTTAAGGTAATAATGCCACTACTTATTGTACCTAAATAATAGCTGTTTTCATTAGCTACCATAGCACAAACAATTTTATTTACTTCAGAAGGTTCAAATAAAACCTCATGCAATAAAGCTTCTTTTTTTTGTAAGTCAAGGCTGAAGATTTTACCTGAGGAAGATACTCCAAACACCTTATTTTTATTATCAGTAGGTAAAAAAGAAATAATAAATTGTCCCTGAAGTTGCTTTTCGCTAAAAAAGGGGATGAACTTCATGTTTTCGAGATCAAGCCTGAAAATACCATGATTTTGATCCTGAACAAAATACTGATCTCCTATTTGAAAGGATTGTATGAAATTATTATTGGCAGGAAGTTTTGCTATTTTATTTCCGTTAATTACGATAAGCTTTGAAAAACTCCGATAGATAATATTTTCTTTCACCACATTTACCTGCCATAAATTTTCGACCTTATCGTCTCTAAATTTCAATGAGTCCAGTAAAGATTTATAGTAATACCTACCCGTTGCATTTCTTTTAATTAACCCAAACTCACTAAAACCACCTGCATAAACATTACCTGCAGAATCAGAAACAAGGCATCTGATTGATGAATTGTTAGGTAACGCGACCTTTTGCCATTGCTCACCATCAAATATTATAGCCCCATCATTGTTTCCGAAATACAATACACCATCATTGTCTTCGCAAACTGCCCAAAATTGTGGATCTGCGTTGAAATCCGTTCGGGTATAATGTACTACCTGTGGCAGGCCTTTTAAGTCAGCACTTTCAAAAGATTTTCGCTGCTGTTGAGCTAATGAGCTACTAATGCAAACAATTGTTATAAAAAATGATAATAAAGAGACTTTATTCATATAGTGAATATTCTAAATAATATGTTAACCTAGTGATTATATTGGTTTAAATCAATCTCTAGCCCCCATATAATTATTAATATCACAAAAATAAGCATTTTATAATTAACTGATTAAGAGATCAGTATAAATTTTGACGTAGTAATGAAGTAATAGTTAAGTTTGTTGGTGTAATCGAAGTGTAAGATGCTTTTTTGAGTTCATATTTAGTTAATCTAGGTTTATGACTTCAATTGCAAACGATTGCTATTGAGTTGAATTAAACTAATTATAATTAAACCTAAATTAAAATAATGAGAACAAAGCTTTACTTAATTGTATGTCTGCTATGTTTTTCTCATTGGGTTTCAGCACAATCTGTCACCTTATCAGGAAAAGTAGTAGACTCAGAAACCTCAGATATTTTACCCGGTGTTAATATACTGGTAAAAGGAACTGACAGGGGAACAACTACAGATTTAAATGGGGAATTTAAATTACAAGTGAGCCCTGAAGATGTATTGGTACTATCATTTATAGGCTATCTTAACAAGGAAATTCAGGTAGGAAACCGGACTTCTATTGAAGTAGCTTTAGAGTATGATATTGAAACACTTCAGGAAGTAGTGGTAGTAGGTTACGGTACACAGAAGAAGAAAGTAGTGACTGGAGCTATTTCAAGTGTATCGTCAGAAGACCTTGAGACTTTGCCTATTAATAATATAGGCCAGGCACTACAGGGAAGAACCTCAGGCCTGACCATAGCTTCAAATTCAGGTCAACCTGGTGAAGGTGCTACTATTAGAGTAAGAGGTATTACTACTTTAAATAACAACGACCCTCTTTGGATAGTAGATGGTGTAGTTGTAGACAATGGCGGAATAGGTTATCTGAATCAGAATGACATCGAATCAATTGAAGTATTAAAGGATGCTGCATCGCAAGCTATTTATGGAGCCCGTGCTGCTGCCGGTGTAATTTTAGTTACTACAAAAAGTGGTAAGAGCGGCAAAATAACCGTAAATTACAATGGTTACTATGGAAGCTCAGCCCCCGCCAGAAAGCTTGATCTATTAAATGCTACTGAATATGCTACACTTAGAAATGAGTCTTCTATAGCTGCTGGAAATGGAGTAATTTTCCCTGACCCTTCATCACTTGGTGCCGGCACAGATTGGCAGGATGTTATCTTTAATGATAATGCTATACGTCAAAATCATGAGGTGAGCATAAGTGGTGGAAATGAAGTCTCTACTTTCTATACCTCTTTTGGCTATTTAAGTCAGGAAGGAATTGTAGCAAGTGATATTTCAAATTATGAAAGGTACAATGTCCGTCTTAACTCTACTCATAAAATTAATGACTGGATTACTTTTGGTCAAAACCTGGGTTATTCCCGTGAAAAAAGTGTCGGGTTAGGTAATACTAATAGTGAATATGGCGGGCCATTAAGTTCAGCTATAAACTTAGATCCTATTACACCTATTTATGAAACTGACCCGGAAGTACTAAACAGGGCTCCATTTACTGTTGATTCTTTAGGTGCTGTAGTGGCTCCTAATGGACAGTATTATGCTATTTCTCCCTATGTTCAACAGGAGATGAGTAATCCACTAGCCTATATTCAAACCAGATTAGGCAATTATGGATGGAGTAATAATATCGTTGGAAATGCTTTCTTGGAAGCTGAGCCTATTAAAGGTTTGAAAATTCGTTCTACCATAGGTATTAAACAATCTTATTGGGGAGGGGAGTCTTATACACCAGTTTTCTTCCTTAATGCAGCTACAAAAAATAATAGGACATCATTTAACAGAAATACCAATAGGAAAACTGATTGGAACTTGGAAAACACTATTTCTTATACTAAAAAAATAGGGGAGCATGATTTTAGTATTTTAGTGGGGCAGGGTGCTTACAAGGATGATGCGGCAGTTGGAGTAAGTGTTACTGCATTTGGAATTCCTGCTGATAACTTTGATGAGGCCTCATTAGGATGGAGTTATACAGCTAAAGATACTGATCCTGGAGGATATGAAAATGTTCCTCATAAAGTCTCTTCCCTGTTTACAAGGTTGAACTATAATTTCAAAGAAAAATATTTGCTTACTGCTGTAATGAGAAGAGATGGTTCCAGCAATTTTGGTTCAAATTTTAGATATGGATATTTTCCATCAGCTTCAATTGGCTGGGTTGCTTCAGATGAAGACTTCTGGCCATCCAATAAAGTTGTCAATTTCTTAAAAATACGTGGTGGTTATGGTGTGGTAGGTAACGATCAGATAGGTAAACTCAACTTTGTTTCAACTATTGGTGGTGGAAGAAATTATTCATTCGGATCTTCTTCGGATAGTTACGGTTTAGGATATAGTCCAAACTCACTACCTAATCCCAACTTAAAATGGGAAGAGACCAGTCAAACTAACATAGGATTTGAGGCTACAATGCTTCAAAGACTTAAAGTGAATTTCGATTGGTATAAAAAGGTGACAAATGGAATTCTTCAAAGTCCGGATATACCAGGCTATGTGGGTGCAGTAAATAACCCTGCTCAAAATATTGGTGATATGGAAAATACAGGATTCGAACTTGAATTGGGATATAACCAGGAGATTGGAGATTTTACTTTCTCTGTAAATGGTAATGTTTCCTATCTTCAAAATAAAGTTACCTTCCTGGGTGATGGCCGTGAATTTTTAGATGGTGGACAGAATTTCCAGGCTAGTACGCAGCCTATTACAAGAACTGCTGTTGGACAGCCTATTAATTCATTTTATGGCTATAAAATTCTGGGAGTTTTTCAAACGCAGGAAGATGTTAACAATCATGTAAACTCAGAAGGTAAGGTGATTCAGCCTGATGCAGTTCCAGGGGATTTTATTTGGGAGGACTTAGATGATAATGGTGAAATAAATGTAGATGATCGTGACTTTATTGGTAGCCCGGTACCTGATTGGTCTTATGGCTTAACAGTTTCAGCTACTTACAAAAATTTCGATTTAACCATATTTGGTCAAGGTGTGGCAGGTAATCAGATTTTTCAAGGGTTAAGAAGATTGGATATTACAGGAAGCAATTATCAGCGTGCAGCACTCGGCAGATGGACAGGACCAGGAACTTCAAATGATTATGCAAGATTGGATGATGTTGACCCTAATGGAAACTTTAGAAGACCATCGGAATTCTACCTTGAAGATGGTGATTATTTCAGAATTAAGAATATTCAATTAGGATATACACTTCCTGAGTCAATCATTTCAGTTGCAGGTATCAATAAGCTTAGAGTATATGTAATGGCTGAAAATCTCATCACATTTACAAAATATACTGGTTTTGATCCTGAAATAGGGGGTGGAGTATTTAGTATCGATCGCGGAATTTACCCACAGGCAAGATCTATCATGGGAGGCTTAAGCCTGACATTTTAAATTCCCTAATACTATTTAATTAAAGAAAAATAATAAGCAAAATGAAAAACTATATAAAATATTGTCTTTTAAGCTTGTCGCTTATATTCATAAGTGGTTGTTCAGAGGAATTTCTGGAAGTAGATCCAATTGCAAATACCTTAGAGTCTAATTATTACCAAACCGAAGAAGAAATGTATGCAGCTCTTGTAGCATCATACGATCCTATTGGCTGGTTATCAGGTGATTTTGTAACTAAATTAACAGCACTTAATGCTGCTTCTGATGATGTATATGCAGGGGGTGGTAGTTCCACAGATGTGCCTTCTTTGCAGGCAGTTTCAAGCTATAACTTAACTGCAGAAACGGGTCCGCAGAGTTCTTTATGGAATAAAGGTTATTCAGGTATCTATAGAGTGAATACTTTATTAGTAAAAATTGAAGGTGCTGAAGTAAGTGAAGCTATTAAAAGCAGATATGTTGCCGAAGCAAAGTTCCTGAGAGCATTTTATTATTTTGATCTTATTCGATTGTTTTATAGCATTCCCTTAATAACAGAGCCTGTTATTCCGGATCAAATGTTTGAAGTAGAGCAAGATACCCGGGAAGCTGTATTCAAACAAATAGAAGAAGACCTTTTGGAAGCAATTCCCAATTTACCTGATCAAGTTAATGTAAGTGTTGAAGGAGGAAGAGCTACAAAGGGAGCAGCAATTTCTTTGCTGGGGAAAGTTTATTTGGAGCTTGAAGACTATACATTGGCAGCTGAGCAGTTTGAAAAAGTGAATGGAACACCAGGAGCTACAAGTCCTTTCGGTTATTCATTACTTGAAAACTATGCTGATTTGTTTAGGACTGATAATGAATTCAATAGTGAATCTATTTTCGAAGTATCTCATAGTGCTTTAGCAAATGGTGTATGGGATTGTATGCCATGTACTGAAGGAAATATCATCAATATCATGGCAGGGCCAAGAGGATATAATATTAGTAATACATCGGCTGGTGCACCTAGCTTCGTTTCAGGATATGGATGTTTTGTTGTAACTGAAGGTTTAGTAGATGCATTTCAGCTAGGAGGAGGACAGTTTGATCCACGTTATTCTACTACAATTTCTAATGTGGATAGCTTGCAACAGGCAGGAGTGGTTACTTATGAGCCTAGCTATAAAAATACAGGATATTTTCTTAAGAAGTTTATCGGGCGTACAGAAGATGTTACTTCAGGAGGTGGAGCAACAGAATTGAACTTTCCTCAAAATAATTATGAAATGCGCTTAGCTGATATTTATTTGTTAGAAGCTGAAGCATTGGTAAGAGGTGGGATTAATACCACAAGAGCTCAACAACTTTTAGATGCTGTTAGAGATAGAGTAGGTCTTGACCCTGTACCAGCTACTTTCGAAAATATCATGAATGAAAGAAGACTGGAGCTTGCCGGAGAAGGTCATAGATGGTTTGATCTGGTTAGGACAGGACTAGCTGCAACAGCTTTAAAAGATAAAGGATATGTAGAAGGTAAGCATGATAAGTTACCTATTCCTCTCAGGGAATTAACTAACACTTCTTTAGTTCAAGATCCTGCTTATTAATTATTTAATTAAATTGATATGAAAACTTTAGATATAAAATCAAAAATTAAAAGTTTAGGAGTGCTGGGGCTGTTACTAATTGGATTTGCCTGCACCCCTGAAGATGAAGATCTATCATTAGGTCAAAAAGCTGAAGCTGCTTTTACGGTAGAAGCCATAGAAGGTATGAGAAATACATACCAATTGCGCAGTACAGCTGAATCTGCATTTATTTACAAGTGGGACCTGGGAGATGGTGAAGAACCCTTCTCCGGAACCCAGATTGATACTGCTTTCTTTGAGAATAAGGGAGCTTATACCATTACTTTAACCGTTGTGAGTGAAGGAGGATACTCCACTACTACTCAAAATATAGAAGTAAAGAATGATGCAGTAACAGGTACAAGTGCTATTAATGCCGGTAATATGGAGGTAGATTCTGCATGGACTTTTACGGTGTCAGGCACCGCAGAAACCAACTATGAATTTATTGATGGTGCTTTAACTATTACCAATGGAAACCCTTCTCAGGGAGGTGTAGCAATTTGGCAAGCTGTTGAACTTAAAGGTGGAAGAGCTTATGTATTCGATGCTGATATGAAAGGTGCAGGAATGACTAACTCCTGGGTGGAAGTCATCTTATTAGATGAAGCCCCTGAGGAAGGTTCTGATCCTTCAGGTACTGCCTTTACCGGTTTACATACCTGGACAGGTTGTGGAAGTACCGCTTTTGAAAGTGCTTTATCTGACATTTCCTGTCTGGGCGATGGAAAAGTGAATATCGCTGAAGATGGCACCTATTACATAGTAATAAAAGTAGGCAGCTGGGATGGTTACCTGGGAGATGGTGGAGTTACCATTGACAATATTGAGTTTGTTGCTCAGGAAAGATTAACAGAAGGCGATAATATTTTGGAAGGAAGTGATATGGAAACTCCTGCTGCATGGAATATTGCTAATATGGGAGCCACTTTAACCACGCTTGAATTTACGGATGGTGTGATGAAGTTTACTAATGGTACAACATCAGTGCAGACTAATATAGGTGTTTGGCAGGCTGTAGAAGTAGAAGCCGGACAAATCTATAAAATGAAAGCTGATGTGAATGATCCGGGGTCTACCTCTTCATGGCAAGAGTTTTATGTTTCTACAACAGCACCTGAAGATGGAACTGATTATTCAACTGGTAGAATATATGTTGGTAATACAATTTCTTTTGCTGAGTCAGGAACTGTTTACGTAGTAATAAAAGTGGGTAGCTGGGATGGAAATCTCGCGGCTGAAGGAGTTACTATCGACAATGTAGAATTAGTAGAAATGAATTAATTGTTGTTTAGTTTAGTACAAGTACTGGCAGGAATTTTCCTGTCAGTGCTTTTGCATTTCTATGTAACAAGTAACATAAAAAGAAATGATATGAATAATAAACTAAAAATATTGATAATACTCCTGGCCTTATGTACAGGAAATGCTTTCAAATCATCTGCTCAAAATTTCCTTAAAGCAACAGGGACTCAAATAACTGATCAAAACGGAAATGAAATCATTTTTAGAGGAATCGGACTGGGCGGTTGGATGCTTCAGGAAGGCTATATGCTTGGGACCTACGGGCCTCAGCATGAGATTGAAGCAAGAATTACAGAACTGATTGGAACTGAAAAAAAAGAGGAGTTTTATGATGCATGGTTAGCGAATCATGTGCGTAAAATTGATATTGATTCAATGGCTGCATGGGGATATAACCTTGTAAGGCTACCAATGCATTATAAGCTTTTCACTCCTCCCATTGAAGAAGAACCTGTAGAAGGCCAAATTACCTGGATTGATAAAGGTTTTGAAATGACAGATGCATTGCTGGATTGGTGTAAAGCCAATAATATGTATCTAATTCTTGATTTACATGCTGCACCTGGCGGACAGGGAGAAAATGCTGACATCAGTGATTATGATTCTTCCAAGCCTTCTTTATGGGAAAGTGAAGCTAACCAAGAGAAAGCGGTTGCACTATGGAGAAAACTAGCCGATAGGTACAAAGATGAGCCTATGGTAGCAGGTTATGATATTATAAATGAACCCAACTGGGGATTTCAGAACCACGATGCAGACCCAAATGGTTGTGCTGAATCTGAAAATACACCGCTATGGGAATTACAGAAAAAAATTACTGAAGCCATCAGGGAAGTAGATGAAAATCACCTGGTAATAATTGAAGGCAATTGCTGGGGTAATAATTATAGCGGGCTTCCTACTTTATGGGATGATAATATGGCTATCAGCTATCACAAATATTGGAATCCTAATACCCAAGGTGTTATCCAGGGTATGTTAGATATGCGTTCACAACGCAATGTGCCTATTTGGCTTGGGGAAACAGGAGAAAACTCCAATACATGGTTTACTAATGCCATCACACTTTTTGAAGAGAATAAAATGGGCTGGTGCTGGTGGCCTCTTAAAAAACTGGGAGGTAACAATCCTCTCGAAATTAAGAGAAATGATGGTTACGAGGCTATTTTAAACTACTGGAACGGAGGTACAAAACCTTCAGAACCTGAAGCTTATGAAGCTTTGATGCAAATGGCTGAGGATTTAAAGTTGGAAAATAACATCTACCATAAAGATGTAGTAGATGCTAAAATCAGACAACCTCATACAAATGAGACTATTCCTTTTACTTCCAATCGGATTACGCCTGAAGGTGAAAACATAGTCTTTGCAGTAAATTACGATCTTGGAAAAGAAGGATATGCCTATCATGATAATGTATCTTCAAATACTTCTGGTGAAGCAGGTGGTGCAACCTGGAATAGTGGTTACAGTTACAGAAATGATGGAGTAGATATTGAAGCCACTGAAGATGAGCCGGGTAACGGATATAATGTTGGCTGGATAGAAGATGGCGAATGGTTACTCTTCACTATTAACGTAGAAGAAGAAGGGAATTACCAGCTCCATTTAAGAACAGCTTCAACAGGCACAAGTGGAAGAATTAAAGTGCTGATTGATGATGTGGCAGCTACAGATAATATAGAATTGCCTAATACTACTGATTATCAGTTGTTTGAAACCACTACAGTAAAGGACGTTTATTTAAAGGAAGGAAAGCAAAAGCTTAAGCTGTTTTTTGAAAAAGGAGGGTTTAACTTGAATTATTTTCAATTGGAAGGACCGGAAGCTTCTACCGAACAACCTAAACCTATAGAAAAGAAAGCGACTCATAAAAAAAAAGAGGTTAAACTAATCTTTAATCAGGCCTTTAATGCTTTCCCCGAAAATCCTGATTTTTCAGTTACCATCAATGGGGTGGAAGCAACGGTAAATTCGGTGGCTCACACCACTGAAAACCCCAGGGTGGTGCTACTAACTTTGGATGAACAAATATTTTATCATGACACAGTGATGGTTAGTTATTCTGGATCAGAAATTACTACTCAATCGGGTGTGGTGTTGGAAAGTTTCTCTGATGAGTTAGTAAAGGTTGAATTGGAAAACGGAGTTGTACCACACATTATTCCGGGAAGAATTCAAGCGGAAAGTTTTATTTTAAACAATGGGTTTGAAATCGAAGAATCAGAGGATAATGGAGGTGGTATGAATTTATCTTATACTGATAATGGAGATTATGTGGATTTTATGGTCGATGTTGAAGAATCCGGCATTTATTCGGTTAGGTATAGAGTGGCTTCCCAGGATAATGGAGGAGCATTGGAGCTGAAACTAATTGAGGATTCAGGCAATGAAAAATCTCTTAGTACCGTAGAGTTTTCTGCTACAGGGGGCTGGCAAAACTGGAAAAGTGAACTGGGTTCCAATGCGGTATTGGAAAAAGGGTTACATAAATTCCGACTGCAGGCAAAAGATCAGCTTTTCAATGTTAACTGGTTCTCGTTAACCAAAGAAACAGAAGAGCCAGAGCCAGAGCCAACAGCCAATCAAAAACCTTTTTCTGATGATTTAGTGACTATCTATCCAAATCCATCAAAATCTGCCTTTACTATTAAATTTAAAGGGAGTGAAAGGGCGCAAAGCATCAATATACAAACCATGGATGGTAAGAGTTTGATTAAATTAAACCCTAAGGAAGGAGAGGATAAATTAGTGGTAAACCATCAGTTAAATCCTGGTTTATACCTGGTAACTATCACTACTTCTCAATACCGAACTGTTCAGAAAATACTTGTTAAATAAATCCCCAGCGTAACATATATATTATAAATGAGAAATTTAGCATCAAAAGCTTGCCTGTGTCTTTCAGTAGCGGCTTCCTTTTTTTCTGCCTGCCAACCCGGTAAAGCAGAGAAAGAGGAAGAACAAAAGAGAGACGTATTGGTGATGCGCACAACAGCTAATGAAACGAAGAAAATTAATGAAGAGCAAGTTCCATTCAGCGATAAAATTTCTGAAAGTTTACCAATAATAACAATTAAGCCAGATAGCACTTTTCAGGAAATGGATGGCTTTGGCTTTACCTTAACCGGAGGAAGTGCTATGCACCTGGCCCAAATGGATACGGAGTCCAGAAAGCAAATACTGGAAGAATTATTCAGTGCTGAAAAAGGAATTGGTGTAAGTTATTTGCGATTAAGCTTAGGAGCTTCTGATTTGGATGAGCATGTTTTTTCTTATCACGATCTGAAAGAGGGGGAATCAGATCCTAATCTAGACCAATTCGATCTGGGCTATGATAAAAAATACCTGATTCCAGTATTAAAGGAAATATTGGGTATTTATCCTGATCTGAAATTGATGGCATCTCCCTGGTCGCCACCCGTTTGGATGAAGGACAATAACGATACACGTGGTGGAAGTTTATTGGAAGAGAATTACCCTGTTTATGCTAATTATTTAGTGAAATATATTCAGGAGATGGATAATGAAGGTATTACCATTGATGCACTTACGGTACAAAATGAGCCTTTGCATCCTGGAAACAACCCAAGTTTGTTAATGCCTGCTGAGGCGCAGGCAGAATTCATCAAAAATCACCTGGGGCCGGCTTTTGAAAAGGAGGGATTAGCCACCAAAATTATTATTTATGATCATAATGCGGACAGGCCGGATTATCCAATCAGCATTTTGGATGACCCTGAAGCCAACAAATACATTGATGGCTCAGCCTTTCATTTGTACGGTGGTGAAATTGAAGCACTTTCAGAGGTGCATGCAGCACATCCTGATAAAAACCTGTATTTCACGGAGCAATGGATAGGGGCACCTGGAGATTTTCCTGAAAACCTTCAATGGCACACGCGTGAGCTTATCATTGGTGCCACCAGAAACTGGTGCAAAACAGTGTTGGAGTGGAATTTGGCAGCAGATGAAAATGAGAAACCACATACTGACAGAGGCGGTTGCGATCGTTGCCTGGGTGCTATAACCATTGAAGGCAACAAGGTGACCAGAAACCCTGCTTACTACATTATTGCACAGGCTTCTAAATATGTGAGACCGGGAGCCAGGCGAATAGCTTCGAATCTACCGGAGCAGTTGCCTAACGTAGCCTTTCAAAATATCGATGGCAGCATAGTAGTAATTGTCTTAAATGATGGAAAAGAAAGTAAACAATTTAATATCTCTTTAGCTAAAGAAATGATTCAGAGTAGCTTGCAAGCAGGTGAGGTGGCCACTTTTGTGATGTGAATTTCATTTGGTTCCAAGGTCTGTGGCTCACAGACCTTGGAAGAAACTTATTCATTCTTTCAAAACTTGAAATTTAAAGAAAGGTGATAATTAGGGCAGAATCTCTCCCCCTTTGTAAAGGGGGTATGGGGGATTTTAATAATTAAAGTGAAACACTTAAAATAAAAAGTATTTTAGCACACACAGCCCGATCCGCCAGCTGGTGGACCATCTTTCTCTTTTTTTTGAAGAGAAGGGAATAGTGTAGACGATCATTTATTATTTATAAGAAGATTTGAAAGTAAAGGAAAAATGTTAAGAGGTACGAGATTCCTCCCCCTTAGAAAAAGGGGGCAGGGGGATTTTTGAAATAAAGTAGATTAAAAACGTGGTCTGTGACTCACAGACCATGGTAGTGACTAAAAAGACAAAGCTGGACTCTCAACTCATCCTGATCACCCAACAGCTGAGAGACCATCTTTCTTACTGATTAGTCAGAACAGGATTTTTACTGAAGAGAAGGGAATAGTGTAGACGATCATTTATTATTTATAAGAAGATTTGAAAGTAAAGGATAAATGGTAAGAGGTACGAGGTTTCTCCCTCTTAGAAAAAGGGGGTAGGGGGATTTTTGAAATTAAAGGAGATTAAAATAATGAAAACGTGGTCTGTGAGCCACAGACCATGGTAGCGACTAAAAAGACAAAGCTGAACTCTCAACTCATCCTGATCCCCCTTCAGCTGAGAGACCATCTTTCTTACTGATTAATCGGTACAGGATTTTTATTGAATAGAAGGGAATAGCGTAGACGATCCTTTATTATTTATAAGAAGATTTGAAAGTAAAGGAAAAATGTTAAGAGGTACGAGATTCCTCCCCCTTAGAAAAAGGGGGTAGGGGGATTTTGAAATAAAGTAGATTAAAAACATGATCTGTGAGCCACAGACCATGGTAGTAAAATATTAATACAAATTTCAATTAACAACAAACAAAACAAACAACACAATTAAAACAAATGAACTTTAGAATAGGACTCATAATAAGCCTTTTTATAGCAAGTATTTGCATGGTAAAAGGCCAGTCGCAGGACAAGAAAATAGAAAAACTCCTCAAGCAAATGACGCTTGAAGAAAAAGTGGGCCAAATGGCACAAATTACCCTGGATGTAGTAGGAAAGGGACAAACACGCTTTGCCAGTGATGAACCTTTAGCACTGGATGCCGACTCACTAAGACGCGCTTTAGTGAAATACAATATCGGTTCTGTGTTGAACACCGCGAACAACCGGGCACTGTCTCGTGAAAAATGGTATGAAATCATCAGCCAGATTCAAACGATGGCAATGAAAGAAACTCGTCTGGGCATACCTATTATCTATGGTGTGGATGAAATCCATGGAGCTACTTATACAGTAGGTGCTACCATGTTTCCGCAGCAAATTGGTCAGGCTGCCAGCCGCAACCGCGATTTAGTAAGGAAAGGTGCTGAAATTACCGCTTATGAAACCCGTGCCAGCAATATCCCCTGGAATTTCTCTCCTGTATTGGATTTAGGCCTTGACCCACGCTTTTCAAGGATGTGGGAGTCTTTTGGGGAAGATCCTTACCTGAGTACACAATTAGGGGTAGAGATGATTGATGGCTATGAAGGAGTAGACAATAACATTGGAGACCCCACGCATGTGGCTTCCAGCTTAAAGCACTTTTTAGGTTACCATGCCACAGTTTCCGGTAAAGACAGAACACCAGCTTATATCTCTCCGGATGCATTGAGAGAATATCATTTGCCTGCTTTTAAGGCAGCTATTGAAGCCGGAGCGCATACTATTATGATCAACTCAGGAATCATTAACGGCATTCCGGTGCATGCTAATTATGAATTACTGACTAAGCTCTTAAAAGAAGAATTAGGCTTTGAAGGTTTAGTAGTAACTGACTGGGCTGATATTGAAAATCTACACAGACGGGATAGAGTAGCGTCAAGCAATAAAGAAGCAATCCGGTTAGCAATCAATGCCGGAATCGATATGTCAATGATTCCTTACCAGTATGAGCCATTTTGCGAAGGTTTAGTGGAATTGGTGAAGGAAGGAAAAGTGAAGATGGAGCGTATTGATGATGCGGTGAGAAGAGTTTTAAAAGTAAAGATGGCTTTGAATCTTTTCGAAAAGCCTAATACACACTATAAAGACTATCCTAAATTTGGCAGCAAAGAGTTTGAAAAAGCTGCTTATGACATGGCAGCGGAATCTATCACGCTATTGAAAAATACAGAGAATATTCTGCCTTTGGCGAAAAACACTAAAGTATTGGTAACCGGCCCAAATGCTAATTCTATGAGGACTTTAAACGGTGCCTGGACTTATTCATGGCAAGGAGAGAAGACGGAAGAATTTGCAGGTCAGTACAATACCATTTTGGAAGCAGTGCAAAAGGAAATAGGAGAGAAGAATGTATTCTATCAGCCGGGCGTGAGCTACAAAATGGATGGTCATTATTATGAAGACCAATTGGATGGTTTGGAAGAAGCGGTAAAGATGGCTGCTAATGCGGATGTAATTTTATTGTGCGTAGGGGAGAACACCTATACTGAAAAGCCGGGCGATTTAAATGATTTGTATTTATCTGATAATCAGACTGAATTAGCCAAGAGATTAGCCGCAACCGGAAAACCTGTTGTGTTGATTTTAAATGAAGGCCGACCGCGTATCATCAGCAAATTTGAGCAGGAGATGGATGCCATAGTGCAGACTTACCTGCCGGGTAACTTTGGAGGCGATGCATTGGCCGACATCCTTTTTGGAGATGTAAACCCGAGCGGTAAATTACCTTATACATACCCTCGCTACCCTAATGCGACTATTTCTTATATCCACAAACCTTCTGAAGAACAGAAAAAAGCAGAAGGCGTGTACAATTATGAAGCAGATTACAACCCACAATTTATATTTGGTGAAGGTTTAAGCTACACTACTTTTGACTACAAAAACTTAAAGTTGGCTAAAAAGGCTTTCACAAAAGGGGAGACGATTAAAGTAAGCGTGGACGTGCAAAACACCGGAGATAGAGCAGGAAAAGAGGTAGTTCACTTATTTAGCAGCGATTTATATGCCACTGGCATTACTCCGGACGTAAAACGCCTAAGAAGATTTGAAAAAATCAACCTTGCACCGGGAGAAAGTAAAACAGTGACTTTTGATTTAACAACTGACGACTTAAAATACTTTGATGCCACCGGAAAAGCCATCACAGAAGCCGGAGAATTTGAGTTATCTGTAGCTGATTTGGTTGTGAGGTTTGAACTGGTTGATTAAATAGGAAATTTTTGATTAATAAGTAATGTCGTCATGCCGGAAAATTAAGACTTAGCTTTTCAAGAAGTCTTAATTTATCCGGTATCTCATTAACAAATTAATAGAATTTAGAGTAAACTTATTTTTATAGATATTGTATAATAATTAAACCGCAGTACTTGAGAGAGTGCTGCGGATTTTATTTTTATAAATGTTTGTAGGAGTGGATATTTTAAGGAAATCATCGAAATTTCGCAACCGAACCTCAAGTCAGATAAGTAGATTGAAATACATTGGAAAACGTTGATGTAGCTCAATGCATTCTGATGACTTCAATCCGTGTGGATGTCCCCTTGAGGGGACTGCAGGGGTGTTATTGACGAAATATAGTAATGGCTTCGGCTTAGGTAATCAAATCTTGTTGTATAATAGTCAAAAGAATAAAAGATATTATCTAAAATACACCAATCATTCCCAACATAGCATTTTCATCTACAAACCATCTTTAAAATTGTAAAGTGAAATGTGATACTATTCGCCTTCGTTTTCAAGAGCCATATTATGATAGTTAAGCATTTGGTCAATAGCATTAAGTTCCTGGCTTATGCTAGCCCCGTCTTCACTTAACCTCAATAATCCATTTTTATAGTTATTTAAGGCTCTCCTCGCGTTTTCCTTATCATTTAACCTTAAGTAAAGAATTGCTGCTTCTTTATCAAGATCAATTAACTGACCATCACACATTTCTTGTGCGATTGCAAGGTAGTTTAATGCATTTATATTGGCTTCTTCCGAATTTGAAGTAGCTCTGGAAAGTTTAGAAAGCAGTAAGTAGTCGTCCTCCCTCGCCAATTGATTTTGTTGCAGCTTTTTCGCCAATTCAAGGCTAAGTCTATAATTTTTCATGTGGTAGGCCTGCCAGGAAGTTAAACTGATTACTGGTGCTATATAGGAAAAAAATTGCTCTTCATTTCTTGTGCTTATATCCTGGTGCTCTCTTACAAACTCATCAGTAATTTTTATGGCTTCCATATTCTGTTGCATATTGTACCTGGCTCCGGCCGATTCCATAATGGATTTAGAAATAAAATAAGCAGCTATACCTGCACTTTCCACAAGGCTGGGATCAAAATAAGTGTCATTTTCTATGCTGTTGTATGTACCTGCCACTGCTGTAACACCAGCTGCAATAGTGCTCCATGCCCTGGCGCTCCTCTCAGCCTTAATTTCTTGTTTCAGGTTTACAAGATTATGCTCCATTACAATATGAGCTACTTTGTTTGTCAGGATTTTTACTAGTTCAGCTTTTGAATCCAGTTGAGCCAAAAGCCCGGTGGTGAGCACGATCATGCCATTGTCAAAAACGAAACTTTCTTTTTCTATAGATTTTATAATTACAAGCTTAATATAGGATTCAAACCCTTTATTTAAAGCTTGAGGATGAATTTCTAAAATGATTTGATAGATGTAATCATACAATAATTCATTCTCGAGTATGATATTGTTTTGATATGCATTTTGAAAATATTCATCAGCTTCTTCACTTAAAATCGCCCTTTCTGAATTATTCCAACCTGTTTTATTAATGTCTGCAGCTCTATATTTAAACCATGCAAGTTGCCAATAACCCAAATCATTATCCAGTATTTCAATTTTGCTTGAATTTACAAACCTCGTAGTACCAGTGGGTGTAGCAATCAACAATTGAGTTTCAAGATTATTAGTTCTCATCCCTAATAATTCTATTGTATCACCTTTATTATAACCTGAGATATTTTTACTGACAATACCTTCCACTTTTACCTGAGCAAATGTTTGGAAAGAAACAAGGAGTAGAATTAGGGATAATTGTAAAGGCTTATTCATTGGTTCCGAAATAAGGTTTAAATTAGAATAGTGTGCAATTATTATGCCATATATTAGAAAAATACCATGCTTATAAGGAGCTGTGTATGAAGTTTATCTGAATAATATTTTGGGACTAGAAAAACCATCACTGAAGCCGGAGAATTGAATTATCAGTAGCTGATTTGAGTAATACCTTTGAACTGGTTGATTAAATAGAAATGTTTTATTTTTGAAAACCCGCAATACTTGAGAGGGTGCTGTGTTTTTTTCGATGAGTTGTAAATGCAGACTATAGAAGTCGTTTTGAAACGGTCATTATTTTTCTCAATTTTTTTAACTTCTTCAGATTCAAGACCTATCAATGAATAACCTTCACCATCAAAGTTTTCTGCTTCATTGCGATTTATCATTTATTTGCCATCTTTCTTCAACACTTTAGAAAAGTGAAGGATAAAGCCTCCAAGGAAACCTATTTAAAGTAATTTCATTCATTAGGTTTTATCCATATACTTTGAATTTCTCTGTTAATTATAGTTTAACTTCTTTAACTATAATTAAAGGTCAATTAAATTCTTAAAGTAATAAATACATTTTATTCCTGTTCAAATAATTTTTGTATAGATTCTTGTTTGGGTATTTTCAATGTGCTCAGAATTGTTTGCAATTCATCGTTATGTTTACCAAAGTTCTGAGTCGTTATTAAACATACATAATGATTTAAACTTCTGAAGGAGTATTGTGATTGAAGTAGGGAATGACCTTGATTTTTAACTTTATACTTAATTAAATTTATTTCTGATCCATTGATGTTAATTGTGGTAAAATCTTCTACTAATTCAATATGACTCTTACTCAATTGTGTTTGCTTAAAGCCAATTAAAAAATCCTCAAAGCTAGTTACACCATATGCTAGTAGACTTGTAGAATCATCAGCTACAATTACTAAGCTAGGGTTTTCTTCTTCTGCCACAGCTGTCATTTTTGTAAATTTAGAGATAGCCAAAATCATATCTTCGTCAGATTTCTTCCAATTCTTAGGGTATTCCAAACTTAATAATTGGTGTTCAAATGATTCCGTTACCATCTGCTTTTTAGAACATGAAAAAGTTGAAATTAAAATTAGGAAGATAAGAATTCGCATATTAAAATATTAATTTTTGTATTAATTAGCTATCATTATAGTTTTTGCTACTAGCTACCAAAGAAGATGATTTTTTCTTCAGCAAATTTATCAATAAAGTTGGTTTTAAATGAATTTTTAATTCTTGTTAAATTATTTTATAGATAAAAAGTCAGATTCAGCATTATTTAAATTCAACATTTTTTGTCTTTCTATAAAAAGCTTTGATTCAACGTAATCAAATACTAGATCGTCATCATAATACGCTGATAATATCTCATTTACAAAATCATAATTTTCAGGTTGATTTAGTATAGATTCAGATTCATCAGTTACCTTAAATGGGGTTTCTTTTGGAATATTAAACTTCTTGAAATTCAATGTTTTCTTCCATTTAGTTTTACGTACAAATTTTTCACCTTTTGAATGTGCAACGGAAAGAATATAATCATTTATAGAACGTTCAAATCCTATATTATCCATAGATATAGTGAAATTTACAGAGGAAATATCTTTGATAACTTTGTTTGAAATAACTATACCATAACCCTCAATAGGGATATCATCATCATCATTCTTTATAGAGGGGAATTTCTTTTCTACTATTTCGAAGCATTTTTGAGATAAAGTATGATATTGAGATAAAGCTACACCATTTTCTACCTCTACTGGATCAAATTGGATTATTAAATAATCCTGCTGATATGTCAATTCCTTTCTTTGAATAACAGAATCCGAATTAACCCTAGAAATTTCGAGTTCTTTATTGCAGAAATCTATAAAATCTATAATCCATGCTTCAATTATTTCATTTCTAAAGGATTTATAATCTATGTTGGAATAAATATCAATAATATTGATATACTTAGTTTTTGTTAAAGTTTTGAGGAGCTGAGCTCTCTTATTACCGGTGTCTTGATAAATAAATTGTGCAACAAAATATTCATATAAAGATTTGTGTGCCCATTTGTAATAAAGGCCTTCTTTCACGAACAAAGGAACAGTTGTAATTAAATCTTTAAGAAATTCTGATTTTTTGAAATTAATTGTTTCACATTTTTCTTTGGCGTCTTCAATTATCCGAATTATTTCATCTTTTGTAAATTCAATTTGATCTTTTTTAAGACAAAAAAATGAAATGTATCTTAATATAGTATGAAAGTCATCAATACCAAGTTTAGAGAACTTATCTCTCTGATAATAATCACCTTTGCTAAGGTCATGCGCTTCAAACAGTGCATCGTAAACTTGTCTATAAAACACATGTTTTTTAACTGGAATCACATGCTTATATTCATATGCAGTATATAGCAGAGATACTAAAAGAGGATTAGCTAAAAATTCACTAAGATTATCGTAATAATGATCCTGCAGTTTTGTGATCAAAGACTTTGATAGTTCTCCATTTTCATCATACTTACTCAATAATTCATAAACTTGATCTTCCCTTAGGGCATTAATTGAAAATGATTGAAAATTACCAAAAGAGGCTAAAGAATCATCTGGTCGTGAAGTCAAAATAAAAGTGTTCTCACCTGAATTGTTTATAAATCTTTGTACATCTTGTGTTACCGATTTTTTGTCATCTGCCGAAATCTCATCGTATCCATCCAGAAAGAATATAAAATCACCTCTTCTTATCAATTCTAAAACTAATTCAGAATCAATATTTTCATTTACTAATTTGTAACTACTCAGGTGCTAAAATAAAATAATTTTTCATGTTGTGTGGATAAGTTTCCAATTAAAAAGTAGCCTGAAACATCATGGGGGTAATTTAATTGGCGAATAGCTGAAAATCAGCTTAA
>NZ_BMEC01000023.1 GCF_014636295.1 Marivirga lumbricoides | reverse complement strand
TTTAGATCTGAATCCGGTGCACGTTCTTTCGCAATTATCAGGTCTGTAATAGATACCATTATCAAAAGAAACAAAAACATATTTGATTGCTTGGCTATTACTGCTAATTTGGTACCTGAGTAGTTACCATATTTCAATATTTAAAAACATTCAATCTTGTAATTATTGAGGCACCCGAAGATAAGCAATTTTTAACATCAGATAATCCCGTTACATTTGAGCCAAATCAATCAGAGGGGAAAATAGGTTTATTTAGCAATGACACAGAAGTATTCCTTCCGCTGTCAAAAAATTATTTAGCTTATTTTTTCAATCAAAATTCAGAAAAACTAACTTCATTACGAAGGTTGAAGAATAAAGGCATCTACAAAGCCATTGATGTGTTCTCAGAAGATGAGTATGAATTAATGGTGAATGAGGAAATTATTAGCAAATCAGACCAATTAATTATTTTCCCAGGAAAAACTGATTATAGGTTAGATGAATAATAAGATCAATAAGTCATTTAGTATTTGGGAATTTAAATGGTGATAAAATTATCCTCCTATATTTAAAGCAGAAATTGAATCTTAGCTACTCTATAATCCTTCACCAAATTAGTAACAGGATTTTCAGAGATAAACGCTTGCTCTATTCCATCTTTGATATGCCAACAGATATTTCTATTGGGTTCCACCTGAAAGTATTCGAAATCCTTTAAACTATAAAGCTTAAAAACAGCAAATTCTTGACCAAAATCTATAATAGCTTCGACATCTTCGCTCTTGTAGACAGGATAAATGCCTTCGGAAATTTTAAAAAAATGTTCAGAGGCAAATTCAAAATTAATCATACCAAGAAATTCCAATTTGTCCGCAGGAATAATTTCATCATTATTAAGAACATAATTTTGGAATACTACTTTTTTGTTAAAATCAATCTTGCTTTTACTATCACAGTCATAAACTTCTCCTGAATAATTCTTCCAATGGTTTTGTGCATAATAAGTAGAATACATATTAATACCCTTTATGAATTGTGCGCAATGCAAATATTTCTTTTCTGAACCTTCTTGAATATAGGCATGAGGATGAAGGTAGGATGGATAAATATCCTGTTCATCTATATCCTTAATGCCGTGGTTATTGACAATAACTTTCATTCTGTTTTCTTTTTTAAGTATATATCAAAAAAGGCACCCCACACTCTGATATATAAGTAGAAAAAGGAACGTTTCTACCGCTTATGAAAAGTATTAAAATAAGAGAAGAGGATTATATTAAAATTGAAGAGGTGCGAATACATCTGATGAAAAAAGGAAGAATTAATAGTCTTAGCAAGATTGATTTGTTTTCATTAATCGTCAAGGCATATACAGAAAGGGTATTAAAAATTAAGCAATCATCATGATCTCTTTTTCACACCAATTCAATAAAAGTATCGAGAGACTTAATTATGATGAATTTACCGAATTCAGATTTATAAATGACTCAGTACTGTATACTGTTAAAATAACTTTACTAAAGGATGCTAAGGATCATTTATTAGATAAGGTTGTAAGATTAGGAGATTTGGAGAATGAAATCCACATATGCCTTCTGAATAGGAAACCAGGTGAATACTGTTTTGGAGTCAAATCAGCGTTTGACGAATATTCAACCTTCCATGCTATCCACGTGAAGTTTTCCAAGGATTTTATGGAGGAGTACAGAAACCTCTTTAATTGGGAGGAATATGTTAAGGTTTGAAAGATTTAAAAGCAAATCGTTACCAATATTAATTGATCAATAATTTCTTAACTTTTCGAACTGTATTAATTGAATGATTTGTCAGAATTGAAATTTTCCTTAATGATAAATCACTTTTTTCAAGTAGCTCTGTGACATCCTTATAATCATTGAGGTAAGCAGTCCTTGATTTTTTCGCTCCCTTACTTCTACCACTGTATTTACCTTTTAATTTTGCGATTTCAATACCCTGAGCCTGTCTTTCTGCTCTAATGGAATTTTCCATCTGCGCTCCCATTGCAAGAACTTGAAGTAGCAACATCACCATCGGGTTCTCTATATTACGCTCAAGAGAAATCATATTGAACTGTTGAACATAAACTCCTATCCCATTTTTATGTAAGGTTTCAACGGTTTGAAGAACTCCCAAAACAGTTCGAGATAACCTCGATACCTCTGATACCGCCACAATAGTAATACCATTGCTCTCCATGTATTCAACCATTTGCTTAAAAGCTGGTCTACTGTCCGACTGAACATTACCTGATATTTTATCAGTAAATATTCTTCTAACATTCCAATTCCGTTCTTTGGCAACTTTTTTTATGTTAATTAATTGCCGATTGTAATCTTGTCCCTCACTGCTTACTCTGCCATATATACAAATATCCATATTGTGTCATTTTTAGCTTTAACCTATTTATGATACAATATAGTCTATATTCTCGAAATATGCTAATTATAAAATTGAGAAATCATATCAATCTCATGTATACTCTAAATTTGATATGTTTGCATGAATACATTTTATACATATTCAACACATTCTTATATCTTTTTTTCTTAAATAGATAGAATGCATATTAAAAATATTGTATGTTTGCATCCTTCAATTATACTAATTTTAAACTTTTAAGAATGTCTCAAACTGATCAAATTGAACAGGTAAGAAAAACTTTTGTCTTAGATGCAGAACTTGCTGATAAATTAGAAAAAGATGCATTTTGGAGCAGGCGCAGTATCAAGGATGTGTTGCAAAATATTTTGGAAGATCATTACAAAAACAAGGAATTTGATCCCTATCCTAAAGGATATAAAAAACCTGCCGTTGGTAGAAAACCGCAGTGACTGCCTGCTTATTTAAATTCCAAATTAAAGCCTAACCACGTTTATAAGGGTGATTGTCTTAAAGTGATGAAAGCCATTCCTGATGGCTCCATTGATATGATCTGTGCAGATCTTCCTTATGCTGTCAGTAACGCCAAGTGGGATAAGCTAATCCCTTTCGAGCCGATGTGGGAACAGTTCTTGAGAGTTTGTAAGAAAAATGCTGCCATAGTATTATTTGCACAAAGTCCGTTCGACAAAGAATTAGCACTGTCTCAAAAAAAAATATTCAGATATGAATTAATTTGGGAAAAGCACCATCAGACGGGTTTTTACAATGCTAATAAGATGCCTTTGCGCACCCATGAAAACATTTTGGTGTTTTATAGAGCCTTACCAACGTACAATCCTATTAAATCCCAAGGTCACGCAAGGAAAACAGTTAAGGCTGATTCCCGAAAATCCATTCAATCGGATATTTGGAATAAGGTAGTAGAATTTAAGGATTACGATTCTACGGAAAGATATCCACGGTCTGTGCTGAAATTTAAGAGTGATAAATATCAAAATGCTCTGCATCACACGCAGAAACCTGTCAAATTGGTGGAGACGCTAATAAAATATTATTCGAATAAAGGGGATGTTATACTCGACCCCACTGTTGGGTCAGGCACCACAGCTGTGGCAGCTATGAATACTGGGCGAAATTTCATTGCAATAGAAAAGGATGAGCATTATTATAAGGTAGCAAAGAAGAGAATAAATGAGCATAAAATTGAAACATAAAAAAATCGAGAGCTTCGGTAATTAAGCTCTCTATTTTTTATCTATCATGACATTTGATATGTTCTCTTCTCTTCCGCTTCTTCATTCTAATATGTTGTTAATCTTATAATTTCTCAAATCTGCAACTGTTGCAACAAATTCGACAATCATGCTCAGCCTATCAAACCCCGCTTCCTTGTCGTCTATTATATAATCATCCGTAGTTCTTACAATACCTGAAAGGGGCTGCATCGATTCCTTAATGCTGTTTCTGTCTTTTTTTGCCTCCATCACTTGTTTTGAAGTAACACCGTCTTCATAACGACCCCATACCCACAGCAAACGATATTGTACTAAATGTTCTTCTATGCTATCATTGTTATCTATCCATTCACCACCATATTTTTTGTAAGGAACTTTAAACCAAGCCTTTTGATTGATTTCGAGAGGCTTTTTTTATGCATAAGCTTTAAATATTGTCTTTTATTGCAAACAACATTTCTGGCAAATCACCATGAAAGTTAAGAGCTAATATCAAAGTCTTACTATTGAATAAACCAGAGCCCTCTTCCCTCCCCTATTAAAGACAATATCCCCAAACACTTCTTCAACCACTTATCCTAAAATATATGCGTTTATCAATATCTGAGTAAAATGTAAACCTTGTAAAATATGCAAATTTTATACTGTAAATCAATTAGTTAATAGCTAAATCCTTTTAGCAAAATTTAAATTCGCAATAATATGTTATGTTTTCTTAAAAGGATTTTCTAATTTCATTCCAATTAAAACAAATTATCAAAACTACTAATATGGACGATTTAGAAAAAGAAAGTGGCTTGAGCAGACGCAAATTCATAAGAAATATGGGTTTAGCAACTGCGGGTATATCAATTGTACCCAGCCATGTGGTCTCCGGACTGGGCTACACAGCTCCCAGTGATAAGCTGAATATAGCAGGAATAGGCATTGGCGGAATGGGCCGTGCTAATTTGAGAAACATGAATTCACAGAACATTGTGGCATTAGCAGATGTTGACTGGAAATATGCTAAAAGATGTTTTGACGATTATCCTAAAGCAAAAAAGTACAAGGATTATCGTAAAATGATGGAGGAAATGGACAAAGAAATTGATGCTGTGGTAATCGCAACTCCTGACCACACGCATTATGTATCAGCAAGAGATGCCATGAAAGCTGGTAAGCATGTTTATCTTCAAAAGCCTCTTACTCATTCAGTATACGAATCAAGAAAGCTGGCTGAAATAGCAAAAGAAACTGGTGTAGCTACCCAAATGGGTAACCAGGGAAATTCATCAGACGACATGCGCAAAGTATGCGAGTGGATTTGGAATGGTGAAATTGGTGATGTAACTAAAGTAGACGCATGGACTGACAGGCCTATCTGGCCACAGGGATTGGAACGTCCTACAGAATCTGCTTCGGTACCAAGTACTTTGGATTGGGATTTATTCCTCGGCCCTGCACCTGAAAGGCCTTACCACCCTGCTTATACACCGTGGAACTGGCGTGCCTGGTGGGATTTTGGTACAGGAGCCTTAGGAGATATGGCTTGCCATATTATGGATCCTGTTTATAAAGCTCTAGAGTTAGGTTTCCCTTATGCATTTGAAGCTACTTCCACACAAGTGAATACAGAAAGTGCCCCTATGGCTGAAAAAGTAACTTATTACTTCGGTGAAAGACCTAAAAAAGGTAAAATTAATATGCCAGCTGTAGAGTTTACCTGGTATGATGGCGGACTGAAACCCGACAGACCCGAAGGCTTAAAAGAAGGTATGTACCCGGGTGATCAAAGAGGCTGGGGTGGTGCTATTTTTTATGGTACTAAAGGCACTCTTATTTGCGGAACCTACGCAATGGATCCATTTATTATTGGAAGAGAAGATAACCCACCTCCGGTAACTAATGAATTGAGAAGAATCCCTAAAGCTATGGAAGGTGGCCATGAAATGGATTGGGTAAGAGCAGCTAAAGAAAACAAGAAAAACAGAGTACAACCAAGCTCAAACTTCAGCTATGCCGGTCCTTTAAATGAGGTGGTAGTGGCAGGTAACCTTGCAGTAAGGCTTCAGGATTTACGAAGAAAGCTGAACTGGGATGCCAAGAACATGAAAATCACTAACATTGGTGAGGATGAACAAATAAGAGTGGTAAGCACTGATAGCTTTAAGGTAGTAGATGGTGATCCAAGATTTGACACTAAATACGAAACAATCAATGCAAAAAAAGCGGCTGAAGATTACGTAAAAAGACCTTACAGAAAAGGTTGGTCTTACTAACTATAATTAATGCCAATTCGATTAAATTAAAATTCAGCACTCCGCATTAATTTTTAAATTTGTGCTGAATTTTATTTTTGTTTGGTAATTTCATCTTAAAATTTAAAAAGAACATGAACATGAATATGAGAAAATCATTTTGGGCTTTTACAGCAGCTGCATTAGTGGCTTTTGCTTGCGATAGCACCAAAAAAGAATCTAACGAAAACACTGAAGCAGTTGATTCTACTGCTGTTTCAGAAGTAACGGAAGAAGAGAGCACTGCTCCAAATAGCTTGAGTGCAGCAGAACAGGAAGAAGGATGGAAATTATTATTTGACGGCACCAGCACAGACGGATGGAGAGGATATATGTCAGAAGAATTTCCATCAGACTGGAAAGTTGAAGATGGTACACTTTATATGTCAGCATCCGGCAGAGGTGAAGCGGGTTCTGAAAATGGTGGAGATATACTTTATGATGAAAAGTATGGCAACTTCCACTTAAAAGTAGACTGGAAAATTTCAGAAGGTGGTAATTCCGGTATTTTCTATTTAGGTCAGGAATCAGATAAATATGATTATATCTGGAAAACTGCTCCTGAAATGCAGGTATTGGACAATGAAAAGCACCCGGATGCTATGCTCGGTACGGACGGTAACAGAAAAGCTGGTTCTTTGTATGACTTGTATCCTGCAAAACCTGCAAGTGCTGTAAACCCGGTAGGTGAATGGAATACTGCTGAAGTAATTTCTTACAACGGTACTGTGGTGCACAAATTAAATGGTGAAACTGTTGTTGAGTATCACCTTTGGACTCCACAATGGAAAGAAGATGTAGCCAAAAGTAAATTCCCTGAACTGAATGAAAATTGGGCAGAAGTAGCCAAAGAAGGTTATATTGGATTGCAGGATCATGGAGATGATGTCTGGTTCAGAAACATAAAAATTAAGCAGCTTTAATTAATCAAGCTCAACTTACTAAAGCCATCCTGTATAGACCGGATGGCTTTTTTATGCTTTACTTTTTTTACCCTCCTGTTAAAGCTTTTAAGAACAATACCTTTAACTTTGCATTTGTATGAAGCAATTAAAGATAATTTATATGGGCACACCTGAGTTTGCTGTGCCTTCACTTAAAATTTTGGTAGAAAACAACTACAATGTAGTAGCTGTTATCACTGCTCCGGATAAGCCTAAAGGCAGAGGCCAGAAGTTATCCGTATCCCCGGTGAAAGAATATGCATTAGAAGCCGGACTTACTATTTTACAACCAACTAACCTAAAAGCCCCTTCCTTTATTGAAGAATTGAAATCATACCAAGCCGATTTACAAGTGGTGGTAGCTTTCCGTATGCTTCCTGAAGCCGTTTGGAGTATGCCTCCCCTGGGAACCTTCAATTTACATGCATCCCTCCTTCCTCAATACAGAGGGGCCGCTCCTATTCATTGGGCTGTTATGAATGGTGAAAAAGAAACCGGAGTGACAACATTTTTCTTAAAGCACGAAATAGATACCGGAAATATTATTCTACAGGAAAAAGAAGCAATTTCCAGGGAAGATACAACGGGTACCGTTTATGAGCGTCTGATGGAGAAAGGTGCTGAACTGGTACTAAAAACCGTTAAGCTTATAGAAGACGGAAAATACGATTTACAGCCTCAAAATGAAGATCAGCAGTTAAAGCATGCCCCTAAATTATTTAAAGAGAACACTGAAATTGATTGGAAGAAAAGTGCTGAAGAAATATTTCATTTCATCAGAGGGTTAAACCCTTTTCCCACAGCCTGGACCGTTTTAAATGACAAAAAATATAAAATTCATGCTTCTGAGGTCATTAATAATGATAAAACAGGAATACCCGGGCAAATTGACACTGATAATAAATTCTTTTTAAACATTCAATGCGCAAAAGGGGTCTTATCCTTAACGGAAATTCAACAAGAAGGAAAGAAAAGAATGAAGGTGGAAGATTTTTTCCGTGGAAATAAACTATAAGGCTTTTAACACTTTTACTCACATTTATTATGATAATATCGATGATTGTAGCAAGGGCACAGAATGGTGCTATTGGAAAAAATAATGATATGATATGGCACCTGCCTGATGATTTAAAGTACTTCAAAGATCAAACACGTAACCATCATATATTAATGGGGAGAAAAAACTTTGACTCATTAGGCGAGCAATACCAACCACTTCCTAAAAGGGTAAACATGGTTGTTACCCGTAACCAAAAATGGAACCACGATGGAGTAAAAGTGTTTCACGATATACAAAATGCGATTGATTTTGCCAGGGAAAATAATGAGCAAGAATTATTTGTTATTGGAGGTGGAGAAATATATAAAGCCTGTTTACCACTGGCGAACAAGCTATACATCACTGAAGTTTTTGCTGAATTTGAAGATGCAGACGCCTTTTTCCCTGAAATTAATCAAGATAATTGGTTAGAAACCAGTAGGGTGAAACATCCTGCCGATGATAGACATGCCTATCCTTTTGATTACGTGATTTTAGAGAAAAAGTAATTACTGCCAAGCTTTAGGGATTAATTGTTGGGGGTAATTTATGCAATCGATTTTTAACAATTTAACGACAACAAAAATTCAATAATATACAATAGTGAACTTAAAGTAAACCATTTTTTTTTAGCTTTTTGAAAAAAAAATGGTTATCATGTCATTGTTGTTCTTAAATTTTACTTTAATTCAACAGTTTAATAGAATACCTGAAGTCTTGTTATAAAAATTCAACCAAATGTAAGGGTTAATTAATGTGGAGTAGCGTGCAGCAAAAGATTTTACTGATACTGAGAAGGAATATTGTATGCCCAAAAAAATAATACCTGTAATTGGAATAGGTGCTTCTGCAGGAGGGCTTGAATCACTCGAGCAATTCTTTCAGCAAATTGATAATAATAGCGGATTTGCTTATGTAGTTATTCAGCACCTTGCCCCAAATCATAAAAGTTTAATGGATGAGCTACTAGCTCGCCACACAGATTTACCTATTTTAATAATAGAGGATGGTATGGAGCTTAAAGCAAACCATATCTATTTAAACCCACCAAAGAAATTTGTCAAAATAACTAATAACAAGACTTTATTAAGTGAGAAAGCAAGTAAAGAGCTAAGCTTTCCTATTTCATCCTTTTTAGTAAGTTTAGCTGAAGATTTAGGTGAATATTGCGCAGCTATTATTTTTTCTGGTACAGGAAGTGATGGTTCCGAAGGAGTAAAAGCAATCAAGGAAAAAGGGGGCCTGGTAGTAGTACAGGATCCTTCATCAGCAAAATTTGATGGAATGCCCAAAAATGCTATTGCCACAGGTGCTGTAGATAAAATACTTACTGCTGAAAGTATTCCGGAGGCACTTCATTATTTTTTTATCCAATCAGAAAAGCTTAAAGGTGATTCTCTAATAGAAGAAAATATTGATGTCTTAAAAAAAATTACAACCGAGCTGAAGCATCAAACAGCTATGGATTTTTCGGAATACAAGCATTCCACTATATACAGAAGGGTTGTAAGGCGCTCAGGGCTCCTGGGTATTAATTCTCTGAAAGAATACTATACCTATCTCAAATCCCATCTGGATGAAGGCGGATTGCTCTCAAAAGAGCTTTTGATAGGTGTAACAAGGTTTTTTAGAGATAGACATGTTTTTGACGTTTTACAGCAACAGGTAATTCCTCAATTGGTAGAAAATGCCCGCGAAACCAAACAATTAAGAATTTGGACTGCTGCATGCTCCACAGGCGAAGAAGCCTATTCTATAGCTATATTAGTTAAGGATTATCTTAAAAGAAACTACCTTCAATATGACGTAACAATTTTTGCTACTGACCTGGATAAGGAATGTATTAAAACTGCCAGTGACAGAATATTTCCTGAAAGTATTGTAGCAGAAATAGACAAAGACATTTTACAATCTTACTTTATCTCTACCAATGGAGGTTATAGAATTGCCAAGGAAATCAGGGATATGATTATTTTCTCAGTGCATGATTTAATCCAATCCCCACCTTTTAGTAGAATTGATCTTTTAAGTTGTAGAAACTTCCTCATCTACCTTAAGCCTGATATACAACAGAGGCTGTTTTCTATCTTTCGCATTGCACTGAAAAAGGAAGGCTTTCTTTTATTGGGAATTAGTGAATCTTTAGGAAAAATGGGACAAAACTTTACTGATTTTGATCCTAAACATAAAATCTATATTAACAGCAGTCCACTACAGGGACCTGGTCAAAAAACAGAAAGAATTAAATTTGAAAACATTCGTAAAAAACTGCCTGAGCAAAACAAAGAATCACATAATTTAAATCACATTGTTAGCCCTAAAAAGAGAGTTGAAAATCTGCAAAATTTCTTAATTCAGCAATTTGTACCAGACTCCGTTGCATTTACACCGGAGTATGAGCTATTTCATACAACTGGAAAGGTAAGTTCATGGTTAAAATTACCTGTAGGAGAGTTTAATACTCATATTTTAAAAATGCTCCCCGAAGAATGGCAGGTTTCTTTTGAATTGGCAGTAAATAAGGTTAAAACCTCCCAGCAAACAGTCATGTTGAAAAACCTGGTTGTTCCGCCTTCAATTAGCCATGCTTACATTAGCAAAAAGATAAATATTTATATATCCCTTATTCATGCTCAGGGGGATTCTCCTATGTTGGTGGCTTCATTTCAGGAAAATGATAAAACTCCAAAGCATGCCAAAGAGACAGTAGCTCTTGACATGGCCGGTGCTGAAAAAATAAGTCTTCTTGAAAACGAATTAAGACACAGTAAAGAGAATTTACAAAGTACTATTGAGGAGCTTGAATCAAGTAATGAAGAGTTACAATCCACCAATGAAGAACTCCAAAGCTCTAACGAAGAACTTGAATCAGTTAATGAAGAATTATATACAGTAAATGCAGAATTTCAGGAAAAAGTTAATGAACTAACGGATGCTAATAATGATATAAACAATCTGCTTAAAAGCACAGAAATTGCTATTGTTTTCCTTGACAAAAACTTAAATATCAGGCGCTTTACCCCGGCTATTAAAACTATTCTAAATCTGGTACCCAAAGATGAAGGTAGGCACATTAGTCATTTCAGAGGCCGCGTTGACCTCGAAGACCTTGTAGGTAAAGTGGAAGAAGTGCTTCGCACTTTAAATCCTTTTGAAGCTGTTACAAAAGATACGAATGACAGGCAATACTTAATTAAGATAATGCCTTTCAAAACTATAAAAAATGAAGTAGAGGGAATTATACTCTCCTTTATAGAAGTAACCCTTCACAGTGAACTTAGTAGAAAACTTAATCTGTCAGATGAGGCTCTTTATAAAGTTACCCAACGCTTTGCCAGGAAAAATGAACTTTTTGAATTAATTGCCCAGAGTGCTACAGATTTGATTACTATTCACGATGAAAATGGCATTATTGAATATATTTCACCTTCTGTCTATGAAATTCTACAATATAAACCGGATGAATTAATAGGGACAAATTTTATAGATTTAGTAAATAACAAAAAACATATTTGGGAAATAGCCAAAGCTTTTAAGGAGGCCAAAAGCAAAGAAAGCACCGCATCGCTTCAATTTAAGATACAGCATGCAAATGGACATGAAGTATGGATCCAATCCACACTTAGGCCTATCTATAATAAGGAAGGGAAATTTAGTAAAATCCTAAGTAATTCAACAGATATAACTTTCCGGAAAAAAAATGAAGAAGAGCTTAAAAAACTTTCTACCATTGCACGGCAAACCAGCAATATTGTAATAATTACAGATGTAGAAGGTAAAACAACCTTTGTTAATAAAGCTTTCGAGAAGCTTACTGGCTATCAGGAAGTTGAAATATTAGGCAAAAAGCCTGCTGAATTATTACAAGGAAAAGAATCGGATAAAGTAACCATTCGTTTAATGAGTGAAGCATTACAGAAAAAGGAAAGCTTCAGCGTAGAAATAGTCAATTACACAAAAAAAGGGCATAAATACTGGATGCAAATTTATTGTGAGCCAATATATAACGAAGCCCATGAACACTGCGGCTTTTTTTCCATCCAACAGGATAATAGCCAACAACATGAATACGATTTGCATATTCAGAAACTAAATGACCTTTTAAAATTGCGAAATCAAAACCTGGCAGAAGTAAATGCTTCCTTGGAAGAGTTTGCCTATGTTGCCTCTCACGACCTAAAAGAACCCGCGAGAAATGTGAGAGGAATGATGGAACTCATTCGAAAAAAATACTCTGATACGTTGGATGGTTCGGTGCTTGAATACATTGATGTGGCTATTAAAGCTAGCGATAAAATGAATAAGCTTATCGAGTCATTGCTTCAATTTTCCCGCACGGGAGTTTTAGCAGAAGAAAAAGAACTTGTTAATTTAAAACAAGTTATTAATGAGGCTAAAACAATACTGAGCCAACCCATAAAAGAAAATAAAGCTAGCGTTTTGCTAAGGACTCAGGTGAATGAAATTAATGTATATCCTACGTTATTTCTGAGGTTATTTCAGAACCTGATCAGTAATGCTATAAAATACAGATCAGACAAAAAACCTGTAATACTAATTACCTGTGAAGAGGCTGAAAGCGAATGGAATTTTGCAGTAAAAGATAATGGCAGAGGAATTCCTGAAAGAGAATTTCAAAATATTTTTAAAATTTTTAAGACATTGAATTTCAAGGAGAATACTGATAGCAATGGAATAGGGCTCTCCGTTTGTAAAAAAATAGTTGAAACCCACTTGGGTAAAATTTATGTTGAAAGTACAATGGGAAAAGGAAGTACTTTTCATTTTTCAATTAGCAAGAATATTTAAATATGGAAAATAAACACATGCGTATTTTACTAGTAGAAGATAATGAAGGTGACATAATGCTTTTAAAGGAAGCATTTGAAGATGCCTCCATGGAACATGAATTGATTATTGTGAATGATGGTGAGCAAGCATTAAACTATCTTAATAAAGAGTTTCCATTCGAAAAAGCAGAAACACCAGACATTATTGTTTTAGATATAAATCTGCCAAAAATGAATGGGCATGAAGTATTACATTATATTAAAAGCCATGCAACTTTTAAATCCATACCTGTTACTATTTTAACTACCTCATCATCTTCCAAAGATATTGATGAGGCTTACCAAAATTATGTAAATAGTTATATAACAAAGCCTGTAGAAGTTGAAGATTTTTCAAATGTAGTGAGCAGCATAGAGGATTATTGGTTAAATCTGGCTAAATTACCTACTAAAGTACACGTGAAATAAGATGAACTCCATACCAAACCCTTTAAAGATATTAATTATAGAAGATAACAAAGGTGATCAGCTTTTGGTGGGCGATTATCTTGAGCAGGAATTTCCCCACGCAGCTCAAAAATTCTGCGAAACATGCGAATCAGCCCTTTTGTTGCTTCAACAAGATATTTTTCACCTCATTTTATTGGACCTGACACTCCCTGACAAAGAAGGTGAGCAGTTATTGCGTGAAGTCAGTTCACATACAAAACAAGTTCCGATAATAATACTTACTGGCTATTCCGATATAGAATTTTCAGTCAAATCTCTTACGATGGGGGTTTACGATTACCTGCTTAAAGATACGCTGACCCCTTCCGGACTGTATAAAAGCATTGCTTATACTTTTGAAAGACAAAAAATTGGTCTTCAGTTGCAAAAATCCTATGAAAGGTATCAGGAACTTTTTCAGTTAAACCCTCAGCCAATATTTGTAGTAGATTTAAAGACAAGAAATATACTGGACGTAAATAAAGCTGCAATTGAGAAGTATGGTTGCACCAGAGAAGAGTTCCTTTCCATGAATATGGGAGAAATTCAAAAGGATTTTGATGACAAAATGGTTGACCACTTCCTGGAAAACTCAACTTTTGAATGTGAAGAATTTTTTGAGCATCAATGCAAGGATAAACCTGCTATTATGGTGGATTTACAAGGTAATTTGGTTGATTTCAAAGGAAAAAAGGCTATTCTCCTATTAGCCAATGACATTACAGAGCGCGCTAAATACATTAGCAAAATTGAAGATCAAAACAAAAAATTAAGTGACATTGCCTGGCAACAGTCGCATATGGTTCGGGCCCCTCTTACAAGATTAATGGGCCTTATAGATGTTTTCGAAATGCAAAACAGAAAAGAGCCTTTTATTTTACCTGAAGAATTACAGTTTCTTCTTGACAAAATACTTAATTCCGCCCATGAAATAGACAAGGTAATTAAGGATATTGTAGGTAGAACATACGGGGATGATGACTGAAATAAATGAGTCAGGTAAAGGCTCTACTTATTTCGCTCTATTGTGTATTTCACTAATTCTTGCAACGAAGTTCTATAATCTGATTCAGGAAACTCTTTCAAGATGGCAATTGCCTCCTGATGATAGTTTTCCATCACCTCTTCCGCATAAGCAATACCATTTTTGTTACTCACAAAATTGATTACTTCCTTCACCGTAGCATTTTCTTCACTTTTATTCTTAATGAGCTTAATAATATGCTTCTTTTCTGATTTATCAGCATTATTAAGGGCGTAGATCAAAGGAAGCGTCATTTTCTTTTCCTTAATATCTATGCCTGTTGGTTTACCTATTTGTTGGCTGCCATAATCGAAAAGGTCATCCTTTATCTGAAATGCCATGCCCACCTTTTCACCGAACAGCTTCATTCTAATACTTAAATCAACGTCATCGCTTACAGAACGACTTCCTACACCACAGCATGATGCAATTAATGAGGCAGTTTTCTGCCTGATAATATCATAATAGATGTCCTCAGTGATGTCTAGTTTTCTGGCCTTTTCAATCTGTAAAAGTTCTCCTTCACTCATCTCACGAACAGCTTCAGAAACTATTTTCAGTAAATCGAAATCGCCATGATCAATAGACAACAGTAAACCTCTTGAAAGAAGATAATCCCCAACTAAAACAGCTATTTTATTCTTCCAGAGGGCATTAATAGAGAAAAAACCTCTTCTGTAATTGGCATCATCCACCACATCATCATGCACGAGTGTAGCAGTATGAAGCAATTCAATTAAAGCCGCTCCTCTGTAAGTTGATTCATTGATTTTTCCATGCACCCCTGCTGATAAGAATACAAACATGGGCCTCATCTGTTTTCCTTTTCGCTTGACAATATAGCCCATTATTTTATCAAGCAAATACACATTACTTTTCATGAACTGTCGGAATTTTTTTTCAAATTCTTCCATTTCATGTGCGATTGGAAATTGTATTTCTTTAATTTTACTCCCCATGTGAGCGCAATATTACCACCAATTCAATGTTTAAGCAATTCAAAAAGTCAAAATGATTTCAAAAAGTATACTAATTTCAAGCACACTTCATCAAAAGCCCATTTCTGCAGATTTTAAGTACATTTCTAGCTCTATTAAGAAACCGTTAATCCTTTTTGTTCACGGTTTTAAAGGATTTAAAGATTGGGGTGTTTTCAATCTGCTGTCCCAAAACTTTGCCAAACAAGGCTTCATTTTTATGAAAATAAATTTAAGCCATAATGGAACAACTCTCGAAAACCCTTTGGATTTTGCTGATCTGGAAGCCTTTGGAAATAACAATTTTACTATTGAATTAAATGATCTGAAAGATGTGATTGACTCTGTGGTTTCAGGTCAGGTGGAAATACCTGAGAATGAAATTGACATTGATTCATTACACCTGATGGGGCATAGCCGTGGAGGTGGATTAGTACTTTTAAAAGCAAGAGAGGATGAGCGCATTAAAAAAGTGGTTACACTGGCAGCTATTAACGATTTAACCACCCGCTATCCCGATGAAGTGCTGAGTGCCTGGAGAAAAAATGGTGTACAGTATATTGATAATGCCCGAACCGGTCAGAAAATGCCGCTTTATGTACAATTGTATGACGATGTAATCAATAACGCTGAAAGGCTGTCAATTCCTGATGCTGTTAAGGAAATGAAGCAGCCTCTATTGAATTTCCATGGTACAGCAGATGAAACTTTACCTGTGGAGATGGCACATCAAATAAAGCAATGGAAGCCCGATACTGAATTAGTAATATTTGAAGGAGCTAATCACGTTTTTGAAGCAGCTCACCCATGGAAAGAAGATGAATTGCCAAAATTATTTAAACAAATAGTAAGTAAAAGCAGCCAGTTTTTGAAAGATTGAAGTAAAACAGGGAAGCCGTTATAAGAAGTGGTTTGGCAGTGTAAATGGCAGTTTTAAAAAATCCTTAGAGTTCCTCAAGACTCTAAGGATAAAATATATTATGTAAGAGAATGAGCAGACAAAGCAGTTTTAATTTTTTGCTGTAACTCCACAGTTGCGGGCACTAAAGGCAAACGAACAAAATGCTTACAAATCTTAAACTGATGAAGCACTTCCTTTACTCCTACCGGATTGCTTTCCTCGTACATAAGTGGATTGATATCCAGTAACTTAAATAAATTTTCATTTGCCTGAGCATAATCCCCTTTCAATGCTGAATGCGTCATTTTTGAGAAAACTGAAGGAAAAGCATTGGCCATTACAGAAATAACCCCCACTGCCCCTAATGAAATAAGTGAAGTAGTAAGCATATCATCGCCAGAGATCAATAGAAAACTTTCCGGCTTCTCTGAAGCAATTTTCATACACTGTTCCATGTTTCCTGAAGCCTCTTTTACACCAATAATATTCGCATGCTGTGCTAACCGTAAAGTAGTACCTGCTGAAATATTGGAAGCAGTACGGCCCGGAACATTATAAAGAATTAATGGAACAGGTGAAGCATCTGCAATGGCAGAATAATGACGGTAAATTCCTTCCTGGGAAGGTTTATTGTAATAAGGGCTTGCTGAAAGAATTGCATCTACTCCATCCAGATTCATTGTATTGAGTTCGTCAATCACTCCTTGCGTATTATTACCTCCTATTCCGTAAACAAGCGGTAATTTATTTGGGTTGTGCTTTTTAACAAAGTCCAGTATACTTTGTTTTTCTTCCCTTGTAGTGGTAGCTGACTCACCGGTAGTTCCCTGAACTACCCAGTAATCTGCATGGGCTACATGCTTCAATAAATTTTCCAGCCCTTCAAAATCTATACTTAAATCTTCCTTAAAAGGAGTAATCAATGCGGGGCCCACCCCAGTAAATTTATTGGTCATTCCCTGAAATTTTTCTGACATAGTGAATAATCTCTTCTGTTAATTGTTTTGTATCTCCCTCAACGTTAGGTTTTACCATCAGCTCAAAATAGCGCGCTTTCTTTGGTTGATCCTGGTAAGCGCCTATTCGGGCGTTGGATTTTGAATTTACCAACAGATATTGCATGTAAAGGTTCAAATCATCATCAAGACAAAATAAATATTCCAGCTTTTGATCCAAAAAACTTAAAATATGATGCGATTTTATATTGGCAAAACTAGTAAAATCCTTGTCTTCAAAGAAATTAAAGTAAAATTCAAAATTTTGTGTTTCCTTCGGCTTATAAGCTAAAACTTTTACTTCAATGCCGTCTGCTTCCAGTGTTTTAATGAATTTTTTAACCGCCTCGTGTTTCTTTAAATCCTTGATCGAGAATATTACACCTACTTTTTTAAGTTCGTTGTAGTTATAAGCTTTATGAAGAAACCTATTTAATTTCCTCCCCTGCTCAATTTTATATTTTAATACTGTATCTCTTACCACATTTTTATTTTTGATCAATCATCGATTGAAATTCTTCCTCCGAAATAATCGTAACACCAAGTTTTTCGGCCTTAGCTTTCTTAGAAGGCCCCATATTTTCTCCTGCTACTAAAATGTCCACTTTTCCTGAAATCGCTGATACCACTTTTCCGCCATGTTGCTGGATAACTTCTTTTATTTCATCGCGTCCATAATGAGTGAAAACGCCTGAAACTACAAAAGATTTTCCATCCAGCACACTGCTTACTTGTAGCTGCTGCTTTTCTTCAATTTCAAGCTTCAATCCTGATGCTTTTAGCCTCTCAATAAGCTGAATACTGTCCTCGTCTTTGAAATAATCCACCACGCTTTGTGCTATTCTCTCCCCTATCTCAGGCACTGCTATCAGCTCCTCAAAATTTGACCGCGCCAAATTATCAATATTTTTGAAATGCGCAGCCAGTTTTTCCGCGACTGTTTTTCCAACAAAACGAATACCCAGTCCGAAAAGGATATTTTCAAAAGGGATATTCTTTGATGCCTCAATCCCCTCAAGTAAATTTTTAGTACTCAAGTCCTTAAAGCCTTCCAACTGATAGATGTCATCATAACTCAAATCATAAAGATCAGCAATACTATGTATCAACCCTTTATTGTAAAGCAATTCAATGGTTCTTTCCCCTATTGAGTCAATATCAGCTGCTTTTCTCTGGGTATAATGAGAAATTGTGCCTTTTATCTGCGGTGGGCAACCCTTTGTATTGGGACAATAATGAACCGCTTCTCCTTCCGCCCTTACTAATTCAGTACCACATTCAGGACAATGAGTTATGTACTCAACAGGTTCGCTTCCCGGTTTTCTTTGCGTTAAATCAACTTCTGTAATTTTAGGGATAATTTCCCCGCCTTTTTCTACATGAACGGTATCGCCCACTCTTAAATCAAGCCTGGCTATTTCATTGGCATTATGCAATGAGGCACGTTTAACCGTTGTACCTGCCAAAAGAACGGGCTCCAGATTTGCCACCGGAGTCACTGCGCCTGTTCGGCCTACCTGGTAGGTAATTTCTTTCAACAAGGTGGTACTGCTTTCGGCTTTATACTTATAAGAAATTGCCCATCTAGGACTTTTAGCTGTGAAACCCAGTTGCTGCTGTTGTCCTATATCATTTACCTTAATCACTATCCCATCAATATCGAGGGGTAAGGTAACCCGCCTGCTTTCCCACTCATTAATGAAAGCAAAAACCTGTTCTATATTCTGACATTTCCTGTAGGTTTGCGACACATTAAAACCGAACTTTTCTAATTGTTTTATCCCTTCCTCATGTGATTCTATGGGTAAATCTTCTCCGGTATAAGAATAAAGGTAGCAGTCCAGCTTTCGTTTAGCCACTATACCGGAATCCTGCATTTTAAGGGTACCTGAGGCTGCATTTCTCGGGTTAGCCAATAAAGCTTCTCCGTTTTCCTCTCGCTCTCTGTTAATCTCATTAAACCCCTCTCTTGGCAAAAATACTTCTCCCCTTGCTTCAAAATAATCAGGGTAATCCTCTCCTCTCACTTTTAAGGGAATGGTTCTGATAGTGCGTGCATTGTTTGTAATATCATCGCCTCTGGTGCCATCCCCCCTGGTAACTGCTCTTACTAAACTACCATTCTCATAGTGTAAGCTGATGGCTACTCCGTCAAACTTTAACTCACAGAAATACTCGTATTCTTCCTCCAGTCCCTTGGCTACTCGCTTATCAAAATCTTCTAACTCTTCTTTGGAATAAGTATTACCCAAAGAAAGCATCGGGATTTTATGTACTACAGTATCAAATTGTTTCGTTATTGTACCTCCTACACGCTGACTGGGTGAATCAGGGGAATTAAACTCAGGATACTCATCCTCCAGGCTGATAAGCTCCTTTAAAAGCATATCAAATTCATAATCAGGTATTTCTGAGATACTTTCCTGGTAATATTTGTAATTATAATGATGAAGTTTATCTCTTAATTCAGTAATTTTTTGCTGAATTTCCTTTTTATCCGCCATAGTCGATTCACTTAATGTACAAATCTAATCAAGATGCGGACTGTTTCCAGCACTTTTATAAAAAAAGGTACATGTTTACGTTTGTAGATGTTAAATATGACCATGAATAGCCCTTCTCTGTTAATACATTTCCTTGTTTACTTTTTCTGAATCAGGGTGTATTTTGGTTTTCCAGAAAGGGGGCAAATGCCTCAAGCAATACCATTTTTCAAAAATGGATAAAATGCACCTTCTTTTTTAAGAAAAAGACCATTGCTTTCGCAATAGTACTCTGCTTTGGATTTATTTGAAAATGGCTTTAATACGCTAATATGTCGTTAAGATGTGATCTCACTCCCGAGCCATCAGCATGATCTAATTGAAGCAATCTCAGTGTTTTTAAAGGAGATACCGGCAAACTAAAGGTTATAGAAATATAAGCTTTAGTTTGCCGGTATGAAAGAATGTTGATTAATGGCTTTAGATTGCAAATGATTTATCCCATTGATACTACTACCTTGCCTTTAGTATGGCCTGAGGCAATTTGTTCAAAAGCTTCATTAATATCCTGTAAATCATATTTTTTCTCTACATGAACTTTTAAAGAACCGGCTTCCACTAATTCTTTAATATGCTCCAATTCCCTGGCGTTGGGTTGCACAAAAACAAATCTAAAATCCGTTTCTTCAGGCAATCCCTCACCCTGGCTGGCGATAGAAACCAATCTACCGTCTTTATTCAAGCATTCTGCACCCATTTTAGTAGTGTCACCCCCTACTGCATCCAATACAACAGCTACACCTTCTTTTTCCAGTTTTTTCACCTCTTGCGGCACATTTTCTTTCTTGTAATCGATACAATGGTCTGCTCCCAAATCCTTTAGGTACTGATGATTGCTTTCACTGGCTACAGCAATCACTTTGCTGCCATGGTATTTTGCCAGCTGTACGGCAAATGTACCTACTCCTCCGGAAGCTCCTAATATCAAAATTGTTTCATCTGCTTTTAGCCTGGCAGCATCAAAAATGCACTGATAAGCTGTTAAGCCTGCCAGAGGGATGGCTCCTGCTTCTTCAAAACTGATGTTAATCGGCTTTTTTGCTAGGTAACTTTCAGGTATGGAGATGTATTCAGCAAAGGTTCCTTCTTTTAAAACAGGCCTTCTGGCATAGGCATACACTTCCTCACCTTTTCTAAACCTGGCAGCTCCATGGCCGCATTCTTCTACCACTCCTGCTAAATCCCATCCCAATATAATTGGGAATTCGTGAGGCAGGTTATCCTTCATATACCCCTCAGAAAGTTTCTGATCTACAGGATTGATACCTGCCGATTTTACTCTTACCAGTACTTTCCCTTCAGCTACTTCGGGTTTATCAATGTCTTTTATAGTGAGCTTTCCGTTGAATTCTTCTAAAATTGCTGCTTTCATTTTTTATATAATTATGCATTTAAAATCTTAACTCTTACTAAAGCAACGACTCACATTAGCAACTGTTTCTAATAGTGCCATAAACCCTGCAAGCTCTTCAGTCATTTTTTTTACCTCACTGATAGCGGCAATTTAATTTTATTTATCGTTTTAAAATTCTGAAATTTGCGCCATGCAAATACCCAATCAAGAAACCATTATTGCACTTTCCACCGCCCCGGGTGTGGGCGCCATCGCTGTTATTCGTCTTTCAGGTACGGAGTCTATCAGAATAGTAAATGGCGTTTTCCATGGAAAAAATCTAAATGTTCAGAAGAGTCATACTGCACATTTTGGTACAATAAGGGAAGATGATAGCGAGGATGGAAAGCAGGGAAGAATTATAGATGAGGTTTTAGTAACACTATTTATAGCGCCAAGGTCTTTTACCAAGGAAAATGTGGTGGAAATCAGTTGCCACGGCTCCCCTTTCATTGTGCAGCAAATTATTAAACTCTTTTTGAAGAAGGGCGTGCGGTTGGCTAAGCCGGGCGAATTTACACAGAGAGCATTTTTAAATGGCAAATTTGATTTGGCGCAAGCGGAAGCAGTAGCTGACCTGATTAATGCCGATACAGAAGCTGCCCACAGAGCAGCTCTCAACCAGATGAGAGGTGGATTTTCCGATCAAATAAAGCAGTTAAGGCAAGAGTTAATACATTTTGCCTCCATGATTGAGCTGGAGCTTGACTTTGGAGAGGAAGATGTAGAGTTTGCTGACAGGCAGGATTTGAAGGACCTGGTAGCAAAGCTTCTTTCGGTGATCACATTACTCGCCAATAGTTTTGATCTGGGGAACGTGATTAAAAATGGTGTTCCAACAGTAATAGCAGGAAAGCCTAATGCAGGTAAATCTACTTTGTTGAATGCCCTACTCAATGAGGAAAAAGCTATTGTGTCGGACATAGCAGGTACCACGCGTGATTTTATTGAGGATGAAATTAACCTGGAAGGAGTAGTATTCCGCTTTATTGATACAGCAGGTTTGCGGGAAACAGAGGATAAAGTAGAAGCCATAGGTGTATCCAGAACGCGTGAAAAGATGAAGCAGGCTTCGCTTATCATTTATCTATTTGACATGAAGAATGATTCTCTGGTGGAGATCCACCGCGACATTAATATGTTGGAAAATTTAGGAGTGCCCTTCATAAAAGTGGGCAATAAGGTAGATGAAGCACAGCCCGAGCTTTATGAGCCGCTCAAGAAGGATAATGATGTTCTTTTTATTTCTGCCATTAACAAAGAGAATTTAGAAGCCCTCAAAAATAAGCTGGTTGAAACAGTGAATCTGGACAACTTTAAAACCGGAGATACGGTGGTAACCAATATCAGGCATTACGATAACCTGATTCAGACGCAGAATGCTTTAATTGCAGTGATGCAAGGTCTGGATAGCGATATAACAGGTGATTTTCTGGCGATGGACATCCGCCAGGCATTACATTACTTAGGCGAAATTACCGGGGAAATCACTACAGATGATCTGTTGGCTAATATCTTTAGTAAGTTTTGTATCGGGAAGTAATTTCATTTCCTTTGATACTCTAAACCCTTCTTTTTCTTGCTTTTAGGTGGTTTTTACTTTCTTTACTTGTTGCTAATTTTCCTATTTTTTGCTTATATTTGTTTCTAATCTGTTACTAACAACAACAAGTTTGTTGGTAGCAACAAGATTTTTAGCAACAGGCGAAATCATGTTACATAGAGATACACCCCGATACAAAGGGATATTCTCTGAGACATTTTTAAGCCAAAAAGGAAAACACCATGAGCAGCAGTATAGAAGTTCCAAAGATTTGTCAGGACTGCCGAAAGTCTTTCATCGCAAAGACTACCGTAACCAAATTTTGCAGCCACAAGTGCGCCTCCCGAAACTACAAGAAGCGTAAGCGAGAAGAAAAGGTTGAGGAGGTCGCCCCTATCGTGGTACAGAGAATTGAATACAATCAGGAACAGTTGAAGGACAAAGATTTTCTCAGTGTAGAGGAAACCTGCAAGCTCTTAGGTGCAAGCCGCATGACAATCTATCGGCAGATAAAAGCCGGAAACATCCGAGCGGCAAAGATTGGCAGTCGCACAATCATCAAGAGAACCGAAATCGATAAACTGTTTCAGATATGAAGGTAACACTAAGACAACGCAACCAGGGCGGACAGACCAGCTTATACCTCGACTATTACCACAAGGGAAAGAGGAAAACCGAATACCTAAAATTGTACCTCGACCCCAATGCAAAGACCAAGGAGGAAAAAGAGGTGAACAAAAAGACCATGCAATTAGCCGAAACCATCCGGGCGCAAAGACAAATCGAAATCCAAAACGGTGTTTATGGCTTTCGTGATCAGGAGAAGCAAAAAGGCAGCTTCCTTTCCTACATTGAATTGCTTGCACAGCAAAGGGATGACAGCCCCGGCAATCATGGCAATTGGACCAGCATGATTAAGCACCTGAAAGCCTTTTGCACCTATGATTTATCTTTCACGGAAGTGGACAGGCAATTTGTCCAGGACTTCAAACAGTACCTTGATAAGAAGGCCATAGCCCACGGAAATCAGAAGCTATCCCAAAACTCCAAGTACTCCTATTTCAACAAGCTCAGAGCAGCCCTAAAACAAGCCGTAAAAGACGGCATCATTCCAACCAATCCTTCTGAAGGTGTAGAAGCTTTCAAGCAAGGAGAACCGGAAAGAGAGTTTTTGACACTGGAAGAATTACAATCCGCAGTAAAGGCAGATTGCGAAATCCCTATCCTGAAAACGGCATTCATTTTTTCATGCCTTACAGGGCTTCGCTGGTCAGATATAAACAAGCTCGTTTGGTCAGAGGTACAGCATTCAAATGAAATGGGCTACTACATCCGATTTAGACAGAAGAAAACCAAAGGAGCAGAAACCCTCCCCATATCAGAACAAGCCTTTGGCTTGCTCGGTGAGCGAGAAGATAAAGACGAGCGAGTATTCAAAGGATTGAAATACTCAGCTTGGCACAACCTCAAATTGCAGCAATGGATGATGAAAGCAGGAATATCCAAAACAATCACTTTCCATTGCGCCCGTCATACCTACGCAACATTGCAACTTACAATGGGAACCGATATCTACACGGTTTCAAAGCTCTTAGGCCATAGGGAATTGAAAACAACCCAAGTCTATGCGAAAATCATAGACGACAAGAAGAAAGAGGCGGCCAGTAAAATCAAACTTGACCTATGAGCAATCAAACCAAAATATTTGACGATATTCTCTACCAGGGGCTTCGCCCTTGGTCAGAGAAAAACAGCGTGGACGAAAAGTTTGCTCCAAAGTTCCGTGCCCTGAAAGAAGCCTCCACTGATTATCAATTCCGGTATGAAATCAAATTTGAAAGGCCATTTGACAACAAAACCAAGTACTACTCAAAGCTGATTCTAAACACCCTCAAAACGGACGTTGAAAGGCTCTACAACCTCATCAGTGAAGATGATACTGAAAACCTCATCCGCTATTGGCTGGATGATACGTTGAACAAGCGTTTAAAGACCCGTTTAAAAGACATTGGAAAGCTGATTAAAGAGAAGGAATTTGATTTGACATTCATAGATCCCAAGAAGGCATCCATTGAGTTTGACCAGGCACACAAAGCCAACACCTATATCATCCAATTGCTAAAGCTTGCATACATGCAGCTTTACCTTGAAATCCAAGATGCTTTCAGCACTTGGATTGATGATAAGTTGGCGATAGAGGACTTTTTCACCCAGCTACTACTTGAACCAGTACCGAATGAACAATTCTTGACTGAAATTCAAACTATCGAGATTGAAGCAACTGAGAAACCAGCCAGGAAACAAGCACCTCCACCAACGGTAATTTCATTTCATTCATTTACCTACAAGCAATTCAGCACAAGTCCAGACAAGCTAACTGATTTATGTGATAGCCTAAAAAAGAACAATTTCATTAGCAAAGAAACTCAGCTATCCAGTTTCAGAAAGATTTTCTCAGGAGAGAAAATCAAAACTCCTATTGTCTGGACAGGCAACGTAAGTGAGTTCTATTACTTCGTCAAATTGCTTTACACTAAACACAAATTGGTTGCAGACCTAAAGCAAAACCAATGGAAAGTTGCTTGCAAATGCTTTATTAAATCTGATGGATCATTCTTCGAACATGAAGGTCTTAGGAAAAATCAAGCTCCCAAGTCAACAGGCCATTTATTGGAATCCGCTATTTCATTGCTGAAATAAGCCGCTCGACACTTTACTCCTATTATCTTTTTTCTGTTTTTGTTTAGCCCTCTTTTTCAAAAAAAGTGGGCTATTCTTTTTTTCAGCCCACTCGACACTCGACACTCGACACTCCCCCCGCCATTCTGCACTCATAACGCCCTGTTAGCCATTCTAATTTAGCCCTGTCTTCGACAATCGAAGATGACATTTGGCCAGATGTCCATTTCCTAATTCATAATTGATTAAGTCATGGACGAAATAATTGAACGTCTTGAAAATCTCCAACGCCTAATTGAGAGCCAGGGGATTTACACAAAGGAAGTTTTAAACTTCAATGAGGCTTGCCAGTATCTGGAGCTTTCCCAATCTCACTTGTACAAGTTGACAAGCGCAGGGAGCATTCCGCACTACAAGCCCAATGGAAAGAAGCTCTATTTCAAAAGAAGCGAGTTGGAAAGCTGGTTGCTACGCAACCGCAATTCCACTCAGGAAGAAATAGACCAAAGGGCAGCGGATTACCTAATCAAGAAAGGGAGGGTGAAGCTATGAACGAGATAATGGATATGATCTTGACGCTAACTCAAGACATAAAAACAATCAAAGCTTACCTCCTTAACTTCCACAAATCACGTTTGGAGCAATTCAGCGAAGAGTGGATTGATGGACAGGTAGTGATGCAAACGCTTCACATCAGCAAAAGAACCCTCCAATCCCTTCGGGATAGTGGGGTTCTTCCCTACAGCCGAATCAATGGCAAGTTCTACTACAAGGTTTCTGATATAGATGCCTTGCTGGAATCCAATTACTCACCTTCAAAATCAAAGCACTATGGAGGTAAGTAGAAAAGCCATTCTCGACAAAACGCACTACGGCTTGAATATTTACGCCTATGTGCTGCGCCAGTACTATCCTGGTGAAATCGCCAAAAGCGATTCGAGCACACCTAATAAAAACAATTCAGATGGTGCTCAAACAGTCCTTTCCCTTTCGGGAAGGGACTGCAAACCTGCGAAGAACCCATTCAATGCGGACAAGCCTACATTGTTGGTAAAGGTTGTTGACGGTTGTGCCATCCACACCGATTCAGAAGAAGCCATTGCACAAGGCAATGTCTTTGATTTTGCAGCACTGCATTTCAGCCTCGAAGGGCAAGCCCTTCTCGATAAGCTGAATGAAGAACTGCATTTGCGTATCGGTAAGCAACACGGTTTTTACGCTCAGGCAGAATCGCAACCTGCGGTTGCTCTTCCTGAAATAGTTAAACCGGCTGCGCCAGTTTTCAGCTATTTCAATAAGCCTGTCACCAACGTAACACCAAGTCGGCAAGCCTCCTTGGTTGAGGTGTACAACCTTATCAAAGGCAATGAATTTGCTTCGTGTACAAGTACACTTCGCAACATTCCCGACCCGAAGGAAGCCCGAAAGTACAAGGCCCAAAATTTCGATTACGTGACCTTCTCAGGCACTTTCACTAAGAGAAATGATGCAAACCTTCAAAGACATTCAGGTTTGCTCACAATCGATTTTGACCACATTCAGGACATTCCTACACTCAAGGCAGCACTACTCAACGACCATTACTTTGAAACGGAGCTACTGTTTGTATCTCCTTCAGGTGATGGCCTCAAATGGGTAATTCCAATCGACTTGACGCAGGCAAAACACCAGGACTATTTCAAGGCAGTGGCAAACTACGTTTCCCACACCTACCAACTTGAAATAGACCAATCAGGGAAGGACATTTCAAGAGCCTGTTTCCTTCCGCATGATTCAGAAATATTCATCAATCCTAAATACTTGTAGAACATGGAAAGAAACCTAAATCACACCCTTAATGCGAAGCAATTCAATAAAAGTGATTTGGGTTCTCGAATGCCATAAAAAATAAAAGTGACATGAGAAAAACATTCAATCCGCAGGATTGGCTTAATCAGCCAACCCCGCAACCGAAAGTTACAGAGCAACAAACTTTCAATACAGATTCTCAACCAGACGAAGTAGAACGTATCATCCAAAGCATTGAGGCCAACGGAACAGATATTACCTCCACGTACAGCGATTGGGTAAATATCGGTTTTGCCTTTGCAGATGAGTTTGGTGAGAACGGCAGAAACCTATTTCATAGGGTGAGCCAGTTCTATCCCGATTACTCCACTACTGAGTGCGACAAGCAATTTGACAATTGCCTGAAATCAAAAGGTCATGGCGTTTCACTAAAGACCTTTTTCTACCTCGCCAAAGATGCAGGGATTGATATTGCACCTCCACGAAAGGAGCCGGAAGAAATGCGCCACCATAATTCAAATAAAGAATTTGGCGCATTCGATAGCACCGTTGAAAAACAAACAGAGGATAGCTATCAAATGCCAACATTTCCCGATTCCTTGTTTCCTGAACTTCCTGAATTTCTGCAAAAGGTTGTGGCGGTTGCCACTTCCAACGAGGAAAGGGATATTCTACTCCTCGGTTCCCTCGGAGCTATCAGCGCATGTTTGCCCAAAGTTTCGGGCATCTATGATGGCAAAAGAGTATTCGCCAATCTATTCCTATTCATAACCGCCCAGGCATCCGCAGGTAAAGGCCGCTTAGTGCATTGCCGCCAGTTGGTTAATCCCATTCATAAAGAGTTGAGGGAACAAGCCAAACTCCACAAACAGCACTATGAATTGGAAATGGCAGAATACAACTCCAAGAAGGGAAAGGAAGACGGTATCGAGAAGCCAGCAAAACCACCTGAAAAAATGCTGTTCATTCCAGCCAACAACAGTTCAACGGGAGCTTATCAGCTTTTGGGCGATAGTGATGGCAGAGGGCTGATATTCGAGACCGAAGGAGATACCTTAGCACATGCCTTCAAGAGTGATTATGGTAATTACAGTGATGGCTTTAGAAAAGCCTTTCACCATGAAACCATTTCCTACTATCGCAGAACCGACCGTGAGTTTGTGGACATAGAAAGCCCTTGTCTTTCTACCGTCCTTTCAGGAACGCCAAAACAAGTTTCGGCATTGATACCCAACGCTGAAAACGGCTTATTCAGCCGTTTCATCTTCTATTTCATGAACGTTCGCCTGGTATGGAAAAATGTCTTTGCCAGCCAAACGGATAACGGATTAGACGATTATTTTGAAGCCCTGGGCAATGAGTTCTATGAACTCTACAAATTCATCATGCAGGATGAAGCTCGTCAGTTCTACCTTACGGCAGACCAGCAGGAACAATTCAACCATTTCTTCGGCCAGATACAGGAGAAATACATGAACCTTCAAGGGTTGGACTACATGGCCACTATCAGGAGGTTAGGTTTGATTGCTTACCGAATCTCCATGATATTCTCCGCTTTGCGGATCATGGAAATGCGCCACATTAAATATGATAAAAATATTGGCGCATTCGACAGCACCACTGGAGAAATATTATCCAATAGCTGTCAAACAGGTGACACTTCCAAGAAGCTGATTTGTGAAGAAAGGGATTTTCAAGCTTCGCTTTCAATGGTCAAAGTACTGGTGAAGCATTCAAGCAAAGTGTTTGGAGAACTTCCACAAGAAGAACCCAAGCCAAGTAGAATGAATAAGAAGGAGAAGTTTCTGTATGCCTTGCCACATACATTCAATCGACAGAAGTATCTCGAAGTAGCCAATACCCTGAGTATTCCGGCAAAGACAGCCGAAGGCTACATCACCGCTTTTGCCAAATCGGGATTGGTTCACCGTGAATCTCAGGACAATTACATCAATACCTCACTTGAGGATGTTCAGGATTCTAAGGATGCTGAGGACTTATAATCCTTGGCATCCTCCATTTCCTTAAAATCCTGAATCTTAAAAAAACAGTCCAACCTCTTTTTTCTTTCTTTTCTTTTCCTATATTGTCCTAAATTTGACAAGTCATAAATTAACAGGTCATGCACTTTGGTGAAAGGATAAGAGAGCTGCGAGAAAGCCAGGGGCTTTTGCAACGGCAGTTAGCCGCCAGTCTTGAAATAGACACCCCCATGTTCAGTAAAATTGAACGTGGTGAACGGAAAGCAAAACGGGAACAGGTAGAGTTGTTAGCTTCTTTGCTTCATGCCAACTTATCTGATTTGCTCAGGATTTGGCTGGCAGACCAGATAATAGATTTAGTCAAAGACGAGCCACAGGCAAGTGAAGCATTAAAAACCGCATTAAAAGAGATAAAGAAAGATGAGCATTAATATCCTCAAATACGAATCAGACGTTTGGCGCACAGCCGATTTATTGATTGGTGCTGGAATCAAACAGAGTGATTTCCCCAAATACATGATGCCCTATTTCGCCCTGCTTATGGTCGAAAGTAGATTGATTCGGGAAGCCGCCCGATTGGAAGAAGAAATAGGCAAAGACAATATTGATGATTTTGTAGAGATGTTCCAGCTCGAAGGATTGGGATATAATGACTACCTGATCCGCAAGGGTAAAACACTCAAAGACATTTGCAAGAATGACAAGACCTTTGATATTGACTTCCATGCCTATCTGAAATCATTCGACCCGGAAACCAAGTATTTGTTAGGGGTTGACAAAGGCACAGAGGAAGAAAAGTTCCTCGACATTTCAGGCGTAAGCGGTCAGCTAAAAAAGAAGCGCATCTTGTTTGAAACGCTCAAGGCTTGGAGTGAAATTGACCTTACCCCATTCAACAACTCTGAAATCACCACCCTTGAAGAACACATCAAACGTAAGTGGGCGGATATTTCAGCAGAAACCGCAGGGGAACAGTACACCCCTGACGACATCATTTCATTGATTTCCGAACTCATTGCCTCCAAAATTGAAGACAATGGCAAGTTCCTCACCATCTATGACCCTACCTGTGGAGGTGGAAACTTACTTTTTGGCGTAGAGGATAAAATCAAAGAGAAATTCAAACGCCCTACCAAAACATTCGGTGAAGACTGGAGCGATAGCCTTTACGCTTTGGCTAAGATTGAAAGCCGTTTCAGGGCTGATTCTGAAATCAAATACGGCAATACCCTCACCAATATTTCTTTCATCGAGAAACGCTTTGATATAGTGGTAGCCAACCCACCTTACGGTGTGGATTGGAAAGGCTACCAAAAGGACATTCAAAACGATACTACCGAACGATTTGTAGCCCTGCCTTCTATTTCAGACGGGCAGTTCCTTTTCACGCAGCACATTTTGTATCAATTAGCCAATGACGGCCTTTCAGTAGTCGTTCACAATGGCTCTACATTGTTTAGTGGTGATGCGGGAAGCGGTGAAAGCACCATCCGTAAACATTTCTTTGACAATGATTGGGTGGAAGCCATCATTCAAATGCCAACGGATGAATTTTTCAACACGGGCATTTACACCTACTTATGGGTATTCAACAAGAACAAGCCAGCCGACCGCAAAGACAAAGTAATCCTCATCAATGCCAGTGAGCTATACGAACCGCTCAAAAAAAGTAAGGGTAAGAAGCGCAAGCAGATGAACCCTGATAACAGAGCTGAGATTGTAAAAGCCTTCACCGAGTTTCAGGACAATGCCTTTTGCAAGGTGTTTGACAAATGGCATTTCTATTACAACCGCCAAAGCATTATGCTTACCAATGTGGATGTAAACGGCAAGTTCCTTGAAATGCCCATGAAGGAAAACCGAGCGGGTGAAATGGTAGAAGAAAAATCCATCAAACTCAGTCCGGTAAAGATTACCGTAAAGGATGATGCAGGTACTACCACCATCGACAATTTTGAAATCACCGACTTTGATAAAGCCAAATACAAGTCATTAGAAGTAAGGTTCAATGAGGAGGTAAAACCCAACATAGCAGCCCTGGACTACAAGGAGCAGCAACTCAAAGTAGTGACCAAGAAAGCAACCTACTGGTATGATGAAGATAAAGAAACCATCATAGAGGAAAAAGGAGGCAAACAAACCGAATTGGGTTGTGGTAAAATCGTTATCAAAGCAGCTTACAAGAAACCCACCAAAACCAAAGGGGCTTGCATAGCCATTACGGTAGAGCTGACCAAAGACCTGCAAAAGGATTACGAAATTATCCCCTACTCACCAGATGAAACCGAAAACCAGCAATGGATTGCCGATTTCATGGCAAAGTATGTCACTAAGCCTTTTGAATACGTGGATAATGTGATTGGGGTAGAAATCAACTTTAATAAGGTGTTCTACACACCTGAGAAGCTACGGGAAGTTTCAGCTATCAGTATTGATTTGAAGTCTTTAGAAGATGAATTGGCAAACTTGGAAACAGATTTAACTCTATGAATGATATGTTAAGTAATAGGGATTTAAGCCAAGATAATAAAGACCGAATTACTGTCAGACTAAAAGATCTTGGGACTTTGCAAAATGGGATTAGCAAAGGAAAGGACTATTTCGGTGAAGGATTTCCCTTCGTTAGTTACGGTAATGTTTATAACGACAGCATTCAGCTTGATGAAATTAAAACCTTAGCAAATTCGACCACAGAAGATCAAAAGCAATACTCAGTACAGGAAGGAGATGTTTTCTTTACAAGAACATCAGAAACAATCGATGAAATAGGCATCTCAGCAACTGCGCAAACAACAATCCCAAATGCTATATTTTCTGGATTCGTAATAAGATTGCGCCCTAACAAAAGGCTGATCAAAAAAGAATACTCAAAGTATTTTTTCAAGGCAGATGTTAATAGACAATTTCTTAGCAGAGAGATAAATCTGGTTACAAGAGCTTCATTGAGCCAAAACACTTTAAGTAATCTTCCAGTAATTCTTCCTGACTTTAAAGAACAAACCGCCATTGCTGAATACCTCGACACCAAAACCCAAGCCATTGATAAGAAAGTAAACCTATTGGAAAAGAAAATAGGCTACCATCAGGAGTTGAGAAAAAACCTTATCAATGAATCAGTTACACAGGGTATTGATAAAAATGTAGAGTTACAAACCAGCGAGCTTGGTTTTAAAACTCCCAAAAATTGGCTCAGATACCGTCTTAAAGATTTGGGTTCTTTGTACAGCGGTCTTTCAGGTAAAAGCGGTGATGATTTTAACCAAGACGATAACCCGGATAACAAAGGCTTTATTCCATTCACAAACATTGCAAACAATACCTATTTGAAGCGGGATCATTTGGGTACGGTAGTAGTCAATGAAGGTGAGAAACAGAATCGGGTAAGAAAGGGAGATATTTTCTTCCTGATGAGTTCAGAGGGATATGAAGATATTGGCAAATCAGCCGCCTTAGCGGAAGACATAGAAGAAACCTATCTCAATAGCTTTTGCAAAGGCTATCGGGTAAACCCTCGTAAAACCAACCCCTACTTCCTGAACTACCTGATGCTTTCAGACTATTACAGACAGTTGCTAATTGTGGAGGGCAAAGGTTTTACCCGCATCAATTTGAAAATGGAGAAGGTCAACGACTTTTTGGTGTACATCCCTGATACGCTTTCTGCTCAGGATGAAATCGTAAAATTCTTGGATGCCAAACTCGACACCATCGCCAAAATCATTGCAAACATTCAAACCCAGATAACCACCCTCAAAGAGCTTCGCAAAACGCTCATCAATGATGTGGTTACTGGTAAAATCAAGGTAAGCCATGAGTAAAACGTTCAACATATATTGTGACGAGAGTTGCCATATAGAGCATGACCACAAGCCCTATATGTTTTTGGGTTCTATCAGTGCGGCTTACAATCAGGTAAAGCTACATACTGAAAACATCAAAGAGCTAAAGGCCAAGCACCATTTTTACGGTGAGATAAAATGGACTAATGTTTCCAAGTCAAAGTTTCATTTCTACATGGAACTGGTAGAGTACTTCTTTGCCACAGACCTGAAGTTCAGAACCGTAGGTGTGGACAAAAGCAAAATCAACAATGAAGCCTTCGGGTGTTCGTATGATGATTTCTACTACAAGATGTATTACTACCTCTTGAACCACAACCTGAATAGCCTTTACAATTACAATGTGTACCTGGACATAAAAGATACGCTGAGTGCCTACAAGGTGAATAAGCTGAAAGACATTCTGAACACCAAATTTGGCGTATTCAGGAATGTGCAAAATATCCGCTCACATGAGAGCTTGTTGATGCAACTGACAGACTTTATGATGGGTGCTATCAGCTACCAGCACAATAATGAAGCGAAGGAGAATCAGGCCAAAGCCCATATTATCAGGAAAATACAGCAACACTCAGGCGACAGCCTGATGAAGACCAATTATTCCGAGAAGTTGAACCTGTTTTTTATAGAATTACAGTAAGCCATGCCATTTAATCTGTTAAAGACATACAATCAATTATTGGAACTGGCAGGGTTCAATGAACACCAGAGGAGGCAGTCGCTCATGGGCATTTTCGACCGTGACTTTACCAACAATCCCAACCTGCGGTTTCGCAATATTCAAATTACCCCTACTCCTCAGGATGGGGCAATAGAAATGGCCACCTTGTTCACCCACCTCACTACCGTGATAGTGGACAAGGCAACACGGGCAAGGGAATTTGACATACATAGAAGCCTACGGCTTCATTGGGTACGTTTTCATATAGACTGCCGCAAGCAGGAAGATATGCTCCATTTTTCTGTAAAAGAGCCGGAAGGAATCAGGACTTATATCTATGACATACCGGAAAAATACGTGGTGGTTTTAGAACCAAAACCTGCCCAAAACGTCTATTTCCTCCTTACTGCCTACCATTTGCAGGGGAAGGATTCACAAAGGGATAAAATTTTGAAAAAATATAAGAGGAGGCTGAATGAGATACACTAAAAAAGCAAAAAACGCAGAGCTTCTTGGCTTGCGTTTTCCGATTTCCTTCTTTCGAATGAAAGATGAACTCGCTGCAAATGTATGCAATGAAAACGGATTTTCCAAGCCTAAGGTTCATTTTCATGCACCCTCCCACACAACGCAAGTAGTATGAAAGAGTTAGACTTACAAGATAAATACCTCATTAACTTCCTTTGCGAGCGGCCTGATGGCCTTCGCTACAAGGAAGCCAAGGCAAACACCGTTTCACCTCAATTCTTCATTATTGAGGATTTGAAGCATTTCATTTCAGAAACCGAACTGAATAAGGGCAACTACAAAAAATTGCTCAAGAAGTTCCCGAGCGAAAAAGACCTCCTAAACGCTTTTACACTGTTCCTGGACGAGAAGATAAAATCATCCATGAACATGGCTGTTTTCATCAATACCAATAAGTCAGTAACCTTTGAAGGCGTTAAGCTGCATTTGTTCTATCCAAGCGGTAGCGAGTTTGAGGAAGACAAGTTGTTTGAGCAGAATATCTTTTCGGTAGTTCAGGAGCTTCCGTATTCTTTCAAGTATGAAGGCAAGCAGTATTTCTCTTTCCGTCCTGATTTGTCCTTTTTCCTCAATGGTATCTTCTTAGGATATAGCGAACTCAAAAGCAATTGGAACAACCAGACTTCCATGAAGAACGGACGAATGAAAGTAGTGAAAGACTACCTCAGTGCCGTTCAGGAATACCTCACCATTGCCGATAAAAACGACCTGTCGCAAACCATCCGAAAAGACTTTCTGAAAATCTATGAGAAGGCCATTCATATTACCTCTACGGATATTGCCGAAACCTATGTCATCCGCAATATTTCAAAACACTTTGATGAAATCAAAAACACGGTATTGAATGGCAGCTATGATTTTGAACAGTACGAAAAGAAAGTGTTGAAGGATTTTAAGCCTTACCCACTCAAAAACCGTGAAGGTTCTAAAACAGAACGCTTTGAAGAGGTTTTCAAAGCCCTGTACGATAAGAAGATGGTAGAGAAAGAAATCCTCTACTACAACTTCATTGAACGTGAGCTTATCAAAAAGGAAGGCAGCAAAACAAAAGAGTACAAGCATAATGATGGTAGGCTGATAAGTCCAAGACCAAAGCAGAAATTCGGTACAGATAAAATCCTTGCCAAAATCAATGAGTTTCTGGAGCATGAAGATGAACCTGACTACTTCATCAAAAAACTGGAAACAGAATTAAGAGCCAAAGGTATAGGCGAAGGACAGATAAAAGAACTGGTTGCCAAACGCCAGAAATACCAAAACAATAAAACCGTGTATTCCCTCCTGATGCAGTACGCAGCAGGATTCGGGAAAAGTAACATCATTGGCTGGACAGCACTCCAACTCAAAGACCTTCGCAAAGAGGGTGGGTATGTCTATGACAAAGTGATGTTGGTAGTGGACAGGTTGCAGCTTCGTGACCAGTTGGATTCCAAACTGCACAACATGAATATTCAAAAGGGAATGTTCATTGAAGCCACCGACAAGAAAAGTTTCATCACTGCCCTCAGCAGCGACAAACGCATAGTAGTTGTCAACCTGCAAAAGTTCACCTCGGTAGATAATATTCTGGATGCTTCAGTAGTGAAGAAGCTATCCAAAATGAGAATTGCATTTCTGATTGATGAAATCCACAGAAGCAACAGCGGTGTGCAGCATGAAGAAATGATAAGCGTATTTGACGAGCTGCAAAGCAGCTTCGACCAAAGTAAAGAGTATCAACAGCAGCAAACCAAAAAGAACCTCATCGTAGGTTTTACAGCAACTCCAAGTGACCACACCTTAGCCCGATTCGGAGAGTTCAATAAATATGCGGAATCAGAGAAAATCTGGATTCCGTTCGATAGCTACACCATGCGGGAAGCTATTGAGGACGGCTATATCCTGAACCCTATCAAAGGCATAGTGCCTGTTTCGGCAAAGATGTATTTCGAGATACCCGACAATGAACTGGAAGGATTTGAAGGTGATTTGGGTTACGGCTTTGAGGAAATACCGGATGATACCGACACGGGTATAGATGAATACGGAAAGAAATATGCCATTCGTAAAAAGAAAATCTATCTCAATACACAGCGTATTGAAGCCATATCCAAGTTCATTGTAGAACGCTTGGTAAGTTCCGTTTACCACAATATCAGAGGTTCAGCCAAAGCAATGTTGGCGGTTTCATCCATCCCGGCAGCTATCAAATACAAAGGATTTATTGATAAGTATTATGCGGAGCTTGTAAAAGAGAAGAAATACGAACGTTTTGAGGAAGCACCCATCTATATTGTTTATTCAGACAGTCAAGAACACAGAAGCGCAAGCGGCCTAAATGGTGGTTTGAGTGAAGAAAAAGTCCTTCAAAACTTCGCTATCAAAAAGAACGGCTTAATCATCGTAGTTGATAAGCTGCAAACAGGATTTGATGAACCGAAATTGCATACCCTCTTTTTGGATAAAGAAATCAGGGGTATCAATGCTATTCAAACCATATCAAGGGTAAACAGAACCACCAAGTACAAGAATGACTGCAAGATTATTGACTTCTCTTACAAGAATGTCAATGTAAAAAATATCAAAGCAGCCTTTGAGCATTTCAGCAATGTAGTAGTATCTGATTTTAATCCATTGGGTGATGAAGAAAAGTTGGCTGACTTGTATAAGGAGCTGAACACACATTCCGTATTCAAAACCCATTTTCCAAAGTTCAAGGAATATCACACAACCAACCCGGATATTTCCAGTATTGTAGCGCTTGAAGATGCACTGGATGAATACATACGCAATCAAAAAGACGAATCCAAAAAGCTCAAGGAAAAGGTATTGGGCTATTTCAAAATCCTCAACCTCATTGAGTTTGTCATCGACTTAGACCCTAAGTATAGCGAGAAGTTATTGCTGGACTTTTGGCGTAAATACAACATGCTCTATAATCAAATCAACAAGCAGGTTGAGATTATTGATGATGTTGAAATCTATTTCGATAACCGCATCGGTATCGTTGCACCCAAAGAGCCAAAGGATAAAGGCAACAAGCCCAAGAATCCAAGTCCTACTAATCCGGGTCAGCCCAACAAGTACAAATACAACATTCTTAAAGTCATTGAAAAACGCAATCAGGAAGAAGAAGCCATTGCCGAACTAATCGCAGACTTTGAGAAGAAAATAACCTCCCTGTTTGAGTTTATTAAGCAGGATGAAACAGGTCAGCGTTTAATTGCCAAAATCAATGATGATGGCTCTGCCTTTTCGCAGGATGAAATCTATTCAGACTTCACAAAACTGTACCGCAAGTTCACCATTAAGAACAAAGACCTGGGCGATTTCTTCATTCGTGAAACGAAAGACAACATGAATCAAATATGTGATGATTTCGAGCGAACGCTGTATAAGCCTTCGACCACCGACCCAATCTTGGGAATGGCAGCAGAACCGGAATCAGATTATGAAAAAAATAAGCATTAATGGAAAACAGTCTTACACCGAATCAAAGCGAATTTTTGCTCTACGTTTCCCAAAGTGGAGATATAAAGGTAGATGTATTGCTGCATGATGAAACAGTATGGCTCACCCAAAAGGGTATGCAGGAGTTGTTTGAAAAAGCAAAGTCCACCATATCAGAGCACATCAAAAATGTATTTGAAGAGGGAGAATTAAACGAAGAAGTGGTTGTTCGGGATTTCCGAACTACCAGTCCTCATGGAGCCATTGAAGGTAAAACACAGGAAAATACGGTTAAGTATTACAATCTGGACGTCATTATTTCAGTTGGCTATCGGGTCAAATCGCAACGGGGTACACAGTTCCGTATCTGGGCTACTAAAGTATTGCGGGAATACATTATCAAAGGCTTTGCTATGGACGACCAACGCCTAAAGCAAGGTTCTGCACTCTTTGGCAAAGATTACTTTGATGAATTACTGGAACGTATCAGAGAGATACGAGCCAGTGAAAGACGCTTCTACCAGAAAATAACCGACATCTATGCGCAATGCAGCATAGACTATGATCCCAAAGCTGAGATAACACAAATTTTTTACAAAACTGTACAAAACAAACTCCATTGGGCTATTACTGGCCATACAGCAGCCGAAATTATCAAAGAAAGAGCCAATGCAGCTAAACCTTTTATGGGTTTAACTACATGGAAAAATGCCCCCCAAGGTAAAATCCTAAAAACAGATGTTTCGGTAGCTAAAAACTACCTGAATGAAAAAGAGATCCGGGACCTCAACCGAATAGTGACCATGTATCTGGACTTTGCCGAGCTACAAGCTGAACGGCAAGTTCCAATGAAAATGACAGATTGGGTAGCTCGTTTAGATGCATTCCTTCAATTCAATGAGTATAATGTATTAAAAGACGCAGGTAAAATTTCAGCCACTATTGCCAAGCAATTAGCTGAAAAGGAATATAATAAATTCAGAGTAGTTCAGGACAAGAATTTTGAATCCGACTTTGATAAGGAAGTAAAGCGAATTACTAAAAAGGGGAAAAACAAAAAATGATGTAAAATGCCTAAACACTGTTTCAACATACTAACATTCAATCACCCGAGCGAATCGCTCACCTTCTATTTTTCCGAGAAGGAGCAAGAAGGAACCACACGAATCCATAAATCATTGGTTCCTGATGAGGTCATTGATAAGTATGGAGAGCAGGAGCATTACTACACATCGTTTTGCCAAGAAATCGGAGGTTTCATTCCAGTCACTAAGCAAACTACACCAACCTATGAGAAAATCGCTACCGAAGAAGGAATTGAAAAATCTGTTCAAGTTTCTGATTCGGCTTTCTCCTCACGTATTCTAAAAAGGTATTATAACTCGTTAATCCATAACCACTTCAAATCAAAAGGCTGTTTGGTAAAGCCTAATTTTGTGAGGGATACAGAAGTTTGGCTAAAAAGTGATGACCAAGACAAAGAAGGGCTTTATAAAACCTTCGATAAATTTACGCTGAGAGTCCAATTCAAAACCGTATCAAAGGAACTTGAATTACTTGTGACATTTGAAGGCAAGTCTAAGATTTTTAAAACTCCTGTATCGTCCTTATTTGAAGAAGTACCTCAGAAAGCTTTCAATTGGGTTGTTTTTGATAGATGCCTTTACCACTATGATGAATTACCAGAAGAGGCAAGAAGGCAGTATGATCATGTTTATCCGATATGGAATTTTGAAATCCGTGATGCACTGCACCAGTCCACTGAGGCTCCCGACAAAACCAACAAATACAAAAAATTCAAAACTGCAATAGATAAATTTTACCGCCAATACCTGAATACTTCAGAGTTCAAAGCAATTATTCCATTGACTTCTAATGGCTTTATTGAGGTAGATGAAAAAAGAATAGGTTCAGTAGAAAAGGCAAGTAATAAACTAATCTTTGGTGAGCAAAATCTTCATGTTGTCCCTTTCAGTGGAATATCTAAACACGGGCCATTTGCGCTTAGTCCAGCAGTAAAAATCCATTTCTTTTTCATTCTTCATGAAGATGATAGAGAAGTGGCTGCTACTATTCATCGTTACCTTAATGGTGATTTCTCAACATTCAAAGGCCTTACCAAATTCATAAGTACACCATATCATCCAGACAAAAACTTAGCAATCTATTTCAATAACAGAGAGAATCCTTGGCCGGAACTCTACGACCAAATCAACGATAAAGACTTTGACCCGGACATTCAGCATTTAGCAATATACATAAGCCCAATAAGCAAGAATGTACCTGTCAAATCTCAGCGATTGGTTTACTATAAGCTAAAAGAGCTACTTCTAAAAAAGGGGGTATCTTCTCAGGTCATTGATCCCGAAAAGGTCATTACCAACAACAAGTACCACTATAGCCTTCCGAATATCGCTATTGCGATTCTCGCAAAGCTCAATGGCATTCCTTGGAGATTAAACACCAAACCAAAAAACGAACTTGTAGTAGGTGTAGGTGCTTTCAAACATACTGATATTGACGTTCAATATATTGGCAGTGCTTTTAGCTTCTCTAATACAGGAAAATTTAATCGCTTTGAATGCTTTCAGAAAGACCAGACAAAAGAGTTGGCAGGTTCCATTCTCAGAGCAGTTAAGGATTATGTCAGCGTAAATTCAGAAATCAGTCGCTTAATCATCCACTTCTACAAGGAAATGAATAAAGATGAGGTTGAGCCGATTGAAAAAGGATTGAAGGAATTAAAGCTGAAAATCCCCGTCTTTATCGTAGCAATCAACAAAACGGAATCCTCCGATATTGTTGCCTTCGATATGGGTTGGAAAGATTTGATGCCTGTAAGCGGTACGTTCATCAAATTGAGCTACAATCGATTTTTGCTTTTCAATAATACCAGGTATTCCGCATCAGAGTTCAATTTCAATGATGGTTTTTCATTTCCGGTAAAGCTCAAAATTAATTGCTCCAATCCTGAATTGGTGGATGATTACAAAACAGTCAAAGAGCTTATCGATCAAGTGTATCAGTTCAGCCGTATGTACTGGAAATCAGTAAGACAACAGAACTTACCAGTTACCATCAAATACCCTGAAATGGTCGCAGAAATGCTCCCTCATTTTGATGGCAATGAAATACCTGAATTTGGAAAAGACAACCTTTGGTTTTTATAATGGACAGAATAGAAGAAATATTTAAAATTAAGGACGTAAAGCCGACTGCTGTAAGGATAGTAGTACTGCGCTACCTATTAGAGCAAAAGAAAGCACAGTCTTTAAAAGACATTGAAGTTGGTCTCGATCAAACAGACAGAAGTTCAATTTTTCGCACACTAAAAACTTTTGAAGATCATAAGGTGATCCATAGCATCGAAGATGGCTCAGGGATGACCAAGTATGCTGTATGTGTAGAAGGCTGCAATTGCGATCCAGAAGACCTTCATTATCATTTCTATTGCACTTCATGTGAAATGACTTTTTGCCTTTTAGACCACCCTATTCCTTTAGTCAATCTACCAAATAATTTTAAAATGGCACAAGCTAACATGGTCATTAAAGGATTATGCGATAAGTGTAACCAATAACCTTTGCAATCGGGTTGCACTATCACTTCTTTATATTTGTGACCAATGAAGTATTTATCTTTGATATTCGCCACGTTTACGCTGATGCTCTCCACAGTCCCTATTGAGGGAGCTTGTCGTAGTAACTCGTATGATGGTGTTTACAACTACTCAAATACAGAATCTAGTCAGCAGGAGAGCGGAAATCAGGATAACGAAAATTGCCCCCCACTCTGTGGTTGTCAATGTAGTCATGTACATGCAATCTCTTTTGGAAACAATAGGGTAATTATCAATCTGGTATTTGCGGATAATAATAAGTTGCCCAGAAACTACAACAATGGTATTTCTTTTAATTTAATAAATGCCGTTTGGCATCCCCCAAAGTTTTCCTAAAAGGTTATTGCTTACTTATTCAAAGGTATTAACACATGTGATTTTCAAGTCACATGTGTTATATTCAATAACCACCACTACGCCTACTGTCCAATAGAACAGTACGGCTTGTATTTCCAAATCAACATGTTTAAAAGTCATAAACATCAGGACTTCTTTATCAAGAGATCCTGATAAAAGTAAAGCTATGATTAATCAAATAATTTCGTTTTCAATAAAAAACAAGCTTATTATTGGCCTGCTCACGCTGGCGCTCATTGGGGTCGGGATATACTCCATGTCCACCGTCAATCTGGGCTCTGTACCCGACATTACCAATAATCAAGTGCAGGTAATTACTGTATCAGAAAACCTGGCCACTGAGGATATCGAACAGTTTGTTACTTACCCTGTAGAGTTGGCCATGGGCAACCTGCCGGGAGTAGATGAAATCCGTTCTGTTTCGAGGTTCGGCCTCTCTGTCGTTACCATTGTTTTTGAAGACGATATGGGTACCTATCTGCCCCGCCAACTGGTACAGGAAAA
>NZ_BMEC01000022.1 GCF_014636295.1 Marivirga lumbricoides | reverse complement strand
TTATCGAATTCCTTTAAAATCCGTGCGATTTGTTGTGGTGAAAATTTACTCTTCTTCATAACTACTGTTTAAAATTAATAAATATTTCTATACTTTTAAACAGTTCGGTTTTAAGGGAAGCTTACAAGTACACTGTAATAGAAGGTTCTATGGCTATTGGGGCCATGTATTCAGTAGTGACCTCTGCTATATTCGATGACTCGGATAGTGTGTTTTTATCAGGGTTGTAGATGAATATTCTGTACCGGAATAAATCACTGTTTTTGTCTATGATATCCCTGTCGTAATATTCTGTAGTGTAGCCATAATCTACAGTATCTATTCTTTCAAAAGCCCCCTCACCAATTGCTCTCTCAACATAGTATTTATCATAATAAGAGGACCTCTCTCTGCTCCATGTAAGTTTAAACCCTAAGATGTTAGTGGTATCAGCATGAAGATCTGTGATAGCAATTGGTACATCACTTAAAGTAGTAAAACTTCCCAATAATGGGGTTGATTTAACTCCTTCTTTTAAAGATTCTAATTTAATATAATATTTTGTGCCTTCAGTTAAGTTTGTTACGTCATAATAGGATGAATATCTAACCATATCAAGTTCAACATAGCTTTCATTGTTAATCGGGGAAATACTGACCACAACAGAATCAATCCCTGAAGGTCTGGTCCATGAAATCCTTGCACTTGTTTTAGAAATATTATATGCGGAGAAATTAGTTGGTGAAGCAGGGGGCTCTACTGTGACCAATTTTTGTAAATCATTATGGTAAGTAGTTGCTCCGCCAAAAGAAGTACTAGAAGAACCTAAGCCTGCGTATGCTGTATTATTCACAAAAAAAGCAACTGAATAACTTCTTCCTGCCGATGCAAAAGCCGGAGTAAATGTAGTTACAGAATTATCGGAAGGATCATACTTTACTGATTTAGCAGTATAGGAGCTTGTAGAAAATGAATAAGATTTTCCAAGTAGATAAACCAAATTATTATCATCAACAAAAAGGGAAGCATCGTTTAGTCCACTGAGTTTACTATCAGCAAAGACTTCTTCACTCCATGTATTAGTTATGGGGTCGTATGATTGTACATCACTAAATGTTGTAGTAGTATAATTAACTTCATCAACTTCAGTTCCTCCTGTAATATATCCTTTGCCTGCTACAGAAAAACCTTTCGCTTGTAATCTTTTATTATCGGCTCCTAATCCTGCTATTGCAGACCAGGTACCACTGGCAGGATTGAATTTATAGAAATCAGATTCTTCATCATTAGCACTTTTACCTAGTCCTACATATCCAATATTATTGATACTGAATGAAGAGGCTAAATTCCGTGCAGAGCCTGGAAACTCTGCTATTGGAGCCCAGGTGTTAGATGTTGGGTCGTACTCGTAGAAGTCTTTCAATCTTGTTGAAGATGTACTCATTCCAGTTCCGACATAACCTTTTCCAGAAGCAGTAAAAGCAATAGCACCGGATCTGGCTTCTCCAGGAAAACTTGCAATTTGTGTCCATTGCTCAGTAACTGGATCAAACTTGTAAAAATCCGTAAATTTTTGAGAACTATTTGATCCAAGTCCTACATAAGCTACATTATTGATAGTGAAACTTATTGCTTCACTTCTTGCTGTACCGGGAAAAGCAGAACTATTCTCCCATTTTTGAACTTGTGATAAGCCATTAAAGCATAATAAAACCAATAATAAAGCAATTACATTAGTAAAGATTGTTTTCATATAAGGTAGTTTAAATAAAGCTATAAAGATACTAGGATAGTAGGTAGCTAGCCTGTGGATGTAAGTAATTTCAAAAAATTAAATAATTTTTCTATAAAATGGTATTTTATTGATTTATTGACCATAGGATAGTCAGTTCTTGTATCCATAACCATCTATAGGCAATGTAATATTAGATTGGTATGTTACTGGACTAAATAGAAAGAAAGCAAAACCTCACCAATTATTTTTTTGTAAAAAAGAAATGAGTAATTAATTAGAAGCTAAACATACATCATGCTAAAAATCGAATATGTTTCCAACTTAAGCCTGGAGTTTTCTCAGAATAAAGCTTTTGTTGAAAATACTGGACAAGCTAAAACTTTCTTTTTAAAATTCTGAGCATGTAACAAATCACTTAGACCAATTAAAATGAGAAGATTGAATTTTAGATAATTCTTTTAGTTAATTGGTGAATTTAAGAAATTGTTTTCTTTCAGATGATCAAGGGTTGTAATAACGTGAACCTGTGGGAATCAAAAAGGAATGCCTTTTATCTATTTTTAAAATCTGATAAACGCTTCTGCAATTGTGAGGATCATATCTATCGGTCTGGTAAAAATTTTTATTTTGTTTTGAATAGTAAAAGTTTTACAAAATCAAATAGCATAAATAAATATTAATATGTTAATCGATTATATAATATATAAATCTTAATGAATGTAACTTTCGCCCCAAAAAATATTTTGAAGGTAATTGAGGAAAAGGGTGGGGCCAGTTAAGAGTATGACTATCTGGAGTATATATACTCACTACTCAAACTCTTAACTGTCTTATGGAGTGACAGGGGATCTCACCCTCCTCACGATAAGGAAACAATGCATCCTCTACCTATTTAGCCACCAATTTAAATTCTTAAATATTACGAAGCGGTAATTTGTAAACTCAGCTCCGAAACATGAAATTTAATCTCAACCCTTATTTGAGAGTTCTTAAAAAAATTCTAAACTAAATGACCGAATCACTTTAGTATAGAGAAAAAATTGAACCGCTTACTCTACTTAAGCTTACAAATTATCATCATTCACAAAATCAGAAGCGCTAAGCTTTTCGGAGCTTTCGAAGCTAAGATTAGCAGATAGCTCAAAAAGGTGAGCTTCAGTTTCAAAAAAGTGCATCATATAACCAGCAGTATTTACAAAGGCTACTAAATCCCCAATTTTGGGTAATTGCGGTAAAGTTATTTTACGCTTCAAGAGTAGGTCTCTCTCAAGGCAATACGCACCAGTAAAAAAAACATCAACCGCTGATTTATCAGAAGAATCATCCTCATAAATAAAATAGGGGTCTAAAAGGAAATCTTCGCTTGAACTCATCATTTGGCTCATATTCATTTCTAAACCAACCAACCATTGTCCCCTTGCGTCTTGCTTACGATGTGCAACTTTAGCAACTGTCATTCCTACTTGGTTTAAAAGTGACCTGCCTGGTTCAATACGTAGTTCTATATTTCCACTTTGTAATTTTGAGAAATTTGGCAAAGACTCTTCAGACGCTTTATATTCCAGCACACCCTTTAAAAAGTCAACACCATTTACTTTGTTGTAATAAGGATATGTTTTTAATGATCTTTCCACATTCCCGTTAATAAGCTCATAACCTAGTCCATTTTGATTGAAGGTCAAGTTACCTTTTCCTGAAGCTACTTGCTCTCTTAGCTGGCTGTCAAAATTGATCCACTCTTGTTCTTTTTCCAGGTAATTGATTAATATGCCACCTCCTATGTCAATAAATTCTAAACCAAATCCGCCTTCGTTTAGCTCGCTTACTATAGTAATACAATCACTTAATGCTTTTCCACGCTCAAGAGTGGAGTAGCCATCTAAATGAAAGTGCAAACCTTTTATATTTAAGTGCTTATATTTAAGTTGACCGCCAATATTTTCGAATATAAATTGCTTCAGTGATTCTATATCGAATCCAAAGCGACTGTATAATTTTTTATTATCAACCTCAAATCCGCTTACTCTAAAACCAATAACTGCTGTTTCACCCACTTCTAAAGCAATAGCATTGGCTAATTCACACTCATCTATATTATCTAGAATAATAGGCACCTGCTTTTTAATGGCTAATGCATATTGTTCCCTGGTTTTAATGGCGGATGTAAGTACCAGCGTTTTTCCTGTACCTCCCAAAGCCAGAGATTGCTCTAATTCACGAAAGCTTGCTGTGTCCACTCCAATGCCATTATTTAAAGCATGTTGCACGAGCGATTTGCTCTTATTTGCTTTTCGAGCATAGTAAATTTGATGCTTAAGATCATATTGTTTAAACAGTTCTTTAAATTTCTTGATATTAGCTGAAAAAGTAGTTAAATGATGAAGGTTTACTGGGGAACCATAAATCGAAATCAAGTTTTCAACCAGCGATTTATCACTCATTATCTGCTTCATCCATTCAGAGGTTACAGGTGTTAAGCCATTTGTTTTATTACCCTTTGTATACATTGCTTTTATTATTGAGTGATTGCTTTTTGTTTTTATTTTGAATATCCTGAATTAAATTTTGAGCCCATATTGAGGCAAAATTATTTCGTGTTCTGGATAGTGTGTCATTGTCCAGTGTTACCCCTTCTGTTGGTGTTCCATAAAGGGATAGATTATTTTCTACGGAACCATTTGCATTGATGGCATTACCTGATTTATTAATATCAATACCATTAGATTCATAGTGTCCATTATTCTTGTTTTTAAAACTACGTAGTAAGCCTTTGGTAATTAAATTATTAAATAACAAGTCAGGGCGCATGTCAATGCCCCTAGGTATAATAGCATTGATAACTGCATCAACCTTAATTTTATCAGTATTTATTTTTTCAGAATTATTGCTCTTATGCGATGTGGTATTTTGTTCTAATACCAAGTCGTAGCTATTTTCTTCGTTTTTAGTGATTTTGGCATTTCTTACTCCGCTAAAGTCTACAAGGCCTTTTTCTCCTAATGCGATCAATTTTTGGGTATTTCTGATAGGTGGGCCATAGGCCAGGCGATTAAATAGGCCAAAATAGTGAGTGTCGAATAATTTTTGTGAATCAGCATCCATACCTCCGAAGCTATAATATTTGTTAAATATAGGACTGATTTTCCGCCATGTTCCAGCAGCGGCCATAGTAGGACTCTCATGTAACCCTTTTTTAGCTTCTGAAACTAAAAATTTTAAATATTCTATTATTTGCTTGTTGGAGATTGATTTCTGATTCAAAAATGGGTCTGTAAATTTGTCCCAGCTATATTTTTCTTCCTCAGGGAATTCTGAATGAAACTCCGTAACCTGAGCAGCAATAACATCAAAATTTTTATCAAATTTTAACTCGCGATTCTTAATACCGAAAAGTGTTTTGTAATACTGAAAGTAAAATTCTTTCTTTATCAAAGGTAAAAACAGATCGATAAAGGAAAACTCCGGAGCTGCTTCAATATTCTCCTCTGTAAAATAATAGAGTGAAGAGATTTCTTTATTGCTGCTATTTCTAGGCAGCATAGGCAAACCAGATCTTGATGTCACATAAATACATTTAGGTTCATTGCCAGATGGTACATAATCCAATTGGCCTGAGGAGTTAGAGGTAAAAGTACCTGATCTACCTTCTGTTAATTCCAAAATTGTGTCAATGCATGTTAAACCAAAACCACGAATAACAATGTTGCCAGACCCTACTGAACCTAATTTGGTTTTAGTAGGATATATAAAGTTGATAAAAGAGGATGTGTTTTGCTTTGAAGAGAAATCTGCTCCTGCACCAAGATGCCCGGTGGTTAATATAATGCTATTAAACCTTTGACTCTCCTCATCAGGAGAAGACTGCTTTTTAATTTGAAATTTCCCTTCAATTTTTGTTATGTCTGCAACTATGTCTGTATGGAAATACCAGGTAATTGTATCTGGAGAGTTATTCACTAATTGTTGAAAAACGCTACTTAGATAATCACCTACTATTGCCCTGGGAGCAAAGTCTAGTGGTATGTTGAACTTCTTGTCAACTTGATTTTCTGTTAACCATTGTGTAAAGCTTAAAGGATGTTCTACTACAGGTTTAGGTATTTCCTCTATCCAAGCATTGATGTTGCTGCTTGCATAGTTCATTATCAAATAGTGAGGTTGATTTTTGTCGTATACATTACCGGAACCAAAACTCTCATTAGAATTAAATATATGTACTTCAATAGGATCCTTAATGCACTTATGGTTTACTTGAGCTAACAATCGCTCTAGTGCATACAGGCCTTTGGGCCCCATTCCAACTATAGCCACCCTGTAAGTTTGTACTTTACTATTTTCAGAACTTCCGATATCTACCACCCAATTACAGAATTATCAATAGACTTATAGGTTTGGAAATTTGATTGTAACCAGTCAGGATTATAAATTGTATCTAAATATCGTTCACCTCTGTCACATAAAAGAAAAACACAATTACTGGAATCATCAAGTTTTTCTTTATATTTTCTAATTGCTGTAACCACCCCACCTGTAGAGCCACCGCATAAAATACCTTCAGATTTCAGCAAAGACCAACATCCCTCAACGCAATCCAAATCGCTTACAGTTAAATAATCATAAATTCTTTCTTGCTGTAAAAATTGCGATTGTACCGAGGAACCGTGTCCGGGAATTAATCGCTTTTTAGAATCACCCCCAAATAATACACTGCCTTTTGCATCTACAGCAATTAATTTGGTGCTAAGGTTGTTTTCAGAAATATAGTCTGCATACCCCATAAGAGTACCACAAGTACTTGTGGAAACAAAAATATAATCTACATTTCCATCTAATGCTATCATGATTTCTTCAATAGCTTTATGGTGCGCTAGAGGATTGTTATAATTCCCATATTGATTGGTCCAAAAGCTGTTAGGGACAGATTTTAAAAGTTGTTTTACTTTATTTAACCGGGCGGAAAGAAAACCTCCTTCCTCTAAAGGTTCAAGCACATATTCAATATGTGCCCCGTAGGTTTTTAGCAACTTTTCAGTGTGTTTATTTAAAGTAGGGTCAACCACTACAATTAATTTTAATTTATAATATAAACATGCTTGTGCTAGACCTAAGGCCATGTTTCCCGAACTTGATTCGATGATTGTGTCACCAATTTTGATTTCACCTTCTTCAAAGGCTTTTTTCAATATAAATGCAGAAGTTCTGTCTTTCAAACTGCCGGAAGGATTAGCAGCTTCTAATTTTCCATAAAAATTAAGTTTAGATTCTGAAAATATTTTATTGAGTTGAATTAAAGGAGTTTGACCTATGGAGTCGAGAATGCTATTGCCATTTTTAATTTTATCAATTATCATGTAAATCAGTTTATGAAATTCTAAAAACTTATAATATAACAGATTTAAACCTTACCTGAGGATGATATTATATAAACCTGTGTACGTAATTTGTTTCAAGTTATACTAACCAGAATAAGAATTATTTCTTAAAACTGATATTCTAATATCGATTTACACATGAGAAGATGTTTTAAAATGAAGAGATTTTACGTGAAATTTTAAATATTAATGCAGCACCAGTTAGCAGGTAAGTAATCTATCTGTTAAAATTTCTTTTTCAAAACTTAATAGTGCCGATGTTCATGATTGTAATAATTAGCAAGTTAAAGTGCTAAATCCCGGTGCCAGGCTACAGTTCCTGGATTGAGAGGTGGGTTCTCTAAAAGTAAAAAAGCCCTCTAAAGTCAATTAGAAGGCTTTAATTGTGGAGTTGGAGGGAATCTCACCCTTGTATTTTCGTGTACTTCCAAAAGCTTAAAAATGCACCTAAATACCATTAAATCAACTTTATGTTAAATTGAGATTTACTAAAGTTCACTAAAATATAAAAATGTAGTCCCCAATGTAGTCCCCAATTTAAGAAAGTCGTATATTGCACTTACATAGATTATAAAGTGCTTATGGCTTCAATTTCATTAATGCTAAAAGATAATTCGGTGGAGGGTAACACCAGGATAATAGCAAAGATTACAGACGGTAGACAATTTCAATTAAGACTATCCACAGGATTTTCTGTAAAGCCAACCCATTGGAGTAAGAAAAATAAAAACGTACTATCGGCCAACCCTAATGCGGTGGCAATTAATAAAGGCTTAAAGGAGTTCACTAAAAAAGCTCTTTCGGTTTACTTAGAGGCCAAAGAAAAACGATTGATACCTAACCGGGAGTATTTTGAATTGGAAATGAAGCCCAATAAGGAAGTAGAAAACCGAAATACTGAATTTTGGAAAGTTTTTGATTACTACATGAATGAGAAAAAGAAAAGCTTTTCACTAAGTACTGTTAAAAAATTCAATTCCCTTAAAAAGCATTTGCAGAATTTTGAACTGGAAAGAAAAATACCCCTACAATTTGAAACGATTACCAACAAGGTAATGAAGGAGCTACAAAGCTATTTTTATGAGGATGTAGTAATAAAAATTGATAGTGAGGGTAAAGAGTATAAAGGCTTGAATACTCAAACTACAGCCAAATATTTAGGCACCTTCAAAATGTTTATGAATTGGGCTTTAATGAATAAGTATTCAAAGAACACTGATTTTAAAGAGTTCAAAATTAAACACCAGCCCCGTACTATTAAAGCAGTATTGAACGATGTTGATTTGGGTAAGCTTAGAAGCTATGAAAGTAAAGAAAAGAAGTATCTAAACAATGTTCGGGACTTATTAATCCTTTCCTGCCTTACAGGGCTTCGATTTAGCGATTATTCCAGCATTAAGAGCGAACATCTCATAAAAGATAATGAATCGAACTACAGCCTTCTAATGATGCAGAAAAAGACCAATGACTATGTAGAAATACCGCTTAATGATGAAGCCTTACAGATCGTTAGAAAGCTCTTGAAAAATGAAATACACCCTATCAGTAATCAAAAAATGAATTTGTATGCTAAAGAGCTTTGCAAGCTTGCAAAGATTAATGAGCCTTTTGAGGTAATCCAGTATAAAGGAAATATTAGGCTAACTAAAAGCATTCCAAAATATGAATTAATTACCACCCATACAGGCCGAAGAACTTTTGCCACAAATTTATTATTGAAAGGTGTTCCGGCTGAAATAGTAATGGAGTTTACAGGGCATAGAGATTATGAAAGCTTTAGTAAGTATGTGAACATTCCGAAAAAGTCAAAAATGGATATTGTGAGAAATGTAATGGCAGGATAATGGAAATAGTAAATTATTTTGAAATAAAAAGTCCGTTTCTAAAAAATATTGAATCTCTTAAAACCCCAATATTTAAAAATAAGGATAAGTATTTTTTCGGAGATGAAAAAAATAAGATAGGTATAACTGAGGAGAATCAATTAGAGAAACTAAAAGATTGGATTGAGAATTTGAAATTCTACGAAACCATTCCAAGCTTTACATCTCCTGATCTCTTAAATTTAATTAAAGCAAAAATCCCAAATCACGCCTTAAATAATAAAGAATTAAACTATTATCTAAAGGAACTTATTAAAAACATTGAAAGATTTGATTTAACATTGATTAGAAAATTAGAGATAGCTGAAAGCGAAGATCTTCGTAAATTTTATGCTAATTACAATTCTAGTTTTATTTTAATTCAGTTTAATCACTCATTTAGAAGTGTTACCAATTTTTACTTTATTCATGCACTGGATTCCTTAGAGTTTCACGATAAAAATTTATTAAAAAGCTATCAACAATTATTTGAATATGTTTTTGGCGTTTTAATGAAAAGACAGCTAAGTGAATACGGTTATGATTTGAATAAAAGTCCATTTTACCAATCGGTTATCTCACCCAAGTTAAGAGAATTAGATAATTTAATTGCTCGAAGAACGGGTACGAAAGTTGAAAATGCTTTACAGAATGAAGTAAAGGAGCCATTAAGTTTCAAGAAGCTTTTACTTAATGATGATTTGAAACGAAAATATGAAGAAGTAAAGAATCATTTCATCGATGAGTTTAAAAACTATAAACCAAAGGAAGTTGCATATTTACTAATGGCAATGATGGAGCAAAAAATTTTAAAAGATAAAAAAACTGATTATCGTAATGCGAAAGAGTTGATTCAAACTATTGCCAAAGAATTAGATAATCCTGCTTTAAAATATGAGTCGGTAAATAAGTATTTTAATAATAGAAATAATTGGAATGAAAGTTTATTTATAGATATCAAGGACGCACTGAAGAACATTTTTCAATAGATTTTTGAATATTTAGTTCATTAATTAACTGCAATGAAATAATGAACTACCTATAAATTCATAGTAATGCACTTTTGAACCATCAACAAAAATGGTAAAAAATGTATTCAAAAACAGAAAATCCTTTTCAGCAAATTGACCAAAGATTTGATGAACTGGAAGCACTAATTCAAGGACTGCAAAAAAGAGATAATTCAGACAGTGCCAAAATTGACCCACACGAACGGCTAACCAGAGCCGATATTAAGAAGCAATACAAAGTAAGCTTTGGCACCATTCACAACGCTATGAATAGTGATAAGCTTCTCTATGATAAGGTAGGAAGAAAAACGCTTTACAAAAGAAGTGATGTAGAAAATTGGATCAACAAAAAAGCCTAAGCTATGAGTACGAATCATAATGCAAAGGCTTTTACTTTTCAACTAGGTAAAGATAGGGAAACTGTGATTAAGGAAATAATCGCAGAGGTAGAAAAAGGCACAGGAGTAACTATTGCAGAGTTGAAAAAGCATCATTCAGAGGATAAAGTATTTTTTATTGCGCTGAAGCATGTGTCAACCACCAAAAAAGCAATTACAAAAGCGTTAAATATTCCAGTTGAGGGAGCTTGTAGGTATAAGAGGCACTATGAGAAATTAGGCTTATTGATTGAATCCTTTGCAAACATTAGATGTCCTTATACATCTGAGGAGGCAAAGGAAATTTGTACAAATGCTAGTGACTTTGAAAGATTACGAGGTTTTGGAAACAACCAAATAAGCCTTTTCTGATGGTTGATTTTATTAAGGCCGTTATTCCACCTAATCATATTCCACTATTGCTTGAAAATGAATACTTAGAATTTAAGCAGGAATTAAATAACAGGACTGGTGAATTATCCAAGAAACAAGTAGCCAAATACAATGACTTAAAGTTTACTGTTTTTGCTGATAATTATGCTGAAATATCCGGGAGCCTCCACAAGTTTTTTAATGGAGGCCTCCACAATGCTGATGAATTTGGTTTGTTGGATTTACTTACTGTGCTAAACCAAATAGAAAGTCTATTTAAGATTGATTTAGGACGTTATAAGCTATCTAATATCGAAATAGGAGTAAATATTCCCATTAGCTTTAAAGCTTCTCAAATCCTTAACTATTTACTAATCCATCAAACAGTAAGGTTTAAAGATGTAAGTCTAATAAATGGTAATTATAAGCAGGCGACTCATTCACAGTATTTAGTAAAGATTTATGACAAAGGTAAGCAGTACAGAAGGGAGTTTCCACAATTTCAAAATGAACTTTTAAGGTTCGAACTAAAATATTTCAAAATGCAAAAGCTAAATGATAGAGGTATTTTTGTATTAAATGATTTATTTGATACTGATAACCTGGCTTTTATTTTTGATCTTCTGGAAATTGCTTGGGATGAAACGCTTTTGTATGATAAAACAATACAAAAAAGCAAGCTTACGCCTTATGTAGTTCTTAAAAAGCTTAATCAGTGGCAGAATGTGAACTACTGGCTTGAATTGACAAAGCAAAGAAGGTATGAAGTAAGAAAAGCCTATCATTCATTAGTGGAGGATCACTCAGATAATAGACATTCTAAAATAGGTAGGGATATCAAAAATAAGTGGTTTGAATTAGTCAATAATTCATTACCTATTTACCGCATTATAAATAAACATTTCATTACTATTTTACCATTCAATTATAATGTTAGAAAGTAACTCCTAAAAATGGTCATTAACTGTGAATTATCTGTGATGAAAAAGGCTTTTAAAAGTACATTTTGTACCTCCATTTCAATGGGAATTTAAGTTAGTTTTCCTTAGTTATTTAGGTTATACCCGTATAGATAAACTACATTATGCCTAAACCAATTACTTTACCGACCCTTTTTGATAATACTTTAAAATTAAATATTTCAAAGCTTAAAGAATGGGGTTATCTTGAGCCTAATCAGATTATAAATTCAAACTACAAGTGGACTAGGAATGGTAGTCCTTCAGGTAGTATTGCCATTTTTATAGATACATGTAGTACAACCCCTTTTATTGAATTAGATTATAAATTCAATAATGAACCTAGAAGGTACAGAGTGTATTTAACTGCTATACCTTCCAATCTCAATAATGGCGAAGTTTACTATTTCATTTGTCCGCATACAAACAAACGTTGTCGCATTCTCTATCAAGTGGCAGGCTATTTTTATCACCGAGAAGCATTTAAAAATGCAATGTATGACTCTCAAACACTCAGTAAAAAGAATAGAAGTTTAATGAGATGGATTGCGCCCTTGTTGTTGAAACCAGAATATGCTCAGCAATTAAATAAAAAGTATTTTAAGAAGACCTATTCAGGCAAGCCGACTAAGAGATATTTAAAACTACTTAATGAACTAGATAAAGCTCACAATTTACCCCCTAATGCTATTGAGATTGCTTTAATCAGTTGAGTTTGTTGTAACCTCAATATTTTACTTTATATTAAACAATTAAACTGTTAACAATTATGATTTTAAGAAAAGTATTAATAGGAGTAATTGGAATGCTAATTAGCTATCCAACTTTGAGTCAAACAATTGAGGAGAAAAAAACAGATGATTTCACTGGGTCAAAAATCATTAGAACAAGTGAGGAAAATTTACTTAGGGAAAATGGCATGTTTAGCTATGTAAGGGTTTCCAGTATTAATAATGAGACTGTTTTGAATTACAGGTTTATGATTACGGGTAAAATTGTCACTATAAATAAAGGTAATGCATTGCTATTGAAGCTAAAGAATGAAAAGGTAGTTACCTTAAGATTAGATGATTATGTTGTAGCTGGATATGGCAACGGAGCAGTTGGGGTTCTTGGGTCTGATGCACCTGGTGCTAACTTAAGGTTTGTTTTAGATAGTGATCAAATTTCAATGTTGAAAAGTAGTCCAATTGCTAAAGTGAGGCTATACACTGATGATGGTTACATTGACTCAGATGTAAAAAAAGAAAAGTGGTCGTCCAACATTCAGAGATTATTGGAATTAATTGAAGAATAAATCTCAAGCGAAAAATTTGTGTAGTCCCCAATGTAGTCCCTTTTAAACCAAAAAAGCCTCTTCAAATCAATGAAAAGGCTTTAATTGTGGAGTTGGAGGGATTCGAACCCTCGTCCGGATAAGGAAACAATGCATCCTCTACATGCTTAGTTACCAATTGAATTTTCGTCTCTGCTATGGAAGGTAACAATCCTGCTGCAGAGCTTATCTATTTGAGTTTCGCAACCACTTAATAGCATCATAGCTGCTAGTTTCTCCTAGTCGACACCCCTTGATCAGCCCCGGAAAAACGAAGCGCTGAGGGATGTGGCCGGGGAGCCCGCTTTAGCGGGCTCAACCCATTAAGCCCTTATCTCTGTTGTTAAACTGAGATTAGGCAGCCATGGCGTAAGTATTTTCGCCAATTATAGTTCGCATAAATTACTTGCGGATGTATATGCTCCACCCGACATGCTGATACACAATTCACACTTACCGTCAATACCGGTCAACCCCATATGTTAAAGAACTTATTTTGTCTCTCTTTTAAAAAAAAAGAAGAGCGCAAGATTACAATAATTTAAGCGATTGTAAAAATAAACATTAAGTTCATTTCAGTAAACTAAGATCCGTCACGCCTTATGAACGATTTAAATTCTGAAAATTTAAAATCGTTTTAGCTATTATTTTTAGCCTTATTTCTAACGTAATACCAGGTTTAAGAGTTCACTAACTCTATCAATAAATAATTTGGTGTCCGGATAAATTGAACGTTATGATGTCATCAATATTAAACGTAACCGGTGATTTTATAAATTGTATTTATTTTATAATTAATTATTAGTGAAGTTTGAGGTGTTTTATATGGTTGTTGATTTTTTTAATTAAATATTATGAAAAATAGTACTGTGTTTTACTTACATACTCATTTTCGAAATATTGTATTAAATGGAAAATAAATTTCTTATTCCGAATTTTATTTTATAATTTTGGATTAATGTAGTACTTAAAATTAATTATTCAACTAAAACCCAAATTCAATGTGCCAACAACTAATTACTCTCAATCTGTTATGGAAGCAATTTCAATGGATGAATAATCATGGAAGATCCTCTTCTGCACAACCCGTTCCTTTTATACAAAAGATTTTAATTTAGGATTATTCTGTTTTAAGAAGGATGTGTAATTATATAATTTTCTCAAAAATTCTATCAAATATTTTATTTAAATCACATCAGGTAAAGATGTGATTTAAATTTTTTTCTAACCTAAACAATCTAATATGAAAAGTAAGTTTACTAATTTGAAAATGCTGTTAGTCATTTTCTGTTTGCCTGTTACTGCTGCATTCGCGCAGACGAAACAGGAAGTCACTCAACTAACTCGAAACTACAACAAAATAAAACTCAGTAATATGCAAGCTGAGTTTTCAGCCAAAGCTATTCAGGAAAAGCAGGAAGCTATTGCTATTGCTAAGGCAAAAGGGTGGGAGCTTACCCTGAAAATGGAAGATGGGAGCTATGCGGAACTACAGCGTGTAACGACAGACGGTTATCCGATTTATTACACTACTTACAACGTTGCCGCAGCGCGCTCCACCCGTGCTAATCACCTAAATTCAGGTGGTTCACTGGGGTTAAACCTAAACGGCCAGAATATGACTGCCCATGTTTGGGATGGCGGATTAGCCAGAAGTACCCATCAGGAATATGATGGTCCGGGTGGGAACAACAGGTTTTCAATTGGAGATGGAACCACTACGCTTAATTACCATTCTGCTCACGTTACAGGAACAATCATTGCTTCCGGAGTAGTAGCAAATGCTAAAGGAATGGCACCATACGCCAGTGCTGTGGGTTATGATTGGAATAGTGATTTGGCTGAAGCAACTAGTGCTGCGGCTAATGGTATGTTAATCTCAAATCACTCTTACGGGTATCGATCAGATTTAGTGCCTGACTGGTACTTTGGTGCATACATTACTGATTCCAGAGACTGGGATGAATTAATGCACAACTCTCCTTATTTCTTAATGGTAGTAGCTGCAGGTAATGATGGGAATACTAATTATAATGGAGCACCTTTAGGAGGGAATTCTGCTTTCGATAAATTAACAGGTCACTCCACTTCTAAAAATAATATGGTGGTAGCCAATGCAAATGACGCTAATATTGCTAATGATGGTACTTTAGTTTCAGTATCTATTAATAGTTCCAGCAGTGAAGGTCCAACCGATGATTTACGTATCAAGCCAGATATTACTGGAAATGGAACAGGTGTTTATTCTACTTATGAAAATAGTAATACCGCATACGCTTCTATTACAGGTACTTCAATGGCTTCTCCTAATGTAGCGGGTACTCTTTTGTTATTACAACAACATGCTTCAGATGTTACTGGTAATTATTTAAGAGCAGCCACATTAAAAGGCCTTGCACTTCATACTGCTGATGATGCAGGTATTTCGGGTCCTGACGCAGTATTTGGCTGGGGTTTATTAAATGCAAAAGCTGCAGCTCAGGCAATTACCGCTAACGGAACCGCTTCTAAAATTGAAGAATTAACCTTGAGTTCAGGTCAATCATACAGTATAACTGTAGATTCTGATGGTTCTTCTCCTTTATTAGCTTCAATTTCATGGACTGACTTAGCCGGAACCGCCAATACAGGTACTACAAACCTTTCCACACCAGTATTAGTGAATGATTTGGATATCAGAGTTACAAAAGGAAGTACCACCTATCAGCCTTACAAACTGACAGGGGTAAACTCTAATGCTAAAGGGGATAATAATGTGGATCCTTATGAGAGAATCGATGTTAATAATGCTTCTGGTACTTATACCATCACTGTTACACACAAAGGTAGCTTAGTGGGTGGAAGTCAGGATTTTTCCTTAGTAGTAACTGGTATCTCTGGTGATCCTGTTGCTTGTGAAGTTAGCACTCCAACAAGTGTAAGTGCTTCTAATATTGGTTCTTCTACTGCTACTTTAAGCTGGGATGTTGTTGCAGGTACTACTTATGACGTGCGTTACAGGCCAACGGGTAGCAGTAGCTGGACAACAGTTTCCGCTACAGGTTCTTCTACGCAATTATCAGAACTTTCAGCCACTACACAGTATGAGGCTCAGGTAAGAAGCAAGTGTTCAGATGGAACTACTTCTTCATACAGTTCTTCAGTTACATTCACTACTACAGAAGTTCAAATTACTTATTGTGCCTCAAATGGTAATAGCGTTGCTGATGAATATATTGGTAATGTAACTCTTGCGGGTATTAATAATACTTCAGGAGCTTCTGCCGGAGGTTATGCTGATTATACCGGAATTAGTACCTCTCTCAGCGCAAATAGTAGCTATACAATTAGTATAACTCCTGAGTGGACAGGTACTACGTATAATGAAGGATACAGCGTTTGGATAGATTATAATAAAAATGGCTCATTCACTGATGCAGGTGAACAGGTTTTCACTCAATCCGCAACAAATAGTGCTTCAATCAGTGGAACCTTTACTGTTCCGGCAGGGGCAGCTACAGGTGCTACAAGAATGAGGGTTTCAATGAAATATAATGGTGTGCCAACCTCATGTGAGTCCTTCAACTATGGTGAAGTAGAAGATTATACAGTTAATATTACATCCGGTGGAGTATCTTGTGTTGTTCCTGGTTCATTGTCTGCTTCAGCAATTGGTGAAACTACTGCTACTTTAGGTTGGTCTAATGAGTCTGCTGATAGTTATAATGTGAGAGTAAGAGCTACAGGAACATCTTCCTGGAGTAACTTGTCGTCTTCTTCCAACTCGCTATCTGTAAGCGGTCTGGTTGCTGATACTCAATATGAATTCCAGGTGCGAAGCGTTTGCGGAAGCACTACAAGTGGTTATTCTTCCTCAGCTACATTTACAACTGATGCTCCGGTGCAAGTAAGCTACTGTTCATCTCAAGGTGATAACTCTAGCTATGAGTGGATCAACAGAGTGGTACTGGGGGCTATCAATAACACCAGTGGAAATAATAATGGGTATGGTGACTTTACCAGTCAGTCTGCTTCCCTGGCCAGAGGTGCATCTGCAACTATAAACTTACAGGCAGGTTTTAGTGGTTCAAGTTACAATGAATACTGGAGTGTGTGGATTGATTTAGATCAGGATGGGGTTTTCTCTACTGCGGAAAGATTAGTAAATGGTTCATCCAGCAGTGCAAATTTATTAAGCGCAACATTAAATATCCCTACCAGTGCCTTAACTGGGCCTACTAGAATGCGTGTGACAATGAAATACAATGCTCAGGCAACTTCATGCGAAACTTTTGCTTATGGTGAGGTGGAGGATTATACAGTAAATATTGTCAATAGCAGTGCATCTGTAATGACGGCTTTCAGTGATCGAGCTTCTGAAATATTGGGTAATGAAGCTAATAGTCGTCTGGTTCAGCTTTATCCTAATCCTGCAGATAACATAATTAACTTCAATGTAAAAGATATTGATACGAATGAGCCAGTAAGAATTTTTAACAATACTGGTGCTTTGGTAAAAGAGTTAATGATGGAAGAAGGGCAGACTCAGATAGATATAAGCAATCTTTCTAAAGGAATGTATTTTATAAAAGCTAAATCTGCAAAAGAGCAGGTGAGTACCAATTTTGTGATTAAGTAAGTAGATTCTCTTTTTTTTACGTGTTGAAGCCCCGGGGTGATTGTTTATCACTTCGGGGTTTTTTGTTGGTTATGGATATTGTCATTAACCCCAGGGACTAATAAAAAATGGTTAAGTATTGGTTGTCAGACGCTTGTGGAGTGTCATGGGATAAATCGAGATTTTATTTTATAATTTTAGGTTAAATTTTGATTCTCAGGTTTACAATTTCATAACTTCTTCCTACCTTTGCATCGGCAAATCGGCACGACCAGCTCCTGCTGAACTCCCCCAGGACCGGAAGGTAGCAAGGGTAGGCGGTTGTAGCGGTGCGATGTTGGTTTGCCATTTTTATTTCTTCTCTATTCTACATTTTCATTATATCTTCTCGCGGCTTCTTCTCATTTTATAGCTAATTTATTCTAACTTTACGTCAGAAAAACTATTTCTTATACTCTATAAATACTACTATGAAATTTTTTATTGATACCGCTAACCTCAACGAAATCAAAGAAGCCTATGAATTGGGCGTGTTGGATGGAGTAACTACTAACCCAAGCTTAATGGCTAAAGAAGGTATTAAGGGTGAGGAGAATGTGAGAGCTCATTATAAAGCTATTTGTGATATAGTTGACAATAATGTAAGTGCCGAAGTTATTGCTACAGATTTTGACAATATCATTAAAGAAGGAAAAGAACTGGCTAAGATTGATGATAAAATTGTGGTAAAAGTGCCTATGATTAAAGATGGGATTAAAGCCATTAAATACTTTTCTTCGATGGATATCCGTACTAACTGCACATTAGTATTTTCAGCAGGGCAAGCTTTATTAGCTGCTAAAGCAGGTGCTTCATACGTTTCGCCATTTATTGGCAGGTTGGATGATATCTCTACAGATGGACTAACACTAATTGAAGATATTATCCGGATTTACGATAATTACGCATACGAAACTGAAGTTCTTGCAGCTTCTGTAAGACACACAATGCACTTATTAGAATGTGCCAATATGGGTGCAGATGTAGTAACATGTCCATTGAATGTTATTACCGCTTTATTAAACCATCCTTTAACAGATAGTGGCTTAGCGAAATTTCTTGCTGACCATAAAAAAGTAAACTCTTAAATTGAGATTCAAGCTTTTCCGGGCTATTCAGCTTCGGAAAAGTTTTGTCTATCCTTTACATTATACTATATGTACATAATTAAAGTAAAAGGGAAGGCTAAAATTCCTGATTATATTCAATTAAGAGACGAAGACTTCGTTCTAATAGCCTATTTCAGGGCAGACAGACCTCTTAAAAACATGGAAAAGTATGGTTTGGAGGGTAAAGAGGAAGCATTGGAAAAATTAATTAATGAGTTGCCTTTTGGCAAGATACAAGCATTAGACCTTTAATTCATGGCGAATTCTTTTTCAAACGATCCAGTTGTACGCATAGAAAATGCTACTATTTTTCAGGAAGATGTAGCAATATTAAATGACATTAACCTTTCAATGGAAAAAGGTGAGTTTGCCTACTTAATTGGCAGAACAGGAAGCGGAAAAAGCTCCTTACTTAAAACCTTATATGCGGATTTGGAGCTTCGCCTTGGCACTATGGAAGTAGCGGGTTTTAAGATCAATGGCATTTCCGCGAAGAAAATAGCTCAGCTGAGAAGAAAAATAGGCATTATATTTCAGGATTTTCAATTACTTCCCGACAGAACGGTAGCAGAAAACCTGATATTTGTAATGAAGGCTACCGGATGGAAAGAAAGATCTAAGATGAAAGCCAGAATGGCTGACGTACTCATGCAGGTTGGTTTGGGCTCAGTAGATTCTAAAATGCCCCACCAGCTTTCAGGTGGAGAGCAACAAAGAGTGGTTATAGCTCGCGCTTTACTAAATGAGCCGGTTTTACTGATTGCCGATGAGCCAACAGGTAACCTCGATCCGGAAGTTTCTGATGGAATTTTCAAGCTTTTTACAGATATCAATAAAAGTGGTACCGCAATTTTAATGGGTACACATGATCATAGTTTTTTGGAAAAGCATCCTGCCAGGGTATTTAAATGCTATCAGGGAAAATTGCTGGATTCCCAAAAAGAAAATTTTGACTTGAGAAGTAATTATTAGTAAGCCTGATAAACAAAAGCCACTTTATTCGCTTTTAAATAGTAATGTCTGAAATAAGTAATAATCGGCCTATCATTCCCTCTGCTACAGTAACAGCATTTACCAACAAAGAAGAACAATTTCAGAATGAGACACTGCGGCCTATTATCAAAATGAAGCATGATTTGTTGATCGCTTTTTTTAACCACACGCTTATACTGAAGAAAAACCACTACTTTAAGATTTCTGAAGATAAAAGATCAGATTATATTAAATCAATTTTTAATAAAGATCTTCAATTTAAGAATCAACTAAAAGGGATTATAGTTGGCCAATTTACCACCGGTGAATTTAAAATCTACCGCAATTTTTCATCAGCTTTGAATAAACGCATAATCGCTATAGTTTTGGAAAGGGTGCTTACTCATCATAATGAGTTGCGAGAAGAAATTTAGTTATCTTTCAAAGCTTTTTTCTTTTCTATATAAAAGAAATAATTCTCTTCTTAAGCTAATTGCGGTGTGTTAATCAGTAATTGTTACCAATAATATATAAGGAATAACTCTTATGTTGGTTATAGAAGATTGTAAAAAAGGCGGGGCAAAATTCCCACCTTTTTACAACAGTTTATTCTCAATGAAATCAATTATAATTCACCAAATTTTTCGTCAAAAAGCTTAGCAGAGGCATCTGTAAACTCAAAGTTTTTACGGATATATTCTAATGTTTTCTTTTCAGTTTCTGTAATTGAAACACCATCTGCTGCAGACTTGAAAAGTATGTTTACTTCATCTTTAGATAATTTTCCTTCGCCTGCACCTGTTGTATGTTCCTTTGCCAAGTCTATTAGCTCTTTTTCATACTTTTCTCCGTCAATTGTTACGTAAGCCATAATCGTTAAGTTTAAATTTTAATTTATTTATCCATAAACATACTAATTTCAATTTTAAAATTGTTCATTTTAATGAAAAAATAAAATTAAACTGTTGTCTTGGTAATTGCTTTAATATGGTAAATAAACTTATTCTTTAATTTTATTGAATAGCTCAATAAGAAGTCAGTTTAGAGAGGTAAGAACTTTTCATTTTCTTGGGAGTCATTTAATTATCATGCTCATACTCCAAAGATGAAATTTATTTGGAAACTAAAATCTTCTCTTTACATTTGCACTGAATTATGGTTTCTGAATTATGATTGGTGATTCAGAATTAAAAGGGAATTTGGTGCGTAAATAACAAGTTTATTTACAATTCCGAAACTGTCCCCGCAACTGTAAGTCCATTTTTGTAAGTATGCACACCTTTGCCACTGTTACGCTAAGCCGTGATGGGAAGGCCGACATACTTCGGACGAGTCAGGAGACCTGCCACAATTCTTAACTATTTAACGACTTTCGGGTGAAAGGTCATGAATGTACTAAAGCTATAAGCATACTTTTTTACATCTGATTTTACATCTGTCGCATCTAAATTAACATTATGCGATTAGGTATAGTATTGCTATTTTGGGTATTTGCCCTGAATATTTATGCACAAACTCCAGTAGATTCTGCTATTACTTTGCAGGAGGTAATGGTGCTGGGTAATTTTGAGAAACAATTTCTTCCAGGAAATGATATTATCATTCCTAAAGCTACAACTCTTCAATTTTATCATTCTGATAATATTAGCGAGGTCCTTAGGCAGCAAAGCAGCATACATATAAAAGAATACGGTAATGGAATGTTAAGCACTATTGCTTTCAGAGGAACAAATGCTTCTCAAACTACTGTGTTATGGAACAACTTTAATATTAATAGTTTCACTTTAGGCCAAATGGATTTTTCTTTACTTCCTACTCAAGCAGTAGATGAAATTACCATAATTCCTGGTAGTGGAAGCAGTGCAGGTGGAAGTGGCGCCTTCGGAGGTAGTGTTTTATTACAGAACCAAGTTGATTTTAATGCTGCACCAAGTATTACAATTAGCCAGCAAGTAGGTAGTTTTGGGCAATATAGCACAAGTCTAAATGCTGAAGGATCAATTCGAAAATTGGGTTTTGATACGCGCCTTTATTGGGGCAAATCAGATAATGATTTTGAGATTCTTAGCACAGGAGAACATCAAAACAATGCTTATTTTGAGCGTAAGGGTATAAATCAATCTTTAGGTTATCAAATTAATAAGAATAGCAGTTTAAAGGCGGCCTTGTGGTACAATGATAACTTCAGGGAGATCCAACCTCCTATTGGTATCAAAAGAAATACTAATAATCAGGAAGATAAGAATTTCAGATCCACTCTAAACTATCAATATAGTGGTAATCGAAGTAAACTTTCTTTAGGAACAGGGTTTTTTCAGGATGAGATGGTCTACAGATTGGATCAGGCGACTTCTTATTTTAAGGTAAATAGGATTGAAAGCTTTGCAGATTATAATTACCATCTTTCTGATCATCATCAAATCAAATTTTCTGCCCGGCATAATGCAATTAAAGCAGAAAATGAATCATACAATGGAGGAGGAGCTGAGGAGCAAAGATATAGTTTGGGACTGCAATTAAAAGGAAGGTTATTTAGAAATGAATTAGAGTACGCTCTTCATATAAGACAACAGATGGTCCAGGATGTTAATATACCTGTTTCTCCCTACATAGGCCTATCTGTTCCTCTCATAGAACAAAATAATTACAAATTGAGACTGAAAGCCAATACCTCATATAATTACAGGCTTCCAACTTTGAATGATAGGTTTTGGAACAATGCTGGAAATCCGGAACTGAATGCAGAAACTGGCTGGAATAAGGAAGTCGGTATTTCTAGTGAGCATTATCTTCAGAATGTTAAGTTAAATATCTCAGTAACTGCCTTTCATAATCTTGTTGATAATTGGATTCAATGGACTCCTGATGCTCAGGGTACTTTCCGCCCGAGAAATATTAAAGAAGTATTAGCAAGAGGAGTGGAGGCATCGATTAATTTTAACACACCAATTGCTGAGGTGCTTCATTTTAAAACCAATCTTCAATATAGTTACTCAAAGTCTACTGTTGAGCAATCTGAAAGGAATGCTAATGAAATAGGTACTCAGCTAATTTATACACCACTTCACAAAGCTAATGGGGATTTTACTCTGCAATGGAGGAGTTTCTCTTTGCAAGCATTTCAACAGTGGACAGGTAAAGTATATACAACAAATACTAATTCGGAAATATATGCATTAGATGCTTTTTTTCTGACAGATGCTGCACTTGCCTGGGAAAAAAGATCCTGGAGATTTTCAGGAAGGGTGAACAATGTATTTAATACTGATTACAGAGTATACGCAGGCTATGCTATGCCGGGAATAAATTATCAATTATCAATTCAATATCAATTAAACTTTAACAAATGAAGAAACTAAATTTACTAAACAAGGCTTTTTTTGCCGTATTTTCACTGATTTTATTTACCGGTTGTGATGATGAAAGTCCAAAACCTGAAACAGGCTCTGTTTTAATAATTCACGAAGGAGGTTTTAACGGTAAAAATGCAACAATAGGATCATACGATCCCGATCTAAAATCTTATAATGCAAATGCTTTTATGAAAGGCAGTAGCCCTTTTATCGGAGATGTTCAACAAAGTGTTCTTCAGCATGAAAATTCCCTTTACAGTGTATTAAATGGGAGCAATTCAGTAGAAATAATTGGTTTGGAAAATTTAAACTTCATAGCTTCAGTTGAGGATGAAATGATAGATAAGCCAAGAGCTATTACAATAAGCGGTACCACAGGTTACTTAAGTAATTGGGGCCCGTATGGAGAAAACTTTTCCTTAACTGATAGTAATATTCTCACTATTGACTTAACAACTAATACAGTATCAGGCACCATCGATACAGAGAATGGTGTAGAAGATGTGGAAATAGTTGGTAATAAGTTGTTAGTTACTCGTAATTATTACGGTGCCTACCAGAATTTGACAATTATAAATATAGATAATAATGAGGTTGAGAAGGATATAGAGCTTCCGAGTGGCCCACAGGAAATAATAGTAGATAGGGCAGGTAACCCATGGGTTGTTTGTTCAGGAGGATTTCTTGTAAGAATAGATGAAGAGCAGGGAACTGCAGTTGAAACTATAGACTTATCAGGTGCTATTCTAGGAGAAGCAGATATTTATTCTAATGAAATATATTTCTTGCAGGAAAATAAGGTGAAAAAAGTAAATATTAGTTCCGGTGAAATCATTTCACTATTCAATACAGTAGATATCACAACTCCTTACGCATTTGCTGTAGATCCTAACAATGGAGAAATATATATTGGTGATGGTGTCGATTATAGCGATGGAGGTTTAGTATATAGATATTCTGCTAATGGAGAGTTGTTGGATGACTTCATTTCTGGTATCCTACCTACTCAATTCATATTTAATTAAAAATGAACGCAGAAAAAGTTCAAAAATCTATCACCAAGGTGACCAAAGCGGTTTTCCCCAATACCACCAATCATTACGATACATTATTTGGTGGTACCGCATTAAACTGGATGGACGAGGTAGCTTTTATAACAGCTACCCGTTACTCCCGTCAAAAAATGGTTACTGTAAGTAGTGATAAAATTGATTTTAACACAGCTATACCAGCAGGCACCATTGTGGAGCTTATTGGTACCGTTGTGCGCGTGGGAAATACGAGTATGGACGTACAAGTAGATGTGTTTACTGAGGAAATGTATTCTGAAAACAGAGAAATGTCAATTTCAGGGAGGTTTACTATGGTAGCTGTAGATGATGATAAAAAGCCGGTTGCTATTTTATGAAAAAGGATAAAACAAAGCCTGTAGCTATAGAGAAGGATGACTTTTACATTGAAAACGGATTCTACGTTTTCACGGCACAATATCATCTTAAAAGAGGCTACTGTTGCGGTAACAAGTGCAGGCATTGTCCTTATGCTTATGAGAATGTGAAGGATCAAAAATGATTCTTCACATTTTTTAATTTACTGTTCTATTTGTACTTTTCGCTTTAAATCACTTTCCATTCAATAAATTGAAAAGTAAAAGGAAACTTTCGCAATGTCTTAATTGTGAGCAGCCGCTAAGTAATGAAGAGAATTATTGCCCAAACTGTGGGCAGCAAAATACAGATCAGAGAGTATCTATAGGTGTTTTTCTCCATGACTTTATATCAAATTACCTAAGTTTTGATACTACCTTTTTCAGGACTTTGAAACCATTTTTTTTCAAGCCGGGAAAATTAACTATTGAATTTAATTCTGGTAAGAGAAATTATTATATTCATCCTATTCGTCTTTACCTTATTTTTTCGCTCTTCTATTTTTTTATTGTGAGTATTGTGGTGCCGAATAACGCTGTGGATAAAGTAATGAACAAACTCTTGTCTTCATCCGATATAAAGGCCGGTTTTGCTGCAATGGATTCTACTCAAAGAAGGGAATTAGAACAAGCGTTTGGAGATAGAGGTGTTCCTGAGTTTCTCAATGGAAGATTTGCCGATTCCACAAGCGCCACTTTATCAAAAGATTCATCAAGAAATTACACTAAGTGGGCTAATTTGAAAGCAGCAGCAATTGATGAGGAAGTTAGTGATTCGGCTTTTAGCAAGATTTTAAAACTGCAACCTTACAAAATTGTTTCAAGCAATTCTTCATTTACAATTCAAAAGAAGAGGTCTTTTATTGCGAATTCAAACCTTTACTTAACAAACTCCTTGCGAAATCTTCCGATAATGATGTTTGTTTTATTACCACTTTTTGCTCTTATATTAATGGTGCTACATCTTAAAAATAAGAAGTTTTATGTGGAGCATTTAATTCATGCATTACACTTACATGCTTTTGCATATTTTTTCTATGGGGTGGGGATTATACTCATATTTAATTTTGAAGCAATAAATGGGCTTTTGTTTTTTGTCAGCTTTGCTTTAGTTACTTTATATGCATTTATTTCTGTTAAAAGAGTATACAAGAATGATTTCATGAAAGCCATTCTGAAATTTATGATTCTTGGTTTCTTTTACTTTACACTTCTTTTAACAGCTTTGTTTATGGAGCTATATGTCTCATTTTTGTTATTATAAATTAGTGAGTAACCCAAAAGTAGCAATAAGTTGGAGTGGGGGTAAAGATGCAATGATGGCCCTGCATCAAATCAAAGAATCAACTGATTATGAGATTCATCACTTACATACTGTCATTGGTGAATCCACTCAGCGTGTAGGCATGCATGGGATCCATAAAAGCTTAATACAAAAACAGGCAGATTCATTAGGTATCCCTGTTATATTTAGTGAACTCCCTGCTGATGAAAGCCATAATTCCTATGAAAAAGTAATGGAGGCCTACTGTAAGAAATGTATTCAAAATGGAATTTCTGCTATAGTTTTCGGAGATATATTTCTGGAAGATTTAAAAAAATATAGAGAGAAGCAGCTAGCTTCGACAGGATTAAAAGCTTTATTTCCTCTATGGAAAAATGATACAACAGAGCAACTTCATGATTTCCTTAGTTTAGGCTACCAGACTAAGATTTGTGCAGGTAATGCGCAGTACTTTAATAAAGTACAGGTTGGACAGACATTATCAGCCGATTTAATTAAGCAATTAACTATACATGTGGATCCCTGCGGTGAAAATGGCGAATTCCACACCTTTGTATATGGTGGGCCACTATTTTCAAAGCCAATAAATGTTGTCCTGAAAGAAGTACAATCCCATTTTTATCAATACAAAATTGAAAATGAAGCGGGAGAAATTGAAGAGGTGAAAAGTGAATTCTATTTTGCTGATTTAGTGTAAGACTTTTCTATTTACCCATTTATACCTGTACAGATTATTCTTTATATCTATTATCTTTTAACAATTTTTAATTGTGACTTTTCACCGTTTTCATAGTTAAGTCTCAACAAGTAAATGTTTGCAGGCCATTTATCAGTATCTATTTTAATGTTTTCGAATGCTGACGGTGTTATTTGCTCCATCACGCGTCCTTGAGCGTCTAAAACTTGAATACTTTCCAGTTTTATTTCTCCCTCAGTTGCTCTAATATGAAGTTGATTCATTACCGGATTTGGATAAACCTGTACATGCCTATCTTGCTTTTTCCGGTTATTTAAAACCGAAACATTGGAAGGAAAACCTGAAGGGAAACTGTAGGCAATTCGTCCATCTGTCAATGTGATTTTACATCGGTATACTTGATTTAAATAAGTGTTAAGGGGTTGTTTAAGTACAAGGTTAGCTGTTTTTGTACCTTCAAAATAGTAGTTGTTTTCTATATCATTAGGGACTAAATTATTAAATGATTGCCATTGATAGTTGCTTACAGTATACTCATCACCTATCTCAACCAATAAAGAGTTAATATTTGCTTCAATATCTAATACAGGATGAGTCTCAATTATGTTAGCGATATTCGGCTTTAAAATAAATAACCCGTTGTTTATATCGCTCACTATTATTATCCCACTTTCAAAAAATGGGTAATTGCTCCATGCTCCATTGAATTGTGTGTTATCACTGGAAGGATAGGTGTCAAAAAAAGCGAGTTCTCTGATTTTACCTTCTGCTACTCTTTCAGCATCTAATATAACGAAGCCTCTTTCATAGTTTGACTGATAAATTCTGTTTCCTTTTACATACAAATTATGGTCAATCGTATTCCCTTCCGCATAATACTGTGTTAATAATATGGGGTTATCTAAATCTCTTACATCCCATACAAGGGTTCTTGTGTTAATATTATAACTATTCTCATCAAGTTCGTCATTAGAAATAAAATATTGATGGTCATCGGTTAACCAGCCCTGGTGTGAGTAAGCCGACTGGGGATATCCTTGCTTACTAATAAGGCTGGGGGCAGATTTATTGGTTACATCTACCAAAGTAATAGTGTTTTCATTAGCATTAAAGCAGATTTCTTTGCCCTGGTAATCAACGTCAGGACCATTATAGATAACGCACTGGCCATCGTGTGTGTAGCCATCAGCATCAAAGCAGCCTGCAAATACAGGGTTTGTAGGGTCATTGATATCCACAATATGCAAGCCTCCCTGACCACAACCGTTGCTAGCCCCTCTGGCGCCTACTATGTAAGCATAACCTGTTGCTTCATTTATTACCACGTTATGAGCACTACTCACGCCATCATAATGACCATCGTTATCAAAAGTTGCAGGAGGGTTGGTCACATTTCGTAATCTGGTAAGGTCAAAAACCTGCATTCCATGGCCGGAATTATTATCAGCAACTACAAAAACATAGTTGTTAAATACTTTAAGGTCTCTCCATAAGCTCGATTTTCCCGTATGGCTGGGAAGCCTTCCTATAATAACAGGAGTAGCAGGAGAGCTGATGTCCACGAATACGATTCCATTTGTCATGCCTACCAGTGCGTATTCTTTTCCGGTGTCAGGGTCTGTCCATCCCCAGATATCAGCTGATTCAATATTTGCATCACCTGAAAGTTCTGTATTACTTAGTCGGGCATAAAAATCTACCTGGTTACACGGGTAACCGTTTACGGACCCATTTTCGCACGGGGTCTGGCAAAAGAGTTGAATTGGTAATAAACAAATTAAAAGATAGTAGATTTTAGTCATTTTTGGTTTACTTTAAATTGAAAGCAGTTCTCTTGCTGCCTGAACAGAATGTTTGTTACCCGCTCGCACAGCTTCTTCAAATATGTCAATTTTTTCTCTGATCTTTTCCTGATTATAGAAATTTCTTTTCAGATAAAAGTTGATGGTTTGGTGCATCCAGTGGACTGCTTGCTGTTTTCGATTATAATTGAAAAAGCCTGATTCTTTCATTTTTTGTTGATAATCATTCAGCCTTTTTTCTATCTCATCCAATCCAAAATTTTCCAAAGCAGAACAAACTACTACCTCCGGGTTCCAGCCATTTTCATTTGCAGGAAATAAATGTAAAGCATTCTGATATTCTTTTCGGGCTTTTTTTGAAGCTGCTAAATTGGCTCCATCTGCTTTTGTAATAGCTATTGTATCGGCCATTTCCATAATCCCTTTTTTAATTCCCTGGAGCTCGTCTCCGGCACCTGCAAGCATCAAGAGTAGGAAAAAGTCTACCATATTTTTGACGGCAGTTTCGGATTGCCCGACTCCAACTGTTTCAATAAAAACCACATCATAGCCTGCCGCTTCGCACAGAAGCATAGTTTCTCTGGTTTTATGAGCTACTCCTCCTAAAGCATCACCGGCAGGAGAAGGTCTTATAAAAGCATTTTCCATAACACTAAGTCTTTCCATTCGGGTTTTGTCACCCAAAATGCTTCCACCACTTTTTTGGCTTGAGGGGTCTATGGTTAAAACTGCCAGTTTTTTTCTCTTTTTTAATAAATGTAGTCCAAAGGACTCTATAAAAGTACTCTTCCCAACACCAGGAACTCCTGTTATTCCAATGCGGAAGGAGTTTCCGGTATGAGGATAAATTTCATCAATCAACTCAGCGGCCAATTCATTATCTTCTTCCAGGGCACTTTCTACTAAAGTAATAGCTCTGCTAAGAATTACCCGATTGCCGGATAAAATGCCCTCCTTATACTCCTTTATACTAAGTCTGTTTTTTCTCTTCAATGAATTTCATTTGGATAATAATGCTCAAAAGTTACTACTACTGCTACGGAATAAGCAAGTTTTTAAGTGGAATAATTGGTATTTATTGATTTTTATCATAATTTTATTATTCGATTAAAAAAGTGCATTTTTTTTATATAGTATGAAAATAAAAATAATAGGGAACATTTGGTTGGATTCAATAATGGCAACAGCCTTCATTTTCCTTATTATCTATGTTTTATCATCTTTATTGAATAGACTGGAAGCCATTGATCCCATAGGGGAGGCACTTGAGGATGTGGAGTTTACGGATCTGGTTTACAGTAACCTGCGTGAGGCGCCTCCAGCGGAAGATGACATTGTGCTTATAAATATAGGCCGTTTACCGCGGGCAGGTGTAGCTGAAGAAATACGAATTATAAATAAATATAACCCCAGGGTAGTTGGTATAGATTCCTTTTTTCCTTACCCGAAAGATCCTACTCAGGATAGCATATTGGCTGTTGCATTATCTGAGGTTGAAAATCTTGTGATGGCATCTAAGCTACTTAATTTGAAAGAAGAACAAAATTATTTTGATTCAATGCGCATATCGGCAGCACCTTTCAGGCCGAATGCTGACTTCGCTTTTGCCAATCTTGTTACTGCCGAAGGAGTAACACAGGAAGATGTAAAAACATGTCGTACTTTCACTCCTACATTAAAATATAAAGATGAAATACAAATGGCATTTGCTGTAAGGATAGCTAATTATTATGCACCTGAAAAGGTTGAAAAATTCTTAGCGAGGGGAAACGCAGTAGAGTATATTGATTTTAAAGGGAATTCAATTGGCTCTGAATCCAATTTTGCCACCACCTTTTATGCATTAGATATTCAGGATGTATTCAATGAGAATTTCACCCCTGATGTAATAGAAGGGAAAATTGTGATCTTTGGCTTTATGGGTGATTATTTTGGTGATCCTTACAATATTGAAGACAAGTACTTCACTCCTCTGAATGTGAAATATGCAGGCAGAGGTGCTCCCGATATGTATGGAGCCGTAATTCATGCTAATATTATTTCCATGATTTTAGACCAGGAGTATGTTTATCAATTAGATAAAACCTATCAACTATTAGCTGCCATCATTCTTTGTTACCTGAATGTGGTAGCTTTTATGTGGGTTTATTATAGTCTGCCAAACTGGTATGATGGCATTACAAAACTCACTCAATTGGTGGAACTGCTGTTGATTATAGGTTTAATCATTTATTCATATCATTGGTTTAACTGGAATCTGGAGCTTACGCTTGCAATGGGTGTTGTGGCTGCTGTAGGCGATTCTCTCGAAGTATACAATGGTGTGGTGAAAAATATGTTTACCAAAGAAGGAAGGAAAGAATTATTTAGCTTTAAAAGAAAGACAAAAAAAGTGGTGATAAATTAATCAATTATGAAAACTATTATAAGAATTTTAGCAGTGGCTGTTTATATGGTTGGTGCTACCGCCAATGCGCAGGAGTATGTTTTTAAAGTATTGGCTAATAAAGGCGATAATTCTGTTAAGCTTCAAGGTAAAGCCTGGGCTCCACTCAAAACAGGCCAGTCCTTAAATTCAGGAGATGAATTAAAGCTTTCCAGTGAAGCGTACCTTGGATTGATGCATAAGTCAGGTAAAACCCTGGAAGTAAAATCTTCAGGTGAGTACAAAGTGAGTTCACTTGCAGATAACCTGAAAGGAAAAAACTCTAGCGTAGCTAGTAAATATGCTGATTTTGTAATGAATAGGATGAGCAGTGAAAAAGGTGAGGGTGATTACAGAAAAAGTTTAGGAGCAACTGGAGCAGTTGATCGCGCTTTGGCGAGTGGTGCAAAAATAAAGGTGATGGCTCACAGTTCAACTGACATCATAAATCCTGAAATTCTCATCAGATGGAGCGAGCCAAAACAGGTGGGAGAGAAGGAAGCACTAAAGTATGAGGTGGTCTTTAGTAACTTATTTGATGAGGTGATAAAGACAGAGCAGACAGATAAAACTGCCTACATGCTTAATATGAATGAAGCTCCTTTCAGTCAGTTGGAAAATAAATTTGTAAAAGTTAAAATCAATGTGGTGGGCAAAGATTTAAACTCTGAAGAATATGCTATCATCATAAAGCCAGAGGATGAATCTGCAGAAATAAAAAAGACAATGAACCAGCTTAAAACTGAAGTAAAGGAAGAAAATGCTTTAGATAATGTAGTGATGGCAGCATTTTATGAAGACAACAATCTTTTGCTTGATGCACTTACTTCTTATGAAAAGGCCATTCAGCTGGCACCAGAGGTGGAAATTTATCAAAAAGCTTATGAGGATTTTATCATCAGAAACGGATTTGCTAATTAATAATTAAATAAATATTAATAGTACAAATTTCAAAAGGCATCCATCACTTCAGATGGATGCCTTTTAATTATGTGTGAGTAAGCTTTTTACTGAATATAATTACGAAAGCTTAGTTAAATCCCTAATCAATATTTTTCTACGATCAAAGTTGATCAGATTTTTATCTCTTAATTCGTTTAATGTTGTCGTAACTGTTTGTCTGGAGGTACCTGTTAAAGCAGCAATGTCTTTATGAGTAAGATAGCTGGGGATGAGAGTTTCGTAGCCTACTTTTTGTCCCTTTTCTTCTGCCTGATCTCTTAAAAAATCCACTATTCTTGTTCTTGCATCTTTAAACACCAATGCTTCCAATCTTCTTTCTGTTTTTCTCAGACGTAGGCCGACAAGCTTTAATAGTTTAAAACTTAAGGGTTTGTTATGAGCCATCATCTCATTCATTTCCTCAAGGCTCATTGGGCAAATAGTAGTATTATTGTCCATCGCCTGAGCAAAGTCTGTTCTTATTTCTTCGCCAGCCAATGCCAGCTCTCCGAAAAGTTCTCCCTTTCCTAAAATTGCTTTCACCACCTCTTTTCCTTCAGAAGTGTAGGAACCTATCTTTACTCTTCCCTCAGCTATCATATACACATGATGAGAGGTCTCTTCGGGAAAATAGATAAATTGTTCTTTTTTGAATTTATTAAACACATGTTTTCCCCCTAACCCTTTTACTTTGTGAGGGCATAAAACATTGAATAGATCCACATTTTCAAAATACCAAAGATTACTTACTTCTGACATGAGTTTTTTATACTAGTTATCATATTGCAGTGTTCAATTTATAAGCCTCATCATACCATAGTAAGTGGATTCAACAGAGGGGGAGCAATTTGACAATTTCATTTTAAAAAGATAAACCAGATAAAGGATGAATATTTAAATTTTAACTACTTACGTTTTTCTATCACAATTGGTTCTTATTTCTTACTTTTGCCATAGTTAAGGTTAATGCTACCCGGGTATTAAAATTATTAATGATTTTGCTCAACCTAAACTCCTTTTGCTTTGTTAAGAATCAAACTATTCTGATAAATTAATTAATGTATTTATATATAAAATCTCTACATCTCATTTTTGTTGTCACATGGTTTGCAGGCCTTTTTTATATTGTTCGTCTATTCATTTATCAGACCGAAGCATTACAAAAAAACGAACCCGAAAGGTCTATTTTACACCAGCAACTAAGTAAAATGTCGCGCTTGTTATGGTATGTAATCACTTGGCCTTCTGCTGTTATTACACTTATTTTAGCTACAACATTGCTAATATTGCAGCCTGATTGGTTGAAAATGTCATTCATGCATATTAAGCTATCATTCGTTTTCCTTCTTTATCTTTATCACTTTTCTTGTCATTATATTTTCAAGAAATTACAGAAGGGAGAAATCAAATATTCTTCTACTCAGTTACGAATTTGGAACGAGGTAGCTACTTTATTTTTAGTGGCAATAGTGTTTCTTATCATTCTTAAAAGTCAGATCAACTGGATTTGGGGAACTTTGGGCTTTATAGCTTTTGGCGTGTTGCTAATGGTAGCTATTAAACTGTATAAAGCAATAAGGGAAAACAAACCTTCAGGTAAGAGTTGATATTATCAGATAAATATAAAATTAATTGATCAATGAAAATATACTTTAAAACATTTATAGCAATCATATTTGGAGTTTCTCTTTTAGGATGCGATCCTGCGGAAAAGCAAAATAAAAACGAAGAATTTCCAATATTGGGGCGTAAGCAATTTGTAGAGCGCACAGTGAATGGTGAAACAGTAGTTGATACTATTGATCATACTATTCCTGACTTCAGATTAGTGAATCAGGATAGCATCTGGGTAACACCAAAATCATTTGAGAATAAAGTGTATGTTGCGGATTTTTTCTTTACCTCGTGTCCTACCATTTGCCCTACTATGAAAAAAGAAATGCTGCGGGTTTACAATGCTTACAAAAACAATAATAGTGTAGCGATTATCTCTCATACAATCGATCCAAAGCATGATACTGTTGCCCTTTTAAAAGATTTTGCTCAGCGATTGGATGTTGAAGCTCCTAAATGGAATTTTGTTACTGGTAATAAGGAAGAGATTTATGAATTAGGTCAGAAAGGCTATATGGTAACAGCCATGGAAGACGAAAATGAAGAAGGCGGTTACATTCATAGCGGGGCGTTCATTTTAGTAGATAAAGAGAAGCACGTAAGGGGTGTTTATGACGGCACCAATTCTAATGATGTAGATCGGTTAATAAAAGATATTGATAGATTACTAGCCACTTACAATGAGCCTAAAACAAAGTCTTAGTTATATTACATTTTTAAGCCTCATCTTTTCTACTGGATGCGGTAGCTACTCGGAATTTTCCAGTGAAGCTACAAAGGATTACAGTAGAGCTGAGATGCAGAAATTTGCAAAGTATATGGTTGCTGGTAAGCAGTTATATACTACACACTGTAGCAACTGCCATCAAGAGAGTGGCCAGGGCTTAGGAAAACTTTACCCTCCTCTGGCAAAATCAGATTTTATGATGCAAAATGTAAATAGAACAGCTTGCCTTATAAAAAATGGTATTAAAGGGGAAATAATAGTGAATAACATTACGTATAACCAGGAGATGCCAGCTTTAGAAGAACTTACAAACTTGGAAGTTGCGGAAATTGCAACATATATATATAATTCCTGGGGAAACGAAAGAGGATTTGTTACAGTAAAGGAGGTAGAAACTTCTTTAAGTAATTGCCAATAAAATTAATCTAAGTTAAAATTAGCTGCAGATTAATCAATTGTTGTTTTTAAGAAATTCTTCAGATTGCGCTATAGCGCTTAGCATTTCTTGTCTCACCATTTTAATAGCAATTTTTTGAGATTCAAGATAATCTAATTTTTCCTGCTCAGACTTATTTTCCATTTGAGGGTCATATTTCCTCATCCAGTTCATCATTTCTTCATCTGCTTTGTTTAGAGAGGTAATGTGTCTTGTGATTTCTCTTTTACTTTCCTGAGTGGCTGTTGAGTCCAGAGTGTTTTGCATTTCTTTTAGCTCTCCTTTTAATCTCATAAGCTCATCCATCCTTGGCATAACTTCATCATGTATGCTGATTACTTCATCTTTTAATACTTCAATATCTTTTTCCTTGCTATTGCAGGATTGAAGAGAGGCAGACAAAATGAACCCCAATAAAAACAGGTAAATGACAGATATTTTTCTCATCCTATAAAACATTATATTCTTCATGAAGGAGCTCTATAATAAGCATACTACTTCTGCTCAATCTAAACTGAGCAGAAGTAGTATCACAAGCAATGGACAGTAATTTAAATGATTCCCAGCTCTTTTCCTACTTTAGTAAAAGCAGCAATTGCTTTATCTAGATGTTCTTTCTCATGCGCAGCAGAAAGCTGAACTCTTATTCTGGCCTGACCTTTAGGAACTACAGGAAAGAAAAAACCAATAACATAAATTCCCTCTTCCAGTAACCTGTCAGCAAATTTTTGCGACAAAGCAGCATCATAAACCATAATAGGAACAATCGCAGAATCTCCATCTTTAATATCAAATCCAGCTGATTTGATCTCTTTTTTAAAATAATTAATATTAGATTCCAGCTTGTCTCTTAGTTCAGTAGTATTACTTAGTAAATCAAAAACTGCAATTGATGCACCCACTATTGAAGGGGCAAGCGAGTTAGAGAATAAGTAAGGTCTTGATTTTTGACGTAACATGTCAATAATTTCCTTTCTGCCTGATGTAAATCCACCCATTGCACCTCCTAAGGCCTTACCGAGTGTACCGGTGATAATATCTATTCTTCCCATTACGTTATTTAACTCATGGGTTCCTCTACCTGTTTTGCCTATAAAGCCAGTAGCATGGCAATCATCTACCATTACCAGAGCATCATATTTATCAGCAAGGTCACAGATTTTGTCCAATTGAGCTACATAACCATCCATTGAAAAAACACCATCTGTAACAATAATCTTATTTTTTGCATCTTTGGCTTTTTTCAACTGCTCTTCCAGGTCAGCCATATCGTTGTTCTGGTACCTGTATCTGGCTGCTTTGCATAGGCGAACACCATCAATAATTGAGGCGTGGTTTAAGGAGTCAGAGATAATTGCATCTCCTTCGCCTAGAATGGGTTCAAATACACCGCCATTGGCATCAAAAGCAGCAGCATATAAAATAGTGTCTTCAGTGCCCAAAAAAGAAGCAATTTTAGCTTCAAGTTCTTTATGTATATCCTGCGTGCCACAGATAAACCTTACTGAGGACATACCGAATCCGTGAGTATCTAAACTATTTTTAGCAGCTTCCAGTACTTTAGGATGAGAGGAAAGTCCCAGATAATTATTAGAACAAAAATTAAGTACCTCCTTACCGGTAGTTGTTTTTATAGCAGCATCCTGAGGGGTAGTAATTACTCTTTCTCTTTTATATAAACCCTCCTTCTCTAATGTTTGGAGTTCTTCCTGTAATCTTTCTTTTAAATTTCCGTACATATTATTTTTTAATTATAAATACTAGTAAGACAATCAATTACAATAATCTGAGGCGCTAAGTTAGTTAAAGCCTTTGTCTTTAAACCTTCTGACTAAGTGAGTTAAATGTCATGTTAGCCACTCAAAATTAAATCACAAAGATAAAATTAGAATATTGGAAAGACATATTTTGTTCAGACTTTATGTCTTTCATTTATTTTAACTGTAATTTTTCGGTTGAGTTATAAAAATAGCTATTCTTCCCAATAACATCTTGACTGGAATAAAGATCTGTGTTGATGTAACTTTAAGTAAGTAATTTTAATTTAATTTCTTGTTTAATTTAAGATCTGCCTTATTATAGAATATAATTACGTGTTTAGGTTTATTTGTAAGATAAAATTTCAACTACATTGTCTTTATATGTTTAAATGTTCGGAAAATCCCCTTATGCTTTCCTGTAAGGTCAGGCCCTATATAAACTTTTGTATGAACCTTCTTCTCAGTAATTTTGTATGATGTTTCAATTATAATTTTTTCCCCTTATATCGCTATTTGGAGCGTTTCAATTTTTAAAGATTTAGTCTGAGTTTATGGAAAGTGCTGAAAATATTACGCTTTATATACAAGATCAGATGTATGAATTTTTTGAGAAGAATCAGTTACCCATTTTTCTTTTTCATACTATTTCAAAAAAAGTCGTAGCATATAATAGCGCATTTCTTCAAAAAACAGCACATTACAAGCATTTAGTCTCCATCTGGACCGCTAATTATTCATCTGAAAATACTCCTTCTACTTTTGTTGAACACTCCAAAAATAAATTCCAACTTCTTTCTTCTAATTTAGGAGAAGATTTACTTCTGATCCAAATTATTGAGTTAACCCAGTCTCCTGCAGGTGGAGGTAAGTTAACATCGAAGCAAGATGTTTTAAACCAAAAAAAGAATAGTTCTAAAGCTTTCGATTTTTTTAAGGAAAAGGTAGAGACAGCTTTTTTAAAAGTTTTTGAAATAGCTCCTCTTGGATTTGTTTTTACCGATGCTGATTTTAAAGTTTTGTGGAGCAATGAGAAAAGCCATCAGTTATTAGGAAGAAGCAGCCTTTCCCAATCTAGCTTTGTTGATGCTATTTTGGTGGATAATATTGATGAGTTCTGGTGCAGAGTTAAGGAAAATAAGAAAGCAAGTACCCCTGTAAGTTCCAGCTTTTCAATAAAGAATATAAAATCCGGAACAGATTTGTTTATTAAATGTACAGCACTTGCTAACCCCGTAGGGGATGAGGGAGCAGAAGGTTTTATTTTTTTATTGGAGGATGAAACGGAGAAAACTAATTTCTCTCAAGAGATAAAAACAAAAAGCCTCGAACTTAACCAGATCAATCACGAACTGGATAAGTTTCTGTATAGTGTGTCGCATAATATCCGCGGCCCTATAGCTTCATTGGAAGGGCTTTTGAAGGTGATAGAAATCTCGGATTTAAATGCTGTTAATCAGTTAAAACATCACTTGCGTTTAAATTTGCGTTTGTTAAATTCATTTGTTCATGACATTAGCAATGTAGCCACTAATATCCATACCCATGTAAAATATAAGGAAATCAATCTTTATGACATGGTTGATGAATTGCTATTGTTTATGAATAATATCTACGAACTAAATGCAGTAAAGAAAATTAACGTTCCGTATGATTATACTTTGATCAGTGATCCTGACAGGTTAGCAATAGTATTAAAGGGAATTTTAAAAAATAGTTATCAGTACCGGGATATAGGGAAGAATAATCTGATAATAGAAGTTAACGTAAGCAAGAATGAAGACTTTCACCTCATTGAAATTGTAGACAATGGTATAGGTATTAAAGACGAAGTGAAACCAAGAATTTTCGACATGTTTTACAGAGGAACCGAATTATCTACCGGAAATGGGATGGGATTACACAATACCCGTGAAATTTTAAAGAAAATAGGAGGAACCATGAACATTGAAAGCCGGGACAGACTCTGGACTAAGGCTAAGATGTATTTACCTGTAGACCCGAATTGATGTGTCTGCTCCGGCTTTCCAATTAATTAAAAGATAAAGTATAATCCAAGTCTAGGTGCTAGTGTATTGAAACCCAATTGAAAATAATTATTTTCAGTTGTTACATCATTGCCAGCCAAGTTTTCTTCTGTTCGAGATTCCCTTTCGTAAGAAATAAAGTTTATGCTGAAGTCAATACCCACTTTAGGAGAAACTACATACATTAAACCTGGTCTTACTGAAATACCAAAAGTATTTTCATCGTAAACATCAATGCTAGTATCTCCTACATATTGTTTTCTCCCACCGAATTCAAAGCCGATCGATCCTTGGCCATACAAATACACTTGCTCTGATAAATTGTGGAAATATCTTATAGAAGGAGCAAGGCTAAAGCTATTATCTCTCGTATAATCATCTTCTCCCGGATTACTTCTTCCTGTCGCAAAGCCAACACTTGCACCTACAGCAATATGATCTGTTAATAAATAATGGCCAGTTGGAGCAAAGGTGAAAGAATTACGGTTGTCACTCGAATTGACTTCAATTTGGCCTCCGGCTAAAATATTTCCAGCTCCAAGCTGAGCATAACTTGTTTGAACAGCAGCAAAAACGAATAAAATAAATAGTTTAATTTTCATAATTGATTTGTTTGTAATTGAATTGATAATAAAAAATTAAGCCCTTGATAGCTTTATCAAGGGCTTAAAACGGTAATGTATAAAGAAGGTTTTTTTCTTATCTGATATTAATACCAAATCCAACATTCAAAGTATTGTAATCCTGGAAGGTATAATCTATTGAAGCAGCTAGTACCCAAAGGATTTTAAACCGGGCACCTACGGTAAATCTTGCTCCTCCATTTCCTTTAAAATCAAGGGAAACAGGGTCAGTAACTGTAACGGAATCCCCTGATCCGCCAAATCCATCATCTTCAAAGGTATAGTCGCCTTTTACATCAAAAGTAGATTTTATAGCGTTAAAGCCCAGTCCGGCATAGGGGGTAAAAAAGAGTAATTTTTTTGAAATCAAAACCTGAAATGTTGTAGCAGTAGTTTTAAACTCAGCGTATTGATCCTCACTTTCATCAATTTGGTAAGTGGCATTGATATTGTTAAAGGCTAACAAAGCTGATAAGTCAAAAGGTAATAATTTCATACCTGGAATCCATTGCTTTATATCATGCTTCACTCCTAACCCGAACTGCTTAAAACTCACATCATCAAAGTTTAATTCAGGAGTGAAACGTACAATTATATCTGTATTTTTAATCGCTCCCACGCCTATTTGAAAGTTGGGAACAGGCACTGCTAACGGGCCCGGAAAATCTAAATCAATACCATCAGGCACATTAAATTGTTCGCTTCCATTGAATGAATGATACTCCCGGTGCCAGTTCTCTGCTCCCTTCAGCCTCTAATTGACCACCTCCAGTGTATTCACCCCCTATAAAGGTGGGTAGTTCGTTGGTGGAAGAACCTACCAATCGCAAATTTTCGTAATCTGCCTCATTGAAAGTAAATACTTTGGACGCATCCGGAATAACAGCTAATCCTACAGATGTTGTTAAATCAAAACCAAATGTTTTGTGGGGTCTTGCGGTGTTGTACCATCCACTTGCCAAACCATTTCCTAGTGAACCTGCAAAAGGATTCATGTAATTGGATAGATAAGTGTTGGCATCCTGTGTTCCTGATCTTACAAGTTCTTCAAAATCTTGCGCCTTTAAAGGAGAAATAATCAAAGAAAATGCAATCAAAAGCAATGTCTTGTTAGTAAATAGTCTTTTCATATAAGCTTGTTTAAATTTGAACTATTTCAGAAATTTTATGATGATTTACTGAAACAAAGATAAGAAATTGTTCTTATTACTTTTGACGGTGTAATATTTCTCCACTTTTTGCAACCCTTTCAACCCCATTTTAATGCTTAGTGCCTCGTCTTGCAGAAGCTTCTCTAATGCATTAATCCAGTCTTCTTTGGTTTCTGCATGAAATCCGCTCACATTATCTTCTACTATAATTTCGTTAACTCCTACTGGAGAGGCAATTACAGGCTTAGCTAAAGCCATGTACTGTAAAGCTTTAAAACCGCACTTCCCCTTGCTCCATATGTCATTACTAAGCGGCATAATACCTATATCAATCAAATCTAAGTCCTGTATCTCCGTGGTTTTGTTCCAGGCTATAAACTTCAGACTTTTTAGATTGAAATCCGGTTTTTGGTTAGAGATTACCAGAAAACTGAAATCATACTTGAGCTCCAGTGCTTCCAGTGCAGGTATCACGTCTTGTAAGTACTGCAGAGTTGTATGAGTACCTGTCCATCCAATGGTTACTTTAGTTTTTGATTGCAGTTCAGTGTTATTAATGGAGATTTTATGTAGGTTTTCTGTATCCAGTGTGGTAGGATTTACTACCACCCGCTTATTAAATTGACTTGCATAATTGGCTAAATATTGGTTTCCACAACTTACTTTATAACTCCAATTACAAATTTTCTTAACCTTCTTTTTCCATTTTAAAGTACTTTTAAAAGTTCCGGTTTCATTAGGGTCTTCCAACCAAATAGCATCATCAAAATCATAAATAATCTTCTTTTTCCATATATATTTAGTAGCCCATTCAAAAAAAGGTGGGCCTGCAGGTGTAGCTTCTCTATGGATAAAAATAAAGGCATATTTATATAGCGTAAAAAGAAGGAAAAACCTTTTTATGTAAGCAATGAAAATTCCAAAAGCTTTACTTATCACTTTTCCTTTTTTGTAAAGGATGCGCCACATGTATAGGCTAAAAAAAGGCTTTAACTGATAAGAGTATCCGTTTTCTTTTAAAATGGCTAGATATTGCTCAAATCTAAACCTTTGGCTGGGTGCTTCATCAAAAGGGTAGGGACAGACGAAAAGGATTCGTTTGTTGCTCATGTTCTAAATTCTAATGGTTCCTTTTCCCATAATAACAGATTCTCCGCCAACCATTACGGCTGAAATTTTACCATCTGTTTGTTCGATTTGCATTTTTAGTCGGGCAGGTCTTCCCATTTCAATTCCTTGTACACCCACTTTTAAGGTAGTCATATCAGCCATTTGGTAATTGTAGAGATAAGCAGCCAGAGGTCCATGTGCACTACCTGTTGCAGGGTCTTCAGGAACTCCCAATTGAGGCGCAAACATTCTGCTATGAGTAAGCACCTTGGCCTCTGTAGTTTCCATTGTAAAGGCCATTATTCCCGTAATTTCCACTTCATCAAGTATTTGATAATATAGCTCATGATTTAGTTTCAGCTGCTTCATAGCCTGCAAAGATTTTATGGGTACTATTAAGAATGGATTACCACAGTTAACTATTCTGCAAGGAAAATCTTCTTTGATATCTTTTTGCTTAACAGACAATAAAGAAGCAACGAATAGCTTATCAGTAAATGTTTGCTCAAATTTTGGCAAGGGTTGCTGCATCATTATTTTAGAGTAATTACCCTCACTTTCTTCAAAGCTCACCCGAATATCACCTATACTTTGCTCCAGGGTTAAAATATTTTTCTGTTGCGGGGTGCAATGTAATTCTTTTAATAGAAGAAAGGCAGTGCCTATGGTAGGGTGTCCTGCAGTGGGTAATTCTTTACCTGGTGTAAATATCCGCATTCTAATATCTGCATCAGCTTTAGAGGGCTTTAACAAAAAAACAGATTCTGAAAGATTTAATTCTTTCGTAAGTCTTTGCATCTGCTCTGTGCTTAATTTGTCAGCATCAGGAAATACTGCCAAAGGATTTCCTCCAAATGCTTGATTGGTAAACACATCCAGTAAAAAGTAATTAGCATATTCCTCCATAAGCTTTTATTTGTTCAAAAATAGCTAATTATGTATTACTTTTAATAAAATAATATCTTTTCAATTTTCACCAAGTACTACTAAACTTATTGGATAAAACCCCATCTCTTCTAAATATAGAAGATAAGGATACAAACCTTTGATTTAGTAGTTTCATAAAATGCACATTACTATTGGTAATAGAGTTATTTAAGCATAAATTAATATGTATTTGTAATTGCTTCATGAAAATCATATGATTTTATCAGATAAAATGATGATAACTATGATATCAAATATAGTTAAATTGAAACTTTATAAAACTATTTAAAATCCTTCTGGGGACACCCTATGTAAATTATAAAGCTATTTCAACATACTACCTTATGTGATTTAAGGCAGTGTTAATTAGTTGTTTCTCATTGGTTGACGTTGAAGTGCTCAGAGAATCTCCACTCGTTGAGTATTATAATGCGTTTGAAACAATGTATAATAGACTATAGTTACGATCAAAATCCTGATGGAAAGAAAAATTCCAATCAACTGGTTATTGCTAGGAACGAAGCAATCTTATCTAGAGCAAAAACATTAAACCCGACCCTGCAATTCTCTTCAGGTTCGTCATCGTAAGTTAGCCCCTATAATTGAATAGGTTCAAAATGAGAATTATATTTGGTTATTAAAGTTAGCAAAAGAGAGGGAACAAGACTATTACTCGTCATTGATCATAATAGATCCATCGCAAT
>NZ_BMEC01000021.1 GCF_014636295.1 Marivirga lumbricoides | reverse complement strand
CTACAATTTAACAAATCAAAAACCCCGAAAAAAGCTTTATCTAGCTAATTTCGGGGTTTTATTCTATAGATTAATACAGCTAATTACCTCTATTTTAGTGGGTTTTATTTAAAAGTGATGCCCTAAATATTGTAGAAGACAATATCAATAGATTTTATGATTACATGCAAAAAACATCTATTTTTTCCTTTAATAAAAACATCATTGAAATTGAAGATAAGAAAAGTCGTAAATTATTTATTGGCTATTCTAATATGAATTGGGAATCAAGAAGGGATGAATTTTACCTTGGTACTTTATACTGTTTTCAACCAACTGATAAACTCTACGAATTAGAAATTTTTGCAGAAAACCAAGAAGAATATCATAAGTATGATAAGTATTATGCCTCTGATATTGAAATTAAAGATCTGAGTTTAAATAGCATTAGTTCCAGATATATAAAACATATTGATATTAATACTTTAGAAAATTTTGAGTTAAATATTACTATTAAACCTCCCTATATGGAGGAAAAAGAATTTAACGTTAAAATCAAAAACGGATTGATCAACGGCAAAAATTTAAAACAGCAAGTATTGAAAATTTAACTGTCCTGTCCTAAAATAGTTTGACACATTAACTACCAACTGCCTCATTGCCGGATCTTCAATCAACTCCTGATTCTATCCTTTCCAAGCTAAAAAGGTAAATAGATTATGTGCTATTTGATGAATTCATTGGATTTGAAAAAGAAATTAATTATGTTCATCCGTTTATAATTATAGTGAGCACTACAACACATAATGAATTAAAATTTTTGAAGCCTTACATTTTCACTTTATGAAATCCAACCTATATCCAAAATCTCCATTATTAGAAAATTATAACTTTATTAGCCCCTCTCCACAATTTCGGAAATCTGTAAGTGCAGTAATTTTCTCTGTATTATTATTCTTAATGTTTTATATAATTTTAGTTGTTTTAGCTGGAGGCATCATGTTTTTATCAGTATGGGCGGGCATTTCACTTATTACGGCCAAACCAAGCTTCATTACATTAGCCGCAGGTGCTGGAATAATTGTTTTTGGCTTGATGCTATTCATATTCCTTTTCAAATTTATCTTTTCAAAGAATAGAAATGACAATCCATTAAGAATAGAGGTAAAGGAGAGTGAACATCCAGAGTTATTTGCATTTATTAGAAACTTAAACAACGATACTAAAACTAAATTTCCAAAAAAGATTTTTCTTTCTCCTGAAGTAAATGCCATGGTATTTTATAACTCAAGCTTTTGGAGTCTATTTTTTCCAGTCAAAAAGAACCTTGAAATTGGATTAGGCTTGGTAAATACACTATCTATAAGTGAACTTAAAGCCGCTCTTGCCCATGAATTCGGGCATTTTTCTCAGCGAAGTATGAAAATAGGCAGTTACATATATACCGTAAACAGAGTAATTTATAACCTGGTGTACGATTATGATAACTGGGATAATGCTTTGCACGGATGGGCTCAAACTGGTGGTGTTTTTGGTTTTTTTGCAGGAATAACATTTTGGCTTGTAGAAAGAGTAAGAGGATTGTTAAAGATTGCATATAATTTGATCAACATCAACTACATGAAGTTATCAAGAGAAATGGAGTACCATGCTGATTTGATGGCAGTAAGTGTGAGCGGTAATAAATCGTTTAGGGATGCTTTACGAAAGTTAGAGTTCTCAGCTTTTTCTTACAACTATACTACTACCTACCTTAATTCACTGGCATCAGAATCAAAAGCAAGTAGTGACATCTATTCAAATCATTCCTACACCACCTCTTTTCTGGCAATACAGAACAAAATGACAGTTAAAGATGGATTTCCAATAATTACAGACAAAAATCTTGAAAATAGTATAGTCAAGTCAAGGGTTAACATCAAAGACCAATGGGCATCTCACCCCACTTTAAAAGAAAGAGAAAATAATATTTCGCAAGTAAATATTGAAGCTGAAGTTAATGAAAGATCTGCCTGGGAGATTTTTACAGACGCTGATAGTATAAAAAAAGATGTTACACAAAACCTCTACAGAGTAGGATTTCCCGATATTGAATTTACTGATCTTAATCAAGAAGAATATCAGAATTTTGTACAACATGAAATTAACAAATATAAGATTTCAGAAGATTATAATGGTTTTTATGAAGGCAGATACCTCTCTCAATTGAATATAGAAGCGCTAATAGCACTTACAACTACTCAAAGTTTTGACGAAGTGTATTCAATGGAAACCGTAGAAAGCATTAAGAGGTTAGAGTCTAACAAAATTGATTTAGAAATTTTAAAGCAGATTGTACTAAAGCAAATTCCTACTAAATACTTCGAGTTTGATAATAAAAAGTACAAAAGAAAAGAAGCTAATAGTCTAATTATCAGCCTTAAAAAAGAAATTGAAGAGGAGGAAGTATTTGTGATCAATGCTGATAAAAATGCATTTATTTATAATTATCAGAGAGCTTTGCACGCTAACAAACAAAAGGAACTGGAACAGTTATATTACAATTATTTTAATGTAACTGGAATTATAAAATCCATCGATAAACTAAACAGTAATTTTGAAAATTTCACTAAAAAACTTTACTCTCAAACCAGATGGACTGATGATGGCATTAAGCAACTAGCTGCAGAGTTATCGTCTTTTGAAAAGCAGTTCAAGGATTTTTTAAAAGTACAGGATATTGAAAAGCTCCTTTTAAACATTAACTCTGAAGAAAACAGAGAGTTACTAAAATCTTACAACAGCTCCGTTAACTACCATTCTAAAATAAGCTTTTTTGATGAACAAGCCTTCTTAAGCATTTCCAATTTAATAAATATTACTTCACAAGCTATCGGAGCATGGTATGGCAGTTCACTGAAAAAACTAACTGATTTTCAACTGAATTTATATACTCATAGAGAGGGTAATCTTAAAGGTGACTCTATTCCTCAGCAGCTATAGAAAAAATAGTTTCTCCCTCCTCCTCCTCAACTTATGGACTATAATTATGGACTATAATGAACTGCTGCTGATAATTTGGAAGAAGAACACCCGAAAATGGCTAAATAGGAAAGGATTTCAAGAGATATGAATCAAAATGGATAAAGCGAAAAAAAAGGAACTAAAAGAACAATATAAAGCTAAATCAAGGCAGAAACACCTCCTGAACCTGGCAGGAAATAATAACAGATTGATCAGTGAATTTGTACAGATTGAATTAGGAAAGGATTTACCGGAAATTAGCTATGACATAATAATGAATGCATTATATGGATCTGACTTAACTCAAAAAATCTATTATAAAATTTTAGAGAAAGCTTACAAAAGTGACAAAAAGAATACAACTCTTTTTAGCAAGAAAATTAATGATGCAATGGATGGGTTTTCCGATTATCTAAAAGCTATTTATCATAGTTATCAATTTGAATCTGCTATTGCAATCGGAGATATAGATAAAGAATTTACTTTTGAAGGTGAGTTAGAAAAAGAACTGCTTGATAATAAACTCGAAAGATTGATGGCTGCTTACAAACTAATGAAAAATAATGAAATGCTGAGACTGATTGAAGCTGCAAAATCAACTGATGATTATGACTCTTTGCAAGAGATTGCCTTTGGCTACAACCCTCAAGAAATGGATAATCACAGATTAGAATTTATAAAAAAGAACTGGAAAGAGTTTGAATTGAAATAATCTAATAGTAAAATACAACTCACACAAACATTTAACATTATTTAAAAAGACTGAAATTGCTCATAAAAAATGAAATAGAAAATATTCTTTTTTCACGCTTTTTAAAACAGCCAATTCCATTTGAATTTTTACCTCTTCACAAACTATACAAACGCGTTTCGGAAAGCAATTTTGATTTATCCGAACCCCACCGGATAGGGTTTCACGCACTCCTAATTGTTGCAAAAGGACAAAGTAAGCATTCCGTAGATTTTCAGGAAGCAACTTTAGCTCCCGGCATTATCCTTCCTATTACTAAAGGTCAGGTTCATTCATTTAGCAGGAAACTCAATGTAGAGGGGTATGTTATTGGTTTCGATGAAAGTTTTATCACGCAAAACATACGTGACAAAAACCTTTTTCACTTTCTTCAGATTTTCCATACAGCATCTATCAATATAGGCTCAAAAAATATTGATAATTTGACACCTGTTTTACGGCTGCTAGAAAATTTACTTGAAGACAAAAACACTAACCTTAAATCAGAAATTGTTCATTCTGTGTTTATGACTTTACTCTTCCAAATCAAACGGCTTGCTTGCAATCAACAGCAGTTTTTTGATACACATAGATTTAAGGATTTCCATCGATTTAAACAATTGATTAGTTCACATTTTAGTGAGCTACATAATGCTAAGGACTATGCTATCAAAATGAAGGTATCTTACAATTATTTAAATGAGATTTGCAAAGAAATAGTGAATAAAACCGCCAAAGAATTTATCGATGGCTGGTTATTGTTGGAAATAAAAAGAACCCTTTCAGAAAACAAATATACCTCTCAGGAAATTGCCTATAAAATGGGCTTTAAAGAACCCTCCAACTTCATTCGCTTCTTCAAAAAACATACTCACATTACCCCGATTCAATTCCAGGGAAAATTGAAAAAAACTCCCTGATGAGAGATTGACTATTTTTAAAAACACATTGATAATCATCAAAACATGATGGTGACTGATCTTTGTATCGATTTAAAAATTGATATAAAAAAACACTTAAAATGATAGTACAATCAGACAAATCATTGAAACAGGCCATTGAAAGTTTAATTGAAGCAGGAACAACTTTTAATTTAGAGCAACTGGAATTGGTTTACCACGAAAACCTTAAAGTTTTTATGGTGGATCATAAAGGTAAGAGTAATGTATTAGACAAAAATATGGTGAAAAGCATGTTTCAATCCAAAAAGGAAAATGGTGATGCACCTTTAAACGATTGGTTTGAAATCAGTAATATGGAAATAGAGGGAAATTTAGGACATGCCATAGTGATCCGAAAAGTGAATCTTACCGGAGCTGAACAGAAATTTGTATTTAGTTTGGATTTCCGATGGGAGAAAGACCGATGGCAAGTATTCAGAGAAGTGGCTGTAGTTCAGCCTCAATGTTGATACCCGATGAGAGTTTACAACTAAGTTTCTTTTAAAAACAGAAGCATCCTAACCCGCCTTTAATGGTGGGTTGGGTCTATTACTATTGAAATTCCACCATCTCTATATTCTAGTAATAAACGGCCGAAACATATGGCCCTATTCGAAAAGACCAAATGGAAAATTCTTGACATTTGTCAAGAGAGATAACCATCAAGTTGCTGTACTTTGTAACAGATTATATGGAATCTAAAATCAGATTACACAATGAGTAATCATTTATTACTGACTTTCAGACACATATCATTGATTATCACATGATTACCTAACAGACTCCATTTAAATACAACAACAGATATGACGCCTCAAATGAATACCCTCTTAAAAGCAGAAGAAGTAGCACAGTTTGCTCTTTCTATTATCCTTTTTGCCCAACTGGATTATGCCTGGTGGGTTTTCCCTGCTTTCCTCCTACTACCGGACTTATCTATGCTGGGTTATTTATTGAATTCCAAAGTAGGTGCCCGGCTATATAACCTATTTCATCATAAGTTACTCGCCATCATCATCTTGGCACTGGGCGTTTGGGCTAACCATTCTGAACTTAGTTTTGCCGGCATAATTCTTTTTGGCCATTCGGCTATGGACAGAATTTTTGGCTATGGCTTAAAGTATGAGGACGACTTCAAACACACGCATTTGGGCTGGATGGGCAAAAAAGCTTAATTTTAGCTTAAGCAATATTTGATATCTCATCCAGGCATTGTGGATTGAACCTATTACCATTGAAATTCTACCATCTCTCAATTAGGTAGATAAAAAATCCAAAGTGAAATACCTGAGATATAGCTGACCAGCTACAAAAAACTGAGCTGACTCAAACTTTACAATTCAATAATCTCTCTTTCTACCAACACTGCTTTCAAATCCTCATGGTCTTCCCAAAAGTTGGCCAGTATTTTCTGAATGGTTGGCTGGTAATCCGGATGATTTCTCATTTTTGAAAGTATAGGGTCTCTTTCCAGAAATAGCACAAACCAATACTGGTAATGGCGCTGTTTAGTAAAAGCTTTCATGTACTCCATCCCCTTTTCAATATCGCCCTTTGCAGCAAAGTAGGAAGCAAAAATTAAATCGTGATAGATTGATTGATCCTTATTAGCAAACGCTAAATAGCTTTCATAAAAGGCTTCTGCTTCTTTTTTACGACCCAATTGCTCCAACACAAAAGCAATATTGACGTCTTCATTATGGTAAAGATCCAACTGTAAGGCAGTCCTGAGGGAGATTAGCTTATCATAGTAAACCCATGCCTCCTGATAATCTTTCAAAGTATAGCATATTTTACCAATCTCCTGGATTACATCTATCCGGGTAGTATCTTCCTTGTAGATCTCAATCATGGCAGTTTTAGTTTGCTTCAAATCTCTATGCTTACTAAACTTAATATATTCATGCAGGTATTTGGCATAATGGTTTTGGGGATTGTACGCCTTGGATTGCATCACGTATTTCTCAGCCTCCTCCATAAAGCCGGTTTGAGCCAGCGCATTGCTTAAATGCAAAAAGGTAATGCTTTTAGAAACGGAGTCTTTATCGGACACGGCTACCTGAATTCCTTGCAGCGCATGGATTAAATATTTCTCAGTATTCGGTAGCATATAAGCATAAATATCGGATAGGAAGTTATGGATCCATGCTAAATTCGGGTAAAAATCCAGCACTTCTTCCAAAGCTATCACCGCTTGCTCATAATCCTCTATTTGCATCAGGTACAAAGCTTTAGCTATTAAACTCTCACCCAAATCCGCATCTAAATGGATGGCTTTGTCCGCATAATTTTTCACCTCTTCAGTATACTGCTTTTCCTGTCTGAAAAGGTCCAGATAATAGTAAGAAATGGCCACATAGGCATAAGCATTGGCAAACTTACTGTCTTCCTGAATGGCTTTCTTAAATTGAACGATCCCTTCTTCAAGTCCTTTACCTGTTTCATCATTGAGTAAAACAATTCCTTTGAGGTAATAATCATAGGCTACCAGGTTATTGGTTGGTATTTTTTCTATGCGCTCCTGTTCTTTTGGCGTAATAATGGCATTCACTTCAGCGGCTATACTTTTTGCCACATCTGCTTGCAAAGTGAAAACGTCTTTGAGTTTTCGTTTGTATCTTTTTGACCAAAGGTGCTTATCGGTCGGAGCCTCAATTAACTGGATAGTAAGCACAATCTCATCTCCAATTTTCTGCCCGCTTCCCTCAACAAAATAGTTTACATTTAACTCCTCCGCTAACTCAGGAATAGATTTGGAATTATTCCTGTATTTTTCAGAAGTCGTCCGGCTGGTCACTTTCATGTCTTCTATTTTCTGAAAGTTGTCCAATATGGCTTCCATCAAGCCATTCATAAAGTACACATTTGTACTGTCAGCACTGTCATTTTTAAAAGGTAAAACAGCTATTGTTTTGCTGAGCTTGTTCTCTTTCTTTTCTATCCGGTACAGAAAAAAATATAAGCCTGTAACTATGGCAAGCACGAAAACGGCCACACCAATAAGCAGGTATTTTTTGGAAGTATGGGCTTTTTGAGCTTCTTCCTCTATAATTTCAGGACTTTCCTCCTCAACACTATTTTTGCTGAAGTCCCCGGGCGTTTTGCCATATAATTCCCGAAAACACTTGGTGAAATAAGAAGTACTGCTAAAACCTACCCGGTAGGAAATCTCCGAAACAGTGAGTTCCCCATTTTTTAATAAGAGCAGAGCATTTTGCAGGCGAACATTTCTGATAAACACACTGACAGACTCGCCTGTTTCCTGCTTTATTTTACGCAGCAGGTTGGACCTGCTCATGTTCAAAGCCACAGATAGTTCCGTTACTCCAAAATGCTCATCGCTCAGGTTGCTTTGAATAACCGATACTACTTTCTGTAAAAAAGGACTTTTATGATTCAGATAGTCTTGCATTTCATCAATTGAGGAAATACAATAATCGGTAATTAAAACCCCATTTACAAAGCTTATTTTGAGGCTTTTGCATCATAGTTTATAGCACAAATGCATAATTGTTACACAAAATGCATGGTTTATATTCAATTCAGCATGCCTGTTAAGTGCGCCTGCGGTATTGTGCAGACCTTTGTAAAAATCAAAAAAATCTAACAATAAAAAACAAAATCATGCAAACAACTTATTTAAAAACAGGGAAATTTTTTAGCTCTTTAATACTAATATTAGCGCTGGCTTCAACAGTGGCTTGTCAGCAAGCAAAGCAAGAGGGAACTGAATCTAAAGTGGTGGCAGAAAAGCCAAAAGTCTCTATTCAGGAAGCCGCATTTTTCGGCAATACAGATGCCATCAAACAACATATTGCGGCAAAATCCGACCTGAATGAAAAAGATGATTATGGCTCAACGCCTTTGCATATTGCAGCCACTTTCGGGAAGACAGATGCAGCCATATTATTAATAGAAGGTGGAGCCGACATTAATGCCACCAGTGCGGATGGCTCTACTCCTTTACACACAGCAGCCTTCTTTGGCAGAGTAGAAATTGTAAAGGCTCTGCTGGCGAAAAATGCAAAGCTTGCAATAAAGAACTCTTACGATGCCACGGCTCTTGAATCCGTATCCGCTCCTTTTGAAGCACTAAAGCCCATGTATGACCAGATCAGCAAAAGTCTTGGCCCTTTAGGCTTGAAATTAGACTATGAGCAATTGCAGGCAAACAGGAAGGTGATCGCTGAATTAATTAAAAATCAACAATAATTACTGCGCTATGCTAATTGATAGAAGGTACGATATTGATTGGTTAAGAGTGATTGCTATAGGTTTATTGTTAATTTACCATATAGCAATTGGCTTTCAACCATGGGGTGTGTTCATTGGGTTCATCCAGAATAATGAGGCACTGGAAGGCATCTGGGCTCCTATGTCCATGCTGAATGTATGGAGAATTCCTCTTTTATTTTTTGTTTCCGGAATGGGTGTTTATTTCGCTATTCAGAGGCGAAGTTGGAAAGCACTTCTGCTGGAACGGACAAAGCGGATTCTCCTTCCCTTCATTTTTGGGATATTGGTGATAGTTCCTTTGCACATCTACTTATGGCAATCATATTACAATCAGGATTTATCGTATATGGTAAATCCTGCCCATCTGTGGTTTTTGGCTAACATCTTTATTTATGTACCCATTTTCACTCCTTTGTTTTTCTACCTAAAAAGTAGACAGCAGGGTGAAATTTATGCAGCGTTCCACAGGTTAATGGGCAACCCGATTGCTCTGCTGGTACTGATGATTCCTTTTATAGCAGAGGCTAAAATAGTGCAACCTGAAAATTTTGAGCTTTACGCGATGACGCCTCATGGATTTTGGATAGGAATGGTTGCCTTTCTGACTGGTTTCTTCTGCGTTTATTTCGGTACCTCCTTTTGGCACAATGTAAGCCGATGCAGATGGTCGTTTTTAGTGGTTGCTTTTGCTTTATATATCTTGCGCATGCAGCAGGTTACAGTTGATTTGTCTGCTTACTTAATCCCGGTAGAATCTAATTTGTGGATCTATGCCATTTTTGGCTTTGGGTACAAATACCTCAATCGGCCCAGCAAGGCATTAGCGTATTTAAGCAGTGCTGCTTATCCCATTTACATCATCCACATGTTCTTTTTGTATCTGGCTTCCTGGCTTTTCTTTCCTTTGGGAATTCACCCTGTAGTAAAATTAATAGCAGTGATTGTATTCACTTTTGCAGGCTGCTTCCTCAGTTATGAGTTCCTGATAAGGAGAATTGTATGGGTTCGGCCATTGTTTGGGCTGAAAGCAAAAACAGCAAAAGTTAAGATAGCAATCGCTACAAATGAAGAATTAGAAACCCCATTACCAGAAAAGCTTTTATGAAAATCAATCTCTCTCCTCCTCGCTTGTACCAAAGGCATCCCAATGGGCATCGGGGAGGAAAAAGTGGTACATTTATAATTCACAATGTGCTGTAATCAGTGTTCATGTAATACCTCTTAAATATTGAACCTCTCCATATAAGGGTTTTATGATACCTTTTATGCTAATGAGCGAAAGATTATAAAGTATGATAAAACCTAAACTCCTCATTAAAATATCATTAAGGCTGTTAAATTGCAAGTGTGTTATAAACGATTTGAATCAAATTACAGGAACTTAACCTTTAAAAATGAAATACTTCAAGTTCATTTTAATTGCATTTATTACGCTAATAATTCTTAGGATTAATCTGAAATTACATTCAGAAAACTATTCAAAGCAAGAAGTTGAAAACGACATAGTGCTGCAGCTAAACTTCCTGGAAGACGAGTTAAAAAGCCATGATCTTGCAGGTAGAATGCAACAAATCTTTCCGGAAGGAAATGTTTTTATCAATGCATTGTATGGACTTTCATGGTGCGAATTAGCTTTAGCCTCACCTGGTAATACCAAGTTAACTAATAAGGCTCTAAATGAAGCTTTATTTGCGTACAATAGCATAGATTCAGATAAAACCAGATTAACTTTTCCTAATTACCTAAACCCTGAAAATGGAATCTTTTATGATGGATGGCGAAACTACTTGTTGTCAAAAATACTCCTCCTCAAAACATCATTTGAGAATAAAGAAAAATATCTGGCTCAATATAAAACACAATCAAATTTAATTGCAACTGCACTGGAAGAATCAAAAACACCTTATCTTCAGTCATATGCTGGCCATTCCTGGCCAGCTGATATGTTTGTAGCTATGGCTTCTTTAAGTCATTATCAAAAAGTGTTTGATGAAACATACGCACCTCTTATAAAGAGATGGCTTACGGAAGTCAAAAATAATCTGGATACAAAAACCGGTTTGATACCTCACAAAGTTGATTTTCAATCTGCACATACTATTGAAGGCGCCAGAGGTTGTTCTATTGGGTTAATTCTTAGAATGTTAGGAGAGATAGATTATGGTTTTGCTGAGGATCAGTTTAAAATAGCAGATTCTCTTTTTATTGAAACAACTTTTGGGCTTCCATCTATGAGAGAGTATCCTGTTGGAGAATTCGGGCTAGGAGACATCGATTCCGGGCCGGTAATTTTTGGAGTGGGCTTTTCAGGCACTATTGTTATGATTGGTACTTTAGCCATGTACGGAGAGGCTAATTTAGCCGAGCAACAATACAAAACTATACATGCCTTCGGTTTTGATAAGGTTAGAAATGACCAGAAAAAATATCTATTTGGCATATTACCAATGGCTGATGCCTTCATTGCATGGGGAAGAGCAACAATGCTCAACTACTATCAAAACGTTAAACATAACAAAGGTTCTTGGTACTTTTCATTCCATTTATATTCACTTTTATTTTGCCTACTGATATGGTTACTCCTTTTTCGAAAGAGACTGGTACATTTCTATAAAACTGCTAACAAAGTTGGAAATTGATTAAAGTGATTCTTACGGGTAGCTAAGCTTTTCAGAGGATATTTATAACATAAAACTTATACTATCAAATCCTGTCCTCGATTGATCAAGAAAGAATGAGCAATGCATTTATAATGCTCAATAACTTTAAATTGCAAGCGCAAACTCACTCAATAAGTTTACAAGCCTCTACAGTAAAAAATTAGCAATTATTTTTATACTTTTAAACAGTTCGGTTTTAAGGGTAGCTTATAAGATGACAAACGAAGAAATACAATCAATAATGAATTCCACTTTTAGTGGCTTGGCAATTTTTTGTCGAGATTTAGCATTAGATGAGAATCTAATATCCAAATATGAAAAAGACCAAATTATAATGGAAAGAGGTTTTACAGATGTTAGTCATAGAATTGGTGGAATGGCTAAAAACTGTAGGTATTTAGTAGCTTCATCCAATGGAAAAGATGTCTCAATGTTAAGCCCTAATCCTGAATTTGGACACATAATGTTACAGTCTAATTCGTTCTTCAAGATTTTAGATATTCAAAAAGAAAATGGAAAAACTCAAATTTTACTTTTAAATATACCAGAAGAAGGTGTTCCTATTTTTTCTAAATCCAAAATCAATATTGAAGACCAGGTAATTGAAAGAGCAAAAGAAATTTTCAAAGAAAGTATTTCCTCTGCTCCTGTATCGGAATTACAATCTAATAATTGGATTGAAAGGACCTCATTTCCATTAGGAATGAACCAAGAAGGTGTTTTCTTCTTAGAAATGGTCAGTAATTCTTCTACTAACAATGATATTGTTATAAAAGAAGAACAAAAAAAAGATTCTTCTTTATCTAAGAAAGAAAAAATCGAAACTCATCAACCAATAAAGAAAAGTTTCTGGAACAAATTATTTGGAAAATAAAAAAAGTACCTACTACTGTATATGAAATCATAACTGCCTACATGCTAAACATCAACTTTGTACAACAATAAAATCCATATATTGAAATGAATATTTTGCTTTAACTTATCATTATGAACAATAAAACAAACTACTTTTTCCTACTCATTACATTTTTTATTTTTTCATGTAAGAATCAGAATAAAGAAAATGATTTGTCAAATTCCAATGAGAATGAAATCATTGAAGAGCAAAAAAATGAAACTAAGGAAGAAGCTCCTACCTTAAATAAGGTTGAAATAATTGAACAATTACAAGGAGAATGGAAAGAAAGTGCATATCCCTATCGAACAGCTGAATTTGTAAATTCAACTGTTAAGTTTATAGAAGAAGGTATTCCTAATGCACCAGAATTTGAGCCATTTGAACTTTCAAAAAATTGTCAATTTGATAATAGTAACATCAAGGATTTAGAAGCAAATGATATTATTTTAATCTTACCTGAAAATAAAAGATGTGAAAAATTATCTATTTCTGAAGACACATTAATCCTATATGGATATTCAACTAACACCAAGGATAATTATGAGATTTTATATCTTAGGGAAAAAAAATAGAATACTTTTCGTACAAGCGTAATGCGAGCAAGCTAAAATTGAGCATTCTCTCTACTAAGATGCTTTGCGGCCGACTGACAATGGGTTGCTCCACAACCTCGCACTACGTTTATATTTGAAAGTTAGCATCATTTATCGAAACCAAATTAAATGCATGAAATTAACTATTTTCGGACTTATATTACTTATACTAATAGGATCTTGTAAAACTTCAAAAAAAACAGATGAGCAAATTACCAATAGCATATCAAATCAGGTTGACTCAATTGCAAAATATACTGATTTCAACGGAGTAATTCTTATTGCCAAAGATTCAGTTGTTAAATACAAAAAAGCACTCGGCTATTCCGACATAAAAAACTTAACAAAACTAAATGTATCTGATCAATTTTACATTGGCTCAATAAGTAAACAAATAACTACCGTATTGGTTTTGAGAGAATATGAAAAAGGAAATATTAACTTGTCTGACCAAATACATAAATATCTTCCTGAAATAAAACAAGATTGGGCTAAAGAAGTCACAATACATCATTTATTAAGCCATACTCATGGAATTGTTGAAATAGATGAACCATTGGAATTTGAAGTCGGGACAAAATTTCACTACTCTCAAATAGGATTTGGAATACTAGCACAAATACTTGAAAAAATAAAAAACGAATCCTTTAAAAATATATCTACTGATTTGTTCACACAATATCAATTAAAAAATACTTACCACCCTGATAATAAAAAGTATTTACATTTAGTAAATGGATATGAAGAAGATGAAACAGGAGAGCTAATAATTGCAGCTGGTAATCCTGTTAAATATGTTGCAGCTGGTGGTTTTATCTCAAATGCAGAGGACTTATTAAAATGGAACAATCTATTATATTCCGGAAAATTAGTTAAGCCACGCACTTTAAAACTAATGGAAACTCGATATGAAACCAGAATACACCCTATATTCGATAAAATTGAATATGGATATGGACTACTATTTAAAGATGGTGAACAACAAATTCAAATAGGAGCTTTTGGTTATGTGCCGGGTTTTCCAACCGCAAATTATTACTACCCGCAAACTGATCTGAATTTAATTATACTGGAAAATGTGGGCGCAAATTTAGATGATTTTAAGATGACATTTAAAACTCATACAGAGTTGATGAATTTAATAAAAAAGCAAACACCTAATGGTGGCTTCCGGGAAAAGTTATAAGAACACTCACCAATCATAAAAGCAATTCCTCCCCTCCTCGATTGATTAAGAAAGATTGAGCTGTGCATTTATAATGCAAAATATCTTCAATTCAAGCGCAAACTCTCTCAATACATTGAAAATCCTCAATAGTAAAAAATTAGGATTTTATGAAAGAAGGGAGTATGTTCAGAGAATAAAATATAAGTGGAATAAAACATACTATGGTTATTTTATTCGGATGTAGCCCATTAAAAATCAATTATGCTTTACGGAATAAAAAATGTCTTTCAGTTTAGTATTGAAGGTGCACCTGATAATTCACTTGTTGATTCAAATTATAAGAAGAATTATCAAGCATTTGAAGAAAGTATAATGCTTGTGACAGCTGATTCGTTTGATGATGCTTATGAAGTAGCTAAAAAGAAGGCAAGAGAGGCGGAGGATACTTATGTGAATATTTACGGGCAGACTGTTTTAATTAAATTTATTGATTCAGTTGACTGTTATTCAATAAGTGAAAGTGAGTTAGAAAATGGGATGGAGGTTTATTCAAATATCATAGAAACAGATACATTGACTAGTCCTAAAAAATATATTGAGGATAATTTCAGAATTGACAATTCAAAGAAACACATGTTACTTTATCGATGATTAATGTTACAAGAAAAACAGAATAAAATGAGCTACAACTCGGTTTAACTAGCCATAATTCAAGACTGCTTCTTTACAGTAATTACACTTATCGCTGTAGCAACGTTGACTCACCCGAAAAAAGGGTGTTATTACCTGGAGGACTTGGAATTCGGAGAAGTCATATTAAGTCTTAAGAATTAAATGAGCACAAATGGACAGTATAAAAAAATACAATATGATGAACAAAAAAATTTATGCAACCATCATTTTCGTGATGGCGCTGACAATAGATTATTATGCCGATGCACAAAACACAGTGCCACAGCAACTTCCCATCATCCAGACGAAATACACCGCTGACCCAGCTCCTATGGTACATAATGACACCGTATTCCTTTACACCAGCCACGATGAAGATGACGCAATGGGCTTCAAAATGAAGGACTGGTTACTTTATTCTTCAACAGACATGGTCAACTGGACTGAACACGGCATAGTGGCATCATTAGATAATTTCGATTGGGTACCGTATGACAATGGGGCATGGGCAGTGCAATGCATTGAGCGTAATGGAAAATTTTACCTTTATTGCCCGATGCCCGGAGGAGTTGGTATTGGGGTATTGGTGGCCGATAGTCCCTACGGACCTTTCAAAGACCCTATTGGCAAACCTCTTGTTAAAAACAGTAACCACGACATTGACCCTACCATCTTGATTGATGATGACGGACAGGCTTATATGTACTGGGGCAACCCAAAAGTATATTACGTAAAGCTGAACGAGGATATGGTCTCGTATTCAGGCGAGATTATGCAGGAACCTACCACCCCCGATAATTACCAGGAAGGACCATGGGTGTGGAAACGTAAAAATCATTATTATATGGCCTATGCCTCCACATGTTGCCCCGAAGGCATTGGGTATGCTATGAGCAACTCCCCTACTGGACCCTGGGAATACAAAGGCATGATTGTGGACGCCTCAGAAAAGACCAGGGGCAATCACCCGGGCATTATTGAATACAAGGGAAAATCGTATGTATTCGGGCATAGTTCCGACCTGCTAAAAAAAACAACGCCCAAATTCTACGAGCGTAGGTCGGTTGATATGGATGAAATGCAATACAATCCAGACGGTACCATCCGGAACCGGGAATACTGGTCGGTGAAAGGGCCCGAACAAGTAGGAACCTTGAATCCGTTCATGCGAGTTCAAGCCGAAACCATGGCCTGGAGCGAAGGGGTAAAAACCCGGTCTGAAACAGAGTGGGAAGGTGATTTCGATTGGGACAGGGGTAAAAAAATCGCGGATCGTTTATTTGTTACTGCCATCAATCATGGTGATTACATTAAAGTGGAGGGAGTTGATTTTGCAGATGGTGCAGAAATGGTGGAAGTGAGTGTTTCCCCTTTTATGGCGGCAAGATTGAAATACGAACCGATAAAATTGACGGGCCGGTGATTGCCACAGTGGAGATAAATACCACAACTGAAGAAGGTATATGGAGTACGTTTAAATCACCGGTAACCGGAAAGATTAAAGGAGTTCATAGTCTGTACTTTATCTTCAGAGGAGAAAAAGATTTATTTTATTTTGACTGGTGGAAATTTAAGTAATTAAACCATTTTTAGGAGTACAAAAACATGAATGCAGTTAGAAAATAAAACGCAACAGTCAACAATGTATGTAAAATCAGGTATGATAGTACTGAATTTAGTGACTGTAGCCTGCTTCAACTTTGTAAAGGTTTTATTATTTTGCTGCCTGCAATCACCTACTTTGCATATATCAAAAGTTGGGCATTACTTAAAAAATGAAAAGACAGATTGAAGTAAGGTGGGTAATATTTCTTTTCACGATACTTATTGCAGCATTTGGACTGTTGACTGGTTTTGCTTTTGGTGACACTTTTAACATTCAATTACACGATACCTATTATGTCATCGAGAGTTTATATTTACTGGTAATCTTGATTATAACCTTGTCAATAGCCTACTTACTTACATTAGGGTTGAAAAGACTGGCACTACTTAATCGGATATTAAAAACCACCTCAATTATAATAATTGCACTGATAGGACTTAGTTTATTTGGACTTTTGGCGCTTATCATTGGAACGTTTGCAATGTCACCAGCATTTGGACAAAGTTTATCTAGCTATGGGATAACTATTTTAGTTCTCGGAATGACAATATTATTTATGATGCGGACAAAAGAAATATGGAGAAAAAATTAAAAGCTGGTGTCACCTCCGCTATAGCTAATGTAGGTTGGCTGTATAAAAATGAAGATATTGCAACTAAATAACATTCGGTCTGGCGGGCAAATATTCGGTTTTAAAAACCGCACTTGCCTTAGCCAGGGCTATTGAGCACAATTAAAGAACATTATTGATGAATAAAAAAATCGGACTAAAAGATGCTATTTCTATTGGAATTGGAGGAATGGTAGGAGGTGGAATTTTTGCTGTACTCGGGCTGGCCGTTTCATTGGCAAAAGGTGGAACACCAGCCGCATTTTCATTCGCTGGTTTAATAGCCCTGTTAACCGCGTACTCTTATGCCAAACTTTCTAAAAAATATCCGAAGGATGGTGGTACTGTTGAATTTGTGAACAGCCAATTTGGTGAAGGAATATTCTCTGGAGCAATTAACAATCTTCTCTGGCTAAGCTACATCGTTATGCTGGCACTTTATGCTTCAGCATTCGGTTCCTATGGAGCTGAATTATTTTCCATAACTGGTTCGAAAAATATCGATATCCATATTTACCAAACGAGTATTCTTATTCTCGCCTTGTTAATTAATTATTTGAGCGTAAAATTAGTAAGTGGTATCGAGTCTGTTTCGGTAACCATTAAATTATTAATTTTAGTAGCATTCATTGGCGTGGGCTTTTATGGACTTTGGAACAACCCTGAAAACTTGAGCCAACTATCTCCTGAAAATTGGGAAAACCCTTTACTCATACTTTCTGGGGGAATGGTGATTTTTGTGGCTTACGAAGGCTTTGAACTAATTGCAAACTCTATTTCTGATTTAAAAGATAAAGAAAAGAATACCGAAAAGGCATATTTTGGTGCTGTTGGTTTTGTCATTGTCCTTTATATTTTAATTGCTATTGTTACCGTTGGTGCCTTACCTTTCAAACAAATAGCCAATGCTCAAGATTATGTTTTGGCCAAAGCGGCAGAACCTACCCTAGGACAAATTGGCTTTACAATAATTACCATTACCGCTTTAATTTCTACCTTTTCAGCAATTAATGCCACTGTACTGGGTAGTGGCCGTGTGAATTATGATATTGCCGAAGACAATGAATTACCAAAATACTTCTGCCTCATATTTTGGGGGAAACCAATTGGTTTTCTTGTAACAGCGATACTGTCTATCGCGTTAGTCAACTTTTTTAATTTACAGAGTATATCTACCGCAGGAAGTGCCGGGTTCTTATTGATCTTTGCCATAGTCAATTACATTGGGTATAAAAAGTACAAAGAATTAAACTCAAAAAAATGGGCCCACATCTTAGCAGCTGTTTTATGTTTATTAGCTTTTATAACGCTGCTGATTCAACAATTTGGTAATAACCCGGTTGGGGTGTTGATTTCTATTGGAATTATCCTGCTTTGCTTTTTACTTGAATTTGTGTATAAAAAAACTGTGCTTAACGATGTGAAAAAGCAATAGCTGAACCAATAGTAAATTAAGGGATTTTAGCCGACTTCAATTTTTTTGTAACCTGACAAGTGGGCTTCTATTCTTAAACTAAATGTTGTGCATTATTTAAACCATGAGAAAACTAATTATTATAATAGCCGCTATTACCATTCTTTCTAATTGTAATAATCCTAACCCAAAAAAGATCAATCATGAAATTAAGATTGACACAGTAGCTACTGAGGATGATAGAATGGAAGACTCAACTAAAGTTCTTGTTTCAGAACTACCAATTAAATTTGATAGCACTAATGTTCTGCTACATACGATTGGGTTAGTGGAACTAAATAAGAGAGGTGATTATAGTAAGTACTCTTCAGCTTCATATAGCAATTCCGGTATTGGAAACAGTTATTTTAATTCAGATAATTTTAGCGGAGAATTCATAAACATCATTTTTGAAGATGAATCAGGAAAAAGACTATTATCAAAAAATAAAATAACTATTAAGAAAGGCATATTTCTAAGGGAAATATTTGAAAAAACTAAGTCAGGTTATATTCTCTATTCTGTCTATGATAGGGATACTAATGGTGACAATAAATTAGATAGTGATGATATCGAATCGCTTTACATTAGTATGCTTAACGGATCTGATTTTACGAAGATTACCAAAGAGCTGCATGAATTGTATGATTACCGGTTAATCAAAGGTGAAAACAAACTATATTATAGAACTTTAGAAGATGTAGATAAAGACGGGAAATTAACTTCAAATGATCAATTCCATTACTATTTCCTTGCATTTAGAAAAGATGGCTATTCAAACAATGAATATTATCCTTTAGAAGTGTTTAAGTAATAATGCGCACCATATCCATTAGAATAATCCAGTATGCGAACCTTTAACTATCTAATCATTTTATCAATAATCTTTTTCTCGTTTGATAGACAACGGGCTACAAACAATGAGATAGAAAACACATTCAGTAAAAACCAAATTAGCGACCTAATTAAAATTGTAGATTTTTTCAGAAGCGAAATGTGTAACTCAAGAACAAGTTTCTCGGAGTGCATGGAGTCCTCAATTAGAGACTTAGGCGAATATGGCATTCAACCAATATTAAAAAATATCAATTTTGACAATCAGCAATTACTTTATAGACAACTAGAGTCTAACATTTTTGGTGAGATTTGGTCTTATTGTAAAACAATTTACCCTCAAAATGATAAAACATACAAGTCTATTTGCTTTAACCACAAAGGACTATACAATCAATATCTAAATAAAGTAGGTCAATCTAATCCTATAATTAAAGCATATCACCAGGATTTAATTAATGCAGGTGACTTTACAGGAATAGTAAGAATAGAAAATGAAATCTATCATCGTACTGGTAGAATTAACTTAGAAGATCCAAACATTCAACTCATTTTAGCTATTGAGTATTTAAGCGAGAATGACAGTGAGAAGCGAAGAGAACCATGGCTGGATAAATAGATTAGCGATAATTGAGTAGACGGCCATGAGCCGTAAGCTAACGATTCGTTCCCACACCACTGTTCAAATGGTTACCCCATTCCTCAATAGTAAGAAGAAAGAAAAAGCAGTACATCTATAATGCACAATATCTTCAATTTAAACTCACTCTAGAAATTGACAATCCTCTACAGTAAAAAATTAGGGTTTGAGGAAGGAAGAGCGTATGTTCAGAGAATAAAATAAATACGGCTCAATAAGCGTGTAAAGTGGTTTGTTTCTTGATAAATAAGATATTGCAGATATAATAAAAACTTTTACAATACTATGTATTTGTTAGATGTGTTTAATGAAAAAACTAAAAACTATATTTCCACTTTTAGCTCTCTATCTTTTGGGATGCTCTCAAAAAGAGTCTTTAACTGTTGTAAGTTGGAAGACATTTTCAACACCTTATGACACTTTGTTATCTGTCGATACTATTGGAAATAGCCAGTATAATTTCGAAAGACTAGAATTTATTTTATTGGCAGACTCACTTTTAAAAGCTACTACAGAAGAAGAGAAGCTTTCAGACACATTATTCGAAATTTCAAACTATGAAATTGGAGTTTCAAAAAAAGCATATTATAAAAATCAAGATTTTATAATGTGCAATCTCTATCATCCTGAATGGCATACAAACCACAGATTCATCTTTAACGGAAAAAATGGTGTTGTGGGCTTTTTTCCATCGCATTCAGGAAAAAAGTATTATTTATCGTATAGGCTAGAAGAATCAGACACCACTTTCCGATTAACACGTGAACTTTTAACTTTTTTTCGACAAGATACAATTCTAAATCCGCTCCCCCCTCCAATGCCTAAGAATATCCCTATTATTGAAGCTTTTGATGAAGTCGAAATAAATCAAAGCTTATTAAAAGTTAAGAAAGATGGAGCTGATTAGCAAACAAAGAAAATAGGTGCACTATCACACCACCTTTTAATGAAAGGGGGTTATCATGCAGGATATTTCGGAGGTATTTGGAAAGTCAGCCACAATGTGTAAATTAAATTAATGATTGGCGATTTAGACAGAGCAAAGTTAGTGCTACTGCTTGCCTTAAGACAGATTCTAATTCCCTTAGCTAGACCTTATCAAACATTTAAACACAAATACAATATATGAAACAAATGCTTTTGACATTTATTTTCGTGATTATTTTCAATCCATTATATGGACAGGAAAGTTTCGATTATCATAAAGATTTTAATAAAATTTTAGAGCTAAGTCAAGACAGTTTAAGCACTTTCTATTATCCAATGCTACTTGACAGATTTAATAAAAATGACAGCACTCTAACTGATTTAGACTTAATAGCTTTGCAAATAGGATTCACTACGAATAAGCATTACGAACCATATCAGACTATTGATACGGAGGAAGAAATTATGAATCTGATAAATCAAAAAAAATACGATGCTGCCATTTTAATGAGTAATGAATTTCTTAAAACAAATCCAGTCAATTTTACAGCATTAATGGAAAAAGGATTTGCATATATGCTATTACAAAATGATAGCGCACTTTTTTATAAGGATAAATTCATGATGATTCTAAATTCAGTGATGGCAAGTGGAAATGGGACTATTGACAACCCCTTCTTTGTTCTTAGTCCAAGGGATGGTCAGACATTGATTACTCATATTTTTGGAGGTTCGATTGGTATGATGGGTTCAGGTGATGACCCTAATGGATACTTTGTTGATATTTTAGAAATGAAAAAAGAGGGTAAAGAACCTGTGAAATTATATTTCAATATTAATCATGCAATAGAAAAGATGTTTAGTGAAGAGGATATGAGAAATATTGAAGAAGCATTAAAAGACACTGATAAGAAAGAAAGTAAGAAGAAAAAGAAGAAGAAATAAAACGGTGAATAATCGAGTAACAAGCTCCCTCACCTCCCATATTGGTCGAGAAGATTTGCACCGTCCATTTACATTACATAAAATCTTTTCAAGCGCAAACTCGCTCTATAAATTAAAAACCCTAAAGACTGAAAAATTAGGATTTGAGGAAAGAAGGGAGTATGTTCAGTAAATAAAATAAAAGCTGAATAAAACACATTAAGGTTCCTCTCCTACTCGATTGTATCGAGGAGGAACGAGCCGTGCATTTACAATGCACAACATCTTCAATTCAAGTTCAACCAAAAAAACCTACCCTTGAGAAATAAACCAGTATTTAACCCTCTCACCCATTAAGAAGACAACCTTTTCCACATGTACATTAACCAGGCAAAACCAGCAGCAGAAACGAGTGAAATGCCTGCTCCTAATGCCAGGCGACCGTAAATAAAGTAGCCAGTAGCAAATAAGGCTGCGAATACAGCAACAGTACCAATAAATACGCTCAGAATTTCTAAACTCAGCTTTTCCTTTACCGGCTCCAATACTATATTTTTAGCTTTAGCTGATGTTAACACCTTTTTCCAGCCCGGTCCTCCCGGCCTCACTTTCTTATAAAATTCAATCAACTGGTCTTCATCCGTTTCGCGGGTCATAAAAGTGACAATCACCCAAACTATGGTAGTGAGTATTACTCCAAAAAGTAACTTCTGGTAACCTTCTAAAGGGCTAAGGCCCACTGCTTCATGAATAAATTCAAAGTAAATGGCGACCAGGAAAGAAACGATCATCCCGGAAATCTCAGTCCACGCATTAATACGCCACCAGAACCATCTCAATATAAAAATGAGTCCTGTACCAGCCCCAATGGTCATTAATATCCTAAATGCCTGAATAGCATTTTCCAGGTACAAAGCTAAAATAGCGGAAAACACCATTAATACTACCGTAGAAATACGGCCCACATTCACTAAAGTCTTATCTGAGCTATTGGGATTGACAAACCTTTTATAAAAGTCATTTACAACGTACGATGACCCCCAGTTGAGATGAGTAGAAATCGTGCTCATAAATGCAGCAATCAAAGAAGCGATGACTACGCCCAGCAAACCATGAGGCAAATAAGTAAGCATGGCAGGATAAGCCAGGTCATGCTTAATAATCTCCGGTGCTACATTGGGAAACGCCATTTGTATAGACTCTAGCGTAGGGAATACAATAATAGAAGCTAGCGCGATTAAGATCCATGGCCATGGTCTTAAGGCATAGTGAGCCACGTTAAAAAACAGAGTTGCACCTATTGCGTTTTTTTCATCTTTCGCAGAAAGCATACGCTGAGCGATATAACCGCCTCCACCGGGCTCAGCACCAGGATACCAAACGCTCCACCACTGCACAGCTAATGGAATAATGAATAAAGGCACAAGGGTTTCTGTTTTAGTGAAATCAGGAAGCATGTCCAATTTCGGGATCACGTCCTTGTTGCTAAGCATAGCCTCCAAACCACCAACTTCCGGTAAGTTAATGATCACATAAGAAGCATACACAGAACCTATCATGGCTATTACAAACTGCACAAAATCAGTAATTAACACCCCTTTTAAGCCTCCTAATGAACTGTAAATAACGGTTACTACTGAAGCGATTAAAAGCGTTTGTACAGGACTTAAGTCTAATAGTACTCCCCCTATTTTTATAGCTGCCAGACACACGGTAGCCATAATCATAATATTAAAAAATACGCCCAGGTAGATGGAGCGAAATCCTCTTAAAAATGCTGCTGTTTTGCCACTGTAGCGCAATTCATAAAACTCTAAGTCCGTAAGCACTTCAGAGCGCCTCCATAGTTTCGAGTAAACGAATACAGTGAGCATTCCTGTAAGCAAAAAGGCCCACCATTCCCAGTTACCGGAAACACCATTTTGCCTTACTATATCTGTAACCAGATTGGGTGTATCTGCAGAAAATGTGGTAGCCACCATTGAAACACCCAGGAGCCACCAGGGCATATCTCTGCCTGAGAGAAAAAATTCAGACACACTTGAACTTGCCTGCCTGGAAACCCATATTCCTATTACCAGCGATATAACGAAAAAGGCTATAATCGATAGCCAGTCAATAGTTTCTAATACCATTCAATATAATTTTAAACCTTTATGATAATTCTTTTTCTATATAAAACCCAAACAGGAATAAGCATGATTGCGGTAAATAATAAAGCCCATATCAGGGAGCTAAGGTAATCATTACCTGTAATAGCCACTAATGCATGATAGACCCGATTTTGTAATGTTACACCTAATACCCATTGTAATAATACAGATAAAATGTAAGCAAAAATAGCATTGGTTCCGAAAGCCTCGAAAGGCTTCCAAAAGATAGACCGATTTTTCCGTATATCCAGCAACCAGTACAGCATGGCAAATAAATTAAGCGCTATACCGGTGGTAAATACCACGTAAGAACTGGTCCATAAACTTTTATTGATGGGAAAAGATAAGTCCCATAAAAGCCCTAGCACTATATAGATATTACCTGCGAAAAATAGCCACAATAACATTTCTTTTTTGTCCTGCTTATACCTGATCCATTGGCCTGCCAATATACCGAAAAGGCCTGAAGCAATAGCTGGCAAAGTACTTAATATACCTTCCGGATCCCATGTTTCGGTAGAAGCCCACATATGTCCCTTTAGCAGTAATTCATCTACAAAAGCCGCAAGATTTCTGCCCGGCTCTAACATCCCGATGCCCACTCCGGGAACAGACACCAGCATCATTAAAGCCCAGTAAACTAATAAGAGCATGCTTGCTACTACAACTTGTGTTTTCCAGTTAGTTTTAAGATAAAAAACAGAACCTATAAAGAATACTATAGCGATACGCTGCAATACCCCGGGAATCCGCAGCGACTCTAAATGGAACTCAGGAAAAGCATTTAAAAACAAGCCTATTAGAAATAAGGTGCCGCTTCTTTTAAGTAGATGCCAAAGTGTTGTATTGTGTCTGGAAACATCTTCCTTCGCGTTTTTAAGTGCTAAACTTATGGCTACCCCTACAATAAAAAGGAAAAATGGAAAAACAAGATCTGTTGGTGTACAACCGTTCCACTCTGCATGTTTAAAAGGCATATAAATAGCCTCCCACGATCCCGGATCATTCACTATGATCATGCCTACTATTGTAATACCTCTAAATACATCAAGAGATAATAATCGATCACTTTTACTCAACAGATTGTGTGTTTACTGAAATTAATAATATTGCAGTTTTCATCCTGCTGTAGCTCCCTATTAATATGACTTTTCCTTTGTACCAACTACTCTAAATATTGCCGCTTATTTTTTATAATTTTTTCTATACTATTTACCACCTGTAGCTCTGTTCTTCCACCCTGCTGTCTGCTTTCTTTTAAAATCGCTACCGCATTATTATACCATTTAACTTTTTCCCGTTCACTCATTTTGTCCACTTTACCACTCAGTGCATCCAAAGCTGCCATTGAGATTCTTGACAGATTCAAAGAAAGGTCTTTCACCTCCAGCAATACCGGATTTGCTTTTATGACAGGCAGTAGCCGTTCATGGTTCTGATGCCATTGATGCAAATAAGCCTCTATCTGTTCTGAAGATTCGCCTTTTGTGGTAAGGTATTTTTCTACCATTTGATTAAATACAAGTGCATCTGGTGCGTCAGCGATACATGCATCAGCAAACAGCGTATAGGGAGAGTAAGTAGCATATAAAGTACCTTCAGGGTTTCTGGTGTACCCTTTCATTGGCTCGCAAACATCCGCTAATACCTTTAAAGAGGAAATATCCCGCCCATTTACCAGGTTTCTCAGAATAACATCCCTGTTTCTGATATGTGTTAACCCTTCTCTTTCCAGTTTCAGACTGATACCATTTAATCGGACATACATATCTTCCACGTCCTGTACTTCAGCAGAAGACCATAAGCGTTCTGCTACAACAGCCGTTCTTGGCCATATGCGAGAATCAATGGTTAAAGGTGTAACCAGCTCTGTCCACATAGTGGCTTCACCACCCAATATGTTTTTCTTCTCCTTGTCCGAAAGTGTGGAGGAAGCAGGTATAGGATCATTTAAATAATGTTGCGCTGCCGGATACATCAAGTCAATATAATACCCGTTTGAAAGAATAGCCTTGTGGCCTGCTTTGGCAGCTTCCGCTAATCCTTCCTGGCCCCTCCAAGAATGAATAAGGGCAGAAGTAGGCAGAGAAGGCTGCAAAATCTCATCCCACCCCATCATTTTTTTACCTTCACGCTGCAAAACAGTCAATAGCTTTCTATTAAAATATGATTGCAACTCATGATTGGATTTCAATCCCTTCTCCTTCATAAACTGTTGAATCTCCTCATTGGCATCCCAGTGATGTCCTTCATTTTCATCTCCTCCAATATGAAAATACTCATCCGGAAAAAGTGCAGCCATCTCGGTAAACAGCTTATCCAACATAGTATATGTATCTTCATTGGTAGGATCCAGCGTAGGATCAAATATTCCTGCATGGCGCTGCAACGAGTATGGCCCCGGTGCGCTGCCTAAAGCAGGGAAAGCCACTAAAAAGCTAGAGGCATGTCCCGGCACATCAAACTCCGGCATTACACGAATACCCCGATCATTAGCATATTGTATGATCTCCCGAATCTCATCCTGCGTAAAAAATTCACCGTCTGAAGCTTTAGCAGTCAACTCAGGAAACACCTTACTTTCCACTCGGAAACCATGATCATCTACCAAATGTAAATGCAGTACATTCAATTTCACCATCGCCATACCATCAATGTTTCTTTTGATGACATCCATAGGCTGAAAATGACGGGAAACATCTATCATCAGTCCTCTCCAGGGAAAACGGGGACTATCCGTTATCTCCATTTCCGGAAAGTAATAACCTTCTCCATCACTTTGCACTAGCTGAAGCAAGGTCTCCAAACCCCTAAGTGCACCTATATCGGTTGGCGCTTTAAGTTGTATAGCATCCTTGGATACGGTCAGCTCATAAGATTCATCCATGCCCAGCTTTACTGCTGCATTTTCTGCTGCCTGAATCGAAAAATTCGCCTGTCCTTTCGACTGAGGTGTTACCATATGCTGCGTAAAAAATAAGCCTGTTCTACTGTCCAGCCTGCGCATAAATCTGGTGGCAGCCTGAAACAAACGAGGATGCGCCTCAGCATTTACATAAATGGAAAAATCTTTGTTAAGCCTGAATTTCCCTGTCCCTTCAGTGATCTCCTGAGGATAAGGCATAAGTGCCTGGTTCTCTTTATCAGTTTTCTGTGCCCATAACAAAACACTACTACCAAATAATAAAGCGACACTCAATAAAAAACCTTTTATACTCATTAGACGAAGATTAAAATTTATACCTCTTAAAACCCTCAATAGCTTCATACTCAGGTAAACCTAACATATCATATATTTTGGCTGTTGCATGGTTTCTGTCTTCCGCTCTCATCCAAAACTCCCTGGGGTCTGCTCCGGGGAAAAGCGCTGTATCTTTTTGGGACTGATGTTTAAAAACAGCTTTCCTTTTCCTGATGAGTTCTTCAGGACTTACAGGAACTGCCATTTCAATGTCATTCACATCCCATTCCTGCCAGGCGCCTCTGTAAAGCCATACCCAACAATCTTTCATCCATTCCTCCTCTTTCAGTCGATCAATGGCCTGGAATATAGCATTGAGACATACCCGATGCGTTCCGTGCGGATCAGAAAGGTCTCCGGCAGCATAAATTTGATGTGGCTTAACTTCTCTCAGCAAATCCATGATGATTTGAATATCCTCCTCACCTAATGGCTTCTTCTTCACAAGTCCTGTTTCATAAAATGGCATGTCCAGAAAATGTGCTTTGTCATCTGGTAAGCCTACGTACCTGCATCCTGCTTTTGCTTCTCCTCTTCTAATCAATCCTTTGATAGATTGTACTAAAGGACTATCCACATCGCCCGGCTTTTTATTTTTAATACTGTCCACAATCTTTTTATAGATGCTTTCTCCTTTTTCGCTATTGTTATACACAGAATTAAAATCCTGAAAAAAGTCAGCAAAACGCACCACATCTTCGTCAAAAACGGCAATATTACCCGAGGTCTGGTAGGCTACATTCACATCATGCCCCTGATCCACTAAGCGGATGAAGGTTCCTCCCATAGATATCACATCATCATCCGGATGGGGACTGAATATAACGACACGTTTTTTTTCAGGCGTTGCCCTTTCAGGCCTGTAGGTATCATCAGCATGAGGTTTTCCTCCCGGCCAGCCTGTAATAGTATGCTGCAGCTCATTGAAAATCTGAATATTAATATTGTAAGCAGGTCCATGCTCAGCTACCAGGTCACTCATTCCATGATCATTATAATCCCTGTCTGTAAGCTTTAAAATAGGCTTTTCTAATTTCATACTAAGCCAGATCACTGCTTTTTTGGCCAGGTAATTCTCCCACTTGCATGTTTGCACCAGCCAGGGTGTTTTTACTCTTGTCAGCTCAGCAGCAGCAGCTTCGTCCAGCACTATGGTGGCGTTTGTATGCTTTTGAAGGTAGGTAGCCGGTACAGAATCCGACACCTCTCCTTCCACTGTTCTGTGAATGATTTGAGCCTTCCCTTCGCCCCAGGCCATCAATATAAGGCGTTTTGCCTGCATAATGGTGCCTACTCCCATAGTGATAGCTCTGCGAGGTACATTCTCTTCTCCAAAGAAATCACTGGCAGCATCAAGCCGGGTAATATGATCCAGGCTGATCATACGCGTTTTGGAATTAATATGGGAACCCGGCTCATTAAAACCAATATGTCCGGTTCTGCCTATACCTAATACCTGTAAATCAATACCTCCTAATGCCTTAATCTTTTTCTCGTATTCCTGGCAAAATGATTCTACCAACTCATAAGGCAAAGTACCATCCGGAATATGGATATTCTCTTTCTTAATATCCACATGGTCAAAAAGATATTCGTTCATAAACCTCACATAACTTTGTAAGGAATCCGGCTCCATAGGAAAGTACTCATCCAAATTAAAAGTAACTACATTTTTAAAGCTTAGCCCTTCTTCTTTATGCATTCGCACCAGCTCGTTGTAGACAGAAGTTGGGGAAGACCCTGTAGCAAGTCCTAACACACACATTTCTCCTTTCTCTTCCTTTTCTTGTATGAGATTAGCTATCTCCATTGCTACAGAATTAGAAGCCTCTGATGAACTGTCAAACACTTCTGAGTGAATCTTTTCAAATTTAGTTTTCTCGTTTGCGCCTACCGGCTGATGCGCAATACTTCTATAGGTTTCTAAAGTTTTCATAATCTTTGGTCTTTAATCAAGAGCATACCCGTGCCCTTTTATATGCTTATTATTTTTATATCTAATTAACTATTTTCAATTCTTCTTCCAGATGCCTCCATATTAAGGCACCTGCGCCTAGCACGGCTAATTCATCATCTTTAAAAGCAGACTTCATTAATTTTATGGGATGATCATACGTTTTATAGATGTACTTTTTAATACTGGATAAGGTAGGGGCGTATAACAATTGACAATTGGCTATTCCTCCCGCCAGTATGATTGCCTCAGGGTTGTACATAGCTACCATATCCGATAGCTTATACCCCAGAATGTCTGCTGTTTTCTCTATCACTTTTAAGGCTAAAGCATCTCCCTGCTCTGCCAGTCGATCTATAGCAGCAGGTGTCAGCTCTTCCTGCATCATATTTCTCATCAGGCTGTCATTTTTATATTTGGACATCACTTTATGGGCTGTTCTTACCATCCCATTGGCAGAAACGTAGGCTTCCAGACAGCCGCGTTTGCCGCAATTGCATTCTCTTCCTTTTCTCTTCACAGTAGTGTGACCCAGCTCTCCTGCCAGATCAGACTCACCATGCTGCAAGCAGCCATTCACAAAAATGCCACAGCCAAGCCCGGTGCCCAATGTTACTGACAGGAAGTTTTTAAGCCTACTTGCATGGCCAAATTCCTTCTCTCCCAGAGCGGCCAGATTGGCATCATTGGTGATCCTCACATTCACCTGAAAACGCTCCTGCAGAAAAGTTTGGATCTCTACAGGTTTATCCCAGCTTAAGTTAGCTGCTCCATTGATAATACCTGTAAAGTAATTGGCTTTCGGGGCTCCCAATCCTATACCGACAAGTTCAGTATAGTCTCCCACTTCCAACAACTGTGAAATTTCCTTTTTCAACTGATCCAAAAAAAGTATAGACGAAGGGTAGTGCCTGGTAGAGAACCTGCTTTTGCTTAACAGCCTGCCCTCTCTTGTCACTAAGCCTAATTTTGTACCCGTTCCGCCAATATCGATGCCTATGGCAACCTGCATATGTTTGTTTTATCAATACTTCAGAAAGCCGACTGAACAATAACCTAAACTAATTATTCAGCCTGACTTAATGACTACAAGAAATTGTTCCTACTATTCCTTATTCTGCTACATCCCACCATACTGGTTGAGCTGCATTGTCATTCCCTCCGAAGTAGGAGGAGATGGCTGCATCATATTGTGTAGGGGAAGGGTTTTTAAAACTTGTAGGAATAGGTAGTCTTTTAATAAATTGCCCCGATGAAATTGCTGTATTCAAATTGGATGGAATAGTTTTTAATTTAGGATAACCTGTTCTTCTAAATTCCGCCCATGCTTCAGCTCCATCAGGATAGAGGGCCAGCCATTTCTGCGTGATTATTTTCTCCAATTGCTCTTCTTGTCCTACTGCATCCTCCCACTGAGGGGTAACATCTGTTGTAGCCTGGAAGCTAAATTTTTCGTTTTTAGGATCAATATAGTCCATTGGGGTAGAAGAGCTTTGAAGGTAGTCTTCTACCCCACTTACTCCATGCTGCTGAAAAGATGCTGTTACGCCCGCCTCGTACAAGCTTTTGGGGTCACCACCCATATTCCATCCTTTCAAGGCCCCTTCTGCTTTAAGGAAATAACTTTCAGCAACTGTAAAAAGAACCATCGGTGCATTTTTCTCAAAGTTCGGCTTCGAATAAGCAGTATACACACCTGCATCAAATAAAGCCCCCTGGCGGATACCTTTGTAATCATAGCCTTCAGCTATTACTGCAGGGTCTTCCGTCTTAGTGAAATATTTAGGAAGTCTTGGATCTTCATATCCTGCTAAAAATGACTCCATATCAGCTCCCATTTGAATATCTCCCCAGCCAGCGATAGTATTTAACGGGTGAACATAGTTAGCTGTGCTTATAGAGAAATTTCCAACGCTTTCATCAATCACTCCATATTCATTATTTACTGCTTCTTCTGCAATGGCTTTTGCTTTTTCCGGAGCCGCGTTGGACATCCTTATAGCCAGGCGTAGCTTGATAGAATTTGCCAGTTTGATGAAAGCGAGGTAATTACTGTTATATGATGACACATCACTGGATATCCGGTTAGCTAAATCCTCTCTTGCATTTCCTTCCATATAAAGTGATAAAGTGTCCACCACGGAAGTCATTTCATTCACCATTGCAGTATAAATTTCATCCAGGTTGTCCCACTTTACATTGATACCGGATCCGTAATCAGTATAAGGAAATGTCCCGAAAGCATCCACCATAGGCAGGGCTGCCAGCACTTTTAGCTCTAATCCATAAGCATAATAGTCAGGGTATGTAGGTAGCGCATCTCTTTTGAGTTGATTGACCTGCTGCAGTGTTTTATCTGCCACGGAATACACAAAATTATTCCATCCATCATTCATTAAATAATGTGCGTTGTGGCCTCCCCCTCCAAATGGATTAGCCGACATCATGTATCCGGAGAAATGATCAGCATTTAAATTCTGCTCTACCTGATAAGTCCAGCTAGTGGTAAGCTCATTAATGTTAAATTGTGCAGTATTGATTAATCCGCGTATCGCAACGGCATCCCCGTTAGCCAATTCTTCATTAAAGGCTTTATCGTTCTGTTGCATATCTTCCATCATATCATCACACCCGAACAATACAGTGCATATGACAGCTATTATTGTATAAAATTTAATTCTATTCATGATTTTCGACTGTTTAATATTAGAAAGTAGCGTTAAGACTAAAACCATAAGACCTGGTAGAAGGTATCAAAAATGTATTCAATCCCTGAAGTTGATTTCCTGATCCTGCAGAAATCTCAGGATCAAACGGGGCATCATTTTTAAAGAAAAACAGATTTCTTCCAATGGCAGAGAGTGTTAATTTCTTAATGGCTCCTCCCAGCAGGTTGGACGGCAATGTATATCCTAATGCAATTTCCCTCAATCTAATATTAGTAGCATCATACAGATATTCCGAAACTGGTGCATCATCACCCCCTACAATTTTGTAATAAGTTGCTGCATCCACTGTTTCATTACCAATTTTCACTCCTCCGGCATTTCTGGCATCTGCCGTTTTTTGCGTTCTACCAATTTGATCTAAATAAGCCTCTGTTTGGGATACTACTTCCCCGCCAAATTTACCATCTATTAAAAATTTGAAATTCCAGTTTTTATAGGAGAATGCATTCTGCCAGCCCATTTGCCAATCAGGATTAGGGTTGCCCATATACACAAGATCTGCTGTTTTTTCTACCGTTATTTCCTCATTTCCTTCAGCATCTGTTGTTCTGGTTACTATAGGGTTACCATTCTCATCACGCACATAATCCTTTCCATAGAAATCTCCGTAAGATCCACCCTGAGACACCCTGATTTCAATCAGTTTAGTATCAATATATCTTGTTACAATAAACTTATTATCTTCCAACAATGAGGAAATCTCCAGTACTTCATTGTTATTGGTAGCAAAATTTACCGAAGTGGTATATCTCAATCCACCAGTATTAAGTACATCATACCCCAAAACCGCTTCAATACCCCTGTTTCTCACCACTCCGCCATTGATATATAGGGATTGTACATTACTACCTGAAGGAGCAGCAACGCTGAAAAACTGATCTTCAATTCTATTATTATACCAGGTGAGGTCTAAATTTAGTTTGGTTTCAAAAAAGCTTATCTTGGCACCTAACTCGGTAGATTTATTTCTTTCAGGAATAAGATAGGAACCCGGGATGGGGGAGCTTAAAGGGGCTCCAAATGTTCCTGCATTGATAGGCCTTGGCGCGGTAAAAGCAACACCAAAAGGGAGCGCATTACCGACTTCGCTGTACGATCCCCGCAACTTGGCAAAACTCAGAAAACTACTTTGTCCTATGAGTTCTGTCAGAACAAAGGTAAGCCCGGCAGAAGGATATAAGAAATCATTATTATCAACCTCTAAAGTAGAGGACCATTCATTTCTTAAGGTAAAATCTGCATATAGCATTCGGTTATATCCTAAAGTGGCTGTCACAAATGCCGCTTGAAGCAGCGTTTCTCCTGCTCCTTCATTAGCCACATAACCATCCGTTAAATTTTGTATTGAAAACAGGTTAGGAACATATAATTCAGAATTATTTCCTATGGATGATATCTTTAAACTATCCAGGTGGTTATAGGTATTGCTAAAGCCGATGGTGCTGTTGAGATCAAACTTATCGGATAGTTCTTTATCGAAGGTTAATAAAACATCACTGTACAATTGGCTGGAAGTCTGGCTGCGGGTCAGATAATCACCTGTTGCGCCTACAGCAATGGTGGACGACCCTGCATATAATCTTTGCTCATATTTATCATCCACTCTGTCAAGGTTAACACGTCCCATCACCTTAAGTCCATCTATTATGGGCACAGTAACGGCCAGTTTATAGATACCTCTATTTCTCCAGCTATCATTAGGTTGCCTGTTAACAATCCAATAAGGGCTGTCAGAAATGTATCGCTGGTTTATCATGGCATAAGGATAGTTCTGAACATATAAGTTCCGACTGGCATCATATACCTCATAATTATTTTTGTAATAATTAAAACGCTCCGTTGACTCCGGAAATGTGTAGGTGGTTAATACAGGGTTATTATAGAATCCCGGCTGAGGTGTATTTTTGATTTTTTGATTTAAAAAGTTCGCACTGGCATCAACAGTTACGTTATTAAATACCGTCCCTTTTAATCTGGCCATGAAGTTATTCTTATCCATAGAGTTCTCCGGAACTATACCTTTTGCATCCGTACGGGCAAATGAAACATAATATTGGCCGGCATCATTTCCACTGCTCGCAGACACGCTGTTTATAAATAAAGAACCCGTAGTAAAAAAATCGTCTACATGATCCTTGCTAGCTGTGCCATTTTTGGGACCCCAGGTATCTAAAGATTCGCCCGGAGCAGTTTGGCCATATTCACTTTGCAAATCCGGGGTTAATAAAGGACTTTCAAAGGTTACGGAGGATGAAAAATTCACCTGACTCACTCCTTTTTTTCCGTTTTTTGTGGTGATAAGAATCACTCCGTTAGCAGCCTGACTGCCATACAGCGCAGCAGCCGAAGCTCCTTTTAGCACATTAACACTTTCAATATCCTCAGGGTTAAGGTTGGCAATAGCATCGCCATTATCAACTGCTCCATACAAGCCACCAGCACTTCCTAAATTGTTGCTATTCATCGGAATACCATCAATTACATACAATGGCTGATTAGCTCCGCTTATTGACTTATTGCCCCGAAGTAAAACCCTTGATGAGGCACCGACACCGCCTGAAGTTCTTGTGATGTTAAGGCCAGCCGTTTTACCAGCGAGGCTATTGATCATGTTCTGCTCCTTTACAGTAGTCAACTCATCTCCTGAAAGCTGTTGCGTAGAGTAAGTAAGGCCTCTCTCTTCTTTTTCAATGCCGAGGGCGGTTACTACTACTTCACCTAACTGCATTACATCTTGCTGCAGCGCTACATTAAGAGTGGATTGATTGGCTACTTTTACCTGCTGCGTTTTGTAACCAATAAATGAAAATACTAATACAGCATCTTCTGATGGCGCCTCAATGGTGTATTCACCATTTAAACCAGTGGTAGTACCGGAATCAGTTCCATTTACCAGTATATTTACTCCCGGAATGGGAGTATTCTCAACCGCATCTGTAACTGTACCGGACACCTTAATTTGAGCCTTTACGCCTGATACAAGCAGTGTAACGAAAAGACATGTTAGTAAAACATTTTTCATAGATAAAAAGGTTGGTTTAGACTTCCAATTTGAGCATGAAAAAAATAAAAATGAAGTGTGGGCTTACTTATTAGCTAAATGGATATATCTTGTAGATGTTTGGATAATGTCTGTAGCTAAACCATCACAATCAGGCGGTTATCATCAGTTTCAGGCGGTTTAGCTCCATCATATTTTACTATTTTTGGCTTAAAGAAAGCTTAAAAACAGTATTTAATGCAGGCATTTTCTCTCTTTTTTGAAGACCATTTTAGTAAGGATAGCTTGAAGAACCTGATCACTTACCTTAAGAAACCTATCGTTTACCATACCCTTTTCTGGGTGGGTTATTTTCTCTTCAATACTTTGCGCTGGGGAAATTACTTTAATGATTATGCCTATTCTTTAAGATCCAATCTGGTAGAGTTTCCTATCCACCTGGTACTGGTTTATTTCAACCTCTATTATTTGCTTCCAAAATTTATTCCCAACAAACTAGGAAGTTACCTCACATTTTTAGGCCTGGCATTAATAGTTATGTCTTTAATAAGAATAGTATTGACATATTATTTAGTGACTACTGAAATATGGCGCGAATCCGTGGTAAAAGACCAGTCCTTATTTGGACTCAATTATATTTTGGCAGTAGCTATTGGGGAACTTTATGTAATAGGGCTTACTACTGCCATTAAACTTACTATAGACTGGGTGGGCTCTCAACGCCGGGCAAGAGAGCTGGAAAGAAGAAATCATGAAACTGAACTTTCATTTTTAAGGTCGCAGGTTCAGCCTCATTTCTTTTTCAATACCTTAAATAACCTTTATTCACTTACGCTCGATAAATCTGAAAAGGCACCGGAGACAGTTCTTAAACTTTCCGAACTAATGAGCCATGTGATCTATAAAGGAAAAGACAAAAAAGTAAGCCTCACTGAAGAGATAGCACATATTCAGACCTATATAGATCTGGAAACTATCCGGTATGGGAATCCTCAGGTTGCTATACTGGAAATCTCCGGGGATATAAGTAATAAGCAGATACCTCCACTCATATTAATGCCCTTCATTGAAAATGCTTTTAAGCATGGAACGGGTTATATAAGTGGCGAGAAACCCATCAGAATACAATTGAAAGTTGAAGGAAATACATTATATTTCAGTGTTATAAATTCAAAAAGCACTACTAAAAAGCCCTTATTGCAGCAGCAGAAAGGTAGTAGTGGCATAGGAATTCAAAATACGCTACGAAGATTGGAACTTCTTTATGACAAAGATTTCTCACTGGAAATAGATGATACCAGCGAGCGATATATGATTTCTTTAAAAATTCTGTTAAATGAAGCTTAAATGCATAATAGTGGATGATGAGCCACTAGGTAGAAATGTGATTAACAACCACCTTAGGTCTTTTTCTGACCTAATAGTAGTTGCCAATTGCAATGATGCCATGGAAGCATTTAACATTTTAAAGAATGAGCAAATTGATTTCATGTTTCTGGATATTAATATGCCGGAAATTACCGGAATAGACTTTATTAAAAGTCTGAAAAAAAAACCACTGGTTATTATTACTACAGCCTACAGGGAGTATGCCGTAGAAAGCTATGAGCTGGATGTTTTTGATTATTTAGTGAAACCCATCTCGCTACAACGATTCATAAAAGCTATAGATAAGGTAACAGGACACTTCAAACTACTTTCTTCCCGAAATGAGCCTCAAAGAGAGGAGAACAACCACATGTTCATAAAGGTAGATAAGAAAATGATTAAAGTAAATTTCGGTGATATATTGTACATAGAGAGTCTGAAAGACTATGTAAGGGTAGTTACAAGACTTGGCAACTACATTACCCACCATAACCTTAGGAGCATCACAGAAATATTGCCTTCTGACAGATTTATCAGGATACACAGGTCTTTTGTAGTGGCCATTGATGAAATTAACTCATTAGAAGGAAACGATATACGCGTAGAAAACAAGGTATTGCCTATAGGCAGAAATTACCAAAAGATGATTAAAGATCTCATTGGGATGGATAAAATATAGCGGTCTCTTTATAATTAATCCGAGCCTTGAAAATCAGAACTCGATTACCAAAGATGGCATCCCCGCTAATGCGGGGCAAAATTAAGACTTACTTTTCCCAAAAGTCTTAATTTATGCTGCCTGTGCCGATCAATCGGCATATCTCCCAATTTAAATAAAATGAGATTACGTATACCGCTGTGATAGCACAGGTTAATTTTCTTTTTTCTGAAAAATATGGTCCCGATCGAGAGAGTAAATTTAGAATCAAAAAAATATCCATAAGCTCGGAAAATTTATTATCCAATTCCTACCCACCCTTTTATAACTAATTGATTATCAATAAATAAAAAAAGAAGGCTATCTGTTAGATTGCTACCCTCTCGTTAGTATTATTAGCCTGAGTTGGATTTTAAATTTGCTACTATCTTCTTCGGTAAAACTATAAATGCATTTTGATAGGTTAAAGTAACTTTTTTACAGTTGTATATAGCTGTAAAATTGATGATTTATGCTTAATGAATGCTTTATACTTTTTCCATTGATGAAAAAGTATACAAAAAATCTAGGTAAAATGATGCTACTGCCCTCTAAACCCTACGCTGACCCGCCATTTTACCCTCCTCCCCGCTTTTTCGCTTCAAGCGAAATTGGCGGAGTTATTCTTGAATGAACTTTTGAAATAATTCCAATTTTTGTCTTTCTTAGTGAAACCTCTTATATCTCGCTTCAACTACTTTTATATCATTCAACCAAAATTATCAAAGCTTTGAAAAACTTCGGTTTCCCAAAGAAGAAAACAAGAAAAAGAGGGCTATCCTTTGAATAGATGCCCTCTCGTTAGTATTAATATTATTAGTTATTACTTAATCACATGATTCTTCGTCCACATTTTGTCGCCAGATATCACTTTAATGATGTAGAGACCACGTGGCAACTCAGGTATTTTGAGTTCTGCAATACCATTCTGGCTACTTAGGGTTTCAGAATAGCTTCTTTCGCCTATCATGCTTTGGATATACACTTTGGCTTCTTTGATATCGCTGCTAAATTTTAGCTGAACTACACTTCCGACTGCTGATGGATTCGGATAAATTCGTAATCCTGTTTCTGAATTTTGCATTTTCATGGCACTGGACTCTGATTCTACCATTAAAGAACTGGCACCGCAGGAACCTAATAGCTTCCATGCTCCCCAATCTCCGGCTTGTGCCGGATTCTCGCCTTGCGTCCACCACTTGGCTTCATAGGTATTTCCATTATATGACACTTGCATTCCTTTAGTATAAACACCCGTTGCACTCCATGCTGGCACAGTACAGCCTATATCGTCTACCGTGACATTTACTGATGCTGAAGAAGATTTCCCTTCATTATCAGTCGCAGTTGCCTTCAACTCATAAGCTCCGCCTGCCCCTGCTGTCCAGCTAAAACTATAAGGTGCTGTAGTATCCTCTCCTAAGAGGGTGCTACCGGCATAAAAAGCCACTTTTGTTACACTACCATCTGAATCACTGGCAGTTGCTGTAATATTAACACTGCTGCCCGATGTGAAATTGGCTCCTGGTGAGGGTGAAGTAAGACTTACCGTTGGCGCCTGATTTATAGGCTCATCCCCATCACCACAAGGACCGATCAGCTCCCATACTCCGACATCAACAGGTTGTGCGGGGTTATCTCCCTGCGTCCACCACTGCGCTTCATAAGTGTTGCCCTCATAAGATACAAGCGCTCCTCCATTATAGGCTTTTGCCGGATCCCAGGCTGGTACCTCACAGTCGCTGCCGGTATTTTCTTCTACTTCTACCAGTACTGCTGATGAAGTGGTAGAAGCTCCTTCGTCATCTGTGGCTACTGCCGTAAGAGTGTAGTTGCCTACTGCGGCATTATTCCAAATAAAAGTATAGGGTGCACTTGTTGCCTCGCCTACCAATGATCCATCGACTAAAAATTGTACGCTAATGATGGATCCGTCACTATCGCTGGCCGAAGCTGTAATATTGATGGCACTTCCTTCTGTTATCTTAGCATTATTGACCGGAGTGGTAATGCTTACCACTGGTGCTGCATTATCAGACTCACCAATTATTACATTTACGCTCGTTGAAGTAGCGGTGGCGCCTTCATTATCAGTCGCTCTGGCGCTAATGCTATAGCTACCATCTGCTAAGTCTGTTACTGTAAAGCTATAAGGAGCACTAGTATCAGTACCTGCTACTGTTCCATTTACCAGAAATTCAACTTTGGTCACACTTCCATCGCTATCACTGGCATTTGCCTCAATGGTGACAGCACTACCGGAAGGATAAGTTGTATTCGCTTCCGGAGATGATAAGGACACAGTAGGTTTAGCATTCAACTCCACACCAGTTCCGGCAGCTTCATTCATTGCCTTTAAAAGGCTGCCGTTATTATTAAACGGCAGATCCTGTGTCAATTCCCATACTATCACCCCCTGATGGCCATGACTTTTAGTATATTCAATTTTTGCAGCTGCTCGTTTTGGAGTTTCATAATAAATTTGCTTTCCGTCTGCCCCTATGAAACCACCCATATTATAAGGGTCTTTTGGATCGTAATTCGTAGGCGCATTAGGGTACTGGGCCACAATTTTATTATAAGGAATGAACAAAAATCCATTCCCATTATTGGGTTTTCTGGTAGACAGATCATAGCCATACATGGGCACTCCAATTACCAGTTTCGACTTGGGTATGTTAAAGCCGCCATCGTGATTCCAGGCTGCAGGGGCAAGTCCCATCCAATACTCCAGCGCATCTTCCGCTGAATAAATGGGGTTGTTGGCACTTTGCCCTGTGTAGGTACCTGGCTGAACTGTGTGGAGAGCGGAATGGGGTCCTTTTGGAGATTCATTCCAGCTGCCGGTGAAGTCATAAGTCATTAAACCCACCCAATCCATGTACTCAGCCATGGCATCATCGTAGTTATTGCCATACCAGGAAGTGCCAAAAACAGCTCCTGAAATAAGCTTATCAGGCATTTTTAACCTTAACTTTTGTGTAAGCCTTGTTAAGCCAAGGGCTGCTTCATGAGGCCCCTCATCTGTACCACCCCATTTATCGCCCCGAACACGGCCTCCTATCTCTACAGTTCCTGTAATAGCAGCATCTGCCCACCAGCATTCCAGATCAAGGTCAATTCCATCGAGATTATTTGTATTCACATAATTCACAATAAGATTAGCAATTTCTTCCAGCTTAGCATCATTGTTATAGTATTTTTCCATCAGCCATAAGAAAGCATAATCCGTTGCTCCACCAAGGGCAGCAGAGACTGTTACACCTTTCTGATGGGCTCTTTGGAGTACGCCAAGATCATGAAGCACAGAATCTACCTTTCGGGCTTCTGTAGCATTAAAAGCTATTGAAGCAAAATCGGCACTGCCATAGTTGTTATTGTTTTGTTGAAACATCATAAAAGCAATGTTAACATGCGTTACAACTGAAGGATCAAAAGTACTGATATCATAATCAGGAATCCAGGTAGGAAGGTATCCGATAATTCTCTGAGGACCGGTATAATCTTCACCAAGACCTCCGTCACCACACTTACTTACAAGCGTCCATGAGCCATCTGAGCCCGGCTGCGTATCGGTGGACCATTTTGCCTCATAATTACCATTATTGTAAGAAACCTGATCTCCGCCAGTATAGGTAGTTCCTGAATTCCAGGAAGCCCAACAGGCCGGGAATTGATACTGTGCCTGCACACCTATGGACATGCAAAGACATAGTAAAAGAGTTAAAAATCTTTTTTCCATAATTAATTTGGTTTGTTTGTCGAAAATAAAAAATACCTAAAGCAGGGAAATATAATTTATCATTGATGATCCCTATGGTAAGTAATTCAAGATGTGAATAAAACAAGAGAGCTATCCGTTGAATAGATACCCTCTCGTTATTATGATGATTATTTGATTATATGATTTTCAGTCCACATTTTGTCACCAGCCACCACTTTAAAGATGTAGAGGCCACTTGGCAACTCAGGTATTTTGACTTCTAAAATACCATTATTGCTTCTTAGGGTTTCAGAATAGCTTCTTTCGCCTACCATGTTCTGGATATACACTTTAGCTTCTTTGATATCGCTGCTAAATTTTAGCTGAACTACACTTCCGGCCTTTGATGGATTAGGGTAAATTCGTAATCCTGACTCTAAACTCTGCATCTTCATTGCATTGGTTTCTGGCCCCACCATTAAAGAATTGGCACCGCACGAGCCTAATAGCTTCCATGCTCCCCACTCTCCGGCCTGAGCTGGATTCTCACCTTGCGTCCACCACTTGGCTTCATAAGTATTTCCATTATATGACACCTGCATCCCTTTTGTATAAACAGCCGTTGCACTCCATGCTGGCACTGAACAGCTGATATCACCTACTGTGACATTCACCGATGCGGAAGAAGATTTTCCATCATTATCAGTCGCAATTGCCTTCAGCTCATACGTTCCGTCCGCACCTGCTGTCCAGCTAAAACTATAAGGCGCTGTGGTATCCTCTCCTAAGAGGGTGCTACCGGCATAAAAAGCCACTTTGGTTACACTACCATCTGAATCACTGGCAGTTGCTGTAATATTTACATTACTTCCGGATGCAAAATTAGCGCCTGATGAAGGTGAAGTAAGGCTTACGGTTGGTGCTGTACCCGTACCCCCGCCATCACATGGCTGAATTACTTCATTGATCGCGCTTAGTAAAGAATACTGTCCTACAGCATCCTGCGTAATTTCCCAGATCATGATGCCGCCTCCTTGTTGCGCTCCCAGTTCTGACTTCGCTTTTATGGTGTTGATACCATTGTAGTACACTCCATTAAAAATATCTGCATATGGATCAGCCCCTTCTGCCAATAAGGTCTGGTAGCTCTTCCAGGTTGGACGCCCATAGAATGGCACTCCCAGTATGGCTTTGCTGGCTGGCAATCCTCTGTTTAGCCAGTAGTTCAGCGTGGTTTCTGCATAGCTATAAGGGGAATGGCTTGCACCATCGCCTCCATCATAGGCCATCAGATTTAAAAAGTCCACATCGTTGAACACACTGTTCAATACTGCATCTGCATTATACCCATAAGCTGCTACGGCTGCTGAAAGCTCTTTACCACTGGCATGTAGTGTAACAGCTAACTCGTGCATTAGTGTCGCAAAGTTCGCTGGGTTTTGCCCGCCTGCCGGATACTCCCAGTCCATATCCACTCCATCAAGATTGTAATTGTTTATTAGTGATACTAAGTTGTTAATGAAATTCTGACGGTAAGTAGCATTGGCTGCCATCGTTTCAAAATCCGTATTGTTCAGATCGCTCCATCCCCCTACAGCTATGGCTACTTTTACTCCGTTCTGGTGGGCAAGGCTAACAATATCGCTTAACTTCTGCGGGTTTTCCACTGCTGTTAATCCCCCCGTAGTGGTAGGACGAATAAAGGAGTACATGATATGCGTAAGTTTGCTATATTGAATAGCTTGGGCTGTACCAGACCAGCTCGGCATATACCCCACTATACGCTTGCCGCTTCCAGTACATGGCTCCGGATCTACTACCACATCTCCACTCTCCACCACAATGTTTACTGCTGCCGAGGTGCTAACGGATCCATCGTTATCTGTAGCTTTGGCTGTCAGAGTGTAAGTACCTTCCGCTACATTACTCCAACTGTAGGAATAAGGTGCTGTTGTATCTTCTCCCAACTTGCTGGTTCCGTTAAAGAACTCTACTTTAGATACCGTACCATCCGAATCAGTGGCTGTGGCTGTTATGCTCAGTGAAACACCTGCTTCAAAGGCAGCGTTGTTTGCTGGCGAGCTCAGGCTCACTGTTGGCGACTGATTTTCAGGCTCTTCTCCATCGCCACAAGGACCAATCAGCTTCCATACTCCCACATCAACTGGCTGTGCGGGGTTATCTCCCTGCGTCCACCATTTTGCTTCATAGGTGTTGCCCTCATAAGATACAAGCGCTCCTCCATTATAGGCTTTTGCCGGATCCCAGGCTGGTACGTCACAGTCGCTGCCGGTATTTTCTTCTACTTCTACCAATACCGCTGCTGAAGTGGTAGAAGCTCCTTCGTCATCTGTGGCTACTGCCGTAAGAGTGTAGTTGCCCACTGCGGTATTATTCCAAATAAAAGTATAGGGTGCACTTGTCGCTTCGCCTACCAATGATCCATCGACTAAAAACTGTACGCTAATGATGGATCCGTCACTATCGCTGGCCGAAGCTGTAATATTGATGGCACTTCCTTCTGTTATCTTAGCATTATTGACCGGAGTGGTAATACTTACCACTGGTGCTTCATTATCAGACTCACCAATTATTACATTTACGCTCGTTGAAGTAGCGGTGGCCGCTTCATTATCAGTAGCTCTGGCGCTAATGCTATAGCTACCATCTGCTAAGTCTGTTACTGTAAAGCTATAAGGAGCACTAGTATCAGTACCTGCTACTGTTCCATTTACCAGAAATTCAACTTTGGTCACACTTCCATCGCTATCGCTGGCATTTGCCTCAATAGTAACAGCACTACCGGAAGGATAAGTTGTATTCGCTTCCGGAGATGATAAAGCCACTGTTGGGTTTCGGTTTCCTGTACTTCCTTCTGCAAATACTTTGTTTACCGTATTCACTAAAGGTGCTTTTGTATTGGGGCTGTAAACCAACTTTCCACCATATGTGGTGGTATTGGAGGTAAGATCCAACCAGTCGCCAGTTACATGCCAGACAATTACACCTCCCAATTGCTCCTGATTAATATACTTTGCCTTTTCCTCAATAGACCTTTCGTTGTCATAACTTAAGAAATAGTTACCTTTTGTTTTGTAAGGCACCTTTGCTTCATCGTCCCAGTGGTCCACCCAATCACCGGTATTGGCTACCACTGCATTGTAATTGGGTGTGCCATCCCATACATTTTTAGGCCAGTTGCTAAAATCGGCAGCTGTCAGGACAGAACCATCCGGCTCTATGTTAGTCTGTACCTTTACGGTAGGTGCATTAAGCGCAGCAGGGCCATCGGTAACTACTCCTCTACCATAAAAAGCTACTCCAAGGTTGATTTTATGTAAAGGAATACCTGTTGCTTTCATCGCCTGAGCTGCTGCGTCAACTGTAAACCCCTCATATTCAGCACCCGAATAATCGTATAGCGGAGAGTTATGGCCTGCTTTGTTCGACCATCCTCCATTGTAATCATAAGTCATGATATTATAATAATCCATCGACTGATCTATTCTGGACCAGTTAAAACCTTGTAACTTCGCTGGATTTGCTGCAAAGCAAGAAGTAATAAGTTTATCAGGACCTATGGCCGCCCTAATGTCTTCTAACAATATAGCGAAGTTCGTAAAATCGGCCGGTGAACCTGTAAAATTCATTCCCTCGTGGCCGGGATATTCCCAGTCCAGGTCAATGCCATCAAAGCCAAGGGCAATAAGCTTTTTACAGTCTTCAATAAATCTTGCTCTTTTGGTAGGATTTGCGGCCATCTCCGGGAAATGTTTTCCCATGCTCCATCCGCCTATTGAAGCCATGGCTTTTACACCATATTCTTTACATAAAGCCAGCATTCCCTCTGGTCCACCCTCTTTATGAACTGACAGCGGAAAGGCTCCGGACTCACCTGTTTCAATGTTGGTCCATCCCCCACCGGAATTACGGTAGCCCTGGTTATAAGCAGAACTTCCATCAGCCACATGGTACAGCACCTCCAGTTCTCCATACAGCAGGAATTTGTCCCAGCTGCTATAGATATCATCATTGATGAGGGGAGCCGGTTGCTGATCAACACCCTCCTGAGCAATGTTGGGATTACGGTAATCCCCACTGTGGACAGACCCGTCCACAGCAACACCAAAGAAAGAAAAATTGAGGATCGTGTACTGAGAATAGTCTATATTCAATTGATTTTGGCTTCCTTTCGGAATGAGACCTGCCACATCCTTCCAGGGGCCCCATTGGGTGAGGTATCCAATTACCTGTTTATTATGGTCGGCAGTAGTGGCAGGTACCTGTGGGGTTACCTGTGCATTGCTTAAAAAGGGGAAGCAACACAGCAAGAAAAAGAGTAAATATGCAGTTCTGCTAAAGCTCGAAACTTTGCTTAGCCTGCTTAAATAATTTTTGATCGAAAAATGTTTCATTTTTATTTTGGTTAAAATGGTAATAATTAAACATTGAAAAGGGAAAAGGATAAGACCTAATCAGTTAAAAGTATATTCATATATTTTTCCTTTTATTACTGTTCTGAAAAAAGACGTCCGGGTATTTTATCAATTTCCTATTAATGAGAAGAAAAACCTAAGCATAACACTTTATTTAGCTAAATGGCATTGTTTTGTAGCTGTATGGAGCAATAAATTCAGGACGTCTTAAAACTAAAAAAGTGCTTATGGTACTTATTGATGACACGGAATAATTATATTTATAGGTGTCTGGTTTGATATTGAGAATGGTATACTTTTCTCAGGTGTTGGATAATATGCCTAATAACTTCATAAGAATAAAAGCACAGACCCGAGAGCCTGTACTTTATAATCTTACGCTTTATAACCTGAGTTCGATTTTAAAACACGCTTTGAAGTCTCGTTAGAATAGGTACCCTTAACCTCATAGAGTATTATAGAATGAGATATACCGATTGGACGGCACAGGAAGCATAAATTAAGACTTTTTAAAAAAGTTAATCTTAATTTTGCGGCATAGCCTGCCCGCGTTAGCGAGGACGCCACCTTTGATAGTCGAACTCAGGCTATATACTTACTTCTTGATAAACCTTTCCAGGATTTGCTCACCGTCCTTAGTAATCACTAAAGTATACAAACCAGGTTTTAGCGTGGAAATATCTATACCATCTGCTGAAACGGTAGATTTAATTTGTGAAATGCCTTCAGCATTTAAAATCTGCACCGTTGCTCCAAAATAGTCCTGTGATGAGAAATTGATTTTAGAAAAAGCAGGATTAGGATAAATTGTTACCTCTTTTGCCAGTTCATTTGTTACTACCTGAGCATTTGCAGTATTACTGACGCTGGATATTTTAAACCAGTTGAGATTGAAACCACCTGAAGATGCATAGATTCCGACATTATAAGTGCCGGCATTCATATTGACTGTGTGGGAAATGGTTGTCCAGTTTTGCCATCCTCCTGTATTAGGTACTGCAACAGCACCCAATGAAATAGCACCACCATTAAGATCAAGCGCCACAATACCTGAACTTTGAGGGCTTGCTACTCTGTATTCTACCAGGTATTGGCCTGTAGCAGGTATTTCAATATCGTAATAAGACATCCAATCGGTATTATCTATCCAACCTACATTCTGTCCACCGCCTACATCAGTGGTACCTTCCAATTGCACGCCTTGCATGGAATTATAGCTTTCTGCCTGTATCAATTTACTAAACGAAGGTGGTGGCGGAGGATTAACTGCTCCATAATGAGTTTGCCCCACAAGATTTCGTCTTTGCAAGCCTTCTGCTCTAAATGCAGCCACCTGTGACTCTACCTGAGCAGGTGTTAAATCCTGATCTTTGAAGTACGCTGTCCAGTCCACCTGCATGGTGGTGGTTCTGTTGGCTGTGCTGGAGCCGGTTACGTTATTCCAAATCCAGTTGGCAAAGGCTACGTGCATATTGCTTCTTGGATATACCGGCAGTCCGGCCTGCGTTTCATTGTCGGTTACCGAATGTGTAGCAATTAGGTTGCCATCCATAAAATACCTGATGTTTACGCCATCAGTGCAACTTGCCACAAATGTGTGCCAGCCTGCTTGTGATCCGGTGATAGCATTATACGTTTTCCAGGGCGTCCAGGGAACGGCAATGTATTTATGGTAGGAGGTTGTATACAATACCGGATTATCAGGTGAAATACCCCATTTATCAGCCGCCATATATTCTGCAATATCCAGCTCGCTATATTTTGAACCATCCTGTGCGAGAGAAGAGCTCACTATAGTATAGAAAGTCTGAATATTAGCATCTTTATAGGTGAAGGGAATATCAGAAAAATAAACACGTGCTGCATAGGTGCCTTCGAAATACTCATAACCTGCAGCTTCCACTCTGGCGTGTGTAGTTGCCTTTGTTGTACCGTTAACAGTAGTGCTTAATGTCATCAGCCTGTTGGATGGATTAGCAGGATCATTGGTAAATCCCACATTATTTCTACTGTACAACCCACCTTCCGGAGGACCACTTACTCCAGACACAATGTTCCACTTATTAAATGTAGAAAACTGATTATCATTGATGCCCGAATAATTAAAATCATCGAACATCACCGTTTGTGCCATTGAAGAAAAGCTAAAAAAAAGGAGTGCAATTAATGCTAGCTTAGCATTAAGCAGTTGGGGGGAATTGAAAATTTTCATATCAATTTTAAAATTTGGTTGAAACCAAAGATAGCTAAAATGATTTAGCATTCCAATTCACTGGCGCATGTTACTAAAGATTGCATATCCTGCTAAGGCAATAACTGAAAACATAGCTTCTGCATTTCACCGTGACGGATTAGCAGTTGAAACGACTTCTCCCCTTCGATTGAATCGAGGGGAGTGAGCCATGCATTTACCATGCAATGTACTCTTAAATTCAAACTTAAACTCATTCAAGAAATTTACACTCATATGGCCCCTCATACTTTTAATAAAATAAAAAATCTATTAGATTGCTAAGAGTATAATGTGGCTAAATACACCCCAAGGTGTATTTAGCGAATTGTTGTGCTTCATTTTCAGAGCAAGTGTTGAAATTATTTAAAGTCTTTAATCATCATAAAGAAATTATTATATATATTGAAGGGACAGACATAAATCAGTAGTTTAAAAAATTATATATATATACCAAAATTTATTTCAATCAAAATAGAAACAATATGACAGCCGTTGCGGGAATTTTAAATAAACAAGGTGTAGCAATTGCAGCAGATAGTGCCGTTACTGTAAGTGGAGTACAGAATAGAAAAGTCTACAATTCTGCAAATAAAATATTTACATTATCTAAATATTTCCCAGTTGGGATAGCTATTTATAATAGTGCTCAATTCATGGGTATTCCCTGGGAAATACTGATAAAAGAGTTCAGAAAACACATAGATAAAAAAAGTTTTCCAAAGCTTGAAGATTACAAGAATGAATTTTTTGACTGGTTGAAAACAAACAATTATTTTGCTAATGACACAAATGATGATTATCTATTTTCGGACTTTCTCTCATTTGTTCAGGTAACTCTGAACGATACAATAAGAAACAACAAGGGATCAAAGGATAAATTAGAGGAAAAATTAGTTTCTTTTCTATCCGAATACATAAAAAAAGAAATTCCTAAACACTCAAAAATATCGAGTTTGAGCGAATTGGATGTTTCAAAAGCCAAAGAAAAATTAAAATCCTTTCTCCCGCAAATCGTGAAGATTTTAAAGGATAGTACAGCCTTTGATTTCAAAGAAAAGAATATTTCTAACTCTTTGTTAAATGCATATATTGAATATATTAAACATGATCAATTTATACAGTATACAGGCTTAATCTTTACAGGATATGGCGAAACCGAACTTTTCCCTAGTTTAATACCTGTCAATGTTTCTATTGTCATCGAAAACTGTCTTAGGTTCGAGGTAGACAAAAGCAAAGTTGGCATAATTGACAATAATAATAACGCTTGTATTCGTCCTTTTGCCCAAACAGATGTTATTGATACTATTCTCCAAGGTATTAGTCCTGAATTAAATCACCTTTCTTCAAAGGTTTTTGGTAGTTTTTTAAATAACTTCCTTTCGGAAATAAAATCCATTAATGGCATGCCAAAAGAAGTGAGTGCATCATTAAATAAAATGAATGTCAACAATTATATCCAAAAATATCAACAACAGTTTAGTAATATAGTTAATCAGAAATACGTTCAACCATTAATGGGAGCGGTTTCTCAGCTTTCAAAAGAGGACCTTTCTGAAATGGCAGAAAGCTTAGTTTATCTAACTTATTTAAAACGTAGATTCACAATGGCGGAGGAAAGTGTTGGTGGACCAGTCGATATAGCTGTCATAACAAAAGGAGATGGTTTTATTTGGATAAAGAGAAAACATTATTTTGACCCAGAATTAAATCAAACTTTTTTTCAGAAATATTTTTAATTAACTTTGAACTATGAATCAACTAATGAAATACACTTATCCAAGTACCTCATTTGAGGACGATTCAAACTCCATTTTACTAGATACAGGTAAGACTGGGCCACACAATAATCTGAATATTAATACAGCTACAATTGAGGATTTAAGTAATCTTATAGTGGCAGAAATGATTTCCTCTGTTAAGGAAGACCTTAGAGCTATAACTTCAAATGAATGCCCCAAAAAGGTGAGGAAATAACGAACGCACTATCGAGTAGACGGCCGTGAGCCCTAAGCTCACAGCCTGCCCCGATTTTTTTTCGGGGGTGCACCTCTCATCCACTGACTAGCGGATACGGATCTCGTATACAGCGGTTCGTCAAGCATAATATAGCCACTCTTTACACCAGCTATACCTCAATTCTACTTTTGGGATAGGGCTAGCAAAGCCTCCCTATCGGATTTTCGAATCACCTGACGTTCCGTCCTTCATCCCGCTGGAGCGGGACTACTATGACTTCTGCTGATTGAAAATGACGTCTTTAGCGTTACTTCTTGGCTCATAGAAACCGAATCTATTCCAAGACCTCCCCAGAGCCTGTCCCGCCCTAGCGGGATAAGAACATATTCCTTCCACCGATTCCTGAGGCATCTACCTAGTAGAAATTGTTGGTGACGGGCTTTGCGGCTTACTAACAGGCTTCACCAACTTGCCTGTAAGGGATGCCGATTTTTCGGCACTGGCATTGCACCCTCTGGAATAATATGATATCTTCGATACCAGATGCCCATACTGGGCACACACATTGGCTATAAGTGTAGGCTTCCCCTAATTAGAACTGTTTATTTGTCAGAAGTTACAGTTTTACCTCTGTTGGCGGTACCGCCAACAGAGGTAAATTCTGAAAATTCTATCGGTGCCATTTTCCCCAGGGCATCATG
>NZ_BMEC01000020.1 GCF_014636295.1 Marivirga lumbricoides | reverse complement strand
CATTTAATGCAAAGATCAAAGCCTTTAGAGCTCAGTTCAGAGGGGTCAAAAACGTAGCTTTCTTCCTCTATAGACTCTCAAGAATCTATGCTTGAAATTACTACTCCCCAACTTTTCGGGTTGATCCTTAACATTTCTGTCCTGGACATAAAAAACTGGTTATTCTTAATTCCTTTATCCAGAAACTCATATAATTTTCCTCTAAAGTGGAGCGGGTTTCTTTCTACATTATAAGGGGAGTTAATATACTGTTCGAAGTATTTCAAGACCTCAGTATTAGTAATATAAAACTTGTAAAGATGAAGCCATATTTTGAAAAATTGCTCTTTATAAGAAGTTTCATCATTTAGGTATTGATCAACGGCAGTTTCTACCTTTTTTTTATTGTAGTTGAAGAGAGCAGTTAAGAGTTCATCTTTACTTTCAAAATAAAGGTAGAGAGTACCTGCTGCTACATTTGCATTTTTGGCTATCATGCTCATAGGTGTACCATGAAAGCCACATTTCTGCACTAGCTTTAATGCGCTCTCAAAAATCGCTTTCTTCTTCTCTGATATTTCTTCCATTAATCGCTCTTAAGCTTTATGACTGAACGTTCATTCACTCCACGAAATTAGTTAGAAAAGGTTTGTTGAAAAAGTAAATGTTGATACATTTATTTAAGGACTTTGAAAATTTTCGTTAGACGGAGTTAAACGGTAGATGAGTGGTGTGTAATTTATTAGGTCTATCAACTCTATGAAGTTGGGGGTTGCCTAAATAACTGAGGCTACTTATTTTGAGTTATTTCTATCAACTTCTTCGCTTTCTGAAAGCCCTGAAGCCGATTTACAACCTGTAAATCTTTGTTTATAATTATTGTGGCAGGAAATATCAGCCCCTCTTCATTTTTACCGAGCATTTCAGCTAACTGATGGTAGCCCCCGGAGACATTGAATTTGTAAATACGTCCCAGGAAATTTATGTTGTCTTTGGATTCAGCATTTATTTTTAGACAATAATAGTCTTTGTTGAGTATAGCCGCCAAAGGGTTATCCTCAAAAGTGAGGTTTTCCTGCATCTCGCAATATTTACACCAGTCGGTGTGAATAAAAATCAGTAATGGCTTTCTTTCCGTCCTCAAACTATCGCCTAAATGCTCAAAGGAAGTCCAGTTCACAGATTGTGCCTGTGTGGTAAAGCAGGTGCTTAGAATGCAGAAAATTATAATAACTAAATATTTCACCTCTTACTATAAAGTATATCTTACTCCTAAAAAACCACGAATACCCTGATTAGGCGCATACACATAAGACGGATCGAAGGTTAATGCATTCGGATTACCGGGAGTAGGAATTACCTGACCATCGGCACCAAACTCCACTCCTTTATCAAAAGGATCAAACGAACGAGCAATACTATTGGCAGGAGGGGTGAAATTAAGCAGGTTTTTAACACCTCCATACACTTCCCATTGGCCAAAGCCCTTTGTGAACTGAATGTTTTGTAAACTATACCAGTCAGAATATTCAGGTCTGTCGTCTAAATCTCCCAGTAAGGGTAGGCGCATTGGTCCATATAAATTTCCGGTATAATCTATTGTCAAATCAACTTGCTTAAAAGTATAGCCGACACTCCAAACTCCGGAAAAACGCTCTGTAAGCAATTGCCTGTAGGTTTCTTTATCTTCCGTAACTGAAACGTCCATTAGTGTGCCCCCCGCAATAAGCTTTAAGCCATTTGTCCAGTTGAAATCCATATTTAGAGAAATGCCTTTCGAAACAGCATATCCATCCAGATTACTGTAAATGATTTTGTTCGGGTCAGTTTCATAATCAGGTAAAATAGCATTGCTGAAATAAGTATAGAAACCACTGGCATCCAGTCCTATAAATAAGCCATTATTAGTATACATCTTTTTTACTAAATTAAGATTTACGTTCCAGGAGGCTTCCGGCTGAAGCTCCTCTTCAAATACTACTTCCCTTGCCCCAGTAAGTGCAGCATGATCTTCAGTGAAAACATTAGCCACTCTAAAACCATTTCCCGCGCTTAATCGGATTGTATTCTTCTTGTCCGCGGAGTTCCATTTGTAATTGATCCTGGGGGAAAAAATATTACCATGAATGCTGTTGTGATCATATCGGGCTCCTACCAAAAGCTTGTTTAAGCTGTTAAGTTGGATTTTATCCTGCACATATATTCCCGGCAAATGAATAATAGAAGGCGCATTATCTTCAGATTCATTCGCTGTTGCAGGCGTGTTGTCATCATAATAAGTATAGCGGTAGGCTAAGCCTACCATAATATCGTGCATTTCAAGAGGTTTATTCCAGGTCAACTGACCAAAACCGATATATTGATCAGCTATATAGCTTGTTGCTCCATATACAGAATTTTGCTGATGGCCATTTGCACTGAACTGAAAATTAATTATTTCTTCCACAGGAAGTTGATAAATTCCAAAAGCTTCCCATCTGCTGGTATAAATACTTTCCCCATATACTTCATTGCCCCCTCTGTATTTTTTCTCCCAGTTCATTTCACCACCCCATCGGTCTTCATAAACATACCTTCCGGCTAAAGAAAAAGCTTTATTATCTTTCCGGTTGATATCAACCTTGTTAAACACAGAAATTCTGTTTTGTAATGTCACGTCAGTAAAGCCGTCATCGTTATTGTCAATGGGGTTCTGATAATTAAAGTAATTAACACCTAGTAATCCCTGAGTTTTTTCAGAAAGGTGATACCGTAAACCCAAATCAGTGTTTACCTCTCCCCAGGTAGTGCCAAAAGCATCTGCAGAAATAAGTGGAGCATTGGTCGGCTTTTTAGTGATAATATTGATTAAGCCACCCACAGCTTCCGATCCATACAGTGTGGATGCCGGACCTTTCACTACTTCCATGCGTTCAATCAATGACTGTGGAATTCCGGTAAGGCCATAAACGGTTGAAAGGCCGCTCACAATAGGCATCCCATCAATCAAAACCATGGTATATGGGCCTTCAAGCCCGTTGATATGAATATCACCCGTATTACAGATATTACAATTGATTTGGGGCCGTACACCATTTACATTCTGGAGAGACTCAAAGACAGAAGGAGTGGGGTTGGCTTTAAAAAATTTAGCAGTGTACACTTCAACTGGCACAGGACTTTCCAATTTGGAAACCTCTTTCATTGTACCTGAAACTACTACTTCTCCCATTGCTTCAACAGATTCATTCATTACTAAGTTGAGAGTAAGTAAAGATGAATTCGGGCTCAGTACTACTTCTTTCTTAATCGTTTCAAAACCTATCATGGAAGCAATTAGAATATGATTGCCCAAATTAACGCCATCAATAGTAAACTGACCTTCCACATTTGTAACATCTCCTAAAGAGGTGCCTGCTAAGCCGACATTCACAAATTCCAGCGGTGTGCCATCTTTACCAATAACTTTTCCTATGATCTTCGCCTGCTGCTGGGCAATTATAGCATGTCCGAACAATAATAAAAGAAACAATATAAGATTGCTTGATAATTTTTTTAGACGCATAATTTATATTTTAATTGATAATACAAACTTATAAAGTTAGATTGATCTAACAAATAACATTTAACTATTTTTACTATTTTTGTAAAAAATATAAAATGGGTTCTCAGACAGAGGAAAATTATCTTAAAGCTTTGTATAAGCTCTCAGATGAAGAAGGGAAAATCAGCGTGTCGGAATTAAGCTCTACATTGAATGTAAGTATTCCCACGGCTAATAGTATGGTGAAGAAAATGGATGCTCATGGTTGGCTCAGATATGAAAAATACCGACCTCTCACTATTACTCCAAAGGGAAAACAAGTAGCATCAATGATTATCCGTAAGCATCGGTTAACAGAGATGTTCCTTGTAGAGCAAATGGGGTTTAGTTGGGAAAGTGTGCATGAAATAGCAGAGCAGGTAGAGCATGTAAATTCTGAAGCATTTTTTGATCGTATGGATGAAATTTTAGGCTTCCCGAAGTTTGATCCGCATGGTTCCCCAATACCTGATAAAAATGGTAAAACCGAGCAGTTGGATTTGATAAAGCTTAGCGAGTGTAAAATGGGAGAAATAGTTACTTTGAGTGCCCTATCTAATTCGGATAAAAATTTTCTTGAATACCTCAATAGCAGGTCTCTTTCATTGGGGGTTCAATTAAAAGTAATAGCCAAAGAGGCCTTTGATGGAAGCATTACTGTTTCCTATAGCAACCATGATAAAGAAGTATTAAGTAAAAAAGTTTGCGACAGCTTAATGGTGGAAAAGCTTAGGTGAACTGGAACTGAAGAATAGTTCATTGTAGCTTATACGAAAACCAGCTCTTAATCATCTGCTAACTTCTGCAAAAAAAGATGTTATAAAATAATTAGTGACTAGCGGCACTAAAGGATTTTAACTGATGATCTTCTTGATAAGCCATATAATAAGGACAATAACAAGTATTACAGCAATTACACCTACCCATACTCCCGCTTCAAAAATGCCCCCAACAATATCGCAACCTGTTAATGAGAGAGATAAAAATATAAAAAGAGCCAGTTGATAAAGTTGTAGTTTTTTCATTAGATTTTAAAGTTAGTAACAGTTCTTAAATCGCTTCCCAATAAATTGACAGCCTGTTGTTTTTAATATTAAGGAGCAATAATAGCTATTATTTTGTACGACAGAATAAAATTGTAAGTTGTACATAAGTAAGTATTGTTTGTTGTCATTAGCCCTGTAATAAAGTGGATTATGATAAATATCTACGTGTTACAATGGAGTTCAATTAGAATGAACCTTCTATACTAAGCTTACCTTCTTCACCGCTTTAATAAATTCTCAGCAACTGTTTTTGATAATTTTAAATCCTACTTAATTGGTAGGGATAAAATAATTTCTATATTTGCCTTTATATCCTACTGATTTGGTAGGGATTGAATTAAGTAAGTAAATTATCAAAAGTGTATGAGAAAAAAATTAATAATCTTTATTGCAGTATTGGTTTGTATGAACTTAAATACTTTGGCGCAAAATGCTATTTCAGGAAAAGTATTTGATGCCATAACCAATGAAGCCCTCATAGGGGCTACAATTCTTCAGGAAGGAACTACCAATGGTACAGTAACCAATATTGACGGCACATTTTCCCTTAGTTATACTGGCTCATTTCCAATGTCGATGAAAATAAGTTACGTAGGGTATGAGTTAAAGGAAATTGAATTAACAGGCAACCGACAAATTGAAATCTATTTAAATCCCGCGGCTTCGTCATTAAACGAGGTGACTGTAACAGCCAGGCGAAGAAATGAAGAAGTGCAGGAGATTCCTATTCCCATATCGGTTATTGGTGCCCGGGAATTGGATAATGCTGTTTCTTTTAATGTGAACAGGGTTAAAGAGCTCCTTCCTTCTGTACAGCTTTATTCATCTAATCCACGTAATACTACACTCAACATTCGTGGTATTGGGTCCACTTTTGGGCTAACTAATGACGGTATTGATCCCGGAGTAGGTTTTTATGTTGATGGTGTTTACTATGCAAGGCCTGCAGCTGCCAGCCTTGATTTTATAGATATTCAGCAAATTGAGGTGTTAAGGGGTCCTCAGGGAACCCTATTTGGGAAAAATACTACCGCAGGAACTTTCAATATTACCAGCCGAAAGCCTACTTTCATCACTACAGGAATATTTGAACAGTCCTTTGGTAATTATGGGTTCATTCAAACAAAAGGTTCAGTTTCAGGTCCTTTAGTAAAAGATAAATTGGCTGCGCGCTTATCTTTTACAGGAACGCACAGGGATGGAAACATTTATAATGAGGCAACTGAAGCATATACCAATACCCTAAATAATCAAGGAGTACGTGGTCAATTGCTTTTTCTTCCTTCCGATAAAATCACCCTCACCCTTGCTGCAGATTATTCACGGCAGCGTCCGGATGGCTACGCGCAGGTATATGCAGGCACAGCACCTACTCAAAGAGCTGACTTCAGACAATTTGAGAATATTATTGCCGATCTGGATTATGACTTACCAAGTCGCGATCCATTTGACAGAGTGATAGATACTAATACCCCATGGCGCTCTGATCAGGACATGGGAGGAGTTTCTTTAAATGCAGATTTTGAAGTAGGAAACGGAACTATTACATCAACTACTGCCTGGCGCAACTGGAAATGGAATCCTTCCAGTGACAGGGACTTTACAGGTCTGGATGCCATCAACAAATCACAAGCGCCTTCAATTCATAACCAATGGTCGCAGGAAATTCGCTATTCAGGGGAAATAAGCAAAAGGTTAAATGGAACAATTGGCTTATTTGGATTTTATCAAAAACTTGTGCCTGATGGAGCACATATTCAGGTTGCCGGAAGCGACCAATGGCGCTTTGTGCGGGATAGTGAGGATCCGTTGTGGGAAACACCGGGTTTGCTGAAAGGGCTCACGCAAGAGGATAAGCCGCAGTTTAGCAATTTCAGTGGAGCTTTATTTTCTCAACTGGATGTGAAGATAACTGACAAAGTGATAGTCACCCCAGGCATCAGGCTAAATTACGACCAGAAAGAAGTAGATTTTGAGCGCACTGTTTCCGGTGGATTGCAAACCAATGATCCTGAGTTAATTGCAATACAGAACAAGGTTTTTTCTCCACTTGCTTTTCAGAAAGATGTGGACGATTGGAATATTTCGGCTCAGTTGGGGGTAAGATATTCTCCCAATCATAGGCTTATGATGTATGCTAATTATTCCTATGGTTTTAAACCTGTAGGACTTAATCTGGGAGGCATTCCAACGGAAAACGATGAACCTGTTTTGGACTTGGCAGTTGTTAAGCCGGAGCGTGTGAGTCATTTGGAAGCAGGCATAAAAACCCAGCCACTAAAAAATAGCACATTAAACTTCACTGTATTCAATACCGATATTTTCGACTACCAAACTACGGTGCGATCTGCAGATATTAGTGTAATAAGGGGATACCTGGCCAATGCAGAGCAGGTAAGAACCTCAGGAGCTGAACTTGAAGTAAATTATACAATGCCAAAATATTTAAGGTTTACTACTGCGGTGAGTTATACTGATGGTCACTATGTTGAATTTACGAATGCCCCTGTTCCTTTGGAGGAAACAGGAAGTGGAGGGAATGAACTTAAAGATATTTCGGGTGGAGAATTACCGGGAATCTCAAAGTGGGCCTTTTCCGGTGGTTTAGAAGCATTTATTAAAAATAAGCTGATAGGGCAGGAGGGTGAATATTTTATAGGCTCAGATCTTTTTTACAGATCTTCTTTTTCATCTAATCCCACTCCATCCGCATACCTGAATATTGAAGGCTACTCCTTAATAAATGCACGCTTGGGATTTAGAACACGAAAGGGAATAACAGCTTATGTGTGGAGTAGAAACCTTGCGGGTACTAATTACTTTGAACAATTACTTCCTGCCGGAGGTAACGCAGGCCACTATGCTGCTGTATTGGGTGACCCAAGGACCTATGGAGTTACACTGAGGTATAGTTTATAAGTATCATATCCTCATAAACAAATTTTTAAATTTTTCTTATTTGAGTCAACCTGTTATTCTGACATTACAAATAACAGCTAAAATAAGCGATACAGGAATAACCAGATGATGGTATAGCTTAGCAGAGTATTATGGAAAAGTGTGAATAAGCTTCTTTTTAATAAAAACTTATTTCGATAATTATTAAACGCAATCTTATTGCATTTAATAATTTATTATCTAATTTTAACTTCGAGCTTCAGCTTAATAAGCCATCGTTATACTTTAATAACCTGAAATTAGAAAAAAGCTTTCGGAGAAATGAGGAACCCGGCTCAGTATAAATCAGAAGCTGAATGATACTATAAGCATTTTGTGGAGCGATATTTTAAAATTAATATATGATACAGTTATCAAATGTTACCAAACAATATAAATCCGGAACTGCCCTAAAGGGTTTAACCCTGCAAATTGATCAAGGTCAAATTTATGCACTGCTAGGTTCGAATGGAGCCGGAAAAACCACCACAATTAATCTGCTTCTTGGTTTTCTAAATCCTACTTCAGGAGAGGTTACTCTCGATGGCTTATCGCCTTTTAAAGACAGAAAAGCGATTAGCAAACGAGTAGCCTACATCCCGGAGAATGTGAGTTTATATCCTTATCTCACAGGAGTAGAAAACCTTGACTATTTCTGCAGCCTCGCTGGGATAAAGAAATCAAAACAAGCTTTAAAGGAAATTTTAACGAAATGTGGATTGCAATCCGGTGCCCATACACAAAAAGTGGCCGGGTATTCTAAAGGAATGAGGCAAAAGGTAGGTATCGCTATTGCCTATGCAAAAGAGGCTAAAGTGTTGCTGTTGGATGAGCCTGCCAGTGGTTTAGACCCTGCTGCTAGTAATGAATTGACTATGCTGTTAAAGCAATTAGCAAAAGAGGGAGCCACAATACTGATGGCTTCTCACGACTTGTTTAGGGTGAGGGAAATATCGGACCGAATTGGTATTCTAAAAAAAGGCGAATTGGTACGGGAACTTAAAGCGGAAACCGTATCGGCCAATGAGCTGGAGAAGGTTTATTTAGATTATATGCAAGCTTAACGGGGAAAATTATGTGGAGAATTCTCAAGAATGAATTAATTTTTTTGCTCAGAAACAGGGTAATTAAAGCAATTACTGCTGGATTTATTATTTTATTACTGCTCACTATTTACTTAGGTAGTCTGCAAACAGAAACTCAATCTGAAACTTATAAGGCAGCAAAAAGTCATCTTAGAGAGCAGTGGGAGAGTCTTGATGCTGTGAATCCGCATAGTGCAGCACACTATGGAACCTATGTATTTAAGCCAGCAAATTTGCTGAGTAGTCTCGATGAAGGGGTAAGGGGCACAACAGGAAATGTGCTACGTGTTGAAGGCCATGTACAAAATGAAATTGCACATTCTGAAGCTTCTCAGATGCAGTTTGTATCAAAATTTGGGAAGCTTAAAAGTTCCTTAATCTTACAGTTTATCATACCTCTGTTATTAATTTTTCTTGCATTTCGCAGTATTAGTGCAGAAAAGGAATCAGGCAGGCTTAAGTTTCTGCTCTTACAAGGTGCTTCAAAAAGTAATATTTTATGGGCGAAGTTACTCTCAGTTTGGCTATTTGGGTTACTACTCTTATTTTTAACAGTTGCATTATACGTATTAATAAATTTTAACAGTATAAATACTGATACCTTTAAGCGCCTCAGCCTTTTCTTTACGTCCTACTCTGTTTACTATTTTATTATTTCCAGGCTTACTGTTTTTTTCTCTGCTATTTGGCAGAATGCTACAACGGCTCTTACAACCATGCTAGGTATTTGGATTCTGTGGTCTATTTTTTTACCTAACATCATGATGAGTACCATTGAAAAACTGTATGAACTTCCCAGCCGTGATGAATTTCAGTCCGCGATGAAGGAAGATCGTTCCGAGGGCATTAATGGTCATGATCCTAAAGATGCACGTGCAAAAGCGCTGAAGGAGAAGATACTATCTGAATATAATATAGATAGCCTATCAGCACTTCCAATTAATTTTGATGGTATAGTAATGCAAGCTGATGAAGAGTATGGAAATATGGTTTGGGACAAGCATTTTGGAGCTATAAGGGATATTACAACCAAACAAAAACGTGCCTATCAATTGGCAGCAATAATTAACCCTTTTATATCCTTACAAAATACAAGTATGGGGTTTGCAGCAAATGATAATTATCATCACCAGGCATTTCTATTACAAGCTGAGCATTATAGACGAGACTTGATCAAAACATTAAATGATGAACATGCTTACGGAGGCTCTAAAACAGGCAATTGGGATTGGCAAGCTGATAATGATTTTTACAGCTCCATTCCGGACTTTACTTATAGGCCATTAAAATTTAATGAAGTTTTTTTCAGGTATAGGCTGGACCTAATCATTTTAATGTGCTGGGTTATACTTACCTGTTTGTTTGTCACATTGTCTTCAAATAAAATGAAAATCGCATGAGATCTATTTTTTTGTACGAATGGAATCATTTAAAGCATAGTTCTTTTAAATGGATATCTATCATTTTATTTCTATTTGCTGCTTTATATGGTTTACATAATGGTAAAAACCTTTATGAGGAACAATCTGCTGAGATAGAAAGAATAGAAGCAAAAAATCAGCAAGAAAGAGTCGACAATCTTGCTTCATTTAGCAAAGACTCGGATGGTGGCAGGTTAAGCCAACCCTATTTGGCCATCTGGTTCAGCCATATTTACCACTATAAAAAACCTTCGCCTGCATTGGTTTACAGCATTGGGCAAGCTGAGCAATTTGGTTATTATAAAAGAGTTAACATCAGGGCCAGTCCGTATGATGAAGATATGACCAATGAAATAGCAAATCCTGAGAGGTTGCAAGTGGGTATGCTTGATTTTACATTTGTTGTATTATTCCTTTTGCCAATAGTTTTATTGATATTGGTTTATGACATTAAAAGCATAGAGGTTGAAAGAGGGTATTTACCCTTAATTCGAATACAGGTAGGCTCTTTGTTTAGTTGGATTTTGGGTAGAACATTATTCTATTATGTATTGTTAATTCTGCTTATTATCGCCCTTTTAATTTACGGTGCAGTATTGACAGATGTTTTAATTTCAGACAGTATGGCTTTCTGGAATATGCTTTTCTATTCATTTCTGTATCTCTCGTTTTGGACTTTACTCTATCTGGTAATCCTTTATTTCGGAAAGTCTGTGATGGGTAATACGCTGTCAATGATAAGTATTTGGATAGTTTTTGTTTTCATTATTCCGGCTGCTGTTCATCAATACATTGGTATAAGAAAGCCTGTCAACCTAATGACGGGGATGATTGATGTTCGTGATATGAAGAATGACCTCTATGAGCTGGAAGATAGCATCTTGCGTAAACAACTTTTCGTTTTGTTTCCTGAACTTAAATCTAGCGTTACGGCAAAAACTGATGATCAAAGCTTTATATCTAAAAATTTGGATTACTATGCTATATCTAATGAGTTAATGAAAAATAGTTTAGCTCCAATCAAAGCAGAAAGTAATGAAAAAAATGAGATGATTTCTTCCACTTATTGGTTTAATCCTTTGACTTACTTTTCTAATAAATTAAATCGTATTTCAGAAACACATTATCAGGATTATGAAATTTATAGAAATGAAATCCAGTTACTAGTTGATAAACACATAAAACGCACAATATTGGATACCTGGAATAAGGTAAAAGTGGATCAACATCAATATGAAAAATATACCATTGAATTGTCAAAAATCAAATAAATGAGTTCTATAATGAATAGAATACCCGTACATATTATTACAGGATTTCTAGGTGCCGGTAAAACAACGTTTCTCAATCATTTTATAAAAGAGCGATTACCAGAACGAATTTTCGTTATTGAAAATGAATGTGGAGCTACTAATGTAGATGGAGCCTTGATTATGGATGGCGTTGAAGAAATAGTCGAATTATCCGCGGGCTGTCTATGTTGCTCGCTAGCCGATGGGTTTTTGGAAATTTTAGAAGAGGCATACAAACAGAAAGAACAGTATGACCGATTAATTATTGAGACTACCGGTATAGCAGATCCCACATCTATTGTGGAAGTATTCCTAACTAACCCTTTGGTAGAGAAATACTTTGAGATGGAACAAGTGGTTTGTCTGGTTGATGCAGGGTTGGTGGAAGATTGGCTTAACGAAACTACAGAAGCATTAAGGCAAATTGCTTCTGCAGATGTATTGTTGGTAAATAAGCAAGATACTGTAACTCCTCAATATTTGCAGAGTTTAAAAACTCAACTGTCCAATATAAACCCTCAAGCTCAAGTTATAAGTGGAATAAAAGGGGTTTTTCCGATAGATGAGATACTAAAGACGGGAGTTATAAAACCGATCTCCATTGAACCTATAACAGCAAGAGCAAAGCATCATCATCATGAGCATGGGGACAATAATAGTCATAAAATAACTACTTTCACGCTCACCTTTGATAAACCCCTTGATCTTAATGAATTGCAGTTAGATCTTAATCGGATTGTTCAGTTGTATAGGCATCAGGTATATCGGGTTAAAGGATTTATTGCTATTCCGGGCTATCCCAACCGAGTAATTCTTCAATCTGTTAGAAATACCTTCATTGCCACAGATGGTACCCCCTGGGAAGATGCTGATAATAGAGAAGGAAAACTTGTTTTTATTGGCCGTGGACTTAAGAAAGCAGGATTTGAGAAGATGTTTAACAGGCATTTGGTGGAGGGTTAATGTTCATTATTATACTAACTATTTCTTAATCAATCCTTAACCTGTCTCAATTCAGAGTTTTCAAATTTTAATCTTAAATCGCAGTTATTCATTATGAAAAAATACTTTTATTTCTCTTTAATCATTCTATGGCTGGTAGGGTGTAATAACCCAACAAGTAATAAAGTGAAAGAGATGGGTAAATCTTCTGAAGCTGAAAGTCAAAACGACAGCTTAGCCACTTTTAATGCTTGGCTAAATGATTCTCAACCGCTTATTAGTGCACATAGAGGTGGGCCATATCCTGGATTTCCTGAAAATGCCATTGAAACGTTTCAATATATTTCAGGTCAAATTCCTAAACTGATTATTGAGTGCGATGTTTCAATGACTAGTGATAGCATGCTGGTATTAATGCACGATAGAACTTTAGACAGAACGACAACCGGAAGTGGAAATTTGTCAGATTTTACATTAAGTGAATTGTTGAAATTTAAATTAGTAGATAACGAAGGTAAACAAACTCCTTATCAGATACCTACACTTGATCAGGCACTGGCATGGGGCAAGGGTAAAGTACTTTATACACTTGACGTAAAACGTGGTGTTCCTTATGATAAAGTATTAAAAGTAATTAAAAAATATGAAGCTGAAACTTATGCGGCTATTATTACCTACCGCATTCAGGATGCAGAACTAGTTCATTCGCTTAACCCAGATGTAATTATCTCGGTGTCTGCCGGAGATGATGGCGCTTTGAAGCAAATCAGAAAGTCAGGCATTCCATTTTCCCAATTGCTAGGTTTCGTTGGCACAAAAGAGCCTGGTAAGGATCATTATCAGAAGCTTCAGAAATTAGAAATCACAGCTATCCTTGGTACTTTAGGTAATCTTGATAAAAGTGCGAAAGCAAAGAGGAACGATGCTGTTTATGTCACTTATGTTAACAATGGTGCTAATATTATAGCTACAGATAGACCATTGGAAGTCTCAAATATTTTATATCAAAAGCATGCAAACTAAAAAATTAAAACGCAGAGAGTTCATTTCTTTCCTAGGAAAGGCTGGTTTGGGGATGGCCTTTTTGCCACCTTTTTTAGCTCAAAGTGGTAATATATCAACTCCATCCTTAGCTTTTCAAACAGAAGGGGAAGATTATTTGCAAATGTTGCGCAATTTTAAGGTAAAGGGTCTTGATCCTTCGGACAAAGACGATTTATTATTAGTAGAAGGATTAGATTACCATGTCCTTATAAAATGGGGAGACCGTATTTCTGAAAAGGATAATTTCGGTTTTAATAATGATTTTACGTGTTTTATACCCCTTGATTCTAATAATCCAAAAGATGGTCTTCTTTGGGTAAATCATGAGTATATTAACCCTCTGTTTGTTTCTCACTTTGATTTTAATAAGTATGAGAACCCTAAAAACCAGAAAACCAAAGATCAGGTTGATAAAGAAATGTACAATGTTGGAGGAAGCATTGTAAGAATTAAAGAAGTCAACGGGAAATGGAAAGTTGTTGAAAATGATCCCCACAATCGTAGGATAACCTCGCAAACTCCTATAAGCCTTAATTGGGATAGACCGATAAAAGATAAATTAACTGTTAAAGGCACAAATAGTAATTGCTCAGGAGGAATAACTCCATGGAATACTTTTCTTACCTGTGAGGAGAATTATGACAGCTGCTTCGGAGAAACTGAGTACGATGAAAATGAGAATCCAACCCATGTTGAAAGCAATTATGGGTGGGAACATTTTTACAATTACCCTCCTGAACATTATGGCTGGGTAGTTGAAATAAACCCAAAGGATGGTTCTGCTCAAAAACACATAGCATTAGGCAGGTTTGCTCATGAGTGTTGCACAGTGTACGAACTTGAAGATAAACGTGTGGTAGCCTATTCTGGTGATGATAAAATGAATGAGCATTTATATAAATTCATCTCCTCAACACCTGGGTCTTTAAAAGAAGGAACTTTGTATGTAGCTGATACAGTGAATGGCAAATGGTTGCCGCTGGATTGGGAGAGACAACCTGTTTTGAAAAAGAAATTTAAAGATCAAACGGAGGTTTTAATCCGGGCCAGGGAAGCAGCAAGATTGCTAGGAGCCACTGAATTGAACCGACCAGAGGATATTGAGATTGACCCTATCACTGGGAATATTTTCGTGGCGCTTACTAATAATGTAAAAAAAGATGACCATCATGGTTCAATTTTAAAGATTGAGGAAACAGCTGGTAAGTTTGATTCTCTCACTTTTACCGCTTCAACGTATAAAGCTGGTGGTGAAGAAAGTGGGTTTTCCTGCCCTGATAATCTGGCCTTTGATTTTTCCGGAAACATGTGGTTTACATCTGACATGTCCGGTAGTGCAATGAATAAAGAGGGGAAGCCTTATATGGCATTTAAGAATAATAGCCTGTTTGTTATTCCCCGATTTGGCGAAGATGCTGGAAAAGTGATCAGGGTAGCTTCAGCTCCTAAAGATGCCGAGCTCACGGGGCCATGGTTTGCGCCTGATGGCAAAACTCTTATTCTGAGTGTTCAACACCCGGGAGAACAGACAATTGATATAAAGAAACCAACCAGTAAATGGCCATTTGATGATGACAATATTCCTAAACCTTCAGTAGTGGCTATTACAGGTAAATTGATTGAAAAAATGCATAAATTGAGTCAAATTGAACAATCAAAAGGGTAAATAGAAAGGGATGCTAATTTAAAAAAGACAACAGTTTTATAAATTGGGTATATTAACTCTTCTACATTTTATTGAAGTGCATAGAAGATATATAAAAATGAAGGGATTAGTTTTCATCGTTGTTAGAACAGGACTTGCATTTTCCATTCAATAAAAAATACATATCGTCAATTTCATAGTTTTTTAGCTTCTCTAAATATTCAATGGGTAAGCAGGGCAGGCAAACAATTTCATCGCAATCTGAACAATGAAGATGAGGGTGCATGCTCAAACCCTCATGTTTCTCAAAATTGAACATATACATGCAAACACCCCTCTGGTCAACCAGTTTTGTAATAAGCCCAGCTATTTCAAAAGTTTGAAGCGTGCGATAAACTGTTACGCGATCCATTGTAATTGACAAGTTCTTTTCTATCTCAGAGAGTGTATAAGCTTTGGAATGCTTCATCAAAAATTGCAAAAGCACCACTCGTTTTTCAGTAATCCGCTGCATATGTTTTTTAAGAATTTCTGTGGCGCTCTGCTTATTCATAATTTTATGGTTTTGATTGAACTAGTGTGTAAAATTCATTTTGTAGTTCTAAAATATAAAGTGAGTCTCCTTGATTCCAGAATAGAGGTTCTACTATAGTTTAAAATGCTTTTTCATTTCATAGAAACTTGAATTTTTTCGCAACAGCCTGCTTTACATCTACATTTTCTTAAATTGACTAAATGTAATATTATCATCGCAAGAGCAGGGAAATACATCATATCTATTGGAAATTCAATACCTCCGAACCGCTCATTTATAATAAAGAAAGTAAGGAGTACGATAGTCACTAGCAGACTTATTTTTATCCATATAATATTAGATTGTTGTATGGTTCTAAACACTGCAAGGTAGGAAACTCCTAAAAGCAAAAAATCCACATAACCCCATAACCTAAAGCTTTGATTAGAGGTGCTAAATAAAGCAGGATACGCTGCTAATATTAAGTACGTAATTAAACAATGAAAAATACAGAGTGTAGAACTAATCATACCTAACTGATCTGACTTTTTATTTAAAAGGGTTATCATAATAAATGCAATATAGTTGCAAATATAATTGTTTGAGTATCTTATGCAATAAAGTTGCGTTTAATACATCATGATCCTTTCTTATCAACTTCCAAGTATTGAAAAGAATCTTTTTCTCCACTTGAGCCTTTACTTATCAATCAGAAATTCAAAACATCAGCATAATCAGATTTTTTTTAAAAACAGCTAATTTTCGCTGTTCAGGAAGATGGATACGGCAGTAATTGTTTAGCAATTCTAATTTGCTAATTATCAATTTGATACGTATATCTTTTATGCATTTAAAACAGGTGCTAAGGATTAGAACTTATATATCATATTCTCAGCCATTTATTTAAGCTACTGCAAGAGTAAAGTGGATTATCATTTCTAGCCAGATTAAAAGCTTATTAGTTTACAATCAATTTAGAACCCCCAATTTCTGGATTTTTATTATATTAGCAATCTCATTGCGTTTAAGCTCACCAGTCACAGATGATTTAGGGTATTTATGAAATATAGTTTTATTATTTTGTTCATTGTTATATCCTTCCATGTATATGCTCAAAACCAACGGTATACTATTTCAGGCACAGTTAAGAATAAATCTGAGGAAGTACTTATCGGAGCGACAATTCAAATTAAGGAACTTAATATTGGAGATATTGCTAACGAAAACGGACACTACGAAATAAGCAATTTAAAAAACGGAATTTATCAACTTCAGGTAACAAGTGTAGGGTATGAAGCAATAACAAGGACTGTTAGTCTTAGTGACAGCAATCTTATTATAGATTTTTTATTAAAGCCCTCCTCATTAGAGTTAAAAGAAGTGCGGGTTGAGGCGAGTCCTTTTAAATCAGGACCAACTGAACAATCAATGACTATTGAAACGATTGAAAGAGATTTTCTCGATAAAAACAATAGCAATACTTTTGTAAACACGCTACAGCGCATACCTGGGATTAATGCTATAAATACGGGGGTTGGTATTGCAAAACCAGTAATTCGTGGGCTTAGCTTTAACAGAATAATAGTAAATGACAGAGGTATAAAGCAAGAAGGGCAACAGTGGGGGGCTGACCATGGATTGGAAATTGATCAGTACGAGCCGGAAAGGGTTGAAATTATAAAAGGGCCTTCCTCTCTTTTGTATGGTTCCGATGGTTTAGGTGGGGTGATTAATATTTTAGCACCATCATTTCCAGTTAAAAACACTTTGGGAGGGAACATACTATCAACATTTAAAAGCAACAATAATTTAGTAGGAACTTCTACTATGATAGAAGGAAATAAAAATGGGAAAGTTTTCCGCCTTAGGTTTTCTACACAGGATTTTGCGGACTATAAAGTTCCTGCAGACAGCTTTACTTACAATCGGTTTGTTTTGCCTATCTACAATCAAAGGTTGAAAAATACTGCAGGAAATGAGCGGAATATGTCAGCTATGTTTGGTTTAGCTAAAGAATGGGGTCATGTTTCGATTACTATCAGTAATTTTCATCAAAAAGCAGGTTTCTTTACTGGTGCTTTAGGCATACCCAGAGAATACCAATTAACCAGTGATGGTGATAGCAGAAATATTGATGTTCCAAGGCAGGTTACGAATCATTTTAAAATAATTGCCAATGCTAATATTCTAGTTAATAAAGATTGGCTAGAGGTAGATCTCGGTTATCAAAATAACTATCGTAGAGAAGAATCAAGTCCTCACGCCCATGGGAAAGGCCCCAGGCCGGAAGGTCAGCTCGCACTTGGACTCACTTTACAAACTATTTCTGCTAACATAAAGTACCACCACCAAATCAATAAAAAACTCAGTAGTATTTACGGATTTCAGGGGCAATATCAACAAAACAAGAGAAGTGGATTTGAATTCCTACTTTCGGATTTTAAATCGGGAAATGCAGGTTTATTCATTTATCAGGAATATGCCCTTAATAAAATTATAACCATCAACGGTGGCCTAAGAGTTGATAATGGTTTGAGGGATATCGAGAGATTTTTAGATCCAATCTATTCCGACCCCGAAACAATTAGTGGATATAATGAAAGAACTGGGGAAGTAAAAAGGAATTTTTCTAACTTCTCAGGTGCCACAGGTATTTCATTTTATCCTAATCACCACTTTAATGCAAAACTTAATGTAGGAAGTAGTTTCCGCATGCCCAGTGCTCCTGAATTGTCTTCTAATGGCATACATCACGGAACTTTCAGACATGAGTATGGCGATAGTACTCTTAATACCGAGAGAGGATGGCAGGTGGACTTAAATCTTACCTATCATACAGAAGGTTTTCATGCCAGTCTTACTCCATTTTATAACTACTTTAAACACTTTATATATCTTAGCCCAACCGCGCAATTCTCTACCTTACCAGAAGGTGGCCAGGTTTATCGATATACTCAGGATAATGCCATTTTTGCCGGAGGTGAAGCTACTATTGAATACCATTTTATAAAAGCTCTTCACATCAAAACTGGTTTAGAATACATATGGAATTATAATATGAATAATAATCTGGCACTTCCATTTACTCCGCCATTTTCTATTCTAGGTGAAGTTGAATATAAGTTGCCTTTTAAATATACTTATTTCAACAATATGTTTGTTGGAATTTTAACACACTACTTTGCTGATCAAAACCGAGTTGACAGAAATGAAAAACCTACTCCAGGCTATACTCTTTTAAATTTTTCAACTGGTTGGGACATTAATATTAAAAATACAGCCTTGAAATTTATTTTTACAGTCCAGAATCTTGCTGATGTGCAATACATGAACCATCTAAGTAGATACCGTCTGCTAAACCTCCCTGAACAGGGACGTAATTTCAATATTACATTGAAATTACCTTTTACAATAATAGGTAAGAAATAAATGGTAATTATTTTGAATCAAATAAACGATGGTAAATTCATTCAAATACTACCTCTATTACTTTCGCACTTGAATTGTTGAATGTATCGTATCCTATTACGCTAAAAATATGCTTACCTGTAGTAGCAGAGGGTGGTATTTTTAATTTTAAATCAAAAGAAGCTTCTGTACCTTGTTCTTCGGGAAAGAATTCCTGAATAGGGAAGAACTCAGTACCTTTAGGATCCTTGTAGGTGATTTCAATTTTTCCATTGGAAAGTGAATTATTATCAGTTATACTACCTGAAAAACTCAATTCTTCTCCCCTTGTTATATTTACTGTGCCAGAAGAAGGTTCAGAAAGTGATATCTGTGGAGGTACATTATCAATTGCATTTTCAACTTTAATACTATAAATTAATGGGTCTGCCTCGTTTCCGGCTTCATCAAGACATAAAATTTGTAAGTGGTAATCTCCTGCAAGAGCATCTTCAGGAACTTGCAACTCCTCTTTAATTGAAAGGTCATTGCTATTAATATTCTCTATCTTTAACAATTGCCAAGAAGAACCTAAAATTCTGCTGTGCGAGTGACAATCAAAATTATTATGAACATCAATTTTGTATTGTGATAGGTTAAGATTGTCTGTAAAGCGTAAATTCAATACAACAGAGTTGCCTGTAGAAACATAAATTATATTTTGCTCAGTAGAATTACAAACCAGACCCTCTTTCGCTTGAGGCGAGGTATCTACCATAACTATAGTAGGTTTTTCTATATCCGGCCCTTTATCTATTGAATCATTTTCAGAACAGCCATATCCTACTGCAGTAAACAGTATGAATAATACGTAAATTTTTTTTGTATACTTTCTCATTTGACATCTAAACTTGAAGGAAACCTCGCTTTTATCCATTTTATCTGACCTCTATGACTTATTTCGTCTTCCATTACATGAAACCATTTGTAATAATTATTTGATCCGGAAACGCTTTGTACATACAACCACTCATCCTCTTTATTTTGTAGTTCCTTTATGGTTTGTGACCTAATATTATGCAAACATTCCAAATAGTAATGAATATCATTACCTTTTATTAAACCTAAATCCAGCTCCCCTGGTAGAGCACCTTGCCAAAATATTCTTTCCGCACTATTTAAGTCTCTTCCATTAAAAGTAAGGTTATAATACCATGTTTCAAGTGCAGCTATGTGTTTTAATAAAGTGCCGATTGAATTCCATCTATTATTATCATTAAAATCCAATTGCTTTACACTCAGCTTCATTACTTCTTGTATGGTGACAGAGCGTGTAATACTCATCATCGCTACAAGATGTCCAATTTGTTGATCAAAACCATTTACTTCGTTGATAACCCTGATCATTCTTTGGTAAATCCATTGTCCATAGCCAAATAATTTCAGTTTACTACTACCCTCGCAGCTAATTTTGTAATACCTGATTGTATAGTTACAATATAAACACCTGATGATAAACTGTTCGTATCAATTTTCTGTATATACTCACCTGAAACCAAATTACCTGTATTATCAGTATAAAGTATTTCTCCACTAAGAGATAGCAGGTTTATTGTAACATTGGATTTCTTGGTTAAAAAATACCTGACAGAAACTTCACTTAGAGCAGGATTAGGAAAAGGGGGATACAGTGTAAGCTGATTATGGCTTACCAATTTATCTTTTATTCCAGTAACAGGGCCATCCTTAAATTCAACGATAGGAAATATAGCAAAATGAGTTGCTACAGGTGTAAAGTTCTGAGTGTAAAAATCTCTCCAAAGCCTTGTGCCATGGTTATGGTATCTGATGGCATTTCTACCATATAAAGCAAGGTCTTCTTCTGTCCTTGAACCATCTTCTCCACTTAAAACAGCAATTGTGTCACCCGCATAGCCACCATGTGCATAGTCTTTCAAATTAAAAGACACGTAAAACGAATCCTTAACACCTATTGGCTCATCAAAAAAGGTGGTCATAGATTCTCCAGATAAATCAATATCTTTATATGCCACCTCTTTTGTTCCTAAAATTGATCCTGGAAGTTTACTGGTGCTAACTTCGTATACATTAAATTCTGCGATATTATCATTGGTATTTATCCCGGTGTGGTGACTTATCACTCCCACTACAGTAGTCGCACCATCAATGTAATATTTCTCAGCAAATTCCTCCCTGAGCAAGTTACTATGGCCTGTATAGTAGCCCCAACCAGTTTCATAAGTATAGGCGGTTAAAGAAGTACCTTGCGGTAGATTCCGCAAGGTATCTCTCTCTTCTTGGGTGAACCCATCATACGAAATGATTAGAAGAAAAAAACAGAAATATATGTGCTTCATATTATTAGTAGTTTCCTGGTCAAAATAAGTCGGTCTTCTTTATTTGTTATTTTATCAAAATTTTTCTTTGTATTGATGACTTACCGAAATTAACATTAAGAATATACATGCCTTCAGCTAATGAAGAAGTATGATAAGTTTTAGATATTTCACCCTGCTTAAGGTTTATAACATCTTTTTGCACTATACGCCCTTGCATATTATAAAGATTAATATGCAAATTTTCTTCTATTGGCAATCCATTAACGGCTATCGTAAAGTAGCTTTCTGATGGATTCGGATAAATGCTTAGGGAGTTATTCAGTTTTTCTTCGGCTCCCAGTGCAATCTGAGTAGTGAAGTTAGTGGCACTTACTGCGGTACCTTCAGGTGTAGTTACGGAGATAGCTCCACTTGCCAATCCATCTGGTACAGTAGCCACTATAGTTGTATTATTTTCTACTGTGAATTCAGCATCTACATCTCCAAATTTAACTGAGATGGCACCTGTAAAAGCAGATCCTGTAATAGTAACCAAATCACCTTTACGACCTTCTTCAGGCGTAAAACTAAAGATATTCAGAGCGTTATAGTATTTTAGTATTGCTCCACTAGAACCAACGAGCCAACCTGAATTAACAGTTAAAAAATCAAGGCCATAAAATGTTCCTGCTAAATCTTGTTCAATAGCCCAATTTTCTCCCCCATCGGAAGTAAATAAAACGATTCCCTGCCTACCAGTTATAAAACCTGTTGTGTCATCAAGGAATTGAACTTCATATAAATCAACAGGTAAATATATGTCATCGTTTATATACTCTACCGGACTTGTTTGAGGAGTCCAATTTTCTCCACCATCTATCGTATGCAGAATTTCACCTACATTACCCACAGCCCATCCACTATTCTCATTGATAAAGAACACAGAATTCAGTGTTGCCTCACTTTCACTAGTCTGAATATTCCAACTACTACCTCCATCAACAGTGTTTACAATTGAACCGTCATCACCTACAGCCCATCCCGTATTGTTATCGGTAAAATATACCGATCTTAAAACAGTTTCTGTATTGCTATTTTGGAAGCTCCAGGTGGCTCCACCATCTGTAGTTGCAGAAATGGCCCCCAAAGAGTCGCCTACAGCCCAACCCCTCTCGTTACTGGTGAAAAACACACTACGAAGATGTTTGCTAGTGCCACTTTCTTGAGGAGTCCAATTACCTCCTTTATCAGTTGTTTTCAAAATAGTGCCCTCATTACCAACAGCCCAACCTGTATTTTCATCACTAAATACCAGAGAGTTAAGTGTGTTTTCGGTGTTTGCGGACTGTGGTAACCATTCATTGCCACCATTTGTGGTACTCAAAATCGTTCCTGCATTTCCTACTGCATACCCCTCTGTATAGCTGGTAAATTCAACTGACCTTAAAGTAGTCACTACTCCATCCCTTTTTGACTCCCAATTCAATCCTCCATCAGTTGATTTTAGGATTAAACCTGCGGAACCTATTGCGTAGCCTATGTTATCATTTAAGAAGACCATATTTAGTAGTGATTCTCCTCCGGGAGCCGCATAAATTTCCTCCCATGAGTCACCGCCATTAGTAGTTTCCATAATCTTACTTCTACCAGCTATATAACCATGCTCAGCATCAAAAAAATGTAATCCTCCTACATAGCTCATAGTAGTTTGATCAGCTGTAGGCTCCCAGGTTTCCCCACCATCAGTAGTTTTAATAATTTTGCGCACAGTTGAGCTTTGGAAAATTGTGGTAGTGGCATAACCAATATTTTCATCTTGAAATTGCATTGAAGTAAAGAAAGCAAATCCCTGGTCAGGCTCAGTTGTGGTTTGTTTTACCCACGTGTTTCCTCCATCTGTAGTTTTGAAAATTTCATATTCATAACCACCGATCCAACCGATGTTTTCATTTAAAAAGAACACTGTAGTAAATCCACTACCGCTAAAAGAGTTATGCTCTTGTTGTGTCCACGTTGTACCACCATCTTCAGTATATAGTATTACCGGAAAATCAGACCCTCTACCAACTACCCAACCCTTATTCTCATCGATAAATTGAACATCCCAGAACCTTCCGTCACTAATGCCTGTGTTTAAAGCTGTAAAAGAACTACCACCATCTGTAGATTTATAAATATTGCCAGCATCCGTTACCATGTATCCTGTACTGGCATTAACGAAATCAACGGCCCATAAACCTTCTCCTTCAAATCCGGTGATTTCCCAATCTTCTCCACCATTAGTAGATTTCAAAAATTGACTATCCCTGTTTCCTGCAATAAATAATGTATTTTCATCCAAAACATCCAACCCGTAAAAAAAAGAGGTAGTAGTGGAAGGGTTTTGCCATACTAGTTCTACTTGAGCAAGTAATAGCTGTATTGGGCAAACTTGCAAAAGCATTATGGACATTAATTTGTAAAATGTGCGTAAAATTTTCATCATGTTTTAAAGTTTACTGTTTGGTTAGTTTGAACATGTAGTTGCCTGTTTCCCCTCTATTTTGCGGATTCCCCTCCTTTTTGACAAAACTCATGATTAAGGTGGTTACGTTTACTTCTATGTCAATAATGGTTCCGTCTGCTCTTTGTATTTTGTTAAAATTCCCCTCTACAAAAGACCATACCCCTTCGGTTGGCCACACTTCAGGGTATGTGTTGGTTGTTGTGTATCTATTCTCTCCAATGGTTATAGAAAAACCTAGCCATTGATTAGATTTGATATTATCTCTGGTAACAGCTCCCTCTTCAACTACTTCCCATGTTCCTAAAAGCGCCTGAAATTGAACCTCTTCATTGCTTAAACTTTCGTCATCATCTTTGCAAGAAGCGCAAATAATGATCGGCAGAAGAATCATTAAAAATCTGGTAATCCTTTTTTTCATGTAAATTTTATTTAGTGGTTGTATAGTATATGATGTTTGAAAACAGTAAGAAGCTTTAGTTGGTAATTCAAATGCCTAAATGATTAATAAATTACAGTTAGTTAATAGATTAACTAAAGCAACTCCATTGCAAATAATATAAATAAATTTGCAAATGCAACAAAGTTGCGGTTATTTTATTGAAAAAAATATGAAGAATTCTACCCGTGGTGATAGCTCTATATATGAAGCACTTATTTCTTTAGCTAACAACATTTTAGCTAATGCAAAAGAGGATGAAAAAGGGATTTATTGGGAGACTGAGGAAGTGTCAATGATAGGAATGCATTGGCAAAGTAATGGAACATTATTTACAGGAAGTGCTGGTATTACTTTATTCTTCATTGAATTATATCAATTTACTGGTAATATAAAATACATGAATGCAGCAAAAAGAGGTAGTAGTTGGATTAAAAACTATGCCGCTTCAGCTAAAATAAAGCATCCTGCTTTTCATATCGGAAATACAGGCATTGCTTTTGTGCTTACCAAAATGTACGAGGTCACCCAAGAATCCAACTATCTTGATGAGGCACTATCTATAATAAAAGAAACGTCAGAACAAATTAAGCGAAATGATTTGTCGGCAGATTTAATAAGGGGAAGCGCTGGAATTTTGCTTTCTTTAACATACCTACATTCTATTCATCAAAATGATATTTTAATTCCATTAATAGAACATCAGCTTAACCAATTGATCCAATCAGCAATGCTTTCAAAAACAGGTATTAAGTGGGATTACAAAGAAAAAAATATTAACAGTCTTTGTGGAGTCTCTCATGGTGCTTCTGGTATAGCATATGTTTTCTTGGTTTTAGGTAAATACTTTCAAAACGAGGCGTTCTATTGGCTGGCAGAGCAGGGGTTTCGTTACGAAAGAGAGTACTACAATAAAGATATAAATAATTGGGAGGATCTTAGACTTGTTGTAAATCAAGAAAAGGCTATAACGGCTTATAAGTCAAATAATATGGATTATTTCTTAAAAGGAAGAGATACCAATTGTTGGAGCCATGGTGCGGCAGGTATAGGCGTTGTGAGGCTTTTTGCTCATCATTTAATTGGAAATACTGATTATTTGGATGAAGCTGAAAAGGCAATATTAAAAACCTGGGAGACAGATATTCAAAATAACATCACTAATGCCAAATGTAATTATGCTAATGGCAAAGCTGGTAATGCTGAATTATTTCTAGAGGCTTTTTGCTATCTGGATAATCCAATTTACCTGGAATATGCAAGACAAGCGGCTTTCACTATTATTGATAACCTCAACGATATTAACCCCTCCAACAAATCACAAAACCGACAAGATGAAGGATTATTTCTTGGCAGGACTGGATATGCATACTTTTTCCTTCGATTTCTCTCTCCAGATAAAGTAAGTTCAATTCTATTTCCGAAAATAAAGGGGCGTTACAAAAATGATAGTTTGGAGCATGATAGTATAATTAATATCACTGTTGAGCAATTGAGAATGAAAATCTATGGAAAATATTTTCCTGAGACAATAACTCTTTTAAATGAAAGAGTTAAAAATGCATTCCCAGAGTTAATTCCAGATTATAATAAGAAAGCAACGGATTTTATAGAGTATTTAAAAGAAATAATCGATAGAGAAAAACACTATGATCTCAAGCAATCCTTTGAACTTGAACATACTTGCTACCAGATATTTTTGAATAACACTAGCTACCTGTATACTGCCACCAGAAATGCTTGCTTACATCAAGAAACAAAGGAAATAAATAAATTGGATGAGTCTGAAATTGTTAAAAAGAAAGTAAAATTATGCAACAATATTGTTCTTAAGGTTTCTGAGGATAATAATCTATTAATTGATTCTATTATAGAAACAAAATTTAATAATTACTTTATTTCTATAAATCAAAGAGACAATACTTCTAAAAAACATTTTCTAAGTAGCTTCTCTTACAAAATACTTTATGCAATGAAAGATGGTATACAGATAAGTAAATTGGTTGCAGACTTCTTAAAAGCTAATGAAAATTCTATTGTTGATACTGAAACAGAAAAAATCCAGACCTTACTAATAAATCAAGTAAGAGCTTTTGCTGAGGGGAGAATAGTGTGTTTTGAATAAAAAGGGACAGATAAACTGCCCCTTTAATATAAAATATAAGAGATACTATATTGCTCTTACTTCTTTTGCAGCACAGTGATCCGGATCAAGAACAGGATCAGTATGAATAGTTGTATGTGATGGGTCTGTATCAAGACCACCTAATACATTCTTTTCAACTTCTGAGTCAAGACTTGTGACGAAGCTCTGCACTTGCAAATCTTCAAGATTCAATTTTTCACTTTTTGAATTTTTCATTTTATAAAAAATTTTGGTTAAAGCTTACTCTAATACGGTTTTCAGCATCCCCGTTGTTGCAACAATTTAAAAGTAGAAAAAAAGAAATATAAACGCAACCAAGTTGCATTTTTATTTGAGTATTACTTAATTTGGGAAATACCAAAATCTGGAGCTTAGACTTTTATGAAAAAATTCCCTTTCTACAAGCAGTTAGATAAAATGGACTGTGGCCCTACCTGTTTAAGAATGATTGCTAAGTTTTATGGAAAATCTTATTCTCTTGAAAGGCTAAGACAAAAAAGCTCTATTTCAAGAGAAGGAGTATCTCTTACGGGAATAAGTGAAGCTGCGGAAGCAATTGGGTTTAGGACTTTATCTGCACGAATGCCATATAAGGAATTAATGGATCATGCTCCCTTGCCTTGTATAGTACATTGGCGTGAAAGACATTTTATTGTAGTATATGCCTTTAAGAAAAATAAAGTCTTTGTGGCGGATCCCGCTCATGGCCTTATTAGATATTCAAAAAATGAATTTTTAGAAGGTTGGTTTAATTACAAGAAGAATAATGCTGAAACAGGAATAGCACTATTTTTTGAACCATCTCCTGAATTCTATAAAACTGATGACGATAGTGAACTAAGTAAGTCAAGTTTCAAATTCTTACTATCGTACTTAAAGCCTTATAGAAAATACTTGGTGCAATTGGTACTGGGAATGCTATTGGGTAGTATACTATTGCTCATTTTTCCCTTTCTTACTCAGGCTATAGTAGATGTAGGTATTAATAATCAAGACATAAGCTTTATTAATCTAATTCTGATTGCTCAACTGATGTTATTTTTTAGCAGAACAGCAGTAGATTTTATACGAAGCTGGATACTTCTTCATATCGGAAGCAGAGTGAATATTTTTCTCATTTCTGACTTTCTCATCAAAATGATGAAGCTCCCACTGGTTTTCTTTGATACTAAAATGGTAGGAGACCTTCTGCAGCGCATAAATGATCATAAAAGGATAGAAACCTTTCTAAGTACATCTACTCTAACCGTGTTGTTTTCCCTTTTAAATTTTCTAGTTTTTGGTGTTGTGTTAGCCTACTACGACATTCAAATTTTTAGTGTGTTCGTAATTGGTAGTGTTTTATATGCTTTCTGGATATTGGTTTTTGTAAAAAAGAGGAGAGAGCTAGATTATAAACTTTTTGATCAGCTGGCTCGAAACCGGAATACATTAATTCAACTGATTTCCGGAATGCAGGAAATACGACTCCATAACGCAGAAAGGCAAAAACGCTGGGAATGGGAGAGAATTCAGATTAAACTTTTCCAGGTAAATGTCAAAAACCTTTCACTAAACCAATATCAACAGGCTGGCTCAATTTTTATAAATGAGTTAAAAAATATACTTATAACATTTCTAGCAGCAAAATCAGTTATTGATGGTGAAATTACATTGGGGATGATGTTAGCCGTACAATATATTATAGGCCAATTAAATGCACCTCTTACTCAGTTGATGGGTTTCGTTCATACAGTACAGGATGCTAAAATAAGTCTGGAAAGATTAGCTGAAATACATGACAAAGAAAATGAAGAAGATAGCAATGAGGATAAAGTTTCCATATTTCCCGAAAATAAATCATTATTTATAAAAAAGCTTCACTTTCGTTATGAGGGTTCGCAATCTCCTGAGGTATTAAAGGATATTACGATGAGTATTGCTGAAGGCAAAATAACCGCTATTGTGGGAGCCAGTGGTAGTGGAAAAACTACGTTGGTTAAGTTATTGCTGAAAATATATAATCCTACTTCCGGGGAGCTAAAGCTCGGAGATATAAACCTGTCAAATTTTAGTAATAAAGTATGGAGAAGAAAATGTGGTTCTGTACTACAAGATGGGTATATTTTTTCGGATACGATAGCGAAAAATATAGTTATTGATGATGAAAACATTGATAGACAGCAATTAATATATGCTGTAAAAGTAGCTAACGTACAAGATTTTATTGAATCACTTCCTTTAGGTTATAATACCATGATAGGAAGAGATGGACATGGGTTAAGCCAAGGGCAAAAACAAAGAATTCTTATTGCCAGAGCTGTTTATAAAAACCCTGAGTATATATTTTTTGATGAAGCGACTAATGCCTTAGATGCAAATAATGAAAAAATAATAATGGAAAACCTGGATAGGTTTTTTGAAGGCAGAACTGTAGTAGTAGTAGCTCACAGACTGAGCACTGTTAAAAATGCTGATAAAATAATAGTTATGGATAAGGGACAGATTATTGAAGTGGGTAACCATCAGGAGTTAGCTCTGCAAAGAGGTGCATATTTTAACCTCGTTAAGAACCAGTTGGAATTAGGTAATTAAATCAATATAGTATGCCCCGGAATAAAATAGAAGATGTGCGAAGCGAAGAGGTTCAGGAGGTGTTGAGCCAAATACCTGGCTGGATCATAAGGTGGGGTATAACTGTGATTTTTGTATCAGTAGGGTTACTTCTAATAGCAAGTTGGTTTATTAAATATCCTGATACTATTTCAGCAAAGGTTATTATCACAACAGAGAGTGCACCCGCTACTATGATAGCAAGATCCAACGGCAGGTTACTCTTTTTTTCCAAAGATCAACAAAAAGTAAAGGAAGGAGATTTTCTTGCTGCTATAGAAAATCCTGCGAATATTGAAGATGTGTTTTATTTGATTAACAAGTTCAATAATCCGAATATGGATTTCAGAAAATTATTCAGTTTATCTCCAGATTCTCTGAAAGAAAATCTCAATTTAGGGTCATTGCAAAATAGCTATATTGAATTTATAAGCTTGCTTAAAAGCTCTTCATTATACAAACAACTTAACTTTTATGAAAAGCAAATCAATATTGTTCAATCAAGAATCAATAATTATAGACAGCTTAACCTGCAGTTAAAAAAGCAAAATGATATAGTATCTCAAGAGTTAGCTTTATCTAAAAAGAAGTACACTATCGATTCTATGCTTTTAAAGCAAAAAGTAATATCAGAACTTACTTTCGATGAATCAAAAAATAATTACCTGCAAAAGAAAAGGATTTTTGAATCAGCAATAGCTGACATGATTGATAATCAGATTTCGACCTCTCAGCTGGAAGCAAATCTATTAGAACTCAATATTCAACAACAGGAGAAAGAAGCAAATCTTATAAATGAAATAAAAGATTCATTTAAAACTCTGAAAAATGAGCTTGAAAAATGGAAGGAACAATATTTAATAGAGGCTCCTATTGATGGCAAGGTAGCATTGTCAAATTATTGGAGTAATAATCAATTCATTCAGGAAGGCGAAGAGCTAATGACAATTATTCCTAATTCAACAGATATATTTGGTTATACTTTGATGCCCATTTCCGGCTCAGGAAAAGTGGAGGTTGGGCAAAGAGTAAATATCAGATTTGAAAATTATCCCTCCCATGAATATGGAATGGTTACCGGAGAGGTAGAGTCAATTGGACTTTTACCAAAAGATGAGGTTTACACAGTAAGGATTGGCTTGCCAAATGGATTAATCACTAGCTATGGTAAAAAGCTTTCATTTCGACATGAGATGCAAGGAAGTGCCGAAATTGTTACTCAGAATAAGCGACTTATTTCAAGAATTTTCAATCGCTTTAAATCGCTAATAGATCGTCCAAACTAGTAGAGTAGAACTTGACCTTTCAACCAATTAATAATTAATCATATGAATTTATTTCCTCACATACTTTGTAGAATAGCTGGTGGTTCATTCAATGAATTTGCAGAAAAAATGTGTTTTCATGAACTAAAAGATATAGTTTCTTCTCAATTTTTAAATCATCAGAAAAGGAATACTGCAAAATTAGAATTTTGCGAAAATTTAAAAATTTTCATAAAGAATAAACAAGATTCAAAAATTCAAAATCTGTTACAAAACTTCAGGCGAGATGTCTATAATGATAGGCGAATAAAAGAAGAAACGGAATCGGAAATAAGAAGCGTATTTAACAGCCAATTAAATGAAGAATGGGGCAATTATCTGCAAATAGTAAAAGAACAAAAGGCTTTACAGGAGAAAGCTGAAATAGCTTATAATCAAGAAATCAATAAAACAAGAGGCAATATCAAATCTTTATTGCTAAAAGATAATTTACAAAATGGATTATTGCTATCAAGTAACACTTTGCTAGATCAAATACCGAAAATTATCAATAAACACCCAAAAGGTTATTCCAAAAAAGAAATAAAAGTAGAACTTAGCTTATTACAATATTTAAGCAGAATTTACACAAAAACATCTCCATTTAGTAGTTTCACAAATCTCACATTGGCAGAGGCTAAATCTGAAGTAGAAGAATTAATAAAGCTTACTGAACCTGCGGATAGCAAAGAATTAATCACCAGCCATGTGCGATTGAATAATTATTTATTTAAGTACCTGAAAAGCATACTTATTCAATACAGGCCTGCTTATTTAAAAATATATATAAGACCTAACCCTACTATTGAGATTAAGGAAAATCACTTTCATTACCTCACAAACATTCATAATATTGAATCTTTCCAACAAATTTCAACAAATGCTTTTTTAAACCTCTTACTTGATTTATTAAAGGAAAATAAGCAAGGGAAAAGATTTGAAGCACTTATCAATGATACTATTGATCAGGTAAATGCAACCGAAACTGAGGTGGAGAATTATATAGTGCAATTAGTAAATCTTGGTTTTTTGGAGTATAATTTTCAGGTATCCGGACTTGACCCAGATTGGGATTTAAAGATGATTGATACCTTCGGCCCCCTTATAAAAAGCAACGCCCTTATTGAAGAACTTGTACAAAGCCTTATTAGCATAAGAAAACTAATGCAAAAATATCAAAAAGCAACAGTTGAGGCACGTAAGGTGATATTGAAAGAGGTATATAGTAAATTTAAAAACGTATGTTTTAAAATTCACAAAGCAGTTGGTTTGCCTGAAGATGAAAGAGTTATAGAACACAATAACTCTTATGCTAAATCGGAAAACTCCAACAACAATAACCTTCCAGTTGATAAAGAAAGGCCAAGTGTATTCATTCATAACAATCTTTCAAAATTCAATTTTAAACCTGAGCAGTTATTATATGAAGATACTTCCCGGTCCACATCTTTATTTTTTGACAAAGAGAGTTTACAGGATTTTGTAAGCAAATTAGATGGGCTATTACAGGAGTTAAAACTATTTAAAGGGGATACCATTGAAAAATTAAAAATGCAACATTATTTCTTACAGAAATATGAAAAACAAGCTCATCCTAGTGTACTTGAATTTTATCAAAAATATTATAAAGATTTAAAATTACCCGAGCTTGCTTTGCAAGAAAACTTAAAAAAAGATTCCAAACACACAGAGCTAAATGATTTACAAAAACAATCTGAAGGGGGGAGCTTAAATGTTCAGGTAGAAAAAATACCTCCTGTTTTGGAAAAAAGATTTGAGGATATAAGAAACTGGAAAGAGAATTTTCTTCATAAAGCCTCATTCTCAGGCATAAATAAAAGTAATGAAGTAATCTTAAATAAGACAAATCTTCTTTTTCAGCCTAAAAACACCAAGGAGAGATCAAGAGGCTCATTAGGAGCATTTATACAGTTTTATGTAGAAAAGGATAAAACAGGAAAAAATAAGCTTAAAGGGGTATTAAATAATTCTTTCCCCGGCTATGGAAAAATGATGAGCCGGTTTCTTCATGTGTTTAACGACCAAGTCAGTGATGATATAAGAAAATGGAATTTAAAATTATCTGATGGAGAACTTCACTTGGAAAATTGTGACGCTTCATATTTTAATGCCAACATACATCCAAGTTTAATGCCTTATGAAATTCAAAGTCCGGGAGGAAATAATATACACTTTGAAAAAACTCAAATTCCTGTAAAGGATTTTGATATAGTTTTTAAGGAAGATGATTATGAGTTACAATTACAACATAAACCAACTGGAAAAGCAAGCTATGTATATGATTTAGGATTTCAATCGCGCAGCGGCCGGTCTAAACTCTTTCAATTATTAGACCAATTTACACTATCCGAATATTTGAGTGTTCAACCAATGATCAATTCTATTAACTCTCAAGCTAATAATACTATAGGTAAGAAAGTTAAAAGTGAACAAATTGAAATTCTACCCAGAGTAGTATATGAAGATCAGATTATTTTACAGCGAAAAAGCTGGGTAATTGTTAAACATGGTTTACCCGACAGAAAGCATGCTGAAACAAACGCAGAATTTTATTCAAGAATGCAAATATGGAGAAAAGAGCAAGGCATTCCAGATGAAGTTTTTGTATCAATCCTTAGATCTACTGAACAATCAACTATCGATAAAAGGAAGCATCTTAGTAGAGACGACTACAAACCTCAATATATAAATTTTAACAATCCTCTACTGGTCAATATTTTTGAAAAGATGACCAATAAAACATTTACAAAGCTCCGAATTCAGGAAATGTTACCTTCAAGTGAACAACTACTTGAAGTAGAAGGAAAAAAAATTGTATCGGAATTTATGGTGCAGTGGTATAATTTTTAATCAAAACCTTAAAGCGATGAAAGAATGGGTAAGTGTACATTTGTATTATACCGAGCCATGGTATAATTTTTTAGTTTATGGAGTAGGGGACTTCGTTCTAAAAATGAAAAATGAAAAAATAATTAAAGAGTTTTTCTTCATAAGATATTGGCATCAAGGTCCACATATTAGATTAAGAGTTAAATGTGATAACCAAAACACAGAATTATTACGAAGGCATGTTGATAGTTATTTCACAAATTATTTTAATATGCATCCCTCCAAGAATTTAACTACCAAACTAATTGATAATCAATTACCTAACAATAGTATACAATACATTCCTTATGCGGCAGAAATCGACAGGTATGGAGGAAAGCAAGCATTAGAGATTGCAGAAAAGCAATTTGAAGCATCTTCGCAAGTAGTACTTTCTATAATGAAGAGCAATAAAACATGGAATTATAATGAAGCTTTAGGTAAAGGGCTCTATCTTCATTTAAGCTTTGCATATGCTACAGGAATGGACTTAGCTGAAGCGGAAACCTTTTTTAAAAAAATCTTTGAGATGTGGCTACCTAAATCAGATAATTCTACCTCCCATCAAATCATACTTAAAGCATTTGTTGAAAATTATGAGTTGCAAAAAACATCGATAATGAATTCTGTTCAGAAATTATGGTTGGCCTTACAAAATAAATTTGAAATTGAACAACAGTGGCTGAAAGTGTGGATTGATCAAATGGCAGAAATTTCTAATAGACTTCAGCAGGTTCAAAAAAATAATAATTTTATCACACCAGGGAATTTTAAAAACGATGGTACTTTAAATATTGACAGCTGCATACAACAAAGATGGTATGTATATTATAGTTATGTTCATATGACTAATAACAGGCTAGGTATATTAAATAGAGATGAAGGATATTTAGCCTATATTCTTATGCGAGGATTCGAAAACTTAAAGATTTTAGAAAGCTAATCTTAAATTTTCTTTAAACATTTTAAGGTTGCTCTTCTCTTATAAAATTACTTACATTATTTAACTTAAAGCTTGATTTCTACCTTCGCGTAAAGTGGTAAATGGTCAATTATTTACCACATATAGCCCTATGTTTGAATTAGGTAAATGCAAGTTTCAGTTAATTGGCATTTACGTTATCAGTATTCCTGTTTTAAACCCGGCAAAATTTTTTGTGTAATTTTTTTCAGATCTAAATTGATCACAAAACAGCAGATAATAGGTAAGTTGACTTTCTTTAAGCAATTCTAATTGTACTTCAATGCAAAAATGTTAAAAAAGATATGTGTATTCTTTATTTCTTGCATAGATATTTCTATATTTTACCATTATTAAAACCATAACTAAAATTCAACAAAATGAAAAATTATTTGAATTTAACAACCATTTTAACCTTAGTAGCAGTATTTGTTCTTGCTGGTTGCGGAAGTAATCCATCTGAGTCAGAGGAGCATAAGGAACTTGTTAAAGCACATGATGAAATGGAGGCAAATCATAAGGAAATGGAAACTATCCATGATGAGATGGAAGCCACTCATCAGGAATTTATCGATACTCATCGCGAAATGAGCAGTGGTGAAATAGATAGCGTTCATTTGGCTATAGAGGATACTCATCAGGCCATGATAGATTCCCATGCTGAAGTAATTGATAAACATGAAGCGTTTATTCAAAAACACAAAGAACTAGAGGAAAAGCATGCTTCAGGAGAGATCACAAAAGAAGCTATGCAGGAGGATCATGAAAAAATGAAATCTGAGCATGAAATGATGCGTGAGGATCATGATGAGTTGGTAAAACAACATGAAAAAATGAAAGCTGAACATGAGCAAATGAAATCTGAACATGAGCAAATGGAAACTGAACCTAGCGAAAATAGCTAAAGGCTGGTTATATTTACGAGGTAATCAATGTTCACTAAAATAAATAGTGACCTGAGAGGAAAGCTAATTGTAGCATAAAAGCAACCGGTAGATTGATGTTATTAGTTTCGTTTTGCTGATAATGGATATAGTTAACTATTCAAAACTGCCACATTTCCAATGAGTTAATTTTAGTTGGGGTGTTGCAGTTTTTTTTTATTAATGAGCGCGCCAAAAACCAATTCTTTTGAATCTTTGCTGCGCTACGATTTAGCTCATATGCGTGAAGGCATGCCGCACTGGCTCTCGTGAACCGGCCGTTGTCCGGTTTCGAACCTCGGTTCTCATCCTGCTTGAGCAACTCACAACTTATGAGCAAAAAAGAACGGCATAAAAAAAGCCAGCAGATTGCTCTACTGGCTTATATGTCGGGGTGGCAGGATTACAACTACCCCATGCAAATCTTTATGTATCAGTAAGTTACAAGAACAAATTTCAGCAGGTTCACCGTTCAGTTCTCAATTTATCCGAACTGGTTTGAGTGCATTTGGTGAACTCCGAAACCTTTACAAATATACAAAAAAGCCTGCTGTTTAGGTTCAAATCGTGGCAAAAAGTGTTAAATTTTATTGGTAACGGGTCATATATTTTAGTGCCGTTTGACTGCCTTATTATGCCAGGTCAATCGGTGATGTAGCGCTCAACGATGGTCGCTGACAATCCGGTGAACTCGCAAAACTCATCCACACTCACAAACTGGTGTGGGTCTTTAGCGAGCTCCTCCCTGATCTTCTTCAGCAGTTTCCTTCCGTATCGTTCACTCTTACCAGTAATCCGCTGTACATCTTTTGGATAGATACAGGCTCTTTTGGTTTCGATCATACTTTATCTATGCTTCATCTATGCCTTTTGTGTACTGTAAATATATGAAATGCCATTGGCAGTTCATTTTGAACCAATCGGAATAAACGGTATTCAATGTTCCTAACCGGAACCAGTCTTTTGTCTGCCCTACGTAATTATCGGATTTTCGAAGAGTTGCAACGAAGCAACGAATCAAAATTTCAAATGATATGGCAAGACAAGCTGGGATTATCAAGTTGAAGGGCAAGGTCGGTGACATGTCCTTTTACAAAACGAAAGATGGCTACCTAGCCCGGGAAAAGGGCGGGGTGGACAAAGACCGGATCCAGAACGATCCGGCTTTTCAGAGAACCCGTGAAAACGGTGCTGAGTTTGGCCGTGCAGGTGCAGCCGGACGGACTTTGAGAACGGCCTTCAGGCCGCTTCTTCTGCGAACCTCTGACAGCCGATTGACCTCTAGGCTGACCAGGGAAATGGTGAAGGTCATCAAAGCGGATGCAACCAGTGTCAGGGGAGAACGGAATGTTCTCGATGGCGAGCTGGAGCTTCTAAAGGGCTTTGAGTTCAATGCAAACGGTCGCCTTGGAGCTACCATGTATGCGCCTTTCGATGCAAGCATTGACAGGGCCACAGGTGAAGCTGTGGTCAATGTGCCTGGCTTTGTACCCCAAAATACCATCGCTGCTCCTCAGGGTGCTACGCACCTGAAATTCGTTTCTGCTGGGGCGGAGATTGATTTTGAGGAGGATGATTTCACTTTGGTGACTTCCGAGAGCGGTGAGATTGCGATTGGCCCACAGGCCGAAGTGGCCATAAACCTGACCAATGGGTTGCCAGCAAACAGCACCAAACCGCTTTTGCTAGCCTTTGGAGTTGAGTTCTATCAGGAAGTGAATGGGAGCTTCTACCCGCTGAAAAACGGGTCTTACAACGCCTTGGCGTTGGTGGCTATTGATGGTGCTCCTGCCGCTCAACAGACCTAATTCTGGTTCGGATGGAATTGATTCTGAGAAGAGACCATCATCCGGAAGGAACGAACGGTAACCTATGCGATGGGGAGCAGCAAATCTGCTCCACCATCGAGCTTCCCTGGAGGGAAAATCAGCGAATGGTATCCTGCATCCCGGAAGGAAGGTATGAGCTGGTCAAGCGATATACCGACAAACGGGGTTGGCACCTGCTGGTGAAAAACGTCCCTAACAGGAGTGGTATCCTGTTCCACCCGGCCAATGACGCCCTGAAGGAACTGAAGGGCTGTATCGCCCCGGTTTCAAAAGTGGTTGGGCCAGGTAAAGGAATAGAATCTAAAATTGCCGATTCCAGGCTGAAAACACTTGTGTTTGAGGCCATGGATAAAGGCGAAAGTGTATTTCTCATTATTCAAAAAGCAAGTAGCGTATGACAATCATAGAAAGGGCGAAAGCCCCAACTCCAAAGTTTTTCAAAGTGCTCCGCACGATAGGTTTTTCACTGGCGGCAGCTGGTGGCGCATTGCTGGCTGCACCGATCAGTTTACCGGCCGGTATTATTGCCCTGGGCGGCTACCTCACAGTAGGTGGAGCCGTACTGACTGCAGTCAGTCAGGTGACCGTAGAGGATGGCACAAAACCGGCCAGGAAAGATGGCTAATCTGGTTAGCGGTGGCGATACGAAAGCAGGAACTGCCGGAGGCACGTTACTGAGCGTTCTTGTGAACATAAATTCCGGGGATATCCTCCAAACCTGCATTTTGGCTGCTGTCGGAGCGTTAGTGAGCTTTACCGTGTCCATCCTGCTAAAGTTGTTACTCCAATGGTTCAAAAGAAAACATCCACCTCCGAAGGGGATGTGATTCCCGCTTGTCGGGATAGTTTGTGTTCCTCTCAATGAAAAAGGCCTCCTCGTGGGGCCTTTTTTCATTCCAGGAGCATCCGGAACATAATAGCCCTCTTGACCTGCTTTACAAGCTCTACCTGCTTTTGCAGGATCTTGGCTTTCTGCTCAAAGTCCTGAAGGAGTGCCAGGGACTTCAAGTACTTCCTGCGATCTTTCATGGCTTTTTCCTGACCAGCCAGCAATACCGCTCTGGCATCACCTATCCTTATGAATGGCACAACTGATCCGGTCAGGTGTGGCGAAAACGCCTGAGCTTGCCAAAGACCGTAAGAGAGCCAGAAGTAAAAGTTTCGTGCCTCCTCAGATTCGGTGACGATGGCAAAGCAATTGGGGCATGGGGTTTCAAGTGGCTTCCCGGCATTCAGGCCTTTGGACAGGATGAAGAAATGGGGCTTGGTGCTAGTGAAGCCTTCCCGATAAGTTTTGATCTGAAAATTGTGCATAGTACGAGCATTTAAAGTTTTGCTCGCTGCGCTTCGCACACATTTCAAAAGAGAAAAGAAAAAAGGGAAAAAAAGAAAAGAGAAAGCCTTTTGTCAGGTGGGCATAGACAGGGCGGTCAAGGTTTTTTGGAAAAATACTACCCGTAGGGTGGAGATTTTTTCAAAAACCCGAAGGGCTTGACCTTGACGGTCCTGATTAGGGTCGGCCTAGTGCGGCCCGCCTAACTTAGCTGCACTCTTTGTTTTTGTTCTTCTTTGTCCGACACCAGAAAAAAAATAGCCCCCCTAAAAGGGAAGCTCTGAAAGGCACAACTCGAACCATAGAAAGCGAAGCGTATAATCTGTGATACCACAATGCTGAACGCCTGCATGGAACGGACGACCTGAGGTGCGAACGCCCGCCAGCAACCACCGGCTGCCGCAACGGACTCTAAATAATAACTTAAACATAATGCCCTTCATCACAGGAACGGTGTGATTGCGGCAAGGGCTGTGAAAAAAAAATACTACCTGAAGGGTGGAGATTTTTTTTTGAAACAGGCAAAGCGGACCCTTGCAAGCTCTCACATCCGCATGCCTGTAACTTTGCTTTATGTTTTGGTTATTTTGAACCCGCTCTAATTGATGTTATTTACAATATCTCTTTCATTCAGGTAGTTGTTCGATTCATCAAACCTCAAATCCTTTAATTCATTGTTCTCCCTGAGCTGGTCTATCATTATTCTTAACGAACGTCTTTGTCTATCCTTCCCTACTATTTGATTAAACCACTCAATACCATTATAATTTGGGGTCTCACTCCGCCTTCGGGTAAAAGTTATGATCTTGTCCAGGCCTGATTTAGGAATAATATCCCAGGATATACAAAGCATATTGATAGCTGTAAGTAACTCTTGGTTAAATGGGTGTAACCTTTTATTATCACCGGAACTGGAGGAAGGGCTATTGCCTGGAGAATGATTCTCTTGTTCATGTACCAGTGGATTAAAAAGTGGAAGTGGATCATGTTTGGTTATATCGAGAAATTCATTGGCACAATGTGTACCAACAAAAAAGTATTGAGGCGAAGCTTTATAATCTCCCCTTAGCTTGTATGAAAATGTATAGTACTTATCGTCCAATGACCCGCAACAGCCTTCTTTGTGTTGACCGTTAAGAAGTTTTATGTAGTTGACTGGTTGAATGTAATACTGTCGACAAATGTCTTCTTTTCTCTTTCTGGTTCTGCAATTCATAGTAGTAATAGTTGTTTACTGTGAAATTGAATTTAGTGCGGGAACGCAGGAAAACCAAAAAACGGCTGGCTGGCGGATGCAATGAGCGAAGTGTAACGGAGCGGGTTGCATCCCGACAGACAAGCTTCGCGAGCCGTCCTGCGAGTGGAGCAAGGGTGCCAGACCGGAAAGCTGTGAGGAACGAACAGCGGGGGATGGCTATGTGTGGAGTGGAATGCAGGGCTTTTGTATTTTTACTTTCGACAAAAGCCCGGAATGGAGCGGAACTACACAAAGGCTGGCGTGATTTTTTGCCTTTGTGCGTTGGCCAGGTATAAGCGATCGCCTTAGCGGTTGGATACCATGCGTTGATGCAAAAAGCATGACAGCCCGCAGCCCGCAGCGACCCGCAGGCGAGCAAAAACACTGGCAGCCGGTGGATGTGTTGCGGCTGAGCGGAACGAAGCGATAGCAGAGTGTAGAGAAGCGGCAAAAGCAGACAGAGTAGGCTGCCGTGAGGATGACAACCGAGCTGCAAGCAGCATGACAGGCTGGCGATAGCCACCCGAAGGGCAGCATAGCTTATTTTCTGACCTTAGAAAAAATAACACTTTCAGAAAATGGGCTGTGATGGCCTGGCATGATGCTTTGCCGAGGGCGAAAGACGAACACCGCTTTTCCTGCGTTGGGGTCAGGGTTGGGAAAAGCAAGTGTGGCACGGTATGGAATGAAGCAAAGCGGAATGGAATAACGGGCTACTCTTGCTGTGCGGTGCTGGAAGCTTGTGAGTGCAGCACAGCGGAATGAGCAGGCTGGAGGCACATGGGTATGGGGAGGTCACCCGTAAATGTCATCGAACTCTGAGTAATTTTTGTAACCCTTACCTCTGTTAATCCTCCCTTGTTTTGTATTGTCAATGCGCTTTTGAAGGAATAGACATAACGACTCAAATTGTGTTTCTGGGACTTGATAGGCACTGGCCTTGAATTCCTTCTTGATAATGCCCCAGATAGCTGCATAATTCATCTTTGATTTACCGACATCTCCTTCCTTATATTCATTGTACCGGTCAATCAGATGCTTCACATAGTTTTTCAATTCCGCTTTTTTACCAATGGCACCATCAGCGAATTCCATCTTTGGTTTGCTTCGGGATTTATAAACAATGGTCTGTGCACTGATCGAATTGGCCACTGTAGAGTTAGCCACATTGCCTTTGATGTTGATGGTATTTGATGACTTTGCACTGGATTTGCCTTTAGCTTTAATCATAAGATAGTTCTTGATTTGTTTGACCTCCTCCTCACTAATGTCACCTTTTGTAACCTTAGAATGGCAAATCGGGCAAAGCATCAAAAGATTGTCAGGGGAATTGTTCTCCGGATTTTCGTCAATATGATGAATTTCAAAATGATCTACATTCTGATCATCACAGATTGGACATTGGGAGTTAATCTCTTGTTGTAAAAGAGATTTCGTTTTTTGGGGTATGGATTTTCGAGTTTTTGCCATGGTCTAGCTTTGCTTCAATAGTTCATATAATTGCTGATTGATGAAAATATTCTCTTTGCCGATAGGTTCGAGTTTCAGTATTCCAATGGATTCCAAAGTCTTTAAGTATCTGGAAGCGGCTTTTCTTTCTACACCCAACCCATTGGAGATATATTCTATTTTGGTATAGGGGTGGACAAATAATTGCTCGATTAAATCCTTAGAATAGATTTTCGGGGCTTCATGTTTTACTTTATCCTGTATCTCATTGAAGATGCCGTTGATCCCGTGGATCTGGGAAATGGCTTTTGTAGCAGTATCCTCAATTGCTTTGAGGATAAACAATATCCAACCTTCCCAATTGGCTTTAGTCCTCACCTCTTGTAGCAATTTGTAGTAAGCTCCTTTGTGGTCTATGATGTAGCCGCTGAGGTACAGCATGGGTATTTCCAACAGATTGTGAAGTATGAGGTAAAGCACGTTGATAATCCTTCCCGTCCGGCCATTGCCGTCATAGAAAGGGTGGATGCTTTCGAACTGGTAGTGTTGTATGGCCATCCTGATCAGGGGTGACATTGCATCGGGTTCATCGTTAATAAAGTCTTCCAGATTTTTCATCAGTCTGACGATTACTTCCTTATCATCTGGCGGTGTATAAATTGTTTTCCCGGTCAGATCATTTTTCAAAGAAGTACCTGGTAGCTGCCTGATCCCGGCCTCATTCTCTTCCAGTATAGCCTGAATGCGAGCAATACCATTGGTATTCAGGAAGCCTTTCTTTTTAATTTCCTCAAAACCATAGAGCAGGGCTTCCCTGTACCGAAGGACTTCCTTGGTAGAAGGATCAATTGTCATTGACTTGGCGGCTAAAGCCTGATAGAGCTTATCGTGTGTGGTAATGATATTCTCCACCTCAGAGCTGGCCTGTGCTTCTTTAAGTACAATGGCATTGATCAAAATACCCTGATTGGGTAAGGTTCTTGCCAATCCCTTCAACTCAGCAAGGGCAACCGCTGCTTTACTTTCCTGTTTGAGGATTTCTATAGTCTCCACCTTTTCCACCGGAGGGGGTAGAAGAGGTAAATCATTGAATGGCTTTGAGGGATCTATATTCTTCATTTTATAAATTACGTGAGACAAAAATACGAAAATTGGGACATGAAACAAGTTATATGTACCATCATGGGACATGAGACAAAAACCTTAAGAATAGAACATGAAAACCTAAACATGTACCACGATGGGACATGTTCATACCCGCTTATCCTTCGCCTCCTTACCGAAGGCAATCACGTTCATCATCTCCCTTAATCTACTCCTTACCCGATTGCCGTAGCAGTTTTCGATTTCACTGGCTGAAAGATTGGTGGTGGCATGGGTGAGCATGTGACGGCTGATGAACATATCGTAGCGGCTTAGAAGGATCTCAGCCATTACGTTGGTTTCGTTTCCATAATATTTGATGTTGGACTCTACTCCCAGATCATCAAAGCAATAGGCTTTCGAGATCAGCTCTCCACCTGTCTGCTGGAAGGCTGCTTTGGAATATTTGTTAATAGTAGAATAGCCGTCCTGAATGAATTCCAGGGTGATGTCACGAGCAGATTTGATGATGTACTGCTCTTTGGGTGCGAGCATAAAGCGAAGCAGGGTCATCAGGGAGGTTTTACCACAGCCGACCGGACCTGTGATCAAGATGCCTTTGTGGAGGTCAATGCCATGCTTTTCGGCATTGACCTCATCACGGTAAAAATAGACCAGGAGCTTGAACAGGATAAGATGATCTTCCCTCCATATCCTGAATTTTTGGCTGACGTATTCTTTTCCTGCCTTTTCAAAGAATTCAAGGCATTTATCGAACTGAATGATGTTGCTTTGAACACCCTCCTGCTTTAGCCTATCTTTTGCCACTGAGGCCTTAGAGCGGCTCGCCATAGTCTTTGCCGGTTCCTGTGTGGAGGTTTCCGGGTTTAGGACCTGATTGATGGTTTCGCTGATTTTTTGCATTGGTATTAAATTTTTGAGCGTTCAGCATCCAGTTACGGGCGGCTGCTTTCCAGTCTTTCATTTTGGAGCGGCCTCCTACCAGCCAGCCATTGCTCTGGAAGTAGTTGTAAAACTTCTCCGCCTCCACAGGTGGGTAGCCCTTTTCTTCAAAGTAGATTTTGACATGCTCTTCCAGTGGGGGAATGTCCGGGCCAAAGCCTGATGCTTCTTTTTTCTTTTGGCGCAACTTTTTCCCGACATCAGCCGGGATTTCGTTCGCCTGTGGCGAGCTCAACTTTCTTTTCATTTCCAAATCATTTGAATCGATCTCCATTTTTTTTGAATGCTCACCCAAGTTTGTTTCGTTTTCATAGTTTAAAGGGTTTGTATTGTTTGTATAAGGTCTCACAGCAATTTCACTGCCTGTATCAGTACCCTTATCATCACCTTTATCAAAACTGTACAGGTAAATGAGGCTGCCCCGATGCGGATTGTATGACGGTTCATAACGGATATACCCGAATTGATCCAACTGTTTCAGACACTTGGTGTAGGTGTTCACTGAGCCAATTTTTGACAACCTCATCAGCTCGTCCCTGGATACAGAAATGGGGTTCTTGAAAAAGTTGAGGTTCCACCGCCTGAACAAGGCCATATACAAACTGATGTGGTAGGGCGTGAGCCTGGTATCTGCATCCATCTGCTGGAACGCTGCGGAAAGGTGCCTGATGTAGTTCATACCCGCCCATGTGTTTTTACCTTAAGCGGTTTTGAAACTTATTAGATTGGAGCATGGACTGAATGTCAGCATAGTCGTAATAGATCACTCCACCAATCTTTGTAAAGGGTAATGTGCCGTTTACCCGCAGGTTCTGCAATGTACCTGGTGAGATGCTAAGGAGCTTGCGGACTTCATAGGACTTTAACCATTTCTTGGATGGCTGTCCTGAATGCTCTTTAAGTAATCTTTTTAAATCTTCCAGGAGTTCGATCTTGAACTCTCGAAGGTCATCTGTGGTAATAACTTCTGTTGCCATTTCTTAACAAATGTTGATTGAACAGCGAAGGTGTTACCGTTTAGTGGGTTTTATTCACAAGTCAAACCGAAGTTGGGAAAGATTTTTAGCTATTTCTCATCAGCTTCATCCATTCTACGGATGACACTTTCTTTGAGGGAATCCAGGAACTTGGTACGTCCGGTCTTGCGAATCCTTATTTCAAGAAATGTACGATGATATTGTCCAAGGTCTATATCAAACAAATCCTCAAAGAAAGCAGCAATTTCTTTGAGATCAGCAATCCCATTATTAAATACACCCCTGGCCTGTAACGCATACATCAATTCAATTAGCGCCACCTTGGAATCCGTCCAAGCCAGTTTCACCTTCGGTTCAACTTGTGATTTTCCGTTGTTTATGTCCCTCATATCCAATTTATTCAATTCATCTTCCAGATAGACGTTGAGCAGGTCATTGGCCAGGATGTTAGAAACCTTAAAATCATGGCTGGTAGAAAAATTAGGATCGGTTTCAAAGAAGAAGGAATCAAGCGTTAACCTTATGTCCTGTTTGCCCCGGACAAAGTATTTGTGATCCAGGTAATTACTGTGGGTACGATAGTAGCGGTAAAATTCCAGGTTGTTATCAAAGTACCGTTTGAGCTTGTCCAATTCATTCTGGTAGTACTTGCGTCTTACCTTAATTCCACCATTCGGCTTGTTGGTTTCAATATTGAACACACTCAAATGATAGATTAGCTTGCTGATGAACTTGGGTTTGATCTCCTTGAAAAACGAGATTTCATCATTTTGTGAAACCAATGGTTTCTGTTGCAAATCATCTCTCAACTGGTTGATGGCCTGAAGCACTGTCTGAAAACTTTGCTCAGATTTTTTGAGAATGTTGTCTTCTTCCAGATCAATCATTCTAAGCCTGTCCTCTAAATCTTCATATAGCTGGTCATTGTTGAACATTCGCAATTATTGATTCACCACTCAGTGTACATTGCTTACCGACAGATACAAACCACCGAGATAAAGAAATCTCGACTTCATACACTGAGGCCTCCAGCAAGTTTTCAACCGGCTTTTGCCATTATTTTCTGTGCCCTTCAAACCTCCCATGGGGTTTTCAATTGCGGAAATATCAAGCGGCTCCAGTGCTATTTCCAATGGTTTAGTCTATTTAAATTTCTGTATTTCAAAATCGTCAAAGTACGTCACGGCATCTGCTTTTGTCCAAAAACCCACTTTACCGGCTTTTGTGAAGGTTTTGTCCTGCACTTTGAAAAGTTCCTTATCGTCAAGAAATACCGTGAATACATCGTCTTTTACTGTTAACTTCAGTGTGTGCCACTGGTTTCCCATTGGGGGAACGTCAACCCCATATGTCCTTCCTTTGCCCGCCAGTGGCAAGTCGGTGCGTTTGCCGTCTTCCACCTTGTACAATACCACATTATCTTCGAGCGGATTGGCCCGCACCACGTAATAGTTGTACTTATCTGTGAAGCGCCACACAAAGCCGCCTCCCTGGTCGTGATTGCCGGTAACACCCTTTAGCCGGGCAGTAAGTACCATGTCCTTGGCTACAATGCCATCATTTACAATCACATTAAAGTGGTTGTTGGGATTGTCGCTGTACAATTGTGCCAGCACTTTGTTTCCATTATCCTCTGCAACTTTCCATTCCGTGCCATCCGATCCTGTATAATATTCTGACCATTGAGCTGGCAGTTGACCGGCAGTATTATTTTCAAAATCAAACAGGGTTGTTTCTTCCGGATTCAATGAGTCTGTGGATTGTGCTTGTTCATTCCCGTCTATCGTACGAGCAGGGGATTCTTGGCTTTGTTCGTTCGAGCCTTCTGATTTTGGGTTACCACATGCAACTGCTATCAAAGCAGATGCGATTAACGGCACTACATATTTTGCTGTTGTTTTCATAATTTCTTCTTTTTTATGTTTTTATAAATGATCTTACAAATCTGGATGATGAATGGCTTATTTCTTCTTTTGATCCGGCAGCCTCTATTTTTCCGGCATTCATGACCACTATGTAATCACCTGTGTTCATAGCTTCTTTTTGGTCATGTGTAACATACAGCATAGTGAACTGTTGCTGTCGCTGAATATCTTTCATATGCTGAAGAATGCGCTCTTTTAAATGAGCATCAATATTGGCCAGTGGCTCATCCATAAGGAGTATCTCCGGTTGCATGGCCAGGGAGCGTGCAATGGCTACCATTTGCTTCTGTCCACCGGAAAGCTGATGCGGGTATTTTGGGGCTTTATCACTTATCCCAAATAAGTCCAGTAATTCAGCTACTTTACCTTTCACATTCTTTTCTTTGTTCTCTTTTAATCCGAAGGCGATGTTATCATACACCGTAAAATGCGGCCAAAGTGCTAAGTCCTGAAAAACGAAACCTATTTTACGTTGATGGGGCGGAATGAGAATTGCCCCATTTTCACTTACCACCGTTTCGCTTATTTTTATTACACCTTTTGCAGGCTTTTCCAGTCCGGCAACCAGGCGCAATACCGTAGTTTTACCACAGCCGGAAGGCCCCAGCAGACAAGTTCTTTTTCCCTGCTCAAAAGAAAATGAGAAATCCTGCAAGACTTCTTTATCCTCATAGCTGTGCATAATATGTTCGAGGGTAATCTTATACATACTGAAATTTTTTAAATATCCATTTACCAAAAACAAAGAGCAAAAGGATTAAAAAAACCGTCACCCCCAGGTTGATCAGTGTCATGCTGCTGGTGAGGGCCTGGGGTGCATTAGCACTAATAGCGAACGTTTTTACCTGCATCAGCTCCATGCCGGGTGGATAAACCATCATCGTGGCCCCCAATTCTCCCAAACACAAGATGAAGGATAAGACGAATGCGGTAAACAAGGACGGTATGAGCAAAGGCAGGCTGATCTTTAGAAATATTTTCTTTGAAGGAATCCCTGCCACAGATGCTGCTTCTTCAAAGGAAACGGGTATTTGTTTGATACCATTACCTATTATCCTGGATGCGATAAAGCCAAACTTTCCCAGGTACGCTATCAACAGGATGAGCGAAGTGCCATAGATGAAGTTCACGGCAGGAAGGTTATAATGCCGTATCAATGCTATTCCCAGCACGGTGGAAGGAACAATGAAAGTTAGCAAAAGCAACAAATCGGGCAGTTTGTGGTTCCTTCGTTCTTTACCGTAAGCCGTCCATAGCCCAATGATGGTGATAATGCAAGCTCCCGCAAAGGCAAGTTTGACAGATTGAAAAGCAGCGGGGCGTATAAGCTCCCATGCCTGGGCAAAAAACATTGTCCTCCCGGTTAGAGATTGTACCGTTAGCATAAGAGCAGGCATCAGCAAAGATGAAACCAGCAACATCCAGAGGAAACTGTGCAACATTATCTTGCGATTTCCGGCATGGTATTTTTTAGAAACGCTTCCTTTTACCGATACGGAAAAGAAAGGTGCATCTGATAAATAACGAGCTTCTGACAGCATGAAAAGAAGACAGATAAGCAGCAGTATAACCGACTGCCCAATAGCCAGCGGGAAATTATAAAGGGCGGAAAACTGTGTGAATATCTCGGTGGTAAAGGTACGCACACAAAAAAAGGCGGGAACGGAAAAATCGCTTAGGCTGAATATCAGGCTAAGCAAAAAGGAGATGGTCAGTGCAGGGCGGATAAGGGGGAGTATGATCTTTATCATCATTTTCCTGAAAGAGACGGTCATTAATCCCGCTTCTTCATAGCCGGCATGAATTTGGGATAAAGCACTTCCGGTAATCAGCATCGCCAGAGGGAAAAAGACAATGGTATGTACCAGGATCACCCCTGCTTCCGAATAGATAGCGGCTGTATTTCCCAATAACCAGAAAAACCCGTCTTTCCATGCCACTGCAAAAATGTAGGGAGAAATAAGTAATGGCAATAGCAATGTCAACTTGTAAAATCCGCTAAATGGAAATTGAAACTTGTAAAGCAGAAAGGCACAAATAGTTCCGGTAAGCGTTGCCAGCAGCGCTACTATACCGGACATCAGAAGGCTTTTCCCGATAAGCAGCAGGTTTTCCCGGTTGATGATGGAAAGCAGGACCGTATCTTCTCCCGCTGTCAACCATTGCAAAAGCAGCAGCATAATCGGCAATGCCAGCAGCAGGAAGAGCAGCAGAAAAGAAACGAATCGTATGATATTTTTGCCTATTGTTCTGTCCATGCTTTTAACCAGGGTTGTATGACTTGCAGTTTTTCAGAAGTTGTTTTGTAATCAATTTTCATTGGTTGGATGTTGTCTAAGGAAGGAACGTTCTCCGGTACTTCCGTTCCCTTGATCAGCGGCATCTGTGCACAGGATTTGGCCAGTTTCGTTTCCGTTTCCCGTGTCAGCAGGTAGTTAATGAGCTTTTCCCCGTTTTCATTTTGAGGCGAACCTTTAATAAGACTAAGGGCATTGGGCATGATGAGCGTCCCGATACCATTTTCCTGTTGATCCAGAAAAATGTAATCCACTTCATCACTTTCTTTTTTAGCTTCAAAAGCATCATCGGTATCGGTAAGGCCAAAAGCCATTTCTCCGTTCATCACCCGCTTTTTAACGTCCCCATTGCTGGCAGCTACCACCGCTCCATTTGTTTTAATATCATTCATCCACTGTTTGGCTTTTTCATCGCCCAATGACTCAAACAAAGCAGCCATGTGGAAAGTGGTGGTGCCGAACAAGGGGTTGGCGATGGAAAAGCGGCCTTTGAAGCGGGGTTTTGTGAAGTCAAGAATAGACCTGGGCAATGAATCAGGTGGGATAAGCGTCTTGTTATAGATCAGCACCCTGGCCCTTGCTGAAAAACCAATCCAATGGCTATCTTTTTCTTTGAAGTGATCAGGGATGAGCCGGGTTTGCTCCGATTGATAAGGTTTCGTAATATCCCTGGATTGCAACACGCTATTACGCACCGGATCGCCACTCCAGAGCACATCGCACTGTGGGTTATCTTTCTCAGCAATCAATCGGTTCATTACCCCGGTGGACTTGGTTTCTTCGGTATCATACACCGCTTTTACTTTAATGCCGGTTTCTCTTTCAAAATCCTTCAACACCGGTTCCGAAAAGACCTGGTCAACGGTACAGTAAACGGTTACTTCATCTGGTGAAAGGTTACATGCGGTGAACATTAGCATGAACAGTACAATCGTATTAAACAGGTGTCTCATATCTCTTCTTTTTAAATTACAAATCTCCAAATCAGTTTGCCTAAAATGGTCGTCCTTTCAAGTTTCCAATCATTCCCTGATGTATCATAGGCCTGGTTGACAATAAAAAAGAAGTCCGCTCCGATTATTGGAATCCATTGCAGTCTGAAGTTGAGGATGGCTTCCTCATCTTCGCTGTTCCATTGTGAAAACAAGGATCCAAACAAATTCGGGTTGACTGCATATTCCATCCGGCTTCCGATCAGGTCGGTATCAAAGCTTCCTTCCGGTAAGTCAATCCAGTTTTTTTCATAGTTGGCGCCTATTTTAAGATAGCGGCTGGCTCGCCAGGAAAGTTCGTATGTACTTTCGGTACTTTTGCCTGTAAAGAAATCTCCCCAGTTTATTCTGGAATACACCGACCAAGTGCGACCACTGAATGTAGCGGCTTGTATTTCCATCCGGTTGTACCAGTAATCGCCTTCAGGTATGGTAATGCCTTCTTTGATCTCAAAAGGTTCACGCAAACCTTCTGCCTTCCTTTGCAGGTTAAACTCAAAAAATTCCCCGCTGCGTGTTTCAAAGCCTAATGGCCGGATTTCATAAGAGAACGATTGCAGTTCCCCTGTATCATCAAAGACAAAGTAGTTCATATCAAGCCCCTTAAAGCTGAACTGCCGTATCCATTTCAGAAAGTTTTTAGGCCGGGGCTTCCATTCGAGTTCTGCATAAAACTCCTGGAAATTGTCCCTGCGCAGGAAACCCACCTCCGGGTTGAAAGCGGGAGCGCTTCGTTGCCAGGCCATATCAAATTCCACTTTGTCGTTGGGATAGCTCAGATAGATGCGGTGAGCATTGGCTTTAGAATCATAATTATCAGAATTAATATTTTGAGTAAAAGAAGCTCCAATATTCAAATTTTTATCACCGAATAGCTTGGATGTACTGTAAAGCCCGTAGCCACCGGTAGTGCTGTGCCAGCGTCCATTTTCGTATTTATTGGCAGACAGAATGCCTATGGAGGATTGTTTCATCACATCCTGACGCCAGCTTACCACTGAGTAGTTGGTGGACGGAATGCTGTCCCGGCTTGCTGTCTGCATAGACAATGCTCCCAGGGTGGAATTTTTTACTTTACCCAGAATCCTTGCCCCGGCAATAATGGGTACGGTGGAACGGTCTTCGGCCAACCCAATCCTCCTGCTATAAAATGGGATAATGCTATTTCCCATTCCCATATCAAAATAGTCCTGTCCTTCCAGGAAAAACTCCCTGCGCTCCGGGAAGAACAGGGGAAATCGGGTCAGGTTGATCTGCTGGCGGTCGGCTTCCACCTGCGCAAAGTCAGTGTTGAAAGTCAGGTTCATACGGAGCGTGGGCGTAATGAGGTAGTTGATATCCCCACCGGCATTCAGTTGCCCTTTTTCCTGACCGGGTGTAAATTCGCCTCCTCCAATGGCATAAGGTTTTATTTCAATAAAATCCTTGCTGACAATGCTGTCCAGACCAGCCAGCGTACCCGCCCTGTTGAGCAGTTCCAGTTCGGAATCCCTGGACCAACCCTGCCAAAGCAGTTGCTCACGCTTTCTGCGGATATTCCGCTCGAAGTTGATGCCCCATATCTGCTCCTGTGCATCAGTGGGGAATTTTAAAGTGGAAAAAGGGATGGCTATTTCTGCAAACCAGCCTTCATCGGTAATAGTGGTTTTGGCATCCCAAACGCCATTCCAGAATTTATTAAAAGATTCACCGTTATTGAGAACCTGCGCATCCGCTCTTGCCGCATTGGGATTGATAGCAAACAGGAATCCGTTGCGGTCGTCATTGTAGGTATCAATGATCACCTCAAAATTGTCTTCTCCTCCCCAGTCAAAGTCTCTTTTCATCTCGCGGGCTATTATCTTTTGAGGATTCCTGTCATATCCCCAAAACCCGATGTACAGGGTTTTGGCAGTATATAGAATCGCAACTTCTGTTCTTTCGGTAGCCGGTTCACCAATGTTCAATTCCCGCTGTGTGAAATTTTTGATATGTACGGCTCGCTTCCATACTGCTTCATCCGGCTTGCCATCAAGCTGAATTTCTTCCTGAACGTACTCTGCGTAAATCGTATCCGGTTTACTTGTTTGGGCTTTGCAAGTAGCATAGCAAATGGCCCAAACCAGAAACGTGATAAAGAAACGGCCCATACAAACGGAAGTTAGTTGATAGGCATTCCCTCTGTCATTTCTTCATTGGGCTGCAAGAGGATGTGATCCCCGGCATCAAGCGCGCCAAACACCTCAACCGTACTTTCGTTTTTCATGCCTGTTTTTACTTCTACCCATTTCAGCTTACCCTCTACCACCTTTCCCACAGCTTTTCTACGGAGGGTGGTCAATACAGCACTTTGAGGTACCCACATACTTCCACCGGTTCGCTGAATATGTAATTGTATTTCTGCAAAAAGCCCTGCATTCAACTCACCTTTTTGATTGTGCACGATAAATTCCCACATCTCTGTGCGGGTGTCCGGATCGATGCTTCTGGCTCTCCGGTAAAAATCTGCATTGAACAATGTCGCGGGAAATGGCTCTACTTTAAATGTCACAGCGTTCTCCGCCACAGAACTTCCGGTCAAGGCTTCCGGCACCGGTACCTTTAACCGCAATTTTTGATTGTTTTCGATCACCAACAAAGGGACACCATTATTTCCTCCGACAAGATTTCCCGGATCGGTATTCCTTTGGGTGATCACTCCGTTGAAAGGTGCCCGGATGGTAAGATAATCCAGCAATTGTTGCTTTGCCGTGGCGGTATAATCTGCTGCCACCAGCCGGGTGCTGTCAGCCATAGCTTTGTTCTTTGCTTTGATCAGGTCGGATTCTGAAACCGTACCAGGCTTTCCGGAGGCTTTCACCAACCGCTCAAAGACATCTTTGCTACTCAAATAATCTGCTCTGGCAGACTCTACCTCGCTACGGGCTTCAGCATAAGCTGCCTTTACTTCCGGTGCTTCTATTTTTATCAGGACTGCTCCTTTTTTTACTTTATCACCAATATCCACCAGCACCTCGCTTACATATCCCTGCACCCTGGCATTCAGCCCGGCCTTTTCAAAAGCATGCAACTCTGCCGGGAGTGTCAGGGCCTGTGGGGCATTTTCGTAACTCACTGTTATTATTTCCGCTTTTTTTGCCGGCCCACCTTTGCTTTCCATGTTGCTGTTTTCAGCTTTATTCGAACAGCCAGAAACAATGGCCATATATAAAATTGGTAGGATGTATTTTCTCATTATGTTTAAACTTTACTGTTTTTTCTGGTTTCATGTAAATTTTACTACTGTCCAAAATAGGCGCTCTGCTCATCGTCCGGATCGAGTGATATGCTCTTATAGTGTTTTCTTCCCGTAAGTTGCCAGTAAACGGAAGGCAGGATGAACACGGTGGCAAACACGGAAAACAGCAACCCGCCAATCACGGCTAGCCCCAGTGGGGCGGTTTGCTCGCCTCCCTCGCCCAGTCCAAGCGCCATAGGAGTCATACCAGCTATCATGGCAATGCTGGTCATGAGTATGGGTCTCAACCGATCCTTTATTCCTTCCAGGTGTGGGTTTTGTCTTTGATCTTTCCGATATTGCTCGGCTATGGTGACAAATAAAATGGCATTGGCCACCGCCACCCCTATGGCCATGATACTGCCCATGAAAGATTGAATATTGAGCGTGTTCCCACTTATCCAGATAAGAAGGAAGGATCCGGCTATGACGGCAGGAACAGTAGATAGCACTGCGAAGGAAAGCCGGAACGACTGAAAGCTGGCTGCCAGTAGCAGAAATATTACAGCTACTGCCAGCAAAAGGCCGGTGCTCAGTTCATCAAAGGTTTGGGTGAGAGGTTCTGCGAGTCCTCTGAATTTAACACTCATCCCGGCAGGTGGTTCACCCATTGCATTCACCTCATTACGTAGGGTTTTAATGGCGCTTCCCAGGTCTTTGTTATGCAGGTTTCCTGTGATGGTGATGAACCGTTGCTGGTTAAGGCGGTCGTATTCCCCAATCACGGTAGCCGGTTTCCATTTGCTCACGTCACCCACATAGACGGTTTTTCCATTTTCCGATTTAAGCGGCACCTTTTCGATATCACCGGGTTGATCTACCATATATTGTGGAAACTCTACCTGCACTTGATAAGCATTACCCGATCCGGCATCCAGCCAGTAATTGGGCTGGGTGAAACGGCTGGAAGAAGTGGAGGCCGTTACCGACCGGCTGATGTCTTCAATGGTAAGGCCCAACTGGCCGGCACGTACACGGTCGTACTCCAGGTCAATGGAAGGATAGTTCAACGGAATGCCAAACTGTACATCCCGCATAAAAGATAACCCTTCTATTCTGTTCTTTATTTCTTCAGCAAATTTTCGTGATTCAACAAGGTTTTTACCCTGCACGGCAATTTCCACCGATGTATTGGCCCCCTGGCTCATCACCTGGTCTACCAGGTCAGCAGGTTCGAAAGAGAGGCGCATTTCAGGTATGGTTTCCGCTATGCTTTTCCTGAGGGTTTCTTTGAGGACGTCCAAGTCTTGTCCTGTTTCTTTCAGCTTGATCTTGACAACTGCCTCATGCGGACCACTTGTCCATAGAAAAATAGTATTGACCGGGTAGCTCGGAGGCTGGATGCCGACAAATGCTGAAGTGATCTCTACATTTTCTCTACCCACCACCTCGTCTACTACCTCCAGGAATTTTTTTGTTTTCTCTTCAGTGTTTTCGATACGGGTGCCATCGGGCATCCTTAACCGGACTTGCAACTGTCCGGAGTTTACTTTTGGAAATATCTCTGTGCCGGTAGACTGCCAAACGGACGCAAGCATAGCAATAATGACTACCAGGTAAATACCGATGGCCCATCCGCCCATGTTTGTGATACCTTTTGTATATCCTGTTACCCGGTTTCTAAACCGTTGAAACTTTCCATCTTCGTTTTTAGGAACATGATCTTTCAAAAACCAATTGGAAAGAATGGGTACCATGGTTTGAGAAAGCAGAAAAGAGGCGATCATGGCAAAACCTACCGCCAGCGTAAGCGGTAAGAACATGGCCCGGGGCGTGCCGCTCATAAAAAAGGACGGGACAAATACGGCAAGGATGCTGATCAGGATGAGGAGTTTGGGCAAGGCAATTTCTTTGCAGGCATCCAGAATGGCCCGGGCCTTCGTCTTGCCCATTTCCTGATGCCGGTGGATATTTTCAATCGTCACAGTCGATTCATCTACGAGAATACCTATCGCCAGTGCCAGTCCGCCTAATGTCATGATATTGATTGTCTGTCCGGTCAGATAGAGGCACACTACTGCCGATAATATGGCAAGCGGTATGGTGAGAACCACAATGAGTGCACTGCGCCTGTCACCCAGGAACAGCAATACCATTAAGCCGGTAAGCACTGCTCCCAATACCCCTTCAAAGGACAGGGTTTTCAGGGAGTTGATCACGTAACCCGACTGATCAAATTCATAACTTACTTTGATGTCATCCGGCACAGCCGCCTGCATTTCCGGCAGGCTTGCCTTTATGCGCTTGACGACATCCCAAGTGGAGGCGCTCGCCCGTTTGGTTACAGGAATATACACCGAACGGCTGCCATTGATCAGAGCATAGCCTGATGCTACATCGGATCCGTTTTGCACCTCGGCTACATCCCTTACGTATACAGCGGGTCCGGAACCTTTCTTTAAGGGGATATTGGCCAGCTCCTGAATATCACTTACCACCGTATTCTGATTTGCGATCAAGAGTTTGTCCGCTGTCCGGATGTTGCCGGAGGGAGATATGTTGTTGCCTTTGGCAATGGCCATAACCAGTTCATCCGGGCTGATGTTGTAACTACGCAGCTTGGAAGGGTCGGCTTTGATGAGCACCGTACGCTGGTTTCCGCCAAAGGGAGGAGGAGCTGACACGCCCGGGATAGAAGCAAATTTGGGGCGTACTTTAAAAAGCGCCAGATCTTGTATTTCACCCAAGGACCGGGTTTCACTGCTAAAAACCAATTGGCCTACCGGTGCGCCTCCTCCGTCAAACCGGGTAATAAAAGGGGGTACGGTACCCGGAGGCATAAATGCCCTGGACCGGTTGACCTGGGCCACTACTTCCGCCAGAGCCTGAGACATATCGGTTCCTTCATGAAAGGTGAGCTTCATTAAGGAAACGCCCTGGATCGTTTTGCTTTCTACTTCTTTTATACCATTAATGTACAGGAAATGATATTCGTAGTAGGAGGTCATAAAACCCTCTATTTGGTTGGGAGCCAAACCTCCATACGTTTGAGCCACATATATAGTTGGCGTACCCAGCTTCGGGAATATATCGACCGACATGTTCCGGATAGCCAACACAGCAAAAAACACGATAGCCAAAAGGGCTACCATAACTGTTAAAGGTTTCCTTAAAGCAGATATTATTAGTTTGATCATCTTTATAATTGGTTTAAAAAGATTTCCAGATTACCATTTATAGCGGCTACATACAGTAGTGCTTTCCAGGCTTCCCAATAGGATCTTCGAAGTTCTATTTCTGCTGTTACCAGCTCATTCCGGGCTTCAATCAGCTCCGTAAAGGTTATCAGCCCTGCCTGGTACTGGGATTGTATGGCTTCATACGCATAACGGGCATCCTGGAATTGTACAGGGGTTTCCCCGGCAATGGCCAGTGCAGTGATTAATGTGTTATCAGCAACGGACTTTTGCTTATTGAGGGCCAGAAGAACTTTTTCCAGTTCTTGTTTATCGGCATCAGCTTCCAATTCCCTTGCTTTCCACTGGGTTTGATAGCGGAAGATCTGGGTCAGCGGTATGGCAAGTTGTACACCAATGCCATAATTGAACCTGTTGATATTAAACCCGTCAGACGGGTTATCGACAAAGGTGTTACCGTTGTTGTCAAGCTGCACACCGGAACCTCGACCATAAGCAGTACCCAATACACTTAGGGTGGGCATCCAGCTTAATTTCTCTGCTTTAAACAGGTATTGTGAGGTTTTCCACTCAGCCATGGCCAGTTGTTCTCTCGGATGGATCATTTCGGCAACTTCTGAAACCTGAGGGAGTACCTTAAAAAAGGACGAGTCTACCAGGTTTTCAGGTAAACCAGCCGCAATCAATTGTGATAGCGCTGCTTTGTGTTCATAAATGGTGTTTTGCTGTTGCAGAATTTTGATCTTTGTCTTGGATAGTTCGGTATGAAAACGTGCCGTATCCACCCCCGAAACCAATCCGGAAGTAGCCAGGCTTACAGCTTGTTCATAATTTGCTTCAGCTCTTTCCCGATCGCTTTCCAGTACATTCAGGATTTGAAGGGCCAGGAGGTAATCCAGGTAGGTGCTAGATAATTGCACGTTATGTTCCAATAGCGTAAGGCTTTTCATGGCCACCCCGGCCTCATAGGTGCTTTCGGCTGCTTTTATCTCATTGCCTCTGCGTCCGAAGGTGTAGGGCTCCCATTTCATGAGCAAACCGGCAGCCGAACCCCAGACCATATTATTGAGATTCTCTGTAGAAGGGGGACCGCTCACCGGTAAAATGTATTCAGGATAAAACATCCCCGTAAGGTTGTTATAAGTCGAATAGTTGGCCTGGGCAGAAGCATTAATATCGGGTATAATTGTACGCCTGGTGGATTTGACCCTTTCTCCGGATGCCTCCTTTTGTGCCTCCGCAGCAAGAATTGCGGGGTAGTTTTTTGTGGCTGTTTCCAGTAGCTGTTTTATAGGAACCTGGGTCTGGGAATGTACATTCGTCCAGGCAAAGGTAATGATGGCTACTAGCAGGGGGATCTTGAATATTCGAACCATTTTTCAATTTTGTCATTAATTATCACAAACCTATGATGCGATTCTGTAGAAATATGGGAATGGAGTTGGAAGCGGGGAAATGGGGAGAAGGAAGTGGGGAGGGACTTATATTATGAAAAGGTGAAATAATACAGGATGCCGCATATTATACTGACCAGGATTGTTTTCAGCATGTCCCATTTCAGGATGAAATAAACAAATGCAGCAATAAGTCCAATCACCAATGAAGGAATGTTAATTGTAGCCCACTCAGGTATCATCCACCTAATCCCCAGGGAATGGCTTTCGTTTACTTCTCCAAAAAGTGTATGGATAGCGAACCACACGCCAAGGTTGAGCACGACTCCTACAACAGCAGCCGTAATTCCGGACAAGGCAGTAGTGACGTTTTTATTGCCTCTTAAATACTCAATATAGGGAGCTCCGGTAAATATAAACAGGAAGCAAGGCACAAAAGTAGTCCAGGTTACCAGTAAGGAAGCTAAGATTCCGGCCAGAAGTGGATCCATCGTACCAGATAAGCGATAAGCTCCCATAAACCCGACAAATTGCACAACCTGAATGAGCGGCCCGGGGGTGGATTCTGCCATGCCCAATCCGTCAAGCATTTCCCCACTTTTGAGCCAGCCGTAATCCTCCACAGCTTTCTGGGCTATATAAGCCAACACTGCATAGGCACCACCAAAGGTGACCACAGCCGTTTTGCTGAAAAACAGGCCTTCCGAAAAGAAAATATTTTCTGTTCCTATCCACAGGGCGATCAGTACTAACGGCAGTGCCCATAAGGTTATGAACAGCAAAACTGTTTTGACTGTTTTCTTTATTGAAGGCTTAACGGGCTGAATATAACTGTCAATGAAATAATTATTCTCCTGATCCGATTTGGCCTCATGTCCTTTTATTACATGAAATTTTTCTTCCCAAATTCTGCCACCAATAAAACCGGTCAGCCCTGCCACAATAATGATGTAAGGAAAATCCACCTCGAAGAAAAATATGGCCACAAATGCCAGTGCAGCCATTATTATCATCACTTCATTTTTTAGCGCCCTTTTACCTATTTTGATGACCGCACCAATAACGATGGCCAGCACTGCTGGCTTTATACCAAAAAATATGGCTTCAACGATTCCTACGTCCCTGTAGGCTGCATAAAGAATACTCAGGATCAGAATGGAGATGAATCCCGGCAGGATAAACAGTAATCCGGCAACCAATCCTCCTTTGGTCTTGTGCAATAGCCAACCGATGTAAGTGGCCAGTTGTTGTGCTTCAGGGCCCGGCAACAACATGCAATAATTCAATGCATGTAAGAAACGGTTCTCGCTGATCCATTTTTTTTCTTCTACCAATATTTTGTGCATCACGGCAATTTGACCGGCCGGGCCTCCAAAACTGTAGATGGCAACTTTAACCCACACTTTTAGGGCTTCTTTATAGGAGACCTGTTTATCGATCATATATTATCTATATATACTGAATATACTGGTGGTAACAGAGGAGAGGTCATGTGGTCTTAGTTCTATATTCCAACAAAAATTATCCGTGTAATTTTTTAGCTGTTACAAACCGTTCTGCCACATTGTCCCAATTGATAATTTCCAATACAGTGTCGACAAATTCTGCCCTCTTGTTTTTGTATTTCAGGTAATAAGCATGTTCCCATACATCAATGACCAACAGGGGAACCACACCCCACTGCGTGAGCTTCTGGTGGTTTTCGCATTGCAGTAAAGTGAGGGATTGTGAGTAGGGCTGATAGCCCAATATTCCCCAGCCACTCCCTTCTACAGATTTGGAAATTTTGGATATGTATGCTTTCAGGTTATCAAAAGAGCCAAAGTCTTTCTCTATCTGTTTCAGTAATTCCGCTTTGGGCTGTGTTTTTTTATTGGTCAGGTTAGACCAGAATATGGAATGCAGGACATGACTTGAAAAATGATAGGCCAGCTTACGAGTCCACATATCTACTTGATCCATCTCGCCTGATTGAAGGTGTTTTTTGATGTTTTCCAGGTCTTTATTCGCCCCTTTTACTGCTCCTCCATGATGGAATTCATAATGCAGGTGCAGGGTTTCTTCATCCATGTGTGGTTCTAAGAATGTCTTGTTATATGGAAGCGATTTTTGGATGAAATTACCATTGCTGTCCACCAGTTTATCCATGCCATTTTCTGTTACATTCTGTGAAAAAACGTTGTTGATGGGAAGGATGCTCGCTCCACCCAATATTGCCGAATTCCTGAGAAAATCCTTTCTGTTCATCATTGAAGTCATTTTATTTTAGATAATACACGTATTTATAAAGGTAAAGTAAATCATCAAATCTGTAGAAATTTGGGAAGATCGTCTGGTTACCCGAAATCCACTTCAAAAATGTGCAACCCTTCTTCTTCACGGTAATGAAGCTCCCACCCACTTGTATCGGCTATCTTGCGGGCAATTGCCAACCCTAGCCCCCAGGTATCGGGATTACCCGATTGTTTGTAAAAACGGCTGAATAATTTGTCTTTTTCTAATACCGTCCCTGTTTCTTGTTTTTCATGCCCTGTATTGGCAATCATGAACTTTCTCTCTTTTGTTTGAATGTTCACCGTGCCATTTTCCCTGTTATGCAGAAATGCATTTTTAAGCAGGTTCTGTACCAGTATCTCGGCAAGCATCGTATTACCCTGCACGATCAAATTATTTTGTATTTCCGTTTTCACCGATATATTCAGGGCAGCTTTCTGTTCTTCATAATATTCCATTGATCGGCTGATTATTGTGTTTATATCAACCTGTTCTGAAAGGAGAAACTGCCGGTTTTCGATTTTAGATAAGAGCAGCAGGGTTTTGTTCAATTTTTTTAAGCGCTGTGTGGAGCCGATAATGCCTTCCACAATTTCCGCCTGCTCTTGTGTGAGTTCTGCCTGTCCGATAAGCCCTTCCAACCTTGACTGGATAACAGACAGGGGTGTTTGCATTTCATGGGAAGCATTTTCGATAAATTGCTTCTGGCTTTCAAACACTTCCATATTTTTCCGGGTCAGCTCATTCACAGCTTCATTCAGCATCCGGAACTCATCAATATGTGTAGATGGCAGTGCAGGAAATTCTTGTTTATCAAATCGAAAGAGCCGGAGTTTTTCGAGTATTTCGAAAAACGGGCCCCATATTTTCCGGGAGATAACGCGCTGGGATACATAAAAAGAAAGCAACAGGGCCAGGAACAAAGATCCCAGCGTGATAGCAATGGTTCCGATCATTTCAGCCGCTTCCAGGTGAGGTTTTATGATTTCCAGCCGGTAATGTTTGCCATGTAGTCTCACAAAAGTGTTCAGCATGCGGTACTCATCGAACTCGTCATCAACAGGCTCATAAATGAGGGTATCGGTATAACTTTCGTATCTTTCCTGAAAAGCAGCTTCTTCAACAAGATAAAAAGTGAAATCGTCCAGCGGATTGTCCTCTTTAAACGGTGCTTCAGGGTTTTGTTCAAGGTAAGCCAGTAGGTTGACTTTACGGTTGTACAACACTTCATCTACATTTTGAAGTACGTTCCAGCTTAGCACCAGGTAAAACAATATGGAAAAAATTCCGAAAAGCATCAGGAAATAAAGCAATTGAATGCGGGAGGTGTAGGTAAGCAGCTTCATAATGCCTGGATTTGATAACCTACCCCATAGATGTTGTTGATTTCTAGCTGTGCCCCGGCATCTTTCAGCTTTCTTTTGAGGTTCCTGATCTGAGAGAACAGAAAATCAAAACTTTGGGCCTCATCCACATAGTCGCCCCAAATATATTCGGCCAGCGATACTTTGGAGATCACCCGCTTATGATTATTGATCAGGTGTGTAAGAATAGCATACTCCTTTTTTGTAAATGAAATAAGATTTTCAAGGTCGTTTACCCCGACCAGATACTGGTCCGGTTCTATAACCAGGTTTGCAAAGCGGACAAGTTTGTTGGTTTTGAATTGTTTTCTGCGGATGATGGCTTTTATCCGGGCATTGAGTTCCGAAAAATAGAACGGCTTGGTGAGGTAGTCATCAGCCCCAAGTCCCAAGCCTTTCAATTTGTCATCCAGCGAGTTTCGTGCTGAGAGGATGATCACCCCGTCCGTCTTTCCATTCTTATGAAGTGTTTCCAGCAGATCAAATCCGCTACCATCAGGAAGGTTAATGTCCAGTATTATGCAATCATATTCATAAAGGGAAATACGCTCCATAGCAGACTGAAGCCCTGTTACAGAATCATAAATAAACCCTTCTTCGGAAGCAAAGTCTTCCAGGCTTTTTAGCAACTGCGGCTCGTCTTCTACGATGAGTAATTTCATAAGTTCAAAATACGGGATTAATTCTGTAGGAATATGGGATTACACTAAGGAACCTGATTTTGGCCTGAGGGTCTTTATAGATTCCTGTTTGATCCCATGTTTTGTAAGCAAAGTAATAAGCGTGTCAACTCTCTTTTTTGGACACTTTGGTACAAATACAAACAGCTGCTTTAAATAAATGAAGGACTACTTGGCCCTTCTCATCAATTTTGGTGCTGCCAGCCTTTCACGGAGAGCCTGCATGTCTTCGCTCACTTTCTTCTCCACCACCTTTGCATAAACTTGGGTAGTGGTGATCTTTGAATGGCCGAGCATTTTACTCACCGTCTCCAAAGGTACGCCATTACAAAGAGTTACGGTGGTGGCAAATGTGTGTCTGGCCAAGTGAAAGGTCAGGTTCTTTTCAATTCCGCACAGGTCGGCAATTTCTTTCAAGTAGGAGTTCAGCTTTTGGTTAGAGATCATAGGGAATACCGATCCTTTCTGCAATGCCCTAGGATGGGTCTTGTATTTCTCTATTATTTCCCAGGCTTTAGGAAGGATAGGAACCCTTACTGGCTGGTCAGTCTTTTGCCTGCAGGTCGAAAGCCAGTATTCTCCGTCTATGCCAATGGTAATGTTGGATGGCGTCAGGTTCATTGCATCGATGTAGGCCAGCCCGGTATAGCAGCTGAATACAAACAGATCCCTTACCCACTGCAAACGTACAATTTTGAAGTCTTTGTTTTCTACTGCCTCGAGTTCTTCATGATTGAGAAAATCCCTATCCACTCGATGAAATTTAAGTTGGTACTTATCAAATGGATCCCGACTTACCCATTCCATTTTTACAGCCATGGTCACCATTTTCCGGAAACGTTCCAAGTGCTTCATCACTCCATTGTTACCAAGCGGTTTCTGGTGGTCTTTGGGTTTGTAGTTACGGAGGTAGAATTCAAAGTCTGTGATGAACTTGTACGACAGTTCCGAAAGGAACATGTCAGTAGTGCCAAAGCGCTCTTTCAAAAATCGGTGGATGTACTTCTGAGTGGTGAAGTAGTTTTTCATCGTACCCCAAGCCAGTGTATCTCGCATAGCCTGGTTGTGATAATCCACCAGCTTGCATAAGGTGAAGTCTTTTTGATCTGTGCCCAGGAACATGCTTTTGATAGCATCTGCGGTGATCAATCGCTTTTGCACTTGCATCTCCTGGTAGCATTCCATGATACGGGCCTGGACTTCATCCAAATAATGATTAAGCGATTTGATTTCTTCCCGGCTGCCCTTGGCCATGCCTTTGCTGCCATTCCAGTCGCCTGGTTTGATCCAGCGTTTCAATGATATTTCTACCCTGCGGCCATCAACGGTGACCCTGGCATAGATTGGGAGTAGGCCATCTTTGGCCTTGTTCGTTCTTGTGATGAACTGAACTCCGAAGGTGTTTGTAGTTCTCATGACAATTCAGCTTTTGAGTGTTTGTGTTAAAATGATTCCTCTCGTGGTGAACTGCTTCCACAAGGTCACTCAAACAGACCTAAAGCAGTTCAAAATGTGTGATGCAACTATCTGTTTTACAGTTATTTGCATCAATCTGGTGAACTAAAATAAACCATTCATTTGGTTCACCGAATAGGTCTCATTTTTGCTGAAATTGTCTAAATCGAACTGATACGTAAAAAATAAAAAAGCCCGCAAATCGTAAGATTTGCAGGCTTTTGGGTTCAGATGAACCTTTGTTGTCGGGGTGGCAGGATTCGAACCTACGACCTCCTCGTCCCAAACGAGGCGCGATACCGGGCTACGCTACACCCCGCGACATTATTGTTAATTTCTTTTATTCTTTCTCTGAAACACTCTTTCAGAACTCCGTGCGGAGGAGGGGGGATTCGAACCCCCGGAACCTATTACTAAGTTCGGCAGTTTAGCAAACTACTGGTTTCAGCCACTCACCCACTCCTCCAAATCGTGTGATATCGCTATCTCTTTCCGAATTGGAATGCAAATATAAGGGAATGATTTAAACTTATACAAATAGCCTCCCGAATATTTTGAAAAAAAATGCACTTTAATTCGTAAGTTTTTGTGAATCAGTGACTAAATATTTTTAATGATTTATTTTTTTTGAAAAGCTGATAATTTATGCACTTACTAAGCCTTCATTTTAATTTTCAATTGTCAAAATTCGCTATCTTTAATCTTTTCATTTCAACATACTGTTGGGCTTTCCGTTTCGTTTTATATTTTTGTGTTAAACATTGCTTATGACGTGGATTAATTCTTTGGGAACAGAGGAAATTTTCTTTATTATCATTTTTCTTGGGCTATACTTTGCCTATACCTTCAGGGTTTTTACTGTAGCAAAAAGAATTGGACAGGCTTACTCCAATGTGCTTCCTAAATTTTTATTACGTTCCGCTATTTTCACCTTGCTTATTATGGCCCTACTCGGCCCGGCTTTCGGAGAAGATAAACAAGAAGTTAAAGCAGTAGGAAAAGATATTATGATTGCAGTAGATCTTTCCGAATCCATGAATGCACAGGATATATCCCCCACAAGGCTTGAAAAAATAAAATTCGAACTGAAAAATATTGTGGACGCTTTCAGTTCTGACAGGATCGGACTTATCATTTTCTCCTCAGAAGCCTTTGTGCAATGTCCTCTAACTTATGATCAGAATGCACTTAATCTTTTTATTGAAACCCTGAACACCGGTCTTGTACCTGGCGCGGGAACAGATTTTGGTTCTGCTTTGTTTTTAGCGTACGATAAATTGACGAAGGATGAAGAGGTTGCTGAGAATCAGAAATCTAAAATTATTATTTTGATAAGTGATGGAGAGGACTTTGGTGAGGAAACCGAGCAGGCAGTATCAAAAATTGATGAGTCCGGCATCAGGTTATTTACACTTGGCGTTGGCACAGAAAAAGGAAGTAAGATAAATACGCGCAGAGGCTATAAAAAAGATAACAGAGGGAATGAGGTAGTCACTAAGCTGGAATCTGGTTCTTTAAAGAAAATAGCGCGTGAAGCAGATGGGAAATACTTTGAAATTAATTACATGGATAACGAAGTGGGTCGCTTAATTGCCACCATTAACACTATTGAGGGAGAATTGAAAGACACCAGAATAGTAGATGTTTCTGCTAACAAATTCTTTTACTTTCTTGGAGCAGCATTTTTGCTCTTACTGCTTGATGTATTTACATCCGTAAAAATTATAAAAATATGAGCTATAAAAGTTTGATTATTGTATTTTTTGGCCTATTCGCAAGCATTGATGTCTTGGCGACTGATCCAATCAGTAAAATTGCCAATGCTAATGAAGCGAAGGAATTAGCTATGGATGCTTATGTAAACCATAAATTTGAGGATGCAGTTAAATACTACACCTACCTGCTCGATTCACTCGATTATGACAGTGATGAGGCAAGATTAAATAGAGCGCACGCTTATTTTCAACTGAAAGACACAATTAACGCATTTGATGGGTACAGAAGTTTAAGTACTGCTGAAAATAAAGAAATACGCTCTACTGCATTTCTTCAAATGGGCAACCTTTCTGAGCAACAGAAAGAGTATGAAAACGCCCTTAGTTACTTCAAAGAAGCACTAAAAACCAATCCTGCTAATCAGGAAGCCAGGTATAATTATGAGTTGTTGAAGAAGAAAATGAAAGAGCAGGAGAAGCAACAACAGAATCAGGATAATAAAGATCAGCAAGGGCAGGATAAGGAAGGCCAGGAAAAGAAAGAAAGCGAGGAGCAGGATAATAAAGAAGGAAAAGACGGAGATAAGCAAAAAGAGCAGGAGAATCAGGATAAGTCTCAGGAAGATAAAGAAGGTAAGCAAGACAAGGAAAAACAGGATGCTGAGGATAATAAAGAGGGGAAAGAAGGAGAAGAAAAATCTGATGCTGAGCAAAAGAAACAACAGGAACAACAAAATCAGGAAGCTAAAGAAGGGAAGAAAGATGAGCAACCTATGGAGCCTTCTACACGTGAGAAATTACAGCAGATGAATGTTTCAGAAGAGAAAGCCAAGATGATATTGGAAGCTTTGCGAAATAAGGAGGCCCAGTATTTTCAGCAAATGAGGAAAAAGGCTACAGAAAAACCGAAATCTAATAAGCCTGATTGGTAAACATTTTTAAAGGTCAGTATTTGTCACTGGCCTTTTTCGTTTAATTGAAAATGCGCTTACTAATCTGTTTAATTAAGCAAACGTTTGTTACTCTAAATTGAGGAATTGTATAAATTAAATTTTAATAAATTAATATCAATAGAATGAAAGAAGTATATATTATATCAGCAGTTAGAACGCCAATTGGTAGTTTTGGAGGAAGTTTATCAAGCCTCACAGCCATTGAGTTAGGTTCAGCAGCTATTAAAGGGGCTCTGTCCAAAGCAAATGTTGATGCGAAAGAAGTAGATGAAGTATTTATGGGAAATGTGGTTTCTGCTAACTTGGGGCAGGCTCCTGCCAGGCAGGCAGCTATAGGTGCCGGACTTGGTTTTAATGTGCCATGCACTACCGTAAATAAAGTGTGTTCTTCAGGAATGAAATCTGTAATGTTTGGTGCGCAAAGCATTATGCTGGGCCATGCAGATACCATTGTTGCAGGGGGTATGGAAAGCATGTCTAACATTCCTTACTATATTCCTAAGGCCAGATATGGTTATAAATATGGAAATGGAGAGCTGGTAGATGGCTTGTTGAAAGATGGTTTATGGGAAGTGTATAACAAGTTTCCAATGGGAAATTGTGCAGATAATACGGCTAAAGAAATGAATATTTCCCGTGAAATGCAGGATGAATACGCAATTAATTCTTACAAAAGAGTGGCTGCTGCTACAGAGGCTGGTCATTTTAAAGATGAAATAGTACCTGTTGAAGTGCCTCAGAGGAAAGGTGATCCTATCTTGGTGAGTGAGGATGAGGAGTACAAAAATGTAAGCTTCGATAAGATACCGAATTTGAGGCCGGTTTTCTCAAAAGAAGGAACTGTAACAGCTGCTAATGCATCTACTATTAATGATGGAGCATCAGCACTTATTTTAATGAGCAAGGAGAAAGCAGAAGCTCTGGGATTAAAACCAATTGCTAAAATCAGGGGATTTGGAGATGCAGCTCAGGACCCGATCTGGTTTACCACTGCCCCTTCACTGGCTATTCCTATTGCTATGAAAAGAGCAGGTGTTTCTAAAGAAGATGTAGATTATTTCGAGATTAATGAAGCGTTTTCAGCCGTGGCATTAGCGAATAATCAGCAATTAAATCTTGATCCTTCTAAGGTAAATGTATTTGGTGGTGCGGTTGCTTTAGGTCATCCGCTTGGAGCTTCAGGAGCAAGAATTATGGCTACTTTGCATTCTGTGTTGCGCAATAAAAATGGTAATATAGGTGTAGCCGGTATTTGTAACGGTGGTGGAGGTGCTTCCGCTATCGTAATTGAAAAAATGTAAAAAGCAGCTAGTTTTATATTAGCATTATATACCTTTATCCCGGTTTCCTAAAAATAGAATAGGAGCCGGGATTTTTTTATTTGCATTTTCCACTGAGGAACATAATTTCGTTTTCTGCTGTTTATGTGGACTATTTTCAGCATTTTCACGTTGTGAAGTTAATTTGTTATAGTATACCAAAAATTTTAAAATAAAAAACCATTGATCTCTTCCAGCCTTAGCTTTATACCTAAAACCTTCATTCTTTCACTAAGCCTTTTGCTCTTCGGTCAATTCGCTATAGGTCAAAAGCTGAAAAAACTAACCTTTTACTACGATAGTGCCCGCACTATGCCTAAAGAGGTTTTTTATATTGCCAATAATGACACTTCTCAGATAGAGGGGACATACAAAAAATTTTACGATACGGGGGAATTGCTTGCCGAAGGAGAATTTAAGAATGGTAAGGAAATCGGAGAATTTGAAATGTATTATCCCGATGGGAAACTGATGCGCTCTACCACTTATAAAGAAGGTAAAAGGACTGGAAAAACAATTGTATATGGTGAAGAAGGCAATAAAATTCAGGAAGCTACCTTTGTAAACGACACACTGAATGGTAAAATCATTCTTTATTATGAATCGGGAAAAATGAAAAGTGAAAGCAGCTTTTTAAAGGGAAAACCCGATGGCCTGGTGTTGGAGTACTATCCTGATGGTAAAATTCAGCAAAAAATCAACTATAAAAATGGTAAGCCCAATGGTGTTTCCGAGAGATACTACCCTAATGGCAATTTAGAAACTGTTGAAACCTATATTAATGGAGATCTCAATGGTACCTTTAAAACCTTTTATGAAAATGGACAGGCGCAAACAGTCTTTGAAAATGTGAAAGGTAAAAAATCAGGAGAGCTTAAGAGTTACGATCAGGAAGGGAATTTGCTGCTTGAAAGTAATTATCGCAATGGGAAATTGAATGGTATTAATATCAGTTACTATCCAAATGGAAATATTAAAACCCTTAGAAACTACAAGGATGGATTTTTAACAGGGGAGGTAAAAGAATTTACAGAAGATAGCGTACTGATTTCCTCAACAGTATACAGTCAGGAACAGCAAAATAAAGAAGTAACTACTTTTTACCCTTCTGGCAAAAGTAAATCTGTAGTCTATTTCAGAAATGATGCTCCTGAAGGAGAATGGAAATATTATTATGAGAGTGGCACCGAGAAAAAAGTAGAGAATTACAGCAATGGAATGCTGGAAGGTACGGTTATCAGCTTCCATGAGAATGGAAACGTAAAATCAGAAGCTGATTACAAGGCAGGCAAAAAGACAGGTATAGAACAGACTTACTATGAAAATGGGAATAAATTGTCTTCTAAAATCTACAAGTTTGGTAAGCTGCATGGTGAATACCTCAAGTACCACCCTAATGGAACTATAGCGATTGAAGGCAAATATGCAGGTGATAAAAAGGTAGAGGAATGGCTTTATTATAGTGAAAATAAAAAGCTTCAGAAAAAGGAAATCTACTTCAATGACCAGCTTAAAGAAACTATTCTCTCCAATTAATTATAAATTACGAATGGGTTAATTACGAAAAGCTAACTACTAACGATTAATTCTTTAGGCTACTCATGGAAAATGAAATTGAACTCAAAAACCAGATATACTAACCTTAAATAGGAAAACTAAGTATAAAACCTCAAAAAAAGAGAAATTTTGCAAGATATTGAGGTTTCAATTACGCTTTAAGGCATTTTAAACAAGATTTTATTCTTTATCTTTTTGCTACTATATAACAAGACTTGATTTCCTTCAATTGAAAACTATTCTATCTCGTAAAACACCCCTGTAGTCCCAGCCAGCTGGCTGGGACAGCCACACTGCTTAAGATTAGCAGAAAACTAAAAGCATCAACACTATTTTCTATCGTAAGAAAAGTTTTGTTATCTCTTTTGAGGTTCAGTTCAAAGGACTGCGATGACTTGATCAAAAAGATGCAAAAAATCAAGATCCGCCAGCTGGCTGGCTCCCACGCTACAATTCAACGCGCTCCCCGCCTTTTTGTCACCAGCCCGCTCGGTTTTAGCAAGACTTGTACAGAGAACGATCGGGATATTATTTGTTATCCAACAGTGCAGTATTTATCATGAGCATCCTCTTTAATCTGAATCTTGCAATAATTAACAAATGACTATTTCGCTAACTCCCAATTAACCAATTACCAATTAACCAATTCCTAATTATTAATTAAACCTCTACTCCCTCACGTAAGCCTTAAGAATTAAATCTTTAGCGGGTTTTCTAGGATCGTTGGAGAAAACAGTTACTCTTTTTACCTGTGAGCCACCTGTTCCTGCGGTGTCAAAAGTTACTTTGATTTCACCTGTGCTGCCTCCTTTAAAATCCCTCTCTTTCAACTCAGTTTGCAAACAATTGCAGGTAGGCTTCATCTTCCTGATGTTCAGCTTGTCTTTTCCTGTATTCTGAATCAGAAAACTATGTGTAAGCACCTCGCCCACATTTACATGCCCGAAATCATAAGTATCTTCTTCAACCTGAAGCCGTGGAGCTCTGGCAAGCTCCCTTTCCGTCATAGGAGGGAAATATTCCATTACTGTGGCTATTATCGACAATGCTTTATAGTGGTCCTTATCTTCATCAGTAAAGAGCATGATCTGATCATTCAGAAAGCCAAAGTCATTCCTCTTTTTCGTTATATATGTAACCATTAGCTGCCCGTAACTTTTCGGAGGAACAACTTTTGGAGAGAGTTGTAACTGGATAAAATCCCCTGCAACTTGTCTTTCCAGAAAGGAAATAGTGTCTTCAGACTGATTAAAAAATGCAAAGCTCTTCTGTACCGGTTTTTCAGTAGTAATAGTTCCGAAATTCAAATACTGGCTTTTAAACCTTAAATCACCAATGGCAAAAGGAAGTTTGTCTTCAATGGTAAGTGATCTGGGTTCTACAAAACCAGATATAGTCAATAATGAAATTGGAGGTGTTCCATTGCTGGTTACAGTGACAGTTTTTTCAAAACCTCCTGGTTTATTAAGTGGATTAAATGCCACTACTATGTGTCCTGTGTCTCCTGGTAGTAATGCTGTTTTCTCCCAATAAGGAGTAGTGCAACCGCAGGAGCTTTGAACATCTACTAATTTTAATGAGTCACTTCCTACATTAACGAATTTGAAGGTATGCTGCACTTCTCCATCAGACTCCTGAAGTGTGCCAAAATTGTACGATTCCTCAGGAAATATAATTTTATTTTCATTTTGTTGTGCGAAAATGAAATTGTGGAAAAAAAATGCAAAAACAATACTGATAGTATTCCTAAGCAAATGATTATTCTTCATAAATTCGTTTTTTATTAATAACGCGAAGTTAAACATTTCTTCTCTGATGCTTGAATGATTATAACGTAGATGTTGCTGATTTCATACGAGGGTGAAAATATATATAAGCTTAATTGTATGAACATGTGATTCAATATCTCAATTAAATACTTTCTGAAACACAATAAATAACTTAATATAAATTATGAAGAATGCTAATATTAGCCTCCTGATTGTAAGGATAGCAGCAGGAGCAATGATGTTAACCCACGGATATCCTAAATTTCTCAAATTAATTGCTGGTGATTTTGCTTTTGCAGATCCTATAGGAATGGGGCAGGAGCTTTCATTAATATTAACCGTACTGGCAGAATTTGGCTGCTCAATATTACTTATCTTAGGCTTATTTACTCGCTGGGTAGCTATACCATTAGCATTTACTATGTTGGTAGCTGTCTTTATTGTCCACGGGGCTGATCCATTTTCGAACAAAGAGTTTGGATTGTTATATTTAGCTTTGTTTTTGGTGGCAGCTTTAAGTGGCCCCGGTAAATACAGTATCGATAATTATAGAAGAAAATAATTTAGAGTAAGTAAAAAAATAAGCATGTCACGAATATTAACAGGTATCCAAAGTTCAGGAAAACCCCATTTAGGGAATCTTTTAGGAGCCATCATCCCAGCTATCAGGTTGTCTCAGGATCCTAAAAATGAATCTTTTTTCTTTATAGCAGATTTGCATTCTCTTACTACTATTAAGGATGCACAAAGCAGAATTGATAATGTTAATGCTGTGGCAGCTGCATGGCTTGCTTTTGGGTTTGATACAGAAAAAAACCTTTTATACAGACAATCAAGAGTACCTCAAACAACTGAACTTGCATGGTACTTAAGCTGCTTTTTCCCTTTCCAGCGATTAACACTGGCACACTCTTTTAAAGATAAGGCCGACAGGCTTGCCGATGTTAATTCCGGATTGTTTAGCTACCCTATGCTTATGGCTGCCGACATATTATTATATGATGCCGAGTTTGTGCCTGTAGGTAAAGATCAGATGCAACATATTGAAATTACCCGTGATGTGGCTTCACGTTTTAATCACCAAATGGGCGATACGTTTGTTTTACCGGAAGCTAAAATTGATGAGAACATCATGACCATTCCTGGTACAGACGGGCAAAAAATGAGCAAGTCCTACGGGAATACCATAGATATCTTTCTTCCTGATAAAAAGTTGCGTAAAAGAGTAATGGCTATCATTACAGATAGTACCCCTATGGAAGAACCTAAAAACCCTGATAATTGCAATGTTTATAATATTTATAAGCTATTGGGTAGCGAAGAACAAAATCAGCAGATGCGGAAGAACTATGAGGGGGGTAATTATGGTTATGGCCATGCAAAGCAAGAGCTTTATGAGCTGATAGTGGAAAAGTACAGTGCTGAAAGAGAGGCTTTTAATTACTATATGGAAAACCCGGGAGAGTTGGATAAAAAACTAAAAAAGGGAGAGGCCAGAGCTTCTGAAATAGCTAATAAAACGCTGGAAAAAGTCAGGAAGGTTTTAGGTTTTTGAGATAAAATAGGGTTTCGTAATTAGAAAAGTTAATAGCTCAACTTAGGCTGATAAGACCTAACGTAATAGCAGAAATTAAAATCGGATACAATAAAATTAGTTAATTACAAGTAATGAATAACATACAAAAAATAGCCAACGAACTATCTGTTCAAACTTCTCAGGTAGAAGCAGTGGTGCAACTGATTGAGGGAGGGGCAACGGTGCCATTTATCTCCCGATACAGGAAAGAGATGACTGGCAGTTTGGATGAGGTAGCAGTTGCTGCTATCCGTGATAGAAGTCAGCAACTGGAAGAGCTCGACAAGAGGAGAGAGGCTATTTTAAAATCAATTAAAGAGCAGGAGAAGCTTACTCCGGAATTGGAGAAAGAAATAAATGCTGCAGAAACAATGGCCCGTCTTGAAGATATTTACCTTCCTTATAAGCCTAAAAGAAGAACTAAAGGTACAATTGCAAAGGAAAAAGGGCTGGAGCCTTTGGCAACAAAGATCTTTGAACAGGGTAATTTTGATGTGCAGGCAGAGGCAAGCCAGTACATTGATGAAGAAAAAGAAGTTAAAACTGTTGAAGAAGCATTACATGGTGCCAGGGATATTATGGCTGAGTGGATTAATGAAAATGCTGAAGCAAGAGATGCTTTAAGGAAGCTGTTTTATGAAAAAGGAATGTTCCATTCAAAAGTCCTTACCGGTAAAGAGCAGGAAGGGCACAAGTACAAAGATTACTTTGAATGGGATGAACCTGTAAAAACAGCACCATCGCACAGGGTGTTGGCTATGAGAAGAGGTGAGAAAGAGATGATTTTGATGCTGGATATTAAGCCGGAGGAGGATGAAGCGATTTATATCCTGGAAAAACATTTTGTGAAGCATGAAAATGAGGCAGGGGAGCAAATAAAGCTAACAATTGCTGATGCTTATAAGAGATTACTGAAACCATCATTGGAAACTGAAATCCGTATTCTCACCAAAAAGAAGGCAGATGAGGAGGCTATAAAAGTATTCTCTGAAAATTTGAGACAGTTATTGCTTTCCGCCCCACTAGGTCAGAAAAACGTAATGGCGGTAGACCCCGGCTTCAGAACAGGTTGTAAGCTGGTGTGTCTGGATAAGCAGGGCAAGCTCTTATTCAACGAGGCTATTTTCCCGCACGAGCCACAAAGACAGGTGCAAAAATCTGCTGCTTTAATCCTGCAGCTGGTAAATAAATATAATGTAGAGGCGATTGCTATCGGTAATGGTACAGCAGGAAGGGAAACTGAAAAGTTTATCAATGAAATAGGATTACCTAAAAGTGTGTTAGTGGTGATGGTGAATGAAAGTGGTGCTTCTGTTTATTCTGCCTCGGACGTAGCAAGAGAAGAATTTTCTGATTATGACCTGACTGTTCGTGGTGCAGTTTCCATTGGTAGAAGGCTGATGGACCCGCTGGCTGAATTGGTTAAAATTGATGCCAAATCAATCGGGGTGGGGCAGTATCAGCATGATGTAGATCAAAATGCTTTAAAATCAGGATTGGACGATACTGTAATGAGCTGTGTGAACGCTGTAGGTGTTGAAGTAAATACGGCAAGTAAACAACTACTTACATATGTTTCAGGTTTAGGTCCACAAATCGCACAAAATATAGTAGAATACCGAAATCAGAATGGGCCATTCAAAACTAAAGAGGAACTGAAGAAGGTACCACGTTTGGGCGAGAAAGCCTATGAGCAGGCAGCTGGTTTCTTAAGAATAAGTGATGCTGAAAACCCGTTGGATAGCAGTGCAGTACACCCGGAAAGCTACAGTATTGTAGAGCAAATGGCAAAAGATGCACAGGCTTCCATCAGAGATTTGATGACAGGCAAAGAACTGCGTGAGCGCCTGGATATGAAAAAATATATCACAGAAACCATCGGATTGCCTACTTTAAAAGATATTATGCAGGAATTGGCCAAACCGGGTCGTGATCCGCGTGAGCAGTTTGAAGCATTCACCTTTACAGAAGGGGTGAACAGCATTGGTGACTTGAGAGTCGGCATGAAATTACCGGGCATCATTACCAACATCACTAATTTCGGAGCTTTTGTAGATGTAGGGGTACACCAGGATGGATTAGTGCATGTGAGCCATTTGGCTGATAAATTTGTAAGTAATCCTGCTGAAGTAGTTTCAGTGGCTCAAAAAGTAGAGGTAACCGTTTTGGAAGTGGATGAAGCTAGAAAGCGAATTTCATTGTCCATGAAGAAAGATCCTTTTAATAAGGAAAGCGAAGGCAGACCAAAAGGCAAGTTCAGCACAAAGAAAAGAGAAGAGAAAACACCGGAAGGAGATTTTCAGGCTAAATTAGCTGCTTTAAAAGGCAAGTTTGGTTAATTATTATTAAATGAATGAACTCTCCCCCTTTCTTAAAAGGGGATTTTACCGATAGAAACTTATACATATTTAGGGATGGCTATAAATCTCAAAGTAACAAAGGGATTAGCTAATAAGTAGATATAGCTGCTTTAAGAAGCAACTGAGGGTGATTATAGAAGATGAGTTAAGTTGGTTTTAGTCAAAAGTTTGATTGGTTAATATTCATGGTTGTTTGGTAAACATTTAAATATGTCTCTTTTATGCAAGTTGCATAACATATCGTCTGCCCTAACAGACGAAAGCAGGAGGGACGAAAGTTTAGCGGGATAGCGTAAGGCTTGAGAGTGGAAGCATTAAACTTTCTTGATTTTTTGTATCTTTTTTATCAAGAAAAAAGATTAGGTAAAGCCATAATTATCTTTCAAGATCAATCCTCTTCAAAATCAAAGCATAAAAAAAGGTATCGACTAAGCAGTCGATACCTTTTTTACTTTATAGATATGTTTTAAGCTATTACTTAGCCATTTTTGAAATCAAATCAGCAGCTCTGTTAGAGTAACCCGCCTCATTATCATACCATCCAACAACTTTCACCATTTTACCTGAAACAGAAGTTAAAGCTGAATCGAAGATACATGAATGAGTGTTGCCTACAATATCAATAGAAACAATAGGGTCTTCAGTGTATTCCAGAATACCTTTCATTGAAGTTTCAGAAGCTTTTTTCATGGCAGCATTAATTTGCTCTATAGAAGCCTCATTTTTCAACTCTAATGTAAAATCAGTTAATGAACCATCAGGAATTGGAACCCTCATAGCAATACCATCTAATTTACCTTGTAGGTGAGGTAATACTAAACCTACCGCTTTAGCAGCACCTGTTGAAGTAGGAACAATTGAATAAGCAGCAGCACGAGCTCTTCTTAAATCTTTGTGAGGCGCATCCTGTAAATTCTGATCTGCAGTGTAAGCATGTACTGTAGTGATAAAACCTTTTTCAATGCCAAAGTTATCATCTAAAACTTTAGCCATTGGAGCAAGGCAGTTAGTAGTACAAGAAGCATTAGAAACGATAGTCTCTTCGCCAGTCATTGCATCTTCGTTTACGCCTAATACAATAGTAGTGATATTACCTTTTGCAGGAGCAGAAATAACTACCTTTTTAGCACCTGCTTTTAAGTGTTTTCCTGCATTTTCTTCGTCTACAAATAAACCAGTAGATTCCAAAACTACTTCAACCCCTAATTTTCCCCAAGGAAGGTTAGCCGGATCACGCTCAGCCGAAACTGTAATGCTTTTTCCATCTACAACAATAGCATTTGATTCGTGACTTACTTCACCAGGAAATTTACCATGAACAGAATCATATTTTAATAGATGTGCTAAAGTTTTGGTATCTGTAAGGTCGTTAATAGCTACAACCTCTACATTTTCTTTTTGCATGAGTGCTTTGAAGGTTAGCCTACCAATTCGGCCAAAACCATTAATAGCAACTTTTACTTTTGACATGTTGATATATTGTTTTGTTGAGTTAAATGTTGATGTAAATATAAAGCTACTTACGAGTATTATCAAATTAGGATGGCATTCGTTTCGTTAAGAAAAATAATATCATCTTTTTTTCAGTGAAGTTTTGCAATTAAAAATTAGCCATCTATATTTGCATCTCCATTTAAAAACGGCCCGTTCATCTAGGGGTTAGGATATCAGGTTTTCATCCTGGAAACAGGGGTTCGATTCCCCTACGGGCTACTTTTTTAAATGGAATCATGGGAATAAGGCCCGTTCATCTAGGGGTTAGGATATCAGGTTTTCATCCTGGAAACAGGGGTTCGATTCCCCTACGGGCTACGAAGGCTGTCAGCAATGGCAGCCTTTTTTATTTTGCACGCATTTACATACATTAGTATAAAATACGGATCAACCCGAAAAGTTGGGGAGTAGTAATTTCAAGCATAGATTCTTGAGAGTCTATAGAGGAAGAAAGCTACGTTTTTGACCCCTCTGAACTGAGCTCTAAAGGCTTTGATCTTTGCATTAAAT
>NZ_BMEC01000019.1 GCF_014636295.1 Marivirga lumbricoides | reverse complement strand
GTTATCGAATTCCTTTAAAATCCGTGCGATTTGTTGTGGTGAAAATTTACTCTTCTTCATAACTACTGTTTAAAATTAATAAATATTTCTATACTTTTAAACAGTTCGGTTTTAAGGGAAGCTTACATTTACATCTGACAATAGTATTTATCTATTATTGAATAGGTTTCTTTTTCAAATTGATAATATTGATGATAGAAAAGTTGTACTAAGAAATTATCATGGACTTTATAATAACTTGATTCAACTGAATTATATAAACAACTAGGCATAACAATATAAAAAAACATAAGTGAATCATTGTTTAGAGCATGTTTGTACATTTAATCATCTCCGCCAAATCTTCACCCTATTTACCTAGTTACAACTTATCTCCTTTTGAATTACCCTGCCTTTTTTCAGCTTCCAGCATTGCCTCATAAGCATTAACAATACCTCCACTTTTAGAAAGCTCCTTAAACTTTACTTTCTTCTTATCGTCACCAGGTAACTCTATCTTCTTAGGTTTTTTAGGCTTATAAGAAGTAGTCATTAAAATATCCTTTATCTCCTGTGGGCTTAAATCCGGATAATAAGACAACAATAATGCAGCAATTCCTGTCACCACCGGTGCGGCAATGCTGGTACCGCTTACTTTGCTATAGGTGTTAGTAGTATCTGCAGAAATAACATCATGACCCGGAGCAAAAAGATCTACATTGTGCTGACCGTAATTTGAAAAGGAAGCGGCCAGTTGCTCATCCAGAGCTATTGAAGAAGCACCCACCTCAATCCAGTTAGAGGCTCTTTCATTATTGATATACCTCGCGGTTGGATAATTTTCAGTAACATCAATATTTGCGCCATCATTTCCTGCTGCATGAACTAAAAGCACTCCTTTTTCTTCTGCATATTTTACCGCCTGATCTACAAATTCCTTCTGAGGGGAAAAATCTTTACCGAAGCTCATATTGATAATATCCGCACCATTATCCACCGCATACATAATCGCCAGTGCTACATCTTTATCACGCTCGTCACCATCCGGTGTAGACCTGATCGACATAATCTCCACAGATGTGGCAATACCATCTATTCCTATTCCTTCATTTCTGTTAGCTGCAATAATTGATGCAACACCGGTTCCATGTTGTGCATCAGGCCCTTTTACATCAGCATTGCCGTAATTCCTGTCATTTATATCAGCAGGGTTGTCGCCTACTAAATCTCTTGCGTGATATTCCTTGTTTAGGTAATACTTCGTGTAGCTATTCATGTGCTCAATATATTCCTCCAAAGCTTCTTCCGTAAAGCCCATGTCGTATCTCTCTTTTAAGAACTTTTTGGCTTCCAATACTTGAGAGGATGTACTTTCCACTTTATCCAGATCCTCTGCATTAGCTACAACCACGCCAGTAGAAGTATAAATAAACGTCTTTATGCTAAAGATATAATTCTGGAACTTAGTAAGGTTTTCTATCTCCTTAGCTTTGGCATTAAGTTCTTCCTCGTACATTGATAAGGCATCCTCATAAAGAGAGGGATATGAAGCACTATCTCTTATGATCCTGGTGAATTCCATATTTTCATGCCCAATATTTTCTCCATTGGCATTACCGAGAAAGTTCCAGCCATGGATATCATCAACATACCCATTTCCATCATCATCAATTCCATTTCCTGCAATTTCATCTGTATTAACCCAGACCTTTCCTTTTAAATCCTCATGTTCAATATCCACTCCGCTATCAATTACAGCAACAATTACTTTCTTACGTGTTTTTGTAGAATCCTTTAATAGCCCATCATATACTTTCTCCACACTGGTTCCCATTACTCCGTTGCCCGATAAATCCTTATTATACCAGTTTAGATAGGTCTGATCTAATTGATCAATAGTAGTTGATTGAGAAAAAGCGCTGAATTGCTGAAAGAAAAAGACTAATAGAATAAGTATTGAGAATCGCTTAAGCATTTGATTTTGATATAAGTTTTTTACTGAAAGAAATCATAGCTGAAGAGGGCTATTTCTTTCAACTAATGAGGCTTTTATAAAAGTTGCGGTAAAACTACTAATTCATTGCATATATCCTATCTAAATTGAGTTCAACTAAGCTAAATTTCACAAAAAAAAAGGTGACCAAGTTCTGATCACCTTTTTCGTATTACTATATTTTTATTGAAGTAGTAATCGTCATACCGCAAAATTAAGACTTACTTTTTTGAGAGACCTTAATTTATGCTTCCTGTGCTAATCAATCGGCATATCTTCCATACAATGAGATTACGGATAATTTTCTTTTTTTCGAAAAGTATAATCCCGCCTGAGCGGGACCGGGATGACGATGAGTTGGAGAAAATTACTTCTTCAAGTCAAATCGATCAGCATTCATTACTTTGTTCCATGCGGTTACAAAATCCTTCACGAATTTTTCTTCAGAATCGCTGCAAGCATAAGCTTCAGCTAGTGCACGTAGCTCGGAGTTAGAACCAAAGATTAAGTCCACCCGGCTACCTGTCCATTTCACATTACCACTTGTTCTGTCACTTCCTTCAAAAATATCTTCCTTCTCAGAAGTTGCTTTCCATGTTGTACTTAAGTCAAGTAAATTCACAAAGAAATCATTCGTTAAAGTCTCAGGTCTGTCAGTAAACACACCATGCTTTGATTGATCATAATTAGTGTTAAGCACGCGCATACCACCAATTAAAACAGTCATTTCCGGAGGTGTTAAAGTAAGTAACTGCGACTTATCAATTAACATTTCCTCAGCCGAAGCAGTATGCCCTACTTTTACATAGTTTCTAAAACCATCAGCAATTGGCTCTAAAGCCGCAAATGACATTTCGTCCGTTTGCTCTTCAGAAGCATCCATTCTACCGGGAGCAAAAGGAACTTTTACCTCATAACCCGCATTTTTAGCGGCCTTTTCAATGGCGGCACAGCCTCCTAAAACAATGATGTCGGCTAATGATATTCTTTTATTTCCTGATTGCGCATTATTGAATTTTTTCTGAACGCCTTCAAGTAAGTCAAGCGCATGAGCCAGCTTATCAGGATTATTCACTTTCCAGTTTTTCTGTGGCGATAAACGGATTCTGGCTCCATTAGCACCTCCACGTTTATCAGATCCTCTGAAAGTAGAAGCAGATGCCCACGCAGTGCTCACTAATTGTGAAATCGACAATCCACAATTCAATAACTCATTTTTTAAAGAAGCTACATCCTGCTCATTTACTAATTCATGGTCTACTTCAGGAATAGGGTCCTGCCAGCTAAGTTCCTCAGAAGGCACTTCCGGTCCTAAATACCTGGATAGCGGCCCCATATCCCTATGCGTTAGTTTATACCAGGCTTTAGCAAAAGCATCGGCAAACTCTTCAGGATTCTCATGAAAATGCTTTGAGATTTTCTCATACTCAGGATCCATTCTTAGAGCAATATCTGTGGTAAGCATAAAAGGTGCATGCTTCTTAGAAGGGTCATGTGCATCCGGAATGGTACCTTCTCCTCCGTTATTCTTAGGCTTCCACTGATGAGCTCCTGCTGGGCTTTTAGTTAATTCCCATTCAAAGCCAAATAAGTGATCGAAATAATCATTGCTCCATTTAGCAGGAGTTTTCGTCCAGGCACCTTCCAGCCCGCTGGTAATTGTATCGGCTCCTTTTCCGGTTCCAAAAGCATTTTTCCAGCCCTGGCTTTGCTCCGCTATGGTAGCACCTGCAGGTTCCGCACTTACATACTCAACAGGATCGGCAGCACCGTGGGTTTTACCAAATGTATGTCCTCCGGCAATCAAGGCTACAGTTTCGTAATCATTCATAGCCATACGGCCGAAAGTCTCGCGTATATCATGTGCAGAACCTACCGGATCAGGATTTCCTTCAGGGCCTTCAGGGTTTACATAAATAAGCCCCATGTGGGAAGCACCTAAAGGATTTTCTAATTCGCGGGAACCGCTTTCTTCATATCTTTTGTCTGATCCTAACCATTCCGTTTCAGCGCCCCAGTAAACATCTTCCTGAGGCTCCCAAACATCCTCCCGGCCTCCTGCAAATCCGTAAGGTTTAAGCCCCATTGATTCCAATGCACAGTTACCCGCCAAAATCATTAAATCAGCCCATGAAATTTTCTTTCCGTATTTTTGTTTAATTGGCCAAAGCAGTAAACGCGCTTTGTCAAGGTTGGCATTGTCTGGCCAGCTATTTAGCGGAGCAAAACGTTGAGTACCGAAACCTGCGCCTCCTCGTCCATCTTGGATTCTGTACGTACCGGCACTATGCCAGGCCATCCGGATGAAAAACGGACCATAATGACCATAATCTGCCGGCCACCAATCCTGGGACTTTGTCATTAATTCAAAAAGATCTTTTTTTACCGCTTGAAGATCAAGTTTTTTAAATTCTTCTGCATAATTAAAGTCCTTATCCATCGGATCACTCAAATGAGAATTCTGACGCAGAATACTCAAATTCAACATTTTAGGCCACCAGTCTCGGTTTGATGGACCTCTTCCGGCTGTACCTTTCACTTCACCGCCCATAAATGGGCATCTGCTTGAATCGTTTACATCCCACACCTTACCGTCCGATGCTGAATGTTGTTTATGCTCTTCCATATTTATATAGTTTTAGTTTTTTCAGACTCTAATATAAAAATTATTTATTTATAATTTTTATTTATATATATTATGCAGTTATAGTTAAAAACTATAATATTGATTTCAACTGCGTACCATCAATGTACTAAATTTATTTCTTACTTGAAAACACATCTCTGTTTTCATTGCCTGACATAGAATGAGTGTCAACCTACATTTAATTCAATTTATTACTCTCTCAAATTTTGCTATATTGTTCCAATGAAAAGCTCTATTTGTTCACTGGTTCTTATATGTATTTTCTCTTCCTGTCAATTTCAGGAAAAACAGACATTTGATATACTAATCACACATGCAGCCATTGTAGATGTAAAATCGGGAAAAATAATACCTGAGCAGCTAATTGGTATTAGTGATGATACCATCCGCTTAGTGGCTGATATCAACCAGGAGGCAAATTATACCGGTAAAACTATTATTGATGCCAAAGGAAAGTATGTACTGCCCGGCTTGTGGGATAACCATGTGCACTTTCGTGGGGGCGACTCGCTTATCAGTGAAAACAGGGATATGCTGCCACTATTTTTAAAGTATGGAGTTACGGCTGTTCGAGATGCCGGTGGTGACATCACTCCCAGCGTATTGCAATGGCAAAAAGAAATTGCTGAAGGTAAGCTGGCGGGTCCTTCCATTTTCACATCCGGCCCCAAACTGGACGGTGACCAACCTGCATGGCCCGGATCTATTATGGTAACGGACTCAGCAGACGTAAAAGCCGCACTGGATTCATTAGAAGTGCTGGGGGTTGATTATGTGAAAATGTACGATGGAAACCTCACTAAAGAAATGTTCTACTCCATCATTAAAGCTGCTGAAGAAAGAGGACTCAAAACCACCGGACACATGCCGCTTTCCGCCAACATTCTGGAGGCAGCTGAATTAGGTTTGGATGGAAGTGAACATCTTTACTATGTATTAAAAGCTTGCTCCCCAAAGGAAGATAGCCTTACTCAACTAAATATGGGTTACGGAATGATGTCAGAAATTCTTCAAACTTACGATACAGATTTGGCAAAACAGGTATTCAATCAACTGGCAAAAGAGAATGTTTACATCACCCCTACTCTATACATAGGTAAAGTACTGGCCAATATATTAGAAACAGATCACCAGAATGATTCATTGCTTAGTTTAATAGGAAAAGGCATTCAGCACACTTACCAGAGAAGAATTGAAGGAGCTAAACGAGCGAAAAACAGCGGAAGCACCATGCGCCAGGAAATGGAAAAGAAAAGTACAGAAATTATAGTACCTATGGTAGAAGCAGGCATCCAGCTTCTTGCCGGCTCCGATTGCGGCCCTTACAATTCTTATGTTTATCCCGGAGCTGCCTTGCATGGAGAATTAAGAGAGCTTGTAGCGGCAGGGCTAAGTCCGCAACAAGCTTTGCAAGCCTCTATATTGAATGGGCCCGCTTTCTTCGGTTTAGAAGATTATTATGGAACTGTTGATGAAGGAAAAGTAGCCGATTTAATTATTTTAGAGATGAATCCTTTAGAAGACATTGAGTTTTCAGATGCAATTTGGATGGTGATTCATAAGGGTAAAACCTATCCTACCCATAAATGATTGTGTGCAATAAAGAGATTAAGAAAACCTTAATTGCGCACATTATAAATTTTATTTAAAACTCTCATTTTCTTACTCGGGAAATAAATAATGCAAGAATTCGTAAATGCTTTTTTCCATAGATGAAGACTCTGTTTCTATAGATAAAAAGAGGGCCAATGATTTATGATTACATTTTAACTATCAAAACGCATCCTTCCTAATAGGATACTTACACCAGAATAAAGTGACAAATCTCATCATATTTAAAAATAGGATATTTACTAATTAATTTTGAACAAATATTTAATTGTTCAAAGATGAAATTAGATTTTACCAAAACCATCCCTTTCAGATTAGCTGGTCTTTTAATTGCTTTCTTTTGGCAAATAAGCATAATCAATGCTCAAAATGCAACGGATTATTCCTTTTCTGCTACTGAAAGAACTTATGCTCCCATAACAGGCGGAACACTTATATCAAACAATACCAATCATGATAACCAATTTTTCAGCAATCGTAATATTGGGTTCAGTTTCAAATATTTGGGTATAACCTATACCAATATAGGTGTTGCTATCAATGGGTTTGCCAGCTTTAACGATGGGAGTAGCACAACTTACCCGTTATTTAATGGACTTGATAATTCTATAAGCCCATTATCGGGTGACTTAAGAGCGCAGGCCGGTTCTGAGTTAAGAATGCAAACATCAGGTACAGCTCCAAACAGGGTCTGTGTCATCCAATGGAAGAATTACAGATGGAGTGGAGAAAATGGCTTTTATAATTTCCAATTGAGATTATATGAAACGTCAAATAAAATAGAATTTCACTATGGGGATTTTACGCACTCAGGAGGCAATCAAGTGGCTCAGGTAAGTATTAATCGAAATAATACAGATTTTCAAAATAGAACTGGAGCAAATTCTGACTGGACAACCACAAATACTGACAACAATAATAATACTAACTCCGGAATAGCTTTAAGAGGCAACATAACACCTACAAACGGATTAGTTTTTGCCTTTGCTCCTCCATTAGCAGATTTATCTCTTAACATTTCCGCTAACACTGCAAGCCCATGTGAGGGACAGGTTTTGATTTATGAATTAAGTTTAACTAACAGTGGACCGGCATCTACACAAAATACCACCGTGAATTTTAACTTGCCATCAGGCCTAACTTTTGTAGAAGCTAATGCAGATGCCGGAAGTTACAATACGGGTAGCGGTAATTGGGTTATAAATAATATAAACAGCGGTGAAAATATCAAATTACTAGTAAAAGCTAGTATTAATACAGGGCAAGGTGGTAACAACATTTTAGCCAATTCACAAATTACTACCTCAAGTGTAAGTGACAATAATGCCTTAAATAATTCATCTAACATTACTGTTACGGTTACAAATAATTCTTTACCTGAAATTTCTCCAATTAGCAATCAATCTATAGGTTATAATCAGGTATCTGCACCTATCAATTTCACTATTTCAGATGTAGAAACCGCAACTGAGGATCTCATTCTTACTTTAAATTCATCAAACACTACTGTAATTCCTCTTTCAGGATTAGTATTGTCCGGTTCAGGAGAAAACAGGACTTTAACTATTACTGCCGGGTTAAACCAGTTTGGCAATTCAGATATCTCAATTGAGGTATCAGATGGAACTTGTGCTAAAACGATCACTTTTAATGTAGAGGTATTTAAACAAACCTATTCCAATTTTGAAAGTGCTAAAATTGTAGTGGGACAGGTAGATTTTAACACCATTAATACCAATGCAAGCCAAATAAATGCCCCTGGCTCCAACAGTTCGGCAGTAAGTGCCAAAGGTGTGCTTGCTGTTGGCTCACAAACTATGAACAGAGTTTTAATATGGAATTCCGTTCCTGATTCAGACGGACAACCTGCAGATGTTGTAGTAGGTCAAACTAATTTTACTAATACTGTAACAGGAACTAGTAACCGTACTTTAAGAAGTCCTGACGGAGTAGCCTTTAGTCCTGACGGAAATAAACTTATAGTGGCCGATGCTCAAAATCATAGGATTTTGATCTGGAATACGGTTCCAACTTCTAATAACCAGCCGGCTAATGTGGTTATTGGTCAAACCAATTTCACCAATAGAACATCAGGAACAGCTGACAACAAATTTGACAGGCCTACTGATGTTCAGGTAACACCAAGTGGTAAAATGATTGTTACAGACAGGAACAATAATAGGGTTCTCATTTTTAATAAAATACCTACTACTAATAATGCCAGTGCAGATGTTGTTATAGGACAAACTAATTTTACAAATGGTGGAGCTGCTACCTCTAATACAAGGTTAAGAGCACCATGGAATACTTCTATTGCTCCTGATGGAAAGTTATTAATTGCCGATGACGGAAATAATAGGGTTTTAGTCTACAATAGTATTCCAACTTACAATGGCGCTGCTGCGGACGTTGTAATAGGTCAGTCAAATTTCGGAAATAATGGTTCTGGAAATACTGCAAATAGATTTAATGGGCCAGGTGTAACAGTATCTCCTTCAGGTGTCGTGGCCGTGGCGGATTTTTCAAACCATAGAGCATTAATTTTCAATGAAATACCAACTACGAATAATGCTAGTGCCGACATTGTTCTTGGGCAGAGAAATTTTACTGAAAACGTTTCATTTAACAATGGAAATGGTCAGACAGGAGCACCTAGCAACCGGAATATGAACACTCCTTACGGTATCAATTTCGACTTAAACGAAAGACTATACATTAATGGAAGAGGAATGAATAGGATGATGGTGTTTGGCGAAACTCCAAACCAGGAAGCTGATCTATCTGTCTCTTTTGCCAGTAACAATGGTACGCCCTGTGTTAACGGGCTTGTTTCCTACACAGTAAATGTAACTAATAACGGCCCTAACAATGGTACCAATGTAATAGTAACTTCTGCCCTTCCATATGGTTTTACCCCGGTGGAATCAATCGTTAGTTCAGGTACTTATAACCAATCCAGTGGCTTCTGGACTATTCCGTTGATCAGTAATGGTGAAACTGTAAGTCTTGAAATGAGAGGCACAGTAAACCTGGGTGAAAACCTCAATTCCATTACGGCCTATGCCAGCGTAAGGTCTTACAATCAGGTAGATACGGATTTCAGTAATAATTCAGGCAATGTTACAGTAGTTGTAGAAGATAATATTGCTCCCACTATTACAGCGATTAATGACATAATTACTGATTTTAACACGCCCACTGCAGCAATTCCATTTACAGTAGCTGATACTGAAACTGCTGCGGGAGTATTAACTGTAACCGCTCATTCTTCCAACACATCAATTATCCCCCACGGAAATGTTGCTTTTAGTGGCTCTGGGGCAAATAGAAGTGTAGTTATTACCCCGCTTAATAACCAGTTTGGTACCGTAACTATTACACTAACTGTTGAAGATGGCAAATGTAGTTCAAGCGAATCATTTGATGTATTTGTTGGAAATATATGGCTTGGGAATTCATCTGACTGGACAAATGCTGCTAACTGGTCTACTGGTATACCAGGCCCTAGTATGAGTGCCTTTATTCCGGCTAGCCCTGTAGGAGGTACTTACCCTGTAGTAAATAGTAATGAATCCGTTTCTAACATCATCATTAGTAGTGGTGCGAGAATTACTGTAAATGCTACCAGAACATTAAACGTGTACGGAAACTTTAGCAATGAAGGAAGTGTAAGCACCGGAAACGGTATTATCAACATGAGAGGAAATGCTGCACAGCAGGTTAAAGGTATTGTGGGAACAGTCAATATTAATAATGCAAATGGCGTGAATTTGAACGGTAACATGAACGTACAAGGAACTCTTACGCTGACCGCAGGAAATTTAAATATCGGTGCCAATACTTTATCTATTCGTAATCCGATAGCTGGAAATGCAACAAATCTATCTACTAATAACACCTCCTCAATCACAATTGAAGGTAGTTCAGGGGGAATTATATTACCATCCCAGGTTAATCAGTTAAATAACTTAACACTTAGCAATGGTAATGGCCTTACTATGAATGGCAACCTTACTTTAAGAGGTAATTTAAATATGACTACTGGTAGCCTTAGAATGAACGGAAGGAATCTTACACTCAACGGAAACATCAATTCTACTGGTGGCACCTTAAGTGGAGATATCAATTCAAACCTTACAATAGGTGGAAATGGTAATAATAACACCCTAGTTATTTCCCCAACTAATAACTATTTTAATAATTTTGAATTCAACAGAAATAATCAGGTAATTACTATTACTAATGACCTGAAAATTGCCGGTTCCTTGCTGCTTTCTAATGGTGTAGTAAAAACGGATAACGGTATTATTTCAGTAGAAAACACTGACCCTAATTCCATACCATCATTTAGCGAAACTGCCTATGTCAATGGAAAGTTAAGAAGATGTGTAGATGCAGGTCAGGACTATAATTTCCCAGTAGGATCAGCAAATCATCTGGAAAATGCATGGCTCAAATTTGAATCAATTAGTGAATCTACATGTATAGATGCAGAGTTCATTCCTGGAATGACAGGAAGGAGTCCTAATAATCTTCGGGTAGGAAACAATGATGTGGATGATATACTTAGTTATGGATTTTGGAGAATTAAACCTACCAATACCAATGCAATAATTAATTATAACATTTCTATCACCTCAATAGGACATACAAATGGCTCCATTGAATTCCACCATGTATTGCTAAAAAGAGATGATGAATCACAAGACTGGTCCATTCTTGGTGACCATATGACCAGAAATGAAGGAGGAAGTTATACTAATCCTATCACTGTATCGAGATCGAAATTATTGGGTTTCAGCGATTTTGCAGTGGGTGTATCCTCTGATGGCCCCCTCCCAATTTCATTAACTTATTTCGAGGGATCAATTACAGAAGAAGGTGCGGAACTTGAGTGGAGAACGGCCAGTGAAGTTAATAACGATTATTTTGAGGTGCAAAAGTCAACAGACGGAAAAGAATTTACTCTTTTAGGGATTGTACAAGGGAATGGCACCACGGATATAGCTACAGAGTATATGTTTCTGGACAATAGTGAAAACAAAGGAGTAACTTACTACAGATTAAAGCAAGTAGATTATAATGATCAATCGACTCTATCTCAAGTGGTAGTACTCAATTTTAAAGAAAAACAAGGTAGAATTACTTTCTATCCTAACCCAGTGAAAGATATCGTAAATATAATTTTAGATGATAGCAACATTCTTTATACAAAAGTGACCATTTTCGATATGGCGGGTAAAATTGTAAAAGAAAGTACCCATCAAAATGAAGGGGGCAGAATTAATATAAACCTTAATACTTTACCTGAGGGTGCTTATCAAATAAAAACACAATCTGAAACAGCAACCGGACCAATTCTGAGTAATGGAAAATTGATAAAGAAGTAAAAGAAGTAAAAGAAGTAACTAAAAAAGCTCGAAAATTTCGAGCTTTTTTTTTATTAGTAGAAGGTTTTAAGTAGCTTTTATTAAAGATTTAAGTATTATAACTTCTTCAGAACAACATCTGCAAAATACTTTTTCTCATCATAAAAATATCTCTCAACTGATAAACCTGCCTTTGTAGCAAGTTCAACAATCATTTCCTCATCAAATTTTTGAGAAAACTCTACATGTATAGGTTCCCATGCTTTAAAGGAAAAAGAAGTATTTAAGGCAGCAAAATTAACACTTTGCTCCTCCTTAGAAACTATAAAGCTTTTAGTAGTGCCCGTTTGCGGGTCATAGTAGGGATAATGCATAAACCTATCCGGTTCAAAATCAGCTTCCAATTCACTATTAAGCCTTGTTAGCAAATTCATATTGAAAGATGCAGTAATTCCTTTCTTATCGTTATAGGCTTCTAAAATCATATGTGGGTTTTTCTTTAAATCAAACCCAATCATCAATTGATCATCCTTCCTCAATGCATTTGCAATTTTCTTTACAAAATCTTCGGCCTCGTTTAATTCGAAATTACCAATGTTTGCTCCCATGAAAAGTACAATCATTGGATTTTCCCTATCCACATTTAACGCTTCCAGAGCTGAGAAATATTCTTTATTTATTGGCTCAATGGCCAGGTCAGGAACAGATTTTCTCATTCTTTCTGTTAATTGCTCCAACACCGAAGCAGAAATATCTACAGGTTTATAAGTAAAATTGGCCTTCTGACCTGTAAAGTATTTAAGTAAAACTTCTGTTTTCATCCCATCTCCTGCACCGAACTCAATCAAGTTGAATCCTGCGGAAACACCCTTAAAAACTGAAAGAATAGCCGCTTTATTAGTTTGAAATATCTCAAGCTCACTATCGGTCAGGTAATACTCCGGCATAGCCATTATTTGCTGAAATATTCTATCGCCCTGCTCATCGTAAAAAAGCCAGCTAGGCAAACTTTTATGTTTTTGGCTTAAGCCATTCAGCACCTCATCAGCAACTGCTTTGTTGTAAGTTTTAGTTGAATCGATCATAAATCTTTAGCTAATCTGATTCCATTGAACTGCCATTGCAGATGCGGATGGAAGAAGTTTCTATATGTATTTCTTGAATGGTTTTCAGGAGTAGCCACTGAGGCTCCTCTTAATACCATTTGGTTCACCATGAATTTACCATTATACTCACCGATGGCACCCGGTGGCTTTTTATAGCCGGGATAAGGTAAATAGGCGCTGCCCGTATACTCCCATCTTTTACCCCACCTTAACTGTTCTGATGCTACTTCCCACTCAAATTCCGTAGGGATACGCATTCCCTTCCACTCTGCAAAAGCATACGCTTCGTAAAAACTAATATGCATTACCGGAGCGGCTTCATCTATTTTTTTCAATCCGCTTAAGGTATAGTAATACCAAGCTCCTTCTTTTTTATGCCAATATAATGGCGCGCTTATTCCTGTCTCATCTATCCACGCCCTGGCATCGCTATGCCAAAACTGGTGATCATCATAAGCACCACTTTCTATAAATTCAGCATATTCGCCATTAGTAACTAATTTACTACTTATAAGAGCTCCTTCTAAATGTACTTCATGTCGTGCAAACTCATTATCAAAAGAGAATCCTTCTCCTTTATGACCTATTTTATAATTGCCTTTTTCAACTTTCACAAACGTATGCTCGCTCTTGTCAGGTTCATACTCTTCGAAATTCTGGTCATAAACCGGAAAAAGAGGATTATGGCCTAAAATATATTTAATATCATAAAGAAGTAACTCCTGATGTTGTTGTTCGTGCTGCAAACCTATTTCAACTACGGAAGCCAAATCAGCAGATGTTTCCTCGCTCAGCAACTGGCGCATGTAACTATCCACAAATTCTCTGTATTGATAAATCTCTTCAACAGTAGGTCTGGTCATATTACCTCTGTCAGGACGAAGCATACGCTCACCAGCACTTACATAATAACTATTGAAAAGATAAGGGAATTGATTATTGAATACTTTGTAATTTGAAAGGTGTTCCTTCAAAAGGAATGTTTCAAAAAACCATGTAGTATGTGCTAAATGCCATTTTGGAGGACTCACATCAGCAATAGGTTGGGCTACATAATCCTCAGTTTTAAGAGGACTGCAAATGTCTTCAGTATGCTTTCTAACTTTATTGTATCGGCTTAAATAAGAATCCATATATATTTAAAATAATCTTAACGGCTAATTGTTTTGGGTAGTTTCAACTTTTACCTATTCACTTTCAGCTTAGTTAAGAAATTCCCCGGCCAGTTTATCAGGAAAATATTTATTCTCTATGCCCACCAGTTCATCTCCTCTGATAAACATATCAATCGTTATTTCATGGATAGAAGCAAGCCCACAAGCCGCTAGCAACTCCATGGCTGCTTTTAATGTGTTTTGATGGAAATTATATACCCGTTCAGCTTTATCACTCACCACTAATCCTTTCTGTAGCATTTTATCCTGTGTAGCAACTCCTGTAGGACAGGCATTGGTATTGCATCTCAATGCCTGAATGCAGCCAACAGAAAACATGAATGCCCGGGCACTATTACAGATATCAGCACCTAAGGCACGCATTTTAATAATCGATTCAGCTGAAATAATCTTTCCACTTGCTATAATGCGAATGTCTTTTCTTAGCTGAAACCTTGTCAATAGTTTATTCACAAAAATCAAAGCAGGCTTTAAAGGTAAGCCTACGCTATCAGAAAATTCCAATGGAGCTGCTCCCGTTCCTCCTTCAGCGCCATCTACGGTGATAAAATCAGGCTTAATCCCTGTATTTTCCATTTCTCTACACAGTTCAACAAACTCTTCAGTCTTTCCTACACAAAGTTTAAAACCTATGGGCTTGCCACCAGATAGTTCCCGTAATTCGGCCACAAATTCAAGCAGTCCTTTAGCATTGGAAAAATGGCTATGACTTGGCGGAGATAGTACCGTAGTATGTGGTTCAATCCCTCTTATTTTTGCTATTTCAGGAGTATTTTTAACAGCAGGAAGCACACCACCATGGCCTGGTTTCGCCCCCTGAGATAATTTAATCTCAATCATTTTAACCTGCTCATGCTTTGCATTTTCCTTAAATTTCTCCGCATCGAACAAACCTTCCGGTGTTCTGCATCCAAAGTATCCTGTACCAATCTGCCAAACAATGTCCCCTCCTGGCTCCAGATGATAGGGTGAAATAGCACCTTCACCCGTATTATGATAAAATTTACCCTTTCTGGCACCAGTATTAAGTGCTAATAGAGCATTCTTGCTGAGAGAGCCGAAACTCATTGCAGAAATATTAAGTAGTGATGCCTCATAAGGCTGTTTACATGCATCACCACCTATTGTTACTCTGGGTAAATGCTCTGAAGGAACTCTGGCATAAATAGAATGTCTTAACCCTTCATAGGACACGCTGTTAAGTTCAAGCTGGGTGCCAAAAGGGTGAGTATCGTTCACGTTCTTGGCTCTTCTGTAAACTAAGGCTCTGTGGTTTCTGCTAAAAGGACTACCATCAGTATTCCTCTCTATAAAATATTGTTGGATTTCAGGAGATATTGATTCGAAGAAATACCTGAAATATCCTAGTACAGGAAAGTTTTTTAAGATAGTATGTGATTTCTGCAAACTATTGTATACTCCTATTAAGTATAAAATGCTTAGCAGCGCAAGACCCCATATTGGCGCCCAATGAAACCACCACAAAACTACATAGGATATTAAGAGAAGGGCTCCAAAAATTAAAAATTTATTTCTCATAATTAGTGTGTATTCTACTCAAAAAGATATGATTTAAAACTGTATAGTATTTTCCAAATTCAACTTAGTAATAAAATGATTAAAACAACAGCTTCAACAAAATAACTTGGTCACTAAAGCCAGTTTATAATTATTTCTTTGAGATGTTTTTCTGCCATGGAAATTTATTATCAATTTCCACCTGAATTGAAAGACTAAAGAATGTTCTGATTAAAACTACTAACCTAAGGTATGCACTCTATCCAAGGTAGGTTCGGTAACAAAAAGTAGCTATATCGGCAGCAATTAATATCTCCAACTCTAATAAAATGGCTTTCCCTCATTGATGCCTAAGTTTAGTAAATGAATTAGGCACCTTTTTATTAAAGGAATATATAAAACTTGTAAGGGCAATAACAATACCTATCAGTATTATAGCTACCCTTATTACTTCAATGCCTTTTGCTACAATATCTATGTAATAATCTATCCTTTTTATATAACTCTTGAACGGAGAAAACTTAACACGTCAAACACAAAAGTATATTTTTTGGGAATTAATGGCTGTCAATAAAAAAATTATTAAAATATCCTGAACATATAAATAAGCGCGAATAACTTTTACTTATCTTTTTTTTTACCTTCATTTGATACATAAATACTAAAATTAAGCACACATGATACAAAAAGGTGTAATTGTAACCATTGAAGATGATCCGGACGATAAGGAAATTTTTGAAGCAATTGTTAGAGAATTAGGAATTGACAATGAAATTAAATGGTTTACTGAAACTAAGAGTGCTTTTGAATTCTTAAGAGATACCAACGACCAAATTTTCCTTATTTTTTCAGATATTAACCTTCCCGGCAAGGATGGTATCAGTTTAAAAAAAGACATTGATGCTGACCCTATTTTAAGAAAGAAAAGTATTCCTTTTGTATTTTTATCAACAACGGGATCTCATATGGCAGTTGAAAAAGTGTATACAGAAATGACAGTTCAAGGTTTTTTTGTAAAAGGAACAGATTATGAAAAAATGAAAAACACTTTAAAAACTATATTCAATTATTGGCTGGAATCCAAACACCCTAATTCTAGCAACTAATTCTTTTTAAATGCCAACTTCTTCATTTCAAGCTGTCTATTCTAAGTAATTAAACATTGAAAAACCTCCTAAAAATCTCCTTACTCTTATTTGTTTTATCTTCCTGCAATTTTAAGCCTGAAGAAAGCGCGAAAAAGGTCGAAAAAGACCCTTATACAGAATACCAATACTATACAGATGGAAAAGTAAAGGCAGAAATCCACATCGATAATTTGAAACGCTTTCATGGAGAGGTGAAGAAGTTTTATCCGGATGGAAAATTAAAGACTCTGGTAACTTATGACCATGGAGTTACCCTTAATTCAAAACAATACTATGAGAATGGTAAGCTGGAAATGGAATTTCCTTATAAAGAGGGCAAAAAACATGGAAAAAGAAGCAAATATTGGGAAAGTGGCAAAATCAAATCTGTGCTTGAATACCGCAATGGTGAGCCTATAGCAGGATTGAAAGAATACAAAGAATCAGGTAAGGAAGTAACTGCCTACCCTTCTTTAAAAATCGAGCAGATAAACCAGCTGAGTAATAATGGTAAATATTATATTGATGTTTATTTCAGCTCAAATCCACAAAAAGGAACTTACTATATTGGAGAGTTACAAAATGGTTTAATTCCTGCAGATGCTGAAAAAATTAATTCTATTAAAGGAGGTAAAGGAAGGATTGTTTTAAACGCAATACCTTCCCACTACAATATGAAGAAATTAAATATAATAGGAAGATTTAAAACAGGTTACGGAAGCATCTACATTACTGAAGCTACTTTTAACCTCTAAATCCACGAATAGAATTCATGAGGTGTATGGCAATTAACTTTCTACCCTTTTCTACCTCTTTTAGTTGAGGATTTCGCTCCTTTAGTCTGAGGTTTTTTATGTTTTGCAGCTAACTTTCTCTTATAGGATCCTCCAAGATTCACTTTCTTGTTTTTTTCAAGTTTTTCATGATGACTTGGTCCTGACTCTTTCTTTTTATCATTTCTGAAAAAGCTTTTATCTACCGTTTCTTCTCTTTCTTCAGGGATTAACTCATTTACTACATCCACCCCTTCCGGAAAATTTCTCACAGGTATTTGAAATGACATGAGAGATTCTATAGCTTCTTTAGCGGCTTCTTCTTTTTCCGTATAGAATAATATCGACTTACCTTTTTGTGCGGCTCTTCCGGTACGACCAATGCGATGCATGTAATTTTCAGGAAATGCCGGTGTATCGAAGTTAATTACATGAGAAACTTTTTCTAAATCCAGGCCTCTTGAAATCACATCACTTGCCACTAAAATCCTCTTTTCTCCGCTATCAAATTCCTGAACAGAACGAATTCTGTAATTCTGAGATTTATTGGCATGAATCACTGCCACCGAAGCGCCAAAAGCTTCTTCTAAGGCATCGAACAGCCTATCAGCTAATTTTTTATTTGAGATAAATACCAGCACTTTCTGATACTCTAGTTTATCGGTCAAAAGGTGAGTCAGCAAATTTACCTTTGTTAGAAAATTTTTGACTTTAAAACTGATCTGTTCAATGTTTTCCAAAGGAGTACCACTAGGTGCTACTGCAATTCGTTCAGAAAAAACAAAAAAGTCATTTACAAAATCATCCACCTCGGCAGTCATTGTTGCTGAAAACATGATGTTTTGGCGCCTGGCAGGTAGCAAATCTAAAATATTAGTAAGCTGCGGACGAAAACCCAAATCCAGCATCACATCCACTTCATCAATTACTAACTTATGGATATCCTTTAAACTTAATGCTCTCTTTATCACCAAATCGTAAAGTCGGCCAGGTGTGGCCACTAAAATGTCCAGTCCTTCTGCAATGGCTTCCATTTGAAGCCTGATATTAGCTTCTCCATAAATACCCAGCACTCTCACACTCATATATTTGGTATATGACTTAATATTTTCCTCTACCTGCATCACTAATTCACGGGTTGGCACCAAAATTAAAACCCTGGGAGTTAATTGCTTTGAAAACTTTAATTGGTGTAAAATGGGAAGCATGTAAGCGAAAGTCTTACCAGTGCCAGTTTGAGCAATTCCAATAACGTCTTTGCCTGACAAAATAGCTGGGAATGCTTTTTCCTGAATAGCAGTAGGTGCATCAAAAGCTAAATCGTTAATAGCTTGCTTAAGAGGCTTTGAAAGGTTGAAGTTATCGAATGTGCTCATTATATAATATTTGAGCAAAGGTAGTTAAATGATATGGGGATTTAAGGAATGTTATTATTAAAACTAAAGTACAAAAGCCTTTAAATTGCTCCAAAGGCTTTTGTATTAATACCTTCAATTACTTGCTTCACTATTACTTCACATAAGCTTGTGGATTGCTTTCGCTCCTTTGCTCTCCTAAATCAAAATCAAAGTACCAATCATACTGATCTCTCATTATTCTGAATTTTGCCAAAGCAGCTTGTGATGGAGGACCTGTTACAACTATTTCACCATCCCCGATTTCAATCGCAAGGGCTATATAACCTCCCCTTCGGTTATTTGCAACTACAGATGAATATAATGCATCAACAAATTGATCTAAATCTTGTGTAGAGATATTTTCTAAACTAAATAAGGATATGTCAAGAAGACTATTAGTCTCACTAATAATTATCTTATCCAAGTTGTAATTATCAGTTAAATCTAGTAATTCCAACTGAGCATTATGAGTAAAGTCCATAATTAAAGGAAATGTTCCTTCACGCCCGTTGTAACCATATCTAAAATCTTTAAGGGAGGGAAGATTTTTAAGATTAATTTCAGCCAACTGCCCCTGCCCATAGTAAGAATAAAATCCTTCTACCCGATCAATATCCCCTGTAACACTAACAAAGTAGCGTTTAGTTTTCTCATATGTATGTTCAAGGGGACCATTTATATCAGTTCCAGATAGAGAATCAATCACACCATCTCCCCAATCTATAATTATATTATCTGGATAATATAGAGCAAATGAAAAATCACTTTCATCAGAGGTAGCGTAAACGTTTGGTAGAGCCCCAAAAGTGAGTGCAGGTATTAATGTAACAGTAACTATTGAATTATCGGAATTATCTTTAATCTCTTCAATTGTCCATTTTTTGGAATATTTAGCGAAACCATCTTTTATAATTACCAGCGTAAATACAGATGTATCTTCACCGGGAAAGGAAAGCGCATTAATTTTAGCCTCAATAGAAAACTCTTTCAATGTATCCTGATTCTGAATGATATAAGCCTCAGCTTCTGCAAACGTTTGCAAATTTGATTCTATTTTAAATACAGAAAGAAAGAAATGATGGGAAATTTTAAAGTTTAAGGAGGCATATCCAATGTCTTCAGGAGTTAAAGTAGAAACATCTAGTACCTCCATAGAAAATTGCTCTATATTATCCGCTACGACTGAAAATGTAAATGGAAGAGAAATACTCACTAAATCTTCTTTGGGGGAACCAGCTATGGGTGTAGCATATAGTACATCTCCAGCTGCATCAAGTATGATAAATTCTGTCAGAACATAAGTATCTTCCACTAATTCAATAGGCTCAGTAGCATAAGAGTCATTAAAAGATAAAATACCTACCTGTTCACGTGTTAAAATCTCCGTTCCTTCTTGAGTTTGTATGCTCAATTGAATTACTGAGCCTGCAGGAATATTACTTATCATATTTCTTCCATTTTCATTACTTTCATTTAAAGCAAATGAAAATGAGACCTCACCCATTTTTGCTAGCATGGGGATTTCTCTTCCGTTCTTACAACTGCTGGTCAATATAAAAGAGGTAATAATTAAGGTTAATAAAGTTTTCATAATATGTTATTTTAAGGTTCATATATGAAGCTACATATTTTTATGAATTTATTATTATAATATTATAATTAATTATTGTAAAACTTCCACTTACTCTCTATCCTCAATTAAAAAATTTATTAGCATGAAATCACCGACTTTTACAATGCATAAAAAAAGCTTCAGAGTTTTCACCCTGAAGCTTTTTGTGCCATTAAAATAACAGTACTAACTATTGCTCCACATATGCTTGTAAATTAATTTTATCTAATTCTTCATCAAATGGAGAATCAAAGTACCAATCATATTGATCTCTCATTATTCTGAATTTTGCCAAAGCCGTTTGTGATGGAGGACCTGTTACAACTATTTCATCACCATCTTCAATCGCAATGGATATATAACCTTCTCTTCGGTTATTTGCAACTACAGATGAATACAATGCATCAACAAATTGATCTAAATCTTGCGTAGAGATATTTTCTAAACTAAATAAGGATATGTTAAGAAGGCTATTAGTCTCACTAATAATTATCTTATCCAAGTTGTAATTACCAGCTAAATCTAGCAATCTCAACTGAGTATTATGAGTAAAGTCCATAATTAAAGGAAATGTTCCTTCATGCCCGTTGTAACCATATCTAAAATCTTTAAGGGAGGGAAGATTTTTAAGATTAATTTCAGCCAACTTCCCCTGCCCATAGTAAGAATAAAATTCTTCTACCCGATCAATATCCCCTGTAACACTAACAAAGTGGCGTTTAGTTTTCTCATATGTATGTTCAAGGTGACCATCTATATCAGTTCCAGATAGAGAATCAATCACACCATCTCCCCAATCTATAATTATATTATCTGGATAGCGTAGAGCAAATGAAAAATTACTTTCATCAGGGGTATTATAACCGTTTGGTAGAGCCACAAAAGTGAGTGCAGGTATTAACGTAACTGACACTATTGCATTATCAGATTGATCTCTAATTTCTTTAATAGTCCACTCCTCAGAATATTTAGCAAACCCATCTTTTATAATTACCAGCGTAAATACAGATGTGTCATTTCCGGAAAAAGAGAGTGCATTAATTTTAGCCTCAATAGAAAGCTCTTTCAAAGTATCCTGATTTTGGATAATATAAGCATCCGCCTCAGCAAACGTTTGCGTATTTTCATCAATTTTGAACACCGACAAGAAAAAATGATGAGTAATTTTAAAGTTTAAGGATGTGTAGCCTATATCTTCAGGAGTTAAGGTGGAAACATCTAAAACTTCCATAGAAACCTGAGAGACATGGTCTGGTGCCACAGAAAATGAATAGGGAAGAGAAATACTAACTAATTCCTCCTTTGGTGATCCTGAAACAGGTGTTGCATACAACACTTCTCCTTCCGAATTAAGTATGAGGAATTCTGTCAGAACGTAAGAACCTTCCACTAGTTCAAAAGGTTCGCTAGCATACACCCCATTAAGAGAAAGAATGCTTACTTGTTTTCTAGATAAAACTTCAGTTCCTTCTAAAGTTTTAATACTCAGTTGAATGATTGACCCAGTAGGAATACTGGAAATTACTCTTCCATTTTCATTACTTTCATTTAGAGCAAATGAAAATGAGACTTCCCCCTTTTTTGCTATTAAAAGCGACTCTTCTCCATTTTTACAGCTGTAAAACAAAATCATGGAGGTAATAATTAAGGCTAATAAAATTTTCATAATATTTTATGTTTAAATGGTTCTACATAAATATAACATAAAATATTACATAATCACTATAAAATATTTAAATAAAATACAATTTCAAAAATTTTCTATTCGTATATAAATTTCATACTGTATAATATAGATAATATCATTTTTCATCTGACAAAAAAAGCCCCGGAATTGTAATTCCGGGGCTTAGTACTCAAAAACAATATTATATTAGCATTTACTCTTTATCCATAAACGGATAGCGGTAGTTAGTAGCCGGAACGAATGTTTCTTTAATAGTTCTGGCAGAAGCCCAACGCAATAAATTAAGCTTAGAGCCTGCTTTATCGTTTGTACCTGAACCTCTGGCTCCTCCAAATGGCTGCTGACCTACAACGGCTCCGGTTGGTTTATCATTAATATAAAAATTACCGGCCGATTGAGATAATTTCTTAGTAGCTAACTCTATAGCGTAGCGATCCTGGCTAAATATAGCGCCTGTTAAAGCATAAGGTGAAGTTTCATCCACCAAGGTAAGCGTTTCTTCAAAATTATCTTGCTTATATACATAAATAGTCACCACCGGACCAAATATTTCTTCTTTCATGGTAAGGAACTGAGGGTCCTTTGTTACCACTACAGTTGGCTGAATAAAATATCCTTTAGAATCATCATACTCTCCACCAGCAACTATCTCAGCCACATTGCTATCTTTCACTTTTTCAATGTAACCAGCGATTTTATCAAAAGACTTTTTGTCAATTACCGCGTTAAAGAAGTTTTCAAAATCTTCAACTCCTCCCATTTGAATGTCCTTAACATCCTCTTTTACAAATTTCAATACTTCTTCAGAGATATTATCCGGAAGGTAAACTCTTGAAGCAGCAGAACACTTCTGGCCCTGGAATTCAAATGCACCTCTGGTAATTGCCGTTGCAACGTCTTTAGCGTGAGAAGTAGGGTGAGCCAATATAAAATCTTTCCCACCTGTTTCACCAACTATTCTTGGATATGACTTATAGATATCAATATTTTCTCCAATAGTCTTCCATAAGTTCTTAAATACTTCGGTACTTCCAGTAAAATGCAGGCCTGAAAATTCAGGGTGTTTAAATACCACATCACCGGCAGTAGGACCATTTACATAAACTAGGTTAATTACCCCATCAGGTAATCCCGCTTCTTTAAATACCTGCATAATAATATCCGCAGCATAAATTTGAGTGTACGCTGGCTTCCAAACCACTGTATTACCCATTAAAGCAGCACTTGATGGCAAATTACCAGCAATAGCTGTAAAGTTGAATGGCGTAATAGCGAAAACAAATCCTTCTAGCGGTCTGTATTCCAATCTATTCCACACTCCGGGTGCTGATTCAGGCTGCTCACTATAAATTTCAGTCATATATTGAACATTAAATCGAAGGAAGTCGATTAGTTCACAAGCGCTATCAATTTCAGCCTGGTAAGGACTTTTAGACTGCCCTAACATAGTAGCAGCATTTATTTTGTATCTATAAGGCCCTGCTATTAAATCTGCTGCTTTCAAAAAGATGGATGCCCTATGTTCCCAACTAAGGCTGGCCCATTTTTCTTTTGCTGCCAAAGCTGCTTTTATAGCTTGCTCTACATGGCTGCTGTCACCTTCATGAAAGTGGCCTAAAAGGTGTTGGTGATCATGAGGAGGATTTAATGGTAATTTTTTTCCGGTTTTCACCTCATCTGCACCGATATACATAGGTATATCAACTTCTTTGGAACGCGCTTCTTTTAATGCATTTTGTAATAGCTCTCTTTCCGGAGTACCGGGTGCATAGCTGTTCACCGGCTCGTTTTCTGCAAATGGCACTTGGTAAATTCCCTTTGGCATATTTTTAGATTTTTTTTACTTGAAATAAATGAATACGTAAAAATAGGTAAATAATTTTGGTCGCCCTTCATCAAAATTGGACTTTTTCAGGTACACCTATTACCCTTTTCTATCGATAACGTAAATGAGAATAAATGTTTAAATTCTAAAATAAAATAACCTCATTTTCAAAGTGAAATTCACTTTGAAAATGAGGTTTGTTAATAAAAGAGTAAACAAAACTTATTTACCTCCTCCGAATATATCTTTCAGTTTATTTTTAGCTTTCTTTTTTAGTTCTTCTGCCTCTTTTTCAGCTTTCGCTTTAGCCTCCTCTTCTGCCTTTTTCTTCAATCTTTCAGCTTCCGCCCGCGCACTATCTTTAGCTACTTCTACTTTGGCATTTACTTCTTCTTTAAGTGCAGCAGCTTCCTCCTTTACTTTATCTTTAACTGCCGATTTCACATTTCCGGCAACAGACCCTCCCTCTGAAGTAGCCTTGCCCAATTTAATATCCGGGTTATCATAAGTTCCTCCAATATTAAAATTAAGATTAATATTGCTACCTACTGCATTAACATCGGTGCCTAACAAACCAGACAAAGCCTGATTAGCTGCCGTGCCCATACTTCCCGTGGGAATGTTCATTTTTAGGTTGTATAAAATGCTGCCATCATATGCAGTCCACCCGTCTATCGTAGCCTTATATTTATCTATAGCTACATCAAAAGGTTGTACGCTCAGCTTACCATCCTTAATCTCTGCCTTCATTAATAAATCTTTTAAGTTAACAGTGTTCGTCTGGTCCAGATTAGATAGCTTGGTTACCCCACTAATAATTTTAGAATCTACTATAGCTGCTTGTGCAATTTTCACAATCCCTGAGCCCGTTAATGTTCCAAAATCAGGCATCATTTCCTGAGTCATTAACCCATTAATTGCAAAGTCAGTGCTAAATTTACCTGTAAGCTTTTCAGCCACAGGAACGAATTTCTGAACGGTAACTACGTTTTTAAAGGTTTCAGGAATGCTTAACTGCTCAACATCAAGGTTAAATGCAAATTTAGGATTATCCTCATCTTGTGTATTATAGGTACCACTCATCAATATTTGACCACCTAACATATCAAAACTCATTGGATCCATGGTTAAGATACCGTTGTTAATTACCATTTTACCTTTTGCATTCTTAAGGTTAAAGTTATCATACAAGATACTTTGAACAGTAGCTTCGAAGGTAAAATCAATGTCTTTTGGAATAACAACTAACTCCATAGAAGTGGTATCTTCCGGAGTAGTTGACTCCTCCTCTTCCGGCCCCATCATCTCGTTAATATCCAATAATTTTGAGCTCAGAGTCATTTGTCCAACCAACTTTGCCTCTTCATTTAAAATGTAAGCAAGGTAGTTGCTCACTTTACCATTCACTGCAAAATCACTTTTACCAAAATTACCCTGCATTTCACTCAATTCAACAAATTCAGGATTAAAAACCATATTGGCTCTACCGATTTTCACATCAGGCATGCCTGCAGTGGAATAGAAGAAATTATTCAATACCAAAGTACCTGAAGTATTAAGTTGTTCATAATCTTCCTGTTCTACTGCAGCATAATTTCCCTTTGAGTTGATATCCGCACGGATTATACCCCCCATATTAAAATCTTCTGTAGGAGTAATTTTGGAGACGATATCAAGATTAAGTGCTCCCTGTGCATTTAAATCCCATATTAAAGCATCAAAATTATTTACCACTGCATTTGCTGTAAACTTATCCTGATCAATGGTTAGTCCGAAGTTTTTGACCTGTAGAACTCCATCCTTCAAATCTCCTGTTTCACTCTTAGCCATTAAATCCAGGTTTATATTTTGAATAGGAAGCGGCACATCAGGCGACTTTACGAATGCATCTCTAACATTGAGATCAACAGAAAAAGCAGGTAATTTTTCTTCAGTATATGTTCCTCTAACAAATCCTTTAAAGTCGAACTCTCCCCTGGTTTCCAGGTTTTCAAAACCGTCTGAATACATACCTGGCACGAGAGACAGAAGGCTTTTAAATTGAGTTTCGTCAACAAAGAAATTCACATCCATTTCAATATCATCGGTTGGCATAGCAAAAAAACCATTAAAGCCGAGCTCGAAATCATTCAATTGAGCTGTAGTTTCCTTAAAGTCGAACCTCATGGCATCCAAGTCCATACCCAGAATCATTTCCACATTTAGGGTTTTATGTTCCACATACACATCTCCACCGTAAGCAAATGAAAAATCATCAGCCGTGGTTTTTGTAACCATATCAAAAACAGTCTGTTTAAAATCACCTTTACCGGTATGATTTAAACCAATTAAAGAAACTGCCATGTCAGCTGCCTGGTCATAATACCTAACTTTCCCATTAGTAATTTCCCAATGGTCAATTCCTATCTTCATTTCTTCAGACTGTTCAGTAGTTGTGGTATCTGTTTCTTCAGAAGAAGCCACTATATCATAATTAGCTGAGCCATCTTCCAGTACCAGGATATTTATCACGGGCTGGTCAAGTATAATTCCTTTGATTCTGATAGGCTCCCCTTTTATAATGGAAACAATATCTGCTTCCACTGAAAGATCATTTGCGGCAAATAGCGTATCCCCTTCAAATACCTCTTTCCCAATAACTGAGAGTTCTTTTATACCTACAGTAAGATTGGGGAAATCCGGCAACAAGGAAATCCTTACATTTTCAGGTTCAAAGTTCACGGTAGCATTAACACTGGTATTTATTTCCTTTTGAACAGCCTCTATTATTCTGTCCTTAAAAATGATGGGCACCAAAACAATAGCAATAACCAGAAATGCCAGAATACTGCCGATAATGATCAGAATTTTTTTCATAATGATAAAGTCAAGTAATTATTTTATAAAGTTACCAATAATCTAGGTACGTTAATAATAACTTGGGGTTAATTCAGCATTATTTAATAGATACAAGCCGTTTAAAAGAACATTCAGTTCAGATCATTGTTGGTTCTTAAAAAAAGACACAATGAAAACACTAAGGCTTATTCTGGGTGATCAATTAAACCAGCAACATTCCTGGTTTCAGGAAAGAAATGATGAGGTTACCTATGTGATGATGGAAATGAGACAGGAAACAGATTATGTAGTTCATCACATTCAGAAAATCACAGCCTTTTTTGCAGCGATGCGTCTATTCAAAACCTATCTGGAAGAAAAAAATCAAAATATCATATACCTTTCAATTAATGACAGCAAGAATGAGCAATCCCTGGAAAAGAACCTGCTTAGCCTTATTGAAAAGCATCAATTTAAAAAATTCGAGTATCTTTTGCCGGATGAGTATCGCCTTGACGAACAACTTAAATCTCTTTGTAAAAAGCTGGAAATAAGAACCGGCTTTAAAGATACCGAGCATTTTTATACGGAAAGAGAGGATGTTGCCGATTTTTTCAAAGGAAAGAAGCAGCTGATAATGGAGAATTTCTATAGGATGATGCGAAAAAAGCATAACATTTTGATGGAAGGCAATGAGCCATTGGGAGGAAAATGGAATTTTGATGAAGAAAACAGAAAGAAGTATAAAGGAGAAGTACCTATTCCGGAAGCTTATAGCTATAAAACTGATGTTTCTGACCTTGTAAAAGAAATCAAACAAAGCGGATGCAAGTATTTTGGCGAAGTGGATCCCGAAAACTTTCATTGGCCTTTAGAGCGTTCCCAGGCTTTGCAGTTTGTACGTTATTTTTGTAAAAAGCTTCTTCCTAACTTTGGTAAATATCAGGATGCGATGCATTCAAAATATAAATTCCTTTTTCATGCCAGAATTTCCTTTGCACTTAATTCAAAAATGATTACACCGGCAGAGGTAGTGGAAAAAGTGTTATACTATTGGAAAGAAGATGAAGGCAAGATAAACATAGCCCAGGTAGAAGGATTTATCAGGCAGATAATTGGATGGAGGGAATTCATGAGGGGGATTTATTGGGCAAAGATGCCTGAATACGCAAGCAAGAACTATTTTGACCATACAAGAAAGTTACCCTCCTACTATTGGTCCGGAGATACTAAAATGAACTGTGTGAAACAAGCAGTAAAACAGACTTTAACTGATGCCTATGCACATCATATCCAACGCTTAATGGTTACCGGGAACTTTGCTCTTTTAAATATGACCGATCCTAATGAGGTGGATGCCTGGTATCTGGGAGTTTACATTGATGCTATAGAGTGGGTGGAAATCACCAATACACGGGGAATGAGTCAGTTTGCTGATGGAGGAATAATAGGCACAAAACCTTATATCTCAAGTGCTAATTATGTTCACAAGATGAGCAATTACTGTAGTAAATGCTTTTATAACCATAAAGCTAAATATGGAGAAAAAGCCTGTCCATTTAATAGTCTGTATTGGAATTTTTATGATGCGCACCGCGAAAAACTAGAGAAAAATCAACGGGTGGTAATGATGTATCGCACATGGGACAAAAAGCCTAAAGAAGAGAAAACAAAAATTCTTACGCAGGCAGCTCAATACCTAAAAGAAATAGACCAGTTATAACTTCTGTTTAAAGGTTTACAGTTGAGTCACAGTCTTCATCACACTCCATGTTAACATTTCTTAACATTGGCAGACTTCTCTTTAATATAGGATTCAACTACACAAAAATATTTAATGTAATGTTTATCAGAATCTTACAGTTAAAAATTACACCATCTCACATATTTATTTATTAATTTAATATTATATTTGTTAATAATTTGTTAACTTATAATTGAATATAGTCGTTTTAATTAACATTAAGATAACATTAGAATTGAAAGCTTTAACAACATACAGTTTCAACAGCAAATGCATTTATTTGATGCTTCTGGTGTGTTTTGCATTCGGTTTTTCTTCTTATGCTATGAATTCCCTCCCTGGCTCAGACAAAAACAATTATGAAAAACTGGCCGTCATTGATATAGAAAGTTTAGAGCAGACTCCTCAATGGAATAAGTTAATCACTAAGCTTGAAAAAAAGAGAGATTCAGATACTGAGTATTTCCTGGATTATTTATTCTATAAAACCCATCAGATCTTATTAAAGAAATATACTAAGCATACCGATTTTGAGTCTATGATCTCATCTGGCAGTTATGATTGTGTTAGTGGAAGCATTGCTTACTCGCTTTTACTTTCCTTCTTCAACATTGAACACTCAATTATTGAAACTGATTATCATGTTTTTATAGTAGCCAGAGCGGAAGGAAGAGATTATATTTTTGAAAGCACTGACCCTATTTCAGGGTTTATCAAGAATGAAGAGGCGGTTATTAAGCACATCGCTCAATTTAAACCAACTCCAACTCCCCCAAGTGTGCAAAACACTATTGAAATTGGAGCGGAAAACTATCAAACTACTGAGGGAAACACTATTTATAAAGAAGTTTCTATTGAACAACTAATAGGACTGCAATACTATAACCAGGGTATTTCCGCTATCAATAATAAAGATTTCAATTTAGCCAAAATGAAAGTTAGTCAGGCTTTAACACTTTACCCTTCTGAAAGAATTAAGTCAGTTCTTGATTTAATTATTGACCTGGAAAAACCTGAAAATTAATAATAACTTTATCTGCAATAACCTTTAAGTAACACACACGGCATTTGAGTTTTGTAGATTTACAGTTCTTAAAATCTACTAGCAGGTGAAAAAGCAATCCATTTTATTATTCATTTTATTACGCTTAAGTTTTAATATCCTTGCGCAGGATCAAACATTCAATATCTCTCCTAAGGAATCACTCGTTATTACTTTTGGTTCTTGCAACAAGCAAAACAAGCCACAGCCGCTTTGGAAGGATGTAGTTAAACATCAACCAGATTTTTTCCTCTTTTTAGGCGACAATATTTACGGTGATACGGAAGATATGAAATTGCTGGAGGAAAAATATGCAGCACAAAAAAGCCAACCAGATTATGTCGCATTACAAAAACAAACCACCATTCTGGGAGTTTGGGATGACCACGACTATGGAAAAAATGATGCAGGGAAAGAGTATCCGAACAAAAAAGAAAGTCAGCAATTGTTATTAGATTTCTTCGATGTACCGGCTGAAAGTTTGAGAAGAGAAAGAGAAGGAGCTTATTCTTCTTACCAGATTAACTGGAATGGCAGGAAGATAAGCATTCTCCTTTTAGATGCCAGGTACCATCGGGATCCACTCCAAAAGATTGATAAAAAGTATACCCCTAATAAAACGGGTTCTATTTTAGGAACTGAACAGTGGAACTGGCTTGAAAAAGAACTAAGTGATACCTCTATAGATTTGTTCATTATTGCTTTAGGAATTCAATTCATTGCTGAAGACCATAATTATGAGAAGTGGGCTAATTTCCCCAATGAAAGGAAAAAACTCTTTGATCTTTTAGCTGCCAGAAAACCTCAAGGTGTCCTTTTGCTTAGTGGCGACAGACATATTGCAGAAATATCCTCGATTGAATGGAAAGACCTGTCCTACCCCCTGGTTGACATTACGTCAAGCGGCCTTACACATACATGGAAAGAGGCCTCGGAGGAATATAATCAACATAGAGAGGGCGATCTGATTGCTAAGCTTAATTATGGCATTTTAACAATTAGCACTAATAAAGACGAGGATTTAACTGTAAATAGTAAAATAAAGGGGCAGAATCAAGAGGTTTATCTCGAAAAAATTATCCAGTTTAATAATTAACAAAATACTAATTGAATTTCCCAATTAATAAAGAGTACTAACAAAGTAAAAATTGAACAAAAACACAAGCCTTAGATTCTCCTGACCTATTTCTAATTTCTAATTTCCAAAGACCGCTTTATCAGGCTTAAAAAGAGGCTGCTAGAGCCGGAACAATTTGATCAATTTATACCAAACGAGCCAAAGAGCTTAATAATAGTTTTATTCATTGCTATAAGTATTATCCTAACAATTAACCCAGGCTACTCCCTTTTGCTCAATAAATCAGTAATTGCTGTAGAAATGGAATCTGAATTTCAAATCAGAATTTGCATTTTAAATAACCAAACCTCCATGTTAGTAATTAAAATTCATTTAAAACACCTGAAAACCTAGAACTTTAGTGAAAAATACGGATTTTAGGCTGTAACGAGGATGCTTGCTTAGACCAAGCTTTTTCAATGCTTAAAAAGAAGTAGTCTATCCCCTGACTTTTGCGAGCTTTTAGCTCATACGAAGTAGCAGGCGCTGGATGGTTCTTGAAGAACAGGTTTAGTACAAGTTAGCTTTCTAAGTTGAAAACTCATTTTTTTTAGAGTCCTGGTTGCAAACGAGGACTAGCGAAATTTTCCTCATGACTTTATTGAAGCCATAGAAAACCGCGGTAGTATTATGAAATGTAGACAATACGTATGAAGTTCCAAACCAAAAGATTGCCAAACATGAATTATTTCAATTGACATTGAAATAATAGCATGTTCGCAATGACGGTTAGCTGGGGTGAGTTAATTTGGATAATCGGGCTTAATTTTTTTAAAAGAAGGACAAGGCAAAAACCGCTCTTTTCTTAAATTTAGCAACAAAATCGTAGACAATAGATATTTCATGTGCGCCACCAGAAGCATCCCCAATATCCGAAATGGTAAAATCATAGCTATAGCCCACTTCAAAGTCCGGAAACACTAAGCCAAACAAGAGAATCAATGGATCCCTATCATAAATATTGGAGTTTTCAGCTTTGCCAAAAGGTACACCAAGGTACCAAACACCCGCGGAAATAGGGTGCAAACGAGGACTAGTGGTGTAGATGAAATTTCATTTCATTGATAAGACCCCTGACAATTTTTTCGCTGAGCTCCAAAAATTTGCAGAATGACGATAATTGTCGGCTTTTGTAATGGTGAAAAACCTATAATGCTTGCTGATTGAGCTTCATTCCAATCAACTAGTTTATCGTAATGTACGAAGCAATCTTAGTAATGAAGTACCACCTAAAATCAAATGGTTATTGCGAACACAGCACAGCAATCCTTTCTATTAAACCTGAGCGAAATTCCCAAATTACTCTCAAAGTCTGTCAGAGTATTCCTGCTTTGGCTGGAAAATCATTTTATCAATCAAGTTTCTAGATAACGAAGAACATACTACTGTAATAATAAAAGCTTTTGAGGGTAAATTGAAACAATCGGAATTCTTTCCGTTAGTAATATTATCTGCATCTAAAAACAATATGACTTTACTGCTAGTTTACCTTTTTATTGCTCTTTTCACTTCTTTTTTGTGCTCTATTCTTGAGTCCGCCATATTATCAGTACCTCTCTCTCATTTGATGGCAAAATCAGAAAAAGGTAGTAAGTCAGCCAGTACCTTAATTGAAATGAAACAAAATATTGACAAACCATTGTCGGCTATTTTATCGCTCAACACCGTGGCACATACGATAGGTGCAGCAGGAGTTGGCGCACAGGCTACAATTGTATTTGGAGAGGCCTATTTTGGTTTAGTTTCAGCAGTTCTCACCCTCTTAATCCTAATATTTACGGAAATCATTCCTAAAACATTAGGTGCCAACTTTAGCAAAGAGCTTGCACCCTTTACAGCAAAAGTGTTAAAAGTGCTGATAATTATCACATATCCACTGGTTTTATTATCAGCGGCTATCACAAAATTAATTCTAAGGAAGGAACCAGAGCTTACTACAAGCCGGGAAGAGATTTCCGCTTTAGCCAACATTGGTACGGAAGAAGGAATTTTTGGAGATAAAGAAAACAAAATCATCCAAAATTTAATCCAACTAAAAAGCACTAAGGTTTCTGATATAATGACACCCAGGGTAGTAATGGTTAGTGCAGATGAAAAAACAAGATTAGAGGAATTCAACGATAACAAAGAATTTCTTCAATTTTCCCGAATTCCTATTTATAAAAAAAACAGAGATAACATCACAGGCTATATTTTTCGTCAGCAAGTATTTGAAAAACTGGCTGACGATCAATTTGACATTGAATTGAAGGAATTAAAGCGAGAAATAGTAGCTTTTGGGGAGTCAACCACTTTGTTTACTGCCTGGGAAAAATTAATAGCAGAAAAAGAACATATAGCGCTTATCGTTGATGAATATGGCGGAGTTGACGGCATTATTACACTTGAGGACATTATAGAAACCTTAATAGGTTTTGAAATAGTTGATGAAAAAGATGAAGTGGTAGACATGCAACAATATGCTTTAGAGAGATGGAAAAAGAGAAGAAAAGGACACATGTATTGAAAGCGCCAATTCCATTTCATAGGCACTGCCAATAAAAAAGGCCAATCCAATTATGGATTAGCCTCTTTAGTATTTATTAAAACTGGATCTTACTCCATTTTATTAGCCATTCTCTTTCTCTCATTCTCATCAAGATAGATTTTACGCATCCTGATGCTCTTAGGAGTTAACTCTAAGTACTCATCTTTCTGAATATATTCTAAAGCTTCCTCCAGAGAGAATTTCTTCGGTGGCGCCAGCTTAGTATTATCATCTGAGCCTGAAGCACGCATGTTAGTTAATTTCTTTCCCTTCACTACATTTACCACCAAGTCATTATCTCTTGAATGCTCTCCAATTACCTGACCAACATACAATTCATCTCCCGGAGAGATAAAGAACACACCTCTATCAGTTAATTTATCCATAGAATAAGCAGTAGCAGAACCACCTTCCATAGAAATCATAGAGCCGTTAATCCTTCCCTGGATAGCACCTTTGTAAGGCTCATACCCTTTAAATCTATGGGTCATAATACCTTCTCCTGCTGTTGCAGTCAAGATGTTATTTCTTAATCCAATTAATCCTCTTGCAGGAATGTCAAATTCAAGATGTTGAACGTCTCCTTTAGGCTCCATTACTAAAAGCTCACCTTTTCTCATGGTAACAAGCTCAATAGCTTTACCCGCTACATCCTCCGGCACATCTATTACTAAATGCTCAATAGGCTCATGTCTTGTGCCATCAATTTCCTTGAAAAGCACCTGAGGCTGACCTACCTGAATTTCGTAGCCCTCTCTTCTCATGGTTTCAATTAGTACCGACAAGTGAAGAATTCCACGTCCGTATACTAAGAATTTATCCTCTGAACCGGCAGGTTCTACACGTAAAGCAAGGTTCTTCTCGGTCTCCTTCATCAATCTGTCTCTCAAGTGACGAGAAGTAACAAACTTACCTTCTTTACCGAAGAATGGTGAGTTGTTAATTGTGAAAAGCATGCTCATAGTAGGCTCATCAATTGAAATTCTTGGCAGTGGCTCAGGGTTCTCGAAATCTGTAATAGTATCACCTATATCGAAGCCTTCAATTCCCACTACTGCGCAAATTTCACCCGAGTGTACTTCCTCTACTTTTTTCTTGGCTAAACCTTCAAAAATCTGAAGTTCTTTTATTCTCGATTTCTTAACTGAGCCATCCTTTTTACAAAGACCTACAGTCATTCCTTCCTTCAATGTTCCCTGATATAATCTACCAATCGCAATTCGGCCCACAAAAGCAGAATAATCAAGAGAAACAATTTGTAATCTTGGCACACCTTCATTAGTAGGTGCAGCCGGAATAGTTTTAATTATCTCATCTAAAAGAGGAAATATATTGTCGTTTGGAGTTTTCCAGTCATGGTTCATCCAGCCATTTTTACTGGAACCATACATGGTAACAAAATCCAATTGCTCCTCAGTAGCGTCAAGGTTAAACATCAAATCAAAAACCTGCTCTTGTACCTCATCAGGTCTACAGTTTTCTTTGTCTACTTTGTTAACTACTACTATTGGTTTCAGACCCAAATCAAGCGCCTTTCCTAAAACAAATCTTGTCTGAGGCATAGGGCCTTCAAAAGCATCTACCAAAAGAAGAACACCATCAGCCATTTTAAGCACTCGCTCTACTTCTCCACCAAAATCGGAGTGACCCGGAGTATCTATAATATTAATTTTAACGTCTTTATAGGTAACCGAAACGTTCTTACTTAAAATAGTAATTCCTCGTTCACGTTCAAGATCGTTGTTATCTAGAATTAATTCGTCTGTTTCCTGACCTACTCGAAAAACCTGACAAGCATGGATAATCTTGTCTACTAATGTTGTTTTTCCGTGGTCAACGTGGGCAATAATGGCCACATTTCTAATTTCTGTCATTGACTTGGTGTAAAATAAAATATTTGATAATCAATTAGTTGTGATTTCAAATGAATCCTTCAACCAATCAAGTTGCAAAGGTAACAAAATAATTTTTCGCTTTTTTACTTTCTCGCCAAATTAATTAGCAGGCATGAAAGATTTATTTCAATATAATTAAAAAAACTAACGGAGTTAAATTTGAAATCTAATCTGCATAAAGAGAACGATTTAAGGCACCACATAATTCCACCTCTAAAAGAAAACACCTTACTTTACAACTTCTTCATCTTCCACTTTTTCAGTTTTCTTTTCTCTTTTACGGGTTTCCTCCATCAGGTATTCCTTTATTTTCGATCTTATTTCCTGATTAGAAAGGTTATGGTAAATCGTACCATTTCTGGCCACTGAGATTTGGCCGGTTTCCTCAGAAACTATCAGAATAATAGTATCTGTAGCTTCAGACATACCTATTGCTGCCCGATGCCGTAACCCAAATTGGGCAGGTACATCTTTTTCAGTAACAGGCAAAACACATCGGGCTGCAATAATTCTACCTTTGTGAATAATAACAGCACCATCATGTAGTGGGCTGGTTTTATTAAATATAGCAATCAACAATCGCTTGGAAACCAAGGCATCTATCCTGTCGCCTGACTCAGCGTAAAAACGCAATTCAGACCCCTTAGATAATACTACCAGTGCCCCGATATTGGTTCCTCCCAAAGATTTAGCCGCCTCTATTAAAGCCGTGATGTCCACGTCTCCGGCTATCTGCTTCTTTTTCCAGGGCAAATTTGAAAGAAAGCCATTCTCCCGGGTAAATGAGGTGGTTTTACCTAGTAAAAGCAAAAATTTCCTAATTTCTTGCTGAAACAGAATGATTGCTGCGATAACTCCTACTCCCATAAATTGCCCCAGAATAGCTGAGAGTAATTCCATCTCGGCTGCACGTACCACCAGGTATATAAGGTATAGGGACAGAAAGCCTATGAATATCCTAACTGCTACACTCCCACGCATAAGATTATACACCTGAAATAGCAGAAAGCTTACTAAAGCTATGTCCAGTATATCAACTAAGCTTACCTCTAAAAACCCTATGTTAAAAGCAACTATCAATTTTGTAGTGTATTAAATAATTTAACTGTTTCAACCGCTTCTTTTACATCATGTACTCTCAAAATATCGGCTCCATTCATCAGCGCGGTCATATTCAGTGCAGTTGTACCATTCAACGCCTCGGCAGAATCTACCCCTAAAGTTTTATAAACCATCGACTTACGAGACAACCCAATTAAAAGTGGACATTCCAGACTGTCAAAATAGGCTAAATTTTTAAGGATTTCATAATTCTGGGGAATGCTTTTTGCAAATCCGAAGCCAGGATCAATAACTATATCATTTACAGCCAATCTTCTTAGCTTCACGAGTTTTTCAGAAAGTTCCTGGATAATATCTTTTATCAAATGGTTGTAATTATTCAACTTTTGCATGGTAGCAGGGGTTCCTCTCATATGCATCAGGATATATGGAACCTTCAGTTGGCTTACCACTGAAAACATCTGATCATCCAAATTACCTCCGGAAACATCGTTAATAATATTAGCACCCGCCTCCACAGCATGTTTAGCTACCTGGCTTCTGAAAGTATCAATAGACAAAACAGCTTCAGGAAAACGAAGACTTATTTCATTAATAACAGGCAGAACCCTGTCCAATTCTTCTTCAAGGCTCACCTCTCGGGCCCCAGGCTTTGTTGAATAACCGCCTATATCAATAAAATGAGCACCATCAACCAGCATTTTCTCCACATTAGTGAGGGCTTCACTCATAAATTTGTTCTTACCACCGTCATAGAAGGAATCAGGAGTAACATTGATGATTCCCATTACCCTTGGCTGGGCTAAATCCATTAAGGTTCCTCTTATAAGAAGTGTTTTTTTATTAGAAAATGCTGTATCTTTCGCTTCCAAAAATTTTTTCTCTAACCGATTAAAGTTTAATTCTGTTGAGTACTCAAACTGAAAGCGAATATAAGCAAGTTATTGCGCTGTGTAAAGATGTTTTCGAAAAGAAAACAAAAGATTATGGAACTGCCTGGCGAATTCTCAGGCTGCCTTCTATTACTGATCAGCTTTTTATCAAAGCGCAACGTATAAGGTCGGTACAGGAAAAAGGTGTGCAGAAAATTGAAGAAGATATTCGAAATGAGTTTATAGGTATAGTAAATTATGCCATAATGGCTATCATTCAGGAAGGATTAAGCAAAGACACTCCTCTTGAAATTCCTTACGAAGAGTTGGAGCCATTGTATGATAAAGCAGTTGACGAAACTCTTTCTTTGCTTCTGGATAAAAATCATGATTATGGGGAAGCCTGGAGGGATATGCGCATTAGTTCAATTACTGATATTATTCTGATGAAACTATACAGGGTAAAACAAATTGAAGACAACCAGGGCAAAACCCTGATATCTGAGCCGGTAAAGGCAAACTATCAGGACATGATCAATTACGCAGTTTTTTGTTTAATTAAAATTGAAAATAAATCATAATGAAGATTTTAACAGCTATTGTACGGTATTTAGTAGGAGGATTATTTATTTTCAGCGGATTGGTTAAAGTTAATGATCCGGTGGGAACGGCTATAAAACTTGGTGAATACTTTGGCGTTTTTGCAGCTGATATAGCTTCTTTTTTCTCTGTATTTGAACCTCACGCATTAGCTATTGGCATCTTTTTAAATGTATTGGAAGTAGTTTTAGGGATTGCAATCATTATAAAATGGCGCGTAAAGTTCACCATTAATGTATTAAGCATACTCATAATATTCTTTACTTTTTTAACCTTTTACTCAGCCTACTTTAACAAGGTTACCGATTGCGGATGCTTTGGCGATGCCATTAAACTTACTCCGTGGGAGTCTTTCACCAAAGACATAATCCTGGTTGTACTGATAGGGTTTCTTTTCATTAATCGGAATAAAATCAAAGAAAGTACTTTCGGTGCCAGGCACATTATTATAATTTGTACTACAGCCATCAGTTTATTATTATGTATTTATGCTGTTCAGCATTTACCATTTCTGGATTTCAGAGCCTATAAGGTAGGGGTAAATGTGCAGGAAGCTATGAAACCCAAAGAAAGCCCGCAATTTCAATACACTTTTGAAAAAGAGGGTGAAGAAATAAAATCCCTCAAATACCTATCTGAAAAAGAGGGGTATAAATTAGTGGGTCATGAAATCACCAACCCTGAGGCTTCCACTCCTAAAATTACTGATTTCGCCATATGGAATGAGTCAGGTGACAAAACCAGTGAAGTACTTACCGGAAAGAAACTGTGGATTGTATCGTACAGCATTGAAGAAGCTGATACAGAAGGTTTAATCGACATTAATAATCTTGTATCGCGTATGCCTGCCGATGTTGAGCCAATACTAATTACTTCCTCATCGGCAGAAGATGTTTTAAAAATAAAGGCAGCAAGAGGTCTTCAATTCGATTTTTACTACGGTGATGCTACTGTTTTAAAAACAATTATCAGATCTAACCCAGGCATTATATTGGTAGAAGACGGAACTATTCTAGACAAATGGCATTATAATGATGTGCCCGATCCTGCTGATTTATCTGAACTTTTGAACTGATGCGTTACTTTTTGCTAGGTTTACCAGGCTCCGGAAAAAGCTATTGGGGAAAGCTTTGGGCAGAAAAAAATGACATCTTGTTCATTGATCTGGATCACTACCTGGAAAAAAAGGAAGGTAAAACAATTGCAGAAATATTTTCTTCAGAGGGCGAATCACGTTTCAGAGCTTTGGAAGCAGCTTATCTGCTTGAAGCAATTAAAGAATCACCTGATGCTATAATTGCTTGCGGGGGTGGCACACCTTGTTTCAATAACAATATGGATTTAATGAATGGGAAAGGAACCACCGTTTTTCTGAACCTTTCCATACACCATATTTCCGAGAGACTGATAGTCAGCAATGAAATTGATAAACGCCCTCTATTTAAAGGATATTCTACTTCAACACAAATTCGCACAAAACTATCAGAGTTACTAAACGACCGCCTTCCCTACTATTCAAAGGCTAAAATAGAGGTAACAGATGTAAATGAAGCTTCTTTTCCTCACTTTTAAAACATTGTCATTAGTTTCTTGCTACCTTCAGATTGAGAATTTCTATGGACCGGAATTCAAAAAATAAAAAAACTCTCCTCATTTTGTAACAAACTGATCAACTCTGTATCCAATCACTACAAATTAAAAAGGATACAGTTATGAAAACTTTAAAAACCATTATCTTATTATTTATTCTCTCAATTTCTACTGCTTTTGCACAAAGCAAAGCTTTTAAAGTGGAAGTGTTCGGAAAAGGTACCCCTCTCATATTAATACCCGGCTATAGTTGCAGTGGTAATGTCTGGAAAGAAACTGTGGAGCAACTAAAAGCAGATTATGAATGCCATGTACTTACATTAGCAGGTTATGCGGGAGTTGCCCCTATAGAATCCCCGATTCTGGAAACGGTAAAAAACGAAATTATTCAGTACGCGAAAACTCAAAAACTCAAAAAACCAGCACTCATTGGACATAGCCTGGGAGCATTTCTTAGTTTATGGGTGAGTAGTGAATCTCCTGAGCTATTTGGGAAAATAATTGCTGTAGATGGAGTACCATTTATTTCTGCTATGTATAATCCTGAAATAACTGCTGATTCAATGAAAAACACACCTCAAATGAAGCCGGAGGTGGTAGTTCAAAATTTCATGAGTTTACCGGAAGAAGGTTTTATAAAAAACACAGCCAATGCCATGATGTATCAGGTTTCGGATTCTACCAGGGCAAGGCAAATTGCAGAGTGGCAATATAACAGTGAAAGGAGAACTTTAGGGCTTACTTTAGTGGAAATTTCAACAACCGATTTACGCAACTCACTGCCAGGCATTTCACAGGAAGTGCTAATATTAGGAAGTATTTATGGCTCAAAAGACCAAAGTAAAAAAATACTCTACGAGCAATATAAAAAGCTACCATCCAAAACCATTAAAATTGCAGATAGCAAACATTTTATTATGTATGATCAGCCGGAATGGTTTTACAATGAGGTAAAAAAATTTCTGGACTGATAGTTCAAAAGATAAGATGGATAAGAAAAAGAAGTTCACAGAAATCTATAATAAGTATAGCTCCGGCCTGCGTAAGCTGTGTTATGGTTATTGTGGAGACACTGACCTGGCGGATGATTTATTGCAGGATACTTTCCTATCAGTGTGGAAAAATCTGGAAAAATTTAGAGGAGAAGCAAAATTAAGTACCTGGATTTACCGAATAGCCGTAAACACCTGCCTCTCTAATATAAGAAAGCAGAAGCTAAAAATGGTAAAATCAAACAATGAATTGTTAAATGCTATTCCTGAAACCAAAACCGACACAGAAAGCCACATCAAAACGCTTTACAAAAGCATTAGTCTGCTAAAAGAAGCTGATAGATTCATAATTATGCTATTCCTGGAAGAAAAGTCTTACCAGGAAATAGCTGAAATAACAGGCTTTAAAGAAAGCAATGTAAGAGTAAAAATTCACCGCATTAAAAAAGAACTTACCGAAATTTATAAAAGTAATGAACAGTTTTGACGATATAAAAAACCTTTGGAATAAGGGTGAGGGTACTCAACAATCACTTTCTCCTGATTTGAGTTCCTCATCAAAAGACGCCAGGTATAAGATGCAAAGTAAGTACAAATGGGGTACCATTAGTCTTGCTTTAACAGGATGTTTTATAATAGCACTCGCTATCTTCCCTGACCTAAACTTACAAAAATGGTATACTTATGGAGCAATGGGATTAATTTCATTAATTTGCTTTGCACAGGCTATCTTCCTCTACCAAAACTACCTTAAAATACAAAGAATTTCAGACCTCTCTTTACCGGCTGATCATCTCAAACAATGGGAAGCATATTATGCGTTAAGAAAGAAACAGAACAAATGGAACGGCCCTGTCTATTTTCTTGCTCTTAACTTAGCTATGGCTATTTATTTTATAGAGATATTTTCAGGAAGGCCTATTCTTAATGTAATGATCATGCTGAGCATCTACTTCGGCTGGATGGCCTTTGCTTATTTTTATATAGGCAAAAGAGTAATGAAAAAGGAGAAAGAAAGGTTAAATCAAATCATTAATGAGTTAAAAGAATTAAATATTCAATTTAAATCAGAACAATAAAAAAAGCCCATACTCAACTAAATTTAAGTATGGGCTATAATATTTTCAGTAACTTACTTTTAAAAAGTTTTGCCTAATGTTAATCTAAAGGCGGAAATTTTTGACTCTGAAGAAACAGAAGCCGCACCTGCATAAGGTGTGATAGCAGGATTATTAAAACTATTTAAACTATAAGTTAAATCTGCAGAAAAACCATTTTTAAAAATCCCGACTCCTCCACTTACTGTACTTCTATTCTGCTCAAATGTGTTTTCACTGTAAGGGTTGCCGAATAAAGCATACCCTGCACGGACTCTGAAAATATCCAGTCTACCTTCTACTCCTAATCTGTAATTCAAAGCACTCGCTAAATTATTACTTACATCAGGTTCACCATTTGCAAAGGCACCATCATTACTGTTAAATCTTGCACTGGCGTAGTCAACCCATTCTACATCGGCTGTAACAAATCCGTACTTACTCAAAAATACAGTTGCACCTCCACTTACTTTCTGAGGAATAACAAAGCTATAGCTTGGGACTTCATTGACGATTTCAGCACTTGCATCTTGTTCGTTGAAATAAATTGCATCTAATTGGATTTCTTGTATTTCATCCATTCCTATAAAGGTAGGTGAAGTATAAGAGACCCCAATATTCACCATTTGAATAGGCTTATAAATTGCACCAACAGTTACACCAACTCCAGCTCCGGAAATTTCTTTTCTATCGGTAAGTTCAAGGTAGTTCAAGATATCATTACTAGGCGTTTCTCTAAAAGTTCTGGTTTCTGTATAATTGATAAAATTAATATTTAAACCCGCTCCCAAATAGAGTTTATCATTATAATTAGCTCCATAGGAAAGGTCTAAAGTAGTTACCCCACCAGTTCTTAAGATTCTTTCAGTTTGTTGAACATCACCTATTTGATCAAAGTCGTACCTATCCACCTCATAACCCTCACCAGCTGGAAAAATAGTTAGCAAGCCAGTTAAACTTGCCAAATCAGAATAGGGGTTAGATAAAAAATCCGGCTCTATTGCTGCCTCAGAAGGATAATTTATATAACTACCATCGGGATTAATGAAAGGCTGCAAAGTATAATCTACAAAATCATAAGGTATGTTATTTTCACCACCTATTAAACTACCTCGGTAATCTATAGTATTGTAAAAAGAAGTCTTTTGGTTATACGCGATACCAAATGTCCCTGAAATCCATTTGGAGCCTGAATATTCTTCAAACCTCTTATGAAAAACCATACCTCCATTTGGCACCTGTAAATTTGCGCCAAAGTCGTTATTCTCTACACCGCCATAATTTGCATTAAATTCTCCAAACCTTAGCACAGGAGAGATACTCCATGCGGATTTGTTGTAAAAGCCTAAACCTGCAGGATTTCCGGAAATACTGGAAATATCTCCTCCCAATGATGTATTAGCTCCCCCCAAACCAATAAATCTGGCGGTACCCGAAGTGGTAGATTGGCTAAATCTAACGGCATCATCTACAAATGTACTATATCCTTGCTGAGCAGAAACTGAAAAAGTAATGGCACAAAGGCCTACTGCAAAAATGAATTTTACCATTTTCATATTATTCAATTTTTATAAAAAAGATTAAAAAAGGCGTTTTAGAATTTAAAACGCCTTAAAGAGTTTTTATATTTTAATTACCTCTCGATCTGGAACCCCCACTACTTCTTGAAGAAGAACCAGAAGAGCGACTGCTACTGCTCGAAGAAGACCTTCCTACACTTGAACTACTTCTTGACGAACTGCTGCTTGATCTTCCATAGCTTGAACTGCTTCTTGAGCTAGAGCCTGAAGATCTACCGTAAGAAGAGCCTGAACTTCTTGATGAATTCCCGTAATTTGAGCTTCTTGATGAGTTTCCATAACTAGAGTTTCTGGAATTTCCAAAGCTTGAACTTCTGGTGGTTGTATTACCTGAAGACCTTGAATATGTCCCTCTGCTATTAGTAGTTCTGGAACTATTATAATACTGAGATGCATTTCTGCTTGTATTTGCTGAAGATCGTCCTAAAGCACTTCTGTCTGAAGTTCTGCTTGATCTGGCACTATTTACAGCCGATCTGCTATTATAATCACTTGATCTGGCTGAAGAGTAACCTGCAGTTCTTGAACTTCTGTTATTATTATAAACAGCAGTTCGTGCAGCATAATCAGTTCTGCTTTGTCTGCTATTAGAAGCTATTGCTGAGTTAGCTCTTGTTCTGGTAGTAGCAGTCCTACTATTTACTGAACCTCTACTTGCTATAGCTGACCTTGATCTTTCGGCACCTGTATTTCTACTTGTGCTATATACTTGCCTGTTGGCATCTCTACTTGTTCTGCTGGCTACTGCTGATCTGGACCTGGAAATTCTAGGACTGTTGCTATATGATCTATTTCTTCTATTATTATAATTATCACTTACATAATAGTTATTGTAGTATAAGCCGTCATAAAACCCATTTCTATATCCTCTATTGTAACCCCAGGCATAGCTATTACCCCATCCCCAGCCTCTTCCAAAGCCACCATAGCCCCAATATGGATCGTAAAACGGATCATAAAATCCACCGAAGCCTCTTCCAAAACCTACTGACCAATAACTTCCTCCCCAGGAATTAAATCCAAAGCCAACGTTTAAACCAGGCCTGAAACCATATCCTCTGAAATAAGGGTCATACATATAAGAGTTCATTAAGAAAGGATCATACATGTAAGGATTGTAAAACCCTCCCATCATCATATTAGGAGCCATTCCATAATAATTATAGATTTGAGTCTGGCCTAAGTTACCTCCTCTTCCGTTGCCACCTGCTCGGGCAGCATCTTCGTCATAATACCAACCTTCTTGTTGATATAGGCTATCAGGAGTTTTATTAAGTTCCTGGTTTGTTTCTTTCTGATCTTTTCTGAAAGAATCGAAGGATTCTTTTGAGTTATCAAATTGATTATAAGCGTAGCCAGAATTACGCATTTCCTGCGCTTTTTTCTCCTCTTCAGCTTGTAATTTTGCATTCAGCACTTCTCTGTCTGCTGCTGTAAAGTAAAGGTCATCGCTCTCTGGCTGTTGCTCAGATTGAGCATTTCCTAAGTGAGGAGCTAGTCCTACGCTAAATAATATTAAGATAAAGCTTAAGGTTTTCATGGCTACTTAATTTTTAGTTTCTAATTTTACAACGATTTTTCGGATAAATTGATTTCATTTAATTTTTATTTATTCTGTCCGAAGAATCTGCAAATAAAGATACAAATATCATACCAAAAACACTATAATGAGCAAAGGTTTACCGAAAAGAAGTGAAGATTACGCCCAGTGGTACAACGAATTAGTTAAAAGAGCTGATTTAGCAGAAAACTCAGCAGTAAGAGGCTGTATGATTATTAAACCTTACGGTTATTCCATCTGGGAGAAAATGCAAAGGCAACTGGATGATATGTTCAAGGAAACAGGCCATCAGAATGCTTACTTTCCACTATTTATTCCCAAATCATACTTAAGTAAAGAGGCTGACCATGTTGAAGGCTTTGCCAAAGAATGCGCTGTAGTTACCCATTACAGACTTAAAAATGATGAGAATGGTAAAGGAGTTGTGGTTGATCCTGATGCTAAGCTGGAAGAAGAGTTAATAGTTAGACCTACTTCGGAAACTATTATATGGAACACTTATAAAAACTGGATTCAGTCTTACCGTGACTTACCGCTGCTTGTAAACCAATGGGCCAATGTAGTGAGGTGGGAGATGAGAACCAGGCTATTCCTTCGTACTGCAGAGTTTCTATGGCAGGAAGGACATACTGCTCATGCAGAGAAGCAGGAAGCCATAGATGAAACTGTTCAAATGATTAATGTTTACTCGCAGTTCGCGGAAGAGTACATGGCACTTCCTGTAATTATGGGACTAAAATCAGAGAGTGAAAGATTTGCGGGCGCGCTGGAAACCTACTGTATTGAGGGCCTAATGCAGGATGGAAAAGCACTTCAGGCTGGTACTTCTCACTTCCTTGGACAGAACTTTGCCAAAGCTTTTGATGTAAAGTTTGCAGCAAAAGATGGAAAGCTAGATCACGTTTGGGGAACATCCTGGGGAGTGAGCACGCGCTTAATAGGTGCATTAATTATGGCGCATTCTGATGATGAAGGCTTAGTGCTTCCTCCTAAACTAGCACCAATACAGGTGGTAATCGTCCCTATTTATAAATCAGACGAAGAGAGGCAAAATATTGCTGAAGTAGCAGAAAAATTGAAAAAATCATTAAAGAAAAAGCATATCACAGTCAATTTTGACAATAGAGACACCCATAAGCCAGGTTTTAAATTTGCTGAGTGGGAACTTAAAGGGGTGCCTTTAAGGATTGCTATTGGTCCAAGAGATTTGGAAAATGGAACAGTAGAGCTCGCCAGAAGAGACACTAAGGAAAAGCAAACTGTGAATATTGAAGGAATCGAAAATGTGATTGAAGAGACCCTTGAGGCGATTCAATCAAACATCTACAATAAAGCCAAACAGTTCAGAATTGATAATACACATGAAGTAGATTCATATGAAGAATTTAAAAACATTCTTGAAAGTAAAGGTGGATTTATCTCCGCTCACTGGGACGGAACGACCGAAACTGAAGAAAAAATAAAAGAAGAAACTAAAGCTACTATCAGATGTATTCCTTTAGATGCAAAGGAAGAATCAGGTAAGTGCATCTATACTGGCAAGCCTTCAAATAAAAGGGTATTATTTGCAAAAGCTTATTGATTTTTTCTTATTTTTAGATTTAATTTTTCAATATGATAGGAATTATCTTGCTGATTTTTGTGGGTTTGATACTCATCATTGCCGAAATCATATTTGTACCCGGAACTACTTTAGTCGGAATATTAGGTCTTATCCTTATGATATGCGGGATATTCATGATATTTAATGACTATGGCAATACAGCCGGTTATTGGTCTGTTGCAGGAACGGGCATTGTAACTATTTTAGCTATTGTCTATAGCTTCAAATCAAAATCATGGGAGAGATTTTCTTTAAAATCAATCAGCAGCAGTAAAGTAAACGATCAGGATATCTATACTTTTCAGGTAGGCGAAATAGGAAAAGCTGTATCAGATTTGAAGCCTATAGGAAAAGCTGAGATTTTTGGCAAGATTTACGAAGTAAGAAGTAAAGGGGACTGGATTGGCTCCGGAGAACCTATTCAAATAGTTAAAATTGATAATAAACGAATATTTGTAGAACCAATTAAATAATATGGACGCATCGATAATTTTTATAGTAATAGCAGGTATCATACTGTTATTTGTATTTCTCTATTTTGTACCCATTAACCTCTGGATAACTGCTATCTTCTCCGGTGTGAAGGTAGGTTTATTTGAGCTTGTTTTCATGCGAATCAGAAAGGTTCCTCCACGAATTATTGTGGAATCAATGATTACAGCTACAAAAGCAGGATTGGAAGTAACCACTAATGAGCTGGAAACCCACTACCTGGCGGGAGGAAATGTACCTACAGTTATAAAGGCACTTATTTCTGCTGACAAAGCCAACATTACCTTAGGTTTCAAACAAGCTACTGCTATTGATTTGGCGGGTAGAGATGTATTTGAAGCTGTTCAAATCTCTGTAAACCCTAAAGTTATCACAACACCAAAAGTTGCTGCCGTAGCAGCCGATGGAATTCAATTAATCGCTATAGCAAGGGTTACAGTGCGTGCAAACATACAGCAATTAGTAGGTGGTGCTGGAGAAGACACTATTTTGGCCAGAGTTGGAGAAGGTATTGTTACCTCCATTGGTTCTGCAGCTTCGCATAAAAATGTACTGGAAAATCCGGACAAGATTTCAAAACTAGTGTTACAACGTGGCTTGGATGCTGGTACAGCTTTTGAAATTCTATCCATCGATATTGCTGACGTAGATGTTGGAGCAAACATTGGCGCCAAACTACAGACGGATCAGGCTTCTGCCGATTTAAAAGTTGCAGAAGCTAAAGCAGAAGAAAGAAGAGCAATGGCCGTTGCTGAAGAGCAGGAAATGAAAGCAAAAGCTCAGGAAGCTAAAGCCAAAGTAATAGAAGCAGAGGCTCAGGTTCCTCAAGCTATTGCTGAATCATTCAGGAATGGGAATCTGGGGATTATGGATTATTACAGAATGAAGAATATTCAGGCTGATACTGATATGAGAGAGTCTATTTCAGGTGCTGACAAAGGAGGAAGCTCCAGAAAGAAACCTGATACCGGTAAAAAGAAAGAAGATTGATAAAAATCTCCATTATTTTAAATTTACGAAGCCTGATCTCAAAATCAGGCTTTTTTTTGTCTTATATTTTGATCAATAAATGTTTAGATAGTGGGTTTAGTATTTTTTCAATCTCTCGCTGTTTTACCTTAACCAATTGTTATATTTTACCATGTTCAATTGAAATTCGAAAACTTGTAAATCAATATCCTGTCCATTTCTAACTGACATATTCTGTTTTCAATAGTATCAAATGATCCTTCTATTCCCCCCCCTTGAGTTCAATTTATACCTGTTTTAATAATCAAATCGAGTCATAGAATAGCTATATCTCTGAGATGCCTTAACCTAACCAGGGAGAGCTGGTTGAATTATATGGAAGAAAAAAGCTACATCCAATGAATGCGTTGCATAAAAAGAAAGGAAAATCCTGCTTTCAAAACGATGAAGGAAATAGTTCTAAAAAAGTTATAAATTGTACCTGAGATTTTTTTAGCCAAACGTAAACCCTCTTTAAATTTAGCGACATTATTTTGTTTTATTGTCTGCAAAAGCTCTGCCTACTATGAGATTATTAGTATTCAATTAGATTTTCATTTACTCATTTGATAAATCCAGGGGTTGCCAATGATAATACCTTTTGAATCCATTCTGCTTAAGTTATTGATTTCTTTTTGTGCCTCCAGGAAATCTACATGACTATTTGTATATATAAAGAAGTAGTTCACTCCAGAAATACGCTGACTTTGAACAACAGAGGTCTCTAAATTTAGCTCACGCAGCAGAATTTTCTGGAATAGTTTAGCATATTTCAAAGTTTTGAAAGCCCCTACTATGGCATAATACTTTCTTTCTTCTCCTTCACTCTCACCGGTTTCCTGTTCTCCAACTTTTACCTTTTCAATTATCTTTTCAATTTCTTCCAAGTCTTCCTGTCTGACCTTTTTAAGCTCATCAATTTCTTCTTTTTGATTTTGAATTGTCTCCTTATTCTGTTCAACCTCTTTCTTCAGTACTTCGTTACTTTGTTGAAGCTGATCAATTAATTCATATTGCTCTTGCACCGCTTTTTTATAGTCACTAGCAGTATTTTCATCTTTACCTACTGTTGTTCCCTGTAATGATGAAGAGGATTTTCCAAAACGGATTCCCACCATAACTTCATGTGTGCTTCCGCCTACCCCTGCCAGGGAATTTATTGGCATTTCATAAGAATAACCAACAGTATATCTCTCTTCAAAATCAGTTCCCAGTGAAACAGCTGCGGCTGTATTGTTTCGATAACTCAGTGCTAACCAACTATTTTCCCTATATTTAAAGATAGCATTAACATCCACTTGTGAAGGTAGACCTTGAGCTGACTTCATCAACAAGTACGGGTCTATAGTTACTGTATTACTTAGGCGAAAGCTATAAGCTGCTGTTATCATATAGTGACGGATCAAGTTATAAGCAAGAAATTTCTCATCTGCAGTATTTTCAAATTGCACGGTATTTTCAAATAATTGCTGAGCTGCCAGACCTATTTTAAGTTCCTTAAATTGATAATGAATGCCCAGGTTTCCGTCAACATAAGCTCCCCTTTCGGAGTTAAGTAATAAGCTTTCCTCAAAAGGATCTTCTGCTCTTATTCGATCAAAATAAATACGGCTATCAGTCAAACCTGCTGCCAGTCCAAATGAAAGTTGGTGTTTTTTCGCTAATGGCACTGAGTATCTGTAAGCAAGAAGAGCACCTGTTTTGCCCAAAATATTTACCACATCATTATATACATATACCCCTACCCCCATCCTTTGATTTTTAATCGGACTCGTAAAAGTTAGAGCCTGGGTGGTGGGTGCTCCTGCAATGTCCGCCCACTGTTTACGATAGAGAATCATTAACTCCGGTGATGGTTGAAAACCCGCTGTTGACGGATTAAGAAGAAAGGGGTTTCTAAAATACTGGTTAAACCCTGGAGCTTGTTGTGCCCACAGCTGTTGTATGCTACCTAAAAACAATATTATTATTAATCTTTTCATTGAACCGGCTTCTATTACTGATTTCGTAAAATTGTTAATGCTCCCTTATACTGCTTATTAGAGTCTTCAAAGGTTATTAAGTAATAATAAGTGCCATCTGGAAGGATATCAGTTCCTCTGAAGCCATTCCAGTCATTTTTATATGCTTTTTTTGAATAGACTTCTTCACCCCATCGGTCGAAAACATAAACATTGCACTCACCAAAATTTTCAATATTCTTAATAATCCAGGTATCGTTTACACCATTTCCATCCGGTGTAAGCACATTAGAAACGTATACTCTGTAATCATTTTCAACAAAAACCGTTACCTCATCGGAACTATTACAGCCATTTTCATCTGTTACTGTTACCGTATAAGTTGTCGTTTCAAGAGGAGAAGCTATTGGGTTTGATATGTTTGAGTTACTTAAACCAGTAATAGGTTCCCATCTATAGTCTACACCTCCTTTTGCAGATAGCTGCACATTGAACCCTTTACTAATTGCGGTATCCGTACCTGCATCTGCTAACGGAGCACCAAATACTTCCACATAGCGGGTAAGAGAATCTTCACATCCTAATTCTGTGCTAACAATTAGCTTAACCGAATAAATACCCGGCCCCGCATACTTATGAGAAGGGGCTGTTAACTCTGAGGTAGAACCATCCCCAAAATTCCATGAATAAGTTAAGGCTCCTGAACCATATGAAGACGAGTTATTCACTTCTACCGGATCACCGAAGCAAACATCTTCCAGAGAAAAGTTAGCAACCGGAAATTCATTGACAGTTACTGTTTTTAAAATATATGCCTGACAGCCCTTATCGGAAGTCGCTGTTAATTTTACTGTATATGCACCTTTATTGAGGTACTGTTTTATAGGGTTTCGTTCAATGGAGCTTGTACCATCACCAAAATCCCAAAGGTAGCTCGAAATACTCCCGGACGCTATAGTACTGTTATTGATAAAGGAAGTGGGGCTTCCATCACAAACTGCCTGTGCCGCAAAAGTTACCACTGGCAAAGGGCTAACTGTCACTACTGCCGGTTCAGAATATTTAAGCTCACAAACTCCACTTTGAACTACTGCTCTGAATTGGGTTGTTTCTGTTAAGTTATTGTAGGATAAGGACTCAGTTGTTTCATTGATTGTATTGATACTTACCCAATTGTCAGCTGACGATTGCCATTCTAACACTTTCCCGATCTGGCCGGATAAAAGAATGATACCCGAATTTTCTTCGCTACAGGTAGTTGTTGAGCCTATTGCTTTTCCACCATTGGTAGTTGGGCTCACTTCAATAATTACTGTGTTAGATACTTTTTCTTCACAGGCTCCATTTTGAACAACAGCTCTGAAATGGGTAGTTGCCACTAAGTTCGTATAGCTTAATGCTGTGCTTGTATTATTGATTGTACCCCATGGCTCTGCCCCGGAATTAGAAAACTCCCAACGCCTAACCTCTCCTGTATTCCCTGAAAGTAAAATAGAGCCTGTATTACTGCCTGCACATACTGTTGCATCACCTGTGATTGTACCAGCTACAGTAGGTGCACTTATGTTTACTTCCGTAGTGGCTTGAACAGAGGAGCAACCTGATGGAATGCTTACTACCACCTCGTAAGTACCAGCCATAGCTGTACTTACATTTATAATTTCCGGGTTCTGCAAACCTGAGGTAAAGCCATTCGGACCTGTCCATGCATATTGAACTCCTGCAACTGCAGAAGCCGTTAGCTGAAGCGTTTGCCCGGTACAAAGCGGCCCGTTATTACCTGCCGTAGCAGAGGTAACAGACGCAACTTCTACTCCAATAGAAGTAGAGGGCTCAATTTCAGCAAACTTTCGTACACGCACCCAGTCAAGCTGAACACTTCCATTTACATCCATATTTCCTATGGCAATTGCTGTAGCAGATGGTAAGGCATAGGTAGCATCTGCCCTTGTTAAAGGGTGGGAAGAAGCTCCCGGCCAATCAATAAACTGACTAGCGGTTTGAGGCCAAGCGAACAGCCAGACTCCCTGAGTTTGTAAAGCTGAAACAGCATTGGGGGACGGACTTTCATTTGCCGCGACAAAACAGGCCGGATCGCTTGAAAAAAGCTTCATTCGCATAGTTGTTGCAGGACTAGCATTATAGAAAAGGCCGTATCCGTTATAACTAGCGGGACTTAGTAACCCTATAAAAGCACCACCTGAACCACTTACTGAATTGACATACATTTCGCTCACCACGGGTTGCGTGAAAGTAGCATGAGATACCATAGTGGCTTTCTCTGTAGCTAACGTGGTTGAAGAAAGAGTCAGGTAGTTATTTGCCACAGAGAAATCACCTTCATTACAGGTGACCCACTTATTTGTATTTACTACAACATCCTGAAAATCATCAAAAAATTCAAATGTATTTTCTCCGCTACTGATATTCTGGGCAGCTGGCCTGCCATAAAAAGCGTAAATGGTTTCCACTGCATTAGCAGGAATAGAAGCTACTTTAACCCATATTCTTGTTTGAGGAGTATTGAAGGTAGGCTTTTCAATCCAGTGTGGAAGCACACTACCACCGGCAGACAAAATTCGAAGGTCGCTCCCATCGTAATTTAATTTACCTGCTGCAATTAACTCCTGCGTGTTTAGCTCAAAAGAAACCTGGAAATTGCTTAAGGCAACAGCCGAGGTCGAATTATCAACATTTATAGGTACTCTGTAGGTCCATCCCTGCAAACACGGTTGAGCAATGGCTGAGAAACTAATCATCAGGAAGCTCAAAAGAGTTAGGCAAAGAGAGCAGAGTTTTTTACTGTTCTTCATTTTAATTGAATACTTTTATAATAGATGTAAAATTCGTTTTGTATATATTTTTTCTCTTGTGGCAACCTGAATAAAATAAATACCTTCCGGGTACCCCTCAAGGTCTATCTCTAATTTCTGAGAAGACTTTACGCCTAAGAGATACCTGCTTAAAAGGTTGGTTCCACTCTGACTGAAAACAGCAATTGATTTTATTGAAGAGTTTTCCAAACCTTTTATCTCATATCTTGTCTTTTGTCCTCTGAGAGGAACAACTGATAAACTGCCTGCAAAGCTACCTTTGTTTATACTTAGCACCAGGCTACTTGTGTCTATCACTCCCTGTCTTTCATTTAGTAAGACTGAGCGCATCACGGTAGCCTGACCTTTCGTGAAAAAGTTTAAGCAATCATCTTCAGCAAGATTCATAAAATTTTGAACCATGTCCTGACTACCGCAGGAAAACTTGCTTTCGCTGCAATCATAGATTGCATCTGCCTGAATGGGGGTATCTTCAATTCCATCGTCATCATCACATCCTCCTCTAGTTCCCCAGATATGTTGCAAGCCTAAATAATGACCTACTTCATGTGTTAAAGTTCGGCCACCCTCGTAAGGAATTTTAGCTGAGCCTAAAGTCCCTATATTTTCATAATGAATGACAACACCATCTTCTTCTTTAGCTGTGCCGGGTGGTGTGGCATATCCTAAAACACCTGGCGCCAGGTTACAAATCCATATATTGAGATATTTTTCAGTATTCCATGCATCCTTTCCACCAAGTTCAGTAAAGTGAATATCGTTGTTTCCGAAAGGGCCATGTGTAGTTTGTGTGCGGGTAATTCCATTGGAAGGTATCCCGAGCTCATCTTGTTGCGCTAAAACAAATTGGAGTTTACAATTGGCAGCTAAAGGCTTGAAAATTTCAGGAATATTAACTGAATCAGAATTGGTCTTTTGATAATCGTGATTGAGCACTCTCAACTGAGAGAAGATTTGTTCATCAGAAATATTTTGGACACCATCCTGATAAACTACATGAAAAACCACCCTTACCTGAAGGATTTCCAAATCCTCAATCTCCGTCATCTGTCGCTTTTGCTGATGTTCTGTTGTTATATTTGGTGCATCAAAGGAGCACCTTCTTTCCTGTGCATTTAATTGAAAAATAAATGCACAGCAAAGCACAAAAAGAATATACAACCTATCAATTTTCTTCATTACGAAGTAGCTTCTACAACTTAATTACTTTTCTCATCTCCACCTGATTTCCGGCAATCACCCTAACTATATACATTCCACTACTGAAGCGATTTAAATCTAATGTCTCTTTGATTGATTGCCCATTCAACTCTTTAGTTGTCATCAATATACCTCCCATATTGTATACCGAAATTCCAACTTCAGTCTCTTTAGAAAGTTCAATTTCAAGCTTTAAGTTGCCTCGGGTGGGGTTTGGGTAAATTTTAACAAGCAATATCTCTGTAAATGTTTCTCCGATTACCTCCATCTCCCCTGGCGTTCGAAGAGGCCTCACTGTAATAGTTTTTGTTAAAGTGTCAGCACATACATCATTACCTGTAATAAGCTTTACATCAAAATCTCCTGACTGATAGTAAATATGAGAAGGATCTGCCTCTTCACTATAAGTACCATCACCAAAACTCCAGTAAAATTCTGTAGGCTGTGGATAGGATACCTGAATAAACTCAAGGGTATCTCCAACATCCACAAGGCTTGCTGATAAAAAGTTTGCCGTCATGGCATTGCTCGTTTCTCGTACATTCACAGTATCAGTGATTGAACAACTTCCTCTTTCCACAGTTACCCAGTACTTACCTGGAGACACCACTTCTAAACTTTGATTAAATGCACTTAACCCTTGGTCAGAATTCCATCTATAGACGCTCCCCGGATTTCCAGCATCTAAAGTTACACCTCCCCCCTGGCAGAAAAGAATATCCTTACCGAGGTTTAGCTCTAAAGATTCTATTGTTATATAATCTTTGCTCATACAGCCCTGATCACTCATCACTTCCACCCAATATTCACCTGCCTGATCTACCCTTAAGGTTCTTTCTGTTGAATTATTTGACCAGCGATAGCTGGCACCTTCACTACCAGCATCCAGAATAAGAAATTCTCCCGGGCATAATTCCTGATCCGGTCCTAAATTAACCTGAAAATTCAACTGACTACAATCCACCGGATCAGGTCCGGGACATGCATTGATGGCAATTTCTTTACTTATTACTTCCCCACAGCCATAGGGAGAGTTTATAGTAAGGATTATTGTATAAAAACCTGCCTCTACATAGGATTTAGATGGTTTTTTTGAGGTTGAGCTTGTACCGTCTCCAAAATCCCAATAGTATGAAAGCCTTCCATTTTCACTCGTGGAGTTGTTGACTATGGCAATATCATCTCCCTTACAAACGCTTGTAAAACTAAAGTCTGGTACCGGCTTGCTGTAAACAGCCAGGGTTTGAGTGATTGAATCTTTACATCCCGCATTAGAAATTACTATCAGCTTAACATTGTAACTGCCGGCCTCGGAATAGTTTTTAGAAGGACTGACTGCAGAAGAGGTAGTTCCATCCCCAAACTCCCATAAGTATGTCATGCCCCCTGCTGCCACAGTTGAGTTGTTGGTAAAGTTTATCGTTTCACCAAAACAAACATTATCAACCGAAAAGGCAGCTTCAGGCAGAGGAGAAACTACTACAGTTTTTGTGATAGAGTCTGTACATCCGTAAGAAGAACTTACCAGCAGTTTTACTTGATAAGTTCCAGCTTCCTCGTATATAAATTCCGGATTTTCCGCAGTAGAAATATCCGTATCTATACCCGGTATACCAAAATCCCACTGATAGGTAAGATTACCCTCCGAAATTGTCGATTGATTCGTGAAAATAGTCTTTTCACCTATACAAACGTAAGAAGCCTTAAAGTCTGCGATAGGAAGAGGTTGTTCAATCAGTTGGATTTGCCCTATACCTACACACCCATTTGCATTGATGACAGTCACACTATAAATTCCCGCTTCACTTACCTCAATAGTTTGTGTAGTTGCTGTATTTGACCAGCTATATTCCATTCCGGGGTTCCCCGCATCCAGGGTGATGGTTTCTCCTGCGCAAAAATATAAAGGTGAATTCCCTAAATCTACAACAGGGGGGGCTATACAATCTCTTGGGCCAATAGTTACCCTCGTTAAAGTTGAAAAAGGAACATCTGACTTTACTACCTTGTCCTGAGCAGCATCTAAGGTTCCGCCCTGGCTGCGCCAAATTACCCCACCATCAGCTGAGTACCATAAGCCAAAAGTTGTTTCATCCAATGAAGCAAGTTCTGTATCATCCAAATACTGGAGACTAACTTCTTTTGCCTTACTTGAAGTTTCAGGAGTAAAATCATAAAAGCGAGAAATACTGCCATCTCCCGCACCTTTTTGCTGCCCATGGCCACGCGTAATTTCAGTGGTTCCAAAAAATGCATCTGTTGAAGTTGTAATGCTCAATCCCAGATTGCCCGGACTGAAAGTATTGTCTACGTTTTCTAAATATTCTCTTGTTTTCACTACGCCTTTGCCCTGTAAGCCTGTGTATATTCTGTTTGTGTTATTTTCACCGAATATACGTCCGGTCCCTGATGCATTTGTGCTGGGCGTAAAATCAATATCATAATCACCAAGAAACAAGCTACCACTCACCAATGAAAGAGAATCTAATACACGAATTGATTGCCTGAGAACCAGATTGCCCCCCTGCTTTTCTACAAATAAATGATAAAAATGCACAAATTGGGGACTTTGTATTACCTGTTCATTGCTTCCATTAAAAATAACTTTGCCTCCTGTTGTTAAAGGATCAAAAAGGTTGTTTTGTGTTTTATTCACGAGGCTGTCTCTAACAAGCAGGGTACCAGCATTATCAACACCCCCATCTCTGTCACCTTCTTTATTTACATCATTAATTAAACTTCCATTTATATATAAAGAGGTATTGGCGATTGTTATAGTTTCTCCTTTATTTGTAACTGTAGTCTGAGCCTCCAAGAACAAGGGATTAGTTAAAAGAAGTAGCAACAGAAAAGATAAGGCACATCTTTTTTTAGCAAGAATCAAAGGAAATATCTTTTTGTAGAGGTGCTTCATAATGCATTAGTAAGCAAGCTTTATTATATAGGCTAAGGTGTAGTAGGGTGGTCTGTTTTCATGCGCGCGAGTCTCATAACGCGGAGGTACAGCAGGCTTTATTATGCTTCCGTGATTAGGGTTACAACCTGTAGTTTGTCCTGGCATACACGGCTTGCCTGACATGTCTCTTTCTTCCGGACTGCCAGGGATATACACGCCTCCAGCTGCATCTGTATCAGCTGATCTTGATGTGCTCGTACCACCTCGTTCTGATCGACTTCCACCGGCATTTCCATCATTTCTATATAAGTCTGTATATTTATGCCTATGGGCAGGCATTTGCGCTTCTGTTAATTCAACTGCCGCAGCTCCTCCAGTTTTACCAATAGTATTGTAATCCACATTACGAGTATCATATCCTACAATAAAGCGCCCTCTGAGATCAGGAATTCCTGCGCTCTGCCCCTGGCAAAGTGCCCAACCTGCCGGGGGTGTAGCTCCTGACCACATTACAATTGTTCCCACTGGTACCGTACCCTCTCCATAAACCTTACTACCTGTAATAGTACCTGTTGCGGCAATATCTCCACCAACCGTTGCATCACCAGTGATTTCAGTATCTCCCGAAGCTGTAATACTTCCTGTTGTTAAATCTCCTGAGGAATTAATATCACCTGAATTTTTGATGCTGCCATTTACCTCCAGCTTCTCAGATGGAGCAGCCACACCAATCCCCACATTTCCGGACAAACGCACATAATTATCTATAGTGGGGTTAGTGTCGTCAGCCACTTCTGCTACCCAGGGATTAACAATAAACCATCTACCATTCTTAAAGAAGAAAAACATCTCATAATCTGTATCATAAACCAGCAAAGACGCTGCAGGATCTATGATATTATTTCGTTGATCTGTAGTCATTCGAGGGATTAACAGCCCTTTATCAGTAGCCTTAAGATCTAAAACAGCACTTTCGTCAGGGCTAACATTATTAATACCTACCTGAGCGAATACTTGCATTACGCCAGTGATAGTGATGAAGAATAAAAGGAAGCAAAGCATCATACCGCCTTTTAAGAAAAAGATTCTTTTATTAAACATGAGGATCAAAGATTTATTCTTTAGTTTCGATTTCTAATATTTCTGATTTTGCTACAGTACCGGATTTGGAATAGGCTCTTACTTCATAGAAATAAGTAAACCCTCCTTTCACCTGGTTATCTGTATGGTCGCTCGACTGCAACATACCAGTCAGGGGTCTAAAGGCTGATTCCTGACCTTCTTTTTTATAAATAACATATCCCAGGAAGTCGTCATTTTCTTCACTCTTCCAGCTGATAACCACATCCTTTGTTTTCTTTTTAAAAGATGCTTTTGCGAAGGTAATTTTTAGTTCCTCATCCTGAACAGCCCTTCGTCTTCCTGAATAAATAGTAGACCTGGCTGAAGTATTTCCACTGCTATCCACAGCCTGTAAACTGTAAAAATATTCCTGACCACTTTCTGTAAACCTATCTGTATAGCGGAAAGAGCTTCCTGGTAAAAGATTAATATTTAACTGCTCAAAGGATGCTGTATCACTTCCTTCTGCCCTGAATAAGTGATACCCCATCAAATCTGCATCAACATTGGGGATCCACTCAATGATCATTTTATCTTCCTGTTCCCGCACCTCTTTTATAAAGGGTTGAGCTGGCGGCAGTATATCCGGCATCCGCACCGATACTAGCTCCGAAGGCTCACTTCTATTGTAGGATGAGTCAATAGCAATAAGTTTGTACAAAAAATTATTTTTAGCATTAAAAGGAAGCTTTTCAATATGTTGGTTGCCTAAAAGAGGATCCGCATTTAACAGCACAAAATTATCCTTATCATTTTTATCCACCGTACGATAAATCAGATAGCCCATTAAGTCCTGCTCGGGATTCATCTGCCACTTTAAAACCACAATACCAGTATCTGCCACTGCTATGAATCCCTGAGGTTTTGATGGAGGAGTAATATCATGTATTTCAGCGAACACTTTCCTTGAAGGTGCTTCATTACCGGCTGTGTCAACCGAGGCTACATAATAATAATATCCTCCACTCGCTTTTGTTTCATCCACATAAGAATTTGAGGAGGATGGTAAAACAGAGCTGTTGATCTTTTCAAAAGGACCTTCACTTTTTGTACCTCTATATATATTAGATCCGGAAAAGTCCTCTGCAACAGGATTTTCCCATACTAGTTTCACCTTGGGGTTTTCTATTGTTTCCTTTAAATTGATCGGTACAGGAGGTGGGGTAACATCCCTTACGGAAACAGTGACAATCTTGGAAGGGGCTGTTTCTTTTCCAAAAAAGTCTACTCCTGAAAGATAATAGGAATAAGTGATATTTTCCTTTAGGCTATCATCCACAAACATAGCTTCAGGTTTATTACTACCACCACTTCCTTCAGGCACTGAAGAAATCATTACCGGATGCTCATTTATTTTTTTACTTGTTCTGTCAACTGAAGAAGATCTATAAATATTAACAGCATAAAACCTGTCATCTTCAGGTTTCCAGTTAATTTCCGCTTTATTTACATTCAAACTTGCCTCTACATCTTGTACTGGAGGTGCTGCAGTAAAGCTACTGGCAACAATAAAATCGGATAAACCAATAAGTTTTTCATCTGAGCCAACAATTTTGGCTACTTTATATTGGTAAGCCTTCCCTTTTTCAACTTGCTCATCCAAGTATGAGATTCCCAAAAATTCCGAATATGCTTCACTTTCAAAGGATTTAACCATAATATTCATCAGAACCAAGCCTTGTACATCGCTTGCATTAGACTCGTTTGCCAAAGCAACGAATACTTCCAGGGTTTCATCCTGTTGATAAGCTTCCTGAGACATATTCTCCTTCTTTTTTAAAGGGGCTGCATTTAACTTAATCCAGGTTACATTTCCCTTTTCCCTTCTGTATAAATTCACTCCTTCTGAATAAGTCAATTCCTGCGAATACCACTTCAAGCGAATTCCTATTTTACTATCTCTGCTTTCTTCATTTTGGATCAATATTTTCCCTAGCTGAGCAAAACCAGCCGTCACCGAGAAAACCAGGAAAATGAAAGAAATTAAAATCTTCAGTAACTTAATGTGCATTTATTCTGGGTAAAGGAAGTTTAAAAGACCTGATTGAAAATCAGGCCTTTATTGAATGCTCTTGAGATTTAATTGCAGTTATATTCGTAATTCACAGTGTTATCACCACTTTCAGCCTTCGTTGGATAGCCCTCTGGATTATAGGAGTAGGTAAAGCTGATACCATCTTCTTCTACAATTACATCATCTGAATTTTTTACAACAATTTTGGTAATATTATTAGGAGTAGAATAAAAGGCTTCATAGCCATAATAGAACCCGTTTAATGAAAGGCGCGCATTAGGTTTATCGTCATAGGTAAATTCACTTATCTTAGTTAAGGTACCATCTCCTCCATAATATTCTACTTCAAGAAAGTTCCCTACAGAATCAAACTTGGTATATAATGTATGATTTAGAATTTCATCTGTTAAAGCATCATAATAATCTACCCGAACTAATCTGCTTTTTTCATCGTAAGAATACCTTTGATAGCTTATAAATGACATTTCATCAGTTTCTGAATCTTTTTCATGGTAGGTTTCTTCTATTAACTGCCCATCACTATTGTACTCTTGAGTATAATAACCTACTAATGTACCATCTTCCAAATAATAATTTATCGTAGAGACTTTACTTTCATCATTGTACTGATAATCTAGATAAACGGAAAAACCATTATCTAGACGTGAATAATTAATTCTGTCTACCTGCTCTTTTTCATCATAAGTAATGTTTACAGAATAAATTTCTGTGTAAAATTTAGTAACTAAACATGTTTTTTCTTCTTCAGGATCGTTGTCTACATCTCCTTCTGTTTCAGGATCTGAATCTGCGTTTTCTTCTGTTTCCGGATCAGGGTTTACATTTTCATCTTCTTCATTACATGAAAGCATCAGGAAATTTGTACACAAAAAGGCAACAAAAATAATCTTCTTCATAAAAGTAATAGTCTATTTTAAATATATTTGGTTTGATTATACCGAGAGAGTTATATAAATATTTTTATTTAAAAAATAAATTTACTCCAATATCCATACTTTGATTGTTCAAAAAATACCCCAACCTTACAGCAGTAAGAAAACATCCATTTGAAACTAATTTATGTACTCCATGAGTTACATTTGTATTTATAATTACTTAGTAGGATTTTTAGCTTACTTTAAAAAGCCATTAGAAATTTTAGTGTAGACAAGCATGTCATTTCGAATCCATTGAATCATATTTTTCGGAAAACAGAAAAGTAGCTTTTACCAACTTATAGACTAAGCTACTTTTATGTTATATTACCCGCAAGATTTCTCAAAATGAGGACTTTTAAAAAAGTAATTCTTAGTTTTGCTCCACAGCCTATCCCTTTTTAGTTGAATAGCAATTATATATTAATCAAATTAAATTCTTTCTTACAATTTGTCTCCTAGTCTTACTTCCGATTCCGCTATAAGTTGCTTCAGTTCTAAGGCCATCATAGGCAGGTAATGCTCCGGTTTACTTATAATTGTTGGCTGTTTCATATTAAGCTGATGAACATATTCATTGGCTTTATCAAAATCACGCATAAGCATGTAGGCCATTGCGCAATTATATCGCAAACCTTCTGCAATTACAGCATTAATTCTAGCCTTTTTATTTTCCCCGTCCTCTGTAGTAAGTTCCTCTTCCCAAATGGCAATTGCTTCGCGAAGCTTGCTTATTTCCTCTTCGCGTGACATAACAGTTTTTTCACGAACTTTTCTGGCCTGCGAGATTTCCTTCATAATCTCTTCAGCCTTTTCCAGCTTTTCATAGTCGTACTTTCCTTTTGCTGAATACAGAGGAAAACTTAGCTTTCTAAGGGGTAAAAGCTGATCATCTAAAACTGAAGCGGCAGAGTCTACAGCGTTTTGAAATACTTTTCTGTTCAAACGGTCAATGGCGCTGTGATAAATCTGCTTCTTCAATTCCATATCTTTCTTTTTAAACTTTAGTTGTAAAAGTTCTTCCGGAGTAAAATAAAGAACCATAGCAGGTTTTGTAATTACTAACTCCTCGGGGCTCTCGCTAACAGATTGGCTATAAAACACCTCATTTGTCTGAGCATCCACTACTTTAACTACAGCCTGATAATTCAATTTCATAATCGTATCACTTTCAGGCTGCTCCACTATTTCATATTGTAGTCTGCTTACGTTCAATTCTACGGCAAAATCAATTTCCCTATTGTTTTTAAAGAATTCGGCCGATCCTATGCGTAGCCTTTCCTTAGCTATTTGAGCCGCCAATTGACCATTATTAAGCAATAGAGCTTGTTGCAGTGCAGTTTGTCTGTCCTTCTGAGTGAAATTCGTTCTACTAACTGAATCTTGCAAAAACAATATTCTCTCTTCACTAACGATGTTAATATCTGATTGAATAAAAGAACGGTAATCTCTATATCCTTCGGGCAGGTTAATACCTGCAGGCAATTCATAATCATAATTAAAACCAGAAATAAGTGGTTTTAGCTTTTGAGCGGATACTTGAGAAGTGATACCTGAAGAAAGTAAGATAAAAAGAATAAGGATGTACTTGTTTTTCATTTTGAATTAAATTGATTGGTATGATTAAAGAGGAGATAAATGATTATGTAAATAGAAGCAGCTTTAAGTTATAGCATATCGCTTCTTCAAATTATTGTGTAAATATATAATGGATTTTTAACATTCTACGAGGTGCTCATAATTATTCGATAAAATGCATAGATAAGCTGTTTACAGAATTGATAGGTTATTTAAAACATCTTTTTTAGGAAGTATATCATAAACTAGTGCATGTAATTCATATTTTTTATAAAAAAATTAAAGAAATGCAGTATTGATATAATCAACTTGTTTAGGGCTCACTTTGGGAATAGGGTGCTAAATTAACGCTTTTCGATGATCGGGGACCTGCCGTTTCCGTGGCATGCTCAATAAGATATACTCCTGATTATTTCAATATTTCAAGGCCATATATTTTATTATCCATTACTCCTATCAGAATGTTATCATCAATAAGCTCATCCATAAAGTCTATTAGTAGAAGGTCTTCTTTAGCCACCCCATCCGGATTATCCCGATTACCACCAACTACAGTTGAATTGGAGCCCTGATATAGAATTTCACCAGTGTCTTTGTCTGCTACCGTAAGCTCATATTCATTATCCTCAAAATCATAGAAAACTAAATGTCCATTTACTAATGTTAAGTGATTAGGTCTTCTTATAAAAACTCCTTTTTCACTACCTAACTTCCATATAAGACTGCCATCTTCTCGATTGATAGCATATAAATTACTATCGGCGAAATATATGGTATCATTATTAATTATTATCTTATTAATATGACCAGAATAACTTTCCATATTAAACTTCCAATCTACCGTTTTCTTATCAAGATTATATGCTACAAAACCATTATCTCTAACAATAAAATAGAGGTACTTACCCTGAAAGACCAATCTAGATAGAACTTGTCCACCTGTAGGAATTTTATATAATATTTTACCATTATTTTTGTTCAAGACTAATATCTCATCCTTGTTTACAATGAACACATTATTGTCATGGATAATTGGTTTAAAGATTATTTGAGAAGGAGAAGATGTCGACCAAATTTTTTTTTGATTATATATATTGAAAGCTTCAGTATTCATTTTATAATCTACTTCAATCCAAATACTGTCATTAGTCGCATCCACTAATTCTTTTCCAACATACCTCGTTCTCCCTCTTATATTATTAAGAACCTGACTACCTACCTTAATATTAATGATTTGCAACTTTTCCTCATTATCATAAACTAATAGAGAATCTTTCAAAGCTTCACCACTAATAGGAAATGACAATTTTCGCCCTGTTTTTGCATCAATAGCAAAATTATCTGCCGTAAGAAGATATTGACCACTCATGGCAGGTGATGTATACTTGGTTTCTATTTCAACTTCCCATTTTAGTTTTAGAAAATTTGAAATTGGCTCCGGTGATTTTTGATCAACCGAAAAGGCCTTAAAAAGTAGTAATCCAACTAGTATTGATAATATTTTCATTTTAAAATAATTTTTAGTCGAAAATCAAATAAGAAGATGTAGGTTGAAAATGCATCCAATCTCGTACTGTATTCCAATTTCCACCCCAATTAATTTTCTGAGAATCGAGAAAATAATTTACAAGTTTGTTTTCGATGTTAAAAAAACCAGTATTGCCTAATCGATTCAATGCATTTTGTGTACTATTAATATCAAATAAATTTATATATTGGCTTAAGATATCTTATAATTATTTTGTGGCCTAAAGAGGTGATAGGTAATATTTCTTAATCATCATACCAAAACTATGTAGAGAATTTAACTAGCTAATTTTTTGTTGCTTCTATGATCTCAAAACAATATACTTTGTCACCATCATCTGCTAACAAATATTTGTTTTGATAAGGGCTATACAAAAAACGAAAGCGAGTAAGGTCTAACTTGTTTTGACGAACTCCATTAATCGGATCATCGGGTGGATATTTTTCAGAAGTAAATTGCGCATATTCTACCTGATGAGTATGACGATTTAGAGCCGTGACCACTCCAGCCAAATCTTCCTTACCGCGCTGTTCGAAAAATATATGGTCATTGGTTAAAGTGATTTCTGAAATTATCTTTACATCTTCTGAAACCCAGTATACTTCTCCTGTGGTCTTGCTGATGCAGTACACATTCATAGGGGTGCGGGCAAAGATGCTGTCCCCTTCAAAGATCATTTGCATGGTGAATTCTGAGTTCTCTCGGCCTGCCAGCCAGGTAGATTCAATTATACGTGAATCTAGGTTCACCACATTCAACCCAAAAGATTCTGCCCAGAGATATAATTTATTATCTTGCATATTTAAATCACCATTTAAAGAAGTCTCTCCCTCTGTTATAATGGGAAGTCTCCACAAGATTTCACCCGTGTGTTTGTCTAACTGGTAAAAAGTGGTGCGGGTGGTCATGTTAATCAAATTTTCTTTGTACTCCTGAAAGGTATAGACCGTTTCTGGAAATTCCTGCTTCCAAGCCTGTTTTCTTGTAAATGGATTAAATGCAAAAAGCTTGTTTTTGTCTTCCTTGTAGTAAATAACGGAATCAGAAAGGAAATATGGAAAGTCATCTTGACGGTTGAATCCAAATTTTTTATACTTAGGCTTAGTAAGAAAAATCTCTCCAGTATACATGTTTTTGATCACAACCTTGTCCATGAGGTCGTACACCAGCAGACTGTCGGGCAACTTAGACTTAATTATCTGAAGATCAGATTTATTAGAGAAAAATAATTGCTTAGAGGTATTTAAATCCACCACAAAATCCATATTGAAGTGATGGATCAGCAAGTCATTTTTTATCAGTGCACGCTTGATGAAGTAGTATGAAAAATCATCTTCTTCATAAGGGAACTCCCATTTTAGTTGCAATATTTCAGCTAGACTTTTATCAGCGTAAATATTTGTGATGACTTGTGCTATTCCCTGAACGGAGAATATTAATAAAATCAATGTGAATGTTAGTGTGCGTCTCATCTCTTTTCCTGTTAAAATTTATCGTCAGCTATATATTCAAGGTGCATAAAGTCTTTTAAATCTTGGTAATTACCACCCCATCGTATATTTCCAGCCCCAGTATCTATGAACTTACGGGCAAATTCAGCGCTCATCAACATAAAACCATCTTTAGCCAAAATTGTAGCATTATTATTTAATAGGTTGATAATACCTGAATAACTGCTATTACTGCCAAAAACTTCCTCGTAATCAACTTTCCTTGACTCAATAAACGTACCAATTGCTTGGTAGCTATTAGGTTCGGGTACAGATCGGGGTAGAGTAATCGTTACATCTGTAACCCAATAGGTATAGGATCCATTAGAAGGGCGTTCACAAGCTTGTTTCAAGCTAGCTATAGCCTCTTCAAAACCGAAGAATTCTTTGAGGTTATTAAGGGTTGTTAAAAGTGCAGAATTCTGATCAGGTTTATGTTTATCAAGTAAAAATGCTCTTTAATTCCCTTAGCGGTTAAAATTAACTGGGAAAAATTATACCTATTAAAAAAGGGATACTCCTGATTATTTTAATATTTCAAGGCCATATATTTTATTATCCATTACTCCTATCAGAATGTTATCATCAATAAGCTCATCCATAAAATCTATTAGTAGAAGATCTTCTTTAGCCACACCATCTGGATTATCCCGATTACCACCAACCACAGTTGAATTGGAGCCCTGATATAGAATTTCACCAGTGTCTTTGTCTGCTACGGTAAGCACATTTTCATTATCCTCAAAATCATAGAACAATATATAGTTCTTCACTTTTGATAATCCAGTATCTTTAATGTACACTCCCTCTTTTTCTCCTATTTCCCATACTAAACTTCCATCTAATCTATTTACAGCATGTAAATTATTGTCAGAAAAATAGACTCTTTCTTCGTCAATTACAATTCTATTAACTCTACTTGAATATCTATTTATAGACACTTCCCATTCAATCTTTTTAGTATTATAATTAAAAGCAATTAATCCCTGATCTTTAACGATCATGTATAGAAATCCTTGGTATCTTATTATTCCTGAAAGTACAGGACCAGAAAAGGATATATTACTGATAATATTTCCACTTCCCTTATCAAGTATTACTAAATTAGTTGCATCAGATAAAAATACCTCATCACCAATAATTACAGGCTTGTTAAAAATCCGAGAATCAGATTTTTTAGTCCAAAGAATCTCCTCATTTTGCAAATTGATACACTGAATTAATTTAAAATCAATTATTTCTATCCAAATACTATCATTACCCAATTCAACCTGATTCGGACCTATGTAATATGATCTATTCCTCGTTCTTTCTGAGATTATTTTATTATTCTTTATATCGGTAATCTTTAATTTCTCTTCGGTACTATGTATCAAGAGTGTATCATTAAAAAGATTAATGCCGGATGAGGTAACTTTTTCACCATTTTTAGCATCAATAGCAAAACCATCTGCTATAAAAAGGATATTTTCTTTCCTTGCTGGTAAGGTATTTCTAAAATTAATTTCACACTCCCATTTTAATTTTAAGAAATTTGAAACCGGTTCAATCGATTGCGGATATACAGGAATTGTCTCGCAAACTAAAGCACTTAAGAGTATTAGAAATATTTTCATGTTAATTTTATTTTAGTCAAATTTTAAATAAGTATCTATAGGTTGAAAATGCATCCAATCTCGTATTGTGTTCCAATTGCCTCCCCAATTAATTTTCTGAGAATCAAGAAAATAATTTACAAGTTTGTTTTCTATATTAAAAAAACCAGTGTTGCCTAAATGGGTTAAACCAGTTTTAGTTGCAGGTTTATTAAGCCAATCCACATATGAATCAAAAGTCATACCCATTTTTCCATGAATCAATATTTCATTAATGCGGTCAGTGAAAATAGTAAAATCATTTATCTTGCTGCCATCAAAATTATCAACCACTTGGCAATCAAAAGAAATATTAAAAGAAGCTGGTGAATAACCATCTTCTTTAGTTTCTTCGATTTCATTAATAATTAAATTCAATGCCTTTTTATATTTTTCCAATGCTACTTTCACTGTAGAAAGATAATTATTCAAATAAACATATTCTTCGTTAAAATTAATAGACATACTGTAAGCTTTTTTGTACCCATAATCAAGCAAATTTCTATAGCGACTCACTTTGTCAATAAGAATATCAACCTTCTCAATATTGCTATTACATCTCATTGGAATATCTTCCCGCAACTCTGTAAGTATTTCATCAGTAACTTTGCCTTTAAACCATAGATCATTGACAAGATAAGATGAACGTTGAAAGATCGAAATATAATCGGTATATATAGGGTCTCCTTCTATTTTTATCTGTCCATCAATAATACTTAGAGTGTTAAATATAGCTTGTTCACCATTACTGTAAGTCTTTATAAAATTAAATCCCTCAATAATTGAAGTTAAAGATGCACTGTTAATATTTTTTTTAAATTTATTGCTCGCATTCTTCATATCCGTAACTGACAAGTTTTTAAACCAAAAATCTGTATTCGTTACAATTTTCAGAAAAAGGTTCTGCTCTTTTGATATTTGTGGATTATTGGCATAATCAATATCGAGTGCAAATCCATATGAATGGTCGCTTACAACAGGTGAATGATTCATATATCTAATAGTTTTACTACCAATAGTTTTTACTTTGTTTTTGTAATAAGCAAAATCATTATTTTGAATGATACTATTTTCAATATCAGTTATAATAGGTTGATAATTCTTATGAACATTAATTTCCCTACCTAGGAACATAAAAGTAGTATCATTCTTATCTAAATAACCCAAAGGTCCTGATTCATCTAAATTTTCAATTGCGATCTTCACAACCATCTGTGGACGGAGCAGGTTATAATATTCAAATTTCGAAGTAACTCCTGGCGCACTTTTTATAACAATACGAGCTTTAATGTCATCTGAAGCATCATTCCACTCATCTGCATATTTATGAACACGTCCTGATGTAGTGCTCTCAAAAGGAGTGGAAAAATCTGACGCTACACTAGCTAGTACCTTAATTGTAAACTCCTTATCGTCATATCTTATATATTTCCCAGCATTGTTACCCTGATTCAATTTACCATCCCATTCAAACGTCTTATCTTCTCCAATTTCAATAATTTCGCTATTTACATATGCCAGCGTACTATCATTTTTATAAATTTCGATTTTAGCAAATTGTAGAGGGTATTTATCTGTAGTTTTTATTGAATAGGTAATCTTTAATTTATCATCATCAATGCCTGCTGCAAATTGAGTATCCGTAATTGGCTCAATGGTTACCAATTCCGGACGTTCTTCATCGTCTACTAAATACGGACAAAGCATTTCCAGCAAACTATTCCATTCTTCCTGAGTAATCTCACTGCGGTAGGGGGAGCTTTTACCATTTAATTGTACCACAATTTCTTCGATAACTTCCTTATTGGCATCATTCTCTTTCACCATATTCAATAAAACTTCCGGGCCTTCGAGGTACTCGTCAATGTTTACCAATACTGCTTGCATCTTTCCTTCATCCCCTGGAAGGCAATCAGGTATTTCCATAAGTCTACTCAAGACTACTTCTTCCAAAGACTCTTTCCCATTATTTTCTAGCCAAAAGTTAACCTCTCCTTTATAATACTGCAACACTTCTATTATCAATTCTTTCTGAACCAATAGAACGCTATCTGTTTGTGTGGTATCATTCGGCATACTTCCACCACTTATTCCTTCCACTAATTTCGCCATCAAGGCATCGTAATAGGCAAGAAATAAATCTACCTCATCTGCTTTTATGGCGTCAATAGTAGCTCCGTTAAACATACTCTGCAACAACTCAGTGGCTACAGCATTTACGTTTGCTACCGTTGTATTATACTTTTCCAACTTACTACTTAAAGCAACTTCATTGGATTCGTCTAACTCAGCAGTCATGCTAATTTGGTCACCCTCGTTGATAGTACAATTAATATCCAACTCAAGGGCTTCTTGTTCCCGATACTGGTAATTGATAATTCCATTGGCCAATGTGGAAAACAATGGTACGCCCTGGGTTTTAAACCTAATTACAAGTTCCCCCTTCGCCTGATCACTTAACCTGTGGTCTATGCGATAATTTAAGGCAATGGAACTTACAACGTTTCTACCCATTGATAGTACCGTAGCACGTTCCTCTTCAGATAGTGCCATAAAAGCTTGCAACTCCTTCTCTATTTCCGGATTATGAGCACCATTGCATAAGCCATGACTAGCAATTGGTTGGCTTCCTGAAAGCCTGCACCTTGCTGAGCTTGCAGTTGCCCTACAGGAATAAGCAAGAACAATAATAATATGTATCTTTTATAGGTATATGAACCTCTTCACGCCATTATCTAATAATTGGCTTAAAGCTCTCGGTAAGGATATTTGATACTCAACGAATTAACTATCACTGAAATCAGCGGCAAGATTAGTTAAAACATCATTAGCCCACACTTTAATTGAAATGTAAGTTTTAATCTCTCTTCTGCTAATTTGTCAAGTTTTGTGAAATTTGAGAACCTGGTTTTATAATAAATTCAGGAACTGGATCAATGAAAACTAATTACTTAACTCCAACCCTAGAATATGCTCATAAAAAAGTGAATAGCGAGGATTAAAACCATTAATTTTCATACACTCATTGTAGCTAACAAGTAAAATAGATTCATCTAATTCAAAAACTTTCTTTCGAATCATTTCAATTTTAACGTCCACTATAATCGAAAGAGATCTAAAGAAAGCTCTATAATCAACGGAACACAGCCATTCTGAAGACTGTTGTTCTGCGTCAAATAGAATAACTTCTTTTGTATCATCGTCCAAAACATATTCTAAATTAGTATTAGGGTAAGAGGCTATCCAAGTAAAGCAATTTGGAATCCTAAGATTAAGTGGTTTCACAGGCGAAAAGAACTGAGTGCCAGACACTCGATCAAAAGAATACCCCATTAAAAAGTACTCAATTCCTTGAATATCTTTAGTCTGTGCTACTCGTTCTAAAGATTTTCCCATATCAACTCCGTTATCTCGATAGAGGTCTAGAAGTTGATTAAATTTCTTTACAAATAAATCTATTTCTTCCATTTCAATTTTCAATTAGGTATGTTAACAATACCAACCATTTCATCTTCAAATCGAACAATCAAGTAAGCAAAAAAATCATTCGCTCACCAACATCATCCGCCAACTCCACTGTATTATTAACCTTCCTGAGCCTTTTGCTCCTCTGGATTACCTGCTTCGCTATAGCTACAGACACCACAGGCACAGCTACTGCTCCTGCATATAAAGCAGCATTACCCCAATTACTATAGTACCCTGTATATAATGCGCCTACTACGTCCGCGAAGATGTCGGCTCCAAAGGGTTTAGCATCTTCAGAAGTAAAATATACCGTTTAATTAACCCCTTTCCATTTTAATGGCATACACTTACTACCTAATGTAACTTGTCTATTGATATCTGTTATACCTTCACCAATCTCACTAGTGATGTTATATCGGCTAACTCCATTATTGAGACCTTCAGCAAAGTCCCCTACCCCACCAACAACTTACACTCAATCTTTATGTGAGCAGATTGATTTTATTTAGTAAATCATCTGAATTCCAAAACCCAAAATTCTTGTTTATGCTAATTATACCATTAGTTCTCTCCAATACTAAAATATCACCATTGAACAATAATCGAGCATCTTCCCTGGTATTATTTAAAAGATAGATACACATATCTATCATGTTTATTCTTGCAAGTAAATTATCATAAAATTTATCCAGTCTAAAATGTATATCAATTGAGTAATCCCAATCTTCCTCGATAGTCTTATTTTCACTTATTAAATATTCGAAAAATATCTTTTCTGAAAACAAAATTGAAACCATAAAACCTAATCCCTCATAACAATAAACATTTTCACCTTTTGTTATATTCTCTTTTGAAAATAAAATCCTCTTTTCATTAAGATAACTTTCAACAAGGCTGGAAAGTGACATCTTAGTTTTAACTTGTAATCTATATTCTAAAGCCATTCTTTTACAATTCAATATGAGATACCATTTTATTTTTGTCAATTATCATTAACTCTTTTAAGTTTTCTACCGGATAATCAGTAAATTGCTTTTGTAAAGTAGCTATTTCACCATCCCAGTTTTTAAGATTTATTACTACTCTTTCTGTTTGTTTGGCGTCAATTTTAGTTTTAACTTCAGTCCATATATTCCTTACGCTTTTATTGGGATTATAAGGAGAGTAACAATCAAATATTTCTCCCTCAATTCTATAATCTGGATTTTTAATTGTGTTAGAAACACTGGGGTTTTGTTCAATGTCAAAGCCTTTTTTAGCTAAGATATCAGCTGCTTCATTTTCTCTAATCAATGAAGTCTTTGTAGCATCATCTAATCCTTCACCAATAACAGTTTTTGTCCCTCTGGGAACTGCATTTGGATTAGGCGCTTTACTAGGTAATGTTTTAATATTCCCCGCCCCACCAACATCATCCACCAGTTCAACTTTATTATTAACCTTCTTGAGCCTTTTGCTCCTCTGGATTACCTGCTTCGCTATAGCTACAGACACCACAGGCACAGCTACTGCTCCTGCATATAAAGCAGCATTACCCCAATCACTATAGTACCCTGTATATAATGCGCCTACTACGTCCGCGAAGATGTCCGCTCCAAAAGGGAGCTAATGCCAGGCTTAATGCATCTATACCGGCCATGGTATTACTGTATACAACTTGATTCTGACCTATCAGAAAGTCACTTCCCCCAGGGCCGGCAGCCGCATCCCTATCGTCATCCAAATAACCATTGAAATGTTCTTCCGCTTTTTAACTACTTTTATAGCAATACTTGAAATTAAAAAACCTCAGTTCGTTTTCCTTTATATTTAACAATTTTTATACTTTGCTTAAGTTCAAAAGTCTTTAAAATTTAAAAATTCTGCTGAAAGAGTCCTATTTAAACTGACATTTTATGAAAGAAAAAATTATTCGGGCTGTTTATGATGACGATACAATCACTGTTTATCAAGCTTACCGAAAAGAAATTGCCATACCAGCCATTAAAGCCCAGAAATTTGTTCCCCCTTTTAAAATGGAACGAATGACTTGGGTCAAACCTTCTTTCCTTTGGATGATGTACCGCTCTGGATGGGCAACAAAAGAAGGACAGGAATATGTTCTGGCAATAAAGATTACACGTGAAGGCTGGGAATGGGCTCTAAAAAACTCTTGCTTATCGCACTTTGTAAAAGAGGTACATGGTTCGCTTGATTCTTGGAAAGATTCGTTGCAAAAAGCACCGGTACGCATCCAATGGGATCCGGAAAAGGATATTTTTCTCAATAACCTAGATTACCGTTCTATTCAAGTGGGGTTGACAGGTATTGCCGTTGAAAAATATGTGAATGATTGGATTGTTTCTATTGAGGATATTTCTGACAAATGCAGACAAATACATTCGTTAGTATTAGACAAAAAAATAGAGGAAGCAAAACAATTACTTCCTCATGAAAATATATATCCTTTGCCTGATAATCTTAAAACTCAGATTCTCTATTCTTCATAAACTCCCACCTACCTAATTTTTTACGCTTTTCAATCTGATGTAGGCCTAAATCTCTAATCCTATCATCTTTCGTCTCATTTGAAAGCTTCTCTAATGCTTCAAAATTATAAGGTTCTGGCTGCGCACCAATAGAGTATATAATTTTTTTTATATAGGGATATTTTATATCCTCTCCTTCTAAATAACTTGGAATGTTAGTAATAGCTTGTATCAAAACAGGAATATTTGTGCTATCATCATTAAAATAAGTCTGAAAAGCAGTAACAATACTAGAGTGCTGAAAATGATCCTGAGTTATTAAATATTTCTGATATAACTTCCCTTCTTCTTCCTTAGTTAATTGATTTGGCATATCCCATAACACGGCTTCAAAGTTATGGTAATCTTTACTAGTCATAAAACTATCCAAATAATATTTCATTTCACTATAGGAGGCCCTAAAGTTTATCTCCTTTTCAAGCTCTTCTTTAGTAATTAACCCCGCAGAACGTCTTTTCAATGTAGACAATTCTTTTTCTGTAAGTTCTCTCATTGTACCACTTCAAAGTTTAATATATTGTCATTGAACAACTTTCCCCTCCAGTCAGGGCCTAATTCTTCCTAAATCTATATTCACTTGTTTTGAATTGGTATTTTTTGTTGTTTCCTGTTTAAAATAAACTCCCCCTCTTTCAATCCAACCAGCTGGCTTTTGAGGGTTAGGTATATCAGGGTATAAATAAGCTGCTCTGGATGATTGATCCCTAATACCTTTTGCTGCTAAAGCATCTAAAGTCCCAGGTTTAACCTGAATCTTTACAATAACACCTTCAACACCATAACCGACAGATTTAATGTACTCTAAAGAAGGAGAGGTAAACATTTCAGATGTATTTGAAGTAACTTTCAACTTATTATTAGCTATGAGATATTCAAAATCTGAATCGGTCATTCCTCTAAAAAAAACTTCTCCCTGTTCATACACCTCATAGTCACCTATCTTTTTTTCAAATTTACCAAGAGTTAATTGTCTTCCCCTCTTAGCAACTTCCCCTTCAGCCTTGAGCACCCACTCCTCATAACTACCTCTTACTGCTTTAAAGTTAGCAATAAGCCTTGGATCTTTCGCATAGTCTTGCGCTAATTTTGTGACTAATTTAGGGTTACCCTCCAGCCTTGTCAGCTCATTTTGGCTGAGCCTGCGGATAAAGTTGTCCAGCTCATACATTTTGGCATTTGAGCCTACCTCACTTCTGGAAGAGGTAAGAGCATTTCTTATATTCGGATAGCGTGCAAGAAAGGTTTCGCTCATCCTTGCCCTTACCTGTGTTTCTACCAATTTTGCCCGGGAGTTGTAAAGGCGCATCCGTTGGCTATAAGCAGGAATGACTTTAAGGGAGTTTGTAGCCATATTAGTACCTACTCCTAATGCATGAAGAGAATAAATAAGCCCCATCATGGTCATGTACTTCTCTCCCAAATAGAAGGCACTCTCAGTTCCATACTGGGCTACATACTGATCATAGCTTGAATGCAATGCAATGGGACCTGCATTTTTATGACCACTTTCACTTTGCTGAATTACTTTAAAAAATGGTGCCGTACTTCCATCCTGGTCAATCTCTTTTAACCTCTGCCTCGTTTTTAAATCAGAAAAGATGTAATCCGTTCTCTTCGAAAACTTCTAAATAATCAAAAAGAGTCGAGTTTATAATCTCCTTAAAAAAAACTCATTAATAATGATTTTTCATCATCATTCAATTTTTCAAACACTCGATTATAGGCATTTCTTGAGGTTTGGTAGACCTTGATAAATTGCCTTCTTTACTCCCTTGTAATGGCGATCTATAATTTTTTCGATTATGATTTGACCATATTCATTAAGTACCTCTTTATCCTTTTTCATAAGCTTATTTGTTATTTATTCCATTCCACGACTATCTGTAAGCACAGCTCGCAGACTTAACACAAATTGATCTGGGATACCAAAACCAAACAAGCTTACACTCAAAGTTATAATAAAACAGGATTGGCAGTTATTCCGGCGAGCCTAATCATAGACATAGGTGCAGGATAAAGCTTTCCGTTTACATCCGTCTTTTTTCCTGATTCATTCAAGATACAACCACATAAATCACATGTGAATATCAGTATATTATCATTATTAACCATTACGCGCAAATTATCATCCCCACAACATGGACAAAGTATATCAGATTTAAATACCAATAATTCCCATAAAACATCTCTAACTTTAATTACAGCTCTATCATATGTAAGGGGTGGCCGGTTCAGTAAATCGACATCAATTAACTCTTTTAATGAATACCAAGGAGTAATATTATTTTCCGGAAAGAAGCAATTCTCAAAATATTCTAAATAACTATGATAAAGTTCTTGAACCTTTTCATCTTTTATTTTCTTAACTTCTTGAGTCCAGCGAAGTAATATTTTCAATAGTGTTTCTCTATCTAAGCTTGAACGTTGAACTTTTAGTTCTTCTTCCAACTCTTTCCATTTTTCTAACAGAATATGACTCATGGTTTAGCTATTGGGTAGACTGTGATTACATTTCCTTTAACATCTGGAATCTCGGTTCCATAGTGTTCAGTAAATAAATTTTCAGGATTTTGGAGGTTAAGCCTATAGTAATATAATATTTGGTCTACCTAATACTGCTGCTCCAGTTACAGACATTCGTTTGCTCGTGCTCATTCCGGGCTGTCATTCTTCAACTCCTTACTAAATCGCTCGATCCAGCCACCTTCTATAATGGGTTCGGCTTTAAGCATCTCACTGATCTTGTTCAAGTCTACCTGCTGACCTTCTTGTTCATAAACAATTTTGAATTGCTCGTTTTCTTCGAAAACCCGCAGTACGTCAAATAAAAAATTCCCAAGGGTGTTTTTCATATACCTTTGAAGGATGCGAAAGCTTTCATCATCAATCTTGCTTAGAACTTCGACATAATCCTTAAACAATTGGGGGGGATTTTCTTTCTTTCGAAGACTTTCCATATTCGCATAAGTAGGGTCGAAACATTCTTGTATTAATTTCCTTCCTATTTCATTAAGTATTTCTTGATTGCTTTTCATAACATTATTTGTTTAAACCATTCCACGGTATATTAGTAATTAACGTTACACCTTGTGCTTTAAGATCTTCCAATGCTTTCAGTACCCACCCAGTAGCAATGTCTTCCGGGATGCCGGCATTTTTCATTGCTCTTATTTCTATCTGTACCATATCAGTCAAAGTCAATTTCACACTTGGATTAGCTCTCCTCCAGGTAGAATAAAGGCTGTTTTGCTGACCTGTAATCGTTCCGTGAATGTTTCTAATTCCTGCAACCTCATCTAACTTTTGAGGAGACACACTAAAAGCTTTATTGTAGTCATAAGCGATATCTCCTTCAAAAGCTTTTTTAGCTGTTGGGTGGTGGCCTTTTACTGTTTTGTAGTCTCCGGTACCTTCAAGCACATATCTAGCCTTAGTTTTAAGGCCTGAAATCAAGCCATCAATCTCATCAGTAAACCGGATTCCAGCTCCTACTACACGAGCTCCTACATTTCCTGCACCATCTTCTACAATTTCAATTGCATCATCCAGAGTTTTGCCATCAATTACGTACTTCACTCCTGCCAGCTTCGCTAAGATCCTTTCACCCCCATAGTTCCAATATATATCCTGCAGCACCCCATCAGCGAACCTCCCAATTTGCTTGATCCCCTGACTGCCATACAGGATTACCTCATTGGTACCTTTCATGACCACTTTCAGGCCTGCCTGCCGTGCACCAACAAGGAAACTTCGTGTAGCAGTGGCCACCTTGGTAAAATCAAATACCTTGTTACCTATCTTGATGACCAAGGCTGTGATCCCAGCCTTCGCTAATGCTTCACCTGGAATTACGTCAAAGGCACCCAACACCTGTTCCCACCATTTCAACTCATTTCCAGTTCGCCAGTGATTACCAGTAATCCAGCCATATATTGTGGGTACTCCGGTTGGTGCTGTAACAAGGTCAGCCGTAAATTCAGCATAGGCTACCAGCCAGCCTTCCTGTCGAGCAATCTTCGCATCTTGAATACGCATGTAGTTCCAAAAAGATTCTGAAATCCCTTCTGTAAAAGCCGCCTCTGCTTCAAAGTAAGGAACTTTGTAAATGTTCCTAAGCATATCCATCAGTTGTTCCTCTTCCATTCCTGAATGGAAAGTGGTCTCTTGCTCTATCGTAGCATTCTCTGCAATGGCTACACTTGTCCTAACCTTACAGTCACTTCCACCACAGTCAATTGTGACATCGTTATAGAACCCTTTATCGTCCAGAAATTTTTTCAATACTAGCGCAGCTCTATGCCAATGAGGCTTGGCCATAAATTCTTCCTTCAGGGCGACTACATCTTCCTCTGATAAACCCTCTTCACTTCCTTCCGCAGGCATCCCCTCTTCCATAAACCTCTTCACAATCGTATCATAAAGGGGAGCAAGCAATTCGCTTTCGTCCACTTCAATGAAATCATAGGTTTTATCATGAAGGCCTGCTTTTTCGAACTCCTCTGTCGCAATGCGCTCCAGCTGTTGCTTAGTACCATATTTATTGATTACAGCCTCTGACCCATCTACCATCATCGCAACTGTATAAGCTCCCTTGAAGTCTTTTGTAAAGCTGAAGTGAACCCTTCCATACATTGACAGGTCTTCATACTCACGCTCACCCAATTCACGCAGGGCTTCAGGTATAAGCGCTTCTCCATCTACATACACCAAACAAATGAATTCCGAAGCAGGTGTAAATTCAAGCTGCTTCATCCTTTTATTGATTCTAAAAGCGTTGATAACACTGCGTGCCTCTTGAAAAGCAACCCTCTTTTCCTCTTCCGGCAGCGCCATAAAGGCTTCCACCTCCTCCTTCATTTCGGGGTTCTGAGCCGCCAGTGCAAAGGCTAAAGCCAAATATTGCTGGTCCTCCACATAGGGTGCCTGGGCTTGCAGTTGCTCTACAGGAAGAAGCAAGAGCAACAAAGAGAGCAAGAGTAATGTGTAGCTGTTTTTCATTCTATAATACCTTTTCAAAACCTGCATCAAACGAACATGAAATAATTCCCACAAGCTTTACATAGCCACTTACATTCCCGCTTATGGTACTTGGCTTGGGGTTAAATTTTACCAGCATATTACCCTGGCAGTACAAATCCACCAACGTTACGCTTCCTTTAAGGGCAAAGGCTTGATAATCTACTATCACCCTGCCCCATAAATCAACCCACACACCTGCTTCCAGCAGCATAAAGGACGGGCTGTACTGCGCTTTCGCCACCAGACCAAAGGCAACTCCGGCATCCACACGTATCCCCAATGCGAACACACCTGCCTTAAAGCTGGCGCCTGCAGCAACAGAGAACTGCAGCCCTAGTCCTAATTCGGCTGTATTTTGGTTGACGTCCAACCAGCCGGTAGGTGACCAGCCGGCACAACCGGGTACAAAAGTCAGCCGTTCCTCACGAGAACCCAGGGCTACCCGCCATGCGCCAGGCTTTACATCCACCAGGATGGAACCCGATGCACATAAAGCACCAGGTTTATCAATAGTCACTGCTCCATAGCCAATGAAGTGTTCTTCGGCTGAGTTATATTTGATGGAGACTACTCCCAGGGCCATGGCATTTTCGTCAATCTTTAGCACATCGGGCTTGGTATTCACTAATTGCATATTGCCGTCAAACTCCACTACATAGTCTCCACTCTCTTGCATTTCAATGCCAGCAGCCACATCCAGCCGCATGGTTGACCCCTTCTTATCTGCATCAAAAAAAACAAAATTCAGGTAGGCACCATATTTCATGGTAGAGTCCGGCACTATGGCCTTGCCAGGCTCATCTCTCATGTGAGAGTACACCCGTCCTGAGGCACCTACCATACTAACCGGCCCCATGTTTACCGGAGAATCAAATGGTTTAGCCCTTCGTGTTAAGGCTCCTCCTGCCTGCACTTCACCGTCTCCCGGAGAGATCTGACAGAACCAGTAGGGATTCCCTCCTTTTCGGCCATTGATAAAAACCCCGTCCAGCGAGAAGGGCTTGGGTACTTTTACTGCAAAATCAATATTCCCCCTCCATACGGTTCCGTATACAGGGTCCTCCGGTGTATGCTTAACCACCCCGTTTAAGGAAACAAATTTGGTGTTGATTTTAATAAATACGGGATCCAGGGCTAGTGCCCCTTTCAGGTCACCTTTTCTTATCTTATCCCCCAGGTCACTAAAATCCATAGGGATACTGATGCCAATACTTTCCGATAAGTTGTCCAGGGCATCACCGGTAGCTGCTTCTATGGCTGCTTTGGCTACAATTACTGCTACTTCCCCTACTAACTGGTCTAAAATTAGCTTGGTATCAATGTTTTTAAAGGCATCCTGCCCCAGCGCTTCCAGGTTAGAAAGTAGCTTTTTGAAATCGATCTTCTGGTCAAAAATTACTTTCGCCAGCCCCTCTAACTTTTTGCCTACATTCCCTTTGAATTCCGCATGCCCTTCTCCCGCCTTCACATCCAGGCCAACTGAGACCATTTCATTTTTGATGTAAACAGCCGCATTTTTAGCCAGCTCTTCTTTTATATAAAAGGTTAATGGCACTGTAACATTCTCGCCCACCGATTGTACAATGGCTGCCTGCACCTCTTTGGTAATGGTAGTTTGTATTCTTGCCGCTGCCCCGTTTATCTGTTCATAAACAACTGTATTCTCTGCAGATACCATTGTAAGAGAGCGGTCACGTAAATTCTCCACCAGGAAGCCTACCTGGTCTCCAATTTTTTCATTAAGGCTATCAGTCAGCTGATTAATCTTTGTGGTAATTTTCGCATTCAGCTTGTCTGCTTGCGCATTAATAAGCACTGTAATAGGATCACTTAAAAGAAGCAAGAGCGAATCGAAATAAACCTTTTGTCTCTGGTTAAAATCATTATAAAGCTGAAACAAGGCTGCTGTTGTAGAGTCCATTTGTTCTACTGGAAGCAAGGCGATATCCATGCTGGAATAGGAAGTGTCACCGGAAGAAGAAGCCAGGTTGTTTTTTACTTTTTCCGCCTGCTCAACAATCTCCGGGCTACTTGCATTGATAGCTTTTTCATCAAAAGTAGGCAATGGCACGTCTGAAGTACCACCTCCGTCTCCACTACTTCCGGAACTTCCGGTAGCGTTCTCATAATTTATTGTAGGGTTGCTTTCTTTACTGGCAAAGGAATTGGCGGCTACTGTATATATATTAGCTTCAGGAGGACCCGTATTACCACTCACGTCTTCTGCCATCATCACCTTACCGCTAATACCAAAGGAATATTGGCCTGAGCTGCTCCCTGCCCCTATACCATCTATAGTAATGGGAAAACCACTTACCTTGGCATTTACTTGTTTATTTAATGCTACAGCTCCATTGGGCTGCCCAAAGCCTATTGCATTATTTCCCCATACTTTAAAGCCGTTTACCGCTTTTAACTCAACTCCCATAGAAGGCCATTCCAAATCCAGGGCCATATCCAGCCTGTTCCTGTTAGCAAATACAGCTCGCTTAATTAAGATTTTAACCTCCTGTTCTCCTCCTCCTTTATTAAAGGTAAAGTTGGTTTCGTCCAGTTGGTCCATATAGCCTTCCTTAAACCCATAGTCTGAAAGTGGAATGGTGTAGGAGAAGTAGTTGACCGTATCAATAAAAGGGATTAACATCCCGCCTTTGAGATGGCTTTCGGAAATGGAGTTATTAATAACAGAAAGTTTTAATGCATAAAGTTGCGATTGAAACTCATTAAAAGAGGCTTTTGCTGAAGCATTGAATTGCTGTGTCAATTTTAAATCAAGTCCTTTGCTGCTTACCCAGTTTTCTATTTCATTTCCTTCCTCAATAGCAAATTCATGTTCCAGTTCCTGCTGTAAAGACAGCTGATCGGTTTTATCAATGGTGGTTTTATAATTTAGCTTAAACTGATCGATATAAACCCCTTTCCATGCCTTGTCGGCCACCAGCTTAGCCGGAGATTCTTCTTCCGACAAATCGATAATAAAATGCTGCGGTAACATGAAAATATCCGCATTTTTTAACAGGGCTACCTGGCCATTGATCTTCTTTAAAGCTTGTTCATGTGGGGTGATGTAAAACAATTGCCGTGCATCATGAATAGGAAGGCTTAGTAGCCCGCCCTCCTTCGTTTTTACTTTTTCAGGCAGGCTAATTGCGCCATAAAGTTTAAAGTAAAAAGTATTATTCTGGATAACGTATGCCGAAACGGTATCTAAACTTAGTTTAAAACCATAAGGATCTAATAAGTCAAAGGTATTTTTATCATTTAGATAGGCCCTACCGTTCAATTTGTACTTATCAAAATTCAGCCAGCTGGTATCCGATACTACCTGCGCCACATCAGGCGAAATGGCAGGATGTGGCAAGTCCCAGGTTGTTTTACCCTGCAATGATAAAGCATCTTTGTTTAACCTGAAACGCTCAGGTGCAAACACTGCCTTCCCGTTCTTTTCATATTGAGGCTGTAAAGCGATGGTATCAATTGAAGGGAACTCATGAATAATTTCTCCCGATTCCAATACAAAGCGCCCACCAGTCAGTTCCTTAATTTTTAGATTCTCGAACTTTATAATAGCTGTATCCGTCTTGCTCCAGCGGACCTTGCCTATTCCGGAAAGCTTAGTCAGGTCAGCACTTTCCGTGGAAGAAACCTGTACAATATGCATGCCTGCATTAAATTGTTCAATTATACCGGGGCCTCTAAAAGTAAATACTGTGCTTTTTGCGACTTCCTGTTGGCCGGAAACAGCTATCACCTGCCATGCATAATCCGTCATCGGATCCAGTGGCCTGTCCAGCAGAAAGTTAAAGCCGGTAGTGGCCGTTAAAGGATTGGTTTTCTTTTCGTACCATATAGTATTTGACAGCATAGCCTGCTCCGGCTCCTGTCCATCATTTACTTTTACAATCTTCAAATAATAAGCAAATGGCTGCCCCGGCACTCTCTTATCCGGTGCTGACCATTTGAAGTATACAGGATCTTTTTTAGAAAACCCACTTTCATTTAAAGGTTCATTTAGTGCAATACTTCCTCCCATAGGATAACCAAAATAGAACCAGCACACTTCACTATATCCCTGATTTTTGAAAACATCTTTTCCTTCCGGATCAATTGCCTGTACCTGGTAAACATATAGTTTTCCGGGATCCAGTGTGGGTGAGGCAATATTGTAGAGATAATTCGTCTGATTAAGTAATTCAGATTCAAATATTTTCAACGTTTTACCATTGGCAATCGCACTTCTGGGGTTCGTTGAGGGATCTGTTACTTCATATAAATGCAATTTGTAGCTGGGGCCGAAACCTGTATTCGGTGAAATAGCATTGGCTTGTTGCCACTGAAACAGGATGTTCTGGGGAACGGCCGGCTCAACATAGGTATCACATAAAGGATTGATGATTCTGGGAGGGTCCTGTAAAATTAACCAGGCATTGGCACATGATTTGGATGAAAGCACTTTTCCTGAACGATAGTCCAATACCTCAAAGCAAAATGAGTACATTCCTTCCGGAAGTCTGGCATTCTGTCGCAATTCAGCAGCTGATATTCCGGAAAAATTCAGGTTATTAAAGTCAAAATACTCAGCAAGGTCTGCACCACTTAACATTACCGGCACACCAGGTGTTATATTGAGAGGTTGAACAGGAAAAAAGTCCGGACGGGTTTGAATTTTCAGCTTGGTACTTTCTATGGTTAAGCGAAGCCGTACATCCCACGAGGGTTCATTATAATCATTAAAGATGATGTTGGTGGTTAGTTTGTTAGATCCTGCCTGGTAGTAATCGCTCAGGTAAACAGAATAGGGCGCACTAACTGTAGTATTGATGGTTGCCGGAAGCCGCTGTGCGTTAGCACTTACCATGCAAATAAAAATTAAACCAAATGCAAAAAAGAACCTTTTGCTAAACGGATAGTTCATTATGTTAATTAGCGGTGCCAATTGGCTATAAAACGTTCCCTTTTCCATTACTAAAATGTATAACTATAAAGAATCCCTGCCCTTAGTTCATTAAAAGACTTGTTATTTTCTGTGTAAGCTTCTCTGCTCACATAAGTAGCATCAAAGGACAGCGTATGTTTTTTTGCATAAGAATAAGCTGTCATGAATTTTGTACTATAAATATCTGCAGCCTTTTCTGCGTTGAGTTGATTATACAGAGCAGTTGAGGTTAAGCTGCATTTTAAAGATCGTTTAAAAAAATGCTTCGCAACAACAAGAGAAGGCCCAAAAGATTTATTTCTTACCTGCTCACTTGAATTATCATTATAGTTAAATGACGTACTTACCGTAAAATCTGCAGGCACATAATTAAGCTGATACCCTGCATTAACATTGTAAAAAGTAGTGTTATTTCCCTGGTTACTACTGGCATCCTGATAGCTGGCATTTGAAAAGAGTACATTGCGAAAGTCTCCTTCTCCTACAGAATAATTAGCGCCTAAAGAAGCATTATTAGTCACCTGAAGGTAGTATAATGAATCTCGCATGATAGGACTTAGAGTGTTGGCGGAGAACTGAGTAAGCTGGCTACTTGCATTAAAGTTAGCAACAGAAGCATTCAGGTTAAGATGGTTACTTACAGTATAAGCAATGTTTGCTCCTGCCACAATCCGTACCATACTTGACAACTGCTCATCATCCAAATTATTTCTTTGGACTCCAGCATTGGTTGACACATTGATCTTTCCTTTTAACATGCGCCAGGAAACACCCCCGGTAATATCTTCCAGGTCATTGTTAAGAAATGTGGAACCCATTGTTTTATACTCAGGCCCGATCCTTCTGTACTTTACCTGCAATTGAATCATTTCCCCTCCATAAGTAAGGCTACCTGATATCGCTCCGTTAAACTGAGATGACTCTCTTGGAACATATATACCTCCAAGGTTATTGGCATAGGTGAATTTGTCCAGTACAATTTCAGGGTTTCGGGTATCTGTTGTATAAGCACTCAATGCGTATTCCACATTTATCTGGGTTTTTTCTGTTATCTGCTGACGGGTATTTATTCCCAGTACAAAGTTCTCCTGAGGCTTCAAGCCTACTGAATCAGCTAACGTACGATCTATAGATTCAAGATTATCAGCTGCTTTGAAAAAAATCAGATCAGCCTCCCGCTTCTCATTGCCCACCGTTACTTTACTTCCATAGCCCCAGCGCTCGTAAGCAGGTAGACGACTATTAAATCCCTCCGCCCCTCTTTCATTAAGTGCTCGTGCAAACCTTCCATACATAGCACTTACCTTTACAAGACTATTTTCAGGAGCTACTTCCACACCAACTCCTAAAAACATATTGCCAGCAAGGGTAAATTCAGAAAAATTCAGACTTCTATACCCTAAATGCAGTGTAACACTCTTATAGCGAGGACTTACTCCAAACTGATTAAAAGGCAATTGAGCATCGAAATCGCTTTCCTGCTGACTTACAGTCGCGGTAATAGGAATAGACCATTCAAGAAAACTAATGTTTAAATTGCCTGAGAAGATCCAGTAAAAAGGCTCGCGCCTATTGGGAATACCAGAAACATGATAACCCACAGCATTAGCACTTAAAAAGCCTGAAATTTTGAAGCCTTCTTTAACTTTTTCTTTAGCTTTTTCTGTAAGATTCTCCTGACCAAAGCTCCTAAAGCTAAACATTAACACAATGGCAAGGTAAACGTATTTCAATTAAGCTTTTTTTTAACGAAAAATGACAAAATTCTCTGGATTAACAGACTATTCAGTAGCTGCGTGGTGAATTAAGTTGCAAGTAGTTCAGAAATAAGTGTAAAAAAATTATAGAAAATATTATAATATTACAGGAGTACTGTGCGAATAAAATTACAAGGATAAACCATTGGTCTAATTATTTAACAACCTATATTTCAGATAAAAAGTCATCTTTTTTAGTTTTACACACAGTATAAAGGTCAGTACAAAACCATTATCGGCAACATATATAGTCGTGAAAGATTTAACTAAGGAAAAATATAGTACATCTACAGTTTTATACTTTAATCAGGTAAAGTTTAATTAAATGGCTATTGAATTGATATACTGTTAACAATGAGATATTATTGGTTGCACTCTAATTCTGCTTTTAGTATTAATTTACTTTCTCTGGATTTATTGAGACTTAAGTTTGCAACCTGAGTTTTTTTTTAATCAAAAAAAAATGGCTTCCCTTCTAATGCGGATCAAAATTAATACTTACTTTCTCAAAAGGGTTAAAAGGTGCTCTAGGTTTTTCACCACTACAAAAGCCAGCAAGTATCGTCATCCCGGAAATTTTTGGAGAGCACTGGAAAAAATTATCAGGGATTTTTTCAATGAAATGAAATTTCATTACCTGAATTTTATAGAGTAATAGAAAAGATTGCCTGGTACCTGTCAATGACTATTTAATTGTAGGTTTATAGCATAAAGCAATTCTATAAAAAAGACACTATTTCAACATCCTGTTGAAATGAACAGATTCCCACCTCCCGATAATGATCGGGACAAGTTGCGTGGGAATGACGAGGCTAATAATAATTTCAATGAAAAAACCTATCTTATTGCACAAATAAACAGAAAAACCAAGGTCTGTGGCTCACAGACCTTCCTCTTTTTGCTGGACTGTAAGCCGCAGACCAGTGGAAAAAAAGACCTAAATAAGCAAGCACTAAATGCTTGTCATCACCACAAAAGTCGGCAATTATCGTCATCCCAGAAATTTTTGGAGAGCAACGGAAAAAATTATCAGGGATCTTTTCAATGAAATGAAATTTCATTACCTGACTTTTCTAGAATAATAGAAAAGATGGCTTTGTGCCTGGCAATGACGTAAACTTCTTAAGATTGCTTCAGTCGTACCTCCTTCGCAATGAACTGTGATAAAAATCAAGTAAAAAGTAAAATCATTCAAAATAAAATATTGTTTGATACTAAATCAACCAATATAATCAACTTGATAATAAGTATTGTTTTTGGCAATTGCGAAGGACTGTTTGATCAATTTATTGACTACAGCGATGATGGCCAAATTATGACTTTTACCTTTGGTTCTAAGTCTATCATATAGATTTTGACATGTCGAATTACATTTAATA
>NZ_BMEC01000018.1 GCF_014636295.1 Marivirga lumbricoides | reverse complement strand
ATTAAGCTGATTTTCAGCTATTCGCCAATTAAATTACCCCCATGATGTTTCAGGCTACTTTTTAATTGGAAACTTATCCACACAACATGAAAAATTATTTTATTTTAGCACCTGAGTAGTTACAAATTGTTTTTTTTCTAAAATAGTTGAGTTTTTTTTTGTGTTTCCGCACATTTTAAATACTTTCGAAATTATTATATTATTTTTCACCTCAAAGAATAACGCTATAGAGAAAACTTTACCAAACTAAACAAGGTGTTTTAAGATGAATAGTCAAAAAACAAAACTGGATGATAGCCAATTGGTTAACCAGTATATCAATGGTAATGAAGTAGCGTTTGAACAATTAGTAATCCGCCACAAGTCTAGAATTTTCTCAACTATCTACATGATAGTGAAAGATCAATATGTAGCTGAAGATTTAATGCAAGAAGTTTTCATTAAAGCTATACGAACTTTAAAATCCGGACGTTATAATGAAGAAGGTAAATTTCTTCCATGGATATTGAGAATTGCGCATAATTTGGCAATTGATAAATTCAGGAAAAATAAAAGGTACCCTACCATCGTTATGGACGATGGAAACAGTGTGTTCGAGACCCTCGAATTTGCAGAAGGCAGCTTTGAGGATGCGCAGATGAAAAAGGATATGCACAAATCCCTGAGAAAATTGATTCAGGAATTGCCGGATGCTCAAAAAGAAGTGTTGATTATGAGACACTTTATGGATATGAGCTTTAAGGAAATTTCTGAACAAACAGGTGTGAGTATCAATACTGCCTTAGGTCGGATGCGCTATGCCCTCATTAATTTGAGGAAAAAGATGCAACAATATAATATAGCCTATGACCAAAATTTTTACTCATGACGATTTAATCAGATATGTTTATGATGAAACCACAACTGAAGAGAATCGACTAATCGAAAAAGCCTTAGCTATTGATCTTGCTTTATTGGAGCAATATCAAGAGTTGCAGAAGCTGAAGACGCAATTGGACGGGAGCATGATGGCTCCTTCAGAAAAAACCATTAATAGTATACTGGAATATTCAAAAGACTTTAACTTGCATCCTGTAAAGGACTAACCAATGCAAAGAAAAGATCGCTACAAAGCTTTTTTAGAATATTTCTCCAAAAATCAGCCACAAGCAGAAACGGAACTTCATTATGAAAATCCTTATCAATTGCTTGTGGCTGTTATTTTGTCTGCACAATGCACCGACAAACGGGTGAATATAGTAACCCCGGCTTTGTTTGAAGCCTTTCCTACGCCAGCACACCTGGCAGCCTCGCATTTTGATGAAGTTTTACCTTACATCAAAAGTATTTCATTTATGAATAATAAAACGAAGCATTTGTTGGGTATGGCAAAAATGCTGGTAGAGGAATATAATTCTGAGGTTCCTGAAAGTATTGAAGACTTACAGAAAATGCCTGGTGTTGGTAGAAAAACAGCTAATGTAATTGCTTCAGTTATTTATAATCAGCCAGCTATGGCAGTGGATACCCATGTATTTCGGGTTTCAAAAAGATTAGGACTTGTTAACCAGAATGCCAAAACACCTCTGGAAGTAGAGAAAGTACTCGTAAAGAATATTCCTTCCGAGTATGTTCATGTGGCACACCATTGGCTTATCCTCCATGGCAGATATGTGTGCGTAGCAAGGAAACCAAAATGTGAGCAATGTAAAATCACTCATTTTTGTAGGTACTTTGAAAATACTTATGGCAGTAAGCCCTCAAAAATTGCTAAAGATTAATTCTTTTAAGTAAATAACTTTAACCATGTCTTTCTCAGGGTAGCTTACATAAGGGCTGATCCAAGTTTGTCCCGTATTCATTTTAAAGAGTGGACTTAATCTTACTACACATCATTAGATAATAGCAAAATAAGTCTTCCATTGGCCTAGTAAATTGGCTTATGTAACCCCTAAAGAAGATTGATTGCTCTGTTGTTTTACACAGATGAGATAATTCATTTAAACCCTCTTCATTTTAAATATTTTTAATCTTACTAATGTGCTGGTTATCATCTTTCTAATTCATTAAAAAGGATAATTCTTTTCAATTTATTAAAAAAAATTGAACAATTTTCAAATTGCACTTTTCCAATATGTTTCAAAATATTGTAATTATTTTTATTTTCTTGCTATTCGTTGGCAGAATTTATTTATGATATTTTTTATTAAAATATAGTTTTACATTACATTGAAACAATCTATTTTTTCAATATAATTTTTTTTATTTCACACTGTATTCAAGTGTATGCTTTTTACTTTTTTATTTCGATAAACACATATATTAAACATATAAAAATTGTTTTTATTGTGATTAAACCATAGTTTTAGGATTAAATTATTGTTTAACCAAAATAAAAAAGTATGAAGAAAAAGTACACCGAATCTGACTTTTTTGATTTATTGCCTGTTACAACAGGTAAAAAGAGTCTTTTTCTTACATTGATTTTTTTACTGCTTTTCTCAACTGTGGCCTCTCAGGAGCTATGGGCCCAGAAAGCAGAGAAGAAGCCGGCAGTACCAGTTATTTGCCCGGCTAAGCCGCAGGATATGTTTACAAGAGTAAATATACCTCAGCAAACTAAAGGTATGCATCAGCGCATGTTGCAAGATGAAGCTACAGCAGAGTTTGACATTACCTTTGGCCCGGGCGCACAAGCTAACCCTGAAGCAAGGGAAGCTTTTCAATATGCCCTGGACATTTGGTCTACTCAAATTGTTTCATCAGTGCCTATTAAGGTATATGCGGATTTTGCTAATTTAGGCCCTGGTGTTTTAGCTTCGGCTGGTCCGGCATACAATGTTACCAATTTCCCTGGTGCACCGGAATCGGATGTTCTTTATCCTGCAGCATTAGCCAATTCATTGGCTGGTGAGGTACTTTTCCCGGATGAAGAATTTGACCTTATAGTAAACCTTGGAAATGGTATTCCCTGGTACTTCGGACTTGATGGAAACACACCGTCAGGCTTGTATGATTTTGTGACTGTTGCGCTACATGAAGCAGGTCATGGTTTAGGTTTTACTACTGTTAGAGGTTACAGTGGCGGAACAGGTACCCTACGTTCTAATGGAAACCCTTCTATCTTTGGAGTTTTTATTGAGGATGGAGCAGGTAATCGTTTGTTGGATTTCCCGGATCCATCTACTCAATTAGGTTCTGCCTTTACCAGTGGAGATATTTTTATGGCTGGTGAATTTGCAGTTGCTGCTTTAGGGGGTGAAAGACCTGAACTTTATGCTCCTAGTACATTTCAAGGAGGTTCAAGTCTTGCACACTGGGATGAAGCTGCATTCCCAGCTGGTGATGTTAATTCATTAATGACTCCGGCAGTAGGTTCTGCAGAATCTAATTTTGACATTGGAGATATTACCAGGGGCTTGTTTAAAGATATGGGCTGGGTTATTAATGATGCGGACGCACCTCTTTTAGTGGCTAACCCTACTTCTATAGATGAAGAGTTGTTCGTGGGAGATACGTTATTAAGTACTATCACTCTTTCAAATATTTCAGATTCTGTAGTTAATGCAAGTATATTTACTTCTTCAGATAATTTCTCAATCATTGAATTTATCGATCCTACCTCACTAACAATAGCATCAGGAACAACAGATTCTATTATAGTGAAATTAAATGTATCTGAAGTAACCAGAGGACTTTATGAAGAAACTATATATGTTACTACAGCAGAAAGTCCTGACACACTTAGTATTCCGATAGAAATCAGAGTGCTGGACGGTTCAGAAGCACCGGAAATTTCTGTTTCACCGGATTCTTTGTCAGAAACATTGGAACAATTGCAAACCAGTACGCAGCCACTTACCATCTCAAATACAGGTAATGCGGATCTTACTTTCAGTATTGAAGTAAACTCTGACACAGCAGATAGTTTTACAAATAAAGTTTTTACCAGCAATGCATTTATAAACGCAAAGGGTTTTACTAAGGAATCTTTTCCTTCTGCTATGGAAGGCTCCAGCAAATCTGCTTTGGTAAGAGGTAATACAAACAGTTTTAACAGGGTTATAACCAGTTTATATGCTACTGATTTTGAAGAATTTAATTTAGGAGACATTAATAATCAACTCGGCTGGGTAGGTCAATACGCAGGTAACTGGATTATTTCTGATGAAAACCCTGAAGAGGGTAGCCAGCATTTTAGGGGTGTTTCTGATGGACTTGGAGGAACACGTCCTGGAAATATTCTTGCTATTTCCCCTACTATAGAGCCTTTGGATGAGCCATTCATGACTGCTTCTGCTTCTATTAATATACAAGGTAGTGGTGTAGCTTGGGAGGTGATTCCACAATCACCAACAGCAGAGTCAGTGGTTACCCGACTACGTTTTAATGGTGATGGTACCATTGATGTTCTTACAGATCCGGATTTTGTCCGCATAGATGCAACTACTCCTGAAGGTTATTTTGATCTTAAAATAGCAGTAGATAAAGATGATGCTTCTTTCTCTATTTATTTTGATCAGGAGCTTGTATTCTCCGGTCAAGGATTTGCAAGTGAAATTGAACAGGTTGTTTTCCTTTCCAATATGGCTGTAGAGGGTTCAACTTTAGATGTGGACAATTTAGAAATTACAGACGGGGATCCGGATGCTTTTTTCTTAACAGTATCGCCAAGTTCAGGCACAGTTGCAGCAGGCTCAACTACTACCGTTGATGTGAAATTTGATGCGAGAACACTAGATGCTGGTGAATATGAAGCAGTTTTGGCAGTTAACAGTAATGATTCTGTAAACTCTCCAATAGAGGTGCCTGTAAGTTTAACAGTTGTACGTCCTGCAACTATCGAAGTTTCTCCTGATTCTTTAAGTGCTTCAATTGACGTAAAAACAGATGATCCACCGACAGCGACCCGAACCTTTACGGTTTCCAATTCCGGAGAAAGCTCTTTAGAGTTTACGGCTTCTACAGGTCCAATAAATTATACTCCGGGAATTGATGATAGTACTAATATAACTATTGCATCTCTTGACATGGCGCTATATGGCGTGGGAAATAAAGAGAAAGTTACTGAAAAATTAGCAAATGCACCGAGAAGGGTTTCAATGACTAAATCCGGAGGTCAATCTTATTCTAGTACATATTCTGATTCAATAGCCTATGATTCTGGTCTCGATTTCCCTGATGATTTTTCTGGTGTGCAAACTGCTGCTTATACAAGTGCGGTTAACTTTGATGTTGAAAGCACATTCACATTAACAGCAGTAAGAAATGGCTTCAGAACAGAAACAGTATCTGATCCCGTTATAATACTTGAGATTTACAAAGGCGGAGCGACTCCTAATGATGGAGAACTATTACTTACGCAAACTTTTGAGCAAGGTAGCGAAGAGGGTATAGTAGTTGCTGAGGTGCTAAATGAAGCTTTAACTTTTGAGGCAGGAGAGTCATTTTGGGTTGTACATAAATACCCTGATGGAATAGCTTTTCCCCAAGGTGTTGATGCTAACGCTACTCAGAGACCAGATACCTATTTCTTCAGTGGAGATGGAGGAGCAACTTTTAATCCATCTGGTTTCGTCTTCTTTGTGAGAGCTTTATCCGGTGGAGGAAGTAGTGGGAACTATATCACTTTATCACCTTCATCAGGAAGTGTAGCACCAGGTGGATCTGTAGATGTTACAGTAACTTTTGATGCAAGTTCATTAGCAAACGGAGAGTATAACACTGATATTATTGTAAGTAGCAATGATCCTGTAACACCAGCAGCAACTGTAGCTACTTATCTTAAAGTTTCTGGTCAGGAGTCTGAAATTTCTGTTTCAGATGAATACTTACTATTCAGTGACGTATTTATTGGAGCTGAAAAGGAAAGAACTTTCACTATCAATAATGAAGGCTTAGCGGTATTAAATGTTACTGATATTTCATCTGATAACCCTGACTTTACCTTGAGTAGTTCATCAGCTTCTATAGAAGCAAATGGTAGTTTGGAAGTAACTGTAAATTTTGCTCCGAGTGAAGTGGGTGCAAGAAATGGAATTATCTCTATTGAAAGCGATGCATTAGACGAGCCATTACAAGTTGTTGTATATGGTGTTGGTGCAGAACCACCAGTTGCTCAACTTGACCCTCAGGAAGTGAGTGCAACCACCGATGCGGGAACTACAGTAGAAACGCAAATTACTTTAAAAAATGAAGGAAATGCACCTTTGATCTATTCTTTCCCTGATTTAGCAGTAGCCTCTTTATTAGCGAAACCTGGTGTAAAGTTAAACAATACTGAGATTCTAAGTTTCAGTAACACAGCTGCACTTGAAGAAAAAGGAGCTAAGGATAACCGTGTAGGTTCTGAAGTATTATATAGCGTAGGTACTGATAACGAGTTTGGATATAGCTGGATAGATAGTGATGAAACAGGAGGACCGGTTTATGGCTTTAATGACATTACTGCATCCGGAACTGAGATAACTACAACTTTGGGTGGTGATGGTACTGCGGAAGTAGATTTGCCATTCACTTTTGATTTTTATGGTAGCACTTATTCAAGCGCATTCATTAATGCAAATGGTTTTGTGGCTTTTCAGGCTCCTACTTCTACAAGTACCTGGACTAACTCACAAATCCCTACAGATAACGCAGTTAATAATATGATTGCTGGTTTCTGGAATGATTTGGAGCCACAGGAATTTAATGGTTCTGTTCATTATCAGGATTTAGGTGATCAGTTTATTATTCAGTGGACGGATGTTACAGAGTACTTAGGCTCAGCTGATGAAACTGTTACTTTCCAGATTGTATTAAACAGTAACGGAAACGTGGATATCTTCTATGATGATGTGGAATCTGCTACTTTCTTAGAATCTGCTACTATAGGGATTGAAAATGCCGATGGTAGCGATGGTGCGCAGGTAGCTTTCAATACAGAATATGTGAAAGATGGCCTCGCTCTTCGTTTCATAAAGCCGGCAATTTCCCTTACAAACTTTATTAGTAATGTAAGTAGCATGGCTGGTGTAGTGCCTGCGGGTGGATCTAAGGAACTTACTGTTACTTTAGATGCTACGGAGTTAAATGATGGTATATACTATGATGAACTGACTGTTTCCAGCAATGCTCCTTCTGATTCAGGAAGCACAGCTTTGTTCGAATTAACAGTTATTGGTTATCCTGAAATAGTTATTACACCGGATTCATTAGCTTTTGATTCTTTATTTATTGGATTATCATCACAAGCATCCTTCTTGATTGAAAACACAGGTTCTAAAGAATTGGAAATTTCATCTATTTCAAACAGTAATAGTGATTTTACTTTAGATGAAGAAGCCCCAATTACTTTATTACCAGATCAATCTAGAATTGTAAATGTGGAATTTGCACCTTCATCTGTCGGATTTACAGAAGATGAGGTTGTAATTGAAAGTAACGATGCCTTTGATAATGAAACAGCAGTTGTTTACTTGTCAGGAATAGGTGTAGATCCTCCAGTAATTGAAGTTTCACCTGATTCTCTTTCATTAGTACTTTATAAAGGAGATTCAACAGTTGAAACTATATCAATTACTAATAATGGAGGTTCGGAATTAAATTATTCTCTGGCACCACCGTATTTTGGAAGTGCTCAGGCAGCAAATGCTAAAGCGCAACAATATGAACAGATTAAATATGAGAAAATCTTAAGCAAAGAAGCTGAAGATACTCGTGTAGGCCCTAAATTTTTAAATGCAAGTGGAGGCCCTGGAACATTCGGATATACCTGGATAGATAACAATAGCGGAGGCCCTGCTTACGATTATATCGATATTACAAGTATGGGAGAATTGGCTAATGTAGGTGGAGATGGCGATGAAACTGTTGCTCTACCATTCAGTTTCAATTTCTTTGGAGAAGATGAGGACAGTGTGACTATTGGTGCTAATGGATTTTTAACATTTGCTCCTTTAACAGGCTCTAACTTTTCTAACCAACAAATTCCAAACACCGCTAATCCTAATTTGTTTATCGCTCCTTTTTGGGATGATATTGAGCCACAAAACGGTGGTGGAGTTTACTATTACGGAACTGAAGAATATTTTATAGTTCAGTATGATCGTGTTCCTGGTTTTGGGTTCCCTCCATTAATTCCGATTCCTAATCCTGTAAGTTTCCAGGTAATCTTGTATCCTGATGGAAGTATAAAAATGCAGTATGAAGATGTTGAGAATTCAACAATGACTACAAGTTCTACTGTGGGAATAGAAGGGCCACAAGGTTTATCCGGTTTACAGGTTATATTTAATAATGAATATTTAACTAATGAGTTAGCTATTACTTTCACCCCTCCAGTAAGAGGAACTTTAGCACCTGGTGAAACGGATGAGGTACCAGTTACATTCTATACTGAAGAGCTAGAAGCTGGTGAAACCTATTATGGAGATATAGCTATTAACAGTAATGATCCTGACAGTTCATTAATTAATATCCCTGTATCATTGCAAGTTTTAGGGGTGCCTGAAATTGTAAGCTTTACACTCATTAATGCGGAGCTTAATGAGGAAATAGGTGAGTTAATGGAAGGTGATATTATCAATCTTGATAATTATGCCAGCAATCAATTTAGCATTGTAGCTAATACACTAACAGATAGTGTAGGCAGTGTAGTTTTTGATTTTAATGGAGAAGATAATTATCAGACAGATAATTCCGCACCTTATTCATTAGCTGGTGAAAGTGGCGGGTCTTATAACCCAGTTGCGTTACCTAAAGGTATCAACACTGTTACTGCAACTCCATTTACAGATGCGGGTGGTACCGGAGTTTCAGGAGATGCGTATACTATCAATTTTGAAGTTATCGATAATCAGCCTGACTTCTGTTATGGTGAATCAGTGGTAGATTATAGCCCGGGAAATAGAAAGAATGGAAGAGAACTTCCTACAAGCAGATCAAACCCTTCTATGGCTTTAGGTGAACCACAGGAAAATGATAACTATAACTTTGTTGCTCTAGGTTTCGGAGGATCAATAACCATTCAATTAGGTTGCGAGGTAATGGATCACGAAGGCAATGATTTATTAATTGTTGAAACTTCATTCCGTGATACCGATAGGGATTGTAGCTCTTATCCTGAAAAAGCAAAAGTAGAAGGTTCTCAGGACGGGGTGACCTGGTCAGTTATTGCTGAAGAAATTTGCAGAGACGGAGAAGTTGATATAGCCAATAGTGGTTTATCTACAGTTAGTTATCTGAGAATCACAGATATCAGTAATCCTGATGATTTCTCCGCCGGAAATTCGGATGGTTATGACCTGGACGGTATTATGGTAATTAATAATATCGGAGACAGTGCACAAATGAAAGCAGTAGCAGAAAAAGTGGATCAGGTTAATCTGGTTGCTAATTCTGAAGGTGTTGATTTGAGAGCATATCCTAACCCTGTTTCTGATTTCGTTCAGTTTGATCTTACTGGTGAAGGAAGCGAATTCACTGCTAACTTATTCAACATGAAAGGAGAATTAGTTGATCAGCAGAAACTTTCTTTAAGCGCAGGTGAGACTAGTGGTAGAATAGATATGAAGAAATTCTCTAGAGGTCTTTATAATATTAGACTGACAAACGGAGAAGGAGGTATCGTGACTCAACTTAAAATTCTTAAAAACTAAATAAATATTTAATTTTAAATCAGAAAGCAACAGGCAATTTGTCTGTTGCTTTTTTTATGCATACTATTTTAGAGCAATAGTGGCTGACTGATTCTAAATGTAATAGGAATTTAGGTTGATGTTAAAATGAGGTATGCAACAGGGATTTATAAAACTACCAAAAATTATTTTGCTAACGAATGGTAACTGCAGCAATGAGACACATTAGCAGAATCTATGGGATATCAACTATTTGCAAAGAAAAATTAATTGTAAGGGATAATCTCAATTGGTAAACGACACAAGTTGGCAAAGTCTTCACCGATTTCCATCATATCATCATCGTTTTCTCTGTAAAACCATCTTATGTTTACTTCATGTCCATCTCTTTCTGTTAGAATCTCCATCTTATGAATCATATCAAGCATTAGTTTGGAAGTGCTTGTGTTGAAGTAATCTAATCTAAAATTAAGTTCAGTAAGAGGCTGAGGATCATCTAAATATTTATTGAGGTGATCGAAAATTGGCGTAAAAATCTCCATCGGGTTTTCCGGTATAGATGACCCCGATAGTTCGAAAAAGCCTTTTTCAATGTCGATGACAACTGTAGGCCGCTGATGTGTTCCTGACATTCTAAACATAAGAATCAAATATGATAACAAATAACGTTATGCGCAATAAGGATGTTTATATTTTCGATAAATGGTCAATATAATATTTTTAAACTCATACTTAGGAGTTTAAAACTGATTGATTGTATCTTTATCCATTTAAAATTAGTTAATAATTTAATTAAACATCCATAAATTTTGAAAACGGGATTAAACCTATTTGTTTTTTTAATTGTATTACTCTTTAGCAGGTGCCAAATGAATAAATCTTCGGAAGAAAACAGAGTTGAAAATATTAACCTTATAGTAAACGATCAGCATTCATTTGCAAAACCTTCTACAGCTAAAATATCACATCTTAACTGGGAAGCAGAGGTTTCATTTGAAAATAAATCTTTAAATGCTAAAGCCAGCTACCTTATTCAGGCCGCACAAAATGCCAATGAAATAATTTTTGATACTAAAAACCTTTCTGTAAGCGAAGTTTTCCTGAATGATTCAATAAAATCTACTGATTATTTTTTTGGGAAAACAGATAAAATTTTAGGAAAGCCTTTACATGTACCCATTAACAGTAACATAAAATCTGTTAGTATAATTTACAATACCAGTCCGTCAGCTGAAGCTTTGCAGTGGTTAAGTCCCGGGCAGACAGCAGGCAAAGTATCACCATTCTTATTTACGCAGTCTCAAGCCATTTTATGTAGGTCCTGGATTCCCATTCAGGACTCTCCAGGTATTCGATTTACCTATAATGCCAGTGTAAAAGTGCCTGAAGGATTTATGGCCTTAATGAGTGCGGAAAACCCACAAAAAGTGGATACAACTGGCAACTATAAGTTTGAAATGAAGCAGCCCATCCCTGCCTATCTGATGGCTTTAGCTGTAGGTGACCTTACTTTTGAGGCGATAGGTGAAAGAACCGGTGTTTATGCAGAGCCTGCAACTATTGAGAAAGCCAAATATGAGCTGGCTGAAATGGATGAGATGCTTCAAACAGCTGAAACACTCTACGGTGAGTATAGATGGGAAAGATTTGATGTTTTAATGCTTCCGCCAAGTTTTCCTTTTGGTGGAATGGAAAACCCCAGGCTTACTTTTGCAACGCCTACTATTTTAGCAGGAGACCGATCCCTTACCTCATTAATTGCGCATGAACTGGCGCATAGCTGGTCCGGCAACTTAGTAACTAATGCTACCTGGGAGGATTTTTGGCTCAATGAGGGCTTTACTGTGTATTTTGAAAATAGGATTATGGAAGAAATATATGGTAAAGAGTATGCTGATATGCTGGCACTTATTTCTTACAGGGATGTACTAGCAGATATTGCTTCAATGAAGAAAGAAGGAAATACGAAAGACACCCACTTAAAGCTTAATCTCCAGAATAGAAATCCTGATGATGGGATGACCGCCATTGCTTACGATAAGGGTTTCTTTTTCCTGAAAACTTTGGAAAAAATGGCTGGCAGAGATAAGTTCGATGCATTTTTGAAGCAATATTTTCAGAGCCATGCCTTCCAAAGTATGAATACTAAGGCTTTTGTTTTGTATGTTGAGCAATATCTTTTTGGTAAATATAATTTGCAGGTTCCTGAAGGAATGCTCTCCTCATGGATTTATGAAGAGGGGTTACCTGAAAGCTTTACCCCACCCACTTCAACTAAATTTGCAAATGTTAATGGCATATTAGATAAATGGTTGAAAAATGAATTGGAAGATTCTTTAAACCAATATAAATGGAGTACACATGAATGGTTGCATTTTCTACAACAACTGCCCGATTCAATAGACAATCAAATAATGGAGAAGCTTGATGTGGAAATGGATTTCACGAATTCTGGCAATTCAGAAATTTTAGCAGAATGGTTTTTACTTTCTATTAAAAACAATTACAGCAAAGCATACAGCCAAATGGAAGCTTTTCTTGTAGAAACAGGGAGGAGAAAATTTTTGATGCCTTTATATACTGAGATGGTAAAAACAGAACAAGGAAAGGCAATGGCTTTACGAATTTACAGAAGAGCCAGGCCAAACTACCACTTTGTAAGTTATAATTCGTTAGATAAATTATTAAATTACGAGCCCAATTAAAGGCATAACTAATTAACAAAATAAGCGGAAAATAATATGTACAAATTAGAAAGACTTCTTGTTGCTTTGGATCTGACGGAAATGGATGACATCCTAATCCAATATACTTCAATAATGGCTGAGCATTTTCAGACTGAAAAAGTATATTTCTTTCACGTGGCTAATTCTTTTGAATTACCAGAAGAAGTTAAAACTACTTATCCTGATTTATTGGCTCCAACAGATGAGTCTATTCAGAATGTCATAGAAGGGAACATAGAAGAGCAGTGGAAAAGTGGATATTCATGCGAGAAGGTTGTTGAGCTAAAAGAAGGAAACCCCACAGATCAGTTGCTTAAATGGATAGATATTAAGAATGTTGATATGATAGTGATGGGTAGGAAGAGAAACCTCAAAGGTTCCGGTGTTTTGCCTCAAAAAGTAACTAAGGTAGCTCATTCTTCTGTTTTATTGGTGCCCGACACTGTATCTCAGCAATTGAAAACAGTGGTAGTACCTCTTGATTTCTCCAAGCACTCAAAGTTGGCGATGGATGAGGCTATTAGTTTAACTCAAAAAACAGGAGCTGAATTGAAAGCATTAAATACCTATAAAGTGCCTTTAGGATTTCATAAGACAGGAAAAAGTAGAGAGGAATTTGCAGAAATTATGAAGGGACATGCCGAGAAAGACTTTGAGGATTTTCTAAGTAAAAATAATTTTGAGAGTCAAATCACTTGCGATTTTATAAATGACGATGATTCTCCTGCTGATACTATTTTTAATTACGCAAAAAGTAAAAATGCAGACTTAATTATCATGGGCTCTAAGGGAAGAACCGGGTTGGCTTCTATATTGCTGGGTAGTGTTACAGAGAAAGTAATTAATTATGATGCTGATATTCCTTTAATGGTTATAAAGGAAAAAGAAGAAAATATGGGCTTCTTTAAAGCGCTTTTAAATATTTAAAACCTGTATCCGGCATTATTTTAATGCCGGATGTTTTTCATATATTTCTGCTAAAGTGTTTACTGCAGCGTCAATATCCTGAGGAGTATTATACTTGCTAAAAGAGAATCTCACATTAGGCCTGTTCATATCACGAACCATTTCTGCAATTACATGAGAGCCAACGTTGCTACCACTGCTACAAGCAGAACCTCCGCTGGCAGAAATGCCTTTAATATCCAAGTTGAATAAAAGCATTTCGCTCATATCAGTAGTAGGAAGGCATACATTCAGCACTGTATACAAACTTTTATCAGCTTCAGCACTTAAGCCGTTAAAATTAACACCTTCAATTTTAGCTTTTAAGCCTTTAATCATTCTGTCTTTCAGGCCCTGAATATAGTTATGATGTTCTTCCATGTCCCGATAAGCAATTTCCAATGCTTTAGCTAATCCTATTATGCCGTACACATTTTCAGTTCCTCCACGCATGTTTCTCTCCTGTGCCCCTCCATGTATAAACGGATGGATGCTATGCTCAGCATTAATATACAGGAACCCTACGCCTTTTGGCCCATGAAATTTATGAGCCGCACCAACTATGTGTTGTGCTTTTATTTCTTGCAAATTATGAACATAATGCCCCATAGTTTGCACCGTATCCGAATGAAAGACTGCTCCATACTGTTTACAAAGCCAACTCACTTCTTCAATATCAAGCAGGTTACCTATCTCATTGTTTCCATGCATCAAGGAGACAAGACTCTCGGGGTTTTGCTTAAGCCAGGCTTCAATTGCCTCAACTTTTACACTCCCTTTTTCATCTAACGGAACATATTCCAATTGAATACTTCCCTGCTTCTCTAAATGCTGTAAAGTATGTAGCACTGCATGATGCTCTATTTTTGAAGTGAGCACTTTCTTAATATTCTTTTGTTCTATGCTACATCTTAAAGCAGTGTTATCGGCTTCTGTTCCCCCTGATGTGAAGAAAATTTCAGAAGGAGAGGTATTTAGTAATTCAGCAATAGTTCTTCTCGACTTTTCAATTGCAGATCGCACATCACGTCCATGCCCGTGGATGGATGAAGGGTTTCCGAAGTGGTTGAGCATAAAAGGCTGCATTGCCTCCAAAACTTCAGGGTCTAAACGAGTGGTAGCTGCATTGTCCAGATAGATACGTTCCATGCTGATAACTTTTTAATTTATTCTTTATGATTAATTATTTCCTTGATATCGGAGATCATTTTCTGTGCCAGGTGCTCTGCTTTAGATTCTGAATCTGCCTCAGAGTAAATCCTGATAATAGGTTCTGTGTTAGATTTTCTTAAGTGGACCCACTCACTATCAAACTCCACCTTCACGCCATCAATGGTGTTTATAGGCTGGTTTTTGTACTTCTCCTGAATTCCGGTTAGAATAGCATCTACGTTAATATCATGACTTAACTCAATTTTATTCTTGGATATATGGTAATTAGGATAAGTTGCTCTTAAATGAGAGCAGGATTTACCACTTTTTGCTAAATGTGTTAAAAACAAAGCTATACCTACTAAGGCATCTCTACCATAATGGCTGGCAGGATAGATTATTCCTCCATTTCCTTCCCCTCCGATAATTGCATTGGTTTCTTTCATTTTAGCAACAACATTTACCTCGCCCACTGCAGAGGCAGCATATACATTGCCATGTTTCTCAGTAATGTCTCTTAAGGCACGTGTACTGGATAGGTTAGAAACAGTATTGCCAGGAGTTTTACTTAATACATAATCTGCAATTGCCACTAAAGTATACTCTTCCCCAAATGGAGTTCCGTCTTCCGTTACAATCGCTAGCCTGTCTACATCAGGATCAAGCACAAAGCCTAAATCATAATGGCCATTGGCCAACTCATTGCATATTTGAGTAATGTTTTCTGGCAATGGCTCTGGGTTGTGAGGGAAATTTCCATCAGGATAACAGTACAATTCTCTTACTTCAGCTACACCTAAAGCTTTCAGAAGCTTAGGAATAGCGATGCCTCCAGTACTGTTAACAGCATCTACCACCACTTTAAATTTCCTTTCTCTGATAGCCGGAATGTCTACAAGTTCTAAATCCAATATCATATCTATATGTTTTTGGATGTAATGGTCTTGAGTGGTGTATTTGCCTAGCTTTTTAACTTCGCTAAAGCTATATTTTCCTGATTCTGCTAATTCCAACAATTCCTTTCCATCAGCATCAGAAATAAATTCACCTTTATCATTAAGTAGTTTTAGTGCATTCCACTGAGCCGGATTATGGCTTGCTGTTAGAATGATACCTCCACCTGCTTTTTCTAGAACCACGGCAAGCTCAACTGTAGGTGTAGTTGATAGGCCTAAATCCACAACATGCATACCCATACTTTGGAGTGTACCTGCTACCAATTTAGAAACAACCTCGCCCGAAGCGCGCGCGTCCCTTCCTATCACTATTTTATTGTTATCAGATTTGCTCTTAATCCAGGCGGCATAAGCCCCGGCAAACTTTACGATATCAATTGGAGTCAATGCATCTCCGGCTTTACCGCCGATGGTTCCTCTGATGCCTGAAATTGATTTAATTAAGGTCACGTTGATAATAATTTGTTAAACCCCCAAAGTTACGAAAATTAGTAACGCAGTATAATGTTTTTGAGGAAAGTATGTTGAATTGTGCAATAATTATATGAAAAGTTAAAATGTCAATTGGTCTTATTGCATATCCCTTACTGGTAAAACATATAATTACAGTTATTTAGCTATATTTTCAACTCCATTTACTTATGAATTAAATATTTTTTCTTTTGTCCACATCAATAAAAATTATAAACATCAGCAAGATCAAATTCGTAAATATTCATATAGCAAGTAACACATTTAAGGTAGATCAAAATCCTCTGGAGAGCATGTAAAAAGGTTGGATAAGGAAGTTTTATTCTGAAATGTATTAAGGTTTAACAATTAATTTTCTCTTCTAATTCTATGGAATTTATTGATTATTATAAAGTGCTGGAAGTAAGTAAAAATGCTTCCACAAGTGATATTAAAAAGGCCTACCGTAAGCTGGCCAGAAAGTATCATCCTGATGTAAATCCTAATGATAAAGATGCGCAAAGGAAGTTTCAGCAATTAAATGAAGCAAATGCAGTTTTAAGTGATCCTGAGAAGAGGGAAAAGTATGATAAGTATGGAAAGGATTGGGAGCACGGGGAAGAATATGAGAAGTATAGAAAAGCTCAGCAGCAACAAAATACTTATGCGGAAGGAAGTCAATCATTTTCAGGAGGCTTTGAAGGAGGTAGTTTTTCTGACTTCTTTGAATCTATGTTTGGAGGATTTGCCGGACAAGCTACAGGTAGTAGGCCGGTAAAATTTAAAGGGCGGGATTACAACAGTGAAATTCAACTGAGTCTTTTTGAAGCGTATAAAACCCATAAGCAGACTTTTACTATTAATGGAAAAAATGTTCGTATTACTATTCCGGCAGGAATTGCTGATGGACAAACTATAAAATTGTCAGGCTATGGAGGAGAAGGGATAAATGGTGGGCCAAAAGGAGATTTGTATATTACTTTCGCTGTAAGTAATACACAACAGTTTAAAAGGGTAGATAATGATCTGTACACAACAAAGGAAATAGATTTATACACTGCGGTATTAGGTGGGGAAATAGTTTTGGATAGCATGAGTGGAAAGCTGAAACTGAAAGTAAAGCCTGGTACACAGCCAGGCACGAAGGTTCGTTTGAAAGGAAAAGGTTTCCCGTTTTATAAGAAGGAGGGACTATTCGGAGATTTATACATTACCTACCAGGTTAAAATACCGGAAAATCTGGGTCAGAAGCAAAAAGACTTATTTACAGAGTTAGCCAACTTATCAAACTAAGAATTATGGAAACAGAGAATTATATATCTATTGAAACAATTTGCCGATATCATGAAGTATCTGAAAGCTTTATAGTATCCTTAAGCGAATCTGATTTAATTGAAGTTACCATAGTAGATCAGGTAAAATGCATCCCTAACTCTCAGTTGAGTGCTCTGGAGAAGTTTGTCAGGTTGCACAATGATCTGGAGATTAACCATCAGGGAATAGAGGTAATTAATCGTTTGGTGAATAAAATTGATTCACTTCAGGAAGAAATACTTCGCTTGAGAAAAAGACTGGAATTGTACGAATAGCACTAAAACTATTAAAAAGAGCGTATTAGGCAAATACACACAAATCAAATGATTAACCATTATGGAATCTAATTTTAGATTCCATATTATTTATAGTTAAACTAAATGTTGATAAGTATTTTGTTATCGTATTGGTTTATCGTAATATTGCAATATATAATTACATAAAATGGGAATTACTAAATCTAATCTTTTTACTGAAGAACAAAATGATTTGGCTAGTCTTGCTAAAGCCTTTGCTCATCCTGCCAGAATAGCAATTATTCAATACCTTCTGAAAGCTGAAGCTTGTATTAATGGCCATTTAGTAAATGAATTAGGTTTAGCCCAGGCAACTATCAGCCAGCATTTAAAAGAATTGAAGACGCTTGGCATAATAAAAGGGACAATTGAAGGTGCATCAATGAGCTATTGTATTAATCCTGAAAAATGGGCTGAGATGCAAAGGCTTTTGAATGAGTTATTTGATATGTATAAAAACCCTTCAGGGAATAGCTGTTGCTAAAAATGATACAACTGCTTTTTTAAAAATTAAAAAATTAAAATTATGAACCTATCCGAAGTAAAATCAGCATTGAGTGATTTAAAGCAGGTAATATTTGAGTTACCAGATGGTACAACGGTACCAGAACATTTCCACATAACCGAAATAGGCTTAATTACCAAAAAATTCATTGATTGTGGAGGCTCTCTAAGAAATGATAGAATCATCAATTTTCAACTTTTAGAGGCACAAGATTATGACCATAGATTAAGTGTGAAGAAGCTATACGACATCATTATCTTTTCAGAGGAAAAATTGGGCTTATCCGATGAACTAGAGGTTGAAGTTGAATATGAGATGCAGACAATAGGGAAATATGGGTTGAACTTTTCCAATGAGAGATTTCTTCTCACAGTTAAACAAGCTGATTGTTTGGCAAAAGACCAGTGCGGACTTTCTTCAGTAAAGGTTAACAAACCCAAGCTGAAGCTGGCAGATATGACAGCTTCTTCAGGCAATGTATGTACTCCTGATGGTGGTTGTTGCCAGTAATAAAAACATCATGAAAAGTACACTGATGCTTAATAGCCAGCTTTTGGAAACAATAGGTCGACTACCCTTTCAAGCAATTACACAAGAGAGAAAGGCGGTGCTGGAAAAGTTAGTAGGGTATGTGCAGCAAAGAATAAATGAACATTTACCTGTTCGACTGAATTTTATTTGTACACATAATAGCCGAAGAAGCCAGCTAGCTCAGATATGGGCTAAAACAGCGGCAGCTTATCACAATGTACATATAGAGAGCTACTCTGGAGGTGTGGAAGTGACAGGTTTTAACGATAGAGCTGTAGAAGCAATTAAAAAAGCCGGTTTTAGAGTTACACGTAAAGGTGAACTAAACCCTAAATGGTTCATCTTCTACTCTGATGATTCAGAACCTGTTGTGGCATTTTCTAAATTGTATGATGATGCCATTAATCCTAACAGAGATTTTGCCGCTATAATGACTTGTTCTCATGCAGATGAAAACTGTCCTTTTATACCAGGCGCTCATTTAAGAGTTCCTGTCAGGTATGAAGACCCTAAACTGTTTGATGACACTCCGCTTGAGCTACAGAAATACGAAGAACGTTCTATTGAAATAGCCACAGAGATGTTTTATGTTTTTTCTCAAATTCAGAAAACAGATGGTTAAGAATTTAAAAAAGAGTAAAAAGCAGATAGCATTTTTTGAGAAATATTTAAGTCTTTGGGTAGCTCTTTGTATCGTTGGAGGAATTCTAATTGGCTCTTTGGTGGGAGATTCCATACAATATTTGAGCGAGATGGAGATTTATCAGGTTAATATACCCATTGCTATTTTCATTTGGATGATGATTTACCCTATGATGCTGCAAATAGATCTTTCAAGTATTAAGAAAGTAGGTAGAAAGCCTAAAGGTATTTTGTTAACTGTAGTAGTTAACTGGTTTTTAAAGCCTTTTACTATGGCATTTTTTGCATGGTTATTCTTTTCTAATATCTACCAGGCGGTTATTTCTACTGAACTGGCAGGTGAATATATTGCAGGAGCCATAATATTGGGTGCAGCACCCTGCACAGCTATGGTTTTTGTGTGGTCCTATTTAAGTGATGGTGATCCTAACTATACCCTGATGCAGGTATCGGTAAATGATTTGATTATTCTTATAGCCTTTGTTCCTATTGTAGGTCTTTTATTGGGAATAACTGATGTGGTTGTTCCTTACTCTACACTTTTTTTAAGTATCTTCATCTATGTGGTGCTTCCTTTGGTAGCGGGTATTTTAACAAATAAAATCTTGACAAAATCCAGAGGACAACAGTGGTTTAAAGAGGAGTTTCTACCCAAATTGAAGCCATTTAGCATAATTGCTTTGCTATTAACATTACTGTTACTTTTTGCTTTTCAGGGAGAACATATACTGAATAATCCTTTTATTATTTTACTAATAGGGGTTCCTTTAATTATTCAGACTTATTTTATCTTTTTCATTACCTGGTTTGCGGGTAAAAAACTTCATTTAACGCATGCTGTTTGTGCGCCTGCAGCAATGATTGGCGCCAGTAATTTTTTCGAGCTGTCAGTTGCTGTTGCTATTGGTTTATTTGGTTTAAAAAGCCCCGCAGCATTGGTATGTGTGGTAGGTGTTCTGGTAGAGGTGCCGGTAATGCTTTCTTTAGTAGCGTTTGTTAATCGTAAACAAAGCGTATAGAGGTACTTTGTGAAATCTGCTACTGCAGTTTCATAGTTATAAATTCTCTTTACAAACGGCCCTTCTCAGCTATCAATAATATTAATTAAATGTTTATTTAATCTTTACAATCGGCATTTATGTGTTATATACTGTTTTTTTAAACGTAGTTTTATGTCTTTCTTAACAATATGATAACATTGAATTAGTCGAAATAAGATGCCGCAATATTGAAAAGACTAATTATAAACATATTTTTGCAGTAGAATTTTAAGATTAATTCAACAAATTTCAATGGCGAAAAAATTTAAGAGAATTGAGAGGAACAGGCCTTACTTAAATGTGCTTGATTTTCTCATTCAGGAAAAGACTTTTCTTGCAATTATACTTTCAGGATTTGTTTTAGCGGCAATTTTAATAGATTACGGAAGAGCGGCCATGTGGCTAGGTTTTGCATTTGCAGCTTATGCTGCTGTGGCAAACGACAGTATTCAATCTCTGGGAACGTTTATAGAGAGCAATAAATTGAGGCAATGGTGGGTCTTATGGCTTTTTATCGGTAGTATTTTCTTAATAACAGTCACTTTCAGTTGGGTTTATTTTGATGGAGATGTTACTTACCAGCGCTTGCTCAATCCGGATGGAACAAGTGATTACCCCCACCCAGAAAATTTCAGCTTTTTCCAGATAATAGCTCCGCTGGTATTGCTTATCCTTACAAGAATGAGAATGCCCGTTTCCACTACTTTTCTTTTATTGAGCGTTTTTAGTGCCAGCTCCAGTGGAATAACCTCAATGGTGCTAAAGAGTGTTTCAGGTTATGCCCTTGCTTTTATTTTATCATTTATTGTGTGGTATGCCGGCTATAACATTATTAAGAAATACTTTAAAAGCCGTAGTATGCACGTAGGCTGGAGTATTACCCAATGGGTAGTTAGTGGTACTTTATGGGCGGTTTGGGTAATGCAGGATGGAGCTAATGTGGCTGTTTTTCTTCCTCGTCAACAAACGGCTTTTCAATTCTTTGTTTTTGCAGCTACTATATTTTTTGGCCTTGGCTTGCTATTCTACCTTCGTGGCGATAAAATTCAAAGAGTAGTAAGCGAGAAAGTAAGAATTTCTGATGTAAGAGCGGCTACTTTGGTGGATTTAACTTACGTGATCTTATTAATATATAAGTTATTTATAAGTACCGTACCCATGAGTACCACTTGGGTGTTTTTAGGTATAATAGGTGGAAGGGAAATAGCTGTGAGCCTTGCCCGTAAGAAGAAAGGCAAAAAGCATAAAATGAAAGCAGGAAAGATGATCTTAAGAGATTTCTCTTACGCAATGATAGGTTTACTTATCTCTGTAGCATTAGCTTCCGGAGCCAACCCTGCCATTCGAGCAGAAATTATTAACTTCTTCATGAAGTTGTTCTAAGTAAGAGTTGCTCAAAAAAAATGGGGTTTCTCAGCAAGAAACCCCATTTTTTTTGAGCAACTATACTTTAAAATTTATTTAAAACCTTGTTTACTTCTGAATCAGGGTTTCCACACTGTTCCCCAGGTTGACGGCCACAAAAGCCACAAGCCTCTCCTTCTTTGTTGAGAAAAGGGCTTTGGGAAGCACAGGTCCCCTTAAATTCGCCATTTTTCACAAATAATAATCTTACAGACATCATTAAGAAAAATGCTGCGATAAATCCTATAGTTACCAAAAATGTAGTCATAAATCTATAATTTTATTGGTCGCATTATAAATAATGCTTTTACTTTTGTTTCGCAAAATTAATACTCTTACCGCATAACGCCTAAGAAACAGGCAAAGTTTCTTATATTGAAAAACAGTTAAAATTTACTATCTGGTAGTGATATATTACTATAGCAATATCTCGCTTCCTGTACTATTAGTTTATATTACTAAACAGGATGAAGTTAAAGAGTTTTTTTTTTAAGATATTCCAGTTAGGCATCGAGGAAGAAACTGATGCAGAACAGCAGAGGAAAGTTTACTTAACTAACTCACTTAGTATCTACCTGTCACTAATTTGCCTGTTTCTTGTAATCAATGATTTTTTCTTTGCAGTCAATACATTAGCAGGTTATAGGCGTTTGATTATTGCCCTATTATTACCTTTAGTACCTTTTATTAATAAAGCAGGCCATTATAAAGCTGCTAAAAGTTTATTTATAATTGGCCCTGGTTTCTTTATAGTGGGAATGCCCATAATTTTGCAGGATTTTTTTCCTGGCCAGCTTTTGTGGTTTCATTATGCTACAGCAATTTTTGCCGGGCTACCTCTCTTAATATTTCATTATAAGCTTGAGAGAAAATTAATGCTTATTTTTTCAGCCTTCTACTTTATACTTACCATCTTTATTGATAAACTACTAATTAGTTTTAATCCTAATAAAATAGAGTTGGTTAATTATATGGATAGCTTCACTGATTATAAATTACCACCAATTTTATTCAGCTTGTTTCTTTGTGTAATCATATACAGGTTTAATAAAATTAATATCCGGTACGAGGAGAAATTGAGTGCTTCCAATAGAGCACTTACGCTTACAAATGAAGAGTTATTAAGTCAATCCGAACAACTCCATCAATTAAATCAGGACCTGGAGAGACTGGTTAAAGAGCGGTCGGACATAATCCAGATGAAGAACAAGAAAATTATTGAATATGCCAATTTAAATGCTCATAAAGTGCGTGGGCCACTGGCTCGCATTTTAGGATTAATCAATATCAGTAAATATGAACATAATGAAGAAGAATTAAAGAATATAATTGGCCTAATAGATTTATCAGCGTATGAGTTAAATGATATAATTTTAAATATTAGCGAAATTTTATCTGAGGAGGATAGCAGGTAATATTATAAACTATACCCTCTGATTGAATATTTTATATGGATCCTAAAATTAGAGCACACAATAGTTAATAGTTTGTTACTGAAATTCATGCACATGTATTTGATTCTCGTGTAGTTGCCTAATAGGCTCTATTTAAGTTTTTGTAAGATTTGATAATCTAGTCAATTTCCTTTTCCAATTAATTATGTTGTTTTTTGTGTTTTAAAAAATAGTTGAATAAAATTCCCTCAGCAATGAAAGCCAAAGAAGTTCCACAATATCCTGATCCGAAAAGGGATGAAAAGCTAAAAGCCTTTGACCGTTTATTAACTATTATGGATCAGTTGCGCATGCTTTGTCCTTGGGATCAAAAGCAAACCATAGAAAGTATCCGTCATTTAACCATAGAAGAAACTTTTGAGCTTTCTGATGCCATTTTAGAAGGGGATCTTCAGGAGATCAAAAAGGAGCTGGGTGATATTATGTTGCACCTGGTTTTCTATTCACGCATAGCGGATGAGCAGAAAGCTTTTGATGTTTCAGATGTTCTGAATGGTATTTGCGATAAGTTGATTCATCGTCACCCCCATATTTATGCAGATGTTAAGGCTGATGATGAAGATGCGGTAAAATCTAACTGGGAAAAAATTAAGCTTAAGGAAAAAGGTAATGTTTCTGTTTTAGGAGGAGTTCCAAAATCCTTACCAGCACTTATTAAGGCTATGCGCATTCAGGAAAAAGCACGAGGGATAGGTTTTGATTGGGACGAAAAGAGCCAGGTATGGGGAAAAGTGCGGGAAGAAATTCAGGAGTTTAAGCAGGAGGAGGAAGCCGGAAATAAAGAAAAAGCTACAGAAGAATTTGGAGATGTACTTTTTAGCCTGATTAATTATGCCCGATTTAATGATATTAACCCTGAAGAGGCACTTGAAAAGACTAACAAAAAATTTATCAAGAGGTTTCAATATCTTGAGCAGGAATCTAAAAAGGCAGGTAAAAGTTTGGGCGATATGACTTTAAAAGAGATGGATTTTTACTGGGAAAAAGCGAAGGGGTTAAAATAATGATTGGAAACCGAGATTTGTGAGTGGGTGTCTGAAATTAAAAAGATCAACATTAACTAAAAATGTCTGATGTTTGCGACATACGTACATCGCAATGTTGTGGCCATGTCGGTACCTCGCATAGGTCAGATATGTTTATTAATTAGAATCTCTGATATAGGAATCGTTATAGTAATTTAATTAACTTAGCCATTCTATAAAAAGCTCAAAAGTAGAAATCGATAATTTTAATGACAGTATCAGAAAAACTAAACCAATCCATCAGGGATATTCCTGATTTTCCCAAACCGGGAATCATATTTAAAGATATTACTCCTGTTCTTTCAAATCCCTCTTTAGTGAAGGAAATAGTTGATTGGTTTGCAGAGAAAGCCAAAGAGCAAGATATTGATGTAATTGTTGGTGTTGAGTCAAGAGGCTTTTTATTCGGAATGCTGATTGCTGAGAGGCTAGGAATACCCTTTGTTCCTGTGCGGAAAGAAGGAAAGCTTCCTTATAAAACCGTTAAGCATGCTTATAGCCTTGAGTATGGCAGCGCCAGCATGGAAATTCATGAAGACGCTTTAAAGCCGGGTCAGCGCGTAATGATCCATGACGATTTATTAGCGACTGGCGGAACTGCTGAGGCTGCAGCAATTTTGGTGGAGAAGCTGGGTGCAGTCGCCTGCAACTTTACCTTTTTAATTGAGTTAGGGTTTTTAGAAGGTAGATTAAAACTAAAATCTCACAATGAATCTATTCATAGTATCGTTTCATTTTAATAGATTTGGAATATAATTATTGACATTGAATGATGGAAGAAACACAAATATCTGAGGAAAGAAGTTTGTTACAGCAAAAGGTTAAAGAAGTTATTGCTGAGGTTGGAAAAGTAGTAGTGGGTCAGGAATACATGATCAACAGGCTTTTGGTAGGCCTTTTTACCAATGGACATGTGCTATTGGAAGGTGTGCCGGGCCTGGCAAAAACCCTGACTGTTAATACCCTGGCAGAAGTTTTACATCTAGATTTTCAAAGGGTGCAATTTACCCCTGATTTAATGCCTTCCGATTTGATCGGAACCATGATCTATAATCAGAAGGAAGGAAAATTTGAGGTAAAAAAAGGCCCTATTTTCTCTAACCTGATATTAGCTGATGAGGTAAACCGATCCCCTGCCAAAGTGCAGTCTGCCTTATTGGAAGCCATGCAGGAAAAACAGGTAACCATTGGGGAAACTTCCTTCAAGCTGGACAGGCCATTTCTTGTGTTGGCTACTCAAAACCCGGTAGATCAGGAAGGTACTTATCCACTACCGGAAGCTCAGGTGGATAGGTTTATGCTGAAAGTAACAGTTGATTATCCTACCAAATCTCAGGAGTTAGAAGTGATGCGAAGAATGGCTAATTTGTCGTTCGATAATACAGTGCGTTCATTACTTTCTAAAGAGGATATATTTAAGATAAGAGATGAAATTAATAAAGTAGAAATTTCAGAGTCTTTAGAGCATTATATCATTGAATTGGTATATGCTACCAGAAACCCTTTGGATTATAATTTAAATAAAGAAGCAGAGTATATTCAATATGGAGTTTCTCCCAGAGCCAGTATTAATTTAAATCTGGCAGCGAAAGCCATTGCTTTTATGGAAGGAAGGGATTATGTATTGCCTGAAGATATTAAAGAAATCGCGTATGATGTGATGAATCACAGAATATTACTCAATTATGAAGCTGAGGCAGATGGCATAACAACAAAAGATATTATTCAGACGATTCTTACCAAAATACCTATTGGATAATACCTATTCGGATGATCAATTTCATCAAGAAAATTAATTGGACATAAAGACACGTAAAAAAGCATCTCGGTTGGGATGCTTTTTTAGTTTAACATAAAATTAACATCGGGAAATAATTGGTAACAATTTGCTAAAAAGCTGTAGAAGTTCAGGTAATACTAATTGCCCACCTTTGTCGCAGATGAATTTAAAAAACGCAAAAAAATTATTCACGATGAAAAAATTTAAATTATTTACTTTGCTATTTGTAGCAATAGGCTTCGGATTCACCGCGTGTGATGATGATGATTCAGGCGAGCCTGATGCGGGTGTTACTATTACAGGTATCCCTGCAACTGCTAAAATCGAGAATTTAGGTACTTTAGGTCCTGTAACAGCTACTTTAACAGCTCCGGACGGCTTAGCATCATTTAGCATTACAAAAGATGGTGCTGCTTTTGGTGAAGAAAGAACTTTTGATGGAGAGACTACTGCTACAGTTGAGTTTACTTACACTGCAGAAGAAGCAGATGCAGACAAAAATATTGTTTTTGTTTTTACAGCTACAGATGTTGACGGTGATGAAGAAACTGTAACTCACGTATTATCAGTAGGTGAGGCACCTCCGGTTAGTCAAACTATTGTAGTTACTGAAGCGATTACAGGTGAAGTTACATGGACAAAGAACAATATTTATGTACTAGGTGATAGAATCATTGTTGAAGACGGAGGTATATTAAATATTGAAGCTGGAACAATTATTAAAGGGCAAGCCGGTTCTGGAGCAAATTCAACTGTTTTGGTTATAGCTAGAGGAGGCCAAATCTTTGCAGAAGGTACTGCGGAGGAACCTATCATTTTTACCTCAATAGCAGATGAGATTCAACCAGGTATGATTGCTTCTCCAAATTTAGATCCCGATACTGACGGATTATGGGGTGGAGTGATTATATTAGGTAGAGCTCCGGTTTCTGTACCTGATGGGGTGAAGCAAATAGAAGGTATACCACCTTCAGATACAAGAGGTCTATATGGTGGAGATAATACAGAAGATAATTCAGGTATATTCAAATATGTATCTATACGTCACGGGGGTACTAATATCGGTGAAGGAAACGAAATAAATGGTTTGACTTTAGGAGGTGTCGGATCTGGAACGATTATTGAAAATATTGAAATTATTGCCAACCAAGATGATGGTATCGAACCATTTGGTGGCAGTGTTAATGTTAAAAATTTATTAGTATGGAATTCATTTGATGATAGTTTTGATTGTGATCAGGATTATACAGGAACAATAGATAATTTCATTGGTATTTTAGGAGCAGATTCTGATCATGCCCTGGAATTAGATGGTCCTGAAGGTGCTTTAAATGAAGGTGGATTCACTCTAATAAATGGTTCGATAAAAGGATCTTTAGATGCTACTGGTGGTGAATATGCTGATTTAAGAGATGGTGTTGCAACAAAGTTAGAAAATATTTATTTCTTTAACTTTAGAGCAAATTCGGACTTTGAATTGGATAATGATAAAGACGAAGAAACTGGTGTTTCGAACGGTAAAACCTTAGCCTCTTGGAATGATGGTAATATTATATTGAGCAATCTTCAATTTAATGTAAGCCATTTAGAGAGCGGTAACAGAACAATTGACGCCATCTTTAACGATACTAATGATGACAGTGATGTTTTTGCAGGTTTGACAGAACAGCAAGCTAAAATTGTTACTGAACCAACGGTAGGAGCAGATAAATCAGTATTTACTGGTTGGACTTGGGCGGCCGAGGCTGGAGAGTTAAGCGATTTTTAAATAATATAATCTGATCTTATTAAAAAAGGCTCTGCCACTGGTAGAGCCTTTTTTAATTATCGCAATATTACAATGTTAACAATATTTTAACATTACAATAATTTGTTAGTAAACTTTTTCTAGATTAATATTAGGAATTTTGCATCGAAATAAAAATAATGTGATGTCAAGAAAAATCCTAATTCTAGTAGTTTTATCTCTATTTTCTTTGAGTATAGCCAATGCACAAAAAGGAACTATAAGAGGAACTGTTACTGATGCTGCCAACGGTGAAGCGTTATATGGTGTTAATGTGATAATAGAAAACACATCAACAGGCGCAGTAACAGATTTTGATGGTAAATTTGAAATCTCTGTTCAACCAGGTACTTATAACCTCCAAGCTTCTTTCGTAACATATAGAAAGCTTAATATTACTGGTATTTCTGTAAAAGCAGGACAAGTAACCATAGTAGATAACATCGCTCTTGAGGAGGATGTAGAGCAACTAGGAGAAGTCGTAGTAACTGCAAAAGCATTGAGAACGACAGAGGAAGCACTTCTATCAATAAAAAGAAAATCACCTAATTTGTTGGATGGAATTTCTGCTGCGAATTTTCGAAAAATTGGGGATGGAGATGCAGCGTCAGCTGTAAAACGTGTTCCGGGTATTTCTGTTGAAGGTGGAAAATATGTATACATAAGGGGTTTGGGAGACCGTTATACTAAATCTATTTTAAATGGAATGGATATTCCAGGGTTAGATCCTGACAGAAATTCTCTCCAAATGGATATGTTTCCGACTGGAATTATTGATAATATAATTGTAACAAAATCATTTAGTGCTGATCTACCAGCTGATTTTACAGGTGGTGTTGTTAATATTGAAACTAAAAACTTTCCCGAAGAACCTGTTTTAAGTGTTTCTATAGGAGGAACCTATAATCCTGCAATGCATTTTCAATCTGATTATCTCACTTATGATGGTGGAAGCACAGATTTTTTAGGTTTTGATGATGGTACAAGGAGTAATCCGGCATATAAATATTCTAAAGATGAGATACCTCTTTATGGCAACGTTGTTGGAAGGCCAGATTCAGAAGAGGGTTTACGATATAGGGAAATTTTGAATGGCTTCAATAGAAATCTTAGTACAATACAAAGAAACAGTGGAATGGATTTTAGTGCTGGGATTAATCTTGGAAATCAAAATTCTATTGGAAATATTAAAGTAGGTCATAATTTTTCTTTGAATTATAAAAATGCCACTAGGTTTTATCAAGATGCAGAGTTTGGGAGGTATGGGTTAGCAAATAACACGAGTACAACAGAATTGGAGGTTAGAGAAAGACAGACAGGTAACTACGGAACTAACGATGTTCTTATAAGTGCAAACGGAGGTCTCGCAATTAAAACAAATAATAGTAAGATAGCATTGAATCTAATGCATTTGCAGAATGGCGAGAAGAAGGCGGGAGAATTTCTTTATTTTAACAGAGATCAAGGAGCTAATTTTGATGCTTATCAAACAAATTTAGAATATTCGCAGAAATCATTAACTAATGGATTGCTACTAGGAGAACATTATAGTTCTGACAAAAGGTGGGAGCTTTCGTGGAAATTATCTCCAACAATTTCCTCTATTAATGATCCTGACATAAGGTTTACTAGAATAAGAGATGAGGGTTTTGATGGAGAAAATCTTTCTATTGGATCGGAATCAGGATATCCTGAAAGGATCTGGAGAGAGTTAAACGAAATAAATGTAGCTGGGAAAGTTGATGTTACCAGAACATATAAATTTATGGGCGATGAGGATGTTAAGTTAAAATTTGGTGGAGGACATACCTATAAGCAGAGAGATTATACTATAGAAAATTATCAAATAATTCCTAATGGGGTAACTATCACGAGAGACCCTAATGTTATCATGCTTCCTGAAAATTTATGGCCTAGCAATGAGAATGGAACAAGGGGGACCAGATTCGAAGCACAGTTTGTTCCAGTAAACCCAAATCAATATGATGCGAATATTAGTAATACAGCAGCATATCTTTCTAATGAATTTGTATTTCTGCAGGATTTGAAAGCTATTGTAGGGATTAGAGCTGAACAATATTCTCAGAATTACACAGGCACTAATCAACAAGGTTTAATGCTTGATAATGAACAAGTATTAGAAACATTTGATGTTTTTCCTTCAGTTAACTTGATATACGGTCTGAATGATATGCAAAATCTTAGATTTTCATATTCCAAAACCACTGCAAGGCCTTCATTTAAAGAAGCCTCATTTGCTGAAATTCTTGACCCTGTATCAGGGAGGTCATTCGTGGGCGGTTTTTTTCCTGATTTTAATGCAGCTGGAGATGAAATATGGGACGGAAACCTTAGCCCTACCTATATAGATAATTTGGATGTAAGGTGGGAATTATTTCAGAAGAAGGGACAAACATTTTCTGTTAGCGGATTTTACAAGAAATTTACTGATCCTATTGAAATCGTTCAATACGTTCAAATTGCGGGTTATTTCCAACCAAGAAATGTGGGATCAGGTGAAGTAATTGGAGGTGAAATTGAGTTTAGAAAAAATCTGGAATTTATATCTCCCTTTTTTGAGAGATTTTCAGTTAACGGTAATGTAACATATGTACATTCTGTTATTGAAATGGCTCCTAATGAATTTGCTTCAAGGCTTAGAAATGCAAGAGATGGTCAAGAAATTAAAAATACCAGAGATATGGCCGGTCAAGCCCCTTACATTATAAATGCAGGATTATCCTATAATGATTTTGAAAATGGCTGGGATGCTGGTCTATTTTATAATGTTCAAGGTCCTACACTTCTATTTGTTGGTATAGGTAATAGGTCTGATGTCTATTCTGAACCTTTCCATAACCTAAACTTTAATTTGAATAAAACTTTAGGTGAGAATGATCGAATGCAGATAACCGTAGGAGTGAGCAATATTCTGGGAGATTTGAGAGAGGAGTTTTTCCAAGGATATCAGGCTAAAGAACAAGTATTTACCAGATATAATCCGGGTAGGGCCATCAATGTAGGTTTTACTTATAAGTTCAGGTAATGAAATAGGAATTGAAATTATTAAAGGCTGTTAAAAATTAAATTTTGACAGCCTTTTTTGGATTCAAAAATTAGAAAATACATAGGGTTTTCATTAGATTGCGGTTTTCAGTATCTAATAATGCTTCTAGTGTAATTGCCTGCCTGATAGGCTTAATTTAATTCCAGGAGGCAGGACAATTCTCTTTATTTTCAGAAGGCTTTAGCCATCTTTCTAACTCGTTATTTCTCAATTTTGTAAGCCTAGCTAGTTCTTCACACTTGCAGTAATTATAATCTTTACCGTACTGCTCACTATACATTTCTTTTTTTAGAGGGAAAACTGCTCTGATATGTCTGTTTTTATATTGAATCCATTGTATTTGAGCTGAGTTGAAACGCTTTAGAAATGCTTTTTTATTAGCATATTTCTTCTGAATTTCTTCAACCTTATTATTCATTTCTAAGTCCACAGCATCTAACTCATCACAAAAGTTAGCATATTCGCTTTTAGAATTATTACATGAGAAAGCTATTATGATAATGCTACCGCAGAGTAATAGTTTATTGATAAATTTCATTTTCAGTAAAGATTTATTGTCACTGCTAAATTACAAGTTTAGCTCAAAACCTCATAAAGGAATTTGTAGTGCCCAAAAATAAAAATAGCATCAAGACATTCTTGATGCTATTTAATGATACCAGGATGTTCAATATCCTTAAATTGTAAAGACTTAAAACTTGATTATTAATGTTTATTAATCATCACAGCCTACAAATACTGAGACGTACTTATAACCGTTTGCCCACGTACTTTTACTTTTACCTATTGGATCAGCAAAGCTAGGACAATTAGGTGAACTACCTGGTGTACTAGCGGTGTATTTTCTTGCTACACTTTCCCACATTTCGGGTTCATAGGTAGTTGAAGACCCAATATATCTATCTATTGTAGCTGAGCAATAGTAAATATTTGATTTTGACTCCCCTTGATAATCTATAGTAGCTAAGAGTGAAGATGTTGGAGCACCTATAGCTTGTCTAACTTTACTTCCAACTATTTCACAACCCGGGTAAATGCATGTATAACTCCCATTTGAATTTAGGGTTCCTCCAGTAAACTCTATAACCTGTGAGTGAACTAATATATCACCGTAAGTTGGAGATTCGCTTACTACAATTATTTGAGTTTGATTATTTTCGATAAACTCTCGCCTTTCTGGATGGGTTGATGTAAATTTTGAAAGAATCAGATATTCTTCACCTTTGTGAATTACTTTCTTATTGATGAGTTCATTTACTTTGTTATTAGACATAACAGAGTAAGTAATTCCATGATCATCGATATCCTCGATAGTAATTAAATTGTGATCTGATTGTTTGTCAAAATCGGGAGTTTGATAATCTTCTTTATCGGAGCAAGAGATTAAGACTGTAGCTAACAGAGCTAGTAAAATGTGGTACTTTTTCATAATTATTTGGTTAAAATATGCTCTACTTTGTTTGGGAGTGTTCGAGTCGAATTTTTCTCCTAGTTGAATTACTGATTAAATTATTAAAGTAAATCTTACTTTGCAATTACTAACTCGAATGTTAATTATTTAATAATATATGGATTTATTGGAAGGGAATTTATTTAGATAAATTTCTTCACCTCTTCAAGTTGTAAAATTTCAACTCAACACCTCATGCAATACCTTTAAAGACTTAATATCTTTTAAGGAATGGCTATGGATTTGGTAGAACTGAATGAGGAGTTGTAAAATAGTTCTTCGTTCAGATCCAGTCAGTTTGAGACCTGTGCCCAGATTACTGGCGATCAATTCGTCCAGCTTAGCTTCTACCATAACATCTATTCTGCTGGGGTAGTAGGGCTTTAGTTCTGCCAGCACTTCTTCTGCACTGGCTGCAGCAAATCCTAAATAGCCACTCAAATCATTCAAAAACTGGAGGTGAAAATTATAGTAGTTATCTTTCTTATTATCAAAGTAGAGTAAGCTGTGCTGAATAAATTCAAACATTCCGGGATTCTCCTCTTCCTCTCCTCTTAATATACTGCTTAAAACCTCTGCTAAAAATATGCCTATGGTGGATTTAACAATCTCGTAAGGAATACTTCGATAAGGATTAAGACATTTCATCTCTGAAATTCTATTGATGCCTCCTGTTGATTTTTTGTACACAACCAAATCCAGCAGTGTAAGAGGTTGAAATAAAGCAATTTTGTTTTTTGCTTTCTGCTTCCTTACACCATTTTCGATATACGACTGGATTCCGAATTGTTCTGTGTAGATATGCACAATCACAGAGCTTTCTCCGTATTTGATATAATTTAAAACAATGCCTCTGGTTTTGTGTAGCATATAATATTGAGCATTAAATGTACCTGCATAACAGATAATAGAGTTGAAACTTACTAAAAGTAAAACTTAATTTCTCAGTACAGCTTATTAGTTCAATTTATTCTATAATTAGCCGATAATTACATTTTATTTATGCTTAGGTTCCCATATCAATCGAATAAACGAACTAAACCTTTCATTTTCTCTGCTAACCGGAATTCCTGCCATAATGCCTATCAATAAATTGTCCGCAATTCCTAATCTCATCTGTGGCCGCATAGTCATATCAAAGTCTCCTTTATCGCTAGTCTTGTTGAATTCGATACCAATAAAGTTTCGTGTCCCTGAAATCATGTAATGAAAACTAGTATTGATATCATAGGTCGTATGAAACTTGTTTGTTCTGAAGTCTTGTTCAATCATTGGACCTGTGTAGATCAACGAGTGAAAATTGTTTCCCCAACGTTTAGCGATTACAAAAAACGGATTATAGACATTTCCTTTGATAAAGGGGTTTCCAAAATTCCCAAAATCTGAAAGTTCGAATTCGTTAATGTATCCAAAAGCCATTGATGTAGCCATAGGTTCATTTACAAAAAAGGACCATTGAGCAGCAACTTTTATACTATTCAATTGATGAGATGGAATTGAGTCTTTTACAGTTCCATTCACGGGTGAATGAAACGTAAAAGGAAGTTCTACCTCTAAACCTATTCTGTCAACCGGAGCCCATTCATATTCAATTAGAGCTTCGTATGAATCGAACTTTAAATTATCAGTGAGTCCTAATCCTATATTCCATTCTTTCTCTCCTTTTCTAGCCCCCAAATCACGAATTAAATCTATATACAAGGGTTCGGCATGTAGAACCTTATCAGGTTCTTTTTGGTCTTCAATTTGTTGGATATAAATACTATCTTTTTCTGCGTTAGTAATTTGTGCAATGCTATAAAAAGAGGATACTAATAAAATACTTAGCACCATTAGTTTTTTAATATTCATTTCTGATTTGTTTTAAATAATTAATAATTTCCTATTAGTTAAATAGTAAAGAGGCTTGTTAAAACAAATCAAAATTTAGGTGGGGGACTGTCTATTTCTTTAAATGTATTTAGCAGTTGATTTTCTTGATTAGGATAAAGAATTTTCCTTTTGTTCAGGTGATTAAAGAGATTGTAGGTTTTAGGGAAGTGAATTAATAAGTCAGTTTTAGTTTCCTTTTTTTTGTTATGATCTTCACTATCATGGTCGTCATACTCTTTGATGGCGTTTTCATAACCTAAAACTTTCTCAACAATAATTTCAAGAATACTTTCTTGATCATTGATAGATAGGTCTTCAGGTATATATTCAGGTTTTGGATCTACAGTATCAACACTAATGTTAAGTAGGTAGAAGCCCATCAAGCCCCAAAAAAGTTGAGTGAAAATACTATTTCTTATATGACATATCACGATTTAAACCTACGTTTTTTAACAAATTTGTTTACGCTGACATACAAATTAATAAACAACAGCAAATTTTGTTCTATAGGTTTCTGTGCCATCGCTATTAATTGAGAAAACTAAATAAACGCCCTTCTTAATTCTAAAGCCAGAATAATTGCTCAGGCTCCAGGAAAATGTACCTCCATTCGCTTTACCCTTTTGAATTAGGTTACCTGCCAGATCCGTAATCATTACTTCATTGTTATACGCCAGCCCTCTTATTGTAACTGATGAGTGCGCAGATAAACTTACCGGGTTAGGAAATACTTCTACTGCTGAATGCGTCTCACTTGCTTGTGTGGCATCTGTTCTATAAGAAATGAATTGTGTTGCTGAGGATAAGAAAACCTCACCATTTAGAGGATTGATAACCAGCTGACGTATATTTTCATTCATAATAGGGCTATTATTACTTTCAAAATGTACAATGTTTTCATTGATGTTTTCATCAAACAACCATAGGCCATCATTAGTAGTGATCCACTTTCTATTGCCTCCATCAATGGCAATATTATTAATAGCTACTCCATTAAACAGGAAGAATCCTTCAAATATGGGCTTGATTACATTCACTGACTCGCCCGATAGAACACTGGTAAAGTTATTGAAAAAGCATACCCCTTCCGTAGTTCCAATCCATAAAGTGCCGGATAGGTCAATTGCCAGATCTGTTATGGAGTTTGCCGGTAAGCTACCATTTCCTGCCACGTTATTTAATATTCGTACTCCCCCTTCAGATTCATTAAAGACAACCAACCCATTATTGGTGGCAAAGTATTTATCACCATTGAAAGCGATTTCAAAATCTCTGATTTGTAAACTTGTGTTTAGTCCTGTTTCATAAAGCTTATTATCAGTGATGTTGTATACCACAATTTCATCTAGTGAATTTCTGCCTGCTACCCATAATTTTGCTTCAGACCCTGTGGCCAGTTTTTCCCATTTATATTCAGAGTTATCTAAAGAAATTGATGCCAATGAAATCTCATTAGTGTCCCAACTATATATCCCATCTTCTTTGCTAAGGAAAATTCCATTTCCAGTAAGTAAGTCAATTGCTACATCTATAAAAAGAGGAAGGGGATTATCATTCACATCCTCGCCTACATGGTTCCATTTACCATTTATAAAATAAGAAAAGCCGGGGAATTCATCATTCATGCTGAATGTATAGCCTTCTATTTGCCTGAGAATATTGGGAAATCCCTTTGGCCCTTGTGGTTCAATAGGCTGAAAACTACCCTGCTGATATTGCAGTAAGCCCCTATTGGAATCAGCAATGTATGCAGTATTTCTGAAAAATAAGAGATCATTAAAACCTAAAGAAGTTTCATCTGAGAATAAAAGCGGAAATGTATTGTTATTGTATTCATATACGCTACTTCCATCCAGCAATAAGATTTTGTTATCTTCCTGCACCAAATTATGCAATACATCTGTCGAAATATAGGCTGTGTCCCAGCTTTGAGCGCTTCTTCTGTATACTATATTGTTTTCGGCAAGAGCTAGCAGATTATTATCACCGTCTTTTACAGTCTTCATAATCGAGAAAACATCTCCTTTTGAAGAAATTGGTAAGCGATTCCAGTTCTGAAAATCTTTCAAATTTACCTGAGGATCAAGAGAGCCTTGCAATAGTCCTTCAGAAGTACTCAAATACAAATATTCATCATCAATACTTAGGTGATTTATAGCTAATGGATTTCCTTCATTATTTAAATTTGTATAGGAATCGATAACTCTGTTTTGTTCTACATCGTACAACACCACACCAAAATCTGTTGCTAAATAAGTAATATTATCCTTCGTTGTGATATTATTAATCGCTTTAGATCCTAGCATTTCAGAATTCTTTATTACAGCAAAGCTATTGATCTCTAATGTCTTGTTAATTATGTCTAAGGTTCCATCTTTATAGCCAATAAAAAGGAAATCTTTCTCCGAAGTGGATTGCAAGGTACTTATTTCTATGCCATTGAGGCCAGAAGTAATACTCAATGTGTTGATGCTCCCGTCCTCAGTATCAAAGTAAAATAGGCCGCCTTCAGTTGCACAAAAGATTTTACTGCCCAATTCAGCTACTTTTCTTCCATTGGAGTAATCCGAATGATTTCTCCAGGTACCAACAGGTATATTCTGTGCACTACCCACTGAGCTAAGCAATAACAATAGCAAAAAGCCCTTTAGTTTTATTGATTGAAAAGTAATGAAGAAGTGATTCATTGATTATTGATTAATTGAGCGCTTTCTTGCTTTTTTTCCATTCAGAAAGCACCTTCTGCATCTTGGTTCATATTTGTCTTTTTCACCCAGCATCACTTTCTGCTTTTCTTCTGAGAGCCTGAAAGAATAGGTGGCTATACCTCCACATTGAGCACATATAGCGTGTACTTTGGTTACATACTCTGAAATAGCCATTAATTCAGGTATAGGGCCAAAAGCTTTTCCGCTGAAGTCCATGTCCAGGCCTGCAATTATCACTCTTTTTCCCTGATTGGCCAGCGTATTTGCAACAGTAACTATTTCTGAGTCAAAAAATTGTGCTTCATCTATGCCAACCACCTCGGAATTACCAGCCAGCAGTAGAATGTCTTCAGCAAAATCAACAGGAGTAGAACGAATGCTTGTCTGGTTATGTGAAACTACCTGCGTTTTATCGTAGCGGGTATCAACTTTAGGTTTAAATATTTCTACTTTCTGCTTAGCTATGATAGCTCTGTTTATTCTTCTGATTAATTCTTCGGTTTTACCACTAAACATAGAACCACAAATCAGTTCTATCCAGCCTTTTCCTTTTAAATTGCCACTTTCTTCTCTTCCAATATGCGGTTCTACAAACATCTTCTTTAATACGAATAATCCATGTGTGGGAATTTATTTTTTTCGGCTACTTCAATAATAATGTCTCCTGTAACCACAGCCTGACAAGATAACCTTTCATTAGATGCTAGCCTACCTTGTTCCCGATACTTTATTTCAGGGTCTGTTAATTCACCAAGGTTGTTTTCGCCTTCCAGAACAATCATTTTACATGTGGTACAACGTCCTTTTTTTCCACACGCATGCATCCAATCTATGAAGTTTTCGTGAATATGCTCTAATGCGGTTTTTTCTAGACTTTTACTTGTTATCTTGCGTTTATATAGATTGTTTATTTGAATTTCAGGCATAATATAGTAGTACAAAAAAAGTAAATTAAATAATGGAGAGCAAATTAAATCATCAGGCGATTGATGCTTATGCCAAAGCTTATGCAAAACAGGTTTGTCAATCTTTTTTTTATCAAACTTCTCATATAACTGGTAAGGAAATTTTAGAGATTTCTAAATTTAAGCAAACTAACTTGATTGTGCTTAAAAACCTTTTTAGAAAGTGGAAGAAGGAGAATGCCAAATTACAGAGCCCGTACTTTGACTACCATAGCGAGGAAGTAAAGAAAGCGATGAAAGATTTTATGAACTCTCTTTCCCGCCATATTTCCATTAAAAAGGAGCATTTTGAGCCTCTTTTGAGAGAGTCGGTAAAAGATAGCATTCTTTTGGTTTTTTCTCCATATGATTTTTTTTCCAAGGAAATAAATCAGAGAGATGATAGCAGAATTAGCTTAAATGACCTGAAGGATTTAAAGAAATACATTAAAATAAATGACTTTCTTCTGGATGGTTTAATTGATAGGTTCAAATTTCATAAGATGGACATGGCTTTTAATGATGAAGCATTTGATCTTTTTAATGAAGTATGCAGTCAGGCGGAAGAGCAACCGGAAGATGTTCAGCCTTATCTTCAGGCTTTTTCGGAAGAGCTACCCCTTTCCTTGTCTGACATTTATCTTGAAAGCGACACGGAAAGAAGTGAGATAGAAGCCCCCAAAACTATCACTGAAGGAAGCTTGAATGATAAATTGAGACATACAGAACAATTAACCTTGGCTGAAAGGCTTTCCAAAGGAAGTGGCAAAAATATAAAGCAGCAACTGACTCTCAATCAACGTTTCATGTTTGTGAATGAATTGTTTGAAGGCAATCAAAAGCAGTTTTTAAATGCTATTGAACAAATTGATTCAATGGATAATTATAAAGAAGCTTACGTATATATTAAAAAGGAGTATGCAGAGAAATATGATTGGAACCTGGAGGCAGAGGAAGTGCAGGAGTTTTTCGATTTGGTAGGGAAAAGGTTTGCTTAAAAGGCTACTATTTCATTCAACTTTAGTAGTGGTACGTGACTCTCGTACCACTACTTTGCAGGTTATTAATCTTATTTTATCTCGTAAGTACCTGCATTCTGTGTGCATCTAGTTTAATCAATACAAAAAGAAGTATTGTAAAAGACCACAAAGACGAGCCACCATAACTAAAGAAGGGCAGGGGTATTCCTGCTACGGGAAATAGTCCTATTGTCATTCCGATATTAATCCCAAAATGCACGAAAAAGATGCAGGCTACAGCATATCCATAAATCCTGGCAAAGTTACCTTTTTGACGCTCAGCAATGAAAAGTATTCTAAGTAATAAGCCCAGAAAGAGAATTATCAGAATGAAACTGCCCATCCATCCATGCTCTTCACCAATAGTGCAAAAGATAAAGTCTGTACTTTGCTCTGGAACGAAATCAAATTTTGTTTGTGTCCCTTCAAGAAACCCTTTGCCAAAACTTCCACCTGAACCTATGGCAATTTTAGATTGAGTAACATTCCAGCCAAATCCCAGAGGGTCTGCATCAGGATTAATTAACGCCTTAATTCTATTTTGTTGGTGAGGTTTAAGTACATCAGAAATCAGATAATCCACGCTTCCAATTACTCCAATTACCCCCACCACACCGGCAATTACCATTACAATATATTTTTTACGCTTGTTAAAGAAAGCAATGAGTAAAACCCCAAGAACAACTACTGCAATTGTTAAATAAAGTGGCTCGATCAATAAAGTAAGAATAAATATAGCGATGGCGGAAGTTCCTATTATCAGGTAGTAAGTAGGTAAACCTTCGCGATAGTAAACAAAGATAAAACTTAAAAAGACCATAGCAGTACCTACATCTCCTTGCATTACAATTAGCACAATTGGCAAAAGTACTATCCAGGCTGACTGAATTTGTCCGCTAAATTGATCTAATCGTACATTTCTGGTGCTGAAAAATTTAGCAACAGCTAATGCAGTGGCAAATTTTGTAAACTCCGAGGGCTGCAATCTCATGGGACCAAGGACAAACCAAGACTTATTTCCGGCTATTTCGGTTCCAAAGAGGAGTACAAGAATTAGCATAAAAATAAAACCTGCATATATATAATACGCAAATGAGTCAAAGAATCTGAAGTCAATAATCATTATTACAATGATTAGAACTACAGAGCCGGCAATCCAGATTAGCTGCTTTCCTGAATTCAGATCAAAACTAAAGATGCTTTGTACCTGCTCAGCATCATAACCTACAGCATAAATATTTAGCCAACCGAAAATTACTAAAACAAAAAATAATGTGATCAGTAGCCAGTCTACCCTATTCCAAATGCTATCCTGTCTACTCATAAGTTTTTCAAGTAAGCTTTAGTCATTACATAATTTTCCACCCAGGCTCTATTTTCGGAAACCTCTCCTTTAATATACTTTTCAATTAAGAGACCAGATATGGCAGCAGCTACTCCACCACCCCATCCTGCATTTTCAACGTATACAGATAAAGCGATTTTAGGATTTTCTTTTGGTGCAAAGGACATAAAAGCTGAGTGGTCATAACTATTTTTGTTCTGAACAGTTCCGGTTTTTCCACAAATAGTAATATCGTCCACTTTAGCAACTCTCGCAGTTCCGTTTACTATTTCAGCCATTGCATTTACTACTGTATTAAAATGCTCAGGGTTGATTCCTGTATCTTCCCTGTTATAATCTAACTTGAGGTAGGAGTCAGGAGTATCTATACCCTTTACCAGGTGAGGTCTGATAAAATACCCTCTGTTGGCCAGGATTGCGGCAAGGTTTGCTACCTGCAATGGAGTAGTAAGTAACTCTCCTTCACCTATACTTAATGAATAGATAGTGTAAAAATTCCAGCCTCCTTCTCCATAATATCTATTGTAATAAGATGGTTCAGGCACCAATCCTTTTTGCTCATTCGGAATATCAACACCCAGCTTTCTGCCGAAACCTAATTTGTACAGGTATTCATCCCAGGTTTTTAAACCTATTCTTGAATCAACATTCATCTTCGGATCTTTTCCCTGGTTAATAATTCTTCTGAAAGTAGAATAAAAGTAGGGGTTGCACGAAAATTTAATAGCATCATGCAAATCAGCATTGGTATGTGCACCATGACAGTTTATAATGCCTCGGTTACATACAACCCGGGTGGCAGGAGTAATTACACCTTCCTGTAATGCAATCAATGACTGAACTAACTTGAAAACCGAACCTGGTCTGTAGGTAGCCATTATCGGCCTGTTAAACAGGGGCTTTAAACTGTCTTGATTTAATTGGGTGAAATTACTGCTGTATTTTCTTCCAGATAGTTGGTTAGGATCATAGGATGGGCTACTTACCAGAGCTAAAACTTCTCCTGTGGAAGGCTCTATCGCTACTATACTACCTACTTTATCTTTCATCAGGTACTCTGCATATTTTTGCAAATCAAGGTCAATGGAGCTTATCAAATTATTTCCCGGCACGGAGGCGGTATCAAATCTGCCATCATTAAAAGAGCCTTTTTCTATACCTCTTACATTTACAAGCTTGTATTTCACTCCGCGCTTGCCTCGAAGTTCTTTCTCATAGGCTGCTTCCATTCCTGAAATGCCTATGTAATCACCTGATTTATAATAATTGGAGGTGTCTCTCTCCAGCTGCCTTTTACTTACTTCCCCAATGTATCCTAGTCCGTTGGCCAGTACTGAATCAGGATAATTTCTTACTGTTCTTGCCACAGGATAAAAGCCTTTATACTCAATCAATTTATCTTGTATGCTGGCAAACTCTCGGTTACTCAGCTGAGGAAAAAACAGGGATTGCTTGATGTAGGAATATTTTTTAGCTGCTGCTACTTTATTTTCAAATTCTTCTCTGGTGATGTCGAAAAGGCTGCAGAATTTGGCAGTATCTCCCACCTGCACCTCTTTAGGTACCACCATGATATCATAAGTAGGAGTGTTATGAACAATTATTTTATTGTTCCTGTCATAAATTAAGCCCCTGTAAGGGTACTCAATTACTTTATTAATTACGTTATTTTCCGCTGCTAACTTGTAGCGGCTATCCATTACCTGGATTGAGAAAAGCTTTATCAAAAATATAATTCCTACAACAATAAAAATTGCGGGTATATAATACTTTCTGTTTTTAATCATGAAAACCTGCCTTTGGAATAAAAAAGATACTGAATGATTATCAACACAAAAACTGTTAAGAAAGTGCTTGTAATTGCTTTAAAAATTACAAAAAAGAACATATGAAAACCTCCTGCTTCAATAAAAAATACCAGACACAAATGAATAAAGACCAAAGGCAGTGAATAAGCCAGAAACCAGGCTAACCCAAGGTCTTTTGCAGTGGGGCTTTCAATGTTTTCATAACCACCCCTAGGTGTAATAGCATTAATCCACAATGGACGTATGAAAGCCATTAAGATGGTGGCGGCCATGTGTGTACCCAGGCTGTTGTAAAATATATCAATTACAAATCCTGTAAATGCAGCAATCAAAAGCACGTAATTCCGGCTCACGCTAATTGGAAGTAAAAGGATAAACCCCACGTACATAAAGCAAAATGCTTTATTGTAAAGAATTATATTTTGAGCAAAAAGTATTTGTGAGGCTATAAATATAACCCAGATAAATACTTGTTTTATATTGAGTGAATTAATCATTTAATACTTCTATGGATTGTTCCAACGAATCTTTTTCCTGCTTCAGTTTATTACCGATAACGTATACATAATCCAGGCTTTGAAAATCAACTGCTACTTTTAGGGTGATGTCATAAAAGGTGGCATTCTTCTGGATAAAAACAGTATCAACCTCTCCTATTTTAACGCCTTCTGGAAATATGGAGTTAAAGCCAGAGGTAACCACATCCATTTCTTTCTTCACCTGAACGTGTCGTGGCACATACTTTAGTTTCATTTTTGTTGGATCAGTACCGTCCCAGGTTGCAGTGCATAGTGTTTGTGTTTCATCAATTAAAGCTGACACCAAAAGATTAACATGTAGGGCTGAGTAGCCCGTAGAAAAGTTATTAGAGACACTTTTAATTTTTCCTACTAACCCCAGTGAATTTACAACACCCATTCCTTCTTCAATGCCGTCATTTCTTCCTTTGTTCAGTGTAAAGTAGTTTCTGAACCTACTTACAGAATTATTAACCACTTTTGCCATGGTGTAATCATATTGGCCTGAGAGGTAGACAGGAGTTTTAAATTGCGAGGTATCAAGCATTGGCTGCTTAAGTGCTAATTGATTTCGAAGCTGTTCATTTTCGTCTGCCAGGTTTTGATTTACTTGTTTAAGCTGAAAGTAATCCTGAATATTTTGTCGGGAGTCATACACATTCCCGGCTATAGCACTGGAAGAATTAAAATAAGATGCGCTTATGTAGTTGTTGTGGTTAACTACAAGCCAACCGCTTACCAATTCGAGCACCAAAAAGAGGAAAAATGCCCTGTATTGATATATAAACTGAAATAATCTGCGCATTAATTATAAAAATTGGGTATTAAATTGAAATGAGTAAAAATGGAAAAAGGAATACCTTTTGGTGGTATTCCCTTTTCATATATTATATATCAGTTTTAAAATACATTTAGCTCATTAAAACTGCTTTGTAATGATTTATATTTTTTAATGCGATGCCTGTACCTCTTACCACAGCTCTCAACGGATCGTCAGCTATGTGAATCGGCAACTTGGTTTTCAAGGCAAGTCTTTTGTCCAAACCTCTAAGCAAAGCACCTCCACCTGTTAAGTGAATTCCATTATCGTAAATATCAGCAGATAATTCGGGCGGAGAAATCTCCAAAGCTTTTAACACGGCTTCTTCAATTTTCGAAACAGATTTATCTATAGCAAAGGCAATTTCAGAATAAGACACCTTTATTACCTTTGGAATTCCTGTCATCAAATCCCTACCTCTGATTTCATAATCTTCAGGACCATCATCTAACTCCGTTAGCGCAGCACCCACCTCAATTTTAATTTTTTCGGCAGATCTTTCACCTATCAATAAGTTGTGCTGCCTTCTCATGTAGTCAAGAATATCTTTAGTAAAAGTATCTCCTGCTACACGGATTGACTGGTCGCATACTATGCCTGAAAGAGCAATAACAGCAATTTCAGTTGTACCACCCCCAATATCCACTACCATTGAGCCAATAGGTTGTTCAATATCAACACCTATACCAATTGCTGCTGCAATGGGCTCATGAATCATGTATACTTCCTTGGCTCCGGCATGTTCTGCTGAATCTCTAACGGCCCTTTTTTCTACTTCTGTTATACCTGATGGAATGCAAATAACCATTCTGTGAGAAGAAGGGAAAAAGCTTTTTTTGCCACCATCAATCATTTTGATCATGCCACGAATCATATGCTCTGCTGCATGGAAATCTGCAATTACCCCATCCTTTAAAGGACGAATGGTTTTGATATTTTCATGCGTTTTCTCATGCATCTGCATCGCTTGCCTCCCGATTGCTAAAACCTTATTTGTGGCTTTATCAATAGCTATAATGGAAGGCTCGTCCACCACAATTTTGTCCTTGTGTATGATGAGAGTATTGGCAGTGCCTAAGTCTATGGCTATGTCACTTGATAAGAAATCGAATATCCCCATGGATAATGTTTATATATATTTATTAAAAAAAATCGCTCTCGAAATTTACAAATTTGTTTGGTAAAACATTCCATTCAAAGAATTATTTTCCCTATTTATATAAAGCTTTTACATTAATGCTTAAAATGTCTGAATCCGGTAGTCACCATTTTCATTCCATTTTCATCGCAGTAGTCGATGCTGTCCTGATCTTTAATAGAGCCTCCTGGCTGTATAACTGAACTAATTCCGGCTTTTCCTGCAATTTCAACACAATCAGGGAAAGGGAAAAATGCATCTGAAGCCATTACAGCTCCTTTCAGTTCAAAGCCAAAATGTTTTGCTTTTTCAATAGCTTGTTTTAAAGCATCAACCCTGGAGGTTTGCCCCACACCGCTTGAAAGCATCTGTCCTTGATTGGCTAAAATGATAGTGTTTGATTTAGTGTGCTTACATATTTTAGAAGCAAACAACAGAGCTTTTACTTCATCAGCAGTTGGTGCTATTTTGGTTACCACTTTAAGGTCCTCTTTAGCATCTGTCTTTAAATCTCTATCTTGCTCAATTACACCATTCAGTAGGCTTTTAAATTGTTTTTTAGTTTGCAGGTTGGCTTTTTTCTTTAGCAATATCCTGTTTTTCTTACCACTAAGTATTTCTAAAGCTTCAGCTGTAAAATCAGGTGCTATTAAAATTTCAAAGAACAAACTATTCATCTCTTCTGCTGCCTCGGCATCTACGGTTTTATTGGTAATAAGTACCCCGCCAAATGCAGAAAGCGTGTCTGCCTGAAAAGCTTTTTGGTAAGCCTCTTTTACGGAATTCCCTAATGCCATTCCGCAAGCGTTTGTATGTTTTAAGATGGCAAAAGCGGTCTCTCCTTCAAATTCTTCAATTAATGATACTGCAGCGTCAACATCTACCAGATTGTTGTATGAAAGTTCTTTCCCGTTCAGTTGATCGAAGATAGCATCTAAATTTCCATAGAATTTCCCGTTTTGATGTGGGTTTTCACCGTATCTAAGCGGCTTGTTTTTAAGAATGCTATGTTTGAAACCACTTAAAGTCTGGTCTTTATTGAAATAATTAAATATGGCAGTGTCATAATGTGAAGAAACATTAAAAGCCTGAGCAGCAAATGCTTTTCTTTCATCCTGGCTGGTAGCTCCTTTTTTCGTTCTTAATAATTCTTCCAGTGCAGGATACTGTCCTTTGGATGAAACAATTAAGACATCCTTATAATTTTTAGCTGCTGCCCGAATAAGAGAGATTCCTCCTATATCAATTTTTTCTATTATGTCATCCTGATTGGCTCCTGAAGCAACTGTTTCTTCAAATGGATAAAGATCTACAATTACAAGGTCAATTTCAGGAATTTCAAACTCCTGTAACTGGTTTTTATGTTCAATAGAATCTCTTCTGCCTAATATCCCACCAAAAATTTTAGGGTGAAGTGTTTTTACTCTGCCTCCTAAAATTGAAGGGTAACCTGTTAGGTTTTCTACAGCTACCACTTTAGCCCCTTGCTCTTCAATAAATTTTTGTGTGCCCCCGGTGCTGTATATTTTTACACCTTGCTCTTTAAGCAGTTTAATAATAGGTTCAAGCCTATCCTTATAATAGACAGAAATAAGTGCAGTAGTAATTTTTTTTAGGGACATCGATTCGCGATTTTTGTTTTGAAATGCAAAACTAATTGAATTATATTTTTTTCATTCTATATAGCCCTTTTTTTCAGCCACTTTCAAAGTTTTTTCATAATAAACCAATGTTTTTCAATCAATCTGATTACATAGTAGTTAAAGGAGTAGCTTTATAAGCTACTTGGTAAAGGTAAAATTAAGCAGTATGACTTTTTTTGATAAAATGTATAGAAAGCTTTTTCCTCCTTCAGGTAATCAGGTACTTAACCACCAAACCCTGGTTCGCTCAAAAAAGGAGGTAAAGAGATTTGAGCAGTGGATAACGGCTCAAAAGCATCATGAAATACTTGATAAAATTCATCATGCCTACCACTTAAAACTTACTGACATAAAAGATGGTATTCCAATTGTTCTTTTTAACAGCCCATATGCCAATGGATTTGCTATTAGGAATAATGAGGAAATTCTAGATAGTGGCTTCCCCTTCTTACTTGAATATTTCAAGTTGAAAATATTGGACATGGGATACAGACAAGCCGGATCAGATAAAAAATTAAGTGCGGTAGATTCAGCAGTACTAACAGTGGAAAAATACTATTTAAAACCACCTATGCAAATAGACCCACCAATTGATCAGCTTTACGGAAACATCGCACTTGAACTTCATTATTTTAATGATATACCTAATTACCTGAAGCTTACCGCCAGTATTTATTCTGACAGAATGTATCAGCCGCATCTCGATTTTTCAGAGATGATTGAGAAGTTGTTCAAGTATTAGAATATTTGTAAAAACTGGTATAGCGGGTTTGGCAAATATTTACCAATTAATTTAGGTTTAGTTAGGAGGAGGTACATAATCTAATGGAAGTAAATCACCAATCTTTTCCCACGCCAAATATCCTTCCAGAAAGACATTTGAAGGATTTGTGATGTCTCCAGCCAGATTTAATTCTTCCTCACCACTAACTATATTTAGTATGGATGTTTGTAAACCAGGTTTTTTAGTTCTTGAGTGGGTAAGATAATTAAGCTCTTCCTTTTCATTCTGATAAACAATTTGGAGTAGATTACTTGCCCGCATATAGATTTTATCTTCCTTTCTTACAATGAGCTCATTTGCACTTAAAGCAGTGGTGTCCAGCATGTTCAAATTTTTTGGCAAACCTCTCTTTTCCAACACATTAGTTCTTAAAGAATCTTTTTTTCTTTTGTTCAGGTTTCCAAATAACACTTCTTTACGAATAGCACTAATTATAGAGTCTGAGGGTCGCTCTGGGTTAGGAACTCTGTATAAGTTCATTACCCGAAAGCCTTCTTTCTGCAAACTATTATTCAATAGACTTTTAATGAAATGGACTAGAGAACCGTGATAGGCTCTTCTTCTATTCTTCTCAACTTTTTTTAGCTTTCGACCCGATAATTTATTTTCCTTAAAGTACGGGTAACCAGCAAAGAACAGTTTGCCCTGCCTCAGCTCATAGTTAAATTCAACCAAGCTGTAATGCAAGATGTACCCTAAATTGGAATTTAAAATTTGTAGTGGTTCCTTTGCAATAACTTTCAAGGCTGCTTTCTGAGGATCGTAATCAATAACTAATGATTTTTCATTCAGTATTTTGCAGGCTAAAGCATTTTCAGATGTACCGATAAAGTTGCTCTTAAAAATTTTCAGATTTTCATACCATTCTTTATCTCGTTCCCCGTTAATTTTGACAGATGCCAGTTCCTGCGTTTCTTTCTGTAGTTTTATTTTATACTGAGGTGCAATCTCTTTGCTATTAACTGTAAAACTCAGCGTTTTATAACCTACAAATTGAACAATTACCTCATGCTCTCCTTCAGGAACTTGAAAATTAAAGCTACCCTCATTATCCGAGGTGGTGCCAATGCTAGTAGTATTTAAATATATAGTAGCAAAGGCCAAAGGTTCTAGAGTAGCTTCATCTATAATGGTTCCTCTCAATTGTTGCTGAGCTTCAGCGAAAGTAGCCTGAAAGCAAAAAAATATACTATACAGAATAATATGCTTGTTCAATAGCAATTTCTTTTTCTGAAAATAGTAAGAATTGGCAGTAAGATGAAATAATTAGCTGATTTTCTCACTAATGTAGCTTTCTATCACTTTAGGGAAATGCTGATGTTCCAAAACTTGCACTTTAGCAGCAATTTCTTCGGCAGACATTTCAGGATTTATTTCACAGGAAGCCTGAAATAAGACGTTACCTTCATCATAATTTTCATTTACCAAATGAATAGTAATACCGGTTTCTTTATCCTTATTCTTTAGTACTGCATCATGCACAAAATGCCCGTACATTCCTTTTCCGCCATATTTGGGAAGTAAAGCAGGATGTATGTTAAGAATTTTATCAGGAAATTCTGAAATGATTTCTGCGGGTACTTTCAATAGAAAACCGGCTAAAATAACCAAATCAATGGCTTGTTCTTTTAAGTAATCCAAGATAGGCTCTGCAGTTTCAAATGCTTCCTTCGGAAAAACACGCGATTCAATCCCCGCTCTTTCTGCACGTTCTAAAACGCCCGCTTTTTTCCTGTTACTAATTACGCACGCTACCTCAGCCAGCTGGGAATTCCTAAAGTATTGCATAATTTTTTCTGCGTTGCTTCCTGATCCTGAAGCAAGGATGGCTATTTTGGTTTTCTTTTGAGAAGTCATTCTAAACTTGTTTGCTCAAAAATGCTTAGGATAATAAATTAATCAAAAGAATACCATACTTAAAATTCCGCTAAGCATAATTATTTTGCAAAAGTTGCTTAAAAAGTGGTATTCTCTCATTGTGTCGGCTATTCTTAGCCGATGTACAAAATAAATGATAAAAAAGGTGAGGCCGGAAAAATAGTAATATAAAATATCATTTTGTAAAAATTGTGTCATGTAAAATATCAGGATATAGAATAACACAATCAGAAAATAAAGGAAAAGCTTAGTTTTTCTAATGCCCCATAAGATAGGAAGGGTTTTGCAGCCAAAATCAGCATCTCCCTTCCAATCTTCCATGTCCTTTACAATTTCCCTGATTAGGCTGATAGCAATAGCAAAGAGTGCATATATATGTAAAATAAGCTGCTTTTCATGAAAATAAAAGGCCAGGATGGATATGGATAAACCAGTTAATAGTGCTACAATTAAGTTTCCGATGAAGGGAAGCCTTTTAAGCTGGTTGGAATAGAGCCAAAGCATAAAGGCTGCTGTAAAGTCAATAAGGCCTATTTTCCAATGGAGGATAAAGCCTATTGTAATAGCGACAAAATTCAGTGCTGAATGCCAGAAAAGTACAACCCTTCGCTTCAGTACTTTGCCAACAATTACTCTATCGGGCTTATTGATGTAATCAATTTTTACATCATAGTAATCGTTAATAATATAGCCTGCAGCGGCTAAAATAATTGTACTCAAAGAAATGAGGAATAGAGGGATACTGGTGATGCTAACAGAATCAATAATAAAAACAGCCGCCAGATACTGAGTCAAAACAATAATAAGCAAGTTTTGTATGCGGATTAAGCGGATAAAGCCCTGGAAGGAAAAATTCTTAGGTAGGGATCGTGCAGCTGTCATCTCTTTGTTTCTAAACTCCTTAAGTAGCAAATTTCACTATAAGCAATGGCATGTCCTAATGGATTACGGAATTATTTACCAGAACATTAATTGCTTAGCGAACTATCTCCATCTATGAAATTAACTATTGATAAGTATCCAAAATATGTTGACTTATAACCCTGTATATTTCCTGCAAACTTTCATTATTACTCAGCATCTCCATATGCTTGTCAAGTGTTTCTATATCTCCCCTTTTTGCTGGGCCGGTTTGGGCATCTTTTGGTGATAAGTTGATACTTTTTTCTATTGTCTCTGCTATCAAAGGTCGTAGCAAGTCAAAGTCTAACTTAGAGGAAGCTAATAAATCCTGAGATATACGAAGAAGATGATTAGTGAAATTACTGGCAAACACCGCAGCTAAATGCATGTTAGCCCTCTGTTCACTACTGGCAAAATTCACAAACTTACTGATGCTTTTTGCCATTTTTGTGAGTATCTCAGTAGCTTGTTTATTATTACTTTCAATAAAAAACGGAACTTTATCAAAAGAAACAGGCCTGGCTTTAGAAAAAGTCTGAAGCGGATAAAAAACGCCATTGGCTGAGGCTGCTGCATAGTCTAACTCTACAAGCCCTTTGGTGCCGGATGTATGCACCAATATACTTTGCTCCGGAAGCACAATTTCTTGTGCTACTGATTTAATAGCGTCATCAGGAATAGTCAGAATAAATATTTGCGCAGGACTATCTGAAAAATCCAGGTTTTCTTTTAACTGCGCATCGTACAAATTGCCTATCAGTTTAGTGGCGGATTTGCCTGATTTGCTGAAAACCTCTTTTACATAATGCCCGGCATTTTCTAAAGCGGGTGCTAAATGCCAGGCAACGTTTCCGGCTCCAATAAAACTAATATTAAAAGCGACAGATTTCATTCCATGCCTTTTTTACGCATTTTATAAAACTCAGAGTATCGTCTAATAATTGCCATGCTAAAACCCAGCATCAGCACAAGAGTACCAATCCATAACACATTAATTAATGGCTTACTAAGGGCTTTCATTATTATGTAATCTTTTTGCGTAGTGCTTACAGATAATGTAAAGGTATTGTTCTCCGGCTGAATGTTTTCAATATTTAGCTTCACCCCTATCTCTCTATTTTCATCAGGGATTCTGCCTGCCATATTGTTTCTGATGAGATAATAGGGGTTTAGAATATAGTCTTCGCCATCTCCGTAGATTTTTATTTGTGCTCTGACAGCTAAATCTTCACCTTTAAGAGGGGTGCCATTTATTTCATTCACTCTATCCACTTTCTCAAGAACAGTAACGTAATCATTCAAAAAGAATTTTTCACCAAAAGTTACTTCCATTTGTTTTGGCTCTGACCATTCAATTTCCTGAGTAGGATCCGGCACGGATGATACGTGTACATACAGATCCTCATTCCACTTCCTTTTAATATCAGGAGAAGCTATTAAACCTCCCATTCCCGGATTAATTTGTGCGCGAGGGAAAAGAGAAAATTTATTGCCATTGGCGCTCAGATAATCTACTTTGTAATAGTGATTTTCGCCATACACATTAACTGTATCCCCTTTTTGCAGCGTATCATCTGCTTTTTGGATGTCGCGTTTGATGATTTTAACATTAGTTTCATCAGTGTCTTCTAAATAGCTTGCTTTTATATATCCCCCTTCATAGGATTCATAGAATCTTCCTTTGTACGTTAAGGTATATTCTCCCATGTTTTGAGGATCATTAATATATAAAGGTAAATTGGTTTGGTTAAAATCTTCTTCCACTTCTTCAGAATTAGTTAGAAGTAAACCTGTATTGTTGAGCGAAACAGTGGAAGAATAGCCGGAAGAAAATAACATCCCGATCAGCATCATGCCTAAGCCAATATGCGCAATAGCTCCTCCTGAGAGTTTATAGTTGCTTCTAACCACGTTGAGAAGAATTTTTCCATTAGCTACAATAGTGTATATTCCGCTGATTACTACAAGAATATAAACAATATTAGTCATTCCCACACTTGTTATTACTAAAGCAGAAAGCAAGAGTGTGATAAGGATAGGATAAAGTAGAGATTCTTTCACCTTAGTACGTTCCATTTTCTGCCACCAGAAAAACTGACCCGTGCCTGAAAGTATAGCTAAACCAATAGCAAACCAGATTTGCCATTTGGTATAGAATTCAACCTGATCCACCGGTGGCGCTAAGTTGGAGAGGCCACCAAAGGCTTCAATAATAGTATTATAAACAGGGATTGAAGTTGGGATAATAATTTGGAATGCCATAAGGCACAATAAAGTAGCCCCCATAAAAATCCAGAATTCACGTGAATATGTTTCCACCTCTTTCTGGGTAGATGGAATGAGTTTCCACCTGGTAATGCATAAAAATAAAGCGATTACCAGGAAGCTCAACATCCAAAGAACTAACTGACCAGAAAGACCCAAATCAGTAAAAGAGTGAACTGAGGATTCTCCGAGTACCCCGCTTTTCACTAAGAATGATGCATATAAAACCATCAGAAAAACTGATATTACCAGAATAATTGAAGCTTTTAAGGCGGTTTCACTTTTTTTGTAAGTAATCATTGTATGAATACTTGCAACCAACACCAACCAAGGGACTAAAGAGGCATTCTCTACAGGGTCCCAATTCCAATATCCACCAAAATTAAGAGTTTCATATGCCCAATAGCCTCCCATTAGTATACCTAAACCTAAAACTGCTGCTGAAAACAAAGCCCATGGAAGTGCTGGTCTTACCCAGGCTTTTACATCTTTTTTCCATAAACCAGAAATGACATAGGCAAATGGAATTAACGTGGTAGCATAACCCAGGAACAATACAGGAGGATGAATTACCATCCAGTAATTTTGCAATAGAGGATTTAATCCTGTTCCATCTTCAGGTACATAATTGGGATTAAGATTGAAAACCGGAGCATCCATAGCATCTCTTAGCAGAATGAAAGGAGAGCTTCCTATCTTAAAATCATCAATAACAACACCCAAAATCATGGAGGCTAAAAATGCCTGAACAATGGAAAATACCACCATTATAGATGGAGCCCATTTTTTATTAGTAGCTAATAAGATAAATCCAAGAACTACATTCCAAAATGACCAGAGTAAAAAACTGCCCTCCTGTCCTTCCCAAAATGAAGAAATAATGTATTCAGTGGGTAAAGCTTTTGAGGAATGGCTCCAGGCGTAAAAGTATTCAAAATAATGGTTGTAAATGATCGTGAAGAGGCAGATTACTATACCAAAAACTGAAATACCATGAACGAGAAAAGAAAACTGGCCATTGTGTAACCACTGTTTTTTCTTATCGAGCGCGGAGGTAGTTTCTGCTTTGTAAAAATTAAATATGGAAACTAAAGCCCCCACAAAGCTTATAATGACAAAAAGGTGACCTAAGTCACCTATTGTGGAATGTATCATATATTATATTATCAAATTAAATAACTGTTTCTTCCTGATATTTAGAAGGGCATTTCATCAGGATTTTGTCTGCAACAAAAGTTTCATTCTGAAAAGAGCCGATTACCACCACTTGTTCTGAGCGGATAAAATCTGCAGGCATGGGCTCATTATAAAATACTTGTTGCTCCATTCCATTCTCATCTACCATTACAAACTGAAAAGACAATTTATCGGAGGAAGCTTCTAAACCAAGAATATTACCTTCCTGGTCTTTTTTGAGCTCTCCTACTACATGTATTTTAGTATTATTTCCATTTAGCGCCATATCATGAGCATCTTGAAAACTCACATAAGAACTGGCATCTCCAGCGGTAGAAACGATCATCATAATTGCAGCTGCAATTATGATGATACCGAAAATATAGGATTTTTTCATAATGTAATTAATTCTGAGAAGTCAACAAAAGTACTATCTAAATAATTCTTTAGAGCTTATTTTTTAATGATTTTTCTATTTTTTTAATCTTCTGTTCAGTTCTAATAGTATAGATGACAAATCCTGCAAATAAAGTAACAATTATGGCCACTAGGACATAAATTTTTCCTTCGGAGCGCATTACATCAGCCATCTCAATTTTATTGTTGGAATAATCTTCCTCTAAAATTTGCTCTTTTTGTGCAGTAGCATAAAAGCTTATTGTAATAAATAAGAGGGTTAGGATATATTTAATCTTGCTCATCAATTTGTGATTTTATAAAATTTAATCTAATGCGTAGTTCAGTTAACCATACACCTAATAGTGTCCAGCCTATTACTGCGGGATAGAATATCATTCTTAACCTGCCATCCAATTCATAGGCATTAAATCCGGGGTTGCCACCATTGCCGGGATGTAATGAATCAGTAAGGCGGGGTAAAATGAAAAGAAGAGGAATTAATGTTGCGTAGGCAAATATGTTATAAACACTACTGATTTTAGCTTTTTGCTGTGTATCAGCTATTGAATTTCTCAGTAATATATAAGCAAAGTAAATTAAAAGGCCAATCGCAGAGCCATTCTGCTTAGGGTCTCCACTCCATGCGGCACCCCATGTGAATTGTGCCCAGATCATGCCAGTTGCTAAACCCAGAAGTCCAAAAAGTATAGAGGTATTTACCAATTCGATTGCGTAGGTATCATATTTTAAGTTACCTGTTCTTAAATAACGAATAGAAAAATAGACCGAAGCCGTTAACATAATAATCATCCCAAACCACATAGGTACATGAAAATGCATTGCCCTGATAGTCTCATTTAAAATGGCCAGCCTGGGAGCTTCCATCAGAAGTCCACCTATTATGGTATAAAACACTAAAGAAACACCTAAGATTTTCCACCAACTTTTTCTCATAATTAACTTCTCCAGATAAAAGGGAACAACAAATAGGCCGTAGCTATAACTATGGCATCTACGGATATAAGGGTAAACAGTTTTTCGTTCATTAATGTGGCATCAATTCCATCAATAGCATTCTTAGAAAGCCTTATTGCTACCAACAATATTGGTAATAATATTGGAAAGCTTAAAATGGCAAGTAGTGCTGTACTATTATTCGCTTTGGAAACTATTCCGGAAACTAAAGTGAGAATGCCAGCAAAACCTATTGATACTAGTAATATGGTAAGCAGAAAATAGGAATGATTTGAAACAGGGTTGCCAAGGATAAAAGCGTATACCATGAAGCCAACACTAGCTATTAAAGTTGAAAGAACAACATTAAATAGTAGTTTACCACTTAAAATTACTTGCGGCTTGCAAATAGTGTAGTAATATAACATTCTACCTTCTCCTTCTTGTAAAAAGCTTTTGGCTACTCCATTTATATTAGCAAAAACAATAATTATCCAAAAAAGTGCATTCCAGGTAATGGTTTGCATTTGGCCGGTTTTTACATTGAAACTTAAGTAACAGATAAATATAGTGCTTACCAAATACAGGATAATGCTGTTAAAGGCTGTTTTATTTCGCCATTCCAGCTTTACCTCTTTATTAAATATGGAAAGTACCTGACTGAACACGGCCGCAAATTTAACACAATCAATTTAATAAGGCATGGCATTATTGATCTTATCTGCTTACTTTGCACAAAAAAAGCAAAATGAATATAGAAGCTACCGGTTTTGATGATTTATACCTTATTACTCCTAAAGTATTTGAAGACCAAAGAGGATATTTTTTTGAATCTTTTCATCATCAGAAATTTAGAGAAGCCACGGGGGTTGATTGTGAATTTGTGCAGGATAATCAATCACGCTCAGCAAGAGGTGTTATAAGAGGCCTGCATTTTCAGGTGCCACCAATGGCACAGGCAAAATTTGTAAGGGTATTGCAAGGAGAAGTCTTAGATGTGGTGGTTGATTTAAGAAAAGATAAATCTACATTCGGTAAAAGCTATAGTGTGCTACTTTCTGCTGAAAATAAAAAACAGTTATTCATTCCAAGAGGTTTTGCTCATGGTTTAGCGGTTTTAAGTGATCACGCTGAGTTCTTCTATAAATGTGATAATTATTACAGCCCGGAAAATGAAAGAGGTATCATTTTCAATGATACCTCTTTAAATATTGACTGGAAAATTGCTGCCTCAGAAAGCATAATATCTGAAAAAGACACCAAACATCCAGCGTTTAAGGATTTTGATTCTCCTTTTTAATCATTAGCTAACTTCATTTTTTCTAGATTCCTCAAGTCGGGTAAGGTATTTATTGAACGCTATCAATATAATTAAAATATAAGCAGCCAGTAAGCCATATAGACAGGAATAGAAACCAAGTTTTATCAAGCTTGGGCTGGCCGGTCTTGAAAAAACGGTGAACCCATCAATTAGCTCAAAACTGGGGGTAAGATATAATTGTTCTTGTAACTCCAGTTTTTCTTCATGTAATTGCTGACTTTTATTAAAAACTGAAATAGGATCTACTATCTTTTCATCACTCATTATTATATTGTTGGAGCCTGACCTTGATCGTTCAGCAAAAAGATCGTAGTTCTTTATAATTAGCTTTTTTAAACTATCAATCTTTTCAATTTCTTGTTCAATATTTGCAATATTTGATTTGAGATTGGTTAATTCAATTTCAATTCTTTTCGAAACATATGAGCCGTTTTTAAAATAATTTAAAAGTGGTTCCTCTAATGATCTTAAATCAGAATTATCATAAACCTCAACAAAAATTTTGTAAGTAGATTTGTTGTCATCCTCTAGTTTTTCCATCAAACCTTCCAGTACAACTTCATCGGTAATCTTGGACTTTAACTGTTCTTTTAATACCTCAAGCTCTACAATTTGTTCTTCCGATACAAATGATTCGTAATAGAAACCTCTAAGATTTTTCGCGGTAGCAGTATCTATTCCAAGAATTGAAGCCAGTTGATTATAATTCCTCTCTCCACATAGCTGATCTAATTTGTCAACAGAGCTTTCCGTTAGCTTTCCGGTAGAGAATTTCGAATTCAAAAGCAGAGAACTAGTATAATAATCGGGTAAATAGTAATTCAAACTAATACCAATTATTCCACCAATTACTACAAAAAGGAAAATGATTTTTATATTTTTAACGGTAGCATTTCGAAATGCCACTAATACCATCATAAACCCTATGAAAATATTCTTGAAAAAATCACCGATTGCAGAAAATAACTGCCTTAAATCAATTTCATCAGAGTTATTTGTTTGGTTCTGGTTTTTTGTATCTTCGGACATAATGCTTAAAAATTTTCACAAATAAACAGAACTTTCCTTAAGTAATGAAATATTTGTTTTATGATATCCTTTATTCCTTGAATTCTATCGTTAAATTTGACATGTAAAAATTCGACTAATTTGAAAACTCTATTAATAACAGGCGGAGCAGGATTTATAGGATCTCATGTAGTGAGATTGTTTGTAAACAAATATCCTGACTATAAAATTGTTAATCTCGATAAGCTGACCTACGCAGGTAACCTGGAAAACCTTGCAGATATTGAAGGCGCAAAAAACTATATATTCGAAAAGGGAGATATCACTGATGAAGCTTATATTTTTGATTTATTTAAGAAATACGCTTTTGATGGAGTAATACATTTAGCAGCAGAATCCCACGTTGATAGGTCTATCAGCAACCCAATGGAGTTTGTAAAAACCAATATTTTTGGCACTGTCACCTTGCTTAATGCAGCTAAGGAAAACTGGAAAGATAATTTTGAAGATAAACTATTTTATCATATCTCTACAGATGAAGTTTTTGGTTCATTGGATGATGGAGGCTTTTTTACCGAAACAACTTCTTATGACCCGCAATCACCTTATTCAGCCTCAAAAGCTGGTTCTGATCATTTTGTGAGAGCTTATGCCAATACTTATGGATTGCCTGTTATTGTTAGCAACTGCTCTAACAATTATGGACCTAACCAATTTCCTGAGAAACTGATACCACTCTTCATTAATAATATCAGGAATAATAAGTCACTTCCGGTATATGGTAAAGGAGAAAATGTAAGAGATTGGCTTTATGTGGAGGACCATGCGAAAGCCATTGATGTGCTTTATCACAAAGGTAAAAAAGGAGAAACCTATAATATTGGAGGTTTTAATGAGTGGAAAAACCTGGATTTGATTAAAGTAGTATGCAAAGTGATGGATAAGAAGCTTGGCAGAGAAGAAGGAACTTCAGAAAAACTCATCACCTATGTTACTGATAGAGCAGGGCATGATTTACGCTATGCCATTGATGCCAACAAAATAATGAAAGAGTTGGGATGGAAACCAAGCCTCCAGTTTGAAGAAGGGATAGCCAAAACTATCGACTGGTATATGGAAAATGAAGAATGGATGAAAAATGTCACTTCAGGAGCATACCAGCAATATTACGATGAAATGTATGATAAGAGAGACTAGAGGTTAGAGTCAAGAACCTAGACCATAAAACTGGATCAAAAATTGTCTTTCAAATTTTGAAATATTAAGAGAATAAAGCCAAGACATAACGAAGAATCCCCGGAACAAGACGGTAGGGGAATTAAAATTTAAATATAGAGAAGAGCAGTCTAGGCTCTAGATTCTAAAAATCTAAACATATCTAACCAATGAAAGGAATAATCTTAGCAGGCGGATCAGGAACACGTTTACACCCATTAACAATAGCAGTAAGTAAGCAGCTCATGCCGGTTTATGATAAGCCAATGATTTATTACCCGCTGTCCACATTAATGCTTGCAGGAATAAAAGAAATCCTGATTATTTCTACCCCTGAACATACCCACATGTTTGAGCAGCTATTAGGAGATGGCTCTCAAATTGGTTGTAAAATTGAGTATGCTGTACAGAAAAAACCTGAAGGCTTAGCCCAGGCATTTATTATCGGAGCCGACTTTGTTGGAGGAGATGATGTGGCACTGATTCTTGGAGATAATATTTTCTATGGTTCGGGGATGAGTAAGCTTTTGCAGAGCAATACCAAGCCAAAAGGAGGTATTGTATATGCTTATCATGTGCACGATCCTGAGCGTTACGGAGTAGTGGAATTCGATGACAACGGAAAAGCGATCTCTATCGAAGAGAAGCCAAAAGAGCCTAAATCATCCTTTGCAGTTCCAGGCATATATTTTTATAATAATTCAGTGGTAGAGATAGCCAGAAATATAAAGCCAAGTCCGCGAGGAGAGCTTGAGATAACAGATATTAATAAAAAGTACCTTGAACAGGGAACCCTTGAAGTCAGTGTGCTGAACAGAGGAACGGCCTGGTTGGATACCGGAACATTTGCTTCATTGATGCAAGCCTCAGAATTTGTGAGGGTGATAGAAGAAAGGCAAGGACTAAAGATTGGCTGTATTGAAGAAGTGGCATACAGGATGGGTTTTATTGATAAAACACAGTTGCAGGAGCTTGCCAAGCCATTAGTGAAAAGTGGATACGGTGAGTATTTGTTAAGGCTTGTGAAATAAAGTAAAAATTTATCAGGTAGCTTTTAGTGGTTTAAAACTATTGAAGCACACTTCACGTACTACGTTGATCGACTTATCTGGATAGCATATTCTTTAAATGTGTCATCAGAAAAAAATCCTTCAGACGTAACTAATTTCATGGAAAAAGCAGAAGTAAGCTCAAAAACTACCTTGGCAAAGGTTTTTAAAACAATCATTTGGCCAAGAAGAAAGTATGTTTTTATAGGTTTAGTCCTTATTATAATTAGTAGAATTGCCTCTCTGGTGCTACCGGGATCCAGCAAAATCTTAATTGATGAAGTAGTACCAAATGGCGATCTTCAGAAGTTAAAATATTTAATCTTTGCTGTAGTTGGGGCTATAATCGTTCAATCAGTCACTTCTTTTGCCTTAACTCAAATACTCAGCGTGGAGGCACAAAACCTAATTGCCCAATTGCGATCAAAAGTACAAGCCCATATTCTAAAGCTGCCTATTCGATATTTTGATAATACCAAAACAGGTGAATTGGTTTCAAGAATAATGACGGATGTAGAAGGTGTAAGAAATTTGGTAGGGACTGGATTGGCCCAAATGGTAGGCGGTATTTTAACTTCAATTGTGTGCCTTTTCCTGTTAATTAGGATTAGTCCAATGATGACCCTGTACGTATTGGTTCCGGTAGCAATTTTTGGTGTTATTTCATTAAAAGCATTTGGAAAAATTCGCCCAATCTTCCGTGAAAGAGGTAAAATAAATGCAGAAGTTACTGGAAGGCTTACGGAGACCTTAGGTGGGATTAGGGTTATTAAAGGTTTTAATGCAGAGCTACAGGAGATAAGGATTTTTGCTGAAGGAGTCGATAGGTTGTTTAGAAACATCAAATCCAGCTTAATTTCTACAAGTTTAATCACTAGCTCAGCCACATTATTATTAGGGTTGGCTTCAGCCGGTATAATGGGAATAGGTGGGTATATGATTATGAATGAGCAGTTAACCTTTGGTGATTTTCTTGCTTTTACTCTATATCTTGGCTTTATGATAGCACCTATTGTGCAAATGAGCAATATAGGGAGCCAGTTGACGGAAGCATTTGCTGGTTTAGATCGTACCGAGGAAATTATGAATACCCCTCTGGAGTCTGATGATAAGGAACGAACTATTAATCTTCCGGCTATAGAAGGGCATATTATTTTTAATAAAGTATCATTTGCCTATGAAAGCAATAAGGAAGTAGTAAAAAGCATCAGCTTTGAAGCAAAACCAGGATCAGTTACTGCTTTGGTGGGTACTTCAGGCTCTGGCAAGACTACAATAGCTGGAATGGCGGCATCATTTCTTACACCGGATGAAGGGATAATCTCTGTTGATGGACAGGATTTAAAAAAGGTCACTCTTGAAAGTTATAGAAGCAGGTTAGGGGTGGTACTTCAGGATGATTTCCTTTTTGAAGGCACAATAAGAGAAAATATTTTATTTCCAAGACCCAATGCTTCTGAGGAAGAACTACAACACGCTGTTTCTGCTGCTTATGTAAATCAGTTTACTGATAAATTTGAAAAGGGTTTGGATACTCAAATAGGAGAACGAGGTGTAAAGCTTTCAGGAGGTCAGCAACAACGTATAGCCATTGCAAGGGCTGTGCTGGCAGATCCTAAAATATTAATACTTGACGAAGCTACGTCAAATTTAGACACCGAGAGCGAAAGGTATATTCAATCAAGTCTAAAAGAATTAATGAAAGGAAAAACCACATTCGTTATAGCGCATAGACTAAGTACTATCCGTCAGGCAGATCAGATTTTAGTTATTGAGTCTGGTGAAATAGTGGAGCGTGGTAAGCATGATGAGTTAATCGAATTAAAAGGGCGTTACCATCAGCTATTTACTTATCAGGCCCGGATTTAGGAATTCATATTTATTAGATTGCTAAAACCTATTAGTATGTAGGTTTTCGTGTAGATTTATCAGTGTTTTTTTAAGGTGTATCCTTCTAAAATAGAACAGAATAGCCTTAATTAATGTATACTAGAATCGTTTGAAGCCGACTTTACTTGTATGATTTATCTTATCATTTAATTAAATGTGTGGTTAAGTGATTTAGATTCTCCAAACATTACGTTTTAGGAATTTTAGTCATTTTTAGTACAAGGCCTTATGTGTTAATTTAGTTCTTGCTATGCGAGGACTACACAAAATATTGCATCAATCAAGAATTGAAGACAACTTAATGAAGGGTGTTATATTCTTGTTGCTTTTTGCAGGGATGTTTATTTTCTCTTTATTGCAATAGTCTATCTTAATCTTACTATTCTTTTGCTCACACAATTACCAAAATTAATCCTGGGTCATTTGTATTGCATAATTCTGATTTGGCATGCTATTTGGTTACCTTTCATTACATCAAATTGAAGAAGCTATGAAAAATTTATTCCACAACTTTCAAATATTATTGCTTGCCACCTTTCTTATTACTTCCTGCACATTTAATGGCAATGACGGAGCACCGGGCCCTCGCGGCCCACAAGGCCCTCCAGGACAGGATGGTGAAGAGTTTGTAGCTATTGCCTACGAATTCCCTCCAGTTTCTTTTAATGAAAATAATGATTACGGAGTTACGCTATTGTATGATGAGGTAGATTTACCTTTTATTTTTGAATCAGATAAGGCTCTTGCTTTTCTTTTAAGTGGCGTGGATGATAGAGGTTATGACATCTGGAGCCCTTTACCTCAGACCAGATTCAATGAAGTAGGCACTTATGTATACAATTATGATTTTACTTTGGTAGATGTATTTGTCTACTTAGATGCTGATTTTAGGAAGGGTTTATTCATTCCTGAAGAGACCGATGATAAAATTTTCCGTGTTATAATAATTCCTGCTCGAGCAACACAAAGATCTGCAGAACCAGTTGATTATGATAACTATTATGCAGTAATGGAGCATTATGGCCTCAAAGAAAGTAATGTGAAAAAACTTCAAAATAAGCCTCAATAATTTTTTTGATAAATAGTAGAACTTGTTTACATGAAGGAAGCTTAATTTAGCTTCCTTTTTTTGTACATAGTTAAAATTTCGTTTAACTTTCAGCAATTTTGTTATTAAAGGGAAGGTCTAAGTCATTCGAGATAAATTTCTTGTTGAGGTTTTTATAAGCTGTCTGAATCCATTTTTCAGTTTTAGTCCGTTCATTCACCGTTAATAATTATAATTTATCTATATAAATTTTAATATTAAGCACGAGAAAAGTTATCTTGCGTATTAAATAGGTGCCATTATATGATATTCGCTTTGAATTTACAAAACAATCCTGAAAGTGCTTTATATATACTTTTTGGTGCTGTCATAATCATATTTCTGATTTTTGATCTCGGCTTTTTCAATAAAAATGCCCACAAAGTATCTTTAAAATCTGCTACCTACCAGTCAATATTTTGGGTAGTGATATCAGTTGCTTTTGGTTTCTTAATCTATAAATACGATGGTGGGGCTGAAGTTTCATTGGAATTCTTTTCTGCTTACCTCACAGAATATGCTTTATCAGTAGACAATATCTTTGTCATTCTTTTAATTCTGCGTTATTTCAAAATTAAGGAAGAGTATTATCACAATATTTTGTTTTGGGGAGTTTTAGGGGCGATCGTTTTTAGAGCAGTTTTCATATTCCTTGGCGCCTATCTTGTGGCTCAATTCCACTGGATATTGTATATTTTTGGAGCTTTTCTTGTCTACAGTGGGGTTAAAATATTTTTTCAGAAAGCAGATGATGATCTTGACCCTGAGAAAAATGTTATAATTAAATTTGCCCGGAAATACCTTAAAATTACAAAGGGAGATTTTAATGGTAAATTTTTTGTAAAAAGAGGACAGAAGTTTCTTTTCACACCATTGTTTTTAGTCATTCTCTTAATTGAATCGACAGATTTGATTTTTGCCGTGGATTCCATTCCGGCAGTATTTGCAATTACCCAAAGTGAATTTATTCTGTATACTTCCAATATTTTTGCCATCTTAGGTTTGAGGGCTAAATTTTTCTTACTGGCAGGTATTATTGATAGGTTCTACTTACTTCAGAAAGGATTATCTTTCATTCTCATATTCATAGGTGCCAAAATGCTATTAGAGTTTCTTGACATCCATATCTCAATTATAGTTTCTTTTAGCATTATAGTTTCTACCTTACTACTGTCTATTCTTATTTCGATACTGGTTCCACAGAAGAAAGAATTGTCTAAGGAGTTAACTAACCTTGAAAAGTAATTGGAAGTACATCCTTTGGTAGTATTTCAAGCAATATAGGTAAAGTAAGAAAATTACTTGGTATCGCTATATACCTAAATGCAGGGATTGTTTTAAGTACTTCAATTAACTTTATTCTTACAAGGTCTTTCTCCTCTGATGTAAGAATCTCTTTTTTTGATTTTTCCAGTAACGCATTTAGGTGCTTGCCTTGCTTTACTTCATTCACTAAATAAGCATGGTTGTTCTCCATTACTTTGGCAATGCGCTGATGAATAGTTTGATTGATTACCTGAAATGAGTGTTTGCTTTGTAGAAAATATACATCTTTCCAGTTGTCAATTACAAATGCTTCAATAGCGATTAAACTTACATCTAAATCAGTTTCGGTAAAGCCAAGTCTTTTAGCTAATATTAATAAAAACAACCTTTCTTCTTCTTTTACTACTTTATCTGCCCACACCATTAGAATAGCTAACTCAAGCACATATTTCTTGAAAAACCAGGTGTCCACATACTTCAGCTCTATCTGTTCTAACTTAATTCCTTCACGATATGCCTCTTTTGCTGCTTTTTCCTGATCTTTCGTTAGGTTAGCAGAATCAAGAAAAGTGAAAAAAATATTCTTTTCTCCTCTTTCCACTATATGTTTCGCATAAGCGGCTGCAGCAATTACTTTCAGCAATACCATTTTCATTTGATCTTTATGCCATTTAATGTTGGTGAATCTACCTGCGTACCATTCGCCAAAGTAATAGGTATCCAGAAAAAGAAAACTATTATGAAATAGGCCAGCCCAGAAGTTGTGCCAATTACTTTTCTCCGAGAGTTTTTTGTCCAATACTTTTTCAGTAAAAAGCAGGTTATCTAAAGAGATCGGCTTCAAAGAAAAAATTGTTCTTTTAGAAAGTCTTGGATTCAAGTGGTTGTAAAATCTTCCAATAGAAAGAGAAGTGTGTCTATAAAATTGCTCCCATTCTATTGCTCCCTTGGGAAGTTTTTTCAAAGAAAGGGCAGCACTGTGATATAGGCTTTCCAGTAAAACGATTTTCATTCTTTCAGAAGCTCCCCAACGTTGCTCCTTTGGATGCTTGTACCCAGGGCTATGAATTGCTTGTCCGTATATTAACCCTGTTGGCTGTACAATTTTATATAGGTGTTGCTCTTTAGTGGTAATAAACTCATCATTTAAAATAATGGGATACAGCTTTTTAAATTGAATATATTCGTGGAGCCAACCTTTTTCAGCAGGATTCATGGTAACTTATTTAAGATATGTGGAATAAGTGTTCTGAAAATCTAGAAGGTATATTATCACTAAGCATTAGTTAAATAGAGCCTATCAGGCAATTACACAAGAATCAATGATTATATCTGTAAGTCAGTAAAAAGTGATTACCCATTGTGCAATCTAATTTGAGATTCCATATAATATAGAAATTAATTCTGAAAGATAACTAACATTGCGGGTGTAAATTATTTTTCAGGTTTCAATATCATAATTAACCCACATATACGCAGTTATAAATTATGAGTTTTTATCCGCGCGGCTTATACTGAGATTTAGCAAATATTTCCTGTACATTAGTTTTTTGCATCAATTCCTGCAGGGTCACATTTGGATTATTTCGCATGTACGAATTAATTATCTGCCAACCTACCCATATGCCTATTCTTCCAGGGCAATTATTGCTAATTTCAAATGTCTTAGGTCTTTCTCCTATAAATTTATCTTTTAAAAAATGGCTGGTTTCATATAATAAATCATTCTCTAAAAAATTTGCCCAAATAATATGTTCATTTTTCGCAATGTCTTCCATTTCAGTGCTTGTATAGCCTATCAGCAGTGAGTCCGGAGTGCATGGAATAGTTTGTTTAGCGAGGTAATATGATTTACCATAAAAAATCATATCAGCAAGGAGGGTTTTATCAGAGTAATCAGTTTTATTATGCTTTTGAGTCAGCAATAGCATTGTCATAGGTACAATATATTCTTTTTGGTATCTTCTTAATATATAATCCGGAACCCCGGCAGGCAGGTAGCTGGCTTTTGGTCCAAGAAAATAATCTGCAGCTATAGCAACTAAAGAGTCCGACACATACAAATCCTTTTGCAGGCCTGATAATACCATTTGAAGATGAGGAGCTTCTACTTCAGGGTAATAATACTTGTAATACTGAAAGGCTCTTTCAAAGTCGTTTTGCAGGTTTTCAAAGCCCTTAAATTCTTCCTTTACTTCTGAATATACAGTATCTTTATAGGCGGAATTGGTAAAAATGTTCAATAGTCTTTCTGCAATAGCAGAGTCTGTAGTGTTGGTGTTTTCACCTAAAAAGTAAGAAGAAAGAAAAGGATGCTGATTTACAAATTGTTGCGCATCGTTATTACCAGATATGCTAATTAAGTCATCAGTAAAATCAGTAAAAGACATGTCTACCATTATTTCTGTCACTTCAGGAGCATTGGAGCAGAATTCTGTTTCTTTGCTACACGATAGGAACAAAATAGATAAAAGGATAAAATGAATAACAAAGCTGTTTCTATTGCGTTGCATTAGCTTAATTTAGAAATATAATTTGATTATTAATTAAACACGAATTAAATGAAAAAATTGCTCTTTTCAAGCATCTTATTAGTTTCTGTATTTAGTGCTCAGGCACAAGCGAAGTTTGGTTTAAAAGCCGCTCCTACTTTATCTTTCAATCGAGTGGAAGATGAATCGACCAATTATTCTTATAATCCTGATGGAGTAGGATTAAGATTTCAGTTAGGGCCTACAGTTGATTTTGAATTTAAAGAAAATCATTATTTTAGTACTGGTTTATTATTTGCCACTAAAAGAGTAGGTGTACAAATAAAGGATGAAGATACTAATTTTAGCTCTGATGAAGACTACTCCTTACATTATTTACAAATTCCATTAACCCTTAAATTGTTTACCGAAGAAGTAGGGTTGGATAAGAAGCTTTATTTTCAGGTAGGTGGTTCATTAGATATAAAAACAAAAGGAAGAGGTGAGGATTTAGATTTTGTGCAGAAATTTAATTTTATGGATGCTACTGCTCTTCTTGCAGCAGGTGTTGAGTATGGTTTTGGTATTGATACTAAATTATTTGGAGGTATAATTTACCAACGAGGCCTTTTTAATGTAATAAATGAAAGTACAAGTGACGGGCTGCGAGTTCAAAATGACTTGCTTGGGCTGGAGTTTGGAATCACATTTTAGAAGATTCCTGACTTTCTCCGCCTTTATTGTCAGAAGTATTTTCAGGTAAACTAATCACATAAAAATCATCTCCTCTAACGCTTATTTCATCATCAATTAGCCATGGGTTATAAATCTTAAGGGTTTTATAGGTGGTTCCCTGGCTAATCGCATAATCTACTAAATCAGTAGAGTTTCTTATTGTGTCATACCTATAAATATAGGGAGCGTATAGATGAGTTTTTTCAATTTCCAAACCATAATCTTTAGGGTTTTCTACAATCAGCTTAATAGCAATTATTCTAAAAACGTAGCGAGATGTTTCGCTATTAAGCATTAGATCGTAGTAAGTATCCGCTTTTTGATGATCCAGAGCATTTTGCATGCCTCGCATTCCTCTGTTATAGGAAGCAGCTACTAAGGTCCATGAATCAAATTTATCGTGAGCTCTTTTTAAGTATTTACAAGCAGCAATAGTAGATTTTACCGGATGGTATCTTTCATCAACATCTCTATTAATCTCCAACCCAAGTTCCTCACCTGTGCTTTCCAGTATCTGCCAGAAACCAACAGCACCTGCATAACTTGTTACATTTTCAAGGCCGCTTTCAATGAGAGCCAGGTATTTAAAATCCTCCGGGATACCATATTCCTTCAAAATAGGCTCTATAATAGGAAACCATCTATTGGCTCTTTTGAGTAAAAAAATAGTATTATTGTGCCAATAAGAATTAATATGTAGCTCTTTATCCAGTCGTTCTTTTACATCAGGAATTTCTAACGGTACTTGCTCTCCTGCAAATGCAACCTTTTCAGGTAGAGGAATACTTCTGGCATTAATAAACCCAAGAGGTTCAGTTAATACAATTTCTTCCTCCTGAGTGGCAGGTCGTGGTTCCTTGCTTTGATTTCCTTTAAAAGCGATTACAAGAAAAGTAAATGCTGCTAATATTGAAATGTATAGCGCGAGGCGACTTTCTGACATTCTAATTTATTAAAAACGTTAAAAATGTACTGATTTTTAGAAATTTGGAGATAGCATAAATTGAGAATAAAAATCATCAATTACTTTAACTGCTTCGGTAGGGGTATCTACTACCTTAAACAACTCCAAATCCTCTTTATTCACATTGTTTTCGGCATTAATTAAAGTGGTTTCAATCCATTCTAACAATCCTGACCAAAAACTTTTACCTACTAAAACAATTGGAAAACGTCCAATTTTATGTGTCTGGATTAAAGTAAGGGCTTCAAAAAGCTCATCCATTGTGCCAAATCCCCCTGGCATTACAACAAAGCCCTGAGCGTATTTAACAAACATTACTTTTCTTACAAAGAAATAATCAAATGTGATCAATTTATCAGGATCAATGTAAATGTTGTTAAATTGTTCGAAAGGTAGCTCTATATTCAACCCTACTGATTTGCCGTTTTCACTTTTAGCACCTTTATTTCCGGCCTCCATTATTCCTGGCCCGCCTCCGGTTATTACTCCATAACCATGTCTTACTAATTTAGCAGCTACTTCTTCTGCCATTTTATAGTATTTATTGTCAGGCTTGGTGCGCGCTGAACCAAATATTGAGACACAAGGGCCTATTTTTGCTAATTTTTCAAAACCATCTACGAACTCCGACATGATTTTAAAAATCGCCCACGAATCAGAACTTTTAATTTCATTCCAATCCCGGTCTTTAAAAGCATTTCTTATTTTATTTAGTTCATTATTGTCAATATTTTCTATCTCACTCATTACTTAAAAGGGTTGTAAATTTTTCAATTGTTGATAATAAGATAAGGAATTTAGCAAAAATATACTACTAAAAGGTTCAGTCTTTAGCTGTTGCATTTCTTTTTTCATCAAAATCTGCAGGTTTTGGTCTTTTCCATCTCTTGTGTGTCCATAGCCAATAGGCAGGCGCTTCATGTAAATCTTTCTCCAGCAAACGCATAAATCTCTCAGTAATGTATCCATACTCTGTGTCCTGAGGATTTTCAGCTATAACTTCCATTTCAATTTCGTAATATGATCTGCCTGTTTTACGAACATGTAGGTAGATAGGGATATAATTTTTTGCTTTACTTATTTTTTCTGCTCCATAAAATACTCCGGTTTCCTGCCCCATGAACTCCATCCAGTAGCTATTGTAAACATTGAGAGGAGCCTGATCTGCTGCGAAACACAAAAAATGTTGCTTATCCTGATACTCGATAATTTTTCTTGAAGTTTCTGCTTTAGGAAACATGATGGAATTCATCCGTGACCTACTCTTTTTAACCAGTTTTTCCATGTATGGGTTTTTCAGTACTGCATACATGATCAATACTTTTGGGTTATTTGGCTCCTGAATGAAATTTAAACTAAAAATAAGCCATTCCCAATTATTATAGTGGGGACCCATGATAGAAAGATTATAGCCTTTATCAATAAAATGCTGGGCAACTTCAGGGTTCAAAAACTTATGGCGCTTTTTTATCTCCTTTTCTGAAATGGTAAAAGATTTAAGGCTTTCCACCATCAAATCGCAAAAATGCTTGTAGAACTCTTTTTCTATAGCTTTAATTTCAGCTTCTGATTTTTCAGGAAAACATCTTTTTAAGTTACTTTTTACTACTTTTTTACGATAATCAAATACATAATATATCGCAAAATACAATACTCTCGAAAGTGCATGGAGCAACCAAAATGGCAGGATTGACCCCGCATATATCAGTGTTTTTAAAATAAGATAGATTAAGTAATCCATTAATCCTGTAATTGAAGCTTCACTAAATTGTTATAGGTTCCATCTGCTGCAGATATCAATTCTTCATGAGATCCTGACTCAGCAATTTTACCCTCTTTAAGCACATATATTTTGTCTACTTTCCTGATGGTAGCCAAGCGATGTGCTATAATGATAGTTGTTCTGTTTTTCATCAGCTCATCTAGTGCTTCCTTTACATAGTTTTCTGATTCAGCATCGAGCGAACTGGTAGCTTCATCTAGAATAAGGATTTTAGGATCCTTTAATATAGCTCTGGCTATAGCAATTCTTTGCCGCTGGCCTCCTGAAAGCTTTACACCTCTTTCTCCCACCAATGTATCCAGTCCTTCAGGGAAGTCTTTAATGAACAGCCATGCATTTGCCTTTTGTGCTGCCTGCAAAATTTCTTCTTCTGTGGCACCTGGCTTTCCATAAGCAATGTTCTCTCTGATACTTCCTCCGAAAAGAATAATTTCCTGAGGTACTATACCAATATTTTTCCTGTAGCCTGATAGATCGTAATTAGTAACTTCCTTATTATCTACACAAATTGCTCCACTATCCAGGTTATAGAAACGGAGTAGTAGCTGAATAATAGTAGATTTACCGGCTCCACTGTGGCCTACAAGGGCAATTTTTTCACCTGCACTTACTTTAAAGCTTAAATTCTCAAGTACTTTTACATCTTTCCGTGTAGGGTAAGAAAAACCGACTTCCTTAAATTCTATGTCCCCATGAAGAGTAAGTTCTTTTTGGTCGGATTCATTAATTTTTTGCTCGCCTTCTTCCTCTAAAATTTCCATTACACGTTCCGATGCACCTATTGCTTTTTGTATTTGACCATACAAATCACCCAACCCTGCAATTGAACCACCAATAAAAGTGGTGTAAAGTACAAAACTTAACAAGTCACCTACGCTCATGTCGCCTGCTTGCACTAAGTTAGCGCCATACCACATAACAGCTACTATTCCCCCAAACATGGCAAAAATGATGAATGAAATAAATGCTCCCCGGAAACTGGCAGATTTTAATGCTACTTTAACCACCTTTGCCATTGATTTTTTATAGCGAACAACCTCAATGAATTCACTGGTGAAAGCTTTTACAACATTTATTGACTGAAGAGTTTCTTCAACAACCACATTGGCAGATGCGAGTTCATCCTGAGTTTTCTTGGATAGTTTTCTTATAAACCTTCCAAAAACCATTGCTGCTATCACCAGAATAGGAAAAGTACCTAGCATGAACAGGGAAAGTTCAGGTGTGGTGTAAAAGATGATAAAGGCTCCTATTATTAAAGTAGCAACCTGCCTGATAAATTCTGCCAAAGTTACGGAAAAGGTGTCCTGAAGTAAGGCAATGTCTGTTGTTATTCTACTAACAATTTCTCCCACTCTTTTTTTATCATAAAAAGTCATTGGAAGCTCCATTAATTTACTGTAAAGGCCGGTGCGCATATCTGCCATGGCTCTTTCACTTACCTGGGCAAAAAGGTAAACTCTAAAGAAAGAGAAAATGCTTTGTACTGCCAGAATTGCAATTAAAATAATTGCTACTCTGTTAATGTCGCTAAAAATCCCCTCCGCATTTCCTTGTGCTACATCTACCAGCTTACCTGCCACATAGGGAAAACCTAAAAGTGTGGTACTTGAAATAAGCAGGAAGAATAAACCAATAATAAAATAACCCTTGTAAGGCTTAATAAAACTGAAAATACCTGTAAGTTTCTTGATATTTTCTTTGTTGAGTGGCCTCTTTTCTTCCTCGTTGAGTGCTGTGCCTCTTCTGCTTTTCGCCATTCTCTTTAATCTAGTATCTTGTTTTTAACTTCACAAAGTTACAACACTTCTTTTAAAGCTTTTTGTTTTCCTGCTTGAACTTTGTTTTACCATTTTCCAGGTAGTCAACAAATTTATTCACATTTAATTCATAAGCTATAGGCTTTACGAGCAATTCACCGTTGGTATTTAAAATTACGTAGTAAGGCTGAGCATTATTATTAAATCTTGTTATTTGTAAATCTGCATTTTGTGCACCGATAGTTTTCTTTACTTTTCCATCGTACTCGCTGGTATACCAATCTGATTCAGGAAGTTCTTTCTTCTCATCAACATATAAGGCCAACATCACGAAATCATTTTTTAACCTTTTAAGTACTTCTGGTTCAGACCAAACTCTGGCTTCCATTTCTCTACAGTTTACACAACCATGTCCTGTAAAATCCACAAAAATCGGTTTGTTTAACTTTTTAGCACAAGCCAGTGCCTGATCATAATCGAAATAGCCTCTTATTCCATGTGGGAATTCCAGAAAATCTGAATATTTAGGCGTTTCACATTGTTCATATTCTGAAGATTCAGCCACTCCGCCTGAGTTCTGTCGAATAATGGACGGAATATCGAAATCATGTGAACTCATTGGTGGTAAATAACCGGCCATTGCTTTCAAGGGTGCACCGAATAAACCTGGTATCATATACACAACAAAACTAAAAGTGGCCATGCTCAACATGAGCCTTCCAACAGAAAGTTTCTCGATAGGGCTGTCGTGAGCTAATCTTATTTTTCCCAAAAGGTACAACCCTAAAAAGGTGAAAATAACTATCCATAGGAGCAAATAGATTTCCCTGTCGAGAATGCCCCAGTGGTAAACCTGGTCAGCAATGCTCAGAAACTTTAAGCCTAATGCTAATTCTAAAAAACCTAAAACCACTTTAACGGAATTGAGCCATCCACCTGACTTTGGTAATCGGCTCAGCCACTCCGGAAAAATGGCAAAAAGAGAAAATGGAATAGCAAAAGCCATAGAAAAACCGAACATCCCTATTAAAGGCTTTATTACCTGCCCACCTGCGGATTCTACTAAAATACTGCCCACTATAGGGCCTGTACAGCTAAAAGAAACCAAAACTAAGGTAAAGGCCATAAAAAACACTCCTCCTAAACCTCCTTTATCTGCTTTGGCATCTACCTTATTTACAAAACTTGAAGGTAAATTGATTTCAAACAAACCTAAAAAGGATAATGCAAAAATGAAGAACACTAAAAAGAAGAATACGTTGGGGATCCAGTGTGTGCTTAACCAGTTGGCAAAACCTGGCCCGTTTATAACAGCTACAACAGTTCCTGCCAAAACATAAATCAGCACTATTGAAATGCCAAAAATAAGTGCCTTGCGTAATGCTCCTGATTTAGTTTTTGATTTTCCGGTAAAGAATGTCACCGTCATAGGGATCATAGGGAAAACACAAGGAGTTAACAAAGCTGCTAGCCCTCCAACAAATGCAAATAACATAAATGCTAATAATGAATAGGGCGAATTAGACTCTTGATCCGTCAATAAAGAACCTTTCACTTCATCAGCCTCAAGATCATCTACAGATTTATTTTCTACAGGAATTTCAATTTTCTCACCGAAACTAAAGTCTTCATTGAAAGGAATGCATTTACCATCTACATCCGAGCAAACCTGGTAATTGTAAGTTCCTGAAATGTAAAATGGTAAGGATTTAACAATGGTTTTTTGCTGAAATTCTCCTTTACCTTTAAAGTAGGTGTATTCTCCTTCCCAAATATCATCATACCCCCTGGAGGGATTGATAGGAATAATACTGTCTAATAACTGGTAGGTTTTGTTTTCTTCAAACTCGAACTCCGTTACCATGGGCCCCAATTCAGGGTCAAAGTCGGAAGAATACAAATACCAATTATCATCTATTTTAGCTTGAAAAGAGAGTATAACGGTATCTCCATGCTGAATATTTTCGGTGAGTATTTTATTTTCCCAGGAAATTGGTTTCAGTACCTGGCTATGGCCGGATTGAAAAAATAAGCCTGCCAGCAACAGGGTTAGTAATATACTTCTCATAAACTTTTAATAACACGCTTGCGTCTATAATATATCTCCAACACGAAGATAGTTAATTTTTGTTCAACCATAAGAGCTACACACATGAAACAACTTAAAAGGAGATGGCTGGTATATGCCATATCGGGTTTAATTTTAATAGGTGCAGGTTTAAGCTTATCAATTGAGGCAGCCTTGTATAGGTTTCAAAATATTGGTGGATTCTCATGGATAGGCTATGGCACTGTAGCACTAATAATTTTTAACTCAGGTATCTGTTTATTTGGACAGGGTGTCATTTATAAAGTTCGGCTAGACGACAAAAGGCAGCAGGAATTGAATAATTAATTAACCTAATTGCTTTAAAGGAGTTAAAAAATTCAAATAAGATTGATTTAAGAACTAAACATATTAAAATATGAAAGCTATTTGGAATGGTCAGGGGTTAGCGGAAAGTGATAATACAATTGTTATTGAGGGTAACCATTACTTTCCTCCTTCAACTATAAGAAAGGAATATTTTAAAGATTCCAATACCAATACAGTTTGCCCCTGGAAGGGAACAGCTTCCTATTATACTATAAGTGTGGATGGTAAAGAAAATGAGGATGCTGCATGGTATTATCCTCAAGCCAAAGAAATGGCAAAGAAAATTGAAAACTATGTGGCTTTTTGGAAAGGAGTTGAGGTAAAAGAGTAGTTCTTAGGACCATGCTTAAAAAGACATAAAAAAAAGCTGTCAATCGACAGCTTTTTTTAGGATGTCACAATTTTTTACATTTTTTCATAGAGTACTCTCAGTTCATCCTGATACTGAAGTGCTTCTTCGTTTTTATTATATTGTCTCAGAATCTGAAGTGTTTGTTGCAATATGGCAAAGCTGATCTGTCTTTCTCTGCTCATGTATCCCATTCCCTCTTTGTGGCTAACAAGGTATCCCAATAATTCTACATTCTGATCCCAAAGCTTACGCACTAATTCATTGGCTTTGTCATCATGTCCTGTAGCATAATATATTTGGATATAATCTAAAGCTGTAATATCTAATGGTACTGCTTCTTCAGAAACTTTTTCACGAATGTAGTCTATTACCTCCACTGCTCTTGTATCGTCTCCTTCAGCCAATAGGGATTTGGAAAGCGTGGTGTAAGCAGACCTGTGGTTAAGGAAGAAATTTCTGTAGTTTTCGTTATAATATACATCCGGATCATCAGTATTGGTAAAGCTGAATTCCTTCATCAGGTTTTTGTACATTACTTCGGTGTTCACAAATTCCTCGCTCATATTAGGATTGGCAATCGGTAATAATCTATAAGCAAGGCCTTCCTGAACTACATATTTTTTCAGGTTCATTTTAATGCCATTAAGAGAGGTAGTGTTAAAGTATATAGGTCTTTTCCACTTATTCTCATTCATGATATCCAGTATCATCAAATCTTTTTTCTCTAATCCATTTCCCTGAATGTTCCAGGTCATTTTATCAACCAGCAACGGCATTTTATCTTCAGGAATAATTCCTAAGTTTCTTACATTTTGCTTATCGATAGAAAGGCTTAAAGATTTGGAAGGGATCATGTTATATTTCCCCACAGAGGTAGGTATTTGTAGGCCAGGGTTATTACTCCTGATCAATTCCATATACCGTTCTAAAGGAATAGCACCTTGTATACCTGCACTTTCCACATAGGGTAGATAATCATTTAAGCCCCCTTGCTGTACCTGTTGCGGAGTTAAACTCATTGGTATAGGCTCGGAATCATAAGAATTCTGCCTCATTTGGTTAATATACCAATCTGTATTAAAGTAACTCAATACAATTACACGAACGTCAGTTCTGTAGTCTTCCACCTCTTGTATAAACCATAAAGGGAATGTATCATTATCTCCTCCGGTAAATAAGATAGCATTGGGTGCACAAGATGCAAGATAATTTCTTGCGGCATCAACGGAAAAATACCTGTCAGATCGGTCGTGATCATCCCATCCTTCGGCTGCCATAATTCCAGGAACAACCAAACAAATAGCTCCGGCAATAGCACCAGCCATTTTAGGGTTTTTAATTGCTTTTTCTAATAAAGAAGCTACAGCTAAAACGCCAAAACCTATCCAAAAGGCAAAAGCATAGTAAGAACCTGCATAAATGTAGTCTCTTTCACGTGGCTCAGTGGCCGGAGAATTTAAATAGAGAATTAAAGCCACCCCTGTTAAAATAAATAGAAGGCCGATTACGCTGAAGCTTTTCACATTTTTATTGTAGTGGAAAATTAGGCCTACAACTCCTAAGATAAATGGAAGCATCCAAAAGTTATTTCTTGCTTTATTTTCTTTCATTACTTCAGGCAGCTCGGAGCTATCCTGAAACATTGTTTGCCAACCAGCACCTTCTATATCACTTTCTCTACCGGCAAAATTCCACATCAAGTAGCGGAAATACATGTGTCCGAGCTGGTAGCGAATCAGGAAAGTAATATTATCTGCAAAATTTGGCACTTCATTAGGCTTCAACCCTGTCCAGCTACGGTACTCTTCAGCATGACCCGGAGCTCCACTATACATTCTTGGAAGAATGGTGGTTCTGTTCGGGTCATAGTTAGTTTCTATCTTATAATCGGTGATTTCATACTCTTCTTCACCTTTAGTATAAATAGGATCACCCTTTTCCTGAGTAGTTACTTGCGCATCAAAATATTGACCATGCAATAAAGGACGAGAGCCATATTGATCCCTGTTGAGGTATGACAATAAAGTCATCACATTTTCAGGATCGTTCTGATCGATTGGAGGATCATAAGAGGAACGAATAGGGACAATAAAATAGGAAGAGTAACCAATAAGGATAAATGAGAAGGCTAGTAAGAAAGTGTGTAAAGTAACTTTATTCTTCTTGATGGCATAGATAATTCCATAAGTAAATCCGCCAATGAGCAAGAGACCGAAAATAAGCGCCCCAAATCCAAATGGTAAGCCTACTACATTGATGAAGAATATTTCAAATTTACCGGCAAGTGCAGGTACTCCCAGAATAATAAACCTCCAGATAAGTATTAGGATACCACCGCTAATCAATAAAGCGAATAAAATGCCTTTAAAAGTTACTTTTTCATATTTCTTAAAATAGTAAATTAAACCAAGTGCAGGTAAGGCAACAATATTCAATAAGTGGACCCCTATTGAAATTCCAATAATATAACCTATAAGCACCAGCCACTTATTTGCTTCAGCCTCATCAGAAATTACATCCCACTTAAGCATGGCCCAAAATACTAATGCTGTAAGGAAAGAAGACATAGCGTATACTTCAGCTTCTACAGCTGACCACCAAAATGAGTCTGAAAAAGTGAAAGCTAAACTACCAATTGCTCCTGCAGCTATTATCTTAATGGTTTGGCCAGTGGTAGCCTCACCCACTTTTATTTTAAGAATTTTATGAGCTATCAAATTGATAGACCAAAACAGGAATAAAATGGTGAACCCACTGCTTAAGGCAGAAACAAGGTTTACTGCAAAGCCTACTGATTCCACATTGCTGGAAGCAAACATTGAGAACATTCTACCAATGAGCAAGAACATAGGCGCACCAGCCGGATGTGGAACTTGTAATTTATAGGCACTGGCAATGAACTCTGCACAATCCCAAAAACTTGCTACAGGCTCAATAGTAAGGATATAAACAGCGGATGCAATCAGGAATATAAGCCATCCGGTAATGTTATTGATTCTTTGGTAAGAAGTCATATTTATGTCTAATTATAAATTGTCTGGGCGAAAATAAGAAAATTAGCTGTTTCGGACATGAAAACGAGCAGATTAATTGAGAATTGTTACAGAGGGAGCAATATTTAGACTGATAAATTTTTACATTCTATTTTTCAATAATAAAAATAGTGGCTGATAAAGCCGTTCCTTTAGGGCTAAACTGCACAAAACCCTTTAAATTTGAACTGAAAAATAATTGATGCGCTACTTTTTTACCATAGCTTACAAAGGAAGTCTCTACCACGGATGGCAAAAGCAACCTAATGCTGTAACCATACAGCAAAAAGTAGAGGAAGTTTTTTCCACTATTTTCAATCAGCCTATTGAAGTAGTAGCAAGCGGCAGAACGGATAGTGGTGTACATGCTACCCAACAGGTTTTCCACTTAGACTTGCCCGATAATGTGGAGCCACGACAGTTGATTTTTAAAGCGAACAAAATGTTGCCTCAAGACGTTGCTTTGCTGGATGTAAAAGCTGTAGGAAATGAGGTGCATGCACGCTTTGATGCCATTAGCCGTTCTTACCAATATAAAATTATCAAACGGAAAGATGCTTTTAGTGCGGATCAGGCCTATTATTTTACTAAAGAGCTAGATTTACAGAAAATGAATGAGGCGGCAGCTTCACTTTTTGAATTCGAGGATTTTGAGAGCTTTAGTAAGGTGAAAACTGATGTTTTTACATTTAATTGTGAGATATTTGAGGCTGAATGGAAACAAGAAGGGTTTACGCTGGTTTTTTATATCAGCGCTAATCGATTTCTGCGTGGTATGGTAAGGGCAATTGTAGGAACTTTGTTGGAAGTAGGTCAACACCGTATAAATCCGGAAGATTTTAAGCGCATTATCAGAGAAAAGAAGAGGACATTGGCCGGCAGATCAGTGCCTGCACATGGCCTTTATTTAACCGATGTAAAATACCCGCAGGAAATTTATTTATAAAAACCAAGAGTGAAAAAAGAAGATATTAAAAGCGGCAATATAATTGATACTAATGTGCTCAAGCGCTTATATCAGTTTGTTATACCCTATAAAAAGAGATTTTATTTTCTGGTATTCCTAACAATAGCACTTGCAGTATTGGCTCCTGCCAGACCTTTTGTTATTCAGAAAGCCATTGATCAACCTATCGCTCAAAACGATTTTCAGGGCTTACTATGGATGACCATAATACTTGTAGGGCTTCTGATATTGCAGGCGATAGTTCAGTATGGGCATACTTATATTTCAGGCTGGCTAGGACAATATATTATACGGGACATCAGATTGAAACTTTACCGACATTTATTGAGTCTGCGCCTGAAGTTTTTTGATAAAACACCAATAGGGAGATTGGTAACAAGAAATGTCTCAGATGTAGAAACACTTTCAGATGTATTCAGTCAGGGGATTGCGGGTATGATTGGTGATATTTTGCAGATTCTTTTCATACTGATTATGATGTTTGCCATGAGCTGGAAGCTAACTTTAGTTTCGTTAGCAACTTTACCTCTTCTGTTTTTGAGCACTTACATCTTTAAGGAAAAGGTTAAAGTGGCATTTAATGAAGTAAGAAATGCCGTATCTAACCTCAATTCATTTGTTCAGGAGCATGTAACGGGTATGTCAGTAGTTCAGATTTTTACTGCTGAAAAGCGAGAATATGAAGCCTTTAAAAAGATTAATGAAGAGCATAAGAGGTCAAATATTCGGTCTGTATTGTATTATTCTATTTATTTTCCTGTAGCAGAAGTTATTCAGGCCACAGGTATAGGATTGCTGGTTTGGTACGGATCAAAAGGGGTTATTAACCAGGTAGAAAGTGGCATTACGCTGGGTATGCTTGTGGCCTTTATTCTTTACATCCAGATGTTCTTTAGGCCAATCCGGTTAATTGCAGATAGGTTCAATACGTTACAGATGGGTATAGTAAGTTCTTCCAGAATATTAAACTTACTTGATAACAAAGAGCATATTCCTGATAATGGTTCTCATAAGCCCGAAGATTTAAGAGGAGAAATTCAATTCAAAAATGTTTCTTTTGCTTACAATGAAGATGAAACTGTACTTAAAAATATCTCTTTCGATGTAAATGAAGGTGAAACAGTAGCATTGGTAGGAGCAACCGGAGCGGGTAAATCATCTGTAATAAATCTTCTAAGCCGCTTTTACGATATTCAGGAGGGTAGTATTTGCCTTGATGGAGTAGATATTAAAGAGTATGATCTTAATTATTTGAGATCAAATATAGGGGTTGTTTTACAGGATGTTTTCTTGTTTTCTGACACTATTGAATATAATATAACCCTGGGCAATCCAAATATTTCTCATCAACAGGTGGTAGATGCAGCCGAGATGGTAGGAGCAAGAAAGTTTATTGAGCGACTGCCCGGTGCTTACAATTATAATGTAATGGAGCGTGGTGCCACGCTTTCAGTGGGTCAGCGGCAGCTCATTTCTTTCGTTAGGGCGATGGTCTATAATCCAAAAATCATTGTTTTGGATGAAGCCACCTCTTCTGTAGATACAGAAACTGAAGAAATGATACAGAAAGCCATTGATAAAATGATGAAAGGGAGAACCAGTATTGTAATTGCTCACAGGCTTTCCACCATTCAGAAAGCAGATAAAATTATGTTGCTTGATAAGGGGGAAATTAAGGAAATGGGTACGCATGAAGAACTCCTGGCAGAATCCGGTTTCTACACCCAATTACATAATATGCAATATAAGGAGGTGATGAAGTAATAGCGATTTCTAAAATCCAATAATAAGCTTATGCATCATCTAAATAACATGTTTTATCACTTATTTTAGGCGATAATCAACTTTTTCTTTGCAAGGCGTTCATTTTTAAATACATTTGAGATAAAAAAAATGCCGTGAATATACTTACAGCTGAAAATCTCAATAAATCATTTCACAAGAATATAGCGCTTAACAACCTGAGTCTGGAAATTCCGAAGCAATCTATTTTTGGTCTTTTGGGCCCAAATGGAGCTGGTAAGAGTACTTTCATCAGAATTGTAAACCAGATTATTTATGCTGATTCTGGTGAAATTCAAATTAATGGTGAAGCATTAGCACCTAAGCATATTGGTACAATCGGGTACTTACCTGAAGAAAGAGGCCTATACAAAAAAATGAAAGTAGGTGATCAGCTTCTTTACCTGGCACAGTTAAAGGGGTTGTCTAAAACTGATGCTAAGGCTAAAATTAAAGTGTGGATGGAGAGATTTGGTGCTACTGACTGGTTACAGAAAAAAGTAGAAGACCTATCCAAAGGAATGCAGCAGAAAGTTCAGTTTGTAGCAACAGTAATGCATGAGCCGGAACTTATCATTTTAGATGAGCCATTCTCAGGATTTGATCCTATTAACGCTAATTTAATTAAGGATGAAATATTGGCTCTTCGCGAGAAAGGCAGTACTATCATATTTAGTACGCACAGAATGGAATCAGTGGAAGAATTGTGTGACCATATTGCATTGATCAATAAGTCAGAGAAAATTCTGGATGGAGAAAAAACCGCTATCAAAGAAAAATATAAATCTCATATTTACAGGATAACTTACCGGGGTAAGGCCCTTACGCCATCCAATCAGTTTGAATTACTTTCAAATATTGAACATGTAGATGGAACATCAGAGGCTAAAGTAAGGCTTGCAGAGAATTTTACATCGAACGATTTACTTGAATTACTCTTAAGTCAGTCTGTTCAAATCATTTCATTTCAGGAAGAAATTCCTTCTATCAGTGATATTTTTATAAAATTAGTACAGGGTGCTACAGCCGAAAAAGAAGTTGTAGCTTAAGATTATTAACTTTTACAGACCATGAGTAAAATTGGCTTAGTCATAAAAAGAGAATTTGAAGGCAGGGTAAAGAAGAAAAGCTTCCTTTTGGCAACTATTTTAGTGCCTTTGCTTTTTCCTGCAGTAATAGGAACCATGTTGTATTTTGCCCTGGAGGAACAGAAGAGTGCGAAGGAACAGGTTGTTTATGTGTTGGATGAAGGTAACGATTTTGAGCTTGAAAGCGACAGAAAATATCAATTTCAGAATTTAGATTCTGATATTGAAGCGGCTAAGCTTGCTTTTAGTGAAAGCGATGCTTACGCACTTTTGTATTTGCCAAAGCTTGACCTCATGAATCCGGGTGGTATGGTACTATACACAAAGAAAAATCCTAGTCTTCAGGCGAGCTCTTATTTTGAGAACAAAGTAGAATCTCAAATCAGAGATAAGAAACTGAAAGCATCAGGAATTAGTGAAGAGCAGCTTGAAGAGTTAAAAACAAGTATTTCACTTCCCTCAGTTAACATTAGCGAAACTGGAGAGGAACAGGCCAGTAGTGCAGGTGTTGCTTACGGAATAGCCTATGGGTTTAGCTTTCTGGTTTATATGTTCGTTTTAATCTACGGTTCGCAAATTATGCAAGGCGTAATTGAGGAAAAGTCCAGTAAGATTGTTGAAATAATAGTTTCTTCCGTGAAGCCATTCCAGTTGATGCTGGGGAAAGTAATAGGGGTAGCTTCAGTAGGTTTATTGCAGTTTGCCATATGGGTAGTTTTAATTTTTGTATTATCTACAGCAGTATTTTCTATTTTCGGTTTAAACCCTGCGGAAATGCAAGCTGCTCAGCAAAGCATGACGGATGTTTCTTCGATGAATGGATCAGGAAACGAATCAGTAGAAGCATTAATGAATAATTCGGAAGTAAACGAAGTAATGGAAATAGTATATGATATTCCCTACGCTTATTATATTTCAGTATTTATATTTTTCTTTATCAGTGGCTATCTCTTATATGGGGCGTTATTTGCCGCAGTGGGTTCGGCTGTAGATAATATCTCTGATGCTCAACAGTTTACATTACCCATTACATTGCCGATGATCATTGGATTTTTAGGAACATTTATGTTTGTAATGCCAGACCCTGATGGAAATGTGAGTTTCTGGCTCTCCATCATTCCATTCACCTCACCAGTTGCTATGATGGCCAGAGTAGCCTTTGGTGTGCCCGCATGGGAGTTAGCTTTAAGTATGATATTAATGGTATTTGGCTTCCTCTTTACAATCTGGATAGCAGGAAGAGTTTACAGAATAGGAATTTTAATGCATGGCACTAAAGTGAATTATAAAACGCTTTTGAAATGGATGAGAACAAACGGCTAAAATAAAATCTCATTAAAACTTATAGATAGTAGCTGAAAGTGAGCTAGCTTTCAGTTATTTTCTTTTTTTAGATAAAATATATATTTATTTATTGAGCCTTCTTCCGTTATTCTAAGATTCAATTCTATTGTAATATTATTTTCCATCATGTTTTTTACCTGGAAAAAGCACCCATCCTCTCTAAAGTAATATCCCCCATTTATTGAACCTATTGATTCATATTGACATTTTGCTGGCCATAATTTATTTCCGCGAGGAGAACAAATTATAGTAGCTTGCTTAAATGTAAGCTCAAAGGAATTAAAATCTTTTATTTCTTTATCGTTTTCTTCATAGCCACTGCATTTCCATTTTCCCATTAAATGCTGCACTAAATCCCTGCTTTTCGCAATCATTATAAAAATTGATTTTAAGGTTGTGTTTAATTTTTCACACTATGATGAATTTTTCTGCGGGTATAAACTGATTCATTCCGTCTTTCAAACACCTTTTCCGGTCTATCAATGAATTCAGTGGTTTGGATTCTTATAAAAGTCTGTTTCTCAATAGGTAATATTTTCTCAGATCCATTTTCAGGAACCCATAAAAATATGGAGGTTAAGAAAAATATTAGTGACTTCATTTACCAAAAGTGAAGCAAGGAAAGCAGGAATCCTATACCTACTTCTGGGTATTTTTCGTACTAATGTATTTATTTGATTTAAATAGAAAATGCTTTTCTACTGTGATTTAGTATTGTATAATCTTGATTATCAATTGTTTAAGCGGGTTTACTCTGAATAGAAAACTCTTTTAACCCTATCGCTTACATTTGTCAGTATCTCGTAAGGGATAGTATTTATTGCATCAGCCAATTCAAAGAGGGTAGGGTTTTGGCCGAAAACTATTACTTCTTCTCCGGCAGTGCAGTCAATATCGGTAACATCCACCATGCACATATCCATGCATACATTACCAACTACTGGTGCAGGTTTTCCTTGAATATGAACTTTGCCAATTCCATTACTGAACTTTCTGTCATATCCATCAGCATACCCTATGGCAATTGTTGCAATTCTCATATGTTTTTCTGCTACACCTTTTCGAGAGTAACCAATGGTATCACCTTGTTTAACAAATTTCACCTGGGAAATTACTGTTTTCAATACAGATACCGACTGCAATCTGTCCTGGTGAAGTTGAGTAGCATCTACACCGTATAAACCAACTCCTAACCTTACCATGTCAAATTGGAAGTCAGGAAACCTGGAAATCCCTGGGCTGTTAAGTAAATGTAACAAAGGCCTGTAATTAAGCGCCTCTATCAGCTCTTCCGCCATCTTCTTGAAGGAGAAAGCTTGTTTGGCGGAAAATCCATTATGAATGGCTTCGTCTGACCCAGCCAAATGACTAAAAATTGAAGCTACTTTAAACTGAGGATTATCCCGTAATCTTGATATAAGCTCATTTAAATCTCCGGATTCAAAACCGAGCCTGTGCATTCCTGTATCCAACTTAAGATGTACCTTGAAAGCGCCTTTTTTTCCACGTACGAAACTGGCATATTCCTGAAATAATTCCAGGCTATAAATTTCTGGTTCAAGTTGATATTTTGTGAGAAGATCAAATGAAGAAACTGTAGGATTCATCACCATAATCGGTAAATGGATGCCATGCTGACGTAAAGCAACCCCCTCATCGGAATAAGCAACAGCCAGATAATCTACCTTTTGAAATTGTAACCAGTTTGCCACTTCATGGCTGCCATTGCCATAGGAAAAAGCTTTCACCATAGCCATAGTTTTAACCCTTGGCTTAAGTTTTGATCTATAAAAATTCAGATTGTGAGTAATGGCATTTAAGTTAACCTCAAGCACAGTACCATGTATCTTTTGCTCAAGTGATTTTACAATTTTTTCAAAATGAAAGCTTCGGGCTCCTTTAATGAGTATAACAGATTCTTTAATTGGGCGCTCATTCAAGTATAAAAGAAGCTCTTCGGTAGTATTGAAAAATAAAGAATTAGTTTGGAAAAGATTTTTTTGTCGGGATATTGCTGGTCCTACTCCTATAAACAAAGAGAGTTTTTCAGTCTCAATTTTCTTAGCAACTTGTTGATACAGCAATGAATCGGATAGTCCTGTTTCCAGTAAATCAGATAAGATAATTACTTTATTTGCAAACTGCTTTTGTTGTCTGAAAAACTGTATGGCAGTGTCTAAACCCACGAGGTCATTATTGTAAGAGTCATCTACCAGGTAGTTTTGATGAATGGCTTGCTTTACTTCCATTCTCATAGCTACTGGTTTTAATTCCATTAATGCATTATGGATAAGCTTAACTGGAATGCCTTCGTTCAGCAAGAAAAATAAGCAGTTTGTAATGTTTTCAAGAGAGGCATAATCAGTAAATGGCACCTCAAAAATGAATAGCTTATCATTAAAAGGGATTCTGATTGCGGTTAAGCTGTTTTTTTCTTCAGTTTCTACAAAATAACTACTTGTGTTGTCTTCAAAAGACCAACCGATAAGGTTTTTGCTGGACAGATCCGGAATGTTATGAAGTGCATGGGCCACTTCCGGATAATCTTTGCTGTAGATAATGGTGCTACTCTCTTTAAATAGAATCGCTTTCTGTAAGGCTTTTTCTTCCAGGTTAGGAAAACCTTCATCATGGGCAGTTCCAATATTGGTGAAAATTCCTATTTCAGGCTGTATGATCTTTTGAAGATGCTCCATCTCTCCCATTTTAGAGATTCCGGCTTCAATTATTGCATAATCCTGGTAATCACTTAATGGCCAGAGTGACAATGGTACACCTACCTGTGAGTTGAAACTACGAGGGCTTTTATAAACGGAGTAGAATGAAGACATAAGTTGTCCCAGCCACTCTTTTGTTATTGTTTTTCCGTTGCTTCCTGTGATGGCAACCAGTTTACCATGATATAACTGTCTTTTTAGAGCAGCGAACGACTGCAGTGTACTAATACTACTCTTAGCCAGAAAAATATTGGCTCCGGGCAGATACTTAGGGTCAATTTCCTCTTCTACAACAAAGTTTCGTACACCATCATGGTATAGGCTAGCTATAAATTGGTGGCCATTGTTTCTGGCTCCTTTTATAGCAAAGAAGATACTGCTTTTATGCAATAGAGCATTTCTGCTATCAATAAAGACATCACTAATTAGAGTATCTTCAATAAATTGAAGTTCGGTTCCAAGCGAAATTTTTTTAAGAGAGGAAAAGTAAGGTTTCAAAGTAATTTAGGTTCTATTGGTCTACTTGGTAAAACCTGCAAGGAGTGATAGTAATTGTTTCAGGAGCTGTAAAAAGGTTACAACTCCTGAAATATTGAAGGGTCATTTACCTGCTTACTCAGGCTTAGCAGAAAGACTTTCCAGTACTTCTTTTAAAGGAACTCTTACGCCCTCTTTATAAGGTACTATCCACGCTTCTTTTACTCCCATCTTTCTTAACACTTTTTTGAATTTATCAGCTTCCCAATAATCACGGAATCTGCCTAAAGTGATTCTTTGGTAACCTTCTTCGGTGGTTTCGCCACTGAAATTAGGGTTGTTCTTGAAATATTCTGACATATCAATGTTTTCAAAAGCACCTACCTGTACTTTGAACCAAGTTCCGCTTTCATCAAGTGCTGTTGTAGGCTGAGGCTGTTTATTGGCTTCCATCGCTTTTTGTCTTGCCATTTCTGCCATAGCCTTTGCTTCCTGAGCTTCTTCACGTGCAGCATTAATTTGTGCATTTTTATCTGCCAATTGTGTTTTAAGGTTATCCACCTGAGAGTTTAAACTTGCTACAGAGCTTTTTAAACTTTCGTTTTCTTCTTCCAAAGCTTTTAATTCTTCAGGATTATTCTTCAGTTCCTTTGCTCTTTTTTTCCACTCTTTCTTTTCTTTCTTACTCATTTGTGAATAAGCCGGCAAAGCAAATGCAAAAAATAATGCAAATATTATTAAGCTGATTTTCGTTTTCATGTGTATATAATTTGTTTTTAATGGTCACATGGAATTCTATAAATTTTATTCCTCCTTTTTTGATATATTAAGGATTCCAAAATTTATGCTCATTTCATATGGAGATTATTGAAAGTTTTCAAAATTAATTTAGACTAAAGTACAAAAATAAGTGCAATAACGACAAATAATACTATTTTTAGTTTTTTAAACTTCCAATCATATCTTCAGGTCGTACCCACTCATCAAACTCTTCAGCAGTTAAGTAGCCTAAATTAATAGCTTCTTCTTTTAATCTGGTACCATTCTCATGCGCCTTTTTAGCTATTTTAGCAGCCTTTTCATAACCTATCTTAGTATTTAATGCGGTTACCAACATCAGAGAATTATCAAGGTGTTCTTTAATTCTTGCGTGATTAGGTTCAATGCCCACAGCACAGTTTTCATTAAAAGAAACACAAGCATCACCAATCAATTTAGCAGATTGCAAGAAATTGGCCGCCATTAGAGGTTTAAAAACATTTAACTCATAATGGCCCTGAGTTCCACCAATAGTGATAGCCACATCGTTACCCATTACTTGAGCGCAAACCATAGTGAGTGCCTCAGACTGAGTAGGGTTTACTTTACCAGGCATAATAGATGAACCAGGTTCATTGGCGGGTATATTGATTTCGCCTATTCCTGATCTAGGGCCGGAAGCCAACATACGAATGTCATTAGCAATCTTATTTAATGATACAGCTAACTGCTTTAACGCACCATGAGATTCTACTATAGCATCGTGTGCTGCCAAGGCCTCAAATTTGTTTTCTGCGGTAATAAATGGAAGGCCAGAGAATTTAGCAATATTTTTAGCTACCAATTCAGAGTAACCTTTTGGTGTATTGATTCCTGTGCCAACTGCTGTTCCGCCTAAGGCAAGTTCGGAAAGATGGGCTAAAGTATTTTTTAAAGCTTTTATGCCGTGGTTAAGCTGTGATACATAGCCAGAAAATTCCTGACCAAGCGTTAGAGGCGTGGCATCCATAAGGTGAGTTCTTCCAATTTTCACTACCTTCTCAAACGCCTTAGATTTTTCCTGAAGCGTATCTCTTAATTGCTCTACACCGGGAATGGTGGTTTCCATAAGCATTTTATAAGCAGCAATATGCATTCCTGTAGGGAAGGTATCGTTGGAAGATTGAGATTTATTTACATCATCGTTTGGATGAACTATTTTTTCATCTTCATACTTCCTGCCTGCCAATATCTGAGCTCTATTGGCAATTACTTCATTCACATTCATGTTTGATTGTGTGCCTGATCCTGTTTGCCATATAACCAGCGGGAACTGATCATTATGCTGATTGTCTAAAATTTCGTCACATACTTGCGCAATCAGATTCTTTTTTTCTTCACTTAATACACCTAACTCAAAGTTGGTTTGCGCAGCCGCTTTTTTAAGATAAGCAAAACCATGGACTATCTCCAAAGGCATACTAGCTTCCGGGCCTATTTTAAAATTATTTCTACTTCTTTCTGTTTGGGCTCCCCAGTATTTATCTGAAGGAACTTTTACTTCGCCCATTGTATCTTTTTCTATTCTATAATCCATAGGATGTTATTTTTCGGTGAATACGGTAAAATTACAATTATTCGTATGATTTACTAAGACTTAAGGGCTAAAAAGCTAGACAAGAAGCTTCTAATAATTAAAAAAAGTATATTAAAAATTCTATTATTAATAATTTTGATCGTATTTTTGTTTTATATCAAATCGGTTAACATGAATAATTTGTTCAGGAGGTTAATGATGAGCTTATTGATAATGGGCGTTTGTGCATTCTCAATTACTTATTGTAACCAATTAAAGGAGAACGGAAGTAAAGTATTATCTCAAAAGGAAATAACCAGCCCTGATATAACGAGCTCTAATATAATGGGGCCTGATATAATAATACTTGCATCACATCCGTGAAGAAGAGTACCTGCAACCATAATTTTTATTAATGAGGGGGCCAATTTCCTGCACACCTATAGCTCATTAATACTATAGAGTTCACCGTCTTTTTGAATTTCAAGGTAGTTAATTGTGAGGCCTTGATCCTCAGCAGATATGGAGCCACTATAGGATAAACTTTCTCCACTTTCTATTCCTGTTAGATTAAAATCGTAATCAATATCTTTCTCACCACTGAAATATTGCGCTGCAACTATATACCTTCCGTCATCATTAATGTTTTGAAGCTGTACCTGCTCGAAGCCAAATTCATCAGAAGCATCTACCTCATTACCATTCCTGCTTAAAAATAGTTCTAAATCAACATCATCCTGTGCCTGATCGTCTGAGCCACCTGTTGACCACTCCAGTCGTATGGTTATTCCGTCAGTATCTGTTATGACATTCTCATTAGTATCGGGTAGAATTTCTTCTTCATTATCTGTGCAGGAAAATACAATGATGATTAATAAGCTTATGAATGAAAATCTGAGAAGTTTCATGACTTAAACACTTGAGTTATAAATTTAATTTAAGGCCTTTTACTCTGCGTATGCTATAAGCATAGCGAAAAATGGCTTCTACTAAAGTGTTACGTAGTCTTAATGAAATTGATGAGGTTTTAATACATTTCTTCGCTATTGCAAGAAACTTGATCCATAAAGGGGATTGGGTTTTTGCATAAAAAAAGGGAGGCCATTAGATAGCCTCCCTGATGCCTCAAAGGTTGAATTTATAAGTCGATTATTGTGTACCTATCACCGACTTTTGCAATTTCAAGGTATGTTACCGATAAACCCGCATCGTCAGACCTGAAAGTACCTGTATATTTGATACTTTCGCTGCTTGATCCGCCCCTTAGATATAAAGTATAATCAACAGCCTTGCTACCTCTATAATACTCTACAGTAATGGTATAAGAGCCATCAGAATAGATGTCTTCTATGTCAACTTGCTCAAAAGATGATCCTACTGATGATTTTAAATCTTTAGTACCGTTTGTGAGGAATAGATCTAGGTCAGCATCAGTAGTAGCCTGTGTTGCTGAACCCCCGGTTGACCATTCAAGATCAATAATTAAACCTTCGCTATCTATTATTACGTTATCAGGAATAGTTTCCTCTTCAGTACTGGAACATGCAAATACTGCAATAATTAAGCAGCTTAAAAAGGTAAGTTTAAGTATTTTCATTAGTTGTATGTTTATTTCTCGGAATTAAATTTCAATTATGGAGCTGGGTAAGAAGTAGGAATTCTACCTTCATTAGCAGCGAAACGAGTTCTTCTATCTGATAAGAATGTTTTTATATAATTATCGATAGCTTTTTTGCCAAGCTTTTCTTCAGCAATAGCAATTGTTTCGTCAGCTTTCTCAAAGTCGGACATTAATACATAAGTAAGTGCGAGGTTATTGTAGATAGCTTCTGTTACTTTTTCATTGATTCTGGTCTTTTTATTTTCAGGATCACTTTCTTCTAAAGCTTTCTCCCAGATAACAATAGCTTCTTCCATGTTTGCTGTGAATTTTTCATTGAAAACTATGTCATCTTCAGAAATTTCTGCAATGCCAGCTTTTACTTTTTCAAGTGCCAGATCTAAATCAGGGTACTCGAACTTCTTGAATTTTTTTACTGCAACAAATTCAGTATAATTTGTATTCTTGCCATAAGAGTACAGATCTTCCAAAGTGTTTTTCAAATTACCCACATTAGTATTCAGTAAAGATGTTCTTAATTTACTTTGCAAAGTTTTATAGTTTGCATTCCACCAGTCATTTCTTTCTTTGCTGGTTTTAAAATCAGCACTTCTATAGTTCACCATATTGTTGGAGTTGTTAGAAAAGCCGGATTTTAATGCCTCCATCTCTCCAGGAAGTTTAACTTCGAAATATAAAGGGTACTTGTAGTCGAAGGTAACGAAGTAATAAGTTACGTTTACTTCTTTGTCATCACGCTTTTCTTTTTTTTCTACTGTAGAAAATACTACTTCACTTTTATAGTAAGTTTCAAGTCTCACCAAAAGTTCTACGCCTTCATCCATTGTTTTCTCCAGATGAGAAATGGTCGCGGCATCTTTAATTTTATTCAAGGTCTCTGTTTTGCTGTCACCTGCGAAAATGTACCCTAAATCGATATTCACCCAGTATTTAGTAATATCTTCCGGTAAAGGTGTTAATGGTAGCTGAGTATAAGCCAACCTTCCTCTTTCTTTGTCAAGTCTTTGCGCAAAAGACCGCGTTCCCATTACAGCAAGAACTGCAAGTACAAGTAATAATTTTTTCATATGCAAAAGTTTATAAAATTAGAAAGAGACAAAAATATCTAATTATAGATCAATAAAATCTTATTTATTTTCCTGGAATGTACCTGATGTAAGTTTGTTTGTATATTTTCAATAAAGAAAAGTGCGAAAGGCGTATTACGTTATGTAAAGGGGCTTTGTGTATTCTTATCGCGATAATTTTACCTGATACTAAATAGTTAATTCAATATTTATTAAACTAAAAAAAATGATGTCCCTTTAAAGCCTTACATGAAATAGGAGACTTAGCTCGATTCTACCGTAACCTGAGAGTGATAGAAATTAAGAAATGACTCAAACATTAATTAAAATTTCAACAATAAATTGACTTTCAAGTTAGGGAATTCGCAATTATTTGATATTCAATTAAATAGGTTGTCCTTTATTAAAGAGGAGATGAATATAGTGTATATGCTATTAATGTGTAATCATATTTCCTTTTAGTACGGTATGCCATAATACTATTCCTATACTTACTGAAATATTTAAGGAATGCTTAGTGCCAAATTGAGGGATTTCTAAACAATGGTCACTGGCTGCCACTACTTCTTGCTCTACCCCATATACTTCATTGCCGAAAACAAAAGCATACTTATCTTCCCCAAGGGGGGTAAATTTTTCCAGACTCAGGCTTTTGTCAGCTTGTTCAACACTCAGAATTTTGAAGCCTTCTGCTTTTAAATGCGCAATGGCTTCTGTTGTTTTTTCAAAATACTTCCATTCTACAGATTCGGTAGCTCCTAAGGCTGTCTTATTGATTTCCCTGTGTGGAGGCTGTGCTGTTATTCCGCATAGCATCACTTTTTCAACCAGGAAGGCATCTCCTGTTCTGAATGCTGATCCCACATTGTTCATGCTGCGTACATTATCCAACACGATAACAATGGGGTTCTTTTTTACCTCTTTAAATTCATTTACAGCTAATCGATTGAGCTCTTCGTTGGCTAATTTCCGCATATTTTATCATCTTTGAGGTTACAAAACTAACAACATTTCTGCAAAGCATGTCCAAAAGCAAAGCCAAAGCTAAAGAAGGGAGTGAAACTCCATTAATGAAACAGTATAATCAGATCAAAGCTAAATATCCCGGAGCTTTATTATTGTTTCGTGTAGGTGATTTTTATGAAACTTTTGGGGAAGATGCGGTAAGGGCAAGTAAGATATTAAATATTGTTTTAACGAAAAGGGCTAATGGTTCAGCCTCTCATATAGAATTGGCAGGGTTTCCGCACCATGCTATGGACAACTATTTGCCAAAATTAGTGCGTTCAGGATGTCGTGTAGCTATATGTGATCAGCTGGAAGATCCTAAATCAGTTAAAGGAATAGTTAAAAGAGGAGTTACAGAATTAGTAACCCCTGGTGTTAGTTTTGATGATAATGTGCTGGAGCAAGGTAGAAATAATTATTTAGCCTCAGTCCATTTTTCTAAAGACATACTCGGTGTAGCCTTTCTGGATGTTTCTACGGGGGAGTTTATGACTGCTTCCGGAAAAAAACCATACATAGATAAACTACTTCAGGGATTTCAACCTTCTGAAATAATTTATTCAAAAGCAGTGAGAGCTGAATTTGAAAAAGCTTTCTCAGATGATTATAACACTCATTACCTGGAAGATTGGATTTATGCCTATGATTTTTGTTATGAAAAGTTAGTCAAACAATTCAAAACCAATTCTCTGAAAGGTTTTGGAATAGAATCTATACAAGAAGGAATTGTAGCTGCAGGTGCCATTTTACATTATCTTGAGGAAACAGAGCATAGGAATATTGACCACATTGTTTCTATATCAAGAATTGAAGAAGAGAAATATGTGTGGATGGATAAGTTTACCATCCGAAATCTGGAATTAATTTACCCTCAGCAGGAAGGAGGTATACCACTAATTTCTATTTTAGATGAAACCCTCACTCCTATGGGCTCCCGCATGATCAAAAAATGGATGGTGCTTCCTGTTAAAGACAAAGCCATTATTGAGGAAAGACTTAATATTGTTGATTCATTTTACCAGGATAAATCATTGGCAGATTTGCTAAGGAATAGCTTAAAGCCAATGGGAGATTTAGAAAGGCTTATTTCCAAAGTAGCTGTTGGCAGAATTAATCCGCGGGAAATGCTACAATTGAAAAAAGCACTTGGCCTCGCTGTTCCTATAAAAGATGCTTTGGCTCAATCTGAAATAGAAGCCTTAAGAAAGTTGGGTGACCAAATAAACCCCTGTGAGTTTTTATACCAATTGATTGATGAACAATTGCATGAGGAAGCTCCATTGCTTACTAACCAGGGGAATCTTATAAAAGATGGTGTTAATGAAGAATTGGATGAGCTCAGAAAAATTGCCTATTCAGGCAAAGATTATTTGCTACAGATGCAAAAACGTGAGATGGAAGCTACCGGCATTTCTTCACTAAAAGTAGCCTATAATAAAGTGTTTGGCTACTATCTTGAAGTAACTAACTCTCATAAGGACAAAGTGCCCCAGGAGTGGATCCGTAAGCAGACTTTAGTAAATGCAGAGAGATACATTACAGAAGAGCTTAAGCAATATGAAGAGAAAATTTTAGGAGCTGAAGATAAAATGGTAGCCATTGAGCAACGTATTTTTCAGCAAATTCTTAAACACGCCAATGACTATGTAAGTCCTATTCAGCAAAATGCAAGGATTATTTCAATGGTAGATTGCCTGCTTTCCTTCGCAGAAGTTGCGCAAAAAAATAAATATGTAAGGCCTGTAATTAATGAAGGTCACGAACTTAATATTAAGCAGGGACGCCATCCTGTGATTGAAAAGCAATTGCCTCATGGGGAAGAATACATTCCGAATGATGTATACCTGGATAATGAAACTCAGCAAATCATGGTAATTACTGGTCCTAACATGGCTGGTAAATCTGCTTTGTTACGTCAAACAGCTCTCATTGTGCTTATGGCACAAATGGGATCATTTGTGCCGGCTAAATCAGCAGAAATTGGATTGGTAGATAAAGTTTTTACGCGTGTAGGTGCTTCAGATAATCTTTCTAAGGGGGAATCTACCTTTATGGTAGAGATGACAGAAACGGCAAGCATATTAAATAACCTTTCCGACAGAAGTTTAATTCTAATGGATGAGATAGGAAGAGGTACCAGTACTTACGATGGTGTTTCTATAGCCTGGAGTATCGTGGAATTCCTCCATAATCACCCTAAATCAAAAGCTAAAACGCTTTTCGCCACTCATTACCATGAATTGAATCAGCTTTCAAATGATTTCCCGAGGATCAAAAATTTTAATGTTTCGGTAAAGGAGATTAATGGTGAGATCATCTTTATGAGAAAGCTTAAAAAAGGAGGAAGCGAGCATAGCTTTGGTATTCACGTGGCGCACATTGCGGGTATGCCTAATCCTGTTGTGCTACGTGCTAATGAAATAATGCATCATCTTGAAAAAGATAAAATTCGCAATCAGAGCCAGAAAAGAATGCAGGAAGTGCCCAAGAATAAATATCAGTTAAATATGTTTGAAGCAGACCCTGTTTTATCATCCATAAAAGAACAGCTTGATAAATTAGATATAAATACTATTTCACCTGTGGAAGCTTTGTTAAAACTGAATGAGTTAAAGAGTAGGTTAAAGTAAATTAAAAAGCGGCTTAAACGGATGCTTTTTCCTGCAAAATAAGTTGCTCTATTTACTTTTCATTCATTTATATCATTTAAGATCATTCGCCTCTTAAGGCATTTGATCCTTTATATGTTTGAGTTGCCCTTCTGATATAAAATTCGCTAAAGAGGTATCACGATTAATATAAATTCTTCTGTAGATTTTTCTCAATCAAAATATCTTTCTCCGTAGGACTTCAGGATTGCCTCTATATTATCCTGTTTTTTAAAGAGGGTTTTTCCCTAAATTTTCATTCTTCAAATTGGCGCATTCTCAGCACCAAAGTTTGCCGGGGCATTATAGAGATGTATGACTATATCTTATTTGAAGCACTGGATACAAATAGCTGGGAGATATTAAACAATTTGAAAAAAGAAATATAACGAATTAGTGGCCATCATTCATGAAGTTCTGAAACCATTTGCCCGGATAATGATGCCTCTTGTATTTAGAAACTACGGTGTAGTTCTTTATGCGCCATCCTATCCAAAAAACGGAGTTTAATTATTGGTAATTGTCAGTTTGTTTTGAACCAATACTTTCTGCAGATCGTTTTCTTTTTTTAATCTAAAACCAAACCTGCCTTTTCGTAACATGCTAAAAGGCCTATATTTGTCAAAATTTTATTAATTAATGGCTGTAAGACAAGAAAATTTAAAGCTTAGAACAAAAGGCTCCTGGAAAAAAGAGGTGAGCTTTGCAATTGTGCATCTTTTACCTTTAGGAGCAATTTGGACAGGTGCCACATGGTTCGACTGGTTGGTATGCCTGGTGCTTTACCTGTTCCGAATGTTTTGGGTAACAGGTGGGTACCACAGATATTTTGCTCATAGAAGTTACAATACTTCAAGATGGTTTCAGTTTATGATTGCCTTCTTTTCGCAAACTTCAGCACAAAAAGGAGCTTTATGGTGGGCTTCACATCATAGGCACCATCATAGAAATAGCGATACTTTAAAAGATCCACACTCTATGTTACATTTTGGATTCTGGTATTCTCATATAGGCTGGATTATTGGTTCAGATTTTAAGCACACTGATTTTAAAGTAATCTCTGACTATAGTAAATACCCGGAATTGAGATGGTTAAATAAAAACTATTTGGTGCCACCGGTAATTTTAGCGGTTTTTGTGATGGCACTGGGTGGCATAGTGAACGGAGGAAGTATTACGGCTATGTTTACTTCAGCTGGATTCTCCACATTATTTATCGGCTTTTTCCTTAGTACTATTATATTGTATCATGCTACATTTTCTATCAACAGCATTATGCACAAATTTGGTAAGCAACGATATGAAACCGGAGATGAATCGCGAAACAGTGTATGGTTAGCATTGCTTACTTTAGGAGAAGGTTGGCATAATAACCACCACTACTATGAAACTTCTGCACGACAAGGCTTCTTTTGGTGGGAAGTGGATTTTACCTATTATGGTTTAAAGTTTATGTCTTGGTTAGGTTTAATCTGGGATTTGAAGCCCGTTCCTAAGCATATAAAAATGTCCAGGAATCGTGAAGAGGCAAAGGCACTAAAGGAAGAGTTAAAGAAGCAGGTAGCCTAAGAATATTTTTTTAGAAAAAAGTTAATATTTTTTGGGGTTAGTCATTGCATTTTCAAAAAGGGGTGTTAAATTTGCAATCCCAATTGGGAAATAAGCGAGAGTAGCTCAGCTGGTAGAGCGCAACCTTGCCAAGGTTGAGGTCGCGAGTTCGAACCTCGTCTCCCGCTCAAAGCACAAAATAAGTGAGTATAAGGCTCACTTATTTTTTTTGAAATACACTTACAAAATTGCCGGGATGGTGAAATTGGTAGACACGCAAGACTTAAAATCTTGTGAACATTTGTTCGTGCGGGTTCAAGTCCCGCTCCTGGCACAAGACCTCTGAGAAATCAGAGGTTTTTTTGTTTAAATCAGTTTGTGTTTATGGATCAACGGATCAACCCGAAAAGTTGGGGAGTAGTAATTTCAAGCATAGGTTCTTGAGAGTCTATAGAGGAAGAAAGCTACGTTTTTGACCCCTCTGAACTGAGCTCTAAAGGCTTTGATCTTTGCATTAAATGATTCAGCTGCTGCATTGGTACTTCTTCTTTCAAAGAAATTGAG
>NZ_BMEC01000017.1 GCF_014636295.1 Marivirga lumbricoides | reverse complement strand
CCCCTACAATAGTAACCCGATAATTGCCAACTGCAGGAAAAGTGAGTGTTGCATTTCCAGTGAAAGGTCCTACGGTAGCGTTAACTGCTGCATCAGTGACATCCACCCAATGGAGGTAATAATCATACCCCCCTCCATCAGTGGGAATGATGACCTGATCATCATTAGAAGTACCTGGGTTATCGGTTTTCCAGGTAGTAACGAAAGGCTTAGTCGTGCTACAGTCGTTTGTTCCGGTATTTAACCTGTCATCTGTAATGATCCATCCAAAACCTCCCTCTGCAACGGGAGTGGTTAATTTCGCACGCGCTTCTATTGCTTGAGAGCCGTATTTTAGTGGGATTCTCAAGGTTTTGTTGATAAGCGTATTGGGCGATGTGTTGTTGGTTGCCCAACCTTGAAGTGTAGCAGAATAGCTATTACAACTCATTCCCGAACCGGCCCAGGCATTATAATTTATATTAAGGTTTTCATTTAATACCCATGCACCAAGATTTTGGTCTAATGATTGAGCTCTATAAAATATATTATGCATGGTTATTACACTGCTTACATCCCATTTACCAATTGGCTGGTTAAATGAACTTGCCATATGGAACATATATGACATGTCGGTAACAAGTGAAACATTCCAATCACTAATGTCCTGATTAAAAGCACTAGCTGACCAAAACATATATGACATATCTGTTATGTGGCTGACATCCCAATGGCCAATGGCACTATTGAATGACTTAGCATCATAGAACATGCTTTTCATGGATTCTACATTACTCAGGTCTGGTGCATCAATAGCAGGTATAGATAAATTCCCACAGCCTTGAAAGGCACTTTGCATGCTTGACCAGGTAATATTCCCCCATTGTTCCACTGTTAGGATTTTATCTTTGTCACCTACATTATTAAAATAAATTCGAGGGAAGTCTCCAATAATCATTACTGTATAGATGCCAGCGGTAGTGTAGGTGTGGTCAATATTTCCGGTTACATTGCTATCTTGAGAACCATCTCCCCAAATAATCTTATAATTGTAGCCGCTACCAACTGTAGGTATAGTGATTTGCTCATTATTGGTGGTAGTTTGCCAGGTGGTGATGAAGTAATTTGATTCATTCTCATCAGTAACATTGACAGTTATATCTTTTGTACCAGTAGCACCTGAGCCGTCAGTTACAGTAACAGTAACTTCATAATCATTATTTCCATCATCATCTGATGGGTTTTCATAATCCGGACTTATTGAAAATGTCAGTACACCAGTAGAAGGGTCAATATTGAAAAGAGATGCATCAACACCACCGGTAATACTAAAGGATTGTGTATCTCCTGCATCCACATCGGTAGCTGTAATGGTAGTTACTGCCAGTGTGTTTTCCTGAACTGAAAAAGTATTTCCTGAAGTAATAACAGGTGCATCATTAACAGGGTTAACTGTAATAGTAAAAGTAACATGAGCAGTAGAATCCACTCCATTGTTGGATGTGCCACCATCATCCTTTAATACTACATCTACTGTGGCACTACCATTTGCATTATTAGCAGATGTATAAGTTAACTCACCTGTAGCATCGATTGCAGGCTGTACAGAAAATAATGCATTGTTATTATTCGTTAATATAAAACCAGGTGTTTGGGCATTTTCATTAGCAGGTCCTAAACTAATATTAGTAGCCCAGTTAATAATTGTTTGTTGTCCTGCATCTTCATTGATTGTCTGATTTGCACCCGCTGTAAAAGAAGGGGCATCATTTACAGGGTTTATGGTAATATTTACAAAAGCAGTATCAGAAAATTGGTAGATATCCCCAAGAGCTGTGGAATCAACTATAAGGTATTTTATTATATCCGTACCAACAAAATCAGCATCCGGAGTATATAGAATATTATAATTACTTAATACTTCAACAGTCCCGTTTGAAGGTGAGGTGATTATCTCTGTTCTAACTTTTGGTGATTGACTTGGATTGGAAAAAATGTCATTTGCCTTTACATTAAACTCTGAGGCAACGTCTTCAAGAATAGTTTCACTATCATCAGTTGCTTTAACATGTGGATCGTGAGCAAATGGATCACCAAAAGTTATGGCATTTCTAAGTATAGAAGTATAATTGTAAGCTGTTATGTTATAGATATCGTCAAAATGAAACAAACCATTCAAGTCCACTTCATCACCTTTTAAACGGACTTGATAATTAGAATTTATTTCAGTATCACTCAGCGTTTTATTCCAAAGCCTAAATTCAGCTACTTTCCCTCTTAAACTATTTGTGTTTCCTTCTCTGGCTCCTATGTACCAGTATTGCGAATCTGTTCCTGCAAAATTTAAAGTGAAGCCCTCAGGCAAATCCCATGTTCTTTGAAGCACCCCATTTAAATAAGCTTTCATGGTTCTGAGTGAGCCTGCAACTGTTTGCGTAATAGTTAAATGATACCAAGTGTTTGATTGCAAACCAGTAGCAAAAGGTAATTCGGGAAAGGTTCCAGGTATATTTATATAGTTATGAGCAGTTATTTCTCCATCCTGGATATATATTTGAGCTGCACTTCCATTACCAGAGGCTTTTCGCGTAAGCAAATATTGTCTGTTGCTCCCTGTCACATCTTCTGAATTGAACCACAATTCCAAGGAGAAGTTTCTTGATGTTGCTCGAATTTCACCTACATTAGAAGCAACCCTTAAATAGTCATTTCCATCCAATTCTATGTAACTGCCTAAAGATGCTTGTGGGGTGGAAGCATCTACATTCGTAGGGGTACTTTCAACTCCTCCTAATACCGATGCCACCCTATAGAAATAGAATATACCATTATCCAGATCTTCATCTAAATAATTAGTAGTACTAACATTTGCTAAGAGTGAAAAATTGCTTGAATCAGGTTCTGCCGATCGGTAAATATTATAGGTCACCCCTGCTGTCGGACTGGCTGTCCAATGCAATTCATTTTTCTTATTTAATGAAAAAATATGTAAATCAGAAGGTGAGTCCTGAGCTAAGCATTCAACTAATGAAAAAATTAGAAGAAAACTAAAGCAAAAAACTAATCTAACTATCCCGCCTGTTTTCCAATTATTATCAAAAAAAAGTAATTGAGGTTTGGGGAAAAATAATTTATAATTTTTGAAAAGCATAAATTTATTTTTGGTTGAAACTGATATTCCCTTTTAGTAAAAGGCACTGTGCTCTTGAATTAATTAAGTCATAATATTTAAATAATTATTTTTATATAAATAAGAATACTGTATTCCCTATACATGTCGTTTTTAAAATAAAAACTTCATTATTTTTCGAAATTACATTTGAAAGGTATGGAGTTGTCTAATTTTTAAAAAGAGCTAATCTTCGCTAAAAATTACACGTGTATGATCGGGTAATATTTTAATATGAAAAGTTTATCTACATTTTGTACAAATGTAATTTGAGCAAATGTTCATAAAACTGATTAATCGAATTAAATAGGGTACGAATCCTTAATTAAAACCTATATACTTCGTTTTATCTAAACCCCAATAACAAACGCTTTGATTAGTATAAAAAATAAAATGAATTATGCAATAATTCATTTTTGTGTAAAAACGCCATTTTCAAGAACAAAAGCGGTTGAATAATCAACCCTTTTGAATAAGTTACAGATAAATTAAGGCTATATAAATAATTAAGCGTTTCATTTAGCTATTTGTCTAAGTATTTTAGAAAGGTATAGGCTTGTCACCACCACAAAAGCCAGCAATTATCGTCATCCCAGAAATTTTTGGAGAGCAACGGAAAAAATTATCAGGGATCTTTTCAATGAAGTTTCATTACCTGACTTTTCTAGCATAATAGAAAAGATTGCTTCGTGGACTGACAATGACTATTTAATTGTAGGTTTATAGCAAAGCCAATTCTATAAGAAGACTTTATTTCAACATGCTGTTGGAATGAACAGATTCCCACCTCCCGATAATGATCGGCACAAGTAGCGTGGGAATCCTAGAGCTAATGGTAATTTGAGTAAAAAAACTATCTTATTGCACAGAACACCTGGGACAAAAAGATTGCCACGCTGCGCTCACAATAACCATTTGATTTTAGGTGATACTTAATTACTAAGATTGCTTCGTACCTCGCAATAACCAGTTGATTGGCATTTTTCTTTCCATCAAGATTTAAAACCAAGGCCTGTGGCTCACAGACCTTCCCCTTTTTGCTGGACTGTAAGTCGCAGACCAGTGGAAAAAAAAGACCTAAATAAGCAACACCACCACAAAAGGCAGCAATTATCGTCATCCCAGAAATTTTTGGAGAGCAACGGAAAAAATTATCAGGGATCTTTTCAATGAAATAAAATTTCATTACCGGAATTTTCTAGCATAATAGAAAAGATTGCTTTGTGCCTGGCAATGACTATTTAATTGTAGGTTTATAGCTAAGGCAATTCTATAAAAAAGACGTTATTTCAACATGCTGTTGAAATGAACAGATTCCCTTCTGCAAGGGAATGACGTTCTAATTGTAATTTGAGTAAAAAAACCTATCTTATTGCACAAATGAACAGAAAAACCAAGGTCTGTGAGCCACAGACCTTCCCCTTTTTGCTGGACTGTAAGCCGCAGACCAGTGAAAAAAAACAATCTCAATCAACAGGCACTATGATGTATTTGTCACTACCACAAAAGCCGGCAATTATCGTCATCCCCAAAATTCTTGGAGAGCAACGGAAAAAATTATCAGGGATCTTTTCAATGAAATGAAATTTCATTACCTGACTTTTCTAGCATAATAGAAAAGATTACTTTGTGCCTGGCAATGACTATTTAATTGTAGATTTATAGCAAAGGCAATTCTATAAGAAGACGTTATTTCAACATGCTGTTGAAATGGACAGATTCCCTTCTGCAAGGGAATGACGGAGCTAATTTTAATTTGAGAAAAAAACTATCTTATTGCACAGAACACCTGGGGCAAAAAGATTGCCACGCTGCGCTCGCAATAACCAGCTGATTTTAGGTGATTCATAATTTTATGCCAAATAAGCTTATCCTGCATAGGGAATTTAGAAATAGAATAGCAAGGATTCGTAATTAATAAAAAAGGCCATTAAAATTTTACTTTAATGGCCTTTTTAGTAAAGTGATAACTTTTTATTTGTGAAATAGCTTATAAAGCTTCATTTCATAGAAGTATATAATTCTTCCGGAAAGAAAAGTATGATGAACTGATTTTACCCTATTCCTAAAGCAATCAAATCTGCTAACACTACAATTCCTTCTCTTAAGTAAGGATCTTTAATTTCTCCGTCTGTATTTACTTTATTTTTAATATCAGGATCGGAAGAGATTTTTTCATTTAGCTTGTTATTGGCATTTCTTCTTTTCAATGCTTCTTCATTTTCTGCCTTACGTTTCTCCATGTTCAAACTGATTGAAGTCCGCTCCTGGTCCATAATGGCTTCATCTACATCTTGTTTAAGGCTCTTCAAGTATTCCAGGTTATTCAATCTGTCTTCATGCTTCTTATTAAGCTGAGAAACAATCTGCTCATTTAAGAAATTAGTTTTCTCAAATTTAGATGACTCAATCTGATCCCATTCTATAGCTCTTTTATAAGAACTTTCACCAAAATTCTCAGCATTGTAAGGCGAAGGCATTTTAATATCCGGCTTTACTCCTCTATGTTGTGTGCTAGAACCATTAACTCTATAATATTTTGCCAATGTTAATTTCACCTGACCTAGTTCTGTCTCTACTTTGGGCACAAATTGGTTTAAAGAGATTAGATTTTGAACTGTCCCTTTTCCGAAGGTATTTTCTCCAACAATCACTCCTCTGTTATAATCCTGTATGGCTCCTGAGAAAATTTCTGAAGCAGAAGCACTAAACCTGTTTGTTAAAACAGCCAAAGGGCCGTCATACACCATTTCAGGATCTTCATCCTCTCCTACCTCAATACTTCCATCAGAGTTTCTGATCTGTACAATTGGGCCTTTCTTGATGAATAAACCACTTAAATCAATAGCTTCCTGCAAAGAACCACCTCCATTTGAGCGCAAGTCTACCACAATCCCGTCCACCTTCTTTTCTTTCAATTCAGCAATAATTTTCTTTACATCACCAGTAGTGCTTCCATACTCCTCACCTTTTTTCATAGCCTCAAAGTCAAGATAGAAAGAAGGAATGGTAATAATTCCTATATTATATTTATTACCGTCTCTATATACCTCTTTCACCTCACTGTAAGGCACCTGTTCTTCCAGCTTAATTTTATCTCTTACTATCTTTATTTCAGATGCTTGCGTAGTAGCTACATATTTACCAGCGGGTATTATTTTTAATCTAACCAAAGTACCCTTGGGTCCACGGATAAGTTGCACTACATCATCGAGTCTCCATCCTATCACATCCACAAACTCGCCTTTTGGCCCTTGTGCCACTGCTACTATCTTATCATCAGTATTAATGAGCTTGGATTCAAAAGCAGGTCCTCCGGCCACTACTGAAGCTACTTTGGTAAAATCACCATCAGTAGTTAAAGTAGCACCAATACCTTCCAGAGACTGGCTCATTCTGATTTTGAAATTTTCGGAAGTAATGGGAGAGAAATAGCTTGTATGCGGATCAAAACTTTCAGCAAATGTATTCATATATAACTGAAATACATCTCTTGATTCATATTTACCGATGGTTTCATCTAACCTCTTATAACGCTCTTTCAGTAACCTGGTGATGGCAGTATCAGCTTTTTCCGAAAGTTTAAGATCTAATGCCTGGCTTTTGATCAGCTTTCTCCATCTGTCATTCAATTCTTCCTTACTGGATGCCCATTTTAAAGAATCGGAATTAACGATGATGGATTCATCAGTAGTAAAATCAAAATCAAATGAAAGCTCATTTTGAACAAAGTTCATTCTTTCTTCGAAACGCTGTTCAAACAGGTTGAAAATCTCATAAACAGGAAGCAGATACCCTAATTTTATATGATCATCCAATCGATCTTTAAATCGATCAAGTTCCTGCATGTCAGAGGCTAAAAAATAATGCTTATTAGCATCCAGCGTTTCTATATAGGAATCATAAATAATGGCAGACAGCTTATCATCAATAGGTATTTTCTTGTAATGATATTGGCTAAGCAATCCGGCAACCAGCCTGGCCTCCATTGCTTGCTCCTCTGTAGGCGATAATTTTGGCTCCTCTGCCTGAAAGGCAAATACTGCTGTGTTAGTAGCAAAAAAGAGCACAATTAAAAGATGTCTTAACATAAATCAGTTATTTAAATTCTCCTTAAGAAACGTAATTTAATCATTAAGTGTACGTAGCAGAGAATTTCTTTAAAAATTATTTTATAAATGGTAACAGCTATAATGTAATTGGTAAAATAGCTTTTTCAGGTCTATTTTCCCAGAAAAGGTTCTTAAATTCTTTACCTTCAAAGCTTTTAAGCGCATCATCCATCATCCACTGGATGTATTGGTTAAAGGCATACCCCATCCAAACACTTGAATTCAGGATAACAGCATAACTGTATCCATTCTCTTTTCTATACACCATACAGGAAGTTCCTGCCAGTGTACCGGTACGCTCCCAGTTTTCTCCATCAGTGGCTTTCCATCCATAAGCATCACGATAATCCTCCCCTCCTAACATTTGCTGAATACTTTCGTCAGACAGAATATTGTAAAATGAATGCCTGGGGTCTATCAAAGCTACTAACTTAACTAGCTGAGAAGCATTAGCTATCCAACCGCCTGCAGCGCCTAAAGTACTTATATCACTTCCTCCATAAGGTTTATCGCAGGCCTCATAGTTGCCATCAAAGGATGGAAACTGGTAAGCTGTAGGGTAATTATAATAATGTGATTCGAAAGGTAAACGTTCCCATTCGTAATTTCCCGCAATGCGCATCCCATAAATACCATTAGGCATTAAAATGTTTTCATTGATATAAGTTTCGTAGTTCATGCCACTTTTCTCAGCTATGATTTTGCCAAGAACCATATAGCCAAAATTGGAATATGCGTATTGAGTACCGGGTTTGTAACGCAACCACCTGTTTTGCAGCACAAAGTTGATTATGTCATCCTGAGAAGGAGGCCCGGGTAAGTCCATTGTTTTCTGGATTTTGGCAGCCTGAAACATAAAGTCTCCGTCTCTCCAGCTCCATCCGCCTCGGTGATTTAAAAGATCCGCTACAGTTATTTGCAGATGCTTCGAGTCCTTCATCTCTGTGAACTCGCTTAAAATACCTCTGGAGCCAAATACCTTATCATTTAAATTGAGTAAACCCTGTTCCTTCAATTTCATAATGCCGATAGCCGTTATTAATTTAGAGGCACTGGCAATTCTAAACAATGTTTTGGTATCCGCAGGCTTCTCTTTTTCCAGATTGGCATAACCATACCCTTTTGAGTAAATTAAGCGGTTATCTTTCATGATAGCAATGGATGCCCCCTTAATGTCCCACCTATTGAGAAATTGGTGAACGGTAGAATCAAATTCAGGCACAAATTGTGCGCTGTCCATTGTAGGAGCTGGTGCAACAATATTGAAATCAACAAAATTAAGATGATCGTAAGAGTTATCATCTGTTGAGTGGATAAAATTGGCTTCTTTGGTTGTATAGAAGGCTAAACTTAAGCTTGTAACGCCTAAAATGCTAAGCAATAAAATAATTTTCTTACTATTCAATGTTACTCCGGTTCTTTTAAATTAACATTAAGATAACTGAATTTTTTGCAAATAATAAATATTTGTTTTAACACACAAAAAAAACATAACAGAATATAATAGTCGATAGTTTATCTGCGGAATGTTTGCTGTATCAAAGAATTCATTGATCTTTAAGCAAAATTAATCATAAAAAAATTCCTTTTACTAGTGACTAAATCTGGCGCCATGTATGATTATGTGATCGGAGGAGCAGGCCTTGCAGGGCTTACCTTAGCATGGAAAATGGTAGAATCGGGCATTCTTTCCGGGAAAACTTTATTGATTATAGAGCCGGATAATAAAAGCAAAAATGACAGGACATGGAGTTTTTGGAATGAAAATGAACCCTGGTTAACTCAATTACCTACCTTAAAGAAGTGGAATGAGGCTGAAATTTGGGGACATAATTACCACAAGATCTACACATTAAATCCTTTCTCATACTACAAAATTGAAGGTAAGGAATTTTATGAATTTGCTAAATTACAGATCCAATCGTGCCCTAATATTACCTGGCTGAAGGATTCGGTTATTGGTGAAGATGCTAACAGCCAACAAGTCTTCACTCCTACTCACTCTTTCCGCTTTAAGGAGTATTTTTTCAAAAATTACTTTAATAGTTCTCTGCTCCCTTCACTTAATGGTAAGGGCAAGCACTTTATCTGGCAACATTTTCTCGGGTGGACTATCCGAACTAAAACTGAACAATTTAAGCCCGATGTTATTACCTATATGGATATGCGGGTGCCCGCAATAGAAAAAGGACTTTCTTTCGCTTATATATTGCCGACTTCAGAAACTGAAGCGCTGGTAGAGTATACTTTGTTTTCTGCAGACCTGTGGGAGAAAAATGCCTACCAAAAAGCTTTGGTAAATTATATAGAGCAAATTTTGGGTATTTCTGAATATAAAATTCTAGATGAGGAGTTTAATAAAATCCCTATGACGAATGCTGTATTTGCGAAGCGGGAAAAAAATATCATTCCTATCGGCACACTTGCAGGTACTGTGAAGCCAAGTACAGGATACTCCTTTATTCGAAATTTCCGACACGTTCAGAAAATAATCCGCTCCTTACTATCCGGCTCAGATGATTTTTCTATTGATGCCTCTCTAAGATTTAAGTTTTATGATGAAGTACTCATTAATGTACTCAAAACCGGTAAAGCTGATGGTCAGCAAGTATTTCAATTAATGTATGAACAAAACGACCTGCGGTTATTGTTTCGCTTTCTCAATGAAGAGACTAGTCTGCTGCAGGACCTAAAAATCATGAATTCAGTTCCTAAAATGCCTTTTGTAAAAGCTGTATGGGAAGAGTTGCTTTAGTTGAGTGAGTTAGTGATGAATGGTTACATTGAGTTAAATGAAATGTAACCACTAACTGTATCTGTATTTTTTTTCTTTTGAAAATACAACTCTCCTTTCGTGATAACTCCTACTAACCTTTTATTTGTATTTTGTTCAGGAGTACTATTTTTATATATCTTCCTTCAGATGGGAATGACCACCTGAAATATGGTTTCGTCCGTGGAATCAGTACTAAGCAGCTCAATGCTGCCATTGAGTTTCTTCGAAATCATTCTGCTGATATATAAACCCAAGCCCGGACCTTTTGTAACCTCCGATCCTACAAAGAAAAGACCAAATATTTTCTCCCTGTGCTCCTCTTTAATACCTAGTCCATTGTCTTTCACAATAATCTTTAGCTGTTTTTCCTCCTGCTTTACAACTACATTCACATGTTTTTCAGCTTTGCCAAGATCCGCAAATCTGATTGCATTACCAATAAGGTTCCTAAAAATCAATTGCAACAGGTTAGGATCACATAAAACAGTTCTCCTGCATTCATTGTCAATTTTGATATTAACTACCGGGTAATTTGCCTCAACTTGCAATTGCCTTAAAACACCGGATATCACCTCATCAATTTTCATTTGCTGAATGCTTACGGGCTTTGCATTAATTTCATAGACATTGCTTAGTCGCTTTAACATAGAGTCCATTTGGCTCGCAGAGTCATCCAGATGCTCCAGGTGATCAGTGATATTATTTCCTAATTTATATTCAAGGTTAATAAGGCTGCTTAACCCCTTAAATCTTGCAATAGGCCCCCGTAAGTCATGTGCAGACTTGTAAATAAAATCATCCAGTTCTTTGTTTTTCTCCAGCAGCAGGTTATTTGAAACAGATAACTCTCTTGTTCTTTCCTGCACCTGTTGATCCAGATTTCTGGCAATACTCAGGAGCTTTGCATTCTGTGTCTTAATAATTTTCTGAGCCTGGTGGAGTTTGGTTCTTTCAACATCTATCAGCTCATTCTGCGCACTAATTTCTTCAAGCGCTTCTGTCACCTCTATATTTTTTGCAAGTAATTCCTTCTGCGCAACTTCGATTTCATCCTTTTGCTCTCTTATCATGTTAAGCGCTATCTTGTAGTGCTCATTTTGATGTATAAGTTCCTGGTGTTTTTGTTCCAATACAAGGGTTCTGTCTTTCACCATTTCCTCAAGAAAATCATTGTGCTTTTTAATTCTTTTAGAACCCAAATTGATAAAGCCAAATGCCATACCCATCATCCCGATACCAAAAGTGCTCATTGTAAAATACTCAAGCATAGAATTGTTTGCTTGTACAGGTGTACCAGCTAAATAGGTTCTGGAAGGGCGGTGAGTATTCTCTATAGGAGAAATAGGCTTTTTCAACAAGAACAACGCTACAATACTCAAACATACTAATACAAGGGAATAACAAACTACTCTTCTCACAAATATAAAATTATTAAAAAAATTCTATTATAGATTAAACTGATAACAGTTAAAAATATAACTAAAAACGACTAATAATCAGTTAATTAAATTATATATTTTAAAGTGTTAATTTAATAAATAAATTATTTATTAAACAAGAAATGATTCTATTTAATTTCAAAGAAGCAAAATTATACGACTACTAAATTACATAAACATTCATTCTATTCGGCAGGTAAATTGATTTTAATCAGCTTGCCTTAAATATTTAAAGTCAGCGATTTTCAATGTAGATTACTATTCTCAATACATCTCATCAGAAACGGGAATATAGATAAAATGAAATTTCAAAATTAAAAAATAAAAGTAGGTAACTTGTTACTTTTAAGTGAGTTGAAATAGTGTATTTAATAACAATACCCTCAGATATTTCGTAAGCCTAAGTTCATAAATTGCCAATATTGGTTGATCAACTATTAGACAAAAAAATATGAAAAAATTAACAAGCCTCTCATTAATTATCTTTACAGTATTAGGTATAGGGAATATCTCTTGCGATTCTAAAGATTCATCCTCAAATCTTCAGGATACAGCTGACTCTACTGCTACAGATACAGATAGCCTATTATCTCCGGTTGAAACACGACCTCCCAATACCGATTATGAACCTGCCTTTTCAGGCCAAACCAGAGTTAATGGGGTTGCAACTGAAACTGACTATCAGGTAACGCAATTTGCTGACGGACTATCCCGACCATGGGGAATGACAAATCTGCCTGATGGTAGAATCCTGGTAACGGAAAAAGAGGGTACTATGCGTATCGTTTCAACTTCCGGAGCTGTTAGTACAGCTATTTCCGGCATTCCTTCTGTAAATAGTTCAGGACAGGGCGGACTGCTTGATGTGGCCATAGATCCGGACTTTAGCAATAACAGAATAGTCTATTGGTCTTTTTCACAAGATGGAAGCAACGGAACTGCCACTGCGGTAGCCAAAGGAAAATTGGCAGAAGATGAATCCAGCATTGAAAACGCGGAGGTTATTTATACTGCTATTCCAGAATTTGAAAGTGCTTTGCATTATGGCTCACGCCTGGAATGGGACGGAGAAGGAAATCTTTTTGTTAGTACAGGAGAGCGATCAGATATAGAATCCAGGCCTGAGGCACAGGAGTTAGATGCCGCATTGGGTAAGGTACTCCGTATTACCACAGAAGGTGAGCCGGCAGAAGGCAATCCATTCATAGGACAAGATAATGTATTACCGGAAATCTATTCCTATGGCCATAGAAATGTACAAGGACTTGCTACACATCCAGTTACTGGAGATTTGTGGGAAGCGGAATTTGGCCCAAAAGGAGGAGATGAAGTAAATCTGATTAAGCCGGGTAAAGATTATGGTTGGCCCACTATTTCATATGGTATTGAATATTCAGGTGGACCTATAGGTCAGGGCATCACTCAACAGGAAGGTATGGAACAACCAATATATTATTGGGATCCTGTAGTGTCGCCGAGCGGTATTACATTTTATTCCGGAAATATGATCAGCGAATGGTCTAACAATTTGTTTTTAGCAGGGCTGAGTGGTCAGCATATAGTAAGGTTAGTGATAGAGGATGAGCGTGTAATCGGTGAAGAGCGTTTACTGAAAGATGAAAATCAGCGTTTTAGGGATGTGCTGGAAGGAAAAGATGGTGCTTTATATGCAATCACTGACAGCGGAAGAATGTACCGAATAGGTCTATAATAGGTCTATAATAGTTCTTGAGGGTATTTTTTAGAATAAAGCGGAGTTAAAAGATGAAAAATCATTTAACTCCGCTTTTATACTTTATTTGGCTCCAAATGGGTTAAAACCCGCAAGCCCGCGCTTAGTACCACTCATTTTATTCATGGTCTTCATCATTTTGCGCATATCTTTAAATTGCTTTAACAAATTATTGATTTCCTGAACAGAAGTACCACTACCATTAGCTATTCTCTGCTTTCTACTAGCATTCATTAGCTCAGGATTACTCCTCTCTTCTTTAGTCATTGATCGGATAATTGCTTCAACAGGTTTAAAAGCATCATCATCAATATCCAAATCCTTTATTTGCTTACCCATACCAGGGAGCATACCTAAGAGGTCTTTGATATTTCCCATTTTCTTAATCTGCTGAAGCTGGGAAAGGAAATCTTCAAAATCGAATTGGTTTTTTCTTATCTTTTTCGATAATCTGCTAGCCTCTTCCTCATCAAAAGTTGCCTGTGCTTTTTCCACCAAAGAGACCACATCCCCCATACCAAGGATTCGCTGAGCCATCCTATCAGGATAGAACAGATCTATAGCATCCATCTTCTCACCGGTGCTGACAAATTTAATTGGTTTATCAACTACAGTTCTGATAGACAGGGCAGCTCCCCCACGGGTATCACCATCCAACTTGGTTAAAACAACACCATCGAAGTTTAAACGCTCATTAAATGTTTTTGCAGTGTTAACTGCATCTTGTCCTGTCATGGAGTCCACCACAAATAAGGTTTCAGAAGGATTAAGTGCTTTCTTTAAAGCCTCAATTTCCTGCATCATTGTTTCGTCCACTGCTAAACGACCGGCAGTATCAATAATTACGACACTTTTCCCGTTGTTTTTAGCGTATTTGATGGCATTCCCGGCAATTTCAACTGCATTTTTATTATCAGGTTCAGCATACACTTCTACTCCAATTTGCTCTCCTAACACTTTTAACTGATCGATAGCTGCAGGTCTGTATATATCACAGGCAGCTACTAAAACCTGTTTTCCTTGTTTTTTTAATCTTTTGGCCAATTTACCGGTAAAGGTAGTTTTACCAGAACCCTGTAAACCAGAAATCAGAATGGTAGAAGGTGAGCCTTGTATGTTAATATCCTCCTGCTTCTCTCCCATCATTTTAGAGAGTTCTTCCTGGGTAATTTTAATAAGAAGTTGTCCCGGAGAAACGGAAATTAATACATCTCTTCCTAATGCTTCCTGCTTAATTTTATCGGTTACTTCCTTGGCTACCTTAAAGTTAACGTCAGCATCTACCAAAGCCCTGCGAATTTCCTTCACAGTGGTGGCTACGTTTACTTCTGTAATTTGTCCCTGACCTTTCAGGGTTTTAAATGCGCGGTCTAATTTATAACTAAGATTATCAAACATATCGTTATCCTAAAATTTGAGGCAAAAATAAGAAATTTATTAAGGTTTACATGGCAATCTCCTGACAGAATTTCTCATAAGCTTCTATCCCCTGCTTCTCACCTAAAGAAGTAGAGGTTTGATAGTACTCACAAGCAAGCTCTTTTTGACTGTTAAGCCTATAAGCTTCTGCAAGGTAAAAATTGGCTGAAGAGAGATACTCGTTCTTTTTTAGGGCTTCTTTCAATTGCCGAATGGCTTCAGTGTAGTCACCTTTTTTAAGAGCAAGAATACCCAGGTTTCTGTAAACATATGGATTACGTTCATCAATAGATATGCTCTGCCTTAAGTCTCTTTCAGCTTTCTCATAATCGCCTGACATAGTGAGGATAAAGCCTCTGTTGTTCAAGAAATAAGGCTGAAATTTATCATAGCTAATCGCCTTATTGACAGATTCAAGTGCTCCGGAATAATTCTCTTTTTCAGTCTGGATTAAGGCCAATAAATTCCAGGCATTGGCTTCACCTTCATTTTTCTTCAGCGCGGAGAGTGTATACTTTTCAGCCTGTCCATATTCCTGCTGATAATAATATACAATACCAATATTGGCAAAAATCTCAGCATTAGTGCTATCCATTGAGGCTGCCCACATGAAAGCTTTCTTGGCTTCTTCATACTTTTTCAGCCCTACAAGGGAAAGCCCTTTCGCAAGATATACAAAAGCTGAATCTTCATAACTATTCATTACCGGCTCCAGATCATCTAAAGCTCTATAATATTCACCGGCATCATAAAAAGCATTACTTCGGTTGTAATAAGCTCTGGTGTAATCAGGTTGAAGCATAAGGGCTTTATCAAAAGCATGGATTGCTTCATAAGTATTGCCATTCTTGTAGAGAGCGACTCCTAAGGCATTCCAAGCTGAAGCATTTTCAGCAACCAGCTCTGTAGCATCTTCAAAAAGTTCAATACTGCGTTCGACATTATTAGCTTCAAGCTCCAGATAGCCTTTTTGAATGAGTTTTTGCTGTCTTTGTTCCCTGGATGCACAGCTTCCAAACAAAACAAATACAAAAAGAAATACAACTAACTTTATTAAATTTAATTTATCACTTGAAACTTCTTTCAACAACATTTCAGATAAGGTTTTATTCATGTACTTCCTTAAATCAAGAAAATGGAACCTTTTTCATTTTAATTCCCAGTTCCGATTCAATTTTTTGAATCTGGCTTAAATCATTTTTGGTAGCAAAGGCCATACTGATTCCTTGTTTTCCGGCTCTGGCTGTTCGGCCACTTCGATGGATGTAGTAATCCAGTTGCCTGGGAATTTCAAAGTGCACCACGAAAGCTAAATCTGCAATATCTATTCCTCTGGCTGCTACATCCGTAGCAATCAATAAATTTAGTTTACTTCCTTTAAATGCTCTAAGCATTTTATCCCGCTCCTTCTGTTGCATGTCTCCTTCCAGAATACCTACCGATTGTTTTCTGGCTTGAAGTTGTTCGTAAAGTGATCGGGCAGAAGCCTTTGTATTACAGAAAATTACCCCTCTTTCACTTTTCTGTGTTTTTAGGAAATACTGTAAAATACTCAACTTTTCATCTTTATCACACGGAACAAACTGATGGTTAATGTTTTCGTTAACAATCTCGTTTCCTGATGTTTGAATATACTTGGCGTCAGGGTCTAAATACTTCTTTATTAAGTACTTGATGTCTGTAGGAATGGTAGCTGAAAACAACCATACGTTCTTTTTATGAGGCATGGATTGGAATATAAACTCCAAATCCTTTTTGAAGCCCATACTAAGCATTTCATCCGCTTCATCAAGTACCAGGGTGCTTGCCTGCCTGATGTCTACCGCTTTTCTTCTTATCAGATCAGTTAACCTACCGGGGGTAGCTACTAAAATATGAGTAGGTCTACGCAAAGCCTGAATCTGTCGTTCAATCTTTGCTCCTCCAAATACTGCTTCAGTATATATTTTGTCAGTATACTTAGTAAATTTAAAAAGCTGCTTAGCTAATTGCTGACAAAGCTCTCTTGTCGGAGCAATAATAACAGCCTGAATCTTCTCCCCTTTTACATTGATATGTTGTAAAATAGGAAGACCGAAAGCGGCTGTCTTACCTGTTCCTGTCTGGGCCTGGGCTACTAAATCACCAGCATTAGTAAGTAAATAAGGTATAACAGCTTTCTGTATTTTAGTGGGTTCTTTAATATTCATTTCATCCAAGCCCTGTATAAGCTTGTCTGAAATCCCCAATTCTTTAAATGACATCTTAATTAAATTGATTTTTTGAGGTACTTATGAGTTTTTCTTTTTTCGGAATGATTTTTTTCGAGAAAAGCCCGGCTTTTTGTATTTCTTTGCATTCTTCTGATACTCCGGACCATCGCCTAACTGATTAGGTAAGCTGTTGGTTTTAATCACTTCTTTCTCTATCAGCTCCTCTATACGGTTAAATTTCTCCATATCCTTTTCATTTACAAAGGTAATGGCTTCGCCCGTTGTGGCAGCTCTTGCTGTTCTTCCGATTCTGTGAACATAATCTTCTGCATCGCCAGGCACATCATAATTTACTACAAGGCTTATATTTTCCACATCAATTCCACGTGATAAAATATCTGTTCCTATTAGTACTCTTATCTTTTTAGCCCGAAAATCCCTCATAATTTCTTCCCTTTCGGTTTGTTCCAGGTCACTGTGAAATGACTTTTGAGGCATATCAAGCCCTTTTAACTCTTTCTCCAATGATTTAACCTTGTCTTTGGTACCGGCAAATACAATTACTGTTTCAAACCTACCTGAACCTAATAAGAATTTAAGTAAAGGAGTTTTTTGGCCATCAAAGGTCATGAAAGCTTTTTGTGAAATTCCTGCCGCTGGTTTAGAAATGGCTAAACTGATTTCTTCGGGATCCCTAAGAATAGCAGACGCTAGTTTCTTTATTTTAGGGGGCATTGTTGCAGAGAAAAGCAATGTTTGCCTGTTAGTAGGCAGTTGCTTTACAATCCTATTGATATCGTCTGAAAACCCCATGTCTAACATCCTGTCAGCTTCATCTAATATAAGATGCTTTATATGAGACAGGTTGGTGTCATTGGAATTCAATAATGCAATCAGTCTTCCAGGAGTGGCAACTAATATGTCAACACCTTGTCTGATGGCTTTCTTTTGTTGCTCCCATGCTGCACCATCTCCACCACCGTAAATAGCAATGGAACTGGCATTGGTAAAATATGAAAACCCCTCAATTTGCTGGTCTATTTGTTGTGCCAATTCCCTTGTAGGGGCAATAATTAATGTATTAACTTCTTTCGAATTACCCTCAGATGAAGCTAATTTGTTTAAAATAGGCAAAACGAAAGCAGCCGTTTTTCCTGTACCGGTTTGTGCACAGGCGATCAAATCCTTCCCATCAAGTATTTTGGGAATGGCTTCTGCTTGTATGGGGGTCGCATTTGTGAAGCCCATCATATCGAGGCCCTCTTTTAAGGTAGGATGAAAATTAAATTGATTAAACTCCAAAATCTTTCTGTCTATTTAATAAGTATTTACAAAGATAGTCATATCCTATCAATAAAAAACTGCAATTATTTGTTCATTCAGATACATAAAAAAATGGAAACCCCATCGGAGCTTCCATTTTCACAAATACAATATGTTGATTTTTAACTTCTCTAATTAATAAAGATAGTCTAAAGCCGTTTGATCATCGTTATTAAATGGCCTGTTACTACCATCAGTACAAGCTAACATCCATGAAGCAGCAGAAGCCGATGCACCCGTTGGAGTACCAGGAATATGGTTAGCTCCTACTGTGGAAGCGCCTTCATTTACAGGAGATCCACCACAGCTAATGCTTCTGTTAAAATAATCAGTATGACGGAAACCAATACAGTGGCCCATTTCATGAGCAATGATAGTAGCAATACCATTGGTTGATAAACCATAAGAAGATTCCAATACACCACTCATCTTGATCTCTCCATAAGGATCACAGCTATTTGTAGGGAATCCGGCAGAACCTAATACACCTCTTCTTTCATCTCTTCGGCTTAATCTTGTCATAACAATATCTGCATTAGAGGAAGAAGTAACTCTTTGAAAAGTTAAGGTTAAATTTTCATTGTTATACCTGTTTATGGCCTCGTCTAAACCTGCTATCATAGCAGAGCTGTAGCCATTACTACCTCCTTGAGGAGCATAAACAGTAATATTACGGGGGCCACAGACCAGGTTATCTGTACTATACTGTTCAGAATTAGGTAAAAAAGAAGGTTTACTCATCTCTGAAATGGTTTTGTCGGTAAGGTAAATATCGCCTTCCACCAAATAGCCATCTTCAAATAAGGTAGGAGCTTGATTTGTTACATCAAAGCCCAGAGCCTTTAATTTCTCAATTACCAAAGGGTCTACTGCAAACTCATCTAATTTCGCTACTTCGTCCTGCTGACAAGCAGAAAACATTACTACGCCTACAACTAAAGCGCCTAAATAGGTCTTTACATTTTTAATCATGATTTTATAAGTTTTTGGTTATAAATATTTAGAATGTTAGGCAAAATTAATTTCATAGGCAATTTTATTTTGGACAATATTGATTAAAAGATATTAAAAACTGAAAAATTCTTTTTTTCGTTCTATTATAAAATGCTTTCCTTTTATAATCTGTGTACCAGTATTTATTTAACTATTACAATTTTACCGTTAGCAACCTGCTCCTTTAACTTAAAAATTCTGTAATAATAAATACCATCTGAAAGTACAGGTAAATCGATGAAAGTACGTTCATCAGTAAGTGAGGACTCTAGAATCTGTTTGCCCAGAGGGTTAATAAGCTGAAATATATGATCTCTCTCTATTTTCTTACTGAAAACTCTCAATGTTTCATTGTTTCGTATAGGGTTAGGATACACTATAAAATCTCTGGATTTAACAAAAAAGATGGTTAAACTTTCACTTGGGAGACTTGTTCCATTAGAAAACTGGATATTTACCCTGTATGTGTTTGGCCCATCATCAGGATTTGAGTCTAAAATGGAATATCTTAGTTTATCAGGACTGTTGCTGCTAATTGTTTTCCATTCCTGGTTCTCATTTAATTTCTCAAAATCAATATTTTGTATACCATTAACAGCCCCTAGTTCCACCTGTAAAAAAACTCCTGTATCCTGAACAGCCTCTACAAAGAATGTTTTAAGGAAGCAGCCAGCACCTTGAAGTTGATAATTAATAGTAAAACTTTGGATCAATCTTTTACCTTCGACAATTGGGGTTACTCGGAAATAATTACTTTCAAGTTTATCTGTAGAAATTACCAGCGAGGTGTCTTGCACTATTGAATAAGTTTGGAGTTCATTATCCTTTAATGTTTCAATTTCATAATGATCAGCACTTGCTAAAGAGGGCCATTGTAATTTTAAAGAATCGGTACAATCAAAACCTACTCCTAGCCTTAAAGGTACTGAGATTGAGAATGTGTCAGAGACAAACTCTTTTTCACCAATGATCATTTTAAATAAAGCAGGGCTATTCACCTGTGGAGCTTCCCATCTATAATTTTCTGCTGAAAGTAACACACCATCTTTAACAGATTTCCAGGTTCCTGCTTCAATACCTTGCGTTAATTGATAGAATATATCCCCATATTCCTCATAAAAAGAAGACTCCCATCTTAAGTGGCTGGTTGTTTCTCCATTATAAGGTATGTTATCTGAACCAGTTGGGCTTGTCCAGCGAAATTGATCTATTTCATCCCATTGATAAAGAATGTAGTACTTTTGATTTTCTACTGGTATATCAAAACCGGATACCCTGATTTGGTAAACACCACTTTCCGGGTTTTCTATCACCACCTGTTCTATATTATTTAAATGATCTTCTCCTTCTATGGCTAAAGAAGTGATGGCAGATTCATTGGGTGAAGTATTTAAAACTAAGGGCATAACAATATGAGAGCCGGGCCTAACAACAGTTAAATCAAGGTCGTTTACTAAAGCTTTTTCATCATTTGGATTGGCAGCAGGATCATTCCAAACCAATGTTATTTTAAGATTTATTACATCTGAAGGAATATTGAGAGGCAGTGTATTGATATCATTATTGGATATTTCATCTGAAAAAAACTGTTTATTCTCGAGGTTTTCAACTGCTCTCAAAGCATTTAACTGACCATATCCTGTACTAAAATCTACTCCTTTATTATGTACATCATCCGCTGAGTTAATTAGTAAACCTTTTAATAAAGCTGCAGGCATAGCAGTATTGTATTGTGATTTGTAGAGCTGTTGTAGTAAAATGGCTGTTCCGGAAACTAAAGCAGCAGAATTGGAGGTGCCGGCCATACTGTAAGTAGTAAGCTCAGGCTTAACTCTTCCATCATGTGCAGGCCCTTTGCTACTTAGTAAAATAGGATTCCCCGTAGTGTCTACTGAGCCAACAGTTAAAACATTTTTAGCATGTTTAAAATTACCGGTAAGGTTTGCAAAACCTGAGATAGATGCGTAATTACCTGCCTGTGCCGACTGATTTCCGGAGTTGCCGGATGACATTATGTGGAGCAATTCAGGGAGGTTATTAACGCTTTCATCATACATTGCAGCGGAAGCACCATAAAAGGATTCAATTTCAGTACCATATGAGTGGTTCTGAATCTGAACGTCCAGGCGCTCATAATCTGCTTGAGTGTCAGGAATTATATTAGAGTTATCAGAGGAAGTATGTAAAGATTTGCCAGCAACACCTTCTCCGGTAATAAAGGAATTCCCTGCACCTATCGCAATAGTAGCCATCTGCGTTGCATGTACATCAGTAAACTCACTTTCGAGCGAACTTTCAACATATCTTCCTGCAAGATCAATATCATCTATATCATAAAGTGGTTCCTGGAGACTAAGAATTTGTTCTTGACCTTTCAGAGCAGGATATATATGGTGCACAGCATTAATCCTGTTAGGATGAAGGTTTAAATCTAATACAGTGGCCTCGTTCTTCGGCATTGTAGCTTCCTGCCCAACATATTGTATAAAGGGTTGCTCTAATAAGTAATTTAATGAAGTTTGTTTCAACTCAATTAAAAAATAACCCCTTCTATTTATTATAATTTTCAGGTAATTATTACGTATGGCAAATTCTTGAAAAGCACTTAAGTCAGAAACATGAAGCCAAAATTTTCCATTAATTATTTCCTTATAGCTTTCTTTTTTCAAAAGATCCGGGGATAGCTTCCAAAGGTTGTTAATTTCAAACTGAGAAAAGCTATAATGAGAACCTTCTTTTCCTTGAGTTTGATTATTCGTTTTCAATTTCCCTATTATAAGATCGGGAGCTAGTCTTCTATACACCTCAAAGCCGTGCGCCTTTAAACTGTCTAAACTTATAGCACTGTTAAACAAAAATAAAGCTGTTTCATCCGTGAATTGCTCTCTAAAATTAGGGTTATGGCTATTTTCATAAAATTGTATCCATTCAGGATAACTATTTATACTTTGAGCAGTGACACCAACGGGTGTGTTAAATAAAAAATATAACAAAAAGAATGTTACAACATTTATATAGCGTTTAAATGGAGATATGTTTGCATTTATAAGTTGATTAATATTTGGTTGATTATCAGATAACATTTAAATAATATTGAGTAAGAATTGTATTTTTATAATAATATCGAAAAATTTATTATTAATAATTTTTTGTTCCGTAAAGAAAACAATATAATTCGAATGTAACCAAAAACTTACGTTATTATGTGTAAATTAAAAAACAGCTTAATGATTGTTTTGACAATCATGGCAACGACAGTGATCATGAGTTCTTGTGAGAACAAAGAAGAACTCGATCTGAAAACAAATCATATCTCGGATGATGTGATTGAAAAATTCAAAACTTTGGGTTTTGATGTGAGTGACATCCAATTACAGGATGGAGATGAGTTATCTGGAACAGCAGGTCAAACAAATTACGTATTGGAGGGAGATATTGTAATTACACCTGAGATGTTGGATAAAATGTTAGAAAGTGATATTGATCATCATGGAGCTATGGGTGAGCAGTATCGTACCTTCAATCTCGTAAGTTCTCCGCAAACAATATCTGTTATTGGATATACAGGAGGCTCTAATGCATTGACTACTAAGATGCGTCAAGGCCTTCAGGATGCGATCAATAGGTATAACCAGTTGAATATCAATTTGAATTTTAGCCTATCTTTCTCTTCAAGTACTAATGCCGACATTGTCGTGTATAGAGTAGCTGGAGGCGCTGGTGGATCTGCCGGTTTCCCAAGTGGTGGAGCACCTTATAAGTGGGTTCAAATTCTAAGTGGTTTAGATAATTATTCTCGTGCAGTGAACAGCCATGTAATTGCCCACGAAATAGGCCATTGTTTAGGTCTGCGACATACTGATTATTTCAACCGTTCTCTATCTTGTGGAAGTGGTGGAAATGAAGGATCTGGCGGTGTGGGTGCAGTTCAAATCCCTGGTACTCCATCCGGTTTTGATGCAAACTCAATCATGCTATCATGCTTCAGTTCAAGTGCTACAGGAGTATTTGGCTATTATGATAGAGTTGCTTTAGAATACCTCTATTAATAAGCAATTGTTGATGTTATTATTTTTTATTATTTTGAAACGACAACCTTATTAAGGTTTATAAAATAATTATAACATCAACATAATAAAGTTTAAAAAGGTCAGATGCCCTCCATCTGACCTTCTTTATTTCACACAAAATGTTTAATTCTGCTCATCTAATAGAAGATCCAATTGAGCAGAATAGCACCTTCTATTAGTTTGATTAGTTTGCTTCAAGAATCTGGAAAAGTTCATCCAATTTAGGAGTAAGTATAATCTCAGTTCTCCTGTTTTTCTGGCGGCCTTCAGCAGTAGTATTTGCAGCTTTAGGGGCATACTCTCCTTTCCCTGCAGCCGTTACCCTTTGCGGTGATGCACCATTCTCTGTTAAAATTCTTACTATAGAAGTAGCTCTTAAAACACTAAGATCCCAGTTATCTCTCATGTATTTATTATTTCCTCCGATAGGCACATCGTCTGTATGTCCCTCAACTACTATGTTTACATCCTGATTTTCTTTAAGCACCTGACCTAATTTTTTCAAAGCACTCACCCCTTTCGGGTCTACCACAATACTTCCTGAATTAAACAATAGTTGCTCAGCAAGTGAAACATATACTTTACCATTTTTCACTTCTATAGTAAGGTCATTTTCCTTAAAGTTTAACAGAGCTTCACTTACCTTTTGCTTCAATGCGGCAACAGCTGCATCTTTCTCTGCCAGAATGCGCTCCAGTTCTTCTACTTTAGCTTCTCTTTCAGCTAAATCTGTGGCCAATGCATCATTACGTTGCTTAGCTATTTCTAAGTCTGTTTCCATTTGTAAGAGAAGTTTCTGCTTTTCAGCTAAATCCTTATTCAGCTTGCCACTGCTGCCCATTAAGTCTTTATAATAGCTGTTGAGCGTATTGTATTGTGCCTGAAGTGAATCCAGACTGTTTTGGCTTTTTTCAAATGCCTCTCTGCTTTTTGCTAAACTCTCTTTTGCTTCTTCCAGGCGGGTTTCTAATGTTGCTATTTCACTTCTTTTGCTCTCTAAATCTTCTTCCAGCTCCAGATTTTTAGCATCTGCTTGTACTTTTTCAGCCAGCAAAGTATCATATTTCTTCTGCGTTACACAGGCTGTTGCACTTACAAATGCAAAGCCTAAAATGAATAATTTGTAATTCATAAACTTTTAATTTTTATTTTCGAAAACGAAGTTACAGGATATTTTATGTTATTAATTCCCGTTTTCTATCTTTAAGATAAAATGAAATTCTTAAGCATAAAAATACAATTTGTACCATGAAAAAATTAGTTGTTTTAACAGGAGCCGGAATAAGTGCTGAAAGTGGCATTCCTACTTTTAGGGGAGCAGATGGGCTTTGGGAAGGTTATGATGTAACAGAAGTAGCTTCACCACAAGGCTGGCAAAATAACCGCGCCCTGGTACTTGATTTTTATAACCAAAGAAGAAAAGGCATCCAACAGGCACAGCCTAACAGGGCTCATAAGATTTTGGCTGAACTGGAGGCCGAGTTTGATGTACAGATCATCACTCAGAATATAGACGATTTACATGAAAGGGCTGGTTCAACCAACATTCTTCATTTGCATGGTGAAATTGGAAAGGCCCGCAGTACAGTAGACCCGAACCTAATTTATGATATTGAAGGTTGGGAGTTAAAAGAAGGTGATGTGTGTGCTAAAAATTCCCAGTTACGTCCTCACATCGTATGGTTTGGAGAAATGGTGCCTATGATTGCGCCTGCAGCAAAAATAGTAGCCAAGGCTGATATTTTGCTTGTGGTTGGCACCTCTTTACAAGTTTACCCGGCAGCCGGATTAATTCATGAAGTAAAAAGTGGTACTCCCATTTATGTGGTAGATCCTGAAACTCCGCCTTACTATGGGTACGAAAAAATTACGGCTATTCAGAAATCAGCTGGTGAAGGGATGGAAGAAATAAAAGGTTTACTTAGTTCAAAAGAACCTTAATAAACAAATGAAAATCAATTAGTTAAACCCTCACCCCTCTTCTTCATCCGGCTTTGCAATTATTTCCCAGGTATGATCCGCCAGCAATTTTACTGAAGCTAAATACCTAATATAAGTTTTACTTTTTCCCCATTCATTTGGTGCAATAAGCGAAAGTATATCTTTACCCTCTTCGGATTCATATAGATGGTAAACATGATTAATAAGTGGCTCAAAGTTCATCTTGGCTAAATAAATGCGTTCAGAAATCTCCACCCTTTTCTGAAGGGATTTTGCCTGATTGGCCAATAATTGCATCTGCTCATACAACTGATTCATCTGACTTTCAGTCTGCTGATGCATAGCTGCTACTGCCCTACCCTTAATTTTACCTTTATCTTCAGGTTTAATTAATGCACTGCCGGAATGGTGAGGAAATTCAATGATACCGGGTTTATTGGTAGTACCCTCTTTCATTTTCTCCAAGTCAACCTTCTCAATATCAATCTTTTTTCCTGTTTGGCTCATCTCTCTTTATTTCAACCTGCATTGTATCTTTATAAATACTGTCCTGAGTACTTTTTGTTTGCTCCTTTTTTTTATTTCCACCTGGAAAAGTTGTTTTTGAAGCCATATCGTAGATAACGTAAAACACGATTGCCATAAAAACCGCAGCAATTATTAGAAAAACCTTAGATTTCTTCATTCTTCTTCGTCAGCGTCATTAAAAATATTAAATATTGAGAACGGCTCTTTTAACTGAACTTGTTTTAAAAAGTTGTAATAAACTTTTATGCCTGAGCCCAAATCCTCTACACTAATTCTTTCATTATGGCTATGAATACTATTGATATCTCTTTCACTAATTACAGCCGGGATAAATCCGTAGGAAGGAATATCGTATGACCTGAATGTACTATTATCGCTGGTTGCCGGAAAAAGAAATGGTATTGTTTCTGACTGAGGGTACGTTTCTGCGATAGCCCTTTCTATTGCTTTATAATAATTATTAAGCTTAGAAGGCTTAGCCTCAGGGCTCTGAGAGATTACTGAGATTTCAATATTATCATTATCCAACTTTCTTTTGATGTAATTTAGAAAGTTTTTGGTAGACGTACCAGGTACCAATCGGCAATCTAAAACAGCCACAGCATAATTACTTATTTGATTTGGAGGACCCGGAGGATTAAAAATGTTAGAGACAGTGATTGTATTAGTAATGAGTGATGAGAAGAAAGGATCGTTCTCAATCTGTTTTCGAACGAAAGGAGCCAGAATTGACCAATTGATGTTTCTGATAAAAAAACCTCTGATACCCCCTTCTGCTTTACCCAAACGCCTAAACATTTGTCGGGTGCTTCTGTGAAAAAGAAGGTTTACTTTTCTGGTATTCAGATTATTAAGACTCTTTATTAATTGTAAATTAGCATAATTTGCAGACGGTGCAGCTCCATGTCCTCCATCTTCATTTACTACTTTCAATTTTACCCATAAACTTTGTTTTTCAGCAATAGAAACACCAAAAACTGTTTTTTCCGGATTATTTTTCAGCACATTTTTATAACCTGCTCCACCTTCACCTAAAACAACTACTGGATTAAGCTCTTCTTTAAACTGTGATAAGATATATGCAGCACCAAAATTACCCCCGGTTTCTTCTCCGGAAAGAAATAAAGCTGTGATATTGAAGGGCAGGTCAGCAGTATCATAGTCTGATTTAAATGCCATCAAAGCTTTCAATTGCATTATCCCAACACCTTTGCAATCTAACGCGCCCCGACCATAAATATATTTCCCATCAAAATGGCCACTGTAAGGTCCATAGTCCCAACTTTCTAAAGCTTCTGCGGGAACCACATCAATATGACTTTGTAAAATAATATTAGGTTTGTTGCTATCCAGAGGATACAGAGAAGCCGCTATATTGTATTTGTTTGCCTGATCTGAGAAAACCCTCAGATTTAAATCTGTAGATTTAATATACTCTTCAAGAAAAAGACCAGCTTCCTTTTCATTCCCTGTAACCGATTCTCTTTGAATGTATTCAGATAATAGAGAAATGGTTTCATAATATGCCACGTTTGTAGGCCATAATGAAAGAGTATCAGTAGATTGTCCTGAATAGCTGAAGCTTATTAAAGGACATACTGTTAGAAGAAAGAACACTATAAATTTCAAAAAAATGCATTTTAACATATTGCTATATTTTCTCTTCGATCCACAAAAAGCTAATACTTAGCAAAAACAGCAAAAAAAACCAAAAAGTTAAAGAATCTTCTTTATTATTCGATGAATTATTGGAATGGCTATCATTTATCCTGCTCAAGTAAGAATTGAAATTGTAATTATAAGATGATTCCATTAATAATTGGGAGGAGGTACTATCTGGATGTACGTAAAAGAAACCATCTGAAGATTTTTCTCCTCTTGACAATTGATACTGTCCTACCTTCTCAGGATAGAAGACCAATTGATAGCGCTCATTAAATACAGGATCCTGAACAACAGACTTACGCAATGTATCTGATCCATTCCAAATCACCTCAATTGAATCCAGAGGCTGAGCAGACCAAAATGAAGCATGAAAAGGTTGATATACTACCGGCCATTCATTAGTAAAAGAATACTCTGATTTGTGGGTTCTCATTAATTGGTTTAAAACTGAAGACCAATAATTTCTATACTCAATCTTTTTTCCTGCCAGACTCCATTGGTAAGTATCCTGAATTTGTAAAAAACCAATACTCACAGTCGGTAAAATATTTTTGTATAAGTATAGCTCATCTACTTTCTGAAATGAATTTAATCCACTGATATTTAATAAATTAACCCCATTATTTAAACTAATTTCTTTAGCTGAGAAAATCCTGTTTTTCAGAGTAGGGTTTATAGATTGCAGAGAAACAGACACATTGGGGTTGGCCCTTAAAATGAGTGCCCCCTGACGCGTATTTAAAATTTTGCTATAATCATTTTTTCTTTGCCCTCCCATATTGTTCCATGCTTCCATATCCACCAATAATACATCCAAAGCTAAAGGCTGTTTGCTATATTTTTGCTTTGAAAGAGAGTCAGGCCAGTTGGAGAAGGAAGATTTGTATTTTTCTTTAGAGATTTTACTTTCATAAAATACTGCATGTCCCAGGCTCTCAAGATAATCTTTTAGAAAACGCCATTCAAAATCAGGAGTTTCACTAACTATATGAAAGACATATTTTTTTTCATTCTGAATACTTGTATGGTAATAATAAACATCATCGTTAAGCTGCAAATTGCCGAATACTACTCCCGTATTTTTAGGAGCTGTTTTTAAAATTACCGATTCTGTGTTTGCTTCAACAATTGTATTAACAGAATCCAAACCTACTATACCTTTAGCAGTGATCGCATCATCAGAATCATTATTTACCTTAATAATAAGCTCCTCTCCCAGCTTTAACCACTTCGGATAGCTTATACTGTATTGGGAGGAATCATCAATCAAGTCCCTTCTATACCCATAATAATGGGGATTAATGGGAGGAATATAACCTACAGTGAATAAAGTATCCACCTTAAAAGGTAATTCATTTAAGCTGCTAAGTTTTACTTTTTTGGATGAAAGAGTTTTTAATAATGTCGTTTCAAAATCATACTCATATACTTCCAACTTATCTGATTGGAGAAGAGAATCTTTTATACCAGGTTTAACACCATTCCCAATTACTAAAATAGACTTATCTTCCTTTTTGGATAAAGCTACAGGCTGCAAATAAATGATATACAATGAGATACCGGCAAGTATTATAGTCAGAACTCGCCAAACTCTCCTCTTTTTCTTCTTGCGCCATTCCAAAAAAACTAAAGCGGAGGTAAAAATAACAAACAACAGCACATGCCACTCCTGAATCTCTTTAAGTAATGAAAAAGCTATCAAATTATTCGTTGTTTAATTGCCGATGAAAAACTTCCTGTAAACGTAAGCCACCACTCGCTTCTGGTACTATTTTATTTAAATTTTCCGGAAGAACTGTTTCTGCTAATCCTATAATTTTTTGAAAATTTTCATGAGATGGTTCTTCACGGAAGGTACTAATGGCTGCCAGAATTTTGGCATACCTTACCGGGCTATTTACCATTTGCTTCACTAATAACTTACTTAAATCTTTCACTGCTTTTATCTTTTCTTCCTTTAAATCAGTATAGCTAATGGCTTTCATTTCAGTAAGCAATGCTTGAACATTTAGCAAGAACTCATTAGTTTCAGCATTAAATGATATTGCTTCCGCCTGAATCTTATCCAGCTTGCCGGATAAACGCTTTTTGTCAGGTTCTAGTGGAGGGGGCTCAAAGCCCATTCTTTCTACATAAATACGTGATGCTCTTTGTACTTCTTTTATCAATTCAAGCGCTTTATACTCGTAAGGAATTGCCTTCTTTGGCTCGTATGTTCTTAGGTAAAGCTCTGCATCCCACATGTTGGATAATGCTTCTTTCAGTTTTGCTTTCACTTCAGCATCAAAAAATGTTGCTATTTCGGAATCATCATGTGCATGAACATAAGCTTCCATCTCTGGTGAATTGTAAAGTGAATTGGAAAACTTTGTCTCTCCGGGCTGTGATCCAATAGCTTCATTACTATGATCATGGCCAGAATGATCTATATTGGGATCATGAGGGTCATGTCCTTCATCCTCATGCTCTTCATGATCGTGGTCATGGTCTTCATCATCATTGCCGTGGGCCATTTCTCCAAGTCCACCGCTTACTTCATATTCCTCGCCTAAGAAAATACCATAACGAAGCCTCAAAATCTTTTGATCTGCACCAATGGTATTACTTCTTTGCTCGAATTCAGATCTGGAAATACTTCTTCTCTCTTTCAAGAGCTTTTCTGTATCAATTATAATCTGTCGCTGGCTTTTAAAGTATTCTGGCTCGGTAGAAAGAGCGAGTCCTTCAAAAGCCACAGATTCCTGCTGTACCGTATCTTTAACCTCTATGAAGAACACCTCCGACTTAGTACGTTGGTAATCAGGCTGCTTATTATCCATTACTTCAATAAAGAAGTAGAGCTCATCCCCCGGATCCAAGCCAAGAGTATCTATTTTTAAATTATAGGTAAATGACTGTACTTTCTTTCCCTTTTTAAAACCAGGCAATGGCCATTTCATCTCCCTGAACTTGACAGATTCACCATCGCCTTTACTTAAAGTGGCTACAACATTGGCCGCAGAAAGCCCGTAATCATCTCTCATTTCCAACGGTACCGCCAATTTATTTTGTAAATCGGTCCAATTAAGCTCAACTCTTGTTTCAGTTAAGTTAAACTGTATTACAGGCTTTTGATCATTCAATATTTCTATCACACTGATAGGTTCTGTTATGGAAGAATCTGAGGATAAGAATTGTAGTTGAAAGGCTTGAGAGTAGTTGATCTTTCGGTTTAGAAGCCAGCTATTATTTTTTCTCTTATTTTCTAAGAAATTAAGCGTATCTGTTCCCTGCAAGATTAACCTGGGCTCCATATCCCCCTCAGAAACAGCAAATTGGACTACACTACCTTCAGGAACCAATTCTCCATCCTGCCAGGAGAATTGAGGTTTCCCTGTATAAGCTGGGGGAATTACTGTGACAAAAACATCTCCTTTGGTAGTGTATAAAGTATCAACTTTTGGTAATTTGAGTTCATCATTTGTTACTGAGTTATCAGTAGCAGGATTACTCTCGCCCACTTCCTGTAAATTAGAATTGAAACCAACATAAAAGACCACAATACTGGCAAGCAGTAAAAGTAATAAGCTTTTCCATTGCTCCGGTAAAGGAATTCTCTTTACCTGAGGTAATTTACCCACAATTCTTTCTTTTTGAATTTTTGCTACTATGCTTAAGTTTTTCTCAACAAACAGACCCAGGCTATATTCTAACTCAGGAAAGCAATGATGGAGATAATTGATAATACTCTTTTCCTTTACTCTCTTAAAATCAGACCAAATGAAAAGTATTAAATATAAAGTCAGGAATAAAACTATTGCAAAAGGAACTTGCCAGAAAACACCTAGTAGGCTTAATATTCCCAGTAATAACAGCATGATAGAGAGAGCTGTTATGAAGATTGCACCCAAAAATGATCCTCGCATTAGAATTATTACCTTTTGCCAATATGGTTTAAAATCTCTATGCATTTATTCTTTTATAAGCCCACACTCTTTCTATCAGCAACGTTGCTAAAATCATCCAAAATAGCCACTCATGGCTTTTTATTTCATTGCTTTGCCTCAATACTTTACTCCTTAATTCTTGGGGTTCTGCCGTAGCTTCCTCAAAGCTATTATATGCCCATAATGGGTTTGAATATTGTGCTAGAAACTCAGTGATTATTACTAGTAACTCATCATGCAATAAAGCATCATCCACATAGTTTTCGGATAAATGGATGATTCTGGCAGGCCATTGATCTTCTAGTCGATAGGTGTTATTCTCACTCAGGTTAAAAATAAATTGAATTGGAATATCTGAAGATGGAGCATTACTAAATAAAATGTCAGTCACCCGGGTCGAATTATCTGAATAAATAATTTCAGACCCACTATATTGACTGATTGACAGCAATACTTTATCAATCAAATCTTTACCGGCTTCAGGAAGACCTTTGACTTCATAAAATAACGTATCTATCTCAATTAGTGGCTTTTGATTGTTCTTATTTCCAAAATCTATTAGGTTATAGGTATAGGAAAGTGAGGGTACCCTCCCCCAGAAATCTGTACTGGAAAAGTTGTCAATCCATATTAAAGAATCAATTTGTGGGTATCTTTGTCCTAATTCTCTTAAAAAGAACCATTCATTTAGGTAAGTTTTTTCACCTTTAAGCGCTACTACGTCTTTCACCTCTAATAACTGCTGATCAACAGCATTTTGGTAGGCAGAAGGTAAATCAATACCATGTCCTAAAATGAGCCAATTCTTTTTTTCAAGCTTTTCAGATGAAACCCAGCCTGCCAGCCATATTATCACTATAATAAGGAGGAATAACCTCAATATCAGCATTAAAATATCCGAAAGTTCAATACTTCTGGATTGGCTACTGGCTGATTCCTTCAGAAATCTAATACTTCCAAACGGAAGTATCCTCGTTTGCTTCTTACTAAGTAAATGGATTACCAGAGGAACCAATAAAGCTAATAAGCCCCAGAGCCATATAGGATTAGCCAAAATCATCCGAAGTTAAAGTTCATTTGATTAAGCAACTTCATTAATTCATTTTGTAAGGGTTTTCTGCCATCCATCTGAAAATACAATACACCATTCTTTAGACAATTATGCTTAATTTGCTCATGCCATTTTTCTACCTTATCTGCATACTCAGATTTGGCCTCTTTTGTGTTCACCTGCATAATTTGTCCTGTTTCAAGATCCTGAAAGCGATAATTCTCCCTATCGAACTCAAGTTTTAATTCTGTCTGATATAGAAAATGTATGAAAATACATTTCTGAGCTGAAATTGCCCAGTTACTAATTAATTTCTCAATCTCATAGTCTTCCATATATCCGTCTGATAAGATGATAGCCGTACTTTTAGCACTCTGCAATGCTGTCGGATAAAGCTTACTTGTTTTGAAGTCTTCCTCTATTTTTTGCTTTATCAATCCAAACAGAAAATCTTCATAATTAGTAGAATGGTTTGAGGAATTGATTATTTTAAAATTATCGTGCTGCTTATTTGTCAGGTATGTAAAAGACGCAATACAAGCCTTAGCCAGATTGAATTTCGAAATTCCATCTTGAGAATATTCCATTGACCTGCTTAAATCAAATGCAAATAGAAAATCATGCTGCCGCTCCACCTCTGCTTCTTTAATCATATAATGATCTGTTTTAGCAAAATATTTCCAATCCAATTGCTTCAGGCTATCTCCGGGAGCATAATTTTTATACTCTTTAAACTCTATTCCAAAACCCTTCTTCGGGCTTTGATGCATCCCTGTGATAAGCCCATCCACCAAATGATGGACATAAATTTGCAGTGCTTTTAAGGCCTCCAAATTAGTAAGTGAAAATATTTCCTGAAGAGTACGCAATTGCTAAAATAGAATTTAATTATATTTAAATATGTATTTTGAACCTGAGTTAAGTAAATTATTACGATTTAAAAACGTTTAGCAACTCTTTAATTAATTCAGTCACAGTGTACCCTTCCGTTCTTGCTGTAAAATTCATTACTACCCTATGTCTGAGAACTGCTTGTGCCACACTTTCCACATCTTCAGGAATTACGGCTAGCCTTCCCTGCATAAAAGCCCTGGCCTTAGCAGCTAAAATAATAGATTGCCCTGCTCTGGGACCAGCACCCCAATCCACAAAATCCTTCACTTGTTTTTTCTCACTAGTCTGTGGTCTGGTACTCCTTACCAAATCATTAATTTTAGCAATAATATGGTCATCTATAACAACTTCCCTTACCCATTTTTTTGCCTTCAGAATATCTTCTGCCGAAATTTGAGGTATAATTTCGCTTACAGTGCTTCCTGTAGTTTGCTTAAGTATCTCAAGTTCCTCATTTTCCGCAGGATATTGCACAATACTATAAAAAAGGAACCTGTCCAGTTGCGCTTCAGGCAGCGGAAAAGTGCCTGATTGTTCTAAAGGATTTTGAGTTGCCAGCAAAAAGAAAGGTTTAGGCAGCTCATAGGTCTGACCTGCATAGGTTACCTCACGTTCTTGCATAGCCTCAAGCAAAGCAGATTGTGTTTTTGGAGGGGTTCTATTGATTTCATCCGCAAGGAGGATATGAGTAAAAATAGGGCCTTTACTAAATTTAAAAAAGCGTTTGCCGGTGCTTCTGTCCTCTTCCAAAATTTCCATTCCTATGATATCCGAAGGCATTAAGTCAGGCGTAAACTGTATCCTATGAAAATCCATAGACATTACTCTGGATAAAGACCTAACCAGCAAAGTTTTACCTAAGCCTGGCACTCCTTCCAATAAAATATGACCATCGGCTAACAGCGCCATAAATACTTCATTTATGATTTGCTCCTGCCCTACTATTACTTTAGCAAGTTCCTTTTTTGCCAATTGAAACTTATTACTTAACTGTTGAATCTCCGTTTCGCTCATTCTGATTGATTAATCTAGGCTTTAATTAAATAAAGCATACATAATTATATTTACTCCAAATTTGGTGTTATCTTCTGCCAGCCACCGTTTATTTCTAAAATCATAATCCCATTCACACCCATAGTCTTTATTGCTGTACAAAACCCTAATTTTACCATTTTGGATAACAGCCTTCAGGTAGTCATGCACAATATCATCGCCCCAGCCATTAAGCTCCTGCGATGTGGTGGGCGGACCATCTTCAAACTCAAAAAAGCTAGAATAAATGGAATGCTTATTTGAAATTTTTTGTAATCCTTCATGTCCATATATTTCAGCCATTTGATTTTCAAATGACTTTGCAAAGAGACCATCAATATCATGGTTGCAATCATCTACAAATACAAACCCGCCATTTTGAACATATTTTTCAAAATTCTCTCTTTCTCTTCGGGTAAATTGCACCAATTTGTGACCACTTAAATAGCAAAAAGGGCTCTTAAAAATCTCGTCACTGCTAAGAGGCACCACTTTCTCTACCGTATCTACCGGAATATTTGTATACTCAATCAGTGAATTGAGTAAATTACTTGGCATGCGCTGGTCCACATTCCAGTCACCGGATTCATATTGCAGGCGTGTGAAGAAAAATTCATTCATTGCTGCTATTTTACGTCAAAAAATAAGCCGCAACAACGAAAAATACAGGAATTATATAAATGGTTGGTTTCCTGTTCGAGGTTAAACTACAAGGTAAAGGTATTATACAAAAAAGCGGATTATATTCTCCTTAGCAGAATCTTTATTGAGGATTGTTGAACGTAGTTTTATTAAAATTAAAGAGATTAGAATACAGATAAATAGAAATCAATTGAAATAGAAATATACTTATTAGGTTAGAGAAAATATTTTTAAGGAAGAATGGCATCTTGTAAAATACTTTTAATGAAATTTCATCCATTTCAGCTCCACCAAACATGGTAAATAGAGCCTTGCTATAAGCAAGAGACACATCTTTATTAAATAGTTGATAAGTAGCATCCAAAAGAAAAGTAGTCAGTATAACGATAATGCTACTTATAAATACAAACTTAGTTTTACTGTATTTATGAGGGTCAATATTCCTGTTAAAAAGAAAAGCTATATTTAAAACTGTTCCTATTGTTAAAAAAAGTATTGCCAGCAATATTGATAAGATGGAGACATCATTTGTAGAAAAGCCTATTGGGTCACTTAAAAAGAAGTAATTGGCGGTTACATGAAACAATAACAAAACAGTCAGTGAAATAAATGAATTAACTATAAAAAGTTTTTTAACTATTTGTTTTTCCATTGTTGTAGTTCAGTTTATGAATGATGTTTTAATGTTGAGCAGTAATAAATTCTCCTTTGCTTATAAATTGTCTCTCAGCATCATCGGTAATAAAAAATGGGATGGGGAGCCCCAGACCAAGGTAAAAATTAGGATGATCCTGTACATGGAAATGTATATGGGGCTCTGTAGAATGACCTGAATTACCACATAAGCCTAAAGTTTGGCCTTCTTTCACAATATCTCCAATATTCACTGTAATGGAGGCCTTTTTAAAATGAGCTAAAAAACTATAGTGTTTTTTACTATGCTCAATAATGAGAAAGTTGCCTCTGAAATCCTTAGTCCAGAAATTTATTTTACCAGGTTGATCATAATCTATTAACCCATCTTTTTTATGAATGATCGTTCCGTCTGCAGGACACAGTACTTTTTTACCGTAGCAATAATAATCTTCAATATCCTGCGCAGATGAACAATAAGACTTACTCTCCTCATCAATCATTACAAAATCATAGGCATAACGTTGGTTGTAGATATTCCATGAATGTGAATCCTCCTTTTTTATACCTCCATTATAAACATACCACTTTCCTTCAAATGGCAGTTTAAATGTGATTCCTTCTGACTTAGCTGCAGCAGCAATATCTTTGTATGATTGGGGAGATGCAATAAAAGACCTGTATAACATTCCCCACATTTGACAAAGCGATTGCCAATAGAGGAACGGGTGATAAACCAACGCAGAAGTAGAAATCCGGGAAGAATGTTTGTTGGAATTCTTCTCCAGAATTTCATAGAGCACATCCAGGAAAATGAAAATTATAATAAATTTAAATGGCTCATAAAATGGGTAGAGGAATATCAAAAAATAAAATACCCTGTATATTTTTAGTTCAACTAAACCCCTCAGATACGATAGAATTTTCCAATTTTCCATTTTCTCCAGTATTTCACAGTTTTAACTTTAGCAAATAAGGTTTCCCATTCTTTATTAGATAGAAACAGGCAGTAGACCATAATGAATACAAATTGGAAATCATAAATCATCATTAGGGAAAAAATGCTTAGATGCAATAAGATACCTGCAATTAATAATGGATATCTGATTTTCTTAATCCATATCAATACTGGAAAATATAGTTCCAGAAATAAGGTACCATAAGTTGTAATTGTTACAAAATATCCATTCTGCGCCAGTTGATTATTAAAAGGAGTCCCCTGAAATCTTTCTAATGATAAGGTATAATAGGAAGCTACCCCATTGAACCACACATCTGAATGTAGTTTAAAAATACCGGAAACAAAATAGGCAAGACACAGATGCATGATAATAGAAAATGCTGCCAGATTTGTAATAAGGTTATTAATTTTATTTTTAGAACCGCCTTTGTAGTGAGTTTGCTGAATACTAAAATAATCAAAGGAATCAGCAAAACACATATAAAGCAAAATAAACTTCATTAGGTTATCTCCTCCGTTTAATACAAGGCCATTCATCCTTTGAAACAGCTCAAATAACAGAAATACAAATAAGATAGTAATCCTTTTGCCTATTCCGAATAGCATAAGCACACATAATACGGAAAAAAATAAGGTTATTTCTACATGAAAGCCTCTGATCCAATCACCTATTTCAATAATTCCTAAAAAGAAAATATTTTCATGCGCTACAAAACTACCTTTGCTGTAAAGAACCTCTCCATTGGCGATATTAAAGAACACTTTTCGAATTAGAAAGATGCTTATAACCACTCTTAGAAGTGCTAATGCATAAGTTCTGTTACTTTTGTTGTATAATTTATTAATATCCGCTGTCATGACTTTTTAATTAAAGGAGATTCAAAAATCTTTGATTGCGTTTTAGAAATCACAGCATCCTTTTGAGACCTGTCAGAAAATGATTTAATGGATTCATTTACAATGTAGAATTTGTAATGGTATTTATTGAGGTCAATATTATTTTTTACTGCTACAATTTCACCATAGTTTGCCAGTGTTTGAATAGCTTTAAGGTAATCTCTATTATTCCAGGTAAACTCCATTAATGGTTGAATAAATTCCTTTTCAGTTGAATCAGGATAATTAAATTCTATTCGCTTTCGCTGATCCACAAGAAAATCATTAAGCTGGATCATGGAGTTATTAAGAATATAGTCCATCACTTCATATCTAGCATTAAAAGGAGCTTCTTTCCTTTTTAATTCTATAATCGGTTTTACCACTTCCAGTACTATAGTATCTGTATTTGACGAATCTTTACTATGGAATGAATAATAAAGTCTGTCATTATGCTTAGGAGGTGGGGCGAAAAATGACCATTTTTGAAATAATGAGGAATTAAAAATTTTTTCGCTTCCAATAAACTGAAGCTTTATATAGTTATCAGGTAAGTTAAAAAAGATAGTGGTCACCCAATAGAAAATAAAAGCCCCAAGAATAGGTATAGTAATTATCTTTAGTTTGTTGAGCTTCATTTTTAATGCGGTTAGATATTAAAAATAGAAAAAGGAAAATCAGGTGACAAAGCTGCCACCTGAAAAGAATGTTAATTCAATTGTGTTAATCGCATATTCTTTTCTGTCTCTAAAGTAAGCGATACTTCTTTCTTTTCTTCCTCTTCACTACCACAGAAAGAACAAACCACCGTATAAGCAACAGCAGATCTTACAGCTGCTTTAGTAACTAAAGCAGCTGCTCTGGCAGTTAAAATAACTGCAGGAGTAGCTGCATAGGTAGCACCATCAGCATTATAAATACTACTTGTGTAAACAATTTCTCCTTCTCCGGCAATTTCATTATTGTCTGGAGCGTAGAGCAGTGCAAGGTTGATTAAACTTACTGCAGCGATTACTAGTGCTGCTAATCCATTTTTGAGTTTTGCATTTAACATAGCTTTATTTTATTTGGTTAAATCATAAAGCTATGTTTAGCCAGTGCAATTTTATTGCACTGTTTAGGAAAAGATTTCTTCAATCAAAAACTCTTCTTCATAGTAATAAGTATTTGTTTTTCTGCAATACTTAATATCTGCACCATGGTCTCTAAAGGTTTCCAAATAAAGGAATAAAGTTCTTCGGGAAATGTTAAGCTTGTTGCTTAGTTCATTTGCCTTACCCGTATTGCCTCTTTTAATAAGTTTATGAAGTAAATTGATTCGCTGGAAGTAATTTAAGTATCTCATAAGTGCAAGATTTTGGTTCAATACTAAAGTAGTAAATCAGTATTTCTAAACCAAAAAATATACACAAGTAATAAAAAAAACAGCGCTCAAAAGAACGCTGTTTTTATCATTTATAACATTTAATAATAAGCTTAATACTAATATAGGTTTTATACAGCATCGGACAAGCTGGTAAAAGTAAAATCACGGATCTTCATTACCGGAATTAAATTACCATCTACTCTTTGCTGTTTTCCTAAAGCCTCCAAATTATTCAACATAATTACAGGGCTTTCATTGAACCTCATATTTTTAATAGGATGCTTAATCTTTCCATTCTCAATATAGAAGGTTCCGTCACGGGTTAAGCCTGTATAAAGTAAAGTTTGAGGATCAACAGTTCTGATGTACCACAACCGGGTAATTAAAATGCCTCTATCAGTACTTTTAATTAGCTCTTCAGTAGTGGCATCCCCTCCTATCATAATTCCATTAGACGGACCAGGAACACATTTCACACCTTGTTTATCTGCCCAATATCTGCTATAGAACATATTTTTAACTACTCCATTTTCTATCCAGCTAACTTTCTCTTGAGGAATACCATCTCCCGACCATGTGCTTGCCGGCACTATCTCATTAAAAGGATCAGAGTAAATAGTAACTCTTTCGTCTACTAATTTTTCGCCTAGCTTCGTTCCACCTCCCTGTTTAGCCAAAAAGCTTCTTCCTTCGTCTGCCTGACGGGCTCCCATGTTATATAACATATTCTGCAACAAATCCGACCCTGCAGCAGGTTCTAAAATAACAGTATATTTTCCCGGCTCAATAGCTTTTGCTTCTCTAGACATAATTGCTTTGTCTAAAGCTGTTTTTGAAGCCTCTGCTGCATTAAACTTTGAAACATCATTGAAATCCCTGGTAACCCAGCCAGATCCTGTTCCATCGTTTGTTCTCATTGTAACAGTAAAGTCCACATTGGAATATTTGTTGTAAGCAAAAAGGCCTTTACTATTCATAATGCTGTAAAAGCCTGCTCCATCTTCCAGAAAGCCAGCTGCTGTTACGTCTTTAGCTTTAGCAGGACCTATACTGCTATTAGCTACCTCCGCCCTAAATTCAGGTGTGATGTCAGCCGTTTTCTGCGAAAATGTTTTAGATTCTTTGAATTCCTGTGGCCCTAAAGGCTCCATAAATTCAGGGTTTTCAGGAGCTAATTTAGCAAGCTCCTCTGCCCTTTTAACCACCTTCCTCAATGAGGCGTCATCAAATTCATTAATAGTTGAGGAGGCCGACCTTTTTCCAAAATTCGCAGTCACACCCAAACTAACATCTTCATTAAAACCACTGGTAGAAACCGTATTTCTTGCATAGCGGATGTTACCCTGACTGCTACCGGATAAGCTGGCTTCAAGGCTATCTGCAGTAGAAAGCTTCATCACTTTCTCTAAAATCTGCTTTGCTTCTTCTTTTGATAATATTGCCATTTTTTTATAAGATTTATAGATAAATAGAATCAAGAATGAAAATCACTAAACATTATGTCACAGGTGCTCCATAAATATTATATCTTCTTATTCCTGAATCTTGTCTTAATTTAAATATTACGTGCGGTATTAATCACATTTACACCATCAAACCTTGTAGTAGAACTTCCATGCGAAACTGCACTAATCTGTGAAGGCTGACCTTTACCGTCAAAAAACGAACCGAAAGTTTTATAATCACTTTCATCGCAAATCTTAGTACAGGAGTTCCAGAATTCCTGTGTGTTAGATTGATATGCCACATCATTAACAGGTCCTTTGATCTTTCCTTTTTCAATTTCGAAGAATAATGTTCCTCCAAACTGAAAATTATAACGTTGCTGATCAATTGAATAAGAACCTCTACCTACAATATAGATCCCTTTCTCTACATCTTTAATCATATCCATTGGTGAGTATTTCTCTTTACCTGGAGTCAATGAAATATTTGACATTCTTTGGAACTGCACATCGTTCCAGCTTTGTGAATAGCAGCATCCGTGTGACTCCTTTTCATCAATGATATGAGCCTGATCACGAATTGCCTGGTAGTTAACTAAGATACCATTTTTAATAATATCCCATTTCTTAGTTTTTACACCTTCATCATCATATCCTACTGCACCTAAAGAACCTTTTTGAGTTTTATCAGCAAAAATATTCACAATGTCGCTACCATATTTAAAATCACCACTTTTCCATTTATCCAGGGTTGCAAAACTAGTTCCCGCATAATTGGCTTCATAACCCAACACCCTGTCCAGCTCCGTAGCATGGCCAACACTTTCGTGGATGGTTAATCCCAGGTGATTAGGGTCAAGCACTAAATCATATTTTCCGGCCTTAATGGAATCTGCAGAAAGCATTTCTTTAGCCTGTTTTCCAGCTAAACCTGCATCCTCAATCATGTCATAGTGATCGTAATAATGCATGGTGCCTCCAGGTCCTTCTTTTTTACTTGACGCTCGGCCATCCATGTATTCAAATCCCATCCCCATAGGTGAGCTCAATGCTTCCCTTGTTTTATATTTACCACTAGCTGAATCAATGGCAGTTACATTGAAGTTTGGCCATATTCTATGAATATCCTGATCAATGTAAGAACCTTCAGTGCTCGCAAAATATTTCTGCTCATTTATAAGGAAAAGCGCACTGTTAACAAAATTGGCACCATTATTTATCGCTTCAGCATTTGCAGAAAGTAATAAATCTACTTTTTCCTTTAAAGGTACTGCTACAGCATTTTTCTCCAGGGGTGTTTTCCAGGAAACATCTCCATAAGAACCCACAGGAGCCAAAATCACAGGCTCAGTTTGGATTTTTGAATTAGCTTTTGCAATAGCAACGGCTGTTTCTGCTGCTTTCTGTATACCTTTTTCACTAACATCTTTAGTAGAGGCAAAGCCCCACGTGCCGTTAGCCAATACCCTGACTCCTACACCAAATGATTCGGTGTTTACTGCATTTTGCAATTTATCTTCACGCGTAAAAATGTACTGGTTCAGATATCGACCAATACGCACATCCGCATAAGATGCTCCATTTCCTTTTGCTGCATTCAAACCAATATTGGCTAAACGCTTCTTTTCAGTCACATCCATGGGTAATTCCAGAAGCCGATTAACATCTACTGCTTTTCCCAGCAGCGGAACTGTTAATAAAGCACCTCCAATTCCCATTCCGGTTAATTGTAAAAAATCTCTTCTCTTCATAGGTTTATTATTCAACTTTGAATGGATTACTCTTTAAATCAGTTATAATTTCTAATTTATATCTTTGTCAAACTAACAGCAATAGTACAAACGGTAATAAGTCATTTTAAACGGAGAATCATTGGAGAACCCAACTTTACGCAAAATTATTCATGTAGATATGGATGCTTTCTTTGCATCTGTGGAGCAAATGGACCATCCTGAATTACGTGGTAAGCCTGTTGCTGTGGGAGGCAACAAAGAGCGTGGTGTAGTAGCAGCTGCAAGTTACGAAGCCAGAAAATTTGGTGTGTTTTCAGCGATGCCTTCCAAAATTGCAGCCTCCAAATGTAAAGATCTTATTTTTGTAAAAGCCCGCTTTGAACGCTATAAAGAGCTTAGTTACCAAATCAGGGAGATTTTTTTCTCTCATACTGATTTAGTAGAGCCTTTAAGCCTGGATGAAGCCTACCTGGATGTTACCCAAAATAAGAAGGGAATAGAAACTGCCACTGAAATAGCGAATGATATTAAAGAAACCATCAAAAGAGAAATAGGTCTTACAGCCTCTGCAGGCATTTCTATCAATAAGTTTTTAGCTAAAATAGCCTCAGATTATCGTAAGCCGGATGGATTGTTTATCATTAAGCCTCATCAGGTAGAGCGGTTTATTGAAGAACTTCCGGTAAAGAAATTCTTTGGAGTGGGGAAAGTAACGGCTGAAAAAATGCATAAAATGGGGATTTTCCATGGTCGCGACTTGAAGGCTAAGTCGTTGGCTGAAATGATTTCTTATTTTGGGAAATCCGGAAAGTATTATTATGAGATTAGCAGGGGAATCGATAACAGAGCAGTTAATCCTAACCGTATCAGGAAATCCGTAGGCGCAGAGAACACCTTCTCAGAAAGCGTTTTTACCAAAGATGAAATAATTGATAAATTATTTCCCATTGCTCATACATGCTGGACAAGATATGATAACAGCAATGCTAAAGCACACACTGTGAATATAAAAGTGAAGTTTGATGACTTTACTCAGATTACCAGAAGCAAAACATTAACCTTGGCTGTAGAAACGGAACAAGTTTTTTTGGATACCATACTTCAGTTAGTGGATGATTTGATAGTATTACAAAAAATCAGGCTGCTGGGCTGCTCACTTTCCAACTTTGAATTTGAAGAAAGCAAAATTGAGGTAAAGCAGTTGACTTTAGGGTTTTAAGTAATCATGAAAATATTCTGTCCAATAAGATGTAAAAACACGTTTGGAACCCTATTAATCTGGGGTCACAAAGAATCCAATTTATACAAATGAAAACCCATTAAATTTTCCCTCTCAGTACTATTATTGATACTGGCTGTAGAAATCAATAAACCGTCTTCTATCACTACCATATTTCTGAAATAAATATCTTTCTCAAGCAGTACTTCTCCTCTATATTTGAATGTAGTATCTGTAATTATTATAGACATCTGTTTATCTTCCAAGTCATTTAATAGGCCTGTAGAAGGATCTTTTATGGGTAATTCAAGGCTGAACACAGAGTAATAAACGTGCCTAAATTCATCGTAGAGAGTGAAATAATAGTCTCCTTTTAAATACTCATATGCTCTTTCTGATTCTACATCCCATGGCTCTATAACTTTTGTATGATATTTACTTTTAACCACAAAAGCTTTGAGAGAGTCTGAATAAATATCATACTTGAATAAAAGTGGAAGTGCAGCAAGTCTTGTAACAATAGAGTTTCTCTGACCTCTATTAAATCTAGAATTATAAAAAGTAGGGGCATATCCAATGTCTATATAACTTTTTGGGAAAAAAGCACCTATTTTTTTTATTTCATTTGTTTTTAAATCAATTGTAGCACCGGTAAGAGAATCGGCTAAAAATTTAGCAGGAAGGAAAGAGTTGTAATTAATTATAGCAACATCATCTTTAACAAAAAACTTGGAAAACATATGCGTCAGTAGTTTATTGGCATAAGTAGCAGGGAAACTATAACTCGCTAAAGTATTACCTTTAAAATCAACAAGAAGCATTTTTAACTGGTTATTCGAGTAAACATAAATAGAATCTCTATTAGCTACATAAAAGCCTGATATATTCCGTAAACCAGTAAATTCATCTTTATCAATCAATACGCGATGTTGCAATGCTTCTTTTTCAATAGAATAAAAATCTATGCTGTTGATAAATTCATTGTTATTTACAAAAAATTCTTCCCCTGTTTCATTATCCTGGTAATAGCCGGAATAAATGCTGAAATTTCTTGAGGTGGAGTCTACAGGGAAATCAATCTCACGAGAATATGTAAGTGTTAAATCTTCCTGAACATCATTCTCCCATTCCATAATTTCCTCCAATGTAGCTTCTCTCAATTCTTCAATAGATACTTGCCCTGAAATAGTTTTATTCTCTTTAGAATAATTACATCCCATTAATAGTAATATCAAAAGATATAAGCACTGTTTTTTCATAGTTTTTAATATTGATAGATAAAGAGACTACTTTAAAAGCTCTTCTAAGGTACATTTTAATTATAGTTTTACTCTAGCTTATATGAAAATTAAAAATATTCCTCTTTAAACTAAAACAGAATATTTGTCTTAATTTTTCTTAGATATAAAACAGCTGTCTCACAGTTTGAGACAGCCATTATTTTATTAAAATCATCCTCCCCCACTACAATTACATCCTGAACCCACACAATTATAAACTCTAGGATCATAGTTCTTGTCGAATTCATCAGCATTACCGACACAAGCGCAACCTTCTTGACAATCTGGATCTTCTAAACCGGGCGGTTCATTTTGAGCTAAAAGGTTAATTGAAAAAATTAAACCCACGGATAAAGATGTTGCTAAAAATATATTTCTGATCTTTTTCATAATTTGAAAATATTAAGTTTGAAATTTATTAATTGAACTTTGCGCATCGTTCATTTTCAAATTAATGAGTTCTCCCTGACATTTCTTGTCAGTTTCGGAATTATTAATAAAAACATAGCTTTTCTTTTGAGGCACAAACTCAATAGTATATTGATCTTGATAGTGGAGCTTTAAATCTTCAATGATTCGGTAAACTTGCCTTTCAGAAATATTCAGTTTTTTTGCAAGTATAGCAGGTTGACCGGTTCGCTCCTTCGTAATTAATTCATTAATAAAAAGGTATCTCTCAAAATGCTTAAGTCCACTCATAAGGTTATGGTTTAATATATTTATTAACAGTTAATAAATATATTAAATAACTCTTAGAAAAGAAATCATTTATCTAGATAATATTATAGTACTCTATTTCTTGATTTTAAAAGCCATTAGAGGAAGCAAAAAAAACACACCTAGCAAGCTTACTATTAGTCCTCCGATTGTCCCCACAGCTAAAGAAAACCAAAACACTTCATTTTGCCCGCCCAATACAAAAGGAACAAGCCCAAAGCAAGTTGAGAAAATAGTGAGTAAGATTGGCATACTTTTATAGCTCACAGCTTTCATAAAATTTCTATTATTTTGGCTTTTTCTGTGTTGAAAATCATATAAAATATAAATACCAGCATTTACAGTGAGTCCACCTAACATAATAAAAGCTGCATACCCCCCCTGGTCAAAGTAAAACTCAAACCAACCAAAAGTTAGAAAGAGCCCTATAAAAGCAATAGGGATTAAAATCAGGATAAAAAAGGGTAATCTAAAGCTTTCAAACAATATGCAGCAGATAAAGAAGATAGCCACAATCAAAATCAGCAATAAACCATATTGCTTTTTAGCTTCATTAAAGCCCCAACTAAAAGTCTTTTTTGCAGCGGAGTATCCTAAAGGTTTCATTTTATCATACTTTGCTAAAACCTCTTTAAGGTATTTATCTCCAAATCTGCCAGAACCATAATATTCAAAAGAAACTGATCTAATATAATTCCTGTCTTCTTTATATATGGCATTGCTGGTGCTTTCTAAAAAGAGTTCACTCACCTCAGCAACAGGAATTCTTTTCTCACTATACATGATACTATTATTATCTAAGGTATATTTATCAAATCTACCTGCTGTTGTCTCCTGCACTTTTACTGGCCACCATTGACCTCCAATTTCGAAGTAGTTATTAAATGAGCCTGCTCTAGCTGCACTCCTTATTCCGTCAGCAAAATCTGAGAGTGAAATTCCTTTTTTTGCCAACAATGCAACATCAGGTACAAGTACATACTCCTCACTTTTTTTATCATTCCAGGAAAGCCTTTCATTTGTGTTAACTTCTTGTATTCTGGGATGCTCTAACAGCATAGCTGCCAATTTCTTTGCCTCTCTTTCTAAATCAAAGTAGTTGTACCCCTTCATTTCTACTCTAAAAGAAGGAATTTGATCAGAGGAACCTGTAGAAAAACCTTGCCCCACTCCATAAATATTCCACTTTACTCCACTCCAGTTAGTACTTCTGGCAGAAAGCCGTGCTTTTAATTGATAAGGCAAACCTCCTAATTCATACGCTTCTTCAAAAACAATTTCTATGGAAGCAAATTGGCCAGATCGTATATTAGTAGTGAAAGTTTGTATACCTTTTTGAGCTAAAAGATAAGATTCAAAATCTTTAATAATAACATTCATCTGTTCCAGGGTGTTGCCATAAGGCAGCTGCGCATTTACATAGAGTCGGGTCTTTTCTTTTTCTCTATAAGAGGATCTTTCGTATACATTCCTTACGAATAAGCGCAAACTTCCTCCCAATAGCTTGTCACTAATTGGTCTAATATCTTCCTGATATAAATCTGATCCAATAGTGTTATTGTACCACTCCTGCCCTTCCCACTTGCTGGGTAACAAAAAAACAGGCAATCCAAATGCTAGCAGAAAAGCTATAAACCACCATTTTCTATAATGAGCATTCCAAGCTATAAATAAATAATAAATTCTAAATAGCTTAACTCTTCTACGCAACCCTTTATAGGACTGCTTTTTTGAACCAGCTGCTTTTTGTTCAAATAACAGCTGATACAAAGCTGGTGTAAAAAATAAAGCTACCAGTAAAGAAACACCTAGTAGAACTGCGACAATTTTGGTGAAATCGATCAAATTATTTTTTTGATCTTCAGGAAGTAAAAAAACAAGCAGTAACGCTGCAATGGTAGTTAAAGATGCAGCAAATAATGCCAAAAAAAGATGCTTGTTTTTATATTTATGTATGTGATCTATCATTACTATGGCATTGTCCACAATGAGGCCAAAAGAAATAGTGAGGCCTGCTAACGAATAGATATGTATTTGAATATCAAACAGCCAGATACCTATGATCGCAAGGCAACAGTTCACTACAATACCACTAAATAAAACTAACAAATAGCGCCAATCTCTATTAATCAAAAATATAAAGCCTATGAGAATAAGAATGGATAATAGCGATCTTTGGTAAAGTTTATCAAGTTCTTTTTCAATAAATTCTGTATCATCAGAAACAAGTCGTAATTCATAACCCGAAGGAAGCAACTCTGTGGCAGAGTTAATTTCACTCTTTAGCAATCTAGCTAATTGAAGTCTGTTTACACCTTCTCTTGCTTCTATGGCCAGTGTAACGAAGTTTTTAGCGTTAATTCTATAATAGCTCTGAGGAGTTTGTTCTTCTGGAATAATCTCCGCCAGATTTTTTAAACGCATGCTTCTCCCCTCACTATTGGTTACATACATTTCCCCCAGCTGTTGTATATTTTTGAATCGTCCATCGAGTAATATCGACAAAAATTGCTGAGAGTTCATCTTAGCCAGCCCAGGGTATCTTAACCCTCCAGCATTACTTAAAGCTCTTTTTAAATCTGCAGGTGTAAAACTATAAGAGCTTAATTTAGTAGAGCTATAATAAATACCCACCTGAAGTGGAGTAGCTCCGTAAATGGGGGTAGCCTTAACTCCTTCCGTGCTTTGAATTTTTTTTAAAATTGATTCTTTTAATACTTCCTCTATTTTAAAAGCTGCTAAAGGTGCGCTTAAGGTATACCTCAATAAGTCTTGTTGCTGATTTTGATCTTGTAATGGACTTATAAAAGGATATGAAACACGCTTAGCTAACTGAGGATAGAGTTGTCTTAGCAAGGCTGCCACTTCAAAGCGTTTATATCCCATATCAGTATTCCTGGAAAATTCTAAAGAAACATTGCCTCCATTATATCTTGAAACAGAGCTTATTTTGTCCAGATCGCGTAATTGGCTCATTACATTCTCAATAGGAGCTGACGCCAATCTTTCAACTTCCTGAGGGCTCGCATCAGCAATTGAATAACTTATTTGCAGGGTATTATCAACCTTCACAGGGTTTAAATTGACACTAAGTTCAGGAATCAATGAAATTCCTAAAATGCTAATTACAATGAACGCTATGATAGAACGGAAAGAAGACAATTTACTAACTTTTAAAAGAGTAAAATCATTGGACAAACTTTCTTTTGACAATGTAATAAACAAGTGGTATTAAAAACAGGGCGGTGCCAGTACCTACGATTAACCCTCCCATTACACTTAAAACTAATGGAGTTTGTAGTTCTGCTCCTAAACCGCCTGCTATTAAAACAGGGCATAGTGCTAAAATAGTGGTAATAGATGTCATCAGTATAGGCTTTAACCTAACTATTCCTGCCAGGTGTATGGCTTCAGTTAACTGAACATTAGATTGAATACCACTACTAAGGTTTCTGTTGATCGTATCAATCTTTAAGATTGCATCATTTACCATTATACCCAACATTACTACCATTCCTATTGCAGACATTATATTTAGGGTTGCTCCTCCTATCCACAAAAACAGAATAGCCCCTGCTATACCAAAAGGTAAAGAAAATATCACAATCAATGGCTGCCAAAAGCTTTCAAATTGAGCAGCGAGAATAAAATACAAAAGGGCTATAGAAATTAGTAAGATAAATAATAAATCCTGCAAGTTTTTTTGATTGGAGAAATATTCCCCCTCTATTTCCGCCAGCAGTCCATTCTCTACAATCCAATTTCTAATTTTACTTAGTTGAAAGGTTGGGTTTTGTTCAAGATTTTCTTCCTTATTGGATGGATTGTAGATCATATTATAGTAAATACCTGAGGCATCAGCTAAAATATGCTTAGGTCTTTGTGCATAATCAATTTTAACAAAAGTACTCAGAGGATAATTGACACCGGAGGAAGTTGTTATTATGTTGTTTGCTATTAATTGAGAAAGGGTCCGATCATGGGACTCCATCAATACAATGGGGGTAACTTTGCTAAATGATTTTAGATTAGTAACGGGGTAATTAGTCAGAATATATTGTAATTTGTTGTAAAGTAGTTCTTGAGGAATATTATATTGTAATAATTTATTATTTAAAATATTGATAACTATGTTGGTCTCTTTTACTAAAGATTTTCCTGCTTCAAAACCTGTCACTGGAAAACTTTGCTGCAAAGAGTCATTGAGATTTTCTTTTGCAGAAGAGGGCAAGCGCCATTTTATATTTATATAAGGGTTACTGGTAGAAAATAGTAATTCAAATGCATTAGGAGCCTCTTCAATATTAACATTTGCTTTAGGGTATTTAGAGTCGATTTCTTTCTTTATGCTAAGAATATTTTTATTCCTGGATTGAGTACTATTAAAATTGAGATAGGCAACTGTTTCCTGAATACTAGCATTAGAAATCTGAAGTAAATAGTCTGCAATACCTATATCAGCATCGCTCTCTAATAAACCATCCTTTGGGTTACCTATGATTTGTTGCGTTCTTCTTATATTTTCCTGAAGGCTTATAGGTTCCTGCCAATTAATTTTTACTATCAGGTCAGTTCTATTAATGCTTGGCATTCCTTGCACTGGTAATTGCATGGCAGCAAAGTAACCAAAGGGTAATATAATAAGCATCACAAAAAAGGCTATAAGTGGTTTGCTAAAAACGGCCTTGTGAATTTTATTAAATTTATTAACTAATATTTTAAAAAAAAGCGAATCAGTCTGGCCCTTAACCTGGAAATTAGAAAAAAAAAGCTTGTATAGTAACGGAAGTAATATGAAAGCTACGCCTAATGAAACTGTAAGAATGATAGCAACTGATAATGCCTGATCGTAAAAGAGGACTCCACTGATGCCATTTAAAAATATTAGAGGAACAAAAACTGCCAAAGTAGTAAGAACAGAGCTTACTAAAGCACCTTTCACCTCAGATACACCCTCTGTACAAGCCACTATAAGCTCTTTTCCCTCTTCTCTCTTTCTATGAATATTCTCTAGTACAATAATAGCATTATCTATTAGCATACCTAAACCTAAAGCCAATCCACTTAAAGAAATTATATTAATTGACAACCCAAAAAAATAAAAGAATAAGAAAGATATGGTAAGTGAGCATGGTAGGCTGATTCCCATGATAAGAGGAAGCTTTGGATTCCCCATAAAAATAAATAGAACAGCAAAGGCAAAAAATCCTCCAAAAAACAAACTACTTAATAGGTTATTTATTCCTGCCTTAAGAAAAATAGATTGATCCTGGGTTGTAGTAAAACTGATGTTTGGGTAATCTTTTTCAAAAACTGATAATGTCTCTTTTACTTTTGGCAATAGCAAAGTCATATCAGTACTACTTTTTTTATGTAGATTTAAAACAATAGAACTATTCCCATTTAAGAGATGACTTCCACTCTCTTTCTTACTAGCAAACCTAACAGAGGCTATTTCTTTTAGCTCTATATAATCTCCATCCTTAATTATAGGTATACTTTCAATACTTTCAGTATCTACCAACCTACTAGCCATACGCAAAAAATACTGATACTGACCATCTTTTACCTGGATACCTCCTAATTCTTGATTAGCATTTTGTATGCTTTGAAGAATATCATCTTCAGTAATTGCATAAATACGCATTCTCTCACTATTTGGCTCTATTTGAATTTCCTCAAAAACTAACCCATTGATATCCACGAGCGAAAGCCCTTCAATCTGCTCAAGACGCTTCCTAAGCACATTTTCTGTTAATTTGGAGGCCTCCAATAAATCTCTATTGTTAGTAGGGGTTACATGTACCCTTACAACAGGTATGTCTGTTGAATTAACCCTAAGCACTTGCGGTCTTTCCATCTCACGCGGAAACTGGTCCATGAGTCGATCAATTTTCTCATTGGCTTCTACATAAGCTAAATCCATTCTGGCACCATATTCAAAACTTATTTTCACCATGCCAGCTTCATTAGAAGCTACTGATTCAATCTTTCTGATATCTTGCATAGTGGCTAAGCTTTGTCTTATTGGCGCTAACACATTCGCTTCAATGGCTTCCGGAGAGGTATTAGGATAATCAACCCTTACAGCAAGCTCAGGTACATCAATGTCAGGCAATAAAGAGACAGGTAATTTCAGGTAAGCTATTACGCTGAAGATTATTAGTGCAGTAAAACTCATAATTACTGCAATCGGCCTGGAAATAATATAACTAGTCATGGTTTTTCTACTTCAACAGGTGCATCATGAGCCAACTGAAGATTATTAGAAGTGATCACTACACTTTTAGGGGAAATCCCCTCCAGTATTTCTAGTTTAACTCCATTATCAACACCCGTCTGAACGTAATTCCATTTAGCTAAGCCTTCTTCAAGCGTAAAAACCACTTCTTTTCCTGAACGGATAACAACAGCATTCTTAGGAACTAACAGCCTTTTACCATTTGGCACCTTTATAGTTGCCTCCGCATTCATACCTAATATGAGCTCTTTCCCTGGAGATGGAAGAATTATCCCAACTTCTACAAGGCCTTTCTCATTAACATTTGGATTAATATAGTTGATATAGCCATACTGAACTTTTTGATGCGCAAAACCGGTAGGCTTAACTTCAACCTTTATACCTTTTGAAAGCAAAAGCGCCTCATTTTCTAACAAAGTAACAATTAAGAGTAAAGGAGACTTTTGGTAAATACTTAACAATTCATCTCCTGAATTAACATACGAACCATTGCTAATTTTCCTGTCATATATAATACCGGAAAATGGTGCCCTTATTTCACTATCTTTAATTTTAAGATTGATTTCTTTTAATGCTAATTCTGCCTCTCTCAGCCCACTGCCTAAACGAAGCCTTACCATGAGTGAATCTTGTTTCAATTTTTGTTTGGATGTTAAAGAAGGAAACCCAAGCAAAACGTTATCAAATTCAAGCTCCGCCTGATTTAATTTCAACTCTGCTTTTTCCCGTTCCAGGAGTAAGTTCTCATTATTAAGTTTCAGAAGAATTTGACCTTTGGAAACCGCATCTCCCATCTCAACAAAAACATTCTCAACTATCCCGCCCCGCTCACACCTCATAACAATAGAGGACGGAGACTGTATTTTACCTACAGAATTTATTAGGTAGTGAAAATCAAGTAAATCAGCTGTATCTATAGCTACTTTTGTGGCAAGGTCATTACTATTAGACGGGAAATCATTAACAGGATTGCTTTCTTCTTTGTGAGGAGTACAAGCAAACAGCACTACTCCTATTAGGACAATTATAAATCTCATACTTAGGTTATAGTTGATCCCTAAAGTAGTAAAAAGAAATTAATTATCAGTAAAATACTGTTTGATTATACTTTTATATCTTCAAAATGTAAATTTGAAGGCAGTATTTAACAAAATCTCAATTAAGTAATAAATTCTGCTCCAAGAAAGCCCAGCTACTATCCTGCACTGCCGTCCAACTATGAGAGCGAAGTGAAGAAGCAATAACGTGATCCCCTGCTTCGGGAAAGGCTATTTGTTTTTTATTTTCAGTGCCCAGTGATTCAAACATCTTATGCATTGCTTTTACAGAAACCACATCATCCTGATGTTCTTCGTCTTTATAATAATAGCCTAAAAATACCGGGCAACTTACTTTCTGATAAGTTTGAGTGTTCATAGTTGCTTTAATCATGGAAAAAAGTGAATAATAAGCATCGTAATGATAAAAAGTTGACCAATAAGCTGCTACTGAATCTGGACGCTCTGTATAAGTGACATCCTTCGTAAAGACAAATTCCATAATTTGACCTGCCCATGGCCCTCTTACCAGGCCTTGTGTACCAACATCAGCAAGCTCAATATAAGGGGAATATAAAACTAAAGCTTCTACAACATCAGGAAATTGCGATGCAATGTACAGAGCCTGAGAAGCACCGGTAGAAGTACCTACAAGAATTAGTTTTCTTCCTAATTTCTTTCCTATCGATACAGCTTCAAAAGCAGAAGCCATATATGCCTCAGCGGTTAACCCTACAAATGCATCTTCTTTTACTAATCCATGTCCTGCAAGCCTTGCTAAATACTGATTAGCATTTAAACTATCGGCAAGAGCCATATTAACAGGGTAGCCTTCTCTGTAAGAGGCACCAAATCCGTGCAGATACACCAGCGCATATTCAGTCATTTCCATCGAGGAATCATGCCAGATTAATCTTGCCTCATTATCAGTTTTGATTTCACCACTTACCACCTCTTTGCTTTCTACATACTTATTCAATTCACTAAGTTCAATATCAATAGGCGGTAACTCATTTGAAAAAACAGGTTGTCTTAATTTAGGCCCCATTATAAATATAGCTATCAGGATAATGACCAGGGATACAAATATTAAACCAACCTTTTTGAGAATCTTTTTCATATACAAATTAAGCAATTATAGAATTGCTAAGATATATCTTTTTCAGGAATGGTCTGATAGGAAAAAATTTATTTAAAAGTTCTGCCTAATACAAAGGCTCCACCGGCAAGGGAGGTATCTTTAAGTACTGACGTAAGCACGTCTGTATTACCATTTAAAAAGGAAGGTAAATGAATGAGTAATACAAATGTTAGTAGCATGATGGCAAGTAGATTACAAACTATGGCAACCTGCTTTTTAATTAAAATACTAATTCCTGCAGCAATTAAAGCTGCTCCGGTAAGGTATACCCAAAAGGTATCTCCTGGAATAAAAGAGGGTACCACATTTTGCAAGCTTCTGGTGTTTACAAAATGAAATACCCCGAAAATAACCATTGGCAAGGCAAATAAAATCCTGCCTGTTTCTTGTAAAATATTCATGATAAAAATATTATATTGGCTAAATAAACCCAATATAATAAATTTTATCCTCTTATTTTATCTAAGGCCAAATTTACCTGTTCTGCATCTTTTTCTGATAAAATCATATTATCATCATGAAAAGTATTTAACTCAGGCTCAATGAGCTTCAAAAGTTTTTGACCTTTTTCAGTGATTACCACATCCACCTGTCTCCTGTCATATAAGCAAGTTGATCTTTCAGCATAATTCTTTTCTACCAGTTTATCTACTAAACGAGATGCATTAGACATCTTGTCCAACATTCTTTCCTGAATGGATGATACGGTAAGAGGGTCAGGATATTTACCTCGTAGTATGCGTAAAACGTTATACTGTGGTGCTGTTATTTTATGTTTTTTAAATATTTTATGTTGTATGGAAGAAATCCAGTTAGCAGTATATATAATATTGAGAATGGCTTTTTGCTTCTCATTTTCAAACTTAAATTGTTTAATTTCTTCTTCTAATTTCATTTCTACTTACTTTAATTAATTAAAAAATTTTCAATGATTTTTACTGAGTTTCAGGGGAGGGTTTCTAAAATATCAACCTTTTTAATTGTAGAAACAGATAGTACATCAGCAATGTCCTTACATTATACACGAAAGTATGTAAAATGTTTATATTTATATGTAACTAATCGACTAATGGCCCTAAATATTTGATGAATATGGATTTATCTTATTTAACACCTACCGGAGCTACTAAATTGGCAAATAATCTGTAAGCTCCAGCCACGCCTTCCGGCAATTCCCTGAAAAAGCTAATACCTGTATAAACAAACTTTCCTTTTCCATAATCGGCTACCAAAAGAGCTCCGTTAAATGTATCATCTCCCGGGTCTGCCCCTGATAATATTGGCTGATACTGCTCATCCCAATTCCCAGGAAAATACAAGCCCCGCTCCTGAACCCAGCCTTCAAAATCCTCCGCTTTTATATCATTCGGGTAATTTAAAACCTGGTGCTTAGGCGCTAAAAAGTCCATCTTTGCTTCTTCAACAGTAATTCTATCTCTCGAAATTTGAAGCGGATATGGCCAAAACTCCTTATCAGGCAAACTATAGCTGGTATTATATTGCACTACATAAGTTCCCCCTGCTTTTGTGTAGGCTAATAATTTTGAATAATTATTTTGTAAAGCCTCATTGGTATTATAAGCTCTGATACCTGCTACTATAGCATCGTATTTTTCTAAATCTGATACTGATACAGCAGCAATATCAATGTATTCTACAGAATATCCCATCGTTTTTAAAGCTTCATCTACTGCATCTCCTGCTCCTTCTATATAACCAATTAGCTGACCTTTTATTTTAACATCTGCTAAAACAACTTTGGATTGTGCTTCTCTTATGATCACCTGATCCGGTATATGATCATATGATATTTTCTGCACTTTTTTATTTATAGTAATACCATTATCTAAAACCAGGGCAGCATTGATAGAAAATTTACCTGTTTCTGTGCCACTCCTTACTTTTATTTTAAAATTTCTGGTTTGATCTTTATCCAAAGAATTAAACCTCAAAGAGTTATCGTTAATAAGCTCCCAACCTGTAGGGATTTTTATTTCCAACTTTCCGGATACATTATTTTTTAAAGCTTTAACACTTACTCCTATTTCCTTAACCTGAGATTGCTCCGTGAAGATAAAGACTTCATCAGAGAAGCTTATTGAAGCTTCAGGCAGTATATAAAAAGGCTGAATTACTTCTCCTTTTATTCTGTCATTACTTTTATGAACTAAAGGGGAATTCAATTCCACTTTCTCTCCATTCACTAACAATGTGATTTGTGCATGAATTGCCGCAGCATTTTCGGGCTGACCTATTTTTTGCTGGTCATTTACTTTGTACAGACCATTCACCTCATCTTCATTTAACCAATAAGGATTGGAATAAGACTGGTCAGATGCTATTTTAACTACTATCTGCTTATTTATTACTTCATCATTCAAGAGTTTAGTTTCAAACTTTTGTTGAAAAGAAACTTTAGGAATAATCACTTTTTCCAGTTGAATATCTACGTCTGAACGATTAACTATCTCTAAATTAATGAGTACACTATCACCCGGAGCAGCGTAATTATTCTCACTATATAACAGATTATAAAAACCACTACTTTCTAAAATCAGTTGATCCACTTGAGAAAGCTTATTAGATTTTACAGCACTTTGCGGTAATTGTTTTAAAAGCTTTTTAAGTTGAATTAGCTGCGGAATAGTTTTTGAAGGCTGTAACGGATTATAGTCAGCAATAGCCTCGTTTACTATGGAAGCTATTTGCTTTCCATTTTTATAGTTGCCCCATCCTGTGGAAATTCCTTCAAAAAGTGCTGAATTTTGCGGGCTTCCCTCCCACTGTTCCAGGTATTCTATTTCCTTGCCACGCTGACCTGATGAGCCAAAGGCCTGCGACTTATGCTGACTTCTGCTTTTGGCTGCAATTTCAGTGTAGGAAGAGCCTAAAACAGGATTGTACTCTCCAACATTTACTTTACTGTATTTTTCCTCAGAAAATTCTTTGTCAAGACTGAAAAACCATGAAGATGTATTCCAATAGAGCTTTTTCGTTTTCCAGGCTTCAACATATTGCAACTGTTCAGGAAAAACTTTAGGGTCTGCAGCTTTGGTAAAAGCTTCTCTTGCTAAAATAGCTGAAGCCGTGTGGTGGCCATGGGTGGTGCCTGGTGTTTCATTAAAACGTGTGATGATTACATCAGGCTGAAAATTCCTGATTACCCACACTACATCGGAAAGAACGGCCTGCTTGTCCCATTTATTAAAGGTTTCTGATGGATTTTTGGAATAACCAAAGTCATTCGCCCTGGTGAAAAACTGATTACCTCCATCTGTTCGCCTGGCGGCCAGCAACTCCTGCGTACGGATTAACCCCAGCGCTTCACTTAATTCCGGCCCTATCACATTCTGGCCACCGTCTCCCCTTGTTAAAGATAAGTAAGCAGTTTCAAATTTTTTACCATTTGCTAAATAGCTTATCAAACGGGTGTTTTCATCATCAGGATGGGCTGCAATGTAAAGCACCCGTGTGGTGTTTTGTAGTTTCTGAAGTTCATGTAAAATATCTGAAGAGGAGTATTCCTGCTCATATTGCCCTTTCGATAAGCTAACAGATATTAAAGAAAATAATAAAACTAATGATGCTTTTAATAATCGTGTAATCATGCTACAATTTTAAATCTTCCCTTATAAAATTAAAGACAAATACTAGTTAACGGTCGTTTTGTGATTTGAATGCAGCTGCGGTGATAAAAATGAGCGGAACTGCCCATATCAAATCATTCATTAACAAATGAAAAATAAATTTCTTAGTCACTACTGAATCCATAATCAATAGGTAAACTATAAGCCCCCCTAAAGATTTACCTAACAGTGCCACAATTAATAGAAACCGATATTTAAGCGGATAAAGTGCAGCCATTAGCATAAAAACACCTATAATAGCTACTCCTATGGCTTGATAGGTAACCCATTTATTAATTTGCTGAGCTCCTTCAGTAATCCATTTAATGTAACTACCAGGTAAATAAAACAGAAAGATAGCCCAGGCAATATTATAAACAGAACCAATTAGTAAAAACCCTCTCATCCAGGGTTGTACCTTGTTATTTCCCATAATTTGAATAATGTATTTAATTGACCTCTCAAATGTAAACCATCATACACTTATTACCTATTTGAGAACAGGCTAAATAATATTTTAGCTATTTAAATAATCTATTATGATCTGTTTCTTCGTAGTGAATAGAATTGAAATAAATATAAACCTTGTCTATAAGAAGTAAACGGTTAACTGCAATTTCTATTCTTTACATTAATATGATTAAATCACTAAGTTTCATTCTATTGATTACCCTATTCACATCATCGTGCACACTTTTATCCGTTAAAAAGCATAAGGACATAACTTATCTGTCAAAAGATTTCTCTGACTCTTTGCCTGAAAAAAAGCTAAATGTTTTTGCTTCCAAAAAGGCTAGTGGAGATGATAAAGTATTGATTTTTATACATGGTGGTAGCTGGAACTCTGGTAATAAAGACCTTTATGGTTTTTTGGGCAGAAGAATGGCATTAAAAGGAATTGTAACTGTTATAATTAATTATCCACTAAGCCCTGAGTACAAAATTGATGACATGGCCACTGCCGCAGCAAAATCTGTTCAATGGGTAAAAGAAAATATCTCCGAATATGGAGGAAATCCGGATAAAATCTTTATTTCAGGCCATTCAGCCGGGGGACATATTGCTGCTCTAATAACTTTAAAGGAAGAATATATCACAAATTTAGGAATGAAAAATCCGCTCATAGGAGCCATTCTTATTGATGCGGCAGGTTTGGATATGTACAGTTATCTCAGAATGAAAAGATATGCACCGGGTACTTCTTATCTCAAAGCTTTTACAAATGATTCCGTAAAATGGAAGGAATCCTCTCCTATTTACTTTATAGATACCAATGACCCACCTCTTTTAATTATGATGGGAGGAAAAACCTTACCGGGTATTATTTCAACCACAGAAGATTTCTTAACCGAATATGAGAACTACGTACCAGAACCTAATTTTCATCTTCAAAAGCATAAAAGACATATCCCCATGATCCTGCAGTTCTTCAATACTCGCAACAGGGCGTATGATTGGATTTTGGATTTCATGGAAGATTCTAATACAAAGAAAAGCAAGTAACAATTGAGGGGAATGTTGAAAAGAGCTTTTCAAAAAAAGAAAAGATTCCTAATCATTTTTCTTGTCATGGAGTTAAATACTTAACTAATTTTGAAGCTTTAAAAAGCAATTGAAGGAATAGAATTAAGATAGAGATGAAGGAAGTAAGTATTTTGTTAGAAACAGCGGCATCATATTGTCAAAAAGGTGATTTTAAACAGGGAATCCATTTATATTCAAAATATATTGAGCAAATACCAGATAACCCCATCGCATTTTATCAACGTGGGAAAGCTTATTTTAAATTAAAAGATTTTAATGCTGCTTTAGCGGATTTAACGAAAACACTCAACCTTGTTCCTAATGAAGCCCATTATTATGGAGAAAGAGGTTTAATTCATTATATGGCTAAAAACCCGGAAAAAGCTATAGCTGATTTTGATTTTGCCGTAGAACTGGAGCCTGAAAACCCTTACCGATATGCCAGCCGAGCATTTATTAAAGATGGCTTGCAAGATTTAGATGGAGCAAAAATGGACTACCAAAAGGCTTTAGAACTTGATCCGGAAGATGCTATCTCTCACAACAATTTAGGTTTAATACTTGAAAAAATGGGCTATAGAAAGAAAGCCGATAAGCATTTTGAAGAAGCTGGAGCACTGGATCCTCAGAACTTTGGTATGCGAAAGGAAGAAAGTCATACTTCGGATCAGTCTGTCCCCTTGCAGAAAAAATCACCTGAACCGCTTCCGGAAATTAAACCGGCATCCAAAAAATTAAGCTCTACAATGGTGGATACATTAAAAGGGCTAGTGAGGTCCAAAGATGAAAGAAGAGAATTTTGGACCTTTTTTAAGGATAAAATTTCAGGAAAATAGACTTTAATGATCTACCTCAATAATTACTTTACCCGTAGTTTTACCTGATTGAAAAAGCTTTATTGCATTATGCATTTCATGAAACTTAAAAACATGTCCTATGTGAGGAGCAGGCAAGCTCAAATTCTCCAGTTCCTTAAGGATCTGCGCCATTAACTCTTTTTTTCATAGAGCCAAATGAGGTTAAAGCCTAAAATCGCTTTATTACTTTCAATCATCTTCTGAGGATCAATTTTTGGTCTCCTAAGGTAAAGCCATGCAAGCCTTAACCAGTTGGGTGAATTACTGTTATCGCCATACCTTGCAGAACCATAGTTTATCAACCTACCTTGTGGTGCCAATAAATCATAGCCAATTTTAAATACTTCACCACCTATGCATTCCATAATCAGGTTGAGCTCCCTCCCAATCAAAGATTTCTCTAAATTAGACCTGAAATTTTTATCACGTATAATATAATCCTGATATCCTTCCGCTTTTAAGAGTTTAATTTTATTAGCGCTGCTTATAGTACCTATGGTGTAAGCACCGGTTTTTTGAGCCATGCGATTGGCAAGTAAGCCAACACCTCCTGCAGCACTATGGATTAACACAGTAGCTCCTTTTTGCAGGTTTCCCAGGTAATATAAACCATAGTAAGCCGTTAATGCCTGAACCAAAAATGCCGCCCCTTCATTGAAAGACCAACCTTTAGGAATAGGAGTCACATAATTTGCCTCAATATTGATACAAGAAGTGTAAGAACCAAAGCGTGTAACTCCCATTACCTTGTCCCCTACTTTAAAATTGTCAACACCATCTCCAGTTTCAATAATCTCACCTGAATACTCAAGACCGGGGATAAAACTGCCTTCTGGAGTAGCTCCATATAAACCAAGAATGGCGAAAATATCTGCAAAGTTAAGTCCAATAGAATGAATTTTAACCTGTACCTGGTTAGATTCAGGCTTTACTATAGCCTCTTCAACCAGTTTCAATCTTTTAATATTGCCGGCTTTATTAATTCTATAAGATTTTTTCTTGATCATAGTTGCAAAAGTAGGTCAAAAAGAAGAAAAATTGAGAAAGCGGATGTTTAACAGATCAATCTCTTTTAAAAGCAAGTAAAGATTCATTGGAATCCTTATCATCAAAATAATAGCCTTCTGTATCAAAAGCTTTAAGCTCATTTACTTTTGTCAATTTATTTTTCACAATGAACCTTGCCATCATACCACGAGCCTTCTTGGCATAAAAGGAAATAATTTTATGCTCTCCATTCTTGTAATCCTTAAATTCAACATCAATCAACTGAGCTTTTTTCTTTAAGATATCTCTATCTGCTGCTTTAAAATACTCATTGGAAGCAAGGTTGATTACAATATTATCTTCTTGTTCTTTTAAATCTTTGATAAGCTGTTTAGCAATTTTATCCTCCCAAAAACTATAAAGTGAATTATGCTCTCCTATTTTCAACTTAGTACCCATCTCCAGTCGGTAAGGCTGAATCAGATCAAGAGGACGCAACAAACCATATAAACCAGACAAGATTCTAATATGTTGTTGTGCAAAATCATGCTCTTCTTTACTAAAATTTTCTGCAAGCATTCCCTGGTATACATCACCTTGAAAAGCTAATGCAGCTTGTTTCGCATATTTAGGTGTTCTTTTCTTAAAATTGTCATACCGCTCTACATTTAACTCTGCCAGCTTTTCACTTATGCTCATTAATTCCTGTACTTCGGCACTGCTTTTAGCTTTCAAAACTTCAATTAATTGATTTGTTTCTGCAGAGAAACGTGGCTTAGTAGCTTCTAAATTAAATTGTTTGTCAAAATCAAGGCTTTTGGCCGGGGAAAGTATTGCAATCATTTATTTTTTTATTTAGAATGACAAAATAATCGTCTATTTGTTTAGGCTTACATATTTAAACGAAGAATTTTTAGTCCTTAGATTTATTTTAAAGAGCTATGAATAAATCTTTAAGATCCTGCGGAATTCGCTTAGGTCGCTTACTTTTAGCATCAAGCAGACACCAAAAAGTAATTGCTTTGGATTTTACCTGACCAGAATCAGCTGATGATATTACTGTATGTCGTTCTGACTTCACCCCTTCCATAGATTTTACAAAAGTCTCCGCAATAATGGTTTCTCCTGGTTTTATTTCTTTGAGATAGTCGATTTCATGTCTCAAGGCAACCCACACAAATTCTTTTAATAAATCCTCATCAGAAATGCTCTTCCAGTGTGCTTCAGCAACATCCTGAACCCACTGAAGATAAACTACATTATTCACATGTCCCATCTGATCAAAATCACTGGGCTGAATAATTACTTCTTTGATAAATCCTTTTTCCATCTGATTAAATTACTGAGCAATGTTAGTAGCTTAATCACTGAAAAAAAAGAAAATCGACAAAAACTAGCGCCTTATTAATCGGAAGGGAAAGAGAAGAATTGACTCAATCAGTGAGAATGAGAAATTAACAGCTATTCCTAATAATCTAAATGGAATTGATAGCAGCCATATAAAAGGATAAAGCACTAATAATAGGATAGCTAATGGCCAACATAGAATGAATAAAATGCAAAAAAGTAGTAAGCTTGTCATAATAAGTTTTTATTTAGAAAAACCAACTACCATACCATTTCATAACTCACTGTAAATTAGATACATAAAACAAATATCATTTATACATTGTACATCTATGAACAGTAGTATGTCCATATTTGAACTTTTAAATAAGCCAGATATTAAACTCTTTATATAGAATCTAAAATTAGATTACACAATGAGTAATCATTGGTTTTTAAATTTCGCATACATATATCATTGATTCCCGTGTAATTACCTAACAGGCTCTATTTTAAGTTGTAATGGCTCATTATTTTTTGGAACTTTATTAGGAATATTAATTTCAAAAACTGTACCTACCTTTAATTCAGAATTAACATTAATGTTCCCTTCTAACTTCATTATAGTCTCTTTTAATATAAACAGGCCCAGGCCTGAGCCTTCAGACTTTTCATTGGCCCTGTAGAACATATTAAAAATCTTTTTTAAATGTAATTCACTTATTCCCTGTCCATTATCTTCGAATAGCATCTTGAAATACCCTTCAGTATAGGATATTTTAATATGAATAAAACGCTCTTCTTTCTCTGAATCTGAATACCGAATAGCATTGGAAACTAGGTTGTTGAAAATAATTTTCAATCGATTATAGTCAGTGTACACTATTCCGTCACCTTCAATCGATGTTTGAATGGTCATATATTTATAAGAAGGTATAAATCGATGTTCTTCCAGGACATCCTCAATTAACTTCCTGATATTAAGCGGAGCATTTTCTATTTCTAACTTTTTATTTTTACTGTAATCTACTACATCTTTTATAAATAGCTCCATTTTAGAAATGCTATTTTTCATCATTTCAGCATACTCTATTTTACTCTTATGTGAAGTATCATATTCCAGTAAATTGATAAGGCCTAAAATAGAGGACAAAGGAGACCTTAAATCATGTGCTGTACTATAAATAAATTTATCTAATTCATCATTCAATTTCTCCAGCTCATCATTTTTCAAGGCCATTTGCTGAGATTTTGACTCTATTTCATTCAACTGATATTCACGTTGGTGCATTAGCATAAAAAAAGAATCAGAAAGCTTTTCTATCTCCCTGGCTGGCTTGGTGATACCACTTTGAAAATCATCAATAGATTTGTCATTAGAATTCATATACTTTTCCATAATGCCAGAAAGTCTTTTAATTGGGTCCGAAAGTTTAGCAGACAGAAAATAACTCACCACTAAAGCAATAATCAGGCACACAACTATACTAATTACAAATACAATGAAAACGCTCTTAATTAGAAAATTTGATTGCCCTGAAGTGGATTCAGAAAGATGTGCAAAATCCTCTCCTAAAGAGATTGTTAAATCATTCAATTCCTTCCTTAGGCCTTCATTGCTATTGAGTCCAATAGTTTTTTGAACTTTTACCAACTCATTAAAAGAATTTACATAGGATTTCAATAGCCGCAGCTTTGCACTATCTGCCTTTTGCTTTTCCAACTTTAAGATATTTGTCTGGGCTAAACTGTTAAAAGCATCTATATAAGCCTGATCATTTCTTAAGAAAAAATCTTTTTCATGTCTTCTAAGCGAAAGCACAAGTGAAAGATCAACAGACTCCTGATCCTCTAGCTGGTGAGCATATTCACGCATTTCACCTTCCAAGCCATAGTCTTTGAAACCCCGTTGATAAACATTGTCTGCAAGCACTCGAAATTTACTGTTATACGTTTCTAATGTGGCAGAAATAATTCTTAGGCCGTTTCGGATGGAAAAATAATCGCTATTTTGATTCTGTTGTGTGGTTAGTTCGTCAAATAATTGGGACATCAAGCTATCCCGCTTATCCAAAAAAACACTCTCCCTGGTTTCAAAATAACTTGCATTTATGGACTCAATATCCAGGAAATCATTATCGAGCTTAATAACTCTTAAAGTTTTTAACTCAATATTATTTAGCTCTCTCTCCGTTTTACGAATGGAATCAATCCTTACCAGGTAAGAGTAATTAAGTAGGAAAATGATTAGTGATAAAAGTATGATAAGCAAAAAACCCAAAAATATTCTACCTCTTATAGAATTGACCTTAATAAACATACTTAATACTAAAACTGAGAGAATTAATTCGCACGAATATAAGAGAGGTTTTATTAAATATTTGTATTTTCAAATTATCTAAATATTATGATTTTAACTAAAATCATTCCTTAACTATTTTTACAGGCTTATTAAACATAACAATATTAAATACAAATATTAATTTTTCTTGTTAGAGATAAGCATTTGTCCGGATTATATCAATTGTGCCAATTGTACAAATATTAATAAGTATATTTCTTGAAGTATTTACAACTTCCTATTGCCAATTATGCTAAGCGAAAATGCAGAAATGAGTGATGATAAAATTTCAAGTGACAAAAAGTTTTCCATCCTCCCGTTACTTACCGTCAATTTTATTGGTGCATTAGGTTACAGCGTTATTTTACCTTTTCTGGTTTACCTGGTTCGTGATTTTGGTGGTAATGAAATCATTTACGGACTTATGGGAGCCGTCTATCCTGCATTTCAGTTAATTGGAGGCCCCATACTGGGAAAGTGGTCCGATAAAATAGGTAGAAGGAAAATACTACTCTTAAGCCAGATAGGCACGCTAGCTTCATGGCTCATATTCATTGTAGCTTTTTTTGTTCCACACATAACCTTTTTTGAATTTACATTTAAAGAGGACGCTATTCTCTTTACACTTCCTTTAATGATATTATTTGTAGCCAGGGCTTTTGATGGGCTGACAGGCGGAAATATTTCTGTGGCAAATGCCTACCTGGCAGATATTTCCACTCCCCAAACCAGGAAGAAAAACTTTGGAAAGATGTCTTCCGCCATGAATCTGGGATTTATTGTTGGGCCAGTGTTGTCAGGTTTAATTGCTGCAACAGCATCGGGAGAGCTTAAAACCGTCATTTTATCTGCATTCATCTCTTTGGTAGGTGTTTTTATTATCCAATTTCTGTTAAAAGAAAGTAAAAGTGGAGAGCCTGATGATAATAGTGCTGCTGATTTACCTTCTTCTAAACCTGCAATTTGGAAAGTAAAAGATGTACCCATCATGATGGTACTTTATTTTCTGATATTTTTAGCTTTTAATTTCTTCTACGCCACTTTTCCCATTTATGCGGCAGACATTCTTCAATGGGATCCTTCTCAGCTTGGGCCATTTTTCACAGTCCTTTCAGGGGTAATGATCTTCACTCAGGGTCCCGGGCTCAATTATCTTAATGATCATTTTAATGAAAAACAATTATTTGTGGCAGGAAGCATTCTTTTAATCCTGATGTTTGGGTGCTTAACTTTTACGAATACAATAATTATATATGTGGGAGCAGTATTATTCGGTTTAGGAAATGGTTTAATGTGGCCCTCCTTCCTTTCAATTCTTTCCACAAAAGGCACTAAAAATCAACAGGGGCTATACAGGGTTTTGCCAGCAGCTTTGGGAGTTTTGCCAGTATAATTGGCTTGGTAGCAGGAGGTTTTATATTCGGTTACCTTGAGCAAAGAATTTTTATGCTTTCAGCAGCCACTATGTTACTTGTTTTAATTGTGGGAGCCTTCATAAATGTTGAAAAGGACTAACAGTGAGAAATAACTTTATAGAAAAAAAAGCCATTTCCGGATGGTAATCTGAAAATGGCTCTCTTATTAATATTGAGTGTCTATTGCCCTAAAATAATGGCAAACATTAACGGTGCAACTATAGTAGCATCAGACTCTACAATAAATTTAGGAGTTTTAATATCTAATTTACCCCATGTTATTTTCTCATTAGGCACAGCGCCAGAATAAGAACCATAGCTTGTTGTGGAATCTGAAATCTGACAGAAGTAGCTCCAGAAAGGCACATCAGTATATTCTAAATCCTGGTAAAGCATTGGTACCACACATATTGGGAAGTCACCCGCTATGCCCCCTCCTATTTGGAAAAAGCCAATCCCTTCTGTACCAGCATTTTTCTTATAATAGTCTGCCAGAAAAGTCATGTATTCGATACCTGATTTCATTGTTGATGGCTTTAACTCACCTTTTACACAATAGCTGGCGAAGATATTACCCATTGTACTGTCTTCCCAACCAGGTACTACCATAGGAAGATTCTTTTCCGCTGCTGCCAACATCCAACTGTCTTTCGGGTCTATTTCATAGTATTCTTCCAACACACCTGACTGAATCATTTTATACATGAATTCATGTGGGAAATACCGCTCACCCTTGTCTTCAGCATCCTTCCAAATCTTGAAAATGTGCTTCTGTAATCTTCGGAAGGCTTCTTCTTCAGGAATACAGGTATCAGTTACACGGTTAAGTCCTTTCTCCAGTAACTCCCATTCTTGCTCAGGGGTTAAATCTCTGTAATTAGGCACTCTTCTGTAGTGCGAGTGTGCAACAAGGTTCATTAAGTCTTCTTCAAGGTTAGCACCCGTGCAGCTGATAATTTGAACTTTATCTTGTCTGATCATCTCCGCCATAGATATACCTAATTCGGCAGTTGACATGGCGCCTGCCATGGTAATCATCATCTTCTTGCCAGATTCAACGTGTGCTTTATATGCTTCAGCTGCATCAATAAGGGCTGCAGCATTGAAATGTCTATAATTGTGTTTTAAGAATTTTGTTATTTCCATAATATAAGGTTTCTGCAAAAATAAAGAAAATATATGAGGGTCTAAAGAAGTATCAGTGCCTGTTAAAAAGTTTCAAGTACAGCGGTTATGTTCTTTTTTAATAGTGCCTTCACTGGTAATTGCTTCATCTTAGCAACTAAAATCGACCCATAAGTAATGGTTAATAGCATTCTGACCATATCGTTTACATCAGAACTTCGCGTTACTTCAGTTTTAAAAATTGCTTCCAGCAAATGTTTTTCAAGTAACTTATCAAATGCGAGTACTTCAAAATTTTGAATATCTGCATTTTGAGGATATAGAAGTGTTTTTTCTGCTTTCTTTATACTGATAGGTTTAAGAACTGTTTCAGCCACTGCATAGTACTTTATTAAATGAAGTACCATTGAATTATACTTCTCACAGAGCTCACCGTATCTTTCAAAGATAAAAGTTACTGCTTTTAAACCTTCCAGTGCTTTATCTTTAATTTTGATAGAAGTTTCGAAGGCCCAAATTCTCATTCCATAGAGCAGAATATCTTCTTTTTGAGGAAAGTATCGAAAGAAAGTCACTTTTGAAATTCCAACACTTTTGCAGATTTCAGTTACATGAATGTCATTAAAATTCTTCCTGACTAATAATTCCTTAGTATGAGAAAGAATAAGCAATTTTAATTTGGCTGCCTTTCTATCACGCACTGAAAACTCCTCTTTCACCATTAGTGGTTTAATTTTTTGTAATTGTAAATTCAACTCTTCTGTTTAATTTTCTGGTAGCTTCAGATTTATTACTGGCAATTGGTCTAGCCCCTCCATATCCTTTACTCTTCAAACGGCTATCATCAATCCCCTTACCTACTAAATACTCTTTAATAACATCTGCTCGTTCCTGTGAAAGCTTAATGTTTAATTTTGAACTCCCTGTATTATCTGTATGTCCTGAAAGTTCTATTTCTACTTTTTCATTCTTTTTAAGCATACTTACTACCCTATCTAATTCTTCGAAAGAACTTTCTTGCATTTCCGAGGTGCCTCTTTTAAAAAGAACACTTTGCAATTGTATAGTTGTACCTTTTTCTAACTTAACAAGCTCCAATACTATTACATCATTATTTTCAATTGTGTCAGTTTTAATGTTTCTTGTTTCATTCAGGTAGCCTTCGGCATCAATACCCACTTTATATGTGGAATCCTTGAAAAGACTTGTTTTATAGGAAGAACCCGCAGACAATATAATTTCAGAAAAAGAGCTCTTTTTCATCTCATTTACACCTTTTACTATTATTTGAGGGGTTAATTGCTTACCTGTAAGCCCATCAATAATATTAAAAGAGATCTCTATCTTAGTGCGATCAAGTGAATCATTTTTATTACTTTTATAAGGTATAACAGGCTTAGTTTCTACTACCACTTTTTCTACTACTGCAGCTTCTAATTCACCTATTTCTTCAGGCTTGTTCACCATCAAAAGATTGCCCAAACCCGTACTGTTCAAAGTATTTACAAGGAGCGCCTCATCAGTGCCTTCAATTAGTTTAAAATACCAATCTGCACCTTCTGAATTAATTATTGAGAGATTTACAGGTTCGGACCAACTCGTCCATGTGGCATCCTGCCTGGTGCTATAAAACACGTCTCTGCTTCCTGCCCCTCCTAACCCGTTTGAACTATAAAACAATGTTTTATTATCGCCTGCAAGGTAAGGGGAATACTCCTGAGCACTTGTATTAATGTCTTCGCCAAGGTTTCTTAATTCAGTCCACTGATCAATTGTTTTACGAAATGTATAGTAAATATCTTCATTTCCTGTTGTTCCGAAAGATTCAAGGCTCAAAACCATTATTTTACCATCAGGTGAAAGACTACCGGACAGATGATCTGACTTGTTTTTGAAATAAGGAATATCCACTGCCTTTGGCTCGCTCCAACTATCATTTATTCTGCGCGAAAAGGACACTCCCTCTTTTCTGGGACTATCGTAATTCCCAACAACATACATGATATTGCCATCAGCTGTAATTCCTATAACCGCATTATAAAATGCATTATTAACAGGTCCTTTCATCTTTACTGCTCTGGACCACTTTCCATCCACTTTTTTACTCTGCCATATATCACCCGGGTCATTTTCTCCACCTGAATTCTCCGGATGCTTTGCTTTAGTAAAATACAGCGTTTCTCCATCAGGTGAGATTACAGGTGAAATATCATCAAACTTGCTTTCAAGGGAGTCTATAATTTGAGGTTTCTTAAGATTCTGTGCTAACAGTATAGTAGAAGAAAATATAAAAGTTGATATAAGTAATAGCTTCATGGTCCTAAAAATAGCATTCTTATGCTTTATGATAAATTTTACTAAAAGTAAAACTTTACAATATGTATTTGTAAATCTTTAAACGATTGATAGACAGGTAATATTTTTTTATTATTATTATTTCTGTTGCTTTTCAATCCGAAAAATCGATTAAATTTATTAAAGTGTTGCAACATATACAATAATACTAATATTTAATAACCGGTATTTTAATAAAGTGGGTCTGAAGCAGTGATTGCTCTTTTACCAAAAGCTTACTCTTTGTAAATTAATAATGGCCTGGTGCTAAAGTATGATAATTCTTTTGAAACACTTGAGCTTAACAGTTTATCTAAAAAATTTCGTTTCCTTTTAAGCAAAACTAGAAGATCACCATGGTGTTCATTTACAAACTCTTGAATACCATGACTTATATCCTCTTTATATTCCATTAAATGATAACTTATTTTATCATATCCTAAAAAAGTTTCTAAATCGTCTTTAAAGGTCTCATAATTTTTCTCAGTTGTTTTGTCTTTGGTATGGGTTACGTGAACAAATCTTATTCTACTATGAAAGTTATAGATAAAGCTCACTAACTTCTGCATGGTAAGTTTATCTAAATCTGAATAATCAGAAGCATATATAACAGATTCAAGCTTAATGAAGGATGATTGGATAGGAACAGTAATTACAGGGGTTTTTGCTTCTGCTACGGTACGCATTGTTTGGCTTCCAATAATTGTTTGTTGATTGTAACCTGATCCTAAAGTCCCCATGACTATGTAATCAAAATCATTACTTTCCGCATAATTTGCAATTGTTTTATCAACTCCTCCTATGGATAAGTTATAAGTACAATTGATATTAAATGTATCTTCAGTGTCTTCTGACAAAAGCCTTAACTTTTCTAAAGCATGTTCTTTTAGGGAGGAGAAATTATTTTCAGGATGATCACTTCTAACAGATTTAGAAAATTCCTCTTCTGTAAAAATATGAAGTAAAGTTAAATTACCCTTTCTAATTTGCAATAGGTTTGCAGCATATTCCAAAGCATTCAAAGAATACTCGGAAAAATCGACAGGACATAATACTTTATCCATTACAGTTTTAGGTTTAATTGAATATATGTTTTTTTTTCTGCATTTAGAACTTACTTACAGATTTATTTTGGCTGATATAAAATCGCCAGTGTAAAAGTGCATCTTCTTCAGCATAGTCAATACCTATCCTTTTGTCAGCTATTATTTTATTAGGGTGTATAGCCTTATCTCCTCTTTCAATCCAAATTGTTTCTGATTCAGTTAAATCAATGCCATTCAGGTCCTTTGTAATTCCTAATGCCTGGGTTAATTTACCGGGGCCGGAACCTAGCTTAATAGATTTACTTTTGACAGACCTTCTTTCATGCATTACCTCAACTCCCTCAATAGGTTCTATCGCTCTTATTAAAACAGCATCAGCCTTTCCTTCTATATTAGTTACGATATTAAATAGATGATGGATCCCGTAGCACAAGTATATATAAGCACTACCACCTTTTTCATACATAGTTGAAGTGCGCTTGGTAAACTTACCCAAATGCGCATGGCAAGCTTTGTCATTCATTCCTGAATAAGCCTCTGTTTCAGTAATGATTCCTGCCGTAATCACATTATTAGTAAAAGTGAAAATTTTCATACCCAACAGTTCTCTGGCAATTTGAACAACATCGCTCCTCAAGTAAAATGAATCAGTTAGTCTTTTATCGGAATTAATCATTTAACTTTTATAAATTTACTTCGTTAACCGCATCTATTAAAAGCAAAATTATAAACACTATGAGAAAAAAATTATTAATTATGGGATTAGTTGCTCTTTTTGCAACTTTTCAGGCTGTAAAAGCTCAAATTGCTATTCCTCAGCCATCGGCTAAGGCAAAAACAGAAACTACAGTGGGCTTAACTGATATTTCTATCAGTTATTACAGACCAAGCGTAAAAGGAAGAGCTATTTTTGGTGAAGGTAGTGATTACCTGCAACCTTATGGACAACTGTGGAGAGCAGGTGCCAATAGTGGGACTGTGTTAAGCTTAAGCACAGATGCAAAAGTAGCAGGCAAAGATGTTAAAGCAGGAGATTATCTAATTTTCATGACTCCTGGCAAAGATCAATGGGAGTTTAAATTATACTCTGATCTTTCATTAGGAGGAAACGTTGGCGGGTATAATATGGATAATGAAGTGCTTTCGGCAAAAGTAACACCAAAGAAATTGAGTGAGCCTGTTGAAACCCTAACTTATCAGATTTCTGATTTAAACACAGAGAGTACAAAGGCCAACATCCATTTTATGTGGGAAAATCAGTCAGTTAAAGTTCCTGTAGAAGTAACTTATGACGAGATTGTAATGGCGCAGATTGAGAAGAATACAAAAGTGAACCCTTCTAATTTAATTGCAGCCGCTAACTATTATTATAATACAGGTAAAGATCTCAATCAGGCTTTAGAATGGGTAAATACTTATTTAGCTGCAGGAAACAATAGCCAGCAATTTTGGAATGTACATTTAAAAGCTCAAATTCTTGCTAAACTAGGTAAAAATAAAGAGGCTAAACAAGCTGCTGAAAAATCAATGGCGCTTGCAAAAGCAAATGAAGGTGGTGATTTTGGTTATGTAAAGAGAAATCAGGATTTGATTGCCGGCTTGGGTAAGTAATTAACAGTAGTTTTCAATATTTTTCAAAAGTCCCTGCTTTTAACATAGAAAGTAGGGGCTTTTTTTTACTACTCTCCAAACCTTGAGAGATCCATTATTTTCACTTCTGCCTTTCTTGTTTTTGTTTCTGACCCGCTTAAAACCCCGAAACCTCTCGCGGCAAGTCTATCTTCTTCTATTCCGTTCTTCTTAAAATAGTTTACAACAGCCTGAGCTCTTTTATTAGATAATTCAAGGTTAAACTTCAAATTACCATCAGAAGATGAAAAAGCAGATACTTGAACTCCCAGATTTTGATGTCCCCTCAGGAATTTAGCCATATCGTTGAGCTTGCCTTCAAATTCAGGTAGTATTTCAGCTGAATTCACTTCATAATATACCTGATAAGCTGAAATGTTTAGTACTGAATCAATCAACTGTTTTGTTTTTAAATCTGCGTCTGAAATAAAGTTATTTTCCTTCTTTTTAATATCTACTATTCTGGATTTTGCTGTTACACCAAGATCTCCTGTATATTTAACCATATAAATATCTGTAAAGCCTTGGCCTTCTTCCCGTACAGATGCAAGATATCCCCTTTTCCCATCCGCTGTGGGATTAAAATAAACCTCATCATCAACTGTATTTACCGGATAGCCAAGGTTTTCAGGCTTATCCCATTTTTGGGTCTTGTCATTGTATTTGGTCTTAAGCACATCAAAACCACCAAACCCCTTATGCCCTTTACTACTAAAGTAAATTGTTACGCCATCCTTGGCTATAAAAGGCCCGTCCTCATCATATTTAGTATTAATTTCCGGTCCCATATTGAAAGGTCTCTTCCACTCTCCATCTTCCTTATAGCACCCATAAATGTCAAATCCACCATACCCACCCGGTCTGTTGGAAGCAAATAAAAGGAACTCTCCATCAGCACTGATGTTAACTGATTGCTCTGAGAAGCCAGCTGAATTAATCCGTCCGGGAATGGGTTTAGGTTTACTCCACTCACCATTTGCATTTTCCGAAGAATAAAATATATCCCCATTACCTACATCGGAATAGATATAAAGCTCCTTCCCATCTCTGGAAAGATAGAGATTTGAATCATGGTAAGGCGTATTTATGTTGCTACCTATATTTTTAGCTTTGGACCATGTAATACCTTTTCGTTTCGAAATGAAAATATCCTCAAAATAGAAATTATCTTTATCTACGTTTTCATTAGTATTTCCTTCCTGTCTTCTTGAAGTAAAAATCATAACTGTCTCATCTTCATTTAATACAGGAGCATAATCCGGCCAGGCAGAATTAACATTTTCTCCAACATTTTCAATAGTGTAAAGAGAGGGCATATCGATGATTTCCATACCATTTTTACATTCCTCAATCCTCTCATTTACCTCTGAGGTAGAGGTAACGTCATTGCCACGGTAACTCCGATTGGCCAGCAAACGCTTTTTGTAAGCTTCAAAATATTTCAAGGCAATATCAAACTCTAAGCCATACTGATATCCTCTGCCAAGTAAATAATCAATATTAAATTTATATTTGGGATCAAGACGTTTGACGCGCTCAAAGTACTTTGTAGAGTAATCTCTGTTAACCGTTTCAAGATAAAGACGACCAGCCATATAATTAGCTCTTACATGCATGGTGTCCGCTTCAGCCGCCTGTACATATATTTCTTTAGCAATTTCAATTGCATCTTTTGCTTCAGAATATACCTGATCTGCCTGTTCAAGGTAAATATTTGCTAACTCAGTATTCTGACCTACTGCTATGGCAGCATAAAAGATCATGGAAAAACCAAATAAATACTTTATAAACATATTCATAAATATTTAGAAAAATACAAACACGCTGTGAGATAAGCAAATACATGTACTAACTGTTTCTATTTTTAATTATTTCAATAAACCAGGAAATGATAATTACTGCACCGCAGCCTACAACATTGAACCATAAGTAAGCTAAATCAGTATAAAAATGGAAATACAACACGATTGCCTGAGCAATTAAGGCTCCAATAAAAACAGCATCTCCACCTATTCTTTTTATGAAAAAACCTACTAAGAAAATACCCAGTATAGTTCCGTAGAATATTGAACCTAAAATATTTACAGCTTGAATCAGATTATCAAGCAACCCGGCAAAAGTAGCAAATGATACTGCTACAAGTCCCCAAAAAAGAGTAAAGAGCTTAGAAGCCACTAAATAATGCTTCTCACTTCCATCCCTTTTAATATTTCTTTTATAAATATCAATAATAGTAGTGGAAGCCAATGCATTCAGCTCTGAAGCTGTAGAAGACATTGCTGCGGAAAAAATAACCGCTAGTAACAATCCTATGATTCCTGCAGGTAAATATTGCATCACAAAACTAATGAATACATAATCAGTATCATTCGTCTCCAAATTAGGATTGGTAGATTGTATAACTGATTTAGCTTCGTCTCTCAGTTTTTCTTCCTCCTGTTCTATATTTTTAATATCTTCTTTTAGTCTTTCAATTTCAGTATCATCTTCAGAAAGAGCAAGAGTCTCAACTTTATCTCTTTTTTCTTCAAAAATGTTAGCATAAGCTGTTTCTATAGATTGAAACTTCTCTTTATTCTCAGGGTTAGCATAAACTTGCGCTACAGCAGATTCATTAAAAAATAGAGGGGACTGATTAAACTGATAAAATACAAATACCATTACTCCAATAAATAGAATAATGAATTGCATAGGAATTTTCAATAACCCATTAAACATCAATCCAAGCCTGCTTTCGGTTAGTGTTTTACCCGAAAGATAACGTGCTACCTGCGATTGATCAGTGCCAAAATATGAAAGTGCCACAAAAAGACCACCCAACAAACCTGTCCATAAAGTATACCTGTTATCAGGATCGAGTTCCGTATTAATCAGATTCAGTTTGCCCATGTGGCCTGCCAGGTTAGTGGCTTCCACTATTCCGATAGAATCAGGCAGCATGCGAACTACGAAAATACCTGCAACTATCATCCCTCCCATCATAATAATCATTTGATGCTTTTGAGTTTGACTAACAGCTTTTGTTCCACCACTTACTGTATAGATAATCACCAATACGCCAATAATAAGATTTGTGTAAAAAAGAGGCCAGTCTAATATAGTAGAAAGTATAATTGCTGGTGCATAAATGGTAATTCCTGCTGCCAACCCTCTTTGAATCAAAAACAAAAACGCACCTAACACTCTGGTTTTCAAATTAAACCTTCCTTCCAGGTATTCATAAGCTGTGTAAATTTTAAGTTTATAGTAGATAGGCAGAATCCAAATGCTAATAATAACCATTGCTATTGGCAAGCCAAAGTAGAATTGAACAAAACCCATTCCATCCTGAAACGCCTGTCCGGGTGTGGAAAGAAAAGTAATAGCCGAGGCCTGTGTAGCCATAATCGACAGTCCTATAGTCCACCACTTCATATCATTCCCCCCTTTCAGGTAGGAATTAATGTCCTTGCTTCCACGAGATTTATACACTCCATAACTTACAATGAGTATTAGTGTACCAAATAGAACAACCCAATCAATACTACTCATTTATAATATTGGGTTATAAAGTAGAAAGTGATTATCAGGAAAATAAGTATCCCAATTACCAAAAAATAGAAATTTTTCCAGCTACCGAGAACAGGAGGTTTATTTTTATCAATTTCATTGTTACTTTCCATGTTGGAAAAATAACCTAATTTTCAGAAAGTAAAAAACAGAATATTGTGAGTGGTATAATCCTTTCAAAAAGCTGCTATAATTTTTCTACGGGTTTTCTCTTTTTAGACCAAAACTTACCTGACCGTATATTTCGGCTGTAATAGACAATTACAGGTGTGAAAATAGCAGTTGGAAGTAACCAGGCAATCCATATAGGTTCAGACTGTACATTTTGAACAAGTGCTGCTGTAATTGCGGCTATAAAAGTACCTCCCATTTTACCCACATGAGCCAGTAGAAAATCTTTTCTGGGATTTTTCTTAGTGAGTAACAGACGTAAATCCTGAATCAGATTTGAAATAAGAATCACAGAAAAAATGTTCAAAACCAAAAATGCACCATCTATCCTGAATCCGATTTTTGTAATAATATATGTTTGAACAGACGCAATTAATAAAAATGTAATAATCCAGATGCTCCATTCTTTCCATCCAATGACTGTTTTAGTGCTTTTATAAAGCTTAAGACACCGCAAACCCATTGTATTGGTATAAAACACCAAAGTTCCTATCATGAACAGAAAGAGGTTTGACTTAAGCACAGAAAGGATAAATGCAGTGACTACCACGTACCACATAGCATAATAGAAAACTTTACCTGAAGGCCTATGAATATTCAATCGCTTAGGAAATATCATGGCTATTATACCAGTAACCAAGGTAATAAAGCCAGCTGATGCATGAGTAATTAAGAGTATCTTTTCCATATTTTCGAGTAATTAAGATACTAAATTATAGATATGCTAAATCAGCTAATACTTTTTCTTACTGAACGCTCAAACAGATGGGATGAAACAGCACTACAAATGACTGAACTGAAAAATTAAAACTTTCTGCTCAGCTTTACAGTTTGACCAAAATCAATTTGCTTTAAGCCGAGGCATTCTGTTTCATTGCAGAACTCTAATTGTGATGATATTTTATAGATGAGGCCTACATCTTCGGCATATACTTCTATGCGTTGATCATAAGCGATTACTGAGTCCCCATTATCCTCTTGAATTACCTGAACAGTTCTATCAAATACAGAATCTTCAAGTGTATAAGGCTGAAAGACTTTAAATAAAGTATAAGTATCGGCTTCTTGCTCTGCAGGTGCAGCATTCCATTGTAAAGATTCCCTTACAGGGAAACTCAACTTAACTTCCTGCTCATTACCTAGTTTCTCTACTGCAATATGCGGAGTTCTGAATTTCTCAATAGTGCTTAAGATTTCTCTTGATCCGTCTCTACTGACTTTATATCTGTAGCCTTGTAATCTTATCTGGTTATCAGAAGCTAGTGAGTCCACCCATACATCCTCCAACTGATAATAAAAGGTATCAACGGTGCCATCATTTCTGTAATTAATTTCTTCTACCTCAAAAATATTACTTTGAGATAAAGAAAGAGGAAAAAACTGAAAGCCCAATCTGTTAGAATTGGGCTCTACAGTAGCGCTTTCACAAGCAGATAATACTGCTAATAAAATACTAAATAGAAAGAGATAATTTCTTTTCTTCATCTTTTTGTCTGAAAGCAGAGTGAATCCAGCCCCCTCCTACAACATCATCTCCCTCATAAAAAACAGCAGCCTGTCCCGGAGCAATAGCAGAAACGCCCGTACCAAAGTAAACCTTCATTGTGTCTCCTACCTGCTCAATAACTGCAGGAGAACCATCATCATTATACCTTACTTTAGTAACTGTATCGAGGCGATCAGATAATGAAGGATATTTACTCATTACCAGTTGCTTAACATACATGCCATTTCGTTCTAATTCGTCAAAGGTACCCAACACTACCCTATTCTTATCTTTCTGGATTTCAGTAACATAAACAGGATATCCAAGAGCTATTCCCAATCCTTTTCGCTGGCCAACTGTATAAAACGGATAACCTTCATGTGTTCCTACAACCGTTCCATCCTCCAGAACAAACTCTCCACCAGCCACTTTCTCTGTTAAGCCATCAACTCTTCTTTTCAGAAAGCCCCTGTAATCATTATCTGGCACAAAGCATATTTCGTAAGACTCGGATTTATTCACCAACTCATAAAAACCTTTGTCTTCAGCCATCTTACGAATCTCCGGTTTTGTCAAATCTCCGAGAGGCAAAATAGTACGACTTAAACTTTCCTGAGATACACCCCATAAGGCATAAGATTGATCTTTGTTTAAATCCTTCCCACGTGAAATTACATACCTGCCGTTTTCCTGCCTTACTTTAGCATAATGCCCTGTGGCAATGTAATCACAGCCCAATTTATCTGCTCTCCTCAATAAAGAATCCCATTTGATATGTGTATTGCATAACACGCAAGGATTAGGTGTTCTTCCTGCTAAATATTCATCAGTAAAATGATTGATGACATAATCGCCAAATTCTTCCCGGATATCGAGAATATAATGAGGGAATCCTAGATTAACCGCAAGGTTACGGGCATCATTGATGGAATCCAGGCTGCAACATCCTGTTTCTTTCTTGGAACTGCCTGAGGAAGCATAATCCCAGGTCTTCATGGTCATTCCAATAACTTCATAGCCTTGTTCATGTAACAAAACTGCTGCCAATGAGCTGTCAATACCACCACTCATGGCTACTAATACTCTTCCTTTTTTTGTCATTACTCACGTTTTCACAGGATTCACAGTCCTGCTTGGGTGAAACATTTATTTGTGAAATTCTATTAACATAGTAAGATAATAGAAAGTGCAAAGTTAAGGAAGAAATATCAAATGTTTAACTAATATTCATTTAATACCAAATAAAAAGGGCTTGCATAAAACAAACCCTTTTTACCCTAAACTAAATTAACTTAATTAATAAGCATTTTCAAGCGCCATGTAATCCATAATATTGGATACAGTTTTTATCACCTGGTTATCATTCATAGGACTTGTGCTGGCAAAAGCTCCATCACTAAAACCAGACCATACAGTTTGTCCACTTTCTTTATCAATAACGGAAATTAGTAAAGTTCCCTTTTTAACATCAAATTCCTCTGCTCTGTCAATGCTTGTCATTTCATTTTCTGTAAAATCACCTCTTAACTTACCATCTTTACTGAAAATAAAATATGACACTAACATTTCACCACCGGATTTTTTATGTTTATAATCATCTGTGATCAATTCATGCTTTATAGCGTGTTCAACTTGCTTTTTCACTTCAGGAGAAGGAAAATTAGGATCCGTATAAGCAGTAATACTAGCTACGTAATCATCACTAATAATAAGTGCTTCTTTAGTTTTTGATTCAGGTTTCTTTGTTGGGTCAAGTATACTAAAAGAATCAAAATCTTTATCAATAACCCCATCTCTCAGTTCTGTGTAGATGGTCTGTGCGTTAACATTTGCAACAAATAGAAATGCAAAAAATAATCCTAGTAAATTTTTCATAATACTAAATTTTTGTTTAAAAGTCTATGTATTAGTATACTACGGATACTAGATAGGGTTTAGCTAAAAGCACCTAAATTTAAAAATTGACGTGGTAAAAAAGGATTGAAGGCCATTATGGCATTTTTTAACCTAACACTAATATAATTATTTCCAGACGACTTTATTTGAGCTATGAAGGATTGTTCAAAGCTAAATCAGAAATAAGAAATAAGAAATAGTAAGAAATTCTGTAATGAGAAAAGAACTCACTTTTCCATTTTCTTTTTTTCCTTATCCGGCACTTCAATAGGCTGTCCTATAAAGTCAGCAAAATTTTTGATGAACATAGCAACAAAATAAAAAATGAAGGAGACATAAAAAACAAAAAGCATCACCAGAATTATGCTACTGGAGGCACCAAAAACTCCTTTTATATTACTTTTAACTAATATCAGTCCTATTAATAACTGGCCAATTTTAAACAAAATTGAAGAAATTGCTCCACCGACAATAGCAGGACGCCAGGGTAGCTTTGCATTGGGTAAAATCTTGAAAAGCAGAGTAAACCATGCTGTAAAAGTTACAAGTGAGAAGGCTACACTAATTAAATCCAGCATAGTTGATTTTAAATCAGGAATAAGCTGGTTAATATAATCACCTACAAAGGCAACTATTACATCTGACAAAATAGAAACAAGAATAATTATTCCTCCTATAAGTACCAGAGCAAAAGAAATTAACCTGCCTTTGAGGTGTAACCGAAATCTTTGTAGAGTAAGTGAAGGCACCTCCCAAAGTTCATTAATATTTAATTGAACCAAAAAAAATAAATTAGTCGCTATAAATATTAAAAAGACGAAAACACCTATGGAAGTCCATGTACTCTCTGCCCATCCTTGAAAATTATTAAAAATGCTCTTAATTTCCTCAGTGCCAGTATTCCCCAATATTCCGCTTAATCTGGAAAAAATTTCTTCACTTAAATATTCAGGCTTAATAAAGAGACCTAAAATTGTAACAAGAATTACTATAATAGGTGGAATTGCAAATAAACTGAAAAATGCTGTGGAGGAAGCTAATTGCAGAGGGTTTTTATCCTTTAGATCTTTTAATGTTTTGGGCACTAATTTTAGCAATCCTTTAATTTCCATCTTATCAATAGCTATTTCAGTTTCTAAAAATGTATTATAATAAAAAAACCGAAAGCATAGGCATTCGGTTTTTTTGAAAATTCTTTCATCACATAATGAAAGACATATGATGTTTAGTTTACGGCTTCATCAATATCATTCGCCATTCTGTTCAGTTCACGCTTAACATCATTGTAAGCATCACTAATATCTTCTTTAACTTCATTCCAGTTATCTTCAGAAGATTTCTCAACTTTGTCAAGGTTATCTTCCAGGTTTTGCTTAGCCTGTTCAAGCTTAGCTTCTATTTCGGAATCATCCCCTACCTTCTCCATTCTGTTTTCAATATCATCAATATCTTCATTGATTCGTCTTTTCCACTCCTCTCTTTCAGCTTTATAATTATTGGCTAAAGTATTATCATTTTCAATGATTTCAGGATCAGAATCCAAATCAGATCGATCATTCTCTTGAGTATTGTTATTACATGCCAATACACTTACGAATAAAAAAGTAGTCGCAAAGGTTTTAAATAATAGTTTCATAGTTTAAAAAATTTAGTTCGTGATGTTTTTACATACTGAATAAAATACGAAGTCGTTTGGACAAAGTTTTATTTGTAGCATTATTTTTAGGAATGGGTACTGGTAATAAACTCTGCTGGAGGGGGTTATTGCAGACATAAAAAAAGCCTTTCGGTGAGGAAAGGCTTAGTCTTATATTTTAATAAAGTTGTTGATTACTTCACTTGCTCTACAACACTTTTGAAAGCTTCAGGATGATTCATTGCTAAATCAGCCAATACTTTTCTATTTAATTGAATACCCTTTTTGTGCACACCACCCATAAATTGAGAGTAAGACATTCCGTGAAGTCTCGCACCGGCATTAATTCTTTGAATCCACAACTTTCTGAATTCTCTTTTCTTTGCTTTTCTGTCTCTGTATGCATATAACCATCCTTTTTCAATGGCATTTTTAGCAACAGTCCAAACATTTTTCTTTCTACCCCAGAAGCCTTTGGCAAATTTGAGGATTTTCTTTCTTCTAGCCCTTGAGGCTACATGATTTACTGATCTAGGCATTTCTTTTTAATTTTTTGGAAATTGGCGATTAACTTTCAGGTTAATACTTGACAAACCAATGATCCCGGTTTAACATTGAACCTTCGTTCTTTTTGTATTCTTGCGAAAATTAGAGGTTAAGCATATCTTTTACTCTTCCCATATCAGTCTTGTGAACAAGTCCCATATCGGTTAAGCGTCTTTTCTGCTTAGTTTCCTTTTTGGTTAAAATGTGACTTTTATAAGCATGCTTTCTTTTAATTTTGCCGCTTCCAGTCAATTTAAACCTTTTTTTCGCGCCTGATTTAGTTTTTACTTTAGGCATTTTTATATAGATTTATTTAATTGTTTACTTATTTAGATGCTGCTTTAGGAGCAATGAAAAGCGTCATTCTTTTACCCTCCAACTTAGGTAACTGTTCCACTTTTCCGAATTCTTCCAATTCAGATGCGTATCGTAATAATAAAAGCTCTCCGCGATCTTTAAACACAATTGTTCTACCTACAAAGTGAACATACACTTTAAGCTTAGAACCCTCGGATAAAAACTTTTTACCGTGGTTTAATTTGAAATTAAAATCATGATCATCCGTATTAGGACCAAACCTGATTTCTTTTATAACCGTTTTTTGAGCCTTAGCTTTAATTTCCTTCTGCTTTTTCTTCTGCTCGTACTTAAATTTCGAATAATCGATAATTTTACAAACAGGCGGATCAGCCTTTGGTGAAATCTCAACTAAATCCAGACTTTGTTCTTCAGCCATTTTTAAAGCTTCCTCAAGCGAATATACATCCACTTTAACATTGTCTCCAACTACACGAACCTCTCTGGCCCGGATTCTACTGTTTACCTTGTAAGGTTCTTCTTCCCTTCCTCTGGGTCGGTAGCTGCCTTTTTTACGCATTTTACTAATTGTTACCTCCTTCGTTTTATTTTAATAAATGGCAAATATCGTTATAAATTTTGGATTACAAAATTCTAACAATCTAATACCTTAAATTTTTACTTATTACTGATACTATCTGTAACTTTTTGATTAAAAAAACTAGTGAATTCTTCCAAACTCATTTCGCCAACATCACCTTCTCCATGTTTTCTTATAGAAACTCTCTCTTCCTCCGCTTCCTTCTCTCCTACTATAAGCATGTAAGGAATTTTCTTCACTTCCGCATCTCTGATTTTACGTCCAATTTTTTCATCTCTGTGATCGATAAACCCTGTGATATCATTAGATTCCAAAGTTGAATACACCTTATTAGCATATTCCGCATATTTCTCGGAAATAGGTAATATGGCAATTTGCTCCGGTGATAACCACAATGGGAAATTACCGCCACAATGCTCAATTAATACCGCCACAAACCTCTCCAGAGAACCAAATGGAGCTCTGTGAATCATTACAGGCCTATGTTTTGCATTATCAGCACCTATATAATCTAACTCAAAACGCTCAGGAAGGTTGTAATCTACCTGAATTGTGCCCAACTGCCAGCTTCTTCCTAATGCATCTTTTACCATGAAGTCCAGCTTCGGACCATAAAATGCTGCTTCTCCCAGCTCAACAATAGTTTTTAGACCTTTTTCTTCAGTTGCCTCTATGATGGCTTTTTCTGCCTTTTCCCAGACCTCATCACTACCAATATACTTCGCTTTATTTTCAGGATCTCTTAAAGAAATTTGAGTGGTAAAGTTTTCAAAACCTAATGAGTTAAAAACAAACAATACCAAATCAATTACTTTAATAAACTCATCCTTCACCTGGTCAGGCCTGCAAAATATATGTGCATCATCCTGTGTAAAGCTTCTCACACGGGTTAACCCATGTAATTCCCCACTTTGTTCGTATCGATATACAGTGCCAAATTCAGCTAAACGAAGTGGTAAATCCTTATAACTTCTTGGCTTTGTTTTATAAATTTCACAGTGATGAGGGCAATTCATCGGTTTTAGTAAATATTCCTCGCCACCTTCCTCACCTGGTGCCGCTATAGGCTGAAAAGAATCCTTCCCATACTTTTCATAATGGCCAGAGGTTACATAAAGCTGCTTTGCACCAATATGAGGAGTAATTACCGGCTTATAACCTGCTTTTACCTGAGCTTTCTTCAAAAAAGTTTCTAGCCTGTCACGCAGCATAGTTCCTTTGGGAAGCCAAAGTGGCAAGCCCATGCCCACTTTCTCCGAGAAAGCGAACAACTCCATTTCTTTGCCTAATTTTCTGTGATCTCTCTTCTTGGCTTCTTCTAAAAGTTCAAGATATTCCTTCAGCTCCTTCTGTTTCGGGAAAGTAATTCCATAAATACGGGTAAGCTGCTTCCTCTTCTCATCTCCTCTCCAGTAAGCACCTGCAATATTTAGAAGCTTTACAGCCTTTATAAATCCAGTATTAGGAATATGCGGTCCACGGCATAAATCAGTGAAGTTTCCTTGCTGGTAAAAAGTAATACTTCCATCTTCCAGCCCATCTATCAATTCCAGCTTGTACTCATCGCCTTTTTTATTATAGTAATCTAAGGCATCTTTTTTAGACACTTCAGATCTAAGAAACTCATTTTTCTGGCGTGCCAAATCAAGCATCTTTTGCTCAATTTTTTCTAATTCAGTACCTTCCAGAACTTTATCACCGAAATCAACATCATAATAAAAGCCATTTTCGATGGGCGGACCAATTCCAAATTTAATTCCCGGATATAATTCTTCCAGGGCTTCTGCCAAAAGGTGCGCAGAGGAATGCCAAAAAGTATTTTGCCCTTCAGGATCGTTCCAGGTAAGCAATTGTACATGAGCATCCGTATTAATAGGTCTTGTGGCATCCCACACTTGTCCGTTTACTTTGGCTGACAAAACGTTTCTGGCCAGCCCTTCACTGATACTCATTGCTATATCATAACCTGATACACCTTTATCAAATTCCTTTACAGTGCCATCCGGCAAAGTAATTTTTATTTTATTACTCATAAATATTTATTCAAATAGGACAGCTTAATTAAATAAATTAAGCCCAAAGTGTTCTCTGGTATAACCAGACCACAAATATGCGAATTTTGAAGGAATTAGAACACAATACATAAGGATTTTAGCATTATTATTTACCCAGTCCATTATAAAAATGTGAGGTATATGAAAAGACCTTAAAACTATTTTACATTATCCTCCAATTTCCTTTCCTGAAGAGTTTAAGGTTTTTAATACTGCTCCATCTTCATCATAAATGAAGAAAATCCCTGCTTCAACTTTGGCAGAGTGAGCCAAAGTTGAAGCAGTAAATTTGTAGCTCCATTGTTTCTCAATAGAAGGAGAAAGTAAAACTAAGGTTTGCGGTACAATTTCTGTTTTCTCTCCTTTTACTATAAGGAGATAATTATCCTCCACTTTAATGATACGATGAAAATTCGCAGAAGAATCCAATTTAAAGAGCTGCTTAACCTGCATGTTAAAGCCTGCAATAGCTACAAAAGGAGCATCCGATAATGTGCCTGCTATTATTAATGCGTCTTCTTTTTCAGAAATGCTCTGCACACTATTTTCTGACTGACGGAGTTCAGCAATATCTTTATTGAGGTAAATGGTATCATTCATGTAAATAAAAGATTGGCTTGCGGCTTCCAATTGCGAAGATTGCAGAGTTACATCATCCAGATTTTTCTTAATAATTGCCTGTTCTGTTTCAAAATAACCTTCAAATGAAGGTTTTAGCTCACTGAAATAAAAACTATAGTCTTTTACTACTTTGTCATTTGTGGCTTTCCGGATAGAACTTATCATTTCAAGCATCTCTTCTAGCTTCAACTTATAGCGGGAAAGTATATTTGTTCTCTGGTATACATTTGCAGAATCCTTTAAAACAGGATACAATTGCTCGTTGGATAAGAGGGAGGCTTCAGCTTTCATCTGTTTAAACTCAAGTATTTTTAGAGGCAGTAGATTAGCGCCTGCCTGCTCTAACTTCTTCTTTAGTAAAGAAGGAATGGTATCTGTTTTAATTTCTGATGAATCACTGATGTTCTGATGAATTAAGATAATATTGTTTAAATACTGATCGGTCTTTATCAGCAAATCTTTCAGGGGCATAATTTCATCTTGAACAAGGTTTAATTTTTTATCAAGCAGTCCATCTACAGCCAAAAGTGAGATGGCAGGACTTTCTAAATCAATTTTCTGCACACTCAGCTCATTCCAGTTGACAACAGGTTTTTCTTGTAACTCAGGATTATATAAACTATTATTGAGTGATTTAACCAGGGATATATAATCCTCAATAGATTTTTTCAGTGCTACATATTCCGAATTAATAAGTTTAATATGTTGATAATCTTCTTTAGTGGATCGAAAGTAGAATGACTGTTCATCCTGAAACTTATATTTTAATTCACTTATATTTTTATTAAGGGAGGTGGCGATTGAGTCAGTCTCTTTCTTTTGCAGATGAATTTTTGCTACAGCTGCTTTTCTTTTTGTAATAAAATTTATTTTTTCTTCATAATCCAGGTGAATATCCGAGATTTTTATACCAAATTTTCCTGTCCTTAAATCTCTTCTATTGTACGCCATATAATATTCATCATTCTTGCGCACTTCTTTATCATTCACCAATGAAATGGCATTTTTATATGCTGAAATGGCAACATCAGCTATAGAGTCATAGGTGCCTGATGTTGGAAAAATCACCGTGCTATCCAACTTTCCTGATAATATTTCCCCCAGGTAAAAGTATGGATTTGCTTCATCTTTAGTGTCTTTTAAATAGGCTATTAATAATGGCTCAGCAGTTATATAGTCTTTACTCTGAAGTATAGGAAATAAGTTTTTGTACTTTACTTTCTGGGAGAAACCTGAGAAGCCCGATATACAAATAATGAGAGCAAGGGTAAAAGAAAATAGATAGTGTATATTCTTTCGCATAGTATAAATAAAGGTTTACACACGAAATAATACAAAAAAAATCAATTATTATAATGTTAAAGGATAAATTATCCAATAATAACAGAAGGCATAATACCTTAAAAGTCAGACTAAGAAGACGGAAAAATTATTCTGAGCCCATGAAACATTAATATGTTCCTGCAGGGTTGTAGAGAGTTCTATACCAGTGTATTTTGCGGAAATAGGGAATAACCTATGTGATCTGTTCACTAAAAAAGCTGTTTCAATCTTCTTTAAAGGCAATGCTAAAAACGGCTTTAATGCATATATCATAGTTTTGCCGGAGTTTAGTACATCATCTACTAAAACAACAACTGAAGTTTCAGGAGACTCTATTTCTGCATTTAAAGTTACGGGAGATGACAAGGGCTTTTCCTTATCGATAGCTACTTCAACCAAAATGGTATCCATTGAACTAATATGATTCAATTCTAACTGCAATAATTCTGCAAGCTTATAGCCACCTCCCTTAATGCCTGCCAAATAAATTTTTTGCTCACGAAAATTATCTTCCAGAATTTGGTAAGCCATTCTTTTTATCTTACTCTCAATCTGCTGATGCGCTAAAATTCGGTTATTCTTATCTGGCATGGAAATAATTAGTTTGTTGGAATTGGCATCACTTTGCTATCCTTAAATGTAGATAAAATTACCATTGATTGCATACTATCTACCACTTCAATTTCACTTACTCTTTCTAACATTAATTTCTGATATGAAGGAATATCCTGAGTAATCACTTTAAGAATAAAATCGCTTGAACCAGTAACATGATGACACTCAATAATTTCATTCACCAAATCAATTGCTTCAATAAATTTATCTATATTAGACTTATTATGTGCTTTAAGAGAAACCATTACATAAGTACTTACACCAAGGTTGATTTTTTCAGTGTCTAATTTTGCATGGTAGCTTTTGATTATTCCTGTGTTTTCTAACTTTTTAACACGTTCCAGTGTCGGGGCTGGGGAGAGGCCAATATCTTTAGAAAGTTGAGAATTTGTAATTCTGCCATCTGCTTGCAGAATATCTAAGATTTTTCTGTCGATTTTGTCTAACTTGAAGGGTTGCATGTATTTATTACTATTTATTTTCCGCAAAAATAAAGCATTTTATCAACAAAAACTTCATTTTAGATATCAAAAACGTAAAGTTTACTCTTCTTTTAACTGAAAATGACCAAAAGAGACGTAATTTTTAGAAAAAATCTTAATTCTTTTAAATTATTACCATGTAATTATCTTTCCTATTGGTTTTTTTGAGAATTTTGCTTGAATAGAAACACATCAATATTAAATAAAACCGGAAGTATAAAATAGATACGTGACGCATATAGATTTACAGCACTGGATTAAATTTGAAGAACGAAAGTTAGCCGTTTCAGCAATTCAAGACTTAGCTAAACTGCCCCTCATTAATAATACTGAAGAGCTAGTCTTCGAATTAGCCAATAAGTGGTTGAATGGCGAAGAGGAGTTTTCTCAGCACAGTTCAGGCTCTACCGGAAAGCCTAAAGAAATCAAGATTAAAAGGGCACAAATGGAAGCGAGTGCAAAGGCAACCTTACAAACTTTAGCTTTAAATGCCGGAGACACTGCATTGCTAAGCATTAGTCCGAAATACATTGGTGGCAAAATGATGGTTGTGAGGGCTTTATTAGGTTCCCTTAATTTAATTATTGGTGAGGTATCCGGTAATCCTTTAAAAGACATTTCTAATGAAGAAAAAATCGATTTTTTCTCTTTTGTACCCTATCAAATAGATCAGATAATTAACCATTTCCCTGAAGGTATAAACCTGCTAAACCAGTCAAAAGCAATTATTTTAGGGGGAGCTCCTGTGTCGGATGCACTCGCTCATCAAATAAAAGAACACATCAATGCTCCTGTTTACAGTACCTATGGTATGACTGAAACAGTATCGCACATTGCCCTAAAACATATTAATGCAAATGCAGAAGCACATTTTAAAGTGCTACAAAATGTAATGATTTCTACTGATGAAAGAGATTGTCTGGTTATTGAAGCAGAAGCAATTACCGGTATTCCTCAACTGGTTACAAATGATATTGTAAAACTTTACAACAAAGAAGAATTTGAGTGGCTTGGGCGTTATGACTTTGTAATCAATTCAGGAGGAATAAAGATTCATCCTGAGCAGGTAGAAAAAACACTTAGTGAGGTTTTTAAACAAATTAATAGTAATAATGCTTTTTTTGTGTTCGGACAACCCGATAGTAAATTTGGAAGCCGTCTCTGCTTAGCTATTGAGGGAAAAGTCGAGGAAGAAAGCATCCGGCCAAAGTTTAAAGAAAACTTAGCTCCTTATCACCAGCCCAAAGAAATTTATTTTATACCCGAATTTTCCTATACAGGAAGCGGCAAAATTAACAGGAATGAAACTTTAATGAATGCGGGGATTGATTTTACAAAACAAAAGCCTGCTTAATGTGCAGGCTTTCAAATATGTTTATTTATTCTAATAGTACATTATTTGCCATTATTTTTGAGGGGGTTGGCTAGGCCTAACTTCAATTTTGCTTGGTAAAGTACGTGGGTTCATTTCTAATAAATCTACTACAATCTGTCCCATATCTTCCTTCTGAATTTTCCAGTAATCATCTTTATTGGGTTCATGATTATTGAAGTATGTAGCTACAGAACCCGGCATAATTGTACTTACATTTACTCCTGATTGACGCAAATCCAACATCACTGATTGCGTAAAGCCGGTAAGTCCGAATTTAGAAGCATTATAGGCAGACCCTCCAGGAAAAAAGTTGGTTCCTGCAAGGCTGGATATTGTAATAAAGTAGCCTTTTTGTTTTTTCAGTTCTTCAACTGTAGACTTTATGGTGTAAAACACTCCTGTTAAATTAGTATCAATCACTTCACTCCATTGCTCCAGTGTAATATCTTCTACTGAACCAAAGTGTCCTAAACCAGCATTTGCAATAACAATATCTATTTTACTCCATTTTTGCACGATTGCATCAACACAAGCATTATGGTCCTTATAATTTCTTACATCAGCTTGCAAGCCAAGTACATTACTATTTCCAGAAGTTTTTTTAAGTTGTTCTGCAGCTTCCAATGCTGTTTCCTGCGTACGACTTGTTATAGCTACTTTTGCTCCCTGCGCCAGTAAAGCTTCTGCAATTCCATAACCGATGCCTTTACTTCCGCCTGTTATAAGCGCAACTTTATCTTTTATACTTTCCATTAATTTGAATGATTTTAAAATGATTACAAGCTACTCCGGCAACTTCTATTAGCCAGAAGCCTGATTTTATATGATTACTTCAGGTAAAAACTGAATTTGGGGCATAGGGTTGCATGAATTATTACTCTTCAGCGCATTATTCCTCACTTTTTAGAAATATATAGCCTACACCTTTGATTGTTTTAATATAACCTTCTCCTAACAACTGTCTTATTTTTAGGATATGAACATCAATTGAGCGTGCCGTTACTTTAGAATTAACCGGCCAGATGGCATTGATAAGTGCTTCTCTTGAAAAAATGTGATCGTGGTTCAGTGCCAGAAACAATAAAATATCAAATGTTTTAGCTTGTATCGGAATTACTTCCTGATTGGGTATTTTATGAATTGATTTATTAGTGATATTGAAAAATAAATCTCTGATTTGATACTGCTTTTTGGGTGATTTCTGAGGTGCTTTTTCTTCTTTGAAATACCTTGTAATACGCTTTCTAAAAGCATTCTTTCTTAATGGCTTTATCAAGAAGTCATCAATGCCTGACTCAAAGCTTAATATCTCGTATTTTTCATCGGCATTGTTAGTCAGAATAACCATTTTTAAATGGTTAGCAAGTCGTACTTCTTTTTTAAAAGATTCAAATAGATACAGCCCATCGTAATTGTGCTTCCCTATTTCTGAAATTACCAGAACAGGATTAACTTTTTTTATTAATTGTATAGCGTGGTTAGTATCCAATGCCAGTGCAACCTCGAAACCATCATCCTCCAGTGTACTTACCAAATTTCTTAATGTTTCTTTATCATCATCGGCAATCACTGCCATTTTTCTTGTAAGCATTACTTCATTCACTATTATTTGACTTATCTAATAAAGTGCGTTTTGAGTAATTCAGGAAATAGAAACTGTCAACTTAAACAGAATATAATCTGGACTTAAAATAAACTTAATATAGGATATGAAATATAGGTTAATTGGTAACTTTAAGATAAATCATGCTTTAATTGACGGGCAATAAAATTTATTAAGGGTCTTTTATATTGTACATTTTTTAGCTTTAATGGTTGGCCAATCTGAATAATCTTCCCTTCAAACATCAGGTTATCATAAGGTGTAATTCTTCTCAGAAAAATACCCTTTTCATAAAAAAAGCAATCAGCCATGAGTTGAGAAAGTGCCAAGAACTTCCAACCACTGGAACCCTTACCGGTAAAGTCGCCTGGCTGTTCAGAAACTCCGAATACCTTCTCTCCACTTGAGTACGACCAAATATCGTCTTTTAAGCCCGATTTTAATGCTTCACCCTCTTTAGTTCTGCAGTAATTCCTTACTTTCTGAACATCCAAAGGTTGAAATTTATTATATAAGGCTGACCTCAAGGTGATCATTCTGTAGCGATTGAACAAATAATCCGGCTCATACACAAGATGCTTATCTTGCTCAAAGAGGTAAATTGTATTAAAAGAAATTTTGAGAGAATGAAAGTCAGCCTGAATTCCTTCCATTTCTTCGATGGCTTCCCGAATGAGTTCCCTGGAATGCTGAGTCAATTTGTCCACATCTATTAAATAGGTATGGATTTCATTGCGTATTTCAGCGTCTTCCAAATACTGCATTATTGCATTCCATTCTGTGGGGGTAGGTAAACTATTAACCAACGTTCGTTTAATTTAAATAAAATAAAAAACCTCTTGACAAAGTTAAGAGGCTTATCAGAGATTTAAAATGAAAGAGTAAGCTAAGTTTTAAGTATTACATATTAAAAATACTTGTACATTTTAAAGCTATAATTCCTATGACAACACTAATTGTGCCTCATAGGGACCGGAATAAGCGTTCATCCCCGGTCCCAGGTGAGGACTTTATAAAATATTATTTTAATCCCAGTCTTTGATCAGTATTCAAGTATCTCTGGATAGTTTCTCTAATCTTATTTTTGGCTACGGTTGAATCATATGATCTGCCATTTATTAGATCGTCTTGTAGGGAAAATAGTTGCATAAATAACACTTTATCGTCCACTTTTCCCTTTATGGAGATCGTTTCTTTACTGGCGAAAAGCTCGTCCCAAACTGATCTTACATCAGCCCAATAGCCGGCATATTTATCCCACCACTCTTTTGCAACATTACACTTAGCATCCTCAGTTTTAGTATAGGTGTTCCAGCCTTTTTCCCAGGCTAAAAGTTTGTCCTCGTCACCTTCGCGAAGAATTTTTTTATTATCCTGCTCATGCAACCATCCGTAAGAAGTTATTTCCTGACGATTGGTTCTTGCCATTACATTATAATCCTTTCTTTTAGAAAATTCCCGTCTTGGTAATGGAGCATCAGAAGAAGCTTCCCAATAATTTTTACCATCAACATGTACCCACGAGCCTGATGCCTCGTAGCGTGGACCATCATCTACCTGGTAAACCTTTTGAGTCCATTGGCCTTCAACCTCAGATTTAGGGAGTTTTACATAGTTCCAGGTGTTATCTTTATGAAAGGCATAAAGATTTCTGTTTTCATAAAGCCAATCCTGACGCCAGTGTTTGATAATCATAGTGTCACCTACTATCAGTAAATGTTGTAAAACAATTTTATCATCGTCCTGCTCTATTGGAAATACATATTCCAAAGCACCTGATCTGTAGTTATCATGAAACTGATAGTCCTTGTCTGGCGAAAATGTTTCAGCAAAGTTGAATTCTACTTCATAACATCCGCACATATCCTTGATAGATTGAATGTCCTGATCTTTTTTCTTCTTTTGAGCCATAGCAGAAGTTGCTACTATACAGGCTAAAAGCATAAATAAATTTTTCATTGAATTAGTGTTTTAGGTGTAAAAAAAACAGTTTTTAATTTCTTGTAATCAGATAATATAATCAACAGGTTACCCAGGAGATAAAGACCACTCATAAATAAGCCCGCAGTATCATCCGGCTTTAAATACAAGTGAAATAAGAAAATATTCAAGGTAACCGGAAGAAGTAAAAATGCACCTGCCAATGCAAAAAACTGGCTCAATAGTAGCAGGCCTGCTACTATTTCTACTATACCTAGCATAGGCCAGAAGTATTCAGGTGCCTTCAAACCTCCAATAAATGCTTTCATTTGCATTACGTGCGCTGGTGGCTCTGCACTTTGTTCAGTTGCAGCTTTGCGAGCCGGATTAGGAATAAATTTCCTAACACCGGCATACACAAAGAGCGCACCTAAACATAAGTTTACCACGATGAAAAAGATGCTGATACTTTTTTTCATTAATCTAGAAGTTTGAATTTTAGCGATGTATAACCTCTTTCACCGCTCTCGCTGGTCATTTTAGTAAAATCGACTTTAAAATAGTTATCCTGAGAGTCTTTAATTACAAAGAAACGATCATCAAAGACTGCCGCACCACCAAAGGTTGACCTCCAATCGGAACCTATCACATTGATATTGGAATTATATTCTAATTCTTCTGCATCGGAAAGATCAAGATCTTCGAAGCTTAAATTTTCTGTCATCACCATTGCTACTTCAGTATTGTTTCTGTTGATTATGATATAATCATTGAAACCATAAGGTGTGGCAGAACCACCCATTGAGTATCTGACTGCATAGCTACTGTACATAAAATCCCATGAATCCTTAGTCGGAGCTACATTAACTTCCCCATTATCTAAATCGAAGTAATTGAAATTGAAGGCTTCATCTTTGCTTACTTCAACAGTCTCAAATGAATCAGAGGAGATATCCGCATATTCAATAGTATAACCTGAAGAGCTGGCAAATACTCTTACTTTTTTCCAGCTCCGGCCTTCACCATCGCGTTTCACAATAAATACTTTTGCCTGATCTGAAGAAGTAGCAATTTCTCCGAATGCTGTAGCTGATAAATCTCCTGTATGATCATCAATCCAGAAAGCTCCTTCGGAAGTACCTGTAAATCCAACAGTCATCACATTGGCAAAACCTACTGTATCTTCTGCAGTAACATTGTTTAAGTCCGTTTTATCCAACGGTCTTGCCATTATATTAGCAGTGTTGTTAACTGTTACATAATTTTCAGCACCTGTATAGAACCCTAAATCCCATGAGTATTTACCTACCCTTGTTTGTTTATTTTTACTGATGTCAAAAAATGCTACAACAGGAAACTCTGCACCTCCCGCATCCAGCGTAGCTGTTCCGGAACTAGCAACAAAGTTTTCTGAAAATTCTGCCGTTATTTGCTTATTTGCTCCTATCTGGAACAGGTCGCCTGATTCCTGCAATTCAAAACTTATTGATACATTTTCAGCTATATTTAAAGAAGTTCCTTTATGAATAGTAAAGCTGACATGACTTACTCCACTTTCAAAAGAAAGCTGAAGACTGCCATTTTCTGCTGCAGGAGATGTGTAAAAATCATTATCCTCTCCATAGGTTAATGAGCCTGCATTAATAGTGATATTTACCACTCCTGCCACTGTTGTGGTGCGCGAAAACACTATATCAACAGTTTTCTCTGATTCTTCACTGGAAAAACCTATTTCGGTGTTTGAAAAATTAGCGGAAAATGGCTGTAATTTTTCATCCTCATCATCACAAGCAAGCAATAGCATGCTTATCAGTGAGCAAATTAGTAAATAGTTAAATTTAATATTCATTTGTTTATTGATTTTATGGATTTTGAAAATTGATATTGCATTCTTATAAAAAAAGATCTTCCGTAAGCCACTGAAGTTTGGGCAGTCTGACTTCCGCCATGTACTCCCCCACTTCTGAGATTATTATTGACAGTTTCGATATTCAGAATATTTTTTATACCTGCACTCATGCTTAGGTTGGAGGAAAAAGACTGCGTGATGGTTAGATCAAGCCAGTGAAAGGGATCAATTTTTTGTAACTCAGGCACGCTCTCTCCCTCCTCATTGGTAACTAAGCGATAATCCTTATTAGCTCCTGTAAACTTGTAATATACAGCTGGGGTAAGGCCTATTTTTTCAAATTCATATTGCAATGAAAAGTTGACCTCAGGCGAATAGATAAATTCAGGAACTGTAGCAGGTTCATCTTCATTGAGTTTTTGATACCTTCCAATATAGGAAGCTCCAATTTGTGCATTCAAGCTGGCAGAGGTGTATTGCAGTGCGGAATTAATGCCCTGGGTCTTAAAAGTGCTTATATTTCGATAGGTAGTTGCCAAATCAGCCCTTTCCGGTGTAAAAAAGCCTATTTTATCCTTAATGTTATTATGAAATCCCCCAATACTTAATTTTAGATAATTAAAAGGATGATAATCGATATTGGCTGTAAAGCTGTGAGAAGTTTCAGGAGTAAGTGCTTCATTTCCGATGATGTTATGATTGGAATCAATGAATTCATGATACATTTCTCTCACTGAAGGTGCTCTAAATCCTCTTCCATATCCCATACGAAGCTGAAGTTCCGAACTTACATCATACTTAATATTTACTGCCGGAGTAGGCAATGTTTTGAAGCTACTATTATAAGTGTAGCGGATTCCGGGCCTCACCTTCAGTCGATCATGAATTTTAATTTCTGAAGAAGCAAAAAGAGCTACATCGTACATTTCCTTTGTACCATCAGATAAGGTTGTACCTCCGCCTTGTTCGTACTTTGCCTCCAAACCTAGCTGAGCATTGGCCATGATCCTGCCTGTTGCAAATAATTGTCCTTGAAAGGTATTTCTACTAAACCAGGAATTATAAAAAATAGTATCCTGATCAGCTGCCTGACTAGGCGTTTCCGTATTGGTTATCAGATTAGTATTATATTGAGCACTTAATCTTTCATATTCAGTATATGAATTGGCAGAATGTAATTTCCATTTGCCTAAGTTAAACTCTCCCTGTAACTGATGCATCCATCTTTTGGCTAAGAACTTTTGATCTAAAGCGAAAGGATCTTTAAGAGGATTACTGGTATTCGGAGTGCCTAGATTGAAGATTTCCTCTTGCAGATGATTTAATTGATACCTTAGATGCCAGTTAGACTGAGTAAAAGTAATACCGGCATTATTCAGCCATTGATTTTTAGGATACCATTCTTTATCACGTCCTTCTCCTACCCCTGTCCATCCTCCAAACCTGATCCAGCGGGATTGTACATCTGCACTGAGCTTTGGAAGCAGCTGACCACCTACACTTACGGAATAATTATGGATACCTTCATCCCATAAGCTGTATTCTTTTCCAACTGTTTCTTCCTGTACAGAAGCCTTAAGGTAAAGAGATTGATCCCCTCCCTTTTTGGTAATTATATTAATTACTCCTGCTAAAGCATCAGCACCATAATTTACAGCCATTGGCCCCTCAACAATTTCTACCCTGTCAATCATTTGTACATCAATCTGATTCACATCAATTTCATTGGCCGTTCCTGACCTGCCCACAACAGGCACTCCATCGATTAAGATTTTCACATATTGACCACTTAAGCCCTGCATTGAAATACTTCCGTTTCCAATGGCATTATCTCTTGAAAACCTGATATTTAATTGCTGGGAAAGCACTTCCTCCAGGCTATTAGCTCCCATTGAGGCAATAACTTTAGCATCTACCGTACGCACCTGGTATACTGCATTTTTTGCAGAAGTGGCTTCATACAATCCTGTTACAACCACTTCCTTGAGGTAATTTTTTTTAGGCGCTAGTTTATAGACAACTGTTGAAGTGGCTGTTCTAATGGTATCCCGCAAAGTATGGTACCCAAGATTTGAGATTTCAATGATAAAGGAAGGATTAATACCAGTGTTAACAACTCCCTGCTGGTTAGTCCAGAGCATTTCACCCTTGTTAGCAGGTTGATTGAAAGCAGTTACCTGTACAATAGCATCATGAATCGGCTTACCTGCATTGTCTTCCACAAGAATAGATATCTGTCCGACAGCCAATCGACTTATTAAGAGTGCCACACTTACTACACATACTATTCTTGCTACTTTCTTCATTATTTTTATTTAGATTTAATATAAATAATGCTGCAAAGGTGTAGTTTCCCCAATTATTTATCAATAGCTACTAGTAGTGAAAATTACGTTAACTAGTAGTAGTGAATGGGGCTGAGTTAATTTTAAACTATTCAGGATTCATAAAAGACGAAACCAAGCATAAAACTTAAAATAATAATTAAAGGCTTGAGACAAAAGGCCTGATCTATACAGCAATCAAAGTAACTTTAGATCAGAACTACTTGAAGCAGTATTAGAATGAAAATCGGTAAACTAAAATACTTTAACTTTTTGGATGCAGGATCGTAAAACGGTTATCAATAAGTATTCAATATTTTAAAAAACTTATAAACTGAGTTTGATTAAAAATCCGGCTTCCTATTGAAAGTTTAAGCCTGCACTTTAAAGATTTAAATTTATTAGAACCAGTCTTTTTGCCTGGATTGATGTATCGGAAGAGATGATGTTCTACTAAGTTTTAAATACAAAGACCAATCAAACTTAGATTTATAATACAAATTTATGACAAACTGATGAATTCAAATATACCTTATTCCATTTTGGAATTAGCCACTGTCGCAAAAGGAGAAACACCTAAAGAATCATTTCGAAAAGCTTTAAACCTGGCCCAAAAAGCAGAAGAAGCCGGTTACCATCGCTTTTGGCTGGCAGAGCATCATAACATGAAAAGTATTGCCAGTTCTGCAACCTCTGTGCTTATAGGCCATATTGCGGGTGGCACGCAAAAAATAAGAGTAGGATCCGGTGGTGTAATGCTACCTAACCATTCCCCTTTAATTGTAGCTGAACAGTTTGGTACATTAGGCAACCTCTACCCCAACCGAATTGATTTAGGCCTTGGGAGAGCGCCAGGCACAGACCAAACAACCGCACATGCCATCCGCTCGGACAGGATGCAGTCTGTGTACCGATTTCCTGATGAGGTAAATCAAATACAGCAATATTTTGCAAAAAATAATGAAGGCGCCAGAGTAAGAGCTACGGTGGCTGAGGGCGTTGATGTTCCTCTTTACATTTTAGGTTCCAGCACAGATAGCGCGCATGTAGCTGCAAAAAATGGTTTACCTTATGCTTTTGCCAGTCATTTTGCACCTGCGCAACTCATGGAGGCTCTAAACATCTACTACAATGAATTTCAGCCTTCCGAACAATTGCAGGAACCCTACACTATAGCCTGTGTTAATGTAATAGCTGCAGATACCAATGAAGAAGCTGAGAAGGTTTCGACTTCATTAATCAAAATGATGCTGGGAGTGATGACAAATAATATTGATTATATGCAGCCGCCCACTGAAATGACTGCTGATCTGAAAGAATTAGCTATGAATCCGGCTTTTCAGAGGATGCTAAAATATGCATTTATAGGTGATAAGGAGCATGTAAAAAATAAGACAGAAGAATTTCTGAAAGCTACTCAGGTAAATGAATTAATGGTTGTTTCGCATATTTATGATCATAGCGACCGAATAAAATCTTACCTGATGTTTGCTGACATTATGAAAGAACTGGAGAGTGTGAACGTTTAGTGATCTACCTACCCCCCCTTTACCTTCAATAAGGGAGAGAATCTCTGAAATTCATTAAATACAATTTATGACGAGATACCGGATAAATTAAGACTTTTAAAAATCAAGCCTTAATTTTCCGGTATGACGTTATCAGAAGTAGTGCTTTATATTTATTTAAGTATAATATCAAAACTATAACTATAATTCCGGGCTTTTAAAGTGTATTTATCCCATGGTCTTGCTCCCCAACTGTCATCTCCCCCCACTCCCATTTGGTGGTAGTCGATATTAAGCTGAATCAACTCTCTGAGTTGAATGTCAGTATAATGTCTTTGTTTTTTTTCCATACCTGCATCAAAATCTGAAGTGAGGTTATGATGGGCGCTGAAGCTAAACACAGGCTGACCTTTGATCAACATGCCTTTTCCATTTCCATCAGTCAGTTTGAGCCAGCGAGTATCCGTTCTGTAGCCGTTTTCCTGTGGTCTTATATAAGCAAAATCTAAATCTTCAACAGGCATCTGATATGTGCCTACAAAAGCCGATGCTTTTCTGTCCCAATAATTCTCGTGGGGCCCACGTCCATACCATTCTGCATTTTTGTACTGATCAGACAAAATCATTGTCACTCCAAAACGCGGTAGCTCGGGCAAATCCTTGTCCTTATAATCAAAAGATACCTGCACTTTGAGGGAGCCATCTCCGGAGATCTCATATATAATGCTCCCTAGAGATTGTAAGCTATCAAAACTTACCTGCTGCTCTACTTTAACCATGTATTTAGTTTTCTCCAACACTTTTACTGAAGTGATCTTTTGATTTTGGGTGGAGCTTTTCCAAACGCTTAATCTCTTGGGCATTTGATTTCCAAAGTCGTTATCAGTAGCTGCCCTCCAAAAGTTAAAGGACAAAGGCTCTTTCAGGTATTCGCTTTGTCCATTTTTAATGGAAGTAAGTTGACCTGAAGTTTTATCAAAAACAATGGCAAATGATTCTCCTGAAACTGTGATACTTTCTTTGCTATCTTTCGTCTTTAATTTTTTGGCTGATTTGGACTCAGCTATTGTCTCTCCGTTTTGCCAAAGGATTTGATCACTTGCTAACAGATAGCCTTTTTCGAGAAAAGGAGCTGTCTCCTTTTGGCGTACGTAAAAGTTGACAAAATACTCGCTTTCGGATTTTAAATCAGCGGAATTGAGGTCAATATTCAAAGTTTTTCTTTGCTGTGGCAATAATTTAAAGTCTGCAATTTCTCTTTTTTGAATAACCTCACCATCTTCTAATAATTCCCAGCTGATTTCAAATTCACTCAGGTTGGTAAAGAAATTTTCATTATAAATCTCTATCTCACCAGCTTCAGTTTTAGCTACATGAACATTTTGATACACATGCTTTACCTCTTCCAATGCCGGGTGCGGACTTCTATCCGGGTTTACCAACCCATTCAGGCAAAAATTATCATCATTGTATACATCTTCAGGCTCAAAATCACCTCCATAAGCCCAAAATTCGTTACCATCTGCATCTTTTTTTAATAATCCCTGATCTACCCAATCCCAGATGAATCCACCCTGCACTTGCTTATGCTTTCTTACGAAATCCCACAAATCCACCAGATTACCATTGCTGTTGCCCATGGCATGGGAATATTCACACCAGATAAAAGGTCGGTCAGGATATTTGCCAATATAGTATTTCTCTATGCCAGAGGTTCGTGCATACATCCATGAAATAATATCTGAATGCCTCTCTTTAAACTCCTTGCCCCTTTCTGCTCGTTCATAATGTACCACTCTGGAACTGTCTCTTTGTTTAATCCAATCGTAACCCTGAATAAAGGCCGGGCCATCTCCTGCCTCATTTCCCATAGACCATATGATGATGGAAGGATGATTTTTATCCCTTTCTACCATGCGCCTCATGCGGTCCAGGTGGGGTTCCAAAAACTCAGGCTTGTTGGCGGGAGTTTTATCTTCATCATAACCAAAGCCGTGCGTTTCAATATTGGCTTCATCAATTACATAAATACCGTATTCATCGCACAGCTGGTACCAGAGCGGATCGTTGGGATAATGGGAAGTTCTGACTGCATTGATATTATTTTGTTTAAACAGTTCAATATCTTTCAACATCGACTCTCTTGAAATAACGTGACCATATCTCTCATCATGCTCATGTCGGTTTACACCTTTCAATAGCACCGGCTGACCGTTTACCAACAGCTGACCATTGGCTATCTTCACTTCCCTGAAACCAACTTTACTTCCTGTAGATTGCAGCACATTGCCTTTAGCATCCTTCAAATTAATCACCATCTGATACAAATAAGGTTTCTCAGCAGACCAGGGCTTTACATTCGGAACCTGAAGTTCCAAAAGGGTATTTTCCTCGTTGGAAATAATCACTTGCTTATTCACACGCTCTATCTCTTTTCCTTCAGCATCGAAAAGAGTAACTTCTGCAATTTGTTTTACTTTTCTTTGACTGCTTCTATTTTGGATTTCAACATCTACCAAAAGCTTTCCATCTCTATAATTATTTTCCAGGTGAGGTGTAGCAAAAAAATCTCTTATTCGAATTTTTGGAGCAGTAACAATATGAACATCCCGTTCAATTCCACTCAACCTCCAGAAATCCTGATCTTCAAGATAACTACCATCGCTCCATCGGTACACTTCAACTGCCAGTATGTTCTCTCCTTCTCTAATGAAAGGGGTGATATTGAACTCTGCAGGAGTTTTACTGCCTTCGCTATAGCCTACTTTCTTCCCGTTTATCCAACAGTAAAAAGCTGAGTTAACACCTCCAAAATGTAGCAATACTTCTTGTGCTAACGCAGATTTTTTAATGCTAAAAGTGGTTACATAGGAACCTACAGGATTATATTCTGCAGGAATAAAAGGAGGATTTTTAGGAAAGGGATATTCCATATTGGTATACTGCGGATAGCCATAACCGTACATCTGCCAATCGCCAGGTACCGGAATTTCTTCCCATCCGCTAGTGTCATAGCCTTCTTTGTAAAAGTCCGCAGGCCTCCCTGCTGGATTTTTACTCCAATGAAATTTCCAGTCACCATTTAGAGTTTGTACATGTGGTGATGGCTTACCTGCCAGCACATCTTTTTCATTAGAATAAGGGGTAAAAGTAGCATGAGGCCTTTCCGTTCCGATGCTTATGACAGATAAATCCTGCCATTCCCGCTGTTGGGCAAAAGCCATTGTGGTACAAAAAATGAATAAAGCTAAAACGATGAATATCTTATTTTGCATGATTGATTATGGATGCTCTACACTCAAAAATGCGGATTTTATTTTAGCATTCCAATAAACGTACGGAATACATTTATAAAAGATAGGTTTTGATGCACAAGTGCAAATCTTTTGAAAATATTGGTGCTATTAGAACGTCATTCCCGCGCAACTTGTCCCGAACAGTTATCGGGAGGCGGGAATCTTTGATTTTTCGTATGAAATTCTTTTCGCTTTACTCTCATACTTAACACATCCAGGCAAAGGCTGGCAGGCTCCTGATTTATCTGCGATAAATTTTCCCCTCTCTTTTTCTAAGAGAAGGGTTTCAACCTCTATTTGGTGGTTGAAGTGCCTGTCAGCCTTAGGCTGAATGAGTTGAACGCACCTCTACTTCTTCACTAACTTCCATACTTTTTTCCCGGCCAATACTACTAGCAGCACTACTGCGCCAATAACAAGGCCTGCCACAAATTCAAATAATAAGGTCGGCATATGGATGCTTTCTTCCCAATGATGGATAAATGGTACATAATGGGCAAATATACCTCCGGAAACCAACAGAAGCGCTATTGTTCCGATAATAGAAAGTCCCTTTATCACCTTAGGTAAAGCGGCCACTAAAATTCTTCCTACCTTGTCTGAAAAAGAATTATCCTCTTCATTTAAATTGATCAGCTTAAGACCAAATTCATCCATACGCACAATAAGTGCCACAAGACCATACACACCTACAGTGGCCAAAAGCGCAATAACAGAGACCACTCCTATTTGTACGCCAATAGGTTCTTCTGTAACTGTACCCAAGGCTACAATAATAATCTCTACAGAAAGTATAAAATCAGTAATGATAGCTGCTTTTACCTTTTCCTTTTCTACCGCAAGAATTTCCTCTTCAGTCATTTCTTTAGCTAATGGCGATTTTTTTTCATGGGCATGCGGCACCAAAAATTCGTAAATCTTTTCAGCGCCTTCATAAGCAAGATACAATCCACCAATTATTAAGATAATTGTGATGGCTGAAGGAACAAATGCACTGAGCAGAAAGGCTATCGGCAAAATGATGAGTTTATTGAGCAGTGACCCTTTTGTGATAGCCCAAAGTACAGGCAGCTCTCTTTTGGACATAAAACCGGAAGCTTTCTCAGCATTCACCGCCAAATCATCCCCTAAAAGACCTGCTGTTTTCTTTCCCGCAATTTTGCCCATGGTTGCCACATCATCCATCAGCGTAGCCACATCATCTAAGAGGGCAAAAAATCCTGAAGCCATATTATTTCATTTATTTTAAAAGGCAAATTAAATAATTTATGTTTAAACGGAAGATGAATTTGTTATAAACGTTTTTGCAGCTGTTAAGTGAAACAATATTACTTAAAAAGTTCATTCAAATAATCACTGAAAACTTCACTTTTCGAGGAATGAATGTTTGCTTTTCAAAATCTTTTGGATAAATTTATATGAAATCGTATCTATTGAAAAAAGTATTTTCCATATTTTTAATCTCATTAATATCCTTACAATGGTTCTTTGGACTTATTACCATTGATTTAGTGGAACAAGTTTGGGTGGATCAAAAACTTTCAGAGCGCAAGCTTAAATTATCGGATAAAGTTACTTCAGCACTCGGGGTTTCTAATGATATTGAATTAGAAGAAATTAGTCTTCATTCATATGTAAGAATGGGCTATGGGGCTCCTTTTGTGGTAACCCATGAGGTGGAGGGCGAAGAACTATATTTTAAGGTTGCTCAAAATGAAGTTACATATGAATATCAAATCAGGGAGATTAAGATCAATGATTTCAATAAAGAAAGCTCCAAAAAGTTAGGATACTTCATCTCTCATATATTTTTGAACTTTATAGAATCTCATGAAGATTTTGAGTTTTACCAGAATGGTACCCTAAATCAATCCACTCAACCCAAGTATGATGATTTAGTATTGACCCTGCCAAACGATATACCTACTCCTCCTCCTGAATTTTTTGTTTAATTCTTTTAAAAAGGACTTAATTTCAGATTAGGTAATCTGCCTCTAAAAGGCAATTAAGACCTTATTTTCAGGAAAAGTAATTACATTTTTTCTATCTCAATCTCAGTGAGAAATTTTCATATATCAACTCATCCCGGATGTCCGTTTTGTAGTCAACATGCGTGCCACTCTTGATTGTATATATGACATTCTCTGAACCCTTAAAGGTTTTTCATTAAGCTAAAGGATGTGATGAAAATTATTTAATCTGCTTTCCTTATTCTTCTCATTTTGAAATCGAATTAGTATGAAAAAATTCCTATTATCTAAACTAAGTATGTGCCGGATATATCAGGTACAGGAACAAAAATTGTTATTCTTAACACTAGTCCCACCTTCGAAAAAAATAGCTTCCCTACTTTTTGCAGCCATGTATCTAAGCATCTCCCTACAGGCACAAACGCCCAGCGATGCGCTAATGATGAACTCAAAGCAGATATGCTTCTTGCTGGATTATAACTACTCAAGTTTTGACAATTACTGGGAAGGAGAATTGAAGCGCGAGAACCAAACCATTGCCATGGTTAAGCGCAACAGTATACTATCAATGGTGGCTGTCGGCATTCTTGATAACCTTAATTTTTATGCTGGTGTACCTTATATAAAAACGGAATCCACTCACCCAAATGGCGGAAAGTTTGCAGGAGCAAGTGGTTTTCAGGATTTGACCGTTGCGCTAAAATACAGATGGTTGAATAAACAATTGGGGAATGGAAGGCTTGCCGGACTCGCCACTATTGGGTTTTCAATCCCTGTTTCCCAGTATCTGCCTGACTATATGCCTTACAGTATTGGTTTAGGCACTCCTGAATTATCCTACAGGGCTATTTTAGAATGCAGACATAATAGCGACTGGTATTTAAGGGGTGCAGGAACTTATTTATGGAGGGGATATGCCAAGGCGGAAAGAGAATACTATTACAATAACGGTAGTTACTATACCCCGTGGATGGATGTTCCCAGTGCCATTACTGCAGAAGCAGTAATTGGAAAGTGGCTCTTTTCCGATGCGCTTCAAATAGAATTGTCCTACCTGGGCTCCCGATCATTAAGCGGAGACGATATAAGGCCTTATAACCCTCCGCAACCCACTAACAAGGTGCATATGGATCGTGTGGGAGTATTTGCACACTACTTCTTTCCAAAACTCAAAGGCTTAGGATTTTTAGCATATCATAATCGGATTGTAGCCGGCAGAAATGTACCTGAAATGAATACCACGGGATTTGGAGCTACCTATTTCTTTAATTACCGAAAATAACCTCGACATGAAAAATAAAACTATACAGCTTTTATTAAGCGGATTGACATTGCTTTTTCTCTACGGCTGCGAGAAAGAATTACCAAATTATTACAAAATAGAAGGTTATGAATTTGCGTCCACAGAACCTGATGGAGGTAACTGGACTCCTATCCTGATAGAAAGCGGTGATGCAATCAGTATTCCTGCACCAGACCCTGTTAACTCCGCTTCATACCTTCAGGAGCTGGAAGATCTAAAAACAGCAATGGCACAGATGTCTCAGGCTGATGCAAATGCAGTAACTTATTGGACACAAAATCCTATTATCCGATGGAATGAAATAGCATTGGAGCTTATTGCCAAATATAACCTTATTCCGGGTCCGAATGAGGATGGAAGCTATACTCTACCTAATCCGGCCAACCCGAATGGCCCACCGGCATTTCCATTTGCACATCCACCGTACGCTGTACGTGTGCTTGCTTATTTGTCTGTAGCACAGTATGATGGATTGATTTCGGCATGGCACTATAAATATACTTATGATAGGTCAGCGCCCTTTATTCAGGATGAAAGCATTGTGACTGCTTATAATGATAATAGCGATATTTCCTACCCATCAGATGGTGCTGTGATTGCTACGGCTTCCAGGAAAGTTTTAACGCAAATGTTTCCTTTGGAAGCTAAGTACCTGGCCGAAAAAGAAACAGAGCATCTAAGAAGTTTATTGCTTTCAGGTGCACACCTTCAAAGTGATATTGAAGCAGGAAAGCTGATTGGTGATGCCATCTCTACCATAGCCCTCGCCAGGGCTGCGAGTGATGGGATGAAAAATGCCCAGGCACCTAAAGCAGTGTCAGACTCACTTGCTTCAGCGGCACAAGCGCGTTTTGGATGGCATTGGGTTAATGTAGAAATCCCTAAGCGGCCGGTGGGTTTAACTCCGCTTTTTGGCAGGGTTCAGATGTGGAGTGTAGAAAATGTTGAGCAAACACGTCCAATTCCTCCGCCAGCCATAGGTTCTGCAGCATATGAAGCAGATGTATCTCAGCTCAAGAGTTATGCTGATAATGTTACAAAGGAAAGAAGAAGAATTGCCAACTTCTGGCAAGACGGTTTGGGTACCTATACTCCTCCCGGACACTGGAATGAATTTGCCAAAGAATTCATCGTAAAGTACCGACTTAACCCCTTGAGGTCTGCAAGAACCTTTGCTTATCTGAATATGGCCATGATGGATGGCGGCATAAGCTGCTGGGATGCCAAGTACTATTATCATTACCCAAGGCCCATTCAGGTGATTGAGGGATTTAAAACCATTGCGGGAACTCCGAATTTTCCATCTTACACTTCTGGGCATAGTGTTTTTTCTGCTGCAGGAGCCGAGGTGCTTGCTTACATTTTCCCACAAGAAGCATCAATAGTAAGAGCATGGGCAGAAGAAGCAGCTATTTCCAGGGTCTATGGTGGAATCCACTGGACTTTTGATGCGACAGTAGGGACGGATCAAGGTAAAGATGTAGCTGAATATACCATTAATAAGGCAAGAAATGACGGAGCAGATTAAACGCCTCCATTAATCAAATTATAAAATATTCTATCAATCATACCCACCTGTTCGGTTTACAACAACAGGTGGGTTTGTTTAAAATTATTACCTTTTAAGAGAACAATGACTTGAAAACTCGCACCAGCAAACTAAATCATTCCCACAAATATTGAAAAAGAGCTTGTAGTTGCGGACATACTATTCTGTAATTCTATAAACAACTCACCCCAACCCTCTCTTAGAAAAAGAGGGAGTTCGTCCTCGTGACAATTTATAATTGTTAGACATTTAAAAATTGCTACCATGTCAATATATATCGTCATTGCGAACATGCTATTATTTCAATGTCAATTGAAATAATTCATGTGTGGCAATCTTTTGATTTGGAACATAAGACGTTTTGCTTGTCTTTCTTAAGACTGACGCGGTTTTCTATGCCTTCCACAAAGCCATGAGGAAAACCTCGCAGTGACGAGTTCTATCGTGTATACTCAGGTTAAGCAATTCACTCCAAAATAAATCCCCCCAGCCCCCTTTTTAGGAAAGGGGGAGAACGATCTTGGAAATTTTGAAAGTTAGTAATAAGCATTGGAATTGCCTTTTATATAAATGGTCATTCAAGCCAAAGGGCTGGTGGGCCAGAACTTTACGAGGTATGAGGGAAATATCAGGAATCTCTTTAACAGTGCGAGGCAGTGTTGTCAAGTAAGTATGATGAACTATATGATATTTCAACCACTGTTGAAATCATAAGATTCCCGACTGCTCGGGAATGACGTGCAAATTAATAGCTAGTGGTTAAAACATTAACTTTCTGGAAGTTGCGAACATACTATTCTGTAATTCTATAAACAACTCACCCCAACCCTCTCTTAGAAAAAGAGGGAGTTCAATCTCACTATTATTGATAATTATATTTTATTTGAATTTTTCCTACAATCTCCAAAAAGAGTGCGTCATTCTGGAATTTACCGAGGCACGAGGGTAATATCCAGAATCCCCTTACTTTTAAGCTCTCTGTCAACCAAATGCATCTTTTAAAATTAAAAATTCAATGAAATTTAATTCAGATTTCAGTATTAAATCGTACCCGTCATTGCGAACATGTTATTCTTTCGATGCTAATCGAACAGAATGCATGTGTGGCAATCTTTTGATTTGATTTGGAATGCAAGACGTTTTGCTTGTCTTTCTTAAGACTGACGCGGTTTTCTATGGCTTCCATAAAGCCATGAGGAAAACCTCGCAGTGACGAGTTCTATCGTGTATTTTCAGGTTAAACAATTCAGTCCCAAATAAATCCCCCTTGCCCCCTTTAAGAAAGGGGGAGAACGACCTTGGAAATTTTGAAAGTTAGTAATAAGCATTGGAATTCCCTTTTAAATAAATCCTAATTCAAGCCAGAAAATTTTGAAGAGCAGCGGAAAAATTTATGAGTGCTCTTTTTAAGAGTGTAAAGCCAAGTAAGCCAATTTAAAAAGACAATCAGTTTTGTTTACTAACTGCCTTGGAAGCTATCTTTTGGTTTTCCCTCTTTATCTTCTTAGCGATGCTCTATTGGATATTTTACATTGATTTTTAGATAATTATATAGGATTTTACTTTAGTATCTATTACATTGAGAATGAAAGATGTATTAAAACTGTTTTTTTTAAGAATTTTTAGCTATCTCATTTTATTTTAACTAAAACCTAAATATTAAAGTCATGAAAAAATTATCATTTTTATCCCTAACAATTCTATTATTTACTTTTTTACTTTCTTGTGATTCTGAAGTCTTAGATATGGAATTTGAGCCACAGATAACTGAATCAACTGATGGTGAGCAAGTATTTTTTCCAGGAGAAGTATCACAATCTACAACTAGCCGACTTACTGCAAATTCATTTGGTTGCGGAGTTACAGGTCCTGATTGTGCATCTTCCGGACAAACCTTAACTTATACCTATTCAACTACCACATCAAATCCTAATATTACCTGGACCGTGAATAGTGGAAGTATTTCAATTGTAAGTGGACAAAACTCAAATACCGTTTCTCTAAGATTTGGACGTGGTTTTACCGGTGGCACTGTAACAGTATTAGGTGCTGGAGCTCCCAATTGTTCAGTAACATTTGATATTCTGAAATGTGCTACACCAGTCCCTACTTGTGGAATTAGCATTAATGGTATATTTGAAGTAAATGCCTTAGGAGATGATGAGGTTGCTTTTTATGCAACAACTACTATTAGTTCTGGTTGGTCTGTAACAGGTAGTTATTTTACTGTTACTTATCAGAATGGTTCTGTTTCCAATCATGTTGGCTACACTAATTCTTTAGGATATGAGCAAATAATAATTCCTGTGAGTTGCACTAATAAGGTGGAAACAGTTCAGGTTAGCGTATATGGAGCAAGTAGTTCAGGTACAACTTGCTCTGATACCGAGCTAGAAGATTGGGGGGTGATAGGTGTTTGTGGTACGGGTGGCTTCAATTGAAAAAAATATTATTAAACTGAAAAGCGGGCTTATGGCTCGCTTTTTTTATTTTGTATTTATAAGAGAAAGCATTTAAGCTTTGAATTTCCTAATATAGAACCTTCATAATTGAACATCCAATAATAATAATAATAATAAAGGTTTTGATGATTTTAATATGATATTTTCAAGGGAAAACACGAACCTATAAGTAATATGTTTAGTCAAAGGCCACCTAAGCCGGAATTTAAAAGTTGCTTAGTAAGTTTTGTTGTTTTATCATAATAATTGCATTATGTATTGGGCTATCGCTAATTTTCAATTAATAAAATCTTATAGATTAGCATATAAAATTGTTATAAATGAGTAAAATAGTTAAAAATAACTCTAATTTTATTTTCACACTATTGTGTCTGTACTTAGTAAAATAACAATTTAAATCAACTCAACTATCAATCCTTTACCATGCACAAATTACTCATTCTTGTACTGACACTGTTTAGCTTGCAGGCTTTAGGACAATCTAAAACAAGCTATCTAAAAGATAATCGCTTTGACTTAACTTCAAATGAATTTAAATTTCCCCAGGAGGACTTTAAAATTATAGGATTTGGGGCTTACCATGGAAGCGCTAAAACTTATGAGGCAGAAATGAAGCTGATCCGGACCTTGAAACAACAAGGTATTATGGAGTATTACGTACCTGAAACCAACTTCAGTCAGGCATTTTTCTTTCAACAATACCTGGAAACCGGAGATGAAGCACTTTTAAAAGAATTGGTGATGGGATTTCAGACCATCGTAAGTCAGGAGGGCACAATTGAAACATTTGAACACTGGAAAAAATTAAGGGCATTAAATCAAAAATACGCTAGTAATCCTATTAAGATAATTGGTTTTGATGTAATTGCTGAGTTTAAATTCCCCATTAAACATATTTTATACCTTTCAGAGAGCATTCAAAATTGGGAACAAAGAGCAGCGCTACAAGCTAAATTGGCAGATAAAGAAGCTAATTTTAGTACAAGAAGTGAAGAAAATCAAAAGCTATTAAAAAGCTTTATCAACGATTATGAAGCAAATAAGAACCTGTACATTTCTAAAATAAAAGACACTGTCATCTTTCATCATATATTAAAAAACATCCAATACGTTTTAGATAGGCAAAAAAGCCGCGAAGAAATTATTTTTGATAATTATATGGAGCTAAAGGATCGCTATCAATTAAGCGAAAAAAAACAGTTTTTCAAATACGGTTTTTTCCATATTGAAAAAGATCGTGAAAGAGACTACCCTTCATTTTTCACCAGATTGATTGAGCATAAAGTTTATGATAGAAATAAGGTAATTACCGTGATGGGCTACCTGACCAAAAGCGAAGTGCTATGGGAAAAGGTGTATGACAAGCAGGGAAATTACAAGACCTACACTATAGAAAAAGGTTACGGCATTGGAGATTATTGGAAAGAGTACTTTAAAGGTATCAAGAGACTCAAGAAAACGCAGCTATCAGATTTGACGCTTTATCGATTAAACCAGGAAAATTCACCTTATAATGAAGGAAGTGACTTACTGGAAGTAAAGCTCTTTTTGAAGCGCAGCAATGGAAAGGCATTGAAAGGAAAAGGTACCACAGATTTTATTGATTATGCTGTTTTAATAAGTGACTCGAGACCGCAAATTCCTTTGGAGGAGATGTAGGCACCTTTTCAAACAACTCACCCCAACCCTCTCTTAGAAAAAGAGGGAGTTCGTCCTCGTGACAATTTATAATTGTTAGACATTTGAAAATTGCTAACATCTCAATATATATAGTCATTGCGAACATTTTATTCTTTCGATCTTAATCGAACAGAATGCATGTGTGGCAATCTTTTGATTTGGAATGTAAGACGTTTTGCTTGTCTTTCTTAAGACTGCCACGGTTTACTATGGATTCCCCATGAAGAAAACCTCGCAGTGACGAGGTCTATTGTGTATATTCAGGTTAAACAATTCAGTCCCAAATAAATCCCCCCTGCCCCCTT
>NZ_BMEC01000016.1 GCF_014636295.1 Marivirga lumbricoides | reverse complement strand
TAACCTGGAAGTACTCAAGAATGCCTTCAGGCAAAAACAACTCAATTAAACCCTGATCCACTTTAACTTTTTTTTTGTGCAAAGTTAATCCTTCATCTATAAATCCCCAGATTTTCAGATTGATCCTTTTTTAGAAGGGAGAGGGATGGTGGTTTTCAATTGCCAGGGCTGCCCTCTTCTTGACCAGATTTTATTGAATTCAGAATTATGAAATTCCAATCTTTTAAGTGGATTTTGAGAGTAGCCTATATAGTATCTGTTAATTTTAACAGAGAAGAGGATATAGACATAATAAATTTTCATTTGTCTAATATAGGAATGTGTCGGGCATAAAAAAAGCCTCGCATTTCTGCGAGGCTTAGCTCCTCCTCTTGGGCTCGAACCAAGGACCCTCTGATTAACAGTCAGATGCTCTAACCAGCTGAGCTAAGGAGGAATTTCCCGTTTGGGAATGCAAACATAGCAGTCGATATCTTATTTTGCAAACACTACTCGAAAATATTTAATATTTTTTTTATTCCGCCTTTTTTTAACTGTTTTCATTTAAGCAATTTTATAGAAAGAAGACATAATGACATTAAAATTCTGCTAAAACTCACTTTTTGATGACAATATGTCTTCATTAGTTCGGCAATAAGTCTGTTTTAAAGTTTGGTATAGAATTTACTAATACCTCTGTATAAAAACTAAAAAAAATATAAATACTATGACACTTTTAAAATATAACTCAGGATTATCGAATTTAGAAAACAGAAGTTTCTCTAATTTCTTAGATAGGTTCTTTAATGAATCTTTTGCTAATGTAAATAAGCAAGTGCAAAGTTTCAGTCCGCAGGTAGATGTTGCTGAAAGTAAAGATGAATTTGAGCTTTCTGTTGCAGTGCCGGGCATGAAAAAATCAGATTTTAAAATTGATATCACTGACGGAAGGTTGGTGATTTCAGGTGAGCGCAAGTTTGAAGAGAAAAAAGAAGAGAAAAACTTCCACTCAGTTGAAACACATTATGGCTCTTTTCAAAGATCCTTCTACTTACCTGAAAATATTAAAGAGGACAAAGTAGAAGCTTCATATGAAGATGGCATCTTGAAGTTAGTGATTCCTAAAGAAGAGAAAAAAGAGCTAAAAAAGACCATCCAAATCAAATAATTAGCGTTTACAAAAAATAAGGGACAAATACACTGTCCCTTATTTCTTTTGTAAAATATTCAAATTAACATACACGTTCCCTGTTTGTTAATCATTAAAAAAAAATAATGTTATGATAAATAAAAAGCAATTTTTTATAGGTGTAATCTTTGCATCGCTATTAAGTGCGCTCATTGCTGTAGGAGCTTTTATTTACCTCAATCCTGCTGGTACAGATAACAGAAGTTTTGAGGAAGTGCAACAAGCTAATGCAAAGCTTTCCAGCTTTCTGGATGATAATACGGAGTATAATGTACCTGAAGGCATTAACTTTATTTATGCAGCAGAGCAAGTAACTAAAGGAGTGGTTCATATTAAATCTGAAATGACTACCACTCAACAAAGAGCCAGGTCTCCTTTTGAAGAATACTTTAGAGATTTTTATGGAGATCAGGGAGATAGAAATATGCAGAGAAGAGCAAGGTCTTCGGGGTCCGGGGTGATCATTTCTCCAGATGGATACATTGTAACCAATAACCACGTGGTTGAAAATTCTTCTAAGTTAGAGGTGGTTTTATATGATAATAGAACCTATCCTGCTGAAGTAATTGGAGTAGATTCAGATACAGATATAGCATTAATTAAAGTGGATGCCAAAGATTTGAATTTTGTTGAATTTGGTAATTCCGATTTAACAAAAGTGGGCGAATGGGTTTTAGCGGTTGGTAATCCTTTTAATCTTACTTCAACAGTTACTGCAGGTATTGTAAGTGCCAAAGCGAGGAGTATTAATATCCTTAATAGCCAAAATAGGTATGGAATAGAGTCTTTTATACAAACAGATGCTGCTGTCAATCCAGGTAATAGCGGAGGTGCTTTGGTTAATTTGCAAGGTAAATTAATTGGCATAAATACAGCTATTGCCACTCCGACAGGAAGCTATGCGGGATATTCTTTTGCTGTGCCTTCAACACTTGTTAAGAAGGTAGTGAATGACCTTAAACAATTTGGAGTAGTGCAAAGAGCAGTATTAGGTGTAAGCATACTTGACTTAAATGATCCAAGGATGCAGGATAAAGGCATTTCACTAAATGCAGGGGTTTACGTTCAAAGCGTTGGGCCAGAAAGTGCTGCTGAAAAGGCTGGAATGAAAGAAGGTGATATTATTGTAGGAATTGAAGGGAGCTCAGTAAGCACCGTTGCGGAACTTCAGGAACTTGTGGCCAGAAACAGCCCGGGAGATAAAATTAATGTCACCTTTATTAGAGATGGTAAAGAAAAATCTGTAAATGCTACTCTTCAAAATTTGAATAATACGGTGGAGGCAGTGACTGCAAGTGCATCAAGAACTATTGGTGGTGCTGTAATTCAAGATGTTACTCAGGAAGAAATGGATAAGCTCAATATTGGTGGTGGTGCTAAGGTTACTGAGATTTCAGAAGGTAAATGGAAAGAAATAGGTTTAAAAGAAGGATTTATTATCACTGCCGTTGATAAAGTAGCAATTGCAAATACGGAAGAGCTTCTTCAGGTTTTGCAAAACAAAAGAGGAGGAGTGCTAATTGAAGGAGTGTATCCTGATGGAACTAAAGCGTACTATGGTATGGGCTGGTAATTCTTAAGGATTTTAATAATCATTTAAATTCTAAAAAGGCAGCTGGATCAGTTGCCTTTTTTCTTTTTATATCCTTTAAAATACTGCATTTTTGTGGCTGTTGGCTTAGCTCAATATTTAATTATATGGAATCTAAAATCTGATTAAACAATGGGTAATTATTTGTTGCTGACTTTCAGATGCATATATTGATTCTCATGTAATTGCCTAATAGGCTCTATTTAAATGAGTTTGGAGGTTTCTACTGCTCGGTTTGAGTTCGAATAGATCAGGATTAGAGGAGTAAATGCTTACATAAAAGCTCAAAGGAAAGAAATCAGTAAATTATTCAAATAAAACTATTTATGGACATACGAAAAGAATATGGCATTGAAGATGCACTAAAAAAATTAGGTATTACTAAAACTAATAAAGGTACTTCAACCGGAAGTGAATGGATGGAGTCAGCTCATTCTATTTCTTCTTTTTCTCCGGTAGATGGCACAGAAATAGCTTCTGTTGGAATTACTGAAAACAAGGATTATGAAAAGGTAATCGAAAAAGCTCAAACGGCATTTAAATTTTGGGCTAATTTGCCTGCTCCTAATAGAGGCGAGATTGTGAGGCAGTTCTCTCAAAAATTAAGAGAAATGAAAGATCCATTAGGCAGGCTTGTGTCTTACGAAATGGGGAAATCACTTCAAGAAGGTTGGGGAGAAGTTCAGGAAATGATAGATATCTGCGATTTTGCTGTTGGTCTTTCCCGTCAATTACATGGTTTAACCATTAAATCGGAGAGGCCTGAGCATCATATGCAAGAGCAATGGCATCCATTAGGAATAACTGGAATTATCTCCGCATTTAATTTTCCTGTTGCAGTCTGGAGTTGGAATACTGCCCTTGCCTGGGTAGCTGGTGATGTATGCGTTTGGAAACCATCAGAGAAGACTCCTTTAACAGGTGTAGCTTGTCAGAACCTGATAGCAGAGGTTTTAAAAGAGAACAAAATGCCTGAAGGTATTTCCTGCTTAATTAATGGCGATTATAAAGTGGGTGAGTGGATGACTCATGATGAACGAATCCCTCTTATTTCAGCTACAGGATCTATTAGAATGGGGAAAATAGTTGGGCAGGCAGTGGCTGCCAGATTAGGTAAATCCATTCTTGAGTTAGGTGGAAATAATGCAATGATCATTACTCCTGATGCTGATTTGAAGATCTCTTTAATTGGTAGTGTATTTGGAGCTGTCGGTACAGCAGGTCAGCGTTGTACTTCCACCAGAAGATTAATTGTGCATGAAGATATCTACAATGATTTAACAGAGAAAATAAAAGGTGCTTATTCGCAATTAAGAATAGGAAATCCTTTAGACGAAAAAAATCATGTAGGTCCATTAATTGATAAAGATGCAGTTAATGCTTACGAGAATGCTATAGAAAAAGCTAAAAGCCTTGGCGGTAAAGTAATAGTTGAAGGTGGTGTGCTATCAGGTGAGGGTTATGAAAGCGGTTGTTATGTTAAACCTGCCATTATTGAAGTAGAAAATAGTTACTCCATAGTTCAAGAGGAAACTTTTGCCCCTATATTATATGTAATTAAGTATAAGGGAGGCGTTGAAAATGCCATTGCAATTCAAAATAGTGTGAAGCAGGGATTATCATCTGCAATTATGACTAATAATGTGAGGGAAGCTCATAAATTTCTTTCCGGAGCAGGATCTGACTGTGGAATTGCAAATGTAAACATTGGTACTTCAGGAGCAGAAATTGGAGGCGCCTTTGGTGGAGAGAAAGAAACAGGAGGAGGAAGAGAGTCTGGATCTGATGCCTGGAAAGCTTATATGAGGAGGCAAACGAACACTTTGAATTATGGAGATTCCTTGCCATTGGCACAGGGAATTAAATTTGATCTGTAATTTTTTTGAAAATGCACCCGAATATTCAGGTGCATTTTCTATATTGGAATGTTTTTATCCTTAATTGAATTTTTTGTAATTTTAGCACTGAAATTAAACATCTTAATTATGAGTAAGTACCACTCCGTCATGTTAATTGATGACAACGAAATAGATAATCTGATTAACCAAAAAATGGTAGAGGCTGCGCGCTTGTCAGATTATATTTACACCCACACTGGTGCCAAAAGTGCTATCGAATTTTTAAAGAACATCGAGCAACTGGAAAAAGACGTAGTAGAAAAAGTACTTCCTGATGTTATATTTTTAGATATTGATATGCCTCTAATGGATGGATTTCAGTTTCTTGAAGAGTTTAATAAGCTGAAAGATGCAACTATTAAAAAATGCAAAATCATAATGCTTACTTCTTCTATTAATCCGCAAGATGTAAGCAAGTCAAAGAAATATGAAGCGGTTAAAAAATACTTGAATAAACCGCTTTCTCAGGAAAGTTTAATGGACTTATCTATTTAAGATAAGCCCATTAAACCAATTTATCTATCAATTCATCATTTATAGTAATCAATAAAGAAGGTGAAAAGTGCTGTTCAGGCTTTAGCGCATTAAATACCTTAGCCATTTCACCAATCTTCTCTCGTTTGTTGCGTTTCGATTCGCTTAAAGAAATTTTCATTATCTTATTAAGAAGCTGAATGTTAGCGCAGTTGTCTTTACCTAAAATCCTGATCTGTCTCTGGATACTGTTGATTAATTGGTTGAACAACTCATAATCTTTTACCAAACAATATTGTAAAGCAAGAAGTGTTTTAATTTCTAATTGCGCATTTTGGTATTTTTTCAAACTTACATCATTTAACAGGTTATTGAACCACTTAGCGGCTTCTACATATTTATTGTCAAAGTAGCAGCTTAGTGCTCTGTAAGTGATATAGGTTATATACTGAGGTACATTATCTCTATCGGGCTCAAAATCCTGAAATATTGCCTGGTTTTCCTCTGATAAAGGTGGGCCATCCTGCTGTCTTTTTTTTCTTTCTATTTTGGTTACAAGAAATTGAGCAGGGTAAGTATAGAGTGTGAAATTCGAAAGGAATGTATCGCAGGATTCATTCACTTCTTCATAAAAATTATCGGCCTTTCTATATAAAGTATAGTGGTTGTAGTATTCAAGCTTTAAGAACTCGTATACTAACTTCAAATGGAAATAGATGGAGTCCAGACTATAAAGTTCAAAGATTTCCTCAGCTTTATTGAGTATATCCTCTATAGGCTCAAGGTCTGAATTGTTATCATCCTCTTCAACAAAAAGTCTGTGGAAGATATTCATACAATTTTTGTAGATATACAATCTATGAGATTCATATATCCTACAAGTGTTAATCATTTCCTTGTTCAGTAAATCTAACTCCAGTTTATTTACGCTATCTCCTGTAAGTGAGTAGTTGCCAAATTTAATAAAATAGCTGCTCAGCAAGTCTTCGGCTTTGTCAACGGCCAACATGTAGGCAACATGCTTGTTATACAGCTGGCTATATTGAAAGTATTCTTCAGTATTATGATGAAGTTTTTTAAGGGCCTTATACACCACTGTTAATTCATTGGAAAGATCATAATCAATGAGTTCTTTCTCTAATTTTTTAAGTGTGGCTATCGCAATGGCCTTCTTTTTTGTGAAAAGTATTTCGTTGATATTCGCAACTTTTTTGAGAATATCCGTGCGAGGATTCTCCATTTGTTGAAGCAAATACTCTTCAATTTTTTGATTCAGTCTGGAACGAAGCGTATAGTAAGCATTTGTGTTTACTTCCAGTTCGTTCATTAACGTATGGTCTCCTGAATGACTTTCACGCATTGATTTAAGCAAGTAAGCTGACTTATCTGCACCTCCGGTAGAAAGAGAGTCATAAATTGCCTGATAATCAGCATCTGAAAGTTGCATGATAATATTCTTGAGTTTAGCCATTTTATCCTGGTTTACTATTGGTTAATGTCAAATTGGTAGAAAGATAATTATTTAGTTGAAAAACACACAAAATAAGTGGATTTATTACTGAAAACCTTACATGAGAGGAGTTCTTTTTTCCTTAAATGCCAATTTTCATAAAATTAACAGCGCGAAGGGCTATTTAAAATTGGAAAAGTTCTATACTGGTTAGTTTATTTTGACCTTGTTCATGATGTAATTCATCTTTAATTGAATGTCCTGCTGAAGCAAAGTAGAAGAGTTGCTAACTTTAATACACGTGGCTGTTTCAGAAGAAATTTGTTTGGAAATTCGAAATGTTGAATTTTCTACTAACTACTTTTAATAGAATGATTATTCTACTCAATTATAGTCATGTAGGATTGATGGGCTGAAATAGCTTATAAAAACTGGAGACTGCCAGCTGATGCTTGACCTCCAGGCTGCCCTTGCAGCGTTCTCGCCAGCTGAGCTAATTCTGAATGAGTAATGATGATTAGTTGGGAACCCGAGTTCGATTAATAAAATGGCATCCCTGGCTCTCCCAATCGGGAACGCTCTGACGGACTTTGAAATAAATTAAGAATTTAACTCAGGCTGGGAGTAATTTAAGGAGAAGTATATGAAATGAATAGAGCAAAAAAAAAGCCACCTGCAAGTTGCAAGTGGCTTGTGGAGCATATCGGAGTCGAACCGATGACCTCTACGCTGCCAGCGTAGCGCTCTAGCCAGCTGAGCTAATGCCCCATTCAGTATCCTTTATTAGAATAGGAGTGCAAATCTAGGAAATTATTTTAATTTCTTAGAAATATCTTCTCGCTTTCCTGAATTTCTTTGTATAATAATCGGTGTGGATATTTGTCTCTATAACACCCAGGCTTGATGAGGCGTGTATAAAACGCACATCATTATTGCCTCTTACTTCTGTTACAAGTCCTACATGTGTTATTTTCCTTCGTTTACGTCCCATGGCAAAAAAAACTAAATCGCCAGGGCGTAATTTCCTGAATTTCACCTTTCCACCGCCCTCGCTCTGCATGGCTGAAGTTCGGGGAATATCCATTCCTGCTGATTTAAAGCTTACAAATAATAAGCCCGAGCAATCCATTCCAGATCGATTTACTCCTCCCCATTTATATGGTGTGCCTATGTAGGACCTTGCGGTAGAAATAACAGTTTCTAATTGTCTTTCCCGTAGTTTTGCTTTCTTATGTGATACACAGCCTGATAAGCTGCCAATCAATAAAATAAAGATGAAAACATAGAATGAGTGTGTTTGCAGAAAGACAGGTTGTAAGCTGGAGTTACTTTTTGAATCCTTACGTGTGTTTAAAAACATATTATTCTCATGAAAGGAATTAAATTTATTACTTTTGTGCTGTATCATCATTATTAAGCGAACGAATCATTCATATGAAATCTGTTACAAATCAAAGCATTTTTGAAGGAATAGCCAGTATAGTTGGGCAAGAAAATGCCTTTTTATTAGACGAAGATAAATATAAGTATTCTCATGATGAAACTGAGGATTACTCTTTTATGCCTGATTTGGTTGTTAAGCCCGATACTCCTGAGCAGATTAGTGAGATATTGAAAAGATGCAATGAACATTTAATACCTGTTACTCCCCGAGGTGGCGGAACCGGGTTAAGTGGTGGAGCCTTACCCACTAAAAATGGAGTGGTAATCAGCATGGAGCGTTTTAATAAGATTATTGCTATTGATGAGTTGAATCTTCAGGCAACGGTAGAGCCCGGTGTTATAACAGAAGTCTTTCAGAATGCTGTAAAGGAAAAAGGGCTGTTTTATCCACCGGATCCTTCCAGTAAAGGAACCTGCTTTTTAGGAGGAAACCTGGCTGAAAATGCCGGTGGCCCAAAAGCTGTCAAATATGGAGTAACGCGAGATTATGTGTTGAACCTTCAAGTGGTATTACCTACAGGGGAAATCATCTGGACTGCGGCAAATGTGCTTAAAAATAGTACTGGATATAACTTAACTCAGTTGATGTGTGGTAGTGAAGGTACTTTAGGAATTATCACTAAAATAGTTTTCAAACTAAAACCTTTTCCCAAAAAAGACATAACGCTTTTAGCTCCGTTTACCAGCAATGAAGAAGCTTGCAGAGCTATTGCTGCAATATTTAAGGCAGGGGTAGCTCCTTCAGGAGTCGAGTTTATGGAAAGAGATGCCATTGAAAAGACTCAAAAGTATTTACTTAATGAAATGGGTCAGAAAGTTAATATTGATCTGCCAGACAATATCAAGGCACATTTATTAATAGAATTGGATGGTAATGATGATGAAGTATTAATGAATGAAGCCGAAACTATCATTACTGTTTTAGAGGATTTCGACACTGGGGAAATTCTTTTTGCAGATAACCAATCAAGAAAGGATGAATTGTGGAAGCTGAGAAGGAATGTAAGTCCGGCAGTAAATGCCTATTCTCTTACAAAAGCCGAAGATGTAGTGGTTCCGAGAGGAAATTTGCCCGCGCTTATTGTTTTTATTAAACAAGTAGGGGCTAAGTATGGCTTTAATTCAGTATGCTATGGCCATGCAGGAGATGGTAATCTGCATATAAATATTATGAAGGAAAACCTAAGTGATGCTTATTGGCATAATGAAGTAAATGAGGGAATCAGAGAGATATTTGAAGAAGTAGTTGCGCTGGGAGGTACACTTTCAGGTGAACACGGAATTGGAATTGCTAAGCGCCCTTATATGAAAATGGCAATGGGGGAAGTGAAGCTTGATCTTATGCGAGGAATCAAAAGAGTATTCGATCCACAGGGTATTCTAAATCCTGAAAAAATTTTCTAATTTAGAAAACTTTTAAATAACTTTTCCGTTTCGATAGTATTACTTTTAATTGAGCGAATAATACTATTACTTTAAGTAAATGGAGAAACTTTTATCTTCTTTAAAAATTGAAGTTAATCCTTTAATTTTTTTAAAGAATCCTGAATCATCTGAGTTGGGAAAGAAAATTCTTTCAACAGCAGTTATAATGATAGATGAAATGGGTATGGAGCAGTTTACTTTTGGTAAACTTGCTAAAGTGTTAGGTACTACGGAAAGCTCAATTTACAGGTATTTTGAAAGCAAGCACAAGCTTTTACTGTATTTCTACAACTGGTACTGGGCATGGGTGGAATACCAGATAGTATTTGCTACGAAAAATGTGTCTCCCAGCGCGAATAGACTAAAAATAGCTCTAGATATTCTTTGCCTGCAGGAAAAGCAGGAGCATGAAGAAGAAGGCATATCAATGATTCATTTAAAAAATATTGTTATATCCGAATCATCTAAAGCTTATTTAAATAAAGAAGTGGATGTGGAAAATAAAGCAGGTTTTTTTCTTTCCTTCGAAAAGGTAGTGAAAATATTAGCGATTATAATAGAAGATATTGATCATAATTATCCTTATCCTAATACTTTAGTGTCTACTTGTCTCGAAGGAATATTGCATCAGCAATATTTTGCTAAGCATTTACCCTCTCTTTCCGATGTTTGTAAAGACACGGGAAAGCTACCTGAAATTTTTTACCAAATAATCATTAACAACCTGAATCAGAAAAAATAAAATGGCTTCAAATTCTGCTATACATCCATTCAAGCGATTTTTAGAATTGCTAAAGCCGGATAGAAAACTGGTTTTCACTATTTACATCTATGCTATTTTTGCTGGTTTAATAAGCCTAACCTTACCTCTGGGTATTCAAGCTATTATAAATCTTATTGTTGGAGGTCAAACGAGCACCTCGTGGATTTTACTGGTTATTTTAGTAATTATAGGCGTTATAATAGTTGGTTTTTTTCAGGTGAGGCAGTTATCTATCAATGAAATTCTTCAACAGAAAATTTTCAGCCGTGCGTCTTTTGATTTTGCTTATCGAATTCCTCGATTTAAGCTGGATAAGGTTAAAACATCATATTTACCAGAGCTCATTAATCGGTTTTTCGATACAATGTCGGTTCAAAAAGGATTGTCAAAAATCCTAATTGACTTTTCTACTGCATTTTTTCAGATTGTTTTTGGCTTATTGCTTATATCTTTTTACCATCCATTTTTTATACTTTTTTCTCTTTTATTGGTGGTCTTAATTTTCGTGATAGCACGATTTACCTTTCCGAAAGGTCTTAAAACAAGTATTGAAGAATCGCATCATAAATATGCTACGGCTCATTGGCTGGAGGAATTAGCCAGAAATGTTGAGACCTTTAAAATGGCCAATGACTCCAAGCTACCACTAGAGAAGAATGATGAAAACACGGAACAATACATAAAAGCCAGGAGATCTCATTTTAGTGTTCTGGTAAACCAATACACCTTGCTTATAATTTTTAAAGCGTTGGTAACAGCAGGATTGTTGTTAATAGGGGGCTTTTTGGTTTTTCAACAGCAAATGAATATTGGCCAGTTTGTGGCAGCTGAAATTATAATTATCCTTATTATAAGTTCTGTGGAAAAAATGATTTTCACATTAGAATCCATTTATGATATATTAACAGCAGTAGATAAACTAGCAGTTGTTACTGACCTGCCCTTGGAAGAATTTTTAAGTGAAAGGCGAGATGTTAAAAATGGAAAGGGCATCAAAATAAAAGTAAACAATTTCACTTTGGCAGATGAAAATTCCGGACATAAATTCCTCAATAACATAAATTTGGAAATTGAGCCTGGAGAGAAGGTATGTATTACTGGTAAATCTAATGCAGGTAAGACTATTATGCTTCAATTACTTTCAGGCTGGTTTGATTATTATACAGGAAATATTCTTTTTAATGATATTCCACTTCGTGAATTGAATCTCACTGCTTTACGTAAGCAAATAGGAGATTGCATGTCCACAGAAGGGATATTTCAGGGGACAATCGGAGAAAACATAGGTCTTGGTCGTGACTATATTACCTATAAAGAGCTGCAATATGTAGCAGATATAGTAGGACTCAGTGAGTATATAGAATCACAACCAAATGGTTTTCAGAAAATGCTATATCCTGGGGATAGAACTATGCCAAAACGCGTTAAGCAGCAGATTTTGTGGGCGCGGGGAATCATAGGAGATAAATCACTTATTTTATGGGAAGATGTATTTGGAATGGTCTCTTACAAAGAGAAATATAATTTTGTTGACTACCTTACAAGCAAAGAATTAAAGCAAACAGTTATAATCGTCAGTAATGATCTAAAAATTATAGAGAGTTGTGATCGTGCCATAGGTATGGACAGCGGTGTTATATTGTATAATATATCCGGAAAAGATGCTAAAGATCATCATTGGTTTCAAGAAATTTGTTTAAATAAAAATGCTTAACATCAGCCCATATTCCGTAAAGGATAAAATAAACGAAAAGGAGTTTAAATCCTTTAACCTCTTCAGCGAAGTAGAGCCTGATAGATTACTGAAGCGATTGCTGCTTATTCTTTTCTTTAGCTTTCTAGCTATTTCTTTTTTGCCCTGGACGCAAAACGTAAGAAGCAAAGGATATGTGACCGCTTTATCGCCTTCCAGCAGGCCGCAAGACCTTAATTCTCTAATAGATGGTAGAATCGAAAAGTGGTACGTACAAGAAGGTGACAGAGTAGACGCTGGAGATACGATATTATTTATCTCGGAAGTAAAAGATTCTTATTTTGATCCGCAGCTTATTGAAAGAACAAAAGAGCAGTTGGAAGCAAAAAGACAATCATTAGACTTCTATGAAGAAAAAATAGAAGCGTTAGATAGCCAAATAGAGGCGATAAAGGAAAACAGGAATTTAAAGCAAAGGCAGGCTCAAAACTATCTGCGCCAGTCAGAACTGAAAATTCAGGCTGATAGCATAGATTATGAAGCGGCCATTATCAACCTCAATATTGCAGAGAAACAACTTGAACGACAAGAGGAACTGTACAATGAAGGGCTGAAATCTTTGACTGATTTAGAAAGCAGAAGACAGAAATACCAAGAGGCTTTAGCGAAGAAAATAAGTGCGGAAAGCAAGCTTCTAAGTAGTAAAAACCAGTTGCTGAATGCCAGAATAGAGCTTAATTCAGTCTATAATGAGTATACTGACAAGCTGCAAAAAGCCCTTTCTGATCAGTTCAGCACCAGATCAGCCTTACAGGATGCTATGACAGAGGTAGTGAAACTTGAAAATCAGTTAACGAATTATCAGGTACGGGCAGGTTTTTACTATGTAAGGGCTCCACAGGCCGGCTACATTACTGAGGCTGTAAGTACGGGTATTGGTGAGAATATAAAGGCAGGAGATCCTTTGATTACATTAATGCCTGAAAATGTTGATTATGCTGTAGAAATGTACGTTGAGCCTTTTGACCTACCTTTAATTCATATCGGTAGCCATGTAAGAATTATTTTTGATGGGTGGCCTTCCATTGTATTTTCAGGGTGGCCGATTTTAACCTATGGAACTTTTGGGGGAGAGGTTGTAGCGATAGATAGATTTATAAGTAAAAATGGTAAATATAGAGTGTTAGTTAAGCAAGACCCGGACGATCCTGAATGGCCAGATGCCATTCGTGTGGGTAGTGGAGCAAATACTTTAGCATTACTGAAAGATGTACCTATTTGGTATGAACTTTGGAGACAAATAAATGGATTTCCACCTGACTATTATACCCCTGAAAGTGAGAAAAGTACTTCCAAGGAATATAAACCTAAAGGGAAAGCAAAAAAATGAGCAGGCCGATAAAAATTTACATTTTAGCGCTCTTCTTAATTTTTTGCCAAGCTAAATTATGGGCGCAGGAACTGACAGGCGAACTGAGTGAACAAGAGTTTCTTGAATTGGTACAGGAAAATCATCCTGTGGCAAAGCAGGCCAGAAATATGGCTGAAATGGGAGAATATGCTATTTTGGAAGCAAGAGGTGCTTTTGATCCTTATCTTTTCTCTAAAAACAAACAGAAGTTTTATAAAGATACTAATTACTATCTCTACAGTAACTCAGGTATATCATTGCCTACAAGAACAGGTATTACTTTTCAGGGCGGTTATGATTGGAATGAGGGGGAGTATATAAGTAGAGAAAATTCTTTACCTGCTAATGGGTTATGGTATGCAGGGGTATCAGTTCCTGTATTACAGGGTTTATTCATTGATGAAAGAAGAGCAGCTTTTCAACAAGCTTTGGTAGAGAGAAGGAATTTCGAGAACGAAGCCAGGTTAATGCTGAATGATGTATTTCTTCAGGCTACAAGTTACTACTGGCAATGGGTTCAGTTTAAAGCGCAGAAGCAGGTAGTGGAAGCGGCTATTGAATTAGCCTCAGATAATCTCCAAAATTTCAAAATAGCTTTTCAGCAAGGTGATAAACCGGCAATTGATACATTAGAAGCCTCTATTCAGCTGCAAAATTTGCAAATTCAAAATCAACAGCTTCAGAACGATTTAGAGACAGCGCGCTTAAATCTTTACAATTTTTTATGGGGAGAGGAAGTAAATCCTGTTGAGGAAAGTCCAATAAATCCGCCACAGGTAGACAGGGTTTCAATGGATCATATTGATAGCTTAAGGGCCTCTATGCAAATATTTGTTCAGGACCACCCTGCTTTAAGAGCTTATGATTTAAAACTAAAAATGCTTCAGATTGAGAATAGATTGAAACGTGAAAAATTGAAGCCGAAATTGAATCTGGAATACAATGTGATACAAGACCCTGCTAATGATATAAGTGAAGTAACCGGTTTGGATAATTATAAATGGGGTGTAAGTTTTAGTATGCCTTTATTGCTTAGGTCAGAGAGAGGCGCTTTGCGAATGAATGAACTGAAACTGGAAAATACAAATTACCAATATCAACAAAAGAGACTGGAAATATTAAATAAGGCACGGCAGTATGAGAATACTTTCGAGAATATTTCTAAGCAGTTAAATACCTACCAACAAGTAGTAACCCAGTATGAACAGCTTTTAAAAGCAGAATTAAGAAAGTTTAATATTGGTGAGAGTAGTATTTTCCTAATTAACTACAGGCAAATGAGCCTTGTAAATGCCCGGCTTAAATTTATTGAATTACAATCCAAGTATAGGTATTATTACAGGCAGTGGCTGCATAGCCTGGGAGCTGCTCCTGATCTTTGGCTAAGAGAATAATATTTAGCAACCATCAAAATTCATTAACTTCGCACCATGTGCGGCATTACAGGAATTTTTGCATTTAACGAAATAGGAAGATTTAATCTTCCTAATCTATCTTTAGCTACCGAAGAACTGGCTCATAGGGGCCCTGACCACCAAAATATTTACGTTGATGACTATGTCGGCTTAGGCCATAGGCGTTTATCCATTCTTGACTTGTCGTCAGCAGGAAACCAACCAATGTCCTCTCATGAAGGGCGTTATCAAATAGTATTTAATGGCGAAATCTTCAATTTTCAGCAACTAAGAAAAGAGTTAGTATCAAACGGAATTTCGTTCAAGACTGAATGTGATACTGAGGTGCTTCTGCAGATGCTAATCCTCTATGGAGAAAAAGCCTTGGATAAACTGAATGGTTTTTTTGCCTTTGCTTTTTATGATGTGCAAAAACAGGAAATGCTACTGGCAAGGGATCGCTATGGAATTAAGCCACTTTATTATTTTGAAGATGAGGACCGTTTTATTTTTGGAAGCGAATTAAAAGCAATTTTGAAATTTGGTTTGGAGAAAAAAGTGGACTCCAACGCGCTTTACACTTATTTACAATTGAATTATTTACCCGCCCCGCTGAGTATGGTGCAGGGAGTAAAAAAGTTAATGCCCGGTAATTTTGCAATTGTTAAAAAGAAATCTGTTGTCACTAAAACTTGGTATAAACTTGCAGATACTTTTGATCAAAGATTTGAGGGAGCCTATGATGAGGCAAAAGAAAAACTCAGTTTTCTCCTGAATCAATCTATAGAAAGAAGGTTGGTTTCCGATGTGCCTCTGGGTACTTTCTTAAGTGGCGGTGTGGATTCATCCGTTATTTCGGCATTGGTAGCAGAGAAAACAGACCATTTGCATACTTTTTCTATTGGATATAAAGGCCATTCTTACTTTGATGAAACAGAATATGCTAATGCTGTGGCCAAACACATTGGTTCAGAGCATCATGTTTTCCAATTAAGCTTAGATGATTTGTATGCTTACCTGCCAAAAATGCTTGGCCATTTTTCTGAGCCTTTTGCAGATAGTTCAGCTTTGCCAGTATACGCCTTAAGTCAGCTTACTAAAGAAAAAGTTACGGTAGCTTTATCAGGTGATGGCGCTGATGAACTCTTTGGTGGTTATAATAAACATGCTGCTTTGCACCGTTTATGGAACGCGGGCATGAAGGAAAAGGCTGTAGCTTCCCTTGGATCATTGTGGAGCTCTTTGCCTAAATCAAGAAATAATCCTTTTGCCAACACGATAAGGCAGCTGAACAAATTTTCAGCGGCATATAAATTAGACTATAAAGAGCAGGTTTGGCTACTAGCAAGCTTGCAGTCTGCAAGAGCTACCACTGATTTGCTCTCCAATGAGATGTTAGGAATAATAGACTTTGAAGCTTTTGATGTTTGGAAAGATGAAGCGCTTAGCCACATTAAAGGGCCTTCACTGAGTCAGGCTTTGCAGTTGGATCAGCAATTAGTACTGCAGGGAGATATGCTTCATAAGGTTGATTCTATGAGTATGGCGCATGCATTGGAGGTAAGGGTGCCATTTTTAGACCATGAGCTTGTGGCGTTTGCAAATAGCCTGCCTGAACATTACAAGGTAAATGGAAAAATGAAAAAGCGTATTTTACAGGATGCCTTTAGAGATAAACTCCCTGAAAAAATTTATAACAGGCCTAAACATGGCTTTGAGGTGCCACTTTTAAATTGGCTGCAAAACCAGCTTAAATCGGAAATTAATAATAAATGGCTGAATCCTGATTTTATTGAATCACAGGGGTGCTTTGATAATGAAGGAATTGCTGCCCTTAAGAAAAAGTTGTTTTCTTCCAATCCCGGTGATAGCCATGCGCATGTTTGGGCTCTTATCTGTTTTCAGGAATGGTGGCAGCGATTTATGAAATGAAAAAAACAGCACATCCCAAAGTAAAACTCAGGAGGAGCTGTTTTTTGTCCGTAGAGGTGAGGAAATTTTCAATAGCCAATATGTACTCCATTTAACTGTTAAAGGGAATCCATTTTTGTATTGTTGAAGCTAGTTCAAAATAGTTATTTAGCGTCAATCATTTCTTTTAAAAGACTTCTTACTTCTTCGTGATTTTCCACTGCAAACTTGGCAAAGGAGAAACCACTTCCTACTTTTATTGTATGGGCTTTGTCAGCAAGGGCTTCAAAAGTATCTTCATCAGTGCGGTCATCCCCAAAAGCCATAATAAAATCAGGATTTATACCTTTTATACGTTCTAATGAAGCTTTTCCTTTATTGATAGCAGAAGGCTTAACTTCCACTACATGATCCCCGTCAATCACGTCCAGCCCTTTATTGGACATGAAGTGCTTTAGGTGGCTGGATAATTCCCTGGACCTCAGGTCACCCAGACCTTTCTCTACTTTTCTGTAATGCCAAACAAGTGTGTGTTCTTTCTCCTCGAGGAATGAGCCAGGGGTTCTTTGAATATAAAATTCCATTATTCCTCGTGCATCGTCTTTCCAACCGTTGCCAATCAGGTCTTCATTTTCATCCCATTGTTTGCCAGATCTTTTCACTTTAATTCCATGTTCAGCAATCAAATCAATGTCAAATTCTGCCAGCCAAAGCTCAAGCGTATCTGCTTTTCGCCCGCTAATTATTACTACTTCTGCTTTTTTAGAGAGCTTACTCAGTATTTCATGCAGTTCCGCGTCAGGAGCACATTCTTCAGGATTTTCATGAAATGGTACCAAGGTGCCATCATAATCCAGAAAGATAAGAGGGCTCTTAGCAGCTTTAAACTCAGTGATCAATTCTTTCTTCAAACGATCATTCAATTTCTTGGTAGCCATGGATTCCTGCCGTTCTTTCAGGTTTTTCAGGTTGCCAATAAATAAGTCTACCCATTGAAAAATAGTATACTTCTGAACAGTTTTTTGCATGATATTCATCCTTCTTTTCTGTTCAGCCACTGGCATTTCAAGTGCTGTTTTAATGGAAAGCACCATCTGGGCTTCATCATTTGGGTTTACTAACAAGGCATCAGATAACTCTTTCGAAGCACCTGCCATTTCACTTAAAATCAATACGCCATCCTGGGTTTCCCTTGAGGCAATGTATTCTTTACACACCAGGTTCATTCCGTCTCTCTTTGGTGTAATCATTGCTATTTTACACATTCTGTAAAAAGCAGACAAGTCATCAAGCGGGAAACTTCGGTAGAAAAAATGAATAGGCACATAGTTAATGGTACCATATTTACCGTTGATGTGGCCTACTAAAAACTCTACTTTTTCTTTGAGCGCCTTATAGCTTGGCACCTGATCACGGGAAGGTACTACTATTAAAAACATTGATACCCGACCCTGATATTCCGGATACTCTTTCAGGAACCGTTCAAAAGCCAGTAATCTGCCTGGAATCCCTTTAGAATAATCCAGTCTATCCATCGAAAGGATTAAATCCTGCGGACCAAGTGAGTCTCTATAACTTATTTCTTTTGCCTTTGCTAGCTGGCTGCTGGCAGAATCGGCATATTTACCATAGTCAATCCCCATTGGTAGAGAGTCTACTTCTACTAATCTGTTTTTAACTAATATTTGGTTTCTGTTGTAACTGTAACCCGCTAAACGGTGGCAGCTACTTAAGAAATGGCGCATGTCATCATAAGTGTGGAAACCGATATAGTCAGCTCCAAGTACACCATTTAATAATTTTTTACGCCACGGGATCATTCTGAATACCTCGTATGAAGGAAAAGGAATGTGCTGGAAAAAGCCTATTGTAACGTTAGGAAATTGCTTTCTGAGCATTTCCGGCACTAAAAGCAACTGATAATCGTGCACCCAAATGGTATCATCTGGCTCAATCCATTTGGAAATGGCCTCTGCAAATTTCTGATTAGCTTTTTTGTAGGCTTCCCATTCTTCTTCCTTAAAGCGCATGTGGTGTATGAAGTAATGGAATGCTGGCCATAGCGTTTGGTTACTAAACCCTAGATAAAATTCTTGCACCTCATTTTCCGTAAGAAATACAGGTCTCATATTTCTATTCATCAATTCCTTCTCAACCTCATCCTCCTCTTCGTTTTCCAGGGAGATGCCCGGCCAACCAATCCAGATATTATCCCCCTCTTTATATATTGAACCTAAACCTGTGGCCAGCCCACCTTCACTGGTTTTATAGGCTAATTTTCCATCTTCTCTTTCAATTCTAATAGGTAATCTGTTGGATACAATGATAGTTTTTGACATAGTTGATAATTGTTAACACTTCAATTTAGAAGATATAGCTTGCTTTTCATACCTCTCTATTGATTAGTTTCTTTTTTAGTGGTTATTTTTATTGTAAAAACGGTGTGGAATCTCACCGGGTTTAAAATTTGTGCTAACACCTTTTTATATTTATGTTAAATAGAGATGCCTTGAAATAGCAATCCTGTGAATAGAGAATGCACTGATAGGAAAATAACCTTACAGGAAGAGGAATGATCAAAAAATATTACGCTCATTGTTAAGGTTTTCGTATCTTTTGAGTCAAATTTAAAAAGCATGCTTAAGAAAAGAATTTTTGTTGGCGTTTTTATAAGCCTTGTCCAGATCTTAATATTTTATGGTGTTTATAAATTTATGTGGCTGGCAGAATCGTTATTTGGTTTAACATTGGAACGTACTGTTTTTGAAAACCTGTTTTTAAATTGGTTCGTAAATGATTATGTATTGGTATTTGCCTTGCTTATAATTTTACAAAACACTCTCATCATTATAACCTGGCGCAAAAACTGGACATTGATTTTGAGAATAATTACCTCAGTATTGCATGGTCTTTTTTGGTTGGAAAACATGCAGACCTTAAGAAATGAGTCCCTTATACTAGGAATAAGTGGAATTATTCTTATCTGGCTGGGGCCATTATTTGAAAATATATTGATTTCCCTTTTCAATATAGAGCATCCTTATAAAGAGCGTGATTTTTATGAGGACTTGGACTTAAAGAAGTAAGTTATTGTTCTCAAACTCTTTCCGTGGCGATAAGTAACACTTTATGTAGCTAATCTCGTAAGATTAGAATTGGTTATTAGCGCTTAATTATAAAACATACTTTAATATTAATTTGAAAAAATTCGGGAAGATACTTCTTTACATTATTGGTTCAATTCTTTTGCTACTTATCCTGGTGGTGCTGTCACTCCGACTACCAATAGTTCAGCAAAAAATTACAGATTTTGCTACTAACTATGTGAGCGATAAAACTAATACTGAGGTAAATATTGATCGTTTGTACATATCTTTTTTAGGAGAAGCAGTAGTAGAAGGAATCTATCTGGAAGATCAGCAAAAAGACACTTTACTATATACAAAATCTATTTTGGTAGATGTTGCCTGGGGGCCGGCTTTTTCGGGAGATATAATTGTAAAGAACTTTGAATTGGATGGTTTAAGGGCTAATGTGCATAACAAGGCCACTGATAGCACTTTTAATTATCAATTTTTGATCGATGCTTTTGCAAGCGACTCAACTAAACAAGCACCCCAGCCAGAAAAGCAATCTACCACCACATTTACTATAAAGGAGGCTAGCCTTCATAATATAGATCTTAACTATTCGGATAGGATTTTAGGAATGCAAGCCTCTCTGGCGCTGAAAAATTTACAAACCGAATTGAATGAGTTTAATCTTGATAGCCTGTTTTTTGATGTGGCTGATTTTACACTTTCCGGAGTTAAGGCAGATTACAAGCAGCTCAATCCTTTTCCGGAAGCACCTGAAGAAACTGACTCTGTTAGCGCATTGCCAGTAATTTCTTTGGACCATCTTGAACTTTCTGATATTGATATTAGTTACTCCACACCTTTTGACAGTACCTTTTTGGCGGGTAAGTGGCAGAGCCTTATTCTCAAAAAGGCAGGTATAGATCTCAATAAAAATAATCTATCTGTAGAAGAATTTTCCAACCAACAGTACCGAATGGAAATAGCGCTTGCAGCCGCTCAACCAGCAGACAGCACTACAGTAAATGCGGATAATGCAAACTCAGCAAACGCTTTTGAATGGCCGGAATGGAAGGTGGCAGTCAATCAATTTAATTTCCAGCTTGATAGTTTAAGCTTTCATCAAGGGAACAAGCCTTTAAACAGACAGTCGTTCAATCCCTCGCACATGGAGTTTCAGGATTTGGACCTGAAAATCTCCGGGCTTAATTATAAACCTGAATTTTTAGCTTTGGAGAAGATTATGCTATCTGCTACTGATTCCACACTATTTAGGTTAAAAGAATTAAGTACAGGCATTTCAATCGATTCAGAAAAAGCAGTTATTTCCGACCTCACACTTCGAACAGCTCAATCTTCATTTCAGTCAGATTTAGTCCTGAAATACCAGCAGTTCGATTCCGTCATCAATGGTAATTTATCAGGAAGTACTATGGATCTTCAATTGGGTTTAGGTACCAGATTGGAGCTAAAGGATGCCTATTACTTTGCTCCGGAACTGAGAGCAGATACAGCGTATAGAAATTTAGCTAAGTACCCGGTTCAAATATATGGAAATCTTGCAGGAACCACAGAGGAAATGGAAATTAATCAATTTAAGCTATTTTATGGAGAATATACTTCCTTGTCTATTGATGGTAAGGCAGAGCGTTTATTATCGCCTGATGAACTCTCAGTTTTTGTAAGCAGCATCAATTTAAAAGCCAGAACTAAAGATTTTAGTGGTTTTGTACCTGAAAACTATCCGGATCAATACCCGCAAAAAATTGAACTTTCCGGTAGTGGGTCTTGGAACAATGGTTTGGCGAAAGCAGATATTCAGAGTATAATTGATGAAATTTCCCTGTTAAATATAGAAGGAAGCTTTAACAGCAATGAACCTCAGAAATATGATGTTAAAGTGAAAGGAGAGCAGTTAGCAATTGACAAATGGTTGCAGGATACTGCCAGTTATGATCCTGTGGATATTATTTTAAATGTGGAGGGAACAGGCATGGATTTGGCTACGCTGAATGCTAAAGCAGATTTAAAAATCCTTAATTTATCTTACCAAAGCCATCAATTTAATCCTCTTGAATTAGAGGCAGAGCTAAAAGATAAACAATTTTCCTTACACAGCGAATATGCCGATAAGATACTGGATTACGATATTAATGCCCTCGGCACTATTGATAGTACAAAACAATCAGTCAGACTGAAGGCTCAAATAAACCGAATGAATTTACTGGCTTTCGGCATAGCAGATTCACTCACCTATTTAAAAATGAATACTATTGCGGAGTTGGATGTAACTGATACTTACCAGAAAATAGATTTAAATATTAGCAATTTTTCATTTGGTAATAACAACAGTGCTTATCCGTTTGAACCACTGCATTTAGCCTTGTACAATTCACAGGATTCTTCCCGAATAGATCTTGATTGGGAAGAGATAGCAGTACTGACACAAATGAATCAACCTCTGAATACGTTATCCAACTTTAGTCTGAATCTTACAGAATTGATGGATTCACGGTTTTTTAGTGAAGACTCTACTAAAAATCCGCTTCAGGTAAGGTTTAAAGTAAAAGCTGCACTCACTGATAATATTGAAAATTTTATTCCTGAAGGAATTACCTTCCAGCCGATTAGCTTCTATGGTAATTACTCTGCCAAAAAGGAGGAAATTGAAATACATCTGGATTTGCCGGGTCTTGTATTTAATAACATCGATATTGACAGCCTTATGATGGATATTGTATCGGACTCCTCTACTTTGGATGCCTCAGTGAGTATTAAAAAAATTACTTCTGATGTTATTGACATTTACCCAACCAGCCTTACTGCGGATGTTGGTGAACAACAGGCATTGTTTAATTTTTTAATGGAAGATGAAAATCAAGACAGCCTGTATTATATCAATGCGGAAGCGCAAAGCAGGAATGATTCATTATACTGGAATATTATAAACAAAAATCTCACTTTAAATAGTAAGCCATGGCAGATTGATGAAAACAACAGCTTGTATTTTAATGAGAATGGACCTGTGATTCGAGATATGATTTTGCAGAGAAATCAGCAGTATTTTGGAATTAGTACAGAGCTGAAAGAAGATATAACCTCTATGCTCTTTGAGTTCAGGAATTTTAAAATTGAAAATCTATTATCTATTATTAATGCAGAGGAGAGCCCGCTTAAAGGTGCTTTAAAAGGAGAAATTAAACTAAAGGATTTTCAAAAACCTTTAGATATGTTCGTTTCCATATCATTAGATAACATTGAAGTGATGCATGAGGAAGCGGGTAATTTGAAGATAAATGTAGAGCAGGAGGCAACCAACAGGTATGGCTTTAATGTAGGCCTGGATGGTCCTGTTAACATTGAAAGCAACGGATGGTTCAACAATGGTAGCGACACATTGCAATTTGAAGCAAAAACCAATTTTAATCAGATTTCATTACCCTTTATTTCCAAATTTACAGAAGACTACATTAATAAAGCAGAAGGTATATTGACAGGAAATTTTAACATTAATGGAACTCCTCAGGATTTTGACTATTCCGGCAAGCTACAATTTCAGGAAGCTTCCTTCTCATTGGCGGAACTCAATACAACATTTAAACTTCCTAATGAAACCATATTGCTGGAGGATGAAACCATTGAACTAAATAAGTTCACTTTGGTTGATGAAAACGGACAAAAAATGCTGTTAAATGGAACTATAAGAACTGAAAGTTTTATAGATCCTGAAATTGATTTAGAATTACAAGCCAACAACTTTCAACTGCTCAATTCTTCAGCAGAGGATAATGAGTTATTTTATGGAAAAGTTTTTGCTGATCTTAATATAGACTGGAAAGGCTCTTTAAGCTCAGCCTCTATTGGTGCTGATGTACGTATTAATGATCAAACAGATTTTGTATATGTTATTCCGGAATCAGGAGTAGATTTAGTAGAAAGTGAAGGAATTGTTCAGTTCAGAAATCCTTACGAGCCGCGAGATAGCATTCAGTATGATAGCGCTCAAAATGTACAAAGCACTCAAATTTCGGGTATTGAGGTGTCTGCCAATATCGAAACTGATAAATCAGCAAAATTTAAAGTAATAGTTGACAAAAGAAGAGGCGATTTTCTAACTGTTTCAGGAGAAACAGATTTAAGCCTTATCATGCGAAAAAATGGTACTATCAGCTTAAGTGGAAATTACATAGTGAATAATGGATTTTACCAGTTAAGTCTGTATGATTTAGTAAAGAGGAAATTCGAAATTAAGCAGGGAAGCCAGATAAGCTGGTCCGGAGATCCTTTAGGTGCCTCCTTAGATATTACCGCACTGTATAACCTTCAGGCCTCTGTAAATAGTTTAATGGCAGATCAGATTTCCGGCTCTTCCATAGAAGTGAAAAACCAATACAGGCAAAAACTACCATTTATTGTACAGCTTTTTGTAAAAGGTAACCTTAGTGAACCTGAAATTTCTTTTGGATTAGAGATGCCACAGGATAGCAGAGGTGCATTGGGAGGTAACGTGTATCAACAAGTGCAGGCAATTAATAGAAATGAATCGCAGTTGAATAAACAGGTTTTCTCTTTACTTGTGCTCAACCAGTTTTTTCCTGCCGGAAGCGAAAGTACTGGGCCTGATTCGGAGCAGATCGCCAGAAATAGTGCGAGTCAGATATTATCCAATCAGCTAAATAAGCTCAGTAGTAAATATGTAAAAGGTGTTGATTTAAATCTTGATCTTAAGAGTTATGAAGATTACCAAAGTGGTACAGCGCAGGATAGAACGCAGCTTGATGTAAGCTTAAGCAAATCTCTTTTTGATAATAGAGTAAGAGTAAAAGTAGGAAGTCAGGTTGACCTGGAAGGTGATCAAAGGCAGGATCAGAGGGCTACGGACATTATAGGTAATGTAGTAGTGGAATACCTACTCACGGAAGATGGCAGGTACATGCTTACAGGGTTTAGAAAAAGTGAATACCAGGGTATACTTGACGGGCAAGTGGTGGTAACGGGTGTTTCCATTAAATTCACTAAGGAATTTGACAAATTGCGTGAACTGTGGAATAATGAGAATGAGTCGGAAAATAAAGGAGATGCTGAGACTAATGAGTGAGAGCTTAAGTAAAAATATAGCCATTATTATCGTACTTTCTATTATAAGCTATTCTTGTAATACCCTGAAAAGATTACCGGAAAATGAGTTGCTTTACACAGGAGCAGAAACATCTGTTGAAGGAGAGGCTCCGCGTAAATATAAAAAGCAAGTTGAAGATAAAATAGAAGGGTTGGCTATTCCTAAGCCTAATAGTAAGATTTTAGGAATGAGATTAGGTTTATGGGCTTACCAAAAAGTAGAAAGAGGTGAGGCTGGTTTTTATGCTAAGTGGGTTAATAAAAGAATTGGTGAAGAGCCTGTGTTAATGAGTGATGTAGAGCCGGAGCAGGTTGAAAAGTTATATTATAACAGGCTGGAAAACCTGGGCTTCTTTTATGGAGAAGTAGAATCTGACACCATTCACAAAAAGGAAACAGGTAGTGCAACTTATGTTGTTCGTCCTGGTGATAGGTTGATGATTTCTGATTACACCTATCGAAGTTATGGGGATACAACGTTAGATAGTCTTATCACAGCTCATGTAAAAGAGCAGAAAATTATTTTGCCTGATCAACCTTATACACTTGAAAAACTGACCACTGAAAGAGAAGCTATTGCTACCTATTTAAAAGAGAATGGATACTATTATTTTGTAGAGAAATATTTATTGTACACAGCAGATTCAATCGAAACTGCTCAGGATAATTATGCTTCTCTTACGCTATCTGTCAAGCAATCTACTCCGGAAGATGCGCTTTTAAGGTATAAAATTGGAGATATAACTGTATACCCCAAATACTCCATAAAGCTGGATAGTGGCAGTAGTAAAACAGATTCCACGGTATATAAAGACGTTACTTTTATTCAGGAAGATACTTTTTTTAAGCCATATAGAATGTATCCCTATTTATTAATAAATGAGGGAGATTTTTATGCTCAGGAAAATGAAGAATTTACTTTAAGAAGATTAAATTCACTGGAAACATATCGGTTCGTAAACATCAGGTATGAGGAAGATTCAGTAAAAGAGAATGGTATTGGTTTTTTAAATACATCGCTATACTTATCTCCCACTAATAAAAGAGCATTTAGAGCTGAATTACAAGGGGTTTCACAATCTAATAATTTTGCCGGCCCTACCTTCAATGTAGAGTATGAAAACCGTAATCTTTTTAGAGGTGGAGAAATCTTTACGGTGAGAGGAAAAGTAGGATACCAGGCGCAACTTTCAGGAAGAGAAACTTCAGGCTTAAGTAATTTTGAAACAGGTATCGGAGGAGAGTTAACATTTCCACGACTTATAGCTCCGGGAAAATTAGAATCTCGTTTTAGATATTCTGTTCCCAGAACCAAAGCAAATTTATCATACGATTTATTGAGGCGTGTTAAGCTTTTTACATTGCATTCTTTTCTTGCAGAACTTGGCTACCAGTGGAAAGGAAATGCTTACGTAACCCACACTATTAATCCTATTTCAATCAATGTAATTAATTTAAGCAAAAGCACAGCAGAGTTTGATTCTATTTTGAGTAACAACCAATTATTGCAGAGTAGTTTTGATCAGCAATTTATTGCAGGCTTAAACTATAGCTTTGAATACAATAAGCTCATCCGAGCCGAGAAAGTCAGCAGGTTTTACGTGCTCTTTAATGCTGATTTTGCAGGAAATACTATTTCACTGGTAAAAAAAATTGGAGGAGAGTCTGGTCCGGAGCAGGAATTTCTGGGGCAGCAGTATGCTCAATATTCAAAATTGGATGTTGATGTAAGGCATTATCTAAATATAGGTGAAGAGTCCCACTTTGTCAGCCGGATTTTTGCAGGTTTTGGCTTTCCATATGGTAATTCGGAAAGTCTTCCCTACTCCAAGCAGTATTTCTCGGGAGGCCCTAATAGTGTACGGGCTTTTAGAATTCGTTCATTAGGCCCGGGTTCCTTTGTGCCTGAGGAGTCAGGAAGTAGAGGAGCTTTTTTTGATCAGGCAGGAGATATCAAGCTGGAAGCTAACCTGGAATACAGGTTCCCGCTGGTGTCAGTTTTGAAAGGTGCTGTATTTACTGATGCCGGTAATGTATGGTTAAAAAATGGAGGGCCAACAAAGGAATTTAGTAAAAATTGGATTGATCAGGTGGCAGTTGGTGCCGGTATTGGTCTGCGGGTAGATATAGAGTTTTTTGTAATACGGTTGGATGTTGCCACACCATTAAGAAAGGTTGATGGTAATGGAAATTTCTTTTGGCAAGATAACTTTAATTTGGGAAGTAAGTCCTGGCGACAGGATAACGTAATCTGGAACTTTGGAATTGGCTATCCCTTTTAATTTTTAGAAGAAACCTGCCTCCTATAACCATGGTGAAGGCAGATTTCCCTGATTTTTATAGCTTTAAACTCTTTTGCTATTCCTCATAAGCCCAGTCAACCCCAGTTTTCATATCTTTTATCAGGAGTTTATTGGATTTTAAAACGGCTCTTATTTCATCAACCTGAGCATAGTTCTTTTCTGCTTTTGCTTTTTTATAAACATCCAGCAAAGCTTCTATAATTGGGTGAACTTCTGCAGGTGTTTCCTCTTTTAAGCCGAGCACATCTACCATAAAAGATTGGTAGGTGTTTACTAGTTTGGTAAATACTTCTTTACCTATTTCACTATATTTCAGCTGGCCTGCATGTAAAGAGTTAATCTTTTTAAGAAGCTCAAATAGTTGAGCAATAGTTTTAGCGGTGTTGAAATCATCATTCATAGAGCGATAGCAATTATCGCAAGCCTGCTTGATTTCATTAATTACCTGCTCGTTCTTGGAGCCTTCATCCTGTGCAAAATTTAGCTTTTTTACAGTTTTTAATCCGTTGGCTAGTTTTCTATAACCTTTCTGGGCTGCTTTTAAAGCTTCATTGCTAAAATCCAGCGTGCTGGAATAGTGAGTTTGAAGCATAAAAAACCTTACTGACATGGGGGAGTATCCCTGATCCAACATAGCATGATTTCCGGTTACCAATTCTGTAGGTAAAAAAGAATTGCCAAGTGACTTGCTCATTTTTTGCCCATTTACGGTCAGCATGTTGGTATGTATCCAGTAATTCACAGGTGATTTGCCTGTTGCCCCAACTGATTGAGCTATTTCGCATTCATGGTGAGGAAACTTCAAATCAAGTCCTCCACCGTGGATGTCAAAAGTCTCTCCTAAATATTTGGTACTCATTACAGTACATTCAAGGTGCCAGCCGGGGAATCCGGCTCCCCAAGGAGAAGGCCATCGCATAATATGTTCATCGGATGCTTTCTTCCATAAAGCAAAGTCAAGTGGACTTTCTTTATCATCCTGGCCATCCAGTGCTCTGGTGTTACTTTGTAAATCCTCAATTTTCCGACCACTTAAAATGCCATACTCATGAGATTTGTTATATTTTTCCACGTTGAAATACACTGAGCCATTTTTTTCATAAGCCCAACCATTTTCAAGTAATTTTTTAGTGATTTCTATTTGTTCAACAATATGACCTGTGGCAGAGGGCTCAATATCCGGAGGTAAAGTATTAAACATATCCATTACCTGGTGAAAACCATTTGCGTACCTCTGTACAATTTCCATCGGTTCCAGATTTTCAAGTTTGGCCTTTTTGCCAATTTTATCCTCACCATCATCTGCATCATTTACAAGGTGCCCTACATCGGTAATGTTTCTTACATATCTTACCTTATAGCCTAAATGCTTTAAGTAACGATTTACCACATCAAAACTCATAAAAGTTCTTACATTTCCCATGTGCACATCACTATAAACTGTAGGGCCACATACATATAATCCTACAAAAGGAGGATTAATGGGTTTAAATAATTCCTTTTTACGAGTAAGTGAGTTATGAATTTTTAAATCGTTTATCATCCTGCAAAATTAAAAATTTGATTTTCTTTTTATTGAATAAATTCCAGTTTCTTTAATTAGTAGTTAGTTTTTTACTTCAGATAATGAAGAAAGCGTTTAACAGTGTAATTAGAGTGCATTGGAATGTGATTTTAATAAGTTAAATGCCAGTTAGTTATGGTTGTATGATGTGTATTCAAAATTTATAGCTAGCTTTAGTAAGTACTTTATTTATCCGCTTTATATCAGGCTTTTAATGCAAAGGAGCAATAATCTCCTTTAAATGATGTAATAAATACGCGCTATTTGTTTTGCTCAGAATTTTCTTCTAAATTTGCAACAAAGTTAGTAAATAGAATGAAGAGGGGGCTTTCAGTCCCCTCTTTTTTATCGTAGAATGATGGATTTAGAAGCGAGAATAAAAACCTATTTGGAGGGTATTATCACTGATCCGGACTATTTTATAGTTGATTTAGTGATAACAGGCAACGATAAAAAGAAGATTCTTATTTTATTAGACGGTGATAATGGTGTCGATATTGACTTCTGTGCCAGCGTAAGTCGGCAGTTAAGTGCAAGGTTGGAGGAAGATGAAGTAATTGATGGAGCATATGTTCTGGAAGTTTCATCTCCGGGTCTGGATCATCCACTAACAAATGAGCGTCAGTATAAAAAGAATATTGGCAGGGAATTAAAAGTGGAAACTACAGAGAATAATACCATAACCGGGGAACTATTAAAAGTAGAGCCGGAGTTTATCGTTGTAAACCAACAGATAAAAGAAAAAGGTACAAAGAAAATCAAGGAGGAGGAAGTAAACATTCCTTTTCAATTAATAAAGAAAACTAAAGTCTTGGTTTCATTTAAGTAACATGGACACATTAAATTTAATTGAATCGTTTGCCGATTTTGCCAGGCAGAAAAACATTGATCGTCCTACAATGATCAGAATATTGGAGGACGTATTCAGAACTATGATCCGTAAGAAATACGAAACGGATGATAATTTTGATATTATTATTAATGCCGATAAAGGTGATTTAGAAATCTGGCGTTTTCGCGAAATTGTTGATGACAATTCAGAAGATATTTGGGAACATGATAAAATCAGCTTGTCTGAAGCCAAGAAAATTGAACCTGATTTTGAAATTGGTGAAGAAGTAGCGGAAGAAGTGAAGTTATTGGATTTTGGAAGAAGAGCGGTTACAACTGCCCGTCAGACCTTAATCCAAAAAGTGAAAGATCTTGAGAAAGATATTCTTTTTGCCAAGTACAAAGAGTTGGTGGGTGAAATTATTGCCGGAGAAGTTTATCAGATTTTAAGTAGAGAAACACTGCTTACTGATTCTGATGGTAATGAGCTGATATTACTGAAGTCTGAGCAAATACCTAAAGACAGGTTCAGAAAGGGCGACAGTGTAAGAGCTATCGTTCATCGGGTAGAAATGAGTAATGGGAATCCTAAAATTATTCTTTCAAGAACATCTCCTGTGTTTTTGGAAAGATTATTTGAGCAGGAAGTACCAGAAGTATACGATGAATTAATAACTATTAAAAAAATTGTAAGAGAGCCTGGCGAAAGAGCAAAAGTAGCCGTAGAATCTTATGATGACAGAATTGATCCGGTAGGAGCTTGTGTGGGAATGAAAGGTTCAAGAATTCATAGTATAGTGCGTGAATTGCAGAATGAAAATATAGATGTAATTAACTATACCGAGAACCTTGAGCTATATATTCAAAGAGCTTTAAGCCCTGCAAAAATTGGTTCTATTAAAATTGAAGAAGATAAAAAGAGGGTTTCTGTTTACTTAAAGCCTGATCAGGTATCTTTAGCAATTGGTAAAGGTGGGCAGAACATTAAGCTGGCCAGCAAATTAGTTGGTATGGAAATCGATGTTTTCAGAGAACTATCTCCTTCTGAAGAAGAAGATGTACTGATAGATGAATTCAGCGATGTTCTTGAAGACTGGGTTATTTTAGAATTGAAGAAGATTGGTTTAGATACAGCAAAAAGAGTGTTGGAAATTGGCAGAGAAGAGCTGGTGAAAAGAACTGATCTTGAAGAAGAAACAATAGACGAGATATTTAATATCTTTAGTCAGGAATTCGAGTAGGAATAAATATTTCCTCGGATTAATAATATTTAGAAGAATACAAAGCATTTATGTCAGAAGAAAAAATGATGCGTCTCAACCTTGCTGCAAGGAAACTGAATGTAGGACTATCTACAATCACGGATTTCTTGAGCAAAAAAGGTTTTGAGGTGGACAGCAAACCAAATTCTAAAATCTCTGAAGAGCAATTTAACATGCTTGCTAAAGAGTTTGCTTCATCCGCTATGGAAAAGGAGGAAGCTTCCGGCCTTACCATTGGCAAAAAGCATAATAGCAATGTTGTTATTGATTCGGAAGGCGATGCTGTTGAAAAAGAAGAGGAAGAAGACAATATTTTAATAAAGAATACAGGAGCTGGCGCAAGCAAGCAACCTGCTAAGGAGGAACCAAAAGCTCCTCAAAAACCTACCGAACCGGAAGAAGCTAAAAAGGAGGAAGATGATTCCTACAAATCGGAGGCTCCAAAATTACAGGGGATTAAAGTTTTAGGAAAAATAGATCTTAATCCTAAAAAGCCAAAAGCTCAGGAAGAAGCTCCTAAAAAAGAGGAAAAACCTGTTGAAGCACCGAAAGCTGAAGAGAAGAAGCCTGAACCTAAACAGGAAGAAGCTAAAAAGCCGGAAGAGCCAAAAGCAGAAGAGAAAAAAGAAGAGAAAGTAGAAAAGCCTGCTGAGCCAGTAGCTGAAAAGGTAGAAAAGCCAAAAGAGGAGAAGGAAAAAGAAGCGCCTAAGGAAGAACCAAAAGTTGCTGCTGAGAAGAAGGAAGAGGAGCCTAAGAAGGAGCAAGAAGATAAAGCCAAAGCCGAAGAAAAGCCGGAAGAGGGAACTATTGCTGCCAGGGCTGATGCTTTGAAAGGTTTAACTGTATTAGGTAAAATAGAATTACCAAAAGAAAAAGAACGAAAAGGTAAAAAAGGTGTAAAACCGGTAGCTTCTTCTGATGATAAGAAAGAAGCCAGAAGAGGAAAAAGACCTAGAAAGAGAATTGGAGGCAATGCTCCGGGAACTGCCGGTAAACCTCAGGATGCTAACGCACCAAGAGCTGGTGCCGGAGGCAGATCCGATCGTGGAGGCAGACCTGATCAAAGAGGTGGAGCAGCAGGTGGCAGAAAAGGCCGCGTAGAAAAAGTTGAGCCAACAGAAAAAGAAATTCAAGAGCAAATTAAGCAAACCATGGCTCGCCTCAGTGGAAAAGGCGGAGGCGGTGGCGCCAGTGGAAATCGCTCTAAATATAGAAAAGAAAAAAGACAAACTCAGGCTGACAGACGCGAAGGCGATATGCAGCAACAAGAGGAGGAATCTAAAGTACTAAAAACCACTGAATTCATTTCAGCCAATGACCTGGCTTCAATGATGGATGTGAGCGTGAACGATGTTATCGCTAAATGTATGGCTTTAGGTATTTTCGCCTCTATTAACCAGAGACTGGATGCTGAAACTATTACCATCATTGCTGATGAATTTGGCTATGACGTTAAATTTACGGAAGCTGATGATGAAACTGAGGTAGCTGAAGTAGTTGATAATCCGGAAGATTTAACTGAGAGAGCTCCTATTGTAACTATCATGGGACACGTAGATCATGGTAAAACATCTTTACTAGATTACATTCGTGAGGCTAAAGTGACTGAAGGTGAAGCTGGTGGTATTACGCAGCACATCGGTGCTTATTCTGTGGAGACGGACTCTGGCAAAAGGGTAGCATTCCTTGATACTCCTGGTCACGAGGCTTTTACTGCGATGAGGGCGCGTGGTGCTAAGATAACTGATGTGGTAGTGATTGTAGTAGCTGCTGATGATGCCGTAATGCCTCAAACAAAAGAAGCAATTAATCACGCACAGGTTGCCGGTGTACCGATGGTAATTGCAATCAATAAAGTGGATAAGCCTAATGCTAATCCGGATAAAATTAAAGAAGAATTAGCGAACATCAACATTTTGGTAGAAGACTGGGGTGGTAAATACCAATGCCAGGAGATTTCTGCTAAAACAGGACAAGGTGTTGAAGACTTACTTGAAAAAGTATTGTTGGAAGCAGAAGTACTTGAATTAACTGCTAATATTAACAGAAATGCTACAGGAGCGGTTGTTGAAGCTGAATTGGATAAAGGTAGAGGATATGTAACAACCATCATGGTACAAAGCGGTACGCTTCGTGTTGGAGATGTTGTTCTTGCCGGATCTCATTATGGAAAAGTGAAAGCCATGTTTGATCACCGTGGCAAGAAGTTAAAAGAGGCTGGCCCTTCCACACCGGTATTAATGCTGGGCTTAGATGGAGCACCACAAGCAGGAGATAAGTTCAACGTAATGGACAGCGATCGTGAAGCAAGAGAAATTGCCAACAGACGAGAGCAGATTCAGCGTGAACAAAGTATGCGTACCAAAAAGCATATTACTTTAGACGAGATTGGCAGACGACTGGCGATTGGTTCATTTAAGGAATTGAATGTGATTATAAAGGGTGACGTGGATGGTTCAATTGAAGCATTGGCAGACTCTTTATTGAAATTGTCAAATGAAGAAATTCAGGTAAACATCATTCACAAAGCGGTAGGACAAATTTCCGAGTCTGATGTATTATTAGCTTCTGCTTCTGATGCAATTGTGATTGGTTTCCAGGTAAGGCCTTCCCCTAACGCAAGAAGGATTGCAGAAAATGAGGAGATTGAAATTAGGTTGTATTCTATCATATATGATGCAATCAATGAGATCAAAGACGCAATGGAAGGTATGCTTGCACCAACCACTGAAGAAGTAATTACTGGAAATATTGAAGTGCGTGAAGTATTTAAAATTTCCAAAGTTGGTACGGTAGCTGGTTGTATGGTAACTGATGGATTTGTGAAGAGAAATAATCAAATCCGATTGATCAGAGATGGTATTGTGAAATACACGGGCGATATTGATCAATTGAAACGTTATAAAGATGACGTGGCAGAAGTGAAGAAAGGTTACGAATGTGGTATTAGCATAAAAGGCTATAACGACATTGAAATTGGAGACGTAATCGAAGGTTTTGAAGAAAAAGAAGTGAAAAGAAAGCTTAAATAAGCATACTTAATATACTTTTAAAACCCCTGTTTGTTGCAAAGCGATCAGGGGTTTTTTAATTTAACAGAAAGAGTAGTAGACATGGAACCATATAAAAAGCAGAAGTTAACCACTCCGGAAGATTTCCCTGCAATGTTTGTAAATGCTTGGAATAACAGAGATACTTATGAACTTATTGAGTTATTTGATGAGAGTGCTGAATTAGAAAATGTAAAAGGGCTTTGGCAACATAAGAATAAAGAATTTTTCAGTGCCTACGAGAATGGCCTTAAGTTTAATTTTAAGGAAGTTAGATTGTCTGTTTTATCCACTAAAATAAAATTTGTAACAAAAAGTATAGCAGAACTGAAGGTTAACATGCAAGTTTCACCTTCAGCAAAAAGTAACATAGTAGCTCATAAGATAGTATTGAGCTTTGTTTTACAGCATTCGGAAGATGATTGGCTTTGTATTGCGCTTACAGTGGAAGAAAGTAAATAACTTAATTTGAATAGAAAGGTTATTAGTCCAAAGTATTATACAATATGCCTCCTTTTGAAATTGTAAAATCTCCCGAAGATCTGCCTAAACAATTTGTTGTTGCCTGGAATAATAGAAATGCGACAGATTTAGCTAATTTGTTTGATGAAAATGCAGAGTTTGTAAATGTGGTTGGTTTGTGGTGGCATAATAAAGCTGATATCTTTAAAGCCCACGATTATGGACTCAAAAACCTTTTTAGTAATTCAGAACTCTCAATACGAAAAGTAAAGACGAAATTTTTGAGTGACGATATAGCAGTGGTTCATGCAAGGCTTCACCTGGAAGGTCAAACAGAAATTAAAAGTCAAACTCCCCAGGCCAGAAATACAATTTTCACTTTTGTAGTGCAAAAAAAGAAGCAAGGTTGGATCTGCGTATCAGCCCACAATACGGATATAGTGCCTGGAAAAGAAACTAATATTGTAAAACAAGATAATAGTATTGAAGCCGTGGACTATAGAAAAAGATAGGGCTCTTTTAAGGTATTATATTAACCCCTTGTGCTAGTTTAAAATAGTATAAAAAAATATGTCCATCAGGCTGATATTTAGTAAATTAGAGTTTCAAAACATACTAAATAAGCTGATGCACGATATTAAGACTAATTTCGACAAAGTTTTTCAGACTATCAAATCCCTTGATTTACCTGTTTTTAATGCAACTGATAACTTACAAAAAACCAGATATTAGGTCTCAATTTTCTGATTTAGAGGCGATTATCCTGGGGATTACCTCTGAGCACATGTCTTTGGACAGTGAAAATTGGCTGTTTAGAAAAACAAGGAAAAGTGTGGAGAGTCTATTCTCACAACTTTGTCATCAGTTTATGATCCGCAGAAATTATACTAAAACTTTTAGAGGGTTTAAAACAAGAATATTGGCTAAAATTACAGTGCTAACTTTATTACAGTTTATCAATAAAATTGATTTTGACAGGCAATTAATAACTTGAAAGTTGCAATTACTTAATTAGCACAAGGGGCTATATTAATAAAATTATAAGGAGCATCATTACCTAACTTTCTTTATTTCTTAATAGAATTTATTATCTTGAATCCTTAATCATTCATACTATGAAAATTAAAATAATCAATTCCTTATATTTAATTTTGTTATTACATCTTGTTTATTCCTGTGAAGAAAAAATGGATGGGAAAGATTTGCACCCTAGTAGTGAGCAAAAACAGTTTCTAGTCGAAAATTTCACTTCTTCATTTGAACAAGTAATAAGTGGCCCTTTTGAATGGTATTGGAACTTTGATCATCAATTTGCTGGAAGCCTGATGGTTGGAACAGAAGTAGGTCATGCAATATTTGCAGAGTTTGGGAAAAAATCAGCGTTGAAATTTTCACATTCTTATGATTCTCAGGGTAATATACAGTATTCCACAATTGAAGAAGGGCCTGTATACAATGGGGGGAAATATTATTTATATGAATTGGATGAGGAGAGTTACATTAAAAAGTTATTTGTAAAGAATTCACCTAATGGGCAGACCCTAAGGGTATGGACTTACATCTATGACGATGATAGAAAAGTTATATCTAAGATAGACGAACACAAGTATGTATCATCAAAAAAAAATAAAGAGATATTTTTGTTCAATGAAAGTAGTCAAATAGTAACATGGAAAATTGAAAGTGAAATTGATAATAAACATAAAGAAGCTTTCTTTATGTTTAATCAAGATGATCAAGTAACAAAATTTGTTGATTTTTATGGAGAAGAGGCTAGGTTCAATTATAATGATTTAGGATATGTATCTAGTATAAATTTTATAAGGGCAGACCAAATATATTTTTTAAAATTTGAATACTCTCCCCAAGATCTCAAGGTCACAACTTACAGAGATTCATTGCTTACAGAAGTTAAATACTATACATCTTCCATGAGTTTTAAAAGCTTACTTTCTTACATTTATGAAGACCAAACTTTAGATTTTGTAATAGAGAGCGTACCAAGTGCTCAAAGTGAATTAGTAGAGGAAGAGGTATATGTGGAGATAAAAGAGGATAGATCTATAGTAAAAGGAAGTAGTAGATTGGTTTGGAAAGAGGGCACTGATGTGAAGTCTACAGAGCTTAATGAGAAGACATTTTACGACTTGAATGGAAATTTACTATATATTTATGTATTAGAGGGACAAGGGGGTAAGTGGATCAATAGCGATGGTACTTTCGAAAATGAACTACAGAAAATTCCGTTATGGTTAAAGAAATTTGCCGCTTTTAATAGCTTGTCCAGTCAATCAAATTTCTTTTATTCAGCTGAAGGTTATAATGTGTTATCTTATTGAGAATCTTCATAAAGTTACAATACTCCTGAAGATCTGCCTAAGCAATTTGTTGTTGCCTGGAATAATAGAAATGCGACAGATTTAGCTAATTTGTTTGATGAAAATGCAGAGTTTGTAAATGTGGTTGGTTTGTGGTGGCATAATAAAGCTGATATCTTTAAAGCCCACGATTATGGACTCAAAAACCTTTTTAGTAATTCAGAACTCTCAATACGAAAAGTAAAGACGAAATTTTTGAGTGACGATATAGCAGTGGTTCATGCAAGGCTTCACCTGGAAGGTCAAACAGAAATTAAAAGTCAAACTCCCCAGGCCAGAAATACAATTTTCACTTTTGTAGTGCAAAAAAAGAAGCAAGGTTGGATCTGCGTATCAGCCCACAATACGGATATAGTGCCTGGAAAAGAAACCAATATTGTAAAACAAGATAACAGTATTGAAGCCGTAGACTATAGAAAAAGATAGGGCTCTTTTCCTTAGCTTTAATAGTTATTCTATTCCTTTCTGCTTAGTAAAACCTAAGATAACTTTTATCTCCATTTTAACTGTTACCCTCAACTTAAAGATTCCTTAACTTTTATTTAAAGTTTGTTGACTAAATCTACGCCATCTTTGCCTTAATAGTTTAAAGAAGGGTTTTGGAGGCGGATCATTTGAACAAGAATTATTATATGGAATCTAACATCAGATTACGCAAGGGGTAATTGTTTGTTATTGACTTTCAGATACATGTCATGGATTCTCTTGTGATTGCTTGATAGGCTCTATTTAAAATGAGGAATAATAGTTAAAATATAAAATGGCATCATGATTAACAAAATAGCGTGTTTAATACTCATCTATATCATTAGCATTGGAAATACCACTGCTCAAACTTATAAAATTCATTCACATAATGATTATCTGCAGACAGTACCTTTTTGGAAGTCCTATTCGGTAGGAGTCTCTTCAATTGAGGCAGACGTTTTTCTGGAGAAGGGGAAATTGCTAGTGGCTCATGATAGGAAAGAACTATCCAGTTCAAGATCTTTAGAGGCATTGTATTTGAAACCTTTGGCAACTTCCATTGAATTAGGCCTAAAGCCGGATAGTTTACAGTTTTTAATTGATATTAAATCGGAAGCTTATACCACTTTAGATGCAATTGTGGAATTATTGAAAAGATATCCATCTATTTGCAAAAATAAGGCTGTTAAGATTGTAATATCTGGAAACAGGCCTAAAGAAGCTGAATATGTGAATTATCCTGAGTTTATATATTTTGATTATCAAAGTTTAAATTCGATTAAAGACCAGAAAGTACTTGATAAAATAGCACTCATTAGTTTAAGTTTTAAAAATTTTACCGGATGGAACGGTAAAGGAAGGTTAACTAAAGAAGATTTACAAACCGTTAAAAATGTAGTGGATCAGGCTCATGCCTTGAAGAAACCTTTTCGTTTTTGGGGTACAGCTGATTCTAAAACTTTTTGGTATGCGATGGCTGAATTAGGTGTAGATTATATTAATACTGATAAGCCTTTTGAATGTCATCAGTATCTTAATTCACTGCCTGCACGTGTTTATGAGAACGCAGTATTTTCTGAAGTTTACAAGCCAGCTTTTAAAGTTGATGGCAAAGACGAGGCTCCTAAAAATATAATTCTGCTAATAGGTGATGGTAATGGTCTCTCACAAATTTCAGCTACAGCAATTGCAAATGGAGGACAGCTTTCACTGACTCAGATAAAAAATATTGGTTTAATTAAGACACATTCAAGCGATGATTTAACAACTGATTCTGCAGCAGGAGCAACTGCAATGGCTACAGGAAAAAAAGTACCTAACAGAGCAATAGGAGTGGACAGTTCTGGAAATGCTATTCCTAATTTACCGGAAATTTTAACCAAAAGAGGATATTCATGTGGCCTTATTACTTCGGATGAAATTACTGGTGCTACTCCTGCATCTTTCTATGCACATCAAAAAGACAGGTCTATGAGTAAGGAAATTTTAAATGATTTGAAAAATAGCCCTATTAAAATATTTGCAGCTGCCAGCTCAGGTGCTGATTCGAGCCAACAGGAGCTGGGAATTTTTCAGATAGTAAAAGAAATAGAGACGCTAAAAACTCAAAACCTGCCTAAGGCTGGCTACTATTTTCCTTTAGAAGCTTCTCCTGCTCCTTTATCAGATGCTTTAAAAAATGTAGTAAGTAACCTGGCAAGTAAAAAAGCTCCGTTTTTTTTAATGGCAGAAGGTGCCAAAATAGATTCTTACGGGCATGCTAATATTATTTCCGGATTAGTAAGCGAAGGAATTGCTTTTGACAGGGCTATTAGTGAGGCATTGAAGTTTGCCGATACGGACGGAAATACTCTGGTGCTGATTACTGCAGATCACGAAACAGGAGGACTTTCCATTCCTCACGGTAACAGAGAACAGAATTTAATAGAAGCAGAATTTACAACTGACGACCACACTGCTACAATGATTCCGGTTTTTGCTTATGGTCCTGGTTCTCAATACTTCCGGGGAGTCTATGAAAACAATGAATTATTTAATAAAATATTGACGGTAATTAATCTACATCCCTAATTAGTAGATTTTATTCAGCAATAACTAAAGTGAAAGAGTTGGGAGGGATGTTGAAATTATTTAAAGCAGTGATATCTTTTCTTAGTGAATTAACGATTTAGCATGTATAAAAGTAGATTTTTATTAAAGAATAAATCTCTAATTGTTAAGCAGATGTTAATTGATAATCTAAGAAAGTTAATTCAGCAGGATTGCATATAGTCTGCCGTAGTAGCACCTAAGAATCTTATATGGCTAATATTGAGGCGTTTTAAGCTCAACTCTTTCTTTTTATTTTATAGTTTAATTTTAAAAAAGCATTTATTTGTAATAATCGTAAATATTACGGTAATAAATTCTTAACAAAAACTATAAAGGCTCACTATTTTTTTAATAAAAGCATAAAGTGTATTAACAAACTTCAATCTGGCAAAGCAATAGATTTGTACCGCAAAATAAAAGAGCCTGCGGCAACAGGCTCTCAAAAAAAGCATTGAAAATTTTCCAATAATCAAACACTTTATCTTTATGTATTTAAAAACTAAACTAGCGAAAATCGCATTTGTTTTGGCAATGCTGATTTCTTGGTCAGAAGTATTTAGTGGCTCAAATCAGTTGTTTGCTAAAGATACTTTTAAAAACGAATCTTTTACAAATAACGGTTTTAAAAATTCTATATTATCAGAACAACAAGTTGTTTCTGGTACTGTTACTGACGAAACGGGCGAGCCCCTTCCGGGTGCATCAGTAATGGAAAAAGGGACAAACAATGGTGCCATAACAGATATTGATGGCAATTATACTATTGAAGTTACTGATGGAGCCACTCTTGTGATCTCCTTTATAGGCTTTGCCACTCAGGAAATTTCTGTTAATGGCAGAACACAGGTTGATGTACAATTAAATCCTGACATTGCGTTGCTTGATGGCGTAGTGGTAGTGGGTTATGGGGTACAGAAAAAATCAGACATAACTGGCTCTATCGCTTCAGTAAGTGATGAAAACTTCAATAAAGGAGTGGTAGCAAACCCTGGCCAGCTTTTACAAGGTAAAGTGACCGGAGTGAATGTTACTTCTGTAAGTGGTGAACCGGGAGCTTCTCAAAATATTATTATCAGAGGTATGGGAAGCTTAAGGTCTGGTACAACACCTCTTTATGTAGTGGATGGTTTCGTAATTGATAATACTTCAACAGGCGTAAGTTCAAACCCTCTTAATTTTATCAATCCACAGGATATAGCTTCTATTGATGTATTAAAAGATGCATCAGCTGCTGCAATCTATGGTGCACGTGCCGCTAATGGTGTAATTGTAATCACTACTAAAAAGGGAAAAGATGGAAAGAGCGAGGTTAATCTCTCCTTATCCACAGCTGTGTCACAATTAGCGAATAAAATGGATGTTTTTAGTGCAAGTGAGTTCAGAAGTAATGTTCCTGCGGTTGGAGGCACATTATTAAATGGAGGTGCTAATACAGACTGGCAGGATGAACTAACAAGAACTGCAATATCTAAAAATGTGAACCTTTCCATGAGTGGTGGTTCAAATAATAAATTCACCTATTTTGTTTCCACAGGGGTAGATGATCAGGAAGGTATTTTTGAAAATAGCTCATTAACAAGGTATTCAGGTCGTGTTAATTTAAATCAAAGAGCGCTTAATGACCGATTTAAAGTAGACTTTAATATGACTGGTTCAAGGATTGTTAATAACAGGCCTGATATAGGAGCAATGACTGTTGATATGCTTCAGTTGAACCCTACTATACCAGTTTATACAGACGGAAAACCTACTTTATTTGACGATAGATTGAATCCTTTGGTGCGTAATCAGATTTATACTGATCTCGCTAACAGCAATCGTATTTTGGCTAATATTGCCCCGTCAATAGAGTTTGTTAAGGGATTGACTTATAAATTAAATTTGGGCGTTGATTATAACTCGACAGAGCGTGACGTTCAGGTAAATCCTTACCCTTTATTAGAAAGCTTAGTTGAAGGAACTTTAAGCACTTCTTTTACAACTAATAGAAATACGCTGGTAGAAAATACTTTAACCTATGCTTATGATCGGGATGTACATAACATTACCTTTCTTGCTGGTCACTCTTATCAGGAAATATATGTTCAGCAAAAATCATTTGACTTAAAAGGTTTTGCTGACAATGGCATCGATCCAAGATTTCAGGATCAGATAAGTAGCCAGGAAAATCCAACTACTTTTAATTCTTTTGCATTCAAAAATGAATTACAGTCTTACTTTGGAAGAGTTAACTACAGTTATGATGACAAGTACCTGTTAACTGCTACTATGAGGGCCGATGGTTCTTCTAAATTTGGAGCCAACAATAAATACGGTTATTTCCCTTCTGTAGCATTAGGCTGGAATATGATTAACGAGAGCTTTTTAAGTAATAGTAGCTTTGTAAGTAATTTAAAAGTACGTGCAAGTTGGGGACAAACAGGTAATCAGGAAGGAATAGATAATAAGGTAAGTCTTGCAAGCTATGTTGATAGCAAAGGAGACAATGATACTTATCCTTTAAATCCGGATGGGGCAACTATTGATGCTTATCCTTTCGGTACTGTACCTGTTAGAACAGCTAATCCTAATTTGAAATGGGAAGTTTCCACTCAAACAAATGTGGGTGTCGACTTTGGATTTTTAAACAATAGGCTGAGTGGTACATTGGACTATTTTAATAAAGTAACATCCGATGTGGTTTTATTCTCTAACAGGATAGATCCTGTTCAACCAACCCAAAAAATCTGGACGAATATTGCTGATATGGAGATTAGAAATTCAGGAGTTGAGTTGGCTCTAGATTATCGTAATATGATTAGCGAAGACTTTACAGTCAATATTGGTGGTAATATAAGTTATACCAAAAATGAAGTGGTTAATTCTCAATATGAAGTATTAACCACCGGAGCGGCACAAGGCGCGGGGCAAACAGGAGCAACAATTAATGGATATTTAAATGGTGAGCCTGTGGGTGCATTCTATATGAAAGAATTTCTAGGCATAGGTGAAGACGGTTTAAATCGATATAGAGATGTTACGGGAGATGGTGAAATTTTAGATAATGACAGGGTGGTTGTGGGAAGTGCACTTCCAGATATTATCTATGCTTTCTACTTTAAAGTTAATTATAAACAATTTGATTTAGGTGTAAATTTCAATGGTGTATCAGGAAATAAAATTTACAATCATACTGCAATGTCTTTATTTACTAAGGGACAATTGAGTAGAAATTTGAACACTACAAATTATGCTACAGAATTCCCAAATGAAGATAACAGTAACTCTAATGAAGTTTCTACCAGATATTTGGAGGATGGAAGCTTTTTAAGATTAAACAACGCTACACTTGGTTATAATTTGAATCCGAAAAATATTGGCTTGGGAGAACTGATTTCAAATATCCGACTATCTGTAACAGGCCAAAACCTTTTTGTTCTTACAGATTACTCTGGCTTTGATCCGGAAATAAATACTGGAAACACTATAGATGGAATTCAAACTTTTGGAATCGATAGATTTACTTATCCATCTCCCAGAACTTTCTTGGTCGGACTAAATGTGACATTCTAATTAAATTAAAAAATGAAAAAGATATTATATTCAACATGCTTGTTATTGAGTGGATTATTTTTCTGGAGCTGTACTAATCTGGAGGAAGAATTACTTGATGAAACACTTACTGGAAATCAGGCTGAAGTAATCAGCGGAGCGATTGCTCCTGCCTACGGCTATGTTTCCTGGACCTGGAGACATACCAATTATTATGGTTTGCAATTAATCCCTTCAGATGAGGCTATTCTTCCTTACAGAGGTGGTACTGATTGGTTCGATGGAGGTAAATTTCTTGCCGCGCACGCTCACACAATTACTCCAAGTAATGATTTGGTAGCTAGTGGCTGGAATGAGCTAACTACTAATATTTCAAGAACACTGGCGGCTATTGAAGTATTGAGGCCTTTAGCAGAAGAAGGTAACTCTCAAGCTGAAAGTGCTCTATATGAAATGATAGCATTAAGGGCTTATTTAAATATGTTAATGCTGGATAGCTGGGGTATTGTTTTCAAAAAGGAATCCTCAGATCAACTATCTCAGGTACTAAGGACAGAAGTTGCTATTGAATACATTAAAAGTGAGCTGCTTTCAGTTGTAGATGTGATTAATAAAGATAAAGGCCCGGGAAGAATGACTCAGGCTGCGGTATGGGGCTTGCTATCCAGACTACATTTAAACGCAGCAGTGTACCGAGATCCTTATGGTACACCTGGCTTTACTAATGAGGATATGAACAAAGTGATTGAGTATACTGACAACATCATTAATTCTGGTAAATTCAGCCTTTCAGCAGAGTATTTTGATCTTTTTAATGATGACAATAATAGTAACCCGGAACTAATTTTCGCTTTGGACCAACGTGGAGTTTTAAAAGAAGAACATAGCAGGTGGGCATACTGGTCTATAGCTGGATCGATGTTTGGCAGACCAGAGTTTCCAAGTGCTGATGGAACTGATGGACCTGCAATTACTTCTGACTTTTATCAAACATGGGTAAATGCCTATGGCAATGTAGATCCAGCGGATGCTGATGCGAGGTTTTATAAAAAGAACATATTTATCCCTGAAGAGACTTTAGAAGATTTCAATAGCAGGGAGCATTTATTAGCTACCGAAACAGAGAATAGTTATTTCTGTGTTAAGCCTACAGATTTTGAAATGGATAGAGGTATTATGCGAGGGGTACAATGGGGGCCTAGAAAAGATGAGACTGGCTCATTTATTACTTGTGATGATGGAGTAAGGATTTATCCGGTGAAGCAGATTAAAGGAAACGGACCTGACAGAGACAAGGGATATGTGAACCACACTGAAAAAATAGATTTTACTAATGAGGGTTCCTTACACAATACAGGTTTCAGAGTTTCTAAATATCAGTTTAGCCACACTTCTAATAATGCTAATAATTTCAGCAGTGTAGATTTAGTATTGATGCGATTGGCTGAAATTTACTTAATGAGAGCTGAGGCCAAGTTAAGAAATGGTGATGTAGGTGGCGCTTTAGCAGATGTTAATTTTGTAAGAGCATCCAGAACAGCTCGTCCGGAACAAACACCTCCGGCTTTAACTTCAATGGATCTTGACATCATGTTCAGAGAGCGTGGTTTCGAACTATACTGGGAAGGATTCAGAAGAGGAGATCAGATCCGATTTGGTAAATATGAAGATACCTGGACTGAGAAAACCAATAAAGATGTAACTCAGAGGTTATTTCCTATTCCTCAAAGTGCAGTGGATGCAGCTTCAGGGATTGATGGTTTCCTTGAGCAGAACAGAGGTTATTAAATTTAAATAAAATCAAAAGTACCAAACGGCAAGGTTAAATATCTTGCCGTTTTTTTTAAGAATTTTTAACATGAAAAATAATAGTATTTTAATAATAATTGCCATTGCTTTATTTCAAATGAGTTGCTCTTCAGATGCAAAAAAAGAAGCAACTAAACCGACAGATGAACAGGAGCCTTTAAGTGTAATACTGATGATTGGTGATGGCATGGGGATAGCACAAGTTTCCACTGCTTTTTACTTTGGTGATAAAGCTCCGAATTTTAAACGGTTTGAAGTTATAGGTCTTCATAACTCTACCTCTACAAGCCATAAGATAACAGATTCAGCTTCGGGAGCTACTGCTTTTTCAATAGGTGAAAAAACTTATAAGCGAGCCATTGGTGTTGCTCAGGATACTGTAGCAAAGGGAACTATTTTAGAGCGCTTGCAAAAACAAGGTTACCAAACAGGTTTAATTAGCCTTACTACCATAACTCATGCAACACCTGCTAGCTTCTATGCCCATGTGAAAGATAGAGATATGCATGAACAAATAGCAGAACAACTTTCTAGTGCAAATATCGATTTCCTTGCGGGGGGAGGTAAAAAATATTTTAACCAAAGAACAGATGGTAACAATCTTTTCGATGAGTTGATCAGGAATAACTACAATCTGGATACTCTTGCCCTTTCAACTGCTATTGGAGATAAGAGGAATGCTTTTATAATAGCAGAGGAAGGTTTACCTTCTAAAATTGAAGGAAGAGATGATTTTCTAAAGAAGGCCAGTCTTAAAGCGCTGGATTATTTTGACGAAAATAAAAAGCCATTCTTTCTGATGATTGAAGGATCCTACATTGATTGGGGAGGTCATGCAGAAGATGCAGACATGGTAATTGAAGAAGTTCGAGACTTTGATGAGACTATTGGAGCCGTAATGGATTATGTGGAAACACATCCTAATACGCTGCTAATAGTAACAGCAGATCATGAAACTGGTGGAATGAGTGTGGGTAAATTTTATGAAGAGGATAGTATTACCGGTAAAAAGAAAGAGATACCGGAAAAAGTTGCTCTCTACTTTAATACTGATCAGCATAGCGGAGAGTTAATTCCTGTAATGGCTAAAGGTAAGGGTGCTCAAAATTTTCAAGGTATTTATGAAAATAATGAGATCTATCATAAGATTTTGAAAGCACTTGAAGAAGCTAAATAAATTCTCTGCTTTAAAATAAACTGTCTTCGCAAAGAATAGCTCGTCTACCCAACTGGAAAAAACGGTAACACATTATTCACAAAGAACACTTGTTGCCGTTTTTATTTTTGAAAACATTCGCGAAAGTGATGTTAATTTCAGAGAGTAATCTGATGGGTAAGTATCTTTATTTACCTTATTTAAATACGCTATAGTCCATATATATAAAACGGAAGAATAGCTGAGTTAAGGTTTAGTATATTAGGCACAGACTTAATTAACTTAATCTATGAAAAAAATACTATTACTTATTACAGTCTGCTGCTTAATGGCAAATGCAGTCAGTTTAGCGCAAACTTCTACAGAAATTATTGATGCTATTGTAAAAGAAGCCAATCAGAATTCTCAGCTGGAGCCGCTTGCTCATGAGTTGATGGATGTAATCGGGCCCCGATTAGTGGGGACTCCTCAAATGAAAAAAGCTAATGATTGGGCAGTAACTACTTTTAATAAATGGGGTATTGAAGCGGAAAATCAGGAATGGGGCAAGTGGAGAGGCTGGCAGCGAGGAATTACGCATGTTGATTTGGTAGAGCCCAGAGTGGTAAGCTTAAGTGGCATGCAGTTAGCATGGAGCCCGAGTACCGGCAAAAAAGGAGTGACGGCAGAAACCATCATCATTCCGGCAATAAGTGATTCTCTTGCCTTTCAGAAATGGCTTCCAGCTGTAAAAGGTAAAATAGTTTTAGTTTCTATGCCTCAACCTACCGGCAGGCCTGACGATAATTGGGAGGAGTTTGCTACAAAGGAATCATTTGAGAAAATGAAAGCTGAAAGAGATGCACAAACGGAAGCCTGGAGAGAGAGGATAAATGCTACCGGATACAACACCAGAACTATTAATGAAGCATTAGAAAATGCTGGTGCTGTTGCCATTGTGCAGTCGCGCTGGTCAAGTGGATTTGGTGCTAACAAGATTTTTAGTGCTAATACTAAAAAAGCGCCAGTGATAGATCTTTCCCTGGAGGATTATGGGATGTTATACCGCTTGACAGAAAACGGTGATCAACCGAAGATAAAGGTTGTAGCAGAATCTAAGGAGTTAGGAACAGTGCCTACTTTTAATACAATAGCAGAAATTAAAGGCTCTGAAAAACCTGAAGAATATGTGATCTTATCAGCACATTTTGATTCCTGGGATGGAGCAACCGGAGCCACTGACAATGGAACCGGAACTATTACCATGATGGAAGCTGCCCGGATACTGAAAAAAATCTATCCAAACCCAAAGAGAACTATATTAATAGGTTTATGGGGAAGTGAGGAGCAAGGTTTAAATGGTTCCAGAGCCTTTGTGGAAGATCATCCGGAAATTGTGGAAAATATCCAAGCTGTTTTTAATCAGGATAATGGTACCGGAAGAGTAGTTAATATCTCGGGCCAGGGTTTTCTGCATGCCTATGATTTTCTGGGCAGATGGTTACATGCTGTGCCGAAAGAATATAAAAATGAAATTGAAACAACTTTCCCCGGAACACCTTCAAGAGGAGGTTCTGATTATGCTTCTTTTGTAGCGGCAGGTGCTCCGGCATTTTCTTTAAGCTCATTAAGCTGGAGCTACTGGAATTATACATGGCATACCAATTTAGATACCTACGATAAAATTGTATTTGATGATGTTCGAAGTAACGCCATTTTAACAGCCATTTTAGCATATATGGCCAGTGAGGATGATACAACTACTAGTAGAGAGAAGGCAGTTTTGCCTATCAATTCACGAACTAACGAGCAGTATGAGTGGCCTGAGCCCCGATCTCCTAACAGAGATGGTGGTAAAGATTAAGTAATAATTTTGCTATAAACAAAGTAAAAGCTCTTAAAATAGGGTTCCCCCTGCTTTAAGAGCTTTTTTTGTTTGAGAGCTCTTAATAATAAACACTTCTAAATATTTAAAATGGTTCCAATTAGATTCTAGCCACACCAAGGTTCTTGTCTCACGAAACTTAACTGAAAAGGCAGGTTATAATTAGAATGTAAAATTGAAAAATGACTGTTTATCCGTGTTAACAATATAAAGACTTAAGTTATACTTTAGATTATACGAAAATAAAGACAGAATGCAGATGATAACTCTTTCCAGATTAATAGACTTTATGCGAATGGTTCGTAAGACACGAACCATGGCAAAAGGGTGATACCGCGGAGCGGAATCTGGATGTGTCAAAAAATTGAGCCTGCCAGGGCTTACCAGCTCTTTCTCATTCAGCAAATATTTGTTTTTTTGCATTACAGGTATTCATAGTTAATACCCTATATTTGATTATCCTCTAAACCTTTCAAATGCTTCTTTCTCCAATGCTTCCCTGGCATCTGGGTGAGCGATTGAAATAAGTGCTTTGGCTCTTTGTTTCAGGTTTTTCCCGAACAAATCTACTACTCCATATTCAGTTACTATGTAATGTACATGTGCTCGTGTAGTGGTTACCCCGGCACCTTCTTTCAAATAAGGAACAATTTTACTAATTCCTTTATTTGTAATGGATGGCATCGCCAAAATAGCTTTACCACCAGGTGAAAGTGAAGCACCGCGGATGAAATCCATTTGTCCGCCTACCCCTGAGAATTGGTATTTTCCAATAGTATCAGCACACACCTGGCCGGTAATGTCAATTTCAATGGCGGAATTAATAGCCGTTACTTTAGGATTTCTTCGGATGATAGCTGTATCATTAGTGTAGGCAGCTTCTTTCATATGAACTATAGGGTTATCGTCCATGAAGTCATATAGTTTTTGGGAACCTACGGCAAAGCAAGTTACCAACTTACCATTCTTAACTACTTTATTGCTACCCGTAATTACGCCCTTTTCAATCAGTGGCAGCACACCATCTGAAAACATTTCTGTATGAATTCCCAAATCTTTGTGGTTATACAAATTGTTTAATGCTGCATTAGGGATAGCTCCAATACCCATTTGCAGGGTTGCGCCATCTTCCACCAGGCTTGCTACATTTTCTCCTATTTTTTGCTCAACAGCACTTGCTTCCGTTAAATCATGCGCATGAATAGGCTCATCTGTTTCAATGGCATAATGAATTCTGCTGATATGAATAATGCCATCACCGTGGGTTCTGGGTACATTGGGGTTAATTTGCGCAATTACTACCTTAGCTGTTTCTATGGCAGGTAAGGTAATATCCACAGATACACCCAATGAACAATATCCATGTATGTCTGGTGGAGAAACCTGAATAAAAGCCACATCCAGTGGTAAAATGTTTCTTCTGAAGAGCCAATGAATTTCGCTTAAAAATATAGGGATGTAATCACCTCTTCCTTCCTGAATAGATTTACGGACATTGCCCCCTACAAAACAACTATTTATTTTGAACGCATCTTTGTATTGTTCTTCTGTATAGCCAGCCCTGCCTTCAGTATGCATGTGCATTACCTCAACATTTTTCAGTTCCTCATGGCGTTTTACCAAAGCATCAATTAAAGCAACGGGCGTCATGGCAGCACCTTGAATAAATACACGCTGATTAGAATTTACATGTGAAACGGCTTCTTCCGGAGAGACTATCTTTATATTTTGTGACATTTTGCTGTAGATTTTATTGTTAGCACAAAATTACTAACTGAGCAATGGTTTTTATTGTTGATTAATAGATGAAAAGATGATATTAGTCATTTTTTTTACAGGAATGATTCTTTAAAGATGTAAGAATTTTTTTCTACAAAAATTCAATTAATCATTCTTACTAACCTAATATTAGTGGTTTACAGATGTAGGCTATCAAAATTTGATATATTTAATTTATTTAAAATAAAAAGTAAGCTGTTTATGGAATTCTACAGGTCTTTGCATCTTTATCAGAAACGTAAAAGAAATATGAGCAAATTTTACAAAGTATCTGGCTATTTCCTTTTTTGGTTGTTTTTTATAACTCAGCTTAATGTAGTAGGGCAGGGGTTATTGCAAAGCCGTAAAAGCAGTTTTTTCACCTACATCTATAAAATCAATAATGAACAAGCTCAGAAAATCTATAAAAATAGCCACTGGAAATTTGATTCTACTTTTCTACATACTAAAATAGATTCTTTTCCTACTGATAAAAACTATCAAAAACCACTTTCAGAAGGACACTACTTGAAAATATATAGTGAAGGGAATCAACAAAATATTTCAATTACAAGCATCCAGAATTTTGAAGTTTTTATTCTAAACAATAATACAGATTTTCAAATTCAAGTCTATGGATTGCAGGGTGACCTTATTCCTGATGCGGAAGTCAATATCGGTAGTAGAAGAGTTGAATTTAACAAACAAGACAGTGTCTATATAATCCGAAAAGCTAATTCCAAAGGCTTATTAAGAGTGAAAGTAAATGATTTTAGCGCTTTTTATAACTTAGAGAGACGCTATAATAATCCATGGTCAAAGCGTGCTTTCCGAAAAGTAGTTTATGGTACACCTCTTAAGTACGTCTGGAAACCTGTGAAATTCACAATTTATATTCCTATTGATGGAGTGAAGTCATTAGTGAGGTGGTGGCCTCAAGGAACAATTTATCAAATTAAGGAATTTTTTGTAAGGGCTTATCACAACACAGCTTGCATTTTTGATGAGTATTATTGTGATTATTATGGTTACAGGAATGAAGATAAACATACGGGTTATATGGTTTTTAATAAACCTAAATATTTACCTGGTGACACCGTAAGACTGAAGGCTTTTGTGGTAAAGGAAAATGGTAAGCCAATCCAAAAACGCTTGATTGCCAGTATTTATCATAAGGGAAAGGATATTAAACTTGCTACTATTTACCCTTATAGGAAGGGAGCTTATGAGACTGATTTTATATTGCATGATTCATTGGATTTGCAACTAGACAGAGATTACAGAGTGAAATTAGAGTCTGATGATGAAAAGGTTTATATAAGTAGTTATTTTAAATATGAAGAATATGAGCTAAAAAGCATAAAACTTAATTTAAGATCAGAAAAGCAGGCTCATTATAAAGGTGATTCAGTAACGCTTTTTGCAAAAGGAACTAATGAAAATGATTTAAATCTACTGGATGGTAGATTAGAAATTTTGGTGACGCCTCTTGAAATTGAGGAATTCTTTCATTCTGACCTTTTTGTTCCTGATACATTATTGTACATAGAGAAACCACTAGACCCTCAAAAAGAGACCGAAATCATCTTAAATGATTATCAATTTCCTGCTTTGAATTTTGAATACAATGTAAATGTTAAGTTAATTACCTCGGATAATGAAGTCCTTTCAAAAAGTCAAAAATTTACTTACTTCTATCACAAGAAAGATTTTAAAATCTTATTGAATACCGACTCAATAAAGTTATGGTATGAAAAAAATGGAGTTGAAGACCAAAAGAAAGTAAGCGTAAATCGAGTAGATAATTTCGGCAATAAAACATTGGTATTTGAAGGACAGACACCTGTTTTAATACCCTACAATCAGTATTTTTCCAGGTATACGATTAAATCAGATAGCCTTGAGAAGTCTTTTGACCTCTCAAGTCAACCCTCTTTGATTCAATGTTTTTCTGAGAGGAACCCTGACTCACTTATTATACAAGTAGATAATCCGCGAAACTTGCCTTTTAATTATACACTCTATAAAAAGAATAGAGAAATTGCTTCCGGCTATACCAAGGAACTGATTTATAAAAGAAAGACCAACTCAAAGAAAAACTATTTTATCTCTCTGCAATATCTTTGGGGAGGAGAAATTGTTGAGGAAGATTATGAGATACCCTTGAGGGAAAAGGAACTTAATGTTGATATAATACAGCCAAGAATTGTTTACCCAGGCCAAAAATCCAAGGTAGAACTAACCATTACTGACTCGAAAGGCAAACCTGTGGAAAACGTAGATATAACAGCATTTTCTCTCACTAAAAAGTTTGGTTACCGAGCCCCTTCTTTGCCCTACTTGGGAAAAGAAAGAAAGCATAAGGAGTTGATCAATTTGTTTAATTTTAATAATAGTAATTTTCAACTTTCATCTGAGAAACTTCTTAATTATCAACAATGGAAGGAAAAAGCCAGGCTTGATTCTATAGAATATTATCAATTTATTTATCCGGAGAATACCATCAGAAAATTTACTTATACCACTTCGGATTCCATCACGCAGTTTTCTCCTTTTGTTTTCAATGAAGGAGCACCAGAAGCCATTCATGTAGTATATGTCGATGGAAAACCAGTGTATTTTAGTTGGGCTAATCATACCAATCCTTATTCTTTTAGAATTGATAGTGGCTTTCATCAGGTAAAATTAAGAACCCAGAAAAAGATTTTCACAATTGATAGCCTTTACTTCAATTCAGGCGAAAAGTTAATTTTTAGTATTGATGAAAAAAGTAATCATGAGAGAGTTAGTTTTATAGAAGCTGAACCTCAACTCAGTAATAGTGAGAGAAATTTTTTATACAAATACATATTTCCTTATCGTAATAATTTTGGAGAGCGCTTTGCTTATATAAAACAAGGCAAGACAGTACAATTGCTGAATGGTGCATCCAGTACTCAGAGGCATCAAGCTCTTGCAGGTCCTATTGTAGGAGATGTAACCTTCCATTTAATGGATAGCTATTCTACAGACTTTCAGCACGAGCCTTATTTTGAGTATGATTTTGCTCCCAAATTATTAAAAATGAGAAGTGTTTCCACCACACAATATCCCAGGGTATTAAATTCATATGAGCTTAATAAAAACTTAACGGATAGTGTTATTACAGAGCAGGAACTCACAAAAATCTGGCAAAGTTATTTAGATGCAAAAAGAGCTTTAAAAGCCAGGTATTCTTATCCTAACTTCACAATTAAAGGAGCTGGACGTTTATTGGTGGAACAAGAAAATGAGAAGAGTAAGCTCACCGAACAACCTATCAATGTGTTAGTATTTCGCTATGATGATCCTGAATTTATTAGAGTTTACCCAGGAAGAACCACTTTTTTCCATGATTTGGAGAAAGGTTATCATCAATTAATTTTCTTTTACTCTGATTCTAAATATCATATTGAAGATTCTATAAATATAAAAGTAAATGGCCTTAATTATTACGCATACACAAAACCTGAAACATTGAAGCAGGATAGTTTTAGTATTGAAATCAATAAAATTATAGAAGCTAATCTATTCAAAGAAGCACCATACAATGAGGCAAAAAATGAGATTTCCCTTGCCTATAGGGAAAGGTTTAAGTATTCTGGAGCAGGCGAAATAGTAGGAGGTTATGTGTATGATGAAAATACTGAGGAGCCACTACCAAGAGTAAATGTATTAATTAAAGGAACGACCTTTGGCACAAATACTGATTTGGAAGGCTATTACTCCTTGAAAGTACCCTATGGTTATACTACCCTGCAATTTTCTTTTATAGGTATGGTTAGTCAGGAAAAGGAGATTAGCGGCAATACAGTAAATATTGGACTTCAGGCTGATGTTCAGCAATTAAGTGAAGTGGTTGTAACAGGATATGGGATAGTGCAAAGGTCAAGTTTAACAGCCTCCGTTCCAAATATCAATTTTGCAAATGGCTTACAAGGCAAAGTGGCTGGGGTAGCTATTAGCTCAGAATCTCCAGGAGGTAGTGTTGAAATTAAAATCAGAGGTGAAGCTACTCAATCCTTTGAGGGCACTCCTTTATATATTATAAATGGGATGGTTTACACCGGAGATATAGCTGAATTAGATCCAAATATTATTAAAGGAATAGAGGTTTTAAAAGGTGAATCTGCTACTGCAATTTATGGGGCTCAAGCTGCTAATGGAGTAGTAATTATCGATACAGAAGAAGGTGCATTTAAGAAAACTCTCTCGCTTTCCTCTAAAGGAGCTGATTATGACGAAGCATTTTTTGAATCTGCTTCTCAGGCAAGTACAATAAGGAATGATTTTTCTGATTATGCATTCTGGCAACCTGCACTAAAAACTGATAAAAATGGTAAAACTAGTTTTGAGGTGGTGTTTCCTGATGATGTAACCGAGTGGGAAACATTCTATTTGGCCATGAATAGTAAAAAACAATCAGGACAGACTAAAAGCTTCATAAAATCTTATAAACCTTTGATGGCTCAATTGGCTGTGCCTCGTTTTTTAATTGAAAATGATACAGCTATAGCTATTGGTAAGGTGCTTAATTATAGTAGTGACTCTTTGAAAATTAAAAGTCAGTTTGAGATTAATGACCAGGTTCAATTCAACAATAGCAGGATTTTAAAAAACTCAATTCTTGATAGCCTGAAAATTATCGCACCGGCAGATTCAATTACCCTTAAGTATTTCATGGAAAAAGAAGATGGATATTTTGACGGAGAAGAAAAGCATATACCAATTTTTCCTGCAGGGTTGGAAGAAACAGAAGGTGCTTTTTATTCACTTGAAAATGACACCACCTTTAGCTTAAATTTCAATCCTGATTTAGGGGAGGTTAATTTATATGCCCGGGCAGATTTACTTGAGATTATAAAGGACGAAATCAGCCATGTGCTTCGCTATGAATATTACTGTAATGAGCAAATAGCTTCTAAACTAAAAGCTTTATTAGTTGAGAAAAGCCTGATAGAATTTCAGGAACAAAAATTTGATAATGAAAGAGAAATTAAAAGACTAATTCGTCTACTTCATAAAAACCAAACCTCCAGAGGGCTTTGGGGATGGTGGGAAAACTCCGGCTTCAATGAATGGATTAGTCTTCATGCTTTGGAAGCTATGGTATTTGCAGAAAAGCAAGGATATGAAACTAAAATCGATAAGGATCAGATAACACAGCAAATGGTTTGGGAATTAGAGAACGAACCAGACTTTGAAAAAAGTATCAGGATATTAAGAATTCTCCAGCTTTTGGATGCTAAAGTTGCTTATTCCTCCTACATCAATTCACTTGAAGAGCGAAGGAATAAATCATTAAGTGCGATGCTTTCACTTACTCGTTTAAAGCAATTGTGCCAATTGGATTATGATGTAGATACGCTGCTTACCTACCAAAAAAGTACTTTATTCGGTAACGTGTACTTTGAAAATGATTCTTTGGAAGATGATTTGATTACCAATGACCTGCCAAACACTTTGCTGGCCTATCAAATTCTGCAGACTGACTCAGGTAATTACCAGAAACAATTGCAAAAAATGAGAGGCTATTTTCTTGAAAAAAGGAACAATGGTTATTGGAGAAACACCTATGAGTCAGCCAAGGTTATAGAAACTATTTTGCCTGATTTGTTGAATGGGGAAAAAGAATTCAGCAAGCCCTCTATCACTTTATCAGGAGATATAAATCAAACAGTGAACGAGTTTCCTTTTGAGATGAAGTTACAGCCTGACGTAAATATCACTCTATCCAAAAGTGGAGATTTCCCTGTATACTTTACCAGCTACCAAAGGTTCTGGAATAGTACGCCAGTTTCTAAAAAAGGAGATTTTACAATCAGTTCACAATTTGAAGGAGGTATTAATAGGTTGACCGCTGGCCAGGAAATCAAATTACTGGTGAATGTAAAGGTTAAAAAAGATGCAGAATATGTGATGATCAATATTCCTATTCCTGGGTCTTGTTCTTATGCTGAGAAACCTAATAATTTAAGAGGCGAAGCGCATCGAGAGTACTTTAAAAATAAGACTTCTATTTTTATCGAAAGACTTCCTAAAGGAGATTACACCTATGAGGTTAACTTGATGCCACGTTATTCAGGAACCTACACTTTAAATCCTGCAAAAATAGAGCTCATGTATTTCCCTACTTTTAACGCGAACAATGAAATTAAGAAAGTGGAGGTAAAGTGAAAGTTTAAATGGTAAGGTGCTGTAAAGACTTCCCATGGAATAAAATAATTCTTCTATATTTATAAAGGAACTTAATCAGGCTACCTGAACCAGCACAAACTTATTTTTTGTAGGAGAAAGGTTTCCGATAAGGAAGAAATAATAGCAGATTAATTGTTATTATATCCGATATTTCGCAAATAATGACAACTTTTATGTTATTTGCTCTTGTTGGCATTAACTTGAAAAATGGGACTAAAGCTACAGGGAATAATCATAAACGAAAATTTCGAAAACAAACAAAATGAGTTATTCGAATTACTTGAAATTGATTCATTTGAATTAACCAATAGAAGTAGTTTGAATGATTATTGGAATGGTTTTCAAACTAAAGGAAAAATTGTCTTTTCATTTATTGAAAACGCTACGATAATTCGCTGTGACTCTCATTTTATTTCAAGTGAAACAGTTAAGTCTAAAATCTCCAAAAATCATGATATAATGACTTTCTACCAGTACGATACTATAAGTGCTTTATCATTTGATTTCTTTCGAAATGGAGAACCAATAAGAAGGCTATATACGGATAGTGCCTCGAAATATTTCAAATTTGAAGAAGGGCAAACATTACCAGAAGAAAATAATCCAAAAAGTGTAGATGACTCTTTTTACAACTTGACAATACATTTTCTAAAAAATAGAATTGATAGTTCTTTTGTACATGAGCCTGCTAATTCCTATGAGTATAAAATCCAATATGATTATCCAGGAATTATAAAAAAGCTCATAGGGAAGGTGAATTATCATAACTATTGGAAAAGAGCTTTTTAAAAGAAAAGAAACTAATGCAACAAGGTGTATAGCCAATAGGGCATTTAGAGATAAATTGAAAGTCCTGTTCTTTGAGCAGGCAACGCCAAAACAAAGTTTTGACGTTTAACACTAAGAAAATTAAAAGTAAAAACGTTTGTTTTGGCTAAGTGGTAAACCGAAAGTGAAGTACTTCGCATCTGCCCTACTGTCCATACACAGAGCGTTATAGCCTATTCGTACACCAGAAATTATTGATGAAAAAGCTTTGTTTGACATTAGTAGTCCTTCTAGTCTTAACCGACTTAATAGCATGTTCTTGCTCTCAGTCCTTTGGGAACAACTTTTTGAATCAAGCAAAAGATTTTGATGCTATAGTGATTGGTGAGTTTCATAGAAACGCTGAAACTTCGGTCGGATATTTTTTAATAGAAAAAGTCCTTAAAGGTTCAATCTCATCTGATACGATTTTGATTCATGAAGGTGGAACCGACTGCACTGAAGTATTTCTAGAATCAAACCCCAAACTGATATTAGGGCTGTACCAAGAGACATCGCAGGAGAATTCAAAGGTTTTTTCGGTACCATCCTGTGTAACTTCCGTTTTGTATGCGATTGATGACGTTGTGACTTCTAGGACTGAGTTTTACAGCTTACACGTGAGAAGTCCCAGAATTGGGATTTTCTCAAAGGAAATGAAGTTAAAAAAATTCGAGCGGAAAATGAACAGGCTATAACAATGTATGCTAAAAAATCATAAGTGGCTCAGTGGTTTACGAAACTTTCAAGCATTTAATCAGCTCCGCTAAATCTGTGATTTGATTGGTTGTTTGGATACTTTAAATTTGTGTCCAAAAGCAAATTTAGCTCAGTGCAAATTGATAGGTAAGAGCTTCGAAATCACTTACGTTTCTTATATCTTAACGTTATCTCTCATTAAATATGTTTACTAAGAATATATCCATCTTTTCAATAGTACTTTTGCTTACAGTATCTGTTCAAGCCAGCCCTAATGATTTTGAACTAGATGTTATTAGCTATGACTTGACAATTGAGCCTGATATTGAGAAGAAATACATTAGCGGTACTGTTGTCATTAAGTTTCACATCGAAAATGATGCTAATTCGGTAGTATTTAAGTCTGGAAACCTTAGAATTGATAAGGTAACTGGGGACAATGTTGTAGGTTTTGAGAATAGGGATGGTAGTTTAACCATTAAATTGTCGGAAAGGGAAAAAAAGGAAACCGAACTAACGATTGATTATCATGGAAATCCGACAAATGGGCTTTTGTTCGACTCGGATCGCGGACAAACCTTTACTATATATTCGACAAGCCAATGGATGATCTGTAATGATTCACCCGGAGATAAAGCCTTGTTCCATCTGAATATATCTATTCCATCGGATAAAGACTGTATTGCAAGTGGCCGGCTAGTGAGCCAGGTGCGAAAGAATGGTAAAATACAATATTCCTATCAACAGAATTATGAATCACCCACCTACACCTATGGATTTGCCATCGGCAATTTCAACCAAGCGGAAGAAAAATCAGGAGAAGTACTACTTAGATACTACTCACAAGATTATACTTCTGGCCAGCTAATGACCATCTTCAAAGAAACACCCATGATGATTTCTTTTTTTGAAGAGAAATCCGGTGTGAAATATGATCAATCTAGATATTCCCAAATACTCATTGGAGACCATTATCAAGAGATGTCAGGCTATTCAACTTTGAAAGACACCTATGGAAAGTTAGTATTGCAAGACAGCACTGAAACAAATTTGATTTCACATGAACTGGCTCATCAATGGTGGGGTAATCGAGTTACTTGTAAGAGCTGGAATCACTTTTGGCTTAACGAAGCAATGGCGACTTACCTGTCTGCAGCTTACAATGAATATCGCTTCGGTGAAGAAAAATATCAATCCGATATAGATTCTTACTATGAAGTATATGAAGCTATAAAAAACCGAGGTAACGATAAGTCTCTGGTTTTTGCGAATTGGTCAAACCCATCAAGCGATGATCGAAACTTAGTCTACTTTAAAGGAGCTTATGTATTGCACCTATTAAGAGAAAAAATGGGTGATGAAATATTTTGGGACGCAATTAAATTTTATACTACCAAATATTTTGGGGAGTCTGTTGAAACAACTGACTTTCAGAAAGCCTTTGAGGAATCATCAGGTACTCAGCTAGATGAATTTTTCAATGAATGGGTTTATAAAAACGAGAGATAACATTATGTGTGAAATCATAGCTGCGCAAGGCAAACGCACAGACCAAAGCTACGATTCATACATTTAACGTTAGCATTAATAAACATGATCAGGAAAAAGCGCTAGTTTTAAGATTGCATTAATTTGTTCGGTTATTTTCCGAACTTTTATTATATTTGTACGTAGCAATGAGATTGACTGGAAAAAAGAAGCTTGAAAAGTTGAAAAGAAAAAACATCGGTAATACTAAGCTTGTTCAAGAGATAGAAAGGCTCATAGAAGATATTGAAAAAAATAATTGGAAGGATGTTGATGAGTTAAAAAAATCTAGGCCAGACGCTGACTGTGTGCACAATGATGGCTTCTATTTCTTTGACATTAATATCCATAGAGCTTTAATACTGATTGAAGTTGATGATGGAGAAGCAACTGTTGCTTGGGTAGGGACGCACGATGAATATGAAACTACTTTTAAGAACAATAAGGATACAATTGCTAAGTGGTTAAGAACAAATGATTATATAGAATGAAAACACAATTTGACATAGAAGAGGTATTTGAAATTGGTCATTTACGTAACGAGCTAGAATATGAGCGTGCTTTGATTGTTGATCGAAAGCTGCGTATTTTATCTAAATCTAATTCTCGACTAAAACCGATTCGTCAAAAACTAAGGGACTTAATCGAAAAATATGAAAATAAGAATTGGGCTCCTAAGAGTGTAATTAACGATGATAAACTTCGAGAATCAGAAATAGCTGAATTAATTGCTGAAAAGGAAAGATTATTTCTTCATCGTAGAAAAGAACTTATAAAGAATAAATTAAAGGCAGCTGGATTAACTCAACAACAATTAGGAGAAATTTTAGGCCACAAGAGCAAAACTTACATGTCTGAACTAATGAATGGTATAGTACCATTCGGAATGAATGACATGGTAATTATTCATCGACTTTTAAAAATTAATATCAAGTATTTGATACCTACAACATTATCACAACCACAACGAGTAAGAGTAAAAAAAACGTTGACTGCCCTTGGTAATAAAAAGTTAAAACTGAGCTCTGAAGACTTCGACCTTGCAATTTAAGTTAAAGAAATAATGCTAAAAATGTATAAGCGGCATTAAAACGACTGCTTATACTTGACCGTTGTAGAGGTAATAATATACTCTCGGAAAGTATGAGAATACTGATTGTTTTTCTTGTCTTAATCTTGGTTGTTCCTTTTGCAAATGGGCAAAAGCTGAAAGACATTGAAGCCATTCAACTTAACAGCAAATTCATGCTTGAACTTTCTAGAGATAGTTCTGGCAACCTTTCCTATTTCATTGTGTCAACAGAACCATTTGAAAATGAACTCAAAATGAGTTCAGCATTTAGTTTGCTAGATGATGATCTTAATGCCAATCAAATACAAGGAATTTTTGCAATTGGAACATTTGGAACTCGCAGAACCGTTTTACTGGTAATGAAAAACGGACTTGACAAATCGCTACAATATGAACTCATGATTGATATCAAGGGAAGAGGGAAGTATAAAAGAACTTCTACTCATCCATTGACTCCAGATATTTCATCAACTGAAATGTGGGCATATAATATCTACTCCTTAAAAATCACTTCATTTCAAGAAATTGAGATCGAACCAATAATAGTTCCCAAACCAAAAATTGATTCAACCTGTCTCCTAAACTCAGAACTCAATGTGGAAAATGGAGAACAACTTTTTAAACAACATCTAACAAAGGTGAACACTGGGTTTATAAGCTCAGAAGGTTTAAATCTTGAATCAATGCTAGTTTTTGAAGATTCACTTAACTCAGAAGACGTTTCTCTTGGTCATTATTATTCCTTAGGAGAAGGAATATATCCGTATTTTAAGAATTATACCTTTGGCAACCCGCTATAGTATCGAAGGATTGAATGTCCATATTTCGATGGGCATTCAAGCTACTTCTACACCAAGAATGAAAAGAACCTTAAAGTTGCAGGCTACAATTGGAGTGAATTCAAGTCTGGGGATCGGTCTAATAACAGCATGAATCGAACCGAGTTAAGAGAGGTATTCGAACGTAAATACAAATCAATTAAACAAATCATAACCGAGGTTCTAGGTGAGCCTATTCCTTCCCTTAATGATCCGGATTCTGGGAGACTTGACACAAAATGGAAAAGTGATAACGACATTAACGCATATCTTTTCATGTTCGCGCACGAAAACGAAATTCGACTGTATGTGTATAGAAACTAAAAACTACCTACACATTCGCTAACATAAATTTGCTCAATGCTTCTAGCAGACATTGTAGGTAATTCACCGTTTTGTCAAACTTTCTACATTTAAACTTTTAGCTGGCAGTGTGCTTCTCTCCTTTTCCCTTATCTAGTCATTAGTTTATGGTCACGGTTGTAGGTGTGATTTAGCTTCGCTACTTTAGCACTTCGGTAGTAAAATACAGAAAATGCATTTTATAGAGGCTTTGTTAATAATAACCATTATAAATGAACATACTATTACCATTCATATTGTCAAGTTTAATTCCGGGAACTGGTCAATTTTATCTAAAAAGATATTTATTAGGAATAGCCTTTTTTTTGCTTCCTTTTGCCCTGGTTTTCCTGTTACCTGATATCCCACTGTACTATCCGTATTTGATAATGATTGTGATTTCAGTCACGGATGTCTATCTAAGAATGGAAAAAATAGCCAGTAGGAAAAAAGCCCTAACAAATTTATCCTTTAGTGTACTAATAGCCGTGGTAGTGATTCCTTCTGTTTTCTATTTATTTTATATGTCAATGTATCGAGGAGGTGAATATGTAACAACGGAATATCTCAACGTTGAGCATACTGAGAACGAAATGATCGAGATAAGTTTTGCACTAAATAAGTATAAAGTCCGTAATAAAAAATATCCTCAAGACTTTAATGAATTTGTACATAGTAAACCTATTTGGGAATCATGGGCTACTGATAGTTGGGGAAATAAGTATAGATACAACCTGACTCAAGAAGGCTTTGTACTAACTTCTTCAGGTGTTGACGGTAAATTTAATACTGAAGATGATATTGTACGCAAAAACTAAAAGTGTATAAAATAACTTAAAAATACATTTGCCAATTGCTTCCATAAATTCAGCAGATAATTCTCCCCTAAGCTATATAGTTTCATTCAATAGAACATAATCGGCTGTATGAACCTTCACGAGCTTCCCTTTGTACGGGAAGGTTTTCGGCAAAAAAGAAATAATAGCAGATTAATTGTTATTATATCCGATATTTCGCAAATAGTGGCAACTTTTATGTTATTATGCGCTTGTTAAAAAATTAATACTACTAAATGAAAAGAACTACCTATAATACGTTAGGAATTATTGTTTCCTTATTATTCTCCACACAATTAAATGCCACCAAATACATTTTAATGTCGAGTAATCCAAACGATATTTCAATGCCAGTACCTGATGACAACAATGCGCTTTTTTCATCAGTTGTTCCAAGTCTTGACAGCGCTCAAAAATATATAAGAGCGTACTACTACACTGGAAACCAAGTAGATGGTGAGATTACAGATAAGATTGTTATATATATTAAAGGTGGATTGTACAAGGATAACAATATTCTATGGTATGCAACATCATCTGACACAACTAAACCTTTGAAAATATTAGCATATAATGACGAAAAAGTAATATTTGATGGTTCTAATTTAAATGATGCTAACAAAGGGGTGTTTTTGAGACTAGGAAAAAGATACAAAAGAACCAACTTATGGATTGAAGGTTTAACAATTCAAAACTACTTAAATGGAATTTCATTGGGAGTATCTGATTACGACACAACAACTTGCACACGAAATAACTCATTACAAAACAGCCATAACACATTAATAAGTAATATTTTTATAAACATTGGAAATAAATTTTCTTCAAATACCGGATATAGCTTCTCTGCTGTTGGTATAAGTAACAGTGAATGGAATACCATCGAATCTAATATTTTCTATAAAATAGAAAATTCTTCTGGCCCGAAATTACTTCATGCTTTATACCTTTCTAATAATGCTTCTAATAACACTATTAAAGATAATTATATTGGTCTATGTAGTGGTGACCCCATTAGATTGCGCAACAGTAGCAACTATAACAAAGTCTTAGGTAACTATATTGAGCAATCTGGCAATTCTGGGTTTGTAACAGATTGGCATTGTACGGAAGGTGCTGAAGGATGTAAGTGTTCTGGTCAACTAAAAGATGAAGGATCAAGCATAGGAACTGAACTTTACAACAATGTATTCACTTTCCCTTATCCGTCATTTACATGGGATGGAACCAAGTACTGCTCTCAAGACCAACGAGATATTGGTTACTGTGCCCGAATAACAATCCCCTATAATGCCTCAACCGCTTCTGGAAGTGGGAATTTCGTCATTAGTGAGCACCCTCAATGTGAAGTGGTTGGCGCTGCTACATCTGGTGATATAAATAACGATGGAATTGATGAGTTATTTGCTGCTTATAACTATGATAATTTTACCAAACTAGTTAGGTCTGAACCCAATAAAGGAAATTACCTTTCTAAGGTAATTTATAAAAGCAAATATTGGCATATTGATGCTTTAGAAATGAATGATTTTAATGGAGATGGCACTCCAGAACTAATTACAGCTTTCAATGCACTAACCGATAACACGAACAGAACAGAAATAAAACGAGGTGATGGAGTAACATCAGCAACGAACTATGGAAACCTTTGGTCAAGCACATGGTGGAAGACAAGAGCGTTAACCTCAGGAGATTTTAATGGAAATGGAAGCATTGAACTAATTACGGCACTTAATGAACCTGATAATAGTGGCACACAAGTTTTTAAGGGTAATGGGATCAATTCATTAAACACATCAGGAAGCAGTATTTACAGCAGTACTTGGTGGACTACTCAAGCTCTAACGGCAGGTAATTATGATGGCGATCCAAACAATAGAGATGAAGTTTTTGTAGCATTTAATGCTCCTGACAATAGCCAAACTCAAATATTTAGTGGAGATGGAATTAATTCTATCACCAATCTGGGGAATGGAAGTTTTTACAGTGATGACTGGTGGGTTACTGCCTCACTTACTTCGGGAGATTATAATGGCGATGGAAGTGATGAAGTGTTTGTAGCATTTAACCCTAGAGATAATAGCCAAACCCAAATCTTTAAAGGTGATGGTGTGTCTTCCATTAGTAATCATTCAAATGGAAGTTTTTACAACAACAGTTCATTCAGTACAGACATTATGATTAATGGTAATTTTGACAACTCTTCTGGTGAAGAAATTACTACATTTCTTTCCCTACAAACAGAAACAGAAGGCTATATGGGAAATGGTACTTCGTCAATAGATAACCTCAGTTTGATTTACGATAGCTATAACGTGGAATGTTCAGGAGCAAATTCTGGAATGAATTCATCGGCAAGGATAGAGTCGAGTAGTACTATTACATACATTTCAACCACTGATAGTGAAATTGTAGATATTTACCCCAATCCAATCCCATCTTCTGGCGAATTAATAATTACAACCTTAAACCAGAATACAAAAATCCAATTATTTAATAGTCAAGGAGTACTATGTCAAGAGTCTTTGATTCAAAACGGTAAATTAAAATTAGATAATTTACGATCTGGATTATACATTGCAAGAATTATCACTAAGGATCAGGAAATAACTAGAAAACTAATTGTGGAATAATCAGTTGCTAACATCATGTATGAAATCATAGCCACACAAAGCCAACGCATTTCCAATGCTACGATTCATACAATTAGCATTGGCGGTATTTAACCAGATGAGAGAATGTCGGATATAACAAGTATTGAGCGTATACAATTAGAGAGACTATTTCAATTAGAAGATGGTTATGTGTTAGATTTCTCTAATGCAACATTTGAAGCTTTTGTATTAGAAAATTTTGGGATTGAAATATATTCTGAAAAGTATGAATATAATAGTGGTTCAAAAGCTAATAGATTACGAGCTTTCTGGAAATTTGAATTGAATTATTTAGCTGGAGATATTATTCATAAAATGATTGAGTATGGATTTGCAAAAAATCTTTTTTCAAAAGACGAAGATAGTAAGCAATTAATTGATGCTTGTAATAAAATTGGTGAACGTTTAAAACAAGATAGTCCTGTTGAAAACATCGAAGCTATAAAAGCGACCAATAATGACAAAGATTTTAGTCTGCTAGCAAAAACAATTCGTGAAAGTATTGAAAAAAATGAACCAGAAACAGCTCTCGATAGATTGCATACATTTGTAATTAAGTACGTAAGAGAACTTTGTGATAAATATTCAATTGGATACGATAAAGATACTGCATTGCATTCTTTATTTGGAGGATATGTAAAACACTTGCAACAAGAAAAGATACTCGAGTCAGAAATGACAGTTAGAATATTGAAGTCTTCGATTTCAGTTATGGAAGCATTTAATCATGTGCGAAATAATCAGAGTTTTGCTCATGACAATCCAATTCTTAATTACAATGAAAGCATATTAATATTGAATGATATTTCGAATGTTATTCGTTTTATTGAAGCAGTTGAAAGACCTTCTATTAAAGCAGAAAAAGAAACTGAAGAAATAGATATTGACGATTTACCATTTTAAAAGAATTCGTGAAAAGATGATTAAAAAAATGTGAAAATATATTCAATAAACTTAAAGATGGATATTCAAATTATAGAGGACAAGCTATCAGTTTAGATGATACAGTAATTGATAAAATAGTGTCGAGAATAGAATAACTACCACCAATAATGTGTCATACATAATAGTGGAAAAGTAGTAACCTTCAAGGTTTGTGGCTCGCATCAACATCATCTCGGGTTGACAATGTATAGCTCCGAAGCCCGCTATTACTCATAACATTAAGCGTTAAAATCAGCTTGAAAAGCCATTTCAACTTATAACCAAACCATTAGAACTATTGAGTTGACAGGGGAGCCTTGTAAAAACATCAGTATTTCGCCTTTCAATCCAGCTATAATTTTACTCAACCACTGCTACTCTAATCGAAAAACCACCTTATGGTCAACAGTTTTACCCGATTCCGTATAATCCATGTCAGAATTTTTGCCCTTTCCGCTTGTGCTGAACATGCTTTCCGGCACGCCTTTTCTCAGCAAATAAGCTTTAATGGCATCGGCTCTTTTTTGGGTTAAGTCATTATGGTAAATGGTCACTATTTCTTCCGCAGATCCTGCTGCCGCTGCGAGGGTATCGTAGCGAATTTCAGGCAAATTATCAGCATACTGTTCCGACTCGGTGATGTTTTGCTGATATACCTCCAAATTAAAGTGGAATGAACGGTTTTGCTTCATCAACGAGATCAGTCTGTTCAGTTCTTCTTCAGTGCCAGCATCGAAGTCTGAGGATTGCTCTTTAAAAGTAGTGGAAAGTGGATATTGCTCACCGCTATGCAAAGTAGGCAATGTGATATCCTTCACCACTTTTTTAGAAGATTCCAATCCTTCTAAATCGAAAAACTCACTAAAATAGCCGAATCCGGATTCTTTAGTTTCGATTGAAAAATCAACCTGATGGCCCTCAGGTAAATAAACCCCAAAGGTTTTTTCCTCCGGGTCGAGGATTAGACGAGCCAGTTCTTCTCCGGTCTCAATATCCGTAGCCTTCACCAATGCCTTAGCAGGCAAGTTAGTGACGGTTCCTTCCAGGTAATACACCTTGGCTGGTTGAAACTCCTCCGGTACTTTCACCATATACAAGTCGTAGCCATTTTTATCTTCTTCATGGGTGTACACTACATCACCCAAAGCGGTAACACCAAGGTAGCGATCGTGTGCATCTGTGTTTAAAAAGTCCATAGCAACAGGCTTGCTCCAGCTATCGCCTTCCTTTCGGCTCATATAAAAATCGTAATCTCCACTGCTGTTCAGTGCCGCAAAATAAAGGGTTTTATTATCGGGTAAAATCACCGGATTCACAAAAGATGAAGACACCAGATCCAGCTCGATTTCCTGTGGCTCTTTCCAGTAGTTATTGCCTAAGTACTCAGCTGCAAAGAGTTTACAGTTGCCAGTATTGGGTTCCAGCGTTTCACAGCGACTGAAGTACAAAGTTTTGCCATCTGCTGAAAGCGTGGGATCCATCTCATGTAAGGTGGAGTTTAAAGGCTTGCCCGGGTTGACAAGAGCACTCCACTTACTGCCATCCCTTTGCTGAAATTGAATATCATAGCCACCAATTTTGGGTCCTTTTTTAGTGGAATAGATAAATTGCTGACCATCATATGAAAGGTTGTAGGCACCGAAAGGTATCATATCCTGATTGGGGATGTCCATAGCTTTCCCTGGTTTCCAGTTATTGCTGCCCATGGCGTAACTGATAAACAGTTCCGTTTCTCCTGACATCGTATTATCAGATAGATAAATGATGGTGCGGCCATCAGCTGTTAATTTGGGGGCATATTCATTATCACTGAAGCTGGAAACATTGGGCGGGAGCTTCCGCTTTTGTGCAATGGCTACCGTTGTAAAACTCAGTAAAAGCAATCCGATGACTATTTTTTGCATAATCTCATTAATTTCGAGTTAATATAAATAAAATAAAGTAGAAAGGAGAGTTGGAAACTACAGAGACTTGGACAGAATTTGATAAAAGTAAGCAGATTGGCATTAGCAAAGCTTTATACATAAGCTGCATCTTACAATTGAAAATAGCATTGAGACAGATTTTCAGGCAATGATATAGTATAGTGAAAAAGATAAAATAAATTATATTAGCTTTTCTTCTATATCAACATTACATATACTTGAATATTTATAGAGTTAAAAGCGCAATCAGATGTTTGTAAGGGTCTACAAATTGTATTGTTAGTAACCAACAATGTAATTATTAACTGAAAACCAGAAAGCGAAACCTTTATCTTAAATATTCCTTAAAAAATAAATATATTAAAGTATATTTTTCATTGAAATTGAATATGATTAAACAATTGGTCAACCCATTTATCCTTGCTTTAAAAGCCCGTAATCTCACAGTAGAAATTCACCATCATTCTGCTTTTCAAATGGTTTTGTCAAATGACTCACCATTTAATTCCACCATTAACGGGCAGCTGTGTGAGAAAATACATGGCTTCATCATCAAACCGCAGGTAAAACATCATTGCGTTGCAGAAGATGGAACTTTAAATGTGGTAAATATTGAACCTTATTCTTCTGTTGGATTAGAGCTATCTGGCAGGTTTCAGCCTAATGAGGATTATTTAGTCTTCAATTCGCCTTCCGAAACGAGTTCTTTCTTCTCTTTAGAAAAGGAAACCTATGATATTTATACCATTATTAACGCACTCCTTTCCCAAATCCCAACTTTAGATTACGATGAAAGGGTTTTACAAATTATAGAATACATTCATTCCAAGTACGCTAATCAGGGCATCACGCCCCAAACCTTTGCTGATATTGTCTATCTCTCCCCATCCAGATTAGCAGCTTTGTTTAAAGAACAAACCGGTAGTAGCCTATCAAAGTATTTATTATGGACCAGGTTGCGCCACGCAATCATTCTAACGCTAACCGAGAAAGATAGAAACCTAACTGATATTGCATATGCTACTGGATTCTATGATCAGTCACAGTTCAATAAATACATGTATGAGATGTTCGGTATGCCACCAAAAGCGCTAAAAATGAATAGCGATCTTATAGAGATTTACTAGTGAGAAGAAAAAATAAAACCCCAAAGTCGGCTATCTAAATATTGCTTTGGAGTTTTATTCAGTCAGTTGAAAATGATATTTACATCTCTTTTTCAAAAAATGGTTATTCATTTTTCCCATTACTTCTTCTATTCCTACCTCTCTCAGCTACTGGTATTCTTCGGGGGAAAGGTCTCCGGTAGTATAATGCGGTTGATTAGTAGGGAAATTGAGTATTCTCCAAAGAGCACTCAATTTCCTGAAATAATTAGCCTACAAACGCAGATTTATTTGCTTTGACCCAGCTTTCTACAGAAGTCATATTCACTGGCAGCTTTTCTAATATTCCCTCCATATTAGTGTTGTATTTCAGAGGATATTCCGTACTGTTTTGCAAACCTTCATAATAGGACGCAACACCTGCCGCGCCAGCTTCTCCAACAAATGGTTTTAACATTTCGCCAAATTCTTTTGCAGGCATAGGGTAATAACTTACTTCTTCACCCAGCCCTAAAGAGAATTGTTTGGCTAAATCATTCCCCTTGAGGTTATCCATTCCACTGATCTGGAAAGTATCTGCTTTCAAATCTGGGTTGTAAATGGCCTCTACGACAAATGCACTCACATCTCTGGAGGCTATCCAGCCTATAGGCATTGCTTCTGGAGTAGGATATGCTAACTTTTTCTCATTGATTACAAAGGGTGCACAAAAGGGCCCCATCATATTTTCCATATAGATGGTCGGTTCTATGATAACGAAATCAACTCCACTGTTTTGAAGGTGATCTCTAATATCGAGTTTGACATCTTCTCCGGGTATTCCTATTTTTTCAGGAGTTAACCAACCACTTGCATTCCACACGATTTTCTTTACACCATTCTTTTTGGATGCATCGATTACATTTTTAGCGTACTGCAGACCATCCAGTGGATTAGCCAGCGAAACAGGTATCAGTAAGGCCACAGCATCCATTCCCTTGGTAATTTCCATCATTTTTTCAGCCTTGGACATGTCACCCAACACCGGAGTGGCACCTGCCTGCTTTAATTTTTCTAAACTCTTTTCAGAACTCGTGGCAGCAAAAATATCTGCACCCTTTTTTTGAGCTTCACTAATTACATGAAATTGTTGCGAGCCTGTGGCTCCAAATACTAGAATCTTCATATTGATTTTTGAATAGTTAAAAACACCCCTTCCTCAGGGAGTAAATGTTTCTTAGTTTAATTCAGCCTATAATGATGCGCTGACTTTAAGTCCTTTTTTGATTAAAACTTGTACAAAGCTAGACGAATACTTACTTTTGTTCAAGTACTTACCAAAATGTTAGGTGCTTACTTATTGGTTAGATTAACTGATTATCAATGGAAAAAATTTTGAAAAAAAATGAATACTGTGGAGAAATCAATTGCCCGGTAAGAAGGACGCTAAGTCTTTTGGGTGGAAAATGGACACTGCTTATTCTATTTGAAATAGGGGAAAATGTGTTGAGATATGGGGAAATCAAGCGTAAGGTTATTGGGATTAGTGAGAAGATGTTGATTCAGGAACTAAACTACCTGGTTTAACACAAACTTGTGCACAAAAAAGCTTATCCAGAAATACCTCCTAGAGTAGAATATCGTTTAACAGCACTGGGGTTAAAGACCTTACCTATTGCACAAATACTTGGTGAATTTGGCCTGGAGAATCTTTCGGTAGAGTCTTAAATCCACACAATGACTTTACAGGTGAGTGGAGTATGGCTAATAGATGCGAAACTCCTTCTCTGTTTTAAAAGTAATGCGAAAGTTAAAAAACTTGATTACAGTAAATCCATAAAGAGCAGACCCTTGAAAACCATACATTTCAATAAGACCGAATGTGGTGTTGATTTTTTACTCAATGTCTTGAATGATGCTTGGGTGGCAGAGGCCTACATGCTATCCGAAACACACAATGCGGATTATTTTGAGATCATCGTTTTCAAAAAAGGAAATGGCTATGCATTCATTGACAATAGAAAAATCCTGATTAGGGACAACACCATTTTATTTGTCTCTCCCTATCAACTCAAAAAATGGGAAGTGGATTTGGCAGAATTGGAGTTCACTATTTTAATATTCAAGGAGGAGTTTCTGAATGATTTTTTTGCTGACAAGCTGTTCACTTACAAGCTGCTTTACTTTTATCAATATGACCACCCTCTCAAGCTAGATCTGGATACGGACAAAATACAGGGGCTCTGCAATATTCTGAGAGAGATAAAAACGGAATTGGTTGCTCCCAATATGGATAGTGCGCACATCATTCGTTCGCTGATCTATTATTTGCTACATCGGCTCAATAGGGATTATGCCCTGATCAATAATCTGCCCTTTCAGATTGAGACTTCCAACCATGCTTATGCTTTCAAAAAGCTACTGGAGCAACACATCAGAGAGAAGCAGCGCATAGAAGATTATAGTGAGTTAATGGGCATCAGCCGTATTACCCTAAATAAGGCGGTAAAAGCGCAATTCAACCAAACGGCCACCGATATTCTGAAAAACAGGCTGTTGACCGAGATCAAAAACGAGCTATTGTACTCTGGTAAAAGCATCAGCCAGATTGCCTTTGATTTGGGGTATTCTGAGCCCAATCATCTGATGCGTTTTTTTAAGAATCAGACGGGTGCTACCGCCACTGAATTTCAAGCCGCTTATCAAAATGGTAGTTTATCATAAGGAATAGGTAGAAAGCATACCTGGGCACCGCTGTACTTTTGTATCATAATCAAACGACATACAAAATGAAAGTACAATTGATAAGAAACGCCACGATGGTGGTGGAATATGCGGGAAAGAAAATGTTGGTAGACCCCATGTTTGCCAAAAAAGGAGCATTAGCCCGCGGCCCTATGCCGGCCAAAGACTGGAATTGGAAAAGAAACCCGAACAATGAGCTACCAATTTCTATCGAAGAGATCATCAAGGATATAGACTTTTTGTTCCTGACCCACTTGCACTTTGATCACTGGGACCAGGCAGCTGCCGATGCGCTACCTAAGGATATCAAAGTCTTTGTGCAGGATGAAAATGACAAAAAGGTCATCCGCAAGCAGGGATTCACCAATGTGGAAGTATTGGGTGAGCACTCAACATTTGGCGATATACAATTGAGCAGAACCAAAGCGCAGCATGGCAAAGGCTTTATCCTAAACCTAGCTGGTCAAGTGACGGGGATGGTCATGCGTCACCCATCAGAAAAAACGCTTTATATCGCTGGTGATACCGTATGGTATGATGAAGTCCAAAAGAGCATTGATAAATACGATCCGGAAGTGATCGTGGTAAATGGTGGAGATAACCGCTTCATTATTGGGGATCAGTTGGTGATGAACAAAGAGGATATTTATAGTACCCATCAGGCAGCACCTAAAGCTGAGATCATAGTGGTGCATATGGAAGGTGTATACCACAATACCCTCACGCGGAAAGAATTGAGACAATTTGTAGATCAAAAATCAATCAACGACAGCATTATCATTCCAGAGGACGGAGAAACCATTAGTATATCATGAAGAGCATACAAGAATTAAATAAGCAATTGGTGCGTGACTTTTACGCTGCTGTAGATCGGGAGGACTATGAGGCAGCGAGCACCTTCTTGCACAAAGATTTCACCTTTTATGTACAGGTAGATCATCCCATACCGGGAGCAGAAGGCTTTGTGGCCTCAGAGAAGAAAAATTTTGATGCCTTTGGGGAGTTTTCATTCCGAATAATAGACTTGATTGCAGAAGGCAATAAAGTAGCGGCCTATATGATTCATGAGGGCGTACATTCCAAAAATCCTTTGATGGGACTGGAGCCTAAGGGGAATCAAATTCGCTTTTCCTTGATGATGTGGTTGACAGTAGAAGATGGTAAGATTATCGAAAAGCGTGCGCATTTTGACCGAACAGATATTGAAGAGCAGGCTACTCTGTAATGCCGAAGACGTCCTTTCTGCAGGTGTTCTTCGAAAGCAATTAAAATGAATAATGATCTTATAGAAATTTACTAATGAGCAAAAATACAAAACCCCAGAGCCGGCTTCTAAATTCTGCTTTGGGATTTTATAGCTTTATTAAGACGATTAATACACCTCCTTTTCAAAAAAAGCGATGATTCATTTTTTACAAGACGGTGAATCAACCAAAATCAAATCTGCAAGCATAACAGTGATTTGATACAATTTTTCGGATACGCTGATATGCAGCTTTGTGATATCATTTTGAAACAATAAACAAAATATCATGAAAGCAATAGCATATCAAAAGTTTGGCAATACAGAAGTGTTACAAACAGTAAAAGAAACCAAACCTTCTATTCAACCCAATCAAGTGTTAATCAAGGTCAAAGCTGTTTCTATCAACCCGATGGATTGGAAAATCAGAAAGGGTGAAATGAAACTGATGTCTGGCTCCAAATTCCCTAAGCATACGGGGGCTGATTTTGCGGGCATAGTAGAAGCCGTTGGTCCAGAGGTTACACACCTCAAAAAAGGGGATGCTGTTTTTGGGGTCGTCAAAAACTTAATGAAAGAAGGTGCATTAGCCGAGTATGTTGCAGTAAGCGCCTCTTTGGTTTGGAAAAAGCCTGAACACATAAGTTTTGCACAGGCTGCGTCCATTCCTGTAGTAGGAACAGCTGCCGCAACTGCTCTGCAAAAAATGGGTACGATCAAGCCTCAAACGAAAATCCTAGTGAATGGCGCTACAGGTGGTTTTGGGATGTTTTTACTTCAACTGTTAAAGCAGAAAGGTGCAGATGTTACAGCCGTTAGCAGTACCAAAGGATTGGCATATGCTCAAAAATGGGGAGCTAGTAATGTCATAGACTACACCAAGGTAGATGTACTTGAAGAGTCGATCACCTATGACATAGTTGTTGATCTCTCCGGCAAAATGGGTTATGCCAATGCCAAACGAATAATGAAGCCCAAATCATTATTCTTAAACCCTATACCGCAGCCTATTGACATTCCTACTTCACTGATCAATAACCTGTTCACAGGTAAAAAACACGTGGTAATTCTATCCAGTCCATCATCTAAGATCATAGATACACTCCGTTCTGCAATCGACAAGGACTTGCAAATAGAAGTGAACAAGGTGTTTCCTTTTGAGCAAACCATGGAAGCCTACCAATATGCTGAAAAGGGTGGTTATGTCGGCAAGATAGTAGTTGAAATCGGCTAAGAGCTATCACAAAACAGTGGTATGACATAAGTATTCAAGCTTGTGGCAAACCACCTTTTCCTCACAGATAAAAATCAAAGAACATGATAACCAAGATTGACAATACCATCAAATATGGTAAGCAACAAGGTGGATTTGGGATACAAATTTTGTATCCCGGTCTTATCCGCCCGCAACTAAACGATACAGGTTTTGCTACCATTGGCCGAATAGACCAGGCCAATATTACCCCAGGAACATTGATCCCCATGCACCCTCATCAGGATGATGAAATACTTACTTATTTGCGAAGTGGGCAAGTAAACCACCTGGACTCAGAAAGGTTCACTGACATCATCTCCAATCAGAAACTCATGATGATGAATGCAGGAGCACGCTTCTATCATGAAGAGAAAACCCTGATAGAAGGAGGTACATTGGAGGGTTTGCAAATCTTCATCAGACCGGAAACGGAAGGGTTAAAGCCCCAGGTACAATTTCATGACCTAGAGGAAGTCTACAGCCTCAATCGGTGGCGAAAAATTGCAGGTAGAGGTGAGGACTATCCGCTCCAAATAAGGAGCAATACCTGGCTGATGGACACACGCCTGGAGCAAGACCATCAAATAGAATTACCGAATGACAATTCCTACAACATCGCCTCCTTATTCTATCTGATGAAGGGGAAAATACAGGTCAATGAAAACACCATTATTACCTCAGGGGAAAGTGTTTTGATCGAAAATGAAAATCCTGTTTTCAAGGCTTTAGAAACAAGCGACATAGTACTCTTTACCACACAAACGGACTCTGTATATTTTGAAAAAGGCATGTATAGTGGCAATCAGAAGCAGTTGACGAACAAAGGTCAGTGATCTGATACAAGTTTATGGATCCACCACTATGCACCTTTGTCTTATAATTAATCAAAAACAATTTAAAGAATACCAAATGAAAAAGAAGATAGTAATACTCGGAGCTACAGGAACAGTAGGTAGCAAAATTTCAGAAATCCTTTTGAATGAAGGACATCAGGTAACTGTAATGGCTCGACATACAGAAAAACTGGAAAAATTTAAAAATATGGGTGCGGAGGTAATTAGTGGTGATGTCACTGATGTAAAAACCCTTACCAATGCATTCAAAAATGCAGATAGTGCTTTCCTAATTTTGCCTGACAACCCAAAAGCAGAAAACACCAGGGCGTACCAACGTCAGGTAACCAGCAACTACATTCAGGCCATCGAGAAATCAGGCATCAAATACATCGTCAACATGAGCAGTCTGGGTTCTCACATGCACGAAGGTAATGGCATGATGGGTGGCACCGGAGAGCAGGAAGTTCGACTCAATCAATTAGAAAATGTAAACGTGGTACACATTCGCTCTGCCTACTTCATGGAAAACTGGTTAAGGATTATTGGTTTGGTTAAAGCCAAGGGAATAGCCGGTACAGCAGCTGATGGAGACACCGCCATTCCGATGGTGGCTACCCAGGATGTAGCCAAAGTAGCAGCGGCACATTTATCAAATCTCGACTTTACAGGCAAAAGTGTTCATGCTGTTATGGGCCCAAGAGATTATACTTACAAGGAATTCACTAACATCATCGGTCAGACTATAGGCAAGCCGGAATTACCCTATGTGCAAATTCCGGTAGAACAAGCCAAACAAATCTTTATGGGCAATGGATTTTCAGAGGATTTTGTAGACAACCTATTGGGAATGGCAGTGGCCATTAAGGATGGCATCTTTAACTATCAGAAACGAGATGCATCCACTACCACAGACACCACAGCAGAGCAGTTCATCGATGAAGTGTATCTCCCAATATTTAATCAGCAACAATCTCAGTGATCTGATACAAGTTTAAGGCGATCCATAATATCAACTTTACATCATTATTAATTCAAAAAGGAAAAGCAATTCGAAATGAAACTATTAGAGAAAACACAGTTAGGAAATCTAACGCTAAAAAACAAAATGGTCATGTCTGCCATGACCAGAAGCCGTGCCGATCTCAACGGAGTAGTTGGTGACATGACGGTTGAGTACTATACACAAAGAGTTAGTGCTGGATTGATCATCACAGAAGCAATTAACATTAGTGAAGAAGCGATAGGCAGTCCGTTGACCCCTGGTATTTATACTCAGGAGCAAATCGATGCATGGAGGAAAGTGACAGAGGCAGTTCATGCGCAGGGAGGTAAAATCATCGCTCAGCTTTGGCATACAGGACGAGTGGGGCATTCTGTGGATAGAAACGGAAAACTACCTCTGGCACCTTCTGCGGTGGCGATTAAAGGAATGCAGCATTTTACCTCACAAGGCCTGAAGGATTATGAAACGCCTCGGGAAATAACGATTGAGGAGATCAAGCAAACGGTAAAAGATTATGGACAAGCTGCTAAGAATGGCATAGCAGCTGGATTTGATGGTGTGGAGCTTCATGCGGCCAATGGGTATTTACCCAATCAGTTCCTGGCAGAGAGTGCCAACCAAAGAACCGATGAGTACGGTGGAAGTTTTGAAAACAAAGCAAGGTTCGTTTTAGAAATCATGCAGGAATTAATAGCAGCAGTGGGTAGTGATAAAGTAGGTATCAAAATTTCAGCATACCACCCATACGGAGATATATTTTATGACGACCCTGAGGGCACATACAAGTATCTGATTGATGAACTAAATAGACTGGATTTTGCCTTTGTGGAACTCATGAAAATGAATCCTTTCTTCCCTCCTCCAGCTCAATATCCAACAGCGGATGAAGTAGAAATGTATGGTAGCAGAATAAACAAACCTGTGATCGCAAACACAGGATACAACAAAGATTCAGCTGAAGAGGAAATAGAGAAAGGAATCGCCCAATTAGTCTCCTTCGGCACCCTATTCTTAGCCAATCCCGATCTGCCAAAGCGATTCGAATTAGGTGCTGAGCTGAATGAGCCAGACAGGGCTACCATGTTCGGTGGCGGAGCTCAAGGTTATATTGATTACCCATTATTAAATAAATAAAAAACTATAACAATTAGAAAAAATGAAAGCTATATTAAAAACCGTAGTGATGTTGATAATAATTCAACTCACTCACACAGCAACAAATGCACAGACAATTGCAGACAGTACAATGCAAAAAATCTACGGCTTCAGGGCTTTTTACGAAACCCTGGGTAAAGAATACCCTGAGGATAGTACAGTAAACATAAATGAATCAACCATAGCAGGAGTAAAAACATATTGGCTAAACGAAAGCCTTATCAATCAAAAAGAGATCATAGTCTACTTACATGGCGGTGTTTATACTTACGGAACCTTCACCGCTTATAAGGCCATGCTGACTCATCTATCCAAATCGTTGAATAAAGCCATATTATATATTGAGTATTCTTTGTCTCCCGAGCATCCCTTTCCTACAGCAAACAATGAGGTCTTAGCTGTTTATAGGGAATTGAAAAAGAAATATCCAAACTATAAAATATCCGTCATTGGTGACAGTGCAGGTGGTGGACTGGCGATATCTCTGGTAAATGACGTACAGAAAGCAGGAATCGAAGCACCCTCCAAATTGGTCCTAATTTCTCCCTGGATTGATTTAAAAGGTGATAATGAGTCTTACATTACGAAAAAAGAGGTGGATCCGATTCTGAGTAAGGAGTTTCTATACAGTCATGCGTTAATGTATGCTTCAAACAATATCGCTCAGGCAGACCCCAGTGAAATTAAGTTCACAAAATTTCCGCCGGTGTTCCTGTTGGTGGGTACTGATGAGGTGCTCAATGACGATTCTAAAAATTTATACCGCTCTATAAAACCAATACAAGCCAAAGCTAAATTTAAAGAGTTTGAAGGGCAGAAACACGTTTGGGTGTTTTCCCATATCGATACTCCTGCATCTGTTGAAGCCATTGGTGATATTAAGGAATTTATATCAGCTAATTGAACTCATACAGGGACACGGGTATGGTCAACTGAGCCATTAGAGATTGAACTAAAAATAGGTGGTATTAAATCCACCTATTTTTTTGTCTATTCAGCTATCAAAATAATTAGAGAGTTTAGGTTTAAACTTTTTCCGATTTATGGCAGCAGGACATGCAACTTAGGCTGGAAAAGTGGTGAATTCAAGTCTGGGGCTTTTAAGTAAGTTTGTTGTAATCTGACATGAATGTGCTTCGAAGCTCACCACAAGTTAAGTGCTATACACCTTGCAATCAAAAGTTTGTAAATTTTTTAATACCAATATCTTTTAACGCGATCCACCTGCTTTTTAGTCTATTTATATCTATGCTTCCAACCCATCCAGCCATTCCCTTGCGCTTTCTACAGAAGGCAAAACTTTGTAAATAGTAGGCTGGTTTTGAAAAGAAAGAATGAATCTAAGAACAGCTCGCATAGGGATACCAGGAACTACATAGGCGGTTCCTTTGCAGTAAGTTTTGATCATCACCCAATGCTTTTCAATCCAGAATTTCTGCTCTTTTTGATGCTTAAGTTTTGGAATGATAGCTTTTGAGGCATCAAATATTAATCCAATGGTTACTCTTTCTTCATAACAAGATTCTAGCTCGGACAGATATTCCTTAAAGGCTTCGTCTGTATCTTTATTTCCTGTGAAAGTGATAATAATGGCAGAAGGATCAGTTTTATTGATAGTTGCATACTTGGGTAATTTCATAGGTGGCTTTACGAGGATGAGGTCCGGGCTCAAATTTACAAAAAATGTTAGCTCCCAATTTGAAAGCTTTCTTATTAATGTTTCAACATTAATCACTTAGCATCTCACCCTGTTTTAACTAGTTTGGATACGCTTAAAGAGATACTAAAAAAGCCATCAGATTATAAACCTGATGGCTAAGTAATAATTTAAAAATTGATATTTAGCCTGCTACACTAAAGAAGGAATCATTTTTCGAAGGAAGCTCTGTACTTCCCATTAAAAACTTATCTACTTCTCGTGCTGCTTCTCTGCCTTCAGAAATTGCCCATACTACCAGCGATTGCCCTCTGCGGGCATCACCAGCTGCAAATATATTATTCACACTGGTTTGATAACCATTCCCTGCTACTGTGCCTGCTTTTGTCTTTTCAATTCCAAAGCTCTCCAGCAAATTGCCTTCAGGGTGAACGAAGCCAATGGCTAAAAGGGCTAGTTCGCAAGGTACTTCACGTTCTGTACCCTGTATTTCCTGCATGCTCTGTCTGCCTCCCTGGTTTACCCATTCAATATCTACCAGTTTAATATGCGTCAAACCTTTTTCATCACCAATGAATTCTTTAGTAAGAACTCCCCATCTTCTTTCTCCTCCTTCTTCATGAGAGGAAGAAGTGCGAAGTGTCATTGGCCAAAGAGGCCAGGGATCTAGTGCGCCTCTGTTTTCAGGCGGTTGGGGCATTAATTCTAATTGCAAAACAGAAGCAGCGTGCTGCCTGTGGGAGGTGCCAATGCAATCTGATCCGGTATCACCTCCGCCAATTACTACAACATTCTTTCCTTTGGCGCTAATTTTATCAGCTACCTCATCTCCTGAAACCTCTTTGTTCTGTTGCTTAAGAAATTCCATAGCAAAATGGATTCCTTTTAGGTCACTACCAGGAATAGGAAGGTTACGCGGAACAGTGGAACCTGTGCAAATTACAATCGCATCAAAATCGTCTTTTAACATTTGAGGGTTTATATTTTTCCCTACTTCCGCATTGGTTTTAAAACGGACACCTTCCTCCTCCATTAAGGTAATTCGTCTTTCTACAACCCATTTTTCTAACTTGAAATCAGGAATTCCGTAGCGTAATAATCCACCCACTCTGTCATCTCTCTCATATACAGTTACCCAATGGCCAGCCTTATTTAGTTGATCGGCAGCAGCAAGCCCTGCAGGCCCTGAACCAATTACAGCTACTCTTTTTTCTGTGCGCTTTTCAGGTGGTGTAACTTTTACATATCCCAATTCAAAGGCTTTTTCAGCTATTGTTTTCTCAATATGTTCAATAGCTACCGCTGGTTTATTAATGCCCAGCACGCAACTGGCTTCACAAGGAGCAGGGCAAATCCTCCCTGTAAATTCAGGGAAGTTATTTGTGGAGGCTAGAATTTCAGTAGCTTCTTCCCAATTTTCACGATAAACCGCATCGTTAAATTCCGGGATAATATTCCCCAATGGACAACCTGAATGGCAAAAAGGAACGCCACAGTCCATGCATCGGGCAGCTTGGTTTTTTGTTTTAACTTCTGGAAAGGGTTGATATATTTCTTTAAAATCCTCTATTCTTTTTTTGGGAGGTCTGCTTTCCGGTAACTCTCTGTCATATTGTAAAAATCCATCTTTCTGTCCCATTATGCTACTATCTTTTGTGGTGTTTTTTCTTCTTCTTTTTGCTTTTTTTCCTGCAATACCCTTTTATAATCATGAGGTATTACTTTTATAAAGCGACTAACATATTTATCAAAATCAGCCATTATACCTTTGGCTTTGGCGCTATCAGTATAGGTGATGTGGTCTTCAATCATTTCTTTCAGAATGCGAATGTCTTCTTGTTCCAATGGATCAAGCCCTACCATGCTTAAGTTACAATTCTGTCTGAATTGTTCGGTATCATCCAGCACATAAGCAATACCACCGCTCATACCTGCTGCAAAGTTTTTACCGGTTTCACCAAGCACAACTACCCGGCCTCCGGTCATGTATTCACAGGCATGGTCGCCAACACCTTCTACCACAGTGCTCACTCCTGAATTTCTTACGCAAAATCTTTCACCTGCCATTCCGTTAATGAATGCTTTCCCTGAGGTGGCTCCATAAAAAGCTACATTACCAATGATGATATTCTCCTCTGCTTTAAAAAGAGTAGTGCGAGGTGGATAAATTACCAGATGACCTCCTGATAAACCCTTTCCAAAATAATCGTTGGATTCCCCTTCTACTTCAAAAGTTACTCCTTTTGCTAAAAAGGCTCCAAAGCTTTGTCCGGCAGATCCGTGGAATTTAAAGTTAATGGTATTGTCAGGTAGTCCTTCACCATGGTATCTTTTGCTTATTTCATTGGAAAGAATAGCGCCTACTGCTCTGTTGGTGTTGTTAATGGATAATGCATGGTTAACCACTTCACCATTCTCAAGAGCAGGTGTGGCTAAATCGAGTATTTTCCAATCCATCACATCCTCTAATTCATGATCCTGATCGATTTGCTTAACTACCCCTACTTGTTCAGGAATATGTTCCTGGTAGAGGATAGGGCTTAGGTCCAGATCTTTTAATTTCCAGTGAGGCACATCGTTTCTTACTTTCAGTACTTCTGAATGGCCGACCATTTCATCAATAGTTCTAAAGCCTAACTGCGCCATAATTTCCCTTAAGTCTTCTGCCAAAAAGCGGAAAAGATTCACTACATGTTCCGGTTTTCCGGTAAATAGCTTTCTTAGCTCCGGGTTTTGAGTGGCAACACCCACCGGGCAGGTATTTGTGTGGCATTTTCTCATCATAATACAACCTTCCACTACTAAGGCGGCAGTGGAAATGCCCCACTCTTCAGCACCTAATAATGTAGCTATGGCTAAATCTCTTCCTGTTCTTATTTGCCCATCCGACTGAACCGTGATTCTGCTTCTTAAATCATTTTTCACTAAAGTTTGGTGTGCTTCCGCCAAGCCAAGCTCCCACGGTAGACCAGCATGTCTGATGGAGCTAAGTGGAGAAGCTCCTGTTCCCCCATCTGCACCTGAAATGAGCACAACATCAGCATTGGCTTTGGAAACACCCGCTGCTACGGTTCCCACGCCAGCCTGAGAAACCAGTTTCACATTAATTCTGGCTGCTCTGTTGGCATTTTTCAGGTCATAAATAAGCTGGGCCAAATCTTCAATTGAATAAATATCATGGTGTGGTGGAGGAGAAATTAAACCTACCCCCGGGGTGGAATGTCTCACTTTCCCAATCCAATCATCAACTTTGTGGCCCGGTAACTGTCCGCCTTCTCCAGGCTTAGCCCCTTGTGCCATTTTAATTTGAAGTTCTTCAGCGTTTGTAAGGTAGTAGCTTGTTACGCCAAAGCGTCCAGATGCCACCTGTTTGATGGCTGATCTTTCCCAATCTCCATTAGGTTTTACGGCAAATCTAATTTCATCTTCTCCTCCTTCACCGCTATTACTTTTGGCACCAATTCTATTCATGGCAATCGCGAGGGTGGAATGTGCTTCATGAGAGATAGAACCAAATGACATAGCGCCTGTAGCAAACCTTTTTAATATTTTTTCTGCAGGCTCCACTTCAGAAAGAGAAATAGGAATTCGCTTTTTGAATTCAAACATTCCTCTTAAAGTAATGGTATCTTTCAGTTGCTCATTTATTTTGGAAGCATATTTTTTATAGAGAGAAAAGTTATTTGTTCGCGTGGATTGCTGCAGCAAATGAATAGTTTCCGGATTGAAAAGATGTTTCTCTCCTCTTTGCTTCCATTGGTAGATTCCACCTACTTCCAGCCCTTTCTTTACTTTTCCATTAACTGGGTATGCCTGAACATGTCTTACAAGTACTTCCTTGGCAAGACCATCAAAGTCCATTCCTTCAATACGTGAAATAGTTCCTGTAAAACACTTTTCTACCACTTGTGTACCCAGTCCGAGTGCTTCAAATATCTGAGCCGACTGGTACGACTGCAGTGTACTTATTCCCATTTTGGAAAGAATCTTCAATAAGCCATATCCTATTGCTTTCTGATAATTGGCAACAGCCTCTTTTTTGGTGATCTCTTTATTCAGTAAGCCTTTATCGTGTAAATTCTCTATGCTTTTTATGGCCATATAAGGATTCACAGCACTGGCACCATATCCAATAATGGTGGCAAAATGATGAGTTTCTCTTGCATCCCCTGCTTCAACTATAATTCCGGTTCTGGTTCTTAGATTTTTGCTGACAAGATGTTGATGTACAGCCCCAGTGGCAAGCAATGATGGAATAGGAGCATTGTCTTTATCAATGTTTTTGTCAGAGAGTATTAAAACAACTTTTCCCATTTCTGCAGCTCTTTCTGCCTGAACACAAATGGCATTAATCCCTTCTTCCAACCTGCCTTCTTTACCATCTGCCTTGAATACACAATCAATCAACTCATACTCAAAGCCCATGTCTTTTAAGTATTTAAATTTGGCGATATCGGTGTCCAGCAATACTGGCTGGGAAATATGCACCTGCTTGGCATGTGAAGGGCTTTCTTCCAGAATGTTTAAACTTGCACCTACACGCGTAAATAAAGACATCACCATTCTTTCTCTAATAGGATCGATAGGAGGGTTACTTACTTGCGCAAATAGCTGTTTAAAGTAATTGGAAATATGCTGGCTTTGCCTGCTTAAGATGGCAAGAGGTGTATCTGCACCCATAGAACCAATGGGTTCTGTACCACTTTGCGCCATATCCGCCAGAATTACCTTCAATTCTTCTGAGGTATAGCCATAAGCTTTTTGCTTCAGAAGTAACTGCTCTTCTGTCAATATTTCTTCTTCCAGCTCTGGTTCCGGTAAAAGCCTTAGCTTTACTCTTTGCGCATTAATCCAATCAGTATAAGGTTTTTTATGCGTAATGTTTGCTTTTATTTCATCATCAAAAAGAATTCTGTTGCTTTCAATGTCAGCCATTATCATTTTTCCCGGCTGAAGTCTTCCATTCTTAACGATGTCTTCAGGTGGGATAGTTAAAGCACCACTTTCTGAAGCAATCACTAATCTGTTATTTTTAGTGATACAATACCTTGATGGTCTCAAGCCATTTCTGTCTAAAGTTGCTCCCACTTTTTTGCCATCAGTAAAAATGAGTGCAGCAGGGCCATCCCATGGTTCCATTATGGAGGCGTGATATTTATAAAAAGCTTTACGTTCCTTATCCATCATATCATTATCTTGCCAGGCCTCTGGTACAATCATCATCATCACATGTTCCAATGGCCTGCCGTCAAGCACTAACATTTCTACTATGGAATCCAGATTGGCTGAATCAGAATGCTCAGGGTTGGTAATGGGTAAAAGCTTGTTTAACTCATCGTCAGAAAAAACTTTTGACTGAAAACCCGCTTCTTTGGATTTCATTTTTGTTACATTGCCTCTTATTGTATTTATCTCTCCATTATGAGAAATAAACCGGAAAGGCTGAGCAAGCTTCCAGTTAGGAAATGTATTAGTGGAAAAGCGTGAGTGAATAATGGCAAATGCACTTTTCAATCGTGGATCTCGGAGGTCATTATAATAAGGTCTTAATTGATTAGTACGGAGTTGGCCCTTATAAATAATAGTATTAGTGGACAGGCTGCATACATAAAAAGCCTTATTATTACCCTGAATATTATTTCCTATATAATGGGTGGTGTAATTTCTTAGTACAAAAAGCTTTCGCTCAAGCTCTTCCTCTGAAGTTTTTTCAATAGGCTGAATAAAAACCTGCTCTATTGCGGGCTCAACAGGTCTGGCTCCTGTACCAGGAATTTTATGATCAACAGGTACTTCCCTATATCCTAATATTTCTAAGCCTAGCTCTTCAGCATGCTGTTGAAATATTTCTTTGCAGCTATCAGCTACTTTAGTCATTTTAGGAAAAAATACCATTCCAATGCCAACAGGCTTAGATCTATCAATATCAATCCCTGCTTGCTTTGAAACAATGTTAATAAAATCAGCATCTATTTGAAGAAGGATCCCTGCACCATCTCCCGTTTGAGCATCTGAGCCTGTACCTCCTCTATGTTCCATGTTTTCAAGCATGTCCAATGCATCTTGAATTAGCTGGAATTCTTTCTTCCCGTCTACATTAATGATGGAGCCTATGCCACATGCATCATGTTCAAAAGCAGGATTATATAGTGATCTGTTATTCATAAAAAATATTGATTGTAATCTTAAATAATGAATTATATGCGCCTGTTTAGCAGGATAATCTTCTGAATCAGAAAACACAAAAGCACACTTAGTGTCTAATTTACACTAAGTATTTTAAAATTCAAAATTTTTCAGCGCGAAAAATTAATTATAAAGACGAAAAATTGGGAGATAAAGCAATGTAACAATTAATATTTCTTAATTGTATTTTTAACAGATGCTGTCTATCTCTCTTTATAAGGTATAAAATAAGAAATATGTTTATCGTGGAGAGAATGTTTTGGAAATGACTACTAACTTTTGTCTGAATTAATCATTTAAAATAAAAATAATTCTTCAAAATTGAATCGTAAGCGATTTAATTTCGTAAGATTTAATAATTTTGAAAAGTGAATCGTGCTAAATCAGTTTTTAGTAACTGACACTGGACGATTAATTAAATCTTTATTACAATTAAAATTTAATGTGAATATGAAAGTATTATATGAAGCGGAAGCTACAGCAACTGGCGGAAGAAATGGAAAGGTGCAATCATCTGATAAAGTGTTAGACCTGGAAGTGAGAATGCCAAAATCACTTGGTGGACAAGGTGGAGAATTTACCAATCCTGAACAATTATTTGCAGCAGGGTATTCTGCGTGTTTCGATAGTGCATTGAATATGGTAGCAGGTATGAAGAAAGAGCCTGTAAAGAATACAGAGGTAACTGCTAAAGTAGGAATTGGTCAGCTGCCCTCCAAAGGTTTTGGTTTAGCAGTAGAACTCTTAGTGAAAATTCCTGGTATAGAGCGTGAAAGAGCTCAGGAATTATTGGAGGCAGCTCACCAGGCTTGCCCTTACTCCAATGCTACACGAGGCAATATTGAAGTGAAATTGACTTTAGTGGATTAAATCTACGCTGACAATATAGTTGTGCAATGGTGGCGTTCCCTATTGCACAACTTTTAGTACTTAACATGCTACAGAATTTAACATGTACCTCAATTATTTCTTTAAATAAGCCTTACTTATTATATGCCTCTTTAAAGCTTCAGAAAGTCAAAGAACTTTTCGTAATTTGCTCCTTTACAAAAAAGTTAGTCTAATAATGAAGTTCTTCAATTTCTCCATCTGTTTATTATTTTGTTTTTCAAGTATTCAAGCTCAAAAATTACTTACTCCTTTTGAAAAATCTGGCGGTAAAGAAACAGCTACCTATCAAGAGGGAATAAGCTATTATCAAGATCTGGATAAAGCTTTTCCAGTTATAAAAATGTTGGAGATGGGCTCAACCGACAGTGGTGAACCTTTACACCTGGTTATTCTCAATCTTGCTGAAAAATTTGACCTCTCGGAAATAAAGAACGGCAGTAAAACGGTTTTTCTTATCAATAATGCTATTCATCCCGGTGAGCCTGATGGTGTGGATGCTTCAATGATGTTATTGCGTGACTTAGCACAAAATCCCAAAAAATATCCTTTTCTAAATAATGTTGTGATCGCTGTCATCCCATTCTATAATATAGGAGGTGCCTTAAATAGGAATAGCACCTGGCGAGTGAATCAAAATGGGCCGGAGTCTTACGGTTTCAGAGGAAACGCAAAAAATCTGGACCTTAACCGTGACTTCATTAAAATGGATTCGAAAAACGCTTTCTCTTTTGTGGAAATCTTTCACTCTCTGGATCCCGATGTTTTTGTGGATACACATGTTACCAATGGCACGGATCATCAGCATGTGCTTACAGTTTTAAGCACTCAGCATAATAAACTGGGTGGAGAGCTAGGGGATTACCTTGAAGGTACTTTTGAACCTTTAATTTTCGAAGCTATGGTAGCAAAAGGGAATGATCCTGTGCCTTATGTAAATGTTCATGGAAAATCACCAGAAGAAGGTTGGACTCAGTTCTGGGATGCTGCCAGGTATACGAGTGGCTATACTACCTTATTTCAAACCATCGGCTTTATGACTGAGAGTCATATGTGGAAAGATTATGACAAAAGGGTAAAAACGAATTACGATTTTTTAATGACAGTTGCTGAGTTGAGTGCAGCCCAAAAAGAAAAAATCAAAACTTTAAGAAAGTCTGAGAGTGAAAAACTATTAAAAGCAGATAGCCTGCCCGTACAATGGGAGAATAACGATGATGATTTTAAAATGATTACCCTTAAAGGTTTTGAGACTTCTTATCCTGAGAGTGAATTAACAGGTCAGCCTTTGTTAAAATATCATCGAGACCAACCTTTCGTAAAAGAAGTTCCTTTTTTTAATCAGTATGTAGTAACTAAAAAAGTAAAATTACCTGACTATTACGTAATCTCTCAGGCGTGGCAAAATGTAATTGAGCGTTTACAAGCAAATGAGGTAAAACTTACAAAAATTGAAAGGGATACTGTATTGCAGGTTCAGTCATACAATATAAAAGATTTTGAAACCACTAAATCACCTTACGAGGGTCATTATCTGCATTATAATACAGAGGTGCAACCTGAAAAGATTTCGCTAAAACTACGAAAGGGAGATTATCTCATTCCTGTAAACCAAAAAGCCAAGCGTTACATTGTTGAGGTCTTGGAGCCTGAAGCACAAGACTCTTTTTTTAACTGGAACTTCTTCGACACCATTCTACAACAGAAAGAAGGGTTTTCAGATTATGTTTTTGAAGAAAAAGCAAAAGGCATCTTTGAGAATTTCTCTGATGAGGATAAAGCTAAATTTAAAGCAAAGAAGGAGCAAGATTCCACCTTTGCCAAAAGTAATTATGCGCAGCTTGATTGGATTTTTAAGCGCTCCGATCATTATGAAGATGCTCATTTAAGATACCCGGTTTACAGGTTGTTCAGGTAATGAATAGACTCTTGAAAAGTCCTTTTTTAAAACTATTTATTGGGGTGATGCTCGGAGCATTATTGGGTTACTTATTAGGGAATATTTCACTAGGAATTGGTATTGGCTTTTCTTTAGGATTAGGGTATGGTTTTTTGACCGGTAAAGATGAGTAGTACTGAGCATCTTTATTATCAATCTGTCAGGATATTAGGTATTGCTGAGGGTGCTACCCCGAGGGAAATGAAAGACTCTTATCGAAGGCTATCTAAAAAGTACCATCCGGATGTGTTCTATGGAGATTCCGGAGAGAAATTTAAAGCGATTAATGCGGCATATAGCTACCTCAAAAAGCACCCTGAACCACCTAAGAAACTTTACGAAGCTAATGCTCAACCCGTTTATCAGGATCATTACAGAGAGGAACAGAGAAAGAGATACTGGGCTAAGAAAAGAAAAGAACGTGAGCTGAAAGAGCAAATGTTTAAGATGATCTTTCTAAGGGTGCGCATTATCATTATTGTGATAACATTATTCAATATTGGTTTAGTTGCTGATTATTTTCTCTTAAGTACAGAAAAGCAGCGCATACTAATAAAAAAGGAAAATATAGTTGAGAATAATTCCCGAAGTGGAAGTAAACGCTCTCTTTACACTGAATTGACATTTGAGGGAGACTATAGAATGTTGCTAGATTCAAAAGTGAAAAATGAGTTTAAAAGAGGCTCTCACTATAAATTAATTGTTACGCCAGTTTTTAAGCAGATAAAAACCCTTTATAATTCTTCCGGAAATCTATCTTATGCCCCGAGCTATAATATCTATAACGTATTTGGCTTCCTCATTGCGATTGTATTAGTCTGCTCGCTTTTTTATTTTCTTATCCTCAAAAACAATGATTACAAACTAACAATGGTCATTCTGATCATTTTTTCATTTTTGATGCAGCTTTTTTTGCTTTTCTAAAGGGCGCTGGAATTGTCTTTATAGCTTTTTGTAAGCTTACCGGAAAAGTATTAAAGTACTTAATAAATATTCGGTTTGTGTTTTTAAATACAAAATATTCTTGCTAATTTACTATCATGTCCTCTATTATGTTTATAGTATATGAATAGTAAATCTGGAATAAAAGTTTACATTATTGTTGCATTAATTGGCATATTAATGTTATTGAATATATTTCTCATTTACCAAAATGGAAGAAGAATAAATGAAAATCAAAGGTTAATTGAAGTTTGTGAAAGGGTTAAAACCAATGCTCAAGGTATTCGTCAAGGTTTGCATTTAGTTGATTTAGGTTTAAGAGCTTATGTAATAGGGCTAAATAAAAAAATGTATACTATTCCTAGAGATACAGCAGTTTCACAGCTTTCCAAAAGATTTAATTATCTTGAAAAAGAACTTCTTTCATTGGGTTATTTCATGGAAGACTTTTTTTACGTTAAAAGCTTAGTTACTGAATATTTTAGCTTTGTTGAAGAGGAAATAGCAAAACATTTAGATAATGGAAATATTGAGAGAGCTATAGAATTAATAGAAGAGGATAGAGGCTTTTCAGTAGCAGTTGAGAGTCATGGATTTAATGATCGAGTTGCCACATATGTTGATGAAATTTCCAAAAATGCAGAAAAAAGTTTCAAAAGTGCTGTTAATAACTCCTATTGGTTGCAGATAATATTGTTTATTATAAGCATGCCTACTTTGCTATATTTTGCTTTTTATAATTCCCGCTCCCTCAAACTGTCTAAACAACTGAGCCAGCTTGAGAAGGAAAAAAACAAAATCCTTCAAGATCAAAATATGACTCTAGAAAAACTTGTGCGGGAGAGAACAGATGAAATTTTGGCCTCCAGCGAAGAGATAATGGCACAGAATGAAGAAATAAGTACTCAAAATGATGAGATTCAATTACGAAACATTCGGCTGATGCAAAAGCAACAATTAATCAGGGAGAAAAATGAAGCTTTGGAAAAGCAAAATCTTGAACTGAGGGAAGCAAAACTGACTATAGAAAAACAGCAAAATTTATTGGAACTGCGCATTAAAGAACTAAATAATGAAGTAAGTAAACAAAATGAAGAATTGAAAGGTACCAACCAAGAGATGATTGCTCAAAATAGTAAGCTGGAGCAATTTGCCTATATCATTTCTCATAATTTACGTGCACCTATTGCAAGACTCTTAGGATTGGGTAGTTTAATGGACAGCTCTGAAGGTGAAGAGGATAAGCAACGTATCATTAAGATGATGCAAATAGCTTCTAAAGAGCTTAATCAGGTGATTAGTGATATCAGTGAGGTTTTGCTTATTCAAAAAGCAAGCACTAATCGAATAGAGAGAATTAGTTTGGATGCTATTATCAAAAAGCTGCGAGATATATTGAGAAATGAGATAGAGGTGACAAACACGCAACTCACGACTGACTTTACTGATTTCCCAGTACTCTACTCTATACCTGTTTATTTTGAGAGTATCTTTTATAATTTAATTAGTAATGCCATTAAGTACAGGCAGCCTGATAAAGCCCCTCTTATACATATTTCATCAACAGTAGAGGGCGAATTTGTACTAATAACTGTTAGTGACAACGGAATGGGTATCAATTTGGAGAGAGACAGAGATAAATTATTTGGCCTCTACAAAAGATTTCATTTTCACGTAGAAGGAAAGGGACTCGGTCTTTATTTAGTAAAAACTCAGGTGGAGGCCCTGGATGCGCAAATCGAAGTAATAAGTAAGCCTGATGAAGGATGTAAATTTATTCTTAGAATAGATATTTCAAAAGTAGAAATGCCTTGAGATTTACTCATTTACTACTTCCTGCTTCATTGCTTTGAAGAAACGCTTTTGAAATATTAAAATAATAGCTACTCCTGCAAAAATTGAAGCATCAGCTATATTAAAAATCGGCCAGAGAGAGAGATAATCACCTCCCCAGAAAGGTACCCACTCAGCTACTCTGCCTTCCCAAATATCAATGTAAAACATATCCACTACCTGCCCGTGGAACCAGGGTGTAATGGCGTCATAAGGTGCATTATCTAATAATACGCCATAAAAGGTACTATCCAGCACATTTCCCATGGCACCACCCAATATTAAAGCAAGGCTCCAAAGTACGCCAGGGTGGGTATCATCCTTCGCTAACCTATACAAATAATAGGCAATGAAAAACATTGCAACAAGCCGAAATAAGGAGAGGCCTAACTTACCAAATTCAGATCCGAATTGCATTCCAAAAGCCATTCCGGGATTTAATGTGTAATATAATTTAAACCAATCTCCAAACACAGTAATCTGGCCATTTGCTCCCAACTCCATGTTAAAATGAACGAACAGCTTAACTGCCTGATCAAGAACAATAACAGCAAGGGCCAGGAAAAAATATTTATAATATTTCATGTGTATAAAATATGTTTTTAATAACCACATGAAATAGCTAAAACCAGTAGAACTCCTAACAACTCAAGAATTTTTTCAAATATGTATCCCAGGTTGTTTTTCTCAGATGATGGCTATTTCATGCGTATATAAATTGAACATTTATTGGTCATAACTCTTGCTGAATTAGCCATTAAGCAAGCGTATGGCTAATTCAAAGGTTTAACTTACAAGGAAATGAATAACTTAATTGTCAAATCATCTATTTCTAAGCTTGTACTTTCGGATAATTCATCTTTTAAGTCTAATGAAAGAGCCTGAGTTTCAGCACAAATATAGGTTTTGTTTTGTAGAATAGCTTCTTCTACCAACTTGTTTCCTTTTTCCACTGCCACATGAATTTTATCCTGAACTTCCAGTCCTTTATCTTTTCTTAAATTCTGGATGCGATTCACTAAATCCCTGGCTACTCCCTCTTTTCTGAGTTCTTCATTAATGGTAATGTCCAAGGCAACGGTGATGCCATTTTCAGTAGCAACTGACCATCCCGGTATATCCTTGGAAGTAATCTCAACATCTTCAAGCGATAAAGTAACTGCTTCTCCATCTACAGTAATTTCATACGCATTGTTTTTTTCAATAGTAGCGATTTCATCCTGACCCCAGTCATTAATAATAGCAGCAACCTCTTTCATTTTAGGTCCAAAGTGCTGCCCAAGCTTGCGGAAATTAGGTTTAATGCTCTTTACCAGTACACCGGAAGCATCGTCAAGATATTCTACTTCCTTTACGTTTACTTCGGAAAGAATTAAATCTTCTACAGCTGCAATCTGCTTTTTTACCTCAGGGTTCAAAACGGGTACTAAAATTCTCTGAAGCGGTTGCCTTACCTTTATTTTCTGTGACTTACGTAATGAGTGTGTTAAAGAGCTGATTTGTTGCGCCAGACTCATTCTTTGCTCAAGTTGTAAGTCTATCACCTGCTGGTTTACCTCAGGGAAATCTACCAAATGCACAGATGCTGATTCACTTCTTTTGCTTACTTCATTTAAACTTTTAAATAAAGACTCTGAATAGAATGGAGCTATTGGTGCTGAAATAATTGCTATTTTTTCCAGACACTCATATAAAGACTGGTAAGCAATCTTTTTATCTTCGTTATATTCGCCCTTCCAGAAACGTTTTCTGTTCAATCGAACATACCAGTTACTCAAATCATCAGTTACAAAATCCTGAACCAGTCTGGCTGCGCGTGTTGGCTCATATTGATTATAAGCTTCGTCTACTGACTTTATCAAAGTGTTCAGTTTGGATAAAATCCATCTGTCGCTTTCTGTTCTTTTTTCAACAGGTATATAACCTCCCTCAAAGGTGAAGCCATCAAGGTTAGCATATAAAGCGAAGAAGTTATAAGTATTTTGCAAGGTTCCGAAGAATTTACGCTGAACTTCCTCAACACCGGCTAAATTAAACTTCAGGTTATCCCATGGGTTTGCATTACTGATCATGTACCAACGGGTGGCATCGGGACCGTATTTTTTCAAAGTTTCAAACGGATTGATGGCATTGCCCAATCTTTTGGACATTTTATTACCTTCTTTATCCAATACAAGTCCGTTTGCAATTACATTTTTGAATGCTACTTTGTCAAATAACATCCCGGCAATAGCATGAAGTGTAAAAAACCAACCTCTTGTTTGGTCTACTCCCTCTGCAATAAAATCTGCAGGATAATTCCTTTCGAATTCTTCTGAGTTTTCAAATGGATAATGCCATTGTGCATAAGGCATTGCTCCTGAATCGAACCAAACATCAATCAGATCAGGCTCACGAAACATGCGCTTACCGGATTCACTCACTAAAATGACATCATCCACGTAAGGTCGGTGTAAGTCAAAATCCTCCGGTAAAGCATCTTGCATAAAACCTGCATTAACAGATGCATTTACTTCTTCTCTTAATTCTGCCAGTGAGCCGATGCATTTGATTTCTTTTCTATCTTCTGTTACCCAGATTGGTAATGGCGTTCCCCAATATCTTGACCTGCTCAGGTTCCAGTCAACCAGATTTTCCAACCAGTTTCCAAATCTGCCTTCTCCCGTAGAAGCAGGCTTCCAGTTAATGGTGTTGTTAAGTTGAACCAACCTATCCTTCATGGCAGTAGTTTTGATAAACCATGAATCCAAAGGATAATACAAAATCGGCTTATCAGTTCTCCAGCAATGCGGGTAGGAGTGCTCGTACTTTTCTACTTTAAATGCTTTATTTTCTTCCTTCAGTTTGATCGCAATAAGCACATCAGTAGGCTTAAAGTCGGACTCATTTCTAACCTCATCTTCATAATACTCCTCTTTCACATATCGGCCTGCAAAATCGGTTACTTCCTTCACAAATCTTCCCTGCTTATCCACAAGAGGTGCATCATGGCCTAGCTCATCTTTTACCATTACAGCCGGCACATTATTTTGTTGCGCCACTCTAAAGTCATCCGCTCCAAAAACTGATGCAGTATGTACAATCCCGGTACCGTCTTCAGTAGTCACAAAGTCTCCCGGAATAACTCTAAAAGCATTCTTTTCAAGATTTTCATTAGTTACGTAAGGCAGCAACTGCTCATAGCGGATTTCCACTAAGTCGGTTCCTTTAAATTCCTGCTTTATTTCAAATGGGATGAGTTTATCACCTGCTTTATAATCAGAAAGTGCAAGCTCCCTGGCTTTTTCAGAGAAATGCTTACCTACCAAGGCTTTGGCAAGTATTACAGAAACCGGTTGGTAAGTATATGGATTATAAGTTTTTACCTTTACATAATCTATTTTTTCGCCTATAGCCAGCGCACAGTTGGAAGGCAAAGTCCATGGCGTGGTAGTCCATGCCAGAATTCTCACGTCTTCATTCTCTTCTTCAAAAAGAAAAGCAGATTTTTCGCTCTTCTTTACTTTAAATTGAGAGGTGATTGAAGTGTCTTTTACATCTCTGTAGGTTCCGGGCTGATTTAACTCATGTGAGCTTAAGCCTGTTCCGGCTTTAGGAGAAAATGGCTGAACTGTGTAACCTTTGTACAATAAACCTTTATCATAGAATTTCTTTAGCAGGTGCCAAAGTGTTTCCATGTAATCTCTCTCAAAAGTAATGTAGGGATTATCCAGATCGACCCAATAGCCCATTTTCCGGGTAAGATCGTCCCACTCATCCTTAAATTTCATTACCGCTTCACGGCATTTCTGATTATATTCTTCTACAGATATTTTTTTACCAATATCTTCTTTAGTGATACCTAATTCTTTTTCAACCTGTAGTTCTACCGGAAGGCCATGCGTATCCCATCCACCTTTTCTTTTTACCTGAAAACCTTTTAAAGTTTTGTAACGACAAAAAATATCTTTCACCGTTCTGGCCATTACGTGATGAATTCCCGGAGTACCATTGGCTGAAGGTGGCCCTTCGTAAAATGTGAATGTAGGATTGCCGGAACGCGTATCAATAGATTGTTGGAATATGTTATTTTCTTTCCAGAAAGCTAATATCTCATCTGCCAGTTCGGCATAGTTAAGGTTTTTGTACTCTTTATATTGACCCATTGTTTATCGCTTATTTTTCCTCAGAATCATCAGTTTCTGAGCTGGTTCTTTCTTTAGTAATCTGTTTTAAATCTATCTCCTCATCATCAGAAGCCAGATAGAAATTGTCATCGTATTGTTCTATTATCGGGTGAACATCCCTCCTTCTTTTACCATTGTCAAAAGTAAGTAAAAGTGCCGGTAAAACTATCAAATTAGTAAGCATAGCCACTAAAAGGGTAGCTGAAGTTAAGAAACCCAGAGCTACAGTACCTCCAAAGTCTGAAGCCACAAATACAATAAAACCTGCGAATAGAACAATGGATGTGTAAATCATGCTCTTGCCGGTTTCTTTAAGGGTTTTTGTCACGGCAATTGGTACCAAAAAGTTGTTGGCAAAAAGCTCCTGCCTGTATTTGGCTAAAAAGTGAATGGTGTCATCCACTGAAATCCCAAATGCAATACTAAATATTAATGCAGTACTAGGTTTTAGAGGCACTCCAAAATATCCCATTACACCAGCAGTGATAATTAGGGGAATCATATTAGGAATTAGCGAAATGAGGATCATTTTCACATTAGAAAATAAAAGTCCCATCACAATTGCTATTACAATAAATGCCACAATTAAACTAAGTCTCAAATTCTCTACTAAATACCGGTTTCCTTTAATGAAGATAGGAGTGGTGCCTGTTACCGTAATTTCAAAGTCTGTATCTTCAAAAATCTGATGCATTCTCGGCTTTATAACATCCTCCAGTAAAATATCCATTTTATCCGAACCAATATCAGCTACTTTTAAAGAAATCCGCATTTCCTGTAATTCTGTATCAGTAAAATTGCTCATTACAGATTCGCTGCCTTCTTCCTGTTTTAGGTAACGCATGATAAAGCCATAATCCCGCTGAGTAGGAAGGTCATAAAATGCTGCATTGTTATTATAATATGCCTGGCGTGCAGCTTTGATCATGTTTACAATTGAAACCGGTTTGCTGATGGCAGGAATACTATCTAAAAATTGTTCAAATTCCTCAATTTTCCTCAGGGTGTTGAGCTGAACTATGCCACGTCTCTTTTTCGTGTCGATGGTCACTTCCAGAGGCATAATACCGCTGAAGTTTTTTTCGAAAAATCTTAAGTCAGTTTTTGTTTTACCATCCTCAGGCAAATCATCAATCATAAAACTGATGGAATTGATTTTAAAAACCCCGATGAAAGCGATGATTACAACAATAATAGTAATGATGTAAGATTTTGCTCTATGCTTTTGCGCTACTTTGGTTAGCCATTCCACCATAAAGTCTGTCATCTTAAAATTAAGATGCTTCAACTGTTTTCTACCTGGCTTAGGCAAATAAGAAAAAACTGCAGGAATTAATATAATACTTACAAGAAAGGTAGCAAATATGTTGATACCAGTAACAATACCAAATTCGCGCAACAGTTTAATGTCTGTAACAGCCAACACTAAAAAGCCAACAGCAGTGGTGAAGTTAGTGATTAAAGTAACTACGCCAATCTTGCGAACAATTGTGCTGATGGCCTTTATTTTATTGCCGTGTTTCTCAAATTCCTGATGGTACTTGTTAAGCAGGTAAATACTGTTAGGGATTCCGATAACCACTATGATGGTAGGGATTAGACCTGTAAGTATTGTGATTTTATAACCCAGCAGATCCAGTGTACCTACCGACCAGATAACCACTGAGAAAATAACCAAAAGGGGAAAAACTACAGCATCCCATGATCGGAAAAACAGCAGCAAAATAAAGGCAGTGATCAAGACAGAAAGCACTAATAGCTTGATGATCTCCTGCTTTACTTTTCCCATCATTACCGAGCGTACAAAAGGAAGGCCTGCGTAGTGTAATTCTATACCGGTTTTCTCCTGAAAAGCTTCGCCAACCTGAATGATATCCTGCATGAGCCTTTGCCTGTCAGCGGAATTCAAAACTTTTTCATCTACAGAAATAATTACCGCAGTGGCGCCTGTTTCCAGATTAAGTAGTTGGCCGGAATAAAATTTCTGATCTACAATTCTGGTTAAAAGGCTGTCAAGCTGAACCTTCGTTTGAGGCAGATCATCCACCATCGGACTAATTTCAAAGCGCTGTTCCTCAGTGTTTTTTTGAATTTGCTGAAGATTGGCAATGGATAGTACATTGTTAACCCCGATTATGTCATTAATAGCACGTGCCAGGTAATTGAGTCGGGTAAAATTTTCCGGGGTATAAAGGCTGCTATCCTTCATTCCAATGGCTAAAATATTGCCATCATCACCATAAACTTCTTTGAATTTATTTAAAGCGATGAAGTCAACATCTGTATCAGGAACCATTTGAGCCAGGTCATAATCCATCTCCACATTTTTGGCACGATATCCCATAAAAATGGTGATTAATGCCAGAGTGATAATGAGAGGAAGCCTGAATTTTATTACGTTATGAGCTAATTTCGTCCACATATTTCTAAACAAGCCACAAAGGTAACAATTTTTAGTGTGCTGTGGCCTTTAAAGGGAAGCTTTTCCGAAAAGATGTAGTATTTTTACCAAATCTTATCTGAACATGGTAAACTACTTAAAGCTTAGCTTGTTTATCGAAAGAAATGATCGTGAGTTTGGAAGAAAATCAACAAAAAATAATCATTGTAGGAGGGGGCTTGGCAGGGTTAACAGCTGCTATTACTTTGGCCAAAAATAATTATCCGGTTATGCTCATTGAAAAGAAGTTCTATCCTTTTCATCGGGTTTGCGGGGAATATATTTCCAATGAAGTGGTGCCTTTTCTGAAGCGAATGGATTTATTTCCCGAACATTTTGCTCCTTCGAAACTTAACCGTTTTTTATTGGCAGATATAGATGGCAAAACAGCGGAAATTCAATTGCCTCTTGGGGGATTTGGCATCAGCAGATATCATTTTGATCAGTTTTTATTTCAGAAAGCAATAAGCTTAGGTGTGGATGTACGCTGTGGCACTGAGGTGACTTCTATTGATTTTCAGGCAGACAAATTTCAGGTTGGGTTGAAAAACGGGGATAGTCTTCAGGCAGAGTTTGTGATTAATGCTTATGGCAAGCGCTCTAGGCTGGATAAGCAATTCGATAGAAATTTTATTAAAAAGAAAAGTCCTTTTTTAGGAGTAAAATACCATGCTTATGTTGATTATCCTAAAGATACTATAGGGCTGTATAACTTTCCGGGAGGTTACTGTGGGGTAAGCCATGTGGAGCATAATATGGTGAATATTTGCTATCTAAGCAGAAGAGAAAATATGAAGAATTATGGTTCAATTGGGGAGATGGAGTCGGCTGTGCTTCACCAGAATCCGCTATTGAAAGATATTTTAACAAGGGCTGTTTTTTTGAGAGAGAAGCCGGAGGTGATTAATGAAATCAGTTTCAGCAAGAAACAAAATGTAGAAAATCACATGTTAATGGCAGGTGATACGGCAGGTTTAATTACTCCTTTATGTGGCAATGGTATGGCGATGGCTATTCATTCCGGGTATATAGCGGCCAGCATTCTGAACGACTTTTATGATGGCAAAATAAAAAGCAGAAAAGGAGTAGAGCAGAGATATTCCAGTGAGTGGAAAAAGCATTTTTCTAAAAGGCTGTGGATTGGCAGAACCACTCAGAACTTATTTGGCAATGCTTTCAGATCTAAAATGGCAGTTAATCTTGTAAAGGGATTTCCTGAAATAGGCAGAAATATCGTTTTACAGACACATGGGAAGGTGTTTTAATATTAGGCATAACTCATTTTTATAATTGGAATTCATAAAAATTAATAAAGGGTTAAATGCCCGAATTGTGATATTTAAACCTGCGGTTTAAATCAACAGATTCCCTTTTTCAAAGGATTGACGACATAAAAAAAACAGATCCTCAGGGAGAATCTGTTTTTAAACCTGTCTGTTGTAAACTAATATTTTATTCCGGCTGTGGGGTAGTTCTCAAATAAGGCTTAATTACTTTATGGCCTTTCGGGAATTTAGCAGGAATATCCTCGTCCTTAATGGCTGGAGCTATCACCACATCCTGACCTTGTACCCAGTCTGCAGGAGTAGCCACGCTAAACCTCGCAGTTAACTGTAAAGAATCAATTACTCTTAAAATCTCTGCGAAATTTCTCCCTGTAGAAGCAGGATAAGTCAAACTGGCTTTAATCTTTTTATCAGGGCCAATGAAAAATACAGAACGCACAGTAGCTGTTGCTGAAGCTTTTTCGTGGATCATGTCGTACAAATGGGCCACTTTTCTTTCGGGATCAGCAATTATAGGAAAGTTAACTACTGTATTCTGCGTTTCATTAATATCTTTTATCCACCCCTGATGCGATTCCAGATCGTCTACACTAACAGCTAATACTTTAGTGTTACGCTTATCAAATTCCGGTTTCAGTTGGGCGGTTCTTCCTAGTTCGGTGGTACACACTGGTGTATAGTCAGCCGGATGAGAATATAATATTCCCCAGCTGTCACCTAACCACTCGTGAAAATCAATTTTACCTTCAGTGGTTTCTACCTGAAAGTTAGGTGCGTCATCTCCAATTCTTAAGCTCATTTTACTATTGTTTTAATTGTTAATGTTGAAACATTATAACGTATTGTAAATGATGCTGTTCAGGAAATCTTTATTTTTTTTAGCATTGTAAAACAGGCATAATCTTTCTACCATTTTATCAGTTATCAGAAGTGATATAGCCCATTTTAAGCGCATGCTGACGAGCCTGTTTAGTGGTTTCCATCATTAGGAGTTCCACCCCTTTTTCTTTGAAAAGTTTGATGGTTTCTTCTTCGAACTCGTCTTTCTTGCCTATCTTTCTGATATACACAGCTTTGATTCTTCCCGGAAATTCATGTAGGGCTTTTTTGTAAATTTCCGGGTCGCGCTGGCCGCTGTCACCAATCAGTATAAAATTGAGCCCGGGATAAAGGTTCATCAGTCGCTGAATTTTTTGTATTTTATGCAAATGGCTCCCACCTCCGCTAAAAAATAAATCTCTAAAGCCTGATTTAAACTCCTGTAGCAAAAATGGGCCTTTAGGAATGTTACGTATTTCAAAGAAATCAGCCAGAAAGTCATATAGGTTCCATTCGCTGCTACTTACATAGAATACAGGGTTTTTATCGTTGTGTAGTTTTCTGTAAAATTTAGCCACTCCTTCAAAGGGTAAGCGGGTTTTCGCATTTTTGGTAAGAATAAGCCGGAGCTTTCTCAGAATTTGAGTAGCATGTGAAACCAAGACGGTATCATCAATATCTGAAATCACGCCAAAGTCAGGATGATCATGTACCATCAGAAATTCCCCTGTATTTACACAAACATCGGTGCCGTCCTCTCCGCAAATAGAAAAATGAATAGGATGCCAGCCCGGCTCAATAGTTTTTTCAGGATAGATCCACTCGCTGAAATAGCCCAGTTCATCACTTACAGTCTCAAATTCCTGTCCGGAAAGTTTTATTTTAACCTTCATTTCAGGAATAGGAGTGCTGAAGTACCGGCCCAGCATGGTCTTGATGTTTTTTCGTTTTTTATCTGTTTCTTCAGAAATAAAATCAGGTCTGTTTTCTAAAACCTGGCCTTTTACATAAATTCTTTCTCTACTTCCGTAACCTCTATAGGGAATGATCCGTGGAGGAGAGATTATCCCTAATGCTCGTTTTAAGTAAAGGGCAAGTCGTATATTTAAAGCACGTAAAATAATACTCTATTTTTTAGTTAAACTATCATGGCCCAGTCAATGTATTTATTTATTATCAACCCGAAATCGGGGACTACCGACAAATCTGAGTTGGAAAGTATAATTGAAAGTACCTGCTATAAATATAACAGAGAATATACAATTTACACCACCACCGGAGAGAATGATCACGAGAAAGTAAAGGACCAGGTTACAAAATACCAACCAAAAGCAGTGGTGGCCTGTGGAGGGGACGGAACTGTTAATTTAGTGGCGAGGGTATTGTTAGATACAGGGATTGAATTAGGCATCATTCCTTTAGGATCAGCCAATGGTTTAGCGAGTGAATTGGAAATTCCTGAGGATGTGGAGGAAAGCCTGGAAATTATTTTTGAAGGCCAAGCCAACCCTACCGATGTAGTAGTTATCAATAAGGAGCATATTTCTTTGCACTTGAGCGATGTGGGCTTTAATGCTAAGATGATCAAGGACTTTGAAGAGAGTGGTGATAGGGGGAAATTGGCTTATGCCCGATCATTTTTCAATTCGCTGAGGGACAAGCAATCTACTTTTTTTACTGTGGAATTGAACAGTAAGTCATTTGAAGTGGAAGCTGAAATGATTGTTTTTGCAAATGCTTCCAGCTATGGTACCGGGGCTATTATTAATCCGGATAGTTCTATGAGTGATGGTAAGTTTGAAATTGTTGTTTTTAAACCGATTCCGTTTGGAGAACTGGTTTCTCTTACTTTCAGCTCCTTTTTTGGGGATGTCAACAACTCTGAGTTTGTTGATATTTATAAAACAGATCACGCTAAAATATTATGCCATACCAATGAACTTCTTCAAATAGATGGAGAACTCAAAGGCGATGTAAAAGAAGTGGAAGTAGATATTAAGAAAGGAGCAATACAGGTGATTATGCCTTTACGCCATTCTCTTTATTAGTCCGTAGTTTATCGATATACAAAAAAGCCCTTCAAGATTTCTCTCAAAGGGCTTTAAAATTTTAGATCCTAGTGTCCAGATTCTAAACTCTAGAATCTAGTATCTACATTATTATTTCGATTCTTTATCATCATTTACTTCTTCGTACTCCACATCATCTACACCATCTCCGGCTTTATCTTCCGGTTGTGCACCACCTTGAGCACCACCAGCCTGATCACCGCCAGCAGCTTGCTGTGCCTGGTAAATTTCCTGTGAAGCTGCCTGCCATGCATTATTTAATGCTTCCATGGCCGGATCGATCGCGTCAACATCTTGCTTGCTGTGCGCTTCTTTTAATTTAGCTAAAGCATCGTTGATGGCAGTTTTATTGCCTTCAGAAAGCTTATCGCCAAATTCTTTCATTTGCTTCTCAGTCTGGAATACTAAAGAGTCAGCCTGATTGATTTTGTCAATCTTTTCTTTCTCTTTCTTATCCGTTTCAGCATTAGCTTCCGCCTCTTTCTTCATTTTTTCGATTTCCGCATCGGACAATCCTGAAGAAGCCTCAATTCTGATTTTTTGCTCTTTTCCGGTTCCTTTATCTTTTGCAGATACGTTCAAAATACCGTTAGCATCAATATCAAAAGTTACTTCAATTTGAGGCACACCTCTTGGTGCTGGTGGAATACCATCCAGGTGGAATTTACCAATGGTTCTGTTGTCTTTCGCCATTGATCTTTCACCTTGCAATACGTGGATTTCCACAGAAGGCTGATTCTCAGAAGCTGTACTAAATACTTCAGATTTTTTAGATGGTATAGTAGTATTAGATTCGATCAATTTAGTCATTACACCACCCATTGTTTCAATACCTAATGAAAGTGGAGTCACATCCAATAACAATACATCTTTTACCTCTCCGGTTAATACACCACCTTGAATAGCTGCACCAATTGCCACTACTTCATCCGGGTTTACACCTTTAGAAGGCTTTTTACCAAAGAATTTCTCAACTTCTTCCTGAATAATCGGAATTCTTGTTGATCCACCCACTAAAATTACTTCATCAATTTCAGAAGGAGACACACCAGCATCCTGCAATGCTTTCTTTACCGGCTCCATTGATCTTTTGATCAGACTATCTGACAATTGCTCAAATTTTGAACGGCTTAAAGTTCTTACTAAGTGCTTTGGTACACCATCAACCGGCATAATGTATGGCAGGTTAATTTCGGTGCTGCTTGAACTTGATAATTCAATTTTAGCTTTCTCAGCCGCTTCTTTTAATCTTTGAAGAGCCATTGGATCTTTTCTTAAATCCAATCCTTCGTCATTTTTAAATTCCTCTGCTAACCAGTTGATAATTACCTGATCAAAGTCATCACCACCTAGGTGTACATCACCATTAGTAGATTTTACTTCAAATACACCATCCCCTAATTCAAGTACAGAGATATCAAATGTACCACCACCTAAATCGTAAACGGCAATTATTTGGTCTTTATCTCTTTTATCTAAACCATAAGCCAGGGCAGCAGCAGTTGGCTCATTTATAATTCTTTTTACTTCAAGGCCTGCAATCTGACCTGCTTCTTTAGTAGCTTGTCTTTCAGCATCGTTAAAATAAGCTGGTACAGTAATTACTGCTTCACTTACTTCCTGACCTAAATAATCTTCAGCAGTTGCTTTCATTTTTTGCAAAATCATTGCTGAAAGCTCCTGTGGAGTATAATTTCTGTCACCTATTTTTACTCTTACAGTATCGTTATTTCCAGACTCAACAACATATGAAGCCATTTTTTTCTCATCAGATACTTCAGAGAATTTTTTACCCATAAATCTTTTTACGGAAGAAATGGTGTTATGCGGATTAGTGATAGCTTGTCTTTTAGCAGGGTCACCTACTTTTCTTTCACCTTTTCCGTTGTCTAAAAATGCCACAATTGATGGCGTGGTTCTCTTACCTTCGCTGTTTGGGATTACAACGGGCTCATTACCCTCCATAACCGCAACACAGGAGTTAGTAGTACCTAAGTCAATTCCAATAATTTTTCCCATGATATATTAATTTTACTTTTTTCTGATTTCGATTTGGTACTATATTAACAAGCTATGTGCCAAGTAATTTTAGCGAAAATTCTACTGCCATATTGACATTGTTGGCTAACGAATTCTAGGATTGGCAGATTTATTTAACATTTCTGCCAATTATGCGGTGCGAATTAGTGTGGAATTAATTATACGGAATCTAATTTTAGATTATACAATGGGTAATCATTTACATTACTGACTTTTTAGACACATGCCATTGATTCTCATGTAATTGCCTGATAGGATCTATTTAATGTTAAGCATTTCGGTAAATCAAGTTGGCGAATGGATGTTAAACACCTCTATTTTTATATTTTTGAGTAATGAAAAGAGTACAGAAGCAACATCAGGAAGTTGAGAATAGTAAACACCAGCAAGCCATTGTTATTGTTGCGGAGAATATCCGCACCCCGGAAAATGTAGGAATGATTATGCGAGTGGCAGAAGCATTTGGTGTAGAAAGACTCTTTTTTACGGGCACTCTAGGGGTGGGGCTTACCACTAAAGTAAAAAGAGCATCACGAAATACGTATCAAAAAATCCCCTTCTTTTTTGAAGAGGATTCAAGAGGTATAATGAATGAATTACAAGAGGCTGGCTATAAAGCGCTAGCCTTGGAAATAACTAAAAATAGCCGCGCCATTCAAACCTTCAATTTCAGGAAAGAAGATAAAATTGCAATAGTAATAGGCTCTGAAAGGAACGGGATTTCAGAAGCGTTGCTTTCTATAATTCCCGAATCTGTTCATATTCCTTTATATGGGCAGAATTCCTCCATTAATGTGGTGACTGCGCTGGCCATTGCCTTGCAAGAAATAGTAAGGTGAGACAGCGCTTAATTCTCAATTCAGAATCGGTAAATCACTGCATTAATGTGCATACCTGCCCCCACTGAGGCTAATACGATATCATCACCGCTGTTTATTTCATGATTTTCTATTTCTCCTCTTAATACCATGTCCAGCATAACAGGGACAGTGGCCACGGAGTTATTGCCAAATTTTTGAATGGTCATTGGCATCATATCTTTGGCTTCTAACTTTATATTATATAGCTGGCCTAACTTACGTAATATAGCCTCATCCATTTTTTCATTTGCCTGATGAATAAGTACTTTTTGAATGTTTTCAAGAAAGATTCCTGACCTTTTTAATGCGGTCTGAATTCCTCCTGCCACTTCGTCCAGTGCATATTCGTAGATTTTTCTGCCTTTCATTTTTATGAAACGTTCATTTTCCGGCATTCCCGGCTTGTTGGATTTATCCATTTTAAGAAAGCTCAGCTCTTCATTAGCATCTGTTCTGTTGGCAAAACCTAAAATTCCTTTTCTGTCATCATCGTAAGAAGCAGAAACGATGGTGGCACCTGCTCCATCCGAAAAAATCATTGAGTCTCTGTCATGAGGGTCCACCGTTCTGCTGAGAGTTTCTCCACCTACTACTAAAACATTTCTGCAAAAACCACTGCGAATCATTTGATATGCCTGAATAACAGCTTGGAGCCATCCCGGGCAGCCAAATACCAAATCATAGCAAACCACATCCGGATTTTTAATCTTTAGCTTATTTTTTACTTTTGAGGCAAGGCTGGGCATGTTATCCACACGGTTGGTGCCATACTGAATATCCCCAAAGTTTTGTGCATAAATAATATAATCCAGTTCTTCTTTGTTGATACTGCTATTTTCCAATGCTTTTTCAGCTGCCAGATAGCCCAGGTCAGAGTTTACCTGATTATTCTCTGCATATCTTCTTTCCTTTATGCCGGTTATTTTTTCAAATTTCCGAATAATTTCTTCGTTGGGTACATCAAATAAAATCCCCTCTTCTGTGTAAAATTCCTTGTGGAGGAAATCTTCATTCGTAATAATCCTTGGCGGGATGAAGGAGCCAATCCCGTTAAATACCACATTTGGTGTTTTCATATCGTTGTGTTTTTAACCAATCATTCTCACCGCATCCCAACATGCATCGGCAGCCTGATTAATTCGTTCTTTACTTAATTTTTGTTGATGATCGATTTGAAGTTTGGCCAGGGAAGTGATGGGTCCGTATGCCAGGGAAATAATTGTGTAGAGGGGGAGATCTTTGATGGCCTTTGCTCTTTTGGCCTCAATAAAAAACATCATTACGGGAGACATAATCATGAAGCTTTCCTCTCGGGTTAGCATGCTCATGTAGGTTGCATAACGGTGTTGCTCTATAAATTGGAATTCCTGTGGGTGATCCATGAAATAATTTATCAGGCTCATCCATAGGTGTTTAAATCGGTTTTTAAAATTTAAGGATTCGTCATATCCTTGCAGCATACCCGCCATTACTTCTCTTTTTATTTCCAGAAAGAGCTCGTTTATAAGCGCTTCCTTGTTGTCGAAATAACGGTAGATGGTACCTGCACCCACGCCTGCTCTTTCCGCAATCATAGAAATTGGGGTGCCGTGAAACCCAAATTCTGAAATACAGGCAAGTGTAGTTTCAAGAATGAGGGTTTTCTTGTCCAGTTTATTTTTAATTGCGGAATGAACGTTCATTCCGAAAATGTCGGTATTTAAACTGGCAATTCAAACCTAATCAGCAAATAAGTTTTCAACTTGAAGTTGCAATTGATTACTAAGAGAAGAGAGCCAGACAGAAATGAAACTTCTAAGATAAAATACCTATTGTTACCTTTGTGCCACTTGGCTCACCATTTTTTTCCAGATCCTCAATGTAGAAAGAAATATTTCTGTTTTCATTAATAAGCTCCAGCCTTTCCTGAGTTAGCTTTAGGCCTAACGATTTATGCTTAGGGAAGCTTTTAGCATTTAAAAGCATGGCAGCATTTCTTCCAATACCATCATCTTGAATAGTGAAATAAATTACATCTCCTTTTTCAGTTATTTCTATAGTGAGGGTTCCTTTTTCAGGTTTATTATATAGTCCATGCAAAATTGCGTTTTCTACATAAGGTTGAATTAGTAATGAGGGTATTTCTATGTAATCAATTTCCAGCTCCGGATCTATAATCAAATTGAAATCGAATTTATCTTCAAAGCGAAGCATTTCCAGGCTTATATAGTTTTTTAACATTTCAACCTCTTCTGATAATTTGATTTTATTGTCCACAGAGTGATTAAGGATGCTTCTGATTAATTTGGAAAATGTTGATAGATAGTTGATGGCATTAAGCCTTTCATTTTTACCAATAAAATACTGAATGGAATTAAGTGCGTTAAAAATAAAGTGAGGACTCATAACCGATCTTAAAGCAATCAATTTTAATTCACCTATTTTTTTATTGGCTATTTCTAATTCTTTTACTTTTTCAATTTTATCTGAAATGTCAATTATGCTTCCTCTCAATAATTTTTCCTTCCGTGACGGGATTTTAACTAGCCGTATTTCACAAGGAATGGGGTTTCTTTCCATATCAATACAGGTCCAGTTAAATGATTCTTTGCCTTTCTTTAACGCCTGTTGGGTAAATTGAGCAAATATTTCTTTTGACTCAGTTCCATCGGGTTGGAATTCCGGGCTAATATCCAGCGGGCCTAGCTCCAGTAGCTTATCTTTTGGGATTTTAAACAAAGCTTCTGCACTATTGCTGGCATTAACAAATTTGCCAGTTTCCCAATTAATAACCACCAATGCTTCTGTCGCGTTTTCCACTAATTCCTTATAGCGCTCCTCGCTTTCTATTAGGTGTTTTTTGAGCAGCTTTAATTTGTGTTACATCACGTAAAGTAACTATTACCCTTTCACTTGGCATTACTTTCCAGTTAATTTCAACCAGTAGCTTTTCTCCTGTGTTTGCCTGAATTTCTCCCAACGTTTCTTCAGTATAACTACTTTTGCTGAAATCAAACTTCTTGCCTTCAAAAAAAGTGATTAATGTGTTGATGTTTTTTAATAGATATTCGTCCTTGTTGATTTTGGTGAGTAAGCTTAAGCTATTATTGGCATCCAGAATCGTTCCTTCAGGATTAATTAATAATATTGGGTAGAACGATTGCTCAAACAGACCTCTGTATTTATTCTCACTTGCTTTTAATAGCAGTTCTGATTCTTTAGCTTGTGTAATGTCATGGCAAATTCCTCGTACGCCTGCTAGCTGATCACCTTCTTTAATAGAGAAAGCATATACTTTAATCCACTTGCTATAGCCTAATGGGGTATTAATATTTATGACTAGTGCAAATTCACCCTTCTTAAGTATTAACTCCTTACTTACTTGATAAAAGCCACTCCACTTATCGTTACCAATTAAGTTTTTGTAGTCTATCAGGCTTAATTCTGTATTAGTATCTATGTCAAAAATATTAAACATTTCCTCTGACCAGAATGTGAATCTATCGTTAACGCTAAACTCCCAGCTGCCTACTTTTGCAATCTCTTGGGATAGTTTTAGCATTTGCTCCCGTTTACGAAGCTCTTCAACTTTCAATTTTAACTGATAGTTAGCTTCCTGAAGTTTTGCTTCAGCCTGTTCCTGAATAAATAAATTTTGGGCATCAAGTTGTTCTATCAGATTTTGATTTTCACAGTTGTATCTATCAACCAGGTGTTTTAACAAATAACAACTTCCGGCTACAAAAAAGTAGGCGAAAATAGATCTTCGAGTTACATTTAAAAGGTGTGAGGGGTTATCTTCATTTATAAATAAGCCTACATTGTAAAACTCAAGCATATCATTAAAAAAGAGTAAAATGATCAGGGTGGGTAGAGCGCCTAAGAAAATCCAGATACCTTTTCTGGAATTGAAAATGATAAATGGAATAGAACCCAAAGCGATAAAGTAGAACCTTATTCCCAGGTAATTACTAAAAGATAATACATCCTCAAAAGAGCTGATCCAATATAATATAATGAAAAGTATATAAATAGGAGGAACCCATGAAACGTACAGTTGATTGATTTTGAAAAAATTAAGATAATTTATTAAAAGAGGGAGAGTAAATAATATAAAACCAAATAATATAAACGGGAAAATGTTTATATCTTCCTGAGCAGATGAAGAAACTAAAAGGCTTCCTGTTAACAGAATCAGGATAAGAGAAATATAATTGGATAGTATGACTGACATTTTTTTTGCACTTGTCAGTTCCTCATAGACTCCAACCTCAGTAATTGCTTTAAGCCACTTTTTTATCATTGTATTTAATTCAATCTCATAAATTAATTACTTTGTATTTAGAAAATCTAGCAAAGTGGGCGCTATTTCATTTAAAGGAAGCACTTCTGATACTCCTTTACTTTTAATTGCTTTCTGAGGCATCCCAAATACTACGCATGAATCTTTGTCCTGCGCTATTGTCCAGGCCCCCTTATCATACATGGTTCTCATTCCTGTAGCTCCATCATCGCCCATGCCAGTCATTATGATTCCAATAGCGTTTCGCCCAAATTGAGTAGCAACTGAATTAAATAAGACATTCACTGACGGACGATGTCTGTTAACCAACTCTCCTTTTAATACTCTAATGTAGTTTTTACCATTTAAATGTGCCACAGACATATGATAATTTCCCGGGGCAACATATACCGTATTCGGAAGTATTTCTTCATTAGCTTCTGCTTCTTTAACATTAAGGCTGCACAATTCATTTAGCCTTTTGGCAAAGCTTGCTGTAAATTTTTCAGGCATATGCTGCACTATAAGGATAGGAGGCATAGCTGCAGGTAATGATTGAAGAAACTCTCTAATAGCCTCAGTACCACCGGTAGAGGCTCCTAAAGCAATCACTAAATTTTTTCCAGGATAGTAGTTTTGAAATGAAGGTCTTTCATGCGTTCGAGCAGTCTTATGTATTTCTTTATCTTCTGCCTTAGTTTTTTTTCCGGCAAAATAAGCTGATTTAACCTTGTCAATGAGTATAACGCGGGACTCTTCCAATAATACATCTGTGGAAATATTTGGTTTGGAGATGACGTCCACCGCTCCGTATTCAAGGGCTTTCAAGGCCTGGTCTGCACCACTTTTAGTCTGATTAGATATAACAACCACAGGGATGGGCACCTGTTTCATTAATTTCTGCAAAAAGGTTAAACCATCCATTTTTGGCATTACCAGGTCCAGGGTAATCACGTCAGGTTTTACTTTAGAGATTTTTTCAGCGGCTACAAAAGGATCTCTGGCTGTAGCTATCACAGTTATTTCAGGGTCACTTTCCAGTAGTGACTTAAAAGTTTGCCGCACCAGGGCTGAATCATCAACAATTAAAACTTTTATGAGCCTCATTCTTTAGTGTTTATTTTATATATAATAAGAGTTAATTTTCATTATACATAACAGTGGTTAATTTTATCTTTGCTGTTGTAAACTCTTTCTGCTTACTTTTTATTCTTATTTCTAATCTGGACTTGTTTAAAGCCATTTTACTAATAAATAAACCTAATCCATTTCCGCGGGAAACTTCATTTCCTATGTAAAACATATTGAATATCTTATTAAATGATTCAGGGTTTATACCAATCCCATTATCTTTAATTAGTAAGTAACAGTCGCCTCTCTTTTCTTTAGCTGTAATATATACTTCTTTGGAGCTTTTTCTACTTACTTCAGAATAGTAAACCGCGTTCTGAATTATTGGATGCAGGCCATGGTAAAGTAGGAAAGCATCAGTATTTACATAAAAATCAGTAGTTGGTGCAATCTTTACATTATCATTGGGAAAATCTTTTGAGATTAGTTTTTCAAGGAAATTCTTTAAGTTGAATTGAGTAGCAATTGGTAAGTGGGCTTTCAATTCACCAATAAGAGCAATTTGAGCATTTATTATATCAAGTCTGTTAACAGTTTCTCCTAACTTCTTAATATACATATGCTGGTATAGAACAGGGTCTTCTTCCTTTAAAAGAGAAAGTAAACCTTTCATACTTTTAATAGGAGAGCGTAATTTATGTGCCGCCTGATAAAAATAATTACGCAAGTCATTATGAGCTTCCTGTAGTTCAGCCATGTTTTCCTCTAACTTGCTTTCCAGGGCTATCTTCTCGTTAAGTGTATTCAGTCTTTCCTGGCTCAGATGAAGCTGTGTAAAGACTCTGGCTATCATTTCTACTTTGCTGAAGGGCTTTAGAATATAATCAGATGCTCCGGCAAGCAAGCCTTTATCCAGACTTTCTGTATCAGAAGTGAGTAGCAATATTGGTCTGAAATGATAGTAGGGTATATTCTTTAGTTGTTTACATACATCCAGCCCATTTATATCAGGCATATGGATGTCCAATATAATTAAATCATAATTGTTTTTTTGTGCTTCTGCCAGCCCCTCATAACCATTGGCACTATAAGTTACTTCACATCCTTTTGAAGTAAGTAAATTCTCAATATTTGTGAATATACTTTTTAAATCGTCAATGATTAAAATCTTATAATGCATAAAATTTTAAGGTTTTAACTTGAGAGCATTTAAAATTAAAGCTGTAGAGCCATCGCCTAATATAGAAGCTCCTGAGAAGCAGTCTATGTCCTGAATGAGCTCATTTAAAGGCTTGTACACAGTTTGGTACTGCCCGAGAATATCGTCTACAATGATGGCTATTCTTGTATCATTTTTATTAATGATAATTACAGTTTCCTTTTCAGGATATTCTTCAACTGAGAAAAACTCGCGTAGTGATACAAATGGAATAAAGGAGTTTTCATAATTGATTAAATGCCGGTTGGTTTTAAATAGTTTACTATGCTCTTCTTCATAGCAGTATTCCACCTCATTAATAGGAATTAAATATTTTTCATTAGAAACCTTAACCACCAGTGTATCCAGTATGGTGAGTGTTAGAGGTAATCTTAAAGTAACTATTGTACCCAGGCCTTCCTCTGTGCTGATATCAATTTCACCTCTTAAGGCATTAATTTCTTTTTTAACAACATCCATTCCTACACCTCGGCCACTTACCGTTGTTACAGAATCGGCAGTTGAAAAGCCAGCAGACATCATTACTGCAATGAGTTCTTTCTCAGTATATTCCTTGGTAGCGCTTAATAAATTTTTAGCAATAGCTTTTTCTTTTATTTTTTTGAAATCAATTCCATTGCCATCATCCTGTATTTGAATAAAAACATGGTCTCCGCTATTATAGGAATATAGTTTAAGCAAACCTTTAGCTGGTTTATTTCTTTTTATCCTTTCTTCCGGAGATTCAATTCCATGATCCAGCGAATTTCGGATTATGTGCATCAACGGAGCTTCTAAAGCAGTAATAATGCTTCTGTCAAGTTCTGTATCCAGTCCTTCGGTTATAAAATCAATTTCTTTGTTAAGATCCTTTGAAACGGACCTGATTAGCCTTTGAAGTTTAACATTCATTATGTTAATAGGCACAAGTCTTATATTGAAAGCGGAGTCTCTTAACTTTAATGTTAAGTTTTCAAGCTTTTCAACCGCTTCGGTAATTTTCTCATCTTCAACCTCACTCAACAGGTGCTGCATTTCGGAGCGGAAGGTAACCAACTCACTTACAATATTAATGAGCCCGTCCAACTTTTCAGTGGAGACATTTACATGGCTGTTCTTTTTTGACTTACTGCCTGTAGTTTTGTTTTCTATGGAGCTAGTTTCTATTTCTTCAGGCACTAAGTCAACCACTACTGATTTTAGGTCTTTTAATACTTCCTCTTTATTTATTGCAGGTTTTTCTTCGGAGGTTGCCTCTTTAAGAAATAGTTTCTGATCAAAGGTTTTAAATTTTTCTATTCTCCAATTCGCTTCTTCATCTGTTAATTTTATTAGTTCAGTATAGGCTTCAGAATGAAAGTCTTCCTTATTGCTTATTGGAAATAGTTGGTAGTCAGAGTCATTTAAAAACATGAAAATGTCTTTAATGCTTTCTACTCCCTCTTGTGAAACAGCTAAAATCTCCAGCCATGAAGATATCTTTCTGGCTTTAATTTGATCAACAAAGGGGATGCTTTCATTATGGATAATTATTTCATGCCAGCTCAGCTCATTAAGATCTTCAAGGATAGCATTCAGATTAATACCTCTCTTAAAAATACTATCCGTTGGTGTAAATATGATAGCATAAGCTTCTTTTTGTTTTGTTGAGCTTGTTGTGTCTGCAGATGTAATTATTTCTCCTGAGCTACCTCTTAATGAAATAATGGAGTCTATAATTTGTTGACTGGCTCCACCATCGTCATTTTCTTCAATTAAGTCATTAAGTACATCTACTGCATGTAAAGTGAGATCCAGAATGTTTTCATCTATAGCTCGAAGGTCTTCCCTAATATCTGAATATATGTTTTCAAGTTCATGGGTTAAACGCTCCATTTCCTTAAAATCAAACATGCCTGCACTTCCTTTAACAGTATGCAAATAGCGGTACACATTATCGATTTGTTCCGGATTGTTAGGTTGATTATCCAAAAGCATGATAGAATGTTCCAGACTTTTTAGAATCTGCTTTACTTCTTCGATGTACTCCTGCTTAAAATCCATGATTATCTCAGGGCTTTAGTTACTACTTTTAGAAATTCATCAGATTGAAATGGCTTTTTGATCCAAGCTGTAATGTTTTCATCAAGTGCCATTTTTATCTTGCTTTCATTTACTTCTGTTGTGAGTAATAAAATGGGGATAAATGAATATTGCTCAGAGGCTCTTACTTTTTTAATAAGTTCTGCACCATTCATTTCCGGCATATTAAAATCAGTAATTAATAAATCTACATTACGGCCATCAAACAGCATTGAGGCTTCTTTTCCGTCAGCTGCTTCCATAACTTTATGGCCTGCTTTAGTTAATACACTAGTGATAATTTTGCGTGAAACGCCAAAATCTTCTGCTACAACTATATTTTTCATTAGGGTTTATTTAATTTTTTTGACTAATTGAGTATCTATTTTTTGTGCTTCATTGAGCGCTTTAATATATAGTTCCCCTTTAGAGGATATGAACTTTATTTTTCTACCGCACGCTCCACCTATTTGACTACAAATAATATGTATATTTTCTTTTCTAATTGCCTCAAAGGCTACGTTGATGTTTTTTTTTCCTATTTCAAATGTTTTATTAGTCTGTTCAGCCCCGCCTACTATTCTAGCTTGTAAATCTTCTATTCTACAGCCCATAGCCAGCATCCTGCTAATCAAATTTCTTATGGCTATATCACCATACATGGCTGTAGGATTCTCCTTTCCATTCCAGGCTGGTAACATATAATGATTCATGCCTACAATTCTTTTTTTAACATCGTACAGAATAACTGATACACAGGACCCTAAAACTGTCCAGAGAACAGCGGGTGCGTGCTTAACAATTATCTCTCCAGGGTGAACGAACAACTCTTTTCTTTCTATTTCTGTAGTCATCTATTTTTCAGGAGATTTTCTTATAGCCAGTATGAATTAATTGCTTTAGTGGTACATTCAATCCAATAATGGATTCGGAATGCCCCAAAAATAAATATCCTCCGGTTTTTAAAGATTCACAAAGTTTTTGAATTACCTGCTCTTGAGTTGTTCTGTCAAAATAAATAAGTACATTTCTACAGAAAATAATGTCATACTTTTCCCGTGTTGGGTAAGCATTACTCATTAAATTAAACCTGAAGAATTTTACTTTTTCTCTTAATTTTTTAACTACTCTTACCTTGTCGCTACCGGCTTCTTTGCTTCTTAAGAAATAGCTCTGCTTCATTCCATTAGCAATTGCAGCAATGTCACTTTCCCTGTAGACTGCTTGAATTCCTTTTTTTAATACCTCGGTAGAAATGTCACTAGCGTCAATAGTGTATTTCAAGTAATTGTTAGTAAGTCTATTGAACTCTTCAATCACCATAGCCATAGTGTAGGCTTCTTCTCCGGTTGAAGAAGCCGCACTCCAAATGTTAAGCTCTTTTTTTGCAGGTAAAGCAGCATGCTCAGGTAAAATTTTGCTGAGTACATAGTCATAATGTGTTTTTTCTCTGAAAAAATCAGTTTTGTTAGTAGTAACCACATTAATCATATTGATTAATTCTGCATGATGATGCCCTTCACATACTTTTTTGATATACTCTTTAAAGCTGGTAATGCCCGATAGTCTTAATCTTTTCTGCAATCTGCTTTCAAGAAGCGTTCGTTTAGCTTCTGTCAGATTAATGCCGAAATTTGTTCTAATAAAAGAACTAAGCTTGTAGTAATCATTATCATTTAATGGAATAAGATTACCGGAAGTAGCAGTTTTTTTAAGATCAGTAGTCATTATTAATAAGTACTTTAATGAATATTAGAGCTTGCATGGCTATAAACCATGCAAACACTTGTGATTAGTATTTTGTGAATTCCTGATCCAGTTCGTCATCTGTAGAATCAAGCACTAGTTTAAAACCTTCGTTTTCCAATTCTGACTCTTTTTTGGAATTTGCTTTTTTGGATTGATCTTTTTTTCCATGCCCATTTTTTAAATTAGCAGGCTTAAAGCTAGGTTGTTGATCAAGTACCTCATTCATTTCCTCTACCTCGGAAAGATCAGCTCCATTGGCATCATCATTTTGATCAAACTTGAAGAAGGAAATGGCCTTTCTTAAAGTATCAGCCTGGAAGTTAAGCTCTTTTGAATTTGAGGCTAATTCCTCTGCACTTGCTGCATTTTGCTGAACTACAGTGTTTAATTGCTGAATTGCATCGTTGATTTGATTAGCACCTTCATTTTGCTCTAAACTTGCAGAAGTGATTTCAGCTACCAGGTTACTTGTTTTTTCAATTTCAGGAACCAGTAAATTCAACATATCACCCGCATTTCTGGCAACCTTCTCGCTGGTGTTAGAAATGTCATCAATTTCTTTAGCGGCATTTTGGCTTCTTTCAGCTAATTTTCTGATTTCAGATGCTACCACTGCAAAACCTCTACCATGTTCACCTGCCCTTGCGGCTTCAACAGCAGCATTTAAAGCTAATAGGTTTGTTTGCCTTGCAATTTCACCTATAATAGAGTTCTTTCTCACAATTAAATTCATTGAATCTACAGTTTCTAAAACTGCGCTATTAGAGCTTTCTACTTGCTTATTAGTTTTTCTGGCAATTGTTTCTGTCTCCTTCGCATTGTCTGTATTTTGCATAATGTTAGCAGCCATTTGTTCCATTGATGAAGAAACTTCCTCTACCGAACTTGCTTGTAATGAAGCTCCCTGAGATAATTGCCCGGCAGATGAAGACAACTCCACACTAGCTCTATTTATATAATTGGCGCCATTCCTTACTGTAGAAATAACATTTCTCAAATTTTTGGCCATCTCATCCATTTTTAAAAGAAGGAAGCCGATCTGATCTTTTTTGTTATACTTGGCTTTATTAATGTTAACTTGAAGATTACCTACTGACATTTTATCAACAATATCCATTGCTTCATTAAGTGGTTTTGAAATACTGTTTTTAAGATAAATACCGCCTAAAAGGATAAATAGAAAAACCGCAGCTACCACTATCATTGAATTTCGAAATATTCCCTCACTCAAACCAATTCCTGCATTATAAGCTTCTTCAGAAGAAGCTAAACTTAAATCGGTGTATTTATCCATTGCAGATCGCATAGGCTCAAAGGCAGCCTGATATTTTGAGTAGTAAATTTCACCGGCTTTTTTAAAGTCGTTTTTTTGAAGATTTGCAATAATTTCTTCACTAGTGCTTTTTATTTCTGCGATATTTGCTCTAAATGTATTGTTATATACGTCATATTCATCATAAATATCAAGCTTAGTAAATGCTGATATTTCGAAAAATTGGTTGTAACGATCTTCCACTTGCTGTAAGTTGGATCTAATTTCTTCTACAAGTGCGTCTAAAAACTTTTTGTCAGAAGCTGCTTTATTGGATAGTGCATGAGTAATTGCAATACTTCCTTGATAAGCATCTCTATCTGCTTCAATAAGGTAATCTATACTTAGTAAATTGTCATTATAGATTTTTTCAATTTCGGCCTTCAGTTTCTGTGTTTGAAGTGAATTGAAAACAGCACCTCCTACTGAAATCAAAATAACTAATGCGAAAATGTATACAATCCGCTGGTTAGTAGTAAGTCTAAATACTTTCATATTTGTTTTTATTTAATGGTTATTTTTTATCTGATCTAAATAATTCTGGTTTTGCTATCAGCATTAGATTAGCCCACTGCTGATAACGGTTATGGTCTCCTCCTTTTAAAATCTCCATGGAAGGTGTGGCAAACATTGTGGCATAATTTAATACCACAGTGAAATAACTATTTACTTTATGCTTATACTGGAGATCAATTTCACTACCTAATTCAGCATCAGCTGCTTTAAATTTAGGGCTTTGTGTATCAATTAGCGCACCTGTCGTAGCAAAGTGATGGTAGGAAATTTCAAGTTCTGATTTCTCACTAGTCTTAAGAAATACACCGGCAAATAACTCTTGTACGCCAGTTCTGTCTGTATTATCTTCAATATTTAAAAAGTAATCTAATAAGCCGTAATAGCGGTGACCATCTCCGAACAATTTATTAAACGATCTGTTAGTAGTAGAAGTAGTATCAAGCTGATTATTACCACTAAAGTAGTTGGTTCCCGCTACTAACTTTACTTTTTCGCTTAGCTGGTAGCTTGGTATTAATGAAAACATGTAACCGCTTTGATCAAGCCCCGAGGTGTGTTTGCCATATTGATAATAAGCAGAACCTTCAAAGCCAAAATTACTGTTGCTGGAATATTTACTATATAAACCTACAGTGTTTCTTTTATTTGTTTTCGTGAAATCTGTTTTGTCCTCATTTGCATCTGTTGAATGGAGCAAAGAAACCTGAAGACCATTTTCAAAGGTTCTGTTTACCCAAAGAAAAACCAGGTATTTATAATATTTCACATTATAAGGACTAGCAGTATAATCATTGCCGTCATTGTTATATCCTCCTCCTGCTAAAATATTCCAATCATTTTTTTCATACTGTAAAACAGCCAAATCATGTGATACAGCAATGTCATTCCAATTTCTCATCCCAAAAATTCTTCCATCATCCAGCACTAGATGTTGCCTGCCCACTTTGGCAGCTAGCGAAGGAAGTAAAGCGTATTTAAACCATCCTTCAGATAAATTTATATTTGGGATGTTGGCTCTTTCATCATCATTGCCCCAGATACGCGCATTTTGAAGTCCAATTCTTATTTGAAACTTGTCATCTTTATAGTCTGCTATTAAGCGGGTTCTTTGTGAGGCTACAAAAGTTGGCTCTAATGAATCGCTTAGCAAAATCCTTGCTCCATCCCTATACTCACCTCTCGCCCGGAAGTCAGCTTTAAGAGAGAATTGTGCATAAGTAAAATTTAAGGATGCACAGAAAAATGTTATTAGTAGTAAAATTCGTCTCATTTTTTTGTCTTTTTTGTTTCCTGATTTATTTCGTTTTTGATTTTTATTTCACCTGCTTTAAAGGCCTTGTCAATGTCAATTACCATGGTAATTTCTTCATCAATTTTTGTAATGCCTTTGATATAATCCAGGTTGTATTCCGATCCTACATCAGGGGAAGCTTGTAATTTATTGCTGTTTAATTCAAACACTTCAAGTACCTGGTCCACTATAATTCCAAATTCAATTTCATTATCTGAAGATTCCAGTTTTATAATGATGATACAGGAGTTGATTGTAAGCTCAATTGGGTCTAGACCAAACTTTAGTCCTGCGTCAATTACAGGTATCACTTTACCTCTGAGGTTAATTACACCTTTCATGTATTTAGGAGCTTTTGGAATAAAAGTGATATTAGGCACTTCCATTATCTCAATCACCTTCCCAACCTCAATGGCAAAAACCTCTTTTTTGATATGAAATGATAGATAAGAATCTAAGTCCGCTGTTAAATTTAGTTCACTAATCATGATGGTTTTTTTTCATTATTTACAGAACAAATATTAACATATTTGTATAAATTGAAAATAGCTAATGATTAAGTGGTGTCAGAATTTGAGTAAGTGGTAAACTAATTAGAAAGTAGTAAGTATTTCACCTAATGGGGCTTTGCTGATATAGGTAAAATTACTTAGTGGAAGTATTGAGAAATAGAAATAAGACTGCGTTGAACTTATCGCAGTTTAAATTGGAAGAGTAAGTGTTGTAAACTAATAATCAATCAAACCCCTAACTTTTGAAGAAAGGCTTCTTTTTTACGTTTGGAAACGTCCAAATTAACATTATTGCTGAGTATTACATAACCCCCATCGCCCCTTACGTATTTTGTCACCTCATTTATATTTATCAAATAAGAGTGATGTATTCTATAAAAGTTATGGTCAGTAAGCATTTGATCATACTCCTTTAACGATTTGCTTACAAGGTGCTTTTGCCCATTTTTAAGGTAAAACTGTGTATAATTGCTTGAGGCTTCTAAATAAATTACATCCTCAACTTTTACAAACAAAATACCTTCATGCGAAGGAATGGCAATCTTATTTATTTGATGGTGATGAGGTTTGAGGTTTTCCAGAAGGTGATTCAGTTGCTGAGAGAAATCACCTATGTTTCTGTTTTTAACTTTAGATATAGCTCTGTTCAAATCATTTATGTCTACAGGTTTCAAGAGGTAATCGATGGCACTAAACTGGAAAGCTTTTATAGCATATTCAGAATGGGCTGTAGTAAATACCACTTCAAAATCAATTTTAGGTAACTGTTTTAATAAATCGAAACCTGTTTCTCTTCGCATTTGTATATCAAGAAAGACAACATCAGGTTTATATTTTGCTATTGCTTCTAAAGCTTCATTAACAGTTTCGCAAAGTGCTAATACTTCTACACCCTCTGAAAAATCTGTTAATAATATTTTCAAGCTTTCCCTACTTTTTAATTCATCATCAACGATAATGCTTCTTACCATATATGTTTTTAAGCTTGTTTACCTCTCAAAATATTTAAATATTATTGAAAACAAAAGTAAATAAAGGTTATTCTTATGTTGGGATTTTTTTTCTAAGGGTAAGTGGATTATCAATCACTTATTAATCAATAGGTTATGGGTTAAAGGTGAAATTGAAGTATGTTGGTTTTAATTTTTTCTGTTAAAAGCCTAAAGATAAAAATCTAGGCGCCACATAGATTTACCTTTTATTATTTCTGTCCCTGTAGTCCCTTCCTTTTCTTACGCTTTTTTTACCTTTCCCTTTATACTCATTCCAGGTTTGCTGTGATTGTGTGGTTCTTGTAACGGGCGTACAAGCTGAAAAATAAGATACAATAATTATGGCACTGATATAAAAAAATAATTTCTTTAGCATTGCTGTCCGATTTTATAAGGCGTTCGTCTAATAAAAGATGGTTTTTATCTGTCGGAATTTCATGTTTATCCAACACTATTGCTTTTTGTACGTGAGAACAAATATTTGTTATTTTAGTTCAGATTACCAAAAAATTCAATAATTAACCTTGAATTAATCATTAAATCGCAAGGATTTGATGGTTTTGAAAGACTTCTTTGGCAATTGAATGGCAATTCGTTTATCTTTGAACCTCATTTAAAGAAATCAGAAATATTTCTTGATAAAATAAAGATCTTATGGCTTGGTTTAAGCGACAAAATAAAGGGATTTTAACTCCTACGGAAGATAAAAAGGAAGCTCCGGATGGCTTATGGTATAAGACACCCAGCGGTAAAATTATTCACATGCGCGAATTGAAACAGAATGCGTATGTATGTCCTGATGACGAATATCACGTCAGAATTGGTTCTAAAGAGTATTTTGAAATACTTTTTGATGACAACAAATTTACTGAGTTAGATAAAGATTTATCTTCTGCTGATCCATTACAATTTGTAGACAGTAAACCTTATCCTGCCAGAATAAAGCAATCTCAAGAGAAAACTGAATTGAAGGATGCAGTGAGGTCAGCTCACGGGAAAATAAATGGCCTGCCTATATGTATAGCCTGTATGGACTTTTCCTTTATTGGCGGCTCAATGGGAGCAGTTGTAGGAGAAAAAATTGCCAGGGCAATTGAATATTCAATAAAAAAGAAAGTGCCTTTTCTTATGATCTCAAAATCAGGTGGGGCAAGAATGATGGAAGCGGGCTTCTCTTTAATGCAAATGGCTAAAACATCAGCAAAGCTGGCGCAGCTTTCCGAAGCAAAAATACCTTATATATCTTTACTTACTGACCCAACTACAGGAGGTGTGACAGCATCTTACGCTATGCTGGGCGATTTTAATATTGCTGAGCCAGGGGCATTGATTGGTTTTGCCGGACCACGGGTAATTCGCGAAACTATTGGTAAAGACTTACCTAAAGGCTTCCAGAGCTCTGAATTTGTTCTAGACCATGGATTCCTCGATTTTATAGTGGATAGAAGGCAGCTAAAGTCGAAACTGACTACTTTATTAAAAATGTTGGCTTAAAATCCATTATATATTAATTGTTAAAAGAATTAGAAAGCAATCTGCATGCAGGTTGCTTTTTTTATTGAGTGTACTCTTGATAGGATGCTCATGATAAATACTCCAATGTTCTAAAAATAAATCTAGAGAAACCCTTATTTCTTACCTAATCTGTAGCTATTATTTCCAGTTGTTTAAGTATTTTTTTTGCCCTCGATTTATATCCTGCTGAAGCCGTTGGAAGCCTGTCCTCTAAAATTAATTGCAAGTCATTTTTAAGTTCCGGATAATAAGGGATTAATTTAGCAATAACTGACATAGCAAATACCTGAATAGCCACAGCTTCTTTGCGGTTTTCCAAATATTGAAAACATTTATCTACAGCCATTTCGTGGCAATCTTCAGGAAGTTCAACAAATTGAAACACTCTTAAAGTATTTCTTTTTACTGCATCAGTGGGTTTGTTATATAAATTTTGAAGCATTGGCTTCAGATAACCCAATAATAATTCAGGTTTAATTTCTGCACAGTGGCTAATTATCCAGGCTGCCCTTTGGGTTACTCGCATGTTTGAGGCCAGAAATGCAGTCATTAGTTGTGAAAAAAGGATTTCATCATTAGCCACCTTTTGGGTTAACTCTACAGCTTCTGGTTTTCCAAATGAAGAGTAGCTGAGTAGCAGTTGCTCTATTTCTGTTTTCATGGTTATTAATTTAGCGCAAATCAGTTAAACTTCATAGTTTTACATTATGCGAATTATCCGAAAGCCTGTGCTTTGTAACTATTATGTTACTTATAGATGCAATGCCAGTTGCTATTTCTGCGATATTTGGGAGAAACCAAGCCCTTATGTTACGGTTGATGAGGTGAAATCCAATCTCTTAGCATTAAAAAAGTTAGGCGTTAGAGTAATAGACTTTACCGGGGGAGAACCCCTACTACATCAGGATATCCATCTCTTTTTAAAACTAGCTAAAGAGTTAGGCTTTATCACTACACTTACTACTAATGCTTTGCTTTATCCAAAGAAGGCAGAAAGCTTGAAGGGGTTAATTGATATGCTACATTTTTCACTCGATGCTTATGATAAGGAGAAGCACGATAAAGCCCGCGGAGTAGCCTGCTATGATTTTGTGATGGAGTCCATTAGGGTGGCAAAACATTTAGGTGAAAAACCAGACATATTATTTACTGCAATGAATGATAATATGAATGAGCTTGAACCGGTATATCAAAATATTTGCCTCGTTAATAATTTAGTTTTGATTATCAATCCAATTTTTGATTATAATCAGGTAGAAACCGGAGGAGGTTTAACTCCTGAAAACTTACAAATTATTAGTGAGATGGGGAAGAGGAAAAATGTCTATTTGAACGAAGCATTTGTACAGTTGAGAAGAGACGGTGGCAATAAGATTTCAAGTCCTGTTTGTAAGGCAGCTAGTGCGTCTTTGGTTATTTCTCCTCATAATGAGCTTGTTTTACCTTGTTACCATCTGGGAAAAAAGTCTTTTCCTATTAAAAATAACCTGGAAAAACTTTACCAATCAGATGAAGTGAGAGAATTAATAGCGCTGGAAGGCAGAATGCCTGAATGCGAAGGTTGTGCAATTAACTGCTACATGCAGCCTTCATTTGCGGTAGAAATAAATAAATATTTTTGGAAAGCATTGCCTTCTACCATCAAGTATAATAGAATAAAAGGCACCTGGAGGAACCTCTGAAAAATATTTGACTACTTTGCTAACTTTTTAGCAGAGTATCTTGTTGGAAGCAGTGAATTGTATTTAAAAAATATATAGAAACCACATACGGTTTTGATGATTATCTAATATATTTGCATCTCAATTCATTGAGTTAGTAAAAGAACAAAATAAAAAGTTCATGACATCAGTAATTATTGCATCAATTGTTGCCTTTACAGCTATAATACTATTATTAGTATTTGTATTGCTGTTTGCGCAATCAAAATTAGTACAATCCGGCCCCGTTAATATTTATGTTAATGGTGATGACAGCAATCCTATAGTTACAGCTGCGGGTTCAACATTGCTATCTACTTTAGCAGGCCAAAGTGTTTATTTACCTTCAGCCTGTGGTGGAGGTGGTACTTGTGCCATGTGTAAATGTGTAGTGGAAGATGGAGGAGGCGATGTGCTTCCTACAGAAGAAGGACACTTAAGCAGAGCGGAGAAAAAAGAAAATGTACGTCTGTCTTGTCAGGTTAAGGTGAAGCAGGATATGCACATTAGAATACCGGAGGAGATATTTGGTATTAAGAAATGGGAGTGTACTGTTAAATCTAACTACAACGTATCTACTTTTATCAAAGAATTTGTGGTACAGTTGCCTGAAGGTGAGACACTGGATTTCGAATCAGGTGGTTATATTCAAATTGACGTGCCAAAAATTACTGTTCAGTTTAAGGATATGGATATTACTCCTCATCCTGAGTTAGGACATAAGGAAGACATCTTCCAGGAAGATTGGGATAAATTTGGTTTATGGGATTTGGTAATGAAGAACGATGAAGAAATCTTCAGAGCTTATTCAATGGCTAATCACCCTGCCGAAGGAAACATCATTATGTTGAATATCCGTATTGCTACGCCTCCATTTGATAGAGCCAAAAATGGATGGATGGATGTTAACCCGGGAATCTGTTCTTCCTACGTATTCTCCAGAAAGCCAGGAGATAAAGTAACTATTTCTGGTCCTTATGGTGAATTCCATATTAATGAATCAGATGCAGAAATGATTTATATAGGTGGTGGAGCCGGAATGGCGCCATTGCGCTCTCATATTTTCCATTTATTCCACACACAAGGCACTGATAGAAAGGTTTCTTACTGGTATGGTGGACGTTCAAAAAGAGAGCTTTTCTATACCAATCATTTTAGAGAGATAGAGGAGAAAAACCCTAACTTCCAGTTTAATATTGCCCTTTCTGAACCAATGGAAGAAGATAACTGGAAAGTGAAGAAAAGCCTTGATGATAAAGATGGTGATGGTTATACAGGATTTATCCACCAGGCACTTTACGATAATTATTTAAAAGATGTAAAAGAGCCTGAAGAGATTGAGTATTACCTATGTGGGCCTCCATTAATGAATGCTGCGGTACTTAAAATGTTAGATGATTTGGGAGTGCCTTCTGAGAATATCAGATTTGATGATTTTGGAGGTTAATTCTCAATAATACATTTATAAATAAAAGAGGGAGCATGTAGCTCCCTTTTTTTATGTCTAAACTTTTAAGAGTTTTATTTCTTTTTTTTCTTCTTTCTCCACCAGAAGTAGCTTCCTAATATAATGACAGGAATTACTACATATAAAATTATGTCAAATGGAGATTCCAGTGTTAATGGTTCATTGTCATCAGGATGCGGAACACCCTGTGGGATTTGCAATAGCATATAATTTATTTGATACATAAAATGTAGAATAGAGTAGATCATTATTCTTTTATTTAAAATTTTGAATCAATATTTAAACTGATTAATAGAATTTGTCCTCCTTATCTTAAAAGCTCAATCAGTTAAATCCTACTAGAATACACGGATAAATACCTAAAAGGATAAGTAATAGTAGCAGCAATTTCTCTTGATATGGTATTCTTCGCTCTCAATCTAATCGTTAAGGGTTGAGCTTTTGATTGCGCTGTGTATGATGCTTATGTGTAGTTAATCTTTTTTAAATGACTAAGAAGCACAAATAACAGTTTTACTTGGCCTTATTAATAGAATAAAATTTTTTTTAAATATAGTATGCATGCATACTATATATTTTGTATATTTGGATTCAATGAAAAGAGAAGAATCAATCGATTACAATATAAAAGCAGCGTGGCATGCTATATCGCGCATGTATAACCAGCAAGCTGTACAGTATGGTATTACAACTTCCATTGGTTTCGTTCTTTTAAATATTAATACAAAAGAGGGGACACCTGCTACTAAAATTGCACCTTTAATGGGGCTTGAAAGTAGAAGTCTTACTCGTATGCTGAAAAGTATGGAGGAGAAAGGGCTTATTTATAAACAGCCTGATGCTGATGATAAAAGATCTGTTCGTATTTTTTTGACAGAGTTGGGTGTGGAGAAAAAGGCAGTTTCCCGCAACACCGTAAAAGCTTTTAATGAAGCAGTGATCAATAAAATTAGCCCAGAGAAATTGGAAGTATTTTTTGAAGTGATTTTAGAGGTAAATCAGATTATCGAAAGCAATAATATATATACTTCTAATGGACAGAAATTAATGAAGAAGTAATTTTTTGAGTAGTTAAGTTAATATATAGATATATCAAACTATGTAATCATGCATAATAGTGTCATGAACCACAAGAGAAGATACTAATAATGTGTGTTTACATATGTCCACCAAAAAAACAATAAGAAACATATGAAACGAGTGATTAGAAAAGTAGCAGTTTTAGGTTCTGGAATCATGGGTTCTCGAATTGCCTGTCACTTTGCGAATATCGGTGTGCAGGTGCTTTTACTTGATATTGCGCCCAGGGAATTAACCGAAGAGGAAAAGAAAAAGGGGCTTACTCTTGAATCTCCTCAGGTTAAAAACAGAATTGTGAACGCGGCTTTTGAATCAACCCTTAAAAATAAGCCGGCTGCCTTATATCATCCAGATTTTGCTAAAAGAGTTTCTTTAGGCAATTTTGAAGATGATTTGGAGAAAATAAAAGAGTGTGACTGGGTACTCGAAGCCATTGTGGAACGTCTGGATATTAAAAAGCAGATGTTTGAGAAGGTTGAGAAGTATAGGAGGCCCGGTACAATTATTTCTTCTAACACTTCAGGTATTCCCATTCATTTAATGCTTGATGGTAGAAGTGATGACTTTCAAAAACATTTTTTGGGAACGCACTTCTTTAACCCGCCACGCTATTTAAAACTTCTGGAAATTATTCCAACACCTAAAACAGATCAGTCAATCACAGATTTTCTGATGCACTATGGTGATCTTTTCTTAGGCAAAACCACAGTACTGTGTAAAGATACTCCAGCATTTATCGCCAATAGAGTAGGGATTTATGCCATACTAAAAGTGGTGGAAACTATGCAGAAAATGGGGCTAAACATTGATGAGGTAGATAAATTGACGGGTCCCGTAATCGGTCGCCCTAAATCTGCAACCTTCAGAACTTCTGATGTGGTAGGGTTAGATACTTTAATTAAAGTGGCGAACGGGTTGTACGAAGGCCTACCAAATGATGAGAGTCGTGATACATTTAAGTTACCTCCTGTAATTGGTAAATTAGAAGAAAATAATTGGCTGGGAGATAAAACCGGACAAGGTTTCTACAAGAAAACAAAGAATGACGGGAAAACTGAAATCTTAACGCTTGATCTGGAAAGTTTAGAATATAAACCTAAGCAGAAAGCTAATTTTGGTACCCTTGAGCAAACTAAGCCTATTACCAATTTAAAAGAAAGATTTCCGGTATTACTAAATGGTAAGGATAAAGCAGGAGAGTTCTACAGAGATTCTTTTTATGGCTTATTTAAGTATGTATCCAACAGAATTCCTGAAATATCTGATGAATTATACCGCATTGATCAGGCAATTTGTACCGGTTTTGGCTGGGAGATCGGCCCATTCGAGACATGGGATACATTAGGAGTTAAAAAGACAGTGGAAAAAATGGAGCAGGCCGGTTACAAACCCAATCAATGGGTATATGATATGCTTGAATCCGGAGCAGACTCTTTTTATAAAGTAGAAAAAGGCACTAAGCACTACTATGATATAGACAGCAAGTCGTACAAAGCTATTCCTGGTACTGAAGAATTTATCATTCTTGAAAATCTAAGAGAGAGTGGAAAAGTGATCTGGGAAAATGCAGAAGCATCCATTATTGATCTGGGAGATGATGTAATCAACGTAGAGTTCCGTTCCAAATCCAATACACTGGGAGGTGGAGTAATTGAAGCTATAAACAAAGGTATTTCATTAGGTGAAGAAAAATATAAAGGAGTAGTGATTGCTAATGAAGGCTCTAACTTTTCATTAGGCGCCAATTTAGGGATGGTGTTTATGTATGCCATAGAGCAGGATTACGATGAATTAGACTTCATGATTCGTCAATTCCAGCAAACAATGATGAGAATCAGGTATTCTGCTATTCCGGTGGTTGCCGCTCCGCATAATATGGCTTTAGGTGGTGGTTGCGAACTATCAATGCATTCAGACCATATTCAGGCATCTGCTGAAACCTATATCGGCTTAGTGGAAGTTGGCGTGGGTGTAATTCCTGGTGGGGGAGGTACTAAGGAAAATGCGCTACGTGTTTCTGATAGTATTCAAGCCGGAGACGTGGAATTAAATGCCTTACAGAATGCTTTTATGAATATTGCCACAGCTAAAGTGGCTACCTCAGCTGAAGAAGCCAGGGAAATGGGTATTTTAAGACCTTCTGATGGAATCAGCATTAACCGTAACAGACAAATTGCGGATGCAAAAGAAGCGGCAATTAGATTATATGAAGCAGGATATACAATGCCTAAGCAAAGAAACGATATTAAAGTGCAAGGTAAAACAGGTATAGCGCTGTTCAATGCTGGAATCAGTGGAATGAAAATGGGTAACTATATATCAGAGCATGACCAGCTAATAGCAGAAAAAATTGCTTATGTGATGTGTGGTGGAGATTTATCTTACCCTCAGGAAGTTTCAGAGCAGTATCTATTGGATTTAGAAAGAGAAGCTTTCTTGTCTCTTTTAGGAACAAAGAAAACACTTGAGAGAATCCAGTCAGTAATTCAGGGTGGTAAACCTTTGAGAAATTAATAGAGAGAAAATAGAACCTAGAGTATAGATATTAGACGCTGTTGTCAAATATGCATAACTTCAAAAAGCTTAAAATTTGGGAAAAATCAATGGAATTATCATTGTTGATTTATAGAATCACTAATGATCTTCCCAGTGAAGAGAAATTCGGACTTACTTCTCAAGTAAGAAGATGTGCTGTTTCAATTCCATCTAATATAGCTGAAGGTTCATCCAGAGACTCTAAAAAAGAATTTGCCAGATTCTTAAGTATTGCGATTGGTTCTAGTTTTGAATTAGAGACGCAATTATTGTTAAGTAGAAAGTTGAATTTTATAACAGAAAGCGATTTTAATATAGTAGAGCTTAGTTTAACCGAAATTCAGAAAATGCTTAATTCATTTATAAAAAGTTTGAACGCAGATGCCTAGGCTCTAGACTCTAGTTTCTAGCATCTTTTAAAATCATAAAATTTTAAAATAATGGACGCATACATAGTAGCAGGATACAGATCAGCAGTAACAAGAGCCAAAAAGGGTGGCTTACGCTTTTACAGACCAGATGACCTGGCCTCAGATATTATAAAGCACTTGGTTTCCCAGGTTCAGGGAGTAGAAAATGAAATGGTAGATGACCTTATTGTAGGAAATGCAGTGCAGGAAGCAGAGCAGGGAATGCAAATGGGTAGAATGATTTCACTACTGGCTTTAGGAAAAGAAGTGCCCGGAATGGTAATCAACAGATACTGTGGCTCAGGATTGGAAGCTATCAATATTGCCGCCTCAAAAATTCAGGCGGGCTATGCTGATATCATTATCGCAGGAGGTACAGAGTCGATGTCTTTAGTACCAATTATGGGCTATAAAACAGCTTTAAATTATAAAATAGCTACTGAAACACCTGATTATTATACTTCAATGGGACTTACTGCCGAGCAGGTTTCTCATAAGTATAAAGTTTCCAGGGAGGATCAGGATGAATTTGCATTCAATTCGCACATGAAAGCGATAAAGGCCCAGGAAGAAGGGAAATTCGATGAGGAGATAGTACCTATAAATGTTACTGAAACTTATGTAGAAGATGGAAAGAAGAAAACTAGAGAATATACTGTAAGTAAAGATGAAGGTCCAAGAGCTGACACCAGTATGGAAGTTTTGGCCAAGCTTAGACCAGTTTTTGCAGCGGGAGGGTCAGTTACTGCAGGTAACTCTTCGCCTACAAACGATGGAGCTTCTTTCGTAATGGTGATGTCTGAAAAAATGGTGAAAGAGCTCAACGTGAAGCCGATTGCCAGAATGGTAGGCTTCGCAGTGGCTGGTGTTGAACCACGTATCATGGGAATTGGTCCAGTGATGGCAGTGCCAAAAGCGCTAAAAAATGCAGGATTAAAGCTGAATGATATTGATTTAATAGAACTCAATGAAGCTTTTGCAGCGCAATCTTTAGCTGTAGCCCGAGAGCTTGATCTGGATATGAGCAAAGTAAACGTAAACGGGGGAGCTATAGCACTAGGTCATCCATTAGGCTGTTCCGGAGCTAAACTTTCCGTGCAGTTATTCAATGAAATGAAAAGACGGCAAGGTAAATATGGAATGGTTACCGCCTGTATAGGGGGAGGTCAGGGTATTGCCGGAATCTATGAAATGGTTTAACTAGATGTAAGATGTTAGAGTCAAGAATCTAGATCACATCTTAATTGGAAGTATATTTTAACCTAAATAGAGACAAAAGTCTATAGTCTAAATTCTAGTCTCTAATATCTAAATATTAATATTATGTCAGTAACAGAAAAACAATTTACAGCAAAAGGGGGAGAGTTCCTTATAAAGGAAACTCCTTCCCAGGCAGTTTTCACTCCTGAAGAGTGGACAGAGGAGCAAAAAATGATCGCTCAAACATGTAAAGATTTCTTACAGCAGGAAATTTATCCGAGGCTGGATGAAATTGACAATGTTAAAGGAAACCCTGAACTGATGCCATCTTTAATGGATAAATCAGGAGAACTAGGTTTGTTAGGAACTTCTGTGCCGGAAGAGTACGGTGGCTTCGGTATGGATTTTAATACCTCAATGTTAGTAGCTGAAGTAATTGGTGCAGGTCATTCCTTTGCAGTAGCACTGTCAGCCCACACTGGTATTGGAACTTTACCAATCCTGTATTACGGTAATGCTGAGCAGAAGAAAAAGTACTTACCAAAATTAGCTACTGGTGAGTGGAAAGCTTCTTATTGTTTAACTGAGCCTGATTCTGGTTCAGATGCTAACAGCGGAAAAACTAAAGCAGTTTTAAGTGATGATAAAAAGCATTATATCGTCAACGGACAAAAGATGTGGATCACCAATGGTGGATTTGCCGATGTTTTTATCGTTTTTGCTAAAATTGATGATGATAAAAATTTATCTGCATTTATAATCGAGAAAGAATTTGGCGGCATCACAATGAATGAAGAGGAAGCTAAGATGGGTATCAAAGGTTCTTCAACCCGTCAGGTATTCTTCAATGATTGCAAAGTGCCGGTGGAAAATATGCTCTCTGAAAGAGAAAACGGATTTAAGATTGCAGTAAATATCCTCAACATAGGTCGAATCAAACTAGCTGCTTCTACAATTGGAGCTTCAAAAGGGGTGATAGGCCAGGCTGCTCAATATGCGAACGAGAGAAAGCAATTTGGAACATCCATCGCTAACTTCGGTGCCATTAAGCATAAATTGGCGGAAATGACTGCCAGAACCTTTGCTTCTGAATCGGCAGCTTACCGTGCAGGTCAAAATATTGACGATGCCTTTAATGAAATGATTGCTTCAGGTATGGATCAGGCAGAAGCTAAGTTGAAATCTGTAGAAGAATTTGCTATTGAGTGTGCCATTCTTAAAGTTCACGGTTCAGAAACATTGGATTATGTGGTAGATGAAGGCGTGCAGATTTATGGTGGTATGGGATTTTCTGCAGATGCTCCAATGGACAGAGCTTACAGAGATGCCCGAATTAACAGGATTTTTGAAGGTACTAATGAAATCAACAGAATGTTAACTATTGATATGCTGTTGAAAAGGGCACTGAAGGGCAAGCTTGACCTGATGACGCCAGCAATGAATGTTCAGAAGGAATTAACCAGCATTCCTGATTTCGGAGCGCAAGAAGATACTGCATTATTCGCTAAGGAGAAGAAAGTGCTCTCTAATTTGAAAAAGGCAGGCTTGATGATTTCCGGTGCAGCTGTTCAGAAATTTATGCAGAAGCTTTCAAACGAACAGGAAATTCTGATGAACCTTGCTGATATGCTAATTGAAGTATATGCCGCAGAGTCAGCTATGTTAAGAACTGAGAAGTTGATCTCTTTAAAAGGAGAAGAAGCTTGCAAGCAGCAAATTGCAATGACTCAGTTGTATATGCACAGAGCTGTTGAAGTAGCTCAAAAAGCAGGTAAAGAAGCAATTTATGCCTTTGCAGAAGGAGATGAGCAGCGCATGATGTTGCTAGGTTTAAAGAGGTTTACTAAGATTGAGCCTGCTAATTTAAAAGAGATAAGAAGAACCATAGCTGACCATATTTCAGCTAAGCAAGCTTATGAATTTTAATAATTAATCGGGATGGGAAATTGGTCGATTTAACACTTAGCTTAAACGTTAAAATTGACCTTTTCGAATAAAAATATAATTTTTTTTTAAAAAATATGAGTTTGGCTATTTGTCGCTACTTATTTTTGTTTTATCTTTACAATATCTTATATAAGTCAATGACTTTGTAAGGTTTTGGTTGAAATAGAAAGGTCCCTGGGGAGGGACCTTTCGCTTTTTATAGCCTTTCTTATTTATATTGAGCCTCATTTAAATATTCAACCACTTATTTCTCAACAATTGCTGCTCATCAGTTAAATCATTTGAAACACTAATTTCAAAGAAGATAAAGTATCTTTCTTTAGCTTTTTTGCTTAGTTCAAGCCTTTTCATTTTGCCTTTTCTCATAATATGTAATGAAATATTATCTACAAATTGTAAGCTTTCCATTTCAAAGTTCTTAACATCCTTTCCATTAATACTAATGATAACATCCTCCCTTCTGAATTTTTCCTCGGCTGGGCTTTTAGGTGCAGTTTTGTTAATGACGAAGCCATCGGGATTCTCAGTATATTTTATGCCGAAATATTGAGAGAGTGGGTTGTCCGGATATTTCTCAATCATCTCAAAGCCAAAGGAAGGGAAAAGTTGAGTTAAAATGTTTTCAACCGGGGCCGTTCCTTCAATATAGTCCTTTTTGTAACCTTCCAAATCATGCTCAATTACTGTTTCAGCAACATTTAAATAATCAGCAGCTGAATATCCCTTGCCTTTTTTATAAAAGTCAGACCATAAGGTGCGGAGCACATCATCTAAAGATTTCTTAGCATTGGTTTCTTTAATAATGAGCATATCAAGTAAAAGTGCGATAATTGCTCCTTTCACATAAATGGAAACTTTTCTGTCGGGTGTGCCAGGCTCATAACCATCAATCCATAAATCCAGTGAAGAGTCAGCAACAGAATAGTTAAATCTCCCATTGTTTTCAAAATGCCTTTTAAAAAGCTTGTTGAGTTCATTCTGATACCAGTTTAAATCTTTCACCCCACTTCTAATCAGAAATAAGTCACCATAATAAGTTGTTACTCCTTCTGCCACATAGCCGGTGGTAAAATAGTTTTCCTTCGTAAAATCATAAGGAACCATTTCTTTGGGTCTGATCCTGATGATGTTCCAGTAATGGAATAATTCATGCGAGCTAATTCCCAGAAAATTATCATAGAAGGCCTCAGTATTAAATTCTTTAGCGGGGCCTAAAACAATGCAGGTACTATTCAGGTGTTCAACTCCGTGGTATGCTTTTGTATCAGGAATTTGGTAGAGAAAATGGTAAGATTCATTTTCGAAATCTCCCATCATTTTTAATTGCTCAGCAGTGAATCTTTTAAAATCTTCAATAATTCTTTCTTCCTGCGTAGCCAGCTGAACATCTCCCTTAAACCATAAATGAAATGTTATATTGTTAAGCACATATTGTAAGTGCTTAATTTCTTTGGAAATGATTGCCGGACTATCCACCAGCTGGTAAAAGTTTTTCGCATACAGGGTTTTACCTTTGGAAGGCAGGCCACAGGCAATTATGTTTTCATCGGAAACCAACAGTTGAACTTCACATGGTTCGTCTAATTGGTTTTCAGCATACATTAAACAGTTAATGAAGTTGATATACCACTGCTCCTCATCTACATAGGTACTGCCTCCATCTATTTCAGCGGTATAATATTCATAGTTTACAATAACTATTTCTTCTGAGCTGGTAATGTGCCAATTATCTCTTGATTTTTTGATGTAGTTAAGAGGTTTTCCATCAGTATCAATTACTTTAAAGTTTCTGATATTTTTTGAGAAATTGCCTAACTGATACCTTCCAGGCCTCCAGGCGGGTAACCGTATAGAAAGAGGAGAACTTTTTTGAGTATTCTTAAAGGTGATTTGGATTTGTAGAAATTCGGAGTGGGGGTATTTTTGACTTAATTGATAATGTGCCATGCTTACGCTTTAAGTTTATTTTTCTTTAAATTTGAGAAATCATCACTTGTTTCTAAAACTTTAGCCAGTATTTATTCTCAAATTAGGGCTCTGAATCACTTTTTTTAAATTTAAATAAGAATTAATCGAATCATTTTAAGCCGTAACTTTGTATTAATCAATTTAGTAATTAACTTTGCAGGCCTTAAGAAATTCTGAGTAGATAAGTATATAGTAAAGCATAATTAAATTATAAGATATGAAACGTACATTTCAGCCTTCTCAAAGAAAAAGAAGAAATAAGCACGGTTTTAGAGCAAGAATGGAATCTGCGAACGGCAGATCTGTATTAGCAAGAAGAAGAGCTAAAGGTCGTCATAAACTCACAGTTTCTGATGAAAAAAGCAAGCACAGAAAATAAACTAGCCTAATGCTATAATTCTGATGTCTTTTGAATTGCAAGACAAACCCTCTTTCTGTTTCAAAAAAGAAGAACGTCTAAGCAGCAAAAAAATAATTAAGGAGCTTTTCAACAAGGGCTCCTCTTTTTATTTATTCCCATTTAAGGTGCTTTACCTTAAGAATTCCTTTGTAACTTCTGAAAACCTGAAGCCTCACCAAATTCTGGTAACTGTTCCCAAGAAGAGGTTTAAAAAAGCTGTAGATAGAAATCCAATCAAAAGAAGGATAAGAGAAAGCTATCGCTTACAGAAGCACTTGATTTCTCCGGATCAGCTTCATACAAGTTTATGGATTGCTTATATTTACACTACTGATAAAGCATTGCCGTTTTCTCTTATACAAGAAAAACTAAAAATGACTTTAGAGCGTTTGGAAAAAATAGTTAATTTAGATAAAGCCGAATGACATTCAATAAAAAGCTAATTGTAGCACTCTCTTCAATAATACTTATCTCTTTAGTTTCTTTTAAATTGAAGGTGTCCGATAGGTACTTCGAAATCATTAAAAATCTGGATATCTTCACTACTCTCTATAAAGAGTTAAACACGTACTATGTCGATGAAATAAATCCTACAGATTTAATGGAGATAGGTATTGAGGCAATGTTGGAATCATTGGACCCATATACCAATTTTATTCCCGAGAACAGAATTGAAGATTATCGGATAATGTCTACTGGTCAATATGGAGGGATTGGTACAGCCATGGGTAAGTTTAATGGTCGTAATGTAGTTTTAATGGCTTTTGAAGGTTCGCCTGCAGATAAGGCCGGCATAAAGATTGGTGATGAAATCATTGCTATCGATCAGGTAGATATTACCGAACTCGACACCGAGGAAATAAATACCCTATTAAAAGGTCAAATTGGAACCAGCCTTCAGATTAAAGTAAAAAGGTATAGTCAAAATAAACCTCTAACATTTACAGTAAAGCGTGACAGAATTAATATTGAGAGCGTACCTTATTATGGTTTAATTGATAAGGATATTGCTTATATCAGATTAACGGAATTTTCCAGCGGTGCGGGAGCAGATGTTAGAAGCGCATTGATTGAATTAAGAGATAAGGGAGCAAAAAAAGTTATTCTGGATTTAAGAGGAAATGGAGGAGGCTTGCTGAACGAATCTATTGATGTTTCCAACGTTTTTATACCTAAAGGTTATGAAGTTGTATCCACAAAAGGAAAAATAGAAGAATGGAATAAAAGCTATAAATCTGAAAAAAATCCTGTAGATATAAGTATTCCTCTTGTAGTGCTTATCAATGGAACCAGTGCTTCAGCCTCTGAAATTGTATCTGGTGTTATGCAGGATTATGACAGAGGAGTTTTAATAGGTCAAAGAAGTTTTGGAAAGGGATTAGTTCAGGCTACTCGTCCACTTAGTTATAATAGTCAGTTGAAGCTAACAACGGCTAAATATTATACACCAAGCGGAAGATGCATTCAGGCTATTGATTACAGTCATAGAAATGATGACGGAACTATTGGTAAAATTCCGGACTCTCTTAAAAACGAATTTACTACCAAGGCAGGAAGAAAAGTGTACGATGGAGGAGGGGTTACTCCTGACGTGGAGCTAGAAGAAGAAGGCTTTGCTCCAATTACTATTGAGCTAATAAGAAATGGATATATTTTTGATTTTGCCACAGCTTATTATTATAAGAATCAGGAAAATGTCCCTGACCCCAATACTTTTGAGATTTCAGATAATTTGTATAGTGAGTTTTCAGAATGGATAAAAGGGAAAGATTATGCGTATACCTCTGATACAGAAAAACTTATTGCTAAGCTGAAGGAGCAGTCAAAAGATGATAAGTTTCACCAGTTTATTTCTGAGGAATTAACTCAGTTGGAAAATGAAATACAATCACACAAATCAGACGAAATAAAAATATTTGAGAACGAAATTAAGTTGGCATTAAAAGATGAAATTATTTCTCGCTTTCACAAGAGGCAGGGAATGATAGAGGCTTCTTTCGAGAGTGATGTAGAAGTAGCTAAGGCGAAAGAAATTCTTAATGATGCTCAAAAGTATAAGGATCTATTGTCTGTAAAGTAATGGAGTTTTACCTCTTACTTTTCTGTGCAGGTTTGTTAGGTGGCCTTATTTCTGGCTTGTTGGGAGTAGGAGGAGGACTAGTGTTCATTTTTATATTACCTATTGCGTTTCTTTATATTGGAATTCCCGAACAAGAAGTAGCACAATATACCATTGCCAACTCATTATTAGGTACTTTCTTCGCTGCTTCTTTCGCAACAATTAACCATATCCGTAACAAAGAATTTTATCCGAAAGCTATTCTAATAATTAGTATTTCTTCTATTCTTTCTGGAGTATTGGTTTTAAACTTTATAGTTAATACACCTTTTTACTCCAAAGAAGTATTTAATGTTGTTGTTATAATTATCATGGTCTTGATGTTATTATCAACTCTTAGAAATGCCCAAAAGCAAAAACTTTTTGTAGAGCGGGTAAAGTTTGTAAAGCGGTTTTTCAGTTTTACAGGTTTATCGGCTGGCTCAGTAGCGGCTTTGACGGGGCTGGGTGGAGGAATCATCATTATCCCTTTTTTAAGTGAAGGGCTTAAAATGGAAATTAGAAAAGCTAAAACTATTTCTTTAGGAGTTATATCTGTTACGTCATTGGCAATGGTGCTCTTTAATCTGTTTCAGACTCCAATGTTACCTATTGATATGCCTCATACAGGCTATATTATCTTTCAGGTTTCAATTCCTATTATAGTAGGTACATTAATAAGTGCTACTTTTGGAGTGAAATTAAGCAGAAGGATTCCTGTATCCACAATTAGTTACCTATTTGCAGCTTTTGTTCTAATAGTGATCTTTAAAAAACTAATCGAGCTAATATGATTACTATACTTAGTATAGAAACAGCTACTAGCATTTGTTCAGTTGCTGTGCATCAGGAAGGCAGACTGTTAGCTTCTGCCGAATTATATCTGGAAAAATCCCATTCATCTTCTTTGTCTCTTTTAATAGAGCAACTTATTTCTCATTGTGATCTGCATTTAGCTGATCTTAATGCTATCGCTGTTTCGGGCGGACCGGGATCTTACACGGGTTTAAGAATAGGATTAAGTACAGCCAAGGGATTATGCTATGCATTAGATATTCCTTTGATAGCCGTTTCCTCCTTAGATGCTATGTCATTTCATGTACAACATTATGGTCCTGAACAGAATGGCTTGCTTGTTCCTATGATTGATGCACGGAGAATGGAAGTTTTTTATAAAGCTTTATCACCCTCCTTGAAGGAAATTGAACCACTTAGTAACTTAATCTTAGAAGAGAACTCATTTGATAAGTTTACGGAGAAGTATTCCACCCTGTATTTGTTTGGCAATGGAGCAGAAAAAGCATACAAGCTCTATCAACAAAAAGGAAACTTTAAAATCCTGGAAGACGTTAACCCATCAGCAAAGTTTTTAGGTCATTTGGCTTTTTTTAAGTTCAAGCAAAATGAATTTGAGAATTTAGCATATTTCGAACCAAACTACGGGAAGGAATTCTTTTCTCCTGTTTCTAAAAAGAAGTCGTTTTTATAAACTCCTGCTGAAGGCTTGACTCTAAGCTATGCAGAAAAATCAATGACTTTTAAAACGAATGAATTATTATGTCTGAAGAAATCATCAATAAAGTTAAAAGCAGTCCTTTAGTAACATTGGATTTAGAAGATATTCTGGATAAAACCACTAATAGGTTTACTATTGATTTAAAGGATCATCTTTTTCAAGGGATAGTCTTAAAAGAGAAAGATTTTCGTGATTTTATTAAATCACATGATTGGACATCGTATAGCGGGAGCTATGTGAATATATGGTGCTCTGCTGATGCTATCATTCCAAACTGGGCGTACATGCTATTAACCTCTAGACTATCACCTTTTGCTGAAATGATAGTTTATGGAAGCACGGATGAAATGGAAAAGGAAATATTGCGTCTAAATATTCAAAAAATAGATCAAATGGATTACGATAATGCTAAAGTGGTAATTAAAGGATGCTCTGAACTAAGTCACCCTGAATTTGCATTTACCGAAATAACCAAGCATTTAACCCCTGTTGTTTCTTCCTTAATGTTTGGTGAGCCCTGTAGCACCGTTCCAATTTATAAGTTAAAGCGTTAAGGCGCGAAATTAAGGAGTTGATAGTGAGTAGATTAAAGTAAATATACGATAAAAAATCAAAAAAGTGAGTTGATGGAGTTGTAAGATGGCGAATATTTTCTACCTTTGTCGACCCAAAAGAGGGGAATGGCTTGAGAGGGCTGTTGATTGAAAGATTGAAGATAAGCGGAGGAGGAAGTGTTAAAACACTGATTGAGAGTGC
>NZ_BMEC01000015.1 GCF_014636295.1 Marivirga lumbricoides | reverse complement strand
TAACCTGGAAGTACTCAAGAATGCCTTCAGGCAAAAACAACTCAATTAAACCCTGATCCACTTTAACTTTTTTTTTGTGCAAAGTTAATCCTTCATCTATAAATCCCCAGATTTTCAGATTGATCCACTATTGTCAGGTCACTTCAAGTTTGAACTAACTCTTAAGTATAAAATGCAGCAGGTAGAGGTAATTAATTGCTGGCATTGTGCTTTCATAACTCATTTAGTGGTATGAAAAATTGAGGTGTTCCACATACGTCTCTAAATACTTGAGAAATTAATAACCGTCTTCTCTCTCTATATAAGTCTGGCTATTTAATAAAATCAAAAGTAGCTGAGGGTTTAAGGTTAAAAAGTAGCGTATAATTTATATGATTTTATAATGCTGTATTTATCCTCTTAGTATTTTTCAAATTACTGATTTTTAGAAATCGATTGCGTAACTTGATTTAACTTTTTATATTTCATCCTTAATGGAGACTTATATGATGAAATTTAGAAAAGTAATAGTTCGAATATTGGTGCCAATTGTCTTTTTGGTATCCGCATGCCAGGTAAATCCGGAAAGCAAGAGTGAAGAGGCTGATGATGTGGTGGGGAATAGGCAAACATATTACCAGAACCCTATTTTAGCAGGATGGTATCCTGACCCTGCTATCACTGATGATGGGAAGGGGAATTTTTACATGGTTCATTCTACCTTTGCTTTTTATCCGGGAATCCCTATATTTCATAGTACGGATCTGGTTAATTGGAAGCAAATTGGCCATGTACTGGAAAGACCGGAACAACTGGATTTAGAAGGCTTTGGAGTGTCTCGTGCTATCTTCGCACCTGACATCAGTTATGATAATGGAATTTTTTACGTTACTTGTACGGTGGTAGATGGACAAGGTAATTTTGTGGTTACCGCAACTGATCCTGCAGGGGAATGGTCAAACCCAGTATATTTGCCGAAGGTGATTGGTATAGATCCGGGCTTATTTTTTGATGAAGATAAAACTTACTTAGTATATAATAGTGATGCACCTGATAACAAGCCTCTTTACCAGGGGCACAGAACCATCAGAATGGTAGAGTTCGATAAAGAGAATTTAAAAGTGATAAGTGAGGATAGAATTCTTGTAAATGGAGGGGTAGATATTTCTACTAAGCCAATTTGGGCTGAGGGACCGCGAATTTACAAGTTAAATGGCTATTATTATTTGATGACTGCTGAAGGCGGAACAGCAGTTAACCATTCAGAAATGATTTACCGCACCAAGGATATTAATGATGACTTCATTCCTTATAAAGACAATCCTATTCTGACGCAGCGCTCCTTAGATCCTGGCAGAAAACACCCAATAACCTCTGCAGGCCATGCTGATCTTATACAGCATCCGAATGGAAATTGGTATGGAGTTTTTCTTGCTTGCAGAGATTATGATCAGGACCACTACAATACAGGGAGGGAGACCTTCATGGCACCGGTAAAATGGGTTAATGATTGGCCTGTTTTTGATCTTGAAGGTGAAGAAATCAGATATAAATATGATTTACCGGAAGGGGTGCTTGTTGATACTACCTTATTCCCACTCAATGGAAATTTTTCATTTACTGATTCCTTCGAAGATTCTTTAGGTTACCACTGGTACTTTTTAAGAACGGTGAAAGACCCCTGGTATTCTGTTGGGGAGAAACTTGGCTTTTTAACATTGGAAACTCGTCCTGAAACTATTTCTGGAGAGAGTAATCCTAGTTTTATAGCACACAGACAGCAGCATCAGAAATTTTCAGCTGAGGTTTCGCTTGCGTTTAAGCCTACTGATCAGAATGAAAAAGCTGGAATTGTAGCTTTTCAAAATGAAACGCACTATTATTTCTTAGCTTTAGCCCAGGAAAAGGGGAAAATGTTTGTGCAGGTTTTAAAAGGAGGTGATGATGGTGAAGAATTAGTTGCTTCAAAGGAATTAGAGACAGATTCTGATGGTTTGATCAGGCTTAAAATTAGTTCTGATGTAACAAGCTATGCGTTTCATTTTGCCACAGATAACGATAACTGGGAGCTATTAAAAGAAGGGCTTGATTCGCGCTATTTAAGCACCAGAGAAGCTGGAGGATTTGTAGGGGTTAGTTTGGCTATGTATACAAGCTCATATGGTAAAGAAAGTGAAGCCAGGGCGCATTTTGGCGAGTTTACCTATAGCGGTAATGATGCGATGTTCAAATGAAATGATTTGTTAATTAACTGAGTAAATGAGTAAAATAGGTTGACTAGTGACTAGTCCTAAAAAAAAAATCCCTCAGCAAGTTGCTTTGCTGGGGGATTTTTATTTCTGCTGATTATAAACTTTTATAATGAATCGGCACTTACCATAGCATCAATTGTTTTTATGGTTCCATCATTATTGTATTGAAGTTCTGTAGCTTTTACACTCCTCAAATGGGTTTGACCTCCGGAAAGTGAGCTATCATGAAAAAACAGGTACCATTTTCCTTTGTATTCCACGATAGAGTGGTGATTAGTCCAGCCTAACACAGGTTTTAGAATAACTCCTTCATAGGTGAAAGGTCCATAAGGATTGTCGCCAATGGCATAAGCTATGTTATGAGTATCTCCTGTAGAATAAGAGAAATAATACTTGCCCTGATAAGTGTGCACCCATGCAGCTTCAAAAAATCTCTTTTCATTATCTCCTGTTAAAATCGGCTTTCCCTCTTTATCCAGAATCTTAATGTCTTTTGGTGTTTCGGCAAATTCCAGCATATTATCAGAAAGCTTTGCTATTTTAGCACTTAAGGCAGGTGCGTCATTAGCAGGATAATCATCTACCTCAGAGTAAGCCCCGCTAGTCCACTTTTGAAGTTGGCCGCCCCAAATACCACCAAAATACATATAATAGGAGCCGTCTTTATCTTTAAATACTGCCGGGTCAATGCTAAAACTTCCTTTCATGGGTTTTTCTTCAGCGCTAAATGGACCTGCCGGACTGGAGCTTTTAGCGACCCCCATTCTAAAAATGCCCTTTTCATCTTTAGCAGGGAAGTATAAATAATAGGTACCATTTTTTTCTGCTGCATCCGGTGCCCACATCTGTCTTTCAGCCCAGGCCACATCTTCAACATCAAGTACTTTGCCGTGGTCAGTCACTTTTCCTTCAATGCTATCCATAGAAAATACATGGTAATCTTTCATGTTAAAGTGACTGCCTAAATCGTCCTCCGGAATACCGGATTCATAGTCATGAGAAGGATATAAATATATTTTGCCTTCAAAAACATGAGCTGAAGGATCAGCGGTATACAAATCTGTAATTAAAGGTTTAATGGATACATCTACCTCTTCGGTTTTTGTGGTGATCGATTCTTCAGCAGAATCTCCAGTGTTATTCTCCTGCTGAGATCCGGAACAACTTACAATAAATGATAATGCTGCAGCTTGAAGCATTATAAATGGTGCTTTCTTCATTTTAAAGTGGTTTAATTAATTTGATTTAATAGTGAATACTAAAATAAACAGATTCTATCACATGTTTATGTATTCGTAATAGTGTTTATTAAAAGTAGAGAATTAACCCAGAAAACGCAATCGATTTCGTTTTAAAATTATGGCAATCGATTTCAATGTGCTTCATTAAATTTGAATTTACAAGAGATATTAAATACTTTAAGTATTAAAAGCGGTCAATTTGTAGCTAATGAGGCTATTTTGAGTGAGAGTTAAGCTCCATAAAATAATTGAAAAATTTTACGCAATCGATTTCATAAATAAAATTTTTATGTATCTTTAATTCTTGAAACTGAAATACAGACTATTTCAGTAAATGCCAAATTTTATTTTTCATAATAAAAAATAAACAATATGACCAATCAATTACTACTATTAAGAGGGAATACATTAAAGCAACATCGATTGCTTTTAAGTATGTTCCTGTTTTTTGCATCAGTCTTTTGCGCCAGTGCGCAAACGATTACAGTGTCTGGTACAGTTGCTGATAAAGAAGGGCCTCTGCCTGGTGCCACTGTGTTAGTAGAGGGTACATCCAATGGAACTGTAACAGATTTGGACGGAAGATTTTCAATTTCAGTTGATTCTGATGGAGTACTAAAAGTGAGCTATCTTGGCTATGCCACTCAAAGTGTAGCTGTTAATGGAAGAACTAACATTGACATTAAACTAGAAGAAGATTTACAGCAATTATCCGAAGTGGTTGTTGTAGGTTATGGTGTAGTGCAGCGTAAGGAATCTGTAACTGGTTCCGTTGCTTCTATACAAGGAGATGCTATACGTGACGTGCCTGCAGGTAACGTCTCTGAATCACTTCAAGGAAGATTACCAGGAGTAGAGTTTGCAAAAACTTCCTCCAAGCCTGGCGCTACCAGGCAAATTAGAATTCGTGGTACTCGTTCTTTAACGGCCAGTAATGATCCTTTGATTGTGCTTGATGGTATTACTTTTTCAGGATCACTTGCTGATATCAGTCCCAATGATATAAAAAGTGTAGACGTGTTGAAAGATGCCTCTGCTACAGCAATTTATGGTTCCAGAGGTGCTAACGGAGTTATTTTAATAACCACTGAAAGAGGGCAAAGAGGACAGCAAGCTCGTTTGAGTTATAATTCATTTACCGGAGTTCAAACTCCATTTTCTGAATTTCCAATGATGGATGGTCCGGATTTAATAGCTTTAAGAGAGGCTGCAGGTCAGTTTACAAATGGAGCTGATGAGTCAAATGATACAGATACAAATTGGCAAGACTTGTTTTATGAGCCGGGTATCATTACTAATCATGATATAGGTATATCAGGAGGAAGCCAAACTGGTAAATATAACTTTGGAATTGCCTATTATAAAGAGGAGGCTGTTATCCCTTCTCAGGAATATGAAAGGATTTCATTGCGTGGGAGCCTTGATCAGCAGATAGGGGATTATTTTTCAATTGGCTTTACAACTAATAATAATTATTCAGTTTCAGATGGCTTTAATTTAGGATTATATGGGGTTTTAAGTAGCTCACCCTTAGCAAGCCCTTATAATGAAGATGGCTCCCTTAAAAGAGTTGTAAGTCTGGCTGCTGATGATCAATGGGTTTATACGAAAGAATCGGTAAACAATATTGGAGATGGTTGGATAGATAGAAACAATTCGTTTGGTACTTATAACAGTCTTTATTCAGAGTTGAGCATCCCTGGGATTGAGGGTCTTAAATACCGTGTTAATCTAGGGTTAAATCTAAACATGACAAGAGATGGAGAATATACCGGTAGCGGAGTATTTAGTGCAACTGAAGATAATTTATCACAGGCTTCCGTAGCTAATACAATTAACACAAGGTGGTTGGTTGAAAACCTTTTGTCCTACGACAGGAATTTTGGAGAGAAACATAATTTGAATTTGGTAGCACTGTATTCTGCGGAAGAAACAGAATACAATAGATCATCAGTAGTCGCCAGGGATATACCTGCAGATTACCTTCAATTTTATAATCTTGGCCAGGCAAATGGTGAAATCTCAATTAATCCTGATGCACAAGATTATCAAAGATATGGTCTAATGTCATGGATGGGACGAGCAATCTACTCTTATGATAGCCGCTATCTATTTACGGCTACCATAAGATCCGATGGTTCATCAAGGCTCGCTGATGGAAAAAAGTGGAATACATACCCAGCGGTATCTTTGGGCTGGAATATTACTGAAGAAAACTTCATGCAGGGAATTAACAGCCTCAATCTATTAAAAATACGTGCCGGTTATGGTGAAACATCAAATCAAGCCATTGCTCCTTATGCAACATTAGGTAGTCTTAGCACCAGGCCTTATAACTTTGGCAATGATATTTATAGAACAGGTTATTATGTAACGCAATTGCCTAATGATGATTTAGGGTGGGAATATTCAACCACCTGGAACATAGGTCTGGATTTTGGATTATTGCAGAATCGCTTAACGGGTACTGTTGAATATTATAAAACGAATACTAAAGACATTCTATTAGCTGTTAGTTTACCTAGTACTTCTGGAGTAAATAGTTATACAGCAAATATAGGAGAGACTCAAAATAAGGGGGTAGAACTTTCTCTTAATGCCATTATTCTTGATAACCAGGATGGATTTACCTGGGAAGTAGGAGCCAATTTATATGCTAATAGAAACGAGTTGGTCTCACTATCTTCAGGGCAGGATAGAGATGAAGGAAATGGCTGGTTTGTAGGACATCCGATCAATGTGATCTATGACTATGAGAAGATCGGTCTATGGCAGCAGGAAGATCCATACCGTGAAATTCTTGAACCTGGAGATAATGTAGTAGGATCAATTAAAGTTAAATATACTGGTGAATACAATGCTGATGGAACACCAGTCAGAGCAATTAGTCCTGATGACCGTCAAATATTAGATACAAACCCTGATTTCCTTGGAGGATTTAATACACGTTTGGCCTACAAGGATTTCGATTTAACTGCAGTGGGAGCATTTCAAAGTGGAGGGATTATAATTAGTACACTTTATGGCTCAACGGGTTATCTTAACTTGTTAAGTGGCCGTAGAGGGAATGTAGATGTAGATTACTGGACCCCTGAAAATACGGATGCAGATTATCCTAATCCCGCAGGAATTAGAAGTGGAGACAACCCTAAGTACGGAACCACATTAGGTTACTTTGACGCTTCGTATCTTAAAATAAGGACGATCTCTTTAGGTTATAACTTTAATCAGAACCTACTTGAACGCATTGGAATTAGCAGGTTTAGAATTTATGCTACTGTGCAAAACCCTTTCGTATTATTCTCACCTTACAATAGAGAGTCAGGAATGGATCCTGAACCAAATTCTTTTGGTGATGAAAATGCAGCTACTACCGGCACTTACCAAAGTAGATTGCTAACTATCGGTACAAACACACCTGCTACGCGTAATTATTTGCTAGGAATTAATTTAACATTTTAAAAGTTTGCTATCATGAAAATGAAAAATATATATAAATCAGGCTTGTTAAGATTAGCCTTACTTATTGCGCTTTTCTCAACAAGCTGTACTGATATACTTGAAGAAGAACCACGTGATTTTTTCGAGCCTTCTTTCTTTCAAACTGAGGAGGGTGTAAGGGGTGGTTTAACTTCATTGTACGCTCATTTGAGATACATATACGGTCAGGCTTATTATTACAACACTCATCTTACAGGCACAGATGAAGTTACTTATGCACAAAGTGCAGATCAAAACTTTACTGTAATGGACATGACTGGACAAGGAGCAATTACACCAGAAAACAGTAGGTCCGATGCATTATGGGGAGTAGCCTTCTCCAATATAAATACTGCCAGTGGCATTATTGAAAATGCTGCAGAAGTAGGGATTTCAGATGAATTAATTGCGGAGGCCAGATTTTTCCGTGCTTTCGATTATTTTTTATTGGTTCAAACTTTCGGAGGAGTACCTCTAGACTTAGGAGCCGGAGTATTGACGTTTAATACCAATCCAGTAAGAACTTCTGTAAGAAATACTGTGCCTGAAGTATATACAGTTGGTATTTTCCCAGATTTAATACAGGCAATTGAAGACTTGCCTGAGATGCCTAGATTAACAGGAACTGTTACTAAAAATGTCGCACGTCTTTATTTAGCGAAAGCCTATCTTACTTATGCCTGGTGGCTTGAGAACCCGAATGGAATTCCTACCTATCCTGAAGCATCAAGGACTGACCCCGATGGAAATGATGCGCAATATTATTTTCAACAGGCTTATGATTTAGCATTAGCAGGTATAAATAATCCAGGACCCTATTCGCTTCAAGCAACGTATTATGATGTTAATGTTGGAACAAATGATCGTAATAGTGAAATAATGCTTTATGCTGATCATACTGAGACAAGTGAATTTTATAATGCAAGTAGCCTTAGTTACTCTAATGGTGAAGCACCAGAGAATTTTGCAGGATGGATGATGACCTGGAATTATACTACGCTGCGAAGTAGTTCCTCTCCTAATGAGTGGGAGCCAGTAAGCTCCGTTCAGCGTGAGGCTTCTCAAGATTTGGGGAGGCCATGGACACGGATGTGCCCTACAATAGAGGTAGTTACTAATACCTTTGCAGACAAAACAAACGATTCCAGATACGATGGTACATTTACCTATATTTTCAGAGCTAATTTTGATAAGGCAGGACTCTCAGGCCCACTTTACAATGCTAATTTTCTTGAAATTAATCCCGGAGACCCGGTTTTCACGATTTTAAAAGAAGAACCAAGTACAGCTATTGATTACCCTGAAGATGCTGGAAACAGCAATATTGGTGCGGGAACACTCCCCGGTAGAGCAGATTTTGTTATTTCCCCTAGTGCAATCAGTAGACTGAAATATCCAAAACTATGGAAATTGGGTACTTTTAGGACTGATAATAATGGAGGATTAGGTCAGCCAAATGCTGCAAGCACCAGACCTTTCAATATAGCTAAATTTTCGGAATTCTATTTTATAGCTGCCGAAGCGGCTGTTAAAGGTGCTTCAGGCGCAAGAACAGCCCGGGATTTAATCAATGTAATAAGAGCAAGAGCTGGTGTTTGGAGATGGGATAACAACGGTAATGAAGCAAAAATAGAAGATAATAGTGCTGCAATGGTTGCTGCTACACCTGGTACAATAGATATTGACTATATTTTAGCTGAACGATCCAGAGAATACTATGGAGAAGGATACAGATGGTTTGATTTAGTCCGTACACAAAAGTGGGGAGAAATTGCCTCTACTTACTCAATTTGTGGAAGTGCGCCTGGTGATCGCACCCCTCAAACTTTTACACGGGATATTGAGCCATACCTTTATTTACGTCCTATTCCGCAAGGACAAATTGACGGCATGGAAGGAGTTACAGACTTGTATCAAAATCCTGGGTATAATCAATAGTGGGTAGTTTAAATATTTAATTTAGTTAAGGTTAATAATAAATAATTTAAAGACAATTGTTAGTAGTTTAATTTTCAATAGTTTTAGATCGGTAAAAGCCACCAGTTTAGGTTCTGGTGGCTTTTCTATTCGTACTTTTTCGGAAACAAAGATTGTTTTAGCTGAGATGAACAAAAACATACTATACAAAGGTTGTCGATCAATTAGATCTAATGATTTACCTTACATTACTGCTGATGGAAAGACCTTGTTTTTCTATGACAAACACTTGATGAATGGCCTAAAAATACCCTATGCTAATTCTGAAATAAGTTTTACACTTAGAAGTGCCAAGTGAAATTACAACTACTGATTATGAGGGTTAATTAACAGGGACTTATTTTCTCTCTAAGACCACCTTTTATTGATGTGTAGTAGTGATTATGGTCTATAAAATGAGCTGGAATAATTATCTTAATGGTGAATTATCAGGTATAATGAACCGAAATAAAAATTGAAACAAAGAAGTTATAAAATCAAAACCAGATGAAAAAAACTATAATCTTAATACTTTCCTTGACGTTTACGCTTTCTCTTTTTGGACAAAAGAAAGCTACTAATGTGGAAATCAATGCGCAAAATGTAAAAGATACCATAAGCAGACATATCTACGGTCATTTTGCAGAACACCTGGGCCGAGGTGTATATGATGGAATTTATGTAGGGGAATCTGCGAAGATTCCTACTACATATGGTGTGAGAAATGACATTATTGAGGCTTTAAAGGAACTGAAAATACCGAATTTAAGATGGCCGGGTGGTTGTTTCGCAGATACTTACCACTGGAAAGATGCTATTGGCCCAAAAGAAGATAGAAAAGCGATTGAAAACATGTCCTGGGGAGGCTACAGGGAAGATAATAGCTTTGGTACCCATGAATTTCTGAACCTGTGCGAATCGCTTGGTGCTGAACCCTATTTAGCAGTGAACATGAATTCAGGTTCTGTAGCTGAGGCTGTTGATTGGAAACAATATGTTAACCATAAAAACGGATCAAGTTACCTGACGGATCTTCGGAAAGAAAATGGAAGGGAAAAACCCTGGAATGTTAAATATTGGGGAATAGGCAATGAATCATGGGGTTGTGGAGGAGAAATGACTGTTGATTATTATGTCAATCTATACAAAAGATATGCAATTGCCATGGCAGGTAATGACATGTATAGGATTGCGGTAGGGCCCGGAGAGCCGGATTATAATTGGACAGAAGTGCTGATGAAGGAAATTCCTTTACGATTGATGGAGGGAATATCAGTGCACCATTATTCAGTAATTGACTGGTCTGAAAAAGGCTCGTCAACAGCGTTTTCTACTGATGAATATTTTCAAACGATGGCCAAAGCCTGGTTTATGGAAGAGTTCATCACCAAAAACAGCGAAATTATGGATCAATATGATCCTGAAAAGAAGGTAGCTTTAATAGTAGATGAGTGGGGTGGCTGGTACGAAACTGACCCTGAAGGAAATGGAGCTTTGTATCAGCAAAACACCATGCGCGATGCCATGATTGCAGGGGTCACTCTGAATGTTTTTAATAACCATGCTGATAGGGTAAAAATGGCTAATCTGGCGCAGACAGTAAATGTTTTGCAGGCAATTATACTCACCGAAGGACAAAAAATGTTGCTTACACCAACCTACCATGTAATGGAAATGTATAAGGTGCATCAGGATGCGGCTCTCTTACCGATTGAAATGAATTCAGATGCAATGTATAGCAGAGGTGATAAAGAAATTCCAGCACTTTCAGTTTCTGCCTCTAAAGATAAAGCAGGTGTTACACATGTTTCCATAGTAAATATTCATGATAGTGAAAGCCAGGAGGTAAATTTCATGTTAGCTGATTTGAAAGGTAAATCAGTTTCTGCAGAAATTTTACAATCTGAGAAATTACAGGATCTAAATGATTTCGATAATCCTGATAAAGTAGCTCCTAAAGTATTTAAGGGTTTCAAAAGCAGACAGGGTCAAATCAATATGAATATTCCTCCTTTTAGTGTAGTAGTTTTTGAAATTAAGTAATAATCAAATGAAAGTTTTTAAAAAACGTTTAACATTATTTTTTCTTTTACTCCCGTTATACTCTGCCTTTGCTCAGGTAAAATTGCCTCAGCTGGTTAGCGATGGAATGGTATTACAACGTCAGACAGAATTAAAAATATGGGGTTGGGCTTCACCGGGAGAAAAAATAAGTATTGAGTTTAGGAAGAAGAAATATAGTGGGCAGGCCGATAAACATGGGAATTGGCAAGTGATGTTGCCTCAGCAAAATGCGGGTGGTCCTTACTCAATGAAGATAAAAGGTAAAAATGAAATCAAACTGGAAAACATTTTAATTGGGGATGTGTGGCTGTGTTCCGGTCAATCAAATATGGAGCATTTTTTTGGTGTACACCAGGAGCGCTTTGCAGAAGAAATCAGCCAGGCAAGCAATACCGAAATAAGACAATTTAATATTCCTATGACTCCTGTACTCACCGGCCCGCAGGATGATTTTCCTGTAATTCAATGGAAAGCTGCAACGGCTGATAATATCCTGGAATTTTCTGTAGTAGCTTATTTCTTTGCTAAAAACCTGCATGAAAAATATGGAATTCCTATCGGAATTATCAAATCTACTGTTGGTGGCTCTCCTATTGAAGCATGGATCAGTGAGGAAGGGCTGATGGAATTTCCTGGTATCATGAGCACAGTTGAACGCAATAAGGATACTGCTTTCGTTTTTTCTGAAAATAGAAAGGCCGATGCAATCAATCAACAGATTGCCGAAGAGCGTCCAAAAGATGAAGGGCTTACTGGTGAAAAGCATTGGTATGACCCTTCTTACCAACCAAAAGACTGGAACAGGATGAACATTCCCGGCTTCTGGGAAGATCAGGGAGTTCAAAACCTGGATGGTATCGTGTGGTTCCGTAAGGAAATAGAGGTGCCTGCCCACATGGTAGGCAAGCCGGCTAAAGTGAAATTGGGACGTATTGTGGATGCTGATGAACTGTACATCAACGGAAAAAAGGTAGGCAATACCAGCTATCAATATCCACAGAGGAGGTATGATGTCCCTGCTGATCTCTTAAAAACCGGCAAAAATGTTTTTACCATCCGCCTGACAAATTATTGGGGAAAAGGAGGGTTCGTGACAGATAAACCTTATTATTTAGCCACAGAAAATGACACCATCGATCTAAAGGGCTACTGGGATTATAAAATCGGATCTGTTTTTCCTAAAACCAAGCGCAATCCCGGAGGTATTTCTATGCGCCATCAACCAGCTAGCTTTTATAATGGCATGATTGCTCCTGCCACCAACTATAAAGTGAAAGGCTTTGTGTGGTACCAGGGTGAAAGCAATGCCGGAAGGCCTTACACTTACGAGGCACTCCAAAAGGCACAAATTAAGGACTGGCGTAAAAAGTGGAATAACGAAAAGCTTCCTTTTCTATTTGTACAGCTTCCTAACTTTATGGATGCTAATTACCTGCCTTCAGAAAGCAATTGGGCAGCTTTACGTCAAGCGCAGCTCAATGCGCGCAGTGTACCGAACACAGGGATGGCAATAGCCATTGACTTGGGGGAATGGAACGATATCCACCCGGGCAATAAAAAACCAGTTGGCGATAGGTTAGCCCTGGCAGCGCAAAAGCTGGCTTATGGAGAAACCAATGTCGTTTCTTCGGGACCACTATTCAAATCGGCCTGGATGGAAGAGGGGAAAGTTATTCTAACATTTGATCATGTAGGTAGCGGATTAATAGCAAGAGATGGGAAGCCCTTACGATGGTTTGCGCTGGCCGGTGCGGACAGAGATTTCCAATGGGCGGAAGCAAAGATTGAAAATACTCAGGTGGTTTTATCTTCTGAGGAAGTGAAAAACCCTGTTTATGTGCGTTATGCCTGGGCGGATAATCCTGATCAAGTCAATTTTTACAATTTAGAGGGCTTACCGGCATCACCTTTTGAAGCAGAACTTCCGGCAGCCAAACAACGGTGGTATGGAAAGAAAGCAGCTGTTGTGCTCACTTATGATGATGCACTGGAAGTTCATTTGGATAATGCAATTCCTGCACTTGAAGAGAGAGGCTTTGTAGGTACCTTTTATTTATCTGCCAATTATGAAGGCAGCGAAAACCGCATTGCTGATTGGAGAAGAGCCGCACAAAAAGGCCATGAGCTGGGGAACCACACTTTATACCATCCTTGTGATAATAGTGATGGCACCAGAAACTGGATTACCCCTGAAAATGACTTAGCCAATTACACTACTGCTCAAATAGTGCGGGAAGTTCATATGACCAATGTTTTCCTCAAGGCTTTGGACGGAAAGAGCGAACGGACTTTCGCATACACTTGTGGAGATACTGAAACTTCTGAAGGCTCATTTGTAGAGGCAATAGAAGATCAGTTTGTAGCACTCAGAGGTGTGCATGGAGATGTGAACCGTATTGGTGAAATGGACTTCACCAGCCTTAATTGCTATGTGGTAGATAACAGCAATGCTGATCAGTTGGTAAAATGGGCGGAAAAAGCCAAAGTGGGAAATGCACTTTTAGTTGTATTGTTTCATGGCGTAGGCGGTGGCCATCCTCTCAATATTGATTTAGACAAGCATAATGCATTTCTGGATTACCTAAAGTCCAACGAGGAGGATTTTTGGGTAACTACTTTATTGGAGGCAAGTAAGCATGCGAAGGAACATAAAAAATAGCAAAATGGATAAGTGGAGGATTGTTGTCCTATTTTTAGGCCTACCCGTTTTTAGCTTTGCACAATTTTCTCAGGCAGAAAGGGATAGCATTTACAGGTTATCTGTAATCGATCACCAGCAAATGAAAGAGCAACTGGGAATAATAGCACCTAACAGGCCTGGTCCTTCAGGCAATCCTGATGATCCAAATGCTGCCAATACGGATGAAAAGAATGTGAGAGATTACCAACTTCCTGATCCACTAATACTGAATAACGGAAAAAAAGTGACCACTTCGGAAGGCTGGTGGCAGAAGAGAAGACCAGAATTAGTCAGGCTTTTTGAAGAGGAAATGTACGGAAGAGTTCCGGAAAATGTGCCAACCGTTGCGTGGAAAGTGGAATACGTGAAAGATACTGTTGTGGGTAATTTTCCAGTGAAAGAGAAAATGCTTTCAGGTGTGGTGGACAATGCCGCCTATCCTGAAATTGAAGTGAAAATCAAAATGTTACTGGTTACTCCCGCTGATGCCAATGATCCTGTACCCGTTGTCACAGAACTGGGCTTTATCCGTTGGCCATTTGGCGATCCGCCCCAAAGGACAAATTCATTATTTTCCCCTCACGAGCCTGAATGGAAAGAGCAATTAATTACCCAAGGCTGGGGCTTTGCCATTATTAATACTTCAAGTATTCAGGCGGATAATGGAGCAGGATTGAGGCAAGGTATTATAGGTTTGGTAAATAAAGGGGAGCCCCGAAAACCTGATCAGTGGGGCGTACTGCGTGCCTGGGCATGGGGAGCAAGCAGAGCCATTGATTATTTTGAAAGGGATTCTGATGTTGATACCAGTCGGCTGGCCATTGAAGGTCTTTCCCGCTATGGAAAAGCAGCCCTGGTGGCTATGGCTTTTGAACCTCGCTTTTCTTTAGGCTTTATTGGTTCTTCCGGTGCAGGCGGTGCTAAAATTTTGAGAAGAAATCTGGGTGAACAGGTTGAAAACCTGGCTTCCACTGCAGAATATCATTGGTTTTCCGGCAATTTTATTCAATATGCCAGCACAAAAACGGTCGATGATTTGCCTGTGGATGCTCATGAACTTATTGCATTATGTGCTCCCCGACCTGTTTTTATCAGTGCAGGTTCTCCTTTTGTGGAGGGGCAGTGGATAGATGCCAAAGGTACTTTTGTGGCAGCTGTACATGCCAGCCCTGTTTATGAGCTTTTAGGGAAAGAAGGCTTAGGCGCTGCTACATTTCCATATATAGGAACGCCTATAGTTTCTGGAGAAATTGCTTTCCGGCAGCATGCAGGTGGCCACAGCACCGGCCCCAACTGGAGTACCTGGATTGCCTGGGCCAGCAGGTACTGGGAGGAATGATACATTTGAGAAGAAACTACGGTATTATTTATCTCTGGAGAATAGTTTACAAGAAGTAATACTATAGTTAAACCTTATTTACAGCTATATTATAAACTATTAATTCAAAAATTCAATTTGATTGTAAAATATTATATGTTTCAATGATTTGCATTATTTGTTTTTAAGTTATTACTTGAACAATTAAGCGAATAATTATTCAAACATAAAAAAGATTAAAATGAAAAATTTCTTGTTTACAACCTGCTTTATTCTTGTCTACACATTAAGTTATGCTCAGGATGGCCCTCTCTACGCAGTACAGTTCAAAACGGATGGAGGAGTATTACTTTCTACTCAAAATATTAGCGCACCTAAAGATTCAAAGGCCAGTAATATCGAGTTCTTCACAGAGAGTGAAGAAAACCCTACTGCATATTTTCCATTTGGAAGTATTAAAGAACTAGGTAATGAATTCGATATGCTCAAATTGTTTTCTGACAATATCCCATTCAGCTATGATGTATCTTCTACAAAATATTATCTTTCTTTTATGAAAGAGAAAACAGCTGGTAATAATTTTGTTATTCAACTAGCAAATGTACCTGTGGTAGAAAGTATTGATAAATCCAGTTCTATGTATTTTTTGCCTACAAAGTTTGAATCAAAAGTGGATGTGGAAAAGCTCGTGAAGAAGCTAAAAGCAAATTTTGACCAGAATTACTATGATAAATTTGTTTCTTTTGGAGTTAAGTAAGTGTTACTTCTGACATATTATTATGGTATACTTAGCATGGGATGGTGTGTAGTGCCATCCCGTAATTCTGAGGCTGCTGAAGGATTAATAATTGAAGTAAATGGGCAGTATTTGGGACTGTAACATGGTATAATGACTTCTGATATAGATACATGTACATGAACTGGGGGTAATAATGAAGAATTAATCTACCTGTCTAGTGGAAATGATAGCTGAGAGCAATAAGGCTTTCAAAATAAAATATTAGAAGTAAAAGCATGGCTTGAAACAATAGCTATGTGGTAGGTTAGATTATTTTAGTTGGGTTTAGCAACTTGATACGATGGACCACGAATCACTTCGATTATCCTACTGACTATAGCCTCAGAGTTAAATCCCCTCCATTCCAAAACCAAATTAATCACCCTCTTTCTCAATCCATTCACAGAACCTTATTTTCCTCGATGTTAAATGTTCAATATGTTCTGTCTGAAGATAAATCGACCATGTAAGATTTTGTAAAAATATTATTTTTCCTTTCAACTGAAAAAGCTGCTTCTGCTCTAATAAATCATTTGAGTTATAATTAATATAATATATTTAAATCATTTGAGTTATAATTAATATAATATATTGATTGTCAATTCAATAAAAAGCATTTATTAACTTTATATTCAGTATATTCTATTCTCGAAAATTCGATTTTAATGAACCTTCACACTGTAATAAAAAGCTTAAGGAACGATGAATTTCATGTAATATTATGAATTTTTAAGATATTTTTTTAATTTTAAATATTACTCGAAAAAAGCGCTTTGCCGATATTTTTTAATTTTTTGATGGGCAAACGGTAATAGCCAATATAATGAAGGATGATTTTTTAGACAGTCTTTTATTAAATTCTCTGGTTATTTAATTCTATAGAAATCACACTAGGTGTGGAACATATTTTTGCAGAAAGGTTTTCTTTCTATGCATAAGAAAGAACTATTTATATGCTGCCTATAAGCCGGGCAATGACGACTTTCTTGTAAACGAACACAGAACCATCTCCGCTCCCCTAGTGGCAGCTGTAAACTATCACCGGAAAAACCTTTTCCTGCCATGAAAAAACAAATACAAAGCTTACTGCTCATCAGCATTTTTTTAGGGATGAGTGCAAATTTATTATTAGCAATACCCCCCAACATCTCCAAAACTTTTTATAATACCTATCTGGAAGCCCTGGAAAATAGTCCATTCTCGAAAAACAAAAGCTTTGAGAAAAGGGCTTATATCGCTTCAGGTACAATAAAAGAGGGCGCGCGACAAGTCTCTCCAGGCGCTCGTGACAAAAAATCTTTGCCCCCTACTGGCTACTTTGTTAATATCGATCAGCCAAGTATCAACCTTGCTAACCAAACAGCTGTAAGCTTCACTATTTCTGATGCGGAAGTTGGTGCCACTTTTAATTATACCTTTACCAGCGATGGTGTTGGTGGAGGAGGAAGTGGAGGCAGCGGTGGTACAGTATCGGGTTCAGGAACTATTACCGCTACTGAACAACAAATTACCGGCATTGACCTTACCAGTTTAGATGACGGAACTGTTACACTTATGCTTACCCTTACGAGTGGTGGAGAAACCGGTGATCCGGTAACGGACAATGAAACCAAGGATACAGTGGAGCCGGAAGGTTATACTGTCTCTATTGATCAGAATCTAATTAATTCAACTAATGAGGATGAAGTCAGCTTCACTTTTGACAATGCAGAGGTGGGTGCCAGCTATAATTATACTTTTACTTCTAGTGGAGGAGCCGGATCTGTTAGTAACACAGGCTTCATCAACTCGCTTACAGAACAAGTGACAGGGATTGATTTAAGCACTCTTGCCGATGGTATTATTACCTTATCGGTGACCCTCACTGATATAGGAAACAATACCGGGGACCCTGCGGACGATACAGTGACTAAAGACGCAACCGCACCAACCGGTTATACTGTCTCTATCGATCAAAATCCTATTAATGCTAGTAATGAGAATGAAGTGAGCTTCACTTTTGCAGGAGCAGAGGTGGGATCCAACTATGACTACACTTTTACAAGCAGTGGTGGTGGCGGATCCGTAACAGGATCTGGAACCATAAATACTGCTACTGACCAAATTACCAATATCGATTTGAGCAGTTTGGCAGATGGAACGATCACATTGACTGTAACATTAACTGATACCAATAACAACACAGGAGATGAAGCTACAGATACTGCAATTAAAGATACAGTAGCGCCTGCTGGCTATAGTGTTACCATAGATCAGTCGCTAATAGTTGTAGCAAATGAGGAGGCAGTTAGTTAGCTTCACCTTCGCTGGGGCGGAGGTAGGAGCTACCTATAACTACTCATTCACCACCGATAGAGGTTTGGGGTCTGTTACAGGTACTGGCACGATTACTACAGGAACGGATCAGATCACAGGCATTGACCTGAGTGGGTTAGCTGACGGAACCATCACCTTAAGCGTTACGCTAACAGACAGCAATGGCAATACTGGAGATGAGGCGGTAGATACAGCAATTAAGGACACCTCCGCACCTGAAGAATATAGTGTGAACATTGATCAGACCAGTATTACTGAGGCTAATCAATCGTCAGTAAGCTTCACATTTGCTAATGCTGAGGTAGGCGCTACGTATAACTATTCCTTTACGAGCAGTGGAGGTGGAACAGAGGTTTCAGGAACATGTACTATCACAACCGCTACTGATCAAATTACAGGAATTGATTTAAGTGGCCTGCAAGATGGTACAGTTACCCTTTCAGTAACATTGACTGATAATGCCGGAAATACAGGTCCTGAAGTAACTGATACCGTAGTGAAAGATGTTGCTGCTCCTGCTGGCTACACTGTTTCAATAGACCAAACAGAGATCAATAACAGCAACAAGAATGCTTTAAGTTTCACCTTCAATTCGGCTGAAGTTGGAGCTACTTACAATTATAGTATTAATAGTTCTGGCGGTGGAGCTAATGTAACCGGAACTGGTGTAATTGTTACGCCTGCGGATCAAATAACAGGTATAGACGTTAGCGGTCTGAATGATGGATTGCTTACTTTATCAGTAACATTAACCGATGTAGCAGGAAATATTGGTGAACCTGCCACAAGTACTGTAATTAAAAAGACAGTAAGCATTGAATTCACTTCTTCAGCAAGCACAGGTTTTGAGTCGCAGCCTTCCGCCAGTATACAGGTGGAGTTATCTAATATCAGTGACAAAGATGTTACCGTGGAATATTCAGTTTCGGGAACAGCAACAGGATCAGGCATAGATTATACGCTTGCAGATGGCAGCTTGATAATTCCTGCAGGAAATGAAGCTGCTAACATTTTTATTTCAGATATTGTAAATGATACTCTGCCGGAAGATGATGAAACAGTTATTATCACACTGTCTAATCCTCAGAATGCCAGTTTAGGTTTCAATAATGTGCATACTTATACCATTCTTGATAATGATGAGATGCAAACTCAAACCATCACTTTTCCTCCTATTGAAGACCAGAGACTCATTGAAGGTCAACTTGATTTAGAAGCCAGTGGAGGAGATTCCGGAGAGCCAATTACTTTTAGTATTGTTACATCACCTGCTTCCGGTGTGGCTAGCTTATCAAACGGAACCATCATATTCGAAGGAGTAGGAACAGTAACCGTAACAGCTAGCCAGGCAGGTAATGATTTTTATTTGCCTGCCCAAGATGTAACGAGAACCTTTTCAATTCTCACAGACGAATTCTTACTGCCTACTCTGTTTACACCCAATAATGATGGGTTTAACGATGATTTATTGCTGAGGGGCGCTGCCAGAGTTGAGCGTATTGAATTTATAGTTTTTGACAGAGCAGGAAATGAGGTTTATAGTGCTGACAATATTGATGAGTTGAGCCAGCGGGGATGGGATGGTACTACAAATGGAGCTTACCAACCTCAAGGCACTTACATTTGGGTGGTTTCTGGTAATCTTACTGACGGTACCAGGATTTTAATCAATGGTAAGCAAAAAGGAATAATTGCCTTAGCCAGATAAAAATGAAGGAGACGAAAACATAAAATTAGGAAGATGAAAATTTTAAATAAATATACAATAGTATTGATCGCCTTCATTATCTGTCAATTACCGGCAGCAGAGGCGCAAACGGGTAATTTTTCGTTGTATGATTATACACCTTTTCTAACCAACCCGGGCATGATCGGGAGAACTGAACAAACCCACTTTACACTGAACACAAGGATTCAACCTTTAAATGTTGGAGAGAATTTGACGAGTACTTTGATTTCTGGTTATTTCCCTATTCGTTTTGAAAACCAGCATAAATTGGTGATAGCAGCCAGCTTTAAAACAGAGCAGGCCGCATCACTATTTGACATTAATGGCGGGCTTATAGGTTTGTCCTATGCAGTGGCATTAAGTCAGCGATCCGAATTAAGTTTTGGTGCTCAGGGAGGGTATTTCCTACGGGAAATAGGAGGTTCATTTGTAACTGACAATCAGATTACGGGCGGAATAATGGATCCGGCCGCTGCTCCATTCGACCCCGTTTTGGGGCAACAAACAACTTATCCTACTATCAGTAGTGGTATTTTCTACCGTTTAAAGGATGGTTATGGTAAAGCCGATAAAGCGTTTGTAGGGGTGTCTTTTTTCAATATGATGGAACCCAACAGGAGTTTTGTGGAAGGTGAAGCAGAGGATAATTTACCGATCAGCATTAAAGCCATTGCCGGTTATAAAGTGTATAGTAATGCCTCAATAGCAGTTTCTCCTATAGTAAGATGGATTAATCAGGCGGATATTAATGCTTTTGACTATGGAGCAAATATAGATTATACAATTTCACAGAGACAAAATTCCTTTAAGAAAATGATTTTAGGCTTGCGTTATAATTCCAACTCAGTAGGTATTCTTACGCTTGCTTATGAGCAGGAAAGAGTAATTGTAGGCGCTGGTTATGACCTGCCTATGGCTGATACAGGTTTTAATGAAGCGCAAAACGGAATTTTTGAATTAGCTGTCACTTTCAAGCTTAAAAGGAAAAACAATGAAGAAGAAACAACAATAACAAAAAAGGAAGAAGAGGAAAAGATTGAATTCGAGCCAAGAGAAGTGTCGGAAGAATATAAGGACACTCCACCTAGTTATAAATCAAAATCTAAGTTAACCTGGAGAGAAAAATGGCTATTGTCCAAAACGGCAAAGTTTAATTTAGATTCCGATGTTTTGACCGGAGACACCAAGGATTTCATAGATAATATTATTGCTATTTTAAAGGATAAGCCAGCTTATGACCTTAGGCTTGTAGGGCACACCTGTAACCTGGGTGAGCGCGAATATAATGGTGATTTAGGAATGGAAAGGGCTGAGTCTGTAAGAGATTACATGGTCAGTCAGGGAATCTCAGCAGATAGACTTGAAACAATCTCCAAAGGAGAAACGGAACCTCTTGTGAAAAATATCAATAAAAAGAACAGACAAAAGAATAGAAGAGTAGAGTTTGAAGTGATTTCTGAAGATTGATACGCTAATTGTTATAAAGATTGGAAGGAGGGGTAAGCATTATCTCCTCTTTTTTATCTCCTGGCAATGTCATTGTATACCAACTATTAACATGGCACTTATAGTGATCCGTTTTCAAATCATTTTACCAGCAATACTATTGTGTTCCGTCCGATTGTTTACTAGCTATTTTTTTTCTGTTGCTGATGCATTATGCCTTGTTCAAGTCCGCTTAAAGCAGCCAAACCATTCAGTCTTCCTGTTAAGGAATAACCCGGGTAGCTATTTTTATGCTGATCCACGGTATGCAAAAAGCCATGGTCAGGGCGCATGGGCAAGCGTAGATTTCGTTTTTGCATAGTCACTAAAATCTGCTCTACAATTTCTTCCATAGGGTTATCTCCCTCCAAATGGAGTGATTCCCTAAAGTCTCCGTTGGGTTCTTTAATTACATTGCGCAAATGCAGAAAATGTACTCGTTCTTTATGCTGATGCCATATTTCTAACAAATTATTGTAAGGGTCAGCTCCCAGAGATCCTGTACAATAGCAAAGGCCGTTTGTTGCAGAAGGTATTTCTTTAAATAACCATTCCAAATCAGCTGCATTACTTACTACTCTTGGGAGCCCCAGCACAGGAAACGGAGGGTCATCCGGGTGAATAGCTAAAACAGCTCCTGCCTGCTCCGCTAGAGGAAGCACCTCCTTTAAAAAATGAAGCAGGTTTTTACGGAGCTGAGTGGCATCAATTTTCTCATATTGCTTTAAAAAACTTAGGACTTCGCCTGCGGTAAAATTTTTAGTGCTGCCCGGAAGTCCCAGCAACACCTGTTTAAAAAGTAATTCTTTTTCAGAATCAGTTAAGTTGCTTCCATAACTTTTTGCTTCTTCAATGGCTTGCTTGCTATAACTTTTCTCAGCATCAGGCCTTTTCAACAGAAAAAGGTCAAAATAAGCAAATGCTAAGTACTCAAATGCCAAAGCCTGAGTGCCATCTTCATTTTGATATTGATGATTGGTGCGTACCCAGTCCAATACAGGCATAAAATTGTAAGTGATAATAGAAATGCCGCAGTCTGCGAGGTTTCCAATGCTTTTCCTGTAGTTGGCAAGGTATTGCGCTCTATTCTCTGCACCTCTTTTAATATCTTCATGTACAGGAAGGCTTTCCACTACCGACCATTCAAGTCCGGCTTTCCTTATTTTCTCCTGATGGGCTTTAATGGCTTCAACAGGCCAAACCTTTCCCACCGGGATTGAATGCAAGGCGGATACCACACCTTCAGCACCACATTGCCTTATGTCCGACAGAGTGGTAGGATCATTATCCCCAAACCAGCGCATTGTTTTTAGCATTGTTTGCATAAACGCTGAGTTAAAATCCTATACTATTTCCGCCATCAATTGGTAAAATAACTCCGGTAGTGTACTTAGAACCTTCCTGTACCAAATAGTTAACCGCATTGGCCACATCTTCGGGGCAGCCTAATTTCTTCATCGGTGTGCGGGCCATTACCCTGCTTTTTCTTTCAGGATCGTCATTTAGAGCTTTTGCAGACATAGGTGTTTCAATAAATCCCGGAGCTATACAGTTTACCCGAATTCCATATTGAGCTAAATCAACTGCCATGGAGCGCGTCATTCCTTCAATGGCCGTTTTGCTGGCTGTGTAGGCAATTACTTTCGGAATTCCATACTGCGCAGCCATGGAACTGATATTAACTATGCTACCGCCACCTTGCTCCTTCATCACCTTTACCACCTCCCTGCTGATGCTAAAAACACTACTTACGTTGGTGTGTAGAATGTTTCCGAATTCCTCATCTGTTACTTCCAGGAAATCCTTTTTCATATTGATACCCGCATTATTTACTAAAATATCAATTCGGCCGGCTTCTTCTTTAATAGCTTCTACCAATTTAGGGATGGCCTTCAAGTCATTAAGGTCACAAATAAGTGCTCTGGCATTTTCACCAAGCTCACATATGGCTTGAGCAGTTTTTTCCTTAGAGCGGCCAATAATGTAAGTGATGATTCCCTGCTCGCAGAAATTTTTAGCTGTGGCAAAACCGAGACCAGAGTTCCCGCCAGTTACTATTGCTATCTTTCTATTCATTTTAATATTTCTTCTATATGCTAAGGATTCTTAAATCGAATCCCCAAATTTTGTTTTCTACTATAATTGCTGGTTTATTACTACTATTTTTAAAGTAGTTTAATCAGTTTTTTAGTCCCATTTAGGTCTTATGCCCGGTGCAAATGGAAATTTTAAAGACTGATAATATTCAAGACTTTTTTCCGGCTTTTCCATTTCAGCGGGAAATGGTTTATCCGAAAATTGCTGGAAATACAGCATGCAGGCGTTTTTCCACCATTTTGCTTCTTTCAGCTGTATGGAAAGAAGCATTTCGACTTCTTTAAATTCTAATTTACTAATATATGGCTCCATTTTATGCCAGGTGCTTACCATTTCTTCTACCTCATCAACACCTTCCTGATAAGTAAGTGCCAGGTTGTTCCATAGCGTTTTTCCATTAAGCATTTGATAATCCCAGGGCACATGATGGAACCATAACAGATACTTTTGAGGAGTGTTGCTTATGTTGTTAAATTGTGCTGCTACAGGATCTGCATATTGGCTGGTCGCATTACTGCCGCTCGTTGTTCTGTCGAAACCAATTCCAATGCTGTCGGCCTTATGGTAATACACAGAAGTCCAATCGGGTCTTCCCATTTTAGAAATCCATGGACCCGGTCCATAATGGTGGTGCGCGTCCATAATGTGATGTAAACCTAAAGGAGTCATGTATTTTACTACAGTTTCCCTTGACTGAATAAGAAGCTTCTTCATGGGTTCTACAAAATCTTCATTAGTAGAAAAAGTAAGTCTGAGCCACTCCTCCGCTATTTCTTCGGAAGATAAGTAAGGATCCCATGCCAGGCGGCCGAAACCATACCAGTTGGCTTGCCCAAAGGGGTGGCCTGTCCAGTTGTCATCTGTTCCAATATTTGCCACACCTGCCATGCCTGTAAGCTTTTTGTTATGCAAAGTGCCATCTACTACCTTGGCTACTATGCTCTCTTTTCCTTTCCTGTAAGTATCTGATTGTAATACTTCTTCAAAAAGTTTCGGAAGAAAAACCAGATGTGTGCTAAAACCGAGATATTCCTGTGTTATTTGAAACTCCATCATGAGTGGCGTTTGCGGCATGGCACCAAACATAGGGTGAAAAGGTTCACGTGGCTGAAAATCAATGGCTCCATTTTTTACCTGTACTAAAACATTATCCGCAAACTGTCCATCAAAAGGAACAAACTCACTGTAAGCCTGCTTGGCTCTGTCAGAGGGGTCATGTTCTGAGTACACAAAAGCACGCCACATTACAATTCCATTATGAGGTTTAAGTGCTTTTGCCAGCATGTTAGCTCCGTCAACATGTGTTCTTCCATAGTTTTGCGGACCAGGTTGACCTTCGGAATTGGCTTTCACCAGAAATCCGCCAAAATCAGGTACAGATCGATAGATTTCATCCGTTTTTTGTTGCCACCATTTCTGAACTTCCGAATTTAGTGGGTCTGCGGTTTTCAATCCGCCAATTTCCATGGGAGCTGAAAAGCGAGCTGTTAAGTATACTTTTAAGCCATACGGGCGAAACACATCAGCAAGTGCTTTTACTTTTTCAATGTAGGACGGAGTAAGCACGAGCGCATTGGCGTTTACATTGGTTAAAACGGTACCATTAATTCCTATAGAAGCATTCGCGCGAGCGTATTCTATATATCGCTGATCAATGTATTCAGGTAGCGTATGCCAATTCCAGATAGAAAATCCTGCGTAACCCCGCTCTACTGTACGATCCAGATTATCCCAATGGTTAAGTACGCGAATCTGTGTTTTTGGAGATTGCACAATGGAAAGATCATCGATGGGTTGCTCAGTTTGCAACAGTCTTAAAAAATGAAAAGTGCCATATAACAGTCCAATATCAGTTTTAGAAGTAATAATAGTATTGCCCTCTATAGACTGAATCAGATAGCCTTCATCGGTTAACTGAGCTAATTCATTAGATAGAGAAGAACTATTTTTTCCGGATTTAAGTGAAATAGATTTAGAAATTATTAATGAGTTTGAATTTTTATTTGCTGTCGGTGTTTTTTGCTGAAGCATCGTGTTCAATGCATGTTTCACCTCCTCATTGATAATATCCAATGTTTCACTCCCCTTCTGAATGGATATTGATTGAATGGCTTGTTGGTAATCTTTTAAAACCTTTTTATTTTCAATAGTTCTGTAGTGAAGCCATAAACTATCAGTACTATTTCCTAAGGATAATTGAGAAATAAGTAATAGATAAAAAACGAATAAATGCTGAGCCTTTTTCAAATTTAAAATATATTTATGCAATCGATTTAAAATTTCATAATCCCCACAATTATAGTGATTATTGCGATTTAATTTAGTAAATAAAGATAAAATTTTAGAATATATCAAAAATTTACGCAATCGATTGTGTTTATAATTTTTTTCAGTTAAAATTACGGATGAAGCAAAAATTTAAGGATATTGAATTCTATTTCCATAAAAATTTAACGATGCACAATAATACTTTATACTTTCTAGCCGGATTTGTATTGCTCTTTTTTACAGGTTGTAATAAAGAGGAGAAGTCATCAAAAGAGAATATTGATGTCGTAGAGCAAAATACGCAACCGGATTTTCCTTTTTATGACACCTCTCTTTCCCTCGATGATAGGGTAGCCAATCTTATTGCAGAGCTTAGCCTTGAAGAAAAAGCTTTGCAGATGATGCACAATACTCCGGGCATTGAGCGTTTAGGCATTCCTCCTTATAGCTACTGGAATGAGGCTTTGCATGGGGTGGGTCGCTCAGGAGTGGCTACTGTTTTCCCACAGGCAATTGGTTTAGGAGCTACTTTTGATGAAGACTTAGCTTTTCGGGTGTCCTCTGCTATTTCTGACGAAGCACGTGCTATGCATAATGCAGCCAAGGCAAAAGGTTATCATAAACAATATGGAGGCCTCACTTTCTGGACACCAAATGTGAATATATTTCGGGATCCTCGCTGGGGAAGAGGTCAGGAGACATATGGTGAAGATCCTTACCTTACTTCCAAAATTGGCGCTGCCTTTGTAAAAGGCTTACAAGGTGACAACCCTGATTATTTAAAAACTGCTGCCTGCGCGAAGCATTTTGCTGTGCATAGCGGCCCTGAAAAATTACGACATGAGTTTAATGCCGAAGCCACTATGCAGGATATGCACGAAACTTACCTGCCTGCTTTTAAAGCTTTGGTAGATGCCGGTGTAGAGTCTGTAATGTGTGCTTACAACAGCACCAATGGAGAGCCTTGTTGTGCTAATAATTACCTTTTGGACACTGTTCTACGAGATAAATGGAATTTTAAAGGACATGTATTAAGTGATTGCTGGGCAATAATTGATTTTTATGAGCAGGAAAAAGGACACGGAGTAGTAGAAACTCCGGCTCAGGCAGCTGCACTGGCAGTAAAGAGTGGGGTTAGTTTGAATTGTGGTAGTACCTACGAAGCTTTGCCTGAAGCTGTAGAACAGGGCTTAATTACTGAAGAAGAAATTGATGAACAATTGGCTATTCTTCTCCGCACACGCTTTAAATTAGGTTTATTTGATCCTGCCGGAAGTAACCCATATGATGATATTTCTGTGGATGTTGTAAACAGCGAGGAGCATAGGGACCTTGCCAGGGAAGTAGCGCAAAAAAGCATTGTAATGTTAAAGAACAACGGTGCGCTTCCTTTAAAAAATGATTTGTCAAAATACTTCATTACCGGGCCAAATGCTGCCAATGTTGATGTACTTTTGGGTAACTACTATGGTGTTAATCCTAAGATGGTCACAATTTTAGAAGGCGTAGCTGCAGCCATACATCCCGCCTCTCAACTTCAATATAGAATGGGAGCACTATTGGATCGCGATCCTGTGAATCCGATGGATTGGGCTACAGGAAATGCCGGTAATAGTGATGTAACTATTGCAGTAATAGGTATCTCAAGCCTGCTGGAAGGTGAAGAGGGAGAATCGCTGGCATCTGCTACAGCAGGAGACAGGCTAGACTATAATTTACCATCTAATCAAATTGATTTTCTGAAAAAGTTAAGAGCTGCTGCCGGTGAAAGGCCAATTGTTGCAGTAGTAACAGGCGGAAGCCCCATGAACCTTGCGGAAGTACATGAACTGGCTGATGCTGTATTGTTAACATGGTATCCTGGCGAGGAAGGTGGAACAGCGGTAGCAGATGTGCTTTTTGGAAAAATTTCACCATCCGGAAGGCTTCCTATAACCTTCCCTAAATCTCTTGATCAACTACCGGATTATGAAGATTATTCCATGGAGGGAAGAACCTATAAATACATGAATGAAGAGCCACTGTATCCATTTGGATTTGGCCTCAGCTATACTTCTTTTAATTATAGTGACTTAAAAATTAATTCCGGCAGTGTGGCTGAAAACGACAACCTGCAGCTAAGTTTTACTATAACCAATACCGGAGATATTGCTGCCGATGAGGTGGTTCAACTTTATATTTCTGATGTGGAATCTTCATTTAGAGCTCCTAACTATGAATTGATAGGCATAAAAAGAACTAATTTGAAACCTGGAGGCAGTCAGGAAATTTCTTTCGTGGTTACTCCTGAGATGCGCTCTATAGTAAATGAGTCCGGAGAGCATATGATGGAATCAGGAGAGTTTAAGCTTTTTGTGGGAGGAGCATCTCCAATGAAGAGAAGTGAAGCTTTAGGGGCTTCTCAAATGCAATCTGTTTCTTTTACTGTAAATTAAATTAAGAGTAAGCCGGGTAAATGCTCAAGGAAGAGTATTTTTTGGAATGTGTTAACAGAGATCTACTATGAATAGATGAAATTTTTAAAATCGATGCAGATTTTACGATTTAGCTTCCTTTTTCTTCTCTTATGCTTCTCCTGTAAAGAGGAGGGGAAAGTTAAAACTATAAAACTGGCTCATAGTCTAAGCGAGGCTCACCCTGTTCATCAGGCAATGGTATTTATGGCCGGGGAGGTAGTGAAAAATTCGAAGGGCCGGTTACAATTGGAAATCTATCCCGGAAGCCAGTTAGGTTCTGAGCAGCAATGTTTAGAGCTTTTGCAAATTGGCAGTCTGGGAATGACAAAAGTATCGGCTGCTGTTATGGAGAATTTTTCTCCCAGTCTGAAAGTTTTTGGTTTCCCTTATTTGTTCAGAAATGATGAACATAGATTTTCTGTTTATGATGGTGCTATAGGCCAGCAACTTTTAAAGGAAGGTCAGCAATACTGGCTGAGAGGGCTTGCGTATTTTGATGCGGGAAACAGGTCTTTTTACACCAAAGACAAACAAATCAAAGAGCCGAAAGACCTTGAAGGTTTAAAAATAAGGGTAATGCAAAGCCCTACAGCCATTGAGCTCGTGAAAAGTTTTGGGGGCTCTCCTACGCCTATTTCCTGGGGAGAATTATACACGGCTCTACAGCAAGGTGTTGTTGATGGAGCAGAAAATAATCTGCCTAGTTTCTATTCTTCAAGACATTATGAAGTTTCCCAATTTTTAACTGTTAATGAACATTCCTCCATTCCTGATATACTGGTAATCAGCACCATCATTTGGGATGACCTGTCTGATGATGAAAGAGCCTGGCTAATGGATGCCGTGGAGGAAGCCACAATTTATCAGAGGAAGCTTTGGAAGAAAGCTGAAGAGGAAGCTTTGTTTGAAGTGAAAAAAGCAGGTGTAACAATTTATTATCCTGATAAAGAATTGTTTGAAACGCTATCATCTGGTATGGTAAAGCAACTACAAAAAACTGATCCTGAAATGTATGAATTGATAAAAGAGATTAAAAATGTAGAATAATGCGAGTAAAACTAGATACCTTTTTGGAATGGATTTTGGCCATTTTACTAGCAATTATGACGCTGGATGTTTTATGGGGCGTTTTCACTCGCTATGTGATGAACAGCCAAAGCTCGTGGACAGATGAGCTTGCCCGTTTTCTACTGATCTGGATTAGCATTTTAGGAGCAGCCTATGCTTCTGGGAAAAGATTACATATCTCAATTGATCTCATATCGTCTCATTTAAGTGACAAGAACAAAAAGAAACTTTACATCTTTGTATCTCTCGTAATTTTATTGTTTGTATTGCTGGTATTTGTTTTAGGGGGCCTTTGGTATGTTTACATAGCCTTTAAGCTTGGTCAATTATCTCCCGCACTTCAGTTGCCTATGGGTTGTGTATACTCCGTTTTACCCATTGCCGGACTTTTTATCGCCTATTATAAACTCACAGATTTATATTGTCTTTTTATTAACACACAAAGCGTAAACGAATGGAAATAGCTATTCTGGTACTCAGTTTTATTATCCTGATAGCTTTAAGGGTTCCTGTAGCATGGAGCCTTGGTATAGCGGCCCTACTTACTCTAATTGTTAGTGTGCAGGCTATTCCCACTTTCACCACTGTGGCTCAGCGAGTAATAACAGGGTTAGATAGCTTTTCCCTTTTAGCAATTCCATTTTTCATTCTGGCAGGCCATATCATGAGCAAAGGGGGGATAGCTAATCGCTTGATCAGTTTTGCCAAAGCATTAGTTGGGTCACTTCCCGGTGGGCTGGCACATGTAAATATTGTAGCAGCTATGTTATTTGGCGCTATAGCTGGTTCAGCGGGAGCAGCTGCAGCTGCAATTGGTAGCTTTATGTCTACCCAAATGGAAAAAGAAGGCTATAATAAAGAATATGGGGTAGCTGTTAATGTTACTTCAGCTACAACAGGTTTACTAATTCCGCCCAGCAATATTTTTATAATATACTCGCTTGCCAGTGGAGGAGTAAGTATTGGTGCCTTATTTCTGGCAGGCTATATTCCAGGTATTTTAACAGGACTAATGCTCATGATAGTTGCCTATATATGGGCCAAAAAGAAAGGATATCCAACAGCAAGTAAAACTTCTTTAAAAGTGCTTTTTAGAACTTTTATAGCAGCAGTTCCCAGTTTATTCTTACTAATTGTAGTAATCGGAGGGATTGTGGCAGGTGTTTTTACAGCCACTGAAGCCTCCTCTGTAGCGGTGGTTTATTGTATAATCCTTTCCTTAATTTATAAAGAAATTTCTCCAAAAGATTTTAAATCAATATTTGTGGAGTCATCAGTAACAATCTCTGTGGTAATGCTTTTGATTGCGATGTCAATTGCCATGTCATGGGTAATGTCTTATGAAAATATTCCGCAAATGGTGACAGACAGCTTATTGAGCATTAGTGATAATAAGTGGGCGGTTTTAATTCTTATCAATTTGATTCTGTTATTTGTAGGGATTTTTATGGATATGACTCCAGCTGTTCTGATTTTTACACCCATTTTTCTGCCTGTGGTAACTTCATTAGGTATTGATCCGGTTCATTTTGGAATTATCATGGTATTAAACCTCTGCATCGGCTTGTGTACACCTCCTGTAGGATCAGTTTTATTTATTGGTGTTGGCGTTGCAGATACCACTATTCAAAAAGTGATAAAACCATTGCTTCCTTTATTTATGGCAATGCTTGTGGCATTATTGCTGGTCAGTGTGTTCCCTCAATTAAGTCTCTGGCTGCCTGGTTTATTTGGGTTTTGATATTGCCTGCTTTAAGCCAAGCCTGGCCAGATAAAATGCTTACAAAGAATTTCGCTTTTCATTTGAATGGCTGCAATTATGAATATTGAAAGCCGAACACAAACTTACCCTTTCTTTTTAGAAGACTCTCTTACAATCAAATCAGTATTTAAAATAGTCACTTCTGAAACGCTATTATCATACATCTCATCCGTATGATTGAGCACCCTTTGGGCTGAAATTTTTCCCATTTGATAGGCAGGATGAGTAATGGTAGATAATCCGGGGTCTACAATAGAAGCCATTGGATCATCATTAAAACCTATAATGGCTAACTCCTCCGGGATTTTTATTTGATGCTTTTTGGCATAAATTATTGCTCCAAGAGCGGCAGTATCATTTGCTGAAAATAAGCCATCAGGTACAAGGTCTAATGACGTTACTTTTTTGGCTGCTTTATAGCCTTCTTCAAAACTCAAAGTTTTAAATTTAACAATTAGCTCCTTATCTATAGGCAGGTTATACTCTCGAAGAGCATCCAGATAGCCTTTCATCCTGTCCTTGTAAACATTTCGGTGCTGAGCTCCCGCAAAATGGGCTATCCGCCTACAACCTTGCTCTATTAAATGTTTTGTTGCTTTATAACCTGCAGAATAATTATCAATAAGCACTCGGTACGAGTTGAACTCTTCAGGCACCCTGTCTACAAATACAATGGGAATTCGTTGATCTACGAATTGCTGAAAATGAGCAAAATCTTTGGTTTCCATAGCCAAAGAAACAATTAAGCCGCTTATTCTGGTATCGAAAAGCACTTTGGCATTGTTCACCTCATTTTCATATATGTCGTCACTTTGGCTAATGATAACATTGTATCCTTCTTTACGGGCGTAATCTTCCACACCACTGATTAGGGAAGCAATAAAAGGCCTGTTAATGCGAGATATCATAATGCCAATTGTATTGCTTTTGCTGTTTCGTAAACTGGCTGCTAAAGAATTTCTTCTGTAGCCCATTTCTTCTGCAGCTTCCTTAATTATTTTTATTGCTTTTTTACTGATACTTTTATCATCGTTTAAAGCTCTGGATATAGTAGAAGGGGAGTAGTTTATTTTTTTTGCAAGATCGTAAATGGTGATCTTCTTTTTCTTATTCATAAGCAATAAAATAAATGCTACCTAGCAGTTGACGGTAGCATGCGTACTAGCTGATAAAGGTACAAATTAAATGTTATACTTATATTAAGGCAAAATTGCTTTTTTATTAGTTGATTTCAAAACTTTGAGGCGGCCCCAAATAAGTCTCTCTTAGCCCCCCTGTATCAATTACTATTTTCTGTAATACCAGTCCATTGTGCAGAGCGTAATAATTTAAAGTATGATTTCCTTTTTTAATATGGTGCGATGTAGTAAGAATTTTAATATTATTTGCTACTGACTGATTCCATGCCCTGCCGGATGTATCTTCATGGAAATTTACAATCAGGGGCTTCTCATTATCAAAACCTACTGCATATTTAAAACCATTTCCTGCAGTGTAGTTTAACGTAGGGGAAAAGTATAAATGTACCTTCACTTCTCCTTCACTTAAAAAGTTGATGTTGTAAGAAAGTCTCGGGCTTTTTTCTATATCCTCACCAAGGTTTAGTACAGCTGGGCTGGTACTTACAGACGAATTTGTTTTTCCTAAATTTGGTATGGTAATCCATATTGTACTGTCAGTCTCTCTTTTATCACTATAATTTTCAGCATGTATTGATACATACCCGTTGGTTTCAAGAAAACCGGGTTTTATTGGCTCTCCAATTTTATTAACAGGAACGGATACCTCCACCTTATCACCAGCTCCTTTTATAATAATCTCTCCAATGGATTCCCCTTCCGGAGCCTTTGACCAATCTATAGATACCATTATTTTTTCCAGTTTTTCTATTTTACCCTTCTTTTCAGATACTATTATCCAATCGTAATTACTTGAGAGCTGAAAATCAAATGGTTTTTTTCCTTTATTGAAAATCTCTATTTCATATTGAGGGCGGTTAAAGGAATCATAGTTAGGCAGTATTGCTTTTTCAGTATTAGTGGGATACACCTCTGCGGAACCTGAAATGGAAACACCCATTTTAGCTTTTTCAGTTAAGCTGATTTTTTTTATTTCTGGCATTGCGTTTACTTCCGGCTGTTGCCAGTAAGTATAGCCAATATGCGTCTGCGACATCATATGGTTCCACTTTCCATCAGCCAATTCAGTATGGTAATATTGAGTTAATGCTGCGTCTTTTTGGAATAGTTCTTCAGCTTTTTCAGCATAAGAATTAGTTAAAGCTCTTCCCTGCTTGGCATAAAGCCGGTTTTTGGCAGTTACAAAGTACAATTCATTTAAGTTGGCACTTGCTGCTACCGGGAAATAAACCAGCTGGTAATAAGCATCTTGTAATTCTGATGGGACTAACTTCTTTACTGATTCTGCTTTCTTGAGCAATTCCTGATATTCATTATTAACTCTCTCAGCTTCATTGTAATGGACAAGGCTGTAAGTATCAGCATTTAATAATTCCGGCTTTCTGCGTGCGTTATATTTAGTATAAAGCCGCATAATCTCTGCAATACCTTTTGCTTGCTCCTTACCAAATATTTCAGTTGCCCAACTTACATAATAGTCCGGCAAGTCCGGAGCGGTAAAAGCTTCCGGATTCCAGGCAAGATCAAGGAAAAACTGTGTTGGAAATTCCATAGGTTTAATATCACCTACATTTACAATCCACACTTTTTTTACATTATGCTCATAAGCTAAATTCATTTGCTCCCAGGTTCGCTCAATCTGGTTAGTATTGAGCCATTTGTAGTTTCTTGGGCCACCAACGTAGTCATAATGATAGTATATTCCGTAACCACCGGATCTTTCGACAGCCTGAGGATCAGGTAGTTTTCTGATATTTCCCCAATTGTCATCACAAAGCAATAAAGTAACATCATCCGGCACTCGCATTCCTTTATCATAATAATCCTGTACTTCTTTATAGAGTGCCCACATCTGTGGTGTTTGTGAGGCAGGTTTGCCAGTTGTTTCAGCAATAATTTCACGTTGCCTCTTCACTATATTTTCCAGCAATTCAATAGCGGTTCCTTCAGTCATTGGTTCATCTCCATCTCCACGCATACCTATTGATACAATGGTTTCGGTATCACCCATCCTTTCCATTCCCTTTCTCCAGAATTCTTCCAGTTGTTCAGGATTTGTGTTGTAGTTCCAGTCGCCCTTGCCAAATTGCTTCCATTCAGCATGTGCACGTGTAAGAGGCTCATGGTGCGATGTTCCCATTACAATTCCGTATTCATCTGCTAACTCTGCGTTTTTAGGGTCGTCAACATAAAACATTCTGCCCCACATAGCAGGCCAAAGGTAATTACCTCTCATCCGGAGGATTAATTCAAAAACTTTGTCGTAAAACTGAGCATTGAAACCACCATATCTTTCATAAGCCCAACCTGCAAGAGCAGGAGCTTCATCATTTATAAAAATACCCCGATACTTTACTTTTGGTTCTCCCAATGTGTGAATACCGCTTTTAACATATAGCTCCGGATGTTTCTGTGCAGGAATATCTGCCCAAAAATGCCATGGATGTACACCTATTTGTCTGGATAGATCATACATGCCATAAATAGTACCTCGTTTATCACTACCGGCAATTACCAGCGCCTGCTCCACTCCGGGAAAAGGCTTTTCTACAGTTTGAGTTGTAAATTTTTCCCATTTGCCCTTTAGTAGTGATACATCTAGCTTACCGTTTGCTACTAATTGATCAATCAGTTTGCTTTTACCCAGTGTCCCGATTATTACTATTTTTTTGTGAGCAAGCTTTAAGTCAGAGATTATTACAGGTTTTTCACCTGTTACTCTTAGTATATCGTTTTGTAAATGGCCCGCTACTTTTATTACTCCTTTGAAATCTGATTCACTTATCATGAATGAGGCTGCCCCCTGTTGGGTTACCAACGGAAATGAGTCATCTTTTTCTGAGAAATCCACATAGTGCTGTTCCTGTGCTAAACAGTTAACAACAGAAAGAGTACTGAAAAAAATAAGTAGAAAGGGATAATAATAAGATTTAAATTTCATGCTTTATTGATCGAATGAGGTTACTTTATAATAAGCTTTTTTAGGTTTTAATTCCTGGTCAAAAAGTAAAGGGTAGTTCTTACGGCCTTCTACAGGGTAGGTATCGAGCCAGGTGTATTGATCCGAAATATTCCAGAAGGTTACCCCTGTTAAAGTCTCTTTATAGTCGCGAAAAACACGAAAGAACATATCATACTGCTTCAGTTGTTTTTCCTCCAACTCATTTGTAAACTCGTCAGATTCCCCCGGCTTCATAGCTCTTCTTTCCTTCTCCCACGGATAAATAGAAACATCTAATTCAGTAATTTGTACGTCAAGACCTAGTGAGGCATATTTATCAATTGCATATCGTAAATCTTTTTCAGAGGGCTCAAATATGGACCAATGGCCTTGAATTCCCACTCCATGAATGGGGACACCCGCATCTTTTAATTTTTTAACCAATGTATAAATGCGATCAACTTTTTCAGGCCTTGCTGCATTATAATCGTTATAAAATAATTTGGCCTGAGGATCAGCAGCATGGGCAAACTCAAAAGCTTTGGCTAAATATTCCTCTCCTGCAATTTGATAATACGGAGATTCCTGCCTATAAACGAAATCTGAGTTATCAGAAACCGCTTCATTTACTACATCCCACGCATAAATAACATCTTTGTAGCGGTTAACCACTTCTGTAATGTGGCTTTTCATCCTGGCATATAAAGTATCCTTACTTATTTGGTCACCGTTTTCATCTTTAAAAAACCAGCCAGGATATTGTTGATGCCAAACCAGTGCATGTCCTCTTAATTTCAAGTCATTTTCCTTTGCATAATAGCTGACAGCATCTGCTGGTCCCCAATTATATTGGTTAGGGCTAGGATGAATGGGACCTGCTTTCATAACATTTTCAGGTGTCATGCTATTAAATTCTCTCAGTATAAGAGCACTTTGTGCAGAGTCTTCCAGCGCCCTTGGTGAAACCGCCACTCCTATAGGGAAATAACCGGAGTAATATTCATGAAGTCCATTTGCACTTTGTTCCTTTTCTTCGGAAACGGAAGAGCATTGTGTAAAATAAAGGCTCCCTGCACATAGTAATCCAATGGCAAGTGAATTGATTTTCTTAATATTAGTAAACATGTCAACAAGTTATGCAATCGATTTCGTAAAGACGAATTTTTCATAAAAAAATCTTAGACTTGTTATTTTATGTATTAGTCTATATAAAATTAAGAGCAGAATCTAAGGTATTGTCTTATCTTAAAGGATATTTTATCCTATACTCAGTTTACTTGTTCGCATGGATCACCTAACAAAGTAAATAATAGAATAATTAAATAGAACTAACTATTAGTCCCATTTATATTTTGAAATCTATTGATGCTTTATGCCTGTATTTATTACTAATGGTCTATGTGCGTTTCTTTTTAGCGTAAATAATCCAGATGATAAGCACTAAAACTAATAGTACAATGAAAATATCTGACAAAACCCAGTTTCAATAATTCCCTGGACCTTAAAGTAGAGAGTAGGATACAAGTATTAGATTAACCCTTCTGCTAGTTTGAAATTATATAAAACAATATGTGCATCAGGCTGATATTTAGTGAATTAGAGTTGAAAAACAAAACATACTAAATAAGCCGATGCACGATATTAAGATTAATTTCAACAAAGTTTTTCAGACTATCAAATCTCTTGATTTACCTGTTTTTGATGCAACTGATAACTTACAAAAATCAGATGCCAGGTCGCAATTTTCTGATTCAGAGGAAATTGACCTGACAACTACCTCTGAATACATGTCTTTGGACAGTGAAAATTGGCTGTTCAATAAAATCAAATCCGATTATGCCGATGCTTTTGCCCATTTGATCAATAGGTCAAGGTTCAACCGAAGGAAAAGAGGGCTTTTCAATATTTTAGAGTTAGTAAGAAAAAGCTGGCTGAAAAATTTCTGTAATTCAAAGACTATTACATCATAGATTTCATGCCTCTGGAAATTTGTAAAAATGCCAAGGAAAAGCTCGAAAATTTGCCGGGAAGTTTTTGAAACCTCACCCGAAAAAGACTTTTGCGCATCGTAAGACATGTGCTTTTACGGCTATAAACTTCAGGACGTTTGTTCAGTGAAGGGTGTTTTTCAGTCGATTGAACTCACTAAAGCAAATGTAAATAATGCTACTTTTCTCTCGCAAAGAAAACACAACTATCTGATTGTGTTTTAATTGGAGGAAAATGCTACTTGTCTTCTTACCAACAACTGGACTTATTCCCACCACTAATATAAGACTTGAAACGCCAATGCGGTCAAACCAGAAAACTATGTGAAACAAAATTGGCTGTTCAGAAAAACAAGGAAAAGGATGGAGACTCTATTTTCACAACTTTGTGACCAGTTTATGATCCGCAGAGATTATGCTAAAACTTTTAGTGGGTTTAAAACAATAATATTGGCTGAAATTACTGTCCTAACTTTAGTACAGTTCATCAATAAATTTGATTTTAACAGGCAATTAATAACTTGAAAGTTGCAATTACTTAAAATTAGCACAAGAGGTTAGATTAAATAGGTTATAATGCCTCATAAGCTTTAATTTTAAGAATCAATCAACATATAGTATTAAAGATGCATTTATACAAATTACAAAGATTTTATAGCACTTTAATGTATATTATGGAATTATACAAAATTGAAAAAAACAACTTGGCCAAGACCAACAACTTGGCCAAGTTGTTTTTTAATTATAAACAATTATTTATTAATCCAGATATTATCATTTGAGGATTACATGAGATAATTGCGGGGGCTGTGTCGGGTGTATCACCAGTAAAATCAATAGCTCCTAAATGAAATGAAGGGCTTGCATTTAAAGGATTAGTAGGATGTATCCAGCTTATTAAACCAGCACTTCCATAATAAGAATTTACATTACCTGGGTTAATATGGCAATCAAAAAATTCAGTATTATTCCATGTCCCGAAGGGAAGGAAAGTCCCATCATCAATAAAGTCAAGTCTTGCTCTTAGTTTACCTGTTATGGTTCTACTAGCATAATACCAAACACCTAAGGTTTTTTTGTACGGACGTATTAACCATTCAGAACTAATTAACCAAGGAGTATCATTATAAGACCTCTTTGCTGTGACTTCAATTCTTATGTATGTTCTATTTTTTCCATTATCCTCTCTATCAGTCATTTCTTGACCGCAATTATAAGCTAAATCTCTATTGTTATTATTTAAAATTTCGCTTCTCGTTTGTTTAATTGAAAAGTTGATTTCTGGAGGTTGGTTTTTGCCAAAAGTTTCCTCTTTTACCTCCTTCAATAAATGTAAATTATTAATATCTGTAGAGGCATATCCAGAATTAAATATTTTAACAGCTCTATCTTTTATGAGTAAGATATGATCATCATTTACTAAATAACTTTCAGGTCTATCTCTTAAAATAGTTTCTAATGTAAATTCACCATTTTCATCTTTAATTAATTCAAGATAATTACTATTTTGTGATACATAATCTTTTATTTCTTCGAGAGAGTTTAATGATTCTATATTCAAATTTTTGTATACTTCCATGGCATTCAGTCCCCATGAATTCATTTGTTTCTTTTCTAACCACTCCTTTTTTTCATCATGGTTATACTGTCTAAATTCGTTTAAGGTATTTAAGAATTCATCATATGAACTAAATTTTATATAGTTATCCTTATCTATATAAAGAGATTCTTCATTACAGGAATATAACACTGTAATGAGTAGCAAAAATTTAAATAAATTTTTCATTTTTTTTGTCTTTTTTAAAGTCTTGGTTAAAATATTTTAATGTTGGTTTTATAAAGTAAACATAATTAGATTATTTTTATTTATTCACAATGTTAGTATATTTTTTTTTAATATGAACCTGCAAAAAAAATATACTAAACTAAAAAGGCACAACTATCCGCTGTGCCTTTCGTGATTTAGACGAGGTATGTTTTAACAAACTTTAAAACTTCTCAATATCTGAAAAAAAGAAACTTCCTTCTATTTGCGCATTTTCGTCTGAGTCAGAGCCATGAACAGCATTAGCCTCAATAGATGTTGCATACAATTTACGAATAGTTCCTTCTTCAGCATCAGCAGGGTTCGTTGCTCCTATCAATTTTCTAAAATCAGCAATAGCATTGTCTTTTTCCAGAATCATAGCAACAATATGCCCGCTGGACATATATTGGCATAGATCATTATAAAAAGGTCTTTCTTTATGTACAGCATAAAATTGTCCGGCTCTTTCAGCAGAAAGCTTGGTCATTTTCATTGCAACAATTCTAAATCCTGCCTCTTCTATCATTTTGGTAATAGCTCCAATATTGTTAGCAGCCACAGCATCGGGCTTAATCATTGTGAAGGTTCTGTTTCCAGCCATGTTTTTTGTTTATTATTGTTTGAATTTAATCACAAATTTAAAGGATATTTCTGATTACAAATATTTTATCAGCTTTAAATACAGCGGAAATTCAAGTTTTAAAAGAAGCATCCAACTTTCTTTAACATTTGTTTTTCTTCAAATTCTTAGCAACTTTGCGAATCAATTTAAGCCGAAACGGGTTAAGGACTGCTCATGCAAGATTTATTAAAACTTAAAGAGGTTCTTCAATCACCTCAAAATGTTGTAATCACTACGCATCATAAACCTGATGCCGATGCTTTAGGCAGTAGCTTGGGTCTTTATAATTACCTTGTTAAGAAAGGACATCATGTAACTGTCGTTTCTCCATCTGATTACGCTAGTTTTTTGCATTGGATGAAGGGTAATGAAAAAGTGATGGTGTTTTCTGAAAACACTAAAAAGCAGGCAGAAGAATTAGTAAATAAGGCTGATGTTATTTTCTGTCTTGATTTTTCTAACCTAAGCAGAATTAAGCAATTTGGTGAATTAGTAAGAAATTCTTCAGCTAAAAAAGTACTGATTGATCACCATAGAGACCCTGAACAGTTTGCAGACTATGCTTCTCATGATATTAATTCTGCCTCAACTGCCCAATTAGTATATAAAATGATTGTTAGCTATGGCGATAAAGCCTTAATTGATAAGGACATCGCTGAATGCTTTTATGCGGGTATCATGACGGATACAGGGTCCTTCAAACACCCAAATACCAATAAAGAAGTACATGAAATAGTAGCTGAATTGATTGATTTGGGTGCCAATAACTCAGAAGTATCCCGACTTATCTATGATACTAACTCTTTAGACAGGTTAAAATTTTTGGGTTTTGCTTTGAGTCAGAGGTTAACAGTCTATCCTGAATACCATACTGCTTTTTTTGCAATATCAATGAAAGACCTGGAGAAATTTAAATCGCGAACGGGTGATACTGAAGGACTTGTAAATTATGCATTATCGATCAACGGAATTACTATGGCTGCCTTATTTACTGAAAGTGAAGAAGGGGTGAAGCTTTCACTTCGATCAATCGGTGATTTTCAGGTGAATACACTGGCAGCTCACTATTTTGAAGGAGGCGGGCATAAAAATGCTGCCGGAGGTATTTCTCATAAATCTTTAAAAGAAACAGTCGCCCTTTTTGAAGATTTAATTAAAGAATATTCAGAACAACTTAAAAATAAAACACCAATTGAAACCTATGTATAATAATATGAAATTTTTGAATTTTAGCCTGGCTATCTGTATGGCATTATTGTTTGCCTGCAACTCCAATGAAAAGAAAACTACCGCTGATGGCGTAGAATATGTGCTATTAAGCTCTGATAATGGAGAGGCATTTGAAGAAGGTGACTTTGCCATTTACTCTCTTAAAATGACAGATTCCAAGGATTCCGTATTAATTGATAGCGAAGAAGTGGGAGATATGCCATTGCAGATCGATTCAGCAGTTTTAACACAGCGAGGTCCTCTCTTTTCTGTTTTGGGGGATATGAAAGTTAAGGATAGTATTAAAACTTCTTTGACTGCCACTGAAATATTTACAAAAGGTTTCAGACAGCCTTTGCAGGAAAGTATGAAAGCAGATGAAAAAATAACTGTTTTTGCTAAAGCTAAAGAAAAATTAGATTCAGCTGGTTTTATGGATTGGCAGCAGAAAAGAAGAGAAGAAATGATGGAGAAAATGCAGAAAGATGCTGAAGCACAAAAAACTAAAGATGAAGAAATCATCAAAGCATATATAGAAGATAATAACCTGGAGGCTCAGCGTACAGAGTCTGGTTTATATTATGTAATTACTGAAGAAGGCACTGGTGAAAAGCCAGAGGCGGGAGATACTGTTAAAGTAGATTACATCGGTATGTTGTTGGATGGCTCAATTTTCGATACTTCTAATGAAGCAATAGCTAAAGAAAATGATATATTCAGCGAACAAAGACCAGCTTACGCTCCTTTGGAATTCCCTGTAGGACAAGGAAGAGTTATTCCAGGTTGGGATGAAGGCCTTCAATTATTAACTGAAGGTGCTAAAGCTACATTTATAATTCCCTCTGGTCTTGCTTACGGAGCAAGAGGTGCAGGTGCAGGTATACCACCTAATTCAATTCTTCTTTTTGAAGTAGAATTAGTAGATGTTGTAGAATAAGCGCTAAAATGCTGCGTTATTTTATATGTTTATTCTTCGCAGGTATTCTTTTGAGTGCCTGCGATAAAGATTGTGAGGACAATCCACAAGAATGTGCTGAAGAGCAATTGGCCACAGATATTGCTATTATTGAAGAATATCTGACAGAAAATAATCTTGAAGCGCAAAAGCACCCTTCAGGTTTATTTTACCATATTAAAGAGCAGGGTTCAGGAGAGCTGCCTGATTTCGGTCAAATAGTAAGTGTAAACTATGTAGGTAAGTTTTTAGATGGTCGCGTTTTTGACACTTCTGTGGACTCTGTTGCCAGAGAGGCGGGTATTTATGATGAAAAAAGGGACTATCAGCCTTTTCAATTTACTTTAGGAAGAGGTGTAATTACAGGATGGAATATCGGCATTTCGCTTTTGAAAGAAGGAGGTTCGGCTACTTTATTAATACCTTCAGGTTATGCTTATGGCCCTGAGGGTCGTCAATCAATCCCTCCTAATGCTGTTTTAATATTCGAGGTTGAATTAGTAGATATTAAATTTTAAATTAAGTTTCTAAATGAACAAAATTATTATTTGTTTAATTATTCCTGCCTTATTATTTGGCCTCTCTTCATGTGTAAAAGAAAGAGATTGCAATGCAGGTCCTAATATTTCTGATTTAGACCAAGAGCAATTACGAGAAGATATTGAGGGGATAGAAAAATATCTGGAAGAAAATAATATACCATACGAAACAGATGCCTCTGGAATAAGATTTTCAATTATAGAAAGAGGAACAGGTGTGCCTCCTAATTACTGTAGTTCAGTAATAGTTGATTATGAAGGAAGAGTTCTTGGAGAAACAGAAATATTTGATGCTAATAATCCTAATGCTGCGAGACCTTTTCAGGTGGAGGTAAATGGAAATATAATTCTAGGGTGGAAGTTTGCCTTGGTGAGAATGAACAGAAATGCAGACTATAGGGTTTTTATACCTTCTCAACTTGCTTATGGTGAAGAGGGTAGATTAGCATCTGATAGCACCTATATTATTCCTCCAAATGCCAATTTGGAATTTCGTATAAGGCTTAACAATTATTAAAGTTTTGGAACTCTGTTTTGCTACCAATAATCTCAACAAAATAAAGGAGATTGAAGCTATGCTGGAGGGAGAAGTAAAACTCCTGAGTCTGAAGGATATTGGCTGTACTGAAGAGCTGGCCGAGGATCAACAAACTTTGCAAGGCAATGCAGAACAGAAAGCAGCCTACATAGCAAACAAGTATAAAATCAATTGCTTTGCTGATGACACAGGCCTTGAAGTAGAAGCGCTGAATGGCGCTCCTGGTGTTTACTCTGCTCGTTATGCGGGGGCTCAAAGATCAAATGATGATAATATCAGGTTTTTATTGGAGAATCTTGGTGATTCAGAAAATAGATCCGCCCAATTCAGAACTGTTATTTGTGCAATAATTCAGAATGAAACTTATTTTTTCGAAGGGGTTGTAAAGGGGGCTATTGCTAAGAAACTAGCAGGAAATGGAGGTTTTGGCTACGATCCTGTATTTATTCCGGAAGGTTATGAGAAATCATTTGCTGAAATGCCTTTAGCGGAAAAAAATGCAATCTCCCATAGAGGAAGAGCTGTTCGAAGTTTTGTGGAATTTTTACAAACTAATTTTCTAAAAGCAGATTAAGCCGTAGTTTTGTACTGTTGAAGTCTGCAAAGCTAAGAATCATAACTTTGTTGCTTGTAAATACCTAAAGCTCGTAAAAATCAATTATTAAATGAACAATCCTTTCATTGTTGGTATTACAGGAGGAAGTGCGTCCGGAAAAACTATGTTTCTGAAAAGCTTGCTCAGTCACTTCAAAAGTGATGAAATTTGTCTTGTCTCTCAGGATAACTACTATCGTGACAGGCATTTACAGCCTAAAGATGCCAACGGTATAGAAAATTTTGATACGCCTCAATCCATTGAGTTTGACGAGTATGCCAGGGATATTAAAGCACTTAAGGATGGTAACCCTGTTACCCGAAAGGAGTATACTTTTAACAATCCAGATATTATCCCTCAGATATTGCACTTTAATCCCTCCAAAATAATCGTAGTGGAAGGACTATTTGTCTTTTATTTTCCAGAATTAGCTAAATTACTTGATTTAAAGGTTTTTATTGATGCCAAAGATTATGTGAAATTAAAGAGAAGGATTATCAGGGACAATACAGAAAGAGGATACGATCTGGATGACGTGCTTTATAGATATGAGAAACATGTAGCCCCCACCTATGAAAAATACATAGAACCATTTAAGTACGATGCTGATATAATTATTCCAAATAATAGTAAGTTTGACAAAGGATTGGAAGTACTCGTTTCATATTTGAAAAGTAAAAGCTTATGACCAACAGATTTGCAGTAATAGGATTGGGCCAATTTGGAGAATCTATTGCCAGAACACTTGCCGACAGAGGTGCTGAAGTGCTCGCTATTGATATAGACCTGGATAAAGTAGAGTCTTTAAAGGATGATGTGGCTTATGCGGTAGCACTGGATTCTACAGATGTGAAAGCACTTAAAGCACAGAATATCCAGGATATGGATGCTGTGGTTGTAGCAATTGGTGAAAATTTTGAAGGCTTACTTTTAACCACTGTGCTTTTGTTGGAATTGGAAGTAAAGAGAGTAATTGCAAGGGCAGCCAATTCACAACAGCGAATGATCCTTGAAAAAATGGGTATTGATGAAATTCTTTCTCCTGAAGAGACGGTAGGTAAAACTGTTGCTGAAATGTTATTGCACCCCAATATGCGCTCCTTCCTTCCTCTGCCCGATGATTATGAGATTGTAGAAATTAACACTCCTTCACGCGTGGTAGATCAAACAATCAGTGAAATCGGTCTGCGTGAAAAGTATAACCTAAATTTGATAACGGTTAAACGCTTTTTCGAAGAAAAGAAAGGCAACGAAATTCAAAAGGTAGAACACATTATTGGAGTGCCGAGAGCAGATACTTTTCTGAAAGAAACGGATATTATGATCATCCTTGGCAAATCACAGGATGTGAATAAATTTATTGAGGTGAATAAGTAGTTTATTTATACCTAACGGAGTAGTGTTAACTTCTTTGCATTCATAGGTTTTTTCCACGATTGCTTGATTTCGTATCTCAAAATCAGCTGATTGCAGTTTTCGTAATATGTTTTTTTCATCTAGTACCTGCTTTAAAAATAGTTAAAAACCTGAGTTCGATTTTGAATTTGCTTTAAAAACTCATCAGAACGTACCCACTTTGGCGGCACAAGTTATTTCGGTCACGATCAATTGAGATTACAGTTTCCTAAAAATGAAAATTAAACTGTACCTCCCCAGTGCGGTATCCGTAATCTTATTGTATTATAACTGGAAATATGCCGATTGGTCAGCACAGGTAGCAAAATTAAGACTTTTTGGAAAAGTAAATCTTAATTTTGCGGCATAGCCTGCCCCCCCTAGCGGGGACGCCATTTTTATTAATCGAACTCAGGTTAAAACCTTGCTTTTGCCCAATAATTAAAAAGAACAGAAGGTTCCTTGAGACCTTCATAACCCTCATAAATTATAACCTGCTTGGGTTTTATCATTAATTATTTAATATCTCGTCTAAAAAATATTAATTTGAGATTGCAAATGGATTCAACCGAATAATGAAACAAAAAGTAGCTTTAGTTTTAGGGAGTGGGGGCGCCAGAGGAGTGGCTCATATAGGAGTGATTGAGGCACTACTTGATAATAACTTTGAGATCACTTCTGTTGCAGGCTCCAGTATGGGCGCTGTTGTGGGTGGTATTTACGCAGCTGGTAAGCTAGGTCCTTATAAGGATTGGGTGACCAATTTCGATAAAATTGATGTTTTTAAATTATTGGATTTCACTTTCAGTCTCCAGGGCTTTGTGAGAGGAGAGCGTGTATTTAAGGAAATGAGTAAAATTTTAGGGGATATTGATATTGAAGATATGCAGATCCCCTTCTCAGCGATTGCTTCAAATATTAGAAGCCAGCAGGAAGTTATTTTCAACAAAGGAAACCTTATGGATGCTTTACGTGCCTCATGTGCCATTCCCACAGTAATGAAACCAGTGTACGTTGAAGGTGAGGAAATTGTAGATGGTGGTGTTTTGAACCCTATACCTATTAACAGAGTGAAGAGAACACCCGGTGATATTTTGGTGGTAGTGGATGTTAATTCTAATATTCCTTTTGTGGCAAAAGCTCCTGCCACAGTAGCAGAAGAGCAGGAGGTACAAAAGCATAATCAGTTTTTGGAGGAGTTTAAACTCAGAATGAAAATCATATGGCCTTCTTCACCTAAAGATTCATCTCCTCCTGCCGAAAATCACCAGTCTATTAAGAAGTTTGGTTATTTTGATTTGCTCAATCGCTCTATTGATCTAATGCAGGAAAGAATTACCGCACTTCAAATGGAACTGTTAAAGCCTGATATTGTTGTGAGAGTTTCCCGTGAATCATGCGGTACATTTGAATTTTACAAGAGCAAAGCTTTGGTAAAAGCAGGTAAAGAGGCTTTTACAGAATCACTAAGAGTTTACAGGAATGCATTGGAGAACAATTAACCAGGTACTCGGAAATATAGATCTTTATTGGCTTGACTTCATTTTAAAGGGATACTTAGGAGATAAAGACAGAATTTTAGATGTAGGGTGTGGTGAAGGAAGAAATCTGGTATACTGTATGCGACAAGGATATGATGTTTTTGGTATTGATAAGAATACTGATGCAATTAAATTTTTACGAATACTAGGTAGACAACTGAAGCTTTCTGATGTGGGAGCTCGTTTTCAGGTAATGGATATGAGTAATTTACGATTTCCAGACCATAGTTTTGATGTAATTATAAACTCTGCTGTTTTGCATTTTGCAAATGATGAAGAACATTTTCTTCAAATGTTTAAGGAATGTTTAAGGGTGCTTAAGCCAGGAGCTAAACTTTTTATTCGTACAATGACGGATGCTCATTTTGCCGATAATGAGTTCGCTATATCTGCGCAAAATCTTTCATCAGAATATGGTCATAGATTTGTCTTAAATGAAAGTCTTTTGAATCGCTTATTATGTGATTACCCCATTGGGTGGTTTGAAACCCCTAAGAATGTGATAGTTGGAAATGAACGATCTATGAGTGTTTTTATTTTAGAGAAAAAAAATAATGCATAATTACTAGAAATATTACATCAAATATTTAGGTGTTTGAACTTACTTATTCTCGTTTCAGATTAAATGAGTTCATCTTTAGTTTTAAAAGTTACAAGAAACGCACATCGATAAAAGTAATTATACTTTAAAAAAAATCCTTTAATATCAATATATAAGTATATTTACTTTGTAAGATGTTGAGGTTGTCCATTAAAGATATTGTTTTAGGAAAAAACATTCATATTCCTTCTGAAAGTGATTACAGAAAATCTCTTTTGGTGGGGGTTTGTTGTATCATTTTAGCTTTTATTTGTCTGGTAAATGGAGTGCTTAATGTTCTGGTTTGGGATCTAAATCTCACTCCCTATTTTATGATAGGAATATCCGGAGGAACTTTAGGGTATATGCTTAACAGGTTCCAAAAATTTGAGCTGGCCAAGCATACTCTTCTGTTAATTTCACTCTTTCTCATATTTATTTTTATGAGCAATGAGGGTAAATATTATGGTTCTCAGCTTTATTTGTTTACTGTTTTGGTAGCATCTATTTCCTTATTTGGCTATAGAAGGATAGGGATATGGTTGTCCTATGCCATCTTAGCATTTATTTGTTTTTCTGTAAGTGAGCTTACTAATTTTAAAGTCATTTCAGTAGATGCCGCTAGTGAATCAAAAGAAGATAAAATATATTTTATCAATTATCTCTTCACATTTGTAGGGCTTACAGTGATCATTTACTTCCAGGTAAAACTCCAATATAAATCTGAGGAGAAGTTAATAAAAAAAGATCAGCAGCTTAAGGAGAGTGAAGAACGTTTTCGTATGGCTGTGGAAGGAACAAATGCTGGCATTTGGGATTGGGAAAATATTAATAAAGATCAGCAATGGTGGTCTCCAAAACTGTATGAACTTCTTGGTTATAAACCTGAGGAAATCGAGGCTAATAGAGTAACTTTTAAAAATCTGCTAGCTCAGAAAGAAGATTACCCTAAACTAGTGAATGATTTTAAAAAGCATTTCCGGGATAAAGAACCATTTTCAGTAGAATATAAATTTAAGTGTAAAGACGGTAGTTATAAATGGTTTCATGGCTCAGGACAGGCAAAGTGGTCGGAAAATAAGATGCCTGTAAGAATGGTGGGTTCTTTGGTGGACATTACTGAGAAAAAGATTAAAGAAGAAGAGATACAAGAGAAGAATAGCTTACTGGAGAAGACAAATGCAGAACTGGATCGCTTCGTATATAGCGTTTCGCATGATTTGCGAGCACCTTTAAATTCAATTCAGGGCCTTATTAATATCAGTGATACAACTGAAGATAGCCAGGAATTGAAACAATTGATGAGTATGATGAAGAATAGGGTTAAAAAGCTCTATTCGTTTATTGATGAGATCATAAACTTTGCGAGAAATTCCAGGACAGAAATCATTAAAGAGCCGGTTAATTTATTTGCAATAACCTCTGATGCATTTGACAATGCGCAATTTAGAGAGCAGGCTGTTGCAATCGATTTCCGTATTTTGGTAGATAAAGAGTTATCAATAAATACAGATAAGGGAAGAATTAGTATAGTGTTGAATAACCTGATAGATAACGCTATTAAATACCATAGGCACTCACAACCTGGTAAGTTTATTGCGCTTAAAGCTATTAATGATACTAATGCCGTTATAATACAAATAATTGATAACGGACAAGGAATTCCTTTGCAGGCTCAGGATAAAATTTTTGACATGTTTTACAGAGCATCCGATACTTCCAAGGGCTCAGGATTAGGCTTGTACATAGTTAAAGAAATGATAGAGCGCATAGGAGGAGAAATATTTCTTCAATCGGAACCTGGCGAAGGCACTACTTTCTCCATAAAATTGCCAAAAGTTTGAATTTGATTACAATTTTTAAACTTTCACTTCCAATCAGTTAATGATTTAATTTATCTTTGCCACATGGCAAAAAATGAACAAATTTCAGAAAATACTTTATTTAAAGATATTGTATCACATGCAAAGGAATATGGTTTTGTATTTCAGTCCAGCGAAATATATGATGGATTACAGGCTGTATATGACTACGGCCCCTTTGGCGCAGAATTAAAGAAAAACATCAAAGATTTGTGGTGGAGTACCATGACTCGTTTTAATGATGACATAGTAGGGTTGGATTCTGCCATATTTATGCATCCGGATACATGGAAGGCTTCAGGCCATATTGATAGCTTTAATGATCCGATGATTGATAATAAGGATTCCAAAAAAAGATATAGAGCTGATGTTCTTTTAGAAGAAAAAGCTGCTTTGTATGAAAAAGAAGGTTCTCCTGAGAAATCTGAGGCATTATTAAAGAAAATGGGGGAGCTATTGACAGCAGAAGATTTAAGTGGAGTACGTGAACTCATCATTTCAGAGGGAATTGCCTGCCCTGTTTCAGGTACTACTAACTGGACAGAAGTTAGACAGTTCAACCTGATGTTTTCAACACAGATAGGAAGTCTTGCTGAAGATTCCAATAAAATATACTTAAGGCCTGAAACTGCTCAGGGTATTTTTGTTAATTTCCTGAATGTTCAGAAGTCTGCCAGAATGAAAGTGCCATTCGGTATTGCGCAAATTGGTAAAGCATTTAGAAATGAAATTGTAGCCAGACAATTTATTTTCAGGATGAGGGAATTTGAGCAAATGGAAATGCAGTTTTTTGTAAGGCCGGGGGAAGAATTACAGTGGTATCAGAAATGGAGGGATATGAGAATGCAGTGGCATGTAGCTCTGGGGATTCCTGAGAGCAAGCTACGCTATCATGATCATGATAAGCTTGCTCATTATGCCAATGCTGCAGTAGATGTAGAGTTTGAGTTTCCTTTTGGTTTCAAAGAAGTGGAAGGTGTACATAGTCGAACGGATTTTGACTTGAAGAGTCATCAGGAAGTATCCAGAAAGAAGATGCAATATTTTGATCCGGAAGTAAATAAAAACTATATCCCGTACGTGGTTGAAACTTCTGTAGGCTGTGACAGGCTTTTCCTAATGTTGCTCTGCAATGCGTACACAGAAGAGGTAAGTGGAGATGCTGATAATCAAAAAACAAGAATTTATTTAAAATTTCATCCTGCTTTGGCTCCTGTTAAGGCGGCTATTTTACCTCTTACTAAAAAAGATGGTCTGCCTGAGAAAGGTCAGGAGATTTATAAGAAGTTAAAAGGTAGTTTTAATGTAATTTATGAAGAAGCAGCATCTATTGGTAAAAGGTATACCCGGCAGGATTTAATTGGTACTCCATATTGTATTGCAGTTGACCACCAAACGCTGGAAGACAATACAATTACTATACGCCACAGAGATACTACGGAGCAAGAGAGAATAAGCATTGATGATTTGGAACCATTTTTACAAAGAGAGTGCTCTTTCAACAGGATCTTTGAGAAGCTGAGTTAATTAAAAAAGTAATTTGTGCACTACAACCTTTAGATTGTTTTTATCTATAGGCTGATGAGCAATATTGATTATGCTTAATGAAACTAAGTGCTAATTTTGCGTTATTAAACATAAACATAAAAGCGATGATTGAATTAACTGAAGATAACTTAAAGGAAATAGTTGAAACTAACGAGATGGTGATGGTACAGTATGGTGCTACCTGGTGTGGTAATTGTAAAATCACTAAACCTAAATTCAGAAGATTAGGAGATGAAAATGAAAATATAAAGTTTGTCTATGTTGATGCAGAAAAATTACCTAATTCCAGGGCTTTGGCCGAAGTGAGTAATTTACCCACCTTTGCAGGTTTTAGAAATGGTAAATTAGTGAATTCGGTAGCAGGAAATAAACCAAGTATTATAACAGATTTACTCAATGAGGTTACCAATAATTAAGCACGTAGTAGAATTCATAGAGAAAAACGATGAGGATTATGTCGTTGAATCTATGGAGCTTTTGGAAGATTTAATCGAGGCAAAGGGCATCAAAGATGAAGAGCTTGATGTAATTGGTGAGCTTTTGTCTAATTTTTCAGGAGCTTTAGAGGTAAGTAAGGAAATAAAAAAAGGAACCCCTCAAAAAGAAGCTTTGAATGGCTTTATGAAAAGAGTGATGGGTTCAATTGATAAATAGTTTATTACACTTTTAGAAGTGAGAAAGCATGGTTAGTAGTAGCCATGCTTTTTTTATTCTGGATCTGTTAAAATATAGCTTTAATATATATTCCTTACATGTGTTATGATTATGAGGATTGAGCCAATTATTTAAGTAAAGAAAGTACTTCTTTTATATTGGAATCCTGTTGAGTTTAAAAAAATAACCTCAATTAAAATATAGTGTTATGAAAAAAATATTAAAATGTGCTTTTGTTAATCTATTAATTGCCATGGTAGGAGGTTTTACTTCTGTATATGCACAGGCAACGGGTGATTCTTTTGCAACTGCCTTAAAGAATAAGAGTGCTAATCTTGTATATATTTATTCAGAAGCACCTGGTTTTGCCGCTGAAAAAGGAGGTAAAGTAGAAGGTGTTACTGTAGATGTAATGCGGGATTTTGAGGCGTTTCTTCTGGATAAATATGGAATAACAGTTCAGTCAACTATAAATAAACAGCATGCTAACAATTTCACCACATACCTTAGTGCGGTAAAAAGATCTAGTGGTGGAGTATTTGGTTTAAGTAACACAACTATTACAGAAGCAAGAAAGAGGGCCTATACTTTCAGTCCTTCTTATATTTCTAACATAGCTATGCTATTGACTCATAAAGATGTGCCTACCTTAGGAAGTCTTCAACAGATAGCTGAAGCTTTTAAAGGCAAAACAGCAATTACAATTAAAGAAACCACCAACGAGGATGAAATACTTAAGATTAAAGCTAAATATATGCCTGCTTTAAAAATAGAGTATGTGAATTACTTTGATGAAGCTATGGTGAAGATTAGTAATAGCACTGACTATTTCACAAATGTAGATTTCACCTATTACCTAAATGCTCTAAATACCAAAAAGCCAGTCAAGAGACATCCGGTTGGAGATAATGCAACAGAGGAATTCGGAATAATAATGCCTAAAAATAGTGATTGGGTGGAACCATTTAATGAATTTCTAAATGAAGATTACCAGACAGGTTCAAATTATAGAAAAATTATAGCAACTCATTTAGGACCTAATGCCCTCCAATTATTAGACGCAATTACTTTAAGTAAGTAATGGCTCCTTGATAAATAGAATAGAAAATTTGGTTCATCATAAAAAAAGCCATCCGCCATAGGGCGGAATGGCTTTTTACTTACCAAAACATCAACCATTCACTATGAATTAAACTATTATCTATTAAAGAGAAAATAGTTGTTTTTAGTTCCTGTATTTAATAAATATTTTTTTCATGTCATCTTCAAGAAGCAAATCTGCATTTCTTAAGGCTTTCGGATCGACATTTTCTTCAAGAAAGCTATAAAGTAATTTCCCTTCAGGTGTATAAATATCAATCGTTTTTCCGAAATTGAAATCTTCGATCTCTACCTCTTCTAATGATTTAATAACTTCATTTATCAGTTTTGCTTCCTTGGTCAATTCTTTATCGTCTGCGAAAACGTTACTGTTTGTAGCAATTAATAAAGCGAAAATTAGAATAATGTTTTTCATTTTATTTGGTTCCATTTGTTTTTATTACCTGACGCTTGCCAATATCATTTAGTTGCATGGTATTTTTAATATTTTATTTGGCTCATGTAAGTTGTGTGTAATATTTTGGAGTGAATTCACGTAAAATGAAAATTTTATAATATTTTAAGTTTTTTTTGCTCATTTAGTGTAAAATTTTATTTCGTTGAAAGGTTTATTTGCATGATAAAATGTGTAATTTTTAATGTAGAGTACTATATATATTCACCTCTCCATGTTAAATTGACCTTTTGATAAATAAGAGAGCAGATGTATTTAAATTTTCTCTTTTAATCAAAATCACTGTTATCTCGTAGAATAAACTGAATCCTAAACATCTTTTTATGGAAGTAAATGACATTCTAAAAATACCAAAATCAGACAATCCAAGAATAGTAATTATAGGCGGTGGCTTTGCAGGCATCCAAATGGCAAAAATGCTGGATAAAAAGCCGGTTCAGGTGGTGTTGTTTGACAGGCACAATTACCACACCTTTCAGCCGCTTTTGTATCAGGTAGCAACTGCCGGGCTGGAGCCTGACGCAATTGCCGGACCATTACGAAAGATTATTGAGAAAAGTAGAAATGTGCATTTTAGGATGGCCATGGTAAATGAGATTAATACGAATGAAAATACAGTGTATACTGAGAAAGGCAACCTACAGTATGATTACCTAGTGATTGCCGCGGGATCTAAAACCAATTATTTCGGAAATTATGAAAATTTAAAAAAGGCTTTTCCTCTGAAGCAGGTTCCTCAGGCTTTGGATTTGCGAAGTCATATACTTCAGAATTTTGAGCAGGCTGTTTTGACTTCTGATGAAGAGCAACTGAATAAGTTATTGAATATTGTAATTGTAGGTGGAGGGCCTACGGGGGTGGAATTGGCAGGCGCAATAGGTGAGTTGAAAAAACATGTAATGCCTCATGATTATCCTGAGCTAGATCTTTCTAAAATGAATATATATTTGGCGGAAGGATTAGATAGGTTGTTAGCTGGAATGTCAGAATTTGCGGATAAAAAAGCTCAACAGTATCTCAAGAAATTTGACGTTCAGGTAAAGTTGGGCTCAATGGTTACTGAGTTTGATGGTGAAACTGTTACTTTTAAAAATGGAGAAAAGCTTACTTCCAGTACTTTAATTTGGGCTGCAGGGGTGCGAGGTAATTTAATTAAAGGAATGCCAGAGACCAGCATTGAGAAAAGCATGTACATAGTAGATGAGTTCAACAAGGTAATTAATACTGAGAATATTTATGCTGTAGGCGATAATGCTTTTATGAAATCTGATAAACGACCCAAAGGCTATCCTATGCTTGCACCAGTAGCTATGCAACAAGGTGAAAACTTGGCTAATAATATTTTAAGAAAGATAAATAATAAAAAACTTAAGCCTTTCAAATATACCAATAGAGGTACGATGGCTACAATCGGTAGAAACCGTGCGATAGCTGAACTGCCAAATAAAATAAGGTTTGGAGGTTTTTTTGCATGGATTGCCTGGATGTTCGTTCATTTGATTCAAATTGTGGGTTTTAGAAGTAAAATCGTAATTCTCGCAAACTGGATTTGGAATTATTTTACTTATGACCGAGGCACCCGATTAATTATAAGACCATATACCCCTCCGAAAGTTGAAGATTTAAAGAAGGAAGAAGAGACTGACAGATGATTTGACAGACGGTTTCTTAATCAGATAATTTCCTGTTATTTTTCCGACTAGTAACCTGTAAAGTAAGCAGGTTACTTTTTATGTAATTTAATGAATAAGAAATCACTTTACTGGACTTTACAAATTATTGGATGGACTGCCTATGGATTGCTAAACATTTATTTAGCATTTCTGGGAGAAAGGCTTTCTACTGAGCAGGCGATAGGTCAATTAACACTTGTACCTTTTTATATAGGAATAACCCATCTATATAGGAATTTTATAGTAAGAAACGGCTGGCTGCAACTTATTATCCAAAAACTGGTGACAAGAGTAATATTGGCATGCTTTGTTCTTAGTATATTGAACTATGGCTTTCTGTTTATCATCTCTTCTATCTTAGGATTACTCAATCCTGAATATGACCTTAACCCTATAGTAATATTTCTAAGTATTTTAGCTAACCTGATTCTTTACTTCCTTTGGTCACTGGTTTATTTTATGTATCACTATGTTGAGAATTATAACCGTTCCTTAAAATACAATGCAGCTTTATACGAGATAGAACTGAACAATTTAAAATCGCAGCTTAACCCACATTTTATTTTCAATGCATTAAATAGTGTAAGAGCTTTAGTAGATGAAAATCCCGTAAAAGCCAAAAATGCTATTACTCAATTATCTAATATATTGAGAAACTCCTTAATACTTGATAAAAAAAGATTGATTAATTTTAATGATGAATTAAACACTGTAATTGATTTCCTGGCCCTGGAAAAAATAAGGTATGAGGAAAGGTTGACAACAGAGTTCACCATTCATCCGGAATCCTATAAATACCAGGTGCCTCCCCTCATGCTGCAAACCCTGGTTGAAAACGGAATTAAACATGGTATATCTAATTTAACTTATGGTGGCTTAATTGCTATTGAAACAACTGTTGAGCAAAATCATTTGATTATATTTATTAGGAATTCGGGTCAGTTAATTATGGATAAAAAGAAGAAAAGAAAAGGTTTTGGTATAGAAAATACCAAGCAAAGATTAAAATTAATCTTTGATAAAGCTGCTTCGTTTAGCATTAAAAATGAAACCGATGAGTTAGTTTTGACAACTGTGAAAATTCCACAGTTAAATTATTAGACTGTAAATTTATAGATAGATGAAAGCATTAGTAATTGATGATGAAAGATTGGCCAGGAAAGAACTTATGAATTTGTTGGCTGAATATAAAGATGTGGAAATTGTAGGAGAAGCTGTAAATGCTGAAGAGGCGGAAGATTTAATAGATAAGTTACAGCCTGATCTTATCTTTCTGGATATCCAAATGCCAGGAAAAACAGGTTTTGAGCTTCTTGAATCGCTGGATAGAACACCTAAAGTTATATTTACTACCGCCTACGATGAGTATGCACTTAAAGCTTTTGAGTTTAATGCTCTTGATTACCTCTTAAAGCCTATTGAGCCTAAGAGATTAGGTGATTCCATTGAAAAAATAAGGAAAGAGATTCATACTGTTGATGAAGTTAAAAATAACAAATCCAAACTGACAATTAACGATCAGGTGTTTGTGAAAGACGGTGACAACTGCTGGTTTGTCAGGTTAAGGGATGTAAGACTTTTTGAATCGGATGGTAACTATATCAAGGTTTACTTTGACAAGTATAAACCCATGATTCACAAATCTTTGAATGCATTAGATGAGCGGCTAGATAATAAATCTTTCTTCAGAGTAAGTAGAAAGCATATCATCAACCTAGACTGGGTGGATGAAATAGAAACCTGGTTTAATGGAGGGTTAATGGTAAAGTTAAAAGGTGGAGAAAAAGTGGAAGTGAGCAGAAGGCAAGCCACAAAATTTAAGGACTTAATGAGTCTTTAATCTACAAGGAATAAATCAGCAGCTAACTTGTCGGCCAGTAATTTTCCTTCTGGCGTAAGGATTATTTTCTGTTGATTTACTTCGCATAGCCCCTGCTTTCGCCATTGATTGATGGTAGAAGAATTTTCCTCTTGGAAGTTGTAATTGTACTTATGTTGTAGATAATCTAAGTCGCAGCCTTCGGATGTTCTTAAAGAAGTCATGAGGTATTCATTAATCTGGTCGTTGCGGCTTAATATTTCTTTTTCAAATGGCAATTTCCCTTCTTTAATTGATCGGATAAACAAAGCATTATTAGCAATATTGAACTGTCTGCTAAAACCATTATAAGAATGTGCCCCGGGACCTAATCCTAAATATGGCTTCTGCTGCCAATAGGAGCTATTATGTTTTGATTCAAATGTAGGAAGGCAAAAATTAGATACCTCGTAGTGCTGATATCCAATAGCACTTAAGTAATTGGTCAGTTCCATAAATTGCTCGGCAGCATAATCCTCAGAAGCCTCTGATAAATCTCCTTTTTTTTGCCACTTCCCAAAAACAGTGTTAGGCTCAATAGTTAAGCAGTAGGAAGAAATATGAGGAGGGTGATATTTTGTAAGATTTTTTAAATCTTCAGCCCACTTGGCATGCGTACTAATAGGAATTCCATAAATGAGATCAACACTATAATTTTTAAATGAGCTGTCATTTATCCACTTTAGGCATTGATGTGCATGTGTAGCATCGTGAGCTCTATTCATCCACTTCAAAACCTTCTCATCGAACGATTGTACACCAACACTGAGTCTGTTAATTCCCGCTAAATATAAATCAGCTAATTTTTTAGGAGTTATGTCATCCGGATTTGCCTCTATAGTAATCTCACTTTGCTTACTAATCGCAAAGTACCGATAAAGCGTGTCCATTATTTTACAGAGTTGCTTTTCACTTAGTAAAGAGGGTGTGCCTCCTCCAAAATAAATTGAAGTTATTTTTTCATTTTCCAAATAATCTTTCTGGAGCTTGATTTCTTCACAAATAGAATTTGCCATTTCATCCTTTAATGCCATATTGGTAGAGAAATGAAAGTCGCAATAAAAACAAGCTTGTTTGCAAAATGGAATATGTATGTATATACCTGCCAATGTTACTACAAAGTTAACCCGAAATATACTAAAAAAGGGCTTTTGCTTCTGTCTTTATTTATTTAGTATAAATGTTTTGGCCCAAAATTATTCGTTTCAAAAAATAAGAGAAGAAACTGCTTCTGGCACTAAGGAATTTAAGCCTTCTGTTGTAATAGATTCTTTACAATTGATAGGGTTTTTATCAGCGAATTTTGAAATAAGTGAGACCGATTCTTCTACTATTTATACTTTTTATCCAAATGAAAGATATATGTGGGGTGGATTAAGTTATCGGATGAATGGAGTGACAGAAAAAAGACTTTTTAAAGAACTTGAAAATGGAAAATATGCTAACAGACTATTATTAAAAAAGAAACTCAATCAATACCTAAAAGAACAAGCTCATAATAAAGGGTATCCATTTGCTGAGGCAAACTTAATTATTGACAGTGTTATTAAAAAGAGTGTCTTTGCTACTGTAGATATCGACTTTAAAAATCAAATTGTTTACGATTCCATAGAGGTAGTATCAGAAAATGAAATAGTAAAAGTAAATTACCTGCAAAATTTCTTAAATATGCCGGTTGGGAAATTATTTAATACGTCCGATTATTTGAACATCCCTGATAAGCTAAAACAGCTTCGGTTCATTAAACTCACCGAACCCCCTCTCATAGAATTTAGCAATGGAAGAAGTCAAATCACCTTATTTGTAGAGAAAATTAAAAATAGCCAGCTCGATGCTTTTATCGGTTTAGTGCCTGAAGGTGAGAGTACTTATGTTACAGGGCAGGTGGATGTATCTTTTCAAAACCTTTTTAGAAGAGCAGTTAATTGGCAGTTGAATTGGCAGAAGTATAGTGCCAGCTCACAATTTCTTTATACCCAATTGTCTCAAAAATCTGCTTTCAAAACGTCTTTGGGAATTAATTCTCAATTTGGATTGCTACAGGAAGATAGCACGTTTCTACAAAACTCTTTTGAATTGGGTGTATTCTACCCAGTAACCGAATCTATTACATTGGGAGTAAGTTATAAAGGTATTTTTAATAATCTTATACGGGATTTTGACTCAACAGAGGTAAGTCAAAATAATGATCCTTTTCGAAGTAGCAGAATAAATTCTGCAGGTTTCTCTGTTGCGTACAGGCAGAAAGAGACCTATCCTGTTTTAAAAAACAACCTTTACTTTATTTTGAATTTTGATGTTGGTTTAAAAACGTTAAGAAATGTTGAAAATTTGCCGGAAGAATGGAGCAATGTGCCAGTTAGTAGTACAAATTATACAGGTATGATTGAACTCGGAAGCCAGCAGAAGTTGAGCAAGAGGTTTTTGCTTGAAGAAAAGTTGCAAATGGGTATAGTGGAAAATGAGGCTTTATCTCATAATGATTTGCTTAGGCTTGGAGGCCTGCAAAACCTTAGAGGCTTTGATAGAAACTTTTTCTATACAACTTACTACGCAATGCTTAATTTAAATTACAGATATTTCTTGGACAATAATTCAAGTTTTTTTTTATTAACTGATTTAGCCCAATTAGATAACTCCATAGGCAGTGTATATGCCTTTGGCGCTGGTTTAGACATAAAATCAAAGAATGGATGGTTTCGACTGATCTATGCAATAGGATCTCAGATAGACGAACAAATAAATTTTTCTACTGCAAAAGTGCATTTTGGATATATAGCAGTATTTTAGCATTTAATTTTGAGCGCCTTGAATAAATATTTAATCATAATCATTTTTTCTTCTTTCATTAGCTGGCCTGGAAATAGCCAATCACCTTCTGGAGTGTTCAGTTTATTTGCTGAGGAAGACTCTGGTCAATTTAGATTGGAATGGCTGGAGAAACATAGCTTAAATTTAGATGAAGATAAATATGTGATCGGTCTTTCCACACATAAGCAAGAGAATAGCCGCCTGTACATTCATTCCGATGAGGAATTCTATATTTTTGATAATTCAGCTTTAATTGGTAAGTCTTCCAATAACAATGTTATTGATGTAGCACTCGATAGCTTAAAAAGAGTATATACTTCTGATTCAATTACCATTCTATTAAATCCAAAAGCTGAAAACTTACACTATGGAGTGTATCATAAAATTAAAGGGAAAATAGCTACGGTTGCTTCTTTGAATATAACCCCAAAAGAAAGTGACAATCACTTAAATAATATTTTTATGATATTATTGTTACTATTTTCTGTTTTGCTTGTAAGTCTAAAGCTAAGCTTTTCTAAAAGGTTTGTTGATGTATTTTCAGTTTCGAGAAATTTTTCTTTCCGGCCTTATGAGGGAGATAATCTACGTGTAAGACTGTTCGATCAGGACGGAATATTCTTATCAATACTATATACTTTCGCTACAGCTATAATTATCTACCTCTACTTTCAACCTGCAGACACAAATTATAACATTTCAGATAATATTGATGTGGTCTCGAGATTCTTGAGATACTGGGGTGCAATTGTGATTCTTCTGGTGCTTAAACTACTCCTGATTTTCACAATGTCATTGTTGTATAGGTCGGGCAGAATCAATACGTTCTATATCAAAGAGATGCTTAATATTAGTACTCTCCTCATTACTTTATTGATTATTTTCACAGCAATTGTTTATTTGTTTAATGGATTTCTGCCAGAGATATGGTGGAGTTTGGTAAGGAACATTTTGGTATTATTCTATATAATAAGGGTATTTTTAGTCTATTTTAAAATATTAAAACTGAGTGGTTTTACTAATGTATATTTATTTTCTTACTTTTGCACCACAGAAATATTCCCATTTGTAATAGGACTTAAATATTTCTATTGATTCATCTTTTTATTGTAGAACCGAAAATATGTCAACAACCACAAAGGATCGTTTTTATCCCGTAAAAAGTATTTTAGTTTCACAGCCTGAACCTGCCGATATTAGTAATTCCCCTTATCACAAGCTAGCGGATAAATATGGAATTAAGATCGACTTTCGTCAGTTTATAAAGGTAGATCCCATAAATGCGAAAGACTTCAGAAAGCAAAAGATAGATATCTTAAAGCATACTGCTATTATATTTACCAGTAGAAATGCTGTTGATCATTTTTTCAAGATTTGCAAGGATAGTAAAATAGAAATGCCTCCTGAAATGAAGTATTTCTGTATTTCAGAGCAAACTGCTAATTATTTGCAGAAATATATAGTGGTAAGAAAGAGAAAAGTATTCGTGGGAGAAAGGACCGCTCAGGATATCCTTGATGTAATTAAAAAACACAAGAATGAAAAGTATTTATTTCCTTGTTCCAATATAAGAAAGGATGATATCCCTTCTTACATGAACGATAATGGCTATAATTTTACAGAAGCTATTATTTATGAAACTGTAGCAGCAGATTTATCAGATCTTGATAATGTTAGCTACGACATTATCGCTTTTTTCAGTCCATCAGGAATTAACTCACTATTTGTTAACTTTCCTAAATTCCAGCAAAATAAAACCAGAATAGCTGTATTTGGCCCTACAACAGCCCAGGCAGCAAATGAGGCAGGTTTAATTCTGGATATTGAAGCTCCTTTGCCTAATGCCCCTTCAATGACAGGTGCTTTGGAGTTATATATTAAAAAATGCAATGGTCTTAAATAGCTGTTATTAAGTATTTTAAATGCTTGATTTTATACAATTACTTTAAATATATTACATAATTACTTGCACGGAGTTAATTTTTATTATATTTATCCCCTAAAGTAAATAGTCTATGAAATAAGGGAGTTATTTCTTAACTTACTTTTAAGAATAATACTCCTTGTTTCTTAGAACTAATCAGGACTTGAAAATTGTTTGCCTGAAACTAAACGTTATAAAATGAAGCACTCTATACATAAATTATTTTTTGTATTTATACTATTTGTTGCATCCGCAGCAAAGGGGCAAGGTCCTCAGTTTTCTCACTATATGTTTAATAACATATATAATAACCCGGCTTACTCAGGAGTGGAGGGTTATACGAAACTTACAGCTCTACACAGAACCCAGTGGGCAGGTTATTCAGCTACCAATGGCCTGGGCAATTCACTCAATACTCAATTGCTTTCTATTACCTCTCCCATTAACAGGCTCAATAGTGGCTTTGGTTTTTATGTATTAAATGATGATGTCCAAAACTTGAACTTTATTCATGTTCAGGCATCGGGAGCATATCATTTAGGAATTAAAGATTCAAAACTAAGTATTGGTTTTAGAGCTGGAGCTATAACGCTCACTACTAATAAAGATGGCTATATCGTTATTGATGATGAAGACCAGGTGGTTGAAAATATTCAGGGCACCGAAGTAAGACCAGACTTTTCTATGGGCTTGCATTTTCAGCATGAGAAATTTTATGCAGGGGTATCTTTTAATCATATGATAGAAGCCGACTTTGGTTTTGGTTCTGATGCAGAAAGAAATAGTTACCCTCAAGAGTTAATTTTTACCGGGGGATATACTTTTCCGCTTACTTATGATGTAAGTGTTACGCCAAGTGTGTTAGTTAGGTCAACTGAATTTACAAGTTACACATTCGATATTTCAACAATAGCCACTTATAAAGATAAAATTTGGGGTGGTTTGTCATTTAGGCAACAAGAAGCTATAATAATAATGGCCGGATACAGTTTCTTTAAGGAGAACTCTTTAAGGTTTGGATATGCTTTTGATTATACAGTAGTGGCGCAGGATGCAAAGAGTTTAACATCGCATGAAGTGATGCTAAGCTACAGGCTTCCTGCAATATCTACATCGGGTAAAAAGGTAGTAAGAACGCCCAGATTCCGACATTAATCGTAAAATATTTGCTTAATATATCTTTTTTGTGAAGATTGTGAGTAGATTTCTATATTTTCTTTAATATACAATAAAACCTTACAAGTGAGGGTTTTATTAATAAGGTGTGAAACGTTAAATAAATAAATAGCAATATATTAGCGTTTAGTTTGAAACAAATAGGTGTTATGAATAATAAAAGTGTTTTGAAAAATGTAAGCCTATCACTGGTGTTTGTAGCTACATTATTCCTTCAAGGCTGTGGTCTTTTTGGAGGTGGAGCAGGTGATCAGGGAGAGCTAGTTGGTGTAGCAGGCCGGGAAGGCTGGTATATGTCCGTACCCTATGGAATGGTTCCCGTTCCCGCTGGTACTTTTCATATGGGCCAGGCTGACGAGGATGTTGCACATTCGCAAATCAACTTCAACAGGCAAGTAACAATCGGTGGATTCTACATGGATGATACCGAAATCACGAACAATGAGTACCGTCAATTTATTACCAGAATGTTCGAAGATTCTGCTTCAACATTAGGTAATGACTATATAAAAACGGAGTTGTATCCTGATACCACTGTCTGGATGAAAGATTTTACCCATCATTTAGGAGATCCAATGCAGGAGTATTATTATATGCATCCGGCTTTTGATGATTATCCGGTTGTTGGGGTGGACTGGGAAGCTGCAAAAGTTTTCTCAAAATGGAGAACAGAATATCTGAACTCTTACAGAGAGTCTTTGGGGGAATTTCCTATGCCTGCCTTCAGGTTACCATCTGAAGCAGAATGGGAGTACGCTGCCAGAGGAGGACGAGATATGGCTAAGTATCCTTGGGGTAATCCTTATGTGAGAAATGCAAAAGGATGTATGCTTGCAAACTTTAAGCCTGGCAGAGGTAACTATTTTGATGATGGTTTTGCCTATACAGCACCAACCGCTGCTTATTTTGCAAATGACTTTGGACTTTATGATATGTCAGGAAACGTATCTGAATGGTGCGAAGATGCATATAATCCAGCTTCAGTTCCATTAGTGTGGGATTTGAACCCTACGTTCTTTGATGAGACAGAGCCTAGAAAAGTAATCAGAGGTGGCTCATGGAAAGATATAGCTTATTATCTTGAGACAGGTACCAGGGCCTTTGAAAACAAGGATTCTACAAGGGCTTATATAGGTTTCAGATGTGCTATGACTTATTTAGGAAGATCAGCAGGTTCAGAATTTTAATTAAATTATCTAAGAAAAATTTAAAAGTTATAAAAAGCATTAACCATTAAATATCTACAAACATGAGCAATAAGAAAGGCGGATTTCAGGAATTACTTTTTACTACCATAATGCCTAAGGTTTATGGGATTGGTGCGGCAATCGTAATTGTCGGTGCCATGTTCAAAATTTTGCACCTTCCGGGAGCAGCTTTAATGCTAGGTGTGGGTCTTACCACTGAAGCAATTATATTCCTTTTAAGTGCGTTTGAACCTAAGCACGAGGAGCTTGATTGGAGTAAAGTTTACCCTGAATTATCAGAAGACTATGATGGCGCCCCTAGAAAAAAAGCAATTGCTACTACTACTGGAGGACCTTCAACAGCACAGCAATTAGATAAAGTTTTAGAAGACGGTAAAATCGGACCTGATTTGGTTAAAAGTTTAGGTGAAGGGATGAAAAGCATGGCTGAGTCAGCTAAGCAAATGTCAAACCTAAGCAGTGCAGCAGTTGCAACAAATGATTATGCAAACAATGTGAAAATTGCTAGCAAATCGTTATTAGAAATGAATAAGTCTTACGATAGCACTGTTAAGGCGATGTCAGAAATGTCAAATGCATCAGTTGACGCTAAACAGTATCATTCTCAAGTACAGGCAGTTACTAAAAACCTATCAGCTTTAAACCAGGTTTACGAAATGGAATTGCAGGATTCTCAGAACCATGTAAAAGCAATGAATAAATTCTATTCAAACCTTTCTGTGGCTATGGAGAATATGACTCAGGCATCTAAAGATACCGAGCAATTTAAAACTGAAGTTAAGAACCTTACAACTAATCTATCCCAATTGAATAAAGTATATGGAAATATGCTTTCTGCAATGAAGGGTTAATTAATTGTTAATTATTAAATAGAAATCTATGGCTGGAGGAAATGAAACCCCAAGACAGAAGATGATTGGTATGATGTACCTGGTGTTAACAGCCCTGTTAGCATTGAACGTAAGTGTTACGGTACTAGACAAATTCATCGACATAAACAACTCACTTGAAGTGTCTTTAGAGGCTGCCAAGGAGCAGAATAATAATACTGTAAAGAGAATAGAAAATGCTGTAGAGGAATCTGGAAACAGAGCAGCAGATGTTGCTATTCTTAAGAAAGCGAAAGAAATAAGAGAGAAAACTCAAGCGATGGTTAGTGAACTTTCCACTTATAAAGATAAGTTCATTGAGATCACGGGAGGATACAATGAGGATGGAGAGATTCTAGGTAAAACAGATTATGATATGGTTGGTAACTATATGATGCCAGAGAATCAAAACAATGGGGAAGCACTTAAGCAGTCATTAAATGAGTATTCTACATATCTAAATAATACTGTCAAAGATCCAGCAGTATCTTTTCAACCTTTGGCTTTAGATGCAGACGAGAATCCGAGGTTCAAAAATGATCCCAACCAAAAAGGTAAAGATTGGGCTACTTTAGAGTTTATGGATACCCCTACTCCTGCTGGTTTGGCTACAATAAGCGATTATCAAAATAAAGTGATGGCTTATGAGGCAAGAGCTTTAGATTTATTGGCAAGAAAAGTGGGTGCAGCAGATTTGAAATTTGACAACATTAATTTGGTTGCCTTACCGGAATCTAAAATTGTTGCTGCAGGAGCTAAATATAAAGCCCAATTGATTGTAGCAGCTTCTTCTTCTGCAGAGGATCCTGAAATGACTAGAGATGGTGCACCAATTCCTGTAACAGGAGGTAAAGGAGAAATTGAATTCACTGCAACTCCGGGAAACTATGATAAAGACGGATTAGTTAGAAAGACTTATGTTGCTACTGCTAAATTAAAGGACAGTGTTTACAGAGATGAGATAGAGTACTTTGTAGCAAAACCTGTAATTCAGGTGCAATCTGCTTCATTAAGTACTTTATACTTAAACTGTGGTAACAAATTAAACGTAGCTGTTCCTGCTTTAGGGACTTCCTATAGCCCTACTTTCAGTGTAACAGGTGGTTCGTCAATAGCTGGAAAAGATATAGGATTGGTAACCATTGTACCAAATGCACCTAAAGTAAAGCTGGGGGTTTCTTCAGGAGGCAATAAAATTGGAGATGTTGAGTTTGATGTACAAAGAATCCCTAAACCAACAGTTGAAGTTTATAATGGCTCTAAACCAATTAATAAGAAACAAGGTGAAAGCATTAGTGCTTTAAGAATTTTAAGAACTGCTGCAATTGCAGAAGACAACTTCAAAAGACAGTTGCCTGATGATGCGCAGTACAAAGTAACTCAATGGACTATCAGATTGGCAAGAGGCCCAAGACCAATTGGCCAGCCAATCAAAGCTACTAGTGAGACAGTTAACCTTTCTCAATTAATGGGTGATGCAAGACCAGGAGATAGGTTGGTAGTAGAAGTGGTGCAGGTGCTTAGAAGAAATTTCAGAGGAAATACCGAAGAGGTTAATATTGGTGAATTTACTGAAGTAATACCTCTTAATTAAGAATTTAAATATTTGTGTTATGAAAAAGTTTGTGTTTTTATTTGTGATACTTCCGGCATTATTTTCAGTGCCAGTAGTCGCACAGGAGTCTCAGAGTGATGGTTTTAATCCTAATTCTGTGCATCCTATTCATGAAGATGATATGATGTACAAAAAGAGGGTTTGGCGTAGAATGGATTTGAAGGAGAAGCAGAATAAATCTTTTTTTGCTAGCGGCAACGAAATTACTAAGATAATTATTGATGCAGCAAAAGCAGGTATATTACCTATCTATGCTACAGATTCTTTAACCTCCAGGTTAACAAAGGAAGAGTTTTTAACTAACCTTGAGAATCCTCAGTTAAGAGGTATGGATGAGCAGTTAGGCGGTGGTGGTGATGATTGGGGCGGTGGCGCTGATGATGGTTGGGGAGATACTGGTGGCGATGACACTTCCGGGGGAGATAGTTGGGGAGATGAAAGTACAGCTTCAGCAGACATAGGCCCTATAGATACAAAATTTGCTCCTAGAGACGTTTCTGTTCTTGAAATTATTGAAGATATGATTTTCGATAAAAAGAGGTCTGTTTTGGTATGGGATATTCAAGCAATTAAACTTGTTATTCCTGCTGAGAAATTTACTGCTGGAATTTTAAGAGAGGTTGGAGTATTTAAGTACAAAGATCTCGTGAAACTATTCAGAAGTATGCCAGATGAAGCTATCTGGTTTAATGCTCAAAATAGTGCAGCTCACAAGAATCTTGCTGATGCATTTGCTTTGAGATTATTTAACGCAAGAATCATTAAAGTAGCTAACCCTAATGATGATGCTGTAATTGATGTTTACAGTGAGTCTCCAAGACAAGGCATTCTGGCTTCTCAATGGATGGAGTATGAATTGATGGAGAAAGAGCACGAATTATGGTCTTACTAAGATTTAAATATCTATAAAATAAAAAGGAGAGTTGTTACAACTCTCCTTTTTTATTTTGCAATGACCTGACAAGAATTTCTGCTTGAGTTTGACACGATATTGAGTTAACATATTGATATACAGATAAATAATATTTTGCTTTCGATATACAATTATTTACAAGTATTTGGTTACCTGATCTTTAGGAAAGAGGTCTGGCAAATCCTTTTCAGATACTGCCTGTAGTAATTGTTGGCTGATTTCGGTTTTCCTGGAGCGCAGATAAAAGAGGTTTCCTCCCTGGTTTACCAGGCTTACTTGCATTTTTGATAGGTGATCCCTGATTGTTTGCTCGCTGTGTTTAGAACCGTTTTTTGCAAGTCTTAGCTGAAGGTTGTTCAAAAGACTGTAGGCCATGTAGCACAGACAAATATGTCCCTCTATTCGTTTGTTGGTCCAATGGAACATAGGCCTTGTTTCCAAGTAACTTTTGAATGTTCTGAAGCTGTGTTCTATTTGATATAAATGGTGATAATGGTCGAGGGCCTGCTCGTGTGTAATACCTTTGGCATTATAAGCGATGGCAAGGATACCATCATATTTTTCATTGTTCTTTATTTTTTCATCACCTACCTCGTACTTTTCCCCTTCTGTATTTTTCAGGTAGTAATGACTGGCTTTTTTCTTTAATTGAGAAGGGTTTTTGAGTAGTTTATCAGCTTTGATAAGTTTATCTTCCCTCTCTTTTTGATCTTTTTCCTTACGCTTTTGACTAAAAGTGCCTATAATTTTCCTGTCCTGGTATTCTACTACGGTGTAGGATACCTTTATAGGGTCCGATGAGCTGCTTGTCCAGTTGTGCCTATAATCTTCAAGATTAAGCAACTTTTCCTTAACCGACTTTGGCAATGTCTTGAGCCTTTCGCCCATTATAAATTCATATCCCTTCTCCAAGGTAGCTTCCAGATTGACTTTATTGATCATTCCCCTGTCTGCCACCAGAATAATATCATCGATAAGGTATTCCTTCTTCAGCCTCTCCACCATATCTTCATAGGTTTTGCCTTCCCACTGGTCGCCCTTGTAGAGTTGATAGCCGATCGGCTGTTTGTATTTATCTATGAGCATACCAAATACTACTTGGGTCTTGCCAACCTTGCCGTCTTTACCGAAGCCTTTTTGACGAAGGGCATCTTCTTCTTCCTGTTCGGAATCAAAATAAAAAGTGGTCACATCGTAAAAGACCACATCAAGGTGCTGGTTAAAAAGGTTTCTTCCTGTCTGGTAAATGCTTTGCTGGATAAGCTTATTATGGTCAGCCAAATAGTCTAGGCACCTATAAAGGTGTTGCAAGGGTACGGCTGGGAGGCCTAAGTATTCATTTTGATGGAAAAAGCTGCTTCGTTTGCTACATGGGTCGTTCAGGCGTTCAACAAGCAGCAGCAAAACCACATCCACAAGCGAATATGTAAGTTTTTTCTTTTTGGTGATACGCTCCAAAATACGGTCAATACCAAAATGGCACAATATTTTCCGGTAAACTAAAACAAACCCGTAATTGAACCTTCCTTCTTCCTTTACCTGCTCTCCAAGCAGGTCTTTTAAATCTCCGCCTCCCAACTGGTACAACCGCTGCCCCATTCGTTTAAGAGATTCAGGAGAAAAACTGTCAACCCTGCCCAAACTGAAAAGCGTCCGGCTTCGCGGCTTGCCTAACTCATCACGGTAGGACTCCACTATCCGAATATATTCTCCCGATGGCTTTTTATCGATAATGATACTTGGCATAAATCACCGATTATTCAGCAAATTTCTCCAAATAAACAGAAAAAATCAAGAGGTCTTTCGATATACAAAATTCCTGAAAAGCATCAAAAATCACTCAATAATTCCATTAATCACAGTCTTTTAAAAGTAGCGTGTCAAACTCAAGACAACTCTCCTTTTTTATTTTGCAATGACCTGACAAGAATTTCTGCCTTTGAGTTTCCCACAACTTTACTCAGCTCTTCAAAGGAGGCATTCTTAATTTTTGTTAAGGATTTAAAGTGGGATAGTAGTTCATCAATAGTTTTTTCACCGATTCCCTGAATCCCTTCAAGTTCGCTTACAAAAGTTTTTTTACTCCTAATATTACGGTGAAAAGTTATGGCAAATCTATGCGCTTCATCTCGTAACCTCTGTAAAAGCTTTAGCGACTCACTTTTTTTGCTAATGTGAATAGGGTATTGATCTCCTGGAAAATATATCTCTTCTAATCTTTTAGCTATGCCTATGATGGGAATTTCTCCGTAAAGGTTTAATTCTTTTAAAGCGATGCAAGCGGCATTAAGTTGTCCCTTTCCCCCATCAATCACAATTAAATTGGGCATAGGACGGTTCTCTTTTTGTAAGCGAGAATATCTACGGCCTACTATCTCAGTCATTGAAGCAAAGTCATCTGGTCCAACAACGGTTTTTACATGGTAATGCCGATATTCATTTTTAGCCGGCCTTCCATTTTTAAAATGCACCATTGAGGCTACCGGATTAGTGCCCCCCAGGTTAGAGTTATCAAAACACTCAATTCGCAAAGGAAGATCTTTTAATTGTAAATCTGCTTGAAGCTGCTTTACCACCCTAAGTTCTTTAATCTTGCTTGACTCATTTTGATTTAACTTTTCCTTTTTAAAGAACAGGGCATTTTTTAAGCTCATTTCAACCAGCTTCTTTTTATCACCAATCTGTGGCGTTATAGTATGGAATTCTTTAAATATATTTTCTACTTCAATATTAGTCAGAATTTCTTTTGATTCACTTTGATAGAGTTGCTGAAGATCAATAATTCCCATTAGCAATAACTCCTCATCGGTTTCCTCAAGTTTTTTCTTAATTTCTATAGTATGAGTTACTATGATGCTACCATTCTTAATTTTCATATAATTAAGAAAAGCTGATTTTTCCTCTGATATAATTGTGCATACATCAATATCGGTAAGTCTGGGATTTACTACCAGTGATTTTGATTGGAATTTCTCCAGAAGCTCCAATTTTTCTTTAAATTTCTGAGCTTCTTCAAAATTAAATTGTTCTGCCTCTCTCTCCATATGTTCCCTGAAATATTGCTTAGGAATATTTAGGTTACCTCTGAGAATTTGTTCCGCCAGGGATATATCTTTATTGTAACTTTTTTGATTTTGCAGTCCTTCACAGGGGCCTTTACAATTGCCTATATGATATTCCAGACACACTTTGAATTTATTGGCCTGAATATTTTGGTCTGTTAAAGAAAGCTTACACGTTCTGATGGTGTATAGCTTTCTTATTAATTCAAGCACATTATTCATAGCTCTCACGCTGGCATAGGGACCAAAGTAAGTGCCATTCCGGGTATTTTTATTTCGGGTAGCAATTATTCTCGGGAATGGCTCATTAGTTACACAGAGATAAGGGAAAGATTTATCGTCCTTAAGTAAGATATTATATTTTGGTTGAAGCTCCTTAATGAGGGAGTTTTCCAATAAGAGTGCATCAAACTCTGAATTTACTATGGAGATTTCTATTTTGTGAATTTCCCTTACTAGCTTGAGGGTTTTTCTATTGTGTGTTTTTGACTGGTTAAAATAACTGGAGACTCTGTTTTTTAAGCTTTTAGCCTTACCAACATAAATAACAATCCCTTCACTATTATGAAATTTGTATACGCCTGGGGCTTGAGGCAGTAAATGAAGTTCGCTGGTTTTAAAAAAGGGAGATTCATACATAGAAAATATAGTAACTCTAACCTTTGGTCAAATTCTTAATTATGAGCTTTAATAGTAGTTCCTCCTTATAATTTATAAAGAAGAACTACTTTAGTGATGTGAGAAGATCAACCTTGGCCTCTCTGTTTATTGAATGCCATCTACATCAAATTGGTTCACTTGTTCTACAGAGTCAGATAAATTCATCTGTTGCATGTTGTATTCTTCGCAATTCAACTGAATTGAGAGATTAGCTGGTCTTTTAAACTCACCTTTAGTAATTCCCAGTTCTTCATCGGCATACACTTTCTCCATAAAAAGTTCCCATATAGGCATTGCCATTCTTGCTCCTTGTCCTAGGCTGATGTTCCTAAAGTGAATACTTCTGTCGTCTCCACCTACCCATGCTCCTGCTACCAAATCTTTTGTAACCCCCATAAACCAGCCATCAGAATAGTTCTGCGTGGTACCAGTTTTTGCGCCTATTTCATTATCAACCCTTAGCTCTCTATCCAAACCTAAAGCAGTACCGCCTGAAATTTCAGTGGCACCTTTAAGCATATATAACATGGCGTAAGCCGTTTCCGAACTTAGGGCTTCATTTGTTTTAGGAACAAACTGCTGTAGAACACGACCATTTTTGTCCTCTATCCTATCAATGTAAAAAGGCTTAGTATAAAAACCTTCATTAACAAAAGTACTGTACGCACCTACTAATTCATATACTGATACATCCGAAGTGCCCAAACAGAGTGAGGGTACTGCCTCAAGAGGACTTTCCACACCCAATCTTTTTGCATAATTTACCACAGTTTCAGGCCCTATTTTTCGCATCACATAAGCTGTTCCTGAATTTAATGATCTTGCCATAGCCTGTCTGATAGTCATGGTCTCTCCTGTATATTGTCCTGTAGAATTTGCTGGTGTCCAAGTTGGTGGGTCACCTACTACTTCAAAAGTAACGGGTACATCCTGAATTTGGTAACATGGGGAGTAACCATTATCAATTGCTGCTGCGTATACTAAAGGCTTAAAAGTTGACCCAGGCTGCCTTCTTCCCTGTTTTACGTGGTCATATTTAAAATATTTATAATTTATTCCTCCTACCCAGGCTTTAATGTGACCATTGTGAGGATCCATTGCCATAAACCCAGTATGCAGAAACTTCTTGAAGTATCTGATGGAATCCATAGTACTCATTACTGTATCTATTTCGCCATCCCAACTAAAAACAGTCATTGGCTTAGGTTCATTTAATTTTTTTAAGATCTCATCTTCATCATTTCCATATTTCTTTTTTAAGGAGCGATAGTATTGAGTTCTCTTAGCTTCATTGATTAGGAAATTTTTAATCTCGTTTCCTTTTTCATCTCTCCATGGGTTTTTGCCTGCCCAGTGCTCATCAAATAATTTCTGTTGATAAGCCATATGTTTCTCTACAGCCTCTTCTGCATATTTTTGCATACGACTATCGATGGTTGTATAAATTTTTAAACCATCTTCATACAAATCGTATCCGTTTTCTTTTGACCAGGCAAGAAGATCCCATAAAATAGTTCCTCTGAAGTAAGTAGCTAAACCGTCATTTTGGTTTTGAACATCGTAATCCAGCTCGATTGGCTTAGTCTTTAATGAATCAAAAGCAGCATCATCAATATAACCATACTTATGCATTTGCGCTAATACGGTATTTTTTCTATGAAATGCATTTTCCGGTTGATATACCGGGCTAAATAAGTTAGGGTTTTTACAAAGCCCTACTAAAACGGCTGCCTGTTGCTTTGTCAATTGATCCGGAGTGGTATTGAAGAAAGTTTTAGCAGCTGTTTTAATACCAAATGCATTGCTTCCGAACTCGAATGTATTAAGGTACATAGCTATAATTTCCTTTTTAGTATAAGACTGCTCCAGCTTCACTGCAACAATCCACTCTTTCATTTTTGCTATTACCAATCCCAAACCTGGCACATCATTTAACGAGCCGTTGGAAAGGTCACTTCTGGTCCGAAATAGGATTTTGGCTAATTGCTGAGTGATGGTACTCCCACCTCCGGAGCTCTTGTCAAACATTAGCACTGATTTAAAAAACACCCTGCCTAATCCTCTTAGATCAATGCCGGAATGTTCTGTAAAACGAATGTCCTCAGTGGCAATTAGTGCATCTACAACATTAGGAGAGAGTTCGTCAAAAGTGATAGAGCTTCTGTTAAAACGGAAATACTTTCCCATTTCTACATTATCAGCAAAATACATTACGGATGATAAATCGCTTTTAGGATTTTCCAACGATTTTAAGCTGGGTAATTCCCCATACCATCCATTGAAATTTATACTGATGGAATAAATAAATATAAATATGGCGACTAATCCGCCTAAAAATATTGCCCACAGGGCTATAATTGCTTTTCTAAGCAGTGATTTTTTCTTTTTTTCTGATGTCATGGTATGAGTTTGTAATTCTCTTTGAAGAAATCGTTATAACTATCCGGCATTTTAGCTTGATAAAAAATCTGAAAATTATCTTTAGATATTATAAAATTACTAAAATTTAATGAGCTGAAATTTTTAACAGGTGATAAATCGCTATTAAATTTTTTATAAAATGCTTCTGCTGTTTCTTTATCTTTAAATTCACTTAAAAGTATCATTGAATGATCCTCATCAAAAATAAGATTTCCTGCATTTAAGTTCTCATTCGGGAAGAATTTTTTAGCAAAATCTTCTATTTCTCCTGGAAGTATTGTAGATATCGCCTTATTATTTTCGTAAAGCAAAACAAAGTAATGTGCCTGCTTAAAATAAGGAACATATTTTATTTCATTCATTGCTCGCTGCTTTTTCTCCAGCTGGTCAACAGAAGCCAGAAGCTGCTTGGCAAAGTCTAATAACTCACTTTCAGGATAGTTACTAATAAACTGTTGCAGCTTGTACACATAATTATTTCTACCCTCTGTTTTGCCAATAATTAATGCCTCCAATAACTTAAGGTTATCTTCATAATCATTTTCCGGGTACTCCTGCAGGCCTCTTTCAATATGTGAGAGTGCCGTTTTGAAGTCATTTACATTATAGGCTTTATAGGCATCTTCATATATTAGTTTTACTTTGGCACTTGCTAAATTACTTTCTTCCTGATAATTAGGGTTCAAAATTAACTTTGCATAAATAGTTTCCGGGAATTTTGTTGTTAATTCTTTAGCATATGTTTTTGCTTTAGCAGGATCAGTTTCCTGATGATAGATGTAAAGTAAATATAGAACTTCAGGCTTATGCTCTGTGGAAGGATACCGGTTAAGAAGGGTAGTATAGGCTACTACAGCGTCATTTTTCTCTTTTAAATCAAAATTGTAAATATTTCCTAATTTAAAATAGGCCTCTTCAATTTCTTTATTAAGAGTGCTTTTTTGCTCCTCCGAAAAAGGAATATTCGCAAAAAATGTATTTCGCTCCTGCAAAAGTTGGGCCTCTTCCGATGCTGGTGCTGCAATATCGCCTTGTGAGACATTGGCAATATTATTTTGATCTTCAGTGCTTGCTTGCTGCTGAGTTATTACATTTTGTTTAGTACGCCAATTATCTTGCAGGGAGCGGTCTCCCCATACTCTTTTAAATTCATTTCTTCCTGAGGCCACAGTGGTTGGATCATAGAAATAAAACTTGCCATTACTTGAAGCAGTAGTTTGTTGAAATGAGGGTGCGCCAAAGGTATTTTGTTGATTAAGCGATGCTTTATTCCTTTCCTCCTTACGCCTCTGTTTTAACTCCTGCTTCTGTAGTGCAATTCTTTTTTCCCTTTCACCAATAAATATTTTATCTAGTTGGGCAGAGTCAAGCGTTGCTAAATGTAATAAACTGTCATTTACCTCTATGGTATTTATTTGCTCAATGAATTCTTCTAATACTGCTTGCCGTGAGGCTACCTGAGGATAAATTTCCTCATCCTGAGGCATTATGCTTGCAGCACTGTCATAATAAGCTTTTGCTAAAGGGTATTCTTTGAGCTTGTCGAAGTAAAGAACTCCCAGTTTATGATAAGCAAAAGATTTCTGGCGCGGATTATTTACACTTTCCTGAATAGAAGACTTATAATAAGGTATAGCTTTGTCGATATTGGACTGTTTCATTTCAAATTCAGCCATTTCATAATAAATCTTATCTCTGAACTCCGTATTTTTTCCATCCTTGAGAAGCTGCTCAAAGTACTTCCTTATTTTTTTAACATCTGCTCCTTTACTCAATTCTGTTACCTGTGCGATATTTAATCTTGCGTAGAAGGAGAATTCATAAGGAGGCTGGTTTTTTAATACTTTTTGGTAATTTTCATAAGCCATTGCATCTAGTCCTACTTTTTGAAAAAGTTGAGCTAATATATAATGGATTTTAGCTTTCTCCTCTCCCTTAGGCATGAGTTCAACTGCTGCGCTCAGATATTTTATTACATTATTAGGATCGTTAGTGATTTGATAAAAATAAGCAGCATTTAAATAAAGTTTTTGCTTATTTTCTTTCGTCAGCTTTTGTCTGTTCAGATAGTCTATTACAGCAAGAGCATTATTTAGCTCATTATATTCAGTAAATGTTCTTACTAAATTGATTAAGGCGAGATGCTTAGTAGCATCATCTTTACTGTTAACATTTACATATTTTAATGTCTCAATTGATTCTTCGTATTCCCTATTAAGCATTCTGGCAATCCCTACCAAAATATAACTATCATCCACCCACTTACTTACTTTGTGTCTTTGAATAGCAATAGATGCTTTTTTAATTATATCAGCAATTTTTTCTTCATTAGCATTTACCACATTAGTATCAATAGGGGCAAATACTTTCAGCGTTTTATTAAAGTTATGTATATGGGCATTGTTAATTTCCAGTAAAACTTCATCTAATTTTTCTTTTGCAATAAAATAAGCGTTGAATTTTGCCGTAACATTATGATAAGCATAGCTTGTAACACCGGTATTGGCCGGAGAGCAGGCAGACGCTGCCATAATAAGGAGATAGATGAGGACTCGATATTGATATAAAATTGTTTTCACAGAGAGTATAAACGACTAAATTGCATGATTCATATAATTTTACTGTTGAGACTGATCGATATTATGTAAATTTGCTCAAAATAAATAAAATTAACCTTGCGCATAAGAAAAACAATGTCTAATTGGCTCACTACACGTTACCAAATGGTAGTGAGAAACGAAGAAAACCTCGCGGAAGTCTCTTCTTTTAACTTTACCTATGCAAAGGTAATAGTTATAAGTTTATTGCTCTTCATTTTACTTTTTATTGCTGGTCTTTTTCTTGCTCAAACCGTACTTTCTCAATGGTTTGATCCCAGGCATCAAACAATGGAGTATAACCGTCAGCTTTTAACACTTACTACAGAGTTGGACTCCTTAAAAGGAAAGCTTCGTGCTCAGGATAGATTTATTAATAATTTTCAAAACATTTTGAACGGAGATGTCCCTTCTGGTTCTGTATACAAAACGCCAGATAATATTAATGCTGAAGGTCTTAACAGGGATATGAACCCTGCTAAAATCTCTGAAGGAGACTCATTAATAAGAGAGGAATTTGAACAGATTGAGGTTTCTCTAACAAGCTACAACAGAAATAATTATTCGGAAGAGCTGAAAGATATTTTCTTTTTTACCCCTTTGCAGGGAATAGTAAGTTCCCCTTACGATTTATCAATTGATCATTACGGGGTAGATATTGTTGCAAAAAATAATGAGCCGGTAAAATCTATTGCCGATGGCACCGTTATACTTTCATCCTGGACACAGGAAGGTGGCTATGTAATTGCCGTACAGCATAGAGCAAATTTAATCTCCGTAATAAGACATAATTCTGCTTTATTAAAAAAAGTTGGTAATTTCGTGAATGCAGGAGAGGTAATTTCAATAATTGGTAATTCCGGGGAACTAACTTCAGGTCCTCATGTTCATTTAGAACTATGGTACAATGGTAACCCGGTAGACCCTGAGGAATTTATAACATTTTAAAAAAAGGGAAACGAGATGTTTAATAAGAAACAAGACAAAATAATGGCACAGGATATAACTAGTTCAAGTAATACTGTTGGAAAAGGGACTACAATAAATGGAGATATCGAAACTTTCGGCAATATACGTATTGATGGAAAGGTGATGGGAAATATTAAAACCAAATCTAAATTAGTACTAGGGAGCACTTCTCATATTGAGGGAAATGTACTCTCACAGAATGCTGAAATTGAAGGAGAAGTAAAAGGAATTGTGGAAATTACTGAGCTTTTAGTATTAAAGCCTTCTGCAGTTGTGCATGGTGATATTATTACTAATAAAATGATTGTGGAGTCAGGTGCTACTTTTAACGGGTCATGTAAAATGGGAGTATCAACAAAAACTATTAAAATAGGAGAAGAAGCAGTTAAGGATAGCAATGGCCAAGCAACCCCAAAAATCAAAGAAGCAAAAGCAGTTTGATTCTTATATAAAATATTCCGGTCTCGCATTTCAAATGCTGGCCACGATCGGCATTTTTGTTTTTATAGGATATAAACTAGACGAGTGGTACGATAAGACCACACCTGTAAACCTCATTATATTTTCTTTAATAGGTATTGGAGTTTCTCTTTACCAGGTGATAAGAGAATTTGTTTGAACAATTTCAATGCGTTGAAAAAAATACTATTAGAATTTTTAAAGCTTCTGCTAATTGCCATAGTACAGATTAGTCTGATTTTTATTTTCTCAAGTACAGAATCATTAGCTTTTTTAGTGCATGAGTCAGCCTATTTAATGGTTGGCTTTCTTTTTGTCTCCATGAGTTTTATACATTTTGTTAATGGTATAGCTTTTAGATTGGAGCCTCACAAAAGAGGGGGGCAGCTTTTTGCAGCTATAATAATGAGGCTATTAATGTCATTAGTGTTTGTGCTGATAATGGTTTACTTTGGTATAGAGCACAAGGTAACTTTTGCTCTCAATTTTTTTGTATTGTATTTATCATATATGTTGTTTGAAATCAAAGGTGTAATGACTAACTTGCGCGAAATTTCAGCAACAACTGATAAAGCATTCAAAAATGATTAAAAACAACCATTTTAGGTTTATATCCTTGGGATTTATTTTTTTATTTTCGTTTTTATTTATCGAAAACGTTAACGCTTCAGGAAGCGAAGGGGATTTTAATGCTAATGAGATGATTATGCATCACATTGCTGATTCACATGAGTTTCATTTGTGGGGTGAAGGACAGGAAAGCTTATCTATTCCTCTTCCTGTAATTCTATGGACTGAAAATGGTCTTGATATATTCATGTCGGGTAAATTTCATCATGGTGAAGAAACGGTTACAACGGATAAAGGTTCTTATGAGTTAATTCATGATAAAATTTATTATGCAGGTACTTATTCAGAAGAAGCGCACACTGGTGAACAACCGCTGGATTTTTCAATTACCAAGAACGTATTTACTTTAATTCTTTCTTCTATATTAATATGTCTCATATTTATTACTGTTGCAAAAGGTTATAAGAAAAGGCCAGGTGCTCCAAAAGGTCTTCAGTCATTAATGGAGCCCTTGGTGATATTCGTGAGAGATGAAATTGCTATTCCTAATATTGGAGAAAAGAAGCACCATATATTTATGCCGTTTTTATTAACCGTATTCTTTTTTATATGGTTAAATAACTTAATAGGCTTAGTTCCTTTCTTTCCTGGTAGTGCCAACTTAAGTGGGAACGTTTCTTTTACAGGTACTTTAGCAGTTATTACACTGTTTGTGGTAAATTTCAGTGGTAATAAAGAATACTGGAAACATATTTTCTGGATGCCAGGTGTGCCTGTTCCGGTAAAAATTCTTTTAGCTCCTATAGAGCTGATAAGTGTGTTTGCCAAGCCTTTCGCTCTGGCAGTTCGTTTGTTTGCAAACATTACGGCAGGGCATATTGTAGTATTATCATTAATCGCATTAATTTTTATCTTAGGTTCATATGCAGCTTCTTTAGTAGCGGTGCCATTAGCATTATTCATTAACATTCTTGAATTGTTAGTAGCATTTTTACAGGCGTTTGTATTTACCTTACTGGCAGCATTGTTCATTGGCCAGGCAGTAGCAGAACATGAACATCATTAATTTAGGATTCGCATTTTCAATGTTTAATTAAATATAAATAAAAATGACAGGAACGTTAGCAGCAATCGGAGCAGGTCTTGCAGTAATAGGTGCAGGATATGGTATTGGTAAAATTGGTAGTTCAGCAATGGAATCAATAGCCAGACAGCCGGAAGCATCAGGTAAGATTCAGGGTGCAATGATTATTGCCGCAGCCTTAATAGAAGGTGTGGCTCTATTCGGCGTGGTAGTTGCCTTATTACAACAAGGTTAATTTGTATGATAATTAAAACCTGCAGCGCTAGGCTGCAGGTTTTTCAACACTCCAGAAAGTCATTTGTAAAAAAAGTTAAAGAAAATGGATTTAATAACCCCTTCAATAGGTCTTGTATTTTGGACAGGCCTTGTATTTTTGATTTTAATTATCATTTTACGTGCATTTGCATGGAAACCAATACTTTCTGCTTTAAAAGCACGTGAAGATAGCATTGAAGATGCCTTAAAGTCAGCTGAACTAGCCAAGCAGGAAATGGCCAAGCTTCAGGCGGATAATCAAAAGTTATTACAGGAGGCCAGAGCTGAGCGTGATAAGCTTTTGAAAGAGGCTACTGATGTAGCTACAAAAATTAAAGAAGAGGCTAAGGCTGACGCTTCGAAACAAACGGAGAAAATGATCGGTGATGCTAAGAAAGCAATTGAATTAGAGAAAAATGCTGCTTTAAGAGAAGTTACTGTTAAAGTTGCAGAGCTTTCACTTGAGATTGCCGAAAAAGTTTTGCGTAAAAATTTATCTGATGATAAAGAGCAAAAGGCTTTAGTAGATGATTATATAAAGGATTTAAAACTCAATTAATCTGATCTATGTCAGAATTTAGAATTGCTTCAAGGTACGCTAAATCGCTTTTGGATCTTTCAGTAGAGAGGAATACTCTTGATGAAACCAAAAATGATATGGATTTATTTTTAAAGGTAAGTGAGCAAAATAGAGACTTCGTCCTGTTACTGAAAAATCCTATTGTTAAAAGTGCGAAGAAAAGTGCTATTATCAAGGAGATTTTCTCAGGTAAAGTTTCTGATTTAAGTTTAGCCTTTTTCGATATCATAGCAAAAAAGGGAAGAGAATCTTACTTACTTGATATCACTCAGGCTTTTCAAACACTTTATAACAAGTATAAAGGGATTATGAAAGCCGAGGTTACAACCACCTTCCCTCTTACTGACAACTTACGTGATGAAGTTAAAAGACTTGTTAATGAGATTACTGGTAAAACTATAGATCTTAAGGAAAATATAGATAAAAGTATAATTGGCGGTTTTTTATTGAAAGTAGGTGACAGGCAGATAGATGATACGGTAAGCGCTAAATTGAGTGCTTTAAGAAGAGAATTGACAAAGAATCAATACATCAAACAGATATAAAATTAATTAACCTATAATAATATAATAATGGCAGAGGTTAGACCAGATGAGGTTTCGGCAATATTAAGAGAACAACTTTCCAGTTTCAAAACAGAGGCTGAATTAGAAGAAGTAGGCACCGTACTCCAAATTGGTGATGGTGTAGCTCGTATTTATGGCTTAACACAAGCACAAGCAGGTGAGTTATTGGAGTTTGAAACAGGATTACAAGCTTTGGTATTGAACCTTGAAGAAGATAATGTTGGAGCTGTATTGTTAGGTGAATCGAAAGGTATTAAAGAAGGCGATACTGTAAAACGTACAGGAAAAATTGCCTCTATCAAGGTTGGTGATAGTATTATGGGTAGAGTAGTTAATGCTCTAGGACGACCAATTGATGGAAAGGGCCCAATTGAAGGAGAACTTTTCGAGATGCCTTTGGAACGAAAAGCACCAGGTGTTATCTTCAGAGAGCCAGTAACTGAGCCTTTGCAGACCGGTATTAAACCAATTGATGCCATGATTCCTGTAGGAAGAGGTCAAAGAGAGTTGATCATTGGTGACCGTCAGACTGGTAAGACAGCTGTTGCTATTGATACCATTATTAATCAAAAAGAATTTTACGATGCAGGGAAACCTGTTTACTGTATTTATGTTGCTATCGGGCAAAAGGCTTCTACTGTAGCTCAAATTGTAGCTGAGTTAGAAAAAGCCGGAGCTATGGATTATACAACAATTGTCTCAGCATCGGCTGCTGATCCTGCTCCTTTGCAGTTCTACGCTCCTTTTGCAGGTGCTGCTATAGGTGAGTTTTTCAGAGATACCGGAAGGCCTGCTTTAGTGGTTTATGATGATTTATCTAAGCAAGCTGTGGCATACCGTGAGGTTTCCCTTCTTCTTAGAAGACCGCCGGGTCGTGAGGCTTATCCTGGGGATGTATTCTACTTACACTCTCGTTTGTTGGAAAGAGCCGCTAAAGTGATCAATGATGATAAGATTGCTAAAGATATGAATGACTTACCTGAGACTTTAAAAGATAAAGTAAAAGGTGGTGGATCATTAACTGCATTGCCAATTATTGAAACACAAGCTGGTGACGTTTCTGCCTATATTCCTACAAACGTGATTTCAATTACTGACGGACAGATTTTTCTTGATACTGACTTATTTAACTCTGGTATCAGGCCAGCTATTAACGTAGGTATTTCTGTATCTCGTGTAGGGGGTAATGCTCAGATTAAATCAATGAAGAAGGTTTCAGGTACACTGAAACTAGATCAGGCTCAGTTCCGTGAATTAGAGGCTTTCTCTAAATTTGGTTCTGACCTTGACCCTACAACAAAAAGAGTAATTGAAAGAGGTAAGCGTAACCAGGAAATTTTGAAGCAAGCACAATACTCTCCTGTTTCCGTGGAGCAGCAAGTGGCAATTATTATTGCCTCTACTAAAGGCTTTATTGATAAAGTTCCGGTAAATAAGGTGAAGCAATTTGAGAAGGAATTTGCCACCATGATGGAAGCACAGGAGCAAGAAACCTTAAACGCTTTTAAAGCAGGTAAGCTTTCAGATGAGCTTATTGCTAATGTTGAAAAAGTAGCTAAAGACTTAGCTTCTAAGTATTAAGTTAAAATTATGGGAGGAGTAGTTTTGCTACTCCTCCTTTTATGAATAGATTATTTATTGCCTTATTTTTTTAGGGAATAAAACTTACTCAAAGGCTGTATGGCAAATCTTAAGGAAGTAAAGAACAGAATTAATTCGGTAGTTTCTACACAACAAATAACCAAAGCCATGAAAATGGTGGCGGCAGCAAAGTTGAAAAGAGCGCAGGATAGAATTACTATGATGCGTCCATATTCTCAGAAATTATCGGCTATTTTGCAGAATGTAAGTGGAAGCGAAGATAGCAGTATGGAGAATCCGTATGGTGAGCATAGGCCGGTACAAAGAGTACTTATTGTACTGGTTACATCTGATAAAGGATTGTGTGGTGCTTTCAACAGCTTTGTAGTTCGTAAAGCCAGAAGCTTAATGGAAGGCAAATATGCTGATTTAGTAACTGCAGGGAATCTTGAATTCTTACCTGTAGGGAAGAAGGGTTTGGAATATATTAAAAGAAACAAGTTGCCATATAATGGTGAGTTTGTAAACCTTTTTAATCCCCTAAGCTTTGAAGACTCAAGCAGGGCTGCAAGATATATAATGGAGGCATTTAAAAAAGGCACTTACGATAAAGTAGAAATAATTTATAATGAATTTGTAAATGCAGCTACCCAGGTAGTGAATGTTGAACAGTTTCTACCAATTGAAAAAAGTGAAGAGGTTGATAAAAATCAGGCTTCTTCTGCAAATGACTACATCTACGAACCTTCAAAAACATATATAGAAGAGGAGTTAATACCTACTTCATTAAAAACGCAGTTTTTTAAGGCTTTGCTTGACTCTAATGCATCTGAGCATGGTGCAAGAATGACTGCAATGGATAAAGCAACAGAAAACGCTGGAGAGCTTCTGAAAGACTTAAGATTAACGTATAACAGAACTCGTCAGGCAGCAATTACTACAGAAATTCTTGAAATTACTGCAGGTGCAGAAGCTTTGGCAGCTAAGTAATTTTCAGACATAATATTTCAGTAAGCCTCATTTATTAATTAAGTGGGGCTTTTTTTATTTTGTGCTTGAAGTGAAGAATGCTTAGTGCTTCCAGTTAACTTCTTTCATGCTTTGCACGGCTCGCATAATATCTCTTTGACTTATCTGCCCGATAAGTTTTTCCTCTTTAATTACAGGAAATCTCCTGAAACGCATTCTTAAGAACATATTTGCCGCTTCAAAAATGTTTGTTTCCGGTGGAATAGAGATGATGTTGGTGGCCATATGATCCTTCACTAAGCCCGGCAGTTTCGGAGTATTATTATATTTCCCTCTTACTATTTCTTTAAGACAATCTCCTTCGGATATTATGCCAATGATTTCGTTGTCTTCATTACAAACTGGTCCACCAGAAATTTTATTTTTGAGTAGAAGCTCCATCACTTCATTTATCGGTTGGTACTCCTTAAACGTAATTAGTTTTGTAGCCATATAATCCGCAACAGTCACCGACTGGGGCTCCTCTATTTGTGTGCTCTTCATTGTGAATGCACCCTGATAACTTTTAACCATAGTTGAAAAAATTTTAAGTTTCTCTTAATATAGGAAAAAGTAAAACGGAATACAATTTAATGTACTACTAATCAAAGGATTACTTATTGTAGAGAGTAGTCAACCTTCCTGATATTTCAAATTTTTCAAAATCAAAGTGTTTGCAAATCCATTCAAATGTATCGTTCTGGTAGAAAAACACATGAGTAGGGTCATTTTTGTAGTACCACTCTGCGAAGTCGATTTCACCTTTAAAAAGGTCAGTCATGATGAATAAGCTTCCTTTGGGATGCAGTAGTTTTTTAAGTAATTTAAATTCTTTGGCCGGCTGATGGAAATGCTCTGCTACTTCGCAACAAGCAATAAAATGATATTTTTCATTTAGTACTTCAGGTCTGTAATCAAAAAATGGGTCATAGGTGTTTATTTGATACCCCTTTTCTCTGAGAACTTCAGTAATCACAGGGCCTGATCCGCAGCCAAAATCAAGCCCTAGATGACTATCCCTGAATGACGCCTGTACAGCACCTGTAATAGGACTAACAAATTTTCTGTAGCGTGGGTCAGTAGTGTCATTATTATGAGCTTGATAGCGCTCTTCTTCAGTCTCAGCATCTAAAAGGTAAGATGAGTCGACAAATATACCTTTGCAGGTGGGGCATTTAAAAAACCTGGACGTTTCGGATTGATGAAATAATTTGCTTTTGCTATCACATAACCTGCAAATTGCCTGCTTGTCAAATGAATCTTGTGTTTTCATCAATTCAAGTACTATTTTTTACATCTATAATAATAAGTATCGCGATAATGAAGTTAATTGATATTAAATTAGCCTTTTTCAGAAGTGCTATCAGGCAGATCTCTTAGCTGATAGAACTCATATTCTCTAACGATTCTTGCAGCAATTTCATATTCTGAAGCTTTTGATATAAAGGAATTATCTAAATTCAGGTATTCCATAAAATCTGTGAGCTGATCATCTTTTAAACCAGTTAAGGATTCCACCAATTCTCTGTTATACTTATAAGAGTTACTAATGCTATTGCTTTGTGAGGCTACTACTTCGTAATATTTCACCTTTTCTTTATAGCTTTTGTTCAGCTTTTTTGTGATGAAAGAAACAGGCTTGTTAATAATATACCCGAGGCTGTTCGTCACATTCTTATCATAATTTGCAGGGATTTTGCCCATTGGTTTCCCGGGCGTCACTCCGTAAGGCAGGAAGTTGCCATTATCTTGCATGGGCATATCAATAATTCTTTTTTTGAAAGCTTTTTGTGTTGCAGGCATATTAGTCACTACCACTTCATCAAGTTGTATATCTGCGGGCGTTAGCCATATTTCTACTTCTCTTGAAGAGCCCACAGTAAGTTGCTTTGTATTAAAGCTGATGTTACTAATTACTAACGTGTCGCCACTGCTAGCTTCAATTGTAAAAACTCCAAGCCCTGAGGATATGGCCATTTGATTTTTAGTGGTGTTGATAATGTGGGCTCCTTCTATTACGGTATTGTCTTGTTTTGAAAATAATGTTCCTGTTAACTGTGCTTTTAATAAACCATTGCAGAAAATAGTAAAAATTAATAATAGTAATATTTTTCTCATGCTTGCGATCGTAATTCCTTTAGTAGTTATTATTCTGATACTTTAAGTTAGTTAAATTAAATAATATCGCTTCAAAATCCTCACTTATTCTTCCACGCCATATGAAAACGGATTTTTCACTATGGTTAGTATGGTTGTATTATTATTTAATAATTGTAACTACAGCCATCAGTAGTAAGAGGTATTAACCTTGTAGCATGTAGAATTAAGAATTAGAATTATATGAAATTTTATTCCGAAGATCTGTCAAGCAATCGCGAATCAATGCTTTTACTCGCTCTTGCTCCTAAGTCCTTCAGCTTCTCAGTTTTTCTGATAAGATTGTCTTTCCCATCAGCTAATTTTTTCATAGCATCTGTATAACTATTTTGGGTAGTGTTCAAATTGTTTCCTATTTTGAGCAAATCCTCAGAGAAATTAACAAATTTATCGTACAGTTTCCCTGCCTGAACAGCTATGTCTATTGCATTTCTATTTTGCAAATCCTGCTTCCAGATATAAGAAATGGTTCGCAGAGTAGCCATTAATGTGCTGGTGGATACCAATACAATATTCCTGTTAAGTGCTTTTTCATATAAATTAGCATCTTCTTTTAATGCCATCATAAGAGCTGGTTCATTAGCAATAAACATAAGAATGAAATCCGGTTGATTAATTTCGTAAAGGTTTTGATAATTCTTGTCGCCCAGTAGTTTGATGTGCTGATTGATACTTTCCAGGTGACTTTTGAGGTGTTTAGCCTTATTGAGTTCATCTGTTGCTCCGAAATAATTACTGTATGCAGTTAAGGATACCTTTGAATCGAGCACAAGGTACTTTTCATCTGGCATTTTTATGATGTAATCCAGTCTTTGATTAGCGCCTACCTCATTTTTGTAGTTTTTTTCTTTTTCGTAATGCGTACCTTTTTGTAAACCTACTTTTTCAAAAATAGCTTCCAATTGCATTTCTCCCCAATTTCCTTGTGCTTTGGAGTCTCCTTTAAGTGCTTTTGTAAGGTTTTCAGCTTCTTTGGTAATTTGCAGGTTTAGTTCTTTTAGCGAGGTAATCTGCTCCTTTAAAGCACTGTTCCACAAAAGATTTTCTTTACTGCTTTTTTCTGCCCTCTCTTCAAATTTTTCGATTCTCTCCTTCAGTGGATTGAGTAATTCTCCTAAATTTGATTTATTCTGATCAGTGAACTTTTTACTTTTCTCTTCAAATATTTCCTGGGCCAGGTTTTTAAATTCATTTCTGAATTGCGCATGTATGTCTGCTATTTCAACCTTCTGTTCCTCCAGTTTTTGCCTCAGGTTTTTATAATGTGCCTCAATAGTAGATAGTTCCTTATTAAGCTGGATGTTTTTATTTCGCTCAAGTTGAAGTTCCTTTCTACCGGTGATCAGGTCAGCTCTTAAATTTTCTCTGTCATTTTTTAGCAGACTAATTTGAGTAGAATGGTTCTGGTTTTCTTTCTTTAATGCCTCAAAGTTGACGCTGCTTCTATTGTGTATAGCAAAATAGGCTATCACTGATCCTATTAATAAACCTGATATAAGCCAGAGAATTTCCATGGTAAAATACTTTTATTTGAATTCAGCAGCCAGTTTGTAACCAAACTCTTTTGAAGTATCCTTTGGCTTTAAAGTGAGCAGGTACATTTTGGTTTTGGCAGGTACTTCAAATTGGTGAGGCAGTGACTTTGTACTTTCCATATTAGTGATGGTAATTATTAATTTCCCACTCATTTTTTTGTTAAATCCGTTGTCAACATAAATGAGGGTAAAGTCATCTAAGCTTTCAGAGGTGATCTTAATGTTGTCCTTTAAACCCGATTTTTCTAATTTCTGCTCATAAAGCTTTTCATTAAAATTTGATGTTTCCTGAACATCAAAAGCCGGTTTTCCTTGATGAAATGCATAATAGGTCTTTCCTTCAGTAGGTATAATCGATTTGCCATCATAGTTAAGAAACTTTACAGGTAGTGTCAGCGTCTGAAAATCTCTGTTGTAAGTAACCATAAAATGTAAGTGGGGCCCGGAACTGTAACCTGTATTTCCACTAATTCCTATCTTATCTCCAGCCTTTACTGTTTCACCCACGTGAACCAAGCTTCCGTTCTTTTGTAAATGGACGTAGCTTGCAATTGTTCCATCCTCATGATAGATACGTATGTAATTCCCGTCTTTTTCAAACTTCGGGTTATTTCCACCTGTATTAGAATCTTCTTTTACTTCAATTACTAAACCTTCTCTTGCAGCATGCACAGCCTCACCTTCTTCTAAATTAAAATCTATTGCATTTAAACCCTGATGTGTTCCTGAGCCGTTATTTCCCTGAGCTACTCGTTCCTTTTTACCATGGCGGTAAGGAAACCAATAAGCGAAATCTGTGTCAGGTTGTTGGCCTGGTTTTCCTACTGTAAATATATAATTAAAGTTGTAAGAAGAGGCAGACCCTTCTTTAACTCTGCGTAAACGTAAGATTTCAACCTTATTACTTTTAGCGGGAGCTAAAGCAATGTAGCTTTTCAAGTCTTTATCAGGCTGTAGGTTTTTTAGTTCTTCAAAATTTAACTTTACTGAATATGGAACCAGAGCAGTATTATCGGCATAAAAAATGTATCCGTTATCACTTTTTTCCTGGTATATTTTTAAGTCGTCATTTTGAGCTGAAGCATCGGTATGAATAAATAAATATACTAGTGTTAAAAGAATTAAGTTTATTTTCATCTTTATAGGGTTGTTTGCTGTTCAGTAAAGTTAAAAATAAGAAAAATGATTCCTTCCTTTAAGTTAAAAACCTGTTAAGAAGCAGGGTTTAAATTGAGGCTAAGAAAATAGTTAAAATCGAATTACTTTTCTGAGCTCTTTTTCTTTGATAGAGGCAGATAGTAGCTGATATTCACTGAAGGAACCTGGTTTGTAGAAACTGCTGGGTTTTCCGCAGTTATAGGATTTCTTGGAAGAATATTAGCAAAACCGGTTTTAAAGCTACCTTCCAATTGAATAATACCGAAAGGAAACTCATAGGATACACCACCTCCCATGGTCAAACCAAAATCTCCTCTATTGTCTGTGTCAATATTGTACTGAAGTACCACCCTATCAAGATCCTGATCAGTTTGTATAGTTCTTTCGGTGCTGATGGCATATGCCACATACAATCCTGCATCAATGTTGAACTTCAAATTGCTTTTTCCTAATGCAATATGCATGTAAATAGGCACTTCAAGATAGTTGATGTCTGTTCTGACAGCATTGGTTTGTATTGTGCCGGTTTGGTCAAAAGTATTTTGTTGCCAGCCTTTTGCGGAGTAAGCAATTTCAGCTTGCACCCCCACTACGGGATGGTGCATATATCTATAGGTGAGGCTAAAGTATGGAGTAGTATTAATGCCGGTGCTAAACCTGTAATCCGTAACGAAGTCAGTAAAATTGACAAATGGAATATTCACTCCGCCTTTTACACCAATGTAAGACTGAGCGCGTAAATCGGGTATGCAGAGTATAAATAAAAACAGGATGAAAATGATCCTTTTCTTTTTCATACTCTATTAACTTATATTGTAATTAAAAATTATGATTCGCTTTCAGATTCTTTATCTGTATTTCTTTTGTCAATAAATATAATAGCGTTTACTAATCCTACAAGACCTGCTAAAATCCAAAAGAAAGTATTTGCTCCTTCAGTTACCGGAATATCAAAAAACATAATTTCTAAATTTAAATGTGGTTACAAAAATAAGTTAAGGTTTGCTTACTAGCAAATAAAGCAAATATTTACTTTACCTGCTTATCTTTTTCTAAATCGAACAGGTTATTTAACACATCAATTAATGTCTCAGCCTCTCCTCTTTTACAAGCTGCTTTTAGTTGTAAAACAGGAAGCTTTATGATTTTTTGCATCATGCTTTTGGTTACTTTTTCTACCAATTCACTTTCAGCGGAACCATTAATTTCCTTTAAATATCTCGCCAACTCTTCCTGACGAATCTGCTCAAGTGCATTTTTAAGGTTATTGATGGTGGGGGAAACAATCATTTCCTTCGACCAATCATTAAATTCCTCAATAGCTTCTGCAATAATTTGCTGCACTTGCGGAATTGCTTTTGTTCTTTTTTCTAAAGCCTGATCTGCTTTGCTTTTTATGCTATCTACATTGTATACAATAGCAGCAGGGTTTTCTTCTACATCAATTCCTACACTTCTCGGTACAGAAAGATCAATAAAGTATTTAAAGCTCAAAATATCCAGCTCGTCAACTTTATCTTTTGTGAAAATTGGTTCTTCCGTACCTACAGAGGAAATAATTACATCTGCCTCATCTACTGCTTCCCAAAGCTGCTCGAATGACTGCACCTGGAAATTACATTCAGCGGCAAGCTGTTCTGCTTTACTTTGGGTTCTGTTGGTGATTTTAACAGACATGCTCTGCTGACCAATCAAGTTTCTGCAAACATCTTCTCCAATTTCGCCAACACCTACTACTAAAATTCTGGGAGAGTTTATTTCTGAGGTAAGTGTTTTAACTAGCTCAGTGGCAGCATAAGAAATAGAAGCTGCGCCATCCCTAAAAGATGTTTCCTGCACCACTCTTTTATTCGAGAAGAATATGGTGTGCATCAATCTATGTAAAAAAGGACCCGCCAGCTGCAAATCAGCAGAGGCCTGATAGGCTCTTTTTACCTGATTTGAAATTTGTATGTCTCCAACCACCTGAGCTTCCAGACCCATGGATACATAAAATAAATGCTGAATGGCCTGCTCATGCTCATTAATCTTATCGAAAAAAGGTTTTATATGATCTAAATTACTGATCCCTTTTTCAATACCAATGAGTTTTATAATGTCTTCAGAAAGATCATTTTCGCTCAGATAATATACTTCTGTTCGGTTGCAGGTAGATAATACCATTACATCCGTGGCAGAAGTAAACTCTTTAAAATAATGAAGTAATCTTCCAACGGCTTCCTCACTAAGGGAAACCTGCTCCCTGATTTGAATAGGGGCGTTTTTAAAAGATAAACTTAAAGCTTTAAAATCCTGATACATATCTAAAATTACAGAATGCAAAATTAATAGTTAACTACTAAGAAAAGAAGCAGATGTAACACGTTTGTCTTATTTATCATCTGTCTAAATAGTGTTAGATATTTAGTTGTATTTTAACCAGTGCTTTAACAAGCATCACATCTATTAAATTCCACCTATTCAATCTCTTTGAGTAGAAAAAATTACATGACATGATGGCTATTATTCTGGGGTGATGGTTTGCCCGCAAATAGAAGATGTATAATTTTTTTGATTCAATTATTTCACGAAATTTGTGCAAAATTTACACTATGCAGACAGAAACTTTATTAATTATAGGTGCCGGAGGGCAATTAGGGACTGAATTGACAGCTGAATTGAGGTCTGTTTATGGAAGTGCCAATGTAATTGCTTCTGATATTCAGCCCCCTAAGCCTGAGCAGTTGGAAGAAGGCCCTTTCGAGCAACTGGATGCAATGGATGCTCAAAGGTTAGCTGCTATTATTGATCAATATAAAGTTACTCAAGTGTATTTATTGGCCGCTATACTTTCCGCTAAGGGTGAGCAAAACCCAAAGTTCGCCTGGGATTTGAACATGAAGAGTCTTTTAAATGTATTGGATATTGCAAAAGAAAAAAAGCTTTCGAGAGTATATTGGCCTAGTTCAATAGCGGTTTTTGGTCCTAATTCACCAGTAGATAATACTCCTCAGGACTGTGTAATGGATCCTAACACTGTGTATGGTATTAGTAAATTAGCAGGTGAGAGATGGTGTGAGTACTACTTTCATAAATACAATGTAGACGTTAGAAGTTTAAGATACCCCGGATTAATAGGCTATAAAACTTTGCCAGGTGGCGGTACTACAGATTATGCGGTAGATATTTTTCATAAAGCATTGAAAAATGAAACTTTCGAATGCTTCTTAAAAGAAGACTCTTATTTACCGATGATGTATATGCCGGATGCTATTAAAGCCACTATTGATTTAATGCATGCTCCATCTGAAAAACTTTCTGTGCGTTCCAGTTACAATGTAGGAGCCATAAGCTTTAGCCCTAAAGAAATTTTTGAAGCTATTAAGAAGCATCAACCCTCATTTCAGATCAGTTATAATCCTGACTATAGACAAAAAATAGCAGATACCTGGCCTAACAGTGTAGACGATAGCAGAGCCAGGGAAGATTGGGGTTGGAAACCAAAATACTTGTTGGATGGTATGGTAGAAGATATATTGGAAAATCTTCCTGTCTATCACTCCATATGATGTTGAATTTAGCAGGGGGCTAATTAAGTGTATTTTAAACTTTCTGTCTGTTTTGCGTTTTATTATCATAGTTGATAAGAAGTTTCTTTCATCATTAAGAAGAAAATATGCAATCACATTATGATGTTGTTATAATAGGAGCAGGTCCTATTGGCTTAGCCTGTGGAATAAAAGCACAGGAAGCAGGTTTGTCTCATATAATAATTGATAAAGGCACGCTGGTCAATTCCATCTATAATTATCCTTACGGAATGACCTTTTTTAGTACATCCGAAAAGCTGGAAATTGGTGGAGTCCCATTTATTTCACATAATCCAAAGCCTACAAGAATGGAGGCTCTTGAGTACTACAGAAGGGTTACTACCTCCAAAAAGTTAAACACTTCTCTTTACAATGAAGTAAAAGGTGTGGAAAAAACTGTGGATGGATTTATCGTAGAAACGAAAAAACAAACCATCCATGCAAATCAGGTTATTTTAGCAACAGGATTTTACGATTTGCCTCATCTGTTAGGTATACCGGGAGAAGACCTCCCGATGGTTACTCACTATTACAAGGAGCCTCACCCATATTTCGACCAGCGCGTTACAATTATTGGAGCAGCCAATTCAGCTGTTGATGCAGCGCTAGAATGTTATAGAAAGGGTGCCAGTGAGGTAACCATGGTTATTAGAGAAAATGAAATCAGAAACACTGTAAAATATTGGGTAAAGCCTGATATTGAAAACAGAATAAAAGAGGGTAGTATCAATGCTTATTTTGAAAGTAGTCTCACTGCAATCAGGGAAGGTGAAATTGATATAACTACTCCTGAAGGAAGCTTGACAATTGAGACAGATTTTGTTTTGGCCATGACCGGCTATGAACCAGATTATAGCTTTATTAGAAGTATGGGAATCAAAATCAATGATGAATATCCTCAGGCGCCAGTCTATAACCCTGAATCAATGGAAACCAATATTGAGGGTATATATCTTGCAGGCGTAATTTGTGGAGGTTTGGAAACTAATAAATGGTTTATTGAAAACAGCCGGGTGCATGCGGATATGATTGTAGATCATATAAAGGCCAAGTCTCTAAAAATAGTTTAATCTGGTAGCTTATAGGCATTTAATTATTTTATCCTTCATAGTTTCATATAGAAGATTTTGAGTAATTTTAGGGATTAAATGAATATCCTTTATATCCATCAATATTTCAAAACACCTGATGAAGGTGGAGCCAACCGCTCTTATTACATGGCTAAAGCCCTAGTAAAGCAAGGTCATAGGGTGACAATGCTTACTTCACACAATGAGAGTTTCAAAAAAACAAAGTCTATTGAAGGGATTGAGGTAGTTTATCTTCCTGTAAATTATTCTAACTTCTTTGGGTTTTATAAACGTATACTTTCTTTTCTGAAGTTTGTGAAGCTAAGCAAAAATTTTCTTCGGAAAAGCAATTCATACGATAAGTGTATCGCAACAAGTACGCCCTTAACTGTAGGCTTGGTGGCCTTATGGCTAAAGAGGAAATTTGAAATTCCCTATATTTTTGAGGTGAGAGATTTATGGCCCGAGGCACCTATCCAAATGGGTGTTATTAAGGATCCGCTTTTGAAATGTACACTCAGAAAGCTGGAATCCAGGATTTATAAAAAAGCTGAACGGATTATTGCGCTTTCTCCTGGAATGCGTAATCATATTGAAAAGATAGTCTCTGATGTTCCTGTGGATTTGATTCCTAACATGGCAGATTGCAAGTTTTTTGAAAAAGTAGAGACTAAGAATGAAAATCTAGTGGTGCAATTGGGTGTAAAAGATAAGTTTGTGATCTCCTATTTTGGTGCTGTGGGGCCCGTAAATGATTTAATGAGCCTTATTCATTGCGCAGAAATTTCTCTGGATCTACCCATCAGGTTTTTAATAATGGGAGAAGGAAACGGACTGCTAGCCTTAAAAAAGTATGTGCAAAATAAACAATTGAATAACGTATTTTTCATTCCTTATGGAAACAAGGAGGAGGTAAAAGATGTATTGAATGTCACTGATGCCTGTTACGTTTCTTTTTTGCATAAACCAGTGCTCAGAACCAATTCACCTAACAAATTTTTTGACGCTATAGCTTCGGGTAAACTCATTATAACCAATATTCAGGGTTGGATCAGAGGATTAGTTGAAAAAAAGCATATTGGCATTTTTGCCGATTCAGACTTTCCTGCAGAGTTTAAAGAGAAAATACAGCCCTTCCTTGATTCCCCGCAGCTTTTAAAGCAATATCAGTCTACTGCACGATTTGTTGCGGAACAATTTTTCTCCCGTGAGGAATTGACCAGTCATTTTGTTCAGGTAGTAGAAGGAAAAAGCATTAAACAACAGGCGTCTGTTCGTTCTATCTTTAGTTTAAGCGCCTAAAATTGCTGTAGGAATTCGATTACTAGCTTTTGAATGCTGTTGTAACCATATAGGCTTAAGCCCTCTGCAGTGTCATCAATGTCATGATATGCCTGTCGCCCTCCCAAAGTATAGATGAAAATGGCCGGAACCCCTGCCTGATCAAAAAGGCAATGATCACTGTTGCAAGCTTCTCCTCTTGCTTTTATTTCAGGGATGCTTTCAGGCTTCAATGCTTTGAGCTTTTCAAAGACTTTCGAATGTTTCTTCGCATTTACCACCATTATTCCTTCCTCGCCTGTTCCCAGCAAGTCCAGGTTGATTAGTAGCTTTATTTTTCTGAGGTCTACTAATGGATTTTGCACAAAAAAGTAACTTCCGAGCAAACCAATTTCTTCAGCAGTGGTGAAAAGAAAATAGGTGTCAAACTTAGGAGGGTTATCAGCAAAATGCTCCGCAAGTGTTATCAACATGGCTACTCCCGAGGCATTGTCATGAGCTCCCGGAAATATTGCTTCATCTCCCATTTTTCCCAGGTGATCGTAATGAGCAGTAAACAGAATCATTGAATCGCTGCGCGAACCGGATACTTTAGCAAAAATATTTGAAGAACTAAACTGCTCTTCAAATTGAGTTTGCCATTTGGCTGTTATTGAGTTTTCCTTAAGCTCAGCTCTTAAGTAAACTACTGCGTTTTTACTTTGAAAATTAGCCGGAAACCAGGTAAGCTTTCCGCTGTCTAAGACCAAGAGTAAAGACTTCTTGAAGTTTTTACTTTTCAAAAAGTTGTTAACCAATTCATTAACAGCAGCAGCATTTTCAGCAGTTTTTTTAATACTGTAGACTTTCCCGGATTTCACCTTCTCTAGTGAGGTGAAAGAGTCTAATGCATTAACTTCCTGGTTTTTTAGAGAAATACTGCCTGAGGCAGGGTGAATGAGGAAATCACTTCCAGGCTGATATAAGTTTTCACTCTTTTTTTCTTTAGCCGCAAGCATGATTTCTTTTGGAAAAGTATTTACCGGATAGCTGAGTGTCTGCCGGGTACTGGATATGCCGTAGGAGAAAAGTTTGTTTGATATAAATTGAGCAGCTTTTTCTTGCCCCTTTGCCACATACCCTCTCCCGGCCAGAGAATCTGAAGCCAATACCTCAATTATTTGCTTTGCCTTTTTATCTTGTGAAAAAGCATGAATTGTTAAGCTTGCTAAAATAATTGTAAGTATAATTCGCATCAGAGGCAATTGATTAGTTGTGAATTACTTATTTCAATATTTTTGTTATTTGCTTTTCGGTATACCTGACAGGCTTCTAATTCCTTTTCCATTTCAAGATAACAATTTATTAGGTATTGATAAGCTTTTTCTTTTTGTGGTTCGAAAAAGATTACCCATTCTAACAATTTAGAGGCTTCAGCATAATCTCTTTTTTGAAAATACAATTCGGCCGCTCCAAAATAAATCTTTTTATAAGTAGTAGGTGTTCTTTCAGCAGAAACCAGCAATCGGTAAGCCTCGCCATAAATCTCTTTAAACTGTTGCTTGATGGTTAATAACCCCATCTCATAATATTTCAGCGCCAGTTCTTTATCCTTCATATCCTCTTTGTATATTTTGGCAAGTAGTTCCATCATTTCCAAACGCTTGAAATCCTGGTTCATCAGGTTGTTTAAAATAAATACTGCATTAGCCGATTGACCAATTTGCCGGTAACAATTAGCAGTCCGGTAGAGCATTTCCACATCCTGCCTCCCAGTATATTCCATGTAGAAGAGGTAGCCCCAAAGTGCATCCTGATAGGCTTTGTTTTTGTAATCAATGTCTGCCTGTTGTTGCCTGAAGTTTAAATAATTGATCTCGTAAGACTTAAGTTGTGTAACAGTTTGTGAGGAAGACTTAATGTCAGAAATGTATAAAAGTGCTGCTTTTATTTTACCTGCATAATAAAGGCTGTCTGCATATTGAATCTGATTATTGAAATTCTCAACTACTTTTTCCAGCTTATGAGCCTGGTAAAATTCAAAAATTGTAACGCTAACATAGATTATAAAAGCAACTGCTCCCACCATTGCTATGGCATAAAGCGTTCCTTTTCTTTCCATTTCAGGACTAATGTGTTTTTTCTTAGGACGATAACTATAAGTTTGGCGAGGCTTATTCCAAGGCTGCTCCTTTCTTTTTTGATAGTTCTGAGAAGCAAATTTTGCTCTTCTTAGCCTTTCGCTAGCTAGTTGGTGATCGTGCTGAAACCTATAATCGCTGTTGGAGAGCATTTTGTAAGCTACAGAAATTAACTTAAAATGTTCCTCTGCTGCTGGGGACGGGTTGATATCAGGGTGATATTTTTTAGCCAGGCTTTTATAGGCAGATTTAATTTCTGCCAACGTAGCAGTTTCACTCACTCCTAATATTTGATAGTAATTATTCAAAATGAAAAAAAATTGACTTCTCTTAAACAAACTTAGCAATTATTTATTGCTAATATTGATTGATAATCTGAAATTTAACACATGGCTTACTTCACTACAGACTTCATTCATTTCTTCAAAGAATTAGCTCAGAACAACCATAAGGCATGGTTTGATGATAACAGGGAACGCTACGAGCAAAATGTAAAAAAGCCTTTTAAAGAATTTGTTACAGATTTAATTCTGGAGGTGCAGAAGTTTGATCCTGAAATAATGATTGAAGCCAAAAATGCAATCTTCAGAATTAACAGGGATGTACGATTTTCAAAAAATAAAAATCCCTATAAAAATAATGTTGGCGCTTATATTTCTAAAATCTCTAAAAAAGAAGAGTTCCCTGGCTATTATGTGCAGATTGATGCGAATAACTTATGGGTTGGTGGCGGGTTGTATGACCTTTCTACAGAAAACCTGTATAAAGTGCGTCAGGAAATTTTGTACAATGAAGCTGAAATTAAAAAGGTTCTTTCTTCAAAAGAATTTATAAGTAGTTACGGCCAACTATTGGGAGCAAAAAATAAAATTCTAAAACCTCCATTTAAAGAAGCTGCTGAGGAAACTCCTTTGTTGTTGAATAAACAATTTTATTTTATGAAGCAGTTTCCAGCAAATACCATTATAAAAGACGATCTGCCTCGGTTTGTTGCCGAAGAAATGGAAAAAGCTTATCCTTTGAATAAATTTTTTCGCACTGCCCTGGAAGATTAAATATCAAAAACAGGTCAGAAAGGGAAGATTCCCTTTCTGAATATACCGGAATACAAAGCAGCTATTTAAAATTGGTAAGCTCTTTTTTACTGTTTAAGAGAAAGGACAAAGAGAATTTTTTACTTTTGCATTCCTGAATAATCAAAAATGAATAAATTAAAACATATTGCAATAGCCGGAAATATTGGAGCCGGTAAAACCACTTTGGCTAAAAAGCTTTCCAAACATTATGGCTGGCATACTGAGTTTGAGGCAGTAGAGAATAACCCTTACCTGGTAGATTTTTACAAGGATATGAAAATGTGGGCATTCCACCTACAGGTGTATTTTTTGAATAGCAGGCTTAATCAGGTAAAAAGAATAAGGGAAGACGAACGTACTGTGGTGCAGGACCGTTCCATCTATGAAGATTGTTATGTGTTCGCTAAAAATTTGCACCAATCAGGAAATATGTCCGACAGGGATTATCGAAATTACCTGGATTTGTTTGACTCTATGTCGCCTGTGATAACGCCACCTGATCTCTTAATTTATTTACGAGCGGATATTCCTAAGTTGGTGGGACAGATTGAAAAGCGAGGAAGAGAATATGAAGAGAGTATTCGTATAGATTATTTGAAGACATTGAACCAGCATTATGAGGAATGGATTAAGCAGTATAACCTGGGAAAGCTGATAATCATTGATGTAAATCAGCTGGATTACTTGCAAAATGTGGAGGACTTCGCACTCATCATCAGTAAAATTGATACTGAAATGCACGGTCTTTTTTCACACCAGCGATAATCAGCTGCAGGTAATCTTCCACATTTCTTCATTCAACAAGTAAGAATATATTAAAAAAGTATTTATATGAACCATGTTGCTATTATCCGGGAAGATAAAGTGCCGATTGACCGAAGAAGCCCTATTACACCCGCTCAAGCGAAGGAATTGGAACAGCGCTTTGATGTCTCAGTGAAAATTCAGAATAGCAATGTACGGGTTTTTAAGGCTGAAGAATTTCTGCACAACGGTTTAAAAATGGTAGATGATGTTTCTTCTGCAGACATTCTATTTGGTGTGAAAGAAGTGCCTATTGATAAACTTATCTCCAATAAAACCTATTTTTTCTTTTCTCATACCATAAAAGAGCAAGCCTATAACAGGAGATTGTTAAAAGCCATTTTGGATAAGAAAATCAGGCTGGTGGATTATGAATGTCTTTTAGATCCTACTACTAAACAAAGAATAGTAGCCTTTGGAAGATATGCAGGCATCGTGGGAGCGTACAATACTATCCTTACATTTGGCAGGCGCTACAATCTGTTCAAATTAAGGAGAGCACATGAGTGTTTTGATTTAGCAGATATGCAATCTGAATATAAGAAAGTAAAGTTACCTGCTATTAAAATTGCAATTACCGGTGGAGGTAGAGTGGCCAAAGGAGCTATTGAAGTGTTGTATGGTATGAATATTCTGAAAGTAACACCTTATGAATTTCTGAATGAACGCTTTGACAGGCCTGTATTTACACAGTTGAATAGCCATGATTACCACGAAAGAAAAGGAGTAGGCGGATTTAACAGGGATGAATTTCATAAGAATCCGGGTGCTTACAGAGCGGATTTTTTAAAGTATGCTAAAGTAGCTGATGTATTAATTGCCTGTGCCTTTTGGGATCCGAGGGCTCCTGTGTTGTTCAACAGAGAGGATGCCATTCGTCCTGAATTCAAAATAAAGGTAATTGGTGATATTACCTGCGATATTGAAGGCTCCATACCTTCTACCAAAAAACCGGCCACTATTGATGACCCGGTGTATGATTATAACCCTGATGCAGATACAGTTGAGCCTCCTTACAGTGTGGAGAGTAATTTAACAGTGATGGCGGTAGATAATTTGCCTTGTGAGTTGCCCAGAGATGCTTCGGAGAGTTTTGGAAGAGAGCTCATCGATAAAGTAATTCCGCATTTATTAAATGGGGATACTGATGGAGTAATTAAAAATGCAACCATCGCAGAAGAGGGAAAGCTGACTGAAAAGTTTAGCTACCTGCAGGATTATGTGGATGGAAATTAATTGAAATTACTACCGTTGGTTAAATAATTTTTTGAATAATTACTCCGGTGTAAACTATTTCTGTGAAATGAATATTGGCTTCCTGCCAGTGAATTTCTTTTACATTTTCCTGAAAAGAGGTACAATCTTCTTTACTGAATTCCCTGATCATTGAGTTCTTTGTTGGTGCCGAAATAATTTGCTGTGAGTCATCATTAAAAACGAGTGTAAAATGTGGCATAACTAATTTTTTATGGAGATTAGTTTAGCAACAGCCTGTTTATTTTTAATGTTTAGAAAAATATTTTAGGATTCTCAAGAAGTAAATACTGTGCTAAATACTAATGATAAAGCAAATCCAGAATTCTCTTACTCCTTCACCTGCGCAAAAACAGTTCTGCTATCTTCACTACCATTTTCAGCAACTACTTTGAGATAGTTTTTACCAGGCTTAAAGTGAATAGCCATTTTATGATTTTCTTCTGTACTTCCCAAAAAGGATTCATTTAGGTACCAATACACTTTTTCTACAGCCTGTGTATTTCCCACTTTACAGATTACTTCCTGAATTTCCCCATCATAATCCCTGGGCAGAAATAGCTTGGCATCCAGGTTAGGGTAAATAATTTCTATAGACTGCTCTGATTTATATCGCGGACAATCAGGAAAATGCCTGGGTATAGCTTCTATGTATTGGCCATTTTCACGAAGGTAATAAGCAATATCAGGTGCATAGAGGGTCACACTTTTTTCAACAGCACCTAATTTATCCCAGCAATGGGAGCATGTTTGGTATTTTCCATCAGTTGAGAAATACCGGGTTTCATGGTAATCGCAGGTGCGCAATGGCTTCATGAAATAGGGTGCATCAACTGTATCTACTTCAGTGCAAGCTTTTGTGGCTGCAAAACCGGAAAGGCTGCAGATTTTTTTTGGAGTAAAATCCATTTCATTTTTAATGAACCATTTTTTACCTGGTTTTACGGGCAAGGCTTGTAATAAATCGAACAAGATAGGGCCGGCAGAAGAAGCACCACTTAAATTTTTATTAGTCTCTCCATTAAAATTACCTACCCACACTGCAATAGTGTACTGAGGATTTACTCCAATGGCCCAGGCATCCTTATGTCCAAAACTTGTGCCTGTTTTCCATGCAAATTGTTGCTGGTTGCTAAAACGTCTCCAGTAATATTCACTCCCAGGTCGCACCAGTTCCTTCATCATTTCCAAAGTAAGAAAAGAGGCTCCGGCACTCATTACCTGTTTTCCTTGCTGAGAGCTCTCCTCTTTAAGAAGGCTATTGTTTTGCACCACCCCTTCATTGGCCAAAGCCCTGTAGAGCGTTACCATATCCCACATATTTACTTCTGCCCCTCCTAAAATCAGTGGTAAACCATAGTCATCGGCACTTCGGAATAGAGTACTTACTCCTGCCATTTTTAAGAAAGTATAAAACTGAAAGATACCATAAGCATTAAGCAAGCGCACAGCGGGAATGTTGAGGGAACTCACTAAAGCCTCTTTGGCTGTAGCCACTCCCTGGAAAGTTTCATTGGCATTGCTTGGGGCAAATCCATCGAAGTATGTTGGTAAATCCCGAATAAGCGATTGTGGCAAAATCAATCCTTCATCCATACTTAATGCATATAAAAAAGGCTTCAAAATAGATCCGCTGGACCTTGCTGCCTGAACTCCATCCACCTGACCGTTATGTTGTGCATCAAAAAAATCAGGCGAGCCTACATAAGCTTTAATGGCCCCTGTTTTGGTATCTGCAATAAGGATGGAGAGGTTGTGAATGGAATAAGGAGCTAAAACAGTATGATGTTTTTCGGCTATTTGATTGCTTATTCGCTGTATTTTTTTGCTGATGGTGGTATTGAGCTCTTTCTGATCCGGGTACTTCATTTTTAAAAACCGCGAGAGATGTGGTGCATCTTTAGCGAAGGTGATAAATTGGTCAGGAACAGGCTCTATGCTTGCGAGCTGATAAGTTAATTCTTCAATTGTGCCTCTATCCAACAGCTTTTTTAACAGAGAGTTTCTTTTTACTTCTAACAACTTGCTTGGCTCTCCGGGATAAATTAAACCGGGAGCATTGGGAAGTACCGCAAGAGTGGCAGCCTCTCCCCATGTGAGTTGCTGAGGCTTTTTACCAAAAAATTTGTAAGCGGCAGTCTGGTAGCCAATTACATTACCACCATAAGGTGCATGGTTTAGGTATAGGTTCAGGATTTCTTCTTTTGAGTAGTGTAATTCAATTTTTAGCGCATCAATAACCTCCAAAAGTTTGTGAAAATAGCTTCTGCTTTTAGGGTTTCGCATTCTCGCTAATTGCATTGTGAGTGTACTTGCTCCGCTTGTGATTTCTCCCTCTTTTAAATTGTTATACAATGCCCGGGCAATAGCTGAAGGGTCTATGCCTGGGTGGCTGTAGAAAGCTTCATCTTCATAAGAAATAACTGCCTTTTTGAGTTTTTCTGGGATAATACCTTCTGAAGGTGGAAAATGCCACTGTTCTTCTTTATTGATGTAGGCGTGAAGTAAATCTCCCTGCTCATCACGTATCACTGTACTGTATTCTGTATTGAATAAAGGGTTATCAGGAGGGATAGCAAAATAAAGCAGAGCAATGGAGAGGAATGTTATTACTCCCCACTGCCATGGCTTTATTTTTTTGAGGTATTGCATGCAGAAAAATTGTTCATTAGTTAATTGGCCACTGGTAAATTAGTCATTAGTGATCAGTCATTAGTTAATTGGTTCTAGAGGATTATAAAGCTGTCTAATAACTGGCTACCCTTCCCCAAGACTAATCCTTAGTGGCTATTGACTAATTACTAATGATGCACATTTTATTCTACTATTTTACCTACATATTAATTACTTTATGCTATTTAGATGATAAAGTCTCTCTTATTTAAAAGGAGCGACAACAACTTTTTTACCTTCTTTACTTGCTTTAAAATCGTTGTTATACATCGCTTCTGTAAGCGTTCCCGGAAGCCAGAATTCACCTGCAGTTACACAATTGAGTTTAACAATGAAATCCAGCTTTTCTTTATTTGCTAAATCAAAGAACCACATAGCACGATCATCACGCAAGTCAAGGTAATCTTCTTTGTTTAAGTTCCAGCTATTGGTCCAATCTGGCATCATTTCATTGTTAAGTCTGGTGTTTTCTATTTGCCAGCCGGATGGAAAAATCTGTACTAAGGCAATTTCCGACACATTGCTTATCGGGCTTTCATTGCTTACAGTGAACCGACCATAAAATGTATCACCTTGTTTCAAACTTTGCGGATTGATGGTTTTACCTTGTCTGTCATACCAGCTTACTTCCAATCCCAGGTTTTTGCTCTTCTCAACACTTTGATCTTTTAGAGGTACACCATTGTAAGAAACCGTAGCATAAATTTGCTCAGCATTAGAAGCATTTGTCAGTTCTACTGTTATGCTTTTACCAAAATTATCTTTTATAGGAATGGTATATCTGCCTTCCTCATTAAAATCAATAGTTTGTCCGTTAGCTAAGGTAATTTTACCTGTAATTACCTGGCCGTTTGCCATGGAAATACCTGCTTTTTCAAAATATTTACCTAAAGCCAACAGCATGTATCCTGAACTTTGAGTGCTTAAATACTCTTTTCCTGAAAGTGTGGAGGCTACTGATTTAGCCATCAGTTCGGCTGTTTCCATGTCTTCCATTAGGGTAGCAGCATATAAAATGATGGCGTTGTCACGATATTTAGAGCCATAACTATAGGAGAACGGATCGTATTCCTTCGTTTCAGTGCCTGCACTATTCAAAATAGTAGTTTTAACATTTTCAACACCTTTTAAATGATAGGCTGCAGCCAGCATCCATTTTTCGGCATTGCTCAAATGAGGTAGTGAGTTTTCCATTATAAGGTTCATTTCACCAACCGGAGCCCTGTTAGCAAGCGCCAATATAAATGTTCTGTAGACCCTGGTAGTTAATTTGCCACTATGGTTTCTTGCATCAGAATCCAGATTGGAAATTGCATTATTGTATAAATAATCAGGAACTGAATAACCTGCTTTTCTTGCCTCTATAAGAAAGTGTGTAGCATAGTTACTGCCCCATTCTGAAGGTGTTTGCTGTCCCGGCCAGTAGGAGAATGCTCCGCTGCTTAGGACAAACTGTTGCAAACGTAAAATGGCTTCGTTAATATTCTTATCAATTTCACTGATTTCATCTTTCCTGAAATATCCCATTTGCTTCAGTGTTAATTGAGGGAATACTGCCGAAGTAGTTTGTTCAATACATCCGTAAGGATAGCGAATCAGCCATTTTAATCTATGATCAAAATCCATATCAGGGAAGATGTTCAAATCCAGCGTAGCATTATTTGTTCCCTCAAGCCCTAAAGCAGGAATGCTGATAGAAACGCTTTGGCCTTTTGCTACTTTTTTAGTGCTCTTATCGTACACTCTTGTAGAAGTAGGTACTACTTTAATATCAGTTTCATTATTGATTTTGATATTTCCTGCTGTTCCTAAAATAGAGATTTTTGCTTGTCCAATAGCTTCTTTTACTCTCACTTTAAAGCTGATATCTGCTTCTTCCTTTTGCGAGAAATTTACTGAGGCAGAGTTATTTCCAATTACTTCCAATGGGCCTTCAAGGGCTAATTTAAATTGTGCAGTTTTTATATCAGGATTGATCTTGAACAAGGAAACAGGAAGAATGAATTCGTCTCCCGGATTAAGTAATCTTGGAATAGTTGGCTGTAAAATAATATCAGATCGTACCGGAATAGTTTTATCTGCACTTCCGTAACTGTTGCCAGATGCGCCTACTACCATTACTCTTACTGCTCCATTATAATTTGGCATATCAAACTGAACTGTAGCTTTTCCTCTGGAATCGGTCATTAATGGCCCTTTGAACATGCTTACAGGTTTAAACCTTTTTTTTCCGTTTACCGGGTCTATCTGAGATTCACGATAATCCAATGCCTCATCCCCTCCGATGGAGAATGTTTGGAATACATCACCTTTGTTGGCACTGATTACATGAGAGAAAATATCATAGGTTTGAACGAATAAGCCGGTTTTCTTAAAGAATTCATCCCAGGGCTGAGGTGTTCTGAACTGAGTGAGGCTTAACAAACCTTCATCTACTACAGCAATGCTGAATTGTGCCTGCTGTTGATTGATGGTGCTAATTTCAACTTCAAAAGTTTTATTAGGCACTAAATTTTTAGCTGCTTTTATTTCAAACTCAATTTTAGTAGAGGGATCAATTACCATAATTGGCAATATTCCGAAAGTACGGATAGGTCTGTCGTTCATAGTTTGATCATGAGGCTGAATTACTGAAACAGTAACATAAGCATTAGGAAGCATTTCCCGTGTAACCGGAACTTCCAAAGTAAGCTCATTTGCTGTGTTTCCGGAAGGTTTTATCCATTTCCAGCTAAGCATTTCGCCACCTTTTTCAATAGTCATGAGCATATTACCTTGCTGTGGATTAGGAAGCTTTATTTTAGCTGTTTCACCTGGTTTGTAACTTTCTTTGTCAGATTTCAGTGCAAGATTACCTTCATTCAAGTCACCACCCGGCACGCTTCCATAGCGGTAGGCACTGAAGAACATTGAGGCAATGTGCCCGTTTTCTCCTTCGCTCACTTCAATTAGATACTCACCATTTTCGGCAGGGTTAAAACTGATAGTATTGTTGCTGCTTTGGGTAGTAATGCTTCCTTCAGTTTCAAGGTAAGTCTGGCTGTCTTCTTTGTACTTAAGTTGATAGTTTCTTCTGCTGTCATATTGATACCACCAGTTTTTATCGTTTCGATATACTTTATAGTAAAGTTTTTTGCCACTGATTTTATCTCCTTTGCTGTCCAAAAGCACCACCGGGAACCTTACTTCTTCACCTGTTTTGTAATAACCATAGCCGCTCGGATCCATCAATCCAACAAAATAAGGGTAAGGTTCAATGTTTACAATATTCCATCCTTCATTAGGCATTCCTCCTTTTTCCAGCACTTTAGCATTTAGTTTTGCTTTTAGCATGGAAGGTACGGAACCCATAGCAGGTAAAACCCATTCAGCTTTTACTTTACCATCTGCTCCTAAAGTAGTTTTAAGGATATTTTTGGTGAAAGACTTATATTCAATGTCTGCCCTTGTGAAGGTATAGTCCTTGTATTTCGGATAGCTTTTTTCATATGGAATTACCTCAACATCCACTTCGGCCTTTAAACTGGCTGCTGGTGCGCCAAACAGATAATTGGCTTCCACTGCATAATTAATGGTTTTGTCGGAGTGTGAGAGTGTTTTTTTCTCAGGATTAACCACTACTTTTAGTTTCTCAGCCACTACAGTTTCAATTTTTAGCGGTTGGCTAAAATAAGAGCCTCCTGCCTGGATGTTAATGGAGTAATTTCCTGTTGGTGCATTTTCACTTGTGTTAAAGCCAAATACATAGAAGCCGTCAGTCGACTTTACCTTAGTTTGCTCATAGATAATGTTGTATTCAGGATCACGAACATTGATGGTAACCGGATGATCTTTAGGGAAAGTTTTATTGCTGTTTCTGGCAATAAAGCTCACATGAACGGAATCTCCGGGGCGGTAAACACCTCTTTCTGTATAAATGAAGCCTTTGGTATTGTTGTAAGATTCATTAACACCTCCTATGTCGAAACCAGAATTACTCCAGCGCATATCATTTTTTTTCAATGCACTGATGTCATTCCCATTTCGGGCAATTACATGGTAAAAATATCTGTCAGAGCTGAAATAGGCTACCCCTTCACTGTTAGATTTGACAGACTCCACTTCATCACCATAGTAATCAAGTAAAGAAACTCTAACATTCGATAGTGGCTTAGCTGTTACTAAATCAGTAACAAAAACTCTGCTATCGTTATCAGTAATTTTAAGTGTCATGCCAATATCACTTAAAAATACAGGCTTGTAAATTTGTCCTTTTTCCTGAATATAGCTGAGTTTATCTCCTTCTACAGGAATCATTAGATCTTCAGGCGTGAAATTAATCCTGATTAAATAAATACCATCCTGGTAATTAGTGAACAGTTCTGATAAATCAAATTCATTCAGTAGCCATTCGTTTTTGTCTTTTTCTTTACCTATTTCTAATGATTGATTTTTGATAATTACACCAATAGTACTGGAGTAGCTGTCATTAAAGCCTTGATTTCTGGTTTTTGTGCTGGCTAATTGCTCAGATTCAATAAATTGGCCTACTTTTTCAGTGAAAATTTTCTTTACTTCTAAATGTACTCTTTTTAGGTTGGTAGTATAAAACTGTATTTTCTTATTGTTAGAGCTTGGTAAAATGATGCCATCAGAAGCAAATTCCAATTGTGGGGCTATATTGGAAAACTGTATTTGCTTGTTAAAAGCTTTTACAGTTTTTGTACCCCATTTACTTCTCAAGCCTTCTTTAACGTTAACCTCATAGCTTGTTCCAAACTTAAAATCACCGTCTAAAATAATGGTGCTGCCAAGCTTCTTGGCTTCAAATTTTACAGTAGGAGACACTGAAACCAAGCCGTCAATATTTTGCTCCATATCCAATTCATCAGAGAAATTTATTCTGATTCTTGGTTTTTTACCAGCTTCCTCCGCTTTTACTTCTACCGGCCTCATCTCTTTCAAAGGAACCAGTACAAACTGAGCTGTGAATACTTCTTCTAATTCTAGTTCATCATTTTCAATCTTGAAATCGTAGGTGGCTTCTCCATCAGTTCTGGTGATATCATCACTTATAAACTGAAAGGTTTTGTCATCTATTTTGCTCCAACTTAATTTAGGAGACCCTTCTCCTTTAAGGCTGGCTTCTTCTTTAAGAATTTCAATATCAGTTTTTTCAGTAAATGAGATAGTACCTTTATAGATTAAGATTTTAGGGTCATTTCTATCTTTAAGTTTCAGCTGAGCATTGAAATCAGAGATTTCTCTACCCAAAACATTTAGGTAAAACTTAAGATCCTCCAGGTCGATCTCTTTAAATCTAGCTGATAGTTTTTGAAGATTCAATGTTCCACTTATCTGCTCACGAATAGGTAACCCCTCATCCGTAATAAACTGCAATACACTTCGGGATTTCCACACGGCTTTTCCGTCAATATCAGGATCAAAATCAAAAACATCAGCCGGAGAGCTATCAATTTCGCTTTCCTCAATTACATCGGTATTAAAGATTACTTTAATTTCATCATCAAAGTGTACATCACCATTGGTTACAAAACTGATTTCCTGGGCCAGGGCTTCGGAATACTCAATGTTAGATTGCTTTACCTCTTTGTCATCAGAGCCACAAGCCTGCCAAAATACGGCAATGCTACCTATTAGTAGCCCTTTTGCTAGTTTTTGAATTGTCATTTAATTGGATAGTTAAAAAGAAAACTTAAAAGTATTGAAATTATTTTCTCTGTAAGTCACTACATCTGGTGAAAATGTATTTCACAGAAAGCAAGTATTAATCACCGGTAAAGATTAAGAGAGATAATTATTTAATGACATAAAAGTACATTTATTGTCGGAATAATTATATAGTATGTAATATTTTAAATTAAAAAAGCCATTATGAATTTTCATAATGGCTTTTAAAGCTTGTTGTGAAGCTAATTCTATTTTCTATTAGCTCTGCTCATCTCATTATCCGCAGGAGATTGACCTCTAGGTGTACTTTCTCTTCTTTGATAAAGTTCAAACCTATTAGGAATGCTGCGTGGTGGCCAATAGTTGTTTTCTTCATCCACATCAGCAGTTTCTCTTTTAGGATCAATCTGGAACTGAGCTACTTCTTTTTTGGTGATGAAGACTTTTGAAACTTCATTTTCATGCTTTCTCCATATTTCAGCAGGTACATGTACAGTTTCAGAGCTTCCATCAGTATAGCTCATTTTAAGTATGATTGGCATTACCAAACCACCTTTGTTTTCAAATTTGATTTCATAAAAGTTGTACCCCCCATCAATTAACTCCTTTTCTTTGGCAGATAGGGAAGCCCTGAAAGTTTTATAGGCTTTTTTATCTGAGTCAGTTACATCATACTCATCCCAGTTATTGTAAAAATCTTTCAGTTCAGGATGTTTCTCCACTACAGTAACAACACCTTCCTCTCGGTTTTTGTCAGGAGTAACATGATAAGCTTCACTGTCTCTCTTTTCTTTTTTGAGTTTATTTTCTACATCAGGATTTTTCGAATCTAATTTATACCACTGCACATTCTCGATGGCAATGTCCACATGGTCAGTGGAGTAAAACCATCCTCTCCAGAACCAATCCAGATCAACAGCTGAGGCATCTTCCATGGTACGGAAGAAATCAGTAGGGGTCGGGTGCTTAAATGCCCATCTTTCAGAGTAAGTTTTGAAAGCTTTATCGAATAAGTCCCTGCCCATTACAGTCTCTCTCAAAATATTTAAAGCAGTAGCTGGCTTTCCATAGGCATTATTTCCAAACTGGATAACATTTTCTGAATTGGTCATAATAGGCCGGATATTGGTTTTATCACCTTTCATATAAGATACAATATTGCCTGCCGGTCCTCTTCTGCTCGGATAATTTGGCTCCCATTCCTGTTCAGCAATAAATTGCAAGAAGCTGTTCAGTCCTTCATCCATCCATGTCCATTGTCTCTCGTCAGAGTTTACAATCATAGGGAAAAAATTATGTCCTACTTCATGAATAATTACTCCAATCATACCATATTTTGTACGGGCTGAATACGTGCCATCCGGTGCCGGACGACCATAGTTGAAACAAATCATAGGATATTCCATTCCGTTGGCAGCTTCCACAGAAATAGCAACCGGGTAAGGATAAGGAATACTCATGCGTGAATAAACTTTTAAAGTATGGGCAACAACTCTTGTTGAATATTTGTCCCATAAGCCCCATGCTTCTTTAGGGTAGTATGACATAGCCATAACTGTACGTCCTTCAATATCTACCCCCATTGCATCCCAAATAAATTTTCTGGAGGAACCAAAAGCAAAATCTCTTACATTTTCAGCTTTATACTTCCATGTTTTAGTACCTGATGCTTTACTTTTTTCTGCTTTTTCTGCCTCTTTTTTATTTACAATTAAAACAGGTAGTTCAGAAGTTTTTGATTTTTCCCATCTTTCTTTCTGCGCTGCTGTTAAAATTTCGTCAGCATTCTGTAACTCTCCTGTTGAGGCCACAATGTGATCTGCAGGAACAGTGATATTTACCTCATAATCTCCAAATGGGAGTGCAAATTCCCCGCTTCCTAAGAACTGCTTATTTTGCCATCCTTCAAAGTCATTGTAAACAGCCATTCTTGGAAACCACTGGGTGATGGTGTAAACGGTATTTCCATCTTCATCAAAATAGTCATAGCCACCTCGGCCGCCCATTCGTGCACGGTCGTTAATGTTATAATACCAGTCGATGGAGAAAGAAATTGATTCACCGGCCTTCAGAGGTTTCTCCAGATCTATTCGCATCATCGTATAATTGATGGTGTAATTCATGGCTTTTCCCTGTGAATCTACCAACTTCTGGATTTTATGTCCGCCATCATAATCAGGATAGCCCATCATAGCATCAATAGTTCCTTCTGTGGCTCTATCAGGTACTGTAGACTCATCAGAGGTATATGACTGGCTGTTTTTTGCTCTCATATTCTGATCTAACTGCACCCATAAATAGGTAAGGTCATCAGGGGAATTATTAGTGTAAGTAATAGTTTCAGAACCTTTTATCTGATTTTTTACTTCATCAAGCGTTACATCTATTTTATAATCTGCTCTTTGTTGCCAGTACATATGGCCTGGTGCTCCTGAAGCTGTGCGATAAACGTTTGGCGAGCGGAGTATATAATCCAGTTGCTCAAATTTTCCCTGGTTTTGATATTGTTGGGCTACAGTAGTAAAACCGAACAACATTAAACCTGCAATTAATAATCTTCTCATACTCTAAAATTTATTTTTACCAAAATTTAGTTTCTAACATAAGGGTAATTGCAATACCAGCTATTGCACTGGAAATAATAAGTACCCAATCTCTTCTTTTCATTCCAAACAGATCAATAAATATAAATGAAATAATCAAAAAACAGACTACAATAATGATTTGTCCTACCTCAAGGCCCAGGTTAAAGGCAAGTAGCTCACCAACAATAGAACTGTTTTTACCTAGTAAGCTTTTAAGATAATTACTAAATCCCAGACCATGAATGAGACCGAAAACAAGTGCGAAAATATAGTTTAACTGCATATTCCCTGATTGCTTCAGACTTTTTTCCTTTTTGAATAAATTAGCAAAGGCGGTTATAAATATGGTGACAGGAATCAGGAACTCTATTACTTCCGGTTGAATCACTACATAATTTAATGTGGAAAGAGCCAATGTAACAGAGTGGCCTATTGTAAAGGCAGTTACAAGGATCAAAACTTTTTTCCAATCTCTCAGCAAGTAAACTGCTGCCAAAGCTAAAACAAATAAAATATGATCGTAGCCGTTGATATCGAGAATGTGTTCGAAACCAAGGTCAAAATACACTTTAAAATTGGACATCTCCATTTATATAAATTTCGCGTTTTTTGTAAACCAAACATAATATTAACATAATTTTGTAAATCTGTAATCAGACTTTAAAAAATGATATTTAGCAATTATATAATCGGCCTTATTTGGGTGCTTAGTGGCTTTCACCCTTTCCACGTTTCAATTACTGAATTAATTTATAAAGAGGAAAGCAAATCAGTTCAGGTTATGCATAAAGTATTTGTAGATGATTTCGAACAAACTCTTAATAAAAATTATAATGTTAATCTGGATATTCTGGTAATGACAAGCACTGAGGCAATAGATTCGCTAGTAGAAGATTACTTAAAGCGTAACTTCAGTGTGGAAATAAATGGAAAAAAGCAGGACATAGTTTATCTGGGAAGCGAGCTGGAAGATAATGTACTTTGGTGTTATCAGGAAATATACAAAGTGCGGAAACCAGAGGTTTTTACTGTAACTAATTCAATTATGTTTGATGAGTTCGATGATCAATCGAACCTTGTACATACTACCGTGAAAGATAAATTGAAAACTATGCGGCTGATGGAAAGGAATAAAACGGATGTAGTGAGGTTTAATTAGAATTTTTAAAAGGGAAAAAATCATATTCATCCCATGAGTTTCCATTATGCCGAAAGAGCGTTAGTCCGCCAGCCCGGAAACTCTTTTCAAAGTTTTTATCGCAGACTTCATTCCAAAGTGGATAGAAATTTTTCTTTTTTAAATCCCGGAAGGCAATTGTAATATGAGGATGAAAACCTCTGTTTTTATGAGTGCTATTAAAAACCTGATGTTTTTTTAACATTGTTTGCAGCTTATTTTGCACTTGATCCAACTCCTGGTTTTCTTCCAAGGCAATAAACACCACCCGAGGTTCAAAAGCACCAAAACCATTCAATTCAATTTTAAAATCATATACCAGGTTTGAAAAGCCTTCAAGATCCGTTCTAAGGGCTTCTAATTTATTTGTCCCCAATTTAAATGGCATTTGTAGAGTAATATGTGCAGATGAACGAAAAGCGCCTTTTGTATCATATTTTTGACCAAACTCTATTTTTAGCCCATGAATCTCCTTTTTAAGAGGATTAGGAGGGCAAATTCCAATAAAAAATAGTTCTTTTGGCATATATTAAATAATTATTGACTTACATTTATCTTAAAAATAATGATAAATTTGAGCAATTTAATCTAAGTATGCATATGAATGTTAAGAAAGCAATTCTTTTCCTGGGTATAGCTGGCACGTTATTCATGGGCGGATGTTATTCCGAACTTGACGATCTATCTTTAGGAAACATTCAATGGAATCCCGAATTAGGGCTTCCATTGGTTAACTCTTCTTTTACTATAAAAGACTTACTCGAAGCTTCTGATTCCAGTTTTGAGTATAAGGAAGAAAATGATGTTATAGTAATTGTTGTTAAGGAAGATAGTTTGTTTAGTTCCAGCGCACAAGACTATTACAGTTTAGGAGACAAGACCTTTCCTACACTCCCTTTGATGCTTACTCCTGAAGAAGTAGATGAGTTTAACAATAACGGAGCAGTACTTGTAAACAGAGAGGTAGCAGTAGATTATGGAAGTGATTTGGATTCTATTATCATTGCTATGGGTACTATCAGCCTGAACCTTCAGGAGAATTTCCCAGCAAATGGCAGTTTGGATTTACAATTTAGTTCAGGAAGTACCCCGGGCTCAGCCAATATTTTAGACTATCAGTATAATTGGAATTATAACGGAGTTAACCCTATCACCAATGCGAGTACTCAAAATACCTTCTTTAATACCAGTTTTGTGTTTAAAGGTAATGATGATCAGGGCAAAATTATAGTTTCTTACCAATTGAGCTTGCAAAAAGTAAATGATGTTGATCTGGTAGAAGGGCAAAATAGTGTTGATCTGGATTTTAGCTTCATCAATATGGAGTTTGAGGCTCTGTATGGTGACTTAAATACTCAGGGGATCTCTACTGAGGAAAATACTATTGAAACCAATTTTTTTGATGCAGATAATGAAATCGGAGAATTTTCTTATTATCTGGACGATCCCAGATTTAAAATTATCTACACAAACACAATGGGCCTTCCTGTTTTGTTTACTGTAAATAGCTTTATAAGCTTTAAAGATGGAGAAGAAGAAGAGTTGACCTATGGTGATGATATAAACCTTCCGGCTGCCTCATTCAATAGTCCGGCGGTACAAGAAGTTGCTTTTAATGAAGCCATTAAAACATTGCTTAACGATTTACCAGATTCTGTCCGGTTGCAAATAGATGGTGTAATTGACCCTGATGATGTTGCCAATAATTTTGTTACACGTCAGTCTGCCATTAAAATCGGCTATGAATTGGAGATTCCTTTAAAGCTTTCTCTGGAGAATTTACTTTTCAATGAAGCATTTGAAGTAAGTGACTTGGATACTGAGGATGTACAATCTATCATGTTTAAATTTAACTCTGTCAACAGACTTCCTATTGATGTAAATTTAAAAGCTGTTTTTCTTGATGAAGACAGTGTTGTTCAGGAAGTGCTTTTTGATGGGTTGCTTCTAAAAGCAGGACAATCAGGTCAGGCATCAAATATTTTGGAGTACATCACGCTTAGTGATAATCCTGATACTGCGATCAATGAACTGAAGTTTCTTGAAGAGACAAAGCAAATAGGAATCAGCATTCGTGTGGCTACTTCCACTCCTGTAGACGGAGTGCAATCAGTAGAGATTTCAGCGCAGGATCAGATAGACTTTAGCCTTGCAATGCAGGCTAAATATAAAGCCACCATTGAAAACGATTAATTTTCATAAGATGAAAAATAGATACTTAATATTATTAATACTGATAGTGATCTCCTTTCATGTGAAAGGGCAATCAGATATGATTGGCTATGGACTGGCTAAAACGCTGCCTCAAGCCAATGCTTTAAACCCGGCAATCCTACCTGATTATAAATTTTCTTTAGGTCTTCCTGGTGTTTCTGGTTTTTATGTTAATGCCGGAAACAACTTTACAAGCCTGGGACTACTCACTTCAAAGGATGATGAAGGAAATATGGCAATTGACGAGGTCTATGATGGCTTGAAGAAGAATAACAGGGTAACGGGAAATGCAAACATTAATTTATTCCATTTAGGCATCAGAGGAAAAAATGGCTATTCTGCCTTCAGCATAAATTCAAGAGTTTTTGTAAGATCAAGCATACCTAAATCACTTTTAGCTTTACCCTACTATGGAAATGCTTCAGATGAGCTGGAAGATGGAATAGTTGATTTAAAGAAATTTTCTGCAAAGTCAATGGCTTTTACAGAAGTTGCATTATCTCATGGAAGAAGCCTGTTTACTGAAAAGTTAACTTTAGGAGTTCGTTTAAAATATCTGATTGGTCATGCATATGCTGATATGCCAAGTTTAGATGCCAGCATTAGAACTTTCGGAAATGATGAATTCAGGGGAGACTCAATTCAGTTTACCAGCAAAGGATTTAATGTGAGAGCCGGGGGTATTGCAGGTGCAGCTGCTAATGACGAGGATAATAGCGATGATATTGCCAATGCTTTTAACAACGGAGGGTTCGCAGTAGACTTAGGGGCAACCTATCAATTTACAGAAAAAATTCAGTTTTTCGCGTCCTTAAATGACCTTGGGTTCATTAAATGGAAAAATAATACGTATAATGCCTATATCCCTTCAACTTCTGTAACTTTTACTGGTGTGGATGTAATTGATTTGGTAAATGGCGATGACAGTGCATTGGAAGATGAGCTGGATAGTTTGGTGGATGAGCTGGAAATTGAGGAAACCAGTGGCGATGCATTTAGTACTCCGCTGACGGGAAAATTATATGCTGGAGCTTCCTATAAATTTACCCCGAGGCAAACAGCCAGTGCCATTATGTATTCTGAAATTTACAGAGGAACTATCATTCCTGCATTTACAGCTATGTATAATTTTCAGTTAAATACTTTCTTTAATTTTGCATTGTCAGGAACTTTAATGAATGGCAGACCCAATATAGGAACAGGTTTTACACTTAACCTGATCGGATTTCAATTCTACGTAGCTACTAATGACCTGCTATCATTAACAAATCCTATAAACGGGAAGATGGCCGATGTAAGAGCAGGGTTGAACTTCACTTTCGGAAAAATAAATAAAGTAAAATCAAAAAAGAGCAAGAAAGGTACAATTGACACAATTGATTTAGGTGTTGATTAAATTTTTTTAAAAAAATGTCCTATTTTGAGAAATATTCTGAAAATCAGTATACATTTAAATAATTTTTAAATTAATGTTGGATAACATAAACACAAGCAAGATGGATTTGAATGTTAATTTCATCAAGTCAGTATTAAGTTTATTCTCTGAAATGCAGGGGAATGGAATTTCTTTAGTTTATCTGGGAGAGTTCAATCATGAGATAACCAAAATGTTTACATCCATGGCTGAATCAGACATGGACCGTAAAAATGAGGATAGATATGTTAAGAAGAGAGTTTACCATGTGATGGTAGAAACGCTTCAAAACATGAATAAGCATTCTGATGAAATTACAGATGCCCATATTGGTAATGGTTTATTTATCATCGGCCAAAAGGAAGAAATTTATTATGTAATTACCAGTAATAAGGTGGCCAGGTCAAAAGTAGATGGTTTAAGAGCTGCCATAGATGAGGTAAATGCTGCCAGTGCTGACGAGTTAAAGAAAATGTATATGCAGCAGATTAAGCATGGTAAACTTTCCGATAAAGGAGGAGCAGGTTTAGGCTTAATTGATATTGCCAGAAAAACCGGAGAGCAGTTAGTTTATAAATTTCTTCCTATCGATGAAGAATTTGATTTGTTCATACTTAAAGTGGAAATTAACGGAGAAAAGATTAAAGACGAAAAGAATAAATAATTCTCCATTAAAATATTCAGTTTGTTTTTTTGCCTTCCTTCCCCTGTTATAGGTGGAGGAAGGCTTTTTATTTATAAGCCAGCTTATTCCTTTTTCGGAAGATCGTTAATTTATTAGTGTAAGAAATATTATTTTTGCCGATATCAGAAATTTTTAAAAGTATAACATGTCATTAAGTCAATTCGATAGTCAGAAGAGAATAGGTGTTTTAGGAGGAGGTCAGTTAGGTAGAATGCTTCATCAAAGTGCAATTAATCTTAATTTGAACTTGCAGATGATGGATCCTGACGAAAATGCACCCTGTGCTTCATTAATTGAAGACTTTACAGTGGGTGATCTGGAGGATTTTGACACTGTTTATGCTTTCGGAAAGGAATGCGATGTGGTGACCATAGAAATTGAAAAGGTAAATACTGATGCACTCAAAAAACTTCAATCTGAAGGGGTTTTAGTCTATCCGGAGCCTGAAGTTATCGCTCTTATACAGGATAAGAGAATACAGAAGCAGTTTTACAAAGACAACAATATTCCCACGGCAGACTTTGTATTAACAGAATCTGCAGAAGACTTAAAGCAACATGAAGATAAGTTGCCAGCTGTACATAAGATGGGGAAAGGCGGTTATGATGGTCGGGGTGTACAGGTAATCAAATCAGCCAATGATATTGAAAAAGGATTTAATGGCCCTGCTCTACTGGAGAGCTTTGTTCCATTTAAGAAAGAGTTGGCTGTGATTGTAGCGCGTAATCAGGCAGGAGAAGTTGAATCATTCCCTCCTGTAGAAATGGTATTTCACCCTGAACATAACCTTGTTGAATACCTTTTATCACCTGCTTTACTAGCCCCTGAAATTAATGAAGAAGCCGAAAAAATAGCCAAAGAACTGATAGTTAAACTAAACATGACTGGTTTGTTGGCTGTGGAAATGTTTCTGACCAAGGATAATGAAATATTAGTAAATGAAATCGCTCCGAGGCCTCATAATAGTGGTCACCAGAGTATTGAGGGCAATTTCACATCTCAATATGATCAAATGTTAAGGGCTGTTTTAAATTTACCCCTTGGTGATACAAATGTAAAAATATGCTCAGCTATGGTAAATGTTTTGGGGGAAGATGGTTTTACAGGTGAGGCGAAATATGAAGGGATGAATGAGGTATTAAAAATTCCGGGGGCACATGTTCATTTGTATGGTAAAAAGATTACCAAACCGTTCAGGAAAATGGGACATGTAACTATTACAGATCCAAGTTTAGCATCCTTAAGGAAAAAGATTGAAACAGTTAAGAACACTTTAAAAGTAAAAGCATGAGCAAGGGAAAAGTAGCTATTATTATGGGCAGCCAGTCAGATTTGAAAGTGATGAGTGAAGCAGCCAATGTGTTAGAAGAATTAAAGCTTTCGTATGATTTAACTATAGTCTCTGCTCACCGCACACCTGAGAGGATGTTTGAGTTTGCTAAATCCGCTAAATCAAATGGCTATCATGTTATTATTGCCGGAGCAGGGGGGGCGGCCCATTTACCTGGGATGGTAGCATCCCTGACAACACTTCCTGTAATAGGTGTTCCTGTAAAGTCAAGTAATTCAATAGATGGCTGGGATTCTGTACTTTCTATATTGCAGATGCCGGGAGGTGTTCCTGTGGCAACGGTAGCTTTAGATGGAGCAAAAAATGCAGGCATATTAGCTGCTCAGATTGTCGCTAACTTCGATTCAGAAGTTGATAAAGCACTCAGTGAATATAAAGAGCAGTTAAAAGAAAAAGTAATGGATTCTGCGAATACCATTGAAGAGAATGGATGGAAATCAAAGAAGGTTGGGTTTTAAAAAGCTGTTAGCATATACGCCTTCATTCTTTCATGTACTTCAGTAAAAAGATTGGGGAAATATATTTTTATATTTTCCTAATCGTATACAATTTTCACTTTCATTCAACAAAGAAACGTAATAGCATAAAATCAGGGGGTAGAAGGGGTGAGCCCTTTTGTAAACACAAATTATTGTTATCTTCTATTTTTAAATCATTTATAGTTTTGCTTACCTCCAAACAGAAAATATCCAATTATATTTATTAATCCAACATAGGAAAGGTTAGTGTAAATTCACTGAATTTATCCTTTTCTGAATTAAGACTTATTTTCCCATTTAATCTGTCAGTAAGTGTTTTCACAATGGCCAGGCCTAAGCCGTTGGAGCTTTCACCACCAGTAGGCCTTGCACTCAGTCTCTTGAATTTACCAAATATAGTCTTTTGATCTTCTTCAGTAAATCCGAGTCCAAAATCTTTTACTGAAATCCAAAATGAATTACTGTCCTTACCGGCTGACAGTATTATTTCTGAACCCAAATGTGAAAACTTAATAGCATTGGATATTAGGTTTTCCAAGATACGATTAAGGAATGCTTTATCAGTAGAGACTATAAGATCAGGGTCACACTTAATCTTAAGACCTAACTCCTTATTAGCTATCTCCACAACAAAATTAGCTCCCTGGTTTTCTAGTAATGTTTTCAGGTTAATATTTGTAGGAACAGGTTTAGATTTATCAATTTCCATAGCATTTACATCCAGTAAATCGTTGATTAAATAGGAGCCATGTTTTGAATTGGTTCGGATCATTTGTACATATTGTTCCTGTTCTATGGATAGTTTTGTGTATTTAAGAAGATCTGTTAAACCAATAATCCTGCTAAAAGGTAATTTCAAATCATGTACTACTATACCCAGTAATGAATCTTTTTCATTATTGAGATCATCTAATGTTTTATTGTGAATGGTCAGCTTATCATTTTGCTTTTTAATTTCTTCATTTTGCGCGGTAATTTTTAATTGATGAGCTTCTATTTCTTCGTTCTTATTCACGAGAATTTTATTAAACTTTTGTCTTTTTCTTGCAGTGCTCCAAATAATGATAAGTAGCAATACAACTAATGACGCAATAACTGAAAGTGCGATACTAAGAGCTCTCTGTTTTTCTATTACTGCTTTATAGGCCGATTCGTTCGATTTAAGAAGTTGATTTTCTTTTTCTGTAACTTCAATTTCCAGACGAGATTCCAGCTTCTGTATTTCTCTGGCAGCTTCAATATTGTCTGTCTTTTCTTTCATATTAGCAAAAAGCTTAAAGTTATTGTAAGCTTCTTCTACCATACCTTCATTTTCGTAAATTTTAGCTAAAAACAAAAGAGCATCTCTTTCATACACTATATCATTATTCTCTGAAGCCTGTTTTTTAACCTTTTCAAAATAGATTTTCGCACGATTAAAGTTATTTTGGGTATAATATATTAGTCCCATCTGGTAGTTAACCTTAATAAGTAAATTGTTATTATTGGATTTCTCCGCAAAATTGAGGGCATCAATCGCATTTAATAAAGCGATGCCTAAATGGCCTCTTTGCGTATTAAGTTTAGCTATTTCTAATTTAATAATGGCAAGATTAGCTTCATCGTTAATATTTTCTGCAATGTCATAGGCCTTTGTAAAATAGCTTAATGCACTATTGTAATCTTTCATTGAGATGTAAATACTGGCAATTTCAAGGTAAATGGAAATAATGCCTGATGGATCATTAAAGCTTTTTCTGATTTCAGCTGTTTTCATGGACATTTCCAGTGCTTTCTCCAGGTTATTCTGCGACTGATAGAGCTCCGAAAGGCTCTTGTATCCGTAACTTATGGCTGTCTTATCTTCGGTTTCCTCAAAAACTTCCATTGATCTCATGAAATAATTGTAGGCAGAAATATAATTACCTTGATTGAAATAGATTCTTCCAATATTATTTAAAGCATGTCCATATTGTAAAGAATCTCCATTGCTGAGTGCTACATCTTTGGCCTGACTATAATATTCATAAGCTTTAAGATTTTCACCCAGATAGTAGTAGCCAACTCCAAGGAAATTGAGAGGTTGAGCTTTATAAAGCTGATATTCTTCCTGAGAGGCAACGTCAAGCGCAATTTGACTGTAGAAAATTGTACTATCTGGATGTGATTTACGGTATTCCCATGCAATTTGATTATAGAGCTGTATGTTTTGGGCAGTTTTATCCTTGCTCAAACTCTTTTTTAAACTGTCAATGGTTGCTTTATTCTGTCCGTGAAGCACGTTGCTCACTAACAAACAAAGTATTAAAATACCGGGTAATAAACTTTTCACTATTTAGTAAAATTTGTGCAATTTACAGTCTTTTAGTGAATTACCTATTAAATTTCCGCTGTGGTACATTAATTTATCTTTAACAATATTATAGATTTTAAGTATGTCTTCCCACCATGTAATAAGAGATGAGCAAGAACCTCCCGTTTTTATTTTATCTGTTGATAATAATCTAACTTTAATTAGGCAGCTTTTAGGTTGGTCTCCAACAGTTTGGGTGTCGGAAGAATATGCAGAATGGGTAATGTCTCAAAATATAAAAGTAGATGGTGTTTTTGCTATTGATCCTTCTAATTATGTCCCTCTCGATCTTCAGACAGGAAATTATGCTGTGAAGAAATTTGATGAAGGAAATATGCTAGGTAGCCTTATATCTGTACTGGAGGATAAAGAATTTACGGGGATAAATATTTTTTGTAATAAGTTAGTGCGAGAGAAATTGCTCAAATCAGTATTTAACCAGAGTTTAAAAATTCCAATAAGTATATTTGTGGAGGAAGAAATTACTGTGGTAAGTTTTAAAAATTATTTGAAGAAATGGTATCCTTCAGGTAGCAGAATTCACATATTAAGTGGTGAACTTCAGAGTAGCAACACAGAAAAGCAATCAGAAGGGTTTGTTGTGAAAGAAGAGGGGTTCATTCAGATTGAATCTGAGAGCTCCCCCATTATTTTTACTGAATTTTAGCCATAAATATCATTCAACACTTCAGCAAGTCTAACTCCTGCTTTTAATAACTGCTGTTGAACAGTATCCCAGTTTTTGTAAGCATATTCGTATCGTAAATTTCCGTCATCACTAAAGTCGTACACCTGAGGCCTCAAAGCAATTACTTCAATTATCCATTGTTCTAAAGGATCTTTCTGCCATTTTTCAATTTGCTCTTTGGTGGAAATATTATTAACAGCGTTGGCCAATTCGGTATAACTCAATTGCTTTCCATCAATCATTTCACTGTCCCACACTTTGTGTAAGTTGGAGTTTTTACCAAACCACTTTACTTTGATCTGATTAGAGCCCTGGTCTTCACCATTACCCACATGGCATGGCTGATGGATGTCTCCTACAAGATGGAGAAGCATTTTTAAGTGCTCTTGTTCTGTTTTAGGATCAAGTCCCCCCGCTTTCAGCTCTTTAATTAGTCTTTCAATGGTCATGATGATATCACCATTGGGGTTCTTCTTAGCTTCTTCATACGTCATTCCATCCGGAATTTCCGTCCAATGCCAATCGTGAGTGTGATCATAAGCGTCATCAGATTTTATTTCATCCATCCAAACACTGGCAATAGCTAGTGACTCGCCTTGCAGAACAGTATTAATTTTTCTTTGTGCTTTTTTACTAAGATAGAATGATGCTACCTCACCCACAGCTCTATGTCCCGTTTGCCCCCATGAGAAAGCCTGTGGTACAAGAAAAATCATTAATAAAATTGTACTGATTAATTTAATGCGCATGTTTTTTAATTACTATTTGTGTGCAAATATAAATTATTAAATTTATTTACTGTCCCTCAATTTCTGTAGTTCCTGCCATTCATCGCGAAGTCTTGCTGCTTCAATGAAGTCCAGTTCTTTGGCAGCAGCTTCCATTTTTTTCTGTGTGGCTTTTATCATTTTATCCAGTCCTGTCTTATCCATATATTGTACTACAGGGTCTGCAGCAACTGAAACTTCCTCAGCTCCTGCATAGTATTTCTGCTGAGAAGTTTTCTTAGAGTCCACTGCAATAGTTTGTCCCAAAATATGCTCCCTTGATTTGAAAACAGTTTTAGGTACAATATTATGCTGTTTATTATACTCAATTTGTACAGCTCTTCTTCTATTGGTTTCATCAATTGCCAACTGCATGGATTCAGTCACCTTATCAGCGTACATAATTACCTTCCCCTTTTCATTTCGTGCAGCTCTTCCAATAGTTTGAATAAGTGATCGATGATTTCTAAGAAAACCTTCTTTATCAGCATCCAGGATAGCCACAAGTGATACTTCAGGCAGGTCAAGCCCTTCTCTTAACAAGTTCACTCCAACTAATACATCAAACTCACCTAATCGCAAATCTCTCAGAATTTCCACTCTGTCCAACGTGGTTACTTCCGAATGAATGTAGCGGGATTTAATATTTGCTCTTCCCAGAAACTTATTCATTTCTTCAGCCATTCGCTTGGTAAGGGTAGTAATTAAAACCCTTTCTTTAAGTTTTACCCTTTCATCAATTTCTTCCAGTAAATCATCAATTTGGTTGCCACTTGGCCTCACATCAATTTCAGGATCTAATAACCCTGTAGGCCTGATTACTTGCTCCACTACAGTGCCTTCCGTTTTTCTCAATTCATATTCAGCAGGAGTGGCGCTCACATATACAGTCTGGCCCATCATTGCTTCAAACTCATTAAATGTAAGAGGTCGGTTGTCCATTGCTGAAGGTAATCTGTAGCCATAGTCCACCAGGTTGATCTTTCTCGCCCTGTCACCACCATACATGGCTCTTACCTGTGGTACTGTAACATGGCTTTCATCAATCACCATCAAATAATCATCAGGAAAGTAATCCAATAGGCAGAAAGGCCGGGTGCCTGGAGCTCTTCTGTCAAAATATCGAGAGTAGTTTTCTACTCCTGAACAGTAGCCTAGCTCTCGCATCATTTCAATGTCAAATTCTGTTCTTTCCTTTAATCTTTTTGCTTCCAAAAACCTGCCATCCCTCTCAAAGAACTTCACCTGCTCTACCATGTCATCCTGTATTTCTTTAATAGCCTGATGAAGCACATCTTTTCCTGTCACGAATAAATTGGCCGGGAAAATACTAATTATTTTTTCATCAGATATCTTTTTCCCTGAATCAGGTTCAATCCTTTGAATGGATTCGACCTCATCTCCCCAGAACATGATTCTGTAAGCAAAATCTGCATAAGCAACAAAAATATCAACTGTGTCTCCTTTAACGCGAAAGGTTCCTCTTTTAAATTCTGCTGTAGTTCTGTTGTATAAAATATCTACAAAAGCAAATAATAACTGATTCCTGGGTATCTTATCTCCTTGTTGAATTCTGATAATATTTTTTCCGAATTCATCAGGATTACCAATACCATAAATGCATGAAACAGAAGCAATCACCATCACATCTCTTCGGCCTGAGAGCAATGCAGAGGTTGCACTTAATCTCAGTTTCTCTATTTCTTCATTGATGGAAAGATCTTTTTCTATGTATAAATTACTGGTGGGAATAAATGCTTCAGGCTGATAATAATCATAGTAAGAGATAAAATATTCTACTGCATTATCAGGAAAGAATTGTTTAAACTCCCCATATAGCTGAGCAGCAAGGGTTTTATTATGACTTAAAATTAAAGTGGGTTTTTGTACTCTCTCAATCAGGTTGGCTACTGTAAAGGTTTTGCCCGAGCCCGTTACTCCTAACAATACCTGGTCCTGCTCACCAGCTTCTATGCCTTTTTGGAGTTCACCAATAGCTCTTGGCTGATCTCCTGTTGGTATATAATCGCTCTTAATTTTAAAATCCATAAGTACTACAAACGGGGATTTGATAAAATGTTTGCAAAAATTTTATTTTCACTCATTCCATATCTCCCAGGCTTTTTCTGCTTGTTCCACTAGCATTTCATAGCCATTTTTAACACTAGCATTTCTGGCTATTCCTTCTTTCATGAAAGCAGTTTGTTCAGGATTATAAACCAAATCATAGAGAAAATGATTCTCTCCTATCCTATCATATGGAAGGTCAGGTTTTTCTTCAACGGAAGGGTAGGTACCCAACGGTGTTGTATTTACAATTAAGTGAAAATGGCGGAGTAATTCCGGGTTATTTAAAAGAGATTGATAGCTCAAACCTCTTGTACTATCTCTTGAGACTACTTGAAATGGAAGCTCCATGGTGCCTAATGCAAAATTTATTGCTTTTGACGCACCTCCTGTTCCCAGAACTAAGGCTTTCCCTTCAAAGTTTTGAGGTAAAAAATCTTGTAGTGATTTTCTAAAGCCATAGTAGTCAGAATTATAGCCTGTTTTTTTTCCATTATCTAACTTGATAACATTAACAGCACCAATTTTTTCTGCACTTTCATCTAGCTCGTCAAGATAAGGGATGACTTTTTCTTTATAAGGAATAGTGACGTTCAGTCCTTTCAGGTTAGGAAATGCGTTGAGTAAAGCTGGAAATTCTGAAATATCTTTTAGAGGGAATAATTGGTAATCGTAATCTGAGAGACCTTCCTTAAGAAACTTATTGCTGAAATAAGCTTTAGAAAAAGAGTGCCCCAGAGGATAACCAATTAAACCCAGTAGTTTCATTCTGCTTTTGCTTTGAAGACATTTGCTACTTTTTCTATTATCACCACCACAAGAATACCAAAACAGGCCATCATAATGGCCTCCATTAATTGCGGTTCACCAACTTGTTGTAAATACTGGTGCGGTAAAACATTATGGTCCAGGAAAGGAACCTGTTCTCCTTTGCTGTTTAATCTGAATGTATCTACTACCTTCCAGGGCCATACTTTATTAAGCGAACCAATCATAAAACCGGCCAGCATTGCAACAGTAATTGACTGATAGTTAGTAAGAAACCATGAAATAACTCTGGAGAAACTTAATATGCCAAATATACAACCAAAGATAAATATTAGAATTACTGAGAAATTTAAAGTGTGAACAGCCTCCATTACGTACTGATATTTTCCCAGAATTAGTAAAATAAAAGCACCGGAGATTCCAGGAAGTATCATAGCGCAAATGGCTATAGCTCCTGAAAGAAATACAAACCATCCTGCCTCAGTAGTTTCTGCGGGTGCTGCTTCCGAAATAAAGTAAGCTATAGCTATTCCTATAATTCCGGCAAGAAGAGCCTTCCAATCTTTTTTATCAATATCCCTTGCCACAATGATAGCGGCAATGACGATGAGTCCGAAAAAGAAAGACCATACCATAATGGGATAGGTTGCTAAAAGGTAGGTAATCAGCTTTGCAAAGCTGAATACGCTAATGGCAATTCCTCCTACCAAAGTAAGGAGAAAATTGCCATTAACATGTTCCCAGAAATCCTTTAGTTTTAACTTAAACAAAAGTCTGAAAGCTTCCGCATCAATAGATTTAATACTGCGAAGTAATTCCTCGTAAATTCCTGTGATAAATGCTATTGTACCTCCGGATACGCCCGGTACAACATCTGCACTACCCATTGCCACACCTTTCAAGAGTAGTGTCAAATAATCTTTTATTGAGCGCATTACGTTTCTAAAATTTTGTTAAAGTTTATTAAGGAAATGATGGAAAGTGTCTCCTCTTAAGCCCAATCGTATTGTTTCCAAAGGAATTACTTCATTAGGTGCGATATTCCCCAGGTTAACATTTGCCCCTATTAGCTTAATAAAATATACTTGCTGAGATTTCTGTGGAGCTTCCCAAATAATTTTTTCAAATGGAATCTTGGTAAGTATTTCCTGAACCAACCCTGATCTTACTTCACCTGAAGACCTGAAAAGCCCTACGTTACCGGCTTCTCTTGATTCCCCAATTACTTTCCATGCTCCTGCATCTAGTTCAGCCTGCATTAAAGATATCCATTGGTAAGGAGGTATAATTTTATCTTCATCCTTAGATCCTACCTCTGAAAGTACTGTAACCTGTTCTGACAACTTTCTGATGTATTCACACTTAATATCATGCGGAAGCTCAATAGAACCATCAGAAACTTCTGCAAATGGTAAGTCATATTTGTCCAGAAGTTTTCTATAATCGTCAAATTGGTCTCTAATGACAAAAGCTTCAAATAAAGTGCCTCCAAAATAGACAGGAATGCCTGCATCCTTATAAATAGCTAATTTGTCCTTCAGGTTATTGGTAACATATGACGTAGCCCAACCCAGCTTCACAATATCTACGTACTCTCCACTACCATCGATAAAATCTTCTACTTCTCTGTTGCTAAGACCTTTGTCCATAGCCATAGTGAACCCTACATCTCTTGGCTTTGAAGGACGCTCGGGTATTTGCTTTAAACTGTAATTCATTAGTGATTATCTTTTCTGAATTGATCAATAATTTTATACAATGCTTTCTGCGTTTTCACTTGCGGAAAAAAGTCATAAAGCACTGTGTGCATTTCAAAGTCCAAAACTAATGCATTTTCCAGAAAGATAAAGGCTTCTTTGTATTTACCTGATTCAATTAAATAGGCAGTCATTCTATAATAGAGTTCAGCAGCCTCAGGATTTTCATCTAATCCTTCTTTAATAATATTCATTGCAACATCTATTTCACCTGAATCAAAGTAGATGTATGACCAGTCTAAATAAATGCTAACTTCTTCAGGATCAAGTGAAACGGCTTCCTCATATGCGTCAATGGCGGCATTTTGGTTGCCTAGTTGATACTCTGCAAAACCAGCTGCCTGCCAGTATTTAGCTTCGTGCATATTTATTTTTAATGCTTTTCTTGCATAATGCACTGCTTCAATCCATTTTTCCTGTGCAGTAAGTGTTTTAGCCAATCCGTAGAAAGCTTCATCATACAGAGGATCGTACTTAATGGCCTTCTGAAAATATTTTACAGCCAAATCAATTTGATCTAACTGATCATAAGTTTCAGCCATTCTGCAATATACTTCAGCGCTGGCGCCTTCAATTCTTAAAGTTTGAGAGAAAGCATCCAGTGCTTTGGTATACTCTTCCATTTCAGCATAGCTATTGCCCATATTAAAATAGGCAGATGCAAATTGATCATCAATAGCTATAGCATATTCGTAAGCTTCAATGGCTTTTTGGTACTTTTTGAGCTTATGATATACTACTCCCAAATTATACCATGCGTGGTATGAGTAGGGGTCAGCATCTATAAACTTTTCATAGTAGGAGATACTTCCCTCCAGCTGATCTGTAACATCAAGGCAATAGGCAAGTTCATAAATGGCATTTTCAAAATCCACATTTTCTTCCAGTACCTTTTTATAATATTCTATAGCTTGCTCAAACTTAGCCATCTGTTGGTAGCACATCCCTATCTGGAAAAGAATCTCGTCTTTTTCTTCGGCAAAAGTAAGTGCATGCAACAAACTCTCTATTGCTTCATTATTTCTTTCGCAAATAGTGAGTATGTTGGCTTTAGTCATAAGTAAGTCAACATCATTAGGCTGAAAGTTTTCAGCTTTTTCCAGTACAGAAAGTGCTTCATCATATTTCTGATTGGTTGCCAGTACATGGGCATTTAATACAATCAGTTCTATTGAAAACGGATATTGTTCAACAGCAAATTCACAGGCCTTTAGTGCTTTCTTGTTGTTGTTCTCGTCCAGATAAAATTCTACAACCTGTTCCAGTTCTTCAACATCAAAGAAGTGAAAGGCTTTACCCTGAACGTGGTTTTCGAATTTCTTCACTAACTCTTTTTCTCCGTCTTTTCGGCTTCTATAAAATTCGCTCATAGGTTATTTACTATCCAATACAATTTAGTAATTACAGGGTTAAAATCAACAACGCTGGTATAAAAATTATAGTTTTTAACCAATCATTTATTTTCATTGTGTCAATGGTGTTTTTAACTGCATCAGCTAACGGGGAAAAATCTATTTTGATGTCTCTCTTTACTTTAGCTGCGCTATAAATATTTTTACTGCCTGCCATTCTTGCTGTTTCCATAGAGAGCGTAGGTGTTTTTCCTTTTATTCTACTATAAATATTTTCCAGAAGAGCTCCTGCTAATACAGCAAATTTAGGCACATTGTATTGTGGAGGTTTTACATTCATATAGTTTGCTACTATTGAGAAAAAACCTTTATAGCTAATCCATCCTCCATTCAAAATCCACTGTTGATTGATGTAACTACTCTTAATTCCTTTTATGATTGCAGAAGAAACATCATCAACGAAAATATAGTTGAGCATACCTGATGTGTAAAAGGGTTTGCCATCAGCCACATAACCGATTAGACGAGCACTACTTTGGTCCGGTTTAGCAGGGCCAACAATAATTGAAGGGTTAAAAATTAAATAAGGCAGACCTTTTTCTTTACTTAATGTTTTTATACTCTCCTCAGCAGCTTTTTTGCTTCTTCCATAATTACTGGAAAATTGATTTTTATCCCAGGGAGTGGTTTCGTCTAAAATCTTTGAAGGGTCTTGCTTCCCTATTGCAGAGATGCTACTGACCAATATAAATTTTTCCACATTAAGTTTTAATGCTGCAATGCCCATTTTAGTTGTCAGCTTAGTATTAACTTCGAAAAGCTTTGCTTTATCCTTTTTTTGATAAGAAATAAATCCTGCAGCATGTATAATATAATTAAATGGAATATTTAAACCAATTACAGATTCCACGTCTATAGAATCTATATTTATCCATGTGATTTTGCTGCTTTCAGGGCAAAGGCTTAGATCAGATTTATTTCTTTTTATAGCAAAAACGTGATAACCTTCCCGAATTAGATGGTGAAGCAAATTACTGCCCAACAGTCCGGTTGCACCAGTTAACAATACCTTTTTAGAGGGCATTAAAAATTAAAAATTTTCTTTAGTGTGGAAAGTGATTTGCTGCCATTATCATTGTAGTAGTCCTGATAATATCCATAGCTTTTATTGTCTTTTTTGGCAGCGTTAAATATGAGCGAAACATTCTCAATGCCATTGAGGTCTATACTTCTGTGTAAATCTTTAATGAAACTTCTTTTAGAATAATCAGATCTCACCACAAAAAGAGAGTAATTCGATTTTTTGAGCGCTATGATACCATCTGATACTAAACCTATTGGAGGTGTATCCAACAAAATAATGTCATACTCTTTTCTTAATTCACTCAACAGCTGAGTGAAAAGGTTACTTTCCAGTAATTCTGCAGGATTAGGAGGTATTACACCGGAAGGGATAAAATGCAGGTTCTCATTTTTAGTTTTGTGTACACAATTTTTCCAATGCACTCCCCCGCTTAAGATAGAACTTATTCCATCATCATTTGATTGAATATTAAAGGCATGTTGCGCTCTGGGCTTCCTCATGTCCAAATCCAGGATAATTGTTTTCTTACTTGATAAAGAAAGGATAGCTGCAAGGTTTACAGCTATAAAGGTTTTACCTTCTCCACTTGTGCTAGAAGTAATAGAGATGACAGTTTTTCCTTCATTAATTCCCAGAAAACTTAAGCCTGTTCTCAAGGTACGAAAAGCTTCACTGATTTGAGACCTCGGTTTTTCGAATACAATTACCCCACCTTTTTTAGCGATACTTTTTCTTAAGCGACTGATGGAAGCAATGATGGGTAAATGAGTAAGGCGTTCCAATTCATTCAAGCTATTTATTTCATCATAAATGAGGTATTTAACCATTACAAATACGAAGCTTAGTATTAAACCGAAGACCACTGCCCCCATGTACAATATTTTAGAAGAGGGGCCAATAGGTAATTTGGGTAAGCTGGCAGGTGTTAAAATGACTACTTCCGCTAAAGTTCCGGCCTGAGCAATCTGAAACTCAGTCTTTTTTTGCATCAATGCGAGATATAGCTCTTCATACAATGAATAAAAGCGCATTTTCTGGTTTAGTTCATTATTTTTAGCCGGTAGTTTATTAAATGATTCTTCTAAAGCTTTTTTTCTGGTAAGTAAAGATGCTTGCTGCTGTTCCAGAAAAGTTATTCGGGAATCAATCATTTGTTGAATACGTACTAACAGCACTTCCTTTTTCTGAGCAGTTTCAGTTATAATTTGACTTCCGCTTTTGTAACGCATCTTTGCCAACAATAAAGAGTTATTAAGCTCTATAAGTTCATTAAAATGTTGGTAGATGTTTTGAGGTAAAAGAGTAGTGTTTATCTGGTAAATTTGGATGGAATCTTCCTTAATTATTTCCTGAGTTTTATTAAGCTCTTTTAGCTGAAAGCGGTAGTTAAAAAGCATAGAATCTACTTTTACTATTTCAGTAATCAGCTTGTTTAAATCATTTGCAGGATTAACCGTTTTGTTTTCGACTGTGAATTCTTCTATGGCTGCTTCATAGCCGGAAAGAACAGCTGCGGTTTGATTGAGCTGTTCATTTAAGAATTCGATTTTTAACTGATTGGCTTTGTTTTTCTGCTCTCTGCTATATTCAATATATAATTCACTAATAGTCTCAACTATTGATTGAACTTTATACAAATTATAATCTTCAAAAGTGATTTTTATGGTGTTGGCATTTAAGTTTTCCGGAGCAACTGAAAGGTTAGATTCAATATAATCAAGTGAGCTTTCTTCACTGTTGATTGTAAAAAATAAAGTTTCCCCAACAAAGAAATTTTCTGTTTTTTGAAGCTGATAGGTACATCCGCCAAAATCAAAATCCTGGTTAAATAACCCTTTCTTCCATTTGTTTTCTTCTGGGTTGAGGCTTATTCTAAAATTTTGTTCATCAATGATATCTACAAACATCTTGAGATGTTTTGGAGCGCAGGACTCCTGGTATTTTACTCGAAACGGTACATAGGCGTATCTTTCTTCATTTTTAAATCTGCCAATAACTTCATAGGTAACATCCAAAGGTAACTTTTTGATCACTTGCTTTAGGAAAAGCTTAGAGCGAATTAGTTCTACTTCTCCTGAAAGGGTATTCAGATTAGAGCTTTCCTCTGACAAAGGATTAAAGCCAAAAACGCTGGCTTCATTTCTTTTATTAAGTTTTAACTCTGCATAAGACTGGTATTTAACATTTGTATATCTTATGTACAGAAATATCGAGAGAAGGGCTAAAGTGAAGAAAAGAAAAACCCATATTATATTCTTTTTAAGTAAGATTAAAAACTTCTTAAAATCGAACATATCATTTCGGGACTGAGCTGTAGCAGGTGCGCCCTTGGCAATGTTTCTTTGATATATTGTTTTATTATCCAAAGCTATTGAGGATCGTCATTACTGGATTGGATGTTTTGAATAACAAGCACTAGAGTAGCTATATTAGCTATTATCCCCAGAATTGGTGCGAAATCCCGCACAGACTCGTTAAAGATTCTTCTCTGCGGTTCCACGTAAACAATATCACCGGGTATTATATCAAGGTTTGCTTTTTGCATGCCTTCTATGGTGCTTAAATCAATTATTTGAACGGCCGGATTGTCCAATGGTCCTCTAATTAAACGAATGTTACCCCCTTTTGAATCTTTAGTAAGGCCTCCTGAAAGTGCTAAAACCTCTAAAAGATTCATTTTCTCGTTAGCAAGAGGAATCACATGGCCGCCCATAGCACCTAGTACTATTACTCTTCTGTTTAGAGGTGAAACCCGAACATATGGCTCTATATAAATTTCGCTATATTGCTCCTGTAAAGTTTGCTGCAATAAATTAATTGAATACCCTGTTACCTTTACTTTGCCTAATAAAGGTAAATTGATTTCCCCTGTAGGCAATACATCGAACTCCTTACTTGGCTTAGATTGCATTTGTGCCCCTGCTCCGGTAGTAGAACCAATTTCCAGATTAGGGTCTAAAACCCTTTCTCCTTTATTGGTGTATACCTCTATCATGAGCTTATCTCCTGCTTTTATCTCGTAAGCTTCCTCAACTTTCGCTATCTCATTTTGAAATTGCTCTACATTCAAATCTTCTTCAGCCTGGAGAATAATATTTTGTTTATATACTTTACAGCCACTTAAAAAAAATGCAGCTATTAGTATATAAAATGGATAAGTATAAAAGGGTGTGCTGTTGTTTTTTCTCACTAAATGTAAAAATATAACCAATTCCGCAAAAGACAATGGTTAATTAAGAATGCTTAATTATTTATTTACGTATGCCAATTCCAGCTGAGGCTTAATTTGCCCATTGCTTTCAATAGCTTTCATATATCTGTCAATAATTATATGATGGTCAAACCTGCGTTCCACAATGTCCCGACCTTCCAGGCCCATTTTCCTTTGTTCCTCTTCCCCAAGATAAAACATGTTTTTCATTTTAAGGGCAAGGTCATTTTCATCTTTAACTTTACAAAGCAAGCCATTGCGCTTATCATCTACAATATTGTTGCAGCCGGGCACATTAGTAGCTACAATTGGTTTGGCACAAGCGGCAGCTTCTAATAGCGTTCTTGGTGTACCTTCTCTGTAGCTAGGCAAAACTATACAGTCGGCATTGTGAATGTAAGGCCGTACATCATCTGTACTTCCTAAATAGTTAATATAGCCTTCCTGAATCCATTCTTCAAGTTCCTCTGAGGCAATTCCTCGTGAGTGCTCTTCATCTAAGGTGCCTAATAAACTGAATGTTGCATTTATTCCTCTCTCCTGTAGAATTGCACAGGCAGCAACATATTCTCGTATACCTTTGTCAATGATTAAACGAGATATCATCAAAAATTCAAAAGGTTTTTCAGGTTTAATTTCGGTTTTCTCTTTCGGATAAAAATGACTTAAATCTATACCCGAGCCCGGAATTACTTCGCATATATTTCTTTGGATTAATTCTTTATCAAGGAATAGCTGCAGATCCTCCTGATTTTGAAAGAAAACCTGTTTGGGAAATTTAAATGAGAAACGATAAAGTGTCAGTGCTATTTTAGAAATCCATGTATCATTTAAAAATATGGTGCCAAGTCCGCTAATATTATTTATAACAGGAATGCTTAAAGCAGTAGCTGCTAATGTTCCGTAAATATTTGGTTTGATAGTATAGTGTAATATAACATCTGGCTTTGTCCTCTTATATATGTTGTAAAGTTCATAAGTGAGCCCTAAATCCTTAAAGGGGTTGGCTCCTCTGCTGTCCATAGTTACATCTTCGAAAGAGCATCCCATCTGGATCAGTTTTTCAGTGTAATCATCATGAGGAGCGATAGCTACCACTGAGTGTCCACTTCTAAGTAGCTCTTGTATGAGGGAAAATCTAAAGTTATAGATATTCCATGATGTATTTAATGTAATAGCTATTTTCATTGTCTTAAAGAGCTTAAAATTAAGAATTTATAAAAAGCTTTCAGGGTGAATTGGGGATAATTCGATAGGGGAGAAGATATAACTGATTAAACTTTTATAAAATCCTTCAAGATTACACATTCGGTTCAAATATAATGATATAAAAACAGGAATTATATAAAGCTTTTCTATTTTTGTAAAAAAAAAATCTTCTATTATGGAAATTGGTATCCTACATTCACATGTTACTATTGTTACACTATTTTTACTTTTTTTATTGTTTAAATCTATTTTACTGTTTACTAATAAAAATCAACTTCTTAATAAAGTACGAACTAAATTCAAAATGGCAGACCCTATTTTAGGGGTGCTAATGTTAGCTACCGGAGGTTATTTACTTTATCTTTATGGAGCTGAAGCCCCTACTTACCTGTGGGTGAAATTGATTATTGTACTATTGATTATTCCCATAGGTATTGTAGCTTTTAAAAAAGAAAATAAAGCCATGGCACTTATCGCACTTTTGCTTACTTTTTATATATACGGAGTTTCTGAAGCTGGCAGTTTGACTTTTTCAAAAGAATCTACACTGGCAGAGGATACAAGTGATCCTCAACCTGAAATTTCTATGGACGATCAGCCTGGGATAATTTCCCAAAATATGGAAAATGTTTTAGAGACCGGAAAAGAGATTTACTTGGCAGAATGTAAAAAGTGTCATGGAAAGGATGGGAAAAAAGGATTGTTTAAATCCCCGGATTTAACTCAAAGTAAATTAAACCTGGAAGAAAGAATTGCGTGGATAAAGAAAGGAAAAGGAGTTATGCCAGCCTATAAGGATCAGCTTTCCGAATCAGACATAGAGGCAGTAGCTGCTTATTTAGATGAACTAAAATAATATCCCGCAGCAGGGACAAAATATGTACGAAGTTACCACAGAAAATAGTGTTGTTGTAAAGGCAGTTTTGGTAGCATTAATTACCAGAGAGCAGTCCGCTGAAAAAACTGATGAATATTTGGACGAACTTGCATTTTTAACCAGTACTCTGGGTGCAACTACTGAAAAGATGTTTACTCAAAGGTTAGAGAAACCTGATGTTCGAAGCTTTGTTGGTAAAGGGAAGCTGGAGGAAATCAGTGCTTATGTAAAAGCTGAAAATATTGATTGGGTTATTTTTGACGATGACCTAACTCCTTCACAATTGAGAAACCTGGAAAAGGAGTTGAGCTGTAAAATTTATGATCGAAGTTTGCTCATTCTTGATATCTTTTTGAGCAGGGCGCAAACTGCTCAGGCCAAAACACAGGTCGAGCTGGCTCGAAATCAATATCTTTTACCAAGATTAACCCGGATGTGGACGCACCTGGAAAGACAAAGAGGAGGGACAGGAACCCGGGGTGGTGCCGGAGAGAAAGAGATTGAGACAGATAGAAGGATGATTCGTAACACGATAGATGTGTTGAAGAAGAAGCTGGAGAAAATAGATAAGCAAAATATGACTCAGCGCAAATCTCGCGGAAAGATAGTACGAGTTGCTATTGTGGGTTATACCAATGTTGGTAAATCAACCTTAATGACATTGCTTTCAAAGTCGGATATTTTAGCGGAGAATAAATTATTTGCTACAGTTGATTCAACAGTAAGAAAAGTAAATTTTGAGGATATTCCTTTTCTACTTTCAGATACTGTTGGTTTTATCAGGAAGTTGCCTACACATTTAATTGAGTCTTTTAAGTCAACCCTTGATGAAATTCGTGAGGCAGATGTTCTTATTCATGTGGTGGATGTGAGTCATCCTGTGCTGGATGACCATATCCATGTAGTTAATAATACATTGGCGGACATAAAAGCGAGTGATAAGCCCACTTTGCTTGTTTTTAATAAAGTAGATTTGTTAAAGGATGAGGAAGAAGGACTGACAGTGAAGGAGAAAATTGAGCAACTAAAGACTACCTATCTTAATAAAGAAGAAAATGATGTAGTCTTTATTTCTGCAGCTAACAAAGAAAATATTGAGGAATTGAAAAGTAAGTTAAGAAAACTGGTGGAGGCTAAGCATTTTACTATATTCCCCAATTATTTAAAAAACACCTACTATTAGGTATTACACGTGAGGATGTAGTTTTTATTTTCTTTTTGTTGTAATCACTTAGATCCCCATAAGGAATTTGAAAATGAAATATGGGGGTTGTCTTAAATCAGCAATTTCATTACTTTTGCAAACCTAGAGAAATACACCTCTTGTACAGATTACAGAGGTTTCAACAGATGGCACCGTAGTTCAATGGATAGAATAGAAGTTTCCTAAACCCTACTTTTCTTATTCTATTTGAAACATCCTCTTCAAATACCCCGCTATTTGCTTACTTTCGGCCTTTATTTTGGAGCGATTGTTGATCAGCATCCGATTATTATGAATTATGTTCACTAATTGTTCACTAATTTTTTAAGTCAAAATGAATGTAAGTATAAGCTTTGAGTGTAAGTCTGGCTACATTTCTAGAAACGGAACTATTCCTTTAACTCTAAGAATCACTATTAATAGGAAGAACAATTACCTCAATTTAGGTCGGAAAATCAATGTTGATCAGTACGACCCTAGACTCAAGAGAATCAAACCCGGAATAAAGGGTCATACCCAAATAGTCACTTTTATAAAGAGGCAAGAAGTTAAGGTGGACGAGATTATACATGAGCTGGAAAGAACTGGTCAGACGATCACTTTTAAGCGAATAAAGGATGAATATAATGGAGTGACTGGTAAAGTAAAAAGTAACGATTTCTATGAGTATGTTGAAGCAGAATTGATCAAGGAAAAGGAAGAGACACTAATTAAGGAATCTACCTTAAAGGGGTATGAAAAGCAGTTAAATATTCTAAAAGGTTTTCAAAAAAGGCTTTCAATTCATGAAATCGATGAAGATTATTTAGGTAAGCTTAAAAAGTATCTTATCCCTAAATACGCCTCAAATACTCAGTACCATGTTTTCTCCTTTTTAAGAAAGTATACTTTAAGACTTCATAAGTCGGGGGAGATTAAAAATTATCCATTTACAAATTTTATTGTTGGCCAGCCTGAGTTGGTTGATATTAATTACCTCGAGCCCGAAGAAATCACACTTTTACACGATTTATATGATAGCAAAGAGTTGCTAAAGTATGTCAAGAAAGCTACCAGTAAACATGCGCAAGATTTTCATGTGGGTGCTCGATATCAAAGTACGCTTCAGCATGCATTAGTAGCTTGTTATTGTGGACTAAGACATTCTGATATTAAAACACTGAGGCGTGAGCATATCCAGAAGAATTATATCGTTAAGCAGATGGAGAAGGACAGGCTCGGTAAGAAAAAGACAGTTAGAATTCCAATAAAATCAAGATTGCTTTCTCTATTAAAGCTGGAAAGCAAATCCGGATTATTATTTGAACAACCTGTTCAGGAAAATGGTACAACTAATAATTATTTGAAAGAAATCTTTAAAATTGCCGGCATCAACAAGCATATTACCTTTCATGGTTTTCGCCATGCTTTTGCTATCAACTCATTATTGCTAGGATTAAAAATAGAAGTAGTGAGTGATATTCTCGGCCATTCGGAGTTAACTACTACTCAAAGATATGCAAGAGTTGTGGATCGGTTAAGGGAAAAGGAAATGGATAAATGGGATGGCTTTAATTTAGATGTGAGTAAGGAAACGAATAATAAAATTATAGCTATGCTCCCTAAGTTAAGCGCTGCTGAATCAGAGAGAGTTCTTGACTTTATTGGAGAAATAACGAATTCTAGTAATAAATAAGCCCTTGTATGGTACTAATGTTATCTAACCAATATTCAAGATTAGAAGGAGCTACACAAATTGGGACAGTTATACAAATCAGGTAATTACGAAAAAGCTTGAGCCAATCAGTTTATCAAAGCAACTATATTTGTACAAATTGAAGTGAATGATCAATTAATCACTATAAAGTTCCTCCAAAAATGATTCTCTCTTAAGCACTACCTCAAGAACAAGGTAGAAAAGCTCAGTATTTTTTACTTGGGATGGTGAAAAAGCCGTATTTCGTCACATTTCTTCATGTAATCTTTTTAATAATTAGTAAGATTCTTTGGAGTATCTAAGAAAATATTTCTATGTTTAAAGAAAAAAAGCTTGCTACGATAAATAGTAGAGAATGTTTCAATCAAATAAGTACCCTTATTTTCAATCCTTGCCTTTAAAGCATCTTCTGCTGGGGCTTGTAATATTTTGGTTGATTCAGCCTCTTCGTGCGCAAGTTTCCACTCAAAAACCGGATAGTCTATTACATTCTGCTGACAGTCTTTCGGGAGGAATAAAAGAGCCGGGAAAGCAAATAAATACTGCCCTCCATTCATTTAGCGACTCTATTAACAGCAATGTGACTTTATTTATTGATTCACTTTCTTTCGTGAATGATACTTCTTTCAGAAGAATTCAAAAGTTAATTCTACTTGAAGCTCGTGATTTGCCAGAATTAAAGGGAATCCCTCTTCCTGAAGAAAGTGCTCATAAGCTTAAACTGCCTTCTGTTTCTGGCAAAGTAAAAAACCAGATCTCTAAAAAACCATTGATAGATACTCCCCTGAAAGAAGCAAAACAGGTAAAAGCACAGCTGGATAGTGGAAACTATGAAGCATTAGAAAAAAAGTCCCAAGCTTTGCTGGTGGAGCATGTAGATGAATTTAAAGAACTCAATGCTTTACAAGCTGAAGGAGGCTTAGTTTCTGAGTTGGGAGCCAGTAAGCCCTTGGAATGGGATCCTTCCAAAGTGGCAGCCTCACAGCAAATAGCAGAAAAGCTGGGGGAGCATGCTGATAAGATCCAATCTGCATTAAAAGGCATGGAAGGGATAAAACAGAAATACAGCAAAGTAAACCTGATGAACCCTAATGGCCCGGTGCTGACCGAGCTGGATAAAAGCCCTGCAGACCGCTGGCAATTTGGCTTAGGCCTGGAAGCCAAATGGATGAATGGACTGCTCTTAAAAACCGCTCCTTTAGTGGCTTATAAATTTACTAATAAATGGTCGGCCGGCTTAAGTGGCAGTGCAGATATTTTAGTGTACCACAAAGATTCACTCGCAGCAAAATTCAACAGGGAAATCTCTTACCGACTGTTCAGCCAGTACAAGTTTTACAAAAACATTTTTGCCCATGTGGAATTTGAGCAGCCTTATGCTACTAAAAGCGAGGAACTGAGAGAAAATTGGTATGACCTTAAGCAGGTACAGCCCAAAGGCTGGCTGGGTTTGGGCATAGAATATAGAATTTACAAAAAGCTGAAAGGCCAGACACAGGTATTATATAATATAGTTCCCCCAGATTATACGAAACCATCAGAAAGTAGATTGGGGGTTAGGATTAATTTGATAATGGAATAATTTAGTTGCCATATGAAAAAAACAGTAAGTATAGTCTTTTTTTTATTCAGTATTTATTTAGGATATGGTCAGGAAGAATTTTCCCAACCGCAAATGCTTGATGTACAGCCAGTAAGTCCAGAGGCGATGCCATTTTTAAAGCATACAGATATAGACGTGAATGAGTTTACTGGAAAGCCTAATATTAATTTGCCATTGTATACATTCAAATTAAACAATTTTGAGTGGCCTGTCTCAATAAGTTATGATGCGGGAGGGCTAAAAGTAGAAGAAGAGGCAAGTTGGATTGGTGCAGGATGGACATTGAATGCCAATGGTTTAATAGGAAGATCAGTAAAAGGATTACCAGATGAGTTAGGTGCTAATAATGGGGTTTCTGTACCTCAAAAGCATGGTTATTTTTCTGACCTGGCAAAGCTTGCTTTTGTTAGTGCGGGAGCAGTAGATCATTCTAAACTAACAAATATGGATAATTATGAAAATGAAATTTCAGGATCAGCGGAATATGCGACTGGAAGTTATCTTGATTCAATTGCTGATGGCTATATTGATTTGCAGGCAGATTTATATTTCTACAATTTCGGAACACATAGCGGAAAATTTTATTTTGATCAAGATCAACAACTTAACCATCTAATGTATAATACTTTAAATTTCGTGGATTATCCCTTTAAAAATGGGATGTTTCAATATGAACTACCAGGTGAAGACTATAATTGGACTATTACTGACAATACGGGAATTACTTATGAATTTAGGAAAACTGAAAAAACCACCACTATTTCCCAGACATTTCCTTCTATAGAGCAAGTAGTTAGTGAGTATCAAAGCTCCTGGTACCTCACCAAAGTGTCTATTGGAGGAGAATATTTAATTTTTGATTATGAGAGTGATTATCATACAGATACACAGCTGTATAATGAGAGTAGAAAATTTAGTATCTCCGGTTATGGCACCACTACCTCCAGTTATTCAATTAATGATACCAACCGGTCCGGTCAGAGATTAAAATCAATAGAATCATCACGTGGTGATAAGGTGGAATTTATTGCAGCAACTGAAAGACTTGATTATGACAATAGTGAAAAATTAGACAGAATAGTAATCTACAAAAATGATGAGGTAGTCAAAGAGTGGGTTTTTTCCCACTCTTATTTTGGAAATAATGCAAAGCTTAAGCTGGATTCTGTGAGGGAAGAATCCGGTAATTCAAATTTACCTCCTTATAAATTTACATATTTTGATGCAGCCGCTGTACCTGAAACTGATAGCAAGTCCCAGGATTTTTGGGGATATTTTAATAACAACTCTTCATATACTCTCATTCCTGAATTCAAGAATGACCTTTATCACTTTGATAATCAAACAGCTAACAGAGAGCCAAGTTTTTACTATACTAAAATGGGTGTGCTAACCAAAATCACTTATCCTACCGGAGGGTTCCATGAATTTGAATATGAGTTAAATGAAGTTTACGACCCTGATTTTCTGCAAACTTATTTTTACCAGGCCATTGCCTTTGAAGGAACTGCTTTTAACCCTGAAACAGACGAAGTTATTTTCACGGTTCCTTATGAAGTAAGTGCGACATTTAAAAGCAATATTCATGAGCAGGATGGAATAGGCATGAATACATTCTCTTCAATTTATAAAAAGAATTCGAGTGGATCTTATATAGCCTTTAGTGGAGAAAATGTCAACCCTTTTGCTTATTCAAATAGAATACTTCTTCCTGCCGGAGAATATAAACTGTTTGCTACTAATGCCGGAGAAGGAGGGCATGATGAAATATCTATTAGTATTGAATTTGAATTACTGAAACCTCAGAATAAAAAAGTTGGAGGTTTAAGGATTAAAACAGTAAAGTCTAATGGAGGAGGCTTGTCAAACTCATCACAAGTTAAAAGTTATTATTATAATGATGAAGTGGATGAAACTAAAAGCAGTGGAGTCCAATATAATATACCTTATTTTGGAGGTTACAAATCAGAATATGTAATCGGGGGGATGAGAACAGATGATCATGCTCTTCCAATATGTCTTCAAGATGATAGCGAGATTGATGCAGGGATTAATGTGCAATCTTATTCAAGCAATTTATTAACTTATCTTGGTAGTCATGTTGGCTATGAAAATGTAGACATAATAGTTAGAGGAAATAAAATTCCAGGCCATTTAACTAGCTTAACAGAGGACCCTGCTGGAAAAATCAATAAAAAATTTATAGCAGAACGACCCTTTAATATGATTGACCATCCTTATATTGATCCAGCATATGTAGGACATGTAAATGGCAAACTGAAAACAGAGATTGTGAGAAACCATAATAATCTTGTGTTGAAAGAAAAACATAATTATTACAGCGAGCATCAATACAATACTAATTTTATAATCTTAAATGCTTACAGACAAAAACGCTCTTTCTGTTACAGAAAATATCCCATTATTTACTCTACTACCCAATACCGTCCTCAATATTATTTTAAGGATAGTGCCTATGTTGTCTCAAGAGATACTTTAGGGCACGAAAGCCATAGCAGGCATTTTTATCAATATGACAAGAATATTATTAAACCAGTCAGGATAACTAGCATTTTAAATGAGCATACTGCCGAAGATCAATATTTAGCCTGGTATCCGGGAGCCAGTGATCGCCTTAAATGGGTAGCTAAGTATCAATATGACAATTTAAACGAAGCAGACCCTTTCTCTCAGGCTTTATTTGAGACATTGGATTATAGAAAAGAATACACTGAATACCAATATAATAATAACCAGTTAGCGCTGAAACGCCAATGGATGAGGAATGATTATCCGATTGATTTTACTTGGGCACCTAACAGGTTGGATAGTGTGAAAATGACATATGATACGGATACGATGCTTGAAGTATATAAAGCATCTTTTGGTAGTAAAAGTAATCTCATTAAACAGAGGTATTCTCAACAAGGAGATTTGAAAAAGTTATACCAATGGGGATACAATGACAGCTATCCGATAGCTCAACTCGTTACTTCAGGGGAAAATGAGTTTTTTAAACACTATAATTTTGAAGCAGATGGAAATACCCTGACGAGTGCCACAGGATTCAAAGGGATGGCCGGCCAGCATATTATAAGTATAGGCAATGTACCAGCCGAAGGCAGTTACTATGTCTCCTTTAAGGCGAAAAAGCAAAGCCAGGATGTAGAGGTAAGCCTAAGCGGGGGTGTGGGGGGCACTATTAATCAGGAAGTGACCAGTACAAATTGGCAATATTTTAAAAGATTGGTAGGCACCGGAAGTATAGAAACTACCATTACTATTTCTATTCCATCAGGAGCTATACTAGATGATGTAAGCATTTATTCTGCAGATGCTGAACTGACTACTTTTACTTACGATGTAGGCAAAGGATTGTCAAGCATGACTGATACAAATGGAACCGCTCAATATTTTGAATATGATGCATTGGGAAGGCTGATTACCAAAAAGGATGACAATAAAAATGTCCTATCTAAAGTATATTATAAATACAAAAACCAGGCAGAATGAAGAAGGTATTATTAGTAAGTATTCTTTTCATGACCGTAATAAAAGCAAGTGCCCAAATATCGGGACAAACTTCCGTATGCCCGGGTCAGACCTATACTTATACAGTGACATCTCCTGGCGGAGGAATTGGATCAGGGTTTTATATATGGACTTTAAATGGAGTAAGAGTACCAGTAAGTAGAAATAGTCCTTCTATTGCGAATATTACCATGCCTACTACAGGCATAAGTCATACGTTATCAGTCACGGTTGATATTACAGGAGAACCTAGCCAAACGTATTACCTCACACTTGTTACTCCCTTCGCAGGTAATGCCTCAATTGAATCATCTCCTACTGTTTGCTATAATGGAGGTGCACAAATAGCAGTCAATTTACAAAATCTTGGCTATGGGGGAACAGGTAATTTTCAGAAAAGAACGGGTACCGCCTGGATAGATTTAAGCAATACAGGAACCCCTATTTATGTTAATAATCTTACTTCTGATACTGATTTTCGCTATAAAGTAAGTAATTCATGTGGTACTCTGTATTCCAATATAGTTACAGTGAACGTTAATCCAGCCCTAAACCCCGGCAGCATCAATGGCACAAAAACCATATGTTATAATAGTTCAGCAGGTACTTTAGGCAATGCATCCTCCCCAACAGGCGGAGACAATAGCTATAGCTATCAATGGCAGGTAAGTACCAGCAGCGGAGGAAGCTACAGTAATATCAGCGGGGCCAATGCTGCCAGCTATAGTCCCGGCAACCTAAGCGCCACGCGGTATTACCGAAGAAGGGTAGTTTCCTGTGGTGAAACCAAATATACCAATGCAGTGGCCGTTACAGTACGGCCTGCTTTGAGCCCGGGAAGCGTAACCGGTACCAAAACCATTTGCTACAATAGTCCGGCAGGTACTTTAGGGAATGCATCCTCCCCAACAGGCGGAGACAATAGCTATAGCTATCAATGGCAGGTAAGTACCAGCATCGGAGGAACCTACAACGATATCAGTGGAGCCAATGCTGCAACCTATAGCGCAGGTAATTTAACAGCTACTCGGTATTACCGAAGAAGGGTCATTTCTTGCGGAGAAACCAAGTATAGCAATATTGTTTCAGTTACCGTGCGGCCCACTCTGAGCCCGGGCAGCATTAATGGAACAAAATTTATCTGTTACAATACCTCAGCAGGTACTTTAGGCCATGCTTCTTCTGCGACAGGCGGAGATAACAATTATACTTATCAGTGGCAGGTAAGCAGCAGTAGTGGAGGAACCTACAGCAATATAACCGGTGCCACTTCTACCACCTATAATCCCGGCAATTTAACTGCTACCAGCTTTTATCGCAGAAGGGTTACTTCTTGCGGGGAAACAAAGTACAGCAATGTGGTGACAATAACAGTTGATATTTACATCCAGGTTTCAGCTGGCAATACTTTTTCTATCTACCAGTTTGAAGGTAATAGAAGTTTAGTTAATACCGGAGAATCCCCTTCCGGAGGTGCTTTTTCCGGAGGCTATGTGAGCAACAATACTTTTAATGCGGCACAAAGTGATCCTGGCAGTAAAACGATCACTTACACCTATACCAACGGGAATGGATGTTCCGCATTTGCTACCAAAAATATTACTGTGCTGGCCAACCCAACCATGAGCGTTCAGGGGGGCAATGAAATTGTATGGGGAGAAAACAAAGTGCTTACAGTCCCTTCAGGCTTTAGCAGTTACCAGTGGCATAAAAATGGAGCATCCATATCAGGAGGCACCAGCCGCTCCTACACAGTCACCCACCCGGGCACTTATTATGTGCGAATTACAGCTGCTTCAGGCGCTTCATTAAACGTTTCACCTGCCAATATTATCAACAAAGCCTCTCAGCAGAATGAAAACTTTGTGCAGATCATTAGCTATAAAACAGCAAAAAAGGAAGGGGAGGCCGTCTCCACTATAGGAGAAGTAATGGAACATTTTACCTATTATGACGGACTGGGCAGGCCTATGCAGACCTTGCAAACGCAAGCCTCCCCTAATAGAAGGGATATGATTAAGCCCATAGCCTATGATGAACTGGGGCGGGTAAACAAAGAATATCTGCCCTATGCAGCTAATAAAAATGACGGAGTGCTGGATCCTTCCGCTTTAAGAACTACAGGGGGAAGCTATGAAACCTCCAACCAATTCGGCTTCTATGACGGTACTGAAAGCACTGTGGCGGCTACAAATTACCCTTATGCAGAAGTCTCCTACGAGCCCTCGCCCCTCAACCGCCCCATTGCTCAATATGCCCCGGGAGAAGACTGGGCAAAAGAAAGTGGGAATAAACCAGTCACTACCGACTACTTAATCAGCACTGCTGCTGATAATGTAAAACGCTTTATAATAGTCAATGGCCAATTAACTAAAAGCACGCCTTATGGCAATGGCGCGTTCGAAAAACTGCTGGTCACAGACGAAAACGGCAATCAATCCGCCACCTTTACCGATGCCTTCGGCAAAACATTGCTTAAGCGCAATTACGGAGAGGGCACTGACCAGTTTGATACCTACTATGTGTATGATATTTTTGATAATCTCAGGTTCGTTATCCCACCGGAAGCCTCGTGGCAAATTATCGGTACCTTAGGGGCTGTGGATAGTAATCTTTTAGAACAATTTGCTTTCCAATACCAGTATGATGACCGCCAACGCATGGAGTGGAAGAAAGTACCCGGTGCCGAGCCCGTGATCATGGTCTATGACGACCGTAATAGATTGGTGCTTACCCAGGATGGAGAGCAAAGAAAGGATAGCCTTTTTAGTTTTACTAAATACGATGTGCAAAACAGGCCTATTATGACGGGTGAAACAGAAATCGTTTATTCATTGGACTCTATCAGAAATAGGTTAGTCAGAGGGAAAGAGAAGGTAGTCGGAGGACAACAATTTTTAGATGAACTTTATGAGGTATATTCCAATAGCCATCATCTCTATGGCTATACCAATAACAGTTACCCGTCAGTAAGTGAAGCAGAAATTTATACCATTACTTATTACGACAACTATGATTTTCGCACTGCTGCCGGAATGGATGGCAGCACTTACAACTATTCCACCAATGGAGTAACCAATGAGTTTGCGCAGAACAACTTGGTAAAAGGGCAGGTGACAGGAAGCCTTACCCGCGTTTTAGGCACTGCCGAAATGCTGGGCAGTATCAATTATTATGATGAGCGCTACCGACTGGTGCAAAGTATTAGTCAGCAGCCGGATGGTAAGTTTATCACTGCCAATAATGGCTATGATTTTATCGGAAACCTGAAAAAAGCCAAAACTATTTATAGTATAGGAGCCGACACCCAAACCATTACCGAGACCTTTACCCACGACCATGCCGACCGACTGATGACGGTAACACACCAGGTAAACCAGGAAAATCCTGTACTCATGGTCTCCAACGAATACAACGAGCTTGGGGAACTTATCACCAAAAGCCTGCATGAAGAAGCGGGCGCCTTCGCCCAGTCGGTAGACTACCGCTATAACATCAGGGGCTGGCTGGAGCGCATTAACCATGCCGACCTCAGCGCGGACCATGCCAATGAAGCCTCCGACCTCTTCGGGATGGAACTGGGTTATACTGATAATTTAGGTATGGGTTCGGATGCTCAGTATAATGGCAATATTGCAGCTATTAAGTGGGGCGGGAAACGTAATGATATGACTGAAGCAGAAACCATCTTGCAAAATGCCTATGGCTACGCGTATGATCCACTCAATAGAATTACAGAAGCCAATTATTTTGAAGGGCCTGCTCAAACAACTAGTCAAAAATACCAACTGCGTGTTAATGAGTATGATATGAACGGAAACATCAAATTGCTGCAACGCAGGGATGAAACAGGCGCTTTGATGGATAACCTCACCTATAATTATGCGAACAATGGCAACAGGCTGAATTATGTGACAGATGCCGGTAATATTGAAAAAGGCTTTAAAGATAGCAATACTTCAGGCAATGATTATAGCTATGATGACAATGGTAATATGATTTCAGATGCCAACAAAGATATTACTACTATTGATTATAATTACCTGAACTTACCAAAAGAAGTAATATTTGCCGGTGATAAACAAATCAAGTATATTTATGATGCTTCCGGCATTAAACACCGCCAGGAAGTGTACGAGAACAATACTTTGATAAAAGCTACAGACTATATCGGTGCCATGATTATGGAAAATGACACTTTGCAATTTATCCAGACTGCAGAAGGTCGCGTAGTGCCAAAAGCGGTAGATGGGCAGGCGAAAATGGAATACCAGTACCATTTAAAAGACCATTTGGGCAATGTACGCACCACCTTTGCGGTAAGGGATGATGATTATCCTACTGATTTTGAGACAAGTAGCAACCCTTATTTTGATAATTACGATCAGGTAACCAAGCTTACCAGCGCCTTAAAAAGGAGCGGAAGCTCCAGTCATAGACTGGCAGGTGGAAGCAATGAAACAGTGGGCTTAATGAAGTCACTCTATGTAAGCAAAGGCGACAAAGTAAAAGCAGAAGTATACGGTAAATACATCGCAGCCACTAACCAGGACGATGCCATCAATACAGGCGCATTGATTACTGCTTTGGTGAACATGCTTTCGGGCGGTGCGGTAACAGGCGAAGGCAATGTGGTATCTGACAACTTAACGGCAGGCTATACTTCAGCTGCCATAGCAGATAACTCCAATGAGCAAAGCCCGAGGGCTTACCTGAACTACATCATGCTGGACAAAGACTTTAACTACCTGAACAGTGGTTTTGACAGGCTCAGCACCAGTGCAGAAGACCCGGGAGATGGAAGTGGCAACCACCAGAGGCTCTCTTTTGAAGAAATAGCGATTGATCAGGATGGCTATTTGATTATATTTTTAAGTAATGAAAGCCAGCAGACAGTGGAAGTGTTCTGGGATGACTTCAGGATAGACCATCATCATAATGCTGTGATACAGGCTGATTCGTATTATCCGGGAGGTGGCACTTTTGATTCTTATAAAAAGGAATACAATAAAGAAAACAAGCACCTTTACCAAGGCAAAGAATGGATAGCAGATGGGGGATTAAACTGGTACGACTCTGAGGCCAGGATGTATGATCCGTATTTGTGGCGAACATCAGTAATGGATCCGCATATGGAGAATTATTTTAGTTTATCTCCTTATAGTTGGGCAGCTAATAATCCCTTACTGTATACTGACCCTGATGGGAAAGATATTATTATATATTATCAAGATGAAGCTGGTAAAAACCAAAAATTTATTTTTAATGGTTCTAATGCAAGTGATGCACCCAAGAATGAATTTGTTCAACAGTTTTTTAAAGCATATAATACTCTACAGGAAAATGGTGTAGGAGAAAACGTTAGAGCTATTGCAGAGAATTCTAAAACACAGGTTAATTTGTATAAGGCGGATAGGAGTACAAGTGAGGGGTATTCTATATGGTGGAATCCAGAAGGGGGGAGTAAAACAGATCAAGGTGTAGTAATGTCACCTGCAACAGTGTTGGAACATGAAAGCGATCATCGAAATCATTATGATTTAAAACCTGAAGAACATCGAAAACTGCAGAGTCAGAAATTGCCAGGTTGGACAAATGCAGAAGAAAAAAGAGTGATTACCGGGTCGGAATTGAGAACATCTAGAGCTTTAGGAGAGATTCCTAAAAATGGTGTAACAAGAACAAATCATAAGGGTGAGACAGTAATTACTTATGGCCCAACTTCTAATAAAGTTAACAAGAATGCTACTTATAAATATTATAAAATGATGGAGAGCAAATCTAGTTCTTCATACTATAAAAGATACTATGCGACACAAGCTGAAAAATATAACACTGGAAATTAATACTCTTTTACTTTTATTGTTCTTATTAGTTTCATGCCAGAGTAGTTCAAATCAATTAACTATTTTATACATGGGTGAAGATTCTACAGCTCAATATCCAATTCCTTGTGATGCTTTTGAACCAGAATTTGAGCCGCATTATAGAGATACTTTAATCACTGACGAGGCTATTTTGGAAAAAATCGACAAAGAAATATCATCATTGGAACGAATAGAGTCCAATGAAAAAGTTGAAGATCAGGATATTAGGATAAAACTGGTTAGGGATTATACATCAGGAAATAAAGATACACTTTGTTTAGGCTCTTTTTTTGGAACAGTACTGAATGGAGAGGTAATGAAGGACGATAAAGAGTTATTGCAAACTGTAAAGAGAATAATTTATAATAGGGAGTAAATAAATCCTTTTGAGAGCAAGCGTATCGCTGGTATCCATATCTAAAATTGAAACCCCAAGCTTATGGATAGGCTTGGGTTATTTTTTAGGCCTTGGCACCACTTCAGCAGGAACTTTTGTTCCAGGCCTTGGGTGCTGTATAGGTTCAGGATTTGTTCTAGGTGGTTGCTTAGCCATTGTCTTTTTTCTTTTTACTGGTTGTTATAATAGGCCTTGGAGCGATCTCGGCACCTTTACGAATGATGTCAGTATCTTTTTTTGATTCTCCAATGAAATCTCCACTATCTCTTCTTTTATAGTTAGGTTTTTTCTTTGGATCAGGTCTGTTTTGCTTATTGTCGTCTGCCATAATTATTAAAGATTAAGGTTAATAAATTTAATCAAAAAAATCGAACCAACCAGTAAAGCTACAATCATTGTAATATTGAGAAACCTGATCGGAAAGTTCCAATATTTTATGCCTTTATTGAAAGCTTCATCGCTCAGGTTCTGATTTTTAGCAGCCCAGGTATTGGCCAACATAGAAATAAAATGAGTAACCAAGCTCAAAAAGATAACACCTGCGTAGGTATACCATGCATTTATTAAATATGCCTTATTAACGGCAGCTTTTAAGTCAGGTATTATATCTTTTATAAATGCAAAAGAAACTACCAGCGCACCAGAAGCAATAAAGGTTATTGTCTTATCGAATTGTTCTGTACTGTATCTTAATGTCTCAGCAACGGTCTTATTATGGTCTTCATTAGCCATCTACTGCATCAATTTTTGTTGCAGGTCTTTTTGGAAGATGAAAGCGTTGAGGAGTTCTTTAACGGTGTCTCGTTGCTTGTCGGAGAGCAGTTCCACTTTTTGGAACAAGCCGATCAGTTCGCGATCTTTAATAGTCTGTTCCAGCTTTTGGTCTTTATCACCAAAAACCAGCTCATCAATGGAAATGTCCAGAGCTTCTGAAATTTTCTGTACCACATCAATAGAAGGAGTGGAAAGTCCTCTTTCATATCGTGAAAACTGCACGGCATGGCTCCCAATCTTCCTAGAAAGTTCATCCTGTGAAATCCCTTTAGCGGTTCTGTACTTCTTTAAGTTCTCTGCAAATCCCATATGATAGACTATAATACAGGTATAAAATTAGCTTATATGTATGTATAAATCAATTAATGGAGAGTGTTTATGTTTAGTCGGTGTAAAATATTAACATAAAAGTTTTGACTTAATAGAACTTATATGCTAAGTTTGATAACAAATATGCTATCACGAAAAAAAAGTTATCAAATGAGTACAACCAAAGGAACATTAGAGACTTCAAACCCCGACCACCTGACTTTTGAAAGCGGAATGCTTCAGATCACGATCCTGGGCGGTATCAGATTGGAAGGCCTGGACAGGTTGCGGGTGACATTAAAGATCGGTACGGAAGAAGGCTTTAGTGCGGTACGGCATAACCTGGACCTGTACAATGACACGCAGGTGGAGAAACTATGCAGGAAAACGGCTGAAAGGTTAGAAATCGGTACCAGCGTGATTGCCACAGCACTGGAAAACCTGACCGATGCACTGGAAGCCTACAGGCTGGAAGAAATAGAAGCAAAAGTCCAAACACAGGACAAGCGCAAACAGCTGAGCAGCGAAGAAATTAAACAAGCACAGCAATACCTGAAAGCCCCGAACCTGATGAAACGCACCAAAGAGGACATCGGGAAATCGGGCGTGATAGGAGAGGAAAACAACAGGCTATTGATGTATCTAATCTTTACCAGTCGAAAGCGAGACAATCCGCTCCATGTGATCAGCTTTGGAAGTTCAGGGATAGGAAAGACCCATTTGCAAGAGAAAGTAAGTGCCTTGATCCCCGAAGAAGACAAACTGGAAATTACCACATTGAGCAGCAATGCCTTTTATTATTTTGGTCAGCAGGAACTCAGGAACAAACTGATATTGATAGAAGATTTAGACGGGGCAGAAAGCGTGCTGTACCCGTTACGGGAAATCCAATCCAAGAAACACATTACCAAAACACTGGCGGTGAAGAATACCAAAGGGGAAACCCGGACAGTGACTTTGAAAGTGGAAGGCCCTGTGAGCGTGGCAGGCTGTACCACCAAAGAAAGCCTGTATGAAGACAATGCCAACCGCAGTTTTTTAATCTATATAGACGAAAGCAAAGAGCAGGATCAAAAAATCATGAGCTACCAGCGGAAGCTCTCAGCAGGCAAAATAGATGGAAGTGAAGAACACAAAATAGCAGAATTGCTAAAGAATACCCAAAGAGTATTAAAGCCTGTGAGCATTAGAAATCCTTTTGCTGAACAATTAAAAATCCCTGATGAAGTGTTCAAGCCAAGAAGAAGCAATGCGCATTACCTGGCCTTTATTGAAGCAGTCACCTTTTACCATCAATACCAGCGTGAAAACCAATACGACAAAGAAACGGGAGAAGAATATATAGAAACCACACTGGAAGATATACAGGAAGCCAACCAACTGATGAAGGAAGTGTTGATCCGTAAATCAGACCCATTGAACACCGCCTGCAGGAAATATTTAGAGTGGCTGAAAGCATGGCTGAAGATGGAGAAGAAAAGCACATTTACCAACAAAGAAGTGAGACAGTTTTTACGGATTAATCCCAGCAACCAGAAGCGGTATATGGTGCAATTACAGGAATATGACTACGTGGAAAAAGTGTCCGGAAAGTGCGGAAAAGCTCATGAGTACAGAATTAGCCAACTAGACGAATACGAAACCCTAAAAAACGGCATTACAAGCATACTGGACAAGATTGTGAGTAGTTTAGAAGGCGTAAAGAAGCAAAAGTGAGACTGCTCTGAGAGTAGTACTCGGTGGATGTTATAAGACACGCACCGTAACCAAAGGAATTAGGAGAAAGAGAGAAGCAGAGAATAAGAGAGAAAGCAGGACGAAATAAGTACAAAGTTCAGAGCGGTTCACTACCAGTTCATAACCACAATGAACCACTAAAAGCAAAGAGCTACAATAAGTTACAGGCAAAGTTCAAAAGTTCTGAAAACACCAACCGAAGCAAAATTAAAAATATGAAAAAACTACCCTTAAAAAGCGCATCCTTCAGGTATCTGGAACAAAGCTTTGGCGAGTGGCTGGACGTATTGGGCTATGCGCCTACCACAGTAAAGTCTTTTCCTGTGTACGTGCGTGAGTTGCTGTATTACATGGAATCCAAAGGAAAGCAGCAGGTCAACCAAATTGATATTCCTATAATCAAAAGCCATTACAGAGAGCTGAGTCAAAGAGCCAATCAAAGACAAGGCGGTGGCCTATCGAACAACTATTTAAACACCCACCTGAACGCACTGGAAAGGCTGCTGGAATATTTAAGGAAACAGGCACGGATGGAAATCCCCGCCTTAAGCATCCCGCATGAAACACCTAACCCCAAAGAAGTAATCCCGCTGAGCATTGCCCAGGTGAAAGCCCTTTATGAAGTGGCCGGAATGGAAGAAGATACCCAGCCAGTGGAAGCCTTACGGGACAAAGCCTTGTTGGCCTTGTACTATGATTGCGGGCTGAGAAGGAGTGAGGGAACAGCATTAAATATAGGCGACATAGATTTTGACAACAGACTGGTGGCCGTAAGAAAAGGGAAAGGGAGCAAAGCAAGGTACGTGCCTTTTGGCAAACAGACCGCAAGGCACCTGGAAAACTATTGCTATGAAGGCAGACCAAGGCTACTCAACCCAAACAGTAAAGAAGATGCTTTTTTATTGGGAAAAAGAGGGCGTGTATGTGGCGACACCCTGAACAAAAGACTCAAAGAACTGGTGGAGCTGGTCAATGAACAAACCCCAAATCCCCAATCACCCAATGACCCTTTTCCCAATGACCAAATTACCATCACCCAACCCGTCCACCTGCATGTATTGCGGCATAGCATCGCCACGCATTTATTGTACCAGGGCATGGAAATAGAAAAAGTATCACAGTTTTTAGGGCATGACAGCCTTGAAAGCACCCAAGTATATACCCACATCATGGAAAAATTTTACGGATAAAATGGAAGAACTCATCAATTACCTGAAGAAAAAAGGATGCTCAAAGAGTACCATAGAAAGCTACAAAGCAATCAATGACATCTTTCTGCAATGGGCAGCATCCAGGCACCTTGAACCCTGCTTTATCAAATACAGCGAGCTAATGGATTATGTTAGCCACCTGAAAAAAAGAGGGATCAGCCAGCGCACCGTACAGAGCTATATGATAGCCATAGCCCATTATTTTGAAGCCCTTCACCAGTCAGATCCGGAGAATTACCCGACAAACCCTGCAGGCTATTTAAACATCAAAAGCAAGCAGGCAAAGAAACTCTACCCGAACCTCAGCAGGGAGCAGCTGGAAGCATTGTATACAGACTATGACCTGCATTTAAGGAACACCAAGCCCACGGCAAGGGCATCAGCGATCAGGAATAAAATAGCAGTAGGCTTGATGGTGTACCAGGGTCTGGAAGTGACCACGCTATCCAGGCTGAATGTAAAAGATGTGGATGTACTGAACGGGAAAGTAAGCATCAGAAGGGGCAGGAACTATAATGAAAGGACATTGGCACTACATGCAGGACAGATTATTATGATGGATCGTTATATCAACCAGACCAGGAAAGAGCTGCAGGAAAGCTTTGGCCAACAGGACAGCGACTTATTGCTTATAACAGGTTACCAGCATTACAGGGAAATGCATATTAGGATTGTTAAGCGGTTACGGAAGCAGCAGCCCTTGTTGCAAAATGCCCACCAGGTCAGGGCAAGCGTGATTACTTTGTGGCTGAAACAATACAACATCAGGGAAGTGCAGTATATGGCAGGCCACAGGCGCATCTTCAGCACAGAAGCCTATTTACAAAACGACATGGAAGGCCTGAAAGTGGCAGTGGACAAGTTCCATCCGTTGGGATGAGGAAAATAAATTTGCAGATTGCAACTAAATATAGTTACTTTGAGTTATGTCTAAAAAGCAGAAATTAATTGACAGGTTTTTAAGTATGCCAGCTGATTTTCATTATGATGAGATGGCTAAATTACTTGGATATTTTGGTTTTGAAGAAGTGAAGATAGGAAAGACCTCGGGTTCGAGGGTAAAGTTCGAGAATAGTGAAGGGGTTCCCGTTATGCTTCATAAACCACATCCAAGCGGCATCATGAAAAAATATCAAATGAAACAAGTAAAAGAAATATTAGGGCTATGAAATATCTTGAATATAAAGGTTATACAGGAAGTATAGAGTACAGCCAGGAAGATAATTTACTTTATGGAAAAGTACTTGGGTTAAAAGGGCTGATCTCTTATGAAGGAGAAACGGGCAAATCATTAGAAGTTGATTTTAAGGAGGCTATTGATGTTTATTTAGCCGATTGCAAAGCAGCTGGAAAAACACCTGAAAAGCCGTTTAAAGGAAGCTTTAATGTACGTATACCAGCAACATTGCATCAAAAGGCTGCTCTTTTAGCTATGGAGACAAAGACCTCACTTAACAATCTTGTTGCAGAAGCAATTAGGTCAAGAGTAACAAAAGAGAGTGCATAAAGCCGGCAGTTTTACTAATATAAATCCCGTTCCAAAAGATTTACCGCTTGCAGGCGGTACGCTCCCAGCTTATGGCTGGTAGCGGAAAAGCGGTGTGCCTGTGGTGCGGCTAGCAAGGCTGCAGTCCGGAAAAATGCAAATCCTCACGCCTTAAACCACTCCACCCCGCAAAAAGGCGGGGCTCCGCTATTTAGCTAACCCTCAAAAAGCCCATTTGCATTTTCCTCCCTTTGCTTGCCATCCGCTCCTCGGCACGTCTGTTCCCTTTTATTTTTTTGATTTGTTTGATCCCTGCGGGGCAAAGGCAAAAAAACAAAACCACAGCCAGAGTTAGGCGGGCCTGCGACCACCGCCAGACACTGCCAAGCCTCTTCGCTGCGCTTCGTTCCCCCTTGGCAGGCTGGCTGGTGGTACCCGCAGTGGCCCGCGGAGCAAACAGCGTAGGTCAGGAAAGTTGAGTAGTCCCGGCAATCATTATCAAATCTTTAGTGAGTAGAAACCTTCCGCGCTCTGTTAGTAGATTTACATTTAATGGAGTGCAGCAGTTCGCTTGGAGCATCCCGATAAAAACCAAATGGCAGGAAAGCAAGTGCAAAACAGCAAAGTAAAATGATGCCATTTACTTTTTTCCGAGATGTTTAAAATTTTGATAATCAATTATTTAAAGGTGATATTTTTTGTGTCCTCTGATTAATGATGCAAATATTAGTCCTTTACTGCCGAACAAAAAATATCAGTTATTATGAATGATTATTATTTAGAAACCAGAGAATTAGAGGACTTTTTAAGTGGAGTGCTTAATCAAAACCAGAGATCAAAAACCTTAAGTGATCTAAAGGGAGCCTATCAAGCTATTAAACTCAATGAAAAAAGTAGGTTGTTAACTCCTGCAGAGTGCCGTGAAATAGTAGGAAGAGTTTTAAAGTATTTTAGTAAAGCGATTGATGTACTAATTAAAAGAAATCCAGAAATGAAGAGCAGAGGTGAAAACCTAAAATCACAAATAGAACATATGAAAAGCCCTGATGATATCTGGTATTTATATGAAGAAGTTCGAAAGATGAAATAAGAAACGTTTTTATGAACGATGTAAAAAACAGCCAAAAAATCAACACTAGTTTTTTGCATCGCTCATAAAAATGAAACAACCGAAGGGCGTTAGGCAAACACAATCGCAGTTATCCAATCGCGAAGCACGCGAGCCGTGAGAAAGCGGCCCGACCAGTTGGCGGGCGGCTGCCGAGCAAAACGCAGCGAGCCAGACACATGGTGAAGCTTATGCATTTTAAGGAAATGCCGAAGGGGACAGGAAGCAAAAAACATGACAAGCTTAAGGGATGAAAGAGGGTAAGCAGCTTGGCGGGTTTTATTGCCCTGCCTGACTGAATGCATGTGCTGAACACCTTATAACTGCGACCATCTCCATTATGAATATCAAGTAAAATTAGTATATTGAAAGCGCATTGGGCTGTTTAAAAATACCATATCGACAGGGAGGGAGAGGCACGGAAAAAAACGTGTTTTTGACAGGGAAAGCCCTGGAAAAAAGCGAAAAAGCGTTAAAAAAGTGCTTAAAGGACTACCAGTACCATTTAAAAGATCATTTGGGCAATGTACGCACCACCTTTGCGGTAAGGGATGATGACTATCCTACTGATTTTGAGACTGCTAGCAACCCATATTTTGACAATTACGACCAAATAACCAAGCTTACAAGCGCATTGAAAAGGAGCGGAAACAATAGCCACAGGCTTGCAGGCGGTAGCAACGAAACAGTGGGCCTAATGAAATCTTTATTAGTGAGCAAAGGCGACAAAGTAAAAGCAGAAGTGTATGGGAAATACATCGCGGCCACCAATCAGGACGATGCCATTAATACAGGCGCATTGATTACTGCTTTGGTGAACATGCTTTCGGGTGGGGCAGTGACAGGCGAAGGCAATATAGTGTCCGATAATTTAACTTCCGGCTATACCTCTGCTGCCATAGCAGACAACTCCAATGAGCAGAGCCCAAGGGCTTACCTGAACTACATCATGCTGGATAAGGACTTCAACTACCTGAACAGTGGTTTTGACAGGTTAAGCACCAGCGCAGCAGACCCGGGGGATGGCAGCGGTATGCACCAGAAGCTCTCTTTTGAAGAAATACTCATTGACCAGGATGGATATTTGATGGTATTCCTCAGCAATGAAAGCCAGCAGACAGTGGAAGTGTTTTGGGATGACTTTAGGGTGGATCATCACCATAATGCGGTGATACAAGCCTCAGATTATTTTCCCTTCGGCCTGACTTTTAATAGCTATACAAGGAACTACTCAAAGGCGAATAATTATCTCTATAATCAGGGAACAGGGGAGAAGACTTTTAAAACAGAAAGAGTTCCAGAATTAGGGGTAGATTTCACCAAGTTTAGAGTTTATGATCCGGCATTAGGAAGGTTTTGGCAAGTCGACCCAATGGCTGATGCAGCTGGACAAGAAAGTTGGAACCCTTACCACTACTCCTTTAACAACCCAATTCGTTACAACGATCCTTTTGGTGATTGTCCTCCAGGAACAATTTGTGATAAATATGTCCCATCAGCTAGTGTAATGACTAAGCTGTCAGCAGCTAAGCAAAGCTTTTCTAAAATATTAGATGGTAGTGTTAGTTTAAGCGGCAAGCTTTATGGGGCAGGAGGCAAAGCACAAGTAGGTCCTTTGCAACTGAAAGGATCTGCCAGTGCTGTTAGTGTTTCTGGTAAAGCTAGTCCAAACGGTTTAGAAATTGGTGCAAAAGGGTTGAGTGCGAGTGGTGAGGCAGGTTTTGCATCGGTTTCAGTTAAAACATCTGTTTCGGCTATTGAAGGTAAAGTTACTGCAAACAATGAAGGGGTAAATGTCAGTGGAGATGCTTTTAAAGAACCTACTTTGAAAGGGACAGTCGGAGAGAATGGTATGGAGTTTACGGCTGATAATTCCGCTAAAGTAGGTGTGGGGGTTCAAGTAAGCGTTGTTAAAGTTGAAGCTTCTGTTAACGTAGGTGAAGCAGTAAAAGGTATGGCCTCATTTATTGAAGCTGGTTTAGAATATACGTTCGATGTGATGTCAAAAGAAATGGAAAGTATTCAAAATAGTATTGATTTTTAAGAAAACAGAATTATGAAATTAAATAAGTATAAAGATCTACCTAGTGGATTATTTGGTAAGCTTTTTTGGAATATCTTTTTTGCTTACTTAGTTTTATTTTTGATAGTAGGATTATTATCATTATTTGGTATAAAATCAGTCAGTTTTAATGATGAACCGACCTTTGGGCTTATGGGACTATTATCTGCTTTGCTTATAGCTCCATTGACAGCTTTGTCTACATCTTTTGCGATATGGCTTCTTATGATGATCGGTAACGTTGTTATGAAGATGTTTGTGAAATAAACTTGAGCTTAATTACTCATTAAGCTCAAGTTTATTAATACGTAAAGCCTCTTCCAACTCACTATCTAATGTATCGTCAAAACTAAAGTTTTGAAGCTGCCATTTGTCATTTGGCTTATAGAAAAGAATACTAAATCGTAAGGGTTGGCGGTCATATTTTATAAAATAAGTATGCAATTCTAATTGATTTATCTTCTTTTTAGCTAAGAGTTCATATCCATAATATTCTCCTAATAATTGTACAGTGCCAGCTAATTGGCTTTTTAGATTTTGAATTTGCTCTTTTGATTCCCCCATCCAATCGTTGCTATCAAACAAATAGCTTAACGCTTCCATATTATTTTGTTCATATTTGCTAAAGAAAGTTTTGACAATATCGTCAGGAGTTTGAGATATACAGGTGAAGTGCGAAACAGTTAATATTGTAGCTATTATTATATTTTTGTTAATCATGAATAAGCAGTTTTGGTTTTATAATCTCTTATGATGAGGTCCATGTAATCAAATATGCGTTTTTTTTCTTGATCGGGCAGGCTCTCCACCTGATCAAGCCGTTTTACCATCTCTTTATCGAAGTTGGCATTTTGTCCTTCACCGAGCAGGAAATCCACGGATACATCAAAGGCTTTGGCAAGCTTTACAATGACCTCGATAGAAGGGGAGTTATCACTCCTTTCATACTTGCCAATCATTACCCGTGAAGACTCAATGCGTTTAGCCAGTTCATCTTGTGACCAGCCTTTTTGCTTCCTAAGCTGCGTTATACGCTCTCCAATGCTAACCATGTTTATCTAAAGACCTCCTTTTTGATGATAATCACTCAAATTTAGGTAAAAGAATTTACCAAAAGAAATACTTGTTGCTTGCTTAAAAGAAAAACATGCGCTACTTTTGAATCACATGTTTATCAAATAAAATTTTCTTATGAAGACTGAGAAGCAAGCCTTGGACACCACAGCCCATCCCGTACTTGACACGGGAAACCCCGACCACCTGACCTTTGAAATCGGAGTGCTGCAAATCACCATTTTAGGCGGGATAAGATTAGAAGGCCTGGACAGGTTGCGGGTGACGTTAAAGATCGGGACAGAGGAAGGCTTTAGCGCGGTACGGCATAACCTGGACTTGTACAATGACACCCAGGTGGAGAAACTTTGCAGGAAAACGGCTGAAAGATTAGAGATAGGCACCAGCGTAATTGCCACAGCACTGGAAAACCTGACCGATGCACTGGAAGCCTACAGATTACAGGAAATAGAGCGGATAGCATCCGCAGGCAATAAAAACCAGAAAAAACTATTAAGTCCTGAAGAAATCAAAGCAGCACAGCAATACCTGAAAGCCCCGAACCTGATGGGCAGGACAATGGAGGATATAGGCAAAGCAGGTGTGATAGGAGAAGAAAACAACAGGCTTTTAATGTATTTAATATTTACCAGCCGGAAAAGAGATAACCCGCTGCACGTGATCAGCTTTGGCAGCTCAGGCATAGGCAAAACCCACCTGCAGGAGAAAGTAAGTGCTTTGATCCCCGAAGAAGACAAACTGGAAATCACCACATTGAGCAGCAATGCCTTTTACTATTTTGGGCAACAGGAACTAAAGAATAAACTGATATTGATAGAAGACCTGGACGGTGCAGAAAGTGTACTGTACCCATTAAGGGAAATCCAGTCCAAGAAACATATTACCAAAACACTGGCCGTAAAGAATACCAAAGGCGAAACCCGTACGGTGAGTTTAAAAGTAGAGGGACCTGTAAGTGTGGCAGGCTGCACCACCAAAGAAAGCCTGTATGAAGATAATGCCAACCGTTCCTTCCTGATCCATATCGATGAAAGCAAAGAACAGGACGAAAAGATCATGGCCTACCAAAGAGCTGACTCGGCCGGACGAATAGATAAAACAGCACAATATGAAATAGCAGAACTGCTAAAGAACACACAGCGTATCTTAAAACCCGTGAGCATCCGCAACCCTTATGCAGAGCAGCTGAAAATCCCCGATGAAGTGTTCAAGCCCAGGAGAAGCAATGCGCATTACTTAGCTTTTATAGAAGCAGTCACTTTCTACCACCAGTACCAGAGAGCCGAAGAAGCAGACAAGGAAACAGGGGAAATATACATTAACACAACACTGGAAGATATACAGGAAGCCAACAAACTGATGAAGGAAGTACTGATCCGGAAATCAGATCCTCTGAACGATGCCGGAAGGAAATATTTAGAGTGGCTCAAAACATGGCTTAATAAACGGGATAAAGCTTTGCCTGCCGAAGCTAAAGCGAAGGCAGGCAGTTTTACCAACAAAGAAGTGCGGCAGTTTTTACGAATTAATCCCAGCAACCAGAAGCGCTATATGGTGCAATTACAGGAATATGACTACGTGAAAAAAGTGGCCGGAGAGAAAGGAAAACCACATGAATACAGGATTACGCAACTGGACGAATACGAGCAACTCAAAAACGGTATTACAGGCATACTGGACAAGATAATGAGCGGATTAGCAGGAGCAAAGAAGCAGAAGTAAAAGTCGCCCTTAGATACTACACGGTGCATGTTATAAGACAGAGCACCGACACAGTAAAACCAAGGAAGATAGGCAAGGCAGTCCACAGTGGTTCACCACCAGTTCAAAGCACAAATGAACCACTAAAGACCAAGAGCAACAGTAAGTTACAGGCAAAGTTCAAAAGTTCTGAAAACACCAACCGAAGCAAAAAACAGAGCCTGTTAGGCATTATACGAGAAACTTCAATAACTACCTGATAACCAGTACCAAATAACAATTTATGAAAAAACTACCCTTAAAAAGTGCATCCTTCAGGTATTTGGAACAAAGTTTTGGCGAGTGGCTGGACGTATTGGGCTATGCGCCTACAACGGTAAAGTCTTTTCCTGTGTACGTGCGGGAGTTGCTGCATTACATGGAATCCAAAGGAAAACAGCAAGTGAGCCAGATCGATATTCCTATAATCAAAAGCCATTACAGGGAGCTGAGCCAAAGAGCCAACCAAAGACAGGGCGGAGGGCTATCGAACAACTATTTAAATGCCCACCTCAATGCACTGGAAAGGCTGCTGGAATATCTGCGGAAACAGGCACGCATGGAAATCCCGGCCTTAAGCATCCCGCACGAAACACCTAACCCCAAAGAAGTAATCCCGCTGAGCATCGCCCAGGTGAAAGCCCTGTATGAAGCTGCGGGAATGGAAGAAGATACTAGGCCAGTGGCAGCCTTACGGGACAAAGCCTTTTTGGCCTTGTTTTATGATTGCGGGCTGAGAAGAAGCGAAGGAACAGCTTTGAATATAGGCGATATTGATTTTGACAACAGGCTGGTGGCCGTAAGAAAAGGGAAAGGGAGCAAAGCAAGGTATGTGCCTTTTGGCAAACAGACAGCAAGACAGCTGGAAAACTATTGCTATGAAGGCAGGCCAAGGCTGCTAAGCCCAAACAGTAAAGAAGACGCTTTTTTATTGGGCAACAGGGGGACAAGGATATGTGGCAACACCCTGAACAGAAGGCTGAAAGAACTGGTGGAACTGGTCAATGAACACTTTCCCAATCCCCAATCAACCAATGACCAAACCCCTAATGACTCTTTTCCTAATGACCAATTACTAATCTCCATCACCCAACCCGTACACCTGCATGTATTACGGCACAGCATTGCCACGCATTTGTTGTACCAGGGCATGGAAATAGAAAAAGTATCACAGTTTTTAGGACATGACAGCCTTGAAAGCACCCAAGTATATACCCACATCATGGAAAGATTTTACCTGTCCGACCGAAATAACATGAAGGTGGACTTGTCCAACGAAATGACATGAAATAAAATGAAGTTGAATGGATAAAATGGATGAATTAACAAATTACCTGAAGAAAAAAGGATGCTCAAAGAGTACCATAGAAAGCTACAAAGCAATCAATGACATCTTTCTGCAATGGGCAGCATCCCGGCACCTAGAACCCTGTTTTATCAAATACAACGAGCTAATGGATTATGTTAGCCACCTGAGAAAAAGAGGGGTGTGCCAACGTACCATACAGGGCTATATGATCGCCATAGCCCATTATTTTGAAGCCCTTCACCAGTCAGATCCGGAGAACTACCCCACCAACCCTACAGGCTATTTAAATATAAAAAGCAAGCAGGCCAAGAAACTATGCCCGAACCTCAATAAAGAACAGCTGGAAGCACTCTATACAGATTATGACATCCATTTAAGGAACACCAAACCCACGGCAAGGGCATCAGCGATAAGGAACAAAATAGCAGTAGGGCTGATGGTGTACCAGGGGCTGGAAGTCACTACTTTGTCCAGGTTGAGTGTAAAAGATGTGGATGTGTTGAACGGGAAAGTAAGCATAAGAAGGGGCAGGAGCTATAACGAAAGGACATTGTCACTACAGGCAGGACAGATCATTATGATGGATCGTTACATCAACCAAACAAGGAAAGAGCTACAGGAAAGCTTTGGCAAACAGGATAGTGACTTATTGCTTGTTACAGGTTATAAAAATTACCGTGACATGCACAAAAGGATCATTAAGCAATTACGAAAGCAACAGCCATTGTTGCAAAGCGCCCACCAGCTCAGGGCAAGCGTGATCACTTTGTGGCTGAAGCAATACAACATCAGGGAAGTGCAGTACATGGCAGGCCACAGGCGCATCTTCAGCACAGAAGCCTATTTACAAAACGATATGGAAGGCCTGAAAGTGGCAGTGGATAAATTTCATCCGTTGGGTTGAAAATCAATAAATGAAACTAAAATAGAAAATGAAAATGTTATCTTTACGAAAAGCAAACTTAAAAAATATGGACATAAGAGCTGAAAAACTAAGTTTATTAGAATGGTTGGCAGGATTGAATGATCCCAAGACACTCAAAGAGTTCATTACATTAAAAAAATCCAAAGAAGTTGATTGGTGGGATGAAATTAGTGAAGAAGAACGATCAGCTATTGATGAAGGTTTAGCTCAACTAAACCGAGGGGAAAGCATACCACATGAGCAAGTGATGAAAGAGGTTAGGGAGAAGTTTAAGTTATGAGTAAACCGATTGAATGGTCACCCCGTGCCAGACAAGACTATCTGAAATTACTTGACTACCTAGCGGACAAATGGGGAAACAAGACGGTCAATAAGTTTAATAACCGCTTACAATCGATTCTTAAACTTATATCTGAAATGCCTGACCTGTATCCTTCTTCAGGCAAAAGAAAACAAGTAAGAAGGTGTGTGATAAGTAAACAAACCAGCCTTTATTATCAAATCAAGAAAGATAAAATAGAGCTAATCACTATGTTCGACAACCGACAAAATCCTACAAAAAAGAAACTTTAAATCCCCCGTTCCAAAAGTTTACCGCTTGCAGGCGGTACGCTCCCAGCTTATGGCTGGTAGCGGAAAAGCGGTGTGCCTGTGGTGCGGCTAGCAAGGCTGCAGTCCGGAAAAATGCAAATCCTCACGCCTTAAACCACTCCACCCCGCAAAAAGGCGGGGCTCCGCTATTTAGCTGACCCTCAAAAAGCCCATTTGCATTTTCCTCCCTTTGCTTGCCATCCGCTCCTCGGCACGTCTGTTCCCTTTTATTTTTTTGATTTGTTTGATCCCTGCGGGGCAAAGGCAAAAAAACAAAACCACAGCCAGAGTTAGGCGGGCCTGCGACCACCGCCAGACACTGCCAAGCCTCTTCGCTGCGCTTCGTTCCCCCTTGGCAGGCTGGCTGGTGGTACCCGCAGTGGCCCGCGGAGCAAACAGCGTAGGTCAGGAAAGTTGAGTAGTCCCGGCAATCATTATCAAATCTTTAGTGAGTAGAAACCTTCCGCGCTCTGTTAGTAGATTTACATTTAATGGAGTGCAGCAGTTCGCTTGGAGCATCCCGATAAAAACCAAATGGCAGGAAAGCAAGTGCAAAACAGCAAAGTAAAATGATGCCATTTACTTTTTTCCGAGATGTTTAAAATTTTGATAATCAATTATTTAAAGGTGATATTTTTTGTGTCCTCTGATTAATGATGCAAATATTAGTCCTTTACTGCCGAACAAAAAATATCAGTTATTATGAATGATTATTATTTAGAAACCAGAGAATTAGAGGACTTTTTAAGTGGAGTGCTTAATCAAAACCAGAGATCAAAAACCTTAAGTGATCTAAAGGGAGCCTATCAAGCTATTAAACTCAATGAAAAAAGTAGGTTGTTAACTCCTGCAGAGTGCCGTGAAATAGTAGGAAGAGTTTTAAAGTATTTTAGTAAAGCGATTGATGTACTAATTAAAAGAAATCCAGAAATGAAGAGCAGAGGTGAAAACCTAAAATCACAAATAGAACATATGAAAAGCCCTGATGATATCTGGTATTTATATGAAGAAGTTCGAAAGATGAAATAAGAAACGTTTTTATGAACGATGTAAAAAACAGCCAAAAAATCAACACTAGTTTTTTGCATCGCTCATAAAAATGAAACAACCGAAGGGCGTTAGGCAAACACAATCGCAGTTATCCAATCGCGAAGCACGCGAGCCGTGAGAAAGCGGCCCGACCAGTTGGCGGGCGGCTGCCGAGCAAAACGCAGCGAGCCAGACACATGGTGAAGCTTATGCATTTTAAGGAAATGCCGAAGGGGACAGGAAGCAAAAAACATGACAAGCTTAAGGGATGAAAGAGGGTAAGCAGCTTGGCGGGTTTTATTGCCCTGCCTGACTGAATGCATGTGCTGAACACCTTATAACTGCGACCATCTCCATTATGAATATCAAGTAAAATTAGTATATTGAAAGCGCATTGGGCTGTTTAAAAATACCATATCGACAGGGAGGGAGAGGCACGGAAAAAAACGTGTTTTTGACAGGGAAAGCCCTGGAAAAAAGCGAAAAAGCGTTAAAAAAGTGCTTAAAGGACTACCAGTACCATTTAAAAGACCATTTAGGCAATGTGCGGACCACTTTTGCAGTAAGGGATGATGACTATGCTACCGATTTTGAGACTACTGAAAATCCATACTTTGACAATTACGACCAGGTAACAAAGCTTACCAGTGCCTTAAAGAGAAGCGGAAGCTCCAGTCATAGACTTGCAGGCGGAAGCAATGAAACAGTGGGTTTAATGAAGTCACTTTATGTAAGTAAAGGCGATAAAATAAGCGCAGAAGTGTACGGCAAATACATAGCGGCCACTAACCAGGACGATGCCATTAATACAGGTGCCTTGATCAGCGCTTTGGTGAACATGCTTTCAGGCGGTGCGGTTAGTGGAGAAGCTGCATTAACTTCGGAGAATTTAACAGGATTTAGCTCAGCTGCCATAGCAGACAACTCTAATGAGCAAAGTCCGAGGGCTTACCTGAACTACATTGTGCTGGACAAGGACTTTAATTACCTGAACAGTGGCTTTGACAGGTTAAGTACCAGCGCAGCAGACCCGGGGGATGGCAGTGGTACGCACCAAAAGCTCTCCTTCGAAGAAATACTCATAGATCAGGATGGCTATTTGATCGTGTTCCTGAGCAATGAAAGCCAGCAAACCGTGGAAGTGTTTTGGGATGATTTTAGGGTAGACCATCATCATAATGCGGTGTTGCAGGCAGATGATTACTACCCCTTCGGTCTGACTTTTAATAGTTACCAAAGAAGCTATACAACAGCCAATAACTTTAAATTTAATGGGATAGAAAGAGACCCTATTTTAGATCTTGACATGGCATTTTTTAGATCATA
>NZ_BMEC01000014.1:168729-220879 GCF_014636295.1 Marivirga lumbricoides | reverse complement strand
CCATTCCGAACAGAGAAGTTAAGCCCACCAGCGCTGATGGTACTGCCGTAACAGGTGGGAGAGTAAGTCGTTGCCAGCCTTTTATTAAATAAGCCTTAGTACTAACACTGCTAAGGCTTTTTTTATGCACCCGAGGGTTTACAATTGATCAGTTGAGGTTCTTATTGTGATTCTTTTGTTATTTGTTTTATCTACTATTATTCTGACTGATTTTCTTTTTCCTCCCTGTTTTTATCCGATTATAAAGTTATCTCTTTCTATTCAGTATATTTTTTGCAAATTGAATTCATAATTAAAATTGAATTCTATGAAATCAAACCTACTTAGTTTTTTAGCTTTTATTTTATTGCTAATTCCCATTGCCAAAGTTAGTGCGCAGGTTGAGCCTTCAAATCCTAAAGTTATTCAGGAGGGGATTAAGGCCAGACAAAAACTTGCGGAAAAATCTTTGCTTAAGTCTTTTCCTGCAAGAAATGTAGGGCCTGTAATCCAGGGTGCCAGAATTGTTGATATAGCTGTAAATCAGAATAATATCAAAGAGTTTTATATAGCTTATGCATCTGGAGGTCTATTTCACACTAAGAATAACGGAATAAGCTTTGACCCAATATTTGACAATGAAGGAGCATTGACAATTGGCGATATAGCGCTAGCTCCTAATAATGAGAATATCATATATGTTGGTACAGGAGAAAATAATAGCAGTAGAAGTAGCTATGCAGGCTCAGGTATATATAAATCTGTAGATAAAGGTAAAAGTTGGGAGCATATCGGTTTAGAGGGAAGTCAGCATATAGGTAGAATTGTAGTGCATCCGGAAAATCCAGATGTAGTTTGGGTAGCCTCTATGGGTGCTTTGTATTCTGAAAATGAGGAAAGAGGAGTTTTTAAAAGTAAAGACGGTGGGAAATCATGGGAAAAGGTATTGTACACAGATGATAGAACAGGTGCTATCGATTTAATCATTCATCCTGAAAATCCTGATATTCTTTTTGCAAGCATGTGGGAGAGAAAACGTTATGCATGGGATTTTGTAGGGAATGGAGAAGGATCAGGTATTTATAAAAGTGTTGATGGAGGGGAGAATTGGAAATTGAATATGTCAGGTATTCCTGATGATAAGTATACTGGTAGAATAGGGTTGGATATTTCGCTTTCTAATCCGGATATAATGTATGCATTACTTGATTATCAAAAGGAAACCAAAACTAAAAAGGAAAGAAGTGATAAAGATAAATTGATTCCTGCCGACTTTACCGATATGTCCGTCAAAGCATTTTTAGAATTGGCAAACGAAGATTTAGATAACTTTTTAAAGGATAATGGTTTTCCTAAAAAGTATAGCGCTGTTACAGTAAAGAAGGAAGTTAAAGAAGGAATTTACAAGCCTAAGGCATTGGCAGAATACAGTGGGGATGCAAATAATGATTTATTTGAAACTTCCGTAGCAGGCTCTATAGTTTACAAATCCACAGACCAAGGAAAAACATGGGTTAAAACTCATGATTATGATTTGGGAGCTGTTTATTATACATACGGCTATTACTTTGGAGAAATTCGTGTCTCCACTGAGAAACCTGATGATATTTACGTATTGGGAGTTCCTCTTGTAGTTTCCAGAGACGGTGGAAAAACTTTTTTAAGAACTGATACGATAGGAAATGTACATGCCGATCATCAAGCTATGTGGATTAATCCTGATGATTCTGATCATATTATTTTAGGAAATGATGGTGGGCTATACATCTCTTATGATGCGGGAGCAACCTGGGATCATAAAAATAGTATGGCGGTGGGGCAGTTCTACACAGTAAATGTAGACATGGCTCAACCTTACAATATATATGGTGGATTGCAGGATAATGGAACTATGGTAGGTAGCTCTAAGACCGTTCCTAACGAAAGAGGTCAGTGGGAAGATTTATTTGGAGGAGATGGAATGTATGTGAGTGCCGATCCCAGAGATAGAAATATTGTTTATGTTGGTTTTCAATTCGGTAATTACTACAGAATCAATCGTGCTACCGGTGAAAGAGAATACATTACTCCTGCCCACGATATAGGTGAAGACATATTGAGGTTTAATTGGAGAACTCCTGTTTTAATGAGCTCCCATAATGCTGATATTTTATACTTAGGTTCACAGAAACTACATCGATCATTGAACCAAGGTAAAAGTTGGGAAGCTATAAGCAGTGACTTAACTAAAGGAGGTAAAAAGGGAAATGTACCTTTCGGAACAATCACTGAGATTGCAGAGTCACCTCTTAAGTTTGGCTTACTATATGTTGGTACGGATGACGGAAATATATGGAGGCTAAAAAATGGAGAAAGCTGGACTCAATTAAATGGCAAATTACCTCAGGGATTATGGATGAGTAGTATTCATGCATCTAATCATGAAATTGGAACAGTATATGTTTCCATGACGGGTTACAGAAATGATAATTTTAAAAACTATATCTATAAGAGTACAGACTTTGGTAATAATTGGGTACCGATCAGTGGAGATTTACCTCAGGAATCTGTGAATGTCATTTATCAGGATCCCGAAGTAGCTAGTCTGCTATATCTGGGTACGGATCACGGAACCTATGTCTCTTTTAATGATGGTAAAAACTGGCAGCATTTAGGAGCCTTGCCCAATGTAGCCAATTATGATATGATAGTTCACCCAAGAGAGCTTGAGTTGGTAATAGGTACGCATGGTAGAAGTATTTATGTAGTTGATGCAAAGCCGCTTCAGGCAATTGCAGAGAATTACAATGATAACAATTTTCTGATTTTTGAAATTGGTGACATTAGGTTTAGTGAAAGCTGGGGTAAAAAAAGGACACCTTATTTAAAGACTTACTACCCTGAAATTGAGATTCCTTTCTTTGTAAACAATATTAAAAAAGAGAGTGAACTACGTATACAAATTAAAGATGAAGCTGGTGATATTATAAAAACTATGAAACCGATCTCCATCAATGGATATCAAAGCCTGAAATGGAATGGTTTAATTAAGGAGAATCAATTTATTAAAAAAGGTAAATATGAAGTGATTCTTTCTGATGGTAAAAATGAAACAAAGAAGGCATTCGAGGTTAAATAAACTTTTTAGTTGGTGACCTTTCAACATATCTTTTGATATTATGAGCTTGATACTGTTTTTTCATTTGTTAGAGATAGTTGTAAATGATTGATTAAAAATAATTTACAAAATATTTCATCCGAATGTAACAAATGCCGTATATTGCTATAAGTTATTAATTATTAATGTTTATTTTATTATGAATACCGGAACCGTAAAATTCTACAATGATGAAAAAGGCTTTGGCTTTATCATTGAAGATGAAACCCAGAATGAAATTTTTGTTCATGCAAGTGGCCTTGAAGAGGATATCGAAAAAAACGATAAAGTTTCTTTCGAAACCACAGAAGGCAAGAAAGGCTTAAATGCTGTGAATGTCAGAAGAGTATAATTTTAAATAATTTATAGATTCTGAAGTGAAAGCTGATTGTTTGCAATCAGCTTTTTTTTTGATTAAGGTTTCAGATTCTTTAGTTTATAAATCCTTGTAAAAGAATAAGGCTGGTCTAAAACATCAGTCTAATTATTTTAGACCAGATTGAATGTTACTAGTTTAGCATCCGCATTGCTAATTAGTATTAAAAAATTAATTTTGATTTAAAAATTGAGTAAAATATGAATGTAGATATTGATTTATTATCCAAAATATGTGAAACACCCGGTGCACCCGGATACGAAAAGAGAATCAGAGATTTAATTATTAAAGAGGTAGAACCATTAGTTGATGAGGTAAGTGTTGACAATTTAGGGAATGTTTATGCCCTTAAAAAAGCTAAAAATAATGCTGAAGCCAAGAAAGTAATGGTAGCTGCACACATGGATGAAATTGGTTTCATGGTTACACATATTGACGATAATGGCTTTTTGAGATTTACTACTTTGGGAGGCTTTGATCCTAAAACACTTACAGCACAAAGAGTTATTGTGCATGGAAAACAGGATGTTATAGGAGTAATGGGCTCAAAGCCTATTCATGTAATGACGCAGGATGAAAGAAACAAGGTGCCAAAACTAACAGATTATTTTATCGACTTAGGCATGTCTAAAGACCAGGTGGAGAAAGTTATTTCAGTAGGTGATACGGTTACCAGAGAAAGAGGACTTATAGAAATGGGCGATTGTGTGAATTGCAAATCAATAGACAATAGAGTATCAGTATATGTGCTAATTGAGGCTTTACGAAGCTTAAAGGAAGTTCCGTATGATGTATATGGTGTTTTTACTGTACAGGAAGAAGTAGGTATACGCGGTGCCAATGTGGCTTCTCATAAAGTTAATCCTGATTTTGGAATTGCTTTAGATACAACTATAGCTTTTGATCTTCCGGGTGCTCAGGCCCATGAAAAGGTTACATCATTGGGCAAAGGTGTTGCTATAAAAGTGCTTGACGCCATGACTATCTGCGATTACAGAATGGTGGATTTTATGAAGCAAACAGCTGATAATAATAAAATCAAGTGGCAGCCGGAAATTCTTACTGCTGGTGGTACTGATACTGCTGGTTTACAAAGAATGGGTAAAAATGGAGCAATTGCAGGTGCAATTTCAATACCTACCCGGCATTTACACCAGGTAATTGAGATGGCACATAAACAAGATATCGCTGATTCCGTTCTACTACTAAATGCTTGCCTGGAAAGCCTGGATAAGCATAACTGGAATCACTAAAAATTTAAGATGAGAAATATTCTGTTAATATCGCTATTGTTTTTGACTGCTTTTAACACCATTGCTCAAGAGCAAGGAGAAAAACCTATTCATATGACAGGTGTTATTCTGGATGCTGAAAATCTTGATCCTCTCCCTTTTGTTTCTGTTTTAATGGATAGTGGAAAAAGAGGTACAGTAGCTGATAATCAAGGATATTTCTCATTTTTAGCCTTCCCTGGTGATACTATTACTTTTAGAAGTGTAGGCTATCAAAGCAGAGATTTTATTATTCCTGATATATTAGATGGGAACTCTTATTCTATGATTGAGCTGATGGTGAGAGAGAACTTAATTTTAGATGAAGTCTTAGTAAGCCCGTTGCCTGAAATGGAAGCTTTTGCTGAAACAATTTTGAAACAAAAATTAACTAATCAGCAAAGATCGCAGATCAGCAATTTTAAAAATGAGCTTAATCAGATATTAGAGCAGGAATATCAGAGGGATAAGCCTTATTATGAACAATGGCGTTATGCTCAAATTTATGACATGACAGGCATAGTACCCCCTAATAATTTCCTTAATCCAATAACGTGGACAAATTTTATCAGAGATTGGAAAACCAATAGTAACAGGAGAGATTAATCCAACCCCATCATTACGAAAGCTCCCCAGTAAATAGGGTCTTTATATTCGTTTCTGATTTCTTTCTTAGCATCAATAAATGCTTGCCTTTTATTGCCTGTTTCAAGCCATTTGGTGTAAAATAATACCATTAACTTTTCTGTGGCCTCATCTGAGACTTTGAAAAGGCTCATAATTAAAGTTTTTGCTCCTGCTACCAGAAAAGATCTTTGCAAACCATATACACCTTCTCCTTCATGGATTTCACCCACACCTGTTTCGCAAGCTGATAGAACTACCAGATCAGTTTTATCAAGATTTAGATTCATGGCTTCATAGGCAGTAAGTATTCCAGGCTCTATATTGAAATTATACTTAGTTTTTACTAACAAATCACCCGCCCCTTTTAGCATTAAACCAGATTTTAGTAATGGATTTTTGCTTAAATCCTGCTTGTATTCCTCCATTTCCGGGGCTTCGCTTTCATCAAAGAAGCCGTGAGTAGCAATGTGAAAAACTTTAGGGCTGTTAATATCCTTTATCGTAACTTCCGAGGCGTTTAAATCGAGGTAATCGTTTGTGGTCCAACCATTGTCTTTTAATAGTTTTGTTAATGCCAGTATTTCTTTTTTAGTACCTGGAAGATCGTTTATTTGGGTAGTTCCTGATCTGAATTCATCTTTATAGTCGGATTTGGAGGCTAAATAAAATTTAGGATCACCAAAGAGCAGTGCTGTTTTTTCTTCCTGATATTGCTTTGTACTCACTTTATTGATGAACAGATCTTTAGTGTTGCTAACTAGTATAATATTAGATTGATCAATCAGGTATTTGTTATCTTCTATAGGAATAGTTTCAAGATTAATTTGATTATAAACACCATCAGGAGAAAAGTAAACTGTGGTATTTCTTCCAATTACTTTTTCAATTGGCTCCCAGTAATTTCGGTACGAATATTGGTCTTTTATTTTATACTTAATGCTATTTCTATAGTAGTTAAAATACTTGGATTCCAGATCTTTACCATTTTCCAATACAACAAAAGAAGGCGTGCTTTTTTTATCATTTCTGAGGATTAGTACCATGTAAACAACCGAATCAGTGAGAAAGTGATTGAAATGTCTGAACCGAACCATTTCTATAGCTGCCTCATTAGGTTGCAAAGTACTTTTTACCTGGTTCCATGTATAGGTCTGCTTCTCGAAACTCTGACTGAAGACCTGCGATTTTTTGCTTAGTTCTTTTTCAATGCTTTCTACATCTTTGGCCAGGTTAGAAAGGCTAATTCCTGCTTCCTGAAGCTGGCCTTCACTCATTGATATTGCTTTTACTAATTGTTCTTTCTTATCTATCCATTCGAAATATCTTTCTCTTAATACACTGTCAGTTGTATTAAGAATCCTTTGCCTCATTTTAATGGAGTTACTTAAAAGTAAGCCTTTTGTTTTGAGTGCATGATTGTACACCTGTTCAATCATTTCAGGATAGCTTTCATGAAGCGTTAAAGCCATTGTATTGTAAAAATCATAATCATCTTTAATGGTATTCCAATACTTTGTTTTTTCTCTTTCGCTCAAAGCAGGGAAGTATTCTTCTATAAAAGTGTCGTAATTTTTAATTACTTCCTCAATAGTAGCTTTGGCTTTGCGTTTATTACCATCCATGTAATAAACTTTGCTCAGTCGTGAGGTAGCTTTTACATATTCCGGATGCTTATTATTAAAAAACTTCTCATTCAATTTTTGACTGGTTTTATACTGTTTTTCAGCATCCCCATACTTCTTTTGTTTATAGAAGATATCGCCTCTTAGTATATGTATGTCCGCAGCTTTAATATTATTTCTTCTTCCTGCTTTATCTTTCCAAATATTTTCTGATTGCTCTAAAAAGCTGAAAGCATCCTCTAATTTATCTTGAGAAATAAAGAAAGTAGCCATATTCTTGAGTAAATCAGCGTATAAAGGGCTTTTAGTAGTGAAACGCTTGCCTATAATATCTTTTGCTTCAAATAGCATTTCTTCAATTTTGGCTGCAGAGGCAGAATTATTATAAAACTTTACCAAAGCCAAACTTGAAATAGCTGAAGCAACGTCTACATGCGATCTTCCAAATTGATTTTCAAGAATGGTGATGGCTTGCGTGTAAAACTCCTCTGCTTTATTATAATCCCCTAAAGCAGTATTCAGTTCAGCCAGAAGAAGGGTTGCAGCAGTATTTTTAGTGGAGTATTTACTAAAAGTAGCTTCCGAAATCGCTAAAGCTTTTAATGCATATTCTTCGGCTTTAGGGTAATCCCCATTAATGAGGGATAGCTTTCCAAAATCTACCAGGGGGCTAATTAACTTTTGACTTTTTTCCCCGTATTGCCTGCTGCTTTGTTTTAAAGTTTTTGTCAGAATTTCCTCTGCTTCTCTGTAATTTCCTATTTTTAGATAAACAGTAGCTAATTCCTGCTTGGCAGTTTCAGGATTATATTCGGAATTAGGGATGGCGCTTTTAAATAGCTTTTGAGAGAGCTCCAAAGCATTTTCCGCTTCATCAAAAAAGCCTTTTATTGAAAGTAATTTTGCATTAGCTTCCAATGCTTTTATATAATAAATAACATTTAAGTCATTGTCGAAATTTTCAAGGATTGATAAAGCTTCTTTCAAATTTTCATCGGCCTTTTCATACTCTCCAATTTTTATTTGTAAATCAGCAATGAGGGTGAGTTCTTTCCCAAAATCAATATCCTTGTTGTCATATTTAGTTCGGGTGAGTAACAGTGCTTCATCAAGTAGTTTAGAGGCTTTGGAATATTCATCATTATACTGATAAGAAGTAGCTAAATGATTCAATAAGTTAACATACTTTACATGTCCTTTAGTGATTTCCCGGTCAATTTTGCCAAAAAAAACTGTTTCATATATTTGTTCTGCCTGATCAAACTTATCTGTATAATCAACCCAATAATGTGCTAAGTCTAATCTGCTAAGGCCTGTCTCAATACTTGAATCACCGTATAGCTGCGCTTTTATATTAATTATCTCTTTTAAGTAGTTTTCTATATTCGCATACTGATTCTTAGCACCTGCAGCCCTCACCAAGATATCGTATAGCTGGATGTTTACAGGATGGTCTTTTGGTAAAAGTTTAGTATCACTCATTAACTTCATGAGTGAATTTTCTATTTTTTCCGGCTTACCTTTTCTTAAATCAGCTTCGAAAGAAATGGTAGCAAGCCTTGTGAAGTGAGTACTATTTTTAGAGAAGTTCTTTTTAATTGTTTTTTCCAGCGTTTTATAGTATGCCGAGGTTTTATTAGCATCTGTTTCTTTTATTGAATTAATAGCTAAGTTTTCCAGGTTTCTTAATGTATAAGGATGGGTTTCTCCCAAGGCAGAAATAGAATAGATATAAGCATCTTTAAAATAAGAGGCAGGAAGTTCGTTAGTGCCATTCTCCTCCAGCATTTGAGCAAAATAGAATAAATGATTGGTGAAAGCCGCGCTTTTTTTACCAAGTTTGTCTTTAATCCAGTTTTCACCATATACAAAGCCAGAATCAGATCTTAAAAATTCACCTTTGTGGCGAAGCACGTTACTACGCAAAGTGATCAATCGAGCAACATCTTCATTTCTCGATTGCTTTTCATCGCTGCTTAATTTTTTACCTTTATTGATGAGTGCTCTTTGGAGATAGAAACCTTCGAGGCTATTAAGTATTTGAAGTGCTTCATTGTAATTTCCCAGTGCTGTCAAAATTTCCGCCTTTAAAAGCATCAGGTTATTGATGTATGCATTATCAGCCTCTTCCGAATCAGTAAATATTTCAAGCGAAGCTGTGAGGTAATTATTTGCCTTTGCATAGTTGCCATAGTGCATCATGTTTTCAGCTGCATTTTGCAAATTAATTGCATGGCTTAGGGAAGTGGCACCGTTACTTTTCTCACTTATAGAAACAGATTCATTTATTAAAGCATAGAAGTTGTCGAATTTACCTAGAGCCCAATTATATTTAGCCTCTTTCAATTTAGCTACTGCAATAAACTGATTACCTTCCCCTAATTTTTCCCTGCTTTTTTCTTCCAGTTTGTGAGCAAACTTGATTGCTTTTTCAAACTTATTCTTGTCAAACTTTTTTTCAGCCTTTTCAATATATTTATTATATTTTTTAACATTCTGACTAAATATTTGAGTAGCATTTAAGCAAAATATACATAATGTAAAAGTGAAAACTCTCGAAAAGTAGCTCCTAACGTCCATTGTAATTATTTTAATACAAATTAATCTCAAATAAAGATAATGTTTATTTATGGAATTTTTATTTTGTTGGTCAATTTTTTCTACCGATTTAATTTTAAGTTGAACTTTTTTTGTCCAAAAAACTAAAGCACTTATTCCTGTTATTGTAGATTTATAAAGTTAATTTTGCCCCTTTAAATTTTGGGCATGCTTTCAACTGATTTTAAGGAACATTTTAAACGTAATTATTTACTCGCATATCCGGTTGTGCTTAGCCAGCTCGGGCATGTACTGGTAGGTACAGCGGATTCTATGATGGTAGGTAGAGTAGGTACTAATGAGCTGGCAGCAGCTTCAGTGGCTAATGCTGTATTCAGTGTAATGATGATGTTTGGAATAGGCGTCTCTTTTGGATTGACTCCACTTATAGCCCAATCTGACGGGGAAAATAATCAGCGAGCGGGCATGCGATTCCTGAAACACAGTTTTGTAATCAATTTAGTTTGTGGTTCATTATTATTTGTATTGTTGCTATTTGGGGGCTATATCCTGGATTTACTGGATCAGCCTACGGAAGTGGTTAAGCTGGCTAAGCCTTACCTTGCTATAATTGGATTTTCCATGGTTCCTTTCATGATTTTTCAAACAGCTAAGCAATTTGCCGAAGGCTTGTCAATGACAAAACAAGCAATGTATATTACAATTAGTGCAAATGTTGTTAATGTGGGTTTAAACTATGTTTTGATCTTTGGTAAATTAGGTTTTGAACCAATGGGGCTGGAAGGTGCTGGCTGGGCTACTCTCATTTCCAGGATAATAATGGCAGTTGTTATGGTTATGTTTGTTCAAAAATATAGGAGGTTCAAAATTTATTGGCAGTATTTTAAAGTCACTGTCTGGAATGCAACATCCTTCAAGAAACTTCTTAATTTGGGAATACCTACTGGTTTTCAATACATATTTGAAGTAGGTGCATTTGCTACGGCTGCAGTGATGATAGGCTGGATGGGAGCCATTCCGCTTGCTGCTCATCAGGTTGCCATAAATTTAGCATCTATTAGTTATATGATGGCAACAGGAATTTCTGCAGCAGCAACAGTTAGGGTTGGAAATCAACTGGGTCAGCGAGATATTCATACTATGAAAATTGCAGGCTACACTTGTTTTTTCATGGCTATACTATTCATGGCTTTTACAGGTGTTATATTTATGCTATTGAATGAATTTTTACCTTCCTTGTATACCTCTGACCAAGAGGTAATTGGAATTGCTGGTACATTATTAATTATTGCTGCTTTGTTTCAACTCTCAGATGGAATTCAGGTGGTTGGTTTAGGGGCTTTGCGAGGAATGGGAGATGTTAAATTACCCACACTTGTTACCTTTCTTGCTTATTGGGCAATAGGTTTGCCAGCAGGATATTTTCTGGCTTTTAATCTGGAGTTTGGTGAGGAAGGAGTATGGTATGGGCTTTTAATCGGATTAAGTATTACTGCAGTTATCTTATTTGTACGCTTTAAAAACCGTGCTGCCAAATTGTCAGTTGAGTTTTCACCCTAAGTGCTCATTTTCAATTATTACCATATTAAAAAAAAAAAATGAAGGAGTTCTATAAAACACAAATATATAAGGTTAAAGTAGAGCTTCATTTTTTAGTTTGCTTCCAATTACTATTTTTGAAGCTGTAATTATGAATAAACTATTCCAGCTTCTTTATACAATTTGGTGTGCCTTGGTTTTTGTAGGTATTTTTCTTTTTCTATTTCCTTTTTATCTTCTTCTTATTCCTTTAAAGAAATGGCATCATTTGAGTTATTACTTTAATAGAATTTGGGCAAAATCTGCTTTAATGTTAGTGGCAATTCCAACCGAAATTACTGGGAGGGAAAAAATTAAGCGAAGCGAACAATATGTTTATTGTTCAAACCATTTTTCATTGCTGGATATACTAAGCTTTGGTTTTGCACCAAACCCGGTTTTGTATGTAGGTAAAAAATCTCTTGCTAAAATTCCTTTGTTTGGACTTATGTTTAGAAAGCTTCATGTTACAGTAGATAGGGAGAATATTAGAAATCGGTATCAGGCACTCCAGACGGCAATTGAAAAAATGGGAAATAAGAGAAGTCTTGTGATGTATCCGGAAGGAGGTATTTATAGTAAGGATATGCCACGAATGGTTCATTTTAAAGATGGAGCATTTAGGGCAGCTATTGAAAAACAAATTCCATTAGTACCTGTGACTCTTCCAGATAATTGGATAATTTTACCAGATGTTAAAAGTCCGTTGATAAAGCGCAAAAAGATGAGGATGATTTTTCATGACCCTATATCAACAGAAGGACTCAATATGCAAGATGTACCAGCGTTAAAGGAAAGGGTTTTTTCCATTATCGATGAGGAAATCCATAAATACTATCCGAAAGAATGAGTATTAATAAGGAAACACTAGAAAAAATAGCACATCTCGCTCGCTTAGAGTTTGATGCCAAATCAGAAGAGAAGATGTTGAAGGACATGAATAATATCCTTCAGTTTGTAGAAAAGCTACAGGAAGTTAATACTGAAAATGTAGAGCCGCTCCAAAGTATGTCTTTCGAGATTAATCAGCTGAGAGAAGATAAGCAAGGTGAACACCTTAGCCATGAAAGAGGCCTTAAAAACGCTCCTAAAAAGGATTCTGATTATTTCAGAGTTCCTAAGGTAATAGAATGAATGGTTTCAAACTTCTTAATTAAAAGGAAAACCTTTAAATAGACTCTGAATGTCTCACATAAATTTTTGGAAACAGTGGCATAAGAATTACAGAAGTGCGTATTTTTTACTGCTCTGCGTATTTATTTTGTCTTTGTTGTGTAGTTTCTATTCTCAATTTAGCAGTGCTGATTTAGCTTATCCTTTAGAAGAGGTAAGGAAAACTCAAAGTATTGATCTTTCAATTCATAATATTTATGATTTTGTTTTTGAGCTCGATGTTCCAACCAGGAACTATATAATTTTTCAAGGATTTCTGTCGCTTAGCTCAGGCTTTAATGATAACATCTCCTACATTTTTCTGACAATAATATTTCTTAGTTTTTCTTTATTGTTAGCTGCTTCTACATACTTCAGCAGATTATGGTTTATTATTTTTCAATCTGTTTTTGTGGTATGGGTAATTACAATGAAACTGCAATATTTGAAATTATTTGGAGTTGATAGTCAGTTGTTTACCTTTCTCATAATAGGTTTGCTTCTTATAATAGGTTATGTGTTTCATGCTTTTAAAACTGGAGTTTCTTTACTTTTTAGGTGGTTTTCCTTTGGTTTCGTACTTTCCATTTTACTGGTACTGGTTTACTGGAAATCTCCTGTTGCAGACCCTGTCATTTTTCTGACGCACCATAGCATTATAGTTCCCGTGCTTCTATCTTTTATTTTTATATTTAATGTATCCTACGAAATAATCTTGCATATTTTGTATGTGTTGGCAGGTAAAAGAAATCAGGATGGAAGTTCAAATCTATGGCATTTTGTAATCTTAAGTTTGCTTTATTTAGTGTACGTGAGTCTCACTTTTGCCAGAAACAAACTTATAGTCCAATGGGACATCGTTTACCTTGATGAATTTGTTTTGCTGGCTATTTCCGCTGTATTAGGAATCTGGGGCTTTCGGAAGAGAAGTGAATTATTTGCTAAGCAGCTGCCTTTCCGTCCTTTAGGAGGGTACCTTTACCTTCTCTTAGGAGTTATCACTTTCAGCACAATAGCATGGATTTTCGCAAATGGCAATGATCCCTTGGTTGAAACTTTTGAAGATATTATTATTTTTTCACATCTGGGCTTTGGTTCATTCTTCTTGATTTATGTTATCTACAATTTTGTGGGTTTACTTAAAGAGGGTGTAGGCATCTATCCTGTGGTTTTTAAGCCCGTAAATATTCCTTACTATTTAGTGAGGCTTGTCGGATTTGCGATAGTAATAATCTTAATATTGCAGTCTTCCTACTTACCTTATTATCAGGCCGTATCAGGTTATTACAATAGCCTGGCTGATTATTATGCGCATAGTGGAAACCGAGATGCAGCTAAAACAACATATAAAATAGCAAGACAATATGCTTTTACCAATCATAAATCGAATTTTGCCATTGGTCAGATGGAGTATGAAGAAAAAAAATGGGCAGAAGCATCTTCTTACTTTAAGCAGGCAGGTTGGAAAAAGCCAACTGTACAGGCATATGTTAACAGAGCTCAGGCACAGCTAAATGCAGGCCTTTATTTTGAAGCACTTTTCACGATGAATGATGCGCAAAAAGACTTTCCTGATAATGTTTATGTGTTAAACACTACTGGCCTTATTTATGAGCAACTGAACCAAACAGACTCTTCTTATATTTATTTCGATGCAGCCTCCAGAGCAGCTGGCGGTCAATTAGATCAGGAAATCGCTGATGCAAATAAGCTGGCTCTTTTGGCAAAAAATAAGGTAAACGAAGAAGTGTCATCAGACATTGATTTAGGAGAGAAATCAGTGCCTTATCAGGCTAATTACATTGCTCTGGCCAATCAGAAAAGAGTATCACTAGATCATTTCAGACTTGATCCAACCACAATCTCACCTAACCTGGGTTACAATGATTTTTCAATGCTGTTTAATTATACACTGAATAAATCTTTAACCCACAAGCCTTTTGAGGAAGATACGATCTTGTGGTTAGCTAAAAGAAGTGAGAATGAAGATTTCTATAAATCTATTAATTATGCAGCAGCTGTAAGGCAAAATTATGCAGGAAATCAAAAAGAAGCTTTTTCAAAAATTTATGAGTTGGAAAATTCGGAGATATCTGATGCCGGATTTTACTATTTCACACATGGTTTGTGGCTTTATGAACAAGGCGCATATGAATTAGCAGAAGAAAAGTTTCAGGAAGCCGAACGTCTGAAGGTTTCAGGAGCCTCTACTTTACGAGTGATCAATTTAATAAGAGCAGGGAGATTGTATGAAGCGGCCAAATATTATCAAAATCAATTTGAGGGAAATGTGGTGGATGCAGCAATGCTGGAACAAGATCCTCTCTTTCAGTTTTTGCAAGGCAACACTGCTCAGCTTCCTGAAAGCTTTCTTTATTTGTGGTTGAGTACAAATAAATCATTACAAGAAGTTGAAAAAGATTCTCTTATTTCTGAACTGGAAAGGTCACCATTTTTAAAACTGTATCAGTTGAATAGGGTAGAGGAAAAGATAGATAATAAGGAGCTAAGTAAAGCCTGGGACATCCTAAATTCCATTCAAATTGCTGAAACGGAGAAAGGGCTTATTGAATTGAAAAATAACCTAACAGCGTTGTTAGTAGTAATGTCGGACAGAAAAGCTGAAACTGATCAGGTAAAGCACGGGGATTTAGCAGTGTATCCTAAAAATTATAAGCTGTTGTTTGAGGCATATTTAGCCAAATTGAACAATGATTCCTTAGCAGCGGATAAGTTGATGTGGCGCCTCGGAGACGAAAACGTATTTTTTGAAAATGGTGTTATTATTGCATCTGAGTATTTCAGAAGTAAAGGGGAGCAGGAAAAAGCGTATAATTTTTTAGTAGAAGCTGCCCGATTGAATGTAAATAATACTTTGATTTTGAAGGAATATACTTTGCAGGCGCTGAGAATGAATTTAGGCAGCTATGCTTCTGAATCATTGGAAGAGTTGCGCTTGTTATTGACTGATGAGGAATTCGAGAGATTTGAAAAAGTGTATGAAGAAATTAAAATAAATAATACTCCGGAAGCTTGGTGATTCCGTTTGTCACAAATTATTTGTCTGGAATGGAATAACTTATTATCTTTCAATTTATGCTGTTAATATTATACTCTCTTATAAGCCTATTTAAATGAAGCAATCTGTCATACATACCGAAAATATTTCTAAAGTATATAGAATGGGATCCGAAACAGTGGAGGCACTGAAATCGGTAAGTATTAATATTAATCGCGGAGAGTATGTGGCATTTATGGGGCCATCAGGATCCGGTAAGTCTACACTAATGAACATCATTGGCTGCCTGGATACGCCCACAAATGGTCTTTACCAATTAGGAGGACACAGTGTGAGTGATATGTCAGAAAATGAGCTTGCAGAAATAAGGAACAAAGAAATTGGGTTCGTGTTTCAAACATTTAACTTATTACCAAGACAATCCTCTTTGGAAAATGTGGCTTTACCGTTGATTTATGCGGGCTTTGGAAAATCGGAAAGACAAGAGAGAGCATTGCAGGTTTTGGAAAGCGTTGGTTTGGGCGAACGAGCTTACCATAAACCCAATGAGCTTTCAGGTGGTCAACGTCAAAGAGTAGCAATTGCAAGGGCTTTGGTAAATAATCCCAGCATTATTTTAGCGGATGAGCCTACAGGAAACCTTGATACCAAAACATCCTACGAAATTATGGAGTTGTTTCAGAGGTTGCACGATGATGGAAATACTATAGTGATGGTAACTCATGAAGATGATATCGCACAATATGCTCATAGAGTTATAAGAATGAGGGATGGATTAGTAGAAACTGATGAAGTAAATAATAATGTGACAAGGGTTGCTTCATCACCTGTTTAATTACCTATAACTTCTTAGTGATTTTATTTTATATATGTTAATTAAATCCTGTAATTTAGAGTTTCAAAAAATTTCACCAAATAGTAATCTGTAGTTTATCTTTTGAAAATAATTTTATCCATTTTTCTGGTTTTGCAAATAAAGTGCTTAAGTTTTAGTAATGGCAGAAATTAATTATCCAATAAAGCTCATCATTGCAGATGACCACGAAATATTAGCTAATGGCATAGCTTCAATGCTAGGTAAAAATCCTGAATTTAAAATTTGCGGTACCGCTACTAATGGGAGGGAAGTACTGGATATGTTAAAACAACAGCCTGTTGATCTGGTAATATTGGATATGAATATGCCCAAGCTTAATGGAATAGAAACCACGATAGAAATCAAAGATAAATTTCCTGAAACTAAGGTACTGATTTTGTCTATGTTTGACAGAGAGGGTTATATCCAAAACGCATTAGATGTAGGTGTAGATGGGTATGTGCTTAAAAATGTAAATGAAAAGGAGATAGATTCAGCTATTTATCGGATCATGAATGGGAAAACCTACTTTTCTCAGGATGTAATGGAGAAAATGGCCAATAAAATGAGGGTGTATGGTGAAACTGAGGGAGGAGTTAAACTTTCAGATGTGGAAAGAAAAATCCTTCAGTTCATAAGTGAAGGAGATACTTCGGATGAAATTGCTGTTAAATTAGAAACAAGTACACATAGTGTGATGTCTTACAGGAAGATGTTACTGCAAAAATTTGAAGCGAAAAATGTTTCGCATTTAATTAAAGTAGCTTTTGAAAGAGGCTATCTTGGTTAGTGAGTTTAGCGTACCAGAAGCATAAAACGACAGCTGGCTACATTTCTTTCTACTATTTTTCTTTATAATGGGGTTGCAAACACCGATAGTAAAGAGAGTTTAAAATAATACATAAAGCCATTAAAAAAAGAGTTATCTTTGTACTCTTCTCCACTTAGTAGACACGGCAGTTTTATGCGGTGCAGAATAAAAAATCCAAAGCTGAAAGTGAATTAATTGTGCTTTCCGGCAATATCAAATTACAATATTTTATAAATGTCATTTAAAGATTTAGAATTAATAGAGCCTATCCAACGTGCGTTAGATGCAGAAGGATATACAAGTCCTACGCCCATTCAACAACAAGCCATCCCCTTTATTTTACAAGGTAAAGATGTATTGGGCTGTGCTCAGACAGGAACAGGTAAAACCGCAGCGTTTTCTATTCCTATTTTACAATTACTTTATAAGCAGAAAGAAGTCAGAAAAGGAATTCAGGTGCTGATTTTAACACCTACCAGAGAGTTAGCCATTCAAATAGATGAAAGTATAGCTGCTTATGGAAAATTTACACGCTCCACACACACTGTTATATTTGGTGGAGTAACTCAATTAAGGCAAACAACTGCCCTTAAAAAAGGAGTGGAAATTTTAGTTGCCACACCAGGTAGATTGCTTGATTTAATGAATCAGGGATTTATTGACCTGAGAAACCTCAGTGTTTTTGTTTTGGATGAAGCTGATAGAATGTTGGATATGGGCTTCATCAACGATGTGAAGAAAATTATTGCTAAGTTACCGGCCAAACGGCAGACCCTGTTCTTTTCTGCAACTATGCCTACTGAAATCCAGAGTTTAGCAGACTCATTACTTCATAAGCCTGCTAAAATAGAGGTGACTCCTCCTTCCTCAACAGTTGATAAAATTAAGCAAAGCCTGTATTATGTGAGTAAAGCTGATAAACCTAAGCTTTTACTACATCTGATGGAAGAACAATCCATTTCTACAGCATTGGTTTTTACAAGAACTAAACATGGCGCAGACAAGGTTGTTAAATTTCTTTACAGATCCGGAATAAAAGCGGCAGCTATTCATGGGAATAAAAGTCAGAATGCCAGGCAAAATGCTTTAAATGATTTTAAAAATGGTACTATTAAGGTTTTAGTAGCTACTGATATTGCAGCCAGAGGCATAGATATTGATGAATTAACCCATGTTTTTAATTTTGATTTGCCGAATGTACCGGAAACGTATGTTCATAGAATTGGCAGGACTGGCAGGGCTGGAAATGATGGTATAGCGATGGCATTTTGTTCAATTGAAGAGAGAAAAGAGTTAAAAGACATAGAAAAAGTAATAGGTTTAAAAATACCTGTAGTGGAAGGTCATCCTTATCCTGTTGATGCAAATGAATTAGAAAAGAAAATATTACCAAAGCAAAAAATACCCTCCAACAAGAAGAAACCATGGCATAAGTCAAAAAGAAGATCTTAAATAGAGCCTATTAGGCAATTACACGAGAATCAATGATATGTATTTGAAAGTCAGTAACAAATGGTTTTCCATTGTTTAATCTAATTTTAGATTCCATGTAAGATATTTAAGTTAGCAAGTTTCTGATTACTCCAAAAGCCCGGACAAATAAGTTCGGGCTTTTGTTTTTATTACTCTTTGGGTTTTGCTTTAAAAGTAAATAACTCTTTTAAAATCTTAATGCTATTTTGTTCGTAAGAATTAATGTATCAAGAATAAAATTGTATGGGGATTTTTTCAGCATTGTTAGGGAATTCAGGAGTAGTGGAGCAAGAAAAATTGTTAAAAGACTATCATAAGCTTTTAATAGAGGCAGAAGAAATTCAGATAGGTTTTAAACTGTTTAGAGACACTTTCATTTTTACAGATAAACGATTGATTTTAATTGACAAGCAGGGCTTAACGGGTAAAAAGACAGAATATATGTCTGTTTCTTATAAAAGTATATCAAGGTTTAGTGTGGAAACAGCTGGTACTTTTGACTTGGATGCTGAACTGAAAATTTGGATTTCAAGCGAGCTGCAGCCAAGTATCATCAAGAAATTTAATAAATCAGTAAATGTTTATGATGTACAAAGAGTTCTTGCTGAATATGTGCTGAAGTAATCTACTCTTTCCATCCATAAGAGTGTAATCTGGAGCCGTTCAGATTGAGTGAAGTCCTTTTTATTGCAGAAATAAATTCTTAATTAATTATCAAATATATTACTAATAAAAAAAACTAACTCTATGAAAAGAAATGCAACAGCCGTATGGCAAGGAAGTGTAAAAGAAGGAAAAGGGAAGCTTTCAACCCAAAGTGGAACTTTGAAAGACACTCAATATTCTTTTAAAAGCAGGTTTGAAGAAGGTACAGGTACTAATCCTGAAGAATTAATAGCTGCAGCGCATTCTGGTTGCTTTACTATGCAGCTTAGCGCTTTTTTAACCGAAGAGGGATTTGAGCCGGAGGAGCTTAATACTAAATGTGATATAACATTGAAAGATGGCTCAATTACTCAGTCTCATTTGACTTTAAAGGCTTCAGTAAAAAATATAGAAGAAAGTAAATTTGAGGAGTTGGTAAAGAAAGCTGAGAAAAATTGTCCTATTTCTAAGCTTTTGAATACAGAAATATCTACTGAATTTACACTAAATTAAAAAAGTAAGGTTATACTACTTAATCAAATAAGCGTCCGGAGATATTCCGGATGCTTTATTTAAATTTCATTACTTCTCGCTCTCCTCCAGCTCTTCCCATCTCTGCTGGTAATTATTATAAAGCTTTTTAATAAAGGAATCCATTTCATGGGAAACTAGTTGAAGCTTATAAGCTTCTCCTTTCACCGTTTCAAGATTCATTTTATCCAGTTCTATAAGCTGAGTAAGTCCTTGCATAGTAGCTACAGGTCTTCGCATTACATGAGAAATGTCGAAAATGATTTGTTCCAATACATTCTCGTAGGATTTCTGAAGGCTAATATTTTTTATTTCCAGCATAAAACGTCAGGATGATATTAAAGAAAAATATGAGCGATTCCTTGGAAAGAAGTTTGGGTCTCCCTTTTTAGAATTTGTAAACAAGTTCAAAGTCTTCTCACTTTTGGTTAGCGTAAAAACAGAAGACTACAAAGCTAATCCTTTACAATTAAATCACTACACCACTAAATCTATTAAAGAAAAAAATAAGGAAATCCTGCTTTATATATGCTAAAGCAAGTAATACAATAGAATTATACCCGAATCGGAATAAATACCAATCATCAAAGAGAATTAATTATTCCATAACATACCATAGACTCTTTCCCTAAAAAGGCAGGCAATTCTAGATTTTAAGGAATTAGAAAACTTAGAATTTACTATCTGTTAAAGATTTCATAAACTCAAAAAGTTTACTAATAGTAAATTTATATTCAAATTTGGCTCATTATTTACTAATATTAATAAAACGCTCCATGAAAAAAACAGTTTATCTAACACAAATTTTACTGCTGCTTGTAACTACTTCCTTGTTTGCTCAGGATAGGGTAGTTAAGGGTACAGTAACAGATGCCAACGATGTACCCTTACCAGGGGCCACCATTAGGGTTAAAAATACTACTATTGGAACAGTCACAGATATTGAGGGAAATTTCGCAATTACTATTCCTGAAAATGAGCAGAATATAATTGAAATTACTTTTATAGGATTTAAATCCCAGGCAATAGATGTGACTGGTAAATTCAATGTGAACATAAAACTCCAGGAAGACACACAGTGGTTGGATGAAGTGGTTGTGACTGCTTTAGGTATTAAAAGGGAAACCAAAAAACTGGCTTATGCAGTACAGGAGGTTTCTGGGGAAGAACTCTCAGAGGCAAAGGAGACTAACGTGGTAAACTCACTTTCTGGTAAAATGGCCGGGGTACAGGTTACAGGGGGTAATAGTGGAGTAGGATCTAGTTCTCAGATCATTATTAGAGGTGAGAACTCTCTGAACCCCAGTCCTAATGCAAATTCTCCACTTTTTGTGGTAGATGGGATCATCATCAACAACAATATAAATAGTGTAGGTAACGAAGGAAATATGGCAGTAGACTTTGGTAACGGAGCTATGGATATCAATCCTGATGATGTAGAAACCATGACGGTTCTTAAAGGGCCTAACGCAACAGCACTCTACGGTTCAAGAGGTGCCAATGGTGTTGTTTTGATTACTACTAAATCAGGAAAAGGAACTAAAGGTATTGGAGTTTCTATAAATCACAGCAGTACTTTTGAAACTTTGCTTACCCTTCCAAAATATCAAAACGAATACGGGCAAGGCTCTAACGGACAATTTGCATTTAACGATGGAGGTCAAAACCGATCGGTGACTGGTGGGATAAACGATCACGTAGATGAAAGCTGGGGGCCTGCACTTAACGGACAGTTAATCCCCCAGCACGACAGCCCTACTACAAGTGGGTTTAGAGCTGGCGATGTAAACTTACGCCCACGTAATGCAGACGGTAGTTTTGCAGATGAAATTATAGCAACCCCATTTATAGCCCATCCTGATAATATAGAAGACTTTTTTAAAACGGGGTATACTATAAGCAATAACGTAGCTCTCACCGGTGCAAACAAGGATGGAAACTTCAGAGTTTCATTTACAGATCTTAACAGTGAGAGTATTGTACCCAACTCCAATTTTAAGAGAAGAACCTATGCTCTTAACGGTGCTTATAATCTTACAGATCGGCTTAAGGTTAGTGCTTCTATGAATTACATCAACTCGAATTCAGACAACCGTCCTGTTAACTCCTATGGTACTGAAAATATTATGTATCTCTGGGTGTGGTTTGGACGGCATATTGATATGAATTCGCTTAGAAACTACTGGCAGCCAGGTTTAGAAAATGTGCAACAGTTTAATTATAACTACAACTATCACGACAACCCTTATTTTAATGTATATGAAAATACAAACGCATTCAACCGCGATCGGGTAATTACTAATATGCGTTTAGATATGAACCTGGCACAAGGGCTTGATCTTATGATTCGTACCGGTTTAGATTATTCAAACGAACTGGATAAACGAAAACGAGCCTATTCTACACAACGTTTCCCAAATGGACAGTATCGTGAAGACTACACCTTTGCTCAAGAGCAAAACACTGATTTTCTTCTGGCCTATACTAAAAATCTTAACGAAGATCTCGATTTTGGTATTTCGGTCGGGGCAAACAATAGAGTTACTAAAAACCGTTACCAGCGAATCAGTGCAAACTCGCTCTCGATCCCTGGAATCTATAACTTTGGTAACGCAGCACAACCGCTTACTACGAGCGATTACGACAGTGAATTCAGAGTAAACAGTGCTTATGCCTTTGGAAATATAGCTTATAAAAACTATCTGTTTCTCGACCTTACTGCCAGAAACGACTGGTCTTCTACATTACCAGAAAACAACAACAGCTACTTCTACCCTTCTGCAGGTTTGAGTGCGATCTTATCTGATATGTTTGAGATGTCTCAAGTCATTAGCTTTGCTAAATTTAGAGCTGGGTATGCTGTTGTAGGAAACGATACAAATCCTTATAATCTGGTAGCAACTTATGGGTTTGGAGATACATTTAACGGTTTTTCAAGAGTGTATTCGCCTTCAGAATTGAAAAATTCAAATCTGAAACCTGAAAAAACCAACTCTATAGAACTTGGTGCAGATGTGCGCTTCTTCGGAAACCGACTGGGTATAGACCTTGCAGTTTATCAGTCGGTAACCAAAAACCAGATTATAGCCCTTCCAGTATCTAATACTTCCGGCTACAGCTCCAGGGTTATTAATGCAGGGGAGATTCAAAACAGAGGTTTAGAAATCACTCTTAATGCCACTCCGATACGCACTGAAAATTTTCAATGGAATTCTACGGTTAACTTTACCACCTCGCGGGGAACCGTAAAAGAGCTTACAGATGGGCTTGATTTTTATACCATTAAAAGCAATTACCTCACCGTAGGTGCTAAGGTAGGTGGACGCATTGGAGACTTATACGGTACCGGTTTTCAAAAGGTGGAAGATGCCAGCAGTCCGCATTATGGGGAGTGGATCATCGACCCGGATTCTGGTCTTCCTATCGTAGACAACACGCTTAGAAAATTAGGCAACTACACCCCTGATTTTATGGTAGGCTTTCAGAATAGTTTTCAATATAGAAATTTCAACTTCAGTTTCTTATTTGATTGGAGACAGGGCGGGGAGTTTCATTCACGTACCGTTGCCATTGGTGGCACAACCGGAATGCTGGATTTTACCGTACCGGGTCGTGAAACCGGTATAGTTGCTGCAGGAGTTATAGCAAATGCAGACGGCTCATATAAAGAAAACACAAAAAGTGTAGCGGCTTCCAATTACTACTCCCATGTGTACAAACGCAGTAACGAAGAGAGCTCTATGTTTAGCGCTACTTATGTAAAACTACGGGAGTTAAAACTTGGCTACAACTTACCTCCAAAATGGTTTAAAAATGTTTCTTTTAATGCTGCAACACTTTCCATTGTAGGAAGAAATCTGGCATTATGGACCGAAAATAATCACGTTGATCCTGAAACTATCTCTTTCTCCGGCGGGACTGTTATTCCAGGTGTAGAAGATATGGCACTCCCCAGCACACGTAGTTTTGGTGTAAATCTTAATCTAGAATTCTAAGAATAAAAACGATGAAAAAAATTAATATAATTCAGAGTCTTGTAATTATAGGTCTGCTTCTTACAAGTTGCACAGACAATTTTGAAGAGATTAATACAAACCCGAATGCTCCAGAAGCGGTTAGTGCAAATCTACTGACCTCTACAGTAACTTCAGAAATTACACGTAAACTTACCTATGAGGGATATAGTGATGGAAACACAATCACCCAGCTTATGGCAAAAAATAACTTTCCGGGTTTTGGTCAGTTTGACTGGGGCGATCAGGGAATGTGGAATTTCTTCTACGGAATCCTGCCCGAAATAAGTGATATTCTTGAGATTTCCCGTGCTGAAGAAACCAAAAACAGCACCTACGAAGGAATAGCACTTACAATGCGGGCGCTGTGTTTTGCAAATCTCACAGATTTATACGGAAATGTTCCGTATTCAGAAGCATTAGCAGGAAAAGCGGAAGGCATATTCACCCCGGTTTATGATGATCAGGAGTTGATTTACAATGGGGTACTTCAGGACTTGGCTGATGCAGATGCAGCCTTAGCAAAAGGTATGAATATAACGGGTGTTACCGGAGATGTAATCTATGACGGAAATCCTGAGCAATGGAGAAAACTTGCAAATTCCTTACGCCTGCGTTACCTGTTGCGCATTTCAAAACAACGCGATGTTTCTGCAGAAATGCAGGCAGTACTAAGTGCCGGTAACTTCATACAAACAAATGCAGATAATGCGGTACTCATCTACAGCGGAACATCTAACACCGATTCTTGGCCAGAAAGTACTGGACGTATAGGAGGTTTTGACGAAAAAAGTTTATGCACCACAGCCTTAGGATATTTTAGCACCTTTAACGATCCGCGTCTTGATGTTTGGTTTGATCGCAACAGTGATGGTAAATGGGAAGGGATTCCTATCGGTTTAAATCAGGATAGCGCACGTGCGTATGATGATGCAAATAGCCCAAGTCGCCTGGATGTAAACCTGTTTTACTATTCTGCTACTGATGCCCAAGCTTACATTATAAAAAACTCTGAAGTACAGTTTATTCTTGCTGAAGCTGCAGAACGTGGCATTATTGCCGGAGATGCAGCAACCTACTACAATGCAGGAATACGTGCCAGTTTATCCTATTGGGGCGTTGCTGACACAGACATAGATACGTACTTGGCGCAGCCTGAAGTTGCCTATGACGGCTCACTGGAGTTATTGTTAACTCAAAAGACCATCGCACTCTGGAATGTTGATTATCAGGGATGGTTCAATTACAGAAGAACAGGTCTACCGGCTTTAAAACCGGGCCCAAATACGCTTAACGGCTCGTTGTATCCTGTACGCTTTTTATATCCATCTTCAGAGCAAACCCTTAACACCAATAATTATAAGGCTGCTGTGGATGCCATGGGAGGCGACAACATCAATGTAAAAGGATGGTGGGAAACCGGCAATCGTTACTAATACTAAACCAACTGAGGTTGCTCAGTAATGAGCAACCTCAACTAGTTACACTTTTTACTATGAAAAATCAATTCAACGCTTTTTTTAAAAGCCTATTCAGTCTTATAGCACCTGTAGTATTTTTCTGCTCGTGCTCGCATGATGAACAACCAAAGCCCGGCATTGAGCACATTGTGGTTATTGGTGTTGACGGCATGAGCCCAAATGGAATCACACATGCCAAGACTCCTGTACTGGACAGTCTGGTAAAAAACGGTGCCGCCACATTTGAAGCACGCGCAGTACTCCCATCTAGCTCCAGCTCTAACTGGGCCAGTATGATTATGGGTGCAGATACCGAGCAACACGGTATCACCTCAAACGGATGGGAGCCTAACAATTATACGCTTCCGGCAGTGGTTTCAGGAAATGACAGCCGGTTTCCGAGTATTTTTACGCTTTTTCACGATCAAAAACCCGATGCATTGGTGGGTACCGTTTACGATTGGGATGGCTTTGGCCGGCTCTATAATCCCGAAGACGTAGACTTTGATATCAATGGGGACCACGAAGATGGGACTACCCGGGATGCGATTGCCTACCTTAAAGAGTACAAACCCGATTTTATGTTTATCCATCTGGATCACGTAGATCATGCGGGGCATAGTGCAGGGCACGGCACTCCGGCTTACTATAAATCTGTAGAAAAAGCAGATAGCCTCATCGGCACGATCATAGAAGCAACCCGGGAAGCCGGAATGTTTGACCAAAGCCTTTTTATAATCGCTTCAGATCATGGCGGCCTGGGAAAAGGGCATGGAGGGGAATCCCTGGCAGAAGTGCAGATCCCTTTTATACTTTATGGTGCCGGAATCAAAAAAGGCTATACGATTGAAGAAAGCGTTTATCAATACGACAATGCGGCCACAGTGGCATTTGCTGCCGGTTTAAAAACACCCCAGGCTTGGATAGGAAGACCCGTTAAAAGTGCGTTCATCGGGTATGAAAAACCGGTTTTGACCTATAAAAAACAACAACAGCTGATTGCGCCAGTTTTGCTTCCGGACAACGGCCCCTATGCACCTGCAGGCGGATTGTTTACAGCCGAAAATACACAAGTTACGATCACCAATCCCAACACTTCAGGGACCATTATGTATACGCTTGACGGCTCTGATCCTTCCGCAGCAAATGGCCGGGAATATACCGCTCCGTTCACAGTAGACAGCACCACGCTCGTTCGTGCTGTTGTTATAGCAGGTCAAAATGAGCCCAGTACCAGTGCAGCAGGTAGCTACCGCCTGATTTCCGCGACAAAAAAACCGGCCGTTTTATACCGCATCTATAGCCTTGAAGCACCACATACACTCCCTGATTTTAGTGCTTTACCAGCAACGCAAACCGGGAAAATGATGGAAATCAACACGAGTATTCTTGACAGCCTTGATGCTTCTGAAAATACCGGGATTGTATATACTGCTCCCTTAAAAATAGATGCCCCCGGAGACTATACCTTCTATACCAACAGTGATGATGGCAGCAAACTTTTTGTAGATGAACAACTGGTAGTAGATAATGACGGAGATCACGGGGTTCAGGAACGCAGTGGCCGTATAAATCTAAAAAAAGGCTCACATACGCTTAAAATTGAATATTTTAACGGTGGTGGAGGCTATTATCTGGATGCCAAATACCAAGGTCCCGGATTAGGCAAACAAATCATCCCCGCAAATAAATTGATTCAGCCTTAAGGAATAGTGATTATGAAACCGCAACTTTCTAAAAATGAACGTATCGTAGAGGGGGATATCAACCGCTCTGAAGGTCGAAAAAAATGGCTGGCAGAAGACGTTGATGCCCATACCCAAATGCTTTTGGAAAAAGACGCCCGTTACTTTTTGCATCAGGCGCTGTCCACACCTTGTCTTGATGTGCTCACTAATGCCCAAGGCCCTTATATCACTAATCGAAACGGAAAAACGTATTTTGACTTCCACGGCAACAATGTACATCAACTGGGGTTTGCACATCCCAAACTTGTTGAAGCTTTAAAAAAACAGTTAGATAGCCTTACCTTTTCTACGCGCAGATATACCAATGAACCTGCAATTGATTTTGCCGAAAAACTCACCAGCCTTACTCCGGGTTTAGATAAAATATTAATGACCCCTAACGGCAGCTCTGCAGTAGGGATTGCCCTCAAACTGGCCCGCGCGGTAACCGGAAAGTACAAAGTCCTGTCGTTTTGGGATTCGTTTCACGGGGCATCCCTGGATGTGGTGAGCGTAAGCGGGGAATCGGTTTTTAGGGAACATATGGGGCCTATGATGCCCGGCGTGGAGCGCATTCCTCCACCCATTACCTACCGCGGTATCTATGAAGGTAACGAAGATAAAGCGATAGAGTATTTAGAATACGTTTTAGAAAAAGACAATCAAATAGGGGCTTTCTTGGCCGAAACCGTACGCAATACCGATGCGCAAATTCCGTCTAAAAAATTCTGGAAAGCGGCACGGGAACTCTGTGACCGGTATGGCATTTTGCTCATTCTTGATGAAATCCCCATAGCTCTTGGCCGCACCGGAAAGCTTTTTGCCTATGAGCATTTTGATATTATCCCCGATATACTCTGTTTGGGGAAAGGACTTGGTGGTGGCATTATCTCGCAGGCAGCCATTGTGACCAAAAGCGGTTACGACCGCTTTAACCACATCTCCCTGGGCCACTACACCTTTGAAAAAAGTCCCATGGGAGCTGTCGCAGCGTTGACGACCCTACAAGTACTTGAGGAAGAACATATTTTGGATCATGTACTGCAACTGGAAAAAATTATGAGGGCCGAACTGCATGTCTTGCAAGACCAATTTTCGATTATTGGCGACATTCGAGGCCTGGGTCTGTTATGGGGCCTTGAACTTGTAAAAGATCCTGTTTTTAAAGAAAAGGCAGATGAAGAAGCTGAAGCTATCATGTATGAATGCCTTAGAAACGGACTCAGCTTTAAAGTTTCTAAAGGGAATGTGTTGCAACTCTGCCCGGCCCTTACCATAACAGCTGCAGAACTTCGCCAGGCCCTAAGCATCCTGGCCCAGGCTTTTCAAAAAATTATAAAAACTCAGAAGTTATGAAAACGATACTAGTCTTTTTTACGGTCTTTTCAGGATTTTTAAATGTGGTTATTGCCCAAGAAAACAGCTTTCTGGTACGACCGTATTTACAAGATGCCGAACCCAATTCCATTAAAATCATGTGGGAAACCGCACAAGCCGGAGAGAGCATCGTAGAATGGGGAACCACTCCCAAACTGGGCAAAAAAACCAGCGGATCATCCTTTAAGGTAACTTTTGGGCCTTCCCGCCTGCACGAGGTAAAACTCAACGGCCTCAAGCGGTTTACCGAATATTACTACCGGGTCAAAACCGGTAAGCTGACCTCTGATATTTTTCAGTTTAAAACCCCTCCCTTTTCAGGCGAGGAAGAACCGTTTAACCTCATCGCTATGAGCGATATGCAGATTGACCGTAGCCAACCCAATAAATTTAACGAAGTGGTCAATGAGGGGATCCTGGCGTATTTAGACCAGGAGTTTGAAGGCAAGGTGCCCGATAACCTGGCCCTGGTGTTGATCCCCGGTGATCTCGTGGCCCAAGGAAGTGATTATGAGCAGTGGCAAACCGATTTCTTTAGCCCTTCAGAAAAACTTTTTGCTCAAGTTCCCGTGTATCCCGTTCCCGGGAATCACGAGCAAAACTCCCAGTTTTTCTTCAAATACTTCAGCCTTCCCGAAAATGGAGATGCTGCATACGCAGAACACTGGTGGTATAAAGATTATGGCAACGTACGCATCATTGGGCTCGACTCCAATAAAGGCTATCGCGATATGAGACAGCAATACGAATGGCTTGAACAGGTATTAAAAGATACCGAAAAAGCTGAAGATATTGATTTTGTTTTTGCGCAACTGCACCATCCTTTTAAATCAGAATTATGGATTCCGGGAGAAGAGGAAACCACAGGAAAAGTGGTTAAAATGCTTGAAGCTTTTTCAGACAAAACCGGAAAACCCAGCATTCATTTTTTTGGCCATACCCACGGGTATTCGCGCGGGCAGTCGCGTGACCACAATCACCTGTGGATCAATGTAGCCTCTGCAGGAGGTGCGATTGACAATTGGGGGGAGTTTGAAGGCCGGGACTATGACGAGTTTACCGTAACCCAGGACGAGTATGGCTTTGTTATGGTCAATGTAGACCCCAACCCTGCAGATCCTAAAATCAGTATTAAACGCATCAGTCGTGGCAATACCCTTCAAAAACGCGACAATGAAGTTACAGACAGTATTACGGTGTATAAAATAAATCAAAGGCCCGATGCTCCTGTTGCGCTTTCCCCTAAAAATGAAACGATTGCAATAACCGATATTGTATTGAAAGCCACTCCTTTTGAAGGGGGAAGACCTTCAAGCAGACACGCGGCTTCACACTGGCAGGTTGCTACTTCCCCTGAATTTGAAAAGCCCATCCTTGACAGCTGGAAACAGGACGAAAACTGGTATTACAAAGAAAACAGGCAAAAAGACGATGACCTCACCGATGAGTCAATCGCCCGTTTACAACCAGAGACTACCTATTACTGGCGGGTACGCTACCGGGATCAATACCTGGGATGGAGCGACTGGTCAAAAACCACCTCTTTTACAACAAAATAACCATACCTTATGCAGATTAAAACCCTTACGTTCACAGTACTCTTGGCCAGTTTGAGCTTTTGTAACCTTGAGGCTCAAGATCAGGAAGACCCTAAAGTCATCTTGATTACCTTAGATGGTTTTCGCTGGCAAGAGCTTTTTACCGGTGCCGATTCTAAACTCATCAGCAATACCCAATACGTTGATGACACTACCGGCTTGAAATCTAAGTTCTGGCGGGATACTCCCACAGAACGCCGCGAAGCTTTATTGCCTTTTATCTGGAATGAGGTGCGTGATCTGGGGGAAATTCACGGAAACCGGGAAGCAGGCAGCAAGGTAAACCTGACCAATACCATGTGGTTTTCGTATCCCGGCTATAATGAAATCCTGACCGGAAAATCCGATGATAAAAACATCACCAGTAATGCCAAAATCTACAACCCTAATGTTAGCATTTTAGAAGAAATCAATAACATTCCAAAATATAAAGGTCAGGTTGCTGCTTTTACCAGTTGGGATGTTTTTCCCTACATCATAAACGACAAGCGCAGCGGTATCCCGGTAAATGCAGCTTTTGATCCTGCTACCGGTGACGCTATCACCGAAAAAGAACGCTTCTTAAATAAATTACAACAGGAAATTCCCAGCCCATGGGGAAGTGTACGTCTTGACGCATTTACCCACAATTATGCCCTGGAGTATCTAAAAAGAAAGCATCCCAGCCTGGTGTATATCGCCTATGGAGAAACCGATGATTTTGCCCATGAAGGCGAATACGATGCCTATTTAACGGCTGCGCACAACACAGACGCGATGATCCGGGAATTGTGGAACTATGTACAGACAGATCCCTTTTATAAAGACCAGACTACCCTTATCATTACCACAGATCATGGGCGCGGTACAGAGCCTTTGGATACCTGGAGAGGTCACGGAAGCAACATTTCTGGCGCAGATCAAACCTGGATGATTGTTCTGGGCAATACAGCCGAAAACTTAGGTGAGGTGAAGAGAAATGAACAATTGTATCCAACACAAATTGTATCTAAAATTAAAAAGATTTTACATTAATTTACTTTTGTTAAAATTTAGAAATATAAAAGTTTAATTATTTTACTATATGTGAACTTTTTCTATTTTTGAGCTGCTTTTATAAATTTTAAACTCCGGTCGCAAAGCATGTGCTATTTTATCTGTTAATCAAGGATTTATTATGGATATCAAAAAAAAGGACCTTTTATTTATTAGCAAAGCCTCTTTAGCAGCTTTTGGGGCATATTTCTGTATGTATGCTTTTAGAAAGCCTTTTTCTGTTGCCACTTTTGAAGGGATTCAGGCTTTTGGAGTTGATTATAAAATACTACTTATTATTAGTCAGGTTTTGGGGTATATGATCTCAAAATTTATAGGTATAAAGGTGATCTCTGAATTAAAGCCAAAACAGCGCCTCTTGTATCTATTAGGGCTAATAGGAATCTCTGAAATTGCTTTACTATTTTTTGGTTTAGTTACCACACCTTATCATATACTCTGCATATTTTTTAATGGCCTGCCACTTGGAATGATCTGGGGTATTGTCTTCTCTTATCTGGAAGGACGGAAATATACTGAGATCCTTGGAGTTATTCTTTCTACAAGTTTTATTATTTCAAGCGGAGTGGTAAAGTCTGTTGGATTATGGATAATGATTTCCTGGGGCGTTTCTCAATTTTGGATGCCTGCTGTTACCGGAGCCTTATTTATTCTTCCGTTAATTTTTTTCGCTAAACTCCTGGAAACCATTCCGCCTCCAGATCAGGCAGACAGGGAATTGCGAATAGAGCGGGTACCAATGCGAAGAAAAGAACGTAGAAAAGTATTGAAGCAATTTGCCCTTCCACTGTTTATTCTTATTTCGTTTTATATAGTTTTAACTTCATTTAGGGATCTGCGGGATAATTACGCAAGGGAAATTTGGGATGGTTTAGGGTATGCAGATGATATTTTTGTATACAGTACTTCTGAAATTGCGGTAGCCCTCCTGGTTTTGCTAATCCTGGCTTTGGTCTATAAAATTAAAGATAATCTAAAAGCTTTACTTACCTACCACGGAATTCTACTTATTGGTACATTTTCCATAGGTATTGCCACTTTTTTATTGCAAACCCAAATTATTGATCCCTTCTCCTGGATGGTCATTTCCGGTTTTGGGTTATATATCTGTTACGTTCCCTTCAACGCGTTATTTTTTGACAGGTTTATAGCCGCATTTCGTATTAAAGGTAATGCGGGTTTTCTCATTTACGTGGCAGATGCATTCGGATATCTGGGAAGTATGGGGGTGTTGCTCTACAAAAACTTTGGAATACATAAAATATCCTGGTTGCAGTTTTTTATCAACGGTGCTTATCTGCTTTCGATATTGGGGATACTTAGTGTTATTATTTCATTTTTCAATCTTAAAAAAAAGCACGATCGTACTAAAATTAATACTTTATGATAACTAAATATGATCTCGTTATTGTAGGCGGTGGTATTTTAGGAACATTTCACGCCTATCACGCACTACAACGAGGACTAAAAGTCGCCATTTTTGAACAAACTAAAATGCCGCAAGGAGCTACTACGCGTAATTTTGGTCAGGTTGTTCCTTCTGGGATGAATACAAAATGGCAAAATTACGGTAGGGAAAGCCTGGGTATTTATAAGGAAATCCAAAAAACTTTTGATATTACAATTCGACAGAACGGATCGGTATATTTGGCTTCCAATGAGGAGGAAATACAGCTTATTGAAGAACTCGCTGCAATAAATAAAAAGAATAATTATTCTTCATCATTACTTACGAAAGCAGAATGCCTTGCCAAATATCCGGGCTTAAGGGCAGATTATGTCAAAGCCGGCTTGTTCTTTCCGGAAGAAGTGACGGTGGAGCCACGCACAATGATTCTTAGATTACAGCAGTATCTGATAGAACAAAAAAAACTTCAGTTATTTACCAATACCAAAGTAATCCAGATTTACGAAAACAGTGCAGAAGCAAGCATTATCACGGCTAATGGAGAAATCTGGAAGGCTGATAAAGTTTTAATATGCAATGGGAGCGATTTTAAAACTCTATATCCCGACTTGTTTGCGAAGAGCGATTTGCAACTCTCTAAATTACAGATGATGCAAACCAAACCACAACAAAACTACAAGCTGCAGGGCTCTATTTTAACGGGATGGACCATTAGGCGTTATGAAGCTTTTTATGAATGTCCTTCTTTTGAAACAATTAAAGCGAAAGAAAAACAGGACAGTTTAGAAAAAAAATGGGGTGTACACATTTTATTTAAACAAGCTGCTGATGGTTCTGTTATCCTGGGTGATTCTCATGAATATGCCGAAGCTTCAGCCATTGATGATTTAGGTTATGGTCTTAATATGGACATTGACAATTTTATGATTAAAGAAGCCAGAAAAATTTTCAATCTTCCTACTTATGAAATACAGGATCGATGGTTTGGTATTTATTCACAATTCAAAACAGGAGATATCTTTTTAGAACAAATTGGGCAACGCATTCATATTGCCACCGGAATTGGCGGAAAAGGAATGACTGGCAGTGCTGGATTTTCCAAAGAAAATATAAATTCAATATTAAATTAATACCATATGAGCATGATCAAACTTGCCATTTTTGATATGGCAGGAACCACCATTAATGAAAATAATATCGTTTATAAAACTGTACAAAAGGTAATTAACGATCTGGGCTACCAGGTAAGTTTGGAGAACGTATTGAAATTCGGGGCTGGGAAAGAGAAATACCAGGCCATTACAGATGTTTTGATTAATTGCACTAACTCCGTCAGCGTCCCCAGAGAAGCGGAAACTGCCTTTGAAGCCTTTAAGCATGCCTTGCGGGAAGCTTACGATAAGTTAGAAATAAGTACTTTTGACGGGATGTTGTCTTTCTTTAAAAAGCTTAGAGAAAATGAAATCTATATTGTTTTAAATACAGGGTACAATGCTGAAATAGCAACTAAATTATTGGCCAAATTAGACTGGAAAATCGGTAAAGAGATAGATCTGCTTATTACAGCAGATGATGTTACCAAAGGAAGGCCTGCCCCCAATATGATCTACAAAGCAATGCAACACTTTAATATAACCGATGTTGCAAAGGTTTTAAAGGCAGGCGACTCTGAAATTGACATCATAGAAGGTAAAAATGCAAATTGCGGCATAACTGTTGGTGTGCTTAGCGGAGCTCAAACCCGAAACCAGCTTGAAGCTACCAAACCTGATTATATTTTAAATGTGATAACCGAATTGGAAGATATTTTGATTGACTAATTCTTTACACAAGATGCTGATAGCTTTTAAAGGTTGTCGGCATCTTTTAAGAAAAAATAGATCACCAGCATACATGTAGGCACATCTGCCCGATTAATTGGCACGTGAGGTATCCTTCCGTCAAAGAATATGGAATCTCCTTCGTTTAAAGTCACTTCTTCATCTCTAATATTATAAATACAGCTTCCACTAAGTATATATTTAAATTCATAAGCATCGGTTTCTACTTTACCGCGCTCAGATCCTGGCTGGATTTCAAGTAAAACAGCTTCAAAAGCAATAGATGATAAGGATTTACCAAAAATGGATTTATACTGAAAGCCTTTAGCATCAACCTCTTTTTGAATGACAGAATATTCAGCCTTACGGGATACAATAAATGCCGTTTTTCCCTGCTGGGGAAGACTGTTAAAAAAAGAAGCTACTTCGGTTTCTATAGCACTGATAATATTTAAGAGCACAGGTAACGAAGGTATCGTTCTTCCATTTTCTATTCTGGAAATCAATCCATTACTTACTTCAGCATTCTTGGCCACAGTACTTATTGTAAGTCCTTTCTCTTTTCTGATTTCTCGAATACGTTTACCAATACCAACTATATAATCTTCCAATTTTTAACAATTAATCAAGAACCTCTGGGCAAGCTTCGGGCTATATTATACCCTTTTGGCGGTGCCCATAAACCGTAAATATCTTACTTTTTACCATTTTTACAAGAAAAAGTAAATTTATTCAGTTTTAATAGTCCTATTGAAACTTGCTTCTAATTTAAAACAAGTTGAGGTTTGAAGTTGCTATTTTTATTCGTGGAGAGAATTCAAGACAGTTTGTTACCAAACAACTATTTTGGAAACATAAAAATACTATTACAGTTTACAGTCCCTTATTAAAGGAGCAGGCAGTTCGTTTAAGTTATCAGCGGGGGAGCAAAAGAATTATCAGACGAACCGGGCATGGAATCCCAGGGGATTTACAGCCAGTCTTAAACATTTTTATCCGATTGAGGGGATTTGCAAGGTTTCTAAAATAAGTAGAGTCAGCTTTTATAGATGATACATCACTGGTCATTCCAAATGGGTACGGAAACATAGCCTGCTTACAGCTTTAATAAAAAAGGAATTAGATCTAAGTAAACAGTGGTGGCCATACACTACTAGCAGAACAGCTAAAACGTAAATACTACTTTATATATAATATAAAGATTTAGGGTGGCTAAAATTATGAAAGCGGTCAATTGAGTCAGTAAGCGCAAAACAAAATGAGATTTAAAGAAAAAAAAGCTTCAAATCATAAATATCCGGTCTACAGAAATTTACTCAGGCAGAAACTTTACCCCCCCCCCAGCAGGTTAAATAAAGCTTGAGTCAGCTACATTACTTATATTCAGACCCAACCTTTGATAACACGATCTGTCATTGGAAAACAATTGTTGTGATAAATCCGCAGCTGAATCTTTCTTTAAAGCTTTAAAAGCAGGACTTATTTATAATGATGGTTATAAGTCTATAGAACAGGCTAAAGCTACTATTTTCGAAATATGGTATAACAGGAAATGATTAAGTTTCTTTATGAGCTATAAAGCCCCTTTTGATAGTAATTTTCCAGCTAATGGTATTTCTTGCAGTTGAAAATTTCTTTATCAATAGATTAAAGTCATTTTCTTCTTTTCTAAGGTTGTATTTAAATTCACTTTTTCTCACTTTCCTCTAACTCTTCCCAACGCTGCTGGTAATTATTATAAAGCTTTTTAATAAAGGAATCCATTTCGTTGGAAACTAGTTGAAGCTTATAAGCTACTTCTTTCACCGTTTCACGATTCATTTTATCCAGTTCTATAAGCTGAGTAAGTCCTTGCATAGTAGCTACAGGTCTTCGCATTACATGAGAAATGTCAAAAATGATTTGTTCCAATACATTCTCATAGGATTTCTGAAGACTAATGTCTTTTACTATACCAAAACAGAGAGTTTCCCCAGCATCATTCAGATAAGTATTAATTCTTACCATATAATATTTAGTACTGCCCCCTTCATTTTTCAATGCATAAGAAAATTCTACAGATCTTCCCTCTTCCTTTTCTAAAAGGAAAGTCCTGAAATCATGAAAATCCATTCTATGTAATAATCTAAAGATGCTGTCAGGACATGATAGGTGTGGAATACTCCAAAAGTGAGGATGCAGATTGATTAACTCATCGCTTACATTAGGAAAACCCAGTTGCCCTTCAGGGCTTATGATGAACTCATAATGCGCTCCGGGCAACTGGTTTAGGGATTGTAAAAGTATAGGTTTTGGTTGGTTGTTTCTTCGTTTAATTTTATGTTCAGAATGCAGTTTACCTACGTGCTGACTCAATTGTTTTAAAGCATGCTTATTCTGTTCAATTGCAGAAGGGTTCTCCGGGTGTAGTACACCTATTAAACCGCAAACTTGATTTTTATCATCAAGAATAGGGAAAATTAAGGTTTTGGCGTATTGTTCGTAATGTTTAAAAAAGTAGAGATCTTGAAATAAAGTGTGATACTTAGTATTAGGTGCATAAAAGCATGAAGCTTTTAATTTCCCAAATCGCTCTTTATAAAGTGCGAAATCAGTTGAATGAAAGTTTTTAATTCCATGAGAGTAATGATGCACTGCATGAAATTCATCATCCCAAAAAATAATAAATGACATTTTGCTTTCGCATAACCCGGTACTTAGCGCCAGTACATTATCATATAAGCTGTGCATTAAAGCATGCAGCGGCTTAAAGTCATTTTGGCTATATCGAACTGGGAGATTCATTTTTTATATTCTGGATATATTCTTTCACAAAAAGTTATAAAATAAGTATCCCCTTAAATTTTTTAATTAAAAAAAACCCTTCGGGACGGGAAAATGATGATTAACAGTATAGGGGATCTATTAATACTCATTATTACATCCCGGCCCTACGGGTGACATCGCATTATATAACTAAAGTCTTGGTTGATGCCGCTTCCGACATTTCTCTATGCGATGATTCAAAATTAGGATAAAGGTTTTGAAAAAAAATTACCTAAAACAGTAAGAAAAAAACTTTTTTTAGGGTGTTTTCACCGAGGAACTAGTAAGTTTTTGCTAAGAGACTAGTAAAATAATACCTAAAAGTAGGTATTGCATGAGATGCGGATTTTCGTATAGCCTCCCTGCTTACTATTGGCGAAATATGCATTTAAATGGTATGAAAGCATGATTTGGACAAGTTGCCCACTATTTTAATTAGTGTATTAATCATTTGCGAAAATAGGAGCAATAATTACTGTAATGCGCAAAAAATACTAATTTATCGGTTTTTTATTACTAGTTGTGGTTGAGTATTACTACTGTAAATAGTTTTAAATCTACTGTTTTGGGTATTTTCTATCTTTTAGCAACTCCCTAATATTGTACCATATTAATAAAGGAAAAAACTATTTTAAATAAATATAAAGTTATGAAAACTCTTAAAACATTAAAGTACGCATTATTAGTAGTAGCTATTTTCTCATTCTCCGCTTGTGAGCTAGTTGAGGAGCCTGATTTTGATACTGAAACAGGGAGCAGCCAGCCACAGCATTCTGATATAGACTGAAAATTTCATACTATTTAGTAAAATGTCTCATCTTTTGTATCTTTAACAAATGATGAGGCATTTTTTTTTGTTTTTAACTCTGTTTTTTCTCAATTATATCAATATATATGGTAATGATAGGAGTGATTCTCTAATTGCTGCAGGAAGACAGTTGAGAAATGAAAGTAAAATTGATGAGGCTTTGAATTTATTCGAATTGGCTTTGTCATATTATATAGATGAAGATGATTCTTTTAATATTGCCAATACATATAATCTTTTAGGCACAACTTATAGAAGAAATAATCAAAAGAGAAAAGCTCTACAATCATTCTACGAATCTATAAGAATAAATAAAGTATTAAATAATTTTGATGGATTAGTTGCCAATTATAATAATTTGGCTAATTATTATAGTGTTGAAAGTTCCTATCAACTAGCATATGAATATTATAAATTGGCTGAGCAGATTTTAGAAGATACCTCTGACAAAAAGAAGTTAATGAGTATCCAATTGAATTTAGCCATATTGTTTTCTTATAAAGATAGTGGTTTAACAAATTATGATTCAGCTATTATATATAATCTTAAATCATTGGAATTGTCTAAAGAACTAAGAGATTCTTTATCTATATCTTTTTTATACAATAATTTAGGATTTCTATATGAGAAAAACAATAATCTTAAAGCCGCATTAACTAGCTACTATAAATCAATTGAAACTAAAGTAGCAATTGCAGATAGCAATGGTTTAGCCGTATCTTATTTAAACGTAGGGAATGCTTATTTAAAATTGGAGAACTTTGAAAAGAGCATCGAATTTTACGAAAAAAGCTTAGCACTAAAAGAGTATGTTGGTGACCCAAACCATGACCTCCATGTTCTCTCCAACTTAGTAAAGGCTAAAATGGGTGTAGGAAAAGTAGAGGAGGCTTCCGCTCTATTCTTAAAGTATAATCAATTGAGAGATTCTCTTTTCGATAAGGAAAAAATGCAGGAGATAAAGGACCTGGAGACTAAATATGAAACAGAAAGGAAAGAGGAGGAAATCAGACGACAGGAGATGGCCATTCGCGAAAAAACTTTTCAGAGTAATATTTTTTTAGGTCTTTCAATTTTACTGGTCATTTTAATGCTCAGCACTATTTTCTTTTTTCTGCAAAAACAGGAGTATGTTAAAAAGTTGAAAAATGAAGAAATAGCGACAATGAAAACAGAGCAGGAACTCAAGGAGCTGAATGCGATGATGCATGGTCAGGAAGAAGAGCGAAACAGGATTGCAAGTGATTTGCATGACAGGCTGGGAGCCAGGCTTTCTTCTATAAAATTGCTTTTTCAAAGTGATGATTCCCAGGAAATGAAACTCAAAGTACTAGACTCTATTAATGAGGCTATAAAAGAAACAAGGGAAATCTCTCATAACCTTTCTACGGACATGTTAACTCGGTTTGGAATTGATACAGCTATTAAGGATATAGTAAGGAGTATCAATGATGCCGGACAAATTCAGGCAGATTTTGAAAGCTACGGAATGCAGGAAAGATTGCCTCTGGAAATTGAGAGAAATATTTATCACGTGGCACTGGAGTTGATTAATAACACTTTAAAGCACGCGCAAGCAAGCCATTTAATGGTACAAATCAGCTGTGTGGATGATGAGATTAACGTGTTCTATGAAGACAACGGTATAGGTTTTGATCCCCAGCAGTTTGCCGATTCAGGAATGGGACTACGTAGTATCTATGCGCGTATGAATGCTGTTAAAGGAGCTGTATATGTTAATTCCAAACCAGGTAAGGGAATTAATGTAGTATTAAGTATTCCGCTTTCGCAGCAAAAAAATTCTACAGACCAGTTAAAGAGGGAAAAGTTAGCATAAAAGCTATCTCTAGTATTATAAAAATAGCATGTCTCTCTGATGATACTAGTAGAAATTGGAGAATAGTAGATTTTTATTTAGTTAATTCCTGATTTTTAAAAAAAAACCACTCTAGCTTTGCAATGATTTACACACCTTAAGTAGTTATCCGAATGAATAGAGGCGTTTTGTATATGCTAATTGCAGGCTTGTTTTTTGCTGTCATGAATGTGCTGGTAAAGTTATTGCCCAACATACCTGCTGTTGAAATTGTCTTTTTCCGCTCTTTAATTTCCTTTATCATGAGCTATGTATACTTAAAGTCTGTAAGGGTTTCCGTTTTTGGGAGTAACAGGAAATTGTTGATAGCCAGGGGGCTTGCAGGAGCCATTGCTTTGAGTATGTTTTTTTATACACTTCAAAATATTCCACTTGCTAGTGCCGTAACCATGCAGTTTCTTTCACCTATTTTTACTTCTGTATTAGGAATTTATATTGTAAAGGAAAAAGTAAAGCCCATTCAATGGATATTTTATTTAATGGCTTTTGGAGGCATTTTAATCATTCAGGGTTTTGATCCTCGCATATCTTTCGAAATGTTTTTAATAGGTATTACTTCGGCTGCTTTTGCAGGTTTAGCATACAACATAATCAGGAAAATAAATGATAGAGAGCATCCTCTTGTTATTATATTTTACTTTCCACTCATTACTTTACCCTTAGCAGGTGTTTATTCGGTGTTTAATTGGGTAATGCCTCAAGGAAATGAGTGGTATGTCTTAATTCTGATTGGTGTTTTAACTCAAATTGCTCAATATTTTATGACTAAGTCTTATCAGTCTGAGAATCTTTCTAAAGTGGCGAGCCTTAATTATCTCAGCATAATCTATGCGCTTAGCTTTGGCTATGTGTTTTTTGGGGAAACTTTTAATGTTTGGGTTTATAGCGGAATTGCACTAATTTTAACAGGTGTTATCTCCAATATTTATTTTAAAAACAGAAGAGAAAAAGTAGATACCTTAAAGCAATAGTTTTAAGAAGCCTTAACCCATACCTATTTATAAAGTTGTTCTATACTTTTACAAGAATTGATACCTTTTTTTCTAAACCTTTTTCAAAATAAGTATTCTAATCAGAGCTTCATTTCTACTAAACGTTCGCTGTTTCTGAAATATATTGAAAACCTTTAGAATGATTAAATAAAAACAATTATTTAAAAGGTTGCCTTTTTTCTCGAAAGATTCTTCTGGTTGGTCGAGTTAATTTAAAAAGAGTTGTAGCTTAAAATGGTTTTTGCCAACTTATCCTTTATTTCAGAGGATTATCGTATTAGCAAAGATGATATATACAGCAAGAACTCCACTTCATAGTAAATTTTTGAAAGAATTTTACTCCCCTCTATGGACAAGAAATTAAAAGATATATCCGAAGAACTAAAGCTTGAACTGGCGCAAGAAAAACTTCAAAATCGACAGTTGTTAGATAAATTAGCAAAAGTTGAACGTAGGCTTTTGCAATATGAAAATGCATCTGAGGGTGCTAGCGAGGGATTATGGGAGAGGAATTTGCTGACAGATGAAATTTTTATATCTCCCCCGTGGGCCAATATGTTAGGCTACAAAGTAGACGAAGTGGAGAAATTAGGTGTTTGGGAGAGCTTAATCCATCCTGAAGACAAAGAAAGGACCATTTCCAACTTTATCAGTTATCTCAAGGGTGAAATACCTGAATACAAAGTTGAATTTAGGTTACGTGCTAAAAGTGGGAAATATATTTGGATTAGCTCCAAGGCCAGAGTTACAAGAGATTCTAAAGGAAACCCCATTTTTATTTCGGGCTCACACACTGATATTTCAGATAAAAAAGAATCGGCAGAAAGATTAAAAACGAGTGAAAAAAAATATAAACATTTGTTTGACAATTCTCTGGTAGGTATAATGAGAGTCAATAGTGAGAACCTTGATATCGTAGAGATCAATCAAAAAGGGCTTCAAATTCTGGCTTTTCCTAATTCCCAAGAGCATCTTATGCTAAGTGATGTTTTTGTTGATATAGATCAGATTCATGATTTAAAGGAAATGCTTAAATATCAGGGTTCAATTGAAGAGTTCGAAGTAAAGGTAAGCCGGTGGGATGAATCAGAGACATGGATTTCACTTTCGGCTATTGTAAATGATACTGAGCTTGGAAACTTTCTGGATATCACCTTTCGTGATATTTCTGAATTTAAAGAGAACTTGCTGGAGTTGCAACGCTTAAATTTTGAGTTAGATAATTTTGTTTATCATGCCTCTCACGATATTAGATCTCCTCTCAGATCCATGATGGGGTTAATAGAAATTTTGAAGACAGAGAGAAATCCTGCCGAGATTAGAAAAATTATTGAAATGATATCGGGCAGTGTAAACCGCCTTGATAAATTTGTGGTGGACTTATTGGCTATGTCGCGAAATAACAGGCTAACTGAACCTACAGTACCAATAAATTTTATGGTGGAAATTAACAATAGTGTTACAAATTTTCATCATGTTTATACAACCAAAAATTTAGAAATTAGAGTAAAAATTCTTCAAAAGGAACCATTCTACTCTGATCTCACAAAAATAAGGATTATTCTAAATAACTTAATTTCAAATGCGATTAAGTACAGAAAGACTTCTGAAGGATTAATATCTTTTATTAATATTTACGTTACAACCACAGAAGAAGAGGCGAAAATCATAATTGAAGACAACGGAGAAGGGATTTCTCAGGATAAACTTGAGAAAATTTTTGATATGTTTTATCGTGCCTCTGAAAACAGTGAAGGAAGTGGTTTGGGAATGTATATTGTAAAAAATGTGATTAAAAAGTTAAATGCAGACATAAAAGTTGAGTCTGAAGAAAGAAAAGGTACTACATTTACAGTTACAGTTCCGAACGATCAGTAAAACTTAAATAAAAGAGAATTTTTTATGTCAGTGCACAAGAAGTCAATTAAAAAAATCACTACACATCAATTACAGGAAATGAAAACTCGTGGAGAGAAAATCTCTATGCTAACTGCTTACGATTTTTCAATGGCTAAGCTCGTGGACGCTGCTGGTGTAGATGTGATTTTAGTGGGTGATTCCGCTTCTAATGTTATGGCGGGACATGAGACCACATTGCCAATCACACTTGATCAAATGATTTATCATGCCTCTTCAGTGGTAAGGGCGGTTCAAAGAGCTTTAGTAGTAGTGGATATTCCTTTCGGATCCTATCAGGGTAATTCATCTGAAGCTCTTCGGTCTTCTATAAGAATAATGAAGGAGTCAGGCGGGCATGCTGTAAAGCTTGAAGGTGGAGCGGAAATTAAAGAATCCATTATAAGAATACTAAGTGCCGGTATTCCTGTGATGGGGCATTTAGGTCTAACACCACAATCTATCTATAAGTTTGGCACTTATACAGTGAGGGCTAAGGAAGAAGCGGAGGCAGAAAAATTAATTAGTGATGCTAAGGTTTTGGAAGAGTGTGGATGTTTTAGTATTGTGTTGGAGAAGATTCCTGCTAAACTGGCTAAAAGAGTTGCAGAAGAAGTAAGCATTCCCATAATAGGAATAGGTGCAGGTCCGGATGTGGATGGTCAGGTACTCGTAATTCACGATTTACTGGGCATCACGACTGAATTTAAACCTCGTTTCTTGAGGCACTATGCCAAACTGGATGGAATAATAACTGATGCAATTGGTAAATATGTCCAGGATGTAAAGAGCACTGATTTCCCCAATGAAGAAGAAAGCTACTGATGATGAGCCTCTTTAAAAGTGGAGGGACAAATTGATCATTTTCTAAATTGAACAGCTGTTGGATACCGGCAAATCTATAAATCTAAAGTAGTTTTTTACGATTTGCTTTTTTCTCAGCATGCTGTTTTTTGCTTTCCAGCCTTTTTTTGTCAGCAGTTTTGGAAGGTTTTGTTGCTATTCTTTTCTTCTTTTTAGTAAATGCTTTAGTCAGGAGTTCGTAAAATTTCTGAATGGCAATTGTTTTGTTCTGAAGTTGTGACCTCTTTTCCTGTGCTTCAATAATTAGAACTCCTTCCTGTGTTATTTTCGATTTTAATTTTTTCATCAACAGTGCTTTCTCTTCATCAGAGAGTAATGCTGATTCCGGGATATTAAAACGAAGTGCAATCCTGGTATTGACCTTATTAACATTTTGCCCTCCTGGTCCACTGCTTTTTGTGGCGGAGAAATCCATCTCAGGCTCAAAACTTTTATTTTTTATTTTATCCGAGGCTTTCATCACTCAATTATCTAAAGAAGAACAAAGGTAGTTAATCTTTAAATACTCTTTTCATCACTGTTCTTACAATCAATATAGCAATGGCGATGGTACCCCCTGCAATTACAAATTCCATAGTAGCTCCATTTAAGATTAAATAACAATTGGTAGGAGGTAATGTTTTCAACATAATGATTGATAATAATAAAAGTGCAACTGTATTGATTTTATTAAATAAAAAATACTTCCCTTAAATCAGATAATTGCTAAACAAGCTTTCTCCCATACCGTTTTTTATTAAATTCGCATGCGACTTTAGCTATCACCAAAGTCTCTGCCATATAAAGAGCAAAGCTTGTAGGGTAAGTTAAAATCGTTTTATCATTTATAAATATAAGTCACAAAATCAACTTAAAAACTATGGCAACTAATTCCCAAAAGATATTATATACTAAAACAGATGAGGCTCCGGCTTTAGCTACCTATTCTTTTCTCCCAATTGTAAAAGCTTATACTGACTCTGCTGGAGTGGTGGTAGAAACAAGAGATATTTCATTGGCCGGACGAATTATTGCCGTTTTTTCGGACAGGTTAAAGCCTGAGCAGCAAATGAAAGATGATTTGGCAGAATTAGGAGAAATAGCTAAAACACCAGAGGCCAACATAGTGAAATTGCCTAATATCAGCGCTTCAATTCCTCAATTGAAAGGAGCTATAAAGGAATTGCAGGCTTTGGGTTATGACTTACCTAACTATCCGGACGAACCTTCAACAGAGGAGGAAAAGCAGATAAGAGCCAAATATGATTCAGTAAAAGGAAGTGCTGTAAATCCGGTTTTAAGAGAAGGAAATTCCGACAGAAGGGCACCTAAAGCGGTAAAAGATTATGCGCAAAAGCATCCGCATTCCATGGGCAAGTGGTCGTCCGATTCTAAAACGCATGTGGCAAGTATGCAGGAAGGAGACTTTTATGGAAGTGAGAAATCGCTCACTGTGGAAGAGGCTACTGAGGTGAAAATTGAATTAAAGAGTAATGATGGCTCAACCAAGGTATTGAAATCCGGATTAAAGCTGCAAAAAGGTGAAATTATTGACGCAGCTGTACTTAGTAGAAATGCTTTGCGTAAATTTTTAGAAGTACAAAAAGAGGAAGCTAAAAAGCAAGGGATACTCTTTTCCATTCATCTGAAAGCCACCATGATGAAGGTTTCAGACCCTATCATTTTTGGTCATGCAGTAAAAGTATATTTTGCGCCTGTATTTGAGAAGCACCAAAAAACACTTGAGGAGATAGGTGTTGATCCGAACAATGGGTTCGCTGACCTTATATCTCAGCTTAAAGAATTACCTGAAGAAAAGAGAAAAGAGATAGAGAAAGACATTGAAGCTTGTTACAATGAAGGGCCGGATTTAGCGATGGTAAATTCCGATAAAGGCATCACCAATCTTCATGTGCCAAGTGATGTGATTATTGATGCTTCTATGCCTGCCATGATCCGTACATCAGGCCAAATGTGGAACAAAAACAATAAACTTCAAGATGCCATTGCTGTTATTCCAGACAGATCTTATGCTGGAGTATATCAGGCAACCATCAATTTCTGTAAGGAAAATGGAGCTTTCGACCCTGCCACAATGGGAAGCGTTTCCAATGTAGGTTTAATGGCTCAGAAGGCTGAGGAATATGGTTCCCATGATAAAACTTTTGAAATTCCTTCATCGGGAGAAGTGAGTATTATAGATGCTGAAGGAAATACATTATTATCTCATAAAGTGGAGGAAGGGGATATATGGAGAATGTGCCAGGTGAAGGACGCGCCTATTCAGGACTGGGTAAAATTAGCTGTTAACAGAGCTAAAGATACTAAAGTCCCTACTGTTTTTTGGCTTGATGCCAACAGAGCGCATGACAGCGAATTAATTAAGAAGGTTAACACTTATCTGAAAGATTACGATACTGCAGGACTTGAAATTATGATAATGGCACCTGAGGAGGCTACGATCTTCTCTTGTAAAAAAATTAAGGCTGGAAAAGATACAATTTCCGTTACTGGAAACGTATTAAGGGATTATCTAACAGATTTATTTCCAATTTTGGAAGTGGGAACAAGTGCAAAAATGCTTTCCATTGTACCTTTAATGAATGGTGGAGGCTTGTTTGAAACAGGTGCAGGTGGCTCAGCTCCTAAACATGTAGAACAGTTTATTGAAGAAGGCCATTTGAGATGGGATTCTTTAGGTGAATTCCTTGCATTAGCAGTGTCTCTTGACCACTTGGGTAAGACTTTTGATAATGAGAAGGCGATTGTTTTAGGAGAGGCATTGGATTTGGCAACGGGTAAGTTTCTGGAAAATGATAAGTCTCCTTCAAGAAAGGTTAATGAAATTGATACCAGAGGGAGTCATTTTTACCTTGCCATGTATTGGGCTGAAGCCTTAGCAAACCAATCTAAAGATGCAGATCTAAAGAAAATCTTCCAGAGGGTTGTAGAAAGCATGTCAATAAAGGAAGGTGTGATTAATGAAGAGCTGATTAATGCGCAAGGTAAGCGAATTGAAATAGGAGGTTACTTTAAGCCTAACGAGGATTTAGTAAATAAAGCAATGAGACCTAGTAAAACGTTGAACGAGATATTGGCTTCTATTAAGGCTTCAACAAATTAATTAAATATCTCTAAGCGGAAGTTGTTTTAATAGAATTTAAATTTTCGAATAATAAATTAAAGTCCACAAAGAATGTGGGCTTTTTTTTATGGAAAATGAAACATGATCGTTAAACAAATCTTTTGATAGGATATGAAAACTATTTTGCCTTTTTTTCCTCTCAATCTGGTGGCTTTTCCTGGGCAGGAGTTGAATTTACATGTATTTGAACCTCGTTATAAGGAATTGGTGAGAGATTGTGTAGCCAATGAGAGTAATTTTGCTATTCCATCTTATGTTAAAAATAAGATTGAATACGGTACAGAAATGAAATTAGTAAATATTGCTAAAGAATATAGTGATGGTCGTTTTGATATTGAGACAAAAGCAATTAATGTGCTTCACGTACTTAATATGCAAAATCCTTATAAGGAGAAATTATACGCTGCCGGAGACGTGGAGATACTGACTAATGTTGATAATGGAGACATTATATTAAAAGAAGCGTTATTTGAATCATTAACAGAGCTTTATAAACTTGTAGAAATACAGAAAGTACCTCTAAATACAGATTTTAGGGTGTTTGATATCGCACATCAAATTGGGCTTTCCAAAGATGCTGAATATGATCTTTTGCAATTAAGAGAAGAAAGACAGCGACAAAGGTTTTTGTTAGATCACTTAAAGGTAATATTGCCGCAGTTGAGAGATATTCAGAAAAGTAAAGAATTGATAAAGATGAATGGCCATTTCAGACATTACGATCCACTTGAGTTTTAGAGCATAAAAAAAGCAGTGAATTTCACTGCTTTTTTTATGTATTGTTGAATTTTAAAGTGCAGTTGCATCAGTATTTTTTGGGTCAAGTCCATGCAATTTTCCTAATTCAATATCAATATACCATAAGCCCATTCCATCTTCACCTATAATATCGAATATTTCAAGTGCTCTTCTTGCCATTGTTTCTTCTTCGCGTTGTTCTGTAACAAACCACTGAAGGAAATTAAAAGTGGTAAAATCTTTTGTGCTAAAACAGTGGTCAACCAGTGAATGTATTGATTGAGTTACTTTAATTTCGTGCTCCAGGATTAGCTCAAAAACTTCTCTTAAGCTATTAAAGTCATGGCGAATTTCGGAAATAGCAGGCTGTAGTGCATGACCACCAGCCTCATTAATATAGCTGAAAAGTTTTAGCATGTGATCTCTTTCTTCTGTTGCATGCTCATAAAGAAACTTTGAGGAATTTATATAACCTTTCGTTTCGCACCATGAGGCCATTGATAAGTAATAGGCAGAAGATTTGCCTTCCATTACTATCTGTTGATTAAGCATCTTCTCGGTTTCTTCTGTAAGGGATCTTTTTGAAGTAATTACGTTTTTCATTGATTTAAAAATTTTCGTATTCTAATATACTCATTTTAGGAGTAGATGTTGTAGTAATTTATTAATATGAAATTAGATCAGCTCCAAATATAGATTGGGTATAAAGAAGCTTTTTTTAAGTAAAATTAGTTAATAAAAAAGCTCTTACAGTCCGCAAGAGCTTTTAAAATGATTTCAAAATTTTTTCTAGACCAATAAATGATCGGAAAATAATATATTGATCTTAACCTTGAGCTTCAAGTTCTTTAATTTTATTCAATGCAGAACCAGCTTTGTACCATCCGATTTGTGCATCGTTATAAGTATGGTTAGCTACAATAATGTCTTTGCTTCCATCTTCGTGCACAAATTCCAGCTTTAAAGGTTTCTCAGGAGCAAACTGATCTAAATCAAGGAAATTGATCTTATCATTTTCCTGTACTTTATCATAATCAGCTTCGTTAGCGAAAGTAAGTGCTAACATTCCTTGCTTTTTCAGGTTTGTTTCGTGAATTCTGGCAAATGACTTCACTAGAACTGCCTTAACTCCTAAATGCCTCGGCTCCATAGCTGCATGCTCCCGGGAAGAACCTTCCCCGTAATTATGATCGCCTACTACAATGGTTGGAATACCTTTAGCTTTATAAGCTCTTTGAGTTGCGGGTACAGGACCATATTCACCGGTTAATTGATTTTTTACTTTATTGGTCTCGCCATTAAATGCATTTACTGCTCCAATTAAGCAGTTGTCAGAGATGTTATCTAAGTGACCTCTAAATCTCAACCAAGGGCCAGCCATAGAAATGTGGTCAGTTGTACATTTTCCTTGTGCTTTTATGAGGATTTGCGCATTTACAATGTTTTTTCCATCCCAGGCATCAAAAGGTTCTAATAATTGAAGTCTTTTGGAGTCAGGGGCAACTTTTACATCTACTTGCTTTCCATCGGTTGCCGGGGCCTGATAACCATTGTCCTCTACAGCAAAACCTTTGTCAGGTAACTCAGCTCCAAATGGTGGGTCTAATTTAACCTGTTCCCCTTTTTCATTAGTAAGGGTGTCGGTAAGAGGGTTGAAACCTAAATCACCACTAATTGCAATTGCAGCAACCATCTCAGGAGAGGTTACAAATGCATGGGTATTAGGATTTCCGTCAGCACGTTTAGAGAAGTTTCTGTTAAATGAGTGGACAATAGTGTTCTTTTCACCTTTGTCAGCTCCTGTTCGTGACCACTGACCAATGCAAGGTCCACAGGCATTTGTGAATATTGTGGCATCCAGGTCTTCAAAAATTTGGAGTAAGCCATCTCTGTCTGCTGTATATCTCACTTGCTCAGAGCCTGGATTAATGCCAAAATCAGATTTGGTTTTCAATCCTTTTTCAACTGCTTGCTTAGCAATTGAAGAAGCTCTTGACAAATCTTCATAAGATGAGTTTGTGCAAGATCCTATCAATCCCCATTCTACTTTTGTAGGCCATCCATTTTTTTCAGCTTCTGCTCGCAATTGTGAAATTGGAGTTGCTTTATCAGGAGTGAATGGTCCATTAACATGGGGTTCTAATGTAGAGAGGTCAATTTCTATGACCTGATCAAAATACTGCTCAGGGTTAGCGTAAACCTCATCATCACCTGTGAGGTGTGCTTTTATTTTATTAGCTTCATCAGCTATTTCATTTCTGTCAGTTGAGCGCAGATATCTTTCCATTGCTTCATCGTAACCGAAAGTAGAGGTAGTTGCACCGATTTCAGCACCCATGTTGCAAATGGTGCCTTTACCTGTTGCAGATAAAGATTGTGCTCCGGGGCCAAAATATTCAACTATACAACCTGTACCGCCTTTCACGGTTAAAATGCCTGCTACTTTAAGAATAACATCTTTAGCAGAAGTCCAGCCATTTAATTTACCTGTTAATTTTACACCGATTAGTTTAGGGAATTTTAACTCCCATGCCATGCCCGCCATCACGTCTACAGCATCAGCACCCCCTACGCCAATAGCCACCATTCCTAAGCCACCCGCATTTACCGTGTGGGAGTCAGTACCTATCATCATTCCACCAGGGAAGGCATAATTTTCTAGTACTACCTGGTGTATGATACCAGCACCCGGCTTCCAGAATCCGATGCCATATTTATTGGATACTGATTCAAGGAAGTTAAATACTTCTCCGCTTGCTGTAAGAGAACTTCTTAAATCCTCTTTAGCACCTTCTTTAGCTAATATTAAGTGATCGCAATGTACTGTTGAAGGAACGGCTGCTTTGTCTTTTCCTGCTTGCATGAACTGAAGTAGTGCCATTTGGGCTGTGGCGTCTTGCATTGCTACTCTGTCCGGTGCAAAGTCCACGTAAGATTTTCCTCTAACAAACGCTTTTGTAGCCTTTCCATTCCATAGGTGAGAATATAAAATTTTCTCTGACAAGGTGAGAGGTTTGTTCACCACTTTCCTTGCAGCCTCTATTTTTTCACTCATGCCGGCATAAACTGCCTTAATCATGTCTAAATCAAATGCCATATAATTACTCTTTAAATTTAATGAACGCTTATAATGCAGGCAAAGATACGAAAAGCAGATTTTTTTTCCTAAGTGTTTTTATGCTATAAATCCCAGGGTTCTTAAGTTAATTTGATTGATATAACTATTTGTTTTTTAGTGTTTTATCATTGTATACTTAAAGTTTTACTTGTTTTTTATTGTTTAGAATATTGAATCACTTATATTTGAATGGATTATGGTAATTAGGCGACTTGAATACGGTCTTTTGTAGCTAAATTCCGGTAAAATAGTAAAGCTTTCGATGAAATAATCTTAAATGTACTAAAACCCTTTAGATTTGCATTTTATTGAATTAAAAATGAATTATTTTTGACCTATGAAGAAGATATATTGCATAATTATTACATTAGTTATAATAGCTGCAGTCAAATTAAGTGCTAAAGATGGGGCATTTCCACTGCAATGCGGAAATGAAATTACCCGCTTATCAAGCATGGATAATAGTTTTGTGTTTAAAATCGCAACATCTGAAAACTTTGAAGCTACTTTATTTAAAGTACTAAATGGTGTTTATGTTGAAGTACAAAGAAAATCAGGAAAAGGGAATACAAATCTTACTTTTAACTCTATAGAGAAAGATGACATATACAAACTTGTTGTGGAGTTTTCAGCTTCTGAAAAATTGTGTAAAACAAGGCAAATCTCAGGCTTAAAATTATAATTATATGGGAAAATATTACAAAAGACTTTTTTATACTCTTCCTTTAGTTTTAAGCTTTATTTTATTTGGAGGAGCAAATGTGTTTGCTCAACTAAATATTAATGCTTCAGTAACTCAAAATGTTAGTTGCTTTAACGGTGGGGATGGTGAAATTACCTTGAATATCATTTCTGGTACAGCTCCTTTTACAGTAGAGTTTTTCTTATGGGATGGGAGCGAGATACCTATTGCAACAATCACAAACACAACAGATAATGTGATTGTATTAAGTGATAATATTAACACTACCGATGGATCAGTCAGTTATACGCCTCCCTTCCCTGGTTTTGGCATAAAAGCTAATGATAATCCCGATTTAGTAGCTTTTTTAGGTAATACAACATATAGGGTAAGAGTTACTTCAGATGATGCGGGTTTTAATTCTCGACTCATAACTGGTTTGGTTATAAATGAACCAGATGAATTAGTAGCTTCTGTAGTAGCGGTAACTGACGACTGTGACAATTTAGGTTCAGGAACCATTGATATTGATGTGGCAGGAGGAACTTCCCCTTATACTTATTTATGGAGTAGTGGACAAACTACTCAGGATGTTACAGATGTAGCAGCAGGAAGTTACGATGTACTGGTGACAGATGATAATGGTTGTACTTTTGATTTAACAGGAATTGTTGTTAATGAGGGACCCGATGCTGGATCGTATGTCGGTACTGCTGGTGAAGCTTGTACTACTGATGTATTTGATTTATTTAGTTTACTAACTGGTCAGGATTCTGGTGGAACATGGTCTCAGTCAACAGGAACTGGAGGAACTTTAAATACATCCACCGGAGCAGTTGATTTTAGTGGGGCTACAGAAGGTGTTTTTACCTTTAAATATACTGTTACTGCTGGTTCTTGTACTCCGGATGAAGAAGATGTTACGGTTAATGTTTATGAGGCTGCGATAGCCGAGGCTGGAGATGATTTATCAGTATGTGCAGGCGATGTGTTGAATTTATCAGTATCAGGAACAGTAAGTGCGAGTAATTTCAGCAGTCTTTCGTGGAGTAGCTCAGGAGATGGAACTTTTGATGATACAAGTATTTTGGAGCCGGTTTATACCCCAGGAGCCACAGATATTACAAATGGAACAGCAACATTAACGTTGACAGCCAATGGAAATGGCAGCTGT
>NZ_BMEC01000014.1:0-168634 GCF_014636295.1 Marivirga lumbricoides | reverse complement strand
CAACTTATACTCCAGGAGCCACAGATATTACAAATGGAACAGCGACATTAACGTTGACAGCCAATGGGAATGGCAGCTGTGATCCTGCAGTAGATAATATGCTATTGACGATCACCCCTGCTCCTTTAGCTGAGGCCGGAGATGATTTATCAGTATGTGCAGGCGATGTGTTGAATTTATCAGTATCAGGAACAGTAAGTGCGAGTAATTTCAGCAGCCTTTCGTGGAGTAGCTCAGGAGATGGAACTTTTGATGATACAAGTATTTTGGAGCCGGTTTATACTCCAGGTGTAGCCGATATATCCAATGGGACAGTAGTTTTGACATTAACCGCAAGTGGAAATGGCAGCTGTGATCCTGATGTTGATACTATGACTTTGACGATCACCGCAGTTCCAACAGCAGATGCAGGAAGTGATGAGACTATATGTGCGGCTACAGCCTACGATTTAAGTACCTCAACCACCTCACCGACAGCGAGCAACTTTAGCAGTGTATTATGGACTACTTCAGGAGATGGAGCTTTTGATGACAACACAGTATTGGTTCCAGTTTATACCCCTGGGGCAAATGATGCTACTAATGGAACAGTAACTTTAACCTTGGAGGCTTTCGGTATTGGCAGCTGTTCATCAGTCACAGATAATGTTGTGATGACAATCACACCTCAACCTGCTGCAAATGCAGGAAGCGATGAAGAGATATGTGCAACAGATGTCTTTGACATGAATTTATTTGCCACAGCCCCTACAGTAAGCGATAATAACGGATTGTTATGGTCAACAAGTGGAACAGGAACGTTTGGAGATGCTTCTCAATTGATTACCACCTACACTCCAAGTGCTGCTGACATAGCAGCGGGCACAGTGACGCTGACTTTAACGGCATTAGGTAATGCCAACTGTACAGATGTTAGTGATGATATGGTATTGACCATTACTCCTGATGCGATAGCCGAGGCTGGAGATGATTTATCAGTATGTGCAGGCGATGCGTTGGATTTATCAGTATCAGGAACAGTAAGTGCGAGTAATTTCAGCAGCCTTTCGTGGAGTAGCTCAGGAGATGGAGCTTTTGATGATACAAGTGTTTTGGATCCGGTTTATACTCCAGGTGTAGCCGATATATCCAATGGGACAGTAGTTTTGACATTGACCGCTAGTGGAAATGGCAGCTGTGATCCTGATGTTGATACTATGACTTTGACAATCACTGCAGCTCCAACAGCAGATGCAGGAAGCGATGAGGAAGTATGTTCAGATGTAGTATTTGATATGACTGCCTCAGCCACTTCACCGACAGCGAGCAACTTTAGCAGTGTATTATGGACTACCTCAGGAGACGGTACATTTGGAGATGCGTCATCCGTAGTAACAACTTATACCCCAGGAGCCACAGATATTACAAATGGAACAGCGACATTAACGTTGACAGCCAATGGGAATGGCAGCTGTGATCCTGCAGTAGATAATATGCTATTGACGATCACCCCTGCTCCTTTAGCTGAGGCTGGATCGGATAGCGCATTATGCGATGCCACTCAAATAGACCTGTCCACTTTAGTAACAGCTCCAAGTGCAGCTAATGGCAGCATCCAGTGGACGACAGCTTCATCAGATGGGTCATTTAGTGATGCAACAGTGGAGCAGCCTATTTATACTTTTGGTACAGATGATATAGCTAATGGAACAGCAAAATTATACCTGACTGTAACAGGAGCAGGTAGCTGTGATCCTGCAGTGGATTCAGTTGAGTTTATATTAGGTCAGGGACCAGTAGTTTTTGCAGGTATAGATTCTGAAATATGTTCAAATGAAATATTTGATTTTGCTTCCCTGGCAGTTGCAGATCAACCCACAGCATCTAATGTAGATAGCATTCGTTGGGAGACAGCCGGAGGAGATGGAGCATTTGGAGATATAAGAACTTTGTTAACAACATATACTCCTGGAACACAGGATTCAATAAATGGCTCAGTAACTCTTCGATTGATAGGAATAGGAGCAGCAAGTTGTGTCAACGATACTTCTGAAATGACCTTAACAATTACCCCTGCTCCTTTAGCCGAGGCTGGATCGGATAGCACATTATGCGATGCCACTCAAATAGACCTGTCCACTTTAGTAACAGCTCCAAGTGCAGCTAATGGCAGCATCCAGTGGACGACAGCTTCATCAGATGGATCATTTAGTGATGCAACAGTGGAGCAGCCTATTTATACTTTTGGTACAGATGATATAGCTAATGGAACAGCAAAATTATACCTGACAGTAACAGGTGCAGGTAGCTGTGATCCTGCAGTTGATTCAGTAGAATTTACAATTAGTCAGGGGCCAGTTGTCTTTGCAGGTATTGATTCAGAGGTATGTTCAAATGAAATATTTGATTTTGCTTCCCTGGCAGTTGCAGATCAACCCACAGCATCAAATGTAGATAGCATTCGTTGGGAGACAGCCGGAGGAGATGGAGCATTTGGAGACATAAGGACATTATTAACTACTTATACTCCTGGTACGCAAGATTCAACTAATGGATCAGTAACTCTTCGATTAATAGGAATAGGGGCAGCGAGCTGTGTCAATGATACTTCTACAATGACATTAACGGTATCACCAGCCCCAAATGCAGGAGTTGGTACAGATACCACGATCTGTAATACAACATCATCATTCGATTTAAATGCTCAGTTAGCAGATGCTGATGCAGGCACGTGGACGAAGACAGGCGGTACAGGCTCAGGTGAAGATAATACTAATATAGGCACAGGGATCATAGACTTTACAGGTGCAACGGTAGGAACGTATGAATATACCTATACAGTAGCAGCGACAGCGAATTGTCCTGAGGATACGGAGGTAGTGACAATAACAGTAGAAACTATAGCAGTACAGAATGTTACCAATTTAGATCCATTTGATGTATGCGCAGGGGAGGACATTTTTGTAAATCTAGATGGTAGTGAGTCAGGTGTTACCTATGAAGTATTGGTGAATGGAGCGCCTACCACACCCGCTACCACAGCTGTAGGAGGAGCAAGTCCATTAAATATTACTTTAGCATCAGGTTTATTCGCAGATGGTGATGTTATTTCAGTAGAAGGCAGTATAGGAAGTAGCTGTGTAACAGCCATGAATAATACTTTCACTGTGAATATAGTTCCGGGTATAGCAATTCAAGATGTAGGTACTCCGAGTGCTCTAAATATTTGTTCAGGGACTGACTTAACTGTTAGCTTAACGGGTAGTGAGCTTGGTGTTACATATGAAGCGCTTGTAAATGATTCTCCAACTGGTGCTGTTGCGTCAGGTGTAGCGGGAGGGGCTGGTATAAGTATTAGCGTTCCTAGTTCAGAATTTGGTAATGGCGATGTTGTAAGTGTACAGGGAAGTAACGGAGTCTGTACTGAACTAATGAATGGAGACATTACTCTTAATGTAATTGAAATAATTGATCAAAGCATCCAAAATGCAGGTACCGTTGAGATTTGTACTGGTGATCAATTCATATTAATTCTTGATGACAGTGAAATAGGTGTAGATTATGAACTATTTATATCTACATCAGCAACAGGACTAATTAAACCAGGTGATGGTGATTCGCTGGCATTTGTTTTGCCAAATGTTACTTTTTCCAATGTGGATTTATCTATAAGAGCTACTTCTGGATCGTGTTCTTTATTCCTTTCGGACGAAGTTTACCTTATAACTAAAGATGATATTGTTCGGCAGAATGTGACCAATTCAAATCCCACTCAAATATGTCCAGGAAATGATTTAATAGTAAGCCTGGATGGTAGCGAGTTAGGTGTTGACTATGAGGTGTTAATAAACGGAATTGCTTCTGGTACAGTATTAGCCGGAACTGGTAATCCTATCGATATTACTTTACCTAGTGGAAATTTTGTTGACGGTGATTCAATTTCGGTAACGGGAACCTTTGATGCTTGCACGTATGACATGACTGGCACATTCGCTGTTCAGGAGGTATCTATATCAATATCCGAATCAATAACCAATCCTTCAGCTTGTGGAGCTTCAGATGGTTCAATTGATATTGATGTTACAGGTAATAATTCAGGTAACTTTTCTTTTATGTGGACATTGAACGGATCTGCGACTTTCCTTGAGACAACAGAAGATATTTCCGGACTTTCTGCAGGTACCTATAAAGTACAGGTTACTGATAATATTACTAACTGTATAGATACTGCATTATTTACGCTGCAAGAATCAGCTACTTATACAGTGGTAGGTACTGAGGTTGATCAGCAGCAATGTGGGGTTAGTGATGGTTCAATTGATATTACAGTTACACCTACATCAGCTACAGCAACTTTCCTATGGTCAGGCCCTGGAATTGATGCAACTAATGAAGCTAATGAGGACCAGAATAATTTAGCGCCTGGCAGCTATGAGGTTACTGTTTCAGATAATGGATGTACTGTAATTGAGCAATTCACAATTGATCCAGTACAATCAATCGCAGCCACTTCAAACAGTAATTTAGCTACTTGCGGAGCAAATGACGGAGTAATTAATGTAGATGTTACTCAGGTAGGATCTAATATCTATGAAATTTTTGTAAGAGATGCCGGAGGAACATTGGTAGCGGATTCCCTTAATCTGGATGGCACAAATAACCCAATTGCCTTCACTGGTTTGGGCCAAGGAAATTATGATATCACTGTTAGAGATGTTGTTACTAATTGTGAGATAAATCTTAGTGAGGTTGTAAGCGAAGATGCATCCTTTACTATTAATCCACCTTCAATTACGAACATTACAACTTGCGGTGCACCTGAGGGAGCTATTTCACTAACTTTTAACGGCTTAGTTGGTCCTACTACTTTTAATTGGACTGGACCGGGTGGCTTTACTGCTGGTACACAAAATATCTCTGGTTTAAGTGAAGCAGGCATCTATACTATAACAATTGAAGATGCGGGTTGTACAGTAGTTCGATCATTTACAATTACACAACCTTCCGATTGTGATTTTGATTGTAACGATTTTAAAGTAACTGCATTAACAGAAGCTGCTTCATGCTTTGGTATAAAAGATGGTAAAATATTCTTTCTGTTGAGAAATGTGAGCGATTCAGATGAATTGGTTGCAAGCGTGAAACCGGCAGGAGCACCTGATACGGATTATGTGTCTTATACCATTGATAATCCGGGAAAAGGACTAATTGTGGAAATTGAAGATGAGTTTACTTCAGGAACTTACACTGTCTTCCTTGAAGATATTGATCAATCATGTACAACAATTCCATTCAATGTAAATATTGGTACCAAATTTAATATCACATCTAATCTGGATATAACTCAGCCAACATGTGAGGTTTCAACAGGTACCATTACAGTAAGTTTAAATGGAACTACAGATTCATTTACATTTGAGTTGTATGAGCAGGCTAACCCGGCCACTCCGATAGCAGTAAATACTAACGGTATATTTAATACAGTAGATGAAGGAGATTATTTCATTAGGTTTATTAATAATAATGCAAATGGATGCTCTCTACCGGATCAACAGGTAATAATAAATAATACTGCGGTGGTCTCACCGGGTGCGGTAGATATAAATGTACAACAGCCTGATTGTAATAATCCTTTTGGGGTGGTTTCTGCAAGTTTGAATAACCTGCCTAGCAATTATGAATTCATACTGATCAATCAGAGTGGGGTAGAAGTTGGAAGAAACACTACTGGTATATTTAGTGGATTAACTATAGGGACTTATTTAATGCAATTTGTTAATACGGTTGATCCAGGGGCATGTGAAATTCCGGATAGAGGAAATATTATTGTGCAAAATTCAGGTTCTTTTACTGTTACTGTTTCTGATACAGTAGATGTTAAGTGTTTCGGTTCAAATACTGGTTCCGTTGTATTAACCTTGGATGGATTGTCCACAGCTTTTTACTCGATAGATAATGGTACTTCTTGGGAAAAATTCACTTCTGGTAATCCGATCACTGGCTTACCTGCAATAAATAATATTTTAGTAAGTGATTCAGTAGGTGCTGCAGGATGTAATATTTCTGTTGCAGTTAACATCGGGACTATAAGTAGTGAAATTAATTTGGCGGGCTCAATTACATTGGTTACAGAGGCAAGTTGTACTTCTTCTGAGTTAATTGGTGAAATAAAGGTTCCGGAGATTACTGGTGGTGTTGCTCCTTACATCTATCTGGTAGATAATGAGCAGGTAACTCTAGATGATTCTAGAATCATAAGTGGGCTTTCAAGAACAGTTCGAAATTTAGTGGTTATTGATAGTGCTGGTTGTGCCAAAGCTTTTGAAATTGGTTCTATCGTTTCACCTAATGAGGTAAGGCTTCTTTCTGTTAGAGAAATAGAACCTGATAACAATTGCTTAAATGAACCACAAGGAATAAAGATTGCTTTCAGCGAGGCAACACTATTAAGTGTTCCGGGACCATATGAGCTGGTGATTAATAAAGTAGGCGATACGTCTTCAGAAACCATACCTCTGGTTTCATCAGGGATAGCTGATAGTGTTTTCATCATCGGTCAGGATTTGTTTAACTTTGAGAAGGGTGCGAGCTATAGATACACAATCAGGTCAGTAACAAATGATCAGGCTTGTTCTGCAGATGGTATAATTCCGATCAATGGTGGTGCAATTGTTCCTGATTTTACATTAGAAGGTGTTGATGTAGCATGTTTTGGTGAGTCAGGTTCCATAATGATAAGTAACATCATTGCAGATCCCACTATTCCGCTATTTGTAGAGCTATTCATTGGTAATAGCACAATAGCTGATGAAACATTTATCTTAGATGCCATTCCGCAGAGTAGAAGGTTTATTATTGGTGTAAATAACTTTGGGCAGGTAACTGCGGGAGATTATTTTGTAAGAATAGCTCAATTACCTCAGAACTGTGGAAATATAGCAATAACTTCAAATACTAAAGAAGTAGCAATTGATGCTCCTACTAATCAGCTTCAGGTAGAGCTTGTTCCTGAGCCTAATTTGGCGCCAGGCATAGTGTTGGATAGAGAAAACATGAACCCTATGCCAACAACCAGACCGGATAAGGCAAATGGAGCTATTAGTATACGACTAGTGTCGACTACAAGTGCATTAAGTTATTCGGCACAGATATTCCTTTTGGAACCTTTAGGTGGAAATAACAGGTCCGATTATATTTTGCCAGATGAACCTCAGCTATTTAATAGCAGTCAGACGCTAACATTCAATAACTTATTACCAGGGATTTATGAAATTGAATATTATGATTCATTTGGTTGTGGTTTAAGTGGCGACAGATTAGTTTTTGGTGAAGATGGTACTTCTAATTTGGTGGTTGATTTTGATCGTAGCCCATTTATTCCGAACCTCTTTACGCCAAACAATGATGGTAAAAATGATGTGTTTGAAATCCTTAATCTTCCTGATAATGGGGCTGAACTGATTGTGACTAACAGAAGTGGAGCTATTGTTTACAAGAATGATAATTATAGGCCTTCAGATTTATGGGACGGAGGGGACCAACCTGACGGAATATATTTCTACCAGCTAACGGTTGATAACACTGTACAAAATGGATGGGTAGAAATTCTGAGAGGAAGGCCAAGAAGATAAGAATAAAGAAAAGTTTAAAAGTGAAAAGCTGAAGAGAGATCTTCAGCTTTTTTTATGCCAGCCTTTTTGAACCTTCAAATTATAAATAGTTGGTTATTTTAACTACCACTACTATTGTTATTGAATGACAGTATGCATTCTAGGCTTGCCTTAATTAGTTATTATTAAACTTTTTACTGCCAATAATTGAATGGATTAGGAACACGCTGTAGTGCTCCTCTATTTAGAACTGTTTATGTAGTGGTTAGAAATGTTTTTTATTGCATAAATATTTTCTTAAAATGACAAACCAAATTACATGTATGTACGTTATATGTTGATACATTTAATTTAATTCTAAAACATTTAATCAATTTGAATTATGGCAACTACAAAATGGAACATTGACCCTACACACAGTGAAGTACAGTTTAAAGTGAAGCACCTTGTGATTTCAACTGTTACCGGACAGTTTAATAAATTTGAGGGCAGTATTGAATCAGATGGTGAAAACTTTGATGGGGCTTCTGCTTCTTTCCAATTGGACATCAACAGTATCAGTACTAATGTAGCAGATAGAGATGCTCACTTGAAGTCTGACGATTTTTTTTCAGCAGAAAAGTTTCCTCACATTAAGTTTAGTAATGGGATATTAACTAAAAAAGGGGATGACTTTAAATTAGTTGGTGATTTGACTATTAAAGATATTACTAAGTTTGTTACGCTTGATGTGGAGTATGGTGGTTCCATGACAGATGGGTACGGTCAGAACAAAGCTGGTTTTGAAGTGAATGGCAAAATTAACAGAAAAGAATTTGGTTTAACCTGGAGTATGGTAACCGAAGCTGGTGGAGTTGTAGTAGGTGACGATGTTAGACTTCATTTAAATATTCAGGCTGTAAAAGCATAAATTTTTGATTTTGATCTTTAACAAAAAAGGCTGTCTCAAAAGAAAATTTTATGACAGCTTTTTTTTTATCCGTTTAATATATCATGGATTTTTAGATCCTTGCCTAAATTTTTCGCTTAGGACAAAATAAGAAAGAGTGCATTCATATAGGTAGCTATCTTAGTTAGGTTGTGTACCAGAGCCATTAGTCCCAATTCGACCTCTACTTTTTTGAGGCTTCGAAGGTTGAGTCTATTAAATTTTTTATTGTATTTGATTTGTCCGAATACAGCTTTCACATCTTCAGGATGGTTTTTACGTTTTTTCACTTCCCCCTTGGACAAAAGCATTTCTCTCGCTTTATTATATAATTGTCAAGCAACACATTGACTTCCGGTATTTTGTTGTTTATCATTTCAACTCCTTAAAATATTCTGAATATCAATCTGTGATATTTCTTTTTGAAAAGTGTTCACAGGATAACTCTCCTTGATTGACTTTACAGACTTGGTGGAAGTAGTATCATTTGATTAGAATGTAGTCTTTAATACTCCCTTGTCTTTACAAGTTTTAACTTTGAGAATTTTTACATAGTCTCTATTAAGGACTAACCAAGTTCACAATCAAATTACTATCTTAATACTTGTTGTTTAGGTTATTATTTTGATTTGTTTTTCAGGCAAATATGTTAAATGTCAGAAATTAAGTTAAAAATTGAACGTAAAAATTTTAAATCGTTGATAAAATAGGTTAATTAGGGTTAAAATGTTTTTGTTATCGTTTTACACTTAATTAATTAATTAATCATTATGCAATTAACTTTTACTCAGAATTTAGCATTTGTTTCAGAAGCTATATTTAATGGGACTGTACTTCTTGACGCTAATCAGGCTATACAACAAGAAGCAATTTCTTTAGGGCTTTTTACAGCTAATAATGTCTGGATGATGTTAGCCACAGCACTGGTGTTCATTATGCATCTAGGTTTTGCCGGAGTTGAAGCTGGCTTTGGACAGGCTAAGAATACTGTAAACATTCTTTTTAAAAACACATTAACACCCATCATAGGAATTCTTACTTATTTCGTAGTAGGATTCAATCTGATGTACCCTGGCTTTGAGGGTGGCGATACAGGTATATTCGGTTTTGCGGGCTTTTTTCTCTCATTACCTGAAAATGGTACCACTATAGAGTATGCTTCTGGAAAGTATACTTACTGGACAGACTTTCTTTTCCAGGCAATGTTTGCAGCAACATCTGCCACAATTGTATCGGGGGCGGTGGCTGAGCGGATCAAGTTATCTGCTTATTTAATATTTACCCTGATTTTTGTTGGGATAGTATACCCTATTATTGGTAGCTGGAAGTGGGGGTATGGCTGGTTAGATATGAGAGGTTTTCATGATTTTGCAGGTTCAACTTTAGTACATTCAGTAGGGGGCTGGGCTGCCTTAGCAGGGGTTATGGTGCTAGGTCCGCGGATTGGAAAGTATATCAATGGAAAAGTAGTTGATAAGCCAGGCTCTTCAGTTCCTTTAGCGGTAATAGGTGTGTTTTTATTGTGGCTTGGTTGGTTTGGCTTCAACGGTGGGTCAGTGCTTTCAGCGGATCCTGCTGTTACCTCCTTTGTATTAGTTACTACCACTTTAGCAGCTTGTGCAGGTGGAATCGGGGGAATGATAGCCGCACTTTTTATGTTCAAAAGACTGGATTTGGGAATGGTGCTCAACGGAATTTTGGCCGGTTTAGTAGGGATCACTGCAGGAGCCGATGTTATAGGCCCTGGTTATGCAATTCTTGTTGGTTTCATTGCAGGAATCCTCGTGGTTTTCTCAGTTGTACTTTTGGATAAACTAAAGTTGGATGATGTAGTGGGAGCAATTTCTGTTCACCTAACCTGCGGAGTGTGGGGAACGCTAGCTGTTGGGCTTTTTAGTATAAATCCAGACCATACATTAGGGACTCAATTTTTAGGTGCTGCCGCATGTGGTCTTACTTCCTTTATTTGTGCAATGGCCATTTTTCTTGGTTTAAAATATACCATAGGTATCAGGGTATCAGCTCAACACGAAAAAGATGGAATGGACAGCCATGAGCATGGAATCAGAGGTTATACCATTACTTATGATGATTGATATATTGAGAACTAATAATTATTTTTAATAAATTGAAGAATAAAAAAAGAGGCTGTCTGAAAAGTAAAATTTTATGACAGCCTCTTTTTTTATTCCTTTAAAAATCAGCGGAAAAATAAAAGCATTTGGTGTTCTTCTCTTGCTTACATATGATTTCACAAAACCTGACCTTAGTATATCAAAGCTATCAGACTCAACGGGACGAAACTATGCTAGCAATAATCAAGGTGAATGGATTTAAAATCCCTTAGGGACTACATTTCATAAGAACATTGCTTAATGAATATTGAGGTGGTATAATGTCGCTCTCCTAGAGTCTCCCACATTCTATCTCAGTCATGAGGCTGTCTCAAAAGTAGGATAGCCTTTTCATTGCATGGTAATATTTGGGCAAAAAAGAAGAGGCCATCTCTTTGAGACAGCCTCTTTCTGGATAAAATAACTGAAAATTACATTTTCTTCGGTACTACAACTTTATTGATAACATGAACCACACCGTTGCTAGCTTTAACATCAGCAGTTACAACTTCAGCTTCATTGATCATTACTTTATCATCTTTAATAGTAACTTTCAATTTTTCGCCTTGAAGTGTAGTTAATTCCTGACCGTCAGTTAAATCAGCAGCCATTGTAGCGCCATCAACTACGTGGTATTTTAACACGCTTTGTAATTTACTTTTGTTCTCTTCTTTTAAAAGCATATCAACAGTTTCCTGAACAGAAGCGAAAGCCTCGTTAGTTGGAGCAAATACAGTGAAGTTACCTTCACCTTTAAAGGTTTCAACCAGTTCAGCTTGCTGTAAAGCAGCAACTAAAGTGCTTAGCTGCTCTGCATTCATTGCGGTTTCAGCAATTGATTTTGGTAAAGCAGCGATTGAATCAGCTTTCATTTGCGCAGCTTTTTCTACTTGTGCAACTGAATCAGCTACTCTTATTGAGTCAGCAGTTGCTTTTTCTTTTGCGGCTTTGCCACCGTCTCCGCAGCTAGATACAAGTATCACCGCAACAAAGATGGCTACTAGTAATGTGAATTTGTTGTTTTTCATAGTTTAAATTGGTTAATGTTGTAAAGATACAATTGTATTTTTGTATTTATAACCAGGTGTATTAAATATTGTTTAAATAAATAATTCATAACAGGAAGGGGGCTAGTGGTGAGGTCAGCACTGTATCGCATATATAAGCAAAATTATAGGATGTAAGGTTTGTAGAGTTCAGTAGGGGAATTCTTGTTTTAGGTTTGCTTCCATCATTCTTCCTCACTGAAAATGGTGATTTTGTGCTTTTATCAATAGTTTATGGCCTCAAGCTATTATGTTTAATCCTGTTTCTGTTAAATTGCCGCCCTTATGAAAAAAGCTATCCTGTTTTCTGTTCCCTGTTTTTTATTTTTGGTCTTGTCGCACAAGCTCCAAAGCCAATCACTTACCCTCAATCTTCAAAAAGGACACAGCGAAGTAGTAAAAACAGTTCAATTGAGTGAAGATGGTCGTTACCTTTTTACTGGAAGTCGGGATAAAACGATTAAGATGTGGGATGCCGAAAGCGGCTTGGAGATTAGAACCCTTTTTGGCCATGAGCACACTATCAATAATCTATCGATTGATAAAAAAGGAAGAATAGCCTCATCATCTGCTGATATGACAGTGAATATTTGGGATCATTCTACAGGAGAAATATTATGGACAAGCCCAAAAGCAAAAGATTTTTTAACAGATGTAGCTTTTGCCCCAAATGGTAAACAACTGGCTTTAGGGGGGTACGAGAACCATGTAGTAATTTATGATTGGCAGTCGGGTGACAGCTTGAAGGCATTACCTGTTAACAGTGATAAAGGAACAGGTTATGGGGTTGCTTTAACCTGGAGTAGCGATGGAGCCTATTTAGCCATTGGAGAAGATAACAAAGAGTTATCCTTGTATGATACCAAATCATGGGAACTCGTTTATCAACTAAAACCCGAAAATGGATGGTGTGGGGGATGCCCTACCTTGGTGGCGATCAATCCAAAAAGTACTCTTATAGCCAAGCTTTCGGAGAACGGAGATTTGGATCTTCTGGAGCTTACTTCTGGTAAACTTCTTAAAAAACTTAAGAGTGAGTGGGATGATATCCGCTCTGTAGCTTTTAGTAAAGACGGCAAAAAGCTTTTGGCAGCAGATAGAGAGCAGGTATTTGTATATGATGTTACAAGCTATCAGCAAATAGCCATGCTAAAGCCCGATGTGATGGAGATAAATGATGCGATATTTAACCATGAATCAGACGCTATTATTGTGGGTGGAAATGATAATAGAGCCACAGAAATTGATATTAAAAGTGGCGAAGTAAAGCAACAATTTCAAGGGCTCTTACATCAGCAGGATAAAGGAGGTTTGCTTTATGACCCTAATAATTATTGGGAATCTTACATTGCCCGCTACATTAAAAACAAAAACATACAGTTACTTACCAGTGATGGCCAATATTTGTTAAAGGGAAAAATTGGAAATGTATTAAGAATGTGGGAAGTGAAAACAGGAAAGCCTGTGGTGGAGTTTGCAGGGCATTCAAAAAGTGTAATTAGTTTTTCGCTTTCCCCGGATGAAAAGCAAATAGCCTCAGGTGGAGGAGAAGGGAATGTTATTATATGGGAAAAAAGATCAGGAACAGCTTTGAAAATACTAAAAGGCCATTCATCTCCTGTTTTTGATGTGAGGTGGAGTCCTGATCAGAGTAAAATTGTATCCACTTCCTGGGATGGACAGGTACTGGTTTGGGATGTGGAAACAGGAAAAGCAATCTCTGGAATTTACTGGAAAAATGCTTCTGCTTATTCAGCTACTTTTACTAAAGATGGCTTATACTTAATTGTTGCCCGTTTGGACCAAAAACTGGAACTCTATGAAGTGGAAACAGGCCTGTTGGTCAAAACTTTTATCGGGCATACGGAAAATGTTAATGATATAATATTAAGTGACAAGCCGGAAGAATTCATTACGCTATCTAACGATGGAAAAGCCATTACCTGGAATTTGTATGATGGAATGATGAGGAAAAAATATCATCACCCTACAGGAGCCATAAGAGCAGGAGCTTTGCAAGATGATAAAATTTATACTGGCGGTGACGATAGAAACATCTACATCTGGAATAGAGAAAAGGGAGATTTACTACAAAAACTGGAAGGTCATCAGGCGGGCATAAGTTCATTAAACATAGATGAAAAAGGAAGTTTATTGATCTCCGGAGACCTGGATGGGGTTACGAAATTTTGGGATCTGAAAACGGGAGAGGAGATTCTTGAGCATATTATTATTGACAAGGCCAATTGGGTAACACGTAATCCCGCAGGTTATTTTTACGCTACTGATGGAGCGCAGCAGTATGTGCACTATGTAAAAGGAAATGAAGCCTACCTGTTGGATCAGTTTTTTGATGAATTTTATACTCCTCAACTTATAAAAAAGACATTTTCAGGCAAAGAGACTAAAAGCAAGAAAAACCTTCAGGGCTTACTGGATAAATCAGAGCTTACTGAAGTGAAAATTGCAGGCACAATGTCAGATGATCAATTGAAGGCAACTATACATTTAAAAGTAACAAATGATGAACACTTAAAAGAGCTACAACTTTTTCATAATAGTAAAAGAGTAGGTATCGATATAAGGGATTTTAAAAAGAGCAGGCAAGAGGATAATTCTACTATTTTCAGTGTTGAGCAACCTCTTGTGTCCGGCCATAACAGATTTATTGTACGGGCTTTAAATAATGAGAAAATAGCTTCTGCTCCTGCTGAAGTTGATTTGATCACTGATAATAGTGTGCCAGGTGCCACTTGCCATTTGTTGGTAATTGGAGTAAATGAGTACAAAAACCCTGAACTTAACCTAAATTACGCAAAGGCTGATGCGGAATCATTTTCGAAGGAAATGAAAGCCCAGTCAAAATATCTGTTTTCCTCTTTCAAATCTTATGAATTGTATAATGAGAAAGCAACAAAGGCAAATATACTGGCTACTATGGATACAATCATTGCCAATGCAGCTATTGATGATCTTTTTGTGTTGTATTTTGCAGGCCACGGTAGTATGAGTGATGACACTTTCTATTTTATTCCACATGAGTCCACTCGATTGTATGAGGGAGAAGCTTTGAGAAAGCAGGCTTTAAGTGCTGAAACAATGCAGCAAAAACTCACTTTATTAAAAGCCCTAAAGCAAATTGTTTTTATTGATGCATGTCAGTCAGGAGGTTCGGTAGAGCTTTTGGCGCAGCGGGGAGCACCACAAGAAAAGGCCATAGCGCAACTTAGCAGAAGTGCAGGGGTGCACATTTTATCAGCAGCAGGAAGCGAGCAGTTTGCTTCAGAATTTGCAGATTTGGGACATGGAGTGTTTACTTATGCTCTGCTAGAGGCAATAAGAGGGAGCGCAGATGGAGCTCCTGAAGATGGAAAAGTGACAGTTTTTGAGATGAAATCCTTTATCGATGAATTAGTTCCAGAGCTAAACATGAAGTTAAAAGGCAAGCCTCAATATCCTTATACTTTCTCTCGCGGAAATGATTTCCCTATAGGGATACTGCAGAAGGAAAAAGATTAGCAGAGTTTATTAAAAAACAAACCACATAATTAATAAAATAAGTAAAGGGAAAATAGCTGAAAATAGTATTGTATTTCTTGAATGCCTGGCAATATTATCAGTTACAAGACCGATTAAGATGAATAAATCCTCAGGCGAATTAGTATGGATAATCCCATGTGATGTTAAGTACAATAGATCATTGCCTCTGGTATCTAAAATGGTTAACTCATTATTCAAAAAACTTTTGAATTTCCAACCTAGCAGTTTGTTATTTAGAATAATAGTGCCTCCGTTCGTCCAATCATTTAGCCTGATCTCTCCTAATTTTCTGTAATTTTCTGCGTCATATATGATTTTTATTTGCTTGAATGCACCAACAGAATTAAATAAATAGGGTTTACCATTTATTTCTCCATAAGATGAATCAGTGCCTCTTTTAAGAAATCCTACTGAGCTTTCATCAGAATAAATTTGATAAATATCATCAAACAGACCTTTTTTCCACTTCAAGTTTTTAAGCATAGTATTATAGAATATAAGTTTTGTTAATATACGGAAAGTAAATAAATAAGCAGCCCTGAATACATTTTTCGGGGCTGTTTACATCTTAATCCCTAATAACCCTTTCAGGAAATGCTACAACTGATTCATTTCCACTTTTAGATACCGCAGCAACTCCGAAATAATAGTTGTCTACTACTATTCCTTCCAGTGTATATTTATCAACTTTGCCTACAAAGCGTGAATTATCCCATGTTGGAGAAGTAGTCAATCTCCAGTAGATTTTGTACCCGATAATATCATCCGACTCCTGTGTTTCCCAGGCTAATTTAGCAGATGGCTCCACCACACCACCGATGCCTACATTTTTAGGCGCTGGTGGGGCCCATGCCAATCCTGCCATAGCAATGGCATTTACGGCTGTTAATTTTTTCGCATAATCAAAATTTACACCTTCAATTACATCTCCATATTCAATGCCGTTTTCGGTTCTGATATCCTGGTGCTGACGATTGTAATTTTCATGCGCTTCCATAATTCTGATGCCTGCAAAGCCAAGGTCGTTGAAAGGTTTATGATGTCCCCCACGGCCAAACCTGTCCAACCTGTAAATCATCATCGGGTTCATTTCCGGCATATAGGTTTGGGTTTGCTTATGTACATAGCGCGCTAGTTGTCTGGAAATACCATCTACTTCACCACCATAATATCTGCGCATGGCCCGCTCTCTTTCTGTTTCTGTTGGAGGCACAGGTTCAGAGAATATTCGAAAAGTTCTGTTGTCAACTACTCCATCTACACCCTCAATATTTCCAATCATGTCATTGTTCAATACAGCTATAATATTCCAGCCTTTATCTTTTGCGTATTTGGCCAGTCCCGATCCTCCAAATAGCCCTTGTTCTTCTCCGGATAGCCCCACATAAATAATGCTATGTTTAAATTTATATTTTGATAAAACACGTGCTGCTTCCATCGTTCCTGCCATTCCGGAAGCATTATCATTGGCTCCAGGTGCATCAGTAGTGAAATCCATGGTGTCACTAGCCCTTGAGTCAATATCGCCAGACATGATGATGAAGCTGTTAGGGTATTCGGTTCCTTTTTGAATGGCTACTACATTTACTACATAGGCATCTTTAGGTACCCGATTATTACCTTCTTTCGTTACAAAATCTTTTTGATAGAAAACTTCAAGACAGTTTTTGCAGTCTTTAGAAATTTTATCGAACTCAGATTTTATCCATCGTCTGGCCGCGCCAATTCCTCTGGTGTTGGATACGGTGTCAGAAAAAGTGTTTCTTGTGCCAAATCCGGCCAGTTTTCTGATGTCATTTTCTAATCTCTCAGCAGAAACAGCATCTACAATATCGTAGATTCTTAAATCAACCTCCGGAGGAGGAGTATTCTGAGCTGATAAAGTGAGAGTGGAAATAAATAGAAATGCAGTAATTATATTTTTCATAAAGGATTAGATTATGTGTTTTGTGGTAAGATACACAATGCTAATAAATTATAGAATGAAAATGTTTTGAGTGGTAGATCAATTTTCTCAAACATTTAGGAAAACAAGCTGTTAAGATAAGCCTTCCTTTAGGAGGGGGGAGATCTGTATTTAGGATAAAAAAAACCTCAGAGCATTAAAGATGTTGCGTGAACCCCGATTATTTCAGGATTTAGGCTGCTTACCTGATCAGCCTTCCACTGTTATCCTGCTTCCCGATAAATCGGAAAACGAGGTCCGCCCGAAGGCGAATGAGGCCTGGCTTTACAAGCTTGCTTCACCCGGTACTAGAATACTTGTTAGGTTCACCAAACGTGTTTAACACCCTGAGGATACTGCAAATTTACAGCTTTCAATTGGCAAACAAGAGGTAAGGAAGGAAAGTTTTCCACACGAATAATAAATTATAACAGATTCTGAGAAAAGGATAAAATGATAGCTATTGGGTGCAAATATGGAGAAATAAGACCTAAATGTATAATCTTCTTTACCAGCTAAAGTAGTACACTGTCTTTACCTGCAGTATGTGGCTTGTCGCTTCGCTAATTAGATCACTATATTGACTTTCTACAGCTAATTGTAGCTTTTGTCCTTTTTGAAATAACTTACCCAGCCCAATAGAGAATCTGTTTTCAAGTTCGTCTTCCAGAGAATTGAATTCATAAATCACTTCATTTCCTGCAATAAAATACAATTCTCCTTCGTCCAGACTTTCGCCATTTAAGGGAAAATCAGAACTTATAGAATATCGTAACCTTGTGAGATAGCTTGAGCTACGAATTCGCTCTTGAACTCTTATTTTATTAGCTAATCTTAAGCCTTTTAATTCAGTAAGAAAAGCAAATTGCTGGGTGAGTCGGTGCTCATATCCAGCATCTTCATCAAAAGGATCAACTTTTCGGTACATATAACCTAAACTGAGCTTCCTTTTACCAAATAGCGTATAAGTGCCAAAAGCTTTTACCTCCCATCTATCAGTTCGGAAATTCTCTTCTCCTTCACCATAATTGGTAAATCTTTGCCTACCTAAAATAGATAAATTGTAGCTCCACCTGTCATCCATCTTTTTGGTAAAAGAGAAACCGGGCTCCCAACGTACAGAGGGGATGTTTTGAGCTTTAAGCGGTTGCAGTAGAAGAAATAAAGAAATGAATACTAAAAATTCTTTAATAGAGTACGTTGTCATCTGCTCTTTTAACTATTTTCCTTTTGTCCTCTAATTTACCTTCCTTATTGAACAGAAATTCAAAGAAACCTCTTTTGTTGGAGGGGTCTACCGTTTCAGCTTCTATTTCGTATTTTATAATTAAATCTTCCAGGTCCAGCTCTAAAAATTCTTCCAGGTATTCTTCATCATCATCTATTTCAAGCTCACCATCTTCATACTCTTCTTCCCGGTTGTACTGAATTTGAATCCTGTTAAACTGGTATTTTTCGTAATTTTCTTTAAAATATTGTTGAATAGCTATTCGAACCTCTTCAGGAAAGTCTTCAAGCTTCCGTAGAATCTCTATATCAACCAGTTGCCCTCTTTCATTAAACTTTACACTGATGTATTCCCCTCGATACCGGCATTTAAATTCAAAGAATGTGCCGTTGGCATTAATTTCCTTATAAAACCTGGTTTTCTTTGAATTTTTTAAAATAGGAGCAGCTAATTTCAATGCTTTTTCAGGAAAATCATCCTGATTAACAGAAATTTCCTTTTCATATTTTTCTGTAACCTCCTGCTTTTGTTGCCCGCAGACCATTTTGCAGACAAAACAGAAGGAAAAAGCTAAAATATATAATCTGTATTTCTGCATTTTTTAATTAAAGAGCTAAAAGGCTGTCCATCTTTTGGTTGAAGTTTGCCTTAAATTCCTCATAATACTTTCCGGTTCCAGGACCTGAAAATCCTGTGTGAATATTCACCAGTTCACCTTCTTTATTCAAAATAATCATTGTTGGAAATGAAATTACCTGATTCAACATAGGTAGCGTTTTCGAAGCCTCTTCTTTGTCACTTGTTCCGGCAATCAGAAAATCATAGTCCACATCCCATTTGTTAATCATTTTTTCCACTCTTCTTTTCGCATACTCAAAATCATCTTTTTGTTCGTAGGCAAGTCCTATAATTTCAGCACCTCTATCTTTATTGGCTTTATACCATTCAGCCAGAAATTTAGTCTCGTCCATACAGTTCGGACACCACGTGCCAAAAATTTGAACAATCACAACCTTTCCCTGGTATTTTTCATCTGTCAGGCTTACCTTTTCTCCCTCCAGGTCAGGAAAACTGAATTGAATTCTATCATATCCTTTTTTTAGGTAGGTAAGAGAGTCAGGGCTGGGTAATTCAATATTTTCATCTCTCAGTGCCGACCAGCTTTCGTACCACTCTTTGCCGGAATAAAAGTCACCTTTTAGTGTTCCATCATCCTGCAGAGTGGCTTCAAATAGAAAAGCATGATTACCATCAAATGTGCTTAATTTCATTACTTTATCGTCAGCCACCCCTGTCAGGTACCTGTAATCTCCCAGAGGTGTAAGGAAAGTACCAGAAACCTGATTCTCATTTTGCTTGAATATTCCTACTGCTTTGGTAGTATCCTGAGCTTCTGGTTCTATAAAAGTTACGTCCCATTTACCTGCAAAATTAGCTGGTTTCACATCTGTGTTTACCAGAAGAAATTTCTCATCTCCTTTATGTAAAGTGATTGGTAATACATAGTCATCTTCATAATGCTTAGTGTAGGTGCCTGAAATTGCACTATTCTGAATTTCGAGATCCAGCGAAATGTCAAAAACATGAAGTGGAATGTGTAAAGAATCGCCATTTCTTTCTATTTCATTGAGAACAATCTGCTCCTCTCCATTAATAATTGTAGCAATAATTTGCCCGTCCTCTTGCTCGTCAATTTGCATTTTAAAAGGAGTAGATTTTCCCTGCATGGCAATTTCGCCAATATACAGGCCATCAAGCACTAATTCTTTATTATCAATATTGCAGGAGAATGTTAATAGTAGTAATAAACCGAAAATGTATGTAGTAATTTTTTGCATAGTAATAAGTAATACCCCAAAAATTATATTAGGTTAAAAATTTTTTGTCCGACTAAAGACTTACTCGATAAATTTTGTATTAGTACCCTTAGGAAGTGCAAAATACAAAGATTGTTGTATAATCCTGAGTGCAGGAGTTAAAATGAGTGCTAATAACTTAATTTTATCAGTTAAGTTTGCTTTTAAGGGGCTGAGCTTTAAAATACTGAAGAATGAATGAAATATTAAAAGGAGTAAGAGTTTTGGAGTTGGCCAATGTTTTAGCCGGGCCATCTGTAGGTCAATTTCTTGCAGAATCTGGCGCGCAGGTGATTAAAATTGAGAATCCTGCCACAAGAGGAGATGTTACGCGCAGTTGGAAACTCAATAAAGAGGAAGGCGAAACAGATGTAAGTGCTTATTTTTCAGCGGTAAATTCAGGTAAATTATCTGTGGCTTTAGATGTGCAAAACCCTGACCACTATGCTGCTTTAATAGACCTGGTGAAGGTTTCTGATATTGTAATTGCCAGTTATAAAATGGGAGATGCAGAGAAGTTGAGGGTGGATGCCGCCACTTTTAGATCGCATAACCCATCCCTGATTTACGGTAAAATATCTGGCTACGGAGATCAGAATTCTAAAGTAGGTTATGATGCTATTTTGCAGGCGGAAACAGGCTTTATGTTTATGAATGGAGAGCCTGGGGGTAAATCAGTGAAAATGCCGGTGGCTTTAATTGATATTTTAGCAGCTCATCAACTGAAAGAAGCTATCTTACTGGCTTACATTCACAGGCTTAAAACCGGAAAAGGGGCAGAGGTGTCAGTTTCATTGTTCGATGCAGCCATTTCCTCTTTAGCCAATCAGGCTACTAATTATTTATTAGCCGGACATAATCCTAAAAAAATGGGTTCCGAGCATCCTAATATTGCCCCATACGGAAGCATATTCACCTGTCAGGACGGAGCTAAAATTGTAATAGCTGTAGGTACAGACAAACAGTTTGAAGCTTTAACTAAAGTGCTGGGCTTGAGCAATTTTATGTCGGAAAAGTTCTCCAACAATTCTACCAGGGTAAAAAACAGGGAGCAGCTTAACGCACTCCTCCAAAATGCTTTTGCAAAGGAGGAGGCTTCGGTTTTGTTAACAAGATTAGATGCAGTCCATGTGCCATCGGGAAAGTTGCAATCTGTGCAGGAGGTGTTTGCTTCAGGGAAAGCTGATCATTTACTGATTGAGTCAGGTTTAAAAACTGTAGGGCTGAGAAATTTTATAGCAAAAATGGATAAATATGAAATTCCCTCCCACATTGCTCCACCACCTTCCTTAAATCAGCATGCTAACTACTTATTTACAAAAATTCTGGGTTATTCAGAGGAGGAAAAGAAAAAGCTGGAATAGAGCTTTTTACTTATGTTACTCCTCTAAATCTGGATAATATTCGATTTTCTCCCACATCTCCCCACTAAATCTAAGAAAAGCAAGGCGCTCATTACAATATAGTTTTTTAGACGCCTTATGAGAGCATGAAACCTTGAATTTATAGCTTGATCAGGCGTTTTGGAAGAATGAATAAATCTATGATAACTAATTCACTCTCTATTACTTAAAATTTAAAATAGTTGATCTTAAAGCATTTACTTGTTTTTTCTACACTTCTTATGTAATCTTTTGAAGAAAAGTGTAAAAAAGTGGGAGAAAGTGGTACAAAATGTCGTATATTGTATTAGTTTTGTCATTAAGAGATTGTGTAAATACTGTATATGGCTTTCTTCACCGGGGAATATGATTGTAAATTGGACGCTAAGGGGCGTTTGGTCTTGCCTGCCAAGATCAAAAACAACCTGCCCGAAGCTTCCGGTTCCGAGCTGGTGATAAGAAGAGGTTTTGAGCCGTGCCTTGTGTTATACCCAATGGTGGAGTACAAGAAAATTTTCTCCAAAATTGCAGGGCTAAATGAATTTAATGCTGAATACAGGAACTTACAAAGGAATTTCTTTAGAGGTAACGCAATCGTAGAACTTGATAGTGCCGGAAGAATATTGCTTCCTAAGAACATGCTTTCTTTTGCAGGTTTAGAAAAGGAATCAATAGTTGTGGGCATGGGAAATCGGGTTGAAATATGGGATGCATCAAAATATGATGACTTCCTTATCAAAGACCAGAAAGAATTTTCTGATTTAGCTGAGAAACATCTTTTTGAATAAAAGTCTATGAGTGAATACCATCAACCGGTTATGTTGCAGCAATGCATTGAAGGGCTTGCTATAAATCCTTCAGGGATCTATGTAGATCTTACTTTTGGTGGAGGAGGTCATTCACAGGCAATTCTTGAGCATTTAAAAGATGGTAAACTCTTCGGTTTTGATCAGGATCATGATGCAGTGGCCAATGCAGAAGAAATTACGCATGAAGGTTTCGAATTTGTGCAGGCTAATTTCCGCCATTGCAAAAAGTATCTAAAGTTGTACGGTATTAAAGAGGTAGACGGTGTTCTGGCTGACCTTGGTGTTTCTTCTCATCAGTTTAATAAGCCTGAACGTGGATTTTCAACCCGTTTTGATGCAGAGCTGGATATGAGGATGGATCAGCAGGCTGAGCTTTCTGCTAAAAAGGTGATCAATACTTATGAGGAAGCCGACTTGCACAGGATATTCGGGTTGTATGGTGAGGTGAGAAATGCGAAAACTCTTGCTTCTGCTATTGTGGCAGCCAGAACAAACAAGGCCATCAATACGGTGGCTGAATTAAAAACTATTTTGGACCGCTTTGCTAAGCGAGGTCGTGAAAATAAATATTATGCTCAGGTTTTTCAGGCCTTGCGTATTGAAGTCAATGAAGAGCTGAAGGCACTGGAGGAAATGCTGGAGCAAATGGAGGAGGTAATTAAGCCTGGAGGCAGACTAGTGGTGATGAGTTATCATAGTCTGGAGGATAGGCTGGTAAAGAATTATATTAATAAAGGAAATGTGTCGGGCGTTGAAGATAAAGATTTTTACGGAAACGTAAGTAAGCCTTTTGACGCTATCAATAGGAAACCAATTACTGCAGATGCAGAAGAGCTGGAAAAAAATAACAGATCCAGAAGTGCGAAGCTGAGAATAGCTGAAAGGAAGACAGTATGAAATAAGCCTATATGAAAAAGAACACTTTTAAAATAAAGGATAAAAAACAAAACAAAGGGAAAGCTTCCTCTGGCGGTAGTGGAAGTATTTTCTCCAGGTTTGATAAAAGCATAGCAGGTGCTTCATCTGAAAATGGATTGCCTGTAAAATATTTACCTTATGTCCTTTTCTTTGTGGCGATGGGTATATTTTACATTGGTAACAGCCATTATTCAGATAAAACTACCAGAAAAATAGATAAGCTTCATCAGGAGGTAGAGGATTTAAGAGCAGACTATACCACGCTTAAATCTGAGTACATGTTTGCTTCCAAGCAATCTGAAGTAGCTAAAAGAGTAAAGAAATTAGGATTGAAGGAATCAGAAGAACCACCCTATAAAATTGTAGTAGAAAAAGGTGAATATTAAAAAATCCATATTATTAAGAGTGAGACTGGCATTTCTGATGGTATTGCTATTTGCTATAGCAATCATTTATCAGATTTTTCATATCCAATGGATTGAAGGGGATAAGTGGAAAAAGCTTTCTGAAGAGATTAGTTTGAGCTATCAGGAAGTAAAAGCCACACGTGGTAATATCTATTCGGATAATGGAAGCTTATTGGCTACCTCTCTACCTTTTTATCGTGTAGCTATCGATCCTACTATTGCGGATGAAAACATCTTTCGTGAAAATATTGATTCCCTGAGCTATTTATTAGCTAGAAATTTTGGTCAGACAGCCACCTACTACAGGCAGAAAATTATGGGGGCAAGGCAAAAAGGTAATCAGTATCTTTTGCTATCAAGAGATCTTATTGGCTATCAGCAGAAAAAGGAAATGGAAACCTGGCCTATTTTCCGAGAAGGAAGGTTAAGCGGAGGAGTTATTTTTAGCAAGACAGACAAACGTTTCAGACCTTTCTCTAACCTCGCTTTTAGAACTATTGGTTTCTTAAATGAAAACGATTATGGTGCTGGTTTGGAATACAGCTTCAACGACTACCTTGCCGGACAAAATGGGAAAGCATTATTTCAAAAAATTTCAGGTGGTAGCTGGAGGCCTCTGTATGACGGGTCAGAAGTTAGGCCTAAAGATGGTTTCGATATACAAACCACCATTGATATAAACCTGCAGGATGTAGCAGAATCTGCATTGCTGAAACATTTAATTCAGCATGATGCTGATATGGGCTGCGTGGTAGTAATGGAGGTGGCCACCGGAGAAATTAAAGCGATTTCCAATTTGAAAAAGCTGAAAAGCGGTGATTACGGTGAGGTGTACAATTATGCAGTGGGAAGCCATGGATTAAGAGAGCCTGGTTCTACCATGAAGTTGGCCTCCTATATTGCGCTTTTTGAAGAGAAAAATTTAAAGCTATCTGATACCATTCAGACGGGAGATGGGGAGTTGAAATTTTACAAAGAAACAGTGCGGGATCATAAGCCAGGTGGATATGGTACCATAACTATTAAGGAAGCTTTTGAAAAATCATCCAACATAGCAATCGCTAAAATGGTAGATGAAACCTTTCAGAAAAATCCACAGCGTTACCTGGACTATCTTAACAATATGGGGCTTACAAAGCCATTAGGTTTTCAAATGGTAGGTGAAGGCAAACCTAAAATCCCCCCTTTGAATCAGTGGAGTGGTATTACTCTGCCATGGATGGCTTATGGTTATGGCTTAGAACTAACACCTTTACAAATTTTGACTTTATATAATGCGGTTGCCAATAATGGTAAAATGATTCGTCCACTTCTGGTAAAGTCAATCAATAAGGTAGATAAGGAAGTAAATACTTTTGAAACCAACGTAATCAGCAGCCAAATATGCTCTAAAGAAACACTGAAGAAAATCAGAGTACTATTGGAAGGTGTGGTGGAAAACGGAACAGCTTCTAACATAAATAATGCTAATTATAAAATAGCAGGTAAAACAGGTACGGCTCAAAGTTTGAAAGATGGTCGTTACATCCGTCAGTATTATACATCTTTTGCAGGTTATTTTCCTGCTGAAAACCCAAAGTATTCTGCCATAGTGGTAATGGATAATCCAAAAGGTTACAGACAATATGGATCTGATGTTGCAGCACCGGTTTTTAAAGAAATTGCTGATAAAATTTATGCTTTGGATCTTAAAATGCATGAGAAATATGAATTAGCAGAAAAACCTGAAATGGGTGTGTTTCCTGTGGTGCAGGCTGGGAAAAGAGAAGATTTAGCATTAATGCTAAACTATTTGGGTATTTCTAACCATGCCACAGCCAATGAGGTGGAGTGGGTGAGAGCAGGTATTAATAACAACTCCATTCAATGGAAAGAAACAACAAGCCAGGCTGGCTTAGTGCCAGATGTAAACGGGATGACATTGCGTGATGCATTGTATCTATTAGAGAACAGCGGGCTTCGTGTAGAGGTAAAAGGTAAAACAGGTAGGGTAATTACACAATCACAGTTGCCTGGTAGCAGAGCATTAAAAGGAAGTACAATTAAAATTGAAGTAGGGTAGTGGCATTGTTGAAGGACATATTGTATAAAGTGAAATTATTGTCTGTTTCAGGAAATATGGAGCAGGATATAAGTGCTATTCATTTTGACTCCAGAAAAGTGGATGATAAAACTGCTTTTGTGGCAGTAAAAGGAACTCAGGTGGATGGACATGAATATATTGATGCGGCCATCGAAAAGGGTGCTGTCGCTATAGTTTGTGAAACTTTGCCCCAAAATCTTAGTGATGAGGTAACTTATATCCAAACAGATAATAGCGCCAGGGCATTAGGTTTAATGGCAGATAATTTTTACGATCATCCAAGTTCGAAGCTAAAATTGGTGGCCGTAACTGGTACTAATGGGAAAACTACTACAGTTACTTTATTGCACCAGTTGTTTATGAGCTTAGGTTATAATGTCGGGATGCTTTCCACCGTACAAAACCAAATAAATGAGGAGGTAATGCCCTCTACTCATACAACGCCAGATGCCGTACAGTTAAATGAATTATTGCAAAAGATGGTGAAGGCAGGTTGCTCATATGTATTTATGGAAGCCAGTAGCCATGCAATTGACCAGGAAAGAATGGCAGGGTTGCAACTAGCAGGAGCAGTTTTTTCCAATATTTCTCATGATCACCTGGATTATCATAAGACTTTCGATAGCTATATAGCAGCTAAGAAAAAACTATTTGATGACTTACCTTCTTCTGCATTTGCACTTGTAAATGTAGATGATAAGCGGGGGATGGTAATGTTGCAGAATAGCAAAGCAACAAAATACACTTATTCTCTGAAAATGATGGCCAATTTCAGAGCTAAAGTGCTTTCTAATGCTTTACAGGGTTTAGAGCTTAATATAGATCAGAAGGATGTGTGGTTCAGGCTGATAGGCTATTTCAATGCATATAATCTTTTAGCTGTATATGCAGTAGCCAGCATTTTAGAGGAGGATTCAGTAGAAATATTAACGCATTTATCTCAAATAGAATTGAGAAACGGGCGTTTTGAGCAGATTCCCAATACCACAGGAATTAATGCTATCGTGGATTATGCACATACACCCGATGCGCTGGAAAATGTATTGAATACGATTGATAATATCCGCACAGGAAATGAGCAGGTGATTACAGTAGTTGGTTGTGGAGGAAACAGAGATAAAGATAAAAGACCTTTAATGGCAGAAATTGCCTGTAGGTTGAGCGATAGGGTAATTCTTACTTCCGATAACCCACGAGGTGAGGAGCCTGAGCAAATTATTGCAGATATGCAGAAAGGAGTGCCTGTATCCCAGGCCAGGAAGGTTACCAATCTGTCAGATAGAAAAGAAGCGATTAAACTGGCATGTAGCTTTGCGCAAAAGGGAGATATAATTTTAGTGGCTGGAAAAGGGCACGAAACTTATCAGGAAGTAAAAGGTGTGAAGCATCATTTTGATGATAAGGAGGTAGTAAATGAAATGTTAAATTTAATACATAACAGATAGAAGGCTGTGTTATATTACTTATTCGATTTTTTAGATAGACAATGGGACCTACTGGGAGCAGGTGTATTTCAATATATTTCCTTCAGAGCAGGTATGTCCGCGCTTTTGTCACTTTTAATTACCATTACATTCGGTAAAAGGCTGATCAATTTCTTACAAAGAAAGCAAGTAGGGGAAAGCATTAGGGATTTAGGCCTGATTGGTCAGAATGAAAAGGCCGGCACACCCACAATGGGAGGTATAATCATCATTTTAGGGGTTGTGGTTCCTGTTTTGTTATTCGCTAAAATCGAGAATGTATATATTATATTATTGCTGATTTCCTGTGTTTGGATGGGGCTTATAGGTTTTTTAGATGATTATATTAAAGTTTTTAGAAAAAATAAAGAGGGCCTACAGGGTAAATTTAAAATAGTAGGGCAGGTAGGGCTTGGCCTGATTGTAGGCATTACCTTATTTTATAATCAGGAGGTAGTTGTTAGAGAATTTAATAATCAGGGGAGTCAGGAAACTAACGTGGAGGCTTATCAGGATGTTAAATCCATGAAAACCACCATCCCTTTCGTGAAGGGCAATGAATTAAATTATTCGGAAATTTTACCTTTTGTTCCAAAGGATTTTACAGTAGTAATATATGTGGGCTGGGCTATATTTATTATTACCGCACTTTCAAATGGAGCCAATATTACAGATGGAATTGATGGTCTGGCTGCAGGTACGTCTGCTATAATAGGGCTAACACTAGGTATTTTCGCCTATTTATCAGGGAATGCTATCTTCTCACAGTATCTCAATATAATGTACATACCAAATTCCGGTGAACTGGTAATTTTCTGCGCAGCCTTTGTGGGAGCTTGTGTTGGCTTTTTATGGTACAATACACATCCTGCGCAGGTGTTTATGGGAGATACCGGAAGTCTGTCTATCGGTGGGGTAATTGCTGTTTTGGCGCTATCCATCAGAAAAGAATTATTGCTTCCGCTACTATGCGGGATTTTCCTTGTAGAACTACTTTCAGTAATTATACAGGTGTCTTATTTCAAATATACTAAGAAGAAATATGGTGAAGGTAAAAGAATTTTTCTCATGTCGCCTTTGCACCATCATTACCAGAAAAAAGGAATCCATGAATCTAAAATTGTTAACAGGTTCTGGATTGTGGGAATATTATTAGCAATTATAACAGTGGCAACTTTAAAATTACAATAGATAAGTTAGATACTAGAGTCAGGAACTTAGACTCTTTACTTGATACTTGGCTCAAGATTTTAGACAACAAAACAAAAGGAATTTGAAAAGTAGATAGTACAAATAAAATAATCAATACTGAGTACTTTATACTCTTTACTAAAATAAAACAATGGAAAAGAAAATCGTCATATTAGGAGCCGGGGAAAGTGGAACCGGTGCTGCTTTGCTTGCAAAGGCAAAGGGCTATGATGTATTTGTTTCCGATTTTGGTAGTATAAGTAAAGAAAATCAGGACAGGTTAACTGCTGCACATATTCGTTTTGAAGAAGGTGAACATACAGAGAAGGAGATCTTTTCAGCCGAAACAATCATAAAAAGTCCTGGAATAGCCCCTACAGTAGCTGTTGTAAGGGGCGCGATGGAGATAGGAATACCGGTGATTGATGAGTTGGAATTTGCTTCAAGGTTTACCAATGGTAAAATCATAGCCATTACAGGGACAAATGGTAAAACTACTACCACTTTGCTCACCTATCACATACTAAAAGATTGTGGACTCTCTGTCGGGCTAGGTGGAAATGTAGGAAAAAGCATGGCTGCTCAACTTGTGAATAAAGATTATGACTGGTGGGTTTTAGAAGTCAGCAGCTTTCAAATAGATGGGTTTATTCATTTGAGGCCTCACATTGCGGTACTATTAAATATTACGCCTGACCATTTGGATCGGTATGATAAGAAAATACAAAACTATGTAAATTCTAAGTTCAGCCTTTTCCAAAAACAGACGGCACAAGATTACACTATTTTGTTTAATGATAATGGTTTGATTGATAAAGAGTTAAAGCAAACAAGTTTACAATCTAAAATATACATGCTTAGCTTTGATGAGGTGCCCGATGCCGGAGCATATGCCAATAAGGACGGAATCATTATTAAACATCAAAAAATAAGCTCGGTTTTTACAGCAGACTTACTCACAATTAAGGGCAAACATAATCAGATCAATGCTATGGCTTCAATACTTTCTTCAAAAATTACAGGATTAAAACAGGATCAAATAGCTGAAAGCCTCCCTAAATTCAAGAATGTTCCTCATCGGTTGGAGCCAGTAGGAAATATTCATGGTGTAGAATTTATAAATGACTCCAAAGCAACCAATGTTGATGCGGTTTATTATGCATTGGATGCTTATACCCGCCCTGTAATCTGGATTGTTGGTGGTGTGGACAAAGGCAATGATTATGAAAAACTTGAATCTGTGAACTCAAATGTTAAAGCCATTATCTGTTTGGGAAAGGACAACGAGAAGATCAAAGCTTTTTATAAAGATAAATTCCCAATTATAGAAGAAACGCAATCTATGCAGGAAGCCGTAAAAATGGGGTATCAACTAGCAAAGGATAGGGAGATAGTATTGCTATCACCAGCATGTGCCAGTTTCGACTTGTTTAAAAACTATGAAGACCGGGGCAATCAGTTCAGGATGGCAGTACAGTATTTACAACGTGAAGTGGAATTAAAAAAATTGTCTAATTTATGATCAATATTCAAACCATAAAGGGCTTTGCAGACAAACATTTAAAGGGAGACCCGGTGATTTGGTCGGTGGTTTTTGCTTTAGGTATGCTCAGTATTTTAGTGGTATATAGTGCTACAGGAACTATTTCCTACTTTAAATTCGATGGCAATACTGAATATTACCTGTTGAGGCACAGTTTTCTGGTTCTTCTAAGTTTTTTTGCCATGTGGGTGGCACATAAAATTGATTATAGATATTATTCAAAGTTATCTCGTTTGGCACTTTGGCTTTCTGTGCCTTTGTTGATATTTGCCTGGCAATTTGGAGTGAGCTTGAATGATGCCTCCAGGTGGATTACTATTCCTTTTTTAAATCAGTCCTTTCAACCTTCGGATTTAGCAAAACTTGCTTTGATTATCAATTTGGCAGGTATGCTTTCTAAGAAACAACAGAATATCACCGATTTTAAGAAAGCTCTTATCCCTATGTTACTTTGGTGTGGTTTAATCTGTGGTTTAATAGCCATGACTAACCTTTCAACGGCTATTTTACTTTTCGCCACCTGTATGCTCTTGCTTTTTATAGGAAGAATTCCCGTAAAGTATTTAGCAATGCTTTTTATAGTAGGGATTTTAGCGGTAAGCATAGCTATGGTAGTAGGGCAGCGTGGTAAAACAGCCATCAGCAGGATAGAAACTTTTATTAAAAAAGAACAAATCCCTTTTCAGGCGCAGCAGTCATACATTGCTGTTGCCACAGGAGGAATAACAGGTAAAGGACCGGGTAACAGTAGTCAGAGAAATTTTCTACCGGAAGCTTTTTCCGATTTCATATTTGCTATTGTGGTGGAAGAATATGGAATGATAGGAGCCACTGTGGTGATTTTACTTTATCTCACTTTGCTATATCGCGGAATGAAAGCAGCAGCAGCCAGTGGTAAAGCATACGGGGGGCTTCTCTCAGCAGGGCTTAGTTTTGCCATAGTTATTCAGGCGATGGTAAACATGGGGGTAGCCGTAGGGCTTGGGCCAATTACAGGTTTGCCTTTACCACTGTTAAGTATGGGAGGAACTTCACTCTTGTTTACAGGACTTGCCATGGGTATTATTTTAAGTGTAAGTCGTGGAGAAATTGAGGAAAGCCCGGAGATAAGATCTAATAATCATTTTGAAAATTTACCTAAGAAAGAAGTAGCATAATATTGAGCACAGCAAATAAACCATATCGATTCATTATTAGTGGCGGAGGAACCGGTGGACACATTTTTCCGGCATTGGCTATTGCTGACCAGATAAAAGCTGAAGCACCTGATGCTGAAATTCTTTTTGTGGGAGCTGAAGGTAAAATGGAGATGCAAAAAGTACCCGAGGCAGGTTACAAAATTCTCGGTTTGCCTATTGCCGGCATCCAAAGAAGCCTTACACTTAAAAATCTTGCTTTCCCCTTTAAATTGTTGAATAGCTTAAAGCAAGCTAAGACTATTGTTAGGAATTTTAAACCTGATGCTGTCATTGGTGTAGGAGGCTATGCCAGTGGGCCAACTTTACGTGCAGCTTCCAATGCAGGAATCCCTTGCTTTTTGCAGGAGCAAAATTCTTATGCTGGTCTTACCAACAAGTGGCTAAAAAATAAAGTACAGAGGATTTGCGTGGCTTATGAGGGGATGGATAAATACTTTCCTGCAGAGAAATTACAGCTCACTGGCAACCCGGTTAGAAAAGGACTAATGAATTTGCCTGCCACAGAAAAAGCATTGCAATATTATGGTTTAACTTCAGAAAAGCCAGTAATACTGGTTCTTGGAGGTAGTTTAGGTGCCAGAGTAATTAACGAGAGTATTGTAAAGCAATTAGCTCTTTTGGAAAAAGCAGATGTTCAGGTTTTATGGCAAACCGGAAAACTATACCATAAAGAAATGCTGGTGAGAGCTGCCAAAGCAGATACTTCAAAAATCAAGGTGCTTGAATTTATTAAGGAAATGGAGACAGCTTATGCAGCGGCAGATATTATTATCTCCAGGGCAGGTGCTTTGTCTGTTTCTGAATTGGCTATTATTGGCAAGCCTGTCATTTTTGTGCCATCTTCAGGGGTAGCAGAGGATCATCAAACTAAAAATGCTAATTCGCTGGTGCAAAAAGATGCTGCAATCTTAATAACTGATCACCAGGCAGTGGATGAATTGATTCCTCGGGCACTTGAGCTTTTAAAAGATGATGAATTACAGAAGGAGTTGGCAGAGAATATTAAAAAATTAGCGAAACCAAACGCAACAGAAGATATAGTGAAAATTATTTTTTCAATGATTAAATGAATTTGAAAGAAATACATAGCGTCTATTTTATAGGTATCGGAGGTATAGGTATGAGTGCACTGGCCAGATGGTTCAGGCATAATGGTATATCAGTAGCCGGCTATGATAAAACCCCTACTGCACTAACTGATAAGTTAAAGCAGGAAGGGATTTCAATTCATTTTGAAGATGATGTAGAGGAAATTCCTTCAGAATATAAGGCAAAAAGTAACGGTTTATTGATTGTTTATACGCCTGCTGTTCCAAAGTCTCATAAAGGATTAAATTTCTATAGGGATAATGGTTTTCAGCTATACAAAAGGTCAGAAGTGCTGGGAATTATGACGAAAGGCCTGTATACTGTAGCTGTTGCGGGAACACACGGGAAAACCACCACCAGTTCAATGGTGGCTCATATTCTTAAGTTTGCTGCTAAAAATGTGTCAGCTTTTCTGGGTGGAATCTCAACCAATTATGAAACTAACATGCTGGCAAATAAAGGTGATTTTGAGAAGTCGATAGTTGTGGTGGAAGCAGATGAATTTGATCGTTCTTTCCTAACGCTTCATCCGAACCTGGCAGTTATTACTTCCACAGATGCAGATCACCTGGATATTTATGGTGAACTTTCTGAATTAAAGAAGTCATTTTCCTTATTTCTGGAAAAAGTAAATGCCACAGGAAAAATATTTATTAAAAATGGGCTGTGGGAAGGCTTGCAAACTTCAGCGGTTAAGGCAGCACATATTAATTATGGATTGAATAGCGGAAAACTCGTAGCAGAAAACATCAGAATTTCGGACGCTAAATTTATATTTGACGTAAAAAATAATGAGCAAAGCATCACCGGGTTTGAATTATCCGTTCCAGGTTTTCATAATGTGGAAAATGCGACAGCAGCTATAGGTGTCGCGCTCGAATTAGGGCTTGATCCTGAAGCTATAAAAGCCGGAATAGCAAGCTATCAGGGAGTAAAAAGAAGGTTTGAATACATTTTTCAATCTGAAAATCATATTTATATTGATGATTATGCCCACCATCCGGGTGAAATCTCAGCTATGCTGGAGTCCGTAAAGGCTTTATATCCTGATAAAAAAATCACAGCTTTATTTCAACCTCACCTGTACTCCAGAACACGTGATTTTGCTGAAGGTTTTTCTGAAAGTTTAAGCATTGCTGATAAGGTAATTCTTCTTGATATCTACCCTGCCAGGGAAGAACCTATAGAAGGAGTGAATAGTGCCATGTTGCTGGAGGGAATAAAGTCTGAAGAGAAGTTTTTGTTTTCGAAAAATGAAGCGATGGCGCACTTAAATAATACGGAACTTGAAGTCCTGGTTACTTTAGGAGCCGGAAATATTGATCAGTTAGTACAACCCATAAAAGAATTGTTTGAGCAGCATTATGCAGCCTAAAAAGAAAATATATATCGCACTAAAATTTATTATTCCTGCCATAATATTCCTTATATCTATAGGATTTGTGAGTAAAAAGCAGGAGGAGAAATTGTGTAAAAAAATAGTGATTACCATTGAAAACCAACAGGGAAATTTCTTTATCAATGAGGGTGATATAATGGATAAAGTTACTAAAAACGGTCGTGAAATGGTAGTGAACCTTCCTTTTGACAATGTGAAATTAAAGGACATAGAGCAACGGATAGAGGCACTAAAGTTTGTTCAATCGGCACAGGTTTACAGGGATTTGCAAGGCAATATGTTGATTGATGCTGTGCAGGCCAGACCTATAGCCAGAGTTTTTAACCCTGTAGGAAAAGATTATTATATTAGTGACAGAGGTGAGATTTTGCCGGTTTCAGAAAGGTTTACTGCCAGAGTAATGGTTTTGTCTGGGTCATTTTTCAGGCCTTATCTGGAAAAGAATTTATTGATTGACCAGGCCGGAAAAGATCTGTTCAACTTTATCCAATTTATTGAAAAAGATAAATTCTGGAGTGCGCAGTTTGCTCAGTTGGAAGTGAATAAAAGTGGTATGATTAACATCTACCCGCAGGTAACGAAGCAAATTATAGAATTCGGTAGCGTTGCTGATTATTCAGAAAAGCTGAGCAAACTGAAAATTTTTTATGATAAGATTCTGCCTGATAGAGGGTGGAATCGATATGAACGTGTAAATTTACAGTTTAAAGACCAAATCATTTGTGAATAGAAAACCTTAAGGCGATACATGAATATGCAAAATGATAAAATAGTAGTAGGACTTGACATTGGAACCACCAAGATCTGCGTAATTGTCGGGAGAAAAAATGAGTATGGCAAGCTTGATGTATTGGGAATGGGGAAGTCCGTTTCTGATGGGGTAGTCAAGGGGAAGGTCATTAATATAGAGAAAACCATATTGGCTATTAAAAGGGCCGTACAGGAAGCTGAGGATGTTTCCGGAATAGATATTAAAGTAGTAAATGTAGGAATTGCAGGGCATCATATTCGTAGCTCTATTCACAGAGGAAGCATTACCAGAGAAGATGGAAATGACGAGATTACTGTGGAGGATATTGATAGGCTGGCAAATGATATTGGCCGAATGGTAATGCCTGCAGGTACACAAATTATTCATAAAATGCCTCAGGTATATACTGTTGATTATGATGATGGTATAAAGGATCCTGTTGGCATGACAGGTGTTCGCCTTGAAGCTGATTTTCATGTAATTACTGCTGACGTTAACTCTATCAATAATATTGAAAAGTGCGTAAAGCGTGCCGGTTTGGATATTGAGAATATGATTTTGGAACCACTTGCTTCCAGCCTCTCCGTTCTGAGTGAAGATGAGAAAGAAGCTGGTGTTTGCCTGGTCGATATCGGTGGTGGTACTACAGATATCGCCATTTTTCATGAAAATATCATTAGGCATACAGGGGTGATTCCTTTCGGAGGAAATATTATCACTTCTGATATAAAAGAAGGATGTATGGTGATGCAGCAGCAGGCGGAATTGTTAAAGACCAAATTTGGAAGAGCCATTGCTACTGAAGCCAGTGAAAACGAAATTGTTTCTATTCCGGGATTGCGTAACAGGGCACCGAAAGAGATTTCAGTGAAGAACCTTGCGCATATAGTGGAAGCCAGAATGGAAGAAATTGTAGATCTTGTTCATGCTGAAATTATCGCTTCGGGCTATGAAGGAAAGCTGGCAGGAGGAATAGTAATTACAGGAGGTGGTTCACAATTGCACAGTGTTAGGCAATTGGTGGAATACCTTACAGGAATGGACGCAAGAATCGGTTATCCAAACGAGCATCTTGGTAAAAGTAAATTGGAGCATGTAAAAAGTCCGATGTTTGCCACTTCAGTGGGATTAGTATTGGTAGGCTATCGGTCATTGGATGAGAGAGAAAACAGGTACATTCAGGCAAAAGCAATGAACCAGAATGTTTATGTGAACCAGAAACAAAAAGCTGGTAAAAAAGGAGGAGACTTCTTTAGTAAAATTATCAATAAGACTAAGAGCTTACTGATAGATGATTTTGACGAAAATGACGATTTTTAATACCGAAATATTATGACAGAAGGAGCATATAAATTCGAAATACCAAAACACCATAAATCTATCATTAAAGTGATAGGTGTAGGCGGAGGAGGCAGCAACGCTGTCAATCACATGTTTAACCAGGGCATTAAGGATGTAGAATTTATTATCTGCAACACTGATGCTCAGGCACTAAAATCCAGTCCTGTACCTAACAAGCTGCAAATAGGGGTAAACCTTACCAGCGGATTGGGAGCAGGAGCAAACCCTTCCAAAGGAAAGGAAGCGGCTATGGAAAGCAAAGAAGATATCCGTGAGCTTTTAGGAACGGACACAAAAATGCTTTTTGTAACGGCCGGAATGGGTGGAGGAACTGGTACAGGTGCTGCTCCGGTAATTGCTAAAATTGCCAGAGAAATGGATATTTTAACGGTGGGAATCGTCACTTCTCCATTTGGTTTCGAAGGTAAAAAGAAAGCAAAACAAGCTGAAGAAGGAATTCGTGATCTGAAGGAAAATTGTGATACAGTTCTTGTAATCCTTAACGATAAACTACGTGAAATTTACGGTAACCTGACTATTGGAAATGCTTTTGCCAAGGCAGATAATGTGTTAACTACAGGTGCCAAAGGTATTGCTGAAATTATAACTGTTCCAGGTTATGTAAACGTGGATTTTGAAGATGTTAAAACAGTAATGAAAAATGCCGGTGCTGCAGTAATGGGCTCAGCAAGAACAGAAGGTGATGGCCGTGCAATCCGTGCAGCTGAGGAAGCTCTCTCTTCTCCATTGCTTAATAACACCGATATTCTTGGCGCGGAAAAAATACTGCTTTCAATTATATCCGGTGAACAGGCTGAACTTCAAATGGATGAGTTAACTGAAATAACAGATTATATTCAGGAGCAGGCAGGTGATAATGCAGAGGTTATTTTTGGTCATGGTGTGGATCAGTCATTAGGGCAGGCACTTTCAGTTACTGTAATTGCTACAGGTTTTGATCAGGGCAATTATAAAAGAGATGCTATTCCTCAAAGAGATGCTAAAAGAGTATTTGATCTGGATGGGCCAAAACAAATTACACTCTTTAATAATGAGGAAGCAAAACCTCATACTGAGAGAATTGAATCTCGCTATGAGGATAGGAGAGAACAGCCGGCTAAGCAACAAAAACCTGAAGAGGGTAGAGGTTATTCATTTGGCTTTCCTTCCAAAAAACCATTAGAGGAGGAAGAAAACGAATACGAGTATGATTATAACGAGGATGAGGCGGATGATTTTACTCAAGGCCTTTCTGAGGAATATGAAGTTGTAAACAAAAAGCCTGATCCTGATGCAGCTCAAAGAGCGGAGGAAGAACGTCAGGAATTTTTAAGATTGCGTTCTAAAGAGAGAATAGAAAAGTTGAAGCAATTGAATGGAGGTCATACCAATACCCCTGAGTCATACAAACAGATGGAAGTTCCGGCATTCAAGAGAAAGCAGGTGAAGTTGAAAGAGGTGCCTCATTCATCTGAGAAGAATATTTCTAAGTTTAATTTGAATGACGATAATCAGATTTTAGGCAATAATAAATTTTTACACGATAATGTGGATTAATATTTATATGTAATCTACAATTAGATTACACATTGGGTAATCATTTGTTGCTGATTTTCAGATGCATATCATTGATTATCATGTAATTGCCTAATAGGCTCTATTTAATTGAAATTTATTTATTGGAGGGCAGCTGAGAAATCAGCTGCTTTTTTTGTTTCTAATTCAACAATGAAAAGAGCTGCTATTCATTGTACATGAAAAAGGCATCGGTAACTACCCCCGATGCCTCAAAACCTAATTGAACATGAAAACTAATTGTTGTTATTCACAACAGAGTAGTAACACCCTTCTTTCCAGATAGTTTAAAAAAAAATAGAAATAATCTTTACATCACGAAAGACACAAGCTTAGGCAGCAGCTTCAATATGAAAACCCTCTGTTGAAGAAATCTCTTAGTTAAGTAGCATGTAGAGGAAATCAGACACCTTGTTTTACTACCCTAAAAGTTTCATTAGTATTGTTAAAGTAAATACCCTTGGTATGAAAAATAATTCGATATTTAAATTGGTTACATAGAACTTTTTCAGGAGTAAAGGACTCATTAATGTACTGAAGCAATAAAATAGTTGGGGTTTCCTCTAAAATTCTAATTATAAATTTGCAACTTTATATTTAACTTTACGTTGTTCTGTCATGCTAAGAATAAAATCAATCCTTATCCTATTTTTTTCAGTAGCCATTGTAAGTACAGGAATTGCAGCAGTGTTAGTTCAGCAATTTCAGGATCCAGCTTTTGAAGAAGAGATCAACCTTCCTACAGAAGAAGTAGATCCTCCTTCTTTACAAAAAAAATCAACGGAAAGTAAAAAACCTTCTCAAGTAAGAATACAAAAAGAAGATGCTGCTACCGAGGATGATGAGCAAAGAGTAGAGAAAAAAAACAAATCAGTGCTTAAATCAGGTTCAGGTTTTGTAACAGTTTTTTATGTATTAGTAAATTATCTCTTTTCCGTTCCTTTTGAAACGCAGGACTATAGTAGCTTACAATAAGGTTTTAAATACCTCTATAGCTGAAGACCTGAACTAAGTATATCAAATTACTTGAACCCCCTATCAAGAATTTCTATTGAAATTAGAAAAGGAAAATACCTACATTTGAATTCTAATTTAACATCATAACTAATTTAATAATGCGTATACAAATTTTAACAGTAGCTGTCTGTTTAACAAGTATTCTCTTTTCTTCTTGCAATACCCAAAGTAGCGAGCAAAAAAGTGAAACAGCTGTTGATTCAGAAGTGTCCGTAACTGATGATGGGGCACAAAATTTAAAAGCAGGAACGGTTAGTAAGGAGCAACTGGAGGGGATGTTGTCTGCTTACTTTAATATCAAAAATGCATTAGTTGATACACATGCTGACAATGCAAAGTCTGCAACTAACGAATTAATAAAGCATATTAGTGATGGTATGCATAGCATTCAGGAAGTAGCTAAGAAAATCCAGGAAAGAGAAACAATAGATCAGATAAGAGAAGATTTTGAAGTATTAAGCCAGGATATATATAAGTTGATCAAGGAGAATCCTGAAGTGGAGAAGGAAACTGTATATAAACAGTACTGTCCTATGGCTTTGGATAATAAAGGTGCTTTTTGGTTAAGCAATCAGGAAGAAATTAAAAATCCGTACTTTGGGAACAAGATGTTGAAATGTGGTAAAGTGCAGGAAAAGCTGTAAACTATAATTAAAGTAATTTCAAGAAAATGGCATTTAGTCTGTGAATTGACAATTGCCATCGAATTATAAATGAATGTAGTAACATTTTTTTTAAATTTAAGTTTTATATAAACAAGAGTAAATTATAATAAAGAAGTAATGGCAAAAACTATAGAAATAACCGACAGTAATTTCGAGGAAATTATTAATTCAAACCAACCTGTATTGGTTGATTTTTGGGCAGAGTGGTGTGGCCCTTGTAAAATGATAGGCCCTGTAGTAGAAGAATTAGCAGGAGATTATGACGGTAAGGCTGTTATAGGAAAGGTTAATGTTGATGAAAACCCTAATGTTTCAGCAAAATTTGGAATCAGAAGCATTCCTACGCTGCTTGTATTTAAAGGTGGTGAAATAGTTGACAAGCAAATTGGAGCTGTTCCTAAGCAAGTATTAGCCGATAAATTAGATGCGCAAATCGCTTAAATAATAAGCTTTTTAAAATATTGAAAACACAGCTTTTTGGCTGTGTTTTTTTTTGCTAATTCCAATGTTGGCACATTATAGTATAGAAAAATAAGCTTAGTATTTAACTTTAAAGTTTGATAATTTATAATCTCAGCATAAATAAGTATACTTTCAGAGGAAAAGGATTAATGCTTTATGTCTATTAACTATTTCTTTTTAGTCTCCTCATAATCTTGTATTATGTGTAACCTAATTTTAGATTATACAATCGAAAATCATTTGTCACTGACTTTCAGGGAGATACTATTGGCTCCCATGTAATTGCCTAATAGGCTCTATTTAAGAAACCTTTTGTTTCAAATCTCCTTTCTCTTACCTATTTTTGTGCACCATGAACGCAATCCAAGAAACTAATTTTCAGGTCCCTAATCAGATTTCTTTCTACAGAGGAAAAGTGAGGGATGTCTATACAACACCTTCAAAAATTATTATGGTAGCTACAGACAGGCTATCCGCTTTTGATGTTGTTTTACCAAGAGCCATTCCTTTTAAAGGTCAGGTTTTAAATCAGATAGCAGCTAAATTTCTAAAGGCAACAAAAGATATAGTGCCTAACTGGTTGTTGGAAACGCCTGACCCAAACGTGAGTATTGGCTTGAAATGTGAAGCTTTTCCTGTAGAAATGGTAATCAGGGGCTATCTGGCCGGGCATGCCTGGAGGGAATATAAAGCGGGTAGAAGGACTATTTGTGGCATTCCATTGCCTGAAGGCCTGAAGGAGAATGATAAATTACCAAAACCAATCATCACCCCCACAACTAAAGCCCATGAAGGCCACGATGAAGATATTTCCCGAGAGGAAATTTTGAGGCAACAATTGGTTTCTGAAGAAGATTATGTAATGCTTGAGAATTATACATTCGAGCTTTTTAACAAAGGAACAGAAATAGCTTTGGAAAATGGGCTTATTCTGGTAGATACAAAATATGAGTTTGGTAAGGCCAATGGGAAAATCTATTTGATTGACGAAATTCATACACCAGATTCTTCTCGTTATTTTTATGCAGATACTTATGCTGAAAATCAGGAGAAAGGCTTGAAGCAAAAACAGTTATCTAAAGAGTTTGTTCGGGAATGGCTTATAGAAAATGGGTTTCAGGGAAAAGAAGGACAACAAATTCCGGAAATGACTGATGAAAAAGTGAATGAGATTTCTCAGAGGTACATAGAGCTTTATGAAAAAGTAACTGGCGAAACTTTCCAACCAAGGCTTTACCAGGACGTTATATCTGGCATAGAACAAAATATATTGCGTGTTGTTAAATAAACATATTATTTTAACACTTACCTAAACAAGTAAATTAATAATAAATATAGCTATATGAAGTATTCAGTTGATAAAGACGAAAAATATTCACTATTAAAAATAAAAGAAGAAAAATTAGATTCTACCGTCTCATCCTCTTTAAAATCCGATTTAATTACTATGCAGGCAGAGGGTGTTCCCAATATTGTAATTGATTTATCTGATGTAAAATATATAGATTCATCAGGATTAAGTGCTTTGTTAGTAGGGAACAGAATATTTTCAGAGTCAGGTGGTGCTTTTGTGCTGGCTTCTCCTTCTGAACACACAGAAAAGCTTATAAAAATTTCTCAGTTAGATAAAGTTTTTGATGTATTGCCTACTGTACATGAGGCAGTTGAGTCTGTTTTTATGCACGAGTTGGAAAGAGGATTAAGAGAAGACGGAGCGGCAGAAGAGTAAATTTTGTCTTTTTCAGTTTACATATTAGGATCAAATTCAGCGGCTCCTGCTCATGGCAGACATCATACCTCACAAATTCTGCAAATTCAGGATCAACACTTTATGGTGGATTGTGGCGAAGGGGCGCAAATGCAAATGAAAAGATATGGGTTGAGGAAAAACCGCCTCAACCACATTTTTATCAGTCATTTACACGGAGACCATTACCTGGGTTTACTGGGTTTACTTTTCACCATGCACCTTAACGGTCGTAAAAATGACCTTTACTTGTATGGGCCAGAGGGCTTGGCAGAAATTGTTACACTTGCTCTAAAGTACGGAAATACTAAACTTAGTTATTTAATACATTTTAAAGAGCTAAGAAGTAAAGAGTCTGAGTTAATTCTTGATACGAAAAAGTTAACAGTCCATACCATTCCCCTTCAGCATCGTATTCCATGCAATGGTTTTTTGTTCCGCGAAAAACCAAAGCCAAGGAAATTAATTAAAGAAAAAATTGAAGATCAGCGATTTTCAATAGTTCAAATTAATCAGCTAAAGGGCGGTAATGACATTACAGATGAATTAGGAAATGTAATCTATAAAAATGTAGATTACACATTGCCACCAAAAAAGAGCAGAAGTTATGCCTACTGCTCCGATACAAAATATGATGAAAGCCTTATACCTTTAATTAATGAGGTTGATCTTTTGTATCATGAAGGTACTTTTTTACATGATATGCTCGACAGAGCAGAAGAAACTTTTCATACCACAGTTCGACAGGCGGCCAGTATTGCCAAACAGGCAAATGTGAGCCAGTTGATTATCGGTCATTTCTCCAATAGATATAAAGAATTACAGCCTTTGCTTGATGAAGCCAGACAAATTTTTGAATTTTCGGAGTTGGCGGAAGAAGGAAGGCAATTTAGTATACCTGAATAATTTGGAATAACCTTATGGCAGATACTTTTGAACAGGCTAGTTTTCAAAGTAAGAAGAGAAACTTGTTTGTTATTTTAAGCGGGATCTTTCTTACCAACGCTTTACTGGCGGAAATCCTGGGGGTGAAAATATTTTCTGCGGAAAAAACTTTAGGGCTAGCTCCGGCACAAATTCCAATGTTTGGAGATTATGTGTTGGATTTTAACCTTACTGCCGGTGTAATTATATGGCCCATTGTGTTTATTACCACGGATATCATTAATGAATACTTTGGTAAAAAAGGTGTTCGTAAAATCAGCTTTCTTACAGCTTTTTTTATCCTCTACTCTTTTCTTGTAATTTTTGTTGTCACTAAACTTACGCCTGCGGATTTTTGGATTGAAGTAAATGCAGGTAAAAATAATTTTAATATTAATGATGCGTATTCTTTAATTTTCCGACAGGGGTTAGGAATTATAGTTGGTTCTTTAACGGCATTTCTTGTCGGGCAATTTTTAGATGTCCTCGTTTTTCAGAAATTACGGAAATTTACCGGAGAAGGAAAAATATGGCTGAGGGCTACAGGATCCACCCTGGTGAGTCAACTAATTGATAGTTATCTGGTATTAGGAATAGCTTTTTACCTTTTTGGTAATTGGTCGTTTGAGCAAATTGTTTCCGTGGGAACCATCAATTATATTTATAAAGGTGTGATAGCGATAATTCTTACTCCTTTATTATACCTGGCCCACGGTTTAATAGATTCATACCTGGGAAAAGAAAATGCTAAAAGGGTAACTGAAGAAGCAGCAGGTAAAGATTTTTTCTAAGGTGAGTATTTCCAGTCTTTACTTCTAAATGCCTTTTGCTTCTGCCTAGGTTCTCCTAAATACATTGTCACATATTATACCTGTGGCCATAGCTGCATTCAGCGATTCCGCAGACCCTAGTCGAGGAATTGTGATTTTGTGTGAGATAAGAGGTAGAAGCGTTTTACTTATTCCATGAGATTCGTTTCCTATCATCAGGAAACCATTCTGATCAAATTCAACCTGATGAACATTTTCTCCATTCATTAAAGCTCCGTAGACTTTTTTCTCAGGATTTTCATTAAGAAACTCTTCTAAATCGTGTCTGAATAAATTCACCCTAAAAATAGATCCCATTGAAGCACTGATTACTTTCGGATTGAAAAATTCAGAGCTGGTTTCTGAACAAATAATATTTTTAATTCCATACCAATCAGCGATTCTGATAATCGTACCCAAATTACCGGGGTCTCTTATGTCATCTAATATAATTTGGAAGCCCGAATCATTATAGTAAAAGGAAGAGGGTTCTTCCACAACTGCCAGGGCCATTTCGTTAGATTGATAAGTGCCTAATGTACCTATAGTTTTTTCATCAGCAATTGTGGTAGCCACACTTTTCTCTCTTAAAATGTGCGAATATTTCTCTGAAAACTTTGAAGATATAATCAGGGTACGAATTTTGTAAGATGACTGTAGTAGTTCAACCGTATTTTTCTCCCCTTCAACAATAAATAGTCGTTCTTTTTGTCTGAATTTCTTTAATTGCAGAGATTTGATGAACTTTGTATTATTCTTGGTAAGCATTTATTCTGAAGCCTTAAAATTGGTAAATTCTAATCTGAAAAACACACTCTTAATTGCCATTGTTTTTTTATCATCCTGCGTGGGTACCCGCTACCTTGAGGGCGATCAAAAGCTGCTATTCAAACAGAAAGTTAAAGGTAATGAAAATATTTCAACAGATGAGTTGAACGATCTTTTCGTACAAAAACCCAATAGTCGATTGCTTCTATTACCCATTTCTCCATATGTGGCTTTTTACGAAATCGGTAAGAAAAATTACGATAAAGCTGCATTAGAGACAGAACTTGATACCTTAAAGAGTAGGTATAACAGGAAAATAGAAAGGGCTACAGAAAACCAAAGGCCAAAGAAGGTAGGTAAATACCAAAGGAAGCTAAATAGAAAATCTTCCAAACTCAATAAGAAAATTGAAGAAGGAAACCTGCTTATGCGTTGGGGTGAACCATTGGCTGTTTATGATACAAATGCGACAGAACAAACACAAAACCAGATTCAGCTTTTTTATGAATCAAAGGGATATTTTGATGCGGAAGTGGATTATCAATTAAAACTGGCAGGCCTGCAGAAAAAACGTATAATCGTTAATTATTTAGTAGAAGAGGGGACGCCTCATATAATAGACACTGTATTTTTTAATACTGGTAACGATACTACTATTTATAACCTGTTAGAAAAGTCCAGGGATGAGGTTAAGTTGAGTCAAAATAGCACTTACGATCAGAATGAATTAAGAGCAGAAAGAGAAAGAATTGAAATTCTTCTTAAGAATAATGGGTATTATGCTTTTAATAGGCAGTTTATAGAATTTAATGTTTACCAATCAGCAGACACCAACCTATTGTCAGTTGAAGTGATTATCAATAAACCTGCAAAGCAGCCCTTTCACAAGCAGTATAAAATAAATGAAGTTAATTTCACAACAGATGTAAATAGCCAACTTGGAGGAAGGAAAAGGCAATTAGAGAAATTTAACAACATAAACTACTACTATTACAAATCATCCTATAGAAAGAAAATTCTAGATCAGCGGGTCTTTATCAGGCCGGGTGCACTTTATAGCTTAGATGAAACATTTACCACTCAAAGGCAGCTGGCTAACCTGGACATGTTTCGTTTTGTAAATATTAAATATGACACAGCAGGAGGAGAGTTTATTGCCAATGTTTTCACCAGTCCTTTAGATAAATATCAGGTCAGTAATGAGGTAGGTGTAAATGTTAATGTTACTTTCGGACTTCCCGGGCCTTTTTATAATGTGTCTCTTAAGAACAGAAATCCTTTTGGGGGCATAGAAATTTTAGAGCTTTCTGGCCGGGTAGGTTTTGATGCAGTAGCTAATCTTTCAGATCAAACACAGGTGACTACAGCTACTGAAGCAAGATTGAATTTATCTCTTACCTTTCCACATTTTTTGTTGCCTTACGGTAGCACTATTAAAACTAAATTTGGTTTACTAAACCCCAAAACAAGAACAGGAATAGGCTATAGTTTTACCGATCGGCCGGAGTTTACAAGAAGTAATTTTAATGCTTCATATGGTTATTCCTGGCAGAATAAAAAAGAATGGTTTTATGATTTTACGCTTGCTGATATTAATTTAATTGAATCAAAGCTGGATAGTACTTTTGCTGCGGCATTGGAGACACAAAGTAGATTTGGACAACAACTGAGCAGGGCTTTTTTACCTTCTTTTGTTTCCAGCAGTTATTTAAGTGTCACTAAAAGCTTTAATGAATATGGGTTGGGTGCAAATAAGGCCAGCTTTATCAAGTTTTATGGAGAAGCTGGTGGGAATTTACTTAATATAGATGCTGTAGCAGAAATTGCTGATGAATCTGATTTGGCTAATTTTCAATTTCTTAAAATGGCCGTTGATTTTAGACATTACCTTCCCTACGGTAAGGAAAGCACTTTAGCTTTTAGAATTAATGTTGGAGCTGCGCGGCCATACGGAAGATTTGCCCAAGGAATATTGCCCTACGAGAAATATTTTTTTGCAGGAGGAAGTAATAGTATCAGAGCATGGGCGCCACGAAGGCTCGGTCCGGGAAGCTTTGTTGCAATAGACAGTGCAAGTGGTAATTTTGATTACAGATTTGAGCAGCCGGGAGAAATAATTCTGGAAGCCAGTGTGGAGGCGCGTAGAAACCTGGTGGGATTTTTAGATGGAGCCGTGTTTATTGATGCAGGTAACGTTTGGAACTTTGATGAAAGAGAAAAGCCTGGAAGTGAGTTTTCTTTTAGTCGTTTCCATAAAGAAATTGCAGTGGGTACTGGTTTTGGAATAAGAATCGATTTTTCCTTCCTGCTCCTAAGGTTTGACGTAGCTTTTAAGGTGTATGACCCTGCCAGAGATCAGGGAGAAAGATGGACTGTGGATGAATGGAACCTTGGCAACAGGAGAAATTATGGACCTGCTTTAAACATTGGAATTGGTTATCCTTTTTAAAAGGTTTTTGATTCAAGCATTAGCCTTTCGAATTGTTTTTGGTTGCTTTTTGAAAAGCAGATTTAATATCCTGAAACGATTCTTCAAAACTATTGACAATGTCTTTGAAGTTTTGTTGATTATCTGTAGTAAAATTTTCGAAATCTCTCTCTAATTTTTCCTTATTTCTCTTTAATTCAGCAAGTCTCTCTTTTAAATCGATCTTTTTTGCAATGTCAGAATGCTTTAGTTCTTCAACTAATTCATCGATTTTCTTTCCTGCTTTACTAAAAAAATCTTCCGCTTTACCTTGTGTTTTTTCCATGTCTATTTTTTCTTGAAGAGTACTAAAATACATAATAATTATTAGAAAAAACAGTGTTCAGCTTTATTACTATTTTCTTTCAGAAGAATCTTCTTGCTTATAAACAGCTTTTCTGTTTCCTTCTCTTCTCTTGAACCACTGCATTATTCCAAAAGTAAATAGAAAACCAGATGCTACCCCCTCCATTAAAATCACTATAGCAACAGTAAAGGGAGTAAGATATGAACCGAACGGCTCCTCTGCAATTACTTCAGTCATAAAATCAGGATTTACTACAGTAAGGAAAAGTATATTAAATAAAGCAAATGCAAGGGAAGAACTTATGGCCGCAAGAAACCCTGTACCCATACCTTTTAAATAATCAAAGTCTTTATTTCTTCTCTTAATGTTTTTTATAGAGAAATAAACACCCCCAGCCATGATAAATAAATTTAGCGCCCTGAGTTCTAGGTTGTGTACCAGACCCAACAAACTCATGATAAAAAAGAAAATCAGCAGACCAATAAAGATAAAAAGCCCACCTATTAAACCGTTAAATTCTATACTTTTCTTATCCATGGTTTCCTTGGTTAATGTATGAAAATTATATTCTTACATTAGCAACAAGTTCAGGTACCTAATTGTTATTGGCTTAAGAGGAGTAGTGGCTTCTACTTATCTGAGGGAAGCTTTGGTTGGGGTATAGAGTCTATTATTTGGTTTTTTCTGAGTCTAATTCTTCACGAAGGAATTCTTTAGAGGTTAATTGTCTTTTGAACCATAGTGCTACTCCTAAAGTCATTATGGATCCGGAAAACATGCCTTCACTTAATGTGACAATTCCAATTACGAATGGGTTAATTTTATCTCCAAAAACTCCAAAAGACCTGGTAATATTTATATTAGATAGAAAGTCGGGATTTAAAAAAGCTGCGTAAGCCATCATAAATAATGAAAAAATAAGAGTTGCACTACTTGCAGCCAGAAAACCCGCTCCCAAAGACCTGAAAAAGCTGAAGTTATCTGTCCTTTTTTTAAATGTTCTTATAGTGTAAAAGATACCGGCAAACATGAACACTGCATTAAAAATTCTGAGCTCAGAAATGTGAGCTAAACCAAGTGCTTTCATTATCAAAAAATAAATTAATAAACCACTTAAAATAATAATACCTCCAATGATTCCGGTATATTCTATCGTATTTTTTTTCATTACAATGTGTTTTATTATTAGTTAAGAAATTAAGCAATAAATTATATTGTTTGTTCTTATTATGTATTATACTAGCTTATTCATCAAATGTTACTTTATAGGGCTTTAATTAAAGAAGCTATTTTCCTTTAGTTTGTAATGTAATGTTTCTCTTCAAAGCAATTTAGTGTAATCAAGGTAAGTCAATTAAGAAATATTATATTTGCACAGAAATGATTATTATTTCCTTTACACAAAGCCAATGACTTTTAAATCAATAGCTAAAATATTTCTATTTATAACCTTATTCTGTTTTCTGTTTGCCGGTTGTGCGGCAAATAAAGGTAGAAAAGGAATTAATAAGCGTAAACCTTTACCATGCCCTATAAAAGATTGTTGAAATGAAAAAAATAGTAATAGCTATTGATGGATTTTCAGCTTGTGGTAAAAGTAGCACAGCCAAGGAAGTAGCCAATAGGCTTGGTTATAAATATATTGATTCCGGAGCTATGTACAGGGCAGTAACGCTTTATTTTATTAATAACTATGTAAATCCTGCCAATCCTAAAGAGGTAAGTAAAGCTATGGAGAATATCGATGTTTCTTTTGTGTTTAACGAAAGAATCGGTTTCAGTGAAACTTATCTGAATGGATTAAATGTTGAAAAGGAAATAAGGAAAATGCATGTTTCACAAAGGGTGAGCGAAGTAAGTGCAATACCTGAAGTGAGAAAATGCATGGTGCATCAGCAGAGAAAACTCGGTAGAAAAAAGGGTGTGGTAATGGATGGAAGAGACATTGGGTCTAATGTGTTTCCAAATGCTGAACTTAAGGTTTTCATGAATGCTGACATGGAGATTCGTGCAGAAAGGCGGCAAAAGGAACTTCTTGCAAAAGGAGAATTAGTAGATTTGCCCACCATTGAAGAAAACCTTAAACAGCGGGATAAAATGGACTCTGAACGAAAGGAGAACCCTCTTATTATTGCAGAAGATGCGATAATGTTAAGCACAAACTTTTTAACACTTGAGGAACAGGTAGAGCACGTTTTGCAGTTGGCAACTGAGAAAATGATAAAACACAATGAGTAAATTACAGGTAAGTATAGATCAGGATTCAGGTTATTGTTTTGGTGTTGAATATGCTATAAGAATGGCTGAAGATGCTATGGAGGAGAGTGGCACTTTATATTGCTTAGGTGATATAGTTCATAATGATATGGAAGTAGCACGGCTTCATAAAAAAGGACTTCGTGTAATAGATCATGCTGAGCTTGAAAATTTGAGTGACTGTAAAGTATTGATCAGAGCCCATGGGGAGCCACCTGAAACTTATAAAGTTGCGCTTAAAAACAACATTGAGTTGATAGATGCTAGTTGTCCTGTAGTACTTAAGCTTCAGAATAGAGTGAAAAACTCTTACGATAAAATGCAGGAAGGTAAAGGCCAGGTGGTAATTTATGGTAAGAAAGGACATGCAGAAGTAACAGGACTAACGGGACAAACCAATGGTAATGCTATAATTGTGGCTGATGATGAAGATCTTAAACAGATAGATTTTAACAGACCAGTTACTCTTTTTAGCCAAACCACAAAAAGCACTTCTGGCTTCTACAGGATTAAGAATATTATTGAAGCGAAAATTAAAGAAGCCAAACAGACCAAGCAGCAAGAATTAGATGCTGAAGAGTTTTATGCGAATGATAGTATTTGCAGGCAGGTATCCAACAGAGAACCTCGTTTAACTAAATTTTCCCAAATGCATGATGTGATCTTGTTTGTAAGTGGAAAGAAAAGCTCTAATGGAAAAGCTTTATTTCAAGTTTGTAAACAAAACAACCCTGAAAGTTATTTTATAGAAAATGAAAATGAAATAGACGATTCTTGGTTTACTGATAAAACTTCTGTGGGAATATGTGGTGCAACTTCTACTCCAATGTGGCTAATGGAAAGGGTGAAAGAAGCAATAGAAAATTCTCCCATGGTAATGTCCATAAGTAGGTAAATTAAGAGATATTTAGCTAAGTAATAATCTTTAAAATCGTTTTTATTAGTTAAAAAATTATTAATTTTGCCACGATTTCAAATAAGAGTTCATTCGTAAATAAAGACATGTCTCAAACCATTAAATTAACAAAAGGCTTTGATATTAATCTGGCAGGAAAAGCTGCTAAAGTAGTTTCAGAAGCTCCTAAGCCTGAAACTTTTGCCATCAAGCCAACCGACTTCCCGAGCATTACGCGCCCTAAACTTATGGTGGATGAGGGAGATGCAGTAAAGGCCGGTACACCGCTTCTTTTTGATAAAATGACAGAAAATGTGCTCTACTGCTCCCCTGTTAGTGGAGAAATAGCACAGATTAAAAGAGGAGATAAAAGAAAGTTACTTGAAATAGTAATTTTAGCGGATAAAGAAAACGAATACGAGTCTTTCGATAAATTCAGTATCTCTGATATCCGGAGTGGTTTAAGCAAAGAGAAAGCGTTAGAGCAAATGCTGAAAGCCGGTGTTTGGCCAAATGTTATACAAAGGCCGTACGGCATCGTTGCCAATCCTCAGGATGAGCCAAAAGCTATATTTATTTCAGCTTTTGATACGCATCCTTTAGCTCCTGATTACGATTTTGCTTATAAAGGTCAGGAAGAAGCATTTCAGGCAGGTCTTGAAATTATCAAAAAAATAACAAAGGGAACTGTTCATTTAAATGTGTCAGCAGATAATGAGAACTCAAAAATGTTTTCTCAAGCTGAAAATGTTCAGATCAATAAATTCTCTGGTCCACACCCTGCCGGAAACGTAGGTGTACAGATTCATCATTTAGATCCTATTGGTAAAGGAGATATTGCATGGACAGTAAAACCTTACGGGGTAATTCAAATTGGTAAATTGTTTTTAGAGGGAAGATATGATGCCTCTAAAATTATAGCCTTAACAGGTTCAGAGGTAAAAGAGCCTAAATACTATAAAACTTTCTCAGGAGCTTCTATTAAAAATATTATAAAAGATAATATTAAAGGAGATCATGTTCGCTATGTAAGTGGTAATCCATTAACTGGAGAAAGAATTAATGCTGATGGATACTTAAGCTTTTACGATGAGCAAATTACAGTATTGCCTGAAGGAGATTTTGAAGAGTTATTAGGCTGGATAAAACCAACCACTAAAAAACTTAGCTTTTACAGGGCCATAGGTTTACTTTCATTTTTGAATAAAAAGAAAGAGTACGTATTAAATACTAACACAAACGGAGAAGAAAGAGCTTTTGTAATGACCGGTAGGTTTGAAAAAGTACTTCCGATGGATATTCTTCCAATGTATCTTTTTAAAGCAATTATGGCTGAGGACTTCGATGAAATGGAAGCCTTGGGTATTTTGGAATTAGTTGAGGAAGATGTTGCACTTTGTGAGTTTATAGATGTTTCTAAGCATGACTTACAAAGAATATTGAGAACAGGAATCAATTTAATGATTAATGGATAATTCCGATGCTTAAGCAGGGAACTGCAAAAGCATCTTTTAAAATTATATAATATAATATGAATCCAATACAGAAATTCTTCGACAAAATTGAACCTCTTTTTGAAAAAGGGGGGAAATACGAGAAATATTATACGCTTTACGAAGGACACAGAACAATTTTATTCAGACCAAAATTAGTTACTGCTCAAAAAGGTGTTCAGATTCGTGATGCCAACGATCTGAAGAGAACGATGATTACTGTAGTAATCGCAATGATTCCTTGTTTACTATTTGGAATATGGAATATAGGTCATCAGCACTTTTTAGCAATAGGTGAAACAGCTACTTTCATGCAAAAAGTAGGTATTGGAGCCATGCAGGCTTTACCTATTATAATAGTATCTTATGCAGTAGGTTTGGGAACTGAATTTGCAATATGCGTAATTAGAAATCACCCTGTTAATGAAGGTTACCTTGTAACTGGAATGCTGATTGCTTTAATTATGCCTCCGTACATTCCGCTTTGGCAAGTAGCGCTCGCAACTGTTTTCGCTGTAATTATAGCCAAAGAGGTTTTTGGTGGTACAGGGATGAATATTTTGAACATTGCCTTAACTGCAAGAGCTTTCTTATACTTTGCTTATCCAACTGATATTTCTGGTGCTGTCTGGACTTATTTGGGAGATGCAACACCTGTTGACGGATATACTGGAGCAACTGCTTTAGCGGTAGCTTATGATACTGGTTTAAATGGAGCAGGTACAGTTTTAGAAGCTTTTTCAAATTATTGGGCTGAAGGTATGTATACTTTCCAAAATATGTTTTTAGGAGCTATTCCCGGTTCTATTGGTGAAACTTCTACTTTATGTGTTTTGGTAGGTGCATTAATTTTAATAATTACCGGAGTAGGAAGCTGGAAAATTATATTAAGTGTATTTGCAGGGGCCTGGTTAATGGGCTTAGGGTTTAATGCAATAGGTTACAATGCCTTTATGGATATGCCTGCGCATTATCACCTTGTAATAGGAGGTTTGGCTTTTGGTGCAGTATTTATGGCAACTGATCCAGTATCAGCTGCACATACTGAAACCGGAAAGTGGATTTACGGTATACTAATAGGAGTGCTTACTGTAATTATAAGAGTATTTAACCCGGCTTATCCTGAAGGAATTATGCTGGCAATTCTTTTAATGAATGTGTTTGCTCCATTAATCGATCATTATGTTGTTCAATCTAATAAAAACAGGAGGTTAAAACGTGCGACAGTCTAATTTATATGTAATTTTATTTTCCGTTATACTCACAGTAGTATTAGGCGGATTACTGGCAGCTACATCACAAGGTTTAGCTCCTTTTCAGAAAAAATCAGTAGAGCTGGATACTAAGAAGCAAATCTTAGGAGCGGTTATGACTTTGGATGATGATGCAGATATTCTTGCTGTTTACGATGAAGTTATTGAATCTGAAGTTGTAGATTATCAGGGAAATGTAATCACAAAAGATGAAGAAGGAGAACCTTTAATAGCAGAGAATGTTAGTATTGAAAAGCAATACAAGCTTGATCCTAAAGATAGACTTTATCCTGTGTTTAAATTCATGGGAGAAAATGGTGGAGAGACTGTAGAATCTTATATCTTACCAGTATACGGAAGTGGATTATGGGATAGCATCTGGGGTTTTGTAGCTTTGGATACTGAAGGAAAGCAGATTAAAGGAGCTGTTTTCTCTCATGCCGGTGAAACTCCGGGTTTAGGAGCTAGAATAACAGAACCTGAAGTTCAGGCTAGATATAAAGGTAAAGAACTTTATAATGAACAGGGTGAACTTGTATCTGTTGAGATGCTAAAAGGAGAGAATAATCCTGAGAGCAAATTGGACGCACACCATGTTGATGGTATGTCCGGTGCAACAATTACAGGGGATGGAGTAGATGCGATGTTAAAAAAATACTTCAGCTATTACCAGCCTTATTTTGAGAAGCAAGGCCCAACAGCCACTCTTTAATATTTAGATTTTATTATTATGAGTACAGAAACTGTAGAAAAAGAAGTTAAAAAAGAATCGGAAGCTCTTTTATCTAAAAGAAGAAGAGGCTTAATAAATGATCCTTTAAGTGACGACAACCCAATTACTATTCAGGTACTGGGAATATGTTCCGCATTAGCCGTAACAACTCAAATGAAACCTACATTGGTGATGTCAATAGCCGTGATCTTTGTGGTAGTTTTCGCTAACCTTTCAATTTCCTTAATGCGAAAGTTGATACCTGGTAGGGTAAGGATTATTGTTCAATTGGCTGTAATCGCAACTTTGGTAACATTAGTGAACGAAGTGCTTAAAGCTTTTGCATTTGATATGTATAAGGAATTAAGTGTATTTGTTGGTTTGATTATTACCAACTGTATTGTAATGGGGCGTTTGGAAGCATATGCCATGGGTAATAAACCTTATGATTCTATTCTTGATGGATTAGGAAACGGTTTAGGATATGCATGGATTATTTTGGCAGTTGCATTCTTCAGAGAATTGTTTGGTTCAGGTGCCATCTTTGGTTACAAAGTATTTGAAGCTATTGGATTCTCTTCTGAAGGATGGGTTGGCTTTGATTATCAGGCAAATGGTATTATGGTGACTCCTGTAGGAGCATTTTTTATACTTGGTCTTATTATCTGGGTACAGCGTACTAAAACTGGCTACGTAGAACATTAATCGCTAAAAGAATAACAAAATGGAATTAATAAATCTCGGAATAAAATCAATTTTTATTGAGAACATGGTTTTTGCCTATTTCTTAGGTATGTGTTCTTTCTTAGCGGTTTCTAAAAAAGTAAGCACAGCCTTTGGACTTGGCCTGGCCGTAGTTTTTGTATTAACAATTACTGTACCTGTAAACTGGCTATTACAAGAGAAAGTGCTTAACCAGGGGGCATTAACCTGGATTAACTCTGAAAGTGAGACATTGAAAAACTTAGATCTTAGCTTTCTTAGCTTTATCATGTTTATTGCAGTAATTGCTTCAATGGTTCAGTTGGTAGAAATGGTTATTGAGAAGGTTTCTCCTGCTCTTTATGGATCATTAGGTATATTTTTACCACTTATTGCTGTAAACTGTGCTATTTTGGGCTCGTCTTTATTTATGGCCCAAAGAGAGTATAGCCTGGCAGAAGCTGGTGTTTATGGATTTTCCTCAGGAATTGGTTGGTTTTTAGCTATTATTGCATTGGCCGCCATTCGTGAAAGATTAAAATATTCAAATGTTCCTGATGGATTAAAAGGCTTAGGAATTACAATGCTTATAACAGGGTTAATGGGTATTGCCTTTATGTCTTTCATGGGGATTTCAATTTAATTAGAATTTAATTGATATTTGAAGCCTTGATGCATTGCATCAGGGCTTTTTTCGTTTAATAGTTGTGAGTTTTATTTTGAATATTTGATATGAAGAATTCTGCCTTTAATAAGATACTATCTTATTTCTTTCGAGGAATATTATTTGTTGCACCTATTGCTTTTACGATTATGGTGTTTCAAGCTGTTTTCGTCTGGCTGGATGGTCTTTTACCCTTTAATATTCCCGGTTTGGGGGTAATAATCCTCATTACAGGAATTGTTGGGATTGGTTATTTAGCTTCCACCTATTTTATGAAGCCTTTTATTGAACTCTTCGATCAGTTTATCAATAAAATTCCTTTGCTAAGTTTAATATATAATTCTATTAAGGATTTGATAGGTGCCTTTGTAGGAGAGAAGAGAAAATTCAATAAACCTGTAATGGTTCAATTTGATACTTTGGGTAAAATTCTCAAACCTGGGTTTATTACGCAGGATGATCTTGAAAAGTTAAAATTACCAGGCCATTGTTCTGTATATCTTCCGCATTCCTACAATTTTTCAGGTAATATTTTAATTGTTTCCAATGACTTGATAAAACCTTGGGAGATCAATGGAACTACCGCTATGAAATTCATTGTGTCTGGTGGGGTTACTGGTATGGATGAGATGTAAGTTTTTTTTAGTATGTACTCTAATTTAGTGGTGTTATTCTGTGATTATTGAATTTATTTATTTTTTAGTTGAATTTTAAGATGTTTTTTAAATAATTTGTTTGTTTTTAGTTATTTGTATGGATGTATGATATTATATTTGAAGTAAATAATTTTATATGAATAATCTATTGAAATTAAAGTTCAGGAAACCTCTACTTTTTAGCTTTTATACTTCAGCAAGAACAAGAGAGGAAAAGATTTCTTTTACTATTATTGGTTTGCAGTGTTTGCTTGCCTCTGGAGTAATATTATACCATATATTTTAATTAACCCCTTCTTTTTATTTACCTAAGGAATAAGTAATTTCCCTACATGGTAGATAATCTATTCACTGTATATAAATCATCCGCTGGCTCTGGAAAAACATTTACTCTCACCCGGGAGTATCTTAAATTAGCTTTAAAGCATCCTGAGCAATATAAAAAAATTCTTGCTGTAACTTTTACTAATAAAGCTACGCAAGAAATGAAAGAGCGTATTATACAAAATCTATTTCAGTTCAGTACAGGAAATACTGTAGGAATGGGAGAACAATTACAAGAGCTTCTTAATCTTGATTCTTCACAATTAATATCATCTTCTAAGCGCCTGCTCCAGGCTATACTTCATAATTACAGTAGATTTTCGGTTCAAACTATCGACCGTTTTTTCCAGAATGTGATGCGCTCTTTTGCAAGAGAACTAAGTTTACAGGGAGATGGTGAATTGCTTTTAAATACCGATGAGGTGAGAAATGCTGTAGTTGATTTGATGATGGAAGATTTGAGCATTAATCAACCTCTTAGGGATTGGTTGCTGGAGTTTTCTATTGAAAAACTTGAACAAAAAGGCAGGTGGGATATCCGTAAGGAAGTGCTTTCTTTTACCAGGGAACTAATGTCAGATGAATTCAAGGTAAAAGAGGAAGCTTTGGGTAAGTCCATCAATGATTACGGAAAGCTGAAAGCCTTTAAAGCACGGATGTATGGCATAACACAGTGTTTTGAGGATGATTTAGATAAGATGGGTAAAGAAGCTGTTGAGCTTATTAAAAGCAGAGGATTATCTCTTGCTGATTTCAGTGGCGGAGCTTCCCGATCTGCTCCTAATTTTTTTCTTAAAATACAAAAAGATAGAAAAGAGTTCGACTTTGAGAAGCTCTACAATAAAACCGTTCAGAAAGTTATTGAATCTGGAGGCGAATCTTTGGCTACCAAAACCTCTAAGCAAAAGGATGTTATCTTTCAATTAGCAAATGACGGCTTACTCAATTACTTTCAGAAGGTAGCTGATTACATCATTCTTAACCAGAAAGAATATATCTCTGCCATTCAGATTTTAAGAAATATATACCTGCTGGGCATTAGCTGGCATTTTAATGAGCGAATGCAAAATTATAAGCAGGAAGAGGGTATTCAGTTTCTTTCCGATACTACTCAATTTTTAAATGAAATTATTGGTACCGATCCCTCAGAAAGTCCATTTGTTTATGAAAAAATGGGTAGCTTCTACGATCATTTTCTAATGGATGAGTTTCAGGATACATCCACTATGCAGTGGCAGAATTTCAAGCCTTTAATAGCTAATTCCTTAGCAGAGGGTAAAGAGAATTTAGTAGTTGGGGATATCAAACAATCTATATACAGGTGGCGTGGTGGTGATTGGAGATTGTTGTTGAAAGGCCTGCAGGAAGATATCCCTTCACATTTTTATCATGAGAAGGCACTTGTTCAAAATTACAGGAGTAAGCCTCATGTTATTAGCTTTAATAATGATTTATTTAAGCACTTGCCTGAAATAGTTTATCAATATGCATTAAATAGGAACTCGAATGCCTTTACTGCGGATGTTGAGAAATACCTGGAAGACATTTCAATGGCTTACACTGATGTTGTTCAGAAGCAAAAAGTCAATTATGACTATCAAGGAGTAGTTAAGGTCAATTTTTTTGAAGATGAAGAACAAGATGAGGAAAAAGTATCCTGGAGAAGATATGCGCTCGAACGGTTTGTAGCTGACCTCGAGAAATTGCAGGATGAAGGCCTTAAATTAGGTGATGTGGGTATTCTGATTAGGTCTAGAAAAGAAGGAATAGAAATTCAGGATTTTTTAGAACGCTATATTATTGAAAAGCCTGAAAAAGCATTGAAGTATCAGTATAATATTATCTCTGATGAAACATTGCTTTTAAATCATGCACACATTGTTAATTTTTTACTTAACTGCTTTAGGTATTTGTATGATGAAAATAATATTTCACTTGCCCAAATTAAGCTTTATTATCAAAGAATAGTAGCAAACGCTGATTTACCTATTCATGAAATAGTTAAAGTTGAAAGTGACGAAAAGTATCTGCCTGAAAAGTTCTTACTCCATAAGGAACAGTTACTAAGCCTGAACCTTCTTGAAATGAGTGAGCAGCTGATACAATTATTTGCTTTGAAAGAAATTGAGCAGGAGAAAGCTTACCTTTCCGCATTTCAGGATGTATTATTAGATTTTGGTAACAAAGGAGGAATTCCGGATTTCCTGGAGTGGTGGGAGCAGAACCAGCATTCATATGCCATTAAATTACAAGCGGGAGAAGATGCTGCCAGAATGATGACTATTCATAAAGCAAAAGGGCTTGAATTTAAAATATGTATGATTCCTTTATTAGACTGGTCTATTACACATATACCAACTATGGCTCCTACATTATGGGTAGATACGCAAAACACCCCGTTTGCTGAAATCCCTTTTTTGCCTTTAAGGCATTCTTCTTCACTCAAAAACTCAGTTTTTGCTTTGGATTATTGGCAGGAAGAAGTGAAAAGCTTCCTTGATAATTTAAATCTATTGTATGTAGCATTTACCAGAGCAGGCGATGCGCTATTGGTAAATACAAGAGGAAATGCCGGAGCCAGCTATGTTTCTACTCTTTTAAAAACTTATGCGGAGCAGCATGAAAGTGCGTGGGATCATGAAAATCAATCATTTCAGATGGGAGATTTAAACGATTTTAAAAAAATGGCTCGGGCTACTGAGACTAAAGTAAGTACTTTGTCTACCGTTGGTTTACATTATTATGAAAGCCATACCTGGCAAAATAAATTAACTATAAAGCAAAACAATATTCTTAAAGCTGAAGATGAGGGTCTGTCGAAAACAGATATAGGTATTCAGGTGCATAATGTATTTTCCAAACTAACAAAGTTAGATAACCTGCCAGTGTTGCTGAAGAAATTGGAAGCAGAAGGAAGTTTGAATACAGACGATTATCAGAAAGTTGTTCAACTTGTGGAAGGTAACCTTCAGGCTAAGAGCCCTCTTATACAGTGGTTTTCAAATGACTGGGAGGTGAAAACAGAGGTACCTGTGCTTTTACCAGATGGATCTTTAATTCGCTTGGATAGAGTACTGTTAAAGGAAAAAGAGGCCCGTATTCTGGATTTTAAAACAGGTATGAAAGATGTGAAAGATGAAAGGCAGGTGAGTTTTTATAAAAAAAGTTTGAAAAATATGGGATACAGCAAAGTTACAGCACATATTGCATACCTCAACCCTCTGGAAATAATAGAAATAAATTAATTTAAAAATACAGGGTACACAGCTTAATGCTGTTTTATTAAATTGAGTATGCCTATTAAAAAAATATAATGGCCGACACATTTCTAGAAGAGATTGCAAAAAAAATATATGGAGAACTGGGAGAAGAAATTGCTTCATGGCAGGTAATTTTCCCCAACAGAAGAGCAGGCTTATTTTTCAATAGAGCCCTAAGGAAAATGATAAGTAAGCCTATTTGGGCTCCTGAGGTAATGGCTATTGAAGATTTTGTTAAGCAACAAAGCGACTTTGTTGTTCCGGATCAACTAAGCTTAGTATTCTCTTTGCATGAAGTGTTTCAGAAACATTCTCCTTTTAAAGAAAATTTTGAGCAGTTTTATTTCTGGGGTGATTTATTAGTAAAGGACTTTAATGATGTTGACCATTACTTAACTGATGCCAGGCCACTGTTCTCAAATCTTTCGGAATGGAAACAACTGGCTAACACCGACTTCCTTCTGCCTGAACAAATCACATTGATTGAGAGGTTCTGGAAAAGTTTTGAAGCCAAACCGAAGGAGGCCCAGGAAAAATTCAGAAGAAATTGGGATATTTTATTTCCTGTCTATAAAGATTTTAAAGCAAAGTTGGAAGCTGAAGGCAAAGCATATAATGGAATGCTTTACCGGGAATTTACAGATCAATTAAGGACAGGTAAGCTTGAAATTACCGGTAAATTAATATTTGCTGGTTTTAATGCGCTCACAAAAGCGGAAGAATTTATTATTTCGGAAGCTGTTAAAAGAGGAGCCAAAGTATTTTGGGATATGGATACCTATTATGCAGAACCCAATGAAATAGCTCAGGAGGCAGGTAATTTTTTTAGGGAATATGCAAAGCATACCGTTTTAAGTAAAACTTTTCCGCATGAAATTCCTTCAAGAATTATTGATGAAACCCCTGAGATAAAAGTTACAGAGGTAAAAGGAAATATAGCACAGGCTAAATTTTTAGGACAACTTTTAAATGAAGTGGATTTATCATCTCCTGAAAAGACAGCTATTATATTGGGAGATGAAAGCTTGCTTTTTCCGGTACTATACGCTCTTCCTGAAAAAATAAGCAAAATCAATGTGACTATGGGGTATCCTTTGAGATTTGCTTCTATTTATCAGTTGATGAATGCCTGTCTTTACCTTCAAAAAAATAGCAGAGCAGAAAAGTCAATGCTGAGCTTTAATCACAGGGATGTTCTTAAAGTTTTAAAACATCCGTTTGTGGGCAATTTAATGGGAGAGGCTGCCCCATTAACTATTAATAAAATAGAAACGCAGAATATTATTCGTGTGACGCAATTGGATTTAGAATCGCCTGAGCATCCATTAAGTCAACTCATTTTTAAAGATGCCTCGGATAATTTTTTTACTTACCTCAAACAAATTTTGCAATTTGTACATGAAGAAAAGCTTGATGCAACAGAACAGGAGTTTATTGCTGAGATTTTTAAACATATCAGTCAACTGGAAAAAATCATCGATCAGTTTAAATTAGTTCTAGATGTTAATGCATTTATTCGACTTTTTAACAGGATAATGCAATCTCTCAGAGTGCCTTTTTCAGGTGAGCCACTTGAAGGGCTTCAAATTATGGGGGTGTTGGAGTCACGGAATCTCGATTTTGAGAACGTTTATTTTCTGAGTATGAGTGAGGATAATTTTCCAGGTTCAGCTAACTCTCAATCTTTCATACCTTATAATATCAGGAAGGCATATGGTTTACCAACATTGGAACAACGTGATGCTATTTATGCTTACTTGTTTTATCGCCTATTGCAACGTAGCAAAAAGCTGCATTTAATGTATAATAGTGACAACAGCGGGGGGAAAGGCGGTGAACCTAGCAGGTATTTATTGCAACTGCAGTATGAATTAGGACTTTCATCTGATAAATTCCAATTGCAAGTACTCAATCAAAACCCTCAGGCTGTACGCGCTTTACCAATTACTATAGAAAAGGATGACAAAATCCAGGCAATTTTAAGGCAATACTGTGAGCCCGGTAAAAGAAAACTTTCGGCATCAGCACTTAAAACCTATTTGAATTGCAGGCTTCAGTTTTACTTCCGATACATTGCTGGTTTAAAAGAAAAGGAAGAAGTTAGTGAAGAGTTAGATGCGGCTGATTTTGGAAATATTCTTCATCATGTCATGGAAGACCTCTATAAGCCAGTGTTAGGAGAGGAATTAACAGCAGATAAGATTTTAAGCTTCAAAAAGAAATCTATGGCTTTAATTGAAGAGGAGTTTCAGAAATTATACGGAAGGGAAGGAGAGAAATTTGAATTTGAGGGCCGCAATATTATTATTAGAGATGTTGTAAAGCGAATGGTAGATCAAATTTTGGATTATGATGCTACGCTGGGCCCCATTACTATATTAGAAGTAGAAGAAGATGGTAAATACGTAGTAGAGTTCCCTCTGAATGGACAATTATCGGTATTTTTATATGGAACAATAGATCGATTGGACCAATTGGGTGATAAAATCAGAGTAATAGACTATAAATCCGGAGGCGATGAGGTGAAATTTCCTGACGTGCCTAGCTTATTTGATCGTGATCATCCGAGAAGAAATGGAGCGGCTATGCAAACCCTGATGTATGCTTATTTATTTTTGAAAAAGTCAGGATTATCCCGGGGAAAAGTACTTACGCCTGGACTTTATAACGGAAAAGGCTTGTTTACTGCTAATTTTTCAGAAACATTGAAGATGGGTAAAGATGAATTAACAAATGCTTTGCCTTTGATGGATGAATTTGAAACTGGTTTGCAGCATATGCTTTCAGAGATTTTCGTGAGCGACCAGCCCTTTGACCAAACAGATAAACTGGAAAATTGTCAGTATTGTGAATTCAAAACTATTTGTAACAGGTAGTTTATGCTGCAAATTGAATACTTCTTGCAAAGTAGCAGAATATGATGGGGATTACCTTCGCGGCTTTCAAGCATTATTTTATAAAGCTTTTGGGGATATTTATATAAAACATGTTACTGATTTTTAAAATAATTAAAGAACTAATTCTGTTCTAATTAGCTTGTGATTGAGTTAATTCTCTTATATTGAGGAAGGTAAAGTGGTTAAAATGCTTGTTGAGACTAGGTGTTAATTGAAAAATAAGATGTTTTACTTACTTTTGTTATAAAATAATTAAGTTCAGAATGAATTATATTGCGCTTTCAAGGTATTTAATAGTAAGTAGCTTGTCTATTATATTGCTTGTTTCTTGTGGTGAAGATGAAAATGAAGTAGGAAATCCTGAAGAAAATGAAACCCCCATCGTTGCTTTAGTTTTTAGTGCTCAAAATCCTCCTATAAATATTCCTGCGGCACTGTCAAGTTCTCAAAATGATCATGCCATAGCAATTACTGGTTTTCTTCGGCAGGCAAATGGAATCACTTCCTATGCAACATATTTTAATGTTCCTGATGATGCTCAGGTAAGCCATACACCTGTTCATGGATCAGAAAATAATATATCGGCAGCAAATGATGTAACAGTTTATACCTGGACATACAATAATGGCAACCAGTTTGTTACTACCGCTTATCAAATAGTAAATACCGGGGATGATTATTTGTACGAGATCTTTTTTGATTTTGGGGAAGAAGAGGGGTTAGTTAAAACTTTAGAAGGTAAAGAAAGCATTACCGATACCAAAAATGGTGAATTAAGCTTCAAAGGATTTAATGAGTTTGATACTGAACTAAATTATGAATGGGCAGAATCAGACCTCAGGGTATTGAATTTCAAATTATTCGGGTTTTACAACACAATTGAAATCACAAAAAATCCTGATAATTCAGGTGCTCTTAATATTTATTCGCAAGGGTTTAAAAATGCTGATTATACCTGGAATGCTTCTGGTACATCAGGTACCTATACCAATTACGATGCTCAAGGTAATCAAGTGGATTCAGGCACCTGGTAATTGTATGCTCAAATTTGATATACCTATTTGTAATCAATATTTTTTGCCGCTGAATAAATCTTCTGGTAGGGTAGGCGGAATTAATTCACTTCCCACAGCTTTGTTCAAATTTTCTATAAAATAAGCGGATAAATAAGGTGAAGCTTTCTCTAAGTTCTGGTGAACAAAGAAGTAAAGCTTTTGCAAGCCTTGGGTTTTCCATTCTTTGATTCTCTCTATCCAATCATCCAGCCTTTGATAATCACTCTCATGGTTGGCACCTACATAACGAACAAAAGCTACCGGAGAGGTAAGTCTCATGTGCAGTAAATCTCTTCTTCCGGCAGTGTCAGCTATAATGTTAGCGACATTATAATACTCAAATAGATCATATACCCATTCCGCTTGTCCTTCCTCATTAAACCAGGCAGTATTCCGGAGCTCTACTGCTAAAGGGAGATCCGCATGCCAAAGCTTAAGAAACTCTTCCAGTCTGTCCTTATTTTTAGGGCCGAAATTATCATGTAGCTGAAGAAATGCCATGCCTAGTTTTTTATCAAAACTTCTGATGTTAGTGCAGAATTCCTCCAATGGCATTTCTATTTCATTAAGCCTTTTTATATGGCTGATATAGTTATTTACTTTCGGAAAGAACCGGAAATCCACAGGTACTTTCTCAGTCCACTTTTGAATTTGGTCGGATCCGTAATTATTGTAAAACGTTGCATTAAGCTCAATAGAGTTAAACTGCTGGCTATAATAGGCCAATTCATCTTTAGTGCCTCTGGGGTAAAAAGCTTTTAAATCCTGCTTATTCCATTTAGCACAGCCCACATAGATTTCATCCAGGCTTCCTCCCTTCTCTTTTAATACTTTTTCTGTGTCCGGGTGATCTTTAGGAAGAGTAAAGTCAACTAATTCAGGGTTTTCTACACTGCCAAATTTCATAAGCGGTTATTTTTTGAATTAAAAGCCAGTGGGGCTTTCTAAATATATTTTGCGATACTAAAAATAAATTAATTAAAACAAAAGGCCTTCAATTTATCCTAATTAGATTTTATGAGAACGAGGAGGTTTTATAAAAGATTTTACCAAAAGAAGATATATGGATTTTATAACTAAAAAAGATCATAGCTTAAATTTTATCCTGATTCTTTTAGTTGATTCAACAGATTGCTCACCTCTTTTGGCAGGTAGCCATTTTGGACCTTCTTCAATCAACCTGATAGCTTCTTTGTCGAATTCCTCCCCAAGACTTTTAGTTACTTCTATATTTTTAATAGAGCCAGTACTACTTATAAAAACCTTCAGTACTACTTTGCCTTCCATTTTATTTTCTTTTGCTTCCTTTGGGTACTGAAGGTTCTCTTCTATATAATCGTTGAAACTCGAAAAGCCACCTACAGGACTTGCTGCCTGATAGGTATCATCAGTTTGCTTTTGTGTGCTATATCCTGTAACCACCACTTCACTTAATTGAGCTACATCGCTATAGAGCTCAATTTCAATTTCTGATTTTCCTCCAACAGCAATTTCTTCTTTCTCCATTCCAATAAATGTGGCTACAAGAATATCTTCCGGACCTGCAGTTATTTCAAAGTTTCCTTCCAGGTCAGAATTCACTCCAATAGATTTATTTTTAACAAAAATATTTACTCCTGGTAAGCCTTCCCCTGTTTCGGCATCCAATACCTTTCCTTTTATTACTATAGTTCCGTCAGATATTGCTTTTTTGGATCTCGCTTTTAAACTTGAAGTGATTATTTCAGCAGGTACAGGCTGATCTGGAGATATAATTTCATCTTCATTCCGTGTTTCTTTGTCTGTAGCAACACCGGCAACTTTTCCTTGAAGTTGTTCAGATATGTTTTCTTTCAAAATTAATTCCTTTGGCGCATCTTGCGCTAATAAAGAATTCTCAGGCTCTTTAGTAGCTAAAGTCTCCATTTCAGGTTTATCTTGCTCAGCCACTTTATTTTTTTCGTTTGTAGTATCGTTATTTGAAACCAATGGCTCTTCCTCTTTTATTTCTTCTTTTGCTTCAGCAATTGTTGGTGCAGGAGGTTTTAAACTTTCATCCTCGTCCAATAATCTGTCGTTATTTTGGAGGCTAATGGGTTTTATTTCTTCTTGCTGACTTATAAGTACTGTGCCAATAATTGTTGCCATTATAAGCAATGAGAAAACAGCTGCGTAGGGAAGCACTTTTCTCCATATCGGAACTATTTTTAAATCTTCTTCAGTTTTTTCTATGCGCTCTTTTAATCTCTTGTTCAGAAGTGCTAGATCATTAAGTGAAGAAGTTTGTTCTAAATATCCCTCCATGGCTTCAGCTTCAAAAGGGTTATCCAGCAGAAATTTTTCTACTTGATGTTGCTCTTCAGCCGATAGGCTTCCTGCTACATAAGCTTTCATTAGCTCTGGGTTTAGCTCTTTCAAAGGTTCAATATGGTTTTTGTTTTTATTCACTTTGATCCATACACAATTTTAAATTACGCTTGCCATTCTGGATATAGCTTTTTACTTTTTTCAAGTCAAAGGCAGTAATTTCCTGTATTTCAGTATAACTTTTCTTTTCAAGGTAAAACAATTCTACACAAAGCTTTTGTTCTGATTTCAATTTTGAGATACAGAGATTTAGCCTTTCTAAGTTATCTTCATGACGTATTCTGCCATCTTCATGATGCAATTGATGACTTGTTTCCATAAAATATTGGGGAATGTTATCAATATTTTCTGAAGTATGATTTTTTTGCTTTCTTAGTTCCATGAGGCAGTGATTTTTACTAAGCACGTATAACCAGCTTTTAAAATTTTCAACCTCAAATTTGGGGAGCTTAATAATGAGTTCTTCAAAAATTGCCATTACTGCGTCCTGCGATTGTTCCCGATTTTTAAAATATTTTAAACATACACCGTAAACAAGATGCATGTATGGAGCATACACCTTTCCCAGCAGGTTAAGATCATTAGTCTTCCTGAATTGCCTGATCAGCTCTTTTTCCTCATCTATATCTGTATTGTTACCGGCCAATTCCAAATTTTATAATGCTCTAAGATACTCTGTTATTTGGAAAATCTAAGTTATCATTAGCTTGATTACAAGCTTATCAAAAAAAAGCAAAAATTTTTATGGAATATCTAAAATGGTTGCATCCTACCTGCATATGTTCTACTTAAACTAAAATAACATGAAAAAATTAGCAGGAATTTTATTGTTTAGTCTATTGCTTATAAGTGCTTCAATAGCAAATGTACAGTCAGTTACAGTCACTGGAAAAGTCACTGATGCCAGTAGCGGAGAATCTTTACCTGGTGTAAATGTCCTTTTAAAAGGTTCCAATATTGGAGTGATGACAGATTTAAACGGCCTTTATTCCATTACTTTTAGTCATCAAGATGCAGTTTTAGTTTTCTCCTTTATTGGAATGCAAAAGCAAGAAATAAGTGTAGGAACCAAAAGAGTGATTGATGTACAAATGCAGACGGATGTTGCGCAGCTTTCTGAAGTAGTAGTAACTTCAGGCTTAAAAGGTAAAGTCAGTGGTATCACTTTTAAATCTAGATCAAAAAAAGAAGATGAGGTATCAGATATGACTTATGAGCTTATGTCAAATATCGTTTATCCTCAAGAACCTGTTAATACAGAAGAATATGAAGGAATAGATGAAAATACTTTTAAGGAAGCTACTAAAGACCCCTTATCCACTTTCTCTATAGATGTGGACGCAGCTTCATATGCTAACATTCGCAGATTCATTAATAATGGTCAAAAGCCACCCGCTGATGCTGTTAGAATTGAAGAAATGATTAATTATTTTGATTATGATTATGAGCAACCAAAAGGTAATGATCCTTTTTCTATCAATACAGAAGTTTCCAAAGCTCCATGGAATGAAAAGCATCAGTTAGTTCATATTGGATTGCAGGGAAAAATCATCCCTACAGAAAATTTACCTGCTTCTAACCTCGTGTTTTTAATAGATGTTTCTGGCTCTATGTCTGATCAAAATAAATTACCACTTTTAAAATCGGGGTTTAAATTATTGGTTGATCAACTAAGGCCACAAGACAAAGTTTCTATAGTAGTTTATGCTGGTGCAGCCGGATGTGTTTTACCTCCAACATCTGGAAGCGAAAAGAATAGAATAATAGAAGCTTTACAGAATTTACAGGCTGGAGGATCTACAGCTGGTGGCGCAGGGATAAATTTGGCTTATAAAATAGCGAAAGACAATTTTGTGAAGGAAGGAAATAACCGGATTATTCTGGCAACTGATGGCGATTTTAATGTAGGAGCAAGTAGCAACGATGCTATGGAGGACTTAATAGAAGAAAAGAGGAAAGAAGGTGTTTTTTTAACTGTATTGGGTTTTGGTATGGGTAACTACAAAGATTCTAAAATGGAAATTCTTGCCGATAAAGGGAATGGTAATTATGCTTATATAGATAATATGCTGGAAGCTAAAAAAGTATTGGTTAATGAATTTGGAGGAACTCTTTTTACCATTGCTAAAGATGTGAAAATACAAGTGGAATTTAATCCGGCCAACGTAACTGCTTATCGATTGATTGGTTATGAGAACAGGAAGCTTCAGGCAGAAGATTTTAATAATGATAAAAAAGATGCCGGTGAATTAGGTTCTGGTCATACTGTAACCGCTTTATACGAAATAATACCAAAGGGAGTAGAAAGTTACTTCAAACCTATTGATGAATTAAAGTATCAGAAAGATAAACCAGAGGAAGGTAGTAAAAAACAGTTTGGGAATGAATTGCTTACAGTGAAGTTCAGGTATAAAGCTCCGGATGGAGAAAAGAGTGAATTATTAACTAAAACTGTAGAAAATGAGGTGATGGCCATAAATAAAACATCAGATAATTTCAGATGGTCTGCTGCTGTAGCCACCTTCGGCATGATATTAAAAAACTCAGAATATCTTGAAAAAGGGGATTATCCTATGATTGTGAATCTGGCCAGAGGTGCCAGAGGAAAGGATGAAAATGGCTACAGAATTGAATTTATCAACTTAGTAGAGTCCGGTAGATTGTTGGCTAAGGATTAATAACTCAATTGTTAAAACTACAGTACATAAAATCCGCAGTGTTAAATCTGACTTGAATACTTGAATAATATTATTTATTGTTTTTATATTTATAAATTATTATTTTTGTATATAACTTAATTAAATCATGATGAAATTAAATTTTTTGAAATTCGCGTTGTATAGTTTTCTGGCTATTATAATGTTTGCTTGTAATAATGATGAAGAAGTTGCTCCTGAAGAAGCAGAACCCTCAGAGATTTTTGCTTTCGATATGCAAAATCCACCTATTGAGGTGCCATCTGCATTGCAGTCTTCTACTAATGAAAATGCTATGGTAATAAATACCTGGCTGACCAATGCAAATGCAATTGCTTCTTACGGTGCTTATTTCCAAGTGCCAGAAGGGGCTGTGTTTAGTACTACACCAATTTCTACTTCCGGAAGTAATAATAGAATAGCAAGTTCAGCTACTGTAAGAGTTTATACCTGGACTTATAGTGATGGAGCACAAACTTTTACAACTGCTTATCAGCTGACTGAAGATGCCAACGACTACATATTTGAGATTTTCTACGATTTTGGTGATGGTTTTTTCAAATTATTAGAGGGTAGAGAAAGCAAAGCAGAATTAATGAAAGGATCATTAAAATGGTTTGGTTTTATGGATAATGAAGAGCTTCTTAGCTATCAGTGGGAAGAGTCCTCAAATGGAGATTTTGAATTTAATATAATAATTGATTCATCTAAAATTCAGATAATAGCCAATGCAGATGGTTCTGGTGAGATTAACTCTTTCTCGGATAATGTGCTCAATGCTAATTATTCTTGGAATGCAGCCGGAACTTCTGGTACTTATACCCTTTACGATGAAGAGGGAAATATTGTAGAAACTTTTAACTGGACTGCCTAATTAATAATTAAATTGAAACATGAGGTTAAAGCATAATTGAAACCCTTCCTCAATAAATAGAAAAGGCTGAGCTTCAGGTTCAGCCTTTTCTATTTTAGAATCTTTATTTTTTAGTTTTTTAATTACAACACAATAATAGAAGGCTTTTTATAAAGGTGTGTTTCTCATAAAATTTAGTATTACTTTTGCAGCTCAATGCATTTTTTATGGCAAAGCAACAACCTGAGGAAGAAATAAAGCAAATTACCGAAGATAAGATAGATGAATGTATCGCTATTTTAGAAAGGCTGAATGCTAATACAAATCAAATTTTCGAAATTCCACGAGAAAAAAGAACAGCTCTTTTAATGGCTGCAGGTTTGCTATCCCGTCCTAGTAGGGAAGAATTTGCCCGAAGGAAAAAGGATGCTAAAAAAGCAGAGAAAAGAAAAATTGCTGAAAAAGATAAGCACGCAAGAAAAAATACAGGTATAAGAAGTGCTCGTGAGGCAACAATTTTTATTGCTCCCAGCATGGCAGACCAACCGGCACTTGAGCCTCAAGAATTGAACTCGCCAAGAAACTGCTATGTCTGCAAAGAAATGTATACTAAACTACATCATTTCTACGACACAATGTGCCCCGAATGTGCAGATTTTAACTATGCCAAGCGTTTTCAAACGGCTGATATGACTGGTCAGGTAGCTTTGGTAACTGGATCTCGCTTAAAAATAGGTTACCACATCACATTAATGATGTTAAAAGCAGGAGCTACCGTTATTGCTACTACACGTTTTCCAGTCGATTCTGCCATCAGATTTGCTAAAGAACCGGACTTTTCAGAATGGGGTCATCGTCTAAAAATCCATGGTTTAGATTTGAGACATATTCCCAGCGTGGAAATCTTTTGTAACTTTATTGAGCAACAGTACGACAGATTGGATGTTCTCATTAATAATGCAGCACAAACTGTGAGAAGGCCTGCAGGCTTTTACCAGCATTTAATGCCCAATGAGGAGAAGGAATATGATAAATTACTACCTTATGTGCAGGACTTGTTATCCGATCATCATTACTGCCTTCAGGAGTTAAATAGTTTAAGTGAAAGCTTTTCAAAAGGACAGAGCAAGAATATTCCGGTAAGCTGGCATGGAAAACAATTAGGTATTGGATTAAGCGCATCAGCCAAATTATCTCAAATACCCTACAGTATTGATAACTCTATTAGTGCAGAGGAAGTTTTTCCGGAAGGGAAGTTGGATGCTGATTTGCAACAGGTAGATTTGAGAAAGACCAATAGCTGGAGATTGAAGTTAGGAGAAATCCACACAAATGAAATGCTTGAAGTTCAATTGGTTAATTCTGTAGCCCCATTTGTTTTGTGCAACAGGTTAGTGAATTTAATGAAGAAAGATAATACGGGTAAAAAACATATTATCAATGTTTCCGCTATGGAAGGTAAGTTTCATAGATGGCACAAGGAAGATCGTCATCCTCACACCAATATGGCAAAAGCAGCATTAAATATGATGACCCATACTTCAGCTTCTGAGTTTGCTAAACATGGCATTTATATGAATGCTGTAGATACGGGTTGGGTAACTGATGAGGATCCGGCTGAATTAGCAAAGAAAAAGCAGGAAGTTCATGACTTTCAACCACCGCTTGATATTGTAGATGGAGCTGCACGTGTACTCGATCCATTGTTTGATGGAATCAACACAGGCAAGCATTGGTGTGGTAAGTTTTTAAAAGATTACAGACCGATAGACTGGTAAACATTCTATCCTAATTGTATTGAGACATGTTCCACTTAGGTTTTAATATGTGTTTATTTTAACCTAGTCATAATGGTAGAGAATGGTAAGTTTGTCATAAATCATAATCTACTATTTGCTTTGGTATGGTAGGTATCTCAGGTACCATTTACCGATTGTTTTGATCAACCTCCTCATTTGAGAAACCCTCTTTTTTAATTCTGATATCAAAACCTTTAGGGGTTCATAACTGTTATCATCACTGGTATTAAAAAGGAAAATTATAATGGCAAAACAAGCAGCCGCTAAGGCAACCAAACCGGAAGATAAAGCCGCAAAAATACATTCAGCATTTATAAATTATGTTTTGGAACATGGAAAGGAACCTGCTTCAATCTATAAATTCATGAAAGACCTGAAAATGACTGAGGTTACTTTTTATAACCATTACAATTCGTTTTCAGCGTTGAGGCAGCATGTATGGCTTGGTTTTTTGGAACAGACAATCGCTAATCTTCATTCAGAGGAGGCTTTTATACAATACTCTGCCAGAGAAAAATTACTTGCGCTTTATTTTACGCTGATAGAAGTATTGAAGGAAAACAGAAGTTATGCCTTAATAGATATGAAAAAAGCGAAGAAACCTGAAATAACTCCGGAATTTTTAAAAGCTTTTAAGCACCGCTTCTTACAATTTGCAGATGAGGTTTTATTGCAGGCAAAAGAAACAGAAGAAGTAGTGGATAGACCGATAATAGGAGACAGGTATAAATATGGTTTATGGTTACAAACAATGTTTGTACTGCAGTTTTGGGCTAAAGATGACAGTATTGGCTTTGAGAAAACTGATGCTGCTATCGAAAAGGCTGTTAACGTTGCCTTTGACCTCATGGGAAAAAGCCCATTAGATAGCATGGTTGATTTTGCAAAATTCCTTTTTCAAAACAGATAAAAATGACTGACAAAAAAGAACAATCTAAAATTCCTATTTCTAAAATTCAGCGTGCCAGTAAATTTGTTACAACTGGCGCCAGAGTAGGGGGGAATTATTTGAAACATTATACCAGGAAAGCTTTTAACCCGGGAATGGATCGTACTCAGCTTGATTTGGATAATGCAGAGGATATTTATGATTCTTTAAGCCAATTAAAAGGAAGTGCATTGAAAGTGGCGCAAATGCTCAGCATGGATAGGAATTTACTTCCTCAAGCTTATCAGGATAAGTTTACTATGTCTCAATACAGTGCACCACCTCTCTCATACCCATTAGTAGTAAAAACTTTTCAAAAGCAATTTGGGAAAAGTCCGGATGCTATTTTTGATACTTTCACTAAAAGTGCTGTAAACGCTGCTTCTATGGGGCAGGTACATAAAGCCACAAAAGGCGATAAAATCTATGCAGTTAAAATTCAATACCCCGGGGTAGCTGATAGCATCAGTTCCGACCTGAAATTAGTGAGGCCTTTTGCTACTCGTTTGTTCAATATGTCCAATGCAGAATTAGACCATTATATGAGTGAGGTAGAAGGTAAGTTGATGGAAGAAGCCGATTATACACTCGAATTAAGGAGATCAAAAGAGATTACGGAAGCATTGGGTGGAAAAATTGAAGGTCTTTATTTCCCTAAATATTATGAGGAGTTTTCTGGAAACAGGATAATAACTATGGATTGGCTTGACGGGATGCATATGAAGGAATTTCTGGCTACAAAACCCTCTCAGGAAGTTCGTAACAAAATAGGACAGGCGTTATGGGATTTTTATGATTACCAGTTTCATCAATTAAAGCAGGTGCACGCTGATCCTCATCCCGGAAACTTTATGCTACAGGCAGATGGAACCTTGGGAATCATAGATTTTGGTTGCATTAAAGAAATCCCCGAAGACTTCTATGAAAATTATTTTAGCTTACTTAAGCCAGGGTTTCTGCAGGATCAGGAAGAAATAGATAAACGCTTTAAAGCATTAGATTTTTTCCATGAAAAAGATACACCTGCTGAAAGAAAAATATTCAGCGGAGTCTTCACTGAGATGATTGGAATGCTAAGCAAGCCTTTCCAGTATGAAACATTTAATTTCGGTAACAATGCCTTTTTTGAAGAGATTTATGCAATGGGCGAAAGGGTTTCTCAAATGAAGGAAGTAAGGAATAGTAATGGAGCGAGAGGCTCTAAGCATGGTTTATATGTAAATAGGACTTATTTTGGATTATATAATATGCTGAACCAGTTAGATGCGGTGATAGATATCAAAAAACCCGAATGGTTAAAAGGGAATACTGAAAAAGTAGCTTGAATAAAGTCTTTTTTGACATGAAAAAAGGGGGTTCAATAATTTGAAACCCCTTTTTATGTAATTGCACTTATTCCTTATGGTAATAAAACTTTATCAATAACATGGATTACACCATTAGATTGATAAACATCGTAGGTGGTAATATTAGCTACTCCTCCTTTACTGTCCATTACAATAATGTTATGTGGCCCATTCATTTTAAAAGTTAATGTGGCACCCTGAACGGTTTTCATGGAAACTTCGCCATTTCCTTTTTTAATTGCTTTGGCAATTGCATCAAAGTCGTATTTTCCAGCCAGTACATGGTAAGTTAAAACTCCGGTTAATGTTGCTTTATTTTCCGGTTTTAGTAAAGTAGTTACTGTTCCTTCAGGTAAATTTTCAAAAGCATCATTTACTGGAGCAAAAACAGTAAATGGTCCCTCAGATTTTAAAGTCTCTACTAATCCTGCAGCTTTAACAGCAGCTACAAGAGTTGTATGGTCTTTTGAATTTACGGCATTGTCTACAATATCTTTCTTTGGATACATCATTTCACCGCCAACAGTTACAGTTTGTGCGTATGCAGATGATACAACTATTAATAAAGCGAATGCGCAGGCTAGTTTTTTAATTACTTGATTCATTTTGTTTTTTTTAAGTGTGTTATGTTCTTTTTTATTTATTATAAATCAAGTACGCTTTATCTATTACTATCAGATTTCTGACTATTGAAATAAATTTTTAATCTTAGTTAGCGATTTTTAGAGATATTTTATTGTGAAATTATTAATTAAGCTTCGGGCAAAGCCTGAATAAGATGATGATTAAAGGTTGCTAATATTAAAGATGCACATGCCCGGGGGAGGATTAACATAGAGAAATGAACCCAACGCTAAATATCGGTGAGTAAACTCCAATATTTGCAACAATCATATAAATAATTCCTAAAGTAATCTCCCATCTTTTCTGAAAGGCTACTTCACCTGTTTCTCCCAAAGCTATAGTTGCATGTTTTTTCAACCAGACCCTCTGTTTTAGGAAAGAGTAGCTTAGAATAAATGGAAACAAAAAATCCTTCGTAAAGAAGGACTTTCAAAACTTTAAAATAAAATTAAAAAGATATTAATCTGTAAGTGAGAATTTAAAAATAAGCTCAGTGCTTTATTTAATAATTAATCTGATGTTTTCTTCTAAACCATTATGGTCCACTTTTAGCAAATAAATACCTGCCTTAATTTCATCAATGGTAAGCTCATCTGCCGGATTGAAATTAATGAACTCCTTCAGAAGGCTTCCTTCCATATCAAAAAGAGCCATGTGAGAGATGTTTTCAGTAAATAGACCTGGAACCATAAGCTTCACATGGGAAGGCTGTTTTACAGGGTTAGGATATATACTTATTTTTCCTTTAAAATTATTTTCAACTGATATTACAGGTGAATATTCAAAAGTATCATCAATATCTACTGCTTTCAGCTTGTAAAAAATTTTACCATAAGGAGCATCGGAATCTTCAAAATCATAGTGTACGTCAGAAAAACTTTCTCCCTGCCCTTGTATAATACCTATTATTTCAAACTTTTGTTGATCTACTGATCGCTCTAATTCAAAGTGCGAAAAGTTTTCTTCTTTTGCTGTTATCCAGTTTAATTGAATGATATTATCAGAAGACTTTGCCATAAATGAGATAAGTTCAATAGGTAAAGGACCATTTTCAATCCCTCCCAGCCAGTTTGCAAAGTCTGGGTTAGTATCTAATAATGTTTGCTGATCAGCAGTGTTTGGTGTTGTATTAGAGCCTCCTCCAGTGTTATTTATGTCACCATTCACATAAAGACCATATGGATTAGTTGTATTATTATTCTGTATTGTACTTCCCCCTCCTGCATAATTTATATCGCCATCTACATACATTTGTCCTCCATTATTTACCCTTAAGATAGTGCCACCACCACCATTATCGTTTACATCACCGAAGACAGCAACTCTTCCATTTCTATTAATAATTACATCCCCACTGTTGAATGCATTTAAATTTCCATATACAATAAGATCTGCAAATGCAGGAGGAGCTACATTTGTTCCTACGTTTAAATAATCAGAGCTATTTATCCTTAAATTGTTTTTAGCTATTAAACGTCCTCCTGGGAGAACATTGATTCTTGAATTTAATGTAATATTTCCTTCAACAATTAGAGTTCCCTGAAGATTTGTTTGTCCTCCGCCTCCATTTTCGAAATTACCTGTCACAATTAAGGTTCTATCTGTTGAAATATTAAGTGTGGCGCTGCCTAGGGTATAATTGCCAGTAATAGTTTGGTTGTGATTCAAATTCCTTGTACCGTATCCTCCATTAAGTGATGGAGTAGCTGCACCATTTCCACTTGTATTTGTCCAATTTGATGTAAGTTCCCAATTTCCATTTCCTGCAGAGGTGTAATTTTGGGCTAAAGCTAAATTGGAGATCAATAATAGTAAGAGACTGGTTGAAAAAACTAATTTGAGAATTGTGTTTACCATTTACGTATTTTACTTAGAGGATTTACGCAAATATACTTAGACGGCTTTTCTTAGAGATTTTTATTTATTTCAATAATGTAGTCAATATTACATTTTGAGAGTGTTTTACGATGATCTGGACAAACGAAAGGTCTAATGCCTTAAAATTATAGATGAATGTACTGATTTTTGAGGATTAACTAGAAATAAGTTGAGAAATGTGATAATTGAAGAAACTTAAACTATAACTAGATAATGACAAGTTTTAAGTCAGTTATCAAAGCGGTATTAAAAGTAAGTTTGTTGAATTAATTCAATAAACTTACTTTACATTCATTTTAAATATACTCTAATATTTTCTTCTAATCCATTATGCTGTACTTTTAATAAGTACAAACCTGACTTTATTTTTGTATTCACCTTTAAATTATTCACAGGGTCAAAATCTATAAATTCCTGAATAAGGCTGCCTTGAATGTCGTAAAGAGCCATGTAGGAAATGTTTTCAATGAATTTGCCTGGTACTTTAATTTTCATTTCCTCATTTTGTTGAACAGGGTTAGGGTAAACACTTAGTTTTCCTTTAAAGCTATTTTCAACTGAAATTACAGGTGAGTATTCAAAAGTATCATCAATATCTACAGCTTTTAGCCTATAATAGATTTTACCATAGGGCACATCAGAATCTTCAAAATCGTAATACAAATCAGAAAAACTTTCGCCCCTGCCTTGTATAATACCTATCATTTCAAACTTTTGCTGATCTACTGATCGCTCTAATTCAAAATGAGAGAAGTTTTCTTCTTTTGCTGTTGTCCAATTTAATTGAGTGGTACCATTATTTAAATGGCCTGTAAATGTTTTAAGCTCTATAGGTAGGGCTATTATTTGATCGTTGAGATTTGGATCACAGTTTCCTAAGCCACTACAACCGCCCCCTCCTAAATTCCCTTCAGTTAATTGATTAGGTTTAGCATTATTGTTAGTTTGGTTTATACCTGAACCATTAATTTGTGTTGATCCTATTGTTATATAGTTGTTATTAGTCTGGTTGGTATTATTCCCTACTGCTCTAATTACTGATGTTGAAGTTAAAAATATTTCCGATTCTGCATTCATAATTAATCTTCCGGCGTTTGGGCCTCCTGCATTACCAGAGTTAAAAGTTAAAGTGCCTTCGATTATTAAAATTCCATCGTAATAAATATTAGTAGAACTACCAATAGTTACTTCTCTTCCTTGTGGAATGACAACTATATCCGGACAATTTGTTTGACCTGTTGAAATGGTAGCTCCAGGAAATCCATCTTCACAGGTGTTAGTTTGCCATGTTCCCGAATTTACCTAGTTTCCAGTAGCAATTGCCTCAACAATTTGTTGAGCATTGTTTTGAGTAATAGCTAGTGCAGAGAATAAAAATATTAATAGATAAATCTTTTTCATAATGCAAATATACGAACAACCCTTCTTTTCGGATTTTATTTACTCAACAGAAACTGGGTATTTCTTACATTCTTTTGCACTTTACGACAATTGATATCTATTTCGTTACAAACCTAATGATTTGATAGATCAATAATTTTGTTGATGTAATCATTTATTAGCTTACACCTCCAAAAACGAATAAGCACAATTCCTTTTGTACTTGATAAGGCATGCCGTATATTTGTCTTTTATTAGAAACGATAATCCACCTATGGCAGATTTCAACAACCTAAAGCTAAAAAATGACAATGGTATTTTAACCATTACTATTAATAGAGCTGAAAAGTTAAACGCACTTAATATTGAAACTATTAATGAATTGCAGCAGGCTTTTCAAGAGGTATATGATAATGACGAAATAAAATCAGTAATAATTACCGGAAAGGGAGAAAAGGCATTTGTTGCCGGTGCAGATATTTCGGAAATAGCCGAGCTGAATGAAATGAATGGCAGAAAGTTTGCCGAAAATGGTCAGGAAGTATTTTCTATGATTGAAAAATGTCATAAGCCTGTTATAGCAGCCGTTAATGGTTTTGCATTAGGTGGTGGCTGTGAATTGGCGATGGCTTGCCATATGCGGATTGCCACTAAAAATGCTAAATTTGGGCAGCCTGAAGTGAATCTGGGGATTATCCCGGGTTATGGGGGGACTCAAAGACTTACACAATTGATAGGAAAAGGAAAAGCTTTTGAATTAATGATGACGGCAGATTTCATTTCAGCGGAAGAAGCAAAAGCATTGGGGCTGGTCAACCATTTGGCCGAAAACCATGAAGATTTGCTTAATAAAGCTAATGGAATTCTTCAGAAAATTAATAGCAAAGCTCCTCTGGCAATCGGAATGGTGATAGATAGCGTTAATGCCTATTATGCAGATGATGAAAACGGATATCAGACAGAAGCTAATAGTTTTGCTTCTTGTTGCAAATCCGAAGATTTTAAAGAAGGCACTAAAGCCTTCTTAGAAAAAAGAGCTGCTGAGTTTAAAGGAGAGTAAGCCTTATTTTTAACTAAGATTAGATTAACTAACTAATATATTTGTGCTTCAAGGATTACAATCTTTGAAGCACTTTTTTTATGAATCCACTCAAAAAATTAGCAAGTGAAGCCGGTTTATATGGGCTGCCTAGCATTCTGGGCCGCCTATTAAACTATTTATTAGTTCCTTTACACACTGCTGTTTTTTTTGCTGATCAGTTTGGAGAGATCAATAAAATCTATGCTTATGTAGCTTTCCTCAACATTACCTATACTTTCGGGATGGAAACTGCTTATTTCAGATTCACCGCCCGAGATAAATCTGCAAGCTACTATAATATAACTTTTACAGCAGTTTTATTAATCTCCTCTGTTTTTAGCATTTTTATTTTCTTTTTCGCCTCAGAAATAGTTGAGTTATCTGCAATTGATGTAAAACCTTATATAGTGCAATACCTGGCCGCTATACTTTTTATTGATGCTATAGTAGCAATTCCGCTGGCGAAGTTGAGATTAGCCTCTAAAGCTAAGAAATTCGCAATGACAAGGATGTCTAGTATTGTACTTAATATATTGCTCAACTGCATCTTTTTTTGGTTATTACCATTGCTTGCCAGGCATGGAATAGTCGACTGGGCTACCGGCAAGCCTATGAATATTTCATTTGTTTTTTTAGCTAACCTAATTGCTAACTTTTCAATGGTGCTTATTCTTTACAAAGAACTGCTCCAGGCTAAGCTGATGTGGAACTGGGAAAAACTGAAACCTATTTTACTCTATGCTTCCCCAATATTTTTGATGGGAATAGCAGGAATAGCAGTGGAGCAGCTTGACAAAATAATATTTGAAGGCTTATTGCCTCAAGGTTTTTATTCTGATAAAACTGCTAAGGAAGCTTTAGGTATATATAGTGCTGCTTTTAAATTAAGTGTATTCATGGCTTTGGCAATTCAGGCGTTTAGGTATGCAGGGGAACCTTTCTTTTTTAGCCGGGCAGAGGATAAAGATGCACCTGAATTATTCGCTAAAATACTGTACTATTTTGTTTCACTTTCTCTGATCATCTGGGTTGGTGTAAGTCTGAATGCAGAATTAATAGGAGAAATTTTTCTGAGTAGCCCTGAATTTAGGCAGGCATTATTCCTGGTTCCTATTTTGCTGCTGGGAAAATTATTTTTTGGTATGTATGTTAATATGAGCATTTGGTTTAAGATTACTGATAAAACTTACTACGGTATTTATATTAGTTTAGTAGGAGCAGCCGTTACTATTGTTGGCAATATTTTGTTGGTGCCTGTTCTAGGTTATACAGGATCAGCTTTAGCTGCCCTTATGTCTTATGTGGTGATGTTACTTTACTGCTATTTTTCAGGTAAAAAATATTATAATATTCCTTACCCGATGCTAAAAATCATAAGGAATATTTTGCTTACAGGAGCTTTAATTGTCGCTTACTATTGGTTTAAGCCAGAAAATGATTGGCTTAAATATATAACAGGTGCTTTTTTAAGCCTTATTTATATAGGCATTGTTGTATTTTATGAGCGAAGGAGGATTTTTTCTGATAAATTATAAATGATACTTTTGAAGTGTTAAAAAGAATAGATGGAAGTAAAAGTTATCAATAAATCGAAACATGAATTACCGGCTTACCAAAGTATCAGTGCAGCCGGATTAGATTTAAGGGCAAATTTAGATGAACCTATGATTTTACGCCCTATGCAAAGGACTTTGGTCCCTACTGGTTTATTTATGGAGTTACCACTGGGTTTCGAAGCACAAATCAGACCAAGAAGTGGCCTGGCTTTTAAATATGGAGTAACTGTACTTAATAGCCCGGGTACAATTGATTCTGATTATCGAGGAGAGATTAAAATTTTGTTAGTTAACTTGTCTGATGAGTCCTTTACAATTGAAAATGGAGAAAGAGTAGCGCAGATGGTAATAGCCAAACATGAACAAATTAGCTGGAAATCAGTAAAAGTATTGGAAGATTCTGAGAGAAGCGCTGGTGGCTTTGGTAGCACTGGTAAAGGGTAAGGATAAAATACATGATACCTGATTTTTTCTCTACAGACTTGAAATAATTTTAATTTAAAAACATTAAGTAAATAATGAATATTATTATCCCGATGGCAGGTATGGGCAAAAGAATGAGGCCTCATACATTAACAATTCCTAAACCATTAATCCCTATCGCAGGAAAACCAATTGTACAACGTTTGGTGGAAGATATCGCAAAAGTTTGTGATAGTAAAGTAGATAAAATTGGGTTCATCATTAAATCTTCATTTGGTGAAGCCACTGAAAAGGAATTGCTCAACATTGCTCAATCTGTGGGGGCTGAAGGTTCTATTCATTATCAGGAAGAAGCCCTAGGTACAGCTCATGCCATTATGTGCGCAAAAGATTTGCTACAGGGAAATACCGTGGTAGCATTTGCTGATACCTTATTTAAAGCTGACTTTAAACTTGATACCACTGAAGAAGGGATTATCTGGACACAGCAGGTAGAGGATCCTTCAGCTTTTGGAGTGGTTAAAGTAAATGATGATAACGTAATTACTGATTTTATTGAAAAGCCCAAAACACCGGTTTCTAATCTTGCTATTATAGGTATATACTACTTTAAAAAAGGGGAGGACTTGCGTAAGGAATTACAGTATCTTTTGGATAACGACATAAAAGATGCTGGAGGGGAGTACCAGATAACCGTAGCGCTCGAAAATATGAAACAGAAGGGAACCAAACTTCGACCGGGAACGGTTACAGAATGGCTTGATTGCGGTAATAAAGATGCGACAGTATATACAAATCAGCGATATCTGGAGTTTATAAGAAATGAGGAGTTAATTGATGCATCAGCGCAAATTGAAAATTGCGTGATAATACCACCAGTATATTTAGGTAAAAATGTGATCGTGAAAAATGCTGTTTTAGGCCCCCATGTGTCTATTGGTGATCATTCCATTGTTTCAGATAGCAGAATAGAAAATTCCATCATTCAAACAAATTCTGAAATTCGGCAGGCCCAGATAGCAAATAGTATGGTGGGTAATTACGTAACGTACCAGGGTAGTCCTAAAGATTTAAGCATAGGAGACTTTAATAAGGTGATAGAATAAACGTGAAGCAAGTTCATTTGAAATATATATATCTTTTCTTCATTGTCGGTATTAAGCTTTTAACAGCGCAGGATCTACTGGCGCAACAGCCTCAGCCCGTTCAGCAGGAAGAAATTTTACCTGATGCCGATCCTTTAAAAGTAGATCGTATTCAAGTAGAGTTTTTAATTGCTGAAGGGATGCATTTTTTGGCAATTGAAAATAATGCTAAGGCTTTAGAAAATTTCATGAAGGCATATGAAGTAATGCCTAAGAATGCTGCAGTAAATTATAAAATCGCCGAATTATACTTAAAAGGAGAGGAGCTGGATAAAGCACTTCTTCATGCTACTAAAGCTTATAAATCTGATAATAGTCAATATTATTATGCTGCATTGCTTGCCGAAATACAAACAGGTATGGGAGATCTTGCCGGGGCATCTTCCACATATGAAAATATGTACAAGCAGTATGAGGATGTGCCTGACGACTACCTAATAGAGTTAGCCGCGCTATATATATATGATGGAAAGCCGGCTAAAGCACTGGAAGTTTATGATAGAATCGAAAAAAGAATAGGTATTCTGGAGGAGGTTAGTACTCAAAAGCAGAAAATACTGTTGAAGCAGAATAAGCTGGAAGAAGCTGTTCAGGAAGGTAAGAAATTAGCAGATGCTTTTCCTCATGTAGGCCAGTATGCTGTGTCGGTTGCCCAGGTATTAGTTTCCAATGGTAAAAATGCAGAAGCCATTTCCTACCTTAACAATTACCTGAATAGCAATAATCAGGCAGAAGCACATTTAGAGCTTGCTCAATTATATATGCAGGCAAATACTCCCGATAAAGCTAAAAGTCATTTTGTGAAAGCTTTTCAATCAGAGGAGATTTCACTTAGTAATAAGCTGAATAATTTTGTTCCTTTGGTAAGGCGGCTGCCTAATGAACAATTAAATGATTTTACAAAAGAATTAAGTCAGCATCTTCAGAAGGTCCATCCTAGTGAGGCTAATGTTTTGGCAGCCATAGGAGATATGCATTTTGCATTAAGTGAAAAAGATAGTGCTTTGATTTACTATCGTAAAGCCATTGAGTTTTCAGGTAGTAATTTCCAGTTGTGGCAAAATATTCTTTCTCTCGAAATGGAAAGTGCGAATTATAAAAATGTAGTAAAATACGCAGATGAGGCGCTTACTTTCTTTCCCAACCAGCCCCTAATTTATTTGTATTCAGGTTCGGCTCATTTCTCCCTTAATCAATATAACGAAGCCATTTTGATGTGGGAGCAGGGAAAAGCAATTGTATATGGTAATGACCGGCTGAAAAGCACTTTTGCAGGTCAGTTGGCAGATGCTTACTATGCGAATAAACAGTTGGATAAGTCATTTTCTGCCTACGAGGAGGCAATTGAAGCTAATCCTAGTAATTATTACGCCATTAATAATTATACGTATTATTTATCTCAAAGGAAAGAAAAATTAGATATTGCCAGAAAGCTGTCTTCTCGAATGGTAAAAGACAACCCTGAAAATGCCACTTTTTTAGATACACATGGTTGGGTGCTTTTTCAAATGGGAAATTATCAGGAGGCTTCTAAATACCTGGAAAAGGCAGCCAGCATTCAAAAATCAGGCACCATTCTTGAGCACTATGGAGATGTCCTCTATCAATTAGGAAATATTGAACAAGCCATTGAGCAATGGGAGCAAGCCAAAAAAGCAGGAGGGGCTTCAAAGCTGATTGATCAAAAAATAGCTGAAAAGAAATATTACGAATGATCCGTTAATTGAACTAATAAGGTGGTTTATTTAATTGAAATTCGGGCCTGGCTGTAGATAATAAAGGTTATAGAATCTACACCGTTCAGTCGGTAAAGTCATTAACATAAAAACAAATTATACACATGAATAAAATAAAGTATTTAACATTACTGCTTATCACATTTATTGCACTGTCATGTGGAAGAAAGTCTTTACCTGTTTCTACCATTGAAAAGGAATATGGTTTAGAAGAGTTTGATTTTGAGTACCTCCAGACCAAGTCAAAAATAAAATTTGAATCTGAAGATAAAAGCCTGAGCTCTGCAGCCGTCATCCGGATGAAAAAAGACAGTATCATTTGGGTGTCTATTTCACCGATATTTGGCATAGAAGCAGCCAGAGGGTTTATCAATAAGGATACTATCGTGTTTCTGGATAGAGTGAATAAGGAAGTTCATCGTTACAATTATAAGACTTTAAGCGAGATGCTTAATTTTGAAGTGAGTTTCCAGATGGTTCAATCCCTTATTTTAGGAAACCAGGTGTTGGACTTTACTTCTAAAGATAAATTCTCAAAAAAGAAGGGAGAGCTTCTCATTGAACAACAAAGGCAACGGTTTGCAATTCAGACTTCCGCAGATGAGAAATTGAGGAAGGTGAGTACCATCCGTGTGAAAGAATTGCCTGATGGAAGTGATATGAAAATGGTGTTTGATGATTTTACTACCGTTTCCGGACAGGCTTTCCCATTTCAAAGCCTGGTTACAGTTTTAAGTAAAACCAGTAAAGGTGCTGAAATTACCACTGTAGAGCTAAGCCACTCAAAAGTAGATGTTGGCTCTAGCCCGCTTTCTTTCCCTTTTAGTGTTTCTAGTAAATATGACTAATAATAAGCTTTTATTACTCCTTAGCCTGTCCTTTTTAACCTTTTTTGGTGCTTATGGCCAAAAATCGAGGGCTGATCTTGAGAAAGAGAAAAAAGAAAACCTGCAGAAAATTGAACAGGCTGAGAAGATACTGAATCAGACCACTTCCCAGAAACAGGCCACTTTAGGGCAGCTAAATGCACTTAATTATAAAATAGAAGCACAACAATCCGTAACTAACTCCATTTCAAATGAAATCAATTTATTAAATCAACAGATCAATGAAATTGGTGGCATTGTAAGTTCTATGGAGCGAGATCTGGAACAAATGAAGAAGGAGTATGCTGCAATGTTGTACGCTACTCAAAAAAGTAACCAATCCTTAAGTAAAATGGCTTACGTGTTTGCTTCCTCCTCATTTTATCAAATGTTTATGCGCTTGAAGCATATGGAGTACTACGCAAAAGTGCGCAGAAACCAGGCGGAACAGATTGAAGTAATCAAGGAACTCTTAATTGGTCAGCAGGAGTCTGTTGAGCAGATTAGGATGGAAAAAAGTGAACTTTTACAGGAGCAGATCAGCAGAAACAGGGAGCTGAATAAGCTTAAAGTAGAACAGAGTAATGTTGTAGCTCAACTGAGTAAGAGAGAGAAAGAGGTTAAAAATGAAATTGAAAACCGCAAAGATGCTGTAGAGAATCTGGAAAAAGTAATAGCCAGCCTTATTAAAAAGGAAATTGAAAAAAGTTCGAAAGGAACATCTTCAACAAAATTTGCTTTAACGCCTGAGGCTAAGGAGCTTTCCTCTTCTTTCGAAGGAAATCAGAGCAAACTTTTCTGGCCTGTTGGTGCTGGTTTTATTTCACAAAAATTTGGTACACATCCTCACCCTCTGTATAAAAATATCTCTATTAATAACGATGGGGTTGATATCCAGACCAATACAAATGAAGAGGTGAGGGCAGTATTTGATGGAGAGGTGAAATATGTTGCTTTTGTGCCTAGTATGAATAATGTGGTAATGGTACAGCACGGAGAGTATTTCACAGTTTACGCCAAACTGAAATCTGTTAAAGTAAAACAAGGAGATAAAATAACAGCAAAGCAAGCACTTGGGATTGTATACACCGATAAAGATGGTACCTCTGAGGTACAGTTTCAGGTGTGGAAAAATAATAAGAAATTAAATCCGGAAATGTGGCTGTTTAAAAAGTAGTAAATGAACTAATTTTCCTTGTTTTGTATTACACACAAACAATCTTTTGCTATTTCTTACAAGTGGTTGGTTATGCACTGGATTATTATTTAACTTTACACTTACATTATTAAATTAAAAGCAATGAACACAGTATTTGCATTTTTAGGTGGATTAGGCGGATGGGAAATCCTGCTTATCATGTTGGTAATTTTAATATTCTTTGGAGCCAAGAAAATTCCTGAGCTGGCAAGAGGTTTAGGAAGAGGGATTCGTGAATTTAAAGATGCCACCACTGAAATAAAAGATGAGATAGAAGAAGGTGGCAGAGCAGCTAAGACTGATACTACTACAAAAGAATAATAATTTTGGAATCGTACAGCAGTTTAAAGTTCCTGCAGGAAAGCCTGAGCCAAAAAACTATAACTCTTGAGGAGGTAGTTCTTCATTATCTTAACAGGATTGATGAAAATAAACACCTCAATGTTTTTCTGGATGTTTACCGGGAGGAAGCACTGCTGAAAGCGAAACAAATTGATCATAAAATACAGACTAATAAACCTTTAGGTAAGCTTTACGGCCTGGTAATCGGCATTAAAGATGTGCTGGTGCTTAAAGATCACAAAGCGAGAGCAGGAAGTAAAATTCTTGAAGGTTTTGAATCCCAATTTACAGGTACGGCAGTGCAGCGTCTTCTGAATGAAGACGCTCTTATTATTGGTATGCAAAATTGCGATGAATTTGCAATGGGTTCTACCAATGAGAATTCTGCTTTCGGACCAACACTAAATGCAGCTGATAACTCACGGGTTCCCGGAGGGTCATCAGGAGCATCTGCGGTATCGGTACAGGCAGGGCTTTGTATGGCCGCATTAGGTACTGATACAGGAGGATCTGTCCGGCAACCGGCAGCTTTTTGTGGAGTAGTTGGATTAAAGCCTACTTATTCTCGTGTTTCCCGCTATGGATTAATAGCTTATGCCTCTTCTTTTGATTGCATTGGCATTTTCTCTAACAATATTGAAGATAATGCACTGATTTTATCTGTAATTGCCGGTGCTGATGATAATGATAGCACTGTTTCCGGCGAGACTGTTCCAGATTATTCACAACATCTGAGTTTTAAAAGAAAGGCAAAAGTTGCTTATATCAGAGAAACTATTCAAGGAGAAAGCCTTCAAGTAGAGATAAAAGAAAAAACCATAGCCAAACTGGACTTTTTAAAAAAAGAAGGACATCAGGTAGAGGAAGTAGACTTTCAACATCTGGATTACCTTTTAGCTACTTATTATATACTTACAACAGCTGAAGCGAGTTCTAATTTATCTCGTTTCGATGGTGTGAAATATGGTTTTCGGGCTCCTGAAGCTTATAACCTGGAAAGTATGTACAAGCTGTCAAGGTCACAGGGCTTTGGTGAAGAAGTTAAAAGAAGGATTATGCTGGGTACATTTGTACTAAGTGCCAGTTATTTTGATGCTTATTACACCAAGGCTCAAAAGGTGAGGAGAATCATTCAAGATGAAACAAGAAAGATATTGTCTGAATATGATTTCATTATTCTACCTACAACTCCTACAACGGCTTTTCCTTTAAACTCTCATACGGAAAACCCTGCTGAGATGTATCTTGCCGATGTTTTTACGGTTCAGGCTAATGTAAGCGGTATTCCTGCTATCTCTATCCCTAATGGGGTGGATAACAATAATATGCCAATAGGCTTGCAGATTATGACTGATGTTTTCAAAGAAAGTGAACTATTCGCGTTTTCAAAGTATTTAATGGAGGCTTAAAATATGCTTAACTATAGTAAAAATCTCACAGGATTAATGGCTTTGGTGTTTTTTGCAAATACTTCTGTGTTTGCTTTTCAGGAAGATATTCTTGAAAGTAGAATGGATACTACCAGAATCGAGATAGAGATTTCACCTTTTCAATATGAGTATATCCCGGATGTACCTGGTGAATTGGTGGAAGATAGATTAAGCTGTATAGAAGGAGAAATACCTCTTACATATAATAATACCGTAAAATCATTTATTGATTATTTTACGGTTAGAAACAGGGAGTACACAAAAAGTGTAGCAGCTTTGCAATCTAAATACTTTCCAATGATTGAGCGGTATCTCAAAGAGTACGGTCTCCCTGATGAATTAAAATACCTTTCCATTGTTGAATCAGGTTTAAATCCTAAAGCACGTTCAAGAGCCGGAGCGGTTGGTCTTTGGCAATTTATGCCTCTTACAGGCAGACTGGATTACGGATTGAATGAAAACTGGTATTACGATGAGAAAATGGACATGGAAAAGGCCACCATCGCTGCATGTAGATACCTTAGTTTTCTGTATAAGTATTTTGATAATGACTGGCACATGGCACTGGCGGCTTACAATTCCGGTCCGGGAAATATTAGAAAAGCGATCAGAAAGAGTGGTTATAAAAGAACTTTCTGGGAGGTATATCCCTACCTTTTAAGAGAAACACGTTCATACGTACCCCAATTTATAGCCATTGCCTATAGCATGAATTATATGGAGGAGCATAACATGTTTGTAGATGAAAACTACTTTCTTCCGGAGTATGATACATTACACGTTACTGGATTTGTTAATCTACCTGCATTCGCTGAGCATGTAGATATTTGTTTGGAAACGCTGGAAGATCTGAACCCTGAGTTGAAAAGAGGAGCTATTTCTGCCGGAAGTAATATTTATCCTCTAAGAGTTCCTGTGCACCATAAAGATTTATTGGTAAAAAATAAACCTGCTATTTTAACTGTAGCATCACAGGGCGAAGAGCAATGGGAAAAAGAGGCTTTACAACTGCCAGGTAGCACCCATGGAAGGCAAAAGCTGGTGTACAAAGTTAAATCTGGGGATGTGTTGGGTAAAATTGCAGATAGGTACGATGTGAAAGTTGCTGATTTAAGAACATGGAACAGAATGTCAGGTTCTATGATTAAAATAGGGCAGTCTTTAAATATTTGGGTGGCTGATGATTATTATGATAAAGTGAATAAGCAAATTTCTGCAGCCAATCAATCGCAAAATAAACAGATAGCTACAAAGGATGGAACTTACCATGTGCAGCCTGGCGATACATTATGGGATATTTCGAGAAAGTTTGACGATTTAACGATTGAAAAGTTGAAAAAACTTAATAATTTGGAAGGAAATTCAATAAAGCCGGGTCAAATTCTTAAAATTAGTTAATGGAACCCGGTTTTTAATTTAAAAACTCAAACTAAATCATCGTGCAACTAATCAAGAAAATTCAAAATACCTTCTTTTTGCTATTGTGTATTTCCATTTTTGCTTCTTGCGATTCTGATGGTAAATCAGATGGAAAAGCTACCATGCAGAATGCAAGAGGGGAATTTGGGGAAATTATTCTGGTAATGGCTCCCGAAATATGGAATGGCCCCTTGGGTGACCTCATCAGGGAGATTTATACTGAGAATGTAGAAGCAATTCCCCAGGATGAACCTATTTATGATTTGCGAAGAGTAAATCCGAGTGAATTCAATACACTTTTAAAAGCTTCTAAGAATTTAATGTTTGTTGCCACGCTGGATAATAATTCCGGTGAGGGTCAGCAAATGAAGAGGTATTTTACTGATAACTCTTTACAGCAGATAAAGAATAATCCTGAAATTTTCTCCTTCAATCAGGAAGATGTTTATGCGAAAGGGCAGGAAGTTCTTTACCTTTTTGGAAGAAATGAGCAAGAACTAATTGAGAATATTCAAGAAAACAGAGAAAGAGTTCAACAGTTTTTCAATCTGGTGGAAGAAGAAAGATTAGTGAAAAACCTAAAACAGAGCCCTTCCAAAGGCATCATGAACTATCTTGCTGATAGTCTAGGTATAGACATGCTTATTCCCTTCGGATATGATTTAGCAATTAAGAAGGAGAATTTTGCATGGATCAGAAAACTTGATGCCAAAGAAGAATATAATTTCTGGGTAGCTGAAATGCCTTTCCAGGATGAAGCTGCTTTTGATCCTGAAAATCTAAAAGAGATAAGAAACCAGTTGGGTAGAAAATACATTACCGATCTTGATAATGACTCTCTCTTTCTTACAACTCAGGATGAATTGGAGCTGGTAATTGATACGGTAAACCTGAACGGGAATTACGCTTTACGTGCAAAAGGACTTTGGAAATATTCAGATAATTCAAGAGGTGGAGCATTTATAGGCTACTTATTTGCCAATGAGACAACTGGAAAGCTTTACTATGTGGAAGGTTATCTCGATAACCCGGGTGAAGATAAAAGAGAGCCGATGAGAGCTATTAAGGCTATTCTTGGTACTGTAGATATTCCGGACACAATCAACGATTAATTAATAGACTATTAAATTTAGCTGCGTTTTATAATTTTGATGTTAGCAAAAAAAGTATTGCTTCTCCCTATTAAATAAATGCAGCTAATATATTTGAATTAATTTTCTTAAGGGAATACTGAAAATCCATTACTTCGTGGTATTAATCTAACCATAAGTAGTAATCATCTCCATTTATTCTTTACTAATTCCGGATTCCTTATTATTCACCTGATTATTATCTTATTTTTATATTGAAATTTTGTTGAAGTAAATAAATTATGTCCAAAAAAATTCGAAGAGAAGATGCCCTCAACTACCATAGTCAGGGTACACCAGGAAAGATAGAAGTTGTTCCAACCAAAATGCTGAGCTCTCAGAATGATCTGGCCTTAGCCTATTCTCCAGGGGTTGCTGAACCTTGTAAAGAAATAGAAAAGGATAAAGAAAATGCCTATAAATATACAGCTAAAGGTAATTTAGTAGGAGTTATATCCAACGGTACAGCAGTTTTAGGTTTAGGAAATATTGGTCCTGATGCCTCAAAACCTGTAATGGAAGGAAAAGGTGTGCTTTTCAAAAAGTTTGCCGGCATAGATGTTTTTGATATTGAAATACAGGAGTCAGATCCTAAAAAACTGATAGAAATAATTCAGTCACTGGAGCCTACTTTTGGAGGAATTAATCTGGAAGATATTAAAGCACCGGAATGCTTTGTCATTGAGAAGGAACTAAAGAAGCGAATGAACATTCCTGTAATGCACGATGACCAGCATGGTACAGCCATTATTTCCAGTGCTGCACTTATAAATGCACTGGAATTAGTGGGGAAAGATATTTCTGAAGTGAAATTAGTTGTAAGTGGGGCAGGGGCAGCAGCTATTTCCTGCACTAAGCTTTATCAATCATTAGGGTTGAAGAAGGAAAACATTTTGATGTTTGACAGGCAAGGATTTATCTCTGTAGATAGAGATGACCTGGATGAAAACAGAGCTTTGTTTGCATCAGAGAGAAAAGATGTAAAGACCATGATGGATGCTATGAAGGGAGCTGATGTGTTTTTGGGCCTTTCTGCAGCCAATGTCATAGGCAAAGAACACATACTTGCTATGGCTAATAATCCTATAGTATTTGCGCTGGCTAATCCGGATCCGGAAATACCCTATCAGGAAGCAATGGATGCAAGGGAAGATATTATCATGGCAACAGGTCGCTCCGACCATCCTAACCAGGTGAATAATGTGATAGGTTTTCCTTACATTTTCCGTGGAGCTTTGGACGTGCGTGCTACAGCCATTAATGAAGAAATGAAATTAGCTGCTGCCTACGCAATTGCCAGTTTGGCTAAACAACCTGTACCTGAACTGATTAACAAGGCTTATCAGGATCAGCGAATTGTTTTTGGAAAAGAGTACTTAATTCCTAAACCACTGGACCCTCGATTAATAACTACAATTTCTCCGGCAGTTGCCAGGGCAGCAATCGATTCAGGAGTCGCAAAAACGATGGTTACTGACTGGGCGCAGTATGATGTCGAGTTGCAGAAAAGGCTAGGGGTAGATCAAAAACTGATGAACAGGATCATCAGTAAGGCTAAGAAAGATCCAAAGAGGGTTGTGTTTGCTGAAGCTGATAATGCCAAGATTTTGAAAGCTGCTCAAATGGTAATTGATGAAGGTGTAGCCACACCAATCCTGTTAGGGAACAGACAAAAAATTCAGGAATTGGTAGAAGCACATCACCTGGATATTGGAGAAAGTGAAATTATTGATATTTTCGAAAGTGCAGAAAGACGTAAAGCATATTCAGAGAAGCTATACGAGAAAAGAAAACGTAAAGGCGTAACTCTTTATGAAGCAGAAAAGCTTATGAGAGACAGGAACTACTTTGGTAGTATGATGGTGGAAAATGGTGAAGCAGATGCGATGATTTCCGGCCTTACCAAAGATTATCCACGAACCATCAGGCCTGCTTTGGAAATAATTGGTGCCGAGCCTGGTAAAAGAGTAGCAGGAATGTATATTCTTTCTACAAAAAAAGGAACTTACTTCTTTTCTGACACCACTGTTAATACTAATCCTACTGTAGAGGAGCTGGTGGAAATTATTGGTTTAACAGCAAGAGGCGCTAAATTCTTTGGAATAGAACCTCGAATGGCAATGTTATCTTATTCCAATTTTGGATCAAGCAAAGGAGAAATACCAGAGAAGACTGCGAAAGCAAGGCAGATTGCTAAAGAAAGATGGCCGGAGTTAATAATTGATGGAGATATTCAGGCAAATATTGCTGTAGACACGCAATTGCTTCAGGAGACTTATCCTTTTAGTGAATTAGCGGAAAAAGGTGCTAATACTTTTATATTTCCTAATTTGGCTTCCGGTAATATTGCTTATAAATTACTAATGGAACTGGGTAACGCAGAAGCTATAGGTCCAATTTTATTGGGAATGAACAAGCCGGTTCATATTTTACAATTAGGTAGCTCAGTACGAGAAATAGTAAATATGGTGGCTATTTCCGTGGTAGATGCACAAAATCAATTCACAGATAATAATTTATGATTTCATACTTAAAAGGAGAAATTGTTAACCTTGAAGCCACTTACCTTATTATAGAGGTGGGTGGCGTTGGGTATCATGTCAATATTCCTCTTTCCACTTATGACGCTTTTAAAAAACAGAAGGAGGCATTGGTTTTAACTCATTTCCATGTAAAAGAAGACTCCCAAACCCTGTATGGTTTTCATGAGCAAGCGGAGCGTTCCACCTTTCTTGATTTAATAGGAATTTCAGGAATTGGACCTTCTACAGCTTTAGGAATGTTATCTGCAATGAATCCTATGGAAATAAAATCTGCGATTGTAGCTGAAAATGTAAAGCAAATTCAGGCGATTAAAGGTATTGGAGCTAAAACAGCTCAACGGGTAATTTTGGAATTAAAAGATAAGTACAAAAAAGAGGGGTTAATTTTAGATTCTTCCAACACATCTTCAGGCTTGAACAATAGCAAGCGAAATGAAGCGTTATCAGCATTGTTAAATTTAGGTTTTGCAAAAACTTCTGCCGAAAAAGTTATCAATAACATTTTGGAGAAAAATGGCGAAAACATTACATTGGAGGAATTAATAAAGCAAGCCTTAAAATCAGCCTAAAATCTATTGATACATTGTTAAGTAAAGGGATCCGTTTTCTTTTATGTTCAGCCTTACTTTTTGTCGGTTTAGTTACCGATGGGGCACACCTTTATGCTACTTCATACGAGTTTAATGCTTTCTTGTTTCAGCAGGTTCAGGAAAAAAATCAGCAGGAAAAGGATTCCGTTCCCAAGGATAGCATAAAAACCGATAGCGTAAAAAACTATAAACCCAGTAAAAGACCTACCTTCCAATTTCAAGACAGGTATGGGGATCCTTTTTCCAGCAATCAGGGTCAGAGCCCTCTGCAATTAGGTGACCCTGCAGCACTAAGCCTTGATGTGGAAATTGATACAGGACTGAATTATACTATTTATGAAAAGATAGGCGATGTAAATTACAGGCCTACTACTTCAATGAGTTTTGAAGAATTTTCTCAGTATCAGGATGAAAAGATTTTAAATGATTACTGGCGGGAACGTTCGTTGGGCCTGGATGGTGAAAGTGCTGTAAGCGGGAGACAACTTATACCACCTTTATATGTAAGTCCTATGTTTGATAGGCTTTTTGGAGGTAGCTATGTGCAGATTATTCCTAATGGTTTTGTGACGCTTGATTTTGGTGGCAGGTTTACAAAAAATGAAAATCCTAATATTCCTGTTCAGCAACAACGTTACTCCAGCTTTGAATTTGATCAGCAAATTAATATGAATGCTGTAGGTAAGGTGGGTGAAAAACTTGCTGTTACTGCAAATTTTGCCAACAACAACTCTTTTGACTTTCAAAATGACCTTAAGGTAGAATATACCGGTTATGAGGAAGAAATTATAAAGAAGATTGAGATAGGTAATGTAAGCATGCCTGTAAATAATACACTTATCACAGGTGCTCAAAACTTATTCGGGATTAAGACACAGCTTCAATTTGGGCATTTATTTGTGACAAGTGTGGCATCTACTCAAAGAGGTAAATCTGAAACAATTAGCGTGGAAGGTGGCGCTCAGAGGCAGGAGTTTGATGTAAGAGCTTCAGATTATGATGAAAACAGACATTTTTTCCTGGGGCATTTTTTCAGGGACAATTATGAGCAATGGCTTAAAGGGCTTCCCAGAATAACTTCCGGATTGGACATAAGGAGAGTAGAAGTATATGTGATTAACAGGACACAAAATACTAATGCACTTAGAAGTGTGGCAGCATTCATGGATTTAGGTGAAACCAACCCTAATAATATTAATAAAGAGGGGTTTCTGCTGCCTTCAGTTCCTGTCAATAGCCCCACGGATAATGATGCGAACAGGTTATGGGATCAATTACAACCATTTAATAAAGATTATAACAGCTTTGTATCTTCAATTGAAACTATAAACCCTTCACTGGCAAGAACTGTGGACTACGAAGCTATAAACGTGGCCAGAAAGCTTGACGCTACCGAGTTTACTATTAATAAGCAATTAGGGTATATTAGTTTAAGGAGGCAGCTTCAGAATGATGAGATGCTGGCTGTGGCTTATGAATATAGTTATAATGGCACGCTTTACCAGGTGGGAGAACTGGCTGAAAATTATGGAAATAGGCCAGATGACCAGGTAGCTATTTTAAAATTATTGAGGCCTTCTAAAATTAATGTGGATGCCCCCACCTGGGATTTGATGATGAAGAACATCTACAATCTTAATGGTAACCAAATCTCTCAGGAAGGCTTTCAATTAAGGATCATTTACAGGGATGACAGAACAGGCCAGGATAACCCTAGCTTACATGAAAGTTCTTTGCAGGATATTCCCTTACTCCGCCTTTTCAACCTCGATAGCCTTAACCAGAACGGAGACCCCCAGCCAGATGGAAACTTTGACTATGTTCCGGGGGTAACAATTAATGAGGAAGAGGGGAAAATTATATTTCCTATTCTTGAGCCCTTCGGAGAAGATTTAAGTAATTTGTTTCGGCAGGATGAACAGACTTTTAGAGGAAAGTATGTGTTTAATACTTTATATGAATCCACTAAAAACGAAGCGCAGCAGCTTACTTCAAAAGATAAATTTTTTATTAAGGGGCAATACCAAAGCGGATCCTCAACTGAAATTGCTTTACCAGGGATTAATATTGCTCCCAACTCTGTACGGGTAAGTTCAGGAGGTACACCTTTGCAGGAAGGGCTAGACTATCGGGTTGACTATAATTTGGGCCGGGTAATTATCTTAAATCAGGGGATATTAAGTTCCGGCAGAAATATCAACATCACATTTGAGAAAGCAGATTTATTTAGTTTTCAATCCAGAACCCTTGTAGGTACACGTTTTGATTATATTTTAAGTGATAAAATTAATTTTGGTGCTACTGTTTTGCGTCATACTCAAAGACCTTTAGGTGTTTCCAGGTACAGTATTGGTTCGGAACCCACAAACAATACCAAATGGGGGATAGATATTAATTATAGTGATGAAATGCCTTTTCTTACCAAAATGGTGGATCTAATTCCATTTATTGATACCAAAGAACCCTCAATTCTTACTTTTAGAGGAGAGTTTGCTCAAATGATTCCGGGAACTTCAAATGTAGTAAATGGAGAAGGTACATCCTATATTGAGGACTTTGAGCAGTCGATAACTGTGAACAATCTGGGAGGTGATATTAATAGCTGGAAAATTTCAGCTACGCCTGCCACTACGGATAACAGATATTTAGGAACAGGTAAGTTTGCAGAAAATAAAAAAAGAGCAAAACTGGCATGGTATACAATAGATAATATATTTTACAGGGAAAACGGGCAAAATGTACCTGATCTAACAGACGAGGCCTTGGAAAACCACTATGCCAGAAATGTAGTGATTCAGGAAATTTACAAAAACAGGGATAGAAATATAGGTGTGAATTTACTGCCTACTTTCGATTTAGCTTATTTTCCTGAAGAAAGAGGGATATATAATTTTAATGCAGATTTAACCAGTGAAGGGAAGCTTAAAAATCCTAAATCAAACTGGGCCGGTATCACTAAAGCCATTACTTCTGAGGTTGACTTTGATAAAAATAACATTGAATATATAGAATTCTGGTTGTTAGATCCTTTTATAGAAACACCAAGAGGGGTTGTGGATGACGGTTCGGCTAATCCTACCAATAATACAACAGGAGGTAAGCTTTATTTTAACTTAGGTAGCGTTTCAGAAGACGTATTAAAAGATGGACAACTTTCTTACGAGAATGGTTTGCCTGCAGATTATAATAATGTAAGTGAGGTAGATATCACTGAGGTGGCTCGTGTGCCAAGCAATGCACCAATTACAGATGTTTTTTCTAACGAAGCGGGTGCCAGAGCTAATCAGGATGTTGGTTTAGATGGTGTGCGAAATGATGAGGAAGCTGACTTTTACAGTGAATTTATTAGTGAAGTCAATTCAAACCCTGTGTTAACACCGGAGGCAAGGCAACAAATCCTAAACGATCCATCAGCAGATAATTTCAGGTATTTCCTGGGAGATGAATTTGATAGCAGACAGGCCCCCTTGTTGGAAAGGTATAAAAATTTCAATAACCCTGAAGGAAATACACCCGGACCATCAGCTAACCTGAATTTTAATCCTTCCGGTAGTCGTTATCCTGACAGCGAGGATGTTAATAATGATAGAACCATTACTGATCTGGAAGAATTTTACGAGTATGAAATCAACTTGACGAAAGATCAACTGAATGTTTCTACTAACCCACTCATTGTTGATGAAGCTGTAGCTGAGGATGAAGGAGGCGTGAAATGGTATTTATTTCGAATTCCTGTAAGAAATCCTACCCGTACCCAGGGAGATATTCAAGGGTTTAAAACTATCAGATATGTCCGCACAATTTTAACAGACTTTGAGCAACCGGTAGTTTTAAGAATGGCCGATTTTAGATTGGTGGGGTCTCAATGGAGAAAATATGAAGGATCGCTGGCAAAGAGCGGAATTTCAGAAACACCTGAGGCTAAGGTGAGCAATTTGGTGGTTTCAGCTGTAAATATTGAAGCTAATTCAGAAAATGGTCCTGGAAAAGTACCTTACGTGTTGCCTCCCGGATTCCAGAGAGATCAGGATGTTTCTTCTCCCGCTAACCTGATAAGACAGAACGAACAATCTCTACAGCTGTGTATAGACGACTTTGAAGATGGAAAAGCTGTAGCAGCATTTAAAAATGTAAATTTTGATTTAGTAAATTATGGTCGACTCAAAATGTTTTTGCATGCGCAAAGCCCAAACGCCAATGATGATGAATTAACTGCATTTGTTCGTTTGGGTACAGATTTTGACGATAACTACTATGAAATAGAGCTTCCATTAAAAATTACGCCTTACCAAACCACTGACCCAAGTGAAATATGGCCCCAAGCGAACGAAATAGATATCGCTTTTAATAGACTTTATCAGTTGAAATCAAGTAGAAACAGAATGGAGGCAGCCTCAGGCATACAGAATGTTCTGCTTCCTTACTCAGAGGAGTTTGAAAAATATACGCTTACTGTAAGAGGTAGACCGGATATGAGCTCACTTCAAACGATTATGATAGGTATAAGAAATCCTCAGGGAGGAAGCTCTGTGTCGAAAGATATATGTATTTGGGCCAATGAAATGAGGGTTACAGATTTTGATCAGACTTCCGGCTGGGCTGCCAACGCAACCGTGAATACTAAGCTAGCTGACTTTGCTAATGTTACCGCCAGCACAAGATATACTTCAGTAGGTTTTGGAGGAATTGAACAAAATATTTCGCAAAGGACAAGAGAGAGCTCACTGGGTTTTGATTTATCAGCTAATGTAAGCCTGGGAAAATTCTTTAAGGAGGAATCAGGAATTAAAATCCCAATGTATGTAGGGTATCAAACTTTTACAGCCACTCCTTTTTATGACCCTCGTGATCCGGATATTCCTCTTTCAGCGGCCTTAGCTGGCTTCGAAGATGCCGAGGAAAGAGAAGCATACAGGCAGATAGTAATTGACCAGGAGGAAAGGAGAAGTATTAACTTCACCAATGTCCGTAAAGAAAGAAAAGAAGCAGATAAAATTGTATTGCCAATAGCCATTTCCAATTTTGACTTTACTTACGCATACAATGATATTACAAGAAGTAACCTGCAAACAGCAGCATATGAAACAAGAAATTATAAAGGAGCAATAGGATATACATATGCTTTTCCTAACGCCAGTATAGTGCCCTTGGAGTCAGTAAAATTTCTGCAATCACCTTACCTTAAATTAGTAAAGGACATCAATTTTAATCCTTTACCCAGTACATTTAGCTTCAGGGGAGATATTAATAGAAGTTTTGTAAAAACGCAGCTAAGAAATGATAGATTGACAACGGAAGGTATTCAAGCCCAGTATGAGAAAAGTTTTACATTAGCACGTTCTTATAACTTAGCATGGAATTTAACTCAAAACCTCAATCTTAATTACACCGCCAGAGCATTTGCAATAGTTGATGAAGAAGAAGGAGAGATAAACACTGAGGCAAAGCGGGATTCTATCTTAACAAATTTGAGTAATCTGGGCAGGATGAAGAATTTTGACCAGAGTATCGTGGCGGGCTACAGCATTCCACTTAACAAAATTCCATTTACTGATTGGATAACGGCTGATGCACGTTATAAAGTAGATTTTAATTGGACTTCCGGCTCCTTAAATCAGATTGATACTTTAGGCCATGTGATCCAGAATAGCAGCGAGTGGGGACTGACATCCCGTCTGGACATGAATAAACTTTACAATAAAGTAAAAATTCTTAATAGCATCAATAACCCTCCAAGGTTACGGGCTAACCAGGTTGATACTACCTGGAACCAACCGGGTGCCGGTGTAGTCAAGGGCTTCTTAAAATTATTGATGTCGCTAAAAAATGTAACAGGTAGTTATTCCGAGAGGAGTGGAACCCTTTTACCTGGCTTTAGAAAGCGAGCTTATCTATTTGGTATGGACTCCTCTTTTGCAGCTCCGGGCCTTCCATTTATTTTAGGTAGCCAGGACCCCTCAATAAGGTATGAACTGGCAAATGATAACTACCTGGCCAGGTCAGAATCTCAGACTACTCCATTTGCACAATCGATTGTGAAAACATTGGAACTGAAGGCAATGCTTGAGCCAATGAAAGACTTAACCGTGCAGATTGATTTCAATAGGGTAATTAATGAAAATTATACTGAGCTATTCAAATACAGTGAAGATGCCGATGCTTTCGTGAGTCTCACTCCTACAAGGAGTGGGAACTATAGTGTAAGTTATAACCTGATTAAAACTGCATTTGTAGAAACCAGTCAGGACAACTCACCTCTTTTTGAACAGTTCAGGCAAAATAGGGAGCAGATCAGAGCCAGGCTTTCTGAAGCCAATCCTTATCAAAATGGTGAGTACCTCATCAACCAGCAAGACGTGTTAATTCCTGCATTTTTAGCGGCTTATACCGATACTGATGTCAATGAAGTTTCCTTAAATCCTTTTCCTAAAATCCCACTGCCTAACTGGAGGGTAGATTACAAGGGGCTGTCTAATATTAAAGCAATAAAGAAAATCTTTCCTTCTGTTACGCTAAGTCATGCATACAATGCCAATTTTAGTGTAACTAACTTTATCAATAATGGGCGCTATACACTTGAAAATTCAGACCTGAGTCTAAATAGTAATATTGAGGATTACCCGTTCCCTAGTATTGTTTCTGATAGTGGTTTCTACCTTCCTGTGTATAATATTGGTCAGGTTTTACTATCAGAAAGGTTTTCACCTTTAATTGGTGTGAATCTTCGTACCAAAGGCAGATTTACCGCTAAGCTGGAATATAAAAAGGAGAGAAATCTCGCATTAAGTACTGAAACCTCCCAACTTACAGATCAGAGAAGTAATGATGTGGTAGTTGATATAGGTTTTACAGATCCTTCCTTCAAATTACCATTTAAGGTGAAAGGCAGAACTGTTGCGCTTAAAAATGATCTTACTATGCAATTGAGTATTACTATAAGAGATACAGAAGTAGTACAGCGATCTGTTGATGATGACAGAAATGTACTGGTTGATGGAAACATTAATTATCAGATTAGACCCACAGTGAATTATACTGTAAGTGAAAAGCTGAACTTGAATTTTTATTACCAGAGAAGCTTCAATGAACCGCGCGTACAAAACTCTTTTCCAACCACTAATACTTCCTTTGGTGTGCAAGTTAGGTTCGGATTGCAATAATTATTTTTGCATCCGAAAAAAGAATGTATTTTTGGGAAAAATTTAAGCATTTAATAAAAATCAAAACAAACTAGTTACTATGAATATACCTGAAAATTTGAAATATACTAAAGACCATGAGTGGGTGCGAATAGAAGGAGAGGAAGCTTATATTGGTGTTACTGATTTTGCACAGCGTGAGTTAGGTGATATTGTATATGTTGAGGTAGAAACTATTGATGAAACAATAGAAGAGGGAGAGGTTTTTGGAACAGTTGAAGCAGTAAAAACGGTTTCAGATTTGTTTATGCCAGTTACAGGAACTGTACTTGAATTTAATGAAGCATTAGAGGATAGTCCGGAATCTGTAAATGAAGATCCTTATGGAAAAGGATGGATGATCAAAATCAAATTGTCCGATTCCGGAGCTACTGGCAACTTGCTTTCCGCTGAAGCTTATAAGGAGCTGATAGGCGAATAAATATGTTTTTCAGGTATAACCTGTTTGCATTCCTGTGGGTCTTGCTTATTCTACTTTTAGGCCTTGCTCCGGGAAAATCCATGCCCGCCACGGATATTTGGGATGTTATCAATTTTGATAAGGCAGCCCACTTTACAGTATTTGTGGTGTTAAGTTTTTTGCTAATTGTAGGTTTCTCGAAGCAATACACTTTTAGGGCACTAAGGTACCGTGCTGAACTTTTTGCAGTACTTGTGAGTTTTGTATACGGTTTACTTATAGAAATAGGGCAGGCCTTTATACCGGAAAGAAGCCTTGAGTTGGCAGATTTAGTAGCTAATTGTTTAGGTGCGCTTGCAGGTTGGGGAGTTTTTTATTTAATATATAAAGCTTAAATATTCTTTAGAAATAAAAGCTTTTTATTAAATTGGAATTTAATTAAAGATATAATAGTTTTACTATTCTAAACATTTGTCAAATATGGAACTAAAAAAGAATCCTAAGGCAGACATTAATAAGAAGTCGACACTATTCCTAATGTTAGGATTAGTGATTTCGCTTTCTTTGATTTTTGCTGCCTTTGAATACAAGTCCTATGACGAAGGTCCGGCAATGGATCTTGGTGCGTTGGATGCTGATATGGAAGAGATAATGGAAATACCACCAACGGAGCAGCCACCACCACCACCGCCAAAAGTCCAACTTCCTGAAATTGTAGAAATTCCTGATGAAGAAGAGATAGAAGAAGAAATAGATATCGACCTTGATTTGGAAATGACAGAGGATACTCAAATTGAAGAAATGATTTTTGAGGAGGATCCGGGTGAAGAGGAAGTTGATAAAGTTTTTACCATTGTTGAGCAGCAAGCAGAACCTCAAGGAGGTATTCAGGCTTTTTATGATTATGTGGGTAAGCAATTAGCTGATAAATATCCGCGTCAGGCTCAGAGAATGGGTATTGAAGGTGTAGTTTACGTACAGTTCGTAATTGAGAAGGATGGTTCCTTAACAGATGTTACTGCAGTAAAAGGAATTGGCGGAGGATGTGATGAAGTAGCTGTTGAAGTTGTGAAAAATGCACCTAAATGGAATCCTGGTAAGCAGAGAGGACGTGCTGTTCGTTCGCAGAGAGTAATTCCAATTAGATTCGTATTGAATTAAGAATTCATTTCTATTTATATGAAAGAGGTTGTCTTGAGAAAGACAACCTCTTTTTTTTGTCTAAAATCAATATCAATACCCCTCTGTCATTTTTGAATAAATGCCTTATGAAGATGGAGTAAATATTGACTTAATAAGTTTTCAAAGCTAGTTTACTATTTCTTAACCACTTAGAAGTATTCTAAATAGTGTTTGTTGCTTATTTTTGCAGTTTTTCCTATGTTTTGGATTTCTCGTACCAATAATTTTATAGATTATATAAGTATATAGGTAACTGTATTAATATTTATATTAAAATCAGATTAAGAAAGGTAACATTGGCTTTATATCTTAAATAATGAAAGCTTAATCGATAAAAAATGTAATCTTACCGGTTTTTATTCAGATTTGGTACTCAAATAAACAACTAAAAAACCAAATCAAATGAACTTAAAAAATGCAACCGGAGCCTTAATGGTTTTCTGTTTACTGGCGGGAGTAATCAGCAGCTGTACAACAGAAGAAATTACCGAAGTAACGCAGGTGATTAACAATGATACCACCATTGTTGTAACTAATAATAATGATACAACTATTATTATTAATAATGTTGGGGATACAATGATTTTTACCAATAAATCAAACCTTGAGCCTCTCGTAGCACTTAGTCCACAATTTAATTTTGTGAAAGCATTTTCATTAATAAGCTCTTCCGACACTTTAGAGACAGGATCAGGCGAATTATTTAGAATGGGTGGATCAGCTGATGGTTCGGGTTTGGTAAAAAACGGAGATGACTACTATTTCATGGTAAATTTGGAAGATCATTATTCTGTTGCGAGAATCATCATGGATAAAAACTTCACACCTATTCAAGGTGATTACATGCTGAATTCATCTGTGGCTGATTATGCAAGACAGTGTTCAGGTACTATGTGGGAAGCAGCTATACATGGAGGATTCAATGATTTGTTCTTGTCAGCATCAGAAAACTATCATTATGATGTGAAAGGTATAGATCCCTTTATGTCTCCTGATGTGGATGGAGACTTTGGCTTAGATGCTTTAGGTGAATTCTCATGGGAAAATGCAGTTCCATTACCGCAAAATGCTTATCCTGGCAAAACCGTTATTGTTGGAGGGGACGATGACTCGAGTGGATCTGAGGGGCAATTAACACTTTATTATTCAGAAGGTGGTGATGCTGATTTACAAGGAGGAGATATTTATGTTCTTAAAAAGAAAGACGCTACAGAATCTTTGAATGAAGGGGATTTGGCTTTTGGTGAATCTTACGAAATGGAATTTGTAAAAATAGAGAATGGTGCGGCTATGACTAAAGATGAAATGGAAGATGCATCTATAGAGGCAAATGCTTTCCAATTTATGAGAGTAGAAGATGTTGATTACGGGAAAGGATCTCCTGAGGCAGGGAGAATTGTATACTTTGCCGTAACAGGTAGAGGTCCCGGAGCTGGAACTTACAATGATTGGGGAACAGTTTATAAATTGGAATTAGCTGAAGACTCTCCTTTAACTGGAACTATGACGCAGATCATTAGCGGTAATACCGATACAAATAATAAGGATGGTAACTTGTCTATACTACAAAGCCCTGATAACATCTGTGTAACTGAGAATTTCATCTATACGCAAGAAGATCCTAATTCTTTCTCAAGAAACCATGCTTCTTATATCTATCAATCTGATCTAAATGGAAATAATCCTAGAGTAGTATTGGAATTAGTTGAAAGAGCAGATTTATCGCCTAATAAAAATATAAGTCATTCAGGAGAGTTTGGTGCGTTGATTGATATTTCAGATAAAATAGGGGTGCCAAATACTTTTATGCTGTCAGTGCAACCTCATTATTGGGTTAGCGAAAAATTTAAATCTATAGATGGACATGATATAACTGGTATGGCCACAAAAGGAGGAGGAGAAGATGCGCAAGGATCTCAAATAGTGATACTTCAAGGTTTACCAAGATAATTTTAAATAGTTATTTAATTTTTAGCAGGCTCTTTTAGGGCCTGCTTTTTCTCGTCAATGCTATGCACTCATTACTTTTTCCTTTATTTCTTTTTCTGTTAGTTACGGCCTGCCAACCAAAACATAATGTTGGAAATGTTGGAAAAGCTGATTTTGTCAGTATCCAAGAATACTATACTGACCATCTTGAAAAAGCAGTGGCTTATATGGATTCTTTATCCCAATCCTCTGAACCTTCTACTGCAAGAAAATATTTTCATCTCTCCAAAAATAACTTCAAGGTTGCAGAATCTTATGCTGCATATCTTAGTCCTGAGTCAGGTACGCGGGTGAATGGTCCGCCACTTCCTATATTTAAAGAGGATAACGGAAAAGTGGTACCACCTGTAGGCTACCAAACTATAGCGGAAACTGTTTATGCGGATTCATTAGATCAAGCGGCTTTATCCTACCAGATTTATATTACAAGCGGCTACATGAACAACTTATTAAAGAATGTAAAGGAGAGGGAGTTAACCCCACAAAGGTTTTTTATTGCTGCTCATGAACAGTTACTGCGTGTATTGGCACTCGGTATTACGGGATTCGACACGCCCACCACGCTTAAAGGAATAGAAGAATCTGCTCTCTCGTTACAAAGTTTTCTTGAAGTTTATGAAATAGGTATCAGTGAAGCAGTAAACAACAAGAAACTTGATCAGGACATAAAAGAAAGGTTAAACAAGGCTATCAGCTACCTCAAAAATTCACCTGACTTTAATAGGTTTGATAGATATGAGTTCATCAGAGAGTATTTTAATCCTATCACCAGAAGCTGGGCTCAACTCAATGCTACTTCCGGCCTATGGGAACCATTAGATTACAAGCCACTCAATTTTACGGCTCCTACTTTTTTTGAAAATAGTACGTTCAATGTTAAGTACTTTGAGAGCCCTAACAACAGGGGTGCGGACTCAATCAGCATTATGTTAGGTGAAAAATTGTTTTATGATCCGCGCATTTCCAAAAGTGGAGATTTAGCTTGTGTAAGCTGCCATCAGCCCGAGAAGGCTTTTACTGATGGTCTTAAAACTTCCCTGGGAAATGATGGGAAACCTGTATTAAGAAATGCTCCCACATTGATTAATAGTGTATTCAATAAATCTTTCTTTTGGGATGGAAGGTCTGGTACGTTGGAAAGTCAGATTACCAATGTGTTTACTGATAAAAGAGAATATAATACTACAGTGCATGAAATTTCTAATGAAATTTTAGAAGATGTAGCTTATAAGAATCTTTTTGAGCAAATAGGTAAGACGCCACGTAGCAATAATGATATTATTAAGGCCATTTCCTCATATGTGGCTACTCTCAATTCTTTCAATTCTAAGTTCGATAGGAATATGAGGAATGAAGAATCCACCTTTACAGAGCAGGAAAAACAGGGAATGAGGCTTTACATGGGGAAAGCATTATGTGCCACCTGCCACTTTGTGCCTTTAATGAATGGAACAGTGCCTCCTTTTTATCAGGATACAGAAAAAGAAGTTATTGGAGTTCCTGCCACAGCCGAAAACAAGAAATTAGACAGTGATTACGGTTTTTATTCTTTTTATAAAGAGGATTTACATAAGGGGATGTTCAAGACGCCCACAGTGAGAAATGCAGAGCTTACTGCGCCTTATATGCACAACGGGGTTTATGCAGATCTTAATGAGGTGATGGATTTCTACAATAATGGAGGTGGTGGAGGAATGGGTTTTGATTTACCTCATCAAACCTTACCATTTGATTCTTTAAGCCTTTCTGAGAGTGAAATAGATGCTATTATTGCTTTTATGAAAACCCTTACTGATTCAGAAATAGATGAAAAAGGAAACCTAAGAAGAGAGTATTTAACTTCCTTCAAATGATTCTATGTTTTTAAAAGTGTTATTGAAACCTTACTTCTTGGGGCTTTAGCAGCTACAGTAGCCTGTTTTGTGGGCGATGTGTTGGAGAAACTTTTATTTTAGTGCCCCAGTTCGATTAAACCCAGCCTATTAGACAAAATTATACAGGAATCAATGGTGTGTCCCTGATGGTCAGTAAGGCATGATTACCCATTGCACAATCTAATTGTAGATTGCAAATAATAAAAATGGCGTTCCTGCGAAAGCATACTCAGTCCAGGCCTATCGTGAGCGTTTTAGCAGAATTTTAAAGTAAGTATAGAAATTTCAGGTGATGAGGATAATATTGACTAAGAGAGTTTATGGGATAGGTTTTGAGGAATTGTCTGGTAAAATAATACTTGCCGATTATTTGTAGTGGTTGAATTTAGTGGGGTAGTAGAGGTGTTAATAGTATCTCAATACTATTGAAGGGATGGTAATTTCAGTGTAACTAATGTGCCTTTTCCTACTTGAGATTCAATTTGAATATCTCCTTTAAGTTTAGCAATGGTTTCCTTCACAATATATAAACCTAATCCAGAGCCGGCATTTTCATCTGTTGCTCTATAGAACATGTCATACACTTTCTTAATATGTTCTGCACCAATTCCTCTTCCATTATCCTGAATAGTGATAAAAGCCTGCTCATTTTCAATCTTTACATTAATGTCGATAATAGGCTCTCTACCATTTCGGTAGCGGATAGCGTTGGAGATCAGGTTGTTCATGATTACTTTCAGTCTCCATTCATCTGAGATAAAAGGTTTATCCGCTTTAATAGAAAGATTTTTCTTTACCAGATCGTCTGGATTTGCATATTTTAGCTGTTCGAAGGTGTCGTTGATGATTTTATCAAACTTAATAATTTCCTTTTTTACTTCAAGTCGTGCATTTCTTGACTGATCCAGTATTTCAGTGATGAAATTATCCTGCAGTTTAGCACTTTCCTCCACTTTAGTAAGATAAAGGTTTTTCATTTCTTCATTGGTATCCTTTTTCGCCAGGTTGAGTAAACCCAGCATACTCGCTATTGGGGCTCTTAAGTCGTGTGACACCCTATAGACGAAATTATCTAGTTCAGAATTAATTTTACGTAACTCAATATTTGAAGCTTGCAGTGCCTTTTCGGTGGATTTTCTATTGGCATTTTCCATCTCAAGCTCCTCTGTTCTGATCTTTACTTTTTCCTCCAGGGAGCCATTTAATTGCTCCAAAGCTTTCTGAGTATTGGTTCGTTCCTTTTCGGTGGCATACAATACAATTGTAGAGACGCTTATTACTCCAATAAATATTTGCAGTAACAGCATAGCATTAGAGGAGTCTTCCAGAACAAAAGGACCAATGTCATGTGTGGTGAGGTACACTGCCAGTAATGCTACCAGGATAGTGCCTGCCATTGCCACTCCTAAATGAAAACGGAAAGCAAGCCACAATAAAAAAGGTAAAACCAGGAAGGGGATTGCTTGTTCTAATGGCGTTCTTAAATTTTCATTATTTAGAATAAAGGTAATAGTGCTTACAGCAATAATTAAAAAAGTTAATTCAATAATATTGGCTTTCGATATTTTCCAGGTAAGCTCCTCCCGAAATGACAAGATGAAAGGAGTGAATAATAAAATGCCTACTAAATTACCTACCCACCAGGAAATAAACCTTTGAAGATACTCTGACACCCCGAACATGCCCTGTAAATAGAGGATGCTTGTGCCAATTAAAGCACTTACTACTGATATAATAAGGGCGATAAACAGAAACCGAAAGACATGAGTGGTTTTGGCGAAGTGCTGTGATTTACCAATCCACTTTTTCAGGAGGAAATTACCTAAAAGTGCTTCTAAAGTGTGTACCGCTGCAATTAGGGCAGATAAGAGTATAATTGAGTTGGGAGCTATATCACTCGTATTCCAGTAAGCTAAAATATTTGCAAGTAATGCTCCTATAGTAATTCCCGGCCATACCCTTCTTCCTAAAATAACTATAAAAGCCAAAGCAAGGCCTGAAGGAGGCCAGGTCGGCAAAAAATAGAGTTCTTCAAATACGAAGAAATAGCCTATTCGTGCAAACAAAAAGTAACCCAAAGCAACCAGCAAAATTTTGAGGTCTTGGTTGTACTTAACTAATGATTGCAGGTTCATGCGTTAATTATCTTATTTTCAATTAAATATGCAATAAATAATCCGTAATTATAGTATGTGTCATCAATTATTTGGATAAAAATTGATTATTTAGGAGATATATTACATCAATTTTTGTTTAAAGAAGCTTTAAAAGTTTCAAATTCCCAAATTTAAATATTTATATTTTTAATATATTTTTATTGACTATTAAACTAAAAGGGTTGTTGTTGTTTTTAAGTACTTCAGAAGTTCTTTGTTTTGTACAATATAAAATATGTAAAAAGGTTAAGTTTACCCTTTTTTTATTACAAGAAAAGTAGCCTAAGCAACTAATGTTTGGTGAGGATTTACATTTAATTTTCAATTGTATAAATTGATCTTATTATGTAAATATCTGATTAGTAAGTTGTATTACTGATTTCTGTTAATTTTTAAGGGTAAATTAAATATGATTCTCTCATTTTGTGGTAAGATTCTAAATCAGCTTTCCACCCCATCCTTATATCTTCTTCATTAAAGCCTGCCTCTATTTGTTGTTGCAATTCCTTCGTACCTGCTAATTTCACAAAGAAATTATTGAAGAAAGCTTTTTTCTCCTCGAACTCATTATAAAATTCAATTAAATATTTCAAGGAAAACCCACCCTCAACATCTTTTTCCTTAAATATAATGCCGTAGCATTTTTTGTTTTCAAAGGGAGGGTGCACACTACTTCCTGGCATAGAGACAGGAGTAAAACTGTGTTTGTATTCTTTTAAATCAGGATGGCCAATTTGTTGAAAAGGGGATTCCGTACCTCTACCTACGCTGATAACTGTGCCCTCAAACAGACAGAGGCTGGGATAAAGCTCAATGCTTAAATCATTTGGGAGGTTTGGAGATGGTTTAACTGGCAGGGAATAAGTCATATCGTGCGAGTAATTCTCAACAGGAATGATGGCCACATTACATTTTAGCCGATTGTTCAACCAACCTTCTCCATTAATCATTTTAGCAAGCTCACCTACAGTAAGCCCATGTAATACCGGTATTGGGTGCATCCCAACAAAAGATTGATTATCCATTTTTAAAACAGGGCCATCCACATACATGCCGTTTGGATTGGGACGGTCCAAAATGAGAAGTTCCTTGTTTTGTTCAGCACATGCTTCCATTACGTAATGCATAGTGCTGATATAGGTATAAAAGCGAGTACCCACATCCTGAATATCGAAAATTAATATATCCAGATTTTCCAGTTGCTGAGGTTGAGGCTTTTTATTGCTGCCATAAAGGGAAATGATGGGGAGTTGCGTTTTGGCATCATAGCCGGACTTTACGGTTGCTCCGGCATCTGCTTCACCCCTGAAACCATGTTCGGGAGCAAAAACAGTTTTTATATCAACTGATAAACTCTTAAGTGTATCAACAAGGTGGGTAGCGTTAATTACTGAGGTCTGATTAACAATTAGCCCAACTCTTTTTCCCTCTAATAGGTGAAGGTATTTATCAATTTGATAGGCTCCCGGTAATATCTCGTTAGTATCATTTTGGACTTGTGCAGTACAAGAGTAAAAGCTGATTGTAAAAATAAGGCAAAAGATCATCATGACTTTGCCAATGAAATTGTAATTTGCATCTTGAATCATACATCAAAAATAACGGATATTCTTGAATCTTCCTGACTTTATAGCAAAACGTACCATTAATTCGAAAACCGGGCAGTTTTCTGGTAGCATTCATAAAATAGCAGTATTTAGCATTGCTATAGGATTGGCTATTATGCTGGTAGCTTTATTGATTATGGGTGGTTTTCAAAAAACTATTAAGGAAAAAGTGTACAGTTTCGCTGGCCATCTTCAGGTAACAAAGTATACCATGAGCAATTCTTTTGAAGAAACGCCTATCTCTAATAACACTGATCTCTATAATAACTACCAGAAATATCCTTTCATTAAACATATTCAATCCTATACTTATAAAGCAGGTTTACTCAAGACTGAGGAGGCGGTTGAAGGAGTTTTAATAAAGGGAATTGGTCAGGACTATGATACTAGTTTATTTGTTTCTAATATAATTGAAGGTCGTTTTCCTGAACTAAAAAGCGATGATTATTCAACAGAAGTGGTTATTAGTCAGAAAATTGCTGATTTGCTCCAGTTGGAAATGGGAGAAAAGGTTTTGATGTATTTTGTACAGAATCCGCCCCGGTACCGGCAATTGGAAATTGTAGGTATTTATCAAACAGGAATGGAGGATTTTGATGAGCGATTAATTATTGGGGACATAAGAATGCTACAACGCTTAAATGATTGGAAAGAGGATCAGGTGAGTGGTTATGAAGTGTTTCTTACCCATCCTGAAGAGGAAGAGAGAATAGCAGAAGAAATTTTCGGCTTGGTAGAAAATGATCAGTACGTAAGCAGAGTAACTGAAAAATATAGCCAATATTTTGAGTGGCTTGAGCTTCTTAATCAAAATGTGAAATTATTTCTGGGCCTGATTTTATTTGTGGCTTCATTTAATATGATAGCCGTTATTTTTATTTTGATTATGGAGCGGACTTCAATGATTGGCCTTTTGAAAGCAATTGGTGCTAAAAATAGCCTGATTAGAAATGTGTTTTTTTACAGTGGCTTAAGGTTAACCGTAAAAGGCTTATTCTGGGGAAATTTTGTTGCACTTGGGTTTTGTGCCATCCAGGATTACTTTAAGCTGATTCCGCTTGATCAGGAGAACTATTATATGAGCTATGTTCCGGTCGACTGGAGTTTCCCTGTAATTATTGGACTGAATGTACTGGTGCTGGTAATTATAGCGCTTACGTTAATGCTTCCCACTTTGATTACAAGCCGAATGAGGCCAATCAAAGCTATTCGCTTCGATTGACCGGAAAGGTGATTTTGGTAATAGTTAGGCGTTTACTTACCCTTTATTAACCATAGTTGCTGTTGCCTGGGCTGTAGGGAAAATCAGTACGTCTGCCAGATTAACATGGGCTGGCCTGGTTGCCATAAATAAAATAAGTTCTGCTATATCCTCAGCCTTTAAAGCTTCAAAATTTTCATATACTTTTCCTGCTCTTTCTTCATCTCCTTTAAATCTCACGAGGGAAAATTCAGTTTCCACCAGTCCTGGAGCTACTTGCGACACTTTGATGCCATGCTTGTTTAAATCCATGCGCATGGAACTATTGATAGCATCTACTGCAAACTTTGAAGCACAATAAATATTTCCATTAGGATAAGTTTCCTTTCCTGCTACTGAGCCAATGTTGATGATATGCCCTTTTTTATGCTGCACCATCGTTTTAATAATTGGCTGAGAAACATGTAGCAAGCCCTTCACATTAATGTCAATCATTGCATTCCAATCTTCCATGCTTCCTTCTTCTATAGAAGTTAATCCATGTGCATTTCCTGCATTGTTAATGAGTAGGTCTATTGCTTTCCATTCCTGAGGAAGGCCTTCAATCGCTTTTAATACATTATCCCTTTCCCGAACATCAAAGTTTAGGGTAATGATATCAGTATATTTTTCTAATTCCTTTTCAAGTTCTTTCAGTCTTTCCTGCCTTCTGCCTGTGGCAATGATTTTAAATCCATTCTGCGCTAAAAGAACCGCGGTTGCCCTGCCAATTCCTGAAGTGGCCCCTGTTATAAATGCTATTTTTGACATTTTTTTATTTTTTAGTTCTATGATTTTTTTATGGGTTTATACCCACTACAAACCTGTGTTTCCCCTGCATATCTTTAATAATTTTTACATTATTAAAGCCATGAATTTCCATAACAACTTTCACTTCTTCACCAAACTTTTCATTTATTTCAAAGTAGAGGTAAGCTCCGGCTTTTAAATTTTGTCTTGCAAGGGAAGAAATTCTCTTATAAAAAATAAGTGGGTCATCATCTTTTACAAATAAAGCCTGGGCGGGATCGAAATCCAATACTTTTTTACTCATTACATTTTTTTCGCTTTCCAGCACATAAGGAGGATTACTAATCCATATTTCGGCTTTAGGCAAAGCAGGAGTTTCTTCAAGGATATCGATTTTTATAAACTCTACTTCAGCCCTGTTTAGCAGAGCATTTCTTTTAGCAGTTTCAAGTGCAGCACCGCTTATGTCCAGTCCATAAACCTTTGCGCCATTTCTTTCTTTGGCTATAGTGATGGGAATGATGCCGCTTCCGGTGCCAATATCAACAACTACCTCTTCTGTTAAATCAGGATGATCGGCTAATATCAGTTCTACAAGCTCTTCCGTTTCTAGCCGCGGTATGAGTACATTTTGGTTGACAAGAAACTGCCGGTTATAAAACTCAACTTTCCCTAAAATGTGTTGTATAGGTTCATTATTTTTTAACCTTTTAATAGCATCATCTATTTTTTGCTCTTCTTCAGCAGTAAGTTCTTTCTCTTTTTCGACCAGGATATCCATCCTGGAAATATGAGCAAGATCATCCAGCAACCAAAAGGCAATAACTTCTGCTTCTTGCTGATTTTCGAAATTTTTCAGTTGATCTACTATTTCTTTAAAGCGCTTCTTACTGTTCATCTCCTTATTTATTCTACACAAAGTTCTTCAATTTTTGGTTACTTTTGCCATTATGTGGCAAGAAGATGAGCATTTTATGGCACGTGCCTTACAGCTGGCTACTTACGGGCGTTCTACTGTGAGTCCTAACCCTATGGTTGGTTGTGTGATAGTGCTTGAGGGTAAAATTATTGGTGAAGGCTGGCACCAGAAAGCCGGAGAACCACATGCAGAAGTATTAGCGGTGCAATCAGTGATGGATAAAGCGCTTTTAAAGCTGGCGACTGTGTATGTTACCCTGGAGCCCTGTGCGCATTTTGGTAAAACTCCTCCCTGCGCAGATTTGTTGGTAAACCACAAGGTGAAAAGAGTGGTAGTAGGGAGTACAGATCCTAATCCGCTGGTTGCCGGTAAGGGCATTGCAAAGTTGAAAGCGGCTAATATCGATGTGTCTGTTGGAGTTTTGGAGAAGGCGTGTTTAGCTTTGAATAAGGTATTTTTTACTTCCATCAGCAAAAGCCGTCCTTTTATTGTGTTAAAGTGGGCGCAAACAGCTGATGGTTATATAGCACGCAAGAACTTTGATGCCAAATGGATTAGTAGTGTATTATCACGTCAACTGGTGCATAAATGGCGGAGTGAATTAGATGTTATACTGGTGGGTAAAAATACGGTAATGTATGATAATCCACAATTGAATACTCGCGAGTGGTCTGGAAGACATCCTGTCAGACTAGTAATTGATCATTATTTGCAATTGTCTGAAAGTTTAAAGGTATTTGATCAATCGGTTCCTACACTTATTTTTAATCTGAAAAAGGAGGACGAGAAGCAGAATTTAAAATGGATAAAGCTGGAAGAAGAAGGTTTTATAAATCAACTGATAGATTTCATTCACAGACTGAAAATACAATCCGTATTAATTGAAGGGGGGGGCAACACGCTTAAGCAGTTTATAGATTCCGGGCTGTGGGATGAAGCCAGGGTTTTCACTTGTAAATCATTTTTTGAAGAAGGAGTTGAGGCTCCTGAACTTAAAGAGGAAGCCCTCGTTTCACATGAAATTATTGAAGGTGATTTGTTACAGGTTTACCAACATATAAATAGATAAATTGTAATTTAAAATATAGTTAAGTACATGTCTGAATCATTATTAGTAGATAAAACAGCCTCTAAAGAGGTGAAATATAAAACACTTGTACCTCAAATTAAGGCTTTGGTACAGGGCGAAACTGACCAGATAGCCAACCTGGCAAACATTTCAGCTGCGTTAAAAGAAGCCATGGATTTCTTTTGGGTAGGCTTTTACATGGTTAAGAATGATGAGTTGGTTTTAGGGCCTTTTCAAGGACCTATAGCCTGTACACGCATTAAAAAAGGTAAAGGCGTTTGCGGGAGCAGTTGGGTTGAAGCCAAAACTATAGTGGTGCCTGATGTAGATGCTTTTCCGGGACACATTGCTTGTAGCTCTGCCTCCAGATCTGAAATTGTAGTGCCTGTTTTTAAAGGAAATGAAGTAATTGGCGTTCTGGATGTGGATAGCAGTGAACTCAATACTTTTGATGAAACAGATCAAAAATTCCTTGAAGAGCTATTAAAAGATATTCAGGAGTATCTTTAAATTATTTACTTTAATGTATTTTGGCCGCCAAAATGCATGTCAGCATGCTCTCATCTAATATTGTAGCTTTAAATTATCTCTTTGTTAAGTTTGATTAGGTATCTTTTTGATTTACTGTGAATTACCTGTTTTGCGAGTATTTACTTCTCAACATAGGCTTTACAGTGTAAATATTTTTTTAAATTGATTCCATAAATATTGTTTTGATGTAAACTCATTTTTCTATGGCTAAAGCTAAAAAAGAGAAAAAAATATTCGTTCTCGATACTTCTGTTATCATTTATTCTCACGACTCTATCATGAACTTTGCCGAGCATGATGTAGCTATTCCTATTACGGTGTTAGAGGAACTGGATCAGTTTAAGAAAGGAAATGATACCAAAAATTATGAAGCAAGAGAGTTTATCAGAATGATAGATAAACTGGCAGATGGGCGTTCGCTAAGTGATTGGATTCCCCTGAATGGTAAAACAAGAGGTAGTTTTAAAGTTCTAATGCCAACAGGTAAGAAATTAGAAACGGAGCAAATATTCCTGGAGGATATTCCTGACCACAAAATTCTTGGTAGCGCTTTACAACTTCAAACAGAATTAAAAGATACACCTGTTATCCTGGTTACTAAAGATATCAACCTAAGGCTGAAGGCCAAGAGCTGTGGGTTGAAAGCTGAGGACTACGAAACAGGAAAAATTAAGAATGTAAGTGACCTCCATTCAGGTAAGCAGCAGATTGATGATGCTACTTCTGATACTATAAATAAACTGTATGATGAATACAGTTGTGATGTGAAAGATATTTTTGGTAAGAAAAAGCCTGAAAACAATACTTTCTATATACTTAAAAGTAATAAAAACTCTGCTTTAGGATTTTATAATCCTATTACCGGTAAAATTGATAAAGTGGAGAAAAGAACTGCGTATGGAATAAAACCTAAAAATGCTGAACAGGCATTTGCCATCCATGCACTTTTAAATCCTGATATTAAACTCATTACTTTACAGGGAGTGGCAGGTACAGGAAAAACACTTATTGCTTTGGCTTCAGCACTAGAGCAACGAAAGGAATACAAGCAGATTTACCTTGCAAGACCGATTGTCCCACTGTCAAATAAAGATATTGGCTTTTTGCCAGGAGATATCAAGTCAAAATTAAACCCTTATATGGAGCCTCTATGGGATAATCTGAAATTTATTCAGCATCAGTTTCAGGAGCACGAAAGGGAATTTTTGAACATTACAGATATGGTGAATAAGGAGAAGCTGATGATTCAGCCTTTAGCGTACATCAGGGGTAGAAGTTTATCAAATATTTTCTTTATAGTAGATGAGGCCCAGAATTTAACCCCTCATGAAGTGAAAACAATTATTACCAGAGCTGGGGAAAATACCAAAATAGTTTTTACCGGAGATGTGAATCAAATCGATACACCTTACCTTGATTCACAATCCAACGGGCTATCTTATTTAATAGATAAGGTAAAAGGGCATGAGTTATATGCGCATGTAACACTGGAAAAAGGGGAGAGGTCAGAGTTGGCAAATCTCGCGAATGATGTTTTATGATTTTTTTTGAATTAAAGCTGAGGATGTAGCGTTATCTAAAAATATATATAGATGTAAGTGTAAATCACAATCTTCAGATTTTATACAGATTTAATGATTACTTTTGTGAAGTATTTCTACCAAATTAGAGTTTAAAAAGTAAACAGAATGAAGTTTCAGTAATTTTTTAGAAGAATTTAGATTGAATTACTTTTCATCGGTTTATTTTACTTTTATATTCAAGAATTAAAACTCAGAAAACGTTTTTCTGAAATTATTATAATTATAATTTATGCAATTAGTTAAAGATAAAATTAATGACAACAACTTCTTCCCTACGCTGAAGAAACGTGTTGATGATTATTTTAAAACCAACAACCTGAACACCTGGGGTAATAAAAAGCTCTACACAAAAGCAACAATTTTGTTAGTCTCTTTTATTTCTCTATATGTTTTGATTGTTTTTGTTGCCATGCCAGCATGGTTATCATTAGTATTATGTGGCATTTTCGGTTTAAACCTTGCCGCAATAGGTTTTAATGTAATGCACGATGGAGCTCATGGGAGCTTTTCCAATAACAAACATGTAAATTACATGATGGGACTTACGCTCAATCTTATGGGAGGAGTGGTATTTATCTGGAAAAATAAGCATAATAAAAATCACCATTCTTTTACCAACATAGAAGGAATGGATGATGATATTAATATTGGTCCTTTCATTAGGGTTTCCACTCACCAAAAAAGAAGATGGTATCATAAATATCAGCATATTTATGCCTATCCATTGTATGCTACTTCATACAGTTTCTGGGTGTTTTGGCAGGACTTCAAAAAATACTTTACACGTAAAGTGGCTGAAACAGAATTAGCACATATGAGCTTTAAAGAGCATGCTATTTTCTGGTTAACAAAAATAGGTTATATAGGTACATTTTTTGTTTTACCAATTTTAATGCAAGGCTTTTTAGCCACTATTCTAGGTTATTTGGTCGTAACAGCTGTAACAGGTTATACAATCGGTGTGGTATTTCAGTTAGCTCACGTAGTGGAGGAAACTGATTTTCATGACAGACCCATTGAAGGCGAAAAAATTATTCCTACAGAGTGGGCTATTCATCAAATAAGAACAACTGCTAATTTTGGTACAAAAAGCAAAGTGTTGAATTGGTACACAGGTGGTTTAAATTTTCAGGTGGAGCATCACTTGTTCCCTCGTGTAAGCCATGTTCATTACCCGGCTATCAATAAAATGGTGAGAGAAACTTGTGAGCAATTTAATATAGCTTATAATGAATTCCCTAGTATGCTGGCTGCGATGAAATCGCATACCAGACATTTAAAGATTATTGGTGCTGCTTAAGTAAGCCTTCAATATTATTATTCAAATAAAAAGTGCTGCCTACCGTAGCACTTTTTTTTATGGATTCAGAATTTTTATTGTCTGCTGTACATGTTGGATGAGATCCGGAAAGAACTCGTGAAACTCAATTCTGAACTCATCATGATATAGCTTTAATTCATTGATAGACTGATCCATTTTAGAATTAAACTTGGTACGTGAGGCCATTCCCTGCATTACCCGTTGAATACCATCAAAAAATTGATAGTTAAACAGCCAATCATGTGCTATCATATGAGGAAGCATATGCTGAGTGCGTTTGGGTAAAATAGCTTTCTGTTTAGTGAGCAGTTCGTAATGATTATCAACAAATTTACGCAGTTCTATACTACTGTATTTATACCAGTCCAGCGCTAAGAAATGATCATAATATATGTCTACTATCACCCCTGAATAATGCCTGTAAATAGGTTGAAGCCGCTTTTTGCTCTTTAGCACAATAGGGTGATTGTCTGTGTACTCATCAATGGAGCGATGCAGTAAAATACCGGTTTTTATAGTGTCAGAATAATCCTCAAAGCCAGAACCTTTAATAAAGTCTGCAATAAAATTGCCTATTGCCAATTCAGAATTATTGTTTGATAAATATAAGTGGGCTAAAAAATTCATGGAAATGGAAGATAAAGACAAAAAGACAATATCTTTAATAAATAAATACTTTTTATTTTGGGGCTGTTCTAACTTTAATAAGATTGATAGAAAAAGCTTACAGTAATATTATTGACCAATCCTTTGTATATTGGACGCTGTATAATAATTTCCTGTTTAGCCACCATGTTAATATTTCAAAAACAACTTAGTTCTGATAATATAAAGTCACATTTAGTTCATTTACATCAGCTATCTAAAATAGATAGTAAAGTTGTTAATGAGGAGAGGCAATTTTTATTTGAATTGGGGCGGAAAAATGGTTTATCTGAAGAAGCTGTTCAGGCTATTATTATTGAAGCAGAAGATCATCCTTTTTTATTGCCTGAAGGGCGAGATGAAAGATTGCTTTTTATGTACGAGTATATTCAAATGATGCTGGTGGATAATAAGTTAGATGAAAGAGAAGCAAGAATGTGTACTTTAATAGCCGAAAAAATGGAATTTAATTACGCTCTGGTAGGGAGCATCACCAATGCCATTGTTCTGGCGCAGGATGAAAACGAAATTTCTGTACTCACTCCAAATGAATTAAACATGTTGTTGAATACTACTACCCGATAAATTTATTCATATGAAAAAGAGATTATTAAGGTTATTCCTCGCTTTGTCAATGATTGTTTCATATACCTCGATTAATGCACAAACAAAATATATACACTGCGGTAACTTAATTGATGTAGAAAAGGGGAAAGTAAATGAGAAAATGACAATTATTGTAGAAGGGGAGAAGATTAAGAGCATAGAAAAGGGCTTTATTCAAGTTCCTGAATCAGCGGAATTGATAGATTTATCTTCGATGACAGTAATGCCGGGCTTGTTCGATATGCATGTACACCTGGAAAGTGAAACCTCCAAAAATGGGTATATGGATGAATTTACAATGAATGAGGCTGATATCGCTTTTCAATCTACAGTGTATGCAAAAAGAACTTTGCTGGCTGGCTTTACAGCAGTTCGTGACTTAGGCGGAAGTGGTGTAAATACAAGTTTGAGAGACGCCATTAATAAGGGACATATAGAGGGGCCTCGGATTTTCTCAGCAGGAAAATCTATAGCTACAACAGGAGGGCACGCAGATCCAACCAATGGCTACAGGGCGGATTTAATGGGAGTGCCGGGACCTAATGAAGGGGTGATAAATGGAGTGGAGGAAGCCAGGCAGGCGGTGAGGCAACGATATAAAAACGGGGCAGATGTGATAAAGATAACGGCTACGGGAGGTGTATTAAGTGTAGCTAAAAGTGGTCAAAACCCTCAGTTTTTTGAAGATGAAATTAAGGCCATTGTAGAAACTGCCAAGGATTACGGAATGCTAACGGCAGCCCATGCTCATGGTGATGAGGGTATGCAACGGGCTATAAGAGCGGGGATAAAAACCATAGAACATGGCACATTAATGTCGGAGGAGACTATGGAGCTAATGAAACAATATGATACTTACTACGTGCCAACTATCACTGCAGGTAAAACTGTTGCCGAACTGGCTGAAATACCCAATTACTATCCTGAATTGGTAGTGCCAAAGGCCAGGGAAATAGGACCTAAAATTCAAAGTACTTTTGCTAAAGCTTATAAAAAAGGTGTGAGCATAGCTTTTGGTACAGATGCAGGTGTATATAAACATGGAGAAAACGGAAGGGAGTTTGCTTACATGGTGGAAGCGGGTATGCCACCTATGGAAGCTATTCAATCTGCTACCGTGACTCCCGCAAAGCTTTTAAATGTGTTTTATGAAGTTGGCTCTATTGCACCTGGAAAAAATGCTGATATTATTGCTGTTTCTGATAATCCATTAAAAAACATTAAAACAATGGAAGATGTTAAGTTTGTTATGAAGAACGGTAAAGTGTATAAACTAAATTAGATTTCTATATGGATTGGAATCTTTAAAATTACTACTTATATATCAGCCTGAAGTAGATGAGATACTACTTCTAATAAATGCATTTAATAAATTTCTAATACAGTAAAAAGTACATTAAAATGGACAAAATTGCGGAAGATTTTCTTTTCAAATATTTAAATAATGCTTCACCAACAGGTTTTGAGACATCTGGACAAAAATTATGGCTGAATTATATTAAACCTTATTCCGATGATTACATTCAGGATAATTACGGCACAGTGGCGGCAGTAATTAATCCTGAAGCTCCTTACAAAGTAGTAATTGAGGCTCATGCTGATGAAATCTCATGGTTTGTGAATTACATTTCAGAGGATGGATATATTTATGTTATCAGAAATGGTGGGTCTGATCATCAAATCGCACCCTCTAAAAGAGTAAATATTCATACAGATAAAGGTATTGTAAAAGGGATTTTTGGCTGGCCGGCTATTCATGTAAGAAATAAGGAAAACGATATAAAACCCGAATTAAAAAATATTTTTATTGATATAGGAGCTACAAGTAAGCAGGAGGTTGAAGAAATGGGCGTGCATGTGGGTTGCGTGATCACATTTGATGACGAATTAATGTATTTAAAGGATAAGAAGTATCTTGTCGGAAGAGCTCTGGATAATAGAATTGGAGGTTTTATGATTGCTGAAGTAGCGAGAATGATCAGTGAAAATAAAAAGGAACTTCCCTTTGCATTGTATATTGTTAATTCAGTACAAGAAGAAGTAGGTTTAAGGGGGGCAGAGATGATTTCTCACAAGATTAAACCTGATGTAGCTGTAATTACTGATGTTTGCCATGATACAAACTCTCCCCTTTACAATAAAATAGAAAGTGGAGATCAAAAGGCAGGCAATGGACCAGTTTTAACATATGGGCCGGCAGTACAGAATAACTTGTTAAAAATGCTTATTGAAATAGCGGAAAAGGAGAAAATTAAATTTCAAAGATCAGCGGCAAGTCGTGCTACCGGAACCGACACTGATGCATTTGCCTATTCCAATGATGGTGTACCTTCAGCTTTAGTGTCACTTCCCCTGAAGTATATGCATACTACAGTAGAAATGGTACATACTGAAGATGTACAAAGCGTAATTAAACTATTGTATAATTTCGTGATAAACCTGAAAAATAAGCATGACTTTAAATATGATCTTTCATAATTGATTCAAATATTACTTCTGACAGCATTTTCATCTTTTTGGATTATCTAATTCGATAGCTGCCAGTATCTTTGTAAAAGAAAGTTATTAAGAAAATTAAAAGATGATTAGAATCAGTAAAGTTTTCGTTGTTTTATCTCTTATGGTAGCGGGTTTCACATTGAAATCTGCAGAAAGACCAATGCACGAAATTCATTCCATGCTTATGTTTAATTTCATTAAATATGTAGAATGGCCTGAACAAGCCAAAGCTGGTGATTTCGTTATTGCTGTTGTTGGAGATGAAGATGTTTCAACCACCTTGAATAATTTTTACGCAAAAAGGCCTGTGAAAGGACAAAACGTTAAAATTGTAAGTGTTAATAATTCTGCAGCTTTAAGCAATGCTCATGTGATATACCTTGCAGATGATATGAGTAAAGATTTTGATGCTGTTCACAAGAAATTTTCTGGAAAACCTACTTTAATTATTACTGATAAAACAGGATTAGGGAAGAAAGGTAGTTGCATCAATTTCCAGGAAGTAGGGGGTAAACTGAAGTTTGAAATAAATCAAGCTTCTATAGAAAATAATAATCTTAAAATTTCTAGTCAGTTAGCCAGTATGGGCATATTACTATAAGATTTTAAAAAGAGGTTTAGTTTAGTTTTTTTGCCCTGGCATGCAGTGATGAACTGTTAGCCGGGGTTTTTTGGTATTAAAAGGCATATAGCTAATTGGTTGAAGTATGTTCAAAGAAGCTTTTTATGCATTCATGTGTTGAAACAATGAATTAAACGTAAAATTCTATTTTAGGAGCGTTAATATATTTAAATATGTTATTTTTATACACTAGTAGAGGAATTTTAAAAATAAAATAATATGAGAAAGACTTACAAACTCGTTTTACTTTTTGTGATCGTCAGTATGGTTGGCTTGACACCTGAGCTTAAAGCTCAAAGGCCAATGCATGAAATTCACTCTATGCTTATATTTAATTTTATTAAGTATATTGATTGGCCTGAGGCAACTAAATCAGGAGATTTTATAATAGCTGTATATGGCGATGATGATGTTTTTCAGCAGTTAAACACATTTTACTCTAATAGGCCCATTAAAGGACAGAATGCAAAAATAATTAATGCAGGCAGCATCAGTGAAATTAACAGTGCGCATGTTGTATATGTAGCCGAGAAAAAGAGTAATGATTTTGAATCGCTTCAAACTAAGTTTAATGGGAAACCTACATTAATCATTACTGACAGATCTGGCTTGGGTAAGAAAGGTTCTTGTATTAACTTTAAAGAAGTAGGGGGGAAATTAAAATTTGAAATTAATCAGGCTTCTTTCGATAGTAATAAATTAAAAATTTCCAGCCAATTAGTAAGTATGGGAATTATGATTTAATCCTAAATAAAAACTTTTTTTTCAATAGCCTCGTCAACAAAAAGACGAGGCTTTTTTATTTTTAGTGATGGAAGTTGAAGATCAAATAGGAAACAAAGTAAGCTTAAACAATCCAGCAACAAGAATTGTCAGTCTTGTGCCTTCCCAAACTGAGCTTTTATATGATTTAGGCCTTGGAAATGAAGTATTAGGTATAACAAAATTTTGTATTCACCCTGATAAGTGGAGAAAGCAAAAGACTGTAATAGGAGGGACTAAAAATTTACACCTTGAAGAAATAAAAGCACTTAAGCCTGATTTGATCATTGCAAATAAAGAGGAGAATACTGAAAATCAGGTGAGTGAGTTGATGAAGTTTTATCCTGTTTATGTTTCTGATGTTAATGATTTAGAAAGTGCCTTTCGGATGATGACTGATCTGGGTAAGCTTACTGGAAGGCAGAAAGAAGCTGATGATATTCTTCTTAAGGCTAAACTTGCTTTTGAACACCTGGAAAAACCTAAGGAGATTATCAAAGTAGCTTACTGTATCTGGAAATCTCCTTATATGTGGGTAGGGAATGATACTTTCATTCACAACTTATTGGCAAAGTGTGGACTAAAAAATGTTATAGACCAGCCACGCTATCCTGAGAAAGATTTGAATGAGATTCAGGCACTTGAGCCTGAAATAATTCTTTTGTCCTCAGAGCCTTACCCTTTTAGCCCAAAGCATATGGATGAAATAGAGGAAAAATTTCCCCATTCGAAAGTAATGCTTGTAAATGGGGAAATGTTTAGCTGGTATGGTAGCAGGTTAATAAAAGCTGTTCCTTACTTCAGGTCATTTCTCAATCAACTCCATTCCAACGCTATCTAAGTCTTTCCAAAAGCCCGGATACGATTTCTTTACTACATCAACATCCTCAATAGTTAACGGGGCAATAAGTGCAAGGGGGGCAAAGCTCATAGCCATTCTGTGATCTTCGTAAGTATGTATTGAGATATTTTCCTCTGCTATAAAATTTTCGCTGTTAAAAAACCATTTACCTGCTTCTTCTTCAATTAGTTGGCATCCGAATTTTCCTAACTCTGCTTGTAATGCAGCAATCCTGTCTGTTTCTTTTATTCTCAAGCTTTCCAACCCGCTTAATTGAAGGTTTACTTTTAGCGGAGCACAGCAGACCAACACAGTTTGAGCTAAATCAGGAAATTTTTTAAAGTCAATAGATAAAAGTGAAGAACCTGGGCTGCTAACTTTTTTTAGATGTGCTCCTTCGTTATTAAAAGTAGTTTTTACTCCCAGATTTTCCATAATTTCAACGATGGCCTGATCTCCCTGGTAGCTTTTCTTCATTAACCCTTTCAAAAGTATTTCAGAACCAAGAGGTGAAAGTGCAATATAAGAATACCAGTAACTTGCTGCAGACCAATCTGATTCAACTGTATGTGAAATAGTTTTATATTCCTGCTTTGAAATAGTATAAGTGTTGGCTTCTTGTATCACCTTAATGCCTGCTTTTTCCATTAAGCTGATGGTCATATTAATATAGGGAATACTATATATCGGAGGCACTATTTCAATAACCAATCCCTGGGGCAAAGTTGGAGCTACCATGAGGAGAGCTGAAATATACTGGCTACTTATATTACCTGGAATAATTATTTTATTCTTCTTCTGTTCTTTTAGCGCATTAATTTCCATTGGGGGAAATCCTGCAGATTTCAGATATTTAATATCAGCACCTATCTCTTTCAAAGAATCTACCAGGGTTCCAATGGGCCTTTGCTGCATTCTTTCGGTTCCGGTTAAAGTTACGGCTTTTTCAGTAGATACAGCCAGGTAGGCTGTCAGGAATCGCATGGCTGTCCCTGCATCTAGCACATCGAAAGTTGTAGAACTATTTTCCGGGGATAAAAGTGCTGTTAAAGTTTGCGTATCCCTTGCTTCTGATAGGTTCATTAACTGAAAGCGTTGATGAGATAACTTGCTCATAATCAGAAGTCTGTTTGATTCGCTTTTGGAGCTGGACAGATTAATCGTATGGAAATTCTGATTGGTAGCCTTTTTAGATGGTTTAATAAAATAATTCAAAATAATCTTTAATAATTTAAACTAAAAATATGTAAATTTGGTTAATCAAATACAATCTCTTAACATTAATAACATGGGTACCACAAGCAAATCCTTCATTACTTTTCTAGCCGGAGCAGCAACAGCTGTTACTGTTGGGATGTTTTTAAAAAGTGAAACCGGGAAAAAATTCCGACAAAATTTCGCTAATCAATTAAAAAACATCAGTAATAAAACCAATGAAGGTTTCAATTCTGATTGGATTACTGAATTAGAAGAAAACGCTATCAATTCTGCCAAAAGATTTAAGTCAAAAGTGAAGTTCTAGAGTATATGAAATAGCTTCCTGTATCAACTGGTCATCTATTGGTACATCGTAAGTTGCTTTTCCTTTTTTTTCCAGAAGACTCATTAGTACTTTCCCATTTTTATTCTTTTTATCTTGTTTGCAAAGCCTCAGTATCTCATGATAGGAGGCTTTTTTAATATCCGGCAAGTCATAAATCTCTTTTAGATACTGTTCTATTTCTTCCCTCTCCTGATCTCCTAAGAGCCTTTTACTGTTCGAAATGAAGGCTTCGGCAATCATTCCGACAGCAATAGCCTCTCCATGCAAGAGGGGGATGTCATTACTCAGGCAAAAAGATTCAAAGGCATGTCCTATAGTATGCCCGAAATTCAGAATTTTTCTAACACCTTTTTCAGTGGGATCCGCTTCAGTAACCTTCTGCTTAATAGCAACTGATGATTTTATTGCATCAAGATCTACTGATTGGTAGCTTATACTTTTTAAAGCTTCCCAATGACCTGCATCAGCTATCAAGCCATGCTTTAGCATTTCAGCAAAGCCAGACCTCATTTGATTAGCTGGCAGGGTTCGGTGAAAAATTGTATCAATAAGAACACACTGTGGCTCGCAAAATAAACCAATATGGTTTTTAAAACCTTCAAAATCAACACCTGTTTTACCCCCCGAGCTGGCGTCTACCTGAGCCAGTAAGGTGGTGGGAATATTGATGAAATTAATTCCTCTTTTATATGCTCCGGCACAAAAACCACCCATATCAGTAATTACACCGCCTCCCAAATTGATTAATAAAGCATTTCTATCAGCCTCATGAGTTGTTAATTGCCCCCATATCTCTGTACAGCTAGCCAATGTTTTGTTAATCTCTCCGCTCTTTACACTTATAAGAATATGGTCTGCCAAAAATGGCTTAACTAAAGGGTAGCAGTGTTTTTCTGTTTGATCATCAACCAGGACAAATAACCTGGAAAAAGAAATTGAGCTTAAAATGTCTCTTAACTTATCAATTTTGCTGAAATATACTTTACTCATATGATGGTTTGGTGCTCCTTTTTCAATGCCATTTGTTTTTCCTGTCGTTTAATAGATTCATCATGTATAGCTACCAGGAAACTTTTCATGAATTTTTCGCTCATGTCTTTTTTCTTTCCTAATTCAATTCGATTTTGCATAACATTTTTCCATCGTGAGTCCTGGTATACCGCCAGCTGATGCGCCTTTTTGTAAGCTCCTACCTGATCAATTACATGAAATCTATCAGATAATAAATCTATTAATTTTTCATCAATGTGATCTATGGCATCTCTCATTTCTTTTAAATTGCCCGGGATTTCACCTTCCAGATCAATTTTATCTTTGAAAGAGATTTCTTTCAGAATGGTTAACAGTTGTTCTGGTGTTACCTGCTGCCTGGCATCACTCCATGCTTCCTGAGGGTTAGGGTGTGTTTCAATCATTAGCCCGTCCATACCAAAATTCAATGCTCGCTGTGAAATGTCTTTAATCATTTCTGATTTACCTCCAATATGGCTTGGATCGTTAATGATTTCAATTTCAGGAAGCTCCAGTTTAAGTTGCATGGCCAGGTTCCAGTTAGGTTTGTTTCTGTAGGTCTTGTCATACGGATCAGCAAAACCTCTGTGAATGGCCGCTAACTTATTTAACCCAGCATCATACATTCTCTCCAGAGCACCTACCCAAAGAGCCAGATCAGGGTTTATAGGGTTTTTTACCATTACAGGTATATCAACTCCTCGTAGTGAATCTGCTATTTCCTGTACTGAAAAAGGGTTTACAGTTGTTCTGGCACCAATCCAAAGTACATCAATGCCATGTTTCAATGCAGCTTCAACATGCGCAGTGTTGGCCACCTCTATGCATACCGGAATTTTTAACCGATTTTTTACTTCCTGAAGCCATGGAAGAGCCTCTTCGCCCAACCCTTCAAAATTACCCGGTCTGGTTCTAGGTTTCCATACTCCTCCGCGGAACATGCCAATTTGAGGTTCACGTTCAAAGCTGTTGCAAAGTTCTTCCAACTGCTTTTCTGTTTCTACACTACACGGGCCTGCTATTACCACATGTTTTCCCAGGCCGAGGCCCCAATCTTTCATTTTGAGCGTTTTCATTTTTCTCTCTTTCATTTTTGTGTAAAAAAAAAGCCCGACTCTTGCGAATCGGGCTTGTGTATGTTTAAGTATATTTTAATTACATAGTAATACAAGGTCCGACTCGCTCCAGCGGGCTAAAGTAAAAGTAAAAATAAAATCGTCCTTGTAGATTTAACATGACGTAAATGTAAAGACTTGTTTTTTAAAACAAAATAAAAAGTTATTTTTTTTATTGAACTACACTAAAGTTTCGAGTAAAATAGTAAAATCCACTGTTTATTTTGTTGAGTTAAGGCTATTCGTTATAAATATCTGTCTGAATTCTGATAGACTCATCATGGACAGATTGGTAGAGCGTTTTTACAAAGTCAGGATTGAGCTGAAGCTTTTCTCCCCATTCAGGTCTGTTTTTAAGAATAGCGTTCCATCTTTCCAACTGAAATATAGCCACGTTTTTCTCTTTTTTATAATTACCTACTTTCTTCACTAACTCAAATCTTCTGGCTAAAACTTCCAATAGCTCTTTATCTGTCTCATCTATTTCATCTCTTATCTGATCAAGCTTATTCTGCAGTTTAGCACTGGCAATTGTGAGGTCCCGAATTTGTAGTTTATCCAGCATAAGCTTCAAATTGGCAGGTGTTAACTGCTGGGCAGCATCGCTCCAAGCTTCATCAGGACTTCTGTGAGATTCAATGATTAAACCATCATAGCGTAGATTCATAGCTTTCTGAGCAATTTCAAAAAGTAAATCCCTCTTACCGGCTATATGGCTTGGGTCGCAAATTAAGAGTAGCTCAGGATACCTCGATTTTAAATCAAGCGGAATTTGCCAAAGAGGTATATTTCGATAGATGCTTTCCTGATAAGTAGAAAAACCACGATGAATGGCACCTATTTTTTGTATACCGGCCTGATGAATTCTTTCCAGAGCCCCTATCCATAAGTTTAAATCAGGGTTTACAGGATTTTTCACCAAAACAGGTTTGTCTTTTACTCCTTTAAGTGCATCAGCTATTTCCTGTACATTGAAAGGATTAACGGTTGTGCGGGCACCAACCCATAGGATGTCAATATCATTTTGAAGTGCTAATTCTACATGTCTGGCAGAGGCAACTTCTATTGCAAATTTTACTTTAAACACTTCTTTGGCCTGTTTTATCCAAGGGAAAGCCTTTTCTCCCACGCCTTCAAAACTGTTAGGCCTTGTTCTTGGTTTCCAAACACCTGCACGAATGGTGCTGAAGCCTTGTTTAACAAGTCCTTCCACTGTTTCCATCATTTGGTCTTCGGTTTCTGCACTACACGGACCGGCAATTATCCATGGCTTTTCTTCTGCGTACCAACTTTTTAATTCCATAGGATCATAAATTCTCTGCAAGTTAGGTAGTTTTCATAAAACCATTTACTTCCCGTTTAACTATTAAGTTTTATGCTAGTTGCGTTTGTAACTCTAAATGGTTTAAAGCCATAAAATATACTTCAGGAGCAAATTATTTGATGAATTGATAAACAATTATGTTTTAAAATAGTGAGTATAGGAAGGTAAATTATATCCTAAAAGTATTTGTAAAAATCTGATACGTTTATGGTATAAATCTCATTAGTCATTACCTATATTTGCACTTTTTAATTGATAGTATGGAAGTTACAACTAACCCAATCTTTGAGGATGTTTCAATTGCTTTCTCCTCCAAAACAGATAAGCAATTAAAGAAAGCTTATTTTTTATTTTCTATGATGAACCGTAGGTGGTTGGTAAACATAGGAAAAGCTTCAGTGAAACTTGGTTTTGCACTCCGCTTACCCATTTCAGGAGTTATAAGAAATACTATATACGATCAGTTTTGTGGCGGAATAGATATTGAAGATAGCCAGGGAACCATTGATGAACTTGCCAAATTTAATATTGGCTCAATTTTAGATTATTCTGTGGAAGGGGCTGATACCGACAGAGGATTTGAAGAAACCACCCAGGAAATTCTGAGAACAATTGACAGGTCTGCCGGAGATGATAATATACCTTTTTGTGTGTTTAAGATCACCGGAATAGCAATGACCAATGTTTTTGAGAAAGTTCAAAACCATGAAAAGCTAAATGAAAAGGAAGTTGCCAGCTTTGAGGCAAGCAAGGAAAGAATAGAAAAAATTTGTGCATATGCCTATAAAAATGATGTGCGATTGTTTGTAGATGCTGAAGAAAGCTGGATTCAAAAAACAGTTGATGATATTGTATACAATATGATGCGCAAGTACAATAAAGAGAAAGCTATTATTTATAATACTTTCCAGATGTACAGATGGGACATGCTGGAAAACCTTAAGAAAGCCCATGAAACGGCAACTAAAGAAGGTTTTCATTTAGGAATAAAACTTGTGCGAGGTGCTTATATGGAAAAGGAAGCAGAGAGAGCAGAGAGAAAAGGTTACAAAAACCCTATTCAGGTATCTAAAGCGGCCACTGACCTGGATTATAATACAGCCCTGGAGTATTGCGTTGAAAATATTGATAACATCGCGCTTTGTTCAGGATCACACAATCAGTACAGTAATTATTTTTTAACGGTACAGATGGAAAAAGCAGGTATTGCAAGAAATGATGAGAGAGTTTATTCAGCCCAATTATATGGAATGAGCGATAATATCTCTTTTAACCTGGCAAGTGAAGGTTATAATGTAGCCAAATATGTCCCTTACGGTCCGGTGAAAGCAGTGATGCCCTATTTGTTCAGAAGGGCAGAAGAAAATACCGCTATGGCTGGACAAAGCAGCCGCGAATTCCTGATGATCAAGGAAGAAATGAAGAGAAGAAAGGCAGAGAAAAGACAGAAGAAATAGTTATTGGTAGTGGTTGCTTCCTTGATCCCGCAACCACTTTATCACCTTATTAAGGTAAATAATTCTTAATAATATTTTAAATTTGCAGCTTTCAAACACAAAATGAATTCTATCCGGGAATTCATTATAAATAATAAATATTATCAATATGCAATTGAGCGAACAGGAAATTGAAAGAAGGAAGAGTAGGGAAGAGTTACATGCGATGGGAATAAATCCTTATCCGGCCCCCACATTTGAAGTAAATGTAAGTGCGCAGGATATTAAGAAAAACTATGAAACTAATAAGCTGGATTACAAGAATATTAGCATCGCTGGTCGCTTAATGAGTAAACGGATAATGGGGAAAGCCTCCTTTGCTGAAATACAAGATAGCACAGGAAGAATTCAATTGTACATTAGCCGAGATGAAATATGTCCGGAAGAAGATAAATCCTTCTATAATACGGTTTTCAAAAAGCACATGGATATCGGTGATATCATTGGTGTTAAAGGATATGTATTTACCACTCAGGTAGGGGAAATATCAATACATGTTACAGAACTGAGGATTTTATCTAAATCACTACGGCCTTTGCCAATCACAAAAGAGGTAAAAGATGATGCGGGAAATGTGAAAAGATACGATGCTTTTACAGATGCTGAGCAACGATACAGACAGCGTTATGTAGATTTGATTGTGAACCCAAATGTGAGGGAAACTTTTAAGAAGCGCACAAAACTGGTGAATTCAATGAGGAATTTTCTGGGTAATAAGGGCTATCTTGAAGTAGAAACTCCTATTCTTCAGCCTTTATACGGTGGTGCCGCAGCGCGTCCTTTTAAAACGCACCACAATACTTTAGATATGACGCTATATTTAAGAATTGCTAACGAGCTATATCTGAAAAGATTAATTGTTGGTGGTTTTGATGGCGTATTTGAATTCGCAAAAGATTTCAGAAATGAAGGGATGTCGCGTTTCCATAATCCTGAATTTACACAGGTTGAGCTGTATGTAGCCTACAAAGATTACCAATGGATGATGGATTTGGTGGAGGAGATGGTAGAGAAAGTAGCTATGGATATTCATGGAACCACTGAAGTGCAGGTAGGTAAAAATGTGATTAATTTCCAACGTCCATGGAAACGTTTTACTATGTATGAAGCCATAGAGCATTTTACGGGTATAGACATTTCTGAAATGAATGAGGACGAATTAAGGGCTACAGCCAAAAAATTGCATGTACCTATTGACGATTCAATGGGTAAAGGCAAATTAATAGATGAAATTTTTGGTGAGAAATGTGAAGGTCAATTGATTCAGCCCACATTTATTACTGATTACCCGATTGAGATGTCACCGCTGGCTAAGAAGCATCCTACTAAAGAAGGTTTGGTGGAAAGGTTTGAAGCCATTTGTAATGGTAAGGAGATTTGTAATGCATTCTCCGAGCTGAACGACCCTATTGATCAGCGCCAGAGATTTGAAGAGCAATTGGAGCTAGGGAAAAGGGGAGATGACGAAGCCATGGTATTGGATGAGGATTTCCTTCGTGCGTTGGAGTATGGAATGCCACCTACAGCTGGTTTGGGTATAGGGATTGACCGTTTGGCAATGATTATGACCAACAGCAATTCCATTCAGGATGTGCTTTTCTTCCCTCAGATGAAGGCTGAGAAGTTAGCAAAAGTAACCACTGCTGCTGATTTTGTAGCAGCCGGTGTACCTCAGGAGTGGGTACCGGTAGTAATGGAGGCCGGAATCCAAAGTATTGAGCAATTGAAAGCTACAAAGCATACCAAATTGCATCATGAAATTAGTGGATTAAAGAAAAAAATGAAGCTTGACTTACCAAGTGTTACGCCTGATGAGGTGAAAGCATGGGTGAGTTAATTTAATTAGGAATTAATAATTGGGTGATTTGTAATTAAGAATTAATATCAAGTCACGACAGAGAAGCCGGTTTAAGCCGGCTTTTTCTGTTTTACAAATTCTTTCTTTATGGGTTTCTCAGTGTAACGTTAATCAATTGGTATCCTCCATCTGTTTTTAAGAATGAAATATGATCCTGTGTCAGTTTATCTTTCTCACTGCTATTAATAACAATGGTAAAAAGCGGGAATCGCCATGTTTTTGCCTGACCACAGTTATTGAAATACTTATTGTAAACTGAAGAGTGTTCGTTGAAAATTACCAGGTCACCTAAAGAAATAAAATAATCAGTGGACGGATTTTTAACTGTAAGCAGACTGTTTTTGATGTCATCAAACTGGCTTTTGAGGTAATCATGTTTGGACTGCTCAACCCATCCTTCAATATCATCCCAATAAAAAAGAGTATCATTGCTTGCTATCAGCAATTTTTGAATGGTTAGTTCAGATAGTAAGCTATCATGTAACCAGCTTTTAAAAGCCATTTCTTTATCAATAAAAGAGTAGTAAAAACCGTCTTCCGCTTTGTAATTAAGCCTTGTTGGGTCAGAAGTTTTTTTGTAGGTCTTTTCAAGTGAATAAAAATCCAGCTGTTTCTCTTTTTCGAAGTCTTTTATTAAAATATTATTTGCTGTGTCAATTAGAATTGTTTCGCCCCCTTTCCAGCTAAAGTGGTTGCATCCGGAGTGATTCATCTTATCCCAGAAGCTTTTCTTAGCTCCTTTTAATGCAATAACGAGTCCATTCATTACCCTTGAAAGGGCATTATACTCAGCCGGGATCACAATTTCTCCATGTCTATTGAACATTCCAACTTTTTCATTAGCCTCAAATCGGATAAAACCTTCACTTTCACAGTCCGCTGAATTATCAGAAATGTATAAACTATCTTTGCCAAAAATATTACCTGATTTTGAAAGATGGTAGCTGATAAACTGCCCGTTAGCTTCTTCCATCACGGCAATCACTTCATCAAATTGAGAAGCAACCGTAAATCCCATAAATTTAGGAGGAATAACAACGTTTCCATCAGCATCTTTAAACCCTCGTAAATCATAGGCTTCATCCCAAAAAGCCACCCAGGTCTTATCTTTTTCTTGAGCCTGTAGCTGAGAATGGCAAAATATCAAACAAAAAATAAGGAAGCTTCTGATCATCGGTTGTCATGTTTTGTGAATGCAAGGCAATTCTATTTTTCAAACTTATTCATTCTTTACCACCTCTTTCTACCTAGAGAAAGTGAATCCTCAATATCACTGGAAACAGTGAGGTAACTAACTGAAAACCAAATCATCTTTGTAGCAAACAAACTTAATTTAATAATCTATGGATTTCAATAAACTACTTCAGTTAAAAGCAGACAGTCCTCAAAACGTTCTTAAGAAATTATATGAACATTCAAAAAATGAAGAGGACAAGGAAAAACCTATTTTGCCTCAACTTACATTAATGTTAAGCGGAGGTGTATTGATTAGCGGTTTTCTGCTAGATTATAACATTAGTAATGGAGAAATATTGTTAGGCCAGTTGCATGAAGGAATGCCAGAGCTGAAGTATTGTAATAGTGCTTCTGTAATGAGCCTTGAATTACACAATACTAAACCTTTTATGTATTTGCTCTCAGATGGAAAGATAGCTTTTCAGCCTGCGGATTCTGAAGTTCCCTCTAAACTGGAATTGAAAAGGCTTATCTCTGATATGAGGATGAAGCTTTCTGAAAAGTTAGATAAGGAAATAGCCTTGCTTTTTGATGTAAACGATATAGGGTCTCCCATGGAGCTTTATACTTGCAAATTACTTATTCAAACGATGATAAATGTACTTTTTACTATTTCGGAGAATGATTTAGGAAAGGAAGCTCTAAAGGAAAAGGTAGGAACTGTGGAGTTACAAATAGGCGAAGCTAACTCGATTGGCTTGCATGAAGATACATTGAAAATTACCTGCAAAGTTGAGAATAGCCCGGCATTAGGATGGGATTTTGCCGACTTACGTGATAAAATTGAAGAGAAACTATAAATAATATTTTAGAAAATAGTCCCTATAAAAAAAAAATAATTGACCGATGACAAAACAGACGATAATCTCCATTTTTTTCGTGCTATTTAATAGTGTTTTGGCTTTTAGCCAACGAACTGAAACAAATTATGATATTGAACTCCGACTCTTTTCTGAGGGTAAAAAGCATTCCTACGCGCTGGAAAATGTTTCTTACTATTTTAGCGCCAATTATAATACAGACTCTGTATTTACAGAAAAATCAGATGTAATAGTAGGACTTAATTGTAACTTGTCGGATAAATTAGATAAGTTTTTGCTTAATTGGATGGCGCAAAGCCCTAAGTACCTTAGCGGAGAAGTGGTTGTGATTGATGTGTTTACAGGGGAGGAAAGGAGAAAGCTTGAATTTTCTAAAGCAATTGTCAGTAGCCAAAGTGAGAGTTTTATGAAAGGGCAAAGTTATGGGTATGGCTCCGACTTAGTATTGTCTTTTAAAGAACTCACTATTGATGGGGTTGCAATAACAAACTAATAAATTTGCCTACACCAATCAGCAATCTTCTGCTTTTTTAGCATTAAACTTATCTCATCAAATTGAAATGAGAGTTTTAAACTTTGTGTAAATAAAAGCTTTTTAGTTTGATAAGAAGAAAGCACTACTTTCAGACAGTGCTTTCTATAATTACTTTAGAGATATTATTAAAGCTTGTTTTCAATATGTTCTTTAATGGTAGTATCAGTAAAAAAACCACTGTGATGCCCCCCGTAGGCAGCATTAATAGTTAAAACTCCAGCTTCAAGCGTAATGCTTTTATTGTCTGCGGCTGTGCTTTCATCAATATTGTTTACAGCAATTTTATTGATGCCTTCCTGCACGGCTTCCTTTCCAAAATTATCAGCACAGACTTCTTTAAATGCATCCACTGTTCGCTGTAAGCATACACTGGGAATAAATTTTATAGAATTTAAGTCAAAAGAATTCCAGTTAATTTCTATAGGAAGTTCTTTACCTACTATCTGATTTAATTCTGTCTGGTAATCATTAAAGTATTGATCTTTAATGGATTGTGCTGCTTTTTTTTCTTGTAGTCCCATTTGATTATTTAATTTTAACTACTTCAAAATTACAGCCATTGCTAAGCAGGTTTTTACCCTTTAGCAGTGAAAGTTTAAAGTCATGGTTTTCAGGGAGGTGCTTTTTCTTATGGAAATTACTCTGAGTAATAACCATTATCTATAGCAAACTTTACTGCCCCTACAGTGGTTTTGCTACCTGTTTTAAGTAAAATATTCTTTCTGTGAGTTTCAACAGTATTAACTGAAATAAAAAGTTTTTCGGATATTTCTTTAGAAGATAGCTCTTCCATAAGCAATTTTAAAACCTCTTTTTCACGCTTTGACAACTCTACATGGCTATTTTGTTTTCTTTCAAAAACACTTTGCATATAACTTTCTTTAACCTTTTGGGAGTAATGCTGTTCCCCGCTTAAAACTTCCAGTACGGCTTTTTTGAGTTCCTCTTTGTCAGCAAACTTTAAAATGTAGCCATCTGCTTGTTTTTGCACTACCTTATTGATGGTCCGGACATCATCCAACATGCTGAGGATAAAGAATTTAATTTCAGGATACTTTTTTTTAACAGTGCTAAGAAGCTCAATGCCATCCATTTTAGGCATATTGATATCGCTTATCACCAAATCCACATTATTAAATTGGTTCAGAAGTCTTAGCACTTGCTGTCCATCAGTAGCTAAATGGATTTCCCCCACATTCTCTAACTCAGAAAGTATGCCGTGCAGTCCGTCTAAAAACATCACATGGTCATCCGCTATAATAAGATTAAATTTCGATTTCATTTGTGCTGGTTATTTTGTTAATGCCCATATCAATATTTACAACAGTCCCTTTCTCAGAGCTGTCAATTTCCATTGTGCCATTCCTGCTGATGAGGCGCTCACGTATATTTCTTAAGCCTATTCCTTTGTTAGTGTTTTTGTCAGTAATGCCTATTCCGTTGTCGCTTACCACTATGTTTAAATAGGTTTCATGAAGCGTAAGCTGTAATTCTACTGTGGAGGCTAGCGCATGTTTTATGATATTACTGATCAGTTCCTGTGAAATCCTGTAAACATCTGCCAGCAAATCTTCAGGGAGTGCATCTATCTTATCCTTTGGAAAGAAAATGGTATGTATTTCAAGTTCTGCTCCCTTTGTAGTTTGCTCCGCAAAATCCCGAATAAAGTCACAGAAACCTACCTGTGAGAAAGCAGGTGGATGTAATTTGTGAGAGATAGACCTGAGGTCCTGGCAGGCATTTCGTATACCTAACAATATTCTGGACGACTCTTTGGAAGGGGCAGCATTACCGAGGTATTGCTCAAATGCAATTTTTAAGCCAGCCAGATCACTTCCAATTCCGTCATGGATTTCACGCGCAATGCGAGCCCGTTCCTGTTGTTGTCCTTGCTGGTATCGTTCAATGGCGCTAAGCCTGAAATCTTTTATCAGTTCATTGGTTTTCTGTTGAGCAATTTCTTCCTGCTGATCCGCCAGTTGCTTCTGGAAGCTAATTTTCTGTTTATAGAAATAGCGGATTACAATGAGTACAATCAGCAATATTAAAAAGCCAGCCAGAGAAATATTCCTTATTAATTGTTGTTTCTTTAAATTGGTAGCAGCTTGTTGTAATTCTGCATCTTTTAATGATTTTTCCTGCTCCAGTAAGGTGATTTGAGCCTCTTTTAGCCTTGTTTCGTATTTCTCCTGAAGTGTAGCTAAATGCTTTTCCTTTTCCAGTGAATTTTGTTTTTCCTTTTGTGCTACCTGTTTTTTATAAAATTCCAGTGCTTTTTTATACTGTCCATTTTCAGCATAAAGTATAGAAAGGTTTTGATAGATTTCCCCCACATAATATAAATCAGGATTTTCATCAGTAAAAGCCAGAGCTTTTGTAAAGTATTTGATAGCATCTTCATTGAAGCCCAGGTTTTGGTTACAGAATCCTAAATCATTTAAAATCATACCCATGTCAGCCCTGAGATTGAGAGACTCTAATTTGTTTTTCGTGTCAATAAGTCTTGGAAGTGCTTCTTTAAACCGTTCTTCTTCCATTAAGATCTGTCCAAGGTTAATTCCAACATAAGCTTCCATAATTTTATCACCTTGTTGCTGATAATAGTCCATCACTTCATTGTAGAACTTCCTGGCCTCCTCAAACTTACCTTGTTCTTTTAAGATGTTCGCAAAATTAAATCTCGTGGAGATGACCCCATCATAATCATTCAGGTCTGTGTATAATACCAGCGCACGATCGAGGTTTTTGGCAGCGTCTATGTAGTTTTTTTGCTGAAAGTAAATGAGGCTAATATTTTGGTAAGCATTAGCTTCATTTTTGGAATCTCCTAATTTATTGGCCCAAAAGAGACTTTCTTCAAAATTTTGCATGGAGGAGGTTAAATCCCCATTGTTCTTATAACATACTGCTATCAAATTATAGCAGGCAGCTCTGCCTTTTTCAATATTGAGAGAATCCAGAAAATTGATTGCTTTCCTGATTTCGTAAATAGAGGAATCAAATTTACCCGCTTTAAAGGCGATGTTACCTAATGCATAATGTGCTTTTGCTGTAAATGCAGGCAAATTGTATGTGGTGCTTAGGCTCTTCAGCTTTTCTGCATAATTCTTTGCAAGTGCCGGATTGCTTGAAACATTGATTGCATAAAGGCTTAGCAGTTCATTTAGTTCTTTTTCGGGTGTATTCTGTGCAACTAAGAAGAAAGGTAGCAAAAGAAGATAGAAATTGATACAAGCAGTTAGACAAATACGAAGCATTATACAGCACGATGGTAGAAAATATTTTACAAAAGAAAGTCTTTATTTTTTAAAAAACCTCACAGAATTCAGTGATTTACAATTTATTTGCTTGTAAATCTGACGTTGATGGGATTTCCTTTCTGTTTAAATAGTGCAGAGATTAAAAATACATCTGCAGGTTTCAGGTAAGTACAAGTGGATATTTAGACTGAAATAAGGAATAGACTCAAATAATATATTGTTTTATCAATCAATCACGTAATTTTACACATTTAATAAGTGAGCTGGAGATAAACTTTCGAAAGCAAGAGTAAATTAACACATTCCGTACCGCTGATCCTGTACAGATTGTGCCTTTTAAGAAACAATATTCGCATGAAGTACTACATAATAGCTGGTGAACGTTCAGGAGATTTACATGGTGGTAATTTAATTAAAGCTTTGAAAGTAGCTGATCCTGATGCTGTAATCCGCTGTTGGGGGGGAGAAGCGATGCAAAATGCAGGTGGAGATTTGGTAGTGCATTACAAGGAAATGGCTTTCATGGGGTTTTGGGAGGTTTTTACCAATTTAAATACCATTCAGAATCGCATTAAATTCTGCAAGCGCGATATCCTGGAGTTTCAGCCAGATGCTGTTATACTGATCGATTATGCTGGCTTTAATATGAGGATAGCTAAGTTTGCCAAGCAAAATGACATTCCTACGCATTATTATATCTCGCCTAAAATATGGGCCTGGAATCAGAAAAGAGCATACAAAATTAAACGTTCTGTAGATTATATGTATGTAATTCTGCCTTTTGAGAAAGACTTTTACCAAAAGTTTGATTATGAAGTGGATTACGTGGGCAACCCTTTATTGGACGCGATTCGGGCTTTCGAGCCCGATGAAGATTTTGCAGGAAAAAAACTGGAAAAGCCGGTAATCGGAATTTTACCTGGCAGCAGGAAGCAGGAGGTGCTTCATATGCTGGCAAAGCTTCAGGAGATTGTTCCTTTTTTTCCTGAATATCATTTTATAATAGCTGGGGTTTCTAATCTGGAGACATCTCTTTATCAATCAGTAAGCCGATTGGAGAATGTGAGCCTTGTTTTTGATCAGGCTTATGATGTGCTGAGCTGTGCCACTGCAGCATTGGTGACATCCGGGACCGCTACACTGGAAACGGCACTCTTTGAAGTGCCTCAGGTAGTGGTGTATAAGACCAGCGGAGTGTCTTACGCAATAGCCAAGCGACTTATCAAAGTAGATTACATTTCGTTGGTGAACTTAATTCTCAATAAAGAAGCGGTAAAGGAGCTGATCCAGCAGGATTTTACAATAGATAATCTCAGAAAAGAATTAGCCCAATTGCTACCGGGGCAAGCCCAAAGAGAGCAAGTTTTGAAAGATTACCGTGAGCTAAAAGAGATAATGGGTAATATGGATACTTCTAAAACTTCCGCTGAGTTGATAGTGGGGAGGTTGAGGAGTCACCAGTAATCAATTTTTAATTAATAGTTACAACTATTTCTCCGGTTAAGAGAAGATACACTGGCTAAATTTGATTCCCCTCTTATACAAAGAATTAGGTAATAGTGAGAGTTATTAAGCTTAGCATACTAATCCAGACTATTAATTCCCAAACCAAACCATCACTACTTTTCCTTTGGTGTACATAGCTTCAATATAACCTATGGCTTTAGCTGTAAACTGGGCAATAGGAAATTTACTAAATATATTCTTTAGTAATACGGATATCATATTACCCATAGTTGTGAACCCTGCCAGCACCCCACGTTGTCCCAATCTTACAAAATCTTTATGAGTAAGGTTGCCATGGGTATCTTATCTATCACAAGGTCGTACTTTCCTAAGTGCTGTTGGATATCTTCTTTATCGTAAGGAATTATATTATCATCACCCAGGAACCTGACAAATTCAGATCTGACCTGAGTACCAAATATTTGGGGTTCAACTTTGTGCATTAAATACCTGTCCTGATGAAGGTCTGCTAAACTTTTATCCAGTTCTTTTTCCATATTGATTAATAATCAACTGATAATATTTGTTTAGGAGAGTTCCAACCATACTGTTGTTGAATTCTATCCATTTCCTCACTATACTTTTGGTTTAACCAATATGCAATCGATACTTTTTTTGATACGTTTATTAAAGATGGTGGCTTTTAACTTCCTTTCAAGAGCACTTAGTTCTATCATCTTTTTAATGATAGAGTGAGATAGAAAGTTGTAATGAAGGAAAAGTACACTAAATAGATTATTAATATATTTAATATTCATTTTTTAACAATGCGCCTTCAGCGCGCTTGAAGCTATTAGCTTTATGCGGAAATCTACATTACAATTAACAAAAGGATAAACTTTTCTTCACTGGAACAAGATATACTCCCTTTAACTTTGGCAGCTTTAATTATGAATTAAATATGGAGCGGTCAGACCAAGAATTAATGAGGTTGCTAAAGTTAGGTAATGAATTAGCATTAAGTTTATTATATGAGCGTTATGCTCCGAAGGTTCGATCATTTTTAAATAGCATCAGATTAGAAAATTATGCTGACGATGCTATACAAGATACCTTTTTGAAAGTATGGTACAAAAGAGAGGTACTTAATGAAGAGCTTTCTTTTCATTCCTATGTTTTCACAATAGCCAAAAACTATGCTTTAAAAGCTTTAAATAAACAACTGCGTGTTGAATTAATGGATTCTCTTGAAACGGCTTCTTCCATAGTTGATTCCTCTAATTCTGACAGTCCTTTATTAATTAAGGAGCTGCAGGAACTTGTGGCTCAATCTTTACATAATTTGCCTGAGATGCCTAGAAAGGTGTATAAAATGAGAAGAGAGGCAGGAAAGAGCATTCAGGAAATATCTTCTTTACTAGGTGTTTCACCATCAACTGTGGAGAACCATATGAATAAGGCACTTAATCAAATCAAGAAAGATATATCGCCTATTTTCGCTATTGCTGCTATAGTAAGCTTAAGTGATTCCTTTCTACGTTTCTGAGTAACATTTTCTTAACAATTGCTTAATGGAGTTGACTTAGGTGTTCACGATCATTTGAGGATATAATAAGTGAAAGAAATTATTATAGACCTTTTTGTTGTGATCAATTATATATGAATCAAAAAGAAGTTAATGAAGCTTGGGAGGCATATTTGCATCAGGCAGCCACTGAGAGTGATAAACTCAAATTGTTAAAAGCATTAGAAAGCAATAAGTTTAATGCAACTTTTACAAACTTATTTGAAGCGAAATGGATAAAGGCTGATAAGGAAGAGCCAGAATATGACATTCGTGATGGTGAAATCTTAAGAAAGATAAAAGAAGAGATTAAACGCGGTAATGAGCTTGAGAAGCAAAATCTATTTAAAAGATATTTCAAGCATATTGCTATTGCAGCGTCAGTATCCTTACTTTTATTAACAGGGATTAGTATTTACCAAAACACGAATAAACAAATCTTTGAAACCTTTAAAGTTGCCAGTGGTAATGATCCCGTTCGTAAGGAGTTACCTGACGGTACTATAGTATGGTTAAATTCTTCGAGTAATCTGCAATATCAAACCGATTTTGTAGAAAATAGAAATATTATTCTTAATGGAGAAGGGTATTTTGAGGTTGCCAAAAATAAAAATTCACCTTTTCGAATTTCTTTCAATGGGAGTGATTTGCTAGTTACAGGAACTCAGTTCAATTTGAAATCATATAGTAGTGATAAGCATTCAACTGTTCATGTTAAAGAAGGAAGTGTACAGGTAACCAGTAGTGGTGAAGTCAGCAATTTGAAGCGAAATGATGAGTTAGTGATTAACCGTAGCAGTGGAAAATTCATTTTACAAAAAGATGAATTTAACCATGCCAATTCATGGATACAAAACAAATTAGTATTTGAAAATACACCTTTAGAAGAAGTATTAGCTACGCTTGAGCGTAGTTATAACTTAAAAATAGCACTTGAAAAAACTGATAATCAAAAAAATAAAATACTAACAGCTACTTATTCCCGCCATACAGAATTGACTGAAATATTGGATGGACTAAAATACCTTGAAAACATTAATTATAGGTTCATTACACAGGATAGTGTATTAGTAAACTATTAAAAAGAAAAAAGGAGTGTGTACAGCTGGGGGGCTAAATACAATCACTCCTTGTTACTTGTTTTATTTAAACTTTTCAAAAATATGGAAAAAAAAATTTACAGTGCCTTTTTGGCAATTATTTTTATTGTATTCTCCTCTAATATAGGGATATCGGCACAAATCAATAAGGTTGAGGATACCGAATTTGTACATTTAAATAGTGGGACGCTGGCTTCAGTAATGGATCAGATTGGTAAACAAAAGCAAATTAATTTTGCTTACAATACTAATGAAATAGATATAGCAAAACATATAAACTTCATTAACTCTGAGCTGGGTTTAAACAAAGCTTTAAATCATATTTCATCACAGCACGACTTATCTTTTAAGCAAGTAGGGGATGTTATCTATGTGAAACCAGTACATCAGCAACCAGAAAACACTTCGATTCAAAATGTAAAAATTAAAGGAATTGTTAAAGATAATTCGGGGCAATCTTTAATTGGGGCTACGGTATTGGTAAAAGAAACAGGAAAAGGAACTGTTACCGATATTGATGGTAATTTCACTTTAGATATATCGGATAAAGCACAAACACTAGTGGTGAGCTACATTGGGTATGCTACAAAGTCCATAAACATAGGATCTCAGGTTACTTTCGAGATAGTGTTAGAGGAAGATATCTCTACACTTGGGGAGGTTGTGGTAACGGCTTTTAGTATTGAGAGATCAGAAAATGAGTTAGGTTATGCTGCTCAAAAAGTAAGTGGAGATAAACTGGATAAAGTAAAAGGAGTGGATGTGGCTACGTCTTTAACCGGTAAAGTATCTGGTTTATTAATAAAAAATAGCACTGAATTTGCTGAAGCACCAGATATTCAATTAAGAGGTGAAACACCGCTTTTGGTTATAGATGGGGTGCCTTACGGGAATATTACTTTGCGTGATATTCCGGCAGACAATATAGAAAGTATTAGCGTTCTGAAAGGGGCAACAGCTTCGGCATTATACGGCTATAGAGGAGCTAGTGGTGCAATAATGGTAACTACTAAGAAAGGAGCCGATCAAAATGGACTTTCTATTACGCTAAACAGTAGTACTATGTTTAGTGCAGGTTTTCTTGCTATTCCGGAACAGCAAACCACTTATGGGCGCGAAGTAAATACTGATGACAATACTTACATTTCAGGAGGAGGAGGTGCATGGGGACCTCCAATGGAGGGGCAAATCGTTAATCAATGGAATCCACAAACTATGGAGTATGAGCCCATGCCATTTATTGCCAGAGGAGCGAATAATTTTGAAAATTTCCTGGAGCAAGGCTACATTATAAATAATAGTTTAAGTGTAACCCAGCAAGGAGAAAAAGGAAGCATAAGATCATCCGTTGCGTGGGTGCAAAATAAAGGTCAGTATGCTAACTCTGTTTATGATAAAGTAACCTACAGTATAGGTGGTGAAATTAAGATGGATAAATTCTCTTTATCTTCTTCAATGGCTTATAATAGTCAAAAATCACCAAATATTGGTTTTAGTGGATATACAGCCTATGATCCAATGTATAATCTTCTGGTATGGTCTGCTCCTGATTATGACATCAGGCAATACAAAAATTATTGGATGCTGGAAGACGAAGTTCAAAACCACAGCTACCGGGCTACAAATAATAACCCTTATTTTGATAGGTATGAGCGGACACATGGTATAGATAGAAGTGTGTTCAACGGAACACTTGGTCTTAAGTATGACATCAATTCCTGGTTAGATATTTCAATGAGAACAGGATTAGATAACTACAATGACCAGCAGATAGTTACTATTTCAAAAGGCTCTTATGTAAGTGCTGGTACAGCTAAAGTTTTGCAGGGAGGAGGAGAAATATGGGGAGAATCACAGAATGGTTCTTATAATATGGGACTTGGAAGAGGTTATAGTATCAATAATGATCTCTTAGTTACTGCAAAAAGAAATTTCGGAAATATCATGATTGATGCTTTTGTAGGTGGAACTTTATTCTTTAAAAGAGATGAAGGTATTGAATCTATGACATCAGGCGGATTGACAATTCCAGGTTTCTATTCCTTAAAATCATCGCTTAATAACGTCAAAACAAATTCTGTTTTATATAAACAACAAGTTAACAGTGTGTTTGGCCGAATGGCTGTCTCTTATAAAAACTTGTTCTTTTTAGAAGGAACATTAAGAAATGATTGGAGTTCCACTTTGCCAGAGTCTACAAGATCATATGCTTACCCTTCTGTTTCGGCTAATTTCGCACCTTCAGAACTACTAAATACAGGCGAATGGTTATCATCCTGGAATATTAGAGGTTCATTTGCAACTTCAAAAACACCTCCTGGAATTTACACTACAAACTCTGTGTATGAAATTACAAATAATGCTTGGGACAACCTAAGTGCTGCAACTTACCCAACTACAATGAGAGGTATGGATGTAAAAGCGGAATCGGCTGATACATATGAAGTAGGTACCTTAATTAGTTTTTTAGGTAAACGTGCTTCACTTGACGCTACTTATTACAGCAAAAGGATGTATGATTTTTTAAGACAGGCTGGTTTAAGCCCTTCAACAGGTTATTATAATACTTATGTGAACTCAAGTGAAGAAATAACCAGGAGGGGTGTAGAATTGACAGCTAATTTTACCCCTGTTATTTCAGATAATTTCCGTTGGGATGTAGGTTTAAACTGGTCAAAATATGCCCGTTATTATACCCAGCTAGATTCTGAATATTCTCAAGATGTTCCCTGGGTGAAAGTCGGGGAGAGAGTTGATCATTTTACGTTGCAAGATTTTTTAAAAGACAGCGAAGGTAACATTATCCATAATAATGGATTGCCTCAATATTCACCTTACCAATCTGTTTATGGTTATTCCGACCCTGATGCCATATGGGGAATAAATACTACGCTTCAATATAAAAATTTCAGACTGGGGATTTCAGCTGATGGACGAATTGGTGGATTAGCACAAGCTACAACAGAAATTTATATGTGGCAGTCGGGTAACCATCCTGATTCACAAACAGAAGAAAGATATTTAGATGCAACCAACCCCGGAACTGCTAATTATATAGGAAAAGGTGTAAAAGTGGTTTCTGGTGAAGCTACTTATGATACCTACGGAAATATACTTTCTGATACACGGAAGTATTCACCAAATGATGTTAAGGTAGGATATGCTTCTTACGTTCAAACTATACATAAAGGAACGGCCTGGGGGGGGAGCCCTTCAGCATATGATGCTTATGACGCCACCTTCTTTAAAATTCGCGAAGTATCATTAGGTTACAATGTACCAAAATCTTTCACTTCAAAATTTGGTGCTCAAAATTGTTCTTTATCTCTAATAGGCCAAAATGTTTTTTACTGGGCTAAAGAATTCAGGTATTCTGATATAGATGGAGGATCAGAAAATTTCAGTGACCCTTCAATCAGGTACTTAGGTTTTAATGTCGATTTAACATTTTAAAAAAAATTAAGAAATGAAATATTTATCTATAATTGCTCTAAGCATTCTTCTAATTGGGTTTAGCGCTTGCGAAAAGTTTGATGAAATAAATACCAACCCTAATACACCTTCTAAAGTTAGTTCTACTATTTTATTTACTAAGGTTGTTTTAGGTATGGCCAAGTATTCTGGAGATGCAAAACAGTTTATTAGTCAGAATGCGCTTCCTAAATATGTAGGTTATGCTAATGAAGGCATAATGGGTAGCCAGTATAACAGCTTAGGCAACACGGACTTTAATAGCTTTACTCTTTTAACTAATATTGATAAGATGGTAGAATATTCTGAAGGAAGTAACCTTGAGAACTCGTACCGGGGATTAGCTAAGTTTGCCAGAGCCTACATTTTTTATCAGGCTACCATGAAAGTTGGTGATATACCATATACTCAGGCCGGAATAGCAGATGCAGGACTACAAAAACCTGCTTATGATTTACAGGAAAAAGTCTTTGAAGGTATTTTAAATGAGTTGAAAGAAGCTGATGAATACTTTGCTACAGGAAAGGTTTTTTCTGGAGACCCTTCTACCTATAATGGAGATCCTGAAAAATGGAGAAGAGCCGTTAATTCCTTTGCCTTAAAAGTTTTAATGGCTTTGAGTGAGAAGGAAGGTGAAACTACTATCCAGGTAAAGAATCGTTTTGCTCAAATAGTGCAAGAGAATAATTTATTACAATCTACTGCTGACTATTTTGGTCTTGAGTACAATAGTGTGAATTCATATCCTCTTTACAGTACAAATGATATGTTCACAGGTAGAACCTTGTTAAGCTCTTTGTTGGTAAGCAATCTTAACAAACTTCATGATTATAGATTGTTTTACTTTGGAGAACCTGCAAGTGTTGAAATTAAAAATAATAAGGAGGAAGATGATTCAACTGCATATGTAGGGTTAGATGTTTCATTGGAATTTGAGAAAATGAATGCTGGGCATAAAGATGGGGCCTATTCTATAATTAATCTCAGGTATCAGAACGAAATTATTGGTGAGCCAAGGATGCTCATTACTTATGCTGAGCAGCAGTTGATTCTGGCAGAAGCCTCACTTAAAGGATGGATTGGTGGAGCAGCTAAGGATTATTATGAAGAAGGAACACGCTCAGCTCTGGAGCCTTTTAAGGAAATAAATACAGATTACGCTCACGGAAGAGTTATTACTCAGGAGTATATTGATAACTATTTTACCGGAGAAGCTGCATTTAAAACCAATAAAGATGAGCAACTACAGCAAGTCTGGTTACAGCGCTATTTATTACATTTTATGCAGGATCCTTACGAAAGCTACTATCAATATAGAAGAGTAAAATATCCACATTTCCCTATAAACCCAGCATCTAGTCTTAATCAAAATAACAAAGAAGCTGTTCCTGCCAGATGGCTATATCCTACTTCAGAAACTAATTTTAACCGTGAAAATTTAATTGAAGCACTTGAGAGGCAATATGAAGGTTTCGATGAGATAAATAAAGTAATGTGGTTATTAAAATAAATTATGAATGAATAATGACAGAAGAAGTTTTATAAAAAAATTAGGTTTAGGATTTGGTGCGCTCCCCTTTCTGGGGAGCACACTTTCTCATGGTAGCAATGCTTCAGCAAATACCCAACATTTTATTCTAAATATTTCCGGAAGAGTTATTTCAAAGGGAAAAGGAGTGAAAAATGTGGTAGTATCTGACGGTGTCACCTTGGTGAAAACCAATACTGATGGTGAATTTAAATTTGCTAGCTCCACCCAGCAGGACTTTGTTTTTATCAGCATTCCTGCTGGCTATGAGATAGACCGCCTTGCAAATGGTTCTGCTAATTTTTTTAAATGGATTAATAAAAGAGGAAAAAATAATAAGCTGGTTTTTGACCTTAAACCGCTAGAAGAATCTGATACTAATCATAGCTTCCTTCTATTAGCAGATCCGCAAATACAAAATTCATATGAAGCACAACAGCTTTTAAATGTTTCAACACCTGATTTTATTGAAACTATTCGTGAATTAAATACTCCTAATACATTTGGTATTGGCTGTGGGGATTTAGTATTTGATAAGCTGGAATTATTTGATAGCTACAACCAGTCTGTTCAGCAAATGAACATTCCTTTCTTTGAAGTAATTGGCAACCATGATGCTGACCTTGGTAATAGAAGCGATGCAACCATGAGCCCAACTTTTAAAAAGCAATATGGGCCAACATTTTATTCCTTCAACAGGGGAGAGGTTCACTATGTTGTGCTTGACGATGTTTTCTTTATTGGGGATAAACATCATTACATAGGCTACATTCAAGAGGAGCAACTTGCATGGCTAGAACAAGATTTAAAGTTTGTTGAGCCAGGATCGACATTAGTGGTTTCAATGCATATACCAGCGGTTACAGGAGCTATCCATCGATATCCTAAGGATAACCATATAGCGAGTGTATTATCAAATAGGGAGCATTTGTATCATTTATTAGCACCCTTTAATACTCATATTATGTCAGGACATACCCATTTTAATGATAACGTGGTCAGTGATAGCAGGTATGAACATTGTCATGGTACAGTTTGCGGTGCCTGGTGGAGTGGCCCTATTTGCCATGATGGAACTCCTAATGGCTACGGAGTGTATAGCGCAAAGGGCTCGGAACTAAAGTGGTATTATAAGGCAACGGGTCATGCGAAAAATCATCAGTTTAGAGTGTTTGGCAAAAATCAGCATAGATCATATCCTGATTTACACAGTGTGAACATTTGGAATTGGGATAAAGCATGGCAGGCATACTGGTATGAAGATGGAATAAGAAAAGGAGAGCTCATCCGAATAACAAGCTGTGACCCTTTAAGTATTAAGCTGCATGATGGGCCTGATTTACCTGAGCGAAGAACATGGGTAGACCCTCAACTAACAGATCATATGTTTTATTTTAAACCGAATGAACAGGCTAAAAAAGTGGAGGTGGAAGTCATAGATCGCTTTGGAAATATTTACAGAGAAATAGTGTAGTGTGCGTCTGAATTATTACAATGTTTCAAATAACTGTTTAACTTCTTATGTAAATGAAAAAGCTGTCTTACCATTAAGATAGCTTTTTTCATTTCAGGCTATGGTTTTTAAAGTTTGCTGTCTTTTTTTTACCAATAAAATAGACAAACCATTGTTTTAGCCTCTATGTATGGTTTTTCAATAAGGAGCAGCCTAACTAAGTGGCTAAAAAAGCCTTCCATGTCTGTGAAAGGCTTTGCGTACTTTTAACTAATTAAAAAGATTATTTTAAACCTGCTCTTTCAAGCAATGCATCAATTTTTGGCGCTCTTCCTCTAAATCTTTTGTACAGCTCCATCGGGTGCTCACTTCCCCCTTTTGAAAGTATATTATCTTTAAAAGATTTTGCTACTTCCTTATTGAATATGCCTTTTTCTTTAAAAAGTGAAAATGCATCAGCATCTAATACTTCTGCCCATTTGTAGCTATAATAACCTGAGGCATAACCTCCAGCGAAAATATGACCAAACTGTGTACTCATCATAGCATCTTTTACTTTAGGGAATAATTCTGTAGAAGCCATAGCCCCTTCTTCAAACTTAGTTATGTCTGCAATGCTTTGAGCGGCTTCATGATCGAGGCTAAAATAAGCCATATCCAGAAGGGCTAAACTTATCTGCCGCACTGTGGCGTAGGCTTCATGGTAGGTGCTGCTCGCCTTAATCTTTTCGATGTACTCCTGAGGAATCTTTTCTCCTGTCTCATAGTGCCTGGCGAATAAATCGAGGCATTCCTTTTCGTAACACCAATTCTCAAAGATTTGTGAGGGCAATTCCACAAAGTCCCAGTATACATTGGCTCCCGAAAGACTAGCATATTTACTATTGGCCAGCATAGCATGCAAGGCGTGACCAAACTCATGGAATAAGGTAGTTACCTCATTGAAAGTGAGTAAACTTGGGTTTCCTGGTGAAGATGGGGTGAAATTACACACATTTGAAACCAGTGGTCTTATGTCTTCTCCGTCTCTTCTATATTGATCCCGATAGCCGGTCATCCAGGCACCACCGCGCTTTCCCTCTCTTGGATGAAAATCGGTATAGAAAATAGCTACATGCTCACCAGCCATATTTTTAACTTCATAAGTGGTAACATCCTCATGGTACACAGGGATATTCTTTAGCTCCTCAAAACGGATATCATATAATTTTTCAGCGGTCTGAAAGACACCATCCAAAACATTTTCCAGTTTAAAATAAGGTCTTAATAACTCATCATCGATGGCATACTTTTTCTTCTTCAGCTTTTCAGAATAGTAGGCCCAATCCCATCGTTGCAAGTCAATATCATCCCCTAACTCCTGTATAAAAGCTTTAATTTCAGATACTTCTTCCTTTGCTTTTGGCAGGGCTTGTTGTAAGAGGTCATCGAGGAATTTCTGCACCTTAAATTTATCCTCTGCCATCCTTTCCTCCAGCACGTAATCTGCGTAAGACGCATAGCCCAGTAGGCCTGCTTTCTCACTTCTAAGGGTTACAATTTCCTGAATGATGGTTTTATTGTCACGGGCATCATTTTTATTAGCCTTGGCCATATAAGCTTTATACAGCTGCTCTCTCAATTTTCTGTTATCAGCATTTTCCATAAAGGGAAGGAAGCTAGGTGCCTGTAAGCTAAATACCCATTGCCCTTCTTTTCCTTTACTCTTAGCTGTATTAGCAGCTTGTTTGATAGCAGAATCCGGTAGGCCACTTAAATCTTTTTCTTCGGAAATAACCAATTCATATTCATTGGTTTCGGCTAATACATTTTCGCCATAACTGAGGCTTAGTTCAGATAATCTCTTACTTATCTCTTTAAAGCGTGCCTTGTCTTTCACGTTGAGGTCGGCTCCATTCCTTTTAAAAGCTTTATAACTATTCTCCAGCAACACCTTTTGCTCTTTGTCCAGTCCCAGTTCCTCTTTCTTAGCATATACAGCATTAATGCGCTCAAAAAGGCGTGTGTTTTGGAAGATATTATTACTGAATTCAGAAAATAATGGTGAAGCTTCTCTGGCAGTAGCTTGAATTTGCTCATTTGTTTCCGCACTATTGAGATTAGATAAAATGGATGCAATATCATGTAGCTTTTTGCCTGAAAACTCAAGGGCTTCTACGGTGTTTTCAAAAGTAGGCGCTTCATTTTCAGAAGTGATTGCCTCAATTTCTAAGTTTGCTTCTTTGATAGCCTCTTCTATGGCAGGCATAAAATGGGCAGCTTTTATTTGATCAAATGGAGGTGTTTGAAAGGGAGTATTGTAGCTTTTAAGTAAAGGGTTATTCATAAAAATCTTCTCTATTTTATTCAGTTTGATGTGAACCTAATTACTTTGATACGGATAAATGGCACAAGAGATGTAGATCAATATTTTAATTGATTTTATTATGGTTTTTCTTTATTTCTGTTCCAAATCCTTCTCCTTCGGGCTAATCACGCTATCCAAATTCCTCTTTAGCTTCACATTCACCAGAATCTCATGAAGGGTTTCGGCTGCCAGGCCATGCAGCACCAGTCGGTAAGCTGCGCTGTAGGTAGTTACCGGCACCATAGGGTGCTTGTTATTCACCAGGCCGAGGTGACCTGGAGTGCCTAATATTTGCGAGGTATAAATGGCAATGGTTTCATCCAGCTGCAGTGAATTGGAAGCCCGCACAAAATCATATTCAGCTTCTTCTCACTTTGGCCGATGTACATATCCAGAATATCATCAATACCGACAGAAATAAACTGGGAATCAATTTCACCGGCGGTAGCTTTTGCCAGAAAAGTTTTACCACACCCCGGAGGTCCGTAGAAAAGTATACCACCACCTATTTTTTTTCGTAGGATTTGTATAGGTCAGCATGCTTAAGTGGGTGAATAATTTTCAGGCTAATTTGGTCCTTTTCGTAGGCCATTCTGCCTACATCCTTAAAAGTTGTTTTGTCTTTTTTACCAAAAATATGTGATTCTACATCATCTGAAAAAGAATCTGAAGCTTGTTTCTCTGAGATATTTTCAGAGTTTAACAAGAGTTTTTTTTATCTCATCATTTTGAAAATCAGGTTTTAGCCCCCTTAATTGCTGATAGACTTTTACTGCTTCATTCAGGTCGTTTTCTGCCATGTGAATACGACACATTAAAAGCTGAGCATCAAAATTATCAGGCTCGTTGGAGATCAGTTCTTCCAGCACTACTGCTGTTGTACTAAAGTTTCCTTTACCGAAGTAACCTTGTGCAAGTCCTAATTTAGCTTTTTAATTTCTTCGTTCATGTAAATCTATGTCATAAGCGCTTAGTTCACATATTGTGAAGCGCTATCTTATTTTGACTTTTCACTTTTTCTTAGATCAACATAGTGGAATTATTTCGAAAGAAATAAAAATTCTTTTAATTTTTACAAGCAGGGAAGAGGGATGATATGTATGTATTCCGAAATAGGTAAAATCTAGATGTTGAAGGTAAAGGTAATACTGTTAAGTAATTTTTTCGGTAAAACAGTATTTTAAACTCTTAGTCTGATAAAATCAAACCTATGAATTTGTTGATTATTTGTGAAATCTTGCCCCAGCAATTTGCTATTTATGCTGAAGCTGGGATCAGATGCTTTGGCCTTTTCAGATTTTAACAGCAATGAGATTTGCTCGCTTTACAGGTTTATTGTTTTGTCTTGCAGGACGCCATTTTGTTGGGTTCTCTTTTACTACTCTTTTCACTTCATCATCATAAGGCTCTCCAAAACCTTTTACTATTTTGATATCGGAAAGGGTGCCATCCACTTCCACTATAAATTGTACATAAAACACCTTTTTCTCATTATCCTCTGTTGATTTCAACTCTTCTTTAAAATTCTCCTGAATCCATTTATCAAAAGATTCACGCCCTCCAATAGGTTCCGGATCATGAGAAACCACGGAAAAAACCTCTTGATTATCATCCAGGTACACTGTATCATTCTGCGCCATGATGTTACTTAATGGTAAAGCAGTAAGTAGGGCTATACAGTAAAATTCCAAAAATCTTTTGCTATTCATATCAATACTCAATTAATTCCTGTAATTCAGGCTTTTGGTTATGTTGTGCTAACATTTTGATGAATACTCACTCATCCTTTTACTTTACTATTTCCCTTCCCTTTACTTCCTCCTTTGTTTTTCGCTTTTTTATTCTTTTTGGAACGGGCATTATTTTTCAGTTGATGGAATTCAGGAGAGCCCGGTTTAATTCCTGCTTGTTTGGCTATATAGCCCCAACCCCGGCTTTTATTATTGGTGTATATAACAAGTACGTCATCAATAGGAGTTTTGGATAATTTTGAGATTTCTAAGGAAATGTAAATCTCTCCTGCTGCCATATTCAAACTCCCTCTCATGTAATCTATTTTCTTTTCTGATACATTATAAATTACACTTAAGTCTGCTTTAAAGGAACCAAAATTGGCAGAAGCATTGGCATTGATAGTGTTTAGGTCGCTATCTAGTTGAGCATTTCCCGTATTAAAATCAATTTGAGCTGATGCTGAATAAACAACTAATGAAAGCAGAACGAATAGAATTTTTTTCATAAAGTATATTTTCATTAAAGTTTGAAGAGTTGAACATACTTTCTTCCATTACCAAATCCTAACCATTCATCGAAATGGCAGTGTAAAATGTTTGCAGACGAATTAAATAAGTAGTAAGAGATATAACTTTAGCCCCGTATATTTAAAGGCAACTACATCCGAACAAATCAATTTCACTATACCACAAGTATTTAATTTCATCTTTTTGAGTGATTAAAACAAGTGCTCTTGAAGGAGTATCTAATTCGTTATTAATAGGAAAAGTATCCGCATACACAAAGTATAGATTATTTACTCCTTTTACTCTTGCAAAAGTTTTCTGTAATTTTATGCTGCTTGGGCAGTCCAGGCATTCTTCCTTGTAATCATTTTGTAATAGCAGATCTACCTCTGCGTTACTCTCGAATACTAAATCTATTTTAAAAGGACTACTAAACAACAATGTGTCAGTCACAGATATGTGTGAGGTGTCAATGGTATATTCGAAATATTCTAAGCACTCATCTACGTACTTTCCCAATTGCATAACCTGGCTAGCTCCTGCTTTATTTATTGTGTAGAAGTTTATTGAAGGCTTAGTTTGCCCTCTATATAGTGAGTCCAGTAATGTTGGATAATATTGGATTTTTCCATAGTGATCAAACGTATTTGATGTGTTTGTGTGGTACTTCGAGATTAAGTCCTCTTCTTTTGAGTCAGCAATAAACTTGTTATCTACCAACTGGTAACTAGCGAAAGTCAATAAACCTATCTCTGTTTCTGATAGTCTGAAAATAGGGGACAGGACATTTTTGAAAGCTAAATCCTTCTTAGTGTTCGTTTTTAATGCATTTAAGAAAAGTAGGTTGTTTTCCGGTAGCTGGTTTTGTGAAATTAAGGAGTCAATATAAATTGCTTTTAAGCTATCATTGGGGAATCTATTTTTCCAATAATTAACACAGTCAGATGTAGGGATTTGTTCTTTAACTTTTTGAGGGTTTATTTTTTCATTCTTCTCTACTTTTACCTCATTTTCAAGCATTATTGTAGTTTTACTAGTTATGTTTCCCTTTTCTTCTTTAGGGTTTGCACAGGAAATGTAAAGAATTAATGCTGATAGAATTATGTATTTGTAGTTCATTTTGAAACTGGCTCTACTAAAATGAAGGTTTCGTGACCTTAATATTTAGAATATAAGTAAATTATTTAAATTCTTACCTCCATTTCCAATTTTTGTGGTTTTTTAACTCTACCCCTAATCTCTTTGTTAATTCTAATAAGTCTGAGCGCAGTTGATCAATATTTTCTATTTTGTTCTTTGGTAAAACAAGAGCTTGTCCAGTCTTTAATCGTATGATAAAGTGATTGGGAAGTTCATTCAGAGATTCAATAGTTGAATAATTTATTTTGCTTTCAGAGTTTGTCTCATCCGTTTCAAATATAAATTCTTCCTGAAATTCTATTGTTGCTTGCTTACCAGTAGTGCCAGAGAAGTGCTCCCTAATATGTCTCAAATAGTGTCTTTTATATTTCCATCGAGAGTAAAGAGGGTAAAATATCAGGCTTATAAATGCCAGTATGGCAAAATAATTTCTGAGAAATGCATTAGATTCTATATAGAATAAACCTGAACAGACAATAAAGGTGAGAACAATAATTATCCAACTTCTTCTTCGTCTCCAAATAGCTGCCTTCGAGGTAGAAACCAGAAAAAGCTGGTGAGTTAGTAAGTCTGATTCATCAAGTGAGAAGGTATATCTCATTATATTGATAGGGATAATCAAATAATTAAATTATATACATTTTTGCAATATAAAAAATGTTCGCTAAACATTTCAATGAATCAATCTGTAGATTAAGCGCTATGAAAGTCTAACTTTAACCAGCAATTGGTGCTGATTTTATTATTCGGAGCTTTTCTATTTCAGTGAGTTGCGAAAAGAATGCTTCCTGACTTTGAAAAGTATAGCCATTAGTTTCTAAGTGAATTAGATATGAATCGGTTTGTATTTCCAGTACAGTTGGCTCAATGCTGTATTCAGAGGTATGCATTCTAAAATATCTGGCTATTTCAATTCTTACGTCTAGCTTCAAAAGCATCCACATAACTGATGGAAAAAAAGGGTCAATGGTTTCCTGACCTTTTACAAGGACTAGCTTTTTGATTTGTTGATAGGGTATAGGTATGGATAAAGATCGGTTACTTTTAAAAGTTATTAAAAGCAAACCTTTGGTATAAGCCTGAAAGATTCCTTTTGAATCATTAAGTAAATTGATTGCCGTATCAGCTTCAAACTGCTTAATAAAGTAGGAGGTACTACCTTTTATGCCTGATTGTAATGGTTCGCCTATGAATGGAGAAAGTTTATGGCGGAGATTACTCTCGTTTGAATCAAAGTAATGCATTGTTCTCACTTCTATTATTTTGGGTTCATACTGTTTCAGAGTAGGCAAATACTTTTATTGATTTTATAACTTCTTTGTAGAAATAAATCGGCAACCTCACAAAATCCCTTTAATCAACTCTTCCATTCTTAAAGAATCAATTCTTCTTTGTTCTTCCGACCGTTGATCCTGGCAGTTGAAAAATTTCTCACGCTTATAAAATTGGCTAGGCTGCCAATACTCTAAAAAGACTGAGTCTTTATTTTGATGGTAAGCTTACAAAGCCCACACAATTTTTACACATTGCAAATTTCTACTAATAGTTCTAATACTTGATATGAATTATTGATGTTTATAATATAGTCACTAGTAAAAATTAGATATAATTTGAAAACTAAAGCCAATAATCAAAGATATGAGTCCAATGCTTGAGAATTTCCTTTTTGCTGCTTTAACTTTATTTCTTTCAGCTTCAGTGGGTGCAGAATGTAACAGTAAAGCCCCAATTTCAGGTTTTGGGGGTTCGTAAAAGAATAAAAGGACAACTCCAATAATATCTAGTGAAAGTCCGATTATGTTAAGGGTTGTAGAAGTTTCCATAATTCTATAAAATTATGAGTAAGAGTTCTCTTAAAGCCATTCCAACTCCTATGAAGGTAGCAATTAACCACCAGTAAGATTTTAAAAGGTTTATTATTTTAAGCTGTTCATTTAAATTTCTTATTCGACTTTCTTGCAAGCGAATCTTAGATTGGTATTTAAGATTGTCTTTTTGCAAAAGCTTAATTTCATGCTCTAGTTTTTCACTGTCTCTTCTTTCAACCTCTTTGATTCTTTCAGATTCTTCTTTTTCAAATTTATACTTTAACCATCCCCCTGATGAATGCACTCTTAGTCCAAATTCTTTTACTGTGCAAAACTCATTACTTCTCTTTATTAAATCTCTTTCTTCCATCTCGTCAGAGAATAATTTACATTCGGTTCTCATACCAATTCGATCACCTTTTAAATTCTGGAAGTCATATATTGAGAATTGTGATTTATGAGAACAGATTAAATTAAGATTAATGTCTATTAACTTATTAATATCTTCAGTCATATATAAAGTAGTTGTTGAAAGTAATCGGTTTGCATAAATCTAGTAGTGAACTAAAAAACACTCAAAAATGAAGATAAAAAAACTAGTGAAGTATTTCTTGTGGTGCACTGTGGATTTTTAATCATATTTATTAGAATATCGTATTTAAAATTTGTCTATCATATGAACTTATTCCAAAGTTGCCTGCAATAATCTCATCACTATATCTATTCCATATTTTATCAAAACTAGTTCCTATTGAACTTTCAGTCCAATCAGCTTCTATAAATCGCATTACAGGCCCTTTATGAATATCACATTGGTTTGATGAAACTATTAAACCGTCTTTATTATATTTCCTCATTTCTTTGAATATTTTTTCCGTAACATTATATGCAATTATATCATTTTCAAATGGCACTCCAATTGGAACCTGACAGGCTCCGACTATAAGTCGTGGAGTTAGTCCGTAAAAATATCTATCAAATTTACCTTCGTGATAGGCTTTTAGAATTTTGACCCAATCTTTCATTTAAACGTTTGATTAAAATGTAACAAACAGATTATAACCTAAGAATTGTCATGATTTATTGATTAATGACAACATTTATAAAGCTACTCTCTTTTTGTAATGAATGTACTTTCCCCTACTTAAAATCCTAATTATTCATCGGAAGATAATGAAAATACCTATAAGTAGGTACATGTTTTGTCAAAAAATAGGAGAAATTAGCAATTTGAATGAAAAGTGTGTGTAAAGGCTCAACAATACCATCTTGCAGTAAAACAAAGACATCTTACACTCTTAAAAAGAGGTTTTAGGTCAAAAATTACCCCTGGCTTTCCAAATCCTTCTCCTTCGGGCTAATCACGCTATCCAAATTCCTCTTCAGCTTCACATTCACCAGAATCTCATGAAGGGTTTCGGCTGCCAGGCCATGCAGCACCAATCGGTAAGCTGCGCTGTAGGTAGTTACCGGCACCATAGGGTGCTTGTTATTCACCAGGCCGAGGTGACCTGGAGTGCCTAATATTTGCGAGGTATAAATGGCAATGGTTTCATCCAGCTGTAATGAGTTGGAAGCCCGCACAAAATCATTGGAGGTTAAAAATAACTGGTAAAAAGGGGTGAATAACTCAATGGCAGAGCGCAAGTCCAGAATATTGGTCCACTTGTCGGGAAACTCAATATGGTCAAACTGATCTTCGGTGATCATCTCCAGGTTCAGTGGCTTTTTGGGTGGGGCTATGGTAATACCTTTCTCCTTTAGCTGCTTATTTAGGTTGATCACAAAATTGTAGAGGTTCAGGTCGTGCATCAGGAATAGATCATCTTTTACAGCTTCAAAATCTTTGGGCTTTAACGGATTCCCTTTAATAGAGACCCCCTCAATATTGCCGGCTATAAATTGTAAAATTTCAGTGCCTACATGAAAATGTCGGAAAATAAGGAGGTTGGCATCCGGACTTACAAATCTGCGCAAGCCCCAGGCCAAAATCCTGTGCAGCACTTTGGAGGAATTAAAGATCTTCGGGAAGAAGAACTTAAAAATATGGATGAAAAACATCGTCACCTTCGACCAGAACTGGATAAAGGGGAGGAGGTAGCGAACTGATTTGGAGGAATTATCCCGCATCAGCGCAGTCTTCGTTTTTTTATTAATCGGGATGCTGTCGTCCAGATACAGCGCCAACCATGGGTTGGGGTCCCTTTCATCGTGTACGGATATGTCCATTTCTTTCATTTTTTTTAATATTTAGATGTGAGGTTTGAGATTTAGGATACTCAAGCTTCACAAGCCATTTAAATTATCTATTTCATTTTGATCTTTTGTCTTGATACAAAAGATAGAAAAAATCAAGACAAAAATATCCCCAGCCGCGCAAAGGCTAACTCTGCCCGGATTTTTGTCCTGCTCCCCGCTTTCTTCCGCAAAAAGCGGAAGATTTGTTAAACATTCTGCTAAATTTAGCTGCATTTTATCCGAATTTTCATTAATGATTTTCTCAATTCCTTTATTTAGCTCCTGACTTGTCTTCAATAACTTTTAGGACTAGACCAGCTGGCGAATCGGGATAGCCTGCCGGTCTTTGGCTGGAGTTAAAATTTTCAAAATTTTCTTTTCACTAACACATCCTGATTTTCACACTATATTTTTTACAACCCTAATAACTCCCCAACTCTTCCAGCTGCATTTTATATAATCTGGCAGTGGTTTTGGCTGTTTTAGCAATCTTTTTAGCTATTTCCATATTCATAGCGGGATGATTCAGTGCTTCTTCCAAATTGTGGAAGTGGTTTTCATCCGCCACTCCATGGTAGGTGAAAAAAGACACCTGCGACTCCTTCAAATTTAACTGGTCTTTAATCATTTCACCCCAATAAGCCGCCAGCCGCTTACCGATGCCTTCAATAATAAACATAGCACCCAGCAAATCAATCGGGTTGGCTTTGCTGGCTTGCTGAAACATAAAGGAGCTCAGCGCCACTGAGCCAATATTTTTCTCTCCTGACTGAATAGTGGATAGTTCTTCCCCTAAAGCAACAAAGTTTCTCTCCAGCATTTGGTAATCTTTATGCTCGGTGGCGGTGTGCTTAATGAAGGCTGAACGCAATTCAAACAGCTCAATATCTATATTAGAGGCTGCTCTTGAAATCCATTGCGAGCCATCAATTACCTGCTGGCGTAAATCCTTCAACAACAGTTTATAATCTTCGAGGCTGATTTTGCCTTCATGAATTTTAGTAATGATAGGGACTTTCAGCAGTTCTGTTTCAAAATCAATCCAAATCTGCGCCAGCTGCCTGATCAGCCACTCAGAGGTTTCTGTTTTCTCTACTATTAGTTCTGGTGCTTCAATTTTTCGAAGTGGATAGCTTTTTGCTTCTCCTTCAGCACTGCCTTCTACCGTTAGTTGCATAAAAGAAGTAACGAAGCGCCCGCTTTCCGGCACCATGCAAAGTATCTTGTCTCCGGTCTTCAATTTGCCGGAATACATTAGCTCTTCCAGCATAATAAAGATGGAAGCTGCTCCCGTATTTCCCTTGGTGCTGAGGTTGCTGAACCATTTTTCATCAGCAATTTCACCACCGCCTTTGCGCATCAGTTCTTTAATAGGCTCCTTAAATATTTCTGAGGAATAGTGGCAGCAAAGCCAGTCAATCTGTTTTGTGCTGATTTTTTTCTGGTCAATCAGGTCGAAATAATGGGCTACTCCGGTTTTGATTACCTGGTCAAGCAGTCGCGTATCCTGCTTTAGGTTGATGGCCCCGGCCTGCGAAGCTTCTTCATAGCTTGGGTAGTCAAGCCAGGTTGTTTCATCCTCATTTTTATTGTCGGTTTTGCCTGTAAACATGCAAACGGGGAATTCATTGGCATGTGATTTTATGTCTATCCACTCAATTTTAAGCGAAACTCCCTTTTCTCTTTTCTTATTCTGGAGGATGAGTGCGCCTGCTCCATCCGAGAGCATCCACCTTAAAAATTCCGCATTGAAGGGGAGTGATTCTATTTGTTGTTTTTCAAACCGGGAAGCTTTGAAGAGTCGGCTCGCGAACTCACTTCCTACACAAATAGCATTTTGCTTTTCATTACTTTTTATCTGGGCGAAAGCACTTTTAAGGGCCATCATTCCACTGGCACAAACACTCTGAAAGCTGGCCACTTCGCACCGATGGAAGGGCAATTTGGCATGCACCATGCTGGCAAATCCCGGGATGGGCAAGTCAGCTTGCGTAGTGCCGGTACAAAGCAATTCCACTTCTTTGCCGGAAAGTGTGTTTTTTGCCAATGCCTTTTCAATAGCCTTCGCAGCCATTTCAGCATTGGAGTGTGTACTTTGTTGGTTTTTATCGATGGCGAAATACCGGGATTTAATGCCGTTTTGCTTTAAAATCCGAGCTTTCGCCACACTGTCTTTTCCATTAATTCTCCCCAGGTAATCCTCCATTTCCTCATTCGAAATGGGTTGGTTGGGCAGAAATACCCCTGAGCTTGTAATGTATACTTCAGTCATAATTAGGATTTATGCTTTTGAAATAGTTTATCCATAAAATTGAGCGCAAAGCCATAATTTTTGCGGGCTTTGCCATGGTGTTGGTTGTGCCATGTACCAAAAAGTCGCCAACTGTTTCCTTTTCCATGTCCGAAACGGTAATTGCAATGTCCGGCATAGTTGAGTAAAATACTGGTCAATGGGTAGATAAAAATAGCAATAATAGAAAAAGGAATAAATGGGGCAATGGTTAAAGGCACGGTGCTTAATAAAAGAGCTTCCAACCAATGAAAACTGTACACGGAGTAAACTGTAGGCGTTTTAGAGCGATGATGAATATAATGAACACGCTTCATGAAAAATCGTGAATGCATCAGTCTGTGCACCCCATAAAAATGGATTTCATTCCATAAAGTAAGAATAACAACACCTGAAATAATATTGAAAATGGTATTAGGAAGAAGAGAAATCAAATCTATTCTGATTAAGTACACGATTGGAATGATAGAAAACCCGAAGACCACAATCGATAGGAGTGAGTGCTTGATTTCAAATTGGATTTGACTGCTTTTTATTTCTTTGTGTTCTATTTTATGCAATAGCTTTTTCCGTTCCAGCAATCTGCAGCAGAATAAGAAAAGAGGAGCAATGCCAAAATACAAGAACAGAAAATAGCCAAACGATAGCAAAAATAGTGTGGGATAGGAAAAATCGTAAAGGATGCTATAAATGAGTTTTTGCATGCTGTAAAATTAATTCTCTTTTAAAAGTTTAGTAATGTAATCAGCACGCCATCTATCACTTTAGCCATTCTATTAAGATCAAGGCTTTCCATAGTATCCGTTATTTCATGATAATTGTTATTCCTATAAAAAGAGGTGTCAGTGATCATGAGCGCACTAAAACCGAATTCCCAATAATTAAGATGATCTGAGAAATCGATGCCTGGCAATGCTTTTGGCCCTGAGAATTTTTTAGTTTTTATCGTATTTGCAGCTTTATATTTGCGACAAAATCTTTTGGTGAACTTTCCGGCCCTCAATTTTTTAACAAGTGTAATATAGTTCCCCTTGTTGCCATACACTAATGATAGCAGAGGTGCCGGATATGATTGAGAATGCTTTTGGTCATTGAAATAACCTATCATTTCAAGAGAAACCATTCCTAAAACCTCTATGTTTTGCTCTGCAAGAGACTTAGCATGTATATAGATACCCATATATTCTGTTCTGAAATAGGGTGGCTCTTCCAGGGTGTAGGCTACGAGGTCAATTCTTTTATCTGGTACCTTTCCATTTAGCATGCGTGCAATTTCAAGAAGCCCTGTTACCCCACTTGCATTGTCATCTGCTCCTTGTTGATCGCTAAAAACATCGTAGTGTGCTCCCACGATTATTCTTGTGGTATTTTGCATGCCAAAGGAGGCGATCACATTTTTGTACACCTGTCCTTTCACTGTATATTCCTGGAAATAAACATCGTTCGAATATCTTGAAAATACTTCCTTAATATAATCAGCAGTTTTGTTGAGTGCTTCAATATTTTTATAATTTCTAAACTGTGCACTTTTAGTGAGAGCCGTCAGGTGTGATTTAATAATTGTTGTATCTGAAGTAGGAGAACCGAAACTATAGGTTCCGGCTGAAAGAAAAGCTAAAATTGTCCATAAAAGTTTATTTTTCATCGCTTCAGGATTCAGACATTTTTCAAAAGTGGTTATTTCTCAATTATAAAACCTATAGGTTTCTCATATTTTTAAAGAAAGAGATTTTTTAATTAACCTCTATTTTATTGGACTCTCATTAGACACATTATTTTGAGAATAAGTTGGATTGGGCTTTAACGTTTGAATAGAAGAATTAGCATGTCAGAGTCTTTATGTTTGTGATACATCATGGCAACTACGGCTTAACTCACAATGGAACAGAATCAAGTTTTAGGAAGGGAGGCGCTTATAGATAGAAGGTTATTAGTGAGACACTTGCACCATGATATAAGAATTTAATGGTGTCAGCGTCCGCTGGTTCCTACTATATTTTAGCGTCCGCTAAATTTTATTTTAAACTACTAGCACAATAGAAGCTCTTCTTAAACGCTGAGTAAAATCATGTATAAAATTCGATTCCTATTAGAGCTGATTCACTTCTTTTGAGTGAATATTATTGTTGCAAAAATTGAGATAATTTCATTAAAAGAGAATACAAGTGAAAAACTTGCACTATAATATAAAATTCTTTACTGTTGCCAGCGTCCGCTGGTTCCTGTCTTAACTGTAGCGTCCGCTACAATAACAAATACAAAAATTAATACACTTTAATCCTTATGCCTGTTTCTTATCATTCTTATTTTCCAATAGCCCATTTTGTAATAACTAAAGGCAACAATGGCTGCAATGAGGTTGGAAACAGGAAAAGCCCACCAGATACCCTCAACTCCTAGCGTGGTTTTATCTGAGAGCATAAAAGCCGTAGGAAAGCGGATTACCCACAAACCAAAAACCGAAATGAGGAGGGAAGCCTTCGTGAATCCTGCCCCGTTAAACACACCGTTTAGCACTTGTTGCACACCTAAAAGTCCGAAGCTTGGCGCCATTATTTTAATGAATAGAGCACCATCTCTAATTACTTTTTCATCGCCGGGAACAAAAAACCTTGTTACCGGCTCAGCTAAAGCAAACAGCAACAGGCCAATGCTAGTCAGTCCAAAAAAAGCAATATTGTTACTTAAATTGCCGATTTTCTCAGCCCTTTTAATCTGGCCTGCTCCAATGTTCTGGCTCACCAAAGTGGTGGTGGCAATAGCAAACCCTAATGCAGGTACAATGACTAAACTGAGAATTCTGGCACCTATTCCGTAGGCAGCAACTGCAGCACTTCCAAAACTGGTTACGAGCATTACCATAATAGTCATGGCAGCGGAGCGCGATGATTGCTCCAAACTGGCTGGAATCCCCAGAAAAAACATTTTTCTAATCCACGGAAAGTCTGGTTTCATTTGATGCCAGTTTACCTTGATACCCATTTTACCTCTGAATAAAATAGCGATGCCTATAAACGCAGAGAGTCCCTGGGTAATCACACTCGCTATGGCTGCTCCCGAAACACCATAGCCGGGAATATCTCCATAACCAAAAATGAATAAAGGATCCAGAACTAAGTTGAGTAACACTGTTCCAAGTACTATAAACATAGGGAGCATTACATTGCCAATACCCCTCATGAGCGATTGAAACACAAAAAACATGAACAAAAACATGAAGCCGAAGGAGGAAACCTGAAAGTAATCAACAGAATCCTTAAATATTTCAGGGCCGGCACCAATGAGTTTCATTAAGGGTGAAGCAGCGAAATGGCCAATAGCAGAAAGCAGGAGAGAAATCACGAAAATAACGATAACGGTCTGTGAAGAGCTGTAATTCACCATTTTCTGGTCACCTGCTCCTTTATGGTTCCCTACTATAACAGTGCCTGCCAGCGTTAATCCTGCCCCTAATGAGAGTATGAGAAATAGCACAGGGAAGCTCAAACTTACTGCTGCTACTGCATTTGCCCCTAATCGGCCCAGCCAAAAAGTGTCAATCAATTGATAAGCAGTCTGCAGAATATTGGCCATAATAATAGGGATGGCCAGGCTTACCAGCGAGTTCAGTATTTTTCCTTGTGTATACTTACTTTTTTTCAAATGCTTTTTAATTAAGAATCTTTTGTAATCTATTCGCACATAAGATGATATACCGCTTAAATTAGAATTTTTTCCAAGAGTAATTCCTAATTGTTGGTATAATAACACTACGGGCTAAGGCCAGGTGTACCTTTAATTTGAATACGCTGATTAAGCAATAAAGATAAGATAATGATTGTGAGCATATCAAATAAAAAACCTCTCCTTAACTTGAATAGTTTAAAGAGAGGTTGTTGAAAGGATTAAGTGCCCCGGATTGGAACAAAATTAATGACCGCTTATAATTTTATTACCCTTAATCCGGGGACTTAATGATTTATTGCCATCCGCCACCTAATGACCTGTACAATTCCACTATAGAATTTAGCTGACCTACTTTTGCATTGATCAGGTTCAATTCAGAGTTTAAAGCACTTTCACGGGCTGTTAACACTTCCAGGTAATTGGCCATCCCATTATCGAGTAAGTCCTCCGAATAGGTGATAGCTGTGGAATAAGCCTCTAATTCTTTGGCTCTTATTTCTATTCTTTCTTCAGTGGCTTTATAAGTATAAAGTGCATCAGATACCTCTTTACTTGCTGTTAAAATCGCCTGCCTGAAGTTTAAATAAGCCTGCTCCTTTTGCGCAAGAGACACTTCATATTGTGTTCTTATCTTTCTTCCATTGATAACCGGCTGGGCTATTCCGCCAACAATAGTGGCAAATAATGAATTTACACTAAATAGTTTATCCAATTCAAGGCTTTGCAATCCTCCTGTGGCAGATAAGGTAAGAGATGGATAGAAATTACTTTTTGCTACATTAGTGAGCTCAAAAGCATTTCGCAGATTCATTTCAGCTGCAATTACATCGGGTCTGTTTCTTAAAAGCTGCACCGGATATCCCGTTTGTACTGATTCCTTCACAGATACTTCCTCAAAACTACTTCTTTCAATTGCGTGGGGATTTTCTCCCAATAAAATGGAAAGTGTGTTTTCAGTCAGTTTAATTTCGAGCTCAAGATCAACCAATAATGCCTGGGCAGTATAAAGCTGGGCTTCAGTCTGTTTAACGCCTACTTCGGTTACTGTTCCTGCTTCTTTTAAAGCGCGGGTGGTTTCCAATGAGTTCTCTCTGTTTGAAATAGTTTCCTTTGTTAATTTAAGCTGTTCATCTAGCGCTATCAGACGGAAATACATAGTAGCTATGTTGGCAACCAGCTCTGTTTTAATGGCCTGATGTGCCGCTACAGTTTGTAAATAAGAAGCTTCAAAAGCCCTTCTGTTACTTCTTATTTTGCCCCATATATCTGCCTCCCAGGAAAGAGTACCTGATAATTCATATTGGGTAATCCCCCCATTAAAGAAGGAGCCAAACTGACTATTTTGGGATAATTCCTGGTGCGTAACCTGTCCGTTGGCCATTAAGGTAGGGAAAAAACCTGCCTTCCCCTGTTTAAAATAAGCTTCAGAAACCATTATCTGCTGTAAAGCTACCCGGATGTCAATATTGTTTTCCAGGCCTCTTTCGATATGTTTAACTAAAAGAGAGTCTGAAAATAGTTCCCTCCAAGAAACTTCAGCAAAGCTGATGCTGTCTTCCGGCAACATATCTGTTCTGAAATAGGCTTCATCCACAACATTTTCCGGCTGTTTGTAATCCTTAGCCACAAAGCAAGATTGCATTACAGGCAGAATGATGAGAATATATAAATACTTTTTCATGTGTAAATAATCGTTTTTAATTTTCGATTTATGCTTTTTCTACTGCTGGTTTTGAACTTACTTTCTCCTGTAACCACTGGAACAGGATGTACAAAATAGGAATGATAAACACACCGATAATAGTACCTATTAAAAGCCCACCTACAGCTCCGGTTCCAATTGACCTGTTACCTGCAGCTCCAATTCCGTTGGCAAATACCAATGGCAATAAACCTACAATAAAAGCAAAAGATGTCATCAGAATAGGCCTTAACCTTACTTTAGCACCTTCGAAAGCTGCTTCAGCAATTGATAAACCTGATTGTCTTCTCTGCATAGCAAATTCTACTATAAGAATGGCATTTTTAGCCAATAGACCTAATAGCATAATTAGTGCAATCTGGAAGTAAATATTTGCTTGCAAGCCTGCCAGATTAGTAACAATGTAAGCTCCCATTACACCAACAGGTAAAGAAAGTAATACAGCAAAAGGTATAAGGTAACTTTCATATTGTGCAGCAAGAATGAAGTAAACAAACAGAATACTTAATAGAATAATGAATATTGTTTGACTACTTGCATTTATTTCTTCACGTGTCAAACCGGAATAATCTACTCCAAAATTATTAGGCAGCGCTTCAGCACTTACTTCCTGTACTGCATTAATGGCATCACCGGAAGAGAAGCCAGGGGCAGCAGCACCATTAATGGAGGCTGAATTGAATAAGTTGAACCTGTTAACCGCCTGCGGGCCGTATGTTCTGTTCAATGTTACAAATTCTGTAATAGGAGCCATCTCTCCGTTTGCATTACGCACAAAAAGAGAGTTTAAATCTTCTTTATTAGCTCTGTCCTCAGGTAAAGCCTGCACATACACTCTGTATTGCTTTCCAAACTTGGAGAAGTCAGCAGCGTACACACTACCTATATATCCTTGCAGCGTTCCTAAAATACTGCTGATAGCTACTCCCGCTTCTTTCGCTTTCGGAACGTTTACATCTAATTCATACTGCGGATAATTGGTATTGAAAGAGCTCTGAGCATACATGATTTCAGGCCTTGCTGATAACTTCTGAATGAATTCTCTCGCTTCCATATCAAGGTTCTTGAAGCTTCCACCTGATTTATCCAGAAATTTAAGTTCAAAACCAGATGAAACACCAAACCCCGGTATACTTGGCGGAGCAAAGAAGAGGATATTGGCGCCCGGTATGGTGGCTGCAATCCCAAACATTTGACCTATTATAGCTGAAGAAGATAAATTGTCTTCACCTCTTTTTTCCCAGGGGTCTAGCTTAATAAAAGCTAATGCGTAGTTGCTCCCTGCACCTGAAATAAGGCTGTAACCATTTACCACAGAACCACCATTTACACCCGGAATACTGTTTAATTTGGCGTACAATTCCTTGGTAATAGAAACTGTTCTGTCCAGCGAAGCACCTGCCGGCAACTCTATGTTTGCGAAAACAATTCCCCTGTCTTCATCCGGCACAAAGCCTGTAGAGGTGTTTTTTGCAGCCCAAACTATTCCTACTATAGATAAAATAAGGATGGCAGCCGAGATCCATTTATACTTGAATAAAAATCTTAGCGAAACAACATATTTCTTTGTAGTTGCTTCAAAACCGGTATTAAAAGAGGTGAAAAAACGCTTAAGTAGCCCTTTTTTCTCTTCCCCTTCTTCCTGGTGAGGTTTTAGCAACAGTGCACATAGTGCCGGGCTTAAGGTTAATGCATTAATGGCTGAAATACCAATTGCCACGATTAATGTTACTCCAAATTGCTCATAAAATACACCTGTAGGGCCTGTAATAAAAGTTACCGGTATATATACAGCAGCCATTACTAAAGTAATAGAAACAATTGCACCTGTAATTTCACTCATAGCCTTATGAGTAGCTTCATTAGCGCTTTTTGCGCCTTCTTCCAATTTACTATGCACAGCTTCCACCACTACAATGGCATCATCTACTACAATTCCGATAGCTAATACCAAAGCAAACAGCGTAAGTAAGTTAATAGAGTACCCGAAAAGATTGAGGAAGAAAAATGTACCTACAATAGAAACAGGAACTGCAATGGCTGGTATTAATGTCGACCTGAAATCCTGAAGGAATAAGAAAACTACTACGAATACCAGAAGGAAAGCCTCAATTAAAGTAGTTACCACCTTTGAAATAGAGGCATTGAGGAAATCGTTAGTATCAAAGTTGATGTACACGGATAATCCACTTGGGAAATTCTTTTCTTGCCTGTCGAGGGAAGCCTTTACATTATTAATAATTTCCTGCGCATTAGATCCGGGAGTTTGGTATACCGCCATACTTACACCAGGTTTTCCATTGGTGAAAGACATTACTGTATAGCCTTCAGCATCTAACTCAACATTAGCCACATCTTTGAGACGAAGAAATTCGCCATTTCCCAGCGCTTTAATAACAATCTCTTCATATTGCTCGGCATCTTTGTATTTACCACCGTATTTTATAACATATTCAAAAGCCTCAGCATTATTTTGTCCTAAAGAACCGGCAGCAGCTTCCAGACTTTGCTCATTAATAGCTGCAGTAACATCAGAAGGCATTAAACCATAAGCAGCCAGCTTTTCCGGCTGAAGCCAGATTCGCATTGCATAATTCTTGGAGCCGAACACATTCACATCTCCTACACCTTCAATTCGCTTTAGTTCAGGAATTACGTTGATGTTAAGGTAGTTCTGAATAAATGTAGCATCATACTCTTCGTTTTCTGATAAAACAGTGAAGAACATTAAGGAACTTGTCTGTTGTTTCTGGGTGATAACCCCGGATTGCGTTACTTCTCTAGGCAGTAAAGGATTGGCTCTGGCCACCCTGTTTTGCACGTTTACAGCAGCAATATCAGGATTGACACCTTGTTTAAAGAAAACCTGGATGTTGGCGGAACCATTGTTACTTGCTGTAGAAGTAATATAATCCATGTTTTCCACACCATTTACTTGTTCCTCAATAGGAATAATTACACTTTCCAGTACAGTTTCAGCATTGGCTCCCGGATAATTAGCAGAAATCTGTACAGTTGGCGGTGCTATATCAGGATATTGCGTTACGGGCAAAGTAGTTAATCCGAGTACACCTAATATCAAAATGACAATAGAGACTACTGTCGATAGCACTGGTCTATCTATGAAATTCTTTAACATTATAAAATCTTATTTAAATACAACTTCTAATGATTGGGCAACACTGTCGAACGAAACAGGCTGAGGCTTTATAGGCGTATTATTTCGCAGTTTACCTATTCCCTGAAACACAATTTTTTCATTCGGTTTAATTCCGGATTCTACCACCACCAATTGATTAATTCTGTCTTTCACTGTAATTGGAGAAGAAATCGCAACAGAGTCACCTACTACTTTGTAAACATATACTTTACCTTGTTGCTCATAAGTAGAAAGTTCTGGCACTACCGTGGCATTTTCATATACTTCGGGAATTCTTATTCTTGCACTATTTCCATTGGCTAATAATCTTTCAGGATTATTAAAAATGGCTCTGAAGCTTACAGTACCCGTAGTAGTATTTACCTGTCCGGTAGCTGTTTGAATGGTTCCTTCGTGTTCATAAATTTTACCATTTACCAGTTCCAGTTCTACTTTCGGTAGATTCTTGATTTTCTCATCCAGGTTTTTACCTTGGGTAGACTGCAACATGTTAAGGTAGTCTTTCTCATTTAAAGAAAAATAAGCATATACTTCATCAACCTGCGAAACTGTAGTAAGTGGAGTTGGATCTGAGGGGCTTACCAAAGCACCTTGCCTGTAAGGAATAGCTCCAACATATCCATTTACCGGACTTTTAATAGTTGCGTAGTCGATATTTGCACTAATGCTATTGTAAGAAGCTTTGGCCTGAGCAAGTTTTGCCTCAGCAGTTTCCAGTTGCACATCGCTGATGATTCCTTTTTCCACCAAAGGCTTCAATCGGTTAACCTCCACCTGTGCAGCATTCACATTGGCTTTGGCGGCTCCTGCATCCTGGCTAAGTGATTGGGTTTCCAATCTAAAAAGTGTTTGACCTTTTTGCACCTTTTGTCCCTCATCTACGAGAACATCAGTAATATAGCCGGACACTTTTGCGCGTACCGCACTGCTAATAGTTCCTTCTATTTCAGCGGGATATATCTTGTAACCTGTCACATCTTTTGTAGGAACCTGCACCACAGGGTAGGGCATAGGCCCTTGTGATTGCCTCTGCTTTTGTTCTTCTGAGCAAGCTGTGAAAAGTAAAATTGCAGCTGTAAATGTTAAATAAACAGTTTTTTTCATTTGGATTATAATTGAGTATAAATTGATAAAATGGGTATCGATAGATGGTCGATACTTATAAAGGATTTGGTTTTATTTTTTAGTGTTTATGATTTTGACATTGCTGTCCACAATACTTCCACGATCTGATTTAATTCTTCTTCCTTATAATGAAAGCCTCCGTAGGCAGTAAGCTTAGCCGCTGATATTACACTTCCAATGTAGAGTGGGATTAACATTGGATCAATCTGAAAATCTGGGGATTTATAGATGAAGGATTAACTTTGCACAAAAAAAAAGTTAAAGTGGATCAGGGTTTAATTGAGTTGTTTTTGCCTGAAGGCATTCTTGAGTACTTCCAGGTTA
>NZ_BMEC01000013.1 GCF_014636295.1 Marivirga lumbricoides | reverse complement strand
GTAACCTGGAAGTACTCAAGAATGCCTTCAGGCAAAAACAACTCAATTAAACCCTGATCCACTTTAACTTTTTTTTTGTGCAAAGTTAATCCTTCATCTATAAATCCCCAGATTTTCAGATTGATCCTAAAATACTAATTGAAATGTGGTATTATGTTTATGTATTACAAAGCGAAGTTGATATAGCCTTTCTAATATATAGCTTTTATATACGATCTTATATTGTTTAAATAGTAATCTACCCCAAGCATCCGCTTGTGGTAATCTCATTTCAGCGTCCGCTGATTGATAATGAAAACATCAACCTGCTTATAGCTTCCAGGCCCGTTGATAGAAGATTCTTGAAAGTCTGCTCATTTCGTAATTATATGAACTATCTAAAATATTCTTAAAGTGGCACTAATGTTTGAAGATATTCAAGTAAAAGCTTTTTCTGTAGGAGGAGGGTGAAACTGAAAGCAATGAAAGTCGTTGAAGTAAATGTTCTTTTCCATTGAATAAATCCTTAAATGAAAGATCGATTTTCCAGCTTAGCTAAACAGTATGCGCAATTCAGGCCAGGTTACCCAGATGAAATATTTCATTTTATACAGAAGGAAATATCAGGTACTAAATACGCCTGGGACTGTGGAACAGGGAATGGACAAGTAGCTCTAAAACTTGCGAGCTTCATGGAGCAGGTAGAAGCTACAGATATCAGCGAGAAACAGCTGGGAGCCGCTACTTTGCAGCCCAATATTCGATATTCCAGACAGGCAGCTGAGCAAACTGATTTTCCCTCAAAGCACTTTGACCTCATCACGGTGGCGCAGGCAATCCATTGGTTTGAGTTTGATTCTTTTTACAGAGAAGTAGCGCGTGTACTAAAACCGGATGGCTTATTTGTTGTATTGGGATATGGATTACTTCGTGTTAATAAAGAAGTTGATGAGGTGCTGGATCGTTTCTACCATGATATTATAGGTGATTATTGGGATCCGGAACGAAAACATATTGAGAACCACTACCAACAAATACCATTTCCTTTTCAGGAAATAGTAACACCTTCATTAGTACATACTACCAAGTGGAGCTTAGAGCATTTTTTAGGTTATTTACAAAGCTGGTCAGCTGTAAAGCGCTATGAAGAAGAGAAACAGAAAAGCCCGGTTTTGGAATTTCAACCGCTATTTAAAAAAGCATGGGGTGATGAGCAAAATCAGTATTCAGTAAAGTTCCCAATCTTATTCAGAGCGGGGAAGTTGAAATAGAGTACGCTAATACTTCAAGCGTCCGCTTGAGGTCATCCAATTTGATCCTCCGCTAATTTATACAACAGATAGTTGCTAAGAAATTCCATTTGAGAAAATAGAAAAGGGTATGATTTTTTGTATTGTCGTAAAGCGCCCTGAAAATGTCGTATCTGCCAATAGAATCTTCTCTAAAGTCTCATTAATTTGCTAAAATAAAAATCCACCTAAAGTAAAAATTGATGAAGCCTGAAATTCAGAATTATAACAATCAGCAGTTAGAGAATGATAAAGCCATTTCTGACTTATTAGCTACAGAAATTGACAAAGAGCTCACTGATGCTGAAAGCAAAATCTGGCATGCACATCCGGTTTGGTTTCTGGAGGAGAACCCCATTGTTGGATATAGTAAACAAAAAGCAGGTTTACGCCTGATGTTTTGGAGTGGAGCAGATTTCGAAGAAGAACAACTGAATGTTTTAGGTGGAAAATTTAAAGATGCGTCTATTTTTTATACCGGAACAGATCAAATCAATAAAGAAGACATTAGCCGTTGGTTAAGAAAGTCCCGGGAAATTCAATGGGATTATAAAAACATTGTCAAGCGAAAAGGGAAATTGGAAAGGCTAAAATAATTTACGAAATTAAACCTAAAATCAAGCCTAATGAATACAACAAGCAAACATGACGAAAGGATGGTCAAAATGACCTTTGCTTCAGTGTATCCCCATTACCTCGCAAAAGTGGAAAAGAAAGGCAGAACTAAAGAAGAGCTACATCAGGTAATTGAATGGTTAACAGGTTTTGATAACAAACAAATTGCTAACTTAATTGAGAAGAAGGTTACTTTTCAGGAGTTTTTTCAACAGGCTACTTTAAACCCCAATACCCATTTAATTACAGGCGTTATCTGTGGATATCGGGTGGAAGAAATAGAAAATGAGTTAACTCAAAAAGTGAGGTATTTGGACAAACTGGTAGATGAGTTAGCCAAAGGCCGTAAGATGGGGAAGATTTTGCGTGATGAATGAAAGAACCCCCTTATAAAAGCTAAAATCTATTTAAAATCAAGAAAGCCCGGCTTTAAGAGAAGGGCTTTCTATTTTTGATACTTATCGAAGTTATCTCTCTAATTTGGTTTTATACCAATACCAGAGCTTTTACTTGGACAATGCTTCAAATTCCGAATCTGTCAGTTCTATTTCTGTCGCTTTAATATTTTCCTCTAAATGATCCAGCGACTTGGTGCCAGGAATTAGCAGAATGTTTTCTGCTCTTTTCATTAACCACGCCAGCGCTATCTGAGCGGTGGTAGCATCATACTTTTTAGCTATTTTCTCAATTTTATCCTGCATCTTATCTGGGCCTGACGCCAATGGAAACCACGGTATAAATGCTAATCCGTTCTCAGTAGTATAATCCAATACTTTTTCCCACTCTCTGTCACCCAGATTATACCTGTTTTGCACAGAAACAATTGGTAATAGCTCCTGTACCTCTTTGATTTGATCTACTGTAACCTCTGAAAGACCAACATATTTAATCTTACCATCTTCAACTGCTTTTATTACAGGCTCTAAGGTTTCTCTCACCGGTACTTTGGAATCTATTCTATGTAGCTGCCATAAATCAATTTGTTTTACCTGTAGTCTTTCCAGGCTACCTTCAATTCCTTTCCTAATATGAGCAGGATCACCATTAGGCACCCACTCATCCGGACCGGGCCTTTCTAAACCAGACTTAGTAGCTATCACCAAACCTTCTTTATAAGGATGCAGCGCATCTGCTATGAGCTTCTCATTAGTATAAGGACCATATGAATCCGCTGTATCAATAAAATTCACACCGAGTTCTACAGCTCTCTGCAATACTTTAAGTCCATTTTCTCTGTTGGGAACTTCTCCCCAAACACCCTTACCAGTTAGTTGCATACCTCCAAAGCCTAACCTGTTTACTTCAAGGTCGCCAATTTTGTATGTTGAATTTACTTTTTCTGTTACCATGACTTTTTAAGTTTATTAGGTTAGTTGATATATCTATAATGATTTTCAACGCTTTTGATTAATAAAAAGGCCATCTTTTTACTTAAATTTTAAACAAATTGTAACAACCACTTTAGCCACGGTATGGCCTGTCTCCACTTGCTTATGCGCCTCAGTCAATTGCTCAAATGAGTAAGTTTATGAAACATGTGCTTTCACTTTGCCTGAAGCCAATAAATCTGCTAACTTATCCATATCACCTCCATTTGACTGTACAAGATATCCTGTTCCTTTCACTCCTTATTTCTTTAGCCAGGGAAGCTGCTTCATCATTGAACCCCGGGTTGCTTACCAATGTGCCACCTTTTTTGATCACCTGAATAGATCTTTTGATATTTTTACCTCCTACAATCTCTATTACCAAATCTACATCAGTATTTAAGAAAAGATGTTACTAAATAATAAAAAGATGAAATTTTATAAATAATTTAAGATGACTTGCTGTTTTCTTTTATCAAATGGTTATATATTGTAAAGGATAAAATCCAATACGATTAAATCTTAATGCTAACGAATTAAATATTTCATCCAAAATAAAGCATTTTCCTTAAAGCAAAACCATGGAAAAAAAACAGTTTCAAATACTTATCCCCATCGCAATTATAGTTTTAAGCTTTCTGGTAATAGTAGGATGGTTAACAGATATTGGATTTCTACTTAGTCTCATTCCAGGTGCTCCCACCATGAAATTCAATACTGCGCTATTATTTATTCTCATATCCTTCTCAATTATAATGAAAGGGAATAAAAACAAAGTTTTAGATGGGTTAGCTATAGTATTTGCTGTTGTCACTTTTCTTATCAGTACTCTCACATTAGCGCAATATATTTTAGCAATTAATATTGGTGTTGATAACTTCTTTTTAGCGGATAGTCTTACCCAAAATAACCCGGGAAGAATGTCCGGAGCTACTGCTTTTTGTTTTATGTTGCTATCAGCCACAAAAATTCTTAGAGGGGTTAACACAAACAAAGCTTTAAAATTAACCCACTATTTTGTTTCGCTGGTGGCTATTATTTCCTTATTGGCCATCTCAACTTACCTTTTAAGGCTCATTACAGATAATTATGTATTGGTTTTTAATTCGATGGCTATTCACACTTCTGTTTTGTTTTTCCTGGCGTCCCTTACTATTTCATTGAAGCATCCTGACCATAGTTATATAGGTTTCCTTACGGGAAAATACATAGGTAGTAAACAAGCACGTAGTTTATTACCGTTTGTCGTAGGCTTACCAATTATATTAAGTGCTGCTTTATTGTATGTGATGAATTCAGGTTTTCTCAATACTGCTTATGGTGTAGCCTTGTATACTATCGCATATGCTGTAATTAGTATTATTTATTTCTCCGTAATTTTTACCAAACTGAACAAGTCCGATCAGAAACGATTTCAGCTTGAAGAAAATTTAAGAGTAACAAATGAAGAGCTGAGTCAGTACAAATTAGCTTTAGATCAGAGTTCTATTGTTATAAAAACTGATGTAAATGGAATTATCAATTACGTAAACAAAAAATTTGTTGAGATTTCCGGATATAGCGAGGAAGAGGCTATTGGACAAACACATAGGTTAGTAAATTCAGGTCATCATTCTGAAGCATTTTTTACTGAGTTGTGGCAAACTATCGAAAAAGGTACTGTTTGGATAGGAGGTATAAAAAACAAGACAAAATCAGGAGACTTTTATTGGGTTCATGTTGTTATAGTTCCTCTTCGGGATAAAGAAGGGAAGATAGAACAGTTTTTAAGTATTAAACAAGATATTACACAAAAAACCATCCTTTCTAACCAGTATGAAAACCTTAAACTTAAAAATAAGGAGATAGAACAGTTTACTTTTATCGCTTCTCATGATTTACAGGAGCCTTTAAAAACTTTAAAAAGTATGAGCGACCTGCTGCAGAAGGAATACGCAGATAAGCTTGAAGGAAACGGGGGAAAAATGCTGCAATTTATTTTTAAGGCTGCCCACAGAATGAGTGATTTAGTAAAAGGACTCTTGGAATACTCTATTATTGGTATAAATAAGGAGTTGGAGAGAGTACACATTTCTATGATACTAGAAGATGTGAAAAATGATATTACAGAACTGATAGTATCTAATAACGCAAGTGTAGATTACTCAGATTTGCCAGAACTAAACGTTTACCCTACAGAGTTACGCCTTCTATTTCAGAACCTTATTCAAAATGCTATTAAATTTAAAGCAGCTGAAAGAGCTCCTGAAATTATTATCTCTGCTGAGAAAGAGCAACATTCTTACAAATTTTGTGTTAAAGACAATGGTATAGGAATTTCAGAAGATCAACTGACGAATGTTTTTGGCCTTTTTAAGAGATTGCATGATAAGCGAGTATATGAAGGAACAGGTATTGGACTTGCCCACTGTGAAAAAATAGTTCACTTACATGGTGGAACCATTTGGGCTGAGTCAGAAATTGGAAAAGGAAGTTCTTTCTTTTTCACCATCCCTATTTTTTAATTTATGAAAAAGAAACTTAATTGTATTTTATTCATCGATGATGATGAAGCAGTAAACTTTTTACATCAGCATTATGTGGAAGAAGCACAAATAGCAGAAAAAACAGTTACCAAGCAAAATGGAAAAGAAGCCATTGATTTCCTATCTGCTGCAGTGGAAGGTAAGTACGAAAAGCCCGATTTAATATTTTTAGATATTAATATGCCGGTGATGAGCGGCTGGGAATTTATAAAAGAATACAATGAGCTTCCTGCAGAAGCAAAAGGTAAAATAGTGCTGTTTATGTTAACCACTTCTCTTAATCCTGAAGATAGAGTAAGAGCTGAAAGAGAGGCCAGTATCAATGGCTTTGAAACAAAACCTTTAGATGCGGAATTACTTAAAGATATTATGAAGGAATATTTTCCAGATCATGTATAGCAATATATCCTTATAGTAAGAAAGACAAATCACTAAAAATGTCTAATCTTCCTTATATTTTAGCATTTATAAGTTTTTTTGAATTCAATACTAAACTGCAAACAGTAAAAATATGTCAATCACAAAGGAATCTGAATTGGTGGGAATGCAGAAAATCAGTGAAGTGGTAGGTACCACCCTTAAACTTATGAGGGAATATGCAAAAGTAGGCATGTCCACCAAAGAACTGGATGAGTATGGTGGCAGCATTCTGAAAAGCTATGGTGCGCAATCTGCACCTTATGCCACTTACGGCTTTCCCGGATATTCCTGCATTAGTGTGAATAAAGAAGCAGCGCATGGAATTCCATCAGAGAAAAAAATCCTGATGGAAGGCGATTTAATCAATATTGATGTTTCGGCTGAGCTTAATGGTTTTTGGTCCGACAATGGAGGCTCTTTTGTTTTAGGGAAAGACATTCACAATCATCAACCTCTGGTGGAGGCCTCAAAAAATATTCTGCAGAAAGCGATTCAAAGTATTAAAGGAGGCGTTAAAATTGCCGAAATTGGTCATTTAATAGAAACTGAAGCTAGGAAATCAGGATTTAAAGTGTTGAAAAATTTGGCTGGACATGGAGTGGGCAGAAGTTTACATGAAAAACCTGAAAATATCCTGAATTACAGGGTAAAAGGTAACCGAGAGCGATTTCAGAAAAACACTACCGTGGCCATAGAAACATTTATTTCCACCACTTCCTCTTATGCAGTAGAGCTCAATGATGGCTGGACGCTAGTCGGCAACAGAGGAGGCTATGCTACGCAGCATGAGCAGACTATCCTGATTACAGACAATGCCCCTGTTATATTGACTGGGTGCAATGGCATTTGGGATTGAATATTTTCATGGAATAGAGTAAAATAATGTATGTGAAAAAGCCTCAGACTATATGAATAAACTTGTAATAATGTTTCTGCTCTTTACTTTTGCATTTAAAGCAAATGCACAGGATGATCTAAAATGTAAAAAATTTCATACTGGAAAATTTAAAGTAGAGGGAGATGAAAATACTATAATTATCCGAAATAGAAACTACCAAATTGAAGAGAATAATAATGTTAAAATAAAAGACAAAATAAATTGGTTAGATGAATGTACGTATCAGTTAATCACTAAAAAAGTAGTAAAAGATAATGAAGGGATAATGGAAAATGATATTCTTACTTTTCAGATCATTGAAACTGGAGAGGATTTTTATATTGTTAAAATCACTAGTGATAGGAGAGATTTTTCAGTAGAAGCGAAAGTTATCATGTTAAAATAAAGTATAAATATTATCATTTTATTTAAGTTAAAAATTCAATGAATCTTCAGGCGAAATGTAAAAACTGTAATTCCTTTATATATTTTAGAGCCCCAGTTTCCGATAGATTTGAATTAGCTAGAAAAAGGGGGGATAAATTGAATTTAAAATGTAATACTTGTAATGCCGATAAAGTATATAATTTGAATGATGTTAAAGCTATTGAAAGTAAATTAATGGCTATACTCGCTCTACTGTTATTTATTTTTGGCACGATTGGTCTATTTATATTTATCTGGCCGTACTTTTTTCAGACAGGTAACATTTATGTAATTACAGGTTTAATAAGTTTACTTACTATTCCATTTCTTATTTATCAGTCTATTACCTCTGGAGATGCAGAAAGAATTAGATATTTCAATGCTAAGTATTATGGATAATTTGTTGTGAAACTTATTGAGCCAACAAAGCCATGATTCAAAACAACATTAGAACTATCGACTTATCTGAATTATTAAGAGCTGAAATAGTTTTATCTGTAAGTGATATTTTCTTGTTTGACTACTATATAACAAGACTTGATTTCCTTCAATAGAAAGCTATTCTTCTCGTAAAACACCCCTGTAGTCCTCGCCAGCTGGCGAGACAGCCACACGGCTTTAGATCAGCAGAAAACCAAAAGCATCAACACTATTTTCTATCGTAAGAAAAGTTTTGTTATCTCTTTTGAGGTTCAGTTCAAAGGACTGCGATGACTTGATTAACACTTTTGAAGGAAAAAGAACTATTGAAATAGAATTATTAAAGCATTTCAATAATTTTCAAATTGATATTCCGACCTTAATTCAAACAAATAAAGCTATAGGTGAACAAGATACATATATAATTTTAGGAAATTATATATGTAAAATTAATTATCAAAAGTCTTATCAAGACCCAAAACAAATTTGGACAAAACTTTCACCAAAGGAAGAAGATATAAAGAAAGAGTTATCCAATATATTTTGGCAAAGACATAAAGTTGCGCGCGAAGTAGATATTGACTTTATTACACAAAAAGATAGAGATGATATAACGACATTACAAGCAATTGTCTGAAAGACTATGTAGGATGCTCATGATAAATACTACACTGTTCGATAACCAAATAATGTTTGTTAAAACCGAGCGGGCTGGTCGACAAAAAGGCGGGGAGCGCGTTGAATTGTAGCGTAGGAGCATCTTTTTGTCTTGATTTTTTGCATCTTTTTGATCAAGCAAAAAGATAAAGTATAAAATTTTGTTTAAAATACCTTAAAGTGTAATTGAGACCTCAGTATTTAGTAAAACTTCTCTTTTTTGAGGTTTTATACTTAGTTTTAAAGTTTAAGAAACACTTATTAAGATCAGTATATCTAGTTTTTGAGTTCAGTTTCTTTTCCATGAGTAGCCTATGTACTGCATTTACAAATAGTGATACCATAAGTAGAACCCCAGCCACTAACAGGCCTTCGGCTCAATGGTGGGCGAAGTGGTTAATTGAACATTCTATCACTTATCACGTTTTCTTTGTGGTGTACAGTTTTATACTCCGAAATCTGCCATGCGCCAAGCTCCAAACCGTTAAACATTACTCTTGGCATCAAAAAAAATGAAGCAATTCTTTAAAAACTTATTTCAATACAGTCACCAATGTAACCAAAAGCTTGCGGATATTTTTAATGCCGAACCCAATAAAACTTCTGACAAAGCAGTCAAACTGTTTAACCATGTGCTCAATGCACACCAAATTTGGAACAATAGAATAAATTCCACAGAAAAGCTTTTTGGAGTTTGGGAAATCCACGAGCTTAAGGATTTGAAGAGTATTGACCAGAAAAACTATGAACAATCATTGCAAATTCTTGATCAATTTGAATTAGATGAATCTTTGAATTACATAAATAGCAAGAGTAAAGCCTTCAGTAATAGTGTGCAAGATATACTCTTTCACATTATTAATCACTCCACCTACCACAGGGGGCAAATAGCCAGTGAATTTAAACAGGGCGGACTGGAGCCTTTGGTTACCGACTACATTTTTTTTAAAAGATAAAAACTGAAGCGAATTGATGCTGCTCCAACCATATTAACCTGAAGCATGCACAAAACTTGCTAAAATGATGGCCAAAAAATATACAGTTAAAGCCATTTGATGGCTGGCTTCTTCTCATTACTTTTACTACAAACTCGATACTCAAGTAACTATAACATCCATGATCAAATATATCACCAGTTATTTTACACTACTCATTGTATTAATCACCCTAGGTTGTCATCCAAATAATGAGAGCGCTATCATGGAAATGGCAGAAGATGCAGAATATTCTCCAATACCTGAACAGGATGCAGACGAAGATGTAGTAGAGCGGAAATTAATTAAAGAAGGACATATCACCTTTGAAACACAGGATTTAACTAATGCAAGAAAAAATATTTTTACCGTAGTAAGCAAATACAAAGCCTACGTTTCATCAGACCAGGAATATAAATATCCGGGCCGCAAAAGTAATACTTTAGTTATACGGGTTCCTGCCGATAATTTTGACAATTTATTGAAAGATGCTACAGAAGGTGTAGAGAGGTTTGAAAGCAGGGAGATCAATGTAAATGATGTGACCGAAGAGTTTCTGGATATATCTGCCAGGCTTAAAACCAAAAAGGAGCTTGAAAATAGATTTTTGGAGCTTTTGAAAAAGGCCAATACAGTAACTGAGATAGTGGAGATTGAAAAGCAAATTGCGCAATTAAGGTCAGAGATTGAGTCAGTAGAAGGCAGGCTTAAATACCTGGAAAATAGAGTGGCTTTTTCTACACTCACCATGACTTTTTACCAGAGCCTACCGGAGCAAACAGAGTTTGGACAGAAATTCGAAAATGGCTTTAAAAATGGCTGGGATAACCTGGTTTGGTTTTTTGTATTGATGATTAATATCTGGCCGTTTATTATCATACTACTAGGTTTGTTTATAGGAGTCAGAATTTACAGAAAGAGGAGGAAGAAATGATTATTTTATTTTAAATATATCTTCGATAGCGAATAAGTAATTTAATAAACTCCATATTTTTGTTATTTAATACCCTAATATACTAAATGAAAAAGACATTCATCTTACTAACTTTATTCCTGTTAACAAACAATTTGTTTAGTCAAACAACTTACACAGGTCACGTAGGTAAATATCCTGTTGAATTGGTTACTTATATCTTTTCAGACGGAGTAGCCAGAGCTTTTTATGTTTACACGAAGTTTGATGAGCCAATAATAATAGACGGAACACTAAAAAACGGATTGCTGAGTTTAACAGAAAAAGACAGCTTAGGTAAGGAAAGTGCTGGTTTGGTTTTTAAAGATTTTGATGCAAACAAAACGAACTTAAACGGTACCTGGACGGATCTCGCTTCTAATAAGTCATTACAGATTACTTTAACCAAATCTTTTAATATAGATTATGGTGACGACTTAGAGTGGCAAAGCAAAGAGTTGTTACAGCCGGCTACCATGGAAAATAAGTATTTTAAGCTATTGATTAGTAAAGAGAAAGGCAGCTTTTATGCACGAGTGGAAGGATTGAAGATTTTTGAGAAGAGGACTGATAAGTTTTTACAGCAAATAGATTTAGATTGCCAATTGTGGGGTATCAACAACATTAGCGTTGGTGATTATAACTTTGATGGTATTCCTGATTTTTCTGTATTTGAACAGAGTTATGCCGGACCCAATACATCAAGTATTTATTTTCTTTTCAATCCCCAAACAGGCAATTTTTTTAGAAGTAGTTTTGAAGGCACTTCATTGGATTTTGATGAAAAAGCAAAAAGGATTTATGAACATAATCAATGCTGCGCAGGCACCAGCCATATGAATGCTACTTATAAAGTGGAAAACAATGAAATGGTACTGGTAGAGAAAAGATGTACTGAGTACAATGAAGAGCAGGATGACTACATTCAAGTTGATTGTGAATAGTATAAGTTCCATAAAACAAGAACCTTAATAATTATTGATCTCAATAATCCTTCTCACATACCACTAACCTTGCGGAGAAGAAATTCTTTAGCAATCCTGTCAAATCATTTTGTAAAGGCAGATTATATGTTAATATTTTACTATCAATTCACGATTTGACTAGGTTATTCATTGATGTGGTTATCTTTTACATTTTCTGATTAATCAACTTTGTTCCATCAACAAAATAAAAGAATGATGGAAAATAAAAAAGTATGGTTCATTACAGGTGCTTCTAAAGGTTTAGGGCTTGTATTAGTTAAAAAATTACTGAATCAAGGCTATCAAGTAGCAGCAACTAGTCGCACTATAAAGTCTTTAACTGATGAAGTAAGTAAAGCTTCAAAATCTTTTTTGCCACTTGAGGTACAATTAACCGACAATTCAAGTACTAAAAATGCCATTGAAAGGTGCATTGCCCACTTTGGTAAGGTAGATGTGGTGGTAAACAATGCGGGCTATGGACAAATTGGTGCGTTAGAAGAGCTAACAGATGAGGAAGCCAGAAGAAATTTTGATGTAAATGTATTTGGTTCGCTCAATGTTATCAGAAATGTAATGCCTTATTTAAGAATACAGCGATCAGGACATATTTATAATATCTCCTCAGCGGGTGGCTATTACGGAGGCTTTGCAGGTTGGGGGATCTATTGTGCTTCTAAATTTGCAATGGCAGGTTTTACTGAAAGCCTGGTAGAGGAAATTAAAGAATTTGGAGTAACAGCAACGGTTGTTTATCCAGGCTATTTCCGCACCGACTTCCTTTCCAATAACTCAGTAATGACTCCGAATCATGCAATTAGTGATTATACCGAAGTGCGGGAATCTGAGAAAACACATTTGAATAATGTTAACGGTAAACAACCAAATGATCCTGAAAAAGCTGCAGATGTGCTTATTGCAATCAGCCAGGAAGATCAACCACCGATACATTTGTTATTGGGAAATGATGCTTACGATATGCTAAAAGTCAAAGTTGATATGATAACTAAAGAGGCAGAACAATGGAAAAATTACACGTTATCCACCGCATTTTAGTTATTAGTTTAGTGTTAACAAGTTAGCAATTGAATGCGCAGCAAATAAAATATAGTTTAACTAATAGAAACAGAGCGCAACTACCAATGGAAAAAACAATAGAAGAAACCAAGGAATACATAGGGATGTGGGTTACAGAAGATGGTTACATCCGGCATGAATTATTTCCCGACAACCGATATGATGAGGCACGTGGTACCCATCAAAGCGCTTACAAGGGCAGCTACAAAGTGTCGGGAAATCATATTGATTATAAAGATGATACCGGCTTCACTGCAGATGGTGAGTTTAAAGAAGGTATACTTTATCATGCAGGGATGATTTTGTACAAAGAGAATAACAACGTAGATTAGTAATATGGGAACATTTCGCTTTAATTCAATTGCTGAATTTCACAATTTCTGTAGCCTACCCCAGCCGGAGCATCCTTTGATAAGCCTGATTGACTACAGTAAAGTTACCTATCCCGTGGATACCAATGAACTGAAATGGTTACAGAACTTTTATTCAGTAGGGTTAAAGCGAAATGTTAATGCTAAATTTAATTATGGACAGCAGCAATATGATTTTGACTCAGGTGTGCTGAGCTTTATTTCGCCCCTTCAGTTTTTAAAAGTTGAGATCAATCAGGAAGCTATAGTTGAACCAACAGGTTATCTATTGCTGATACATCCCGATTTTCTGTGGAAAACCTCTTTGGCACGAAAAATAAAATCATATGATTTTTTTCAGTATGCTGTACATGAAGCTTTGTTTCTTTCAGATAGAGAAGAAAAAGTTATTGTGGAAATCCTTCAAAATATTGAAAAGGAATACCAGTCAAATATTGATAAGTTTAGCCGTGAGCTCATAGTGACACAACTTGAAATGCTGCTGATTTATTCAGAGAGATTTTATGAGCGTCAATTTATAACCCGCCAGAAATCAAATCATCAATTATTAGATCGTTTCGAAGAAGTGCTTCAGAAATATTTTGAAAATAACAGACTTTTAGAAAATGGCATCCCTTCCGTAACGGCTATTGCAGATGAAATGAATATTTCCCCCAATTACCTGGGTACTTTATTAAGAATCCATACCAAGCAAAATACTCAACAACATATACAAAATAAACTGATTTATTATGCCAAAGAGCGTTTAAGCACTTCTGAGTTGTCCGTAAGTGAAATTGCCTACGAATTAGGTTTTGATTATCCTCAATCATTTAGCAAGTTTTTCAAATCTAAAACAACCTTCTCTCCTCAGGAATTTAGAAAATCATTTCAATAAAAATTGCTTTAACTTAGTTATTCTACATAGTGATGTATATGCTGAAAATGATGGTATGGCAATCCTTAAACTGATATTCCTGCAAAACATTCTGTAATAAAATCCTTAATTTTGCAGTTCATTAAAAATTAAAAAACTTCCTGTTCCTCGTAAAAGGAGTGGTTTTTCTATGTCAGATTCTCATTTTATCCATTTCAAATCATCCATTGAAGGTGTTGCACTGCAGGAAAAGTTTACTTTTCCATTTTCTTACCAGCCTCATCCTTTGGCCGAGCTGGCAGCCGATGAAGTACAGCAGGAATTGAAAAAGTCTTACTCGGGGAAGGAGATTAGTGGTAAAATGTATGGTGTGCTGATTGTACAGAATGAGCAAAATGAACTCGGCTACCTGGTCGCTTTTTCAGGCCAGGAAGAAACAGATGCACATGCTATTCCTTTTGTTCCGCCTTTGTTCAATAGGTTAGAAGCGGAAGGTTTTTTCAGGAAAGGAGAAGAAGAGTTGCTTGCAATGAATAAAAGAGCTGCTGAACTGGAAATCGATCCCCATTTTCTGGAATTGAAAAAGCAGCTGAATGAAGAAAAAGCAAAGGCCGATACTGATTTGGAACATAGGCAGAGGCTAAAACATAAAGCAAAAATGGACCGAAAGCGGCAGCGTGAAAATGCTCAGGCTACTTTAACAGGTGATGAAATAAACCTTCTTCAGAAGAAACTAGAGCAGGAAAGCATTGCACATCATTATGAATACCGAGATTTACTGACTGATTGGCGTGAAAGAATTGCCCTCATCCAGGAACAGGTGGATCAATACTCGGATGAAATAAACCAATTGAAATGGCAGAGAAAAGTAAAGTCTGCAGACCTTCAGCAGCAGCTTTTTAACCAATACCACTTTCTCAATAAGTATGGAGAAAAGAAGAATGTAACTCAAATTTTTGAGGATTATGGCACGCCACCAGCCGGAGCCGGAGATTGTGCAGCACCAAAATTATTGCAGTATGCTTTTAGAAATAATTTTAAGCCAATTTGCATGGCTGAATTTTGGTGGGGAAAAACACCCAAAGCTGAGCTACGGAAGGAGGGGAGGTTTTACCCCGCATGCAGTGGTAAATGTAAGCCTATCCTTGCACATATGCTCCATGGAATGGACTTAGATGATGATCCGCTGCTGAATTATAAAGCAGATGATAAAGAAATAGAGCAACTGTATGAAGATGAGCACCTGCTCGTAATCCATAAGCCTTCCGGGTTGCTTACGGCACCCTCCCGCCTGATTAAGGATTCTGTATACAGCAGAATGCAGACCAAATACCCGGATGCTGATGGACCATTAGTAGCTCACCGACTGGATAAGCTGACTTCGGGCTTGATGATTATTGCAAAATCAAAGAGTGTGTATGTAGATATTCAGGATCAGTTTATGGCCAGAACAATTAGCAAAAGATACGTGGCCTTGCTTGATGGCCTGGTGCAAGGTAAAAATGGTGAAATTCATTTGCCGCTTGCCGTAGACGAAAATAACCGGCCGATGCAAAAAGTATGCTATGAGAAGGGAAGAACGGCAAAAACGTTATGGAAAGTAATAGAAAGTAATGCCCATAAAACCCTGATACAGTTTACACCTATCACAGGCCGTACACATCAACTGCGCGTACATGCAGCCCATCCCGATGGCTTAAATACTCCTATTGTAGGAGATAAACTGTATGGCAAAGAGGCTGATAGACTGAAGCTTCATGCAGCTTACCTCCGATTTGTGCATCCTGTTACACAAAAAAAGATGGAGTTTAATTTGGAGCCACCTTTTGGATTATAGTTGGTTTAAGTAGATCTCTTTTAGGCTTAAAATATTTTGAATCGCGATCTGTTTCTATTTAGTTTAATTATAAACTAATGATTTTGAGCGGTTTAACTCAACATTATTTGAGTGAATTCGCTTATATTATTATTAACTAAACGAAAAAGATCATGGAAAATACTTGTAATAATTGTAATCATTGGGCACCCCAGGCTCCCGTAGTAGCTAAGAAAGAAAATTATGGTGAATGCAATAAGCTGAGTCATATAGAATCCAAAAGCGATCCGGATTATATCATTCCTGTTTTAAATGAAGGCAAAGCAATTGATAAAAATGCCAAGACAGTGGAATTTATCACAGGAGCTAATTTTGGATGCAATCAGTTCGCCAGAGCATAATTTACTAATTAATTAGAGATTAAAACACCAAAGCACATCCTTTGGTGTTTTTTTATTTTAATTCATCTTAATCCAAAAGGTGACATCTTAACTTTTTCATAGACCTAGATTTCTCTTTTTTGATTAAAAGTTTGATTGAGGTTAAATCATTTCCAAACTGATATTTTTTTATAAACTCTTTATGATTGACTCATTGCTGGCAAACTGGAGAATATAACTCGGAGGGAGAGGGTGGGGTGGACAAAAGGCGGGGTGAGGATTGAATTGAAGTGTGGGAGAATCTTTTTGTCTTAATTTTTTCTATCTTTTGCATCAAGGCAAAATATTAAAATTAAAAATAAAGCATGTTAAGTCAAGAGTAGACTGATTTAAAAATAGATTTTGAACAACCTCTTTTCCTTCCTTAAAACCTTTGTTTTAGCCTCACATTCCCTCATATTTGTATTTTATCAACGCATACAAACTTGGCTGAAAATAACATAAAACTTATAATTTTCGATTTAGGCGGAGTAGTCATCAATTTACATGTTGAACGAACTATTGCAGCTTTCGCAGACCTCTCAGGTAAAACAGAAGAGGAAGTGTATACCTCTTACGAACAGGCAGCCTATTTCAAGGCATATGAAAAAGGATTAATATCAGATGTTGATTTCAGAAATTGTATTCGGGAAGATTTTGAATTAGACGCATCGGATGAGCAAATTGACGAAGCCTGGAGCGCCATGTTGGGAACCATTCCTGAAGAAAGAGTGGAGCAAATAGAAAAGCTTTGCCGGAAATATACTTGTGTAGTGCTGAGTAATACCAACGCAATTCATGAAAAAGCTTTTCACATAATTTTAAATGAAACTTCTTCCTATAATCATCTTGATCAACTGTTTCACCAGGTTCATTTTTCCCATAAGTGGAATATGAGAAAGCCTGATGTAGAGATTTATGAGAAGCTGCTGAGCCATCATCAACTATCGCCTGAGCAATGTTTATTTATGGATGATGGAGAGCTGAACCTTTTAGAGGCGGCTCATCTGGGTATTCAAACAGTACACATTCCAAGAAATTCAGGTTTTTATTCATTATTATCAGATAAAATAGGCATCCATGATTGAAAAAAACGCAAGGTATTACCTGAAAAAGATTCTACTGTTTGTCCTTACCTTTGTAAGCACCACTTTAGCAGGATCGGAATGGGTAACTAATAAAATTATTTTTTACTCACCTGATTATTCCTGGGCTGATTTTACCGCAGGTTTTTCTTATTCAATTCCTTTTCTATTTATTTTAGGAGTTCATGAATTCGGACACTATTTTACAGCTAAATACTACAAGGTAGAGGTTACCTTGCCCAACTTCCTTCCCGGCTGGCTGGGCTTTTTGGGAATGCCTTCCTTTGGTACCTTTGGTGCACTCATTCGTATAGTTGGCCCTATCAGATCGAGAAAACAGTATTTTGATATAGGAATTGCCGGGCCGCTGGCTGGTTTTGTGGTAGCATTAGGCGTGTTGTGGTACGGGTTTAGTACTTTGCCCCCGCAGGAGTACATTTATGAAATACATCCTGAATATGAGCAATATGGAGCTGATTACGCTGATTATGTATACAATGATCCCGAGCAGCAGAGCTTTGCCATGGGAAACACCATACTTTTTTGGCTTTTTGAAGAATACCTGGCAGACCCTGAAAGGCTGCCTGACCACCGGGAGATAATTCATTACCCATTATTGCTGGCTGGTTTTCTCTCGCTCTTTTTTACTGCCCTTAACTTGTTGCCGATTGGTCAGCTGGATGGCGGACATATCATCTATGGAATTTTCGGCACTAAAAAGCACAAACGGATTGCCACTGTTTTATTTTTATTGCTGGCCTACACCGCAGGTTTAGGGCTCATCACCATTCAAACGCCTCTTGAATCCATGATATGGATGAGTATTTTGTATGTGGGATTCCTTTTTATCTGCTTCAGAGGTTTAAAGCTTTCACAAACCAATACGCTTTTGCTGGCAGTATCAGTTTTTGCATTACAATACTTAACCAGCCTTGTGGTAACAGATTTGAGCGGCTTCGGAGGCTATTTTCTTTTTATCTTTTTATTAGGTAGAGTGATAGGAGTGGAACATCCCAGAGCAGCAAATAATACTCCACTGAGCTTAGGTAGGAAAATTTTAGGCTGGATTGCACTATTGATTTTCGTGATAAGTTTCAGCCCCAATCCGTTTGTGATTAGTTAAGAAATTGAGTTACACTAAAACTCGGGTAGTTTAGTGGATATAGTTTGTTTATTTCATCAATAGGAGGCAATTGCAAGGATTTGAGTGAATACATCAACTACAAAAGTTGCTTTGCGTATGCTAAGAGATTAACAACCTAAAATTTTTTAACTATGAAAACGAAATTCTTAATGGTCATGCTTTTATCAGCATTTATTTTTGCTTCATGTGGTGGAAATACGGATGCTGTTGATTCAGGAACCTACACAGGTACGATAAAAGAAGTTGAACCTGCTAAAACGGAAATTTATGTCACCACTGATGACAATAAAACGCTTGAACTTTATTTCACTGAACAAACTACTTTAACCAGAAATGGAAGTGCTGTAGATTTTTCTGCGCTTTCTGAAGGCCAAAAAGTAGAGGTAGAAGTAGAAAAACAAGGTAAAAGATTAGATCCAATATCGGTTAAAATTCTAGAGTAAAGTGAATAAAGTGCCGGAATTTTGGAGAGCGGAGATTTGGCATCCGCTCTCTGTTCATTTACCACTTGCCATTTTATTAATGGCTACCTTATTTTTCCTGATTGGTTATTTCTCTAAAAAGGGCTTTTGGGAAAATATGAGCAAAGTATTATTGCTCATAGGTACTGCAGGGGCATGGTTAGCCATTTATACGGGTAACCTTGCTGATCCTGTAGTTTCAAGACAAATTTGTGACCCCACGGTGCTGGCCACCCACGAAACCAACGCTTATGTTGTAGCCTGGCTTTTTTCTGCAGTAGCTGTTCTTATTATTCTTGAGTATCTTGGCTGGCTCAATCAGTTTAGAAAGATAGCCCATCTTTGTATCCTCATTCTCTCACTTACTGGTTCCGGCTTTTTAATGTATACCGGCCATTTAGGTGCAACGTTGGTTTATCAGCAGGCGGCAGGCGTTTACACACCTTCTGAAAGTTGTAGCGAATTTGAGTGAAAAAAAGTGTTTTCGTGTTTCTGTAGTGGTGGGGTATTACTAAAAAACCTAGCGCTGAAGATATCATTTTTTCATTTCTATAAATCAATTATATTATATATTGTACTAATGTGACAATCTGTAAAAATAATATAAGTAAAAATTATACTTTTATATCAATATTTACAGAACGAGACAACATGCACAATATAGAAAATAGCACAGTTCCAAAACGTTTAGCGAAGCCTATTGGAGGTTGGCTTTGGGTTATAATGTTGATGATGATAGCCAGTGCTCTTTCAATGATAATAGGTATCGTAACAACTACATCGGAATTATTTTCAGATGATTGGAGTCAATACTTTCAAGCTACAGATGAATTGCTTAAAGTGAGAGTCAATATTTATGGCTATTTAATTATTTCAAACATAGTTGGGCTAGTGCTTTTGGTATGGTGTCTCATTGTGTTTTTTAAAAAGAAACATAATTTCCCAGCTGTTTTCTTAGGAGTACTAGGTTATTTCATATTAATGGAAGTTCTAAGGGTTTATTTTTTGGATTATTATATGGGTTTGACTGGTCAGGATACCAACTATATTGAAAGTGGTTTACTTAAAACAGGAATAGTAGCAATTTTAGCAGGTCTGTACCTGAATAAAGGTAAGCGACCTAATCAAACTTTTGTGAATTAAAATTCAAGTTTAGATTAAACATAAGGGCTTGTCGCTTTCATTTCTACATATATTAAGTGTCATATCTATAGCTAACATAAATTTTGTTAAAAAAATATCTGTAACTTTATCAAATAGCTAGACTTGTGGACTTTAGTGCAATGAAATATTTTCTGTTGTTTTTATTGATAGTGTTAGGCTTTAGCTGCCAAACAGGTCACGAAAATATTGAATTGACTATTATTAAATCAACGCTCCCTGAGGTAGTTGGTCCGCGCCATTACATGGAGCCGCCCCCTGCCCCTCCGAGAAAAGCATTCTTACCAGATTCATCTGAACTACGAGTGGAACCGGATTTGGGAGTTTTTGTTGATGATCAGTGGGTAAGTTCAGACAGCTTAACTGAAGAAGATAATCTCAAAAGAGTTCTGGAGAGGAAGAAGTGGTTTGATAGTACAACCTTAGCATATAAAACATTTGATTGGGAGCAATATCAAAAAGATTCCATTGAATGGGCTAACTCATTAGATTTTCCCAGGCCTAAAAAGAGAGTTATACTTAAAATTTTTGATTCACTGATAACCAATCAGAAAAAACGTATTAAACGTGTTTCAAACTTAGGTTTTAAAGAGGTTTTTGAAGTTGAACTGAAAGGTGAATTTGCGGAGCTTTTAACACAATTACAAGACTCAACTATCAGTCCGATTCCGATCAATTTTCAGAACTTTTCATCACTTGGAGGATATCAAATCAGAGTTGAAAATTATCAACCCACTGATGAGGAAAGGGTGGTGGCAACTTTAGTGCTTTCAAGAGTAGCTATTAATGAGGAAAGAACAAAGGCAGCATACTATTATCAGGAATTTTGTGGAATACTCTGCGGATATGGCTACGTGGTTTTTGCTGAGCTTACAACCAATGGCTGGAAAGTGATAGGTAAGAATATGGTGTGGATATCTTGAAAATATCACACACACACACACACACACACACATTCTGTCCGTCTCTCTCTCTAAACTCCCATTTGTTGGTATTTTTACCAATAAATCCTTACGAAACTTAATCTTATTTATTCAGACAGGCAGATATTGCAGCAACTAAGTATTTCAATCTTCAACTTCCTTTTTCCCTAACTTTTTCACCCAAACCACTACCTCTTTCGAGGTGTTTTTCATCCCTTTTTGATAAATTAGATAAGATTTGATTCGGAAATCAGCTAATCCAAAAGCTTTAAACAAGCCGATTTATTTCTTGACCTGAGTTCGATTAATAGAATGGCGTCCCTGCCTCGCCAAATCGGAAACGCTCTGACAGACTTTGAAATAAATTAAGCATTTAACTCAGGTTTATAGCAAAGGCAATTCTATAAAAAAGACGTTATTCCAACATGTTGTTGAAATGAACGGACTCCCTTCTGCAAGGGAATGACGTGCTAATTGTAATTTGAGAAAAAAAACTATCTTATTGCACAAATGAATAGAAAAACCAAGGTCTGTGGCTCACAGACCTTCCTCTTTTTGCTGGACTGTAAGCCGCAGACCTTTGGAAAAAAGGACCTAAATAAGCAAGCACTAAATGCTTATCATCACCACAAAAGCCGGCAATTATCGTCATCCCCGAAATTTTTGGAGAGCAACGGAAAAAATTATCAGGGATCTTTTCAATGAAATGAAATTTCATTACCGTAATTATTATAGAATAATAGAAAAGATTGCTTTGCGCCAGGCAATAACTGTTTAATTGTAGTTTTATAGCAAAGCCAATTCTATAAAAAAACTTTATTTCAACATACTGTTGAAATGAACGGACTCCCTTCTGCAAGGGAATGACGGAGCTAATTGTAATTTGAGTAAAAAAACTATCTTATTACACAAATGAACAGAAAAACCAAGGTCTGAGGCTCACAGACCAAAGACAAAAAGATTGCCGCGCTGCGCTCGCAATAACCATTTGATTTTAGGTGATACTTATATTACTAAGATTGCTTCGTACCTCGCAATGATCTAAGCCTCTTAAGATTGCTTCAGTCGTACCTCCTTCGCAATGAACGAACCTGAAGAGAATTGCAGGGTCGGGTTTAATGTTTTTGCTCTAGATAAGATTGCTTCGTTCCTCGCAATAACCAGTTGATTGAAATTTTCTTTCTATCAGGATTTATTTTCGAAAGAGGGTGGCAGATACTATCATTACTCACTCACTATCTGGTCATTCCGAGTTCTATATGCGCAACTTGTTGAGCATTTGAATGAAGGAATCTGCGTGCTATGAAATGCTATTGAGAGGTTGGCTGTCTACTAATAGATAAGATTGCTTCGTTTCTGGCAGTGACTATTTAATTGCAGGAGATTACCTGAGTTCGATTAATAAAATATCACCCCTGCACCGCCAAATCGGGAACGCTCTGACAGACTTTGAAATAAATTAAGCAACGAACTCAGGTTCTTAGATTCTGGAATTGTAAAAGGGTATCAAAATACTGAGGGAAAGATGGTGATACAGCATCTTGTAGCAGAACACAATTTTCACGTCTTTAGTTAGTCTCCTCTGATACCATCCCAGTATTCATTTTTATCCCCATGAAAGAGAGGTGCTCACAATAACTATCTGGGATCAGCTTGGCAGAATTCTTTATCCGTAGGGCGCACTGTCGTTGGAAACTTTGATAAGAACATTATATTGGCTAAATTTATCTAAGTTGATAAAAAAAACAGCCTAAACCTATATCTGATCTCAGGTAATTTCATTGATAATTATCAATTTTTTATTTCGGACAATTAGATATTCATTGACATTATATAAAACCTAACCCAAAAGAAATGACAACCAAAATTAACCTAATTATAATTCTCTCCTTCTTATGCATCAATCTGAATGCACAAACTGTAAAAGTAATGTCTTATAATGTTCAGCAACCAAACGGGACTAATTGGGAAGGCAGAAAAGGCAGTGTTGCCAGTATTATCAATTCCAATCAGCCGGATGTTATCGGTTCGCAGGAAGCACTTGCGTACATGGCTGGTTATATCAAAGGTACTGAATATACAGTTTACGGTAGAGGACGCGATTGTGACGAAGGCGGAGAAGGATCCTTTATTTTTTACAAGTCTGCTAAATACGATATTGACTACAGCAATTCAGGAAGTTTCTGGTTTAAAGATAACTCGTCTGAATGTGGGCGGGGATGGGATCCTGATTATAACCGTATTTGCACTTACGTTCGGTTAATCGAGAAGTCATCCGGTAAAGGATTCTATATCTTTAACAGCCACTTTGCTACATCCAACCGGGTAGAAGCACGAAGTAAAAGTGCGAAATTATTAGTTAATCGAGTAAATGAACGCACAATTAAGGATCCGGTCATTTTAACTGGAGATTTTAATTCTATTGAAAGCGATCCGATAACCAGTTTCTTTAAAACGGGAAGTGACAATCCGGTAAAATTACGAGATACTTACCGCGATGTCCATCCTTCAAGTGGAGGTAATACTTTTGGAAGTGTTAAATACGATTACATTTATGTACCGGCATCATCCAACATTCAAACTCTGGCAAGTGAAGTAATTGAAAGTCCGGTAGGATCAGATCACCGTCCTATATGGGCTGAACTAGACCTTAATGCTGGAGATAACCCCAGCACCTGGCGCATTACCATACAGGGAAGCAATGGTAAATATTTAAGTTCCGAAGACGGCCTTTCTGCCATGATGTGTGACCGTGATGAGGCTGACGATTGGGAAAAATTTGATGTTATTGATAATCCGGACGGAACCTTCTCATTAAGGGGGAGCAATGGTAAATATGTAAGTTCTGAGAATGGTAATTCGCCCATGATGTGCGATCGCAATACACCAGACGATTGGGAAAAATTCAACTGGGTTGAACTTGGAGGGAATGCGTTTGCTATTAAAGGTAGCAATGGTAACTATGTGAGCTCGGAGAACGGTCTGTCGGGTGTCATGTGCAACCGCCCGGACATTGGAGAATGGGAAACTTTCAACTGGACGACTGTTGCATCCGGAGCCAGCACCAGCAGAGTTCAGGAGGTTGTTAGTGAAGAAGGCGTCATTAATGGAGATTTAGCATTGTTTCCCAATCCGGCCAACACCTATTTTAAGATTTCCGGATTAGGAGGTACCTGCGTAAGAGCCGATATTTACGATTTATACGGTGAACTGGTAAATAAAAGCTGTGTTTCTGCAGGTGAAAAGATAGAAATCAGCTCCCTTACTGAAGGAACTTATTTAGTAAAACTATCTACTGAAAACGGAGCAACACAAACATTTCGATTAATCAAAAAATAAGAAGTCAATATTTTTCCATGATCTACAAATAGTAAGGATCTTTGATTCTGGTAACCTATTCTTTTATACTTAATTGGTTTCAATTTAAGATTTATCTGAATTTTGAAGCAATAGGCAGCAATTGAATCACAGAACCTTTTGTAGATTTAAAAGAACTTCTTTATCATACGCAAAGTAGTAGACACCATGCTTATTGCTGTTGAGTATGAACTAACCTCTTAGGAAAAAAGTCTCGGTAATGTGGTAGACGCTATGAGTGATTGGGGGATGAGATATAGGAAAGCAGTGTTCGCGAAATAAGAAATTACAGTATATGGAAATTTGAAAATACACTTTCAATCGGGGTTTGATCCCGATTAAAAGTGATAGCCTCAATGCTTAGTCGGAAAATAGTAAATTTTAATGCTTAACGGGCAGTTATGCTAGCTCGGTTGATCTCATTTTCAAACTTATTACTAATTGCTATTTTTTGAATAAGCCAGCCTTATAAACTGAACCCAGGGAATTCTGGATTAAATGAAGATGATTGGCTTTGAAATTATCTTCCTCATTCTTATAAACCTCAATAAATCCTTTATCTATAACATTCTTAAATTGAATATCAGGATTTTCAATATTGACAATTTCTCCTTTTTCTCCAGACCAATATCCTACGATAGAATTGTTATTCACTATAACGCTCTCTTTAAAGAATGATGAATACTTTAAGTTCGCTGACCTACCCACAATTACGTTATTATTATTCGCTACAATGTTGTTTGAGAATTCAAAATCAACATCATCAGGGCCAAACCAAAAAGCGCTTTCATAACTTTCCATAATTATAGACTTGCTGATCTTAAATCCAGCAACATTATCAAAGAAAAGAATGGCGTTTCTACATTCGTAAAACACGCAATTCTTTACTTCATTATTCATACCATGTGCCCAAACACCGCCTTGAATTCTGGAGGCCTCCTTGTCACCAATAAACATGCACTGGCTCACCTCAAGATCTCTCAGGTCTTTATCTTCTTTAGTTATAGGATAGTAATACTTAACCAAGGGATTAGCATTGCCCAAAAATTTCAACCCTCTTAAACTTACATGTTCAGAAGCCACTAAAATGCCAACTGCATGATTAAAAAAAGTAGTAGAATTATTCGCAGAGATGGATTGAATGACCGGCATTTGCTGAGGACTCCAACCTTCTTCATCAGGGTTATAAAATGCTTCAATAATAAACCGTGAAGTATCATTAAAGATGCGCACCGGATTAATGGATGTTTTATCTTCTAATACATAATATCCCGGCATAACCCTTATCAAAATATCACCTGAACCTGTTAACTCATTCGCTACCTTAACGGATTGCGGAATGGACTTGAATGGATTGTCCGGGGATCCGTCATTTGAGTCCAGCCCATTGATAGCATCTACATAAAATTCCTGGGCGCGTCCCTCTTTGAAGTAAAAGAGTAATACAAGCACTATTACAACTAGCTTTTGAATTGTTTTCATTTTGTTTTAAATTTAATGCAAGTAGCCTTTCAATCTATTCGAAAGAAAGTCAAATACCATTCATTTAAAGTTCAAAAGCCATTTAAATGCTAAAACAGGAGCTTGCTCTCGTCCAAGAATGCAAATGCCAGATAGAAGAGAAGTTAAATTGGCCAGATAGTAAATATTGGAGGCAAAGAGATTTTTTAAACCTTATTTTGCTAATCGAAAAAAGGTCTCAAATAACAATTAGTCTGACGACCATTAGAAGAATATGGAAGCCTGATTATGCCGGAACACCTCAACCCGGAACACTTGATGCATTAGCTAAATTTCTTGAATATGAAGGATGGCTGGAATTTACTGAAAAGCACCAAAAGGCAGGCATCAAAGTGAGTTCTTCTAATAAGTTGCAAAGAAAGAATTGGAAGGTTATCACTTATGCTACAATTTCAATCGCATCGGTTATTTGCATTATTTTAGGAATTAACGCAGTTGCTACTACATCTAATCAATCTTCTTCAAATGCTTCTTTATCCGTGAAATATGCTTCACCTATTAATGTCCCGAATACAGTGATATTTAACTATAATCTAAACGGAATTCAGGCTGACAGTTTTTTTATACAACAGTCGTGGAACAAGTTCAGAAGAGAAAGGGTAAGCAAAAGTGATACTATTCTTACCAGCACCTATTATTATCCTGGTGCACATCAGGCCTCACTGATCGCAAACGATAAAGTAATTGCTCAAGCAAAGGTTCTCATTAAAACTGATGAATGGATAGCACTTGCCAGAGCAGATATGTCGGACGAAAACCCCACCTACATCGATGTTGAAAGCCACAAACCGGAGGGTATATTCACTGTTACTGAAAAGCAGCTTCAAAAATACAATTTAAGTTTAGATCCAAATCTGCTATTATGTTATTACTATGTAAATAGTTTTAAAGGACTTGATAAAGATAATTTCCGACTAAAAGTACGGGTTAAGAGTGATAGTGTTATGAGTTTGGCATGTCCAAAAATATCAATAATGATATTAGGTACAGAGGACATGCATATGATACCACTTACCTTTCCAGGCTGTATTGGAAGTGTGAACTTAAAAATTGCTGACAAGCTTTTCAAAGGTAAGCATACCGACTTATCTTCATTTGGTGCGAGTGTTTATAATTGGAACTTAGTTGAAATCACTTTAATAAATGGGGAATACAAAATTTTGTTGAATGGTCAGGAGGTTTATTCTATTCACACCGAACAATCAATTGGTGAAGTCATTGGGCTCAACATCAATTTTACAGGAAGTGGTTCAATGGGTTTCGTTGAGCTTAGTAATTCTAAAACAAACAAAACAGTCTACTTTGAAGATTTCAAAGAAGATAAAAGAGCCCCTCAATTATGATTGTGAGTAAATAAAAAAAAATCTAATACTCACAAAATGAATATGCGAAATCGTCTCTTTAAAATTATAGTGTTAATCATCTCATTTTAGCTAGGCAACTCCTTCCTCAATCTACCTACTTATTCTCTTGAACAATCCCTGAAAATCCCATCTCTTATTTAACCTACTACCTACTTCCAGGTATTTTCATTCCTTTTCGATGAATTAGATAGGATTTGATTGGGTAAGGAGTTATTTTCAAAGCTTTGAATAAAATAACAGCTCAATAAGTATTTGTAAATGTTTGTAAGCGTTTACAAGTGTTTGTTGTCGGTTAGTAAATTTATAAGGTTAGTATGTGCACCTTTAGGTGTATTTAGCGAATTGTTGGGCATAATTGGATGCTAATTGACTTTGTTTTTCTCTAGCATATGAACAAAACAATCTTCTACTTCGAAAAACCAAGTAAATGGGATTTAGTAACTATTCTACTCTATATTGCTCTGACAGCATTTATTTATTTAACTAACATTCCATCGAAAGTGGACTGGCTATTTGGTTATTCATTTGGTACTCATTTGTTTCTATACTTTTTCAACTACAAATCGCTCCGAAGACTAAATATATGGTTAATTTGGATTATTTTCAGTTTAATTCATATTTATTTATATCGAGAATATGTAGATATTTCGTCATTGCAGATGTTCAGAGGTCCAGCTGCACATGGACTTCAATTTACGTGGCTTTTGTTAATTCTATTTCAAGTTCTAAGATTCCTTAGTATAAAAATTCAAAATCGAGAACTTGTGGCTCCAGCAAAAAGTCGTACAGACATCTGGGATAACAGAAAAGTTACATTGGTGGACTTTATACTCTTTGTTATCTATTTTACTATAATGCTTTCCTTAGACCTAATAACTATGCCCAACACAATGTAAAAACCATGCGCTTGAGCAGTTCCTGGCTAGCAAAGGTGGTATTTCCCGCAATTTTTGGCAGTCAGTATAGATGTTTAAATTCAAATATCAGTAGGTGAGGCAAGCAAGACATGGATGGAAAAATAAAAATTGCTAACTTCATCAATTCAATAAATAGTGGCGCACGGCTTTTTACGCGCGCCCGTTATCAACAATAACAACCAGATGAAACATACAATTATAATAATATTGTCTTTAGCAATAGTATCTTGTACAAAAGACCCTTCATTAGAAAAATATTTAGCCTCACAGCAAGAATTCGAATTGAAAAGAAATGAAAGAAAAGCGACTGCCATTTCTAATCTAATATCAGAAAGTTCGAATAAAGAACTGCAAGTAAAAAGCAAATTAGAAACGCTTAATTCATTGTACGAAGAGGCTATTGAAGATGTTAATAAAGGGGAAGAATTAAGAATGGTATTTGATAAATTTCAAAAGTCATCTTCAAATCTTTCTAAGTACGAGTATTCCGACTGGCAACTTACTTTAATCGAGGCTGCTAACAGTTATGAGAAATTAGCTGGTACTATTGCATTAACGAAAGCGAAAACCGCAATAATGGAAAATATATCTATGGAAATTGGAGCTACCTACTGGTTCGATCAGCTTGAACTTATGTTAGTACCAAAAAAAGAAATAATATCCATTGATGAATACTTCGAAGCAGAGGTTATTTTTGCCGCTTTTTCATCAAAAAGTGAAGAGTTCATGACTATAGTATTAAATGATAGAGATACTATTGATATAAATAATGGGAAAGGAAAGGTGAAAATAAGTCCAAAAAAGAAAGGGAAGCATAAAATCAAAGTGAAGATGTATGATAAAAAAGGACTTGACCTTTCTGATGATTTCATATTAGAAAAAGAAATAACATTTCAAGTACAATAGAAACTATTCCCAATATTCTGTCATAAATCATGGCTGGTTGTAGGTAATTGTTCCTTTGGCTCTTCATAGAAAGCCCGACAATCCGCAGACTTGCCTTATTTATGAAAAATTAATTTAATAGCCAATCCTGCGGATTGATCCGGTAGTTAACTTAAATTTTTATATTTTTAATCAGCCACGAATTTATACAGTGGCGTTCTATCCAACTATGGTATCAATATATAAGATGATTACTGATAAGATTAAAATAAGTAAGTTTTTGAGCTTGGTTTTAAGGCATAAACCTGAAACAATTTCTTTAGAACTTGACGAAAATGGATGGGCTGATACGGATTTTCTAATTCAAGGAATGCTTAAAGCTAATTACTCTATTGATATTAAGGTTTTAAAAGATATTGTAAGTTCAAGCGATAAGCAAAGATTTAAGTTTAACGATGATTTTTCAAAAATTAGGGCTAATCAAGGTCATTCAATAAATGTTGACTTAAAATTGGAACAAAAGTTACCGCCAGAAATATTATTTCATGGAACTGCCACCAAGAATATCGATTCAATTAAGCAGGGTGGCCTTTTAAAACAAAGTAGGCACCATGTTCATTTATCAAGTGATAGAGAGACGGCAAAGAAAGTTGGAATGAGATATGGAAAACCCGTTGTCTTGATAATAGAAGCTGGAAAAATGTCATCAGATGGCATTAAATTCTATCTTTCTGAAAACAGCGTGTGGTTAACTGAAAATGTTGACATAAAATATATCAAATTTGAATAATGAGTTTTTTAAAGTGGTTGAAAAATTCAGGAGGGAGTGGTTTATACTTACACGAAGATTTCTATTGTCAAGTAGAGTTGATTCCAATTGAAAATTTTCTTGATTTAAAAGAGGAAAACGAAAAAATTGATGAGTTTGCAAAAGAACATAGTGATGGTTTGGGGTTCACTGATGTTTACATCAGAGAAGGACAAAAAGTCAAGACCTCAGAAAGAGAAATCCCTATAAATGAGTTCGAAGCATTATTGCAAACATACGGATTTCAAAAAGTAGATAAAGTTTACTCTGGTTATGGTTCTTATAAAGAAATATGTTTAAGCACTTGGGGTTTTAAATTAGACTCATCAGCAGTCTTTTGCGATTTTAAAAATAACTTGATAGAGAATATTTGGATTGATGGTTTCCGGTTTAGTAAAGACTCTGCAAATAAGGAAGAATTGATCAATTGCTTATTCCAAATTGGTGCAAAATGGAAACTAATACTAAACGACTGGGACTTGACAGAGGCTATTGATTTAAGTAATAAAAAATCGATAGATGATTATATTAGTGAAGAATAACTGGATACCACAGACAATATGTAAGCTACCCTTAAAACCGAACTGTTTAAAAGTATAAAAATAATTACTAATTTTAAACAGTAGATATGAATCATAAAAATTGAAAGCTTTTTTAAGCTCTCCATTCTTTTATAGGTTATTATTTTAGCACCTATTTGCTTCTTTTAGTAGAAAACAATTCTACAGCATTTTTAAGGTTTTCTTCAAGTTTTTCCACGTTTGCTACCCCTCCGCCAATTTTTATCATTTCCTCTCCTTTTTGCAATAATAATGTAGGATAGCTATTAACACCGGTTTCCTTTACTTTCATAAAAAGTTGTTGGGTCTCTATTAGAGCATTTTCAGTATGAAAACAGGTCATTACTTTTTCAGGATCTATTTCTAAATTTTGAGCAATCTCCCCGTAAGTTTCAGGATCACTTAAACTTTTCCCTTCCAGATAAAATAGCTTCATCATCGCATTAGCTATTTCATACTGTTTTGATGGAGCAAAATGTTTTAAGGCAACAAAACCTTTTCCTGCATCTTCTGAGTTCAATAGAAAATTACCTTTCTTCAAAAGGTTGTTATAGGAGTCTCCAAATACTGCTCCCGTAAGTTGATTTATACGCTGATTAGCCTCTGGAATATGGGGGTAATTGGAAATGGGCAGACTCTTATCTCCGGTAAATAAGCCACCAGGTAAAACCGTGATGGGAAGCTCAGGGTGATTATTATGAAATTTGGTTAATTCTTTAGAAAAGCCATAACACCAACCACAATAGCCATCCCATATGTATAAGAGATTCAATTTTTCATTTTCCATAACATGCTTAATTTATAGCTTAATATCCCGCGGTAAACTGTTGCTGATGATGTTTAGGTTTTTCTATTTCATCAGCTATGACCACTGCTACATCTTCCACTGACATTCTGTTTTTTCCTGAATCGTCTACAACCGGACGGTTTGTGCCCAAGCGATAATTTCCTGTTCTGCCAATTGAAATTTCCGGGTTCATTTCTAATGCCGGACTAAAATAAGCCCAGTCAAGTTCCTCCTCCTTTTTAATAATTTCAAAATAATCCCTGGCTGCTTTAGATTTAGGAATGAAAGGCAAGTCCTGCGGTAAGGTATCGACAATTTGCCTGCCTTCATCATTAAGCAAACTACCTGCACCACCAATAATTATAAATCTATTTACTGCAGCCTTTTTTACGGCTTGCTGTATGGCTTTTGAGCCTTCGAGAAAATCTTCAATTAACTCTGGTTTGTTAGCAGCAGGACTAAATGCACTAACAATCACATCTTCTCCTTTTATTACGTCTGCTAATTTTTCTACTTCTTTAATATTCAAAGCAACGTAAGACAGGTTACTATTGTCTGATTCCTTTTCACTTCTTGAAATACCAGTTACTTTAAAACCTCTTTCTACTAATTCATTAACAATATGGCTACCCACAAAACCTGTAGCACCAATGACAACTACTTTTTTCATGATATTTAATTTTAATATTTCAATCGCAAAGTTAAAAACATTGGTTACCTAAAATGCTACTCTTACCTTTTGGTAACTACTTACCAATGCGTAACTAGTTTTCATTATAGTGATTAGTTTTTTTAAATTTGTTGCCATGAAAAATGATAAATCTAAAATCCCGGAACATTGTAAAAAGTACGTCCAGGGAGTGAAGGATACTCAGGATTTGATGAGCGGAAAATGGAAAACTGTGATCATTGCAGCTTTATATAATACTGGAAAATTCAGATTCATGGAGCTCGTTCGACATATTGAAGGCATCTCACCAAAAATGCTTTCTCAGGAGCTTAAGGATCTTGAAGCTAACAATCTTATCAAACGCAAAGTAGTAGACACCATGCCTATTGCTGTTGAGTATGAACTAACCTCTTATGGAAAAAGTCTCGGCAATGTGGTAGACGCTATGAGTGATTGGGGGATGAGATATAGGAAAGCAGTGTTCGCGAAATAAGAAATTACAGTATATAGAAATTTGAAAATTAGTCTTTGTGACCCTGAACTTGATCTGTCTAAAAAAGAGAAGTTATATTATCTTCAGCACATTTAAATAAAACGATATGAGAATTATTTGCTTTATCTGCTTTCAGTTATTTACGACCGGGCTTTTATCCCAAAACATCTTTATGACTACGGAAGGGCCTGTAAAAGCATATCTTGAAGAAGGATTACTGCAAGTTTATTCTATTCCTTATGCCGCTCCACCGACAGAGGATTTAAGGTGGAAAGAGCCAAAACAACCAGCGCAGCATGAAGCGATTTGGGATGGGAAAAATCATTCCGATATGAGTGCCCAAATTCGAACAAAGGTAATTGGTGGAACAGCTCCGTTTGGGACCGTTGTAGGAAGTGAGGATTGTTTGTACCTCGATATTTTAACCCATAAAAATCGCTCTACCTTACGTCCGGTTATCGTTTGGATTCATGGTGGGTCTAACATTGCCGGAACAAAATCAGATGAAGTTTACGAAGCGCATAGCCTTGCCCGGAATACAGATGCGGTGGTTGTAAAGGTAAATTATCGATTAGGTATTTTTGGTTCCTTTTATCACCCTGAGCTACATAAAAATGATACCTTAAGTGCATCTGGTAATTACACACTTCTAGATTTATTAGCTGCATTGAAATGGATTCAGGCGAATGTCGAAAATTTTGGAGGAGACCCAACGAATGTAACATTGGTGGGAGAATCTGCTGGCTGTATCAATATTTGGTCTTTACTCTGCTCTCCTTTGTCAAAAGGTCTTTTTCATAAAGCTGTCTGTCTTTCCGGTTTTCCCCTTATTAAATCCACTAGAAAAGCAGCTAAATATGACGAAAAAATAATTCAGAAATTATTAGTCAGCCAGGGAAAAGCAGAAGATGAAAAAGTAGCAGCGAAATTACTCAAAAACTTACCGACTGACAGTTTGACCTCGTTTTTATATGGCTTAAGTACATCAGAAGTATTGTTAGCTACAAAAGGCTTTTCGCATCATTTTGTGGCAGACGGTTATACCTTAAAAGAAAGTGGCTTTTCGAGTATGAAGAAAGATAATGTTGCAAAAATGCCGATCATTGTTGGTATGACCGGTGAAGAAGCAAGCTATTTTGGCGTTGAAGAAGCACTAGGTTTAACGAGTGAAGAATTGTGGAAAGTTATCAATACAAATGAATATATTCAATCCATTGAAAAATTTGTATCAAGCAAAAAGTATGATAAATACCGCAAAAAAGTCATTAAGAAAAGTCGCTTATTGCACATATTAGTGGGGTTATACCTTAAAAAATTCGAAAGAAACAATTCCGAAATTTACCGTCTTCAGTTTGAAGCTACTCCTGGGAAATCACCATGGAAAGAAGTCTTTATGGCAACACATGCCTCCGATCTCACCTATCTTTTTAACAAAAGCAGTTTTAATGCTCCCCATTTTTTCACTTTTCTTGAACCCGAAGACCAACCTCTTTTTGAAAAACAGGTTGACCAGTACCATACGTATCTCAAAAATTTCATTCGAACAGGAAAACCAGGAACGGTGAATGGGTTGGAATGGCCGGTTTGGAATAGAAAAGCTTCCCATGTCATTCATTTAAAAACAGATCGTTTTCAATTAGGAGAATAGTTCCAGACATTTAATGTTCGGTACATCTATGTCTTGCACGTATTAGTTTAACAATACAAAAGATTTGTTCTAAGGGCAATGCCGTATATCCCCACCTGAGCGTAGTTACAAACTACGCCTGATTATACCTCTAAGCGTAGCGTCTCGCTACGCTTTAATATCATCTCCTCTTGCAAATTGCTTTAGCTTTAACCAACCATTAAAACAAAATAGTGGTTTATCAGAAGAAAGGACTCCTAACAATTCAGGAGAGGTGGTTTACAATAATTCAGTGACAAACTTCCATTTGCCAAATGGTATTCAAAGTTCTGAAAATTCAAGCCCCTATCAATTTGCCAGACTTATAGAAAGCACTTTATTTAACATCGAAAGTGGAACCTATTGGAAACAGGCGGAAAAGAAAATGAAGTATTATCCTAAGAATTACGAACTAAACAAACAGAAATGGTAAATTGGGGAACAAGACAAAATAAGAAATGGAGAAATTTGGAACGACTATTATCCTTGAAAAAGAAAAAAACAGCAGTCACATAGCTTATGGTGGACGGGTGTATAGGCATAGCGTTAGCAACAAAAATTATGCTTTCAGACTATAAATATAGACGTACATCTTCAAGGTTCAACAATGCTCCCAAAAACGTAGATTTTAAGGGATGTTTGATTTATGGCTTAATAGCTATTCTTTTTATAGCTTTATGTTATTATTTTGGATCATAGCATTTCTAAACAAGAAAACCTGCTCCTTTGTTGGTGTTTTTACCAACAAATTTTCGAAGCTTAATCCTATTTATTGAGACAGCCAGTTATTTCCTGCTTTCATCTTTTAGCATTCATTTTATTTATTTCCCCACTTTTTACCAAAAACCACTACCTACTTATAGGTATTTTTCATTGCTTTTGATGAAAAATGGAACCTTGCTTAGGAAATATAAAATAAATTAATTTATTTAGATACATATGTTTTAATACCAAAAACCTTTTGCCTTAGAATTTAGCTGTTTGTCAAATGCTGAGATTCATTATTGCCATATATATATTACTTCTCCCCACATTTCTGGCGCATGCTCAAGTTATTCCTAATTTACTTTCCACTGATGCTTATCGCCCTTATTTAACCGAAAATCAAAAACGTGAAGAATTTATCTCTGTAATTAGGAAAGGTACGCCAAAAACAAGTGAAGAACTATATAAATACAAGATTATCAATACTATTAATCCATTGAATGTTCCAGGCGTAGATCCTGCCAATGCTTTTACAGACTACTCAAAAAGTCCGGTGGTTGAAGCCACACCAGTAATCCCCTTTTCTGCGAGTAATAATTCCGCTCCATCAAAATATCAAAACCAGATGGCAATGGTTGAAGCCGATATGGCTGCTTATCAGGCACGAAAGGAAAGAGCCATGCAAATTATTGATGAAGCGATATCGACAAGTTTTATACCTAAAATTAAATACAATCTTGGGCTTCATAATGGCGCAGCGGTGGAACGTTTTGAAGAGGCTTACTCCCAGTTGCATAGCATGTTAATGGACCAACAGGAAATTGATTTTACAAAGGCCGTATTTCTGGTTGAAAGTGCTTATGATAAAAGCTTAAACTGGAAAGAGTTCAGTGAAATGTTTAATACCTCCAAAATGACTATTGAGCGTTTAATTGAGCAGGATGGACTGGACCCAACAGATAATATGGCTAAGGTCATGTCTATTTTTAAATATATGGCCGATACCACTGAAGTGTATTTCAGTGAACTTGAAAAGCCTGTAATTACAAAACCCATGCTATACGATTATGAAGATTTTGCAGGTAAAAAAGATGCAACAAAAATATTCGTGAGCAAACTATTAAGAACAGGAACAGGCCAATGTATGAGCCTGCCTATGCTTTATTATATGCTAGCGCAATCCCTCGGTGCAAAAGATGTGCACATAGCTTTGGCACCAGAACATAGCTTTATCATGTTTAAAGATAAAGTGGGCAACTGGAATAATATAGAATTGACAGGAAGAGTGTTTACCACAGATGACTTCCAATGGCAAAGTGGGTTTGTCAAAGCCAACCAGGTAAAGAGCGGAATCTACTTAAAACCTCTTACAGAGAAAGAGACCATAGCATATCTCTTAAGCACACTTACCCTCACTTACATTAAATCTTTCGGGCAGGACGAACGGTCTTTTGAAATGGCAATGACGGCAAAAGACTATTTTCCCAACAGCCTAACTGCCAATTTGATTATTGCTGGATATTACAAGGATTTATTCAACAATGTGCTAAGGCAATACAGCACCTATAACCTCACCCAACAAGCACTTGATAACGATAAAGATGCCCAGTTAATTAATAGTTTAAGAAACGGAGCAGTAGATTATATTTTTAAAGATTTAGGATATGCCAAAATTCCCGATTGGCATTATGAAGCCTGGCTCTCCGGTGTAAAGGAGGCCGCCAAAGTTCAGCAGCATTTAGTTAAAAGGAGACAACTGGAACAACAAATAAAGAGATGAAAAGAGTAATACTATCAATCATACTGGGGTTCATCTGCTTGGGTACATCAGCCAAAAACAGCAAAGATACCACCAGGCATTATCATGAAGCCTTTCAAGAACTTCAAATGATGCTCAAGGGCGAAGTTCCATTATCTATCAAAAGAGCAGTATTTATTACCGAAAATGCTTTCTTAGAGGGGAATCTGCAATATGAGGATTTTACCAACCATATAGCTTTTCTTACCTTGCTAACCAATTCATTAGTTGATGAAGGTGGTCTGATCTATAATAAACCGGACAGGGAACAGGTATTAAAATCCTCATCAATTTACAGAGTGCTTAAGGACAGCCTAACTTTCACTTTACCTGCTAAATCCAAAGATTCAAGTGCAAGGACCTTTAAAAAGCATCCTTATACTTATGACATGGACGACTTTCTTGGAGAAGATGACTGGACTAAGATGTTTGTGACTAAACTTTTGGTGAGCAATTCCGGAAATTGCCATAGTTTGCCGTTACTTTATAAGATCTTAGCAGAAGAAGTAGGTGTTCCTGCTTATTTATCAATTGCACCTAACCATACATATATTAAGCAAAGTAATAAAAAACATGGCTGGTATAATACAGAGCTTACCACTGGCAGATTTCCACATGATAAGGACATAAAATGGAACAGTTATATCAAAACTGAATCTGTTGCCAAAGGCATATATATGGATACCCTATCCAACAAACAAACCATTTCATATGTGATTACAGACCTGGCACAAGGATATGTGAAGAAATTTGGGATCAATCATCTTGATACCCCATTAGCATGGCTGGAAACCGCTCTTGAATATTATCCCAACTATGTGAATGCGCTCATACTAAAAGCCGAGCTCCAAAAGAAAAAGCTTGAGCAGGAAATGATCAACGAAGGAGTAAAAGATTTCAGCAAGCTTGAGGATCAGGAAATGCTCCAATCTTTTCAAGAACTGGAGCAGTCCTACATGGCTATTCATCATCTGGGTTATAGAAAAATGCCGAAGGAAATGTACCTTAATTGGTTGTTCAGAGTGAATAATGACACTACCAGAAAGCCCCACCAATTCGAAACACCCCAGCCATTTGAGGAATACGGATATGATGTTTATATTGCAACAGCCGGTGATGGGCAGAACTACGAATTTTACGATCAGGACACTATTGCTAAAATAGGCACAGTGGAGATTAGCAGGATGTCGGGAAAGATTGTTAAATTCGTTGAATACGACTTATCAGAAGAAATGCCCGATGAGGTGATAAGCAGAATGTATGACCCTGCCCTAGGCCGTTTTTGGCAGGTAGACCCTATGGCAGATGCAAGAAACTGGTTAACCCCTTATAATTTTGTGCAGAACAATCCTATTACTAGGGTTGATCCTACTGGGATGCTGGACGATTATTTCTTAGATAGAGAAACAGGAGAAATTAGCTTTTTACGAGAAACAGAAGATGATTTTGATGTATTGTATGCTGAGAATAGTGAGGGTGGTGTTGATGAAAGTAATTCTATTCAAGTAGAAAAAGATATTCTGAATAATCCATCAAAGGATGATGTGGAAACACCAACAGGTACTACAGAAACAACCACTTATACAATGCTTGGGGATTCAAAGGGTCAATCAATTTTTGAATTTGTTGCTACCAACTCGAACGTAGAATGGGGCTTAACACAAGCTGGTGAAGCTGGAGTTAGAGGAATAAATATTTTATCGACTGGTAATAAACTAGCAAGTGAACCAGGTTCTATCACAGCAATAAAAAAGATACAGGGATTAAACACACCTTTACGGAGACATGTTCATAATCATCCATCTAATACGCCATATGAATCAGAAGGTGACATGAAGGCCTGGGCAAAGTGGTCTCAAGCCAATTCAATATTCCAAATCTTTATACCTAAAACAAAAAAATATATTACTTATCCTTCCACTATGATGGATGAGATTACTGTTAAACCTAATAAAAATTAATATTATGAAAGTGTATATATATATATTATTCCTAAACATACTGAATTTTTCCGAGTGTGAGGATTCGCTGCAGTTAGATGAAATTGAGCCATCCACTAATTTGTCCACAACTATTGAAGCACTTTCTAAATCCCAAAAAGATTGCAAGTATTATAATTCAAAGCTAATGTTTCTTATTAAAGATATTTCTGAAGCTGATAGCCTCAGAGTACGAATTACAATGATAGAAGGACTGGACTTTTTAACTAGTAGCTCACAAAAGAACATAAAAGGATTTTTTGAAGCTGATGGACATACAGTTCTAGTAGTAAGTGACAGCTTAAAAAATCTTTATATTAAGACAGGGCGCAAAAAAAAGTTTACCTATAATAAAGATTTTGAAGCTTATCCTAGCGATTACTCGCTGTGGGTATATGAAATAAAAGAGGGCCAATTGAATTTACTTGAATCCTATAAAATTCATTGCAATTAGATGATGAAAAAAGTAGTAGTAATTCTTCTATCATTATTTTTTGCAGCTTGTAGTAATAGCTCAAATAATCAGCCGGTAAAAACGGAAAATCAATCATACCAAAACAATAAAAGAGATACTATTAATGCATTAGGAGAAGCTGTTGTAGGTGAGTTACAAAAATATACAAAAAAATATGGGACTATTAAGAATCCTTGGAAAGAGCCTACTAAATTGTTTATTATATTTTCCATTGAAAAATCGGATACTTTAGTTTCAATCTTCTCTCATTGGTTTAGTAAAATTTATTAATGATAGTGATTCCGTGAATAATAATGAATTACAAGGTTATTTCAATTACATGAGTCATCCTGTAGTGGTTTATGATACCTCCAATGGTAAGCTTGCAAATATTTTAGATTATGAATTAAAAAAGGATGGGCTTAATGTATTAGATTTGTCGCAAAGAGATAATGAAGATGTTATCGAATGGAAGTTTTTGCCCATCAGATGTGAATATAGAATTAGAAATTCTGAATTAATGCCTATTAATGTTGAATGACATACTGAAGTTTCAAAAATTGAATACTATGAAATATCTACTTATCGGCACTTTCACATTTATTTTTCTTCAGAATTGCTCAGCCCAATTAAATGACTTATCTAAAACTAGATGGGAATTTAAAGATGATAATCACATGACTGATTATATATATTTTATTGATGATGAAAAATATGAGTTTTATAGTTCGGAATCGATGTTAACTTATTCAGGGATTTATTTTGTTAAGAGTGATACCATCAATTTAATAAGATTGTACTCTGATGCAAGTTCTAATATGCCAAAGCATTCTAAAATGGTAGTAGAAAATGACAAGATATTTTTTGTCAGAACCTATACGCTGAAAAAGGGTGTATGGGAAGAAGTCTCGCACCCACCTAGAGATTATTCTTTTATAAAGCAGGATTGATTTGCTATCTACCTTATTCTTTCTGTGAGCTACTAGATGAATTATACGAAAAGACAAAGGTTTAACTAGCAAAAAAGAAATGCTAGGTTTAGGAGTGAGGGCGTTCAACTTACATACAAGAATTTATGACCCTGCGCTAGGTCGCTTTTGGCAGGTAGACCCTATGGCAGATGCACGTAACTGGTTCACACCTTATAACTTTGTGCAGAATAATCCGATTACGGGGGTGGACCCTACGGGAATGTTGGATATATATGCTCTTGATAAAGAATCGGGAAATATAAACTTAATTAAAGAGACGGCTGATGCTACAGATCAATTGGTTGATAATCAAACAGGTGAAACTATAGTTGATGAAGTTGATAAAGGATTGTTATCTGATGGTCAGAATATTAAAACTGATGGGATGCAAACATCTAATGTAATGGGGGGGATGAAATTGGCACTTGGAATTTCCATGCATACATCTGAAGAAGTAGGAGGAGCCATTTATGAAAACTCTGAAGGGGGCAGGATGTTAAACGTACTACCATATGAAGGACAAAGATTAGAAACTAACAGTAATGGAAAGGTTACTGCAATGCATGCTGCGTTTAAATTGGAGCTTAAAAGTTCGTTTACTTCAAATGATGGAAGCTTTACTGGTAGGCCAATAGCAGCATTTCATACACATCCAGGCCACCCTAATGCAGCTGCATCAGCTACTTATCTTGGCACTCCTAGGCCTTCTGGTGAAGATTTAATAATTGGATTGAATAATAAAAAATATAATAATGTGATTGTTCCATATTTTATTTATGGTAAAAAGCAAATGAATTATGAAGGGGTTACATCAAATACATCGCAATATAGACCGCAAGCAGATGGCGGTATACCTTGGACATTAAGATCTAGATCATGGAAAAAGTAATTAACTTATTAGTTTCATTAATTTTTATTATTTGCTTTTCAAGCTTCCAAAGTTCATGTAGTTTAAACAAAGGAGAAGTTTTGAGTACTAAATATAAATTGACAGCAAATGATATAGAGGCAGTCTTGTCTCTCATAGAACCAGAGAAGAATCAAGAATTGAATTTTCATATTCTGTATACAGAATTCTTTAACGACAGTACTTTTGAGATTCAAATAGTACAACATGGTCAATTGACCTCTGAAAATGAATTGATTGACAAAGTATTTGAATATAATGGAAGTAAAGTATTTATGTATGAAGATATACTAAAAGACAACGCTAATCAAAAAGAGATCGATCTATCGCCATTTTTCGTTGTACATGCAAATTACTGGTCTGTGTTGGTAAAGAGAAGAAATGAACAGAATCAATATTATAAAGTAGAAATATTCTCTAACTATTCAGATAGTTTGCAATTAGAAGAGGGTACGGATATGTATTAATTATTTTGAAGCATTAACATATGCACCCTTCCCAATTGGTGGTTTTTTCTCCAATAAATTGAATCAGGCAGTTATTGCATTGTTTATATACATATATGATTATCAGTTTGATTATGTGTCTAAAACATTACTTACATTTTAGGTATTTTTCATTCCTTTTCGGTGAAAATGTAGGATTTCAGTAAGGAATAGTTTATTATTATCCTTATTAATCTAGAGCCGATATTAAGCATTTGTAAATGTTTGTAAGCGTTTACAAGCGTTTGTTGTCGGTTAGTAAAAAATATAAAGCAGCTAAATGCACCTTTAGGTGTATTTAGCGAATTGTTATATGCAACCTATGCCATGAGACACATTATCCTAACAGTCATAATTTCGACACTCTTTGCCTGTAATTCTTCTCCACGACCGAACTCCAACGCTGTAGAAACTTCTGAATTAACTGACACAACTTCAACAGAACCGGAACAACCTGAACGAATTGAGTCACCGACCGAACTGAATCCTGAAATAGCGGTGGGCTTCATAAATTCATATGTCGAGAATGCCAACAAAATGAGAGAGGCGGTTGAAATTCGAGAGTGGGTGAACTCTTCGGAACTGGTAACAGACAACTTCAAGACTGAACTGGTTAACATGATAAATGAAGCATTTGAACGTGAACCAGATTATGGGTTGGGGTTTGATCCAATTCTCGATGCTCAAGATTACCCAGAGGAAGGCTTTTTGCTCTCGAACTATGACTCAACTTTGAATATTGCAACTGTAACTGGTAAACAGTGGACTTCCTTTGTCCTGAACATTAAGCTAACTAACCAGAACGACAGAACTCTTGTTGACGGATGTGGGGTTGTGAACATACCTGAAGAACAACGAGCTGAGCGATAAATGGATGCATATAACAGGCGCTGATCGGGCATATGTCTTAGTGCATTCTGGCTGGTTTCAGTGCAACTCGACCGTGATATCTGCCGCTGAGAAAGGTTGGTGCTTTCTACCACCTTTTGCTCGCAGGATTTTAAGACTTTCAGAACGCAGTGCCATTTGGAACCGTTGTGAGCTTCGGCAGATTTCACTACTTTAGTGCTATTCACTAGCTGCGGACATACACCCGATAGCTGGTCGTTAGCACCAATTCTTAATAAGACACTATGACTGGTAAATGTAAGCTATGTGAAAAGGAAAAAGAGTTGAGAAAGTCACATATTCTACCGGAATTTATGTACCAGAATTTGTATGATGATGCACCAAGGCGATTTTATTCGCTAAGTGTTGACCTCACTAATACAGAAAACTCCAAAAAAAGAATTGAGCAAAAAGGAATTAGAGAATATTTGTTGTGCGGAGATTGTGAAGTCAAATTAAGTAAATACGAGAATTATGCTGCAGAAACTATTTACGCCAAGAATTCAAACAACAAAGCATATATAAAGAAAGCAAACGAAACCCCTGACCAACAATTTTTCACTTACGAATATGCGGGATTCTCATATTCTGAGTATAAGATTTTTTTGCTTTCTCTTCTTTGGCGCATTATAATATCAAAGTCATTTAACACTCCCGAAATTAAAGAAGAAATTATTGAACAACTTAGAATTGCTGTATACAATGAAAATCCTCTTGATTCTGATGATTTCGGTTGCCTTCTTCAAATTATAAAATATAAGAAAGGTCAAATTGCGGGTGGTTTTATTCTTGATCCTTTTCTGACCAAAAATGAGAATAGCCCTATTTTAAATATGTTAATAGATGGTTTCATGTATAGCTTTTATTTGAATGGTAGGGAGATTACAGATGATAAGAAAGAATTCTTTCTGAAAAAGGATGGAACAATGATAATTATTGGTAGAGTTCTGTTTGCGGACAAAGGACTGTTTGAAAGGATTAAGGCAGCCTTTGACTTTTTCAAATCAAAAAGATAAAAATGGATGAGATAAATGACTTGATTACACAGTATTGGCCTAATTTGATACTTGGAGTTATGGCTTTTGGATTTGGTTTCTTCACTTCTTATTTGAAACAAAGAATCAAAAATAAAGCGCTTTTGGCTGATATAAAAAGATTAGAAGAGGAGAAGCAATTAGTTAGGAAAGAGCATCAACTAGATATTGAAAAGCGAAAGTATAAGTACGAAAGTAAGAGAGAACAATTTACCAAATACTTTAATCTAATAGATAATTTTGCAATTCAATCCAATGAAGATATAAAGACTGAATTTTTGCCCATTATTAACACTTACAATGAAGAATTTTTAGAAGCAAATGGTGATAAAGAAAAAGAGACGCAAGCAATAACCAAATTTTCTGAAGGGATTAATAAATTAATGTACAAAGCAAATGAAAACTTAATTAGACTACGAAGTGAAACTAATGGTGTTAAAATGATTGCCAATCCAAAATCACTTGATTTACTTAATCATATGGATAGGCTTTATGATGATTCCTTCGAACTTACATCAAAACTGATTAAAGAGTTAAGTCCAGCAATCATGACCAATGATTTTTCTGGGGTCCAAATAGTAGAATCGGAGATTAAAGAAGTGTCGGCTCAGCTACTAAAAACGAAGGAAGAAATCATTGAGCAAATAAGAAAGGAATTAGATGAAATATAAAGGTGCTAACATTATGTATGAAATCATAGCCGCACAAGGCAAATGCGCATACCTAAGCTACGATTCATACATTTAGCGTTAAAGTGAATAATAGCATGAAGAAAATTCTAATTATAATATTACTAGCATTTAGTTGTATAACCGATGAAAAAGATATAGTTCTGACTGCAAATCCACAGAAAGTAGTGCTATATAACTATCAAGATGTTTATTGTGTCTACAAGGCAAAAGGACTTGGTGAATCTCTTGAGTCAGGTAAAATTGATTCAATAAACTTTAAAATAACTATAGATGATGAAGAAATCCTCAAAGGTTTGACTTTTGACAATGATAGCATCTACTTTATGCATATGGCAGACCTAATGGTGCCTGACTCTGTCACGGAAAACTTTACTGATTCAATTATTAGTTATAATTATATCGGTCAACTGGCTATCTATTCAAATGACACTAAAAAAGTTAGTGCAGATACTGTTAAACTTCAAATAATTAATCCTTTGGAAAACGAAAGAATGAAGGGAGATATTATTAAAGGAAAGCGAGAGGGTGTTTGGCTCGAATATTACGATAATCAATTGACAGAATTAGCACGCAAAAGCTACTTTAAATCGGGGAAAAGGTATGGCTCTGACTCAATATTTAAAAACGACATTTTATATTATGTGATAAATTGGACAGAAGGACATAAAGATGGCTCATTCAAAGTTTTTTGGCCTAATGGTATTATAAAATGGGAGACAAGGTATAATAATGGTATGCCAGTCGAACCTGTTTCAATGTATAACAATTTAGGCGAGAAAACTGGTAGTTTCGAATTACGATAAATTCACTTAATCAATATATAAAACACATTTGCTTATACTTTGTAGCAAATTGACTGCTAAATAGCCTGTAATTCAGTTTGCCAAGATCACATAAATTGCTACTTTCAGTATTTCATAGACAAGTATAGAAAACATGTTTTATAGGATCGCCAGGTATAATAACATGCAAAAGATACGACTTTCTACCTCGTTAACTTTCTTTTGGAAATTCATATTTCCTGTAATTTTTATTGGTGGATTCTTGACCCTTATAATTAAAGGATTAGCTGAAAAAGAGTTAGTTTTAATATCTGCATTTGTCGCTATGTTTATTCTCATAGCAGTTCTCTACCTCTTCTTTGTACGGGCTAAAAATGTTTATATGGACGATAACTATCTTTATGTAGACAACTTTTTCAAAATAGCTAAAATACCGGTTTCAAATATTAAAAGCGTATCACAATTAATAATGTATCCAAGATTCATTTTTATAGTTTTTAAAGAAAAATCCGAATTTGGAAAGCGAATAATTTTTATTGGATATACAGAGTTTTTCCTGTTTTATTCAACTCACCCAGCAGTCCATAAACTGAAAAGTAAAATAAAAACTACCTAAAATTCTTAAAATCCATCAGATTACCAATCCTCACCTTCTGCCGTACATTATTCCCCCCCCCCCACCCAAAAACAATTCCCGAAAAAAGTACATCCTAAATTCTAAGTCCAATACTTTTACTATTTTTGCGTTCATTAAAAAATCACTGAGCAGAGCAATACATGTCCATCCGTGTTCAATCTTTAGTTAAAAGTTATGGTCAACAGCTTGCAGTCAACAATATCTCCTTTGATATTGGAAGAGGCAATATTGTAGGTTTCTTGGGGCCTAATGGCGCAGGTAAATCCACTACCATGAAAATTATTACCGGCACATTGCCTGCTACAAATGGCACTGTGGAAGTAGATGGATGGGATGTAACGCAGAATCTGCACGAAGTAAAAAAATGTATTGGTTACCTGCCAGAGCATAATCCGCTTTACCTGGATATGTACGTGCATGAGTTCCTTCGCTTTTGTGGAGGCATTTATGGCCTTTCCGGCAAGAAATTAAGTGAAAGAGTAAAAGAACTAGTGCAGTTGTGCGGACTCCAAAAAGAGCAAAATAAACTGATTGGAGCCCTTTCAAAAGGCTACCGACAAAGGGTAGGGCTGGCGCAGGCTTTAGTGCACGACCCAACCGTACTCATTTTAGATGAGCCCACCACCGGGTTAGATCCTAACCAAATTGTGGAGATCAGGCACCTGATTCAATCTATCAGTAAAGATAAAACCGTATTATTGAGCACCCATATTATGCAGGAAGTGCAGGCACTTTGCCACCGCGCCATCATTATTAAAGAAGGGACTGTGGTTGCCGATCAGCCGGTAAATGAACTAACAGGAGAGCAGGAGAAATTCACGATCAGGATAGAACTGGCAGCTCCTGCAGATTTCGCTTACTGGAAACAGCACAGTGAAATAAACGACTTGAAAGAGGTAACCCCTACGCAATATTTATTGGAAGCAAAAACAGATATCAGAAAAGAGATTTTTCAATGGGCCAGCCAGAATGGGGTGGAGCTTATTGGTATAGCACTGGAAAAAGGAAATATGGAAGAAGTGTTTCAAAAGCTAACCAGGAATTAAGGTATGTGGAGTATTTTTAAAAAAGAAGTCAATTCATTTCTCAATTCCCTTATTGCCTATTTGGTAATGGCTGTCTTTTTAGTCACCATGGGCTTGCTGGTTTGGGTTTTTCCTGATACTTCCATTTTTGAATATGGTTATGCCGATCTGGGCATTTTCTTCAATTTGGCGCCTTACGTTTTTATGTTTCTCATTCCCGCCATTACCATGCGTGCTTTCGCAGAAGAATCCAAAACCGGAACGCTGGAACTGCTGCTCACTAAGCCTATTGATGAAATGAGGCTTTTGTTAGGAAAATATTTTGCAGGAATTGTCCTCGTAATAGTAACCCTAATCCCAACTCTGGTGTATTATTTTTCCCTTTCCTATATCAGCAACCCGGCAGGAAATGTGGACACAGCAGGAATAATGGGTGCTTATGTTGGGCTCATATTTCTGGCTTCAGCTTATACAGCCATTGGCATATTTGCTTCATCACTTTCTGAAAACCAGATCGTTTCGTTTATCATTGCAGTATTCGTGAGCTTTATATTTTTCATGGGCTTTTCTTCCGTTGCTGATTTGCAATTTATGAATGATTGGGGTGTGCAAATACAAAAATTAGGCATGCTGGCCCATTATGATGCTTTAGGAAAAGGAGTGATTGACCTGCGGGATGTTATCTATTTCCTTTCAGTTACAGCTGTGTTTTTGGGTGCTACTTTTTGGATTTTAAAAATGAAGAAATGGAATTCTTAAAGCGAAAATCAACAGAATATACCCTAAAGTTTCTCATCGCATTGTTTTTGCTTTTGCTGATCAATTTTTTGGTGAGGTTTACAGTTATCCGCTGGGATTTAACGGAAGAAAACCGCTACACCATGAGTGAAGCTACACAATCTTTGCTTCAAAACCTGGAGGAGCCGCTCTATGTGGAAGTGTACCTTGCCGGAGATATCAACGCAGAATTTTCCCGCTTACAAACAGCCATCAAGCAGACTTTAGATCAGTTTAAAGAGTATGCCTACGGAAATATTCAGTACAGCTTTGTCAATCCTGACCAGGCAGAATCGGCAAAAGCCAGAAATCAGTTTTACCAGGTATTAATTGATAAAGGCATTCAGCCGACCAATGTATTTGACACGGAAGAAGGTAGAAAATCGCAAAAATTGATATTTCCCGGAGCCGAAATAACCTACAAAGGGCGCAGTGAGCCTGTGATATTACTTTCCGGAAATAATGCAGCAGGAGCCAGGGAAGCCATAAATCAATCCATTGAAAACCTGGAATATGAATTGGCGCAAGCTATTAAAAACCTCACCAATTCAGAGAGAAAGAAAATCGCCATTGTTCAGGGACACGGTGAGCCTGCTGGCCAGCAACTCAGCGGTTTAAGAACTACGCTGGAAGATAAATTTGACCTCTTTCCCTTGAGTGATCTGTCTAAACTTTCACAATTTGATGCAGCACTTTTCATTAAGCCCACTCAGACCTTCAGTAATTCGGAACTGTATGATATTGATCAATACATCATGCGAGGAGGAAAACCTCTCTTTTTCCTGGATGGATTATCTATTTCAGTAGATAGCATCAGAGAGTATGGCGCCATGGCATTACCTATTGAAACCAACCTGGACGAGATTTTATTTAAATATGGAGTAAGGGTCAATAAAGATGTACTTCAGGATGTCAACAGTGGCAATTTCCCGATTGTTACCGGAAATATGGGCGATAAACCTCAGATTCAACTGTTGCCGTGGCCTTATTACATCATCCTTAATAATTATGCACCACACCCCATCGTAAGAAATTTAAATGCGGTGTATGGTAAGTTTGTAAGTTCTATTGATACTGTTACAGCATCAGACATCAAAAAGACTCCTTTGATTAGCACTTCAGATTATACCAGAAGGTTAAAAGGACCTGTCCACATCAACTTTGAGGATTTGAAAACTGATATAGTACCAGAGAATTTCAACCTTAAAAATGTGCCTGTTGCCTATCTGTTGGAAGGAGAGTTTTCATCAGCCTACAAAAACAGATTAAAACCTGAGGATAGGGAAAATACAGAGTTATTAAGCAATAGTACAGCCAATGCGATTATTGTAGCCTCTGACGGAGATCTTTTGCTAAGTGAAATGGACAAAGAAAAAGCCACACCATTTCCTTTAGGGGTCGATCCTTATGCACGCCATCCTGCACCCTTTGCCAACGATCAGCTGATCCTGAATATGGTGAATTACCTGTTGGAGGATGACGGGCTCATTATCACAAGAAATAAAGAATTTAAAATTCGTCCGCTGGATAAAGTGAAAATAGCTGATAATAAGTTGGCTATTCAATTGCTGAATGTAGCACTGCCAATTTTTATGATCATTATTTTTGGAGTGCTAAGGTATTTCTGGCGCAAACGTAAATATGCTAAGTTCAATGGATAAGTCGCAGAAGAAAAAAAATATTGCTTTACTGGCAGTGTTAGCTGTTTTAATAGTAGCCAGTATCTGGGCTTTTCAGTATAATCCTTACCAACAGAAGTCCACTACTTTTGATAAAGAGCTCTTTGCTGTTACCAACCCTCGGGAATCGCTTACAAAAATCAGTATGCAATCTGCAAAAGTGAATAATGTGCTGGAAAAAGAAGGGGAGAACTGGCAGGTGAACGATACTTTTGCGCTTGATCCTTCTATGAAAGAAGTCCTAATGGCACTTATGGAGAGAATTTCTGTGCAGAGAGTGGTTACAGGAGAAGAAAGCGAGCGAATTAAACAACAGGTGCTGGATTCAGGAATTCAGGTGCAGTTGTATGGCGAGCAGAGTCTGGTAAATGAGTTTACTGCCGGTGGAGATATAAGCACTATAAGTTCCTATTTTGTAAAAGATGGAGAAGTTTATTTGATGCAATTACCGGGCTACCAGAGTTACGTGGCAGGTATTTTCGAAGTAAAAGCCAATGATTGGCGCGACAGAACTGTATTTAGCGGAACATGGCAGAATGTGGTGAGCCTTACCATTGCCGAAGAAGAAGAAGAAGAAGGTGATTCAATAAAATTCTCTTACGATGAAGGCCTGCTAAAGTGGAATCATCCGCAAGCAGATAGTGTGAAAGTGATGGACTTTGTAGAGCAATTCAACTATTTCTATGTAGACCAATATCTTACAGAAGAGAATGAGGTGTTTAATTATCGTGATAGTTTTTCAAAAAAGGGAATCATCAAAATAAAAGCCTTGGATGCATCCAAAAATCTTGAAATGACATTCTACACAGTCCCAGACTTTAATGCTATTTTAGTACAGTTTGAAAATCAGTGGGGAGCTATTCCTATTGCAAGAGCGAATAAATTCTTCCCTGAAAAGGAAAGTTTAATGAAGTAGAACGCTGCTGGAAAATTAAATCATACAATGTCTGACATTTAGTTGCTGTTAGTAGAGAAGTTAAAGTTCACTCAGCAGATCTCTCCCCCTTTACTTCAAAGGGGGTAGGGGGATTGTAGCACAGGCTCAGGACTTCCCACTATTGTATACCGTAGGAAACTATTGCTTCAAGGGAATTATAAGCTATCTTTTTTAGTACAGTTTGAAAATCAGTGGGGAGCTATTCCTATTGCAAGAGCGAATAAATTCTTCCCTGAAAAGGAAAGTTTAATGAAGTAGAACGCTGCTGGAAAATTAAATCATACAATGTCTGACATTTAGTTGCTGTTAGTAGAGAAGTTAAAGTTCACTCAGCAGATCTCTCCCCCTTTACTTCAAAGGGGGTAGGGGGATTGTAGCACAGGCTCAGGACTTCCCACTATTGTATACCGTAGGAAACTATTGCTTCAAGGGAATTATAAGCTATCTTTTTTAGTACAGTTTGAAAATCAGTGGGGAGCTATTCCTATTGCAAGAGGGAATAAATTTTTTCCTGAAAAGGAGAGTTTAATGAAGTAGAACACTGCTGGAAAATTAAATCATACAATGTCTGACATTTAGTTGCTGTTAGTAGAAAAATTAAAATTCACTCAGCAGATCTCTCCCCCTTTTATTTCAAAGGGGGTAAGGGGGGATTTTTAGCACAGGTTTAAGACTTTCCGCTGTTGTAAATCAGTGCAAACTATCCCCTTAAGGGGATTATAGGGGTGTCTTTTTAAGCTTTAAAGTTTTATAGAAATTACTAAGCATGATTAATAGAGTGCAGTAAAAACAACTACCGATTACTGTTTTCATTCAATATAAAGATTCTAACTTTTGATAATCTGTAACTCATCCCGGTTCCTCGCCAGCTGGCGAGGAACCACCCTTCTCTTTACAAAAGAGAAGGGAATATTGAAGGCAATCATTCAAAATATTGATAGTAGATAAAAATAGTAATTTAAATAAAAGAGTTAATTTGAAAAGAGTTAATTTGAAGTAGATCTCTCGCCTTTATTCTTAGCCTGTCCTGACTAATCGGGCGAGAGAAGGTAAGATTTGTAGCAGATAAATCAGGAGTGAGTTTATTTATTATTTGCTAAATGTTGGATAAAGTATAGATTTGCAAATTAATTTCTAACTTTGTTAGAAGAAATAAACCGATACCGAAGGGGTAGCACTGTGGACTTTATCACAGACCCAACAGATAAACCAATAAGAAATGAAATTTATAGTTTCCTCATCCGCACTGCTTAAGCAAATTTCAGCCATTAATGGGGTGATTACCACTAACCCGGTGGTGCCCATTTTGGAGAATTTTTTATTTGAAATACAGGATGGTCTTCTGACTATTACTGCTTCTGATTTACAGACTTCCATGATCACAGAGATTGATGTGGAAGCTTCTGAAAATGGAAATATTGCAGTTCCGGCCCGAATCTTAATGGATACTTTAAAGAACCTTCCGGAGCAACCAATCACCATTTCTATTGATTTAGAAACTTACAGCATTGAAATCAGTTCCGACAACGGACGATATAAATTAGCAGGTGAAAACGCTACTGATTTCCCAAAAGTACAGGAGGTTGACAACCCTGATACTGTAGATATTTCAGCGGATATACTTTCAACAGCCATTAACCATACCATTTATGCTACAAGTAACGATGAGTTACGTCCTGCAATGGGTGGTGTGTATGTTAAATTTGATGAAACCAATACCACTTTTGTAGCTACAGACGGTAACCGTTTAATTCGCTACAGAAGAGTAGACATTGCCTCAGATGCCGGAACTGGAATTATCATACCAAGAAAAGCTTTGTCCTTATTAAAGAACTGTCTTCCGGCTGAAAACGTGAATGTGTCAGTGGAATTTAATATGTCCAATGCTTATTTCAAGTTCAATAATATTAAAATGATCTGTCGCCTGGTGGACGAGCGTTTCCCGGATTATGAAAACGTAATTCCTGCTGAAAGCAACATTAAAATGACGATTAACAGGCAGGAATTCATGTCCTCTTTAAAGAGGATCAGCATTTATGCCAATAAAACTACTCACCAGGTAAGGTTGAAAATTGCAGGTAGTGAATTACAGATTTTTGCAGAAGATTTAGATTTCTCAAACGAAGCAAATGAGATTTTAGCTTGTGACCATCAGGGAGAAGACATTGAAATCGGCTTTAATGCCAAGTTCTTGGTAGAGATGCTTAACAATTTACACAGCAAAGAAATCAGCATCGATATGTCGGCACCTAACAAAGCTGGTTTACTCTTTCCATCTGATATGGATGAGAATGAAGACATCCTTTTACTGGTAATGCCTGTGATGTTGAACAACTACGTTTAAACTAAGAACACAAACAAGATATTGAAAACCTCCATAATGTAAATTGTGGAGGTTTTTTGTTTAGTATGCGGATTTATCTGTGGTTAATTTTGATAAGTCGTTATTATTGAGTTAATTGCATATAGAGTTTAAAACCAAAACCTACAAGAATCCCCGTTGACAAATGAAAATGCTAGCTAATCTTATTTTGTTTCTTGGAGTTCTAGAGATATGGTTTTAAACATTTAATAAATGTTTAATTCTAAATAATTGTATTATGAAAAAAGTAATAGGAGCATTTGTTGTTTATGCTGTAGCTATGTTTAGTTTAAATTCTGCAATGCAGACTAATAAAGCTCAAGCAGCTAAGGATGCAAGTTCATTAAGAGTACTTGATTATACATGGAATTGTGTAGGGTCAGGTGGTAACTGTTTAGATACAGTGGTAGTAACTCCCAAAAAAAATTAAATTAATTTAGAAGTAAAAAAAAGCAGCTGAATATTGGCTGCTTTTTTATTATCAATCCTTTAAGATGAGAAAAGTAAAACTTCTTCCAATTGTACTTTTATTTATCAGTTTATCATCTTGTATTACCAAACATGAAGAAAAAAAGGAGACGTTATCTGAATCAGCTAATGATAGTGTGAAATTAGTTGAGTCTCATGATGTTTTCTTTGAACTAGATAAAGAAACCTCATTAAAAACATCTTTCATAACTATTTTAGAGAAAGAAAAAGATTCTTCAATATTAGTTTATCTTAATGAACAAAAGCCAGCTATTTATTTTTATGATATTAATAATCAAAAGTTACTAAATCAGATTTTACTACATAAAGAAGGTCCGAATGCAGTAGGTACCCCTACAGGGTTATTTATTCAATCGATGGACTCTATTTATGTAATTTCTTCCTCTTATTATAGGGTGACTTTAATAAATGGATTAGGTGAGGCTATTAGAACTTATAGACTACTTGGAGATGATAAGCCAAATGTAAATACAGGTATGCTTAGACCTTTTACTATTTCTCCACCTGTTGTAATTGATAAGAAAATGTATTTTAATGTTGCTCCTGATAGAGATGTTTATGACAAGAGTTATTACAATGGAAATGTCAATTTAGTTCTAAATTTAAATAATGGTGATTTTGAATATTTTAATTCTTACCCCAAAGAATTTAATGATGGCGTTTGGGGAGTAGCAGCTGTTAACTTTTCTAGTGCGTTCGTAAAACATAAGAATCAATTTGTTTACTCTTTTTCCATTTCAGATAGCATATATGTTTTTGATGTTGATAATAAAAAAATAAAAGGTTACTTATCAAAAACTTCTAGCTTAACAGCCCCACAAGAACCTATGAGAAAACCCAGTAACCAATATGATCTAAGATATGCCTTACAAGCTACTTATTATGATGGTATTATTTACGACAAATATAGGGAGGTTTACTATAGGTTTGTTCGGCATCCATTGTCTTTACAAGAAGATGAATCTCCTAATTTTTACGATTTCCATAGGAAACCTATTTCGGTTATTATATTGGATAGAAAATTTAATAAGATAGGAGAGACAAAATTAAAAAATAATACATATCAATCCTTTATGTATTTTTTAAGTAAAGATGGACTTTATATTTCAAACAGTAACCCCAATAACCCTGATGTTAAAGAAGATAAAGCAGGGTTCACGTGTTTTAAATTAGAAGAAATTTAATATTCTTAGATGTTTAAGTTTTACAATTCTTATATAATTCTGATATTATTAGGTGTTTCTTGTACTTCCAGATTACCAGAAACTCATGAAAAATTGGTTGAGGTTATAGGTAAGTTAAATGATGACCTAAGTTTAAATAATTTCAGTACAATTGTCGTACTTCCTGTGCAAGGTTGCTCCCCATGTATAGAACGAACTATAAACTTTATCGAAAATAATAAGATGAATACGGAAGTCTTGTTTATAGTAGTTGCTAAAAATAAAAGAGAATGGGGGCATTTATTTTCTTCAGAATTGTTTAAAAACTCCAATTTCCTTATAGATGATCAACTACTTTTTATGGACTACGACTTCGTACAACTATTTCCGGTTTACTTTAGTAAGAAGAATGGTTATTTCAGTGAAAAAGTAGAAATTAATGGAAGTAATGTACAAGATGTTTTTGAAAAAATTTCCACTCAAAATTAGGGAATAGATGAATGTTACATTAAAATCTTTTTTAGAGGGCTATGAATTGAAAAATGTATCCGAATTGGAAGATGTTAATATGAGGTTTATTAGAATAAGGAAAAATAACACTGATTTTCTTGTTAAACTCACCAGGGTTGATCATTCAATTCGTGAAAAATATTTGCAAAATTTCGAAAAACTTAAGGGGCTCTCGCATCGAAATCTTTTATATCATAAAGATATTGCATCTCTAGATCCTAGCCATTTTGAGTTTAATGTGGCTGAAATAGTAGAGTATTTGAATTTCGGAACCTTAATAGAATACTTGAAAAGCAATATAAGTTTCAGTAGAGTGATTGATGTCTTTAAGCAATCATTTATTGGGTTAAATTTTTTACATGAGAGAGGTATCTTGCACAGAGATATTAAATTAACTAATTTTTTTGTACATCTGGTTGAAGATGAGCCCATTGTAAAAGTAGGAGATATTGAATTTTGGGAGGGTGCAGATACTTTATCGTCTAGAACAACCCCGGAATATATGGCTCCTGAAGTGGTACTATATTCAGATTACACTGTGAAATCTGAAATATGGGCTATAGGAGTAATGTTTTATGAGCTTTTTTTAGGGAAGTATCCATTTGGTTCCAGACTGGAGGGCGTTGAAATAGAATGCATTCTCGAAAATGCCAGGGAAAAAGCTATTGATGATATTGAGAAAATTCCACCACCTTTTAACGATATAGTTGAGCTTTGTCTTCAAAAAGATGTAGAAAAAAGACCAGGTTCATTATTAGAGCTCATAGGAATATTGGATTCGGTAAAATTTAGATTAAATTGATTTGATCTTCTTCTTCTTCTTCTTCTTCTTGGTTTGCTACACCTATTTGTAGCTATTCTTTTGTATAAATCATATTAATTACTTTTAGAGATAACTTTTGAACAACTACGTTTAAAAACAAAATTTCTTTGTTATCCAAAAAAAGAAACTATATTTGCATTCAATGAGCAAGACGCATAACCAATATTACTATTACTATCATCTATTCCACGCAGGAATCGGTAATGGTATGGTTATGTCCAATTAACTAAAGCAATTAAAGAAATTTAATATACCACGGCCCGGTTCCAAAAGAACCGGGCTTTTTTTATGCCTTTTTTCAAACAATAATTTTATAAAACACTTTAGAAAAGATGAACCAGATCTACGAGAATTACACACAGGAAGACCAGGAAGTTTGGGGGATACTCTTTAACAGACAGTTTAAGAATATTCATCATTCAGCAACGGAAGAATTTTCAAAGGGAGCGGAGTTAATCAAGTTCACTCCTGATGCCATCCCTAACTTTGACGAAACTAACAAATACCTGCAGGAGCTTACCGGGTGGAAAGTAACCGCGGTTCCCGGCATTGTGGATGACGATAAATTCTTTGAATTATTGAGCAACAGGATTTTTCCGGCTACCACATGGTTGCGTAAAAGAGAGCAACTGGATTACCTGGAAGAACCAGATATGTTTCATGATGTGTTTGGTCATATTCCCTTGTTAGCCAACCAGCCTTTTGTAGATTTTCTGCAGGGCCTGGCAAGAATAGGTCTGAAATACCTAGATAATCCATGGGCCATTCATTTGCTGAGTAGAATTTACTGGTTCACTATAGAGTTTGGTTTGATCCGTGAAAAGGGAGAGTTGAAAATTTATGGTGCTGGTATCATCTCTTCTCCGGGAGAAACGGAATTTTCTTTAAGCAACAAGCCGGAGCATTTAGCTTATGATGTAGAAGCTATTATTGATAGCAGCTACAGAAAGGATACTTTTCAAACCAAATACTTTATTATTGAAGACTATGAAAAGTTATACTCTTCTTTACCTGTAATAGAAAAAGTCATTGAAGATAGATTGAAAATGGCTCCGGAGAATTATGTGTAATCTACAGTTAGATGACACAATGGGAAATCATTTGTTGCTGACTTTCAGGTATATATCATTGATTATCATGTAATTGCCTAATAGGCTCTATTTAATATTCAGGAAAATAGTAACTTTAAATTTGGCTTCCACTACAGGTCATTGAAAATTAAGTGGAAGCTTTTAATTACGAATTATCGATAAGTGAATGAAAATCGCAATTATAAAATATAATGCTGGTAATATTAAATCGGTATTGCTGGCATTGAAACGTTTAGGTATAGAGGGGTTCTTGACTGATGATCCTCAGGAGATTCTAGCAGCAGATAAGGTTATTTTTCCGGGTCAGGGTGAGGCCAAATCTGCCATGCGTTACTTAAAGGAGCGCGGATTGGATGAAGTAATCCGTTCAATCAAAAATCCTTTTTTAGGGATATGTCTCGGCTTGCAGTTATTGTGTAAGCATTCTGAAGAAGGTGATACTGAGTGTTTGGGAATCTTTGACAGCGATGTGAAAAAATTTCCTGATCAATTGAAGGTGCCACATATGGGCTGGAATACTTTAAGTAAATCTGCAGATCCAATTTTTAAAGAAATTCAGTTTCCTGCTTATTTCTATTTTGTTCATAGTTATTATGCTACTGTATCGGAACAGACTCTTTCTCAGACTGACTATATGCTGCCCTTTAGTACAGTGTTGAAGAAAGATAATTTCTATGCCATTCAACCACACCCTGAGAAAAGTGCTGAAGAGGGTGAACAATTTTTGAACAATTTTTTATTTGAAATTTAAACCAATCAGACAAGAAGTAAAAATACTTTCAAGCCTGAAAACTGATTAAATATGCATATAATACCTGCTATTGACCTTATCGATGGAAAATGTGTTCGCCTTTTAAAGGGTGACTACAAACAGAAAACGGAATACAACAGTAACCCATTAGCTGTGGCTCAGGAATTTGAAGCTGCAGGTTTAAAAAAGCTTCACCTGGTTGATTTAGATGGAGCTAAAGCGAAAAAGGTGATCAACTTACCGGTGTTGCAAAATATAGTGGAAAATACCGGTTTGGAGGTTGATTTTGGTGGAGGAGTACAAAGTACTGAAGATCTTTCAGCAGTTTTTAAAGCCGGAGCAAAACAGCTAACAGGAGGAAGCATAGCTGTTAAAAATGAAGGTCTTTTTACTGAGTGGATTCAGGAATTTGGAGGCGAAAAGATTATTTTGGGGGCGGATGTAAAAGATAGAAGTATAGCTATTCATGGCTGGCAGGAAAGTGCCGACTGGCATATATTTGATTTTCTGGAACATTACCTCACAAAAGGGATTCAATATGTTATTTGTACAGATGTGTCGAAAGATGGTGCTTTGCAGGGTACTTCTAATGAGTTGTATCAAGAGATTCAGGAAAAATTTCCGGAAATAAAACTGATTGCCAGCGGTGGTGTAAGCAATCTACAAGATTTAGAAATCCTGGAGTCCATGAAAATGTATGGAGCTATTGTAGGTAAAGCTATTTATGAAAAGCGTGTAGCATTGCAGGATTTAAAGCAATTTGCTTAAACTCTTTTGAGGCGATTACCCGATAAAAACTTGAAAATAATATGTTAACTAAAAGAATAATTCCTTGTCTGGATATTAAAAACGGACGCACTGTGAAAGGCGTCAATTTTCTTGAATTAAGGGATGCTGGTGACCCTGTAGAATTAGCCAAACTGTATGCTGAACAGGGAGCAGATGAATTGGTATTTCTGGATATAACTGCTACTAATGAGAAACGCAAAACTTTAGCGGAACTGGTGAGCCAGGTAGCTGAAGCGATAAATATTCCTTTTACAGTAGGAGGTGGTATCAGCACAGTGGAGGACGTTTCTGTCTTGCTCAATGCAGGAGCTGACAAAGTCTCCATTAACTCTGCAGCGGTGAGAAATCCGCAAATCATCCGGGAAATGGCTGAAGAATTTGGTTCGCAATGCATTGTAGTAGCTATAGATAGCAGAAATGTGGAGGGTAAAAATATTGTGCATACGCATGGCGGATCAAAACCCACAACTATTGAAACCGAAGATTGGGTAAAGCAAGTGGTAGAATTAGGTGCGGGTGAAATACTGCTCACTTCTATGGACCATGATGGTACCAAATCGGGATTTGCAGATGAATTATTAGCTAAAGTTTCTTCGTTAGTAAATGTGCCTGTTATTGCCTCGGGAGGAGCCGGTAATATGGATCATTTTTTTAATACCTTTACGAACGGAAAATCAGATGCTGCTTTGGCTGCAAGCATTTTTCACTTTAAAGAAATAGGTGTTCCTGAATTGAAAACTTATTTAAAAAGTAAGGGTTTGGAAATCAGGATCTAAGAAAGTTTAGTCCAAGTTTAACAATTGAATTAGAATATTATTATATAATGGAAGTACCCAATTTTTCAAAAGGTGAAAATGGTTTGTTACCTGCTATTGTGCAGGATCATGTAACCGGAAAAGTACTCATGTTAGGCTACATGGATCAGGCAGCGTTAGACAAAACCCATGATACAGGTAAAGTCACCTTTTTTAGCAGAAGTAAAAACAGGTTATGGACGAAGGGCGAGACTTCTGAGAACTATCTGAACCTGATAGATATTAAACTTGATTGCGATCAGGATGCTATACTTATTAAAGCTAAACCTGATGGCCCAACCTGCCATACTGGTGCTGATACTTGTTGGAATGAGAAAAATGAAAGCATAGGATTTATAGCTGAGTTAGAAAAAGTGATTGAAGGAAGGAAGAATGGCGACAGTGAGAAATCTTATGTGAAGAGTTTATTTGATAAAGGAATCAATAAAATTGCTCAGAAGGTGGGAGAGGAAGCAGTTGAAGTAGTTATAGAGGCAAAGGATGATAATGAAGAGTTGTTTTTAAATGAATCAGCAGATTTGTTATTTCATTATTTAATACTTTTGCAGGCAAAGGGATATAAATTGCAGGATGTAGTAAAAATTCTGGAAGGCAGACACCAGTAATACGCTTAATACCCTACTTTTGCTGATTACTTTCGTTTACAATACCATAACTTAAAAGAAGTGAGCTCTACTGAGCGTATTTATGAAAATCCATTTACTTTTTTTAACAGCATTAATATTTTTTGTCTCTTGCGATAGTGATCAGGGAAATGATGACCCTTGTATTGGGAATCAAATTTGTACGACTGAATTAAAGAGCATCACAGTTTCTGTTTTAGATCAAGAGGGGAATCCTGTTGCTTTAGAGGATTACTATACTTTTATTGATTCCAGAACAAGGATTGAACCAGACTCATCTCTGCAACAAATAGATAAAGGAATTTACCCTGTTGCTACTGATAACGATATTGATAAGATCGACTTTGAAGGTACCACTGTTGTCTTTGTGGGGGTGCTGGAAGGGGTAAATATTATTGAAAATACGATGGTAATTAAAAAAGATTGCTGTCACATATCTTTAACTCAAGGTGAAACTGAACTAATACTCAATTTAGAATGAAAAAGTTACTTATATTTTTAAGCTTTATATCAATGGCTGCTACCTGCCAGAAGCAAACTAATACTCAAACTGCTACTAATCCATGTGATCCTGACATCATGTGTACAATGGATTTTAGGGTGATTAACCTTAAAGTAATGGACGAAGATAGTCAGGCCGTAGTATTAGATAGTTTTTATACTTCGTTGAATGGTTCAGAAATAAAGATTGAGGCCAATCTTTTTGAAAATAATGAAGGTGTATATCCGGTGGCCACAGATGGGCAAATGAATCAACTAAGTTTTGAGGGAGATAAAGCTACCTTTATCGGAATAAAGAATGGAAAGAAAGTGGTAAAACATCAGCTAAAAATCGGTAAGGATTGTTGTCACGTGGTGTTAATGGAAGGTGATGAAAAGGTAGTTATCTCTCAATAATTACCTGTTTACCTGAGTTAGATAAATAAAAATGACACCCCCACTAAAGCGGGGAAGGCTATACAGGGTGCTCATGATAAATACTACACTGTTCAATAGCCAAATAATGTTTGTTAAAACCGAGCGGGCTGGTCGACAAAAAGGCGGGGAGTGCGTTGAATTGTAGCGTGGTAGTACGTCAGCTGACGGATCTTGATTTTTTGCATCTTTTTGATCAAGTCATCGCAGTTATTGGAACTGAACTTCAAATGAGATAACAGGACTTTTGCTATATTAGAAAATAGAGCTAAAGCTGATTAGTTTTCTGCTTACTTACATCTGTAAGGCTGTCCCCTAGAGGGGACTACAGGGGTGTTTTGGAGCAACATAGAAATGGCATCAGTTGAGAAAATAGAATCTTGTTATATAGTAGCAAAAAGATAAAGAATAAAATTTTGTTAAAAATAGCTTAAAGTGTAATTAAGACCTCGATTTTTATTGAAATTTCTCTTTTTTGAGGTTTTATACTTAGTTTTAAAGTTTAAGAAACACTTATTAAGGTCAGTATATTTAGTTTTTGAGTTCAATTTCATTTTCCATGAGTAGCCTATACAGTAAAAATAAGACTTACTTTTTTAAAAGTCTGAATTTATACGGTATCTCCTATTATTCCCTTTTCATGAGTAATAAAGTTTCTCCTTTTATCTGTTCTTTAATAATCCCCAACCAGACTATTCCACTGGGTGGTTTTCAAAATAGCTATCAGGTTGGTGTTGATTGTATAATATAGAGGAGAGTTTTTAGGGAAACTATAGCTGTAGTAATCTTTCTTAAATGAGATGTCTGAAATCAGAATATCTTCCTTGTTATCTGACTCTTCAATAGCATATTTTAATATCGGTCTATCATATACTATTACACCTGATTTGTCTTCTGATATTTGCTGAATGGCATCTGATAGGAAATCTACTTTTTTACTTCTGATATTGTACTGGCTTAATAGTTCGTCAGCACTTGAGCCTTTGATAGTGACCACCTTCATTTTTTCCAGATCATTTAGATTCCTTATAGTTCCTTGCAAAGATTGATAAGTGAGGGAAGAAGCAATTCCGGCTGTGAGGCTTGAAATCATAATTATCGCAGCAAACATCCAGACAAAACCTACTATTCTTCCTCCAAGTGTTCTGGGAGACTTATCTCCATAACCTACTGTGGTCATCGTTACCGCACTCCACCAGAAGCCCTGAGCCAGCCCTTTCCACTTTCCTCCAAATTCTTCCTTATTATTTTTCCTCTCAAAAATCCATACCAGAAAACCAAAGAGAAAGATTACTGCAACAAGCAAAAAGAGGGCTTTAAAGAAATTCCAACTTAAAATATTATTGATAAAATACAGGAAATTGGAGTCATTTTTCTTAGCGGCTACAGTTTCAGAGATAAAATATGGTTGGGAAAAATCCATTCTTTCCATCCTCTGAGTGGTTACAGTAATAGGATTTATACTCATATCTACTGACCCACTTTCTACCGCACTAAGTAGTTCTTCCAGCGTTTCAAAAGTTACATATTCATAGTCCAGATCCAGTTTTTCGTTGATCATTTCCCATGATCTTATGCTTAACCCATCATATCCACCATTTTGTTTTGTCACAAAAGGAGGTGTTACTTTGATTCCAATTTTAATAGGTGATTGTATTTGAAGGCTATCCTGTGTGGCAAAAGCTGAATAACCTATAGTGATTAATAGTAGAAATAGTAATGCTTTTTTCATTCTTGTTTTGGTTTAATTCAAAATTAATGATGAATAGCAGACCCAACCACAAGCTTTTATTCATAAAAAACTGCTACCTCATCCAGTTTTTTTCTTTCAATCTTCGGCACAAATGTTTCTGCGGCAGGGAAGCCCACAGGAAGTAGGAGGAAAGGTCTCTCATTTTTTGGTCTCGCTAATAATTCAGTGAGAAAATTCATTGGGCTGGGGGTATGTGTTAATGTAACTAATCCAGCTTTGTGAATTGCTGAAATCAGAAAGCCACAGGCAATTCCCACTGATTCATTAACATAATAATTTGTTTTTTTCTCTCCTTTTTCATCATCATACACTTTTTTAAAAATTATAATAAGGTAAGGTGCTACTTCAAGAAAAGGCTTTTGCCAATCTGTCCCCAGTGGCTCAAGGTCTTTAAGCCATTGTCCACTCATTCTACTTTCATAGCTTTCCTTTTCTTCTTTTTCTGCAGCTTTCCTGATCTTTTTCTTTAGTTCTTTATTAGAAACAACACAAAACGTCCAGGGCTGTTTATGAGCACCGGATGGGGCTGTCGAAGCAGTTTTAATAATGTTTTCGATTACTTCTTTCGGTATATCTTTATCAGAAAACTCTCTTACCGATCTTCTTTTATCCATTTCTGAATAAAACAAACTGCTTTCCTTCAGCAGATCCTGTTGTGGAAGAGGGGTGTGCGTTAGCTTAATATAGGGATATCCGTTAATTACTTTTTCCATTATAGCTTCATTTCTTTAAGTGCTTTCCGGAGATCTTCAGGAGTATCAATTCCTATTGTTTCAATGTCTGTAATGGCCGTTTTGATGCGAAAGCCATTCTCTATCCAGCGTAGTTGCTCTAAAGATTCAGCGATTTCAAGGGGTGAAGGAGGAAGCGTTACTATTTTTGCCAATACATCTACTCTGTAGCCGTAAATTCCTATATGCTTGAAGTGTTGATGGCTTCGCATCCAGTCTTCACTGGGGATATTCCTCATGTGAGGAATAGGAGACCTGGAAAAGTACAGCGCCAATCCTGAATCGGTCTTCAAAGCTTTTACCACATTGGGGTTCTGCAAATCTTCCAGGCTATGAATGCCCTTAATCAGTGTGGCAATTTCTGTTTTTCTGTCGAATATGGAAGAAAGTAATTGTATTTGTTTAGGATCAATAAAGGGTTCATCTCCTTGTATGTTTATTACAAAGTCATAATTACCTCCATCCAGCTTTAATGCTTCATGGCATCTTTCCGTTCCACTTGCATGTTCCGGAGAGGTCATATACACCTGATGCCCAAGGCCCTCAACATGATCATAAATTCGCTGATCGTCTGTAGCTACAATCACCTTCTTAAGAATGCCGGAAGCTTTGCATTGCTCCACTACCCGCTGAATCATCGTTTTTCCGGCAATATCTGCTAAAGGTTTGCCAGGAAACCTGCTGGATCCGTATCTGGCGGGGATAATCCCAATTATATCCATTTGCTTTTAATCAATTTTTTTTACTCTTAAACTTGTTCCGCTTTCATCTATCACAATCACCTGGGTGCCTTGTTCTAAATATTCACCACGGGTATAGGCGTCATATAATTCTCCATCAATTTCTACTTTACCGCTAGGCCGAAGAACAGAATAAACTGTTCCGGTTTTTGACAGAAATCCATCTGCTATAAAACGAGAGGAATAGCCAGACTCTTTACTTTGTACTCCTTGTAAAGCAATTTTCTTGAAGAATTTAGTATTGGTTAATCGAATGCCTCCTATAAACATCAAAATAATGCTTCCGAATAAGCCGGTTAGAGTAGTCATAAGTGCTCTGGTAATGTTTTCAGCTGGCACAAATTCAAAATCGAAGAAATTGTTGTTCAGCATAATAAAAATCAGAGAACCCAAAGTTAAAATTAAGCCGCTAATGCCAAAAACACCAAAACCAGGAATTACGAATACTTCCAGCGCAATCAGTATTAACCCTATAATAAAAGCCAGAATTTCCCAGTTGGCAGCCAGTCCGTTTAAGTAGTAAGGTACTAAATAAAGTACTAGTGCAATTATAGAGGCGATAATAGGGAAACCTACTCCCGGGGTTTGTAATTCAAAATAAATACCTCCTATTATAATTAGAATGAGTATGCCGCTTATGAAAGGATTTATGAAAAATGCGATGATATTTTCTACTGTACTTGTTTCATACCAGTGGATTTTTTCATCAGCAAGCTTGAGGTGTTGCAATAAGGCATCCAGTGTTATAAAACTTCCTTCGCAATAGCCGTATTTAATGGCTTCTGTAGTAGAAAAAGTAATCACTTCTCCTGTATCAGAAATACTATCTACCTCAAGCTTTTCATCTACCATTGCCTCAGCAATTCCAGGGTCTCTTCCTGTTGCCTCAGCGGTAGAACGCATAATTGAACGCATGTAGGACTGGTATTTATCAGGAGCAGCTTCTCCGGTTTGATTAACTACTGTTGCAGCCCCAATACTGCCTCCCGGAGCCATATAAATACTATCACAGGCAATGGAAATCAGGGCACCCGCAGAGGCTGCATTATTGTTGATATAAACATAAATGGGAATTTCTAGATCTAAAATAGCAGAGCGAATTTCGTCAGCATCATATAGTGCCCCGCCATAAGTGTTCATTTCTATAATAATGTGGCTGCTTTTTCTAGCCTTAGCTTCTTCTAAAGCCAAATCGACATAGCGTTTGGTACGCGCATCAATCTGGTCTTTTATTTCCATAATGAAAACACCACCTTCCGGAGCTTCTTCATCAGTTTGCGACTGTGAGTAGCTTTGTAATGCAAGAAACAGGGGAATCAGTAAAAGGAGTAGTTTTTTCATAGATTGTAAATGATGGACAATTTAGCAGATAAAGCTTTAAGCAACAATAGAATTGGTCTAATTGTGAATTTTTTTGCTAAACAGTAAATTTTAGACAGGTTTTGTATAATGGAAATAGTAAAATTTGCGTTGATTGGCTAATGGTAAATTAATAATTCAGATGGGTGAATCTGGTATACCTAAATGGTTGAAATAAGTAAGAAATTGTTGTGCTCTTTTTAATACTTAACTAATGTACATAATTGAGATAAAGGCATGTTTTTTGAAGATTTATAAAAGGATTACTAAATCTTTTCCTATTTGATTTCACTTATAATAAGTAAATACGCATTTTTGTAATGCTATTCCAATTACAGACTTTTGATATGATCCAAAACTTTAAATATTTACTTTTCATTTTCTTTTTAGTAGCTTCTTTACAAGCTGAAGCCAGTCTAGACTCTTTAGGTATAAAAGTAATTGAAGGCCAAAAATTTATTCTACATAAAGTTGATGCCAAAGAAACTTTGTATTCTATCGCGCGCAGATACCATGTTAGTGTGGCAGATATTACTGAAGTAAATGAAGCTGAAAAAGATGGCTTTAAGATTGATCAGATTGGCCGGGTATTAATGATTCCTTATAAGGCAAATGAGTTTAAGAAAGCGCCTGCCGTAACGCCTTCTGAAAAAGGTAGTGGTACTACTGGTAAAAAGCATACTATTGCAGCCGGAGAAACGCTGTATTCCCTCTCTAAAAAATATAATGTGAGTACCGGGCAATTGAAAGAGTGGAATAATATGGAAAGTAATACCCTTTCAATAGGAGAAGAGATCTGGGTGTCCCAGCCTTCTGGTTCCACTTCCGTAGCTAAACAAACAAACGAGGTTCAGCATAGCTCAGATGCAAAAAGCACCGAACATATTGTCGATTTTGGTGAAACTATTTACAGTATTTCCAGGCAGTATGAAGTTTCACAGGAAGATATTATGACGTGGAACAGATTGACTAATACAGAAATTGCAGTAGGGCAAAAATTAATTATCAAAAGCGCTCAACCAGTTGCGAAAAAGAAAGATAATGCTCCTCAATATGCTAATACTGTGCAAACTTTTCATAATGCTAAAAAAGGGGAAAACTATCAGTCAGTAGCTGAAATGTATAATTTGAAGGCTTCCGACCTGAAAAAATGGAATGATTTTAAAGCACCTTTTAAAGGAGGAGAAGTAATTAAAATTGTAGCCCCGGCAGTATCAAACGAAAAAGACAATGTTACTTCAGAAGTAAAGCCAACCAGATCAGTTGAGAATAGTAAAAATATACATGTAGTAGCCTCAGGAGAAACCATTTATAGTCTTTCTGATAAATATGGGGTGGAAATGGAAGACTTAAGAAAGTGGAATGGAATGGATAATTACCAATTAAGTGTGGGGCAAAGATTGTATATTAAAAATCCTGATTCTTTGTCTGCTATGGCGGAATCTAATCAGGATAATGAGAGCGATATGGAAGCCGAGCCTTCCGGGAAAGAAAAGGAAAATACTGACAATAAGCAAAGTACACCAATTACTCCAACTGCTGAAAATCCGCAAAAGCAAGATACTAAGGCTTATTTTACGGTAGAGGAAGATGATATTCCTAAGATTGAAAAGGTGAAGGAAAAAGGAGTTGCAGAGGTAATAGCCGGTTCGGAAGGAACAGAAAAGTACCTTGCCCTGCACAGAACTGCGAAAATAGGAACCATTATGCAGGTTAGGAATGATCTGAATGATCAGATTGTTTTTGTTCGCGTTTTAGGCAAGTTGCCCAATACGGGCGTAGATGATAAAGTGATCATCAGGATTTCTAAAAAAGCTTTTGAAAAGCTGGGAGGTGTGGATTATAAATTCCCTGTAGAAATAAGCTATTTACCGCTTAAAGATTAATGCCTGTTACAGACACACTCAAAGAATTTTTAGATCAGAAATATTTGGAATATAATCAGCCGGGCTTCATTGAAGATGACCCGGTAAGTATTCCTCATTTATTTAGCAAAAAGCAGGATATAGAAATTGCAGGTTTTTGGGCAGCAGTGCTTGCCTGGGGTCAAAGGATCACCATCATTAACAAATGCAAATTGCTGTTTGAAATGATGGATAATGCACCTCATGATTTTATGCTCAACCATTCTGAAAGTGATTTAAAGCCTTTCCTGAATTTTAAGCATCGAACTTTTAATTCCACTGATACACTTTATTTTATCCAATTCTTTAAAGAGTTTTATGCGCAACATGAAAGTCTTGAGGAGGCCTTTCTTTTGCCTGCTTCATCTTCAGATCATTTTATTAGGGAAAGTTTAATCTCATTTCATAATTTGTTTTTTCAGTCAGATTTGGCTCCTGAGAGAACTAGGAAACATATAGCTACTCCTGCAAGAAAATCAGCATGTAAGCGTTTGAATATGTTTCTTCGATGGATGGTAAGGCAGGATGATAAAGGAGTAGATTTCGGAATTTGGACAAATATTCATTCAAGTCAACTCATTTGCCCTTGTGATGTGCATGTGGACAGGGTAGCCAGAAAATTAGGATTGATGCAGAGAAAGCAAACAGACTGGCAAACTGCTGAAGAACTGACAGCTGCTTTAAGAGAAATGGATCCCCATGATCCGGTGAAATATGATTTTGCTTTATTTGGATTGGGCGTGGTGGAAGGATATGCGCGTTAAAGTAAATTCTATTTTGAAGCTATCTTTTATGCTCTCAACACGTTATCAGTATTTTGCACAGTGAACTTCATTAAAAACATATTCAAATCCATTAAAAAGGAATCTTCGGGAATACCTTTCTTTCGTGCTACCAGCCTTGAAATTAAAAAACTACTTTGCGGAATTGGGGAATCTGAAATTCGTAATGACAAATTAATTATTACTGATTACCCTTTTGAACCCTCGGTTGTCTATCCTCAAAGGATAATATCAGCCAAAGAAATTGATGCCATTAATGTAGATTTTGGTGTTTGTAAAATTTACGTAGAAGGAGATATTGTATTTGTATCCGCAGAAAAGAAAGGGGAGTTAAAAACATTTGCTGAGCGCAATAAAATAGAGCTGGTGCCACATAGCTGGAACTGGGACTGGATATTAGAGCCTTATTTGGACACGGAATTTGATAATGAGCACTTTGAGCAACTTCTTCTAAGACTTCAGGAAAATGGAATAGAAAAAGCTGAAGTGAATGAGCTACGCAATGAAGTCGGGAAGCAGATGTACAAATACAATTTTGATACCATATTGTGGGAGTGGACTAGTTTGGGTTTGTATGATGTGCTATCTGCTATGCGAGAGAAATACAATAAAGAAAAATTCAAGGACTTTTATAAAAGAGCGGTAGAAATAGAGAGGAGAGGGGTTAAATGAGAATTATATCACTATGAATGAAAAATTACAAAAGGATTTAACAAATTTTGAAAGCTTGCTGGAAGCTGTAAAATTGCAAGGGCTGGATTTTCTAGCCACTCTTTCAGCGAGAAATACCTCAACGAAAGCATTGCATCAAGAACCTGAAACATTGAAAATAGCAGGTCTCGGTGCGTTTGAAACATTAAAACTATTTAATGAAAAATTCGAAGAGCTAATTATTGCTTCAACAGGTCCAAGATATTGGGGATTTGTAACAGGTGGTTCCACCCCTGCAGCAATTATGGGTGACTGGTTGAGTACTATTTATGATCAAAATACTCAGTCCGTGAAGGGCCAGGGTGATATTTCGGCTGCAATTGAAATTGAGACAATAAAATTACTTTTGAACCTATTCGAACTTCCAGGGGATTATATTGGAGGTTTTGTAACTGGGGCTACTATGTCAAACTTTACTTCTCTTGCTGTAGCCAGGCAATGGATTGGTAAACAAACAGGAAAAGATTTTGCTAAGGACGGAGTGAGCGAAAAGATAAATATTCTTTCAGCTCTACCTCATTCTTCCATTATCAAATCGTTGGCAATGTTGGGGTTAGGGAGCAATAATTTTAGAAGAGTAAAAGTAGAAGAGGGTAACAGGGAAAGCATAGATATCAATGATCTGGAGACGAAGATCAAAGAGCTCCATGGTCAGCCGTTTATTCTCATCACGAGTGCGGGAACAGTAAATACTGTTGATTTTGACGATATGCAAGCTGTGTCAAACCTGAAAGAAAAGTACAATTTTTGGTGGCACATAGATGCTGCTTTCGGAGCCTTTGCTAAATGTTCTCCTAAACACAAATATCTACTAAATGGCTGGGAACAAGCTGATAGTATTACAGTTGATTGTCATAAATGGTTAAATGTACCATATGAGAGCGCTGTTTTTTTTATAAGGGAGAAGTATAAAGTACTGCAGGTAGAAACATTCCAGAATTCCAATGCCCCCTATTTGGGGAATCCTATGGAGAATTTTAACTATCTCAATTTTTTGCCGGAAAATTCGAGACGATTAAAAGCATTGCCGGTCTGGTTTGCATTGATAGCTTATGGTCGAGAGGGTATTCAGGATATCGTTGAAAATTCAATTGAAATGGCTAATCATTTGGGAAAGTTTGTTGAAAGTAGTGAAGCTTTTGAACTGTTGGCACCTGTTCGCCTCAATAATGTGTGTTTTACTTTAGGTGGGGAAGAAAATCAAAGCAAAGTAGTAGTTTTTCTAAAGAATTTGAATGATACAGGTAAGGTATTTATGATACCTACTGTATATAATGGCAAAAATGGAATTAGAGCATCGTTCGTTAATTGGAGAACAACAAAACAAGATATTGAAATTGTGACCTCTGAAATGGTGAATCAGATCTCTCGGATTAAAGAAAATGCTTAAAAGGATTGCTAGTTCTCTCATTACAACTTTAGGTTTTAGAATTGTGTCTTTGAGTAAAAATAAGATGTACTATGAAAAAAATTCCTTATGTATTTTGGATTGTTTTTGCACTTTCAGCATGCAAAAATGAAGAAGAAGAGAGCCTATCAGACTTTGAGGAAACATACTATGAGTATACATATCCTGATTGCAATTCTTCTACCAATCCTGAAGAATCATGTGTGGCCTGGATTATGTTTAAAAAGGACAATAAGGCCGATCTGCTATTAGGTGGAGATATTATTTATCAAGTACAATACCAGGGTCAAGATGACTTTATTGCTATTATTTTTGAAAATGAAGCAATGAATGAAGATGCTGAAGGTTTTAAAATTATCGATAACTCCACTTTAAGAAGAATTATGTATGATGAGATTTGGCTAAAAAAGTAGTTTTCTGAGCTATTGATTGTGGTACTGGAGTGAATTTGAATTGCTTTTATTAATAATTTAAATATCTCTGTTAAGCTTCTGTTCCTGATTAAAGTGCTGGCATACAATTAAGATTAAAACCCTTTCGGATTGTAAAAACTTTATTTTTATACATACTTTTGGCACCTGATGCGGCTGTACCACTCTCTTTTATTATAGGTTTCAGTGCAAGCCCTCACTGTTCTTTTTAAGAACATTATTATGCTTAAAATAAAACTACTTTCACTTTTATATCACATAAAATATAAGCTTTCAGCAATGAAGCTGGGGCTTGGTAAAAAGCTTGGACTTATTCATTCAGTCATGATTATGCCTTACCAGGGCTTTGGAAATGATAAAGAGGTGTTCTTTCTGGGGAGAGTACTACGAGACAGAGGAATAGGAATTTCAAAATTGGAAGATAGCAGATGGCTTAATTTCAAGAAAATGTATAAGCGCTTTATGACCTGGGAAATCCCCAACGCGGAGGTGCAGGCATCTTTTAACGGGGTTACGCAGGTGGCTACAACCGATGAAGAAGGATACTTTGAGTTTAAGATAAGGTTTCAGGAAGCAATCGGAAAGCAAAACCCATGGCAGCAAATTCGCCTGGAACTAGTAAGTAAGGTGCTCAAAAATCAAGGGGAGGTGGTAGTTTGCAACGAGGTATTTGTTCCTTCAGAGTACGTGGAGTTCGGGGTGATATCAGATATAGATGACACTATTGTGCCTACGGGAGCCACGCGGCTATGGGAAATGATAAAAACTACTTTTTTAGGCAATGCCCAGACTAGAGTGCCTTTCCCCGGAGTATCCGCTTTTTATCAGGCGCTTTCCAAAGGTTTAGTGGGAAGGGAAAACAATCCTTTTTTTTATGTTTCCAGTTCGCCCTGGAATTTATATGATTTTTTGCAAGAACTAATGGAAGTTCATCATCTCCCTAAAGGCCCATTAATGTTAAGAGATATAGGGTTAACCCGTGAGCATTTTATTTCAGGAAGTCACTTTGAGCATAAACTGGTTCAGATTGAGAGAATTTTTAGTATGATTCATGATATTCCCTTTATTTTAATTGGTGATTCCGGGCAGCATGATGCGGAAATTTATTTGCAGATAATCAGAGATTTTCCTGGCAGGGTAAAAATGATTTATATCCGTGATGTAGCTCCTGCCAAACATCAAAAGGTGTTAAAAACTGCAGAAGAGATAGCCAAGCTGGGAGTTGAATTGATGCTGGTTACCAATACCATGGAAGCTGCGCACCATGCTGCTTCCAAAGGATGGATCCTGCAAGAAGATATCACCGATGTGGCGTTGAAAAAGCAGCAGGATGAATGAAAGTTATTTTAGGGAGTTCATGATAAATACTGCACGGTCTAGTCCTGAAAGTGAACGACAAATTAAAGAGCAGTCTTGATTTTTGTTATGGAAGATGGACAAAATGAAAGAATCTCCAAGACCTTTCAGCACCTGAAACTTCCTCAAATTGAAGTGTTACACATAGAAGATGAGTATTTAGATGCTGGATTAAAAGTCATTCTTAAGGATAAAATTAACTAAATATGGAGCTGATTTTTGATATTTAAGAGAAATATAAAGGCTCAATGTTTGGTGAAAAAAATTCTTCCTCCTAACCAGCAAACCCTTTCATCATTTCAGGGTTGATAATTGCAGCTATGAAACCTATTAGCATGGCTAAAATCATTAAAAGGACTAACCCTAAAACCAAGGAGATAATTGCTTTAATGAAGTTCCATAACTTATTACCTTTATAAAAAGCAGTAATAATTATCACTAAATAAAAGTAAGTGATAAATGACATTACAAAAAAGGAAGTGCTATCACCTGTTATTTTATAAACAAACATGAAAACAATGGATGCCCATAGCGGATGTGCCTGTCCATAGAAGTTGATTACCGAGGTTTCGAGAAAATTATATCCTTTATTTTTAAAAATAATCCAAACACCGAGAATAAAAAATGGCATCATAAGAAAAGCCGTCAGCCTAAAATTATCACCAATGTATTGATTAAGTTGCATTTGCATTGCGCGTTGAGACTCATCTTCATTAATAGAAGAATGAACGTACCCCATCATTTCTGCCATGTCAATATCTAATATGGACATCACTAATATGTAAATGGTTAACATCACAAAGTAATAACCCACCGGACCTACATACTTCACTCTGTTACCCTCAATAATAGAATTTATTACTGCCTGAGGTCTGATTGTTAAATCTTTCACTGTTCGCAGGTAATTATTATCAAAGCCAAAAATCCTTTTCTGTAATTCCCCAAATATAGAATACCAGGTGAGTCTTGAAACACCTTGTTTTTGGCCACAATGATGGCAGAATTTACCTACTGTGCTTTTTTCGCAGTTAATGCAAAGAGTGCTATTTTCCATTACGATTAAAATATGGGGATAAATATATGGAAAATATAATGGAATAATCTCTTAATGATAAAATAGAAAATAATTGATTTTAAATTTAAAATGATATGAAAAGTCACGTCAAATCACATAAGAAATAATAAAAATTTGATCCATATTTTATTATTCTTAGGTTTATTATGATTTAATTAAAATAGTATTTTTATGAAAAATTTTAATTTATTTGTGTTGTTTGTTTTTTCCTGTCTTACATTTCTCACAAGTTGTGATAAGGATGATGACCCAGGCAGTGACATGGAAGATGAAGAAAAACCTGGTATGGAGATAAGTGATCAGCAGTTTACAGTTGCAGAGGATGCCACGGATGGAGAAGTTATTGGAGAAATAACAGTGTCAAATGTAGATTTAGCAAATGTTGCTTTCACCTTTATCTCAGGAAATGAAGAAAATTTATTTACTCTTTCTTCAGCTGGGGAACTCTCGGTAGCTTCAGTATTTCCATTTGATTTTGAAGATAAGGATACCTATTCATTACGGATTAGCGCATCAGACGCTATTGTTACACAAGAAGCTACAATTACTATTGATGTAAAAGATATTGATGAGGAGGGAATCATTATCCTTAAAGGCAAAGGTGTTTACGCACTTTCTGATGAAGGAATAATATTTGATGATGGTCAGGATGATACTATTGAGTCTCACTATGCATATAGTTTTAATATGGGTATAGGAGATATAATAGAGGATGAATATGGCTACAGTTTCCAAAATGTTGAATTGCTTCTACTCGCTGAATTATTTTCTCCGGGAACTGAAAGCTTCGAATTTGGTACTTTTGAATATGTTAATAAGTCTACCAGTACTTTAGAAGATATTGCAGGTAAGAAATTCTTTTATGAATCAGCTATTGCTTTTGATGGAAATAATAATGGGACAGTTTTCGAGACTGAGGAAGATATCGAAAGTGATGTGCTTTATTTTACACAGGATGGCACGATAGAGGTACAAGATAACGGAGATAACAATTATACTTTTGTTTACGATCTTATAATGGCTGAAATAGTTTTTGACCCTGAAGAAGAGGATTTGAGTAAAGCTGAAATAATACCTAACACAGAGAAAAGAATGAGGTTTTCCTACACTGGAACTTTTATATTTGACGATGATGATGCTGAGCCAGCGGAAGGCTAATAGTAGATAATGAGAGTTTTAAACTCATATGTTATTTCTAAATTTTCATTCATTCTTCGTAACAAATGAAAAATTGCATCATAGCGCAATTTACTAAAGCCAGGTTGAAATTAGTTTTTACTTTTAACCTGGCTTACTTTACTTGTAACTATCTGTTTAGCACTAATAGTCTTTAATTCATCTCCAGCTTTTACCACCACCTGGTTAATGTTTTTGCCATTTATACTGGTATAAGAATAGCCTTTTTTGAAAATATTTTCAGGATTTATCAATTGCAAAGTTTTTTCTAACATTTCCAATCGGTTCACCTCATTACGCAGTTGACTCTTTAGGCCATGTTCCCATTTTTGCCATATTCTGTTCAAATGGTTTTCTGCTTTATTAAAATGCTTGTTCATGCAATAGCGCAATCTGTGCTGTTGCTCCTTCAGGTGATATTTATTTTTTTCAAGGCTGTCGTTTACGAAAGCAAGAATATTCTGAGTAGTTAGTTTAACTTTTTCTTCGTAAACCCTCATTCCTCTAATCAAAAATTCCGCTACAGCAGTTGGCGTTTTTAAAGCGGTGTGCGCTACTAAATCACAGATTGTTTCATCGCGCTCGTGGCCAATACCTGTAAAAACCGGTAATGGAAATTGCGCTACGTGAGAGGCCAACTCATAATCGTCAAAGCAATCAAGGTCTACCTGGGCTCCACCACCTCTGATGATGATAACAGCATCAAACTGAACCGCTATCTGATGAATTCTCAATAGCGCATCAATGATACTTTCAGCAGCTTTTTCGCCCTGCATGGTAGCAGTGAAAATACGGGTATCAATATGGTAGCCAAAATCATTATGAGCTATCTGGTTCATAAAATCTCCGTAGCCTGCGGCTGATTCGGCACTGATAACAGCAATTTTTTGCGGAACAAGTGGTAGCTTCAGGGCTTTATTCATTTCAAAAACTCCGTCTGCCTGTAATTCAGCAATAATTTCCTGTCGTTTTCTGGCGCGTTCGCCCAAGGTGAAATTTGGGTCTATATCCTTTACATTCAGACTGAGCCCGTATACTTCATGGAATTGTACCTGAACGTTGGCTAAAACTGTTAATCCTGCTCTCAGTTGCTCTCCGGTAATGGATTGAAACCAGGCACTAATGTTTCTGTAGCTGTAGGACCAGATAGTACCTTTAATTTTAGCAAGTAAGCGGTTGCTATTTTCTTCTTTCTCAATAAACTCTAAGTAACAATGCCCATTTTGATTTAAACGGAGCTCACCAATTTCCGCAACTATCCAATAGGAAGGCTCTAATTGTACCTGGAGAGTGTCTTTTATTAATAAATTAAGATCTGCAAGAGAAATATGCTGCATTGAGAAAATTAAATACTTTGAATGTTTTTGATAACATCTTTAATGATAAAAAACAGTACGATAGCAAAACTAGCTAATGAGAACCAAAACATGAACCTTTTATTAGCGTATGGTACTTCTTCCGGATTGTCCTTTTCACCAAAGAGGCTATCGTAAAATTTCTCAATTAGGTTTCGCATTATAATTCTTTAATAAATTCCAGGAAACCTGCGTTTTTACCTTTAGGTCTTACAACCATTAGCGGAATGTCGGCATCCAACTGTATTAAGCGCTCTGTGATGCTGCCCAGAAAGAAAGCAGTAGTGGCAGTTCTTCCTTTAGCACCAATAACAATTGCGTTGGCGTTAATTTCTTTTGCCTTATCCAGCATGTCAGTGGTTACATCATCATTAGTGTCTTGCGAGTACACCACTTTCATTTTAACCCCTTTGGTGTCTATTTTTTTAATAAATCTTTTGTAATCTTTTTCTGCATTTTTCTTCATTACATTGGCAAATTCCTCGTAGGTTTTACCAGTATAATGGTAGCCGGTAGGCACGGTAAAAACATTTTGGATTACAATTTCAGTTTTCCGGTCATTCCTAACAGCAATTTCCACTGCCTCTTCAAGGGCTAAAACTGAGTAATCTGAGAAGTCACTGGGAACCAGCATTCTATCCATAGTAGGTTTAGTGCCTTCCGGAATAATTAAAAGGCTGCAGGCAGCTCTTCTGGCTAATCTTTGTGAAAGCGCACCACTTTGTTCTGCCTTTTCTCTTCTTCCCATAGCAATTAAATCAATATCCTGATGTTTAGAAAAAGAAAGAATATTATCAGCAATTTTTCCAGTAAGCACCTCAAAATGGATATTAGCCCGTAATTCATTTTTCACGATGCTCTTAAATGTTTCATCCATTTTAGTTTTCCTTTCGGCTATTACATCAGTAATCATGTTAGGAAACTCCTTCAGTACTTCTTTGGGGATTTGGAGGTTTTTGATAATGTTTACGAAATAGATATCTTCCACATCTGAGGTGTTGGAGATAAATTCAGCAAACTCTATCATGGTACGGTCAAGGTCAGTTAAGTCTAAACCAATTAAAACTTTTTTGATTGGATACATAATGGTACTATATCATTTAATGCTACAAAGGTACAAACACAAAGCTTGATTTTTATTACTAAACAAGGAAAATGCTGTATTTTTTAATTTAATATTGGTTATTCTGCAAATAACAAAAAGTCGTATTGCTTATAAATAGAAACCCACATTTTTACTATCTAAAAATATGAAAGGTAGTCTTTAATTTTTCTTCAACTTGCTAACATCGGATTCATTCTTTATGTTTTCCCCCATCTCTTCTATACGATCCAGGTCTTTTTCGTTATAAAATTTCCGTAATTTCTTTCTTAGTTTATAAAATCTGAAAAGACCGAAAACAATGAGGAAAAAGCTGAGGGCAAGTGCGAAATAGCCAATCCATTTAATGTTCTCAAAATCCTTCAGCTGAATTAGGCCTATACCGCCTAAAATAAGGTATAAGCTTGTTCTGATATAAGCAAAAAGTGTTCGCTCATTTGCTAACGTAGTTCTCTCTAATGCAAGAAAATCTCTTAGAATAATTTTCTCTTTATTCTGATAATCAGAAACTATTCTTGGAAACCTTAATTTTTTCATGGGTACTTAATCTTTCTGGTTGCTTTTAAAGATTGGCTAAATGCTATTTAGTATTTGCAAAACTTTTAAATATACAGCAATTTATAATTTTAAGTGGTTGTTGCCCATAGGTTTTTAAATTGCTGAAGCTTTTAAATCAAGAATCCACTTTATATCCTTAGCAATATGTAAAATAAGGATTAAAGTTCAATTTAATTTTATTTAATCTTCAAAATCCATTCAGAAACTTCATTTAAAGCTACAGGGGAAAATGTTTGTTCTATTTTACCATATTCCATTATCGAGCCTGTTTCAGCTTCCTGGAACATATGATTAAGTCCTTCCAACTCTTTAACAGTATACTGTTTATTGCCTGATTTTTTGAGTGCCTTTCTGATAGCATTTTGGTTAATGGTAGCATCTACCTGAACATCTTTGCTTCCATTTAAAGAGAGCACAGGTATTTTTACCTTTTCAAACTCTTTGGCAGGGTCATAGGTTAAAAAATATTGAGTCCAAGGTGATAAAGTAGAGGCAATCTGCTGTGTAATAAAATTGTCTATGTTGGTTCCTTCGGGCACCACTTTTTTAAGAATCTCACGAGAATTTTCTGAAAGAGTAAGCATTTTTTTTCGCTTTTCTTCTATGCTTAGATTAGAGGAAGCAATTTCAATCAATTCTTTATTATAGGCATAAAAGGCTTCCTTATTTTCCCCTTCCAGAGTAGATAAGTTTTTTGACTGAAAGAGAGAAATATCTTTCCCCGGCACGCCTGTTCCTGCTAATATTACAAGATAGGAGACATCCTTTGTTCGATTGGCAACCATTGGAGCAATGATTCCACCTTCACTATGGCCAATTAAGCCTATTTTTTCCTGGTTAACTTCCTCTCTGCTTTTTAAGTATTCTACGGCACTTAGTACATCCGTAGCAAAATTTGCAGTGGTAGCAGAAGTAAAATTTCCTTCCGATTTAGCTGTGCCTCGGTCATCGTACCTCAATACAGCTATTCCATTTTTGGTGAGGTGGTCTGCCAGAACCAGGAAAGTTTTATGGCCAAATACTTCTTCATCTCTATTTTGCGGTCCACTTCCTGAGATAAGGATTACCGCTGGATGTTGTTTTTTACCATCTTTCGGAATTGTAAGGGTTCCTGCGAGAGTGATTCCATCCTTTTTATTAGTGAATTTTACTTCTTCCGCTTTATAGGGTAATACTCCCTGAGGCTCCTGAGGTCGGTTTACTTTGCTTTCTTTCACTTCGTTTCTTGAGAGGTTCAAGGGGAGTGAGGCACCTCCCTGATTCCACGTGCCTACTATAGAATCGCCCATTAACTCGCCTTTGTAAAAGGCTCCAATATTCGTGGCGTCCAGCCTTAAAGTTTTGTCCTCTATAGTAACTGAAGTAAAAGGCAGGTCTTTGGCTCCTTGCTTTGGACTGTCAAAAGTACCATTATAGCCCTTGTCACCTTTTTCGATGTTGAAAATTAGCGGGATTTGCATGCCTTGCACATTCAAGATACCATTCCATTTTCCTGTTACATTTTGCGCAAAGGAAAGGCTACAAATAAAAGATGTAATAAATGTTAGATAAATTGTTTTCATGATGGTTTTATAGTTTTTCATAATTTAAATATCCTGAGGGGCTTCTAATAATTTTTCTTTTAATATCTCTAAGTTTCTCTTCTTAGGGATGAGGCTTCTCTGAAGTCCTAAACGGGTGACGAAGTAGGCGAGAAAAAATCCACCTATTACTAATAGCCAGATCCATATTGAAGCTTCCTTTTGAGCTAAGTTCATGAAAGAAGGAACGGAAAGTGGAAGGAGAAACCAAAGGATAAAAGTTTTTGATCGTCTTATCTCAAAATTTATATTCTCAATAGCATGGTTTACACCCCCCAAAAGAGAGAGGTCGAATTGCCTGCTGCGCTTTTCCCTTCTCAATCTGTTAGCAATAATGTAAAAAGAAATTAATAGTAAAATAACTGCTGTTACAAGGTTCCATGTGCTTATTGTCTTTATAATTAATACCATAGCAGCTGTACAGATTGAAATTGCAATTAGTCCAAAGTCATTAATATTGTTCATCCTTTCTGACCCTCTTAATTTAGCTTTTATTCGGTTATTTAGCGCTTTTTCATTTATAACGAACATCGTCTTTTTGGTTTGTTGATCCCATATTTTTGTCATTTCTTCAAATTCCATGGCTTGCATAATTTTTAGATTCTTTAATGAGTTGATTTTTAATTCTATGAATTTTAACGCCTACATTTGATGCTTTAATTCCTACTATTTCCGACATCTCTTTATAACCAAAGCCATCGAGTAGCAGTAAAGTAAGAGAGCGGTCTATTTTATCCATTTGGGCAATTTTATCATAAATCCAATCAAGGCGTTCGTCTGTAGGCTCTGCTTTATCGATAATAAGTAGTTCACCTTCAATTTTTTGTAAATTATTCTGATAGGATTTGGTTTTCTTTACCCATCTCAGAGCTGTATTCAACGATACCTTATATAACCAGGTGGAAACTTTTGCCTCTCCTTTAAATGATGCGATTGATTTCCAGACCTGTATTGAAATTTCCTGAAAAAGATCATCCTGGTCCTCAGCAGTAAAAGCGTATGCTCTCACTACCTTAAATAATAGTGCTTTATACTGCGCTATCCATTCTTTAAAAATTGATTCCCTTTCTTTTTCAGTCATTTTTTATTGTTTACCCCATTAGTACTTACTTCTCCAGCATTTATTACAGGATACAAATAATTTTAGAAATAGTGTCTCTTAGATAGGAATGTAAATGCACAATCCTAATGTTTAAAAAAGTTTCAGCATATTTGTAATTCAATATTTTGTTTAGATTAATAAGTCCAATGAGGCAATTAAACTCAAAATATTATAATAACCTGATAGTCAGGCTAAGGCAACTGGTTATTATGCAGTCTACTTTAGAATCCTAAAAAAGAAAATTCTTAGCTGAATGAAGAAAATTTTACAAGTTTTATATACTATTTGGGCTCTTACCATTTTTCATGTTTTCATGATAATACTTTTCCCGCTTTTTATTATACCCCCGTTAATTCATAAAAAAGGTCATCACCTGAGTTTTAAAGCCATTAAGCTGTGGTCATTGCTCTTCAGTTTTTTTAACAGGATCACTTTTGATATTCAAGGTAAAGAGTATATCGAAAAGAAGGAAAACTATATTTTTGTGGTTAACCACACTTCTTTTCTAGATACTGTAGCCATGCCCCAGGCTGTTGGAGCTTTTAAAGCTTTAGCTAAAAAAGAGCTTACCAAAATTCCTTTATTTGGTTTTGTTATTAAAGCATTAACTGAAGTAGTAGACCGATCAAGTCCGCAGAGCAGGCAAAAAAGTAAAGATAGATTAAATGAAGTTTTACATTCATTAGGATCTATCTTAGTATTTCCTGAAGGCACAATGAACCGTACCCAGGAACCTTTACAGCGCTTTTATGATGGTGCTTTCCGTATTGCTATTGATGCACAGGCTAAGATTATTCCTATCGTGGTTTTAGGTGCGGCAAAATGTATGAAGCCGGGAAGCTTCCTAATGAGCCCCGGTAAAATTAAAGTGAAAATTTTACCACCTGTAAGTGCTAATGGATTAAATAATAAGGATATTCTCACCCTCAAAACCACTGTTTTTACACAAATGGAAAGTCAGATTGTTGACTACAGAAAAGAAAATAATAGCAGGTAAGATGATTTTTAAAATGAAATATTAATATTTATTATTTGTATTGTTAATTTTTATCGTACATTAGTAAGGAACTAAACTATTAACTAAGATGAAAATACTCTATTCCATCACTTTCTTTATTACTTTACTAGTGTCTCCACTGGCAATCAAGGCACAGTCCGATTGTAATCCTTATTTCATGTTTAAAGAAGGAAAGAAATGGACTACTGCTAATTACAATGCTAAAGACAAGTATCAGGGAAAACAATCCTTTGAAATACTCTCACTATCCGAAGCAGAGGGTAAACTTACAGCTAATGTAAAATTGACCTCTTATGATAAGAAGGATGAGGAAGTTTTTGAGAAGGAAGTCGAATTTATCTGTGAGGATGGGGTAATGCAGTTAGATATGTCTCAGTATTTACCTGAAGATGTATTGGAAAGCATGAAAAGTATGCAGATGGAAATTGAATATGAACACATTCAAATACCCAAAGAACTTAAAGTAGGGCAAAATTTAGAAGAAGGTGCCGTAAATATGACTATTACAAGTCCAATTAGGATGGCATTTAAATTTCGCATGACAGATAGGAAAGTAGAGGCGCGGGAGGATGTAAAGGTACCTGCAGGAACTTACAATGCTTTTAAAATCAGTTCAGTTCTTCAGATAGATATGATGGGCAGCACAAGGCAGTTTAAGAGTGTGGAGTGGATTGCAGAAGACGTTGGTGCTATTCGTTCAGAATCTTATGATAAAAAAGGAAATTTAACCAGTTATACTGTCTTAACTGAATATTTAGAGTAATTATATCAATTATTAGGAGCACTATTTAAAAACCATTCCGGCAACAACCGTTAATAGTTTTACTACCAAAGTTTAACTATTAATGAAAAGAAATATTAAATGCCCCAATTGTGATACCTGGAATGAAATAGAGAGCACAGGAATAGAAAAATGTAAAAACTGTGGAAATACTTTAATAGATGAGAAAAAGGAGCGTGAGAAGAAATTAGAGGATTTCAGGCAAGAGCAAATGGATAAGTGGATGTTTACCATTGACGAAGGTGACAGCAAATTTATGCGTTTTGCAAAGAAAGTTGGGAATGCCGGATATTACGTTTTTATTAGTATACTAGCTTTTTTTGCCTGGTTATTAGCCATTTTACCCGCATGAGATGTGCTCATTTCAACATATTGAAGAAACCATTAGTTTGGGTTTCTTTGCTCCTTTTTATAGTAAATCAAATGCTAGAGAGGATGTGGGGAATATTTATACCCTATGTGCATTCCTATTTGGACGATTTGTTATGTCTGCCCATAGTTCTTGGCTTAACCACACAATTTTTACAATGGATTCATCCAGCAAGACGATTTTACTACCTCTCTCATAATCACATCATTATTAGTATAGTTTTTTTTAGTTTAGTATTTGAAATTTTATATCCTTTCATGTTTCCTCTTAACTATACAGCAGATATAATTGACATTCTTTTTTATGCATTAGGGGGCTATCTCTATTACAGTTTTGTATCTCTAAAAACAAAAAACAGATGGCTAACTTTTGTAAATCATAAAAGAGAGGAGATTCAATAACTGTTTTTAGAGCTTCAACGGCTTGTTGATCATTATATATAATATTTGAATTGTGCCGATTGTAAATTATTAATTGAAAATGCGGAATTAAATTCTGTTATTCATATTTCATTATTAGATAATTCATATGAGAAGCTATAAAGTACAGTTATCAATTTTACTGATCTTTTTCACCATTTCCTTATCCTCAGCGCAATATGCTCAGGTACTTCCCCTGAGAGAAAGAGCAGCACTGCAGGATTCTATTCTGAAAGAAAGGATGAACACGGTTTTACCTTCTTTAATGGAGAGGACAGGAATAGACATGTGGGTTATTATTTCCAGAGAATTTAATGAGGATCCTATCATAAAAACAATGTTGCCTTCCACATGGCTTAATGCAAGAAGAAGAACAATGCTGGTCATCTATCAGGAAAAGCCCGGTTCGCCTTTACAAAATTTTGCAGTAGCCAGATATAATGTAGGGGAGCTTTTTAGGAAAAGCTGGGATCCTGAAAAGCAACCAAACCAATGGAAGCGTTTGATGGAGCTTATTGATGAAAAGCAACCAACTAAAATTGGACTTAACTTTTCAGAAACTTTCGCTTTAGCCGATGGAATCAATAAAACAGAGTATGAATTATTTATGAAACATCTGCCTTCAAAATATAAGAAGAATGTTGTTTCTGCAGAAAAATTAGGAGTTGCATGGCTGGAAACCCGGTCAGCTACAGAACAGGTTTTATATGAGCAGCTTTGTAAATTAGCTCATCAGATTATTGCCAAAGGGTTTTCTACAGAGGCCATCACTCCTGGATTTACCACAACTGATGATTTAGTTTGGTGGTACAGACAGGAGATCAATAATTTAGGATTGGATACGTGGTTCCATCCTACTGTAGACATACAAAGAGCCGATCCCGAGAGTTTTGATCACCTGCGAAGCTTCAGCAAAAGACCTGATAAGCAGACAATTTTGCCTGGGGATTTACTTCATGTTGATTTTGGAATTAGCTATTTAGGGTTAAATACTGATACCCAGCAACATGCCTATGTTTTAAAGCCTGATGAAAAAGCAATTCCGGATTATCTTATGGATGCTTTTGAGAAAGGAAGAAAAGTGCAGGATCACTTAACTGCTCAATTCAAAACAGGTAATACAGGAAACGAAATGCTTGCAGCGGCTCTAAAAGAGGCAAAAGAAGCAGGTCTGAAGCCTACTATTTATACACATCCGATCGGCTTCCATGGGCATGCTGCCGGACCTACAATTGGCCTTTGGGATCAGCAGGGAGGAGTGCCCGGTAGTGGAGATTACCCGCTTTATCCGAATACAGCCTACTCAATTGAGTTAAATGCGGCTGTCTATATTGAGAAATGGAAAAAGGAGATCAGGATTATGCTGGAAGAGGAAGCTTTCTTTGATGGAGAAAGAATCTATTATATTGACGGGAGGCAGGAAGCCATATATGCCATTCCCAGAAGTAATAGATAGTTTATGTGTTATATAGTACTGCTCCTTTTTAGAAAGAGAATTTAGTCTTCACTTAACTTAGTTATTCTAAGGAAGGAATGTAAGGCTCATATCTTTGTCAAGCATCCAGCCAGTGACGCTATAGCGCGGTTTATGCGCAAGCAGTACTTCATGCTCCATCTCACTTCTAAAAAGCAATAATCTGCCGGCTAATGGCTCTATAATCTTTTGCTCGTCTTCAAGATATAAGGCAAGCTCACCACCATCGCCATTTTGCCATTGGGTATTCAGGTATAGCACAAAAGATAGCACGCGATGGGCATTTTGTTGAAACCTATCCACATGTTTTTTATAAAAAGTATTTTCAGGATAAATGGCAAAATGCGTTTCAAAATCTTTTAACCCCAGATAACAGGTCTGGTTTAAGTACTCTTTTAAATCTGTTATTTCCTGAATGAAACTTTTTAACACAGGATTTTCCGGCACTTTATCTATCCATTGAATATAATCACCTCTAATAGATTTGTCTACCTGAAACAGCACCTGTTTGCCTATACCTGCCTTTTTGAAATTGCCTTCTTCACGGTTGGTCTCAGCAAGGTTCCTCAGTTCCTGCACACTGCTTAATGAGATAAAATCATCCCAAATAAAATATCCTTTCTCTGCCAGATGGTCAATGGCGCGCTCAATAGGAGGAGCTTGTTTTGATTGTTCTTCCATATATGCTGCGAAAATAGCTATTTTGGAGAAATAAATGAGTGCCACCTTGCCGGATTTAACGATTTTGTGGAACAATCGTTATTGCTAAGAGTAGAAATGAAATTGATGAACGATAGAGCATTAGAGTGATAGGCCAATTCCTTCTTTAAGCTTCGTGGTAGTTGTATGGCTCTCTCAATAAGTAAAACAATTTGTTTTTAAGCCGACAATCTCATGCTATTATTCTCAATAGTTGCATATGTGAAGCTAAACTTCCTTTTATTTGAATTCTAAACCAATAATTGACTGATATGAATATTTTGAAGCAAATAATTTTTCCTTTTTTATTACTGTGCCTTTTTGCATGCAGTAAGCCTGTTAAAGATGAACAAAATGAAATTAAAGAGACAGAGGTTGTTAATGAAAATAATTATGAAATCCCCTCTGATTTACCACCAGCTATTCAAAGCCTGGTAGCAAAGCATAATATCAGGGAGTTTTATGATAAAGAAATTATCTCATTTGACATAGAATTGTTTTTTAATGGCAGCGAAAGGCTAAATGGTACGATTTATTCCAGAACAAACTCCAGCAAAGTGAAAGTTGAAAAGGCAGACGGAACGGTACTTTTGTTTGATGGAAAAGATGTATTTATCACTCCGGATAGTGCACAGTATAAGGGCGCCAGGTTTGATGCACTTACCTGGTCTTACTTTGCACTTGCACCATTCAAATTTGCAGATGAGGGTACAAAGTGGGGAGAACCCACCAAAATGCCTTTAAAAGAGCCTGACAGTTTACAACAAGCTATTAAATTAAGCTTTGAAAATGGCGTTGGCGATGCCCCGGACGATTGGTATCAGGTATATGTAAATCCTGAAACAGGATTGCTGGAAGCGATGGCTTATATTGTTACTTTCGGAAATACGCCAAGAGAAGAAGCAGAGAAGAACCCTCATGCTATAACTTACAGCGATTACCAAACTGTGCAAGGCGCCATTGTTGCTGGTAAATGGAAATTTTACAATTGGAGCCAAGAAAAAGGATTAGCTGAGCAACTGGGAGAAGCTACAATTACTAATATTAAATTTGTAGAAGAAACGGAAGATTTATTTACTCCGGGTACAAGTACTGAAAGGGTTCCTGCCGGAGGCTGAAACAAGGAACTATAGATGTCTTAAAAGCTTAAAAAAGAATTATTAAACAGTTGGTTAACTGTTTAATAATTCCTCCTGATCCTTTTTCAGTTTGTCTATAACCAAACTACTTGCCCCTATAATTGGAGCTGATTGATTTTGTAACTGAGAAGAAATAATTTTGATTTTTCCTTTAAAGATAGGCATTAAGTGTTTTTCCATATGCTCTTTAGTAGGATCGAAAATCAGATCACCAGCAAGGGATAAGCCTCCAAAAATGAAAATGGCTTCCGGATCGGAATGTACAACTGTGTCGGCTAATTTTGTTCCAAGAATACGTCCCGTGTATTCAAAGGCTTTAATGGCAATAAAATCACCCTTCAAAGCATACTTGGTGATCATTTCAGCACTTAGTTCATCAAAACTTACTGATCTGAGCTCACTTTCTTCGTTATGATCTGCTAGTAATTTATATACAGTTCTCTTAATACCGGTTGCAGAAACATAAGTTTCCAGGCAGCCGCGTTTCCCACAACCACAAAAACGTCCGCCTACATAGTTTACGGTAGTGTGGCCAAGTTCTCCTGCAAATCCGTGGGCACCATTTACTATTTTGCCATTGCTCACAATGCCGGCTCCTAAACCTGTACCAAGAGTAATCACAATAAAATCTTTCATATCCTTTGCACCACCAAATATCATTTCTCCCACTGCCGCTGCATTGGCATCATTGGTAATTACAACTGGCACACCAAATTCATCCTCCAGGTTATTAGCAAGAGGTAATATCCCTTTCCAGCGAAGATTAGGCGCGTGCTCAATGGTTCCTTTGTAATAGTTAGCATTTGGTGCACCTACACCAATTCCAATTAATTCATATTTTTTTGGGTCAAGTCCTTTTTTAATTTCCTTTGCCAAAAGCTTAATGAAGTCCTCAAACTTAGCTTCACTTTGCGTGGGAATAGCTCCCTGGTAAAGTACTTTTCCTTCAAGACTAACTATGCCGAATTTTGTCCCGGTTCCTCCAATATCAATCCCAATGCTAACTTTCATGTGTGTGTATAGATTTTTAATGGTCACAACTTGTACCGCCTTAGCGGTATACCCCAAAGGTATCCCTCTGGGAGAATTCGCAAGATTAATACTGGCTCGTGGTTTGGAGCTTCTTAATCATGCTCATTTCATTTTATAATAATTTTACATAGATATATAAATTCGTTTTCTATGAAACAACACAGAAAACTGTTATTTTCAATTAGTTACAGTTATGTGTTAAAACGTACTTTTGTAATTATACGTTATAATGTTTCTTAATTAAATAGGTTACTAATAAATCGATAGGTTCCTCTATATAAGTACCTTCTTTTATGTTCTTTTCTTTTACCACTTCCTTAATTATATTATGAAAATAATAAGGCACTGAACCTACAAAATGCACCTTATAGTTCTCGTAATTCTTTACAGAGCAAATGTAAATCTCCACAAATTCTTCGATGCTACTTTTTACCATATCATGAAGAAAAGGATGTGCAATTCTTTCTTTTATAAACTGGCTAAAGCTGGATAAGTATACGTTCGCATAGGGCTTAATGTAAACATTTAATAAAATATCATCTTTAGTCAACTGAAATTCCTGTTCTAAATCCCTTTGAATATCAGCCGGTAATTGCCTTTTAAGGTATTTCCCTAATAGGTTCTTGCCAAAATGACTCCTGCTACCTTCATCACCCAATATAAAATCCATTCCGTTTACTTCCTGGCGTACAATATCACCGTCAAAAAGACATGCGTTTGATCCTGTTCCCATTAATGCCGTTATGGAAGGTTCGCCTTCAAAAGTAGCAAAAGCAGCCGCTACAATATCTTCCTTTACATACAGGTGAGATTTCTTGAATACAATGGAAATTCCTCTTTCCACCATGGCAGCAAAGTGCCTGCCTGAACAACCAGCCCCGAAGTAATAGACAACCTCTATCTCATCTTTAAATTGCAAAATTTCATCTCCTAATGTAGAAACGGTGTCAGCTATGGCTATATCATCCATAAAAAATGGATTTATACCTTTTGTGCTTTTTCTGATGGCTGGCTTTTGGTCTTTCACCAGTTGCCAGTCGCACTTTGTTGAACCGCTAGTACCTATGAGTATCATTTGCTATATCGATAAAATTTTTGCTATGCGTAAGTCATCTTTTCTTATATCTTTAGGCTGAGACATAATTTCTTCAAACTTATTAAAGATTACCTGCTGGTGTACAATACCAACCATTACATCAGTTTGTCCCGCATCCAGACCTTCAATGGCTGCTACCCCCATTTTACTTGCCAAAACCCTATCGAAATAGGTAGGGGTTCCACCGCGCTGTAAATGGCCTAATATAGTAACTTTTGTGTCAAAATACGAGAACTTTTCTTTCACCCTCTGGGCTATTTCCATAGCTGAACCAGACTTTCCACCTTCGGCAACAATTACCAGACTGGATGTCTTGTTCTGGGTTCCTGTAGCATTCAGTTTCTCAATTAATTCATCGATAGAAGTTTCCTCTTCCGGGATAATTACCGCTACAGCTCCTCCGGCTATGCCACTATTTATAGCAATATAACCTGAATCTCTGCCCATTACTTCAATAAAAAATAAACGATTATGAGAGAGTGCGGTATCCCTTATTTTATCAATGGCGTTTACAGCGGTATTAGTGGCAGTATCGTATCCAATGGTATAGTCAGTGCCAGGTATATCGTTGTCGATGGTACCGGGGATGCATACACACGGAATATTATGCTCTTTGTATAAATTATGAAGACCTGTGAAAGAACCATCTCCACCGATACATATTAAGCCATCAATGTTATGTTTTTTTAACTGCTCATAAGCCTTTGTCCTGCCTTCTGCAGTTAAGAATTCTTTCGATCTTGCAGATTTAAGAATAGTACCGCCTCTTTGCAGTATATTGGATACGGAACGTACTTCCATAGGCACGAAATCGCCTTCAATCATACCTTCGTAACCACGGTAAATTCCTATTATTTCTTTGTTGTAAAAAATACCAGCCCTTACAACTGCTCTAATGGCAGCATTCATGCCGGGTGCATCTCCTCCTGAGGTAAAAACGCCAATACGCTTCATTTGTGTCATATTTTTTTGATCAGCCCGCCAAAGATAGTGTAATGAATACACTTACCCAATAGTATTTTCTTATCTTTGCTTAATACATTTCTCAATTAGATGGCAAACTTCCATTATAATCCTCATATATCGGTTGACTGTGTGATATTTGGCTTCGATGATGAAAGGATTAATATACTCCTCATAAAAAGAAAGCAAGAAGGTAAAAATATTTATGCACTTCCTGGTGATTTGGTTCGCAAAGGGGAAGATCTGGATCACGCAGCTACCAGGGTTTTATTTGAACTTACCAACCTGCAAAATCTTTACCTGGAACAATTTAAAACTTTTGGGTCTCCTGATAGAATAAATGATCCGCTTGATATTGAGTGGGTTAATAGTATTAGGGAACATCCTGAAGTACGTGTAATTACTATTGCATACAACTCTTTGGTGAAGGTGGAAGATGTGGAATTTGCCCCGGCCTCATTTGCCGAAGAAGTTTTATGGCATCCGATAGATAAGCCTCAGAAACTGGCTTTCGACCACAACGATATTGCCAATACAGGTTGGGCGATGTTGCGTGAAAAGATAAAGCGGGAACCATTGATAGCTTTCTCACTCCTTCCTGAAAAATTTACGCTAAGGCAACTGCAAACATTATATGAAGCAATAGTAGGAAGTTCACTGGATAAAAGAAATTTCAGGAAAAGAATGCTGAGGAATAAGTTTTTGGTGGCTCTTGAGGAAAAGCAATCAGGAGTTTCCCACAAACCTGCCCAGTATTTTAAATTTGATGAGGCCATTTACAAAGAAGATTTTGCCAAAGATCAGTGGTTTTTGTTTTAGCAGGATGCTACTCTTTTGCCATGAATTTAATTACATTTGAATGAGCGGGTTAAATTAACAAAATTCAATTCATGTGCGGTATTGCAGGTGTATGGCAGAAGTCAACAGTAATTTCTGAGGAAAAATTTAAAGAAGCTTTATCTCTGCTGAAGCATAGAGGTCCTGATAGTGCCGGTATCTTAAAAATCGGTAACATGATGATGGGTACCCAAAGGCTGAAAATCATTAGCCCTGAAGAAGGCGAACAGCCTGTAAGTGATGGAGATGGTAATGCATTGGTGTTTAATGGAGCAGTTTACAACTATCCTGAACTAGCCAAACAGGAAAATTGGTCTACAAAATCTGACACAGAAGTTCTTTTTCAAAGTTTAATACAACAGCAGGAACGGGTAATAAACCACTTAAGGGGGATGTTTGCTTTTGCTTTTTATAATAAGAAGCAAGACAGGCTTCTGTTGGCGCGTGACAGGATAGGCCAGAAACCTCTTTATTATTTTAAGGGTGATGGGCTTTTCCTTTTTGCTTCAGAACTGAAAAGCCTTGCCCGGTTAATGAGAGCTGCCAGTGTTGAGCCTGAGCTTAATGAAGAAGCGATTTACCACTACCTCTGTCTATCCAATATTCCAGAACCGGAAACAATTTACAAACATGTATATGCTTTAAAACCTGCGCATTATCTTATATTTCATTCATGTGAATTTTCTGAAATTCCTTATTGGCAGTTCCGGTACGAGCCAAAATGGCACCTAAAAGACAAGGAAGTATTTGAGACCACAAAGGAATTGATCAGCAATGCGACTCAACTGCGGTTACGAGCTGATGTGCCTGTTGGCTTATTCCTCTCAGGTGGCTGGGACAGCTCAGTGATAGCTTATGAAGCAGCGAAGTTACGTTCAGATATAAAAACTTTTACAGTAGAGTATCCTTTTGAAACAAGTCAGAATGAAGCCGGAATAGCTAAAAAGACAGCAGCTGCTTTGGGCTTGTCTCATGAAATTATTCCGCTGACACTTGAGCCGCTAAAAATGCTGCAGGAAGTAGTAAAAACTTTTGACCAGCCTTTTGCCGACTCAAGCGCTATCCCAAATTTAGCTATTGCAAAAGCTGTTAGCAATGAAGTGAAGGTGATGTTAAACGGAGATGGAGGTGATGAGCAGTTTGGTGGTTATCGAAGATACTTCCTGGCAAATCATTTTTCAAAGTTCAGCCTTACAAAGTACTTGTATCCCATTTTACCTCCATCTGAAAGAAGAACAAAATTAGCTTTTGCCAAAAGAATGGCAGGGATATATCGCCTGCCTGCTGAAGAGCAATACCTGGGTTTTACGGTAGATATGTGGAGGGATAGTTTAATGGAACCTATCTGGAAAGATAAAAAACTTATAGAAAATAAGACATCAGCCTTAATAGCTGAAAAAAAACTTCCCAGTCTCTCTAAACTGGATCAGTTAATGCATTGGGACAGAAATTTCAATCTGCTTTCAGGAATTTTAGTAAAGATGGACAGAGCTAGTATGGCTTTTTCAGTGGAAGCCAGGTCGCCTTTTCTGGATCATGAGCTGTTTGAATTTACCTCCCGCTTGCCTGATCATTTTAAAGTAAAAGGTTTCAAAAGGAAAATGTTGCTCAAAAATATCTATCGAGATAAACTCCCTGATGAAGTAGTGAATGGTAAAAAGGTTTCCTTTGAAGCTCCTGTTTATGAATGGATCAGCAAATATTTTCAGATTTTAATCAAAGACTTATTACTCAATCCACAGGCTAAAATATATCATTATTTGAAGCCAGCGGAAGTTGAAAAATTAATAGTCGGACAAAAATACCAGGAGCTTAATGTCGCCTATCTTCTGTACAGCTTATTAATTTTAGAATTATGGTTAGTTGAGAATTCCTCTTTGTAATCTGAAGTTAAATGGAGCCCATTAGGCAATTAAATGAGAATCAATGCTATGTGCTGGGAACTCAGAAACAGATGATTACCTATTGTGGAATCTAATTTTAGATTCCACATAATAGAAGTGAAAGGATAAATTTTTATCCAACAGCTAAATTGATAATTTCGTATTCTTAAGAAAAGCTTATTATATGACATTTAAAAAGATAGATCCACAATCTTTAAAAACACCGGAATTACACGGCATCTTATTAGGGGCAGTTACCCCGCGGCCTATTGCTTTTGCCAGCACTACCGATAAAGCAGGAAATGTAAACCTAAGTCCTTTTAGTTTTTTTAATGTTTTTGGGGCCAATCCCCCTATCCTTATTTTTTCTCCTGCCAGAAGAGGCAGAGATAATACTACAAAACATAGCTATGAAAACCTGAAAGAAGTGGATGAAGTGGTGGTCAATATTGCTAATTACCCGATGGTAGAACAGATGTCATTAGCTTCTACGGAGTATCAGAAAGGGGTGAATGAATTTATAAAAGCGGGTTTCACTGAAGCTAAATCAGAGAAAGTGAAACCGCCTCGTGTGGCTGAATCTCCCGTAGCATTTGAGTGTAGGGTAAAGCAAATTATTGAAACTGGAACAGAAGGAGGGGCCGGGAACCTCATTATCTGCGAGGTGGTTTATATCCATCTGGATGAAAATATACTAGATGATAATGGGAAAATTGATCCTGTAAAGCTTGATCCTATCGGAAGAATGGGGGGTAATTGGTACTCTCGCTCCAAGCAAGGCTTGTTCGAAGTAGAAAAACCCCTGAGCAAGTTGGGAGTAGGTGTTGATGCAATTCCTGATAGCATCAGACTTAGTCATGTACTTACTGGTAACGATTTAGGGAAACTGGGTAATGTGGAAAAACTTCCAGAGCATGAGGAGGTTGAAAAAATGGTTAAAGACCCTGTTGTGCAAAAGTTAATTACACAAAATTCAGGACAGCCGGGTAAAATTGAAGAACTTCTTCATGTATATGCACACGAACTGCTGGAAGAAGGTAAAGTGGAGAAAGCCTGGAAGGTTTTGTTAGCTTCACTCTAGATTATTCACGGAACGGGAAGCGGTTTAACGTAGTTCTTCCCTGTCCGTCTGTAACCGATTTTGCGATACAATACTTTTTAAATTGAGGATCAAACCTTTTTTCATTCAAGCTAATTTCGCTGGGATATTTACCCTTTGCTAAAAAATAGTAAGCTTCTGTTGTACCATATTTAGTGTGTGGAAGTAGTTCGGCATGTTGTGAAATGTTATTCCAAAGTGTGTCTTCGACAGTAAATGCGTAAATCCTTACCACCGGACCAGTATTATTCTCATTTCTGGTATAGGCTACCTCTTTAAAACCACCTTCTAAATCATGGATGTTCTTTTCTGAGAACATGCTATAAATCATGAGTGCTATGATAAGAAAGACGCCAATCAGGAAATATTTTTTCATACCTTACTAAAGTTGTGGATCTAAAACCTCAAATGTTCTTTGAACTTGGCTAAATCTGCTTTTAAAGAATTTTCTCCATTTGGATAGTTAATATAATCCATTAACGCTGTTTTTCTATCTACCAGCAATTCCCTAAGCTTCAAATGCTGATTGATGAAAGTAAATTCCATTTCAGGATACAATTCTTTCAAAACATCTACCACATCCAATACTTGTAAGTTATTATCTACCACATTATAATAGCCGGAAGGTACTTTTTCAGAGAGGGTTACTTGTTGCAAAATATTGCTTAGCCTATCTATAGAAATAAAAGGTCTGTGCTGTTTTCCATCTCCATTAATGGCAATTCTACCATTATAGTTGGCATCGAACATGAATCTATTGATTACAGCATCGAATCGAACAGCATGAGCGTAGCCATACACATTTCCTAAACGCAAAATTTGTGTATTCATTTTCTCCAAAAGCCTGGCCACGTGTTCTTCCCCTCGCATTTTAGAGATGCCATAAATAGTCCGTGGATTAACTGGCTGTCCTTCTTCAATCAATTGAGTAGAAGCGCCATATACAGATACGCTACTGGAATAAATAAATTTTTTAACATCAGATTCTTCTACTGCATAAACCAATTCTGCTGTTCCCCAATGGTTTACCTGTTCAAAGTAATGAGGGTCTGCATCGGCAAACGGTGTAGTCACTTTGGCTGCCAAATGAATCACTGTATCAATACCTTTTAAAGCTTTCCCCAACTTTCTTGTATCGAGCAATTCACCATTCACAAATTTTATTTTTTCTGCATTGGGAAGTTTATGGCCTAAAAAGAAGTGGTAGTTATCTCTGCTGAGGTTATCGTAAATAACAATTTTACTTACTTCTTCTATTGGCAAAAGGCTTGAAACCAATGCTGAACCAATATAGCCTGCACCACCTGTAATTAATATATTTTTCATTCCTAAAGTTTCCGCTAATTCTATTATTCAGCAAAAGTAAGTTAAGCAAAACTGTAATGAAAGATGCTAAGAGTTTAGTTTTATTCTCTTCGGAAAAATTATGAACAGTTTTGATATATCGATAAAAATTAATATGTTAGTTAACTGTTAATCAAAACCTTATAATTATGTCCCCTGAATCCTCCTCGAAAAATAATTATGTTTTAAGCCAACTGACTTTTAGAGAACTGGAAATATTAAAAGAAGTGAAAAAGGGAAGAAGTTGCCAGGAAATTAGTGATAAACTTTTTATTGGTATAGAGACAGTGAAAACACATCGCAAAAATATTATTAATAAGCTAGGGTTGAAAGGGAAATTGGAGTTTAGGAAATTCATTATGACTTTACTAGCCGAAGAGTCAATCCGTATATATGGAAACTCCCCCCAATCTCCCCCCAAGGGGTGAGAGATTTCAGAACTTCTCATACTAAATTTACTGATGTGATCACACTTAATATGTTTTAACTTTAAAAATGTAAAATCATGAAAAAAATTAAAATTTTCTTAATTGGTAGTGTTTTAGCATTAGGTAGCTACTCAGTTGCTTTAGCTTGTGGTGTTACTGAATGTGGTGGAGGGGAAACCAAATGCTGTACTAAAGAAGGCTCTACCTACTATATGACCAGATCGATTGAAATTACTGAATGAGTTAGTAATATTAAAGGCGTAGTTAATCTGCGCCTTTTTTTAGATTTTTGATATGAAATTTTCAAAGAATACTATTGTAGCTTCATTAGTTATATTAACGATTGTTGCAGTTTTCACTTTCGTCCTTGAGGGGAGTCAAAATAATAATAATCAGGTTAACCCAAATCTTAAACGTGTATTTATATCTGATATAGTTTATGATGAAAATAATTCAAATAAATATAAATCTATTATCCAAAAAGTTCTTTTTAATAAAGAAAGTAACTTAATAGAGCTAAAAGTGAATGATTCAATTCAATTTTTAAATAAATCAAAATTAACAGAACTAAATGAGTTCGATTTAAATAGAAGCTTACTAATTAAAGTTCCGGATACTTCTCTAAATATGAATATCAGTTCAATTATTTTTTTAAATAATACTTTTCATTTACGAGGAGCTCCTTATGATGATTTAGCAAATGAAAGCTTTTATTTCTTGGATAAGAATAATAGATTATTGAATAAAAAAACGGATACTATTATTCAGAATTCGGATTATGCGCTAGAAGGTTTTTATTGTGCTTCTGAAGATTACTTTGCTTACATTTCTATGTTTGGAAGTCTAGTTTTTATATTTGATATGAAAGGCGATTTTAAATTTAGATTCAATACCATCGATAATTCAGGTGTACCCAAGGTAATTGTATCTAGTAGGTACAGAAGGCGTGCTGCAAGTTCCATGGTTATAAATTCATCTGCTTCAATATATCAAGATAAACTTGTTGTCTTATCAAATATAAGGGATGATGTAAATCACAAGGCATTTGATGTTTATGATCTCAAAAATAATGGAAAATATTTATATAGTTTAAAAGTAAAAAGAGATACTCTTGGCTATATGGCTACTTTTTTTGCCATGGAAAATGATAGCTTATTTTATATCACATTTAATAAAAACATAGTAATAGGTAAATCTAAGTAAATGAAGAGGGCAGCTACAGTTAAGAATGTGTATACTTTGTTGATTTCTTTTCTTTTTCTAGTAGCGATATTTAAACAAATGCTCAGGAAGGATGAATTTATCAACTCATTATATCAATCATCAATACTTTCTCAATCCTATATTGAGGAAATTAGTCTAATTAATCCAATCGCATTAATAATTATACTTCTTCTTATATTAATTCCAAAGTATAGAGATACAGGCGTTATCCTTTCAGTATTTTTAATGTTAAATTACACAATATATTTAATCTTATTACTAAGATTAAGTCAATCTAGACCATGCTCTTGTGCAGGGGTATTTGAGTTTTTATCTATTGAGCAGCATATTTTATTGAACGGTATAATTTTAGGTATAGGAATGATTGTATTATTTAAAATTAAAGTTAATATTAAGAGTTTTATTATATTTTTTATTTTATTTTACTCTTGCACTTCCAAAAAGGGAAATAAAATAAATGACAAAAATGTAAGAAAATTATATTTAGTAGATTCTATTCAAATAAAGGAAATTTCAAATTTTCATTTTGCAAATAGTACTGATGAACTTTTACTGTATTGGGATTATAGTGAAAGAAAATTTAAGGTATATGATTTCAAAGGTAATAGACAGGTCTCATTTCATTTACCTGTAGAGGGGCCTAAAAGTTTTGGAGAAATCTTAATCAATGCATCTATTTTCGATTCTGTAATTTATGCATTAGGTGTTGGCGTTTTAAATTCTTATGATTTTAAGGGTGAAATGCTTAACTCTCACAAATTGGATTCTATACAGTTTTTATTTGTTTCTAAAGTTGATAATAATAATCTTCATATTATTGAAGAGGGAACTATAATAGCGAACCTTAGTTATTTGGAGGGAGAAAGAACCCAAAAAGCTTATTACGAAAATCACTATCATTACTTTAAAATTAATCTTAAGGAAGGTGTTACATTGCCTTTAATTGGTTTTCCAACTGAAAGTATCTATTTAAATGATGAGGAGTATTTTGATTTTCAGTTTACTACCTTTTCTGATTTTTACGAAGATACCTTATACTTTACCTATGAATTAGATAGCAAAATTTTCAAGCTAAGTCTAAAAACACCAACTGAAATAGACTATATTGATTTATCATATTTAGAAAGAAAACCTCCATTAGGTACAGATTATAATCAAAAACCAAAAAGTTATGATTATTTATATGAAAATAGTGTTATCGAAGCTTTATCTGTTAATCAGGGTTTTATATATTTAGTTTATAGTTTAGGTGTATCAGAGGATGAATTAAAGGCTGAGTTTCCAAATAACCAGTCACGTCAAAATGGGTTTGAAGAGTTTTTGGTAAATAATAATAAAAAGTATTTAGTGGTAATGGATCATAGTGGAATATTACAATTTCAACAGGATGTAACGGAGATGGGCGATTTTGTTAAAGTTGACGAAAATAATAACTTATATTTCCGGCCTAATCCTTTTCTTTCATCTGAAAGAAATTATGAAGTTTTACATATTTACGCTTTGAAATAGTATGAATCAATTATGGCCATATGAATTCTATTCCATTTATAATTTTAATAAAAAAGTCAATATATGCATGTATAAAGCTTTTGAGTTAATTTTAGTTTCCGTAGGAGTTGTTAATATAAAGTATTAGTGGTTATACTTATTTCACCAAATCGGTATGTAATCCGCACTCGGTCTTATTCATGCCGTACCAACGCGATTCTCTTTCCTGCATATCCAGGTCAAATTTACGCGTGCAGGGCTCACAGCCAATACTGAAATAACCTTTTGCCTCCAGAGGATGGTCAGGAAGCTGATATTCCTTTCGGTAATCATGCACCATTTTGGAATTCCAGTCCAGCATAGGGTGGAGGCGCGTAGTGCCATGAGGAGCAGCTTGTTCTACCTTCATGGCAGAGCGTGTTTTACTTTGATCGGCTCGCACTCCATTGATCCAGACATCATGCTTCATTAAAACTGTATCCATGGGCTGGGTTTTGTTAAGATAACAGCAATAATCCGGATCCGAAGTGAAGTACATTTTGCCATCAGCACCACGTTGCATGTTTTTAGGAGTGATAGGCTTTAAATCCACAAGGTTAGTCAAACCAAACTCAGCCATTATCTGATCCCTAAAAGCCACGGTTTCCGGAAAATGATAGCCAGTATTGATAAAATATACAGGAATGTTTTTATCAACCCTGCTTAGCATATGCAAAAGCACCAGGCTGTGTGATTGAAAAGAGGAGGTAGTGAAATATTTGATTCCCTCTTTCTGATAGTGATTGATTTTATTTTCGAGTTCTTGAAATGTCATATCGATTTAGCATTGAGAAGTAATCTCATTACGCACTACTCATATCTTAATATAATTCCATCCATTTACGAAACTGTACTTCCAGGGTTTACTTTATTTCCCGGCTGTAGCAATTGTAAATTTCCTTCTGAATCCTCAGCCATTAATACCATGCCTTCAGATACTTCACCCATCATAGGTCTTGGAGCCAAATTCACAAGTACTGTAACTTGCTTACCCACCATTTCTTCTGCGCTAAAATGCTTGGCTATTCCACTTAAAATGGTACGTTTATCCAATCCTGTATCTATTGTCAATTTTAACAATTTATTAGATTTCTTCACCTTTTCAGCTTCTACAACTGTTCCGATTCTCATGTCCATTTTCATGAAATCATCGAATTGGATTTCTTCTTTTTTAGGTGCTACTTTAGGCTTTTCTGATGCATTTGATTTTTTAGCATCCTCTAGTTTTTTTATTTGTTCCTCCACTGTTTCGTCTTCTATTTTTTCAAATAATAATTCTGCTTTATTAAGTTGATGTCCGGCTTCCAAAAGATCTATACTTCCTGCTTTATCCCATTCGTAAGCTTTAATGTTTAGCATTCCTCTCAACTTATCGGCTGTAAAAGGAAGGAAAGGCTCACAAACTATACTTAGGTTTGCGGCAATCTGTAATGCCAGGTTCATGATGGTTTTTACCCTCTCCGGATTTTCTTTTTGTAATTTCCATGGCTCAGTATCTGCCAAATACTTATTACCCAAACGGGCAAATTCCATCATATGTGCCAAGGCTTCCCTAAACTTATAGCTGGCAATTTTCTCCTCAATTAAATCAGGATAAGTGCCAAGTTGTTTTATAACCTCTTCGTCATAATCAAATAACTCACCCCTTTGCGGAACTTCACCTTCATAGTATTTATGAGTTAAAACAAGAGCCCGATTAATGAAATTACCAAAAATAGCCACCAACTCGCTGTTATTTCTGGCCTGAAAATCTTTCCAGGTAAATTCACTGTCTTTAGTTTCAGGTAAAGTTGCAGCCAAAGCATAGCGTAAAACATCTTCTTTGCCTGGAAAATCCTGCAAATACTCATGTAACCATACCGCCCAATTTCTGCTGGTAGAAAGCTTATCACCTTCAAGGTTTAAGAATTCATTGGCTGGCACATTGTCAGGAAGAATATATCCACCATGCGCATGTAAAATGGCAGGGAAAATAATACAATGAAAAACGATATTATCTTTTCCTATAAAGTGAATTAAGGTAGAATCATCTTCAGGGTTGTCTTGTTTTTTCCAATAGTCTTCCCAGTTTTTGCCTGTATCCAGTGCCCACTGCTTGGTGGCTGAAATATAGCCGATTGGGGCATCCAACCATACATACAGTTTTTTGCCTTCCGCTTCTTTTAAAGGAACATCTACGCCCCAGTCCAAATCCCTCGTCATGGCCCGTGGCTGCAATCCTGCTTTTAACCAGGAACTGCACTGGCCATAGACATTAGGTTTCCATTGACCTTTTTTGCCTTCTACTAACCATTTTTCCAGCCATTCCTGGTATTTGTCCAAAGGTAAAAACCAGTGTTTTGTAGTGCGTAAAACAGGTTTTTTTCCACTTAAGGTGGAGATTGGATTAATAAGGTCTGTTGCATTTAACGAACTTCCACATTTTTCACACTGATCTCCATAGGCGCCATCATGGCCACATTTAGGGCAGGTACCAGTGATATATCTGTCAGCCAGAAACTGGTTAAATTCTTCATCATAATATTGCTCACTTTCCTGCTCTACAAACTCACCTTTATTGTACAAATCAGTAAAAAACTCTTGAGACAATTCGTGGTGAATAGGAGCAGAAGTCCTATGGTACATATCGAAACCAATACCAAATTTTTCAAAAGTAGTCTTGTTAAGTTCGTGGTACTTATCAATAATTTCCTGAGGAGTAATGCCTTCCTTTTTAGCTCTGATGGTAATAGCAGCACCATGCTCATCGCTTCCGCACATAAAAGCCACATCTTTTCCTCTTAAACGAAGGTAACGTACAAAAATATCAGCAGGCAAATAAGCACCTGCAATATGGCCAATATGTAAAGGACCATTAGCGTAAGGTAAAGCTGCCGTAATGGTATATCTGGAATTCTTTAAAGTCATGTTTCAATATTTGTCGCAAATATAGGAAGATAAAAATGCCTTGAATAATGATTTTTCATATTATAACGCTAAACTTTTCTCATTTCAACAAGTCCTTTCTATATTAATGCTGATTTTAAAACAACCCGTTTAAAACATTTTTTACTTACCATTAACAAACTATGCAAACCGAACTATTTGAGATAGATAAAATTTTAGTTGCCAACAGAGGAGAAATAGCCATCCGTATTTTGCGTGCTGCTTCTGAGTTAAGAATTAGAACTGTGGCGGTTTATACTTTTGAAGACAGGTATTCTCTCCACCGTTATAAGGCTGATGAGGCTTATCAAATAGGAAAGGATGATGACCCACTGAAGCCTTATCTGGACATAGAAGAAATTATCAGTCTAGCTAAACATAAAGGGGTAGATGCCATTCATCCCGGTTATGGGTTTTTGTCTGAAAATGTGAATTTGGCGAAAAGGTGTAAAGAAGAAGGAATCATTTTTATTGGTCCTGAACCTGAAGTGATGCAATCTTTAGGAGATAAGGTAAGGGCTAAAAATATTGCTATTAAGGCCAATGTACCCATTATACAGGATAGCCAAACAGACTTAGTTGATACTGAAGCAGCACTTTCAGAAGCCAACAGAATCGGCTATCCGATTATGGTAAAAGCTGCTGCAGGTGGTGGTGGAAGAGGCATGCGGGTGGTAAGGAATGATGAGGACCTGAAGAAGTCATTCTCGGAAGCGAAAAATGAAGCGGGGAATGCTTTTGGCGATGATACCATCTTTCTGGAAAAATATATAGAAGAGCCTAAGCATATTGAAGTGCAGATCATGGGCGATAATTACGGTAATATTGTCCACTTATATGAAAGGGATTGCTCTGTACAGCGTAGGTTTCAGAAGGTGGTGGAAATTGCTCCCTGCGTTACACTTTCACAGGAAACGAAAGACAAAATTTATGCTTATGCATTAGCCATAACCCGTGAGGTGAATTATAATAATGTAGGAACGGTAGAGTTTCTGGTGGACAAGCAGGAAAATGTTTTCTTTATTGAGGTAAATCCAAGAATTCAGGTAGAGCATACAATTACGGAGGAAATAACGGGCATTGATATTGTGCGTTCACAAATTTTAATAGCCAAAGGTCATCCATTACATGATCCACGCATTTTCATTAAAGATCAGGCTGATATTCAGTGTAATGGTTTTGCCATCCAATGCCGTATCACCACGGAAGATCCTGAAAAGGGCTTCAAGCCTGATTATGGGACAATTATCGCCTATAGAAATGCAGGAGGCTTCGGAATCCGAATTGATGAAGGCAGCTCTTACCCGGGAGTGACGATTTCTCCCTTCTTTGATTCTATGCTGGTAAAAATCTCAGCATCAGGGAGAACTTTAAAAGGAACAGCACAAAGATTGCACCGTGCTTTAAGGGAATTCAGAATTAGAGGGGTGAAGACTAATATTGGTTTCCTGGAGAATGTAATTTCACATCCTACCTTTTACAGTGGTGAGTGCACGGTTAAATTCATCGATGAAAACCCAGATCTTTTTGAGATCACCAAAAAATTTGATCGAGGTACCAAAACTTTACGATTCCTTGCGGATGTGACTGTAAATGGGCATCCGGATGCAAAATCCAAAGATGAAGCTAAAGTTTTCAGAGCGCCAAAAATACCTGATTACGACAAGTACGAGCCTTATCCGAAAGGCACCAAAAATAAATTAGTGGAATTAGGACCGGAAGGTTTTTCTCAGTGGCTGAAGGATGAGAAAGCTATCCAATATACTGATACTACTTTCAGAGACGCCCATCAGTCTTTATTAGCCACCCGTATGCGAACGATTGATATGTTAAAAGTGGCTGAAGGCTATGCGAAAAACAACCCTCAGATTTTTTCCATGGAAGTATGGGGTGGGGCCACTTTTGATGTTTGTATGCGCTTTTTACGAGAGGACCCATGGGACAGGCTGGCGAAATTCAGAAGGGCCATTCCTAATATTCTTTTGCAGATGCTTTTGAGAGGTTCCAATGCTGTGGGATACAAAGCATATCCAGATAATTTAATTGAAGAGTTCATTATAAAAGCGGCAGATACAGGAATTGATGTTTTCAGAATTTTTGACTCATTGAATTGGTTGGAGGCCATGAAAGTGAGCATTAAAACGGTGCGAGAGAAGACAAATTCCCTGGCAGAAGCTTCAATCTGTTATACAGGAGATATTCTTGATCCTAACCAAAAGAAGTACACGTTGGATTACTATGTGGATTTTGCTAAACAATTAGAAAGTGAAGGAGCGCACATCATTGCTATCAAGGATATGGCTGGTTTGCTAAAACCTTATGCAGCAAAAGAGCTGGTGGCAGCCCTAAAGGCCTCAGTTAAGTTACCTATTCATTTGCACACTCACGATACTTCATCCATTCAATCTGCCACTTATATGCAGGCCATAGAAGCTGGTGTTGATGTGGTAGATGTTGCTTTAGGGAGCATGTCGGGTTTAACTTCTCAGCCTAATTTTAACTCTGTGGCTTCTTACATGAAAGGACAAGAGCGTGAACTACAGCTGGATATTGATTCTTTAAACAGCTACAGCAACTACTGGGAAGATGTAAGGGAATTTTATTATCCGTTTGAGTCTGGCTTAAAAGCTGGTACCGCAGAGGTTTATGATCATGAAATCCCCGGAGGACAATACTCCAACCTGAGACCACAAGCCAATGCTTTAGGTTTGGGGCATAAGTTTGAAGAAGTCAAAAAGAATTATGCGCTTGTGAATAAGCTTTTTGGTGATTTGGTGAAAGTTACACCATCATCCAAAGTAGTAGGAGACATGGCACTTTATATGACTTCCAATAATTTGACACCGGAAGACATTCTTACTAAAGGGAAATCTCTCTCCTTTCCTGAATCTGTAGTAAGCTTGTTCAGAGGAGAATTAGGCCAACCAGTAGGAGGTTTCCCTAAAGCGCTGAGTGAAATTATATTAAAGGGAGAAAAACCATTTACTAATAAGCCCAATGCGCATCTTGAGCCTATTGATTTTGAGAAAGAGTTTCAGGATTTTAAAAAGAAATTTGATAAGAATAGAACCGAATTAGACCTCTTGTCTTACTTGCTGTACCCAAAAGTGTATGAAGAGTATTACCAGCATATGCAGGAGTACGGTGATGTTTGGTACATTCCTACGCTGGCATTTTTCTACGGAATGAAAAACGGGCAAGAGCTCCTGGTAGAAATAGGCGAAGGAAAAACCATTATAATTCGCTTGCTATTTATTTCTGCACCAAATGATGAAGGAATGAGAACGGTTTCCTTTGAATTGAATGGACAAACAAGAAGGATCCAAATCAAAGATAACTCTGCTAAAGTTGATAAGGCAGTTCATCAAAAGGTAAGTGCTGAAAATGAAGTGGGGGCTCCTCTTCAAGGTAGAATTGCTGAAATTAAAGTAAAGCCAGGTGATGAAGTAACAGAAAACACACCACTTTTCGTAATTGAAGCCATGAAAATGGAATCAACTATTACTCCTCCAAGGGCAGGAACTATAAAAGCAGTGCACCTTAGTGCCGGAGAAATGGTGGCTCAGGATGATTTGGTGGTGAGTTTGGAATAGGAGTACCATCTTTATTAGTTAGTAATTTTTATAGTTGAAAAGGCTCAGAAGGATTATTTTAAAATAAAATAATTTTTTTGAGCCTTTTTTATGGCTTTTGGTGTGTAGTGAGGTAGAGAACTAAAAGACCTTAAAAATGAAAACAATAAAGAACCTCTTAAAGCCTTTTTTATTTATAATATTTCTATTTTCAGCTTTATACAGCTACAGTCAGCAATTGCTGGAAGGTACTGTTTTGGATGAAAAAGGAGAAGCAGTGCCTCTTTCTAAAGTGAAAATTTTTAGTGAGAATGAGGATTTACTTTACAGCGGGTTTACAGGTGAAAATGGAGAATTTGTTACAGACCTGGTCATAAAGGAGGGCTCCGTCACTGCTACCGACAGAGCTATTGAAAATGATTATTATCTTTCATGTGTCTACCCTAATCCTATCAATAATCCCCCTGTTTATTTTAAGTATCGATCTCAAAATCAAAGCATCCCTGCCATAAAATTTTATAACTTATCTGGAAAGGAAATAAGAGAAGGAACACTTATAGAAGCAGGAACTTATCTGTACAAAGCTAAATTTAACAAGTCAGGAACGCCTCAATTTGGTGGTTTACTTTCGGTTTCTCAAGCCATGAAACTTCAATATGAAGTTGTTGATATTGGAAGCAATTATTCTTCAGCATTTGATGAAAGCAAAGCTGCTAACCTGGAAGCCTCCGGCATGAGGTATGCCCAGTCAGATACAATCAGCGGAACTGTCAGGGTAGAGATAGAAAAAAGTCAGTTTATTACTTTAAGTGAATTAATAAATACAGACGTAGAGGCTAATATTTCAAAAATATATGAACTTAGTTTAGCTCCTAAACCTACAGCAAGCTTTGAAATTATTATGCCAGATGAAGAGCAGGAAGGTGAGATTGTAAAGTTTGATGCTTCAGCCTCATCAGGAGCTAATAATGAAGAGTTAATCTTTAGCTGGAGTTTTGGTGATAGTACCAGAGGAGGGCAAATGCAAATTCCTCATATTTATAGCAAAGCAGGAACATATTCGGTTTCACTAACGGTAACCGGAGCCTATGGAGCACGGGAAACACTTTCAAAAGAATTAATCATAAAACCTGAGGAGAGTAACACAGGCACGGTGGCCATAAGAGGAATTATTACCGATACAAAAGGAGAACCTCTTCAGGATGTAAGAGTATTTGTTCCTCATATGGATTCGTCCTTTGTAACCAACGAAATCGGAGAAGTTGCTTTTGATGGTTTCATATCCGGTAAGTCCCAGATGTTGGAAATTTCAAAAACAGGTTTTATAAGTGAGTACTATAATTTGCAAATTCTAAATACTGCAAGGCAAGGATATTTTGAACTCAGTTTAATTGAAAGAGCACCTGAAATTATCGTTCAATCAGTTGAGTATGGCGCAACTGCAACTGGTTCAGAGGGAGTTCAGGTAAAGTTACCAGTAGAAGGCCTGGTTCATTCTGATGGGTCAATTGTAACAGGTGATGTTGAAATATACATGACAGCACTGGATGTTTCTGATGATGGAGTTTTAGAAGCGTTTCCGGGAACATTCTCAGGAATTACTTTTGAAGGTGAAGCCCCGCTGATTATGACATTCGGCACTGTAGAGTTTACTTTCATGCAAAATGGAGAAGAGTTACAGGTAGCTGCTGGTAAAACGGCTACCATTGATATACCCATTTATGTAGAGAATGATGTAGATGGAACGGCACTGACTGCCGGAGAGCAATTTCCTATGTGGTTTTATGATGAAAGCTCCGGTAACTGGGTGCAGGATGGAACAGGTACTGTTACTGTAAGTGGAGAATCTCCAACAGGATTCGTTCTACGAGGAGAGGTGAGTCATTTCAGTTGGTGGAATCATGATATTGCTCCTGAACCTTGGTATGCCATTCCGGAATGCAAAATTGAAGATAAAGAAGGTTTGCCTACTTTGGACATTCCTAATGGAGGAGCATGTTTCATAAATGGAAAGCTTGAAGGGCCTACGGGTCCTCGTGGAAATCCAAGTACACCTAACTGTTGCCAACCACTAGCTTGTCCTCCTGATGTTCCTATAATATTTGCAGGCTCGGGTGGAAATGGAATTTTTAAAGGGAGTGTAACCGCAAGTGGAGCCGCTGGTACTACCACTACCGTAATAATTACAATGAACCGTGTTGCTGGCTATGGGGAACCAGCGGGGGAGATAGCTCCGGACACGACTTTTACAACGGCCATTGAAGAAGCTAATTCAATTGATGCTTTTACAGTAAATCAGGAAGTAGGAGAAAAAATGTTGCTTTCAGTAGGGCAAGCCAACGGATCCACCCTGGAAGGAACTGTAGAAATTCGTGATCCTGATAATTTGCCAATCGAAAAGAGAACCTTTGGCTCAGGGCTAAGTGCTGTGTTAATTTTAGAGGTTGAAAAAACAGGGGACTACCAAATTATTGTAGACGGAACAGCAAATGAACCGGGTGCTTATGTAGTTTCGTTATCTAAAACTCAAATAATAGAATTAAACTCTAATGCCAAAAGTAATTTGGCAGTAGCAAGAGGGGTTCAACAAATGGCGGTAAATTTAGATAGCGGCCAACTGTTTAATTTAGCACTTGCTACCACTGATATTTCAGGTAGATTATACCTCAATCTATTTGATCCTTCCTCTAAACGTATTTACAGGCAAAGGGGAGAACGCTATATTAGTTCAGGGGTTATTGTAGCTGAGCATTCAGGGGTTTACCTGATTCAGGTTGAGGGAGTAGATTCCGATTCTAATGGAGAATTTACCATTGGGCTTTCCGGCATAGAAGAACCACAACTATTAACACCTGAAGTGCCTTACACTTTAACAGAGGGTACTCTCAATATTATAGGCGAGAAGCAGTATTATAAATTTACGGGTAATCAACTGGAGAGGAAAAACTTTGCCATTCATTCTATTGATGGCTTAACTGGAAGATTAAGAATTCGAAGACCAGGGGAACAACCATTTTATAAACGTAATGCCATATCTGAAACATACCGTGGCGAATGGGCCGACTTAAGTTACACGCTAACGCTTCCTGAAACTGGCGAATATATAATTGAAATAGAAACCTATGTTTTGTTAACTAACGAATTGGAGTCCCTTACAGGAAATTACGAAGCATTCATTTTTACACCGGTAAAACAATCAATAGATATCAACTCACAAATTAAGGACGAGCTGACAACATTTTTTGATGCAGTAAATGAATTCAGGCACTATACATTTACGGGTAGTCAGGGACAGGTGATTAATGTGGCTCGAATCACTGAATTTTCTGGAAGGAATACAATAACAGTTTTTGATAGTGAAATGACCGGACTTAAAAGCACCAGGGATAACCCAGAGCTAGGCTATGTAGAACTTCCGGCTGATGGGCCATACGTCATTGAAATAAATGGTGTAGACAGAGAAAGGTCCCAGGGTGAATTTACACTAGGTCTTACTACAATTGATGCTCCTCAGCCAATTAGTTTTACTCCACCTTTTTCTACTTTAGAGGGAAGTATCGATGTGCTGGGGCGTCATAAGTATTATTCCATTAATGTAGATAGTCTTGAAAGATACAATGTGGGCTTATCAAATTCTGATACTTTAAGAAGCGCTCTAAAATTATTAAGGTATGATGAATCGAGAGAGTTCTATAAGAGGACATCATTCAAAAATGTTTCATTAGGCGATGGAGGAGCAAGATCAATAACCTACCCTTATGCTATGCCATTTTCAGGTGAACTTATTTTTGAGGTAGAAGCTTCTTTGGCACATGAAAGCACTTCTTTAGGAGCTTACGAGCTTTATCTTGCAAAGAGAGAGGAAATCCCTATTGATTTAAACACCATCGTTACAGGTACCCTTTCCCGTGATTTAGATGCCTTTAACCAGATTCATCCATACCTTATAACGAGTCCTGCCAGTAACCAAATCAGTGTAAGTTTTACATATGACGTTCCTGAAACCTTTCCTCCCAGAATATATATAGCAGTTTATTCTTTAGAAGGAGAGGAGCTTTACAGGAAAAGAACCTTTAACAGCGATGTAATCACACTACCTTCTTCAGGTAATTACATAATGGAAATTGAATCTGTAGATGGCCCTAACAATAAGAGCTTCAGTTTTATTGTAAACGAGGAATAACTTCAAAAACTTTAAATAACCATAAACCATAAATAAAAATATATGAAAACGCTTAAATTATCTTTTTTTATTCTTTTATCTGTTATGCTCACAAGCTGCTTAGAAGATGATTCGGATCAGGGGCCTTTGGTTCAGAAGCCAACGGTAACTTATGATGACACTACCATTACTATTTCATTTTTCACAGAGGGCAATTCAGGTGCACCGAATTTTGATTGGAATGGGGACCAGGGATCATTTTCATTGGCTAACGCTATTGAGGGGTTAGATATTAATACTACTACAGGAGTTTTAAGTTGGGCAAAAACACTTATGCCAGGAACTTATGATGTTCAGGTACTGGCTACTAATTCAGCTGGCCAGACAGTTATAAATATGACACTTAACAATCAATTTCAAGGAGTTTTCACAGGAACGTATGATAATTCAGGCTTTTTTGAATTCCAGTTTAATGAAGAGGGCTCCCTGGTTGTAAGAGCCAATAGTGAATCCAGTCCTGATGTGGCCAATGGTACCTGGACTTTAGATGATAATACTATTATTGCTAATTATGAGTATGAAGAAGCTTCAGATAAATATTCCACTAGAGGAACACTTACAATAACAGGTTCAAGTGCAACTTATTCAGGTAATTGGTATAATTCATTTGATGCCGAACCAGCGAATCAGCAAGGAGAATTTGAAATGGAAATGAAGTAGTATTAAAAATTTCAAGAATATACAGATGCAAAATTAAAAAGCAGCCTTACTAAGTGAAGCGCTTTTAAAGCAGCTTACAAACAAGGGTGAACTTATAACTTTGTTTGATTACCCTGGGAAAATCAATGGACAATACTATCAGAAATTAGGTAAGAATAACAGCTTACTTAGTTTTAATTGGAGATAGGGTCAGATGAAACGAGTCTTAATCCCTACCTCCAAAATTTGTAGTCACACTCTTTTGGCTAGTGTGATATTTTTTATACACTTACTGCAGCTCTCCTTTTTTGACAGTTAATTGATTTAATGCATCTTTTTCAGTGATTGAACCTGCCTTTAAAGCTTTCAGAGTTTTCCCGCTTACCTGTACCTCCAATGTTTTCGGGATTCCACAATCAGTACATTTTGTAATGGAAACTTTAAAGATCAACTGCTCATCGTTTGCCAGGCTTGAAACGGTTTGTCCATATTCCAGAATGTTTTCTTTTAAGCCTGCTTCAAATTTCGGATACATATCTTTTATTAATGCGTCACGATCAGCCTGGCTTAAGTTCTCTTTTTTCTGCGTAGGTACTTTCCATAAATCTTTTCCTGTACCTATTGACGACACCACGTCCATATAAAAGATTACACCTAAGCCATCAATTTGCTCATACGGCATCTTTGATTCCAGGTAATATGTTTCAGATAAGTCTGATTGATAAAGTCTGTTAAAGATACTTTGCATCAGTACAAGGTCTTTCGCAAGTGGCTTTATTTCATCACCCTTATTTATTTTGATGCGGCTTTCAGCTTCTTCACGAGATATTTTGCCGTTTTGAAATGCTCTGATATCTTTCATGGTAATTTCTGCTGAAAGCTTGCCTCTTTTCAAGTCTTCCATGCCATTTGTACCATAATAAAACCTTGCTCTGTCTGCTTTTTCCATTACCAGAATTTTTTCATCATCTTTCAGTTGGCTGATTAGATGGCCGTATTCAAGCAGGAAGCTTTTAATATTTTCAATTTTGGACTCATTATTTACTTCATTCAGACTATCCATCCTTAAAACCTGGAAATTAGCACGTCCCACTATGGTTTGTGCTCTTGCCTCCAGCTCTTTCTGGCGCGCCTGTATTTCTGCTCTTCTCACTTCCATTTCAGCAGCTCTTTCAGCACGTTCAACGGCTCTTTCCGCACGTTCAACGACTCTTTCAGCTCTTTCAGCTTCACTCATAGCTTTTTTTGAAGCGTTTTCCTCTCTTTTATCATCATCCCCATCTATAAATAGCTCAAGGTTTTCAACTGCCTCCAAACTGCGTATCACTACCCCGGAAATATCAGGCATAGAAGGAAGCTCAGGAGAAAAATTGTAAACATAAGAGCTATTGGCAGGTAGAGGGATAATTACCCCAAAGCCTTCAACATAACGGGCTTCATTATTGCTTTTACCACTATTCCAATGATTGGTCTGGTTGTTATTGACTAAGCTTTTCAAAACTGTTTGGGCAACTTTCAGGTCTTTCTCCATTTTTTCAGAGTTAACCTCTTGCGCCTTAGTGCTATAGCTAGCTACTAAGAAACATATAATAACGATATATTTTTTCATTTTTGTTTTATTTAAAAATTTAAAATTTGGCTTTTGCATATAGCATCTCATCCTGATGCGGTTTACCAGATAATTGTTGCGAGCTCTCAAAATTACCTGGCAGGCATTTTTAATAAGCTGTTTCCTGAGTATTGTTATTCGCTAAAGAATTTATTATTTGTCCTGTCTCAAGCTTAAAAAGATCTTTGTCGGATTCCATAAGCTCCATTTTGGCTATCAGATAATCCATGTCATTTTCCCTTTGTTGCTCCATGTAAGCTGCAAAATCCGAAAGCAAAGTTTTAAGATAAACTTCCTGTTGTTGTGTGCTTTCTTTCCAGTAAGCCTGCATCATAGCCGCATTACTGGTTTCAAGTGCTGTTAAATAATCTGTAATAATTTTTCTATTATCATTTTTACTGGCTGCTAAGTAGCTTTGAAAATCTTCTTTCCGCTGCTTCTGTAGCTTTTCTTCATAGCCTGCCAGGGCAGAGGAGATAAGAGAATCTACTTCTGATGCCGCTAACGTTTTATCATTTGATATCTCTTTACCAAAAGCTATTTTGAAAGCCCCACCCGAATTGCTGATTTGTAGTTCACTGAATTTTGCGGCTACTATTAATAGCAATATGGAAGCGGCAATAGCCATAAACCACTTCAATCCACCTGGTTGGGTTTTGTTACTTTCATTTTTGTGCACCTGAAAAAATGGTGGGGCACTAATTGTTTCATCTTCCCAACGTCCGGCAATATTTCTTGTACCCTGCAGGTTTTGTAATTCCTCTCTTAGCGTAGCATTTTTTGCTAACTCCAACTCAAAAGCAATTTTTTCCTGCTCATCCATCTCATCGTAGAGATAATCCATCAGTTTTTCTTTCCAATCTTCAGTCTTCATATTCTACAGTACTTTTATTAATATTTTCTTTGTCTAATAATTTTTTCATGTGAGAAAATGCATAGTAAAGTCTCGACTTCACCGTGTTTTCCGATATTTTCAAAATTTCGGCTATTTCTCTAAATTTTAAGCCTTCATACTCTTTCATTATAAGTACTTCTCTCTGATCAGTACTTAGCTTTTGAATGCATTTTTTTACTATAGCACCCAACTCATTCTGCAAATAAGTTTTTTCGGGATTAGAAAAGTGTGGGCTTGAAATTTCCCAGTTCGGGCTGCCATCCTCTTCTTTCTTAGGCAGTAACTGATCGAAACTAAGCCAACGTTGGCGTTTGCCTCTTCTACTTTCTTGCCTGCACATGTTGGAGGCAATTGTGTAAAGCCATGGCTTAAACTTTTCGCGGTCCTTTAGCTTAAGTATATTGGCATGCATGGCAATAAATGTTTGCTGAGCAGCCTCTTTGGCTAAATCACCATCCCCAAAGTATTTATAAGCATAATTATAGATTCTTGGATACCATTGCTGTACCAGCTTACCTTGTGCATGGCCATCCCCACTTTGGGCCATTTCTACTAAATTTGATGATATTTCCTGTTGCACAGCGTACATTTTCTCTAATTCAATATATCACTTATTTGAATTGAGGATGCAGCCAGCTTTAAAAAAGTTTTAAACCGGATGGGAATTTATTCAGAGAGGAGAGTATTTTTACTGTAAACCAGGCACTATTAAATATAAACGCCTGATTTACAGTGAGAGTAATGAAGAAAATAAATTATTACGCAAAAGCTGTTTCTTTTACCTTAGCTTTATCATAAGAACCTGTGCCTAGTTGGTTTAGCAGGGAAAAATGACTGACAATGGCACTCCCAAAAGAGCGTTGATGGTGATAAGGGATATCATATTTCAGGGCAGTTTCCTTTACTATTGGAGCAATTTTATGATAATGAATATGACAAATGTTCGGGAACAAGTGATGTTCAATTTGATAATTCAAGCCTCCAATCAGCCAGGAAAACCACGGTGATGAATTGGCGAAGTTTGAAGTAGTCCTTAATTGATGGATGGCCCAGTTATTTTCCAAACTTCCATTTTCATCTGTTTTATAAAAATCTGTGGCTTCAATAACATGTGCGGGCTGAAAAACCAGTGCCAGCACCAGGCCACTGATAAACTGCATCAGCAAAAAGCATAATAAAACCTGCCACCAAATAATTCCGGAAATTAAAATAGGTAATATAAGCGTTAAACCGATATACCAGGCTTTATTGAATAGCATAAGTGAAATTCCCTTAGCGAAAGTGAGCCCCTGACATTTCAGTAAATTTCTTTTATTATATCTTATTAACTGATCTATATCCTTGGCTACCAGCCAATAAAATGTCATAAAACCATAAAGAAAAGGCGCATAGTAGGCTTGAAACCTAAAGGCACTTTTTCTTTTTTGATGAGGGGAAAACCTGATAACTCCTTTTTTGTCAATATCTTCATCATGCTCATCAACATTTGTAAAGGAATGGTGCAATACGTTGTGCTGAATCTTCCAGTTGATATGGTAAGCCCCAAGAAAGTTAGCAGTAAAACCTAATACCTTATTGACCCACTGTTCTTTAGAATACACTCCGTGGTTGGCATCATGCATTACGCAAAGTCCTATTCCAGCCATTCCAAATCCCATAATGATGAAATTGATTAAAGCGGCTGAAAGAGTTGTTACAGCACCACTGATTAAGAAAATTAAAGGCACAAAATACAACAATAACATGAAGGTAGTTTTAAGCCTCATGCTGTTGTTGGCATATTTTGAAATTTTGTTGGTTTTGAAATGTTGGTTGACTTTTTTTCGAAGTTCTGAAATGAATTCCAGGTTGTCTGTAGTGTTAAATTTAACTGATGTATGCTGCATAAAAATATGTTAGGCTTCAAGGTACGGCTTTAAACTGGTGATAACATTACTGTTTACGGTTTTTAAGTCATGTGTAAGTATAAAGGCATTTTAATAATAAAATGATAAGTATGTTAGTCAGCTCGTAGAATGTAAGGCATCATTAAATGAGTACCTATCGATTTAATGATCTCTTTACATTTTGGAAATAACTTATTGATGTATAATAGCCGAAAATTTTCATACCTTAGTAATGATTTCACTAAACCTTTAAACCTGATAAGAATGAAAAATTTTTACCGTATAAGTGCACCATTGCTCATTTTCCTGTTGAGCTTATTAAGTTTCAATGCAACATCGCAAGTTCAAAATGGAGACTTTGAAAATTGGGCTGGTGGCGAACCAGGCAGTTGGACCACAATTGATGCAGGCATTGCGGTAACCCAAAATACTTCTATTGTTAAAGAGGGTAATAGTTCAGCGAAAATAACAGTAAATACATCAACTCAAAGCAATACAGACTTTTTACAGTCAATTAGCGTAAACCCGGGGCAAAGCTACAATTTCTCCACTTGGGTATATCATACAGAAGGTGGTGTGAGAGCAAGGTTGTATGTTGATGGCTACCAGGGTTACTCCAATCCAAATCGAACTAACCAGTGGCAACAGATTAATTTCAACTATACGCCAACTTCTTCAAGTATTGTTGTGGGGCTTCGCTTTTACGATGTTTCAGGCTTTGATGGCTCTGAGGTAGTGTATGTTGATGATTTTAGTCCTTCAACCGCAGGGGGAGGTAATGGGGGAGACACTGGAAATTGCACAGATGTAGCACTCTCACTTACTACTGATAATTATGCTTCAGAAACCAGCTGGGCCATAAAAGATGCTGCAGGAGTTACATTATATTCAGAAAGCAACTTGTCTAATAACACCACCTACACGGAGACATTCTGCCTTGAGAACGGAAATTATAGCTTTACAATTTCTGACAGCTATGGTGACGGAATCTGCTGTTCATTTGGAAATGGCTCATTCGCACTCAACAGCGGGGGCACCAATTTAGGTGGAGGCGGTTCTTTTGGTTCTTCTGAAACTGTTAACTTCACCATTGGCGCCTCAGATCCCGGAAATGGTGGAAGTGGATATTACAGTAGTGCATCCGGGCTTACAGGCTACCCGTTAAAAACTGCTCTGTACAATATCATAAAAGGGCATGATTCTCAGGGATACAGTGCTCTATGGAGCTTTTATGCGGCTAATGAATTGGATATGTATTATGAGAATGATGGTTCAATTTTAGATATTTATTCTGAAAAGCCAGCAGGAACGGACGCTTATTCTTATGCTAAATCCTCGGATCAGTGTGGTAGTTACTCAGGTGAAGGCAATTGCTATAACAGAGAACATTCTTTTCCCAGGAGTTGGTTTGGTGGAGATGTGGAACCCATGAACTCTGATGTGCACCATATTTTTGCTACCGATGGCTTTGTAAATAGTAAGAGAAGTAGCTTTCCGTACGGGGAAGTAGGTTCAGCCAGCTATGTTTCATCCAATGGAAGTAAATTAGGAAATGCTGCCTCAGGACTTGGCTATAGCGGAACTGTTTTTGAACCAATTGATGAGTTTAAAGGAGACATTGCCCGGGCAGCGTTTTACATGGCTACCAGATACGAAAATGTTATTGCAGGATGGGAGAATAATAGTTCCTATAGCGATGCAGTTTTAGATGGCTCATCAGCAAAAGTATTTGAAGGTTGGGCGCTGGCTCTTCTAATTTCATGGCATAATAATGATCCCGTAAGTGCAAAGGAAATTGCCAGAAATGAGGCTGCATTTGTTCATCAGGGAAACAGAAATCCTTTTGTAGATCACCCGGAATACGTTGCTGCTATTTGGGGCAGTAATTCTTCAGCAAGAGCCTTACCGCAAATTAGTACAAGCTACCAGCAGCATGAACTTACAGTAAATCATGGATTGACAGGAACTATTAAGATTGCAATTTTTGATGCCTCTGGCCGCCAAATAATGGAGTACAACCGTCCTTCAAATCAATCTCCTACAGCAAATTTACCTGTCAAACTTAAAAAGCAGTCGCTTTATGTGGTAAAGGTTTATTCAGAGAAGAAGGTGATGACTAAAAAATTTGTTGTGATAGAATAAATTCACCTTCATTTTCAGAATATGAAAATAATGGGAAAAATGCTAAAAATTTGAAATTTTAGAGTGTTTAAAGATAGAATTATCAGATAGAACCTTATCTAAAAATATAATTTATTTTACTCAAATTCTTTCAGAATACTGCTTAGTCTTTTGAAGTATTTTAAAAATGAATCAGAAGCAGTATTTTTGCGAATGATGGATCAATTTAGGAGTATTGAGTATCTGAAAACAGGAAATCAAAGGCAAAAGCAGGCATATCTTACACTGCGGAAATATACAATAATGGAGAGTCTGCGAGAGTTTCAACCTACGCTTGTTGGCACCATTCCTTTAGAAATTGATTTGCCAGAGAGTGATTTGGATATAATTTGCTTTTGCAGAAACCAGAAAGTGTTTTTCAATAAAGTGATAAATCTGTATGGCAATGAACCTGCCTTTACAATTTATTCTAAAGAATTTCAGTATTTACCTTCTACCATTGCCACTTTTTCAACATCTGACTTTACCATTGAAATATTTGGTCAAAACAGGCCTATTCTTCAACAATCAGCTTATCTTCATCTGATTAATGAATTTCAAATTCTAAAGAATAAAGGAAAGGATTTTAAAAATGCTGTAAAGAAATTAAAGAAAGAAGGCTATAAAACAGAACCTGCTTTTGCAAAGCTTTTAGGTCTGGATGGTAACCCTTATCAGGCACTATTAACTCTCCCTTCTGAGTAAAACACCCATGACAAAAATAATTAATAGGAAAGCCTGATATCTAAACTTCATCGTATATTGCCACGTAATGCTCAAATATATTACATTAACTAGCAAAATTATTCAAAAGAGAGTATTATTATACTTTAAAATAAATACTAGCGTATGTTTTTTATCTATTTAATAATCAGCGCTTTATATTTTATTAATTTCAGAATTATGGAGGTTTGTCAGGGTTTTATAAGGTTTTCAGGAATTAAGATACTAGTGTATTTAATATTGTTTACTTTTTTTTTATCTCAGGGCCATGCCATAAATCCGTCTCATTCTACGCATTTTAATTCTTCATCAGCACATCAGAACATAGATGTTTTTGAGATTTTGCCGGGTACTACCACGGTTGAAGTCCAAAAAGGATTTTCAGGTACTGTCAATATTACGATTAATAGAGCAGCCGAATTTACCGATGCCGTGAGCCTCAGTATCCATCCGCTTCCCGGCTTGCCGGCAAACGTTTCTGCTAATTATGCGCCTGCTTCCGTACCAGGTACTGCAAATTCATCTGTTCTTACTCTTCAGGTTACTGAGTCTGCCAGTACTGGTTCCTATCCATTGAAAATTGCAGGTACTGCTAACTATGAAGGCATAACAAGGTATCGTCTTGCTGAAATTACCTTAATTATAAAAGAGGTGGAGGCTCCGGGTACGGTAGGTAGCTTTACATTTTTAGAAAATGATGAAGCCATATCCGGCTATAGCGCGATAAATAGTAACATCACAGTCGGTCAGGAGGATCTGCCTGAAATTATTAATTTTCGGGCAAGTATAAATGGAGCCGCAACTGCTGTAAAATGGAATTTTAAAGAACAGGGGAGTGGTTCTACTATTCAATCTTTTACCGATGAGTCTTCCCCCTACACGCTTTACCCTTCCGGTGGCTGGACAGTTACTCCCGGTGTTTTTGAGTTGGAGGCAGTACAAATAAACAATACGGTAGAAGGCACAGCAAAGAAAATTATAATTACTGTTGAGGAGGCGCCACCAGTATCATTTACATTAAAAGCAAATCCTTACTCACTTTCTGTTTTTCGGGGAGAGAGCACATTCAGTATTGTATCACTTACTCCGGTGAACAATTTTTCAGGTAGTGCTACCTTAAGCCTCAGTGGTTTGCCTGCCGGAGTTACTGCAGAAATGAGTCGGGAAACCATTAGCTCAAATACTACTGAAAGTACAGCTACTATCGACTTTTTTGTGGCGGATAATACCTCTTTAGGCTCTTACTCAATAGTGGTTACTGGAAATGGCCCGGCTGGATTAACTGCCAGTACTACTATTGATTTAACAATAACTCAAGATGGTTTTCCTGATTTTGAACTGAATGTGGCAAGGCAAAGTATATCTCTTATACAGGGTGAAAGTACACAAATAAATATTGTAGTGGAATCAATTGATGGATTTAGCGAGCCTGTTGCGCTGGAGGTTTCTACTTCCAGGTCTGATTTTACCATTAGTGTAGATCCACCACTTTTAGAAAATGGAGCTGGTCAGAGTTCGCTTAAAATCAGTTCCGAGCCAACAACTTCTCTTGGGAATTTTGAAATTCAGCTATTTGCAAGTTCAGGTGCTATTGAAAAAAGTGCTGTCATAAGTATTAAAATCGAACCTATCCCTATAGAAGTGAAGCCAAGAAACCAATTTTCTCCTAATGGAGATGGAATTGACGATGTTTGGAAAATTGAAAAAATAGAAGAGCTTCCGGATAATTCAGTGGAAGTGTTTGACAGGTTAGGGCAGGAAGTATATAGTGCTCAACCTTATAATAATGATTGGAACGGCACTTCTAAAAACGGAGAGCAATTAGCTCCCACTACCTACTTTTATGTTGTGAAGGATGCAGGAGGCAAAACTGTAAAGACAGGAAGTATAAATTTGTTAAGGTAGGAAAATGCATTATAAGCTTAAAATCTGTTACAACATACAGATTTGGAAAGTAAAAATTATAAATACTTTTATATTGCAAAGAAATTAAAGAGTTTTGACCCTGATTAATTAATATTTGAAAAGATGAATAGTATCGGACAGGTGATATGAAGAAGAATGAAATGAAAAGAGTATTTTTCACACTTTTACTTTGTGTTACTTTTGTTATGGCTAAAGCTCAGCTTTTTCCTGTTCCTTCTCAATATTTCACCTCGCCCTATACTATTAATCCGGCCTATGCTGGCCTGGAGGGCTATACCTATATTCAGCTAATCCACAAACAGCAGTGGTTGGGCATTGAAGGTGCTCCAGCTCTTTCAAATGTAGGAATGCAGTTTCCCGTGAGTCGGAAATTTAATGTAGGAGGTAATTTTTTTTATGACCAGAACGGTTTGATTAAGTCGATGTCAGGAATGCTTTCTGCTAATTATGTAATTCCTTTTAGCCCTGTTAAAAGACTCAGTATCGGCCTATCGGGAGGAGCTTTCAATACAGAATATGACCTTGGCAACTCAGCTAATCCTGATGATCCTGCAATTGCTAATTTTGATGGAGCCTATAATCCTATTCTCAGTTTTGGACTAGTTTACCATACTCCCAAATTTCATGTAGGAGTCTCCTTACCCAGCCTGCTTGGAAATTCAATTTTGAACCCTGAGATTGCCGAGAAACCTGAAGAAACATTTTACCAGCACCTTAATTTCACAGCGGGCCTAAAATTGGGCTCTGCTAATGGTTTGGCTTTTGAGCCTTCAGCTGTCTACAAAATGGAAGAGGGTGTGGAAGATTATATGGAGTTTAGTGGTATTCTCAATTTTTCAGAGGCGATTTATGTAGGGGGGGCTTTCAGGCCAGATTATGGGCCTACTATCTTGTTTGGATTTAATGCCGGACCTATCCGGTTTGGATATGCTTATGAAATGGCTGGAGAGCAAGTGGAACAATTGGGGCAAGGTAGCCACGAAGTGTTACTGGGATTCAGGATTGGCAAGAAAAAGTCGTATGCCGTAAAGGAACCACCTGAGCCTAAACCATTACCTAAGAAAGTAGAAAAGCCTGCGCCACCGAAAGAAAAAGTTGAGGAGCCTGAAGTAGTAAAAGAAATTCCTCCGGCAGATACAATAAAGGTTGAGAAGCCAAGCCCAAGGATTAAGTCCGATCCGGTACCTCAAAAGGCTGAACCTAAAGTTGAGCCACAACCTGAACCCGAGCCTAAAGATTATACTTACTATGTTATTATAGGAGCATTTAACGATCTGGAGAATGCGTTAGAGTATGTAAAAGAAATGGAAGACAGAGGGTTTAAAAATGTGAATCAAATTTACAATGCCAAGAGCAGGCTTACCTATGTTTATATCCTTAGGACAAAAGACATAGATGAAGCTCGATCTATGAGAATGGTAATGCGGCAAACAGAAGGCTTTGATGAAACATGGATTTACGAGAATGAAGAATAAGTATAACTCTTGCTCTCATTTGTAAGAGACTTTCGTTATTAGAGTTTACGTATCGGTACCATTCAAAAAAATCTTATTGCTTTAAAACATTTGTGCTACTAAATTGGATTGATAAAAAAGATAATCAATTCATGAAGCAACTCACCTCTAAAATTTTAATTCTTCTGGCAACCTGCTTAGCTATTGCCTGCAGTCCCTCACAGCAACAAAAGGCCGATTTAATAATAAAGGGAGGTACTATTTATACTGTTAATGAGCAAGAAGCTACTGTTGAAGCGGTGGCTGTTAGAGAAGGTAAAATTATTTTTGCTGGCTCAGAAAAGGGTGTAGTTGATTTCCAGGGAGAATCCACTCAACTTATTAATTTGGAGGGAAAGACGATGACTCCGGGTTTGATTGAAGGACATGGACATTTTATGGGTTTAGGCTACAATGAATTGAATGTCGACTTACTTGATACTAAAAGTTATCAGGAAATCATTGACAAAATAAAAATCGCTGTGGAAAAGGCAGAACCAGGCCAGTGGATAACAGGAAGAGGCTGGCATCAAAGTAAATGGACTGAGATGCCCGATGAAATGGTTAATGGCTTTCAAACTCACCATATGTTAAGCGAAATTTCTCCTGATAATCCTGTTTACTTACGTCACGCAAGTGGACATGCTGGGTTTGCGAATGCAAAAGCTATGCAAATAGCAGGTGTTATGCCTCTCTCAAAGGAAAGCTTAAATAATAATCAGGAAGTAGAAGGAGGGGAGATTTTCAGAGATGAAAACGGTAATCCTACTGGCATTTTTAATGAAAGAGCTATGTCTCTCATTACACAACATATTCCTGAAAGTACAGAAGAAAAGGATATACAGGCATTTGAACTGGCAGTGGAGGCCTGCCATCGGAATGGTATTACCAGTTTTCATGATGCTGGAATTGGCAGAGAAAATATTGCGCTGTATCAAAAAATGAAGGAAGAAGGAAAGCTTGGGATTAGAATGTACGCTATGCTTACCGGTTGGGACAGAGAATTACTGGAAGAGTGGTATACCAAAGGACCTGAAATCGATACTGCTCATTTGCTCACTATCCGTTCTGTTAAATTGAATTGTGATGGGGCCCTGGGTTCTCGTGGAGCCTGGCTGTTAGAAGAATATACCGATAGACCCGGCCATTTTGGCCATGAAACTCTTCCTATGGAATTTGTAAAAGAAACAGCAAAAAAAGGTTTGGAACATGGCTTTCAGGTGTGCGCTCACGCTATAGGTGACAGAGCTAATCGGGAGATTCTTGATAGGTATGAATTAGCTTTAAAAGAAAATGGTGAAATAGCAGAGGATCACCGTTTCAGAATTGAGCATGCTCAGCATTTACATCCGGAGGATATTCCAAGGTTTGCTGAACTTGGAGTAATTCCGGCAATGCAGGCAGTGCATATGTCATCTGACAGACCATGGGCAATTGACAGATTAGGCCAAAAGCGAATTGAAGAAGGAGCTTATATGTGGCAGGCATTATTACAGTCAGGTGTTCCTATTGTAAATGGAACAGACGTACCAGTAGAACCAATTAATCCTTTAGCAAGCTACTATGCCAGTGTAACACGTAAAACTTTAGAAGGGAAACCTGAAGGAGGTTATGAACCTGCACAAAAAATGACCAGAGAACAAGCACTTCGATCTTATACTTTAGATGCCGCTTATGGCGCTTTTGAAGAAGATATCAAGGGGTCAATTGAAGTAGGTAAACTGGCAGATTTCACCATCTTTGATAAAGATATTCTTACTATTCCTGAGGAAGAAATCTTGAAAACAAAAGTGGTTAAAACAATTTTTGGAGGTAAAGTAGTTTACGAGCTTTAGTATATTAATCAATTGACCTAAAAAATGAGAAGCTGATTATTTCAGCTTCTCATTTTTTTTATGTCGCTCCTTATCTCTCCCTGTTTTCTTTTCGAAATTTCTTTCAAGTGCTTCTGTAAGGTTAATACCTGTCTGATTGGCCAAACAAATTAGTACCCAAAGTACATCAGCCATTTCGTCTCCTAAGTCTTTGTTTTTATCACTTTCTTTAAAAGACTGCTCACCGTATTTGCGAGCTATCAATCGAGCTACTTCACCCACTTCTTCGGTAAGAATAGCCATGTTCGTAAGTTCATTAAAATAGCGCACACCAATGGTTTTAATCCATTCATCCACCTTTTGCTGTGCTTCATTTAAAGTAATTTCTTTTGATTGATCTGACATTCTATTTGTTTTCATACACTTTTTTCCCACCTACCCATGTTTCCATTACTTTAGTAGCTCTTATTTTCTCATAAGGTATTTCCATAATGTCCTGATCAAGAATAACAAAATCAGCTAACTTGTCTTTTTCAATACTACCTTTCTCATTCTCTTCAAATTGTCCGAAGGCAGCCCAGATAGTCATTCCTTTTAAGGCCTGCTCCCTGGTAAGCGCATTTTCCGGTTGAAAACCTCCTTCAGGATAGTTTTCCTCATCTTGTCGGGCAATAGCAGCATGAAAACCATACAAAGGATTGATGTCTTCAACAGGGAAATCTGAGCCTAAAATCAGCATTCCGTTTTGCTTTAGCAGATCCTGGTAAGCATAAGCAGTTTTTATTCTTTGCTCTCCTAACCTGTCTTCAGCCCAATACATATCAGAAGTAGCATGAGTGGGCTGTACCGAAGGCAGAATATTGTAAGAGCCAAACTTGTTTATATCAGCGCTGGTAACAACCTGAGCATGTTCTATTCTCCACCTTTTGTCATTTTTCCCTTTTAAGTATTTAGCATAAATATCTGTTATTACCCTATTGCTTGAATCCCCTATGCAATGGGTATTCATCTGAAAATTTTTAGCCATTATTATCTTGGCCAGGCTGTCGAAAGTGTTTACTTCGCTTAATAAAAAACCTTTAGTTTCGGGCATGTCAGAATAGGGGTGAAGTAAGCTCGCTCCTCTGGATCCCAGGGCACCATCACCATAAATTTTAAAGGAGCGTACATGCATAAAGTCTGTTTTGTAGTGACCCTTGCCAAAGTAATAGTTCATATTGGCTTCAGTAGGGCTAATCATAGCGTAGGTTCGCATTTTTAGCGAGCCATTCTTCTGCATGCCATCCATTAATTCTACCTGTTTGCGATCCAGCCCCGCATCTGCAAGAGAAGTAATTCCAACAGAAAAACAATTTTTCTGCCCCTGCTGTAGCAATTCCTGCTTTTTTTCCAGAGAGGCTTCAGGTATTTTTTCACTTAAGGCATCAATGGCATTGTCAATTAATACACCACTTGCTTCACCATTTTTCATTACAACTTCTCCTCCTGCAATTTTGGTATTAGCATTGATACCCGCTGTTTGTAAACCTTTTGAATTGGTTAATACAGCGTGTGCATCTACCCTGTGGAGCATAATTACTTTATTAGGAAAAAGGATGTCAAGGGTGTCTTTATCAGGAAACTCTTTATTCTCCCAATCATTCTGATCCCAACCTCTGCCAAAAAGCCAATTATCTTCAGGGTACTTTTCAGCATGCTTTTGAAGCCTTTGCACTACTTCATTGAATGATTGCGTGCCTGTTAAATCAACATCCTGCAATCCTAAACTGTAACGGTAGAAGTGGGCATGTCCATCTATAAATCCGGGGTACACAGCGGCTCCCGCTAAATCGATAGTGCTGTCTGATTTGAAATTATTCAAAATGTCCTTTTCAGAACCGACAGCAATAAACTTATTGTTTCTAATGGCAAAAGCTTCGGCTTTTTCAAAGCCCTCATTTACCTGGTACACCTGGCCATTAATGAAAATAAAATCTGCCTGCTCTTTTTCGCTACAGGAAAACAGAAGGGTAGCTATAAATACTAATAGAATATTATTTCTCATAAAAGCCTACTCATTATCAAATAAAGTTTCTGTAAAGCGCAGGTGTTTTACAGAGGCACCGGAATTTTTCAATTCAATTAAAGAATCTATTCCAATTTGAAGATGATAGTTTACAAAATTGCCTGTTACTTTTAAGTCACTTTCAGCAGTTTTTACCCCTTCAGGCGTCATTGGGTTATCTGAAACCAATAGCAAGGCTCCTCTTGGAATGCTGTTTACAAAGCCTACAGAAAAAATAGTAGCGGTTTCCATATCCACTGCCATTGCTCTTATTCTTTTCAGATATTCCTTAAACTCATCATCATGCTCCCAAACCCTTCTGTTGGTGGTGAAAACTGTACCAGTATAATAATCCAATCCATGTTTTTGGATCATAGAAGAAACTGCTCTTTGTAAACGGAATGAAGGAAGTGCAGGTACTTCAGGCGGAATATAATCGTTGCTGGTACCTTCACCTCTGATGCCGGCAAGTGGTAAAATCAAATCTCCAATTTTAGATTTTTTCTTGATGCCACCACATTTTCCTAAAAATAGTACTGCTTTTGGCATGATGGAAGATAAAAGATCCATCACAGTGGCAGCCACAGAGCTACCCATTCCAAAATTAATTATAGTAATTCCCTCTGCTGTAGCAGTTTGCATAGGTTTGTCTTTGCCTTTTATTTCTACTCCATATTGCTGGGCAAATAATTCCACGTAAGTAATGAAGTTAGTTAGCAAAATATAATCTCCAAATTCATCTAAACCTGTGCCTGTGTAGCGCGGTAGCCAGTTATCTACTATTTCCTTTTTTGTCTTCATTTATTAGTTTTTTAAGCTTTAATGATTCGATATTCAAATATTGATTGTTATTTTGTTCTTTCCCACAATTAGTAAACGGAATGCAAAAACTTAATCTTCCCGCTTTTGAGCCTAATCTCCGAAAAATGGACGGAAAGATACATATTTTTGATCCCATCAGGAAGAAATATCTGGTTTTAAGCCCGGAAGAATGGGTCCGTCAATACTTCCTAAACTTTCTGATACATCATAAAAATTACCCTGCTTCTTTAATAAGCATGGAATCTGGACTAAAATACAATGAAAGACAAAAAAGAACAGACCTTGTAGCCTATGGGCCTGACATGTTGCCATTGCTTTTAGTAGAGTGTAAAGCTCCTGAAGTAAAAATCACTCAAAAAACATTTTCTCAAATTGCCTCCTATTTTAGCCAGGTAAAAGCTAAATATATGGTGTTGACTAATGGAGTAGATCATTTTTGCTTTAGGCCTAAGGCAAAAGCTCTTTCATTTGAAGAGTCCATACCAGATTACCAGGAAGCTATTAATGGTTAAAAGGAAAAAGATTGTTAAGTAAGTAGAAAGCCTGTTCGCCTCCATTGAGTTCAATGCCATTAACAGACATTATTTGGTTAACTCCCGCAACATTGGTGGTGAATAAAGCAATATCCTTATTCAGCTTATTCACATTAAACTTCACTTCCTCGCAATTTAAATTGAATTTCTCCATTTCCTGCAATAAAAACCTTCTGCTTACACCATTTATACCACCACAGTCTAGTGAAGGCGTGCTAAACTTATTATCAGGAGCAGAATAAATAATAATATTGGCAGCGGATGCCTCTGCAATATTTCCTGAAGTATCCGTTAAAACCAATTCCTCTGCCTCTCTTTCTTTTTTTTCTATTCCGGCTAATACATAGGGTAGCGCTGATATAGTTTTGAGAGGACTTAGTGGTGAAGATTGTAATTGTACTGACTTTGAGGTATATACTTTATTAAATTGTTTAAATTGATGCTTTGGCTGAGGAATTGCTGAGATAAGAAAATCTGACTGAGTACTTTCCGGAGAGTATAAACCACCTTCTTGTCTGTAAACTAGTACTTTTAATCTTGCTCTTTTTTTAACTAACTCATTTTTAGCAATTAGTTCCAGCAGTAGTTCTTTTAAACCATCCCTGGTAAATGGTAGCTTCATTTTTAATGCCGCTGTGCTTTCTTTAAGTCTTTGCCAATGAAGAGGATATAATGAAAGACTTTCATTATGATAAATAATCGTCTCAAAAATTCCATCTCCATAATTTAATCCTCTATTATTAAACTTTATTGTGTTTGAGTTGTAGTTTAAAAATTTACCATTGTAGTTAATCATCATATAAACACTTTTAAAACTTCTTACTTCCTTTCATCAATTTCACTTTCCTCGGTCAAAATATTTGTCTAATATTGGATTTTAATTTGAATTATGGCAGAAAGAAGCAGTGTTTTTGATATGATAGGCCCTGTAATGATAGGTCCTTCCAGTTCGCACACAGCCGGAGTGGTGAGGATTGCACGTGCTGCTATTAAAGTTTTGGGTAGCATTCCTGATCAGGCAGTAATTACTTTTTATAACTCTTTTGCACGAACTTATGAAGGTCACGGAAGCGACAGGGCTATTATTGCCGGTTTACTCAATTACAAAACTGATGACAAGCGCATCAAGAATTCCTTCGACTATGCAGAAGAAAATGGATTGGAATTTACTTTTAAGTCCATTGGTAATGCTGCCACTTTTCATCCTAATACTATTAAACTTAATTTAACAAAAGGCGAAAAACAGGTAGAAGTAATTGGAGAAAGCAGGGGAGGTGGAGTAATTAACATTGCTAAAGTAAATGGATTTACAGCTAACTTTTCGGCTGCTTTGCATACATTAATTATTACTGCTAAAGATACTCAGGGAAGTATAGCTTTCATTTCCAACATATTAACAAACGATAAAATCAATATTGCTACAATGAGTGTATCCCGAAAAGGAAAAAATGATGTAGCATGTTTGGTGATAGAGATGGATTCCGGGTTAAAACCAATTTCATTAGAATATTTAAAGAGTTTGGAATGGGTAAAAGAGGTTATTTATATACCGGATATTGATATGTAATTGTAAATAAACAATTATTTATATAGCTTAAGAGCGAAATTGGAAATTTAAGTTAAAAGAGAGTTTTAAAATGGTGAAGAATATTTTTTTAATGGCTTTGTGTTTATGGTCAGCACAGGTATTTAGCCAGGATACGTGGTCTTTGCAGCAATGTATAGATTATGCAATGGATAACAATATTCAGATTAAACAATCTGAGCTTGATTTAGAAAGTGCGGATGTTGATTTATTTGGTTCAAAAATGCGCAGTTTACCTGATTTGAATGCCAATGCCAGTTATACAGCCTCAAAAGGTAGGTCAGTCGATCCCTTTACCAACACCATAGTTGATCAGGAAATTCAGTCTCAGAATGGAGGGGTCAATACCAGTATTCCTGTTTTCAATGGTTTCCAGATTAGATACTCAATTAAAAGAGATGAGCAAAGTGTAGTGGCGAGCAACTATGATTTACAGGCAACCAAAAATGATGTAATTTTGAACGTAGTCACCTTTTATACCAATATATTATTTAATAAAGAGCTTTTAGAGACGGCTCGTTTAAGGCTGGAGACCACCCAAAGTCAGGAAAACCAAACTGACAGACAAGTGGAATTAGGCGCTCTGCCCATTGCCAATCTATTGCAGATCAGGCAACAATTGGCTAATGATGAATTAGAAGTAATCAGAGCTGAAAATAATCTTGAACTTTCTCTATTGCAACTAAAGCAGGCACTTCAAATTCCTGCGGATGTTAAATTTTCTATTGAAACCCCTGAATTACCTGATCCTGAGACTAATGCATTAGTTGAAAACTCAACTCAAATTTACATGTATGCTTTACAAAATCAGCCGGTCATTAAAGCAGCTATGGCAAGAACAGAAAGCGCAAATTATGCTGTGGGTGTTGCTAAAAGTAATTATTATCCTTCTTTAAATATAGTGGGAGGTCTCTCCACTTCCTATTCCAGTGTAGCAGCTGAGCAACTAGGTCCGGAATTTTCTTATTTTGATCAGTTGGATTTTAATCAGCGACAATATATAGGGCTGCAATTGAATATCCCTATTTTTAATCGCTTTCAGGTAAGAAATAATGTACAGCAGGCAATAATTTTAAAAAAGAGGACTAATTACCAGCTTACAGATACTAAAAATCAGCTTCAGCAAACTATCGAGCAAGCCTATTTGGATGTTAAATCTGCAGCGAAAGCATATTCAGCATTAGAAAACAGCCTGGAAGCAGCCCAACTTTCTTTTGAAAATGCCGAGCAGAGATTACAGCTGGGCGCTACCAATGCGGTAGAATATACACAGATCAAGAATGATTTTGAAGGGGTGAAGTCGGATTTGATTCGCGCGAAATATGATTATATTTTTAAACTAAAAGTATTGGATTTTTATCAGGGTAAACCTTTAAATTTTTAAACATGGCTAAGAAGAAGTCTTCAAAAAAAACACTTTATATCCTTCTGGGAGTTGTTGTTGTATTAATTATTGCCGCTATCATAGGTAAAAAGTCCGGAGTGATAGGCCAGCCTCCCAGTACTAAAGTGGAGGTAGAAGAGGCACAAAAAAGAACTATCATCGAAAAAGTGAATGCCAGTGGAACTGTTCAACCTGTGGTGGAAGTGAAGTTAAGCCCTGATGTTGCAGGTGAAATTATTGAATTAAATGTTGAGGAAGGTGATCCGGTAAAGAAAGGCGATTTACTACTTAAAATCCGTCCTGATAATTTCATAAGTGCTATGGAAAGAGCTAAGGCTAATTTAAACCAACAAAGAGCTAATTTGGCTCAAGCCGAAGCAGCTTTAGAAAGGGCCAAGGCACAGGAAGTAAGAGCTAAGCAGGATTTCGAAAGGCAGAAGAAGTTGTACGATCAGAAAGTGATTTCTCAATCAGATTTTGAAACAGCCCAGGCAAACTATACAGTGTCCCAAAACGATAGAGTGGCAGCAGAGAAAAGTATGCTTGCAGCACGATTTACTGTACAAAGTAGCCAGGCTTCTGTGGATGAATCTCAGGAAAATTTAAGGAGAACTACTATTTATTCACCTGTTGATGGCACGGTGTCAAAACTAAGTGTGGAATTGGGTGAGCGAGTAGTAGGTACTCAACAGATGGCGGGAACTGAGTTAATGAGGATTGCCAACCTTAACAACATGGAAGTAAGAGTAGATGTAAATGAGAATGATATCATCAGAATTAATATTGGTGATACTGCCATTATTGAGGTGGATTCTTACACATATATGGAGAAAGAGTTTAAAGGCGTGGTTACTGCTATCGCTAATACTGCAAAAGAAAAGGCATCAAACGATGCGGTAACTGAATTTGAAGTGAAGGTTAAAATTCTCAATGAATCTTATGAAGATTTATTGGAAGGAGAAAATGACTCTCCTTTCCGACCTGGTATGACCGCCAGTGTAGAGATTATGACTGAAACTATGAAAGATGTTTTAACAGTGCCGCTTTCAGCAGTAACAATAAGAACTCCTAAAGTGGAAAAAGATACAGCAGCTAAGAAACAAGAAGTAGCTGAAGTAAAGGGGAAGTCTGGGGATAAGGAAGTGGTTTTTGTGATTCAGCCGGATAATACTGTTAAAATGACTACCGTGAAGACAGGAATCAGTGATTTTGAATATATTTATATTAAAGAAGGATTAGAAGCAGGAACTAAAGTAGTGAAAGGACCATTTTTGGCTGTTTCTAAAACATTGGAAGATGGAGATTTGGTGGAGGCTAATAATGCCAACAGCAAAAGCGCTCCTAAACAATAGAGCTATCTGACTAGCCCTAAAAAAGCTCCTTCATTATTAAAATAAAGGAGCTTTTTTATTGAGTGCCACTTGATAATCTTGAACCTGTTTTTATAGCCATTTGAATTGGCTTTTTTTTCAGCTAAAAAGAGGTTGTGAGCCTCCATATTCTATCTTAGCCATGTTTCGTGTCTCACGAAACATTTCATATTCCTAGTTTACTTGAATATGTTATCATAAAAGTTGATCTTATTGTATGTATCAAAGGTATCAGTCCCAGCGAGACGAAACTATGGTAGCAATTAATTTAACAGGATTTCAAAATCCCATCGGGATGACATTTGAAGTTGGAAGGTAGAAGTGTCAGTATAATGTCGTCCTTACAGGACTTTAAAGTATGGTAAGTTCATATATTACCATAGTTTCACCTCTACGAGGTTTTGAGCCTCCTTTTCATTAGATATAAAATAATTTAGGCAAAAGATAAGAGGCTATCCTTTTGAGACAGCCTCCTTAAATTTATCTTCTTATTATTGGAGCAGCCACATGTTTCCATTAATATTGTCGCCACCTGAAAACTGTCTTTGAATAGCTGTTTGAAGATTTTTATTGTTATTGACCAATTCACTCTCAGGATACATCCATCTTTTAGGTATTTTGCCTGCATTAAGAATTCCACCCCCGTCTATGTTGAACTCCGGAAAGCCAGTTCTTCTTTGTTCATAGAATATTTGCCATCCAGTGTTTAAAAACATTGCTATGTGCTTTTGAGTGAGTATGCTTGCAATCTCATTTTCTTCATTTAACTTAACTCCATCCTGACCCAAGTAATCTGAATTAATGGATATGCCGTAAAATTCCATTGAAGCAGTAATACCAGCTTCATAGGCATCATTTACATTTACCGTTGTCCAATTTCTAACAGCCGACTCAGCTAAGATAAATGACAATTCAGCATAGCTCATCAAAATAGAAGGTTCATTAACAGGGTTGGAGTAGTAACGTGAATTAATACGTGAAGCTTCTCCGGATACAGCTTCTGCAGCATTTACGCTTAATTCTGCACTACCATATAATCCCCCGTAAGCAGTAAAATCGCCATTCGTAGCATCAGCTGCGCTTGGCTTTTTATCAGCAAATACAAATAACCTTGGATCTTGTAGTGTTTGCAAACGCTCTACAAAAGATTTTTCCAGATAATATGCAGTTTGTAAGCTATTGCTATTGAATAGTGGATATCTGTTACCCTGAACGTTAACAAATTCAAGATCAGCATTATCCTCATTGGAGGTGAAAACCGGAAATTCAGTAAGATTGCTCACGATCTCATTGAAGCGATTGATGATGTCCAGAGAACCTTCATCAGTTTTGTTGGATAAACTCATAAGAACCCTTAAGCTGTAGCTATTTATAAGCTTTCTCCACTTTAATTTATCTCCAAAATAAATGATGTCACCATTAATAGGCTCAGTGTTGCTACTTAGCGCTATTGAAGCGTTTTTAAGCATATCCAAAACTTTTAGATAAATTTCTTTCTGCTGGTCGTATTCAGGTGTTAAAATACCATCTTCAACACTCAGTGCCTGAGTAAAGGGGATATCGCCAAATACTTGTGTAAGCTCAATTGTGAAGTATGCTTTGAAAAAATCCCCGAGAATCTGGTACACTTCAATATTTGTTCTCTTGGCTTCCTCAATCATTTTTTGCGATTGCTTCAGGTTATCATAATCGGAGAAGTTGCTTCTTTGCCAACCATAGTACTGATATTGGTCTATGTTATCTGTAAAAGTTAAATAGCGACTTGCTAGTGCAGCTGAGAGGCTAACATTATTAAACGCCTGTATTTCCAGGTTGGTTAATATCAGATCAGGTGTAACTGAAGTTGCTCTATTCGGGTCTTCCAGCAAATCATCCACTTTGGTACAACCAAAGCAGATTGTGAAGCATGTGAAGAGTATAAGTGTTTTTTTCATTTGTATAATTTTGTTTTTAGTTGTCGTATGCAGGATGCTTAAATGTGTGCTCATTGCCAACATTTAAAATTTAGCATTTATGTTAAAACCTATATTTCTTGTAGAGGGAGCTTGTAAATTATCCACTCCTGAGTCAGGATCTACATTTGGAATTTTGGAAGCTAACCAGAGGTTTCTGCCTACAAATGAAGCGCTTAAGCCATTGAATGGTGTCTTATTGAGAAGTTTTTCCGAAAAATTATAGGTTAAAGTAAGCTCTCTTAATTTGATAAAAGTTTCCTCGTAATAGTGATAATTACTGTTATGATTATTGCTGGTAGACTGCATAAAAGAAATATAATTCACTCTGGTTTCGTTAGGTGCGAAAGTGCGAGTATCACTGGTAATATTTCCATTTATATCATAAGTAATTTCTCCACCAGTTACTTCAACACCATTGCCTATGTAAGTGCTTTCACCATTGTTAGCGTCATCTCTAAACTGATTAACAGTTCCAGGCTCAGTACCACCCCACCACATTTTTTGATTAGTAGTAGAGTACATCAATCCTCCTATTCGGCCATCAAATAAAAATGATAATTGGAAGTTTTTATATCTAAAAGTATTTGTGATTCCGTAGGTCAGGTCTGGGTTATCGTTTCCTACATATCTTCTATAGGGATCTCTTAAAGGGAAACCATTTTCAAAAATCACTTGTCCCTGGCTGTTGGTCTGGTATACTTCTGCAAATATCCTGTCAGTTCTTTCACCTTTTTTGATTAAATCAGCTGTTTGTTCCCTATCACCAAAAATAGCTTCCTGGTAACGCCTATTTCTGCTAAGGTTTACTGAGGTATTCCATTCAAAGTGATTGGTTGCAATGGAAGTAATGCCTATAGTTGCTTCTATTCCTTTCCTTCTATATTCATCTCCATTCAAAAGTATACTTTGATATCCTGTTGTTTCTGATATTGGGCTATAAATTAAATTATTGTAATCCCTTGCCTCATAATAAGCCACATCCACATTTAAACGGTTATTGAAGAAACGCATAAGTGTTCCAACCTCCCATGTATCAGAAGTTTCTGGCTGAAGGTCTGATGACAAAAGACTGTTACCAAAAGAAGCAGATGGTACACCATTCCAGGTAGTTCCTTTGTTGTAAGCCATGATGAAGCTGTAAGGGTCATCACCAATTTTACCTTCCGATACTCTTGCCCAGGATCCACGTGCTTTCGCAAAGGTAAACCACTTAGGAAAATCAATTAGATTTGAAATAACCAAAGAGCCGGATGCGGATGGGTAAAAGAAGGTGTTGCTTTCTTTTGGTAAGGTGGATACTTTATCTGTTCTGCCGGTTAATGAAACATAGAAAGAATTGAAAAACTCCAAATCTGCAAAAGCATAAAAACTATTGATGGCTTCATTTTCTTCACGGTTAGAACCGAATAAGCTGGTCCCGGCATTATTACTTACGTTATTGAATCCAGGAATATTGAGTCCGTCAGTTGCCAGTCTGTTGCTATTACTTCCTCTGAAATAATTTACATAAGCAGCTTCAGCATTTAAAGTGAAATTTCTGTTAAAAGTCTTTTCATATTTTAAGCCAATATCTGAGTTGACATCAAAATAGTTTTCATTTTGAATTGTGAAGTTACCAAGTGATTTTGCACCATAACCTATATAGCTTTTAGGTTCTATGTACGTTCTTTCCAGGCTATATATATTTACTCCTGTTCTGCCTCTTACTGATAGCTCATCAGTAATATTGAATACAAATGAAGTATTCCCAAAAACACTATTTTTATTATAAGCTCTTAAATATTCATAAGCCTGAAAATAAGGGTTATTATAGTAGGAGATGTTAAAATGTTTTTGTTGAAAGCCTTCCTGGCCTTCTACCCAATAGGCTCTTAAATCTCTTACATCAACATCAGTACCTGTCCATAAAACCAGATTGTAAAGATAATTAGTGGGGCCGTAACCTGTTTCAGGAAAGTTTTCTGTATACTGCTTATTGAAAGTGATGTTAGAAGTTACTGTAAGTTTTTCTATTGGCTTAAGTGAGGAAGCCAGGTTAAATGAGAAGTTTTCTAAATCTGTATTAGGTACTATTCCCTTTTGGTATACATTAGAGATAGAAGTTCTTATGCTTGCCACATCATTTCCCCAACCAACACTTATATTATTGGATTGGATTAAACCATTCCGAAAGAAGTTGTCAATATTATCCTTTCCTCTTGAAATATAGGGGATGGGAATAAGTTCTCCGGTTTCAGGATTTCGGGGACTGTTGTACTGAGTTGTTTCAACAAATCCACTGGTAGTTGAAGGGTCTCTCTGATCCAGTTTAGGGCCCCAAATCCAGCCGCCACCTTCTGTACCGGCACCGCTGCCATCTACATAAGCATAAACACCCTGGTTGCCATTTCCATATTGTGTTTGAACTTTAGGAACTTTGATAAAAGAGGGTTGAAACATAGTGGAGTTATTGATGCTCACATTGATTTTACCTTTTTTAGCCTTTTTTGTGGTAATCATTATGGCTCCGCTTCTTCCTACAGAACCGTATAGGGCAGATGCTGTGGCCCCTTTTAAAACACTCACACTTTCAATATCGTCTGAATTAATTTTCCATATATCAAGTGTTCGGTCAGGTATACCATCAATTACTAATAAAGGAGTTTCCCCTCTAAGGCTAATACCCGGATTTTGAAATAAATCAGTAGAATTCTGGATGGTTAAACCTGCAACTCTGCCTGAAAGAGAGTTTATAATATTAGGTTCTTTAGCTTTTTCGAGGCTTTCCCCTTCTACTTCCTGTACAGCATACCCAAGGGCCTTTACCTGCTTTTTAATACCAAGTGCTGTTACAACAACTTCGCTTAATTGTTGTACATCTTGCTTTAATGCGACTTCTATTATTGTTTCATTCTCAACAGGAAGGAGCATTTTTTCGAAACCAATATAAGAAAATATAAGTGTGTCTCCTTTGCTTGCTTCCAGGGCAAAATCCCCCGCAATATTAGAGACGGTGCCATTGCCAGTACTTTTGATGAGGACATTTACACCTATCAAAGGTTCTCCGGTGCTTGAATCCTTGACTTTTCCTTTAATCACCCCCTGACTAAAGGAAACCATGCTTACCAACATTAATAAGCTTGTTAAAATTTGTTTCATAAGAATTGTATTTAGGTTTAGTTATTATAGATTATCCATGTATTCAATGTGTGATGCTTAGTTTTTAAAATGATTTTCTTCCATTCTTGGCTGAGAGGAATTTCTGTGTACTCTTTGTTGAGGGGAATTTCTGATATGAATTCATAATTATCTTCCCCTCCATTTTTAAAATTGTTAGTAGTACTTCCATAGATTTGAGCAGTACTATTATTATTCAGATCTAATGCCTTCCATGTGAGTTTAATGGTTTGATCCATTACGTCTGCTGTTAAATTAATTGCTTCTACGGGGTCAGTGAGAGAGACTCCATCCCATTCGAACTTTACTTTTTCAGCTACATCTATTTCTAAGAAAGAAACCATAGTGGGGAGTAAGTCTACAATAGAAGGAGTTTCAGATCGGAAGTAACTGTTTGTATTCTGATGGTTAGTTATAATCCATGTGCTGCGTTCCCGATCTGATTGTCCGCCATGGTGCTTCCCATCAAATGCTGTTCTGCCATGATCAGTAGTAATTAAAAGGAGCCAATCTTCATGAAATATTGATTCTCTATATTTTACAGCTTCGGCTATTTGGCCAATTAATTTATCTTCAAATGCAATTGCCTCATCCAATTGGTGGCTATCCCCAAACTTATGGCCTATGTCATCCGAGAATTCCAAATATACCCAGGAGAGATCCGGTGATTCTTCCTTTATATACCTGGTAGCTTCATTGGCTACTAATTCGTCAATATTTTTAATAAAAACTCTTTCTTTATCATGAGGGAATCTTTCTTCATCCAATTCAAAACCGTCAAATGCATAATCTATTTGGAGGGAATCAGTTTGAAGAAGATTTTCGCCAACAAGCTTGGTGCGGTTATCGAGCCAGGTGGAAAATATTGCTGTTTTTAATTCTGGCTTAGACTTACTTAACAGATTAAATATTGTAGGATAATTGTAATTAGGGTTTTTGATGCTGTTACCAAAAACATTGTGCTTATTAACCCATACGCCAGTTAGCAAGCTATTATAGCCAACTGCGGAAATAGTAGGAGTTTCTGAATAAGTACCAGTGTTACCACCTACAGTTGCTTCCGAATAGCTGCCTTCCTGGGCTATCTGATCCAGAAAGGGAGTGTTTGCTTTCTTCAACATGTCTGGAGCAATTCCGTCTACTATGATGAAAACCACTTTTTTTTCTGGTTCAATAGTAGAATTTACTGAAGATGATTTTTGTGCATATAATTGAATCGAAACGCCCAAAAATATGATTGCTAAAATTACTTTTGTGTGATGCATTTTTTTCACAAATCTAATTAGCAAGGAAATAGATTGACCAATTGGTCAATTAAATAATGATTATGTTTATGTTTAGGAATTGTTTCTTATTATGGGTTTATTTTCATTGTTATGTTATTTATAAGTAAAAAAAATGGGTAGGAGAGACCTTAGTATTCAACGTAGAAAGGAAATTATAATAGCGTTTTATGAGGTTGCTAAAGGTATTGGACTTGAAAATACTTCTATTGACAAAGTAGCTGCTCAGATGAGTGTGAGCAAAGGTTTAGTTTTGCATTATTTTAAGAATAGAGAAGAGTTGTTGATAGGGTTAAATGAATATATTCTGGAACAGCATTTACGTGTGATGTCGCCTCATTCACGAACTGTAATTACATCTGAAGATCAGTTAAACAATTATCTTGAGCAATTATTCTCCAGAAAGTGGAATAGCTACTTTGATGATGGTGTGTTTTACAGCTGTTATGCAATGGTTTACCGAAACAGGACTTTTAAGATAAGTTTTAAAGCGTATTTAGAGGAGCTTCACAGAGCTCTGTTTCTTATACTTTCAGAAGCCCAACAACATAAAGTAATCAATATTAAAAATATAGCAGAAACAACAGAAATAATCTTCGCTTTAGTAGATGGGGCTTATTATTATTTAGGAATGTTTGAAGAATCTGAAGATTTATACAATCAGAAAATTGCTTTGTTTTTGAACCATACTAAGCAAATATTAGGTCTCGCTTAAGCGCTTTTTCTTTTTACGTAGTATATGGCTAATAAACCTATCACTGCCCAAACTATGTTTACCACCACATTAGGAAGATCATTGATTTGCAAAGCATTCAATATCAAACAAACTGCCCCTACTATGTTAAGAAAATGATAAATTACCTGTTGTGAAGTAACGATTTGGAAACTTAACAGCAAGTATGAAACAATATAAAACACGGCACCTATCCAGCCCAGGTAATCCATAATGAGTATCATTGTCTTAGTTAATAGAACAAATTAACATGATAATTTTTAATTTCTGTAATTTTATAATGAAAGCGAATAGGTAGTAAGTTAATTTCTTTATTGTTATTAGCTCTTACTTTAGGAGAATAATTAATCGCACTTTTACCTAATTCCGACAATAAATCCTGGCATAAGCTTTCCTGTATTAAGCAAAGAAGTTTCGCCTTCCCTTCCGTTTATCTGATAGCCCAAGGCCAAACTGCAAGCCTTTGAAGGTCTGTTCCAGCTTTTCTTTGGGGTTAATTATATTATTAGCTCCTGAAATATTAGCAAAACCAGCTAGTTGAATACCTTGAAATTTTTCAAAATTATAATTAGAAATAACACCAATTTCAATCCCATGTACACTACCTGTTAGGCCAGAAGTGAGATTTAATGAGAGGTTATAGTCTTGTTCAATTTCCTTTACTCCCACATTACTAAAGCCGGGAAAAATGGATAGATGAATTTTGGAGGGTTTGCTACTTCTCTTTTGAGCGAAAAGTGAAAGAGAAGTAAATAATGATAATAGCACAATAATGCCGCTTCTATTGATGTTCATTCCGAAGATGATTTACCTGTAAGCTTAGCGTATTTTATGAATAAACCAAAATAGTTTATTACTTTTAGAAGCTATTAAAACTGATTTAGCTTCACAGTCTAGAATTCATGCCTTTATGATGAACAAAAAAGCAGATTTTATATACTTTATATTTTTATTTATAATACCCATCTCCAGCGCCATATCTATGAGCGTTTCCCCGTATAAAGAGATAAATACCTACCCTGTAAAACTTATTAGCCCGGATGCCTCAATATATGATCCACAATTTTCTGAGATGGCCTTTTTTTGTAAAACATGGGGATATCTAAAATACCATAGCAGTTTTCAAAATTCCTTTGAGTATTTTGACAAATATGTTATAGAGAATATTAATTCACCTGCAGACTTCACTACCTCTTTAACGGATAACTTAATAGATGAAGCATTTCTGCGGCAGATGGAAGAGAGGCAGCCTAAGCAATATGCTGACACAGCTCATCACAAAATTGTGTATGATCCTTCATGGATGAAAAATTCCAGGTTTGGTAATGATTTTGAAAATAGATTAAAGCAGTATACTAGTTACAAAACTAAAGCTCAAAAGGGAGTTGATAAATATGTATCTGATTTGCCCCAAGATGTTTTTTTTACTAATACTTCTTTAGATAGCTATAATGAAAAATGCCTTTTAATCTTTAAATTATGGAATATAGTAGAGTATTTTTATCCACATAAGTGGAATATGGATGCTGACTGGTCTCAATCTTTAGAGGAGGCAATAACTGCTCTCAACAATCATGTGGATATTGATTTTATTATTCAACGGATGGTTGCGCAAATGAATGATTCTCATGTAGTGCTTTTAGATTTAGATTATCAGAAATGGTATTATGGTGATGGTATTTTTAAAAAGTTTCCATTCTATCTTGAGCTGATTGGTAATCAAATATACTTTAGCAACCAACTTGAAATTGACTCATTGGGAAAATATCAGGGCAAAAAAGTGACATATTATAATAATATGAAAGCCACCGACATAATAGATAGTCTTGCTACCATGGTTTCTGCATCTAATGAGAACGGATTGTGTTATTTGATTGAGAGTTCGCTAAATCAAGCTATAAATCACCCTGCTCTGGGAGATAGCATCATTAAATTAAAGTTTGAAAATGGAACAGAGGCACATTTTGCCAGAGTTAGTGCATCATTTCAAACAGTCAGCCCCACTAAAAGCAGCTACTTGCCTGAGGACACACTTTTTAGCAGAGAAATCGGTTATTTAAACATTACTAAAAGGATCAAACTACAAAAGAAAATACGAAAGTATAAAGACACTAAGGCTATTATACTCGATTTACGGGGATACCCGCAGATAAATGGTTTTGAGATTCCAAAATTGTTCTCAAAAGACCCTAAGACAGTAGCACAATTTTATCATAACTCAAGTAATAATCCTGGTAATTATATTCAAGGTTCTGAGGTAACATACTTTGAAACAGGTTTCTTCAGAGCTTTTGTTAATTTAATTTTTAGAGGGATTAATACAGGTTTGTTTCCTATGCGTATTTTTGATTATGAAGGAGAAATAATAGTTTTGATTGACGAAAATGCCATCTCCTACTCTGAAACTATAGGTATGATTCTTCAGGCTTATGTCCCAAATCTTACTTTCGTAGGAAGAAATACTGCAGGAGCCAATGGGAATGTTTTAGAAGTTGATTTACCAGGAAATTATAAATTCCAATTTACAAATTTGGATTTCAGATATCCTGATAACTCTCATATTCAAGGTGAAGGGATTGTTCCTGATGTTTTTATAAAGAAGGAAGTTGGATATTCTAAGAAGGAAACTGACCCTATTTTGGAAGCTGCATTGGGAATAGCTATGGAGAATTAACTTCTTTTACATAATAAATATTTACACCCCTAAACTTTTCTGTTCCACAAATTCTTGCTTAATTTGTTATACTTATCCAGAAAGACTGAGGGATTGGGCCCTTTGACGTCTTAGCAACCCTTCCAATGTTTATTTAAATAGTGGAAAAGGTGCTAACTCCCATCTTGCTACTGTTTTTCCAGAGCAAGTAAAGATAAGAAAGCTTTCCTTAGCTCTTTCTGGCCAATTAATACAAAGCAGAATGAGCAATTTCAATAAGAAATTATTAAAAGATAAAATTTTTGTGCTGGATGGTGCCATGGGTACTATGATTCAGCAATATCAATTTTCTGAGGCAGACTACAGAGGGGAGAGATTTAAAGACTATCCTAGCGACCTGAAGGGTAATAACGATTTGCTCTCCCTCACGCAGCCGGAAGTGATTAAGGAAATTCACAGAAAGTATTTTCAGGCAGGTGCAGATATTGTTGAGACAAATACCTTTAGTGGCACTTCTATTGCCATGGCTGATTACAACATGGAATCCCTGGTGTACGAACTCAATTATCAATCTGCCAAAATAGCCAAAGAAGTAGCAGCTGAGTTCACTGATTTCCCACGATATGTAGCAGGCTCTATTGGTCCTACAAACAGAACAGCCTCTTTATCTCCCGATGTTAACAGGCCCGGATTCAGAGCAGTTACTTTTGATGAATTAAAAATCGCTTACAGAGAACAAGCTGAGGCATTAGCCAAAGGCGGAGTAGACATTTTTCTAGTAGAAACTGTTTTTGATACACTAAACTGTAAAGCGGCTTTAATGGCTATTCAGGAGCTAAAAGAAGAGCAGGGGATTGACATTCCGGTAATGGTTTCTGGTACTATTACGGACGCTAGTGGAAGAACCTTATCCGGCCAAACGGTTGAAGCATTTTGGAATTCCATTTGTCACTTTCCATTATTAAGTGTCGGTTTCAACTGTGCTTTAGGAGCTAAACAGCTGAAAGAATATTTAAAGCAGCTTTCCAGGATAGCCAATGTGCCCGTTTCTTGCCACCCTAATGCAGGGCTACCTAATGAATTTGGTGAGTACGATGAAAGCCCTGGCCAGATGAGTAGGATTATAAAAAGCTATTTTGATGAAGGGTTAATCAACATTATTGGAGGTTGCTGTGGAACCCAGCCAGAACATATCAAAGCCATTGCAGATTATGCTAAAAATGCATCACCACGACAACCAGCAGCCTCTGAGAAAATCATGCGATTGAGTGGATTGGAGCCCTTAAGCTTGACTTCGGAACTCAATTTTGTCAATGTAGGTGAAAGAACCAACGTAGCAGGCTCTAAGAAATTTGCACGACTCATTCGTGAAGAGAAATTTGAAGAAGCTGTAGATATAGCCAGAGAGCAGGTTGATGGTGGAGCACAAATCATCGATATCAACATGGATGATGGTATGCTGGATGCAGTAACTGTATTACCTGCATTTGTCAACCTGATTGCTGCCGAACCTGATATAGCCCGATTGCCATTCATGATAGATTCTTCAAAATGGGAAGTGATAGAAGCTGGCTTAAAATGTATGCAGGGAAAAGGAATTGTCAATTCTATCAGCTTAAAGGAAGGGGAAGAATCTTTTAAAGAAACAGCGCACAAAATCATGAATTATGGTGCGGCAGTTGTGGTAATGGCTTTCGATGAAGTGGGGCAGGCAGATACTTTCGAACGGAAAATAGAGGTTTGTAAAAGATCCTATGACATATTGGTAAATGAGGTAGGCTTTCCTGCGGAAGATATTATTTTCGATGCTAATATCCTGACAGTGGGAACAGGCATGGAGGAGCATAATAACTATGCGGTTGACTTTATTAATGCTGTCAAATGGATCAAAGAAAACCTGCCTTACGCCAAAACAAGTGGCGGAGTCAGTAATGTATCCTTTTCGTTTAGGGGTAATAATGTAGTGCGTGAAGCTATACACTCTTCTTTTCTATACCACGCCATTAAAGCCGGGCTTGATATGGGTATTGTGAATGCGGGAATGATTGAGATTTATGAGGAGGTAGATAAGGAATTGTTAGCCTATGTAGAGGACATGCTTTTTAACAAGCGAGATGATGCTACAGAGCGATTGATGGCTTATGCTGAAAATTTAAAACCAGGAGAGAAGACTGAAAAAGCTCAACAGGCCTGGCGTTCTGAACCAGTGAATAAAAGGCTCGAACATGCACTGATAAAGGGAATCACAGAATATATTGATCTGGATGTAGAGGAAGCTCGTTTGCAGGCTGTCCGCCCACTGGATGTGATTGAAGGACCTTTGATGGATGGGATGAACGTAGTGGGAGATTTATTTGGAGCTGGAAAAATGTTTTTACCACAGGTGGTAAAAAGTGCCCGAGTAATGAAGAAGGCTGTAGCTTATTTACTTCCATACATAGAGGAGGAGAAAAATAAAGCTCCCTTACCCCCAAAGGGGGAACAGTACTGGCAGACTGCAGATCCCATGTTGTATGGATTAATAAAGAAGTATGCCAAGGAAATGAGACATCAACCAACTCAAGCTGAAGAAATCTTATGGAATGCTTTAAAAGGTAAACAGCTTGAGGGGCATAAATTTAGGAGACAGCACATAATTGGTGGGTATATTGCTGATTTTATATGTTTAAGAAGAGGATTGATTATTGAGGTTGATGGCCTTATACATCAATTGCCAGAAAATAAAGCCAGTGATGAAGAGCGAACAAAATGGTTAAATACTCAAGGGTTTAAAGTAATTCGTTTTACAAATTCCGAAGTGATTAATCACCTGGATGTTGTGTTGGAAAATATTCTAGAAGCACTCACAGCTCCCCCTTTGGGGGCTGGGGGCCGTGAGACGAATGGACGTATTTTAATGGCTACTGTAAAAGGTGATGTTCATGATATCGGTAAAAACATTGTTTCTGTAGTTTTAGCATGTAATAACTATGAAATTATTGATTTAGGTGTGATGGTACCTCTTCAAAAGATTTTGGAAGAGGCCGAAAAACATCAGGTAAGTATTATCGGATTAAGCGGATTAATTACACCCTCGCTTGACGAAATGATTTATGTTGTGAAAGAGATGGAGGAGAGGGGCCTGAAAACTCCTGTGATGATTGGAGGAGCTACTACATCAAAAATTCATACAGCAGTGAAAATTAAACCTAATTACTCAGGTGCTGTAGTGCACGTAAATGATGCTTCCAGAAGTGTAACTGTGGCCGGAAAATTATTGGGAGAAAACAAAGAAGCTTACTTCAAAGAGATTGTAGATGAATACCAGTCCATGCGCGATGGACATAGTAGGAGAGGTCAGGATAAATCTTATGTTACTATTGAGGAGGCACGCGCACAGAAATATAAAGCAGATTGGGCTAATTATCAGCCAGTAACTCCAAAGAAAATTGGTGTTGAGGTGCTGAAAAATTATGATCTCAGAGAAATAGCTGAATACATTGATTGGACTCCTTTTTTTCAAACCTGGGAAATGAGAGGTCGATATCCTAAAATACTGGATGATCCTGAAAAAGGTGTGGAGGCCAGAAAACTTTTTGCGGATGCGCAGACTATGCTTAATGATATTTTAGATAATAAATTACTTCAGGCTAATGGTATATTCGGGTTGTTTCCGGCTCATACCTTTTGTGACGATTCCATTGAGGTTTTTGAAGATGTCGCAAAGACTAAAAAATTAACCGAATTCCACACACTTCGTCAGCAAAGCAAGCGAAAAGAAGGCTTACCTTATTACGCCTTTTCAGACTTTCTGGCACCTAAAGAAGCCGGCTATACCGATTATATGGGAGCCTTTGCTGTTACCACTGGAATTGGCCTTGAAGCCATTGTTGAAAAGTACGAAAAAGACAATGATGATTACAATTCCATTATGGCCAAAGCACTGGCAGATAGGTTGGCTGAAGCTTTTGCGGAACTTTTGCACTTGAAAGTGAGAAGGGAATATTGGGGCTATGGAGCAGATGAAGCATTAACAAATGATGACCTGATTCAGGAAAAATATCATGGAGTGAGGCCGGCTCCCGGTTATCCCGGATGTCCGGATCATACAGAAAAGATCACATTATTTAACTTATTGGAGGTTGAAAAGCATGTAGGTATTACTTTAACAGAGAACCTTGCCATGTATCCAACAGCAGCTGTGAGCGGATTTTATTTTGCGCATCCGGACAGTAGATATTTTGGATTGGGGAAAATAGGAAAGGACCAGGTAACTGATATAGCCAAACGTAAAAATCAACCTTTCGAAGAATTAGAGAGGTGGCTCAGCCCGAATTTGAATTATTAATAAGAACCCAGAGCCTAGACACTAGATTTCAGATCTTGTCTAGATTCTAGAATCTTGAATCTAAAATCTAGAATATGAAAGTAACCGAACATATAGCCAACGCGAAGAAAACAGTTTTTTCTTTCGAAATTTTACCACCCTTAAAGGGGCAGAATATTAAGACTTTGTTCTCTAACATTGAACCTTTAATGGAGTTTAAGCCCCCTTTTATTGATGTCACATACCATAGAGAAGAATACGTTTACCGCGATAAGGGGAACGGATTGTTAGAGAAGCGCACCACCAGAAAGCGGCCCGGTACGGTAGGCATTTGTGCCGCCATTAAAAACCGATTTGATGTAGATACTGTTCCGCACATTATCTGTGGCGGCTTTTCTAAGGAAGAAACTGAAAATGCACTCATCGATCTTGATTTTCTTGGAATTGATTCAGTGTTGATTTTACGTGGAGATCCTATTAAATCAGAAGCTAAATTTATTCCTGACCCTAATGGCCATGCCTATGCCATTGATTTGCTAGAGCAAGTGGTGCAAATGAATAAAGGGAGGTATGTAGATGAAGAATTGAAAGATGCCACGCCTACTAATTTTTGCATGGGGGTAGCGGGTTATCCGGAAAAGCATTTTGAGGCCCCCAGTATGAAATCGGATATTAAGATTTTGAAAAAGAAAGTGGAGGCCGGGGCTGACTATGTAGTAACACAGATGTTTTTCGATAATCAGAAGTTTTTTGACTTTGTAGAAACGTGCCGTAAAGAAGGGATCAATGTACCTATCATTCCAGGCCTAAAACCCATTACCTCATTAAAGCAAATGACAGCCCTGCCCCGTACCTTTTACCTGGACTTACCAGATGAATTGGTAGATCAGCTGGAGAAGTGCAAAACTAATGAGGAGGTGAAAGAAATAGGGATAGAATGGTGTATTCAGCAGTCCAAGGAGTTGATCAATTTTGGAACGCCATGCCTGCATTATTATTCCATGGGTAAGTCTGACCCTATTTATAGGATAGCGAAGAATATATTTTAATTAAGTCTTAATCAGAAGTTGAAAAGGAGCACGACAAAGCTTCTTTAAATTTTATAACTTGTTTGCATACTAGCTTTCAACTAAATTGTGAGGGAAATACCAGCACAATTGAGCATGACTCAAAAAGAGATAATTGAAGCTTTACGAAGAAAAATAGATTTCACAAAGGAGGAAATTGATATTTTCTTTGATAAAATTGAACATCAATCATACGCTAAAAATGCATATTTAACCAAACCTGGTGACCTGAATCCCCCATTTATGCTCATCAAAAGTGGATGTCTGATGACCTATTTTAAAGACCTAAATGATCATATTCATGCAATTCAGTTTGGTCAGGAAATGTGGTGGACAGGTGATTTGGATGCTTTCTTCAATGGTAAACCTTCTAAATATGGGATTAAAGCATTAACGGATGTTGAGGTTTATCTCTTTAAGAGGGAAATATTTGAATTAATTAACAACAGTAGTACTTTATTTGAGCGCTATTTCAGACAACTCTTTCAAAATGCCTTAATTAGCCATCAAAACCGAATTATCAGAAATATTTCCTTTACAGCTGAAGAAAAGTATCTCGAGTTTATACGGCTTCACCCAAGGCTAGAGTTAATTGTTCCCCAAAAATATATCGCCTCTTACATGGGTATTACACCCGAATTTTTAAGCAAACTCAAAAAGCAGATTGCTAAATCTTAATATGGGTTAAGATTTTTGTTCAGATAGTAAACATTTGTTTGTTTAATAAAACAAGCTTTATATTCTTTGGTTAATTTCATAATTATAAATTAAAAATTTACTACTATGAATCCAAACGAATATATTACAGGGCTCCACCACTTAACTGTTAGTGTAGGTAGCGCTCAGGAAGACATTGATTTTGTCACGCAGGTGATGGGGATGAGAATGATAAAGCAAACTGTTTTATTTGATGGAACTGCTAGTGTTTACCATCTCTATTATGCTAATGCAGATGCTGAAGTAGGCTCTGTTTGGACTACTTTTCCTTTTAAAAAGGCAGGAGTTTATGGAAAGAAAGGCTCCGGTCAAATTGAGGTTTCAGGTTTCTCAGTACATCCGGATGCTTTACCATTTTGGAAACAACATCTGAACAAGCACAAAGTAAAAAATACTGGAATAACAGAGCGTTTCGGCCAAAAAATGATTCAATTCGAAGATCCTTCAGGTGTTGGAATTGGTGTTTTTGGTGATGCAAACGATTCCAGAAATGCCTGGCAGACTGATGAGGTTTCAAAAGATAATGGGATTAGAGGTATTCATGGAGCAGTGCTTTCTGTAAGGGAAGTGGAAATGATGGATAAATACTTAACTGAGGTGCTTGGTTTTAACAAAGTAGGACAGGAAGGTCAATATCATCGCTACCATATCAGAGATGGTGGAGCTCGTAAAGTAATTGAATTACATCATGAACCGGATTTGCCTCAAGGTAGTTGGACTTTCGGAGTAGGAATTCCTCACCACATGGCTTTTGCTACTGCTAATGATGAACAAAGTGCTGAATTGAAGGCATATATAGAAGGAACAGGTTATACAGACGTAACAGAAATTAAAGACCGAAATTACTTCCATTCCATCTATACTAGAACGCCAGGTGGCCAACTGTTTGAGTTTGCAACTTCTGACATAGGATTTGCAGTAGATGAGCCTAAGGATTTATTAGGACATGAATTATTATTGCCTCCGTTTTTTGAGCATAGAAGAAACGAGATAGTAGCACCTTTAGAGAAAATCACAGTGCCTCATTATTTACAAAGCACTTAAAAACTGTTGTTTCAATAGAAATTTGCTGGTGGCATATTCCTTCTGAATCAGATTTGGAATATGCCATTTTATTTTATTCCTATCAGAATGAAGATTTCATTACCTGGAGCTTCTACAACTGCATACTTTCGATTGAGCTTACTTCTTCAATCAGATAAATAACTTCCTTTCTTATCTAATACCCTAAGTTCAACTTTAAACTTGATTTACCTCTCATTATATTTTTAAAGGAGATACCGCATAAATTAAGATTTTTTAAAAAGGAAGTCTTCATTTTGCGGTATAGCCTGCCCTGCCTTAGCGGGGGCGGTAGTTTTATAATCGAACTCGGTTAATACTATTTCAATTTGTTGATAAAACTTGTTCCGGTTTGCTCTTTAATTTCATCCAAACTAACTCCCGGTATCAATTCTACTAATTCGAAACCTGAATCACCGATTTTAAAAACAGCTTTATCAGTGATTACAATATCTACTGCATTCATAGCAGTAATAGGCAATTTACATGATTTTACCAATTTAGGACTTCCGTCTTTATTGGTGTGGTTCATTGTAATGATAAGTTTTTTAGCACCTGAAGCTAAATCCATAGCACCACCTACTCCTAATAATGGCTTACCCGGTACTGCCCAGTTGGCTAAATTTCCTTTTTCATCTACCTCCAAACCACCCATAATGGCTACATCAACATGTTTACCTCTAATCATGCCAAAAGAAGTTGAAGTATCGAAATAACTAGCTCCTTTAATTGCCGTAACCGGTACTTTACCTGCATTTACAGGATTGGTCATGGCTCCACTTCCATCAGAAGGTTCAGGGCCTACTCCCAACATGCCGTTTTCAGTGTGAAGAATGATACCATCTTCCTCTTTAATCAAATCAGCCACTAGTGTAGGAATTCCGATTCCTAAGTTGACTATATCTCCTTTTTGCAATTCTTTTAGAGCACGTCTGGCAATAATTAACCTATCTTCTCCTGCTTTTTTACTTCCTACCGAAGCTGAAGAACCAAGATGCTCTTTCTGTAATTTGGCTTCTACTAAAAAGTCCACATAACAAGCCTGGGAGTGAATTTGATTAGGATCTAATTCACCAATTGGCACTATTTCTTCCACTTCAGCTATTACTAAATCAGCGGCAGTAGCCATGGCTGTGTTAAAGTTCTGTTCGGTCATACGGTAGGTAAGGTTGCCTGCTGTGTCCGCTTTCCATGCCCGAATAAAAGCTACATTGCCTCTAATTCCTTCTACAAAAACCTGCTCAACATTATTAATAACTTTGGTCTCCATCTTTTCAGCCAAAACAGTCCCGACCGAAGTAGGCGTGTAAAAACCACCTATCCCCATTCCACCCGCTCTAATGGCTTCCCCTAAAGTTCCTTGCGGTAATAAAGTGTATTCCACTTTTCCCTCTTGCGCCCATTTTACTGCATTGGGGTTGCTGGTAAAATAAGAGCCAATCATTCTCTTTAACTGACCATTTGTTAATAATCTGTCGCCACCTAAGCCAGGCTCCCCTACATTATTACCAATATAGGTTAGATCTTTAATATTGGTTTCAGCCAATGCATGCAATAATTGAACCGGTGCGCCTGTCATTCCAAACCCCCCACATAATAGAATGTCATTATTTTTGACTTTGTCAGCAGCCTCTTTTACAGTAATTATAGGTGTGTTTTTCATAAGTAATTGCTAATTTCAAATCTTTAATACAACTCATATTTTGAACATAAGTTTATTATGAGAACAAAATAATGAAAAATAAGTTAGATATTTATTAAATGGATTCAACTATTAAAAAATCAGATTTTGTACAGTCGCTGGAAAAGGGTTTAAAGGTAATTTCTACTTTTGATTCAGATAATCCTAAAATGACTTTGACGGAAGTGGCAAAAAGGGTGGATTTGACCAGAGCTAATGCACGCAGAATACTTCTTACGCTGCAATATTTAGGATTTGTACAGACTGAAGATGGAAAGCAATTTAGTTTGAGTCCTAAGGTGTTGTCACTAGGATACTCGTATTTATCAGCACTACCTTTTCAGGAGTTAGCCAAACCCTATCTAAAAGCATTAGCTGAAGAGGTGAATGAGTCTTGTTCTATGTCAGTTTTGGACGCTAATGATATTGTATATGTAGCAAGAGTTCAAACTAACAGAATTATGACTATTTCTTTGGGAGTTGGAACTAGATTGCCTGTTTACGCTACCTCTATGGGAAGGGTATTATTAGCTGGTTTACCTGATGAGGAAGTGCAAAAGCTGTTGAAGGAAATGAAGCCACAGCAACTAACACCTAACACAATTATTGATATTGATCAATTAATTAAGAGAATTCAGCTTGTAAGAGAAAGAGGGTGGGCTTTGGCCGATCAGGAATTGGAAATTGGTGTAAGATCAATTGCGTGCCCTGTAAAGGATAAAAATGGTCTGACTATTTCCGCATTGAACATCAGCGGACATGCCAGTAGAGTGAGCAAAGATGAAATGTTAGAGAAATTTCTTCCTCACTTAAAAAGTACAGTGGTTCAAATAGAAAATGCAATACATAAATTATAAACATACTACACATGAACTTTACATATACATCGTATCCTAATCAGGTATTATTTGGAAAAGGGAAAACAGAAGAATTACCTTCAATTTTAAAGCCTTACAAAAAAGTAATGGCAATGGGAGAGGAGCGTTGGTCTTCTCATATTGAGAAAGTGAGTAAAGCTTTAGGAGATAATAAGCTGTATTATTTTCCAGAGATTATTCAGCATGTGCCTCAGCATTTAGTAGAAAAAGCAATGGTTAAGTTGAAGGAAGAAAAGCCGGATGTGTTATTAGCTTTTGGAGGAGGTTCTTCTGTAGGGCTTGCGAAGGCTTTAGCTCTGGAAACCAAATTACCTATTATTGCAGTACCCACCACTTATTCAGGTTCCGAACAAACCTATATTTGGGGAATTAGCTCTGAAGAAGGCAAAACAACGGGCAAATCAATGGATGTTATGCCTAAAGTGGTAATATATGATGCTAATTTAACAGCGACTTTACCTTTAAGCCTGGCTGTAACCAGTGGTATGAATGCAATGGCGCATTTAATGGAAGCTATTTATGCCCCTAATGGAAACCCTGTTACCCGCCACCATGCCTTATTAGGAGTGGAAAAAATTAAGAGAGGTTTGGAAGAGGTTGCCAGGGAGCAGCGCTTAACAGAAAAAGCTAATATTGATATTCAGTTTGGGGCTTATTTAGCTGGTAAATGCTTATGTGAGGTGAGTATGTCATTACACCATAAAATGGCTCACGTTTTAGGAGGCTCATTCAAATTAGAACATTCCTATGTTCATACAGTTATTCAGCCATTTGTGTTGAATTATCAATGGCCCTATTTATCTGATGAAATTAAAAGTGATTTTGTACAGGTTTTAGGGCATCAACCAGCCAATAAGTTACAGGAGCTTTCTGCTAAGGCAGGAGGGCCAACTGATTTAAAAAGCATTGGTTTTAAACAGGAAGATATTGATAAAGCTGTGGAAACTGTGCTGGCTAAACCTTATGAAAATGTAGCCCCACTTGAAAAAGCAAAATTAGTGGATATGTTAAATCACGCCTATGAAGGTAGCCTGGATGGGTAAATCATTTGTATTTTAATGATTTAAACTTGGGTTTATAATAACAATTCTTATTGATTTTTTAGTTTCAGCACAAAAACCTTTTTTTATATAATTAGTTGTATGTACATATATTTTTATTTTTTTAAATATTAAAAGGATGTCTGAGAAACTTCACCTTTTTGAAAATACCATTTTTGCCGGAGCCTCATTAGAAAAGGCAAAAAGAGCTATTATTATGACACATGGCAGAGGAGATGATTCTTCCAAAATGAAACAACTAGCTCAGCAATTGGAATTGCCTGATGATGTTGCTATTGTTTACCCTGTTGCCACTAATAATACCTGGTACCCTAAAGGCTTTATGGAGAACTGGAGCGAAAATCAGCCATGGTTGGATTCAGCTTTAGAAAATCTTGATCAAATTATTAGTGAACTGGATAGGAAAGGAATTTCCAGAGAGAAAATATTTTTATTAGGTTTTTCTCAAGGAGCCTGTCTCAGTTTGGAATATGCTGCCAGAAATGCACAGAAATATGCAGGAATAATGATTTTAAGTGGCGGAGTGATAGGCCCGTATATTGAAAAAAGCAATTATAAAGGAGACTTTGAAGGAACTGAAATTTTTATAGGTTGCAGTGATATTGACCATCATATTCCGGAAAGCCGATTGCATGAGTCTGATGAGGTGGTAAGTGCAATGGGAGCAAAAGTAGATAAGAGAATTTACCCTGGGATGGATCACATCATTAATGAAGATGAGATCAAAAAAGTTAAACAGATGATAAACGCTTAAAAGCATTTGTAAGATGAATTTTAAAGGAGTTATAAAAGGTTTGCATCATATTACTGCCACAGTAAACGATGCGCAGGAAGATTATGATTTTTATACTAAAATATTGGGTCAGCGCCTGATTAAGGAAACAGTCAATTTTGACAATGAAAATGTTTACCATTTCTATTATGGTAATGAAGTAGGGTCACCCTCTACTATTTTCACTACTTTTCCTTATAAAGGACAAGGAGTGAGAGATGGTGTTATAGGATCAGGACAGGTCTTTGAAACAGTATTTTCTGTTTCTTCAGGTAGTTTAAGTTTCTGGGAGGAAAGACTCAAAAATAAAGGAGTTAAATTTTCAAAGGTTGCTTATTTTGGAAATGATAAACTGCAATTTCAGGATCCTTCGGGATTGAAATTAGCTATTATTGAGGATGCAAGCGATGAGCGTCAGCCAGTTTGGAAAACTGATGACATATCAGTGGAAAAGAATATTATTGGTATTCATCACGTAGTATTAGCCATTGAAAATGTAGAAGAAACGAGCCGATTTTTAGAAATCTTTGGATATTCACAAACAAAAGCAGACGGAGATTTTACTTTATTTGAGAGTGAATTAGGAGGCGCAGGTAATAGCCTTGCAGTAATGGATGCCAAAGATTTGCCAAAGGGGAAAAATGGCTTAGGTACAGTGCATCATGTGGCTCATAGAGTGGAAAAGGTTGAAGACTCTATCAAAATAAGAGATTATGTAGTGAAAGAGTTTGGTGTAAAAGCCACAGAAGTAAAAGATCGAAAATACTTTGAGTCTATCTATTTCCGAATTCCCGGAGGAGTGCTTTTTGAAATAGCCACTGAAGGCCCAGGCTTTACCATTGATGAAACTAAAGAGGAATTAGGAAGTTCTTTGAAATTACCAGACTGGCAGGAACCTCATAGAGAAAGAATTGAAAAAGGATTACTTAAGTATGAGAGATAGAAATTAATTAACTAAAGCCTCATTTTGAGGCTTTTTTATTAGCATCTATTCAGCGTAATTAAATTTATAGATGATTTCAAGATTAGGATTTTCTTTTTGCCATTGTAGAATCTGTGTCGTATCAATTCGGTTGCCGGTAATATTAATATAGCTTAAGTTTTTAAGCTTTTTCAATTTATCTATCTCATTAGCGATAATTAAAAAATTTAAAGTTAGGTTCAGACTGTCTAATTGCTTTAGTTCTACAAATTCGTCCGGAAGTTCAGTAAGGTTTAAGACACCTAAACCTAAATATTCAAGAGATTTTAATTTAGCAATGGCAGGTGTTAACTTATTTTTTGGAGCATTATCTATCATCCTATCCCAATCTTCTAAAGGAGGAAAAACAGACCATAGGTTAGCGTCTTCGCTGATAGTTAATTTAGTAATGTTGCCTAAAGTGCCTACTTCTTCCGGGATTTTATCATATCCCTGTTCATCTAAAATTACTTTTGCTTCTTTCTCCGAAATGTAAGGATCAATTTTGAATGCAGAAATTTCTTTTCTTTCGTTGCATGAAGAAATTAATAAAAGTAAAAATCCGCTAATTATATGCTGGTACATATTCATATTAATTTCCATATCTTCTCAATTCCTCAATCTCGGATTGATTTAACTGCTCTTTCGGTAAATAGATAGAGGAATAATTAGGAAAGCGCAAACAAAAATATTCGCTTCGTTCTGCTATTTCTTTTAAACTGTTAAATTGTATAGTAGAACTGTTACCTTCATTGTCAAGCATGCTTAGGCTTCCCTCGGCTATAACAAGATCATAAATATCATCTTTAACAAACTGCTGTTTTTTTATGAGAAACCAGAAAAATGGATGAAATGTAAAATAGATCGAAGCACTAACTATAAATAAAACAGTGATCGGATCCTCTAAAATAGTGTTCCTGGTATCTATAAAGATCCATAAGTAAAGAAAAGCACATAGCATAATTGGCCAAAAAACAATCCTTATTTTCTTTTTGCCGTGATAGTACTCTTTCCTGTAAAAATACTTTTTCCTCTTACTACTTAAATTTATAGCGCTCATGATTAACTAATTTACTACAACATAATTATTTAAGGGTTTCATGATTAAATTATTCCGGTTGATTCTAACTCATATTTGAGGTCTCTAAACATTTTTAATTTTTGTTCATCACTTAAAATAATTCTTCTCTTTTCAACTATTCTGATGGGTTCATCAACATTTCCTACATTGGAAGGAGTAATTTTAAAACTAAATTCGTCTTTTAAAACTTCCCTGAACCATGTGACTTTTTTTCCTTTAGTATAACTACTGACAAGGAGTTCACTATAATCAATTACTCCATCTTCTTTACTATATGTTATCATTGAAATATAAAGATGCCCACTTGAAGGTAAACTGACTACTTTAGTTTTATGTAACCCCTTTGAGTTTAATTTTAATTGTATGTTTTTCATAATAACCTTTTAAAATCTAAATGAGATTTTTTATTGAAAGTTCTTCTCGTAGTTTTTCATAGAGTTCAAGCTTTTTTTGAATCTCAGTTTCCTCTTTTCTAGAGCTTATTTTTAAGGGCTCCGATAGATCATTTATTGGACTATGATTATTAATCAAAATTTCAAAAGGCTCATTAATATTTTCATCTATCCATACAATCTCATTATCGGAATCTACAGCAGATACACTAAAATGAATTGTTGATATTTCAGCTTCTTTAACCTCAATGTCTAATAAATTGCTTATTACACCTTTAGTCGCTAATCCAATACATTTTTCCGAGTGAACTTCGTTACTTTTGAATGTTATTTTCATGTTATCTATTACCATTTATTCAATATCCGATGGCACATTTTGCAAATGGCCACTGACCAATTTTCGTTTCATAACAATCGCGCAAACAAGATGCACAATTAAATTGAGTATTATTTACATCATTTTGAAAGGTGCATTCTTCAAAAAAATCTAAACAAGCTTCATTAGGAAATTCAAGATCATCCGCTTCGGCAAATTCATGAACAGAAGACCAATATATATATACTACATAACCCAATACGATTATCTCACCAATCGGTGTCGGTTCAACAAGTGCTACAGCTGTCATAGTTGCTAATACTCCACCTTCTTCATAGTTTGTATCATCATAAAGTTGTATTTCAAATCCATTTTCCTTTAAAGTCTGTAGTTCAGGTAAAAGCCATGCACCTAATTCAGAATTGTAAGTATAAACCAAACCATTGTTATCTGTTGCTTTCATTCCATTATAAGGATTGTTCACATTTCCTCGTCCAACTGCTGTTAATGCATTGGCTAAGTCTGCCACACAATCGCCATCACCGTCAGGCACCAAATTAGGTCCGCAATCTATGATACAGTTCCCATTACCATCTGGTACCATACCAGGCTCGCAATCAGGTACACACTCCCCATTCTCATCCGCTAAATAGTTCTCACTGCAAATTACTGCATCACAATCCACCCACATACCTTCAATGAAGGGGTGTCGGCATAAACTGTTAGGGTTGTCCGGATCTGACGGCCCTCCTCCTCCCGTTCCACCTGTTTCAGAACCCGTACCTGGATCTTGTCCTGCGATTGGTAGTGGGTCTGTACAAACTATTTCAGTATAATCATGAGTGCATTTGGAAGACCTCAATTCTCCATCAATATGGACATCCACACAAAACCAATAATCATATTGGACACAGCCCGACATTGATCTATTATTTTCCTCATTATGATTAGGTTGCTGAGTTACTTTACTCTCTTCAATCAAAATACCATTTTCATAAATAAGCATGCGCTTAGCTTCATCTCCCCAATCACTTACTAAAAAATAACCCGTGAACTCCGCTGTGTTTTCTGTAGGTACCGGCATTACATATTCCAATACAACTTCACCGGCTTCATCTTTATAGGCTCTTCCAAACGAGGTATAATCAACAGGAAAGCGTTTGGTACCTTCTCCTGAACTTACATATCTTTTACCTTCCTCTCCTATATTACTCTTAGTAGGAAAGAATAGCACATCACCCACTTCCAATTCCTTATAAATGGCCAAATCCCATACAATATCAACTGAATTGTCTGTGCTGGTTCGGGAATTAATATTCTGGGTTTTGCGGGCATTGAAAGCTGCTTTTACTTCTTCAATGGTAATGTCTTTTACTTCTTCCATCTGAATTACTTCTTCCTGATTACAGGAAAAGAGCAGGAGGAGCAAAAAACTACAGTAAATGGAGAGCCTTTTCATTAACAAGTATTTTAAGGTTTATTACCGGGTTCTTTCAAAACAATTAAAAACTCTCCTTAAATGTGTGAAAAGAATTGAGCAGGATACTGTCATGAAAAGGAAAAAGCCAAATTAATTTCACTTTGTAGGTTTGCCAAAGCAAGAAAACTGAATCTCTTTTTTTGGTCGGTGCTACTTTATTCAAAAAGTCTTTAACCGCGTTGATAATTTAAAATCAAGAAAAATTTTAATAAATGCAAGAAACATTACATTAAATTCTTTAAATAATATCGTTAAGAAAATTTAATTCCCAAAATATTTATGAATGAGTCATTATTTAGAGTCAAATTAGATAGGTAGTATTGTTTTTGTACTAATGTAATTAAGAATCATTTTTCTCCAACTTTCTTGTAAAACAACCCTAAGAATGGCCCCAAAGCCAAAACTGGCAAAATATAATATAGCTCAAAGTATATGTTCAGGAAGTTGACCAGTTGAAGGCTTACTATTGTAATGGCAAAACCGATACAGTTTACAATGGTAAGGGCACTTCCTTTGAACTCGGCAATGGCATTTTGCGCCACCATAGTCGAAAATAAGGGAGAGTCGGCTGTAACAGCAATTCCCCAAATCACCAAAAAGCCGGTTAATGTAGTAGAACCGGCATAAAGAAATACCACAGGAATTAATATGCAGCAAATTCCTGAAAGGGATAAAGCTGAAAAGGCTACTTTTCTGGCAGTTAATTTTTCAGCCAAATAACCAGCCAATACACAGCCAAGCGCTCCAATAGCAATAATAACAAAAGAGAAAAGTGAAATATTCTTAGGCTCATAGCCATTGTATTCGCTATGTGAGAGTAACAGGAGTGGCACAAAAGCCCAGAAAGTATACAGTTCCCACATGTGGCCAAAATAGCCAAAAGCTGCCGCACGAAATGCTTTAGGTTTAAAAACTGTAATAAGCGCACCGATTTTAAGCCCCTGACCTGACTTTCGATAAGGCCCATCAGGTACGAAAGCAAAAATTAACAAGCCACCTAAAAAAGCTAAGGCCGAGGTGGCATAAATGATATACTGCCAGTTAAAGTCTGATCCTAAACTATTCAGCAAGTGAGGAAATGCTGTACCTAACACCAAAGCACCCACTAAAAATCCTAAGGATTTGCCTAAGCCTTTATCAAAATAATCAGCAGCTATTTTCATTCCCACCGGGTAAATTCCTGCGAGACAAATACCTGTTAAAAAGCGTAAACCTACTAGACTTAGGTAGGAGTTACCAGGAAAAGTGACTGAACAATTTAATGCAGCGGCTATTGTGGCTGAAAAGAGAAATACCTTTGAAGGGGAAAATTTATCAGCAATGGCTAATAAAGCAAAAATTAAAGTCCCAAAAATAAAGCCCAATTGTATGGAGGATGTGAGGTGACCTAATGCGGTGGAAACTAAATCAAAATTAACAATCAAATCACTAATAATAGCATTGCCTGCAAACCAAACAGAGGTACAGCAAAACTGAGCTAATACTATAATAGGCAGTATTTGCTTATTAATCTTATAGTTTTGTCCAAGAACATTTTTCAATCTATTACTTAAGTTTGAGAGTTTAATATCGATTATATATCTCGTTTGATAAATTGCTTTAGTAAGAGGTAAAACTAGCTAAAAATGTTATAAGTAACTGTTGGAATTATAAATATGGAAGCTAATTAATAAGCTATAAAATGAGTTCGATTGTTATTGAAACCGTTCCCGCTGAGGCTGGAAAAATTAAGGCTTACCTTTTCAAAAATCTTAATTATCCTGCTTGTGCCGACCAATGGCATATTTCATGCTAAATATTAATGAGATCACGGATAATTTTCTTTTTTTTAAAATGTAAAAAGAAAATTTCCGAGATGACGTTCTCTTACAGCTTCAGGTTAATTTCAAAATCGGACTCATGCCTATTAAATAGTAAAGACTAATTTATTATTTTGATAATGTATTTATGTAAAACCAATGCAAATATTGCAGGACAAAATGCTTTATATACCAGCATGATGTATAACAACTCATCCGCCCAAGCGGATGAAAGCGCGTGGGCCGACAAAAAGGCGGGCGTGGGAAGTTTGTAGGGTAGAAGCATCTTTTTGTCTTGACTTTTTCTATCTTTTTTGTCAAGAAAAAAGATTAAGGAATCAAAAGTTAAAATCATTAACTTTAAAGTATGAATGAACTGGAAAAGTCCATACAAGCATATTTCGGGGTTGTAAAACATGAGGAACTGTCTGTTATTTCTTCATTATTTAAAGCTGAACACCTGAAAAAGGGTGACTTCTACCTAAAATCAGGGCTGCAATGCAATAAGCTCAGTTTTGTAAAATCCGGATTAGTACGCATTTATAGCCAGTCAGAAAATAAAGAAGTTACCCAGTGGATTTCCGATAAAAGCTCCTTCATCACTGATCTTTCCAGCTGGGTTTTTGGCAAACCTTCCCGCTGGACTATGCAAGCTCTAACGGATGTTACCTTTTTCACAATCTACAAAAGTGATTATCAGCAATTAGAAGAAAAGGTGAGGGACTGGCATAAGCTGGAGAAGATGTTTATTGCCAAATGTTTTGCCGTTATGGAAGACAGGATCTTTAGCCATCTTTCTATGACGGCTGAAGACCGCTATCAGTTCTTCTATGAAAATAACAGGGAACTCTTTAATCAGGTCCCGCTTCAATACATAGCTTCACTGCTTGGTATGACTCCTGAAACTTTCAGCAGAATCAGGAAAAAACAACTTTCACGTGTGTAAGGTTATTTATTTTGACACGTGGAATTCGCAAGATTAATATTCGTTCTTATTTTTTCTTTCCAATAATGCTCATTTCTTGATATTTGTCAAGCGCATTTTGCACTTATTGTTTCAATTTTGACTCAACAAAATGATGAGATAATGACAAAGCAAATTGAAACAAGTATCCGGATAAAAGCCTCATCTGAAACGGTGTGGGATATATTAACAGATTTTGAGAAGTACCCTCAGTGGAATCCTTTTATTAAATCCGTTAAAGGAGAAGTGAAAGAAGGGAACAATATAGAGGTGCGTATTGAACCTCCTGGCGCAAAGGGCATGACTTTTAAACCTAAAGTATTGGCTTTTAAGCCTCAGAAAGAATTTAAGTGGTTAGGCAATCTGTGGGTAAAAGGGTTGTTTGATGGCGAACATGCTTTCTTTTTAACAGCGCATAAAGATGGTTCCACTACTTTGGTGCAAAGCGAAAAATTCAAAGGGATTTTAGTGCCGCTTTTTAGCAATATGTTGGACAATAATACATTAAAAGGCTTTCAGCAAATGAATGAAAAACTCAGGGAATTAGCTGAAGCGAAAGTTCTTGAATCTGCCTTCAATGTTGTTAAACCTTAATTCTAACTAAAGGGAAGGAGGATTTTCATAAACTCTTCCTTACTTTTTTGAAGTATTAAAAAGCTTCACCAACAAATATGTAGAAGCCAGGCCCTTCTCTGGTAAAAGCAATATCAACCCGTGTGTAAACATCTTTATTAGGAAATAAAAGAAAGCGTAATCCTGCCCCACCGGAAAGGACAATATTAGAAATATCGAAGCTGGGAAGTTTATCAAATACGGAGCCTGCCCCTGCAAAAACTGCTGCTCCAATGCGGTCAGTAAAACTAAAAGGAATTGGTAAAAACCTGTATTCCACTTGAGCTGCAATTTGATGATTATCACGATACCTACCTCTGTAGTACCCGCGCATCATGTTTTCTCCTCCCATCAGGGCAAGCTGATTAAAAGGAACATCTCCAAAATTAAATTGCCCTAAAAACTGAGCGGCCAGCACATTGTTTTTACCCATCGGCCTGAAAATACGAGTATCAGACACAACAGAAGTGAAGTCATAAGAGCTGCCCCAACTGGTGTTGTAATGTAAAAAAGCCAGTTCCGAGAAAAACCCTTTTCTCACATTAAGCACATTATGTCGGTTGTCTCTAACAATGCCGAGCCCAAAGCCCAGGTTGTTAGTGCCTTCACTTCCTCTTGGTAGATCAATGGTAGCATTACCTTCAGTAATAAAATTAACATTGCTTAATCGTTGATAATCTATTTCCAACCCCAGAAAAAGATCTTTGTAAATCTTTCTTAGCACTCTTTCTTTAAGAATAATCTGATTTGCATCTACTCTGGCAATATAGTCTTTCGGGGTATCTATACCAATACCATGATAGAAAAGTGGGAAACTTTGAAAGCGTAAATTACCTAAGAAGAACCATTTGTCCTTATCACTGTAAATGGCATGGTCCAGGTAAAGTCCGTATTGATTTTCCAGGGTAAAAAATGTAAAAGCATTTATTTCGCTTAGCCTGTTAAGCGTGTCCTTCTTTGAATAGTACACAAAAAGAGAGCTGAGCCCTATTTCCCAACTCGTTTCAGGAGCATAGCCCACAACAGGATAAACTAAGAACTTGGAGTCGGCAGCACTTGTGGTATCGTTAGCAAAGTTGTTCCAATATTTTTTGAAAATCCCCTGACTATTAGCCGGAGGGGATAGTAGATAAAAACACAGGCCAACTAGAAAACAGAAAATAAGCTTTAAGGAATTTTTTTCAATAGTGAATAGTGGCAAAATAAATTAAGGTTTAATAAATGATAGTTTTTATCGTAATAGCAGCCGTAATAACTTAAATATACAATTAAAGTTGTCAAAGTGCTGTTAAAAACAATAGTCAAAAGGAAGACCCTCTACTGTAATTTATACTATTTAGAAATTGTTCAGTGAATTAAGAGAACAAATTTTCTTTATATTGAAGAGTTAACAGTAATCGAATACCATCACTAACAATTGATATGCCTGAGATTATCGATTTAAGCCAGGAAATTTTTGACGGAATGCCTGTTTATAAAGGACTTCCCCCTGTTCATATTCAGGTGCATGCCTCCCATGAACAGTGGGAAGGCTTGTTAAATGCTAAAACTGTTTCCCCGGCAGTTAATAAACTGGAAATGGGTGAGCATACAGGTACTCACGTAGATGCATTGAACCATATGAGCAGGCTGAATTTTGGCCAATCGATTGAGAAAATGCCTCTAAGTATGTTTTATACAGAAGGCATTTGCCTTGATTTTTCTCATAAAAGCATAAGGGAGTTGATTGAACCGGAGGAAATAGAAGAAGCTTGCATAAAAGCTAAGCTTGTTATCCGGAAAGGAGATACCGTATTAATTTATACCGATCATTACCGTAAGGCTTTTGGTACAGAAAATTGGATAAAGGGGCCGGGAATTAGTGCAGCTGCTTGTCGATACTTAGGAGAAAAGGAAATTGCTGCTTTTGGAGTGGAAACTATGGCTCCGGGAGTTTCTGGTGTGAGTAATAAAGAAGTACATTTAATATGTGGAGAACTCGGCTTTACACATTACGAAAACCTTATTAACCTTAATCAATTGGTAGGAAGAGGCCGTTTTCGATTTATAGGGTTGCCTTTAAAAATACGGGGAGGAACAGGTTCACCAGTGAGGGCTGTAGCAATTTTTGATTAAATAGAGCCTATTAGGCAATTACACGTGAATCAGTGGTATGTGTATGAAATTCAAGAAGAAATGATTGCCCGTGGTGTAATCTAATTTTAGATTTCATATAAATTAGCAGAATTTAGAATGTGATAAATGGGCTTAAAGACTCCCTGTAGGTTTATTTAAATTTTATTGTATCTTGTCTGCCTAAATCATACATATTTAACCTTATACTAACCTTCTAAACTCCCTAAAAATGGATGAAAATTTTTCTACTACCGAAAATTATAACTCAGGCAGACCTCAACTTTCTGTGTCAGATGTAGCACTGGTTTATTTGAAAGAAACCAGTAAATGGACAAAATTTCTTGCTATAATGGGCTTTATTGTGGCAGCACTTACCGTTGTGTTTGGCTTTTTCAGCAGTAGTATTATGCCTCTCATTTATCAGCAGCAATTCGAAGTAGGAATGATGCCATCTGCCTTTTCTTTCGTTTTTGCGTTCATCTATATTACAATCGGTGTGCTATATTTTTTTCCTTCCTTATACCTTTATAAGTTTTCAGAGAAATCAAAAGGGGCTATCCAAAGACAAGATAGCGAGGCGTTAACAGAAGCTTTCAAAAATCAAAAATCACTTTATAAATTCTGGGGTATTTTCACCATTATCATTCTGGGTTTATATGCATTGATGTTTATATTCGGAGTATTGGGAGCTATGATGTTTTAAGTATGGCTATATATAAGAAAGATTGTGTTATCTTTTATTATCATAGTTCGTCTTGCTTGTGATAGCAATAATCGATATAGTATCCAATAGTCCATTTACGGAATATCGTTTTGTGGTGGGGTTGAGTTTTATTACCGTTTCTTCTTTAATGAATTTGATATATAAAAATTAGTCCAAAGGTTAATCTATTGAGGAAAGCCTCTTTATTTTATATGTAAATATAATTGTATTTTAAAATGTCAACCTCCCTCCAATACCCCATTGGTACATTCCAAAAGCAAAGTAGTTATACCAATGAAATGCTTGATGAATTCATTACTGATATTTCCAGCTTTCCGGTAAGGCTGAGAAATGAAGTGCAGCATTTAAACAGCGAACAACTTAATATACCTTATCGTCCGGGAGGCTGGACAATCCGGCAGCTTGTTCACCACTGTGCAGATAGCCATATGAACAGTCTAATGCGTTTTAAATTAGCGCTTACAGAGGATCAACCTGTTATTAAACCTTATTTTGAGGACAGGTGGGCAGAACTTCCGGATAGTAAGATGGAAATAGAACCAGCATTACAAATACTGGAAGGGCTTCACGCACGTTGGACTACACTCTTGAAAAGCCTTACGGCTGAACAATTAAAAAAAGTTTTTGTGCACCCTGAACATGGAACAGAAATTTCTTTGGAAGAAAACATTGCACTTTATGCATGGCATTGTAATCACCATTTGGCTCATGTTGTCAGTTTAAAGCCGAAAAAGGAATAGTAAGAGATACACAAAATCTGTGTAAATACTTAATCAAATGGTTGTTTCATTACGTCAGTATATAATGTAATGCTTTGGAAGTAAATAATTTATAGTTATCTTATAAAATATACTTATTAAGAGCTTCTTTCCGGTAATGAGCAGCTATATTTTCTTATAAGGTGGCTTATCTACAAATAATTAAAGAGAAAAAAACTCTACAAGTGTTACAATTACAAATTTAATTATTAAAAATATTACTCTGTATTATATTCAACCATAAATATGTTTCAGATTTACTTAGTGGAAGACGACCCCTGGTACGGTGAGCTATTAAAACATCACCTTACCCTGAATCCGGATTATGAAGTGTCTCTTTTTACAGAGGCTCAGCAATGCCTTTCTCAAATACATAAAAAGCCAGACGTTGTCTGTATTGACTATGGTCTTCCGGATATGGATGGTAATAAATTATTGAAGGAAATTCTTAACCGTTTACCAGATTTGCCGGTAATTGTTATCAGTGGCCAGGAGGAAATTGCCGTAGCTGTTAGTTTGTTAAAGGCTGGAGCTACTGACTATATTATTAAAGATGAGCATGCAAAAGACTTACTTTGGCGCAGTATCATTAAGATTCGGGAGAATAGCAATCTTAAAAAGGAGGTAGAGCATCTGAAAGAACAACTGGAACAGAAGTATACCTTCGAAAACAGTATAGTAGGCCAAAGTGATGCCTTGAAAAAGACTTTTAGGCAAATTGAAAAAGCGGCCAACTCTAATATTAACATTTCAATTACGGGTGAAACAGGTACCGGAAAGGAATTGGTAGCACGCGCTGTACATTTTAATAGTGAGCGAAGAAAGAAACCTTTTATAGCTGTAAATATGGCCGCTATTCCTAAGGAATTGGTGGAGAGCGAGTTGTTTGGGCATGAAAAAGGGGCATTTACAGGGGCCATAAGCCAAAAGCAAGGCAAATTTGAAGCAGCAAATGGAGGTACCTTATTTCTTGATGAAATAGGTGAACTTGATCTCAACCATCAGAGTAAATTGTTGCGTGTTTTGCAGGAGAGAGAAGTAGTAAGGATTGGTAGTAATAAAGTAATAAAATTTGATGCGCGTATTATCACAGCCACGCACAAAAACCTTGCAGATGAGGTGAAAGCGGGCAACTTCAGGGAAGACTTATATTATAGAATTGTGGGCTTGCCCATTGAGCTTCCTCCATTAAGAAATCGTGATAAGGATGTGTTGATATTGGCAAAGTATTTTATTGATGAATATGCAAAAGAGAATAAACTTAAAAAGGCTCCTATAATAAGTAATGAGGCAAAGGACAAGCTCATGAAATACAATTTTCCCGGAAATGTGCGGGAGCTAAAGGCCATTATTGATTTGGCTTGTGTAATGAGTGATGGTGTCACTTTGACGGATGATGATATCACTTTTCATACTGTTAAAGCAGATGAGCTATTTACAGCTACTGAAAAAACATTACGGGAGTACAATTCAGATATCATTAGTTTCTTCCTGAATAAATATAATAATAATGTAATAGAAGTAGCTAAAAAGCTGGATGTAGGAAAGTCTACTATTTACAATATGATAAAATCTGGTGAAGTAGGTACAAATAAATAATAGTTTATCATTAAAAAGGATGAAGTCAATTAATCAATTCCTGAAAGAGGGTGGCTTCTACCGCTCGGTAGTAGAAGATGGTTCAGATATTATAATGGTAGTAAATTATGATGGTGAAATTTGCTTTCATAATGAGGCGGTTACGGATACGCTAGGTTTCCCCGCCAAATCTTTGGAAGGTAAAAACTTTTTTGACTACGTCCATCCCAAGCATTATAAAAGTGTGCAATCTTCTTTTCAGATATGCACTAACGAAGCCTATACCGCAGGAATAGAGCTGTCTTTCTTAACACAAACAAAGAATTACAAATATCTGGAATTCAATGCTATCAATTTAAAATATAAAGAGGGAGTTGAATTGTTAATCCTGGATTTCCGGGATATTTCTCAAAGAAAAGAGAATGCAGAGGGTTTGCTTAGGGCTCAACAGATGCTAAAAGGCATTGCCTTGGCTACAGAAGAACTTCTGAACAATACTGATTTGAATGAAGCAATTCAGAATTCTTTGGCATTAATGGGGAGAGCAGTTGATGTAGACCGTACCTATTTATTTGAGAACAGTAATGTTGATGGAAAAGCACTTACCTCCCAACGTTTCGAGTGGTCCAGGGATAATGTAGCCCCTCAGATTGATAATCCTGATTTACAGAATGTACCTCTAGAGATTTTTGAAGATTTTTTACCCGATTTACTGGCTAAAAGGCCCTTTGAAGCCATAGTATCAGATTTAGATGACAAACTTGCTATGAAAGCACTATTGGTTGAGCAAGGCATTCTTTCTGTTTTACTGTTACCAATTTATTTCAAAGGCAAATTCTGGGGCTTTGTAGGGTATGATGACTGTACCCGCGAGAGAAAATGGCCACAAGAAGAACTTTTATTGCTTATAAGTTTTGCCAACAACATCAATAGTGCTTTGGAGCGATCACATTATACGCATGAGTTGAGTGAAATGGCTTTGTTTGCTTTGGAAACTCCTGACCCCATCTTCAGGATTGATCGTGAGGGAAAAATTTTATTAAAAAACAAACCTGCGGAGCCAATAGAACAATTTATTTATGAGGGTAGGCCCATCCTGGTGGAGGAGATATTTAAGCATTTAGCTGAACAAATAGATGATGTAAATGTCAGCAAAACAATAGAACTAATCCATCATGATATATATTATCAGGTTAATATTGCGCTTTCAGAAACAAGAAAACATATCAATGTTTATCTCTCCAATATCACTCCGCAAAAGGAAGCGGAAATAGAAGTTCGTAAGTTTAATGATCAACTATTATTGTTCAGGAGTTTATTAAAAAGCTCATCCGATGCAGTACAGGTAGCCTATGAAAGCGGCAGATTGTTTTACATAAATGAGGTAGCAAGTGAACGATTAGGAATTCCGCCTGAGGATATAGAAAACTACAACGTAAGAGAAATAGAAAATATATTTAAACCCGAAGGAGCCTGGGAACATCATGTTAACGAGCTTAAAAAGGTGGATTTTATTACTATTGAAGGCGAAAATGTTAATCAGACCACCGGAAAAAGCTTTCCCGTGGAAGTGACTGTTAAATACTTGAAAATTAGAGATGAGGGTTTTGTTATTGCTAACTCAAGAGATATAAGTGAAAGAAAAGTAAAGGAGTTTCAAGTGAAGATCCAGGAGGCTAAGTACCGTAATATTATATCCAATATGAATTTGGGGCTGCTGGAGGTTGATAAAGAAGATATTATTCAGTTTTGCAATAAGAGCTTTGAGGAAATGTCAGGCTTTTCGCTTGAGGATCTGCAGGGAAGGAAGGCTTCTGATATTTTTCTCCCACAGACTAACAGGGAATTTATGAGTCAAAAAAATTCAGAGCGACTGGGAGAGGTTTCAGATAGTTACGAGATTATGGTACGTAATAAAAGCGGTCATGCTAAATGGTGGCTTATTAGTGGAGCTCCCAATTATAATGACAAAGGAGATATAGTCGGATCTATCGGAATTCACCTTGATATCACTGAAGAAAAGAAAGTAGCCCAGTATTTACAAAGGGAGCGTCAAAGGCTTGACTATATTATTAAAGGAACTGATCTAGGCACCTGGGAGTGGAATGTAAGAACCGGTGAAATACTTCTTAATGAAAAATGGGCTCAAATTGCAGGTTATTCATTGGATGAACTAAAACCACATGATTTTAACATATGGGAAAAGCTTACGCATCCTTCAGATGTTAGCCGTTGTAAAATTGCAATGAATAATCATTTTGATGGAAAAACTGAGTTTTACCAATGTGAGTACCGAATGAAACATAAAGAAGGCCATTGGATTTGGGTGATGGATAGGGGAAAGGTGCTTTCCTGGACACCCAAGGGAGAAGCACAGTGGATGTATGGTACGCATAATGATATATCTAACTTTAAAAACCTGGAGAATGAGCTTAAATCAAACGTATATAAATTTCAGAGTATTTATGACTTAAGTCCTGTAGGAATAGCGCTTAATGATTATGAGTCCGGAGAGTTTATTGATGTAAATGATGCCTTACTTTACCCAATGGGCTATACTAAAGATGAACTAAAGGCCTTGTCTTATTGGGATATTACTCCAATAGAGTATAAAGATGAAGAGGTAGTTCAACTTACATTGTTAGAAAAAAACGGGCGTTATGGTCCATTCGAGAAAGAATATATCCGAAAGGATGGTACACGTTACCCGATACTTTTAAATGGAGTAACCTATAAAGACAGCAATGGAAGGAAACTTATTCTTTCTATGATTCAGGACATGACTGTGATCAAAGAGGCTGAAGAACAACTCGTAAGTCAGCAAAAAGCATTGAAAGCTTTAAACGAAATCAATGCACTGTCCAACAAAACTGTAAAGGAACAGCTTAGGGAGGCACTCCAATTGGGTTTGGAATACCTGGGATTGGAAGTAGCCATTATCAGTGAAATTGACGCCTCAAATAATACTTACAAGGTGATGGTGCAACATACTTCAAGCGGAGTTTTAGAAGATGATATGGTTTTTGAACTGGGAAATACTTATTGCGATATTACTCTTTCAAATTACTCATTGGTAGCTATAGACCATATGGCGGATTCTGAGTATAAAGGGCACCCATGCTACACTAACTTTAAACTGGAGAGTTATATTGGGGTACCACTCATTGTAGATGGTAAAACATTCGGTACCATAAATTTTTCATCTTCAGTACCTAAAGAGCGTTCTTTTTATGAAAGTGAGAAAGAATTTGTATTGTTGCTTTCACGTTGGGTAAATACCACATTTGAGAGGAATCAATTCATTCAGAGTTTAGAGTTGGCAAAGGAACTGGCGGAAGAGGCCAGTAAAGCTAAAGAAGCTTTTCTCACCAATATGAGCCATGAAATTCGGACTCCTTTAAATGGAATTATCGGGATGATCCGTGAGCTTGGTAAAGAAACCAATATATCTGAAGAACAAAAGTTAAACGTTTCTCGAGCAGGCAGAGCCTCACAGCACCTACTTCAAATTATTAACAATATACTTGACCTTGCTAAAATAGAAGCTGGTGAGCTGCAATTAGAAACCCGTCATTTCTCTCTTAATGAATTACTCATGGATGTTAAATCCATACTGCAAGTACCTGCCAATGAAAAAGGAATTCAATTTGAGATTAATACAGATCCTAATCTGTATAGCTACTTTACGGGGGATGAAATTCGTTTAAAACAGATACTTATTAATCTGGCAGGGAATTCTATAAAATTCACGGAAGAAGGAAAAGTTTCTATCACAGTGAAAGGAGGAATAAAATCTGACTTTGAGCAGGAGTTAATATTTACTGTATCTGATACAGGTATAGGAATGGAAGCCTCATATATGCATAAATTATTTCATAAGTTTCAACAGGAAGATGCCAGCATTACCCGCAAATTTGGTGGCACAGGCTTAGGAATGGTAATTACAAAGGAGTTGGTTGATTTGATGGAAGGAGAAATCAAGGTTGAAAGTAAGAAGGCGCAAGGCACACAAATAGAGATAAGGATAGCATTACCTAAGGGAGATCAGCGATATGTAGCTGAAAAAACTGCAATTAAAGAGCACGTATCTCTTAAAAAAGTAAAGATATTGCTGGTGGAAGATAATGAAATGAACCGATTAGTAGCCTCCAACACACTATCTCTCCTCAATGTGGATATTACAGAGGCAGAAAACGGTAAAGTTGCAATTGATAAGTTAAAAAAAGAAACGTTCGATCTGATATTAATGGATATCCAGATGCCTGAGATGGATGGAATTGAAGCAACAAAGGTTATTAGAAATCAATTAAAAAGTAATGTTCCTATTATTGCTTTATCCGCCAATGCATTTAAGTCAGAAATTGAACACAGCAAAGCCATTGGCATGAATGATTATATTACTAAACCTTTTGATGAAAAGGATTTTGTACAGACGATTCTGAAGTACATCAAAGATGAGGTGAAAATAAAGCAAATTCCGGTAGAAAATTTTGAAGAAAAAGAAAAGTCACAGAAGCTTTATGACTTGAGCCAACTACATGTTTTAAGTAGAGGTAATGTGGAGTTCGTGAAGCGGATGTTAAATGTTTTTACTGATAGTGCCAGTGAGGCTGTTAAAGATTTTGAAGAGGCTTTGCAAAATGAAAATATTGACCGCATCAATAAGATAGCACATAGAATGAAACCTAGCATTGACAATATGGGCATAAGCAGCCTTAAGCTTCCTATCAGAGAACTGGAAAAATTTTCTTTAACTCATAATACCGATATCTCGCTTCGGCAGTCAGTAAAAATGGTGTGTGATCATTTATTGCAAGTAGTTGAACAGCTACGTATTGAAAAAATTAACATGGATTAGGTTTTTTATTCCATTTAATGGAATGCTAGTTTAGTATTCGGAATCTTTATCAAATAAATGAGTGTTAAAAAAACTGTAAATCAGTATCTTATATATATAGGAATAGTTTTGGCATACCCAGTAATGTAAATAAAAAAGGATATGCTTATGAAACGATTAATCCTAATATTAATGATCAACCTGGCTGTTGTAATGAAAGCTTGGGCAGGAGGAGAGTCTTCTACATATTTCAATATATACGTTCCGCATAATAATGATACTGTTCAGCGAAATGTAGCTTTAACCCCAATTCATGATAGCACAACTTTCGTTATTACGGATGATGGCTTTGAAGATTTGATTATTTCTGATAACTATCAGCAGACTAAAAGCAGCTATTTTAAAAAACAGAATGGGAGTTTTATATATGACATCACTCCTGATTTTCTGAAAAATGGTAAAGCTATATGTACTATCTGGGTTGATCCGGAAAATGATACAGATTTATTTGTAGCAGATGATCAACAAGCAAATCAGTTATATATTAATGAAGGAGATTTTTATAAGCGTCATATGGGAAAAGCTTAGGTGTTGCCTAGGTCGATTATATTAGGATGGTGCACTGGATGTTTTTCTTTTAACTCATGTTGGAGAGAAAACAGATTGTATTATAATAATGGAAACCAGCAGGAACTGGCTTTAGATGGGTTAGGTAAAGAATCAAGGAAAATTAATAGTAAAATAATTGGTAATAGTTGATTGGTTTTATTGTAGGGCACGTCTACTTGCTGCGGCTTCTCCTTTATCGGAATGTCTAAGAGGTTATTAATGTCTTGCAGATGTAGCTGCATTTGGGTACTACTCTCATTAATTATAATGATTTTTTGCCGATTATAAAGGAATAGGGAGGCAATAATTAAGGTGGTAGAAAGGATTTTAATCAGATAATTTGAAAATGAAGTGTATTATCTGAAAGATTGGGCAAGCTGTTTAAAAACTGGTAAATTCACTTACTTCAATTACTTTTCCAGCTTCAAATTTATGGATTTTGATGTCTCCGATTCGCATACGAATCAAGCGAAGCGTAGGGAAACCTATAGCGGCTGTCATCTTGCGCACTTGTCTAAATTTTCCTTCTATTATAGTAATGCTAATCCAACTGGTGGGTCCGTGTCGCTCATCCCTTACTTTTTTGGGTCGTGCTTCAAATACCGGAGCAGGATTTAAACGGCTAGCTTTACAAGGTAGTGTGGTATACTTTTTCCCTCTTATTGCAATTTCAACCCCACCTTTTAGTGCTTCCACAGCTTGCTCTGTTATTATGCCATCCACCTGAACGTAGTATTCCTTCTCCACCTTCTTACTCCGTACCTGCTCACTTACTTTACCATCAGTGGTAAGTAATAACAACCCTTCAGAATCCTCATCCAACCTGCCAATTGCCATAGTGTTTTCCGGGAAATTATATAATTCACCTAATAGCTTTTTATTTTTCCTTCTATTCTGGTTATTCACAAACTGCGATAAATAACCGTAGGGTTTATGGAGGATAAAGTGCTGCTGGTGTAGCATTCAATCTTTATAATTTGGAAACATCCTCTCCATCTGTCTTTTTCCAAAAACTTAGGCAGATGACTCCTGAAACAACACAAGAAGCTATAACTCCGGCAAGTACAGGTAAATACCCTTCATTAGCAAAATAATCCATGTCATACTCAAAAAACAGAAAAAGAGAGGCAATAAAAACTATATCCAGCCCTATTTGTATGAACCAATAGTTACGTCTTCCTGTCTTTGTTAATTTATTTAAAAAAAGTCTGTCTAACATTTAGGTTATATTTTAGAGGCCGCAAGATAATAAGTTCAATTAGTTTGCTGTAGTGGAAAGAGTGATTTTTTTACCCGAAACATCCTCTTTTCATTCGGTTTTAGACGTTTTTTTGTAATTCCAGAATTTGGAAAAGTGTTTTTTAAAATGGAATTTTTATATTTTTATTAATAATTAAATAATTGATAATCAATATTTTAACATAGTGGTATTGTTTTCGGGTGGTGTAGTGAAAATATAAAATTCACTATTATGAAACCAGTAGAACAGTATAAGATTTTTGTTGTAGATGATGATTTCTTTTATCAGAATGTTTTCCACCAACATTTGGAAAATTTAGGTTACAATGACATTAACCTTTTCAACAGTGGCTTTGATTGCCTGCAACAATTAAATGAAAAGCCAGATGTGATTTTTCTGGACTATAACATGGATAACCTCACCGGATATGAGGTGCTTAAAAAAATTAAACGCTTCAATCCTGATATTTATGTAGTAATGGTGTCAGCTCAGGAGGAAATTAAACCTGCTGTAGATGCGCTAAAGCACGGTGCATTTGATTACATCCAAAAAGGTGAAGATGATCAGCTGAAAGTAAAGCAGGTATTGCTGAAAATTTCAGAAGTGAGGGATCTTTTAGATCGTTCCAAGCCTACCATCTTAAAAAAAATATTTCAATTCTTTTAACAGATTACCATGCGCTATCTTATCAGCAGTTTCTTTTTAATTATAAGCCTTGCTTCCTGCACGCCTAATTTGTTTCGCCAGTCCAAAAAAGAAGGAGACAACAGAGTGGAGGCTTTGGATAGTATCTTTTACTATAATCCTGACTATCAATACCAGGTGAGAGAAGGTGATAAAATCAGCATCAGTGTATGGGGACAGGATGAGTTAGGCGTAGGCTCATTATATGGCATCTATAACTCTAATGAAGTGTATGGAAAGTGGTTAATGGTTGATGCAGAAGGCAATATTGAAGCCCCTCGTTTAGGAACTCTGGCTGTAGAAGGTAGTACTACTATTCAGTTAAAGGATACACTCAGAACACTTTTTTCCAAGTGGATAGTGAAGCCTATAGTAGATGTGAAAGTGCTTAATAAAGAAATTACGGTTTTAGGTGAGGTGCGTGATCCTAAAGTAATTACGGTAGATCGTGACCACAGCACCTTATTGGATTTAGTGGCTAAATGTGGAGGCTTTGAGTTTTATGCTAACTTCAAACATGTAAAAGTATTGCGACAGGTAGGGCCAAATGTGCATGTAGCCAATATAGATCTTTCCAAACCGGATGATTACCTGAGCAGGAATATCCAGATTCTTCCGGGAGATGTGGTGGTGGTTCCTTCAAAACACTATAAAGAGTTTGATAAAAGAATTTCCAATATTATTCCTTTAACCACTGCTTTAACAGCATCAGCCATATTTATGGGCGCACTCTAAATTAAAAAATCATGCAAGAGCATCTAGGTATATTAAGACCGTATTTTCGAGGATTACCGCTTATCATTTTGGCTACAATGATAGGATTTGTAGTGGCCTCCAAGTACCTCAACTATGTGACTCCTATGTATGAGAGTACTACTACTCTTAAACTGGCTGATATTTCTGAAGGAGTTAATAATAGTAACCTGTTTAAGGACTTTGATGTATTTGCTACATCTAACAAAATAGCCGGTGAAATTGAGGTGCTTAAGTCTCAGGTTTTATTAAACAAAGTACTTGATGAGCTTAATTTTGATGTAGAAATTTATAGAGTAGGTAAAATTCGCTCGGTAGAACTATATGATCAATCACCTTTTTTGGTGGAGAAATTTAATGTGGGAGAGCAGTACTTTGATAAAAAATTTGATGTTAAAGTAGCCCAGGACGGAAGCTATGCAGTAAATGTACCCCACGAAGGTTTAAGGAAAGGAAAAATAGGAGACACCCTTCAACTAGAGAAGGGGCAAATACTGATAAGGAGAAATGAAGTACTGCTTGCGGGAAACCCTTACCTGCAAGTAGCCGACCATTATGAGTTTGAATTAATTAGTCGAAACAAACTCATGGGCATGATTAAGAAAGACCTGGATATTATGGCGGTTGATAAAGATGTTGCGGTGATTAAAATCACAACTAAATCAGCTGTACCTCAAAAAGCTTCATTACTGGTGAATAAAATTGCTGAAATTTATATTCATGACTATATAGATTCCAAATATAAGGTAGCGAATGTAACAGTAAACTTCCTTGAAAATCAAATAGGTGCTGTTAATGAAAGACTTACAGATGCTGAAGACAAAATTCAGGATTTCCGAAACCAGAAGGGCATCACTAACATTTTTCAGGAAAATGAAACCAACCTGCGTAAAATATCTCAACTAAAAATACAACAAACCAATTTAAAGATGGGGCTCGATGCCATCCAGGAATTGGAAAAATATGTAAAAGAAGGTGCTGATAGGTTTCTGGAACTGGCACCTAATTTTGAGGCATTTACTGATCTGCTTTCAACTGAAATAGTTAAAAATATTAAGAAATTACAAGCAGAGAAAATGGATCTTTTGCTGGTTTATACTACAGAAGATGAACGTGTTAAGATTATTGACGACAAAATAGAAGACCTTAAGAATTATCTTATTGAGAGTATCTCTAATACACGTAACAACCTTCAAATTAAGTATGATAATTTAACAGCTGATATTGAGGAGGCAGAATTAGTTTTTAAAGTAGTGCCCGAAAACGAGAAAATGCTTACCATATTAAACCGTGAGTTTCAGATCTATCAGCAATCCTACAATTATTTAAATGAGAAAAAAATTGAAGCTGAAATAGCGCAGGCAGCCAAAATAGCTTTCCACAGAGTAATTACACCAGGCAATGTACCTAAAGTGCCTGTTTCACCAAATAAGCCTATAATTAAGATTGTTTCGGCTATGCTGGGAATGTTTGGTGCCTTAGCACTCATTTTTGTAGTACATGCATTAAAAGCGAAAGTAAACGATAAACGCACTATAGAAAGTCGCTCAATGATCCCTTTGTCTGCACTTTCACCAAAACTCAAGACAAGTGATAGCATATTTGAGCATTTTCAAAAATTAACAGCTCAGCTGGAAATAAAAGGTCTTATGGGTGATAAGTACTTCATGACACTAAGTTCTTTCAAGGCACAGGACGGAGCTCCTTTTAATACTTTACAGTTAACAAAAGCACTAGCCAGGCAAGGCAGGAAAGTATTGCTGATAGATGTAGATAATACTTTGGGAATTGCTGAATGCACTCCGGGTGAAGTACATGAATTTGGAGATTTGATTAGCTACCTTTCTTTGAATGATAACCGGTACAAATGCTACTCTAAAGAGAGGTTGAGTGATATGCTAAGGCGTGTCTCAAGTGATTTTCAGGTTACTTTGGCGCTTAATGGTAACATCGGCAGCCAGATGTCATTATTAATGATGTCACTGGCGGATGTGAATATGGTGGTGCTTGATGCCCGCTTAACACCTGCCAAAAAAGTTTTGGAAGTAGACCTGCTAAAGGAAGAATACAAGCTTCCCAACATGCATTTTTTGCTGAACAGGTATGCTTATACACCAAGCATTTTCAGAGAGATAAAATTGATTTTTATGCGACTATTTAAACGTACTAAAGCAACAAAAGAATTATCATGGCAACTATAAAGAAAATTTATAAATCGACTAAATTCAAGGCATTAGCCGATCAGGCAATATTTAGCGGCAATAGCTTTTTGGTAACTATTCTACTGGCAAGGCTGGTAGCCCCGGAATTATTTGGATTGTTTGCCGGATGGGTTCTGGGCATTTACCTGGCTGTTAGCCTGGTAAGTTCCCTGGTAATTCAGCCCTACCAGGTAATGCTGAGTAAAGTTGACGAGCAAAGAAAATATCAGTTTTTCGTAACTGTGTTGCAGCTGAGCTGTGTGTTAGTACTTTTACTGGTAACTCAAGGTATATTCAAATTAACTCCATTTCTGCACGATTATACTCAATACAAAGAAGCTTTATTGCTCTATGCATTTGGATTCATGTTGCATGACTTCTTTAGAAAAAGTTTGTTGGCACAAAAGCAAATTAGCCAAATAGTAATACTTGATATACTTTTAGCTCTTATGCAAAGCGGTATGTTACTGATAGCCAGTTTCACCTCCTGGTCATTCATCGTTTTATTGCAGTTGTTGGCATTATCTTATATTCCCGCACTTGTTTTTGCTTTGGCTACATCGTTCAAATCCTGGAAATTTTCCATCAATTGGAAAAAATATATACAGTTACATTACCAACAAGGCAAGTGGTTATTTCTTTCTGCAATGGTTCAATGGTGGTCTGGGAACCTATTTGTGGTAGCTTCCGGCATGTATTTAGGTGTAGCAGCACTGGGTGCTTTTCGGTTGGTACAGTCATTGTTTGGTGTATTAAACGTTCTTTTCCAGACGTTCGAAAATTATGCTTTACCTCAAACAGCACGCTTAATGACACAGTCTCGCATAACCGCTCAACAGTATTTGAAAAGGCTAAGTGTTCAGTCACTTACTTTGTTTGCCTCGGTATTGGTTACAGTTTTTTTGTTGTCTGATTACATAATTGTTTGGGCAGGAGGTGATCAATACGCAACGTATGGTTTCCTGGTGAAAGGGATGTCTGTATTGTATCTGATAATTTTTATTGGATATCCTGTTCGCTTGGCTATCCGAGCCCTTGTGCTTAATAAGCACTTTTTTGTGGGCTACATTTTATCACTCGTTTTTAGTCTGATTAGTTTTCGCTTTATGTTAACGCACTTTCAACTGGTTGGTGCACTTATTGGATTAATAGCTTCTCAGCTTATTTTAATAAGCTTTTGGCAATTCATTCTAGTTAAAAATAAATTTTTGTTATGGAGATAATACATTTAATATTAGGTAAAGCCAATCCTGAAAGAATGAATGGCGTAAATAAAGTAGTTTACCAGCTGGCCACAAGGCAGGCCAAATCAGGCCGTAAGGTAGCTGTTTGGGGAATCACCAGAGACACTACCCATAACTATGGACCGCGTAATTTTACTACCGTACTTTTTAAGGCAAAAGCCAGCGCTTTTTTTCTTGATGAGGAACTAAAGACAGCTATATTGGAAAAGCAGGGAAAAGCTGTTTTTCACTTGCATGGTGGTTGGATACCCACTTACTATAGTATTTCAAGATTTATGGCACAACACCATATTCCTTTTGTGCTGACACCACACGGGGCATATAATACAGTGGCTATGCAACGCAGCCGCTGGACTAAGAAAGCCTATTTTCAGTTATTTGAGAAAGCTTTATTAAACCGTGCCCAGCGGGTACATGCCATAGGAGAAAGCGAAGTGGCAGGTTTGCATGGTATTTATGCAAATAACAAGTCGTTCTTGTTGCCATATGGCTTTGAGTATACTCAAGGACTGGTTAATGAGCAATCAGAAGTTTCTGACAAATTTATAATTGGTTTTGTAGGTCGTTTAGATATTTATACTAAAGGAATAGATTTGCTTATTGCAGCTTTTAAGCGCTTTCAAAATGACGTACCTCAGGCCACATTATGGATTGTAGGAGATAGCAATGAACGCATAACACTGGAACAACAAATTGCAAAGAATGCTATAGAGAATGTGGTGCTTTGGGGTAGCAAATACGGAGAAGAGAAGGACAAACTGATGCAGAAAATGCATGTATTTGCACACCCTTCACGTAATGAAGGTTTACCAACAGCGGTATTAGAAGCTGCTAATATGGGCGTACCCTGTGTAGTAAGTGATGCTACAAATGTTGGGCGTTATGTAAATGATTATAACGCGGGTATTACTGTTCCCTCTGAAGATGAGGATGCTTTACTGGAGTCTTTTCATCACCTATATACAATTCATCAGCAAAATAGCCTATGTGAAATTGGTATAAATGCTAATAAAATGGTGGAAGAGTGCTTCCATTGGGATTCTATTGTTGAAGAGTTTGATCAACTATACAGGTAATAAATAATGCAAACCACAGCAGTACATATCAATCACAGGCCATTTCTGAAGAAGATTAATATTTATTTACTTATTATTCTCTTTTTAATGGTGGCCTGTTTTTTTACCTGGAGTGAAAATGTACTCATTACACGTGCCATCAAGGTGGTGGGGCGTATGGGAGTGCTGTTCTCCTCTTATTTGGTGTACCGCAAGATTATTCAATATGGGGCAGTAGATTCCTTAAAATGGAACAACCTGCTTTCTATGCTGCTATATGTAGCCTATTTACTCTTAGGCTTTGCTTCTTTTATGTGGAGTACTAATGTGGGTTATAGTGCATTACAGTGGTTTATGACCAGTCAAACACTGGTGTTTTGCTTTTTTTTCATAAAAAGCCTGTATTTACTGGATGAGTATTTTGAAGATCATCAAATCAGGCTTTATAACCTCTTAGGAAATACCTGCTATGTTCTTATCCTGATTTTCGTAGTAGGGATGTGGGTGGATCCTGACACATTCTTCCGCATGACCCATGGGGGTGAAGAAGCCAGATTAGGAGGATATATGATGAATCCGAATGAGCTTGGAATGCTTGCGGGATTAGGTGTGGCAGGCTTACTTTTTGACCTTAAACGTAATCATGCAAAATGGTGGACTATCCTCAAATTAATTGTTCTGTTTTACGGGTTGTATGCCACAGGCTCAAGATCTTCTCTTATTGGTGCCTTGCTTATAATAGGTTATCATGTAAAGCAATCCAGCAACCAGAAACTGAAAATTGTTATTATTGCAGGAATGCTCCTTGTTACCCCGGTAGCTGTTTGGAAAGTGATTTTGAAAGATGGTGATACCAGCAGGCTGGAAGAAGTAATGAGTATGACTGGGCGCTTGCCTTTCTGGACAGCCCTGATTAATGAAGGATTGCCAAGAGAACCTATGCTCGGTTTTGGTTTCATGCGGATTGATTATAAAGAGTATTTCCAAAGTGCACATACTTATCCCGGAAAAATGACGCATAATACTTTTATGCAGGTACTGATGAATCTGGGATTTGTCGGGATCACAATAGTCATTTTTCAAATGTTATTCACCTTCAAAGGAATAGCAGGAGAAAATGAAGAAAAGAAACTTATGCTGAGGAGCTTACTAATACCACTATTTATCAATTCCTTTACCGAGTTCGGTATTTTCGGAGAATCTAATTATGGAATTTTATTTTATCAATTGGTTATAATCTATATCTCCTTTAAACAAAATACCATACTTACCCCACTTAATAAAATTCACCTTAAGAAAAGAAGGCCTGACCTTCTTATCTCTTAATGAGTATCTTGAATAGACTAGAATTTTCAACTGTTCTCACTATTTTCATACTTATTCAGTAAGTAGAAAAAATTCCATAAACTGGAAAAAACATGGAAGTGTTAATTTGTAATTAACTGTTTTTCAGTTTCTTATATAATTGGCAATCTTTTGGTATAGTCTCTAAAAAAAAATAAAGGATGCTATGCAAAATATATTCAAACACATAGGATATAATGTAGACAATGAAGCTTCAGAAGCAAAGGAATTGCCAATAATGATGATCAAAAATCCTGATGGTTCTGCAAGATGGATCTGGCATGCTCAGGCGCGGAAACCTTATTTCCTAAAGTTTTACAATGTATCAGGACTTAAACCATTTGCTTTCGCTACTTTTTGCCGGATTGTTTTTTTCTTAAGAATTCAAAGAGCCATATTTTCATCAAAGAAAGTAAGACTTACTCATTGTGATCCTTCACATCCAATTCTCAATTTATTTGAAAGCAGCCAATGGGCATTATTTACCGGAACCACTGGCCCTAACAATAAAATGGTGATTTTTCACCAGGGGAAGGAGGAAAGCGAATTTATTAAAATAGCACCTTCTAATTCAGCAAATGAATTACTTGAAAAAGAATTTGATACTATAAATATTTTAAAAAATTTAAAACCTATAACATTTTCACACCCTAAGGCCATTAGAGATGCAGAAAATATACTTAGGCTAACTGATATTTCATATGGAGGGGAGCGACTAAAGCATTTTTCGGAGGAGCATAAAAGTACCATATTTGAATTGAGCATGAAAACAACTGTCAACTCTGATGCTTTAAGAAGTCAGTTATTGTCAGAAGTATCAGATAAGCTCCATTCGGATAGTCTTACCCAAGATCAGCGAATTCCTGTGAGTTTGATAGAAAAGCTGCAGGAACTTTCCCAATTCTGTGAAGCATTACCTTTCAAAATGAGTTTTAATCATGGTGATTTTACTCCATGGAATATGTATAGTAGCGTAACCGGATTAAATATTTATGACTGGGAGCTGGCAGACTATTTACCTATAGGATTCGATGCTTTTCATTTCATCGTGCAGAAAGGAGTAATGCAGGAGGGTAAATCCTGGAGAAAAATTAAAGAAGAAATAGACTTATACATCCCTGAGGAATTAATGAATAGGTGGACAAAGCAATCGGATTTAAAAAGGGATGATTACCTCAAATTATATTTACTGGTAAACGCAACCCGCTATTTGTACTTATATAGTCAGCAGGAAAAATGGCATGCCCAAATTAGCTGGTTATTAGCTGTATGGGATGATGCTATTACAGATTTAACAAAAGCAGAACATGCTAACAGGGGTGAATTTATTTCTAATATATTTGACTATTTGCAATCGAAGCAATACGCAGCTATTAAATTTCCAAATATCCATCCCTCGCTATTATCACCTAATTCAGATATTGATTTATGTATTTATAAGAATGACTACAAATCAATATGTCAGTACATTGAAAATCACTCTGCTGTTAAGCATACTATAATGGAAAGGAAGTCTTTTATGGCTTCTGTAAAAGTTTTTCTTCATGATAATAGCATTGTATGTCTTGATTTGATCTGGAAATTCAAAAGGAAAGCATTAGTAATGATGGATGCCGGTGAAGTTTTAAGAAATGCAGTGCCTAACACGTATGGTGTGAAAAATATGAGTTTAAAACATTTGGCAGAGTATTTAGGCCTTTTTTATGGGCTTAATGCGCATGAAATACCTCAGTTTTATCAGCCTTACATTTTAGCGCTACGAGATGCTGATACATCTATTGAAAAAATTATTTACAAAGGACTTGAAAGTAGTGAAACCCCGACTGAACAATTGAAAGCTGAGCTCTTGAATTATAGCCCCAACATAGGGATCAGGAAACTATACAATCACATGGCCTATGCAATGGATGTTACTAGAGAACTGCTATTTAAACGAGGTTTGATCATTACATTTAGTGGGGTAGATGGCGCAGGAAAATCCACAATAATTGAGAAAACAAAATACGAACTGGAGAAGAAGTTGCGTAAGCGTGTAGTGGTTTTACGTCACCGTCCGTCAGTGTTACCTATCCTTAGCGCCTGGACTAAAGGCAAAGAAAAGGCAGAACAAGATGCTGCCAATACCTTACCACGTCAGGGAAGTAATAAAAGCTTTATTAGCTCTCTTTTCCGCTTTGGCTATTATTTTGTCGATTATTTCTTTGGTCAGTTTTATGTGAAACTGAAGTATGTTTCCAGAGGATATGTGGTGTTGTATGATCGCTATTACTTTGATTTTATAAATGATAGCAAGCGAAGCAACATTCACTTACCCAATAAACTTTTAATGCTGGGATATAAATTTCTTTTTTCACCTGATCTTAACTTCTTTTTATACGCTAAGCCTGAAGTGATACTTGAGCGAAAAAAGGAGCTTGATCATGATACCATTAATTCCTTAACAATTAGCTATCTGAATCTATTCGGAAATTTAAATAAAGCGAAAAAAGGAGCTTACATACCGGTGGAAAATATAGCTATGGACGAGACTTTGAAGACAATTATGCAGCAGGCATGGCCAAAAATAGCCTAATAGTAATTTAAATAGATCGTTCATTTTACAATGCTCATTATAAAAAATACTTACTATGAAAACCCTTGTTCAAAATATTGTACAACTGAGAAATCCGGCTTTTAGGTTACATGAAAGTGTGAGCAGTCAGGACTTAATCCAATTCACTTATACGCAAGTCAGAAGCTTGTTAAGAGGCATGAAAATGATCTTTAAAGGCAAGAAGAATAAAATGGCTCTTTTGGGTAGAGGTGTTAGAATAGTAAATAGCCATAAATTTACCTATGGCCGCTTCATGAAACTTGGAGACTTTGTTTACATCAGCGCATTAGGAAAGAAAGGAATAAAGATGGGGAGTAATGTGAGTTTAGGTTCTTTCAGTAGAGTTGTTGTAGCTACTACATTGGATAATCCCGGAGAAGGCATATGCATCGGAGATAATGTGGGGATAGGTGAATTTGCCTATTTAGGGGGAGCTGGTGGATTAGAGATTGGAAATGATTGTATAGTAGGTCAGTACTTCAGCTGCCACCCTGAAAATCATAATTATGAAGATCATGAAAAGCTTATTCGCATGCAGGGCGTATCACGAAAAGGGATTAAAATTGGAGCCAATTGCTGGATTGGCAGCAAAGTGACGATACTTGATGGAGTGGAAGTAGGAGAAGGGTCTGTGATTGCAGCGGGAGCCGTGGTAACAAAATCTTTTCCGGCTTACAGCATAATAGGGGGTGTACCAGCCAAACTTATAAAAACCAGAAAATGATGGCAAACAAAACAATTCTGGCTACCGCCTATGCTGTAAACCCCTTTAAAGGATCAGAGGACGGAATGGGATGGAATTTTATTTATCAGATTGCACGCTTTCAGAAGGTGATAGCCATCACAAGAGAAAATAATAGGCCTCATATTGAGAAGTATATGGAGCAAACCCCTGATGAGGTCTATAATAACATACAGTTTTATTATTTTGACTTACCTTATTGGATGCGATTCTGGAAGAAGGGGGGCAGAGGTGCAATGCTCTATTTTTGGATGTGGCAATTTGGAATTGTTCACTTTATTAAAAAGCTGAATCTAAAGTTTGATATAGCGCACAATGTGAATTTTCATAACGATTGGACCCCCAGTTTTCTCTGGAAGCTTAATAAACCTTTTGTTTGGGGGCCTGTCGGGCATCATCCATTAATCCCTGAACAATATCTGCATGGTAGAAGTAGCTCATTTTGGTTAAAGGATAGAATGACATGGTTGGTTAAAAAGTTATTTTGGAACTTCTCTTTTTCTTTAAAAAGAACAGTAAAAAAGGCAGATCATGTGTTATGTATGAACTCTTCAGTACAGCAATATTTACCGTTAAAGAGCGGACGATTTTCTATAATGCCCTCTGTTGCTACAGAAGACTTTGGTTGGAATAAGAATAAACCAAATCATAAATTCCGTTTAATTTCTGCGGGAAGGTTGGTGCCTCTGAAAGGTTTTGATCTGACTATAAAATCTTTTGCCGCCTTTATACAAAGTTTACCGGTGGAAGAGAAAATTAAATGTGAATTGGTGATAGTGGGCAGTGGTCCTGAATTAGGTAGCTATCAGGAAATGATCTTAAACTTTAACATTCAACCATACGTGCGTTTTATTGACTGGATAGAACGTAAAGATCTTTTAGCATTGTACCGGGAATCAAGTGCTTTTGTATTCCCATCACATGAAGGAGCAGGTATGGTAGTGGCTGAGGCCATGAGTTTTGGCTTGCCTGTAATCTGTCTGGATAATGAAGGTCCGGGTGAGTTTATAACAAGAGAATGTGGTATTGGCGTACCGCACGGATCTTACAAGCAAACCATAAAATCCTTAAGTGAAGCAATTTTCAAATTGTACTGTAATCCTAACACTTTAGAAAGTATGTCAATTGCTGCCAGAAAGCATTTTGAATCTAATTTCCACTGGAATGCCAGAGGCGAGGCCTTGAACAAAATCTATCAAAATCTTTAATTTTATTAATCATGCGTGTATTAGCTTGTCATTTACTTAATGACTATAGTGGTAGCCCAAAGGTACTCAAGCAATTGCTTAAAGGGTGGGTAAAGAATAATTTAGAAGTCCATCTTTTTACCTGTGGGGGAAGGGAAGGTTTTTTATCAAATTTGGCGGGTGTAAAGTATCATAATTTTTGGTATGCGTTTACCAAAAATCCTTATTTAAGACTTGTATTCTTATTGGTTAGTCAATTGCTTCTAATGCTGAAGGTTTTAGCAAAAGCTCAGAAAGATGATATCATTTATGTGAATACTGTTTTACCTTTCGGAGCAGCCATAGCAGGAAAACTACGTGGTATCCGGGTAATTTATCATATACACGAAACCAGTATCAAACCCGCTATTCTAAAAAAAATATTATTTGGAATTGTAGACAGAACAGCTGATCAGGTAGTATATGTATCTAATTATCTGGCTAATGAGGGTCTTGTTTCTTCTGTAAAATCGGTAGTACTTCATAATGCCATTGAGGAAGATTGGTATCAGGAAAAAAAGCAAAAAGAAAAACACCATAATCAGGAAAAGCATGTGCTGATGGTGTGCAGTTTAAAAGCATACAAAGGAGTAAATGAATATATAGAACTGGCGAGAAGCTGCCCCGATTACGTATTTTCTTTGGTGATGAACTCTTCTCAAAATGAAATTGATACTTATTTTAAATCCACTGACTTACCGAGAAATCTTCGTTTATTCGATACACAAACAAATCTACATCCTTTTTATAATCAGGCTCATGTGGTTTTGAATTTGTCAAAACCTGATGGATGGGTAGAAACATTTGGACTGACTATCATTGAAGCTATGGCTTACCAGCTTCCAGCTATTATACCACCAGTTGGAGGCATTACTGAACTAGTGAGTGATGGTATAAATGGCTATAGGGTGAACAGTACTAATTTGAAAGACTTAAAAGAAAAACTGGAATTATTACTGGAAAACCCATCTATTTATAATTTACTTTCTCTACAGGCTGAGAAAAAGTTTGAACAGTTCAGAGAGGGAGCATTTATCAAAAAAAGCCTTCAAATTTTAGCAATTCCATCTGCCGCATCATTTCAAATGTCGGAAAGCAATTCCAGATAGTGGAAATTTTCGATCAATAAATATTCATAAGTTACTGTTATTCATATACTTATGAATGTGGTATGTTTTTCATATTGATATTATAAAAAACCAGAGACATATGAAGAACGGCATAAAAAATATTTTGGTAACTGGAGGGGCAGGCTACATTGGTTCTCATACCGTAGAGGCTCTTTCAGAGAAAGGCTACAAATCTATTATTGTAGATGATTTTCGCAATAGCGACAAATCTGTAATGGAGGGATTGAACATCTTGTGTAAAATAAAGCCTCTTTATTTTGAGATAGATTGTACAGATGAAAAGTTAATGAGGTTTATCTTCAAATATTATAAAATAGATGGTGTAATTCACTTTGCAGCTTACAAAGCTGTAGGAGAATCAATTGACAAACCAGACTTGTATTTCCACAATAATATTCAATCATTAACTGTGGTAACAAAACTTATGAACGAATTCGGAATATCGAATTTAGTTTTTTCTTCTTCCTGCACCGTGTATGGTCAGCCTGATAGTGTTGAAGTTTCTGAAGACCAAGAGCACAAACCAGCATCTTCACCTTATGGATATACAAAACAAGTAGGGGAGCAATATCTGGATTTTCTTTCCAAGTCCTCGCAGAATATAGTTAAATCTACCTTGTTGAGATATTTTAACCCCATAGGAGCGCATCCTTCCGGGTTAATAGGAGAGTTGCCAAATGGAGTACCCAATAATTTGGTGCCCTATATTTGCCAAAGTGCTATCGGTTTAATAGGCCCACTCACCGTGTTTGGAAATGATTATGATACACCTGATGGTACCTGTGTGCGTGATTTTATACATGTTGTAGATTTAGCGAATGCACATATAGCAGCTCTTGAAAAACAGTTTTCTTCTGAGGCCAGCATTAGTATATACAATGTAGGTACAGGTAAGGGAACCTCGGTTTTGGAGCTTATCAATACTTTTGAAATGGTTACTGGAGAAACACTCCTCTACAACGTAGGCCCACGAAGAGAGGGAGATATAGTAAAAATATACGCCAATACACAAAAAGTAAATAAGGAGCTTGCCTGGAAGAGTGAATACACTGTGGCCGATGCTTTATTACATGCATGGAAGTGGCAGAAACAATTAGTTTATAAACGCTCAATACAATATAAAATAGATTCATTATGAAAAAGCGAGTTGCTATTATCGGAACTGTAGGCCTGCCTGCAAATTATGGAGGGTTTGAAACGCTTACTGAACACATTGTGGAAAACATGAGTGATGAATATGATATTACTGTGTATTGCTCTGGTAAACGTTATCCCAAAGAAGAGCAAAAACAATTTTACAAAAATGCCAGACTCAGGTATTTGCCTTTGGAAGCCAATGGAATCCAAAGTATCTTTTATGATACACTTTCCATTTTACATGCTGTGTTTTTTAGTGAAGTGCTTCTCATACTTGGAGTGGCAGGAGCATGGATTCTTCCTTTTGTGAAATTCTTCACCAACCGTAAAATCATTATTTCTATTGATGGAATAGAGTGGAAACGTGATAAATGGAATATTCTGGCTAAGTGGTATCTTTTCTGGGCAGAAGGTTTAGCTGTGAAATATTCTCATATAGATATCTCTGATAATGAGGCTATACAAGACTATACTGCAATGCGCTATGGCTCACTGAGTAGGATTATTGAATATGGGGCAGATCATACTCTGAAAGTAAACCCTAAAAAGGCAGACCTTGAAGAGTATCCATTTTTACATAAGCCTTATGCTTTTAAAGTTTGCCGCATAGAACCGGAAAACAATGTGCATAATGTGCTTCAGGCTTTTTCTGAACTGCCTAATTACACGCTGGTAATGGTCGGAAACTGGAAGAATAGCGATTATGGATTAGATGTAAGAGCCAGGTATGAGCAATTTTCTAATATTATATTATTAGATCCTATTTATAATCAGGAGAAATTAGATGTACTAAGGGGCAATGCTTTGGTTTACATTCATGGTCATTCGGCCGGTGGAACAAACCCATCATTAGTGGAGGCCATGTATTTAGGTTTACCTATTATAACCTACGGTGTTTCATATAATAAAGTAACTACTGAAAATCAGGCACTTTACTTTAATACAGCTGAGGATTTGAAAAATATAGTGATGAGTGTTAAGGTAGATGAGCTTAAAGCACTTGGAAAAAAAATGGAAGCTATTGCAGAAAGACGCTATACCTGGAAGCTCATAGTTGAGAAATACAAAGCTTTAATTGTAGAAGCACTTAATGTCAAATCAAAACAAAATGTGGCTTATAGTACTGCAGAGTTGCGTTACGACCAACTACTAGAGATGAATATGGGACATTTAAAAAATCAGGAATCTTTCTTTACTAAAAGATAAAAACTAAAACTATGGAAAATATAATCACTTTACTCTTTGCACTTGTTATTACTTTAGTGTTAACGCCAATATTAAGGAAAATGGCAATTGCTGTACAATTGGTAGATAAACCTAATCAACGTAAGGTACATCAGAATGCAGTTCCATTGGTAGGAGGGATTGTTATCTTTATTGCTACAGTTACTGTGAGCTTTATTGCGAATAGCAATTGGTCAGATCTTAATTTTTTGAAAATGCTGATGCTGGGCGCATTAGTGTTACTCGTTGTGGGTGTAATTGATGACAAAATGAACATCAGAGCGAGTTTTAAATTACTTATTCAGTTACTTTTAGCGCATTATGTGTTTGTAAATGGAGTGGGTATTACCTCATTTTACGGAATTTTAGGAATCTATGAGTTACCAATTTTCCTACAGTACTCTCTCACCTTAATAGTGATAACAGGCTGTATTAATGCTTTTAATTTAATGGATGGAATAGATGGGCTTGCTGCAGGTCTGGCAATAGTTGCTCTAGGTCTTTTCGCATATTTAGCATTCAAATTGGGTAATAGCTTTCTGCTTTTAATGTATTTGAGTCTGATAGGTAGTTTAGTGGGCTTTCTAAGATTTAACCTTAGCAAAAAGCAAAAGGTGTTTATGGGGGACGCAGGCTCTCTGTTTATAGGATTTATTTTGGTGGTATCAGGGATTTTTATGATACAAATGGCTGAGCAAACTACTCAACAATTACCACTCACCCTGTCGATTGTGATAGGAGTATTAGCTTTGCCGGTTATCGATTCACTTCGCGTATACAGAAGAAGAATTAAAACGGGTTATAGTCCTTTTAAAGCGGACAAATCTCACTTGCATCACCTGGTTTTACTTTTAGGGATTCCACATAAATATTCCAGTTTGCTCATTGTAGGTGTTTCCCTGGTAATAATAGTATTAAATATCCTTTTCGGTAATTACTTTGGTATAACCTACTCATTATTAATCGTGTTATTGTTTTTCATTTTACTTACCACAGTTCTTAGAATCAACCAGGACGTGAAAACATGGCGTGAAAAAATCAGGAAGTTAGAGGAAGGGCAACTACCATGATAGTAATTGCCTACCTTTTATTGTGACTCATTTTACTAAGCAATCTTTCTAATTTGTCGAAGTTTTCCTCATTTTTAGGTTCAGCAAAACTTCTGATTTTTTCACATTCTTCCATTGTGTTAAAAATCATTTTGAAAGTAATTCTAGATTGTGAGTCACTTAATTCTTCAAAACTTACTTCCATATCAAACAAGGGTTTTGATGTCCTCGTCCAGCTTATTAATTTGAATGGATCAACTTTTTTGAATATTGCTGCATTTTCATAATTTCCTTTTTCAGGACCATGCATGGTCAGTATCCATTTACCTCCGGGCTTTAAATCAAACTCATGAATAGTATTGGTAAAACCTTCAGGCCCCCACCATTTTGCTAAATGTGCTGGATTTGAAAAGGACTCATATACCATTTCTACAGGAAAATTTAAAATTCTCCAACTGTAAATTTCTTTAGGGTTTGTTTTCATTCATTTGAAAAATGGAATATCACTTCCAAAATATACCTGATTATCATTTAAGTATTTCTGTTATATTAATATTTCTTAACTTGTAATAACCTGTTTACAGAATTGTCAATCACTGAATTTTTTGAAATACAGAACCACTTCCTTCCCTTCATCTGGATGTTTAAAGTGCTTTTGAAATTGCATACCGGTCTTTTCGAGCAACTTCACAGACCTTTCATTTGCAGGATCCGCAAAAGCAAGAACTGTGTTTAATTTTAATGCGTGATGAGCATATTCTAATGTAGCTGCAGCTATTTCATATGCATATCCTCTTCCCATGGCTTCAGGTAAAAATGCAAAGCCAATATCCGGATGGGGGAGAAAATCTCTTTTCAACAAGCCACAAACACCAATAGGTAGGTGGTCTTCTTTTGCTCTTACACAGTATAAGCCATACCCATTTTCATTATAGCTTTTTTGAGGACCATTTTTGATAAAATCTTCAGCTTCTTTTACAGTTTTTAACTTTCTGTCACCAATAAATTGGATATATAATGGTGAATTCACCAATTTTAATATAAAGGCAGCATCTTGTTTTATAATTGGCTTAAGAAGTAACCTCTCAGTGCTTAAAATTATTTTCATCGTTATTCAATGGTACAAAGAAAAATATAAATATTAGAGTTTACTGACCTCAATTTTGTTTTCTCTACAAAGTAGTTACTTCTGTTGCTTTTACTGACATAATTGCGGGATTACGCCTAATTGTCGGTTTAGTTCCATTTTTGACACATTTCGTAATATTTTTTTAATTAATTGTAAAATGTACGTCTGAAGCCAGATAAGCATCAACCTTTTAATTATATTTTTTTTCTAACCTCAATTTAATTCAGATTTTGGCCACAAATGCATAAAGCTTGCACTCCCTTACCTGATTTTTCAGATAAGAATTAAACAAAACAACAATAACGAAAATGAAAGTACTAGTAATTGGAGCCGGAAATATGGGTTTGGCATATGCCAAAGCGCTTGTTAAATCAGAGTTTTTATCAAGCCATAATTTAATGATCTCAGATACGGATGCTCAAAAAACAGAGGAACTCAAAAAAGTAAGTCGCTTTGATGTATTTACAAATCTGGAAGATTGCCTGCCGGTAGCAGACATCATCTTTATTGCAGTGAAACCTTATCATTCTGAAGATTTGTTTAAAGAAATTAAGCATTTGATGACAAAAGATCAGCTGGTTATTTCCATTATGGCCGGGGTTACTATTCAGAGTATGAAGGACGGACTAGGAATTACTAAAGTGGTGAGGGCAATGCCTAACCTTCCAGCTCAGGTAGGAAAAGGTCTCACCTCATTTACAGCTTCTGATGAGGTTTCCCGTTTGGAGCTTTCCACTGTTGAAAACCTATTGAACACTACTGGTAAATCTGTAAGACTGGACACTGAAAATGATATTGATGCTTCTACCGGTATATCAGGAAGTGGCCCTGCATACGTATTTTATTTTATGCAATCTATGATGGATGCCGCTAAAAAGATGGGCTTTTCTGAGCATGATTCCAAGGTGTTGGTTAGCCAAACCTTTGAAGGAGCAGTGGAATTATTTAATAAATCTGATCTTTCACCACAATCCTGGATGAACAGAGTAGCTTCCAAAGGTGGTACTACGCGTGCTGCATTGGACTCAATGGAGGATAATAATGTAAAGCAACTGATTGAAGAAGCGGCTTATGCTGCATTCGACAGAGCGGTTGAATTAGGCAAATAGTCAAGAAACAAAAAAGTATAAGTTTTACTGAAAGCTTAATTAAACAATATTGAATTATCATAAATTGAAAATGGAAGTTGAAAAGCAATACCAAAAGAGAATAGTAATAAAAGTAGGTACCAATGTAATGACTAATAAGGATAACAGGATAGTGGTGCCAATCCTGAGAAAGTTAGTAGATCAAATAGCCAGGCTTTACGAAGATGATATAATTTGCGTACTTATATCTTCCGGTTCTGTAATAGCCGGCAAAGAAGTATTGGATGGCAATACCCTCATTGACCCTACAGCGCGTAGACAAGTATATTCAGCTGTAGGCCAACCGCGAATGATGCGCCATTATTACAGCCTTTTCCATGATTATGGAATGCGCTGCGCTCAGGTGCTTGCTACAAAGCGTGATTTTGACCTGGGAAAACACCGTGATAATATGATCAATTGCTATGAAGGCCTGCTTAACCAGGGCATTGTTCCAATAGCTAATGAAGATGATGCCGTTTCCCTTTCTATGTCCATGTTTACAGATAATGATGAACTGGCCAGTCTTGTAGCAGAGCTTATTAATGCAGATGCATTGATATTATTAACAGATACTGATGGGGTTTTTGATGGGCACCCTGATGATGAGGATTCCAATCTGATAAGAAATGTAACCACTGATCAGGCTGTAGAGCAGTTTGTTCAGTCTTCTAACAAGAAAGAAGGTGAAGGTCGAGGTGGAATGGAGTCTAAAATAAATGTGGCGAAAAAAACAGCTGCAAAAGATATTCCTACATACATAGCGAATGGAAAGCGTGAAAACGTAATAGTTGATATCGCACACGGTAAAAATGTGGGAACCCGTATATATCATGAAGGAGACTGATTTTTCCTTCGGAAGGAATAGAAAATTATTGAGAATTCCATCTCCGGGAATTGGGGATGGTGATGACCATTAAAACAGTAAAATATGAAATTATTAAACACCGATATAAAAAATGCAGTGCTGCAATCAATGATCAATTACCTGGATAGCGACAGGCAAGCAATTATTGCAGCTAACAAAAAAGATTTGGAAGCTTTTGATCGTGATGATCAGGCACTCTATGATCGCTTGGTTGTGAATGATGCGAAAGTAGATGATATGATCAGAGCGGTAAAAGAGGTGAAGGCTCAGGATGACCCTGTAGGGACAACTATAAGTGCTGATACATTAGAAAACGGATTGAGCATCACCAATAAAACTGCGCCCTTCGGTACAATTATGATTATTTATGAATCGAGGCCGGATGTAACAATAGAAGCAGCGGTTTTGGCATTTAAAGCAAATAACAAAATTTTACTTAAAGGAGGTAAAGAAGCGCATAATAGTAATGAAGCATTAGTAGAGTGCTGGCATAAATCTCTGAAAGATAATGGATTAGGCGAGGATTGGATTCAGTATCTTAAAATGGACAGGGCCACCACTCAGGAATTCCTGAGAAACCCTGATCAGCCGCTGGACTTAATTGTGCCGAGAGGAGGCGAAAGATTGATCGACTTTGTAAAGCAGCATGCTAAATGTGCAGTATTGGTAAGTGGAAGAGGTAATAACTTCGCTTATGTAGCGCCTGATGCTGATATGGAAAAAGTTATTCCTGTAATTGTAAATGCTAAAACAGATAAAATTTCAGGTTGCAATGCATTGGATAAAATCCTGGTAGACAAAAATCACCCTCAATTTGAGCAAACTTTGCAAAAAATTGAGAGCGTTCTTAGTGAAAAAGGAGTGTATGTTGTAGCCGATAGCTCGGTAATTGATGTGCTGAAAACTGATGATAAAATAGTAGATGATGAGATTTGGTATGAAGAATTTTTAGCAATGAAAGCTGCTATTTCTTCAGTAGATGGGCTTGATAATGCAATTGACTTCATCAACACTTACTCAGGAGGACATTCCAATATTATTCTCACAGAGAATAGAGAAGATGCAGAAAAATTTATGGAACAAATTGATAGCGCAGCGGTCTATCATAATGCTTCTACGCGCTTTACAGATGGCGGACAGATGGGAGTTGGAGCAGAACTGGCCATCAGTACTGACAAATTACACCATAGAGGGCCATTAGGCTTAAAGCAATTAGTAACTAATAAGTATTATGTGCTTGGGGATGGGCAAATAAGAAAATAGCTTACCCAACTGTAGTGACTAGTCCAAAAAAGCCCTGAGTGATCACTCCGGGCTTTTTTGATTTAGGATAATTTCTTTGAGAGCAGAAATTAAAACAATTCACAATCTTATTTTACTTCAAGTACATTCGCTTTCTAATTTACTATGAAATTGATTTCACAAGTATTCCTTCTTTTATAAAACTATGATTAGAGCGGGATTTAGACAACAGGCATAAGTATAAAAATCTTGTTCAGGAGTATTAATCGGAGTAACTTTTTCATTATCAGTTATTTAAATTTTTAAATCTTTTCATGTACGTTAAGTACCGTCAATCATACATTTTTAATCATTTATCTTACTCTATAGGGGTTTGTCTATTATTTCAGGATGTTGATCTCTTTAAAGAAGTTAATGAACGGGGTCATTTACCTATGTAATAATGTGATTAATTCTATTAAAAAATTGTAAAATACATTTTATAGTTTTACCAAAGTTTAATCAATAAATAAATTAAATATCTTGAAGATGAACTACTTAAGTCGAAGATTAAAGTTCTTAGTTCCTGCTCTGTTTTTAAGCATTTTACTAAGTTGTAGTGATGATGAAACAAATGAACCATCGGTTTCTTCTGTTGATGATTCGTTGGCAAGTTTACCTGAAGATACTGGTGGAGTACATATAGCAAAAGTTTTAGGCTCTACGAGTGCTGCTTTTGGTTATTATATTTATCTACCGGGAGGTTATAATGAAAGTAAGGCAAATTACCCGGTAATGGTATTTCTCCATGGTAAATCAGAAAGAGGAGATGGTACTGATAATCCTGAAATATTGGATAAAGTGCTTAGAAATGGCCCTCCGAAGATGATTGAAAAAGGTGAGTGGAGTACTACATATCCTATGATCGTTGTTTCCCCTCAGTATCATGGGACTACTGGAAATGCAAATAACTGGGGTGCTGGAGATGCAGATAATTTAAAAGAATTTATAGAACATCTCTTAAGCAGCTATAGAATTAATAAAAGGAGAATTTACCTTACCGGCTTAAGTCATGGTGGAAATGGTGTATATGATTATTTGACCAATGTAGAAGATTCTGTTAATTATATTGCCGCAGCCGCGCCTGTTGCTGCATATGGAGCTAAAAAGGGTGTTGAAAAATCACGAAATACACCTGTTTGGGTATTTGTTGGAGATAAGGACGGGGCAAATGTGAGTACCTCTAAAGAATTTGTAAGGCTTTATAACGAGCAACAGCCGGTGCCGGTTCATAGGGCGAAAATCTCTGTATATAACAATGTAGGCCATGATGTATGGACTAGAACCTATAATGGAGAGGGTATGGGTACTGTAGATTCCAAATATGATCCTTTTGATATGAGTCTTTATGATTGGATGTTTCAATTCGAAAGACCGGAATAGTTATTTCTGATTAAATCTCCCGTTCTTATCCTTTTTTAATATGAAATAAAATACCTGAGAGACTGCTTTAATAAGTGGTCTCTTTTTTTTGGCCATAGTCTCATTGTAATGAAAAAGCGGGATAATGTGACATATAAGCTGTCAAAAATATAATTCTATTTAAAAAAAATGGCGCCTATTAATAATAAGCGCCAACCTTTCTTATATTGAAACTAGTATACGGAAAGTAATCTTAGTTTTGCTCTATTAACCAACCTTTCGCATCATTTACAGATAGAAAAGATTTAATTACATCAGATGCAGGCATTGCTTTTTTAGCTGAAAGTTCAGCAAAAATGTTTGATGAGAATACCCATGCAAAATTTTGTAATCCTGCTTTAATCATTTCAGGAAACCAAACAGTGGAAGTCCATTCAGCGGCATCCTGCCAGGGGCCCGTTACCTTGGTGTTGTCATTCAAAATTTTGGTATATTTATTCTTTTTAACAAAATCTAAAATAACTTTTCCTGACTCCATAATGGATGCTTTGTTTTGAAAGCCTATCCAATCGCAGTACATGTAGCCATTTTCTTTATCATAGTAAATTTCAATGTTTTTTGCTTTGTGTAATTTTTCCATAATTATTTTTTAATTGTAAATAGTTGAACTTTTATTATTTTCTTTTCCATGTTACGGTAAAAACAATTTCACCGTAAGGAGCTGAAATAGGTTGTGTTTTAATAATTAACTTATCATCTACTATTTCACCATATCTGATTTGTTCATTGCCTAACCAGTTAGGAAACAGGGCTCCTTCTACCTTATGTATTATTTTTCCAGGCTCAGTCTCATAGTATTTACCAAAATAGGCCAGGTAGCTATCAAAAGCTTCTTTAGTTTCTTCTTTTGTTCCTCCTGCAATAGCACCTGATTTAAATGTACTTCTTCCCGGTCTCATAATCTGGGCATTCATATTACCGGCTTCATCATACATTAGCACTCCTTCCGAACCTTCTTCAAAATAATGTACTGTTTCATTTTTTTCATTTGTATATACCCATGACACAAATTTCCAGGTACCTATAATTTGCTCCTTGATTGATTTCATTTTCATTTTACTATTTTTCTATATAAACCAAGTTGCACAATTTGTTTTTGATCAACGAGGTAACGAATAAATTTTCATTTTCAATGTATCTATGGCCTCCCGGTCTAGTGTAAAGGTCAAAAGAATTGACAGTTTCCTCTTTCCACATTTCCATCTGCTCATGTTTCACCCTTGGATCATCTATGCCATGAATTGCAGTAATAGAAATCGGGATAGGGGCTGCTTTTTGATATTGATAATTACTTAATAATTCCAGATCCGCCTTAAGAATACCCATCATTATTTTGGCTCCTTCCATACTGCCTGCTTCTCCATTGTTAGTTTTAAGATATGGAAACAGGTCCATCAAGCGCTCATCTGAGGATTTAGGACTAATTTGTTCTTTATCATAGCTGGAAAGTTGCGGTGTAGAAGAAACAAAAAGATTGCTCGGTATAGGTTGGTTTTCAACAAGAAGTTTTTTGGTTAACTCAAAAGCTAGCAAACCACCCATGCTATGTCCAAAAAAGGCAAATGGCTTATCAAAATATAGTTGTACCTGATCCTGCAGATCTTCTATGAGCCTATTTATATTTTTATAAGCGCTGGCCTCAAAATTCTTTCCTCTTCCCGGAAGTTCTACTACCACCAATTCTAAGCTATCGTCAAGGTAGTCTGCCCACTTATCATATAAGGAAGCGCTTCCTCCTGCGTCATGAAAACAGATAATTCTTTGAGAAGCATCTGGTTTTGGATAAGGAATGTGAAATAAATCTATCATCACATCTCCTTCGGATTCTACACCTTCAGCAGAATTGCTTTGCTCCAACTCTTCCTCTAGTTTATTAACTAAAAAGCTGGAATATTCTTTAATGCTGGGATGGCTCCAGAACAATGCGACAGATAGCTTTGTTTCCAGGTTTTTCTCAAGTAAGTTTCTCACTTGAATGGCCATGAGAGAATCAATTCCTAAACCTTTAAAAGTCATTGAACTTTTAATTTTAGAAGCAGGAGATTTCACAATTTTAGCTACTATTTGAGTAACAAGTGTAATTAATGCTTCTTCTTTCTCATCTGTAGTAACTAGTTTTGTATAGGCATTCAGAAAACTTTCTTTCTTTTCAGAATCGCTCATCTGATCACTTTCCAGAAGGCCTTTAAAATAATTGGTGCTGGCTAAAGCGGAGTAGTAAATAGCCATTTTACCAGCATTAAGTTTAAGTACTCCCAGCTGGGCTTTTCCACTATTGTAAACAGAATCCAGAACTTCCATTGCATCTTTAGAAACAACTGACTCGAAACCTTCCGCATCAGCATATTTTTCTAAATGATCATTGTCAGCAACCATTCCAACATCCTTAATTACACCCCAATTGATGCTTAAAGCGGTAAGCCCGCTTTGCTTTCTGGTATGGGCCAGGCTATCAAGAAAGCTGTTTGCAGCCACATAACCTGCCTGCCCGCTAAGTCCTATTAAGGAAGATGCAGAAGAGAATAAGACAAAGCAATCTAACGGGATGTCTTTTGTAAGCAAATGAAGATTCCAGGCACCTTTCATTTTAGGGCTTAAAGTACCGAGATAGTCTTGCTCGGTTATATCATTGATGCTGCCTGCTTCTATTACTCCTGCTGCATGTATAATTCCACGCAACTTTGGCATTGATGCATCAATAGTATCAAGAGCATTTTTAACTGCATTGTAATCTGCTATATCTGCTTTGATAATATTGAATCTGCAACCATTTTTTTCATAGCTGCGCATTTTGGCAGCTACTGTTTCGCTTGCTTTTCCACTTCTACTGAGTAAAGCAAAATTTCTGGCGCCTTTGGCAATCATCCATTCAATATAGGAAAACGCTAACCCTCTGTAGCCTGTCACCAAATAAGTGCCTTCATCAGAAAAACTTGCCGGCTCATGTAAGGTGGTTTCGGTTACTTGAGGTAGTGACAATTCAGGTGCGTAGCATTCGCGACCTCTGAGTGCTATTTCCCTATCATCGGTTGTATAGTTGGATAAATTGGCCAGCAACTGATCAATTTCGTCCATCATAGGGTGCAAGCTCAGGTCAATCCTTTTTACTTTATATTGTGATAATTCATTTGCTGCTACCCGGGCTATTCCACAAACAGGAGCATGCACTACTTCTGCAGGATGCGAATCCTCCCCAACTGTTTCTATACCGTTCGTTACAATAGCCACATGTGGTACTTCCATTAACTTCAAACTTTCCAGTTGCTGGAAAAGGTTGATAATACTGAGGCTACCATAAGTTTGTTCTTTTTCTATTTCCTCAGCAGTAAGCATTACCTCACTTGATGGGTAGTATACAGCTCCCATATGAAGTACACCTGCTATAGAAGAGTAATCATTATAAACCAGTTTTAAGAATCTACTATACTCTTCAGGTTTGCTATAGTTTAAGGTGTAGTCAGAGCCGGATTTTTTCTGGAATGACTGCCCTGGCGTAACATGTATAAAATGAATTCCGGATTCATTTATTTTATCCAATAATATGGTACTCAATCCATACAGGTCCCCCATTAAAATCCAGGTTTGATTTGTATGAGGAGTAATTTTGTCAGATATCTGCTTTCTCTTCCAGTTTACAGCATATATCCAATTTTTCAGTTTGTCTTGTTCGGAGCTTATGAGCTGAGAGTCAATTACTTTTGCTTTTAGTCCCGTAACCTTCAGTACCTCACTTCCATCTTCATTTGTAATCAGAATATCTGCCGCAAGGGTAATAGTCCCTCTATTTGCATCAATAACAGGAGCATGTAATCGTGCATTACCTTTTAGTTCAGCGGAAAAGTCAATTTTACCCAGCAGTTGGATATCGTCTATTCCGGTTAAGAAGGTAGTTCTATTAGCTTCAGTACCTCCCACTACATCATAGAATATTGTCTGAAAACAGGCATCCAATAATGCGGGATGGATTTTGTACTTCTCTGCACTTTCTGCAATTCGGTAGTCTGGTCTGAGTGTAAAATCTACTTTATTAAAACGAGTTCCTTTTTTATAATGAAGTTCCTGTATTCCCTGGAAATACATTTGATAATTAATTCCTAGCGTAGCGCTGATTTTTTGGTAGAAATCTACCCCTTTAAAACCTTCAAATTGGGAAAGGCTTTCATACTTGTCGTTCTGGGAAATTCCTGAATAAATCTGTAGCTCTCCCTCTGCAAGCTTCAGCCACTGTTCATTACTATCAATATTATCAGCAGTGAAAAACTCGAAAGAAGCACTTCTTTTGTCTTGCTCTTTTACCCTAAGCTGCACTTTCTTTACTTCATTTTCAGCAAAGCTTAATGAATTGATGAAAGTTAAATTTTTAACCATAGGAAAGCCACTGCCATAAATCTGAGAAGCCGCCTCAAAAATAAGTTCTGCATAGGCAGCTCCTGGAAACACTGGTGTGTCATTTACCTGGTGGTCCCTCAGGAATGGAAAGGCGGATAAACTGATTCTGGTTTCCCAAAAGTATAATCCGTTAATACCTGCTAATTTAATTTGTTCTCCTAAAAGAGGGAATTTAGAAGAGGTATTACTTTGGGCTGTCAATTCATTAGAAAGATCCTCCAACTCATATCTTTCCCTTTGAAAAGGATAGGATGGCAGATTAACTTTTGGGGCTTTAGGTGTCCCATATAGTTGTGACCAGTTTAATTGGAAACCTCGGATAAATAATTCTGAGAGGTTATTGTAAATAGCTTTTTGTTCATCTTTTTCCCTGAAAATAGAAGGGATTGCATGTATATCTTCCTTCAGATAGTCGGCACATTCATTAATGGCATTTAATAGTACAGGATGAGGACTTACTTCAACAAAGATAGTATGCCCTTCAGAAATGAGTTGTTCCGTAACCTGAGCGAACTCAACAGTACCTCTCAAGTTATTCACCCAATAATCCGCATCTAACTCTAATCCTTCAACCAACCTGCTTTTCACAGTGGAGTATAGGTCAATAGAAGATGCAGTGGGTTTTAATTGGCTTAAAGCTTCTTTCAGGTCTTTTTTAAGTGGATCCATTTGCTGACTGTGAGAAGCAACATCTACTTTCACCAATCTGCAGAATAAATCTTTTTCCTCTAATTCTTTAAATACTAAATCAATGGACTGGCTATCACCTGATAGAACCGTTGATTTCGGACTATTATTTACTGCAAGCGATAGATTTGGATATCGGCTTACAACTTCCTCAGCCTGTGCCTTAGTGAGTTCGGTGACCATCATAGCTCCACCTTTTCCACTCACACTTTTCATAAGCTTACTTCTTGTACAGATAATGGAAGCTGCTTCATTAATATTTAAAGATCCTGCAATAAAGGCAGCAGCTACTTCTCCCATGCTATGACCCGTAACAGCGTTTGGGTTAATGCCCCATGACATCCATAACTTGGCCAAGGCTACCTGAATGGCGCATAAGGCAGGTTGTATTACATTGATTTCGTTCATGCGACTGCTGTTAGCATCCGCAAAAAGTTCATCTATCAATTTCCAGTCACAATGCGCACTGTAAGCTTCATCAAACTTTTCAATCCACTCCCGGAAAACAGGCTCTTTTTCCATTAACTCTTTTCCCATGCCTAACCATTGAGAGCCTTGACCCGGGAACACAAATACTATTTTATCTTTCTCAGTGATTTTCTTTTTTAGCCCCTCAGAAGATTCCTGGTTTTGAAGAAAATCATCGATATTAAGAAGTATGTCTTTTTTGCTATCGCCTGAAAAAACTACACGATACTCAAAATTTGGTTTTACAAGGGCTGCTGCAGTACAGATTTTCCTGAAATTATCTTCATCGGCAGTTTCCAAAAGCTCTTTGTAAGAAGAGGCGTATTTTTGCAGTGCCTCAGGAGATTTTGCCGAAACAGGAAGGCAGTATTTTTTAATGATGGGGATTGTCTCTTCTTCAATCTCAGCTTTTCCTTTATATTCTTCAATGATTGTATGCGCATTTGTACCTCCCCAACCAAAGGAGTTAACGCCTGCTTTTAATGTTTCTCCAGCTTCTGAAGGCCATTCTCCCACAGTGTGCTGAACTTCTAATTTTAATTCCTCAAATGGAATATCAGGGTTTGGAGTTTTAAAATTTAGGCTTGGAGGAAGTTTTTTGTTTTGCATGCTTAGCACTACCTTGAACAATCCTGCTATTCCTGCTGCAGCTTCTAAATGGCCAATATTTGTTTTAACGGAGCCAATTCTTAACTTTTTGTTTCTGCCCTGGCTAAAAAATTTCCCAAGCGCTTTTGTCTCTGTTGGGTCTCCTAATTTTGTACCGGTGCCATGAGCTTCCACATAGTGAACTTCATTAGGAGCAATTCCTGAATTCTCAAAGGCTTCAGCTAATGATTGTAGTTGACCTGAAATGCTTGTAGCAGGCAAGTTAACGTTAAAGCCATTATTATTCACAGAAGTACCTCTTATTAGAGCGTGTATCTTGTCACCATCCCTCTCAGCATCTGATAATTTTTTCAACATTAATACGCCTGCTCCTTCTCCGCGCACAAAACCATCGGCATCGGCATCGAAGGTGCTACACTTTCCTTTTTTAGATAGACCTCCAAATTTGGAAAGCAAAACGTTCTGGTCAGGATCAAGAATATGGTTAATTCCTCCTACTATTGCGGTACTGGAAGAACCGTCCAATAGACTTTGACAAGCTAGATGTAAAGCAACAAGAGAAGAGGAACATCCCGTGTCTAATACAAGGCTGGGGCCGGTAAAACCATTAAAAAAAGAAACCCTGTTAGCAATTACGTTAGTTGACTGACCAACAGCGGAATGGCTTGTTACCGAGGCATTTTTATGTTTTCTAAGGTGCTCAAAGTCGTTCCAGATGTTTCCTATGTAAACACCCACATTTTTCCCCTGAATTTGGTCAACCGGTATGCCTGAATCCTCCATCGCTTCCCACACTAATTCCAGCATAAGCTTTTGAGAAGGGCTCATTTCTATTGCCTCAGCAGGAGAAATGTTAAAGAAAAAAGAATCTATGTCATGAATGTTCTTCAACATAGAGGCATGTTTCTGAATGGATTTCCTGTCGGCTAAAGGGTCTGGATCATAGTAATTCTTATTCTCCCATCTTTCGCTCGGAATTTCAGTAATGGTATCTTTTCCTTCAACTAATAATTTCCAGAATGAACTTAGATTATCTGCATTGGGAAATCGGCATGACATACCAACTATAGCAATAGGCTCGTTCACTGAACGTTGTGAGGTTTCTTTCATGGTTGAAATATTTAGAATAACTTTAATTCTGATTCAAAAATAACCGTAATTACTACACTTTTGCTAATCAACAGGTAATTTATTTGTACAAATATGAAAATAACCAAATCATATATGGTTATTATGTATTTGTAGAGGCAAATCTATGAAGTATATTGTTTTATTTTAATTAGTATAAGGGAATAAATGTTACAACGTATGAAAATTGGTCAATTATTGCAAAAATGGTATTTTGAATAAGAATATCTGCGGGCAAATCCTCTTATTTTTTATAAAAGGACTATTTTTTATTTTAGCCTGGTAGATATAAATAATTTTTTAATCGGAATTGCAAATAAGGTAGTTTGATTAAAAACAATTTATTCAGAAAATGACGCGGAAGGCGAAAAAATTACATTCAAACTATATGTTCATGAAGCTTTAATTATTCTTTTCATGGAAGATATTCATCTAAATTGATTTTAGATTCGGCAGAATAGGTAATATTTATCCTACAATTTGCACCGTTAATCTGTATGTTTATTACATTGTATATTGAATAGAAAAAGCAACATTGAATATTGTTATCTTATATACTACTGTTAAAGAAAGTCTTCATCGCATTATTGAAGAAAAGATCGCTTTGTTTCCACTTGATTTTCAGAACGAGATTCGCAATTATGCTAATTGGGCTGATGCACAGAAGTCTGTTCTGGGCAGGCTTTTACTTCAGGAGGGAATGAATAGAATTGGCAGAACCTTCAATCAGCATGAGGTTTTTTACAACAATTTTAAAAAGCCGATACTTAAAAGTAATGATGTGAAGTTCAATATTTCGCATTCAGGAGAATTAGTTGTTTGTGCCCTCACCAAACATGGTAATATAGGTGTTGATGTCGAAAAAATAAGATATATTAATTGGGAAGAATTAAAATCTCAAATGACGAATAATGAAATTGCAATAATTGCCACATCTAAAAATAAAGAGGAAGCATTTTTTAATTATTGGACTAAAAAAGAGGCAGTGTTGAAAGCACATGGCAAAGGGCTTTTAGTTGATTTGCCCTCATTTGAAGTAATTAACAATAAGGCAGAAATTGAAGCTTGCCACTATTTTACTAAGGAAGTTTATCTAAAGACAGGTTATAAATCTCACCTGGCCATTAATAGCAATTTTGATGGGTTATCTATCGATATTCATGAGATTGACTTAGTAAAAATAGCTAATTGTTAATGAGAAATGTTTACTACGTTAAGTGATCTAATTTTATGAAGTGTAAGTAGAATCTCCTGTGATCCTTCTCTGTTGTTTAATAAAATATGTATAGGTTGCATTCTTTACTTTTATAACCACTCTTTCAGTATTATATTAAATAATGTAACTTTAGCCTCTCCCAAAATTTTAAATGCATAAATAATGTTTACTTCTACAGTTTCTTCTTCTTCCTATGAGTGCACCATCACTGTGGACTGTGCCATATTTGGTTTTCAGGAGAATGAGTTAAAACTATTGCTTGTAAAAAGATCTATCGAGCCATTTAAAGACAACTGGTTATTGCCGGGAGGGATTATGAGCGAAGGTTTAACATTAGAAGAATCAGTTAATAAGGTGCTTTTCGGCCTCACTGGTATCAATGGGGTGCATCAGGAACAGGTGAAATGTTACAGTGCTGTCAATAGGCACCCTGTAAAGCGGGTAGTAACTCTTTGCTTTTATGCTTTGATCAAACCAGAAAACCATCCCGTAATAGCAAAAAATTATGTATCAGAAGTAAGATGGTTTCCTATCAATACTATTCCTAAGCTAGCATTTGACCACGATCAGCTGGTAGCAGATGCTTTAGCCACTTTGAAAGAAAACCTAAAGCAAAACCTGATATTCGGAGAACTCTTGCCTGAAAAGTTTACGCTTAAAGAGTTGCAGGATTTGCATGAAGGAATTATGGAAGAGCCGGTTGATAGAAGAAACTTCAGAAAAAGAATTTTACAGATGAATATGTTGGAAGCTACGGGTGAAATCAAAAAGGGAGTAAAAGGAGGTCCGGAACTGTATAAAATCAAAAAGTAGAATCTTAAATCACTAGGTATACTTCTGATTTTACTATTCCTTTCTCTTCTTACTTAAAGATAAAATACTCTTGAAGGCATAATTTCCTGAAGAAATATGTTTCATCACAAAATATTTTTCTATTTTCTGTGTACAAAATACATAGAAAGTTTTTATATTTAAGAATTAATGTAAACTGTTATGGCAGCATTGTGCAAACGTTTACCTAATGAAATTGAATAACACTTAAAATATAACATGATACAGACAAGATTTGCTACAAGTCCTAACGAATTCAAAACTTTTGATACAAAGCAAATTAGGGAACAATACCTAATTCCTGAAGTAATGAAGAAAGGAGAAGTAACCGCTGTTTATTCTTTACATGACAGAATGATTGCCATGGGTGTGGTTCCTACTAATAAAGCATTGCAATTACCGGTTTTTGAGGAGATGACTAAAGCTGATTTCTTTCTGGAAAGAAGAGAACTGGGTATTCTTAACGTGGGTGCTAAAGGAAGTGTAACTGTGGATGGCGAAACTTTTACATTAGAAAATAAGGAGTGCCTTTATGTAGGAAAAGGGAAAAAGAAGGTGGCTTTCAGCAGTGACTCTGCTGACAATCCTGCAGAATTCTATATCAACTCATGCCCTGCTCATAAAGAATATCCAACGGTAAAGGCAACATTGTCTGATGCCAATAAAGTGGAATTAGGTTCGCCTGACAATTGTAATGAGCGGGTGATTTATCAGTTTATTCATGAAGGGGGAATTCAAAGTTGCCAGTTGGTGATGGGCTTTACCACTCTGAGCAAAGGAAGTATCTGGAATACTTTTCCGCCTCACACTCACTTAAGAAGAATGGAAGTGTACTTCTATTTTGAGCTTCCGGAAGATCAGATAGTTATGCATTTTATGGGGGAGCCACAACAGACCCGTCATTTAAGCATTTCAAATAAGCAGGCTGTTATTTCACCTGAATGGTCTATTCATGCAGGTGCAGGCACTTCTAATTACTCTTTTATATGGTCTATGGCTGGAGAAAACAAAGCGTTTACTGATATGGACGGACAGGCACTTAATCAATTAAGATAATGACACAGGATTATTTTGACCTCAAAGGAAAAACAGCTTTGATTACCGGTTGTAAAAGAGGAATTGGCAAAGCCATAGCTGAAGGACTGGCAGAAGCAGGGGCTGATATTATTGGTGTATCTGCCTCTTTGGAGTTAAAAGGAAGCGAAGTAGAAAAATCAGTGGAAAAGATTGGCCGTAAATTTACTGGTTATCAGGCAGATTTCTCAGATCGCAAAGCAGTGTACACATTTCTGGAGCAGGTGAAAAGGGAACATCCCATCATTGATATTTTAGTGAATAATGCAGGTACAATTATGCGTAAACCTGCTGCGGAACATCCTGATGAATATTGGGATGAAGTAATAGAAGTCAATTTAAATGCACAGTTTATCATATCACGTGAAATCGGCAAAGCAATGCTCAGGCAAAAGTCCGGAAAGATCATTTTCATTGCTTCTTTGCTAACTTTTCAGGGTGGAATTACAGTGCCAGGCTATGCTGCCAGTAAAGGTGCTATTGGTCAGTTAACCATGGCACTATCAAATGAATGGGCATCTCAGGGTATTAATGTAAATGCAATTGCACCAGGTTATATAGCAACAGATAATACTGATGCGCTCCGTAAAGATGAAGATCGAAGTCAATCCATCTTAAGCAGAATTCCGCAAGGAAGATGGGGGCACCCGGAAGATTTTAAAGGGCCTGCCATATTTCTTTCCAGTAAGGCTTCGGATTATATGAATGGCTCAATTGTAACAGTAGATGGCGGCTGGATGGGCCGTTAATTGATAAGAAAATAAAGAAAGTATGCATCCAAAGTTTAAAGAATTAGAAGGCAAAGTAGTAGTAGTAACCGGGGGAGGAGGGATTCTCTGTAGTACGATGGCCGAAACACTTGCTGCCCAAGGCGCAAAAGTTGCTATTTTGGACTTGAATCTGGAAAAGGCGCAGGAAGTAGCACAGCAGATAATCAATAGTGGGGGAGAAGCAATAGGTATAAAAACAAATGTTCTGGAGGTGGAAAGTCTTAAGTCAGCCCATAAGGAAGTTAATAGCAAATTAGGTCCTTGTGATATTTTAGTAAATGGGGCCGGTGGAAACCATCCTAAAGGTACTACTTCTAAAACTCATCTTTTTACGGAGGACCTTCAGGCGAAAGAGGAGCTTACCACTTTTTTTGACCTCGATCCCGAAGGAATTCAATTTGTATTTAATTTAAATTTTATTGGCACATTATTACCTACACAAGTTTTCAGCAGAGATATGGTTGGTAGGGAAGGTTGTTCAGTAATTAACATATCTTCAATGAATGCTTTTAGTCCGCTAACAAAAATTCCTGCTTATAGTGGAGCAAAGGCTGCGGTGAGTAACTTCACTCAATGGTTGGCAGTGCATTTTTCTAAAGTGGGGATCAGGGTAAATGCTTTGGCACCAGGTTTCTTTTTAACTGATCAGAACAGGTCGCTATTGACAACTACTGAAAATAAACTGACTGACCGGGGGAATACAATTATTGACCATACACCAATGGGAAGGTTTGGAGAGCCTGCAGACTTAAGTGGAACTTTGCTGTGGTTATGTAGTAAAGGATCCTCTTTTGTAACAGGTGTTGTGGTTCCTATTGACGGAGGTTTTAGTGCATTTAGCGGTGTTTAATATGAAGAATATAAGTTTAGAGCAAACATGGAGATGGTATGGGCCTAAAGATCCGGTATCTCTTGCAGATGTTAGGCAGGCAGGTGCTACTGGAGTGGTCAATGCACTGCACCATATTCCTAATGGAGAGGTATGGCCTTTACATGAAATAGAAGAGAGAAAAGCGCTTATCGAAAAAGCCGGCTTAAGATGGTCGGTAGTGGAAAGTATACCTGTGCATGAGCAGATAAAAACCAGAACGGGCAATTATAAAGCTTTCATTGAGAATTATAAGCAATCTATTCGTAATTTGGCTACATGCGGTATCACCACAATTTGCTATAATTTTATGCCGATCCTGGACTGGACAAGGACAGATTTGGCCTATGAAATGCCTGATGGCTCTAAGGCTTTACGTTTCGACGCTACTGCTTTTGCTGCGTTTGACCTTTACCTGCTGGAAAGACCCGGAGCTACAGGTGATTATTCTGATGAGGTAAAGACTAATGCAAAAGCTTATCTTGATAAATTAACCAGGGAGGAAAAAACTTTATTGATCAATAACATTATTGCTGGGCTGCCAGGTTCTGAAGAAGGTTACACCCTTGAAATGTTTCAGAAAGCACTGGATACCTATAAAAATATTGATGATAAGCAGTTGAGAGAAAATTTATATGCTTTTCTTTCGGAAATAGTGCCAGTAGCAAAAGAAGTGGGGGCCAGGTTGGCTATTCATCCGGACGATCCGCCTTACCCGATTTTGGGTTTGCCCAGGGTAGTGAGTACTGCTTCAGACGTGAAACAACTATTAGCAGTCAATGATTGCGAAAATAACGGAATTTGCTTCTGTACCGGCTCATTTGGTGTTCGTGCCGATAACAACTTGCCGGAAATGGTAAAAGCATTTGGAACGAAAATCAATTTCATCCATTTGCGCAGTACCACGAGAAATGAAGAAGGTGATTTTTATGAAGCAGACCACTTAACAGGGGATGTGGATATGTATTCAGTAATGAAAGAATTAATAAAGGTACAACAGAATAAGCCACAATTTAAGATGCCGATGAGACCTGATCATGGTCATCAGATGTTGGACGATCTTGTTAAAAAAACGAATCCAGGCTACTCTGCAATTGGCAGGTTGAGAGGTCTGGCAGAATTAAGAGGACTGGAATTAGGAATTTCTAAATTTATGGAGGAACAAAACAAATGAAAAACTTTTTAGGAGAAGATTTTTTACTGGAGAATACTACTGCAGAGCAGCTTTATCATGGTTTTGCATCATCAATGCCTATCATGGATTATCATTGCCACCTTTCACCAAAGGATATAGCTGAAAACAGACAATTTAATCATATTACTGATGCATGGTTGGAAGGTGACCACTATAAATGGCGCGCTATGAGAACTTTCGGCATAGATGAGTCTTTCATCACTGGCAGTAAGTCGCCTGAGAGCAAATTTAAAGAATGGGCGAAGGTGGTGCCTTTTACAATCCGAAACCCATTATATCACTGGACCCACCTTGAGCTGCAAAGATATTTTGGCATACATGATTTGCTATCGCCTGATACTGCAGAAAAAATTTACCAGTCCACCCGGGAAAAGCTTTCACAACCAGAACTTAGCACTCAGGGCATTTTACAGAAAATGAATGTGAAAATGGTGGGAACCACTGATGACCCGGCTGATGACCTGGCTCATCATCAATCTATTAAAAAGCAAAATCTTAAAGTGGTAGTAGCACCTACCTTCCGGCCTGACAAAGCTTATAATTTTACGGATGTAAATGGCTACCACACCTATCTGGAGAAACTGGAGAAAGCGGGCGGGCAATCTATTAAGAACCTTAGTGATTTATTGGAAGTATTGTTCAAAAGGATTGAATACTTCCACGAAAACGGGGCACGACTGGCAGACCATGGTTTGGAATATTTGCCGGGAGCACAGAGAATTGAAGGAAACGCAGATGATCTCTTTGATAGAGTGATTCAGAAAAGAAGTTTATCTGCTCAGGAGCAAGAGCATTTGGCTTATGTGATTTTAGTGGAGCTTTGTAAGAAGTACCATCAAATGGGCTGGACGCAGCAATTTCACCTGGGAGCCCTCAGAAATAATAACAAGCGGTTTTACAGAGAGTTAGGACCTGACACAGGTTTTGATAGTATGGGTGATTTCTCTCAAGCCAGAAACTTGTCTGCTTTTTTAAGCACTTTGGACGAAGAGAATCAGTTGGCAAGAACAGTACTTTATAATCTAAACCCTGCTGATAATGAATTGTTTGCTACAATGGTAGGTAATTTTAATGACGGAAGCATGAAAGCTAAGGTTCAATTCGGGTCTGGCTGGTGGTTTCTGGATCAAAAAGATGGAATGGAAAGACAATTAAATGCGCTTTCCAACATGGGATTACTTAGTTGCTTTGTGGGCATGCTGACGGATAGCCGTAGTTTCCTATCCTTTCCAAGGCATGAATACTTCAGACGTATTTTATGTAATTTAATTGCTAAAGATGTGGAAAATGGTGAGTTACCTAATGATATTCCATTATTGGGAAGCATCGTTCAGGACATCTGCTTTAATAATGCCAAAAACTATTTTAATGTAGCTATCCATGACTAAAATACTTTGTTTAGGAGAAATATTGCTTCGCTTTCAGGCTGAGGATTATCTGAAATTTTTACAAAGTCCTACGTTTAAAGTACATGTGGGGGGCTCAGAGGCAAATGTGGCGGTAGCTTTGGCACAGTTGAATTGGTCTGCCGGTGTTTTATCAGCTCTTCCGGAACATGATCTGGCAGATCAGGCAATTAATTATTACAGGGGTTTCTCTCTAAACACAAACCATATTTACCGATTAGGCAGCAGAATGGCTACCTATTTTATGGAGCAGGGAGCTGCTATGCGTGGAAGTAAAATTATTTATGATAGGGCTCATGCAGCTATTAATGAACTTACTATCCATGATGTAGATTGGGATGCTGCTTTTGAAGGAGTCACTCATTTTCACTGGTCAGCTATCACTCCGGCATTGTCTGCCAATACTGCTGAACTCTGCGCTTATGCAGTACAAAAAGCGAAAGACAAGAAGTGTCATATTTCTGCCGATTTGCATTTCCGAAAAAACCTGTGGCAGTTTACAGAAGATGTTACTCAAATCATGCTGCCTTTAATCAAATCTTCAGATACCATTAATGGTGATCCTTTTACCTGGCAACAGCTGACTGGTATGTCATTCGGTACCGATCAATTGGCAAGAGAGGCTCAACCGGAAGATTTTGAATCCATTTATAAAAATATACAAAGCAGTTTCCCTAATGTAAAGCACTTTGGTATGCTGGTAAGAAAAATCCACCATGCCAATCATAATTCTTTAACAGGCTTAATCCTTTCAGAGAATGACTTTGTACTTTCTAAAAAGATAGAGGTAAATCCCATCATTGAAAGAATAGGAGGAGGGGATGCTTTTATGGCTGGATTGCTATATGGCCTTGAATCCGGGAATAACCTTAACGAAGCAATCAACTTCGCCACCGCTATCTCCGCCATCAAACACACCATTTTAGGAGATGTATTTGTAGGGAAATTAGCTGATGTTGAAGAAGTAATTACGCAAACAGTTCCGGGAAAAATTAACAGATAACAATGGCAAATTATTCAAGAATAGAGATTGCATTAAAAATGAAGGAAGTAGGAGTGATTCCTGTATTCTTTCAGGAAGATGTTGCAACTGCAAAAGAAATTATCAAATGCGCCCATGCAGCAGGCCTATATGTTTGCGAATTTACCAACCGTGGTAAAGCTGCTTACACTGTTTTCCAGGAGCTTGTAAAGTATGTTGAAAAGGAATTTCCTGAAATGATTTTAGGGATTGGTTCCATCGTAGATGCGCCCACAGCAGCAATCTATCTTCAAGCCGGTGCCGATTTTATTGTATCCCCGATGTTGCAAAAGGATATTGCCCTTTTATGTAACAGAAGGAAAGTGTTGTGGTCAGCAGGTTGTGGCACTTTAACGGAAATCTCTCAAGCGGAGGAATTAGGTGCCGAAGTAGTAAAATTATTCCCCGGGGAAAGTGTGGGAGGCCCTGCTTTTGTAAAAGCTATTAAGGCTCCTTGCCCATGGACCAGTGTAATGCCAACAGGAGGTGTAAGCCTTGATAATTTAGAAGAGTGGCTGCAAAGCGGTGTACATTGTGTAGGAATGGGAAGCCAGCTAATCTCCAAAACAGCCCTAAAGAATAAAGACTTTGAAGGAATTACTTCAGATATGAAAAAGGCATCTGAAATAGTTAAAAAATTTAAATCTGCTTAACAGTATGCATCCTAGGATCTCCCTTATTTTTCTTTTTCCTGTTATACTCTTTTTAGGCTGTAAAGCCAAAGAAGACCACCGCGTAATTAGATTGGCCCATACCCTTGACACGAGTCACCCCGTCCATAAAGCAATGGAGTATATGGGGGAGGAGCTTAAAGAAATCTCCGGTGGTAAAATGGAATTGAAAATTTATTCAGGAGGGCAATTGGGGGCTGAGCGGGAATGCCTTGAGTTATTGCAGATGGGAAGCCTGGATATAACAAAAGTTTCAGCTGCGGTAATGGAAAACTTTGTGGAAGAATACCAGGTGCTTAGTATTCCTTACCTTTTTAGAGACAAAGAGCATTTTTATAATATGTTTGATGGAGCAGTGGGAGAGAAGATTTTACGTTCCGGTGAAGATTTCCGTTTAATAGGGCTTTGTTTTTACGATGCGGGAAGCAGAAGTTTTTACACTAAAGAAAGACCTATAAAAAATGCCAGGGATGTAGAAGGCCTGAAAATTCGTGTGCAGGAAAGCAAAACCGCCATTGAAATGGTAAGAAAGCTGGGTGGTGCACCAACGCCTATTTCCTGGGGTGAATTGTATACTGCGCTTCAACAGGGAGTTGTAGATGGTGCTGAAAATAACCCCCCAAGTTTTTATCTGTCAAGACATTATGAAGTCTGCAAATTTTACAGTTTGAATGAGCATGTAATGGTGCCCGATGTATTAATGATTGGGAGGGAGATATGGAATGAGCTGAATGATGAAGAAAAAAGCTGGCTCAAAGAAGCCGCAGACAGGTCCAGCAAAAAGGAAAGGGTTTTATGGCAAAAATCTGAAGAAGAATCCCTTGCTGCAGTAAAAAAGGAGGGAGTAGAAATCATAAGGCCATCCAAACAAAGCTTTATGGAAGAACTGAAGTCTATGAAAAATAATGTGGACAATCCGAAAATTCAGCAGCTAATCAATGAAATTGAACAAATACAATGAGACAAAAAGTTGATAAAATTGTAGAAGTAATGCTCATCAGCATTCTGGGTATTATGCTAATGAACGTAGTTTGGCAGGTAGTTTCCCGCTATGTCGTTGGGGTGCCAAGTACAGCTACTGATGAGCTTTCCCGCTACGGATTAATCTGGCTGGGAATAATGGGAGGTGCCTATGCTACAGGAAAAGGACTTCATTTAGCAATAGATATAGTACCCAATAGCCTGCATGGCAAAAAAAAGGAATTACTGGATGGATTTATTAATACCATGATTTTTCTTTTCTCTGCAATCGTTATGATTGTAGGAGGCGTCAAATTAACATATGTCACTTACTCATTGGGCCAGGTCTCATCTTCTCTTGGTGTTCAACTTGGAGTCATTTATGCAATCGTTCCCATAAGTGGGCTACTCATTTGCTACTACAGCATGCATAATATCTACCTTATTTTCTCTAAAAAGATTTCATAATGCATTATATTGAATTACTCATTCTTCTGCTCAGCTTCCTTTTGTTTTTAAGCCTGGGCGTGCCTGTCGCTTACAGCATTGGCCTTTCCGCATTATTTACTTTGGCCATAAGCATCGGTTTATCAGATTCTGCCACAACCTTATCCCAGAGGATGGTTACTTCGCTGGATAGTTTTTCTTTACTGGCCGTTCCTTTTTTCATTTTATCCGGACAGCTGATGAATAAAGGAGGGATAGCACTCAGATTAGTAGATTTTGCTAAAGTAATGGTAGGTCGCTTTCCCGGAGGGTTGGCTTTTGTTAATATTATTGCCTGTATGCTATTTGGAGCCATTTCAGGTTCAGCAGTTGCTGCAGCTTCAGCCATTGGTGGTTTTATGAATGAGCGCATGGAAAAAGAGGGGTATGACAAATCTTTCGGTGCTGCGGTGAATATCACCAGTGCCACTACAGGGCTGATTATCCCTCCCAGCAATATTCTTATTATTTATTCTTTAGCCAGTGGGGGCGTTTCCATAGCAGCGCTATTTATTGCGGGCTATATTCCAGGTATATTGATGGGATTAGCACTCATGTTAGTAGCTGCGGTGTATTCGATTATCAAAAAATATCCGGTGGATAAAACGGTTCATATCAGTCAGTTTTTTAGAAAATTCTTAAGTGCATTTCCAAGTTTATTTCTTCTGGTCATTGTAATAGGAGGGATTATAGCCGGCATTTTCACCGCAACAGAAGCTTCGGCCATCGCGGTAGTTTATACTTTGATATTAGCTTTTGTTTATAAAGAAATAAGCTGGAAAGAAGTGCCTGGTATCTTGTTGGAAACAGTTAAAACTACCTCAATTGTACTCTTGTTAATTGCTACTTCCATTGGAATGTCCTGGGTAATGAGCTTTGAAAATATCCCTCAGGATATCAGCGATTCATTGCTTTCTATCAGCGATAACCCGATTGTAATACTCATCATCATTAACCTTATTTTGCTTTTTGTGGGGGTATTTATGGATATGACACCTGCTGTATTGATTTTTACTCCAATCTTTTTGCCGGTTGTTACTAATTTAGGGATGGATCCTGTGCATTTTGGTATTATCATGATCATGAATTTATGCATTGGCTTATGTACACCACCTGTAGGATCGGTGTTGTTTGTGGGCTGTGGAGTGGCTGAAATCAGTATTCAGAAAGTAGTAAGGCCTTTACTGCCCTTCTTCCTGATGATGCTGGTGGTGCTATTATTGGTTACGTTATTCCCTGAGCTTTCCTTGTGGCTTCCATCTCTTTTTGATTTGTAGTAAATGTATTTATTTACAAGAAGAGAATTGTATAATTTTAGTGATTAAGTGCTACAAAAGTAAAATTAATTGTTTTGTAGCTTTGCCTTAAAGCCTCACAATATTATTAAAGGCAGGTTAAGCTAGATATAGGTACCATCTATTCTAACTCGTACGGCCAGCAGGATGAAAGCGCATGGCCTGGTAAAAATCCGGGCAGAGGAGGCTTTGTGAGTAGGGGGCATTTTTGTCTTGATTTTTTGTTTCTTTTGTATCAAAACAAAAGCTAATACATTTTAGGAATGTCATTTCCTAAGCAATTAAGTATACATTAACTATGTCAGATAAAGTAAATAAACCGAAAACAATTCGGTGGGGAATAATAGGTTGCGGAGATGTTACAGAAGTAAAAAGCGGACCTGCCTATCAGCAAACGGAAGGCTTTGAAGTGATATCTGTAATGAGACGCAATGAAGAGAAGTTGAAGGATTATGCGCTAAGACATGGGATCAGGAAGTATACCACAGATGCTGATCAGTTGATCAATGATCCTGAAGTTGATGCAGTTTATATTGCCACCCCACCAGATACTCATAAATTATATGCGTTAAAGGTGGCTGAAGCTGGAAAACCTTGTTGTGTGGAAAAGCCGCTTTCGCCATCTTATGAAGAAAGCCTGGCGATTTATAGTGCTTTTGAGAATAAGAATATTCCTTTATTCACATCTTATTACAGACGTTCCCTACCACGCTTTCAACAAGTGTATACATGGCTTAAAAATGACGAAATAGGGGAAATACGACATATCAACTGGCATCTTTCCAAAGCACCTTCACCCACCGATTTAGCTAAAAAACCGAATTGGAGAACTGATCCGGTTGTAGCTCCCGGTGGTTATTTTGATGATTTGGCCAGTCATGGTCTGGATTTGTTTGCTTATTTATTAGGTGAAATGAAGCAGGTAAATGGAATCAGCATAAACCAACAACAACTTTATGGAGCTAAAGATGCCTTTGCAGCTTGTTGGATTCATGAAGGAGGTGCAACAGGAGCCGGTAGCTGGAATTTTGGTTGCGACCGTACTGAAGATAGAGTTGAGATTTATGGTAGTAAAGGTAAAATACAGTTTGCTGTTTTTGAGGAGGTTCCGGTTATTCTGGATGGAGAAAATAAGCAGGAGGAGCTTTTTATTGAACATCCTAAATCAGTGCAACTTCATCATGTAGAAAATATGAAGAAGCACCTCGTTAATAAAGGCTTTATTCATCCTTCATCCGGGGGCAATGGTCTTCATACCAGTTGGGTAATGGATAAAATTTTAAGTAGAATCAATTAATCCCCTCTCCCTTTCCTAAAGTGAGCTACAGAGGGATTCTTGTTGGATTAGCAGTAGTAAATGAATCCCCCTTACCCCCTTTGAAGGAAAGGGGGAGAGATCACGTGTATAATTTATTTATAGAGAAAATTTTACTTACAGCTGGAATATCAAATTGGAATACAAATATGAAACGTCCTTACACACTCTCCTTTCCTAAAGTGAGACACAGAGGGATTTCTTGTTGGATATAGCAATAGTAAATCAATCCCCCTTACCCCCTTTGAAAGAAAGGGGGATAGATCACATGTATAATTTTATTTATAGAGAAAATTTTACTTATAGCTAGAATATTAAATAGGAAGACAAATACGAAGCGTCCTTACACGCTCTCCCTTCCTAAAGGGAGACACAGAGGGATTCTTGTTGGATTAGCGATAGTAAATCAATCCCCCCTTACCCCCTTTGAAGGAAAGTGGGTGAGATTACGTAGGTAATTTAATTTATTGGAGAAGATTTAACTTATAGCTGGAATATCAAATTAGAAAACAAATATGAAACGTCCTTACACGCTCTCCCTTTCTTAAAGGGAGACACAGAGGGATTTCTTGTTGGATATAGCAATAGTAAATCAATCTCCCTTACACCCTTTGAAGGAAAGGGGGAGAGATCACGTGTATAATTTTATTTATTGGAGAAGATTTTACTTATAGCTGGAATATCAAATAGGAAGATAAATACGAAGAGCCCTTACACCCTCTCCCTTCCTAAAGGGAGACGCAGAGGGATTTTTTTATTCATAGAATACGCGTAAATTATCAGGTAAAAACTGAACCTAAAAATGAAAGACTATAAGCCCACCCAATACAATTCACTATCCCCTTACCTAATAGTAGACGATGCGCAAAAATTAGTGGATTTATTAAAAACTATTTTTGATGCAAAGGAAAAGAGGAGATTTGATCATCCTGACGGATCAATTGCACATATTGAATTAATATTGGATGATTCTATCATCATGATAAGCAATAGTACAAAGTCTTACCCAGCCAATAAAACTATGTTGCATATGTATGTACCTGATGTTTTCAAGACCTTTGATCTGGCAATTAAAAATGGTTGTGAAGCAATAGAAAAGCCCATAAACAAAGGCGATGATCCTGATACGAGAGGATCTTTTTATGATTGTGCCGAAAATTACTGGTCTGTGAGTACTCAGAATTATATTAAATAGTAATCCCCCTTACCCCCTTTGAAAGAAAGGGCGAGAGATCCTACAATTGAATTCGTATATTTAAATCAAGTTTATTTTTGCTGAAGGATGCTATTAGCAGTCCGAACATTAAAGCTAAACTTATACGCTCTCCCTTTCCTAAAGGGAGATACAGAGGGATTTAATAAGAGATGTAGAGGAATTTTTTTAATTCATTGAAAATGCATAATTTCTTTCAACTAAATTTTGTGTAAATTGAAAAAGCCCTATTCCAACTATAATAAAAAGCTAAAACCCCTTGCAAGAAAACTTAGAACGGATGGAACCCCAGGTGAGGCAGTCCTATGGAAGAATTTACTTAGCAGAAAGCAATTCTATGGACTTCAGTTCAACAGACAATTTCCTATAGAAAACTATATTGTTGATTTTATCTGCCGAAAATTAAAAATCATAATTGAGTTAGATGGTAAGTCCCATGAATATAAGCAAGATAAAGATGAAAAGAGAGATAAGCATTTAGCTGAGCTAGGATTTACAGTGATTAGATTTTCTGAGTTTGAAATACATAATGATATGAATAATGTTATCAGAACATTGGAATCCTATTTACCTGAATCTATGATTGATTGAATTTTAATCCCCCCTTACCCCCTTTGAAGGAAAGGGGGAGAGATCACGTGTATAATTTTATTTATAGAGAAGATTTTACTTATAGCTGGAATATTAAATTGGAAGATAAATACGAAGCGTCCTTACACCCTCTCCCTTTCCTAAAGGGAGATACAGAGGGATTTCTTGTTGGATTAGCGATAGTAAATCAATCCCCCCGCCCGCCTTTGAAAGAAAGGGGGATAGATCACATGTATAATTTTATTTATAGAGAAAATTTTACTTATAGCTAGAATATTAAATAGGAAGACAAATATGAAACGTCCTTACACCCTCTCCCTTTCTCAAAGGGAGACACAGAGGGATTCCTTACTCCTCCAAGATCTCTTTTACTCTGCCTACTTCACCAGTCTCCAGCATTACTTTAATGCCGTGCGGATGAAAAGATGATTTGGTCAGTATTTTCTTTACGAATCCATTGGTTAAATCTCCTGTCCTCTGATCTTGCTTTTGAACAATTTCCACCTCCAGGCCTATTTTTACATCGTTTCTATTCCTTCCATCCGGCATATGCATTTGTTTAAATGAAATACAATTTTAATGGTTTTAAGAATAAAATGCATCATTAATATCAAAATCAACCTTAAGAATGCATAACACCTATAATTGGAAAATGGCATTGAAGTAAAAAATACTTAAATTTCGATCCTGCTTAAGATCATAAGAGATAATAATGAGTACTCGGCAAACAGAACTAAGAACAGTTAATGTAACGCGCTATGTTACCCCATTGCGGGAAGGTGGCTCTATGCCTGCCATTGTGGAGGCGGACGATGGCTTTTTGTACGTGATTAAATTCCGTGGAGCCGGGCAAGGTACAAATGCATTAATTGCCGATTTAATAGGAGGTGAACTCGCTCGTGCCATTGGCATGCAAGTGCCGGAACTGGTTTTTATGAATCTGGCAGAAGGATTTGGCAGGAGTGAAGGAGATGAAGAAATTCAAGACCTTCTGAAATTTAGCGTAGGGTTAAATTTAGGCGTACATTACTTGTCAGGAGCCATTACTTTTGACCCGACAGTCACCACACTTGATCCTTTGGTAGCTTCTAAAATACTATGGCTGGACTGCCTTCTCACCAATATTGATCGTACCCACCGCAATACCAATATGCTCATCTGGAAAAAGGAGCTCTGGCTGATCGATTCTGGTGCGTCACTGTATTTTCATCATAACTGGAGCAACTGGGAGGCACACATTAAAACACCCTTTGCATTGGTGAAAAACCATGTTTTACTGAAGCAAGCGACACAAATAGAGGAAGCAGATAAAATTTGTAAGCACCTTCTTACCAAAGATGTAGTAGAAAGAATTGTCGCTTTAATTCCTGAGGATTGGCTCAAAGAGGAAGGCTTTTTTGAAAACAAAGAAGAGCAACGAAATGCTTATTCCACATTTTTGCTCACCCGTATGGAACATTCTAATATTTTCATAAAAGAAGCACAAAATGCAAGGAAAGAACTTATTTGATTATGCTGTGATTCGTGTGGTGCCGAGGGTAGAGCGTGAAGAATTCCTGAATGTGGGGGTAATTGTATATTGCAAAGCAGAGCAATTTCTAGAAATGAAGTACACTTTGGAAGTATCACGTTTATTAGCTCTATTTCCTGAATTAGATGTGGAAGAGATAAGCAATAATTTACAGGCAATGGAGCAAATCTGTAAGGGATCGAAAGCGGGTGGTGCTATTGCAGAGTTGGACAAAGCCTCTCGTTTTCGATGGCTTACGGCAACCAGAAGCACCATCATTCAACACTCCAAAGTACATCCGGGTTACACCGATGATGCTAAGGAAACATTAGAGAGGCTTTTTGAAGAGCAGGTTTTATAAATGTCTTTATAGATTCCATTCTTTTTAAGGCCACTACCTACTTCTAGGTATTTCTCATTTCTTAAGGATGAATAATTAGGATTTGATTTGATAAGGAATTATGTTCATCATGGAAATTTGATGGTGGCTTCTAAGTTAAATATTGGAATACTATTCATACTGTAAAACCTTCTAAAAAATGTGTGATATGAAAAAGTTCATACTTTTCCTCCTAATCCTTTTTGTGACAGGAACTACTTTAGCTCAAGGAAAATTAACACCTTATGATAACGTATCACTTCCAGCAGGTTTGGAAGAATTTATAGTAAACCTGGAAAATGCTGTGGATCAAAAGGATAAAAAATTTATCATCAACCATATGAGTGCTAATATGATGAACAGCTTTGGTGGTGATGGTGGAATAAATGAATTTAAAGAGTATTGGAATTGGGATTCAGATTCTACGGAATTTTGGAATCTCATGAAGCATATCCTGCAATTGGACAGAGGGAAATTAAAACAGGAAGATGTTTATTTCATTCCTTATGTTTTTTCAGAATGGCCTGAGACATATGATCCCTTTGAGCATAGTGCTATAACAGGGTCAAATGTTAATGTTAGAAATAAGCCTGGTTTGGCAAATTCACAGGTTTTAGGACAATTGACCTATGATATTGTTAAGGTGAATTATGAAAAATCATATCCTTCTTTCGATTCACCGCGAATCAAAAATGTAAACTATATTGGAGAAAAGCTTTGGTATTATATAGAAAGCCTGGATGGCAAGTTAAATGGTTATGTATATTGGAAATATATCTGGTCTCCCGTGAATTATAGGTTAGGAGTTACCAAAATAGAAGACAGGTGGCTGATTAGCTTTTTGGTGGAAGGAGATTGAAAGTAAGTTGACTATATAATACGGAATGCTTAAGCAAAAGAAATGAAACTCCTAAAGGTGTTATTTAATTCTAAGAAATTTATCAATCTCAAACTTGAAATTGGGAATGGGAAATATCATGAGGAATTAGTAGAGATTAAGAATCTGTCTCAGAGGATAGAAGAACTTCATAATCACTATTTCCCACACAAGGATACTGAGAAGATTGAGTCAATTTGGTGTCTCGTGGGAAATATTATAAATGAACATTATTACGGAGAGGAAAAAGAAATTAGAAGAGGAACTAAGCGTTTCCGTCCCGGAGCAAAAGTATATTGTTTTCCCCCACAATGGGGAGATGGATATGAGAAAATAATGGTAATAGGTAAATCCAGAAAATCTAAAAGATTTATTACTGTAGTGCTGAGTGCTAAACTTATTACCAATTGGAGAATTCAACGTGTACATACCCCATTTCTCAAAAGAAAAATGTTGGAGAACGGAGGGTGGGACAATTCTGATCAATCCAAAAAAAGGATTGAAGAAATGCTAAAATGGCTTCCAGGTCGAACAGAAACAATGGAAAGGTGAAACTAATATTTATACTAAACTTTATAATAGTCAAAGACCTCCCAAACCATCTTTCTTCCAAATACCACTACTCGTAAGTTTTTTGCATTGCTTTTTGATGAATAATTAGGATATACAGAGGGAGCGAGTTATGTTAATGGACTTAAGTATAAATAAAGAATATTTGGCTGGCAAATTTACAAAAGCCTATATTGAAAATGATTTCTTCTATGTCAAAAAGTATATATAAGTGTTTATGAAATCTATATATAATTTACTTTTTCTTTTACTCACAATACATTATGGCTATGGGCAAGGGATTTGCTCTGAGGTTGATCTTGAAGAAGGTTTGATTGCTCATTTTCCTCTAAATACAAATGCTATAGAGAAAACAGGGAGTGGCTTTAATGGGACAATTAATGGAGCTCTTCAAACTAGTGACAAAGATGGTAATGCAAATTCAGCTTATCTTTTTGACGGAGTCAACGATTATATTAAAGTAGGTGATCATTTTGATTTAGGAACCTCCAATTTTACAATTTCCTGTTGGGTCAAGGTTTTAAAGTTCAAAGATCTAATTCCTGGTACAAGTAGCAGGGGGGGATGGATAGTAAATAAAGGCGTTACTATATTTGGTACTCCTATAAGAGCTGGATATGCTTTAGATGCTCAAAGAATAAATGGAGAGAACGCTTTCTTTTTTTTCGTTGGTGGTGAGAGTAATAATTTATACAATGTAAATAGTGCTGGATTTAAAGAGAATGTTTGGTATTCTCTAATTGGTATTAAGGCCAAGGACAGTATAAGCCTTTATGTTGATAATGAATTGGTTGGGACTACTTTTATTCCATCTAATATTAATGTTAATACAAATATTCCTTTAGTTTTTGGATCGATAGATAAATTAGGAAATGATGTTGTTGGAACTACCTATTTTGATGGTGTTATTGATGATGTGCGAATTTATAACAAAGTTCTTACTGCTGAAGAGAGAACCTGTCTAATTAATCCTTGTGCTAAGCCTGTTGTAAATTTGGGGGAAGATCGTTCACTGTGCAATATTAATTCTTTTCAGCTGAATGCAACAGTGCCTGAAGGGAAATATAAGTGGCAAGATGGATCAACTAATCCTACTATAGAGATAACTTCATCAGGGCTTTATTGGGTTACTGTTACTAATGATTGTGGATCTTCCTCAGATAGTATATTCATTGAATTTAATAATATGCCAATTCTTAACTTGGGGGAAGATGTAAGTACATGCGAAGATAACGAAATAGTTCTGGAAGCAGGATTTCCAAATGCTACTTATAGATGGTCCGATGGTTCATCAAGCTCTTCCCTTCAAGTTAATGAATCTGGAATTTATTGGTTGGAAATTGAAAATAATTGTGGAATAACCAGAGATAGTATTAAAGTCGAGTTTAATAAACTTCCTGACTTTGATCTAGGTGAAGATAGGACTGTTTGTGATCTTGATTATCTTCGCTTAGATGCGACTGTACCAGGTGGAACATACAAGTGGCAAGACGGATCTGAAAACCCAATATTTGAGGTGAGGAAATCAGGAACTTATTGGGTAGAGGTTGAAAATTCCTGTGGAATAGTTATTGATAAGGTAAATATTACATTTCCTGAATATGAAGATATTATAATCCCAAATGTATTTACACCAAATGGGGATGATAAAAATGAATATTTTATTATAGATTCTCGGTTATTGGGTTCATCCTTGCGCGTATTTCAGAGAACAGGAAAAAAGGTTTATGAATCAGGTAATTATTATAATAAATGGAATGGAAGTAACTTACCAAGTGATATTTATTATTGGATTATTAATGGTCCTTGTGGATCAGTATATAAAGGTTGGGTAAATATTCTCTATTAAGAGATGTATTAAGTACATCTTGCAAGATTTTAGCAATCTTCTTATAATTTTCGAATAAGAATTGATGTATGAAAAAGAAATTATGCCCCTATGTTTTTTCTAATATCATAGGGACCAACCAAACTAAAAAGATGGAGAAATATAAAAAGGCTACTGCTATATGTACAAAGTCCGGCCCATTGAATAAACTCACTTAAGTCCTGAGAATATTTGAACGAAGTATTCTATACTTAATGAAAAATGAAAATACCCACCATCAAAGGAATTATTGACCGAAGAATTCTTATCAATTACCAAATTGACAAAGAAGTGCTTGAAAATTATTTACCCAAACCATTTAAGCCAAAGTTGGTCAATGGAAAAGGCATTGCCGGTATTTGTTTAATTAGGCTGAAGGAAATCAGGCCTAAAGGCTTTCCCAGCCAATTAGGCATATCTTCTGAAAATGGAGCTCACAGAATTGCTGTAGAATGGTACGAAAAAGGAAAATTAAAAGAAGGCGTATATATTCCCAGAAGAGATACATCTTCCAAATTAAATGCATTGGCAGGAGGTAGAATCTTTCCAGGTGTTCATCACCTGGCTGATTTTACAGTAAAAGAATCTGATGGAAGCTATGAAGTAGCTTTTGTAAGTGATGATAAAACTTCTCTTTCTATTAAAGCAAAGGAAACCACTCAGTGGAATAAAGAAAGCATATTTGAAAACCTAAAATCTGTTTCTGAGTTTTTCGAAAAAAGTTCAGTAGGCTTTTCTCCTAACAAAAATAATTTTGATGCCCTTGAACTCAAAACATCCTCCTGGAAAGTATCGCTTTTAGAAGTAGAAAAGGTAGAGTCAAGCTTTTTTGAAGATCGTGATATATTTCCTGAAGGTTCGGTGAAGTTTGATAATGCACTATTAATGAAAAATATTGCACATGAGTGGATCGGATTAGAAAAGATTCGAGGTGCTTATTAAAATACATGATAAATTCTCTTCTCCAAAAAACTTTAAAAAGAGTTCTTTTTAGCAATCCCTTAGGAACATTTGAACTCTAACATAAGCATTGATGGAAATTTCAAGTCTTAAATTTTCCCTATCTTCATCATTAATCCATCTACCACTAATGCTGTCTCAATTTGAAGGTCTACCATACCAATATCGAAGAATACCAAACGAAAATTCCACAGTTAGAAAGGAAACTAAAAATGCTTTCAATTTCCCGGGCAGTGGTTTTTGTTCTCTCTCTTATAGCAATAGCTTATCTGGCCAATGAAAGAATGATAATGGCATTGTGGGTAGTAACTCCCATCGGGATTATTGGATTTGCATTACTGTTGATGAGCTACAACAAATTAAACAAGCGGAAAAAGAAACTTAATTTTTTAATTCAAATTAATGAGCAGGAATTGCTCAGGTTAGAAAATAAACTATCAGAATTTTCTGAAGGTCATAATTATTTCACATATGAGCATCCTTATCTGGCCGACTTAGATGTGTTCGGTGTTCACTCCTTGTTTCAGTTACTCAACAGAACTACTACAGAATCAGGAAGCCTCTTGCTCGCCAGTTGGCTCTCAAAAGCGGCCTCTAAAGATACAATTTTGGAAAGGCAGCAAGCCATTAAGGAATTGCTGCCTAAGTTGGAATGGAGGCAGGAATTTCAGGCTGCCGGTCTGCCATTTATGAATACTGAGACTGAGCATCAAAAGCTTTTGAAGTGGATTGAGAAAAAAGAGCACTTATTACCGAAACAAAGAAATTACATAATAGGAAGCATATTTTTGAGAATATCATTCACCATTTTTGCTATTTTATGTGTTATAAACTCCTTTTCTGAAGGCTTCAACTTCTACTTATTCCCTTTTCTTACTGTAGCATTTATCAATGTTTTTATACTAAGAAAAGTATCACCTATTGCAGAGGAAATTATTGACGATACCTACGATAATGTGCGTGTGTTAGGTGGGTATGAGGAGTTGGCTCAATTGATTATATCGTCAACTTTCCAATCTGGAAAACTGTTGAAACTGCAGTCAGATCTAAAGTATAAAAAGAATGCTTCCGCTACTAATGAAATTAACAAGATAAGGAAGCTTTTAGAAGCCTTTCAATTGAGAGGTACCAAAAAGAGCGATAGTAATAAGTTTTATCTTCTTTTTAACAGTTTTTGGCTACTGGATATTCATTACATTATTCAAACTGAGAAATGGAAGCATAAAAACAGGAAGCATGTGAGCCAGTGGATAGATGCCATCAGCGAGTTTGAGGTATTAAATAGTTTGGCTGGCTTTGCCTACTCTAATCAGGGTTTTGTTTTTCCTAAAATTGCAGCCACACCTTATAAACTAAGTTTTAAAAAGTTGGGCCACCCTTTACTTAAAGCTGAAACCAGGGTTTGCAATGATTTTGCATTGGAGGGAAAAGGTCAAATAGCCATGGTTACAGGCTCTAATATGGCGGGCAAAAGCACCTTCTTAAGAACCATTGGAGTAAATCTGATCTTAGCACATATGGGGGCACCTTGCTGTGCACAATCAGCAGAAGTTTCACAACTGATATTGTTTACCAGTATGCGCACGCAGGATAACCTGGACGAAGGTGTTTCGTCATTTTATGCGGAATTGAAAAAAGTGGAGGAATTGCTTCAACTGATCAAAAGCGGAGAACCTATATTTTTCATGTTGGATGAAATGTTTAAAGGCACTAATTCGGAGGATAGGTACAGAGGGGGAGTGTCCCTGATTAAACAGCTGAGTGAGCTTAATGCTTTTGGTATCATTTCTACGCACGATTTGGAGATGGCTAAATTAGCAGGTAATCATATGATAGTCACTAATTATAGTTTTAACAGTAAAATTGCCAAAGATGAATTACTTTTCACCTACCATTTAGATGAGGGAATATGTACAGACTTCAATGCCAGCGAACTAATGAGAAAAAGTGGTATAAATCTGCTTGATAATATTGAAAAGATGGTTTAATTGTATAAGCATCCGTTCAGATCCTTCACTCCACAGGAGCTTCATCAATCACTTCCAGGCAGGTAATAATTACCGGTTTTCCCTTCATGCAAATGCTGCCTACATCATTAGCAGGTTCAAAGCCAAGTCGCACGCGTTGCCCGTCTACGTAATTGAAATCCCATAAAGGATCTTCTGTTGCGCCTTCCGGTAAGGGAGGAGTACCACAAAAGCCCCATCGCCATACAGGCTCAAGGTAGTCTCCATTGTCTAACTTAAAAAGGAAGCCGCAGCCATCCAGTCCTGATAAATCTTCAACAGTAGCGGTATAGATACAATCTTTCGAAATATGGGCCGACTCAGATTCGCAGGCTACAAATCCGGTGATAAGCATTATTGATACTACAAATGATTTTAAAGGTTTCATAAACAAGGGTTTTGAAAGTTGTGGAGAAAAGACACTAATACAGTGTAAAAGGTTGGAAGTGAGGGGGTAAAAGTTCTCTCTGAGTTTTAGGCTTCAGTACAAATAATAAAAATGCATGTTTTTACAACTTTGCCACATTTATTGCGATTCTTTTTACAAGAACCAATTTACAAATTTTAAAAAACTATGGAACAACCAAAAAAGAAGGATTCCGGAGAAGGAACTTCTAAAAAGCAAGAACAATTATCGCAGTATAAGAAAGATCCTACCAATAAGCCACTCACTACCAAGCAGGGGCTTAAGGTAAATGATACCAACAATTCTCTAAAAAGTGGGGAGCGTGGCGCTACACTTTTAGAGGACTTTTTGCTTCGTGAAAAAATCTCCAGTTTTGACCATGAGCGCATTCCGGAACGCATTGTACATGCCAGGGGAAGCGGGGCACACGGTGTATTTGAGCTTTATAAACCTATCCCTGAATATACCAAAGCCGGAATTTTCAATGATACCAGCCGAAAAACACCTGTTTTTGTAAGATTTTCAACTGTAGCAGGCTCAAAGGGGTCACCGGACCTTGCAAGGGATGTACGTGGTTTTGCTACTAAATTCTACACAGATGAAGGTACATGGGATTTGGTAGGGAATAACATGCCTATCTTTTTTATTCAGGATGCCATGAAATTTCCTGACCTTATACACTCTGTAAAGCCAGAGCCGCACAGAGAAATACCACAGGCAGCTTCAGCTCACGATACTTTTTATGATTTTGTCTCTCATACCACGGAAACATTGCATAACCATATATGGGTAATGAGTGATAGAGCCATTCCACGTAGTTTGAGGATGATGGAGGGCTTTGGGATTCATAGCTTCCGAATGATCAACGACAAGGGAGAAGCGCATTTTGTAAAATTCCATTGGAAACCATTGTTAGGGATTCATTCTGTAACCTGGGACGAGGCACTGAAGATAAATGGGGCAGATCCTGATTTCCATAGAAGAGATTTATGGGATGCCATAGAAGCCGGCCAGTATCCGGAGTGGGAGCTAGGCTTACAATTGATTCCTGAAGCAGATGAACATAAATTCGATTTCGATTTGCTGGATCCTACCAAGCTTATCCCTGAAGAAATGGTTCCTGTACAAACCGTGGGTAAAATGACCCTCAACAGAAATCCTGATAACTTTTTTGCAGAAACAGAGCAGGTAGCTTTTCTGCCGGGCCATATTGTGCCTGGTCTGGATTTTACCAACGATCCATTATTGCAGGGAAGGCTCTTCTCCTACAGAGATACACAACTTTCCCGATTAGGGTCTATTAATTTTCAGCAAATCCCGATTAATAAATCTGTTGCTGAAACACATAATAATCAGAGGGACGGGCACATGCAAATGGAAATTCCTAAAGGTAAAACCGCCTATTTTCCCAACTCAATAGGTGGCGGTTGTCCGCATTTAAGCAAAATAGCGGAAGGCGCTTTCGATTCTTACGAAGAAAGGATTGATGCTAAAAAAGTAAGAACCCGAAGTGAGAGTTTCAGTGATCATTTTTCACAACCGGCATTGTTTTATAGAAGTTTGGCAGAATGGGAGCAAGCCCATGTAGCAGCTGCTTACACTTTTGAATTGGGTAAATGTACCTACGATTCAGTGAAATCAAGAATGTTATGGGTAATCAATCAAATTGATGAAAAGTTAGCGCAGAAAGTAGCCGAAGGGTTGGGGATGGAAGTGCCTGCTAAAATTGAACAACCGATTAATCAGGCAATAGGTGCCGATGCGGATGTTAAGAAGCATCAACCAGGCAAGAAGAAGAACTACTTAGATAAATCACCTGCTTTAAGCCAGGCTAATACCAAGTTTGACAGCATTGCTACGCGTAAAGTGGCTGTTTTAGTGGCAGACGGTTTTAGCAGTAAAGATTATGAAAAGGTAATCAATTCTCTTGAAAAGGAGGGTGCTATGTTAATGCTGGTTGCTCCTCATGGTGGAAATGTTAAGTGTGATAAGGGTCATGATCATCCTGTAGATGCAGCTATCAATACTACTGAAAGTGTGCTTTTTGATGCAGTGTATGTACCAGGGGGTAAAAAATCAGTAGAAATGCTGGTGAAGACCGCTAAATTCACTAAGTTTTTGAATGAAGCTTTTAAACACTGTAAAGCCATTGCTGCTAATAATGAAGGAGAAGAGCTGATTGATAAAACAGTAATAAAAGCTTTTAAAGATGACAAAGCAGTCTTTATCAATGACTCTGCCGATGAATTCAGAAATGCCATTGCCCAACATAGAAACTGGGATAGAATGGCTGTAGCTGAAGAAGTAGCAGTATAAATTAATTGTCTGGATTAGGATTAAAAGATTAGAAGATGATAGGATTTTGGTTTTAGAGATTTGGAAGGTTAAAAGATAAATACATATCTTTATTTTTCTAAAAAACTCCGCTAAAATAAACCAAAGCAATCAAATATTTAAAATCCTAGTCCAGGCATATTATGGAGTTTGAAGAAATAACTCATAAAATAATTGGCTGTGCAATGAAGGTTCACAGCACTTTAGGAAATGGCTTTCAAGAAGTGATTTATCAGCGAGCCTTAGCTATTGAGATGGAAAAGCAAGGCTTAACCTTCAAACGAGAAATGGAGATGACTATCTTTTATGAAGGCGTTGAAATTGGAATTAGGAGAGTAGATTTCTTCGTGCAAGATAGTATTATGGTTGAACTGAAAGCGCTGATAAGGCTGGATGAAGCTCATTTAGCTCAGGCCATGAATTATTGTCAGGCTTATAATTTGCCAATAGGTTTACTTCTCAATTTCGGAGCAAAAAGTCTAGAATTTAAGAGGGTATACAATGTAAATCATAATGATAATAAAGACTTTATTAAGACAAAGTCAATGAGAAGAAAAATGTAATTAATATAAATAAAACCGAATCAGTAGTTAATCCTCTAATCCTTAAATCTTAAAAATCCTAATTCGGACAATGAGTAAGCGCATCATTATTTTCTTTATTTTAACCTTCATTAATTCCCACCCTTCAAGTCTACCTTTTTTAACTTGCTAAAATATTTTAGCAAGCTATAATCTTAATATTATCCTTATTTTTATTTGTAAATTGAAAACGTTTGCATTTCATAAGAAATGAAAATTTATAAGTGAATAAAATAGCGTTATTTTAATTTAAATACACAAAATTATTCAATCTGATGTAGTTTTGATGAATTGTATTTTTCCGTGTGATGTGGATTTGTAGTAGTAAGTTATTTTACTACATATGTCAGAATGCGAACTTGCAGGCTCAACAAAACCTAAAACAATGCATTACCTGAAAAATTATAAAAGAGAAAACCTGTTTTTCTTTCCTTTCTCATTTCTTATTCATCTGAATTATCAAATCTTCGGATTTCTTTCTTTGCCATTTCTACGGCAGGTTTACTAAAGTACTTCTATCAACCTTTTTGAGCTGAACTATTTTGTTTCATTTTTTAAACATTTCAATCATGATGTACCTAAAAACCTATGTTAAGTATTTTATGGTAGTTTCTCTGAGCTTCATCAGCTTGGGCCTTAGTGCACAAACTTCCATTCCTTTTATTATCGAAAATAATTCCCCTTATCCAGATAGTGAATTATTTGTAGCTATTGTGGGTGAGGATCTAACGCCTCAGGCTAACCATATCTGGGTAGATGCCGCAAATGGCAATATATTGCCTATGTCACCTTCTTACAATACGGTGCAAGGTCCTGTAATTGGGGGTAATACCGGGCCGGGACAAAACGGACTGTATGCAGATTGTTTTACACGTTTAAGCGATATTCCTAATAATACATTTACACTTCCTCCTATTCAGGGTTGCCGTGTTTTTATCTCCTATGGTGAGCAATTATACTTTTATTTCTTTGGCTCTTCAGGAGCACAAAAGGGTTATACTTCGCCAAGCTATACCAATCCTACTGATCCTAACAACGGAATTTTGTACGAGATTATTGAGCTAACCAATGATGAAATAGGCTTTTTTGGTAATACTACCAGGGTAGATTCTTATCAGTATTCCATCGGTATGGAGTTGTTTGGGAATGATGGTTACTACAAGAAAGTAGGAGAGATTGCCACGCCTGCTGAAATAACCTCAGCATTCCAGGCCAGTGTGCCGCTAGAGTTTCAGGGATGCTACGATCCTGCTACGGGAGAAATTACAGCACCTGCCAAAACAGAGGCTTTTGCAGATGGCAGTATTGGAACCATGCCCAATCCAGGACCTTATGTAAATTATATGAAACCCTACGTGGATGCAGTTTGGAATAAATATGCCAATGAAGATTTAGTTTTTGATGCTGGCGATGCCGGCATTTGGAGGGGTAGAGTTCAAGGTGAACAGCTTGTTATGACAAGTACTTCCACTGCTTTTGAAGGCAGACAGGCAATTATTGTCCGAAGGCCCACCACTCAGGAAGTATTTGAAGGAAAAGGCGTGCTGGATAACATTGTTCAGGATAAAACAACTGACCTATTAGTGCAGGCACAAATTTGTGCAGCTTTGAACCGCCATGTAATAGATGTTACCACGCCAAATGTGGGTTTGCAGGATTGGTCGAATTCAGCTGAATATTACCAGCAGTCACCCTGCAACCACTATGCAAAATTCTGGCATCAGCAAGGCATCAGCGTAGATCAGCTTGCCTATGGTTTTGCTTATGATGATGTATTCGAATATTCTTCCTCCGTGCATACCCCCAACCCTAACAGAGTGGTAGTTAGTTTCGGGCCGTACACAGATGGCGGTGGAAATGACAACGATGAAGACATTACCGGCATGGGCGGAAATCTTTCAGTTCAGTTTACAGATTCTCCAGCCGGAGAAGGGTTTGCCAACCTGATTGACAATGATGCTGCAACCAAATACCTCACTTTTAACAGCTCTGCATGGGTACAATTTCAGGCTAATAATGATTATTCCTTGAGTAGCTATAGTATTACTTCTGCTAATGATGCCCCTCAAAGAGATCCACTCAACTGGAATTTGCAGGGTTCTAATGACGGTGTCAACTGGACAGCACTGGATGTGCGTTCAGGAGTTGATTTCCCTTCCAGGCAACAAAAGCAAACTTTTCAGGTGGCGGCTAATAGTGCCTTTACTTATTTTAGGTTTAATCTAACAAACAATAGTGGCAGTATTCTGCAATTAGCAGAGATAGAATTGTTCGGAGAAGGAAGCAGTTCAGGTTTTAGCCAGACAATTCAGGCAGAAAATTATAGCAGCATGTCTGGTGTGCAATTGGAAAATGGGGCAGGGGCGGAAGCCGGCCAGAACGTAGGCTATATTGATACCAATGATTGGATGGCTTTCAATTCAATTAACATTCCGAACTCAGGTAATTACACGGTTTCCTATAGGGTAGCGAGTGAAGGAAGTGGTGGAGAATTATCCCTTGATGTAAATGGAGGAGCTAATGTACTTGGTTACCGTACAGTGCCAGGCACAGGCGGATGGTACAACTGGACTACCGTTTCCCATACTGTTTACATTGAAGCGGGAACCTATAATTTTGGCATCTTCGCACAAACAGGAGGCTGGAATCTGGACTCATGGACAATTTCTTCAGCTTCCGGAGCAAGTGCGCAATCTGCAGCCACAGCTTTCAATTCTGAGAATTCAATGTTGGAAATCACTGAGATTGGCTTATCGCCCAACCCAGCTAAAAGCCAGTTGCAAATTGACTTCACCGCAGAGCATGCCAACCTCACTTTATTAAATGCGCATGGCAGGTTAATGGAGTCCACCTCCAATGTTTCCTCAGGCTCTTTGCTGAGTATCTCGCACCTCAAAAAAGGACTATACTTTTTACAGGTGGAAATTGACGGTAAAGTAACAGTAAAGCGCTTTATCAAAGAATAATCTTATGCCCTCTGCTATGCTCAAGCTAAACTTCATGGCAATGCAGAGGGCCATGTTCAACTAAAACAATATAATATTATGAAAATTTTACGATGGATGACATTCAGCGGAATACTTCTGCTAATGCAAATGAATTTGAAGGCACAAAACTGGCAGCTTGTGTGGCAGGATGAATTTACCAACGGAATAGGCCCTGACTGGGTATTTGAGACAGGTAATGGTGGCTGGGGTAATAATGAGCTTCAGTATTACAGAAGCCAGAATGCTACAGTGCAAAATGGTAATTTAGTAATTACTGCAAAGCAGGAAAACTTTGGAGGCTCAAACTACACTTCGGCAAGAATGAAAACGCAGGGTAGAAAAAGCTTTAAATATGGTAGAATAGAAGCCAGAATGGCATTGCCATCAGGGCAGGGATTGTGGCCTGCCTTCTGGATGTTAGGCAGCAATATTACTTCTGTCGGCTGGCCTGCTTGTGGGGAAATTGATATCATGGAGCATGTGAATACAGCGCCTGAGGTACATGGAACCATCCACTGGAGAGATCATAACGGTGATTATGCCAACTATGGAGGCTATACTAATACTAATGTTGGCGCATACCATGTATATTCTGTAGAATGGAATCAAAATGCTATCCGCTGGTTTATTGACGGACAGCAGTACCATGTAGTGGACATCAGCAATGGAGTAAACGGCACCAGCGAGTTCCAAAACAATTTCTTTATATTGCTGAACTTAGCCGTAGGAGGTAACTGGCCTGGCTTCTCAATAGATAATGGCGCCTTGCCTGCACAAATGCTGGTAGACTATGTACGCGTATATCAGGGTGGCGGCAGCAATCCTAACCCCTCTTTCAATTTAGTTACTCAGGCAGAGAACTACAGCAACATGAATGGCGTGCAGATAGAAGCTACTTCAGATGCCGGAGGAGGCCAAAATGTTGGCTACATTGATTCAGGAGACTGGATGGCTTACAATGGTATAACAATTCCTTCTTCAGGCTATTATACAGTGAATTACAGAGTGGCCAGTGTGAATGGAGGCCAGCTTTCTCTTGATGTAAACAGCGGATCAACAGTACTTGGGAATGTTTCCATTCCTGCTACAGGGGGCTGGCAAAACTGGACTACCGTTTCGCATACAGTTTATATTAATGCGGGAACCTATAATTTTGGGATTTTTGCCCAAACAGGAGGCTGGAACATTAACTGGTGGCAGATTACCCGCCAAAGTAACGCTGCAACCATAGCTTCTTCCGAAACCCTCAATTCTTCATCTAGTTCTGCTGAGCTTACACAGGCTATGGTAATAAATGTTTATCCTAATCCTGCGGAGGATATATTAAATGTGAAGCTACCCGAAGGTTTTAGCGGTGATGCCACATCTGTAAAGGTAATTAACAGCGCGGGTAAAGTAATGCTCAAAGGAAAGCTTAGCTCCGGACAGCTGAACATCAGCAAATTACCACAGGGCTTGTATACTTTACAAGCAGTGAAAGGAGAAGAAGTTGTTTCACAGCGATTTATCAAAAAGTAAGCTTAGTTCTATTTTAAGTTTGGGCTGTCTTGGTTTTAGCCGGGACGCCCTTCTTAATTAATCGGACTTAAGGTTAATTGCGCAAGATAGACAATGATGTTTCTCAATTTTCTCCTCTATTGAATAGTAACCAAAAACCAAATAAATATGAAGTACATTAACATGAAAGTACTCATGGGTATACTCTTACTCATGAGTTTCCAGACGGGCTTTGCCCAGCAGACAAAGGAGCAAAAAGCACTAGGTAGCACAAGCTCTTTTAAAGCTACGCTTAAAAGTAAGTTAGTTCAACAGCGCACCGTGCAACAGCCTGGGCTCACTTCAGGCATTACGATGGCAACTCCCAATAATGAAGAAGTAAAGCTGAATATTCGCTTTGAGGAAGAGGTGAAAAACAGCCTTACCCTTGTGGGGGATGTAAATGGAGAAGAAGAAAACAGTTTCTTTATCAGAACTGAAGGGGATGAACTGCGCGGCAATATTGTATTAAAGTCAGAGAAACTGGCCTATGAATTTTACAGTGATAAATTGGGTAATGCTTTTTTACGCGAAAAACCAATAGATCAGGTAATTTGTATAGAATATCCTGAGCAGATAAATCAGGCTAAAGTTCCTCAAACAGAAGCAAAGGCAGCTGATTTTGAAGTAGCTGAAAATGTGTATGACCTACAGAGTTTACCGGGAGCCTATGGCGTGGTATTGCTGGATTTTGACGGATACTTTTTGCCTGCCGGAACTGGCTGGATCAATGGTAACTCTCTCAATGCAGCGCCTTCAGGAATGTCTGATGCGGCCATTCAGGAAGCCTGGGATTTAATCAGTGAAGATTTTCGTCCCTTCAATATCAACATCACTACAAGTCAGGCAGTTTACAATTCTTATCCGCAAAACAGAAGGCAAAGATGCGTTTTTACACCTACTAACAATGCAGCTCCGGGTGCAGGTGGTGTAGCCTTTGTAACAGGTTTCGGCTATCAGGATTGGCCCTGCTGGGTATTCATTCTTTCAGGAAAGTCAGGTGGTGAAGCAGCTTCTCATGAAATTGGCCATACACTTGGCCTGGGGCATGATGGTAGAACCAATCCGGAAGAAGGTTATTTCAGAGGACATGGTGATTGGGCACCTATTATGGGTGTAGGTTATTATGAGCCTATTACGCAATGGAGTCGTGGAGAATATAATTTTGCCAATAATACCCAAAACGATTTAAGCATTATGGCCAGTTATGTGGGTTTCCGTGCAGATGATCATGGTAATAATTTCGGAGGATCCACTTTTATCAACAAAGACGGATCAGGAAATATTAACATGCAATATGGTGTGATAGAGACCAATGGAGATATGGATATGTTTGAGTTTACCAGCGGAACAGGCAATGTAACATTAGATATTAATACAGTTTCTCGCCACGGTAATTTAGATGTTCTGGTCAATCTCTATGAAGGATCAACTGGAAATTTGATTGGAGTTTTTAACGGAGGAGGATTGAATACACGCCTGGAAGCCTACCTTGATGCCGGTACTTACTACCTTGGAGTAGAAGGCACCGGAGCCGGAAATCCTGCCACTAATGGATATTCTGACTATGGTTCATTGGGTAGCTTTTGGATTTCCGGAACAGTTCCTGCCGGTGGTGGCGGAGGAAATTCGGTAGTAACCGTCTACCAGAATTGTAATTATGGAGGTTATGCAGTAGGTCTGGGGGTAGGAAACTATAACCTGTCAGATTTACAAGCCAGGGGAATAGCAAATGATGACATTTCCTCTATCCGCGTGCAGTCAGGCTACAAGGCCACATTGTATTGGGATGTTAACTTTTCAGGAAGTACCATTGTAAAAACAGGAGATGATAATTGTTTGGTGGATGATGCATTTAATGATAAAGTTACCTCTATCGTGATAGCGCCTGCTAATTCTGCCAATTTGATTGAAGCTGAAAGCTATAGCGCAATGAATGGCGTGCAACTGGAAAACTGCTCCGAAGGAGGTCAGAATGTCGGATACATTGAAACTGCCGACTGGATGGCCTATAATGGAATCAACTTTCCTTCATCAGGAAGCTATTTAATAGAGTACAGAGTAGCCAGTGAAGTTGGAGGAGGCCGTTTATCGGCAGATATTAACGGTGGAACAACCATATTAGGTGAAGTCGCTATCCCTAACACTGGTGGATGGCAAAACTGGCAAACAGTTTCCCATACTGTTAACGTGAATGCCGGAACTTATCCTTTTGGAATCTACGCACAGGCAGGTGGCTGGAACATCAACTGGATCAGAATTACCTACCAGGGAGCTGCAGCGCAACCAGCTACCAGTCCAGAGGTAGATCTTCAGGCTTCAGAAACTGCTGCGAGTTTAAATGGTTCACTGGCATTATATCCTAACCCGGTGACGGATAAATTGTATTGTCAGTTTGCAGGAGAGAAAGCGCATATTACCATCCTCAATACAACAGGTCAGTTAATGGCTGATATCCCTGAGTTTAGCTCTGGAGACTACCTGGAACTAGCAGGGTTGGAAAGTGGGGTGTACCTGATCAAAATCCAAACGGAAGAAAAGCAAATCACCAAACGTGTGGTAAAGAAATAAGGTAGAAAAGCCTAATTCAGGCTATAAATATAATGAGAACCGTCATGCCGGAAAATTAAGACTTACCTTTTAAAAGTCTTAATTTATCCGGTATCTCGTAAATCACTTATCATGTGAGTTATTAGCCTAGGCACTACATTTTTTTGGTAAAAGAAAATTATCCGTGATCTCATTAAGTGTCATGGGGAAACAGGAAGGCTTAATTTATTCTGACTGTGCCGACTGATCGGCCTACCTCACTTATCACTATTACCAGGCTTAGGTTTAAAATGAAAGCCGCTTTCAATCGGGCAACCGAAAGAAAGTGGTTTTTCTTTTTCCAAGCATATTGGAAATGGTGTAGGTAGCCGTACTATGCATTAACTCATCCCGACTCTCTTTCAGAGACCCACCCTTCTCTTCCTGGAAGAGAGGGGAAAGATTTATCTTTAGACAAATCAGGGGTGAGTTTAAAAAATAGAAGAATAAGATGATAATAAATCAGGAGCCTGCCAGCCCTTTGTTTGGCGTTTTCACAACAAATCTCATTATACATGGTGCAAGTGTCCCACTTGTACCTCATATTCTCTGCTAAAAATATCATTGGGAATCTAAAAGAATCCATTCCATTAAGAGATTTTTTTCATAGAATCAATTTTCGAAGGGAAAGGGTATCTGCCATTAGTGCAACAGCTGGAAAGTTGGCAGTCATTATTTGGAATATGGTGGTCAAGGGTATTCCTTATGTCAACCCGGAAGGATATCTATTCCTGGACCAGAAAAGAAAACTCGGATTGGTCAAGCGAATTAAAAAAGAAATGGATAAATTCGGTCTGACTAATGAAGATATTGGATTTACAAATGGCTTATTACCAATTGTTTAAATTTACGTTAGCCAGAGTTTGACAGGAAAAATGACAATATGAAACAATTTTTTTTAATAATACTTTTACTTATTATTCCTTTAATCAATATTTCAGCACAAGGAAAAATACCGACTTTAACTGGAAAAGTTGAAATTTCTATTACCGAAGGAACTTTTGAGTGTGATTTAACATTAAGTGAGATTCCTCAAATCAAAGACTATTTCATCCGACTAAATTCCGGAATGAATATTCTTCATATGAGAAGTAAAAAACCTAATGATTTTTTAATCTTCTTCAGTAAATCTCTAAATGACAGCTTATCGACTGGAGAGAGTAATGCCTATTATTTTAAAGATAATAATGGAACAGGGAAATTTCTTCCAGAATCCATTCAATTTAAATACGTAGGAAAGTTCCCTGTCGTAAAAGATACGATTGAAAATTATAGCCGGAAAGATTGGAAAGGTAACATAGCATTTAATAAAAATTCAGTTCGTTCAGACGGTTTTCAGTCTGCTTGGTATCCAGTCTTGTACGATGTAGCAAACGATAAAGCATTTGATAAAGTAAAATACGATATTGAGTTAACTTGTTCTGACTGTAATACCTTATACATTAATGGAAATAAACCAATCAACGCGAAATCCTCTAATTTTAAAAGTGAAAGCCCACAAGAACTAACACTTTTTTGTGGGAATTACGAGTTTTCTGAATTAAACAATACTTTCTTTTTAAATTCAGGGCTTGATAATGAGCAAATAAAAGAATTTGGAGAACTTATAAATTCGTACAAGAAGTTTTATACTCAAAATTTAAAAATACCGTTTGACCAACCGGTTAGTTTTATTCAAACAACACCAACATCGAAAAAAGATGGATGGATGTTTGTATCATACCCAACAATTATGAGCATTGGTTGGAGAAATGGATTAAAAAGTATTGTAGAACCAAAATATCAAAATTTTTACCGACCATTCATCGCCCACGAACTGGGACATTTTTATTTTGGAACTTTCAAAGTATTCAATTCCGAGCTTGGAGATATGATGAGCGAAGGCTTTGCAGAATTTTTATCATTGCAGTTGACAAAAAAAATAATTGGAGAAGGAGTTTACGAGGAAAAGATAAACGAAAAAATTAAAAATTTAGAAAATTTCAATGCTATACCCTTTGCTAAAATAAAATCCTACTCTGAATACAATAACAGACAGTTATATGTTTACAATTATGCGCCAATAATATTTTTGGCAATCGAAAAAGAAATAGGTGAAAAGAAAATGTGGGAATGGTTAAACACATTATTGACTACACCAACTAAATTTACAAACTATAATTTCTTAACTTCAACATTAGAACAAACATTGAACAATGACAAAGAATATAACTCTTTGAAAACAGAATACTTTGAAAGTGACAAATCACTTGAAAATGCTATAGACAAACTTAAAAAGGAATAACAAAACTACCCACAACAAATGCGGCTATGAAAAGCCATAAGAAAGCCATCCAAACATAAATGATAGGTTTGTTCTATGAATTTATAATATTTAATCCAAAACACTACTGACATGGTTGAAACTGTTGATTGTGTGTAGGTTTTGGGCAGGACCTAGTGTAGGCTTCCCCTAATTAGAACTGTTTATTTGTCAGAAGTTACAGTTTTACCTCTGTTGGCGGTACCGCCAACAGAGGTAAATTCTGAAAATTCTATCGGTGCCATTTTCCCCAGGGCATCATGGG
>NZ_BMEC01000012.1 GCF_014636295.1 Marivirga lumbricoides | reverse complement strand
CATTTAATGCAAAGATCAAAGCCTTTAGAGCTCAGTTCAGAGGGGTCAAAAACGTAGCTTTCTTCCTCTATAGACTCTCAAGAATCTATGCTTGAAATTACTACTCCCCAACTTTTCGGGTTGATCCGAAGCAATGCTGAATGGGCTGTTGTTTATTTCGGATCATTTTCTTCTAAGAAGGAGGCCGTGAATCGAGAGAAGCAAGTGAAAAAATGGAAGAGCAGAAAAAGAGTTGAGAGCTTAATCAACAAATCCAAGATATAGCTCAGTTGGTTTAGAGCATCCCGACTTCTAAGGCGGGAGGGAGGTATGTTTCGAATCCTACTATCCTCACTAAAGGTTTGCAAATTTTGCAAACCTTTTTTTGTTTTACGGCATGTGTAGTTTCTATATCCTTTACTCTGAAAAGCTCCAACAATATTATTATGGCTACAGCTGTGATGATCTTTCTGAAAGAATTAGAAAGCATAACTCCAACCATAAAGGGTTTACAGGAAAGACTAATGATTGGCAGCTAGTCTATAAAGAAGAATATGCTACTAAAACTGAAGCTTTTAAGCGAGAGCTACAAATCAAAAAGTGGAAGAGTAGAAAAAGAGTTGAGAGCTTAATCAACAAATCCAAGATATAGCTCAGTTGGTTTAGAGCATCCCGACTCCTAAGTCGGGAGGGAAGTATGTTTCAAATCCTACTATCCCCACAAAAGAAAAGCCTTTCGATAAAAATCGGGAGGCTTTTTTATTTTGTGCAGTACTAATATTAGCAATATTAATGCCCTCTTCTTCTTCTAACCTTAAACAAATACTTATTAAAGTCATAACCTATATAATATTAATGAACTGTCACATAAATTGATACTAATCTAAATTGATTATGAGCATTATGGAGAATGTTGAGAATGAATTAGATTCTTCAATTTATATAATTAATTATAGTTGCAATACTAAGTCGCCCAATCCTTTCAAAAAAAATGTGTGAGATAAAATATTTAAATTCCTTCATTATCATGGGGGCAGATTTAGGTCAGTCTAAATCATAAGGGAATTTATAGGTGATATGAAAATTACATTGAAACATGCATTGGTTGACTAGTTGAAGAGCAATTAATAAAAGAGGAAGAAATACCTGTTAAGAAGCGAAAGATGAAAGTTTTGAATTTGATAATGTGATTGTTAACAGAATATTTCATGAAGGTTATAAATTTATGATGGAATTAACTTCAAATCAGTATTCTTTAGGATTCTTACTATTAGCAGTTGTTATAAGTATAACTGCTGTTATTATAAAATATAAAACATGAAATAGTAATGTTTAAAAGTAGTTCTTAATAACATAGCTGGCGTAAAAGCGTTAGTTATGATATCAAAAATATTTGATATATCTTTGTACTGCATCTAAGTATTTATAATAAAACTAAAGATATTTTTAACAAAGCATCAATTAGATCAATAGACTTTAGCAATGGGAAACAATAAATCTGAAGGTGACAAAATAGAAGTTTTTTATCAAAAAAACCCAAATTACCGCTCAGTATTTGCTGATGGAGCTCAGGGAGCTATCACCCCAAGGAATATGTTAAGCTTGTCTTTTTATTCAACTAGAAATGCCATTCCTAAAAGTTTGACATACGATATAATAAATAACCAAGTTGTAAATGAAAAATTAGGTAAAGATTCGAAACAAGGTTTTATAAGAGAAATTGAGTTTACAACTTATATGGATAAGCAGACTGCAAAAGAACTTTATGAGTTATTAGGTAAATTTCTGAAAAATGATGACACAGACAACAATGAAAAATAAAATAGGTTCGAGTCAAGTTCTTTTTATACCTGATTTAAAAATATTTGCTGAAAATTTGCATAATAATTTTCAGAACAGTGATTATAGTTCAGGACTTGTTGAGTATGATCCTACTGTTTTAGAAAATTTATTAAATTCTAAAATTGATATATTAGATAGAAATGATTTAGTATATAACTACATATTTGATTTACTTCAAAATAAAAACTTTATTGCTATATCAGAATTTCTAAAAGATGCTATCAAATGCAGGAAACATTTACATAATTCTATATTAAAAAGCATAACAGTCATATTAAATGGTGTGAATAAAGAGAATATATCATCTCTACTGTCATCTATTGAAGTTGAATTAGAGTGAATATTGAGGTTGATAGAAACTAAATCTGAAATATTATCACGCATTGATAACTCCACGAAAGAAGTTGGAATTTGTGGTAAATGTGTAAATTTCCAGAAGGGAGCTCTACATGTAGGGATTTATTGAGTTTATAAAAAAGAGCTATCTATTTTTCATTTTCTTGGTGACGCATATGTTAGATATGAAAAAGTAGACACAAATAACTTCTCTGAATATGGATTTAAAAAATTTGAAACTTTTAAAGTAGAACAAGATCTTCCCTCATTAATTTCACTCGTCCGCTCAATATTAGCTACAAAAAAGTTCCAACATTTTAGATTTGAACTTAATTATCCTGTTTATAGAGAATTGACATTTAGTGGGCAATCAACATATGACAATTCTGCTCAAGCATTTGACTATCTTATCAATTGTGGAGTTTTTGTAGCTGCTCTTTTCTTAACTTTTAAATATCATCTTTTAGATTTAAAAAGTTGGCCAAAAGCAAAAGATGACTCTGCTTTTGAGCCATGGTTTAATTTTGCACGAATACCTTCAAATCAAAGAGAAAATTATTATAATGATGCTCTTCACTTGAGAGGAAGGCACGTTATTTCATCACTGTATTCCATTCAACCTGTTAATTACCAAGTTGCCGAAAATACTTCTTGGGAAGTGTTAAAAAATTTTCAAGATAAGCAAATTTGTGCTTGACAGTATACTTAGAAAGTTATTCATAAAATAGACAAGTGAAATAATGGCTAAAAATATAAGTGACTGATAATAAGTCCTTAATTTTAGCCATACAAGCAGGGGGCTTTATGTTTCGAATCCTACTATCCCCACCAAAGAAAAGCCTTTCGATAAAAATCGGGAGGCTTTTTTCGTTTATGGTTGTGTCCAGTCCTAAAATAGTGTTACACAAATAATAGTAATGTTATAAAGTAAAAAAACTTTCAATTTTCCTTAAAAGGTTTTCTGTGAAATTTCAGTATGGTTTACTGCTCAAGAACAGTGGCAAGTTTAATTACTTTTTGTACTACTCCACTATTGTCAGCAATTGGGGTGTAAATAGCATTCAATTTAACAAGCTTACCTTTCGAGGAATACCTCTCAAAAGTTCCTTTTTTAGCTTCTCCATTTCCTATCTCTTTCCAGAAATTTTGATATTCCTCAGTTTGCTCATACTCAGGAGAAACGAATATTTTGTGATGTTTTCCCTGAACACTCTGCAAGTCGTAGCCCATAGCCTGTAGGAAATTTTTATTGGCATCAAGTATTCGGCCTTCAGGGGTAAACTCAATCACGGCCATTAAACTTTGTAAACCGGTAAGCAGGGATTTGCTTTCAGCGCTTTGCTTTTCAATTTCTTTGTTTTTTCTGGCCAGTTCCTCCTGAGTGGCTTCCATTTCTTCCATATTATGCCTCATCTCTTCTTCCTGGGTTCTCATTTCTTCCGCTTGCCGCTGTGATTCCTCATACAGTATTTTAGTTCTGTCGTTTACTTTGGTGGTATTTAATGCCACTGCAATACTTTCACAAGCTTCCTTCAGAAAATCTATTTTGTACTCCTCTAAGGCACTAAAGCTGGCAAGTTCCATTACTCCTTCCATTTGGCCATCTCTTTGTATAGGTACTATCACGATGGTGCGAGGGTTGGCGTCACCTAACCCGGATCTGATTCTAATATAGCTGTCAGGTATTTCAGTAAGGTAAATAACATCCTTCTCCAGGTAACATTGGCCTACCAAACCTTCCCCTGCATGAATTTTTAAATTGGCTTGCTTCTTCCTGCCATAAGCATAACGGGCTTCTAATTCCAAAAAGATATCATTTTTGTCATCATCATTTACAATGAAAATACCTCCCTGATTGAGTTTCATGTATTTAATGATGAATGTCAGCGTTTCATTCATCAATAAACTTAGGTTGCTATTATTATTTCTGATAATATCGGATAATTTAGAAAGACCCAGGTTTAAGAATTTCTCCCTCTTCTCTCTTAAGCTACTTGTTTTAAGGTTCTTCTGCATATTTACTAAAGCAGTTCCTAAAGGATCGTTTTCATCCAGCTGATAATCCACCTCGTAATTATCGTTAGCTATTTCCCTGGCGAATTCTATGTTTTTCTGTGTGTTTTCAAAATCTTTTTCAGTCTCTACAATTTTATTAAAAAGGCGTACAGAGTTTTTTCTGGCTTCAATGGAATGATTGCCTGCAATTACTGCTGCAACTACCACTAAGCCGGCATGAAAGAGGAAAGTTTGAAAGTCCATATAATCCATTTGAGTAAAATAAATGGACTGATAGGAAGCAACACCTTCTGTAAAACCAATGTACTGAATGTAGGCAAATATGGAATGGTGGACTACAATAAATAAAACAACAGGAATAAATATTTTTAAATTTTGGTAAGCCATTAAAATAATAATAGCTATAAAGGCTGTAAAGTGCATTTCAAAAAGCCCATGCATCTGGTAAATAAATTGAGCCATAAAAACACCCACTACAAGGCTTCCTACGTATTGGTAAGCTTTAGATTGAGGAAGTAAAAACTTGATTCCGTAATACAGAATTATATTTAAAGCACCTACGCCAAAGGCAACGAGCCAGGTTTCATAGAAAAAACCGAGAAAAATACCAAAGATGAAATAAAACAGGAGTAATAATTCTAATGCTCTATCTGCTTTTTGATCTATCGTTTTAAAAAAGGAGCTACTTTTAATTTCTGTTTCCATTGATGTGTTAAAAATTAAATAAATTACTTAAACCGCTTTCCTGTCTTGAATGTGAAGGTAACTCACAACCATATGGTATGGTGGCCAGTAGCGGAAAGTCTGGAGGGCTTTCGTTTTTAATAAGAGCCTGCAATGCCATTTCTGCAAATTTTGTGTTTTTGGAAGTGCAAAAACGTGCCTTGTTATAATTGCCTTTATAGAAAATCTTGTTGTCTTTTATTAATACAGCCTGTGGGGTACTGTAAATTCCTAATTCTTTGGCAAGCGCTCCATCGGTATCTGAAATAGTGGGAATGTTAAGTTCGTATTTCTCCTTAAATTCTTTACCTGCATTGGATGTTGTTTCTCCTGAAGATTCCACTATGGCAAGAAAATTCACCTTGTCACTAAATTTTGCTACCATCAGTTCAAACTCTTTCATGTTAAACCTTGAACAAGGGCAGTCATAATTATAAAAATGGATATATAGCGGCTTACCGATGAAATTTGAGAGTTGTGGCAATTTCACAGAGTCACCCTGCTCCACAATTTCAAGGTTAGAAGGGACTGGCGTGGGTAATGAAAATTTTACTTCCTGCTTCCAGAATATGAATAGTATTGAACCAAAACAAACAATAAATAGCGCAATAGCAATAAAGATTCTCATTATCTAAATAAATCAAAAGCCTCTCAAAATGTTTACTTTTAGAAATGGGGAGATTGGTTGAGTGAGATTTTATATTGCTTCGCTTCTAATCTAATAATAGTTGTTAACAATCAATCAATCTTTTTGGACTTACGCGATTATTAACTTGCACGGATTTGGATTGTTTAATTTTCTTTTAATACTTAATCTGGAAATCTGAGAATTTTTGACTTATCTTTAATTGAGGCTTTATGTGAAAGACATTATAATTGCCATATATATTGGCATGCCTAAAGTGATATTAAATGGGAAAGTAATGGCCAGTGCCATTGGCAGAAAGAGGCCGGGGTTAGCTTTAGGGACCGCAATTTTCATGGCAGCAGGTACAGCTATATACGAGGCACTTGCTGCAAGAATAGAAAACATCAGTCTGTCGCCTGTGTCAGGAGTAATGAATCCACTTACCCATGCTACCAAAGAACCGTTTAGCAAAGGAATTAGAATGGCAAATGCAGTAGTAAATTTTCCGCTTTTAAAAAAGTCGCCAAGCTTCCTGCCGCTGGTAATTCCCATATCCAGCAGAAACAAGGCAAGAAAGCCTTTAAAAATCTCATTTGTAAAAGGTTCTATGCCCTGAGCCTGTTTTTCATTAGCGAATACTCCAATAATTAAGCTCCCCAGAATCATTAATACGCTTCCATTGGTAAAAGAATGGCTAACAATGCTTCTTAATTTTGGAGAGTCTTTCCGTTTCTTTTCATTTAACCTGATAAGAATTACCCCTACCACTATAGCAGGAGCTTCCATCAGAGCCATTACGGCTACCATGTGCCCGCTGAAATGAATATTTTGCATCTCCAGAAAGGATACTGCAGTTACAAAAGTAACTGCACTAATTGAGCCATAAGCTGCTGCAATTGCCCCTGAATTTTCAATGCTTAGTTTTCTTTTAAGGATAAAGAAGGTATATAAAGGAATAACTACTGCTGTTAACACACCAAAAAGAACAGCATAAATTATGTCTACAGAAAAAGTACTATGTGCCAGTTCCCTGCCTCCATTAAAACCTATGGAGAAAAGCAGATAAAGTGAGATGAATTTTGAAGAACTGTTAGGGATTTCCAGATCACTTTTAAGCTTAACGGCTAAAATTCCAAGAATAAAGAATAATAAAGCGGGGCTGGTGAGGTTGTCTAATAGTAAATCTAAATACATTAATTTATTGTTAATTAGTAAGTCGTTTAATTTTGTTTTCTTTCCTTAAAGTAATGAGCTTGGTAAGCTGCTCACGATCAATAAACTCTAATATTTTTTTGAAGAATTTATATAGCTAAAGTTAACAACTGCTTCGGAGGTAGGAACATTTAAAAGTTTCCTCCAGATTTTTCGTTAAGAAAACTTTCTAACTTAAAGAGAGGTTGGTTAGAAAGAGTGTATGTTCCATAGCTTTGAGTAAGGCGCATGACCTATTTCATACGCCCGAGACCAAAACAAACTTTCTATATCATGCTATATTATCGGCTTTGGAAGATGAAAGAGTCAGCTCAATAGAAGAGTTAATAGTCAAATTCTGGTTGTCTTCTGCGGCTTTGGCAATTACCTGCTGTATTTTTTTGAAAGAATTATTAAGCTCTTCAATCCTCTTTTCAGAACTGGCCTCAGGTTGATTGTACCGTATTTGTGAACTTACATTTTTCATATTGTGAAAATCCAACTTAGAGTTTATAATATTAAAGAGTATTTCTTTTGCTTCTTCGGGAGAATATGTTCCTTTTATAATTTCTATCTTATCCATTTTTCAATAGTTTATTTTTTAATAATTAAATTCTTATTGAGAGAAATGTTGAGGGCTGCAACGCTGAATATCAATAGCAGACCTTTACCTAATTCCGTTAGAAAAATATCCTGAGATTTAGAAATTATAAGCAAGCATACAATAATGCAGGCAATTAACAGCAACATAAGTAAAAGTTGAATCCTGTTTGCGTTCATCATTTAAGGTTTTCTTTTCAGATGAAACAAAGGTCACTAATTGATTATATAAAAGAAAATATATAGTTTTAATGATTATTATAAATAAAATTTATGAACTATACTTTACATCAGCTTCAGGTATTTCTTAAAGTGACCGAAACCCTCAGTATAACTAAAGCTGCTCAAGAATTATATTTAACACAGCCGGCAGTTTCAATTCAGTTGAAAAACTTTCAGGATCAGTTTGATATACCTTTGACTGAAGTAGTGGGAAGAAAAGTTTTTGTGACAGATTTCGGTAAAGAAATTGCCATTGCCGCGGAAAAAATTCTGGCAGAGGTTAATGCCATTAACTATAAAACTTTAGCCTACAAAGGACAGCTAATTGGTAAATTAAAAATTTCTGCTGTATCAACAGGGAAGTATGTGATGCCCTTTTTTCTATCTGACTTTATGAAATCTCATGAGGGCATTGAATTGTCTTTGGATGTAACCAATAAGTCCTCAGTTATTCAAAGTCTTGAGAAAAATGAGGTGGATTTTTCCCTGGTCTCAATATTGCCGGAGAATTTATCTATCGACTCTATTACGCTAATGGAAAACAAGCTCTATCTGGTAAACAGTAAGCCATTAAACAAGAAGCAAAAGTATTTTGATAAAAGCATTTTATCGGAAGTGCCATTGATTTATCGCGAGCAGGGATCTGGTACAAGGCAAACCATGGAAATGTTTTTGAAAGCAAATAATCTTCCGGTGAAGAAGAAAATGGAACTTACTTCCAATGAAGCGGTGAAACAAGCTGTAATTGCAGGTTTGGGCTATTCTGTTTTGCCTCTAATAGGAATAAAGAATGAAGTGATTAACGGAGATCTTCATGTTATTCCTGTAAAAGAATTCCCAATAAAGTCCACATGGAGATTAATCTGGCTTAAAAATAAGAAATTCTCACCTGCGGCTTCTGCTTTTCTCCATTACCTGGAAAAAGAAAAAGAAGATATAATTAAACAAACCTTTGGCTGGTATGAATTGTATTAAAAGATTGAATATCTCCTAATTCCATCCTTGTTCGCCCAGAAGGGGCACAAATTTGAAGTCGTTAAACACTTCTTTCTCCAGCTTTTTATCGGCTTTTTTGCGCAAGCGGATCATTTTCTGTGTTTTATTGTCTCCTACAGGAATCACCAAAATGCCACCTTCATTTAATTGATTGATTAACTCTGTAGGAACTGTAGGCGCTCCTGCTGTTACAATTATTTTATCATAAGGGGCATGTACAGATAAGCCTTTGGAGCCATCACCATAAAAAAAGAAAGGCTTAAAACCCATTTCAGGTAAAAAAATCCTTGTTCTTTCATATAGAGCTTCCTGATATTCTATAGTGTAGACTTTTGCCCCTAAAGCAAGCAAAACGCAAGCCTGATAACCTGATCCGGTACCAATTTCCAAAACTTTGTCACCAGCTTTTAACTCTAATAACTGTGTTTGAAATGCTACTGTGTAGGGCTGGGAAATAGTTTGTCCATGACCGATCGGGAAAGCTTTGTCCTGGTAAGCGTGTTCCAGAAATGCTTTTTCAAAGAAAACATGTCTTGGAATGGTGCCAATAGCTCGTAAAACACGCTCATCGTAAATTCCTTTCTCCCTCAGCTTTCTTACAAGGCCCCTGCGCATCCCCTGATGCTTGTAGTTATCTTCGATCATATTTCAAACTTAGAAAAAAAAGTGAAATGATTTTGAGATAATGTGAAAATTGAGGTGATAAACTATATCTTAAAAAAGATATATGACGTTTCTTCAGGTTGTACTTTTATTAAGCGTTGAATAATTTTTAACTTTGAGGTTTCCATTCTTTAATTATGCAAATAAAATTTCTTTGTTTAAGCTTTTTGCTATTGGGCTCAATTGCTGTAGTAAATGCACAACAAGCACTTAAAGCTGACAAATATCTTGAAAAAGGAAACCTGGAAAAGGTGGAGAAAATTCTGGAAAAGAATATCCGAAAAGATCCCGCTGACCCGGCCAACCACTATATGTTGGCTAAATTATACAGTCAGCCTGATTCACAGTACCAGGCAATTGATTCAGCTCATATTCATATTGAAATAGCACGTGACGGATTTGCTCTAAGTGACAATAGAAATAAGACTCGCTTTATTCGGAAGGGGATGGATAGCTTAAAAATAGAAGTGCTTTCCCTCAAAATTGATAGCCTGGCTTTTGAGAAAGCCTTAAAGATCAATACAGCTAATGCTTATCAGCATTTTATTGATGTTTACCCAGAGGCCGTACAAACGAAAGAGGCTATTATATTAAGGAATGACAGAGCCTACGAAATAGCCCTACAAACCAACACTCCTGCAGCTATGCAGGAATTTTTCAATAAATACCCTAATGCCAGACAGGCAAATTTGGCGAAAGATGCCTTCGAAGCATTATATTTTGAACAGCAAACGAAAGATAAAACAGCTGAAGCTTACAAACGCTATCTACAACAAAAGCCTCATGCCACTTACACTAATAAGGCAGCACTTTCTTTGCTTAAAATCCAAAGTGCCGGTGCTAATAAGCAAACTTTAGTGGACTTTATTACTCAATACCCTAACACTTCAGCGGCAAGGCTCGCTGGAATGATTTTAGAAAGCCTTTCAGAAAAAATGTTCAATCCTAAGCTACTGGTGCATTATAAGTCAGGCTTTTACCATTTCTTCAATATTGATAAAAAGGAATTACTGGGTTTTCAGTTGCAGGCTGTTTTACCTGATTCTTGCCGGTTGATTAATAAGCCATTGATCCATGCCAGCAAAAGCAATGCCTCACAATGGTACTTAAAAGATGGTACTTTCTTTACTGATAAAAACTTGCAAGAATTAACCTATTTAAAAGGAGGATTTTACTTATTACAGGAAGAAGGGGAATTGGAAAAGCAGCTTCTACACCTTTCCAACGATAGCACTCTTTTTGACACAGCTATCGATTTTATACGTTTGGATGAATTCACTCTGGCTAAAAAAACAGCTTCAGGCTGGCAACTCACATCAATTTTAGGCGAGAGAATTTTAAGTCAGCCGGTAGACTCAATTTGGAAAATGAGCGAGCTTTACTTCTTTAAGAAGACCGACAAAATAGCTGTAGCTAAAGCTGCTGATTTAAAGAAAAATGCTGAGGATGATTATAAAACGCTTAGCTTACTCTACACAAATTACCAGCTTTATGAAAGCGGAGACGTTTGGCTGGCTTCAAATAATTTTGAAACTGTACTTAATCAAAAACTGGAACCGGTTATTCCTCTCCAAAAAGCTGCTATTAAAAAAATACCACAGGGTTGGGTACTTCAAAAAGGGCAAAAATATGAGTTGATAAATCAGGATTTTGAGCCAATGTATAATACCTCTTTTGATGAGGTGAGGGCTGTTAAAGAAGTGATGGCACTAAAATCAAATGGCAAATGGGCTATCATATCCTCCGTGGATTCTAAATTCCCATTTTATAAGTATGATTCTGTTCGTCTGTTTAATAGTTGGGTGGCTTATGCATCCAGTGAAAAGGGAAAAGAGCTAATCTTTCTAAGTGGAAAGAAAATTCTTTTGCAAGAAGGAGAAATCTTCAAAATCCTCAGAACTTACAATGAGGAAATGGTTGAAGCAGCCGATGGAGTGAGATTTCTTACTGTCATTAATAGTAAAAACTATCGTAAAGTTTATAACGGAAGCGGAAAGCTAATTCAACAAGGTTTAAATCTGGAGACTTCTGTTATAACTCCTCAGTTGCTTTATGTGAGTGAAGGCAGCCGTCAGGCGTTGATAGATAGTACTGGAAATGAGATAGTCTCAGAGAGGGGAGCCACTTTTGGGAATCTGCAAGATGGAATTGTTCCTATATTGAAGAACAGGAGGTTTGGTGCATTTTTAGTAAAAGAGCAAGTGCTGATCCCTTATCAATCGGATATAAAATTAAGAACCTATGTTCCCGGTCAGTATTTTATCTTCAGCAAAAACAATGTGTTAGGAATTATTGACAAAACCGGTAAAGAAGTGTTATCTGCAGGATTTTCATCTATTGAATACATGAGCGACTCACTGGCATTTGTTTCCCGGGAGGATAAATTGGATCTCATTAATATTTTCACTTCTGAATTGCTTCTGGAAAACATAACAGACAAGAAGAAAGTAGTCTCCCAACAGAAGAATTATTACTTAATTAGAATAGAATCGGGTTATGGAGTGGTAAATTCCGATGCGGAAATATTAATTCCTTTTAATTTTAACTCATTGGAGCACTACTTGTCTGACGATACCATACTTTGGATTGCAGAGAGGAGCGTTCCTGAAATGAATTACCAGTTGCTAGCTTACTTTGATGAGAAGGGAAGTTTACTATTTAGGGAAGGGTTCACTTCTGAAGAATATTTAAAAACAGTTTGTGATTAGTCACATATCACTTCCTCTTTTACCATTCATGTATTTCATATTCAAATAATATAATTAGCAAGGCTAAGTTATCCCAAACTAGTAAATTGCCATTTCATTTAATAACTTAATTTCAAAGCAATGCGCATTCATCACAAAAGAATCTGTCAACTGCTCATTATATTTCTAATTATACCTTTTGCCTGTCAGCAAAACCAAAATGATCCCAAAATCAGAAAGGATGCTAAAAAGCCCAAATTGGTAGTAGGAATTGTTGTTGATCAGTTTCGCCCGGATTATTTAACCCGTTATTACGAACACTTTTCAGCCAATGGTTTTAAAAGGATTTTGACAAACGGTTATCAGAATAAAAATACACATTTCAATTATATCCCCACCTATACTGGCCCTGGGCATGCCTCTGTGTATACTGGTGCTACTCCTAAAACACACGGAATTATCGCCAACGATTGGTATGATAGAGCAATGGGAGAGAAAGTATATTGCGCTGAGGACACTTCTGTTCACACGATAGGCTCGGAATCCAAAAAAGGTTTGATGTCGCCTCACCGAATGCTTAGCAGTACAATTACTGATGAGCTGATGTTAGCTACAAATTTTAAATCAAAAGTAATAGGGCTGGCAATCAAAGACAGAGGTTCCATACTGCCGGCGGGCCATACACCTACAGGAGCTTACTGGTACGATAGCAGCACGGGGGATTTTATTACCAGCAGTTATTACGATAGAAAAGAGCTTCCGGAATGGATGCAGCAATTTAATGCCAGAAAGCTATCTGATAAATACCTTGACAGTGCCTGGACGCTTTCTTTACCTGAAGAGGCTTACACACAATCTACTGCAGATGCTATGCCTTATGAAAGTGTATTCAAGGGAAAAGACCAATCTGTTTTTCCTTATGATCTGAAAGAATTAAGGAAGGATAATGGCAATTTTGGGTTGCTACCGGGTACACCATTTGGAAATACTTTGAGTACAGATGTGGCAATTGCTGCCATTGAAGGCGAGCAAATGGGGCAGGATGAGATCACCGATTTCCTGGCATTAAGTTACTCTTCTACTGATTATATTGGCCACGGGTTTGGCCCAAGATCCATGGAAGTAGAGGATACTTATATCAAGCTGGATCAGGATATTGAACGCTTACTGAATTACCTGGATGAAAAAGTAGGAGAGGGAGAGTATCTTGTATTTGTTACTGCTGACCACGCTTGTGCAGAGGTGCCTTCGTATATGCTTTCAAAGAAAATACCAGCAGGTTATTACAGGGGGAGAGAATACAAAAATGCCATTGAGAATGCATTGTCTGAGAAATATGGTGCAGGTGATTGGATAGAGTCACTTTCCAACGAGCAGTTTTTTCTAAATCAGGAATTAATTGCGGAAAAGAAAATTAAATTAGATGAGATCAGACAATTTGTGGTGCAGCAGGTTTTACAATTGGATGGGGTAGCGCAGGCATATTCTGCTTCAGATATGCAACAAAGTGAATTTACCGAAGGCATAGCTTCTGCATTACAAATGGGATATAACTTTAAACGTTCTGGAGATGTGTTATTTGTGTTAGAGCCTGGTTGGTTCCATGGAAGCGGTATTGGAACAACACATGGAAGTGGATATAATTATGATTCTCATGTTCCATTACTTTGGTTTGGCGCAGGTATTGAAGCTGGAGCTTCCTACAAAAGACAGAGCATTGATGACATCGCTGTTACTCTCTCTTTCTTATTGGATACCAAACTTCCTAATGGAGCCACAGGTGAACCAATTTTGGAACTGTTGAAATAATTTTTTTAACCGCAACTTATACCGGATGACTGGCGGTGTTGTGTTTCGCTGGAAGGGTTTAGTACGGGTACAGAATAAATTTAAACAATCAGGTTTTCCTATGCGTCTTATGATAGTGCTATTGACTGAAGGACGTGCTCCTTATCGCTTCGGGGAATGAGAAAAAGATGGAGTCTAAAGAAATACTAAACTTAAATAGAGCTTATTAGGCAATTGCACAAGAATCAATGATGTATCTGAAAGTCAGTAACAAATAATTGCCCATTGTGTAACCTAATTTTAGATTCTATATAATAGCATTGACGTATAACAATTATTATAAGATTAAAAAAATATCATGAACTACAGAACTTTAGGAAAAACGGAACTGCAGATATCAGAGATTAGCCTGGGTACATGGCAGGTAGGCGGTAAATGGGGCAGCCGTTTTGACTCAGGAAATGCTGAAGAAATAATTAATTCAGCTATAGATCAAGGCGTAAATTTTATAGATACAGCAGATGTTTACGAAGGTGGCTTAAGTGAAAAGGCTGTTGGAAAGGTAGTGAATTCACGCTCTGAGGAAGTTTATATCGCAACTAAATGTGGTAGACAATTGCAACCTCATACCAGCGAAGAATATCAGCCTGAAGTTTTGAGGAAGTTTTTAGAGGCAAGTTTAAAAAACATTGGAGTGGAACGCTTAGATTTAATTCAATTGCATTGCCCTCCCACTGAGGTGTATTACCGACCAGAAATTTTTGCATTGTTTGACGACCTTGTTAAAGAAGGAAAAATCAGAAACTATGGAGTGAGCGTTGAAAAAGTAGAAGAAGGACTGAAAGCGATTGAATACCCCGGGGTAAGCACTGTCCAGATCATCTTTAACATGTTTAGACAAAGACCTTCCGAGCTATTCTTCAAGGAGGCTAAAGCCAAAAACATTGGTGTAATTGCCCGTGTACCCTTAGCTAGTGGCTTATTAACGGGTAAATTCGATAAAAACTCCACTTTTGATAAAGAGGATCACAGAAATTTCAATATCAATGGAGAAGCTTTTGACAAAGGAGAGACTTTTGCCGGTATTGATTATAATAAGGGTTTAGAGGCTGTTGATGAATTGAAAAAAGTTTTTGATCAGGATGAGAATCTTGTTCATAAAGCCCTACAATGGATTTTAAGTTTTGAAGAAGTGAGTTGCGTAATCCCGGGAGCCTCAAAAATAGGCCAGGTTAATGCAAATCTTGAGGTGCTTAATGCCAAACCTTTATCAACTGAAGAAATTAATAAGGTCAACACTATTTATGAGCAATATATTAAAGAGGATGTGCATCATTTGTGGTGAATGTAGATTAGTTTTAATTTATCCGAGAACATCCTTAAACAATAAGAACTTCGGCTCAATCCGGAACTAAACTTATCGCAATCAGCTTTTATTGAACTATGGCAGAAACATCTCATTGGACAGGATCAGACAAATATTTATGCGACCCGGCATTAGCACAAGCATTTCATATGGCACGCTCATTGGGTATGCCGCTTTTAATAGAAGGGGAACCGGGAACCGGTAAAACGGAACTCCCTATCCACTATGCGAAAGACCGCGGACTGGATCTGGAAGTTTACCCGGTAGGCTCTAAGAGCAATGTTGAGCAATTTGTGGCGCGTTTCGATCACGTAAAATATCTGCGTGATTCGCAAATCGAAATTCTGAATGCGCAGCGAGAGGAAAAAGGATTAGCCAGCAAACTCACTACCGGTAACAGAAATCCTGAATTGTTAAAGGATTATGTAGTTAAGGGGCCTGCAGCTATTGCTTACAGCAAACCCAATTCGGTATTATTGATTGACGAAATTGATAAGGCTCCAAGAGAATTTCCAAACGACTTATTGTATGCTTTGAGTCACAGAAAATTCATTATGCCGGAGTCAGGAGAAGTGATTGAAGTATCAGAGGAAGATATGCCGGCAATTGTTATTACCTCTAACAGAGAGCAGGAATTACCCACAGCCTTTAAAGGCAGATGCATTTATCATTATATCGATTTTCCTGATCAGGAAGTAATGGCTAAAATTATTGAAAAGCATCATCCGAGACTGGATGAAAAAGTGGTGAGAGTAGCACTTGACGTGTTCTATCATTTAAGAAGATTAGGCTTAGAAAGAGCACCTACAACACGTGAAATACTGAATTGGCTGAAATACATGGGCGAGATAGCCCCGAAAGAAGCTGTAAAGAAAATTGAGGGTCTCCACGGAATTGGAGCTTTAATTAAAACACAGGGAGATATGGAAAGGGTGAACCGTCTGATTGGCGCAGATGAGAATTTCGGAGGCTCCAGGTTTAATTAGTATTTCTTTTGCTCGTCCTCATTTGCAACAAGGATGGCTAAACACCAGCATTTACAATGCGAAATTGAGTGGCAGGTTTTAAGTAGTAAAAATAGGTTTGGAGTTGTAAGCTCTTTAGCTTAACAATCCACGTTGCAAACGAGGATTAGTTATGAGTTAAAAACTCTATGATTTAGGAGAACTAGAGACAGAGTGCTACGCGAGAACGTAACAATAGTGTGATAGTGTCAACTCGTCCTCACTTGTAAAGAGGATGTTTAAATAATAGCATATGCAATGCGATAAAAAGAAAAAGTATGTTTAGCTCACTACCGGAAAAATTCAGATCTCATGGCTTAAAAGCAGATGTACGTACTTTGCTTTTGCTTAGAAAAGCTATGCAGAAAGGCCTGGTCAAAACATTGGGTGATATCTATAATGTATTAAAAGGCATTATTGTAAAAGGACCGACAGATTTAGGTCCATTTACAAAAGCTTACTACGAATATTTTCTTCAAGTGCCTATTCAGCCTGGACAAACCTTACAAGATGCCATTCTTCGCTCCGAAACTTTTGCTCAATGGAAAACTCAGTTTTTAGATGAAGCAGATCGTGACTTAAACGATGAGGAACTTGTAAATACTTTTCTGGATCAGGTCCACCTTACAAGTTATGATATCAAAGAAGTAGTTTCGGGTAAGGAGATATGGGATAAAGACAACCCCGACCAAGAGGATAAAGATGCTGTCGATCAGGAAGGACAACCCGCAGAAAGGGTGCTGGATAAAATGGCTGATTATTCAGAATTGTCTTTGGAAGAACTATTGGAGCGCATGGAAAAAGTGAGGCAACAGCAAAAAACACAGCATGGAGGAGGAAGCCATTGGATTGGCACTGGCGGAATTTCACCTTATGGGCATGGGGGAGCAGCCAAAAACGGCATCAGAGTGGGCGGTCAGGGCGGAGGAAAAATGGCCAGAAAGGTGATGGGGGATAAAAACTATTTCCCGATTGACAGAGATGCCTTACTGAATGATAATAACATAGATGCAGCATTGGCCTCAATAAAAGGAGTGATTGAAGAAAGTGCTATCGAAAAACTTGATGTTCCTGAAACGATTAAATCAGGATTGAAGAGAGGCGGGCTTTTTATTCCTGAAATGAGCAGCGAGAAAAATGAAGAGCTGAAAGTGATTGTTCTGATAGATAATGGTGGCTATTCTATGGCGCCCTATGTGCGAAGTGTACAAAATCTGTTCAGAAAAATGAAAACCCGCTTTGCACATGATCTGGAAGTTTATTATTTCCACAATACCATTTACAACCATGTTTATACTGATGAGAGAAGGACAAAATCCATCTCTATAGAGAAGCTTCTGGCACACGATAAAGCTTACCGTGTATTTTTTATTGGAGATGCTGCCATGGCGCCTTACGAATTAAATAGCTTGAGCATTGAAAGCATCAAATCCCTAGCACATAAATTTAAAAAAGCTGTTTGGCTCAATCCGGAACCTTTGAAATACTGGCCCCATACTTACACTATTCAGGTGATGAAGCAATTGATTCCTATGTTTCCTCTCACACCATCAGGAATAGAAAGAGCTGTGAGAGCTATGAACACAAAAAGCATCGAAGGATAAAAGAGGTTGTTCGCTCTGTACCAAGCAAAGGTGTATCTTTGCTCCTGAATTTGTGTGTTTAGAATGAAAAAAGCGGATATCATCATTATTGGAGCAGGGGCAGCGGGTATTTTTGCTGCAATTAATGTAGCAGAAGCAAATCCTGGAAAGAAAGTGCTGGTTGTAGAGAAATCATCTAAGCTTTTAGCGAAGGTGAAAGTTTCCGGAGGAGGGAGATGCAATGTTACTAATACCTGCAAAGAACCGGGTGAGCTCATCAAAAACTATCCGAGAGGAAATAAAAAACTGAAAAAAGCCTTTGCTGAATTTGGTACTACGGATACTGTCAATTGGTTTTCGGAGAGAGGAGTGGAGCTTCATGCAGAAGCGGATGGCAGGATGTTTCCTATTACCAATAACTCTCAAACTATTATTGATTGTTTGCTGAAAGCATGTGATAAATATAAAGTTGAAATCATCACCAGAGCAAATATCGAAACTATTGAAAAGCTGGAGAGCTCTTTTCAGTTGACTGCGAACGCCAATCAATTGTTTGAATGTGAGAAGCTACTGATTTCAACAGGAGGTAGCAATAAAATTGAAGGGTACAGTTGGCTGGAAAAGCTTGGTCATAGCATCAATCCACCGGTTCCATCCTTATTTACGTTTAATTTAACTGATAAAAGTATCACAGAATTATCAGGTCTTTCTGTTCCGGATGCAGAAGTGAAAATTGCAGGCACCAAACTATCTCATCGTGGCCCATTGCTCATTACGCATTGGGGCTTAAGCGGACCTGCTGTTTTGAAACTTTCTGCCTGGGGAGCCAGGGTTTTGCAGGAAAAAGAATATCAATATACTGTGTTGGTCAACTGGATTTCCGGGAATAAGGAGCCTGAAGTGAGGAAAATGCGGGAAGAATTTCAACAGGAAAATCCTTTGAAGAAAGTAGCTGGTACACCTCCTTTTCAACTGCCTAAAAGACTTTGGGAATATTTGAGTGCCAAATCAGGAATTGATCCGGAACTCAGATGGAATAATTTTTCAGGAAAAAACTTCAATAAGTTGGTTAATAGTTTAGTATGCGATGAATATACCGCCTCAGGAAAAACCACCTTTAAAGAGGAGTTTGTGACTTGTGGAGGTGTCAAGTTGGGCGAAGTGAATATGGAAACCCTGGAGAGCCGTATTTGTCCCGGTTTGTATTTCGCTGGAGAAGTGTTGGATATTGATGGCGTAACAGGAGGGTTCAACTTTCAGGCGGCCTGGACTACAGCTTACCTGGCAGCCAAAGCCATGTGAATTAATTTAATCGATGTAACTATCACAACAGTCGGTCCTTAAATAAACATTTATTTTTCACTTTCCACCCATACTTAGCTATTTTTATTCCTTAAAGCAAGGAACTGTACAATAAGTACTTTAATATTAGAATGCTAATACTGTTTGCTTGGATAGAGCGCGTGGGACGACAAAAAGGCGGGGAGCGGGCGGAATTGGGGCGTGGAAGCATCTTTTTGTCTTGATTTTTTCTATCTTTTTGATCAAGCAAAAAGATAAAGAACAAAGCTACATAGTGAAATATTTGAAATTATAATTAAACGCCTATATTAAGTTACCTTTCCATTTGCTAAGATTTTGAATAAAATTTATTATTTTTTGAATGACACCACCTGCATTTGCTACTTCTATTTCTTCTCACCGACTGATCATAGCGCTAGATGAGCCGGAAGCCTTATCATGGCAAAGCTTAGCTCCTGAAATAAAAGGGGCTGATTTTACTGAAGGAGCCAGAATTTTTCCTGAAGAAATTAAATTAAATGAAGCTGTTTTTGACATAGAGATCACCCGAGAGTTTTCAATAATAGTTTCTGTACTTCAGGAAGCAAATCAATTAATACTTTTATGCGATTGTGGAAAGGAGGGAAGTAAAGCATGTTCTTATCAAATCCAAATTTTGAATGCGCTGTGCAAGCAAAAAGAGCTGCAGGTTTTCTTCAACCGGGCAGTGAGAGACGAAAAACTGAGAACAGCTGCCATGGATTACGGACTGGAAGCTGAGTCTGATCTGGATCAGCACTTTAAGATTGCTCTGGATAGCGGAAGACTTTTTATTGAGCCTGTCAAACAAGAATTTATTCCTGTTACGCGGGAAAGTATTTACCGGCTTACTCAACAAATTAAACCAGAGGATAGTAATACAACAACTGATTCCATTCCTGAATCACGATTTATGGTGTTCCGGCAACATAAATTCTACCATCATTTAATTGTAGAGTTATACCACGGACAGAGAACTGAAAAAGGGAAGCTTAAAAACCCTCTGTTACTGATTGATGCGCAAAAATATCTTTGGAAGAGTCAGGACCCGGCTAAAATGAAATTTTTTATGGCACTCAGCCGCTTCCAAAACAGAACTGAAGATTTATTGGCGGAGGAAGATATTCTGGCATTAAAGTCGATTATTGAAAACCCATTGCAGTACCCGGTATACTTCCATCAGCCGGAAAAATCAGAGAATATAATTACCTCCGCTCTAAAACCCGTAAAAATAGCTTTGCTTGCTGAGGAACCTGTTGTTAAGGTCTCAAAATCCGAAAAAGCGTATGAGGTTTCTATTGCTGTTAAGGTAGGAGAAAAGTCATATTCTTTAAGCGATATAGCTGTTCGGTACAAGTACTTTTTGCAGATAGAAGAAGCACTTTACCTGATGACTAACCTACAGCTGATCCGAACCATTCAAGAGTTGTTTGAGCAAAAGAGTAGTCTATTAATTTCTCATTCTAAATTTAATGCTTTTAAAGAAGGACTGCTCAATCAGATTGAAGACAAAGTACACATTGACTACCAATACATTCCAAAAGGCACACCGAAGCAGATTGCCTGGGGAAGTTATGATACTGACAGGGAGCGTATCATTTATTTATCGGATTTCGGCAGCCATGTAATGATTATTCCGGTGATGCGATACAGTGATATGGAAATTGCTGTTCGTAGCAAACGTCAGGTTTATGGAACAGATCAAAAAGGGAAAGTATTTATGGTGAAGCGAGATGCTGTGGAGGAAGACAAATTAGTTTCATTGTTAATTAAACAGCATCCTGATTTTGAAGAACAACTAAATGATCCACTGGAATATTTTTATCTGCACAAAAGATACTTTCTGGATGAAGATTGGTTTCTCAACACTTTTGAAGAATGGGGGAGCCACCAAATCAGAGTTTTAGGATTTAATGAAATCAGAAATAACCGCTTTAATCCCAACAAAATTAAAGTAGATATTAAAGTGTTAAGCGGTATCAACTGGTTTAATGCTGAGGTGGATGTAAAATTCGGAAAACAAAAGGCTTCTCTAAAGAAAATACATCTTGCTGTTAAAAATAAACGCAAATATGTGCTGTTGGACGATGGTACTCAGGGCATTATTCCCACAGAGTGGATTGAAAAATTTAAGCGTTATTTTATTGCAGCCGACATATCGGATGATGACCATTTAACATTGCAAAAAGTAAATTTCAGCCAGGTAGAAGAACTCTTTGAAGAGGAAATGCTGGATAATTCAGTGAAAAGAGAATTAGCCATGTACCGTGAAAAGGCAGAAGATTTTACCAAAATTCAACAAGTGAAAGTGCCTGCCGGATTAAACGGCAGGTTAAGGGGCTATCAAAGAGAAGGCTTAAACTGGCTCAATTTTCTTGATGATTTTAATTTTGGTGGTGTGCTGGCGGATGATATGGGATTAGGAAAGTCTGTGCAGATTATTGCTTTTATGCTGTTGCAAAAACAAAAAAGAGGTACAAATACTAATCTACTTATTGTACCTACCACACTCATTTTTAACTGGGAAGCTGAAATAGAAAAATTTGCTCCTAAGCTAAAAGTTTTCACTCTTAAAGGCCCTGAAAGAAGTAGAGAAACTACTCATTATCAAAATTATGATATAATCCTGACCTCTTACACCACATTACTGACGGACGTAAATTTTCTTAAGAGTTACATCTTTAATTATATTTTTCTGGATGAATCACAGCAAATAAAAAATCCTGAATCGCAGAGGTACAAAGCAGTAAAGTTATTGCAATCAAGGAATAAGATAGCCATCACCGGTACTCCCGTGGAGAATAATACCTTTGATTTGTACAGCCAGTTTTCCTTTGCCTGCCCCGGTTTGTTAGGTACCAAAAGGTATTTTAAAAATATTTACTCTGCCCCGATTGATCAGTTTAAAGACAGCAAAAGAGCACAGGATCTGCAGCAAAAAATCAGGCCTTTTCTGTTAAGAAGAACCAAAGGAGAAGTGGCAAAAGAGCTACCGGAAAAAACAGAAACCATCTTGTATTGCGAAATGCAGGAACAGCAGCGCGCCATTTATGATGCCTATGAAAAGGAGTTTAGGGAATATGTGTCTGCAAAAGATGAAGAGGAGCTGGATAAAAACAGAATGAATGTGCTGCGCGGATTAACCAAGCTAAGGCAGATATGTAACTCAACAAAACTGTTAAATGATGGCACTTTCACAGAAGAACATCCCAGTGCTAAAATTGACGCATTATTGGAGCAAATTGAAGACAATGCTCCTCATCATAAAATATTGGTTTTCTCGCAGTTTGTTTCCATGCTTGATTTGATTGAAGCAGAATTAAAAAAGAAAAATATTGGCTATGTAAAACTGACCGGCAGAACGAGAAACAGGGAAGAAATAGTAGCTGAATTCCAGCAACAGCAAAATATCAGGGTCTTCCTTATCAGCCTGAAGGCAGGGGGTACAGGGTTAAACCTGGAGCAGGCCAATTATGTCTATTTGGTTGATCCATGGTGGAATCCTGCGGTTGAAAATCAAGCCATAGACAGGGTACACCGCATTGGTCAACGTAGAAATGTTACTGCTGTCAGAATGATCTGCCCTGATACTGTGGAGGAAAAAATTATGCAGTTGCAGGCCACAAAGAAGGAGTTGGCAGGCGAACTGATTGTAGAGGATGCTTCCTTTTTGAAATCGATGAGTAAGAAGGAATTACTGAGTTTTTTGAGTTGAGCATTCAGTTTATACCATTAAGAAGTTAAGCGAATTAAGGCAAGCTCTAAGTTTAACCATTGAGAAGTTAAGAAAATTAAGAATAAGTAAATTTTTAATAGTTAAGTGATTTTCACATACAAAGACTTCATTTACTTAATGACTTATTTCCTGAATGGTTTATGATTATTTTATCTTACTTTAGTATTCAACCAAAATCTGAAGTTGTGACAAAAAAAGATGTTACCCAATTATCTTATGCAATTACTGGGTGTGCAATAAAAGTTCATAAAGAATTAGGGCCTGGATTACTGGAAAGTGTCTATCAAAAGTGCTTGAATTATGAATTGGTAAAGAAGGGATATAAAGTACATCAGCAATTAATTGTACCCGTGCATTATGACGGAATAACTATAGATACTCACCTTAGGCTTGATCTTTTAGTAGAAGACACTATAGTTGTAGAACTTAAAACGGTGGAATACATTTTACCTGTTCACGAAGCACAATTGTATACCTACATGAAACTATTAAAGAAACCATAAGGTCTTCTCATCAATTTCTATACAGATAATATTACTAAATCCCTCAGACCATTGGTTAATGAAATCTTCAGAGATCTGCCAGATTCATAGGCTATAGATATATTCTAAGGAAATAGAATTACGATGAAACTTAATTTCCTTAACTTCTTAATATTCCATTTGCTTTAGCAAATGCCTCAGGCAGCTTCTACCCCTTCTTTTGCATATTTCATTCTGTAGTTGGCAGGTGACATTCCTGCATATTTGCGAAATACATTTCTAAATGATTTGTCATCGGTGTAGCCTACATCAAACATCACTTCACTTACAGTTTTATAGCCTTTTTCCAGCTCTCTTTTAGCCGCTTCCACCTTTACCCTTTGCAGGTATTCCACTACAGTGTTTCCAGTAGCTTTTTTAAACCTTCGTTCGAGGGTTCTGCGACCTATTCCATGGTTTTTGCATAGACTGCTTACGGAAATTTTGTCTCGGTAATTATTTTCAATATAGGATTGCAATACTTTTATACCTTCATCAGGGTGTTCTTTCTGGCCGGTAAAGATGATAAATGGTGATTGTGAATCCCTGCCCACATCAATTTGAAATACTTTGGAACAAAAGATAGCGGCTTCTCTTCCAATATTTTTCTCGATGAGGTAAAGAATCAGGTTGGCAGATGAAAATGCACCTCCTCCGGTATAAATACCATCATCATCTGTGAGTAATTTATCCGGCATAAGCCTGGTCTCCGGGAATAATTGTTGAAATTGATGGGCTGCTTTCCAATGTGTCACGCAATCTTTTCCATTCAGTAAGCCAGTACATGCCAGCAGAAATGCTCCCAAACAGAGGCTTACCACCTCGGCTCCTTCCTTATGTTTTGCAATTATCCAGGGAATAAAATCGGAATTATTTTTCAGAGCCTGGGAAATATCGTTTTGAACTGGCGGAATGATTATCATGTCAGTATGTGTCACCTGGCTAATCAATTTTTCAGGACGAACAGCATATAAACCTTTATTCAATTTAACATCCGAAGTAAGGCCTACGAGCTCTACCTTAAAAAAATCAGCCTGATTATGAGCTTTTAAATACTCATTAGCTTCCAGAAGCCCCTGTCTGGCATTTTCCATGCTTCCCAGGTTTACATCATTTAGCAACAAAATAGAAACATGTTTCATTGAGGAAAGAATTTAAGAGCTGATTTTTTAACTAAGAACATCACTTGCTTATTGATATCCAAATGCCTGGCGCAATCTACCCTAGAGATTGACGGATTTACACAGTTTATTGAATTTTCTATTCTTGTACATTTGTAAATATAGTAATAAGAATAAATTATTGAAAGTATCAGGAAGCACTCGATTGAGAGCTTGAATGTTAACTCTGAACCTTAAAACGTTTAACATGAAAATAACTTGCCGGGAAAATTGTGATAACGCCCCTAAAAAGCTTCTGCTAAAAGAGTTCAATATTTCTTTTGGTAAAGGAGATGTACAAAATATTCTGAGTTATTTAGCAGCCAATATAGTTTGGGACATGGTAGGTGATAAAGTAATTAAGGGAAAGGATGAGGTGGAGAAAGAGTTAGAAGCCATGAAAGAGTATACAGCTACAGAAATAAATATTGATCATATTATTACGCATGGTAAAATAGCTGCATGTAACGGCAATTATAAGATGGGATCAGGAAGTAGTTATGGATTTTGTGATGTGTATGAATTCGATAATCATAGTAAAATAGCAAAAATTAGGAGAATGACTTCTTACGGAATAGCACTTAAACCTTAAAATGTAAATAGAACAATGAAAAAAGCCACACAACCCTACTTTCACTTCGATGGAAATTGTCGTGAAGCAATGACTTTCTATCAGAATTTATTTGGAGGAAAGCTTGATTTGATGCCAATTAAAGATTCGCCTGCCAAGGACCAGTTTCAACCGGAGATTCATGATCAAATAATGCATGCCAGCCTCGAAAATGGTGATTTTATGCTCATGGCTTCTGATATGTGCGGAATGGGAGAAGTGAAAAGGGGTAACAATGTAGAAATCAATTTGAATTGTGAGTCTGAGGAAGAAATTAATCATTTATACCAGCAATTGTCAGCAGGAGGTGAAATTCTGAATGAATTGAGAGAAGAGTTTTGGGGAGCTAAGTTTGCTATGTTAATTGATCAGTTTGGTGTGAGGTGGATGATGAATTATGAGAAATGAATAAAGCTATGGCAGCTATAGAACAAATCAATTATATCAAATCACCTTCATCTAAAATATATAAAACCCTTACTACACAGGAGGGATTGGGCAATATCTGGACTCCAAAGCTTAAGGTAAAACCTGAAATAGGTTTTGTAAATGAGTTCGACTTTGATGAAGGCTATCTCACCAAAATGAAAGTACAGGAGCTTAAAGAAAATAAGTGGGTGCTTTGGGAGTGCATTGATTCTGATCCGGAATGGGTGGGGACGAAAGTATCTTTTGAATTGTCGGAAAATGAGAATGTAACAACCATCGTGCTCAAGCACTTTGACTGGAAGGAAATGACAGATTTCTACAGGTGGTGTAATTATAACTGGGCAATGTTTCTTTGGCGTTTGAAAAAATATTGTGAAAAATAACTTTCAAAAGTTAAGATATGGAAACACATTTTTACTTTGAAATTCAGGCAGATAATGTGCAAAGAGCGGCTTCATTTTATAAAGAACTGTTCGGATGGGAATTTGAAAAAGTAGAAGGCCTACCGATAGAATATTGGAACATTCATACCGGTGGGATGTTTGGTGGGCTACTTCAACGCCCTGCAAAAATGCCCCCTCCTGAATATGGGGCCAATGCATTTGTAAACTCTATACAGGTTGATGATTTTGATGCTACGGCAAGGAAAATCCTTGAACTTAATGGAGAAATTGCACTTCCCAAATTTGCAGTGCCTGGAAAATGCTGGCAAGGTTATTTTCTGGATACAGAAGGCAATACCTTTGGTCTGTTTGAAGTAGACCAAACCGCTAAATGACTTATTTAGAAAGGGAAAAATGATAGAAAACGAAAATGGGAAACATGTTTAATTTTAAATCAACTTTCAGCGGATATTCAGTGGACGACCTGCAAAAGGCCAAATCTTTTTACAGAGATATGCTTGGAATTCCTATTCGGGAAGAACAGGATATGGGATTTGCTCTTTTATTGGAAGGAGGAAACCAGCCTTTTATTTATCCAAAACCAGCCCATCAGCCAGCAACTTTTACAGTACTCAATTTTGTAGTAGAGAACATTGATACAACTATTGAAAGTTTAGAAACTAAAGGTATTTCATTTATTCATTATGAAAGTGAAAATTTACCTCAGGATGAGAAAGGTGTGCTTCGGGGTTTGAAAGAAAAGATGGGACCGGATATTGCATGGTTTGAAGACCCTGCTGGGAATGTGCTTTCAGTTTTGCAAGAGGTGTGAAATTGTGTTCAGGATGGTAGAGGTTTTTAAAACAAATATTAGCAGAAATCATCAGGCAGAAAGGATGGTTATTTTGCTTAGAAAAGCTTTTCCCGTTTATCAAGTTAATTTTGATCTGGAGGATTGTGATAAAATCCTTAGAGTAAAAACACGCAATATTGCTGTAGATCCTGAAAATATTATACAAATTTTTACGGATTATGGCTTTCAGTGTGAAGTGCTGGCCGATACCGTGCATGAGGTATAGCTTATGATGATGTTGGATTCTGCTTTAAAGGATTAACAACATAATTTTAATACTCTGTTAATTAAATCAATTTTAAAGGTCGTCAATATCAAACCCTGAAGCTGTGTTAATTTTCAAGTTATTATCTGCGTAATTTTTAAAGTAATTACCTAGCTTTTTTAAATTATCATCTGAAGAAGACACTAATTCCTCAATGGTCATCTTTAGCGGAGATATTCCTTCAGGAATGATTCCCTTTCTTATGAGCACACAACGTCCTCCAATGGGATCATTAGCTGAAGAAACTCCGGAAAATACCCCCATTAATACTTGCGGTGATTCACTTTTTCCAATTTTATATACATGATGAAAGGTTTTTGCACTTTCAGCTTGCATTAAGCAAAAAAGGCACCCATCCTGATACCTCATTTCTCCTTCATATTTCCATCTTGGTCCAGTTAATTTAAAAATCACTTTATTATTCAGTACATTAATCTGAACAGGTGATTGTAAAAGTATTCCTCTCTCTGTGTTCTTGCGAACATAGGAATAATAATCGCCTACCAATGAGAGAAGAATAGAATGAATAGGGCTTTCAAAAGCTCTGATAAAAGCATCGAAATTTTCATATTCGAGGAACTTAGCTAGATCATCCACTTTATTAGGGGAGAGATTTAATAAATCATTTTCATTTGTAGCTTTTTTAACTGCATTATGAAGACTGTAATAAATGTATTTGGCACTAATCGATACATTTAACTTCTCGAATATTTCATCACTCATCCGGCCGAACCCAAAATGATCAATAGAATAACCAGTTGTTTTTCCCAGTTCATCTAGTAATAATTTGATGTATTTGACTTCGTATTTCCTCGCCATTCCATTAGTGTTAAAAATAAAACAGCTGTAATTAAAAGTAATTCATCTGTAATTACAAGTAAGCTGTCTTTATACTTTTCCCTCCCTAAATATCCAAATTTGTAATGTACTAATTGATCAATTGTACAGAGGTATTAATCGCGATGATACTTCATCAGTCTTTGCGATCGAAATTCTAAGACGCCCGGTGTGGGACTGGGCTGATTTGAATTCCGATGTAAGGACACTTCCCACACTAAAGGCCAAGGGCAATTTAATATAGCAATATTCTAATTACTAGGTACTTAAGTCGAAATCTTAAGAAGAGATTTCTATTGCTTACTCAATTCTGACCCGGCTCATTTTCAACATTAAATATTAAAAAAATGAAAAAGATTAAGTATATATTAATGCTTACTCTATTATTTGGAGTAATAACATTTTCGTGTAATGATGAGAGAGTGAATCCCGTTGGAACAACTGGTGGTGGGAGTGATGATGAAGAGGATGATCCAATAATTCTTGATCCTCCAGGTTCTTCACAGAATCCTCCTGTGCCATTAGATTCATTGATTAACTAAATTTTAAAGAAAACCACTCTTAATTTGGGTGGTTTTTCTTTTTTTATATTACATTCCATTATATGTTTCGCTGTTTAATATTTATATTATTCTCAAACTTTCCTCTTTTTTCTCAAAGTAATACTTTGAATCAATATAAAGACTCATTACAGATATCCGGACAAATTAAGGACTCATGGTATGAGGCAATAGGCAGGCTTTATCTTCAGCAAGATAATTATGATAGTGCTAAAAAATATTATCTATTAGCTCTTAATACCAAATCTGTAAATAATGACCAGCTGCTAAAAGCTTATATACTTAATAATTTAGGGGTTATATTTTCACCTTATTCAATAGATAGTACACTCTACTATTATACTCAGGCAAAAAATATATACCTAACAGAGGGAGATTCTCTTAAAGTAGCTTCTTGTGGAATTAACCTGGGAATTGTTTATAAAAATTTAGGCCTCTATGAAAGAGCATTAGAACAGCTTTTTGAGTCTGCCCTAGTATTAGAGAAGATTAATGAAGGACGATACTTAGCATCATGTTATAATACTATTGCACTTATTTATTCCAGACAGAATGATCTCATTAAATCATTAGAGTACCATAAAGAATCTTTAAAAATTAGAAAGGAATTACAAATGAAGCAATTGGTAGCTAGCTCTTACAATAATATTGGTATTATTTATAGGAAATTGGAGGAATATGATAGCTCCTTATTTTACTATGAGAATTCCCTTAAAATAAAAAAAGAGCAGCAGGATACTTTGGGTATTGGAGTTACTTTAAATAACATAGGATTAGTACTGATGGATCAAAAAAAATATGATCTGGCAGAACCCTATTTAAAAAAATCTCTGGAGCTCAGAACCATTAAAGACGATGAAGCTGGTATAGCTATAACCAAAAATAATTTGGGTCTGCTATATCTAAATACAGGAGAAAATACACTAGCTCTCGCTTATTTAAACGAGGCAGCTTTGTTAATTCAGTCTTTAGGGTTACTAGAGGAGATGAAAGTAAATTGGGAAACAAAACTTCAGGTTTACGAAGAGTTAGGGCTTCATCAAAATGCCTTGGAAGCTTCTAAAAACCTTATTATTGTCAAAGATAGTTTGTTAAATATCGAAAAGACAGAATCTCTTGTTGAGATGCAAACAAAGTATGAAACAGAGAAAAGAAGTCGGGAAATTGAAATGCTTGAGCAAAGCCGAAGCTTACAAGAGGGTAAGCTTAAATTAAGGCAAATTTGGATTTCTTTGTTAATATTATGTGCAGTTTTTCTGAGTATTTTAGGATTTCTGCTTCGTAATAGGTGGAGGAAGGAAAAAGTAGCTAAAATCAAAGTAGAAGTTTTAATGCAGGAGCTTCACCACCGTGTAAAGAACAACTTGCAATTATTGTCGAGTATATTCAGTCTTCAATCCAGAGGCCTTCAAGATACTAATGCTATTGAAGTTATTAAAAGCAGTGAGAACAGAATAAATGCAATGGCAATTATTCATCAGAAACTTTATAAAAATTCAGAAAGTAGAAATATTGATTTGAAATCTTATTTTACTGAGATGATTGAAGAACTTGCTGAGAGTTATGGTTATGATGTATCGAGTCATAATATAAAAATACATATAGACCCAATAGACCTTGATGTTGATAAAGTAATTCCTTTAGGGTTAATTGTAAACGAATTGGTAAGCAATTCCTTCAAATATGCCTTTCCCAATCATGAAAATCCTTCTTTGATGGTAGAACTTAAATACCATCAGAAGCACCTTGAGCTTGAGGTAGCTGATACCGGTTCCGGATTTAATAGAGAACAGGTTACAAAGGATTCAATGGGTTTGAATATTATTGATACGTTAAGCAGGCAATTAAAAGCTACTGTAAAATGGCAAACAAAAGGATGTGTGAAATTTAATTTAAAAGTGGCTATATAGTTAATAAGTAATGGAAAAGATTAAAGTACTTATTGTAGAAGATCAATTATTGATAGCAGCTGACCTTAAAGCCAAGCTGGAAGATCAAAATTTTGAAGTAATAGATATAGTTAGCTCAGGAGAGCAAGCAATTGAAGTTGTTTCAGGAGCTATAGATTTAATATTGATGGACATTCAATTGGAAGGAGAATTGGATGGCATAGCTACGGCTGAAAAAATTATTGAAAGATATAATATCCCGATTATTTACTTATCGGACCATGTAGATGAGGAGACAGTAAAGAGAGCGAAAAAAACTTATCCAGCTAATTATCTGTCTAAACCTTTTAAAATCAGTGATTTATTAAGGGCTTTAGAGTTGGCATTTCATAATGCTTCACAAAAGAAGCCACTTCAAAAAACTAAACTTGCAGATAGAATTTTTATCAGGACTAATAACCAAACTTCAATAATGGTTCCCTATGATGATATCCTTTATCTCGAAGCAGAGCGTGCTTATAGCAATGTTGTAACCCGAAATACAAAACATGTGCTCTCTACTAACATGAAAAAGATCTATGATCAGTTTGAAAGTCAGGATTTTATTAGAATCAGTCGCAGCCATATTGTAAATATTAACCATATACTGGGCGTAGAAGGTAACCTTATACTAGTGGGAACGGAAAAATTACAAATGAGTAGTAGCTATAAGGAAAGTGTAATGGGGGCAATTAATTTAGTCAAATAACATATTGGGAAAGATAAACATGTTACAGGGAAAATAAATTTGCAGAGCTTGAAGTAGCCAGTTATCTAAGGCGTTAAATTTTAATAATATGACGTCAAAGAAATATGAATATGATGTTTTCATCTCTTATGCTGTAGAAGATAAAATAAGTATTGTCAATGAATTGGTAGAAAAGCTGGAAGAGTCAGGTATAAAGGTATGGTATGCTAGCAAGAGGTTAAGTGTTGGACGTGGAGTAAATGAGACAATTAAGGAAGGTCTTAACAAATCTCGGCATGGTATAGTAGTGTTAAGTCACAACTATTTTGCAAAGGCGTGGCCTCAGAAGGAACTACATGTGCTGTGGGCTCTGGAGAATAATGAGGAGAGAAGAATTCTACCTTTATGGCATAATATTAGTGAATCTGAAATAAAATCTCATGATCCAATGCTGGCTGATAATTATGGAATTTCAACAACTAAAGGAGTAGATTTTGTAGTAAGAAAGTTAGTTCAAGCAATGAATCAGGATTATGAAAAGCCTGTAGTTTCTGTAGAAAGAAGAACTAATGTGAAGAGACCTCAACTGGTTCTTTTTGTTGCAATCTTATTAAGCTTACTTTTTAGTTTTTATTATTTCTTTAATAGAGATAAGCCTTCTCCGCAATTAATTAAAACCAATATAGAGCAACGCCTTTCTGCTATCCAGGGAAAAGTGATGAATGAACATTTAGCTGAAATGGATAACAAAAAAGGACATGCAGCTACTATTGCACAAGTAAAATCGTACATTCAACATTACAATGATTTAAAAGCACAGTACCGTAATGAATATTCATTTTACACCGGGTTTGTAAATCTTGATTATAAGAAAAATGTGGAGCCAGCTCTGGGAATTAATATAGAGTATCTCACTCCTTATAATTATTATGGGTTTGATAACCCTAATATATTTTTAATCGATAATAGTATAGATGCTCACTCCATTAATACAAAATGTATTTTCATTAATTCACAGCTTGTAAGTTTTCAGATTATAGATCAGCAAAGGATAAATAGTTTTATGTATACTGTAACAGTAGAGTATAAAAATAATATTAGGTATTTATCCATTGATCTTACCTTTTCAAAACAAACAGATTGGATAAAGCGCAGGAAAACCACATTTATTGGAACTCTTCCTAAGGAAACTTATCAATTTAAAAAAGAAGGAGATACCTGGTTTTTTGCAGGGCTCGATTAGTCTTGTCTTATAATAAAGCCTTGAAATAATAAGAAATACATAAACTTATTTAGCAATCCATATCTTTCAACTATTCGAATCTATTATTCGGAAAGTAATATTACCGTTTCGGAAATTAAAATTTACCCTACATATAATTATTAATAGTTTTCAGAAAAATAAGAAGCTATGAAAAGATTAGAAATTAATTGTATTAATAAAGATGAACGATTAAGTAAGACTGAAAGAATTACACATGTTGGTGGACTTGATACCTATGGGGATCGGTGGGAAAAAACTGTAGCTGAAGCAATTGATGAAATTGAGAAAGGTACCTCAGGATTTTATGTAGAAGTAGACCGAGAGGAAGTTGATGTAGTTGTGGCTAAAAGTAGTCAAGGAAATAAATATCTCAGAACTGAGGCAGATGATTATGAACCCAATAATCTTTTAAGCCTGATTGAGTGTAACTAAATGCTATGGAATATTTGCCTAATGAAAGTTTGCTGTCAAACTCTGATTCTAATACCATTATGCTTACTACTCACAGGATCAGATATCAGGACTCCAAGTCATTGAAAAGTATTGTTTTAGATGAAGTTTCCGGGACTGAGGTTAAATACATTAGTCAACCAGTTTTTCTGTTACTGGCACTAATAGCAGGTGTTGGTGGATTTTTTTTAATTAATGAGACAGATGAGATTTATATGATTTCTTCATTTACAATCGCAATCATGTTTGTACTAATGTATTTAGCTTCAAGAAAGCATGTAATAATAATATCTTCTTCAGGAACTAAAATTATTTTTCAAACACATAACATGAGTAAAGAAACAGTGAAAAACTTTGTTTCACAATTAGAAGGACAAGTGATAAAGTTAAAGAAATTATAGAATGGACTTAAATAGTATTTTATCAGGTTGGCAAGAGTATGATGACAGGAAGAAGAAAGGTGTAGATGCTCGCTTTTTCTCATGCAGCGAAGATTGGGAAGTTGAATATTTAATTCAAAAGATTAGGAAAGCAAATCCTCAATTAAGTGAAGGAGAAGTGTATTCTGCTATCAGGGAATGTTGCAGAACAATTGAAGCTCCCAGACCACGCAGGGAATTTGTAGCTTGTGTAATAGCAAAATTAAAACTTAAAAGTACATGAGTTTACGCTACCAAAAGCGGATCAATCTTGGAAAAGGTGCTGGCTTGAATATTAGCAAAAAGGGTACTTCTTTCAGTAAACGCACAAAATATGGTTCAATAGGTAGCCGGGGGTTTTCCTTAAAAACTGGTATTCCTGGCTTGAGTATTAGAAAGAATTGGGGCAAAGGAGGAGTAGGGTTGGCAGTTTTATTTGCTATTGGAGCTGTTTCAATAACAATATTGATTGTTTATAACACTTTAAGATTGATAATCTATCTATTCAGGTTAGCCTATTATAAAATTAAAACTATACATTCTTAATGAATATGGCATTTACAGAACCATTTAATAAAATACTACAAGCTTCTCAATGGAAGTTTATTTTTCTATGCCTTTTTATTTGGAGTTGCTCTCTTAGTACTTCTGAAGCTCAAACCGTATATATTACCAAAACAGGAGCTAAGTACCACACCGAAACCTGTAGATACCTTTCTAATAGTAAAATACCTATAGCTTTATCAAAAGCAAAAGAGGGAAATTATGAAGCTTGTAAAGTTTGTAAGCCATCAACTAAAGTAACAAATGGTCTTCAATATAAAGCTATTGATAGTACTAAAATAATAACCACTCCCAGACCTGTACAAAATGCTACTACTCGTCAATGTTCTGCCACAGCAAAAAGTACAGGTAACCGATGTAAAAGAACTACCAAAAATGCCAGTGGTAAATGTTGGCAACATGAATAACCTCTTATTCGGAAAACAGAAACACCCTTTCGGAAAAGGAATTTGTAGACTTTCTGCTAATCTTTTTACTTGCCTTGGTAATTAATTTAAACTTTAAATTCAAAGAAAATGGCAAATTATTGGGTTAACAAACACACAAATACAAATCCTCATAATAACCATGAGGTGCATAAAGAAGGTTGTCAATTTATGCCCTCTGATAAAATTTATGTCGGAGACCATGCAAATTGTGATAGTGCTTTAATAGAAGCAAGAAAACATTATACTGATGTAGATGGATGCTCAGTTTGTAGTAATGAATGTCACAAAAAATAAATTCTTCTTATGAAATTTATTCAAACAATATTCTTTTTAGTGATTACTCAAAATCTAGTAGCTCAGGAGAATATAGTACTCTCAGAGGGTACTTTTAAAGTGAAGGGCTTATCAGAGCAGGAATTGTATTTTGGTTTATTTGAAGGGGATCAATTAGTTTTCAGCCTTGAGGAGAATAAGGGTAAAAGCTTAAAAGAAATTGAAATAGTTGAGTATCCGGATAATTCAAAATTTTTTGAAGTTGAAATAGACCATATTGATAATAAAGAATTCCTGATTCAGAATACAGGTATATATAAGTTGAGATTGAAAAATTCAGCTCTTGGAGGAAGGGTTTGTCGATATAAACTCGAAAGAATACCTGCTGATCCCTCTAAAAAATTCAACTCTACTGTTTATTGGGAAACAAAAAAAGATACGACTTTCTATACAATTAATGAGAACTACTTAGTATCTAAGGATACTTCAATAGTATCAGTTATTCAACATAAAGTTGAGAGAGTACATTCAGAAACAGCATTGAATGGTAAAACAAATAAAAGTATAGTTAAGGTTGACTTGCCTAAAAACACTATTAGCTGGTCTTATTACCTAGGAGTAGGTGAAGATGCAGAAGCAGTATTTAAACAGGCGGAAGAGAAGGCTTCCGGAAGGATTGCTCAATTAAAGGGAGCCTCAAGACTTAGCAAAAGTCTTATTAGTTTAGATTTCACAGGTTCAGCGGCGCTTGCTAGCCTTGTAATTGATGGCATTGTTGAATTGGGTGTAATGGATGAGAAAGCAGATAATATTCAATATTGGATCATCCCTGACTATGCCAATGCGCAATTGTTTATGAGCAATAATAACTTTTATCAATATGATAATGGAAATGGGCCCATTGTATATAAACGAATGGAAGCACCTTTATCCGGAACATTTTATATTGGCCTTTACAATGACAATATGGTAGAAGGAATAGATGTTCATATCAGGCTTTCTGCAATTACTGTAACTGAGAAATGGGGACAGAGAGCAGTAGAAAAGTATAACATTGAAACCTGGAAGGAGCCCTATCTGAAAGATTAAAGTGGTCTTAAAAATTTTAGAACTTTATTCTTAATAAATAACCTTTCGGAAACCAAAACTACTCATTCGGAAATCTAATTAGACGATCAATCTCCTTAAGCTTTAATTGCTTGAAAAAGAAGAAAAATGTTTAAAGAGAACCTTTCAATATTAATAGTAATATGTAGCATCTTCATTTTGTTAAGCTGCCAGGTAGAAGATAAAGAGCAATGTCCTACCAGTAAATGTTCTGACTACACAACTCAGCAAGATGCTCAGGCAGCCTTTAATGCCAATAGATTATGTTATTCTGATTTAGATTCTGATAATGATGGCACTGCTTGTGAGCATTTGCCTTCGAGAGACAATAATAATGGATGTCCAACTACAGCCAACTGTGGCTGCTCAGGAAAGAATAAAAATGAGTGTGGAGGTCCTTGTTGCCAGTGGATTGTGGGAACAGGATGCAAGTGCGGTTAATCAGTAGAATAGGAAACGTGTAAATTTTAAGGAATGGAAAGATATAAAAATTTAAGTGGAGGCTCAGGTGTATCATCATTTGAAATAGGCTCAGATTATATTAGAGTTAGATTTGAAAGAAGTATAAAAACCTATCAATATAGTTATAGAAAAGCCGGAAGTTATCATGTAGAGAGGATGAAGGGTTTAGCTCAAAATGGATCTGGATTAAACAGTTATATAAAAACTTATGTTAACGATCTATACGACTAGTTTTATACCCAAATTACTTCGTTATATATTTACATAAAAAATAAGCTACTTTTACTTTATCTGAAAATTGGGTGACTTGAATACCTGAATTTTTCACCTCTCTTTCCAAACAATGGTTGTTCCTCAGCTAAACCAAGTTTCTAACCTCACAAGTGAATAATTTCGTCATCCCTTAAATAGAGAATTGACTTGCTTGCTGCTCCTTTTAATAGGGTATTATAGCTTATTTTCATAACTTGGTTTTTTAATTATTACTAATTACTTAGTTCCCTCATTTTTTACTTGAATCCCAACTGGATAATTGTTTTTTCATAATCCAGCTTCAATAAAAAATATGACTAATAGGCATTTCAAAACATATGAAAAAACAATTTTTACTTCCATTCTGCTTGATGATTTTACTAAGTGCCTGCCAAAAAGAAACAGATTCAACTGAATGGACTAACCTCCTAGATCCTGATTTATCCCAATGGGATCAATACCTAAGTTACAGACATCAACTCGGTTACAATGGTGAGCAGCCAAAGGATGAACAGGGTAACCTAATCGAACCTATTGGTTTAAACCCCACAGGCTATGATGTTTTTACCATGGCAGAGGAAGGTGAAGAGCCGATCTTGAAAGTGAGTGGAGAGATTTACGGCTGCGTGATCAGTAAAGAAGAGTACGATAATTACCATCTGCAATTAAAAGTAAAATGGGGTGATAAGAAATGGACACCCAGAGAAAAGCTCTTGAAAGATTCAGGAATTTTGTATCATTCTGTTGGTCCAATGGGGGCAGAATATTGGCGTAGTTGGATGCTTTCCCAGGAATTTCAGATTATGGAAGGTCATATGGGCGATTACTGGAGTCAGGCTAATTCCGCAATTGATATCAGGGCTTATATTCCTGAATATATTATGAACCCGGTGGCTGATGTAAGTCAGGATTTTATTCCAGTGGGAGAGGGAGAAGACATCACCGGACTTGTTCTTAGGAATTCTAACTATGAGAAGCCAATGGGAGAATGGAACACGTTAGATCTTATTTGCTTTGAAGGAAAAAGCATCCATATAGTGAATGGCGAACTAGTGATGGTTTTACAAAATTCGCGCTATGTGGAGGATGGCCAATCTATTCCTCTTACAAAGGGCAAAATCCAGCTACAAAGTGAAGCCGCAGAAGTTTATTATAAAGATGTTAAAATCAGGGATTTGGACTCTATGCCTGAGGAATATGTAAGTTACTTTTAAATTAAGGTTCAGTTATTGAAATATGAAATACATTAAATACAGCATTTTTTTCTTATTCGCAGTGATAATTAGTTATGGTTGTAAATCACAGCAGGAATTAACCGCACACGAGGGGTATGTTGAAGTAGAAGGAGGGAAAATTTGGTATAAAGTGCTGGGAGAAGGAACAGCTACTCCTTTGCTTTTAATGCATGGAGGTCCCGGAGGTACCCATCGCTATTTTTATGAGTTGGAGCCACTAAGTAAGGAGCGTCCGATCATTCTTTTTGATCAATTAGGAACTGGGCGTTCCGGTTATCACACAGATACCACTTTGCTTAAGGTGGATAAATTTGTAGAGCAGGTGAATCAACTAAAAAAGCATCTGAAGCTGGAAGAATTCTACTTATTGGGGCACTCATGGGGCGCAGCACTGGAATTGGAATACTATCAGGCACATCCACAAGGAATTAAGGCCATTATCTTTAGCAGTCCTTACGTGAGTACTCCTATCTGGACGGCTGATGCAGATACTTTAATTATGCAATTGCCGGATTCTGTGCAAGCTTATATTGCTGAGGCAGAAGCAACTAACAATTACAATTCAACAGCCTATCAATATGCCAATGAGTTATATTGGAGCCAATTTGGCTTGAGGTCTGAATACAAACGGCATCCTTTGGATACTGTGGAGGCATCCGGAAATTCATTTATTTACAATTACATGTGGGGCCCAAGTGAATTTACAGCTACAGGTACTTTGAAAAATTATGATAATGTACAAGCATTGAAGGCTGTTGAAGTGCCTGCTTTATTTGTGACAGGAGAATATGATGAAGCCAGACCCGCAACAGTTAAGAGGCTTCAGAAAATGGTTCCGAATTCCAAATTTGCTATAATTGATGATGCCGGACATTCTACAGCCAGAGACAACAGCCAGCAATACAACGAAGTAATTAGCCAATTTCTAAAAGGATTGGAAGAGTAATTTTATTCAGTCAGTTCCGGAACCTGAGTTGATTCTGGAGGGTTGATATGCAAATGGAATCACTTTTAAATCGTGTTAAACAATGTGATGTTTGTCATAATTTGCCCTGCGGAGCCAACCCTGTTTTTACAGCAGGTGCTTTATCAAAAATTGTAGTGGTAGGGCAGGCTCCCGGCCGAATTGTGCATGAAACAGGTATTCCTTGGAATGATAAAAGTGGAGACAACCTGAGAAGCTGGATGGGTATTGATAAAGATATTTTTTATAATACTGATTTTATATCGCTCATCCCAATGGGTTTCTGTTATCCGGGTACGGGTAAAAATGGTGATTTACCTCCTCGTAAAGAATGCGCCCCCCTATGGCATCAGCAATTGTTGAGCAACATGCCACATGTAAAACTAGTGATTTTAGCAGGTCAGTATGCGCAGAGGTTCTACCTGGGAAAAAAGGCAAAAAGTAACCTGACTTCAACTGTCCAAAATTTCAAGGAGTACTTACCCGGCTTCTTTCCACTTCCGCATCCTTCCCCAAGAAATAATATATGGCAAGCCAAAAACCCCTGGTTTAAAATAGAGGTTTTACCCGAACTGAAGGAAGAAGTAAACCAGATACTTTCCTAACCTTAATTGTTTCCTTGGGTCAGTGAATGTAATTGATTGATTTTTAGAGATCTGTGCTATTTTTGAATTATTGTTTTTAAAATAAATGCTACCAGAGGTTTGATTCTTTCCTAAGATTTCACTTCATTTGAATCAAACTTTAGGGGTGCCCGTCTGGGCTGAGATTATACCCTCACAACCTGATGCAGTTAGTACTGCCGTAGGAAAAAGAGTTGCTACACTCATGTTATACACATGGGTGTAGTACGTGTATTCCTGAAGTTATATCCCAAAAAAATGACTCAGGAATGGAAATCAAACTCAACAATCGGAAAGAAATTTTAACAGAAGAATGCTCTTTACAGCATTTGCTTAATAGTTTTATGCCCCAAAGTCAAAAGGGCGTTGCTATAGCTGTTAATCAATCAGTAATTCCCAGAAGTAATTGGGAAAAGCATTTCTTAAATCCTCATGATGAAGTCCTGATCATTAAAGCCACACAAGGCGGATAATCAATTAAGTATCTAAAAAAATATCATTATGAAAAAGGAACATGCCCCAAAAGAAAATACGATTAGCAGAGACCCGTTGCCAGGATCACGCAAAATTTATGTAAAAGGCGAATTGCACGATATTAATGTTGCTATGCGCGAAATTTTACTTTCTCCTACCAAATTACCAACTGGTAGAATTGAAGAAAATCCTCCTGCCGTGGTGTACGATACAAGTGGGCCTTACACGGATCCTAATTATAAAATCGACTTGAAAAAAGGCTTGCCTCGGTTAAGAGAGGAATGGATTCTTAAAAGAGGGGATGTTGAACCCCTTGAAAGTTTTTCTTCAGAATACTTTAGCCAGCGTTTGGCAGATGAAAAATTGGATCATTTGCGTTTTGAGCATCTTAAAAAGCCTTTAAAAGCTAAGAAAGGAGCTAATGTAACACAGTTACATTACGCTAAAAAAGGAATTATCACTCCTGAAATGGAATACATTGCTATTCGTGAAAATCAGAGAATTGATTTAATGAATGAACAGCATGCAGGAAAACAGAGCTATTTAACCGCACAACATACCGGAAACAGTTTTGGAGCCAATACACCTAAAGGTTATATAACACCAGAATTTGTGAGGTCGGAAGTAGCTGCGGGTCGTGCAATTATACCTGCTAATATCAACCACCCTGAAAGTGAACCTATGATAATTGGGAGGAATTTCCTGGTGAAGATTAATACAAATATTGGTAATAGTGCAGTTTCTTCAAGTATAGAGGAAGAAGTAGAAAAGGCCGTCTGGAGTTGCAGATGGGGTGGTGATACTTTGATGGATTTATCTACCGGAAAGAATATTCACGAAACCAGAGAATGGATTATCCGTAACTGCCCGGTGCCAGTAGGAACAGTGCCTATTTATCAGGCATTGGAAAAAGTAAATGGCAAGGCAGAAGATTTAACCTGGGAATTATTCCGGGATACTTTAATTGAGCAGGCAGAACAAGGGGTAGATTATTTCACAATTCATGCAGCAGCCTTATTAAGGTATGTGCCTTTGACAGCCAAGCGTGTAACGGGCATTGTTTCGCGAGGTGGTTCTATTATGGCGAAATGGTGTCTGGCGCATCATAAAGAGAATTTTCTTTATACCCATTTTGAAGAAATTTGTGAGATCATGAAAGCATATGATGTTTCTTTCTCATTAGGTGATGGCTTGCGCCCTGGGAGTATTGCAGATGCCAATGATGAAGCGCAATATGCGGAATTAAAAACACAAGGGGAGCTCAACAAAATCGCATGGAAACATGATGTGCAGGTAATGAATGAAGGACCTGGTCATGTACCGATGCATATGATCAAAGATAATATGGAAAAGCAGCTGGAATACTGTAATGAGGCTCCATTTTATACTTTAGGGCCGTTAACCACTGATATTGCTCCTGGCTATGATCACATAACTTCTGCCATTGGAGCGGCCATGATAGGTTGGTACGGAACGGCCATGCTTTGCTATGTTACACCGAAGGAACACCTGGGCTTGCCTAATAAAAAAGATGTAAAAGATGGCGTAATTACCTATAAAATAGCAGCGCATGCCGCTGATTTGGCTAAAGGACATCCCGGAGCGCAGTACCGAGATAATGTACTGAGCAAGGCAAGATTTGAATTCCGATGGGAAGATCAATTTAATCTTTCACTGGACCCTGATACGGCAAGAGAATTTCATGATGAAACCTTGCCTGCGGATGGCGCTAAAGTAGCACATTTCTGTTCTATGTGTGGTCCTAATTTTTGTTCTATGAAAATCACGCAGGAAGTAAGGGATTTTGCTGCAAAAGAGGAGTTGACTGAAGAAGAAGCATTGGCAAAAGGAATGGAAGAGAAATCTGAGGAATTTAAAGAAAAGGGAAAGCAGCTTTATTTATAGAATGATAATAGTTATCTCTCATCCCTCACCGATAGAAGGAGAATTCCGGATTCTGAATCAATTGTTTGATGCAGGTCTGGAATATTTCCAACTCTATAAGCCAAACTTTTCAGCTCAGGAGATTGAAGCCTATAAAGAGCAAATTCAGAAAAAGCATTTACAGAAAGTGAGCATACATACTGACCATCATAAATTTCATAGTTTGAAGGAGATGGAAGAAATTTCAGTGAATGATGATTATGCTTTTTTGTCTCCAATTTTTGATAGCATTTCAAAGAAAGGATACACGAGCAAATTTGATCTCGAAGAGTTAAAGTCTTTTTTAAAACGCAGTCCTAAGAAAATTGTAGCCTTGGGAGGAATAGATGAAGATAAAATCGATTGGGTAAAAGAGGCAGGTTTTTCCGGAATAGCATTACTTGGAGCCATTTGGCAGAGTGAAAATCCGGTGGAAAAATACAAAGCAATTCGGGAAAAATGGGAGGATTGAAAAACTATGTATTAAGCATTGCAGGCTTTGATCCAAGTGGAGGGGCAGGCGTACTGGCAGATGTCAAAACTTTTGAATCTCATAGTGTAACAGGGATGTCTGTCGTTACTGCGCTCACTTTTCAGAATGATGCAGAGTTTGAAGCAGTAAAATGGATGAAACAAGAGGAAATTTTACAACAGTATGATGTCCTCAATAGAAGATTTAAGTTCTCTGTAATTAAAATAGGGTTGATTGAAAACCTGGAGGTATTGGGAGCTATTGTGACTCATTTGCGGGCTAGCGCTCCTCATTGCTTAATTGTTTGGGATCCTATTTTAAAGGCTAGCGCAGGCTTTACATTTCATGAAAATATGGATCGCTTCAGATTGTTTCAGATTTTGAAAAGTATAACGCTGGTAACTCCCAACACTGATGAAGCAAAACTTTTAACTGGAAAGGAGAATGAAATGCAGGCAGCGGAAGAATTGGTGAAATATTGCGCTGTACTGTTAAAAGGAGGGCATAGTGCTGAGCAACTTGGGACAGATTATTTATTTGTACAAGATAAAATGGAACGATTAACGCCATTCGGATTGGAGGTAAGTCCGAAGCATGGTTCGGGTTGTGTGCTTTCTTCTGCAATAGCTGCTCAGTTGGCAAAAGGAGAGAATATGTTGAATGCATGCCTTCAAGCCAAGAAGTATACGGAACAGTTTTTATCCAGTAATTCTACCTTAATAGGAACACATTATGCTTGATAAACTACAATACATTTCTCAAGGCGAAACCTCGCAAGAGCAAATTGAAAACATTTCACATACGTTGGCTGCTGGCTGTAAATGGGTACAATTGCGATTTAAAAATGCACCGAAAGAAGAGTTTTTTTGGGTTGCCCAAAAAGTGAAAGAGTTATGCGACAGTTATAAGGCTATGCTGACAATCAATGATCATGTAAATATTGCTCAAGCAATAGATGCCGATGGTGTTCACTTAGGGTTGCAAGATATGTCTATTGCTCAGGCAAGAGATATTTTGGGGTATGAAAAGATCATTGGAGGTACTGCTAATACATTGGAAGACGTGTTAAGCAGAGTACGGGAAGAATGTAATTATATCGGCTTAGGCCCTTTTCGGTTTACACCCACCAAGAAAAAATTAAGTCCCATTTTAGGTGCTGAAGGTATAAAGCAGATTATGCAGGAATTGACTTTACTCTCAATTGAAATGCCTGTTTACGCTATTGGAGGAATTACATTGAAAGATGTGGTGAAAATTATGGATACGGGAGTTGCCGGGGTGGCGGTTTCTGGAGAAATCACTAATCACCCCAATAAAAAAGAACTCTTAGAAAATTTTAATCAATTATTAAATGGACAAATTAACTATAGCTGACAGAGAATTTCAATCACGACTGTTTTTAGGAACAGGTAAGTTTGGTTCTTCGGCAATAATGGAAGAAGTAGTCTTAGCTTCATGCTCTGAACTGGTGACAGTGGCACTTAAACGAGTGGATTTTGAGATGGATACAGACAATTTACTTAAACATTTGCAACATCCTCAGATCAATTTATTGCCTAATACTTCAGGAGCGCGCAATGCTAAAGAAGCCATTTTTGCGGCTCAACTGGCCAGAGAAGCTCTGGAAACAGATTGGTTAAAGCTTGAGATTCATCCAGATCCTAAGTACCTGATGCCTGATGCCATTGAAACACTAAAAGCAACTGAAGAGCTAGCCAAATTGGGATTTAAGGTAATGCCATACATTCATGCTGACCCGGTTTTGTGTAAAAGGCTGGAAGATGTGGGTACGGTTGCAGTAATGCCATTAGGCTCGCCAATAGGGAGCAATAAAGGCTTGAGAACAATTGATTTTCTTGAGATCATCATTGAACAAAGTAAAGTGCCGGTCATTATTGATGCCGGCATTGGTTCCCCTTCTGATGCCACGAAGGCTATGGAAATTGGAGCTGATGCTGTACTGGTTAATACCGCTATCGCTGTATCTGAAAATCCGGTAATGATGGCAAAAGCCTTCAAAATGGCAGTGAAGGCAGGAAGAATAGCTTTTGAGGCAAGGCTTGCAAAAGTAAATGGGGCAGCTACTCCTAGTAGTCCTTTAACAGCATTTTTAGATTAAACAGAGGCTGTTAGGCAATTAATTTAGAAGCATTGGTAGCTACTCGAAAATAAGAATCAAATGATTAGCCTTTTTGTAATTTAATTTTAAAATCCATATAATCATAAATTAAGCTTATGAGCTTTACGAATATTTTTGACACGCAAAAGTGGGATGAGACTAAAAATGCTATATACAATAAGACTTCTGCAGATGTTGAAAAAGCACTTTTGGCCAGGAGAAGAACTTTGGCGGATTTTAAAGCTTTGATTTCGCCAGCTGCTGCTCCCTACTTAGAAGAAATGGCTCAATTGAGCAGTCAGATTACCCAAAAGAGATTCGGTAAAACAGTTCAGCTATTTGCACCCATGTATTTAAGTAACGAGTGCCAAAATATATGCACTTACTGCGGCTTTAGTTTTAATAACAGAATCAAGCGAAAAACTTTAACTGAGTCTGAGATTTTACAGGAAGTGAAAGAAGTTAAGTGGCAGGGCTTTGATCACATTCTTTTGGTAACAGGGGAGGCTAATCATACAGTGCACGTGGATTATTTTATAAAAGCCATTCAAATCATAAAGCCTCATTTTTCTAATATTTCTATTGAAGTGCAGCCTTTAGAAGAAGAGGATTATGGGAAGCTTAAGCAGGAAGGGCTTCATTCTGTGCTGGTCTATCAGGAAACTTATCATCAAGAGAAGTATAAAGATTATCATCCTAAAGGGAAAAAATCAAACTTTAAATACCGATTAGAAACCCCGGATAGAATTGGCAAAGCAGGTTTGCATAAAATTGGTTTAGGTGTGCTTTTAGGTTTGGAAGATTGGCGGACTGATTCTTTTTTCTGTGCCATGCACCTTCATTATTTGGAGCAAACTTATTGGCAAACAAAATTCTCTCTTTCATTTCCGAGAATAAGACCTGCAGAAGGAGTGGTGCCTGCCGAGCAAAGTATAAACGATAAAGAATTGGTGCAACTAATATGTGCTTACAGGTTGTGGAATGAAGAGGTTGAATTATCTATGAGCACACGTGAATCTGAAAGCTTTCGTGATAACATTTTTAAATTGGGTATTACCACTATGAGTGCAGGATCTAAAACCAATCCTGGTGGATATAGTGTGAAAGAAGAGTCCTTAGAACAGTTTGAGATTTCAGATGAGCGAACTGCTAAGCAGGTAGCTGAAATTATTTCCAGTAAGAATTATGAGCCTGTCTGGAAAGATTGGGATAGAACATTTCAGTAAATGACAGAAATTACTAAAACAGAAATCGGAAGATATAGTAGGCAACTAATGCTGGCTGAAGTTGGATTTAAAGGGCAGCAGAAGTTGAAAGATGCAAAAGTGCTGGCAATAGGTGCAGGAGGTTTGGGCTGTCCCTGTCTGCAATATTTAGCTGCAGCGGGTGTGGGTACAATCGGAATAGTAGATTTTGACAAAATTGAGCTGCATAATCTGCAACGTCAAATTTTATTTACTACTGATGATATCGGCAAAGCAAAAGCTGAAATTGCAGCAGAGAGATTAAAGTCACTTAATCCGGAAATAGCTTACCAGGTTTTTTGTGGAAAAATCGAAGAAAGTAATGCAGAGAGGATAATTTCACAATTTGATATTATTGTAGATGGCTCTGATAATTTCTCAACACGCTATTTAGTAAATGATACCTGCGTACAACTTAACAAAACTCTTGTGTATGGCTCTGTGCTAAAGTTTGAGGCACAATTGGCAGTTTTCAATTATAAGGGAGGAAAACAATTGCGTGATATTTACCCTGAACCACCTAATCCTGAAGATGTTCCAAGTTGTGACGCTAATGGCATAGTAGGGACTGTACCTGGTATTTTAGGTGTTTACATGGCAAATGCCGTTATCCAGTTGATTTTAGGAAGCTATTTAGGAGAGCATTTATTGCTATTTAATTTTGAAGATTTGAGTATGATGAAGTTAAAGATGTAACTTTAAATTAGATCAAAGCTACATGATCATTCGATTATCAGCTGTCAAATAAATACAGCAAATTCATTTTCTCTTAAAATTACTTCTTACCAGAATATTCATTTTTAATCAGGATTTTCATGTGCTCTATCATATAGGGTAATGCATCAATATTTTCATTGATATACACGTCCGGTGCTATACCGTAGGGGTCAATAGGGTTTTTATCCAAATCCATGGCTCTGTAAGAAGAAGGATAAGTTAATTTAAAACAGCCTATATCTTTGGAAAGTCCATTAAAGCCATCTACTACGCCCGCAGTGTTTTGTCCGTAGACTACTACTTTTTCACTTTGATTGGCACGATAAACGAAAGTTTCACATGAACTTCCACATCCTTCATTCACTAATATTATTACTTTTTTAGGCCACGTGTAAAGTGTGTCGGGCTCGTAGGTATAAAAATAATTATCAGGGTACTCAAAATACACTGAATCTTTAAAACTCATAAGGTAATCATATGTCTGACGTTGCTCCTCGGTATATTCTTCGTAGGTTTTCTCTTTCAAATCACTGGTATTTAGAAATTGTTGTATGTTGTACTCACTCATCCAATAGCCTGTGTTTGGGATTTGAATAGGTCCATTTAGCAAATAAGGTAAAATGGGATAATAAGTGCCATCATTTCCTCCTCCGTTGTCTCTTACATCTACAATAATGAATTCCGCAGCTAAAAGCTTTTCATGGTTTGCTTGCATAATGCTATCCACATATTCTGGTGTTACTGTCCAGAAATCTGGAAACCTAAGATAAGGTATGCCATCTAATTCAGCATAGTGGAATTTATTGTAGTTTAAGTCTACAATGTTTTGAGGTTCTTCCTCTTTTGTTTGAGGCCAGATTTTTATCCAATCGCCTAACCCTTCGAAGCTTAGTTTTCCCGCACTTACCTGTTGCGCAGTAATAGATTTAGGTGAATGGTCACTCATCATAAAACTTGCATTGTAGTTAGTTCCAAATACAGTAGTCAACTCAAATTTCACTTCATTTTCACTCCATTTTTCATTAGTAGTTTCAATAATTACCCCCACATAATCTCTTTTAGTATTGTTTGTTTTAGGATTAGGAATAAGTGCTGCAGTGTAAGCACCATTTTGCCATATACCCAGTAGAGGGTTTTTATCATAGTTTTTGTTTTTGAAATCGGATTTAAATTGCTTTTCTGAGATAGTAATTTTTTCCACTTTTGGTTCTGATTTTGCAGAGATGCGGATATAAGCGTGCCCATCCCTAAAGAAATCCAACCATTGCTCAAGAACTGATTTACAATCCACCAAATTCTCTGCCTCACTAGCTTTTTTACGCATTAAATCAGTATGAGCCTGATATAATTCTTTGTTTTCTTCCGTGACTTTATAAATAAAAAGGGAGTAGTTTTTTTCATAGGTACCCACAGTGGCTTCAAATGATTCTGAACAAGAACAATCCTGGGCAGTGGTTTGAAAAATAAATAATGTAAATAGTAAAGAGCTGAGGAGGATAGTTTTTGATTTCTTCATGATTTTAGTAAGGTCAGGTAAGGGTGTAGCACTTTGTGATAACTTTAAAAGTAGATGAAATATTTAATAGTTTATACTATTCGGTTATACTTTTTTCAGGTAAATATTCAAATAAATGTGTGTTTAAGTCAATTATATTGAACAAAATCTATTTTTATTAAACAATTTAAAGAAGTGGGAATGGGTGTCCAGTTTTTCTATTTAAGTCAAGATCATTATTTGCTCTTTGTTTTATAGACTAATTTTTTCAATATTTATAAGGTGTCATAAAAAAATGACTTCCTTAATTTTCTAACTTAAAAGTTTATGATAAGAATTATTCTTGCTTTAATATTCACTATTATCTGCTTTTCAGCTTCAGCCCAAAATCAAAAGCCATCAGATCCATTAGCCCATACTTATTCCATCGTGGCGCGTGATGCCAAAACAGGAGAAATGGCAGTAGCTGTACAAAGTCATTGGTTTAGCGTGGGTACCGCAGTTTCCTGGGGTGAAGCCGGAGTGGGAGTAGTGGCAACACAATCTTTCACCAATAAATCATTTGGTTTACGAGGATTGGAACTTTTAAAAGAGGGAAAATCACCGCAGGAAGCTCTCGATATTTTATTGAGTGATGATGAAGGAAAAGAATTCAGACAGGTGGCTATTTTAGATACAAAGGGCAGGGTTGCTACACATACGGGCAAAAGTTGCATAGATGAGGCGGGGCATGCCAATGGAGAAAATTTTTCCGTGCAGGCTAATATGATGTTAAATGATAAAGTAGTCCCGGCAATGGAAAAAGCTTGGAAAGAAAATAACAACCTGCCTTTAGCTGAGAGAATGGTAGAAGTGTTAAAAGCTGCGCAAGGCGAAAAAGGAGATATCCGTGGAAAGCAGTCTGCGGCATTGCTTATTGTTGCTCCCGAAGCTACTGATGAACCATGGAATGACCGTTTGCTGGATTTAAGAGTAGATGATCATGCAAATCCGATTCAGGAATTAGATCGATTGTTATCTGTTTATCGTGCCTATGAGCACATGAATAGAGGAGATTTGCATGTGGAAAAAAATGAAATGGCTGCTGCAATGGAGGAATACAATAAAGCCATGGAAATGTTTCCTGCCAACCTTGAAATGCAATACTGGACTGCTATCACTTTGGCGAATGATAAAAAGATAGATAAGGCCTCATCGATGTTGCAAAGTATTTATAAACAGGATGCTAATTGGAGAGAACTGACAAGAAGGTTACCTAAAGTAGGATTGTTGAATGTTTCAGAAAAAGAATTGAAGAGCTTATTGAGATAGATTAGGCTTCTCACTAAAAATAAATTTCACTATAAACTCTATATTGATATTCGTAAAATTTAAATTTATGTACAAAACCAAAACATTAACAAACGGAAATTTTATTGAGCATTGAATTTAAATTCCAAGAATATTTAAAACCAAATTTTATTCTTAATCTTTTTGTCTACTATATAAGTAGCTCTGATAGCTAAACTTCTTTCTTGAGGCTGGTTACCGAATGACACCCCTATAATCCCCTCGAGGGGATAGCCGCACAGATTTAAATCAGCAGGAAAACTTTAGCTTTACTACTATTTTCTGTTGCATCAAAAGGTTTGTTATTTCCCTTGAGATTCAGTTATCAAACTGCGAAGACTTGATGCAAAAGATAGAAAAAATCAAGATTCGTCAGCTGGCGAACCACGCTACAATTCCACGCGCTTCCCGCCCGCTTTCACGAGCAAAGTTTATTTGGTTTTCGAACATTGGAGTATTTATTAATATTACAGTAGATTAGGTTTGTTGGTTATTCACTTTAGTCAATTATTACCTCATAATAACTTTCATTGTAATAGATCTTATTGGAACGCTGGAATTACTTTCTTACCAAAAAACTCAATAAATTTTTCCTGATCTTCATTTACATTGTGAATGAAGATTCTATCAAACCCCATCTCCGAAAATGCCTTTATTTTCTCAATAAGTGGTTCAGGCTTATTGGCTATTATTACATGGTCTCTTAAATCTTCTCTTCTTACTTTTTCACCAAGCGCTTCAAATTGTTCGGGTGTTTCCAAATTAGCCAGAAGTTTGCTGGGGAAAATGTTATTTCTCCATTGATGCCATGCTCCATCTAAGGCTTCTTCTTCTTCTGATTCGGCATATGATACTTGTACTTTCAGTGTCATAGGCTTTGTGCCACCATTTTCCTGAAAGGCTGAGACCATCTTTTTAAGTTCATCAAGTGGCTTAGAGACCGTGATCATACCATCGGCCCATTCAGCTACCCAATTAGCAGTTTTTTCAGTTAACGCAGCGCCAAAAACAGTGGGAGTGTGAGTGGGCTTTGTAAATAACTTAGCATTTTCTACTCTTATCATTCCTTTATGAGTTACATAATCTCCTTTCCAGAGTTTACGCATTACTTCAACAGATTCCTTTAAACGAGTATTTCTCTCTTCTTTAGAAGGCCATTTATCTCCTGTAATACTTTCGTTTACAGCCTGGCCGCTCCCTGCTGCCAGCCATATCCTTTTTGGAAACATAGCATCTAAAGTAGCCATTGCCTGAGCAATTATTGCTGGATGGTAACGCTGTCCGGGTGCATTAACAATACCAAATTCCAAATTAGTAACCTGCATAGCAGCACCTAACCAGCTCCACGCAAAGCCACTTTCACCCTGGTTATTGCTCCAGGGATGGAAATGATCCGAAGAAAGTATTGCTTGAAAACCTGCTTTTTCAGCTTTTTGCACCAGTTTTAATAAGTGTTGTGGTGTAAATTGTTCGTGGGAAGCGTGGTAGCCTAGTTGCATATCTTATAGTGAAGTTGAGCGTGTGTTTTTGGTAATTGCAAAACGCTTTAGCAGAATTCCCGGTTGCACATGCTGCACTAAATAAATTAAAGCAAATTTGTTTAATCTGCTTAAGTTTTCTTGTAGTTGTATATTTGTTCATTTTCTCCTCCCAGTTATTCCCAATTCATTCATTTTAACCTACTAATGTAAGTTGTAGGAAAACAGGTTCCCTGACGTTTATTGGCGGAAGTTATTTCAGAAATTATTAAGGACTAACTCCCCCAGTTTCGCCATAAGCGAAAAAGCGGGAGGGAGGGTAAAATGGCGGGATAGCGTGGGCATTGTGGGTAGAAGCATCATTTTACCTAGATTTTTTGCATACTTTTTCATCAATGGAAAAAGTATGAAGTGCTTTAAGAGCATAATCACACAAAAGCAAACAAACTAACACTTAATTTCTGTGCTTTAGACTACTCTCAAACGATAAAACTGCTTTTAAATAGTAAAATGTAATATCATACAAGAACCTGAGCAACAGGATTTGCTTACTTGCTCTCTGCTGATTAAAAAAACCGTGACAAAATCTTTTGCCACGGCTTTTTACGGATTGATATTTAAAGATTTACTCTATCTCAATATCCTCTACGTTTTTAAAGGCAATCTCACCGTTTTCCATCTCTACCAAAACAGTGCTATCATTACTAATTTCACCTGCCAGTATCTGTTTTGAAAGAGTGTTCAAAATGGTTTTTTGAATTAACCTTTTCAGTGGTCTGGCTCCAAACTGAGGATCATAACCTATTCTTCCAAGATAATCCAATACCTCCGGTGTAGCATCAACCTGGATTCCATTTTCCTTCAATCGCTTTTGGATGTCTTTCCACTGAATGCTTACGATCTGCCTTAAAATATCGGTATTAAGTGGTTCAAACATAATGGTTTCGTCAATCCTGTTGAGGAATTCCGGCTTTACTGATCGCTTCAATAGCTCATATACTTCGTTCCTGGTTTCAGTCAGAATTTGTTCCTTTTTCCATTCATCTCCTTCAAAATTTTCCAGACTTAACCTTTCCTGGATTAAAGCAGAGCCAATGTTGGTAGTCATGATGATGATGGTGTTTTTAAAATTGGCTAACCTGCCTTTATTGTCGGTAAGTCTTCCATCATCCAGCACTTGCAACAAAATGTTAAACGTATCAGGATGTGCCTTTTCAATCTCATCCAGCAAAATCACTGAATAAGGTTTTCTTCTCACTGCTTCAGTGAGCTGCCCACCTTCATCATAACCAACATAGCCCGGAGGCGCACCCACCAGTCTGCTCACAGAATGCCTTTCCTGATACTCAGACATGTCAATCCTAACCATTGCATTTTCATCGTTGAACAGGTATTCTGCCAGCGCTTTCGCCAGCTCAGTTTTACCCACACCGGTGGTTCCCATAAAAATAAAGGAGCCTATTGGTTTTCGGGGGTCCTGCAAACCTGCTCGGCTTCTTCTTACAGCATCGGATAAAGCCGCAATTGCTTCTTTCTGTCCTGCCACTCTTTTACCTAATTCCTCTTCCAGATGTAACAGTTTTTCTCTATCACTTTGCAACATCTTTGTCACAGGGATTCCTGTCCAGCGAGCTACCACATCAGCAATCTCTTCTGCTCCCACTTCTTCTTTCAAAAGAGGACTGCTGGAAGATTGCATTTCTTTCATCTTAGTCTGAAATTCGTTCAGCTTAGCTTCAGCTTCCGTTAATTTTCCGTAGCGTATTTCAGCTACTCTACCAAAATCACCTGCACGTTCAGCCTGTTCGGCTTCTAATTTCAGCTTATCAATATGCTCCTTCTGGTGTTGAATGCCCTGAATTACTTCTTTCTCACTTCCCCATTTGGCACGTAAGTCTTTTCTTCTCTCATCAAGATCCGCTAATTCTCTGTTAATAACAGATTCTTTATCCTTATTTTTCTCACGCCTCATTGCCTCCCGCTCAATTTCCAACTGCATGATTTTTCTGTTTAATTCATCCAGTTCTTCAGGTAAAGAATCTATTTCAATTCGCATTTTAGCAGCAGCTTCATCCATCAAATCAATGGCTTTATCAGGCAAAAATCTGTCTGAAATATAGCGTGTAGAAAGTTCAACAGCCGCAATTACCGCATCATCTTTTATGCGTACACCGTGATGCACCTCATACTTGTCTTTTATTCCGCGCAGAATTGAGATAGCATCTTCCTGAGAAGGCTCGTCTACCATCACCGCCTGAAATCTTCTTTCCAGTGCTTTATCCTTTTCTACATATTTCTGATACTCTTTTAAAGTAGTAGCACCAATTGCATGTAACTCTCCTCTTGCCAAAGCTGGCTTTAGCAAGTTTGCTGCATCCATTGCGCCTTCACCTCCTCCGGCTCCAATCAACGTATGGATTTCATCAATGAAAAGAATAATCTGTCCATTGGAGTCAGTAACTTCTTTGATTACTGACTTTAGTCTTTCTTCAAATTCGCCTTTGTACTTGGCTCCGGCTACCAGTAATCCCATATCCAAAGAGATAAGGATTTTGTCGCGAAGGTTTTCAGGCACATCGCCATCGACCATTCTTTGAGCCATACCCTCAACAATAGCAGTTTTACCTACTCCCGGTTCTCCTAAAAGTATAGGGTTGTTTTTTGTTCTTCGGGAAAGTATCTGCAATACTCGCCTGATCTCTTCATCCCGGCCAATTACCGGGTCAATTTTACCACTTTTAGCCAGTTCATTCAGGTTAATGGAATAGCGCTCTAAAGAACGATATTTAGATTCCGCATTTTGATCTTTCACAGAATCCCCTCCACGTAACTCTTTTATGGCTTTAATCAGGTCCTTTTCACCGAAACCTGCATCTTTTAGCAGGGCACTTACCTTATCTCCTGATTTTAGAAGACCTAAAAGGAGATGCTCAATAGCCACATATTCATCTTTAAATTCCTTTAGAAACTTCTTGGATTCGGTGAGTGCTTTATGTGCGTCATTAGAAAGATAAGGTTGAGAGCCACTTACTTTTGGATAGCCTCCAAATAATTCTTCCAACCTGTTTTCCATCAGGCCTTTATTGATATTAAGTTTTTTATAGATAAATGAAAGCACATTCTCATCTGTCTGCTGAATGGCTTTCAATAAATGTCCCGTTTCAATGGCTTGCTGCCCATTGGACTGCGCCATCTCAGCTGCCTTTTGTATGGCTTCCTGAGACTTTATGGTATATTCATTTAAGTTCATTGTTTCGTTTTTTAGGTTTTATCTTTAGTTAACAAACTAAAAACCAATCTGAATAACCTGACTAATTGTCCTATATTTTGTTGAAATTAGATAAAATAAAGACAAAATGACATTGATTTAATGTTTTTGATGAATAAATTAAGTCTCATCAGACAATAGAATTAACTACACCTCCATCTACTCTTAGAGAGGCACCATTGGTTGCAGCTGAAAGTGGGCTTGCCACATAAGCCACCAGGTAAGCTACTTCTTCCGTAGAGGCGAATTTTTGTGTGAGGGAAGTTGGCCTTCTTTTCTCAAAGAAATCTCTTAAAACCTCCTCCAACGTTTTGCCTTCCTTTTCTGCCTGAGCTTTCAAACCATTTTCATTAGCTCTGCTCCAGGTTGGCCCTGGTAATATAGCATTTACAGTTACATTACTTCCTTTGGTTAAACGGGCTAAGCCTCTTGAAATAGAGAGTTGCGCAGTTTTAGTCATTCCATAATGAATCATTTCAGTTGGGATATTTAATGCGGACTCACTACTTATAAAAATAATTCTTCCCTCATTTTTCTGCATCATTTTAGGAAAGTAATGCCTGGAAAGTCTCACTCCACTCATTACATTAATTTCAAAGACCTCAGACCATTCTTCATCAGTAATGTCAGCAAAATCGACTTCATTGAAAATTCCTACATTGTTAATAAGTATATCTACATCAGGAATAGATTTTATTAAATGAGTAACCTCTTCTTTTTTAGCAAAGTCAGCTGCTATTCCATTGATGTTTTCATTGCCGGTCTCCTTCTTTAAGCGATCTATTGCCTCAATCAGTGATTCTTCCTTTCTACCATTTATGGTAACAATTGCTCCTTCCGAAGCTAATTGTTTGGCAATGGCATATCCTATGCCTGCGGTAGAACCTGTTACTAATGCTGTTTTATTTTCTAATTGTAAATTCATTGAATTTTATTTTTACTATTGAAAAGTGAATAATTATTTTCTTTGTTAAACAAATGGAGTAGGGAGAGATATAGTCCGTAGAACATTTGTGTAGCTACAGCTGACCAATTTTCCTGCAAACTTGATCCGAATATTAAAAGGCAGATCAATAGTACGCCTGCTATGGTAGTTTGCCGAATGGCTATGCCTGAAATGAGTAACAAACCTATTAAAAGTTCCACCACCGGAAGTACATAAGCAAAAAGAAGCACTAGGTCAGGAGGTAAAAAAGTGTTATTAAATGATTCAGCCATTCCCTGAGCAAATGCGGCTAATTTTGGTAAGCGTACAATTCCATGTCCTAAAAAGCTAAAGCCTATAGGAAGGCGTGCCAATACATAAGCGGATTTTTTGTTCCCCATTTTTATTGATCAATTATTAATAAGGAATACGAATCCAGCAGGATTCTGTTGAGAAGTTTTAGGGCTGTCTTCTTGCGGTATTCAATAAGACTTAATAAGCCTGCTTCTTATTTTCAATCTTAAAATAAACCTTTATTTTTGACCCTGAACATTTGGAGCCAAACCATGCGAAGCTTATTATTTTTTTTTATTTCAATCCTTTGTGCCGCCAGTGCATGTCAAAAGCAAAACTCAACCAATAAAGCATCATTAACCATGAATTCATCTAAAAAGCATGATTCACCATTAGCAGATACCTTTAAATTGGCAGATGATATATTAATTCCTTTTCGCACCAAGGATAGCTTATTTGGCTACGTGAACAAAGCTGGTGAAATGGTGATTGAGCCACAATGGCCTATGGCTTATCCTTTTTCCGGGACCAGAGCGCCTGTATTGAATAATGCAGAAGAAGCCATTGCCATGATTGACAGGGAAGGAAATTATATTACTGATTTTAAGTATACGCGTATGGCACCTTCAGGCCATCCGGGCCACTGGCAGGTACAATTATTGGGTGGCCAATGGGGCATCATTGATACCGTGGGTAATGAAGTGATTCCTATTGGCTTTGAGCGTATGGGCTATATAAAAGAATTAGGATGGTATTTAGCCAGACTGGAAGGTAAATTGGGCTATGTAGATGCCACCGGAAAAATCATCCTCCCATTTGAATATGAAAGGTTAGAATACATTAATAGAGATGGAGGTTTTCCTCACATCTGGTGCAAAAAAAATGGGAGATATCTTTATTTAGACACAAATCTCCATCGATTTATTCAGGAGACTTTTGATGAAAGTAATACGTTTATATACGGAAGAGCATGGGTGCAAAATGGTGATAGAAATTACTTGATAAACACGACAGGGGAGGAAGTTTTGGATTTAAGTCAGTATGCCTTTCTAATTAATAGCCATCCAGAGGTAGGAATTATAGCAAGAGGAGAATATCCGCAGTTTAAATATGGGCTTATTAATATTAACTCAGGGGAAGAGCTTGAGACTTCTTCATTCCATAATATTGATCAATTTCATGAAGGGCATGCTGTTGCCAGTATAAAAGACAGCACAGGTCAAACATTGGTGGGAATTATAAATGACAAAGGAGAGTGGACAGTTGAGCCTCAATACGAATATATTACCTATTATTATCAGAATCAGTTTAAAGCAAGAAGACCTAACGAAAAACAAGCGACTGAATTAATAAATGCAGAGGGGAAAATATTATTTTCATCGGAATATCAATTGGATTCTTTTTTTGATTTAAAGCAAAATGAGTTTCTTAAGCTTTTGGATTTTAGTACCGACCCCAGTACAAAAGGAGTTATTGATTATATGGGAAATGAAATTTTACCAATAGTTTACCAGGAGTTTTCAGATGATGCTTTTGGAGAAGATGGTTTGATTCAAGTTAAAAAAGATGGTATTTATTATTATGTAGATATTCATGGAAATGAGTATATTCAGAAATAGCAGGTTTTAATAATTACTAACTATCAATTAAAGATCTAAACTGATTTTCCAGTTCAGTAGCAACTTCATTATTAATGGTAGGGTTGTCCTGATTAAATTGAGCAATAAAGTCTTGGGTCTTTTCTCCTCTGATAAAATCTTTTAACAAATCTTTTACGTCCATTTCAAATACAAATCCGCCTGCAATACTGCCAGAAAGTTTAACTTTAGCTCCTAAGGCTAAATTAGCCCCGGCTGCAAAACCAGCTCCAATACGCGCATGGAATATAACCGAAGGAAAAATGTCTGACTGAATAGCTTTATTTAATAAAGAAGTAAATTTCATAAATAGTTGATTTGTTGGGAGACTACCATTTCCTCTTATAGACTCTAATGTTCCTTTACTCCAATCGATGATAGTTTTTAAACCATTTAAAAAACGTTCTGAAATGGAATCTCCAGCAAATGACTCCTTAACTAAATCTTTTATGTCGCTTAAAACTTGTTCTTCTACTTTCCCCAAATCTACCACCACATCCAAATATGCCTCTGAAGTGAGCAGGAAGTTATTGTAGTCTGCTTTTTGAGAGTGTTTTTGCTCATCAGATTTAGTCTTTGCTATCCTGGCCGATCTGCTCATAAAGCCGGCTATTACTGCGCGTTTAGTAAATTTGATGTCCTTTACCAAACTAATAAAGTCAGCATCTTTTATATTTTTTAAGGTATCACCAACTGATTTTATATCACTACCCAAATCTAACTCGGCTTGCGAAGCACCTCCGCCATCATAATAGTCAAGCTCTCCACTCATAGTGTATAAGCTAAATGTTGGGGCTGACCATTCTTCTCCTGATTTGGCTGTAAAGCTCATTTTTAAACCCATACCTCTGTCAAAAACGGGCCCTAATTTTCCTAAAACAGATAAATTAGCCTGCAACTTAGCCTGAGTTCCCATCTCAATAAATATGTCCATGGTCTGCTCACTTACAGAGACCACTTCACCCTCATGCTTTAGTTTTCGGGAAAATTCTACTCCTATTTTAGGGTTAATTTTTAACAATGCTTCAGCACCAATATTTAAGTATTTAAGAGCAAAGTCTTTTAATTTAACCTTTTTATTCAGAGGGTCTATCATTTCCAAAGCAGTACCTCCGTAATTATCAGCTTGTTTATCTGAGGCATTACTTCCTTTGTGGGTGTATGATTCCGTCCGGTTGTCTGTGCCTGCTTTTTTTGCTCCTATGGAAGCACTTGCATTTACCTGTGCTTCAACACCTAAAGCCAGTTTACCTTTAGTCATATAATGGGAAGGATTCAATTGCATTCCTCCTAAAGCATCCAGAAATAATGTGGCAAGGTTAACTGCAGTGCTATCTCCTTTTAAAATTGCCATTAAGGCACTCAAAATAGCATCATCATCTTTAATAGGAAATTCATATTCTGCCATCCCGTAAACAGCTCCTTTTACTTCAGCATTGGCACCCGCCTGAGCACCTAACCCGGCTGATCCTTTTTTAGAGTTCTTCCCTCCGATATAAAATCCTGCACTTACCCCTGTGTCTAAGCCTAAGGCCAACCTGTCGTATTTTTTTAATGCAATAGTATTCTCATCTTTTCTAAAGAAGTAGGTTTCAACCTGTGAATCCACTCCTACAGGGTAAGCAAAAGTGGCTCCTATCTCAGACCCGTAAAATGCCCCCCAGTTTACAGGCCAATATTCATCCACCACAGTGCTGATAATTTCTCCAAAGCTGCTGATCTTTCTTTTAATTTCTTCTCTGTAGGATCCTGAGTTAATACTTCCTTTTAAAGCATCTGCATAAGCTTTCTGCGGAATCCAGATCAGGAAATTTTCCTTTACATGGAATCGATCATAAGAAGGAGTGATGCCCCCAAAGAAATCAAAGTCCTCATTAATAAATATGCCTCTGTTGTCTCTATTTCCGGGGTTATTAATGTGCATGAGCACATTGGCATAAAACCTTCTGTCCTCACCTTCCTGTAATTTGAACTTGCTATTAATTATGCTTTCAAGCGTATCTCCTTTCTTAATTTTATATAATTTGGAACCTGTGCCAGGCATAGGAATCCCTGTATTTAAGCGTGTGATGTTTATATAACCTTCCTGTCCTTTATATTTTACATGCGCCCAGTCATATTCATCAACTGATATAACAAAAACCTCTTCATTAAAAGTAAGCGGTTCTTTTTGAAGTTTTTCTCCACCTGGTGTCCTATAAATATTTGCACCATCTTCAGCTTTTACCACGGAAGGTTGATTACTGATATTGTGATTATTTACAACCACCTCATCTAACATTTGTAAGGCTATGTCCGCATGGATATAGCCAAACCTCTTGGTGTCGTTGATAGTAATATACACCTTTACCCAGGGGTGTGCACTATTATCAACTACCACAAATGGGAACATTTTCAGTTCACCTTGATCATTATATTGCTGTAGGTTAACTATTCCATCCTGAAAGGAGGTAGGGTTAGGAACCTGATAAAGCCAATTGTATAGTTCGTTGTCATGATTAGCTACTGCATAATAATTTGCAGATGTGGTGGATCCTTGGTTTTTGCTTTGAGTTGTTTCACTATATCCATAGCTCTCATTTTCCTGATAAGCATCCTGGTACCCTGTGCTTTGAGCAGTATCTGTCGAATTTTCAGCGTTGGCTTTTCGTGTGGTTTGATAAGGTGTGGCCATACATTATTTCCGTTGAAGCTCTTCTACAATTCGTTTAATATCAGCCATTCCCACAGAGTATTTATTTTTGCGGATGGCCTGAAGTGCCAGGTTATGCACAATTTGTACAATGGTAGCTGCAGTAAAAGGTTTAGAACTAGCTAAAAGTTTAAAATCAAGACTAGGCTCTTTCTTTAATTGCTCAGGCCATAAGCGAGTCCATAGTTCAAGTCCCTGCTCCGGTTTAGGTGGGCCAAAGAAAATAGAGGATTGAAAGCGTCTGGAGAAGGCACTGTCCATGTTATGCTTCATGTTGGTGGCCAAAATAATGATGCCATTAAAATTTTCTATAGCCTGTAAAAGATAAGCAATTAACTGATTTTGATGCTGATCGTTACTATTCTGCACATCGTCAGATCTGGAACCAAAAAGCGCATCTCCTTCATCAAAGAAAAGAATATAACCCTTGTCTTCTGATTTTGAGAGAAGCTTTCTCAGGTTTTCCTCTGTCTCTCCGATATATTTAGAGATGATGGCCGATAAATCAACACGGTAAACATCTCTATCCAGCATTTTACCTAAAAGTGTAGCAGTTAAAGACTTTCCAGTACCAGATGGCCCGTAAAATATTGCTCTGTAGCCAGGCTTTAAATGAGCTCCTAATCCCCATTCTTCGGAAAGTTGGTCTTTGTATAATAGTGCATCCTTTAATTCGGCCAACTTTTCATCAGTAGAAGGGTTTAGCACAAGGTCATCCCAGCTAAGCTTTGTTTCTAACAGATGAGCTGGAAAATCACTGCTGTAGCGTGGCCTTCTTACTTTATTGTATAGGAAGCTTTCAACATAATCCTGATTCATTTTTAATTCTCCATCATACTGAGAGCCACTGTCGTTTTTGGATAATATATCAAGTACTCCTTTTTTGAAGAACACATGGTTAGAGTCGAATAATTCAGCTATTGCTAACCTTTTACTAAGATCAGAGCCACTAACCAGAAAGAGCGCTGTTTCTGCCGTTGGCAATAGTTGAGCTTTGGTAGAGGAGGTAATTAAACCTGATTTTTTAGTGTCACCTTCATCCAGAAAATAAGAAAATGATGCGGGTTTTATATGCGGAAGTAAGGATAATAACAGAATCAGCCTCTCCTCATCACTTAATTGATGATGTTTGATGAAATCAATATAAAGGTGATCCTCATCAGGTAGTTTCGGGGCAGGCGGTAGGCCTGCATCTTCCAGGGGAAGTGCAGGGTCAGCGGAAGCCATTCTGACTGTAATGCATTTTTCAATCCAATCAATTTCCTTTTCAAGTAGCCTGATGAAAGGAGATTTTATTGTCTGCTTTATTTCCTTCTCTTTTATCATATTCAATTTTTTACCGCCATTCCACAAAAATTGGCTTTTTCATCCACTTATATTTTACCAGTTTGAATGACCATGGTACTTTATCAATCAGCATGTCAAAACCTTTTTCTTCTACTTTTAACAAGTATTTGTCTTCATGACTGGTCAGTTTGCCCTCTCTTATTAAAAAAGTTCCTCTCAGGTTATCAATAGAGCTGCTTTTTAAAGAAGGCCAGTTTTGAAGTACTCCTTTTAGCAAGCTTTCGCATAGTGCTTTGTCCTCAGTGTTAAGGCTGATTTTTGTTTCAAGTGGCGTGCTTACAGGCATTGCAACCATTAGCTTGTTGAGAATAGTTGTATATTCCATCATCTCTTCTGTACCAAATGTGAGAAAATGAATTACTTCAACCGCTTTTATTTTACTTTCATCATTTTTAAAAATGCCTTCTTCATTGAGCAAAGCCAATCTTTCAAATATTCTGGGCAAGTAGGGAGCCAATAACACTATACCGGCATTTTGTACATACAGAGAATTCTCTAACTCTTTTTGGGCTAGTTTTTCTAATTCTTCATCTAACTTTAAAATATCACTTCTCTTCTTTGTTTTCTGAGTTTCGTCTTTTTTTCGGATCTCTTCACTCTCTTTTAGCTCTTTGACTAATTGCTGTTCTATGGCAGTATAAATTTCCTGAGCCGCTCTCAGGAGACTGCTTTCTGTAATTGATTTGGCTTCAGCAGGAATGTCCATGCTCGAAGAAATAGTTTTAATTGTCATTTCCAGGGACCTTAGTTCTTGTTTTGAAATAGAAGATGCTGAAGCCTTTTGCAACAGAGAAGTTAGCTGATTGATAGCGACAATATCCAGTATTTTTACAGCACTTTTAATTTTTTCAGGAAAGAGGAGCGTAGCTAACCTGATGAATATCTCAGGATCAAGATTAATCTGAAGTGGAAGTTTGTCAAATTTCGATAGGTACTGAATGGCGAAAGTAAAGTTACTGTCTGCTTTCAACCATAATATGGCATCAATTATCCGGTCGGAAAGAATAACTTCAGCTATAGAATGCTGACTAAACATGAACTTCTTCAAGTCACTTTTCTCACTTTCAGGTATTGCTAGTTGTTTTAACCTTTCTAAAATAAGGTTAATTTCAAGTACAGATAAATTGTTGACCTGTTTTCTTACAACTGATTGGTAATAATCTCTATCCTTCCAGGTTTCTTCTGGTTTAGCTCCACCCAGAAAGTAAGATATAGCTTCAGCTACTTTTTGCTTAAAAGTGGCCCCACTTACTGACCTTGCAAATGCAGACCTTCCTTTTAATAAGAATTGTATTGCTTCTTCTGCCCAATTGTCTGCTTTGGTATTTGGATTTCTTCTTGACTCTTCTTCTTCGAAAACCTGCAATAATTCGGTAGTAATCTTTTCCCACTGTTTATTGCCTTCCGTAGAGATTTGCCTATGATTAGATATTTCTTGCAATTTGATTGTTGTGATAACCTCCAATGGAATTTCTGCAATTACATCAGTGACAAAGAGAAATACTTCTTTTAACAGCTCCTGCTGGTCATCACTTTTCCACTGCTTGCCTAACTGAAGGATTAACAAATCCTGAGTGAAAACATCTAATTTTTGCTGTGCATTTTTACTTAAATTGAGGCTAGTCTGTAAAAAAACAGCCCACTCATTTATTGTCTGTATAAGTATTTGCTTTTCCTGTGAAAAAACTACTTTCCATACTATCTGCTTCTGCTCATTTGATAGTGTTCTGATGAAATTCATCCTGAACGCTTTCTGCTGCGATAATACTTTAAAATCACTTTCATTAATCAGTCTGTCAAACAACCATATTTTCTTACCGCTTAAAAAGGCTGTCTTTTCACTTAAAACCACTAAGCTTTCCTTCGAATACCTGGTTGTTTTAAACCGGTTTAAAATGGTTTGCTGTAAATCCGGCAGCGGATTAATCGCTTGGCTTGTAATCCAAAATAAGTACAAAATAACTTCCTCTTCCGTAAGTTGTTTTAGTCTGCTGATTTGTGAAATAACTTCTGTAATAGCCATTGAAGCAATTCCCTCCTTGTTTCCTGATGTTACAGGAGATGAGATGAATCGTTCAATTACTGATGAAAAGAGCTGTGAATAACTGGGTTGGGGTGCTTCTAAGTTTTGATCAATAAGATTGAAGGTAGCCACTACTATTTGTTCCAGTGTAGCAACATTAATCTTTGTTACTTTTTCCAGAAATGAATAGTCTGTATAGACCAACAAGCGCTGTAATACTTGAGGTAGTGAGATGTTTTTGAGGATGAATTGCCTGAACTGATCTGGTGAAGCCTCAAAAAATCGGTATATTTCTTCCGTAATATCCTGTTTGGTAAGCTGATGAACCTGCTTCCACCAAGGAATTAAACCAGTAGTAAGATAGACTTGCAGCCAATCTTCAGTTTTTTTTATTTCGGGTTCAAGAGTTGCCTGAAACTGATCCATTACTTCAGGCTTAGCTTCTACAATTTCTGTTAATTGCTGAAAAAGTGCATGCCTTAACTTATACTCAACTTCTGAATCCATCTGATAAATATCAATATCTCCTAAGTCTAGTGTTAATGCATTAATTCTTAGAGAAGCATCCTCTAAGGCTATTTCATCAAAAACCTTTTCAATAGTTGATAGTAATCTTCTTTTAATCAGATTTTCTAAAGTTTGAATATCTTCTTTAGCGGATGCTTCTGAATTTGTCTCAATTTCAAAAGATAGATTCCTGATCTGATGCAAACTAGCCATACCACAGTGTTATGCGTCCATATGGTAAAATTGAAATATAAAGCGGGTCAATTCATCTACTGCCTGTTGAAACTTCTCTTCATTCTCGCTTTCTTTAGTTCTCTTTTGTTTTAAATCTGCCCACCGGAAATATTTTTCTTCAAGTTCCTGCATTTTACTAATATCTAACCAGTGCGTGCTTAATGCAACTGATGCAGGCTGTTGTTTAAAAACTACTTCTTCTGCGATTGATTTAAATTCCGGATTGTCGAAACGGGCTGTCCAATCAGGAAAGAAAACACTCATCCTGTATGAGTAGAAATTCTCAGGAATGCGAGGGCTTTCTTCACTGTTCTTGATAAAAAAGCCTATTTTATGGTTGTAATCGACTATATTACGTTTATCAATGAGAAATTCATATAGTTTTTCCAATGCCTCATGTGTAGCTTCAACAGACTCATCTGCATGAATACTTACAAACTTCAAGTCCAGCTCCTCAATACTTAATTGAATTTCAAAATCTTTTGAAGAAGTTATTTCAACTGAATATTTATCAAATTCCTTTAAATAAGTTTGAAGCTGCCCGGTAATTTTTACCCTCTCCTGAAAAGTAAAGGTTTTGTCAGACCCAAGCATTCTATTTCCACTCTGATCCAAAATATAGATACCAAATTTCTTTTCTTCAGCAGTTGGCCGGAGCAATATATGCTCCAATAGATGAATGCCTTCGCTTTTAATATTTAGCTCCTTAAAAAGTGCACAATGAAGTAATACTGAAGCTTCGGCCTCTTCAGGATCTCTGTATTTTGCCAGTTCAATCCATTGATTATGTTCTTTACTAAAGAAAAGAACTGAAGTTGATTTAATACTATCATTCAACCTTCCTACTCTGTAATTTTCAATGGAAAGTCCTTCTTTCAGGTTTTGTGTAGTGACAACACCAGCAGATTTAAAGGCAGACCTTTCAATTAATTTTACTTTCAAATCATTACTGATCTCATCGATGTTAATTTCTTCATCATCTACTAATTCAAACCTTTCTTCAACCACTTCAGTAGCAATAGCGCGAAAATCCCCCGCTTTCTCATGGTCTGCCAGCATATCAATCAATTTTAGCTGGTGAGCCTCAAAATGATTGAAAAATGATTTTTTCTGGTAGATGAGGTCTTTTTTATCAGCATCAGGAACAAAAGAACTCAAGCCAAGCAATACGGAAATTTTAGCCTCAATTCCGGATATATTGCCTATTTCAGAAAGACCCTTTTGGTAATTGAAACCCTTTGTACGGTTCTTATTGATAAATGGTAAGAACTGAAGGAAGTATGTTTTGTTATTGATTAAAAAACGCTCAAACTCATGGCGTGTAAAGTAATAGTTGAACTGACTGAGGGATTGACCAAATTCTTCTCCGTGCAGTGCAAGTAGGTAATCCAACAAACGTTGAATTCTGTCATGATGGTCTTCGCCCATCTCCATTATTTTCGGCAGGCCCTTAATATAATTAATGGGTATTGCCTCATTATCAGGAGAAAGCAAATCTATCTCTAATTCATCGGTATTTTTAAACAGCAAATCTGACTTGGGAACAGAACTTAGCGGCTGGCTATAATAGCTTTTGGAATAACTGCCTCCTATTGACAAAAGTTCTTTGGCATGCTCTAGTTGGGCAAGTGAATTAGCCAATAATTGTTCAAAAAGCATTAAATAGCCTTTCAACTGCATAGCCTGCCCTTTCCTTTTTTCAGAGGGAGAATTAGGAATTCCATCTTCTCCAATTCCGTATACAGTAGGGAATTGATTTTGAATGGAATAGTAGCTTTTTAGATCCAGCTTTTCGCCTTTAGGAATTTCTATAGTTTCTTCCGAAAGCCTGTAAACTCTTCTATTGGCAGACTTCATTTCATTCAATGTACGCTTAACTTCTTCTATATTAAGAGTTTGATTAGAAATGCCATTTTTATAAAATTCTATTGAGTTTTGTTCTTGTTGATCTTTATCAATAGAAATAAGTTTAGGCAATTGATAAGGCCCAATATTTATTTGATTTTCGTATTCTACACCATCTGCTACCAGCTTTAAATTTTTAACACTGGATACACCATTAATCTGCATGATGATTTTCATGATCTCAGAGATCAGTATTTTATCAATTTTAGCAGGAAGCTCTTCTGTTTTTACAAAACCGTGCTTTAATAAAGGGCCATTGAAAATATCATTTAAAGAATAGCCTTGTTCAAGTAACTCTTCCAGGGAATAAAATTTTATTTCTGGGCAAAGGTACTCATCAACCTTAAAGAATATTTGCGCCAGTACTTTTTCAGCTGCAACTTCTCCATTTAAATCAATATCTGCCACTAGCTTTATATCCAGCGGATTCAATATGTTTATTTCCTCTATATCCTCGCCCAGATTCCTGTTTTCATTAAAGACATTTAGCGCTTTTTGTAAAACTCTTTGTTTATTACTTTCTGTAGATACTGTTTCATCTACATCCAAAAGAATTCTGTAGAGTCCGTTCAGTTCACTATTAGGAGAGATCACGGGGAATAGCCAAACATTTTTGATTTCGAAAACAGAGTCAAATAAGAGCTTTCGGTAATCATTAATTGTTAAAGCATTGCAGGGTAACACCTGATCAGGCCTGAAAAAAGATTGTTCAGTCTTATTCTCAGAATAGAGAATGTCCTTTATATCAAATTGTGTTCTGTAAGATATTTCCGTTAGCGCATAACACAGCTGTTCCAATATGGTCACTCCCGGATCGTGTTCATTGTAATCAGTCCAGAAAGCCCCTGTTAATTTTTGAATAAGGTGGATTCCTTCTTCCCTTAAAAAGTCAAAGTCCAAACCTTTGTTGTCAGGATTCTGGTAATCTATAAATTTTGGTTGCTCCATTGCTTTCCTCTCCTTTTTTAAATTAATAGTCCATCATGTCACCTTTCTGAGGTTTTGAACTTTGCTCATTTACCTGGTTATTGAGGTTGCCAATTAATTCGTACACTTCTTCAAAAGGCATTTTGCCCAGTGCTTTAAATATCAACTTGGTATCTTCCAGGCTCAGGGAAATATGTATTTTTTGCTCTTTGCTCATACTGATTTTATTGTTGCAGGCTGTTGTCCATAAATGGATCGTGCCATAGCTGAGAAATTGAATAATTCAGAAAAAAGCCTTCTCCGTAGTTGGCTTTAGTTCTCATTTCTAATCGAAAGTTGTAAGTGTCTCCTCTCCATCGTAGCAAAATTCTGTTGCTTCGCATGCCATAATAAGCTTGAGTATAGCGTATTCTGCTTCTCGATTTTCCAAAGGTACTTAGAGCCTGTGCGCTGATTAAAGCATATTTACCAGTCTTCTTTTTACCTATACCCGCCAGTATTTCAAAAGCGTGGCAGCCATTTAACTCATCCACAATGGTATGCCACTGACCATCTCCGGGTATTTTTCCTTGATAGGCAGTTCCTCTTCGTCCTTTTTGGGCAATTATTCCATCAACATCTAATTCATCTTCAGGATTGCTATTGTTGATCCCGATTTTACCTTCCTGCCTGATGGTTACAATGCTATTTCCTAACCTGTTTTTCACATGAAGGTTAGCATCCCCTTTATTGATATCTATACTCCAGGCAGGGCTTTTTTCTTCAATGCTTTTATAAAAGCTGATGAGTTTTTCGGAATTTCCGATAGGGGAAAGCATTAAACCTTCATCTACAGTTTTTGACATACCGTCATCCACCCTGTTAATGATGGAGTCGATTAAGTCATAGAAATTTTGTTCAGTAGGCAAATTGCCTTTTCTAAAGTAATTTCTAAGTGTTTCTCTATTTTGTAATGCCATATATTATTGAGCTTACTATCTGGTTTATTCTTCTATTATGAAGTCATGACCAAGTTCAAGGTAATCAATACCAGCTTGTCTTGATCGCTCCTCTGATTTTTCAATTAGTACAGAGATTTGATGCTCCGGTGCAGGTACTAAAACCGACCAGGGTTTCGTGGCAACTAATGAAGAAGATTTACCCCCTTCTCTTGCCGTATCTATCAACTGGTAATACCCATCTAAGTCCCGGGAAACCTGTACCATCGAAAATTTAGTAATGAAGTTAACATAAGGCAGTGTTCTCATATAACTAAGAATATCAGAACTATGTATACTTCCACCTAACTCCACTTTTTTACTTTGTGTCAAGAGTGTACCTCTCAAATATTGATTAATCTGCTCATTTAATTTCTGAATATAAAAACCATAATTGTATCCATCAGTAAATTTAACTGCACAAATAATTTTAATCCTTTCATAATTCGGATTTCTTACTTCGATTTTCACAAATGGTGAAGAGAAGCTGCCGATATATGACTTTATTTTGAAAAGCAGCTCACTGCTAGCCATAGGCTCATTTGCGCTCGCAGAGTATTTTGCTTGCGGAGAAACTACAATTAATACGTTGCCCGGAGCATCTGTACTTTTACTAGTCATGTTAGATAAACAGGTTACATGGGCTATTTCCGGAAATTTCTCTAACAATATTCGCTCGTAGTCCCATGCAGTAACTGCCCTGTTTTTATGATGCAGCCTTTCGCCTACGCGGGTATAAAATTTTTCTGCACTCTCTTTTGCTCTCCCCGAAAAAGAAGGTAGCGGTTGCCTTACTTCTCTAATTCCGGGTATGTTGTTTATCGACCTCTGAATTACAAATGCCGGCAGCGGTTTTTCAAGATATCCCTGTGGAAGATTATTGTCAACCAGCATTGCCTGAGTAACATTGGTAGCTACGCTAATTAAACTGGAGGCAGTTTCTATATTTTTTTCTACGGAAATTCTTAACCAATACAAATCAGCTGGTAATATTGTATTGTGTTTTTTGATATCAGCCGGAATATCAATTACAATCATCCCAGTCCGTAAAAAGCGATTGGTTTCATCCCTTAAAATGCGCGAAGGCGCCAAAGTTAACCACTCATCGTTAACCAGATAGCTCCATTCAATCACAGGTAAATCTTCTTCTGAAGATTCAGTATACTCATCTATCATCTCAAATAATATGGAGAGTTGCTGAGGAGGAGCTAGGTCTGCAAATCCCAAATACATAGCCCCTTCAAAATGATAGTCTGGTAATAAATAGGTGTTTTGACTTCCTCCTTTCGACTGAATTTTTTTAAGTCCAAAGGGGTGTAAATGAAAAAGTTCGCCTGAATAAGCACTGCTGGTTTTGCTGTTTTCAATTAATGAAACTGCAGAAGAAGCACTGTAGTCTAGCGAAATAGTTTTTATCTGTGGGGTATAAGGTTGATTAGGAATAGATTTCTTAGATTTTTCCTTGTTTTTTAACAAGCCTCCGCGTGCATTTTCCATTACTGTTTCTGATAGTATGGAAGGGTATACATCATGTCCAAAACCATTTGGAGGGTTATTTAACTCTAATTTGACAAAACTTCTTCTGGAAGTAGAATTCAACTCCTGCTCTTCAGTGATTTCTTCATAATTAGCAGATTGCTTGATTTTTTTTATATCTATAGTAGAGAAAATGGAGGTGTCAATCAGTTTACCCTTAGCGGAAGGGTCCTTGTGCATTCCTTTTTCCTCAGTTCGAAATAACTTAAGCTTTTGCTGCTCATTTTTTGCTGCAGGCATCCATCTGCCATCTTCTAAAACAGAAATAGCAACCTCAAAAGAAGTATTGTCAATGGATAGTCCGTAGCTGGCATAATGTTCCTCAAAACCTCCTTTATGAACAGGTAAATCAAACCATTCTATATTAATTTTCAGGTCTTCAAGAGGCTTATTAAATACCTCATTATTTCCTATAATAAAATAAGCGCCTGCTTTAGGTTGTGGTCCAAATGGTAAAAATGGTGAATCCGGACTTAATTGTCCTATATTATTGTAAAGCTTTAGTTCTTTCATGTTGCTAACGTTCACATGAAACCAAACCTGATTTATCACTATTCTGGATAAAAGTGTGTAAGGATAAATGAATGAATCACTATTTAGCTCAAACTTTACTATCGGAAGTGCAGAATCAAAATTTCCCTCGTGAAGTGTTGCAGTATGAGAAATAATAGCGGGATCTGAATTAAGAAGATCAAAAGCAAAGGTCAGCGTATTCTGCGTTTCATCTCTTTTAACCACATACTTTGATATTTTCAACCACCCTTTTTCACTCGTGATGGATAAATTGAATGAATTGGTAAAGGCCTTAATAAAAAGCTCATCAAATTTGTCACCCGTTGTTTTGCATATTGCATTCAGGTCATTATTTAAATCCTCAAAGCTTTTAGTATTTAATTGAATTACGATCTCTACTTCTCTAAATCCACTTTTTAGAAACAGATTGGGAGAGCTGAGGGCAAAACCGAGTTTGGCACTGCTCATCGTTTTTTCTGAAATACCTTTTTTGTTTTGACTTTCTCCAAAAGCGGCATAGGATTTTGCTAAAAGCTCATTTTCCTTTTTCTGCTTAGGTAAAAGTTGATCGATAGGTAACTTTGCTTCAAGTATGTTGTTAATCTTTTTAACAGCTTTCCCCTCAACGTTCAATAATTCTTTATCTATGAAAACAGAAAATATCTGCTTTACCTGCGCTTTATTGATTAAAATACCTTCTGTTGTTTCATAGATTATATCCTCATTACTTGCAGGATCTTCACCTATAAACTGAGTTCCTTCATCAATTTTGGTGAATAAAGCTTCATCATTTAAAAGAAACTGCAAATAGATTTTATCGAGTTTTTTTTCTTTAGGAACTTGTCTTAGAATATCTTTAAAGTAAAACTCTATGTGTTTACTAGTAAGCTGATTGATGTTATCTTTGGCATGTTCATAAAGCTTTAAAAACGCCAGGAACAAGGCGATTTCCGGATAATGAATGTCACTTTCCATTGATTGCTTAAGGTACTCCGGAGTTTTAGACTTTAGGTAAAGTAATGTTTCATAGAAGCTTTGAAATATCTTTTCGAGCTCTTTTAAGAGAAAATCCTCCGCATTGTCGCTTTCAGCCTCAGTGACTTCAAATGCTTCATCAATAAGAGGCTCCTGCACTTCCCATATGGAACTAAATTCAGTAAATGTTAGAAGTTGATTTGAAGCAACTCCATAATATTCCAGTTTTGTCTCGTAAAGTTTATGCAGCTTTTTGAGTGCTATTGCCAATTTCGAGCTGATAGCATTGGAGATTTCACTTCTTACACTTAGCTGAAAGCGTGTAAACTCTTCTATTTCTCTTAATCGGCTATACCAATGTTCAAACTTTGTAGCGATCGCATAAACCTCTTCAAAACATTTTAATATGTATTTGTTTTTTTTTGCAGGTTGTTTGAAAAGAGAGATTTTTTTAATGTAGCTTTTAAACCGCTTTTCAATTTCAGTGGGTTCTGAATCGATAATGGTGGCTAAAATAACTGTTTCATCAGAAAAGAAGTGAGACCAGTCTCCATCAATCTGGTTATTTTCATTATAAAAATTGATCAGTTTGGATAGTCTGGAAGTAAATACAAGCAAATCCTCAAAGCTTTTCTCGTCAATATTGACATAGTCTGCTTTAAGCGCCTCGAACATCCTTTTCTGCTGTGATGTGCCTGTATTTTTAAATTTACTTTCCTGCATATAAGTACTCTATTATTTATTGCTCCTTAAGAGTTGAATATTTTAAATGATGTAACTAAGCTTTGGGCTTATACCGAACATCTGTTCCTTCAATAATGTAATATGGGAATACCATATTGCTTCTGTTGTTAGTTTTTCTAATAATGTATTCAATATTGATATTAAGAAGCCCATCTACGCTCTTATCTTGCTCTATTTCAATATCAGCAACATTTATGCGTGGCTCAAAATATAAAATAGCTTGTTCAATGCGGCTTTTAATTTGATTAACTAATGTAAAGTCCATGTTTTCGAAAGAGAAATCAGACAAAGCGCAGCCATAATCAGGAGCCATTAATCGTTCTCCCGGCCTGGTTGAAAGTAAAATGAGTAAGCTTTCTCTAATATCTTGCTCTTCGGAAACCAATACTACACTTCCCATTTTTTTATCAAATGTTGGTGGAAATTTCCAGCCTATTCCTAAAAATGTTTTCTTATGATTCATCTAAGTCTATTAATTTTAACCTCCAATCATTACAGTAGGTACACCTGGCCCCACTATAGTTCCACCGTGCGCACAAGTATCACCTACTCTTGCCGCAGGCTTACCACCAATCAGTACTGTAGTAGAGCCTAATATGATAGAATCTGGTGGACCCGTACAAACAGCCATATCTCCCATGACAGCAGCAGGTTTTCCTCCAATTAATACAGTAGGAATACATGGGCCAATAATTGGCCCACCAACATGAGGTACAGGTCCTGTTGACATAGGACATACATGGTTATCGGTCATTACTGCGGCAAATGGCATACTAACTATTTAATTTATCTGTACAATTCCCCCTTTAATAGTGGTCATGGCTGAACCTTTTAGTTCAGCTTGCGCTCCTTCAGCGGCAAATTTGGTCTTACCCTTCAGTGTCACATTCATTCCTTCACTGGCGAAATCCTGAGTGGCTTTAATTTCTGTTTTACCTTTAGATTCCATACTAATGTTTCCTTTAGCCTTAAAAATTATATCTTTCTCAGCTTCTATCGTTATGCCTTTGTCTGACATAATGATGGAATTTTTATTTGCTTCATCCATTACTGTCAAAGCTTTTTCTTTGTCATCCATAATTACTTTATGCCCACCCGGAGTGGAGATAGTAATAATTTTATCTTCATCATTAAACTGAATTTCCAGTTTACTTTTCGTTAATAAAGATTTGATTTCATTTTTATCTGTAGGAGTATAGTTGGGTTTATTTTTTGCAGAATAGACAGAACCTAAAATGATTGGGAATTGAGGATCGTTATTCAGAAATCCCAGAACTACTTCATCACCAATTTCCGGCATAAAAAAAAGACCGGATTCCTTCGTACTGTAAAAATTGGATAATCTTGCCCAAATGGAAAGGTTGTCTTTTTTCAGGGTAGGAATGGTAACTTGTATCCTATATTCACCTGCAGGATCTTCATTTATTTTTTTTACTATGGCTACCTGTAGTCCTTGCATACCAGAATTCAGGCCTGCGGCATTTGGAGCCTCAATACCCGGGGTATCTTCAGCAAACCATCTTTCTTTTAAACCAATTTGCAGTTCTGTTTTCCAGTCGCCCTCTTCAATTATATGGTAGACACCGCTTACGTAAGCCTTTCCATTAAATGTATTACTAATACCACTAAAGTTGATTATGGTATTAGGTTTAACGGAGGCATCTCCTCTAATAGTGGCATTACCTCTTATTTTAGCTAACCTGGAACGCAAAAGCATTGAATTACCCCATGCAGTTAATGAGGCAACAGATAATTTGCCTCCTGTTTGTAGAGTTGCTTTGCCATTACCTAATACCTTTGCCAAATCGGAAGATTTCTGGTTTCCGTGTTGAATTTCCGGAGCTTGCTTACTGCTAACTTCAATGATTTCTTGATTGTTTGGATCCCAACCTACAACACTAATTTCATTATATTGATTTTTGACATCCATTTCAGCATCAAAATCATACAGATTGGTACCATAATCAACATCAAATAGTGGTGCCTGATCGGCTTTAGGTTTAACTACATTAACTTCTCCATCATTAACTATTGCCACAAGATTATTAATGTCAGCCCTAAGCATCATAAAATCCCAATCTGAAGTGTAATGCTGAACAATTTCCTCAATCTGCTCTTCTGTAGCTTCTACTTTTCCTTGTAAACCATTATTTTTTATAAGATCTGAGATAATATCGCTGTCCTTTTTTTTCTGGTAGATCTCGTTCTTTCTACCGTAAGTCATTTTTAAGGCCTTATCTTTACACTCTATTTGTAAAACAGCTGAACCATTTCTGATTTTAAGTTGGTGTTTTGTTACTATTCCTTTAAAAATAACTTGCTCTTCAGATTCATATCCGCAATTGATAGTTATTTCTGTTCCCGGTTTAAATGCAGAGGAATGTGATATTTTGAAGTCTTCATTATCAGCAGGGCTCCCATCATAAAATTCTATTTGGGCAGAAGGTATTTTATTAATTTCTTTTGATACCCGAATGGAAATAGGGGCAAAGGTGCCGTCTATTATACTCCCACCGGCTGATACTGAATAGGTAATTAAACTCTTATCTAAATTAGGCTGAAGGGCCATTATCTTATTTCTTTATGGGTGGAAAAATCAATTCCTGGCCAGGTTCAAGCTTCCTGAAATCAACTAAGTTATTAATTCTGGCAATTTGGAGGTAATAATGGCTTTTCTTGTAAATTCTTTCACACATTAATGGTAGCGTATCACCTATTTTAACAGTAACTAAGTGGGTAAGGTCAGGAGAAGCCTTCTCCATTTCTTTCATTTGCTTTTTAAGATCTGACGTGCTTATAAACTTTAATGCAACTTTAGCCCTCAGTGACTTTCCGGAAGGAGCAAATAAAGTATGTGTTATATCCATGCTGGTTAATCTTCCAGCAAAGTTTACAGCGCTTCCCCACATTATCTTTACATAAGCAGTTTCGTGAGACTCTCCATAATAGTCATACGTAACGCCTTTTAGTTTCTTAATTTCTTTGTCTACGTCTTTTTTTACACCTGTTGCTCCTGTTCCATCTAATATGATTTCAAAGCTAAGGTTTTGAGGAGAAATGTTCTGAAATTTTGCATTTGCATCTACAACACCTGGAGGTTGATCTATTTGATAAGTAATACCATGACTGTGGCTAATAGATGAAGGGTTAATCATTACTTCATAAGTACCATCTTTTTTAGCCTTATTTCCTTCACTATCTTCATATGCAATTATTTTAACCTTAGTAAGAGTCGCATCATTGATCATAGTAGTTAATTAAAAAAGTATAACATCAATTTATCTTTCTGTTTTTCTCTCCAAAATTCGCAGGACTTTTTCAGCGCTGGCATCAATAATCCTTTTTTCCATATTCGGATCATATTCTCGTTTGCCAGAAGGTATATTATGAGGGTCTCTCACCGTCATTTTAATTGTAAGCTCTTTTATTTCTATTGGCATAAGATTAATTTATTAGAGAAGCTAATTTTTGTACAGCAGCTCTCCAATTTTGTATGTTTTCTTCAAACCTTTGAAATGATAGTTCTATTGTTTGAATAAATATTTGATTTTTAGACGCATCTAAACCTGAATATTCCCATTTTACGGGATAGGCATTAATGAAAGTCCATGTTAAAATTGGTTTGTTAGTATCACTCAGTAAAGTGATAACAACATTTTTAAGCTCAACATGTGTGGCAAAACCGGAGTTGATGGTTCTCTTACACCACTCTGTTAAACCAGAACTTTCGTTTACTACTCCACGCTTCAAAACCAGGTTAGAATATTTAAGAGGTTGGGGAACCCGATGAACAAATCGGTTTTCCCCACCTTCTTGTATTTCTTCAACAGGTACTTCAGTAGAAATTCCTGAAATTTCCTGAAAACTGGCATCAGCGTCATTATTTCCTGCTCCGGCTATTCGTACAGAAAAGCGGAAACCGGGAACTGGAAATTGAACACTTTCTTTCTCAGCCATTTACTATGTATTAACCTGCTGATTGTTCTATACCCTCATGCGCCAACTCAATGGTTTCCAAAGCAACTTCATTGGCATCTGCTTTTAAGTCAGGACCTGAAATTTTCACTGGAAATGCATTTCTAACAACCCATGTCATTACAGGGGTGTTTTCTTCATTTAAAAGAGAAATGGTAACATCCTCTCTTCTTTCGGTATTTGTTTGAACATCTGCAAACCAATCGTAAAAGGTTGTGTCATCTTCAAACACACCTTTTTTCAAAGTAATAGTGCCATGTTTTTTTAACCCGGGAATTTTGCGGGTTACCAATTCAGCATCATTACCTGCTCTGTACTCAATGAACTGAGTCTCCATTTCCAGACCGGAAACTTCCTGAAATCCTATATCTAAGCCACCCCACTCAACAGTGAAGTGGAACTTAGGAACTGGCCATAATTCGTCTGCCATAACTTTATATAATTATAAGTGAATATTTTATTTAATAATTTACTGAATTAAGATTCCTGCATTTTTTGCTGGAATGTAATTACGATGAATTCTGCAGGTCTTGAAACAGCAACTTTCACTGTAATTCTCATTATACCATCCAATATGTCATTCGAAGTCATAGTAGAACCTAAGCCTACTTGTACATCATAAGCTTCTCCTGATGTTAAACCTACTAATCCACCTTGTCTCCAGATTCCTCCAAGGAAAGAAGAGATCATACTTCTGATCAATACCCAGGTATTTGCTGTGTTTGGCTCATATACATACTTTTTAGCAGCATATTTTATAGATTGCTCTATAAAAGTAATGGTTCTTCTTACGTTGATGTATTTCCAGTCGCCACTGTTTCCATCCAGGGTTCTGGCTCCCCAAACGGTAGTACCATCACCTACAAATGCTCTAATGGCATTAATTGATTTTCCGCTTACTGTCACATTCAAATCTTCCTGGTCATCATGCGTTAACTTTACAGTAGGAGAACTTACAGAATTTACACTCACATTAGCAGGAGCCTTCCAAATTCCTCTTTCATTATCTACCATACAATAAACGCCAGCCATTCCGGCAGCAGGAGGTAAAATGTTTAAATGTGTTTTAATGCCTGACATTAACTTCTTGAATGAAGGGCTTATAACATTAAGCATCTGAGTAAGCTTCTCAATATCCTGATCTTTTTGATTGATTCTTTTTAGCTCATTCTTAACCTCTTCTGCTTTTTTCGGATTAGAACTGATTTCATCAGCCTCTTTTGAAAGAATATCTTCCAAAACATTTAAATTGGAAATGTAATTGATGCCGATTTCTTCACTATCAACAATTGAAGCATGTACCCATGGATAATAAGCAGCACCATAAGCTAATTGGTTAAGTCCAATACCTTCTCTGAACCTGTTAACTACATCATTTTTGTCGTAAGTTCTTGGCTTGCTTCCGTTATACACATCAAGAATGGCGAATCTGTTTTTCATTTTGAAACCGCAATGCGTCAACATTTCTTGCTGAACAGCAAAGCAATCTGCTTCTTCTAACATTACAGATTCAGGAACAACTAACATTGAAGGTTCTTCCTCCATAATTAGTGCCTGAATACCATCTAATAGGGCTTTCTTAGAGATAGCATTTAATTCAACTCCGCTTTCCTGCTTTGCAGCTGGCGGATTTCCTTTTCCTCCTTTATCATCTTTAGCAGGAGTAGGAGCAGGATTGTTTTCTTTTTGATAACCACCTGTTGATACCACCCAACAAGTGCTTCCGCCATTAGCGAAATACAATCTGATACTATCAAAAAGTAAAAACCGGCTTGGATTCTCAGGAGTAAGTTTATACTCTTTATCCGCTACAGAAATTACAGCTCCTTCCTCATTATCAGCTGATTGGATATTGAATTTTGTAACAATTCCTCTACCAAAAGTATTTACATAATCGGTAAGCGAATTAATTCTAACAGGCTTGTTTATAAGAGACCTGCCATCTTTTTTAGTAATCTGAGTATAGCCGACAAAAGCTGGTACTGATGTCGGGATACCCGCTACTGTGTTTGGAAAGGCGTTTTTCTCTTCAATATAAACGCCGGGTGTTGCTAAGTTTGTTGCCATAATTTAGGGTTTAATAAAATCATAAATAAACTATTATATCTGAAAAAAAATTATTGTTATTCTTATCCTGTTGACTCCTCAAACTATCAATAGCCGGAATTGGGAGCCTCTTCATTAATATTTTTTCTGTGGCGTTAAGCTGACCGTTTTTTCTGGTAAGCTGGAAAGCATGTGGTGAAAACTCAAATAATTTTAGAGGATTGGATGATTCAAACATTTGAGCCACCTGTCCATTTGGCAGCTTCATTTCCATGGGGCCTTTAAAATCAGCCTTTTTGTTGTCTTGTAGAATTACCGATTTTTCAAGCCCCTTAATATATTTTGAGACCAGCATATAACGCCAATAGGTTTCACGCGCATTAAATGCAATTACAAAATCAAACTGAGGAATGGGAAGTCCTTCATCTATTGATTGAATTATTTCCTCCTTCATTGTACTATTAAGAAAAAGATTTATAAATGCCGCAGGGTACTTTGGTCTTTTATAAGGCAGGCTAACAAAATTAGCTATTTCTTTACCTTCAGCAAATATTTTGTACAAACCCTCACTTAACGACTTTGGAATAAACTTATGACTGGCAGAAAGATTTTCTAACCTCTCTACCACAGTATTTTCTTCATCTTTTATTTCCAGTACTTTAATCCCCGAAGTATTATTCAATGATATTTCATTGTCAGATAAATAAACTAAATCTGCTTCTGAGGCGTACTCTTTTTTATGCAATGAGGTCACTTTCTCAACATTTGCCTTTTTATTTTGAAAAGAGAAAATAGTATTAAGAGAAAGGTCACTGCTTTTAGTGATATTATTGAAATAAGGATTGGTTGATATCATCCAGAAGTCCAAAGAAATATGTTCTTCTGAAGTTAATATCATTTTAAGTGCGTCTTTTCTTCTATGATCAATTAGCAATTCAAAGCCTCTTTCGCTGCTTTTTAATAGAAGACCTAATTTATTAATAACATTTAATGATTTCTGCAGTGGTATAAACTGCAGGTTTTTTGCAGGCTGTTCTACAAAATACTCATGTTGTATATCAACTTTGAGCAGGGGACGGTATTGAAATGATAAGTCAATCATGAAGGTAATGGTTAATTAGTGCCGAAGCCTGTAAAAGGTGCATTTAAATCATTGGTAAAGCTTTCGTTAAAAGTAATCATTCGAACTTTATATAATATAGAAGGCATATATTTACTGCCAACCGTGCCCCATAAATGGCTTAAATTCTGGAGGTCCTGATTCACAATTTCAAATGAAAGCTTATCTATTTCCGAATCCATGTCTGGCGTATTGGAATGGTTCAGGATTTTGTTCGACTGAAAAAAAGAAATAACGCCTGATAGGTACCTAAGTCCTTCAAGATAATTTTCTGCTTCAAAGGATGCTGAAAATAAAATGAAAATATTAAGGTTAACTGGTCTGTTAGTTCCTCCTTTGCCTCGTTGGCTTACAGTTTCCTGTTGAAGGTTTATCAAACTTAGTATGATTTTATCAGGCTCTGTTACTGCAACACTTCCGTCAGGATTAACCAGATTTGATACAACTACCTTATCTTCCACAGTAGCAAATCTGTTTCTGATGTAGTCATTGATGACCTGGGAAATGGTTGAAATTGCCGAATAAATCATTTTTTAAATATACTAATAAATACAAAGTGAGCAAAAATTTTTAAAAAAATAATCATAATAATTATATTTTTAAGGTAAATCCTTCTCCGATAAAAATCTTTTACTAAGAATAAATATTATTATTGCTCCAATGATAAATCCTAAAATAAGATACATAAAAGCATCAAATGCGATGTATTTCATTCCTATAAAAATTAGCGCTATCAAAATGATAATCATAAGCGCTAAACTGCCTTTAATGGCAACATTGAATGATCTGTTTATTCTGTGACCAAAGCGGAAAAGGAAGTAAAAACTTAGTAAACCTACACCGAATATAGCTCCGAATAATCCAAAAAGAGGTCTGGGGTTTTTTAGCAGGTATGCTGGATTTTTAATTATTCTTAAAGTGAGGGATAAAATTCTTCTTGGAGTATATCTCGCCCAAAAATTTCTGACATTAGCAGTTCTTGCTTCATCCGGTGATAGCGCAAATTTAGCCGCTAATAATCTCCAAAGCTCATCATAACCATTATCGTATCCAAGTGCCCAGATCCCCACACCTCCAATTTCTTTTTCTTTAATCCAATCGTACTTTTTGCTTAAGGACAGGCTGTCTTCATACCATAGTTGTTTGTAATTGCTATTGTCATCTCTATACACATAGAATTTACTTTTGCTGGGTTCGTCCTCGCAACAAGGTAAATCACCATGTTTTTTCTGAATATTTCTGTACATAGGGTAATTCACAAATTTCTTTGATTTGGAAGGGAATTTCAGGCTTTCAGTTTCCCACTCAGCTCCGTAATAAGGTAGTCCCATCAGGATTTTCTTTTTAGCGACACCTTCAAGCAGGTATTCATCTAAAGCTACATTAAGGTTGTAGTCCCACCAGGTTTGCCCGCTTTCTAACGGAGAAACTGGTCCTGCAACTGAGCTATTTATTCCATAAAATTCGTAACCCATTATAATATATAAATCAACATACTGATTAAGCTGATCAAATTCATATACTCTGTTATAATCAATGGGAGGTAAAGCCAGCGTAATCATATATTTTTTATCACTGGATTTTAACCTGTTAGAGAGGTCTATGATAAAATTAGTTAGTTCATTTCTATTGGAAGAGGATAAGCTTTCAAAGTCTATATTTACACCATCAGCGTTTCTTTCTTTTAATAGGGAGATGAGTATATCTATAAAGTTTCTCTGGGCATCAGCACTTGATAGAAATGTATTGTTATTTTTTATTCCAAAATTAGTCACGCTAAGCAAAACCTTAGTTCCATGCTTATGAGCAGAATCTACAAGATCAGTAGTTTTCCAATCATGTATATTATAGTATCCTCCGGTAGAAGGGTTTAATTCATAACTAAAATAGGCTATTGCAGAAAGGAGCGAGAAATTATAACTTTTATATGCTGAACCCATCCAGTAAGGGTGCCAACCAAATACTTTAAAGTTTTCATCAAGAAGGTGTTCCTCTTTATATATATTATTATTAGATATTGAATAGTACTTGTCCCAACTTTTTTCGGATTTGTAATTCTTTACAGGTTTTCTTTTTTTAACAGAAAGTGCTCTTCTTACAAAAGAACTAGTGTCAATTTGTTTATTTTCATCCTGAACAACCTCCATGTCAAAAGCAAGGTCAGAATCGGTAGCTAAGGAATCAGCAAGAGCAAGTGAGTCAGTTAATTGATCATTGCTAGCTTTTTCGATTTTCTCCTGAGGTATAATTACCTGCTTAGCAGAGTCATTTCTCTTAGCCTCTTCAATTTTTTGATTTATAAGATTCTTTAGGCCATCCTGTGCATTTGAATTCTCGCAAACTGAAAAAATTAGGATGATAATTAAACACAAAAATGGAAAACTTCTAAATACTTTTATTTTACTTATTGACTGCAAAATTCCTTAGGTCTTGGTTATTTGAATTGAAATACTGTAATAAAAGTCTAAAATAGTATAAGATTATTTAATATTCTATAATTTTTTAATTTATATATTTATATTGTCACTTTAATAAAAAATAGCATTGTTTGATGAAAGCCAAAACCTCTTTTAAACTTATTTTAGCTTTAATTTTTTTTAACTTATTTTCTACTTTGTCATTTTCTCAGGAGTCAGATTCTATTGCGAGTCAGAAAAAGATTATTGAGCATCTTAAAACACTTACTGTTAGTTTTAGTGGAAATGCCCAAAATTGTATACCATATGATGTATATGCATTTAAGCATAAGAAGAGTTGGTTAATAGTGATGATGGAAGGACAAAATCTTGCATTATTTGTAACCAACCCACCCCGCACTGAAGAAAAGCTATATGTGGCCTCTGATTATCTGCTTGATGGATTAAGTAGAATAATTCCCAATACCAATTATTACGATCAAAAAAACAGACGTAAAGTTGTTAATGACATTGAAATTTATCCATTCTACAAATTGACAAAAAGAGGTAAACAAGTGATGAAAGGTTTGTTATTGCTGGAATTACCTGACACTAAAAAATCAGAGCCTTTCTTCCTTTTTAAACCATTTATAAAAAAGAAAGAGGAGTTGGAAGAAAAAGCACCTTTGAAGAGGGACTTTGAAGAAAGTATTCAAAAGGCAAAAGATGCAGCTGAGTCCAAGGTAGAGGAGGGCTTAAGTAAATAACGCACAAAGTAAAAATCCTGAAGTTTATTTATGTAAACTTCAGGATTTGTTGAATATAGAAAGATTGTAAAAGTAATTGTACAATTACTATAACAGTATTTTATTTTTGTTTTGATTTAATCCATTCTTTTGCTTCTTCCGAGCTTTTAAATGTCGCCATTTCTAAAGAACCTCCAATCTTAATATTTAATTCTTTAGCAGACATTTCTGAAAAGGTATTTGCTGAAACAACATGCGCATAATATTTTAGTCCTGCGTCCATTACTTTTGGGATGAGTACAGACTCAATCCATTCCATTGCTTGTGTCCAGGGGCCGGTAGATTTACTGTCATCATTTAGTAAATAAGCACAGTTGGTTTTTTTTACCAGGTCGGCAAATTTTAGCCCCCAGTCTTTAATAGCGTCCACATTAGCGAATCCTTCCCAGTCACAAAATATCAAATTGTTGTCTGGTTGAAATTCGGTTTTACAGATTACTCTGTTAAGGTTGTTTTTGGTCTCAAATTTCATATGATAAATTTTATTTTTGATACATGTAAAAGTACAAATGTATTAGGAAAAATGCGCATATCATTACCAATATACTTGTTCTAAAGCGACATCAATGGTGCTTTTTAATTTATATTAATAAAATAAGTAATATGAAACTACTTATTTGTATAAAAAAGTACTTGGTAAAAGGATTTGCTTTACTTAAAATAAGTTTTGAAGAACAATTAATGACTGGCTTCTGTTGGGGGTATTGCTTTGATAAACAATTCTTTATAATGTTATTGTTTTACCGTTTGGATGTAGTTAAATGTAGTGTAAAGTTGAATTTTGGGATAAAAACGTATGATTTAATACATTTCTAAAATAAATATGTTTTAACATGTGATAAAATAAACCATTACATTTATTCTGTTAAATTGCCAAACCAAAATTATTACATAATGTCAGATAAAACTTCAAATCCAAGAAAACACTATCACCTTTTTGATGATGAAAATTTAGACCATTTATATTTCGATATTTCAAAAAATGGAGAAATAGATGCTAATAAATATTCGCTCTATAACTTTACAGGAGACCCCAAACTCGAATATGCAGAATGGGAGAGCCGGATGGATATGATGAATAGCTGGTTCACAGATATGAAGTCCGAGAATAGGTTTTTATATGAAAGAGAATCACTAAATGGATCAAAAGTAGTTTCACAGGTAGTTGACCCGGAAACGAAGGAAGTGAGGGAGATGCTTAATTTTGCTTCAAATGACTATCTGAACTTAACTCAGGATACACGAATTTGGGAAAAAGTAAAAGAGCTATCACCGCAATATGGCGGAGGGGCAGGTGGAGCTCCACTGTTAAGTGGAACTATGAGAGTTATAAATGAATTGGCTGAAAAAATTGCTCAGATGAAAGGGATGGAGTCAGCAATTATTTATAATTCGGGTTATGGAGCTAATTTCGGAACAATAGCTGGTTTACTAGGACATAAAGATGTTGCAATATATGATATGTTTGCCCATGCAAGCCTTATTGACGGTAGCAGAGGTGCAAATAAGAAATTCTTTCAGCATAATGATTCAACTTCTCTGGAAAAAGTACTTAAAGCTAGTCAAAACAAATACATCAATAAATTAGTAGTTGTTGATGGTGTGTATTCAATGGATGGCGATATAGCTAATCTGAATGAGATTTTGGATGTAGCTAAGTATTATGGCGCCTGGGTTTTGGTAGATGAGGCACACGCTACAGGAGTAATAGGGAAGACAGGATGTGGAACCCTGGAGCATTTAGATTTGGAGGGTAAGGTTGATATAGTTACTGGAACACTAAGTAAAGCAGTGGGTTCAATAGGTGGATATGTTACAGCCTCCAAGCGCCTTGTAAATTATCTAAAATATACGAGTAGATCATTCATGTTTTCTACTGCGCCATATATTCCCTCTATAATTGCTGCAAAGGAGGCCCTTAACTTAATTACTGAACAAAAAGCTGGCGTAGATAAGCTTTGGGAAAACATACAATATGTAAAAGAACGCTTAACTGCTGCAGGTTTTAATATAGGGAATGCTGAAACAGCAATTTTTCCAATTATTATTGGCGATGACAATAAAGTGAAAGAGATGACATACAAATTGCATCAGAGAGATATTTTTGTAAATCCGGTGCCTTACCCTGCCGTACCAAGAAAACTTACCCGTGTGCGGATGACAGTTACGGCAGGCTTCAGTCGCGAACAACTTAAATACGCTCTTGATGAAGTAGAAATAGTTGGAAAGGAATTAGGAGTTATTCCTCAGTAGCTTAATAAATTTTTCCTTAAAAACAGAAAAGCCTATTGATTTATTTCAGTAGGCTTTTCTGTTTTTATACTAAAAGCCCCTTTACTATTTGAAGGATAAGAGATCTCATTTTCTTACCCTATCTGCCTGACGTCTTAAAAATGCATCACTGTTCGGAAATATGACCATAGCGTGTTCACTAATGAACACATTCTTTTTATAGTTTAAATAAAAATGCCTTTTAAACAAGTTTTAGGCCATTGAAAGAATATGGCACTAATCGTGCATCGAATGATGGCATGAGTGCATCTACCATTTAAACTACAGAATAATGAAAACCTTATTGAACATGAAAACATTTTTAGCAAGCCTACTACTAATTTTTGGCTTTCAAGCATTGGCACAGGCACAGTCCGGCCAGTTGAGCGGGACGATAAAAGATCAGAAGAAAACCCCTTTACCTTATAGTAATGTTGTTATATACGACCAGGCTGATTCAAGTATGATAACAGGAACGGTTACTGATGAGTCAGGTAAATTCTCATTAAAGTTAAAGCTTGATCAGCAATTTTATGCAAAAATTTCAGCAGTGGGGTTTAATAACTATTTCTCCAGGCCTTTTAAATTAACCACCACTTCACCTGAATTGAAATTGGATGAAATCATCCTAATGGAAGATGTGCAGGTGATGGATGCCGTGGAGGTAAAGGCACTAAGGCCGCAGGTGGTAATGGAGGCTGACAAGATGGTGGTTTCTGTAGAAGGAACAGCCATGGCGGCCGGAACAACAGCTTACGAGGTACTGGAAAAGTCACCTGGTGTATTTTTAGATCAGGATGGAAATATTCAATTAAATGGTAAAGCAGGAGTACTTGTAATGATTGACGGAAGAAGAACCTACCTTTCAGCAACTGACCTTCAAAACATGCTTCAGGGAATGTCAGCTGATAATATTAAGAATATTGAAATTATTAATAATCCATCGGCAAAATATGATGCTGAAGGTAATTCAGGTATCATCAATATTACCTTAAAGAAGAACACGATGGTAGGTATGAACGGGAGTGTAAATGCGGGCTACCGCTACAACGAAATGCAGAATTACAATGCAGGAGTGCAGCTAAACTATAAAAAGGATAAATGGAACTCATTTTTAAATGCGGATTTTTCTGAAAGAGGAAGGGTGAGAGATGCCAAATTTTATAGAGAGGTGGAACAAACTTCAGGTGTTAGAACTATTTTTGATCAGGATGCTAAAGAGTTAAATGCCAGAACAATTCCTTCGCTAAGAGCTGGTACTGATTATGATATAAATGATAAGCATTCCATAGGTGTAATGGTTAATTTTTACGGACAAGATGTTTACCATGACTTTGATTTTATATCAGAATTAAATCAGGATGGTGAAATGTTTGAAATAGAATCTGATAACAATATGGAATATAAATTCCTGAATGCTCAGGGTAATTTACATTATACATATAAGCTGGATACTAACGGAACAAAGCTTACTACTGATTTCAATTATATTCAATTAACCAATGACGGAAATTCCAGTTTCGTCAATAGATATTTCTACAATGGAGACACTTCTCCTTCTGAAATAGAGAGGCTGGAAACTAACAATCCTTTCTCGTATGATATTTATTCTGCACAGGTAGATTTTGAGAAAAAACTTTTCCCGAAAGTGAAATTGGAAGCAGGTTTAAAAGCAAGTTCAGTAATATCAGATAATAACCTGCAGTTTTATGAAATTGAAGAATCCGGAAAAAATCTGGATGAAACCAGATCCAACCACTTTATCTATACAGAAAATATTTTTGCTACCTATACAAGCTTTTCGGGGGCTATTAACGAAAAGATAACTTACAAAGCAGGCTTAAGAGCTGAAAACACAGTTTCTAAAGGAGAGTTGTTGACTACTAACCAGGTAAACAAAAGAGATTATCTTAATTTCTTCCCTAGTTTCTTTCTGCAACACAAAGTTTCAGATGCTTACCAGGTAAATTATAACTACAGCAGAAGAATTGACAGACCTCAGTATAGTGATTTGAATCCATTTATTTTGTACCTGGATCCTTATACATGGGCTCAAGGTAACCCGAACCTGCAACCTCAATACACACATTCGGTAAGTGTAACTCAAACTTTTATGGGTAAATATAATCTGGTATTAAATTATGGATTAACAAAAGATTTTATTGCTGAAATTCCTTTGCAAAATCCTGAAGATGGCACCACAGTTTTTAAAGAAAGCAATGTGGATGATCAACTAAGCTATAGTGCTACAGCGGTTGTGCCTCTACAACCTTTTAAGTGGTGGGCAGTAAATGCAAACTTCACTGCTTTTTATCAGGAGTTTTCAACCATTATAAACAATAAAAACGAAATAAAAGAAGCTACTACAGGTATGGCGCAGATAGGAAATACTTTTATGCTTCCGAAAGATTTTAAGTTGGAATTAAATGGGGATTACAGATCAAATACAGTGTGGGGTTTATATTCAATAGAGGCGCAGTGGGGATTGGATTTTGCAGTAAAAAAGAGTTTTATGGATAAGAAACTGGAAGCCTCATTAAGTTTTTCTGATATTTTCAGGACAAGAAAATTTAAAGGGTCAGCCAACTTTCAGGGAAATATAAATGAAATAAACCAGTATTTCGGACAGCAAAGTGTAGGTATTTCTCTAAGATACAGATTTAGCAAAGGAGAGGACTTTAAGTCTAACCAACGAAACACAAATCTGGACGAATTAAATAGAGCAGGAGGTTGATCAAACAAAAGCATTTAAAGAATTCATTATAAAGTTTAGGTTATAATGTTAACAGAAAGGTGTCGGATATTATCTGGCATCTTTTTTTATTATAGGTAGTTGTGAAGAAGTAATCGATATTAGTATGGCTAAAGAAATAGCTCGATTCGGTTAATTTTATGCAATAATTTTAAGTGAGTTTTGGTAGTATTAATTAGGTTCAAAACCATATTAGACAAGAATCGTTTTTTTGGATTAGTTTTTGTATAAAGCAGACAGTTACTTTTAATAAACAAAATAAATTATGCGATCAAATTTGAAAACATTATTTATCGGATTCTTCGGAGGCTTAGCCGGAGCATTCTTAGTTTTTCAGTTAATGCCTGATAATTTCTCTGATTTAGATGGGGATGATTTTTTAATTCCATCTGGGTACGTAGCAAATTACGAGCACGAGCATGAACCTTCAGTTGATAACTACGAAAGAATTCCGGTGGATAACTTTGTAGTGGCTTCAAAAAAGAGCACTGAAAGTGTGGTGTATATAAAAACAGTTTCTGAAAGATACGGCAGAAGCTCATGGCTGGACATGTGGCTGGGCGGTTCAGGCAGTATGCAGCAGGTAGGCTCAGGCTCAGGAGTTATTTTTAAACAAGATGGCTATATACTTACCAATAATCATGTTATAGAGGATGCTGATAATATTGAAGTAGTATATAAAAAGAGAGTTTATTCGGCCAGCTTAATAGGAAGGGATCCTTCTACTGACTTAGCGGTCTTGAAAATTGATGCCAATAATTTACCTGTAATGGAAATTGGCTCTTCAAAGAATTTGGAAGTAGGTGAGTGGGTTTTAGCTGTTGGTAACCCCTTTAATTTAAATTCTACAGTAACCGCTGGTATAGTAAGTGCCAAAGGTCGTGAACTTAATATATTAAAAAGTAATTTCCCGATTGAGTCATTTATTCAGACAGATGCCGCCATTAATCCCGGAAACAGTGGTGGTGCATTGGTAAATGTAGATGGTCAGTTGGTGGGGATTAATACAGCCATTTTGTCTCAAACAGGTTCTTATACTGGATATGGTTTTGCAGTGCCAATAGATATTGCTAAGAAAATAGCAAATGATATTATAACTTATGGCATAGTGCAGAAAGCATTTTTAGGTGCTGAAGTAGCTTCTCTAACACCTGAGTTGGCGGATAAACTCAATGTGAAAGATTTGGATGGGGTAGTTATTAGCTATCTTCAGGAAGAAGGTGCAGCTAATAAAATGAAACTGCAAAAAGGTGATATCATCAGGCAAATTAATGGCGAAAAAATTGGCTCTCATGCAGAATTTGAAGAAAAGCTGAGTTTGCATTCCCCGGGAGATAAACTATACATTACTTTAGAGAGGAATGGTAAAAAAATAGAAAAGGAGCTGATCTTAACGAATAGCCAAAATACTACGGAAAGATTAAACCGTGTGGCTTATTTTTCTGAGGCTTTGGGTGTAGAGTTCGAGGCAGTGCCACGTGTGGAACAAAATCTATTGGATATTACCAGTGGTGTACGTGTGGTGGATATTAAAAATGGTTTCTTCAGAAAATTGAACATTGAAGAAGGCTTTATTATAACTGCAATTAATGAAAAACCTATTGATGACCCTAAAAGACTTGCGTCAGTTTTAGAGGAGATTAAGGGGAAAGTAATTATTAAGGGCGTGAATAAGAAAGGTGTAAAAGGCTACTATTCATACTACTTCTAAAAAAAATGAAACACTCTTCCGAAATAGACTTTCAGGAAGAGTGTTTTTATATGTTCATTCAATCCCACTTTCATGGTTTCTAAGCGGGAAGGTTTTTTCAGGAGTAGTTGACTCTTCAATTTCTTCTTTTGCTATATAATAGTCCAAAAGCATATTTAAATCGGGCTGCCCGGCATTTACCCATGCGGTATACCAGAAATCTCCTACCATTTTAATGGATTTTCTCATTTGCCTTTCCACCTGTCCTGACAACTGACGATGGTAGGCTAGGGAAAACTCGCGAGAATATACTTTCGTATTTACATTTCCTCTCAGTTCAGAACTATATTTCTCATCAGCCTTAAACTTTTCTGTCAAATGTTTTTCAGTAGTGAATACAGAGTCCAGGCAATTATGCGCTTGTTCTACCGCTTTCCATATTTCAAGCTGTGTATTTTTAATATAAGAAGCTTTTCCAACAAAGAAATCGTAATCATCGCTATATAATTCTGGCAGCCGGGATTCCCAAAAACCATGAATGCCATATTGCCCGCTTAGCTGACCGTTATAGTTTTCAGTGGTGTGCAAGGGTACATTAGCATCTGCAATATAATGACCTAAATCGGCCGATAACCTCAGTATCTTATCCGGATCTTTTTCTTTAAAGGCTTCAGTAAGTTGATAAGTCATGAACTGTACATGCCAGGGTACAATTCCATAAGCTTTTAAAGTATCTTCAGTAAACTTTTCTACGGCATCATACCAGTAACGGGGGAGTTTGTAAACAGCGCTGTCGCCATAAACATCCAAATCTATATAATGTCTTGGGGCTTCTCCTTTAACCGCATACCTTCTTCTATCAGGATTTACAGCATTTTCAGTAATGTACTGAATATTTGTTTTGTAAAATGTAAGCATTTCAGGAGGAAGTGTAAATACAGCTATTCTGTTAATTTTCTGATGTGCGTAAAAACCCCAGCGTGTAGTACTTTTGAATTTGAATGAAAGTAGAATAAGGCAACTTGTCACGGCAAGAAGGGAGGGAAGTAAAACTTTTTTCATAATTCAATGTTTTGGTTGACAGAATCAAGATACAAAAAGATAGACTTTATAGTGTAAGAGTTATGGTAATAAACTAACTTTGCAATTATTTTGCATAGTAAAAGAATAGAATTACCTCAAAATCTTATTAAAATTTAAATTGATTTTGTTAAATAAATAAGAAACTGTTACATTTGCAATCCTAAAAAGTAAGCAAGAAATTCATTTGAATATATAATAACATGGCAAATCACAAGTCAGCATTAAAAAGAATCAGATCAAGCGCTTCTAAGCGTTTACGTAATCGTTACCAGGCGAAAACTACTCGTACTTATGTACGTCAGTTGAGAGCCACTACTGACAAAGCAAAAGCTGAAGAGTTATTGAAGAGCGTTACTTCTATGTTGGATAAATTGGCTAAGAAAAATATTATCCACAAGAAAAAAGCTGATAATAATAAATCTAAATTAGCAAAGCACGTAGCTAGTTTAGCTTAAATTCTCGCTTTAAAAATATTTGGAGCCTCAACTTTATCGGTTGAGGCTTTTTTAGTTTGTGGCAATTACCTATCTTCTGGCAACTAAAACTTTATAAATGCAGGAAGAGTATAATCAGGTAAATGCCATTAAAATGTGGGCAGAGGCTGACAGGCCAAGAGAGAAATTACTTACAAAAGGCCGGGAGGTTTTAAGCGATGCGGAATTAATTGCTATTTTAATTGGATCGGGTACAAAATCACTTTCAGCAATAGATGTAGGAAAGAATATTTTAAGTGCCACCGAGAATGATTTAAATGCTTTAGCTAAATACACTGTAAAGGATTTAATGAAATTTAAAGGGATAGGGGAAGCAAAAGCTATTTCAATTGTTGCAGCTTTGGAGCTGGGGAGAAGAAGAAAAGAGACAGCAACTAAGAAAAGGCCTCAGATCACCAGCTCTACCGATGCTTTTAATATTTTAAAACCTCATTTATTGGATTTGCCTCATGAGGAATTCTGGATTATTCTGATGAATAGAGCCAACCAGGTGATTCAAATGAAGCGAATAAGTAGTGGAGGTATTTCGGGAACCGTAGCGGATGTGAAAATGATTTTTAAAGAAGCTATAGAGCAGTTGGCTTCAGGAATTATTTTAGCACATAATCACCCTTCTGGCAATAAGCAACCCAGCAGTCAGGATGTTTCTCTCACCAAGAAAATGAAAGAGGCAGGAGTAATACTGGAAATAGCTGTTCTTGATCATATTATTTTTGCCGATGATCAGTTTTTTAGTTTTGCAGATAATGCGATGATGTAAAAGTTTTAAGAATTAAATTAAATATGGACAATAACCCTGAAATAAGCGGAAAATATTTAGGTACTATCACGGAAGACTTCGTTTTTGTGGCAGATACTTTAAAAGAAGCCTCTTATGCAGTGCGAAAAAGAGGTTTTTCAGATTACCCTATCTTCCCGATCTGTAGAGTGGAACAGCCTATTGGCAAATTATTGATTGGAGCGCAGGAACTCAATTTGAAATGGAATTACAATATCACTTATTTAGATGAATTTGTGCAAAGAGAGATTATTTCATCAGAAAAAGTAGATGCTTTTAAAGAATCATACAAAGATCCTGATGAATTCTGCTGTCTTTTTGTAATAGATAATGACTTCACCAACTTTGTTTTTATTCCTTATCCTGAAGATTAAAAACTAAATATTTAAGGCAGGTCAGTAAACCAATCTAAAATAGATTCAAGGGGTTCCGGAATAGTGCTGGAGATCAATCCGCTTAGAAGCGAATTTCCCATATGATTGAAAACTGACTTGCTATAATTTCTATCCACTGCTATTTTGCCTTCCCTGTAACTGTTAAACAGCTTACCCGGATTGTTCGACTTAATCACAAGATTATTTAAGGTCCAGTTAGTGGCTTTCAGCCAGAAACCAGGGTTGCCGGGATCATCTTTATTGAGTATTTTAAATTCCAGGTTTTCATAAGGGAATTTCATCATCCCCACAGATTTGTGTTTAGTGGCCGTTACAGAAAAGTCAATTTTTTCAATTTCTCCACTTTCCATCTTTACAAATAATAGATTAGTGAATAAGGGGTTGAAGTCCTGAAACTTCATGTGCTCAAGGTGACCTTCATAGGTGTAAAGGTCATCAGGGTGTGTCATATCAAAAACAAAATTTACTTTAAGCTTGCTATCTCCTAAAAAGCTGGTTACAGCGCTTGCTTTCATTTTATCATTCACTGTATAAGCGATGGAATCATTAGTAATGTTTGTAATTTGAATGTCTGTATCTGTAAGGGCAGTAATACCGGGGCGTGAACCCTCTTTAGAGACTTCAGAATAAATAATGCTGGCATTTTTTAGATTAAGGGTGTCCAGGTGAATGGGAATCGGTAAATCTTTCACCAATTGCTGAACTGTACGTGGAGCTCTGTTAGGGGATTGCTCTACACGGCTATCTCTATAAATATTTCCATTAAAACCATCTATTTCCAGTTTTTCAACTATATAATTCTGATAGTTGAAAAACTCATAGAAGCTAATCCCCTCAAGGTTAATGTTGTTAGCCTTTAAATCAAAACGATCCTGCGCATAATCAAGCTTATCGGCATATTCGTCAATAAGGAAAAGCGGTTCAAAATTCACACTATCAATTCGGATGAATTTCTTAGCAAGAGAAGCTCTTAACTGTTTTACTCTTAGCTTATATAAACTGTCAGGCATCACAAAGCTATAGTCTTGTAGTAACAAGCTAATGTCATCTACTGCCAGCAAATCTGTCAGGTCATTTGCGTCCAGGCTTTTGAGCCTGATACTTTCAATTAATAATGAGAGGTGTTCTAAATCCTGGCTTTGTCTTATGCTACCATTTTTTAAGATGTCGAATGAAAACCTGGCATCTTCTATATTTAAACTATCAATAGTGAAAACATCAATGTATTCATTGATCTGTTGTTGCATGGATGCACTCAATGTCTCTCCATTGCTTTTGTCAGTTTCCTGTCCCTCTTGATTACTACTTTTGCTATCTTCTTCCTGCTTACTATTTACCACATTTTTATCCTGAAGAATGGTGAGCTCAGGAGATTTAAGCAACACTTCTCCAAATCTGTAATTACCAGTTTTGTAAGCATCAATTAAGTCAATATTGCTAATGCTGAATTGGTTGGTAGAAATTTCGAATAAGTTACGGTGAGCATTCTTTATGTCATCTTGCACCCGGTACTTGTGCAATTGGTAATCAGGACTCATTTGGAATTGTTTCGCTATTAAATTTGTGTTTTTTGATGTGTAAAAAAGGCTGTCTAAGGTGATGGTGTAGATGCTGTCCGGGAAATTGAAAGTGTAATTTTCTGCATTTATCAGAATATTTTCAACAGGAATAGTTTCTTCAATATTCTTAATGCTTTTAGGACTTAAATTTAGTTTTTGTACTTCAATAGTGAAATTTTTCAGTTTTTGGAAATTGGTTACATGCTGCAGTCTTTCTGCATACTTAGCTTCTCCTTTTTCTATTCTTATCGCATTTACAGTGATAGGATTGAGAAAATTGAAGATTGATTTTCCAGGAAGTTCTTGAGCTTCTTTATTTTTATCAGAAGATGAAGTATCTTTTTTAATTTCTCTACTCACAAATAAATCCGGTTGCTGAATTAAAATCTCTTCGATTTCAAGTTTGCTTTTATTAAAAGCTTCAACTAGGTCAATATTAGCAATGGAAAGATTTTTTAAAGAGGCTGTCAGGGAATCCTTTTCGAGGCCATTTTGTGTTGAGAAGTTTTTTAATTGAATGTGATTAATGCCGAAATTTTCATTTTTATACTCTATAGGTCCAGTTTCTAAAAAGAATGAGCTGTCCGGTGATTGGTAGCTGTACCTATGCAGGCCAAAAGCTAACTCCTTCAAGGGAGCTTTTCTCTTGCTTTGATAAGCCATCAAAGAATCGAAATGAATTTCTGTTAGCCTTAATTCTGCATTTTGTGCCTGATGCTGCTTTAATTCTTTTTGTTCTGACTGATAAATTGTTAAGTCAGTATTGCCTACTAAGAAATTATGGATATTAATTTGCTTGACATAAAAGGAAAAGCTTTCATACATCGCTTCAGGAGAGAAGCCACTTCCTGAAGAGCTTTGTTCAAACGCTTTGCTAACAGATATATCAGAGCCGGGAATGGCTATCTTAAATATATCGAGATTGGAATGCTCAAAAGCACGGATCATATCTATACCTTCAAAACTAATTTCAGGGATATCAATATTAATTAATTTTGCACTAGCCTGCCCCGATTGGTACCCCAAAGCTTTATTTTGTTCTATGTCAGGTATAAGGGCGAAATCCCTTAAAATAAGAAAGTCTTCTTTAGTTCTCATCTCCATCCTGCCTAATTTGAAAGTATAAGGGTTGTTTTCCGGGGTAAAGAGATAGTTTTCAATCTTCAATTCTAAATCCTGTAACGCCAGGTTATTTCTTGAATCAAAAACACTTAGGGAGTCAAAGAAAACATCTTCAATAGATAAATCAATCTTCTCTATTTTTTGGATGAGCATATCCCTGTTTTGTCTTGAGTACATGCTCACTGCGCTGCGATCAATATTTAAATGATCTATTTTAGTAGTTTCAAAGAAGGGAGCCACCCCTCGGTAAACATCTTCAACAGTTACATCCAGGTCAGGAATTTCAAGAAGCTTTACATAAGTGCTATCAATTAACAGTTCTTTTAGGTAGAGTTTCCGGGTCTTCAGGGCTTTCATCAGGTCAAGTCCGAATAGTTTGAAAAGCGGAAGCCTGATTTCAGGTACTATCATTGGTTTTGACATTTTAGAATGGTCACCAATAGCTGAAAAAGACTTGATAGTTAATTCTTCCTCTGCCATAGAATATCTGAAAAGATCAAAGTAAAAAGTGTATGATTTATTGCTGGTTTCGAACGATTGGTTTTTTAGAGTTATCAAAAGATCCTTCATATCAACCATCTTTCTTATATCTTTTCTATCGAGGGAATCTGCAGTGAAATCACTTAACTGTATATTTAACTGAGGGATTTTGTGAACTACCTCTGTTTGTTCTGCATAATTAAAATAGGAAAGGCTGGCATCCGCAAGAGTAAACCTGCCAAGCTTAATGGAATTGATGATTTCACTGATTTTCTGTTGCTGTTTTTTTTTCTGTTTTGGCACATCTTCATCATGGAATATTTTAGCATTAGGATGGTCAATTTTTATTGAAAGTATATCAATGCTTGAGCTGAAGAGATAATCCAGTACGTTGATACCTGAAATTTCTAATTCTTTGGTGGTAAGGCTGATGAGAAAAGGGCTGGCCTTCCCCTTTTTTTTTAGTTCTTGATGAACTGCTGAGTCATATTTTAAGTGGATGTCCTTTAAACGTACTGTGAGTGCCAGTAAATTAATATCCAGATCATCCAATTCTAATTCATACAGTCCTTCGGTACTTTCACTCACTTTGTTTTTCAGGAAGCTTTCGGAGTAGGGCTCTAATACTGTTAAGAGGAGTACGCTTATAATAATAGTTAGGCCAATTAAAATTGTAGAAATAATTCCGATAACTTTAAGTATAGTTTTTCCTACATTTTTTTCCTTTGATGAAGTCATTTGGTAGATTAAAAAATGATGCACAAACTAATGTGCTAGATATATGTCTACGTATTGAGACTTGTTTTAGGTTTTTTACAACTAATGAATTTCGTAAATATGGAGTATACTGTAGAGATATTGGTTTTTGAATAGAAAAGATTACTGGTATTGGGTAGCTAATAACTATTTGCAAGACCTTAGACTAAAAGAATGGATCAATTCAATAGATTGAGGCGGGTTGTCTTCTGAGGTATTATCTGCTAATAAAAATACATTTTTTACTATTTGAAAGAAGTGGTATGAGCTGGAAGTTCACACCATCGGGCGTCTGACTTTGAATGAAAATTTCCAGCAACAAATTATTTATATATTTTCAATAATTTTTTTGCCTCCCCTCCACTTTTTTTTATCTTGCTAATGTTTTAATCAAAATCTAACAATGTCACCTCTTTTGACTGTAGAATGCTAATGCTAGCTTAGGCATATTGCATGAATTAGATTTCATTTTTGGTTTTGCATTAAAGTGATTAATAATTTCTAAATTTTAAAAAATAATCTTATGAAAAAGTTCAAGAAAATCACTTCTGCACTATTCTTATTGGCATTTCTAACAAGTAGCGCTATGGCCTATAAAAGTATAGATGCACCTGCAGCAGACAGAGAATTCGATGGAAACGATTGTTGTTCAGGTCTTGGAAATTGTCTGGTTAACGGAACTGACGGAGACTGCTAATCAAAATTGGAGGGTTTAACCCTCCAATTATTTTATTCAAATCACACCAACTAAGAATGATTTTTAAAAAGCATTTCTGTCACTTACTGATATGTATAGTATTAGTTTCTTGTTCGGAAAAGAAGGAAAGTATAGGTGACACTCAAAAACCTCAAGACTTCGAAAATTTAGTTTCATTTAAACTAGATTCCATTTTAAGAATACCGATTGATCAATATACTCCATATAGAACTTACAATTCTCAATATGTGCAAGAAGAAGGAGGGAGTAAAGAATTGCTCCTGTGGTCAAATAGGGCAATTAACGCAATAGAAATTTACGATCTTAATCTAGGAAAGCTGGAGAAACGCTTGAAAGTGAAGAAAGAAGGGCCGGAAGGAATAGGAGGGAAACTTACTGGTTTTCAGTATATAAGTAAAGATTCATTATTGGTTACTAATAATAAAAGGTATGAGTTTTACCTGGTAAATAGTAAGGGTAATGCATACCAGAAATATTCAACATTTCCAGACAAAAGTGAGAAGGAAATTTCCGTTCCAGTAGTTTATGACTATAGACCTATTATGTATGCGAAACCTGTAGTTTATATAGTGGCTAAGCCTGATAAGGATTACAATAAAAAGGGTTGGTGGTCAGGCGACCTGTTACTAGAGCTTAATTTGGAGAGCAAAAAATACAAATATGAATTACCTGGTCCTCAGAAATTTGATGAGAAAGTTCATGGGGCATTCTTCTCCCATCATTCTATGTTATATAATGGGGAAGAGATTATAGTATCTTTTCCAATACATTCAGACATATTGCTATTCAATCCTAAACGCAATAATGTACAATGGAAATATGCGGGTTCTAAATATTTTTCAGTAATTCCAAGCTGGGAGAATCCAGCAGCTGGGAAAAGCGAGAAATTTTATATAGAATCTAATTCATATAGGGAAATCCTTTATGACAAATGGAACAAGCTCTATTATAGGCTTGCTTATAGAAAAGTAGAATATCTAGACAAAAATAATAGGAGAGTCAACTGGGATTACAAAATACCTTCAATTATAATTTTGAATGAGCAGTTTGAAAAAGTTGGAGAGTACGACTTGCCAGAAAATACGTATTATACGCGAAATACATTTATTACACCAGCAGGGTTATTCATATCAATAAACCATGACGAAAATAAAAAAGCTAATGAGAATTTCTTGTCCTTTCAATTATTCAAACCGACTTTTGATAGTTTATAGCATCATTTTTATCATGGTTGTAGGTTGTAGTCAATTACATTATTATGAGGATAAAAATTTCGTAGATTTTGTAAATCATTTTCCTTCAAATGCCTTGAAAAATGCCTCTGCTATCTTAGTAATTCCAAATAACAATAGCTGTTCAAGCTGTAGAAGAATGACTTTAGACAGCATACCCTATTTTTTAACCATAGAGGGTATAAAAATTGTCATCTCTGATAATACCATCAAAAATATCCGGTTAAACGTGCAAGATAAAATCTTGAAGAATCCTAACGTGCTGACTGATTCTAAATTTTTAGCTAAGAGGTATGGAGTGGTCACTGATTATCCTGTCATTTACTTTCAAAATAAAGAGCAAAACGTAATAAGCGTTTCAATTACAGGTTCAACATTTGAAGGGGATTTGAAAGAAATTATGGCGATTGCAGAGAATCATACAAGAAAATAGCCGTTAGCGGCAATTGCAATATTTTAGAAAATCTATGTTTGATTTAATCTTTTAGGATCATAAACCTTGTTTATACTGGCGCTTCAAATAGTTCAAGTTACTTCGGTTTTTATCATAAATCGCATTACTTAAATGTAGAGAGCTGTTACCTTTTACCGGAAAAATAGTAAAGCGCATTTTGAATAATTGCCGGCTGGCGAGAACTTTTAGCTCGTCAATAACTTGTTTTATTACAAAAAACAAAACACTTCAAAGAGAATAATACATGTTATTTTAAAATGTGTAGTGCCAGCTTTATAAAAAGTTTACTTATATGAAAAATGCAATCCAGGGGCTACTATTATCATAATACTTGCCTCTTGATGCCCTCCTACTAATTTTTGAGAACTAATTTGCTGAAAAACAGACTTTCCAACAAACCGGAGTAGATTGCCTGTAATTTAGTTTTTTTTGCCTCTTTTGTAGTTTAATTTTCTCCAAAATGATTCCACCCTTGAGCTTTTAATGGAATAGGGTTTCCATTATTGGTTACTAGGTTTAAGCCGTTTGAATTTTCATTAATGTAGCCAATAAAATGAATGTCAGGATGCTTTTTTACTTTCTCAAAGTCATCTTGTGAGATAGTGAAAAGAAGTTCGTAGTCTTCTCCGCCATTCAAAATAGCCGTGTTAGGATCTAATTTAAATTCAAGAGCAGCTTCTTGCATAGCAGTGGCAAATGGCAATTTATCTTCATGAATATTTAATCCTACACCAGATTGTGTGGCAATATGGTGAAGTTCCGAAGCAAGGCCGTCAGAAATATCAATCATAGAAGTAGGTACAATGTTAAGATCAAGTAACTCGTGGATTAAGTCCATACGTGCTTCAGGCTTTAGCTGGCGCCCTACAATGTAAGTGTATTTATCAAGTTGCGGCTGCATATCCGGATTTTCCAGGAAAACCTGCTTTTCTCTTTCCAGCACCTGCAAGCCCATATAAGCTGCTCCTAAATCACCTGTTACACAAATAATGTCATTAAGTTTAGCACCAGATCGGTAAGCTACCTTGCCTTTTTCTACCTTACCAATGGCTGTCACTGAAATCACTAACCCGGATTTTGAAGCGGTAGTGTCTCCACCAACTAAATCAACATTATACGCTTCGCAGGCTGCTTTTACACCTTCATAAAATGCATGCACAGCCTCTAAAGAAAAGCGGTTGCTTAAAGCAAGGCTTACAGTAATCTGCTCAGCTATTCCATTCATTGCTGCAATATCCGAAACATTTACAGCTACAGATTTATAGCCCAGGTGGTGTAAAGGAAAGTAAGAAAGGTCAAAATGGATGCCTTCTACCAACATGTCAGTTGAAACTAACTGATAATGAGTGCCCATATCAATTACAGCAGCATCATCTCCAATCCCTTTAACCGTGTTACTGTTTTTATTTACAAATTTCTCAGAGATTTGATCAATCAAACCAAATTCTCCTAATTTTTTTATTTCTGTTCTATCCGTGGCACTCATTTGAAATCTTTTGTGTTTACGAAAATGTATAATTAAATTTGACCAATGAAATCAAAACTTTTTAAGACCCTTATATTTTTATTGCTTGGCGCGTTTCTTTTTTCAGCCTGTAATAAGCCTTCTTTTCAAACCAGAAAAGGGAAGCGAAAACTGAATCATTATAATTCAATTCAGCATCAGTAGATCTCTATTTGATTTCCTGGCATAACTCTATTAGTACGCTATTTGTATCTTTAGGGTGCAAAAAGCATACTAATTTGTTATCTGCACCATGCTTGGGTTTTTCATTTAACAATGTAAAACCTTCGCCTTTTAGTCTGGTCATTTCAGCTTCAATATTTTCCACCTCATAAGCAATATGATGGATGCCTTCTCCCTTTTTATTGATGAATTTGGCGATAGGGCTATCTTCAGCAGTGGCTTCAAGGAGTTCGATTTTTGTTTCTCCCATTTGAAAAAAGGAAGTTTTTACACCTTCTGAAGAGACACTTTCTTCTTTGTAGGCATTTTTGTTAAAAAGTTTAGCAAAGAGTTTATTGGATTCCTCTATATTCTTAACTGCTATTCCTATATGTTCTACCTTTAACATCCTGCTATATATAATCTTTGTTGATATTGATTAACTTTGCAAAAATGCAGAAACTTTTTGACGGATAAAAAAGTTGATTGCTTAACATTTAATTAATACCTTAATTATTAAATTAAAACTGATGATGGAGACATCCACAGATGTACATATAGAAAGTGCCAGAATACAAAAGGAAATTAAAGATTACCTTGGCCTTAACAGCAGCGAATTAGTTTTTGAATTCAGCCTTCAGGATGGGAAAACCAAACTGGACTTGATTACAATTAACCCAAGGCACAATCAGTCATTTTTATTTCATTCTGAAAATGGGTTTGATAAAATTGATGCTTTGAAGAGGATGATGGATTACGTAAAGAACTATAGGGAGCAAGAGAGTTCTTATACTATTCAGTGGATGACAAAAGATGAAAAGCAGTTGCATACTTCCTATTTTAGAGCCAGCAACATACTTGATTCATTGGATAAACTTTATTATGGGAGGGATCGTAATACCATCACGGTCTTTAGTGTTGTACTAAACCCTGTGTCTTAAAGAAAAATAATTAGAGGTTGCTCCGGGAAATGGAGTAATATCTGCAAAAATATAAATTGAAAATAACATGATTACAGTTACAGATAGTGCTAAAAACAGGTTGTCGAAATTAAAAGTAGAAGAAGGACATACGCCTAATCACAATGTGCGAGTATCGGTTAAAGGCGGTGGTTGTTCAGGTTTGATGTATGACTTAAGCTTTGATGATAGCATTAAAGATGGAGATGAAGTATTTGAAGATAAGGGGGTGAAGTTGCTTGTTGATAAAAAAAGCATGTTATATCTTCTAGGTACTACACTTGATTTTTCAGATGGGTTAAATGGGAAAGGCTTTCAATTTATTAACCCGAATGCTACCCGTACTTGTGGTTGTGGAGAGAGTTTCTCTATATAAAAGGAAATAATCCTCCAACGAAATAATATTCTTTTGGAATTTGAAAACCGAATTATTTTAATGATTCGGTTTTTTTTATTAATAAATTTTAAAATATTTAAAAGCTCTCTTCTCATTAAGAGTTATACCTCTTTCAACTTTATAGAAACCATAGACGTATAATTTAGAATAACCTGAAACTTCTAAATTCTTGCGTTTTTTTAAAGCACTATTTATAATATTACTTATCAGTATAAACTGTTTTAGCCAGACTCTTTATAAAAACACTCTTGATAAGGAAAATAAGAATGCTATTTATGCGAACATTGGCTTTGTGCCAGTTTGGGGTGTGATTAATGCCGCATATGAGCGTAGATTACTTAAAACTAACAGTGCTTTTATTAATTCTTTGTGGGCGAAGGTAGGTGGTGGCTACTGGGTGGAGTTTTCTTCGGGAGGCCCCCATGCAATGGCTGGCATTACAGCATTAAGCGGAACAGGAAATCATCATATAGAAGCTAGTGTAGGGTTTGTCAGTTTGTACAACTATGCAGATTACAAAAAAGATTTGCAATCCTACGAAATAGTAGGAAATGTTAAACCTTCACGAGGAGATTATTTAAACCATCATCCAGCAGGTGGCCTAGGTTACAGGTATCAAAACCCGGAAACCGGTTTTATTGTCCGGACAGGAATTAGTTTTCCGGAAGCAATATATGTAGGCGTAGGATTTTGCTTTTAATAAATTATTTAATGTTCAATAATTTCCTGATCGATATCTTCCAATGCTTTTCCTTTTGTTTCAGGCATAATGAATATGGCCCAAATTAATTGTAGCACCATCATGCCACAGAAGAACAGAAAGATGCTTGATGCTCCGAAAGTGTTTGCGAAAAAAGGAAAAACATTGGCAATTATGGCAGCAAAAACCCAGTGGGTCAAACTACCAATTGATTGTCCGTATGACCTAATACTGTTTGGGAAAATCTCAGAGATAAATGCCCAGATGATTGATCCTGAGCCTATGGCATGTGAAGCAATAAACAAAAACACAAAAAAGGGTAAAATAGAAGTGGGTATGGAATCCCCTAAAAAGGAAATTGACATAAGAGCAAGAGAAATAATATATCCTATGCACCCAATGTATAACAGCTTCTTTCTCCCAAACTTATCAATTAATGATAATCCCACCATAGTGAATATTAGGTTGATGACACCCACTCCCATAGTGGAAAGTAAACTGTTTTCAGCACTGATATTGGCCATTTCAAAAATTCGTGGCGCAAAGTAAATAATTGCGTTGATTCCGGATAATTGATTAAAGAAAGCAATTAGAATTGCCATAAATGTTATGCGTAAGTATCTCTTCTTAAATAGTTCTGTAAAGCTGGTTTTTGATTTTTCTTTTTTTGCTTCTTCAATTGCAAGAGAGATGGCTTTGTCTACTCCTTCGGGATCTGTTTTTCCTAAAATAGAACGGGCTTTGTCATAATCGTTTCTTTCATTTATCAACCATCTTGGGCTTTCAGGTACTCTTAAACTTAATAAAGTATAAATTACTGCGGGTAATACCTCTACACCCAGCATCCATCTCCAACTTTCTGTTACTGCAGCTATTTCAATAAAATAATTAGAAACATAAGCCATTAAAATACCAAAAACCAGATTGAATTGAAAAAGAGCCACAAGCATTCCTCTATTTTTTGCCGGAGCAATTTCACTGATATACATAGGTGCTACCACCGAAGATGCACCCACACCAATGCCTCCTAAAAACCTAAAAAGCATGAATGAGTTAACATCCCAGGCTAATGCTGACCCTAAAGCAGATACCGTATACAGTATTCCTATTGCTATCAATAATGGTTTCCTACCGTATTTATTGGCAGGATAACCCACTACTATTGCTCCTAATACAGTGCCATACAGCGCAATGGCTATAGCCAAACCATGCATTAAATCACTTAATTCCCAAATATTCTGAATATAACGTTCTGCTCCTGAGATTACAGCCGTGTCAAAACCAAATAGAAAACCGCCCAAAGCAGCTACTAGTGCAAGAAAAAAAACATAGGAATTCTGCTTCATAAATTCAATCGTTTGCATTCAGCTTTTATACTGAACTGGTGTGTTTCAAAAATAGGGATTTTTATTTGAAAGAGATAAATACTATGACAAACTCTTGATTCATGTGTCTTACATGAAGTAACAAATGGAAAAATTAGATCAGGAAACCGAATTAAGGTCTTGAGAAGATGCTTAGCTTAATTGGATATGGAATTGGTGGAATAGTAAAGAAAAGTAAGGATGAATTAGTTGTGGCAAATTTAAGCCACCAACTAATTCATCTGCAATAATTAATAAGCTCTTACTTCTTTGCCTTCCATAAAGTTAACAAAAGCTCTGTTTACTACTTTGTTTCCACCAAGGGTAGGGAAGTTTCCAGTAAAATACCAGTCTCCTAAATGTTCAGGGCAAGCAGTATGTAAATCATCCACTGTTTGATAAATTACTTCTACTTCAGCTTTAATGAAATCTGCTTTTACCAGCTCAGCAATTTTAGCAGAAATTTGCTCGTAATCAAATGGTGCAAAAACTTCTTTCACATAGTTTTCCGAATCATCACCATTAATGCATTTCTGATAAACATCTTCCAGAATATTTTCTTGCTTAGTCTCTTTTAAAAGTGCCAAGACCGCTCTGAAGGCAATGAATTCTTTCATTTTGGACATGTCAATACCGTAGCAATCCGGAAACCTTATCTGAGGTGCGGAAGAAACAATAATTATTTTTTTAGGGCTTAACCTATCCAGCATTTTTAAAATGCTTTTTTCCAATGTGGTTCCTCTAACGATGGAATCATCAATCACTACTACCGTGTCAACATTCTTTTTTATTACTTCATAGGTTGTGTCGTACACATGAGCTACTAATTCATCCCTATGTTCATCGTCAGTTATAAAAGTTCTGAGTTTAGCGTCTTTAATAACCAGTTTTTCTACTCTCGGGCGGAAGGAAAGTAGTTTTTCAAGTACTCGGTCATCTTCTCGTTCGGTACGAAGCTCCTGAAGTTGCCTTTTAGCCAGGTGTTCCTCCATTCCTTCCATCATTCCTAAAAATGAAGTTTCCGCAGTATTAGGAATGTAAGAGAAAACAGTGTTTTGTAAATCGTAATCTATGGTTTGAAGAATTTTAGGCACCAGAAGTTTACCTAACATTTTTCTTTCATGATATATGTTTGGATCAGAGCCTCTGGAGAAATATATACGCTCAAAGCTACAAGATTTTCTTTCCAAAGGTTTGATGAATTCTTTCATAAAGTAGCTTCCGTCTTTATTTACAATTAAAGCATTTCCCGGGGCTACTTCCTTAATTTCATCATACTCTACATTAAAGGCTGTTTTTATGGCAGTTTTCTCTGAAGCTACCACTACCACTTCATCATCTGTATAATAGTGGGCAGGCCTTATGCCTGATGGGTCACGCGCAACAAAAGCATGCCCTGCACCAGTAATACCCGCCATTGCATATCCTCCGTCAAAATCTCTGCATGCTCTCTTCAATACTCTCAGCATGTCCAATTGATTTTCAATGATCTGAGTAATTTCTGCGTTATTATAGTTTTCCTTATGAAGGTCAAAAATTCTTTGATTCTCTTCATCAAGAAAGTGGCCGATCTTTTCCATCACCGTCACAGTATCTACTTTCTCTTTCGGGTGCTGTCCTAAATCGGTAAGAATATCAAACAGTTCTTCAACATTGGTCATGTTAAAGTTACCTGCTACCATCAAGCTTCTGTTTTTCCAATTGTTTTGCCTAAGCATAGGATGGCAATTTTCTATGGCATTCTGACCATGGGTACCATATCTCAAATGGCCTAACCAGAGTTCTCCGGTGAAAGCGCAATTCTGTTTAAGCCATTGGGCCTGGTTGAACCATTTTCCGCCCTCTTTCCTGGCTTTTTTATATTTCTTTGAAATCTTCTTGAATATGTGGGTGATCGGTTGGGAATCTATCGATCGGTACCTGCTGATATACCTATGACCCGGATCAACATCTAACTTAATATTTCCTACTCCTGCACCATCCTGACCTCTGTTGTGTTGCTTTTCCATTAGCAGGTAAAGCTTGTTCATAGCATACAGAGGGCCGTATTTATCTATATAAAATTGAAGTGGTTTTCTTAATCTGATTAGGGCAATTCCACATTCATGTTTGATGCTGTCACTCATATTTTCACCATTAAGTTACAAAGTTAAGTTTATTAATGTTGTAGTTCAATATTTTTCTTGTTAACAAGTATAATCTTTAAAAAGTGCGAGTAATATATTCGATGTATGTACACTTTTTGTACGACTAATAGTTGAGATTCCACATTAATTCATATGAATTTAATGGTACTTTTGTAGAGACAATAATTTAGTTCATCTAAAACGGTAAAAATTTATTGTTTTAAGAAGTTCACCAAAACTATTAAGCTGTGCGTAAGGTTGTTATCAGTATCTTAATTTATTTGCTTTACACCATTCCTCAGATATCATTTGGACAGCTTTCCTATGATTCTCTCATAGCGATTTATGAAAATCAACTTGCTAAACAGGTAGATAGTGTGGAAGGCCAAATGCCATATAAATCATTGGTGTCAAGGTTTCTGGAGGAGATCTATAGGGATAATGAGATTTCAGATGGAGAAATGGCGGATGTTTTAGTATTGGCTGCTAAAGGCGAGAAGATGAAGAAGTTGGATGAAGCCGCTTACCTCTTACAAAGTACTATTCCTTGGGTTTATGAAAAATCAGTATATGTAGCTTTTCTACATTATAAACTAGGGGAGTATTTTTTAAACCAGAGAAAACTAGTACTTGCCATCGAGCAATATTTAAAAGCTGCTATGCTTTTTGAAAACGAGGACATGGTTAAGCAACTGGCTAAAACCTACTTGCGTATTTCTATGGTTAATTTAATGGGTAGTAATGAGAAAGTTGGTATTAACTACTCATCGCAGGGGCTGGAGTTAATGAAAACAGTGAAATTGATTAATAGGCAGGATTCTGAGATTGTAAGAAGTCTTTACAGTGTGAAAGGCCTTCTGCAAAGAAGAATGGGGGATTATGAGAGTTCCCTAAATAGCACTAATAAAGCCATTGAATTTTCTTTGGCAATGAAAGACTCTGTAATAACAGATATTTCTTATGGAAATAAAGCTGTTAATTACTATAATCTTGGCAAATATGATGAAGCACTACCCTTGCTAAAGAGAGATTATGATACAAGTTTAAAAGCGGAGATTTATTATAGTGCCTTTAATGCCGGTATTTATATGTGTAAAATTTATTTAAAGAAAAGTAACAAAGAGGCGCTGCAAACCAAATTTAATGAAATAACAAAAATTTTTGAAGAACATGGCATTAGCAACAACAACTCCAGAATAGAATATTATAAAATTGGAGCTGATTTAGCTTTGCTTAATAATGATGTACAAGCTGCCAATGAGTACCTGATAAAATTTATGAGGCTTGATGAAATTCGCGATTCTGTAAATAAAGGGAATGATATAGCTCATTTGCAGGAAAAGTACATGTTGGATAGGGAGATTAATAAATTGGAGTTGCTTGAGAAAAGTAATCAATTGCAAGCTACACATTTAAAATTGAGAACAGCTCTTTTAATAATTATTGCTTTGGCTTTAATAATAGTGCTGTGGTATGTTTTTGTGCTGCGGCAGAAGAATAACAAAATAGATAAGTTGAATGAATTATTGGAAGCCAAGGTTTCTGAGCGTACCAATAGTTTGCTGGCTATAAATAAAGAGTTAGACACCTACTTATACCGTGCCTCACATGATATCAGACGTCCCATCCGAACATTATTAGGACTTAATAATGTGTCTAAACTTAATCAGGATAAGAAAGAACTTGAGAAATTATTTGATCAGGTACATTTTACGGCCTTAAGTATGGATAAAATGCTTTTTAAGCTTCAGATGGCCTATGATCTAAACAATGACCACCCTATTGAATTAGTTAACCTGAAAGAGTTGCTCAATAAATGCCTGAAAGATATGGCAATAGAAGTGGAGTCTTTTAATGCTAAAATAAAAATTGATATTGCGGAAAAAGCAGCTTTAGTTCGGGCTAATAATGCATTAATGCGGATTGTTCTTGAAAATATACTGGAAAATGCCATGCTTTATCAAAATCATGGAAATCCGGAAATTGAAATAAGTACCGATATTGGCAAGTACTTTTTCTACATACATATAAAGGATAATGGCTATGGTATTCCTTCTGAATACTTTGATAAAATTTTTACAGCCTATTTTAAGATAAGCAATAAAACACAGGGTTCCGGACTGGGTTTATTTCTTGCGCACAGGGCCATTTCTTTTTTGGATGGCGAGATTGTTATTCAATCACAAATAAATATGGGCTCTCATTTTACGATTAAAATACCGGTTAGTCCCAAATAGCGTATTGCTCAAGTTTAACTTCATCGTGAAAGAACATTTTGGCTGAAGCTTCAAAAGAGGCAGTTTTGTCCGACACAAGAAAGCGGTCTCTTTGTTGATTTTTAGTAGAAAGTAAATGGTTTTCTTCCAGGTATTCCTTTAACTTTTCTGCTACAATGCTTGCAGAATCAAGTATGTCCACTTCATTTTTGTAAAATGAGACTATTTCATTCTTAATTAAAGGATAATGAGTGCATCCTAAAATCAGGGCCTCAATGTCCTGTAATTCTTCTTCTTTTAAATAGTTATCTATTATTTCATGGCTGATTTTGTTTTCAAAAAAGCCTTCTTCTATCATAGGTACTAAAAGTGGTGTGGCCAGGCTTTTTAATATGATAGATTTATTTAAAGCGAATAATTTTAATTCGTAAGCTTTGGATCCTACAGTTTGCTTGGTACCAATTAGTCCAATTTTTTTGTTACTATAATTCAGGGCCACATAATTTACTACGGGATCAATTACGTTGAAAACTTTTGCTTTTGATCCTACATATTCCTTTACAAGTTCAAAAGCAGCGGATGATGCAGAATTGCAGGCAATTAATATAAGTTTACATCCTTGCTGAAGTAAAACATCAGTTACTTTAATTGAATAGGCCTGAATGGCAGCGGCTGATTTATCTCCATATGGCAAGTGAGCAATGTCTCCAAAATAGACCATGCTTTCGTTAGGCATTAATTCCTTTACTTTATGCGCCACTGTAAGGCCTCCTATTCCGGAGTCAAAAATGCCTATTGGAGCTGAGTTACTTTTTATCATACCACAAATATGTAAAGATGATTAGGTTTTTCAGGCTTCTTTCTTCTAAATTTTTTGAAATCTTAATCAGGAAGAATTGCTTCAGGTTTTACCTGGTAATTGTGATGTAGGCGGACTATAAAAATGAGTTAGCACAGAAAATATTCAAATAAATGAGGTGTGTAAGTGGTTGTAATTTAGATAGTTTTGATTATTTGTTTCGGATTTTATAAAATTATTTTTGATTTGTTGTAACTTTTAGTCCTGTTGTACATCTTCCTATTGAAATGAGCGAAGAAATCTACTTTAAGACCACATTTTTAAGCAAGAAGAATAAGCTGTATCGCTTTGCTTACTTTTTCCTGAAGCAGGAAGACGAGGCAAAAGATGCAACTCAGGAAACTTTGATTAAAATTTGGGATAAACGAGCAGAGTGGGATAAGGTAGAAAACCCTGATGCATGGAGCATGCAAATTATAAAGAATAACTGCCTGGATAGGTTGAGAAAAAGTAAAACTGCTCAGAAACATCAGGAATCATTTCAAGTTGTACACTCAACTGATCAAAACCCGGGCACCATATCCTTATGGCAGGATCAGTGGAATGTACTGCAGCAGGTGATGGATCGTTTGAGCGAGAAGCAAAAGACAGTATTCATTTTAAGGGAAATTGAGGGGAATAGCTATCAGGAAATAGCTGAAACACTCGAGATTTCAGAGGCGCAGGTAAAATCAGATTTATTCAGATCGCGCAAATTTTTGAAGGAGACAATGTTAAAAATTAATAATCATGGCATCAGAAAAACTCAATCAATGGCTTGAAAAATACTGGCAAGGTGAACTCAGTCATGTAGAAGAAATGCAATTCAGAAGCGAGCTGAAAATCAATAGGGAGTCGCTATCTGGTGAGCTACAGTCTTTGGCAGAGTGGTTTGAAGCTACCGAAAGCGTAAAGCACGAGCTAAGTCTTGAGGATGATTTTGACGCAGAGGTTCTTCAAAAAATTCGATCGACAAAATCTGGAGAAAACAAATGGAGCTGGTGGAAAATTGCCGCTTCAGTTCTGGTTGTTATTACCCTGGCTTATATGGGGTGGCTATTACCACAGAGTAAGTTGAGTGATACCAACCAACTGGTGGAAATGGAAAATACACAAGAAAATCCTGAAAAGGCTTTTGAAGAAACCAAAGCTACTTTACAGTTAATGGCGAATATGATGAATTCAGGAAAAGACCATCTTAACTCATTACAGCTGTTTCAGGTAGCTCAGGATAAAATTCAAACTTCTTTCAAACAGGAGAAGAAAAAAAAGGAAGACACGCAAAAAAATATTTAAGAAATGAAAAAGATAATCATATTAACCGCATTGTATTTAACAGCTACTTTAGTATCGGCACAAAACACTGCCTTTATAGATTTTTACAATAAGTATTCAGGCAATACCGATTTTACAATAGTATCAGTAAATGAGAGAATGATCTCCCTTTTTTCGAATTTTGAGGTAGAGGGAGAGGAAGAGAAAGCAGTGATGGATGCTGTTTCTAAACTGAAAGGGATTAAATTGATTGCTAATCAGAAAACAACTCAAGGCAAACAACTCTTTACAGAGGCACAGAAATCTTTTAACAAGGGCTACGATGAATTAATGACAGTACGCGATGGAGATTCTGATATGCGCTTCCTGATCAAGGAAAAAGACGGCATGATCAATGAACTGATCATGTTAGTAGGAAGTGACAGCAGCTTTGTTGCAGCAAGTATCTTCGGGAATATTGATCTGAAGCAAATGTCTAAAATTGCTAAAGGACTTAATATATCGGGGATGGAGAACCTGGAGAAGTTAGAAGATATGGATGAGAATAAATAATCATCTTTTACATAAAATTTTCATAAAGACTAAGCTTTTGTTAGCTTAGTCTTTATTCTTATCTGTTAGTAACTACAAAACTATGAACCTGAAAACTTTACTTTGCCTGTTTTTATGTTGCTCTTTTCTGCTTTCATGCAAAAATAATGTGACAGACCCTCTAAAAAGCCTGGAGGAGGAGAAAATTCATTTCCTGTCTCTTCATTTATATCCCAGTACCATTCGAATGGTGAATATTGCCAATGATTCCAGTTTTTTCAAGGCGACAAAAAATGTGAAGAAGGCACATTATCTTCAAATAAACCTGGATACACCGGAAAAAACAGCTGTGTATGAAAAGTGGCAAAAGGAGCAGGATTTCTCCGACTGGGAGGAACTTATTTCCGCAAGGATGAGCGGCTCTCTTGTTAGCATTTACACTCCTAAAGAAAATGAAGATCTCTATTTTGCATCGATAACTTCCAATGGTATGGCCAATCTTATTTTTCTTGAAGGCCAGGTAGACCTTAACCAGGTGACACAAATCATGCAAAATGGTATTAATCTTGGGCCTGTTACTGATTTTCTGAATGATAAAAAGGAAACTGAGAAGCAAAGGGAGAAGATGAAATCAATGAGAAAGCAGATGGATGAGTTGGAGGAGGAAGACTCCCTTCAGAATGAGAATGAAATAGATTCTAGTGAAAATACTGAACAAGCCATTTAAATCATTACAACCAATCTATGAGGGAAAATATTTTAAAGATTTCAGGCCTGACAAAGCATTATGGCAAAATTACGGCCGTAAATGCATTAGATCTGGAAATAAAGAAAGGAAACGTTTTTGGTCTTTTAGGCCCTAACGGAAGTGGGAAAAGTACCACTTTAGGAATTATCTTAGGTGTTACTCAAAAAAGTTCAGGAGAGTATCAGTGGTTTGATCAACAACCCATAGCTTCACAGAGAAAAAGGATAGGTGCCATCTTAGAAAGCCCTACATTTTACCCCTATCTGTCTGGCGTACAAAATTTAAAAATAGTTTGTAGAATTAAGGATGTACCCCAACAAAGAATTGATGAGGTACTAAAAATTGTAGGCTTGTATGAGCGGGGCCGATCTCCTTTTAAGACCTATTCACTTGGAATGAAACAAAGGTTAGCCATTGCCTCTGCGCTGCTTTCCGATCCTGAAGTGCTTATATTGGATGAACCTACTAATGGCCTGGATCCGCAAGGGATAGCTGAAATCAGACAGCTGATTCTTGAAATTGCAGCCGGAGGAAAAACTATAATTTTGGCAAGCCACTTATTAGATGAAGTACAGAAAGTGTGTACCCATTTTGCAGTACTCAAAAACGGTAAAAAGATTTTTACAGGAAGTGTGGCTGAAAGTTTATCAGGCAATGATGGTGTAGAGATTAGTTCATTTAATATAGAGCAGCTGGAAGAGCTTGCGAAAGCTTATAAAGGAGTGAAGCAGATTAAAAAGAACAATTTAAACCGTTTGGAAGTACAGTTTGATGATCAGGTAAATATTCTGGAATTTCATCAGTATCTGATAGAAAAAGGAATAGTATTAAATCATCTGGCCTACATCAATAAATCATTGGAAAAACAATTCTTAGAACTTTTATCAGCCTGATTATGTGGAAATTATTGCAAATAGAGTGGTTAAAGCTCAAAAATTATAAAACTTTTAACAGGTTAGCGATTTTATATTTTATTCTGTTGCTATTAATACTAAGTAGTGTAAAACTGATACTCTCATGGATGGAAAACTCCGGGGTTGAGTTTCAGGGAATAAGTCCTAATATTATTCCTTTCTACGATTTCCCTGATGTGTGGCAGAACCTGACTTATTTAGCGTCTTATCTGAAATTTTTTCTGGCCTTTATAGTCATTATTTCAGTTACTAATGAATACTCTTTTAGAACTATCCGCCAGAATATCATTGATGGCATGTCCCCTCAATCATTTCTATGGTCCAAACAGGTGATGATTTTTACCTTTAGCCTGGTGAATATGCTGGTGTTATTTGTGGCAGGAACTATTATGGGATTGATCCATTCTTATACTTTTGAGCCACATTTGTTTTTCACCGGCATCGAATTCTTGCTGGCCCATTTCCTGGAATTGATCACATTCCTAAACCTGGCTATGCTTATTTCTTTACTATTGAAGAAATCCGGTTTTGCAATAATTGCTTTGTGCTTTTATGCTTTGTTTGTGGAGCCTTCTTTAGTGGCTTATCTGAATTATAAATCAGACGATCATTGGTTAATCACTCTTTTCCCTATAAATGCTGTTAATAATTTAGTGAAAGTGCCATTTCAACGCTATGTATTTATGGAAATTCAAAATTATGTAGCAATAGGCAGTCTTATAATTGCCTTAGGATGGTATGGACTATGTTTATTTTTCAATTACTTGTTAATTGCTAAGCGTGATATAGCTTAAATGCAATGGCAATAAATAAAAAGAGCAAGAAGGTCTATCCTCCTTGCTCTTTTTTTATGATTTAAATGTTTATTTTACTGAATTACTATAGCTACTTTATTAAGTTTTCCATCTTCCAATTTGGCCGTCTGTACGCCCAGCATGTTATTGTTCATATCGCCTTTTGTAGCATTAACAAAATAGATTTTATCTTCTAAATCTTTAAAAGTAACCCTTCCTCTAGAATCAGTTGTCTGTGGTTCAGCTACTTGGTTTTCTCCTCTTCTATAGTCTTCCTCGTTTTCATAAAGAGTTACAGTAGCCCCTTCCTGCACGTTACCTAAATCATCCTGAATAGTAATGCGCAGGTTAGTTTTTAAAAACTGAGTGTCTTTTGGAATAAACTGAAAAAAAGTAAAGGCAATAACGGTTAATGCCAGCAAACTTACTTTAACTTTGTTCATAGTTTTTGATTTTATTTTTGATAAATACGTAAGCTTTTTCGTTTTGTTCGTTATTGAAGCATAAGGTAATTGATTGTGTTCCTTAGACTACATTAGCAAATATAAAATAGCATAAAGCAAATATTAAATACATGAAATACTTCTTTTTACTAATTATTTTTATTGTCGGAGCTGCTTTAAAGGTCTCTTCGCAGGATATAAGTACCCTGCGGGTGGATGAAAATGGCATACATGCTAATGCTTATTTAAATTTGAATGCTTCCCGGCAAAGGTTAACTGAAAAAATCAATTTTGAATATACAGCTTTAGCCTTAAAGAGTGAAGAGCAATTGGATTTTTCTGAATTTGCAATTGTAGCAGAGGATGACACAATTTATTTTGATAATGAAATTCATGCTCCTGAAGGTTCAGGATTTTTCTATTCTACACTTATTCATTTTGATGAACTTCAAACTCAGATTAACTTAATACATCCGCAAGGAGTTGAAGGAGTGCATTTGGTTTTAATCAATGGCTCTGGAGGAAGTAAAGGCATCGGGGAAAGGAAACCCAATTATGAAGCAATTAATAATTGCGAATTACCCAATTTGGTGCAGCAATCAGAATGGAGGAGTGGTTTGCCTGCTCCTAATTATGAGCGCAGCTTTACTGTTGTAGAGAATATGATTGTACACCATTCTGCTTATCCTAATAGCATTACTGATTATGTACAGGCAGTAAGGGATATTTATATTTTACATACTAAAGAAAATGGCTGGTCGGACATAGGTTATAATTATTTAGTAGCTCCTGACGGAACTTTGTTTGCAGGCAGAGACCCTGGTGATGGTCCTCAGGATCAGGTTTTGGGGGCTCATTTTTGTGGATCAAATAGTACTACAATGGGAGCATGTATGTTAGGTGATTTTAGAGTGCAGGATGCTACCGAAGAGGCTTATACTACATTAAAAGGCTTATTGGCCTGGAAAGGGTCTAAAGATAACTTAAATGTGGAAGCGCAAAATCCCCATCCTTTAAATGATGATTTAGGAGTAATTGCAGGACATAGAGATGGTTGTAGTACAAGTTGTCCAGGCCAATTTGTTTACGATAGACTACCGCTTATAAGAAGTGAAGTGGCTGCACAAATTAATGAGTGCAAAGAGGAGCCTGAAGAGCCTGAAGTCACCCTCATTACTTATACTGTTTACCCCAATCCAGTAAAATCGAATTATGAATTAAATTTTGTTATGGATGAAGTGGATCAAAAGACACTGGATAATATACTAATTTATGATTCATTCGGTAAAAAGATTAAATGGGAGGGGATTTTATATCAGGAAAAACAGATTACTATTAATTTACCTCATACTCTGGAGTCAGGAGTTTATTATTTGCATGTGCTGAGAGAAACAGCAACTGTTACCCGAAAATTTGTAATACTTTAATAGTTAAAAGATAATTCATTTAATGAGGTAATAGAAAATGGGCAACATATCATCGGTATGTTGCTCTTTTATTAATTTCTATATTATTGCAACCTCACGTGAATTCTGTTATAATACAAAGTGGTGGTTCCTTCAAAGCCTGAGTCTGTACCAACAATTACCCACAAGCTTCCTGAAGCATTTGATTGTATTTCAAGAGGGTCGTTAGTGTTACTCAGCGTTATTAATTGGTAATTAAATTCATTACCTTCAATACCTACAGTGCCTAAAACTTTCATTTGGCTACCACTGAGTGCTTGTTCACCTTTGTCAATATTCATTCGGATGCTGCCATCTTCCATAATAGTATCGGGTTCAATGGTTGAGCCTCCTGCTTTTAGAAATACACTTCCACCCGGGCTTCCACCAATACCGACTGATGCTTCAGGGTATTGAGAGGCGAGTTCTATTTCAAAAATTGCTGAGTAATTTTTATTGGGTTCCAGTCCGGTAATTTTAGTTTTTACGAACATGAACAAGTCATCGCTAATATTTCTTCCCGAAAGCATTAAAGCCTTACTGTCTTCATTAGTCTCTTCAGGTAAATCAGTTCTCTCAAAAGTGAATTCGAAACGATCCTTGTCCCATTCTGCAGGATAATCAGAGTAATTAGCTGTCCATCCTTCTGTACTACTTTCAAAATCGTATGTAAAGTTATTGGTATCTACACCTGAAGGATCATCACAAGCTGTGAACGCACACGTTGCAATTGCCAATAAATAAATGTTCAATAAAGATTTCATAGTTCAAAAAGTTAAAATTAGAAAAAGTCCCTATATTATTTTTAACCACTGATAAAAATGAGGGTTGAGATATATTATTAATTTTTTCTAAACCTGAGTGTACTGAAAAATCATTAATCCTCTTCATCAAGAAGTCGATTTTCCATAGCGTATTTTACTAACCCTGCTGTGTTTTTTGAATTAAGTTTACTTAGTAAATTTTTTCTGTGAGTATTTACGGTATTTTGACTAATGAATAATTTATCGGAAATTTCCTGAGTAGTATATTCTAAAGTAATGTATTTTAAAACTTCTTTTTCTCTTCTGCTTAATTGAATGGTGTTGTACCTGTCCTTTTTCTGGTAAAAGGTCTGGTTCATAAACTCAGTTTTAACCTCCTCCGCAAAATATTTTTCTCCATCATAGATAGTTTTTAATGCTTTGAGGAGTTCTTTTTTTTCTGCATTTTTTAGAAGGTAGCCGTCCACATTGTTTTTGATACATTTGCTGATCATAGCTGAATCATTATGAGTGCTCAGGATCAATGTTTTGATTTTCGGATACTTATCTTTCAGTAATTTACTCAGTTCTATCCCATCCATTTCAGGCATGTTAATATCAGTGACTACTATGTCTATTTCATGCTGGCTAATAAGTTGGGGAACAATCTTTCCGTTGAGGGCAGTATCCACTATGTTAAGCTCAGGAATACTTTCCAAAAGTGCACAGATGCCTTCCAAGAATATTTGATGGTCATCAACAATTAGAATATTAATTTTTTTGCTCATGCGTTATTGTCTTATTTGTATAGAAATTTTTTGTCAGCTAGCTAAACACAACATCTTTTTCTTTTAGCTCAATTTCGATGCTTACTATCGTTCCTCTCTCTTTAAATGAATCGATCTCTAATCTGCCTCCCAATGTTTTAATTCTTGACTGAAGGTTAGAAAGACCCAGTCCATAGGATTTTTCGGACAGGTCAAAACCTTTTCCATGGTCTTCTACTATGAGGTTGATATGATTTTTATCTTTAATCAGTTGAACTTCCACAAAATTAGTCTGAGCATGTTTAACTACATTAGTGATTAACTCTTGTAGAATGCGATAGATTTCCACTTTAAGTTCATCTGTTATTTCATTCAGTCCTGCCTCTCCATGAAAGAGATATTCAATATCGAAATGGCCTGCCTGGGAAATTTCATTCAGGTATTTTTTAAGAAAATCTACAAAGGAATGCTTCAGCATTCCCGGAGGGGTAAGGTTGTGGGAGATTGTTCTTACTTCTTTATAAACATTGTCCACACTCATAAGCAGATTGCTAAATTTGGGTTCACCATTTAATGTTTCACCAAATGCCTGTAGCCTCATTTTAATGGCAGCTAAACTCCCGGCCACTCCATCATGCAGCTCTTTGGCAATTCTTTTCTTTTCTATTTCCTGTCCTTCAATATGGGCGCGGATGGTTTTAATTTCAAAAGAGCGAATCATTTCCAGAGATTTTTGCCGATTTACTTCCTCTGTTTTAAGCGCCAGCATTTCTTTGTTTTTTACCTTTTGCCTGTAAACAATCAACAATATTACTATAGGTATTAAGATCAGAATAGCACTGGTGATAGTGATGTTCCGAATGGAAGAAAGTCTGTCCAGCTCATTTTTTTGATTAATTATATTCGCTTTTTGAAGCTCACTATCTTTGTTAAGCAAATCGATTTTTCTGTCTCTTTCAAGCAGCTCGTACTTATTTCTCTGCTCAGCAAGACTCTGATTTAGCAACTCCTGTTCGTAAAGTGCTTTATTCTTTTCCAGCTCAATTTCTCTAAGCTTTTTATCTTTTTTCAGTAAGGCAATTTCTTTTTCTTTTTTCTCAGTTTCATACTGTGTCAGCAGTTCCTCGGTTTTAATTTTATATTCACCGGAGTTGATGCTATCATACTTTTGGTAGAAAATTTCCATATGCTCAAGTGCTTTTTTATAGTTTCCAATGTTTCGATAGCAATCGGAAATATTAGAATGTATGTAGGGTGTATGCACAGAGCTGATTTTCTCAGCTATGATTAAACTTTTCATATAATACTCAATAGCCATCTCAAAATTTGACATTGCGTTGTAAATTAACCCCATCCGGTTAAAGCTAACCAATAAGTCTTTTTCAAGGCCTAGCTTTTCTTGTATCTCAATAATCTCCCGGGTAGTGGATAAGGCTTTTGAATATTTTTTTTCTTGTAAGGAAATATTGGCCAGTCCATTCAATGGTGTTAAGCTACAGTATTCATCAGCAATGTCATTACAAGCTTTCAGGCTCTTTTCATAATAAATAACAGCTTCATTAAACTGGTTCTGCTGATATTTTACCACTCCCATGTTGTTAAGGGTAATAGCGTATTGATATCCTTTTTTGCTTAATTGTGCACTTTCTTTAAAATGATCTAAAGCTTTATCATAATGTGATTGCTTTAAAAATATAATTCCTATGTTATTAATGAAAGGGGCGATTTGATCTTCCAGCCCGTGCTGTCTTGCAAGTTTAAGGCCTTCGGTGTAATAGTTCATGCTTTCTTCTCTTTGACCTATTTCATCATGTATGGTTCCTAGCTCTTTGTAGCACAGACTCATATTTTCAAATTGATTGAATCTCGAGAATATTTTCAGAGCATTATTTACATAATGTAGCGCTGAGTCAGATTCCCCTACATTTAAGAACCACTTCCCCAGGCGGTAATAGCTTTCAGCTTTTTTTACAGGCATTTGATATTTTTTGCTAATTACTAAAGCTTGCTGAATCAATCCTTTTGCGCGAGTGGGTTCCGTAGTATAGAGATCATCAAAATCATCTATTAATGCCTCTATTCTATTTTTTGTAGCTTCATTTACTTCAAAAGCTTGAGCATAACCATTACTTAAAAAGAAAAGCATCGCCATTGGGGCAAGGAATACCTTCTTTTTCAAAAGTGAAAGGAGTAAGTAGTTCAACTTAAACATACATAAAAAATTATGCTACATAGTTACCTGTTTCTGCATGATGTTCAATCACCATTTATAAGGATTTTGCTATCTGCTATTTTGTGGTGATTACTTTCAGAAGCTCACAGAGTAAGTTTGCACTATTTAAAATTTAATCAGGCTCTTAATAAATAAAATGATGTGGAGAAATGAAAGTTATTGGTTCTTTATTACTTTCTGTCTTTTCAGTATGCTTTGGTCTAAAGCTCCCCTGTATGCTCAAAAATTAGGAGCTTATGTAGAGCAATTTGAATGTAAGGTTGGCTCAAGAGACCTGAAAGTTGAATTACTGAAAATTGGGGAAGTAGATACTGAAGAAATGCTTATAAGGATTTCCGGAGTTGATGATCCTCTGAATGAGCAAATCTATAGATATAAAAAAGTAGGTAAAAATACTAAAGAAAGACTGAAAGAGTATGAATATGTTACTTATCAGATACCGGGTAACGGGAAACATACTGCTTTTAAATCGGAAAATGAGTTTGATGAGCAGGTATTTAGAGTGTATTTGATTGCAAGGCCTGAAGAAAGTTTCCAGGTTTACCCTGCTGGTTCTCCTGTAAATCTGGAACCCAAAGTGATTTATGAAGAATATCTCAGACAGAGAGAAATGAGAAAGAAACAGTAAAGTGAAATCCTGCGCCAAAGTATTTTATTATTTGATCTGATTATGGCTTGAAGGCTGTGCATCTCCAACTATTATTCCTTTTACAGAAAAGCGGCTACTTAAAATAATGTAGGTACAGAGACTTTTATAGTTATAGCTAAATTCTAATCTTCATTTATTCTCACTATTTATAATGATTTTTTTCAATGCGCTTTTTTGGTGATTTATGGAGAGTGTTTAACGGATAGCTTTGCTTTAAATTAATTAATACACCACAAAATAATTTTTAAATGGGATTACAGGAAAAGCGTTTAGCTAAAGAAATTCAGACAGAAAAATTACCTGCTTTCGAAGCAAAGATTAAAGAAATAGCAGGTTACGAAATCAATGTAGATGTTGATTGGGATACTTTTACTGCTTATGATAGCTATCCGTTAAGCAGGTTGGAGATTGTATTTGATGATATTGCTGGTTTTTTGAAAAAGATTTGCTCGGATGACATAGGCAAAGAAGCATTGAGTGAATCCATGAAGACCATTAAGCTTGTAAATATGGATAAGACGGAGGAATTAAAGATGGAATTAACTGATAAGGTATTCTTCCTTAAGCTGCAATTAGCAGGAAGTTCTTTCGGAGCTTATACCGATTCTCAAATGGCTTCTTATGTAGAAGGTCAGTTATAATGGCTCCTATCAATATTTACACTATACTTTTTATATTTTAACAGGGTTAGTTTTGTTTAGGTAAATTAGGTGATCCTCATGCAATTTAAATTACCTAATTTTGATACTTTAAATTGAAAAAATATAAGAATGAATTATGCTGTAAATATTGTAGCAACAATTTTTCTCGTCCCATGGCCCGCAATTGTTATCATGTCTCCGATGATGATTGCAGCCAGGGGATTTAGTGATAGTAAATCTTCTATTGTTACTGCACTTTTATTTTTTAGCTATCCAATATTTTTATTTTTACTTATAAAGCTTTTTGGCTTTAAGTTTTATGGTACTGAACCCTTAGCATGGGTTTTAGGGTTTTCTGTAGTTGTGCTCATAATTATTCAGTTGTATGGCTTACCACGAATGCTGTATAACATCTGTAATGATATTTCTAACGAGGGCTATCACATCACTACCGAAAAAGTTTATAAGAATGGTATACCGTTAAAGGATGCAGATCCAGATACTTTTACAGCTATTGAGGGTACTTTGTTTTATAGCAAAGATTCAAATTACGTGTATGCAGATTACAAGATTATAGAAAGTGCTCACGCTCCTAGTTTTGAAGTAGTAGAGGGTAGTAATGGATTATATTATAAAGATAAAAATAATGCCTACACTCAATGGGGGATTATCGATAACTCAGATGGAGAATCTTTTGAATGGGTAGGACATAATTACGCAAAAGATAAAAACAATGTATATTTTGATCAGTATGTCGTTGATAATGCCGATCCTAACTCGTTTGAAGCCTTAGAAAGCTATATTGGAAAGGATCAAAACTCTGTTTTTGTGAGATACTACAAAGCAGACACTGATATAGATAATAAAAGCTTTGAACTCATACGTTTTGATGAAGAATTTTTTGGTAAGGACGAGCGACATGTTTATGCTGTTTTCTATAATTCATCCAATCCATTGCAAATATTTCCTGAAGCTGATCCGGCTACATTTAAGCCAATTGGAGAATACTATGCGGTAGATGATTCACATGTGTACCATTATAGCTACTATAGAGGTCACATTAAACTTTTAGAGGGAGTAAAACCTGAAAATTTTAAATTGGAGTATGATCCTGAAACCGGTGCAGATGCAAAATCACACAATAAGCTGTTCAGACAAGGAGAATTAGTTACCACCAAATGAGAAATAAAGTTAAACTTTAAAGGATCTTTAGAGGATAATGATAGAGATTAAAACCGATTTAAAAAGCATGCCAGCGGCAGAAGCCGTAGATAATTAAAAAGCTGTAGTTGCTTTAAATGATGGCACTATCTTGCTTACCTATCTGGGGCAAGAGAAAGTTTTTAGCTGTAAGCTGGCTGAGGAACCTGTGCAAATTGCAATAGAAGGATTTAATGTGTTTGTTTTAACAAACCCGTATCCTGTAGAAATAAAGGATAATCAGGAAAATGAAGAAGCACTGCCCTTAATATGTTGGCAGCCAGGAAAACAGGCATCACTTTATGGAAGCTGGCTGTAGGTGAGAATGACATCAACATCTCAAAGAAACGCAATAATACGGGAGGTTTTGCAATACATGAAAGGAAAATATTTGCTTGCGATCCACTTAAGGAAGGCTTTTATGTGCTGGATTTAGACCTGGATGAAGTAGAACGAATTCGGATTAATATTAAACCTACAAATCACAGACCCTGGTATTCATCAATTTTTATTATTGATTCTATTTTATACCTATTTCAGGATGAAAATGTAATAAGATGGTTTACAATCAATGAGGAAATTTCAGAAGGTGGAGTATTGGTGCCCGAAAATCTTCATGTGACTAACTTTATGAGTATAAATAATGCTCCAAAAAAGTTGATAAAAATAGGTGGTTATATTATAGGAACACTTGATTCAAGCCAATCTTTTCTCATCAATTTTAAGGAAAATGCCCCCTACATCGTCAATGACCCTAATGTTTTTATTGATTTGAAATATAAAGAGTCATATACTTTTTCAAAAAATATTCAGGCCAATACTTCAAACTATGCTTTGGCTATCAATAGGTATGTCATAGCTATTGCAGATACTAAGTTGAATGAAGTTCAATATGCTTTTTGTTTATCAAGTGCAGAGGGTACACTTAATTTAGCAAGAGGAAATGCTTATGGTAATTTTGCTATTTGTTATGCATGGACTTATGACCGGAAATTCCCAATAGTTATTTTAGATATGGCTGACCCAAAAATGCCTAAGATTCATACTGTGATTAATTTGGGAGGAGAAATTAAAGATTTAAAAATAGAATATGATTAAAGCAAAGCGGGTAGCGATTAATATAAATACTAGTTAATTCGCGAGTTTGCGGTTTAAGTATGTTTTTGGCTTAATACTTTGGTGATAAAATCTGAATCATAGCCCTTATTTATACATTCTTTAGCATAATGTATAGCTTGCTTTATTCTATTCAGCTTATAATAAATTTCTGCAATATTGGCTAAATACATTATTTCATTCGCGTAAGTATTATAAGCTTTTTCAAAATAAGGTAGAGCTTCTTTATGCCTTTCTTCTTCATCCAGCAAACAGCCATAATGATTATAAATGCGAGACAAAGTGTAAGCATCCTCTTTAGTTTTTTCAATAAAATATTCCTCTGTTAGATAGCATGCTTCGTAGCCCTGCGTATAGAAAAGTAATCGGGCTTCGTAGAAGTAAAGCATTGCGAAATTCGGTTGCGACTGAATTTGCTGCTGGCAGACCTTTTGCGCCAGTGTATAGTTTGTCTGTTGCATCAAGTCATAAATCTGGGATAAAACAAGCTGCTGTTGAACCTGTTTTTGCTTTTTTAGAAGCTTATTTTTAGCATCTTTCCATCTGTGAGATTTAATTTCTCTTTCCCATGCCGAAAATAACAACTGCACACCTTTTCTACTTAATTTAACATCTACTTTCCCTTTCAATAAATCAATAGAGATTTCGAATTTAAACACTGAATCAGGATCATTAAGCTGAGCAGGAAGCATCTGATCAAATAACTTTTCAGAATCAACATGGATAGTAAGCCATTGATAGTACTCGTAAGTAAATTCGAAAGATAGAGGGAGTGGTCTTTTTTTGATTGTATCAGTTTCTATTATTTCATCTTCTAAAAGGTAATTTTTAACATCCTTCACCCTTACTTCATGGTCTTCTAGAACAGTGCCTGTAATTTGCCAGTTAAAAAGGCGGTTCTTGATGGCCATTCGTTTGTAGAGCTGCTTATTTGCAGATAAATCCTCCAGCCCCGGGAACCGTCCATTTTCCGGAGTGGGAACACTTTGGTCTACTTTTTTGCTCTGAGTCTTTTGAATGAGTTGAATAGGTTTTATTAATGGTTCTTGTCTAGTATATAGCTGTAGAATACCACCTTTTTGTAAGCTAAGTATAACTTTTTCTGACTTTTTACCTCTCAGGAACTTAGATTTGTTTGTAGGATACTTTTCCTGCTCAAAGTATAGTTTTTCAAAAGGGAAAGCTAACTCTTCCTGATAGTTCGTTTCTTCAAGATGCGAGGTATAAATTATTTTGAAAACATTGCTTTGCTTAGGAATAGCAATTGACTTTATCAATATCGGTTTGTAAAACCTTTCGTTATACTCTGCTATTGAGTGAGTTTCAGAGATTTCATCTTTCTTGTGAAAATCTGGAAGTGCGGTATTTAAGAAAGTACTTTTAAACCTTTTGCGCGTATTGAGAAATGAAATCTCCTCAATGCTAATCAAAAGATCTGGGTCATAATCAATAGTTAGAGACAAAGTGGTAAAATAATAAGCTTGATAATATGCAGTGAACCAATATTTTAATTCCCTTCCTAAAAAGTACAGGGTAGGTAGTCCGAAAACAATAAAGATCCAAAGCAGGAAATAGGTTTTATAAAATACTCCTGTTTTTTGAAACAGCACAAAAAGGTACGAGCCTACTGTTGCTACAAGCTGTCCGCCCAAGATGACTAGAAATGAAGGCATCATCGACATTAATACAACTATGCCGGGAATACTCTTGGATGGAGTTTTATTGCTATGATTTGAAAAAGCATTTTTTAAACCATGGAAATGGTAATTAATAACTATTGAAGCAATTACATGAAAGAAAATGGCAATAGAAATCCCCCCAAAATATATGATTCCGTATGAAATAACTGTAAGCACCAATAATGGTAATACAGGAATCGCCAATAGTTCTTTCAGGTTGAAATAAGGACGACTTATTTTTTTGTAAGCACTATAACTCTCCAAGTTGACATTTTCCTTTTTAAAATCGTTGCATTACTTTTTTTTGCTGTATACTTTTTTGTAGTTATGAACCATTTAGTCATCATCCGTTTCGTAGACAATATCATCTAACCCTGTTCTTTCCTGAGCTCTTTTAACAAAAATATTATCAGACTCAGCACCAAGAGCTCTTTGAGTAGGGGTTAAATTTCCATTTAGCCAAATCATTCGATTCTCTGTTTCTGGGATCGTAATTTGAGTATTTAATCTTTCTATTGCTTCATTTAGCACTTCAATAATTACAGGGTTCTTTTCTTCTTTCAACATTTTTTCAAGAAAGGGAAGCGTTTCTTTGTCGTTAAGGTCTGCTAATGCAATAATTGCAAAAATAAATCCCCTCCTGTTCTCCTCTGATTGAAGATAAGAAAAAGCACCTTTACTGTCATTAGCTAGAATCCATTTACTGTAAAGGGTTTGATGGACGAAAGTATTATCCTGATAGTACTCCCCTGTAATATTAATTGCATGGTTCAGTATATTGATATCAATTTTACTATCAAAAATTGTTAATAGTAAAGCTATGTATCCTGAAGCCTGATTAACCTCATATCCTCTTTCATCATGGGAGCAGAAAGTATATATATCAAATACTACGCTTGCAAATTTTTCCCTATCGTCTTTTTTTAGCCAAGTGATAGCCTGAGCTATAGTCAGCGCAGTACTTTCATCCGGGTCGCCACTTAAATACTCCCATTTTTTATTTTCTATAGCGTACTTTTTTGCAAAATTGAAAGCTCGATTGAAGAACGAAACAACATCCTCCTGAAATTGGAGGTTATAATAGGCTTGAATTAAATCAAATAGCACTTGACCATCTTCATACTGATAGCCATGATCATATAAATAATCTTTTCCTTTTAAAAAATCCTCAGCATTTTTAAGGACTACTTCAAAACTATCTCTATCTCCCAGTCTTATTAACACATCATATCTTCTATTCAAATCTGTTAAAGCAATATCCTGAATTTCATTTTTTAATTGCTGATTTAGCGTTTGTTCATATTCATTAATTGCACGATCGAAATAAATATCACTTTGCTCCTTTTTGAACTGTGCAAATGCAGCATAATCATCCGTATAGTTGGGATAGCGATATCCGTATATTTTATCGAAAATTGATGTATAGCTGAATTCCTCAGAATTTGAAAAGGAAGATAATTCCTGTGCTATTGTGTTTTTGTAATTATCTGAATTAGCCATTTTTATTTAGTCTTTTTGATTGGAGATTGAGACAAAATACTATAAATTTTTTTTCTCATAAATCACCATTTATAGTGGTTTATCAATCTATTGTATGCCCTATCATTGTAACTATAGAGTTATGTCAGATTTCAAGCAGTTAAAAATTAAAAAGAAAAAAGCTAGGATTATGGATGTAATATTACCTGTTCTCATTTTCTTGGTTCCTATATTAATTGCTTTTAAGCTATGTGAGTGGCAAGTAATATCAGCTTTTCTTGTAGGACTCATAGCAGTGCCATTTTTCATAATATTTTTATTTCATGTTTATGAGATTTATTTCATAGGCAAATCACCTGACTTTAATGGGGCATTTACAATTTCCGCAATGTTTGCAATGTTCGGACTACCTATTTATTTAATTATTATACTTCCGCTGTACTATTTCCTGCAATCATTGCAGTTTCCTATTAATTATAGCTTTCCAATCGTGATTTCCATTATCATGAGCATTTTATTTTTAATAATGAATGAAAGGGAATGGGGCTGGAAACAAATTGCCGTGATATTACTCTGTAGCTACATTCATTCTTATTTTATATTATGGGTAATTGCTAAGCTAAGGAGTATCTCTATTCCTGAATAAGTTAATCTAAATAGGCTAGGTAGAAATCTATCCACTCACCTAATTTAATGATTTTTACATATCACTTCTTACAGTGTGTTTTCTCATTGTTACTCAGCATAACTTTGTGTTATTATTTGATCACAGTATGTGATAGATGATGAGTTATTATTTCTCACCTTAAAATAGAAAAGTTATGACCAAGAAACACAAAGTTTACAACTTAATTATATTGGATGAAAGCGGCTCAATGGGATCTATTAAAGATATGATTATTGATGGTTTCAACGAGATTGTGCAGACAGTTAAAGGGATAGCTAAAGAATACCAGGATCAGGAGCATATTATTTCTTTAGTAACATTTAACGGTATTGGTATTAAAGAGCTGCATTTTAATGAGTCGGTAGAAAAGTTATCATTAATTGATAAAGATAAATATCAGCCGAATGCTTCTACACCTTTGTATGATGCCATTGGGTTTAGCTTTAATAAACTTAGGCCCATTGTTGAAAAGCAGGAGGACTATAATGTATTGGTCACTATTCTTACTGATGGATTAGAAAATGCTTCCAAAGAGCATAGTGGACAGGAGATGAAGCAAATGATAGATGAGCTGAAGCAAAAGAACTGGAGCTTCACTTATATAGGGGCTGACCATGATGTGGAAAGTTTTGCTACATCTATTTCCATTAACAACACTATGACATTTACCAAAAGTGCCCCTGCCATGGCCAAAATGTTTGAAAAGGAGAAGCTGATGAGGGGTAAGTATAGTAAAATGATAAGATCTAAGGAAGATACTTCTGGCGACCTGTATGCAGATAATATAGAATAATTTTCAGTTTAATTTTAGTTTGGTTATAGCCTTCTCTCATTTAATGGGAGGAGGCTTTTTTATGTACAGATAGATACACGTGCAGTCTTTTTCACCATTTATAGTGATTTGCCAGCTTACACTTTTGTGGTGGTTTTTCTGATGGGCTTAGCAGGTAGTTTTGCTTTTGAGATATAATGAAGATAGCATCTATTTAACAAAATCTTTAAGCTGAAAATGAAATATTCTTTATACAATGCTGGGGTGTTTTTACTGATACTTACAATGTCTATAAGTCTGAAAGGGCAAAATTATCCGCCAGTTTTAGATAAAAACACACTGAAAGGAGCGAAAGGAATTACGTTTCCAAATATTGATTTAGTGGGGTCAAATAATAGTTTTGGTAATGACGTAAAGTTTATTGGAGATATTAATAATGATGATTTAGAAGATATAGCTATTTCAAGTGATTATGCTGTAATTGATGGAAATGATTTCACAGGCAGAGTATATATAGTTTTTGGTACTGAAGAGGAATTTGAGGATAATTTTGACCTAAACAGTCTAGACGGAGATAATGGTTTTGTGGTAGAAGGAGTTGCAGAAGATGAAAGAAGAGGAGGGGCAAATGCAGGCGTAGGAGACATAAATGGTGATGGAATTGATGATGTGATCATTGGAAGTGATCAATTAGCAAAGGATATGATAGTGTTATATGGACGAAATTCTTTCCCTTCACTTATTAAATCCTCGGAAATTGATGGAAGCAACGGATTTCGAATAAAGTTTTATGGTAGTAACTCAGTTGCTGGCCTAGGCGATGTTAACGGAGACGGAATTAATGATTTTATTATAGGAACACCGCATTGGTCGGGCAGTTCACGTATAATTTTTGGTCGCTCTGATAACTTCCCTGCGGAGATTGATGAAGCCTATCTTGATGGAATAAAAGGATTCAGTACTAGTGAATTCCCTGCCTCAAGAGCTTCTTATACGGTAGGTGGAGCAGGAGACATCAATAATGATGGAAACAATGATATTTTGATTGGTAGTTGGAATGCCTATAGTGGAGGTTCTGATGATAAAAAGATAAGTTACGCCTTATTCGGTAAAAGTGATTCATTTGACCCATTAATTAATATTACTGAAGTTGATGGTAGTGATGGCTTTTTAATTGATAATCGAGATAACGGTTTTATTTCTTATGTAGGAAGTTTAGGAGATATTAATGGAGATGGAATAGATGATTGCTTTTCCGAAAATAATGTCATTTTTGGATCAGAGAATCCTTTCCCTGCCGCATTGATGAGGGCTGATTTTGACGAGGAAACAGGCTTTTTAGTGAAAGATTTTGTCAATAGTATGGCACCGGCAGGAGATCTGAATTTTGATGGGATTGATGATTTTGTTATTGTTGGTAGTGATTTTATAAGCATCGTTTATGGGGCTTCTGATGGTTTTCCAGTAGAATTTGACAGAGAAGAAATTGACGGAAGCAATGGCTTTCTGATTGATGATTTATCCGGAACGGGTAGAGGAATTGATGGTGGAAAAGATTTTAATGGAGACGGTAAAGCCGATTTTATTTTTCCAGATAGAAATTATAATGATAGAAACGTTTATTTGGTCTTTGGAGGAGATCACTTTGCCATTCCTCTTCATGACGATTATCCTAAGGTTGAGGATGTTACTACTGAGGGCTTTTCACTTAATGTAAAAGCTAAGGAAAAAGGGAAGATTCATTTTGCTGTTTTTGAAAGTAGCACTAATTATTCCGTTGATTATGAAACTATAAATTTAGGCTCGGATGCAGTTCTTCATGGTGAATTCCCCTTAAATGCAGCAAATACTGAGTTTACCAAATTGATAGAAGGATTAAAATCCAGCACAGAGTATGATATTCATTTATATTTTGAAGATGAGGCAGATAATACAGGGGAAATTTATTCTATTGAAGATATTAAAACTTCATTTGATCTTGAAACTGCCTTTGTCACTACCTGGGATACTGAAGAAGAAGGGTACACTAACGATGACCAGATTCAGTTGATTGCTTTTGGAGGCCCCTATGATATACATTGGGAGAAATTAGATGATCCATCTGTTAATGGGATTGTTGAAGATGCGGCAGGAACTAATATAATTACTTTTCCAGTTGCAGGTCGATATAAAGTTTATTTACCTAATTCAATCACACACTTTCTCTTTAATTCATATAATACAGATGCTGAAAAATTATTAACAGTAGAACAATGGGGCGATGCAGAATGGCAATCAATGGAAGATATGTTTAATGGTTGTACTAATTTGACTATTCCTGCTAATGATGTACCCGATTTATCAAATGTTACTGATATGAATCATATGTTCTATCAGGCCTCTTCATTTAACACCGATATTGGAGACTGGGATGTATCGAATGTTACCAATTTTAACTCGCTTTTTTCATTTGCTTCCAGTTTTAATCAGGACTTAAATGATTGGCAGGTTAGCAATGTCACCTCCATGAGAGCTGCTTTTTATGGTGCCTCTTCATTTAATTCTAATATTTCCGATTGGGATGTAAGCAATGTTACCATAATGAATGAAATGTTCAGACATGCCTCAAATTTTAATCAGGATATAAGCGAGTGGGATGTTAGTAAAAACACCACTATGTATTTTATGTTTTCTGAAGCTACCAATTTTAATCAGGATATTGGAGCCTGGGAGGTCAGTAAGGTGGAAAATATGTATTCCACCTTCAAAGATTCACCGGCTTTTGATCAGAACCTTGGAAATTGGGATATTTCAAAGGTGGAAAACATCGGCCTGTTTTTAAATGGTAGTGGTCTTTCACTATGTAATTATTCTGCCACTTTAGAAGGATGGTCGGAATTAAACCTTCAAGATGGTTTAGTATTTCATGGAGGTAATTCCAGATTCACGCCCGAAGCGGAAGAATTCAGGCAGACTATCATTGATGATTTTGATTGGATAATATACGATTACGGTAAGGAGACCAATGCAGTAACTATTTCTGTTGGCCAAGAAGTAAGCTGTCCCGGGGCTTCAGATGCAGTTTTGGAGGGGGGCTCTTCCATACCTAACGTTGATTTTAAATGGTATAACGAGGAAGATGAGTTAATAGGAGAAGATGCTATACTCGAAAATTTACAAGAGGGAATTTATAGGCTAAGAGTTGAAGTATCTGCAGATTGTTTTTTCACTAAAGAAATTACACTTTCTGATGGGGAAGATGATGAATCACCAGAAATCACTTGTCCTGAAAATCAATCCTTAACAATCGGTTCTAATTTGCCAAATTATACATCTCTGGCCACCGTGAGTGATAATTGTGATGCTAATGTAGCTGTTAGTCAATCTCCTTCCATTGGGACTGAATTTACTGAAGAAACAATAATAACCCTTACGGCAGAAGATGCACAGGGAAATATTGAAAGTTGCACTTTTACAGTTGAAGTTTCCATTGATAATGAAGCTCCTGAGATTGACTGTCCAACAGATCAAAGTTTGTCTTGTGTCATTACAGAAATCCCTGATTATACTGATTTGGTAAGTGTCTCGGATAATATGGATCCCGAACCTGTTATTTCTCAAACACCAGCATCCGGAAGCCCTTTTACTGATGGAATGACCATTACTATGACAGCCAAAGATGGTGCGGGAAATACTAATACCTGTACTTTTACAGTGATTCGGGAAGAAGATACCAAGGCGCCATCTATCACCTGCCCGGCAGAGCAAAGTTTAGTTCCCGGGGAAAGCCTTCCTGATTATACAAACTCTACAGTCACCGATGATTGTGATAATGCTCCTGTTATTACGCAGTCACCAGTAGCGGGTACAGTATTTACTACTGATATGATTGTCACCTTAACTGCTACAGATGCCAGCGGAAATACCCAAACCTGTACTTTTGAAGTTACAAATAATCCAGACATTGAAGCTCCTGAAATTTCTTGTCTGCCGGATCAGCAAGTCGACTGTGCAGTGACAGAGGTACCGGATTTTCTGGGAGAAATAACAGTTTCAGATAACCGGGATGAAAACCCTGTATTGAGTCAAACTCCTGAAGCAGGAACTGAATTTACAGGAGAAACTACTATCACCATATCAGTAACAGATGCTTCTGGAAATAGCTCGGAATGTAGTTTCTTACTTAAAACATCTGGAGGAGAAGCTCCTGATTTTGCCTGTTTACCCGATCAGGAGTTGACCGCTGCTGAAAATTGCGAAGTAGTAGTGCCTGATTTTACTGAATTAATAGCGGCTGAAAGTGACTGTGCAGAAATCAGCATGATAACTCAAAGTCCGGAAGCAGGAACGGTGATACTTGAAAATACCGTGGCCGCAGTTACTGTGGAAGACAATAACGGACAACTAAGTACCTGTAAATTTAATCTGAAAGTTCCAGCAAGTCTCTTTCCGGAGGTAGATGCAGGTGCTGATGCCAGAATTTCTATTGGTGAAAGTCATCAGTTGGATGCCTTTGCCTCACAGGAAGGTACCTATAGCTGGTCACCGGATGTAGGTCTCAGTAACTCCGATATTCCAAATCCTGTAGCTTCACCAGAAAAAAGTACCACGTATACTGTAACATTTACCGATACTTCTGGCTGCGTAACGGAAGATGATATTACTATTGAAGTAGAAAGAATTGTTATCCCAAAAGGATTTTCACCGGATTATGATGGTATTAACGATACCTGGGTAATAGCCGGTATAGAAAATTATCCGAATAATGAGGTAATTGTTCATAACAGGTGGGGTAACATCATTTTTTCTATAAAAAGCTACAATAACACATCCCGTAGCTTTAGTGGCCTTGCCAACAGAAATATTAAAATGGGTGCAGGTGAACTCCCTGAAGGTACTTACTACTATTATATTCAGTTAGATCCTGAAGAAGAGCCTATAAAAGGCTTCATTGTTTTAAAGAAATAGGAGTGGAGTAATGGAGACTAATATTCAAAAAAGAGAAATCATGAGAAGAATTTTACTAACACTATCCGTTTTACTAATTACTATTAAAATTCAGGCTCAGCAATTACCTGCCAGCTATAATTACCTGTTTGATCCCTTTTCCATTAACCCTGCTTATGCCGGCTTTGCTGTAGATCCTGTATTCAATTTCATGGCTAAAGGAAATTTGAATAATGTGGAGGGAGCGCCAATGTCTATGGCTTTTTCAGCTCATGGGCAAGCTTTGCATCCAAATGTAGCATTTGGAGCTAATGCTTATAGCGATAGGATTGGTGTTTCAAATACTAATGGAATTTATGGAAGCTACTCCTATAAACTAATTTCAAAAAACCGCAATGCTTACACTTCGTGGGGCTATCATCCGCATGTATTGTCATTTGGAATCAGGGCAGGTGCTGCCTTCTATAATGAAAGGCTTTCGAGCTTGAATATAGATAATGATCCTAATTTTGAGAAGAATGTGAATTTTGTTTCTCCAAGCTTTGGGGTGGGAGTTTATTATAGCAAGGATAGATTTTTTGCGGGCTTATCTGTGCCTGAAGTATTAACAGGCTGGGAAAGAAAAAACCTGAATAAGGATATGCATCTTTTGATGAATGCAGGCTATGAAATATTTACAGGTCATTTTACTAAGGTACAGGTGAACTCTCTTATCAAGTATGTACAAGGAGCACCTGTGCAACTGGATGGTCATTTAATGCTTGAATTTAAGGAGAAGTTAATGATTGGAGCTGGCTATAGATCAGTTTCAAGGATGAACTTTATGATTGGTTTTCCTTTTCTTAATGGATTTAAACTAGCCTATGTTTACGAAATGATGTTGGGTAAGCATGCAAAAAATTTAAGTTTTAATAACCATGAAATTAATATCAGGTACAGGTGGAATAGGAGGTGAGGTGTATCAAGAACTGCTTTTAAACTGCTTTAATAAAAGGTATTTCAATCGTAATTAATACTTTAAGGCTTTACAAAGCCTATTTCAGAAATTCGCGGTGCAAACGTGAATTATAAATGGCATTGCTTAGCAAATTTTTGTATGGTGTAAAGTACATTATCCCCAGGTTCTGTGGCTCACAGAACCTTTTCTCAGACTTACTCCCTCACTCCACCATCTCCTTAATCTCCTTTTTACTCAATTGCACATTATCTCGCAAACTGCCGGAAACACCTAAACAATAGCGGCAGGAGGCTAATGGTTTTTTATTATTGAGATAATGAAGAGCTTTCTCTTTAAAATCAGGTGCTGTAATGTCAAGTCCATCAGCTTCAGAATAGGTAGAATGCTCTAATTGCGGATCGATTTTAAGTATACCTAAATAGTCATCCATATAGGCTGCGCGGGTGCATTTGTAAAAGCGTCCATTGCGGATAATGTGGCATCTGTGGCGCATCCAGCAATCGTCATAAATGCGCTGAATTTCTGTAGGGTCGCTAAAAGGTTCTTTCACGAAAATTTCATTGAACTGCTCTACATACTTAACATTGGTAACAAAACCATATTGCTTGGCTTTCTCTTTGATTAAATCCAGACTTCTTTGCTTCACTGGAGCACTTTTGTAGTTGGAAATGGTCAACTGATCAATTTCCTGCCAAAAGTATTCGGACATCCTATGCACTAATAAACCATTTGAAACCACCCTGATTTGAGATGCTATCTCATAATGCTTAATAACCCTGATAATCTCATCTATCTTCGGGTGCAAAGTGGGTTCTCCTCCTGCTATTTTAAAGAGGTCAGGCTGAATGGTGTCTTTTAAAAATTTGCATATTTCTTCAATCTCTGCCACTGACATAAATTTTTGCGGGTTGAGTGGAGAAATATTGCAACAGTCCCGGCAACGGAGGTTACAATGCTCGGCTATGTGCAGCTCAAATGATTCTGTTCTGATTTTACCCACATCATTTAAGGTATATTTTTCCTTTCCATTTTGCTCAAACTCCCCCTTTTTTACAAAGATGGCTTCAATCTCTACCAAAAGTTCATCTCTGCAAATATCAGCTTGCATAAAGGAGAGCTTACAATCAGGAGAAACGAGTTTCTTTAAATACTTTCGTAAGAAGTCTTCATCTTCCTTATTTTTGTAGTAGGTACGGAGCAAAACAGCATCTTCCAGCGCAAACCCATAATCAATAGCATAACGTTTTAAGTTAAACTGGCTTCCTAAAATGCGGAGGTTGAGAATGCTTTGATTTAACTGATCATACAGGTCAGAATAGATAGAATCTTCTCCCACAACACTTGCTGTACCTGATGAAATGAGTAAAGTCTGTTGCAGGTTTTTATAAATGGCACCCCGGCTAAAAAGTGGAGGGCGCTGACCGTATTTTTCCGAATAATTTCTGGCCGCAGTCTGTTCTTTATTTTCCAGAAAAGTTATTTCACTTTTTACTGCTAAAAACTCAATTCGGAGGCAGTTTGAATGGCTGCCTACCGCACTTGCAGAAGGCATCATTGAGGTGTTGAACTGTGGGCCGAAGTACTTTTTAAAAGCCTTAAACCTCCCGCTATTAAATGCTTCATAATTATTTTTGAAGTCCGGGTTTTCAGAAGCTGCCAAAATCTGAGGTACATAATTCCAGATTCTTAATAGTTGGTAGTCAGGAAAATTGTGTAAAGCATTAAAAATGGCTTCGTAAGCCGAAAAAGTATGATGTTCCAGATCTTGACTAAGGTTTACTTCCACTTCACCAAATAAGCCATTAGGTGATATTTTTAAATCTACCACTCCATGCTTTGCTGATTCGACCTCTTCTGTTTCGCTCAGCCAACTATCTACCAGATCACTTTCAGAGGAACGAGTCTGGCGGAGTACTTTCAAAGGGGTATCTTCTATTGATTCTGATGATTTTGTAATAAATTCCATAGTGTCAGTTTTTCTTCCAAAACGATTCTGAGTAAGCTTCTCCGGAATCGGGGTTTAGTATTGTTTTAATATTTTTAGCATCACCAAATAAGCTTGGCCACTCTGTTTGGTAGTACAGAATCGCTTCACATTTCTTCTTAAAAAAGTGCTTGTCGAAATAGGATTTCTCTCTAGTGAGTTTGCTGGTAATAACCTTCTCAGTCTTCAATGAATTCAATTCCTCCAGATATAGAAGGTTACTGGCTTTTTTGTCGATCTCATCCATGGTGTAATTATGGACAAAAGGCAGCTTAATATCCAAAAGGCTAGATGGCAGGTTTAGTAAAGGGTATAATTCATATGCATAGCCTAATTTTTGTAGCCTTATTTCTGTCCAGCCTGGTACTAATGCATAGGGCAATTCCTCGTAAAATTGGATTTTTAAAGCCTCAAAATCAGTATGGTAGCTGCTTTTATGTACCAAATGATGATCAATATGACCGCCCACCCCAAGTGGGAAACAGACCTGATTAGGTTTTATTTCATGTAGAAGTTTTGATATGGCTAATGCGATCGATTTTTCCAACTCTTTATCTTCGGCATTATGATTAAACAAAATAGTTGAGAAACTATGATAATTGCCGTTGCGAAACGGGGCATCCGTAAAGTCAAGATGAATAGCTTTAACACCTAAAAAAGATAATGCTTCAATATCCTGCTTTCTTCTATTTTGATAAACAGCATTCATCTTTTCATTGTATTCTGCACACGAACTGAAAATACTGGCCACTAGTACTTCTGCTCCTTCTTCCTTCCATTGAGCCATTGAAGCACCACAGCTTAAAACAGCATCATCTAAGTGGGGCGATATAATGAGATATTTATTTTTCAAGAGGAAGTTCAGGTTTTAATGGTTTTTTATGCTTAGCTAGTTCAAGAATCAATTGAGCTGCTTCTTCGGGCCCATTATGTTGGGCAAACGATTTTCCGATTATTCTGGCATTTTTAACTTCAGCCGTATCCTCATTTAAAAGTAGTAGTAACTGTTTTTTATAGGTTTTTACATCAGGAGTTTCAGTATCCAAAACCTTTCCTACTTTTGCCTCTTGTATAAACCTGGCCTGCAAAAACTGGTCATTACAGAGTGGGAAGAGGGCAATTGGTTTCCCATGTGCCAGACATTCCATTACAGAGTTAGCACCTCCATGGCTGATCATTAAGTCAATATGAGGAAGTAATTCTAGTTGGGGAGCATAAGTAACTGCAATTACATTCTCATTTAGTTCATGGATGAAGTCGGTATTCATTAACTCATTCACCGCAAAAATGAGTTGCACCTCTGTGTCCATCAAAGCTTCCTGAACGGCTTTAAACAGATGCGGATGATAATAAACCTGGCTTCCCAGTGACATATAAACTTTTTTACAATTCGGTTTTAGCAGGTGAAAAGGGAAATCCTGCTCATCTCCTCTATTCTTTTCATTGAAAGAAGTTCCCACATAAAAAGAGAAATCATTTTGGCTCAACCAGCGAGGGATATAAGCTTCAGTGGAAAATACAATATTGAGCCAGGGTGAAATCAAATCGCTTATTTTAAAATGTGGAGTTTGAGCAGATTTTTGAAATAGTTGTTCCCTTTCTTTTTGGTATAAAGTAAGTGTTTCAGTCAGCTCGCAGCTCCAATTGTCAGGAGTAATAGGATTAAGAGAGGAGGAAATACCTGCCCAGGGAATTTTTTTACTTTCTGCCACTAAAGCAGCGGCATACATCATCGGGTCGGTAACAATCAGAGTCGGTTGAAAATCATCAATTACCTTCTCTAAAACAGGGATTTGCTCAGGTACAGCATCTATCAATAAAGTTTTAATCCACTGCTGCATCCATTCTTTGTTCTTAATTTTCTCTGCAAAGGCTTTTCCCCTGGTTAAGAAAGCTTCTTTATCTGATTTAGGGTGCTTATCAAAGTATACAGGAATATCAAGACCTGCTTTTTTGATTTGTTCGCTGATATCGGCCACTGCAAAGAAAGCTAAATTGCACCCATACTTCTGTAACGCCTGTGCCACACCGATCATGGGATTTATATGTCCTTTTTCAGGGATGGTCACAAAAAGTATCCTTTTATTATTCTGCATCATGTTGTACTCTTTTTAATAAGCAAATCATGTTAAAAAGCATCATTCTGTCGTTTTCTTCAATGGTTTTTAATTCACAAAGTGCACTTAAAGTATTTAAATTGAGATAATCTTCTACAAAATCATCCATTTGCAGAAGCAAGCTTTTAAGTACAGCCTGATACTTTGCTCCCAGCCTTGGATCTCTCGGTAGGGCAGATTTCTTTCGGTTGGTGATATAATCGGGCAGCCAGTTTTTAGCAACCATTCTTAATAAATATTTCTCATTTTCATTTTTAAATCCCATTTCAGGGCCTATATGGCTTACCACTTCCAGCAAGTTTTTATTTGCAAAAGGTACCCTTGCCTCCAGGCCGAAATTCATCGAATGAATATCACCATTGTGGAGCAACCTACCCAGCCAGCGTTTATAAATCAGACAGCTCATGGCTAATATTTTATCCTGCTGATTGCCGCTAAAACTAAAGCCGTTTCTTTCTACCAGCTGAGTATATTTTTTATTCAGAAAAGCAGTAGGATGAATTTCTTTTTGGATTTTTTTGGATAGCAAGCTGGCACGTTGCTCCCCTCCGAACCTTTGTAGCAAACCTGAAGGACTATGATTTACTTGTGGATTAAGCAGGAAGAAATAACCATAATTGGTTTCATCTGCAGCATCGCCCACCAGTACAGCTTTAAAATCTTTTGAAGCGGCTTGCGAAAGAAAGTGTTGCGAGAATTCCTGCTCCCAGGCAGGAATTCTGTCGTTGATAATTGCTAAATTATTTAATGCACTTAGAATACTTTTGTTAGTCATAGTAACAGCTTGCATTGGCAGCTTTAAATCTTCTGCTAATTGCTTAGCATATGGAAAATCATCAGAGTTGACAATACTGCTTTTACTAAAAATGATTTTTTCATGGTCCTGAAACTTAACAGTAAAAGCACGATGACCCGCAGTTTTGTTTCTGAGAGCGAGAGCACTAAGTATTGAGGAATCCAATCCGCCACTGAAGAAACTCGCTACAGGAAAGTCAGCTTTTAAAGCCATTTTGATACTTTCTTCAAGATTATAGCCAAGATACCTGATGAATTGTTCGCGGGTTGAAGCCCCCTGTCTTTGTGTAAAATTGTAGTAGCTGCTTCTAACTACTTTATCTTTAGAGATATGAAGTTTTTCGCCTCCTTGAAGAATAGCAATGCCCCTGTAAATAGTGTTTTCCACCCCACTGAGCATAGGTGCAACCACATATTCCGTCAGAGCTTCAATACAGATTGAAGGCTTTCTATCCAAACTGGCAAGTATTCCTTTCACTTCCGAAGCAAAAACAAATTCTTCTCCTGCCTGATAGTAAACAAAAGGCTTAACACTGAGTGGGTCTACCGCAGCAAAAGCAGTTTCGGTGTGTGTGTCCCAAATTAGAAAGGAAAACATTCCTATAAACCTGTTCAAACAATCTTCTCCCCACACAAGGTAAGCTGCAAGAACTACTTCTGTATCAGACCTGGTAATAAATTGATAAGCATTTGATAATTCTTTACGTAAGTCTTCATAATTGTAGATCTCTCCATTATAAACAATCAAATATCTCTCTGAAGCATCATAAAAAGGTTGTTTTCCTCCTTTCTCATCCAGCAGTGCCAGTCTCTGATGGCAAAAGGCATGGTTTTGATGTACTGCAGTTTGCCTGTCATCCGGCCCACGATGTAATTGTGCCTGCTCTATTTGCTTAACCCTTTTAAGCAATGGCTCATCTGAGTCTTTTGAAAATAATATGCCGCCTATTCCACACATAATCAGCGTTGGTATTGATGGTTAATTAGACGTAATCGTTCTTGGAAACTGATTTTTTCAAGGTAACTCAGAATGAGAGGAGGGAGCATTGCTCCACAGGGTTCATTTTTTAATATGCGGTTTCTGATTTCAGTAGCACTGATATTTACGTTTTGTTTCAATGTTTTAACAGGAATGTTCATGCTATTGCACATACTTATAATCACAGGATTAGTGGCGTAAACCGATTGGAAATCAGGTAACAGGTAGCTCAGTTCATACATGTTTTCCAATGTGAAGCTGTTTTGAGGTAAAGCAACCAGGTAGAATCTGTGGGTATAATAACTATTTAAGTAGCTATGCACCATTTCCAAACGTTCAGTTGCAGATAGTGGGTTTTTCGATTGGTGACACTGCTCAGCGGCTGCCAGCAAAATGATGAATTCATCATTTTCATTAGCCATCTCCTCAATAAAGGCAGCATGTCCGTTATGTAATGGTTGTGCCCGGGTGATAAAAAGTCCTCTTTTTAAAGCTCTATCAATAGTTTTAACTATTGGGTTTCTTTTTTTTGGTTCAAATTCCAGTAGCTCAAAATCGCAATTGATAAACTTTTTTGAGGGCTCTTCATCTTCTGCCTGAGTAGTAAATATTTTCTCAAACGTGGGGGTAAGTAATTTGAGCCTCAGCCAGTAGCTAAGCCAGGCATTTCCTTTTGAAGCATAAGGTATCACAAAAAATGGTGTTTTGCTTTCTGACTTTAGAATGGAGTGAAGTGCTGAAATGAGGTCACCTGTTTTAGTATTTTTCTTGTTTAGCAAGTCTGCGTTCCTTAGCACAAAAATAGCTTGCTCGTATGATTGAGCAATTTTGCATAGTTTTTTAATGAATGTTAACTCAACCTCATTTGCCTCAATTAAATACAGACACCTATTCTTCATATGCACATACTTCGTTAAAACATGCTAAAAAACCAATACCTTTTTCCAATTGCCAAACGCCCTTATAGGCCTGGATAAGGTAAAGGAAAGTCTGATCCAGGCAAAACATTGCTTTCCATAATTGCTCTTTTAAATCTAACTGTTCTGCTAAATATGCATAATTCTTATTTTGTGAGGCATAGCTTTCAAATGCTAATCGTAGGTCCTGCTTGTGATAAATTAATTTTTCATCTGCCTTACCCATTTTAGCGATTCTGAAGGCTGAAAATATAATATCAAGTTCTAAGGGGGCTACCTGAACGTTCTCAAAATCGATAAATGCTACTGCATTATCAGGCAAAAAGAGGAGGTTTTCCAGGTGTACATCACCATGTATCCATTGCAAATTATTTGAGTTGTTTATTATTTCATTCTGCAGTTCAGTGAGGTGAGCTGCTTTTTTTAAAAATATATGTTGTTTTTCAACTAAATAACTACCAATAGGCTGGTTTTTTATAGCTGAGCTCAATAAACTGTCAATAGCAATTGGATTTACTCTGTTCAAATTTTGCACAGGTATTTGTTTCATTTCTTTATGCAGCTCCGGTAAATGGGTGAAAATGGTATGTAAATCAGCCCCGGAGCATCTTTCTTCCCATCCGTAATTGACAGATCCTGGTATGAATTCAAAAACCTGAAGAGGGTACCTTGATTTATCTACTATTAAGTAAGAAAAACTGAGAGCACTTACAGTCCCAATTACAGCCGGACAATTATGATACCCTTTTTGATGAAGCTGGGTCAATACATAATTTTCATTATTAAGCTGTACTTCATTTTTTAACGGATTAGCTACACGTGTTATAAATTCTTTGCCGGAATTCTCCTTAATGTGAAATGTACGGTTGGAGTAGCCACCTAACTGAATTATATCCTTAGCAAAAATAAGATATTCCACTTCAAGCGTAGATTTTAACAAGTGTACGGGTATATCTTTTAATTCTTCAAATTTCATCGGAAGCTTTATCAGTATAGGCAAAAATCAATATTTTAATGGAACAAAGCAGCATTTAATCACCTTAAATAATGAAATCTTTATCTACCATCTTTATAATTTGGTAGTTACCTACCGGGTAAGCATTCCAGCCACCCTTATGTTGAAATTCCACCTCAAATTGAGTAGCCAAAGCCTGAATTTTTCTCTCAATGTTTTCTGCATTTACATATTGTATATCAGAAAAATTAAGTCCCTGTCGGCCATTAGTGAAAAATAACATAAGATTTATAGTGTCTTCAAATCTTTTTTCAGAAAAGTATAAAACACTTATATTTTCTTCTTCGCTTACTTTTGCTATTTCCGCCAAATAAGCATTTTTTTCTTTCAAAGGTATATTACAATCCAGTCTTAATGAGGAAGTTTCTGCATTGTGTTTTTTCATATTGGAACTCACTACTTTAAGTAGTTTTAATGAAGGGTAGGGCAGAGAAGTTTGGTCTTTCTTTACGTGAATTTTGATAAGCTGACTTTCTGCATTATCAAACTCTTCTAATAACTGCACTTGATGTTGTTGTAAAATCACCTCTACTTGTTTCATCAATACAAAATCAAAATCATGCAGATTAAAACTTCCTGTTCCAATTTTCATGTTCTGTCCGTTTTGGTAGATGAAAATGAAGCCTTGCTGAAGCTTCCCGATTAGTTCTCGAAAATCTTGAATCAGTGCTTCTGGTTTTTCACTCTGAATAATCGTTTCTAATTCTGCTGGATTATTAGCATGACCACCGTAGCCCGGCTTCCATCTAAAATAATTGTAAGAATAAAGACCTTCCGGAAAACCAAAGTACCAGTAAACTCCTAAAATCATATTTCATTGTTTTTTTTATAGGCCGAAAGCTGCTTATAAAAGTCCTCTTCATTGCATTGTTCAAACTCTCGCGCCATCACCAAAAAGTGGGGTGACTTGGGAAAGCAAGCAGAGAAATCAAAATGTAGCAATCTCTTACATACATTCAGATAAACCTGGAAAACCTCTTTTTCCCAGGCTTCGTGCTGGTCTTCATCATTCCAGGAAATGTCTTCTGTGTACTTATCGGTAAAGAGGTAAGCGGATTGTATTGTCTCAGAATATAAATCAACCTTTAAGCTGTCATCTTCGGAAAAGTAATGCATATCAGGGGCGTTGTAGCGTTGCCAAATTTCTACTTGCTCAAAATCATCTTCCAGTTCTGAAACAAGGCCCAGTGCAACAGTGGGAGGAAATGGATGCTGCATAGAGTATTCCAACAAAAGACAATAAACAGGCTCATCAATATGTGCATTTTTTAAAACCTGATCTGCAATCTGTTCTGTCAAATAATCTTCCAGTTTTGTTAGGATATCAGCTTTGTTCTCATTCTGTAAGTTTGCCACGTAAAGAAGGAGCTTGTTTCCTGAAGCATTATTTTGTATAATCTTTGTCAGCTGATCTTCTTCATAAATAAAATCAACTGAAGCTGAATAATTAGTGTCTGCTGTTTTTAATTGATATCCCGTGAGTTTATCCCCCTCGGTACGATAGCTTTTGTGAATTAGTCCATAATCGGTGCATTCATAATACCAGTGAGCAATTCCTTCATTATGGTACAAGTAACACAGTTTAATAGCTTTTCTGCCTTCTGAATTTATAAACGTGGTAGAACTTTTATAATAATCTTCATTGTATTCATACACCGTTTCATAGCTGGTCTCTGGCCCAAGTATTAAGCGTTTAAAATAAACTTTACGAGTTTCCATGTTAATATGATATTCGTATAAGTCATCTGTTTCAGGATTGAAATCAGTTTCTGATGTGAAAAACAGCTCCTGATTAAGGTCTATCACTTGGTTGGATAACTCTGCATAGAAAGGTTCAATTTCATATAGATTGAATTTGGAATAAATTCTTGTCAATTGGTTATCTTCTAAAACAGAATTAGTCACCTTGTCAAAAACAGTTGCTAATAGCTTGTATTCCTTTTTTACTTCGTCAGGTATAGAGTACATAAATTAAAAAATTCTGGTGAGTGGATCTTCAGCGCTTAAGAGAGATTCGGGTGTTACAGCAGGAGTAGCATTCAGTTCATTTCGGTCATAATTTTCCCCCGTTATTTTATCAATTTTAAAATTAATGAATGAACTATTTAACCTACTGTAAAAATCATAGTGTTCTTCGTATTCATAGATGTCATATTCACGGCAATTATGCGTTATGATAATATCTGCATGTTTTTTTACGAAAGCAATCCTTTCTTTTTCTTCTTCGGATGAAATATAAAATCGTTCCTCCAGAAAACAGTCATCCAACGGACTGACATATTGGTTAATAAGATTAACCGATACATCATATATTAAATCCCTATATGTTCTTTCATGTAAACCTTTTTTCTGTGGGTAGTAGTACTTAAACAGTCTTCTGAATTTTACTACAACATCCTTTGAATTTGCCCACATACTTATGTCATAGCCTTCGGCAAGCAGCTCAATTGTAGGATGCTTATCATTAATTATACTATAAGCTATTTCAATTACCTTGTCCCGTCCTTGAGATTTAATGTTTTCGATTTGAGTTTCCATTGTTTGAGAATAGACTTTAAAGAAGGAGCTTAATAAAATGATTGTTAAATGAAAACAATTAGGGGTTTTCACAAATATTGATTCGAATTTGAACAATTTTTAAGAAGCAAATATTTCATAGCATACAAGTTTAAGATTTAGGTCGGCTTTTAATTTCATTTTGCCTTTCTTTCCAGTAGGAAGTTGTTTCAAGAATAGTCATATTTGAAAGTGCCTCCCACCTAACCTGAGGGTGGAAATAGTAATTCTCTTTAACTGAATGCATGAATTCCTGTGTTTCTATCAGAAATTGGTAAAACCTGCTATAAACGGATGATTTATAGTCCTCAATAAGCTGATCTACTTCATTATCTATACACAACTCATGCAAAATTAATGATTTTGTAAGATGGTATATGGCCTCATACTCCTTGCTTTCCAATAAGGCAATTCTCATCCGCATAAAAATAGGGTCGCTGTAAAATCCTTTACCTTGTTTCTCCACTGCAATGGCTATTTCTTTAAGTGTAGCTAAGTTAGGCTTGAGGATATTCTTTCCAGACTTAAAACATCTTTCCAGAAATTCCGCATAGTGAAGATGTACCGAATAATTGTCTTTTACTTTATCAATGTAATGAGCATAAATCTGATAAGCTTTGTTTACATAGCTATTTGCTTCATCTACTTTACCTGATTGGTATAGAATTTTACTGATATCTTCCATAGCTTTGGTCAGGTAATGGATTTCATAAGAGTATTCTTCAGTCTTTTCAGTAATTCTATCATACAAACCTATGGCTTTTTCCAGCAGGTCTATTCTGCCAAGCCTAACACCTTCTGTATAAAAAAATGACAGGCCTCATTTAGGTCAATTCTGTTGAGTGGAGGAAGTTTACTTTGTATCGCTTGGTCTAGCCAATAAAAGTATAATTGCTCAGGGAAATAAGCCAAATTTACTTTTTCCCATTCCATATGTTCTTTTAGCTGATGTAAATTTAGGGCAATGAGATAGGGCATCTTCTCATTATAATTCGTGTGCTTATTTAGGAGATTTTTAAAATTCTCCTGTTCCAGTTTCTGATAATTCTGTATAATGCTTCCCAACTTTTTACCTGAGCTCTTGTAAGAATTAATTTCAGGGGCAGGCATAAATACCAAACGTGCGTATAGGCTCCAATCTGCTGTTTCAGCATTTTTATGAATGCCATTTTGAAGTGCCAAAATAGCCTTTTCCCAGAATTCTGAATGTTGGGAAGGTAGTGTATTGGCAACCATAGCATAAGCTAAGGCCTGTTTCTGGTACACTTCCTCTGTCTCTTCGGGAGACTGTTCCAACAGATGATGCAGGGATTCAATGAGCTGCCTCAAAAAGGTAATTATCTCCTTAGTGGGTTTTTTACATGCGTTTTCCAATAAGACAAATTCAACCTGCACTCGTGCTTGCCAGTTTTTCTTTTCAAGGAGTAGTTCCGAGTTTTCTACTAAATCTGGCAGCAGACCCAAACCTGATTCCGGTAATTTGTTGCAGGCATAATCATAAAGCAGGTTCCATAAAATGCTTAGATAGCCATAATGTGCCAGGTCGTATTTTGCCATTTTATTATCAGAAATTAATATAACCTTATATAGCTTATCCAGTCCATCAATATCGTACTTGTCGGACAGAGAACAAATCTCAGAGTGGTACTCACTCTTAGTGATCGTTTCCTCCTGCAAATATTCATTGTTTACATGGGTATGGTTTAGCGCACCCATTAAACTTTTTTCAGTTGGATGTTGAAAATAATCTGTTTCAAATGTATAAAAGGTGAAATAGATATGATCTTCATGGGCTACAGTATACTCCTTTTGGTTTCTGATGAGTTCAAAAAGCTCCTCCTGATCTACAAGTTTAAAGCTGTTCCTATCACCTTTGTAGCTTTCAATGGCATAAACAGGATACGATTTACCATCCAACATCTTAATTTGAGCAGAAGATTTTATTTTTAAAGGTAAATGCTTGATAAAGTGTTCAATTGTTTCTTTGGTTTCACATACTGCTGCAATCCAACTTTGATGTAAGTCTGTGATTTCTACATAAAATATATTTTTATCACTCATAATTTAAAGCACTCGCAGCTTTTTTGCAGTCATCTGCGATAGTTATTTTATAAGAACAAATGTATTTTATTATCAACGGAATTTCTGCACCAATAATAGCTAAAGTAGAAAATCACTAAATACAGTGAGGCAGTACTGCCTTATTTTCGACACTTTTGTAATCAATCTTATTACTTAAGTAGCTAAAAAATAATAAATATTGAGGATGAGTGATTGGGACAAACTGGGTATTTCACCTATAAATGATAAAGAGTATATTTTTAAGGCCTTAAAGGAAAGTGTGCACGAGTTAAATTTTGAAGATGATCTCCCGCAGGCTTTTCAGTATTTAAAAACTTATCACTCTTTGATTAAGAAAGTAGAGAGAACCACTGCAGAACTGAATAAACTGGCTGAGGGTAAAGCTGAAAATGAAGACAATGTAATTCTTTACCTCGATTCAGATAGAATATATGACACGCCCACCGCATTAATAGCAAGATTTAAGGAGGTTTATGAGAACCCCGCCATTCGTTTTAACAAGTTAGTATGGAAATCAGCAATAGCTAATGCGGTGCAACACAGTACCCAAAGCCTTTCTTTCTATTGCATGCCCATCATTAAATTTTTGAGCTCCCACTATATTCTCAAGTCCGATGTACTTACTGAGCTTATTAAAGCTTTTCCTTTTCATGAAGAGTTTATGTCATCTGCATGGAGGGAAGTTACCCTTCTGAAGTACCCTGAATTAGGTGCAGTAGAAGTTTTACTGACAAGCGGGCATTCTGAAATTGAAATTTATATAGAAGTATTAAAAGATGCTCCTTTAACGCTGGCTGAGAAAGATATAGTGATAAGATATTTGATAGAGGCAGATGAGCACGTGAAGAAGCGAACCTATCAGCAGGCATTTAAAAGTTTGGCTACCAGAATTCCGGATAATAAAAGAGTTCCGGTGGTTTGGCACAAAATGGTCAATATTGCTTTTATGGCTGCTTATCGCTATCACCAGGAGAATGCAAAGGAAATATTTTTCAATACACTAAATTATGCTTTAGAATTTTACCCTGAAGATGCGCATCTTTTATACATGAAGGTGCTTGGTGGTTATGAAGAAGCACAGGATTACCAGATTGTAAAAAGCAGTATAATCGAAGCTATAAAAATCTGTCCATCTTATCAGAAACTGTATTATTTACTGGGTAAAACCTATCTTCAACTTAAACAATATTCGCAGGCTTTGGATGTCTTTCGCACACTGCAAAAAATGGATGCACTAAATGGAGAATACATTGTTTACACAGCGGTGTCTTTCAGACATTTTATTACTAATCAATTACAGGATGGCTCCATCAAGAAAGACAAAACATATTATCTCAATATCATCCACCAGATGATAGATCAGCATTTGTTTGAAGAAATTAATGAACTACAATTAGAAACTACTACTGATAATGACATACAGGCTCTCCTGATTTTTTCAACAGCTTATGAGCAATATATTCTTACCGGACAAAAAGATTTTACGGCCCTGGAACAAGTGCTTACTCTTACAGAAGATGCCAAAATAATTTTCAGAGCCTTTGAGAATTATCTTGAAAATATGCTAACCTGGGAGGAAATCGCCTCAAGAGAAGGAATGATCAGGCGTTTTTATAATGGCTTTCCTGAGAGCGATGTAGCTACTTATCATATGGGGAAATATTTTCATGCCATTCATGATTTCAAAATGGCGTACGATTATTATTTAAAAGCCCTTGAAATCAATCCCGATAATCTGGATGTATATTTTTCAATCTCTCAGGCATGTGAAAGTTTAAAATACTACGATTTAGCTGTTAAGTACATCGCTGTTTACATGCAATATAGTCGGTACCATATTTCTCCTGTTAAAATAATGGCATTCTGCAGCTTTCAGGTGGAGGAATATTATCAATCCTACACTAACTACAAATGGCTATTTAGTCTGGTAAATCCCAGTGAAATAACCACGAACCAGTTATTGTTTTGTGTTTCCGCTCTTTACAATTACATAAAGTTTGATAAAGCAATTGAAGGTGATAGCCACTATAAAAGAACCTTTGTTAAAGATGAACTGGAAAATTTTGAATCTTATAAAAAGCCAGATGGATTTTATGAAGATGCAGAGGGGCATGATACACTTTACTGGCTGGCCATGCTGTGTAAACACGTTGAGCTTGATGAGGAAGGTTTGGAATATGTCAGGCAAATTGAGACACTTGGTAGCTTGCCGGCTGAGTGGATCATTAAGGATATTACCGAATACAAGCTTCACTGCATGAGAAGTTTAGGATTGCATCAGGAGCTGATTGATTGGCTGGAGGATGATGTTGAGGAGGAAATACAAACTGAGATTAATGATACAGAGTTAGCATTAAAGAGTTTTTACATTGCTTTTGCTTATGAAGGTTTAGATAATATTGAGAAGGAATTTGAATGGAAGTTAAAAACTGCTTTCTACTATGCTTCTATGGATGATGCTGAAAGTAAAGAAGCGCATAGGCTTGAGTGGTTAGAGAGTTTTACTGTAAACATAGTTAACAGATTTGAAAGCATTTTTGAACGGGAAAAAACGATTGAAGCCGGTAAGGCTTATTTTAAAATACAGAAAGAACCTCATTTCAGACATGCTATGGTGGCACATTATATGGCAGTGGCCTATGAGGCTTTAAATGACAAAGAGAATAGCTTAAAGTATCATCAGATTTGCGTGGATTATAACCAGCTTTTTCCCGGCTATTTTGAAGATTTGGCTGAAATATCTCAATTAATAATAGAAAATTAAGAAGATCACATTCCTTATGAAATATTATAAATATGAAAATCCTGATGGTTTAAACCGGCATCAGCTTTGGCTTTTGGCTACTTCAGGTATGCTGTCACAAAAAAACAGGGAACGACATGATGTTTTACTTCCTGAAAAAGAGGGGAATATTCAGGCTTTAAAGGGTTCTTCCCAGCGTGCATTAAAGAGGGATTACGGAATTAATAACCTGAGTGATTTAGCAGATACTTTAAAGTATTTTGATGAAATAGTAACGCTTAAGGCTTTTCAAAACAGGTGGGAGTTCAGCAGTCCTGCTGAGTTTACTGCATTTACTAAAGTGAATGCAAAGGACAAGTCTATTCCTAACGTTGTGGATATGGTGCATAAATACCAGTTTAATTTACCTGAGAGCGATCAGGCCTGGCATTATGGAAGGTGTTCATGGTTGATCAGGCATGCGTGTTATTCAGGTTTTATTAATGAGACAGAAGCATGGCAGTTACTTGAGGAAAATGCTGCCAGAATTAGACAAATATTCAACTCCTGGGAAAGCTTTGGTATTTCTTACCTGGCAGGAGCGCAGTACTGGAAAAGAAAAGAGTACACCGCAGCAGCCATCAGTAGCTATAAACTGGATTTAAACTTTCTTCTGACTAATAAAAATTCTCCCTGGGTGCAGTTAGCATGGGATGATTATAATAACTAAGAGAATTATCTGCATGATAAGTCTCTTAGTTTGTTTGGTGTTTTTTAGTTGGTAAGATTAAAGTCTGCTACATAGAAATTAGGATCAATTACTATTTCTACTTCTTCAGGTAACCCATCGAGTACCTGGTATTTCAAGGAGGAAGGAGTGATCCATTCAGCTTCTCCATTAATATATATTTTTATAGGAATGTTAAATGCAGGATTAGTGTTTTCCCACTTGTACATTAATTTACCATTTAATACCCGGTAAGTAAAGGTAGGGATTCTGGTATCACGCAAATATTGATCAAAAAATCCATTGAGAGGCTTACCATATGCTTCTTCAAGGTATTTTTCAATCTGTTTTGAGCTAACAGTCTGGTGATAAAATTCTTTATTCAACCCACGCAAAGTAGCTCTCCATTTTTCATCATCATCAAATAGTTGCCTCAAAGTGTGCAGCATGTTGCCTCCTTTATAATACATATCTCCTGAGCCTTCATGGCTTACACCATATGTGCCGATGATAGGTCTGTCGTTCTGAATAGATGATCTTACCCCCTGGATGTAAGCGTTTGCTGCTTCTGTTCCGTAATGATAATCCAGAAAAAGGTTTTCTGAATAATGTGTAAATGATTCATGAATCCACATGTCGGCCACATCTTTGTTGGTGATATTATTGGCAAACCATTCATGGCCTGACTCATGGATGATGATAAAATCAAACTTTAAGCCCCAGCCGGTGCTGCTTAAATCCCTTCCCAGGTATCCATTTTTATATTTATTGCCATAAGTTACGGAACTCTGATGCTCCATACCTAGATAAGGTGCTTCAACCAGTTTATAACTGTCTTCATAAAATGGGTAAGGGCCAAACCAATGCTCAAAAGCTTTAAGCATGCGAGGCACATCTTTGAATTGTTTTTTTGCCTTTTCAACATTATAACTCAGCACCCAGTAGCTGCACTCCAGGGGGCCTTTCTCTCCATTATACACCTCACCAAAGTTTTCATAGTCCCCAATATTGAGGTTTACTCCGTAATTATTGATAGGATTACTTACAAACCAGTGGAAAACTCTTCTGTCACCTGCTTCCGTAACTTCCCTCAGCTTTCCATTGGAAACATCAATTAAAGGCTTTGGAACATCTACACTTATTAACATGCTATCCGGTTCATCATAAGGGTGCTCTTTGTTAGGCCACCAAACGCTTGCCCCAATTCCCTGGTTGCTGCTGGCAATAAAAGGATTACCATTTTTATCAGTGCTCCAGGTAATTCCACCATCCCATGGTGGATTTTCCGCTACACGAGGCTGGCCTGAGAAGTAAACTGTTATCTGTCCTTTTTTTCCTTTTTCCTGCTTTTTATCAAACTGAATGAAATGAGCGGCACCTTCTGAAGTGAAACTGAGTTCATTTTTGCCCTGTAGTACGCGTTCTATTTTCATAGGAGCTTGCAAATCAATCTGCATTGTTTGTTGAGGCTGCAAGACGGTATAATGGATTTCATTTTGCCCTGATAGAGATTTGTTTTCAATATCAACTTTAACCTGCAGGTGATAGTAATTTAAGTCCCACCATACACGTCCAGCAGTTAATCCTCCTTTCAGGCTATCTGCTTTGCTGAAAGTAATTTCTTCCTGAGCATACGCATTAGAGGTAATTAGCATGTTAAGTGAAAGAAGTGTAAAAAGTAGGAGGTGGCTAAATGCTGATTTTATCATTGATTTATAGAAATTTTACGAGGCTGCAAATTAAGAAAATAGCTAGTATTTTACAGAGGAAGATAGCTTAATCAGTGTTGAGGAAATTTTAAGCCATTAAATGAAAGGATAAATGGTATGTAAAGGATTTGATAAAATGCTTAGACGTATTGCCTTGAAACAAAAAAAAGCCAGACAAGTAATGCCTGGCTTCTGATATTTTTGAAAATGTCTTATAACAATTTCAATCCAAGGCTTAGCATCACCTGGTTAATACGTACTTCACCTTCATTGTTGCCTAAGGTAGCCTGGTTACTGAAGTTGCCTTCGTAACGTAAATCAACTGTTAATTTAGAAATGTCAAGACCTAAACCTGCCTGGTAAGCAAAGACAGCATTTTTATACTCATCTATAGGAGCATCTTTATCAATTTCAGCATCCAAATTGAAACTTGCCACCGGACCTAAATTTAAGCGTAGAGGGCCAATTTTATATCCAAACAAAATGGGTACATCAATTTTATTCTTGTTTATTTCAAAAGTTTCATCATCACCAATGGTATTTCGTGAAATGTACTCTCCTTTAACTGAATTAAAATAAGCTTCCGGCTGTACGTAAAACCCGAGAATGTTTATACGGGCAAAAGCACCAACATGGTAGCTATATGCGGCATCGCCTTCATCAAAACGCTCTGCGTGATCTTTCAAATTTACTCTTGTACTGCTAATTCCTGCCTTAGGCCCAATCGTAAAAATTTGTGCCTGAACCATCACTGAACACACCAGTGCCAGCGCTGCCGTCATTAATAATTTCTTCTTCATAGTTTCTGTTTTAAATGATTTTAACATCTTTAACGATTTTCAGGCTAAATGTTATATTTTTGCCGACCAATATATGCTTTTTCCCCATGAACTTTGAAAAAACGACTCTCAGGATAGAGGATACTTTACTCGCAATTTTAAGCGAGAGAAAGAAAAATGGAACCTTTCGTTTCTTAAGAATACAAAAGGAAGGAATGGTTGATTTTATTTCAAATGATTACCTAGGCTTAGCCAAAGTGAGTGAAATTTCTGAAAGCCTTCATTCATTTGTGGACAATGGTGCTTCAGGGTCCCGGCTTCTGAGTGGGAATAAAGTTTATCATGAGTCGCTTGAAAAATACTTAGCAGATTATTTTAAAGCGGAGTCAACTTTGCTATTCAATTCAGGCTATTTAGCCAACCTCGGGTTACTTTCATCAGTTCCGCAAAAAGGGGACACCATCTTGTTTGATGAATTGTCCCACATGTGTATTAAAGAAGGTGTGCGGTTAAGTAGAGCTAACTATTTCAACTTTAAACATAATAGCCTGGAGAATTTGGAGCAGAAGCTTACAAAAGCTACAGGAAATATATTTGTAGTGGTAGAGTCCGTTTATTCTATGGATGGAGACCAGGCTCCTCTTAAACAAATAGTTGAATTATGTGAAAAGTATAGTGCCAATCTGATTGTAGATGAGGCACATACTACAGGGTTATTTGGAGACTCCGGCTTCGGGCTTTGCTGTGATCTGGGCCTTGAAGATAGGATTTTCGCCAGAACCTATACGTTTGGAAAAGCAATAGGAGCCCATGGAGCAGCAGTGGCCGGTAGCGAAATCCTAAAGGATTACCTCATCAATTATAGCCGGCATTTTATCTATACTACAGCTTTAAATTATCATAGTGTTCAACTGATTGAAAATGCTATCAATTACAGGAAAGCACATCCGGAACTGGTAGAAAAGTTAACCAGAAACATCCTTCTTTTCAGGCAGTTGATTAGACGCGATATTCCGAAGCTGGAAAGCTTCCACCCAATTCAGGGAATAATGGTGAATGGCAATGAAGAGGCTATTAAATTAGCAGATCACCTTAATGCTGCCGGATTCGACATGCGCCCTATAGTTTCACCTACTGTTCCGGTTAATCAGGAACGTATAAGAATTTGTTTACACGCTTTTAATTCAACTATGGAAATCAGTAATTTGTGTGATGCAATCAATGAGTATTATACCCAATGAACGCATGGATAGTTAGCAGAAAGGATTTTAATGAGTAGATAACTTATTCCTAACTGCTTTATTTAATGCAGAGATTAAGATGGGTAATTATAACTAAAATACAATGAAAATCTTCATTACGGCTATCGGAACAGATAGCGGGAAATCGCTTTTAAGTGCCATTTTAACGGAAGCGCTGGAAGCCGATTACTGGAAACCTATTCAGGCAGGTTTGCCGGGCGATACGGATTATGTAAAACAATTGGTAAGTAATAAAAAATCAAATTTTATACCTGAAGCATATGTGTTAAATACTCCTGCTTCACCTCACTATGCTGCTGAAGTAGATGGTGTTAAACTTTCCATTGTGAATTTTCATTTACCTGAAACAGGTAATCACCTGGTGATTGAAGGTGCGGGTGGAGCTTTAGTGCCTGTTAATAATGAAGAATTTGTAATAGACTTGCCACAAAAATGGAAGATTCCGGTCATTTTGGTGGCTAACCTTTATTTAGGGAGTATTAATCATACTCTGTTGACTTTAAATGAATTACAGAGAAGGAGTATTGAATTGAAAGGTATTGTTTTTAACGGGAATGCTAATCCATCAAGTGAATCTATTATTTTGCAACATGCTAACGCGCCATGTCTTCTCAGAATAAATCAAGAGAAAGAAATTACAAAAGAGGTAGTGAGAAATTACGCTAAAGAGATTTTACGGAATTTATGAATTGGATTGATCGTGATAAAGAGAGCATTTGGCACCCGTTTACTCAGCTGGTAAACGGATTTGAGCATATTATGGTAGAGAGGGCAGAAGGCCTTTATCTCTACACCCCGGAAGGCAGAAAAATTATGGATGCTATTTCCAGTTGGTGGGTTAATCTGCACGGTCACAGCCATCCTAAAATTGCAGAAGCTGTGGCTGAACAATCCAAAAAGCTGGAGCATGTGATTTTTGCAGGGTTTACTCATGAACCAGCGATTGTTCTGGCTGAAAAGCTTCTCAGCATTTTACCATCCAATCAATCTAAAATATTTTACTCCGATAATGGAAGCACAGCTAATGAAGTAGCCCTAAAAATGGCTTTTCAATATTGGTATAATAAAGGAGAAAAAAGGCGCACTAAAGTAGTGGCTTTTGAAGGTGCTTATCATGGTGATACCTTTGGGGCTATGTCGGTAGGTGATAGAGGCCCTTTTTCTGCTCCATTCTCACCATTTCTCTTTCAGGTAGAATTTCTTCCTATGCCCACAGCGGAAAATGAGGCAGAGATTATTTCCAGTTTTGAAAAATATGCTCATGAGGGAGAGCTGGCTGCATTTATTTTTGAGCCACTGGTTTTAGGCTCAGCAGGTATGAAAATGTACAGTGTGGAACTGCTGGATAAATTGCTGAAAATTGCAAAAGACAACAGTGTAATTAGTATTGCTGACGAAGTTTTCACAGGCTTTGGACGTACGGGTAAAAATTTCGCCTCGGATTATTTGTCTATAGCTCCGGATATATTTTGTCTTTCCAAAGGGCTAACCGGAGGAACTATGGCTTTAGGTGTTACTTCCTGCACCCAAAAAATCATAGAAGCTTATAAAAGCAGCGACATCATGAAAACTTTTTTTCATGGACATAGCTTTACTGCCAATCCTATTGCCTGCGCAGCCTCAATTGCCAGTTTCGACCTGCTCATGGAAAAGGAGACACAGCAAAAAATTGAAAAAATAAGCCAATGGCAGAAAGAGTTCAAAACCCGTATTGCTTCACATCCTAAAGTGCTTCACATCCGTGTGATGGGAACGATTTTTGCTATGGAAATGAAAACAGAGCAGACTTCAAGCTATGTAAACGAGGTACGTCATCAACTCTATCCATTTTTCCTCAAAAGAAATATTTTATTAAGGCCTTTGGGTAATACACTTTATATTTTGCCCCCTTACATAATTGAAAAAGAAGAAATAGAGCTGGTTTATCAGGCTGTGGAGGAAATGCTTCAGGTATTAGATGGAATCTAAAATTAGATTACACAATGCGTAACCATTTGTTGCTGACTTTCAGGTGTCAGGTGTATATTATTAATTCTCGTGTAATTGCCTAATAAGCTCTATTTAAGTTGATTTTAGCTAAGAACTTAATGGGAAGAGAATGATTTTATTGAATAAGCAAATCAAGACTGAAATATAAATTTCAGCCTTAATATGCACTTATTATTCTTGAAAGATATTTTAACTATATACTGCTTTTAAAAACTCAGCAACTGGTTGAGTTTTTCTGCTAATAATTGCTTCAATATCTGTTTTTGGCGTGTCAAATGCATCAGCAGCAATAGCCTGGCCAAATGCAGACATCATTCCTATGTATTCTGCAGGTACACCATAACCTTTTAAAGTGCTTTCAAATTCTTCTACACCCGGTGAAACGTAATTGATATTTTCTCCTGTAATGGTAGAAAGTTCCTGAGCAACATCTTCAAAGCTTACTTTTTCGCTTCCATTAAGCTCGTATACTTTATTCACGTGTTCAGAAGCTTCTGCCAATAGTTTAGCTCCGGCTTCTGCTAAATCAATTCTAGGCAAAAATGCAACTTTACCTTGTTCAGTAGGTAAGAATACACTCTTTGAGTTTAACAACTGATCTTTTGAACCCAAAAACATAGCTATTACCTCGCTGTAAAGGTTGTGGCGAAGAAAAGTATATTTCATCTGAGAATTTTTGATCCATTCTTCAGTGTTGAAATGGGCTTTCATATCATTATAAAGTGCAGAGTCTTCAGAAAGTTGATTTAAGCTCACGCTAGTATAGAAGATATGTGCTATACCAGCTTCATCAGCTACTTCCACAACGTTTTTATGCTGAGGCATTCTGTTGGCTATATCACTTCCTGAAACAAAATAAAGTATTTCTATATCTTTAAAGGCATCTTTTAATGAAGCTTTGTGGCTATAATCACCCACTCTTAATGAAAAGCCTTTTTCGGCTAGCTCCATTGCTTTTTCACTCTTCGGGTCTCTGACTAATAATGCTATGTCTGCCTTATCTACTTTTTCGCTTAAAAAATTAGCTACGGCTGAACCTAAACCTCCTGTGCCACCTGTTATTAATATTTTACTCATGATTATAATTATTAATGATTTTATGTATATTTACTAACTTTTAGTAAGTTAAAGGTGATAGGTAAGTATATTACATACAATAGCTAACGCTAACGCTATTGCTACCTGCTTACTTATAAGTTATATTTGTTGAATATCAAATAGTTAACCAACGAAGAAATGTTAAATAAATTCGCAGATGTGGAAAATTGTCCGATAAGGAATATATTAGATAGGATAGGGGACAAGTGGTCAATGTTGATTCTGTTGCTTTTAAATGAGGAGCAGGTGATGCGTTTTAATGAAATCCATAAAAGTATTGATTCTATCTCTCAGAAAATGCTTTCCTCAACCCTTAAATCTTTGGAAGCAGATGATTTAGTTCAACGAAAAATCTATCCTGAAATACCACCAAAAGTTGAATACAGGTTAACGGAAAGAGGAAAAAGCCTTATTCCTCATTTGCAGAGTTTAGTGAATTGGGCTTCAGTAAATTTTGAGGATATTAGTAATTCCAGATTACAATATGCTAAGTAAATTATCTGTATAACTTAAAGTAGTTTCTACTTTTAGAAGGAACTTCTCCTTTCATTATCGAATTTCTGTAAACCTCTCATCTTTTTATTCCACGGAAGGACTACGTGTTTCACTTATTTTAATTGGTTGATCACCTAAATTTTAAAATACGAATACGCCTCATATATAAGAGTCTATAAAGCTGCAATTTTGAATTGTCAATCAAATGATAATGTCATGAAGCAGTTTTCCATCTTAATCGTAGCCTTAATTGTGAGCATCAGCCCTATGCGCATGCTGGCACAAGATACTGATGGCGGGGTTAAATACCGTGTTGTAGCTGTTAGTCATTCAAATGATAGTATTGTCAGTGTTTCCAATGAAGTGGTACTCTTCAAAGCCTTTTCCTTACAAGTTCCTACAGCTTTTACTCCCAATAGTGATGGTTTAAATGATAAATTTGGAGCTGTTGCGGAAAATGTAAAAGAGTATAAACTGGTAGTTTATAACAGGTACGGAGAAGTAGTTTTTAATACTGATAATTTAAGCGAGAAGTGGGATGGTACCTATAAAGGAACTAAAGTGCCTGCAGGAGGTTATATGTATGAGATAGTGGCGCGCAGCCATGAGGATGAAAGCGTACAGAAATCAGGAAAAGTATTAGTGATAATTTAAATCTATGAAGATGAATAAGAACCATTTATTATCACTTTTAACAATAATATTAAGTTTTCTCATCACAAATGCAGGGGTAGCACAAATAAAAGCATCTGTAGAAAAAGGATGTCTGCCCTTAGTGGTGGATTTTTCAGCTAATAATACCAACGTAAAAAGCTATCAATGGACTTTTGGCAATGGGCAGCGTTCAAGTTTGAGCAATCCTACCATAATATTTGAAGAGAAAGGTGTTTTTGATGTAAGCCTGTCTGTGACTCTCAACAATAATCAGGTAGTTAATTATTCCAGGGAAGATTTTATTGAAGTTTTCACCTTCCCGAAAGCGTCTTTCACGCAAGATGTTACTGAAATCTGCGCAAATACTTCAGTACATTTTCAGAATACATCTTCAGGGGAAGCAGAATATTTATGGAGTTTTGGAGATGGAAACCAGTCTGACGAAGAAAATCCACTTCATACGTATGCTCATGGTGGTCAGTATACTGTCACATTGAGGGTGACTGGTCCGGGAGCTTGTGAGGCAGTCGCGATAAAAGAGGATGTGATAGAAGTAAGGGATCCCGCCAGGGTACATATTTCTTCAGATAAAACAGGTCAGTGCCTTAATGGAGAAGCGGTAAAATTTTATTTGGAAGGCAGTCCAAAAGAAGTGCTATGGGATTTTGGAGATGGTACCCAAAGTAATGAGCTTCAGCCAGAACACCTGTATAGCGCTACGGGTGTTTTTGCTGTTTCTGTGTGGGTGCTAGACATCACAGGTTGTTCCCAAACTCTACTTTTAAATGATTCTATCGAGGTTAAAGATTTAGCAATTCCTGAATTACAGGTTTCTGATACCTCTGTTTGTACAGGAGAAATTTTTACTTTACAGGCCTTAACAGATGCGGAAGGTGAATTTCAATGGACACTCAGCGATGGAAGGTCTTTTGAAGGTAAATCTATCGACCTGCAGTTTGATGAGGCAGGTACTTACAGTGCGCAATTAGTTTTTATGGGAAATAATGGATGTCAACAGACTGTTGATTTTCCCGAATTCGTAAAAGTTAAATCAGTTCAGGCACCGCAAATTGCTTACGCCAGTTTCTCAGGATGTGCTCCATTTACCTTCAATGCCACTAATAATACATCCGGAGCAAATGCTTTCGAATGGGTAATAGGTGGCAAAACATTTTCCGGATCAGAATTGACATACACTTTTAAAGAAGCAGGGGAGTTTTCTGTAAAAGCAATTACTTATTACACAAATGGATGTAGTATAGAGCAGGTACTGGATAATAAAATTGCAGTATATAAATCAGAATCAGAAGTTGAGGTAGCTGCCTGGAACGGATGTCTTCCATTGCAAACGGAATTAAGTTTGTTAAATGAGGAAGCGATTGATGTTACCTGGCATTCAGGAGATGGAAGAACATTTGCTACTTCCAGAGCGGAGATTGAATATTCAAATCCCGGTGTTTTTTATCCCTCAGTTATTTATACAAATCAATATGGCTGTTTAGTGGAGTATTCATTTGAAGAGCCTGTTATTGTTTATGATAGTGGCATATTTTTAAATGATCCGGAAGTGATCGAATCCTGCACCTTTACAGAAGTTTTCTTCAATGGAGATATGGGCTATGATTTCTGGGAATGGAATTTTGGTGATGGCAATACTTCAACAGATAAAAATCCGGTTCACAACTATTCAGATCCCGGAAGTTACACAATATCTCTCACCACCAACAATAAAAATGGATGTAGAACTACCATAGAAAATTATAATATTATAGAAATTCCTGATATAACACCTCAGGCCACTTATGAAGTTGTACCAGGAGCAGATTGTGGCTTATTTTCAGTAGCAATGCATACGAATCTTAAGGTAGGTGAAAAGGCCTACTGGTATGCAAGCGATGCACTAGTGGGTACTAAAGAAAATATTGAGTTATCGTTTTTTACATTGAAAGATGTGGATGTAACGCTTTATATACAAGGTGCCGGCAACTGTGGTAAATCCAAAGGTATAGTGGTTAAAAACCCTTGGCCCGGATGTGAAATTGTTGATCCGGAAGAGGAGGAAGATGATAATGTTGTAAAAGGACCTTTAAATAAGCACACATTTTCCAGTTGCTCCGCTCCCTTTGAAGTTGATTTCATAAACCCTACACCGGAAGCTGAATGGGTACAGTGGACTTTTTCTGATGGTACTACCAGCACTAACAGAAGCTTTAGCAAACTCTACCAATCAGCAGGTAATTATACTGTAGATTTTAAAGCGCGTTTCCCTGAAGATAGTGTTTTAGAAGTGAAAGATTATATCACGGTGAATATTGAAACTCCTTTAGTTGATTTTGATTATCAGGTGAGAGTGGTGTGTGATTCTTTTGAGGTCAGCTTTATTCCTAATAATCCTGATTTTGCGTATTATAAATGGAAAGTAAATAACAAGTCGGTTAGCCTTACTACAGATAACAAATTCTATTTTGAAAGAGCAGGTCTTTATCAGGTGAGTTTGTCAGCTTCTAATCAGGGCAATTGTGAAGCAACCAATATTAAGAATATTTTTATTGGTACGGAAGAGCATGCTTTCAGATATTCCTCTGAAATATGTATAACAGAAACTTTTACAGCGACTCACAATCTGTCGGGCTTCAAAAGCTTTCAATGGGATTTAGGTAATGGAGAATTGGTTAATACTGCTAATCTCAGTTATCAATTTAACGCAGGGGGTGAGTATCAGATAAAACTTATAGCAACAGATTTTGCCGATTGTGAACATGTATTTCCCTTACCTCAAAAAGTGAAGGTGTTTAATCCTATCGCCAATTTTGCTGCAAAGGGTAAAACCAATGGTTGTGGCAGTTTAAAAGTAGCATTTAATAACAAGTCCTCCGGGGCAGACGCATGGCTTTGGGATTTTGGAAATGGTATCAGGAGTACTCAGGAAAATCCTACTGTTGAATTTGAGCATGGTATCTACTCTGTTACATTAACGGCTTTTAAAGGTAATTGTAGTGCTACTGTAACTCTGAAGGATTATATTAAAGTAGATGAGCTAAGCAGTGAATTCAGCTTTCAGCAGGATCAGGCATGTTTGCCTGTAGAAGTGGTTTTTTCAGATCAGAGTATCAATGCAGTTTCCTGGTTGTGGGATTTTGGAGATGGCTCAACTTCTACTGATCAAAACCCAACGCATGTATTCACTCAAATACCTACCAAACCAGTGAAACTTACTGTAATGAATGCTTCCGGCTGTTCAATAAGCTCCAAAGAAAAGCTGAATAGCATTTTTAGTGCAAGCTTCGAAGCTGATAAAGCAAAAATATGCGAAGGCAATACTATTCAATTTACTGCTTTAAGCAATCAGGCAGTAAGCTGGAATTGGGATTTTGGTGATGACAATATAAGTACAGAAGCCAATCCTGTACATACATATAATCAGCCGGGAATCTACAGTGTGAAATTAATTGCGGAAAGTGCTACAGGTTGTGCTGATACTGTGCTAATGCAAAATTATATTGAGGTGCTGGAAATTACGGCAGGTTTTTCCTTGAAAGAACCCATCACTTCAGCCTGTGTTCCTGTACAGGTTTCTTTCCAGAACCAAGCGGTGGGGGCAAGTTCCTATCATTGGGATTTCGGAGATGGAAAAACCTCAACTGTTCCTAACCCTTTGCATGTTTATACTTCAGTAGGAGAGTTTGATGTACTGTTGGTAGTAACCAACCAACTTGGTTGTACAGATACGATCAAAAAACGACAATTAATTATTACTAAAGGTCCGGAAACTAAATTTAGTGTAGAAAAAACAGTTATTTGTATGCCTGAAAAGGCGAAATTCACTGATCTCTCTGCAAATGCTGTTGAGTGGAAATGGTTTTTCGGAGATGGTAATATTTCAACTGAGCAACATCCGGAGCATGAGTATTCCGTTCCGGGAGTATATAATGTAACATTGCTAGCCAAAAATGAAGATGGTTGTGAGCAGAGCTATAGTATCAAAAATATTAAAGTATTGCCCACTCCTGAGCCAGCTTTTGACCTCACTGTTTCTGGGGACTGTTATCCTGTAAAAATAAGTGGAATAAGCACCAGTAAAAACCTGCAAAACCCTGATTATGTATGGGATTTTGATGATGGAACTGAAAGTAAAGATGACGCTGTAGAGCATACTTATAGCCAACCTGGTCTTTATGAAGTAAAACTCACCATCAGAAATGAAATGGGTTGTCCTGTAACAGTAAGTCATCCGGTTAAGATATTAGTAAGGGATACTGTGGAACATGAGGAAGCAAAAGTGAATAGCGTTTGGGTTGAAAGTAATTTAGTGAGCTTTGATCTCGAGCCTTACACTTATAACAATATTTCCCATTATAATATATGGAGAAAAACTACAGGTGGTTATGAGCTGATGAAGCAATTAGATCCGGCAAAGACCACTGCTTATGAGGATAATACGTGTCGTCCTCAGGATATGTCACATGAATATGCTTTCCAGGCAGTGTCATTTTGTGAGGATACAGTAAGTATTTCGCAAATCAGGCATTACAATACTTTACATTTGCAAAAAATGAATGACCAGCAGGATAAAAAGATGCATTGGAATGCTCATAAGGGTTTACCTGCTGATAATTACAGAGTTTTCAGAAAGCGGATTGAAGAGGATCAATGGGAAGAGGTTTTCGTTGAATCAATTAGCCATCTCAACTTTGCTGACAACACAGAACTTTGCCCGGGAAGTTATCAATATAAGGTAGCCTCATTCTTCGGCAATTCCATTCTTTCTGTAAGCAATGTAATTCAGTTTGAAGTAACAGACCTGATTTTCAGAAATCAGGTAGCTACAATCAAAACTACATCCGTTTTGGAAGAAGGGGCCATTTTTACTGAATGGAGTGTGCCTGAAGCTGGCAAAACCAGGATAGCTAATTATGAAATTTTCAGGGCGGTAAATGGTGGTTCTTTTGAGTTTTATGCAGAAGTAGGCGGGGATCAGCAGTATTTTATTGACGAAGCAGTAGATTCTAAAAGCAATGAATATACTTATAAGGTAAACATTATCAATGATTGCGCAATTACTACACCCGAAAGTGAAGTTTCCAATAATGTTTTATTGCAGAAAGAAAACCAGTTCAGGAAATATGGTTTAAGTTGGAAAGCTTATAAAGGTTGGAAAGATGGGGTAAAGAAATATATTTTGCAAAGACAGAATGCGGAAGGAAAGTGGGAAACTATAGAAGTGCTGGAAGGAAATAAAAGCGAAACAATAATCCGTAAAGAAGATCAATAATCAGGCAGAAACTGAAAATATTATTGAGTAATAAAAAGTCAGGAGAGAATCTTCTGGCTTTTTTTTATAACTACCAAGGAGTCAGTAACTTGTCAATTAAGTATTAAAATTAGGTAAATAAGTATTATTTCAATCTCTTCCAACCTTACAATAAAATGCCGTGTCTTTTGTTATACAGGTCAGAATTAAATTGCAAAAAATAGTCGTTATGCATAATAAATTACGTAACAATATTTTAACAAAGCAGTTTAAATTCCTATTTTCACATAAATTAATTAACAAACTACTATGAAAAAGAACAATTTATTTTTAAAACTTAGTTCTACCCTAATGGCGGTAGTATTTTTAGCCATGTCGTCAGTAATGCTTAGCTCTTGCGATGATGAGGATGAGGGAGGAGATCCAGCACCAGACAGTACAATTTTAGAGATTGTTGCATCTAGCGAAAATCATACACAATTAGAAGCATTCGTAACAGCTAATTCAAATTTAGTATCTGTTTTACAAGGAAATAATTTAACACTATTTGCTCCAAATGATGCTGCTTTTGAAAAGTTGAGAGTAATCTTAGGAGTTGAGTCCTTAGATCAAGTTAATCCTAATGTAATTTCTGCAGTATTAGCTTACCACGTACATACAGAAGGCGTTTTAAGAAGAGCTGATTTAGTAGCTGGTACTTCATTTTCTACATTACAAGGTGAAGAAAATGAAATTACTGCTGAAGGGAACGTTAAAGAGGGAGGTTCTGATCAAGAAGTGGAATTTGTAGGTGACGAAATCTTGGCTACCAACGGAGTTGTTCATGTAGTTGAGACTATTTTGGTACCGCCTACAATTTTTGCTACTATTGGTGCTAACCTGGGAAAAGTTTCTCAAACTATTTTATTAAGTTCAAATTTCAGCACTTTGGCAGCAGCGATATACAAAGCAGATACATACGCTGCCACTGATGATGAAGTTACTCCTTTGACTGAGATTTTAGCAAATGGAGAGCTTGATTTAACAGTATTTGCTCCAGTTAATGAAGTTTTTGCTAATGCCGAACCAGCAATTACCTTAGATACTTATACGGCTGAACAATGGTATGGACTTATTGCAAATCATGTGCTTTTAACAACTAAATTAAAAGCTGATCTTGAGGTAGGAATAGGGAACCCTACTGCAGCTGAAGGTGTGATTACTTTACTTCCTTCAGGTGGATTAGATTCTGATGGTGTTGAAGGCGCAGAGGCACAATTCATAACCGGAGCTTCTGATATTGTTTCTGATAATGGTGTGGTTCATGCAATAGCTGGTATTTTAAAACCTGCAGCTACAGGTCGTTACGCTATTGATACTAATTTCACAGTTTTAAGAAATCTGGCCAAGTAATAGTTTCTAGATATCATCCAAGTAAGGCGATAATTGTTCAAATTATCGCCTTTTTTTGTTATGTATCTCAATATTTTACTGAGACATAATGTTTAGGCTAATTAAATAGAGATTATTCAATCTAGATCGTGCTTTTGGATATTTGTACTAATTAAGCGGGTTAAGAATAGAAGATGGATAGGAATAAAGTAGTATAATGTTTAGACTAGATTGAGCCAAAGCCTTGGCATATTATTTTAAAATTTATTATACTACAAGTATTGTCAGTGAAGTCAAAGATTAATTTTTGGAATTCGTAATCTTCAATAATAACCAGTAGTATTAATTGCAAAAAAAAAGGAACCAGCCAACGAAACTGATTCCTTCAAACAAAACAAAAAAGTCTTTATTAATTCATCAACTGATCAAAAGTGATTGATACATAATAAATTGCTCCAACTCTGGGAGCTCCAAAGCTTTGTATATAATAATTATTAAAGATATTAGAGCCTCCAAATTTCAACATTGATTTAATAGAAGGCAGCTTATAACTTACTTGCACATCTGCTGTTCCGAAAGCCGGTATTGTACCATCTCCAAATGAAGATTCCCACTCAAATTCTGACTGCCATCTATAAACAACGTTAAAGCCAATATTGTCAGTTAGCTTTCTGTTTCCAAATTTAATATTGAATTTGTGCTCAGGGGTATTAAAACCAAATACAAAATCATCGCTGGCATCTTGAGTGTTTAATTTATTATAGTTATAATTAAAACCAATGTTATACCTATTAGGGAGCGCATAGCTTACTTCCCCTGCAAATCCATAAGCGCTAATTTCTTCATCAGCATTAGTATATACTTGGAAAGTGTTGTCGGCAGTTCCGTTAAACAAGGTAAAATAATTGGGTGTTCCATCTGCATTGAGTGCTGCTCTCCTCATTCTTTGTTGCACAATAAAGTTGTTGTAAATATTATAATAACCAACAAAGTCGAAAAGTAGCTTATTATTGATTACACTTTTATAACCTGCTTCGAACGATTTGACTTGTTCAGGTTCTACAGATTGGAAATTATCAACAACTTCTAAATTTTCAGTATTCAAAACTCCAGTAGCATAGAAATTGTTGGCCATTTGCTCCACTGATTCAATAGTGTAGATATTAGGATTAGTTCCTATTTCATATTGTTCAAGGTTTTCTGGTAAGCCTCCTAACAATCTACTTGAAATAATATCCAGGTTGATATACTGTCCTTGTGTAGTCGGATTTCGGAAACCTGTTTGAAAAGAAGCCCGGAAATTATGATTTTTATTTACACTAAAAACTCCAGAGATTCTAGGGCTTACTACCACATTAAAATTCTCGTTTTTATCTGCTCTTATAGACCCTGTTAACTTTAATTTGTCTTCAAGAACTCTTTTTGAAGCTTGCACAAAACCTCCAATTTCATTGATTGTAATAGGGTTGTCTTCACTATCCGGAAATATGGTTCCATTTGATCTTAAGTCATACTGTCTGAAGCTAGCTCCAACCAATAGATCCATGAATCCTAGTTTTTCGCTAAAATCATACTGACCTTCTGCATGGTATAATCGAGATTGATCATTGAATTTTGGTCCGTCTGGAACTGTCCCCTCTAGGGCTTCGGATAATATTTGCTGACCTTCTTGGGAGTTAGAATCAATATTGAAAAAATCTTCAGTATTTGTTCTGGCATATTCAAATGCTTGTTGCATCATGGCAGGTGTTAAGTCTGCTGGAGAGTCAGTGTTTGGATCTATACCCTGATTTTGTAAGGATGCCAAATAATTATAAGCATACGTTCCCAACCAACCAGATACATCTTGAGTAAATGCTCCTATGGGACTATTAGCTACCTGAAGATCTAATACTCTCTTGGCATAAAATTCTGTTATATAAGAATCTCCTGAATTTTCTAAAGTAGCATAACCTCTCACAAACCAATTATTACCTTCAGCCTGAATTCTATGTTGCTGAATTCCAAAATTTTTCAAAGAGTATCTTTGTGCTCCCGTGTATATACTGGTACCATATCCGGCATTCCATAAGTAACTTAGTTCAATATCTGAAGTAGGTCGATAGTATAATCCGATATTTCCTTTTAAGTTTTCAGCACCATAATCTATTAACTCATGCTCTCTATATGGAGATGCGGAAACTACCTGGTTAGGTAAAAAGCCATTTTGAACAAAATCCGTTACAGGCACACCTTTCTGTACTCCTTGAATTTGTGAATTACTACTTAGTTGTGAGGCTAATGTTTGCCAATTACTTGAGAGCTGTAAAATGGACATGTTGATTGCTGCCTCATCTCCCATTGTGTTAGGGAAGTCGCTTCCCGGGTTGCGATAGTTATCATATCCAGGATCTACGGCAGCATTTCTATCTGATGAATAATCTGTTGCATACCAGTCTTCAGCTCGCATATAACTTACATTTACTTTAAAGGCAAACCTATTATTGAAAGACTTAGCATATCTGATAGAAGCTTCATACATTGGTTGTGGAGAGCTTGGAGCACCTGCTTCGGTATCTGCACCGATATGGTTTACGCCTATTTTTGCAAAAGCACTAAGTCCCTCGTAATCAAATGCTGATTTACTGGTAACACGCATTATGCCGTTGAAGGCATTAGGTCCATAGAGTGCTGATTGCGCTCCTGGAATAAATTCCACACTTTCTACATCTAATTCGGATGGACCATTTAAGTTGCCAATAGGGAAGTTTAAGGCTGGAGCCTGAGTATCCATTCCATCAGTTAATTGAACAAATCTTGTATTACCGGTTGAGTTAAAGCCTCTGGCGTTCACGATTTGAAAATTAATACTACTTTGAGTTACATCAACCCCTTTTAAGTATTGCATGCTTTTGTAATAATTATCAGCAGGAGTTTGCTGAATAGAAATTAAGTCCATTTTCTCAATAGTAGCTGATGACTGCAAAATGCTTTCTTCTACTCTTGAGGCAGATACAACCACTTCCTGGCCTAGTAGAACTTCCTCTTCTAGCTTTATATTAATAGGCTGCGTATTGGTTACTTCTACTTCCTCAGTTGTGTAGCCTACCATACTGAATTGTAAAGTAATAGGGAGCTCCATATTAAGCTTGAGATCGAAATTACCATCAAAATCCGTAGTGGTTCCCAGTACCTTGCCTTTTACCAAAACATTCACACCAATCAGGGTGGAACCTGTTTTAGCATCTACAACAGTACCCTTAAGTTGAGTGGTTTGCGCCTGCACTTGCCAGGCAAAACCTAGTAGTATAAAAATGAGACTTACTTTCTTGAGTAGATTAATTTTCATATAAATTGAGTTTTAAACTGATGTTATTTTAACCTCGACTGATAGTTTTTTATCTTGTACTAAAGACAATTTTAAATAAATTAATGAATTATTTTGTAATAATTAAGAAGAATATTTCAATAAATGTGTTTTGTGGTCTAATAAATTGATTTTTGAACCTAAAACGGATATGTTTTGCTATTATTCGTCATTTTTAAGAGAATTGCTGGGTCAGTTTTAATATACTTGATATTGATAAAATTGCCACGCTGCGTCCCCAATCACCCATCTTTATTATGGTCTTTCAAGTATCATTCTTTAAATATAGAAGATTCTGCTACAACCTAATCTCTCCCAAATATCTGGTTATTCCGAGTTCCATTTGCGCCACTTGTTAAGCATTTGAATGAAGGAATCTATTGCTATGAAGTGCTTTTTGAAGTTAGCTGCTTACTAATAGAAAGATTGCTTCGTGCCTCGCAATAACCAGTTGATTTTAGGCGATGCTTTTTGATTATTAAGATTGCCGCGCTGCGCTGGCAATGGACAGAGGTATAATTGCTTCCCCAATCCCCACAATAAGCTAGTATCCCAAGTAGTTTATCATTGTAAATGAATTAAATCTCCCAATCTGTTGATTCCTTCTGCGCTTTCGGCTAATTTGCAACCTGTATGAATATTACTAATCCCAATGCCCTTTGGCTGCTATCTTTCCTGGTAATACCTATTCTGATTCATTTATTTCAGTTCAGAAGATATAAAAAGCTAAAGTTTAGTAACGTAGCATTCCTGAAGGCAATTAACCAGGAACAAAGAAATACGCGCAGGCTAAAGCACTTATTAATTTTATTAAGTCGGCTGCTATTCATTATATTTTTTGTTCTGTGCATTGCCAAGCCTTTTTGGCCCTCACAAAAAGCTGCAGGAGAGGTCAACCTGATTATTCTCGATCAGTCAGCTTCTAATTTATCTCTGGCGGAAGGCAGGCCTAATGCTGTACTGGAGGAAAACATGAACCTCATTAATCAATTGCAGGAACAATTTCCTGAAAACATTAAAATAATTAATGAATTAGGAGGAAATGTAGAACCTTACAACAATGTAGCTATTCATCCTCGCAGTACTTCAATTAATCTGGAGCAGTTGCTGAAAGAAAATGAAAATGCTTCGAAAGTTTTACTATTGAGCGATTTTCAAACCCAGGTGATTGATGATAATAAATCAGTTTTCTCAGACTCTTCCCGTCAATTTGTGATGATGCCTCCCTATAATGAAAGCCCTGCCAATTTACTTTGGGATTCAGTATGGGTAACAAATAACACCTTGAATGAGTCCGTTATTTTGCAGTTTTCTAAAACAGGAAGTGCTGAATCCGTTAATATAGCTCTTGAAAATGAGGAAAGTTTGTTGGGGAGCAGACAGGTAACCGTTGAGGAAAATACCTTTGATACTATCTCATTTCAACTGCAGTCTGCCTCTTCTTTACAAGATAAGCAACGTTTTACTTTTACTTCAGAAGATGCTGTGGCTACCTTCGATAACAAATTCTACTTCAACAAAATCAATTTTGGGAAAATTAAAGTAATCTTATTATCAGGCGATAAAGAAAATAATAACATTAGGTCTCTATTTGAAGGTAACGACCTTTTCGAATTCAGTAGTGAAAATGTCAATAACTACTCTTTTCAAAGCCTTGATAATTACGATGTCGCAATTGTTAAAGTGGGGAGTTCCTTCAATTCTTTCCAGGCAGATGCACTAAAGGCTTATGCCGAAAGAGGTAATACACTCATCATTATTCCGGAAGCTGATTTTACGGCTACCGAACTATTAAGTGGCTTTGGTTTAGGTAATGTGCGGCTTGTTCCTTCTTCAGATCAGGAGATTAAGCTTCAAAATCCTGATCCGCAAAATCCATTTTTCAATAATATTTTCCAGAAGACTGACAGAAATATGAATATGCCGGAAGCAGCTCTATTTCTTAACTGGCAGTCGGGTCAGAATTTGCTCGCTTACATTAACGGGTATCCTTTCTTAAGCAGAACAGGTCAAAATCAGAATATCTATACTTTTTCTGCTCCCCTTAATCTCAACTATACAAATTTTGAACGCCACGGGTTGTTTCTTCCTATCTTTTATAAGATGGCCTTTTTCGGCAAGTCTGAAAACAGATTGAATTACCACTTTTTGGATGAAGATGTTATTGAGTTTACGCACGCGGGCATCCCTTCGGGCACCATCTTAAAGATTGAAAACGAAGAGCAGGAGCTTATACCTGATCAGAGAATAAATGGAGATAAAATAAGTCTTATTTTGCCTCAGGAAGAAATAATGGCAGGATTTTATGAACTGAGAGATTCAAAAACAGACTCTCTATATTCTTACCTGGCCTTTAACTATCCTAAGGATGAGAGCCGAAACAGTTTCTATACTGCTGTGCAGTTACAGGAGTTATTTTCAGCCTCCGAAAATATAACAGTGCTGGACGAGTACGATATATCTACACTGGAAAGTTATCTTTTAGAAAGCAAAGAAGGTTTTCCTTTGTGGAAATACTTCTTAATATTAGCTTTGTTGAGTTTATTAGCTGAAGTTTTAATTATTCGCCTGCTTAAATAATATGCGCACCTATATAAAGGATGTAAAAATAATAGCTCCCGGCTCATCACTTCATCAGCAAAAGGTAAATCTGCTGGTCGACAACGGGAAAATTTCTGAGATCAATCCTGATACAGTAGGGAATGTAGAGATTACCATTGATCAACCGGGATTACTAGCTTCAGCCTCATGGTTCGATATGCGGACTTTCAGTGGCGAGCCTGGTGAGGAATTCAGGGAAGATCTTGAGAGTTTAGCAAATGTGCTGATGGCAGGAGGCTTTGGCGGAGCGTTGTTAATGCCTAATACAAAGCCTGTATTGCAGTATAGGAGCGATTTTTCCTCCATTTTTGCCAAGAATAACGGAAAAGCCACCACTATTTATCCTGCTTCTGCTGTTACTATTAATTGTGATGGTGAAAATCTGAATGAAATGCTGGATGCCCATCATGCTGGTGCAATTGCATTTACTGATGGTTTACAGCCATTATGGAATAGCGATATTTTAGTGAAGTCGCTTCAGTACCTGCAAAAGTTTAATGGTCTTTTAATTAATTTTCCTCAGGACAAAAACCTCGCAATGTTTGGTCAGATGAACGAGGGTGTGGTGAGTACAGGATTAGGCTTAAAGGGAATTCCACATTTAGCGGAGGAACTGATGATTCAGCGTGACCTGGAACTTTTGAAATATGCTGAAGGTAAACTCCACTTTTCCGGCTTAAGCAGTGCTAAAAGTGTGCAGCTCATCAGGGAAGCCAAAAAGGTAGGTTTAAATGTAACATGCGATGTTACTATACACCACCTGATTTTAGATGACAGCAAGCTGGAAACTTTTGATGCTAATTATAAGGTTTCTCCTCCTTTGCGCACTAAAAAAGATATTGAAGCTTTAATTGAAGGAGTAAATGACGGAACTATTGATGTAATAGTATCTGCTCATTTGCCATACGATCAGGATCATAAGCAATTGGAGTTTGATTTAGCTTCTTTTGGCATCATGGGTAGCCAGATTTTATTTTCTCTCTATGCTAAATTTTTAAGAGATAAAATAGAGCTGGAAACATTTATCAGATGTATATCACATAATCCGAAGGCTATACTTAATTTACCACAGTTTGATTTTGAGGTAAACCAGCCGGCTGAAATTACTTTATTTAGTATGGAGAGCGAGTGGATATTTGATAATAGTACTAATCAATCCAAAAGTGATAATAGTCCATTTTATAATAGCTCATTTTCGGCCAGGCCATTGGCTGTATTTAATAAATCGGAAGCTTATTTTAACCCTTCTATCACACAGAATAAATCATGAACTTAATAGTTAAGATACCGCTCCGTTTTAGTCTTATCGCCTCATTTTTTGTGGTGTTAATGTTCTTTCTCATTATTCTTCTGGAAAAGAACCCGGTGATTTACACCAGTAACATCATATTTATCGGCCCCATGCTTAGCGTCTTTTTATTTTTAAGTATAAAAGCTTTCCGGGATGTCAACCCTGATGGACTTCGATTTTGGCAGGGGTTTTCTATTGGGTTAATTTATACACTCGTATTTACTGTATGCTATGCTCTTTTTCTATGGCTGTACGCCAGTATTATGGATGATATTTATTTTGATGAATACAGGGCAATGATCATAGAAAAAATACAGGCAGGAAAAGATATGTTGGTGGATCAGATGGGCGAAGAAGGTTATCAGGATTACCTTAAATCCGGAGAGTCCTCTAATGGGAGAATAATTGGTAGTTTGGCCTTTAATAATATTCTGATAGGTTTTTTAATTACTCCTCTCATCTCATTATTCATGCGTACAAGTGAACCGCAAAAACAAAATCTGGATTGAATATGTCATACGCAATCAGTATAGTTATTCCGGTTTTTAATGAAGATGAATCTTTAAATGAGCTTCATGCCTGGATTCACCGCGTAATGCAGGAAAATGCTTCTTTAACTTATGAAATACTTATGATTGATGATGGCAGTACGGATAATTCATGGGAAGTGATCTCAGCCCTGTCTGCTAAACACCAGGAAGTTAAAGGCATGAAATTTTCTCGTAATTATGGTAAGTCTGCTGCATTACATACAGGTTTTAATGCGGCAACGGGTGATGTGGTAATTACTATGGATGCTGATATGCAGGATAGTCCTGATGAAATACCTGCACTTTATTATAAGGTAGTTGAGGAGAATTATGATATAGTTTCAGGGTGGAAAAAAAAGAGGTTCGACCCTATTAGCAAAACGATCCCCTCCAAATTTTTCAACTTTGTTACCCGAAAAATTTCGGGAATAAAACTGCATGATTTTAATTGTGGCTTAAAGGCTTATCGTCAGAAAGTAGTCAAAAATATAGAAGTATATGGTGAGATGCATCGCTATATTCCTGTAATAGCCAAATGGAATGGCTTTAAAAATATAGGAGAAAAAGAGGTGGTGCACAGAGCCCGAAAATATGGTGAAACTAAATATGGGTTGGAGCGCTTTCTATTTGGCTTTCTGGATCTGCTCTCTATTACCTTCGTTTCTAAATTTAAGAAAAGCCCGATGCACTTCTTTGGTACCTTAGGTACTCTGTCTTTTGTTTTTGGTTTTTTTGTTACCATCTACATCATTGGGCGTAAATTTTATGAAATAAAGCAGCATCTTCCTGTAAGGGAAATAGTAGATCAGCCATTATTTTTTCTGGCCTTGGTGGCCCTACTTGCAGGAATCCAACTTTTTTTGGCTGGCTTTATAGGAGAAATGATCACGATGAATTCACCTCGAAAAGTTGAATATATCATTGAAGATGAGAAAGGTTTTAAATGAAATTCATATGATGGATCAAGAGCAATTGAGGAGTGGCGTCTGTCAGGAAAATTCCATGTGGCATCCATAAATAAACCTAACACATGAAATTTTATTCCATAATTATTCCTGTATACAATAGACCTGATGAAATAAGAGAGCTGCTCGAAAGCCTTACAAGGCAAACATATAACAAGTTTGAGGTGCTGGTTATAGAGGATGGCTCAGATAAAAAATGTGAGGATATTTGTGCTTCTTTTTCAGACAAAATCTACATTAAGTATTTCTATAAAGAAAATACAGGACAGGGTTTTAGTAGAAATTATGGTTATGAAAGAGCCAAGGGAGAATATTTTGTTGTATTTGACTCCGACTGCATTATCCCTTCTAACTATTTTGAAGTAGTAGATGAGTTTCTCAGAGATTACCCTTTTGATGCTTATGGTGGCCCTGATGCTGCTTTGGACTCTTTTACTTCTACCCAAAAAGCAATTAGTTACTCTATGACTTCTTTTTTTACAACGGGAGGCATAAGAGGAGGTAAACTCCATGTGGGCACTTTTCGCCCAAGAAGTTTCAATATGGGGATTTCGCGTATGGTATATGAAAAAACTAGAGGTTATGTAATTACGAGAATGGCTGAAGACCTTGAGTTCAGCATTCGTATTGAGAAAGCCGGCTTTAAAATAGGCCTTATCCCTAACGCAGTAGTTTACCATAAAAGAAGAACAGACCTTAAGCAATTCTACAAGCAGCTTTTCTTTTTTGGAAGAGGTCGTATCAATCTTTACAGATTTTATAAAGAAGAGTTAAAGCCTGTGCATGCTTTTCCCTCCGTTTTTAGTTTAGGTCTTATTGTGTGGTTGATAAGTTTCTTTATTTATTCGCCTGTTTTCAGGATAGGAAGTATCTTAGTTATTCTGTATTGTTTCATCCTGTTTATGGATTCAGTATTTAAAGCCAAAAGTTTTAAAGTGGCTATACTAAGCATTGCCGCTTCTTTTACACAATTGGTTGCATATGGAATGGGTTTTTTAAAGGAGTTAATTACCTACATTAAGGAGCCTAAGCCTTCTTCACCAAATAAATAATTTCATCTTTAGGTAAAGCATATTTCTGAATCCAATCATGGGGGATTTCATTGATGTAATTTTCTTCAATTACCTCAAAACCAGCTTTTCTCAGGCGATCTGGATAATCCCTTCCATAAAGCCGTACATGGTCATCCTGTCCGAAAACTTTTTCTCTTTCTTTAGGATCAGTAATAGCATTGTTTTCATAAGTTTCATCCTGCAATGGAGGGAAAAAAGGCACCTGAATAATGCCCCAACCTCCCGGTTTAAGAACTCTTTTTAATTCTGACATAGCCTTAATGTCATCGTCAACATGCTCCATTACGTGATTACAAAAAGTAACATCAAATGTGTTTTCCTCAAATGGAATATTATGAACATCCATTTTTACTTTAGCCAACGGAGACTCCAGGTCTGCAGTAATGTAATTTTCTTTATGCAGCGCTTCAAAATGTTTCATAAAGCACTGCTCAGGGGCAACATGAAGAACTTTCAGTTTTGACGTGAAAAAGTTGGTTTTATTCTTAAGGTACAACCATATTAAGCGGTGCCTTTCCAGAGAAAGCGTATCCGGGCACAAAGCATTTTCTCTGGGGTTTACCCTGCCGTAGGGTAAAAATTTCCGGTAGCCTTTGCCATTAATAGGACAATAAACATTGTTCCCTCTGTAAAATAGGCCAATAATTTTTAAGCTGGCACCACTTACCAATTGGATGTATTTTCTTGGGATGTTTCTTAGTACAAAACTGATGATTTGCTTCATGAATGGCTAATTTGACTGCAAAGGTAGTAAAGTTTAATTATTTGTGAAGCTGCTACATTAAACATGCATTCTTCAATAGAATTTTAATATTGACTAACTCCTCTTAAAATAAAACTATTTAGCTGTTACAGGCATCAGCATTAAAAAGCCTCTTGCATATGTGATTTATTAAATGCATCAATTAGGAATTAAAGTAATTGAGAAGATGTAAAAAGTCATCTCAATACAGTATGAGTGAGTGCTAAAGTGTTTTAAAATCAAATAATCCTCTGTTTTTTTTAAAATAGAATCATTGCTTTATTATCCAAGATGACATGAAAAGGAAGAATGTGTGAGCGTTTTATTTGAACTAACTATTTCTTTAGTAGGTTCCATAAATTGATAGGTGGTGCTTTTATTCTAAATAATATAAATAAATTTACATGTATAACGTTAGGTTATCGATTGATTCAGTTTTAGGTAAAGAAATCTTTTTATAATCATTGAGCATGGTTATATAACATCCACCGAGAATGAAACTTGATTTTGCGAATCCTCCCTTTGGAAAATCCCTTTGGGCATACCGCTGAAGTGGTACAAACTGTGACAAAAAGTAATTATTATACCCATGAAAAAAAGAATACTTATTGGTTCCGCCATCCTTATTGTTTTAATTATTTCCTTTTATACCTTCCGAGGTAGTAGTACCAACGAGACAGTGGAAATAATGACAGAGGCTAAGTCAGGAGACTTTGTAATAGCCATTACAACCACTGGAGAGTTAGAAGCAAAAAACTCCATCAAAATAACAGGCCCTTCCGGCTTGCGTGCTGCCAGGATATGGAATGTTAAAGTAGACAGAATTGTGGATGAAGGAACAGTTGTTAAAAAGGGAGACTTTGTAGCCTCACTTGATCCTTCTGAACTATCCGACAGGATTAGAAATACGGAAAATGAATACCAGCAAAGTCTGTCAAAGTATACACAAACTAAGTTAGATACTGCGCTCACCTTAAGGCAGTCACGCGATGAACTAATCAATCTTGAGTTTGCAGTGGAAGAAAGAGAGCTTATACTGGAGCAATCACAATTTGAGCCACCTGCAACTATTAAGCAAGCGGAGATTGATCTGGAGAAGTCAAAAAGAGCTTTTCAGCAAGCCAAAGAAAACTACCTGTTAAAAAAGCAAAAAGCAGTGGCGCAAATGCAGGAAGCCAATGCTGCATTGGCAGAGGACAGGAGTGAAAGAGACTTTTTGGTAGAGCTTAAAGATAAATTCAATATTATGGCACCTGAAGAAGGTATGGTAATCTATGTGAGAGATTATGACGGTAGTAAAAAAGGAGAGGGATCTAATATTGGTGCCTGGGATCCTACAGTGGCCACATTGCCTGATTTATCTACTATGATCTCGGTAACTTATGTAAATGAGGTAGATATTAGGAAGATCAAGCCAGGACAAAAAGTAAATATTGGTTTGGATGCTTTTCCTGATAAAAAACTAACAGGAGAGGTAATTTCAGTAGCTAATGTGGGCGAGCAAAGGCCTAACTCCGATGCCAAAGTTTTTGAAGTAAAAGTTGAGATAAAAGAAAGCGACTCTTCTTTAAGGCCAGCCATGACTACCGCCAATGAAATTATTATTGATGTGGTATCTAAAGGCATATTTATTCCACTGGAATCAGTATACAACCAGGGTGATTCTCTTTCTTATGTATATACAAAATCAGGTCTGGAAACTATCAAACAACAAGTGGTTTTAGGTAAAGCGAATGCCAATGAAGTAATTGTAGAGTCAGGTTTAGGTGCAGGCGAAAAAGTTTACCTGATAGCACCACAGGGTTTGGAGGAGAAAGAAGTAGAGCTTATTACAAATTCTGCAGAATGAAATAGCTGTAAATCAGTATTTAAGAACTAACTGAGATTAGATGAGGAAATATAATTTATTAAATGTTCAGAAAACTGAGCTATTCCATTTGACCCATAAAGACCAATCATATACATGAAAGAGAGAATCCTCGCAAATTTAAACGTAGCTTTTGAGGCTGTAGTAAATAACGGAATGCGCTCTTTCCTTACGGCACTGGGAATTATTTTTGGAGTGGCAGCTGTAATTTCCATGCTGGCAATCGGGAATGGAGCACAGCAGGAAATACTGAATCAAATTAAGCTGGTAGGTGTCAATAATATTGTTATTGAGCCTGTTGTAGAGCAAAAGGAGGAAGAATTGGCTTCCCAAAGTAACATCAAAGAAGAACAGAAGAAATTTAGCCCGGGCCTTACCTTGGCAGATGCCAGAAGTATTGCTCAGATTATTCCCGGTATTGATAGGGTGAGCCCGGAAATAGTTATAGAAACTTATGTGATCAGAAATGGAATCCGCAGATCTGCTAAATTAGTGGGAGTAGATCCTGCTTATTTCAATCTTTCTGCTTTCGAATTAAGTGAAGGGAAGCATTTTAATGAAGATCAGATGATTAAAGGTACCCGGGTTTGTGTAATTGGAAAATCGGTGAGTTCAAGGTTTTTTGCAGACACCAACCCTGTAGGTAAAATGATTAAGGTAGGTCCGCACTGGCTAAAAGTGATAGGCGTGTTAAAAGAGCGTATTTATACCGAACAAAGCCTGGAGAATTTGGGCTTGAGGGATTTTAATATGGATATTTATACGCCTGTGCAAACAGTGCTTGTCAATTACAAAAACAGGGCTGCCCTCACCCAGGCTCAGTTGAAAAAGGCTAACACAAATAGTGGTGAAGAAGAAGGCAATACCAGCTCTAAGGCTCCTTCTAATTATCATCAGTTAGATAAACTGACGGTACAGGTTGAAAACTCAGAGCGCTTATCGGCAACAGCGGAGATAATTTCCCGGATGCTGAAAAGAAGGCACTACGATGTGGTGGATTTTGAGGTAACAGTTCCTGAATTGCTTCTGAAGCAACAGCAAAAGACTAAGAATATATTCAATATAGTACTTGGAGCAATTGCAGGAATTTCGCTTTTGGTAGGAGGCATTGGTATAATGAATATTATGTTGGCTTCTGTGATGGAGCGGATAAAGGAAATAGGTTTGAGAATTTCACTGGGTGCACAAAGATCGGATGTGGTACTCCAGTTCTTGTTTGAGGCCGTGATGATTAGTATCAGCGGAGGTATTATAGGAGTAATTCTCGGCATTGTATTCGCTTATTTAGTCTCTTCTTTTGCAGAGATACCAACTATTGTCAGTGGAATATCCATCTTTATATCCTTTGGAGTGGCAGCAAGTGTGGGCTTGATATTCGGTATTGCTCCCGCCCGTAAAGCAGCTAATCAGGACCCAATAACATCTTTAAGACATGAATAAAATTACAGTATTATTAATTACCATTCTCTTCTTTCAGGTAAGCACAGAACTGGTAGCTCAACGGAGCTATACGCTGGAAGAAGTAATTGAAATAGCTAAAGAGAACTCGCCAGCATACAAGCAGGCAGAAACACGAAAAGAAAACAGATATTGGCAGTATCGTGTATTTAAATCGAACTTTGTTCCGCAGCTTTCACTAAGTGGAACCGTGCCCAATTTCAACAATTCTGTAGTGCCTGTAACGCAGGAAGATGGTTCAACAGAATTCAGGTCAGTATTTAACAGTAATTCCAATGTGTCACTCAATTTGGAGCAACAAATAGGCCTTACCGGAGGAACTGTATTTGTAAGTTCATCTTTAAACCGTTTTGATGATTTCAATGAAAACTTTGTGAACTACGGTGGTGACCCCCTCTCCGTAGGTTTCAGGCAACCTATTTTTAGTTTTAATGAATTGAAGTGGGACAAAAAGATAGAGCCTTTACGGTATGAAGAGTCTAAAAGAGAATACATTGAGGAGTTTGAGCAAATTTCTAAAGATGTTGCCAGACTCTATTTCGATTTACTTAGCGCTCAGGTAGGAATTCAGATTGCGCAGAAAAACCTGGGGAACAATGATACCATCTATAAGATTGCCCAGGGAAGATATGAGTTGGGAAAAATTCCTGAAAATGAGTTGCTGCAGCTTGAATTAAGTCTTATGAATTCCAGACAGGCAGTTGCACAATCGAAACTTGATTTGGAAACAAGGCAGTTATATTTAAAATCTTATTTAGGTCTTAAGACTACTGATGATCTTTCTCTGGTGATTCCTAATGATATACCAGAGTTTTCAATTGATCCCGATTTAGCGCTTGAAGAAGCATTGAACAACAGAACTGATGCAATTGGATTTAGAAGAAGGGTTTTGGAGGCGGAAAAAGAAGTTGACCGTGCGAGAGGGGAAACCGGTTTAAATATGGATTTCTTCGGCAGTTTTGGTTTAACCAATAATGCGCAGGACCTTCCTGCTATTTATCAAAATGCGCAGGAGCAGCAACGTATTCAATTAGGTTTTAGCATTCCTATTGTAGACTGGGGAAGGCAAAAATCAAGAGTGAGAACAGCAGAAGCTAATTTTCAGCTGGTGGAGTATACTATTGAACAAGAGAGAGTGGATTTTCAGCAGGAGGTTTATACACAAGTAAAAACCTTAGAGATGTTGAGAGACCAGGTTAAAATAACCCAGAAAGCGGATGATATTTCTCAAAGAAGGTATAATATTGCCAAAAACAGATACCTGATCGGTAAAATTAGTATCACTGACTTATCTATTGCGTTAACAGAAAAGGATCAGGCAAAAAGAGATTATATCAATTCATTGGGGAATTTCTGGCAGGCTTACTATAACTTAAGACAATTAACGCTTTACGATTTCAAAGAGAACCAAAGACTGACGGAACAGAGCCCGAATAATTAAAGTATAAGTAAATATACCTTTGTGGTTTTGTAGTTTCTTCAATTTACAGCTATAAATAAGCTGTTCTTTGGTTTAACACTTTAAAATGAATTAAATTTCCGAAATCATTTTTTAAGCATTAATAGCTGTATGGGAGAAAAGCAAACCTGTGTAAATAGAGCACTTCTTACTGGAATTCTGGTGTTTTTTCTATCTTTTCCTGCTTTTTCGCAAATTGACTATTCAAAAAAATCTACTGAAAAAGTAAAACGAAATCCGGAACTTTTACCTGATAAAAAGGAAAAGGAGAGGCGCTTGCTAACAATCTATACAAAAGACACAAAGGATATTCTTTATGGGAATCCATGCATGGATGCTGTTACTGATAGATTTGGTTTTGAGTATGTAGTAATGCCTAAAAACGCTCCGGGTTTTTCTTCAGGAGGTCAACGCTTCTTTCATAACCTTGGCGTAAAAACACTTCTCTTCTTTAGAAATCCGTTTTGGGGAATAATTACTAAAAAGGAAGCAAAAGCCTGTCGACAAAAAACAGGCGATTATGCAGGGTAAAAAGAGTTTTTCTCATTAAGATACTCTTTTAGCAATTTCCGCTGCCAGGCAGTTTTCAGGAATATCAAAAGCATCGGTAAGGGCCACAGCATCTTGTCTTAACTCCCAACTAAGCTGATTAACCATTTTCCTGATTGATTTTGTTTTAACACCCTCCATATAGCCCTGCTCCAGGTACCAACCTCTGTTCCTTTCAATTGTAAAAAGAGCGAAAAGTTGTGCTAATTTTCTGAGAATATTCTTCACAGGTTCATCGTCAGTTGTCTCTACCTGTTGCTGAAACTGCTCCAACACGATTCTTTCAATATATGCCTTTCCTACATTTACCAAATGATGGCCGCTTACGTTGGTGGCATCAAAGGTATCCATTCCGCCTTCAATTAATTTTTTTAAGCGTTGAGCTGCAGAACTTAAAATAGCTTCTTCTCTGTATTCAAAAGCGCTTTTATGAAATTCAAAATCCAGCAGGTGCTCATCATCAGTCTTACGAACGATAATAGGGTTTTTTTCAGTCAGAGAAGTTTTAGCTCTATCAGCCAGATAATTAACAACAGTGAAAAAGTCCATCTCATTAAACTCCTGCCTGAATTCTGACAATCTGTTTTTAGCGACTAATTGCATAAGCACAGTGTTATCACCTTCAAACGTGGTATATATTTCTGTGTCATTTTTCAAGTCAGGTATTCTGTTCTCAGCTAAATAGCCTTTTCCACCCACCGCTTCCCTGCATTCCTGCAAAGTAGCCGTTGTAAACCAAGTAGTATAAGCTTTCAGCCCTGCAGCCAGGGCTTCAATTTCCTGAGCATCCTCTTTACTTCTGTTTAAGAATCTTTCCGTTAAATATTGCAATGCAAAGTGAAGCCCGTAAGCTGTTGCCAATGGTGGTAATAACCTTCTTTGATGCATTCTGTAATTTAGAATAGGCACTTCTTCTCCACCCTTTGGGCCAAATTGTCTTCGTTTATCACTATGTCTTATGGCAATCGTGAGGCCGGATTTTGCGGCTGAAAGTGCTGAGCGGGGAATTCCAATTCTACCCCCTACAAGTGTGCCCAGCATGGTGAAAAATCTTTTGTTATCACTTGTAATAGGACTTTCAAATTCTCCTTTTTCATTGATAGAGGCATACTTGTCCAGCATGTTCTCTTTAGGAATCACTACCTGGTTGAACCATATTTTGCCATTATCCACTCCATTCAAGCCCATCTTTTTGCCATTATCTTCAATGGTCACTCCTTCCAGTGTTTCACCTTTCTCGTTTCTGATAGGTACCACGAAAGTATTTACACCATAGTCGGTTCCGTCAATAATTAATTTCGCAAATACAGTGGCCATTTGTCCGTGTACAGCCGCATTGCCAATATACTCTTTGCAGGCTAGTATATGTGGGGTGTTTATCGTGATAGTTTGCTTCTGATGATTATAAGTAGCCGTGGTTTCCAACCCTTTCACATTACTACCATGGTTAGTTTCCGTCATAGCGAAACAGCCGGGAATTTGAAGGGTTCCTATGGCTTTAAGGTACTTCTGATGATGTTTTTCTGTACCAAGAAAGAAAACACTCATTCCCCAAAGACCAAACTGTACACCAAATTTAATCACCATGCTTAGGTCATGATAGCTGAGGGTTTCCATAATGGTAAAATAGCCTCGCATATCATCTTTACCGCCATATTCTTTAGGAAATGCCCAGCTTCCCAATCCTTCTTTTGCCAATATTTTACAAAGTTGAAGCACCTGTTCACGTTGCCTGGCAACGTCTCCGGTGTCAGGATATTTAAAACTTTCATCTCCAATAATATCCTTTACCTTTTTGATCAGATCTGCCTGAGAACCATCCAACAAAGCAGTTAGTTTTTTCGGATCGAAAAGTGGTTCTGCTTTTTGCTCACCGGTAATAGTTCTATGCCCCTGCTGGAAAATGTAGTTGACCTCATTATGCACCAGGCCTAATTTCGCTTCGGTTTCTCTTAATTTGTTGATTGTGTCTTCAGATAAATCTTCAGATTGGCCATTTCCATGAATTTTCACCAGTTCTTTACCTAAGGAAGTGAGGTTTTTATGTTGCCCTTCTTTTTGGGCTTCTGAAATGATACTTTCCCATTTCTTTAGCTCTTTTGGATTTATTTTTTTATTCGGGTCCAGATAAGATTTCAGGTACTGCTTTTCTTCTTCTTTTAACCACTCTAATTCACCTATAAGTTCTTCCATGGTTTTAATTTCAGTGGAAGTTAGTATGAAATCAGCCCACAGCGTATAATACAGAGGTAAGAAGAGGTATAATTTAGGGTTGGCTTCAAGTTGTTCAGAGTCTATCATAAAGAGCTGTTTATTTAGTAGTGATATTATTCAATTTATACTTAACGCTATAACTGATTTTTTGATTTATATTTTGCCAATTGCATCAGTAAGACTAGCTGATATTAAAGATTATAATCTTTCAATGGATCCCGGGAGAAATAAGCTACTTGTTGGATTTGAGGGAATTATTGATTAAATTAATTTTAAACATTTAATGTAATAATGTAATTCCTGATGGTACCTAATAAAAATACAATAGTGGATTTACTTAATCACCTGATTAAAGAGAGGAGAGACATTAGCTGGAAGATGGGAGTAGGCTATCATGATGGAATTAATATTTCAATATATGAGATTTTGATTTTCGAGATCAAGAATAACAGAACTATTAGTAAAATAGCCTTTAACGGAAATAGCGGGAAACTTTTGAAAATAAAAGTTTGTGGTTATCGCCAAAAAATGGCTGATAATATTATTGATGCCATTCTGGATATCAATAACTTTCTGAGAAAGGGTATTTACAGGTAGCTAATAGCTTCTCAGGAGTTCAACGTTATAAAGTATCCTTCAGCGCCTCAATTTTTTGCTGATATAAAGCTAAATCCTTCTCGCTAAATAACACAAACCTTACCAGCTTTACATGTTTCAAAGTGGGCAAAATCACTTTTACAGTGCTTAATGTAACGTTAGTAGCCTCTTCCAATGGGTAACCAAAGGCTCCTGTTGATATAGCGGGAAAAGCAATAGATTTTATTTTTCTTTCTTCTGCCAGTTGAATGGCATTCTTGTAACAGTTGGAGAGTAAATCTTCCTCTGGTTTATCAGCTCCATAAATAGGACCCAGCACGTGAATAACAAAGTCATTAGGTAAATTGTATGCTCGGGTAATTACAGCGTCCCCGGGTTTTATGGGAGCTAATGGACTGGTTTCTTTATCCAAATCAGGGCCAGCTGCTTTATGAATAGCTCCTGCAACCCCGCTCCCTGTTTGCAGTTGTGCATTTGCCGCGTTAACAATAGCTTCTATATCACTTTGCGTAACAATATCTCCTTTAATTGCTTCAATTTGTGTATCTCCTATCTTCATTTGCTTATGTAATTGATTACTGATTTTATTAGCGAAGTAAAGAAGAGAAAGTTGTATGGAAAGTATATTAAGTCCGTAAAATTAAGTTGGGGCGTAATTTGGAATGTGATATCAAATTCAAATTCCAGCATTAAACCGCATCAAACAGGAATTTTATTCAGTAGTCAGGTTAACTCAAGTTCCAAGGTTTTTTAAACCAAATTTCAATCTTTTGTCTACTATATAACAAGACTTGATTTTCTTCAATGGAAAGCTATTCTTCTCGTAAAACACCCCTGTAGTCCCCTCCAGTTGGCTGGCTTTCACGCTACAATTCAACGCGCTGCCCACCTTTTCGAGCAAAGTTTAGTTGGTTTTCGAGAACTGAAGTACTTATCAGGAGTATCTAAAATACACCTGCCTAAACAAACAGGTGTATTCTACTATTGGAAGGAGTAAACCCTTAGAGTTTATTTAGGCCTTTTGTTTCGCTGTTATCTTTTATAGGCACTAAGCTAATGGCATAACCTCCTCCGGGAGCACAAAATTGTTCCAGCTTAGATTTTGAAGTAACTACATATTTTTTAATTTCATAAGCTTGCGGGTTATCCTTATAGTGCGCATCCGGAGCATCACTGTAAATGATTGCTATATAAGTTTCCCCTTTAGGAAGAAAGTCAAAGCTGATTTGAGAAGTTCTTTTTTCTTCATCATTAGTTCTTCCCACAAACCATCTTTCACCGTTTTTTTCTTTTCGGGCATAGGTAATAAAATCACCTGGCTCAGCTTCAAGCACTAAAGATTTATCCCAATCAATGGCTACATCCTTAATAAACTGAAAAGCATCCAAAAACATTTCGTAATGTTCAGGCAAATCAGCCGCCATTTGCAGTGGGCTGTACATTGTGACATACAGAGCAAGTTGCCTTGCTATAGTGGTTCTAACATAGGAGTTGTTTCCGGGGTTTAGCTTACTGATATCGGTAACGAAAATGCCTGGAGTATAATCCATAGGGCCTCCAATAAGGCGTGTGAAAGGAAGTATGGTTGTATGAAATACTTTATTTCCTCCAAATGCTTCATATTCTGTTCCCCTTGCCGACTCATTACCAATTAAGTTAGGATAGGTTCTTCTTAATCCGGTAGGCCTCACCGCTTCATGAGCATTCACCATTACCTGGTAATTAGCAGCTTTTTCTACTGCATATTGATAATGATTGACAGCCCACTGCCCATAATGATGCTCTCCTCTTGGAATAATATTTCCTACATAGCCACTTTTTACTGAGTTATAATTATTGGCTACCATAAATTGATAGGCAGTATCCATATGCCGCTCATAGTTTCTGATGGCTCCTGAAGTCTCATGGTGCATCATTAAGCGTACGTCTTTGGATTTAGCATATTCTCTCAGTTCTACCACATCAAAATCAGGGTAAGGCGTTACAAAATCGAAAACATAATCTTTTGAGAGACCAAACCAATCTTCCCAGCCTTCATTCCAACCTTCAACAAGTACCTGGTCGAAACCATGCTCGGAAGCAAAGTCAATGTACCTCTTTACTTTTTTAGTATTAGCGGCATGTCTGTCAGAAGCTTCTACTGCAGAATAGTCTGTTTCTCCCAGCTTTACGCTTCCCATATTTTCATTGTAAGCCCATGAGCTTTTTCCGGTAATCATTTCCCACCAGACACCAATATATTTTACAGGCTTAATCCACGAGACATCTTCATAAGCTACTGGCTCATTCAGGTTTAGTGTAATGTTCGAGAGTAGAATGTCTCCCGCTTTGTCACTTGCTATTACAGTTCTCCAGGGCGTTTGAGTAGGTGTTTGCATATATGCCATATTTCCAATGGCATCGGGTGTCAATATGGATTCAAAAGTCATAGAATTTTCATCTAACTCCAGATGCATGCAGGAATAGTCCTTTAAAGCTGCTTCATGCAGATTAATATAAATTCCATCTGAAGATTTCATCATTAATGCAGTTTGTACAGCAGTTTTAGAAATGGGGGTTTGAGAAGCATTCGGTGTTATTGCCTGCTCCATAAGGCCACTTATTTCCGAAAGTTTAGATTCTGTGTAATCGTATTCCTGGGTGTCGTAATCGCCCGGAATCCACCAGGTTTTGTGATCCCCTGCCATAGCAAATTGGGTTTTCTCATCAGTAACCACAAAATGGTTCAAATTTGACTGTTTAGGGAATTCGTACCTGAAGCCTAAACCATCATTAAATAACCTGAATCTAATGACCATTAGTCTATCGGTTTCTGTTTGAATAAGATTTACCGCCAATTCATTGTAATGATTTCTTATTTCACTTGATTCGCCCCAAACCGGTTCCCATGTTTCATCTACGGTATTGGTATTTGCTTCTCCTAAGGTAAACCCTTCTGTCAGCGGCTTATTATCTTTTATTTCAAGTCCTAATGCGCTTTCCTTTACTACAGGCTTGTTTTTATAGGTTAATTGATAGATGGGTGCTCCGTTTTTTAAAGTAAACGTGAGTTTAAAGTTCTTGTCAGGAGATGATAACTCCTGTGCACCGGCTATAAAGTTTAAGCTGAGAGCTGTCATAATGGTTAAAATTAAGCTTTTCATGAAATATGCTGTTAGTTTTTAATGCAAATTAGAGATTAGCAGCCTTTTAAGAAAGCAACTTAGCTGAATTAACCATTATTAACTCCCAGGTGTTATTGTCTTTTAAATTAACTCTTGAACGGTTAAGCTCTGTCACTATCTATCATTTCAGCTATTGAATCCCATAATGAAATCCTGAATTTCAGTGCTTTCTTAGCTACATCCAGCGTCTTGTTCCATTTGGAAAGGTTATCTTCACAAAGCAATTCGATCATTTGTAAGGAGAGAGGCCCGTGTTCATCGCCATCCAGTTCAATGTGGCGCTGCAAATAGTAACTTAATTTGTTGTATTTATTGTTTTCAGCGTCAGCACTTTTTAAAATTTCTATGAACATATCCGGTATTACGTCTTCTCTGCCAAAAGTAAAAGCGGATGCTATTAAATGAGTTTTACCTGTTGCAATTATCTCAAATGTAAAATTCACGAATTGGGAAACTCCTTCATTTGCAGAAATTTTCAGAAGTGCCTCCTTCACTGGAATCCCAGCTTCTATCTTTTGTATAAATGAACTGATAAGTTTTGTGTCGGCTCCTATTTGCTCCATAGCCTCCAGGTACATCTCAAAATGACTTTTGGCTTCTCCCAACTCATTAAGATCACTTTCCTCCCCATGAACAATTTCATTAATAAAGCGAGCTAAGGTAGGGTTTTGGGGAGGTGTCCAGGGTGTGGAGGTATTAGTAAGTTCTACCTGAAGCATTTTTAAAAGAGACATAAAATCCCACACTGCAAATACATGGCTTTCCATGAAGAGTTGAATATCTTCAATTGAACTGAGCTTTTGATAGAGCTTATGATTTTTTAACTGCTCCCTAAGCGGTTGTAATTCGTTTTCTATTCTATTAATTTGATCCATTCTGCAAAATTTACTTTCTGAAGTACGTGAAATAAAGAAAGAAAAGATGTTAAGTACTTCTTTATATGGCTTGCAAATGTATCAATTCATAGAAAAAGATACTACTTGAAGTCTTTATTTTCCATTAGCCTTAACATTAAAACAGCAGCTCTTTTTGCCTGTACCGGAAGCATGCTTAAATCTCCTGTTTCATTGATTGTGTGATCATCTGCTCCGCACATTCCCATACCGTCAATTGCCATAGTAACCCAGCCGGAGGTAAATGATACATCTGCAGCCCCTGCATTTCTTGGGTGTACAGCAGAAACGGATCCGAAACCTAAGTCTTCACTGGTGTTGCTATAATACCGTAATAGTTTTTGATTTCCTTCAGTGTTGGTGAGAGGAGGATAACCACCCTCTTTAAAGATTAATGTTGCGGATGTTTCAGGGTAATTGTTACTGATAATTTGATTCATTATTTTTTTAGCTTTTTCCAGTTGCTCGGTTGAAACGGCTCTTATATCCCCACTTACTGTCACTTCCTGAGCTACCACATTGCTTTTTCCGGTAGCAGTTCCCCCACTTTTACCTGCGTCAAATTCAGTTTGAGTACCTCCTAAGATCACTCCCGGGTTAAAAGTGAGGTTTTCTTCTTTTGATAATTGCACATAAAATTCATTTAGAATTCTTGAAGCCTCATAAATGGCTCCCACACCAACTTTATCTGTAAATATTTGAGATGAATGTGCTGCATTACCTTTAACTTTCAAAAGCCAGCCTGATGAGCCTCTTCTGGAAGTTACAATGGTTTTAGGGTCTCCATCTGCATTTTCAAATGCTAAAGCTATATCTGCCCACTTCGCAGCTTTGATTAATGCTTCTTTTGATTTTTCAATTGGGCTTCCACTTTTTTCCTCATCACCTGTCATCACCACTTCAATTTGCATATCTGCTAAAGCGCCTGCTTCCTTTAAAGCTTTCAAAGCCATAATAATGATAACGTCCCCACCTTTCATATCAGCTACTCCCGGGCCTTGCATGATGGAATCGTTCAGCATTGTATATTCCTGAAATGGGCTGTCAGGCTCAAAAACTGTATCTAAATGCCCAATTAGTAATAATTTAGGTCCCTTTTTTCCTTTTGTTTTTGCTATTAAATGCCCTGCTCTGTTAAAAGAATCGCCAGGAGACCACTCTGTTTCCATTCCTAAAGCTTCAAACTCTTTCGCCAGAATACTCCCTACTTGTTTAACACCTTCAAAATTCATGGTGCCGCTATTAATATTTACTATTTTCTTCAGTAGTTCGGTATAATAGCTGTTATGCTCATCTATAGATTGAACAATAACTTTTTCTTTTTTATTAGTTTGAGCCATTGAGGTAAAAGATAGGCATAGGGTAATGATTAAGTAGCTTATTGGCTTATACATTTTATAGGATTATTAGCTGGTATGAATTTACACAAATTCCTGAAGAGGTATGATGCTTACTAAACAAAAAAGCAAGTTCTATTTTCTGATGAACTTGCTTGATTGTCTATGTTAATGCTGTTAAGGTTTTTTGACCTTAAAATCCTCTTGCTGCTGCCTTCTGTCCCTGCCCTGTCTTTCCAACATCCATCCCGGATACTCAGGGGGTAACTGGCTTACTTCATCTAGTTGCTGAAGTTCTTTTTCTGAGAACTGCACCTCTGTAGCTTTCAGGTTGTCTTCAAGCTGTTCCATTTTTTTAGCACCAATAATTACTGAGCTTACAGCTGACTGGTGTAACAGCCAAGCTAAGGAAAGTTGTGCTACAGAAACATTTTTTTCTTTTGCCATATCATGCAGTACATCTAAAACTGAGAAAGCTCTGTCTTTATTAATAGGAGGGAAGTCAAAATCTACCCGTCTGGCACCTTCCGGACCTTTTCCATCTTTGCTGTATTTACCGCTCAAAATACCACCTGCTAAAGGACTCCACACCATTAAACCAAGCTTTTGATCTTTTAACAAAGGAATTATCTCTCTTTCTAAATCTCTACCTGCAATAGTGTAATATGCTTGTAATGAAATAAATTTACTTAGATGATGTTTATCCGAATAAGCCAATGCCTTCATTATTTGCCAGGCGGCTAAATTACTGCAACCTATATATCGCACTTTCCCTGCTTTTACTATATCATCTAATGCTTGTAAAGTTTCTTCTATAGGTGTGAAAGGGTCGAATCCATGAATTTGATATAGATCGATGTAATCTGTTTTTAAACGTTTTAGGCTTGAATCTACCTCCTTAAAGATATGACCTCTGCTTAAACCGGTTTGATTGGGAGCTTCACCCATTGTGCCACGCACTTTTGTTGCTAAAATTAGCTCTTCTCTTTTTAAACCAAGATTTTTAATCGATTGCCCCGTCATTTCTTCTGAAAGCCCTTCGGAGTATACATTGGCAGTGTCAATAAAATTGATGCCTGATTCTACTGCTTTCTTCATTAGGTCGTCTACCGGCTTTTGGTCTAATTGGCCAATAGCTGTCCAGTAGCCTTTTCCTCCGAAAGTCATGGTGCCTAAGCATAGTTCAGAAACCAGTAAACCTGTATTGCCGAGCATGTTATATTTCATGGTAGTAAGTGTTTGTTATTAGTTGAAAAGTAAATACCATTCTAAACGAATTTAGGAGGATAAGTTTTTATTTTTTATGATTCTCGTAGGTTCAGATGCAAACAAAAAAGCATCGGTTGTTGAACCGATGCTTTAATACTTATTTCAATTTTATAATTCCATCAACCAAAAAAGGAATTTGGATTTTATAAAATAGATATATTTACGAATCTGATTATTTTCCGCCCTCCATAGTATTACCATCAACAGGTTCACCTTTGGTATTGAGCCTTACAATTTCATAACCTAATTTTCTTAAACCTTCAATATTGCTGGCTTCATCTCCTACCACCAAAATAACCATTTGGTCAGTTTTTAATTTATCCTTGGCAATTTGGTCTATTTCTTTTTTAGTCATCTTGTTTAAGATCTTCATTTGATCTTCAACATAGTTTTCATTAAGGTCATAATGTACTATTCTTCTGAGGAAACCAGCTTTCTGTCCCGGTGTTTCATAGCTTAAAGCATCTTTCTGACCAATTGATTTTTTCATGAATTCTAATTCAGCAGGAGTAATTCCATTTTCTTTATAATCAGAAATCACAGTCATGAATTCATAAACAGAGCTGTCTGTGGCATTAGCCTTAACACCTGCAGTTGCGGTAAAAGGCCCAGGGTTTTCTCCCACATCAAAGTACGATCTGGCTCCATAAGTCCAGCCTTTTTCTTCTCTTAATTTAAGATTTATTCTGCTGTTAAATGCACCTCCAAGGTTATAGTTCATCAGATAAGAATTATAGTAGTCACCTGTTGCGGAATACTCCATATCTGTTAAGTATCCAATTCTTATTTGTGATTGTGCCGCCTCTTTTTTATCAACAAGGTAAATCTTAGTTTTACCTGTAGTGTTGGTAAATTTCAATGAAGGAATAGTTACTTTTTCTCCTTTCCAGTTCTTTAAAAAGGAAAGCTTAGGCAAAATTTCCTCCTTAGAAACGTCTCCTACTACAACCAATTCTCCTACTGATGGAGAGTAGTATTTTTTGTAAAAGCTTTTTACATCATCAAGACTTATGTTTTCAACAGTTTCTGTTACACCTGAAGAGGGAACCGAGAAAATATGGTTATCACCATAAATTAATTTATCATACACTAAACTTGCTATAGCTGCAGGATCAGTTTCGCTGGATTTTATACCTTCAATAGTTTGCTTCTTGTTCCTGTCAAAGTCAGCCTGATCAAACCTTGGGTTCATCAATACATCTTCAGTAAGCGCTAAAGTTTTATCAAGGTTTTTCAATAGGGTATTGATAGAAATAGTGGTTGAATTCTGACCTGCGTACACTGAAATGGAACTACCAATTTTCCTTAATTCCTCCTGAAATTCCTCAGAAGTTAAGCTGGTTGTACCTTCATTCATCATGCTGGCTGTTAGCTGCGCCAAACCTGCTTTGCCCGGATCCTTTGCATCTAACTGATGACCACCATTCAATGTGATTTGAATAGCAACAGTAGGTATTTCCTTGCTTTCTGTTCCTATAATTTTCATTCCATTGCTCCAATTCTCTTTCCAGATTTCAGGTACTTTTACCAAAGGGCTCTGACCCGGTACAGGTTTTTTACTTCTGTCAAACTTACCATCATTTGGCCTGTTGTATGATAACTCTGAATAATCAATAGTTGGAAAAGGATTTTCACCTTCTGTTGCCGGTTTGTAGTTATCCGGTGCAGCCGGTTCTGTTTCTGCATTAGGTAAAACGCTCTGAATTACGGCTGGCTTTCCTTTTATGTACTTGTTAAATACTCTGATTACATCTTCTTTCGTAACCGCAAGATATCTTTCCAAATCCTTAGCTATGTAGTTAGGGTCACCTCTAAAAGTTTCATAAGCAGCTAATTGACTTACTTTTCCTCTTACACTGGCTAAACCATTAATAGTATTGGATTCATAGTTAGCTTTAAATTTTTCAATGTCAGCGTCAGTTACACCATTTGCTTCAAATTCTACCAGAATATCTCTTACTTGCTTTTCAAAATCAGCTAATTTTTGGCCTGGAAAAGGTAGCGTAAACATGGTGAATTCACCTGCTAATTCACTTGTAGGATGGAAGGTACTGGCTTGAATGGCTTTTTGAGTTAAGACAAATTTCTTATAGAAGTAAGAACTTTTGCCTGCTCCCAAAATTTCTGATAAACAGTCCAGTGCAGCCTCATCTTCATGGTAAGTAGGTACAGTAGGGAAAGTAAACAATAGTAAAGGAAACCTGATATTATTATCTACATAAGATACATATCTGTCTTTATCCAAAGTTACCGGAGCCAGTTTCATTGGTTCTACAGCAGGTCCTGAAGGAATGCTACCAAAGTATTTCTCAACTTTTTTAACCACTTCTTTAGGGTTTACATCTCCACCAATAGTAAGTGTGGCATTATTGGGGCCGTACCATCTTAAAAAGAATTTTTTCAAATCAGATACGTCTACCCTGTCCAGATCTTCCAGTTTACCAATGGTTAACCATGAATAGGGATGTCCATAAGGATATAAAGAAGCAGCATTTACTTCACCAAATAAACCGTAAGGTCTGTTGTTATAGTTTTGTCCTTTCTCATTTTTTACTGTAGAGCGTTGTACTTCAAATTTTTCCTGAGTAACTGCTGGTAAGAGAAATCCCATTCTATCTGCTTCCAACCATAGCATTACATCCAATTGGTTGCTTGGTACAGTTTCAAAATAGTTGGTTCTATCTTTGTTTGTTGTTCCATTCAATGTGCCTCCGGATTCTGTTACGAACTTAAAATGCTCCTCATCTCCTACATTTTCAGATCCTTGAAACATCATATGCTCAAAAAAGTGGGCAAAGCCAGATTTATTCAGCTCTTCTCTTGCTGACCCTACATGGTAGGTAACATCTACATGAACTACAGGATCAGAATGGTCTTCATGAATAACTAAGGTCAAACCATTATCTAAAACATATTTTTCATAGGGTATTACAATTTTCCCTTCTACTTGAGGTACCTTTTCTACCAATTTTGTTTGGCTAAAGGCTGCCGTGCTATAACACACAAGCAATAGAATCAATAATTTTTTCATTTTAATCGGGTTTAGTTTAATTATAAAGATAATCGTATAACTTATTAAATAAGTGAAATTTACAAATTCTTGGATAGAAGGATTTAATTTAATTTAATCGGATTTTTTTTAGTGTAAATGTTTTAAATGCCGATTAATTGATTAAAATAACTAATAAGCGAGTGATAATATTCGATTAATTAGCAGGAATGCATTTTTAAACTGCAGGAGCTGGTGTGTCTGCTTTTTCATTGGCTAATTTCATCCATTGAGATATAGTCTCTCTGTGTTCATGATAAATTTTTAATCCAAGCTGCCGTAGAGATTCCATATTTTCAGGAGTGGCACAGTCCATCTCAGGGTTAATTGTTGGGGGTATTTCCTGATCAACTCTCAAATATTGTTCAGGGCGCTCAATAGTACCAAAAATTTGGCTCATGTGGAAATGAGTCACATCTGCAGCACCTGACATCATGATATCCAGCGCTGGTTTAATCCATTCTGCTTTACCAAAATTGCGACTTTTGTCGTAAGGGTAAGAGTCTCTTTTGTGACCTGTTCCTAGAGATAAAATATGCATGTTTTTAGCAGTAAGCTTAGTATATTCTCTAATTTCAGAATAGGCACACATGGCCGGGTTATTTACAAAAACACCGCCATCTACTAAACAGTACTGGGTTTTATCTTCAGCAGTAATTTGTGAGCATTCAAAATAGGTAGGAGCTGCGGAGGTGGCTCTGCAAATATCTTTCACCTTAAAGTTTCTTTGAGGCTCATTTGCTTTATGTTGCCTGAAGAAATGTCCTTTTCTATTGTGAATATCATAAGAGGTGATTACTGTAGGCTTCAGTAGATCTTTCAGCCAACCATCACCAAAATAATCATTTAATGCTTTCTCAAGGCCCTTTGAGGGATAAGTTTCATCAGTTAGTCCCCCCACAGATCTTATTCTGTGAAAGAAAGGGATATCAAAAATCTCAGTACCTCTTTCCAAATATAAGTTTACCACTTCCTTAGCAGAAAACCTGGGTAGAGTAGGATCATCTGGATGAGGACAAAGATAAGCGCATGCCAGGATTCCCCCTGTGCTTGTGCCTGCAATCAAATCGAAATAGTCTGCCACTTTAATGTTAAAATCTTCTTCTATTGCCTGCATAATGGTTCCCGGAATAATTCCTCTTATCCCTCCACCATCTATCGATAAAACTTTTACGGACTCTTTCATTTTTTTTTATTTTCAAGGTTGATGAATCTGCTGAATGTTTAAGTTTTGCTTTCCATTAATCTGGAGTCTCAATGGCCGGGCTTTTACTCCGTTAATAATGACTGAAGGTATTGTTGGGTTTCAACCGAATAAATTCCATCTATTGTTAAATTACCACTCATTGATTGAAGCATACTTACTGCAGCTTCTGTTTTAGGTCCAAAATCACCATCTGAAGTTCCGCAGTTAATTCCTGCTGAATTTAGTGCGGTCTGTAATAGCTTCACTCTATTACCCTTATCATTTATTTTTAAAATAGGTTCAGGCAAAACTGTAATGGAAGAGGAAACTAATCTTCTAAACCCGAGCACGGTTTCGGAGGGGTAAGCAGATATTGAGACCTGGTTTCCCTGGTTTCCGCCCAGACAATAAACGCGTTTGACATCGTGGGAATAGCCAAAGAAAAAACCGACATGCCCTTTCCACGAAAGTTTGCTTTCTCTCCAAAATATAACAATATCACCAGGTTCAGGGTTTGCATCAACATTTTTGCCAATGGTTAACCAGGAGCGGGCGTTTGCTTTATTACTGCATTTTAACTGGCAGGATTTAGCTACCCAATTCACAAATATGCTGCACCAGGGTGTTTCATCATCATTAACCCAGGTAAAACCTGCTTCTTGTGCATATTGAATAATTGTAGGGTTATGACTGTCTTTTCCCTGCACTTCTTTCTCACCCAATTGGCTTATCGCTTTTTGTATAAGTGCATCCATTGTGGTTTTGGTTAGATAGTTAATTCGTATTTAATACAATTTAAACTTTAATTATTTAAATGTCAAGAAAATACACTCTTTGTAAGTGTTAAATGAGCAGAGGGTTATATTGGAGGGGGTAGGTGAGAGTTAACAGGTAAAGTATGTGTAAATAGCTAGCATAGCCTTAAAAAACTACCTATAAACCATTTAGATAATTTCCAATTATTATGGCAGATATGAACTTTCCGTTATTAAGAAGCATAGAAAAATACAGATATTTTTTCTATTTGTGAATCAAAAGTTTACCTGGGCTTGTAAACGAAGTAATCTGCCCTCTTGCAAGTTATTCTGGTTCTGGAAATCTTCAAATCTTCTGGAGGAAATAGTATACATAGCTACAAACTCAAACGCTTTTACAGGCCTCCATTCTATTCCAATCTCTAATTCGCTTACTTCATAGCTCCTTGCATCCCGTTCAAATTTTTTACCTCCATCATAATACTGATACCGAATAAAAGGATAGAATAACTGATTAGCTACTATTGTTTTATAGGTAATTGTAGCGTACCCACCTTTTAAAGGTGTTTCTTCAATTGTGTTATTTTCTTTATTAAATTCTGGTCCTCTTCCTACATTATACTCAGCCTGAATGCCAAATGGCTGTGGGTAAAGTACAAACGTGAGTGCTGCTCTCTGATCAATATAATTAAGATCTGGATTTACAATTGTCCCTTCGCTAATGTTGTACAGAGGAATTTGATACTCCCCGGTGTAGGCTTGAATGCCAGGTTCAATAATTTGTTTTCCCAACTTGAAAGGATAGCTCACCCTTCCTACTACATGTAATTCATTATTAAGTTCGGTCGCATTTCCCGTTTGCCCATTGTATATTCCCAGCCCCACAACTCCGTAGTCTCCTGAGCCTTTTAAACCTTCTCTTGTTAACATGCTAAAGCGCGATCTTATTTCTTTAGGAGCCCAATAAAAGAAAACACCTAATTCTCGCTCATTCTTAATAGCACTGTTCATTCCGTCATTCCGGTCTAATGGCAGTCTGTTCTGGCTTGATTGCATATTTTCAAAACCATAGGGTACCTTACTTTGCCCAATCCTGAATCGGAATTCTCTGTTTTGATCTATGCTTACGTCCATGTAAGCATCCCTTAGTTGTCCATAATGAAGACCAGGACCAGCAGAAGAGCTTGCGAAATCAGGTTGAATATAAAAGTAAACATGTTTGCCAATATTTCCAGACAGCTTAATTCTGACCCTTCTCAATGAAAAACCACCCCCTTCTCCCCAGCTGGCATCACATTGAGAGCATTCCAGGTCAGGGTTTGTTTCTAAAAGCCGGTTATATCTGGCCTGCACATATCCACCAATCGATATACTTTCATACCATTTAGAATTTATATTTGGAAAGGGCAGGGTATCCGTTTGCTGAGTATAAGCACTTGATATAAAGTAAAGTGAGCAGGTGAGTGTTAAAAGTATTCTTGCCAAACCGTTTAGAAAGTAAGTGAGAATTAAACCGGGGCAAAAGTAGGGTATTTAGGCGTGTTAACTCAATGTTAATTGTTAACTTAATGTTAAATATTAATTTTTTGTTAATTGGAAACATTAAGTTAACAATATCTGCTTTACTGTTGATCCTCAGAGCTGTTACGATATTTAATTTGCAGGCCAATTAAAAAATTACGGAGGAATTGATCCATAAAAGGTCTGTATTGGCTTTGCTTGGGATTTCTGAGAAAGGCACTTACTTCATGTGTACTTACTTTCATATCAGCCAGGTCAAATAAGGATACAATGTCCTCTGTTTTGAGATTCAATGCTATTTTAAGCTTTTTAAGAATGAGGTTATTGTCTAATTTATTTTCCGGCTGAGGCTGTTCTCCTTCTTTTTTTCCTCTGTATTTATTAATTAAACCATTGAGAAAGGTAGCTAACTGCTTATCTGAGATGGTTTTAAATTCCGGGTCTTCGTCTCGTTTCAACCAGTCTGTAATCAATGATCTGGCAACTTTTTCTTCAGCAGCTTCGAAAATCGCTATCATTTCAGCATCGCTGTAGTCAAAAATAAAGCGAATTCTTCTCAACAAGTCGTTATTTGTCATCTTGCTCATACCTAAAAATTATTCATCGTGTGTTTTAGAAGAGTCAGATACCATTTCATTAATCTGTTGAAGTTCTTCTTCAGTTAAGTAACGCCATTGCCCTAAAGGGACATCCAAATTAATATTCATAATGCGTACTCTGCGCAGGCTAATAACCTGATAATCCAGGTATTCACACATCCTTCTGATTTGGCGGTTTAAACCCTGCGTTAGAATAATCTTAAATTTGAACTTACTTATTTGCTCTACCTTGCATTTACGGGTAATAGTGTCCAAAATAGGCACCCCGTTCCTCATCATTTCCAGGAATTCAGGGGTGATTAGCTTATTTACTGTAACAATATATTCCTTTTCGTGATGGTTTCTGGCGCGCAATATTTTATTAACGATATCACCATCATTGGTCAGAAAAATCAGGCCTTCGCTGGGTTTATCCAATCTACCAATAGGGAAAATCCTTGAAGGATAATTAATGTAGTCAATAATGTTATCTTTTTCCACCCGGGTGTCAGTTGTGCAAACAATCCCTACCGGCTTATTAAATGCTATATAAACAGGTTTGTCCTGAGATTCATTAATGAGCTTCCCATCTACTCTAATTTCATCTTTAGCACTTACTTTTGTGCCCATCTCCGGTATTTTCCCGTTGATGGTTACCCTTCCTGCATCAATTAGTTTATCAGCCGCTCTTCTTGAGCAGTAACCTACTTCACTTAAATATTTGTTGATCCTTGTCAGCTGGTCTTCACTCATTGTTATTTCAGTTCAAGTAAGGCAACGTTTTCTACATGGTGGGTTTGCGGAAACATATCTACAGGTTGTACAGCAGTAACTTTGTATTTTTCATCTAGTACGGCTAAATCTCTGGCTTGCGTTGCCGGATTACAACTTACATATACAATTTTTTTAGCCCCTATCCTTAAAAGCATGTTTAGTACATCAGGATGCATTCCTGCCCTTGGTGGGTCTGTAATAATTACATCAGGGTGTCCGTTTATTTGAAGAAATTCTTCAGTAAGAATATCCTTCATGTCTCCTGCGTAGAAGCTGGTATTTGTGATGTTATTGAGTTGAGAGTTGAATTTGGCATCATCAATGGCTTCTTCCACATATTCAACTCCAATTACTTTTTTTGCTCTTTTTGCCACAAAATTAGCAATAGTTCCGGTGCCTGTGTAAAGGTCATAAACCAGTTCATCACCTTCAAGTCCGGCAAAATTCCTGGTGATTTTATATAATTCAAAGGCCTGCTCAGAATTGGTTTGATAGAAAGACTTAGGACCAATTTTAAATTGCAAGTCTTCCATTTCTTCTAAAATGTGATCCTGTCCGGCAAAAGTTTGAACCTCCAGACCATGGAATGTATCATTTCCTTTTTGGTTAATCACGTATAATAATGAAGTGATCTCCGGAAATTTATTTTTTAAGTGAGATAGAATCAAAGTAAGCCATTCCTCATTCTCCTCTGCTACCTGCAAAATAACCATTACCTGTCCTGTTGAAGCTGTCCTGATTATTAAATTTCGTAAATAGCCAGTTTGGTTTACCAGGTCGAAGTAAGTGATATTGTTTTCTTTGGCAATTTTATCCACCTCGAGCCTGATTTTATTGGAAGGTTCCGGTTGTAGATAGCAATGCTCTATTTGTACAATTTTATCAAATCGTTTAGGTACATGGAAACCAAGCGCAGAAGAACTGAAAGATTGATCTGTGGCAATCTCTTCCGGAGTTAGCCATCTGCTGTTGGAGAACGTAAACTCGAGCTTATTCCTGTAATAGGTGGTATGGGAAGAAGGTAAGATTGGCTGAATTTCCGGTAAGGGTACTTTGGCAATTCTTTGCAAAGCATCCGTTACCTGCTGTGCCTTAAAGTTAAGTTGATCTGAATAAGATAAATGTTGCCACTTGCACCCACCACATGTGCCGTAGTGTGAGCAAAACGGTTCTACCCTAAGTTTAGATTTTTCGTGAAATCTAATTGCACTACCTTCTAAAAAACTCTTCTTTTTTTTATGTACCCTAACATCCACTACATCCCCTGGTGCAGTTCCTTGTACAAAAACCACTTTTTCATCAAAATAGCCAAGTGCTTTTCCTTCGGCAGCTATTTTTTCTATAAGTAATTTCTCAATAACGGGGTGTTTCTTTCTTGCCATAAGCGGCAAAATTAGTCCATTATTTTTGAAAAATTAAAGCTTTTTCAAATGATCTGTTTTAATGTATGCTTTATTATCCTGCCATTCGGTTTCTGTCCATACGTCTACCTGGTCCTTTACCACTATTTTATGGTTTTTATCTATTCTTTGTACCACATTTGAGGCTGCTGATGGGCCTTGCAAAAGAAAAGTTGGATGATCTACTACGATAGCATAGTGGGGGAATACGATGTTATTGGCCACTCCGATAAGCACAATAAGAATAACAGCGAAAGAAAAATATTGTCTTTTCAGAAATTGCTTATCTCTATTTTTAATCATGAAGCTGAGGAGGATAATCAAAATGGCTAAAAGCACTGCTAAAAGTAAAGGCTGCCACTTTTGGTAGTAATGGGAAAAGTAAAAACCGAAGTTGTAAGAGTACCCTGAAAGCTTTTCTTTTTCAGCAATTTGCTCAATGTGCCGTAATACTTTTTTGTCTTCAGTAAGCTCAAAATATTTCTCAAGATAGAAGATGGTTTGTCCGTAATTCATGAGTCCTTCTTCTATTCTGGCCATCTTTAAAAGCATGGCAGGTGTTGCTTTTCCTGCTTCAAAAATGGATTCGTAAATCTTTATTGATTCAGTGTACAATTTTGTTGAATAAAGTGAGTCGGCTGTAACCAGCTCATTATCAAAAGAATCAGCAATTGATACGGTGAAAAAAGCTAAGCAGAAGAAAATAGAAACGAGAAATTTGAGAATTACCTTTTGCATTTTATTTATTAGTGCTTACATTTGCAACGCAATTAAGGAAAACGCCTCCTTAAAAGCAAAAAAAACACTCACTAGCTCTGCTGGTAAATTGCTCTGAAAGAAAGATTCAGAACAGGGTAAGACTTAGTTTTAAGTCTGAAATTTTGAAATAATATTTAATTGACTCGCTAGCTCAGCTGGTAGAGCACATCCCTTTTAAGGATGGGGTCTTGGGTTCGAACCCCAAGCGAGTCACTATTTTAAGACTATATTTTCTGAATATACGTCTTAATAAAGATAGCGCTCCAATAAGAAGTTGTTGGAGCATTTTTTTTCTCTAAAGATTACCCATCGGTAGAGTTGGTTCAACAATGGGAAATATGAAAGAAAAAAAAGTGAATAAAAATTTTATAATTAAATGACTCGCTAGCTCAGCTGGTAGAGCACATCCCTTTTAAGGATGGGGTCTTGGGTTCGAACCCCAAGCGAGTCACGTAGTGCAAGATTGGGGAGAGAAGTCTATACCGCGAATGGAGGTAAACCCCAAGCGAGTCACAAAAAACCTATCCTTTGGATGGGTTTTTTGCTTTAGGGCAGTATATTTACAAAGCATTTGCGCACGTGGTGAAATTGGTAGACACGCCATCTTGAGGGGGTGGTGGGCGAAAGCCCGTGGAAGTTCGAATCTTCTCGTGCGCACTTTTATATTATCCAAATTATTTCTAGCTTTAATAGCTATGAAATACCTTCCACATAAATCCAATTTTTTCAAGTTGATTATGCTGTTAATGCTGGCAGCTTTCATTCATGCAGTGTGGCTAATGTTTTATACTTCTCAGGGATATATCATTTATGCAGCAATTCTCTTACTGCTATTAATCTTCCTGGGCTGGCTTTATTATGGTACAGTATATTTTCTTACTGAAGAAGTCTTTACCTATCGCTCAGGGTTTTTTAATGGGAAAATTCCTGTTAATCAAATAAGAAAAGTTGTTGCTTCCGAAAACTTATGGTATGTAGGGCTTAAGATTGCTTTAGGGGCAAAGAATGGTTTAATAATTCACTACAATAAGTTTGATGAGATTTTTATAGCACCAGAACAAAAGGAAGCTTTTTTATCTCAACTTGTTAGTTTAAACCCCGCAGTAAAAATAGAAAAGGAATAAAAAAGGCGAGAAACTTCACTTCCCGCCTTTACTCATTTTTTAAATATTTTCTTTTAATCAGAGAATGCCATCAATAAATCCTGCTTAGTAATAATATGCGCTTTTTGGTTATCATCCATCACCATTAAAGCTTTGTCTCCGTGGTTCATCATTGAAGATATTGTGTCAACAGTAGTGTTTGAGGAGATAAACTTGAACGGAGCATCCATTATTTCTGAAATGGGTTGGTTCTTAAGGTCAGGATTTTCTACCAGCTTATTCAGAAGCCTGGTGTCAGTAACACTTCCTACAAATTCTCCATCTTTAACAACAGGTAATTGAGAAACTGATAGTTGATCAAGTAATTTAACTACTTCAATTACTTTCTGATTACTTTCCACGGATTTCAATTCAAAGGAGCCGTTTCTTTTTGCTACAATATTTCTTGCAGTAGCGTAATCATTGGCTTCCAAAAAGCCATGATCTCTCATCCAGTCATCATTGTAAATTTTACCTAAATAACGGGTTCCGTGGTCAGGTAAAATGATCACCATCATATCATCTTCTTTCATGTTTTCTTTGGCGTATTCCAATGCGCCATGCACCGCAGATCCGCAAGACCAACCGCAGAAAAGACCTTCTTCACGTGCCAGCCTTCTGGTCATGATTGCCCCGTCTTTGTCTGTAACTTTAACAAATGAATCAATCATGGAGAAGTCCACATTTTTAGGAAGAATATCTTCCCCGATACCTTCTGTCAGGTAAGGATAAATTTCTTTTTCATCAAAAATGCCGGTTTCCTTATATTTTTTAAATACTGACCCATATGAGTCAATCCCTACACTAACAATGTTTGGGTTTTGTTCTTTTAAGTATTTGCTTGTGCCACACATAGAGCCTCCCGTACCAACTCCGGCAGCCCAGTGTGTTATTTTGCCTTCAGTTTCTTTCCAGATTTCAGGCCCGGTGGTTTCATAATGCGCTTTAGCATTAGAAATATTGTCATATTGGTTCGGATAGAATGAGTTAGGAATCTCCTGGTTCAATTTTTTTGCCACTGAATAATAGGAGCGGGGATCGTCAGGAGAAACATTGGTAGGACAAACTATTACTTCAGCGCCTACAGCACGCAATATGTCCATTTTTTCCTTAGATTGCTTATCAGCTAAAGTGAAAATACACTTGTATCCTCTTGAAATCGCAACAAGTGCCAAACCCATGCCGGTATTTCCAGAGGTTCCTTCAATAATTGTTCCTCCCGGTTTTAAAATGCCTTCTTTTTCAGCATCGTCAATCATTTTTATGGCCATTCTGTCTTTCATTGAATTGCCAGGATTGAAGTACTCTACTTTTACCAGAATAGTCCCGGGAATGCCTTTGTTTACTTTGTTAAGCTTTACCAAAGGTGTATTCCCTATGGTATCTATAATTGAGTTATAGTACATATTTGTGTTTTATTTCTTTTGTGCAAAGTTAATTATTTAAAATCATCATTGAAAAGTGACGCATGTAATATTAGCGTTCTTTTGAAAACAACAATGCTTTTTTGGATGCCGTTCTTTGTAATATAATTTAAATCAATATAATCATGAATGGTTATAACATTTTAGTGCAATCAAAAATAAGTGAACTCTCTAAATATGGTTATGTCAACAATTTCTCTTTTGAAAATGGACGTTTGTCTGTCGAAGTAGAAGAAGGAGACGCTACTGTAGTGAAGTATTACGTTCCCGAACAAATTTCAGTAGAAACAGAATATTATTTTGAGGAAAATGGTTCCGCAGTAGTCAGTTTTATGACAAATGATGGGATTTTAGGCTATGCAGTAGATCAGGCTGATGCAACAGGGGAGTATCCATTAATTAATTTTTTCGATTCTGTAGATGATGATTAAAGGGGGATAAAAAGCTTCTTTTTGAAAATATAGGTTTAGGGGATGGTACTCTCGAGGGAGTCCATCCCTTTTTGTTGAGGTAATTTCAAAACTCATATAGTTTCCAGTCGTTCATACCTTTTTACACTAACTAATTAGAGATATGAGCGATTTAGATAAAAATAGCAAAAGTGGTTTAGCATCAATGAGCAAAATGAAAACCATTACACAGCGGCTGGAAGAGTTAAAGTCTGAGGGATATACTGAAGATTTTGAATTTGTAAATGGAAAACTAACTTCTGATAATAGTAAATTTTCTGCAGGCCAGGTAGAAATAGTTAATGAATTTAGGTTTGAAGGGGCATCTAACCCTGATGATTTGTCAATTTTATATCAAATAAAAGCTGAAGATGGTACTAAAGGCACAATTGTAGATGGATACGGACCTTCAGCAAATGCCGAGCTGGCTCAATTTTTAATGGAAGTTGAAAAATCTTAGTTCAGTTTCTTTTGAGCTAATAGGTAAAGAACAGCCATTCTAACAGCTACACCATTTTCCACCTGATTAAGGATAATAGAATGTTTGGAATCAGCAACATCACTGCTGATTTCAACTCCTCTATTAATGGGGCCTGGATGCATTACTACAATTTCCTTTCCTATACTATCCAGCAGCTTTTTATTAATTCCATAATAAAGAGAATATTCTCTTAATGATGGGAAGTATTTAAGTTGCTGCCTTTCCAGCTGAATCCTCAGGATATTTGCAACATCACACCATTCTAATGCCTCTCTTACATCAAGGCTTACCTCCACACCCAGTTCTTTGATATACTTTGGCAATAAGGTATTGGGGCCGCAAACCATTACCTCCGCCCCTGATTTTTGTAAAGCATAAATATTAGAGAGTGCTACCCGAGAATGTAGGATGTCTCCAATTATGGCTATTTTTTTTCCTGATAAGCTGCCTAATTTTTCTCTTATCGAGTAGCTGTCCAATAATGCCTGAGTAGGGTGCTCATGCGTGCCATCTCCTGCATTAATAATATTAGCTTTAATATTTCTTGAAAGAAAATGAGCAGCTCCCGGACTTGCATGGCGCATTACCACCATGTCTACTTTCATAGAAAGAATGTTGTTAACTGTATCCAACAGAGTCTCTCCTTTTTTAACGGAGCTATTGGAGGAGGAGAAATTTACAACATCAGCAGAAAGCCTCTTCTCAGCCAGCTCAAAAGAAAGCTTAGTTCTTGTAGAATTTTCAAAGAAAATATTGGCAATTGTAATATCTCTCAGCGAGGGGACTTTTTTGATAGGGCGGTTAATGACTTCTTTAAAATGATCTGTGGTTTCAAAAATTAGCTGGATATCTTCTTTATTCAATTCTTTGATACCTAATAAATGATCAACACTTAAATTTGCCATATTTACTCGTTTGTCACTAACCAAATTTTATCACTTTCCGCTCCCTGGTCTACCCACTCTACCAACACACGCTGAGATTTTAAAGTGTTAACCCTTTTACCTACATAATCCGGCTGAATGGGAAGGTCTCTGGTATATTTTCTGTCAATAAAAGTTAACAATTCTACCAATCGAGGTCTGCCAAAAGCAATCATAGCATCCAGTGCTGCCCTCACTGTACGACCAGTGAAAAGCACATCATCTATCAAAATCACTTTTTTATCCTCAATCAGAAATGGGATTTTTGTAGCATTGGCCTGAAGAGGGTTTTCTCTCCTCCGGAAGTCATCCCTGTAGAAAGTTGTATCCAGGTAACCGTTGTGAATTTTCTTTCCTAATCTTTCCTCTAACCGCTTTTGGATTTTGTTCGCAAGAAATATACCTCTTGGTTGTAATCCTATTAATACGGTGTCAGTGAAATCGTCATGATTCTCAATAAGCTCTTCTACCAGTCTGTTAATGGTAATTTGGAGGAGTTCAGTATCTAAGATCAGGCGCTTTTCCATATGCTGGGGCAAAGATATAAAACTACTTAATTATTTAACCACTATTTTATTGATAAAAAAGACTTTTCTATTGAGCTGAATATCGCTGTCCCGAAGATTTTTCACCCTGTTCACCCCATAGGCATAAAAATTGTTTCCATACCACTTTTCAAGACCTTCCAAATCTTCGCTATTGGCTTTCATTTCATCACTTTCATACATAAGTCTTAAGTCTTCTGTGAATTTTCCTTCTATAATTTCCTGCCCCTTAATTACTTTAACTTTTATTTGCTGATCGTACAGGTAAAGCATTACCATTTGTTCTTCAGAAAAGGCTACGTGTACATGTTTCTCTAATTGAAAACTTTTTAAATCGTTTATTTCAAAGCTGTTATCCCACAATAAATTACCATTATTGTCAAAGGCCATGAGTACAGCATGAGTATACTTGTAGCCATCAAATACCTGGGTGTTGCCTCTGGACATAAAGGGATCAGAGAAATTGTTGTATGGACTAAATCCGTAAGAGCCAGAAGAATAAGTAGGGTAGTAGGCTTCCCCTATTAATATGTTTTGGTTACGTTGCTTTATGATATCCTGAACATATAACCTATAGCTAAACTTCAATTTTTTACCTTTAATTTTCTTTCGTGCAATCCTTTTTTTTACCCGCATCTTCCTTTTTTCCTTCATATAATTAAAGAAGTTTTCAAGGTTGGCATAATTGTAATATTCTATATTTTCTTGCTCAGGGTCACTTAAATCAGCAATGAAAAGCCCCCTTGAAGTTTCCCTTCTTTTCTTGGTGGAGTAGGTTCCTGCTAATAAATCGCTACCATTACTACTATCTACTACTCTGCCGTTGGTAAGGCTAATGTCATCTTTTGCATTAATATCTTCTGTGAAAATTAGCTCACCTTGTGTGGTATAGGCTCGTATTGTGATGCCGTAAGATCTGTCATATCTTCTTTCACTGGTAATAATCCTTACCAGGTTGTCATCTGACTTGGTTACAATCTGCAAGAGGCTGCTTCTGTCATTATAAAATCCTGGCAACACTACTCCTCTCTCTGCCGAAAAGTTATACATCATTAAAACAGCGCGGGTATTGGCATTTCCTCCAAAAATTACCGCATCATTTTTCATTTCAAACTCTGTGAGATTAATAGGAACCAGGTTTTCGTAGAGGTAGGTTTTAAATACTAATTGATCTACCGAAAAAGTAATGAATAACAGATCTTCGGCATATTCCTCGCCTTCCTGAAAAAGCATTACAAATTTGCCGTTTTGGTAATCGTAACCCCTAAAAGAAAACTTGCTATCTATTATCACTTCTTGCATATTAACTTCTACAAGAGAAGTGTCTAACTGAATGATTTGCCATACTTTTTCTTTTCCCGTACTTTTAAGGGACATTTCTTTAAATATGAAAATACCGTTTTCCTCGGCAGAAACTATGAAATAAGGATCGTAGAAATCTTCTATCTCAATTTCATACCTGAGAGGCTGGGTAATCTGTGTATATGCATTGAAGCAGAAAAAGAGCAATAATAAAATGAATGAAATACGCATGTTTTTATTCGGATAATTCTAAAATCACATCAAACTCTTCTTTTTTTAAGGGCAGCACAGATAAACGGGATTGCTTGATAAGTGCAATATTTTGCAACCTGTCATCTCCTTTAATTTGTTCTAAACTTACCGGTTGAGAAAGTTTGTGTTTCGCTTGAATATCTATAGCTACCCATCTATTATCATCAGTAGTGGGATCAGGAAAATGTTCTTTTATCACTTCGCAAATACCCACTACTTCTTTTTGTTTAACACTATGATAAAACAAAACTAAGTCTCCATTCTTCATTTCTCGTAGGTTATTGCGGGCCTGGTAATTTCTTACACCGTCCCACATAGTTTTTTTATCCTTCAGTAAATCATCGAAAGAATATTTTTCAGGCTCCTGTTTTACTAACCAATAGTTCATTACTATATAATTTATAATCGGGCAAATGAAAAAATAGAGAATCTCAATCCTGCATAATCTACTTTTTAAATGAATTTTTCCCGGCTGATTTTTATCTGTTTATGACTAATTTTTGTTAATGTTATAAAAGTTACTCCAGAATTATTTTACAATTAAATAATTGAGAGGATATTATAGTTTACATACTTAGCTTTCACAATATATCTTTTAATTTTACAAAAAAGTAAATCATTTTGGAAAATAAATACATAATCAAATTAATAAAGAGTACTGCCAAGCTAATGGAATTGTTTGGAGAAAACGATTTTAAAATAAAAAGCTATAATTCAGCAGTATTCAACCTTGAGAAAACGGAGAAGAGGCTTGCAGACTTATCCTTGGATCAGCTGGAAGAAATAGAAGGAGTGGGGAAAAGTATCGCAAAGATAATTGATGAGATTAACAGAACTCAAAGTCTGGGGTATTATGAGGAAATGCTATCGAAAACTCCTGCAGGTATTCTGGAAATGATGAAATTGAGTGGTTTTGGCCCCAAGAAAATTAAGCTCATTTGGGAACAACTGAAAATAGAAACGCTTGAGGACTTGATTACTGCATGCGAAGCCAATAAAGTGGCTGCACTAAAGGGTTTTGGAGATAAAACTCAGGAAAAGCTAAAGGAATCTGCTTCTTTCTTAATTCAAAACAGGTATTATTTGCATTACAGAGAGGCAGAGAAATTAGGTAAAATCTTGGTGGAGGATATTCAAGGTCTCAGTGATAACATAAAAGTTTCCTTAACCGGAGAAGTGAGGAGAAAGATGGAGGTGATTAAACCGGTAGAATTACTTGTGGCTACCACTGAGGTGGCAAAATTAAGAGATTATTTGAGGGATGCTGAAGAGTTAGAGTTTCTGGAGAAACAATCCGGTCCGAGAAACCTGAAAGCTATTCATTTGTCTTCCGGAGCCGAAATCTCCATTCATTTATGCAAACCTGAGCAATTTGTAAACGAATTGTTTAGAACCACGGCCAGTCCGCTTCATTTATCTTATGCGCTTGAAGGTAATCAGAGCTTTACGCAACTCTTAAAGGAGAAGAATTATGATTCTGAAGAAGCAATATACAGTGCTGCAGAACTTCCTTTTATAGCACCTGAACTGAGGGAAGGTCTGTGGGAATTTGATTGGGCCAAGAGTAAGAAAATGCCTGAGCTATTAGAAGTCTCTGAATTAAAGGGGGTTCTGCACAATCACAGTACCTACAGTGATGGTGCACATTCTTTAGAAGCTATGGCTCAATATTGCAAGGAATTAGGCTATGAATACCTGGGAATTAGCGATCACAGTAAAACGGCTGCGTATGCTAATGGATTGCAGGAATTCCGGATAAAAGAACAGCATAAAGAAATAGACCTTTTAAATGAAAAAATGGGAGATTTCAGGATATTTAAAGGCATTGAATCTGATATTTTAGGTGATGGATCTCTCGATTATTCCGATGATGTGTTAGCTAGTTTCGATTTTATTGTGGCTTCTATTCATTCTCAACTCAATATGGATGAAAAAACCGCTACAAACAGGTTGATAAAAGCCATTGCTAATCCTTTTACCACCATTTTGGGGCATCCTACGGGTAGGCTTTTATTACAAAGGCAGGCTTATCCTATCAATCATAAAGCTGTTATTGATGCCTGCGCAGAGTATGGTGTTGTAATTGAAATTAATGCGCACCCTTACAGGTTAGATTTAGATTGGAGGCATGTGCATTATGCTTTGGAAAAAGGAGTGATGATTTCAGTAAACCCTGATGCGCACGAGAAAGCAGGCTATCATGATATGTATTTTGGTGTATGTGTTGGTAGAAAGGCCGGCTTAACAGCTGAACAAACTATCAATGCATTAAGCCGGTCTGAAATTGAAAAGTATTTCGAAAAAAGAAAACAACAGGCCCTGTCAAAAGCTTAACCTTAAAAGATTATTTTGAAAAATATAAAGAAAGTACTCATTATTAGGTTTTCCTCAATCGGAGATATAGTGCTTACTACTCCTGTAATTAGGGCTATAAAATTGCAATTGCCGGATGTTGAAGTGCACTATTGCACAAAAAAGCAATTTGCTGATATATTACACAATAACCCTTATGTTGATAAAGTACATACACTTGAAAACTCACTTTCAGATTTAGTCAGTAGTTTAAAGGATGAAGCGTTTGATTTTATAGTGGATTTACATAATAACCTGCGCACCAAGATGATTAAATCGCGGCTGGGAGTTTCTTCAAAAACATTTAATAAGCTGAATTGGGAGAAATGGCTCATGGTAAATGCGAAAGTAAACAAGCTTCCCAATGTGCATATTGTCGACAGGTATATGGAAGCAGCAGCCCCATTAGGTGTTAAAACAGATGGTTTTGGGCTTGATTATTTCATACCTGAAAAAGATGAAGTGGAAAATAGCTGGCTTCCTGAAACCCATCAGAAAGAGTATGTAGCCTATGTAATTGGTGCGCAGCATAATACTAAAAAGCTTCCTTTGAAGCGGATGATTGAATTGTGCGATAAAATAAATAAGCCGATAGTTTTGGTGGGTGGTCCTGATGATGCTGCAACTGCAGAAGAAATAGTTAAGTTTTTCGAACGTACAGAAAAGTCTGCTCCCTATGAAGAAAAACTGTTCGAGATGAATAAGAAAGCTCATATATTCAATGCCTGCGGGAAGTTTAACCTTAACCAGTCTGCTTCCCTGGTGAAAAATGCCACTTATGTTTTTTCTCATGATACAGGTTTAATGCATATAGCAGCAGCCTTCAAGAAAAATATATTTAGCATATGGGGAAATACCATTCCAATGTTTGGCATGTATCCTTATAAAACAAAATTTACTGTACTGGAAAATAATAAAATAAACTGCAGGCCTTGTTCAAAAATAGGTTACCAAAAGTGTCCGAAAGGGCATTTTAACTGTATGAACAAGATTGTTTTTGATTTTTGGTTGCCTTAATTAATAGAAAGCATCTTCAATATGTAAAAAATTATCAGGATGTTTCAGGTCGATGCTTAAAATATCAAAGCGTATGTCCTTTTGCCAGTTGATAGCATAAATATAATCTTCAGCAGCTTCAATTACTTTTTCTATTTTGTGGTTGTTTACTCTGTCTTCCGGATGGCCAAACCGAGTGGAGTTAAGTGCTTTTACCTCGATAAAAACAAGCAAATCTGAGAATAGACAGATGAGGTCTATTTCTGATCTTTTATAGCGGTAATTGCGTTCAAGTATTTCATAGCCCTTTTTAGTAAGTATTTTTGCAGCTATGTCTTCTCCTAAATCGCCAGTTTTCTTTGTGCTCAAAGGTTATGAATTTTTCAAGTATTATATTTGTCAGAAGTTATTAAATATAAATTATCTAAAAAAACGAATAGCACTATTTAGGTGTTAGTGATCCGTTACTTTAATAAAACGATTTTATAAATATCAATCAGTGAATAATATCATCAATAAAAAAACAAAATTTATTTCATTAGGTGAACTGGATTACCAGAAGGCGTGGGATTATCAGGAGGAGCTTTTTAAAAGTACTATAGATATAAAAACTGCCAATAGAAAACTTGAAAAAGATGATGTTACTCCTAATTACCTTATATTCCTGGAGCACCCTCATGTTTATACTTTAGGAAAAAGTGGAGACGAAGCAAATCTTCTATTGGATCAGCAGGGCTTAAAAGAAAAGAATGCTACTTACTATAAAATTAACAGAGGTGGCGACATAACTTACCATGGTCCAGGGCAGATAGTGGGTTATCCTATTTTGGATTTAGATAATTTTTTTACGGATATCCATAAATACTTGCGCCTTTTGGAGGAAGCAGTTATTTTAACATTAAAAGAATATAAGATCGAGGCAGGCAGAATTCCCGGCCTTACGGGAGTGTGGATAGATTTTGAGGAAGGAGCTAAGAATCCGAGGAAAATATGCGCATTAGGAGTAAAATCAAGCAGGTGGGTGACTATGCATGGTTTTGCATTTAATGTAAATACTGACCTGACGTATTTTAAAAATATTATTCCATGTGGAATTGATGATAAAGCAGTTACCTCTATGGAGTTTGAGCTGGGTCAAAAACAAAATATTAAAGAAGTATCTAATAAGCTGAAGAGCCACATTGCCACATTGTTTGGGATGGAATTATTTGAATAAACTAGCTTCATCTTATATAATTGACTCATCGGATTGATTGAATAAAAGTAGATAAAATGAAAAAAGATATTGATTTTTCACCTGTTACTGGTGTAGAAATGGTGATTGCTAAAACTTCTGAAGAAGCAAATGAGCAGTGGGATGTATACCTGATCAATAAAAATTTAATTGAGTTGGAAACTGTAATGGTTACTTCAAAGGGTTATGGTAATTTAAATGGAGAGCAGAAAAAAACTTCTACTCTACGACATGTCATCCAGAAATTAGAAGAACAAAGCTTTGCGCGCATTGAACCAATTGATCCTGAGGTTTTTAAATTAAATAACGAATATTGGGTAAGCTACTATATCTTAAACCAGATATTTGATAAAAAATTTGTATTTGTACCTGATTCAATCAAAAAAGAAAACCTGCAATATATTCCTGAACTGGATCTTATGGGGATTAGACATGCTTAATGTAAGCTAATTATTCTATATATTGTACTGATTAAACTTTTATAGTTATGCGTACTACAATTTTTATTATTCTAGGATTATTTATTTTTTCAAATGCTGAAGCCCAAAATCTGAAAGGTGAAAGCTGGCAACAGGTAAAATCCAAAGGAGCAGGAACTCTTTCTGCCATCTATTATTCTACCCCAGGGTTGGTTTATAAAGAAGGGGGAATAATGAAGGGTGTATGTATAGATATAATGGAGGAATTCAGAAAATTTGTTAAAGAAAAACATGGGGTAGATCTTAAATACAAGTTTCTGAAGCAAGAGCAGGTTTTTTCAAAATTTATAGATGGTGTAAAAACTTCAGAGAATGTTATGGGAGTATGTAATACCAGTATAACGAGTGACAGAAAGAAATTTCTAGGTTTTTCACCTCCTTATATGAACAACCCTTCTGTATTACTATCCAACAGTGAAGCTCCCATTATAAAAGACCTTAACGAGCTTTCAACCACTTTCGCTGATTACAAGGCTATAATAATAAAAGGCTCTACTCATGAAAAGTTTATTAATAAAATAAAAGATCAATACTATCCTTCTCTTACAATTGAATTAGTTAACTCGGGAGTTGAAGTAACCAACAAATTAAAAAGTAGTACCAGCTATTTTACCCTAATAGATTTCACAGAGTATTATGATGCCGTGAAAAGGCGTTTAGACATTAAAAGGCACAATGTTCCTTTAGAAGAGTTAGAAGATCAATTAGGCTTTATTTTTCCTAAAAACTCTGATTGGGTAGCAGTTTGGAATGAGTTTTTAACCCCGGAATTTAAAACAAGTGTTGCCTATAAGAAAATTGTAGCCGACAATCTTGGGACTTCTTTTGTGAATTTGATTAAATAATATCAAAGAAAATGATGCTGGAAAAATTTCAGCACCACCTCTTTCTTGCTTCTTAATCTGCTTTTTTCAATACTATAGTTTGAACATTCCCTTCTCCATCAGTTGATTTCCATAACTGTTTGGAACGCTTACTTTCTATTATAATCCACGATTTTGTAGTAATTGAATCGCCATTTTGTGCAGGTTTTATAGTTATATAATCATCTCCTACATAATATGTAAAGCTGCGTTTATCCTTTTGCCTGTTCCCGAAAATTTTGTACTCCAGGTCATTTGCTCCCGTACCATTTTTGTTAAACTCAATTTTCCCTGCATTTACAGCGCTGGAAGAACTTCCATCAACACCATTTTCTGAGTACTCTGTAATATTCCAGGTTCCTGTTATTTTTCTTTGCAGAGAGCAACTGCTTAAAAAGAGAAAAGCCAACAAGGTTGTAAATAATAAAGATTTCATTCGTAGTATAATTTCCATAGGTCATTATTTATTTCTTGCTATAATGTACGAGAATATAAATTTATAGATTTTCTAAATACGGTGTAATCTGGAATTGGTATTTTAAGAATTGAATTTTTAGCATATAGGATCAAAAGGTGCTGTGTAGCCAATCAATTAATTAATAGTGCTTTTTTAACCATTGTAACACTTCCTGAAAGTGATCAATTGGAGCATCAGGATGGGTTAATAAATTTATGTGGTTGTAGTTGTGCTTATGTCCATACTTTTTGCCAATTACCTGGAAATGATGATCCTCCTGATTGCCAATTTCCACCATCAATCTCTTTACATCTTTAGGGTGACCGGAATGTGTGTCTTTAGCTCCTGTTAAATGTAATGTGGGAGCAATTTTTTGCTTTTGAAGCGCTTCTGCATAATTAAAACCATCAAAAGAATCTATCCACTCATCAGAATATACCCAATTATTCACCTGAAGGTAAAAATGCTTGGCCTCATTATCACTGCCAATATTGTATTTGGTAGCTGGTAAATACCCATGCTTATGCACAAGGTAAGTACCCATTTTGTTCCATAACAAGTCAATGTTAAACCATCGGTAAATGTTTTGGACTTTTACATCTCTTTTTGAGCCGAAGAAAGCCTGGGCTTTCAAGTTTTCATGTTTAAATCTGGCCAGGTAACTCAAAATAATTACGCCTCCCCAACTGTGTGCCATCATGTATTCAGGTTTTTTGCCAGTTTTTTGATTTATATAATCCATAAAGGCAGGCATATCCTCCATAATGGCTTCTTTTTGTCCAAAATCCGATTCGGGGCTAATATTTGGGGTACTTTTACCTTTTCCTCTAAGGTCAGCGACAAATACATCGTATCCATTTTGTGCTAAAAATGGTGCCAGGCCTTTACCTGACTTAGAATAAAAAATCCTTCCATCCTCTATGCTGCCGTGGAGTAAAAATATGCTTGCTTTTGCATCGGGTGTAAAGAATCTTCTTAAGTGTAAATTATACCCCTCCTTCTCTATAAAATGACTTTCTGAAGTAATCATTTCTAAAGATATTAAAAAAGTAGTAGGCATGCATAATAAATTGTTGAAGATTTTCACACATATGATCTTTTGCTAATTCTGCGTGAGGAAGTAAAAAATTAATGAAGCTTGGCGGGATTATTTATTTAAAAAAAAAATATCCTTCTCGGTTAGGAGAAGGATAGTGTGATGGGCTTTTTAATAACAAATCAGGTTTTTTCTGATTTACAAAGCATAAAGTACCTTTAAATTATTGAGGTTTTTCTTCATCTTTTTTATCCAGCCATCTAAGCAACAGAAAGGAAGTCATTAAGCCTAGCCCACCAAAGAAGAAAATACCAGCTATATAGGCAGGCTCATTATGATGGTTTAATGCTAAAGTATAATCCAGAATAAATGCAAATATTACACCTAAACCTATACCCATAGTCATTAAGCCAATTACTAAAGCAATGCTATAAGCAGGGTGCCTCTTACGCTTGCTGGGAGGAGCCTGAAAAAGAGAAACATCAGCCCCAGCTTCAATGAGGGCTAAGCGTTCTTTATTGCGTGTGTATAAAAAATAATAGCTGATGCCAAAAATTGTGGCGAAAAGACTAATGAAGGTAATAACTGCTTCCATTTTAGATAAGTTTAATGTTTAAATTTGTTTGATATGGTTTAGACAGGCGGAATTTTAAACCGGTTACAATTTCTAAAAAAAAAAAATAATGAATCTCATTTCTGAAGAATTTGTAACCGATGGGCTTTTAGTATTGTCTAAAGTAAAGCAACCCTAAGTATATGGAGGAAGATAGTATTCTCACAATTATTCAGAAAGTAAAAAAGGGGGATATTGCTTGCTTCAACGAATTAATAATAAATTTTGAAAAGCAGGTTTTTTCCCTTGCACTGCGTATTGTTAAAAATCATGAGGATGCAGAAGAGGTAGCCCAGGATAGTTTTGTAAAAGCTTACCAAAGAATTCGTACCTTCAGGGAGAATGCAAAGTTCAGTACATGGTTGTACCGAATAACTTATAATAATGCATTAAATAAAATTTCAGCTAATCGGAGAATTTTCCTTCAGGATGAGATTCATGAAAATTCTTTAGGAGAATCTTCAAAAGATGAAAGCATGAGCTTACTTAGAGATAAGGAACGGAGGGATCATATTAAGCAAGCCATGATTAATCTTAAACCGCAGGAAAGTATGCTCATCACTTTATACTATCAGAATGAGTGTAGTTTACAGGAAATAGAGGATATTACAGGAATAAATAAAAATTCTGTAAAGGTTCAGTTGCACAGGGCGCGAAGGCGTTTAGCAGAAGAGCTTAAGCTTTTATTAAATAACGAAATTGAAAGTTTACAATAATATGGAGGAGCAGGAAATAAAAAGAATGTTGAAAGATACGGAAGAGGGGCCGTCTTACGGATTTTCTCAGAAAACAATGCGAAAAATTATGCAATTGGAAGCTGGAAAATCTGTTTTTGGAGTGAAAGGACATAAATCCAAAATCGCAATAATCACCCCTCTTATTTTAGCGGTTTTAATGCTTGGTAGTCTGTTGCTTTTAGATCCTCAATTTGAAGCTTTTAATAAAACTCATATCTGGTTTACTAAATTGCAATCATTGATAGTTGTCAATTACTTTTGGCTATCTTCCGCACTATTAATTGTTATAGGGTTTTGGAGCTGGATTTTATGGGAGAAGAGGCTACAAAAAAAGACCTGAAGCATTGCTAAAAGTATCATGTGTTTTTTTTGACCTTGGTTCAGATGTATAACTGGTTAAAGGATAGGGAATGAACTTCTCGCTCTGAATCAACCAATTGTTTTATCGAATTTAAAATTTGGGATTACCTGGTTAGTAATATGAGATGTGGTGTAGCAGTCGAACAATTTATTGTTAATTTCCAACTCCAATCCTGCATAATTTTCTAGGAATAGCTTTCGGAAATAGCTGGTAAGGCCATCATCAATCCCTAAATAGGGGTAATTCATTTTTACACGCCAGGTATCGCTTTTCTTTTGAATATGCTTTTGCCATTTAAGCGCATATGCTGATTCCAAGGTTCTGTCAGGGTCATATAATATACCAATCTCCGTTTTCCTTGTCTCTCCATTCAGTACAGGGGTAAAACTGTGTATTGAAAGGTGAATTATCGTATGTCCCTGCGAAATGTTTTCGCTAATGAACTTCTCCAATTTATTTCTGTAGGGCAGATAATACTTTTTTATAATTTTATCTTTTTCTTTATCAGAAAAATCCTTACTTATCAAAGAAAATAATTCAGGATGTTGAAGGGTTCGGTTACATTCAATTAGCAACCTACTAATTTCACTATAATAAATAGGGTAATGAAGTCTTTTAGAAATGAGTAAGGCGCTAGCCAGTGCGCCTTTATCCCATCCTCTGTGTGATTGCAATAACTGAGTATGTGCTGCAAAATCAGCTGCGTAAGCGGTAGGAATTTGATTGCCCCCATGCTCACAGGTAATTAAATATTTATACATTATCTCACATGATAAATCATGTTCTGCTCAAGGCATTCTGCTAGTCTGTGGTATTCTTTCAGGATATTTTCCTCGCTGATAGCACTTTTAGATAAATTCTTAATAATTCTTTCTGATAGGTTGCCATTTTCCAGAATGTAATGGATAATTCCTTCGCTATCCTCAGAAAGATACATTTGTGCAATTAGCTTTTTCCATAATTCTTTAATGGTAATCGGTTTGCTAATGGAACCGTCAAACAATTTTAGGTAATCCAAATTGTCAATAATTGTTTCAGCACCTTGCTCAAGAGCTCCTCTGTAAATCGGGTACAACTCTTCTTCTGAAATAGCCTTAAAACCTGGAACCTTTTCTATTAATACTTTTAAAGAATGAACAATTAATTCCGCAATGGCTAAATCAGCTTTAGGGCATTCCTGCAAGTCAATTATTCTTATTTCAATGGCATTTCTATCAAACCTTGTGATAGCACCTCGTGAGTTGAGCCATTCTTCCTGAAGTGTCCCCTCCTTGTCATAAGGAGCAATAGCATCGTAAGCCTTCTGAAGAATATTCTTCTCATACTCTGCTTTATCTTTAACAGACTCAGGTATTACCCTACCTGTTATTTCAGGCACTCTTTTTTGGTTTTCCTCATAAAAGGCCAATCTGTTATCCAGAAACTTTCCCTTTTTGCCTTCATAAAGAGGCGAGGAAGCCGTAATTGCAGGGATTAATGGCATTAAATGCCTGATAGCCTCGTGTAATTGATGAAATTCTTCATCATTTCCGAAAGGGAAATTAATATGCATACTCTGCAGATTACCCCAACCGTGGCCTTTGCAGTTAAAAATCTCATTGTACTTCTCATAGATCTTGTTTCTATGGTGCGGCCATAGTTTTAAATCTGTAAGCGGATTCAGCAAAGGGTGCATCGCAGTGGGTAATAGGCAGGCGTTGTATGGCTGAAGAATGCTATTGATCTCTTTAACATTTTCATGCATTTTGTCAGCCAGGCCGAATGTATTTATTGCCGGGGTAGTAGTTTTTAATTCTATCACATGTAAAACCAGTTCGTTTGACCAGCTAATGGGGCCGTTGCTGATTTCATCAGTGATTATACCATTTTTATTGATGATCACCTGATCTGTTATTGGTTGTGGAGCCAAGGTGTTTTTATCCACAATCATGTATTCAAGTTCAATTCCAATACACTCAAAAAGATGATATGTTTTGGCCGGTGTTGATTCCATTAACATATATTTATTATGATAACAATTGTTTTGATTTTTGTATTCTTTCTAAAAAGACATCCATCATTTTAAGATACAGTTTGTCTTTTAATATAGCATCCTCAATACCTGTATCGATATTGGGGTTGTCATTGATTTCAATTACGTAGAATTTTTGTCCTTTTTGTTTAATATCTACTCCATACAAACTATCTCCAATTAACTTGGAAAGTTTTTCAGCTATTTTTATGAGTGCCTGTGGTGCCATTTCAACAGGTAAAGTTTCCACTTTTCCATAGCTTCCACCACCTTCTTTGTTCCAGTTTACAATTTGCCAGTGTTGCTTACTCATATAATACTTACAGGCATAAATAGCTTCTCCATTGAATACACCCACTCTCCAGTCAAAATCTGTCTGAAGAAATTGCTGACCTATTATTAAATCCGATTTTTCCAGTAAAGAAGCTACCTTTTGCTGGTACTCTTCCATATTTTCTGCTTTGCTTACTCCCTGGCTAAACGCACTGTCGGGTTGTTTCAAAATAAGAGGAAAACCTAATACATCAGGAGCAAGGTTTACATTATCCTTATGAATAATAATAGTTTCCGGAGCTTCTATCTGGTGCATTTTTAACAGTTCAGCCAAATACACTTTGTTACTACATTTGATAATGCTTTCAGGGTCATCCACTACAATAAGTCCTTCTGCTTTAGCTCTCTGGGCAAACCTGAAAGTATGGTGGTTTACAGCCGTTGTTTCCCTGATAAAGAGCGCATCATACGATGAAAGCTCACTGTAATCATCTTTTGTAATTAATTCAGCCTGAATACCTTTTTGTGAGGCAGCTTTGATAAACTTTTGGAGCGTTTTTTCTGAGCTGGGGGCTGTTTTTTCCATAGGATCCCACAAAATAGCCATATCGTAACCAGTGGTATTTCTGGCAGGTACAGTAAACCTCTTGGCTTCAAAATATTTTTTTGCTGCCACTTCTACAAATTCTTTGTGCTCGGCAGGTACATCCCCTGCGGTAATTGGTGAAATACTTTGTAGCACCCATTTATCATTTGAATGGCTAAAGTGAGCTCTGATAAAAGGTGTTTGAAACAGGTTAAATAACTGAACACTTAAAGCATCATATTTTTTAGATAAATTTTTACCGAAATAAATGCTTAATGTGAATTTATCTGATTTAATATCCTTTAATGATTTCTGAATGAGTGTGTCAAGTTCTGTTGAAAGAATTTTGATGACAGCAGCTGACTTCATATCCTGAATGGTGGAGATGCTCGGTACTGCTTTATGTTTTCTGGCGGCTGCTAATAATGATACATAGTAGCCGGTACTTTGATATTTATAGTTTCTTGAGAGGTTAAAAACCCTTGCATTTTTAAGTTTTGAATATTGCACATCAGTAAGATATTGCTTACCCGTTATTACTTCAACACCTTCAATATTTAAATTCCAATCTTTAAGATTGGTCACAGTAATTATAATTCGCATTTTAGTTATTTTTCAATAATTAGTAAGTTGGCATCGTAGGTGATTACACCTAATAAAATGGCACAAATTAAATGGTCAATATTGACCGAATAATTTTGCCTTTCGAAAGGGTTGGCATGTAAAGGGTCAGAAACCTTGATGCTCCCTTTTTGCAAGTCAATTCCATTAAGTACGACAAAATGACCAGAGGGAACGCCTTTTATGTCATCAAAATAGACTGGGTCTCCTGTTTCTCTTTTTTCATTATACAAATAAGTGGCACTTAATCCGGTAAGAATTGGAATGTTCTTTAAAAGATATTCCTGAATAAGCTCTTTATTTAGGGTTCTATAGCTGATTTTCCCTCCCAGGCTAAGAAATTTAATATAAGCTTTTGATGCTTGTCTGAATTTAGGTGAAGTCTTAAACTTCATTTGGCTTTTTAATTTGCTAATTAAATCAACCTCAGGGTCTTTGAACCAACTTGGATCGAAAACTTTAAGATTGAAAGTAATAATTTCAGCAGTAAAACCTCTTTGAAGAGCATCAATCCCAAGCATAACAGCCAACGTTCCTCCGTCTTCCAGGTACTCAATGGAATCAATAACTTCTTCCAAAGAAAGATTTTCATCAAAATAGTTGTAAACTGCATGCAAACTTGTGGGGCCACAAGTGCTGTCAGTAGGTTGTCTGGAAATATCCAGAGCGAGTAATTTGTTTTTCAATTCTTATAGGAAATTAAAGCTTTCAACGTATTAATATTTTCTTGGTTTGTAAATGAGGAGTTACTTTCTAATAAATATAAATACCATGTAAACGGCAAAACCGATTATAAATAAAATTGATTCCCAGCGATCCAGTTTCTTTTTATTCAAGGTAAACATGAAGAGAAAAAGAAGCGCAGAACCACCTATAAGGAAGTATAAATCGAAGTTAAAATCTAAATTGTATGTTAAAGGAGAGATCACACTATTAAGCCCGAGAATAAAAGTGATATTAAATATATTGGAACCGATAACATTTCCTACTGCTATATCAGCTTTACCTCTATAGGCAGCAACAACAGAAGCTGCTAATTCAGGAAGCGAGGTGCCTGCTGCCAGAATAGTAAGCCCAATCAGTTTCTCACTCACATTAAAGTTTCTGGCTATTTCTACTGAGTTGTCAACTACCAATTTACCTCCTATTATTAACCCGACAATGCCACCAAATATTAACAGGAATGTAATGAGATTACTTTTCTGCTTAATGTTTTCAGTGACTTCAGTTTGATGCTTCTGATTTTTAACATTATAAAATACATAATAAAGGAAGGAGACAAACAATAATAGCAATATAATTCCATCAATAGTACTAAGTATGTTTACATCACTTTGAAATAGTAATGAATCATTAATAAGTAAAAAAAATACAATAAAAAGAATGAGAGAAAAAGGGATTTCCTTCCACACAGTATTAGACTGAACCAGAATGGGCTTAATAGTTCCGCAAAGACCTAAAATGAGGAATAAATTAAAAATGTTACTTCCTATTATATTACCAAAAACCACATCATTAAGCCCTTGAGAGCCAGATACTAAGTTAACCACTAGCTCAGGGGCTGAGGTGCCCATAGCCACAATAGTAAGTCCGATGGACAATTCAGAAACATTGAATTTTTTGGCAAAAGATGTTGCTCCCGAAACCATGAAATCAGCTCCTTTAAGCAATAAAATAAAGCCTAAAATAATGAGCCCACAATTGAATATTAATTCCAAAAAATCCGTATTTAAAATTGGGTCAAAGCTACTATAAGAATTGATATCTTAAATATTTTTACGAAAAATAATTTATTAAATTCTGTGAATATTATTATTTTAATGTTCAATACTTATTTTTTCACTTAAACTATTTTAATTATGGGAAAAGGAGATAGAAAAACACGAAAAGGTAAAATAGCTATGGGATCTTTTGGTAAAAGAAGACCTAAAAAGGGAACTTTGCCAACCGGATCTGCCCATGAAAAACAGGGGGTTGGCAAAGTGAAGGCAGGAGAAAAACAAGCGGATCAGAAAATGACAAAAGAAAAAAAATAAAGCATCCCAATAAAAGCCAGAGTGATATTTAGCTCTCTTTTAAAAATTAAATAAAAAAACACAAAAAGCTTTGGTTTTAAAATTTCTGCAAATACATTTGCATCAATGACAACAATTATGACAAATACAAACTGGTGGTGGGCTTCTTTTAACTGAGAAGGCAGTACCGGTATAATGATAATCATGAAACCCGCAGACTGCGGGTTTTTTTATTTAGAGCAAAATGGAATTTTTAATAAACAAAATATGGTGGTGGCACTTTACTTCTTCCCAAAAAGGATGAACCGAGCCACTATGCAAAAAATTTCAGGGCTTGCCGGACATCCGGCAAGCCTTTTTTTTTATCAAAATTTTTGAAAAGTAAATGAAAATTAAAAAACAACACATTAGCCTCCCAGCTGACTCTTTTACTCCTGTAGGGCTATATTTACGTTTGAGAGATCAATTTTCCAATACAATTCTCCTGGAAAGCTCCGATTACCATACAAGGAGAAATAGCTTCTCTTACATTGGAGTTCAGTCTATAATGGAAATACAGGCAGACGAAAAGATGTTAAAAACCAATGTTGAAGGTGAGGAGGTTGTGAAACCTATTACTAACCCTCTGGAAGTCTCTAAAGAATTGGAAGAATTTATATTTCAGTTTGAATGTGAGCCGGTACTAAAAAATGAGGAGTTTGAAGAAAGCGTTTTTTTTGGTGCCACAGGATTTGACGGAGTACAATTCTTTGAAGATATTTCGTTTGCAAAAGTGCAGCCAGATATTCCATTCCTACGCTATCATTTCTATCGTTTTGTTATAGTTTTTGATCATTTTAAAGATGAGTTGCATGTCTTTGAACATCAACTGAACAAACAATACGATTTCAAGCTTGACAATTTGGTGCAGGTAATTTTGAATCGGTCTATTCCTCAATTTAAATTTTCGAAAGAAGGAGAAGAGCAATCTAATCAAACTGATGAGGAGTTTTTGGAGATTATCAAGAAAGGTATTGATCATGCCAAATTAGGTGATGTATTTCAGATTGTATTGTCTCGTCAATTCACACAAAAGTTTAAAGGAGATGAATTCACTGTTTATCGCGCACTTCGATCTCTTAACCCCTCTCCATACTTGTTTTATTTTGATTACGGAGATTACAAATTATTCGGCTCTTCTCCTGAGGCTCAGGTAAGTGTAAAGGGAAATAAGGCTTTTGTAAACCCTATTGCAGGCACGTACAGAAGAAGCGGGGACGATGTGGCTGATGCTGAGCTGGCGGAAAAACTGCTCAACGATGAAAAAGAAAATGCTGAACATACCATGCTGGTTGATTTAGGAAGAAATGACCTTTCTAAAAATGGGAAAAATGTACAAGTTGAGGTCTATAAAGAAGTACAGTTTTATAGTCATGTCATTCACCTTGTGAGTAAAGTAAGTGCAGAAGTAGCGCCAAAATCATCTATTAATCTACTGGGAGATACGTTCCCGGCTGGAACATTGAGTGGAGCACCAAAATATATGGCATTGGAACTCATTAATAAATACGAGCCAACAGGTAGAGGATTATATGGAGGGGCAGTAGGCCTCATTGGATTGAACGGGAATATGAATCACGCAATCATTATCCGATCTTTCTTAAGTAAGAATAATGAATTGAAATATCAGGCAGGAGCAGGCATTGTTGCACTATCCGACCCAGCTAGTGAGCTGCAGGAGGTTCATAATAAGCTTCATGCTCTAAGAATGGCCATGAGTAAAGCGGAAACTATGTTTGACACTCAAAAATCCACACTATTGTGAGCAGCAAAATTTTATTACTAGACAATTACGATTCCTTTACCTATAACCTGGTGGAAGTAATCAGGCAAGAAGTTCCTTCTGTTGAGGTTACTGTTATTCGTAACGATAAAATTGAATTGAGCGAGGTGGAGAGGTTTGATAAAATATTACTTTCACCCGGGCCTAGTGTTCCTGAAAATGCTGGTAAAATGTTGGAACTGATAGAAAAGTACGCTCCTGAAAAACCGATTTTAGGGGTTTGCCTGGGGCACCAGGCTATCGGAGAAGTATTCGGGAGCAAATTAATTAATATGAAAACAGTGCTTCATGGTATACAAACTGAAATTGAATTACAACAGCATTACCTCTTTAATGAGATTCCAAGAAGAGTAAAAGTAGGTAGATATCACTCCTGGTTGATTGATGAAAATACACTTAATGGAAATCTACAAGTTATAGCCAAGGATGATAATGGACAGATAATGGCTGTAGCACATCAAAAATATGATGTTTGCGGGGTACAGTTTCATCCGGAATCAGTAATGACACCTGAAGGAGCTAAAATGATGAAAAACTGGATTGAAAGATAGAGAGTACAAAGAGTAACAGTACAAAGTACAGAGATTAGAATAGCCAGAACTGATAACTGAGAACGACTATAACAAGTGAAATCTAGGTATAGGATAAGTAAAGTTAAGATTTTCGAGGTATGAAATTTTAATATATTGTACTTACTACTCTGTACTTAATACCTTGTACTCAATAATAAAAAAGAAATGAAAGAAATACTTAATAAATTGTCTCAGTATAATATCCTTACGCAGGAAGAGGCAAAAGAAATATTATTGCGCATTGGTAAAGGAGAATTTAATAATTCACATTTAGCAGCATTTATGGCTATGTTTATGATGAGGCCTGTAACTGTGGAGGAGTTGGGGGGCTTCCGTGATGCACTTATGGAATTATGTGTGCCCATTGACTTATCTGCGTATGATGGAATGGATCTTTGTGGCACCGGAGGCGATGGGAAAAATACATTTAACATTTCTACCTTATCAGCTTTTGTGGTAGCCGCTTGTGGTCAAAATGTAGTGAAACACGGTAATTATGGTGTGTCATCTAAGTGTGGGAGCTCCAATTTACTTGAGCATTTTGGATATGAGTTTACCAACCAGCAAGATATACTTGAAAAGCAATTGAATGAGGCTGGAATTTGTTTCCTTCATGCACCAAAATTCCATCCGGCCATGAAACATGTGGGGCCTATAAGGAAAGAGTTAGGGATTAAAACATTTTTCAATATGCTCGGGCCATTGGTCAACCCGGCTAAACCTAAAAAGCAAATGGCAGGTGTTTTTGATCATGAATTGGCGAGAATTTACGCTTACCTGTTTCAGGAAACTGATGTGAAATACGGTGTGGTTTATGACTTAGCTGGTTATGATGAATGTTCTCTCACCTCTCAAACCAAAGTTTTCTCCAACACAGGAGAGGCTGTAATAACCCCTGAAGATTTTAATCTGAACAAAGTTTTGGCTGAAGAAATTTATGGGGGAGAAACTATTGAAGAAGCGGCTTCCATTTTTGTGTCTATTTTGAAAGGGGAAGGAACAAATGCTCAGAATCAGGTAGTGTATGCCAATACCGCTTTAGCACTACAAGCAGCTGGAAAATACACTGATTTAAAAGAAGGTGCATTGGCAGCCCGGGAGGCAATCCGCTCAGGAAAAGCAATAGAAATTTTTAACAAATTGATTAAAAGATAAAGTCCATTAATTAGAACGAATTATATCAAAATGAATACATTAGATAAAATAGTAGCTTACAAAAGAGATGAAGTAAATGAAGCCAAAAAACTTTATCCTATTGAGTTGTTAAAGCAAAAAACATATTTTAATGCCAGGCCTGTTTCCTTATCAGCATATGTTAAAAATGAAGATAAGACAGGGATAATTGCTGAAATAAAAAGAAAATCACCTTCAGAAGGTTTTATTAATCAACATATTTCGGTGGAAGAGGTTTCTATAGGCTATATGCAGGCCAGTTCCAGTGCTTTGTCAGTATTAACCGATGGACCATCTTTTGGAGGAAGCCTGAAGGATTTAGAAACAGCCAGAAAATTCAATTATTGTCCGATTATCAGAAAAGACTTTATGTTGGATGCCTATCAGGTATATGAGGCCAAAGCGCATGGTGCCGATGCTATTTTATTAATAGCTTCCATTTTAAGTAGATCTGAAGCAGAAGAATTAGCAGGTTTAGCGCGTGAGCTAGGTATGGAAGTGCTGTTAGAAGTCCACAATCAGCAGGAGATAGATTCGCATGTTGGAGAATATGCCGACTTAGTAGGAGTGAATAGCAGAGACCTTAAAACCTTTTCCACTAACCTGGAAACTGCTACAGCTTTAGTAAAACAAATTCCTGCCAGCTATGTGAAAATTGCCGAAAGCGGAATAAAAACACCTGAAGATGCTCTCAATCTCAAAAATGCAGGATTTGATGGCTTTCTCATAGGAACCACTTTCATGAGAAGTGCAAGGCCTGAAAAGACATGCCAGAAATTTTCTGCCCAACTAAAATTCTTAATGAAACAAAATGCAACCGGCAAAGCTTAAAATAAAAATCTGTGGTATGCGTGACTTTGAGAATGTGCAAAATGTTCTCAAACACAAACCCGACTACATGGGGTTTATTTTTTATGATAAGTCCAAACGCTATGTAAACGAAGAACAGGTAGAAAATTTGTTAAAACTTAATTTCGGCACTACCAAAAGAGTGGGAGTATTTGTAAATCAATCTCCCGAAATAATTATTGATTTCTTTCAAAGAGGTTATTTTGATTTAGTGCAGTTACATGGCGAAGAAAGCCCTGAAGATATTTTGAAGTTAAAATATGAAGGGATTGAAATTATTAAAGTTTTTTCAGTGGGAGAGGATTTCAATCCATCAATACTTGCAGCTTATGAACCTATTGCAGACTATTTTCTCTTTGATACTAAAGGTGCTGAAAAAGGAGGCAACGGTTATAAATTCGATTGGAACATTCTACATCAAATTGATTCTCAAAAGCCTTTTTTTCTGAGCGGAGGGTTACAAACTTCTGATCTTAAGGTTGTGCAAAACATGGAATTGAAGAATTTGATGGGACTAGATTATAACAGTAAAATAGAACTACTTCCAGGTTTAAAAGATTTGGATGAAGTAGAGAAAATATTGAATAACTAAAATATTAAGATATATGGGAAAATTAGATATCAAAGTAGATGAAAATGGTTATTATGGCGAGTTTGGTGGAGCATATATTCCTGAGCTTTTACATCCTAATATTGAGGAACTGAAAAGTCAGTATCTTAAAATTATTGCCCAACCGGATTTCCAGGAAGAGTTTAAAGCATTGTTGAAAGATTATGTAGGGAGACCAACACCTTTATATCTTGCCAAAAAGCTCTCAGAAAAATATGGTGCTAAAATTTACCTCAAGCGAGAAGATCTTGCTCATACCGGAGCTCATAAAATAAATAATGCAATAGGCCAGGCTTTGTTAGCCAAGAGGCTAGGTAAGAAGAAAATTATTGCTGAAACTGGTGCAGGCCAGCATGGAGTTGCTACTGCTACAGCTTGTGCGCTACTTGGTTTGGATTGCGTAGTATTTATGGGTGAAAAAGATATAGACAGGCAAAGGCCTAATGTAGAGAGAATGCGAATTCTGGGAGCTGAGGTACGGCCGGCAAGCTCTGGAAGCAAAACATTAAAAGATGCTACGAATGAAGCAATGCGGCATTGGATCAATAATCCAAATGATACTCACTACATCATCGGTTCAGTGGTTGGTCCTCATCCTTACCCGGATATGGTAACTAAATTTCAGGCAGTTATTAGTGAAGAAATTATGCAGCAACTGCAAGAACAGGAAGGTAAGAATGCACCTGATTACGTAGTAGCTTGCGTAGGGGGGGGGAGCAATGCTGCCGGAGCATTTTACCATTACCTCAATAATGAAAAAGTTAAATTAGTGGCGGTAGAAGCAGCAGGACACGGAATTGATAGTGGAGAAACAGCAGCTACTACAGCCAAAGGAAGTTCAGGAGTTTTGCATGGCTCCAAAACTTTGTTAATGCAATCGGAAGATGGGCAGGTGACAGAACCTTATTCAATATCTGCAGGTCTGGATTACCCTGGAATTGGACCTTTGCACGCATATTTATATGCCAGCAAAAGAGCACAGTTTGAATATGTAACAGATGATGAAGCCATGCAGGCTTGCGTAGAACTGAGTAAACTGGAAGGTATTATTCCTGCTGTGGAAACAGGACATGCATTAGCAGCCCTGAATAATCTTAAATTTGAAAAAGGAGAAGTTGTAGTGTTGAATTTATCGGGTAGGGGAGATAAAGATTTGCAAACGTACATTAATTATGGAAACTATTAATATGGCAGATATGCAGAACAGAATTGAAAATGTTTTTCAAGATAAGAATAAGGAAAAGCTTACTATTTACTTTACAGCAGGTTATCCGCGGCTTAATGATACAACCACTATTTTACAGGCTTTAGATGAGGCAGATGTCGATATTATCGAAATAGGTATTCCGTATTCAGACCCTTTGGCTGATGGCCCCACCATTCAGGAAACCAGCATGAAAGCTTTGGCCAATGGAATGAATATTCAGAAGCTTTTTGAGCAGTTGAAAGATTTAAGAACAATCACTCAAAAACCTGTTTTCTTAATGGGTTACTGCAATAATGTACTTAAATATGGTACTGAAGCTTTCTGTCAGAAGTGTGAGGAAGTAGGGGTGGATGGCCTGATTTTACCAGATATGCCTATGAATGAGTATCAGATTCAGTTTAAACCATATTTTGAAAAATATAATCTGAAGAATGTATTTCTCATTACTCCAAAAACTTCTGAAGAAAGAATCCGCACAATTGATGATCAGAACGGAGGGTTTATCTATATGGTAAGTAGTTCTGCCACCACTGGTGGAAGCTGGGAGGATAGCCCGGAAAGATTGGCTTATCTTCAAAGAATTAAATCAATGAATTTAACTACTCCTCAAATGGTAGGTTTTGGTATTGCTGATTACTCTGCACTGCAATTAGTTAATCAATATACTGATGGGGCAATTGTAGGGAGTGCATTTTTGAGGAACTTAAATCCTGAAAATTTGCAAAGCAGTATTAAACAATTTGTCGAGAATATTAGAACACCTAAATAGTTAGGTTTAAAAATAGAAATTATAATAACATAGGTCTGGATGCTTGATTCTAACCACTAACATCTAAAAGAATGATACTCCAATTAGAAAAAAATATTCAAAGTTCCGAAAAGGAACAGTTGATAAAGAATTTAAAAAAATTCACAAAATCTGTAAATGAGGTACAAACACAGAAGGGATTTTACCTCGTAGCTATGGAAAAAAACAACATTGACATCCGTGAAATTGGTCAATTAAGCGGTGTAAGAGATGTACACGTAGTTTCTGATAATTATCAACTTGTTTCAAAGAAATGGAAAGTAAACCCAGCACAAATTCAACTGAGAGATGGTACAATCATTTCTCAAAATGACTTTTCCATTATGGCAGGCCCGTGTAGTATTGAAAGCGAGGAACAGGTAGATGCAGTAATTGCTCACCTGGTAGAAAACAACGTTAAAATAATGCGTGGAGGTGTCTATAAGCCGAGAAGCTCGCCTTATTCATTCCGTGGTTTAGGGATGGAAGGCCTTAAAATGTGGTATGAGAAAGCCAAAGCTGCAGGAATTATGATAATTACCGAAGTAATGCAGCTTTCCCAGGTAGAAGAGATGTATGACTATATCGATATTTACCAGGTAGGAGCCAGAAATACCCAAAACTTCAACTTGTTGGATGAACTTGGAAAAGTAGACAAACCAGTAATGATTAAAAGGGGAGTGAGTGGTACCATCGAAGAGCTCTTATATTCGGCAGAATATGTCTTCTCGGGAGGTAATGAAAACCTAATTCTGTGCGAAAGAGGCATTAGAACTTTTGAAAATATGACTCGAAATACACTGGATATTAATGCGATCCCTGTTTTGAAAGACAAAACGCATCTCCCAGTTGTTGTGGATCCTTCCCATGGAATAGGTATCAGGAAACATGTGGAGCCGGTAGCGTTGGCTGGTATTATGGCGGGTGCCGATGGAGTAATTTTTGAACTCCACCCTGATCCTGAAACGGCTATGTCTGATGGGCAGCAGTCTCTTTATTTTGAAGAATCCTCTGCGATGATCAGAAAAATGAAAATGGCTTATACCCTAAGAGGAGAAATGAATTGAATCACTGATATTGCAGTATAAAAAAAGCTGTTGGTTTGCGCCAACAGCTTTTTCTTTAATTCTATCTAGTACTGCCGCATTTAAAAACTTAAATACTGAAGTACTTTACCTTATTAAGCTACTCTTAAATTCTTAAACTTAGATTTCTCAAATTTAGATTTAGCATAACTAGCGTCAATCACCAATTTGCCTTCTTCCGGATCACCATCAAACTCAAACATGGCATCAGTCATAATTACCTCACAAATAGAACGCAACCCTCTGGCACCTAATTTGAAATCAACAGCTTTCTCAACAATGTAGTCAAGAGCTGAGTCTTTTATAACTAATTCAATATGCTCCATTTCAAACAGTTTCTGATACTGCTTTACTAAAGCATTCTTTGGCGCTGTTAAAATCTGCTTTAAAGTATCTTTGCTCAGGGGATCTAAATGTGTTAATACAGGAAGCCTGCCTATTAACTCAGGTATTAAACCAAAATTTTTCAAATCCTGAGCCGTAATGTATTGAAGTAAGTTGTCTTTATCTACTACCAACTCATCATTTGCATCAGAATTCAAAAATCCTAAAGGTGTTGTATTGAGTCTTGAAGCAATACTTCTGCTTATACCATCAAAAGCTCCACCGCATATAAATAAAATATTTTCGGTATTTACATTGATCATTTTCTGATCAGGATGCTTTCTGCCGCCTTGAGGAGGAACGTTTACTGAAGTTCCTTCTAATAGTTTAAGCATGGCTTGTTGCACACCTTCTCCACTAACATCTCTGGTAATAGATGGGTTATCAGATTTTCTGGCAATTTTATCCAGTTCATCTATATAAACAATACCCCGTTCAGCAGCTTCCACATTATAATCAGCCGCCTGTAAAAGCCTGGTAAGAATACTCTCCACATCTTCTCCTACATAACCTGCTTCTGTTAAAACAGTAGCATCGGCTATACAAAATGGTACTTGTAGCACTTTAGCTAAAGTTTTAGCTAAATAAGTTTTACCTGTACCGGTTTCTCCCACCATGATAATGTTAGATTTTTCAATAGTAACATCATCTTTGGAGCTTTTTTGCATCAATCTTTTATAATGGTTGTAAACCGCTACAGACATTATCTTCTTAGCTTCATCCTGACCGACAACATACTGATCCAAGTGTTTTTTCATTTCAACAGGTCGTATCAGATTGAATTTAGGATTTTTTGAAGCTGTTTTAGTCTTCACTTCTTCCTGAAGGATTTGTTGTGCCTGAACAATACACTTATCACAAATATGTGCGTGTATGCCGGATATCATCAAATCCACATCTTTCTTATTTCGTCCGCAAAACGAACATGTCACTTGTGCGTTGTCTTCTGCCATTATTTCTTCGCTAAAACTTCGTCAATTAATCCGTATTCTTTGGCTTCTTCTGCTCTCATCCAGAAATCCCTGTCTGAGTCTTTTTCCACCTGCTTATAAGTCTTCCCGCTATGTTTAGACAATATTTTATATAAATCTTCTTTTACTGATAAGGTCTGCTTTAAAGATATTTCCATATCAGAGGCTTGCCCTTGCATGCCACTCATTGGTTGGTGAATCATAATTCTTGAATGAGGCAAAGCAGATCTTTTCTTTTCAGCACCACCTGCCAATAAAACAGCACCCATACTTGCTGCTAAGCCGGTACATATAGTTCCAACATCAGGTGTAATATAGTGCATAGTATCGTAAATCCCTAAACCAGCATACACTGAGCCTCCCGGGCTGTTAATGTATAAACTTATATCTTTTTTAGCATCAACAGATTGTAGGAAAAGTAATTGGGCAGTAATAATATTAGCAATATTATCATCTACCTGCATTCCTAAAAAGATGATCCTATCCATTATTAGTCTCGAAAAAACATCTATTTCTCTAAAATTAGTAGGCCTTTCTTCAATAACGGAACGGGTCATGTTTTCAACCTGATGTACATATTGGTCAACATGACTTCCCGGGATTCGTTCACCTTTTACGGCAAATTTTCTAAATTCCTCTTTATTAATCATTTAAATATTATTTAGATTAGTACAAAATTAAAAAAAAAGTCCTTCTTTAAAAGGACTTTGTCATTAACGATACTATTTATCTTTAGTTCTTCTCAACAGCCTTTTTAAAGCCATCTAAATCAACTTTTTTCTCTTTTATAGAAACCTTTGATTTTACATGCTCCATAACTTTCAAATTAAGAAGCTCTTCAAATACTTTTCTGTAGTTTTCACCTTTTTCACCTTGCAGGTAGTTGTTGGCAAAACTATCAAGGCTATCTCCCATCTGCTCAACCATTCCACCAAGCTGCTGCTTAATCAACTCTTTAGTATGATTAATCACATCTTCGTGTTCTACCTTTATTTCCTCTTTGTTATCCTCGGCTACTTTATTCTTAATTAAGTTCCAGCGCAAATCCTTAGTGTACAAATCATATTCTTTATCAATTTGTTCCTGAGTGATTTTCCCCTGGTTGCTTAATAATAACCACTTTTTCAAAAATTCATCGGGCAAATCAATTTTGGTTTTCTCTACCAAAGTATTTTGAAGATCGCGGTTCAATAAGTTTTCAGTTTCTCTATTATAATTTTCAGAGATCGTTTCTTTGATTTTGGCATCAAATTCTTCTTCTGACTTTACAGCATCTTTACCAAAAACTTTGTCAAACAACTCCTGATTAATTTCTGCAGGTTTTGTTCTTTTAATTTCAGTTACTTTAAAAGTGTATTCTGCATCAGGCTGTACATCTGAAGACGCCTGCTGTCCTAAAAATCTTGATTTGGCTTCGTCTGTTTCAAAAATATCATCGATCACAAACTTTACTTCATCTTCATTTTTAAGACCGGTAAATTTCTTCTGAGATTTTTTATTTAAATCAGCAATTGGTAACACAACTTTTTCCTGAAGCTTTTCATCAGAGCTGATAATGTTTCCTTCAAGGGTGTCCTCATCTGCACTCTCCACTACAGATTCAGTTTCACCATACTGCTGCTTTAGGTTGTCCATGGTTTCTTTCATCACCTTTTTGTCAACCTCAATAATGTATTTATCAATTTTTAGTTTGTCATCAAGCTTCAGTTCAAACTCATCAACAAGCCCTAAATCGTATTCAAACTCAAATTCTTTTGGATGATCCCAATCGATAGCTTCCGCTTTTTCCTGGTTGGGTAAAGGTTCACCTAATATCTGTAAATCATTTTCTTTTATATAATCATTTAATGATTTAGTAAGTAGTTGATTGATTTCTTCCACCAAAATACTTTTGCCATACATCTTTTTGATATAAGTGGCAGGCACTTTGCCAGGACGAAATCCTTTGATATTAGCTTTTTTTCCGTATTCCTTTATTTTTTGTTCAACATTAGGTTGATAATCAGCTTCATTTAATATAATTTTAATTGAAGCGTTGGCGGAATCCTTTTTGTTGAGTGTAATGTCCAAAGCGTTTTGTGTTTTTAGATGTTGTGTAATATGAAAAAACCCCTAATTTAGGTATATTTATACTAAAATTAAGGGTTGATTTTGTGTGCGGATGAAGGGACTCGAACCCCCATGCCGTAAAGCGCTAGATCCTAAGTCTAGTGCGTCTACCAATTTCGCCACATCCGCGTTTATTAAAATTGAAGTGCAAATGTAGTAATAATTATTTTCATTGCAAATCAGGATTGATAAATTTTATCGTTTATTTTGTAGATAAGAATAAGTCTAGTATATGTTGAATATTGATGTGGAAGAAGAACGTAAAGTAATTCTTCGTGAGTATAGAAAGTTACTGAAAAAAGCAAAGCCATTTCTTAAAGATGGAGATGCTAAATTGATAAAAAAAGCATTTATGACCTCCATGGAGGCTCATAAGGACATGCGCAGAAAATCTGGAGAGCCTTATATATTGCACCCAATAGCAGTAGCTACTATTGCTGTAGAGGAAATAGGACTGGGAACCACCTCCATTATTGCTGCTTTATTGCATGATGTAGTGGAAGACACTGATTGGGAAATTGAGGATATAGAAAAAGAATTTGGACCCAAAGTGGCACCCATCATTGATGGCCTTACAAAAATATCTGGCGTTTTTGAATATGGTACTTCCCAGCAGGCAGAAAATTTCCGTAAAATGTTGCTCACCCTTTCTAAAGATGTTAGGGTGATTCTGATTAAGCTGGCAGACCGCTTACACAACATGCGTACATTAGAAAGTATGCCCAGAAATAAGCAGTTGAAAATTACTTCTGAAACTATCTATTTATATGCCCCTTTAGCTCACAGGCTAGGGCTTTATGCCATTAAATCTGAATTGGAAGACCTTCATTTAAAATATACTGAAAATGAGATCTACAGAGATATTGCCAATAAGATTAATGAAACCAGATCTGCCAGACAAAAATTTATCAGGAATTTTATTGGCCCTATTGAAAGTGAACTGGATAAATTAAAATGGCCTTATACAATAAAAGGTAGACCAAAATCTATTTATTCCATTTGGAATAAAATGAAAAAGCAGAATATCCCTTTCGATGAAGTCTATGATCTTTTTGCTATAAGAATAATTGTAGATGCTCCCGTAGAAAATGAGAAAGCTGCCTGCTGGGAAGTTTACTCTATCGTTACAGATTTTTATAAACCTAACCCTGATCGATTACGCGACTGGATATCCACACCAAAGGCTAATGGCTATGAATCGCTGCACACTACTGTGATGAGTGATAAAGGACAGTGGGTAGAGGTTCAGATTCGTACCAAACGTATGGACGACATAGCAGAGAAAGGATATGCCGCGCATTGGAAATACAAAGATAGCTATAGCAATCCGGAGCAAACCAGGCTTGAACAGTGGATTTCGCGTGTAAGGGAAATGCTGGAATCAAATGATACGAATGCTATAGAATTTGTAGATGATTTCAGGTCTAATCTCTTTTCTGATGAAGTATTCGTTTTTACTCCAAAAGGAGATTTAAAAACACTTCCAAATAAATCTACCGCTTTAGATTTTGCTTTTGATATTCACACAGAAGTTGGAGCAAAATGTTTGGGAGCAAAAGTAAATCAGAAACTTGTTCCCTTAAATTATGAACTTAAAAATGGTGATCAGATTGAAATCCTTACTTCAAATAAGCAAAAACCTAGCGAAGATTGGCTCAGGTTTGTAGTTAGCTCAAAAGCCAAAGCCAAAATTAAAGACCTTTTAAAAGAAGATAAGAAATCAGCAGCTCTTGAGGGAAAAGAAATTGTTTTCAGAAAACTGAAACAAATGAAAATTGACCCTAAAGATGAAGTAATTAATAAAATAAGAGCCTATTTTGACGAAAAGACGCCATTAGATTTATATTATAGTATAGCAACAGGGAAACATGACCCCAAACTAATTAAACGGTTCCAGGAAGAAGTACTAACTGAGAAAGAAAGTAGCAGGAAACGAATTAATACTCGTGGTGATGCAAATTCTTTTGAAAAGGAGCTGAAAAAGGTAAAAGGAGAAGACATGTTGCTTATTGGGGAAGACATGGATGTTGTGGATTACAAAATAGCAGGTTGTTGCCACCCAATTCCGGGAGATGAAGTTTTTGGTTTTGTCACCGTTAATGAAGGAATTAAAATCCATAGAACCTCATGCCCCAACGCACCTGAGCTTTTATCAAATCATGGAAACAGGGTAGTAAAGGCAAGATGGACCTCACAGCAGGAGATTGCATTTTTAGCTGGTCTGCAAATTATTGGTACAGATAGGGTTGGGCTAATAAGCGATGTGACTCAAATTATTTCCAGTGAACTTAAAGTGAATATGCAATCTATTTCTGTAGATACTAAAGATGGTATTTTTGAAGGGAAAATTCACCTTTTTGTTCAAAGTACAAAACATCTCGACAAATTGATAGATAAATTGAAAGCAGTTCGAGGGATTGTTAAGGTGAATCGTTATGATTAAATTCTATTTTTCTATATTTGCCACCTAAGAATGGAAGGAGTTATATGGTATTGAATGAGAAGGTTTTTAAAGAAGTAAAACAAATTTTCACAGCTTATCTGGAGAATAAAGGTTTGCGTAAAACTCCGGAAAGGTATGCTATATTAGAAGAGATTTATTCCCGTACAGGACATTTTGATGTGGAGTCGCTTTATATTAGCATGAAAAACAAGAACTACAGAGTGAGTAGGGCTACTGTTTACAATACATTGGATTTATTAGTTGAATGCGATTTGGTTAGCAAACATCAGTTTGGGAAAAACCTTGCACAATACGAGAAATCCTATGGGTACAAACAACATGATCATGTAATATGTGCCGAATGTCATAAAGTTGTAGAGTTTTGTGATCCACGAATACAAAATATAAAAACAATGGTAGGTGATTTATTAAATTTTAAAATAATGCACCACTCCTTAAACCTGTATGGTATTTGTGGAGATTGCCAGGCAAAATTAAAATCAGAAGGTAAATGAAATACGAAAAAGAAGTAGTAGATAATATATTGCTTTTAAAGCTATCAGGTGATCTAATAGGGGAAAACAATGGACCCGGATTAGTAGAAGTTTTGAATGAACACGTTAACAAAGGAATTCATAAGTGTATTATTGATATTTCAGAAATCCGCTACATGAATAGTAGTGGTATTGGCGTTTTGATCACTATTCTTACCAAATTAAGAAATAAAGGAGGAGAAGTAGCATTGTTGAACCCTTCTGAGCAGGTTAAAAAGCTTTTGGTTATCACTAAATTGAATAATATATTCTCTATACATGACTCAAAAGAAGGAGCACTTAATAGTTTAAAGTGATTATGAGCTTCGGTGTGTCATTTTTATTCCACACTAATTTTGTCAAATGTTTCTTTTGCAAAGAGAAACCCTTTAATTATTAAATGAGAATTTAAAATTTTTAAATACAAGCAGCTCACTAGCAGAGCTGTGTCTAAACTATTATATTAATTAAGATGGATGTTTTATTAGGTTTACAGTGGGGTGATGAGGGTAAAGGCAAAGTAGTAGATGTACTTGCACCAAAATACGATATGGTAGCTCGCTTTCAGGGCGGACCCAATGCAGGTCATACGCTGGAGTTTGATGGAATTAAACATGTTCTTCACCAAATACCTAGTGGTATTTTCAGGGATAAAATTAAAAATGTAATCGGCAATGGTGTAGTTTTAGATCCTGTGATCTTCAAAAAGGAAATACACAAGCTTGATCCATTCAATATCAACTTTAGTGAGAATTTATTCATTTCTAATAAGACACAATTAATATTACCAACCCACAGGTTGCTGGATGCAGCCTATGAACAAGCTAAAGGAAATAAAAAAATAGGATCAACATTAAAAGGAATAGGGCCTACCTATCAGGATAAAATAGCACGTTTAGGTTTAAGGGTTGGTGATATCCTTGATGATGGATTTGAAGATAAATACAGAAGCTTAGTAAATGAGCATGAAGCTATCCTAAGTTTCTATAAACATCAATATGAATTGAAACCTCTGGAAGAAGAGTTTTTTGAAGCAGTAAGCTTTCTGAAGAAATTTAATATCGTTAGCACAGAGTACCTTATTAATAAAGAGTTAAAATCAGGTAAGTCCGTTTTGGCAGAGGGAGCACAAGGCTCGCTTTTGGATGTGGATTTTGGTAGTTATCCATTTGTTACAAGTTCTAACACGATGACTGCTGGTGTTTGCACCGGGTTAGGGGTTGCACCAAGTTCTATCAATAGAGTCTTTGGAATTTTTAAAGCCTATTGCACCAGGGTAGGGAGTGGCCCTTTTCCTACAGAGCTATTTGATGAGGAGGGAGTAAAGCTTCAAAAAATAGGTAACGAATTTGGGGCCACCACAGGTCGGCCAAGAAGATGCGGCTGGTTAGATATTCCTGCTTTGAAATATGTAGTAATGATTAATGGTGTTACAGAACTTTTTATGATGAAATCGGACGTGTTGTGCGACTTCAAAACAATTAAAGTATGTACTCATTATAAATTGCCGGACGGAAGTACTACAGACGAGTTTCCCTATGATATTGTGGATAAAGAGATCACCCCTGTCTACAAGGAGTTGGAAGGATGGAATACCTCTTTAGAGGGTGTTAAAGGTTTTGATGACATGCCTAAGCAGTTAGTAGATTACATTAAGTTTATCGAAGAGCAGTTAGAAGTTCCTATCAATCTGGTTTCGATGGGACCTGATAGAATGCAAACTGTCATTAGAAATCATTAAATTTAAATTGTTGTAGAAGCATGCAAAGTAAGCCTCTTGTTTATTGCAGGGGGCTTTTTTCTTTATGCCACTTCGCAGAACTGTTCCAATTTAATTAAGTGAGCTAAGGTTTTATAAATTATTTCCATGGAGTAAGTAATTGATTTTTAGCGTATTGGTGTGTTAGCATGCAAATAATTACAAAACAGGGGATAGAAAGAGTTGTAAGATGGCGAATATTTTCTACCTTTGTCGACCCAAAAGAGGGGAATGGCTTGAGAGGGCTGTTGATTGAAAGATTGAAGATAAGCGGAGGAGGAAGTGTTAAAACACTGATTGAGAGTGC
>NZ_BMEC01000011.1 GCF_014636295.1 Marivirga lumbricoides | reverse complement strand
CCTCATTAAGCTGATTTTCAGCTATTCGCCAATTAAATTACCCCCATGATGTTTCAGGCTACTTTTTAATTGGAAACTTATCCACACAACATGAAAAATTATTTTATTTTAGCACCTGAGTAGTTACGAAATATGTAATTTAAAAAATGTATCAATATCTTGTTTAATTTGGTCTGTGTTATCTCACCTTCACTTATAATTTTATAGAAATCTTTGGTTTTTAATTCACGAAGTTCTTCATTAGAATTCACATGCACACTAAGGGTGACATCTAAAAAGGCTATTTTATTAGGGCTGTTCAAAATATCATTGACAAAACTTCTCCAATAGTCAGAGCGAACCATTAAATTTGGTGTCAGTTGCGTTATTATTGCCCAACATTTGTCTGAAACTACCTTATTATCTGAGATGTCTTTCAACATTTCATGGTAGAGATTTTCTAAATCCGTATTTAGTGATTCAAAAATTCTTGGAAACCTATCATCTTCACTTTCGATATCAAACACATTGGTTTCTGATGTGAAATTCCCAATACTTTTTTGCCTAATAAATTTTTCTCCTTTCTGTAGAACAGAAACTTTCCATTGATTACCATTTAAGTAGCCAAATTGCTTTAAATAAACCTGAGGTAACTTATGTTGAAATTGCTTAGGCGGATGTTTTAAAACTGTAAATTCATTGAAGATTTGATGCGCATCGTCAAAAGTAGTTTTTATACCTGCTTTAAAGTTTTCGACTAGTAATTCTAAAACTTGAAAAATTTTAACCTTATCCACAGCGGTAACAAGCACTATTGAATACACTTCTGATTCAACTGTGCGTAGCTCTAAAAGAGTATCTCCTGCTCTTCTTATTTTTTTTATTTCACTATAATTTATCTTTCTTTTTGTAGTTCTATTAGGGAAATAAAGGTGTGAATCTGTGAAAAATAATGTCTCATAATCACCTTGAAATACAAAAAGAATACCCTCTTCCTGAGATATAGATTCAATATTTTCATCAATCCAATCTAACTGCTTTTGAGTAATGGATTCAGCTTTTCTGCTATAAAAATTGTAATCCATATTTAATCAGTTATCGGTTAAATGCTCGGTTAATTGCATATCCTGAAAAAAGTTACACAATAGCTCATGACGATGATCATTCAAATAATAAGATGAGTAGTAATGTTCGTCCTCAGTAGCTAACAATTTTAATTTTTGTGCTTCCTCAAATGTTTTTTGCATTTGAGTAATTTTTACTTCCGCCCTTGTGTTTTTTGCCAATGTTATCAATTCCTTCAGGTCTTTATCATGTTCTTCAAAGCCTGAGCAAAATTCGATTATCAAGTCTTTATCATCAAAGTGAAAATTCTCATGTAGTTCAGGGGCAATTGTATTATAAATTTTAAGCAATCTTTCTGACTCTTCAAATTGGTCATAATTGCCAAATTCATTGTGGAAAGTATCAGCGTAATTAATTACATAATACTTATCCTTCTCACTATAATTACTTTTTATAAAGTGAGTTTTTCCTGTAAGGGGCGCACCTATTATGAAATGTATTGTCTTTGTTTTCACTTTCAAATTAATTGCTCTTTTTCATTTCCTTTTAGGATGATGGTACTAACTGACCTACTTTATTCACAACTTTATATTCCAGGTCAGAGAATTCTTTAAAATGAGCTTCACCGCATTTTATTTTCATTTGCTCATCTCCACTAAGTTTTGATAAGTCGACTTGTGGAGTGCCTGTTTCTTTGGTTTCAGCAACAAAATAGATTTTCTTATCATCTTCAAATACTAATGCCCAATCAGGATTGTAATTACCAATTGGGGTAGGTATTTTAAACCAATTTGGAAGTTTAAAATAGAATTTAATTTGATCGCTAGTTTCGCAGTCCTTGGCAAATTTACTTTCAACCCCTGAGTCCAAAGGAACAAATTCTTCATAAATGGTTTTTGAAGAGTCAGAAACCTTAAATGAAAAGTCATTCAAATATACTTCCAATTCCTGAGCTTCAAATAATGCCATTTCATATTCAGAACCACCAATTTTCTGATACTTTATTCCATCAATTATTAAATTGTACAAAGTTCTCTTAATAGCGTGTGTAGCTAAATCTAAAAATAATTGCGGATTGATGATAATGTCTTTAATTCTATCTGAATTACTTAATATTTCTTCGATTGTTGACCTTGTTAATTCTGTTTTGCTTTGAATATACCCTAACACATCAGGAATTTTCCATGAGTAGCCCCCATAAGATTCAACCTTATCTCCTGCATACATTGTGTCAACACCTTCATCTGTCATATTAATTTGAACTTTCGTTGAACGAATGGAAGGTGATTTGATTTCAGGTAATTCCTTGATGGCTTTCGATGCCATCTTAATTAACTCGTCTGTTTTATAGTCTACTCTATAAGTGGTTTTATTTTTTAGCTTTTCCCAGATTTCCAAGAATTTTGGGTCGGCTTCAAATCCTTTACGGTACTTAATAGCGGTTCGGTCTCTTGTGTTTTTGATTCTTCCTGTAAATGCTACCCCACATTCGTCCTCAATTTCTTTTTGTAAAGCTTTGGCAAAATCATCATAAGCTTCATTAGCAATAACTGTTAAGCGATTTATATTTTGGTCGTAAATTCTTTTTCCTGTTTGATCAACCGCCAAACGCAATCCTCTGCCAATTTCCTGACGTTTCTTAATTTCTGATTTGGTTTCATTTAACGTACAAATCTGAAAAACATTAGGATTATCCCATCCTTCACGTAAAGCAGAATGAGAAAAAATGAAACGAAGTGAATTATCTAATCCCAACAATTTTTCCTTGTCTTTCATAATTAAACTGTATGTGTCATCATCCGCTTTGGTTTCACCCGAGGTGTCTTTGAAAGCACCTTTTTTATCTTGTGAAAAATAGCCATTATGGGTCTCTTGCACAGGAAATTTATCCAACTCTTTAAAGGCAGGTTTTGATATGTATTCCATATAAATTTCTTCAAACCATTTAGCAAATTTCCCCTCTTCAGGATTACCAGTTGAATCATAAGCTCTATAATTCGCAACTTTATCGATGAAGAACAAGGATAAAACTTTGATACCTTCTTTATTCAGCCGTTTCTCCTTTTTTAGGTGTTCTTCAATTGTTTTACGAATTTGAAATTTCAATACTTCATCAGTTAAACCTCCCTGCCTATCACCCTTATAGAGTATGTTTCCGTTTGAAAGAGAAATGCATTGGTTTGAGGCATCAATTCCATCGACAATGTAGCCATCTGAGTAAATTTCTCTTTCGTTAGATAGTTTGTACAAATCATCGCCTTTTTTTACGGTTACTGATTTCTTTTTGACTCCCCCATTTTCATTAATATTGATGGAAATCTTAGCACTAATTTTTGTTTTAGTCGGTTTAATAGAATCTAATTGCAAAAAAGCATCATTGTAAGCATTTTCTTCAATGATGGAATCAACTTCAATTTGCTTTACAAGTCCTAAATCATAAGCCTTTACAGGATTGAGACTGTAGGTGAGGTTATATTGGTTCCTGTGAGTTGCAGAATAGCGAAGTGTACAAAGTGCATCTAAATTATCAATAGCCGCAATACGTTTTTCTGTTTCCATATTTTGTGGCTCATCTGCAATTACAATCGGACGGGTAACTTGAATAAACTCAACGGGTTTTTGTCCATTAAGCCTATCATTAGGTTTATTTATAACATTCTCATCTTTGGCAAATGAATCAATATTGATTACTAAGACTTCAATATTATTAGTTGTCGCAAAACCTCTCAAAGCGGAAACTTTAGAGCTGTCATAAACTTGAAAACTTAAAGGAACATTATCATAAAGCGTTTGAAAATGGTTATGAGTGATTTCCAAATTTTTCATTACTCCTTCACGGATAGCAACAGATGGTACTACTATCACAAACTTTTTGAATCCATACAATTTATTTAGTTCATAAATGGAACGCAGATAAACATATGTCTTACCTGTTCCCGTTTCCATTTCTACGGAAAAATTCATCCCATCTAATTTCCCTGAAATAGGGATATTATTTTTCTTTTGTATGTTTTGGAGATTTGAAAGTATTTGTTCTTTAGATATAATCAGATTGTTACTAACTCCATTTATCAAGTTCAAAGTACCTTCTTCTTTTAGATTAAATTCCAAAATAGAATCTTCCAACGGTTGCCCTTCAAATAAATCTGTTATGGATTTTATAGCTTCCTGCTGATAGTTAAGATCGGATTCAAACGTTAATTTCATAGAGTTTATATCGTTTTAAATTCCACTCCTGCATCTTTCATTTGTAGAACGGCATTTGTTTTTAATTGGTCATTACCTTTAAAGAGTTTGTCTAAGGCAATTACCTTCATTGGTTTCTCAGAAATTACTGAATCAATAATTTCCTGCGTAGCTTTTTCTAAGATGAAAACTAATTCATCACCATTGATTTTATAAATGTCATTTATTTTATCAATTCTACTATTCAAATCTTTGCCACTTTTTAAAAGAAGTTCATGGACCATGTTCTCAATTGTTGCAGATTTGGATACGGGATCAACAAACATTTTCATTTGCTCTGCTAATGCCTTGGCATCTTTTCCCCCTATTTGTTGCCATTGCTTGAAGTTACTTTCATTCAATTTTAATACTTTAAAACCCAAATCCTGATTATTTAATTGGTTGATTTTGGTTTTAAGATTTGCAATTTCAGATATGGTTTCATCGGTAGGAATTTCTTCTTGTAATTTTGTGATTTTTGACTCTAACGTATTTTTGCTTTCATTTAGCTCCTTACTTATAATTTTACTCGCTCTGCGGATTCTTTCTAAAGATATATTTGCAATGTTGCTGTAGCCTGCCTCGTGAGCTTTATTTTTTTCATTAATCTTTTCAGGTAGTTGTACGCAAATAAATTTTCGGTTATTCATGTCCTCTTTATTCAAGTCCATCACAGCATGTGCGATAGACCCTGAACCTGCAAAAAAGTCAAGAACGACATCATCTTGCTTGGTTGCAACTTTTAAGATTTTCTTTAAGAGTTTTATTGGCTTTGGTGTTTCAAAGTATGATTCCCCATCAAAAAGCTTTCTTAGTTCTTGACTCGCCTCTTGATTATGACCTGCTTCTTGATGTTTCCAAATTGTCATAGGTTTTATACCATCTTGTACATCTTTTAAAAATCTCTTTAATCTTGGCACATTGTTACCATCAATTCCAAACCATATCCTGTCGTCTTTCAGTAGCTCTTCGTATTTATCCTTAGAAAACCGCCAACTTCTACCAGAAGGTGGATTGAATTTATTTCCTTTTGGTGATGTAATTGTATACAAGCCCGCCTTTTGAACATCTTTTCTTAATAAATCGCCTGATGTCCATACTCCTCTTTCATCATTATCAAGATTTTTGTATCTCTTTAATATTGCCTCTGTTCGCTCTAATAAATTAGGGAACCAATTTTCTTTATTCTTTCCATAACATAAAATATAATCATGGTTATCAGAAAACCACTTTGCATCATTTTGCGGAGAAAATTTCTTCTCCCATATGATGGAAGCTATAAAATTTTCTTCTCCGAAAATTTCGTCCATTAATAACCGTAGATTATGGACCTCATTGTCATCAATAGATAAAAATATGGCTCCGTCTTGTCGTAACAGATTTTTGGCTAAGTAGAGTCTTGGCATCATCATATTGAGCCAATTGCTATGGTATTGTCCATTTTCCTTACTATTCTTTTTGAACATACCATCTTTGGTCATATACCCTTCTTCATCTTTGTCGCCTACACGCTTTTCATAATCGGCTTTGCTTTCACTAAACTTGTCGGGATATATAAAAGAGTCATTTCCTGTATTGTAAGGTGGGTCTATGTAAATCATTTTTACTTTCCCGAAGTAGCTTTTCTGTAGTACTTTTAATACTTCAAGATTTTCACCTTCAATAAATATATTTTCCGTATCGTCAAAATTTATGCTTTCATCTTTGGCAGGTGTTAAGGTCTTAGTGGTTGGTGTTTGCTAGATTTTAAATGCATCACTTTTTCCTGCCCAATTGAGTACATATCTTTCGTTCGAGAAGTTGATGTTTTCTCCAAGAGTTGCTTTCAGTTTTTCCCAATCTATTTTCCCCTCTGTGAAAGCTTCGGGTAGTACCTCCCTCAAAGCATTTAATTTTTCTTGTTCAGGTGTCAGACTTGTTCCGTCCATATATAATTATACTTTTCTCTTAATTAATTTTAACTTGGTTGTAGTATTCTTTTTTAAAATACCTTTATTCAGTTCTTTTACCATCGATTGTTAACCAATCATTTGGAATTAACTTTAATCCGTCTCTCCATACTTCAACTACAGAGTCCTCAAAATTTTTATTTTTGAGAAATGCGTGGTCAGTAATAATAACCTGCAATTTTGGATTTAATGACGAAACAACCTTAAATATAAAGTTAAACATTTTATTAACAGCTATTTCATCAGCGCTAACTTCAACAACATCATCAGTTTTGTCAGGTGGATAGTATACCTGAGTAGGTTGATCAATAATTATAAAATTAGGTACGGGTCTATCATGTTGGATGAAATGTTGATGTAAGGCAAAAACGATAAGCAGATGATAAGCAACCCAATTTGCTCCACTGCCTATCTGTGGCAATGCAATTGGTTTAGTTTCAGAATCAATGAACATTGTCAACTTATTTATATCGAATCGAATTGGATTTCGGACGTATTCAACATCCAATTCTTCAACCCACTTACTCATTTGCAAGTTAATTTTATTTAAAATCGAAAGTAAAAGTTCACGTTCATTTTCACTGTCAACTATCTTTTCAAGGTCGAGAATACGTGATTTTAAATTTTCTATTTTAGATTCAGTACCTTCGGTTTCTTCCTCTACATCAATACTTTCTAAAAATAAACTTACACGCCCAATTATTTTACCTCTTCGAATATTTAAGTCTCTAATTGTTCTTGCTTTTTCATTTTCTAAATATAAAGCTGAAATGCTTTTTTCTATAGTCTTTAATTCTGTCTCTATTGAATGGTATTGTTCATCAATAGAATCTAAGTAAAGTTGGATTCTTGGACTCTCAGCCTTTGTAAATTTTAAATCATCTCGGATTGTCTTCAGAGAATTGTTAATGTTTTCAATTGATGGAATTGGACTTTCTAATTCGTTTTCGCACAATGGGCATAAAGATTCATTTTCCACATTATCAGAATACAAATTAATCGATTCAAGTCTCACTTCTTGCTGCTTGGCTTCTGCTGAATAGCCGAAAGAATTTTTTAAATAATCTGAGGCAGCTTTTTTGTTATCCGAGATTTTGCTAAGGTCATCTTTTAGCTCATTCCTTTTATCAATTAAATCTTTTAACCCTGAGTTTTCTGCTGTGACAGTTAGGGGTTGGTATTCCCAATTGACTATATAATTTAAAATTGAATATATTTCCTTTTGCTGTGAAGGGTTTGGAGTATTCTCTATAATCCCAATTTCTTTTGCTTCTTCTATTAAAGAATAAGCTTGACTTATTCCTTCTGTTTCTATTTTTTCTGCTTCTCTTTTTTCTCGTAGGAGTCGATTTAGTTGTTTTTTAAGTTGATTAATCTCACTTTCGATGGCTAATGAATTTTCATTAACTGCTCCTAAAAAATATGGAAGGGTATCCTTAATCGACTGTGGTACAAATTCTTTATTTTGATTATAAAAAAGTTGGTATGGGTCAGCAACTAAATACTGTGGTTGGTAGCAGTAAAATCGTGAGTGTTTAAAATTAGCTTTAAGAGGCTCTCGTGTTAGTGAATCAGGAACATGAACATTTTCCGAGATTCCAATTTTTCGACTTAAAAAGTCTTTTAGAGCATCTATATTTATATTGGGAATTATGTTTTCGAAATTCGGAATGTTATCACCTGTACTACGTGATAGGTAAACAGAGGTGGAAGTCTGTTGACCCTTTACATTTGGATTCTCTCGTGCAATGAAGGCAGAGCTGTTATCATTAAATTTTAATAGAATCGAAAAATATGAAACAGTATCTCGTATAATTCCCTCAGGAATATCACAGGATGTTGAAGCTAAACAATAATTTATTATTTCTATTAATGCAGACTTTCCTGACTTAGATTCCCCTGTTATTATATTAACTTCTCCGAGATTGAATGACAATATCCGTTGTTCCCCTTTATGACTGAATAATATAATTTTTTGTATCTGCATAGTTATGGTGTAATTCTTAAAAATGAGTATATGGATTTAACATCACTTGTGGTAGACAGCCACTTACCAAGCATTGCTGCTTTTTTTAAAATATTATTGTATTCTTCGTATTCATCCTTTTTCATTATTTTTAATCCAGAACCAATAGCAATTAATTTAGCATGTTCATTTATTTCTAACTTTTTATGAGCTAATAAAAACATCATGGCTTCTTTTGTATATTTAACCATGCTTTTTGTACGTTTGGCAAAATCAAAAAATAAGTCATCATTTTTCTCAACCCAAACAAAAAAGTAAGTCGTAACTGACCTTGGCATTCTCTTTCTTGTATCATTATGTAATACGATTGGTAATATTAAAAAAGCAAATGCGTAAGGGAATTCCGTTTTGGAATGTTTATTATATTCTTTTATAGCAATCCTTATAATTTCTCCGCAAAAAGCAGGGTTAAAAAGATTGGCTACAATGGTATTACGTTCTGTCCATCCAATACTCATAGCTCTTTTTTGTAATTAGGATGCCATCCAATTTTTTTTGTATCTGCAAGGATTTGATAACTCCCTCTTGTTAAATAATCTTCATTGAACTTTTCTCGAATTTTAACTTGGGGACAAGTTTTAGCAAATTGTTCCAAATAAAAATTCTTTCCTAAATCAGGTAATTCTTCCATATTTCTATCTTCTGCTTCATCACACATTATGTCATAAATATTTTTCCAATAATCAAGTAATTTAGAATCAAAAAGCTCTTCTTCCTCAGGATTTAGTAAGTGTAGTCTTAACCATTTTGAACGTTGTTCAAAAGCTCTTCTAAAATCACTAATTGCTCTCTTTAAAGTTTTTGACTTAGTCTTTATGTTGATTATTTCCAATTGCTTAATAAATGTCCTGTCTTTCAAACTTTCCACATCATCATCTGTAATTTCTAACTGCTGAGGAAAATGATTTGGCAAATTATCCGATTTAAAGGTGTCACTTATATTTGCAATTTTCAACTGTAATTCACTTGCACTAATAGAATCTATTTGAGATGTTAAATTTTCAATTGATTTGGTAAACCACCAACCTTCTAAAATTTCAAGGAATGCATCTAAAGAATTAGGGTAAGTTGAATATATCAACTCCTTTTTAATTTTGGAATTAATTTCTGTGATTCCGATTGAGTTGTCTAAAATCCTTATTCGTTTTATTAGTTTCCGCTTATTTTCAAGAGAAAGGCTTTGATAAGCCATATATGCTTTTTGGTTGGTTACATTTTTAGATTCAAATGAAATTTTATCCAAACTATCTACTATTTCTGATACATGGCTATCGAGGGTGATATTAGACTTGAATCTGAATAGTAAGCTTGATGTAGGTATTTTTTCAGTTGTAATTAAATTAAAAATGGTATTATCAATATCAATTCTGCTATTGTTTATATGTTCTGCCCATATTCTAATTGTCTTCCAAAAATCTACACTTCCATCAGTCAAGTTAGCCTTGTTTTTAATATGCAACTTAGTTTGCATAAGTTTAAGAGTATTCACATCTTCAATCTCCACATCATCTAAGTTCTCAATTTTAATTTTTGGATTTTCAAGCTCTTTAGAATTAGATAGTAAGATTAGTAAAGCATACTTGATTTGATAAAAATAACCAAGAGAGGGTTCCTTTGCTGAAAAATCGGTAAGGGTTTTAGCCATAGTATAAATTTTAATTCAACTCTTTCTATTTTTCAGCACTAAGTAAATCCTTAATGTATGATATTTCATTTGCCTTTGACCAGGTTATTATCACTTGCAATCTAAAGTTTTTTTTAAACTATTAAAATTTTACTTAACTGTTTAGGTTGTCAATCAATTCAGTTTCCTATTTGAGTGAAAAATTTCATGTTGAAGAGCGGTAGTGAATTAAGCTATATAGAGAAAAGAAATATTAATTATGAAATTACTATCACCAAATAGCGGAATATTTGAGGCAGAGAATATTTACCAATCTTGTTTAGTTACCCATGCATATTTAGAAAATGGAACAGAGAAAACATATTACTTTATGTTCGAATATATACCTGAATTGAATCTTTTCAGTACATACCTTACCCAAGGTAAATGGACTTATTATAATGGAGAAATTTTTAATGCAGAAACTAAGAATGTTATAGATTTTGGTAAAGAGAGTACCTTTCAAAATTATACTTATGTAGAAGGGCAGTTGGTCAACTGTGAGAAGTTAAGCCCTGTAGGTAAATTGAAACTCAACAAGACAACTGAACATCTATATTTGGTACACCAAGGGGAGTACGATTGCTATTTTTATTCTACTGCAAGTAATTCTTCTTTTCCCTTTAAGTGCCACTATTTATTACTCGACAATGGTAGAATGGATATCCCTGTTTACCGTGTTTTGGAAAAAGATGAATTTTATTACTTTCAGCTCACGCCAAAACATTTAATTTGTTGGAAGCAAACTGACTCTATTGATAACTATTTCTCTATTGATGATGCTTGGCAGGACTTATCTGTAGCATACCGAAAGCACAAGATTAGTCAGATTACAGCCTGATAAATTAGTGCAACAATCGATAGATTTTGTGCAACAATTTGATGATTTGTTGCACATTGGTCATTAAAAAACCCCTTAAATGGAATTTAAGGGGTTTTATTTAGTGAAGTGGTGATCCGTTCAGGAATCAAATTATAGATTTTATCTTACCGAGTGATATACAAAAAGACATCAAATAGCTGATTATAGAGGGTTTTTAGTAAGATGTCGTATTAGAAGATTAATAAAGATTAAGAATATTTACCAGCTATGTTACCAATTTAGTATATTTGTCTATGGCATCAGTAAATTTTTATTATAGCGATAAGAAAGCGAATCAGTCTAGGATAATGGCTCAATTGACCGATGGCAAAGATGTTCGGATAAAATTTAGTACAGGTATTAAAGCTAAAAAGAGTGAATGGAACTTTCCTGACCCAAAGAAAAAAAAGACAAAAGGTAGGTTCAAGAAAAGCGGAGGGGAAGATAAATCTAGGGATGAGAGAAACAAGCTGCTAGATGAATATGAAAAAAGGATTGAATCAATATACTTGGATGCTAAAAGTAAAGTTTATAAAATCGATGGTGCTTATATCAAGTCAAAACTATCTGAAGTAGATCCCTCAATAAGTCCAGATTATTCTGAAAATGTATTGACTTCATTGGATAATTACATAAAATCAGAAACCACCAATTCAGATAATTTTATGAGAACAGCACGGCCAGTGCTAATGTACTTATCTCGCTTCTCAAAATTGAAAGGTAAAGAGTATCTGAAATTCTCGGATTTAGATTTAATATTTCTCGAATCATATGAAAACTATTTATCAAAAGAGAAAGATGAATTTACATGGAATAGTAAAATAATTAAGAAGAAGCCATTAGCAAGCGGTACAGTATCGAGACATTTCACACACCTTCGGCTTTTAATAAAAAAATTACCCAGGGAAGTAGAGATAACAAAAGCTATTCAAGAATACCATGTAACTGAAACAAACAAAGTTGCCAGGTCCTTAAATTGGAATGAGATAAAAGCAATAATGAATATTGAGGGGCTAATTGATCAAGAATTATTAGCTCGAGATATATTTTTGCTCACTTCTTTTACTGGTTTAAGGATAACAGTAGCCACAAACTTGAGAGCTAGAGATATATCTGGCGGTTTTATTCATTGGATAAATACAAAGAATAAAGCTCAAACAGTAGTTAGTACCACTATCCACAAATACAGTCACCCGATCCTAGCACAATACAAATCATTGAACCCAACCGGAAAGCTATTTCCACCGATAGCTCAGCAAACCCTAAATGTAAAAATTAAGAATATTTGTAGAAAAGCCGGCATAGAAAAACCTGAAGAGGTCCATAATCACACCGGGAGGCATTCTTACAACTCTTTACTTTACGCTTTGGGAATAGATACCTTCATTAGAAACGAAGAAGTTGGACATGCTCACAGCTCAGTAAACGAAAGGGTTTACACAAAAGTAGATGCTCAAAAGAGAAAAACTATTATTGTGAATACTTTTGAAAATGTGGAACAGATTCTTGCTAGTAGGGCCCAAAAATTTACTAACCAGTATGATGAAATTTAGAGAAATGATGGATAGGAAAATAGATATTCAAATTAGAGATGCAAAAAGCGGTAAACTAGTATGGGATACTTCATATGATGGCTCATTCGTTAAGAAGTTTCATAAGAAAATAATATCTAATGGACTTGTACATTGTAATGTAGATAATGCTAAAAATATATTTCAAAATGATTTTAACTGGTTCAAGTTTTTTTGGTCGGACAAAGTTTATTATAGGAATGATCAAGGAGAGAGAATAGATTTAAGTTTTAGAGAAAGAGTTAGTCATGCTGCTTCGTGGGTTAATATCGATTCTAATAATTTTGAGTTTAAAACAGCTAAATCAGACATTGAAAGCTTGTACAACACCAAATTAAACATTTCAGATGTCCAAGGGAATCAACAAATCACGGAAGATCATTTTATTAAATATATTTCTACTCTGCTAGAGGATTTATTGAAAGATGAAGAAATGAGAGGGCTTACGGTGAAGACTGAGATTTATAAGAATTATCTAAGTTATAGGTTAATTGATAAGAGAAGTGAGGAAAATAAAGAGTGGAAGTCAAAAACCTTAATTGAAATATGCCGGGATGATGCCAAAGATTATTATCAGGAAGTAATAGAGGATTTACAAAAGCCAAATCAATACTGCGATGATGAGCCATTAATAACTAAGAAGGATGATCAGTTAGTTTGGAACCAAAAAATTTATGCTCATCAAAAATATAGCACTATGTTTTTGAAGTCCATTTGGCTTTATTTTTCTAAAGACTATAGGGAAAACCATCATTCATCCTACATACTATCGGAAATATTTAAGAATACTTTTCATGCAAATGCAGATAGAAAAAGTCTAGCAAAGCTATTCAACCCAGAAAGCAATGAAGATTTAGAAAAGGAAAGGATGCTGGATAATGACAAAAACCAAAAATACTACAATCCATTCTTATTGAACCCTAAAGCCAAATAGGGTAGGTGGGGTCGCATGCCCTTTAACAGCTTTTCAAATTAGCGGACATAAACAAAAATGTTATGTCATGCAAAACCCATTTGAAGAGATAAATCTAAGATTACAACGAATAGAAGAAATTATTCGCAGTAATCCAGCCCAACAACAAGCCGTAAAGGATACCAATCCGGAGGAGCGTTTAACCAGGGCAGAAGTTGCAAAGCAGTTCAAGATTAGCTTGCCTACAGTTCACAAACTCATGCTGGAAGATAATCTTCCATATGAGAAAATAGGTAGAAATACGAGATTCAGAAGAGCTGACATAGAAGCTTACTTTTCATCTAAAAGAAGGGTGGGCCATGGCAGATAAAATCGTTATAGCGGAATTAGACATCGATGTAGATGCGTTGGAAAGCAGGCAAGCTCAATTACTGAAACAGCAGCAAGCAATTAAGGATGAACAAAAGCTACTGCAGGCTGAGCTTAAGAAAACGGGGCAATTCACAGATGAACAGGCCAAAGCCTATGTGAAAAATGATGCTGCATTAAAGAACCTGAACCAAAGCTACCAGACCAATAAAAAGGTATTGGCTGAATCTACCACATCCATTGCAGGGTTGAACGATGCATTAAATAAGCAGATCAAAACAGAGCAGGCAGCAAAGGATAATAACAGGGAACTAATAAGGGTCCGGGGCCAACTCGATAAGACATCTAAGGATTATGCCAGGAATCTAGAAATCATAAACAATCGCATTGATGAAAATAATGATTTCATAGGTGAAAACGTATCGCAGTTAGAAAAGCAAAAGATAAATATTGGTAATTACGCCAGTGCTATTGAGGGAGCCACTGAGCAACTCGATAGAATGATACCAGGCTTAGGCCAGGTAACGAAAGGAATTGCCACCAAAGCAAAAGCAACCTTAGCCTCCACTACTGCGACCAGCGGAGCTACCAAAGGATTGAAGCTCTTTAGAGTTGCTCTAATATCTACCGGAATTGGTGCCATTGTGGTATTGCTCGGATCCTTAGTCTCCGCTTTCCTATCTACACAACAGGGAATCGATGCGGTCACATCCGTTACCCGTCCATTTTTTGCGGTGCTTAATAGGTTAAAAGGATTGGTTCAGGAACTTGCCGACGGAGCATTTGCCGGATTGGCTATGATACTGAACGGAAATGTTAAAGCAGGATTAGCAGTTATCAAAGAATCATTTAAAGATACCATAGGTGGAGTGTCTGAAGCTGTAAAAGGAGGCATTGAAGCCGGAAAGCAATTAGATGAACTCAGTAAGCAAATAGAAAGAACCGAAATAAGCCTCATTAAAAACCGTGCAAGGTTGAATAATGAATTTGAACGTCAAAAGTCCATAGCTGAAGATGTTACCGTTTCAGAGCGTGAAAGGATTAAAGCAGCTCAGGCAGCACAAGCAGCGCAGAACGATCTATTGAACCAGGAACAAAAATTCTTAGACCTGAAGATTAAGCGTATGGAATTGGAACAATCCCTTAATGACACCTCCCGTGAAGATGAAAAGGAACTAGCCGAACTCATTGCACAGCGTACCGACTTTGAAGCAGCTGCAACCGGAAAAAGAATATCCGTTCGTAATCTGGAAAACAGCATTCGCCAGGGAATAGCCAATCAACAAAAAGCCCGTAACGCTGAACTAGCAGCTGAAGAAGCTAAGATGTCAGCAGAAAAGCTTAAGCAATTAGACGAGGAGAGAAAAGCAGCAGCCGAAAAAGTAGCTGAAGAACTCAGGCTTGAAAAAGAAAAGAATGAGGAATTAGCCAGAATAGCCAAAGATGAGGCCGATAGATTGGCAGCAGAAGATAAGGTACGCAAGGCAATTGAATTTGAAGAAGAGCTATCTGGACTAAGAGCGCAAGGAGCTAGCAAAACCGCTATTAGACTTGCCGAACTCGATCAGCAAAGGCAGTTAGAAATTCAGGCAGCAAAAGATAGTATCCAGAATGCAGAGCTTCTACAGAGGCAAATTACTTTAATCGAGGAGAAGTATAGCCAGGCAAGAACAGAAATTAAAGCAGCAGAAGAAGCGAATGAACTGGAATTAGTTAGCCAGACCTATGCCAATATAGCTACTATCTTCGGAGAGCAGACAGCGGTAGGGAAAGCAGCAGCTATCGCACAAACAACAATAGACACCTACAAAGCAGCGCAATCAGCTTATGCAGCATTGGCAGGCATCCCGTTTGTTGGGCCGGTTCTGGGAGGTATTGCAGCAGGTGCAGCTATTTCCACAGGTCTAAGAAATGTAGCTAAGATTTCAGGTGTCGGATTACCTAAGTTTGGCAAAGGTGGTTTGCAGGAAGTTGGAGGCAAGTCACACACTGCCGGAGGAACTAAATTTTATGGTGAAGACGGAACCGCATTTGAAGCTGAAAAAGGTGAACTGATCGGAGTGATGAATAAAAACGCAGCCAGCATCTTCATGGATTATAATAACAAAAATCGTAACGGTGGATATTACAATCCTTTTATGGATATGGCTATGAGAACAGGTAATGGAGGCTTTAGCGATGCTCGCTTACATGGGGATATGGGCAAATTGTATCATGCTATTAAGAGTAAGCCTGTAAGTAGTACGAATGTAGATAAGCACGGATTCAATCAGTTTATCACAGATGGCCAAAACTCCCAAAAGTATATCAATAAGAACTTCCTTACCTAATTAAAATAACCTACCCTAATTCATGTATCGGGGTAGTTAGGGTAGCAGGTAAAATCATATTCATAGACATTTGAATATTAATTAATCACTTATAAAAACACAATAATGGCAAAATCAGATTTTACATCAATGTTAGATCAAGAGGCATTAACATTGAACAAGAAAGCAAATATCGATTGGATAGAACGATTAAACTTTCAAAAACAACTTTATAACAAATTTACTGAAAAAAATGATTTCACAGTTGAAAAATATCAGGAAATCAGATCTATTGGGCCGATTCAATATTTTGAAAAGGAGTATTTAAAAGAGCTGACCAAAGATGGAGGAGGGGAAATCAATGGACGTAAAGTGAGCGAAGAAGCTCTATTGCAGCTTTATCCTATTCCTAATGAAAGGAAAATAGCAATGCTTAAATATGAAGATGAAGCTAAGTTATTGGTAAATATTTCTAATAGAAGACGAATTCACTTTGATTGTATTGAAGTTAGGAACGGTAAGTTCATACTTAATGAAGAGAAATTAAATACACATTATACTGTGACTCTTAAGACTGCTAATCAACAGTTTGCATATGATGCAATAATTAGAATTGCAGAATCATGCAAGGAGCTTCAAGATATGGGTTTAAATATTTCGGGGGCTGCTAGATTATCTATAGGTAGAATGAATCCATTTAGAGAAACCTTAGGAAGTAAAAATAAGAACCTTCTTAATGAGGCAGACAAATTAAATATTTTGAAGAGATTACTTAGTGACGTTTAAATAAAAGGGTATATGAGTTATTTTCTAAATGAAGACCTCACTTCTCTCGAATGGTTTCAAATGCTTGAGCCAAATGATAAACTGCTGTACCTGTTTATCCAGCATGAGTTATCTTTTGAGGGTATATGGGTCATAAACACTCACATGACAGGTTTAAAGCTGGGTATTAAGATAGACTTAGATAGCTTTTTATCAGCTGTAAATAAAGATAAGCAGCGAGTTATTAAAGTTGATGAAGGGAGAAAGCTGTTTTTTACGGAATGGCTTAAGCAACAGCATTATCCTAAGGCATATAAATGTATTTTGAATGCATCAGCAGGTGTAGGAGCTTCTTATGTAAAGAACTTTAGAAAATACCCTGAAACTGATTCTTGGCTTCAGAATGAGCAACGTGAGGGAAGAGTTACAATCGTTAACGATCCAATATACAATATTGAGAAGACCAAAGCTGCCAGTATAAAAAAGAGGGATAATTATACTTGTGGTTATTGTCATAATACTTTCGAGGAAAGTAAGCTTGAAATAGACCATATCAAACCAGTATTTGCAGGTGGAGATAATAACTCTTACAATTTAATATCAGCCTGCGGAGAATGCAATAAACGAAAGTCTAATAAGGATCCTTTAGAATTTATAGAATCAAATGGAATAAAACCTGAGGGTCGTCTTATTGAAAATCTGAAGTATTTAGTTCATCATAAATATATAGCTGGAGCCTTGGCAAACTCTTTTACCACCCTATACGGAGGGTTTGGTAAGGGTGAAGAGAGGGTGTCTGTTACCTCAAAAGACACTAAGGTAAGGGATAAGGGAGAGGGAAAGGAAAAGGATAAGGTAAAGGGCAATCTTAGTAGTACTACTAAAGATAGTGCTATTAAAAAAAATAAATCCCCATCCCCTTTAGAATATCCTGAAGACTTAAAGGCTTTTTTGAAATTATACGGAAAGCACTCAAGCCATAAAGATTTGGTACCACTTTGGAGTGCATTGAAGCCGGAAGAAAGGAATTTGGCTTTCCTTGTAGTTAAAAAGTTAAAAGATGATGGCGCATTTATGGGTAAGGATCCTTTTTATTTTCTGAGGGATAAAGATTATGATGGACCGCCAGAAAACGAACAAGAATTTTCACATGCGGAGATAGTACATCGGGTTACTACGAAAGGTGATAAATTTGATAATTATAGACAGTCAAGCAAAGATGAAAACGGCAAGCAGATGTACAAACGAAAAAGTAAAATTGAAATTGGTTAAGATGAAATGTATTAAAAAATTAAAGTGATGAAAACTGATTATACAATAGAAATAGTAAAAGAGCAGGTAGCAGATCAGCTAAACCCATGCGATGCGATGAGGGTTTTAAAATACATCCAGTCGAAAACGTTCAGGGATTTTTTCGCAATGATTCAATCGGATAATAACGTTCCCTTAATTGATAAAAAGATGGTGGTTGGGAGCCATATTAATACATTACTCTATTATTTCAGAGCTGAAGAAGAGACCGAAAAGAAAGGAGATGTACGGAGGGAACTAGCGCGAATAAATGTTAATCATAATTAGAAGATTTAAACCGATTGTAACGCGTATAGATGCGTAGAGAGGAATATAATTATAGAAATTACAGTAGTATTGAATTATCATAAAGGGAAGAATAAAAGGTTTTTCCGTAGTCACTCACGCGTACGTGCGCGACACACTAAAAAAATACTGAATGAATCAGGTTTTCATTTTCTCCCTGAATAAATTCAACCAACCGGGAGCCAGTTACAAAGAGTGGTTTCTAGTGTATCGCGGCCCCGGTTAATTTTTAAACATCTTAGCTTTTAGTTTCTGTCGGATTAATAGCCTGTATGACTCCAATTCAGTAAGTGGCTTAACTCCTTGCTTTTGTTTCTTCTGCTTAATCATCTTTTCCAGGTCTTCAATGCTTAAACTATCCAGGACAGCTTCCAATATCTTATTTGGCTCTTTCATTAATCAATCAATTTAGAGTTAATGGCTCCAACCTTGACAAATTCACCAGCTGAATTTTTAGCATACAAATCTGTCGCCTCCTCATTTGTTTTAGTAGGCTTGAATAAGTCTCTAATATCCACCTGCAGTATATCGGCAATTTGAATAAGGGTTTCATATCGTGGCTGTCTCTTCCCATTTATGATTAAAGAGAGACTATTTTCTGTAATATCCATCTTTTGGCTCAAATCCTTTCCGGAGATGCCTTTTTCCTTCATTAATTCTTTTATCAGTAGCATATTGTTTGATTTAGTCATGTACAAATATAATAAATCTAACGGAAAAGATAATAAATAATAAAATAATTATTGTTTTAGTTGGATAGTATTATTGTTGCTGTTATATTTGTCTTAAGATAATCAAACAGAAACGATAAGATGAAAGATTTAAGAAACACTATACCAGCAGAAAAGAAAAACTTCAGATCATTTGTATTCAAAAGAGCGCATGAGATCAGAAAAAGCACTGGCAAAGCTATGGCGGTTTGTTTGGCTAAAGCATGGCAGCTTTACAGGTTGGCAAAGAGCATGGCCAAAGGAGCGGTGAATTTCGCTTACGAGAAAAAAGATGGCAGCTTAAGAAAAGCAGTTGGCACCTTGAAGGATGTACATACCATGGTGAAAGGAACTAGCAACAATGCCAGCTCTCCAAAGGTGCTTCATTATTTCGATTTAGATGCTCAAGGCTTTAGATGTTTCAAAGTAGAAAATTTTATAACAATTTATTAATAACTCAAAAACGATAATTATGAAACTTACAGTAGAAGAACAAATTTCAAGATTAGAAAGTATTGAATCAAATATGAATGCTTTAGAGGAGGCTTTGAAAGGGTTTGAGAGTGTTGAATGTGATAAGGAACTGGACGGTGACGGTCTGTTTAGTGATACCTTAACTTTGGTTCGTCTTCGCTTCGATACATTCAGAGATATTGCGGAAAACAAAATTGATGAACTATGGCCGGAAGGTGTGGAGGCGTGAAAACATAAAGGTAGATGATTGATTTACCAACTATGTTACCAGCTAATAAATAAAAAAGCCCTTTACAATTAAGTGAAGGGCTTTTATGTGATCCGTTCAGGATTCGAACCTGAGACCTACTGCTTAGAAGGCAGTTGCTCTATCCAGCTGAGCTAACGGACCATAAATTGGTGTCTAAAAGAAAAGACTTTTTGATGTTTTTAAAAGGGCTTTTCCCTTTAGCGAGTGCAAAGAAATGAATTTTACTTTTTCTAAACAATAGATTTCTCATTTAATGTTGAAAAAAAGCGTTAATTCTTTTCTTCATATTATATAACTCTTTTAAAATCAGCTTTAAAGATAAAATGAAGCACAGTAAAAAAAATAATTAATCTAGTGTTACCAATGTAATACCATCCCCACCTCTTTCTTCATGCTCATTTTTCAAAGCCTTCACATAATTGTACTGTCTCAAATAGTCTCTGATGAATTTCCTTAGAATGCCATCACCTCTTCCGTGTAAAATACTTACCTCATGGTAGCCTAAAACCATCGCGTCATCAATAAACTTGTCAACTGAACTGATGGCCTCTTCTGCTCTCTGTCCGCGTACATCAAGCTGCTGACGGAAATTTGTGGAGCGCTCTATCATGCCTGTAGATCCTCCGGAAATAGACCTCTTATGCTCTTTTTTAACAGCATTTTTTGACATTCTCTCAAGTCGGTTCAACTTTACTTTTGATTTTAAGTCACCCAGCATAATTTCTGCTTCCTTATTGCCGAGTGAAAGCACCTCACCAATAGTACCCTGCCCTTTAATTTGAACAAAATCGCCCACTTTAATATCGCCCTTAGCAGGCTGATAGCTATCTTTTTGTGCAACTTTTGGTTTGTTTTTTTCTTGGGCACTAAGTTCTACTTTGGCCTCAAATTGCTTAAGCTGCTCTCTTGCCTGCTGTGTTTTAGCTTTATCGGCCTGAGACTCTTTTATTTCTCTAATCGCTTGCTCTACCCGTTTATTAGCCTCTTTCAGTATAGACTTTGCCTGCTGCTTGGCCTCTACAATAATGCTTTTCTTCTGTTCATTGATAAAGCTGTTAAGTTCCTGGTATTCTTTTGCACTTTTCTCAAGCGTAAGTTCTTTTTGTGCAATTTCTTTCGTTTTTTGCTCCAGTTGTCTCTTCTCTTTGCCTAAGTCATTCAGTAACCTGTCGTAATTTACTCTTTCTTCCCCAATTTTACCTTTGGCAGCCTCAATAAGCTCATGCGGGATGCCCATTTTTTCAGCTACTTCCAGTGCGAAAGAACTACCGGGCTTACCCATTTCTAATTCATAAAGTGGCTCAAGGTGTCTTTGATCAAATTTCATCGCACCATTTTCAACATTTGGATGGCCTACAGCAAAGTTTTTGATATTGTCATAATGCGTGGTAATTACCCCAAAGGCCTTCATTGCATAAAGTCTTTCAAGAATAGATTCCGCTATGGCTCCTCCAAAGCGAGGTTCCGTACCGGTACCGAACTCATCAATCAAAAATAAAGTCTGTTTATTTCCTTTATTGAGGAAATTTTTCATGTTTTGAAGATGTGAACTGTAAGTACTTAAATCATTTTCTATACTTTGCTGATCACCTATGTCAATAAATATTCTTTGGAAAATTCCGCAGGTGCTCTCAGGTTGTACAGGAATAAGAATTCCACATTGCAGCATGTATTGTAACAATCCAACACTCTTTAAAGCAACAGATTTACCTCCGGCATTGGGCCCTGAAATGATCAGAATTCTTTTATCAGCAGTTAATCTGATATTTAATGGGACAACTTTTTTCCCGGATTCCGATAGACTTATTTTAAGAAGTGGATGTTCCGCTTTTTTATAATCCAGTACTCTCTTATTTTCTAGGAGAGGCATATAGGCTTCAATAGACATAGAGAACCTGGCCTTTGCCCTAATGAAATCTACAATGCCTAAAAATTTATAAGCTTTTTCGAGATAAGGTAATTGTGGTCTTACTTTATTGGTAAGAGCGGTTAGAATTCTGATAATTTCCCTGCGCTCTTCGTACTGCAATTCCCGCACTTCATTGTTCATTTCCAGCGCTTCCGATGGCTCAATGTAAACAGTTTGGCCGGTAGCGGACTGATCATGCACAAATCCTTTAATCCGTCTTTTGTATTCTGCCAAAACAGGAATTACTAGCCTTCCATCCCTTATGGTTACTGAGGCATCTTCAGGAGTAAAGCCATTTTGAGAAGCCTGACGATATACCTGCTCAGTAGTTTTACGTAATTGTGCCTGAACTCTGAATATTTTCGTTCTTATTTCCTGCAGCTCACGGCTGGCATTGTTTCTTAAGTCTCCCCTTTCATCAATTTTTTCATCTATTGCCTGATAAAGTGATTCATCAAGGTTTACAGCTTTTCTGAGCTGGAAAAGGGTAGGGTACTCTTCTTCAAATTCATCAAAAAAGGAAATACACTCCAAAATTGTCTTTAAACTTAACTTAAGATCAAAAAATTCTTCTTCCGTCAGAAAAGTATTGCCTACTTTAGTTCTTTTCAGAAAATGACTGACATCAATATAGTTTCCCGATGGAAAATACTCTCCTGATTGAAGAATGTCTTTAAATTCATCCGTTTGAATTAATAAATGCTTTACTTTATCAAAGTCAGAAAGAAAGGCCATTTTGTCAGCTACCTGCTGACCTAATGTACTAATACATGCTTCTTTTATATGTGTTCTGATTTTATCAAAACCTATGCGTTGCTCAAAGTCAACCGGTAAAATCATAAATTATTTCGCTTTATTATTTGCTTTTTCCCTGTTTGCATCCATCACTTGTTCTCTCAAACTCATGCTGTCAATTACAATATCATACACTGTTTCCAGCTTTTCAGGATGCTCAAGGTAATAGGTGAAACTTTCTTTGTAAATAGAATCTGTGGTACTATTCTGCTCTAAAATCATTAGTTCGTAATGTCTTAGCACTACTTTCTGAGAATCATACTTTAATCCAATATTGGTAGCCTTATGTTCAGCCTCATATATTTGAGAAAGAATATTTGCCATTTTTTCGGGCGGAAGAATGCCTTTAGGTATTTCATTCTTTTGAGTACACGAAACAATTATTAATATTGCAACCAGATAAGTCAGTTTTCTCATTGTATTTATGCTAATTTGCCGTTTATAGTACAAAATTACTGCCAAAGCTATTTCAGACAACTGTGAAAAACAATTATCGTACTTTCTTTCGTTCTTTATATTGAAGATTAGTTTAAATTAATTTTTTATTTTAATGATAAGCTTATGAGGGAGCTGTTTAAAAAGCTTCGAAAATACGAGATAAGAATTAGAAAAGCTGTGAATAGTCAGATGCAAGGTGACTTTCATTCTGTATTCAAAGGCTCAGGGCTTGAGTTTGATGACGTACGCCCTTATCAGTATGGGGATGATGTGCGTACCATCGACTGGAATGTTTCCGCTAAAGGACATGGCACTTTCGTAAAAACTTTCAGAGAAGATAAAGAACAGAACGTTTATTTTTTAGTGGATGTCAGTGCATCACAGGAAATTGGCATTGAAGGAAAGCAAAAAGTAGATATAGCTAAAGAAATCGCAGGAGTACTCACTCTTTCTGCCATAAAGGAAGGCAGCCAGGTAGGAATGATTTGTTACTCAGATCAAAGAGAGCTTTATATTAAAAACGGTAAGGGACAAAAGCACGGTTACAATATCATTAACAGATTATTTAATTTAAGAGCTGTCTCCCCACGTACTAATCTTGATAAGGCACTTTCTTACCTGCTGGGAATGCTAAAAAGAAGAAGCGTTGTTTTTCTCATCAGTGATTTTGTTGATGAAGGTTTTGAGCCTCACTTAAAGGCATTAGCCAGAAAGCATGATTTAGTAGTAATCCATATGAAAGACAGGCTGGAAACTGATTTACCAATGTTGGGAATTGTACCCCTGAGAGATAAAGAAACAGGTAAAGTCAGATGGGTAAACACTTCAAGTAGTGCTTTTAAAAGCAAATACAGACAAACTAACAGAGGACAGTCTGAGAATTTAAGAGATTTATGCAAAAGAAATCAGGCAGATTATGTGCTTATAGATACGCAGGAGGACTTTATTCCAGGCTTAATGAAACTATTCACACTTCGAAACCGAACTAAAAAGAAGGCATAGCATGATAAGAATAATATTTGGGCTACTCATTTTGGTTACGGGCTATTCTGCTACAGCACAACAAATACAACCTAAAGGTCATTTTTTACAGGATAGTATGGCTATAGGGCAACCTGTTCAATTTACATTGTCAGTAAGCTATCCTTCTGATAAGTTGATCATTTTTCCTGATTCAACCTATGATTTTTCGCCATTTGAATTTATCAGAAAAGATTACTTCTCAACAAAATCAGACAGCACAATTAGCTTTGATAGCGCTGTTTACACTTTAGATAGCTACGAAATTGAAAGCATTCAAACCTTAAGGCTTCCGGTTTTTGAAATTCTGGAATCGGATAGTGTAAGCAGCTTCACAAAGAGAGATACAATCTTTTTGCAGGAAATGATTCCTGTTGTGACTGATAGCCTAAGCTTAAAAACAAATACTAGCTTTGTGGCTACTGAAAAGGAGTTCAACTACCCTTTACTTATTGCTATTTTAGTAGTTTTATTAATTCTCATAATTTTAACGCTGGTACTTTTCGGTAAAAAAATCCGTTTAAGGTGGAAAATCTGGAAGTTGAAAAGAAAACATGAGAAGTTTCTTGAAGTATTTAAACCTCAAGCCAGCCAGCCAAGAGCTGATGAAGTGGAGAAACTGCTGTTTTTATGGAAAAAGCATCTGGAAACAATCAGTTTAAAGCCTTATGCCAAATTGACAAGTAAAGAAATTCATGCATTACATCAGAATGATGAACTTTACAAAAACTTACAACAAATGGACAGAAGTATTTACTCTTCTGCGAAAAATGATAATTTATCAGGTGCTTTTGTTTTCTTGATCGATTACGCTGATCTTATTTTTAACGAGCGCATTAAAGAATTGGAGTCACATGCAAAATAACGATTGGTTTAGTTTTTGGTGGTTTAAACCTGAAACATTTAAAGGTTTTGAGTACGAAAATCAATGGGTATTTTATTTAATGATTGCTTTGCCTATTGTTTACTTCCTTGTGGAGTGGATTAAAGGCAGGTTGAGTCCTAAAATTCCCATCGCCCTGAAGAAAGATTCACTTACCAGTGATTTTTCTGCAGTTTTGAGAGTAATTCCTATTCTTTTATTACTCTGCTCTGCCTTGTTAATGCTTTTAGCTTTGGCGCGTCCACAGCTTACTAATGAAAGGGTAGAACAATGGACTGAAGGTATTGATATTATGATAGTAATGGATATATCCGAATCCATGAAGATACAGGATTTTACGCCTAACAGACTGGAAGCAGCAAAGGGAGTAGCCACAGATTTTATTGACGGAAGGTTTCAGGATAGAATAGGTATAGTCATCTTTAGCGGAGAAGCCTACTCATTATCACCTTTAACAACTGACTACGATTTGTTGAAAAGTTATATAAGAGACATTGGGTTCGATATGATTGAAAGCTCCGGAACAGCTATAGGTAGTGGCCTGGCAGTGGGAACCAATAGAATGCTGGAATCAGATTCTAAATCGAAGGTAATGATTTTATTGAGTGATGGAGAAAATAATGCAGGTAATATAGACCCTGTTACCGCAGCCAATCTGGCGAATGCTTATGACATCAAGATTTACACCATTGCCATCGGTAAGGAAGGGAAAGTGCCTTATGGGAAGGATTTCTTCGGACGAACACGTTACATCGAAAATAGCATGGATGTAAGCGGATTAAAAGAAATAGCCAAAATTGGAGGCGGAGAATTCTATCGGGCGGAAGACAATGCTGCCCTTGAAAATGTATTTAATATAATTGACCAGTTTGAAAAAGCAGAAATTAAAGAGACCCGTTATAAGGACACTAGAGATTATTATGATATCTATTTAAAATGGGCTATCGTTTTTCTTCTGTTGTGGCTCTTTACTAAATCTACTTTCTTTAGTAATATTTTGATTGATTAAACTGCATGTGAAGCTAACTCGAGTTCACTTTGTTTGCTTTATAATGTTAATCCAAGTATTTAGTAAACTTTATCTGTATTTAAATCATCAGCTTCATATAGGAATTTTCCAATATTTCTAAAGCAATTACGTTCTTGCCTCTATGAGATTTATAATTGTCACTTTCATATTATTTCAATTTTCTACTCTTTCTGTTCATTCCCAAAAGTATGGAACTGCAGTAGGAATTCGCTTTGGAGACAACCAGTTTGGAGTGAGTGTAAGGCAACAGTTCTATAAAAGGTTTACTGGTGAAGCATTGCTGGAAGTAAGTGCAAATGAGTTTACCGCCACCATTTTACCTAAATATCATTTACCAATTTTAGGTAAAGGCTTAAACTTTTATGTTGGGGCAGGGGCTCATCTGGGAACATTAAAGGACTACGGGGCTACGGTTGGAGTTGATTTGATGGCGGGGATTGAAATGAAAGTACCTGCACTTCCGGTTACCGTTTCGGCTGATTTTAAACCTGCCTACCACTTCCGCCACGAAGACTGGTTTGACTTTCCTGTAGCCGTATCCGTTCATTATATCATAAGTAAAGAAACCAGGGAAAAACGAAAGAAAGCAAGGGAAAAACGAAAAAGAAAGCGTGAGAGAAGAGAAAGGAGGGAAGAAAGGCGAGAAAACGGAAAAGACTGGAAAGGGTGGGTTAATTCACTTTTTGAAGAAGATCAGGAGGATAGACAATAACATTCAATCTTCAACCGCTGACTGGTTATTTCATGCATAGCCACCAATCTTTTAATTATTGGATAGAGCGGTGCAATTACAACGAATTGATGGTTATAGCGAGGCACGAAGCAATCTTAGTAATTAAGTATCACCTAAAATCAACTGGTTATTGCGAGCGCAGCAATCTTTTATTGTATGCAACAAAAATCAAAAGCATTCCTGTAGGAATGGCCAGATGTGTTGTCTATCCCTGCCATGATATAGCGGAAAGTATATGACCTTCTCAGTGCACCAGTACCTCAGTTTCTACTTCAGCTACCTCCATTAATCCTTCCTGATTGATTGAAGTCAACTTCACCTTTTTCAATTCATTTACCAGGATAGGATCATATTTAGCTTGTACACGGACATAATTGTCAGTGAAGCCTTCCATTAATCCCTCTTTTACATCATTTTCGAAAAGGACCACTTCTTCGCGGCCTACATTTTGTTCGTAAAATGCACGCTTCATTTTTTCGGACAAGCTGCGAAGCATTTTAGACCTCTTATTCCTGATCTTTAAAGGTACTACTCCTTCCATTTCATCCGCAGTTGTGTTGGCTCTTTCTGAATAAGTGAATACATGCAAATAAGATACAGGTAAGTCTTTTAGGAAATGATAGGTGTCCAGAAAATCTTCCTCTGTTTCACCGGGAAAGCCTACAATTACATCTACACCAATACAGCAATTTGGCATTAGTGATTTGATCTTAGTGACCCTATCAACATAGAGCTCCCGAAGGTAACGTCTGCGCATTGCACGCAATATTTTATTGCTGCCACTTTGCAAAGGGATATGGAAATGAGGAACAAACCTTTTTGACTGGGCTACAAATTCTATAATTTCATTTGTTAATAAATTAGGCTCTATACTTGAAATCCTAAATCTCTCAATTCCTTCAACAAGGTCAAGAGCCTTAACCAGATCAATAAACCTTTCTTTTCTCTTTCCTTCCTGAATACCAAAATCGCCTGTGTTTACACCTGTGAGTACAATTTCTTTCACTTCATTAGAAGCGATTTCTTCAGCGCTTTTAACAATATTAGCAATGGTGTCACTTCTGCTTTTGCCCCTGGCCAAGGGTATGGTACAGAAGGCACAATGGTAATTGCAGCCATCCTGCACTTTTAAGAAAGTGCGTGTTCTGTCATTAATGGAAAAGGCATTGTTAAAAGTTTGCGCTTCCTTGATGTCAGAAGCTAAAACCTGAGGATTATCTTTTTTTGTGAAGCCGTCTAATTTATCTATCAACTGAAATTTTTCGGCTGCCCCTAAAACGGCATCTACACCTTTAATTTCAGAAATTTCTTTTGGTTTAAGTTGAGCATAGCAACCAATAATGGTAACAAAGGCTTCCGGATTGATCTTTTTCGCTTCCTTTACTATTTTCTTACACTTTTTATCCGCATTTTCAGTAACAGAACATGTGTTAATGATGAATATATCCGGCTGTTCCTGAAATTCAACTTTCTGGTAGCCTCTGCCTTCAAACATCCTGGAAATGGAAGAGGTCTCGGAGAAATTGAGTTTGCAACCTAAAGTGTAAAATGCTACTTTCTTCATTACTTCATTTTTTGCTGCCATTAATAGGGTTTATAGTAATGATACTATTCCATAGTAATTGCATAATGATTTTTCAGAGGTGCAAAGATACTATTTATTTAAGTAATCCTGAAATGTGAGCTGTAAATGTGCTTTGCCAAGCTGCAGCACGCTATCTGATTTTGGATGAGTATTATAAATTATCTTTTCCCCCTGGTATTCGTAAGAAACTGCTCCCAGCGTATCCATCCAAACAAATCCATTCTTCATAGTTGCCAGCGCAAATTCCGGAGCTTCAGGATTAAAAATATTATTGCTCCATTTATAAGCTGAAGCATCCATTTTTAGTTCGTTCAATAAAGTAGCGGCTAAATCTGTCTGCTGAGAAATTTTATGTACTACAGAATCCTTTCTTATCAGTGGGGCTCCATAAAATAGCAAAGGGATTTCATACTTTTCAGGATCCTGGGGCTGTACATTTTCAGGAAGTCTGTGGCCATGATCTGCAATTATTATAAATAGCGTGTTTGCATAGGAAGGTAGCTTTTTTGCCTTTTGTAAGAAATTAAATAGTGCTTCATCAGTATAATGCAAGCTATTTAAGTACAAACTTCTCTCATCTGTACCTTCAAAAACAGGTTTTACCGGAACTTCAAACGGCTCGTGGCTGCTTAGGGTAAATAGCGTAGTGAAAAATGGAGTTTCAGTATGTTCCATATCACTAAGGAGTTTGTTAAATACTACATCGTCATGTGCTCCCCATTTGGAATTCATATCTTTTTCATCAAAACTTTCTTTTCCAAACAGGTTCTCGAACCCACTGTTGATTAAATAGGATTTCATGTTGGCAAACTCAAGTTCACCTCCATAATAATAGTTGGTTTTATAACCTGCATTGTTAAAGTCGTGTGCCAGGGCAGGTAATTTTTTAGTCTTGTTTGGAATCTTCATGATCGACTCATCTCCCTGGGAAGGGTAGCCACTTAATAATGCTACCAAACCTTTATCGCTTCGTGAAGCACTGGCATACATGCCCTCAACCAATACTCCTTCTTTCATTAATTCCTCAAATTTAGGAGTCACCCCGGTTAAACCACCTAATGGAGCCACCACATTGGAGGTAAAACTCTCCCATACAATAAGTACTACATTAAGGCTATCTTTATTGACCAATTGCGGAGATACTTTTTCATTCTTATACAACGGAGTTACTAAGGCTTCAGCCTTTTCGAAATCCATTGTAACAAATGGATTAGTAGGTTCACCTTCTGATGAAATAACGCTGTGAAAGAATACCCATGGAGCATTCAGCGCACCCTGATTAAGAATATCATCAGTAGAAAAATAGGCGATACTTTGGTTGATGGGGGCTAACTGTAATCCCCCTCTGATGGGAATAATTAACGAACCCAGTAACAAAATAAATACAGGGAAGTAATAAATTTTCAGAGAAGGAAATAACTTGAATGAACGATCTATTAGTTTTCCTAGTCCATAATTGATAGATACTGCAGCAAAAGTAAAAATTATAATCAGGAGTAAAATTGGAGAGGAAGCTGAAGAGGCCCACATTTCGGCAGGAGTGTTTAAATATTTCAATGGAGTATTATCAATTCTAAAACCCCATGTCCTGAATAATTCCAGGTCTACAGTCTGAACCAATACCACAAACAGTACAATTAATGCTGAATATGCCTTCATCACCGGCCTAATAATGTGCGCTGAAAAAATACTGGTAAAAGCGATTAACAGGGTAGGGATAGCCAGAATGTAAGCAGTAAATGAGAGATCCAGCGGAAATCCGTAATAAAATGAAATCAATATGTTCCGGAGGCTTACACTTTCCAGTAAGGGGAATTGGTATATATAAAATAAAATACGGAAAATGGCGAATAGGACAATCCAGCCAAGTCCGTAAAGGAGTAGGAATATAATTCTGTTTTTCAAGTGTATAAGTTTAATTATTAACAGTCACTACCTGTTTATATTATTCAATTGTTTCCGTTGGTGCTCGGAATCATTCACTAAAAATTTAGTGCGACAAAGGTCACAAGCTTCCGATTAATTTCAAAAAGAAATAATAATTTAATAATACTTGAAAATTTGAGTCACTTAAGGGGTGAAAAATAAATATTTTGCAAAAAAGGATAGAATTTGATCCTAAATAGAGTGAAATTTCAAAAAATTCTTAAATTTGACATCAGATTTAAACTAAAAAGTTAAAATAATGGCTCATATTCGATTTAGCGCACTCGATATTGTTCAGAAAAGAACAACAGAACGTATTGAGGCACCCTCTAACAAAATTTCAGATTATTTCCAGAATGATGTATTTTCTTTAGAACAAATGAAAGCTGCTTTAGCTCCGGATGTTTTTAAGAAGGTTAGTCATGCAATTGATAAAGGCAAGAGAATTGATATGGATATTGCTGATCAGATTGCTTCTGCTGTTAAATCATGGGCTATCGGTAAAGGTGTAACTCATTATACTCACTGGTTTCAGCCTTTAACCGGTTCTACAGCTGAAAAGCATGATTCATTCTTTAATGCAAAAAAAGGTATTGAGGTTTTTGAAGGTTCGATGCTGGTACAGCAGGAGCCTGATGCTTCTTCTTTTCCAAACGGAGGTTTAAGAACTACCTTTGAAGCAAGAGGTTATACTGCATGGGATCCTTCTTCTCCTATATTTGTGTGGGGCAGAACTTTATGTATTCCTACTATTTTCGTTTCTTATACTGGTGAGGCTTTAGATCATAAAGCACCCTTATTAAAAGCTGTTGAAGCAGTGGATAAAGCAGCTACCAAAGTGGTGCAGTTGTTCGATAGAAATGTTAACAGAGTAAATGCTTCTTTAGGTTGTGAGCAAGAATACTTTGTGGTAGATAAAGCACTTTATTCAGCTCGTCCGGATTTAATGCTTTCTGGCAGAACTTTGTTTGGACATAATCCTGCAAGAGGTCAGCAATTGGATGACCACTATTTTGGAGCTATTCCAAGCAGAATCTACAATTACATGAAGGATTTTGAAATTGAAGCACTGAAATTAGGTATTCCTGTAAGTACGAGACATAATGAAGTAGCGCCAAGCCAGTATGAAGTGGCTCCTTTATTTGAAGATATTAACGTTGCTACAGATCACAACAGCTTAATGATGGATGTGATGAAACGTGTAGCCGAAAGACATGATTTACAGGTTTTATTTCATGAAAAACCATTTGCTGGTTTGAATGGAAGCGGAAAGCATAATAACTGGTCTTTAATTACCAATACTGGTGTTAATTTATTCCAGCCAAGCAGCAGTGCTCGTGAAAACCTTTTATTCCTTGTATTCCTTGTTAATACTATTAAGGCGGTTGCTGAAAATGGTGATTTACTGAGAGCTTCAATCGCTTCAGCTGGAAATGACCATCGTTTAGGTGCTAACGAGGCTCCTCCGGCTATTATGTCAGTCTTTATAGGAACTGAACTTACCTCTGTTTTAAATGAGTTAGAAGAAAAGGGTAATATTAAGATTGATAAAGGTGACAATATGTACATGAAATTGGGAATAGACAAAATTCCTCAGATTATCATGGACAACACCGATAGAAACAGAACTTCTCCTTTTGCTTTTACAGGTAACAAATTTGAGTTCAGAGCGGTTGGGTCTGACCAAAACGTGGCACAACCCATGGCTGTCTTGAACCTTATTGTAGCTGAGCAACTTACTTTATTCCACAAAGCAGTGAAAACTGAAATGGATAAAGGAACTGATAAGAAAATTGCGATAGTAAATATTCTACGTCAGTACATAAAAGAGTCCAAAAAAGTAAGGTTTGAGGGTGATGGTTATTCAGAAGAATGGGAAAAAGAAGCTGAAAAAAGAGGTCTGCCAAATGTTAAAAATACCCCAAGAGCCATTGAGGCATTTCTTTCGAAAAGATCAAAAGATCTATTCTCCAGACATGGGGTTATGACATCAGAAGAGTTGGAGGCTAGAAATGAGATTTATTTGGAGAATTACATGATGAAGATCCAGATAGAATCACGTTTGATAGGTGACATTGCTTTAAACCAAATCATTCCAACAGCTGTAAAGTATCAGAATACTTTAGCTCAAAATGCTAAAAATCTTAGCGACCTGAGTTTAGACAATAGTGAGATCGTAAAAAACATTGAATTAATCAGTGGGTTCACTAAAGATTTAAGAAGTCTGGTTCATGAAATGATTGAAAAGCGTAAGGAACTAAATGAGATAGCTGATCATAAGGAGAGAGCTACCAAATACTGCGATGAGGTAAAAGAAGCTTTCTTTGATAAAATCAGATATGCAGTTGATAAACTTGAGCTTTATGTTGATGATGAAATCTGGCCTTTACCGAAGTACAGAGAATTATTATTCTTAAGATAATTACTTACCAATAACCTAAACTATAAAAACGCAGCAAGTTGCTGCGTTTTTTGTTTATGGTTAATGCTGTTTTTTATTCAGCTATCCAGACTGTTTTCTGATTTACAAATTCTTTTATTCCCAGATGGGATAATTCTCTTCCATAACCACTTTTTTTCACCCCACCGAATGGCACGGCCGGATGTGAAGCCATCAATTGGTTAATATATACAGATCCGCTGTTTATTTTCCGAACTATTTGTTGTCCTCTTACAATGTCTTTAGTCCAAAGAGAACCACCCAAGCCAAAGCGGGAATCATTGGCTATATTGATAGCTTCCTCTTCATCCTCAGCAATCAGCACTACTGCCACTGGGCCAAATAGCTCTTCTTCATAAGCAGGCATTCCCGGCTCTACTTTAAATAGAATAGTAGGTTCAAAAAACGCGCCCTCTCTGTCCGGTCTCTTACCACCTGTAATGATTTCAGCTCCCATCTCAACCGATTTACTTACTTGTTTGAGCAAATCCTCAGCAAAATCTTCTGACGCCATCGGACCATAATCAAACTCTTCGCTCATCGGATCGCCTAATTTGATGGCCTGCATTTCAGCTTTAAATACTTCCAGAAATTCATCTGCAATAGAAGCTTCTATAATAAATCTTTTGGCTGCAATACAGCTTTGGCCATTATTGATCATCCTTGCTTTTGCTGCCGTTTTTGCTGCTTTTTCAATATCAGCATCTTTAAGCACAATGAAAGGATCACTACCACCCAGTTCTAAAACTGACTTTTTAAGATTTTTTCCTGCTCTTTCAGCTACTTTTATTCCTGCTCCCTCACTGCCTGTAAGTGTGACAGCTTTTACTCTATCATCATCAATTAAACTATTGATTTTTCCGGAGCCAATTAGTAAGCTTTGAAAAACTTCTTTTGGGAACCCCGCCTCCTGAAAAACTTCCTGAATGGCCAATGCACATTGAGGAACATTAGATGCGTGCTTAAGAAGGCCAACATTTCCGGCCATTAAGTTTGGCCCAGCAAATCTAAATACTTGCCAAAAAGGGAAATTCCATGGCATAATAGCCAGCACAATCCCCATCGGATCATGTGCTATATAGGCTTTTCCGGAAGGTACATCTAACGGTGCATTTGCCAGAAAGTCTTCAGCGTTTTCCGCATAATATTCGCAAGCTAAGGCACATTTCTCTATTTCCGAAATGCCTTCTCTTTTTGCTTTGCCCATTTCTATTGTCATAATGTTGGCATATGCTTCTTTATTCTTCTTCAGTACCTCAGCAGCCTTTTTCATTAACTTACTTCTTTCTTCAAATGAAGTGTTCTTCCATTTTGTATAAGCAAGCTCAGCTTTAATCAGCTTGTCTTCTATATTTTTATCTGATTCCTCTTCAAAAGTTTTTTCAACCACATTTGTTAAAGGGTTTCTGCTTTCTATTGCCATAAAAAATAGATTTAATTTAAGGTTTAATCAATTTATTGGCCCCTATTGCAGCTGCTATAACCGCAATTGGCGGGCCTATTAAAACACCTATCACAGGTACAAGTATAAACAGATTTAATGCTAAACCGTTGCCAAATGCGAAACCTTTATGATAGAAAATTTTATCGAGACTTTGTTTCACAGAAAGGTGGAAGTATTCATTTCTGTAATCCATCATTGATGCACCAAAGAAAAAGCTTTCTACGAAGAAAAGCAGAAGTGCATAAAAGGGTGCCAGAAAGGGGAGGGAGAAACAAAGCAATAAAAGAATTAGCCAGCATACCAGTTGCAGAGATATTAATATCAAGGCTAAAATCATACCTCTGATTATGTCACGCAATACAAAATGTATTTTAAGTACTCTTTTTTCCTGATGAAGGATATTCTGCGTTTTTTCAGATATAAAAGCCAATACAGGGGCAAAAATGAATAGAATTATATATTTGAAAAGGCTAAAATACATTACCAGAAGTAATAACCTGATGCCAATACTCAGAAGTATTTGAAGAATGCCACTCCATTCCTGATAAGTTTCCGGGAAGGAGAGAAAACTGTAGAAAGCATTAATTAATTTGCCTGTATAGAGCCAGGCCACTATTCCTACAAAAGCAAAAGCAAAGAGATTGAAAAAGGCAGCTCCTAAAATATAGGTCCATAATTTATTTTTATTAATAAATCGGACAGCAGTAAAATATCCAGAGAATGAGTTGCCTGCTTCACTTATAAATCTTTTCATTTTTCAACAGGTAGTTGCTGTTTTTCCCACTCCAGCATGCCTCCTGTTATATTATATAAGTTTTTGAAACCAAGTGCTTCCATTTTTCTTATTGCTTTCATACTTCTGTTTCCCGACCGGCAGATAACATAGTAGTTTAAGGATGGATCCAGTTTCTTTATTTGATTTTTAAAGGATTCCTCATCCAGTACATCTATATTGATGCTATTTTTTATTCTGCTGAAATTATATTCATTTACCGTTCTTACATCTAAAAGAAAATTCTTTTTACTATCTATGTTCACCTCCCGGAATTGCTCAATGGTTATATCTTTAGGATCCTGGGTGCATGATAAAAGAGGAATAAATACTAAAATTATTAAAATGCTGTTCTTCATGTGCATGGCTTTATATAGATTTCAATCTTGAAAATTTATTACAGGATAATCAACAGTTAGCTTGCGGTTAAAATTTCAAATATTGCGCTAAAAACTTTTCAATATTCATATAACTTCGCTAAATATTGCTTTCCTTAAAAATGTATACTCTAATTGATACCTGGTGGTTTTATTAATTTTTGCTTGAGAAAGAGTCAGTTTTCTGGCTTTACGATTCCTCAGTAAGAGGTACCGCTGTAGTGTCTGTTATCCTGGACATCACAAAAGAGCTTTGCACATTAGCAAGGTTTTCGTTAGTGGATAGTTTATTCACTATAAAATGCTGGAATGCGTTCATATCGCGAACAAGAATTTTTAAGTGATAATCATACTGGCCTGCTAAATGATAGCATTCAACCACTTCAGGAATGTTTGCAACATGTTTTTCAAATGCAGCTAATTTTTCCTTGGTATGTTTTTCAAGCCTTACCATGCATAAAGCCATCAATCCTTTACCTACTTTAACAGGATTAATAAGCGCCACATAAGTTTCAATTACTTTCAGTTTTTCAAGCCTCTTTACTCTTTCATAAATAGGAGTGGTTGTTAATTCTAATTGCGAGGCGAGGTCTTTGTTGGTTATTTTTGCATTATTTTGTAACTGGCGAATAATATTAATATCTATCGAATCTAACCTGATAGAAGAAGGATTTTCGGTTTCGATCATTTTCAGAATTATAATTTAGGTTATTGATCTATAAATATATGTAATAATAGATTTATTTTCCTTAATGAAATAGATTTAAGTTTTTTATTCTAAATTTAACAAAAAATATAGAATTATGAATGATCATACTTTTTCTCCTGAGAGCCAGATGATGTCTTTCGGTTACAAGCCGGAACTTTCTGAGGGGTCTATTAAATGTCCTATTTTTCAGACTTCCACTTTTTGCTTTAAAAAGGCAGAAGATGGGAAGGCTTTTTTTGAAGTAGCTTATGGAAAGCGTGAAAAAAATGCAGATGAAGAGTTAGGTCTTATTTACAGTAGATTAAATAATCCTAACCTACAAATTACCGAAAACAGGCTTTCTCTTTGGGATGGAGCTGAAGATGCAGCTATTTTTGAAAGCGGTATGGGAGCTATAAGCAGTATGTTGATGGAGTTTACCAAACCCGGTGACCTGGTGCTCTATTCCATGCCTGTTTATGGTGGTACAGATCATTTCATTACTAAGGTTTTACCAAAATTTGGTATTCAATCAATAGGTGTTACACCTTTTGAGGACAAAACTGCGGTTTTAGAGAAGCTTGAGAAAAGCGGGATGAAGGACAAACTTTCTTTTATTTACCTCGAAACCCCGGCTAATCCTACAAATTCTCTCGTTGACATCGGTATGTTTAGGGAAATAGCTGATCAGATCAAATCTGAGGAACAACCCATTTATATCGGTGTTGATAATACTTATATGGGGCCAGTATGGCAGCATCCACTACAGTTAGGAGCTGATATGGTTATTTATTCAGCTACGAAATATATTGGAGGCCACAGTGATTTAGTAGCCGGAGCCTGTCTGGGTTCAGCTGAATTAATGAAGCGCGTAAAAGGATTTAGAACTTTTATGGGTAACATGGCAGGCCCTCATACCGGTTGGCTATTGATGCGTAGCTTAGAAACCTTGAAAATCAGAATGGAAAAGCAAGCATTGAATGCCGAGTTGGTCGCACAATTTCTGAATGACCATCCCAAGGTGGAGAAGGTATACTATCTGGGCAATTTGAAAGAGTCGGATGGCAGACAATATGAAATATTTAAAAAGCAATGTCTTTCTAATGGAGCCATGATCTCTTTTGATATAAAGGGAGGTGAAAAGGCAGCTTTTAGGTTCTTAAATGCAATGAAGCTAATTAAATTGGCGGTGAGTTTAGGCAGTACCGAGTCTTTAGCGGAACACCCCGCTACCATGACCCACTCTGATGTGGATTATGACCTACGTCAGGCGATGTCAATCACTGAGAAAATGGTCAGAATTTCTATTGGTGTTGAGGATGCAAAGGATATTATTTGGGATATAAACCAGGCACTGGAAAAAGTTTAAAAAGTAAAGAGAAGGTACTACTAAAGTAAGTATCTTCTCTTTACTTTCAGGCATTGCAGAAGGTGTCTCAGGAATTGCTGATGCTGGTGTTTCGGGAGGTATTTGCTTTTGTGACAGGTTTTCTAAAATAGAAGCTTGCGTACGAAATACTGGCTCCGGCAATAATGAGGATTAAAAAGGTAGTCCATTCTGTTAAGGAGGCTAAACCTGATTGATGGAGAACAAAAATCATAGAGAAGGCCATGAATAATAGCCTGGCCACTTCCATTCCCAGTGCCCAGGGCTTAGATTCTAAAATACCGCTCCAGCTGATGATCATCATAAATAAACCGCTGGAGAGAATGAATCTTTCCCAAAAATTAAATTCAAGCTCCATATTAATCGTAATAGCCATATAAACAAGCCCGATAAATAACTGAATGATGAGGTAGCTTTTACTGTGTTTAAGAGGCTCACTTTGATATTTTACCTGCTGAGATTTATTGTAGCCGATTACTTTACCGGCAGGTTCTGCATCTATACCTCTTGGCCTCCAGCCGGTAGGCATAAACCATATTCTGATCTTATCCCAAACATAGGGGGTGCTTTTCGCATCTTCCCATAATTGTTTCCAAAACTGAAAATTTAAACCGATAGGGTGCCAGCTCCTTGGTGGGTGGGTTACTCCATAACAAACTTCTTCTTTCTCAGGCTCGAATGAACCGAACAGTTTATCCCAGATAATTAGAAACTCAGAGTAGTTTTTATCTATATATTGAGGATTTACCCCATGGTGTACCCTGTGATGAGAAGGAGTGACAAAGAATTTTTCAAACCAGCCCATTTTATTGATTATAGAGGTATGGTGCCAATAGGCTAATAATAAATGCACTGCAGCCATCGCATAAACCATTTCAGGGGAGAATCCGATCACCACGAGGATCCAATCGAAAAATACAAATTGGAAAAGTCTTTGGGTAAAGCTGGCTCTTATTCCTACAGAGAGGTTCATTTCTTCAGATGAATGATGTGCCATATGTGCCGCCCAAAATATATTCATGGAATGACCCAATCGGTGAAACCAATAAAAAATAAAGTCCTGAAGCAGTAGTAAAAGAATGAGCATATACCACGTAGCTTCTATTCTCAAAGGTGTTAACTCATATAAGAAGCCATACCATTTGTATACAAAAAATGCTACTGCCAAATTAATACATTGGTTGCCAATACCTGTGCCCAGGTTGGTCATAGTATCCTGAAAAGGATAGTTCTTCTTTTGAAAGCGGACTGTGATAATTATTTCTATCAGGAATAATAGTACCACGATGGGTGTGATGTAAGCATAAACATTCATAACTCATTATTTGGAATTTAAACCTTTATTAAATGCCTTCATAAGGTAGTTGAAGTAAGCTTTTAAAGAAAAGTGAAGTGGCGTACAGGTATAAATTTGGGGTTATTCAGCAGAATTGTGGTGAAATAATATAGTGCTAGGGGTGAAATTTAGCCGACATTTTCTTTTGAATGGCTAAGTAATGTGCAGAGGAAACAGGAATTTCTTTTGGATATTGTTCCAGCATAATATGGGCTTTTTGCTTGTGCCCGGTTAACTCCCTGATGTGCCAGTGAGCTACAAGGTAGGAACGATGGCAGTAGCTCAATTGAGGAACTTGCCTGGCCATTGCAGCTAATGTATTGCGCATCAGTACTTCTTGTACTTCTATGTTTTTGTTCAAATAAATGATTCGGACATAATTGTCTTCGGCTTTTAAACAAAGAAGTTGTTGAAGCGAAATTTCCAGATGATCCTCTTTATTCTGGCCTGAAAGTGAAATGTTTGGGTTGATCAACTGCTGCTGTGAAATTACTTTTCCGTACTTGATTCTCAAATAAGCGATAAAAGGTAACAATAATAATGCAAATGGAACGGTAAAGCGGTAGCTATAGGTGGCAAAGTAATCCCAGGTAATAGCAGTTTGTTTAGTGATGAGTAAATCGTAAAGATAAATCATCAGGGATGAAATAATGAAAAGGCCTAGTAGGTAAGCTATTTCAGTAGTTAAAGTCCAGCTTTTTTTCAATCCAAAAACCCAGGTTTTTTCCAGAGTTATCAGAATAAAGTCAGCAAATAATATGCAGATACCGTATCCTGCCAGCATAAGGTTTTTGTTAGGCAGGTGCTTTTCACCTGTATCAAAGGGTTTTAAGAATATTAGTATAAAAATAACTACTAAACAAAGTGCAAAGCTCAGGAGAAGCCTCTTCTTTAAGGTATAAACATGTGGATGCTTTTTATATAAGAAGCGCAAAGTCATTTCCTAATTAAGCACAAATCAATAAAACGGAAAAGGACTTGGCGTTATTTATTCGAGGCTTACTACTAATTTCCCAAACTGTTCACCCGCTTTCATTTTATCAAAAGCTTTTATAATGCTATCAAAACCTGTTACTGAATCAACTATTGGTGTAATTTTATGTTCTTCTACGAACTTCACCATTTCATGAAATTCTTCATCATTAGCCATGGTAGAACCTTGGAGGGTAATCTGATTCCAGAACATTCTGTGAACATCAAGAGATTTGGGTTTACCTAAAGTAGCTCCATAAAACACTATTCTCCCGGCAGGGTTCATTATTTTAATGAGGTCATTAATAGCATCTCCTCCTGCGCTATCAATTACCAAATCAAATCCCCCTGACTCCTTTCTGGCGTTATTAATCCAATCCTCACTTTTATAGTTATAAGCATTTTTAGCACCTAACTGCTTGGCTTTTTCTCTCTTATCAGCCTCACCAGAGGTTACATAAACATTTGCTCCGGCAGCAATAGCAAATTGAAAGGCAAACTGCGCTACACCTCCGCCTACTCCGGAGATCAGCACGTTTTCTCCTTTCATTAACTTTCCATGATGGAAAAGTGCTCTGTATGCCGTCATACCTGCCAAAGGCAAAGCTGCAGCTTTGTTAGTGTCTAAAAATGAAGGTTTTTCCGCCAGCCTGTGTGCAGGGATTTTAATATATTCAGCAAAAACACCATCTGAAGGTGTGCCCAAAATATGATAGTCTTTGGACTGCACCAGTGTATTGTTACCCCAGTTAATGTTTGGATTGATTACTACCATCTTCTCCAACCATTTTTTGTCTTCTTCATCTTTTACTTCTACAACTTCTGCACAAGCATCGGCACCTAAAATAGTACCTATCTGTATTCCTGGATATTTTCCTTCTCTTATAAATTGATCTCTGTGATTCAGAGCAGCAGCTTTTACCTTAAGTAGCACTTCTCCTTTTCCAATCACTGGAATATCCTTTTCTACAATTTGAATTTCATTAGGTGCGCTCAGTATCAAAGCTTTCATATCTGAAAAAATAATTCATTAAACACTCTTGAAAAGTAAAGTTGTTTGCGGCAACTATGTTTTCACAATACTTCTAGAACGGTGCTTCGTCATTATCGTTACTGCTGTTGCCATTCGCTTTGCTTGGCATTGTAATAGCGCCCGGAGAATCAAAATCAGAAGGAATGCCCGCAGCTGAAGGAAATGTTGTACCGTAACCCGGGCCGCTTTGTTCCATGCCTGGCGAATCCAAATCCATAAATTTGGTAAAGCGACCAATAAATTTCAAAGGAACAGTCTCTAAGGAACCGTTTCTATGTTTGGCAATAATTACTTCACCCACATTGGTGGTTGATAGACCGTTCTCATCTTCGGTAATTCCATAATATTCAGGTCTGTACAAGAACATTACCATATCGGCATCCTGCTCAATTGAACCGGACTCCCTCAAATCGGAAAGTTGAGGCCTTTTATCTCCGCCACGGGTTTCTACAGCCCTACTCAACTGTGAAAGTGCAATAACCGGGACATTTAATTCTTTTGCAATATTTTTAAGAGCCCTTGAAATAGAAGCAATTTCCTGCTCCCTGTTTCCTCCGGCACCACCTGATTTAGAAGTATCACCTGACATAAGCTGCAAGTAGTCAATTACAACCAGTTGTATGTCATGCTGTTGCTTCAGTCTCCTACATTTTGCTCTAAGTTCAAGAATGGAAAGGGCAGGGGTATCATCTATAAAAATGGGTGCTTCTGTCAAACTGGCTGTTTTGTAAACCAGTTGCTGCCACTCGTGATCTGCCAGCTGACCCTTCTTAATTTTTTCACTATCCAACTCAGCTTCAGAAGAGATTAGCCTGTTTACCAACTGAACGGCCGACATTTCCAGAGAGAAAATAGCTACCGGTTGCTTGAAATCTACTGCTGCATTTCTTAAAGCAGAAACAATAAAAGCTGTTTTACCCATACCTGGCCTTGCAGCTATAATTACCATATCAGATTTTTGCCATCCTGAAGTTACCCTGTCCAGAGCAGAAAAGCCAGTAGGTACACCTGTTAAGCCATCAGTGTGATTTCTTCTTTCCTCAAGTTCTCTAAATGCATCCTTCATCAGGGAATGCATATCAGCATAGTTCTTTTTAATGTTTGAGTTAGTCACTTCAAAAAGCTCCTGCTCGGTTCTATCTAGTAAATCAAAAACATCTATTGTATCCTCGTAAGCATCGTTCTGTATTTCACCTGAAATTTTTATCAGCTGTCTTTTAATTGCCTGCTCCGCAATAATTCTTGCATGGTACTCAATATTTGCCGCAGAGTTTACTCTTGAAGTGAGCTCTGTAATATAATAAGAGCCCCCAACAACCTCGAGTTTCCCGGATTTTCTGAGTTGGTTGGTAACTGTTAAAAGATCAATGGGTTCCGAATTGTTGAAAAGTGTTACGATGGCTTTATAGATCTCTTCATGCGCATCTTTATAGAAACTTTCCGGTTTTAGAATATCTATTACATTGGTAAGTGCATCTTTCTCTAACATTAAAGCGCCAAGCACTGCTTCCTCTAAATCTACGGCCTGAGGCGGTATTTTGCCTAAATTATTACCAAATTCAGCCTTTTTTGATTTATAGCCAAGCCTTGCAGCTGACGATTTATTTGATTCCATATTCCCCTATCTTAAATTCGAACTAACAAAGCTAATTTAATAAAATCATTAACCGTAGTTAAAACCAACCAAGTTTCCGACAAGTTTTCCACAGGTTATCAACACTGAAAAACTCAGTTTAATTTGCCGCGGCACTAACTTTATTCTATTTTTGGAAATCTCTTATAATAAACGGAGGTAAGCAAAGATATATTATCCTTTACAGACTTATCAGATTAATTGATCCTGAGGTTGGTAGGTATATAATTATAAAATTTTGTCCCAATATTTTGGGTGAGTTAGTGGTAATTAAAAGCTAGTGATAAACAAATGAAGTTAAAAGATATTGAAAAAGTACATTTTATAGCGATAGGTGGAAGTGTAATGCATAATTTAGCATTAGCTCTGCATAAAGAAGGCTTGAAAGTGAGTGGTTCTGATGATGAAATATATGAACCTGCTGCGGGTAAGTTAGAAAAAGCCGGAATTAAACCTGAAAATGGATGGGATGCAGGAAGAATTACTGCTGACCTTGATGCTGTAATTTTAGGGATGCATGCTCAGGCAGATAACCCTGAACTATTAAAGGCCAAAGAACTTGGTTTAAAAATCTATTCTTTTCCCGAGTTTATCAAAAAGCTTTCAGAAAACAAGCAAAGAATAGTGGTGGGGGGTAGCCATGGAAAAAGTAGCATCACAGCAATGATAATGCATGTATTGAAGTATGCTGGTAAAGCTTTTGATTATCTGGTGGGTGCTGAATTAGAAGGATTTGACCTAACTGTTTCTATTTCTGATGCTCCAATAATCATAATTGAAGGTGATGAATATTTATCTTCCAAATTGGATCCTGTGTCAAAATTCCTAAAGTACGACCATCACATTGGTATCATTTCAGGTATCGAGTGGGACCATAAAAATGTATTCCCTACATTAGATGATTACACAAAGCAGTTTGATGATTTTGCTGACAAAACCCCTAAAGCAGGATCATTAATTTATTGTGAAGCAGACAATCTTGCCAATATTGTAGGCTCTAAAGAAAGAGAAGATGTCAGGAAATTGCCTTATAATGCCCATCCATCGGAGATAAAGGATGGCAAAACCTACCTCATTACGCCTGACAAAGATAAAGTTGAGGTTAAAGTTTTCGGAAAACATAATTTGCAGAATATTAGTGCAGCTTATGAAGTTTGCAAAGCTGTAGGTATAGCTCAAAAAACTTTTTATGAGGCTATTGCTTCTTTTAAAGGAGCTCAAAACAGGTTAACGCTTTTGGCAGAGTCCAATGGTAATTTTGTATATAAAGATTATGCTCATGCGCCTTCAAAACTTAAGGCTACTGTAAACGCCCTGCATTATCAATATCCGGACAATAAATTATGTGTAGCTTATGAGCTGCATACATTCAGTAGTTTAGATCCTGACTATATGAAAGAATATAGCGGTACCATGAAACATGCTGACCAGGCTTTTGTATTTGTAAATCCCAATAACCTTAAGCTGAAAGAGGGCAAAGGATACACTGAGGAAGAGATACAAAAGGCGTTTGACCGATCTTCTATTCATTATTTTAATGATGCTGATCAACTGGTGAACGCCATGAAGGAATTCAAAGCCAGCCACTCTAAATGCACATTTGCTTTTTTAAGTTCAGGGCATTTTAATCATATAAATTTCAAATCCATCGCAAACGAATTAGTTTCTTAATTATGTATTTAAAACTCACAAACCCACTGGTATTTTTTGATCTTGAAACCACAGGAACTAATATTGTTTCTGATAGAATAGTGGAATATTCGTTCATTAAAGTAATGCCGGGAGGTGAGGTTATCAATAACACAGAAAAGGTAAATCCTGAGCGTACAATCCCTTTGGAATCAAGTCTTATTCATGGTATTTACGATAAAGATGTAAAAGATAAACCGCCTTTTAAAGCCATGGCTAAAGAGTTGGCTACTTTTTTAAAAGGATGCGATTTGGCAGGGTTTAATATTCTAAAGTTTGATGTACCGGTATTAGTAGAAGAGTTTTTAAGGGCAGATGTAGATTTCGATATTTCTAAAAGAAAGCTTCTGGATGCACAGAAAATTTTTCATATGATGGAAAAACGGACACTAACTGCAGCCTATAAATTTTATTGCAATAAGGATTTAGTTGATGCACATAGTGCTGAAGCAGATACAATGGCCACATTGGAAGTGCTTGATGCTCAAGTGAAAAAGTATGAAGGGCAAACACTTAAGGACTTGAAGGGAAACGTAATTGGAACTATAGAAAATGATGTGGAAACATTACATCAACTTACTAATGAAAATATGGTTGACCTTGCCGGCAGATTCGTTTTTAACGAAAAAAGTATAGAAGTATTCAATTTTGGAAAGTTTAAAGGAATGGTAGTTGAGGAAGTTTTAAAAAAGGAAACTGGTTATTATGACTGGATGATGAAAGGTGATTTCCCAATGGATACCAAGAGAAAACTTACTGAAATAAAGCTGAGAGGCTTTAAAAGATAGATTACAAAATATTAATCAGGGAATAACTATGTGTTTTCAGGCAATGGATTATTCCCTGATTACTTAAAAGATTTACATCTTTGATGATATTGTATTTCCTTCCATTTATTGTTTGAATTTAGCCAGAATCATACATTAAAAAGATTTAGGTCTCATTAGTAGAAAACAAAAATTGTCTTTATCTTATCTTTAATGTTATTCTTGATAAGAAATGCATTCTTTAGGTTCTGATAAATTTATTCAATTAACAAGTTATTTATTAGCCGGAAAGTACAATTACAGGCTGCTTGATGAGCATAATATTACTCATTTCAAGGACTATTGCTGTTATTTTGTTCTGGTTGAAGAAAGAATATTATACGTGTTTTCCGCAGGCGAGGCTGATAGAGATAAGTCCATCGCATTCTTTCAAAAACTATTAAATGCTTATCAATTTAAGGGAAGTAAGTCAGAAAAACTTACTTTAATTGTTGACGCCACCGGTCTAAAAAATATGCCTTTTTCTGCAAGAAAGAAGGAGACTTTCTTGATGCCTGAATTTATAAACAAATGGAAAAATATACTCTATATAAATGATGGTATAGCCAAAGTAATATTTGATATGTTTGATCTTCAAAAGCCAACTTATCTAAAAGGAATCCAAAAAGTAAGATGTATGGAGGAAGCTCTTGATTGCGCCTTAAACAATAGTTCTAAAAAGGAAACAACTGTTGATACAATGAAACTTCAATCATTAAACAAGCAGGAACTAATTCAAATGGTACAGCAGCTTCAAGAGGAAAATATTCAACAGAAAAAAGCGGTTGAAAGCCAGATAGGAAAAGTATTTGAGGTGATCTCACAACTATCATGGGAAAATATCAATTCTGTTAAGTTGAATGAAGTGGAAAAAGATGATCCTTTTGCATCTGTTTACGGAATTTTAAATACTACAATCAGGGATTATAGTAAGATGAAGGATCAATTGCTGGCACTGAAGAAAGATTTTAAAAATCGTTTAAGCGCAAAAGTAGGTCAAACATTTCATCAGGAAGCGAGCTTACGTGCAATTTTTGATAGCCTTGATTCAGTTGTGTGGTACGTGGATTCTAACTTTAACCTGGTAGCGTTTAATAAAAATTTTACCAGACATGTAAAGTCTATTTTTGGTCTTGTTCCGGAAGTAGGGATGAATATTTTAGAACAACCTCAGATTGCAAATAGGTTTGAAGGAATTAAGGAGCGTGTTGGAATAGCATTGTCAGGAAAGGAGTCAGTTTATATTGATCAATATAAAGAAGGTGAAGAAGTTGTTAAGGTTGTAAGTTCTAAAATACTTCCCGTGGTAATAGGGAATGAAGTAATAGGAGCAGCCTGCCTTACAACAGATATTACTGAAAGTTATTTCAATAAGGAAAAAATTGAAAGAAGTGAAAAGATTTTAGCTTCTGTTAATAAGAATATTTCTGAAGCATTATACCGAAGCACTGCAGAGAAAGGTCTCATTTATGTAAATGAAGCTTTTGTTACCATGTTTGGCTATAATTCCAAGGAAGAGCTTTATAATAATAGTTCATTGCCAAGCCTATACGCGGATGCTAAAGATCGGAAAAGGTTAGGAGAAAGATTGATCAGAGAGAAGCAGTATACTAATGTTGAAGTCCTATTTAAAAGGAAAAATGGAGAGACTTTCACAGGTTTATTAAGCAGCATGTTAACTGTTGGAGAGGACGGCATTAATTACTTTGATGGTGCTATTCGAGATGTAACAGCCATTAAAATAGCTCAGGAACGAATGAAGGAACAAAATGAGGAACTCACTAAGCTCAACAGCGAATTAGATAGCTTCGTGTACAGTGCCTCACATGATTTAAAAGCTCCTTTAAGTTCAGTAAAAGGTTTAATTTATCTGGCTAAACTGGAAAAGGATAAAGAAAAAACAGATGAATACCTGCATCTAATTGAAAAGAGCGTCACTAAGCTTGATGAATTTATTGAAGATATTATCAACCTTTCAAGAAACTCGAGGTTGGAGGTTTCGAAGGAACTTATAGAATTTGCAGGGATCGTTGAGGATACGTTGGATAACTTTAAATACTTACCAAATTTTGAACGGATTAGATATGTATTAGAGATTGACCAGCAATGCGAATTTTACTCGGACAAGAGAAGAGTAATGATTATTTTTAGTAATATTATTTCTAATGCTATCAGGTATTATAACCCTAAGGCTTCAAATCCTTACCTAAAAGTTGAGGTGAAAAATACTGAAAATGAAGCAGTTATTTGTGTTTCAGATAACGGGATAGGCATTGATAAGAGGTATCAAAAGAGGATTTTTGAAATGTTTTTCAGAGCTACAGATAGTAGCAAAGGCTCAGGAATTGGTTTATATATAGTGAAAGAAACCATTGATAAACTGAATGGGCAAATAAAAGTAAAATCTGTAGAGGGAGAGGGCAGCGAGTTTAAAATCATTCTGCCCAACCAAAGAAAGGAGCAAGCGCTTGAGTTACCTGAAATAGCTTAAGTACTTACTCTGTTTCTGTTTTATTCTCAATTTCATTCACTAATTCCTGATACCACTCAGCACCATATTTACGGATAAGTGCATCCTTTACAAATTTGTATAAAGGAACGCCCAATTTTTCACCAAAGTCGCAAGCAGGATTACAGATTTCCCACCTGTCATAATTTAATGCATCATATTGTTCATATGCAGTGATTCTGATAGGGTAGAGGTGGCAAGAAATAGGTTTTTTGAAATTTATCTTGCCATCATTATAAGCTTCTTCAATTCCACATTTTAAAATGTTTTTCTCATCATAGATGGCATAAGCACATTCCTTCTCATTAATTGTGGTAGTGCTGTAATCACCCTCCCAATCTTTTATGTAGGTGCCCTGTTCTTCAATTGCCTTAATTCCTTCAGAAGAAAGATAGGGCTTTACTTTTTCGTAAATCTCTTCCATGATAGGCAGCTCTTCTTTATTAAGAGGTGCGCCTAAGTCTCCTTCTACACAACATGCTCCTTTACATTTTTCAAGATTACACACAAAATTTTTATCTTTTATGTCCTCTGATATTACTGTGTTCCCTATTAAAATCATGTCGTAAAATTATAGCTATTCCTTTGTTCTGCCTAATTATTGACTAATTATCTGGAATAATTAAATACTTGTTAAAGTAGTAATTTTTCGCTGGAAAAGTTCCATTTGAAAAAACAATCATGTTAGATCATGGGTAGAAACACTTTAAAAACCGTACCTTTTCCTACAGAGCTTTCACATTTAATTTGACCATCGTTTGCATCAATAAATTCTTTTACCAGCATCAGGCCAATACCTGCCCCGCTCGCGGATGAGGTGCCAACAACATTGTTTTTATTGATTTCAAAAAGACTCTGAAGCTTGTCAGGTTCTATTCCGGGGCCAGAATCCTTTATAATGATCATATAATTTCTATCCATTGGTTTACCGGAGATGGAAATTTCTCCCCCATGAGGAGTAAATTTAATGGCGTTAGAAAACAGATTTCTTAGAATAATCTGAATCATTTCTCTATCTCCGTTTATTAAAATATTAGATTCAGGCTTTACTTTCAATAAAATAGCTTTAGAAATGAGTTGATTTCTGTATAGCTCTTCCAGGGATTTTATTTCGCGCCATATATCAATTTTAACCTTTTTAAGTGCTATGCCTTCCATCTGACTTTTAGACCAGGCCAAAAGATTGTCCATTAAAATAGAAGTGTTTTGCAAATCCTTCTCCAGGTCTTTGCTGAGGGTTTTAAATTCCTCGTGCGTGAGTGCCTCTTTGTTAAATAAGGAAACAATTCCTTTTAAAGAGACTATCGGGCCGCGAACATCATGCGAAATAATGGAAAAGAGCTTATTTTTTATATTATTTAGGTTATCTACCTTTTGAATTTCTGCATGAAGCTCTTTCTTACTTAGAAAAAGGTTGATCTTTTGCCTTTCCAATAAATAAGCTGCTAAAAATCCCACAGAATAAATTACAGCTAGCTGACTAATTTGCCGGGAAGCAATTGTAGAATAGTTGAATAGCTGAATATATATTATATAAGTAGCAAAAAAGAAAGTATTTATTAAAATAGCATATCTAAACCGGAAGCCCATAATGGTAGAAATAATAAAAATTAAAACCATTAAAATATTGGACAGGAAAATATCGAACGCAGGGTCTTCATTGAAATGATAGTGCATAAAAAATACTCCTGCCACAAAAAATGACACGGCCATTGCTATAAGTTGAGTAAGGGCATAGTGCTTATCTTTAAAAAAGAAAGTAGAAGCTCCAAAGATTAGAAGAATTAGTGCTATTACACTTCTGAAAATGGCTGAAACCAATTTATTGTTCTCATATCTCCACATATCTATGAAGACAAATACAAGACTAAGTATAGCTCCAAGTCCAATCACGAGCCTGAGGGCATAGAGGTCTTGCTTAAAGAAATTTTTATTAAATTCTGCGTCAACCTCGCTATTGTAAAATGATAACAAAAACGGGTTCAATTTGTACTGGTGCCCTTTTTTCATACGCTAATAAAATATAATATAGCTAAAAAATATCAGCCTTTAAATATTTTTAGATAAGAATTAATGATATGTTGATATTTCCTCCTAATTACGATGTGAAGTGAGGAATTGGTTATAAATTTGTCTATGGATTATTTAGAAGAGTTAAATTCCCCACAGAGAGAAGGCGTTGAAAATTTAGATGGCCCTACCATGATTATAGCAGGTGCCGGGTCAGGAAAAACGAGAGTGCTTACCTATAGGATTGCCCATTTAATCAGGATGAAAAACGTGGATCCATTCAGCATTTTAGCGTTAACGTTTACCAATAAAGCAGCAAAGGAGATGCGTGCCAGAATTGAAAAGGTAGCAGGCACTGATGCTAGAAGCCTTTGGATGGGTACTTTCCACTCCGTGTTTGCTAGAATTCTGCGTTCTGAAGCTGATAAATTAGGTTATCCCAGCAACTTTACAATTTATGATACAGATGATTCTAAGTCGCTCATAAGAAGTATTGTAAAGGAAATGGGATTGGACGATAAGGTATATAAACATAATGTTGTATATAATCGTATTTCAGGCGCCAAAAATAATTTGATTTCGTGGCAGAATTACCTCAATAATCCTTTATACATATCTGAAGATGAGCAGGCTCAGAAACCTAAAATGGGCGCTATTTACAAAGAGTATGTACAAAGATGTTTCCGTTCAGGAGCAATGGATTTCGATGATCTTTTGTTTAATACCAACGTATTATTTAGGGATCATTTGGATGTGCTGAATAAATACCAACAGCGTTTCAGGTATGTGATGATTGATGAGTTTCAAGATACTAATATCTCCCAGTATTTAATTACAAAAAGATTGTCATCTGTCCATCAAAATATTTGTGTGGTGGGTGATGATGCACAGAGTATCTATGCATTCCGTGGCGCCAATATCCAGAATATCTTGAATTTTGAAAAAGATTATCCTGATTTACGCGTAATTAAGCTGGAACAGAATTACAGAAGCACCCAAAATATTGTTAATGCGGCCAACTCTGTCATTCTAAAAAATTCAGCTCAGTTGCAGAAAAATGTTTGGACAGATAATGACAGTGGTGAGCTGGTACATTTAATAAAGTCTACTTCGGATAATGAAGAGGGTAGGCTTGTGGCTTCTTCCATATTTGAAGATAGAAACAATAAAAAGTTGCAGAATAAGGATTTTGCCATACTCTACCGAACAAATAGCCAGTCTCGTTCAATGGAGGAAGCCTTAAGGAAAATGAATATCCCTTATCGTATTTTCGGAGGCCTCTCGTTCTACCAAAGAAAAGAGATTAAAGATTTACTCGGCTATCTGCGCTTCACCATCAACCAAAATGATGAGCAATCCTTCAGAAGGATTATCAACTTGCCAAAAAGAGGAATTGGTGCCAGCTCAGTAGATAAAATTGTAATTGCAGCTTTCGAGAATGACAAAAGCATTTGGGAAGTGCTGCAAAATATTAGAAATTTCTTACCTGGCAGAACAGCTAATGCTGTAGAGAATTTTGTCAATCAGATTAAAACTTTCAAAATTAAAATAGAGAGAGCAGATGCGTATGAAACGGCTTCATTTATAGCTAAGCAGTCAGGATTGCTAAGAGAGCTGTATGATGATAAAACCATTGAAGGACTCAATAGGTATGAAAACGTTCAGGAGCTTTTAAACGCTATCAAGGAATTTGTTGATACCCCTGGGCAGGAAGATAAATCATTAGAAGCTTTTATTGCAGATGTAGCCTTGCTTACTGATGCAGATAAAGATGACCCTAATGACACAGATTATGTCAATATGATGACAATTCACTCTGCTAAAGGTCTTGAATTCAGGCATGTGTATGTAGTTGGGATGGAAGAAGATTTATTTCCTTCTCAGATGATGTTAAATAGTCGCGCTGATTTGGAAGAGGAAAGAAGGCTTTTTTATGTGGCGATTACGAGGGCAATGGAAAAAATCACTCTTAGCTATGCCTTAACGCGTTACAGGTTCGGGCGGCTTAAAAGTTGTGAGCCGAGCAGGTTTATTGAAGAAATTTCACCTGAATTTATTAAGGTAGATAGAAAATTTAATAATCCGGAGCCAATGGGCAGCCTTAATTCAGGAGTTAGTGGAAGTAATTATGCCAGAAACCTGGTAGCACAAAGGAAAGTTGAAAGCAATAAAGTACCGCCGGGCAAGAAACTTCATACACCTTCTGCAGATTTTGCGCCTAGTGACACCAGAAAACTTGACACTGGAATGCGGGTAGAACATCCGAAGTTTGGTTTTGGAGAAGTTAAAAAGATGGATATTGAAGGAGCTAATAGAAAGGCGACTATCGAATTTGAAAATTTTGGTGAGAAGACCCTTTTATTAACATTTGCCAAACTTCGTATCATGGACTAAATGCTAAAAGTCAGAGAATATAGGGAGAATAAGGGCTTAACTCAGTCAGAATTGGCTGATGCATCCGGTTTATCTTTAAGAACTATTCAGCGGGTTGAGGCTGGAGAAACTGTCCCGAAAGGCCATACGCTAACTGTGCTTTCCAAGTTAATGGGGGTAGAACCTTCAGAACTCATTGGTATAAATAACAGGAATGATCAGTTGAGCGATGAGCTGACCGACCAATTAAAATTGATCAATATATCTGCTTTAACATTCATCTTAATTCCTTTCGGGAATATTGTTTTTCCATTCATTCTTTGGAGAAAGTATAAAACAAATCCTTTGGTAAATAAAAACGGTAGATTCATTTTGAACTTTCAGATTATTTGGACCCTACTGGTTTCCGTTTTGCTTTCTGTAAGTCCTTTTGTTCAAAATTATTTTCAGCTAACAACTCCTCTGATTTTACTAGTACTCTTAGGGAGTTACTGTACAAATATTGGAATGATTTTTAGATTGGGAACCATCATTTCCAGAGGAAATTTAGATCAGCTAAAGGTAACTTATCAGCTATTATAACATGGTTTTTATGAATGTCATATAATTGGCATATCACTGACGCTTACTAACAACTTTCTTATTCCCAGTTTTGCACAGGATTTTTAAACCTTTGCATCATGAGAATTATTAAAATTACAGCGTTTACTTTATTGCTTTTATTATTATCTGGCGCTATCCTTGGCTACTTTTATTTTGAAAAAAAATTCACTCCGCCTGATAACCAATTAAGGGTTTCCAATGGAGAAGATACTTTAAAAATTAAATGGACAGCCAATAATGATAGTGAGATTTCTGCCTTACTATTGCCTGTACTGTTAGAGGGAATTCCCGATACATTTTATATGCAATTTGACCTCGGTTCACATTCCACTCTTTTTTACAGTAGAACTTTAGAATCTTTGAAAGATCAGAATATATTTAGCTCAGGGTTAGATGAAAAACGAGCTTTCAATTTTACCCTCGGAAATGTTGCTGTCTCAACAAATGATGTCCGTACTCTTAATTACGGAGCAAAAATAGACCTGAATTCATCAGCAGTAAATATAATAGGCACATTAGGCGCAGATATCCTTGAGCATAAAGTGGTAGCTTTTGATTTTAAACATCATACAATTCATTTTTTAAATACTTTTCCCGAAGAGGTAAAAAAGGAGTCAATTTTACCATTTCAATTTAGAGAGAGGAAAGTTTTACTTCCTGCAAAAGTGAGTGGTGAAGAAACGTTGCTTTACTACGACTCCGGTAGTAGTGCTTTTGAATTAATTACAAACCATGAGCAATGGGGTAAATTGGCAACTTCAGGTGCTGTGGAGCAAACTTATAAGGCTAATTCATTAGGGAACCCATTAAAAGTACATAATATAGCAAGTAGAGGTTCTATAACATTTGGTAACGAAGTTATTCCCTTAAATTATGTCACCTATATTGAAGGTACTTCTATGGTTCAAAATCTTTTAATGTATTTCAGTGGAATGAGGGGAATGATAGGGAATAAATTATTTATGGATAGAATACTTATTTTGGACGCAGCAAACGAGAAAATGGCTGTTTTATAGCAATTGGCTAATGCCTAGGTGAATCACCTAATGAAAATTTCGGCAAAGTACTCATGTTCTTCCTATGATTTATTGTGACTTTTGAATAACAAAATAAATCAATGATTACTAAGTGGGGTAAAGCTCTAAGGTGATTTTAAGCTAATCGCCAGAAGCGCTCTCCCAGATGAGTGGTCACCAATTATAAAGTTTATTGCCATGAAAACATATAATAGAAGTCTTCGAGTTTTGGATCACAAATTTGTGATTGCGCTTATTGTGCTATTTACTTTATTGGGTTTAAGCATGAAGCTTAAAGCTCAGAGTCCTGTTTTAGGAAGTGATTATGCGAAAGTAACCAGCAGTATGAAAGTTAAGTTGAATGATTTTGACTACGATATTCTGGTTCCTAAAGTATTAAAAGCTGATTTAGAGGGATACGAGAATATAAGGTTTAATCAGGTAGTATATGTTACTGATGAAAACCCTGGCTTTTATTTGTTTTTAAACAACCGATGGGAAAAGCAAAATGTTAGAGATTTGCTGGCTTCTATAGATATGAATTTAAAAATGAAAAAACCTGAGGTAGAGGATATTATTATACAGGTAGTAGTAAATGAGAGCAAGCAAATGTTAGATTACAATGGCCATATAGCACATTTATACAGAGGGTTTACTTTTGAAGAAGGGGGTACTCAACTAGTAGTTTCAATTAAATAGCGCCTATTAGGCAATTACACAACAATCAATGATGTGAGTCTGAAAGTCAGCATCAATTGATTACCCATTGTGTAATCTGATTTTAGATTACATATAAGCATATAATTAAACTCTATTCAAAATCCATTCATTAAAGCCAAAGCTTTAGGAGTGGATTTTTTATTTAAAGAGCTTTGTTATTGAAAGCTTTAATGGTTTCATTCAGCAGTTTGAAATTAAGATTACCTTGTACATCCTTCAGGTGGTAACCTATTGCCAGTGCCTTCCTGAGTCGGCTGTCAGGGCTTTTAACTTTGGTGATGATATAAATTAAGCTTCTCTGCTTACCTTTTGTTAGCTGATGGAAATATTGACTAACCTCATCATCCTGATCAATTAGTGCCTGAAACTCCTCAGGCATCTCGAAACCATAAGTTGAATTGTCCTTTTCTAAGGTAACTTCCACTGAAGCCCCTTCCTGTAGTGATAGTTTGTTCATGGTAGATTTATTAACAAGAATGAACCAATAGTGCTCACTCTTCATAATGGCAGCAGGCCATGAAAATTCGCCATTCACAGTGCAAATAACGCGTTTATTATCACCAATTATCACCTCCTTGGCAATTTCATCAGGTATAGAAAAATGATAATACCAAAGGTTAGAATCAAATTTACGGATTTTAGAAGTCAGCTTTTTCATATTTATAAGACCTATTTACCCCATAAAATAAAAGGAGCCCAGAAATAAGGAGAAGAAGAATCTGACCTGATCATTTCTAATTTTGCATTTCTTAAGGCTGAGGAATAAGTTTCACCTTCTCCAATGCTATTAGTATAAAAATCTCCCATCAGGGCGGCTGTTGAGCTATCAGCTACTTTCCAGATGGAAACCATCAGGTTATTTGCACCTGCATAAGAAAAAGCCCTGCCAAGTCCCAAAACACCTTCTCCTCTGCTGATTTTTCCTAAACCCGTTTCACAGGCTGAGAGAGAAACCAGGTCCGCATTAATCTCTAAAGCGTAAATCTCCCCGGCATAAAGAACTCCATCTTCTGCTGAGTCAGCTTTGTTAAAGAAAACACCTGAAAGTTCAGGAGTTTCAATATCAACAAGTCCATGAGTAGCAAAATGAATAAATTGATATCTCTTTAATTCACTGTTTTTAAAATTATTTTCAGTGGCTTTAACATCTCTTAATAAGCTGGGATGTATGTTGTTTCTTCCACATATTTCACTGATTAAAGTAGTTTCGGTGCTTGTTCCTGGTAAATCAGGCAATGATAAAGATTGAAAGCTCACTGGTGCAACCAACAAAGCTTCTTTATTAAATATTTGTTTTTTGTCGGCCAAATGTAAGGTGGTTGAAAACCCATAATTGATTTCATATTCTTTTATAAGATAAGGAAGGCTTGAATAGTTAGTGCTATTGTCAGGCTTCGAGGTGAGTAAAGCCTCAAATGGAATTTTTGCTAAATCTCCGTCAGGAATTACAGTTAATCTGTTTATTTCTTTCTCAATCTTAAAAGGTAGCAGCTTAGTAAAGAGCTGATAGGAAATCTGCTCAAATTCTTTCTTCAGGTTGTACGAAAGCGTGTTTCTGTAGGCTCTTATCCACTTATCTATTTCGTTGGAAGATTTTATCCGATATACTTCAAACTTTCTTTTACTGATATAATACAGATAAATTTCATTTATATCCCGGTCATAGCTATAATTGAGTATAGCTTCCCCCGTTTCCAGTCCTGCTTGGATGGAGGAAAGGTTTGCTACCTGCAAATTATGTTTAAGGTTGTAGTAATCAGGATACTCATTTTTGATGGTGCTAACCAGTGTCTCATACTGACTTTTATTCTGAAACAGATCTTCTCTCAATTTTTCGGCAAAGCTTTCATTCTTTATAGTAGAAGCAAGCGAAAGTTGTGTGCTTAGATAGGCTATTTCGTTTTTAAGCTGGTTTTCTTCGGTGAGCAATGTTTCCGGAATTTTTCCAAAAGACTTAGCTTCTGACTCCGCCAAAGCACCTAGTAGTGAAGAAGCCTTTGATTTTTCCGCATATAAAAGTGCCTTTTTATAGTGCTCTTTAGTGAATAAAGAAACCTCATTTAGTTTTATGGTAATTCTTTGAGTATTTTCATATACATCCGAAGCTAACTCACTTAAGGCAAGTAAATCCTTTTTACTTGTACGGCTACTTCTTAATATTTGAATTAAATGATCAGCTGACTCCAGTGATTCAAGTGCCAGCAGAAGATGTTGTTTTTTAAGAGAATAGCTATTGTAGTATGCTTCAAAAATCTCAGATTTTCTGAGAAGTATAATTAGTTGATTATAAGGTTTAATGGCATCATCTAACTCAGGATTTTGAGTGACATCTGTATCTGAAAATTCAAAACTATTAGAGATAAGTGCTTTTTGATTAAAATTTAGTGCTTTTTTAAATTCATTTTGGTTTTTATAAACGTCAGCTAGCAACATGTAAGCACTGGCTAACTCTGTGTTTTTTTCTCCTAAGGCATTTTTATAGATTTCTATAGCTTCCAGATAATTATATTCTGCCAAAACGGGGTCACCAATTTTTGAATAATTATTAGCTAAATTTACGAGTATAAAAGCTTCAGTGGTGGTTGGATCCGGAAATACTTTTTTCCAATCTTCCATTGCCTGATTAAGTGCCGATAACGATTGCTTGTAATTTCCTTTGCTAGCTTCCAGTAAGCTAATATTGATAGTAGTTTGTATAATCTTTGAGAGATTTACGTCTTTATTTTCTCCATATAAAATGAGAGATTTCTTATAGAAATCAATGGCTTCATCGTAATCTATTCCACTATAAATTAGACCAAGGTTATTAAAATTGTCAGCCAGAATATTATGGTCCAGCTGCTCTCTTTTATTCCTTAGGTAAAGAGCCTGCTGAAGGTGCTCCAGTGCCAGTTCATCTTTTCCTTCATTCCATAATAAAATTCCTTTATTGCTTAAAGTTCTGCAATAAAGCTCAGAAGAATTGAAGTGAGAATCTTGTTTCTTTTCAGAAAGGGCGGAATCAAAATAGTTAAGTGAAAGGTCATTTCTTCCTTTTAAAAGATAGAGTTCGCCTAGTAAAGCTGTTTTTCCTTCAATGTGATTTAGGTTTTTTACTTCAGATATTAAAACATCCAGGTTCTGATTTTTAGATCGGTTTATGTATTCTTCATAAAATTGAGGTATTTGCTGAGCGGAGATACGGCTTACAACATGAAGCAGTAAAATAAAGAGGAGAGTAGCACGCATTTTTAAAAGTTATAATTATAGGAAAGGTTGAGGACGTGTTTTCTGGTAAGGCCATCAGGGTTATAATCTCTGTCTGTAATTTTTTGGCCATAGATAAGCTTCAGTGAAGAAAAAATATTGAACCGATACCCTACTCCTGCCAGAGCAGAAAGTGCTAACCCCGTAGTTCCCGGTAGTTTTTGGTATTCACCAGTTTCATCTTTGCCCTGATCTTTAGTAATTCTATAGATGGGAAGAATACCAAAGTTGAAATTGAGTCGGGAGAGCCTGAAGTTACGTTCTATTCTTATCATGATGTCGGCTCCACGCCTTAAGTCAACAGCTTCATCATGTTTTTGCACATAATCAAAACCTCCCGGTCCCGGGTACCATCCCCATTCAACCGGGTCGGCCCCAAAAGAATTTTCATTCTGATGGATGATGGGCTGCTGATAACCTACTGAAAATAGCCACTCTCTGTTGATTAATGAAGAGCCTAATACAAGGTCATATGTACCAAGTGAAACCTGGTAGTACATGGGCAGTACCACATCATGAGATTGTTGTTTTAAATCAGAATGTCCTGTAGGTATTTTAGCCCCCATTGTAGCTAATAACTTATAGTCCGAAATGTCAGCAATTTCTTTAGTGGCACTTAAAGAAATATCACCTATTCCTGATGTCTTTCCGAAATTGCCATTTATCCACATGTAGGGAACTTTGAATTGCAGATTAACTTCGCTTTTAGTTTCGAAACTGAGATCTACTATACCTGCTCGAATGATGGCGGAGTTATTACTCTGTCCTTCATAAAAATTAAAGGAAACAGAGCGCAATCTTATTATCGGATTTCCATTAAAATTCTGATCAGGCCGCATGGCTCCCATGGTGCAAAAACCTGCATCGCTACAGCCTTGAGCCCAACTTTTTAAAGAGAGCCCCACAGTAATAAAGTGTAAAAAGAGTAGTATTTGAATATATCTCATCTATTAGCGATTACATATAATGGCTAAGGTAAAGTTAATCTTGAAAGTATGCAATGTGAATTACCTTAATGAGAAATTCTTCTTGCTTTTTGGTGCAGTATAAGTAACTAAACTTTAGGATTGGCAGTCCACCAGTCATTAGGAGTAACAAGAATTGTATCTTCTTTATCCACATGTACTAAGCCTGGAGGTAAACCTTTTGGCTTTCTAATAAATTTTTTAGGAGTAACAATAACTGGTGTAAGGCTATCTGTTTTTCTTTTAGAATAAAATGCAGCCAGTTGAGCAGCTTTTTCTATCACCTCCCTGGGAAAAGGCTTATTACTTTGTTGTTTTAATATAACATGGGAACCACTGACGTCCTTGGCATGAAGCCATAAGTCATCTTTTTTAGCGTATTTTAATGTTAGTTCATCGTTTTCTCTCGCCCCTTTTCCTACCAATATAGTGAACCCGGAAGTTTCAAATTTTTTGTAGGGTACCCTTTCTTCCACTTGTGCATGCTCAGCTTTAGGGTTTCTTTTAATGAAAGATTTTATACTTTTTACGTCTTCAGCCGCACTTATCATTTCAATCTCTTTTTCCACTTCAGCTAAAGCGGTTTCCTTTGAGGCAATGGCTTCTTCAATCTGATTCAGTTCTATTTTTTGATTCTTTGATTTTCTATAAAGGTTTTCCGCATTTTTCTGTGGACTCAAAGTGGTTTTTAAGGAGATTTTTACTGGCTCATTCGTATAGAAATTAAACAGTTCCACTTCATTTGCATGGGGAGGAATCTGGTGTAAGTTGGCCATTAAGATATCTGCCAGTTCATTATAGCCTGGTTTATCCTGAATTTCCTGTAGTTTAGTTCTGGATTTACTAATGTAATTAATGTTTTGGTTCCGCTTTTTTTCCAGTGTCTTCAGAAGTTGCTTTTTTTCCTTTCTGATGAAATTTTCTTTGGAATAAGTATAGAAAAATCGGGTAATACCTTCTGTAATACTTTTTTCTTCATGAAGCACTTCCCCCACCGCAACGAGGGAAAAGTATATTTCATCTTCCCACAATACAGTATAAAAGGAGCGGGGATTGAGTAGGTCTTTATGCAATAAATGTATTATTTCCCATTGTTCTTCCAGGGGTTTATTAGCTAAAGATATTGACTCTAAATATTTACTGATTAATTTACCGAAAGTAGGAAAAATCTTCTTGTAGTTGCCTTCCGCTTTAAAAAATGCTTCTTCACTTTGTTCAATAGGCCTGTGTAATTCTGACAGACTAAGTTCCAGATCCTGTGGGAAATTACTTCTAAATAGCTTAAAGGCATCATTTCCTTCAAAAGCCACGATGTTGGAACGATTTCCATGCATTTTGAACAGCAATGCTAAACCATTGGTAAAGTGAAAACTGAAGCAGCGTTCATTCTGGTACTGGATCACTTCAGTTAAGTGCTGACCGATGAATTCCTCAAAAAGGTTCACACTGTTTTTCTTGGTTCTGGCAAAATTATCTGGAAAGCAAATGCATGAAAATTCAGGGGTTAAAGAAGCCTTAATGTAAAATGGCTTCTTCTGCTCATTCTCAAAGACCAGAATGAGTTCATCTTTACTTTGGCTAAAGCACTCATTCAATGTACTGCCAGTAATAATGCTTTGTAGTTCCTGTACTAAAGCACGAAAAGCGTAATAATTATTATGCATATTAAAGCTCCAGTTTCAAACCATCATAGGCCAGGTGCATGCCTTTAGGTAATTCTTCTTCAACTACACTGTGTAATCCCATACGATGTCCCATATGTATAAAATAGGCGGTAGGAATTTCAAGTTCTTTAACCACATCAATGGCTTGCTCCAGGTTGAAATGGGAGAGATGGTCATTTTTTTGAAGTGCGCTTAACACTACCACACTGCTACCTCTTATTTTTTGCTTTTCTTCTTCAGAAATATAGTTTACATCGGTTATGTAGGTAAAATCTTTTATTCTAAAGCCAAAAACAGGTAATTTATAATGGAGTACATTTATGGGAAGTATTTTTGTACCTGTTATTTCAAAAGGTTCATTTATGATTTCGTGCAGTTTTACCCTGGGAATACCAGGATACTTATTACTAGCAAAAATATAGGAGAATTCTCTCTCAATTTGTTCTAAAACAGGTTTTCTGCCATAAACAGGCATATCCATATCCTGCTTGAAGTTATAGGCTCTCACATCATCCAGGCCTGCAGTATGATCTTTGTGCTCGTGCGTCATCAATACCGCGTCCAGGTGGTCAATTCTTTCCCTGAGCATCTGAGCCCTGAAATCCGGCCCGGTATCTATAACCAGGCTTTTTTCATCTACTTCAATGTGTATACTTGTTCTAAGTCGTTTATCCCTGAAGTCCAATGACCGGCACACCTCACACTGGCAGCCAATAACCGGCACTCCCTGGGAAGTTCCTGTTCCTAGAAATGTAATTTTCAAAGTGCTAATTGCGTTTGTTTCAATTCTAAATAGAAGCTTCTGTTTTTATCGCTGAAAGCTTTTACATCCAGATCAAGGTTTTTTACCAGATCAACAAGGCAGTTTATCTTGCCTTCTGTATCAAAAAACTTATTGATAATCACTATCTTCTGATCCTTCAATACACAATATCCTGATTTGAAATTCCCTTTCTCGTATCTCAGGATATAATCAGATTCTGAGAAGACATCTTCCAGTTTATTTAAAAATGAATTTGTGTATTTTATCTGCATTTAACTGGATAATCTTTTCACTGTTTCTACTAATTGATCAAAGTTGAGTGGCTTTGGTAAATATTCATTAATACCCACTTCTTTAAAATCTTCAATGCTGTAGTTTTTTGCATTTCCTGTTATAGCAATGATAGGAATGTTGGCTTTCTCTTTATTATCTAAGCTTCTAATAGCCTTGGAGCATTCCATACCATCCATTATTGGCATGTTAATATCCATCAGGATGATGTCAAAATCTTCTTTCGCTAATATATCCATCACTTGCTTCCCGTTTTTAGCTGAATGGATACTATAATTTTGCATCATTAAGATTTTCTTCGTTAGGTTTTGGATAACTGAACTATCTTCAGCAATGAGTACTTTTTTATTTTCTGCCATGTTATTATATGATTGACTGATACTGATCAGTAAATTTATTAAAATTTTCCAGTAAGTTGTTTAAATTCCTACTCAGGTTTTCAGTTTTCTCCTCTTTCAGGTCCTGTTCAATTTGTTTTGCCTGACTTTCCAGACTTCTGATTCCCAGCGTGCCTGCATTCCCCTTCAAAGTGTGCAAATTACTTAAAATTTTTTGTATGTCCGAGGTCTTTTCAGCATTGATACTGTCCAGAATTAAACCTTTAGCCTCTATTTCAAATTCTTCAAAAAAAGAATTAATGGTTTCTTTATCTGCATACTTCCTAAGTTGTTGAAGTGTACTTTGATCTATCACCTCACTTTTAACTGCTATTTCAGGTATATTGTTATATTTAGAAGCATCATTTTTTTCTTCATTAACAGCAAAATCCGGCAAGTAATTAACAATTTTGGAAATTAAGATATCCGAAACAATGGGTTTGGCCAGGTAATCATCCATGCCCATTGAAATGAATTTGTCTTTATCTTCTTTCATAGAATAGGCCGTCATTGCTATAATAGGAGGTGAATGTTTTTCCAGCGATTTAATGTGTCTGGTTGCTGTAACTCCATCCATGTGTGGCATTTGAATATCCATTAAAATCAAATCATAATCGTTGGTTTTAACTTTATCAATTGCTTCCTGGCCTCCTGCAGCAAGGTCTGTGGTTATGCCGGATTTCATTAAAATCTGGCTGGCTACTTGTCTGTTGATGGTGTTATCATCCACAATTAAGATGAAAGGTGGTTTTTCGTTACTAAAGTGTAATTTCTTGGTTTCGCTATTATTCTTTTTCGCTTCTGTATATTCCTTTACCTGTTGCTCTGTAGGAAGGCTGCCGGCTACTGAAAACCAAAATACGCTTCCCTGATCTGGCTCTGAGCTAACTCCAATTTCACCTCCCATCATGTGGCTCAATTGTTTTGATATGGCCAGCCCAAGTCCTGTACCACTGAAATTTTTAGTACTGGTATTATCTACCTGGCTGAATAACTGGAAAAGCCTTTGCTGATCATTTTGTGAAATTCCTATGCCTGTGTCTTCTACGGAAATACGGTATAAGTCATCTTTCAATTCCTTCGATAGATGGAGAATGACCCGGCCCTTGTCTTCAGTAAATTTTAAGGCATTAGAAGTTAAATTAGAGAGTACCTGGAGTATTCTTGTTTCGTCCAGCATTAAGTATTTAGGTACATTTTTGTCAATTCTGTAGCTCAGGTTGATGTTTTTACTTCTCGCTAACTGGTGGAAAAGTGATAGCACTTTCTCGAATAGTGTCTGCACTTCTGTTACCTGAAGCTGGATTTTCATTTTTCCTGCTTCTATTTTTGATAGATCCAGAATGTCATTTAAAATAGTCAGAAGTGTTTCGGAAGAGCGTTTAATTGTTTGTACAAAGTTTTTTTGTTCGGGATTTAAAGCTGTTTGTGAAAGTAAATCCACCATCCCTATTACACCATTCATAGGGGTGCGTATTTCATGGCTCATATTTGCCAAAAACTGTTCTTTTACTTTTAATGAATTTTCAGCCACGTTTTTAGCGTGTATCAATTCTCTATTAGCCTGTTTAAGCTTGGTGATATCCCTTGCCACACCTTCTATTGTTACTTCTCTGCTATCTTTATCTCTCGCCAGCCTTACGTTGCAAATGCAATTTACCAACCTTCCATCACTGGTAATTAAGGTTGCTTCAAAATTCTGAACCTTACGTTCTGCCACCAGCTTTTTCAATAAATCTTTGGTCTTCTTGGTATAAAGATAGTAATTGGTTACGTTGTTACCCGTTACGTCTTTCTGAGAGTAACCAATCATATCTTTTACTGATGGGCTTATAAGGATAACCTCTCCATTGAACCGGCAGTTGAAATAAATATCCTGAAAAGATTCAAAAATCCTTCTGAAGCGGCTTTCACTTTTTTGAATTTTCAGCTCAGCCACTTTCTTTTCTGTAATGTCGTGTGCTATGCCTGAAATTCCTTTTACCTCGCCATTTTCTGTGTGAATAGGGTTGAGGTAAATTTCTTTCCAATTGAGCCTGTCGCTGGCAGCATCTTTATATTTGATTTCAAATGTAAGAGGATTGCCTCTTAGCACTTCATCAAATTTCCCTTTCCAGAAAGCATATTGCGATTCCGGTAATAATTCAAACAGCTTCTTTTCCTTTATAGAATGCTCCTCCTTTGGTTTAAAACCATAGTGTTTTAATATTTCGTAAGAAAAATTGTGGTTAAAGGAAGTAAGTAAGTAATCGCTGTTTAATGACCATATGAGGTGGTTGCTACTGTCGAAAATAGATTGTAATCTGGCAGCCTGAGTAGCGATTTTCTCTGTGTTTATTTTTCTTTCTACAGACAGTACTACCTGTGCGGAAACAAAATTAAGCAATTCTAAATCTCGCTTGCTAAAGCTATTTTCATCCCGGTAGTTTTGTAGCCCTATTACTCCCGGAATACCTTTTTCCGTGCGAAAAGGAACTGCCAAAAAAGCTTTTGGGATAGGACCATATTGTATAATGTTTCCTTCCAATATTAACTCCATAATTTGTGCCTCCTTCAGTATCTGAGGTTTTTTATGGTGGTAAACATATTCACAGATACCCTTTCTGAGATCCAGCGATTGCGTGGTGGGGCTATTGGCTATGTGCTCATCAAAAATGTACGGGAAATTTAAGAGGTTTTGCTCAAAATCGAATAGTGCAATAAAGAAATTGCGGGCGTCTATGGTTTGGTTTAAAATATTATGTACCGATTTAAATAGATCATCCAGATCATTACTTAGCAAAGTAAGATTAGTGATGTTGTAATAAAGGTTCTGCGCTTTTTCTGCATTTACCTGGTGCGTAATATCATGAAAGGTAGCAGTAAGGTGCCCTTTTTGATTGGGAAAAATACTTCCGCTTACATAAAGTATTTCTCCTGATTTAGTGCTTAAGCGCGTATCTATAAAAGATTGCACCCCATCTTTTCCTACCTTTACTTTCATATTTCGAAAAGCAGGGTAATCTTCCTGATGCAGTATGTCTCTGATAAAAAGTTTACCGGACTCCTCGATAGTATAGCCCAGAGACTTGCGCCAGTTTTTGTTGGTTTTTATCAGCTTGCCATCTACAGTAAATTCCATGCTCAGGTCAATACTATCTTCAAAAGAATAATTAGATGTATGAGACTTTGCATTTTTGCGGAAGTACTTGTTTTGGTACAACGCCAAACGGAGTTTTTCTATCTCTTTTATTAATTGTTCTTTATCGTAATTTTGTAAATCCAAGGTATGTTGATTTAAGCAATATTTAGATCGCACAATTTAATTCTTTCGTAACGAATAAAGTAATCAATTGAATAATAATTCTAAAAGGATAATTGTACTCGCTGGGCCTACAGCTGTGGGCAAAACGGCCTTGTCGGTAAAACTGGCAAAGTATTTCAATACTGAAATTCTTTCTGCTGATTCCCGGCAGTTTTACAAAGAAACAAATATTGGAACGGCTAAACCTACAGCGGAAGAAATGCAGGAGGTACCTCACTATTTCATTAATACTCTAAGCATTCGAGACGAGTATAATGTAGGACAATTTGAAAAGGACGCCCTTAATGTACTTGATGACCTATTTAAAACTAAAGAGGTAGTAATTGTAGTGGGTGGATCGGGACTTTATGTAAAAGCTTTGTGTGAAGGAATTGATGAGATGCCTGCCATCCCCTCAGCCATCAGGGAAAAATTAAATAGGGACTTTACCGAAAAAGGAATTGGATATTTACAGCAGCAGGTTGCTTTAGTAGATCCGGACTATTATAAAATTGTAGATCAAAATAATCCTCAGCGACTTATCAGGGTACTGGAGTTATACCAAACCACTGGTAAAAACATGAGTTTTTATCGTGAGCAGAGCCGGGAAGTAAAACGACCTTTTGCTATCACTAAAATAGGGCTGGAGCGACCACGGGAAATCCTTTACGAGAGAATTGATAGAAGAATGGATCAAATGATCGATGAGGGTTTGTTTGAAGAAGCTGAGCAGTTATTACCTTTTAAAGATTTAAACGCATTACAAACAGTGGGTTATTCTGAAATATTTAACTTTCTGGAAGGCCAATACGATAGGGAAGAGACAGTGAGACTCTTAAAGCGGAATAGCAGGAGGTATGCCAAAAGGCAGCTCACTTGGTTTAAAAAAGACCAGCAGTTTCAATGGTTTCATCCTAACCAGGAAGCTGAAATTATTAAAGCGATTGAGAATGATATGTAAGAGAGAGATAATAAAGCGTTGCCAATTATTTCATTCGTAGTCTTTCTTTGCGATCTATTAAAACCTTCTTTATTTAACCTTTTAAATATATTAATACGGTGTTAAATTACTCATTATAATGAATATATTTTTTAACACCGGTACCTTCGCAGATGAAAGAAATATCTTTGTTGTAAATGTCCATATAATCTGAATACACTTTGTTGCAGTTGCTTTCATTATAATGAACAATAACCACTAGTTTTCCTGCATCTAAAAAGCTTTGGGCTCCGGATTGATCCCACCAGTTTTTGTCATTATTGTAAGATTCATAGGTTACCCCATCGAAATTCCCGGCATTTTCAACAAAGTTTTTAGCCATGCATTTCATCCCTTTCTCGTGAACGTATTCGCATAATTCCTGAAAATACGATATACTTTGTTCCTTGGTAACTTCTAAATTATAAGCATCTCTTACTTCATCATATAATGCCCAGTCCATATTGTCAAATTCTACCCAATCACAACCCCAGGCCGCTATTTTATCAATACGGGCTTTCATTACGTCAATAATTCCTGTTGTGGTATTATTTACAAAATACTCTCCGGGCCATTCTCCCCACTGCTGATCAACAAGATAGGGTTTTAAGTCAGTAAAATCTTCTCGCCAGTCTTCACCTGTACCAATACTTATGTAGGCTCCCACTTCATTTCCATTGGCTTTCATCATCTGAATGGATTCTGAAATATTCTCCTGGAATGGATCCATCAGTACATAGGCATCTGTAGCATTTAATACAATATATTCAATTTCATCAGGCTCGTAATTCTCAATATAGGCGTTATTATATACCGCTAGGGCTTTGTCTGAGCCTGATGGCTTTTCTGTAGTATCTGTTATAATATCGTCATCGCCACAGGAGAGTAATGTAAATACTAAAGCGGTAAATAAAATATAAGCCTTCATATGAAATTTTGATTTGGGAATGTAAATGTAAGCATAATTAAAAAATCTATAGATGGAAAACAGTTGTATGGTGTTTCTTCTTCAAATTACTTTAGAATCTTTAGCTTAAAATAAATAAAGAATATCATGTATATTGTACAAAGTGAATCTTAGTTAATGCTTCAACATGTATTTAGAATGATTCCTGAAAAAAGAAGACCAATTGAACATGGCCTTCTTTATAAAGATTGAAAAAACTAAGTAAGCTCGGATTCTCTTCGAAATAGAGCTTTTTTACTTATAGAATTTATTTTTTGATAAATTTCTTTACTTCAAACTGATTGTTAATAATTGCTTTAATAAAGTATACACCTAAATCCAAATCACCTATTTCAATTTCTTCATCAGTTGTATGTAGGGTTTTGAGCAGCTTACCATTCACATCTAGTAATTGATAGCTATCTACTTTACGATTTGTTTCTACTCTAATAAAATCAGTTGCTGGATTAGGATAGACCAGTAATTGCATATCAATTTGCTTTCCTGATGATAGAACGTCAATCACTGCTCCAATACTGAAGTCCGCTGCTATATTGCCATTTCCGGATGCATCTGTTGCCGATTCAGCGGCTATTGATATTGTTAGAGTTCCGGTTTGCATTGGTGTAACAGTGGCTTTAAATACAGTACCATTTCCGGAGAAGTTATTAGCCATGGCGTTTGTAAGTATTAAGTCTTCCTTAGTAAAGCCTGTTACCATTTCACTAAATGTTATTTCCACATCAAATGCTTCACTAACAGGTGAAGAAGCCTCACTAGTGATGCTTACAGAAGGTCGCGTTTCATCCACTACATCAGTCACTGTAATAGTTACCACCTGATTAGCTGAATTGACTCCATCACTAGCGATAACAGTTATTACGTAATCATTATCAGCATTTGCGTCAGATGGATTTTCATAGTCAGGTATACTGTTGAAAGTAACTTCGCCAGTGTTTTCATCAATATCGAAAAAGCTTTCATCATTGTCAGATCCTAAACTATAGGTAATTGGATTAGTACCGGTAGCAATGGCTGTATAGATAGTTCCTGTTGTATTTTCCGCTACTGATGCAGTGGCTGCTGAAGTGAATATAGGATAAGTCTCATCTAGATCAGTAACGATAATTTGTATCGCTTTAGTAGTAATAATTCCATCGCCATCTGTAGCGATAAGATCTAATTTATATACGTTATCGGAATTGGCATCCTTTGGAGTTTCAAAGTCTGGTGAACTCTTAAAACTGATATCATTGGTTGCTAAGCTAAAAAGGGCTTCATCTTTACTGCTACCTAAGCTAAAGGTAACAGCTACATCCGCAGTGGTAGTGTAAACTGTACCTGTGACATTTTCTTCTACCGAAACTGAAGCTGGTGAGGTAATTACCGGGCCTGACTCATTTACATCAACCACAGTTATGGCTATTTCTTTTTTAACTTCATTGCCACCTTTATCAACAGCTATCAAATCTATGAGGTATACATTGTCTGCGTTGGCATCCTGAGGAGTTTCAAAGTCTGGTGCATTTATAAAACTGATAGCAGCTCCATTTATTTTGAAAAATGCTTCATCTTTTGTGTTACCTAAACTAAAGCTTACCTCTTCATCTGCTGTGGCAGTGTAAAAACTGAGAATTACGTTTTCGTCTACTGAAACAGTAGCAGGAGATGTGATGGTAGGCAATACAAAATCAGTTGTATTTCTATACAGTTTAGAAATATTGATTCCTGAATTGTTTTTTCCAGTAATCAACACGTCCAGCAGTCCATCACTATCCACATCTGCTAAAGATATGTCTCCTTCGAAAACTCCGTCAAAAGGTAAACCTGTCACTTCAGTGAATACGGCACTGCCATTATTTGTATATAGCTTGGTAATATATTGACCGGAAGCATTTTCTCCTGAAATGATTATATCGTTTCCATCAACTCCATCTATGTTTGCAATAACAACTGAACCATTTTCAACGGCTTCAAAAGGGGTTCCATTAACTTTGGTAAATCTTCCTGTTCCATCATTATTGTTTAAATAAAGCGTTGCAACTGGTGTATTAGAATTATCAAGCCCGGTAACCAATAAATCATCACTACTGTCGCCATTAAGATCTCCTACAGCAATTGAGCTATTTATTACAGGTGTGAAAGTATAGCCGGAACCTGTTTTTAAAGAGAAATTTCCGCTTCCATCGTTGAGATATAACTCTGTGATTCCTGGTGCAAAAAAGTCATCACTTTCTCCTGAAATGATTAGATCAGGCCCGTTTTGACCATCTACATCAGCAAAAGCAATAGAACTTCCAGTAAGATTAGTAAAAGCAGTTCCTGTATTTTCTGAAAAATTACCGCTGCCATTGTTAGTAGATAATTTAGTGAACTTAGTAATACTATTGTCTATTCCCGTAATTACAACATCTTGAAAACCATCGTCATTTACATCAGAAAATGCAATAGAACCCCCAATGAGGTTCTTGGAAAGCGGATCAGTTACCTTAGTGAAGTTGCCAGCACCATCATTTATATAAAGCAAAGTTAAATACTCTTCAGGTAATGAGTTGGTAAGTCCTGAAATCATCACATCAGGGCCATTTTCACCATCTACATCAGCAAAAGCTACCGCACTATTTCCAACTCCTACAAAAGGAGCGCTGGTATCTTCAGTGAAATTTCCGTTTCCATCATTAATATACAATTTGGTAATAGTTTCATTATCATCAGTAGTACCAGAAATGATGGCATCAATTGTACCATTTCCATCTACATCAGCAAAAGCAGAAGAACTCACGCGCACTCCGGTAAAAGGCATACCAGTAGCTATGTTAAATTCACCCGTACTATTATTGGAATAAACTTTGGTAATGGGTTTATTGGTCACATCACGTCCTAAGACTACCAGGTCAAGATTATTGTCGAGATCCATATCTAAAAAGGCCACTGCACCTCTAGACACATTGGTTATAGAGGAGCCGCTCGCTTCACTAAAAACACCACTTCCATTATTGACATAAAGTTTACTTACCGGTTTGCTGGTGCTATTTGTTCCTGTGATTAATACATCCGGACCATTTATTGCATCAACATCAGCAAAAGCGACAGCACTATTTCCTAAGTTATCAAAAGGTGTGGATACTTCTGTAAAGTTTGCCTTACCACTAATTATCTCATTGGTATAGAGCTTAGTAATAGGCATGCCTGAGCTATTGAAACCAGAATATAAGAGATCTTGTGTGTTATCGCCATCTACATCAGCAAAAGCTACATCGCTTTCCCTTACTCCCGGAAAAGCTGTACCTGAGAGAGGGGTAAATCCTGCATTTCCGTCATTTACATAAATTTTTGTTGAGGCTGCAGGTGTTGCCCCTGGTGATATTTCAGAAACAAACAAGCCTGTAATTACAACATCTTGTGTACCATTCCCATCTATATCAGCAAACGCTACAGCCCCTTTATTTATACCACCAAAAGATACAGGCTTAGAAGTAAAAGCCCCCGTTCCATCATTCAGGTAAAGCTCAGCTACTAGTTGGTTAGCACTGTTTTTGCCTGTTATCAATACATCTGGTCCCGGAACATTATCTACTTCAGCAAAAGCAATGTCGCATTCCCGAACCCCTTCGAAGGTTACGCTGCTTAATGAGAAGTTTCCAAGCCCATCGTTGGTGTAAAGTAGGGTGGAGGGCTCAGTACCATTATAGCCGGAAATAAGAACATCAGGACTTCCATTACCATCTACATCAGCAAAGGCTACAGAGCTTTCTGTTACTCCAACAAATGGGGTTCCGATCTTTTCAGTGTAATTACCGGTTCCATCATTGATGTAAAGTTTGGAAATAAGCTCATTCTTATTATTTGTTCCTGTAATTAATACATCAAGGCCATTTATGCCGTCTACATCTGCATATGCCATCGCACCCATCTCTACTTCCTCAAATACAGGAATGATCTGAGGTGCTGGCGCTGGTGGAAGTACTTGCTGAAAGTTGATTTGAGCATATGTACAAATACAACTGCATAAAATGAGAAAAGTGGTTAGGTTAATTTTTATCATGTTTTGGTTAATTAATAGTTAGCTGATTTTTTCAAAATTGTGTGTTATTGTGTGCGAAAGACATAAAATGTAATAGTACTATGATAAAGCCTTTTTTCTTCAACGATTTATAATTGTTAGAATTACCATTGGCAATACCTCTGCTCTTATGGATTGTATGCTCTATTATTACCTTTGCATCATGTAAAAGCAATGTTATGTCTTGTGAGTATGCCTTAGTATATTTGGCTAATGCTAAATATGCAGTTGATTTTTTACTAATAAATACAACCTCACCAATAGGTAAATTTCTGTTAAAACTGCTGTATGGAAAATTTAGAATTTCATCTAAAGAAGTGAAATTTGTGCAGCTGGATAAAGGCCTCTGAATTAGAAAGTATGCTACGGAGGAGGTCATCATAATGAAAATAAAAATATTGGATTTTCTTTTCATAATTTCAGGAGTTGTTTTAACTCAAAAAGTTCAGTAAGTCAATTTAATGATTACTTTTTCTATTCGTATTTATTAAAAATTCTATTAAACAAGATTAACCATCAACTGTAGGATAGTATGTTAAATAAATATAAATCCGAGTCAAATATAAGTAATTATCTTGCAGCGATTTATAGGATGTAAGGTTGAGCAGATAAAAGCACCGGAAGAGAGCAAATGTATCTTACGTCAATTGAAATAACGAAACCAGTAAACTTACATTAGTTTTTGAATGATAACTTCATTTTTTTCAGCTATGAATGATTCCATGTTTTCAGATAAGTAATTTAGTAATATTGTTCTGATTACTAAATACACACCTGTCCCTTCATTCAGAATTCCCCGGTTGTGAGCATTCTGATCAATTTTGGAATTTTAACAGGATAAACTCTCTAATTGATTTTGTTGCGCTGTCTGCTGTTTCTGCAGTTTTACAATGAGTTTTGAAAGTATTTTATTTTTTTTTAAGACTTAGCGCAAAAGGCGTTGTATTGATGAATGCAGGTTTTATATTGGTTAATGGAGATGAGATTGACGAAAAGCATAGAGATACCACTCTCGCCTCACAAAGAGATCATTTACTAAGTTATTATATCTATGAAGAAATAAATGTTTTTTTTCAGGTAAGAAGAAAGCATAATGGATTGAACCTACTCACTCAGGCTTGATTAATAAAATCACTTACCCTGCTTAGCAGGGTAAGTTTTGCCGCAAAATGGAGACTTATTATAGTTATTGACTGAAGCTTAATCCAATTGATGTTTCTAATTAGTGTCAAACCTGCACCCATACAGATACACTTCCTGCCTCACAGAGGAATTCACCCCAACCACTTTTATTCACTACCACTTCTTTTTTAGATTTGGCCATTAAATCAATAAATCTTTTACCTGCAAAATCCTGCCCCATTTCCATAGCTTTAGAACCGCTATCACCATTGCTTATTACCACGGCTAATCCTGACTTTTCTTTTTCCTCAATGCCTAACCTTGTCCAACCTATGCAAGTATCATGATCAAAATAATCGTATTGATCTCCGTAGGCATAATTTTGCCTTGCGCTAAGTAATTTCTCCAGTTCCTCTACTTTTGGGAGCGTGATTTCATGATCCTGACCGTCTGCACCTTTATCTGTGTATTTTGCACCATACAGGTCCGGGTAAAAAATACACGGGGTGCCATCTACCCGTAAAAGTATCAATGCATAAGCTAAAGGCTTAAACCAATTTTCAATTGGAGACTCTAAAGCTTGCAGGGGTTGAGAATCGTGGTTATCAACTAAAGTAACGCTTTTAGTAGGATTTATCTGAGTCAGACTATTGTCAAATATTTGCCGGAGATCATACTGGTTTCCTCCTGTAGAAGCGATATGGAAATTGTAATGAAGAGGTGCATCAAATAAATTCATACGTCCTTCCGTACAATCCATAAAGTGATTTAAACTTTCTATATTGTTTTCCCAATATTCTCCTACAAAAAATACCTCTGGCCCTTTTTTCTCTCTTAAATAATCTATCCAATCATTCAAGAAATCTGGCGGAATGTGTTTTACCGCATCCAGACGAAAGCCATCTATTTTTTGAGCTTCCATCATCCACTCTCCCCATCTTTTTACCTCTTCTCTAACTTGCGGATTTCTGTACTCAATATCGGAATACATCAGATAGTCATAATTTCCATTTTCTTCACTACATACTTGTTCCCAGTCATCTCCAAAGGGATTCCTTATAGAAAAAATAGCGGATCTTTCGTTTTTATTATCATAATCCACACCTGAGAAACAGGACCTGTCCCAAATGAATTTGGAGTATTTGTTTTGCCTGCCGGGGAAAGTAAATTTGGTAAATGCCTCAATTTCATAAGGCTCAGTAAGGATTTCATTTCTATCTGTAGGCTTTACTTCAACAGCTGTTACTGTTTCTACCTCATCTGCCCCGGCTTTATGATTTAGAACCGCATCAGCTAAAACCTCTATTCCCAGTTGATGCGCATTTTCTATGGCTTTTAGGAGCTCCTCTTTTGTTCCGTATTTAGTTCTTATAGATCCTTTTTGATCAAATTCACCGAGATCATACAAATCATAGATGTCATAACCGACACTGTTTGAACCACCATCTGCCTTTGTTGCAGGGGGAATCCAAATTTTGGTAATTCCGAGGTTTTTTAAATTCTCTAATTCTGCGTTAAGTCTATTCCAAAGTGATCCATCGACAGGATAATACCAATGGAAAAATTGTATGAGGGTTTGATTTTCGTTGTGCATTTATGATTAATTTAAATACACCTATCAAATCATGCACCAAATAAATATACCTTAAAATTGAAATTTTGACTTGTCAATTTTTATATAAGCACTGCTTTTTACTCAATATGAGGTGTTTTCACCACATTTAGTAACTTTCTTGAGAATGATTTCAACTGTTCAAAATTTTGTAAATGATTCAATTAAGTATTTCACAAGTGATTCTGCGGAATCAGGTGAAATATTGTATGTATTTCAATATTCTAATTTTATAAAATATAATAAGATGCTAAAATCAAGCCATCTAGCATTATAATTAATATGCAAAATGATATTTAATCTTTTATACCCTCGTATTACATAAACTCATGAAAATTCGGACAAATCACATTGTCATGAATATTTCTTAAACGAACTCTGTAATTAAGCATAAATTCATGAGTACCACTGGAGGCTTTCCTAATATCGGAGGTTGTCCAATCGTAAGAATAGCTAAAATGGAAAGATTCACTTAACTTAAAATCTATATATGAGATAACAGCATCAATATTTCTATAGGATACCCCCACATTTAATAGGTCATAGAAGAGCACACTCGTGTTGATATCGAAATTCAGAGGTGCCCCTTCCTGTCCTCTTATGAGAACAGAGGGCTGTAAATGAACTGTTTTATTACGGTTCATAGGCAGCATTAAGCCTCCATTAAGATAATAATACCTGGCAGATCTGATCTCATTTAAGGTGTTTTCCAAATTTAATTCACCGTATCCATTATTTAGTAAAAACGGAACTGAGAAACCTGCATAAAATTTTTTGTTGTAATAATAAACACCTGTTCCAAAATTTGGCTTCAAATTACCTTTTACACTTGCAAAAGAAACATCACCAGGGTCATCTAAGTTGAGGTCTTTAAAGTCTGCCGATAAAATATTGAGACCTGCCTGAACTCCCATTGCCAACTTACCTCTGGGCATTTTAATAATGAAAGCATAACTGCCATAAATATTCTGATTAGAATAGCTTCCTATTTTATCATTATTAACGATTAGTCCAAGCCCCATTTTTTCCTTCATTAGAGAAGTGTGCGCACTGAAAAACAATGTTTTGGGTGAACCTTCAAAATTCACCCATTGATTTCTATACATAGCAGAAGCACTCAACTGCACATGACTTCCCGCATATGCAGGGTTTAAGATCAGCCCATTGAAAATATACTGCGAGTAAATAGGATATTGCTGAGCCTTTAAAGTACCTGTTAACAATAACAGGAGCGCTAACAGATTTAAAGACTTATTTTTAAAATTTTTAAACATAATTTTAATTTACAATTTCTAAATAACCATTTTGAATCTTAGAACCATCATTCTTTTCAATTACATAAAAGTAAGTACCATCAGGTAAGTCTACTCCAAGCATATTAATACCTCTATTAGATACACCATCAAATTTGATGTTATTATTGTCATAACCTATTGCTTCGTAAACTAATGTTCCCGCTCTGTTATAGATTTTAACATTGTTTCTAGGATACTGTTCTATACAATCAATCTTAAAATAGCTGTTTGATCCGTCACCGTTTCTTGATATTCCGTTGAAAGCATTTATTTCGGACATAATAGTAAACTCTTCCTCAACCGAACAGCCATTAGCTGTTTCAACGCTTACCACATAAGTTCCAGATGACACCTCGTCTATGTTAGGACCTGTAGCAACCAGGGAACCAAAACTATTGTACCATTCTATTCTGCCAATTTCTACTGCACCTGTGATATAAATAGAGGCAGCTCCATTGTCTTCATTACAATTCGTACCTTGTATTTCTATCTTTATTTCAGGGTATACTAAATTTTCAAATATTTCAGCAGTTACTGGTGGAGAAACACAACCAGTTCTTAGGTCAGTAGCAACTACCGTATATTCTCCTGCTGATAATTCAGTAATTCTATCACCAGTAGCAAAAGGGGTTCCATTTGCATTATTTCCCCTATACCAGTTAAAAAGATAATTTCCCGTATTGCCACCAACATCTACTCTTAATGCTCCATTATCTATTTGGCAATGGACATCATTGGAAATTACTTCTATAGTAGGAGCTTCCACTTCCGGGATGTCAGCAGTGATAGTAATACTAGCTACATTGATACATTGGGTTATATTATCTGTCACTCTAACAGTGTAAGTAATGTCTCTCAATCCTGAGAATTCAGGACCTACATAAACTATACTACCACTTGCTGAAGTACCCTCAAACCACTCAAAAGTGTACCCAATAAAGCCGCCATCAACAGTTGCTCTTGCAGCACCGTTTGCTAAAGATAGATCACAAACTGATAGTGGTGCAACCTGTACTATAGAAAGCTGAGGAGTAACCTCATCATTCACTACCTGCACAGTGGCGGTACTTGTACAGAAAGCATCTGAATTATCAATTGCTTCCACAGTATATTCTCCAACACTCAGATCTTCTACTTCTTTCGTTGTACCTATTATGTTTCCATTTACGTCTCTCCAGGTGTAGGAATAGTTTCCTGAAGAAGTTACTGTAGCGAATACTGATCCATTATCAGTGTCGCAATTGGTTACCGCAGTGGCAGAGGATGAAATATTAACAGCATTTATCTCTTCCACTAATTCATAGGTTTCAGTATACACACAATTAGAAGTTTGGTCCGTGATTTCAACTGTATAAAAATCGGCTGGTTCACCCAGGAGATCAGGTCCTGTTTGTATAAAAGCTCCGGAAGTATTAGTTCCCCTATACCATGTGTAAGAAAAAGTTGTAGAAGGCGCTGTAGCATTCACTCGCAGTTCACTTGCAACAGGAGAAACACATCGCTCAGGATTTCTGAAAATTAAGCTGATTGTAGGCTCAGTTATATCAGTTTCAATGGAGAACTCAATTAATGATGACTCGCAATCTGTTGTAGTGCTTGTTGCTTTTACAAAGTAGGTGCCTTCAGCAAGCCCTGAAATGGTATTTGTGTTATTAGCAAGAATGTTGCCACTATCATCAGTCCATTCAAAAGTATAATTAGCGATATTGGCTACAATTCCATTTTCATAAACGTTATTGATAGTTGCCTCTCCATTGTTGATGTCGCATCTTGTTACGGGTGAAACAACCAATTCATTGGAAGGTATAGAAATCACCATAGGGTTATCAACTATGCGGAAAGTCCGAATTGTTGAACATTCTGTGTTGTCATTAATTACTTCAACTGTATAACTACCTTCAATTAAGCCTGTAGCGACTTCACCATTGGTTCCTGCTGTACTTCCTATACTTAGTGGTGTAGAAGTATCTTCACCCTCAAACCAGTTTATTCTATAGTCTGATGGATCTGAACCATTGTCAATATCAATTTCTATTGAGCCATTTGCAAAACGCAAAGAGCAATTAGTGTTGGGAACTTTACTTACTGTGTTAATTACAGGGTCAGTAGCAACTAATTCAATTTCTGCAAAAGAATAAACAGAGCAGTTACCTAATGTTGCATCTGCTATAGCCTGGATAGTATATGTGCCAGTTAATAATCCTATAAAAGTATAGTTTGCCTGATTAACAACACCTGGTTGACTTGCAATAGGTGGTACACTTAAATCATCACCAATATAAAGATTGATAGTATAATTAGATCTATCAAAACCGGTTAGTGGTGTTGGTGTTAAATCTACTGTGATTTCACCCTCATCATCAGGCATACAGTTTGTATTATTTACTACGGATGTAGTTTTTAGTAAATGTGAATCGGCATAAGGTAAGTTAAATACCTGGGAATTAGAGCATCCATTATCCAAATCGGTAGCTACAACAGTATAAATTCCTGATACCAAGTTAGCAGCCCTTGAAACTTTAACCCCTGTTTCAGTAAAAAATGGAGTTCCTGTTGTTAATGTGCCATTATACCATTCCAACAAAAACCCTGAAGTGTTATTGGGAGAGTTCACAGAAACCTCTAATACACCATCATTGGAAGAACAAGTGTTTGGTAAAGTTATGACACTTTCATTTTGTATTATTGCAACTATAGCCTGGTCTATCACCTCAATAAATACTTCATCTGCTAAGCATCTGCGGGTATTATGAAAAGCCTGAACTGTATAAAAACCGGGTTCAAGGTTGTCCAAAACATTTCCTGTTTCACTAAAGTCAGGAGTGGCCTTTGCTTGTTTTCCAATGTACCACGAAAAGGTGTAATCACTTTCCGTATCTACATCTACAGTAGCTTCGATTCGTCCATTATATGGCGAACAGGCTGTTACAGGATCTGAAATGAGACTTACTTCAGGCACGACAATTTTTCTAATAACATTTACTCTTTCAGTAACAAAACAACCTGTAATGTTATTTGTAACCTTTACTGTATACTCAGAAGCGCCCTCCAGATTACCTAATGATAGTCCGTTTCCTACACGGTTTATTGCTAAAGTATTAGCACCTTTAAACCATTCCATGGTATGCTCTGAAGGATTACCAGCAATGGAAACAGTTACAGTTCCATTGGGGGTGTTCCTGTCACAAGAGTTATCTTCTGTGCTTGAAATAGAATTTATTACAGGAGCGAGTGTTTGATTAATGACAACAGTGTCAAGTAATGATTCACACTTAGAAACATCATTTATAGCTTTTACAACATAAGTACCTTTTGGTAAATTGTTCACTGTACTCCCTGTGAAATCAGGGGTTGGTTTTTCACTAACTCCTCTGAACCACTCAAAGGTATAGCCAGCAGTTACTCCGTCTACAGAAGCACTTAGACTTCCTGAATTGAGATCGGAACAAGCAATATCCGTTGCTAATGCCGTCACTACAGGAATACTGGTTGAATCGGGTACTACTTCAGATGCAATAGTTTGACAGCCTGTGGCCTTTTCAGTTACTAAAACCGAATAAGTAACTGCTTTTAAACCATTGGCTACCTGGCTATTGCTTATTTGTAATCCACCACCAACAGTATTGCCTTCGTACCACTCATATGTAAATTTTCCTACAGGCTCCCCACCATTCACACTAACTTTTAATTTCCCATTAGGACTTTCGCAGTTACTGTTTCCTCTCTCTACTGTAATATTAGCGTTAATTGTTCTTATGCTATCTTTCACTTCCACTTGTACAGTATCAGAAGTACATCCTACTAATTTGTTTGAAGCAAATACAGTATAAGTACCTGCACTTAAGCCTGTATAAATAGCACCGGTATAATCAGGTGTACTATCTACTGTAGTGCCATTGAACCAATAGAAGTCGTATGCTGCAGTTTCTTCAGTAGTTCCAAGAAGTCTAAATGCTCTTGCAGAACCATTTGGAGCAACCGTGCTTGCAGAACAGGTTATATTATTAGTAGTTTCAGCTGAAAGCGCAAAAGGAACGGGATTTACAGCTGCAGAAACTATGTTATTGGCATAATCACACTCCAGGAAGTTGGTGTTTGGGAGGGTTATAGGTGTTGGAGTACTGGATCCATTATCATTTAAAGAAGCAAATAAAGTAAATTGGCCACCTGTACCATTCACTATCAGATCCACAGCTGATCCCACACTTCCTACTGCAAATCTATTAAGTGTTATCAATACAGTATTTAATTTATTGGTTCCTGCTACTAATGGGTCACCGTCATAAAATGTAACTGGTACTTCTCCGGATAAAGGAACATCTCCTATGTTTTCAAAATCAAAGCTTACAGTAAAATTCTCATCCGGGCATGTAGGAGGAGAAACAGTAAAAGTAGACTCAATGATGTTCAAGTCAGGTGAAGCATAGGTAGGACAACCATCAGAACTTAAGAAAGGAGACTGATTCAAAAAGCTGTTTAGAGGACGAACCGCCCCAGCTGCACAAGTTCCATTTGACCAAACCAGGTGATGTTTTTGCTGGTTTATAGGAACTGACAAGTCGTCATTGATATTTACATTGAAATAGCCATGTTGGTTCCATAACCTTCTGGCAGGCACCCATGGCTCCCCGGCAGATTTGTATATTCTTACTTCAGAAGGGTCATTAGTACCAAGATCTCTACCTGGTGTACCTGTCCGATAGTCTTCACTCGTACAAACAATACAGATTTCAGTTGAACCATCCGCATCAACATCTGCTACAATAGGATACTCTACAGAGGTTCTTGATCTGCAATGGATTTGCGTATTAACGCTACCATTATTACCATTTATGATGTAGAGGTAATCTTCATCCCTGTAGACCACTTCTGATTGGCCATCTCCATTAAAATCAAATAAAGTACAACCCGTAATACCGGATGTTTCCTCATTTACGGATTCTCTCCACAGCAAATCCCAATTTTCATCTAAGGCATACAGGTATTTTCCTGATACAAAGGCAGCATTAAGTTGTCCATCACCATCTAAATCCGCAATATTTACTCTTCCCATCCCTCTTTTCCAGCCATATTGATAGCTACCACCACCGAAAGGGTCACTAAAAGTTTTAACTGTATTATTGAATACATCCCAAAAGAAGACGGTTGATACGTTTCCGGAATTTGCCCCTGTAAGTATTACATCCAGATTGCCATCCAGGTTATAATCAGCTATTGAGGTAGTAGCACTTTGACCGGAGGCATACCCTCCATTTTTATTCTGATAAGAACTGGGCATTGTCTTTAATAAAGTTAATGAACCAGCATCTTGTGATCTGTTACCTAAGTTAACTGCGTAAATCTTATTTCCTAAAACTAATTCCAGTTTATCATCTCCCAATATATCCACTGCTACCGGGCCTCCGGGTATATTATTCCAACTTGTTCCTGAATTTTTAATAATACGTGTACCTGTAACCGCATCTCTTATTTCGTCTTTATAGTAAAGCTCGGGGTTACCGTCATGATCGAAATCTGCATGGCTGATGAACATAGGGTCATTTGGCAATTTCTCTGAAGTCCAAATGTGGTTAAGTGTACAATCGTATGAACTTATTCTGTAACCACCATCATTATATACAACAAATACTTCACCACAATTATCATCCTGAACGTTAGCCATTGAAGCCCTCCATTCCGGCTTATTAATAGTTGCTTCATATTTAATGGTAGCATCATCCCCATTTAAGAGGAAAATACGATTCCCGTTTTGATTTTGCGATAGAATTTCAGGGATTCCATCTCTATCCAGGTCGCCTATGGCTATTCTGCTCAAATTATTAGCAGCATAATCAACGGACTGATAACCCAATTGGAGTGAGAAAACCGGGAAATCGGAAGGTTTCGCTTCGCAAGAGGCATCGTTTCCAAGATAGAATCCGTCACAATCGCTATTCTCTGAACAGTCTCCATCGAAACAATCGATAAAGCCATCGCCATCATTGTCTATGCCATCGTTGCAAATCTCCTGGGATTTCAGGTAACCTATTGAAAATAAGGTAAGTATGTGTAGTAGTAGAATTTTTTTCATGGTACAATGGAACTATTAGCTTTTAATTTAGTCGAAATATGATGCATGATAGCAAATTGATAGCTTATAGGGTGAGTAGTAATTACAATTAATATGTTATATGTAAGGAAAATATAAATTATGGATATAAATTAAAGTAAATGTATATGCATTAAATTCTTATAAAAACCATAAATAAATCGATGAAATAGCAATTTTTTAAGATTAAATTTATATTGGAAAAATAAATCAGTTGAATCAATACCTGAAATGCTAAGTTTACAGGGACGATTTATTTTTGAAATATGATATTCATCTCACTTATGTAAGGTTTTTGTAATTATTAAAGATAGAAGAATTTCGCTACTTAAGATATTACTCTCATTAAAGCCTATTAAAAGGTTTTATTTTCCTTTTTTTTAGTAATAATGATATGGACAATATTAAGAAAGTCTGTATGAATTGTTTTTGTAAATAGAACGGATAAGAACTTAGTTTTCGTAATACATCTTTTTTACCTTTTTGCCTCTGTTAATTATATCAAAAACATAACAAACCGAAATTTGTAAAGCGTGTGTTCGCGCCCTAACATTATCCTCATACGCTATTACATTGGCAAATCTGCCTTCTTCTCGAGCCATATAACTATGTCCCCATTCATACCTAAAATCAATCATTAATGACTGGCCGGGACTAGGTTCAAGTACTAAACCTGTTGAAACAATTAACCCAACCTGTATCTTATTAGGTTCTTTGATATATAACCCTCCATACTCAGGGCTGGCGGGGATACTATCAAATATAATTTTGTAATCAAGCCTTTCTATGTTTTCTTCCCTCAATTCAACAGATTCTAAAGTGCCTTTGCCACCCAGCCAGAAATTGACATTGGGCCCTGCACCTACATACCATTTGAAAGACCTGTTACCTAAAGTCTCTTTAAAGTCCAATTTGTATACAATTGGAGTGTTTAAATAATGATATTTAGCATGATTTTCCAATGAAGGATCAGTGATACCTTCTATTTTTTTTCCACTCTGCGCATACATGATGTCCAGTTGCAGTAAAAACCTTTTTTTTACCTTAAAGGCAGTTGTTATACCAGCACTATATCCAAATACAGGTTTCTTTTTATATTCATCTTTAGCAAAATCCTCATATTTTAGCCATGAGAAGCGTGCGCCTGCTTTAGGGCCAATAAGTATCTGGGCATTTAATAATTGGCTATTAAACACAGATAGAAAAGTTATCAAGAGAGAAAGAGCAACGACTTTCAAAATATCATCAATTTTTTTTTTACTTATTCTAAGATTATACATAAAGAGGTTGAAATCTGGTTATAAAGTTACTTAAAGGTATTCACTATCCTGAAATAAATGCTTAAAAATAAGTTAAATTTGTTATTTGTTATGCTGTTAATTGAGTAGGTATTTAATACATTGCCTATTAATTCTTTAATCATTTGCAAAAAGAGAGAATAAAAGTACACCCTTTCTATGGTCAAATTTATTTTTGCATTATTGTTTTATTTATTACTTCTTGTGCTTCCTTCAGAAGCTCAGGAATTACCCGTATATAACCACTTTTATTCAACTCCCTATTTATACAATCCCGCTGAAGTTGCTGCTTATCCTTTTCGAAATGTATCGTTAAATCATCGTCAGCAGTGGAGAGGAGTAGAAGGGGCGCCTGTAGTAACTACTTTAACTTTTGAATCTCCTTTCACCTATAAGAAATTTGGTGTGGGGGCTACATTAAGGCATTTTAACCGAGGACTTTTATCTACTACTGACTTTTTAGCTACCTATTCCTATAAAATGAACTTAACCAGGAACAGTACATTTCACTTCGGTATTTCCGGTGGCCTGACTGCAAACAGTATTGATGTTACGCAAGTACAAGACCTTAGCGATCCTGCAATAACTAATTTTCTTAACAATAATATACAACCTATCTCAAATGTAGGCTTTAAGTTAGCCACCTCCAGTGGTATAAATATTGGAGCATCACTGCCCCGCTTGTTTAAACTTCAATATGTGAATAGTCAGAATTTTGAGGCGCTTGAAATATCACCGTTCGAGGAATTCATTCTGATGGCTTATTTTAAAAAGCCGATAGCCTCTAAGATTGTTACCAGAGGAGCAGGGCGATACAAAAGAAGGGTGAAAATTGAGGATGTTTACTCACCCTTTCAAATGTATGCTATTTATCATTATTCTCCTCTTATTGGAAAAAGAGTAGAACTGTTGAGCACGCTTACTTTCAATGAATCTTTCTGGATTGGTGGCTCCTACAGGCTTAATTATGGAATGTCAGGAATTATTGGTTTTAATATGAAAAAACTGTCCTTCAGCTATGCCTACGAACCATCAAGCAAATTAGTTAATGGTATTGCTGATGGGGCTCATGAGATTCAATTAAAACTCACCATTGGTGATAAAATTAAAGAGCTTATTGAAAGACCAAAATTGAAGTCTCTGGATAGATCTAACGACAGAGCACCAAGGTTTTCCAGTCAGGATGTACAGTTAGGTGGCGATGAAGACCAGGTACGAAAGAAGAAGTATTATGTAGTAGTACAGGAATTTAAAGACTTTAATACAGCTGACAGGTTAGTGAAAAAGTTAAAAAAGGATCAGGATGTCACATCTGATATTTTTTATAATGAGAAAACCGGAATTTATTATGTTTATATTTATGAAACCTTCTCAAGAAGAGATGCCGAAAAAGACAAAAAGGCTGCAGAAGAGTTGATGAAATTTAAAAATGTTAAAGTGATTATTATTGATATAAAGTAAATTCAAAAGGTTCATTTAATAGTTTATATGCTTCATTATTTATCCAAATATTTTCTATTTTTTTGCCTTTGCACATTTGCTGTAGATACGCTTGGCCAAAGCACTTACATTGAATCTGTGACTCCTAAAAAAGGCTATGCAGGCCAATTAGTAGAGGTTAAAGGCGTTGGCCTCACAGGAGCCAGCAGAATTTTTTTTGGGAGTATGGAAGGGGAAATCACTGAAGTTTCAGATCAATTGATAGAGGCTAAAGTGCCCACCGGAGCAACTTATGACAATATCACTGTTTTAAACTCATCTACTCGTTTGTACTATAGTAGTGAACATTTTATGTTAAGCTATGGTGGCCAGCAGGGTGTGGCAAGCACAGATTTCGATACGCAAATTGATGGTCCTGGTGGGGGTGGATTATATGATGTAGTTGTTAGTGATCTGGATGGTGATGGCAAAAATGATATGATTGGTGCTTACACTAATATTAACGGAGGTAAGATATGGGAAAACCAAGGCTCACCTGGTAATATTGGTCCTTCCTCAACAATCCCAGCTGGTGTACCATTTAATACATTAAACCTAACTGTAGGCGATTTAAATGGTGATGGTAAGCCTGAATTGGTGTTTTCTGAGTTTTCAGACGCCTTAAATGAAGGAAACAGAATTGCTATTAAAGAAAATATGAGTACACCTGGTAGTATAACTTTTGGTTCTACAACCACTATTTCTTTAACGGGATTTTCTACCAAACGAATTATTATTAAAGACATTGATCTGGATGGGAAGCCCGACTTAGTTGTATCAGATCAGGCCCACAATAAAATTTCAATTGTTAAAAATACTTCTGTAGGGGGGAACATTTCTTTTGATCCTAATATAATCGAACTGAATGTAGGTAATGCTCAAAGTACAGCTGGTTTGGATGTGGAAGATTTAAATGGTGATGGGAAACCGGATATTGTTGCCAACCAATTTTTAACAGATGGTGGAGGGTTTTACATTGCCACTAACCAAAGTACTCCGGGTAACATCTCATTTAATAGTTTTAATCAGTATAATTCACCCGGTACTTTTGTTAACCTGAAAGTAGGGGATATCAATAACGACAATAAACCTGATATAGTAGCTACTTTGTTTTTAAGTTCTGCTGTAGCAATATTTCTTAATGAAACTAGCCAGGTAGGAGGTGCTCCACAATTTGGATCTGCACGTAATGTAGCAACAGATAGCAGACCTTGGGGTTTGGATTTTGGAGATGTGGATGGAGATGGCAACATAGATATAGCAGTTGCTACTGTTGGCCCGGCCAGAACTGTTAATATCTTGAATAATGATGGTACTGGATTAAATTTTACTAAAGTGGCAATTCCTGTTACTTATATTAACAGGAATATTAAGATTGCTGATATTGATGGTGATAGTAAACCTGACATTGTCCTGGCAAGTGTGGATGATGCAAGTAATGGTATTTTTTCATCTAAAATTTCTGTACTAAGGAATAATAGATGTATCAAACCAATCATTACTCCCGAGGGGCCGGTAAATGCATGTGTAGGTAATCCTGTAAGGCTTGAGGTTCAGGATATTCCCGGTCTTACATATCAGTGGAGAAAGGATGGAGCCGTTGTAAAATCAGGTTCGGATAATTTTATAGAATTAACTAATGCTACTTCTTCAGGAGATTACACCGTATCTATTATATCTGATGGAGGAAGTTGCGCTGAGGTATCTGAAACAGTTACCGTAACGATAGTGTCATCCGGTACTTTGCCTTCAGCTACATTAACCGCTAATGATCCGGTATGTAATGGAGGTGTGTTGACCTTAAACGTAGCTTCTGATGTTGGTGCAACCTCTTATGAATGGCGAGGGCCACAGGGGTATTCCGCAACCGGTTTAAGCGTAGATGTAACCAATTTTAATGCGGGTAAAGCAGGTCGTTACTACCTTGATGTGTATGTAGGTAGCTGTATTATTGAAACTAAAAGCATTGTTGTAGATGTAATTTCAGCACCATCCTTTTTCTTAGAGCAATCAGGTGCAGGAACCTACTGCGAAGGGGATCCTGTTTCCCTAAATGTATCTCCTAACACACCAGGCTTTAGCTATCAGTGGTACCAGGGAACATCTCCCATTTCTGGAGCTACCGGTGCAACTTACGCCCCTTCAGGCTCAGGTGAATACCATGTGGAGATTACTGACAATGTGAATAGCTTTTGTCCCACTATTCATTCTGATACATTAGAAGTGGCTTTTCTTGCAGCTCCTGCAGCAAATTTTAGTTTACCTGCTTCTGCCTGCATTGCGAGTGCTGTTTCTTTCACTAATCAGTCTACCGTAGCAGATGAATCACTTGCCCGCTACTCCTGGAATTTTGGAGATGGGAAAACCTCCTCATCTCAAAACCCTACCCATACTTATAGCGCAGCGGGTACATTTGAAGTTACTTTGGAAGTTTCTTATGATGGGTTTGCCACTTGTACATCTCAATCTTCGCAGGATATAACTGTGAATGGAGCACTTAATGTAGCCGTTGAAGCTTCTTCAACAACTGTTTGTGAAGGCGAAAGTACTGTTTTATCAGTGGATGGTGCATTTTCCTCTTATCAGTGGAGCACGGGAGAAACAACTTCTGAAATCACGGTGGATGAAGGTGGTACATATTCTGTAACAGTGGCAAATGCTAACGGCTGCGAAGGCTTTTCAGAAATCCAGATTCAAACTTTTCCTATGCCTAATGTAAGCTTAACCCCTTCAAGTGCTACAATCAAGTCGGGGGATACTGTTTCAATAGTAGTTTCTGGTTTAGTGGATTATGAATGGTTTGCGGGAACAGAAACGTTAAATGAAACTGGCAGCCAGATTGAATTTGCACCACCTGCCACCACTACTTTCAAGGTAGAAGGTATAGATGCCAACGGCTGCTTTGGAAGTGCGGAAGTGACGGTGATCGTTGAAGAAACCAATATCGGAGACAGAATCACACCAATGAAATTCTTTTCACCTAACAATGATGCCATTGCGCAGTTTTGGAAGGTGGAGAACATTGAGAATTTTACCCAATGCGGGGTGGAAATTTATGATCAGCAAGGCAATAGGATTTACCAGGCGAAACCATACAATAACGATTGGGAAGGTACAACAGATAATGGTAGTCCTGTGCCTGATGGAGTATATTACTACGTGATAAAATGTGGTGACAGTGAAATAGCCAAATCAGGAAGTATTACATTGTTGAGGTAGGAGGGGAGCTTTTTGGAATGGATTTATTAAGGTTATTTAATTATTTTCCATATTTCCATTACCATAATATCCAGAAGATTTCTACTTCTTATTATTAATACACCTCATGTTTTCTTATTCCCAGGTTTAGTATTTCATTAATTAGCGGCCAATTCCAATGATCTAAATAGTGTAGCTTTATAAACTTTTCAGTATTTAATTTAGAGTTAATAAGAAGATGGTCAAATCTTGGGAGTAGTTTCATCTCGTCAAAGGTTATAGTTATCTTATTTGTTCCGATTGATTTTGTTATTCCATAAAGATCAAAGCGAAATTTATCTATGTCAATAGTTTCTCCCTTTTCCCACTTTTGTGTCAGTTCTGTAAATAGTATCGAGAAATAGGCATCCCAAATGACATCTGCTATATGATTATAATGTTGATGCTTTTTAGTTTTCCCAATTCCGAAATAAGATTTAAGTGATATATTCAATCGATCTTTATTTTCGTTACGAAGTTGGATTTTGAAATTTGTTCCTATTGTGAACATATCTATTTGAATAGGGGCAAGTCCGTAACGGATTTGTGTTGGATTTTCTAATTGACTGTTTAGAAGCTTATTGTCCCAATAAATCTTGTTAGGTTCAATATGTAATTCGTTATTTCCGACCTTGAATATTTTCACATTTGGTTAATATATTCTAGTTGTGAGGATAAAGAATGATAGTTAAAAACATCAATATTGCTAAATTACTAATATACTGACATCAAATAATTTATAATTTCATTCAATTATCACCTAAAAGCTCTCAATTTCACCTCTCTCGCAATCATAGCAATAGCAGTTTACCTTATTGTTGAGCAGACCGGACTTTAATATGGATTTACCCAATAGTGCCCGCACGCTTTCCTGAATGCCTTCCGTAATGCTGGGGTGGGGGTGTACACACTCCGCCAGCTCCTCAATACCTTTATTCATGCTGATTAATAATGCTACTGCCTGTATGGCTGAGGATGCCTGTTCACCCACTACGCGCATACCCAATACTTTCATTTCATCATCATTAGTAACCAACAGTTTAATAAAACCCTGTGTATTTCTTTTGGCAATCGCTCTGGGAATGGTAGTATAATCCACAGTTACAGCTTTATAATTATAACCTTTCTCTTTAGCCATTTTTTCATTAAGCCCCACACCAGCCACTTCCGGGTTTAAAAACATAATGGTGCTGATGTTTTCATAGACCAGTTTTTTTGTAGGGTGGCTAAAAATTTTCTCTACTGCATATCGTCCTTCCAATTCTCCTACGTTCACCAGGTTAATATCCGCAGTAATGTCTCCAATAGCAAAGATATTTTTAATTGAAGTGTTTGTGTCATGGTCTTCAATACCTCTTAAATTCATTTTAATAGGTACAGCATCCGACCAGATTTTCTCGTAGTTAGGTACTCTGCCGACAGAAACTAAGGCTTTTTCCACTTCAAAAGTCTCGGTGCGTCCATCGGATAAGGCCAGTTCATACATCACTTTTCCGTTAACAATCTCCATTTTTGTTAATGTAGAATTCCTATGGATATGCACTCCCTGTTCTTCCAGATTTTTTTCTATTACAGCTACCACATCAGCATCTTCAAAAGGAAGAATGCTATCTCCCTTATCTATTAAAAATACCTTAGTTTGACCAAAGCCTGAAAAAATAGTAGCGTACTCGCAGCCTACCACACCGGCACCTACAATTACAAGGCTCTTGGGGAAATCAGTCATGTGTTCAATGGTATCGCTACTAAGGATATGCTCCTCATCAATTGGTAAATGAGGAAGTGTTCTTGGACGGCTCCCTGAGGCTATAACGATGTATTCCGCATGCACTACATCAGTTTCTTCATCATTTGTAATTTTAATGGTATTTTCATCCACAATTTCTGCAGTCCCCGTTTGGTAATCAAGGTATTGGCTATAAGTAGGGCTATCTCTCAGGCAATCAAGGTGATGTTGCAAAAGGTGTATTCTCTCTTTTACAGCCAAATTAACTTCTTGCTGAATTTCTTTCCAGATGGTGGCAGGTGACTGCATGCCATAGCGGGAGAGATTTCTGCGGAAAGCCAGCATATCACGCGACAACTCCCACCATGTTTTAGAAGAAAGTGCACCATTGGTAATGCCTGCACCACCTAAAGTTTGCTTTTCAACGAGAAGCGTTTTTTTTCTGAAGTCCACTGCACGCATGGCAGCAGCATAGCCGGAAGGACCGGCTCCAATAATCGCCAAATCGTATTTCTTCATATGTGTAAGCTAATTTGTTACAGGAATTGCACTCCTGGTCAAACTATTCCACAATATAATACAATCTGAACAGTATTAAATAAAAAAAAGCTGCCTTCATTATTTATGTGGCAGCTTCTTTTATAGGGTTGGAGGATTCTTTTTTACCGAACTCCCATTGATAGGGTTATCTGTTGTTTACCAGGTAAGAAGTAAAGCTTTTACCATTCACTTCGGTGTATTTAGTATCCATATCACCATTTATCTGAAAGTTTTTAAGGTTCACAGCACCGTTTAATTTGGTATACTTTAAATTCAGAAAATCTTCGAATATGGTATTGCTAAAATTAACACCATTATCTATTTCAGTGTATTTGAAATTAGCTTCTGAATTGAATGTTGAACCGGAAAAAGTAACCATTTCTTCAAATTCAGCATATTTAAAGTTAGCTAATTCTTTAAAGTTTAGTTTTGCAAAATCAGCTTCTTTTTCAAACTCTGCATATTTAAAATTAGCTTCTTCTTTTATTTCAGAACCTGAAAAATCAACTATTCCTGAGAAAGTGGAATATTTAAATGCAGCACCTTCCTTAAAAGCACAATTTTTAAAAATCACATCTTCTTCAAAATTTGAAACAAAAGTGTATTCTGTGTCATCATCATGTAAATAGGCTAATACATCATCTTCGAATGTACAGTTGATAAAGGTGATTTTGCCTGAGATTTCATTTTTAATGGTGTTGGATGAGGTGCTAAACCACGAACGGCCTGGCAGATCATCCTTTTTCTCTTCATAAGGAGTAAAATCTAAAACTCCTTTAATGGTGGCATTTTGATAGGTAATGTCTTTTCCAGCTTTTGCTTTCTTTATAATCTCTTTGGCATCAATGGATTGCGCATTTACAGATACAGTTACTGTTACAAATAATAGGGCTGCTAATAGTAAGTTAATCTTTTTCATCATCTTTTAGTTTAGGTTTTATTTTTTATTTCTTATAATCTGTTCAATAGATGTGCCTAAACTTAAAGTGGTTGCATGGGAAAAGAATTTTTTTTGCAATTCCTGCATCAGAGGGAGTGAAGAGGTTATTTTTATTTCCTGTAGGAATTTCCCCCAAATATTAGTGTGTTCAAAAGTGGACAGAAAAGTGTTCGGTTTAAGACGTATAATACTCCTGAAATCTGCATTGTGGGGTATCTTTTTTTATAATAAATTGTAGAAGATAGGTGGCTTTATTGGAATAGTCTTTTTATATAATCGCAGAGGTGGAAGAAGAAAATGCCCTCCGAAGCTTATTTTTTCGGAGGGCTTAAGTCAAATCAATTATTCCTCAACAGGCTCTCTAAAACCCACCCAGGTAAATCTTTTAATTACATATTCCGGGTTAGTTAAAGAAGCATTTCCGGAAGGATTGCCCCCTGTTACATGAAAATCAGAAAAACCAGCATTCTGGTTTACATAAATGCCTCCTGTTAAGTTAAAGCTCACGGGAGTGGCAGCCAGCGCCATAGCATCCATAATGGCATTTTTTGTCAGATTATCAGTTGTGTAAGCGCCACAAGAGATAGCTCCATGAGCTTCAGCCAATTCTGAGGCCAATTGAATAGATTCCTGTGTGTTTTTAGTTTTAATTAATAGTACAACCGGACCAAATAGTTCTTTGGTAAACTTGTCTTTGTCTTTAGTAGTCATTTCTACAACTATAGGGGTAGCAGTTCTCGCTTCTTTAAACATAGGGTTTTCAATGCTTCTGCTTTTCATCCATACTTTGCTTCCTAATTTTTTGGCTTCTTCCGTATGAGCAACAGTATTTGGGTTCTGAATAGCTCCTAATACAAAAGGGCCTGCTTTAGGATTATCCACTAAGCCATTAATATTATCAACCAGCTTTTGTGCGAACTCATCAAAACTGATTGTTCCGTTGGGAGATTTAATGCCTTCTTCCGGAATGAAAAAGTTCTGTGGACAGGTACACATTTGGCCGGAATAGAGGCAGATGGAAAATGCCAGGTTTTGTGCTACTTTATCAACGTCTTCTACTGAGTCCAGTATAATGGAATTTACCCCGGTTTTTTCAGTAAATACTGTTTTGCCTTTTAATCCTTCCAGGTAAGACCCAAATGCTGAACCACCTGTATAATCGATCAACTTAACGGCCGGGTCTTCTGCCAACTCTTTTGTGATCATATGATCATAAGTATCGGCCGCCAATTGACATACATTAGGGTCAATTCCATTTTCTTTCAATACTTTTTGAATTTCTGCCACTACAATAGCCATTGGCAATATTGCCCCCGGATGAGGTTTTACTATGCTGGTATTTCCTGTAATTAATGAGGAATATAATCCCGGTACGGAATTCCAGGTAGGGAAGGTGCTACAGCCTATCACCAGGCTAATTCCCTTTGGTACAGCTCTCCAGGTTTTATTTAGTTGGATATTAAATTTACCCATTGGCTTCTCCCACAATTTCTTTTCCGGAAACCTTTTCTGCTCTTCATAACCTAAAGCAAGCGATTCCAAAGCACGGTCAGCTGCGTGAGGTCCCGAGGCTTGAAATGCCATCATATATCCCTGTCCTGTTGTGTGCATGGTAGCATATGCATTTTCAAAGAACCGCTCCTTAAATCTTTCAAGGCTTTCCACTAAAATAGCTGCCCTGTCATCAATACTGATGTTTCTCCACTGACTCCAGGCTGTTTTACTTCGGCTGATTAAAGTGTTAGGACTAAATGAAGGATAAAGAATTCCCAAAGGCTTTTGCATATAAGGAGATTCTTCCTGACCCACCCAGGCCTCAGGGCTTTCCTGCAATAAATCTTCAAACTTTTTATTGAGGCCGGCCTGAAATTTCTCTCTGCCATCCTTATCGGCTTCTTCTCCGTATATTTTAGGTGAGGGATGCTCCGGGTATTGTGCAAAAAATGCTCTGTCATGGATGGCATCAATTGCTTTATTTAAAGTTTCTTTGTGTTTTTTGAATAAACTCATCGATATAAATTATTTAAATTTGTGTGAATTGTCATTGCCTAAAGATACATTTAAGAATTGAAGCTGGAAAATGCTTTTTGATGGATAAATATAAATCCTTCGATTTAACCTTATTAGCCATATGAAAAAAATATTACTGCTCAGCTTTATCTTTCTCTACTCTGCTTTTCTACACGCACAAACAGAGCCCTATGTTCCGGGATTGGTAGTAATAAAATTAAAGCAGGAAGCTGGCCGGGGTACCGGGGAAATACTTCTTAATGAAGCTATGTTACAGGAAGATAACCGTGTACAAAAAGTGGAAGCAGTAATTTCATCTCAGGCCTTGCAAAGAAGAGGGCAAAGCAGCATCCTTTCTGGCCTTTACAAAATTGATTTGCAAGCGGACATTAATGAAGAAGAATACCTGAATTATTTAAACTCTTTTGATAATGTGGCTTATGCAGAACCTTATCCCAATGTTTATCCACTGTTGGTTCCTAATGATCCTCAGGCTAAAATAGGTGCTTCACAAACATATCTGGAACAAATTAAAGCGTATCTGGCGTGGGATATCTCTCAGGGAGACAGTACGAAAATTATTGGCATTATTGATACAGGTGTTGATTTGGACCATGAAGACCTCCGGAAAAACTTATATCTTAACACAGCTGACCCGATAGATGGAGTAGATAATGATGGGGATGGCTATATTGATAATTACTACGGATGGGACTTTGCGGATGGAGATCATATGCCTGAAGCTGATGGCAGTGCACATGGAACAGGGGTGGCAGGAATTGCCGCTGCCAGTACTAATAACAGCCTTGGAATGGCAGGAATTGGGTTTCAAACCAAATTTATGCCTTTGAAGATTTTCAGATCGTCAGATAATTCCTCTCGGAATAGTTATGAGGCAATCATTTATGCGGCAGATAAAGGTTGTGATGTCATCAACCTTTCATGGGGAAATTCAGGAAGATATTCTCAGTTTGCGCAGGATATTATTAATTATGCAGTACTCGAAAAAGACGTAGTGGTAGTAGCGGCTGCCGGAAATACCAATGCTGAACTTGACTTTTTTCCGGCTTCTTATGATAATGTGACTTCTGTAGGGTTTGTAAATGGCAGTGATGTAAGAGATCCCAACGCAACATATAGTAATTATATTGATGTAGTGGCTCCGGGAGTAAGTATTTACACCACACAGAATAATAATACATATAACAGAGACGGAGGCTCTTCTTACGCTGCACCAATGGTAGCAGGTGCTGCGGCTTTAATCAGGGCGGTTCATCCGGAATGGAACGCGCTGCAGGTAATGGAGCAACTCAGAGTCAATTCAGATGATATTAGCGCTGTGGCTGATAATTCAAATTTTGAATACAAATTTGGTAAGGGGAGGCTCAATATTTTTAAAGCACTGGCTAATTTTGATGATCCTGCGATACGAATTTCTAATGTGAATTACACCAACGGCCTGGAGCAAGCAGCATATTTCGGTGATACGCTTTCCATTTCCCTGGAGTTTACCAATTACTTGGAACCTATTGAGAATGTGGAAGTCACGCTTACTTCAGAAAGTGAGTATGTCACAATAGTTAATAGCAATTTCACAATTCCTTCACTTGCCACATCTGAAAAAACAAGTAATGATGATTCTCCTTTTGTAGTGATTTTATCGGAAAACCTGCCGGAAAATGAAGTCATTAGCTTTAGAATATTAATGGAGGGAGAGCTTTATTCGGATTATCAGTCTTTCAGAATTTTTTCGAGTCCTAAAACACAGATTTACAATTTTAACAACTGGCGCTTCGGGTTTACTTCTACAGGTAATATAGGTAGAAGTTATGAAAATCCATTTATCTCTTATTCTCTTCGTTACAAAGGCATTTCTTTATTGGATCACCTGGGAATAGCTTTGGCAACTGCTGAAGATAGTATCAGCAAAAACATGGCCCTTGATCCCGAAAGTTATCTGTTTACGGAAGAATTAGAAACGGTTGAAAGGCTTAAAAGATATAATGATGTAACGGCTGATTTTGATGTGAGGAGCGTCCTGAAAGAGCAGGATACCATCTCTTCAAAGCTGGGAATATACATTCGCCAAAGGCTTCTAGGTTGGCAAGATGAAGGTGAGGAAGGACTGCTGATTTTGAAATATCAGTTGATGAACAGAAGTAACAAGGATTATAAGAAGCTTTATTTTGGTTTCCTTGCTGATTGGGCTGTTGGCGGACAAGCTAATAACAAAATTCAATTTGACTCTTTAAATAGATTGGTTTATGCGTATAATTCTTCCGATAATTTATATGCAGGCTTAGCGGTGATTGAGGGAGGATTTCTGAATTTTAATGCAATAGATGTTGGTAATAGCAATGGAAATACCTCTGATCTTATTAATAATGAATTTACAGATTCATTTTTATGGAAGAAAATATCAGAGATTTTCCAAAAAAGAACAGCAGGAGATATAGGAGTTGGGAATGATGTTGCCAGTATGTATAGCTTGGAAATGAATGATTTTTACAGTGGATCTTCCAGTAACGCAACCTTAGCTTTATTAACAGCTGAAAGTACTGAGGCGTTATATGCCTTATTAGATAAGGCCAAAGAAAGAAATCATCAAGTATATGCTAATCCTCCTATGGGAAGACAGGTTTACGTATGCCCGGATGATTCGCCCATCATTTCAACAACATCAAAAAGTACATATAAGATTTACTCTGATGCTTTATCAAGTACTGTAATTTATGAAGGGACTGATTTTGAGCCGGGAGTCATAAAGGCTGATACTACTTTTTATTATGAAGAGATTGATTCAGCAGGATTTACAACTTTAAGAAAGCGACTGCAGCTGGCAATTTCTAAACCTGTTGCGCAATTTGAATTGCCCGATCAACCTTTTTTACTTAATCCTGATGCCAGCAATAGTTACAGGTTTTTAGATGCCAGTAAAGATGCCGTTAGCTGGAAATGGAGTTTTAGCAATGGTTTCCAGTCCACTAAAAGAAATCCGCTTATCGCTTTTAATGAAGCGACTAGCATAGACGTTCAGCTAATTGTAGAAAATTATATTGGGTGTATAGATACTATCAACCAAACGTTCATTACGCGCTGGAGAGTTTCTGTACCAAAAATTGCATCTGTTGAAATATGTAGCAATAGCAGGGTTTCTCTTGAAGATCCTGCGTTACAGGAAATTGTGGTGTACCAGGATTTAGCGGGCAGTAAGGAAATATACAGGGGACAATCATTTTTAACGCCTCCCGTAAGCAAAGATACAGTCTTTTACATCCGTAATGAAACAGGTGAGTATCCCTCGCTGATGGCACCTGTTGCTGTTAAAGCTATTCCTTTACAAGCTGCTATGGAAGTAATTAATGATATTAATTCAGATAACGATAAAGGAAAAGCACGTAATAAAAGTAAGTTTGCAAGCAGTGTAAAATGGTTATTAGGTAATCAAGAATTGGGAAGCTCAGATACTGTATCCTTTGATTTGCTTGCACTGCAAAATCAAAAATTGAAGTTACTGGCTTTTAGTCAATCAGGTTGTGTTGACACCCTTATTTTTAACCCTGTTGTAAGCGAAGTTCCGGTATTTGATGATTTTTATACTTGTAGTAATAGCAATATTATCATAAGTGCTACCAATACCTCATCATTATTGTTCTATGCTGATTCCTCTTTAACACAGTTTATAGGCAAGGGTGAAGAGTTGTTATTATCGAATGTACAATCAGATACATTAATGTATGCTGTCAATATCAATAATGTTGTACCTTCAGCTAAAGTGAAAATACCTATCTATGTCAATAAGTTAAATGCCGATTTTAAAATGAGTACAGATACTCTCAATACAGCGTTTAACAATTCTCTCAGTTTAGAAGGTATAGCAACTAATGTAGGTAATTGGGAATGGCGGTTAGGAAGTGAGCAAACTTACGATGGAAGACTACTGAATGTTAATTTCGATGCTGCCGGAGTGTATGATATTTCTTTAACAGTTAAAGATTATATGGGCTGTACTGCTACTGAAACCAAAAAGTTAGTAGTTGTTAATGATCCTCTTTTAGGAAATGAAGCACAACTAAAATCGTTCTTCTCTATTTTTCCAAATCCTGCCAATAAATTCATTCATTTAAAAGCTAGAGGAGACTTTAAGTATGATTCATATAAAATTATGGATGTAAAAGGTGCGGAAATACTCACAAAGAAAAGCGAGAACCCTGTACAGCAGGCCGAAGTAATATCCACCAGTGAATTGAAGAATGGACCTTACTACCTGGTACTTAAAAAAGGAAAGAGTGAAGCAGCATTTTTGTTCATTGTAAAACATTAACGATTTCTTCCCTCCTTTAAGTATTTTGGTATAAATTTGAAACAATCATCTTTGAAGATGATTATTTTGAGGTTAATAGTAATTAGGTACATTACTTCACTATTCCATTAGCACTATTTAACATTAGCACTATTTAAAAGGAGAACATATACTATAATATGATTAAAAACATATATGCAGAGCTTATTTCAATTGGAGATGAGATTTTATACGGCCAAACACTTGATACTAATTCGCATTGGATAAGTGCAGAACTTGATAAGTTGGGTATTCGGGTAAAGCGAAAAGTGACAGTTGCTGATAGCGAGGAGTCAATATTGAATGCTTTAGCTGAGGCAGAAAATAATGCAGACATAGTCTTGATTACCGGAGGTTTAGGGCCTACTAAAGATGACCTCACCAAACCATGCCTTGCAAAATATTTTCAATCGGACATGTATCTGAATGAAGAAGTACTGGCAGATCTTACCGATAGGTTTGCAAAGCGTGGCAGGGATTTAAATGCACTCAATAAGGGACAGGCAGAATTACCTGTAAAATGTAAAATAGTGCCTAACCAATATGGAACTGCTCCAGGTATGTGGTTCAATGAACGAGGAAAGATTTTTGTTTCTATGCCTGGTGTTCCCAAAGAAATGAAATACATGATGGAAGATACAGTGCTTCCTGATTTGAAAGAACTCTTTAAAACTCCATTTCTGATTCATCAGATGGTGAGGACAGTGGGTATTCCTGAAAGCACATTGGCCGAAAAATTAGAGGATTGGGAAAATAATCTACCGCAGGAAATCAAATTGGCCTATTTACCCGGTTTAAATCAGGTGAAGCTTAGATTAACTGCCTCAGGAGAAGATAAAGCTAAGCTTGAGTTATTACTTCAACAGGAAATGGACAAGCTTTACAAGGAGGTAGGGCAGTACATTTATGGAACAGATGAAAGCAACCTGGCCGCTAAGGTAGGAGAATTACTTTTAAGTAAAGGATTAACAATCGCCTGTGCTGAAAGCTGTACTGGTGGGCATATTTCACAGCTTATTACCGCAAATTCCGGAAGTTCTGCGTATTATAGAGGAAGCATCGTTCCTTACCATAACGATCTAAAGATTAATAATTTAGGGGTTAAAGCTGAAACCATAGCCCAATATGGTGCCGTTAGTGAAGAAACAGTGAGGGAAATGGCAGAAAATGTAAGAAAACTCTTTGGAGCAGATATTGGAGTGGCCAGCAGCGGAATTGCAGGGCCAACAGGCGGTACACCTGAAAAGCCAGTAGGTACTATTTGGGTAGCTTTGGCAGATGGTGAAGAAACCCAAACTAAATTATTTAATTTTCAATTTGACAGAGAAAGTAATATTGATCTCACAGCTAATTCAGTTTTAAATTTGGTTAGACAAACTTTATCTTCAAAATAATTGAGAAAAAGCTGATTAATTGTAAATTTGTACAAATAATATTTGCTTTTAACCTGTTTGTTTGATTCAATAGAATTAATGTTAAATTGGCAAATTATTTAGGTAAGTATATGTATAGTAGTAATTCAATCTCAAATAGAGTTTGAAAAGGTGCCCGGGAATTTGAAATGATTCGTCAGGGAATATTCAGGATTTAAATTATTTATTTTCAATAAAAGAAAAGTAATTCATGGCAACTGTAGAAATGGTAATGCCCAAAATGGGCGAAAGTATAATGGAAGCAACAGTACTCACCTGGTTGAAAAAAGAAGGTGATACAATAGAGGAAGACGAATCCGTACTGGAAGTAGCTACTGATAAAGTAGACACAGAAGTTCCGGCATTAAAAGGAGGAGTCCTCAAGCAGATACTAGCCAAAGAAGGAGACGTTGTTGCCGTGGGAAATCCAATTGCTATTATTGAAACTGAAGGAGCTGGTAATGGTGCTGAAACATCCAACAAGCAGGAAGATAAACAAGAGAGCAAGGAAGAAGTAGTTGCTAGTGCGCATACTCAAACAAAAGTAAGTGCACAAACATCCAACGGGCAGGAGATTTCAGCTCATTCTGAATCAGGTAAATTCTATTCTCCACTAGTACGTAATATTGCTAAAGAGGAGAATATAGGTATTAATGAGCTTGAGAATATTGATGGAACAGGCAAAGATGGCCGGGTGACCAAAAAGGATATTCTAAGCTATGTTGAAACAAGAGGAAAGCAACCGGCTCAGCAGGAAAGCCAGCCATCTCAACAAACTGCAACAACGCAGCAAGCAGCAACACAACCAGCACCAAAGGGTGTGCCTGTAAGCATTTCAGGTGATGATGAAATCATTGAAATGGATAGAATGCGTAAAATGATTGCTACCCGAATGGTAGATTCCAAACGTATTTCTCCACACGTTACTTCTTTTGTGGAAGCAGATATGACTGCCGTTGTGCAATGGAGAAACAAGTATAAAAATCAATTTAAAGAGCAGGAGGGGGGTAACCTTACCTTTACACCGCTATTTATAGAAGCTGTAGCCAAAGCAATCAAGGATTACCCTATGATTAATGTACAGGTTGATGGAGACAGAATAATTAAGAAAAAGCATATTAATATTGGTGTCGCTGTAGCTTTACCAAGTGGTAATCTAATTGTACCTGTAATTAAAGATGCTGACCAGTTAAACATCAGAGGTCTGGCTAATAAAGTAAATGATTTAGCAAAAAGGGCCAGAGACAATAAATTAAAAGCGGAAGAGCTCGAAGGAGGTACCTTTACAATCTCCAACGTAGGTTCTTTCGGAAATGTAATGGGTACGCCAATTATTATGCAACCTCAAGTGGGTATTTTAGCTCTGGGAGCTATTGTGAAGAAGCCCGCAGTACTTGAGACTCCTCAGGGCGATGTAATAGCTATACGACACAAAATGTTCCTTTCTCACTCGTATGATCATAGAGTAGTAGATGGTTCTTTAGGTGGTATGGTAGTACGCAGAGTAGCTGATTACCTTGAAAAATGGGATACTAAGAAAGAACTGTAATATATTAAATACAGGTAGAAATAAAATAATAAGCGAGCTCACAGCTCGCTTTTTTGTTTTATGGTTCCCTATGAGGTCCTCTCAATTTTGCTGTAGAAAGCTAGCGAATGCGTTGGAGATCTTTTAATTCTTCCACTAGTCCTAGTTTGCAAAGAGGATTCTCAAAATATGAGTTTTCAACTCAGAAAGTTAACTTGTACTAAAGCTGTTCTTCAAGAGTCATCTCTCGCTGTATATGCTGCTATTTTGTATGGGCAAAAGCTCTCAAAAGTTAGGAGAGGGGCTATTTACTTTTAAACATTGCAAATGCCTGGCCTAAGCGTCCTTGTTACATAGCGTGAGTTTATCTCTTCAGTTAATAAACAGCCTTTACTCCAAATCTAAAATTACCCAGAGAAGCCTGAGATTTAATTCTATTATTGAAAGAGGTCCATTTTTTGCTGGTAACAGTACCAATATAGCTGTCTTTAGAGTTTGTTTCAGTACCAAGCCCTACTTTTACAACCAGGTTAGGTAGTTCTACAAGTGGTAGCAAATCAAAACCAATATAAACTCCTTCAGGAGGCATTATAATATTGTACTGTGCTAAGTTCACTTTATAATAGCCAATAAGGTTGGTCTCATTAACAATCACATTTTCTCTCAGTAAATCCTTACCTGGCCCACCAGTTTGCTTGTCAACTGATAAAACCCTTACTCTTATGCTTGACTGCTTACTAATCTTTAAGTCAAAGTAAGCTTTTTTTATTTCAGCATATGCGTTTTGTTTATTAGTTACCTTGCTTAACAGGGTTACATTATCACTGGCTAAGTAATAATACTCTTTTCTTTTCTCAAGGAAATGGCCTGACTTCCAACTCCCAATTTCTTTTTGAATGACTAGCATTTCCGGTCTTTCTATCTCATATAATTTATTGTCAGGTTGCAGAATTAAAAGAGAAGTATGTGGACTAGGCTTTAGTGTAACAGTATCTGTTTTATACCCCAGACTACTCAACACCACTACTTTGTTAGGCGTATAGCGAAAAATACCATTTTCATCGGTAAGGTCCCCATTTTCTGTTCCAGGTTCAAAAACAGTTGTAAAAGGGATAGGTTCGTTTTGCGGGTTGACTACTCTGTATAGTTGTGCAAGGCTGTAATTGTTTGCCAGTAATATAATTACCAGACTTAATATTGTATTTTTAAACATGGCATAAAATTAATCAATCAGTCATAAAATTATCAGAAGCAGAGAGATATATTTCATGATTTTAGCTATTTCAAAGGATAACCTTTTAGGTAATTTATTTCTACAGGCAATCGGTAATTAGTCCTTGAGTTTCATTAACTTTACGCACTAAAATTGAAATGTGTATTAATTGCACGCACTTAAATGAAGTTTCAGCGTATCATTTTTAATGTGTTAGCGTTAAAACCTCCTAGTTTAAATAATACCCTATGAAAATAAATGATTTGGCTACCACCAACAGGTTGCTGTTAATTTTGGTGATTCCTGTTGTATTTTATATCCTGCAAGTCTTATCTTTTATATTTATACCCTTGATGTTTGCTATTTTTATAGCATTATTGTTTACACCGATGATGCGCTGGATGAAAAAGCGTAAATGGCCTCATTTTGTGTCATTAATAGCAGTAATATTTATTTTAGCATTAACCTTATTCACTGTATTTAAAGTGGTTGAGCTATCCGGAAGGGAGATTCAGGCAGGAAAAGGAGAGATTTTTCAGAAATTTGATGATAAAGTAGCCGACCTTATCACACCTTTTTCTGATATGTTAGGCATTCAACCTTCAAAAGACCAGAGTACTATCCAGGAGTTGCTGAAAAGTGAGAAAGTGAGTGAGGCTTTTATTAATAACTTTCAACTCACCTTCACATTGGCCAGGCATACATTGGTTAATATTTTGATGACTCTGTTCTTCCTGGTACTGCTGCTGGCAGGCTCCATGAATTTTAATGACATAGTAAAATATACGCTTTCCCATGGAAAAACACAATCTGTAAAGACTTTTGTTAAAATTGAAAGAAGCATATCAGAGTTTCTTAAAGTTAAAATTTTGGTAAGTTTACTTACAGGGCTGGCATTTGGTATAATAGCCTGGTCGTTAGATATAAGTTTTCCTATTTTCTGGGGTTTATTTGCTTTCGTAATTAATTTTGTACAAATGGTTGGCTCTATCATAGCTACTGCCATAGCCACAATATTTGCTTTTATTGAGCTGGAAGCTCCGGGAACTGTACTTGCAGCTTTATTATTATTTACAGGTGCTCAGGTACTATTTGGCTCTATTTTAGAACCTATCTGGATGGGGAAATCATTTTCTATTAACATTATTGTAGTGCTTATTATGTTAATGTTCTGGGGCTTCCTATGGGGTGTGCCTGGTTTGATATTAGCCATTCCTTTAACGGTACTGATGAAAACAATTATGAGTGAATTTCCTGGGACAAGGAAAATAGCTCAGCTTATGTCATAATTTTTGCTAATCTTTAAGGAATATTAGCCTTTGGTAATATTTTAATAATATCCATTCCTCTATTTTATTGCCAAAATAGAATTATCTGATATCTTTACGACCTAAAAATTTTAATACATGGCATCAAGAGGAGGATTTTCTAATCGATTAGGATTTATAGCAGCTGCAGCTGGCTCGGCTGTAGGTTTAGGTAACATCTGGAAGTTTCCATATGAGGTAGGAGAGAATGGTGGAGCGGCATTTTTGGTAATTTACCTTGCGTGTGCGTTTTTGATATGTTTACCTATTATGTTGGCAGAAACAGCTATAGGAAGAAATACTCGCTTAAACCCTTACGGTGCTTTTCGTAAACTGGGAGGAAGAAAATGGGGCATTATTGGTATCATGGGCGTGCTTTCCGGTGTAATGATTCTAAGCTTTTACAATGTGGTTGCCGGATGGGCTTTTGGCTATTTTCTTGAAATAGGTTTTGGAGGTTTGCTAAGCAAGGGCTTAAACTACGGTGATCATTTTGGTGGTTTTGTGTCCAATATTTGGGATAACTTATTCTTTTCCATTGGTTTCATGGTACTAACTGCTCTAATTGTGGCAGGTGGTGTGCAAAAAGGAATCGAAAGATGGACAAAAATACTAATGCCTCTTTTAGTAATAATGATTGTGGGGCTTATTTGCTATGGTTTAACGCTTGATGGTGCTTCCGAAGGCCTTGCTTTTTATTTGGTTCCTGATTTTAGTGAAATTAATGCAAATACTTTCTATACGGCTTTGGCTCAGGCTTTCTTCTCTCTTTCTTTAGGTATGGGGGCCTTAATCACTTATGGCTCTTATGTTGGTAAAAATGATAGCATCGTAGGTGCTGCTGCCCTGATTACTATTGCTGATATTTCTATTGCCTTCCTGGCTGGTTTAATGATTTTTCCACTGGTATTTAGCCAGCCAAGTATTGAAGCTAATGCAGGCCCTGGATTGGTATTTGTAGCATTACCAGGTATTTTCGAATCAATGGGTAGTGTAGGTCCTTTTGTAGGAGCTATTTTCTTTCTTTTACTTTGCTTTGCTGCCTTAACCTCTACAGTTTCCTTACTGGAAGTTCCTGTGGCCTATGTAACAGATCAGTTTAAATTTCATAGAAAGAAAACTGTTTATGGAGTAGCCCTTATTATATTTATTATAGGTTTACCCACTATGCTTTCTCAGGGAGCCAGTGAGTTCTTCACTAAATTCACTTTCTATGGAGGTAAGGATATTGACTTCTTCACTTTGATTGAAAATGTATTCTCTGATTTATCATTACCACTTGGCGGCTTCTTTATTGCCATTTTTGCCGCATGGAAGTGGAGAGATAAAGGTTTTCAGAAAGAACTGTATTTTGGAAATCCTCAGTTAGAGGGTTCTGTTACAGAGAAAGTGATCTTATTTATGGTGAGGTACATTTCTCCTCTTGTAGTAGGAACTATATTTGTCATAAGTGTGCTAAAAATATTCTTTAATATTAACTTATTCTGATTGAAACAAACACTCAAAAGCAAAAGCCCTGGAGAATAACTATTCTTCAGGGCTTTTGTTCTTATAGGTAGTTCTCTTAGTTTACCTTGAAAGTAGCATTTCCATAAGAAGTTTCTACTGTTACTTTACCTGAACTGGTATTACCTTCTCCTAAAGTGCCTTTAAACTCTTTACCAAAGTCTTTTTCTATTCTTGAAGTCAGGTTTACCTTGCTATTAGGGTATTTGAAGTCTCCAAAGCTGGTGGAAACCTCAAAAGGTATTTTAACTCCAGGTTCAAAATTCAACTCTACGCTGGAGAATTCAATTTCAAGGTCAATCAACTCAAAATCAGTGGCAATGCTCTCAATTTCCATACTCCCACTAACATATGACCCATCCAGTTCCAAGCGCTTGTTAAGCCTTTTGATTTTCATCCCTGAAAACTCCGAATCTCCTTCTAATATATCTACTGTTCCAATCTTTAGCGTTCCGTATTTAGAGTCCAGCTTAATAAGTTCAGCTGATTCAATACTTACTTTGGAGAAGGAGTTATCTAAATCAAGTTTAATAACACTGTTAATATTGAATTGATCTGCATATTCCACATCTAATTTACCTTCCTTTATAGATTGAATATTGCCATTACCGAAAGCCAATTTAAGCTTAAGTGTTTTAAGATTACCTAAAGAAATGTTACCGTATTCTACATTTAGCTCTACTGGTCCATTGTAATCCTGAATAGAGAAGTTACCGAAGCTGTTTTTTATGTCGAGTTTATGATTGTTGGGAACTTTTACAGTATAGTTAATTTCAAACTTTTTCCCTGACCCATTCATATTGATTCCTCCTTTTTTAAACAATGTCTCAACGCTTACACGGTCACTGTTTTGAGAAGAGCTTACATTTACTTTTTCTTTAATCTTTTGCGCTTCTTTTTCAGATAAACCTGTTAGTACTAACTGTGCTTTAACATAGAATTCTGGTTTATTCCAGGTGGTTACAGTGATGTTACCAAACTGATTGTTAAGTTCCAAAGAAGCACTTTTATTTACAGGAAATGATTTATCTAATAAAACGGTAGATTCCTGTGCCAGGGCTGTATAATTGATGAGCAACAGACCTATTATTACGATGATATTATATTTCTTTTTCATTTTGTTGTTCGTTTTGCATTTGTGTATAATTTTTCACTTCTTCAAGTATTTCTAATTGTGCATTAAGCACCTCAATCTGCGTTCTTAAATTGAAAATCATTGCATCTACTATTTTTTGATGAGCTACACCATCTTTGAGCTGTAGCTTTAGGGCTTCATAGTTCCTTTGTAGTTCATCAAGGTCCTGTTCAATCGGATAATCTATCTGACTCGCTTTTTCTTTTACCAATTGTGACTTGGTATTAATTGTTTGGGTGTAGTAGCTTTCTATCTCTTTATAGCTTCTCCCGTCAACTGTAAGGCTCTCTAATTCATTCACTCTGTCGTTGAGGGATATTCTATCCACAATTAACCAACTTACTGTTAAAAGCAATGCTATGGATGCAGCTGCATACCAATTTATCTTTCGAGTGCTCTTTTTATCCTTTAAAGAAGGGGTGATTTGTTTTTCTATCGCTTCCCAGCCTTTACTGCTATCGAATTCTTCTTCAAAAGCATTTCTATTATTACCAATAAATTCTTCCAGCTTATCTCTTTCAGTTTTCATATGTCTTAAGAATTTCTTTTAATTTTATTTTTGCCCGGTGAAATTGTGATTTTGAGGTACTCTCTGTAACTCCCAGGATTTGAGCTATTTCCTTGTGCTCAAAACCTTCGAACAGGTACATACTAGCCACCACTCTAAAGCCATCAGGTAAAGCCATAATGGCTTTTTTTACTCTTTCAATAGTAAAATCTACCTCCTGCCAATCCACTTCTTCCTGTTCCGCAATTTCCATTCCTTCAATATCTTTTGAGATAATATCTTTTTTCTTCCTGATATTATCCAGTGCCTGGTTTATTACAATTCTTTTAAGCCAGGCCCCAAAATTTGCCTGGTATTCGTACTGGTTAATCTTGTTAAAAGCTTTAACAAAAGATTCCTGTAGAATATCCTGGGCCTCTTCCTCTACCTTGATAATACGCAGAGCAACATTGTACATCGCTTTTGCATATAAATGGTAGAGTTTCCCAAATGCCTGCTGACTACCAGCTTTGCAGCTCTCTATCAGGTCTTGATGAATCTCTATAGTAGTAGTTGTTTCCAATTTCTTTTATTATCTGCTCAAAAGACTTGAGGAATTTGTAAAAGTTGCTTCTGGTAAAAAAATATTTTGCATAAAAAAAGCCGATCCTTTTTAGATCGGCTCAAATAATTTGTAAATCATTGATTATTAACTACTCGTGAAGAGTGTTAAGTAGTTTTATTTAATCAAGATACATCACACTTCGTAAAGCTTTTATTGTTTTCTCGGCATTTGGTAATACAGCTTCCAAAAGGGTAGGAGCGTATGATACTGGTACGTCAAAATTATTTACCCTAAGTATTGGTGCATCAAGAAAATCAAAGATGTTCTTCTGAATATTGAAAGCCAGATCAGTTGCGATTGAAGAAAGAGGCCATGCTTCTTCTACAATTACACATCTGTTGGTTTTTTTCACTGACTCGAATAAGGTTGCGTAATCTATAGGTCTTACAGTTCTTAAATCAATTACTTCAATTGAGTGACCGTCTTTTTCCATTTCTTCCGCAGCAGCCAAAGCTACTTTCATCATTTTACCAAATGAAATTATTGTAGCATCAGTTCCTTCTTTAACTACTTTAGCTTTACCAATTGGCTCCAGGTATTCTGATTCAGGCACCTCGCCTTTGTCACCATACATTAATTCTGACTCCATGAAAATTACTGGGTCGTTGTCTCTGATGGCTGACTTTAATAGACCTTTAGCATCATAAGGATTGGAAGGTACTACTACTTTTAAACCAGGAGTGTTAGCATACCAGTTTTCAAAATTTTGTGAATGTTGTGAGGCTAGCTGACCAGCATTTCCTGTTGGGCCTCTAAAAACCATTGGAATGTTAAACTGGCCACCTGACATATTTAACATTTTGGCAGCTGAATTTATTACCTGATCTATAGCAACTAATGAAAAGTTGAATGTCATGAACTCTATAATAGGTCGGATGCCATTCATGGCTGCACCCACACCAATACCTGCAAAGCCAAGTTCAGCAATGGGTGTGTCCAACACTCTTTCAGGACCAAACTCATCCAACATACCTTGTGACACCTTGTAAGCGCCATTATATTCTGCTACTTCTTCACCCATTAAGAAAACGTTCTTATCTCTGCGCATCTCTTCTGACATCGCTTCTCTTAGGGCTTCTCTGAATTGAATTTCTCTCATCTATTTACAAATTTTACACCGTAAAAATAGCTATTCAAACTTCAAATACCAACTTCTTACTACTCCTTATAAATAAAAAAAAGCGCCCCCAATGGAAGCGCTTTCTAAAATAGATTAACTTTTAATTATTTTAAAGCATTTCTGAATTCTTCATTTGCCTGATAGTTAGCAAACTCAAGATCATTTAGCGCTTTAGATTTTAAATCAGCGTCAGCAGAAGTTGCATCTTTAATGTTGCTGATTACTTCAGCATCTTTTCCTAATCTTGCATTAGCCACTGCAGCTAAGTAATGAGCGTTAGCGTGGATACCTTCACCAGAAGTTTTACCAGCTAATTCATCGAAAGTACTTGCAGCATTAGCATACTCACCTTTTAAAAGAAGAGCTAAGCCTTTGTTGTACATGTTAGCTTCAGAATCTGTTGCGTTGTTTAATGAAGTAGATGCTTCATCATAATCACCCATCATAATTTCTAAAGAACCTTTAACCCCCATTAAACCTCTTTCGTTGTCAGAGCTTAATTGCATTTCACTAGCTTTAGAAGCTGCTTCGTACGCTTTTTCATAGTTACCTAACATTGCGTTTGCTACTGCTAAGTTTGAATAAGCTTCAGCAGTTTCTTCTTTCTTAAGAGAAATCTCAAATTGAGTGATAGCTTGCTGAACTAAGTTATTCATTTCAGCACCTTCCGCATTTTTGGCTAATTCTAAGTGAACTGCACCGTAGTTGTTATGAGCTACCGGGCTGTCATCATTTTTCTTTGTAGCAGCTAAATAGATAGCAGCTTTTTCTTCTAAAGATGGAGTTAAGCTGGCAGCATAAAGTAATTCTTCCATTGATAAAGTGTCAGCAGAAGCTTCCTCTTTAGTGATTTGCTTAGCTAAAACAGATATTTCAGCATCTGATTTTTTCTCTTTTACAGTTAAAGCTTCAGTTTTAGCAGCTCTTAACTCTGGGTAAATATCTTTGAAAACTTTATCGTAAGTAGCTAATTGGTGTAGTCTGTCTTCTTTTTCTTCGAAAGAACCTGAACCGTTTACAATTTGAACATACTCATTTTTCTGAGCTTCAGTAATACCATCATATTCAGCTAACATACTTTTGAAAAGTGACCAATCTTCAACTACCGGCTTTAAAATAAATTCAATAGAATCTGACATGCCTTTGTAGTCATATCTTCTCATTTGTCTTCTGTAGTAATCTTCAATAGCTTTTGCTCTTTCCTGAGAAAGGTTTTTGTTGATTCTTTCAGGACCTTCAGGAGAGTGAGTACCAGTAATAGTTACTGTTCTTGTTACGTTTTTGTCAGCAATAAAAGCGTTTAATTTTTGACCACGGTCACTTCTTAATTCTGAAGTTCTCAATTGTGATCTTCCTTGTTGGAAATAGAAGGCAACGTTTGTTGGAACTAATTCTTCCTGATTGTTATATCCATGATCTGCATAAGAAGCATAGTAAGAAGGAGTAACCATTTGTGAAGTAGTGATAATTCCAGTAGCATATTGCTTTCTTTCAGTAGACTTAGATTTATCATTTTTCTCAAGCGTGGCAGTTCCTTGTAATAATAACTCACCATTTGTGGTCATATCTTCTTCGTAAGGAAAAGAATATTCTTTTGAAGCTGTTACAGGCTCAGTATCACTATTTGGGAAATCAGCTTTAACAAAGTTATAAGGTTCTAAATTGCTTATCTCATTATCTCCATATACATAATATGGTTTTACTGAATATACGATACCTTCTTTGAGCATTTTAGCAGGCAATTGGTAATCAATTGTAAAAGAAACTTCATCGCCATGTAATTCTAATGGGTTTGGTGTAACTGTTACAGCCTGATCCTCGGCCGCCTTCATCATTTTGTTTAATGCACAGCCCGAAAAGGTTAGTGATCCTAAAAGGATAGCTGCGTAGAATAAATTTTTCATGTGATTCATTATTTGATTAAGTTTGGAAGTTAATGCGAAATTATATTTATATTGTTACTATTGCAATGAATTTATCATTTTTAACAAAAAGAAATTTAATTTCATCGAATTTTTAACGGAGGTTTGTTTTAAATTGTTTAAATTTAATCACAATTATGAAAAAAGTTCAGCAGTTTATCGAAAATCAGGCGTTTGGAGTATGTACCAGGCTAGGGGAGATTATGGATTTACCCACTTCCAGAATTAGAATTTTTTTCGTCTACAGCTCTTTTTTAGCCTTTGGTTCCCCCATTTTGCTTTACATGGCACTTGCATTTATCAGAGATCTCAGAAAATTACTGAGAAGAGGAAAAGCTAAATGGTACTATTGAAAGAATTGTACTTTTCAATGTATCTCCTTATTTGATTTACAAAAACCATTCTCAATTTTAAATTCTCACATAGCTTGTTTATGACAAGTCAATCTCAGAGTTCTTTAACCAAATCCAGAATTGCTATAAGCATTATATTTCTTTGCTATGGATTAACTTTTGCCAGTTGGGCATCAAGGATACCCACTATCACAGAGAAATTCAATTTAGATGAGACATCCTTAGGGGCATTGTTATTAATGTTACCCTTAGGCTCTTTTATTTCACTTCCCCTGGCAGGGTTTCTGGTGGCTAAATGGAATAGTAAAACAGTAACAAAGTTGTCAATTAACCTTTATTTGCTGAGCCTATTCACCATTGGCTTTGTTGAAAATATTTACATTTTAGGCTTTGTACTCTTTTGCCTGGGGCTGATGGGGAACATGCTTAATATTGCAATTAACACGCAGGCAGTAGGACTGGAAATTTATTTTAAGCGAAACATTATGGCTACTTTTCACGGAATGTGGAGCCTGGCTGGCTTTGCTGGTGCAGCAATAGGAGCTTTTATGATTGGAGCAGATGTGCTAATCAAATATCATTACGCTATTATTTTCGGATCAGGTATAGTGGCAGCATGGTTCAGTTTTAACTGGTTGCTTAAGAATGATCAGGAAGAAGGGGGGGATAAACCTCTTTTTGCCTTGCCTGATAAACACTTGGTTTTACTGGGTATCATTGCCTTCTGTTCCATGTTGGCAGAGGGTACTATGTTTGACTGGAGTGGAGTGTACTTTAAGAAAATAGTAAACGCGCCTGAAAAATGGGTGGGCTTAGGATATACTGCTTTTATGATCAGTATGGCCGGAACCAGGTTTCTGGCAGATAATTTTACCAAGAAGTACGGCATTAAAAGAGTGATAAGGGTGAGTGGAATGTTTACTGTTACAGGTTTACTTCTTTCTATTTTAGCCCCTTATTTCGTCACAGCTCTATTAGGTTTTTTTATAGTGGGCATCGGGGTTTCTTCAGTGGTACCATTGGTTTTTAGTGCTGCAGGAAGAACCAAAACGATGTCTTCAGGTGTCGCTTTAGCCTCTGTTTCAACGATGGCTTTTTTCGGTTTCTTAATTGGACCTCCTTTAATAGGTTTTTTAGCCGGTTGGATGAATCTTCAGTTATCTTTTGCTTTCATAGTACTTACAGGGGTGGCTACTGTGATTTTAGCCGGTAAGATAAAAGTTGAATAAAAAGCATTTTTAAGTTTATTGGCTCGCGTTATCAGTACCAGGGTTAAGTTCATTCCATTTTTTTAGTCTGGGATTCATTACTTTAAACCAAAGTTGGGGGATATGAGCCATTAAAACCATAGTAGGATAACCTGCCGGAAGTTGGGGAGCGTTATCATAATGGTCTAAAACCTGATATCTTTTAATGGCATTAAAGTGATGATCTGAATGTCTTTGCAATTGAAATAAGAAGAAGTTGCTTACAATTTGGCTTGCATTCCAGGAGTGATGCGGTGCCACACGCTCATATCTGTTCTCATCTATCTTCTTTCTCATCAGTCCATAATGTTCCACATAGTTAACAGCTTCTAGTAATGAGAATGCAAAAAAGCTTTGTGCGAAAAAGAAAACGATAGGTTGCCATACAAAATAACCTAAATACAGACTGAACCCAGCAGAAAGTAAGCCAGCAAAGATAAAAGGAAGTAGCGTAAACCAGATCATATTGTTATGAATAGAAAAGCTTGAAATCCCTTTTCGTTCCAATCTTTTGTTTTCAATTTCCCAGGCACTTTTATATCCGCGGGTTACTGATCTCCACCAAAATGCGTAGAAACTTTCATTCTGCCGGGATGTAGCAGGATCATCCGGAGTTGAGACCCTTACATGATGCCCTTTATTATGTTCAATATAAAAATGCATATAGCTCACAGTCATCAATAAAACTTTACTATAAAACCTTTCCAATAAAGATTTTTTATGGCCTAACTCATGTGCTACTGTAATTCCAATTCCTCCTGTGGAAAGTGATACAGCAATGATAAATGTTATCTGCTCAAATAGTGAAAGGGTGTGTATGGTAAAAACAAAGGCTGCCCAAGCGATGAATGTAAGTTGGAAAAAGGTCCAGCAGTAGGTGATGAACCTGTAATAAAAGTCATTTGCTACTTCACTGACGGATGCTTTAGGTACATTAGACAAATCTCTTCCTGTAATGCTATCGATTGCAGGTATCAATAAATAAACAAACAAAAGAGTAGATAAATTAGCTATTCCGCCAAGATAGAAGCTAATAATAGTTAAGACAGGAATGATAAATGCACTAAAATATCCGATTTTTCTGAGCGCTTTCATAATGCTGGAAATATACTGAAAATCAGGATGTAAAACAATTATAAAAGACAATGGCACTCTTGTAAAAACAAAAAGCCGATATGTATCTGATTTAACATATCGGCTTTTAAAAGGTAGCTGAAATATTTACCTTACTATCATCCTGCTTGCTTGTGCTCCCTCACTGTTCTCAATATGAAAAAAGTAAACTCCGGCAGGCAGGTTTTTTCTTTCAAATTCTATCTTGTGATTGCCTTTTGTAAGCATTTTATCGATGACGGTGGAAACGGTCCTTCCTGTCATATCCAGTACTCTAACTTTAACTTGCCCACTAATTTTAATATTAAAGGCTAAAGTGGTGGTGGTAGTAAATGGGTTCGGATAATTGACAAGCTCGAAATTTACCTGACCTTTTTTGTTTGATAGTGTAACTTCTTCCTTTACCGTTACCTCTATAGTTGGCCTTAAGATATCGGGATTTGCAATTCCTTCTGTCAACACTAAGTCTCCTTGCAAATTATAAGTGTTAGCTTGAGAGGCGTTATAACCCGCTGCACTCCAATTAATCGAAAGGAGGGTAGTATCTCCATTTTCCAATGTAACAAATGTTGAAGATGGTAAGCTTAATTCCTCAAAGCTTGTGCCGAAAGCTACTTCCAACGGAGTAAACTCTCTGAGCGCAGTGATGGCTACAGGCTTCACTATTACTTCAATGGCAGCCGTTAAATTATCAGGATTAGAAATACCTTCCTGTAAAGAAAGTACCCCTTCAATTGTATTGGGTCCGAGAGTGTTTGCGTCATAATCTTCGAAACTCCAGTTTACTGCAACTAAAGTGGTTGAACCTCCTTCCAGCGTCACCTGTACATTATCAGGAAGTTCCAATTGAGAGAATGGAGTACCCAGAGCTACCTGAATGGACTCTAAAGTAGATACTTCTGTTATAGCTAATACTTCATCAGATATCAACTTAAACCTGGCTTCCACAGGAAAATGATCTGAAGCTGTATTATTATAATCAGGAATTAAAGAATAAGGAATCACTACTCTTTCAGCACCTACAATATGATCGTAAAAAAGTTCATTACTTATAGTGATATGATCGATTACATTTTCGTTGTAAATGAATGATCTCATTCCGGCTTCACTTAGAGGTAAAGTAGTTGCCCTATAATCTTCATCACTTAGGAATTTAAAAAAGGAAGATTCTCCTGAGTCAGGTACAGTAGCTGCCCCTGTATCAGCAACGGTTTCATCTACATCATCATTATAGTCGCCCAACATAATGATAGATTTGTCGCTGTAATATGCTTCAAGTGAGTCATATAGAACTTCCACATCGTATCTTCTCATGGCATATCTTGGGTTTCCTGATGACTCTCCACCACCGTTGGAACGTGCATGTACATTTATCAGGCTTATTTCCCGCTCTACACCGTCTATATTTGTTACAATATCCATCATAAACGGGAACCTTCCACTTGCCCAGAACCTTGTAGGGTCACCTCCCGGATAATCTGGCAAATCAGTATTTACATTAACTCCGGTTAGCAATGCTCTTGTTCTTATGGTATCTACTGAGGCAGTTTTGAAAAGAAAAGTGAGCTTTTGTGCTCCTTCAAATTCATTTGCTCCCTGAGAGGCTTCAGGTGAAACTACCCCTCTATAGCCTTCTAGTTCACTTACCAGCTGATTCCATATATCAAGATTTGTGATTTCCTGAAAAGCATATACATCAGCATCCAAATCTAATACCATGGTCTTAACTCTTTCCAGTTGTGTTTGCACGTTGCTTGTAGTAGCATTGTTGGCGTCACCAAACCATTCGATATTCCAGGTAACAACATCAAATGTGATGTCTTTTTCTATAGTAGTGTGATTGAAATAGCCAAATCGCTGATCTGCTATTCCTTCAGTGGAAATCCTAATGCCACCCGCCTGTGCTAATACACCTTCATTAGGCGGAGCTGTCATTCTTGCCTGCAAAGTATAATCTGCGCTATTGGCAATAGCAGCTTCATCCACTACCAGTGTTGATGCGAAATCCACTCCATCAGTTGAGATTTCTATACCCTCATCAGCAGTAAATGTAACATCAGATTGGAAATTCTGCCCTACTATGTTGATTTCCCTTGACTCGGATGATGTACCTGGTTCCAGTACACCAAAATAGTAATCCGTTAAAGCGTAATTATTGGTTGATAAAAATGGGGTAGGAGCTTCATTGGTTGTAGTAATTTCAAACTGGTCAACCATCCACTCTGCGGCACCTTCTGTTGGGTTTGAAGTATACACAAAAGCAACACTCAGGTTTTCCTCATTTTTATAAGCTGATAAATTGATGTCATTTGTGCTTTTCCAAACCCCCGTTGAGGTAGGGAACTGTCCATTGAGTGCTGTCCAGGTGTAGGCTTCATCTGTTGGGTCTCCCAATCTGTCATAATCAGTAGATACCAGTAGTTTCAAAGCGGGTAAAGCTTCATTAAAGAAAGAACGAGTATCAAAACTCATTAATATGTATTCGTCTTCCGTAGCCATATTAATTGGCGGACTGATGAGCCAGGTGGTATTTTCCTGAGGTCCTCCCGCAAAACCATTCATCACTGCTACAAACGGGCGGTTGCTATCTCTTGTCTCATCAGTAATCTGCCAGTTTTGAGCACCAACTTCCTGATACCTTTGCCATTCAGGCTGTTCAAAAAGATCGGGATCATTGAAATCTTCGGAATAGTTTAAAGGAAGTGCTGACCCTTGTTCCAAACCAGTTAAAGCAATATTCACATTTGGGTTGATGCTGAAACCGATATTGCCTTCCACTACACCGCTAAAACCTGAATTAGGGGTAAAGCGAACAAAAATGTGGGTTTCGGTAGCCAATTCAGCAGCAGGAATGGTCAAAGTGCTTTCAAAAGGACCTTCTTCTGAAGTTGATAATTCGAAGGAAGAAGAGGCTGTTAATGTTAAATCTTCAGTAGTAGTAGTTTCTAAAATAGTGAATGATTGTGGTGCTGAAGAACTGCCTGATCCCACCGGTTCCGTAAAGCTGATTTCGTTCGTTGAAACAGGAATGTCTATTAATGTTTTGATTTCAAAATTATCTAAAGTTATCCTTGTTGCTCCTGAGCTATTAGAAATGTATCTTACAGCGATTACTACCTCTGAATTCTCGTAATTTGATAAATCCACTGAGACAGTACTCCAATTGCCATCTGAGCCTGCTGGTGCAGGAAAATTGACTTCTATTTCTTCCCAAAGACTTTCATCCCATTCAGAACCATCAAAGGTGGATGATACATAAAATTGAGGTTCAGGTCCATCAAATCTTCTATCCATGGCAAATTGTACGAAGGTATTTTGTTCAACAGCAAACTTGGGTGAAATAAGCCATGTGTCTAATTCTCTTGGTGCACCTTCTGCAAAGCCATTAGTTCTTAGGCCTGAACCTGATTGACCAGACTCACTACATAACCACGCTTCTGTATTAGGATTAGACTGTTCTGGAGTTACTACATTCCAATTAGCAGGAAAACCTGTGGTGCATTCTTCAAAGTCATCTGTGAATGGTAAAGTAACAGTATTGAGAGTAAAAGGAGTGAAGAAGTCATCCTCTCCGCCATCATCAGAAGTATTAAATCCCGTTACTCGGATATTATCAAAGCGGTTATTGCCAGAGGATGAAGTTGCTCCATCCAGAATACATCTCAATAATAAATTATCAATATTATTAACTTCCTCAATTGTGCTTAAATCAATTTCTTTCAATTCAAAGGATGAGGTTATTCCGTCTATTACTTGCAAATCGGTAAAAGTGGTGCCACCATCTATTGAGTAAGTCCAAGTTTGTGTTTGGAAACCAGTTGAGGTTCCTCGTGTGGCGTAGCTTAATTTAACATTATCATAATCTAATGTGGACAATGAAATAGTGAAAGAACGTCCATTATTAGTTTCATCTTCGCCTCCTCGAGGAGCAAATGAGCCACCTGATGAGGTTACGCTGAACCCCTCTAAATCTGCAGTAGACCCTCCAAAACTGTAAGCTTCAGAAAATTCAAAATTTATCTGACCATTACCTTGAGCTGGTAAAATAGGTTGAGCCCAATTTGTATTTGATTCAGGGGTGTTGTTATTGAAATCCCAAAGTGTAATGCTTTCTCTTTCTTGAGCATTAACAGTAAATGTTGCTAATGTGCTTAATATGGCAATAAAAAATAAGTTTTTTAGTGGCCTAATAAGCTTTTGGTTGTAACTTTTCTTCATAGTTTTTTTTGTTTTACGAATGATAAAAGTAGTTTTTTGTCTTAAAAGTTACCTTGGTTAAACGACTATTAAATGATTAAGGATTTCTCAATAAATAGTAATATAAAATTAACATGTAAAATGTTGTATTCTTAAAATTATAGTTTAGAATATTTATTCTGTTTTTAATTTGCTGTATTTTAATTAGTTAATCAATATAAGTTGGGGGGTAGTTATAATTTTAACTATTTTCCCTGATAAGGGCCTGCTAACGATTAAATAGTTTTTATTGTGTTTTATGAATAGAAATATTACACAGAAAAATTGATTTGTAAATTTTAGATATTATATAAAGTAGAGATATTCTTATTATGATAGTTTATAAATACTTTGAAATATTACTTAAAGAAAAGTTAATCCATCTCTATTTTTTTTCATACAAATCATTTGCTTTAAATGTGTGCAACTCTTTTCTAATACTGTTTTCATTACCATTCATGTAATCCATTTTCTCTGCTATCTTTTATATTTATATCTTCATGTCAGAAAAAAATGAACATCAATGCATAGAATTCTTTTAATACTTTTTACTAGTGTAACTGTGTCTGCCTACGGACAGCAAAGTGAACTTTCTGTTCAAAAAATTATGCAAGACCCTAAAGGTTGGGTTGGCACTTCCCCCTCAGATCCTTTCTGGTCGGAAGATGGTAAAACTTTATATTTTAGTTGGAATCCGGAGCAACATCCATCTGATTCGTTATACAAAGTTTCTGTAGAGGGTGGTACTCCGGAGATGGTGAATTGGAGAGAAGAATTAATGTTGCCTTCAAGAAGAGGGGATTATAATAAGGATAAATCTCTAAAAGTTTATAGCAGAAATGGTGATTTGTTTATCTATTCAAAAGCTAGCGGAAAAATAAAGCAGCTGACTAATACGCTTGGAAATGAATCAGATCCTTCATTTACGGCTGATGGAAATCAAATCACTTATATTCATGATGATAATTTGTTTTTGATTACTCTTGAAGATGGTTCTGTAAGTCAGTTAACAGATTTTAAAGACAATAAGTCATGGAGCCGAGGCGGCCAATCTGAGCAAGATAAATGGTTGGAACAGGATAATCTGAGTTTAATTCAGGTGCTGAAGGAGAGAAAAGAGACTGATGAAAAACAAAGTAAGTACAGGAAGTTACAGAAAATAGACAGGCCTGCGACCTATTATTTAAAAGGACAATCAATAGGAGGGATAGAACTTAGTCCGAAGCAGGATTATATCACCTTTACTTTGTTTAAACGAGCCGAGACAAAGGGTACCAAAGTGCCTGATTATCTGGATGAATCAGGCTACACAGAAGACTTAAATGCCCGATCTAAAGTAGGCAGCGATATGTCCGATGCCAAAGTAGGAATCTATAACTTAAAAACTGACAGCATATATTTCCTGCAGACTGATAAGCTGAAAGGAATAGAAGAGCCTGCTGATTATCAAAGTGATTATAACAGAAAAGGCAATGCTGAAAGGGAAGTAATTTCCAACCAGCCAATTTGGTCAGAAGATGGAAAGTATTTAGTTGTTAATATTCGGTCTAAAGATAATAAAGACCGTTGGATTGCCTTGGTAAATCCTGAGACTGGTGATTTGGAAGTGTTGGACAGACAAAGAGATGAAGCCTGGATAGGCGGGCCAGGTATTGGCTGGACCTACGGAGGCAGTGTTTTAGGATTTATGCCAGATGGTAAGAGCATTTATTTTCAGTCTGAAGAATCAGGCTATTCTCATCTATATACTGTTGATCTTGCAAAAAAGAAGAAGAAAGCATTGACTAAAGGAACATTTGAAATTTATGAGCCAAGCATTAGTGTTGATAAAAAATACTGGTATTTCAAGGCCAATCCGGAGCATCCTGGCATCAGAAATGTTTATTATATGCCTGTGAGCGGGGGTAAAATGATTGCCCTTACAAGCAAAAGGGGTAAAAGTGAAGCGTTCTTTTCACCTGATGATAAAAAAGTAGCTTTGTTATACTCAGCTTCCAATCAACCCACTGAATTGTTTATTACCAATAATCCTGCTATTGGTAGCGCGGGGGAAGAAAAACAAATCACTGAGTCTACCACAAAGGCTTTTGAGGAGTACCCATGGAGAGAGGCTGAGGTAATTACTTTTAAGGCAAGAGATGGAGAAGAAGTACATTCACGTATCTACAAACCGGAGAATCCAAATGGTGCTGCGGTAATTTTTGTGCATGGCGCTGGATATTTACAAAATGCTCACCATTGGTGGAGCAGCTATTTCAGAGAATATATGTTTCATAATTTATTGGCTGATTTAGGATATACCGTTATGGATATTGACTACAGAGGAAGCGCAGGTTACGGACGCGATTGGAGGACTGCGATTTACAGACATATGGGAGGGAAAGACCTAACAGATCAGGTAGATGGTGCTAAATACCTGGTAGAAGAACATGGGATAGCAGCTGACAGAATCGGAATTTATGGAGGTTCTTATGGTGGTTTTATCACGTTAATGGCTATGTTCACCACTCCGGATGTGTTTGCTGCAGGCGCAGCATTGCGTTCAGTTACTGATTGGGCTCATTATAACCATGGTTATACAAGTAATATATTAAATACACCAGTGCAGGATAGTATTGCTTACAGGATGAGTTCGCCTATTTATTATGCAGATGGATTGAAAGGGGCTCTCTTGATTTGCCATGGTATGGTGGACACTAACGTTCATTTTCAGGATGTGGTGAGGCTTGCTCAACGATTGATTGAATTGGGCAAGGAGAATTGGGAAATGGCAGTCTATCCGGTTGAAAATCATGGTTTTGTAGAGCCAAGCAGCTGGACGGATGAATATAGTAGAATTTTAAAGCTTTTTGAGGAGAATTTAGAATAATAATATTTTATATTCGCCTTTGTTAAACAATGTAATTTTAAATGGATACTGATAATTTATCAAAAGAAACATACGAAGGAGTAATTGAAGAAGCAGAACAGTTTGACAATGACCTTACTGTTCAGTTTGGATTAGTAGCTGAAGCCTCCAAAGATGAATATGAATTTCTGGAAAAATCCGATAAATTGATTAAAAAGTTGAAAAAAATGTCGGAAGAAGAACTAGAAGACATTTTCTCAGGTATGGCACCTGATTCAACTGATTTACATGACACATTAGATCAGATTTTGGAAAATATTGAAGAAATTAAGAAAATTCCATTTTCCAAAAGACATTTCGATTACTAAGCAGCGGAATTAAGACGTTATTAGAAAATATAAAAGGCCTTAAAATTTTAAGGCCTTTTATTCCAATTAAATGTCGCTGATTATCTTTTCAGCTTCATCTTTTCCTACTCCTAGCTTTTTCTGGATTTTTCCAACAAGCTCCTCTTCTTTTCCTTCAGAGTATTTTAAATCGTCATCAGTAAGTTCTGCATATTTCTGCTTTAACTTACCTGATTTTTCTTTCCAATTCCCTGCAATTATATCCTTATTCATAATTAAAAAATTTAGTGATTAAAAAATTAAGTTATAGCAATGTTAACGTTGAGCTTCTGCTGTAGTTACAACTTAACATGAATAAGATTTGAAAGGATAATTTTTTTGTTACCTACTGGGGATCTACATCATATACTACCCTCAATTTTCTGAAGTGACTATTTTCCTTCATCTTCTCAACAGATTCAATAATCTGTTTTTTTGTATTTTCCAGAGGGTAACCTTTTTCCAATTTAACCCATATTTCCATATGGTAAATGTTCCTGATTTTAGCAATCATAGGTTCATGAGGTGCTAACAACCTTTTTTGTCCTATTATGGGAGATAGCGCATTGTATAGGTTTTGTGCTCCACTTCTGGTGATATTTGCCTGATTCCCTTTTAGTATTATCCTGATAATTCTACAGAATGGAGGATAAAAAAATGAATGTCTTTCTTTTAGCTGAAGCTGATAGAACCCTTCAAAATTATAATTAATAAGATAATGAAAGAGCGGATGATCTTTCTGAAAAGTCTGCACCATCACCTTGCCCGACTTATTATTCCGACCTGCACGTCCGCTTACCTGCAGCATCAATTGAAAGGCTCGTTCTTCAGCTCTGAAATCAGGATAGTACATAATTCGGTCTGCATCAACTATACCTACCAAACTGACATTCTCAAAGTCCAGGCCCTTGCTTACCATTTGCGTACCAATTAAAACCTGTGTTTCACCGGATTCAAAAGCTTCAATAATCTGCTGGTAACTATATTTTTTCCTGGTGGTATCTCTGTCCATCCGCTGAATACGTGTGTCAGGAAAGTGAAGCTTTAAATCATCTTCAATTTTCTCTGTACCAAAACCTTTCATTTTGAGGGCAGTAGACTCACATTTTAAACAGGCAGCAGGACTCTTTTGGCGGAATCCACAGTAATGACATTTTAATTCATGTTGATGCATGTGGTAAGTCAGGCTTACTGAGCAATTTTCGCACTCGGCAATCCATCCACAGGTTTCGCACTGTAGGTAAGGCGCATAACCTCGTCTGTTTTGAAAAATGATGGCCTGATTACCTTTTTCCAGTTCCTCTTGCATAGCGGTAAGAAAAACATGGCTGAAGTCATCTGTTACCTGCTTTTTAGCTACTGCCTTTCGCATATCCACAATTTCTATGTCAGGCAGTTTTCCTTCTCCATACCTTTCTGCAAGTTTTACATACCCGTATTTGCCTTTATGGGCATTGTGAAAGGTCTCATAAGCCGGTGTAGCAGAACCTAGTAAAATCTGTGCCTGATGAATCTGGCTTAAAACTATGGCAGTATCTCTTGCATGATATCTTGGGGCAGGGTCATATTGCTTGTAACTGCTTTCATGTTCTTCATCTACCACTATTAAGGAGAGATTGTTGAAAGGAAGCATCACAGATGATCTGACTCCAATTACAAAGTTAATCCTTCCTTCTGCCACGCCCTGCCATACTTCCACTCTTTCAGCATCAGAAAATTTGGAATGGTACACACCTACCTGATCTCCGAAGAGCTTTCTCACACGCTGGATCATTTGGGTTGTGATAGCTATTTCTGGAAGAAGGAATAATGCCTGAGACCCGCTTTCTATCACCTCTTTAATAAAGGAGAGATAGATTTCTGTTTTGCCACTGCCTGTTACACCATGTAAAAGTGTGACTGGAAATTCCTGAAAAGATTGGATTATTTGTTCTTTACAGGTGTTTTGAGCATCACTGAGCTGTATTTCTGTATCAACTATTTTCCCTCTGCTTAAGTAATCCAGTCGTGATACAATCACCTCCATTTCTTCAAAAACTTCATTTTTGATAAGGGTAGATAGGGAAGAAGCTGAAAATTCTTCCGGCTTGAAAACCTTTTTTTCCAATCCGGATTCGTTTTTCTCCGGTTCAGAAAAAACCGGTACTTCTTGCAGGTATTTTAGAAGCACGTCCAACTGTTTTGGCTTTTTCTCAAGCTCGTCCATTAAAGCAGCTAAGGATTGCTTATCCAAATATTGCTGATGCAGTCTCACTACTTTTTCTGTCTTTGGCTTATACTTTTCCTGTACCTGTTCAATGAGGATGATGGCCTCTTTTTTTAGTAAATCCTTAATAATGAGGCTGCTTTGCTTGGTATTACTGATTTCCGCTATTTGCTGATAGGAGAGTAAGTTTTCTTTTTTAAGTAAATTGAGCACTACCAGTTCAAGCTCGCTAAAAATAAAGTTAGCTTGCTCAAGCTTAAAAGCAGGATTCAGTTGAATTTTGGATTCGCTACTTAATTTCATTCCTGAAGGCAGCGCTATATTCATTACTTCCCCTTCCGTACACATATAGTATTGAGCCATCCATTCAAACAACCTGAATTGCTGATTGCATAAAACCGGAAATTCATCTAAAATCTCAAGGATGTACTTAGCTTCATAGCCTTCAGGAGGAGTCTGCTGAATTTCCTTTACTACACCGGTAGTTATTTTTTTGGTTCCAAAAGGCACTATAACGCGAACACCTACATTGATGAGATCCTGTAGATTTTTCGGAATTCTATAGGTGAAGGTTTTAGGCAGTGGAAGTGGTAAAAGAATTTTGGCAAAAAGTGTGGGCTGTTTACTTTCCGGGAAATTACTTTGAAGGTTTAATTGACTCATCTTTTAAGTTGCTCAATAGCTTCGCCTACAGTATTCACAGGTTTTTGGCAGGCATTCATCTGACACACAAATATAGTAGTTTGTTGGTTCAATAATTCCCTTCCTTTAAATACAGATGCTATTTCAGTAGGTTCTTCCCTTGCTAGAATTAATGCATTAGGGTGAAACTGAGCCCACATTTGTTGCTGCATATTTTTTGCTTCAGGCCCAATAATGACAACATCATATGTATTATGCACTTTTAGGGTAGCTGCAGAAGCCCAATTGGACATATACCTTGGCTCCTTGCTAATAAAATGCTCCACCTGTTGAAGCATTGTGTCAGAAATTTCCAGATAGTCAGAACCAGCGCTAAGTATACCCAGCCAATGCAGGTTTTCCATCATTACAGAATTAGAGGCTGGAATTACGTTATCAAAAATTTCTTTTTTTCTAGCAATTAATTTTTCCGATTGAGCATCAGTATAATAAAACAGCTTTTCTGCTTCATCGTAAAAATTAGCTAATGTATAGTCTGCCAATTCCCTGGCCTTATGTAAAGCATCAAGATTGCCGGAAACCTCTGCATAGGCTATAAAAGCCTGAATGGTAAGTGCATAATCTTCCAGGTAGGCATCTAAAGTTGATTTTCCATTTTTATAGTTTCTGTGCAGTTTATTTCCTTTGAGGAGTTTACTGATAATAAATTCAAAATTTCCCCTTGCCATTTGAAGGTATTCCTCATTATTATCAGCCTTATAAGCATCGCAAAGTCCTGTGAGCATCAGCGCGTTCCATCCACACAACATTTTATCATCAAGACCGGGCCGCACTCTGTTACTTCTTTTCTGTAGTAGCTTCTTTTTTGCCTTTTTAAGTTTTTGTAGGAATAGATCTAAATCGATAACCTCTGCCTTACAAAATGCTTCAGCATTGCTATGCTGAAAAGGGATGTTCCAGCCTTTCTCCCAGTTTCCTTGAGGGAGAATATTGTAAAACTTAGCCAATAACTCAGCGTCATCACCTAAAACTTCTTGCCATTCTTCTTTTGTCCAAACGTAGAATTTTCCTTCTTCACCTTCTGAGTCAGCATCAAGGGCAGAGTAGAACCCTCCATTTTCGTGCATCAATTCCCTCTTAACAAAATCGATACTTTCTTTTAATATAAGGTGGAAGTATTGCTGTCTTGTGAAACGATAAGCATTAGCGTATAAACTAATTAGCTGACCATTATCATATAACATTTTCTCAAAATGGGGTGCAAACCATTCTGCATCAACTGAATAACGTGCAAATCCACCGCCCACCTGATCATAAATTCCCCCTTGCGCCATTGCACTTAAAGTGAAGCTAAAATGGTCAGTAGCACTTTTATGGTTATTTAAGCTGGCATATTTAGTGAGAAACCGCCAGATAACAGGCATAGGAAATTTCGGTGCACCAATTGTGCCGCCATTATCTTCATCAAAATACTTTGACAGTTGCTTATAAGTCTCCGATAATGAAGTGGCAGAAAAAGAAACTTTATTATTATCAGCAACTTGTAATTTTGCTATTTCTGAAGTGCTTAAGGCTTCCGCAAAATTATCTGCTGATTCCGCAAGTTTGTCTCTATTTTTCTGATAAGCCACTGCAACATTATCCAGCAGGCTCATCCAATTTTTCTTCGGAAAATAAGTGCCTCCGTAAAATGGTTTTTGATCGGGCATCAAAAATACATTGAGGGGCCAACCACCATTTAGCCCCATGGTTTGGATGGCATCCATATAAATTTGATCCACATCAGGTCTTTCTTCTCTATCCAGCTTAATGCAGACGAAGTTCTCATTCATAATTTGAGCTACTTCTTCGTCTTCAAAGCATTCATGCTCCATCACATGGCACCAGTGGCATGCGGCATAACCTATGCTTAAAAGAATGGGCTTGTCAAGTGTTTGGGCTTCTTTTAAAGATTCTGCATTCCATGCCTGCCAATTTACAGGGTTATAGGCATGCTGTAATAAATAAGGGCTGGTTTCATGAATGAGTTTATTGGCTTCTGGCATCTTCCAATTCTTTTTGCACGTATTCTTTCTCAGCATTAACGTTTCCTATCACCGAGAATTTTTCTAATTTCTTTAATAAGGATTCAAGAAACTGAACGTGTTCTATTGAGCCGGGGTTCATCACTCTATGGTTTAAGTCATTTTTAATGGATTGCCATTTATCGCAATAAGTAAAAAGTGCATCAGAGAAATAAGTTTCCCTGAATTTTTGCCAAATATAATTCCTGGCCATCAGGTTTGGGTGGATCATATCTTCCCCAAAGAAGCGGTAGTCGCGCAAATCGTCCATTATGAGTTCATAAGCCGGGAAATAGGAAATGTCCGGCAGCGCTTTTTCTATATGATCTACAGCAACCCGTAAAATGGACTTACTTAACATGTTTTCAGGAATACCTTCTTTGATGTGCCTCACCGGGCTCACTGTAAGTATCACTCTGATAGCCGGATTTACTTCTTTCAGTTTTTTAAGTGTGCTTATTACTTCACTTGTAATATCTTCAATGCTTAAAAGTTCCTTCGTGAAATTTTGAGAAGGTAATTTATGGCAATTGGCTACAATTTCTTTTGTTTTCTCGTAGCGGAAAACCCAGGACGTACCGAAAGTTAGGATCAATACTTTTGAATGTTCCAGGTAATTCTTTAATGAATCAGAAGCTTCCTGAATTCCTTTTTGAAGTTCTTCAAGCTTCTTTTTGCCAAACATACTGTGCGCATCAAGATGATTATAAATATCCTGGTTTTCTACTATATGTTCTGGATTAAGTGGTTGGTTATCAAGACATAAATTAATTAAACGCATTTGAGAAATAGGATTGTAGATAATTCCGAACGGGTTACTCAGAATATCTGTTTTCATTTCCTCAAACCTATGACCGATGTGGTCAGCAAAACAAGAACCTATAGAAACCACCTTAAAGTGGGGGTGGATTTTCTCTTCTGAAGGCTTTATTTCAAGTGTTGTTTTAAATTCCATTGTTATTTATCATTCATTTAATGAAATAGCGAGTAATAACCCAAAAAGAGCTCTAAAAATTCATTTTAATAAAATGTAGGTGTTTTTTGGCAGATCAGACACTTAGTATTTTCACCATTCTTATTAAATCCTGATTCAATTCTTTTGTTTTACCTATACTTTCCTCGAATGAAGTGTAAACAAGTTTCTCATTAATGATACCTGCCATCACATTTTTTTCTCCATTGAGTAAACCTTCAAGGGCTCCTAAACCTAAGCGGCTGGCCAATATTCTGTCCTGAGCACTTGGTGTGCCACCTCTTTGTATGTGGCCCAGAATGGAAACTTTAACATCTTTCATATGAATTTGGCTTTTCACTTTCTCAGCAATTTCCATCGCATTTCCTTCTTCATCGCCTTCTGCCACTACTACAATAGAAGAAGTTTTTTTTCGATTCCAGCCTTCCTGAAGTGTACTAATTACTTCAGTGATTGAAGTGGCAGTTTCCGGTACCATTACCAGCTCAGCACCTCCACCAATACCCGATCTGATTGCAATATAGCCGGAATCACGCCCCATAACTTCTACGAAAAATAAGCGATTATGGGAGTTTGCAGTATCACGAATTTTATCAATGGCATCTAAAGCGGTATTTACTGCTGTGTCAAAGCCTATAGTATAATCTGTTCCGTATAAATCGTTATCTATTGTGCCTGGCGCACCAACGGTAGGAATTCCGAATTCCTCATAAAATACTTTAGCACCAGTAAAAGTACCATCTCCTCCTATGGCAATTAATCCTTCAATGCCAAATTTCTGAAGTTGTTCATAAGCCTTCTGCCTGCCTTCCTTGGTCCTGAACTCTATACTTCTGGCAGATTTTAAAATTGTACCTCCTTTTTGAATAATATTGCTTACAGAATAAGAATTCATCGGTTCAATATCCCCTTCAATCATCCCATCATATCCTCTGTAAATACCGAAAATCTCAACTCCATGATAAATAGCGCCTCTTACAGAGGCTCTTATACATGCATTCATTCCCGGGGCATCTCCTCCGGAGGTAAATATGGCTACTTTCTTCATTGTAATTTTTGTGTAATAAAAATCAAAATTAACTTAATTGCTTTCTGAAAGCCTAATTATATCTCAAAAAGGATTGTCTGAAGGCAAATTTTTTCTGTTATATATTTAGCTTTGAAGATATAAATGTAATCAATACTTTAAAAGAATGTCTCAAAAAACTATTCCATTCCTAACCCTCAGTCCGCTCCCTGCTGAAGTAATAAATGCGGTGAATGATGTAATGAATAATGGCATTTTTTTTAATGGATATTATACTGAATCATTCGAAAGAACTTTCAAGGAATACATAGGTATCAACTATTTTATTTCTACTGCTAATTGCACCGATTCGCTGGAGATTATTTTACGTGCCCATGAAATAGGTACTGGAGATGAGGTGATTACATCATCTTTTACCTGGTTTTCTGATGCTTCTGTTATTGAATTAGTTGGTGCTACTCCTGTTTTTGCAGATATAAACCTGTCGCACTATGGGATTCTCTCAAACGATCTTCAAGGGTTAATAAGAGAGGCAACAAAAGCGATTATTCTACCACATTTATTTGGTATGGTTCATCCTGAAATTACAGCAATTAAACAACTCTGTGAAGATGCCGGGATTTTATTAATTGAAGATTGTGCACAGGCGCATGGTGCCTCTACCGGAGGTAACATGTCAGGTACTTTTGGTGATGTAGCTGCATTTAGTTTTTATCCCACCAAAAATTTAGGTGCATTAGGTGATGGTGGATGTATATTAACCAATAATGAAAAGATGGCGAATGCTTATAAAAAGTGGGCAAATCATGGTCAGCTTATAAGAAATAAGCATGTACAACTAGGAAGGAACAGCCGTTTAGATGAGTTACAGGCAGCAGTTTTAGCGGCTAAGCTTCCTTTTCTCAATAAAGAAAATAGCAGAAGGCAGGAGCTGGCACATATTTATCATCAGGAATTGTCTGGTACTGCCATCCAACTTCCAGGTAATTATTCCGGCCATGTTTATCACCAGTTTGTAATTAGAACAGATAGGAGAGAGGAGTTGAGGCAGTTTTTAGAGGAGCAAGGTGTAGAAACTGATATTCATTATCCTAATTCGCTAACTCAAATGGAGGTTTTTTTAAAGTATAAAACATCCTGTCAAAATGCTGAAGAAGCTGCAGCTACAGTGCTTTCACTGCCTATTCATCCTGCCCATACAGAAGAAGAGATTTATTATGTATGCGAACAAATTAAGAATTTTTTTAAGGTGTAATTTTATTTTTCAGGTGTAAGAGCATTTTGTGAATCTCCTGAGAGGGTTTAAATAATAAAATTAAAGCACCAAATATGAGTGTAAGCAGAAGGCTTATCCAAAGCAGGTTAATAATTGGGTTTTCCAGCTGAGGTACAAAGTAGATGCTTATAAATGTAATGGCTGCAATCAACAAAACTGATAATGTAGACCAGGAAAAAGGCTGAAACTTGAACCTGTTCCAGATAAAAATCATTTTAATAAGGTTAAATGAGAAAAGTGCTGCAAATGAAGCAATGGCCGAACCTATCAGACCATAAGTAGGAATTAATAATACATTTAAAGCAATTGTAAGTAGGGCCAGTAAAAGTACAAATCCAATATTTATTTTGTAAAGTTTAGAAGAAATAATGATTTCTGAGTTTACACCGAAGCCCATCTCAGCTATTTTACCCATACCAATTAATACTACCACCCATTTTCCCGCTTCGTAAATCTCTCCTTTAGGCATAATTTGGTAAATATTATCCAGGTTCATCACAATCAACAGAAAAACATAGCTTCCTAAAATGAGCTGATTAATACTGCTTTGCTTGTAAATTTTTTTTATTTCATCCATTCTTTCGAATTCGAACGACTTAGCAATTATGGAATCAGACATTTGTGCTATCGCCCTTTTTGGTATTTCAATAACCGTTGCCATGAAAAAGGCAATTACGTAAACAGCATTTTCCTTTAGGCCAAGATACCCCGTAACCATCAACTGATCAATTTGAAGTACAATGGCGGAGCCAACGGCTCCTGCCATTATAAAAAACATATATTTTAACAGTTCTTTAATGAAGGCTTTATCTATTTGAAAAATAAATAAATTCAAATGGATTTGTTTTTTGATAATCAGCACAGCTATCAGCAGAAATAAACTTAGTACATAACTTATCACTGTGTAATTAAGAAACCATTCAAATGAAATTATATCTAAGAAGTAGAGTATGGCCAGTAAGCCTACAACCACTCTAAGCATGAGTTCTTTCATTAAAGTAGGCACTACAACGTTTAATAATGCTTTATAGTAGGCTTCAAAAATAGAGATGTATACCATGATGGATGCTAACACAAGTATGAGCCAGTAATACCTGATTAGCTCTGGTGCTTTTTGTTGAAAAAATGCAAATACCCAATCATCTACCAATTGAAAGAGCAGAATAAAAAGGGAAATAGTAAAGAAGCCTAATATCAAAATAAGACCTAAAAACCTTCCTGATGTTTTAGGGCTATTATCAAAACGAGGGTAATACCGGAGGGTACTGCGTGCCAACCCTACTTGCGCAAATGGTGAAAGTAGTATGGCCATAGAAAATACGGCTTTGTAAAGTCCTAAATCTTCCGGTGAGAAGAATTCGGGGAGTAAAAATATAGTGTTTACAGCCCCAATCACCACACCAATATAGCTGATGGCTGAAGCATACGCACTTTGTTTAATGACTATTCCCACAGTTTTGATTTAGTTCGAAACCGAAATTTAAGAAGATGAAAGCAATTATTTAAAAATAGGCAACATTATAATCCTTGTTGTTATTTCTTTTCCTGATTAAGCAGGAATTCTTAATTTTGGTTATGCAAGATAATCAAGAGAGTACTGTAAAAATTATTGAATGCCCACGTGATGCTATGCAGGGATTACATGATTTTATTCCTACAGCATCAAAAATAGATTACTTAAACCAGTTATTGAAAGTTGGCTTCGATACAATAGATGCGGGCAGTTTTGTTTCGCCAAAGGCCATTCCGCAATTACGTGATACGGCCGAAGTATTTGATAAAATTGATTTGTCAGAAAGCGGCTCTAAAATTCTCGCCATTGTGGCTAACCAAAGAGGGGCGGAGCAGGCGGTGGAGTTTTCTCAGGTAACATATTTAGGATACCCGTTATCTCTTTCAGAAACTTTTCAGCAGCGCAATACTAAAAGATCCATTGCAACTGCATTGGAAGATCTTAAAGTAATTCAAAGCCTCTGCATTAAGCACAACAAAGTACTGGTAGTATATCTATCCATGGGGTTTGGTAACCCTTATGGTGATCCTTACAATGCTTCCTATATTGAGGAATTTGTACAGAAGTTACTGACCTTAGAAGTTAAAATAATTTCTTTGGCTGATACTATTGGCGTTTCCAATCCTCAAAATATTTCCTGGATTTTTAATGAGCTGATTCCTAAATATCCTCAGGTGGAATTCGGTGCTCACTTACACAGCACTCCGGAATCTGTTAATGAAAAAGTTACTGCTGCCTATAAAGCAGGCTGCCGAAGATTTGATGGCGCAATAAAAGGTTTTGGAGGGTGTCCAATGGCTGAAGATGATTTAGTAGGCAATATGGCTACTGAGCAGATGATAGCCTGTTTTGATACTTTAAATGCATCAGTCGGAATTGATAAAGAAGCTTTTAATGAGGCCCAATTAATGGCTGGAAGAATATTTCCTGTATAGCTATAAAAAAAAACAGCCCCGATACAAAATCGAGGCTGTTTCAAGTATGATTAGAAGTTATCAAAATCAGGATCTTCACCTGAGTCGTAGTCTTCTTCATCATAATCGTCAATGTCTTCGAATCTAATGTTGTCTACGGAATCGTCATCATCCTCGAAATCATCATCAAATTCATCTTCATCTACATCGTCAATGTCGTCATCATCAAAGGAATCATTATCATCCCAATCATCGTCCTCTTCATCATATTCGTCAAACCTGTCGAAATCTGATGCCATTTTAAGAGCCATTTTTACTATTATTTTGCTTGTTGATTAACGGCATAAATTTACTTGTTTTTTGAAAAATCAAATAGATTTGAAGAAAAAAAAATATTTTTTTTTAATTAATTTTCAGGATACCAATTTCGAAGCCTTACTTCAACAGTTTTAGCACTTTCCTCTACTATACTTTTAAATTCTTCCACATCAGAAAGACCATTCTGGCCTCTGTAATGATAAGGGTAAACAATGGAGGGTGTAAAGGCTATAGTGGCTTCAGCAGCTTGCTGAATATCCATTGTATAGGGCAGATTCATGCAAATAAAGGCTACGTCTATGTTTTTGAGATTGCGCATTTCAGGAATATCCTCTGTATCGCCCGATAAATAAAATTTTTTATCACCAATAGTTAATATGTAACCGTTTCCACGGCCTTTAGTGTGGCGCGACTGCTCGTCTTCCGGAAGGTTATACATGGGAATGGCCTCAATCTGAATTTTATTGAAAGTAGTTTTTTCTCCGTTATTGATCACCTTTTTCTCCTTGCCTTTAATTTCTTCCATTTGCTCAGCTACAGCCTTTGGGACTATAAAAGTGGCTTCTGAGGTATTTAGACCTTCCAAAGTGGATTTGTGAAGGTGGTCGCCATGGATGTCAGTAATGAGAATCAGGTCAGCATCGCTAAAACCACTAAATTTTTCTGCACCGCCATAAGGATCTATAAAAATGGTTTGGCCATCAATTTCAAGCACCAGGCTACCGTGCAGAACAGGCGTTATTTTTACATCACCTGCACGGGTTTTAATGAGATCTTGCGCATTAATTTGAAAAGTAATTAAAGCAAATAAAATGAGGAGTATCTTTTTCATGGTTTTTTAGTGATGAATAACTACCTGCTTAACAATTTGTTCATTTCCTATTTGTAGTTGAATAAAGTATAGGCCAGCCTGAAGAGTAGTAACATCAATGCTTTCAACCTGCCCTGTTTGCTGCTTAATTAATTGTCCCATGGTATTGCGAATATAAACTGCTTCAATTTTCTGCTGACTTTCATTTTTTATATAAAGTTTATCTTTCGCAGGGTTAGGGTAGATTATTATTTCGCTACTTAGTTTATTATTAGTGTTTAAAATGCTAAGTGAAGCCATTACAGTATTAGAGTAATCGGAATCTCCAATAGTATTTGTAGCAAATACTCTGTATTCATAGGTTATTTCGGAATTAGGAAGCTCTTCAATATAAGTAGTTGTATTTTCCGGCAATACAGCAATCTCCTCAAACCTTGTTCTTTCCCTTACTGCTCTTTCTACAGTATAGGATATTTCATTTTCTACATCCTCCCAATCCAGTTGAACTTTTTTGCCTCCTGCATAACTTGCTTTAAGGTTTAAAGGTGGATCAGGTCTGAATTGAGGATTCCTCACACAAAATCTTAACCCCCAATTCGTTAGTTGACCTCCATCTAAATTTTCAAGGTCTTCAATCATTAAAGTCCACTTACCTTCTATTTCTTCTCCAGTGAAGGCATCTAATGAATCTAATGGTAAATATGTTAATCCATCAACTGGTGGGCAGGGTAAATTGCCAGATTCTGCTAAATCGCTAAAAGATACATTGAAATTATCCTGTTCTGTGCAAATTCCATCAAAAAGTACAACCTGGGTATTCTGCGGACTTATAAGAGTAACCCTCAAATCAGAGATGAAGGAGTGGGTTCCTCTTAGGTCTCTGACCTCAACAGAAACAATACTTCCTTTTTCTTTTAACACCAAAGTTGATTGAATAGTGGAAACAGAGTCAGGTATAATGATAGGTACATTGCTACTTGCTGCTACATCACAATCTATGTTTTCAGTAGTAAATGAAGTGACAGCATAATCACTGATGCCACAATTGTTTTTTGTTCTGATTCTGACAAAGTGCTGCGTCAAACCTTCCAGTTCATTTTGCACCTGATACCCGAATCCACTTATGTTTTCCGCACTTTCTACAATATTGGTGAAGTCACTATCGGTGGCTATTTGCAAATCATAATTGGTTAATACATTTTGATCTTCCCATACTATTATAGGCAGAAAAAACACATCTGTCTGGCTTTGAGAAGGAGAAAGTATACTTGGTTTGCCTGGAATATTTTGAACGATAGTAGATAGTGTCTCTTCTTTTGATATACTACCTGCATTTGCATTTAGGTTAAAGGAGAGTGACCCTACAAATCCTTCTTCATTTACTATGGTTAAGGTGGTTGATTGTCCGGGTTCAATATTATTGTCAGAGAAAGAGGCTGAAAACCCTGAGGGGAGGTTGTTTAAAGAAAAATTAATAGGTTCGCGGAAGTTGAGTACTGGAGCTGTATTAATATTTATTGTAATATCATCTTCAGAACAATAGTTTGGTTGATTGAAGTCAAAGGCTAAATCGAAAGATGGGGTTTCAAAAATGCTAAAATCTGTGTTATTGATATTGAAAAACACATTGTCTGCCGATGCCACTTTTATTCTGGCCTGAGTAGTTACTACATTTGCCAGCCTTACAGTTTCAATTCCATCATTTGGCGTGTTTTCTATAAGAGTTCGGGTAAAAGTTAATCCCCCATCTGTAGATAGGTAGATATTGACCAATTGCGAATTTACAGGAGCTAAATTAGTATTCGCTACATTCCATGTTATAGTTATGGCCGAGTCACCCTTGTACTGGCCTTCAATGGTATCCACTGTAAAAGGTCCTGCTGCATCCGATACTGAAAAGGAAATTTCATCATAATCAACTCCTGCTACTTCCTGATTATCTCTGGCTACAAACCTAAAAGTTAGATCACGGGAATAAGCAGGAAGGATTTCCCCAATTGTTTGTGTTTGGTTTAAAATGTCTGATAGTTGCGGAAAAATTCTAAAAGTATCCGAAGAAGGAAGAAAAGAACGAAAAAGTGGTGCGTTTCCAGAAGGAGTTTCGGGGCTTCCTGCTGGACCAAGGTCATACTGCTCCCACACGAAATTCATAGCATCTCCGTCCGGATCGGTAGCTGAGCCATTCAATTGAAATGGAGTTCCTATTGGGATTGTAAAACCTCCAGTGCCGGCTTCAACTATCGGGATATTATTACCCGTTTCTGTAATCTGAGCACATGAGTTTCCTCCACTTAGTTGAATGAAAGAGTTAATATTTATTAAGCTTTCTACGTGAAAGTATGCATCACTATTTTGTTGAATATTATCGCTACCACAAATGCCCGCATAAGCCATAATGGTTGTGCCGCTTCCCGGTTCATAGGCAGAATTAGCCGACCTATTACCTTTTGAGCACGAGCCTATTTCACTGTTAAATGTATGAGAAGCTCCAAACTGATGTCCTAATTCGTGGGCAACATAATCTATATCAAAAGGATCTCCAACAGGATCAAATGATCCCGTTACACCCCTTGCTTTTGATCCGTTCTGGCAGACTACTCCCAAGCCAGCTACTCCTCCGTTTCCAACTGAAAAACCATGGCCAATATCATAATTGTTTGATCCAATTATTTCATCAATTTGAGTTTGAAGCTGATTAAGTAGAATCGAATTGCTACTGTTGTTGAATGGATCCGTAGAAGGATCGGTGAAAATTATTTCATCATTATTATCTACCAGCACCATCCTTACAGCTACATCTCTTTCATAAATACCGTTTACACGATTTAATGTGGTTACGATAGCACTCAAAGCATCTTCCACTGTGCCTCCATGATATTGTGTATACTCCCCTGTTGCCGCAATAGCTATCCGGTAAGTCCGTAATTGAGTACCAGAAGGTCTCTGTACTGCGCCTGTTGAAGCTAACTGCCTTGCAGCATTCAAGCGTTGCTGATCATAAATAATTGGTTCTGATTCGAAAAAGTCTTTTTGGGGCACACTTTTAGCAAAATCTTTCTTATAATATACGTGATAGTTTTCAGCATCATCAAGTGAAAGAGGGTCGATAAAGATTTGTCCTTTTTCCGAGAAGATCATGGCATGAAAACCTTTCTTGCTATAATTCAAGCGGATAACTTCACCATTAGCAATATTTCTTCCTTTAAAAGTTTTAATTCCAGGATATTTTTTAGCTAGCTTAGGTGACATTACAGGAACCTCTTCAATGCGGAATTCGCCTAAGCTGCCATCAGGATAAGGAATGAAAATGTTTTGTTGGTTAGATTTTACGAACTCATCCAGCGCCAGTGAATAATATTGCGCATTTTGAATGGTAGCGGAACTCGCTGTTCTAAAGCTGGATTGATTAGCTTTTTTCCAGAACGATTGACTTTGTCCTTTTAATGGGGCACCAAGCACAAAAGTAAAACAACCGATAATAACAGAAATGTAGAATCTACTCATTTACCAATAATTACTTTTATTCTAATTATCCAGGAAATACGAAGTTTCAGGATAATCGTATTTACAGTGATTTAAATCCCTAAGTTAACTAATCAGAATCTATTATTTGATAGGAAACTAATCTTCTTGGGAATTAATGGTTAAATTCTATCTTATCAGAAATAAAAAATCTATACTTTCTCTACTTCACTTTCTAATTTAAGTACATGGTCTCCATCTTCCTGCTCAATGTATAATGCTTTGTTACCTTTTTCTCCTTTTCTGGTAACTTCGTTTCCTTTAATAGTGCGGGTCACTTCTTTATCAAATGTGGACTTTACTTTTCCTTCAGCCGTACCATTACCCCAGCTCCATTTTACTTTGCTTCCTTCTTTTATCATAGCTTTTAGCTTTTTTCCATTGATAACTACCTTTTAGCTACTTCAGTTACCTATTAGCTTACTTAAATTTGATAGGGCGATTTAAAAAGATACATAAATGGCAGGTAACATATAAGTATTAGTACAACTGCTGGTATGCCAAATAGAATCAGGAAAAAGAACAGAAAGAATGTGAAGAAAATTACTCTTGAAAAGTTGTTTTCATCTATTATCAGATTGAATAAAGCATATAACCCTGCATTTGAGGCTAAAGCAATAGCGATGAGGGAAAATAGGGAGAGTACATTGTAATTGGATTGGTAGAGAATTATTAAGAATTCAGGAATAAGAATCATTAAGAAAACCAGATGATGATTAAAAATCTTGCTTTTTATATCTAAAGGCATGTTAAGGAAATAGGAAAGTTTTTTTTGCTCGAATGATGCTTTTTCTGACCAAATCATTGTGTTAAGATAAGCAGAGCATGTTATAGAGAAGAAGAGCCATCTTTCGTCATATCCGCCCGCTAAGTAGGAACTGAAGAAGATGTTGAGCAACAGCAGACTCGTAAATTTAGAGCCTATGAATAGTAAAGGTCTTTCCTGCAATAGATGGATAGGAAACCAAAATACTCTTGTAATTTTTGATTGCATAAACCATCTGAATTTAACTTTTTTAAATTTATATTCCGGCAGAGGCTTTTTCAGCAGATGGAATTGGTAAGTAGTAGAGCCAATAAACAAGAGTATAAGCACCAACCAGATAGAAAATATTACAACAATGTTTACATTTTCTGTTATTAACCCCTGATAAGTTAAGAACAGAGAATAAATCACAATTAACAGGTGGTTATAAACCCAGATATATAAGTGGGTTTTGAAGAATTGTGCTCGGCTGAATAAACCTGTTTGGTGAAAAATCAGGTATTCTTTACTATGAGAGAGCTTGATCCTGAAATTCATTTCAAAATAAGCATACAACGTAAAGAGAAACAAAGCAGATGCTAAACCAAAAGGGCTATGCAGTATAAATTGAGCAAGCATAATATGCTCTGTAACCCGCATAAAGGAACCAAAAACAATTAATAGAAGGATGAAAAAACCTATAAAAGCTTTATAGAATGTTAGAGTAAATGCTTTGGTAAAAACTGCTTTCATCTATTGATAAGTTTGCCATTGATGAGTTGCTGAATGGAAGTGAATTCAAACTCCTGCATATCAGGTAAGTGATGGGAAGAGATGAGAAAGTTTATTCCTTTAGCCTTCTTATTCTTAATAATCCCCAGAAGATTTTGTTGGGCTTCAGCGTCAATTGTGGTAAAGGGCTCATCAAGAATAATCAATTTAGGAGTACCGAGGAAAGCCAGTAGGAGTGAGGCCTTCTTGAGCATTCCTGACGAGTAAGAAGAAATGCTATTGGCAGCGTAGTTATTGACACCAAATGCTTCTTTTAAATGTGCTATTTGACTTGAGGAAGCCTCTTTAGCTTTAGAAACAAATAAAATCAGATCATCCAGGCTAAGAAAATCGGGAAATTGGGGTTCAGCTTCAGCATAATTTACCAATTTCCTGAATTTTACCGGCTGTTGCTGTAGCGATACACCCTCCAGAATGATTTCACCTTCAAATGCATGGATTCCTGCAATGGCTTTAAAAAGAGTGGATTTGCCTGATCCATTTTCTCCTTTTATTAAATGCGTTCCCTGTTTTAACTCTAAAGATTGTATTTCTAATGTAAACCCTGATGAATAAGATTTAGAAAATTGATATATTTTGAGCATTCCTGTTTATGTCCGTAAGTTATGTAAACATATCACTAAGAATCCATAAATAGAATTTTACCTTCTTATTTTGTGATAAGGGATTTGATAGACTCAATGAATAATGCTATTTTCTAGCTTACTTTCACTTCATCTTTGTCATTAACAAGCAAACTTAATAAACCTGCCAATATCATGGCCGCACCTCCTACTATGAGGGCATAAATAGCATCATTTCCAAAGAAGTTCTTTAGGATAAATCCCAGTAAGCCTGCTGCTACAATTTGCGGAATTACAATAAAGAAATTGAATACGCCCATGTAATAGCCCATTTTTTCTGCGGGTAAAGCAGTGGAAAGAAGTGCATATGGAATGGATAGAATACTAGCCCAGGCAATACCAACGCCTATCATTGATAAGATTAAGAAATCCGGATCATTGATGAAGAAAATAGAAATAAGTCCTGCTGCTCCGCAAAAAAGGGCTATTAAATGAGTCATTCTTCTGCCGACTTTCTTAGCTAGCAGCGGCAATAGAAATGCAGCCAGAGCTGCCACTCCGTTGTAAACCCCAAAACATATCCCAACCCAGTCTGCACCTTCATTGTACAAGGCGGAACTGGTATCAGTAGTGCCATAAACGTGTTCTGTAACAGCAGCAGTGGTATAAATCCACATGGAAAATAGAGCAAACCACGAGAAAAACTGTACAAAGGCGAGTTGCACCATCGTCTTAGGCATCTTAAAGATTCCCATAAAAGATTCCGCCAATCCGCCAAAGATGCCTTTTTCTTTATTCTGTTTCTTTAGCAGCTCCAGGTCTTCCGGTGGGTATTCTTTGCTATTAAAAACAGTCCACATAACCGCAGAAAGAAAAGCTATTCCTCCTATGTAGAAAGACCATTTTACTGAATCCGGTATTTCACCCGGTGCGGGAGTTTTACTCATGCCAATCCAGTTGGTGAAAATATAAGGAAGGCAGGAGGCGATTACGGCACCTATTCCAATGAAAAAGCTCTGCATGGCAAATCCTACTGTACGCTGGTCGCCAGGAAGCATATCGCCTACAAAAGCACGAAAGGGCTCCATACTGATATTAATGGAGCCATCCATAAGCCAAAGCATGCCTGCAGCTACCCATAACTCGGGTGAATTGGGCATGATAAATAAAGCAATGGAAGCTAAAATGGCTCCTACAGCAAAGAAAGGTCTTCTTCGTCCCCAGCGTGGAGACCAGGTTCGGTCAGAATAATAGCCGATAATTGGTTGGACCAGTAAGCCTGTGACAGGTGCAGCCAACCACAGAATTGGTAAACTCTCTTTATCTGCTCCCAGCGTTTCAAAAATCCTGCTGACGTTGGCATTTTGTAAGGCAAAACCAAACTGGATTCCCAAAAAGCCAAAGCTCATATTCCAGATTTGCCAAAAACTTAACCTGGGTTTTTCTGAGGTGATTGATACACTTTCCATTAATTTTCTTTGATGGTTTTAGTAAGGATTTTATAGGACCAGCCGTCAAGTGTTAATTCTTTTTCGCTTATCGTCATATCGCTGCCGCTGGGGAAATCTGTGTAAGAAGTTCCCCAATAAGGGGCATCTACTTTAAAAGTCTGGACAGTATCTGAAAGATTGAGTAACACAATCACTTCATTGTCATCTTTTTTTCTACTGAAAGCATATACATTTTCCGTATTACTATTCGAGTTGATTCTTACGGCTTTTCCCCCGTAGCTTCCATTCCATAGTGCTGGATTTTCATGTTTTAGCTTTAATAAATCAGCATAGAAATCTTCGTAGGATAAATTACTCCAGTCGATGGAGTCTTTACTAAAAAAGGGAAGCCTCTTATTGAGGCCTGCTTCCTGTCCGCCATAAATGAGAGGCATTCCTTTAACTGTGGATGTCAATACAGCTATTACTTCATAAGCATCCCCCATTCTTTCAAATACAGTTCCATTCCAGGAGTTTTCATCATGGTTGGAGGTGAAAAACATTCTGAAATCAGCTGAATCATATTTTGTGTTATCTCTTTGGAGGAAGACATCTAAAGAATCAGCATTAGCCTTTCCTTGTGCAATATCATTAATTAAGTGATGGTATGACCAACCGTAAGTCATATCAAATCCGGCATCATGCATTTCAGCTTCATCCCATTCTGCCAGCATAAACACATCCTTTGTGGCTTCTAATGAATCAATAGCCTTCTGCCAAAACTCATTAGGCACCATGCCTGCTACATCGCATCTGAAACCATCGATATTTGTTTCAGTAATCCACCATTTCATTTCGCTGATCATTGCCTGATGCAAATCAGGATTGTCATAATTTAAATCTGCCACATCCGTCCAATCAGCTACAGGAGATTGCAAATTACCCAGTGAATCCAGGTTATAGTATTCAGGATGTTCTTCAGCCCAATGATGATCATAAGCCGTATGGTTGGCTACCCAGTCCAGGATAAGCAACATATCCAGTTCATGCGCTTTTTCTACTACTGCTTTAAAATCTTCAAGAGTTCCAAAATCAGGGTTTACGTCTGTGTAATCTTTTATAGAATAATAGCTGCCCAGCGGTTCTTTTCTATTCTTTTCACCAATTGGCTGTACGGGCATGATCCATAGGATATTAACGCCCATATTTTTTAATCTTTCCATATGGGGTAAAAATGCTCTTAAAGTACCTTCTGACGTATATTGCCTTATGTTTACTTCATAGATATTCATGTGGCTAGCCTTTTCAGGAAAAGAAACTTCTCTATTTTCTGCTTTTTGCTCATTAGTGTTCCCACAACCCAGAAGTAGAGCGGTCAGAAGTATAGCAATTAACAGGTGCTGTATTTTATACATATTACGTTAGTATATGGTTTATAACCAGTTGATTACAATAAACTCATCAATATTATCAATTTCAATAAAAGGGAGGTTTTCCACTTGCAGGAAAATCCTTTCCGACATGGGTAGTGGATCAAAATTTGAGATTTGATCAATAAATTTAAAATCCTCTTTTTGAATAGGAACGGTTTTTTGGTTGACTTTCATCTTATCTTTCAACTGACCATTAAATCCATGAAAATAGATTTTCAGCTTTTTATATTGAGAAGTATAATCCCCTGACTTTTCAGTAAATAAGACTTCTTTATTTGCCGGATGGTAAGCTATTTGTCTTTGGTATGAGTCCCCATTTGTGTAGTCAAAAGTGGCTCCGTCATCCTCATAATATTGAAAAACATTATCATTGCTACCACAATATATGTGGATAATAAGTATCTCATTACTGTTATGGGTCAAGCTCTGCAGTTTGTCTTGCATTGGCAATATAGCTGATGCTTTTACATATACTGGAAGCCTTTCAATAGGGCATTCTGCAATAATTTCCTGATTTCCGCTGTAATGGGTGTCGTTGAAAAGGTCGTACCATTCGCCTTCAGGAAAGTACACTTTAGCCAGGTTCACTTTACTGGCTACCGGGGCAACCAAAATGTCTGATCCAAATAAATACTGATTCTCATATAGTGAGGAATATATCCTGGGGTCATGTGGGTATTTTATGGCCAAACTTTTGGCAACAGGAATTCCCTTTTCATGTGCCTGGTAAAAAGCTGAATAGATGTAAGGCATCATTTTATACCTTAGATTAATGTAGTTTCGCGAGATTTCCTCCACCTCTTCTCCATAAGCCCATGGCTCGGAATCCCTGCTATTAATCATAGAATGACCTCTGAAGAAAGGGGCAAAAGCTCCGATGGAAATCCAACGAGCGAAAAGCTGGCTGTCGGCCTCGCCTGCGAAACCGCCAATGTCATAGCCTGCAAATGCTACCCCTGCTATTCCTAAACTGTTTACCAGCCGCACACCTAGCAGCATATGCTCATCGTCAGCAACGTTATCACCTGTCCAAACCGCTGCATAACGCTGAATGCCTGAGAACCCTGCTCTTGTCAGGTTGAAAATTCTTTGATTGGGAAGGTTTTTCCTGGCACCCTCATACGCACTTTTAGCCATGAGCATACCATATACGTTGCGACCCTTTCTGGCAGTGGCTTTGTTTCCCTCAAAATCGAATTCTATGAGTTCCGGAAGCTGCTGGCCCCAGGTGGCTATTTCGTTCATGTCGTTCCAAAAGCCTTCTATGCCCATATTAGTGTAGCTTTCCAGCTTTTCTGCCCACCATCCACGCACTTTAGGATTAGTGAAGTCAGGAAAATGACACCAGCCCGGCCATACTTCCCCTTCATAGTTGCTGCCATCCGGAAATTTAACAAACACATCTTGCTGTAAACCTGATTCGTAAGCCTCATATCCTGACTCTATTTTTATACCCGGGTCACAGATTACTACTACCTTAAAACCTAAATCTTTTAGCTGTTTCAGCATTCCTTCGGGATCAGGAAAATCTTTTTTGTCCCAGGTGAAGATCTTATATTGCTCCATATAATGGATATCGAGCACAATCACATCAGCAGGAATTTCTTTATCCCGAAATGTTTTTGCGACACTTAATACTTCTTTATCCGGTCTGTAGCTATACCTGCACTGCTGGTACCCAAGGCTCCATAATGGTGGAAGTTCCATTCTTCCGGTTAAATCAGTATAGCTGGAAATAATTTCTTCTATGCTATCCTCATAAATAAAGTAGTAGGCCATATCTCCCTGATCGGCAGAAAAGCTTGAGAACCTTCGGTTGGAAGCACCGAAATTGAAATGCGTTTTATGTGAATTATCGAAGTAAATTCCATAGGCTAAATTGCTATGAATCCCGATGTAAAAGGGAGTGGTGCAGTAAAGTGGATCGCTATCGGGAGGATATCCAAAATGATCAGTGTTCCAGTTTTGATAACCATGGCCCTTTCTGTCGAGTGGTCCGGTTTTTTCTCCCAGTCCTATAAAACGCTCCCCATTCTGGAGTTTTTTATATGTACTCACCTGTTCACCAATCCAGGAGGTACCTAAAGCATGATCATCTTCATTAATTATTTCACCTCCTTTATTCTTAAAAGTAACAGTGAAAGGCTCTTTATTAATGTAGAGACTTAATTTATTCGTATGAATTTCTAAATAGTCGTTTTTATCTACAATGCTAAAATCAATCCCTACAGGTTTGGAAATTACCGCATAGGAATGCTCATCAAGGTCTTCATTTTTGCTCAAGTGTACTTTAATGATGCCTTCCTGAACAACGGAAACCTTAAAAAATGTATATTCGGTAGTTCCCATCATCCCATAAGGAATTCTTTCATAGTGAGTTATTTTCCCACAATGTTGGCTAAGTCCTGAAGCTTTGATGGTTTGTTGAGAAATCATATATAATATTATCGGTTAAACCGCTAAACTATTTAATAAAGCATATATAAAGTTGAAAAGAGAACAACTAAAAGACCGCAAACGATTGCGGTAACGATTGCGGAATACAAGTTATTGAAAAATTGATGTTGTGGATTATTTAACTTGGAGAAATATGTTGTAATATAAAGATGTGAAGAGGTTATGGCTAATTACTCTTCATTTGTTTTATAATTCAATGATTGCCGCGTTTAATGCTCACCCCATTATATTGGCTAAGTATTAGCAGCTCGCACTAACTATTGGTTCTTTCATGGAGGTATATCTTTATTCTTTAATTGGTTATTTCTAATCTTCTAAATTTCAACTTGTTTAGTATTCAAAATGAAGAAATCCGTTCAAAGAAATTCCGGACTGACACCGTATATAAGAGCCAGACTTTTGTGTTAAATTTATAATAAAAAGATAGAAACGCTTAAAACTTTACCAATGGAATTGAGAAAGTTTGAGAAACTCGCAATAACCAAAGATCTTTAAAGTGCTGCCTCTTTCAAATACTTACTGAATGCCGGTAGTTAACTAACTGCAGGCTTTTTCTTTTTTAAAGAGGACTCTCTCACCACGAGATTGGTTTTAAGGGAAATTGTTTCTGTAATGGCTTCTTCATCGTCTCCCAGTGCTATTTGTTTCATTAATAAGCGGGTAGCTTCCTGTCCCATTTTAAAACCCGGTTGTGTAACAGAAGACAAAGCTGGCTGGATTAAACTGGAAAAACGCCAGTTACTAAAGCCCACTATGGCTACATCTTCAGGGATCCTTAATCCTCTTTTCTTAATAGCCGTCATGGCACCATAAGCAGCCACATCATTATTGGAAAAAATGGCGTCAGGCGGGAAGCGGTAGTCAAGCAGCTCATTAGTGATGGCTTCAGCTTCCTCATAAGTCCCCAATCCACAAACTTTGACCAGGTTATCGTCCATCATGTATTTATTGTCAGCTAGTGCAGCTTTATAGCCATTGAGCCTGTTTTTGCTGATGCCCAGGTTTTGAGGGCCTGCCAGATGGGCGATTCTGTAGTAACCTTGTTCAATTAAATGAGTGGTGGCTTCATAAGCCCCCTGTTCATCATTTACAATCACTTTACAGGCATTCAATGATTCCACCATTCTATCGAAGAAGACCAGCGGCACATTATTATCAAGCAGGTTTTGCAAATGCTGATAATTATTGGTTTCCCTTGAAATGGAAAGCATAATACCGTCCACACGTGAGTTGAACAGTGCTTTTGTATTCATGACCTCACGCTCAAAAGATTCATTGGATTGCGTAATAATTACATGGTAACCTGCACTATGGGCAATATCCTCAATACCACTAATTACTGCTGAGAAGAAAAAATGAGCTATTTCAGGAATAATCACACCAATTGTATGGGTTTTACTTTGGCGAAGGCTTAATGCCACGGAATTAGGCTGGTAGTTTAAACTTGAGGCCAGCTCCTGGATCTCCTTTTTAGTTTGCGGGCTGATGTCCGGGTGATCTTTCAAGGCCCTGGAGACTGTAGAAGGTGAGACCCCCAGTTTTCTGGCGATGTCTTTTATTGTGATATTGGTTTTTTTCATTTTATAGAAATGTATGTACGCTTTTAACTACGCTTTCAGAAGTTGATGACAGAATTAATAATAAAATAATCTACAAAATTTTGAGCGAATGCAAAAGTGCAAAAAACAATCAATTTACGCAAACGATTGCGAAGACGTTTGCGGTAAAAAATGTTGCTTTAGGTTACTGAATGAGCTTTAAGAGCTTTAACATTGATCATTGAAAATACTGTTGCGGTGATTGTCGAGCTGCTGGTATCGGTAAATATTAAACTTAAAACAATTAATAGATTATGAAACACTTAACAAAAATTTTAAGCATGGCAGTTTTGCTTTCTGCAACATTGTTTCTTTTCTCTTGTGGAGAGGATGATGAACCAGTGATTGATGTTGGAGATGGTATTGCTGTGGCAGATGGTTATTACTTTGTACAAGAAGGAGAGGAGCCAGTAGAAGAGCGGGCGCTACTTCCTGAAAAGGTTGAAGGAGAAGGGAACGCTCCTACTGATAGAGAGGGCTTTTTTGGAAATTACGTTTTCTTACAAGCAGGGAATTATCAATTACAAAAAGTAGAGGCTAGGGAAGTAGTTTCAACTATTGGGGGAGACCTTAGGCAAATCTCCGGGGATAGTTTGTCGGCTGATGAACCTACCACTACAGGCTATCAACTCGCTTTATTAGAAGAAGGAGATGAACAAATTACCATAGATTCTGATGGTTTGTTTAAAATTTCATACGATGAGACTCTTTCAGAATTAATTGTTATGGAAGTGCAGAATGTTTCATTAAGGGGAAATGCGACTCCTAACGGGTGGGAAAATGATACGCAACTCAATATAATTTCGGTTAATGCTGATGAGGGAATAGTGGCTGAGGTTAGTGGCTTGACTCTGAGAGAAGGTGAGTATAAAGTTCGAATAAATAACTCATGGAAAATTGTTCGTAATAATGATGCAGGAACAGGATATGTGGCTTTTACTAATTATGGAGGAAGTGCAGATAATTTAGTTCCTGGAGGAGGTAATATTCCCTTTGATGAAGCTAACGAGGGAGTTTATACGGTGAGGATTCTTTTGACGAATGACGGTGGGGCTTCTTTCGAAGCTACAAAAACCGGCACTGTAGAGCCTATTACTTTTGATCCTGATGATTATCGATTTGGTATTTTGGGAAGTGTTACAGCTAATGGATTTGATGCGGACAGAGATATGTTTTATAAAGGTGTTTCTAATGGGGTACATACATGGTATGGAGTTGTATATTTTGCGGAAGAAAGTGTGGATGACCAAGGAAGAAGATTTAAACTAAGAACTAATGATGATTGGGCATTTAATTTAGGCGGTCCTCTAACGACTGAAGGAGAAGCTCAACTAACAGCAAATGGCCCGGACATTCAGGCTCCTGCTGCCGGGGCATATTATATAACGCTTTCTACTGCTGATGAAGGCGATACATGGACTGCTACTATGAAGGATTTTGGATGGGCATTAATAGGAGAAGGCTCTCCAACAGCTAGTTGGGATGAAGATGTTGAAATGACAGCGAACGGATTTGCAGATGGGGTTACTACATATAGCTATACGGGAAATTTCGATGGTCGAGAGTTCAAATTCAGAGCTGGAGGAGAATGGCAGTTCGATTTAGGTGGAACTATCCCTGATCTTACAATAGGTGGTGGAAACTTATCAGTGGAAGCAGGCGACTATGAAGTAGTATTATCTTTTGATGGAACAAACTACTCAGCAGTTTTTACTGCCCAGTAATTTTTTTTCCTAATTAAAGGATGAGGCATTTCGCCTCATCCTTTTTTCATTCTTTAAATCTTATATTGATGAATAAAATATACTTCCTTTTTTCATTTTTAATTTTAAGTGCACTAATAAACACCTCATTTGCACAAACTCCCACCATCTCACCTGAATTCTTTACTGCAAGTGATGAGCTTACTATTACTTATGATGTAACAGGAACAAATTTAGCCAGTCTTTCGGAGGCTTACATTTGGATGTGGTTGCCTGATAAAAGCATTAATGCTCCCAGCAATATCAATCCAGCTAACTCTAACCCTGAAGCTACTGCTCAGGCAAAATTTACTAAGTCTACTAGCGATGGCAGGACATTCTTTTCTATAAATATGGTGCTGGCTGATTTTTATAATCAGAATGCCAGCCAAATCTCTGAAATAGGCATGTTATTAAAAGGAAATGATTGGTCAGACGGGCAAACTGGTGATTTTATTACTTCCGTAAGTGATGGCTTTGATGTTAGATTGGAGAGCCCTGAAGGTAATTTTGCTTTTTATGATTCAGGAGATCAAATCCCTGTACGTTTAATAGTATCCGAAGCGTCAGATGTACAATTTTTGGTAGATGGGGTTCTTGAAGAATCAGCTACCTCAATACAAGAATTTATTACCACCCACAATGTAATTGATGATGGAAATACACATCAGCTTACTTTTGTTGCTAATAATGGTGATGAAACAAAAGAAATTAACTACAGCTATTCAACCACACCTGTAGTAGAGGAACAGCCAACACCAGAGGGGGCCTTTGCAGGAATTAATTACAATAGTGAAACGAGTGTAACACTTGTTTTAGTAGCACCTAATAAAGAGAATGTTTTTGTTATCGGAGATTTTAACGATTGGTCTTTGGACGTGGATTATTTAATGTTTAAAGATGGCAATCAATTTTGGCTCACTATTAATAATCTTATTCCAGGACAGGAATATCAATTTCAATACCTGGTAGACGGAACTATTAGAATTCATGATCCATATACCGAAAAAATAAGTTCTGAATTTGACGATCCGGAGATCATTGATGACAACCGATATCCTGACTTAAAACCTTATCCGGTTGGCCAAACATCGGAAGCTGCAGGATATATTCAAACTAATAAGCCACAATTTGATTGGTCTGATGGAGATTTTGTTAAACCTGAAAAGGAAGATCTGGTAATTTATGAGCTTTTGGTAAGGGATTTTACGGATTTACGAACTTTCGATGCAGTCACGAAAAAACTTGATTATCTTGAATCTTTAGGGATAAATGCTATTGAATTTATGCCTGTTATGGAATTTGAAGGCAACTTAAGCTGGGGCTATAATCCCTTTGCCATGCTTTCTCTTGATAAATACTACGGTACTGAATATGATTTAAAAACTCTTGTGAATGAGGCCCATAACAGAGGAATTGCAATTATTCTTGATATTGCCCTCAATCATCAATTCGGAAGAAATGCCTTAGTTCGATTGTATAATGAAGGTACTTACGGAAACCCTACCTCACAAAACCCCTGGTTTAATACTTCAGCCAAGCATGATTTTAATGTGGGTTATGATATGAACCACGAGAGCCAGCTTACACAAGATTATGTAGATAGGATAGTAGCCTATTGGATAGAAGAATATCATGTAGATGGTTACAGGTATGATCTTTCAAAGGGGTTTACTCAGAGAAACACCTTAGGAAATGTTGGTCTCTGGGGACAATATGACGCCTCCAGGGTCGCTTTATTAAAAAGGTTGGCTGATGTGCAATGGGCTGTTGATCCTGGCTCTTATGTTATTCTTGAACATTTTGCAGAAAACAATGAAGAGAGAGAATTAGCTAATTATGGTATGATGCTGTGGGGTAATGAAAATCATAATTTCAGAAACCTCGCCAAGGGAAATAATGCCAATATAAGCGGGTTGAGCTATTTAGCTAAAGGTTGGAATGATCCTCATGTGATTGGATACATGGAAAGTCACGATGAAGAAAGAGTAGCCTGGGACTTAGCTAATTCAAGTAGTGAAAGTTTGGCTAGACAAATGCAAAGGCTGAAATTAAATGCTGCTTTCTTTTTTCTAGTACCTGGTCCTAAAATGATCTGGCAATTTGGTGAGTTTGGATATGATGAAGAATTGAATAACGATAGGTTAGGGATTAAACCTACAAAATGGGGATATCTGGATAACCCAGAAAGAAATAAGTTATTTCAAGTATATCAATCATTAATTAAACTAAAAATTCAGACTGAAATTTTGGAGAAACAGAATTTTGGATGGAACGCCAGTTCTGAAGTAAAGTGGATCAGGTATAATAACCAGGAAACTGAGGTGGTACTATTTGGAAATTTTAGCAAAGAGTCTGGCGAGCTGGATCAGCAAATAGTTTCAGAAGGGACCTGGTATGACTACTTCACTGGAAAAGAATATACAATTGAAAGTAGTGAGGATTTTTCCTTTCCCTTAGCAGCAGGAGAATTTAGACTACTCACAAGTCAGCCTATAGAGAATTATATTTCAGAAGAAGGAATTGTATTAAACAATACTGGGAAGATTGAATCAAGAGCAAAAGTCTATCCCAACCCAGCGCAAAATAACATATATATCAATTTGGATTATGATGACATGTCTGTTCAGTTGTTGGATATGAATGGAAAGGTCGTACCTGCACCTGTAATTAATAAACAAAGTAAATACGAAGTCAATGTTTCTCAACTTCCTGCAGGAATGTATTTTATGAAATTATCAATAGGGCAGAAAATAGAAGTACACAAAATTATAAAGCAATAAATCAATAATACATGGAAAATACATATAAGAAAATGTTTAAACATTGCGAGCAAGGCTTAAAAAGCGTAGGTATTCCATTAAAAAGAGCATTTCTTTTGCTGGTACTTGTTTTTACGTCTTATTCTTCATTAGCTCAGCAGAGTATAATCTCCGGCCAAGTTACTGATTCGAAAACTAAAGATGTACTTCCTGGTACCAGTATAATGATTAAGGGTACCACTGAAGGAACAACCACTGATTTAGAAGGGAATTATAAGCTGGAAGCACCAGAAGATGCTATATTGGTTTTCTCTTTCATAGGGTATAGAAACATGGAAGTGCCTGTAAATGGGCGTTCAGTTATTGATGTCCGCCTTGAGGAAGACATAGAGCAATTAGGTGAAGTGGTAGTGGTAGGATATGGCACTCAGGAAGCTGAAGATGTAACGGGGGCTATTGCCACTGTTTCTCCGGAAGAATTTAACAAAGGAATTATCACTAGTCCAGACAATTTAATTTCAGGGAAAGTTGCTGGTGTAGTGGTGTCTCCGAGTACAGAGCTTGGTGGTGGCGCCAATATCAGAATACGTGGTGCTTCTTCAATTAATGCAAGTAGTGATCCATTAATTGTGGTGGATGGAGTTCCGATCGATAACAGAGGTTTTGCAGGAGGAAGAAACGGTTTAAACTTCATTAATCCTAACGATATTGAGAGTGTTACCGTACTAAAAGATGCATCTGCAACTGCAATTTACGGTTCCAGAGCTGCTAATGGAGTAATCATCTACACAACTAAATCTGGAACTAAAGGTAAACCTAAATTCTCTTATAGTGGTAGTTATGCCAGTTCTCAATATTTCGGTGATAATCCATTTTTAAGCGCTGCGAATTATCGGGCTGTAATCGATTTAAAAGCTCCTCAAAGGCTGGATGAATTAGGTGAAGCCAGCACAAACTGGAGTGAAGAGGTTATTCAGGCAGTGGAAAGTCAAAGCCATGAGATATCAGTTTCCGGTGGGAGTGAAAACACATCTTACTACTTTTCATTAAGCCACATGGACAATAAAGGTGTATTAAGAACTTCATCAAATAAGATTACAAGAACTTCTGTAAAATTAAGTACTCAACTATTGGATGATAATCTCAAGATAGTATTTACTAATAAAAATGCATTTACTAATGACGTTTTTGCACCTAATGTGTTGGGAGCAGCCTATACTTTTGACCCAACCCGACCAGTTAGAGCGGAAGGTTATGAAGAATTTGGTGGCTTCTATGAATGGGGAAATCCAAATGCCACGGGTAATCCTGTAAGTATTCTTTTGCAAACTAAAGATGTAGGACAAACCTTCCGTTCATTCGGTAATATTGATTTAACATATAAAATTCCTGTAGTTGATGGTTTGTCTGTTCAATCTGTTACAGGTTATGATGTTAATAATGGACGAAATGAAGTCTTCAGGCCTACTACTTTAAGAAACCCCACCCAGGATGGATTCATTTCATTATCAAGGTCAAATCGTAGAAATTTCTTGTCAGATAATTATCTCCGATATGAAAATAGTTTAGCAAGGTTGAATTTTGATGTAACAGCAGGATATAGTTATCAGGAATTTTACAGAGAGCAGGTTGGTTATTTTGGTTTTAATCTGGCAACCGATCAATTCGGAGTAAATGATCCTGCGCAAGCTGAAACTTTAAATCCTATAGCCCCTAGTGCAGTAACAAATAAGCTTGAGTCTGTATTCGGAAGAGTTAATTTAAAATATGATGATAAATATTTATTAACAGCAAATATTAGAAGGGATGGTTCTACAAGGTTTGGAGAAGCCAATAGGTTTGGTGTATTTCCATCTTTAGCTTTAGGATGGAGAATATTGGATGAGGATTTCGCCAGCGGATTAACTTCTGTTTTATCTAATCTTAAACTGAGAGCAGGTTGGGGAAAAATTGGTAATCAGGATTTTGACGATTTCTTATATGAGCAAACGTATGGTTTCAGTGAGACTGATGCCAGCTACCAATTTGGTGACGACTATGTGCTACTAATCAGACCTACTGCAGTAGACCCTGACATCAAATGGGAAGAAACGACTACGACAAACATCGGTCTGGATTTTGGGTTCTTAAATAATCGTATAACTGGTGCTTTAGAGTTTTATGACAAATATACCACAGACCTCATCTTCTTTGCCAATGTAATAGCAAGTACCAATGTGGGTGATCGAGTTTTTACCAACATTGGTGAAATGAGTAACCAGGGGGTGGAGTTAAGCTTAAATACAATATTAGCAGATAGAAATGATTTTAACTGGTCAGTTAACTTGAATGCTGCTTACAACAAGAATGAAATCATTAAGCTTACAAATCAAAATGAAGGTGGGGTAGCTTTTGAAACAGGAGGAATCAGCGGTGATATCGGGCAGAATATCCAGGTACTTCAGGAAGGATTTGCCATAAATTCTTTCAGAACCTATAAGCAGAAATACAATGCTGATGGCACTCCTGTTGTAGGTTCACAAATTGAAATGTATGAAGATATAAATGGCGATGAATTAATTAATGAGAAGGACTTAGTAGTTACTGGCAGGCCTAATGCTGATGTTACTTTAGGGTTGACCTCCAATATGACTTATAAAAACTTTGATTTAAGTTTTACATTAAGAAGTAGCCTTGGAAACGAGGTATATAATAATACTTCATCAGCTAATGGATTCTATAATAGGTTAACTCAGTTTGGATTCAACAATATCCATGAGTCTACACTCAAAACAAACTTTAATTCACCACAATTAAAGTCGGATTATTACCTGGAAAATGGATCTTTTGTTCGAATGGACAACATCACTTTAGGCTATAATTTCTCTCAATTGGATTTTGTACAAATGAGAGTGTATGGTACTGTTCAGAATGCATTTACTTTAACAGGTTATAGTGGTTTTAATCCTGATATTCCGAATGGAATTGATAATAATTTACGGCCTTTAGCTACCAATTTCATAGTAGGTCTCAATCTTACATTTTAAATTTAAATAAAATGAGAAAGTATTTATATAGCTTAATATTTTTAATTATTGCTTCGGCATGCGCTGATTTAGATGTTGAACCTGTAGATAGGGCTTCCTCAAATATCATTTTTTCTGAAGCCTCTTCTTACAGAAGTTATGCAGCTAAAATTTATGCTGCGTTTAGTTTAACCGGACAGGATGGACCTTCAGGTTCCCCAGATATTACTTTAGTAAGTGATGAAGGTTTTACTTCCTATATAAGAGCTTATTGGAAAGCGCAGGAATTGACTACAGATGAAGCGGTTATAGCATGGCAAGATGCAGGTATTCAGGATTTGAACACACATGTGTGGTCATCTGAAAATCAATTTGTAAGAGTGTTGTATTACAGATTATTTTTGATAATTCCTTTAGCTAATGATTTTATTGAAGTTTCTTCTGAAGAAAATATAGCAAAGTATGATTTTTCAGAAACTGAAATAGTAGAAATAAGAAAATATAGAGCAGAAGCAAGGTTTTTAAGAGCATTAGCTTACTGGCATGCATTGGATTTATTTAGAAATGTACCACTCTCTACCAGTGTAACTTCGCAGGCACCTGAGCAATCTTCTCCCACTGAGATTTTTAACTTTATTAAAGAGGAGTTAATAGCTATTGAAGATGATATGATAGATGCACGTGCTAACGAATATGGAAGAGCGGATAAAGGCGCATTATGGATGTTGCAGGCCAAGCTTTACTTAAATGCAGAAGTTTATGGTCAGGCGGATCATTATACGGAATGTATTGAAGCATTGAATAAAGTTCTAGGAGCAGGTTATCAATTGAGTAATAGATATCAGAACTTATTTTTAGCAGATAATCATACTTCACCTGAAATGATTTTTACTTTACCTTCTGACGGGGAGAGATCGCAAAGTTATGGCTCCACTACTTTCTTGATTAATGGAGCTATAGGTGGCTCGATGGTAGCTTCGGATTACGGTGCTTCAGGTTGGGAAGGTCTAAGGACGACAAGTGCTTTTGTTGATAAATTTGATGATATCTCAGGAGAAACCGATTCCAGAGCAATATTTTATACCGATGGGCAATCTTTACAAATCAATGACCTTTTGGTTTTTACTGATGGATATGCTGTGCCAAAATACAGAAATATTACCAGCACAGGAGAGCCAGGTGTTGATGTTACTTTTGCAGATACTGATTACCCTATGTTCAGATTAGGTGATGCCTATTTAATGTATGCTGAAGCAGTATTAAGAGGTGGAAATGGAGGAGATGAGGGGACAGCCCTTAATTACATTAATGATTTAAGAGAAAGGGCATACGGAAATGCATCAGGTAATATAAATGCATCACAATTAACCCTTGATTTTCTTATTGATGAAAGAGCCAGAGAAATGTATTGGGAAGCGCATAGAAGAGTAGATCTTATTAGGTTTGATTTATATACAGGTGGAGAATATGTTTGGCCGTGGAAAGGTGGTGCAATAGACGGCACTTCAATAGATCCATTTAGGGAGATATTTCCAATCCCTGCTTCAGATTTAGCAGTAAATTCTAATTTGGATCAAAATACAGGTTATTAAACCTTCACCCTACAACCATAAAACTAAAGGCACTGAGCAAAGCTCAGTGTTTTTTTATGCCTTTAATTTAGTAAATTTAGTTTTGTAGGTTGATTAATTAATATAAAGTGGGAGTATAATCAATAAAGTAAATCCCTGACCCATGGAGACAATTTTCTATTTTATTGGATCAATCTTGATGGTTTTGGGTGGAGTTAGGATAAGAATTTACCTTAAAAAACCTGATTTCGTAGGAGTTACAGGTTTTTCCATTTTTTATCTAAAATTCGCTTCACTTGCACTTATTATATTTGGTAGTTTAAGCATGTTGGCATTTTTAGTTGCGTTTTATTTGATGATCGCATAAAAAATTATTAATCTAGATAAAACTAGTGAGTATTGGTGTCTTCATAAGGCTTTTTTAAATAGAGCAAACCGAGAAAAATTCGATAGTTTACGAAAAGCATTAATAAATAAATTGGTGACTTTTTATTAAAGGAATGGAAATTTTTTCTTATTGGATGTAAGAAGAGTTACTTTTAAAAAAGAGTTTATACTATATTCCAGATGTAGCGAAAATCCTGCTCCACTTTAATTCTATGAATGACTTTGTTTTATACGCTATTGTAGGCTTGCTTTTAGTGAAAGCATATCTACATTATGAATACATTGATAGGTACAGATCACCAAAAGGAGAAATTGAAAAATACCTTAAATATTTTTATGTAGCTACACCTTTTTACATTTCTCAAGGACCTTTTGAAGATAAACATCAAAAAAATAAATCACAATTAATCATATGGTTATCCTTTTTGTCAATGGGAGGCATAGCTTTTTTATTTATAATGCTGCTCCTTTTTTCTTGAAAAATTAATTCAAAGTATTATAAATCGCACTGCTAGCGTAAGGATTTTATGTCGCACAACATCGGGTATGCATATTCATAAGGTTATAATTAAGACAAATTAAACCGTATTTTAGAAGTACAGTCATACGAGGAAGTGACTGCCTTTAACCAAATTCTTAAAAGAAAAGACTGAATTCAGCATCCATTTCTGATAGAAATCGATTGCAATTTGAAGATTTTCAGTTTTTAGCGCCTCTCAGTCAAATACTTCCTCCCATACTTTTTTATTTCTCCCATTATTGGCATTTTTGAGTATCATAAAGAACTTAAAAATTAATATATAACAATATGGCAAATCCCGGAGTACTTTCAGGAAAAGAAATGATGGATTTATTGCATCATGCAAAAGATAATAAATATGCCTTACCGGCAGTCAATGTAATAGGAAGTAACACAATCAATGCGGTGCTTGAAACTGCAAGAGATGTAAATTCACCTGTTATTATTCAATTCTCCAATGGAGGTGCTGCATTTAATGCAGGAAAAGGCCTGTCCAACGATGGTCAAAAGGGTTCTATTGCCGGAGGTATTGCAGGTGCACATCATGTGCATCTTATGGCAGAACAATATGGAGTGCCTGTGATTTTGCATACTGACCACGCAGCCAAGAAATTACTTCCATGGATTGACGGTTTATTAGATGCGGGTAAAGAATACTATAAAAAGCATGGTAAGCCTCTATTCAGCTCCCACATGCTGGATTTATCTGAAGAGCCTTTAGAAGAAAATATCGCTATCTGTAAGGAGTACCTTAAACCTATGAGCGATATGGGCATGTTGCTTGAAATTGAATTAGGTATCACTGGCGGTGAAGAAGATGGCGTAGATAATAGCGATGTAGATAGCAGCCGTTTGTATACTCAGCCAGAAGAGGTGGCTTATGCCTATGAGCAATTGAAAGAAGTAAGTGATAACTTTACCATTGCCGCTTCATTTGGTAATGTGCACGGAGTATATAAGCCTGGTAATGTAGAATTAAGACCGGATATCTTAAGCAAATCTCAGGACTTTATCCAGAAGAAACATAATACAGGAGATAAGCCGGTGCTATTCGTTTTCCATGGTGGATCTGGTTCAGAACCTGAAAAAATTACTGAAGCCATTGGTTATGGAGCAATCAAAATGAATATTGATACCGATATGCAATGGGCTTTCTGGGATGGAGTAAGAAATTACTATTCTTCCAATGAAGATAGATTACAAATGCAAATTGGTACTTCTACAGATCCTGATGCACCTAATAAAAAATATTATGACCCTCGTGTATGGTTGAGAAAAGGTGAAGAGAGCATGGTGACTAGATTGAAACAAGCTTTCAAAGATTTGAATTGCGACAATAGAATGGCTTAATTCATTAGCATAATTAAATCATTAAAACCTGCCATTGTGCAGGTTTTTTTTTGCCCTAGGATATTTGTCATTCTAAGATTAATTTCAAAGAATAATCTGATTTAAATGTGCCTAGTTCAATCACTTACAAACTAGTGATATAGTTTGTTTAACGGTAAATAAATATTAATACTATATTTGCTCAAATCTATTTCAAGAAAGTAATGTTTTTAAGAAAGTTTTTACTGGTAATTAGTATACTTTTAGTTTGGTTAATAAACCAATCTCAAGCTCAAGTAGAAATAAACCTTAGTGGAGCAATTGAAATTCCCCTTGATGAGCTTTCTTGGATTTATAATCCTGGTAAAAGCGCACAGTTAGCAGTTTCATTTTTGGATGAGTACAAAAAGCGTAGATCATCATGGGGTATTAATATAGGATATTCAGTTGCTACACCTAAACAAGAGGTGTTTTACTTTCCATATTCTATTGATAATGAAGTTTTCTTTGGAACAATTTCATACAGCGATATGCAATCATTTCAGCTTTCATCTAATTTTAGAAGTGATTTTATCTTAAGTAAACATATTGAATTTTTTCTTGGTGCCGAAGTGGGCTATCACTATATCTCCAGCAGTTATGATTCTGATAGTTACAATGATGTTTCAGCAACAAGTATTATTGGCCGCGTGGCGATTTCTCCAAAAACAGGTTTTGCTTTTATGTTAACTGATAATATTGGATTGAATCTACAAACCAGATATAATATATCCATTATAGCAGGAGGAGAAGTGGATGACTCTAAAATAGTGTCTTTCTTTTGGTCTAATGGGGCTGGAGTTACTTTAAGATTTTAATTATAACAGAAAATGAAAAGAATACTACTTGTTTCAATTGTTATGATCTTTGTATCCTGTAAAGGAGAAAACCCCTTTGTTTCTGAAGAATTTATTAAAGAATATGAGGAAGCATTTGGTTTAATGCCTGTAGAGAATGTTGTTTTTATATTTGAGAATGAAATATATAGACTGGATAATTTTAAAGATTCTCCTAAAAAGATAACTTCGTCCCCCAACGAAAGTAAGAGCCATGTTAAGTATACGAATGATTATTTAAAAATTGCCTACTTGAATGAAAATGGAACCCCGGTGATAATAGATTCAGTTGGAAATGAGGAAGAGATATTGACCCAATTCTCAGGTATAAAGCAAATGGATTGGTTAAATAATAATTCACTGTATATGCTGATTGAAAATAATATTGAGTTTTATGGTCAACCTGTTACAATACCGCAAATCGTAAAAGAGCCGGAAGAAGAAATTATTTCATTGGCGATTACAAATAATAGAGATTTGTTATATATTGTACAAAGACGAACATTCTACGGTCTTTCTCAACGTCTTATTAAGCTTAGTCAAGGTGGAGAAGAAGTTATTTTAGAAAAGGAAGGTGCTTATTACATGAAGTCAATTAACTTGTCTAAGGATGGTAATTATTTTACAGTATCTTGTTCTGAACTCCCAGATGATCATTATTATGATTTAATTAAAATTTATTCTCTTGAAGATATGGAACTTGAAGAAGATATTGAATCAATGGGCTTTTTATCACCTATTTATGATTTTGAATCAAAATATCTTGTTTGGGCGGAACAGTTTGATTCATGGAGTGGCACCTTTAAATTAAGCGCAATATATATAGAAGAATATGATGATGAGAGTAACATAATTAAAGATGATTATAGCTCCACATTGAATGATATATATATCGACTGGAAGTAAAGCATTAGGTATGCTGTTATGATTGACCTTTGATCAAAATCCTCATGAATTTGATAGAGTAGCAATTGAGCTTTACTGTCATGAAGTGAAAATTCTTTTAATTCCGCTTTAGCGAGCTGTTTTATGACTTAAGCAATTATGAGTTTTAGGTTCATATGGGGAGGAAAAGGGTTTCCTCTCAAAAATTTCAGAAATAAAGAACTTTATTCAACTGATTAAGTCATTATATGAAAACCTCCAAACCTGTTAACTTAATCCTTACTCTTCAAATAACCATAATGAGCCACAGCTACTTTGATATCTTCATAGCCAAATTCATCTCCTAAAAGCGATTTAATCTCTCCATAAGAATCCATCCCTACTTTTTCAATCACTTTTCCAATCTGTTCAAGTTTAACTTCATCTATAAATTGCTCAGCTTTTAATTCTCCTGAGCTAATATACTTGCTTAAATGCCCCATAATGGTTCCAGGTACCAATGCTCTTTCTTTGCAGATTTCCTCTATGCTTTTACCTTCTTTAAACATCTTATAGCTGATTTCAGAAGTTGGTGTCTTATCCTTTTTCTTTGCTTTCTTAGCAGGTTTTTTCTCTTTTTCTTCCTGGTAAACGGCTGATTGATACAGGTCTTTTTTTGTAGGAATGCGGTTTTCAGCTGCTGAACTCACTACCACATTTACCTTATTAATAGTTAAGTAGGCAGCTTTAATCTGTAGAGCCAGCTCTTCCAGTTCTTTAAGGTAATCCTTAACGCGAGCTTGTTTGGAAGTCTCCAAAAGATGCTTTATAAACTCTTCATAGAGCTTTTGCAATTGAGGAGTAAAATAGTCTTTTGCTTTTTGCATCCGCTCTTGCAATATATTTAAATAATGTGGTTCACTTTCAAAAGTCTGTAGGGAACGCTGAAAAGTACCTGCCACTTTGTTTAATTCTTGAAATTGAGTAGTCTGTTCCAAGGTCCATTCAGCAAATTGTTGCTTGAGTGACCTGTTTTCACTTTTATTGAAGCTGGAGAGATGATTCTGTAGATCGCGATTAATACTGTGCAGATCAAATGCATTGTATACCAGCCTGAAGATATAAGATTTTGTATCAGCTTCTAACTGGTTGCTGAGCGATTCAAGTGGCTGCTTACTGCCTTCAAAAGCATTCAATGAAGTATCTGATTCAAAGTGAATATTGGAAATAGGCTGGGAGAGGACCAAACCTTCCAATCCGGTTAAGCGGGAGAGGGCCACATACATCTGGCCCGGTGCGAAACTATCGGAAACATCTAAAATTGCCTTCTCAAATGTAAGTCCCTGGCTTTTGTGTACTGTAATAGCCCAGGCTAACTTTAAAGGAAATTGGCTAAAGCTGCCCACATATTTTTCATCAATTTCATTGGTGGTCTTGTCAAGAGAATACTTCTTGTTTTCCCATGAGTACCGATCTACTGTTATTAGCTCATCGGAATCGGCCAGTTTCACTTCAATTTTATCAGTATCTAAAGAATGTACCTCTCCAATTTTTCCATTATAATACAAGTTTTCTCCAGTTGGATCATTTTTAATAAACATCACCTGAGCACCTACCTTCAGACTGAGCTTTTCAGCTATAGGGTACAGGTTTTCCGGAAAATCCTTGTCAATGATGGCATGATAATCCTTTTCTGTACCTTCTAATGCTGATAATGCCTTTTGATTAATCAGATCAGCTTTTCTGTTATGTGTTGTAATGTGAATGTAACCATCATAATCAGCGGTTTCAACATCGGGTTTATAGTGCTGGTTCAATCTTGTCACATCGTCAGCATTCATTTTATTATCCCTTAGTCGATTAAGGATCCCAAGAAATGTGGCATCTGATTGTCGGAATATTTTATCTAGCTCAATGTAAACTATATTGCTTTTCTGCAAAGCGAGTGCCTCAAAGAAGAATCCACTTTTGTAAAATGGTTCCAGGAGTGGTTTTTCATTATTTCTAATTACAGGTGGCAGCTGATTTAAATCTCCAATAAACATGATTTGAAGCCCACCGAAAGGTTGCTGATTCTTCCTTGTTACACGTAAAATTAAGTCAGCGCAGTCCAACATATCAGCCCTGAGCATACTTACTTCATCAATAATCAATAATTCCAGGTTCCTCAAGATCTGCCTCTTGTTGGTGTACATTTTGAACTGCTTTAAAAAAGTACGAGGAGTATTTACCTGATCGCTATAACCATTTTGTGGCATGGCAGCATCTTCCGGTAAAAAAGTGCCAAAAGGTAACTGTAAAAGAGAATGTAGAGTAACGCCTTTTGCATTAATGGCTGCTATGCCAGTGGGTGCTGCAACAGCCACGTTTTTGTAGGTGTTTTGAATGATGTAACGAAGGAGAGTTGTTTTTCCACTACCAGCCTTTCCGGTTAAAAAGATGTGACGATCTGTAGTGTTGATGTATTTTACGGCAAGCTTTGCGGTTTCAGTTAAAGTATGATTCATGATGGAATATCTATGATTTGTATACTATCTACAAGTGGTTGTAATTTTTTCTCTTGAACGTGAATTTACAATCTTACATTTAGAGGAAAGGCATAAAGTGAGTTAAATTTTAAAATCATTAATTAATTTACCAGCGTTTGCTTAATCCAGCTGTGGATCGTGTCTCATTAACCACTTACACAGGTTCGTGAAACACGAACCTTGGCCAGTATAATTATTAGGATAAGTCTCTGCTTGTGCCTCATCAAACGAAATATCATTTTAACATACCGTATTAAGTTACAAATAGCTATGAATTCAAACAATTAATTTAGTTAATATAAAAGCAAATTTGTCAGCCTTGGTTTGTGTCTCATTAACCACATACTGCTTTATTTAATAATTATTTTTCTAACGCAAAATAGCTTTCAAATATGTTTGGTGAATTATCTGATAACATAGCCATTAAGGTTCGTGAGACACGAACCTTGGCCAGGAATGATTATCAGGATAAACCTCGGTTCGTGTCTCACGAACCGAAAAATTCCTTTTCAGCTTCGTATAATTTTGTTACATTTAAAAATGCCTGATGATTCAACCAACCCTTTTGACCCTCTAGAAGTAGAACGCAAGTCATTTATGTCGCTCGGCAAACTTTATTTCTGGACCGCAACCATTAATAGTTGGCAAAATTTATTAGCGGATGAACAGTATAAATTAATTATTACCAGCTCATTAAACTATTTATCAAACAGAGGCCTGATAGATGTATATGCCTTCGTTATCATGCCTAACCATATTCACTTAATCTGGAGAATTAACCAACTCAATGGTAAAGAGACTCCTCACGGCTCTTTTTTAAAATTTACCGCTCATGAGTTCAGAAAGAAAGTTCTTCTCTCGAAGGGTTGGAATCTGATCAGTTTTGCATCAAATGCAGCCAATAAGGAGTATGAATTTTGGCAGAGAGATTCACTTGCCATTCATTTGTATTCACCAAAGATCATCTTACAGAAGATGGAATACATTCATAACAACCCGGTAGTTAAAGGTTGGAATCTGGCAATCGAACCAGCCAATTACTTATATTCTTGAGCTAAGTTTTATGAAACTGGTGTAAATGATTTCCCCTTCATTAAAGATATCAGGAAGGAGTTTTAAAGCTTTGCTTTGCGTAAGCCCAGTAGTCAATTGGTTCGTGAGACACGAACCAAGGCGAAGAGCGCTATTTTTTCGATTTCTAAGCCTCGGTTCGTGTCTCACGAACCGAAAAATTCCTTGCTTCGTATAATTTTGTTACATTTAAAAATGCCTGATGATTCAACCAACCCTTGTGACCCTCTAGAAGTAGAACGCAAGTCATTTATGTCGCTCGGCAAACTTTATTTCTGGACCGCAACCATTAATAGTTGGCAAAATTTATTAGCGGATGAACAGTATAAATTAATTATTACCAGCTCATTAAACTATTTATCAAACAGAGGCCTGATAGATGTATATGCCTTCGTTATCATGCCTAACCATATTCACTTAATCTGGAGAATTAACCAACTCAATGGTAAAGAGACTCCTCACGGCTCTTTTTTAAAATTTACCGCTCATGAGTTCAGAAAGAAAGTTCTTCTCTCGAAGGGTTGGAATCTGATCAGTTTTGCATCAAATGCAGCCAATAAGGAGTATGAATTTTGGCAGAGAGATTCACTTGCCATTCATTTGTATTCACCAAAGATCATCTTACAGAAGATGGAATACATTCATAACAACCCGGTAGTTAAAGGTTGGAATCTGGCAATCGAACCAGCCAATTACTTATATTCTTCAGCTAAGTTTTATGAAACAGGTGTAAATGACTTCCCCTTCCTTAAAGATATCAGGGAGGAGTTTTAAAGCGTTGCGTAAGCACAGGCAATTGTTGCGTGAGACACGAACCAAGGCGAAGAAAAAAATGTGGCTGTGGATCGTGTCTCATTAACCACTTATACTAACTCCATTTTATAATTGTTTTTCTACCATAAAATCGACTTTCAGATTAGTGTGGTAGATTATTTGTCAACATAGAAATCAAGGTTCGTGAGATACAAGCCTTGGATAGTGTTTTTTTTGATTACCTCATGGACTTGGGTTGTGTCTCAATAACCACCAATCTCTCCTGAATTTCTCAGGTCAGGTGCAGGCTTCATTAACTCCAAAAGAATAATCAAATCCATTTCCAATTACAAACGTTTGCAATTAATATGCAGGTAGTTTTAATTAATTACTTGCCTAACGAATGATAGTTTGTAAACAATCTTTATTCTTTATCATTATTGTTGTAAATTCGTATTCTCATTTAAAAATCGATAAAAAATTATGTCTGCACATCAAACTGTAGCTCCTTATAAACCAAAAAATAATGTTCGTATCGTTACTGCCGCCTCCTTATTTGACGGGCACGATGCGGCCATCAATATCATGCGAAGGATTATCCAGTCGACAGGCTGTGAAGTAATTCACCTGGGGCATGACAGAAGCGTGGAAGAAGTGGTAAACACAGCTATTCAGGAAGATGCACAAGCGATCGCCATGACCTCTTACCAGGGTGGACACACCGAATACTTCAAATACATGTATGATTTATTGAAGGAAAGAGGTGCCGGACATATCAAAATATTTGGTGGCGGAGGCGGAGTAATTTTGCCAGATGAAATTAAGGAATTACATGATTACGGCATAACTCGTATTTATGCGCCTGATGATGGACGTGAAATGGGCCTACAGGGAATGATCAATGATTTGGTAAAGCAAAGTGATTATCCATTAGGTAATAATCTCAATGGAGAAGTAGGGCATATTGATCAGCAGGATGTGAAATCTATTGCCAGATTAATATCAGCAGCTGAAAATTTCCCTGAAGATGGAAATGTAGAGCTCAAAGCTATTCGTGAGAAAGTAGAGAAAATTAAAATACCAGTTTTAGGAATTACAGGAACCGGTGGGGCGGGAAAATCTTCCTTAGTGGATGAATTGGTAAGAAGGTTTTTGATTGATTTTAAAGACAAGAAAATTGGAATTATTTCTGTGGATCCATCTAAGAGGAAAACCGGTGGTGCTCTTTTAGGAGACAGAATCAGAATGAATGCCATCAATAATGAGCGGGTTTACATGCGTTCATTAGCAACACGCCAAAGCAATTTATCTATCTCCAAATACGTAAAAGATGCAGTTAGTATCCTGAAAGCCGCTAAATTCGACTTAATTATATTAGAAACCTCAGGAATAGGCCAGTCAGATACGCAAATTTTAGATTATTCTGATGCCTCGTTGTATGTAATGACTCCTGAATATGGGGCTGCCACACAACTGGAGAAAATCGATATGTTGGATTTTGCCGACATCATCGCGCTCAATAAATTTGACAAGCGCGGAGCATTGGATGCTTTACGCGATGTGAAAAAGCAGTACCAGCGTAACCATGGATTATGGGAAGCCAAGGTGGATGACATGCCGGTTTTCGGTACTATCGCCTCTCAGTTTAACGATCCGGGTACTAATGCATTATACAAATCTCTTATTGATAAAGTAGTAGAAAAATCAGGGGCTGATCTGAAATCTAATTTTGAGATTACTGATGAGATGTCTGAAAAAGTGTTTATTATCCCGCCTAACAGAACCCGTTACCTTTCTGAAATTTCAGAGAATAACCGTGGTTATGATGAGTGGGTGGCACAACAGGCAGAAGTGGCAGATAAGCTGTATGGTTATCGGAAATCCATCAATACATTGAAAGAATCTTCCATTGAAGACAAAGACCGATTGATAAAAGGTTTGGAAGAAGCTTATGCCAAAGAAGAACTGAATTTCGATCCTAAAAATAAGCTTTTGATAGAAGAGTGGGATGAAAAAGTAAAAAAATATACAGAAGCAGTGTACACCTTTAAAGTAAGGGATAAAGAAATCAAAATTGATACGCACACTGAATCTCTTTCCCATACACAGATTCCCAAAGTTTCCTTGCCTAAGTACAGAAGTTGGGGAGATTTATTAAGATGGAGCTTACAGGAAAATGTTCCGGGAGAATTCCCTTATGCTGCAGGAATCTATCCTTTTAAAAGGGAAGGAGAGGACCCTACCCGAATGTTTGCTGGAGAAGGTGGGCCGGAGAGAACCAATAAAAGATTTCATTACCTTAGCAAGGACATGCCGGCCAAAAGGCTTTCTACAGCTTTCGATTCTGTTACATTGTATGGTAATGATCCTGATTACAGACCTGATATTTACGGTAAAATCGGTAATTCCGGTGTAAGTATTTGCTGCCTGGATGATGCCAAAAAACTGTATTCAGGCTTTGATCTGGCTAGTGCTATGACGTCTGTTTCTATGACAATTAATGGTCCTGCTCCTATGCTGTTAGGCTTCTTTATGAATGCCGCTATTGATCAGCAGTGTGAAAAATACATCAGAGAAAACGGACTGGAAGATGAGATAAATCAGAAAATAGAAAAGATTTTCGCTGAAAAGGGTAACAGACCAGCCTACAGAGGTGATTTGCCGGAAGGTCATGATGGTTTAGGTTTGATGTTACTGGGGATTACCGGAGATAAAGTACTTCCTAAGGACGTTTATGAAAAAATTAAAGCGGATACTTTGGCTACTGTGCGTGGAACGGTGCAGGCGGATATTCTAAAAGAAGATCAGGCGCAAAACACTTGTATTTTCTCCACGGAATTTGCCTTGCGATTGATGGGAGATGTACAGGAGTATTTCATTACTGAAAAGGTGAGAAATTTCTACTCTGTTTCTATTTCCGGTTACCATATTGCTGAGGCAGGAGCCAACCCAATTACACAGCTAGCATTTACCTTAGCCAACGGATTCACTTATGTGGAATATTACCTCAGCAGAGGAATGGACATCAATGAATTTGGTCCTAACCTTTCCTTCTTCTTCAGTAATGGAGTAGATCCCGAATATGCTGTAATTGGCCGTGTAGCCAGAAAAATCTGGGCGAAAGCCATGAAGCAAAAGTATGGAGCTAATGCACGTGCCCAGATGATGAAGTACCATATCCAAACTTCTGGTCGCTCTTTACACGCACAGGAGATTGATTTCAACGATATCAGAACCACTTTACAGGCTTTATATGCTATTTATGATAACTGTAACTCTCTGCACACCAATGCTTATGACGAAGCCATTACTACACCCACTGAGAATTCAGTAAGGAGGGCAATGGCTATTCAGTTAATCATTAATAAGGAGTTAGGCTTAGCCAAAAACGAGAATCCAATTCAGGGCTCATTTATTATTGAAGAACTGACCGAGTTAGTAGAAGAGGCCGTGCTGAAAGAGTTTGATAGAATTACAGAAAGAGGTGGAGTATTGGGCGCTATGGAAACCATGTATCAGCGTGGTAAAATCCAGGAAGAAAGCTTGTATTATGAAACCTTAAAGCATACAGGCGAATATCCAATTATTGGAGTAAATACTTTCTTGAACTCTAAAGGATCGCCTACTGTAACACCGGGAGAGGTCATCAGGGCAACAACGGAAGAGAAAGAATACCAGATTGAAACGCTTAACCTACTTAACGGACGATTTGAGAATGAGGCCAAAGCGCATATCGACAGCATCCAGAAAGCAGCTATTAGAAATGAAAATATGTTTGCAGAGCTAATGGAAGCCACTAAATATTGCTCACTAGGGCAGATAACAAGTGCGCTGTTTGAGGTCGGAGGCCAATACAGACGAAACATGTGAAGGATTGGCCGAAGATCCGACTAATGGCTGATAGGAGGCCAATACAGACGAAACATGTAATTTGAAGATACTAGAATCTAGAACATAGATTTTAGATAAAGAGTAAAGAAGAAAGGAGCTGGGAGGCTCCTTTTTTGTTATCTTTTACCCAAGGTCTGTGGCTCACAGACCTCTTCTCAAGCAAATTTTACTATATTTATCAGTTCAACCAATTATTACCTATGTCTAATAATCTATTCACCAAACCCCGAAATTCTCGCATGAGCCTTGGTGAGATATATTTTTGGACCTGCACTATTAAAGACTGGAAGAAGCTTTTAGCACGTGATAAGTATAAGCAAATTATTACAGATAGCCTGAAGCAATTGGTCAATAAAGAATTAATTACTCTTTTACCCAAGGTCTGTGGCTCACAGACCTCTTCTCAAGCAAATTTTACTATATTTATCAGTTCAACCAGTTATTACCTATGTCTAACAATCTATTCACCAAACCCCGAAATTCTCGCATGGGCCTTGGTGAGATATGATTTTTGGACCTGCACTATTAAAGACTGGAAGAAGCTTTTAGCACGTGATAAGTATAAGCAAATTATTACAGATAGCCTGAAGCAATTGGTTAATAAAGAATTAATTACTCTTTATTCATTTGTTTACCCAAGGCTGTGGCTTGTAGACTTCTTATTAGGCTTCCTCAACAAGCCTTTTTTACCCGAGGTCTGTGGCTCACAGACCTCTTCTCAAGCAAATTTTACTATATTTATCAGTTCAACCAATTATTACCTATGTCTAATAATCTATTCACCAAACCCCGAAATTCTCGCATGAGCCTTGGTGAGATATATTTTTGGACCTGCACCATTAAAGACTGGAAGAAGGTTTTAGCACCTGATAAGTATAAGCAAATTATTACAGATAGCCTGAAGCAAATGGTTGATAAAGAATTAATTACTCTTTATTCATTTGTTTACCCGAGGTCTGTGGCTCACAGACCTCTTCTCAAGCAAATTTTACTATATTTATCAGTTCAACCAGTTATTACCTATGTCTAACAATCTATTCACCAAACCTCGAAATTCTCGCATGAGCCTTGGTGAGATATATTTTTGGACCTGCACCATTAAAGACTGGAAGAAGCTTTTGGCACGTGATAAGTATAAGCAAATTATTACAGATAGCCTGAAGCAATTGGTTGATAAAGGATTAATTACTCTTTATTCATTTGTTATAATGCCTAATCACATCCACTTAGTATGGCGATTGAACAAGTTAAATGGAAAAGAAATGCCTCATGCCAGCTTCAATAAAGTAACGGCCCATTTAATAATAAAGGACTTGAAAGAAAATCACCATAAAGTTTTACCATATTTTCAGGTTAAAGAAAAGGAGAGACAATTTAGAATATGGCAACGTGACCCATTAGCAATATTAATGGATAGTAAATTTAAAGTGGAGCAGAAAATAGAGTACATTCATCTCAATCCTCTACAAGATAAGTGGAATTTAGCTTCTTTTCCTGAAGATTATAAGTGGTCATCTGCTAAATTTTATGAAACAGGTATCGATGATTTTAATATGTTAACGGATTATAGAAAAGTTTTCTAACCGGTGCAGATTAAGGTCTGTGAGCCACAGACCTTGGGTGGGTAAGCAGTTGGGATGTCATTGGTACTTTTTTGATTTTTCTACAGTCATTTAGACTGATAATTCTTTTCAAATTTTGATAGCTTATATGTTTTCGATTTTAGTTAAATTAAATTCACATATTTAAAATAAGCTCAAAATGGATAAAAAGCAGAAGTTAAATCTCAAAGAGTTGAGCAAGTTAATAACTCAAGGCCAGGAAAAGTTTGAAAATATAGAATTTCGTGGAGATATTTGGTTAGATAGAAATTCTATAATCAACAGAAAATCTCCACTTGATTTAAATTTTCTCGAATGTGAGTTTGAGTCTTTATATATTGATTTAAAAGAAGAAGATTCAGTTGAATTTGTAAATCTTAAAACATGCACATTTGGTAATGAGATAATAATTAATGGCACACAAAAATCAAGCATTTCTATTAGAGAATGTCAGCCGATCAAAAAGATTTCTTTAATGAATTGCGGAGAAGGTTTTAATTTCAAAGCTACGAAGACAAAATTTATGCATGCATATATTAATCATTGCCAAAATACTGGTGATTTTCTGATGAAATCATGTGGCTTAGATAATTTTGAAATGAAACGATCATCTTTTCTTAACATTCAAATAGATCAACCTATAAGTTATAGCAGTAATTTCTCTATAATCAAATCAAGAGTAGATTATTTTAAACTATCAGGAGGGAATTATAAGGAATTAAAAATAGAATATTCTAGATTTTTACAATTAGAAATCATAAACGGATTGTCTATTGAATTCTTTAGATTTATAAATGTAACTGGTGATAACCTTTTAATTTCTGGAGTTAATTTTTCTAATTTGTTTACTTTCCAAGAAATAACTTTTTCTAATTCAAAATTTTTAATGGAGTTAAACTTCAAAGGTGACTGCGATTTTACTAAACAGAATTTGGATGGATTTGTACTTTCATATATTGATTTTACAGATTCGAAACTTAGCTTCAAAGATTCAATAATTACAACCGCATATTTTTTCAATATTCTTTGGCCTGAGAATTATTTATTATATCCTAATTATCAGCTTCTAGGAAAGGATAAAATATACGGTACTTTATTACTTAGATCACTTTCCGAACAATACCGCCAACTAAAATTATTATCTGAGAAAAGTGGTGATAAATTATCTTCTTTGAAATTCTATAATCATGAAATGAAGACGAATCTAAAAGTTTCATTGCTTGATAAAAATTTAGACTGTTGGGATATACTTTTATTAAGAACTAATAAATGGTTTAGCGATTTTGGATTAAGTTATGTCCGCCCTGTAATATGGCTATTTTCTGTACACATTCTTATATTCACTCTTTTCATTCTTATTGGATACAATGATTTGGTATTTGTCTGGCCTTGGAAAAATTTTGATGGTATAGGAATTTCATTTGGGCAGTATTTCTATCTGCTAAACCCCTTGCATAAATTACCTACTGAAGGAAACGGATGGATATTAGTACTAGATTTTTTTAGTAGAATTATTAATTCCTATTTTATCTATTATTTTATTAAGGCAACTAGAAAGTTTAGTTGATTATACACCTAGGTCTGTGGCTCACAGACCTCTTCTCAATCTTCATCAACCTCCTTTATAGTCCATTTCAAAATCTGAGGGGAGCTTATTAGTAATCCCAATTTTCTTTATCTTTAATCTTTAATCTTAAGTCTTATATCTCAATACTCTATACTCTATACTTTGTACTCATAATATGCAAATCTCCTTAACCACTCCAGCTTTATTGTTTCCGGCTATTTCATTGTTACTTTTAGCGTATACCAATAGGTTTCTGGCAATAGCCGCATTAATCAGAAATTTGAGTGCGCAATACGTAGAAGCTCCTACTCCTAAAACAAAAGCACAAATTTCTAATTTAAGAAGAAGGCTCACACTGATCAAAAACATGCAATTAATGGGGATTGCTGCACTGTTTTTATGTGTGCTCAGTATGTTTGTGATCTACCAGGAGTTTAATTTCGCAGGGAGTCTCATTTTCGGACTTTCACTGGTTTTACTAATGATCTCTTTAGCACTTTCAATTATAGAAATTCAAATCAGTGTAAAGGCATTGAATATACAACTGAGCGATATGGAGAAATAAATTATTTTCTTGGTACTAATAGTTCGATATTGATATCAAGCCATTTACTGAGTCCTACTTCATATATTTTTCTATAGTATTTAGAAGCTTGTATCAAAGTACACTTTTCAATATTGCCACTGGAAACACAAAGCTTATATGGTTCTGAAGTAGAAAGTAAGACTTCTTGCTCTCCCCAATTATTTAAAGAAATTAATGTATCATTTAATTTAATTTGAATATCATTTTTAGACTGATTGCTTTTATTTCTTTGAATTATAACATTGTTTTTTGAGGAGTCGGAGTATGCTTTGTTCTTTTTGTTTATTGCATTTATATTGTAGATGTTGACAATTTCTAGTATCTGATCAATTCTATTCTTAAAGTAATGAGAGTTAACCTTTCTTAATGCAATACTATCGGTATCAACAAATTTCTTCAATTTGTTGGTTAGCTTTTTATTTGAACTAAATATACCAGATTTTGAAGATTTATATATTTCACTATCTTTTTCAACATAGTAGATAGTTTTTGGAGTTGTGGTGCTAGTTGTTCCCGAGCCAGTGTGCATTACAAAACTTGCCAGCTCTACATCCTGATAAATTTTGATTGGGCCATCATTAATTTGCGCAACAAATTGCCAAATCAAATTATCGTTGAGAGGTAGACTTTTCATATATAGAAAAAAATCCTTATCAATGGAATAAGTCCCTGCAATCTTAGAAGCTGGAATGATAATAGATGTCTTGTCAGCGAGTTTTAACTGTACATTTTTACCATATATATTATGTTTTTTGTAGGGTATTTCTTCCCCATTTTTCTTAATTAAGATATTTTGGCTTATGGAGTTAAATGATAATGTTAAGGCAAAAATTATAAGTATAAATTTCATTTTTTTTTATTTACACTCAAAAGTAATATAATATTTGAGAACACATGATAATAGATATTTGATACTATAATAAATAAACCTTTTATATCTTATAAAGATATTTTGGTTATATATTGAAATAAGTAGAATCCTCGGCTTAAAAAATTATACTTTTTTAAATCATTTCTCCTTCTACTTAGTTACCTGTTTGTGAAAAATAAGCAGATACAATATCCCAACGAACAATTAGAGAAATTCAGGCAAATAGGGGACCCTTTGGCTGATCAAACTGTGGAAGCATTGTTTAAAGTTGGTTTTCATCCTCATCAGAGTGAAACTTACAATACATTGCAATTTAATCATCAGCCAATCCCCGAAGAGTTTCCTGAAGCACTAAAGCAATATTTTATAAAGGTGAAATCCTACCAGCCTGATGCTAAAATTATTGAAAAGGGTTCTGTGTTTTTTCAGGAGTATACAACGGAAATTATGTTATGTCTTGGCTTGCTCTCTTTACCTTATTGCTATGCAGCAGCCGATGGTGCCAAAGTATTGAGTTTTTCCCGTAGAATTATTGAAAACCCTGAAAGGAGGCTGATGGAAACAGCAGAATTTGTATTTGATGTGTCTGAGCCTGCAGCATTTAAGAACGAGGGAAAAGGCTTTATCAGCATCGCAAAAGTACGCTTAATGCATGCGGCTATTCGCTATCATTTAAAAAATTCTGATCGGTGGGAAAGGGCATGGGGATTACCTGTAAATCAGGAGGACATGGCTGCCACAAATCTGTCATTTTCATTAATTAATATTCGTGGCTTGCGTAAACTGGGGTTTAACATTTCTCCCCAAAAGGCAAAAGAATTCATTTTGTATTGGAATGAAATAGGAAAATTGCTGGGACTGGACGATGCCCTACTGCCAAAAGATAACCATTCGGCCTTTATTCTGGAAAAGAAAATGGCTGAAAGAAACTTCCGTCCATCAGAAGAAGGTAGAGTATTAGCTAAAAGCTTGCAAGATTATGTAAACCGTCAGGAATTGCCTCTTAAATTTTCAGCAGATATGCTAATGGAGTATCTTCTTGGGGAAGAAATTAGTGAAATGATAGGCATAAAAAGTAGTTCCAGACAAGCATTTGTCTTTGATAACATAGCTAATTTGAACAGTTTCCGCTCTTTATTCCCTAAGGATAAACAAAAAGCTTTCAGAGAAGCTAAACAACAATTTCAGAGCCGGCAGGCATTGGTAAACAGTGATGCTAAACCGTTCAAATTTCTCAACTCCTTGCAGGATTAGCTTTTAATTATTTTATAAAGTTCATTTTCAAAGATTAGAAGGTTGTCTCATTAATAGGTTATAATTTCACTTAAAATTAAATCCTATTGGTTTAGTAGGATTTATGATTTTTAATGATTTTTTTTGTGCAAATTATCTTATAGAACTTTTTAGCTGAATGGACTACTCAATTATAGCCACTATTGCAGTAATACTGGGCGCAATCATCCTTTTTATCTCTGAAAAACTACCTGTAGATCTCATTGCCTTACTCATCATTTGCTCGCTTGTATTGGTTGGGGTAATCACACCTTTACAAGGAATTGCCGGATTTAGTAACCCAGCTACCATTACTGTAGCTTTTATGTTTGTAATGAGTGCAGCATTGCTGAAAACAGGCGCTCTTCAATTTGTGGCTTATAAATTGGCGGATATTTTTAAAGCCAACTTCAAATTAGGTTTAGGTTTAATGATGCTATTGATTGCATTAATTTCAGCCTTTATCAATAATACCCCAGTGGTTGCAGTTTTCATACCCGTAGTGATTCAAATAGCTAAGAGCACAGGAGTAAGCCCCTCAAAAATGCTGATTCCGCTTTCTTTTGCCTCTATTTTTGGAGGAACTTGTACTTATATTGGTACTTCTACCAATGTACTGGTCTCGGGAATTGCAGTTCAGGCCGGACTGGAAGGTTTTAGTATGTTTCAATTGCTTCCTTTCGGTTTGGTGTTGGTAGCAGTGGGTACCTTGTATATGCTTTTTATCGGTATCAAAATTCTACCCAAAAACAGACAGAATGAAGATTTAGAGGAGAAATTTGGAATGCGAGACTATCTTACCGAGATAGAGCTGCAGGACAATACAGATTCCATCGGTAAAACAATTATGGAAAGTCCGTTAGTAAACGATCTTAAGATAGATATTTTGGAAGTGCAGCGGAAAGGAACCAGGTATAGTCTACCTCCTGGTGATTTTGTATTACATGCGGATGACGTACTGAAGGTTAGATGTAATCTCTCCAATATTAAGGAATTAAAAAGCAGAGCAAAAATTTTAGATAGTTCTTCAGTGAAAATGGCAGGCGATAACCTGAAAGGTAAAGGGTCTTCATTAGTAGAAATGGTGATCTCCTCTAATTCTGAATTTGACGGTAAAAACCTCCGTGAGCTGGATTTCAGGAGACGTTTCAGAGCTTCTCCTTTGGCTATCAGACATAGAGATGAGGTATTGCATGAGGATTTGTATGATGTAAAACTCAAAGCTGGTGATGTATTGCTTTCTGAGGTAAAATCCCACTATGTAAAAGAACTGAAGAAGCAGGAAACACAGCAAAATGCACCATTTGCTTTGCTTTCTGCTGATAAAGTACTGGATTTCGATAAGCGACAATTTTTAATAGTATTGTCTGTGCTGGCTATTGTAATTGGGCTGGCAACTTTTGAAGTAGTAGATATTGTGATATCAGTAATTGCAGGAGTCATATCGCTTGTAATGTTGAAAGTACTTAATATGCGTGAGGTGTATGAAGCCATCAATTGGAAGATTGTTTTTCTGCTGGCTGGTGTACTCAGTCTAGGTGTAGCTCTCAATAACACCGGCTTAGATAAGACCATTGCATCAGGTTTAATTCATAAATTAGGAAACCATGGCCCGGTGGTGATTTTGAGCGGCTTGTATATCATTACAGCAATTCTGACTGAGGTGATGTCCAATAATGCTACTGCCGCTCTAATGGCACCTATTGCCATAGCTATAAGTATTAATTTAGGTTTGAGTCCCACGCCTTTTTTAATGGCGGTTACTTTTGCTGCTTCAGCCAGCTTTATGACACCTATTGGCTACCAGACAAATACCATGGTTTACACTGCGGGAAGCTATCGTTTCACGGATTTTGTTAAAGTTGGGATTGTTCTCAATCTTACTTTTTGGCTTTTGGCGACATTCTTAATTCCTATATTCTTTCCGTTTTAACCAGTTGATTTCAAAGGAAACAATCGATATAATCAGTTACCATATGCATGAGTAGTCCAATGGCTACTAATCTGCTTCTTTTGGGAAATAAAAGAAAGAAATAGATAAGGATAGCATATTCCGAATGCAATGGATGAAAACCTATGCTACACCTGTCAGGATCAAATATGGGCTGAGCAAAAAGATGATCTAAATCTACCAGCATAGTAGCTATTAAAGTGAAGTAGGCCTTCTTCCATTCTGATTTGCTGTACAAATAGGCAATTAAAAGAGGGAAGATAAAATGCAGTCCGTAATGGATAGTAAATTGAAGCATTTATATGGGTTGTAAGATCAAATTATACATAAAGGTTGAGTATTCCTGAATTGTTTATTAAATTAAGTCAGGTCTCATATAGTTGCCGAATAGAGCCTTTTATAGTATTGAGTCAGCATTAATTATCGGGACTGAATTGATGAGCTTTTTATAAACAGGATCAGATTTCAGAGTGCCTGCATGACCAATGATTATCAGTTTTCGCTTTGCTCGGGTTAAAGCTACGTTTAATCTTCTGTAATCCCTTAAAAAGCCAACAGATCCTTCACTATTAGCACGAACGAGACTTAAAATAATTACTTCTTTCTCCCTGCCCTGAAAGCCGTCTATGGTTTTAATCTCTACTCCGTAATTTGTTAGTCTTTGCTTCAACCTGTTCACCTGCTGTTCATAAGGGGAAATAATACCAATGTCTTCAGGAAAAAGTCGGGACGATAGCAGGGCATCTGTGAGTTCAGCCACTTTTTTTATTTCCAGCAGATTAAAATAGGAAAAGCTATCAGGTAATTGTTGTTCATTTCCTTGAGTATACTCCATAAAAACGACAGGTTCTCCGGGATTGAGCGCTTCATTTATCTGCTGCTTAAGTGATAAAAAAGGAGTAAAACCAGGCAGGTCCGCTAAAGTATGCTTGCTGACAGTAGGGTGCGCTATCAATTTTGAGTGATAGAATGTCTCATTTGAGAATCTCATGATGTTTTCATGCATTCTGTATTGTATTTTCAGGAGACTAACCCAGTCTTGTGGAATCTGATCCAATAATCTCTCGAATAAACTGATCTTTAATGCTTCAGCTTCACTTGATTTAACAGTAGGAGGTAGCTGATGATGGTCACCCACTAAAATCCATTGTTTACCTTTTAGGAGGGGAATAAGACATTCAGGCTCCGTTGCCTGAGTGGCTTCATCTACACAAACTACATCAAATTGCGTGTCTTTTAATAAGTCACTTCCCGATGAGGAGTTGGTGGCACATACTACTGCTGTGCGTTCAATAATATCTTCAATTGCCTTCAGTTGTAATTTTCTGGCCTCATCATAGCTTTTATTAATGCTTCTCTGAATGGAGATCCATTTAGCCATTTTCCGTAGCTTACCGGATGGAATTCCTCTATAATTGGACTTAGAATTTGCCAGTTGAATGATCTTTTCATCTGAAAGTCCACGTCTGTTCTGACCTGTAGCAGGTACTAATTCGTCCTGTTCTTTCTTCTGAATCTGCACCTGGTTCCAAAGGCTATTTGCTTGTTGGTAATCCGGATGGTCTTGTAACTGTACATCCAGACTGTGTGCCAAAAGTGATTCATCTACTCGAGCGGGGTTGCCAATTCTGAGAGAGGGAATACCTAATTTTATACACTTTTCTAAAATATTATCAACCGCTGTATTGGAAGCAGCAGTGATTAAGATCTTTTTATTTTGTTGATGAAAAGCCTGGATCAAGTAGGAGAGAGTCGTGGTTTTTCCCGTTCCGGGAGGGCCGTGAATAAGTGAAACTTCCTTAATATTTAATGATTTTTGTATAGCTAGTAATTGACTTTTATTTAGATTTCCTTTTTCTTCTGAGTAATTATTGCTTAAATCACTTTCTTCGATAAATTCAAAAAAGTTGATTAACCTTGAGTGAAAATTTGATTTGATGGTAAGCGAATGAATCGCTTCTAACATTCTTTGAAAAGTGATATCATTGGAAAAGAGGTCCAGTCTGAGATTTCTGCCATATAGGTTATAGTCCGGGCTCTTAGAATAAGCTACGGTAATGCTTCTGGCCGTCTTTTCAACCACTGTTCCCTGGTCTTCTTTTCCTGTCGGTTTTTCCTTTGAAGCAATCACTATATCACCAATGGAAATCTGGTTGTCAGGCAGGCCTTCTCCTCTTACAAATTTCACCAGAAAAGATCCTCCAATACCAGTGCCGGAATCGTTGCCACTCAATAATAAAATTGCCCTTCCTTTTTGCTCTCTTTGCTTGCCACTAAGCAACATAATTTCATTAAGATGAAAGTCCATTTCAGCTGCTCTTTCCTTTTGGATGAGCTTAGAAAAATGTTGCTTGTACTGATCAATATTTTGAAATTTCATTGGCTGTTTATTTGAAAAGGCTAAACAAAATAAACCTGATCAAATAGCAAAATGTTGTGGGCTTTAATAATTATAAGAGGGAAGAAGTACGGGCAATTTTTAATAAAATCTACCTAAAATATTTTTCCATATTCTTTGTTAAATTAAATTATTGAATTTAGTAATTTTTGGTATAAATTAGGATGTTAGTATTCTCTGGGATATAAACTAACATGTGATGGCTATTACATGTCCTATATTTCTAAATTTTTATAATGTGATTATTTAAATTTGTAGGCTCTATTTATCAATAAATTGTAATTTACGCTCAAAATACAAGAAGATAGGTTGAAAATGGTAGTTCCAAATTAAATTTGGTTAATAGGTTATACCTAAAGTTAATTTTTGATTGACTAGTTTAAATTCTTAAAAATCAGATATAAAAATAGATTTAATTAAAGTAAATTATAATTTATTACTGAGGTTAATTTTACGAATTTTATTTATGAAGAGAACATGAATTTCCTTCTTGTAAAATCATATATTACACATGATGATAAGCTATTTGTAAGTTTTTCTTAGTAAATGAAAGATTTTTGATATATAATTATTTTAAGGGTGTTTGAAATATAATATATGAATTACTTTTAGCCCTAAGTATTCGAAGGAATCAGTTAGGAGGATTTTACTTTAAGGTAAAGAGTTTTGTTTTTTGAAATGATTATTAGAAAAATAATATTTTCTAATTTTGTTTTAAAATTATTTTTTTTCGGCTAGTAACAATGATTTTCTTTTGTGTGGTCCTGAAATTATAATGGAATTGTCTTTTCTGAGATTGGTAGTTGTGCATTTCAATTACAGCTTGTATTTGTCTTGCAGGTGATATTTTGTAAAGTTTATAAGTGGGGATTTTCAAGGGTGGAAATAGATTTGATATAAGATAGGTGTGGACTTTTTTCTCCTGCTTTCAAGAGGTTAATCTTAATTATATCTGTTAAAATCTCAGCGCTGTTTTAGCTTATAATTACATATACTGTTCATGGGAGATTTGCCATTACTTTTGCTAAAAATTGGGGTAGACTATTGAAGGTTGAATTACTTATAGTTTTAATTGTGAGGCCAACTTTTTTGTTGCTGTTATATCCTTTTTATGTAGAGACTTCTTTGTTAAATTTATTTATTATCTACAGAAGTTATGATGGCCAATCGAAGTTTATTTTAGTTGTTTAAGTTGAGATTTACGATCAGTTCATAATATATAGATATTAGTAAAGTGATGTTTTATTATTTACTGTATTAGTAATAATTTTGAATTTTGAATCATAGGATAATATTAGATTAATTATATTGTTAGTTGAATTTGTATTTAAAATTAATTGTATTAAATATATAAATTAATGTATGTTTTAAGCCATAGTTTAATCTTCGGACTTCTTATTATTATGATGAACTTAATCAGGATTAATTGTAGTTAATCATTACTTTTAAAGATGCTATCAACTTTTATATCCTTCCATAAATTTTTCTAAATTGCTGGCACAAAAATTAAGATGTATGCATTCCAAAATTGAGAAGTACTTCCGGAGAATTGAATCGAATAAAGAATATTATGATGCTTTGTTAAAAGTTTTTAATCCGGTACAGTTAGCTTTTAAACCAACACCCGAAAGTTGGTCGATGATGGAAGTCATGCACCATCTTTACACTTCCGAAAAATTGTCAATCAATTTCGTAAAGAATTTTGATTTTAGCAGGAAGGATGTTAAGCTTGGATTGAAAAGCCGACTAAATACCATATTGGTAGTAAACAGACTCAATTCAAAAAAGAAGTTTAAAGCCCCAAAAGTTTTAGAGCAAAGTAAAGGGAAATTTGATTTATCTCCTGATGCTGAAGTGTTTTTGGATCAGTGGAACCAATTAAGAGAGGAAATGAGGTCAGTTTTATCTTCCTATCCTGATGAGAAGTTGAATTATTTCAGTTTCAATCATCCTGCAGTAGGAAAAATGACAGTAACGCAAATGCTGGAGTTCTTCAATTCTCATTTAAACCATCATAAATATCAAATAGAAGCTATTAATCATCATAAGGATTTTCCTGTTTAGCTAAGTATCGGCAATTTAGAAATCTCCGTGTCACTAAACCCAGGATTAATCGAAAAGAGTAATTTAATTTCCTCCTTCAAAGCAAAAATTTAGGTGATTGATTATATTGCTTCTCAAAATTAAAACTAAATCATGATACCTGAATTTAAAAGTCTTTCCGAAACTGAAATCGGATTATTTGAGAAAACACCAGCAATGATTACTATCCTAATTGCAGGAGCAGATGAACATATAAGTAACAGAGAATTGCAGGAAGCCATAGCGCTTACTAAAATGAAACAGAAGAGAGCTAGAATTGAACTCATCTCTTACTATAACTGGGTGGCACCTAATTTTGAATCGATATTAGATGATTTGTTAGAAAGTTATCCTTCAGATCCGGAAGTAAGAAGTAAAATTATTATTGAGGAGTTGGGAAAGCTGAATGATATTATACCAAAACTGGATAAAAGATGGGCAGGCCAGTTTGTAGAATCAATGAGAGATATTGCTAAGAAAGTCGCAGAATCTTCAGGAGGAGTGTTTGGTTATCTATCAATAGGGTATGAGGAGTCCAAACTAATTGATTTAAAAATGATTAAAATGCCTGTGTAAAGAATTCTTCTGGGCTAATCTGGCATTGAAAGAATTCTAACCAGATTTAGAGTTTTGATATTTTAAAGGAGTGAAAATAGTTTTAAACATTCACTCCTTCCTTTTTACCTAGTGTTGACTGCCTTAGTATTAAAGCAGTTTTCATCACATGGGTTTTAAAAACCACTGGTTTATCATTTCTTATATTTTCAATTTCTTCAATGATGAGCCTTACTGCTTGTTCACCCATTTCCACATCCGGCTGGATAACTGAAGAAAGAGGTGGATCAATCACTGAAGACATACTCCAATTACTGAAACCTATCACAGCAATATCTTCTGGTACTTTAAGACCACTATCTTTAACAGCATTAATGGCGCCAATTGCAGTCGGGTCTGTTGCGCAAAAAATAGCATCAGGAGGATTAGATAAACTGATTAATGTTTTCATTTCCTGATAGCCTTCTTCTCCTGATACCAGATCACAATACCTAATAAGTTCATTGTCCAGCTTTAAGTCATTGTTTTTTAATGCATCGCAATAACCTCGGTACCTTTCGCGAGTAGTTAATGGTGTTAATGATCCTGTGAGGTGAGCAATTCTTCTTTTACCTACCTCAATAAGATGGGAAGTAGCATCATACGCCCCTTGATAATCATTGCAAACGATTTTGCTTGCCTCTAATCTATCTGTCACCTTATCTATTAACACTACAGGTATTTTATGCTCTTGAAGAGAGCTAAGGTGAGAATAATCATCGGTAGTGTCTGCTAAAGAAATAATTAAGCCGTCAATCATACTTTTTCTAAAGGTCTTGGTCCCTTTTAATTCAGAATGGTAACTTTCATTACTTTGAAAAATCATCACACTGTAGCCGAATTTTTCAGCTTCAGTGATAATTCCATTAATGATATTGGAGAAGAAATGATGCACAATTTGTGGAATGATGACGCCTATGATAAAAGATTGTTGATTTTTAAAATTGATAGCAAATTCATTTCTCTGGTAATGCATTTCTTCTGCAAGTTCCATCACCTTTCTTTTAGTTTCTATACCAATGTCTGGTTTATCATTTAATGCCCTTGAAACTGTTGGAATGCTTATCCCTAATTTATCTGCTATATCTTTTAACCTTGTATTATGTTTGCCCATTCCGATATTATTTTGACAAAAATCACTAAATTTATTTAGAAAAATTCTAAATAAGTCATTTTTTTCGTACGTAAACGATTACGTAAATGTTAACTTGTGCAATTATTACACAATGTCTTGCACTATTATTTTCGAATAATTACATTGAAGTTATAAAAATGGTAAATAACAGCAATCTAAACTTTACAATGATGAAAAAGCAAAATTAACTTTTACAAACCCATAGAATTAAAATATTTTATTCTTAAATGAGTACTTGAAAATTTACAAATTAAAACTAACAATTCATGAAAAAATTTTTACTAATAATGACAATGCTGTCTCTCATTCCTTTGGCAAATGTAATGGCTCAAAGCAGGACAGTTTCCGGTCAGGTAAAGGATGGCGCCACTGGTGAAACCCTCCCCGGAGTTAATATTTTAGAAGTAGGTACCAGTAATGGAGTAACTACAGATCTGGATGGTAACTATCAATTATCCGTTGGAGAGGGAGCTTCTCTTAAATTTTCTTTTATTGGCTATAAAGAGCAAACGATTGCGGTGAATGGCAGGAGTGTTATTGATGTTACGCTGACAGAAGATATTGCTCAACTTTCGGAAGTCGTGGTAGTAGGTTATGGTCAGATAGAGGCAAGAGATGCTACTGGAGCAGTAGAAAGAATTTCATCAAAAGAATTTAATGGTGGAGTTATAGGTTCTCCTGAACAATTAATTCAAGGAAAATCAGCAGGTGTCCAAATTACTTCGGCTAGTGGAGAACCTGGTGCTGGAATTAATATTAGAATAAGAGGAACATCTTCAGTTAGAAATGGCAACAACCCTCTTTTTGTGGTTGATGGCATACCTCTTTCAGGAGGTGATGTAACTGCTGGAGGTTTAGATGTTGGAAGTGGTACTTCTTCACCTAGAAATCCCTTAAATTTTTTAAATCCAAATGACATTGAGAGCATTGATATTTTAAAAGATGCTTCGGCAACGGCTATTTATGGAGCGAGGGGAGCTAATGGAGTTGTTTTGATCACTACTAAAAGTGGGAAAGGAGCTAAAAAATCTATTTCATATGGTGCATCTGTAAGCTGGGCAGTTCCCGCTAACAAATTTGATTTATTAGATAGAGAGCAATACTTGAGTAACCTGACAGACTTTGGAGCAGACCCAGAGGAGTTAGATTTTGGAGGTGATACTGACTGGCAGGAAGCTATAACGAGAACGGCAATTTCTAATAAGCACGATTTATCCTACGCAGATGGGTACAAAACAGGTAATTACCGTGTTTCTTTAGGTTATGAAAACCAAGAAGGAGTAGTAGAAAATTCTGCAATGGAAAGATTGAATGCCAGACTTAATTTTAATCAGCGATTTTTAAATGATAAGTTAAATTTTAATACGCAAATAACTCTTTCTAGAATAAATGATGTAGCTCCACCTATTACTAATAATGCTGGTTTTGAAGGTGATTTGTTAGGTGCTGCCTATGCTGCCAATCCAACTTTACCTAATAATGCAGAAACGCAAGTATCTGGTATAAGAAATCCCTTAGCTATGCTTAAGTATAACTTGGATGAAGCTCAAACGGATAGGGCGTTAATTAATCTTTCTTTAGATTATGACATCACAGATTATTTAAATTTTCAGGTAAATGGAGGTTTTGATAACTCAAGTTCTGTAAGAAACCAGGTGGTTTCTCCGGAGCTATTGGTTGCTACTACAGCTGGTAAAGGTCAGGCAGGTATCTCTAGCATTGAAACTAGTAGTAATTTATTTGAAGCTCTTTTAAATTTTAATAAGAAAGTAGGGGATGGTAATTTAAGTGTTTTGGCAGGATATTCGTATCAGGAGTTTGATAGAAGAGGCTATACTTTACAAGGGATTGGTTTTCAGGGAGTATCGGATATGGATCGAATGGTAGAAATTTTAGATGATGCAGGCGATAATATAAGGGCAAGGATAAGTAATGATTATCAGCAATTTGGTGTAGACGATAATCGTTTCTTTGTTAATACTTTACGTCCTACTGTTGGTACTGTTGAATCCCCGGGGAATTTTGCAGATGTTCCAATTGATGGAGTAGTAGAAGATAAATTCGGTGAGGTAGATGAGTTACAATCTTTCTTTGGGAGAGTAAATTATAATTTATTAGATAAATATCTTTTTACTGCCACAGTAAGAGCAGATGGTTCTTCTCGTTTCGGTGAGGATAATAAGTATGGAGTTTTTCCATCAGCTGCTTTTGCATGGAGAGTTTCAGACGAATCTTTTATGCCTGATGCATTTACTAATTTGAAATTTAGACTAGGTTATGGAGTAACAGGTAATCAGGAAATCCCTCATAATCTTTATCAGAGAAGACAAGGGTATAGTGATATTGGTTTTAATGATGGTGGAGAAATAATTATTCCAGGTCTTCAGACTATCGCATTTGATAATCCTAATTTGAAGTGGGAAGAAACAGCACAAACTAATATTGGTATTGATTTTGGATTTATTAATAATAGGTTAACAGGTACATTAGATTTTTACAAAAAGAATACGACTGATCTGTTAATACAGGTAACATCTGCTCAACCCGCACCTCAACCTTTTACATGGTTTAACTTAGATGCTGATGTGATCAACCAGGGAGTAGAGTTTTCTTTAAACTATGTATTGCTTGACAATTCTGACCTTACTTGGGATTTCGGATTCAACTTATCTTACAATGATAATAAAGTTGAAGGATATGATGGATCAATTGATACTGGTGAGATATCTGGTCAAGGATTAACTAACGCATTTGCCCAAAGAATTACCGGAGGGCAATCACTATTTGCTTATTATTTAAGAGACTTTCAAGGGTATGATGAAAATGGTATAGCCACATATAATGATGGAGATTTTCAGCAATTCCTGGGAAAAAGTCCAATCCCAATTTATAATTTGGGAATCAATACCAGTGCAGTTTATGGAAATTGGGATTTGAGTCTCTATCTGAACGGTCAGTTCGGACATTATATTTATAATAATACAGCTAATGCTTTTTTCACTGCTGGTGCTTATGGTAATGGTAGAAATGTTACGGAGGATGTTCTTACTTCTGGAGAGGCTCCAATTAATGCTCCCGATGTATCTACAAGGTTTCTTGAAAAGGGTGATTATTTGAGACTTCAAAATGTTGCTCTAGGTTATACTTTTAACATTGGTCAGGATAGTTTTATAAAATCATTGCGTGCTTATGCTAATGCACAAAACTTATTTGTCTTAACTGATTATAGTGGCATTGATCCTGAAGTAAATGTGAATAAATCATTAAATGATGTACCATCTCTTGGAATTGATTATACATCATTTCCTAGACCGAGAACATTGACAGTAGGGGTTAATGTTACATTTTAACAATTATTAAATTTAATTAAAACGATGAATAGATTTAAAATAATACTAATGGGATTATCGGTTGTGGCTTGGTCATGTACCGATTTAGAGGTAGAAGAAATTGATTCTGTCGTAATTGATTCACCGGATGGAGGATTTAATGGTGTTGATGTTGCTCCTAATTTAACGGATTCTTATAATAGGGTAGCCAATTTAGGGGGGCAGGATAACACATATGCTTTGATGGAAGTAAGTTCAGATGAATTATTGGTTCCCACCAGAGGAACTGACTGGGGAGATAACGGGGTGTGGAGAACACTTCATCAGCATACATGGGATGCTACACACCAATTTAACTTAACAGCGTGGAATGATAGGAATGCAGCTGTATTTGTATTGAATCAAATAATTGATCCGGCCTCAGATGCTACTCCTGCTCAGTTGGCAGAAGCTAAGTTTCTGCGTGCTTTAAATATGTTTATCATCATGGACTTGTGGGGACAGGTTCCTTTTAGAGAAGCAACTGATGGAGTTGATGTTAACCCGAGTGTCTTATCAAGAGAAGAGGCTGTTGCACTAATAGAAGAAGATTTATCTGCTGAAAACATAGCCAATTTACCTGCCATTGGCCCTGGTAATGATGCTCAAATATTACGGGCTTCTCAGGCTGCTGCTAATTTTTTAAAAGCTAAGGTTTATTTGAATAAACATATTCTATTAGGAGCAGCCCCTGGATCTACTCCTGATAATGCAGATATGGATGTAGTAATTGCCTCAGTTAATGCAGTTACGAATGCCGGGTTTGCTCTTGAAGAAAATTATTTCGGAATTTTTGATCCAGCACCTGATAATGAATCTATATTCACAATAAATAGGGATGCCGGTTCGAGAATTTGGAATGGTTTACATTATAATCATAATGCATTTGAAGGTAATACTGCCGGAGGATGGAACGGGTTTACAACCACTGCCGAATTTTACGCACTATTCGAAGGAAGTTCTGATTCAAATGCTCCAGGTTCAGGGCAAGAAACCAGAAGAGGATATGTTCCTACTGATGGTTATGGTTTTGGTTTTTTAGTAGGACAGCAATATGGCTATGAGGGACAACAATTGACTACTAGATCAGGAGCACCGTTAGTATTCACAAAAGAATTACCTGGTTTAACTGGAAATGGAGAAGCTTCAGGCATAAGAATTTTGAAATATCACCCGGAAAATGGAGGAGCTTTTCCGAACAGACAGATTCTTTTCAGATATGCCGATGCTGTTCTAATGAAAGCTGAAGCTGAACTGTGGAAGGGTAATTCTGAGGAAGCTTTGACAATAGTTAATGAACTTAGAGAAATTAGAGGGGCCTCTGATTTAACTTCTTTAGATGTAACAGAAATGCTAAATGAAAGAGGAAGAGAAATGTATATTGAGTTCTGGAGAAGGCAAGATCAAATCAGGTTTGGTACTTTTACGAATACTTGGCCTTATAAAGATAATACAGAGGAATTCAGAGTTTTATTTCCAATTCCATCTCTTGCTATTAGTACAAATCCTAATCTTATTCAAAATCCAGGTTATTAATTAACCACTATATAATTATTAAAGGATAATGTATGCGCATTATCCTTTTTTTTTACTTTTGTTTATTTTATTCAAACAATTCTATCTTTGGAAATAAATTATAGCTTTTATAAACGTAAAAGTTAAATTTCATTCTCTGAGTTTATTAATCAACTAAAAACAAATACAGAATTGTAAATATCTCATGAAGTTCACAAATCTCTTTATTTTTTCTGTTCTACTAATTCCTATTATTAGCTCATGTTCCTCTCAAGAGGAAAACACTATTGAATTAGAGGAGAATATCCCCACCACTTTCCAACTTCTTGAAACTTCTCAAACAGGAGTAGATTTTATTAACATTGTTGAAAATAAAGATAAATTCAACTTATTCACCTATAGAAATTTTTACAACGGAGGCGGAGTAGGCATCATTGATATTAATAATGATGGTTTAAATGATATTGTATTCACCGGGAATCAGGTGTCCAATAAGCTTTACCTTAATAAAGGAAATTTTCAATTTGAGGATATTACTGAAACATCCGGTTTTAACATTTCCAACAATTGGAGCACAGGAGTGGCCATAGTAGATATCAATCAGGACGGTTTTCAGGATATTTATATTTGCAATGCAGGCTATACGGAAGGTATATCTCAGGAAAACCAATTATTTATTAATAATGGTAATAATACTTTTACCGAGAAAGCAGCTCAATATGGTTTAAATGAAGCAGGGTATACCACCCATGCCGCATTTTTCGATTATGACGCTGATGGTGATTTAGACGTCTACATTCTTAACAATAGTTTTATTCCTGTTAATACCCTCAACTATGCTAATAAAAGAGAGCTTTATGCGGAAGATTGGGATGTAAAAGATTTTGTTAAAGGCGGAGGGGATAAGTTGCTAAGAAATGATCATGGTAAATATGTAGATGTTTCGAAAGAAGCAGGTATTTACGGCAGTTTAATTGGCTTCGGACTGGGGGTTACTGTGGGAGATGTTAACAATGATAATTTACCGGACATTTTTGTAGCCAACGATTTTTTCGAAAGAGATTATCTCTACATCAATAATGGAGATGGTACTTTTACTGAATCGGTAAAAGACTGGATGAAACACTTAAGCCTGGCTTCAATGGGAGCTGATATGGCAGATATTAATAATGATGGGTATCCTGAAATTTTTACTACGGAAATGCTGCCAGAGACGGATGCACTGATTAAACAGAAATTACAGTTTGAAAACTATAATATTTATCAGCTTAAGCTAGAACGGGATTTTTATCACCAATACATGCAAAACACTTTACAGTTGAATAACCAAAATGGTTCTTTTAGTGAAATTGCATGGTATGCTGATGTTGCCCAATCCGACTGGAGTTGGGGAGCTCTGATTTTTGACGGTGATATGGATGGTTATAAAGATATTTTTGTCTGCAATGGTGTTTATCAGGATGTAACAGATGCTGACTTTATGGATTTCTTTGCCAACGAAGTGGTGCAAAAAATGGTGCTTACTGGTACGAAAGAAAAAATGGAATCTGTATTGGAAAAAATCCCTTCAAATCCACAGCCTAACAAATATTTTAAAAATACCGGAAATCTTCAGTTTATAGCTGTAGAAGAGAAAATGGGTTTAGGGCAGCAATCCTTTTCAAACGGAGCGGCTTATGCAGATTTAGATAATGATGGCGATCTTGATCTGGTAGTTAATAATCTTAATCAGCCTTCCTTCATTTATAAAAACAATTCTGCAGAAGACGGTAATAATCATTTTCTTACAGTGGACTTATCCTTTCAAACTCCCAATATAGATGCTATAGGTAGCCAGGTGACATTGTATGCTGAACAACAAAAATTTTACCAACAGCTTATCCCAACTCGTGGCTTTCAGTCATCTATAGATTACAGACTAAACTTTGGCTTGGGAAGTATCAGTGAGCTAGATTCAATGGTATTGATATGGCCCAATAACAGAAAGTCTGTTATTAAAAATATTCCTTTGGATTCCATCCTTACAATAAGCTACGCTGATGTAGAAAAGGAAGCCCTGGAGCTTCAGGTAATAACACCTGACCTTATTCAGGCTAAGTCTCCTTTACTGGTGGAAAAGAATAACAACTTTGTGGCACACAAGGAAAACAACTATGTTGACTATTACAATGAGGGTTTAGTCATAAAAATGTTGTCAAGAGAAGGTCAAATTCATGAAGTAGTGGATCTTAACAGTGATGGGCTTGAAGATATTATTTTGGGAGGGGCGAAAGGACAAACAACCTCTCTCTATTTTCAGAAGAGTGATGGTAATTTTGACATGCGTGTTTTGGAAGGGTCAGATAGATATGAAGATACAGCAATTCATACTTTTGATGCCAATGGTGATGGATTGAAAGATATATTTGTAGGCTCTGGGGGAAACCACGCTACAGCGGGTGATAAAGATTTTGTTGACCGCCTGTATATTAATCAATCAAACAAAACATTTGAAGTATCATCTAATGCACTCGGTGAGAATACCTTTAACACTTCTGTAGCATTAAGTTTTGACTATGATGAGGATGGGGATCTGGACTTATTTATTGGAAGTAGAAGCATCCCCCAAAACTATGGAAGTAATCCCAAAGCTTTCCTTTTTGAAAATGACGGCAAGGGTAATTTTACAGATATGACGCTTAGAAGAGCAAGAGAGTTAGATGATCTGGGAATGATCACTGATGCAGTATTAGTCAATTTAGTGGGAGATGAAAAGCAAGAACTGGTTATTATTGGTGAATGGATGGGTATTGAAATATTTGCAATAGAAGGAAAACAACTAAAAAGACTTGAGACTGGCTTATCAGGTAAAAAAGGTTGGTGGAATGTTGTTGAAGCAAGAGATTTGAACCATGATGGACTCGCAGATTTGATTTTAGGAAATAGGGGAGATAATTTCTTTTTTGGAGGTTCTGTTGAAGCTCCTACAAAATTATGGTTGTATGATTTTGATGGAAATGGAGATACAGAAAAAATAATTACACAATCAATTGAAGGAAAAGACAAACCCGTGGCCTCTAAAAAAGACCTTACCGCTCAGGTACCTTCATTAAGAAAGCAGAATCTTAAATTCTCGGATTATGCCGAAAAATCAATTCAGGATCTTTTCCCTCAGGAATTAATAAAGAAAGCAATAGTAAAAGAGGCCAATCTTTTTTCATCAGTTGTAGCAATTAATTCAGGTAAAGGTGATTTTGAGATAATAAAACTTCCTGCAGAAGCTCAGTTCTCCAGCATTCATGCTGTATATAGCTCAGATTTTAACAAAGATGGCGAAGTAGATCTTTTCCTTGCAGGAAATGATAGCTTTTTTATCCCTCAATTCTCTAAATTGGACGCCAATGAAGGCTTGTTATTGTTAGGGGAAGGCAATGGGGAATTTACAACCACTGCTCAAAGCAAAATAGGTACAAAATTAAGTGGAGATGTGAAGCAGATTTCTGAAATTACCATTCAAGGAGAAAAGCATTTACTTGTTACCATCAATAATCAAAAAGCAAGACTATTTAAAGTAGCTGAAAATTTATGAGTCGTTTAAGTACCCTTATTTTAATTACTTCTATTCTGGTTGTTTCATTTCTTTCTGGCTGTCGGAATGATACTACCAATAATACTTCTTTTATTTTATTGGAAGCTGAAAGCACTGGGTTAAATTTTGAGAACAACCTTACGCAAACTACTGACTTTTCAGTTTTTGATTATATGTATTTTTATAATGGGGGAGGCTTGGCTGCAGCAGATTTTAATAATGATGGGTTGGTGGATTTATACTTCACAGCTAACCAAGGCCAAAATAAGATGTTCTTGAATAAAGGTGATTTTAAATTTGAAGATATTACTGATAAAGCCAAAGTTGGTGGTACAGGGGGCTGGTCAACGGGTGCTTCTGTAGTAGATATCAATAACGATGGCTTGATGGATATTTACCTAAGTGAAGTAGGCGATCATGAGATACTAAAAAGCGCTAACCAATTATATGTATGCCAGAAAATAGAAAATGGAATTCCCATTTATGCAGATGAGGCAATTTCATACGATTTGGATCTGGTGGGTTTTGCCACTCAGGCAGTATTTGTAGATTTCGACTTGGATGGTGATCTGGATATGTTTCAGCTTAATCATTCCATCCATGAAAATGGTACATATGGAGAAAGGGAGAGTTTTGAGGGTAAGAAGAGCCTGACTGCAGGAGATAAATATTTCAGAAATGACAATGGGAAATTTACTGATATTACGGCTGAAGCAGGTATTAACAGTTCAGCACTCGGGTACGGCTTAGGCATAGTAACCGGAGATGTTAATAATGATGGTTATCCTGATATTTATATTGGAAATGATTTTCATGAGAATGATTATCTCTATTTAAACCAAAAGAATGGAACTTTTAAAGAGGTACTTACAAACCAAATCAACCATACAAGCCGGTTTTCTATGGGGGTTGATATGGCGGATTTTAATAATGACGGATATAGTGATATTCTATCGCTTGACATGCTTCCGTATGATCCATTGATTCTAAAAAGGTCTCTTGGGGAAGATGCATACGATGTTTATATGTTTAAGAAGAGGTTTGGCTACAATGATCAATTTGCAAGAAACAATCTCCAGCTTAATAATGGAGATAGCACTTTTAGTGAAATAGCTATATTAGCCGGTGTAGAAGCTACTGACTGGTCGTGGGCAGGCCTATTTTTTGACTTTGACAATAATGGTTACAAAGATCTATTTGTAAGCAACGGCATTCCCCGCAGAATGAATGACATCGATTATACCAACTTTATGTCTAATAACATTGATCAGCGTAAAAAAACAGAAATGGGCTATGTTGATAAGGAGGATTTAGAGATCATTGAAAAGATGCCGCAAATCAAAATCCCGAATAAATTCTTTAGTAACAATAAGGATTACACCTTTGAAGATATCAAGAATGCTATCTCTAACAATAAAGATTCATATTCTAATGGATCGGTTTATGCTGATTTTGATAATGATGGAGATTTAGACATTGTGGTAAATAATATAGCAGATAAGCCTTTCATCTATAAAAATTTAGCTGTTGAAAATGGAGTGTCCGGAAAATCACTGATACTTAATTTGCAGGGTAGCCCGAACAATAGAAGTGCAATAGGCACCCGTGTAATAGCTATTACAGATAGTGGTTTTATCAGTAATGAATATTATGCAGTAAGAGGATTTCAATCCAGTGCCTTGAGCAATTTTCATATCGGTATTGGAGACAGTTCGAAGGTAAAAGCTATTTATATAATTTTTCCTGATGCCACTTATCAGGAGTTAAAGAATCCCAAATTTAATAGTGTGGATACTATGGCATGGCAGAGCGGGTTGCCTTTGTTTGATTTTAAAATGCTTGACCGTGCTACACCGGAGTTTATTACTGAGGATCTAACGGATTCAGTTAATTTGAAAATTAAGCATAAAGAAAATGATTTTGTAGAGTTTAACAGGGAGCGGTTAATGCCTCACATGGTATCAACTGAAGGGCCAGCCTTAGCAGTTGGAGATATCAATGGAGATGGGCTTGAAGATGTATTTATAGGTTCTGCCAAAAGACAACGGAGCAGAATTTTCATTCAAAATGCTAATAAAAAGTTCACTGAACTTGAGGTGCCGCTTATCCATAACGATAGCACTTTTGAAGATGTAGATGCTGTATTCAAAGATTTTGACAATGACGGTCATCTTGATTTAGCGATTGCTGCCGGAGGAAATGAGTACTGGGGTGATTCAGAATATTTAAGACAGAGGCTTTACTTTAATGACGGAAGCGGAAATTTTTCACAGAAGATCTACCTTGATAACGCATTTATTACAGCTTCCTGCATTTTAAGCGAGGACATTAACGGTGATGGGTTACAAGATATATTTGTAGGAGGTAGAGCCGTGCCGAAAAATTATGGTAAAATTCCACATTCTTATTTATACATTAATAAAGGGGATAGAAAATTTGAGGAGGTAACTGCAAAGTATTCCAATGAATTGCCAGAAGTTGGTATGGTAAAGGATGGCCAATTTTCTGATATTAACAAAGATGGCAGGCCAGATCTTATTTTGGCTTTGGAGTGGGATGTATTGAAAATCTTCCTGAATAATGGAAAAGGGTTTGATTCCAGAGAGGTATCTGAACAGAAGGGCTTATGGAATTATGTTCAGGTGTTAGACGTTGATAACGATGGAGATATGGATATTTTAGCAGGAAATAGCGGCTTAAACTCGAGGTTAAAAGCAAGTAAAGAGCAACCTGTAAAAATGTATGTTAACGATTTTGACGATAATGGTCAGGAGGAACAAATTGTGACATATTACTTACAAGGAAAAGAGGTGCCATTTGCTAACCACATGGATTTAACAAAACAAATGTCACCTTTAAAGAAGAAATACCTTTATGCAACAGATTTTGCCGAAGCAAGTTTAGAGGAAATTTTCGGATCAGGTAAATTAAAAGAATCGAAAGTAATGGAAGCAAATGCATTTGCCAGTATGTTATATGTTAATGATGGAAATATGAATTTCACTCATCATGAATTACCAACTAAAGTGCAATTTTCCTCTGTTAATGCCGGAGTAGAGTTGAATTCTTCTTCAACTGATCAATACCCAACAGTTCTTTTAGCAGGTAATTTTTATGATAATACAATTGAATTAGGTAAATATGATGCCAGTTACGGTAACATTTTAACTTTCGGGAATAAAAAGGTGAACGTATCAAATTTTGAAGGTTCAAAGATTACAGGACAGGTAAGAAAGATAGCTACTCTAAAAGTAGGAGAGATGAATTGTTTAATACTTGCTAAGAATAATGGCTACATTCAGGTACTAAGAATTAAAAAAATAAGACAGTAATTTAAAATGAGAGATTTAGTTAAAAATATGAAAGGAAAGCTCCATGAAAAATTAGGTAATGAAGTCTGGTTAAATAAATTACTTCACAATTTGAGCAAATCTGTGAAGATAAAAATGGTTTCTTTATTGGCAGGTTTGTCATTGCTGATAGCTTGTAATTCAGAAGAAAAAGAAGTGAAAATAACACCTGAGGAAATGCATGGCTTGATGCAGCAGATTACAGATGTAATAGTTCATGATATTTTCTCTCCCCCTGTGGCTGCCAGAATTTACTCTTATTCCACCATAGCCGCTTATGAAGTGCTGGCTCAAAGTGATTCAAATTATGTTTCTCTTGCAGGGCAGTTAAAAGAATTAAACCCTTTGCCTAAGCCAAAAATGCCTATACAAAGTGATGTTGCTGCTTTGCAGAGCATGTACTTAGTAGGTAAAGCTTTTATATTTTCTGAAGAGAAAATGGAGGAATGGCATCAGAAATGGGAACAGCAGTTGATGGAAAAAGGAATAGATCAGCAAATTTATGACAATTCACTGCAATATGCGGATACTGTATCTAAACATATCTTAAAATGGGCCAGTAGTGATAATTACAAAGAAACCCGTACTATGTCGAGGCATTCTCTGAGTAACCAACCACAACATTGGGAGCCTACTCCTCCGGCTTACATGGAAGCCATTGAGCCGCACTGGAATTTGATAAGAACTTTTGTGTTAGATTCCTCTAACCAATTTATTCCTAATCGTCCTACGCCTTTCAGCACTGATACTACCAGTCAGTTTTATAAGGAAGTGATGCAGGTATATAATGCAGTAAAAAATGCTGACCAGGAGGTAGAAGAAATAGCCGGGTTCTGGGATTGTAATCCTTATGTAATGAATGTACAAGGCCATGTGATGTTTGCTACTAAGAAAATAACTCCCGGAGGACACTGGATGGGCATAACAAAGATTGCCTGTCAATTGGATTCTGCAGATTTATTAAAAAGCTCACAAGCTTATTCATTAACTGCAATATCTCTTCATGATGCATTCATTTCGTGTTGGGATGAGAAATTTAGAAGTAACCTTATAAGGCCAGAGACTTATATTAACAGATATATTGATGAAGACTGGAAGCCACTTTTACAAACACCACCTTTCCCGGAGTACACCAGTGGGCATAGTGTTATTTCAACCGCTGCAGCTTTGGCTTTAACAGATGTTTTTGGAGATAATTTTCATTTTGTGGATAGCACTGAAAGCAGTTATGGACTTCCTGTAAGAACTTTCGATTCTTTTGTTAACGCATCTCAGGAAGCAGCTATTAGCAGATTATATGGAGGGATACATTATATGCCGGCAATTGAAAATGGAGTGAAAGAAGGGAAAGCCATTGCAGGTTTCATACAAAATAATCTATCTTTCAAAAAACAAAATGACACCAAGCAGATCACCCAGTCAAGCTATTAAGTATCCTTTATAAAAATGAATAAAAGAAAATTAATCTTAATCATTCCTTATTTGCTTTTTTTCAGTTGTGAAAAAGCTGTTGTAAAAGAGAAGAAGCAAATAGAATCTGTTCAGTATAATGATTTTTATGGAACAGAATTCTTTAAAGAGGTGCAATTGTCAGGCATTTTTGAAGACTCAAAGACTTTTGTAGACTGTACGCCCATCAGGCCGCTGGCAGAAATAATATCAGAATATCAGGCCTCAAGAGGGGAGAAGAGTTTTGTACTTGCTGATTTTGTAAATGAGAATTTTAAACTGCCGCAGACTGTGCAGCGGGAATTTGTTACAGACACTACTCAGAATATGTATAGCCATATTACTGGTTTGTGGCCTTTATTAACTCGTGAAAAAGACAATGCCTTTAATAATGGATCATTAATTCCGCTGCCTCATCAATATGTAGTTCCCGGAGGAAGGTTCAGAGAAATTTATTACTGGGATAGTTATTTCACCATGCTAGGTTTAATGGCCAATGATCAATTGGATTTAGCCACTCAAATGTTGGATAATTTCGCTTTTATGATTGATTCTCTTGGTTTTATTCCCAATGGCAACAGGGCCTATTATCTGGGCAGAAGTCAGCCTCCCTTTTTTGCCTTTATGGTAGATTTAATAGCAGGAAAAAATAGAGATCTATTTTTAAAATATCAGCCTCAATTAATTAAGGAGTACGATTTTTGGATGAAAGGGGCAGAGCAGCTATCGGATAGTAGCCCTGCCAATAACAGAACTGTTTTGCTGGAAACAGGAGAGGTTCTTAACCGATATTATGACAAATATACTAACCCTAGGCCCGAATCTTTTAGAGAAGATTACAAACTAGCACAATCTCAGGCTGGCAAACGAAACGAAACGGAAATGTACAGACATCTACGGGCGGGCGCGGAATCCGGTTGGGATTATAGTAGCAGGTGGTTGGCTGATAGTAAATCAATGAATACCATTCAAACTGCTGACATTATTCCTGTAGATTTAAATGCTTTGCTCTATTTTCTTGAATTGAAGATTGCCCAATCATATAATTGGCAAGGTAATAAGGATACAGCAGATATCTACTTAGGCAAAGCCGAGCAAAGAAAAAATGCTATTAACAGCATTTTGTGGAGTGAAAAAGCAGGTACTTATATGGATTACAATTACAGAGATTTTTCCCACACAGGTATTATCAGTATGGCGATGGCTTATCCTTTATTTGTTCAAATAGCACCTAAAGATAAAGCCAGAAAAGTACTGAATAATATGACTGAGCATTTAATGATGCCTGGAGGATTGGTTACTACCACTAACGAAACCGGCCAGCAATGGGACTACCCAAATGCATGGGCACCTTTACAGTGGATAGGCATGCAGGCTTACTTTAATTATGGAAAAGCAGAAGAAGGGGTAGATCTAATCAATCGATGGCTCTCACTTAACCGGAAGGTTTATAATCAAACCGGGAAGATGATGGAAAAATACAATGTGGTAGACACTACATTACAGGCTGGTGGGGGAGAGTATCCTCTTCAGGATGGTTTTGGCTGGACAAATGGTGTGGCTTTAGCAATGAAACAAATCCTAGAGAGAAAGGAAAAGGCTATTAGTTCGCAGCCGCCAAATTAATGGCTACAAGGCATTTTTATATGATGAAAGCTTAAAATTTACCAAATTCTTAATATTTCAGCAAAACTATGAACACAAATAGTTATTTATGGGGCATTGATCTTGGTGGTACTAAAATTGAAGGAGTGGTATTAAAATCAAAGGATAATCCGGAGGTATTGCTAAGAAAAAGAATTCCTACTGAAGCTTCTAAGGGGTATGAACATATTGTAGGAAGAATTAAACTGTTAATAGAACAGATGTCCGATGAAATAGGGCAGAAACCAACGACAATTGGAATTGGGACACCCGGTTCCACTGACCCTGAGACACAATTGCTGAAAAACAGTAATTCTACCAGCCTTAATAATCAACCATTGCAAAAGGATTTAGAAAGAATATTAGGCATCCCTGTTATTATGGCTAATGATGCTAACTGCTTTGCTATAGCTGAAGCCAGGATGGGAATTGTAATGGAAAAATTCCCTGATGCTAAAGTAGTTTTTGGTGTAATAATGGGCTCGGGTGTAGGGGGTGGATTAGTAGTAAATGGCCATATAATTAATGGCAAGCATGGAATTACGGGAGAATGGGGGCATATTTTTTTAGATGAAGATGGAGAGGACTGTTATTGTGGAAAACATGGTTGTGTGGAAACGATATTGTCAGGCCCTGCTCTGCAACGGTATTATGAGAAAATATCGGGTGAGCAAAAGTCACTTAAAGAGATTATTGCTGATTTAGATAATGATCAGCATGCTCAAAAGACTCTTGATCGGTTAATTTATTTCTTTGGAAAGGGGTTATCAGCTATCATAAATATTATTGATCCGGATGTTATTGTCTTAGGTGGAGGAGTGGGCAATATTTCTACTTTATATAATGAAGGCGTTGATTCTGTTGAGAAATTCACTTTTAATCCTGAAATGAAAACCCCGATATTAGCTCCCAAACTGGGTGATAGTGCAGGTGTATTCGGTGCAGCTTTTCTAATGGCTTAAGCCATTTATCTTAGGAAATGATTCTTCGCATGAAAAAGATCAAATTCCAGACGGAAACTGCCAATCAAATCAAAATTTATATATTTGCGCTATGAACCATTTAATAGCTCCATCAATACTTGCGGCAGACTTTGCAAACTTGCAGAGGGACGTTGAAATGCTTAATAAAAGTCAGGCTGATTATATCCACATTGATATAATGGATGGAAGATTTGTTCCTAATATTTCTTTTGGAATTCCTGTTTGCGAAGCCATTTTTAAGCATGCCCAAAAGCCCTTGGATGTTCATTTAATGATTGAGAAACCAGAAGATTATATTCAGGCCTTTCATGATGCGGGAGCTGCTACTATTTCAGTACATTACGAAGCTAGCACTCATTTACATAGAACTTTACAAAAAATACGTGATTTAGGCTTAAGGGCAGGTATTGCTATTAACCCTCATACCAATGTTCAACTACTTGAGGATGTAATAGAAATAACTGATCTGGTTTGCGTAATGTCCGTGAATCCTGGTTTTGGAGGACAGAAGTTTATTGAACAGACCTATACTAAAGTAAGGCGACTGAAAGAAATTATTGCAGATGCCAATGCTACTACTCTTATCGAAATAGATGGAGGTGTAAATATAGATAATGCTCCTCTATTATTAGAGGCGGGTGCTGATGTTTTAGTGGCTGGTAGCTTTGTTTTTAAATCGGAAGACCCTATTCATACTATTCAAGAGTTGAAGAACGTTCAATTCTGATTAATCTTTCCGTCTTTATGCGTTTTATACAACTTGTTTTTACTTTTATTTTACTTTCAATTAACTGTTTAAATGCTCAAAACAGTAGTATGGAAGGAGTAATAGTAGACAGCACGGATGGAACTCCTATATCAGAGGTTAATGTTCAAATCAAGAAATTTAATATTTCAACAATTACCAATGCTGAAGGGAAATTTCAGCTTAAAGTACCCTACCAACCCTCATATGTACTGCAAATTAGCCATGTATCATATGTTAACACCATCATTACTGTAGCCAGTGAAGAAATTAATTCCATTCAGATTAGTCTGGAGCCTGATCAAATGGTTTTACAACAAGTAGATGTCCGGGCAAAAAGTAACCAGCTTCCTTCCGGTAATTTGCAAAAGTTAAAACCCATCTCAATCAATGAAACAGCTACCCCTTTTAATGAATTTAGCCAGGTAATTGCAACGCTTCCGGGAGTGGTGATGAATAATGAACTTTCAAGCTCATATGCTGTGAGGGGAGGTAACTTTGATGAGAATTTAATCTATGTAAATGGAATTGAGATTTACAGACCTCTTTTAGTAAGGGCAGGCCAGCAGGAAGGCCTGAGTTTTATCAACCCTGATATGGTCAGCAATATAAAATTCTCAGCTGGGGGATGGGAGGCTAAATACGGAGACAAACTGTCGAGTAATCTGTTGATCGATTATAAAAAAACTGATAAAACAGAAGGAAATGTAAATCTTGGTTTTTTAGGTGCATCTACTTATTTATCTACTAAAATAAGTAAAAGAGATAATTTATTACTTGGGTTAAGGTATAAAAATGCCCGATACCTGTTTAATACATTCGAAACAGACGGAGAATACCTTCCTCGTTTCATTGATTTTCAGGGCTTCTATTCTTACCAGTTTTCATCAAAAACCAGCATCGATTTTCTGGCCACTTTTGCACAAAATGATTACTACGTAGAGCCCGCTTCCAGGGAAACTGACTTTGGCTCCTTTCAACAAAAGCTACGTTTTTTTGTGGCTTACGATGGGGCCGAATCTCTAAGTTACAGAACCTTTCAAGGCGGAGCCCGCCTCAACCACCTCTTTTCTGACCAGTTTAAGTCATCCATAATTCTTTCTGCTTTTAGTACTTCTGAGTTTGAATATATTAATACGGAAGGTTTTTATCGTTTATGTGATGTAGACAGAGATTTATCTTCTGAGACTTTTGATGAATGTATAAGCCAACGTGGTGCCGGCAGTAATTTTATGTACGCAAGAAATATTCTTGACGCTTATGTATTACAAGCTAAAATCCGAAATGACTGGCAATTCACTAAAAACCAGCTACTTGCTTTCGGGATTGAATTTAAGCAACAAATAGTAGATGACCTGCTTGATGAATATGAGTTTAGAGATTCAGCTGATTTCGTACAGGTAACAAGGGTGATAAACCAACAAAATCAATTAGAAGCCAGCTTTGCAAATGCCTATGTTCAGCATGAGTGGCAAATAAACGACAGGCAATATCTAAATACAGGATTAAGGACCAATTATGGTTCCAATTCCAAAGAATTGCTTCTTAGCCCCAGGGTTCAATATGAATTAACTTTGCACCCCGATAAAAGCGGTCAATTAAGTCTTTCTGCAGGTATCTACAGGCAATTTCCTTTTTATAGAGAGCTGAGAGACTTTAGCGGAAGTCTGAGGCCCGACTTGAGAGCACAAAGCGCTATTCATTTTATTGCTAATTATACCAAAAACATGACATTATGGAGCCGTCCGTTTCAATGGAATAGCTCGGGGTATTATAAATATTTGTATAACATCATACCTTTTGATGTGGACAATATTCGCTTAAGGTACAGGCCCGAACTTTCAGCGAAGGGCTATGCGTATGGAGCTGACTTTAGATTAAGCGGGGAGTTTATTCCCGGCACTGAGTCATGGTTTAGTTTTGGACTTCTATCTACAAAGGAGGATGTTGCCAATGATGGGCTTGACTACATCAGAAGGCCCACGGATCAGCGCGTAACAGCCTCTATATTTTTTCAGGATTACTTTATAAATGACCCAACACTTAGGGTTAATTTAAAACTTCAGGTGGGTTCAGGTTTGCCTTTTGGCCCTCCTAATTCCATTGCAGGAAGAAACAGTTTAACGGGAGAATGGTACCGCAGAATGGATATTGGGTTTTCAAAGCAGTTTTCACTGGAGCGTTTTGATAATTTGTCTTTTATTCATTCTTTTTGGCTGGGTTTAGATGTGCTCAATGTGTTAGGCGTTTCAAATACAATTTCTTATTCCTGGATAGAAGACTTTAATGGACAAAATTTTGCAGTGCCCAACTCATTATCGGCAAGATTTTTGAATCTGAAAGGTATTGTTAAATTTTAATGGATAGAAACAGATGAACTCAGTAAAAACACTTATTATACTTTGCTTTTTAGCACTTGCAGCTTGTAGCCCGAAATCAGTGCTTCAAACAGATAATGGACAAACTATAGACCTAAGTGGTAAATGGACAAGAACTGATGCTGAAATAGTAGCCGATCAGCTGTACAGTAAAATGCTTAAATCCGAATGGCTTAAAGAATTTCTTTCCAAAAATAATTATCGCCCTACTGTCTTGGTAGAGTCATTCACAAACGATTTTGATGAATCGCTGGTGAATGATCAACTAAAAAGCATCTTTGCAGGTTTGCTAAAAGATAGCAGGCAATTCAACTTGATCAAGTCAGATGATACCTCTATACCGTATTATTTACTTAAAGGGAAGCTTTTTTCAGAACCTTTTGAGTTGAATGGTGAATCAGGTATAAATTATCGTTTAAACCTTTACCTTGTTTCAACTGAAGGGGAGAGGGTTTGGAAAGATGATAAAGCCGTTAAGAAATTCATTAAAAATTAACATGAGAGGTCCACACGATCTTTTATTCTTTAAGAATGTCCGAAACGATCTTTTAATCGCTCAACAGTTTTTTTACTATTACCTATAAAAAGCTCTCCATTTACAAGAAACACTGGTCTTTTAAGAAAGGTATACTCTTTTAATAAATGCTCTTTATAATCATTTTCTGAGAGGTTCTGTTGGTTTAAGCCAAGTGTTCTATATTTAATGGATCTTTTATTAAATAGCTCTTCGTAGGATTCCGTTATTACATATAGTTCCAATAATTGAGGTTCTGAAAGAGGGCTGTTTTTTATGTCTATTTTCTCAAAATCATTTAAATCTAATTGAGACATTATTTTCTTACAGGTGTCACAAGTACTTAAATAATAGACTACTTTTCTCATATTTTTTAATTTTAGCGCACTTAATAGTTAAAAAATTTGCCTTATGTTAACAAAAAGCTTTAATTCGAGGTTTAAATAAATATAAAACTAAGTTAAACATAGTATATTTAATAATTATGAAAATTATAATGAAAAAAGGATTATTTGTTTTAGCGGCATTGATTTGCTTTAACTTTTCAGCAGTTCAGGCACAAGATGAAGCTGTAACAGATGAGGATTTATACAATTATGCATTATTAATGCAAGTTGTAGATCAAATGAAAGCAGGTATCAGTACTTCCGTTCAAACTATTATTGATAACCAGGATGGGTTTGATGTGAAGAGATATCAGGAATTAGCAAGTGCAGGTGATGATGAGGCAAAATTAAAAGCTAAAGGAGCTAATGATTTTGAAGTTAAATTCATGAAACTTATTGTGAAGGAGCAGGATGAAAGAAAAGATGCTATTAAGGAAGTATTAAATACATTAGCTCAAAAGATGGTTGGCGTAAGTAATTACAAAGCCATTAAAGCAGCTCTTTCCTCCGATGCTGATGTTCAGGCCAGATATAAAGAAATTTCAGAAAGAATTGCTCCACCTCAGGGAGAAGCTTAATTTTTTCTACCTATAAAAAAGGCTAAACTTGTAAATGAGTTTAGCCTTTTTTATGAATCAAACTATAACCAGAGTTAATAGCTCATTTCAACAATAGCTTTAGCTAGTTCTGGCCCCACTTTCTGTCTTTCACCTAATCCAAGCCACTTTCTTTCCTTAAACCTGTCATGTACTATCTGAGCAGTGTCACTATAGTCTTCAGTATAATCAGATAGCCTGGTATCTATACCTAATGATTCGAAGAAATCAACGGTTTTTTCAATGGCCTTCTCAGCAATTTCAATTTCAGACTCTCCCTTTAAATTCCAAACTCTCTTACCATACTGTGCGAGTTTTTCTTTTTTATCCTCAAATAATTTTCGGTATAAGTTAGGAGCAATAATAGCTAAAGTTCTTGCATGGTCAATTCCGTGTAAAGCGGTTAATTCATGTGCAATCATATGAGTTGACCAGTCAGTTGGCACACCTAGCCTTAATAATCCATTAAGAGCCATGGTAGCTGACCACATAAAGTTTCCTGCGAGTTTTTCATCTTTAGGATTTTCCATTATGCCAGGGCCAATTTCAATTAATGTTTGCAAAATTCCTTCTGAAATTCTGTCCTGTAAAATAGCATCATGTTTGTAAGTAAGATATTGCTCCATTACATGTGTAAACGCATCAACAATACCATTGGCTATTTGTCTTTTAGGTAAGGACTGAATTACTGCGGGATCTAAGACTGAAAAGACAGGAAAATACTGTGGGCCTCCAAAGGTTCTTTTCTGTTGAGTGGAAGCTTTTGTAATTACTCCACCACTATTCATTTCTGAACCGGTTGCAGGCAAAGTAAGTACAGTGCCAAAAGGTACCACTTTTTCCTGTTTCCTGGCCAGTCCCTTCTCTACAAGGTCCCATTCATCACCCTGATAATGCACAGCTGCTGAAATAAATTTGCACCCGTCAATAACAGAGCCACCTCCAACAGCTAATATAAAATCAATGTTTTTCTCTCTGATGATATTTACAGCCTTCATAAGTGTTTCGAAATGAGGGTTAGGCTCAATTCCCGCAAATTCCGTTACTTTGAAGTCAGAAATAGCCGCTACTACCTGTTCGTAAATTCCATTACTCTTTATACTTCCTCCTCCATACGCTAACAATATTTTTGATTGGGGAGGGATGTTGGTTTCAAGCTTTTTAATCTCTCCTTTTCCGTAAATGATTTTTGTAGGATTATTAAATTCAAATGCGTTCATAAATTATTTTAATTTTTCAGAATAACGGTCTATTACCGCATTGGTTTAAGCTTCTTTATCTAGTAGTAACTTTCAAACCTCTTAAAGAGTCCGCTGTAAGACTTTTTAATAGCGATTTTTTATTTTCATTTACTTGATAAACTAAAGCTTATGAATAGATTAGTTCTTTATTCTGTCGTTTTTATCTCACTTTTTATAAGCTGCATAGGTGAGGATGTAGTTGAAGCAGAAGTGAATCTTGCCAAGGTAGAGATCACTACACCGATTATTTCTCTTGAAATTGGCACTTCTATTCAACTTGATTTTCAATATGAAGATCAGCTAGGAATGGAAGTTATACCAGGTCAGATTGAATGGCAATCAAGTGATGCCTCAGTATTAAGTATTACGCAGGAAGGGCTACTCAGTGCTGACAAAGTTGGTTCAGCTACTATTAAACTTACAGTGGACAATATGCTGATGGACTCCATTACTATTGAAGCTAATGAAATGACTAAATTCTCCCAGATGAGAAGTGGGGTATTTGTTGGGAAAAATAGCTATTCAGTTGAAGGTTCCTGCGAGTTGACTGATGTCGGTGGAAAAGTTGAGTTAAGGTTTAATGATGATTTTCGCACCTCAAGCGGGCCAGGCTTATATGTTTATTTGAGTAATTCTTCAACCGGGGTGGCTGGAGGGGCCTCTTTAGGTGAGTTGAAAGCAAATACAGGTGTTCAGACATACCAGGCACCGGAAAATATTACGCTAAATACCTATCAATTCGTTCATATATACTGTCAACCTTTTGGGGTACTCTTTGGTACTGCCACACTTAACTGATGCTTTCATGAAAAAATTAGGATTTTTTATTTTAATGATGTTTTTAGTAAGTCATGGCTATTCCCGCGGACCATGGCCTCAAAAGCCTAAGAGTGCATTTATTAAGCTGGGGCAATGGTGGATTAATGCCTCCAAATTCTATAATAGAAATGGAGAAATTATAGATATTACAACCACCGGACTTTATACTACCAGCATTTATGCTGAATATGGTTTTACTGAAAAGATAACAGGAGTAGTTTATGCTCCTGTTTTTAGTCGTGCAATTCTGAATAAGAGGGTAGATACAAATGATGTGCTTATTGCTGAAGGTGATGAATTGAATAGTATTGGAGATATTGATATATCTTTTAAATACACATTTTTACAGAAAGATGCCCTGGTAGTAAGTTTTGGTCTTACTTTAGGTATTCCTACTGGTAACCCTTCCGGAGGCAATACGCAATTGCTGCAAACTGGTGATGGAGAATTTAATCAGTTAGTGAGCCTCTCAGCCGGATATTCTTTTTATCCGGTACCCTTTTATGCTATTCTTGATCTCGGGGTGAACAACCGCACCAGTAATTTTTCTGATGAATTCCGTTATGGAATGGAGTTAGGCTATACATTGAAGAAGTTTACGCTAATTACGCGGGCATTTGGAGTAAAATCCTTCTTTAATGGAGATGAAAATGCACTCAATGGCAATGGACTCTTCAATAATAATGTAGAATATTTAAGTTTAGCACCAGAATTAATTTTTCAAGTGAATGAGCAATTGGGTTTATCTGCTGGATTTGGTACCGCGGTTTCAGGACGTTCAATTTTGGCTGCCAGAACATATCAGGCAGGTGTTTTTATTAAATTATAGCTATTTTATAGCTTTCTGCAATTTCAATTCCTATTTTTCATTTTTATGATTAAATTTCAGTTACTGAAGCTTCAATAATATCATTGCAATGGGCTTCTGATAAGCTTAAAATATTTTTAGAATGAGAATTAACATATTTCCACTTGCTGTAGTGTTTCTAACTTTGGTGCTTTCATGTCAAAAGAAGTATGAGGATCAGGGAACTAATTCAATTAAAGCATTATACGGTAATTTAACTGAGCAGAAAAAATACTATTACGAGGTGGAATATACCGAGGGGTTAGCTCATCAGGAACCTGTTTTTTTATTATACGGAACAGGTAAACTTACCAGAAGTTCTTACGGAAGTTTGTCAGGCTTTTATTTTGGATTAACTAAGTCTGTAAAAGAGAATTACCTTCAAATTATTAGGAATGATGATCAGACAATAGAGAACTTAATTAGTACGGATTTTGATGATGCGGCAATAGATGTACTGGCTGACTCCCTGCATAGTGCAATATTACTTAATCCGGAATGGCTTCTAACTTTAATTAATGAAGCTGAAAAGATGTCGGTGAAAAATGCTGATGAGGGGAGTTTAATCACATTGACCTTTCCCAACCGAAAAAGGACAATTGAAATTATAAGTTCAGAAGATAATAAAGAGCTTTTGCAATTATCTATTCACAGAAGCTTACCCGATAATAGTACTTACTCCAGAAAGTGGTACTTTAAATATTTACAAAATGATGTTTATGATGAGCAAGTTGCGATTTTTAGTAAGCAATCTGGCGCTGCATCAAAAAACTTCCTTTAGTTTACTGCTTATGTTTTAAAGATTTTGATTTTAAATTGGATTATATAGTCAAATAATGTATTTTTCCTCGTGTTTTTAATTGATTTAGCAAATGTTCAGCGAGGAAGAGATAGCTATAATAATTAGCAATAAGCAAATAGATGAGGTAGTAGCTCAGCTTAAGAAAGAATTTATTGAAAGTGAGGCACGCTATCTGAAAATTAAAAACCATGATTTTTTAGCTATCATTTTGCTTAGCCCGGAAGTGGGGAAGAAGATGGCTAACCAGAATATCAGCTTAGGAGAAGAAATGTCTCTTCAGAAAAAAGCGCGTAAGTATTCCAAAGGAGGCTTCTTTCTGTCAAAAGACCCGGTGGTTGATGGCCTTAAATATTTAATTAAAAGTTTCCCCAAGTGGGAAGATAAATTCTACACGGCTATCAATAAATGTTTGGATATATTAATACAAACTGAGGAACTTCAATTAATAAATGATAATTCAATTTCATTTGAATCCAGGCTAATGCGTTCCCCTTATTTTTTAGTGCGTTTTATTTCTTCTTTGTTTCTTGAGAGTGATGAGGAAATCCTTCAGACCAGAAAGATTAAAAAGGATGAATTAGAAAAGTTGAATGAAATAGGAGAGAAGGTAGGCCTTGGTAAACACCTTATTTTTAAAGAATTTATGGCAAAATACGAGTTAAAGTAATACTATTATGTTGCTTTAGCATAATTATTGTACCTTTGTCAGTTGAAAATAATCGAATTGGTTGTTCAGGCAATATATTTTATGAGGATAATACTTGTTTTCATCATAGCTTTTGCGCTAATGCAAACCCAGGTGCTGGGGCAGGTATTTAATCCGTGGGGGCCTCCGCCTAACAGCGCTGATATTCAGCCTAACCTTTTTAGAAGAGTCCTTTCTCATTTTTCTGCTGAAGTAGCTATTGGCTACGGAAATACACGTTACAGGCAAAATCTCGATGATTATTCACTTTATAGTACGAATGGCAATTTATATATATTGGGCTCTGATAGTGCCTATAATTTATCTGTAGGAATAGGCAACTGGCTGAATAAACCATTTGTTACTGATACACTTAATACCTCAAATGCTGTTTTTTATGATGCCAATAGTAATGAAGGTGCTCCGGGCTCTTCTTATTTGATTGAAAGTGGTGAAAAAAGACTGAGAGGTGGGGGGCATGCTGTTCCTGTTCATGTAAAATTACATTTTAATTACCTGAGATATAGATTAGGAGCGGGTGCTACTTTCGAATTAAATACTACTGCAAAAATGAGCTTAAAGGGCTTTCCTGATTATATTAACAGTTATGAATCAGATTTTAACAGTTTTTTTACTCAAAAGTATTATATCACTGCAGGGGTACGTTACTGGGATTGGTGGAATTTTTCATATTACGCGGATATAGAGTTTGGGAAATTTAAGCTTCCTGAGAGTACTTTTCCTTCCTCAACAGTTTCGGAAAATAGCTACTGGAATTTCGGATTTCCTGTAGAAAAAAACTTATCAAAATACTTCCATCTGGTTATGCGTCCTTCTATCGACTTAAAATCGATAAATACTCAAATTCCTACCGGAGAAACCATTAAAACCAACATGTGGAATGTTCAATTTCAAGTAGGCATAAGGGTTAGCTTCCCATTATATCGAAACTGCCCCATAAAAAATTGTGAGGCGCAGAAAGAACACATCCATGTTGATAAAAAATTTAGAGGTCAGCCAATCCATAAAATACAAAACCCAAAAGTGGGTGAAAATCACCCTTATTTAGCGACAGAAAAAAGAGGTTTGTTTGGTTTTTTGAAACGTAAATGAAATGCTTATTTTTGTCACTGCTTGATTAAAATTCAGTAAATTGCAGATTAATTAGATTTTAGTAACATACTTATGGCTCAAGGAGAAAATGAGAATATAATCCCGATTTACATCGAGGATGAGATGAGAGTAGCCTATATCGATTATTCGATGTCGGTAATTGTTTCCAGAGCACTTCCTGATGTGAGGGATGGGCTCAAACCAGTACATAGACGTATACTTTACGGAATGCAGGATTTAGGTTTATCCTACAACCGCCCTTATAAAAAATCTGCCAGAATTGTTGGTGAAGTATTAGGTAAGTATCACCCACATGGTGATTCAGCCGTGTACGATACTATGGTGAGGATGGCTCAGCCATGGTCGTTAAGATACCAAATGGTGGATGGTCAGGGTAACTTTGGTTCTATAGATGGGGATTCTCCTGCTGCCATGCGTTATACTGAAGCCAGGCTTAAAAGAATTGCGGATGAAATGTTGGGAGATATCAACAAGAACACGGTTGATTTCCAATCTAACTTTGATGATTCCCTAAAAGAGCCTTCAGTTTTACCTGCGAAAGTTCCGAATTTGCTATTAAATGGAGCATCTGGTATTGCTGTAGGTATGGCTACCAATATGGCGCCACATAATCTTTCTGAAGTTGTTGATGGTATTGTTGCTTATATAGAAAACAATGAAATTACTATTTCAGAGCTAATGGAGCACATTACTGCTCCTGATTTCCCAACAGGTGCAATAATATACGGGTATCAGGGTGTACGATCGGCTTTTGAAACAGGAAGAGGCCGAATTGTAATGCGAGCAAAAGCTGAAATTGAAGTGCTGAAATCAGGGAGAGAGCAAATTATAGTCTCTGAAATACCATATATGGTGAATAAGGCCAGCATGATTGAAAAGACTGCTGCCCTTGTGAATGAAAAGAAGATAGAAGGCATTTCCGATATCAGGGATGAGTCTGATAGAGATGGATTGAGAATTGTGTATGATATTAAGAAAGATGCAATTCCTAACGTTGTATTAAATAACCTTTATAAATATACCCAACTTCAAACCTCTTTTAGTGTAAACAATGTGGCTCTTGTAAAAGGGAGACCAGAGACTTTAAATCTAAAAGATCTTATTAAACATTATGTGGATCACAGACATGATGTAGTGATAAGAAGAACACAGTATGAGTTAGATGAGGCGCAAAAGAGAGCCCATATATTGCAGGGATATTTAATTGCTCTTGATAACCTGGATGAGGTAATCAAATTGATCAGAGAGTCAAGAGATCCTGAAATTGCGAAGAATGGCTTGATGGAGAAGTTTGAGCTTTCGGAAATCCAGGCCAAAGCTATTTTAGATATGCGTTTGCAGAGGCTTACAGGTCTTGAGCGTGAAAAAATAGTTTCGGAATACGAGGAAATCATGAAATTGATTGAGTATCTGGAAAGTATCTTGAATAATGAAGAATTAAGAATGCAAATCATTAAGGATGAGTTGCAGGAAATGAAAGATAGATATGGGGACGAGCGTAGAACTGAGATTGTTCATAGTGCAGAAGAGTTCACTGATGAAGATATGATCCCTAATGAAGAGGTAGTTATTACAATTTCTCATCAAGGGTATATCAAAAGAACGCAATTAGGAGAATATAAAACACAAGGAAGAGGTGGAGTAGGTTCGAAAGGGGCCGGCAGTAAAACAGATGATTTTACAGAGCATTTGTTTGTAGCTAAAACCCATAATTACCTGCTGATTTTCACGGAATCAGGAAAGGTTTTCTGGATTAAAGTATATAGGTTACCTGAAGGTGCCAAAACCTCAAAGGGAAGAGCCATTCAGAACCTGATTAATATAGAACCAAGTGATTCTGTTCGTGCTGTTATTAATGTGGATAATCTTTCTGATGAAGATTACATTAATAATAACTTCTTAGTAATGTGTACTGAAAAAGGTACGATCAAGAAAACTACTTTAGAAGCTTATTCACGACCTCGTACTAATGGAATTAATGCCATCACTATTAATGAAGGCGATAGATTGCTAAATGTTAAAATGACGAATGGTGACAATAACATCATTATTGCAGCCAGATCCGGAAGAGCTATCAGGTTCCATGAAAGTAACGTAAGGCCAATGGGAAGAACAGCTGCAGGGGTTCGCGGTATTACTTTAGCCAGTGAAACTGATGTGGTAGTTGAAATGGTGGCCATCACCAGAGAGAACGCTAACTTATTGGTAGTTTCAGAAAAAGGTTATGGTAAGAGATCGGACATTGAGGCTTACAGAGTAACAAAAAGAGGCGGTAAAGGTGTTAAAACACTTAATGTAACTGAAAAAACCGGCAGCCTTGTGGCCATAAAGGAAGTAATAGATACTGACGATTTAATGATTATTAATAAATCAGGCATCACAATTAGGTTAGCAGTTGAAACCTTACGTGTGATGGGTCGTGCAACTCAAGGGGTGAGGCTTATTAAAATTAATGAGCAGGATAGTATTTCTTCTGTAGAGAAAATTGAAAAAATTGATGACATAGAGGATGAAGTAGATGATATTACTTCGGAAAATATGAGTGATTCAACAGGTTCAGAAGAAGAAAAAACTGAAGAGTAGGAAATAATTATTTGAACAGAAATTGTAATTTTCTAATTTTACCTCAAATCATGCTGAGGGGATCAGTGATTAAACAAGTATAACTAATAAAAAGAAGATGAAAAGAATAACTTTATTTTTTGCCATGATCTTATTTGCGGGATTGGCGTTTGCACAAAATTCCAACGTGAGAAAGGCAGAAAGTGCATTGGAAAGTGGCAAATTGCAAGAAGCTAAACAGCTGATTGATGAAGCAGCAAAACATGAGAAAACCATGGATGATGGCAAGACCTGGTATGTAAGAGGAACCATTTATCAGGCTTTAGTAAATAAGGAGTACTCTGATGAGAACCTGAAAGAAGCTGTAAAAAGCTATGATAAAGTACAGGAAATGGAAAAAGAAGGTTCTAACTACTATACTTTGACGGATTTGAAAATCCAGGAATTATGGGGTAATTTTATCAATAAAGGCTCTGAGGCTTACTCAGCGGCTGATTACTCAGCAGCCAACAAAGCTTTTGAGAAAGCTTTATTAGTTTTACCGGAAGATACAACAGCAACTTTATATGCCGGTATTTCAGCTCAGCAGGCAAAGGATAATAAAACTGCCCTTAAATATTACTACAGGTTAATTGATTTAGATTATCAATCAGAAGATATCTATGGTAGCATCATCTCTATTGAAAGATATGAGAATCAAGATATAGACAAAGCTCTTGAAGCTATCAAGATGGCTCAAAAGCAGTTCCCTGAAAATGATGCATTTGAAAAACAAGAGATTAACCTTTTAATTTCAGCAGAAAGAACTGATGAAGCAAGAGCGAAGATTTCTGAGGCCATAGAGAAAGATCCTACTAATGCTAATCTTTACTTTAACTTAGGTTATTTACATGAAGAATTAAAGCAGCCTGAAAAAGCTGAGCAAGCTTACAAAAAAGCAGTGGAGTTAGATCCTGATTATTTGGATGCTAATTACAATTTGGCGGTATTCTACTATAATAAAGCTGCAGACCTTTTTGGTAAAGCAAGAGACATGGATCTTCAAACTTACCAGAAGCAAGGGAAAAAGATAGAAGCTGAAGCAAAAGAATATTTGAAAAAAGCTAAACCTTATTTCGAGAAAGCTCATGAAATAGCACCTGAAGAATTGGCGGTAATAGAAACATTGCAAACAGTTTACATGCAATTAGGTGAGAATGATAAAGCTGAGAAATTGATGGAGAAGGCTGATGCTATCAAAGCAAAATCCGGAGCTACAGAGGGAGGAAATTAAGGCCCGCTATTGAAACATTCGTTTAAAATAAAGGTTACTCATGGAGTAGCCTTTTTTTATTTCCGACTATCCTAATTTTTAAAAGGAAGTTGGGTAGGCAATCATTTTAGAATTTAATTGAATAAAGAAATATATGCAATTAGCCACATTAGGAGCAGGTTGTTTTTGGTGCATTGATACAGTGCTGAGAAAGTTAAAGGGAGTAGAAAAAGTAACCTCAGGGTTCTCAGGAGGATTTATTAAGAATCCACCCTATAGAGAGGTGGTTACTGGCAGAACAGGGCATGCGGAAGTTGCTCAAATAAGCTTTGATCCTTCAGTAATTAGTTACGAGGAAATTTTAGAGGTCTTTTGGCAAACTCATGATCCCACTACATTGAACCGCCAGGGTGCAGATGTAGGCACTCATTATAGATCCATTGTACTCTATCATAATGAGGAGCAAAAGAGTATTGCAGAGAATATGAAGAAAAAGCTTGATGAATCAGGTATTTTTGATGATCCTATTGTTACAGAAATTGTTCCTTTTGAAGCATTCTACGAAGCAGAAGACTATCATCAGGATTTTTACAGGCTTAATCAGGAGCAACCTTACTGTACTTTTGTTATCAAACCAAAAGTTGATAAACTGAAGAGACTATTTGCAGATAAATTGAAGTAATGGCTACTTTAAACTATTTTACGCCAGACTAAACCACAGTTCACTGCCTGGCTTCATTTGAGCCAGGCTATCAAGGTCTTCCTCAATAACATTGGCTATGCGTGGATAACCCCCGGTGGTTTGGGCATCTGCCAATAAAATAATGGGTTTATATTCATTTGTAACTTGAATGGTACCAGGGATTATTCCTGAAGATATCATTTCATAATTACCAGGGCCTCCTTTAAGTTTAGTGCCTAAGCGATAGCCCATTCTATTGGAATCCTGAGTGATAATATGGCCAGCACTAAAGAAGTGAGCGATTGTCAGTCGTGAAAACCCTTCAAATTCAGGCCCTGGAACAACCCTTACCCTTAAAATGTCAGCGTGAGGCGTTCTTTTGTTTATCTTATTTCTGCTAGTTTTGCTCTTACCAGCAAGTATAGATAATGTGCTGCCTTTTTTAATGAGACTATCAGGAGTAAGTAGCTCAGGTGAAAAACTTGAGGCACTGGCACTTCCCAGCCATGTTGTAACCTGCCACTCGCCAGCAATTGCAAGATATGCCCTGCAACCTGAAACAGGCTTGCCAAATGAAAGAACGTCATTTTTCTTAATGGAAATTAATTGATGGTTGCCAATTAAGCTGTCATTTAGTTGAGGACTTAAACTAGCGCCTGTTATTGCTATCTCGCAATCAGTGTTAAAAGTGATTTCAGGTCCTATTAATGTTATTTCCAAAACGGGAGTATTTTCCGGGTTTCCTACCAGGTAATTGGCATTCTTTGCTGCTTGCCTGTCTAATACTCCACCAAGTGGTACGCCTACATTTTGATAGCCTAATCTTCCTAAATCCTGAACAGTAGTATGTAAACCTGGTTTTTTAAAAGTTAACACTATCTCATTCATAAAACTCTTTTTCAGTAATTTGTCCCTTAGAAAAGCCAGTGGCAATTGTAGAATGTTCCGATGCACTAATTGGATAGAAGCGAACAGTGTCTCCCATTCTAAACAGAAATGGGTTTTGCTCCGCTAAGTTAAGAGGCGGAACGGGAGAGTTTCCAATTAATTGCCATCCTCCTGGTGCCTGAGCAGGATAAATACCTGTTTGTGATCCAGCTAAGCCAACAGCGCCCTGAGGAACCTGTTTTCGAGGGTTTTCTTTTCTTTTACAACGAAGCTGATCTGGCAATTTCCCCAGGTACGGAAAGCCTGGGATAAAACCGATCATATAAACTTTGAAAGGAGTAGAAGTGTGTAGGGAAATAATTTGTTCTGAAGTAAGACTGGTATAGCTACAGACTTCTTCCATATCAGGTGCAAATTTCTCTTCATAGCAGACAGGAATGCGAAAGCTTCTTTGTTCTTTGGAGCTGATTGTGTTTTTCTTTTCTTTGCTCTCCCATGATTTAATCCTATTCTTTAATACATCAAAGCTGATTTTTCCAGGATTGAAAACAGCAGTAACAGAATTGTAAGCAGGGATAGTATACACGATTTCAGGCATCATCTCCAGTTTAGAATTAAGCCAGGAGACGGTCTCATTTACTTCAGGATCAATTACTTCCTTCAACTGAATGAGTATTGAATTGCTTCCATATTGAGTCAACTTCATTAAATAGTAAATTTTTTGATTGACAATTGTTGCTGATGAACCAGATTATGTACTTCCTGTAGTATTTCAATAGCCAGAGGATTGTCTCCATGGATGCAAATACTATCAACATATAAATCTATTTCACCTTCAGCTGTTTTCACTTTCCCTTTCTCAACTATACCTAATATTTGAGCTACTGTCTCTTCAACAGAGGAAATGACAGAATCCTCTTCAGAACGAGGGGCTAAGTTTCCGTTTGGCAGATAGTTGCGGTCTGCAAAACCTTCTTTTATAAATTTAATATTTTTTTTCTGTGCTGTATTTTCAAGTTTACTTCCTGCTAGTCCCATTATTGCTAAATCTTCATCAAGCATTAGAATAGCTTCTATTACTGCTATAGCTTCTTCTTCATTGTTGGCAATAGAATTGTATAAAGCGCCATGAGGCTTGACGTAGCTGAGCTTTCCTCCCAGGCTCTCTGTAATACCTTTTAAAGATGAGATTTGATACTTTACCACTGCCTGAAGCTCATCAATAGGCAGTTGAATGTATCTCCTGCCAAAACCCATTAAATCAGGATAGGAGGGATGTGCGCCAATTTGTACATTATTATTTAGTGCTAACTTTACTGTTTTTTCAATAGTTAAAGGATCTCCGCCATGAAAACCACAAGCTATATTGCAAGAGCTAATTAAAGGCATCAAAGCCTCATCATTTCCTACTTTAAAATTACCATAACTTTCTCCTACATCACAATTGAAATCTATTTCTTTCATAATCTAAATCAATCCTAAGGCTGAATTTATACCTTTTATTCCCAGTAAAACAGTAATGAATATTACTGCTATGCCTATTATATTAACCCATCCGGAGTTTGAATGGTTACCCATAATCTCTTTATCATTCAAGACCCATAATAAGTAAATGGCAATTATGGGAAGTACTAATCCATTTGCTACCTGCGCTAAAAATATCACTGCAGTAGGACGAAATCCTAGCGATGAGAAAACTACACCTGTTAATAGTACGAAAATCCAGATGGATTTGAACTTTATATTCTTGAAACCATTTTTCCAACCCATGATTTCAGCAGTGGCATAAGCTGCTGCAAGTGGGGCTGTAATAGTGGAAGAAAAACCGGCAGCCAAAAATCCAAAAGCTGTAAATTCTGTGGCCCAGGTACCTAATATTGGTTGAAGCTGCAAGGAAAGATCATTGAGGTCGTTAATCTTTGTATTTTGTCCTTCAAAAGCAACTGCACTGGTTATCATTATACACATAGTGATTATTCCACCTAGTGTTACGGATAGTATGGTATCCCAACGTGCAGAGCTTAAACTTGAGCCCCCTTTCCACTTTTGCTTTACGGAAGAGGCATGCAGGAAGAGATTATAGGGTACAATGGTGGTTCCTACCATTCCTAAGATCATCAATGTCCCATTTTCCGGGATGGAAGGAGTAAAGAGCCCTTTAATTATTTGGAAAATATCAGGTTGTAATAATATGGCTGAAATTAGAAATACAATCCCCATAATCGCTACAAGACCAATTAGAAACCTTTCTATCAGCTTATATTTACCAATAAATAATAAAGCAAAAGTTACTAGAGCTAATAAAACGATGAGCGGATTGACTTTAAATCCCTTTGTGCTTAATTCAAATCCTATTACAGCGCCAGAAAGGTTGCCCGCCTCATAAGCTGCATTGCCTAAAACAATAGCTAAAATTACCAGAGTAAAAGTAAACAACTTAAAAGGTTTACTTTTGGTCTTTAACCTTAATGCATCACCTACTCCTAAGCCTGTTATCACTCCAAGTCTGGCAGACATTTCCTGCAAAATTATAGTAGCGACTATTGAAAAGAGGATGGTCCAGAGTAAAGTGTAGCCATAGCCGGCTCCCGCCATAGTGGCTGTTGTGACGGTTCCCGGACCAATAAAAGCCGCGGCAACCAATACCCCAGGACCAAGTTGTTTCAACTTAAAGCGCATACATCACGAATTTAGCTTGTATCAAGGGTATTAAAAATATTTATTGTTTCAGTGTAAAAATCAATGAATTTAAATATAAGAATTATAATTTAAAATTGAGTTGGAGCTAATTAAATAGATAGACCTATTATAATTTTCTCAGAATATTATTTAAATAAAAAAAGCAACAATAATATGTATCGTTGCTTATTCTTCATTTGAAGTAGATGGTATGATTAGGCGATTTATTTCGAAGTGGATTTATCTTCAAATATATTGCTGTCCTGAGCGAACTGTTTGATTAAATTAATGTCTAATCTGTCAGATAAACTATTTGAGTAATGTACTTTTTTTATTTTAAGGTCTTTATCCAGCAAAAATTCAGCAGGAATAGTGTTGATAGATTCTCCATCAGCCATTGTGTGCATAGGTAAACCTGCCATTTTAGCTTTAAAAGCAGTTTGTACAAATGATGTTATATGGCTTATGGTCGACTTGGATGTAGAAGATTCCAATCCGTACGCATCATACCAGGTTTTATTAGGATCTGAAATTAGAGGAATCGGTGAAACTTCTTTATGAAATATACTTCTCAAAAGTACGTTTTCTTTAGATTCAAAGAAAAAAATCATTTCTAAACCTTCTGCTTTCAATTCCTGATGCACTTTTGTTAATGCATGAACTCTTAGATTACAGAATGGGCAGCCTGCATGTCTGAAAAATGCAATCAGGATTTTTTTATTTCTATACTCTTCTAAATTAATTTTTCTTCCGAAGATATCCTTCTCATTAAATATTGGAGCAATTAAATTTTCAGTTAGTTTCATAACATATTTATTATGTTGATGTATACGCTAAAAACTACAACATTAGATACTTTCCCCTCTTCTTTTCGACCAATTACTCTTCTTTACAGACTGAGTCGTTAGATAAATAGATAGGAATGAGCACAGAGCCTCTTTACACAGACTTTAGTTTATGAAGCTTTTCTGGCCTCTATAGCATCAACTGCCTTTGAGAAAAATGGGATTTCTTTAGTGGATGATTGAGGGATTTTCTTATGAACTATTTTAGTAATGAAAAAAGGAAAGAATGAAACAATAAGCATTGCAACACCAACATACAAACAGTAAATTGGATTAATAAAGAAACTCTGAAATGAAAAGACACATAAAATCAACAGAGTTGAAAAGGGTAAAGAACAAGCCAAAACTGATAAGCCAAAATGCGTATTGAATGTTTTATTTTTTGGAGGTGTATGTTCTTCCATATTATTGATGGCAGTCATATGTGCAAATGGCCAGAAACTGCACGAACTTTGAGGAAATACAATCAATAGCAGAATAAGTGAAGGGGATAGTGCTGGCATTAAAAAAACGATTATGGCACTTAAACAAAAGGCAATACCTGCACGCCAGCTTAAAAGGAAAAATATCAGGTTAAACTCTTTCCAATTGATTTTAACAGCCATTCCAATAAATAATAGTACTAATGGGGTCATTATGCTGCTTAATCTCAAAATTTCATTCTCCAGAAAAGCAGGGAAGGAGCTAAGTTGAAAGCCAAAGCCTAACATTATTAACGCAATAATAATCACCACATTTATAGGCTCATTAATCATGCTCAATAATAGCCCTCTCACTTTAGCCATCGTATTTTGCTGAATGGAACTGCTTTGCCTTTGGTGAAACCAGTGAACCGCTAATAGGTAAAGGAAAATCAATACAAATATTTTGTTTCCGACATCTGCTAAAGCAGCCAGGGCAAGTTCATTTTCACCTAAATATTCCATCAGGAAAGGGAAGCAAGAGAGCCCGGGGGCCAGAGAGGGGAGTAGAAGTAATAAAGTTTTTCTTGTAGAGGAATTCTTCTTTATTCCGAATGCACTTAAAGCAATGTAGGAACTGCCAAATAATAAGAAGTTCATGAGCAGAGCCAACAACGGAAGTAACAAAAGATCCTGAGCCAGTTCTATTTTGAGAAGTGCAACAAATATTGTAGCAGGTAGTGCTATGCTCAAAATAATTACTTTTACTCCTTTTAAACTATCATTTCCCGCTAACTTTTTTTGTAACAGAAATCCGATAATTATAAGGAGCAGAAGGCCAACAGATTTTTGTATGGCTAAATTCATTTTAACTGTATTTTTGAATATAATAAATGATGTCTGTTAAGGTGTTTACTTTCAGTTGGTTAGCTACAGTGCATAATATTCTTTTCAATGAGCGGAAACGGCCTCATTGGGAGGCATACTTAGCAATAGTGAAAGGGGGATCACCCAATTACCTTCTGAAGTGTGTTGATGAAAATTTTCATTTCTTCTAAAGTACCCATGCTTACCCTGCACCAGTTCTGATTCATTATTTCAAAAGACCGAACGCCAACACCCTGATCGCTCATTTTTTTAAGGAAGCTCTTGCCTTCCATCTCAATAGGAAAAAGAATAAAGCTTGTAGAAGATTTAACGTACGTTTTTCCCATCTTGTCCAGGCTATTATATACAAATTCCTTTGCTTCTGTATTTTTATGATAAGACATAGCAAGAAACTCAGCATCGTCCATACTGGCTGAGGCTGCATAAATTGTAGGGTAGCTGATTCCCATGCCTCCCCGTGTTATTTTCTGAACCTGATCAAGCGTATCTGGCTGGGCTACAATATAACCTATTCTTAAGCCCGCCATTCCATGAATTTTGGAGAAGGTACGTGCTATAATAACATTTTTCCCTTCTTTAATAAGAGAAACCATGCTTTGCTGATCCTGCTTTGGTAAGAACTCTAAATACGCCTCATCAATGAATATTGGCACCTTTTCAGAAACTCTTGAGCAAAAATCCAACAGTTTTTTACTATCGGTTATGCTGCCTGTAGGATTGTTAGGGTTGCAAATATAAACCAGTTTAGTATCCGAATTGATAGCCTTCTCCATTCCAGCCAGGTCATGCGACCAGTCGTCTTTTAAAGGCACACCCTTCCATGTTGCACCGGTTGCCTCAGCCACTCGTATTAAAGACATGTAGGAAGGATCAGCTGAAACAACATTTCCACCATTTAAAAACAAAACAATGCCAATTTTTTCGAGGAGATCGGAGGAACCAGGCCCCATCATAATGTTTTCTGGTGCCACGCCTTCTTTATGAGCAATTTTCTCGATTAAATCAAAAAGCTCTCTCCAAGCGTATCTGTTACCCAGTTCAGCAGCTCCTTTAAATGCCTCTAATGCTTTTGATGATGGTCCATAGGGGTTTTCATTAGCATTAAGCTTTGCTCTTAACGCTTCTTTTTTTAAAAGAGGCTTGTGAATATATTCCTTGAAAAACGGACTATACAAGAAGTCCCCATTCCTGTCAATTTTTAAGTTGGCTTTGGGCATTTCCCCAAATGTAAATTGAGGAAGCAGGGCCAGACCGCCAAGGGTAAGGGCTCCTGATTTTAACCAATCTCTTCTGCTGATATTTTGTAAACTCATGATGATATATCCTCTTATTGTTAATGTTTTAGCTTAACTAGGGGATAATTTACATAGTTGATTTGACAATATAAAATTTTGCTTTTATGGTAAATGTAATTATAAATAGAAGTGAATTCTGATTTTGTTGATTTATTGTATATTTTTATCAGGTTTTTATAAAATATTTTAAATTTCTTCTTCCCGCTTTATCCAAATTTTAATTTTTGATATTTTACAAATAGTTAAATTATTTTATTTTTTTTTTTTTTAATTTTATTTTGTAAAAGGTTAAAAAATCAATCAAAATTTATTTCATTTACATAAATAGAAAGAATGTAGGGTTAAATTTTAACCTGGTTAACTTGTGTATTGCGTAAAGTAGTTTGATAATGGTTAAGAAGCTTGATGCTATCGATTTAAAAATTTTAACTTTACTTTCGGAGAATGCTCAAATGGCTTATACGGAAGTAGCAAAAGAGATAAAAGTGACCAGTGGCACGGTTAACTTGCGCATGAAAAAAATGCGTGAAGCGGGATTGGTAAAAGGCGCCACTTTAAATATAGATTACTCGCAGATTGGCTGGGGATTAACTGTTTTTATTTTCATTCATTTAACAAAAAGCGAAGATTATCAAAGCGTAATTGCAAGTATGAAGCTTATTCCTGAAGTGGTAAAGATTCATCATATAACCGGAAAATATGGCTTATTTGTTAAAGTACATGCTAAAGATACCCAGCATTACCGATCAATTTATGAAGAGAAAATCCTAAAAATTAAAGGAATAAATTATACAGAATCGTTTATTTCTATTAATGAGGACCTTAACCGGCATATTTTATTTGAAGAAGAATAGTGTTTTAAGTAATTTTATTGATCGGCTGATTTAAAATCCATTTTTCAGCTGAATTGTAATCGGTGAAGACAGCTGCATTAAATCCTCGCTTATTGCAAAGTTCTTCCCAAAACTTAGCTATTTCAAGATCCTTGGGGTTTGATACAGAAGCCATTGATATATTGTAGAAATCAGGAAGTTTCATTTCATAATATCGTACAAGATTAAAGGCTTCAGACATGGCCACTTCATATCTCACTTTTCTATAGTCGCCAATTACTCTACTAATATTTAATTCTTTTGCCGCATTATAAATTTTAACAGTTCCGTCTATTATATCCATAAAGTTTCTTCTTACACCAGTACCAGTCACTACCATGTAATCATCTTTCAAATCTATAATTGGTTTGTTACTCATAGTTATGTGCAAAAGAATGGTAAAACAGGCTCTCTTTATAATTTTTCATCGATGAAATAAAATATATCATTGTATTTAAAGAATTAAAAGAAATGTCTCAAATGGTAGTAAATGATACTTAAAAGTGTTGTAACATGCAAGTGAAACTATTTGAGGTTGAGATTAAAAAAGATAGAATTGGTATTTATGGAGATTTAATGTCAAATAGCTTCGATGGATAGTTTATTTTCAATAGAGGTTTTAAATGATAAAACTACTTGTATTACTAATAGTTTCAGTGATGTGCTTATCTATATTAGATTCCAATTCAGCTTTAAGGCTGTCCCTGTCCTCAATTCTCTTGATTACCGCTTCAATGACTTCTTTATTAAAGTGGTCTCCCTTTAATACTGCGCGATAAATGCGATGTCACCATGCTTAAGTCTACTATATAAGCTATCTAGCTTATCCTGACTTATTTTAATATCTCTTATATTTTCGTACATTTCGACTATTTATTATTTGTAAACCCAAATATATAGATAATTATCTATGATTGCAATTGTTTGTAGATAATTATCTAATTAATTTTGATAAAGTGTCTGTTTTAATCGATAGAATACAATTTTTTATAGCTCAGAAGGGCATAAGTATGAGGCAATTTGAAATGTCTATAGGTGCCAGTAATGGCGTTATAAGCAATGCTATTAAAAATAGTAAGGACATTAGGGCTTCATGGCTGTCGATAATTATCGAAACGTATCCCGAAATTGATGCAAATTGGCTGCTTACTGGAAAAGGAGAAATGATTTCTAAGGAAAATAGCTATACTACGCAAATTATGAATGAACCATTATTGGAGTATGGTAATACTAAAGCAAAGAGTTTTATAGATGCTTTTGCTGAGGATTTGAAACGTGAATTATATAGTATTAATAAAAGATTATCTGATTTGGAAAATAGAGAGTGAAACTGTTACCTAATGTTTATTATTAACTAAAAAGCACATATTATTGAAACATTGATCATTATAGTAGTAGCGTTATCTCTCTTGTCTGGATGATCTACCAACTTGCATGCTTAGAACAAATAAAAGACCAGAATAAGGCTCAAACAGCTATTTTAAAGGAACAATCTAAAGTTTTGAAGCTGATTAGCTTTAAATTAGGTAAGAATGAATTAGATCAGGCAGAGGGTATTAGTATAAAGGATCGTGAAGATTAATTAAATAGGTTAAAAAGCTTTATTTAATAGCTTTTAAACGGTTTTAGACCTGATTTAATACGCATTGAATCATTACTTGTACACTAAAAGCAATAAACCTGTTGCTTTTTTTACTTTTTCGTACGTATTGACTTAACTCGTATTTTTTGCTTTTTCCTGTTAAATCTCTCTAATTGTTAAGCAATCGCAGTTTTTTTTCTTTTTTTTTTTTTTTCTTGTACGTATTGTCTTGTCCCCCTTATGCTGTAATACTATTAAATGACAAAAAATATTTTTAGATTACTATTGTACTGAGGGATGGGGCTAAAGAGTTGATTGGTATTAAGTTATAATTATTTATTGATATAAATATGATTACGGATATTAACTGTGTTCTATCAAGCAAAAACACAGACACTTACATGCCTGCGTTTTTAAAATCATGTTAAATAATTTTTTTATGGAGTGGTACTTGCTTTTCCTACCAAACTCTCATTCTCCATATACCTTACAATTTTTTCTGAATAATCCTCTGTAAGGTTCTCCAGAGTTTCAGGGTTAACAGTTTGAGATTGTGCCGACCATACCAGCTTTTCTGATTCAGCATTATATAAGTTTGTTTCAAGAAAGTACTCTTTATCCACATCATAATAGCCGGTATTATATACCTGCGGATACCAATTATTATAATAACCCCAGAAATTGCCATAATATCCATAAGTGTTAACTGGTGAATAAGCATAATTTCCTGGTATATAACGCGTATCAGTTTCTTTATCAATTAAAGCTACTGTAATTACACCATCAAAATTGTTTTCTTCAATGGCATTAAGAAGGGCTTCTTTATCCTGCATCTTCTCATTTCTCATACTCGGAGGGAAAAGATTGATGCTTTTAGTAACTGATATTCCACGCTCCATGAGTTCCCGGGCTAGCTCATCTTCAAGATTCTGTCTGGCACTTACGTCATCAACCATGGCAGTCACTAAAATATTACCTAAAGCATCATCTTCAACATCAGGGTTATTCCATGTTGCAGTAATATCAGTAGAAGGAGCACAACTTCCTAATAGGAATAAAATACCTAATAAGGAAATACTAAGTGTTTTGTAATTTTTCATTGGCTTCAGTTTTAGATTAAAAAATCATAAATTTTATTAGCTGATTCTAGTGGAGCATATACCTGATATGCCATTTCAGCTCAAAAATTGTTGCGGTTCTTACTTTAAATTTACGAAGGCTATGGCTCACTGTTACAGTTAAAACAGAAAACTAATGTAGCTTCATTTCTGTCTTTCTAAACTTTAGTGGGTTTTTGGAGTTTGATGTTAATGGTTTATTATTCGAGTGGAATTTATTAATAGAATGTTAAAACAGTAGTTATTTCCTTTCGTTCATTTTCTTTCAACTATCACTAATTCAATTTAATTTCGAATCAAAATTCATTTAAAGTTTATGCAAGAGGAAAAGATCATTGTTATCGGGGCCGGATTGGCAGGTTTGGTAGCTGCTATAGAACTTGAAAAAGCAGGTTTCAACCCGGTTATTATAGAAGCTGATGATCGGATTGGTGGTAGGGTAAAGACAGATAAAGTAAATGGATTTTTATTAGACCATGGATTTCAGGTATTACTCACGGCTTATCCTGAAGCCGCTAAATACCTGGATTATGAAAAGCTTGATCTTCAGTATTTTAATCCCGGAGCTTTGGTGTTGAACCGTGAAGATGCCTACCGAATAAGCGATCCTTTAAGACAACCTTCAAGGATTATTGAAATGATGTTTTCACAGGTAGGAAGCTTTTCAGATAAACTGAAGATTTTTAAATGGACCAGAGCTTTAAAAGCTACCACGGTCGAGCAAATATTTAAGAAGAAAGAAACAACAGCGCTGCAATTTTTAAAAAAGAAGGGTTTTACCAATGTGATGATCCAGCAGTTCTTTCAGCCCTTTTTTGGAGGTATTTTTCTGGAGAATGAATTGAATACTTCAAGCAGAATGCTGGAGTTTGTATTTAAAATGTTTGGTGAAGGCTATGCGGCTCTGCCTGCAAAGGGAATGGGTGCTATACCTGAGATGCTTGCTGCGCAACTATCCACTACAGAAATTATGCTAAACCAAAAGGTGGAAAAGATTGGTTTAAAAAGTGTAGAACTGGAAAACGGTAAGCGAATAGCTGCCGATGCTGTGATAATAGCAACCAATCCTGAAAAATTAGTTCCGCAATTAAAGGGTCAATTTGAAGACTGGCAGTCGGTTTTAAACCTTTATTTTGAGTCTGATATTACTCCCATTGATGAAGCGCTCATTGGCCTTGTTCCTGATGAGGGAATGTTGATTAATAACTTCTGCGTAATGAATAAGACGGCCGAGAATTATGCTCCGGCAGGTAAATATTTGCTATCAATCTCTGTGAATGATACTCAAGGAAAAGATGACGCTGCAGTTCAACAGGAAGTTATCCGGGAATTAAAAGAACTGGTTCCGGAATTAGCCCAGGCAGAAATCAGGCATTTGAAAAGTTACCTCATTAATAAAGCTTTACCTAAAATTGATGATTACCAATACAGCATGAAACCTTCCAATAGTAAAATACAGGAAGGATTGTATCTTGCCGGGGATTATCTTTTAAATGGCTCAATCAATGCTGCTATGCTGTCAGGCAGGTTGGCGGCACATGCAGTGTATGAAGATATTAAAGGAAGGGGTTTTAAAAGTTGAAATTGGAGAAGCTGAAAAAGCTTGTACTTATTGCTGTAAACCTAAGTTGGATCAATAAAATGGCATCCCCGCCAAATGCGGGAACGCTCTGACGGATTTTTAAAGAAAATTAAGAATCCAATTCCTGTTATAACTATAACTACTTACTTACCAAAAAGCTTTTCGCATTCAGTTTTTAGGATTCCACCAATAAGAATGGAGTCAGTCCAGCCAGCATTAATAACTTCCTGAGCTCTTATATTAATTTGTTTACCTTTAGTTTGAGCGAACGGAATGTCTGCTCCATACACAACCTGTCCTATTTGAGCCCAGATAATGGCAGACATACACATAGGGCATGGTTCTACGGTACTGTACAATATCAACTCATCGGCATGGTTGTAATCCAGCGAGGATATCTTCTTTAATACATTTATTTCTGCATGTGCGGTAGGGCCATTATGAATAGCTGTATTGTAGGCACCCACAAACTGTCCTTCAGGATCCACTACTACCGCCCCAAAGGGCGTTTTACTTTCCTTTGCCAGGTCAATAGCCATCCTCATCCAAAATTCATGTGTTTCTTCCATTGCCAGAGTTATTATCTACTTCTATCAAATATATGATTTTATATAGAGAGATTTTACTAACTTTAGTTTTCTTAATAAGGAGCAATTAAATCAGAGAAATACCCTTCTTGCTCAATTCAAGAAGCAAAGTTTGAACTGATTTACTTGATTTCAACTACTTTAAAGGTTAAAAGTAAATTTAAATACGTATGAAAATCGCAAAAGGATTAAGCAGTTTAATAATAGTAGCTGCAATCATGTTTTCCTGTAACACAGAAAAGGAAGAAAAAGAAAGTGATCTGGAAAGAATCAATAATGAAGTGAAAAATAACAGCAAAGCTTATTTAACACTTCAGAACATGACGACCGAAATTGGACACAGGTTAACAGGTTCTGAGAATGGTAAAAAAGCAGAACAATATACTTATGATTTGTTTAAATCTTATGGTTTCGAAAATGTTCAGTTTCATGAATTTGAGGTAGAAGCATGGGCAAGGGATTCTGTAAAATTATCAGTTGATAATGAGAGTATTCCTGAAGTAGTATCACTGGGTCATTCACCTGTTTCAGCTGATGTAGAAGCTCCTTTAGTTGATGTCGGAAATGGCTTAAGAGCAGATTTTGAAGCCAACAAAGAAGCTGTAAAGGATAAAATTGCATTGGTTTATATTGGTATTTTACCTGATAGCGGAGAAGGATTAAATAACATTCACCGCTCTGAAAAAACTGCCCTTGCCATTGAGTATGGTGCGAAGGGAATTATGATTATCAACCAGGTGCCTGGTGGTGTTTTATTAACAGGAACTGCTTCCGTGACAGGTAAATTGATTGATATTCCTGCAGTATGTATTACTTATGAAGATGGAATGAGGCTAAAGTCTGCTTTAGCGGAAGGGGAGTCTTTGGACGCGCACATTAAAATGACCAATAAAAGTGAAGTGATCAAATCAAGAAATGTGATTGCTACTTTACCAGGCGCTGAATTAACAAAGGAGAATATTTTAGTAGGAGGCCACCTCGATAGCTGGGACTTAGCAACCGGTGCGATAGATAACGGAATTGGCATTGCTGCTATTTTAGACATGGCTCGTACTTTTAAAGCGCTGAACCTTCAACCTAAAAGAAATATCCAGTTTGTGATGTTTATGGGAGAGGAGCAAGGTTTATTAGGCTCTAAGGCATTGGTGAAAAGAATGAATGAATCCAATGATCTGGAAAAAGTAAGCTATATGATGAATATCGATATGAGTGGTAACCCTAAAGGATACAATGCTTCAGGTAGAGAAGAAATGATGCCCGTTTTTGAGGCTATAGGGGAAAAGATTAAAGCTGTGGACACTACTTATGCAAATGAAAATGCTAACAGAGCAGGCCTGCATAGTGATCATCAGACGTTTATGATGGAAGGTGTGCCTGTAGTTGGGGTTGTAAGTCAGTTAGATCGTGAAGTGTATGATTATTACCACTCTAATGGTGATGACTTTGATTTAGTAAATGAGGAGCATTTAAAAAATACAGTTCGTTTCGGAGCTATGTTTTTATGGGAACTGGCTAATGCAGAAAAAATTCCTGCAAAAAAGCTTTCATTCGAACAAACTCGTGAGTTTATGATTGAACAAGGTTTAAAAGAAGAATTAGAGCTAGGAAATGAATGGAAATGGGGGCAGTAAGTGTCCCTTTTTGTTTAAAGGAAATAAACTAAATAATAAAATAAGTATTTATGGCAGATTTCGATTTTGATGGAGACAAAGCAAAAGAGTCTTTTCAAAAGATAATTAAAAACATCAGAATAATAGTGGTTGTAGTAGTGGTATTGGTAGCCATTATCAGCACTTTTTTTCAGGTAGGAGCAGAGGAAGTGGGCGTAATAACCCGTCTGGGCAAGTATAACAGAACTTTAGAGTCAGGCTTAAATTTCAAGATTCCTTTTATTGAATCAGTGTACAAAGTGCCTGTAGAAAGGCAACAAAAGCAGGAATTTGGTTTCAGAACAACCAGTGTAGGCCATCAGTCCACTTTTAGCAAAGCAGGAGCCCAGGACGAATCGTTGATGCTGACTGGAGATTTAAATTTAGCAGACGTAGAATGGGTAGTTCAATACAGAATTGATAATCCTTACAATTTCCTTTTTAAAGTAAGAGATCCTGAGAATACATTAAGAGATATTTCTGAGTCAGGGATGCGCCAAATAGTGGGTGATAGAACTGTTAACGAAGTATTAACAGTGGGCAGGGCCGAAATAGCAAGCAAACTAAAAGTGCTGATTCAGGATTTATCCAATGAGTATGAATTAGGGATTAGAGTAGAACAGGTGGTTTTGCAAGATGTTACACCTCCTGAGCCGGTAAAACCAGCATTTAATGCAGTAAACGAAGCCCAACAGGAAAAGGAAACCTTAATTAATCAGGCTAAATCTGAGTATAATAAGGTGATTCCTAAAGCAGCCGGGCAAGCTGAGGAAACCATACAGAAAGCAGAAGGTTATGCCACGGAGCGTGTGAACAATGCAAAAGGTGAGGTAGCACGTTTCAACGAATTATATGTGGAATATGCCAAAGCGCCTGAAGTTACTAAGAGCAGAATTTACCTGGAGACCATGCAGGAAGTAATTCCGAAATTGGGAGAGAAAATCATTATGGATGACAAAGGAAGCAACGTGTTGCCCTTGTTGCAAATGACTTCTCAATCGGCAAAAGGAAATCAGTAATTCGAAAAACCCGATATAAAAGATTATAGATATATGAAAAAAAGTACAATCACCATATTAATTGCTGTTGTCGTTTTATTGATAGTAATTGCCCAAAGCTTTTACATCGTAAGCGAAGAGCAGCAGGTAGTAATTACCCAGTTTGGGCGTCCGGTAGGGGATGCTATTACTGAGGCAGGAATCCAGTTTAAAATTCCCTTTATTCAAAAAGCCAATTATTTTGAAAAGCGCTATTTAGAGTGGGATGGAGCGCCTAATCAGGTGCCTACTAAGGACAAGAAGTTTATCTTTGTGGATACTTATGCACGCTGGCAAATTACAGATCCGTTGCAGTTCTACAAGCGTTTAACCAATGAAAGAGGAGCGCAATCCAGGTTAGATGATATTTTAGATGGTGAAACACGGGACTTCATCGCAAAGAACTACCTGGAAGAAACAGTGCGAACCAGTAACCGCTCACCTATATCAAGCGGAGCGATCAGCGAAATTGTGGAAGACAGTTTAGTGCAGATTTATGTAGGCCGCGATAGTATTCAGGAATATATTCAAAGATCGGCCAGTTTGCAGGCTCAGGATTTAGGAATTGCCATCCTGGATTTCAGGTTCAAGAGAATAAACTATGTAGAAGAAGTACGTACACAGGTTTATGAAAGAATGAAAAGTGAGCGATACAGAATTGCAGATAAATTCCGCTCAGAAGGACAGGGTGAAGCTTCCAGAATTAATGGAGAGAAAGAAAGAGAGTTGAAGTCCATCCAATCGGAAGCCTTTAGAAAAGCAGAAGAAATTAAAGGTAGGGCAGATGCTGAGGCAGCAGCCATCTATTCTAATGCTTATGACAAAAACAGTCAGTCCAGAAATTTGTATAAATTCTTAATGTCGATGGAAACATTCCAGAAAACATTTAATGATCAGACTACAGTAATTTTATCTACTGATAGTGAGCTTTATAAATATTTGAAGAGTAGTAATTAAATAAGGTATTGTAGTAAACAAGTTTTCAAGTTGCTAAATTGAATTCTACAAACTCTGTAAGAGCCATTCGATTATTTCGGATGGCTTTTTTGTTTTGCTGCTACTATGTAATTAGAGCATTATCGTCATGCCAGAAAATTGAGGCTTAATTTTTCATGAGCCTTAATTTATCAGGTATCTCAAACAGTATTAAGTTTAAAGGAAATTTTTTTACTTCAGTTTTCATGCATCATAGAAAACATAGCTAACTTGCAGCATGTTACAATTAGGAAAATGGAATACGCTTACAATCGTGCGTGACTCGCCCCAAGGCTTGTATTTAAGCAGTGGAGATCAGGATGTTTTGTTGCCGGGCAAATATGTACCTTCAGAATATATAGATAATGAAGGCTATAAGCCGGAAGCGATTGGTAAGGAAATAGATGTATTTATTTATAAAGATTCCGGACAGCGATGGATTGCTACCACCTTAAAACCGGTGGCAAAAGTAAATGAAATAGGCTTTTTTGAAGTGAAGCAGATTACAAATGTTGGAGCTTTTATCGATTGGGGTTTAGAAAAAGATTTAATCATTCCGTTCTCCGAACAAACAGATGAGTTGGAAGTGGGCGACTGGATTGTGGCATTTGTCACTATAGACCCTAAAACGGAGAGAATTGTGGCTTCTATGCATATTGATTCATTCCTTGCTAAAGATAGAGGTGATTTAAAGGAAGGCCAGCTGGTAGACCTGATGATTTACAGAATTACTGAACTGGGCTATGAAGTGGTGATTGATCAAAAGTATAGAGGGCTGGTATACCAAAATACTGTATTTGAACCATTGGATATTGGAATGGAAAGCAAAGGGAAGATTAAATCTATCCGTGCAGATGGAAAAATTGATGTGCAGTGGTTTATAGAAAAGGAGGAAAAGCAAAAAGAAATATTGACTTTGCTCTCTGAAAATGATGGTTTTATGCCTTACCACGATAAATCGGCCCCGGAACAGATTCAAGAGGTTTTTGGATTGAGTAAAAAAGAATTTAAAAGACAAATTGGCCATTTATACAAAGAGAAAAAGATCAATATCCAGGCTGATGGCATCTATTTGGTGAAGTAAATGAGTAAGGAGTTGATTGAGAATTGGGCTACTGACTCTGCTGGTTATCAGAAGAACAATCAGGACTTTTATAAACAGCTGCGTAAACTGAAAGAAAAGCAGTTAGATCAGCAATTCCATCAGTTGGATGCAGATACATTTGCGAAGATGGACTGCCTGGATTGTGCGAATTGCTGTAAAACTACCAGCCCCATATTTTACCAGCATGATATTGAAAGAGTTTCCAAGGCCCTGAAGATGAAAGTGCCGGATTTCATCAATACCTATCTTTTTAAGGATGAAGAGGGTGATTATGTGCTACAATCCTCTCCCTGCCCATTTTTAGGATATGATAATAAATGTATTGTATATAAAAGCCGTCCTACTGCCTGTAGGGAATATCCGCACACTAACAGAAAGCGCATGCGACAGATCCTCAGCAAAACTTTCAAAAATGCTGAAGTGTGCCCGGCTGTATTTCATATTTTGGAGAGGATGAGGGAGGTAAGGTGTTAGAAATACATTTTAATTTGCTCGATGTTCAGAGGGCTAAGTAGTTCAATCATTTGAGGGTACTTTTCCGAAAATTCTGTCTTGTTTAAATTATCTAGTTCAGCTCTATATTTTGGATATTCAGTGGAAAATAATATATAATTTAAAATCATTTCCTGATTGACCTCATTTGTAACACCAGTAATAGCAAACTCCTGACTTTTCATTGTGTAAAGGTTAATGATCCTCTTTATTTGCCGTGGGTTTAAGGGTAAATTATTTTCTTTATGAAACGCAAAAATATAATGTTCTAAATCCTGAATCTCATCTTCTATCGTTTCCTCTAAACGCTCACTAGCATATTTTCTGGTTTCTGCACTGGAGCTTGTACTTCCTGTAATACTGCGAAGGTCTTCAGAGGATGTTGCCATTTTAACATCGGATAAATCAAATTTAGGAGTTTCCATACTTGAAGGTTGTTCTGTTTTTTGAGAAACACCTAAATATCCTTCCAGTAATTTTGTTATGTGATCATTATTAATCTTTGGTACATCTACAATTAATTGGAAAGTTTTTTGAAGAAACTGATTTCCTATAGTTTGACCTTTAGGTGTAATAGTTTTAAAATCTTCATATTTTTTATCAAAGCAATTGACTAGCCATTGACCATCTGCAGCCATTACATATAAAACTTTAGAATCTTTAAAAAGTGTTTGAATACCTTCCAGTAATTTTATAGTAGGTTCTACTTCGCACCTGTCCAGATCATCAATAAAAATGGCTACTTTCTTGTGTTTCACTACCTTTTCAAAGCGATCCTTATATATCTCTAATGGATCACTCACATTTTCTATTTGTAATTCATTTAGAGCTTGCTTTTTAAAGATTTGCTTTATCACTCCCTGAATTGCCAGCCATGCAGAACCAATTAAAGCAAGTAGCCCTCCAACAAATGAAAGCGTTTCAGGTTGGCCGAACCAATTATTGGCAAAACCTACAATAAATAGTACAGCTATCACCAAAGCTACTCTGTATTTAATTGAGTTTTGGCTAATATTTTTCCAGTACCAATGTGATCTGCTTTCATAATTATTATTCAACTCAGTTGCTTCACGGGGAACTTCTTCACTTATTTTATTCACGAGAATCCACCAGGGGTTTTCGAACCTTTGATTTTTCCAGGCATTGTATTCTACTACATTCCAATTATCTTCTTTGGTCAGAAATTCCTTGAGGTAATACAGCATGGATGATTTGCCACTTCCCCAAGGTCCATTGATTAGTAAAGTGAAAGAGTCTTGCTGTGACTTGTCTCCCCAATAGCTTTTAACTTTCTTATGGATTACCTGCATTAGTCCTTTTCGGTTTAGGACATCGTCTTTTGCAATTCCGTCAGGGATTATTTCGGAATCGTGGTTGTATCCTTTAGGTGCAAAAGATTCAAATAGCTTAACATTTTTATCCGTAGAATATAAATAAATTGGAAACGACCCTGGAACATTCTGTTCAAATAATAAATACTTTGGTGAGTTGGGTTCTTCCTGATATCCAAACTTCTCAACTTCTTCAAAGAGAGGATAAGTGCAATTTAACTTATCACTTTTATTTTCTGATATGAATGTATGTAGACTAACTAAATCATCATTTTTTGATGTTCTTTCATCAGCAGCATAACCAATAGCTCTTATATCATCTAATAATTTCGCTTCAATATTTTCAGCAACTTCAGTCCTAATTCCATTTCTCCATTCAAGTGGTGATAAAACTAATGGTAAGGAATCCGATGCAGGGGGGTGATTTAGAGCAAAACCTATTAATCCAATATTTGAAAAGCCTTGGCTAATGAGTTCATTATCTTCTATTCTATTTGAAAGAGTATGCATTAAGTGCTTTGCCTCTGAAGTAGGATCTAAGCCGATTATTGTTGAATCTGACGCATTTGTATTTTCAGGAGGAAATGGTACTAATTCGATTTTTAATCTCGTAAGTTTGGAAAAGTCTTCTGCAATTTCGATCATGTCATCATCACCAACTTTATAGAACCATTTCACTATTACTTCATGATTTTCAATACCCTTTAAGGTTTCTAACTTATGAATGATATCAAGTAATATCTGCGAGGTAACAGTGTTAAAATATGTTAATTGTATATCTAGCTGCGTTAATTTGAAAGGTTTATTCAAATATCTATTTATATCATTTAAGAATTTAGAGAAGTGTTTAGCAGAATTATCACTGATTGATTGTCCTGATATTTTGAAATAACCTTTTTCTGGAATTGAAATTAGTTTAGGGTTAACTGCTTTTTTATTAGTTGCCATTTTTCGTCTATATTTATTCAATTTCAATGTTTGAATAACATATGCTATTAATTTAGACCTATTTACTTATGCTTAACTTTTCTTTGTTGAACTTAAATTAATCAATAACCATGAGTGTGTCATCCGTAAGATATTGAAAAAAATTCACTTATAGAACTTCTTTAGTAAAGCTTTATCTTGGCTAATAGAGATATGTCTCAATAAAAAAGCCATTGATCTTCCGACCAATGGCTTCGTTTATTAACGCTTAATAATTACTACTCCTCAGTAATAGTCACTTTCTCCATTACATCGCCTTGTCTCAAGTCATCAATAATGTCCAGGCCTTCATACACTTTTCCGAATACAGTGTGATTTCTGTCAAGGTGTTGTGTGTTTTTCCTGTTATGGCAGATGAAGAATTGTGACCCCCCGGTATTTCTACCTGCATGCGCCATTGATAATACACCTCTATCGTGGAATTGATTTTCACCATCCAATTCACAGTCAATGGAGTAACCTGGTCCACCGGCACCCGTCCCGGTTGGGTCTCCTCCCTGAACTACAAAATCAGGAATTACCCTGTGGAATTTCACGCCATCATAAAAGCCCTTCTTGGCTAAATCATGAAAGTTTTTAACTGTGTTAGGGGCATCTTTATCGTAAAACTCAATTTTTAAAGTGCCTTTATTGGTTACTATTTCTGCTTTGCTCATAATATTCTTGATTAATTAAATTCAATCAGCAAAAATAAGGCATTACTTTTAATAATGTATAAATTTATCTGCCCCAAATAAACGCTCCTTCGTTTGATTAACTTCTTAAGCATTTAGCAGCCGGAAAATTTTTTGGTTCTTCCATTTAATTATAAATTGAATACAATGATTCGATTTGAAAGTATAAGTAAATCATTTGATAGCCATCAGGTATTAAAAGATATTTCACTTGAAGTGAAGGAAGGAGAACTGTTGGTGCTTTTAGGGGCTAGTGGAAGTGGAAAAACTACCTTGCTTAAAATGATCAACGGGCTTATTCAACCCGATGCCGGCAACATCTTCATCAACAATAATAAGGTAACGAAGAAAGACATAACTAATTTAAGAAGAAATACAGGTTATGTGATTCAACAGGTGGGGCTTTTTCCTCATTATTCAGTGTTTGAAAATATTGCTTTGGTCCCCCGGCTTTTAAAACATGAAGAACAGCGAATAAAGGAAACTGTAAAAACCTGGATGGATCGGCTGGGGTTACCGTTTGACGTTCATGCACGTAAATTGCCGGCTGCTTTAAGCGGGGGGCAGGCTCAAAGAGTGGGTTTAGCACGTGCCTTAGCCGGGGAACCTCAATTAATACTGATGGACGAACCTTTCAGCGCACTGGATCCTGTGATCAGAGCGCAAATAAGAAATGATTTCCGGACCATTCAGAAAAGAGAAAAAATCACAGCAATTATGGTCACTCACGATTTGCAGGAAGCCGTGAGTCTGGCTGATAGAATTTGCCTGCTTGCAGAAAAGAAGGTTCAGCAGCTGGGAAAACCATCTGATTTAATATTTAAGCCGGCCAATTCATTCGTTAAAAATTTTATCCAGTCAGATAGGTTTCAGGCAGCATTAATTGCATGTAAAATAAAAGATTTAAAACCATTTCTAACTGAAACAGAATTATTTAATTCCTCAGATAATTCACTGCTTGAAGTTTTGCAAACAGCAGACAGTCAATCAGGCAAAGCATTAATGTCAGCATTTTACCAGTGGGAGGAGCGTTTCAGATGAGCAATTTATGGAGCTTTTTAGTAGAGAATAAGCAGGAGATTCTGAAGCAACTGTTGGAGCACATTGAGCTTACCTTTATTTCCCTGTTTTTTGCTGCTGTTTTTGGGATTAGCATTGGAATGTTCATAGCCAGCAAGCGTAAATTCGCGCAATCTTTCATTGGGCTGGTGAATGTTATTCAGACAGTTCCGAGTATCGCACTTCTTGGCTTTCTTTTGCCACTATTTGGTATTGGCATAGTACCCGCCATTATCGCCTTATTTTTATATGCATTACTACCCATTGTCAGAAATACTTATACCGGATTAGTAGAAGTAGAACCGGCAGTGAAAGAAGCGGCTGTTGCCATGGGTATGACAAAAAAGCAAATCTTACTAAAAGTGGAATTACCACTGTCTTTACCCTATATTATGGCCGGAATAAGAACGGCTTCAGTAATTAATGTAGGAGTTGCCACCTTAAGTGCTTTTATTGCTGCGGGAGGACTTGGCAAGTTCATACTGCAGGGTATTCAGCTTAATAATACACAAATGATATTGGCAGGTGCCATTCCTGCTTCCTTGTTAGCACTTTCCATGGATGCCATATTAGGTATTATCCAGAGAAGCAGTATAAATGTAATTAAGTGGGTAATGATTGGTTTTACCGGTGTTCTGCTGATGTATTTTGGAGGGAGGGCGGTAAATAACATTGATTTTGATAAAAATAATGATGATGAGCGCTTACTGGGAGGTTTCCCTTCAGAATTTATCTATCGGGAAGATGGCTTAAAAGGGCTTTTTGCACATTATGATTTTAAAATAGATTATGTAGAGATGGAGATAGGGCTAATGTATAAGGCATTGGCAGAAAAACAGGTGGATATTGTCAGTGGATTTTCAACTGATGGAAGAATAAAATCATATAATCTAAAAGTGTTGGATGATGATCAAAATTATTTTCCGCCTTATCAGGCAGCTCCTATGGCAAGAAGGGAGGCTCTCAGGCAATATCCTCAATTGCAATCGGCCCTTGAAAGGTTAGCAGACAAAATTGATAATAGAGCCATGATGGAGATGAACTATCAGGTGGATGAAGGGAAGCAAAGTCCGAAAGATGTGGCATATGAATTTTTAAAGTCTAATAATTTACTTGCTGAGAGTTCAAATGAGAATAGCAGGAGAGGAGTGATTAAGATTGGAAGTAAAGCCTTTACAGAGAACTATATTCTGGCGCACATTTTCCAGCTGATGATTGAGTCACATACAAATCTTTCTGTCGAAATGAACTTAGGATTTGGGGGCACCAAGTTACTGATGGATGCCATGAAAAATAATGAGATAGACTTATACCCTGAATATACGGGCACAGCGTTGATGCTCTTATTGGATACAAAAAGTAGTCAAGTTCAGCAGTTATTGTCTAACCCCGAAGAAGTTTTTGACTTTGTTAACAAAGAATCGACTGAGCAATTTGGCTTTAGCTGGCTACCCCCTTTAGGTTTTAACAATACCTTTGCCATGCTCATGCGACAGGAGCAAGCAGAGAGGCTAGGGTTAGAGAGCATGAGTGATTTAGCTGGAGAAGTGAGATGAAATATTTATAGATACATTAAATGAAAACTCACTCAATTCTTTCGAAATGGCAAGAACGCCCACCGCCATCAAGTAGCACTCCGGGTGCGTCAGGCAGAGATCCTGATCTGAACCCTATAGCAGATGCTGGCAATAGCAGCATAGTGTACGACTACGGCTTCCGTATTTACCACCCCACCATTGGCAAGTTCTTAAGTGTTGATCCGTTGACTGCTGAATATCCATGGTATACTCCGTATCAGTTTGCAGGGAATACACCAGTTATGGCTATTGATTTGGATGGGTTGGAAGAATATATTGTAATTAGTAATACTAATTTAGATTGTAAAACCTCAATTTTTATTATTAATGCTAATGATACAAAAAATACAGGCAGAGTTAACAATATTTGGAACAGTTTTAAAGATCCATTTGATAGGCCTAACGGTGGCTTTTTTATAGAGGGAGGAACTGCATATACATCAAGTAAAGAAAGACAGGAAAATGGAGTTTTGACGATTCATAGAGATAGATTTGGTGATGTAGAGTTATATTATGAAGAAAATAATACATTCGAATGGGCAGAAAAGAAAAGTGAGCACATAGGAGAGTTGAAAGGAGAGTTTACTGTAGGAGTGCAATCAGGATTTAATATAGTTGATATATTAGAAGCAGATGTTACAGTTGCGAATATTCTAGTTGCAAAAGGATCTGCTGGATCAGAAGGGCTTGATTTTGAAGGGTTAAACAGAACAGAACTTAAATTAGCAATAGGGGCTCTTGGTATAGGACTAGAAGGTAAAGCAGAAACTTTTTTGAATGCAGCAAGAAGAACATATTTATCAGGTAAAATAAGTCTTCTTTTCTATGGTTATGAAGATACTATAGATGGTAACTACAAATATACTAATAGGAAGCTATTTAGTGGAGTTGACTTCTCTATAGGAGCAAAATTAATAATAGGTTTAGAAGGAAGCTTTAAATTTGGGACTGAAACAACTTATGAATTTATAAAAGTTAATCGAGCAGATGAATAAGAAAACTAATATTAAGATATTAAATGATAAAAATAAACTACTTAAGAATGGAATTGAACTTAAATCTGTTAAAAATGGCTTCAAATTAAAAGATAATAATAATTTATATTTACAGCCTTTTATATATACATATATATATAAAATGGGGAAAAGTGATGAGTACTACTTATATTCTAAGGCTAATTATTTAATAATAATACTTAGTCTAATATTATTATCATTTGTATTAAGTTTTTTCTTTTTAAATTTCAGTTTTTTATCATGGAAATTTCATTTATTTACATCTTTTTCAGGAATTAGTTTTTTTATAGCTTATTATCTTATAATAATTTTTCATCATCAATACGTACTTAATATTGTTGAACAAAAATGATCGACTAGCCCCAGCTGGTGCGAGCTTTTAGCTCGTATCAATTGTAGGTTATCGGGACTGTGGTATCTCATGATTTCAACCAGTGGTTGAATATCGCTTAGTTTATTGTTGCTGGTAATGATGTTGCACCTCATTGTAAAGATTCCTGATGTTTTCCTCGTACCTCGTAAAATTCTGAGTTGCCTTTGGCTTAAATAACGATTTAATTAAAAGGTAATTCCAATGCTGATTACTAACTATCAAACTTTCCGAGATCGCTCTCCCCCTTTCTTAAAAGGGGGCAGGGGGGATTTTATTGGTTTGTAAAAAGGATAAGATTGTTTTACCTTGAAATCACTAATAGAACTCGTTACTGTGAGGTTTTACTCATGGCTTTTTGGAAGCCATAGAAAACCGCGGCAGTCTTAAGAAATGTAGACAATACGTATGAAGTTCTAAATTAAAAGATTGCCACACATGAATTATTTCAATTGACATTGAAATAATAGGATGTTCACAATAACGGTACAACTTGTCATAGCTATTGATTTTTGACTCATTCTGTTAAATTGATCGTCATTCCCGAGCAGTCGGGAATCTAAAGATTGAAACCTAGGTTGAAATATCTATTATTTTACTGTTGATGGTAATGATGTGCACATCATTGTAAAGATTCCAGATAGCTTTCTTCGTTGCTCTCCGAAACCTTCTGGAATGACGATTTAATTAAAAGGTAATTCCAATGCTGATTACTAACTATCAAACTTTCCGAGATCGTTCTCCCCCTTTTTTAAAGGGGGTGGGGGGATTTATTTGAGAGTGATATTGTTGAAACTGCTAATCTAGAAGAACTCTTCACTTCGAGGTTTTCCTCATAGCTTTATGGAAGCCATAGAAAACCGCGGCAGTCTTATGAAATGTAGACAATACGTTTAGTGTGTCTAAATTAAAAGATTGCCACACATAAATTCTTCCGGTTACACCGCAAGAATAGCATGTTCACAATGACGGTACAATTTGGCATAGCCATTGATTTTTGACCCATTAAGTTAAATTGATCGTCATTCCCGAGCAGTCGAGAATCTAAAGATTGAAAGCTACGGTTGAAATATCTATTATTTTGCTGTTGCTGATAATGATGTTGCACATCATTGTAAAGATTCCTGATATTTTCCTCGTACCTCTTAAAACTCTGAGTTGCCTTTGGCTTAAATAACGATTTAATTAAAAGGTAATTCCAATGCTGATTACTCACTATCAAACTTTCTGAGATCGTTCTCCCCCTTTCCTAAAAAGGGGGCTGGGGGGATTTAATAGAAAGTGATATTGTTGAAACTGCTAATCTAGAAGAACCCGTCACTGCGAGGTTTTCCTCATGGCTTTTATGAAGCCATAGCAAACCGCGGCAGTCTTATGAAATCTAGGTAATACGTATGAAGTTCCAAAGCAAAAGATTGCCACACATGAATTATTTCAATTGACATTGAAATAATAGCATGTTCGCAATGACGGTTAGATCGGGTGAGTTAATTTGGATAATCGGGCTTAATTTTTTAAAAAGAAGGACAAGGCAAAAATCGCTCTTTTCTTTTCTTCTTAAATTTAGCAACAAAATCGTAGACAATAGAAATTTCATGTGCGCCACCAGAAGCATCCCCAATATCTGAAATGGTAAAATCATAACTATAGCCCACTTCAAAGTCAGGAAACTTTAAGCCAAACATGAAAATCAATGCATCCCTATCATAAATATTGGAGTTTTCAGCTTTGCCAAAAGGTACACCACGGTACCAAACACCCGCGGAAATAGGATTATAATGCCAGTTGATTCCAAGATCCAGCTGGTTAAACTCTCCTTGCTGCTTATATATAAAAGAAGGAGCTATGCTGGAAATATTGTCAAACTCCTTAGGGCCTCGGTACAATGGAATTCTTATTCCACCATGCACAGATACCTTCATATCCAATGGATTAGTATCTCCTATTAGAGACTGGTTAGGTTCGGTGATGTGATGAAATGCCACTCCTGCCCAAAACATTTTAGTATAGGCTAAAATTCCTGATGAAAAATCGAAATATCTCACTTTTTGTACATTAGATAACTCCCCATCAAAAGAGACACTTCTATCGTCCGCTAATTGGTCACCCAGCGTTAAGCCACTGGAATTTAAACCTGTAAAGTTGTAAGCAAAGTGAGTTCCGGCTGAGATCACTAATTTTTTGTTGATTTGTGCTTTATAGGAATAAAGGAAACCCACATTGGTATTACCCAGGTTACCGGACCCTGCTACATCATTAGTCAGTAATAAGCCAAAGCCACTGCTAAGGGATTCTAAGTTATAATCATAAGAAACTGCCATTGTTCTGTAGGCCTTAGGTAAATTAGGCCATTGAAGCCTGCCGTTAATATTCAGGCGGTGCATCTTACCAGTACCTGTAAAGGCAGGATTTAAATACAGAGGAGAAGCATAATACTGAGAGAATTGAAAATCCTGAGCTTTTACTTCAATAGATGCAAAAGCCAGCATTCCTGTCATCAATAAAATTCCAATTTTTCTGATAAGTATATCCAACTTTCTCCTTCTGTTTAAATTTTTAATGACTAATTCCTGAGTATTTAAAAATTCCTGGTTTTTCATACTATCTCACCAAAGTTACATCGCCCAGTTTAACTTCTCTTCGTCCATTTTCATAGATAATTTCTAGCCTGAAAACGTACACACCCATTGGCATGAGCTCACCTTTATAGTAGCCATCCCATCCCACTTCTTTGTCATTCGATTCAAAGAGTAATTCACCCCATCTGTTAAAGATTTTGAGGTTGTACTGCTGTGCACCATTCACAATCGGACGGAAGAAATCATTATCCTGAGGATTATCACTCCCGCTTCCCTGGCCGCCTCTACTTGGTGTGAAAGCGTTCGGTACTTTGAATTCTCCATCAGTTAGCACCATTACCTGTGATCTTTTTCTTAGGGTATCTGCACACCCTGTTGAACTATTAATCGCCACTAATGTAATATCATAAATACCACTGTCTGCATACATGTGAACCGGCTCAAACTCGTTGCTTTCGTTGCCATCTCCAAAATTCCATAGGAATTGATCTGCATTATTACTGGAATTGGAGAACTCCACTCTTTCTTCAGTAAATACCTGCTCAAATCCTCTTTTCACATTAAAAATAGCTTCAGGAGTTTCATATACAGTAATAAACTGTTCTTCTACCTTCTCCACAGGTACGCCCGTAATATTATTGGCTGATAACCTTACGCGGTAGGTGCCTGGTCTCGTATAAGTATGTTGAGGATTGATTACCCGTGTGGACTGATTATCCCCAAAATCCCAGAGATAAGTAGTAGAATCTGCAAACTGTGTTAAGTTTTCAAACTGCACTGTCAATGGCAGACAGCCTACCCTTGGGGTGGCGTCAAAGTCTACGATAGCCGGAATTGCATCTATTTCAATAATTGTCTGGAAATTGTCAGAACATTTACCATTTTTGGAAGTGGCCGTCATGGTTAAAAAATAAGTACCATATGTATCATATACATGCGTGCCAGGGTCTACCGCTGTAGATGTAGTACTATCACCAAACTGCCATAAATAATCCCACTCTTCTTTATTAGTAGTTGTATTCGTGATGGTAATTGTTCTGTCAGGTAAAATCATATTTTCAGGCGTAGCGGTAAAGCTGGCTATTAATTCTGCAGCCACCTCGATATTGGCAGTACCTGAAACAGGTCCGCTACAGGTTGGCGAATTACTATCTGTAACAGAAACTAAGGTGTATTCTGTAGTTACTTCAGGACTTACCAACTCAAAATGCCTGTTAAATGGCGTAGTAAATGTAGTATCTTTTATGCCATTATTATAAGTGACTGTCCAAGGTCCTTTTCCAGTAAAATTAAAAGTGAGGTTGGTTTCCTCTCCATAACAGATAGAATCTACACCGGATAAAACCGCAGTAGGTCTTTCACGTACATTTATTCTTACCGGTAACCCTAAATCAGTAGTGGTACAACCATTATTGTCCACCAGAGATACTATTCTGAATGTAGTATTTTCAGCAAGAGTATCTATAGTAATAGATCCTGGATTAGCAACATCATCAAGTTTCAGTGTGTCGAAATCATTCACAGCTATCTGAATATCAAATGGTGCAGCGCCAGAAGGGAAATTAAAATTTAATGGCACACTTTCTCCTTCACAAATCGATACAGAATTTAGTCCGCCAGTAGTTGTCATACGTGCTTGTGGTACCGGAAACAAATTCACTGTTACAGAAGAAGGACTTACATTTCTACATCCTCTCGAATCAATTACTTCAGTTAATGTGTAAGTCGTTGAAGCATTAGTTGGAATATCTGTAAAAGGAAAGATTGTATTTGCACCAGGGATTGTAGGATCATGCTGTAATTGTATATTATTTATGCTATAACTGTTGGTACCATCATTATAAGTAATAGACCAAGGACCAAATCCAGTAAGTTGAACAAATAATGCAATTTCGGATCCTACACATACTTGAGGATTAAGGTCTGCAGTAAAAATGTTACCAGTAGGTAATTGATTTACATCAATACTAACTACTTCAGGACCTACAGTACCGGTACATATATTATCTACCACGCCCACTAACTGATAACTTGTATTTTGAGTAGGTGAGACAGGTATTGAAAATACTGAACTGCTAGAATTTACAAATTTTGTTGTTACTCCACCATCATCAGTGTATTCAACAGTCCAAGGTGCTTGTCCTGTTAAAACCACCCTAATGTTAGTTGTTTCACCATTACAGATTGTTGCATCACCTGAAATGGAAGCAGTAGGAGCATTGTTTACATTAACGCGGACATCAGCGGGAGAAGGCCTGCCTGGACATGAAGGGTATTCCAAATCTACAACAGACCGTATAGAGAAGTTGCTTGACTGAGTAGGACTAGGTTGGAATACAAAGCCATCTTGTATGTTTAAAAGTGTAGTATCTGTAAATCCGTTATAAATGACCACGTCATATCCAATTGTAGCATCAGTTCCAGGGCCATTAAGACTAACTGTTATGTCGGTAGTCTCTCCGGGACAAATTGAAGTAGGGCCGGTGAGAGATAAAGAAGCAGTGGGGCCTGATACTATATTAACAGGTAAAGTTACTTTAGCACCTTTACATTGGTTAGCATCAGTTACTGTTACTGCTATTTGAGGATTAGGATTTGCCGGGGTTGGCCCGTAGCTTACCAAAATAGTATCATTATTAGGGCTTCTACTGGCAATAAATGCAGAAGCAGGAACTTCCCATTGATAAGTGTAGTTTGGCCTGTGCAAAATTGCATACTCTACATTTTGCTCATTTTCGCATACTATTTGAGGCCCCACAATAGTAGGAAGCACAGGTTCCGGATAAATTGTAACAGTTTGTATTGGTGATGTAGCTGAGCATGGTCCATTACCTGTAACAATTTGTCGGATTTCATAAACCTGATCCGAACCAGGGGCTCCTGTGGTATTGGTAAAAGTTTCAATTACATCACCAGACCCTGTTGCTGCATTTGTAAAAGGTGTCCAGGTAGATGATCCTAGCAGTCTTTTTTCATATACAATATTATTAGTAATACCCGTACCTTGTGCATTCCCTCTAATTTCTACCTCAAAAGGTGTACAGCCGGCAATGTTCAGCAAAAAGAATCCTGGTCTTACTAAAGGTAGTAATGTAACATCATGAGAGATGCTACTTGTACATCCATCAGGTGTTTGGGCAATTAATTCTACAGTGTAAGTAAACGGCCCACCAGTACCATTTGGGTTACTATAGGTTTTAGTTTGGGTTAATGATGGTGAAATCACTGTTGACCCATCTCCAAAGTTCCAGCGGAAAGTTGTTCCAGCAGGATAAATTGAAGTGCCGAGTACTTCGAAATCAAATGAATAATCAGCCTCACAAGCAGGGTTAGTAGAAGTAACAGCAAAGTCGATCTGCGGCTCTGGAAATACTCTTACAAAAACACTTGAGTCATTAATACAAGAAGGGAAAGCTGGATTAAATGCATATACTTTAATCTCAAAATCAATATTAGCAGTAGTTGGGTTGGTCAATATTGTATCTACAGTTACTCCATTAAGCTGATTACCATTTCCACTAAAAATATTACTTGTAAATATTACTCCAGTGTTGGGGTTAATAACTTCGTAATACATATCAAAACTACTTGCATTACCAGATAGATTGACAGAAGTTCCTTGTAAGTTGATATTAGATAAAGGTGAGCATCCTTGATTTACATTGGTTCTGAATCTTACTTGTGGCCTATCTCTAATAGTAATTTCAGAAGGAGTAGCCAGATAAAATACACAGTTACTTTCAGCCACAGCAACTAAATCAATTCTATATTGCCCTGGTTGAGTAAACTCATATTGGATAGGACTAGTAAAATCTTCATTGCCAGGAAAGTTTGTGCCATTTAATGTCTCCTCCAATACGTAACTACCAGAAACAAATCTGCTTATTTCAAATGACCATTTTGCAGTTGATGGGAATGTAGTTGTTGTATTTTCAAAATCAAAGATGGCTGGTAGACATACATCTGCAGCAGCAGGAGTAAAGCTAGCATTAATGTTAATAATTTCTGTCTCTTCAATAGTCCCATTGTAAGAAATAGGTACGCTGGGGCAACCAGCTAAAGTTTCAGTAATAAGCTGAATGGAGTAATTCAGATCACCTGCACCATTTGGAGGACGGTTAAATGTTACAACGAAGAAATCAGTACCCGTACCTCCAACAGTAGACACAGTATCTGCAAAACCAACTGGAATGCTCCAATTATATGCTCCCAAACCGGTTTGCTGAGCCTCAAATCTCAATTGAACAATTGGGTCAGGAGAGCATGATACAACAGTTTGTTCTAATGTGAAATCTCCGATAGGTTGTGGTTCCAATTCTATTCTCTTACTTCTTGCACTTACACAGAAGTTATTTGTAATAACATCAAGGTTAATATCAAATGCTCTTGTTGAAGAGCTAGTATTTGTAAAATTATAAGAATATTGCTGCGGATTTGCATCTGAACTGATGTTTACTGTTCTCGTATCCAATACCGTTCCTGTCCCTGCATCAGTTACAGTCCAGAGATACTGGTCAGCATTGAAATCTTCAGTATCCTGATCAGTTTCAAAATAAAATTCATAAGGAGAGCAATATACGGCCCCACTATTGTATAAACTTGTACCCGCATCTCCAGGTATTCCATCAAAAATATCAAAATTAGCTTGTACAGCAGGCAAGACCAGTACATTAATCTCAGGGCTTATAACTTCACAACTATTGGCACCAGTAGCAACAATTCTTACTTTGTAATTTTGATTACTTCCTGTTAAATTATTAAAAGCATCAGTTTCTATAGTTTCACTAGCAGAACCGGGTGCTCCTATTGGTTGTGTGCTAATATTACCACTAAAATCCTCAATTTCTAATTCATAGGAAACTGTTGCTAATTCAGGATCAGAGTTAATGGAGGCATCACTGGTATTTGTAAAACTTAAGAATGTTCCTGGGCATATAGCAGCTCCTGTATATGAATCTCCTGCATTATTTGTTAGATAATCATTTGTATAAGTAGCTTCAATGTCAGCATCAGGGTTTAATTTAACTGTAACATTTTGAATTAATGTATCAGTACAGCCAAATGCTGATTCCACAACCAACGCAACTGTATAAGTACCGGCAACTGACGCTGAAGGTTCTGCACCATTTGTTCCATCTAAAAATCTGGAGAAGTCATTATTGTTGACAAAATCTGCTTCGATATTGAATCCTGAAGCTGCATCATAGCTAAAATCCCACATCCAACGATCAATTTCATCTCCGTTAACTCGTGGAGATATTCCATTTAAATTATTAGCTATACTTGAAAATAATGTCTTGTTATTAGGATCATTACTGCCTTCGCAAACCTGGTTAGAATTAAAAGCTGCAGAAGGCGTATCGTAGACGCGTATTATTAATTGATCTGTACTCGTACAGTTTGTAGAACCATCCTCTATTCTTAACCTCACTCTGTACTCTCCAGCTTCAGTAATAGAAAGTGGGTTTGCAGGGTAATCGAAAAGAGAAGCTCCAATAGGACCATTTCTTAAATCAATTAATACAGTAGGACCAGGGACGGTTTTTTCAATTATCCAGGTAGTTGTTGAAGAAACATTCTTTAGAGTGGACTGATCATATAAAGATATATCTAACGAAGAACCTATATCTTCCAAACAAATCTCATATAACCCGCCATTTTCTATACCTGCTCCTGCATCAAATTGAATGGTAGCTACTGGTGAACTGACTATTTCTATTTGTTTATCTATAAATACCTCACAATTCCCTTGAAAGTTAGTGTCCGAATTTCTTACGTACATTCGTACTAGTTTAAAACCAGGACCAGAAAATACATCATTAAGGTTGGTGTTGCCATCAGAAAGCCACGTATTTCTATCATTATTTCTAGTCCATATGGGGGCTCCTGCATCAGTAGGGCCATCATACACTTCCCAACGATAGATAAAGTTCCCATTATGGTTAGAAGCTGTTCCTCTAAAACGCATATCCTCACCAGGACAAAATACTGACTTTAAATTATTACCATTTGCATCTGAAGAAATAGTGAAATTAGGATTTTGTGGGGGAGCTACAATTCTAATAATTGCATATCTCTCAATGGCAGGTTTACTACCACCTAATGGGTTACAAGGACCCCAGTTTTCGAGTTTGACTTCAAACACTTCTCCAACTGTTGCACTAGCCGGAACTGTAATATCCAAAGTAGTTGATACCGCATCTCCCGGATTTACTACAGCGGGATAAATTTCTGTATTTGAAGGATTTCCGGTAGGAGCAATATAGTTTTGGTCAGCAGCATTTGAGCCATCCAGTGTTACGCCATTTCCTAAGAGCACATCGTCAATTCTTCCAGCAGGAGCCGGTCCATCAGTAGTGTTATAGGTCCATCTTACATTTCGTTGATCTTCTCCATTTGGAATATCTGTATCTGCTGAATTTATGCAATTAAATTCTGTAGCATCATCAAAGTTTAAAGTGACCTGATCACCTGCACAAACTAAAAACTCTAATGGTTCTATAGCTACATTACCGGGGTTAACTTCATCAATGTCCCAATAATTAACTAGGGTATTTCCAAGAATTCTAGAAGCATTACATATATTACCGTCAATTACTAATCTTGCACTTACTTCATAAAAACACACTCCATCTGTTTCGTTTTCATAAATATGTTTAGCATTATTGATTCCTTGAAAGACTGGTGTTGTCCCGAAATCATCACCATTTCCATTGGCTATTATCCAATCTGTACCTGATAAAATAGCATCATACGTAGAAAACTCTCCATCATCCCAGTCAACAATAATATCTACGTTTGCTCCAGGAGGAATAGTCGCCTTGAATGACATAAACCAATTAACAGTAACAGGGGCACAAAACCTTCCCAATCCATTGGCTCCTTCAATATTAATATTGTTTCCACCTCCGGATCCAATAACTATATTAGAACAATTGAAAGGTTGAGATAAAGTCTCAAAACTTCCTCCCAATAAGGCTAAAAAAATAAATATAGAAAGTAGAATGTGTTTCATAGGTTATTATAGTGATAGCTTTTTTAATGTATTTGTGACAACCGAATTGGGATTTACAACTTCTGATATGGCGCTCTTTCTATATTTATGCTTCATCAATCGTTTTTACCTTAAGGGTCATCTACACACAATTCATATCTTACAGTACAAACATATGACGAATATTTAATAACATAAAAGAAGATGTTTATCGAAGATTACATTTGCTTAATCGACTAAATTATTCAAAAAGTGATATTTTAAATATAATTAGTTATGAAAATAAAGCCTCTGATTTACATACATTTGTTAATTATTGCTTTTGTCTCGTAAATATTACAAAGCGTTACGTAATAAAATAAAGCAATGGATTTACCGAAACCTCTGAATGAATGCGCAAATATACAAGATCGGCTATAGTAATATAGGATCAATAGTTTCGGTTTTATTACATGCTTCTCTGAGAGAATTTCTTCAAAAAACCGTTTTTTTACAATAGCAATTCGTACTAAAAAATTTGATGAATTAATGCTGGTCAATAGCAGTTGAATGATCAATAATAATTTATTCATTAAGCTACACGTTATACTGTCGTTTCATCTTGTGATTTTAATAGATATATTTGCCCCATGAATAAGCTTAACCTGTTATTACTATTGATTATATGTACATCCTGCTTACCTGATGAAGCCAAATTTGAAGGCTTTAGAAGGGGGCATGTTCAACGCCTACTTTCACAAGGGGATCAAAAAATATGGTTATTGGAAGAAAGAGTGCTAATGGGAGAGGTTGTAGAGCTTGACAATTGCGAAAATGCCCGCCATCTGATTTTCAATTTTACCAGCAGCGCTACTGATAGTGACAGTCTATGGTATGTGAATTATAATAAGGAATGTAATGCGCAAAATGATACATTAAAAGGTATTTGGTATATACCATTACTTAATAATGCATTTGCAGCTACTGATACAGTAGTATTTGTTTGGGATTCTGTCGATACGGCCTTTTTTCATTTAAGCACCATTAGCCCTATCGAGCTTTCTGTAGAAAGTATTTCACCTAACGATAGCTTAACTGAAAGCTTCGTAGCTGATAAAGAATATGAAGGTTTGAGAGTACATTAATTAGAAAAATTATTGTCTTTCGCCATTGAAAAGAAATGGACTCTTCAAAGAAGAATAGTAGATGGCGAAACACTTGCGTTAGATACTTGTGAGGTTGACAGACAATTGATTTTTAATTACACTTCAAATACAAGTGATAATAATAGCCTTTGGTATGTGAATAAAGTAGCAACGTGCGCCACTGAAACGGATACTTTAAAAGGTTACTGGTTTATACCTTCACCCGGTTCTTCTTCTCTTTTACCTACTGATACTGTAGCTTTCGTATGGGAGTCAGCCAGCCCTGAATTTTTCGAAGTGAATACGATTACACAAGGGCAACTGGAAATTGAAAGTCTGTCATCAGGTACGGACTTAGTGGAAAGGTTTGGGAATTGAATTAGTTATATTAGGAAATAGGAATTGGTTAATTAGAAATTAGGGAATAGTAATTAGTTAATTAGTAACTAGTTAATCAGAAATTGGATAGGAAAAGTAGTTTTTAATTCATTAGTGTATTAGTGCAAGAATAATTGGAGGGAAGGGGCGATGGGGTTCTGGAAATATAAATTTTCTCTTGTTCAAAATCTAGCTTCAATATCTAATTATATCATCCAGTTTCTACGCTCTTTTTTCCAGGTTACTGTATCTTGAATCTAATATCTCACATTAAATTCATCAAATGTACAGCAGCAATTCCGGCAGTTTCTGTTCTGAGGCGACTGCTTCCCAGGCTTACTTTTTCGAAACCATAACTCTCTGCTTCCTTTACTTCTTCATCACTGAAATCTCCTTCAGGCCCAATTAAAATGAGGGTTTCTTTTTCCGCCTTCAGTTTATCTTTAAAATGCACTGGGTTGTGAAAATCTACAAATGCGATGCATTTAATTTCAGCAGGCTGATTTTTGACAAATGGGCTAAAATTCTCTATCTCGTGCAGCTTCGGTAGATTTGCTTTCACCGATTGCTTCATGGCGCTGATGGCTTTTTTCTCCAGCCTATCTAATTTTAGTACTTTTCTTTCGGAATGGTAGCAATTAAGAAAACTGATCTCATCTACCCCTAATTCCACTGCTTTTTCTACGAACCACTCCATTCTATCAAGATTTTTGGTAGGAGAGATGGCAATATGTCTTTTGAAACTGTGGCTAGTATCCTGTTGTTTGCTTTTTACTATAAACTCGCATTTCTTATGACTGGCTACGGTTATCTCTGCTTCATAGAAAGAGCCTTTCCCGTCCACTATATGTATAATGTCTCCGCTTTGTTTCCGTAGCACTTTTACACAATGCTTTGATTCTTCAAGGTCCAGGTATTGAATCTCCGGTAACAGAGGTTGATAAAATAAAATCATTCTCAAAATTAAGGAAAATTTATGATCCTGCTTTACGTAATAGGACACATTTCTGCCAAAATACAGCTATAATGGAATATACTTTTATATCCACAAGGAATGAAATCACGTTAACCGTGGTAAATTAAATTAGGTGAAAATCCTTTTGCTGTAACTATTACATGCTACTCTTTCCGGGAATACATTTTTTAATTAGGCTTATTCCTTTATTTTTGTGCCTTTGGAAAATATTTTATGGATTATATACGTGGGCTTATAGGATTGCTGGTCTTGGTGGGGTTTGCCTACCTCTTTTCAGTGAACAAAAGGAAGATTGATTGGCGTCTGGTGGCCACCGGATTGTTGCTGCAGATTATTTTCGGACTATTAATTACTAAAGTACCCTTTGTAGAGGTGCTGTTTAAGAAAGTATCTGATGCATTTGTTATTTTTCTCGGATTTTCAAAAGATGGCGCTCGCTTCCTTTTCGGGGATTTAGCGGGAGATTCCTTCGGATTTATCTTTGCTTTCCAGGTTTTACCCACTGTTATTTTCTTTTCCACTGTTACCGCAGGGCTTTATTATTTAGGAGTTTTACAAAAAGTGGTGTTTGGCATTGCCTGGATAATGTCCCGAACCATGCGTCTATCAGGAGCGGAAAGCCTCTCTGCAGCTGGTAATATATTTTTAGGGCAAACTGAAGCACCTTTACTCGTGAGGCCATTTGTGCCGAACATGACACGTTCTGAGTTAATGTGCTTAATGACAGGGGGTATGGCTACCATTGCCGGGGGAGTTTTAGCCGGATATGTGGCATTTTTAGGAGGAGATGACCCCGTTCAACAGTCGCGCTTTGCGTCCTATTTGTTAAGTGCTTCTATCATGAATGCACCTGCCGCCATAGTGATTGCTAAAATTTTAATTCCGGAAGTGAACCCTGGTCAGATTGATGATAAGCTACAGGTAAGCAGTGATAAACTAGGAGTGAATTTAATTGATGCCCTTTCTCAAGGTGCTGCAGATGGTTTAAAACTTGCATTAAATATTGGCGGAATGTTATTGGCATTTATTGCTGTAATTGCTGCCCTTAATTATTTTCTCGGTAATGTAATAGGCGAAATTACAGGTTTAAATTCATTGGTTAATTCTTCTACAGATGGTACTTTTACCAGTTTTAGCCTTGAGTATATACTGGGCCAGGCCTTCCGGCTCTTTGCTTTTGCAATGGGAGTAGAATGGGGTGATACTTTAGCAGTAGGTAGTTTACTCGGTCAAAAAACAGTTATCAATGAATTTGTCGCATATTTAAGCCTGGCTGATTTAAAAGCGGAAAATATGCTTTCTGAGAAATCCATTATCATAGCTACCTATGCATTGTGTGGTTTCTCCAATTTCAGCTCAATTGCCATTCAGGTAGGAGGTATAGGCAGTATGGCGCCAAATCAGCAGGGTAATCTTTCTAAATTAGGAATGCGCGCCTTATTGGCAGCCACCCTTGCTTGTATGATGACTGCCACAATAGCGGGTGCATTGGTAGAGTAGGTTTTACATTTAATTAACGAAACTCAGTGCTTTGCTTTTTTATAAGGTGAAAGCGCTAAAAGCGGTATTTTACTGTGAAAGATAATGGATTTGCTTTCACTTTTACCAAATATTCTTTCAAACAATCCTTTTTTTCTGGGGTAGATTACCAGTAGATCAATGTTCTTTTTCTGGGCAAAATTCTCCAGTGCAAATTCGATATCTTCATCTTTCATAAAATGGAATTGGTGAGGCAAATCTTTGAGGTGAAGTTCCAGACTTTTAGCAGCTTCGGCTTTCTCACCTTCCAAATGATCTTTTTTGCTAATATGAATGACGTGCACTGTAGCACCAAAAGCATAGCGGAGTGCCTTTAAAGGATAAAGCAGTTCTGACATGAGACCCTTGTAATCACTGGAGAGTGCTATATTCCGCATCCCTGTAAATTTTGCATCTTCCGGCACTACCAGCACTGGGCAAATCTGGCTTTTAATAATTCTGTGGGCATTAGTTCCTAGCACTACCTCATCTATTCCGCTAGCTCCCTGTGTACCCATAATAATCAGGTCTATATTTGTTTTTAAGCAAACTGAAAGAATAGCATCATTTAAATAGTGATCTATTTTCACTTTATGGTACTTTATGTTTTTTAATTCAGGAATCTTTTGCTCCAGTAAGCTAAACTCTTTGTCTATATCCTTCTCTATAGCTTCTGCTGTATCACTTAGGTCATATGAGATATTGAGATCACTATAGGATAGTGGGACAGCATAAGCATGTAGAATAAGGATTTCATCAATATTAATCTTTTCTGCTAATTGGACAGCATATTTTAAGGCATTGATGGAACATTCTGAAAAGTCGGTGGGTATTAGGATTCGCTTAATCATGGCATCTGTTATTTAAGGTGAATGGTTAATTTCTTCATTCTTATACTTTAAATATAGATTGAATCTCTATTACAAATGATGATTTAAATCATATAACTAACTGATTTTTAGCTTTTTTCGGGTGTTGCTGGTGCTACAGGCTCTATATAATAGACTCTAGACTCTAGATTCTAGACCTTAGACTCTTGATTCTACAATCCACTTAAGCCCCATCTGGGTGGAATTATGTTAGTTTCAATTGCGCAGATAGAATAATCCCGTAGGGATGACAGTATTATACATCATTTTAGAGAGAAATGATTCTACATGGATGAATTAAAATGTCGCCCTTACAGGGATTTGGTATTGGTATTAGGCAAGGTTACCAAAATATCACCTCTACGAGGTTAAGATTCTAACAAATGAATATGAGATGTACTTACTTGTAATCTTACTATTTAGTATATACTCGATGATTTCATTCAAGATTCCACGCTCCATGCTCTAGAATCTAGACCCTTGACCCTAGACTCTAGATTCTAGACTCTAAAAATCCCTCTTAAACTCCATCAGGACGAAAGTATGTTAGCAATTTCAATGGCTATAAATAGCTATTTGTCTACTGCCTTTAACTTCGCATTCGACCTTTTTTCCCTTGCTATTCGCGACTTCTTGAGTAATGCCTTGGCAATAAAATAGCTTAAGATGGAGATAGGAATAGTAATAAAAAGATTTCCGACTATAAAATCCTTGAAGTATTGTAATAAATTGTTTGCCCATTCAAACCGAAAGAGGGTAGTTTCATCAGTTAAAGCCAAATTTTGTCCTATTTTAAAGCTGAACCAATAAACGGGTACTACGGTAACTGCATTCCAAACAACCATGGCCAATAAAACTGCCATTTTATTAATTTGGCGAAAAATTGCAATAAGCCCTAAACCGATGAAAGTGCTGAAGCCGGGGGTAGGAAATACAGCAATGAATGTGCCGAGGGAGTAGCTCCATGCGATAGTATGATCTGATTTGTTCGACTTCAGGATGTTCATCAAATACCGCTTCAGGCGAAACCAGTATTTATTTTTTTGATGTCGAAGAAATTTAAGCATTCATTGCAGGTAGTTTATTTAACTACTCATATTTCACGCATACTGCTGTGAATAGTTCTCTGATTAACAGATGTAGAGCATTAAATGTTTGTTATTTATAGGTTGCCTCAACCACCTACTCTTTTTACTTTGTAACCTTCCTTTTGTAAGAGTTCAACTAATTTATCTCTGAAATCTCCCTGAATAAGTATTTCACCCTCTTTGGCACTTCCTCCAACACCACATTTTGATTTGAGAAGCTTCCCCAGGTCTTTTAAGTCTTCATCAGTACCTACAAATCCGCTCACCAAACTTACTTGTTTGCCTCCACGGGCTTTTTTATCTAGTTGCACCTTCAGGTTTTGCTGCTGTGGGGGCAGGGTTTCCTGCTCCTGATCTTCATCATACTGGTATTCAAAATCCTCACTGGTTGAATAAATAATACCCTCTCTGTTTTTCTTATTTTTATTGCCCATGGTCTTTATTTTAAGGGAATAAACTACTAACTATCTACAAATTTGAAATAAAAATGCTGCTTATGCCAGTAGAATCTCACGAAATTTTAGTTTCCAGTATATCTACGCCTTCAAAAGTCAAGAACTTTAAAGTTCTTTGAAACTCTTCCGAAATTTTTGCCTCAATAGTTATTTCTCTGCGATTAATAGGATGCTGTAACTGCATTTTAGAAGCATGGAGCATCATTTTATCCATTTCCCACCTTTCCTTAAACAGTTTATTTTGCTTGTTACAGCCATGAGGCCTGTCTCCAATAATGGGGTAATTAATATGTGCTAAATGCTTTCTAATCTGATGCATTCTGCCGGTTTCAGGCTTCACTTCCACCAGGGAATACCTGGATGTAGCATGCTGCCCAAGAGGAACATCAATTTCTGTCCTGCTTAATGTTTTGTAATGTGTAACGGCTTCTTGCAGTCTTCCATTTTCTTTTTTGAGAGGATAATCAATAGTCCCATCATCCGGAATATAACCTCTAACTATGGCCAGGTACTCCTTTTTTATAGCCTGGGCGGCAAAAAGTGCATTTAGCAACTTTTCTGTCTCCTGATCAAGTGCAAAAAGTAAAATTCCCGAGGTTTTTCTGTCAATCCTATGAACAGGATATACTTTTTGCTTTAATTGATCCCGTAATATCTGCAATGCAAACTCATCGGCCTCGGTAGCCAGTTTGGTTCTGTGCACTAATAAACCATGTGGCTTATTAACTGCTACCATGTACTCATCCTGGTAAATAATTTCTAAAGATTCGATCATTTCGTATTTAAAATGCGGGAATATTGGCTCCACCAATTAAAGTCGAAATTATTTTCTTCTGCTGAAAACCATTGTCCCTGAGGGTTGCTGATCAATGGTAAATTTTTAGCTTGAGCAATTGATTGCAAAGTTTGAATAGGCTCATACCAACTGTGCAAAGCTAAATCGAAAGTACCCCAATGAATAGGATACAATTTATCAGCCCGCATTTGCTGGAATGCATCGGTTGCTTCAGCAGGATCCATGTGGATATCGTGCCAGGCCTCATTATAAGCGCCTATAGGCATGAAGGCGATGTTGAATGGGCCTAATTTTTCATCAATTTCAGCAAATCTGTCAAAAATGCCTGTATCACCACCAAAATAAATTTTGTCATCACCCCACTCAATCACCCAGGATGCCCAGAAGGTATTGTTTTGACTAAACAGCCTGCCACTGAAATGCCTGGCTGGGGTGGCTGTAATTTTGATGTTATCGCTCTGTTGAAAGCTATCATACCAGGTAAATTCTTTAATTTTTTCTGTCGGCACACCCCAATATTCCAGAGAAGAAGCTACACCTAAAGGAACATAAAAATATTTCGTTTTATCCTTTATTTTTTTTATCGTTTCATAATCAAGGTGGTCATAATGATCATGTGAAATTACTACTGCTTCCAATTCCGGTAGATCCTCGGCTGCAATGGGAGAGGGGCTAAACCTTTTGGGTCCTAAAAAGGAAAAAGGAGAAGCTCTTTCAGAGAGCATCGGGTCCGCAAGAATGTATTTTCCATTTTTATACATCAGAATAGCTGCGTGGCCTAACCAGTTAAAATATACTGTGTTGCTAGTATCCTGTTCCAATTTCTCTTTCCCTGTTTCTTCAAATTGGTAAGCTTCAGTGGGACTTTTCTCCGCCTTTCTATTCCAATATTCTTTTAAGATTTTAGGCATCTGCTTAAAATCTGCGCTGGCTGTTTCAATGCTATTCTGAAATTTACCATTTGCGTAATACTCAGAGGCTTGCATGGCAGACTGTTCAGGAGCCTTGCCAATAGGAGGGTGAAGGTATTTGATCATATAAAATACTATAATAAAAAAAGCCAGCACAATGAGCAGGCCTTTTAGGAATTTCTTTAAAAATTTCATGCTGATCAAATAACGATTCAGAAGTAAAATAGTTATTGGTTAAGGAAGGCTTTAAAACCTTCCTTAAATGATGCTTATCATTAAGCAGTCACCTTGCCGTACATTTCAGCTCTTTGCGCCTGAATGTTCTCATCCTCCATGTATTCATCATAGCTTTTTAAGCTGTCAATGATGCCGTTAGGAGTAAGCTCTAAAATTCTATTGGCTACGGTTTGCGTGAATTCGTGGTCATGAGAGGTGAACATTACCGTTCCGGGAAAATCCTTCAAGCTGTTGTTAAATGCCTGAATAGACTCAAGGTCCAGATGGTTGGTAGGTTCATCCAACATTAGCAGGTTACCTCCAGCTAACATCATTTTTGATACCATACAACGTACTTTCTCTCCTCCGGAAAGCACATTTACTGATTTAAAGGTCTCTTCACCTGAAAAAAGCATTTTACCTAAAAATCCACGAATGTACACTTCGTCTTTTTCTTTGGAATAATTTCTTAACCAATCGATGAGGTTTTCATTAGATTGAAAATATTCATCGTTGTGGTTTGGCAGATAAGCAGTGGTAATTGTTTGTCCGAATTTAAACTCACCGGAATCTGCTTTCATTTTTCCATTCAGAATTTCATAAAATGCGGTAGTCGCTAAACTGTCCTTGCTTATTACAGCAATTTTGTCACCCTTATTTACAAATAAATCAAGGTCTTTGATCAAGGATTTACCTTCAACTGCCTTATTTAATTTTTCTACCTGCAGAATTTGATCTCCTGCTTCTCTATTTTGGTTGAAGATGATAGCAGGATATTTTCTTGTAGAAGGCTTAATATCTTCCACATTAATTTTATCCAATAATTTTCTTCTTGAGGTTGCCTGCTTAGATTTAGAAGCATTTGCACTGAATCGGGCAATAAAATCCTGCAATTCTTTTTTCTTCTCTTCTGCTTTTTTGTTGGCCGAGCTCCTTTGCGCTAAGGCTAACTGGCTGGACTGGTACCAGAAGCTATAGTTACCCGAAAACATATTGATGCTGTTAAAATCAATATCTACAATATGTGTCGAAACAGTATCCAAAAAGTGCCTGTCGTGAGATACTACAATAACAGTATTTTTAAAATCGAGAAGGAAATCTTCCAGCCACGCGATGGTATGGATGTCCAAATCGTTAGTTGGCTCATCAAGAATGAGCACATCTGGATTTCCGAATAAGGCTTGCGCCAATAACACACGAACTTTGTAGTTACCACTTATATCTTTCAGCAACTTATAGTGGTGTTCTTCTTCAATGCCCAAACCACTTAAAAGAGCTGCTGCATCGGATTCAGCATTCCAGCCATCCATTTCCGCAAATTGCTCTTCTAACTCTGAAACTTTGATTCCATCAGCCTCGGAAAAATCCGGTTTGCTATATAATTCTTCTTTGGCCTTAATATTATTCCATAGCTTGTCATGGCCCATCATCACAGTATTCAGTACTGTATGCTCATTAAAGGCATTGTGGTCCTGCTTTAAAACAGCCATTCTTTTTCCTGCTTCTAATGCTACAGAACCTTTAGTTGGGTTGATGTCGCCTGCTAAAATTTTTAAAAATGTTGATTTACCGGCCCCGTTAGCGCCAATTACGCCATAGCAATTGCCTTGGGTAAATTTGATGTTTACTTCATCAAATAATACTCTCTTACCAAACTGGACGGTTAAATTATTTGTAGTGATCATATGCTTATTTTTGAAGCTGCAAAGGTAAGAATATTCATTGGAACACTTTGTGTTATTCCTGTTTTAATGAAGAAAAATAGCTCATTTTATTTTGGCTGAGTGAACAGACCTGGTTGAAGTTCAGTAGTTTACTTTCAATTTATAAGAATTGTTATTTTCTGAGATCAGGAGCTATTGTTTCAATATATTTCCTGAGAAGTTAGATATAAGGTATATTCAAGCGGTACCTATTTTATTATAGTTGCCTTAAATATTGTAAGAAATAGGAATATGTGGTAAAATGCAGATTAAATATCCAGAAGTATTTCGATCAATGGAAAAACAGTATTATGAAAAGGCAGCAAAGTGGCGGGCATTTCTTCAATCTTACTTTCAGAACAAGGTGGATGAAAGAAAAGAATTTGTTAAGCAGCAAGCCGACTTTATTTTAGCCAAAAAAGCTGAATTACACTTTACTACTGATTTTTCTGCTAGAGATAAGAACAAGCAGGCTATTTTTACCCACCTTAAAACCGTATTTCCGGAAAAGCCCACCACTGGCTCGCTTGAAGAAACCCATTTTGAGGTGCTTGATAATGGAGCTATACTTCTTAATGATTTACCGGATATAATGGTAGAGCAGCAGAAAAAAGAGCGCTTTAAACTACTGGAAAATGATGGTTTCTTTCTTCGCTTTCTGAAGTTTTTTAAGATTATAGCTTTCTTTATTTCTCGAATTCCATTTCACTTTCTAAATCTATTCAGGAAAAATAAGCGACCGCTCAGGTATTGGAATCATGAAGTGCGCCTAAAGAAGCTAATTGATAAACATCTGGCTATAGACTTCATTAACTGTCTTTCTAATTTAGAAGACTCACTTCAGAAGGAGTTTTTGGCAGCTTTGGAGACAGTGAAAGACTATGAGAAAAATTATAATATTGATGAAGCTGAGGCTAATGTTTTAGCTTTTGATCAGTTCTTTGCTGAAAACTTCAGACATTCCATTAAAAACGCTATTGATGAGTGGTATGAAAAATCATTGGCATCAATAACTGAGGAGTATGAATTGGACGGTACTGTTGAACTAAAAAAGAGACATCTTAGTGAAGGAAGGCTTTCTAAAGAAAAATCGAAAGCACTTAAGAAATGGCAACGGATCCATCATCAATGGAATAATACTGCTTATGCGCTCTTTGAAGATTGGCGTTCAGAGCTTGAGCTTTCGGCGCTTCAGGCTTTTATTCAGGCAGGTACCTCAGATTTATCAACAAATATTGAAGACTGGCAAAAGAAAATCAGGCATAACTATTTACAGGAAATTGACCAGTTTTTGTTGGAGGCACAGTCAAACTTTGAATTTGATAGAGAAGAGGAAGCTTCAGAGTTGAGAAAAAAGATTACTCAGGTTAATTATCAAACCAAAAAGCAGCTGGATCAAGGTTTGTTACAGAAACTTCAAGACACACTTTCTAAAAACTCACTGCTCAATCAGCTGGACAGATTAGAACATCAGATCAATGAGCGTATTGACCAACTGGCTAATCAGTACGTGGTGACCAAAAATAATCAATTTAATATCCCTCTGGCGGATAGTGATTTGTCTTATATCTCCAATTATGAGCTGCTTTCTTTTGAAATTGAACCTAAGCTCAACGAAAAACTGGAAGACCTAAAGAGCAAAGTATTCCAGAAAATGGGAGAATTGCTGATTCTGGTAGGGGATATTGATGAAATGGTAAGCTACATGCTCAGTACAGCTTCCAATGCACTGGATGAAGAGCAGAAAGAGCTAGAAGCGCTTAAAATTATATCAGAAGGTTTTCAGAGGGCGCACAACAAGTCAGAAGAAAGTAAAGATCGCTTATCTGAGATTATCCTGTTATGCGTGGAAAACCTCAGGAAAATAAGCCAATCATTAATAGATGAACTTCAGAAACTGAAGGAAAATGAGAATGTTTCAGCTTTAAAAATAAGAATTAATAAGGCAAAGGCATTCCAAAAGTCGGAAGCCTTTACTGTAAAAGTAGCAGATGAGGCGATTCGCGTTTTTAATATATCCAAAGCTTATACTCTGCAAGCTTACCAGCGGGCAAACGACATTCGGATGCAACTCAATAAGAGGTTCCTTTCTTCCACAATTGTAAATGAACCTAATAGAGATGTATCTGATTTTCTGAATGAATCCAACACTATTATAGATAAGCTGCCCGTAATTTATAAACGATTATATGCCATAGAGCCTTTAAATGACATAGTGCTTTTTGAGGGTAGAGAGCTGGAGATTAATAGGTTGGCCACAGCTTTTCAAGCCTGGGAGAAGGGTAAATATGCTTCAGTTTTGTTAACAGGAGAAAAGTGGAGTGGGCTCACTTCACTCATTAATTATGGTATAAAGCAACTGAAACTTCCATATACCCCTGTAAGAATGGCATTAGCCGGAAACAATCCTGAGCCTGATGCAATTTGTAACAAACTCAGTCAGCTCATCGGGTTAGAAGAAACAAGTGACCCAGAAGAAATTATCAAGTACCTGAACGAAGGAAATAAAAGGGTTATTATTTTAGAAGATCTTCAAAAGGTATTTCTTAGAGTTTTATATGGACAAAGAGCTTTATCGGTGTTGGTAGAAATTATCACCGCTACCCAGAAAAACATATTTTGGATTGCTTCTATGTCTGTATATACTTTTAATTACCTGGAGAGGTCGCTTAAAATGAGTGCTTTCTTTAGTTACCATATCCCTTTATCGCCTATCAGTTCTGAAAGCATTAGCCAGCTAATTATAAAAAGAAACAGAATCAGCGGATTTAAAATAGAATTTGAAGCCTCAGAAAAGGACCTGAACGATAAAAAGTTTAACCGATTGGATGAAAAGGAAAAGCAGCTTTACTTAAAGGAGCGTTTTTTTAAAGAATTAAATGCTTTTGCCAAAAGCAATATCAGCATGGCTCTTATGTATTGGTTGCTCTCCACTAAGGAAGTAAGCGGGCAGAGTATAGTGATTAAAAATTTCAAGAAGCCTGATCTTAGTTTTCTCTCCTCTCTGCAATCGGACAGAATATTCGTTTTGCTAGCCCTTATTATGCATGATGGCCTTACGGAAAGGCAGATAGCTTCGGTTTTATCAATTGACCTTCAGAAAATTAAATTTTTGGTGTTAGAAATGACAGAGGATGGTATTTTAACTTACCAGAATAATATTTACATGGTGAACACATTGGTTTATAGAAATGCTGTACAGCTGCTAAAGGCCAGAAATATGATAGTGGGAAAAAGCTAAGGAACAAATGAAAAAACTGATCAAAATAGTTGGTTATTTCCTGATACTTCAAATAAGTATGAGTCAGTTATCTGCTCAACCAGATACTTCAAGTCTGAAGAGGGACAGTTTGCCTAAAAATGATCTTCAGGGCTCTACTTCTTCAGGCTCTGCCAGTGTCACTGAACCTGTAGTGCAAAGCAAGAAGAAACCTATTGATAAGGACAGTCTTATCATTAGTAAAAAGATCAGCGATTCCGCCATAATGGCACTGGATAGTCAGTTGGTGGAAGACAGGCAGGAAAAGGAAACTGCTGAAGGGGATAGCAATGAAGAGGAAGTGCCTGATTTTGGCAGGTTTTTTTCCAGAAATAATATTTTTTATTCCATTGTTTTCTTATTGATAGGGTATGCTTTTATCCGCGTAGTAACCTATATTTTAAATGCGCTTGCCGAGAGAAGCACTACCTACAGAATCGCATTCAAAGGATCTATTCCTATTGTAAAAATTCTAAGTTGGATCATTATTATCACGCTGATTATCATTGTGATTTTTGAGCCTACAGCGGCCACTATGTTGGCTTTTTCAGCTTCGGTGGGTGTAGCTGTTGGTTTTGCATCTCAAGATATCCTGAAGAATATTTTTGGAGGCATTGTGATATTAATGGACAGGCCGTTTGTATCAGGCGATAAGATTGAAGTAGACAAATATTATGGTGAAGTGGTAGAAATTGGTTTACGCTCTACGCGGATTGTAACTCCTGATGACTCACTGGTGGCTGTACCTAATGCAGTGATGATGAATAGCTCTTTATCTAACTCCAATAGTGGAGAACCCAACTGCCAGGTAGTGGCCGAAATTTTCCTTCCACTCACTATAGATACCATTGCAGTCCGACAGATAGCCACCCAGGCAGCCACCGTATCCAAATATATTTACTTGGAAAAGCCAATTACTGTGCTTTTTTTTAATGAGGTAAATAACAATCATTCCTACTATAAAATGAGGTTGAAGGCTTATGTAATGGATATAAGGGATGAATTTAAATTTAAAAGTGAGATGACAGAACTTACAGTTCAGGAATTGGTGAAACAAGGGATTATAAATGGGAAATTTTAAACTGTTTCATTATTCTTAATAATGTTAAAAACTTCTCGCATATTTGAGTTCTGAATAATTTAAGTTAAATCAAAATTAATAAAATGTATCTGTTTGGAGCCAGTGGACATGCAAAAGTAATTATAGATATTCTTCTTTCGGAAGGAATAGCCGTACTGGGTTTGTATGATGAAGATGAAAGTAAAAAGGAGTTGATGGGTATTCCGGTACTTGGAAAAACCATTGATTTTAATCAGGAGAGAGGACATTGTATTGTTTCAATTGGAGATAATAAGACCCGGAGAAAAGTGGTCAACCTAATTAAAGAGAAGGCCCGCTTTGGTACAGCTATCCATCAGCAATCTACAATAGGTTCTCAGGTATACATTCAGGAAGGCAGCGTGGTTATGCCCGGGGTGATTATTAATGCTGATACTAAAATTGGTAAACATGCGATTATTAATACCTCATCAAGCGTTGATCATGATTGTTTAGTAGAAGATTTTGTTCACATAGCACCTAACTCTTCCATTTGTGGTGGCGTTAAAATAGGAGAGGGCACCCTTTTTGGAGCCGGAGCTACTGCAATTCCATTGGTTTCCATTGGAAAGTGGTGCGTTATTGGAGCCGGAGCAGTAATTACTGAAGATGTACCAGACTATTCTGTGGTAGTAGGTAACCCGGGAAAAATTATAAAAACGAGACAGCCATGACAGATATAGCCATCTTAGGAGCGGGTGGATTTGGAAAAGAAGTAAACCTGATCGTTCAGCAACTAATTAAGAAATACAATGATTATAATTTCATTGGCTATTTTGACGATGAAGATAAATCCAACGAGTTAGGGAAGAAATACCTGGGAGATATTGAGCGACTCAATAACTGGAATGATCCTATTTCAATTGCCATAGCGGTAGGAAATGGGCAAACAAGGCAGAAAATTGTTGATAAGATTGATAATATCAAAGTTCGCTACGTCACTTTAATATCACCCTACGCTATTTTAAATGATATTATTAAGGTAGGTAAGGGATCAATTATTTGTGCAGGAGCCAACCTAACCACCAACATTGAAATAGGGGACTTTGTAATTGTAAACCTAAATGCTACTATTGGACACGATTGCCAATTAACAGACTACAGCTCAGTTATGCCGGGAGCGAATTTGGCAGGGAACGTTACTTTGGGAAAAAAGGCTTTTGTAGGAAGTGGTGCCAATATATTAAACGGCTTAAAGATGGGTGAGAATTCAATTTTGGGATCCGGAGCTGTACTTACAAAAGATTTAGATGCCAATAATGTAGCTATTGGTGTACCCGCAAAAACCGTAAGAAAGTGAGTATTTATCAGGATTTTAAACCCTCTATATTATTTCTGGCTAAGTTTATTGGGCTTTATATTGTTTTGAATGTTTTATACGGCTTTTATTTAGAGCTTTCAAAGGGAGAAGCTGATCTAATGACAAGGTGGGTAACAGAGCAATCTGCAGAAATTCTTTCATGGTACAATAACGGTATTTCTACCGGGCCGAAGGATGATTTAAAAAGTGTTTACATATTTAAAGGAGAAAGAGCCGTGCTTTCAGTGTATGAAGGTTGTAATGGGTTGAACGTAATGATTATATTTATTTCTTTCCTGATGGCTTACGGCACTATTTCAAAAAAGATGTTTTGGTTTATACCTGCAGGCCTTTTAACGATTCATTTATTTAATTTAGCAAGGATTGTTCTCTTATATCATGTAACACTTTCTATGCCTGATTTTCTGTATTTTAGTCATAAATATCTTTTTACAGCATTTATCTATATAGCCGTTTTTCTTTCCTGGGCACTTTGGATTTTTAAAATCAATGATAAGTAAAGATTTACTCCAACCTAACCGCAGCTTAAGGCTTATACTCATTATCACTAGTCTTTTGGGTTTGGGCATTATATTTATAGGCCAGCATTTTGACTACAGCAGCTTTTTCTTTTCAGGGTTATCTTCTAAATGGAGTTTTATTTTTAATAGAAGCATTAGGTTTCTTCTAAATGATAACCTCATGCTCTTACTAATCTATGCCTTGTTTTATGATAGGAAGTATGTGAAATTTGGACTTGCAGTGGAGCTATTTGGTTTTTTCTTCCTGTTGATTCCATATTTTATTTTGAGGTACGGATTTACAATAAACTCAATGTATATTTCCTTTATCCACAGGCTCATCATTAATCCTACATTGATGTTGCTATTAATACCAGCAATTTATATTCAGAAATCCAAAAAATAAGTTATCTCCTGGTTTGTAAAGGCTTCAGTAAGTCTTCTAAACCATTGGTTTTAATAACCCATAGTGTTTCCAATTGCATACCAAGTTTACCGGCAGGGAAACCATCTTTTCGCTTGAACCACTCCAGGTATGAGACGGGTAAATTACAAAGTAAAGAGCCCTTGTATTTACCGAAGGGCATCTTTACTCTTACTAAATCATTTAATATTTCAGGATTTAAACCTTCCATTATTTCTTAAACCGGTCAGCTACAATTAAATCTTTAGTACCATGTCCGTAGGTGTAGAAACCTTCTCCTGATTTTGCACCTAGTTTTCCGGCTTGCACCATGTTAATTAATAATGGGCACGGTCTGTACTTAGGATCACCTAAACCATCTTGCAATACATTCAGAATACTGAGGCACACATCTAAACCAATGAAATCGGCTAGCTGTAAAGGTCCCATCGGATGAGCCATTCCTAATTTCATGATAGAATCAATCTCTGATACCCCTGCAACACCTTCAAATAAACTATAGATAGCTTCATTGATCATTGGCATTAAAATCCTGTTAGCAATAAAACCAGGGTAGTCATTTACTTCTTCAGGAATTTTACCGAGCTTTTTGGATAATTCCATTACTTTTTCAGTTACTTCATCAGAAGTACTGTAACCTCTTATTACCTCAACCAGCTTCATAACAGGTACAGGGTTCATGAAGTGCATACCTATTACTTTTTCAGGTCTCTGAGTAACGGAAGCAATTTTTGTAATTGAAATAGAGCTGGTGTTGGAGGCGAAAATAGTATTATCTCCACAAATAGCATCCAGTTCTTTAAATATGTTTAATTTAAGGTCTACTCTTTCAGTAGCAGCTTCCACTACCAAATCTGCCAAAGCAGCACCTTCTTTCATGCTGGAATAAGTAGTAATATTCTTAAGCGTTTCAGCTTTCTTTCCTTCGTCAATTAACTCCTTTTTTACCTGACGGTCCAGATTCTTTTCAATGGTCGCCATTGCTTTTTCCAAGGCTTGCTCATTGATGTCAATTAAAGCTACTTTATAACCGTTTTGTGCAAAAACGTGCGCAATGCCGTTACCCATAGTGCCTGAACCAATCACTGCTATATTCTCCATAAACTATTTGAATTATTTTGATACAATTGATTTGTACAAAGATAGAAAAATAGTGCTTGGGATAAGCCATAATGTTTTATTTTTCCAATTGTCAATTCAATGAACCGTAACCGATATAGCTAACGGAACCTTTGATTAAGAAAGGAATATTTATATTAATACACTTTCTTAAAACAATAGTAACTACTCAGGTACCAAATTAGCAGTAATAGCCAAGCAATCAAATATGTTTTTGTTTCTTTTGATAATGGTATCTATTACAGACCTGATAATTGCGAAAGAACGTGCACCGGATTCAGATCTAAA
>NZ_BMEC01000010.1 GCF_014636295.1 Marivirga lumbricoides | reverse complement strand
TAATGCAAAGATCAAAGCCTTTAGAGCTCAGTTCAGAGGGGTCAAAAACGTAGCTTTCTTCCTCTATAGACTCTCAAGAATCTATGCTTGAAATTACTACTCCCCAACTTTTCGGGTTGATCCCTAAAAAAGAGGCTATCATTGTAGAAAGGAAAATTAAAAGCTTTAAGAACAAAGCTACTATTAAGAATATAATTGAAAAAGGATGGCAAAAAGCCGAGCCTGGTGAGAGCAGCTGATCCCGTTAAACGGGAAGGGTCCTTGGTTCGAGCCCAAGAGGAGGAGCTAAGCCTCGCAGAAATGCGAGGCTTTTTTATACCTATCATTTTCCCTTGTTTAAGGAAGAAAATTTAAGAGAGACAAACATTCATAGTTTCATATTCAAACAATTCCCTGGCTATTTCACCACTAACGCTTGGATATTAAAATATATTAGGCTTACTTTGCTTTTCAAAGTGCTTTTACCATGAAAACACCTCAACAAGAACTATCGGAAATAAAAGCTATTATGGAAAGGAGCACCCGCTTTATTTCTTTAAGCGGAATATCCGGTGTAATGGCAGGAATATATGCCTTAATAGCTTCAGCTTTAGCTTACTATTGGGTATATTATCCAAACTCACCATTTGGCTTCAGGATATCCTATGTAAACAATGAGCTAATACTAATGAAGCTTGTGATTACAGCTATAATTGTGCTGGCACTTTCTGTCGGAACAGGAGTGTACCTCACTAAGAAAAAAACTCAGAAACTCAACACTAAATTCTGGAGCACTACCAGCAGAAGATTCCTTTTCGCCTTATTTATACCAATTCTTGTAGGTGGTTTTTTCACTTTGGCACTTATAATAAGAGGTTACCTTATAATAGTAGCTCCGGCCACTTTAATCTTTTACGGAATGGGGCTATTAAATGCTTCTCATTTTACACTGAGCGATATAAAGTACCTTGCCTATTGTCAAATAGCCTTGGGAATATTATCTGCTTTTTTCCCGGGTTATGGATTAATATTCTGGTCGCTTGGCTTTGGAGTATTACACATTGTGTATGGAGTAACTATGCATTTAAAATACGATAGATAATTGAAAGAACAATTCGATAAGGCTTTTGAAAACGTTGTACGACTTCGTATTATGTCCGTTTTGATGGTAAACGAAGAGTACGACTTCAACTCATTTAAAGAGCTTTTAGATGTTACTGACGGAAACCTTGCTTCACATCTAAAATCTTTAGAAAAGCAAGAGTTCATTATTGTCCGGAAATCATTTGTTGGCAGAAAAACACTGACAACTTACAGAGCTACTTCTCCTGGCAAAGAAGCATTTCAGTCACATCTTTCATTTCTTGAAAATCTAATTAAGGAAAACAAAAGCTAAAAAAATTTATCAACACACTTTGTTTTACAAAGTACTTTTAAATTAAAACATGAAAGAATCAAAATCAGTACAGGAAAAATTTCTAGAATGGACAGGCAAATCAGTAAGCCTAAAATTACTGACAATTGGTTTCATTATTCTATTACTACTCATCCCTCAATCTTTTATAAATAGTTTAATTAGGGAAAGACAGATACGTCAAATTGATGTAGAGCAAGAAGTCACAGAAAAATGGTCTCGCCAACAAACGCTTATAGGCCCCTACCTTTCTCTTCCTTTTTTTACTACCAAAGAAGTAATCATTGATAAAGAGGTAAAACAAATCAAAGAGCACAAAACAGCCTACTTTTTCCCTTATAATTTAAGTGTAGATGGAAAAGTAGATGGTAAAGCACTCCACAGAGGCATTTTTGATGTAGTCGTTTACAATTCCGATCTCCACCTGAAAGGAAATTTCAATAAAGCTAATATTGCGGCATTGGGAATAGATTCATCCCACGTGAGCTGGGACAAACTCAAAATGCATGTGAGTTTAAGTGACATGAGAGGGATAGGAGAAAATACAAATATTAAAATAAATGGGAAGGAAAAAGTAGCAGACCCCTACCATGACGACACCAACAATTTATCAGGTTTGGTAGTGAACCTGGAAGACAGTTACCAAAAAGAAGCTATTCAATTTTCCTGTAAAATAGCTTTAAAAGGAAGTAAAGGAATATTCTTCACTCCTGTTGGTAAAACAACAAATGTTACCTTAAAAGGAGATTGGAACTCACCTAGCTTTCAGGGCGAATTTATCCCTGAAAACCGAAATATTAATGAAAATGGTTTTGAAGGAGAATGGAAAGTATTGCATTTTAACAGACCTTTCGGGCAGGAATTCATTAATAAAATACCAGATATAGAGCAATCAAGCTTCGGCTTAACTCTCAATATGCCTGTGGATCAGTATCAAAAAAGTACCAGAACGGCCAAGTATGCATTATTAATTATAGTCTTGAGTTTTCTCTCAATGTTTTTAATGGAAATTATAGGCGGGAGTAAAATTCACCCATTACAATATATCTTAGTAGGGTTAGCTTTAATTCTTTACTATACTTTGCTGATTGCTTTATCAGAACATATAGGCTTTAGCAAAGCTTATTTAGTTTCTTCAGCTTCAACTATTTCTTTATTGGCACTTTACTCTCTCACTCTGTTCAGAAAAAAAATTAATACAGCCATTTTCTTTGTTATTCTTTGTGTATTTTATCTTTTCATCTTCATCATTACCAAAGAACAGGACTACGCACTGCTTATTGGCAGTTTCGGACTGTTTATAGCTTTGGCCACCACGATGTTTGTATCCAGAAAAATCGATTGGTATAAAATAAATATAAGTAGCAAGACTACAAACCAATAGCTGGTATTCCATAAAGACCAAAGAAACATCAGAATAAGTAATTAGAAACATTCTTACTTCTAATTGCTTATTCTACTTTTCTACATCAATCTCTAAATATATTTTCAAATCTTTCCCTGATTCCTAATCATTTGTTGCGAGTGATAATTAATTTTAGGTCATGGAAGATATTTACATAACAGAAAAATATTTTGATAAAATAGACTTTACCTCTGAAGCTTTGCAAAAAGGAGAGTATGAGCAATGCACTTTCACAAATTGTGATTTTTCAAATACTGATCTCTCAGAATTTAAGTTCCTATCCTGTGAATTTAAACTATGTAACTTAAGTCTGGCAAAGTTAAACCATACCAGCTTTTCAGAAGTGACATTTTCGGAATGTAAAATGTTGGGCCTTGATTTTGATGCCTGTAACCACTTTGGATTTACTGTAAGTTTTTATAACTGCTTGCTTAACAATTCTTCATTCTATCAGCTAAATCTAAAAAAGACTGTGTTTAAGGAATGTAAATTAGTTCAGGTGGATTTTACACAAAGCGACCTTAGTCAGTCACAATTTTTGAACTCCGATTTAGGCGAAGCTGTTTTTGACAATACAATCATTGAAAAAAGTGATTTACGTTCTGCTTTCAATTATTCCATTGACCCTGAACGCAACAGAATTAAAAAAGCAAAATTCTCGCAAGCAGGTATTCAAGGCCTTTTACACAAATACGATATCATTGTAGAGTAAAAAAATCATCCATCCTACCGGGACGAAACTTTAGCAACAAAGATGAATGGGGTTAAAACCTCTTAGGGATGGCATTTCATAAGAAAGTTCTCTAATGAATATTGAGAGACATACAATATCGTCCTTACAGGACTTTATAGTGAGTTCATTATTATCATAATAATGTAATACTCCCCACATTACATCCCTGCCATAAGGCTGTCTCAAAAGTAAGAGGGTCTCATCCTGCTTTGTTACAATGAAGATCACTCAATTCTGTACAGATCAAAATCTGGAAACATTTTCTCATGATCAATTTCGAGATCGTTCAATAAACCATCGCTTAAATCATATACCCAACCATGCACCTGTAATTCCTGACCGGCTTTAATAGCATTTTGCACATAGTTGGTCATGTATAGGTTAAAAACCTGTTCCTTCACATTGCTTTCAACCAGCCTTCTGTGTCTCATGTTGTCATCTTCTGCTGAGTCCACAAAAGCTCTATTCTTCCTATAGGAGTCTTTTATGTTTCTTAACCAGGTATCTATAAGGCCTAAACTTTTATTACTCATTGCCGCCATAACTCCTCCACAACCATAATGACCACACACAATTATATGCTGTACTTTAAGTACCTGCACCGCATATTGCAAAACTGACATCAGGTTCATATCCGTATGAACAACCATATTAGCAATGTTTCTATGAACAAACATTTCTCCCGGATCAGTACCCGTAATTTCATTGGCCGGCACCCGGCTATCAGAGCAGCCGATAAATAAATATTTAGGATCCTGCCCATTAGCCATTTTTTTAAAATAATCAGGATCAAGGTTCAGTTTATCGCTGACCCATTTTCTATTGTTCTCAAATAATTTTGAATATGTTTGTTGCATTGGTTTCTCTTTTAACTAATTATATTTTTCATAAAACTTTTCTATCCCTACCAATTCGACTTTAATATTTTTGTATTTCGCCCCCTCATTTTTAAATGTTGTAATTGCTTCCAACACATCGTAATCAATATAAGTAGAATTACTTGCATCAATAATTACAGTTGAATCTGCAGGTAGAGTATCTAAAGTTTTAATCATGATGCCTTTATTAAGAAATGTAACTTCTTCAGAAAGCATCAGCCTTACCGGATCGCCCTCTAAATAATCCTTTTTGTTGAATGAATAAGTGTTTCTCATGTTATTCAGAAGAATATTTAATATCCCAACCACAAGACCTATGATAATTCCAATTAGCAAATCCGTAAAAACTATAGCCACAATAGTTACAATAAACGGAATAAATTGGCCTTTTCCCGCTCTATACACTTGCCTGAATATACTAATATTTGCTAATTTATAACCAGTAACTAATAGTATAGCCGCTAAGCTGGCGTATGGAATCATATTTATTATCTGGGGAAATACTAAAACCGAAAGCAGCAAAAGTACACCATGTACAAGAGCAGAGAGTTTAGTCTTTGCACCGGCATTGATATTAACAGAACCTCTTACTATTACTGCCGTCATAGGTAAGCCCCCGATTAGTCCTGCCACAATGTTCCCCATTCCCTGTGCTTTTAGCTCTCTGTTCAAGGGTGTTCTTCTTTTTTGAGGATCCAACTTATCTACTGCTTCAACACTTAACAATGTCTCCAAACTGGCCACAATGGCAATGGTTACAGCAATTGTATAAACCTGAGGATTAGAAATAACGCTCCAATCTGGGAATGTAAGAAGTTCAGAGAATTCTGCATCTGCGCCCAAAATAGGTATAGTAACCAAATGATCCTGAGATAAAGCCATTCCATTACCTAAAACAACAAATAACTGGTTTAAACCTACACCAACCAAAACCACTAATAAAGGAGCTGGGATCGACTTAATTGTATTATTCTTTAGATAGCTCCAACCAATAAGCAAAACCATTGAAGCAATAGTAATAATCAAGGCAGTTAAGTTGATTTCAACCAATAAACTGTTTAAAATACTAAATATATTCTCCTCATTGGTTTGCCAAAAATCCAGACGCCCCAGATAGTCAGTATTATACCCCAAAGCATAAGGAATCTGCTTTCTAATTAGTAGAATACCGATTGCAGCTAGCATGCCTTTAATTACAGACGAAGGAAAGAAATTACCTATAGTGCCCGCCTTGAGAAACCCCATCGCCAATTGAATAAAGCCGGCTAGCACTACTGTTACCAGAAAACCCTCAAAGAACCCTATGTCCTCTATAGCATTAAGAACTATAACTGCTAAACCTGCTGCCGGACCGGACACAGCCAATTGGCTACCACTCAACATACTTACCAATATCCCGCCTACAACCCCGCTGATAATTCCTGAAAAAAGAGGGGTGCCGGAGGCTAATGCAATTCCCAGGCAAAGCGGCAAAGCCACAAGAAAAGCTACTATTGCTGCAAGGGAGTCGTTTTTTAAATACTTAAAATTAAGCCCTGTAATCTTATTAAACTTAGATTGATCCATACAAAAATGGTATTAGAAATTTAGATTTAAGAAATTTTGAAAGGAAAGTATTTAATTAGCCTAAATCTGGTGGAGGAGAAAGAGGGGTAAGAATTAAAGATGTATATTTAAAATAAGCCACACCTGAAACAAAAAACATAGGTGAATAATATAAAAATTGGAAGAAATGTTTTTCAATAAATTCTACAGAACTTTCTAAAAAACTATCTCTATCAAGTTGGTTATCTTCACGTGCTTCTTTAGACTCTTCCTCAGAAATGCGCGAACTTCTATTTACTGTTGGCAGATCAGCTTTTATCAACTGATTGAAAGGAAAAAGTACCTGAACTGTACTTGAAAAATACTGTTGAAGAAATACAACATTGAAGAGAGTTGTGATAAAAAACAGCGATATGTATTGAAATATCTCCATAGAATGAAACAAAAATACATCTTTTTATTGCAATTTAAGCTGTATTCAACAGATTATAAGTTACTGCAATTCCTTATAGCTGTGAGTTTGTGAAAAACTAAAATGAGCAACGTAATAATATTGGAGTTAAGAGACCATTATTAGGTCTGCTTTTTAGATATGAAGATTAAATAGACACTTATAGAAGGGCAATTTAATTTATTACGGCTGAAAATTCTCACAGCCTTGCAGGTAATCACTTTACGCAACAGTTTCTTCTTTACCGGGTTCTTTATAATTAATTATTTTATCTAACATCCCATTAAATATAAATTCATGAAATATGTAAATACTATACCAATAAAGCCTTCCCAATAAACCATGTGGCCTGAAAGTGGCTGTTTGTGTTAGCTTATTTTCACCTTCCTCTCTGCTAAATCGAAATTCCAGCCAGGCTTCTCCGGGAAGTTTCATTTCAGCATATAAAAGCAGTCTTCCCTCTTTCTTATCCGCTACTAAAACACGCCAAAAATCCAGAGAATCTCCTGCTACTAAATGATCAGGACTTCTTCTTCCTCTTCTTAAGCCTACACCACCTAGGGCTTTATCCATGTAGCCTCTAATTTTCCATAGAAAGTTCCAATAGTACCAACCACGTTCACCACCGAGGCTCCATACATTTTTTAGCACTTCACTTGTTGGTCGGTCAAATGTTTTTGAACGCTTATCGAATAAACAACCGTGCACCGGAATCTGTACAAAATCCAATAAAGAAGTATTTATTTTAGAACTTGCCAACGCGTCTTTCCAACTGGAAACCACTTCATTTTGAGCAATTCTATCGAAAGCTAATTGCACTGCCTCTTTATAACTGATTAGTTCAAGTGGTACAATCTCATTAATTCCTTTATTTTTCACTATTACTTCGTTCTTCATACTATCTACTAAGCTACTAGCTATCTTGTAGGAAGTAGAAGTAACAAAATGGAACCAATAGGAACTTAAGCGAGGGGTAAGTACCGGAAGCGTTATTATAAATCTTTTTAATTGACGGACTTCAGCAAAAGTAAGCAACATCTTTCTGTAGGTTAGAATATCCGGTCCACCAATATCAAACACCTGATTAAAAGCTTTTTCTTTCATGAGAACCCCAGAGAGATACTGAATAACGTTTCTGATAGCAATGGGCTGACATTTTGTTTTCAACCACTTTGGCGCTACCATTATGGGCAATTTCTCTACTAAATCCCTAATAATTTCAAAACTTGCTCCTCCGGATCCTATAATGATAGCTGCTCTTAAAACAGAGGCAGAGGCTTTAGCATTTTGAAGAATACCTTCAACATTTTTGCGGGAACTTAAGTGGTCCGAAAGACCTTCATCATTGGAAATCCCACTCAGGTAAATTATGTGTTTACAATCCGTTTTATTTATAGCCTCTACAAAATTAGTAGCTGTCTCCTTTTCCAACTTGCTAAAGCTTTTAGAAGAACTGCCTAATGAGTGAATCAAATAATATGCGGCATCTATATCTTTAGGAAGGTTTTCAAGCTGCTCAGAATACTGTAAATCAGCTTCATAAAACTCAACTTTAGAAGCCAGATTTTCCTCTAATTGAATTCTTCGTTTATCCCTTACCAGGCATACTACATTATGACCCTGAATAATTAAAACAGGTAATAACCTTCTTCCAATATATCCATTTGCTCCTGTTAATAATATCTTCATAATATTGTAACAACTACCAATCTCAAATGTTAAATAATCCGTTGAATGATAATAATTTCACCCATTTAAAAGTTAATTAGTTTATTCACTTTAATTGAGTAAATTTGAATATACTTATATAAAATATTGTTTTAATGCTGAAAGAATGAAAAACCTATCTTTAAATTATATAAAACCAAACCATTCGCAAGAATCAATTAGTGTATTATTGGTGGGTAATAATCCAATTGAGATGAGCCGGGTTTATGAAAGCTTGACCACTTTAAAAGAAAAAATCTTTAAGATTGACACTTCTTTTTCAGATGATGACACCATGAAAAAAATAGCTTCCTCAAACCCAAACTGCATCATTATTGATGATAATTTAGGCATTGCGTCACTAAAACACTTAATTGAGAAAATTAATCTTTTAGGGAAAGAAGCTTTATCAATCACCCTACTTAAAACCAAAAATTCACAAGAAGTACTTTATGGGGTGCAGGAATATTTAATGAAGGAATCTTTGACTCCTGATCGAATTTATTTTTCTCTAGTGAATGCACTTAGATTCAGAAAGACTCAAAAATATTTAAAGATTAAGTATTACGCAGGAAAGAAAAGGTTGAAAAGAATGTTTATATAAATTCTTCAAGGTAAAATTCCGTCTCAATAACCTCGTCATTTCTTTTTACCTTTATTTTTATTTTCTTTCCCGCTTTTTTGCTCAAAGTATTGTTGATCATATCCAGGTCCAAATTTTTACTTTTTGTATTATTTAATGAAAGTAAAATATCCTTAGCTCTAATACCTGCCTCATATGCAGGCGTACCTTTTCGTACTTCTTCAATTTCATAATACGGTTCAAGAAAAATTTCTCCTTTCGCTACAATTGTTAAACCACTTTTATCGTATTCAAATGGTTCTTTAAAGTTTTTGCTCCTTTTATAATAGAGTTTTTCATTCTGGTAGTCAAAAAATAATTTAAACCTTTTCAATATTCCCCCACCCAATGTACCTACTCTACCGGTACTTTTTATTACATCATTATAAGTACCGGAATCAGGAAAGTTACAAATCACATCGTCCAACATGTACTTCCCGATTGATAAATTGTCCACCCTGCCTACATGGCCTTCAATTGTACCTGCAATACCGGCTCCTAAAATATCTCTTATATTCTTCTTAGGAACATGGATGTTTTGGTTGCTATTTTGGTGTAACATCATTGAGTGCGATGCTCCGGTATCTATTAATAATTTTGCTGAAAGCTGGAAAGAATCCTTTAAAACAACCGGAATTGTAATGTAGGGTTTAGTATTTTCTACCTCCATATTCAGTTGAGAATACCATTTCAAACTTCTATTAAACTGTATTGGGTCGTAAAAGGAGAGCACTTTACTGGCGTAGTCAATTTTAACAATAAAATTTTTGAATAAATCATATCCTAAAATACCGTGAATTTTAACACCCAGTGTTTCCTGTAACTTTAAGTAATCTTCTTTTAATACTAATAAGGGAATATTATTTCCAACTATTTCAAAGACATTTATTGATATGCTGTTAACAATATATGCTTCCACCTCCTTGCCACCAGCTGCCCCAATCAGGCTTATTTTTCTGTCGGGCACAATATCCAGTATGTCACTGTAAACTTTATCAATTAAAACAGTATTGGTAACCCCTGTATCAACAATAAATTTTAATGGGATTACCCCCTGAAAAAGCACATTTACCACTATTAAATTGCTGTGAATATCGAAAGGAATAACTGCTTTTCTATTTTTATCCCGAATTTCAAATCCAAATTTTCGTGTTTGCCCAAGGGCATTGTATCTTTCTGAAAGAAACAATAATGCAGATAATAGAGTACATAAGTAAAACTTTTTAATCATACATGATTGAATTATAGGATATGAGAAATATACAAAAATTCATTGAACATACTAATCTGAAACCAACAATTACTTCCGATGATGTAGAGAAGCTTCTTAGGGAGGCACAACAAAACCACTTGTTTGGGATTTGTGTTCCTCCATTTTGGGTAAAAAAAGCAAAAAGGGATATAGGAAAATCAGAAGTAAAGCTAATCACTGTTATAGGCTTCCCTTTAGGTTATCAAATGAGCCAGACAAAGGAGGCAGAAACTCACCAGGCCATAAAAGATGGAGTTGACGAATTAGACATGGTAGTAAATATTTCTGCAGTAAAATCAGACATGATGTGGCCGAAAATAGAAATTGCTAAACTGGGAAAAATAGCTCATGAAAATAACAAAATCCTCAAAGTAATAATTGAAACGGCTTACCTTACTGAGAAAGAAATTGTATCACTTTGCAAAATAGCTGCAGATGCAGGGGCTGATTATGTCAAAACCTCAACAGGCTTTGCCTCCGAAGGAGCTAAAGTAGAAAATATTGCTTTAATGAGGAAATCTTTGCCCGACCATGTAGGAATAAAGGCTAGTGGCGGCATAAAAACTTACCATGAGGCCATATCACTTATTGATGCCGGGGCGGATAGAATTGGAACTTCAAATGGACCGGGAATTATAAGATAAGAAGAGCACCTAATGTATTTTAAGCAATCTTCATTGGCACTATGCCTTTGTACTTATAGATTTTAACCCCAAATTGTTCCGAGATAAAATTCTTTAACCTGCTGTAGGCCAGTTGAGATTGCCTGTCTTTCGGATAAAAAATAGCTGTTTCAAGTACAGCTTTAAGGAAATTCTTTGATTTAGAGAATTCTATAATCCAATTTGTAAAGGCAGCTTTCCAATCGTCTTTATATTTTTCCAGATGATCACGCCCATCAAAAAGCAACTCTAACTGGTTGGAGCTAAATTTATACCTATACACCCCGCACATTTCTTCGTAGAGTTCAGAAAGCTCTTCCAAATTAAACTCTTTGGTTTCTACAATCTTCTCAATTGAAGCATCCATTAAACCTAATGGATTATAACGCAAAAGGTATATTTCCTTCACCATATGCACTAACTGGTTTAATAAAACCGCTTTCATTTCCAGCTGAGCCTGCTCAAGCAAATAGTTTTTGTCGAAAGGAAAAAATTTACGCTTCATCAATAGAATTTTGACAAAGATAATGCTTAAATGTAAAAACAGAAGTATTTATATGAAAAACCTAGTGCCTGATGCCACACTCTTTGCAAAATTTCATTTTATCGGGAGATCTCTTCTTAGGCTTTTTCTTATGTCCAAAATAGGAGGGGTCAGAATACTGAGGTTTCTGCATTTCCTTTTCTCTTTTGCGAGCTTCCTTTGCATTCTCTTTCATCCTTTCTTTATATTCTACAATTAGTTGATCTCCAAAAGGCGATTTCTGTTTTTTCTTAAACAGCCCAAAGAAAACCCTTTGCTGCCTTTTTGGTGATCTTCCATAATTGGGATCAGCTTGACCAGGATTTAAGCTCGAAGGATTCTGATAAGAATTACCACTTTGGCTTATTGGCTTTTTAGCACAAGAGGCCATTAAAATAACTACTAAGAGAAAATAAATAATTCGCATAACATTTCTTTAACGCAATAGGCTGTAAATATTGTATTTTTATGAGGGCAATAAAAAAATTGAAACTTATATGTAAGGTAATTGTAGATTTAAATAATTTATATCCGTTGATGAAGATCTAATAAGATACGTTTAAACAAATGATACAGGAATTCGTTTCTCGGAACACATCTTTTTAAAATTTATAAGAAAGCATTTATCAGTTTGGAAAATTTAAATATCAATATACCCTATCAAAAATTCGCTTCTTTTGAAGATCTTCCTGAAAAGCATCAAATATTATGGAAGGAAGCTCTTGAAGCTCGAAAAAGTTCCTACTCACCTTATTCTAATTTCACTGTGGGTAGTGCCATTGAATTGGAGAATGGCGAAATTATAACGGGTACCAATCAGGAAAACGCTGCCTTTCCGGCTGGCCTATGTGCTGAAAGAGTAGCAATGTATCGTTCAGGCATTCAGGCACCTGAGCAAAAATTTGTTAGAATGGCTATTTGTGCCACAAAAGGTAAAGAAGAAAATTTACGAAGTGCTCCACCATGCGGAGGATGCCGTCAGGTAATGCTTGAGTTTGAGAAAAGGCACCAGCAAAGCTTTGAGCTTCTGTTTACTGATGCTAATGGCGATTTTATTTTAATAAATAGCCCATCAGATTTATTCCCTTTCTCTTTTGTATTTTAATACAATTAAAAATACGCAATTACTCAAAATCTGGCCATTGTATAATAAATTTCGACCCTTTTTCCCATTCTGATTCCAGCTTTACTATACCTCCTATTTTCCCCAATACATCGGAAACAATATATAGGCCCAGGCCAGACCCTTTTGATTTATTTTGAGTAACAAAGAACATTTCAAATATTTTTTCTTTGTGTTCAGGCTTTATTCCTATGCCATTATCAGAAATTTCAAGATGAATTTTACCCTCCTGCCGTTTAAGTTCTATTCTAATAAATTTATTTAACTTTCTTGAATCATGATATTTGATGGCATTGGAAACAAGGTTATTAACAATGATCATAAATCTTGATTTATCCATTTTCAATTGAGAAATTTCTATCTTTTTTTTGAAAGATATTTTTTTGGCATTCTGCATAAACTGATGGTTCTCTATTACCTGATCAATTAAAGGTCCCGGTTTAAATACAGATAATGATACCTCAATCCTTTTATTTCTGGAAAGGTCAATGATCTCACTAATAAAATTATCCTGTCGCTCCAATGACTCTGTCATCAATTTAAAATAAGTCTTTAAATTTTCCGGATCTTTCTCTCTGCATGCTAAATACACTAACCCTTTTAAAGAACTGATGGGAGCGCGCAAATCGTGAGAAGTACTGTACACAAATTTATCCAGCTCGTGATTAATAATTTTGAGCTTTCTATTTTGATTGTCCAGTCTTTTTAAAATAAAATAAATTACTACCAGCGTACTGAACAGAATGATAATAATAACAATGAAATTAAAATACAATAGGTATTTTTCAACTTTTCTTCCAACCTCCGCTAATGTGGCTGAAAATTTATACTGTTCAGAAGAGAGCTCTGTATTTAAGGAGGATAGTTTACCCTGATAGAATTTTTTTTCATCCTTGTTGGCCAATTTACCACCCTCTGTTTGGGAAAAAATATCATCCGCTAATCCACTTAACTCCTCAATATTTGAGTCTGCTTCAATCCATATTTTAAGTATCTCCTGGAAAAAACCAACTTCATTGAAGTTTTTAAATAACCATATCATGTTATCTATATCTTCCGGATGGTTATTACCCTGTATAAAATACTTACGCACCAATTGCTCATCGCCATCATTTTCCAATATTACTCTGGCCATTTTATCTCCAACAGGAATAGATATAGCCTTTTGATATTGTGAAATGTAAGAACTATCTGAGAAATAAAGGTATTTACTCAGGTAATACGTTGCGTCTTTTTGGCCTTTGGCATAGAGAGATTCACCATTAATATAAGCCCTTATAGAGGCATTTATTTTTAATGAGTAATAATTTATGGTAAGAATAGTGACTGAGGCTGTAAGAATTAGGATCATAAAAAGGATGAGTTTTCCTTTTATCACATTAAATTTCATCATTACAGAACTATTCATTCTAACTTCTTAATCAGCTTTAAAATAATTAAATACAACATTTATTTTAGAAATGTGTAGTACAACCCTTCGGGCAAAAATTATAATCTCATTAATTTGTGAAAAATATACCACTTAAGCTAGATATTTTAAATTATATAGCCTATCCATCCTGTTTTGCAGATAAAAACTTTAACTCTATTAACTTCAAGCAATCTTTTCTTGATGCTTTACAATCACGCGGGTATTATGTGAGTTTCCCATGAATAATATGTAAATTCATTTTTATTCAAGCTTCAAGGCTTCAATTTATCATTTAGCCTTTTAATTTTGCTACATGGAAGTCAAAAAATGGATTTTTTCTCAAGTTTCAGAAGCTAATAAAATAGAAAGTCTCTCTCATCAGATTAACGTTAACCCAGTACTCACAAACATCCTGTTACAGAGAGGGATCGATACTTTTGAAAAGGCTAAGAACTTCTTCAGGCCTGAACTTGACCAGCTTCATGATCCTTTTTTAATGAAGGACATGCAAATAGCAGTGGAGAGAATTCAGCTGGCAATTGAACAGCAAGAAAGCATTTTGGTATATGGTGATTATGATGTAGACGGAAGTACTTCTGTAGCTATGATGTACAGTTTTCTATGCTCTATTTATGATAAAGTAGGTTACTATATTCCTGACAGATATGCAGAAGGTTACGGAGTTTCATCTCAGGGTATTGATTATGCTGCTGAAAACGGATACAAGCTCATCATAAGCCTGGATTGCGGCATTAAAGCGATAGATAAAGTAGCTTACGCTGCCGAGAAAGATATTGACTTCATCATTTGCGACCACCATTTACCAGGTGAGACTTTACCAGCAGCTAAGGCTGTACTTGATCCTAAAAGAGCTGATTGTGTTTATCCTTTTAAAGAGCTTTCCGGTTGTGGAGTAGGTTTTAAGCTTATTCAGGCTTTTTGCATAAGTAATAACTTACCAGAACATAGAGCTTTCGAATTCCTTGACTTAGTTGCTGTAAGTATTGCTGCTGATATTGTTGCCGTAACGGGTGAAAATAGAATTCTGGCATTTTATGGATTAGAAAAAATCAATTTCAACCCACGACCAGGAATTAAAGCATTACTGGACTCTGCAGACTTAAAAGGAAAAATCACTATTTCAAATCTTGTGTTTCAACTAGGCCCAAGAATTAATGCTGCAGGAAGAATTGACCATGCTCACCTGGCTGTTAAACTTTTAGCCTCTATAAACGAGGATGAGGCTGCCATCATTGCCACGCAGGTAAGTGAAAAAAATAACAGAAGGAAAGATTTTGACCAGAATATAACCGCAGAAGCTATAGAAAAAATTAATTCAGATGAGGTGCTTAAGTCTGCCAAATCAACAGTACTTTATCAGGAAGGTTGGCACAAAGGAGTAATTGGAATCGTAGCTTCCCGATGTATTGAACAGTTTCATCGCCCTACCATTATTCTAACAGAATCAAATGGAAAAGCTACCGGATCTGCACGATCTGTAAATGGATTTGATATTCATGCGGCCATAGAATCCTGCGCTGAATTACTTAGCCAGTTTGGTGGCCATACACATGCTGCAGGCCTTACCATGCCTATAGAAAACATTGCCGCGTTTACTGAAAAATTTAATTCAGTGGTAACTTCTACTATTACTGAAGAACAACTACAGGCAAAAGTCCATATTGACAGTTATGTTGAACTTGAGCAAATCACCCCCCGCTTCTATAATATACTCACACAAATGGATCCTTTTGGGCCGGGTAATATGCAACCTGTTTTTGCGGCCAAAAACCTGGAGCTGTGTGAAAGCGTGAGAATTTTGAAGGAGAAGCATTTGAAAATTACAGTGAAAGACAAAAATGGCGCTAAGAGTTTACAAGCAATAGGCTTTGGAATGGCACATTTTAAGGAGCAGCTTGAAACTTCGGAGAACTTTCAATTAGCTTTTACTATTCAGGAAAATGAGTACAATGGCCATAAATCTTTACAGCTTTACCTGAAAGATATCCGCTTTCAATAATTATTTTTGTTACTTTGCTTAGTCAGGTACGTTTGTTGCTTGGTTTGCTGGTAAAAATAGAGAACACTTATGATTTTAAGAGCTGATAACCTTGTTAAAAAATACAAAAGCAGAACTGTAGTTGATCATATTTCTGTAAGTGTAGAGCAGGGAGAAATTGTAGGACTATTAGGGCCAAATGGAGCCGGTAAAACTACCTCTTTTTATATGATAGTAGGTTTGGTAAAGCCTAATGCAGGTGAAATATTTCTGGATGAGCAAAACATCACCAAATTACCGATGTACCAGCGCGCCAAAAGAGGCGTAGGCTATTTAGCCCAGGAGGCATCTGTTTTTCGTTCCTTAACAGTGGAAGAAAATTTAATGGCTGTGTTGGAGATGAGGAAAATCAGCAAGAAAGACAAGGTGGAAAAAATGGAATCCCTCCTGGAAGAATTCAGCCTGACTCACGTAAGAAAAAACAAAGGGATGGTGCTTTCCGGTGGTGAAAGGAGAAGAACAGAAATTGCCAGGGCACTGGCCATGGACCCTAAATTTGTATTGCTGGATGAGCCTTTTGCGGGTGTGGACCCCATAGCCGTGGAAGAAATTCAAACAATAGTTGGCAAACTAAAACAGAAGAATATTGGCATCCTAATTACAGATCACAACGTTAATGAAACTTTATCCATTACCGATCGAGCCTACCTTATGTTTGAAGGTAAATTGCTGAAAGCGGGTTCTGCTGAGGATTTAGCAAATGATGAACAGGTAAGAAGGGTTTATTTAGGAAAGCATTTCGAACTGAAACGTAAACTGTAATACTATGGAATTTCTGAATTCTATCATGACATGGGTAATGAAAAAGAGGATCCACGAAGTGGAGCTTTTTATTAAATATCCTCATGAAGTTCAGAGTGAGCTACTTAACAGGCTCATCTACAGGGCGCGAAACACCAAATTTGGCAAAAAATACGATTTTGAGGAGCTTAAAAGCTATGATTCTTTCAAAAACACAGTCCCCCTTCATACTTATGAAGAAATATTTCCCTATATAGATGAATTGCTAAAAGGAGAGCAGAACATTTTGTGGCCTACGGAAATCAGATGGTTTGCAAAATCATCAGGCACCACTAACGATCGCAGCAAATTTATACCAGTTTCCGATGAAGCACTGGAAGACTGTCATTTTAAGGGTGGTAAAGACTTACTTTCCATTTACCTCAATAATAACCCTGAATCAAGATTATTTACTGGCAAAAATCTGAGTATCGGAGGCAGTCAGCAGGTAAATCAGTTTGATAACAATTCCAATTCCTTTTATGGTGATGTTTCCGCAGTAATCATGAAAAACTTACCTTTCTGGGTACAAATCATCCGGACACCAAGTCTGGAAATTGCTTTGATGGATGAATGGGAAAGCAAAATTGAGGCCATGGCACAGGCTACATTAAAAGAAGATGTTACCAGTCTTTCGGGTGTACCTACCTGGACAGTGGTTCTGCTTCAAAGAATCCTGGAGATTACAGGAAAAAGTGACATTTCAGAAGTATGGCCCAACCTTGAGCTTTTTATGCATGGGGCAGTGTCTTTCGTCCCTTATAAGCCTCTTTTTCAGGATTTGATTAAGTCACCAAAGATGAATTATGTTGAAACCTACAATGCTTCAGAAGGCTTCTTTGGCATCCAGGATCAACTCAATTCTGATGAAATGTTGCTGATGCTGGATTATGGGATTTTCTATGAATTCATAGCTATCGAAGATGCCGCAGACGAACAACCTAAAACCATTCAACTGCATGATGTAAAGCTGAACCAAATATATGAGATGGTAATCACTACTAATGCTGGTCTATGGCGCTACAGAATTGGAGATACTATAAGGTTTACCTCTTTAGATCCGTATAGAATAAAAATTAGTGGTAGAACCAAACACTTCATTAATGCTTTTGGAGAGGAATTAATGATAGAGAACGCTGAAAAAGCAATTGCAGAGGTTTGTAAAAGAGAAAGCGTAACAGTAGACAATTTTACGGCTGCTCCCAAACATCTTTCGCATAATAAAAGTGGTGCGCATGAGTGGGTAATTGAATTTGGGAAAGCTCCTGCTAATACTGAGAGTTTTGCTGATCAGTTAGATGCTGAGTTAAGAAAAATCAATTCTGACTATGATGCCAAACGGCATAAAGATATTGCGCTACAGCGGTTAATAATTCATGAAGTACCGGCAGGTACTTTCTATAACTGGATGCGTAAAAGAGGTAAGCTGGGTGGGCAGAATAAAGTACCCAGGCTTTCCAATAGTAGAGAATATTTAGAAGATCTGTTGGAGATGGCTGCTATAAAATAATAAAGATATAAGCAACAACTCCAACTATTATTCAATCTCCTTTTCACTTTATTGCTTTACCAGAAAAACCAGTAGAGCGCTATTAAAATCACAATAATTATCCAGGCATTTATGTTGAATGATTTACTGGTTTTAAAGAGCTGGGAACTGATTAATATACCCTTTTCATGATCTTTTCCTTTCGTTTCAAACCAACTAATTATCATAATGAGTACTGAAGAAAGAATCCAGGTGATCATCATCTGATGCATGAATGGGAGGGTAACGAACAATTCACTTTCTAACCATTCATTCGGACCTACTTTAAAGTAAAGTGCAATCGGAATAGATAAAACAACACCCCATATTGCAGCCTTATCCGTAGTTTTACGCCAGAACAATCCTAACATAAATACCGCCAGTATTCCCGGACTCACCACTCCTGTATACTCCTGAATATATTGAAAAACCTGTTCCAGGCTCTTCAATTGAGGAGCCAATACAACAGCAACCATCAAAGCTAAAGCTGCAGTTACCCTTCCTACATTTACTAAATGATTTTCACTTTTCTGCTGCCCAAAGTAGGGTTTGTAGATATCCATGGTAAAAATTGTAGCAGTAGAATTTAACATTGAGGCCAATGATGAAACAATGGCTGCAGCAAGGGCAGCTAAAACCAGACCTTTCAACCCATTAGGAATAAAAGACTTGATCAGCCATGGTGCTGCATTATCATTAATAACCCCACCTGCAGCCTTGAGGAAAGAAGGATCAGCAGTTTCTAAATTTACGCCTGAAGGGCCCGAATTCATCACAAAAGCAATGATGCCGGGAGTAACGACAATTAAAGGAAGGAATAACTTTAAAAAAGCCGCCAGGACTATCCCTTTCTGCGCTTCCTTTAAGCTTTTTGCAGCTAAAGTCCTTTGAATGATATATTGATTAAATCCCCAATAATATAGATTCGCTACCCAAAGCCCTCCAATAAGCACTGCTAGCCCTGGCAAATCCCACCATGCATCTTTTCCATTAGGTGTAATCAGCTCGCCTTTCTCTAATATCATAGAAAATTTCTCCGGCACCTTTTCGTAAATAGTTCTTATACCGCCTAAAAAAGACCCATCAGGATCAACTGTTTGCAATGCGACTACCGTAGTGATTATTCCTCCCAGCAATAGTAAAACCACTTGTAAAACATCTGTCCATGCTACAGCTGACAAACCACCATACAAAGAATAAGCTGCAGCAAAAATAGCCAGTCCAAAAATGGATATCATAAAAATATTACCCGAGCCATCTCCTAAAATTGTATCCAATGCTATTGCTCCCAGGTACAACACCGAAGTTAGGTTAACAAAAACGAAAAGTGCGATCCAAAAAACTGCTAAAATTGTTTTAAGGCTTTTGCTAAATCGCTTTTCAATAAACTCCGGAATAGTGTATAGCCCTTTTTCAATAAAAATGGGTAGAAAATACTTCCCTACAATAATAAGAGTAATCGCTGCCATCCATTCGTAGGAGGCAATTGCAAGACCAATAGCAAAACCTGAGCCGGACATACCTATAAATTGCTCAGCAGAAATGTTAGCTGCAATGAGTGAAGCTCCTACTGCCCACCATGGAAGTGATTTACCTGCTAAAAAATAATCCTCTGAGGTTTTGCCTCTTTTGCGGGAAACCCAAAGCCCAATGCATACTATAAGCAGGGCATAGGAAATAAAAATGATGGTATCTAAAGTGGAAAAGCTCATGTGAAATCTTATTGAGTTAGTTTATAATGCTGAGTAGGAAGTGACGCTAAAGTTTCTACTGCTGTTTCCGCAGTAATATCCCTCTGGGGATTGGCAAACATTTCATAGCCGACCATAAATTTTTTTACTGTAGCTGATCTTAGTAGCGGAGGATAAAAAGAGTAATGGAAGTGCCATCCTTCATACTTCTCTCCATCCGTTGGCCGCTGCTGCATACCTGCGGAGTAAGGAAATGAAGTTTGAAATAAATTGTCGTAGCGCACAGTTACCTCTTTTAAAATCATTGCAAAAGATTGCTGCTCTGATTGGTCCATCTCAGCAATAGAGGAAAAATGTCTTAGAGGTATTATCATAATTTCATAAGGCCAAACAGCCCAAAAAGGTACTAAAGCTACAAAATGATCATTTTTAGTGACAATGCGTTTATTTTCAGATATTTCCTGCTTTAAATACTGTGATAACAGACTCCTCCCATGCTTCTGAAAATAAGTTTGCTGCGTTTCTGTTCTCTTTTGTATTTCCAGAGGTATACTATTTTGTGCCCATATTTGCCCATGCGGATGAGGATTACTGCATCCCATAATAGCTCCTTTATTCTCGAAAATCTGAACATTGTTTACAGAAGGTTTCTCAGCTAATTCTTCAAATTGAGCTTTCCATGTAGCCACTACCTCTTCCAAAGCAGGTACGGACATTTCAGCCATGGTAAGAGAATGGTCCGGAGAAAAACATATCACCCTACATTCACCGGTTTCTGCTTCCGCTAAGAGCAAGCCCTCCTCGTAGCGAGTTTGATCTGCTGTAGTGGGAAGTAAAGCAGCAAAATCATTATTAAATACAAAGGTACTAGTATATTCTTCATTCTGCTCACCTCCATTACGGGTATTTCCTGGGCACAAGTAGCACTGCTCATCATAATTTTTTCTCTGCTCTACTACAGAATCCTCCTGCTTACCCTGCCAGGGCCTTTTATTTCTGTGAGGAGATACAAGTACCCATTCATTGGTGAGTATATTTAGCCTTTTATGTGGAGAATCGTTCAATTTCATATATCTGATTTTATCGGGAATAGAGTTGCACACCATCCCCTATTTCTAAGTCAAGAATAGATAAATCTTTTTGCCATCTGTTGCTATAAGCTTCAGATATCTCGCTTTTGAACTGATCTACAAATTCATCTTTAACAATATTGATAGTACAACCACCAAAACCACCTCCCATCATGCGGCTTCCTTTCACCTGATCTAGGTTCCTGGTATAGTCCACAAGAAAGTCAATTTCAGGACATGTTATTTCATACTCATGCTGCATTCCACTATGTGCATTGTAGAGTAAATTTTCCAGTTGGTCTATATTCTGATTTTGTAAGGCTTCACAAAATTCAATTACCCGGTCATTTTCTTTAGTAATATAAGCGCACCTTTTGAAAACTACCTCAGAAAGGCTTTCCTTATTTTGAAGCAAAAATTCATAGCTCACATCCCGAAGGCTTTTAATTTCCGGATTTACAGACTGCAATACAGCCACTCCTTCTTCACATTGAGCTCTTCTTTCATTGTAAGCTGAAGAAGCTAACTCATGAGTAACGTTTGAATTGCAGATTACTATTTGATAACCAACAAGTGCACAAGGGAAATATTTTATATCCAGAGAGCGGCAGTCTAATAACATTACATGGTCCTTTTTCCCTCTTAGGCTGGAAATCTGATCCATAATACCACATTTGGTACCAACAAAATGATGCTCGGCTAGCTGGCTAATTTTTGCCATCTCCTGCCAGCTTAGATTCAACTCAAATAATTCATTTAGTGCAAAGCAGAGTCCACATTCTAAGGCAGCTGAAGAAGAAAGCCCTGCCCCTAAAGGCACATCTCCACCAAACGATAAGCAGAAGCCGGGTAGATTACCTCTTACTTTTATTATTTCGGAGACTACCCCCAAAATATAATTCTGCCATGAACCAGCCTCAAGTGGAGCTAAATCGCGATGTTTAAATTGAATTTCCTGTTGTACATCGATTGCATAAACCGTACTAACTTCTTCAAGTTGAGACCGATTAACAGAAAAATAGATCGCCTTATTAATAGCGGCAGGTAATACAAATCCCAAATTATAATCTGTATGTTCCCCTATCATATTAATGCGGCCCGGTGCCTTTACTGAAAGCCTGGGTTCAACACCGAAATATTTACGATGTTGCTCTAAAAAATATTTGTTAGTTTCTTGTGGTGATTTCACTTTATTAATTTTGTAAACGTAAACTTAACGTTTATTATTTATTATACAAATAATCTTTAATATCTTAGTGACCGAAACTTTTAGTATGAAAAAGAAAACAACTATAAACCTTCCCACTTATAGCCAGGCATTACCCATTTTAGTGGCCGTTGATTGCATTATTTTTGGCTTTATCGAAAACCAGATAAAACTTTTAGTATTTAAAAGAGAGGTTGAACCATATGCAGGTAAATGGTCATTGCCAGGAAGTTTTGTTGACAAAAAAGAAAATATTTCCACTGCTGCAAAAAGAATTCTTTTAGAACTTAGTAATCTGGAAAATGTATTTTTAGAACAAATGCACTCTTTTGGAGATATTGGTAGAGATACCGGAGACCGGGTGATTTCCGTGGCCTATTGGAGTTTAATTAAACCTGAAGAAGGAAAAAGCCAAACAGATATCGTAATAGCAAACCACATCACGAAATGGGTAGATATTAACCCTCTGCCGGAACTTGTTCTTGACCATACAGAAATGGTTAAAATGGCACTTCAAAAGCTGAGTGAAAGAGCTAAATTTAAACCTATAGGACTGGAATTATTACCCTCAGAATTTACTTTACCTCAACTTTTAAAGGTATATGAAGCTATTCAGCAACGTACAATAGATGATAGAAACTTTAGAAAGAAAATATTAAAGAGCAAGCTGCTCATTCAACTGGATAAGAAAGATAAAAGCTCTTCTCGAAAGGGGGCTTATTTATACAAATTTGATTATAATAAATACAAGCAGTTACAGAATGAAGGATACTTATTCGAAATTTAATCTGGTTAGGATATTTCAATTTACTTCATCTATAACTGCTTCTAATTACTTTCTTAAATTAAGCTATAGAATTTAGCAAGTATACTACTAAGCTAATTGCTCCTAAAGCTAAGTAAGAAAATAACTCCCCTTTTAATGTAGTTGGTTTATTCATGGTTGTGGCATTTATTTACTGTACAATATAAGCTTTTACGTTGTAAAATAACAAGAAGTTTAGTACTTTATTAATATTCTCTATCAAAAATAGATAAGGATCAAATATTCACCACTCACAAAGCACCAACTAAAATTGCAGCTCTTCCAACTCTGCACTAAATCTCGCCTGTACCTTCTGGTATAATTCTCTCTCTTTAGCTCTAACTAGTCTATCTAAAGTATAGCCCAATTCATTTAGTTGCATACTACTAATAGCATTTTCCTCCTTTATTGATTTACATATCATAAGTACATCATCTTCCCACTGCTGAATTTGCTGTAGTAAAAGCTCATCCTGAAAACCCCATTGAATAATAGCTGGATAGAAAATATTTCTATGGTTAGCAAAATTCGGCAGGATAACTTCATTAAATTTCTTCAGCAAGTATTCACGTTTTCCCTCAATAGTTTTTGGCAATCCTTCATAATCAGGAACATCAGCCTTTAATAAATGAGCCAAAACAAGTATTTGATGATGTTGCTTGCTGAATGGTATTAAAGTTGCATGTCTTCTCATAAAATAAAAAAAGCCCATGTTTCTCATGAGCTCCTTGGTATAAATTAAGAAATTTAAAATTTTCAATAATTACATTGCCCACTTAATAGTGCAACCAATCGCTTTAGTTTCTTTAACAGGCACTTCTTTTTCTGCCAGTAAAGCATTTACCGCATCCTCAACATATTTCTTATCCGCATCTTTTGCACTTTTGGTGTTATTATCGATAGCACCTATATATTTTACAGTCCGATCGGCATCAAGAACATATACGTGTGGAGTGTTTGTAGCTCCGTACGCTTTTGTAATTTCCTGAGTTTCGTCATACACATAAGGAAAGTTAAACATCTTCTCCTTAGCTCTTACCTTCATTTCTTTAAAAGAGTCTTTAGGGGATCTCTTATCATCATTAGGGTTGATAGCTATTACAGGAAATTTCTGCTTAGCATATTTAGTTTGTAACTCAATAATACGGTCCTCATAAGCAATAGAATAAGGACAGGTATTGCAAGTAAAAATAACTATATAACCTTTCACATCTTCAAAATCTTTAAGAGAAACCATTTCCCCATTTACGTTTTTAAGAGAAAAATCTGTGGCAGTATCGCCCACTTTGTAACCTTCTTTCTCTGAAGTAAAACCGAATGCAAACAGTAATAAAAAGCTCAAGAACAGGTAATTTTTCATGGTATTTATAGTTTATATGTTTCTTTCAATAACTCCTTCAGCTCTCCTTGCTGAAACTCTTTTTCATAAAGCTTTTTCCCATTGGGGGTTACAATAAGCGTAGCAGGAATAGCTCCAGACCACTCACCAGAAACTTTATCGATCCATGCATTGTAGTCCACATCATCAATCAGTACCATTTTACTTTTGTTAAGCCCTTTCTTTTTACCAAAGCTTTCCGCTCTGGATGCGTTTTCTGAAAAATCAAGACTAACAAAAACAAACTCTACTTCAGGAAAATCCTGCTGAGCTTTCACAAAATAAGGTATCTCCTTTATGCACGGCTTACACCATGTAGCCCAAAAATTAATCACCTTTACTTTGCCCTCTTCAGACTTAATAAGTTGTTCAAGTTCGGGTACTTTAATAATCTGTAAAGGTTGGCTCTGAGCTATTGCTAATTGTATTTGAACTGAAAATACAATAAGATATAGTAATGTAATTTTTTTCATTATGAAATCTTAATGCTCTTTAAACATAATAAAAGAGCGGAAGGTTTTGAGTTATAATAAATTCACCAACTCTTCTTTGGGTATTTTCAAAAGATTAATTCTTTGTCTTACACCTGCAATAGTTGTTTTTGATAGAATTACAATTCCCTGATCTTCTGTTGCTTTAATTGCTGCCAATTCAAGTGGATCATTATCACCAATATACTCAATAGCCGAAAGCTCTCCTGAATTAGCTGAATACAGACTTAATTTTATCCGCCCATCAACGGTGGTATAGGCATTTAGCGTATAAGGAGTAGTTGAAAGTTCAATTGGCAACACTAAAGCAGGTTTATTACTCATTCTATCGGGCTGAAGTTCTCCATTCAGTTCAGAACTGAAAATAGAATCATTATTTCTAAGCGTAAGCTGTGGAGAAAATAGTGATTGACCGTTGGCTACATAATTAAAAGCTCCCTGACCATTACTGGTGGTTGCTATAGAATTTATACTACCCTGGTTAGCCGGAGCAATCCTCCCTGTTTCAATCCCCTGATCATCAGTAAAGGTAAAAGTAAAACCCTCAGGCCTTAGTGTGTTGAAATACAGAGTTGCTCCATTATTATATGCACCAACAAAAAATTGAGGTGTATTACTTATCAAATAATTATCAAGCTTTGCATTAGTATCCGTAATTTTATCAAATGCTCTTGCCCATTCCATTGCAAAACCTTCCTGTATTTTACTTAAAACTGCCCCTATGGTATCATTATTAGTAAGTAGCAAATAACTGTTAGGGTTTAGATAATCGAAAGCCAGAGGTCTTCTATAACCTGTATACTCTCTGATAGGCTTTAAAGTCTGCTCCAAATCATCTACTTCTACTAAAACAGCTGTTCTGTCAGAGATAGTTTGAGCTACGAAATAATAATTCTCCTGATTTCGAATCCAGTTACCTATTGGCTGAATATATGCTGAAGACATAGTTTTACTCCAAAGAAACTCTCCTCTCGAACTTGCCTTCAATACAAAAATCTGCTGGCTGTTGGAAGATGCTAAAATGAGATAGCCTCCGTCTTGCGTTTGGATAAGATCAAGAGGATTATATGCAACTGCTTCGGAGGGATTGTCAAAAATACTATTAAATTTTTCAGTAGGAAGAAAAGCCTCTGTATCCTTTTGGCACGAAGTAAAAACCACTAGGATAAAAATCACAAAAAATCTCATATTTCAACCGGGATAAATTCTCTTCTACTTAAATATTTTATTGGAACCAAAATACCTACTACGAATTCAAATGTTTGAAAGCTTTTATCATCAAATACATCGTAAGCATTGTTTACAAGGTTTTTATTAGCGAACCTCCTGTCTGTATCTGTTACGTTAGAAAAGCCCTGCCTGAAATTTGCTTCAGTAGTGAGATAAACATTTCCTAATCGGAACCGAAAGCCTCCTCCTACAAAAATTCCGGCTGTTACAGGATTTAATAGTTCATTTACATTTTCTGTAAACGAAAACCCCTCAGCCTCTATTTCCCCCTGTCTGATACTTTGTGTTACAGTTTTCTCCGCATCAAGTAAAACGCTGAAATTGATACCGGCCTGTACAAATGGAATAATACCAGGGACCTCAGGTTTCCTGGAGGAGCGATTCCAAAAACGATTGATGGTCGGCCGGATCATATACCTAAAAAATATAGGGACATCCAGGTATTGAAAATTCTGTTGATGAGAAAAAGTAATGCTATTGGCTTCTCCCGGCAATTCCTGATCATAGCTAAACCTGATTTGTCCAACAGAAAAATTAGTACCCACAACAAATTTTTGCTCAAACTGAAACATAGCAGTTAAGCCATATATCGCACCTATATTTTCTACTGTTTGATACTTCTTTTCATAAAGCTCCTGATCAGCATTATCAGTTGGCTTTATAATTCCAAAACGATTGATTGGGGTCACTATAGTATAATTAGCTCCTCCTCTTAAGCCTACGTACCACTGTGTTTGCTTGAATGGGTTCTTATTCAGCTTATCAAAAGTTGATTGTGCCTTTACACCAACACTAAAATTTAGTAAAAACAGGCATACTATGAGTCTAAACATTATTTTTTAATTCATACACGGGGATAAATATCCTACTTTTTAACCATCTATCAAAATGTATGAACTTTTATGGGTGCTTCATCTCGTGGTTCTTTTTAGTATCTTTGCATCGAAAATCAAATCATGCAGGAAAAGGAAAATTATACTGAGCTGGACGAAAGTCTCTTTGAACACTACAACATTAAAGTAGATCCTAAGCAGGAACTTATGCGAATTGATAAGTTTTTGATGGACAGATTACCAAATGTTACCAGAAACAAAGTTCAACAAGCCATAAAAGACGGCTTTGTAAAAGTGAACAAAAACAGCATTAAACCTAATTACAGGGTTCATCCTCAAGATGAAATCAGAATAGCACTACCTGAACCTCCGCGTGACACTGATGTAAAACCGGAAAATATCCCATTAAATATTATTTATGAAGATTCCGAACTGTTAATTGTAAATAAGGAAGCCGGAATGGTAGTACATCCTGCCCACATGAATTGGGAAGGAACTTTAGTAAATGCTTTAGCTTACCATTTTCAGCAACTTCCTGAAATGGAAGGCAATGAAGGCCGGCCAGGATTAGTACACAGAATTGATAAGGACACTTCGGGTTTGTTAGTAATTGCTAAAACAGAAAAAGCGATGACCCACCTGGCAAAACAGTTTTTCGATCATAGTATTGAGAGAACTTACTATGCTTTAGTTTGGGGAGAATTAACTAATGATGAAGGTACTATTGACGTAAACCTTGGCAGGAGTTTTAAAGACAGACGTATTACAGATGCCTTCCCGGATGCAGATTTCGGTAGAACAGCTATTACGCATTACAAAGTATTGAAAAGGCTGAGGTATGTAACGCTCATACAATGTAATCTTGAGACTGGCCGTACACACCAGATCAGGGCACATATGAAATATCTGGGACATCCATTATTTAATGATGCTACTTATGGTGGTGACAAAATTTTAAAGGGAACCAAATTCTCCAAGTATAAATCCTTCGTAGATAATTGTTTTAAAATACTTCCAAGGCAGGCATTACATGCTAAATCCCTGGGTTTTAAACACCCTGTAAGCAATAAGCAGATACAATTTGACTCAGATCTCCCGGATGACTTTCAACAATTATTGGAAAAATGGGAGCATTACCTTCAATTCAATTAATTATAGCTAAAATTGATACTACCACTTCCTTTTTCAGATAAAGTGGTAGCTAAAATAATCAGAGATTTTTCTCAAAAATACCATCAACCTTAAGCTTATTTTTTACTGGGTTTGCATACATAGCCAGTAATGGGTGGCGAAGAGATTGAAAATCACCTGAGAACGTTTGCACCTGATTCCTCAAATAGTTTTCAAATTTTTCTGCTTCTTCTTTGGTATAGTGATCTGAAAATCTTTCCTCAATAAGCCAATCATAAGCGATAAAATTACTTGGCCAAAGTTTATAGCTTTTATGAATTCTTTCATCTATTAAATCCGCTAAAGCCTGCATCTGATCATTTTTGTTTTTTATGGTTTTGATCTCTCTCAACTTTTCATCAACAATTTTTCCGATTGACAGATGCACACGACCTTTTATACCTGTTATACCTGCAATCATACTTTTAAGGTCGTCACCAGGAGATTTCTCCATGATTTTCCCTTCCATTTTATATTGAATCTCGCGAGCCTTTAGTACATCGCAAGGGTCATACTCATAAGAAATAGCCATTGGAGCTATTCTGAGTGGTGCATAATTTTCATAAAAATCATCTCCGCCATTCAGGCCAATCATTTTTAACAGTCCTTGCTGAGTCTGGTCATCTCCATCTTTAGTTCGTCCCTCTCTTTGGGCAATCCAAACAGAAGTATTTTTCTCTAATAAGGTAAACCTGATATATGCAGAAAGTATCAGTGAGTAGGAATACATTTCCCTTGGAGGCACATTTCTATTAACGATGAAGTTTTTATTAAGCTTAGCAAAATCGGTAATCCAGTCGTTCACCAATAAATTATTCCCGATGGCTACCTCAGTGGTTCCTAACTGATGCTCAAAAAGTAACACGTTTAGAATAGCTGAATCTAAAACAATATCTCTATGATTAGAAATAAAAAGATAAGACTTATCGCGGTTGAGTTTTTCGAACCCTTCATATGTAATTCCATCAGAACTGCTATCCAGTACCGTTCTGGCAGCAGGATACATCATTACGGATTGAAAATCCTGAATAGATTGAATAGATGAAAGTCTTTCCTTTAATTCCTTAATAGGCTTATCAGGAAATAACCTTTGGGCAATCTGATCAAAAAAAGGATGATTTATAAATCGATTAATTGCTGCTTGTACTTCGGCATCATGATAGGGTCTTATATTCTCAAATGCTTCTGAATACTTCATAGTTTAGAAAATAGAAATACGAAATAAGGCATTTTTAAGCTAAATATGGTATAGAATACGAAAAAATAGCCGAAAAGCTCCTTGGTATAAATTAAGAAATAAAAAATTTTAATAATTGAATAACACTGAATTAACATCTTTCACGTTACATTTACCTACTTTTGTTACATAAAAGATTAGAAAATTATGCTAAAAGCTACTCCAACCTATCATAAAGGAATTAACTTCATTCAAATCTCTTCTCTCCCTTTAGAGCAACAGGAGCTTTTTCAGGAATGGGTACCACAATCCTGTATTATGGAGATTAAAATCAATAATATAGTAATGGATGATTGTGTAGAATATCAGGATTATACTTATTGGTTCAACTTTCAGTTTGCTCAAAGCAATACTTTATTAGATATCAGTCTTTAATACTCTTTTTAATATTTTACCTTTGTGGCAAAAGTAAGATGTTGTCATGAGCCACTCTCCTGAATTTTTAGTGTTATCAGAAAAATTATTACCTGATGTCAATTTTTCTGCTGAAGCACACCATAAAGCTGAGTTTATTCAGCAAGCCTCTCCTTACATTTCTCACCTTCTTGACTCTGATTTTCAGAAACTGGTACAGATAATGTATCGTATTGACGTGTCAGAAAAAGAATTTGCCTTAACTTTGCAGCCTGCAAGTAACAATGATATAACGAAGTCATTGGCAGAATTAATTTATGACCGGTTACTGATTAAAGCCCAGTACAGAGCAAAATATAAGGAAAACTAGAAATGCTGAAAATTGCTGTTGACTTTGATGGTACTATTGTAGAGGATAAATTCCCGGCAATAGGCAAACCTCATCTATTTGCTATAGAAACCCTTTTAGCATTACAAAAAAAAAGGCACCAATTAATATTATGGACTGTTCGTGAAGGAGAGTCACTGAAAAAGGCAGTTGAGTTTTGTGAAAGTCATGGTATAGAGTTCTATGCAGTAAACAAGAACTTTCCTGAAGAAGTATTGGAGCCAGGCCAAAGCAGAAAAATCAATGCGGACATCTTTATTGATGACAGAAACGTTGGTGGATTTATAGGCTGGAGCAAAGTATGGGAACTATTAGGAGATAATTCGGTTGATTATAAACTTCCTGAAAAAGATTTTTGGGCAAAATTTAAAGACTTATTCAAATGATCCATTTAAAGACAAAAGAAGAAATTGAATTGATGAGAAAAAGTGCGCTTTTGGTATCAAAAACGCTAGGCCTTATGGCAGAGCTGCTTGAACCGGGCATTTCTTCATTAGAATTGGATAAGAAAGCAGAAGAATTTATTAGAGACAACGGTGGTGTGCCGGGATTCTTAGGAATGTATGATTTCCCTAATACTTTATGCATGAGCCCTAATGAACAGGTGGTACATGGCTATCCTTCCAATGAGCCATTAAAAGAGGGAGATATCATCTCAATTGACTGCGGTGTTCTGATGAATGGATTTTACGGAGACCATGCTTATACTTTTACAGTGGGAGAAGTTAAACCTGAAATTGAAAAATTACTGAAGGTAACTAAAGAATCTTTATACCTGGGTATTGAGCAATGTAAAGCAGGAAACAGAACAGGAGATATAGGGTTTGCTATTCAGCAGCATGCGGAAAAAAATGGTTATGGTGTAGTGAGGGAACTTGTAGGTCATGGTTTAGGCCGTGATATGCATGAAGCTCCGGAAGTCCCCAATTTTGGAAAAAGAGGAAGAGGAGTGAAGCTTAAAGAAGGAATGGTGCTTGCTATTGAGCCAATGATTAATTTAGGCGGAAGAGGCATCAGGCAATTAGCTGATGGTTGGTCCATTATCACTGCTGATGGAAAGTATTCAGCACATTTTGAACACGATGTGGCAATTGTGGATGGCAAGCCAGATATACTTTCAACGTTTGATTATGTAGAAGAAGCTTTAACAAAAAAAGGTGTAGCCATCTAATAATATAAATGTTCTGCTAATCCATTGAAAATTAGCAGAACATTATAAATCCTTTACTTTACTGCTTCAACTGTAAACCCTTCTTTTCTTAGTAAAGCTATAACTCCCTCTTCTGAAGTTAAATGCCCTGCTCCAACAGCGTAAAATACTGATTGCTCTCTTGATAGTTTCTCAATAATTGGTATCCAGTTTTTGTTTCTCTGAACCAACAATTTATCGTTAAAACCTTCGAAGTCTTCGTTGTCTTTAATTATTTTACCAAGTTGCTTTAGGTCCTTTTCTGTGTAAGCGGCCATCATTTCATTCATCATTTTATTGCTTTCCTCTGGTGTTTCAATGGCTTCTATTAAGGCTTCTATTTGCTTTTCAGTGCTTAAATCATCAAATAAGCCTATCTGATATTCAACAGTTTCAAGACCAATTAATTCTTTTTCCTGAGCCGCAGCAAGTTTAACAAACTCTGCTTCAAACTGTCTGGTTTCACAGCTCATATTACCCAATAGAACCATGCTGCTTAACACAAAAGGCTTTAAAACACCCATTTGAGCTATCCCCTGCCCATATTTAGCTTTAAAATAATTATCTACCACCTCCACTTTGTCGGCAGGAATATGTTCCTGAATATTTTTCATTCCGGGATTAATTGATAACTGCTGAATTTTAGCATTCATAGCAGGATCATCCATGTCAAGCTCAAGAGCTATTTTATCAGCATTCTCAACTGCCTTAAGCACGGCATCTGACATTTCATATTTATCTGCACAAATTAAATGGATAGTTCCGAATACATAAGATGGTTTTTCCAAACCATTTCCGGTCACCTTCCATAATAATGCTTTTTCTTTAGGTTGTTGTGCAAAAGCTACCTGAACAATAAAAATACTGCATAAAGCAAACTTCAAGATTTTAGAGATTCTATTTTTCATAATTCCATTATTGATATTTTTAAGTAAGTAGCTAAAAAGAGAAAATTATTACAATTATTTTAACTTAGTTGTAATAAAATTGATACCTCCTGCAACTAACCGGTTAGCCGGTTAAAAAGAATGAAAAAAGTTGATTTCAAAGATCTTTTAGAAGAAAATAAGCATATAATTTCGAAACTATGTAGGGCCTATTCAAATGACCAGGATGAATTTGAAGACTATTTTCAGGAAGTTTCTTTGCAAATCTGGAAAGCATATGACTCTTTCAAAGGAGAGTCAAAAATCTCCACATGGATTTATAGAATCACCTTAAATGTGTGCCTTTCGGAAATCAGAAAAAACAAGAGAAGAATAAGTACATCTCCTTTTAAACCAGATTTTGATGCTGCTGATCATCCTTCTGACCTGCATCAGGAAAAAGTAGACAACTTATACAATGCTATAAAAACCTTAAAAAAGGTTGACCGTGCTATTATTTTACTTTATCTGGAGGACAAAAAATATAAAGAAATGGCTGAAATCCTGGGGATTAATATTTCCAATATAGGGGTAAAAGTGAACAGAATAAAACACGAACTAAAACTGAAGCTCAATGGACAATGAACTAAAAGATTTGTGGAGCCTCAATACGAGTGATGTTGAGCTTTCAGAAAAGAAGATTGATACTATAGTGAAATCAAAAAGCACTACTTTAATTGCTAAAATAATTAAAACGATAAAAATTGAACACATTATTAATCTCATTTCTTTCCCTCTCTTCCTGGCACTAACAATTTATGAGAGCAAATTTATTTTATCAATATTCACGATAGTATTATTTGTCCCTTTTCTAATTTACTACAATAGGTTGCTCATTAAATTAAAACAGGCTAAAATCGAGTTAAATGTTCACGACTATCTCCTCAAATGCTATAAAAATCTGAAAGCATTTGTTTTACATTACAAGATTGCCTCTACTAGCCTGGCTGTTATTTCCTTTTTTGTAAGTTTAAGTTATGACTTCCACAAGGGGGAAATAAAATCAGTTGAAGAACTTCGTCTGGAAAATAGTAATTATCTAGTATCTATTTTTGCAATAGTTATTGGCCTAATAATTTTATTCGCAGTAATGTGGACGATCATCCATCTGCTTTATGCGGGGAAAATGAAGAAATTGAAAAGAATGATAGAAGAACTGGAAAACTAATCTACCTTATCCCATAAACCTTTGGGTACGATTTCCAACACATGTCCTTCAGGGTCTTCAAAATAGGCAGATAATTTACCTGTGGGCCACTGATGTTCGTAAGTAATTGCTATGCCTTTTTCCTTTAATTCGTTCTTACAACTTTCGTAGGCTTCTGCTTCTACTTCAAAGGCAATATGCTGTTTACCCGTGGCATAATGAGGAGGCGGAACATTTTGTACACCGCTATAATCAGGGTTAAAACACAATAAAACAGAGCTCCCACATCTAAAAAATATCAATTTGTCTGGCACATCTGATATAACAGGAAGCCCTAATTTGTTATGGTAAAATTCTCTGGCCGCGTCAAGGTTCTTAATATATAAGCAAGTTTCTTTAATCTGATTAAATTCCATATTTCAGGCAACGTAAATTTTAGAACCCATGTTATTTTTTAGTCTTTTTCTCAAAGAAAACCCTTCTGATCCACCTTGGCAGGATCAAAGCACCTAAGAACAAGTAGGGATAATAAGTCATTAACCGCCAGAAAATATTGCTTATAAAAGTAACAGCCCCCAAATCCTCACGGAAAAACTGTGTGAAGATAAATTCTGCTGTACCGCTACTTCCTGGTGTAGGAGAAATTAACATAGTAATCCATATAATTACCTGCCTTGCAAAAATCACTAAATGCTGTCCAAAGTTCTGGTTGGTAAAAGCTTCAATAACGCAATTAAGCATAGCGTACCGCGCGGTCCAGATAAATAATGTAGACAGTGTGATTTTTATCCAATAAGAGTATTTCTTTCCGCGCAGTTCCTTACTGGCCATCATAATTTCAGCTCCCTGCTCGTAGGCATAAGGCCTCCATTTACGCAGCCATTTTATAGAGGTGATCCTTAGCAAAATCCATTTGAACCACCGTGGGTTAACCAGCACAGCAAAGGCCATTACCAAAGTATAAGTAGCGATAGCTCCATAGCTGATAAAAAAAAGGACAGGCAAGCTCTTACCAAATTGGCTATCAATAGCAGAGTTTTCTGGAAAAATCTCACCACCTGCTATTAAGAAAATTAAAGGGGCAACCAACACAAAGTAAAGATTGTCGAAAATTGCAGTTACCATAGTATAAGCCAAAGCCTTTCCAAGTTTCAGCCCCTCCTTCATCAAAATAAAAATTGCTACAGGTGTACCTCCCACAACTGAAGGCGTTACTGCTGAGGCAAATTCCCATAGTATTATCACATAAATACTGCTTTTCCAGCTTAATTTCTCACTTGTTATGGTTCTGATTCTATAAACATAACCTACATCACGGGCAAACAATACCAGGAACGCCAGCATTACAGGAACAACCTTCGCGGTAAAAATGAGAGACAAATTATCAATCGTTACAGTATCGTCCTGATAGAAGAGAAAGGCCACAATACCTACTCCAATCAAAATAGGAATCCACACTTTATTGGGATTCAGCGTTTTAAAAACTTTTTCCTTATCTACCTTCATTCAGCAACCTTTTCAAGTCTCTCCAGCCAAAAATTATTAAACCCCTCTCCTAAAATAATGGTAATCTCCGCATTTTGGAGCAACTCCAGAATGGCTAAAAAATTAAAAATAACAGCAATTTTATTCGGATCTGTATCAATTAATTCTGCAAAAGAAAGCCGTGCCCCCATTCCTAATTTAGTTAAAATAAAATCTTTCTGCCCTGTTATGGTATAAGGGTATTGTACTACTCTGTGAGTGGGCTTATTCTTTTCCAACTCATATTTCGCCATTACTTCCCTGTAGACCTTCAATAACTTGTACAAGTCAACATTTTGAAGTTCTGCTTCCACATTAATAGTTTCTGAAAGTGTTTTAACTTCCTTTTTAGCATTTCCCCTCTTCTCTTTATCGAACATTCCAGCCTCCATATCGGCCAGTTGCTGTAATACAGATTTGTATTTCTTGTATTCCAACAGGTGCCTCACCAATTCTTCACGAGGGTCAATCTCATTGCCTTCTTCATCAATTTGAGGGCGTGGCAATAACATCTTAGACTTAATACGCATGAGAGTGGCTGCAACCAAAATAAATTCACTTGCCACTTCTATATTTAATCTTTCAAGGTGTTTGAGGTAATCAAGGAAGTCGTTAGAGATTTTAGAGATAGGAATATCATAAATATCCAGCTCGTCCCTTTCTATAAAAAAGAGGAGTAGATCAAAAGGCCCTTCAAAAAGTGGTAGTTTAATTTCGAAACTCAAAGCAATAAATTAAGATGTGCGAAATAGCCCAAAGATAATTTATTTCTAAAAGATTGTAACCAACCACAGTGATTTTATTAAAAATTTGCCTTTATCTGCTAAAAAATTCAGTAATTTGTAGGTCGGAAACATTTATTCAGAATAATTGTTTCCATTTCGAAATACATGAAGTTAAGTAGATTATGCTCATACAACCTGGAGAACTTTTAGCGAAAATAAATAGTCCGGCAGATTTAAAAAAATTAGATCAGTCTCAACTCGTTCAGTTCAGTAAAGAATTAAGACAGTTTATTGTAGATAATGTATCCATTTATGGTGGCCATTTTGGTGCCAGCTTAGGAGTAGTAGAACTAACTACTGCTTTACATTATGTTTTTAATACTCCTGAAGACCAGTTGGTATGGGATGTAGGCCATCAGGCATACGGCCACAAAATTATTACCGGCCGAATGAAGGAATTTCATAGCAACAGAGTTTATAAAGGCATCTCAGGATTTCCCAAAAGGAAAGAAAGTGAGTATGATTCTTTCGGAGTGGGGCATTCTTCTACTTCCATTTCAGCTGCATTAGGGATGGCAATTGCTTCCAATATTAAAGGAGAGCATAAGAAACAACATATTGCTGTGATAGGTGATGGGGCCATGACAGGCGGAATGGCCTTTGAAGGGATGAATCATGCAGGTGCTTCAGATGCAAACATGATAATCATTCTGAATGACAACTGCATGTCTATAGATCCTAACGTAGGCGCCCTTAAAGAGTACCTGACGGATATTTCCACCTCACACACCTATAATAAAATGCGTGATGATGTTTGGAAATTGCTTGGTAAGGTAAGTGGTTTCGGAAAAAGTGCTCAGGAAATAGTAGGCAAACTTGAAAATTCTATCAAATCTTTCTTACTAAAGCAGAGCAACCTTTTTGAATCATTGAATTTGCGCTATTTCGGCCCTGTAGACGGGCATGATGTAAATCACCTGGTACATGTATTAAATGATTTAAAAAACATTCCAGGACCAAAAGTATTACATTGTGTAACTACGAAAGGTAAAGGTTTTGCCCCAGCTGAAAAAGACCAAACCAAATGGCATGCTCCGGGGAAGTTTGATAAAATTACCGGAGAGATACAAAAGAAGCCGGATTTAACCCCTCAAGCTCCAAAATATCAGGATGTATTCGGTCATACTTTAGTAGAACTGGCCGAAAAAAATGATAAAATTGTTGGCATCACACCTGCAATGCCTTCAGGCTCTTCTTTAAATATTATGATGAAGAAAATGCCTGAACGTGCTTTTGATGTTGGAATTGCCGAACAACATGCAGTTACTTTTTCTGCTGGCTTAGCAACACAGGGGTTGATTCCATTTTGTAATATTTACAGTACATTCATGCAGCGTGGTTACGACCAGGTAATCCATGATGTATGTATTCAGGATTTACCTGTTAACTTCTGTCTTGATAGAGCCGGGTTTGCCGGAGCTGATGGACCTACCCATCATGGTAACTATGACATTGCCTACATGAGATGCATTCCTAATATGGTGGTAGCCTCTCCTATGAATGAGGCTGAATTACGAAACCTACTGTATACTGCTCAACTTCCACGGGAAGGAAAGGCAATCAGTATCCGTTACCCTCGGGGAAAAGGCGTAATGCCTGAATGGCAAACTCCTATGGAAGCCGTAGAAATAGGCAGTGGGAGAAAGCTTAAAAAAGGTAAAGATCTTGCCATTCTTTCAATTGGCCATATAGGAAACTACGCAATGGAAGCTGCTGAAAAACTTGAAAAAGAAGGTGTTTCTGCTGCAGTTTACGACATGCGTTTTGTAAAACCTTTAGATGAAAAACTGTTACACGAAGTTTTTTCTGAGCATAAAAAGGTAATTACCGTAGAAGACGGATGCCTTATGGGAGGTTTTGGTAGTGCTATACTTGAATTTATGGCAGAAAATGATTATTCTTCGAAAGTAAAACGTTTAGGAATACCCGACAGGATTGTGGAACATGGTGAGCAATATGAGTTACACGCGGAATGCCAGTTTGATACTGAAGGGATTTTCAAGAATGCTTTATTGCTTTTGGAAACATCATTATCAACTAAAGTATGATCATACACTCTGAAGAGACAGGCAAGGGCTATCCGGTAGTTTTATTACACGGTTATGGCGAAACACATCATATCTGGAATAATTATACGAATAAGCTATCCCCAAAATACAGGGTTTTGACACCGGATTTACCTGGGTTCGGAAAAAGTGATGCTTTGCCATACGATCATTCTTTAGATGTAGTTGCCAACTCTATTTATGACTGGCTCAAGAAAAAGAATATATCAGAATGTATAATGATAGGTCATTCTTTAGGAGGTTATGTGACGCTTGAAATTGCTAAAAAGTTTCCAAATATCATTTCCGGGATTGGCCTTCTACACTCTTCTGCTTTAGCCGATACGGAAGATAAGAAACTTGGCAGAGAAAAGAGTATTGAGTTTATCCAAAAACATGGTGTACCCAAATTTATTGAAAGTTTTGTTCCAATGCTTTTTATGGAAGAAAACAGAGCGGCTTATTCAGCAGAAATTGATAAATTAGTTGAGGAAGGCAAGAAAATTCCTGAAAAAATCATGACTGACTATATGCTTGCTATGCGAGACAGAAGTGATAGCAGAGATTTTTTGCTAGAATTTGAAAAGCCTTTACTTTTCATTTTTGGAGAAAAAGATACGAGTGTACCACTTGCAAGAAGTAAAGAGCAAATCAAATATATACAACAGCCCTATTTAAGGAGTTTACCTGACACAGGGCATATGGGAATGTTTGAAAAAGAGGAAGAAGTATATAAAGCCATTTCAAAATTTATTGAAGTAACATTAAAATAGAAAATGTTACTTCAATAAAAGCATAAACCAACAGAGCCCTTATTTTTCTTTTGCTAATGCTTGCTCCCAGTCCCAGGCAGATTTAAGCATATCATCTAAAGTTTTTCGTGTTTCCCAGCCAAGTATTTTGTTGGCTTTTGTTGTATCGGCATATACAGCTTCTACATCACCAGGCCTTCTACCCACTAATTCATGAGGCACCTTCATTCCTGTAACTTTCTCAAAGCTCTGCACCATTTGTAAAACAGAATAGCCATTTCCGCTGCCGATATTAAAAACTTCGAATAGATCCTTTGCTTCGTCTTTATTCATTGCTCTTTCAAGCGCATAAATATGTGCAGTAGCCACATCACTCACATGAATATAATCTCTGACGCAAGTTCCATCAACTGTATTCCAATCGCTACCGAAAATTCTCAATTTTTCTCTTTTACCCAGTGCTGTTTCAGTAATATAAGGCACTAAGTGATGCGGAGCGCCTTTCTGAAACTCTCCAATTAAAGTGGATTCATGTGCCCCTATAGGATTAAAATATCTAAGTGAGATAATGCTTAATTCATGAGCCTTAGCAGCATCGGCCAAAATATCTTCACATATCTTTTTGGTATTTCCGTAAGGGGAAACAGCCGGCTTAATAGAAGCATTTTCTGTTACAGGCAACTCATCAGGGTTACCATACACAGTACAGGAAGAAGAGAAAACCATTGGTTTTACCTCAAATTCCTTCATGCATTCCAATAAGTTAATAGTAGAAGTAAGGTTATTATAATAATAATGAAGTGGCTTTTCGACAGATTCTTCAACAAGCAAAGCAGCTGCAAAATGTATTACTCCGGAAATATCATTGTTGTTATTCCAAAAAAGCTCCTGAAGCTGTTCCTTATCTCTCATTTCAACTTGCTGAAATAATGGTCTTTTTCCGCAAACCTTCTCTAATCTATCCAGAACGCTGAGATCTGAGTTGGAAAGGTTATCGATGATGAGAGGTTCATATCCTTGCTTAATCAGCTCCACTACGGTATGAGAGCCTATATAACCTAAACCACCAGTAACTAAAATCTTCTTACTCATTATTTCTTACTATATTTTTCGAAATCTTTATGCTCCGTCTGAAAAAGCTTTTCTCTGTCTAATGATTTAAAATAATCATATGTAATCTTCAATCCTTCAGCACGATTTACTTTAGGAGACCATTTTAACAACTCTTGTGCTTTTGTGGTATCAGGTTTTCTTTGCTTAGGGTCATCTTTAGGTAAATCCTTGTAAATCACTTTCTGAGCAGTTCCTGTAAGCTTAATTATTTCTTCAGCAAACTCACTTATGGTTATTTCATCCGGATTTCCAATATTTACAGGATAAGCATAATCACTTAAAAGTAACCTGTAAATCCCCTCAACCAAATCATCCACATAGCAAAATGAACGGGTTTGGGATCCATCTCCAAAAACTGTTAAATCCTCTCCTCTTAAAGCCTGACCAATAAAAGCAGGCAATACCCGACCATCATTCAGACGCATTCTGGGCCCGTAGGTATTGAAAATCCTGATGATTCTGGTTTCCAGTTTATGATAAGTATGGTAAGCCATTGTAATTGACTCCATAAACCTTTTGGCCTCATCATACACTCCCCTTGGCCCAATAGGATTTACATTACCATAATATTCCTCAGTTTGGGGGTGAACCAGTGGATCACCATATACTTCAGAGGTAGAGGCTACAAGTATTCTGGCTTTTTTATCTTTGGCTAACCCTAATAAATTATGGGTGCCATGAGCACCCACTTTCAATGTTTGAATAGGAATTTTGAGATAATCAATCGGACTGGCCGGAGAGGCAAAATGTAGTATATATTTTAAATCTCCGGAGATATGGACATACTTTGTTACATCATGGTGGTGGAATTCAAAATCCTCTTGCCCCATTAAATGAGCAATATTATCCATAGAACCGGTAATCAGATTATCCATTCCGATGACATAGTAGCCTTCTTTCATAAAGCGATCACATAAATGTGATCCTAAAAAACCAGCTGCTCCTGTGATTAATACTCTTTCTTTACTCATTGAATTATCGTCCTATGCTAAAATATGTAAACCCTTCTTCCTTCATTTGCTCTGGCTCATATAAGTTTCTACCATCAAGAATAAGAGGAGAGCTTAACTTTTCTTTAATTATTTTGAATTCAGGAGTTCTAAATACCGGCCATTCAGTCATTATCATTAAGGCATCTGTACCCTCTAAAGTTTCATACTCATCTTCACAATAAGTAACTTTATCTCCTATTACCTCCTTCACATTTTCCATAGCCTCTGGATCATAAACGCGTACTTTTGCGCCTAGTTCCAACAAAGCGTTAATATTATACAAGGCCGGTGCTTCACGAATATCATCAGTATAAGGTTTAAAAGCGAGACCCCACATGGCAATTGTTTTTCCTTCTAATTCGTTTTTAAAATATCCTTTCAGGTGATCTATCAGTCTGGTTTTCTGTCTTGTATTGACAGCCATTACTGATTCAAGTATCTTAAAATCGTAATTAACATCTTTAGAAGATTTGGCTAGTGCCTGAACATCTTTTGGAAAGCAACTTCCTCCATAACCTATTCCCGCAAACAAGAACCTTTTACCAATTCTGGTATCAGTTCCTATTCCCTTTCTTACCATATCTACATTGGCTCCTAACCTTTCACACAGGTTTGCAATTTCATTCATAAAGGTGATTTTTGTGGCCAGAAAAGAATTAGCTGCATATTTTGTAAGTTCAGCAGACTTCTCATCCATAAAAATTACCGGGTTACCCTGACGAACTAAAGGAGCATATAAAGTCTCCATAATTTTTTTGGCTTTTACAGATTCCGTACCAATTACTACCCTGTCCGGTTTCATAAAATCATCTACTGCCACTCCTTCACGAAGGAATTCAGGGTTAGAAACCACATCAAATTCTACTTTAGCATTTTTGGAAATTGCCTGAGTAACTTTTTCAGCAGTACCTACAGGCACTGTACTTTTATCTACAATTACTGCATATTGCTCCAGTATACTTCCTAAATCATCTGCTACTTTCAATATATATTTCAAATCCGCAGAACCATCCTCGCCAGGAGGTGTTGGTAAGGCTAAGAAAATAACATCCGCGCCTTTAATACCCTCTTTCAGGCTAGTAGTAAATTCTAATCTTTTCTGACGAATATTCCTTTCAAAAAGTACCTCAAGACCCGGTTCATAAATAGTAATGATACCTTGTTGAAGTTTATTTACTTTCTTTTCATCAATATCTACACAAGTCACATGGTTTCCTGTTTCTGCAAAACATGTCCCTGTTACTAAACCTACATAACCTGTTCCTACTACTGCTATTTTCATGCGCTAATTTAAATTTAAGAGTTGATCAAAATGAAAAGGATGGTCCTTTCCGAAATTTATTAAGATAGTTTTACACAAAAATAAAGTAAGTATATTAAATAGCTACTTTTAAAACGGAAAATTCATCACATTATATTTAATATTAAGATAATTAAATAAACAGATAGATAAACTCATCTAAATCTTCAATGAATAATTTCTCATTTAGAAATCAATTACAATACCCAAACTGGGAAGTAATGAGCTGTTATCAAGTTCCTCGATCTTCACTAGCTGTCTTGGTGTAATTACATTTCCATTATCATCTCTTAATAAACCATAATTAGGTTCAGATGGAAGCTGCTGAACAAAAACATTCTGAAATTCGAGGAATACATTGAAGGTCCACTTAGGAAAGTTCCATTTTTTATCAATTCGCAAATCTGTTTGGTTAAACGGATCCAACAACAAATCCCCCTGGCGCGAGTAGTTTCTGATGATGGTAGGGTAACTGGCCAAAGTAGCTTCTTCATCCACAGGAGCCAAAGGTGTTTGGCCTAAGTAGCGAACTCTCGCACTCACTTCCCAGTTATTACCGAATTTATATCCCCCTGTAAAGGTGATTAGGTTTCTGTTGTCCCATGTAGAAGGCAAATATTGCTCTTGGTTAAAGCCAGTAAATTCACTTTTATAAAATGTATAAGCCAAAATTGCATAGAAATTCTTAGTGAATTTTCTCTGGTATAAAAATTCTATACCAAAGGTTCTCCCCAGGCCTGCACTCTCTACGTTTTCATTACCCAAAACAGAGAAGCCTCCTCCTAAATTAGCTAAAGAAACGCTATCCACCACTGACACAGGATAATCTTCATATTTTTTATAAAATCCCTCTATACTTATTCTGGAAGAAGGAGTTAAGAGATATTCAATCCCCGCTACCAAATGGTCGCTTTGAATATATTTGGTATTTTTATTTAATAAATTACCTGTACTATCTGCAAAACCTAAAATAGTGTAAGGAGGGATTTTGTAATATCTACCGATTGATGCATTAACTGACCATTTTCTCGCTTCGTCTAACTGATAAGAAACAGAAAATCTTGGACTGAAAGTTTTGTAAATCGCATTCCCACCTTCCATCAATGTATTCCCATCCATCCTAAAACCGGCCGACACACCCAATCTTTCTTTAAAAAATTTTCTTGAGGCCTGTGTATGAATTCCGTATCTCGTGAAATTTAAACTATTTGAATAAGAAAAACCCCTTGCACTATCAATCCGCTCACTTTTATTGCTGTAGATAGCCTGTTGTACGATGAACCCTGTATTTACAGTCCATTCATTCAGGAACTTTGTGAGGTTATATCGAAATTTAATCTCTTGCTCCTGAGAATCATTGTTAAATACCAGTCCTTCTTGTTCTGCCACATCATCAAATTGCTGAAATCTATTGTTAAGGATGTTGGTACTTAAGGCGGTTGTCATAAAACCGGAATTATCCTTGAACCGATTTTTCCAGCTTAAGCCTGCTGTAGTAGACCATTGATCAATGATAGGAATCTGATCTAATGTAGCCTGCTGATCAGGGCTAAATTCATCTGGAACATTGATCGATATATTATCCAGAGAACCTACACCAGTAAAAATCAATTCATTGTAGTTATCAAATTTGTGAGACAACTTATACTGATAGTCCCAATAGTCCGGCAGAAAGGGTAAATCAATTGCCTGAAATAGAAGTTGTAAATATGATCTTCTTACAGAAGCGATAAAAGATGTATTACTTTGCTCCTCATTTTTACTTTTGAATAGCGGGCCCTCGGTGGTCACTGCTGCTTCACTACTACTTACTCTAATGTTAGTTTGATACTCCCTGTTATTTCCGTTCCGCTGATCAAACTGCAAAACGCCTGATAAAACATTATCATACTGAGAGGGAAATGCGCTGGATGAGAGTGTGACCCCTTCAAAGAAAGAAACATTTAACAAACCCACCGGACCACCTGCACTCCCCTGTGTGCTAAAATGGTTAATATTAGGTATTTCTATCCCATCAAGGTAATAAACATTTTCGTTAGGAGCTCCACCTCTAATAATCACATCATTTCTAAAGCCTCCAACTGAGCCACTTACACCAGGTAAAGATTGTACTACTTTAGCAATATCATTATTTCCCCCGGGATAGGTAGCTATTTCTTCAGGTGATAATTTCTGAACAGACAAAGGTGTATCCTCCGTTTTGCGAAATGGATTTGCCCGCACGGTTACTCCTTCAAGTTGCTCAACGCTTTCCTGTAATTCAAAATTAAGATCAGGAATTCCTCCACTTTTAAGGACAATATTGAATTTTGTTTGAGATTGATAACCAACAAAAGAAGCTTTTACATTATAAGTGGCAGGTGTAGCATTGCGGATTGTAAAATAGCCATTTACATCGGTTACAGCTCCTAGCTCTGTTCCTTCAAGTAGTACAGTTGCACCAATTAGTGGCTCATTTGTTTTGACATCACGCACATAACCCGAAACTTGGGCTACATTTTGAGCAATAAGTGAGTGAGGCAAAACTGTATAAATTATTAGTGAGGTTAAAATTGAGAAACATCTGTATAACTGTAACATAACTTATATATGATTAATAGTTGTTCATTTAGCCAATTACCAACTCAGGCTGAGTATTTTTGAAACACTAAACTAAAAGCTCAATTAATTGTTACAAATTAATAATAATTATATTACAATTTTGTTATAATTAATAAAACATAAAATACATATGCTAAATGAAGGGATAACTTTATTACAGGAGTTTCAGAAGTTCAAGAAGAAAAATCCTTCAGGAAGTATGGCAGAATTTGGCAAGTTTCTTTCAGACACTGAAGAAAGCAATTCTACAAGTTTGGAGAAAATGGGTGAAAAAATGCCTTTTCAGTTTCCTGCTGATTCAATCGATGACTACTTAGGCTGGGTTTGGGGCAGATTAATTGAATTCACTCATGTTTGGGAGAAAAAAGCTTTTGCGAATCTGGATATAAGTAATACTACAGAATTTGGCATTCTCTTATTTGTATTAAGTCACTCAGGATGTAGTAAAAGAGATGTTACTGCACATGTACACCAGGAAAAGAGCACCATTTATGAGGTAATTAAACGCTTGGTGAGTAAAAATTTAATTATTGAAAATGCTGACGAAAATGACAAACGTGTAAAATCACTCACATTGTCAGAAAATGGAAAGCAGGCTGCTTTTATGAGTTTAAGCCGAATGAAAAAAGTGAGTAAGCATTTAGTGGCTCCACTTAATGAAACGGATAAAGTTCAGATGTTTGACGCACTTGTTTTACTAGACAAGTATCATCAGAAGTGTTTTGAAAAGTATAATGGCAAAAGGTGGGAAGAGATGGAGAAGGATTTACTTTCTTAACTTATTTTATTCTTGTTATCGACTTCATACTTTTTTGGAGCATATAAAAAGCCGAATGCCTCTGCACCATCCTTGGTATGAACTTCATGATGAATATAATGAGCCCTCATCATTCTTTTGAGATAAGAGTTTTTTGCTTTAAATTTTAATTTCACCCTTCTATGAACAAGTATATCATGAAAAAGAACATAAAAGACACCATAGCAAGCTACTCCTATTCCTACAAATAACAACCATCTTACAGCAGGAAACTCTATACCTGCCATAATTAAAGCTGCTGAAGGGATGCTAAATACTACTGCAAATAAATCATTCCTCTCTAACTTATGATTATGCACTTTATGGTGCGACTTATGCCAGGTCCATAAAAAACCATGCATAATATATTTATGTGTAAACCAGGCTACTGCTTCCATGAAAAAGAAGGTGCCTACTATAAGAAATGCATAAAATAAAATCAATAAAATATCAGTCATTGTTGCAAATATACTACTGAAAGGATATTAATAATTTAAAAGTTCATCCCTAACCTGTTCCATTAGCCACATGGGGGTGGATGTGGCACCACAGATTCCTACAGTATCATTATCTGCAAACCAATTTTTATCTAATTCAGAGGTGTTAGAAATGAAATAAGTGTTTGGGTTTTGGTCTTTACAAACATTATAAAGCACTTTCCCATTAGATGATTTAGTTCCTGAAACAAAAATTATTTTATCGAATTCACCGGCAAAGTTTCGAAGTTCCTTATCTCGGTTAGAAACCTGCCGGCAAATTGTATCATTAGAATTTACAGTAATTCCTGCATTGGTTAGTATTTCTTTTATTTCATAAAATTTGTCGGTACTCTTAGTAGTCTGGCTATAAAGCGTTAAATTTTTGGGTAAAGATGGAATGTCTAGCTCATTAATATCCTGAAAAACAACTGCTTTCTGGTTGGTCTGACCTAACAAACCTTCTACTTCAGCATGACCATGCTTTCCATAAATATAAATCAACTCCTCTTTATCGAAAGAATTTTTTATTCTGTTTTGCAGCTTTAAAACTACAGGGCATGAGGCGTCAATTAAAGTAAGATTATTTTCAATAGCTAATTTATAAGTAGAGGGCGGTTCTCCGTGTGCACGGATGAGTACCTTTTCATTATTGAGAAGCTTTAAATCCTCTCTATTAATAATTTTGAGTCCTTTATTCTCAAGTCTTTTTACTTCCTCATCATTATGAACAATATCTCCTAAACAATAAAGATATCCTTGTTCTTCCAGCATATCTTCTGCCATTTCTATAGCATAAACAACTCCGAAACAAAAGCCTGAATTATTATCAATTTTCACACTAAGATTCATCATGAGTCTATTTTATTATAAGGCGTTTAACCTATGCTTTAAATAACTACCAATCAGCAGAAATAGTTTTTTAGAATCTTTTACTCTAACCCTTTCTTCCAGAATTTTCTGTGGTGGGAAATTTTTAATCTTTTCGAAAAGCTTCAAATAGTATGTATATGCTAAATACACCCCTAGCCGCGCTCCTTTAGGTAGTGCTAAAATCCCCTGATAGGCAGCATCAAAATCACCCTGAATGTCTGCTTCAATTTTTTCTTTGTGACTTTTAGCAAAATCATTAAAATCTACTCCAGGAAAATAAACGCGTCCTCTTTCGTAATAATCTGATTTAATGTCGCGCAGAAAATTTACCTTTTGAAAGGCTGATCCTAAGCTTTTAGCTGGCGATAAAAGTTGCTGATACTGCGTCTCATTTCCTTCGCAGAATACTTTTAAACACATAAGACCTACCACTTCCGCAGAACCATAAATATATTCTTCGTAAGAAGATTGCTCATATTCAATATCAATCAGATCCATCTCCATGCTTCTCAAAAAAGCCTCTATTAAAGAACGGTCAATCTGGTACTCATTTACTACCATTTGAAAGCAATGTAAGACAGGGTTTAAACTTATTTGCCTTTCAATAGCTTCGAAAGTTTGCTTTTTAAATTCCGCTAATAAACTTTTTTTGTCCTTGCTATGAAAAGTATCTACAATTTCATCTGCATAGCGCACAAAACCATAAATAGCATAAATAGGGTAGTGAAATTTTTTATTCAGTGTTTTAATTCCCAGAGTAAAGGAGGTGCTATATCTTTGAGTAATCAGCTTGCTACACTCAAATGTGGTTTGGTTGAATAGTTCTTTAGCGTCCATAATTTAAACCATTTTCAAATCTTTTAAAACCTCTTTGCCTACTACCTGCCCGGATATAAGCGAAGGTGGCACGCCAGGTCCGGGAACAGTTAACTGCCCTGCGTAATAGAAGTTTTTAATTTTTTTATTTTTTAGAGAAGGTTTCAATATGGCTGTTTGTCTTAAGGTATTGGCTAAACCATAAGCATTTCCTTTAAAAGAATGATATTCACTTTTAAAATCATTATGTGCAAAGCTCCTTTTATAAATTACATGATCACGTATATTCTCTCCTAATAAAGCTTCCATCCTACCCATGATAAGATGATAATATTTCTCTCTAATCTCTTCTGTATCTTTAAGGTCGGTGGCTACAGGCATCAATATAAAAAGATTTTCCATTCCTGCAGGAGCAACTGTATCGTCAGTTTTAGAAGTAGCACTTACATAAAACAAGGGCTCTTCGGGCCATTCAGGAGTTTCGTAAATCTGCCGGGCATGAGAACCAAAATCATGGTCAAAAAATAAATTGTGGTGAGCTAGTTTTTGTATTCTTTTATCAACTCCTAAATAAAATATGAGTGATGAAGGTGCCAATTCTCTTTTATCCCAGTATTCCGAATCGTAGTTCCTGAACTGCTCCGGTAGAATTGACTGGTCTGTATGTTCATAATCAGCAGAGGAAATTACTACATCAGCTTCAAATGTTTGGTTAATTGTATGCACCTTATTTACTTTATTTCCTTCACAAGATACTGAAATCACCTCCTGATCCGTAATAAATTCAACTCCTTTTTCTTTAGCAAGATTTACCATGCCTTCTACAATTTTAAACATCCCTCCTTGCGGATACCAAGTACCAAGGCTTATATCTGCATAATTCATGAGGCTGTAAAGTGCGGGAGTATTCTGTGGCAGAGCTCCTAAAAACAATATAGGGAATTCCATGAGACGAATGATTCTCTCATGCTTAAAGAATTTTCTGACATGGCTGTGGATAGATGAAAATATATCCATCCTTAACATGTCATATAACAATCCGGGATTCATGAATTCGGTTAGAGACCGGCCGGGTTTATATACCAGATCATTAATACCTTTTTCATATTTATAGGCTGCCTGCTTCAAAAACTCATCTAAAGCTTTTGCACTTCCGGGTTCAAGCCCTTCAAGCATCTCTTTAAATTGATTGAGATTTGCAGGAACCTTCATCACATCATCCTTGCCAAACACTATATGATAGGAAGGATCAAGACGTTGCAGCTGGTAATAATCGGAAGTTTTCTTGCCAAAATTTTCGAAATATCTATCAAAAACATCAGGCATCCAGTACCAGCTTGGTCCCATGTCAAAAGTAAAGCCTTTAGCTTCAAACTTACGAGCTCTACCTCCTAAATCTTTATTTTTTTCAAGTACTGTTACCGCAAATCCTTCATTTGCCAAAAAAGTAGCTGCAGATAGTCCTGAAAAACCAGAACCTATTACAATAACCCGTTTTTTCACCATTTATTAGCTTGCTTTGGAATATATTTTAAGAGCATCCTTTAACTCTTTTCTGGCAATATGTATCCGATTTTTAACAGTTCCAATAGGTATCTCCAATTTCTCTGCTATCTCATGATATTTAAAACCTCTGAAATGCATCATAAAAGGAGTTTTATAGGCATCATCCAGTTTATCTACCTGTCTTACAATGTCATTCATTGCAAAAGTACCATAAGCTGTATTTTGAGCAATATTTTCGGTGGAATTGATGAAGTGTAAATTTTCTGTTGTATCTATAAAGGTTTTCCTTCTTACCATTCTCTGATAATTGGTAATGAATGTATTCTTCATAATAGTAAACAACCAGGCTTTAAGATTAGTACCTTCCGAAAATTTATCTCTGTTAGAAAAAGCTTTTAACACTGTTTCCTGAATCAAGTCATTAGCCTGTTCCATGTCCTTAGTCAATCTCAAAGCGAATGGCTTCATCGATTTTGTCATACTATTAATTGCGTAACCAAATTCTAAAGCTGTCATGATTGTTCTTTTATGTTTGTTTAACAAATCTATACAAAAGTTAAACGTTAAACAACATTTTTGTTTAATAATTACACACTTTTAATTAAACACAATTACCTAAAAAATGTATTAAAACTGATAAATAAAGCATCTAAACCAAATAAATCGATTTATCAATATATTTACATTTAATTAAATAAGATCGTAAAATGTTTAACAATACATAACAAAACTTGAAATTTATAAACATAAAGCAATGTTAACATTTAAGGGTCTAGTTCCTCATAATTCTATATTACCCGGGCAATCACCTAAATTTCATAATCATTACAAAAGCATTGGGAACAACATTTACAAATGCTAAAAAACACAGAATTTCGAGCTCAATGCTTTAAGAAGAGACTAATTTTTGAGTCAAAAAAAAGAGGCTATCTTTTGCAGAAAGCCTCTTAAAACAATTTTCAGAAACGTACTTTTAATGATACTTCATTTCATTAGTTGATTGATGCACTGTAGCGTTTCCCATCTCCTTTTCTTCCAAAAAATCGATTAGATCTTCAATCTTCATTATAAATTCAACGTTCTTCTTTCTCTTGATATCCTGACCAATTACCTGATAACCTCCCACGAATAATGTAGCACTACTGAAGAGTTCAGCTACTTCATTTACATACTCTTGTAATTCAGCTTTTTTGGGTGCCACAGCACTCATTGTGAGAACAAAATCAGGATTATGCACCTCTTTTACTGTATATAAATCTTCTTTAGGTAAACTTTGGCCCAAGTAGATCACTTTATATTTTCTGACTCTTAAGAGAAAGGCTGCAAACATTAGAGAAAGTTCGTGCAACTCACCTTCAGGCAAGTACAACAACCACTTTCCTTTGGATTCTTTATCGGTTACAAATTGTCCATCAATGGCTACAGTAAGCTTTTGACGTATTAGATTAGAGATAAAATGTTCCTGGGCAGGAAGAATACTTCCTGTTTGCCACAGCATTCCTATTTTTGAAAGAAATGGATAAATGATATTTAACATGGTTCTTTCAAAACCATATTTAATAATGTTATTACTCAGTATTTTCTCAAACCTGTCCTCATCCATATCAATCATACTTAAGGTTAAGGAATTGATTTGATCAGGAAACCGCAGGTTAGTTTCTGCAATTTTCAGAACTTCAGAATTAAGTTCTGCCTCAGACATTTTAGCTATTTTGGAGATTTTATAGCCATTCTCTTTCAGTGTGGAGATATTGAGAATTAACTTTAAATCTTCATCACTATAATACCTAATATTGGTATCTGTTCTTTTGGGCTCTATAAAATTATACCTCTGCTCCCAAATTCTTAAAGTATGCGCCTTTATTCCTGATAGATGTTCTAAATCTTTTATTGAATAGTTACTCACTTTCTTCTTCTCCTTTCTACTTACCTTAAGTTAACAAAACATATATCACAATGGTTGGATAAGTAAATAAATAACCAAAGGAAGACTAAAAATGTTTTCAGGTTAAATTTAAAAACTCCAAATTTGAGGAAAAATAAGTAAATTATATGATTATTTATAATGTAACAGTCAATGTTGAGAAAGAAATAGAGAAAGAATGGGTAAACTGGATGAAAGAAACTCACATTCCTGACATTCTCGCTACAGGTTTTTTCCATGATCACAGAATGTTGAGGCTTTTAAATGAGACTGAAGGCGAAGGTGAAACTTATGCTGTTCAATACTTTACTGATGATCTTGACAAACTGGAAAACTACATGACAAAGGAAGCTCCTCGCTTAAGAGATGAGCATTTTGCTAAATTTCAGAATAAATGTGTTTCTTTCAGAACGTTTCTTGAAACTGTTTAAATTTAAAAGTCCCACACTGAATATTTGTGGGACTTTTAATACCTATTGATTGTAAACTGACTTATATTGAGACTTCTTCACAGTACAATTAATCCATGACTCGTCAAGATTTGCACCTATGCTCTTATAGAAATTAATAGAAGGCTCATTCCAATCCAGTACCTGCCATGTACACAACCTGCAATTTTGCTCATCTGCTTCTTTTAAAATAGCATTTAGAAGAACTCTTCCATATCCTTTCCCACGTTCAGATTCAGTAACAATTAAATCTTCCAGATATAGAACTTTTCCGTTCCAGGTTGAGTAACGATAATAATATAAAGCAATTCCTACTATTTGCTTCTCATCTTCCCCAACAAATAATCCATAAGCAGGATTTTCGCCAAAACCATCCTTAATCAATTCTGCCTCATCTATTACTACTGCATCTGGCTCACGCTCGTAAACGGCTAATTCTTTAATCAATTCCAGTACTCTGGGGATATCATTTTCTGTTGCTTTTCTTATAACTATGCTCATGTTTAAATTTAACTGCAATGCGCCAAACGCACAAAGTTTATGAAACAATTTATTAGCTAAAACAGGGTGCATCAATCACGAAAAAGATTAGGAGATACTTTTATAAACTTAAAGTTATGATCTGTTTAGCAATACATGTCATTAGTAAAGGATAGTATTACTTATCTTGTATTTCACGCTTAACTCTTTCATTTTCCTGCTAAATGCATTTTTATAATATTCCGGCATCTGTGAGCCATATTGAAAATATTTCTCATACTTGCTTCTCAAATGTGGAAAATGCTTTGCTATAGCATTCAAAACCAATACTTTGCTATCTGCAGCGCCATTTCCGTACAATGTTAATGTTGCAGGAAGAATATAATTAACATCACATCTCTTAAAAGTTGAAAACAAATTTTCCAGATGCTCTGTAGTATCTGAAATAAAAGGGAGCAGGGGCATCATGCTTATTCCTGTATGAAAACCCTCCTTTACAGCTTTTTCAACAGCTTGAACGCGCAAAGATGGCTTGGTAGCACCTTTTTCAAAAATTTGAGCCACCTTGTCATTAAGAGTTGAGAAAGAGAATGATATAATTACTCCTCTTCTCATACTTTCCTGAAAACTTCTTGGCAAAATAGCTTCCTTATCTATTTGATGCAATAAATCAAAATCTCTTTCTATTAAATCTGATTTTGTAATAATGTGAACGGGAAACTTATATTTAGCTATTACTTCTAATGCATGACGAGTTAACTGATATTTGTTTTCCAACTGTAAATAAGGATCTGTTGCTGAAGAAAGTACAATAATTCCAAATTGCTTTTTTCGAGCTCGGTTGAACAGCTGTTTTTCCAGAATTTCTATTGCGTTCGTTTTTATGCTTAAACTTTCTTCAAGGTTAGCTCCATATTTACTTCCTCTTATGTAACAATAGAGGCAATTGAATGAACAGCTGCTATATAAATTGAGTGTATAATCATCTAAAAACCATGGATCTCTCCTTTTGGTTTTATTTAAAACTGATTTCACTTCAATTTCCTTTGGCATAGCTATTTCTATTTAATCCTATCTCCACTTTTCTCCTGAACCAATTGGCTACTTCTTTCTGATTATTTATGTCTAACTTATAAGAAGAGATGATATCAGGATGAAATTTGGCTGTGGTTTTTGCAGCCCAGCCTACCCCTTGCCTGATTTCCTTATCACTGCTGTTTGCCATAGTCAAAAGTATTCTAAAAAGCTGCTGACAGTGAGCTTTCCCTAAACCCTTCTTTATAGCATAATGGCCTCCTGCCCCCAATGAGCGCACAACCCAGTTACTTGGATGTATTGAAAGTTGATCAAATTTTGGAAACATTTTATGAGGATAATTAAGTAACGCATATCCGAAAACTCTTTCGCCAATGATATCACAGACATACCAAATGTCAGCTTTGGAGATATATTCAGCAGCTTTTTCTATAGATAAATCAAAATCTACTACTAATCTTAACTGCAATATTTTCCCTATCAGCACATTCCCTCCTTCTGTTTTTAGGCTTTCTATCTTATCACATACAAGAATATGTTCAGTATCTGGCAAAAAATCAAACATCTTATGAGCACAATATTCTAAAAGCGGGAATTTAACCTTTTGGGAAAGTATAACTTCATGTAGTTTTTCAACGAATAGACTTATTTGACCCGGAACATAACTCTTTACACAAAGCTCCCACTGTGCTTTCAAATCACTTTTTCGTGTAATTACAGTCATAATCCTCAAGTGTTAAACTCCTTCTAATGTACTACTATCTAATTTCCAAACAAAAAAGGGATGAGCAAGCTCATCCCTTTTCTAAAAGAAGCCGGTCAATCGATATTACATCTCTTTATCATATGGCACCACACCCATATTATACCATGCAAAAGCATACATATCTGCATACTCATCAATAATTTTATCTGTTGGCTTGCCTGCTCCGTGTCCTGCATTGGTTTCAATTCTAATTAAAACCGGGTGATCTCCTTCATGTTTACTCTGTAACTCTGCTGCAAATTTAAAGGAATGTGCAGGTACTACACGATCATCGTGATCTGCCGTAGTAACCATTGTAGCAGGATATTCTACTCCCTTTTCAACATTATGAACAGGAGAATAGCCTAAAATATACTCAAACATTTCTTTGCTATCTTCAGAAGTACCATAGTCAGAAGCCCAACCAGCTCCGGCAGTAAAGGTATGGTATCTTAACATGTCCATTACTCCTACAGCAGGAAATGCTACTTTAGCCAAATCCGGTCTCTGCGTCATAGTAGCACCTACCAGTAAACCACCATTAGATCCTCCGGCAATTGCAAGGTAATCAGAACTTGTATAATTGTTTTTGATGAGGTACTCTCCGGCTGCTATAAAATCATCAAACACATTTTGCTTATTCATTTTAGTACCCGCTTCATGCCAGGCTTCTCCATATTCTCCTCCACCTCTTAAGTTTGGCTGAGCGTAAATCCCACCTTCTTCTAACCAAATTAACCTTGAAACGCTAAACCCAGGCCTTAAGCTTACATTGAAACCACCATATGCATATAAGTAAGTGGGATTTTTGCCGTTTAATTCTAATCCTTTTTTATAGGTGATAAACATAGGTATTTTAGTACCATCCTTGCTATCATAAAAAACCTGCTCTGTTACATAAGCCTCAGGGTCAAAATCTATAGCCGGCTTCCAGTATAATTCTGAGGTACCCTCTTTAATATTATACTTAAAAATTGCTGACGGATAAGTGAAAGAAGTAAATGAATAATATAATGTAGCATCTTCCTTTTCACCACCAAAGCCACCTGCCGTGCCTATACCTGGCAACTCCACTTGTCTGATTTTATTACCTTCATAATCGAATTGGTGGATTTCAGTTTTCACATCAACCATGTAATTAGCAAATATATTTCCCCCTGCAGTACTTACACTAAGTACGTTTTCAGTCTCGGGAATGATGTCTTTGTAATTTTCAGTAGAAGGGTCATTTACACTAACCTGTACCAGCCTTTGATTTGGCGCGTCCAGATTAGTAACGATTAATAATTTTTCCCCTTCATTGTCTAATACATAATGTTCACTTTCAAAACCTGTAGCAATTGGAACTATAGGGCTATTTTCCTTAGAAAGGTCCTTAATATAGAGTTCATTTCCGCTTGTACTATTTGCTGCAGTAATGAAAAGGTATTTTTCATCATCACTTACGGAGCCACCAATGTATCTTCTCGGGGTTTCAGAGCCTCCAAACACTAATTTATCACTAGATTGTGGAGTGCCTAGCTGATGATAATAGAGCTTATGTTCCTGTGTTTTTGCTGATAGTTCACTCCCTTTTGGTTTATCGTAGCTACTATAATAAAAGCCTTCATTTCCTTTCCATGAAACACCACTGAATTTTACATCTGTCAAAGTGTCTCCAACCATGCTTTTATCAGCTGTATTGAGAACAATTATTTTACGCCAGTCAGAACCTCCTTCGGAAATAGAATAAGCCAGCAAAGAGCCGTCCTTAGTAAATGAAGTGCCGGCTAATGAAGTAGTAGCATCTTCTGAAAAAGTATTAGGATCAAGAAATAGTTCTTCTTCTCCTTCCAAACCCTTTTTTCTGTAGATAACCCACTGATTTTGCAATCCGTCATTTTTATAGGTATAATAATAATCACCGTGCTTTTGAGGAGCCCCTTCCTTTTTATAATTCCACAGCTTAGTTAATCTTTCTTCTATTTTATCTCTGAAAGGAATAGAATTTAGGTAGCCAAAAGTAACTTCATTTTGAGCTTTTACCCATTCTGCTGTCTGTTCGGAACGATCATCCTCCAGCCATCTATAAGGATCAGCCACTTCAACACCAAAATAGGTGTCAACTGTATCTACTTTTGCAGTTTCTGGATAAGATTCAATTACTTTTTTCTCTTCTGCTTTTTCCATATTACATGCCATTAATAAGGCAAAGGAAAGAATTATCAAGTTGTTTTTCATCATAAAAAGAGGGTTTAACATAGAATTAGAAAAATAATAAGAAAATATGATTATGGCGAATAATATATATCAGGGTTCCGTATAAATATTAAATGCGGTTTGTTAAAGTTATAATTGGCTAGGTTCACAATTGAAGATTGTAATTATTCTCTTTGAATTAGAAAGCTTAACTTGCCGCTTAATAACAATCTATAGAATATTTGGAAGTATTAGGCATTGACATAGGCGGATCAGGGATGAAAGCTGCCGTAGTTGACTTAGAAAAAGGAATATTTGTTTCCGAAAGGAAAAGGTTTCAAACACCTCAGCCTGCAACACCTGAGGCGATGATAAAAACAATTGTACGACTTCAAAAACACTTCCAGTGGGCTGGCGAGATAGGCTGTGGATTTCCTGCAGCTATTGTTGATGGAATTGTAAAAACCGCTTCCAACATTGATGAAAGCTGGATAGGTAACCCCATCAATCAATTAATAGAAAAGGCCACCGGCTGTAAGGCTGAGGTAATGAATGATGTGGATGTAGCAGGCTTAGCTGAAATGAGGTATGGTGCCGGGAAAAATTATAATGGGGTGGTGTTAATGATCGCGGTTGGTACAGGAATAGGTTCTGCTTTATTTTACAGGAAAAAGCTTGTACCTAACACAGAATTAGGTCACCTTCAACTACATGGAGATATTGCCGAAGCTTATGCAGCAAATTCGGTAAGAGAAAGTGAAAGGCTAAGTTGGGAAGTATGGGGAAATAGACTCAATGAATATCTGTTAGAGGTAGATAAATTATTTTGGCCTGAATTAATTATTTTAGGAGGCGGGGTAAGTAAGGAGTTTTCTAAGTATAAAAAATTTCTACATCCAAAATTAAATATCATTCCTGCTCAGCTACGCAACCATGCAGGAATTGTGGGTGCAGCCTATCAGGTACATTCTGAGAATAAATAATATATTACAACTATTAAATAAAATAATGTGTCCTTTAACTATGAAAAATCTATCCATATTACTTTCAACTATTATTTTATGCCTTATGGCTTCAAGCTGTAAAGATCAAAATAATGATAAAAACGATGATGCAGCTGGTAACAATGTTACTATTGAGGCCAAAAGTGGGGAATTAATTATTCACCCGATTAGTGACGCTATTCCTACAGAAGGAGGTTACAAAATTACTCAACAAGCCAAAAACTATAACAAAAGTGAGATAATAAACGGAGGAGAGGAAGCTGCTATCGAGTATCATTATCAATCTAAAGAGGGCTTTACCGGCACTGAAACTGTAGAAATTACCAGTACCTATAGCATTGGTGATGGCAATATGAAAGTAGGAGATATTATCACGCTTACAATCACTGTAAAATAAAAAATGTCTGCCGTAAAATTATGGCAGACATTTTCTCATTAAACCCTGATCGAAGTTTATTTGCTATATAGTTGCTTTCCTGCTTCATAGTATTTATCACCTTCCATCCAAAATGGAGTTTCAGGATCATTGGCAATTAATCGGGCAGAAAGAACAAAAGCTTTAAAAAACTTTTCAAGGTATTCATAATCCAGGTTATCAGGATTATCAGCCTGCTGATGATAATACTTCATTATTTCAGCATCAAAAGCTGTAAACCCTAAACTAAATGTAGGTGCAGGAATCCCTTTTTTCGCAAAATTCACATTATCACTTCTGTCGAACAGACCTTGCTCACCGGCAGGATCATCAATAGCTTCTAAACCAAAAGTAGTAGCCGCTGTAATAATATGTTTTCCTGCAGTAGTTCTTCCCAAACCAACAATTGTTGCAATACTTGTGTCATTATAGCCACCATTATCGCTATTAAAGCAGTATACCATCTGATTAAGTGGTATTAGCGGATTTTCTGTATAGTATCGGCTACCCAATAATCCCTTTTCTTCAGCTGTAAACAGGATAAAAAGGGCTGACCTTTTAGTCGGATTTCTGGCAATACTTTCTGCAGCACTCATTACGGTTACTACACCAACTGCATTATCCCTGGCTCCATTATAAATTGAATCTCCTTCTGCATTAGGCTTACCAATACCTATATGATCATAATGTGCTGAATAGATCACATACTCATTTTTAAGTTTAGGGTCTGTGCCCTCCACCATACCTACTACATTTTTTGCAGGGATATTTAATTGCATTTCTTCGCCAATGAAAACATCAAAGTACTGCTTAATTCTTTTAGAAATAGCCATTAATAAATTACTCTCATAATCCTTCACCCAAAGCTTAAAAAAATCATTCCCCTCAGTTTTTTCCTGCTTTTTTATAGTAACAGTACTTCCTCCAGTATACCTTTTAAACTGAGTCCAATTTTCGGGTGATTTTGTATGAAGTTCTATCAACCCTTTAGCACCTGCTTTTTTTGCCCGTTCTGACTTGGCATTGCTTTCTATAAAAACTGTTCTCAAATCCTGAGCCTCTTCTGTGCCAGCTAAAACCACAGCTATTTTCCCTTTTATGTTTTTATTTTCGAAATCCTTTTCTGTCCCGTAACCGGCATAAACAAATTCAGCTTTCTTCGTATCAACACCTGAACCCTCAATACGCATTAGGTTTTCAGGGCTTACCACGGTTTCTCCTAACTTTAGTGAGTAAACCTCCGGTGCTATAGTTTTAACCAGAGGCACATGTTGAAAATAAGGTTCTTCAGTTCCGGGAACTGGTTTTACGCCATATCTTTGAAATGTACTGGATAAATATCTTGCCGCCACATCAATTTCGGGCGAACCTGTTTCTCTTCCTCTAAGCTCATCAGAAGCAAGAAAGTAAATATGACCTTTAATGGTGCTCTTTTGAATTACCTCTTTTGTAAGCGCTTCATCAGATGATTGTGCAAAGACTGAAGCAGCAAAAAAGACAGAGATAATAGCTATTACATAATTTTTCATATGGTTAGTTTTATTTTATAACTTTATTATAATCGCAAAATGATCAATTAATTTAGATCAATCTATTGTTGAATAAGTGGTATTGCTCTCTTTGTGCATTAAAAATAGCACTAATAAATTTATGTACTACCTTAATTAGTGGGCATCCATCCAATTATCGGCCACACCAACACCAATATCCATAGGCACTTCAAGATCCATTGCTGTTTTCATAAAGTGAACTACTTTCTCCTTTAGCAGCTCCAATTCATCTTTATGCACATCAAAAATCAATTCATCATGTACCTGCATAATCATTCTGGACTTTAACTGTTCCTTTTTCATCCAGTTATGAATATTAATCATAGCAAGCTTAATCATATCAGCTGCGCTACCCTGGATCGGTGCATTAATAGCATTTCGTTCTGCGTATCCTCTTACCGTTTGATTTCTGGAATTGATATCTCTTAAAAACCGTTTCCTTCCCAGAATAGTCTTTACATATTCGTTTTTCCTCGCCTCTTCCACACACTCATTCATATAAGCACTTACATTCGGAAACTCTTTAAAGTAGGCTTTAATAATATCTGAAGCTTCGGTACGGGAAATATTTAGGTTTTGAGCTAATCCAAAGGCAGAAATACCATAAATAATACCAAAATTCACCTCTTTGGCCTTCCTTCTCATACCCGGATCAACATCCTCAAGCGCTACTCCAAATACTTTAGCCGCTGTGGTGGAATGGATATCTCTGCCATTTTTAAAAGCTTCCATCATGGCCTCATCTTTGGAAAAAGCAGCCATTATCCGAAGTTCTATTTGAGAGTAATCCGCAGACATTAAAAGGTAATCTTCGTTGCGGGATACAAAAGCTTTCCTGATTAGCCTTCCCTTTTCCGTTCTTATAGGGATATTCTGAAGGTTAGGATTATTGGAGCTTAATCGACCTGTTGCAGCAACAGCCTGCCGGTAGTCAGTGTGCACTCTTCCATCTACTTTGCTAATTAGCTTAGGTAGCGCATCCACATAGGTAGATTTCAGCTTTTGATACTCTCGAAATTCAAGAATTTTAGCTGCTATAGCATGCTCATTAGCTAATTTTGAAAGTATTTCTTCACCTGTAGCATACTGCCCGGATTTTGTTTTCTTTGGCTTATCCACCAACTTCATTTTATCAAAAAGGATTTCCCCCAGTTGTTTAGGCGAAGCAATATTAAATTCCTGCCCGGCTATTTCAAAAATTTCGGCCTGGATGTCAGCAGCAGACTTTTCCAACTCTTTTGACATAACAGCCAGAGCTTTCTCATCAATTTTTACGCCTTCGTATTCCATATCTGCTAAAACGTAGGAGAGAGGCTCTTCTACCTCATGCAGTAAATGCTCCAGCTCATTGGCTTTAATATCTTTTTCTAAAACATGCTTAAGTTGTAAGGTGATGTCAGCATCTTCTCCTGCATATTCCACCACATCCTTGACATCCACATCACGCATATTCCCTTGCTTAACACCTTTCTTACCTATTAATTCTGTAATTGAAACCGGAGTATAGTTAAGATAGTTTTCAGCTAAAGCATCCATATTATGCCTGGTTTCAGGATCAAGCAGATAATGCGCCAGCATGGTGTCAAACATTTTTCCCTTTAGGTTAACGTTATAATTGCGCATTACCTGAATATCGTACTTAAGATTTTGACCGATTTTAACAATCTTGTCATTTTCAAGTACTTCTTTAAATTCATCTACAATTTTCTGTGCTTCCTTCTGGTCTGCAGGAATTGGTACATAGTAAGCTTCCCCCACTACATAGGCAAAAGCCAAACCGACTAATTGCGCATCTTTAGGCTCTAAATCAGTGGTTTCTGTATCAAAGCAAAATTCATCCTGTATGGAAAGGTAATAGATTAAATCTTTCCTTAATTCTTCTGTATCGATAAGATGGTAGTCATGAGCAGTGTTAAGAATGGTCATTTTTTCTTTCGGAGGCTCTTCCTCAGAAAGTGCGTTATCTTCAGGGGAATCCGTAAACATAGAAATCTGAGCAGGATCCACTTTTGCGCTTGATGAAGATTTAGCTGCCACTGGCTCTTCACCGAGTACACGCTTCATCAAAGTTCGAAATTCCAATTCATCAAAAAGTGCTCTTAATTCATCTTCCTTTGGCCCATCATATATAAGCTTCTCAGGTTCATAATCTATAGGTACATCAACTTTAATAGTGGCTAACCTTTTAGAAAGTAAAGCCTGCTCCTTAAAAGCTTCTACTTTCTCTTTCATCTTTCCTTTTAAATCAGCAGTATTTTCCAGTAAGCCTTCCACAGAGCCATATTCTTTTAGAAACTTTATAGCTGTTTTCTTACCTACTCCCGGAATGCCAGGAATATTGTCAGATACATCGCCTTCCAACCCTAAAATATCAATTACCTGTTCTACTCTTTCTATTTCAAACTTTTTGAGGACTTCAGGGATACCTAAAACATCAACCCCATTTCCCATAAAGGAGGGTTTATATAAATAAACATGCTCCTGAACTAACTGGGCATAATCCTTATCGGGCGTCATCATAAATACTTCAAAACCTTCATCGGCAGCCTGTTTTGCAATTGTTCCAATAATATCATCTGCCTCATAACCATCCATGACCAGAACAGGAATATTGAATGCTTCCACAATTTTTTTCACATAAGGAATGGCCACACGAATATCTTCAGGCTGTTCCTCCCGCTGGGCCTTATAATCAGGGAATTCTATATGGCGAAAGGTAGGTGCACTGGTATCGAAAGCAACACCAATATGAGTAGGCTTTTCCTTTTTTAAAATTTCCAGCAACGAATTGGTAAATCCTAAAGCTGCTCCTGTATTCAGACCTTTAGAGTTAATTCTTGGGTTCTTACTGAAGGCAAAATGCGCTCTGTAAATTAATGCCATTGCATCTAAAAGGAAGAGTTTTTTATCCGGCTTACTCATGAAGTGTTAAATATTATTATAATTTATAATCAGTTTTTAAAGGTAGGAAAACTTTCAGCTTTTTGGAATGCTGGACCTGGTTTAAATAGCAAGTACCTTTCGACACATAAAAAAAGCCCGAAGCTAATTAAACAGCTTCGAGCTTATAGTAAGTATAAGATTTTAATCAATCTGCTATCTTAAAAGTAAGAACAGGGCGTTTGCTATGATTTACTACATCTTCCGCAATACTGCCGCTTAGCAAATGCATTAAACCTTTTCTTCCGTGAGTACCCATTGCAATCAGATCAACATTGTTTTCCTTAGAGAATTCCAATATACCTTCCTCCTCATTTGAGGCATTATAAATATGCTTATCTGCATCCAAGCCATTTTTATGCATATATTCATCCATCTTTGTATGCATAGAAGAAGTGGATTCAAAGTTATTTGGTGTATTAACCTTCAATAAATGAATTTTAGCATTCGAGAGCTCTAAAATTTGCTTTAAACTTTTTATTATACCGAGGTCATCATGTTTGAGTGCACTTGCAAATACTACATTATTTATCTTTTCAAGGCTAATTTTCTCCTTTAAAGTAAGAACAGGGCATTTAGCATTTCTTACCACTTTTTCAGCATTGGAACCTATTAAAAGTTCTTCCGCACCTGTGCTACCACTTGTCCCCATTACTATTAAATCAGGCTCAAGCTCATTTACAATACTTGAAATATTGTAGTATGCATTACCGGCTTTTAACTCAGTTTTCAGATTTACGCCTTCAAGAATAGCAGAATTACTTAATTCACTTAATTTCTGTTTTCCTCTTTCCAACATTTTCATCACAAAAACACCTTCCATGCCATCACCATAAGTAGAGGATGCCTCACCAGTAACATTGAAAGAGGGCTGGGTGCCCGGAATTTCTACTACGTGCAATAAAATCAATTCGATATTTCCTTTTTTGGCTATTTCTGCCGCAATGTTTAAAGCTGATTCCGCTTGTTCAGAAAAATCAGTAGGTACGAGTATTCTTTTCATGTGTGTATAGTTAATTTTTTAGTTGTCACATGGAATTCAATAAATTTTGTTCATCCTTGGTTGGTATAGTAAGGATTCGAAGAAATTTATATTCATTTCATGGTTTATGTTTCGATTAAGTTTAATAAGTATACGATTCTTAGCAGTAAATGATATAACTAATTTCAGAAGTAAATTACATCTGCTAAAGTACAATTCCAAATCCGAACGCAAGCACAAAAAAAAGTGAGGATAGGGCTAGCTGTTTTAACAATGGGTCTATTTCACTACTTTTATTGCTTTTCCATAGAATAATCAGATGGTAAACAAAAAGCGGAAATGATAAAAAAAGCAAAAAATTCCACTGAGAAACGTAGTTGATAAAAATAAAAATTCCAATTGCTACCCATGCCGAAACTATTAATGCAATATGGTATATTTTAGCATTTTTTTGACCTAATCTTACCGGAATGCTTCTTTTGCCTGCTAATTCATCCGATTTTATGTCTCTGATATTATTTACATTTAAAACTCCTGTAGCTAAAAAACCACATGCTATAGCTGGTAAAAACACAGTAGGTTCAATGGATTCCGCATGAAGAAAATAAGTTCCCACAACTCCTACTAATCCAAAGAAAAGAAAAACAAAAACATCCCCCAGCCCAAGATATCCATAAGGCCGCTTCCCATTGGTATAAGCTACTGCAGCAAGAATAGCTAATAAACCCATTCCTAAGAATGCAAAAAATGTGTTTGAGCCTATCCCTACAGCGAAATGAAGTAAAAGCAAGCCACTAATAAATGACAAAACAGCACAGATAATAATTGCTCGCTTCATGGAAGAAGCACTTATGACCCCTTGCTGTACGGCTCTACCAGGTCCTTCCCTATCTGCACTGTCTGCACCGTGCACTGAATCTCCATAATCATTAGCCAAATTAGAGAGAATCTGTAAAAATAAAGTTGTGATTAAACTTAGCACACATACAATCCAATTGAATGTGGAGAAAAAAGCTGCTAAAAAGCTGCCCATTCCTATGCAGGCCAAAGCCAGCGGAAGTGTACGTAACCTAAAAGCTTCAATCCAATGTTTCAGCATGCGTGGTATTATAATTTTTCTGCAATTTCACCAGGATTAACTGATGATGGATAAAAGCTCACTTCTTTTCCATCCTCGGAAATCAAATACTTACAAAAATTCCAGGTCGGTTCCTTGCCAGTTTTTTCCTTAAGCCAAACAAACAATGGATGCTGATTTTCACCTACCACATCCATTTTGGCAAACATAGGGAATTCTACTCCATAGTTTTTTTCACAGAATGTAGCTATCTGACTATCCGATCCCGGCTCCTGTCCTCCAAAATTATTAGCAGGAAAACCTAAAACCTGAAGTTGTTCTTTGAAACTCTCATACACTAATTGTAAATCAGCATATTGAGGAGTGTAACCACATTCAGATGCGGTGTTTACTATTAATATTTTTTTGCCTTTGTAGTCTGAAAAATCAACTATTTCTCCAGAGATAGACTGTATTTGAAAATCGTAAATGCTCATTTCTTTCTGTTTTGACTGCGAAAATGAAGTATTGTTATAAAATAATAAAAGCTGAAACAGTAAAAGAATATACTTTTTCATTCTAGACCTTTAAACTACATTCATTATTTACTGTTTCAGCTACAAGCTTGTCCACTACATTTTTTCGGGCACATTTATACCTAAAAGCTGCATGGAAGCTTTAATTACTCTCGCTACCATTTCTGAGAAAGCGATTCTAAAAGCCAAAGCTGCTTTATCTTCTTCATTAAAAATTGAAACCTCTGAATAAAACCGATTGTATGCTTTAGCTAATTCATACACATAATTGGCAATTACGGAAGGTGCATAAGCATTGGCTGCCTCTTCTATTTTTGAAGGAAAGTCTTGTAACAGATTCATCACAAAAAGCTCCGATGGTTCTAATTGATTTAAATCGGTAGAAACTTCAGGAGTTACACCTAATTGTTTGGCTTTTCTTAATAGAGCACAGATTCTAGCATGTACATATTGAATGAAAGGCCCTGTATTCCCCTGGAAATCTATGGATTCTTCAGGGTTAAATAGCATTCTTTTTACAGGGTCCACTCTTAGTAAATAGTATTTTAAAGCGCCCAGACCTAAATCCTTGTAGAGCTTTTCTGCTTCTTCTGATGTGAAACCTTCAATTTTGCCTAATTCATCGGTTCTTTGGCGGGCAGTATCAAACATATCCTGCATTAAATCATCCGCATCTACCACCGTTCCCTCCCGTGATTTCATTTTCCCGGAAGGTAAATCCACCATTCCATAAGCTAAATGATAGCAGCTTTTGGCCCATTCATAACCCATTTTATCCAGAATGGTAAACAATACCTTAAAATGATACTCCTGCTCATTTCCAACAGTATAAATCTGTTGCGATATACTTGGGAAGTCCCTGTAGCGTAAAATAGCAGTACCTATATCTTGTGTCATGTACACAGAAGTTCCATCCTTTCTCAACAACAGCTTTTCATCCAGCCCTTCCTCTTTCAAGTCAATCCAAATGGAGCCATCTTCTTTTTTGAAAAGCAATCCCTGATCCAATGCTTTTAATACCTCTTGTTTTCCTAAAGAGTAAGTCTGTGATTCGTAATAAAGCTTATCGAAATCTACTCCCATAGTTCTGTAAGTAGCATCAAATCCTTTATAAACCCAACTATTCATCTTCTCCCACAGCGCTACCACCTCAGCTTCATTCTGCTCCCATTTAAGTAGCATTTCCTGCGCTTCCAACATTATAGGAGCAATCTTTTCTGCTTCTTCCTGAGCCTTACCCTCTTCTACTAATGCTTTAATCTGCTCTTTGTATTTCTGGTCAAAGATTACATAATATTTACCTACCAGCTTATCTCCTTTCATTCCAGCAGATTCAGGTGTTTCCCCCTCCCCAAACTTTTGCCAGGCCACCATGGATTTACAGATGTGAATTCCACGATCATTTATAATCTGTACTTTATGTACAGTATTTCCATTTGCTTTTAAAATTTCAGAAACTGAGTAACCTAAAAAATTATTTCTAAGGTGCCCCAGGTGCAATGGTTTATTGGTATTAGGAGAGGAATATTCTACCATCACTTCCCTTCCATCTGGCTTTTTAAACCCATAGGAGGAAGTTGAGTAAATATCAGCTGCCAGTTGAATCCATATGGCATCTGAAATACTTAAATTCAGAAACCCTTTTACCACGTTATAGTTAGCTACCAGGGATGTTTTCTCTTTAAGATAGCTTCCTAATTTTTCTCCTGTCTGCTCCGGATTGAGTTTTGAAAACCGCCCTAAAGGAAAACAAACTAATGTGTGACTGCCTTCAAACTCTTTTCTTGTGGGTTGAAAATTCAGTAAATCTTCTTCAATTTTTTGATCAAATAATTCTTCAAATGCAGATAGTGTAAACTTCTTAAGTTCCTTTTCTATATTCAGCATGGTTTTTCTTTAATTCTTTTTTAGATGGAAATTATATGGACTTTGGCAAAAATACTTCTGCCATCATGCATCGTGCACTACCTCCGCCTAAAGCTTCAATAGTATCCAAAGAGCTACTTATAATTTCACAATATTTCTCAATACTTTTAATTTGAAAATCTTTTAATGACTGAAGAGCTGCACCTGACATTACCAGATAAGGCTTTCCATCAATAGATTTCACCTGCAACATATTGCCTGCAAAATGATGCTTTTGATGCTCAGATATTTCAATAACTTCCTTACCGGTTACTTCAAGACTTTCTATTACCGCCTTCCTTTCTTTTTCATCATCAATAGATTCGGCACAAAGGATAGCGAAGTTATCTGCCACACACATCATTACATTGGTGTGGTAAATAGGTAGTCGCTTGCCCTCCACAGTTTGGTTAGCTACAAATTTTACCGCTCTATAATTAAATTTACGGCAAAAATCCTCAAGCACTTTTTCGTTGGTCCTTACAGAAATAGCTGCATAAACTATTTTATTTGGTCTATCCAAAATCATGCTTCCTGTACCTTCCAGGAATTTATCTTCTGCTTCGTATGGAGTAAAATCTTCTATTTCCGAAATTTTTAGTCCGTAATTCTGCTGTAGCTTTCTTAGAATATCTTTTCTTCTTTCAACTCTTCTGTTTTCCGCAAACATGGGGTACAATCCTACTCTGCCATCTCCATGAAATGAAATCCAATTATTCGGAAAAATTGAGTCAGGCGTGTCAGTATCTTCGGTATCATCGATAACAATTACTCTTATCTTTTTTGCTCTCAGCTTTTCTACAAACCTGTCAAATTCCTGTACAGCTTTATATTGTACCTCTTCCGGCTTAATACCATCAATTACTCTTTGATAATAATTATTGACAGCCGTCTGTTCATTAAGCCTAAAATTTATAGGCCTAATCATCATTAAGGTATCAGTGCTTTGCTTTTCCATTTTAAACCAATCTTTATTTAATTTTTATCACGGATTAGTGGTAAGGTAGAACACCTTAATAAACCTTCCATCTTAGAAATTTCAGCATAGGGTACTTTTTCAACTGTAAAGCCTCTTTCTTCCAAAACTTTAGACAAACGATCAAATTTTTGTTCTACTACTACAACCTTCGGACTTATGGAAAAGACATTTGAGTTCATCTCATACATTTCATCCCTGTTGATGTGAATTAAATTTTCTTCCCCAAAATAGTTTACGAGGTATTGATAGTCTTCTTCCAGCTTAAAGCCATCTTTATAAATAATAGCCTGATTTTGGCCAATTGGCTGAAAGCAACAATCCAGGTGCAAGGCATTATCTTTTGCTACCTCATCAGATTTTTTTAGCTGAAAACCTATTACCTTTTTATTAGGGAACTGTTTTTGTAAAAATTCAAGCCCTGCCCTGTTGGTTCGGGAGACAATATATTTTCCAAAATCTTCCTGTTCAGAATAGCCTACAAAAACATGATCTTTCCATGGCATAACATCCCCCCCTTCAATTCTACCATCATCAGGAACATCCAGAATATTTTCCGGAGCAATTTGATCAATTACATACTGAATACCCTGAATTTCCTCATCCCTGTCCTTTAAAATTCTAGGCTTTATAAATTTATCTTCAATTACAAAACCTATATCTCTGGAGAAAATCTGGTTGTAATTACCAATAATCTCAGGTCTGTATACTTTAACATCATATTTCTCCAGAATCTCGGCAAAAGCCTCCATTTCTTCAATCATATCATCTTCTTTCGGATAAGTGCCTGCTTTAATGTGCTCTTTTGATTTAGGATCATACGCATCTTCCATGTTAGGAACGTCTCCAACCCCTTTAGCAGTTCCTAAAATCACAGCCCTCAGAAACGATGTTTCATCGCCCACATAAACATTTATCATAAAAAAGTATTGTATTAATAAGTAATTTCGTCAGAATTTCGTAACTAATATTTTAGCTTTGCAAAGATTGCAAATTTACACCAATATTTCACGCAAGCATAAAAAGCAAAAAATTATTAAATGAAGAGTTATATAGATTTAATTGAACAAACCTTTTATTGGCCTCAAAAGGAATTTAATGTTGAAAATAATGCTTTAAAATTTCACGATGTCCCCTTAATGGACATCATCAAAAAATATGGAACTCCGCTCAAGCTAACCTACCTTCCTAAAATCAGTGAAAACATTAATAATGCCAGGTCCTTTTTTGCTAAGGCATTTGAAAAACATAATTATAAGGGTAAATACACATATTGTTACTGTACTAAGTCATCCCACTTTTCTTTCGTTATGGAGGAGGCTCTGAAAGCAGGTGCCCACATTGAAACCTCTTCATCGTTCGACATCCCTATTGTGCGAAAGCTTCATGAAAAAGGTTTGTTAAGCAAGCAACATTTTGTGGTATGTAACGGCTTTAAAAGACCACTTTATAAGAAATACATTAATGAATTAATTAATGATGGCTTTGAAAATGTTGTGCCGGTTTTAGACAATTTAAATGAGCTTGAAGCTTATGAGGAAGGTGCTAACAAGCCATTTAAAGTTGGTATAAGAATCGCCTCTGATGAAGAGCCTAATTTTGAATTTTACACAAGTAGATTAGGCATTAGGTATAATGATGTAGTAAGCTTATATAATGAGAAAATAGCTCCCAGCAAGAAAGCTACATTAAAAATGCTTCATTTTTTTATTAATACTGGCATTAAGGACACTGCTTATTATTGGAGTGAGCTAAGTAAGTTTGTAGACATGTATTGCGAATTGAAGAAAGTATGTCCGGAACTGGATACTATTGATATAGGAGGTGGGTTCCCTATTAAAACTTCGCTTGGTTTCGAATATGATTACCAGTACATGGTTGATCAGATTGTGGAAAATATCCAATGGATTTGTGAGAAAAACAACGTAGAAGTCCCTCATATTTTCACTGAATTTGGCAGCTATACTGTGGGCGAAAGCGGTGCAACTATCTACTCTATACTTGGTCAGAAACTTCAGAATGATAAAGAGCTATGGTATATGATTGATGGTTCATTCATTACGCATTTACCAGATGTGTGGGGATTAAACCAGAAATTTATTCTGATGGCTATTAATAATTGGGAAGAACCCTTTCACAAAGTGAAGATGGGAGGTTTAACTTGTGATTCCATGGATTATTATAACTCTGAAGCGCATTCATTTGAGGTTTTTTTACCTAAGGTGGAACCTAAAACACCTCAGTACATAGGATTTTTCCATACAGGTGCTTATCAGGAATCATTAGGGGGTTATGGAGGCATTCAGCACTGTCTCATTCCCGCTCCAAAGCATGTATTAATCAATAAAGATAAAGAAGGCAATATAACTTCCGAGCTTTTTGCTGATGAACAGGAAAGTGAATCGATGCTTAAGTTGCTAGGCTATTCGAAATAAATATTATATGGAATCTAGAATTAGATTACACAAGGGGAGATCATTTGTCACTTACTTTCCCATATATCAAATTGATTTTCGTGTAATTGCCTAATAGGCTCTATTTAAGCTTGAGAAAGAGTAAAGAAGAAGGTACTCCCTTTTCCTTCTTTACTCTTTATCTCTAAAGACGAATTATGTCTTTCCAAAAATTCATTTATCAGCTTTAATCCTAAACCTGAACCTTTTTCCTTTCGAGTACCCAGGGTAGTAATTTTTTTCTCTCCTTTATTTAACTTGTTGACTAATTGCTCACTCATCCCAACACCGCTATCCTTAATTGCAATGCAAATTTTCCCATCTTCCTGTAACGAAGAAGATAACTCAATGCTTCCATTCTCAGTAAATTTGATCGCATTACCTGTCAGATTTCTAAGTATGAATCTTAACATTGAAGAATCAGCTAATACTTTGAGATGACGGTCTACCTTATTCAGTAATTTGATATTCTTTTTATTAGCCTGCACCTGAAACAACTGTATTACCTCGTAAATGTATTGATGCAAATTGAGGCTACTTAAATTAAAGTCTCCTACACTTTGCGACCACTCTAGTAGATTCTCTACAAGATTATGAATACCATTAACACTTTCTTTAATCACGGGCATCAATTTCAGCTTTTCCTCAGTAGAAGAATTTTTAAAATAATCTGAATTGAAATAAGATCGCACACTTGAAATTGGCCCTCTTAAATCGTGAGAAATAATACTTGTCATTTCATTATTCTGATTATTGAGATTTTTTAATTTCTTATTCTGTACCTCAATAATTTTTACATTTTCTTCAAGTTGTAATTTTTTCTCCCGAAGTTCAATCAACCTGGAAACCTGATTACTGAGAATCTCCAATGCTGTTTTTTGAGATTTATTTAAAGTTTTAGGTTTTGAATCAATAACACACAGGGTACCGAGATTATATCCATTTTCAGTTGTAAGTGGCATACCTGCATAAAAACGAATACTCGGATCATTTATCACTAAAGGATTGTCGGTAAAACGTTCATCCTTGGTAGCATCTTCAATTATAAATAAGTCATTTTGATAAATTGCGTGTCCGCAGAAAGAGATGTCTCTTTCAGTTTCGCTCCAGTCAATGCCTTTTTTTGATTTAAACCACTGTCTGGAAGCATCTATCATCGTAATTAAGGAAATGGGCACTTCGCAGATAATAGAAGCCAGCTCTACAACATCATCAAAATCTTTCTCAGTTGCTGTATCAAGAATTTTAAACCTGTAGAGCTCTTCTAATCTCTTCTCCTCATTTTCAGGGTTCAATGGCTTTATCATAATCAAACAATTTCATGGTAGCGATTTTCTGCCCTTTAGCTTAATGATGAACTGCTAGAGCTGGTCTACTTCCGATTCTCTATTTATTTTTTTTACTAACCCCTGAAGAACTTTTCCGGGTCCACTTTCAATAAAAATGTCCGCGCCATTGGCTACCATATGTTGCACCGATTGTGTCCATCGAACCGGAGCTGTTAATTGAGCAATTAAATTTGCTTTGATAATGGCTATGTCTTCCGAAGGGCTCGCATTAAAATTTTGATAAATCGGACACTTAGGTTTAGAAAAAGTGGTTTGTTCTATGGCTTTTGCTAACTCCTCTCTGGCGGGTTCCATTAGAGGTGAGTGAAAAGCTCCCCCTACAGGCAAAGGTAATGCACGTTTAGCTCCCGCTTCCTTCATTTTCTCGCAGGCTATTTCTATTCCTTTATTAGATCCTGATATGACCAGCTGACCAGGACAATTATAATTAGCAGGTACTACAATTTCTTCAGTAATACTTGCACAAATTTTTTCAACTTTTTCATCCTCAAGCCCGAGGATAGCGGCCATAGTAGAAGGATTGATTTCACAAGCTTTTTGCATTGCAAGCGCTCTTTTATAAACAAGGTTGAGACCGTCATCAAATGAAAGCGTGCCATTTGCTACTAAAGCAGAAAATTCTCCTAATGAGTGACCTGCTACCATATCGGGCTTAAAATCTGGATGAACCAATGCCGTTATTACTGAATGCAAAAAAACTGCTGGTTGCGTCACCTTGGTTTCCTTTAATTGCTCATCGGTTCCTTCAAACATTATCTTAGTGATTTCAAATCCTAAAATATCATTAGCCTGCTCAAAAAGTGTTTTGGCTTTTGGTTGGGTCTCATATAGTTCTTTACCCATTCCTGAAAACTGAGCACCCTGGCCCGGAAAAACGTATGCTTTTTTCATTTGTAAAATTTATTTTCTAATTGAAAAAGGATTCAACTTGAAACAATTATAATTTAGTTAATATTCAAGCCTTATTAAAGCTCAAAGATATAAATTTTACAACAGACAGGAAGTATTAAAATTTAAGCCTATATTTTAAAGAAACCTTGTCTTTATATCAGGCGTAGGCATCCTACAAGTTTCCTGCTTCCCAAACCATTTATATCTATTTTTCGCAACTAAATCATAGAAAAAATCTCTCATGAAAGGGGGAATAATTATCAGTCCGTATAATAATGGCCACGCACCAGTTAACTTTTTTGCTATTCGAAGTGCAGCACTACTCTTTTGATAAATTTTGCCTTCTTCAAAAAGTGCAATGCTATTTAAGTTATCTAATTGTTCTTCCTTTAAATATTTGGCTGCAATATCAGATTGTAGGGGTGCCAGCTTAAACTTTGCTTTGGGATCCCTATCTATCACAAAATTTACAGCCCCATTACACAGATTACAAACACCATCAAAAAATATTATCCTCATAGAATCTTATCTTCTGATTTCTACATAGCCTTTAATAAAACGCTCCTTATTTTCAGGCCTAAGCATATCAAATGTTACAAGGGCTTCAAAATAGTAAATAGCAGAAGGCAACTGTTCACCACTAAAATTGGTACCATTCCAATTAATGTATACACTATTTTCTCCACCTGAAGTATATTCATAAACCTGTTTTCCGTATCTGTTATATACCTTGAACTCAATTTTCTCCAGGAACCTCGGGCACTTATCTAAAGGAATTGCTCCTGTTGCAGCCCCTCCCGGGTAAAAAGGAGTAAAAAGATCATTTTTATTGTCACCATTAGGAGTGATCAAATTAGGGAAAGCTATATTAGGACAATTTTCTTTGCAGAAGACTTCAGAGAAATCACTTCTATTTTCCGACTGATCTACTGCACGTATTTTATAACATCCCGCAAACTCTTCCAAATCTTTATGAGTAAAAGTAGTTTCTGTAGTAGTTCCTACTAGCTGAAATTCACCATCAATGGTATTGGTATAAAAAATCTCGTAATAGCTAATATTGGCATCACAACTATCAGTCAGATTCGCTTCCCAAACAAGTGTGTTTTCAAATTGGTAGAAATTACAAGGCTTATCCGCCAGAAAGCTTAAGCAATCTCCCTCTGATCCTAAATTGAAAGAAACTTCGAAAGGAGGGCAAGGATTGATATTATCATCCGGCATAGCACAAAGCACCTGTGAATTATTTAATAGAGGTTCAAAAATATCCTCGTTACCATAACCACCTGAAGTTGTTACATAGTAACAATATTGCTCATTATTTGATAGCTTCACATTATTAAAAGCCCCACTATCTATATATTGATACCCAAACTGAGTTACATCCACAGAATCTATCAAAACCATTAAGTTAGTATCTGCTGCTACCTTATTCCTGTAAATATAGTGGTAAGGAAAATCCTGATTTGTATTACTCCATGGTACATCAGCTTCCCAATTCAATTCCACTGCTTCAAATAAGCCTACCGAGCCTAAACGTACTGTTGAAGCTGTAGCAGACACTTCAATTAGATTTTCTTCATTAATTTCTGCCTCATCCAAATATAAATTTAAGCGGTATCTGTAAACCTCATCTAAGGTATTTAATCCTGAATCAGTATAAGTGGTATCATTCACAACTGTAGTTACAGGTGAAAAGCCACTTCCTGAAGACCTCAATACCTGATATTTGTAAGGAGGAGGATAAATACTGGTGTCAATTTCAAAAGGAGGAAGCCAACTCACTATAACTTCTCCATTATTAGCATCTGTAGAGGATATACTAACATTAGTTATAACCGGCCCTGTGGCAGCTATTTGCTCACAAACTTCCTCGGAAGCATAGCTCACCCCACCTGTAGGCAACTCAAAAACAGCCACTAATCGGTAGCAATAGGTTGCTCCGAAATCAAGACCTCTACCAGCATTATTATCAAGAAAAGAATTTTGAGCTACAGGAACAGCACCAATTAATTCGTAGCCTCCATTTTCAGGAATTCCAATCTCACAGTTTTCAGGGTTAAATGCAAAACTATCCACCCTTCTGTATACCTGCACTACTTCAGCTAAACCGCAGTCGTAAGGATCCCATGAAACCTCTATAGACCTTTGAGGTTTGCTTTCTGCTACAACATTCTTAGGTGCCGGAGGTACAACCGTAACACTCCATGTCTCAAATGCTGTAAGTCTAATACCCGGGCCATTATCAGTAGCTTTAAAGCGAATCAAATAAGGATCTTCCCTAATATGATCGCAAGTAGTTTGCCAGCTAAAGTCTGCTGTTGTTGGGCTTTGATCATAAACAGCAGGGTCAGGTGAAAGTGTAGCTGATGGCACCAGGGTAAAAGGCCCTCCAAACGCTTCAATTTTAACTAAAGATTCAGGATTAGGATCTGTTGCAATGATTTGAGCCTCTAATAAAGTACCTGCTTCAATACAGGTATCCATCGGTATTTCCAGTTCAGGTGGGTCATTATCCGTTTCCCCTATAATAATTTGCATATCTCTGGTAACACTACCTAAAAAACGGTACTCTCCATCAATTTTACGCCATTCTTCGGCTATAAATGCAATGTTATATTCACCTTGCAAACCTGGAGCATCCCAGAAGATATCACCAGTCAACTGATCAAGCGTGTAGGTGGCAGGTCCAGTTTGCTGCTCATTTTGGCCACCTCCCGCTACATCAGGAAAACGATAATTACCAACCTCTACATTTTTTCTGCTTTTAGGAATTGTAACTTTAAAAGAAATACTATCTCCATTAATATCAAAAGCACCCGGATTATGAAAAAACAAAACTCCTACTGCACCTTTATCAATAGGAGGTACAAGAAAAACAGGAGTATCATTACAACCAAAAATAGGATCTAGCCTAACAGTGGTCTCTACATAAAAAGGAGTTTGCACGGAATTCGACATGTTAATAATGTTCGCATTCCTAAAATCTTCCACGTAAGAAACTGTAAAACTACCATCTCCAGGATAGGTATGCGTAAGTCGAAACTGAACTAGTTCTACTTCATTATCTATTATTTCTTTTCTAAAAAAACCATCCGGATTAAGAGCTATTGTATTTCCATCTCCATAATCGAAAATCCCATTTCCAAATAAAATATCAGAACCTGTATCTCTGTAAGCAGTTAATGTAAATTCATAAGTACGACTTGTACATCCCAATCTTCTTGCTGTAATCTCTCCAGCACGTATATGGGTTGCCTGTGCATTAATGCATAAGCAGGTTAAGAAAAGTATGATAAGGAGTAACTGTTTCACTTGTTTAGCGCTGAGAGATTTAGAACGTTAAGATATAAAATATTGTTCATAAATCACCAAAACATTCATATTGTAATTTTTGTTTAACGGTAATTACAAAAAATAATTATACTATTTAGAATGTTTTAAAATAAAAAACACAATTGTTTTATAAGGGTTCCACACGTAACTTTGAATCTATCATTTTAAACCCTAATAATTAAGTAAATATATGAGTTGGCTTTCTGATACTTTAACAAGCACAATCGGTAGGAAATTAGTGATGTCACTTACCGGATTGTTTTTAATCATTTTTTTAGTCGTCCATTTAGCTGGTAATTTTCAGTTATTAGCTGATGATGGTGGGTTAGCTTTTAATGCTTATGCAAAATTCATGACTTCTAATCCTATAATTAAAACGACATCTTATGGACTTTATGCGTTCATATTAATACATATTATTATGTCTATTGCTTTAGTAAGAAAAAATAAAGCTGCGAGGCCTGTGGGATATTCTGAGGTAAAAGGATCTGCAAACAGCTCATTTTCTTCAAGAAATATGGGCATTTTAGGTTTTATTATTTTTGTTTTTTTAGTGATTCATTTGAGAAATTTTTGGTACGAAATGCATTGGGGAGCAATTCAGATGGATGATGCAGGAAACAAAGACCTTTATAAAGTTGTTAGTGCTGCATTTAGTGAATGGTGGTATGTAGCAATTTATGTTTTGTGTATGGTGGGACTGGCTTTCCATTTGTCTCATGGGTTTTCAAGTGCTTTCCAAACACTTGGTGTAAATCATAGCAAATACACTCCATTTATTAAAAAATTGGGAATCGCATACGCAATATTAATACCATTTGCATTTGCATTAATTCCAATAATCATGTTTCTCAATAGTTAAGGATAATTACTGTACTATGAATTTAGAATCAAAAATACCTGAAGGTCCATTATCAGAGAAGTGGACAAATCATAAATTTAATGTGAAGCTGGTAAACCCGGCTAATAAACGAAAATATGATATCATTGTAGTAGGAACCGGATTGGCGGGTGCTTCGGCAGCAGCTTCATTAGCTGAATTAGGTTACAATGTAAAGTCATTTTGTTTTCAAGATAGTCCAAGAAGAGCTCACTCAATTGCAGCTCAAGGTGGTATTAATGCAGCTAAGAACTATCAAAATGATGGTGATAGTGTGTTCCGTTTATTCTACGACACTATTAAAGGTGGGGATTATCGCTCTAGAGAGGCAAATGTCTACAGACTAGCTCAGGTGAGTGTAAATATAATCGATCAGTGTGTAGCTCAAGGTGTTCCTTTTGCAAGAGAATACGGTGGGTTATTAGCTAATAGATCATTCGGTGGAGCGCAAGTTTCCAGAACATTCTATGCGAGAGGTCAAACGGGACAGCAATTATTATTAGGAGCTTACAGTGCCTTAAGTCGTCAAATAGCAAACGGTAAAGTTGAGCTTTTCCCAAGAACTGAAATGCTGGATTTAGTGATGGTTGATGGAAAAGCCAAAGGTATTGTAGCCAGAAATCTGGTAACCGGTAAAATTGAATCACATTCAGCACATGCTGTTGTATTAGCAACCGGAGGTTACGGTAACGTATTCTACTTATCTACTAATGCAATGGGGTCAAATGTTACAGCCGCTTGGAGAGCTCACAAAAAAGGAGCTTTAATGGCTAACCCATGTTACACCCAGATTCACCCAACTTGTATTCCAGTTAGTGGAGATCATCAATCTAAACTGACTTTAATGTCAGAATCTTTAAGAAATGATGGTCGTGTATGGGTTCCAGCTACTAAGGAATTGGCTGAAAAAATCAGAAAAAAAGAAATTCATCCGAATGATCTTAGTGAGGATGAAAGAGATTATTATTTAGAAAGAAAATATCCTGCTTTCGGTAACCTTGTACCTCGTGATGTAGCTTCTAGAAATGCTAAATATGTTTGCGATGAAGGTAGAGGAGTAAATGAAACAGGAAAAGCAGTTTACCTTGATTTCAGAGATGCTATCAAGAGAGACGGTGAGGATACAATTGCAAGTAAGTATGGTAATTTGTTTGATATGTATAAGCAAATTACCGGGGAAAATCCTTATGCTCAACCTATGAAAATTTATCCTGCTGTGCATTATACTATGGGTGGTCTTTGGGTTGATTATAATCTTAAAACCAACATAGATGGACTATACGCAACAGGTGAGTCTAATTTCTCAGACCACGGGGCAAATAGATTAGGTGCTAGTGCTTTAATGCAAGGCTTAGCAGATGGTTATTTTGTAATCCCTTACACTATCGGTAATTATTTAGCTGGTGAGAAATATGAAAAAGTAGATACTGATCATGAAGCTTTCAAAGCAGCTGAAAAAGAGGTAAAAGATAATATCGATAAATTATTATCTATAAAAGGAAGTAAGTCTGTTGATCATTACCATAAAGAGTTAGGTAAAATCATGTGGGACTATTGCGGAATGTCAAGAACTGGTGAAGGCCTGAAAAAAGCAAAAGAACTGATTAAAGATCTTAAAGTAGATTTCTGGAAAAATGTAAAAGTTCTCGGTTCAAATGAAGAATTCAATAGCTCTTTAGAGAAAGCGTCTAGAGTTTCTGATTTCCTAGAATTAGGAGAGTTGATGGTTGATGATGCACTTCATAGAGAGGAGTCTTGTGGAGGCCACTTCAGGGAAGAGCATCAAACACCAGAAGGTGAAGCTAAACGTAATGATGAAGACTTTGCTTACGTAGCAGCCTGGGAGTACACTGGTCCTGAAAAGCCGGAAACTCTTCACAAAGAACAATTGATATTTGAAAATGTAAAACTGACACAAAGAAGCTATAAGTAGTCTTTAGGTCATCAAAATATTTTAATTATGAAATTTAAATTAAAAATCTGGAGACAGAAAAACAATCAAGATAAAGGCGGGTTTAAAACATATGATTTAGATGGTGTGTCATCAGACATGTCATTTCTGGAAATGATTGATGTTTTAAACGAGCAATTAATAGATAAGGATGAGGATCCTGTGCATTTTGATCATGACTGTAGAGAAGGTATTTGTGGCATGTGCAGTATGTATATTAATGGTGAGCCGCATGGCCCACTTAGAGGTGTAACTACTTGTCAACTTCACATGAGAAGCTTTAGTGATGGTGAAACTATCACTATTGAACCTTGGAGAGCAAAAGCTTTTCCTGTTATAAAAGATTTAGCGGTAGATAGAAGTGCTTTTGACAGAGTTATTCAAGCAGGAGGATATATTAGTGTAAATACTGGAGGAACTCCTGATGCTAATGAAATACCTATTCCTAAAACTGTGGCAGATGAAGCATTCGATTCAGCTACTTGTATTGGGTGTGGGGCTTGCGTTGCAGCGTGTAAAAATGCATCTGCTATGCTTTTTGTAAGTGCTAAAATATCGCAGTTATCAATGTTACCGCAGGGTCAAGTTGAGCGTGATGAGAGAGCTGAGAAAATGGTAGCTCAAATGGATGCTGAAGGATTCGGGGCTTGTACTAATACAGGAGCCTGTTCTGCTGAATGCCCAAAGGGAATTGATCTATCTAATATTGCGAGAATGAACAGAGAATACTTAGGAGCTAAGTTGAGTTCTGGGAAGTAAAATCATAAATTATAATGTTAAAAGGGCGCTAAGCCCTTTTTTTATGCCTGAAAAATTTTGCGTATCTTAGAATTTTTAAATTATTTAGAACCAGTTACAGGATATTATTCGGCAGCTCTTACACCAGCATACCGATAAGACTCGCCTCCACTTTGCTATCCGTAACTTACTAACTGAAAATAATATGCATATTATCGATTTATCCATTTTCATCATCTACATAGTAGGTATGTTGGGAGTCGGCTACTATTTCTACCGAAGTAATACCGGCATGGACGATTATTATGTAGGAGGCAGGAGCATGACCAGCTGGCATATAGGCTTAAGCGTGGTAGCTACTGATGTAGGTGGTGGATTTTCCATTGGCTTAGGTGGTTTAGGCTTTACGATAGGCCTATCTGGCTCATGGATGCTCTTTACAGGCTTAATCGGTGCATGGCTTGCAGCTGTCTTTTTGATTCCTATTGTGCGAGGCAATAAAGCTTTTGCCAATTTCCACACCATGCCCCAAATTTTTGAATACTTTTTTGATAGAAAAGAGGCTCTCCTGGCGGCTATAATATCGGCAATCGGATATGCCGGTTTTACCAGTTCTCAACTACTTGCAGGGGCTAAATTAGCTTCAGGTACTTTTCCGGAAATTTCACTGACCGGTGCTTTATGGGTTATGGGTGCCATTGCGGTAATCTACACCGTGATTGGTGGAATAAAAGCCGTTATTTATACAGACACCATCCAGTGGATTATTTTACTTTCCGGATTAATTTTTATAGGGATTCCCATGTCTTACAATGCGGTGGGCGGAATGGAAGCTATTAAAGCTACATTAAGTCCTGATATGCTCAGTTTAACCAATATTTCCTGGCAGGATATTGTTTATTGGGTAGCCACTATTATCCCTATTTGGTTTGTTGGCATGACACTTTATCAAAGAATATATGCCAGCAAAGATGTAAAAACAGCGAAAAGAGCGTGGTTTATTGCAGGACTCTTTGAATGGCCAATTATGGCATTTATGGGCATTGCTCTTGGTATTTTAGCCAGAGTAGCTGCAGATCAGGGAATGTTTGCGCACTTAGGAACTTTCGGCATTACAGATGCAGATCCTGAACAAGGATTACCTATGATGCTGGCTACCGTTCTGCCAGTTGGCCTTTTAGGTTTAATGATGTCAGCTTATTTCTCTGCTATCCTGTCAACAGCTGACAGTTGCCTAATGGCTTCGTCCGGTAACATTGTTTCAGACTTTATACAAAAATTCTCAAAAAAGTTTTCTACTGATCAATCCGAGCTAAGGCTCTCTCAAATAGTTACTCTGGGAGTAGGTTTATTAGCACTTCTATTAGCCAGTGTAATGGAAAATGTACTTAACCTGATGCTATACAGCTATGCATTTATGGTATCCGGATTATTCATCCCAATTATGGGAGGGCTGTTCTGGAAAAAAAGTAGTACTACCGGAGCATTTTATGCAATGCTTGCAGGCGGTTTTACTACAGCACTGCTTCAGGCAAATAAAGTTACTTTAAGCCTGGCTTCCAGGAAAGGAGAAATTCTAAGCAGTATTAAAAAATTCGATCATTTAATTCCTAACAATGAAGCTTTTGATATGATGACACCCGGTCAAATTGCAACAGTCATTAACAAGTTGCAGGTAATTCACGTTCCTTTATCAGATGCGTTCTTTAAATTACCCTTAGGACTCGATCCAAATGTTTTTGGAATAACGATTTCTGGTATCATATTTATCACGCTTTCATATTTATTTCCTAACAAAAATTTATAAATATTAACATGGAATATCAAACTATAACATCAATAGACACAGCTACAACGCTTCAGAAAAATGAAGTGGCTGACTTTTTATTTACTCATTTGGATCAGTACGGAGATTCAAAAGAAGACATTATGAAATGCCTTGATTATGCATTAAGCTCTTTCGGCCATCAGGGAGGATTTGTAGTTGTAGGGCGAGAGGATGGTGCCATCAAAGGTGCCGTAGTTGTAAACCAAACCGGAATGTCAGGTTACATTCCGGAAAACATACTGGTATACATTGCTGTACATGCTGATCAGAGAGGAAAAGGTGTAGGCAAAGAATTAATGAAAAGAGCCATAAATATGGCAAAAGGAGATATTGCTCTACATGTTGAGCCGGAAAACCCTGCAAAGTACTTGTATGAAAAATTAGGCTTTACAAATAAATACCTGGAAATGAGGTTAAAAAAATAAATATGGCATTTTTAAAACTATACCGGGAAAAGCTTAAACATAATTTCGATTTTCTTCATGAACTTTTTACAAAAAATAATTTAGACTGGGGCGCAGTTACCAAACTTTTTTGTGGAAATGAGCTATACCTAAAAGAAGTGATTGATTTAGGGTTTCGGGAAATCCACGATTCCAGAATAAGCAATCTCCAGAAGGTGAAGGCTATTGATCCTACAGTAAAAACATGTTACATCAAACCTCCGGCAAAAAGGAGTATTAAAGATGTGGTAAGTTTTGCTGACATGAGCATGAATACAGAGTATTACACACTCAAACTACTTTCTGAAGAAGCCGGGAGACAAAATAAAATCCATAAAGCAATAATTATGGTGGAAACGGGTGATTTGAGAGAAGGTGTTATGGGGGATCACTTAATCGATTTTTATGCTAAAGTATTTGAATTACCTAATATTGAAATAGTAGGAATTGGCACTAACTTAAACTGCCTGCATGGTGTAATGCCTTCCCAGGATAAGTTAATCCAGTTAAGCCTGTACAAACAAATAATAGAGCTGAAATTTAACCGAAAAATCCCACTGGTTTCAGGTGGCACATCAGTTACAATTCCGCTGATCATGAATAAGCAGATTCCTGCAGGGGTTAATCATTTCAGGATTGGCGAAACCCTATATTTTGGAGCTAACCTTTTTGATGATACTACCATACAGGGTATGCACGATGATTGTTTAGAATTATTTACCGAAATAATAGAAATCACTGAAAAGCCTAAAGTGCCAATGGGAGAAATGGCAGCCAATCCGCAAGGGGTAACTACCGAAATAGATGAGTCTCTGTATGGCCAAACCAGTTTTAGGGCTATTTTGGATATTGGCGTTCTAGATATTGATCCCAAATACCTTATTCTTGATGATTATGACTTCAAAGTTGTGGGATCCAGTTCTGATATGATTGTTATTGATCTGGGAGATAATACTGCTAATAGAAAAGTGGGAGACTTAATCAATTTCAAATTGAAATACATGGGCGCCTTAGGAATTCTAAATTCAAATTATATAGAAAAAACGGTGGAGTAAGTGCTCATTTCAGTCTGAATATCAGCTGATTCCCATGTGCTATTTTACCTTATAATCATCAGAAAAAAAGAGAGAAAAGATGCTAATTGCAGCTTATTTTTAATCTTATATTTTCCTTTATTATGCAATTTACACCCGATTTAGATGACCTGAAAAAATTCAGACATCAACTTCATCAGCATGCAGAAACCTCAAATAATGAAGCCTTCACTTCCAATATTGTTAAAAAGAAGTTAGAGGAGTATCATCCTCATAAAATAATAGAAAATGTTGGGGGGCATGGTTTGGTAGCTATTTTCAAAGGAAAGAATCCTGGAAAAAATGTAGGAATCCGTGCTGATATGGATGCTTTACCTATTGATGAGTTTCTTGACCTTCCATATGGCTCAATAACATCCAATGTTGCGCATAAATGCGGACATGATGGTCATATGACTATGGTAACTGGTTTGGGTGATTATCTTCAAAAAAACCAGCCTGAATATGGCGATGTATATCTTATATATCAACCAGCTGAAGAAACAGGCGAAGGAGCGGCAAGAGTGATAAAAAGCTTAAAAGCTTTAAATATTCATTTAGACTACCTATTTGGACTGCATAATTTACCGGGGTTTGAGAAAAACCTGATTGTAAGTAAAAAAAGCATTTTTGCTGCCGCCTCAAAAGGTATGGTAATTAAGCTGACAGGAGAAACCAGCCATGCTGCAGAACCGGAAAATGGAAAAAGTCCCGGGCTTGCCATTGCTAAAATAATTACTGAAATAACGAACTTGCATAAGAACCACACCTTTTCATCTCTCACATTGGCTACTGTAATTCATACAGTAATGGGAGAAATTGCCTTTGGCACATCTCCGGGATATGGTGAGGTGAGAGTGACTCTTAGAGCAATGCAGGACAAAGACATGCATGAATTAACCAACCTTGCTGAAGATATTGTAATACAAGCAGCCAAGGAAAATCAGCTGGAACAGGACATTAGCTATATAGAAAGCTTTCCTTCTACTGAGAATAGTGAGTACATTTTTGAAACATTACAAAAAGTTGCCCGCTTAAAAAATATAGCTTTTAATGAAATTGAAAAACCATTTAAATGGAGTGAAGATTTTGGCCATTTTAAAGAAATAACACATACAGGCTTTTTTGGCTTAGGAGCAGGCCTAGAAATGCCAAGTTTGCACAGTAAAGAATATGATTTCCCGGATGAAATTACAGCTACCGGCATAGCAATGTATATAGGTTTAATAGAGCAATTCACCAGCGATGTACAAGACTAAAGATCCTTTTAATACTTCTCAGATAACATTAAGCAAAAGTGCTGTAAGGCAAAATGTGAAATTTATTAAGAAGCAGATAGGAGAAAAAGTAAGGCTTTCAGCTGTGGTTAAAGGAAATGCCTATGGCCACGGAATTGAGCAAATGGTGAAAATATTTGAGAAGAATGAGGTAAACCATCTTTCGGTATTTTCAGCTCATGAAGCATGGCGCGCTTGCCAGGTAAAGGAAGAAGAAACCACTGTAATGATTATGGGCTGGATTCATGATGAGCAAATTTCATGGGCCATTGAAAATCAAGTTCAGTTTTACGTTTTTGATATTGACAGACTAAAAGAAACCATTAACAGAGCAAAAAAGATTGGCCAAAAAGCGATCATTCATTTGGAGATTGAAACAGGAATGAACCGAACCGGGCTGGAAGAAAAGTTTTTCCCAAAAGCTATTGAGTTAATTAAGAAAAACCAGGAGCACCTCATTTTCGAGGGTTTGTGTACACACTATGCTGGTGCTGAAAGCATCTCTAATTATTTACGAATCAAGGATCAGATTAATTTGTTTCATCAGTATGCTGAGCATTTTGAGAAAAATGGACTTACTCCCAACGTTAAGCACACAGCCTGTTCAGCAGCAGTAATTGCTTATCCGGAAACTCATATGGATATGGTTCGCGTTGGAATCTTATTATATGGTTTTTGGCCAAGTCGGGAGACTTTCATTCATCACAAGAAGAGCAATGGTTATGATGGCAACGGCAAGGAAAGGTCGAGAGACCCTTTAAAAAGAGTTATCACATGGAAATCACGGGTTATGGCATTAAAAAATCTCCCAATGGGAGAATTTGTTGGCTATGGAACCAGTTATCAGGCACCTAAGAATATGAAAATAGCTACTGTGCCAGTAGGCTACGCTTATGGATTCTCTCGTTCTCTGAGCAATCAGGGACGGGTAATTGTAAACGGACAACGGGTTGCAGTGATCGGTATAGTAAATATGAACCTGCTTATCATCAATATTAGCGAAGCCAAAAATGTAAAAAGAGATGATGAGGTAATAATGATCGGTTCGCAAGGTAAAGTGAAAATTACTGTTGCCAGTTTTGGTGAAATGAGTAACCAGCTAAACTATGAATTACTGAGCAGAATCCCCATGGATATCCCGCGGGAAGTAGTAGATTAATCTGGAAAAGTTTTTACTTTTGTCTTAGATTTAATTGAATACAAATGCGCTATCTATTTATATTCCTTACTCTATTTGTTTGCCAATCAGGATTTTCACAGATGTATAATACGATAGCTGTGGATGCAACTGTAAGAAGTGCTGAGGAGGGAAAAATCACTACCTTAAAGACCACTATTTATTACAATGTGAATGGAAAAATGGTGACCTATTACTCTCGCCCTGATAATATTGTGATAATTAATAATGAAAAAGGGCAGGTTAGTGTATATGACAAAGACAATAACTCAGTCATTCAATCTCAGAATGCCTATTACAGCACTAAAACAAATGAGCTTTACTATTTTATCAACAATAAAAAGAACGATCTGGGCCTGGCAGAGATAGGCTTTACGATTAAAGATGTTAGCTATGAAGATGGTCTTACAGTAACAGAATGGTGGCCACCTAGTGAAGGAATGAAATATTTTTCTTCAATTAAGATAGTGCATGATCAGGAAAATCCAATTTTTATGGAGTACAAGGACCATACAGAAATGGTGGTTAAGAAAGTATATTTTTACAACTATGAGCAAGTTAACCAAATAGATTTCCCTCGTTCTATCACTCAAATAGATTTTAAGACTGAGAGAGACTCTATTGTGTCAAAAACCCAATATGAAAACATCAGGTTTAATGTACCTGAAGCATCAGAAAAGTTAAATTTCAAAATTCCTGCCGATGCTAAACTTATTAAATAAGGCTATGATTATCTTATTATTATATTTTGCTTTTGGCCCATTTGCCCATGCTCAAACTTTTGAAGATGATTTAACCTTAATTTCCAATAGCACTAAAGACTTAGAAACAGTGCATGAAGAGACTCCTAAGAAGAGTTTACTCCAAAAAATCAATCCACTCAGAATTCTTTATAATGGAAGCCTGGGGTTCTATCAAAAGAATATCAGTGTGCAAATTGCTGCCAATTGTGTATTTGCAAAAACGTGCTCTCACTTCAGCAAAGATCTGACAAATGAATTCGGGATTTTAGGAGGCATGGTGCTCTCAATTGACAGGCTTAGCCGCTGTAATAGAATATCTATTCTGGAAACGAGCCCATTAAACTTTGATGAAAAAGGTAAAATAAAAGAAAGCGTGAATGATTACAGATTTTAGGCATAGCTTCTTAGCTTTCTTTTTTATTTTTTTTTTAGGATCAAGTTACTCAGCAAGATGTCAAAATAATGAGAATAACTTCGTTGAATACCTATACAATTCCAATCAATACAAACATGTTATAGATTACTTACAACATTTGCAGCTAAGCCAGAAAAGCCTCATTAGCCCTGACTCGGCAAATTTTCTTATTGGAAAATCGTTTTACCATTTACAAGAGCACACTCACTCTAATCAATATTTGAGTAAAGTCTCCGGGTCATTAAATAACTATAACGAGTCCAGGTTTTTGATTAATATCAATTCCATATATAATGAAGATTTTAAAAGGGGGTACGAGGCTTTAAATAATTTAAAAGTAGAAGATTCTGTAGTGGCCAATCTAAAATACTTTGAATTATCAGGACTCGCGTTACTCAATAGAGACATAGCTGCTTTTGATAAGTATGACCAAAATATAACTCAAGAATATTATTACTTCAGCAATGAAAGAGCCTCGTTGCAAAACGTGGCTGAAGAACTCCGCAATAAAAAATTGAAATCTCCCTGGGTAGCCGGAATTGCTACTGCTATTATTCCCGGTGCCGGAAAATTTTATGCCGGAAAAAGAGGCCAAGGAATTTATTCATTTGTAATCAGCATGTTTTTAGCGTTACAGGTATGGGAAAGTTACCGTATTGATGGGATAGAAAGCCCTCGATTTATCATTTATGGTAGTTTGTTTTCACTCTTCCATGCAGGAAATATTTGGAGTAGTGCTTTAACAGTTAAAAATTATAATAAAGAATACAATGAAGCTGTCAATTATCGTATTAAGATGGACTTGCATATTCCTATTCGTTCCTTTTTTAACTAAAGGCCAGTTAAGTGATACCCTTTGTAACGAGGGAAATCATGATTTGGCATTAGTATATTATGAAAAAGATGTTTTTGAAGCCAGCAATCAAAATGCACGAAATATTGCTTTATTAAAAAAGGCCTATTGCTATAAACATCAAAAAGAATTTAAAGAGGCAGCCTCTACAATCGGCAGAGCTTACCCACAAGCATCAAATGATTCTCTCAAGTATTTATTGGGCTATGAAGCATCATTATGCCATTACCTTGCTGAGTCGTTTTCACAGGCAAAACTCTCTTTAATAGGCTTACGCAATGTCCAACAATCTGCCTTTCAAAAGAAAAAAACTTCCTATTTAGGAGCATTGATTAACCTGGAGATGAGTCAATGGGAGGAAGCTAAAAATTTAAGCCTTCAAATTTCATCCTCCCCAATTTATCAGGATTCTGTAAAGAGCCTTTATACTGAACTTGCTGGGTTGAAGTTAAAAGATCCTTCAAAAGCAGAGACTCTATCCTATTTTATTCCCGGCTCAGGACAAATGTATGCTGGTAAGGTATTTCGTGGTATTACTTCATTAGTACTACAAACTGGGCTCTTGGGCTTTGCAGGATATAGCTTTTTAAATGGCTATTATTTTTCAGGCACATTTACCGGAGTAAGCTTGTTCTATGTTTTTTATATGGGAGGAGCCAGGCACGCTGAATATTTAGCACAAGAATATAATAAAAATAAAATTGCTAAAGTCCAGGATAAAATAGAGTTATTTTTGTTAGAAGGCATAAAAAAAGAGGCCTCTTTGTAGAAGCCTCTTTCAATAAAATTATGAGGGTAACTAAATTACCACATAATAAATTTGTCATTATCTACAAACTGACTGATGTCGTCATAGTTAATTGCAAGCACAATTAAATCTACTAGAGGGACAATACCGAAAATACCACCACAAGTGATGAAGTAAATTAAAACCAAAGTTCCTCTACCACCAAGATAAACCCTGTGAATACCTATACCTCCTAAGAAAAAGTCCAAAATAATCGCTACTAGTGGGTCTTTTTCATCAAGAGTAGTTTGCTGACCTAAGGTTGCATTTGGGTTTAAGTTAAATTCCGCGCTTAGCTCAACACCTGAAGTTAACACTTCTTCTACTGCAGCATCATCAACATAGTAACTGTTGTTAGCGAAGGAATTTGACAATCCTAAAAATGATACAAAGCAAATTAATAATAATAATTTTTTCATAGATAAATATGGTTTATGTTTGGTACTAAAGTAGTATAATTGATAATATCCACAAAACACTGTTAAGATTATTTGATGAAAATATATGTTTTAAGTACACTTTTCTTTTTTTTATTTAATTTCCACTTTGTTAAAGTGCAAAATATTACTGACGCTCCTTGCACTAATGCCGCAGTTGATATTTTATCATTGGTTTACAATAATGAGATTGACTCGGCTCAGGCCTTAAAAGATTACTATTGCACTAATAATACTGATGAGGCAGCCCTTCTTCAGGCACATATTATAAGGTGGAAGTCTCTTCCCGTCTACTTGCAAAAAGAAAGTATAGTTAGTCCATACATAAACCTCCTTCAATCTATTGCGGAAAGTGAAGAACTGCTTTCTGACTATCAATCTTTCATTCAGCTCAATGCTTTTTTATTACTTGCTGAATTCTATTATAACAAAAATGAAACAATGGCAGCTGTTAAGTACGGTGGTAAAGCTTATAGCTTAATTAAACCTAAACTGGCAGAAGAAAATTTAAGTGACGAATGGCTATTGGTTGCGGGATTGTACAATTACTTTTATTCCTATTATTTAAACAAAAATATGGCCTATCACTCTTTGTTATTTTTTTTTAAAGAGGGTGATAAAAACAAAGGGCTTCAACAATTAGACAGAGCCTCTTCTTCTAATACTATTGTACAGGCAGAGTCTTTAATATACCTGAGTCATATCTTTTTAAGGTTGGAAAATAAAGCAGATCGTTCCTTGATATATGCTAAAAGATTAACGAATCAATTTCCAAATAATCCAAAATTTTATGAGCTCTATATAGAAGCCTCAATTGCAAATAATCAGGTAGATGATAAAACCACAAGTTTAATTAAAGCACTAAAAAATTCGCAACAAGTCTATTACCAGAAATATGGCAGAACATATGAGGCAATTATTAATAATAGTAGTAATGTAGAGATACTTAAAGAAGCAATAAATTTTGTTAATGCGAACGGAGGGGGAAACCATTTACTGAGTTTGCTTTACACGAAACTCTCAACAAAAACTTCGAATAACAAGTCATATTTAGAGAAGATAAAAGAGTATAAAGTTTACGATTACGTTTTAACCCGCCCCTAAACCATCTTTAAAACGAAAGTAAAATAATCTCAACGGGGATGAATTGTAACTCCAGTTACAAACATTCATTACTCATATAACGTATCTTTGAACATTAGTAAGTAAAATTTTATAATCAATCGTTTATGAATCATAAAAATATAAAACCGGCAGAATTTGAAAGATTATCTAAGGAAGAGAATACGGAGATAATTGATGTAAGGTCACCGGAAGAAGAAGTAGAAGGGTTTATTGAAGGAGCCACTGTAATTAATATTATGGGACCTGATTTTGCTGATAAAATTAATGAACTGGATACTGATAAGACTTATTTAGTATACTGCAGAAGTGGTAACAGAAGTAGCACTGCCTGTGGCTTTATGTCCAGTAATGGATTCGATAAATTGTATAACCTTGAAGGTGGTATACAGGCTTGGAATCAATACCAAAATACAAAGTAAAAATGGCAAGCTTTAGTGAATTAATACAGAGTGATACACCGGTTTTGGTAGACTTCTATGCAGATTGGTGTGGTCCTTGTAAAATGATGGCTCCTTACTTAGAAGAAGTAGCTCAGAAAATGAAAGGGAAAATAAAAGTTATTAAGGTAGATATTGACAAAAATCAATCGGCCACTTTTACTTACAGTGTTCAAAGTATCCCTACACTCATTTTGTTCAAAGAAGGCCAGATAAAATGGAGGCAAACAGGAGTAGTGGATCCTAATAATATCATTCAGCAAGTACAAAAGAATTCCTAATGAGACTACCTAAAATCGCTCTGGCAGTTATTTTAGTTGCTACAATAGGACTTGCTCCTTACTTTCCTGAACCCCACTTTTTTGGTAAAGTAAGATGGGTTTTAGGAGGAGCAGATGGAATGAAATTCATAGACTATTTCGACTTAATTATGCACGGTGCTCCATGGGTATATCTGGTTTTTGTATTATGTAAATATACCATCAGGAAACTTAGATCAGCCTAAATTACAATAGAAGAATCCGGAGAAACACACTCCGGATTCTGTAATTTTCATACACCTGATTCTATTAAATTTAAGTAAAATCAAATACCTCCCATAGCAAAAGATGCAATACCTCTTGCTGAGTTTCCAATGATATTCTCACCTATATATTTAATGGTTTCGTAGTTCTTCTTCAAATCACAACCTTTTATTAAATTGACTGTGGATGTAAGGCTATCATTGAGGTAAACAGTAAGGTAGGCTTCTACAGGTTGTGGCTTAGCTCTTTTAACCATTGGCCAACCTAACAATTGACATCATTACCCGCGTCATCATAAGTAATTTTCAAATATTCACTTAGCAAAGGCTGAAATGGAGTATGCCATTTACAAATTTACCTAGGGCTATCAGTCATGTTAAATACTGTAAAATAAAGAGGAACGGAATCTCCAAATTGAATGGTATCACTCATCTTCATTTTAGCCAAAAGCCTGTAGGAATTATCAAGATAACTGGACGAAGAATCTTCTGAAACTAAGCCTTCTTCTGCTTTACTTATTCATTGGCTACATGCATAGAGTAAAACCAGTAAAGCTGGAAAATATAAGAACATTTTTCTCATTTGAATCACTTAATTAGCTCGCCTAATGTAATTATTTTCAATCAATAGTTAGTTGTTCAGAAACCTATGGCTTTTCACAAAATAACCGTTAAGAAAAAAATTATACTTTTGTCAAAATTTGTATTATGTTTTTTATTCTCTCAAAAACACTCAGCTACCTGTTTCTTCCCACTACAATTATTGGGTTATGTTGGCTTACTTACTTTCTCTTCAGAAGAAAAAAATGGTCAAAGTACGCTGCTATTACCGGATTTCTTTTATTTATCATTTTTACCAATGATTTCCTGGCAAATTCTTTATTAAAGCACTGGGAAAAAGACCCGTTGCCCATGAAGGAAATTGAGGATAAAAATTATACTTATGGAGTATTACTCACAGGGATGACTAACACACAAAAACTTCCTGATGACCGGGTTTATTTTCATCAAAATGCCGATAGATTACTTCAGGCAATGATGCTTTTTAAGCAAGGAATAATAGATACACTTTATATTTCAGGAGGTGGAGCAACAGCTTTAAGGTCAGATTTGCAGGAAGCTAAAGTGATTTTAAACTATCTGAAATCAATCAATTTCCCTTTGAATCGGGTGAAAATAGAAATTGAGTCAAGAAATACTGTAGAAAGTGCCCAATTAGCTTCTAACTACATCAGCAACAACTACCCTATTTTATTAATTACCAGCGCCAGCCATATGCCAAGAGCATCCGCCTGTTTTGAAAAAGAAGGTTATGAGGTGGTAAGGTTTCCTACTGTTTTTCTTACTGTAGATGATACAATATCTCCTGCAATGTTTATTCCGAGCATTGATGCGCTCAAAAAATGGCATATCTTATTTAAAGAATGGATGGGCTATTCTGCTTATAAGCTGGCTGGCTATATTTAAAATTATAAACGAAAAAGCCCGGCCATGATAACTGGCCGGGCTTTTCACAGAAACCAATTAATGATTAATTGATTTTAAAAGTATCATCCGCCAAATCAACATTAAACTCTACTGATTTCAAGGTTGTATTGATTGGAAAACCCTGATTGAGTAATTTTTTAGTTGGGATCATGATACCATTCCTTTCTTCGTATGCTTTATATTCTTCAGAAACAGTAACTTCACCCTGCGGGCCTTTTTGAACAGAAGCCGTTTTTAACTTAAGACCTGAATCTGCACTGTAGTAATAGGTAGCTTTAGTACCTGAAGGCATATTTACCTCTACAGCATAAGCAGTTTCTCCATCTAAATCTAAAATGCTTTTTAATTCATAAGTGATACCCATTTCATCAAAGTATAATTCAGGGAAAATTTTCGCTGAAGCTATTACATCTTTCTTAGCCTCTTCCGGTAAAGGTACTTCCTGCCCTTGCATTACTATTTTAACTTTATCACCATTTACCACTGTTTTAGTTAAAACCATTCCTGACATCCCCACTTCTTGCTTAAGAGCTCCATCCTTTTTAATTTCATTGATGGAAAGACTTTGTCCTTGTACAGAGGCATCATAAACCAGCTTCATATTTTTGATCGCCTTCAATTTATCTTTCCCTCCTAACGCTTTGAAGTAATCTGCCATAACAGTTTGAGCAGTTACTCCTTCAGGTATTTTCAAGTTATCTTTCGGATCATATTCATTACCTTGTCTGTCGAAGTATCTTACCTCTCCAAATTTTTTCAATCCTTTAGCAATTTCAGCTCCTTTACCCACTATTACAATATTAGCATTTTCAGGAAGTATATACTTTTGAGCCATTGCTTTTACATCTTCCAAAGTAACAGCATCCAGTTTTTTAAGATAATTTGTATAGTAATCTGCTGGTAAACCATAAATGGCTGTATTAATGGCAAAAGAAGCTACAGTTTGAGGGCTTTCCAATGATCTGGCAAAGCTACCTGCAATAGAGGCTTTAGCCGCATCCAATTCCTGCTGAGTAACACCTTCATTCACAATCTTCTCAAGCTCAGACATAAACTCATATACTGCACTGTCAGTAACTTCATTTCTAACACTGGCGCTTGCTGTAAAGCTACCTACTAATTTATCACTACTTAAAGAAGATCTCGCTCCATACGTAAAGGCTTTATCTTCTCTTAAATTTTGCATTAATCGTGAAGAAAAGCCTCCTCCTAAAATCTGGTTAAGCACTCTCGCTTTGATCACATCCTCAGAACCTACTTTAAGGTCAACCGGGTAACTTACATTAATCACTGATTGAACTGAGGCATCTCTGTCTACCAAAGCAACAAAAGTTTTTTGAGGAGGCTCCGGGGTTTCATATTCAGCAGAAGGAACGGTGCCTTTTTCCCAGTCGCTAAAATTTTTCTTAATTAACTTTTTAGCTTCTTTAGGAGTGATATCGCCCACTATTGCCAAGTACGCAATGTTAGGTTTGAAGTATGTATTATAATACTTTTTGGTATCTTCTAAAGTAATGTTTTCTACACTTTCCTCAGTGGTAAACTCTCCGTAAGGATGATCTTTACCATAAACCACTACTCCCTTTACATTTGAAGCTATTGCATTGGGATCATCTTTTGATGCTGCTAAACCTGATAAAGTCTGCTTTTTTAGCTTCTCCAGCTCATCTTCAGGAAAAGCAGGATTAAATAAGATATCCGTCATCAGCTCCATCAACTTCTCTTTATGCTTAGTTAGAGAACTCGCATAGATACCGGTTGAAAAAGCACTGATATTAGCACCTATAAAATCAATTTCAGCATCTAACTCAGCTTTTGTTCTATTCTTGGTACCTTTAGTAAGCAGCTCACCAGCAAAGTTGACATAACCAGCTTTGTCTCCCTCAAGAATAGGATCTCGGTCTAAAGAAAGTGAAAAAGCTACTCTTGGCAACTTGTGATTTTCCACAACATAAACCTTTAATCCATTTTTTAAGGTAAAAGTATAAGGCTTAGCAATATTAATTTCAGGTGCTTCCGTTGGTTCCGGAGCTTTTGTTCTATCTACCTGAGCCACAGCTATGGTAGCTATCAGTGCAAATAGTAGGCTTAAATATGTTTTAAATAATATTTTCATGATTTGTATAATTTAGGGTAGCATCTGCTGCTTCTGAAAAGCCACACAAATGCTTCCTTAATGAGCTAATTATTTAGTTGTTTTGCTGAGATTTAGGAAGATAATAAAGTACCACTCTATTGTCTTCAGTCAGGTATTTTTTAGCTACACGCTGAATATCTTCCCTGGTAACAGCCATATATCTATCTATCTCATTATTAATTAAATTGGCATCACCATAATATACATGATAATTAGCAAGGCTTTCAGCAATACCTGTCATGGTACTATTACCAGAAATAAAATCATTCTCTACCTGATTTCTCACTTTTTGAAATTCTGTCTCAGAAATTAATTCATTTTTCAATTTAGTAATCTCAGCATCCATCGCTTCTTCCAAATCTTTCAAATCACCTCCAATAGTTGGCAGTCCAAACAATAAGTACAAGCCCGGGTCCTCAGATGAAAACGGAATTGCAGCAACCTGAAGTGCTTTTTGTTGCTCATCCACCAATGACTTATACATTCTTGCACTTTGCCCTCCTGATAAAACAGTACCTAACATTTCCAAAGCATAAGAGTCTTCTGAACCTTGTTCGGGCATATGATAAGCCTGAATCACTGCTGGCAATTGAATATTATCATAGATAGTGTCTCTAACCTCCTCTTTTTGTTTAGGCTCCACCACAGTAGGTCTTGGAATCTCATTTCCACCTCTTGGTATATCTGCAAAATATTGATTTACTAATTTTTTTGCTTCTTCTATTTGAATATCACCGGCAATTGAGATGGTAGCATTTTCCGGTACGTAGAAGGTCTCATAAAAATTCATAAATTCATCTAGAGAAGCTGCGTTTAAATGCTCTAGTGAACCAATTGTTGTCCATCTATACGGATGAACCTTGTAGGCTCTTTTTGCTATTTCAGACAATATTGAACCGTATGGCTGGTTATCAACTCTTTGTCTTTTTTCTTCCTTAACTACCTCGCGTTGCGTTTCCACTCCCACCTGATCAATATTGGCATGCAAAAGCCTTTCTGACTCTAACCACAAGCCTAATTTAAGCTGATTGGATGGTAATATTTCGTAATAATAAGTTCTGTCATTTGAGGTATTTGCGTTGTTCACTCCACCTGCATTAGTGATATACTTATCAAATTCACCTCTTTTAATATTTTTAGAACCTTCAAACAATAAATGCTCGAAGAAGTGAGCAAAACCTGTTCTCTCAGGGTTTTCATTTTTAGAACCAACATGGTACATTACTGAAACTACTACAATAGGAGTTGAATTATCCTGGTGCAATATTACATGCATTCCATTGTCTAAATCGAATTCAGTGAATTCAATTTTTTTATCCTGAGCTTGCACTGAAAACACAAGTAGCAGGAATAAAAGTGCTAAATTTAATCTTTTAATCATCTTAATTGATTTGGTTTGTAATAATTTTGTAAAAATTAGAATATCAAATATATAAGATAAACTTACATCAACCTCACATATTCAATAATATAATTTTTAACTGATTAATTTGTTCAAAATTTCTTTTGACTCGTGCCACTCGAGGCGAGGACCAAATTTTGTCACTACTCTGGAACTAGCTAAAGAAGCCAATTTACCCGCATCAGCAAAGCTATGGCCATGTGTAATAGCATATAAAAAGGCTCCGGCAAACATGTCTCCTGCTCCGTTGGAGTCAACTGCTTTAACTGTGTAAGGTTCAATATCGATAAAAGTATCTCCATCATAGATCATTGCACCGTTTTTGCCCTGGGTGATAGCAAACTTCCTGGCTAGTTTCTTAAGCTCCTCTCGTGCCTCATTAATGGTTTCTTTACCTGTAAAAAGCAATGCCTCTTCTTCATTGCAGAAAAGCAAATCAACACTTGCCCCAACAATAGACTCCATCTGCTCTCTAAAGTACTTCACCATACTAGGATCCGAAAATGTAAGGGCCACTTTTACATCATTATCTTCTGCAATCTTTTTGGCTTTTTTCATGGCTGCTAAACCAGTTTCAGAGGGAACCAAGTAACCTTCCAAATACAAGTACTTAGAATCTTTAAGAGCATATTCGTGAATTTCATTTTCTGAGAAATCAGATGTAATTCCAAGATAAGTATTCATTGTTCGCTCAGCATCAGGAGTAGTCATCACTAACACTTTACCAGTGGTTCCTTCAGGCGCAGTTTCAAGGGTTAAATAGGTATCTATTCCATTAGCTTTCAAGTCTTTTAGAAAAAAAGCTCCTTCCATATCATTAGCTACTTTACAAGAGTAAAATGCTTTTCCTCCAAACTGACTGGTAGCTACCAAAGTATTAGCTGCGGATCCACCGCCATACATATGTTCCTCAGTGATATTCATAGAGTTTAAAAGTTGTGCCTGTCTGTCAGCATCAACTAATGTCATCACTCCCTTTTCAACATTGTGCTTCTTAAAAAATTCATCTGTTACTTCAGTAACAATATCAACAAGGGCATTACCAATGCCATAAACATCATATTTTTTATGAGACATAATTATTTTTTTAATTGAGATAAATAGCTTTCGAGTTTAACTCTACTTCTATTTAATTGTTTTATCTCAAAATTAGGGATTCTTACGGAATTTGTGTGCTAATTCCGGATAATCTGTTATGATGCCATCAACGCCTATTCTGATAAGTCGTTCTGCTTGCTTTTCATCATTCACTGTCCATGGAATAATTTTTACGCTCTGCTTATGTAGGTCATTTACCATTTCCTGCTCTACTAATTCATGGTAAGGACTATAAATTTCAGGAGTAAAGTCAAGCTCATTAAATTGCTCTTTATAATCTCCACTTTCATAAACTAAGGCTGCTAATTTCACCTTTGGATAGGTTTGATGAAAGTACTTTAATACGTTAAAATCAAATGATTGTATATTCCATAGCTCTGCAGGATAATTTTCTGACAAAACTTTATAAAGCAAATCACTGAACTCATTTATCTCAGGGTGAAAGATATTCTTCATCCCCTCCTCATATTTAATTTCTACATTTAGATAAGGTAATTCTTTATCATTTGATTTAGTATAAGATTTAATATTTTGGATTATATCAGTTAATAGAGGTTTGGGGGAGTTAGCCACAGGCTTTTGTTGAGGAAAATTAGGGTTCTGGATACTTCCACAATCAAATTTCTGAAGCTCATCGTAATTCATTTCATAAATGTTGTAGGATTGTTCCTGTTCTTCAGTAATAGGGTTGCCAGTAGTATCTTTACATATCTGGTGATTTAAGAAAGGCTCATGTGAAAGCACTACTCTTCTATCTTTAGTGATCACAACATCCATTTCCATAGTATTCATATTTTGGTCGATGGCATATTGAAATGCCCGCCAGGTATTTTCAGGAAAATTACCTCTTGCACCTCTATGACCTTGCCAGTCAATGCTTTGATGATTTTCAGATTTTTGAGAGCAGTTGCTGAACATAATGAGAACCAGTAAAATAAATATTGAACTTCGCATAATTGAATCTTTTAATAAACTTAATCCAATATGTAGATTTTAAATCGAACTTGAATTAAGAGAATATTATTTTTTTATTTGAGATAGAAGTGAGAAGAAAATATTAAAAATAAACTCTAATTTTAACCCCTTATCACTGAACATGTTTCAAAGGCTTCGTAAATACATATTCTTTCTTCAGTATGCCATTAAGGGCACTTCTGAAGACCTCACAAACATCAAAATTAGCAGGGCTATCATTCTATTGGCTATACCTATGGTTTTAGAGATGGTTATGGAATCGCTGTTTGCGGTAGTGGATGTATTTTTTGTGAGCCAGATAAGCACCAATGCCGTGGCCACTGTAGGACTTACTGAGTCGGTCATCACAATAGTTTACTCCTTAGGTATAGGTTTAAGTATGGCAGCAACAGCCATGGTGGCAAGGAGAATTGGTGAAAAAAAACCAAAAGAAGCATCATTTACAGCAGTTCAGGCCATTATAGTAACTCTAATAATTTCTGCCATTTTAAGCATCAGCGGATTCGTTTTCGCAGAGGATGTCTTGAGATTAATGGGCGGAGAAGAAGACTTAATTAGTGAAGGCCGATGGTATACAAAAATACTTTTTGCCAGTAATGGTTCCATCATGCTACTTTTCCTAATTAATGGAATATTCCGGGGAGCGGGCAATGCTGCAATTGCTATGCGCGCCTTATGGATTAGCAATATCCTTAACATGGCTTTAGACCCCTTATTCATTTTTGGCTGGGGAATTATTCCTGAAATGGGTGTTGCGGGAGCTGCTATTGCTACAGCCATCGGACGGTCAACAGGTGTGCTATACCAGCTGTTTCATTTGTTAAAGGGAACTGGAGTAATAAATATTAGCTTTAAGCAGCTTAAACCCGATTTCTCCATCATTTCAAGATTGATAAAAATTGCCTCTGGAGGTGTAGGCCAATTTCTAATTGAATCTGCCAGCTGGATCTTTCTTACCAGAATTATTTCCAATTTCGGTAGTGAGGCATTAGCAGGTTATACAATTGCTCTGCGCATTATTATCTTCACAATCCTCCCCTCATTCGGGATCAGCAATGCAGCAGCCACATTGGTTGGGCAAAATTTAGGAGCTAAATTACCAGAAAGAGCAGAAAAATCGGTTTGGCTGGCAGCCAGGTATAATGTCGTTTTCCTATTCTCTGCCTCTGTTATTTTTTATGTTTTCGCGAATGAAATAGTGGGAATATTTACTGAAGTAAGCTTAGTAAAAGCAGAAGCGATAAAAGCCATAAAGTATATTTGTTTTGGCTATATCTTCTTTGCTTACGGAATGGTTGTAAGCCATGCTTTTAACGGTGCCGGAGATACAGGCACACCAACAATTATCAATTTTGTATGCTTCTGGCTTATACAAATCCCCCTCTCCTATTTTCTGTCCATCAACTTAGGTTGGGAAACTGACGGTGTTTATGCTGCTATAATAACAGCGTTTTCACTATTAGCCATCATTTCGATTATTTGGTTCAAAAAAGGCAAATGGAAATTAAAGGAAGTTTAATTTCATGAATTTGAAGCAGGTAAAGAAACCAGGAAATTTGACCCTTTACCGTGTTCACTTTCTACCCATATTTTCCCACCCATTTTATCTACCATAGTTTTCACTATATACAAACCTAAACCCGTGGACTCATCGGTTCCTATTGGCTTCGCTGAAAGCTGTTGATATTTTTTAAATAATCTACTTTTATCATCTTCTGTCAGTCCAGGGCCCTGATCCTTCACCGAAAACAGGATGTTCTCATCTTCTCTTGTAATGGTATAGTTTATTTGTGTACCAAAAGGTGAAAACTTAATAGCATTAGAAACCAGGTTATCTATTATACGCTTAAGATAAGTTTTATCAGTTTTCAGCTCCATATTTTTCCCTAAAATTTGGGTAATAAATATGATGTTCTTTTTTGCCGAAAGCAACTCGTAAGGCATAAGACATTCATCTACCAGTTCCTGAACTTTTATGAGTTGAGGCTTATATTTATTCTCATCCAATACCATATTACCGGTATCAAGAAAGCCTTTTACAATCTGTAACCCATCCGCAACAACTTGCTTTATTAAACCAATCCGTTCAACCTGCTGAGCAGATAGGTTTTCCTGGTGATCGGTAAGCAGCAACTGTACTATGGTATACACTTTGGCAAATGGAGTTCTCAGATCATGGGTAACTTTTCCCAAAATATCATTATTGTCATATTGCTGGATAATGCGAGATTCCTCAGCCTCCAAATCTGTTATACTTTTCTTCCCGGTAGACTTTGATTGGAATTCGCTAAGGTTTGCATTGATTTCATCATAAGCAACATTTAAAGTTCTGAATAAAGAATTAAGCCTCTCATTGGCATAGTATAACTCACTTACATTATCGAAAACCCACAACTCGCCTTCTTTCCCATTAATTTTCGCATTTTTACGAATAACTTTAAGCACGCTATTATCAAATTTCCAAATCCAATCCTCTCCAAAGCTGGACGGGAAGGCTCCACCAAGATTGAATATATTATTCCCCATCAAATCAACTTCTTCTTTATTGATCACCTTATTTTTAAGCCGAGAAAATTTGTCAGCAAATTGTTCTGATGAGATAAGCGAATCACCCGCTGATAATCCAAAAAGCTTTAATGCAGATGAATTTAGCCAGGCTACATCATTTTCATATTCAGCAAAAGCAATGGATTGAGGCATGCGGTCAAAAATTACTTCATAGCGCTTATTTTGAAATTGATGATCTGAATTTTGTAAATGAGAAAGAAACAGTTCTTTCAGCCGCATACTGATAAACTGCATTATTGGTGAGTGATCCCCAAATACCTCAATAGATTTATTAGAAGAAAAGCCAATACAGATTTTTCTACCATTTTCCTTAAAAGGAAATATAAGATGATGCCTGTGCACCAGAAAAGGCTTACTTAGTTCCAGTTCAAAAAAGAGCTTTTCTGCTGAACGAAAAAATTCATCCCTAACAAAAACCTCTTCTTTAATTAAAGGATTTTCTAAATCCCAAAGTAAACTGGTATCTTCTTCACGCTGTTGAATAACCCAGCTTTCTCTGGCTTCAAAGTAATCCTCCAGATACTTAAGAAAATCCTTTAGAGCTGAAAGAGCATTACCTCCATGAGCAGCTAAAGAACTTACCTCTATCATTTTCAGGAACATGTGCGACTCATGTTCTGCTGTCAGATCAGACGTATTGCTTATTTTATACCCCATGAAATAGACTTAATAATTTTGTTTATCCCCTAAAACAACTTAAATATAAGTTAAATTTCAGTCTTTATCGAAAATTATTAAGAGTAAAAATTGTTTACGTAAGTTAATTGTACAAAATAGTACAATTTAAAAATACGTAATCAAATACAAATAGGATGTTTTAAGGGGTTTTTCCTTTTAGCAGATCGGTAAGAAATACCTGCTTTCTCTTAGCTTTACTTGCACCTATAAAAAGGTTCCTTTCAGTATTATAAATAATTTCATCAAACTGATGATTAAGTGCCGGATTACCCTGTTTATCTAGCACTTTATGTTTACTATATTTTTTAACGATAATATAATTTCCTGCAAGGGATATTTCCTCATAGCCCGGATAAAGGATTACTTTCGCAGCAGCATTTGCTACCCCCCATTGATTATTCTTCCTAAGTAAAAACATGCTGTTAGAGAACAATATTTCATCGTAAGTCGCTTCAATTTTATAGTTGCCGGTTTTATCAATTACCCCAAACTTACCTTTATATTTCACTACACTTAATCCATTTTTAAAATCAGAAACCTTAGTAAAATAAGGTTGAACACGGAGCACCTCTCTTCTATCTATAAAACCCCAACCTGATCTGATTTTCACAGCGGCCATATCTTCACTAAAAGAAGCTACTGAATCATACCTGTTAGCAATTCTCAGCAAACCCTGCTGATCAATAAAGCCATAACTACCGCTCTTTTTAATTGGTATAAACTCATCTTTACTTAACAACACACTATCATATCCTTTTATCTGGAATTGCTTGTTACCTGATGTAGTATAGAGCTTTATTTGTTCTCCATTTCTAATTAAAATTCCTTCTTCAGAATGACCCGCATACCGGCCTTTCATATATTCTGTCAAAGCATTCCCTTTATTATTTACAAGCCTGATATTATTATCAATATCCTTTTCAATAATGTGTTTACCATGCAGATCATAATACAGTTTTGATTCTACATTATGGTTTCCTGTCAATATAAATTCATGCAGATATTTATTCACACCTAAATATATCCCTTTACCAATTTCCTCAATACTTAAATAACTGGGCGGAATCACCCAATCATTATTCTGGTTTACCACTCCGTAACTATTTTGAAATTGAACAATAAACTGGGTGGTATCTGTAGCTTCTACTGAGCTATATAAAGAAGGAATGATTTCGATAAAGTCTCTGTCAAAGACACTCCAGAAATCGCCCTTTCCTACAGCAACTGTATTAGGCAAAAACTTAAAGGTATCGGCAACTAACTTTTTACCTTTTTTATTAAGAATCTCATATTTCACACCTGAAAATCCTTTCTTTTCAGCTATAAAATAGTTTTCATTCCAGTATACATTGGGTGAAAAAGAGAGCGAGATGAGTGCAGTATCCCGGTGTATTAATTGCACACTTTGATTTTCCTTGATAATAAAATAATTAGCAAAAACCCCTAAAAAACTCCCACTATGCATGGCTATTATTTTATCATTATTCAGATTTAGAATTTCGGAGTAATGCCCTATGTTTTTAACCAATAATGAATCATTTAGAAAAGAAACAGAGTCCGCTAAATTAGTATGAATGGTTTTTCCATCATTTATAATCTGCCATTCATCCAAGGGCGTAACATATATGCTATTATCGCTCCACTCTATTTGTTTATACTTAATCGGCAGTAATATCCTGCCGTCTTCAGTAATTAAACCTTGTCTGCCTTGCTTATAAATAATTGCTACTCCATTATTAAATTTTGAAACGCTATCTAAATCAGCATAAAGTAAATCCGGTTTTCTATCTATGTTGTACAGAGAAGTAATGCCTTCATTATCTGTAATTTCAAACTTTTCTTTCCCTAAATACTTAATACGGAAATAATTAAAGTCGAGAATTTTTTTACCGTTGGTATCAATTAATCCAAATTGGATATTTTTCTCCTGCTTAGTGGCAGCAATGATATAGTTACCGGCAGGAAGAAGATTTCTATAAGTAAATTCCACTTTTACATTACCCTCGGCACTAATTACTCCATAAAAATTAGTCTGAGAATATTTACCTAATATTGATGCTATATAATATTCATCATTTATTGGTACTAAAGAATTATATTTTGGAGAAGTGACTGCATTCAAATTCACATCCAGCAAGCCCCAAAATTTATCTTTTTTGTAGCCTAACAAATTCGTTTCTTTGTGCCTTTTATTATCTGACCATCCAAAATCATCATATTTTGCAGGTAGCAAAACTTCTCCCTTACCATTTTTTATACCTTTTTTTTGATTTTCGTAAAACACTTTGTGGGTAGAGTCGGAAAGTGACAGAGGTGCCGCCTGACAATATATATGTCCTAGAATTAAAAGAAAGCCGGAAAGAAAAATAAATAGTAATTTAGCCATATCAACTTACAAAAATATAAAAACAACCGCAGCCTACATAAGTAATGAGCAAAAACAATGATTTTTTCGACCAGGTTTATCAAGTGGTAAAACTTATCCCTAAAGGCAGAGTAACCTCATATGGTTCCATTGCACAATATTTAGGAGCAGGAAGGAGTGCCAGAATAGTAGGTTATGCCATGAATAGCGCTCATACTCTTGCTGATGTTCCTGCTCACAGAGTAGTAAACAGAAATGGCTTATTAACAGGTAAAATGCATTTTGGAACCCCGGATACCATGCAGCAAAGACTAGAAGCTGAAGGCATTAGAATAGAGGATGACCAAATCCAGAATTTTAAAAAAGTTTTTTGGGATCCAAAAGAAGAGCTACTTTAGGAAAATCTAAACCTTCCCTAATGGAAATATATTATGTAGGTATTGATTACGGACATTCCGGTAGATATAAAAATCTGAATCAATACTTGCTATTTCTTTAATTCCTGTTATTTCAGATGCTATAATTAATGTAGCATCAGCTAAATCCATAGTAACATCATCATACTTTCTGCATAAGTCAATTAATCGAAACATATGAGAGGGTTCTATTTCCATTACCTGCAAACCACCTCTATCGATCCAAGTAAGAAAATTAATTTGCACTTGAGTGCTAAAACTTAGCATATGAGAAACTTCGGTAATTACAGGCCATGTAGTTACTAGAGGATTATCAATGCTTTTTATAAAAGCCAGGGCATCTTCATGATATTGATCACTTTTATCAAAAAGTGCTAAAAGCGGACCGGCATCAATAAGCGTGCTTCTCATTCAGTATTTGCTTTAAGCGCTTTTTATAAGTGATAGATTTATCTTTAATTCCACTTCCTTCAATACCAAATAAATCTTCGCCAGCCTCATAAGGGCTGATAGCATTTTGATTTTTCTTTAAATATAGTGCTAATGCCTCTTTTACAACCTGAGATTTTGGTAAGCCTTCTTTTTGGCAGTACCTATTAAGCTCCTGCTCTTCGGATGATGTTAATCTTACAGTTAGCATATTCTTTAACATTTAATGTAATACAGATAATCATAAAAGAAAGCTCCTTTTAACGTAATTTACAACGCCTTATAATTTTCATTTTTCTCTTTTAATAAAAATAAGCCTATAAAGGTAAGTAGCCCATTCACCACTAGTATTTCAAAGCCAAACTTGTAACCATTCAACCAAGCTTCAGAATTAATATTGATTATATATGATAGTACAGGAGAAAGTAAACACACAATAGGCACATATTTATCTTTGAGGGAGTACTTCGTGATCAACCCGAAAGTAAATAATCCTAAAATTGGCCCATAAGTATAGCCAGCAGCAGTAAAAACTGCTGTAATTACGCTATCATCATTTATAGCTTTAAATATCAGGATTACAGCAAAAAGAATAACAGAAAAACCAAGGTGCACCCTAATTCTTAATTTTTTAGAAATTGGTTTTTCCTCCTTCCCCAACCCCAGAAAGTCAACGCAAAATGAAGTAGTTAGTGCTGTTAATGCGGAATCTGCACTGGAATAAGCTGCAGCAACAATCCCTAATAAAAATACTACTCCGGCTACAGCAGGAAAATGCTGCAGAGCCAACATAGGGTATAAATCATCACTTTTTTGGGGTAGTGTAATTTGCATTTGCTCCGCATACACGTACAATAATGCACCCATGCTAAGAAAAAGGAAATTCACTATTACGAGTACAATACAGAACCAAAACATATTTTTCTGTGCATCTTTTAAGGTTCTACAGGTAAGATTTTTCTGCATCATATCCTGGTCCAGACCAGTCATAACAATGGCAATAAAAGCACCACTAACAAATTGTTTAAAGAAGTTTTTACCACTTTGCCAATCCCATACAAAAATTTTAGAATAACCGGAGTTAGACACTTTTTCCGAAAGGGAAGTCCAACTCATATCCAGGCCGTCCTTCATCAGGTAAATACTGATTACCACGGCAGAAATCATGAATAACGTTTGTAGGGTATCGGTCCAGACAATTGTTTTGATTCCTCCTCGGAAGGTATATAGCCAAATTAAAGCGATGGTAACAGCAACAGTAATAGAGAATGGCCATTTAAAAGCATCAAAAATTGCTATTTGTAGTACTCCTGCTACCAAAAACAACCTGAAAGCGGAACCGACAATTCTTGACAGCAAAAAGAAAAATGCCCCTGTTTTGTAAGACCTTGTACCAAAACGTTGCTCTAAATAAGTATAAATACTAATTAGGTTAAGCCTGTAATAAAGAGGCAAGAGCACCGCTGCGATCACAAAATACCCTACTAAATACCCTAAAACTACCTGAAAATATGAAAAAGCAGTGTTTCCAACTTCCCCGGGTACTGAGATAAAAGTAACTCCGGACAAAGAAGCTCCAATCATCCCAAAAGCCACTAAATACCAGGGAGATTGTTTATTAGCAGTAAAAAAAGTTAAATTATCTGCACTTTTAGAGGTTAGATGCGAAATTACCATCAACAGAATAAAATATAAGGAAATTACTGTAATAACCAGAATTGGATTCATAGGGATTATTTTAATTCAAGATTCGAAGTTGGTTATTTTTTTGTATTTTTGTCTTATATCAATCGCTTTAAATTGTAACAATGCGCTTGCAATGAGGTTAATATAATTTATAATTCAATTAATATGTCACAGCATCAATATCAGGAAGAGCAAAGAGAGCAGGTTGTTGAAACCATTTCCGGAGAAGAGATTAATGATTTGATAGTTTACAATGATGATGTAAACACCTTTGATCATGTGATTAATACACTTGTGAGAATTTGCAAACATACTGCAGAACAAGCAGAACAATGTACTTTATTAATTCATTACAAAGGCAAATGTGCTGTTAAGAAAGGATCATACCTTGAGCTAATTCCCTTCAGACAAGGAATAGTAGATGCGGGCATTAGTGCTGAGATTGAATAATATGGAATTTTCTTCGAAACTCATTGAGTCTGCCGTCAATAACTTTTCTAAACTTCCCGGTATAGGCCAAAAAACCGCTTTGCGTTTAGTGCTCCACTTACTTAAACAGGAGGAAGATTTAACCCAGGATCTTTCCAAAGCGTTAGTGGACATGCGCCTGAATATTAAATACTGCAAAAAATGCCACAATATTTCGGATGATGAAATTTGCAACATTTGTGGCAATCCAGTTCGTGATCAGTCAATTATCTGTCTCGTAGAAGATACACGTGATGTGCTGGCGATAGAGAACACATCGCAATACAATGGTTTATACCATGTTTTGGGAGGAATAATCTCCCCTATTGAGGGCATCGGACCAGATGATTTAACAATAGATAGCTTACTTTCCAGAGTTTCCTCTAAAGAGTCAGAAGTAAAGGAGATAATACTTGGGCTATCTTCTACCATGGAAGGAGATACGACTGCCTTCTATATTACCAAGAAGGTGAAGCCATTCGGCATTAAAACCAGCACTATTGCCAGGGGAATTCCTATAGGTGGTGAGCTGGAATATGCTGATGAAATCACCTTAGGCAGAAGCATTATCACACGAACAGCTTATGATATAGAAGATTAAATTTTGATTCTTTTACTTCAGAAAACCTACAATTTCTATAATAAAGTATCCCTTTAAGATAGTAATCAGAAAAAATTAATAAAAAAATACACGTTATCAATTAATTGATTATCAAACATTTAACAAGTTACCCTTATCACTATCACATCAGGATAGTAATACGCTAATTAAAAGTTGGCATCAAAATTGGAAATATCCTTATAACATCAAATAATAAAAGTTATGAAGAAGCCAATTTTACTTTCGCTAAGTGTGTTAATCGCTCTGGTTCTAATTAACCAGCCAAAAGCATCAGCACAGAGTTTCCATATAGTTGCTTCTTTCGGAACTACGCATCAGTGGAACGTACCTGCCAGTATTGAATATGAAGTATATAACTACTACCCTTATCACAATTGGGTTCATGTAAACCGTATAGTTCGTGGAAGAAGAGTATTTTACAATGTACTTTTAGAGCAAGATGGCTTTTTCACTGAATTACAATTTGGAAATTATTCCAGAATTTTAAGGGTTCAGCACTTTGTAGATTATCCTTTGTATGATCACTATTGCTCAGCACATTGTGGGTATCACGAAAGATACTATGTAAACCAAAGAGTTGTTAATAATTACTATTACTATGGAGGACATAATCATTATGTATATAGAGCTAGACCAAGCTATTTGAGACAACCTGTAAGACCGCATAGTGTTAGATATGCTGATAAAAATTACAGACATGTGAATGGCAGGTCAGTAGCTGACAACAGCAGAATTATAAGTAGTGCAAGAGAAAGCAGGCCTACGTCAGTAAGAAGCGTGAGCAATAACAACAACCGCTCTTCTAATAATGATAGAACAGTAAGATCTAATAGTAGTAATAGAAATTATGCTAGTAACAGCAGAAGTTCAAGTACTGTGAATAGAAGTCAGCCAGCAGCCACTGAAAGGCAAGTTACTACTACACGAACTACTTCTAGCACTCGAACTGTGAATAGAGGAAGCACAACTACTAATAATAGAAATGCTGAAGTGGCTAAAAGTAGTAGAACAAGTAGTGAGCGTGCAAGAACTGTAAGTAGCAGACCTGCCAGCAGCACTTCAAGAAGTTCAGGAACTTCATCAGCTCGAAGCAATAGCAGGGGTTCTTCCTCCTCTGAGAGAAGCTCAAGCAGCCGATCCAGAGGTAATTAAGATAGAGTAAAATAAAGGTAAAGCAGGTTTTCAAAGCCATCTGATTTAGTTCAGGTGGCTTTTGTTTTTTAAGAGCGATTGTTGCATACATATTTAATTAAACTAACTAAACCTTTCAACATCAACATTAGTAAATTTCAAGAGGTTGTATTACTGTTGATTCTATCGGCCCAGATATTTGTAATTGATTATTACCACCTAACAAAATCCATTTCTTCATTTAGCCTAAAAAATGTATTTTTAACAAACTAAAAGTCTATGCATAAAAACAAGATCCTTCCATTTCTCCTCATTCTCTTTAGCTTCACCTCTTTTTCTCAAACTATCCAGTCACCCGCTGAATTTCTTGGCTATGAATTAGGAGACAATTTCACAAGACATCACCAGGTAGTGGATTATTTTCATCATCTGGCTGAAAATTCCGGGCAGCTCATCTTAAAACAATATGGCAAAACCAATGAAAATCGGCCACTATATTATGCCATTATCTCTTCTCCGGAAAATATGGGTCAGCTGGATGAAATAAGAAAAAACCAGCTGCGAACTACAGGTTTGATAGATGGAAGTCCTGTTAACAGCAATATTAATATTGTTTGGCTTAGCTACAACATCCATGGAAATGAATCATCTTCTACTGAGGCCTCCATGCGCACTGCTTATTCCTTACTAAACGGAGAGATGGAAAGTGAAGAATGGCTAAAAAACACTGTAGTTATTTTAGATCCTTGTGTAAACCCTGATGGTCGAGACCGATATGCCAACTATTACTGGCAATATGGTGCTCAGCCTTATAATCCAACTACAGATGCGGTTGAACATCGAGAAGTCTGGCCGGGAGGGAGGGCAAATCATTATCTATTTGATCTTAACAGAGATTGGGCCTGGCAAACGCAAGCAGAATCGGAAGCCAGAATGATTGCCTACCATGAGTGGATGCCTCATATTCACGTAGATTTCCATGAACAAAGTTTTAATGATCCCTACTATTTTGCGCCTGCCGCTGAGCCTATACATGACATCATCACACCCTGGCAAAGAAGTTTTCAGACAGAAATCGGTAAAAACCATGCTAAGTATTTCGACAAAAACAACTGGCTATATTTTACAAGAGAAAGATTCGACCTGTTTTATCCCAGCTACGGAGATACTTACCCGACATTTAATGGTGCTATTGGCATGACTTACGAGCAAGGTGGCGGTGGTGCCGGTGGTTTGGGAGTAATTACCGAATTTGGCGATACCCTTACTTTAAAAGACAGAATTGCTCATCATTATACTACAGGTATGAGTACCATAGAAGTAGCTTCAAAAAATGCTAAAAAGCTAAACAGTAATTTTAAAAATTATTTCGATAAGAATAGAAATAATCCTAACGATCCTTTTAAAACCTATATCATAAAATGGAGCCCTGAAAAAGACACGGATTTAGAAGCATTGAAAGCTTTATTAAAAAAGCAGAAAATAGAATACTCTACCTTGGCAAATAAGCAGTCGTTAAAAGGATACAGTTATTTTCAGCGAAAGGAAAGTGTATTTACCACCAATGAAAACGACCTTGTAATATCATCCTATCAACCTAAGTCTACCCTCATCCAGGCACTTTTCGACCCTAAACCTAATTATAGTGATTCGTTAACTTACGATATTACCTCCTGGGCTTTGCCTTATGCTTATGGCCTGGAAACCTATGGGGTAAAAACAAAAGTTACTCCATCATCTAATACAGTCCGGCAGCACACAGAATTCAATTTGGAAGATTCTTATGCCTACGCTATCCCATACAGTAGCTTTGAGCATTCCAGGCTTCTTGCAAGCTTATTGAAGAATAAAATAAAAGTGAGGGTTGCAAACAAGCCTTTACAATTTGAAGGAAAAAGTTTTGGAAGAGGTACATTGATTGTTACGCAACGTAATAATGAATCGGTCAACAATCTAAACCAAAAACTTCAGGAGTTAAGTAATGAATTCCAGCTTGAGATTTACCCTTTAGCAACTGGTTTTGCTGACAAAATGTATGATATTGGATCAGGAGAATACTCTTATCTTAAAGCTCCAAAAATAGCAGTAGTGATGGGAGATGGGGTTTCCTCATTATCATATGGAGAGGTCTGGCATTATTTTGAACAGCAGCTTAATTACCCCATTACCAGCATCAGAACAGATGACATCGCTAGTATTGATCTAAATCTTTACGATGCAGTAGTTCTGCCTTCAGGCTACTATGGAGAACTACGGGATTTTCTTAAAACTAAATTACTAACATTTGCTCAAAATGGAGGCAAGGTAATAAATATTGGAGCCGCGAATAGCTTATGGTCAGATATGGATGAGACCTCCTTAATGAAAAGGAATATAAAAAAGGATACCACAGAGTCGGAATTGAAGCTATATAAAGATGCGGAAAGAGAAGCGCTTGAAAACAATATTTTTGGAGCAATATATGAAGTAAAGCTGGATGAATCACACCCTTTAGCTTATGGATATACAGGCTCCTACTTTTCTTTAAAAACTAGTAACAATACCTTTAAATACCTTAAAGATGCGTGGAATGTTGGCTATATACTAGATAAGGATTATCTGGTAAGTGGCTTTGCAGGTTACAAAGCTAATAAAAATCAGGCTGAGAGCTTAACTTTTGGCGTGGAAGAGATAGGAAGAGGAAATATGGTTTATTTAATAGATGATCCATTGTTCAGAGGCTTCTGGTACCATGGCAGAATGCTTTTTGCCAATGCCGTTTTTATGCTTGATTGAGTTAATAAAATTATGCCAGGGTACTCATGATAAATACTGCACACTCATCCTGAAACCATTGTGAAAGTTCAGTAGAAGAATATAATCCCATATGGTACAAAGCAATAAAATTCTTCTGAGAGGCAAGGCTCAAGAATGGTAAGGGGTCTTTAGGGTTACCATGATAGCCAGGAGCATATAAGCTATGAGGCACAACAAAACCAGGCATTCCATAAGCCATAGTTTCCTCAAAGCCATTTGGTAAACTAGTTTTAAGTATTACCCTCAATTTCTCCATTGCAGGCTTTCTCTCGTCTGCTAAATCTTTATAGTACTGATCAGGAGTTTTTGCTATAGACAGCATATACCAGTGATTTGTTATTTTGATTATATCCTGAATGAACAATTTAATCAAAATTCGTATATTAATATTATGGAAATCAGATTTCAAAGCAAAGAAGAGAGCAATCAACAACAGAGAGAGGAATTTCTTAAATTAGCACCTATTGATCGCTTTTATGCTTTTTTAGACTTAAGTGAGCGCATGAAAGATTTCCCCTCTCGATTAGATAAACATAAAAATCTCCATAAAAATAATTTTGAGATTGTTATTCTTAGCAAGTGAATACGATCTGGAAGGAGAATATCGATAACTTTATTCACTTAGCTAATTTGCATGGTGTAAAAATGATTATGATTGGAGGTGGTGCTGTAAACTTTCATGGTTACCAAAGGCATTCCGCAGATGTCCATTTTTGGATTGATACTCAGGAGGAAAATTTACAAAAATTAGTGATTGTTTTCAGAGACATGGGATTCTATTTAGAAGATTTCCCTAAAGAGGGAAAAGAGGGAAAACAGAATATCTCTGTGAAGTTTTCTCCTGAAGATTTAAACCTGGAGCTCATCACTAAATTTCACATCAGCAAAAGTTTTGACCAGGCTTTGGCTGACAGTGAAGAGGTAAGTATTCAAAAAGAAAAGGTGATGAAATGGAATGTGCTGCAGCTCTCAGATTTACTTGAAAGTAAAGAAAGAGCTGCAAGGCCAAAAGACCTATTAGACATTCAGCAATTAAAGGAAATTCATATGTTAGATTAGCCTAGTTTCCTTTTTTGGCATAGCAAACCAGAGTATCACATACACCAACATTCCCGGAAAAGCTGCGCTTAAAACAGAAACGAGTATATAAAGTAATCTAACTTTTGCTGCATCCCAGCCCAAATATTCGGCTATTCCTCCGCATACTCCTCCTAATACCTTGTCATTCGATCTTTCTAATCTATTTTTCATATTTCTATATTTATAATGAGATGGAATCCAATTTCAAATAGTCGTCTTAACTAATCTTTATGATTCCATTTACTTGTTTACTATAGTTATCCAAAATAGATGCCAATAGTAGAAAAGCAGTCAGAGAGCATTTAAATAGTGTTTTTAAGTTACAGTTGATCATTTACGTACAGTAAATTTCACAAAAATGAACAGCTTTGCCAGCAAGCAAATAAAAGTAGTATTTGAGTTAACGCTTCCAGAAAAGTCCTGTAACTAACGAATCTTACTGAAAAGACTCACAGCCTTTGCCTAAATCATTATATTTGCGGCTGCAATTAAAAAGCGAGATGGGAAAAACTACAAAGAAGATTATCTACAGATTTATGAGAAGGCTGGTATCAGCTGCCTATGCTTTTGGCTTTAGAAACATCATTATCAGTGGCTACTCCAATATAAAAAATAAGAAACCAGCACTTTTTGTAGCTAACCATCAGTCTACTTTTATGGATGGCATTTTAATGGGGATCACCGCGGTTAAAGCCTCCCCTTATATTTTAGTACGTGCTGACATCTTCAAATCAAAAGCAGCGAAAGTTGGCCTGGACCTCATCAGGCTGCTACCTATTTATAGAAAAAGAGATGGTTTGAGTAGTGTCACACAAAATGATAGTGTTTTCGAAAAATGCTTTCAACTGTTCGAAGAAAAAGGTGTAGTTGCCCTTTTTCCGGAAGGCAACCATGCCATTGAAAGAAGTTTAAGACCTTTACAAAAAGGTGCTGCAAGAATAGCACTTCAGGCAGAGGAGCGCAACAATTTTGAATTAGGTTTATCTGTAATACCTGTAGGGCTTCACTATGAAAACCATTCTGAAAGATGGCACGATGTGTACATTCATTACGGAGAGCCTTTTTCCCTCCTTCCGTATAAGGAGCTTTATCTGGAAAATCCTCAGAAAGCTTTAAAAGATCTGACTGATAAAATAAGGGAGGGAATCGAAAAAGAAATTGTAGACATTAAATGGAAAGAAGAATATACTTTATTTGAACAATTGAGGCAGATTATAAAGCCTTACTCTCTGAGTTTACAACCAGAAGCAAAATCTATAGTGCATGCGGAAAGTACATTGTTAGAAAAAATAAGAGCAAGGCTGGTAGAACAGCCGGAAAGAATGCAAGTGCTAAAAAACAAAGTAAACGACTACTTTCAAAAAGCAGAAAGAAATGGCTTCTCTGCAGATTTTCAGGTTCAAAAGCCTAATGCGCTGAAATTTGCTATTCAAACTTTACTACTTATTGCAGGCTTCCCGCTCTGGCTAATCGCTAAGATTTTTAATTTCATCCCTGAATTTATTATCGAAAATAAAATTATTCAAGGTGTAAAAGATCGCACCTGGCACATATCACTAAGAGTAGGAATTTCTTCCTTTATCTATCCTATATACTACGGTCTGTTGTGGATAATCTTTAGTATCGTTTTCAATTGGGTAATAGCAGGGCTGATCATATTTGCTTTACCTCTTACTTCAATTATCTATTATGAAGTACAACTGTTGAAAAAACAATGGAGTAACCATCAACTCTTTTTCAAAAACAGAGGAATGCTGAAGGAAGAAAGTGAAATTTTAAAGGAACTGAAACTTTTGGTTTCAGGAAGCTAAGAGCATAGGGAAAGATTAGGAAGCAAATATTTTATTTCCTGACCAAAAATAAGCAAGGCAAAGTCCGGCAATAATATGCCATATACCCCACCAGCCTGCTACAATTGCCATTCCTCCGAGGCCATCAAAAAAGTTAAATACAATGACGAGCCCAAGCCCTGAATTTTGAATACCTGTTTCTATGGACACCGCTTTCCGCTCACTCAGATCCAGACCGAAAATTTTACCCATCCAGAAACCTCCCAAAAATGCCAGTCCATTATGAAATAGAACAATCACAAAAATGATATGGATAAACTCAAGGAAATAGTCTGCATTTTTCATAAATGCTATCACTACAAAAGCTGTAAAAATTAAGATGGACAGGATGTTAATTGGTTTCTTAATCTTTTGTGCAGTAGATGGAAAATATTCACCAAAAAGTAATCCTACAGCTACGGGCAAAATAATCAGATTAAATATGGTAAAGAACATATCGGCTACATCCATGGTAATGCTGCTCCCAACTTCCAAAGGTGAAGATGGTATAAAACCAGACCAGAATGCGAAACTCAGAGGTGTGATAAAAATAGCTGCAGAGGTAGTTAGCGCGGTTAAACTTACAGACAAAGCAGTATCAGCACCAGCTAATTTACTTACAAAATTACTAATATTGCCTCCGGGACATACAGCCACCAGCACCATACCCAGCGCAATACTTGACTGAGGATTGAAAATATAAATTAAGACAATTGTAATTACCGGCAATAAAACCCACTGCGCTATTAACCCTACTAAAGTGGCTTTTGGGTTACTAAAAACACGCTTAAAATCTTTCAATTGAAGTTCCAGCGCCACACCAAACATAATAAATGCTAATAGAAAATTTAGCAACAGAAGTCCTTCAGCATTAAAATTTAATGTAATTTCATCCACATTCATTGCACCAATATAATTAAATATTTTCTATGGAAATAAGGTTTTAATATGCTTTCATGCCCTTTGTTTATAAATTTGGCTTCATATGAATCATCAAAAAGAGTACACCCCTCAACAATTAGCTTTGCGCAACGGACAGGATAAACCTGAAATATGGATTGCCTACCAGGGAATTATTTATGACGTAACGGAATCGCGGCTGTGGAAAAATGGAAAGCACTATGAACATTGGGCCGGACAAGATTTAAGTAAGGAATTAATAGAAGCTCCCCACAATGAAAGGGTTTTTAAAAAATTTAAAGTTGTAGGTACCCTTATAAAGCAGGCTTAGCTTGTATTAAATCTTCTCTATACGTAAAGCTATCGCCATTAAACACCTGCTTACTAATTAGGATATTTTGTTTAGGATCAATTAATATACTAGTAACTGGCTGATTTTCCCCTTCATATTGAATTGTAAACTCATATAAAGAATCCAGCGCTATATCATTATAGGAATAGCTTGCTAAAACATTCGAGACGCATATATTATATTGCTTATTGCCCACATAAAACGACTGACAGTCATTCAGCTGTCCTAATCGTAACGACAGAGAGTCGAAAGTAATTCTTTTATTTCTCCTATTTACCTCAAAAATTCTGCTCGGAGTATTTTTTATTTCCTTAGGTGAGTTCAGTTTATCATACTCAAACCAGTGGCTCAGGTATTGTTCTTCATAACTTTTCACAATTACTTTTTTGTAATAAGAAGTACCCGAATTATCAATTTCATACATCAACTCCCTCTTAACCTGGTCGTCATTATTAAAAGAAATGAGTATAAAAGGAATAATAAAAAAGGTTAAGATAATATATAGAAACCCACTTATTCTATATTTCATAGCCATCTTACCAAATTGCTTGGCCAGGTAGACAGGGATCTCACGCAAAGGAGCAAATGGCAGAAAGATTAATGCACCAATCAGGTTAAAGAACAAATGAACAAGGGCTACACTAATTGCAACTTCCGATTTAAAAGCTGCAGCAATTAAGGCTGTTAATGTTGTACCTACATTTGCCCCGATAATAAAAGTAAAAGCCTGTTTCAAACTTACTTTCCTTGTAGCCACAAAGGGAACAATCACTGAGGTAGTAACCGAGCTTGACTGAATTCCGGCAGTTAAAACAGTACCCCATATGAAAGAGCGATAAGGTCCTCCAAAAAAGTATTTCTGTAGTACTTCCTTTGATCCGGCAGTAATAGAGCGGTAGAGAAATTTGGAGAGAATTTTAATTGAAAGTGCCAGTAAAATAAATGACAAAATAGCTAAAAGTATAGGGTAAGGCATTAATTGACTTACCACCTCTATTATTGGCTTGGTAAAAACTGAATAACTTAGCTCAGTTTGCAAATTCATAAAGGTAGACCCTACCAGCCTGGAAGAGAAGCCTGTTGAAAGGTAGGTAAGTACCCCGTAATAATACTCCAGAGGAAAAAGTATGATCACTATAAGAATATTAAAAAAATCGTGCACTACTCCTGCAGAAATAGCTTTTCTAAATTCACTCCCTTTAGTGATGAAGCTTAAAGAAACCAGTGTACTTGTCAGTGTAGTCCCAACGTTCGCTCCCATAATCATAGGTATGGCTTCCGGAAGGCCAATGGAGCCCGAAGCAACTACAGCTACAATCATTGCAGTGCTGGTGCTGCTACTTTGAATCAAGGCTGTAATAAGTAAGCCTATAAATAAGCCAATGAAGGGATTCGAGGTAAGTGTAAGAATAGAATCTACTATCTCCCGATTAAGCAGTTTAAAAGAATGTCCAATAAAATCTATGGAAAAAAGAAATAGGAATACCGCAAGAAAAATCAATAAAGATCTCTTTAAAACCCGTAGGCGTTTATCTGTACTATTTCCTGCTAAAGTCTTGATTGTTTACTGGCTCAATATAAAAAACAAAAATACACTAAAGTTTTCATCTTGTTGGCTATGCTAAGTAAAGCAATTGTTAAGAAATTTTAAATGAATGAATTCATTTTAAGTTAACATTAAGGGTTCTTTGCACGAACATACCAACATTTTAGGAGTTTTGAGAAATTTGTAAACCAAAGCTTAACAATTACTTAACCTCTACTTTCTAAAGGTATCGCTAGCTTTGTCTGCGAAACAATTCAGTAGGGGAATGAGTAAAAATACGTTTGAGAAATACAGCAGGAACAAATTATCAGAAATTGCTTATTTCATATTTGAACTTGCCAGAAAAGAACGTTCCTTTTTAACGCTTATCGCTGTTCTTACTTTTCTCTGTGGGGTTCTAACTCCTTACCCTCAAATAGCTATGTGGCTGGGATTCTGTATGGCTGCTTATTCGGCTATAGCCAATGACAGTATCCAAACTATTGGCACTTTTATAGCCTCAAACAGTGAAAAAAAATGGTGGATCTTATGGTTATATATTGGAATAATATTCCTGGCCACCGTATTCTACAGCTGGTATGTTTTTGAAGGTGATGTAAGCCATCAAAGACTGGCCTCCAAAGGTTTTAATGAGGCTCCTACCTCCTTTAGCTTTCTACAACTGGCAGCTCCCATCCTGCTGTTAATTCTTACAAGGCTTAGAATGCCTGTTTCTACCTCAGTACTTTTGCTAAGTGCGTTTTCTACTCAGGCAGACTCAATCGGTAAAGTATTAACCAAAAGCTTTTCAGGATATATAATTGCTTTTATCTCTGCGATAGTAGTATGGTTCCTTGTAACTAAATATGTATCTAAGTATTTTAAAAGAAGCAAACCTGCTAAATTCTGGCTACCCCTGCAATGGCTCACAAGCGGAGCTTTGTGGTCAATATGGATTTCTCAGGATGCTGCTAACATTGCTGTTTATTTACCCAGAAGTTTGAGTGCCTGGCAATTTGTAGCTTTTTCAGGCTTTATATTTATCGGGTTAGGAGTACTATTTTATTTAAAAGGGGATAAAATTCAAGGAATTGTTAATGAGAAATCCGGTGTCACTGATGTTAGAGCAGCTACTCTGGTAGATCTTATTTACGCTTTATTGCTTTACTATTTTAAAGTAATAAGTACAATTCCTATCAGCACTACATGGGTTTTTATCGGCTTGTTAGGCGGAAGGGAATTAGCCATTGCCATCAGTAAAAGGAGGAAAAATAAACGCTCCAAAAGCGTTAAGAAAGCCAAAAAAATGCTAGGAAGAGACGTACTGTATGCCTCAATAGGTCTATTCCTTTCCGTAATTTTGGCACTTGCTATCAATCAGGATGTTAGAAGTCAGATTTGGGATGACATAGTGAACTTCTTCTCGTAGAGAGAGAGGAAAATTATTTCAGAATTTTATAGCTATTCACCTTTAAAGTCAGACTTTCAATTCCTGAATGGCTAACCAAGCCATTAACCCCATGCCTGTTTCAAGTGCTGAACTATCAATATCAAATGTTGGAGTATGAACAGAAGAGGTGATACCTTTCTCTTCATTTCGTGTACCTAAACGATAAAAACAAGCAGGTTTTTCCTGTGAATAATATGCAAAATCTTCTGCTGCTAACCATAAGTCCAGATCAACCACATTTTCCTTACCTAAAAAGTCAATAGCTTGTTGCTTTGTCCGTTCAGTTAACTCCGGCTCATTCACTAAAAAAGGATAGCCTTTCTTAATTTCAAACTCGCACTTTGCTCCCATGCTTTCAGCCATACCCTCGGCCATTTTCTTCATTTTTTTATGAGCAGAAGCGCGCCACTCTTCATTCAACGTTCTAAAAGTACCTTCAATATAAACCTCATTAGGTATTACGTTGGTGGCCCCCTCGGCAATTACCTTTCCAAAAGATAAAACTGATGGTATTTTCGGACTGGCATGTCTGCTCACAATCTGTTGCAAAGCCACTAAAATATGGGCTGTTATAATGACCGGGTCAACATTCATTTCAGGCATAGCTCCATGTCCTCCCTTACCGATTACTTTTACATAAAGCTCATCAGCACTGGCCATATACATACCACTTCGGAAACCTACTTTCCCTACGGGGATTAACGGCATTACATGCTGCCCTATAATGTTTTCCACAGCAGGATTTTCCAATACTCCTTCTTTAATCATTAAAGAGGCTCCACCAGGAAATTTCTCTTCAGCGGGTTGAAAAATGAGTTTCAAAGTTCCTTCAAACTCTTCTTTCAACTCGTTTAAAATTTTTGCTGTTCCTAGTAAAGAAGAAGTATGGACATCATGCCCACAAGCATGCATTACACCAATATTCCTGCTTTTGTAGGGCACTTCATTTTGCTCTGTTATCGGAAGCGCATCAATATCAGCTCTTAATGCAGTAATTTTCTTGTCAGGATTTTCCCCTTTTATCAGGGCAACAATTCCATTATCAGCAATACCCGTTTGATGTGGAATTCCCCAGTCATTTAATTTCTTAGAGATAAATTTAGCGGTTTCTGTCTCCTCAAATGAAAGTTCAGGATGTGCGTGCAGGTGCTCCCTGCTTTCCTTTATTTCCTGAAAATTTTCCTTTGCTAAAGATTTGATTCGCTCTTTTAAATTCATCTGATATTAATTTACTTTTATTCGGGAAGGGACTGAAATAGCTGAAGGAAATTTTGGCTTTAATTTTAACAAAGTACGTTGTACTTCCAGTCTTTCTGTAAAGCTTCCTACACGCACCTTATAAACCGGCTGTTGATATTGCACATTGGTCCTAATTTCAGGCAATAATATCATTGCTGTATCTCTTGCCTGGTAGGCTTCTGCACTACTGCTACCACTGTATATTTGTATTGAATAGCCATTTACATAGGCAATATCAGCATTATTGAATGCCAGAGAATCCAGTTTTTCATTGAGGAGCTCAGTGACATCATATTTAGGATTGAAATTCTCCTCTGTTTTTCTGAAGGATACCTCCTCCTCAGATTTAACTGTTACCGTATCAATTTTAGGCCTGAATTCAGAAATATCTTCTGAGAAGCTCTTACTAGCGGTACTTGTTTTCTGTGTAGTAGTACAGGCAAAACCTATACCGGCAAGTAGTAGAAATCCGATATAATTCTTAAGCTTATTCATCTAATAAAACACATTTATTGCTCTTAATATCTTCTTCCACGGTTTTAAACTTAACGTCTTTTTTCACGCTTCCATCAACATATTGAACTGATACTCTATCATTTCTACCTACAATCTTTTCCGATTTAACAGGCATCTGTTTTTCAACCGGAGGCCTGTTTTTGTTTCCACTGCCACCGCTTAGTACTGAACCTGATTCTGCCTTACTTTCCTGCAATTGCTGTCTTTGCTTTTGCTTAGCTGCGGCATGTACCTGGCTGCTATCCTGAACGGGCAAATCCATTTTCATCAGGAAGGAAACGGTATCTTCATTTAACTTTCCGATGAAGCGCTTAAACAATTCAAAACCTTCAAATTTGTAGATCAATAAAGGATCCTTTTGCTCGTAAACTGCATTTTGAACAGACTGCTTCAAATCATCCATTTCACGCAAATGCTCCTTCCAGTTTTCATCGATAATGGCCAGTGTAGATATTTTCTCCATGGAAAGTATCATTTCTTTGCCATCCGTTTCCATGTTTTTCTCCAGATTAGAAACTACACCAATTTGTTTCTTCTTATCTGTAAAAGGTATTACGATATCCTGAACTGTAGCTCCCTTATTTTTATATATGTCCTTCAGAATTGGTAATGCTTTCTGTCTGATCTGGTCATTTTTAGCTTTATAAGAAGAGTATACCTTGTCATAAAGTTGCTGTGTAAGCTCTTTTTCACCTGACTTTGTGAATTCTTCTTCAGAAATATCGAAATCTATTCCGAAGGTACTTAGTACTGATAAACGAAGATTATCGTACCCATCGACAGATTTGGCACTCATAATTACATTTTCAGCAGTGTCAAACATCATATTCATGATATCAAGCTGAAGCCTTTCGCCAAATAAAGCGTTCCTTCTTCTTTCGTAAATCACCTCTCTCTGAGAGTTCATTACGTCATCGTACTCCAACAATCTTTTTCGGGTACCAAAGTTATTCTCCTCTACCTTTTTCTGAGCTCTTTCTATAGATTTGGAAATCATTGAATGCTGAATTACTTCACCTTCTTCAAGTCCCATTCTATCCATTAACTTGGCAATTCTATCTGAACCGAAAAGCCTCATCAGGTTATCTTCCAATGAAACGAAGAACTGTGATGACCCCGGATCTCCCTGACGACCTGAACGACCTCTCAACTGCCTATCGACCCTACGAGATTCGTGACGCTCGGTACCTACAATGGCCAAACCACCTGCTTCTTTGGACTCTTTGGTTAATTTAATATCAGTACCTCTACCAGCCATGTTGGTAGCAATTGTTACTGTACCAGGCTTACCTGCTTCAGCAACAACATCCGCTTCACGAGCATGCTGCTTAGCATTAAGTACCTGATGTTTAATTTTTCTGATGGTAAGCATTCTGCTTAAAAGCTCGGAGATTTCAACTGAAGTAGTACCTACCAGAACAGGTCTGCCGGCATTACTCATTTCAACAATCTCTTCCGCTACAGCATTAAATTTCTCACGAACTGTCTTATAAACTTTATCCTGCCTGTCATCCCTTACAATTTGTTTGTTGGTAGGAATAACAACTACATCCAGTTTGTAAATATCCCAGAATTCACCCGCTTCAGTTTCTGCAGTACCCGTCATACCCGCAAGCTTATGATACATTCTGAAATAGTTCTGTAAAGTAATAGTGGCATAAGTTTGGGTAGCATCCTCCACCTTTACATTTTCCTTTGCCTCAATGGCCTGGTGCAATCCATCAGAATACCTTCTGCCTTCCATTACCCGGCCTGTCTGCTCATCCACAATTTTAACCTTTCCATCTACCAAAATGTATTCAGTATCTTTTTCAAATAATGAGTAAGCTTTTAATAATTGGTTAATGGTATGGATCCTCTCAGCTTTAACTGCATAATCCTTAATGATCTCATCTTTCTGCTTAAGAATTTCCTGATCAGATAAATCAGAATCATTTTCAATTTTAGCGATCTCCACACCAATGTCAGGAAGAATAAAGAAGCTTTCATCTTCTCCATCCTTAGTGATTAGGTCAATACCTTTTTCGGTAAGGTCAATGTTATTGTTTTTCTCTTCGATTACGAAAAACAATGGCTCATCAGCCTCAGGCATTAACTTCGAATTATCTGCCAGGTATATGTTTTCAGTTTTCTGCAGTACATGGCGTACACCTGTTTCACTTAAAAATTTAATTAAAGGCTTGTGCTTAGGAAATCCACGGTAAGCTCTGAAAAGCGCTAAACCTCCTTCTTTTTCATTCCCTTCTTTTATCAATCTTTTAGCATCCAACAGGTATTGAGCAACAATTTTTCTTTGCTCCGCCACCAGTTTTTCTACTCTTGGCTTTAAATCCTGAAATTCATGAACATCGCCTTTAGGTACAGGACCAGAAATAATCAATGGCGTTCTGGCTTCATCAATCAACACAGAATCCACCTCATCAATCATAGCGAAGTGATGTTTTCCCTGAACCAGCTCCTTAGTTTCCCTGGTCATGTTATCACGCAGGTAATCAAAACCAAATTCGTTATTGGTACCGTAAACAATATCAGATTGGTAAGCCTCTCTTCTTTCAGGAGAATTAGGTCTGAAATTATCTATACAACTACAAGAAATACCATGAAACTGGTAAATAGGTGCCATCCACTCAGCATCTCTCTTAGCGAGGTAATCATTTACTGTTACAATGTGTACTCCTCTTTTAGCCAAAGCATTTAGGAATGCCGGTAAAGTAGCCACTAACGTTTTACCCTCACCGGTAGCCATTTCTGCAATTTTTCCATTGTGCAGTACCATTCCCCCAATAAGTTGCACATCATAATGCATCATATTCCAGGTAACTTCAGTTCCCGCAGCTTTCCAGGAATTATTCCAGATTACTTTATCTCCGATTAAATTTATATGTTCATACTTACCTGCCAACTGTTTATCATACATGGTGGCCGTCACTTCCAACTGCTCATTTTCCATGAACCTTCTGGCGGTATCCTTCACGATAGCAAATGTTTCAGGCAATACCTCTAGCAACACTTCTTCCAGCTTTACATTTCTTTGCTCTTCCAGCGAGTCAATCTCATTGAAAACAGCCTCCTTTTTATGTAAATCCATGTCAGCATCCTCCTCTACTTTTTCATGTAAAGCAGCTATCTGATCGTCTATATCCTTAAGGTAAGCATTAATTCTTTCGCTGATCTGATTGGTTTTAGCCCTTAACTCATCATGGGATAAGCTGGCTAGTTTTGCAAACTCTTTATTAATCTGCTCCACTTTCGGAAGCACTTCTTTTATATCTCTATCGGATTTTGTACCGAATACTTTTGTAAGTCCTTTTGCTATAAAATCAAACATTGGTTGTTCAAATATTAATTGAAAATATGTGCTAATTTACACGCTTTTTTACTAATTCTATTGTTTTTCAGAGCTTGATTTGCCCTTCATACACTTTCATTGCCGGTCCTTCAAGATAAACGTTCTTCGCAGCTCCATCTTGTAAATCAAATTTAACAATCAGATCACCGCCTAAAGTAGAAATATGTACCGGAGAAACTCCTCCATGTAATACATGAGCGATGGCACAAGCTGTAACACCTGTTCCACAAGATAGCGTTTCATCTTCTACGCCTCTTTCATAAGTACGAACGGCAATTTTTTGTTTCCCTAGTTTTTCAACGAAGTTGACGTTGATGCCTTTCTCTTTAAATTCATCACTGTAACGAATCTGTGCCCCCTCCTCTTTAACGGATTTATGCTCAATGTTACTGGCGAAGATAACATAATGAGGTGAGCCTGTATTAATGGTAAAATGTTCCGGAAAGGTAACAATCTTATCCGGTTGCACATCCTGCATGCTCAGGCTTACAGTATCTCCGTCTATTGTAGCAGTATGAACACCATCGGTAGAAAGAAAGATGGTTCGGTCCTCTATGATTGCCAGATATTGAGCAAATTTAACAGCACACCTGCTACCATTGCCACACATACTTTGTGAGCCATCAGGGTTAAAGAATACCATTTCAAAATCGTACTTTTCATGATTTTCTATTAGAATAAGACCATCTGATCCTACCCCAAATTTTCTATCACACAGTTTTTGAGCAAATTTTTTGTCGTTTCTATCTATCAGTCCCGAACGGTTATCTACCATCACGAAATCGTTACCTGTTCCCTGATATTTATGAAATGGGATTTCTATCATGATTCAAAATTAGCTAAAATAGCACCAAACTTAAAGTTATGACATTGTGGCATAGTTAAAATAAAAATATCATAAATTATAACGCATTTATCGATGATATAGTAAGATGTCTTGTCGTGAGAAACGTTTGATTTTCGTTTAATTTAACCTCGTATAGAGCAGAGAATGCATCTTTTGTAAAAGAAATTTATTAACGAGTAATATAGTGAGATAAGAAAGTAAGGAAACCTCTTACTAAATGATGGAAGCAACATTAAGCTTCATTTATAAAAAATGCATGCAAACCCTCTAAGTAATTATATTAAATGAGAACTTTGATATCAAAAATACCATTTCCAACTTTAAGCGATGAAAATAAAAGCAGAAGTTTAATTCTTCTTTAACAATAGTCCAATACAAACAATATTAATTATAGATGACGAAAAAGATATTCGGGACTTACTGTCTAAAACTATCTCTTTAGAGGGTTATGAGATTTTCAGTTCCGAAAATGCTAAAGCAGGACTGCAAAAGCTGGCAGGCACTAATCGTGTTATGTGATATCAAATTACCTGACATGTTTTATTGACAGGACCTGCTGGTACAGGAAAAAAGGTTTTTGCAAATGCTATACATGGGGAAAGTCCCAGAGCAAAAAATGAATTTGTGGCTGTAAACTGTAGTGCACTCAGTAAAGATTTATTATAACCCGAGCTTTTTGGTAATAAAAAACACTTTAATACAAGTAGAACGAATTATAAAGGTGAGAAATATAGAGATCGAAAATCTGCAAGATTTAGTGTATGAATATACTGGAAAACCGCTTGTAGTTATTTCTGAACCTTCTGATAGAATAAATACTTTAAAAATTAACCTGCTTCAGACGAATTAAAAAATGAAAATAGGGTCGGATATTCCATGCAATTACACCAACCCATTTGAATATCTATTAAATTTCGAAATATGCAAAATATAATTAATACTCAAACAACTGCTTCTGAAAATAAGGCAAGTAGAACCCCAGGCATGCTAAGCTTACAATTATTCAAACTATGCATAATTGCAGTCATTGGATGCAATATTATCATTTCAAATGCAACAGCACAAGAAATAGAGAATGACAAACCTCTTAAGTTCAGCGGATACTTAGAAGCCTATTATGTGTATGACTTTGGTAATCCTGCAAACCATAACAGGCCTGATTTTCTTTATTCATTTAGCAGGCATAATGAAGTAAATCTGAACTTTGGCTATCTCATGGCTGAATATGATAATGATAAAGTAAGGGGCAAACTAGCTTTAATGACAGGTACTTATGCAAATGCTAATTTATCAGCAGAACCAGGTGTTATTAAAAATATTTTTGAAGCCAATGCCGGAGTAAAAATTTCTAAAAATAAAAATTTGTGGATAGATGCAGGAATTTTCGCTTCTCATATAGGTTTTGAAAGCGCTGTAGGAGCTGATACATGGAATATGACAAGAAGTATTTTAGCTGAAAACTCTCCTTACTTTTTATCTGGTGCTAAAATATCGTATACTTCAGAAGATGAAAAATGGTTTTTGAGTGGTTTACTGCTCAATGGTTGGCAGAGAATTCAAAGAGTGGATGGTAATCAAACTCCTGCTTTTGGACATCAGGTAACTTACTCACCTAATGAAAAAGTTACTTTAAACAGCAGTTCCTTCATAGGAAGTGATACGCCAGACAGCATCAGGCAAATGAGGTATTTCCATAACCTTTACGGTATTTTTCAACTAAGCGAAAAGTTAGGCTTAATTGCCGGTTTTGATATCGGTATTCAACAAGATGCACCTGAAAGTAGCACCTACAATACCTGGTATGCACCTGTAATGATCGCTAAGTATGATTTAAGTAATAACTTATCCCTTGCAGGTAGACTAGAATTCTATTCAGATGAAAATGGTGTTATTATTCCAGGTAATACCCCAAATGGATTCCAAACCTTGGGTTATTCTTTAAACCTGGATTATGCTGTAACAGAAAATGCCTTATGGAGGATAGAAGCAAGAAGCTTTAATAGCGAAGATCTGATTTTTATGAATGAGGGCACACCTACTGATACTAACTTCTTTTTAGGAACCTCAATGTCTGTTCGCTTTTAATAATTTAAAGCATCTATAATTACATTTTTAAAATGTCTACAAGCTATGACAATTTTTTACAGCTCATTATAAAGCGTTAAAAGGAAGCTTAAAAATCTACATCGGCATGATTGCCGGTGTAGGTAAAACCTACCGTTTCTTGCAGGAAGCTCATGAATTGCTGAAATCCAATTTAGATGTCAGAATAGGTTTTATTGAAACACATAACCGAAAAGAAACTGCAGCTTTAGTTGAGGCAATTAAAGAAATGGATCTGGAAGGCTTTTAAAAGCTAAACCAGATGTAGTATTAGAGGATCTATTTTTTGGGTAGAGTGTCCTATTGCCCTATGATCAAATAAATCTTTTTTGTCAATCAAATTTCGCTTTACCCAACCATAAGGTGTGCTTTCGGATATTTATACCCTTTAGTAGCTTTTCTGCTACTTAAGGCAAGCGCGAATGTTAAGGTTCCTACCCTCCCGATAAACATGGACAGAATGATTACAATTCTACCTGCAGTAGATAAATTTGACGTTATGCCAGTACTTAAACCTACAGTTCCGAAAGCTGAAACCTGCTCAAAAATAAGCTGTGGCAATGAAATATCGCTGTCTGTAATAGTTAGGGTAAAAATAGCAATCAGGTTAATAGAAGCCGCAAAGAAAAATATACTTAGAGCTTTGAAAAGCAACTCTTTCGGAATAAATTTTCTATCTATCTCAATTTTAGCCTTCCCTCTTAAAGTAGCTAATACTGAAGTGATTAGCAGATAGAATGTCGATGTTTTGATACCTCCACCCACTGAACCTGAAGAAGCTCCAATAAACATCAGAAATGAGATTAAAATAATTGTTGGAATTCTGATAGCAGAAAAATCGATGGTATTAAAACCAGCAGTTCTTGCGGTTGCGGATTGAAAAAAACTGGTAATCATCGATTCCACCAGATTTTGTTTAGCCAAAGTATTATCCTTTTCTAAAAGATAGAAAACCAACATGCCGGAGGCCAATAGTACCAGAGATGTGTATACTGCTATTTTGGTGCTTAGTTTCCAATCTTTCCACGGACTTTTAAGCCTTTCTCTTAAACTGGAAATACTGAATAAATCCTGCATGGCCGAAAAGCCTAAACCACCTAAAATTAATGTAAGGGCAATTACAATGTGCAATAAATAACTTGAGGCCACACCATTTTCAAAGAGTCCATTAGTAAAAAGACTGAAACCTGCATTACAGAATGCACTGACAGCATGAAAAACTGAGAAAAACAATTTTTGACCTACAGAGCTAAACTGCACATCCGGTCCCCAGGTGAAGAAAATTAATACAAATGAGACAAATTCTACCAAAAAAGTGATAATGATGACCTTTCTTAACAAGCCCTTCGCTGAAAATAAAGAGTCGCTTATTAGGAAATCCTGCAGCATCAATTGCTGCTTAATTCCTACTCCTGTTTTTAAGAAGGTACCAAAAAATGAAGCAAATGATATAATCCCTAAACCACCTAACTGAAATAAAATCAAAATTACAAACTGACCTTTTAAGGTGAAATAAGTAGCAGTATCTACTACAATTAACCCTGTAACACAACTGGCGCTTACTGAAGTAAAGAGTGCATCCATAAAGGACATGGTGCCTTCATCAACAGTCATGGTAGGAAGCATTAGTAAGCCGGTACCCAATAATATCAAGAGAATAAAACTGTAAATGAAAGTTCTTGCTGGCTTGGTTTTTAAGCGCGATAAAATAGTGCTGGCCTGAATAATTTCATAAATAATAATAATCAGGAAAAAGAAGGTAATAAAGGTAAGGTAGGCATCTTCATAACTCTTAAAATCCAGGTTTTCGCTAAAAAAACCTAGAATCTGGTTGTCGAAAAAATGATTACTTACTGAGTTGATAATAATTATTATTACCAATATTACCTCTAAAATATGGTTCTTTAAAAATTCATACCTCCGGAAGGAGTAGAGAAACCGGGTGAGGAAAGTGAGGAAATAGATAAGAAGAACTACATCTAATGCCAAAAAAATCTGTTTTAGCCCCTTCTCATCCACATCAAACCCGAACACATACAGCAACAAAACTGTAGCGGCCAACCACATAAACGCCTTTAATGAGGATACTGTATTGAGCACGGAGGTTCTGCTGCTGTAGATCGCATTATTGAGCCACTCGGCAAAAGCATTTTTTAGTTTTGAAAATTTCACAGCTGCAATTTGTTCTTTAAAGCCTCTTCCAGCAAACGTTGCTTATTGATTGGCACAACTCCCAACTCCTCACACACAATGCCCCCACCTAAATTAGCTAAAGCCGCTGTAAAATAAGGTGATAGTTGGAGAGCCATACATAAACCCGCTATACTTACAACGGTATCTCCTGCGCCTGAAACATCAGAAATGCTCCTTTTATGTGCCGGAATGGAATGCTCTATCGTCTCTCCCTGAATATACACTCCCTTTTCCGAGAGTGTAGTCATCACATACCGGGCTTGTAAAATTTCCCGTAAACGAGAGGTTTGTGTTTTTAAAGCCTCTTCATCGTGGTAATCAAAAACTGTATTCAAGCCTTCTTTCAATTCCTTCAGGTTAGGCTTAAACAAATCGACTTCTTTATAATGGAAGAAATTATTCTTCTTTGGATCTACAATTGTGGGAATACCTTGTTGAACTGCTGCTTCAATAGTTGTTTTTATTATAGAAGCTGTAATGGTACCTTTATCGTAATCTTCAAAAATTACCGCATTAACCTCAGGAAGTAATTTTAAAATATGAGACTGCAATTTTTCTTCTTCAGCAGCATTCAGTTCCGTTAAAGATTCGCTATCTACCCTCAATAAATGCTGAGATCCTGCCAGTACTCTTTCCTTAACAGTAGTTATACGGTCTTTGCTTTTCACCAATCCACGTGAAGAAATCGTTCTCCTATTTAAAAGATCGATGAAAACATCGCTGTCTTCATCATCTCCCAAAACTGAACATAAAATAGGCTCTGCTCCCATAGATTGAAGGTTTAACGCAACATTGGCAGCTCCTCCCAATCTTTTTTCCCTGTTTTTTACGTTTACAACAGGAACCGGTGCTTCAGGGGAAATTCTGGAAACGTTACCCCATACGTAGGAATCTATCATTACATCGCCAATGACCAATATTTTCAATTGGTCAAAGGCTTTGAATATTTCTTCTATAGAAGTGAAAGACATGCTTATTTTAACTCGCTCAACACTTTTTTCATTCTTACCATTGCTTCTTTAAGCTCTGCATCAGAAGCTGCGTAAGAAATGCGGATACAATTTGGCGCTCCGAAAGCTCCTCCTGTTACCACTGAAACATGCGCTTTGTTCAATAAGTAAATAGCTAAATCATCCGCATCTCCAATGGTAGTCTCTCCATCTGACTTACCAAAAAAGCTGCTTACATCAGGGAATATATAAAACGCACCTGTAGGAACATTCGTCACTACACCCGGCATTTCTTCCAAAAGCTCCAACATCATATCTCTACGTTTGTGATATGTTTTTGTCATATCTAAAGTAGGAGTTAAGTCTTCAGTGATGGCAGCTAAAGCAGCACGTTGTGCAATGGAAGAATTTCCTGAGGTTATTTGTCCCTGAATTTTCGTAGCTGCTTTCGCAATAGGTAGCGGTGCAGAAATATAACCCACTCTCCAGCCTGTCATAGCAAAACCTTTTGAAAAACCATTTACTGTAATGGTTCTCTCAGCCATACCCGGCAAAGCACCAATACTTGTATGACCTTCCGTTCCGAAATTAATATGTTCATAAATTTCATCAGAGATTACTAAAAGATCTGTATGTTCTTTTACTACTTCAGCAATAGCTTCTAATTCAGCTTTTGTAAACACACTACCTGTAGGGTTACAAGGAGACGAGTACAAGATCGCTTTTGTCTTAGGCGTAATAGCTTCTTTTAATTGTTGCGCAGAAGGTTTAAAATCATTCTCAAGAGTTCCGGTAACAAAAACTGGTGTGCCTTCGGCAAGCTTTACCAATTCAGCGTAGCTCACCCAGAAAGGTGCAAATACAATTACTTCGTCTCCAGGATTAAGTAATGACAGCATTACATTAGCAATAGATTGTTTTGCTCCGTTAGACACTACAATCTGATCTGCAGAACTAGGAATACCGTTTTCCTTCTGCAATTTTTGGGCAATAGCTTCTCTCAAATCTAAATAGCCTGAAACAGGTGGGTAAGCAAAATACTTTTCGCTATCAATCGCTTTTTTTGCCGCTTCCTGAATGTGTTTGGGCGTTTTAAAATCGGGCTCTCCCAAACTAAGGCTGATGATATCAATGCCTTGTGATTTCAACTCTCTGGCTTTTGCAGCCATGGCCAAGGTGGCCGATTCCGACATGTTATTGATGCGGTCGCTTAATGGATAGTTCATACTTATAATCTTAAGACGCTAAAATTAAGAATTTAGATATTGAAGTGCTAATGTATTTGTATTTTCAGTTAGAAAAGAAAAAAGCCTCTAATAAAAGAGGCTCTTAATCATTTTTAGAGAGCTGACTTTAAGCAATGTTGGTATAAACCGCCTGCACATCATCATCCTCTTCAATTTTATCAATCAGTTTTTCAATATCTGTCATTTGCTCGTCAGTGAATTCTACCGGAGTAGTAGCAAATCTTTTCAAAGAAGCACTTTTTACATCAATCTTCATTTCTTCCAGTTTTTTAGAAAGTGATCCGAAGTTGGTGTAATCGCCATATACATAAATAAAGCCTTCATTTTCTTCTATCTCTTCCATACCGGCATCAATCAGCTCTAATTCAAGCTCTTCAATGTCCATTCCCTCTGTTTTTTCTATTTCAAAAACAGCATTTCTGGAAAACATGAATTCCAGGGAGCCATTTGGTACAAGTGAAGCCCCTACTTTATCTTTATTAAAGTAAGATTTAATGTTAGCAACCACTCTGTTATTATTATCAGTGGCACATTCTATAAATAATAAAACACCATGCGGGCCTTTTCCTTCAAAAGTAACTTCAATATAGTCTTCGGCATCAGCTCCGGATGCTCTTTTGATGGCTGCATCGATATTATCTTTAGGCATATTTTGTGCCTTGGCATTCTGAATGGCAGTCCGAAGTGAAGCGTTCATTTCCGGGTCAGGGCCTCCTTCTTTGGCGGCCATGGTAATAGTTTTAGCCAGTCGAGGAAACAATCGGGACATTTTATCCCATCTTTTTTCCTTAGCTGCTCTGCGGTATTCAAATGCTCTTCCCATAATTAGCTTTTTATTTGCTGCAAAAATAAAAATTGTGAGCGAACTATGTATAATTTATTAAGGATTTGTTAGATGTTAATGGCTGATCAGATTATTAATCCGTAATTATAAATCAAACATTAAAAAGAAAAATGTTGAATCATCAAATCTCTTTACTATTAATAACCCTCATTATGAATAAATTACTGCTTTTTGATTTTAGTGTCACTGAAGATTGGTCAGCCTGGCAAATAGAGAATGATGTAGTTATGGGAGGTAATTCCAGTAGTAGTCTTGAAAGAAGTGAAGAGGGTAATGCTGTTTTTAAAGGAACTGTGTCTCTGGAAAACAATGGTGGTTTTGCCTCAGTACAGTATCATTTTGCTACCAAGAATATAGAAGGTTATAAAAAAGCAGTGCTTTTAGTAAAAGGTGATGGAAAGTCTTATCAGTTCAGAATGAAATCCAGTTTAAAAGAGAAAGCTTCCTACATCTACACCTTTGAAACTACAGGAGATTGGCAAACTGTAGAAATTCCGCTTCATGAAATGGAGCCTGTATTCCTAGGAAATAAGCTGGATCTTCCTAATTTTCCTGCAGAAACACTTCAGGAAGTTCGGTTCTTAATTGGTAACAAAAAGGCTGAGGATTTCAGACTTGAGGTTAGTAAGATTGAGCTGGAGTAAACTCTTAGATAAACATAATTATCAGTCTCTTTCATGATTTTCGTCATGTTTTTCACTTTTTGAAGATGCTAAGTTTGCATAAAAAGTAATTAATATGATTCAATCACTGGCTCAAAAGTATAACAGACCAATTCCCCGCTATACAAGTTATCCAACAGTTCCGTACTGGAAAGAAGTGAAGCCTAACTCACATAAATGGCTTTTCCATGTGAATGAAAGCTATTATAAGCAAAAAGAAGAAGGAATAAGCTTGTACATTCATTTGCCCTTTTGCGAAAGCCTCTGTACATATTGTGGTTGTAATAAACGAATTACCAAAAAGCACGAGCTGGAAAAGCCTTATATTGAAGCAATATTAGCTGAATGGAAACTTTATGTGACTGCTATTGGAGGAAAACCTGTGATCAAAAATCTTCATTTGGGAGGGGGGACTCCCACTTTCTTTTCTCCGGACACACTTAAATTAATGATGGAGGGCATTCTTAGCCAATCCCGAATAGCCCAAAAACACGAATTCAGTTTTGAAGGCCATCCTAATAATACTACATATGAACATTTAAAAGTGTTGGCAGACCTGGGTTTCAACAGGGTTTCTTATGGTATTCAGGATTTTGACATTACAGTTCAAAAAGCTATTCACAGGCTGCAGCCTATCGAAAATGTGCGAAACGTAGTTAAATGGTCAAGAGAACTTAATTATTCTTCCATCAACTTTGATCTGATTTATGGTCTACCATTTCAAACAGAAGCAACTCTTTCAGAAAGCATTGAAAAATTAAAAGAATTTGAACCTGAGAGAATTGCCTTATACAGCTATGCACATGTGCCATGGAAAAGCAAAAGCCAAAGAGGTTATGATGAAAGCAATTTGCCACAAGCTGAGCAAAAAATCAATATGTATTGGCAGGCAAAGCAGCAATTGAATGCTATGGGATATGTAAATATTGGAATGGATCATTTTGCCAAACCAACTGATGAATTGACCATTGCAAGAGACAAAGGCTATCTGAATAGAAATTTTATGGGCTACACTACCGATAAAAATGAATTGATGATAGGGTTAGGTTGTTCTTCCATAAGTTCCACAGGGAAAGCATTCGTACAAAATGAAAAAACAGTGGAGCTTTACCAAAACAGCATACATGAAAAAACGCTCCCTCTCATTGTAGGGCATTATTCAACAGAGCAAGAAATAGAAGTAGCTGAATTGATCAAAGAAATTATATGCAATGGAAAAGTTACATTTCAACACTCTGCTTTTCTCATGAATTTATTTGAGGGAGCAATGGATAGCTTAAAAGAAATGGAGCAGGATGAGTTGCTTACTATTGGCAATTACAGCCTTGATGTTACTACTAAAGGAATGCTTTTCGTAAGAAATATTTGTAGCTTGTTCGATCCAGTTATTCAAAAAAGAACTTCAGATAAGCCGCAGTTTAGTCAAAGTATTTGATTTTATTTTAAGCATTCTCGTTGCAAAAGAGGATGCTTAAAATACAACATTTGAAATGCGTACTGCAAGCACTGCGATTTAGAAAGCCTCGTTACAAACCAGGTTTAGACACTTCGAAAAATTCCGGGATGACGCTCTATTTGAGTATCAAATCAAATCATTCGAAAAAAGGCATAGGTTAAGCAAACTTTTCAGCTTCTCTCCTGTTTTTAAAATATGAGAAAGTTGTTTTTTCCATTGAGCCTAACAACATTCCTGCTATTCTTTTACCTCATAGGAATAGTGTTCAACTTCCCTTACCCACTAATTTCTTTCATATTTGGAATTTTCCCTTTCGTATTGGTTTGGATGGTAATAAAAATTTTAAAAGACGGTGAGCACAGCGGAAAAACTTTTGATCAAGATTTTTATGAGTATTAATTGGCAATGAACCATTTTATTTAGTTTTGTAGAAAACGCAAAACTTATTTAAAATGCCACTACTTAAGAAAAACATCTTACTTCCTTTCACCTTCATAATTCTATTTTCCTGCCAAACAGCTAAAGTAACGTCTACTAAAAATGCAGAACCTTTACTTTCAGAGCAATTAGGAAATGCCACACTATGGTTTCAAAAGTCTGCCGAAATGGAAGCTGCTTATCTTCAAGCTTATGGCTTCGGAAAAATGCTCCTCGCTCAAAAAATGGACACTCTAAGTGCAGGCTCTAAAAAACCTGCAGTTGTTCTCGATTTGGACGAGACTGTGCTTGACAACAGCCCTTATGAAGCCAGACTATTTTTAAATGGAGAAACCTATGCTTCCGAAACCTGGAATGAATGGTGCAGGGAAGCCAAGGCAAAGACTCTTCCCGGTGCAGCTGATTTTCTACATTATGCTAAAGAGCTTGGAGTAGAAATTTTTTATATCTCTAACAGGAAAAATTTAGTTTTTGAAAGCACCTTAGAAAACCTGAAAGCTTTAAACCTTCCCGATGCTGATCCAGCTCACCTTATGCTCAAAACAGCTGAAAGTGATAAAACCGAAAGAAGAAACAGGGTTAAAGAAGAGCATGAAATTTTACTCTACGTGGGAGACAACCTTACAGATTATAGTGAGGAGTACGCTAAAAGAGGAAATAATTTGGGTAAAGATTTAGTGAGCCAAAATAAGAAAGAATTGCTATATAATTTCATCATGCTTCCTAATCCTATGTATGGCGAGTGGGAATCAGCTTTGTACAATAACAATTTTGGCATTTCGGATGAAGAGAAAATTCGTTTACGAAAAGCTGCTTTAGAAACTGCTAAATAACCTCTGACAAAAAAGCTTTAGAACACTTATTTTAATCAAGTATGAAGAAAGTCTATTTGGATTTAATCACTTTCGTACTTAAAATAAATTAATTAGCTTTAAAGGACACTATTTAAACCTTAAACAACATTCGCCTTATGAAAAAAATATCGCTGTTAGTCTTACTATTAGGCTCCTCTTTGTGGGTTTATGCCCAAAAAAAGCAATTATACATGCCCTTGGAAATCCAAAAAGCTTACGAAAAAGGAACCCGCTCATGGGATGGGGCTCCCGGAGAAAAATATTGGCAGAATACTGCAGATTATACCATTGAAGTAAGCGTTGACCCATCTGACAGATCAATAAAAGGGTCTGAAAAGATCACTTACTATAACAATAGCCCAAATTCAATTAGCACATTAGTGATCAGGTTATACTATGATGTTTTCAAAAAAGGAGGAAAACGAGCTATGGCTGTAAAAGATCAGGATATTGGAGAAGGAGTAGAAATTTCTGCCCTTAAAGTTAATGGCACTGAAATGAACCTAAAAGGCCAGCAAGTTTCTCGTTCAGGAACCAATATGTATGTATTTCTAAGTGAGCCTTTGGCATCAGGAGCCTCCGCCAATCTGGATATTCAATGGAGCCAGTTTGTTCCACTTACATTAAGACGCACTGGTGTTTATGACAGTTCCTCTTATTTTGTAGGTTACTGGTACCCTCAAATTGCTGCTTATGATGATATATTTGAGTGGGACACCTTCGATTATACTTTTCAGACTGAAATGTATAATAACCTCGCTAATTTTGATGTAAAAATCACTATCCCTTCTAATTTTACTATCTGGGCAACAGGTGAACTCCAAAATCCGAAGGATATTTTCACAAGTCAGACTTACAAAAAGTATAAAAAAGCAATTACTTCAAAAGAAGTTGTTCATATAATTGACAGCTCAGAAATGAAAAAAGGTTTCTCTCATAAGGGAAATACCTGGCATTATGTAGCTAAGGAAGTATCCGATTTTGCTTTTGCCACCAGCGACCACTACCTGTGGGATGCTGCCATGCAAAAAGTAGGAGATAGAAACGTGCTGGTAAGCTCTGCCTTTCCGGCTGAAGAAGCAAAGGATTATACTGAATTAACCAATATTCAGCAGCGTACTATAAAATATTTCTCAGAAAATATCCCTGGTGTGCCTTATCCTTATCCTGCATTTACAACATTTGTGGGTTTAAAAGGTGGAGGAATGGAGTTTCCGATGATGGCCAATAACGATGGCCCCGGGAGAGGTGTGGCTATTCATGAGCTTTTCCATACCTATTTTCCAATGTACGTGAGAATCAACGAAAGAAGGTTTGCATGGATGGATGAAGGTTGGGCTAGCTATATCACTCAGCTAGTTACCGATAGATTTTTTGAGGAAAATGATAACGATTTATTTGGAGCAGCAAAGCTCCAGCTCGGAGGCATATTCGGAACTTATGAAGATTTACCATTAATAACTTCCACCCAATTTATGGATAACAATAACTATGGTTACGCTTCTTCCCCTTTGCCTCAGTTTGTTTATGCCATGTTGCATCATCATTTAGGTGATGAAATGTTTCTAAAAGCTTTCAGAACTTATATCACAAGATGGGCTCAAAAATCACCTACTCCTTATGATTTCTTTTTCACTTTTGAGGATGTAAGTGGGGAAGACTTGAGCTGGTTGTGGAAACCCTGGTTTTTCAACTTTGGCTACTCTGATGTACAAATTGAAAGTTGGGAAAACGGTAAATTGACTGTAGCAAACAAAGGAGACAGGCCTGTTCCTTTACTCATAGAAGTAACCTATAAAGATGGTACTAAAAAAGACTTTAGCAAAAGTGCCAAAGAACTAATGGAAAATGATAGTCCTGAAATAAATATACCGGATGCAGATAAAGTGAAAATGATTATGGTAAACAGGCAGATCCCGGATGCAAATGATGTTGACAACATCTATCCATCGCTTGATAAACTGTACAGCGAAATGGGAATCACTGACCAAATTGCAGGATCCTATCAGTTTAAGGAATACCCCATTACGGGGCATTTAACTAAAAAAGAGAATGGTTTTTTTCTCAATCTGGATCAAACAGGCATATCTTTCTATCTACTTCCACTAGGAGATAATAAATTCGAAAGCCTTGATGGCGCAGCCTCTTTAGAATTCACTAAAGAAGGTGATAAATATACTGGTTTAAACCTTTCTATTTTGAACTATTTCTTAACGGCAGAAAAAATAGATTAAATAGTTAAACTAAACCCATAATACCAATTGGCTTCATACCGGATAAATTAAAGCTTTTAAAATTAGAGTTTTAATTTATCCGGTAACTTATACAGAAATACTGAAAAGGCTATCCTTGCCTGGCCGTTGTTACAACCAATTATTTCCTCCATACCAGATAACCCAAACCACTCATAAAATTTTTTATCGCTGTTCAGCAAAATTGGATTATATTGAGGCAATAAGATAACCCTACAGCAGCAGAATCTTCTTACAAAATTCAAAATACTAATTACAATGCAGCGATTTAAACCTCTCTTTTTATTGCTTCTTTTATTAATGGGAAGTGGAGCATTAATGGCTCAGAAAAAATCAAAAAACAATAACATTTCTTACGATGAAAAGCTATATGACGCTTTAAAATGGCGTGGAATCGGACCTTACAGAGGTGGCCGTTCCGCAGCTGTTACCGGTGTGCCGGGAGAACCTAACCTATATTACATGGGCTCTACAGGAGGTGGCGTTTGGCGTACAAAAGATGGTGGTGGCACATGGGAAAACATTTCAGATGGCTTTTTCGGAGGTTCAATTGGTGCTGTAAGTGTAGCTGAAAGTGATCCCAACGTAATTTATGTGGGCGGTGGAGAAAAAACTGTTCGTGGCAACATGTCATTTGGCTATGGTATGTGGAAATCTGTAAATGCAGGAAAAACATGGGAAAACATAGGCCTGAAAAACAGTCGTCATATTAGCAGAGTTAGGATACACCCTAAAAATCCGGATATACTCTATGTAGCTGTTATGGGCGATATTTTTAAAAGCTCTGAAGAACGTGGTGTTTATAAATCAGCAGATGGAGGAAAGAGTTGGAAGCGGGTTCTGTTTTCCAATGCCGATGCAGGAGCTATTGATTTAATATTGGATCCTAATAATCCTCGCATTATGTATGCCTCCACATGGAATGTTCGCAGAACCCCTTACAGCTTTTCAAGTGGCGGACCCGGATCTGACCTTTGGAAATCTACAGACAGCGGTGAAACGTGGGAAAAGCTAACCGCTAATGAAGGATTGCCTGGTGGAATTTGGGGCATCTCAGGAGTTACTGTTTCTCCAAAAAACTCGAACAGGGTGTGGGCAATTATTGAAAATGATAAGGGTGGCGTTTACCGGTCAGACGATGCGGGAAAAACCTGGAAAAAATTGAATGATGATAGAAGCCTGAGACAAAGAGCATGGTATTACACAAGGATTTATGCTGATACTAAGGACGAAGACATTGTTTATGTGGTGAATGTAAATTACCACAAATCAAAAGACGGAGGAAAAACTTTTACTGCAGCCAATGCACCTCATGGAGACCATCACGATTTATGGATAGCACCGGAAGACAATCAGCGAATGATTATGGCAGATGATGGTGGTGCGCAGGTAACTTTTGATGGAGGAGAAAACTGGAGCACCTACATGAATCAAAATACCGCCCAGTTCTATCGAGTTACTACAGATAATCATTTTCCTTTCAGGATTTATGGGGCTCAGCAGGACAATAGCACGGTAAGAATTGCCCACAGAACTACGGGGTCAGATATTGGAGAAGGAGATTGGGAAGAAACTGCAGGAAGCGAAAGTGCTCATCTCTCAGTTGATCCCACTAATAACAATATAGTTTATGGGGGAAGTTATGATGGCTTTTTAACCAAGTATAATCACGAAACAGAAGAAATCCGAGCTGTAAATGTGTGGCCGGACAACCCAATGGGCCATGGGGCTGAAGAAATGAAATACCGCTTTCAGTGGAATTTTCCAATATTCTTTTCACCCCACCAGAAGAACAAATTGTACACTACCTCTAATCATTTACATGTTTCAACAGATGAAGGACACACCTGGAAAACCATCAGCCCTGACCTCACAAGGAATGATCCTACAAAGCTAGGCTCTTCAGGGGGCCCGATTACAAAAGATAACACGAGTGTGGAGTACTATTGTACTATTTTTGCCGCAGTAGAATCACCTTATGAGGAAAATGTAATTTGGACAGGTTCTGATGACGGGCTGATCCATATTACTAAGAATGGTGGAGAGAGTTGGGAAAATGTTACACCTTCCATTATGCCTAAATGGCTCATGATTAACAGCATTGATGCAGACCCTTTCACTAAAGGTGGTGCTTATGTAGCCGGCACTATGTATAAAGAAGGAGATTATCAACCTTATTTGTACAAAACAAAGGATTACGGCAAAACCTGGACAAAGATTACCAATGGAATTCCGGCCGAACATTTTACAAGAGTGGTAAGAGCTGACCCTGAAAAGAAAGGCATTTTATATGCAGGTACAGAAACAGGAATGTATATTTCGTTTGATGATGGCTCAAGCTGGAAACCTTTCCAACTAAACCTCCCAATTGTACCTATTACTGACCTAACCATTAAAGACAATCATTTAATTGCAGCCACCCAGGGAAGAGGCTTCTGGCTAATTGATGATTTAACAGTGCTTCATCAGCTTAATGAGGGTGTGGCTACTAAAGAACAGTTTCTTTATCAGCCGAAGCCAAGCTACAGAATTGGAGGCAGGAGCCGTGAATCCAAAACTTCAGGTACCAATATGGCTTCCGGAGTAATGGTCCATTATTATTTGAAAGATACTGTTGCTACAGACACTGTGAATTTGACATTTAGTGAACTGTCAGGCAAGGAAATTGCAAGTTTTACAACTCACCCTGATAAAGAGAAAAAAGAAAATAAGCTGGAAATTAAGCCGGGAGGGAACCAGTTTATTTGGGATATGCGCTATCCTGATGCAGAAGGTTTTGAAGGAATGATCCTTTGGTGGGCTTCTTTAAATGGCCCTAAGGCATTACCGGGAGAATATAAAGTTACTTTAGCTAATAATGGTGTTACCCAAAGCCAGACCTTTGAAATTTTAAAGGATCCGAGGGCTTCTGCTACACAAGAAAATCTAAAAGCGCAATTTGATTTTATGAATGAAGTAATTGCCAAACTCACTGAAACCAATACTGCCATCAAGAATATCAGAAAAGCAAGGACACAGATAGAAGATGTGCTTAAAAAAGCTGAGCTCGATACTATTCAGTCGTATGGGAAAAATATCCTAAAAGAAATGAAAACTGTGGAAGAAGCACTTTATCAGACTAAAAATAAGAGCGGGCAAGACCCACTTAACTACCCCATCAGGCTAAACAACAAATTGGGGCATTTAAATTCTTTGACAGCTATGGGCGATAACCCTCCGACAGCCTCAGCTATTGAGTTTAAAGAAGAAGTCACAGGAAGAATTGATGAGCAGCTCAATATATGGTATGCTATTCTCAAAAAAGACATTCCGTCTTTTAACAATTTAGTACAGCAAAATAAAATTGATGCTGTAAAGCTGGAATGAGCAAATAAGCCACTAGAAATCTTTAAAGCATCATCTGAAATTTCATTTGGTGCTTTTTTTCTAATAGAAAATGATATTTCAACATTCGTTTATTCCTACGTCTTTGACTCACAGATATTTGTAAAAAATATGAAATTTCAACATGCTGTTGAAATCACCAGATTGCCAGCTCCCGATAATGATCGGGACAAGTTGCGCGGGAATGACGGTGCTAATGGTAATTTGGATATAAAAAAACCTATTTTATTGCACAAATGAACAGAAAAACCAAGGTCTGTGGCTCACAGACCTTTCCCCTATTGCTGGACTGTAAGCCGCAGACCAGTGAAAAAAAAAGACCTAAATAAGCAAGCACTAAATGCTTGTCACAACTACAAAAGCCAGCAAGCATCGTCATCCCAGAAATTTTTGGAGAGCAACGGAAAAAATTATCAGGGATCTTTTCAATGAAATGAAATTTCATTACCAGAATATTTATCTAATCGTACTTATTGCAAAAGCTGCTTGTATAAAAAAGACGCTATTTCAACCTTCAGTTGAAATTATCAGATTCCCACCTGCGTGGGAATGACAGTTTTAATACGAAAGGAATTGCTTTAATTCTTACCACAAATGGGGATTTCTATACTTGTTTTTTCCTGCCCTAAATCAGGCATAGGCACATGGATAAATTGTACCTGAAGACCCCTCAGCACTAAAAACAGAGCAAGGGTGAAAGCCAGAACAGGTTTGATTTTTTTAGTGAGATTACTAAAATAATTCAGGGTAAATCTTCCTATCCACACACTACCGATTATCCATGGCAGGGTACCCAAACCAAAAACCAACATAAACAAAGCAGCATGTGCAACAGAATCTGTAGTCACTGAGCTTAACAAAGCCATATAAACTAAACCGCAGGGTAGCAAACCATTCAGCACCCCAATAAAAAAGCGAGACACAACATCTTTTCTCCCTATAAACTTCTTAAAACCACCCTTCAGCCATTGATAAGGCCGGCTTTCCCATTGATTGATTTTATTAAGAAAACGAAATTTGGCAGGAAGCACATAGAAATACAGTATCAGGATGGCCATAGCAATTGAAAGTGCATTTTGCCAACCTAATAATGCAAGCCCTTCACCAAAAGCTGCTAGCAAAATGCCTAAAATGATGTAAGTCATCATTCTCCCCCCCTGGTAAGCGGAAAAAGCGAATAGCTGTTTCTGATTTTTAAAAACGCCAAGCATAAGTGGTGTACACATTACTGTACAATGCATACCTCCTATTAACCCGATGCTCAATGCCGCCCAAAACATTATTTCTGAATAAAAATTCTTTCTTCCTTATGATAAGCTTTTTCTCCTTTACTCCAGCTGATATCTACCTGCCAAACGCCACTTTGCAGCTTTTCAACCGGAATATAATTTTCCTCTTCTAAATCTACTTTAAAGTCCATCTTCGCATCAGAAGGCCGAAAAAAAGTAATTTCACCTTCTACTTCACCTGCATTCTGAAAATAAAGATAAACAACATCTCCTTGTTGCTCAACCTTGATTGGCGTATCCCATTCCATTGCATTTGCTACCTTTTTCATATGGCTTTGGTAGGCAATTTCCTCTTCGTAGTAGTTCTCCGCTACTAAATTCACATCCTGATTAAAGCTGATGGTCACCATAGTAATTACTAATGCGACAAAGAGCGCAAATACAACAGCTATTTTATTTCCCCAATTCATATCATCTCCTTTCTTTTTATCCTTATTTTTTAAACGATTGTGGCCCAGGAAACCTGGAATTAATAGTTTGAAGCACCTCGCCATTCTGCTTCACCTTTATTATAATTTTATCTCCTTTTTCATTAAACACCCTGCGACTCATTTCCACAAATACGTAAGCTTCTTCTTTTTTCTGCCCGCTAAGTTCTTCTATAGGCCCGGCCGGAAAGAACAATTTTGCCTCTGCCGGAATTACCTCAAAGCTCACCATCATGGGGTCAAAGGATTTGTTGATCAATTCTATCTGGTACATATTGCTAATAATAGAATCGTTTTTCATTTGATAAAGCGAGCCCGGTGTTCTTGTAATGGTAGCTTCAACAGGTGCTCTGCCTACCAAAAGAAAGCCCATGGCAAAAACTAAAATTGCCAATACCGCTGAATAGGCCATCACGCGAGGAGTAATAAGTTTTTTCTTCTTCTTTTCCACGCCTTCATGCGAGTCAAACCTGATTAAGCCTTTGGGCCGATTCACTTTTACCATCACCTCATCACAAGCATCAATGCAGGCGGTACAATTTACACATTCCATTTGCGTACCATTCCGAATGTCAATTCCGGTCGGGCAAACCTGTACGCATAATTTACAATCAATACAATCACCTTTTTCACCCTGCACTCCACCTCTTTTAATGGCTCCTCTAGGCTCTCCACGCAACCAGTCGTACATGACAACAATGGATTTTCTATCCAGAAAAACCCCCTGTAATCTCCCATAAGGACAAACCACAGTACATGCCTGCTCTCTGAAGTAAGCGAAAACAAAATAAAATATACCTGTAAAGACCAGCAAGCCAATGAACCCGTTCCAGTTAGCCTGAGGACCGGAGGCTATAACCTCTTTCATTTCCTCAATACCAATCAGATAAGCCATAAAAGTGTGAGAAACCCAAAAAGCAAGTAGTAAAAAGATAAATTGCTTTAGAGATTTTTTCCAGATCTTTTCAAAATTCCATGGCGCAGCATTTAACTTCTTCTGCCTGCTTGCATCTCCTTCAATCCAATATTCAATTTTGCGAAATACCATTTCCATGAATACTGTTTGAGGGCAAGCCCATCCGCACCAGACACGTCCGAACACTACGGTGAAAAGCAGAATGAACACCACAAAAATCAATAGAAGAAATATTAATAAGTGAGTATCCTGAGGCCAAAAAACGCTCCCCAAAATCACGAACTTTCTATCGAAAATATTAAAGAGCAATAAAGGGTGCCCTCCTATTCTGATAAAGGGGCCGCTGAAAAACAGCCCTAGAAGTAGCCAGGCTAATATTCTTCTGTAATTATGCAGCGTACCTTTTGGCTTTTTAGGATAAACCCATTGCCTTCCGCCATCCTTACTTATAGTAGAAAGCTGACCTCTAAATTGCTCTTTGTTATCTGTGGTATTCATTTTCTCTTACTCCTGATCAAATTCTTCTGGTAGATTTTCCTCTACCGCCTCGTCAATAAGCTCTTCAGCATTTCTTTGCTTCCAGATTTCCCCCTGAGGCTCCTTTGGATTCTCAGGTGTAGTTCCTGCCAGGCTTAATACATAATTGGCAACATCCTGAATTTCTTTAGGAGCCAACTGTCCTTTCCATGGAATCATCCCTTTTTGAGGCACCCCTTCGGAAATGGTGTGAAACACACCTTTGATATCACCATCATGAATCCAGTATTCATCGGTAAGGTTAGGGCCAACCCCACCCCCTGCATCTTTAGCATGGCAAACTGCACAGGATTTACTAAAAATAGCTTTACCGGCTTCAATTACTGCTTCATCGGATGAAAGTTCCGCTGTTTCTGCTGTTATAGCACTAAATCCTGCCATGGCTCTCTTTTCTGCCAATAATGCAGCTTCCTGCACTTCTTGCTGGTATTCGGTTTCCTGGTCAGGAATAATATCCAAAAACATAAAAGCAGGAACATAGAAAAGTGCAAAAAGAAAAGTACCTATGAAAACATAGCGCAGCCAGGGTGGCATTTTATAATCCATCTCCTGTATGCCATCATAATTATGATCCAGCAGCATATCACCATCCTGACCCACAGGCTTCATTCTGCCTACTATCCATTTTTGCTTAAACCTGTCGAAGAAGCTCAATTCCTCTTCACCTTCAGCTAAAGGCTTTTTCTTCAATATTAAGTTGGCAGTTTGAAACATTAATATTGTTAATGTAATCATTAAAACTACCATTATGATCACTAATACACCAATGGCCAGCAATAGCTTACCCTGCTCGGTTTGCATTAATTGCTCAATCATTCCGGTTTCAGGCACTTCAGCTCCTTCAATTGCTTTCTCCACCTGCGCCACCACTAGCATTGGTTTTAATAAGTAAGCTAGTGGAAAAAGTAGCATAAGTTTATAAAATATTTTATTCATGGCTCTTAGTGTTTTGATCTTCAGTATTCAAGTCCTCTACAGGCAAATTTTTCATCGTACTGATATAATTTTTATCAGCCTTCACCACCCACCATATCAGCCCTACAAAAAAAGCAAAGAATATGGTTAATGAAATTATCGGGTAGATCTGGAAATTATCTAGTTGTTCAAAATAATGCTTAAACATGGCGGTCTATTTATTTTGTGTTACATCAGTTTTAATATCAGTACCTAACCTTTGCAGGTAAGCAATTAAAGCCACTATTTTCTGTTCTGGCATTGCTTCGATTCCATCTGCATCAAGGTTTTTCACAATTTCATCAGCCTGTGATTTTGCATCAGCTACTGCTTCGTTTTCATATCCTTCTGGGTAAGGCACTCCCAGTTTCCTCATTACATTAATTTTGGCTGGAATGTCAGAAACATCATAAGTTTCCTGCAACAACCAAGGATAAGGAGGCATAATTGAACCGGGAGCCATTGAACGTGGATCGTACATATGGTTGAAGTGCCATGAGTCAGGGTATTTCTTCCCTACTCTGTGCAAATCAGGACCAGTTCTTTTAGACCCCCATAAGAATGGGTGATCATACACATATTCTCCTGCTTTGGAATATTCACCATATCTTTCCGTTTCACTTCTGAAAGGCCGGATCATCTGAGAGTGACAACCCACGCAACCTTCGCTGATGTAAATATCCCTACCTTCCAACTCAAGCGGAGTATAAGGTTGAACTGATTCTATGGTAGTTACATCTTTAGATTTTAGCAAGAAAGATGGAATAAGCTCAAACACACCTCCTAAAAGAATAGCCACAGTGACCAAAATTGTGAAGAAAACAGGTTTTCTTTCCCATACTCTGTGCCAGTACTCTTTTTTCTCTGTTCCGGATTTCTCAAGTGCTTGCGCCTCAGCGGCCTCATTGGCAAGAAAACTACCTTGCTTAGCAGTTTTTACCAGGTTATAAATCATTACAAATACACCTACTAAGTATAGCAAACCTCCAAAGGCTCTTAACATATACATAGGGATAATTTGTATGGTAGTAGAAAGGAAGTTAGGGTATTGCAAAATACCTTCTGCTGTAAATTCTTTCCACATTAAACTTTGTGTAATAGCTGCCACATACATTGGCAACGCGTAGAAAACTATCCCTAAGGTACCCAACCAGAAATGCGCATTAGCTAATTTATTAGAGAATAGTTTAGTCTGCCACATTTTGGGGATCATCCAGTAAAGTATACCGAAAGTAAGGAAGCCGTTCCAGCCTAAAGCTCCAATATGTACGTGAGCAACAATCCAGTCAGTATAATGAGCAATTGCGTTAACATTTTTTAAAGAAAGCATTGGACCTTCAAATACCGCCATACCGTACGCAGTAATAGCTACCACCATAAATTTTAAAATGGCATCTTCACGTACTTTATCCCAGGCTCCCCTAAGTGTCAGTAACCCATTTACCATCCCTCCCCAGGAAGGAGCAATTAACATTACTGAAAACGCAGTACCTAAAACCTGAGCCCACTCCGGTAATGAAGTATAGAGAAGGTGGTGCGGCCCTGCCCAGATATATAGAAATATCAGTGCCCAAAAGTGTACAATTGACAGTTTATAGGAATATATAGGTCTGTTGGCTGCCTTAGGTAGGAAGTAGTACATTAATCCCAGGTAAGGGGTTGTCAGGAAGAAGGCCACAGCATTGTGTCCATACCACCACTGTACAAGTGCATCCTGCACACCTGCAAAAGCTGAATAACTTTTCATAAAGCTAACTGGCATTTCAAAGGAGTTGACAACATGCAAAACTGCAACTGTAATAAAAGAAGCAATGTAAAACCAGATGGCCACATACATGTGCTTTTCTCTTCTTTTAATGATGGTGCCAATCATGTTAATCCCAAAAACTACCCAAACCAATGTAATGGCGATATCAATTGGCCACTCCAGCTCTGCATATTCTTTGGAAGTAGTAAAACCCATTGGAAGTGTTATTACTGCAGAAAGTATAATCAACTGCCAGCCCCAGAAGTTAATCCATGAAAGGGTATCATTAAACATTCTGGCCTTAAGCAAGCGCTGCAATGAATAATAAACTCCGGCAAATATGGCATTCCCCACAAAGGCAAAGATTACAGCATTTGTGTGCAAAGGCCTAATCCTGCCGAAGGTAGTATATTGCATTCCGAGATTAGCTTCAGGCATAAATAGCTGCGTGGCAACCAGTAAGCCTACAAACATGCCAATGGCTCCCCATACCACAGTGGCTATGGAAAAGTATTTGACTATTTTGTTGTCGTAATGAAATTTCTCAATTCCCATTTTAATTGTTATTTATTGTGTATAGATTTTTCCTTATTATTCTCTTCATTATTGGTGTTCTGTGGTGTATCATCCCACAAAATGCGGAATGAGGGTGTGGAAGCATCGTCAAACTGCCCCGACTTTACTGCCCATATAAATGCAATCAGAAATCCGGTTGCTACCAGTAAGCTGACTGCTATAAGTACAATGAGTATATTCATAGCTTTAAATTTTTATTCTCAAACAAACCCTCTTTTTTCGCAAAGTAATTGACCCCCAGTGTGCCTAGCAGTACTACAGAAAAGGAGCTTAATGGCATTAGAATAGCTGCCACCACCGGAGAAAGTGCTGCCTGAACAGCAAAACTCAGGCCTACAATATTGTAAGTAAATGACAGTAGGAAACCGGCTATTACTATATAGTAACTAAGCCTGGCAAACCTCATAAATCTGGGTAGTTCAGAAAACTGCTTACCCAGCAGAATTGCATCGCAAGCCGGACTAAACTGGCTTGTGGATTCCGTAACCGCCAATCCGAAATCACTTTTCATTAAAGCTCCTGAGTCATTCAATCCATCACCAGCCATCATTACTTTATGGCCTTCTTCCTGTAGCTTTTGGATAAATTCTTTCTTCTGCCCAGGCAATTGTTGAAAGTGTAATTTATCCTTTGTAATCCATTGGGATAAGTAAGAAGCCTCATTTGCATTGTCTCCTGATAGAAGGTGCAAATTGAATTTTTGCTTCAGTGCGTCTAATAAAGAAGCCAAACCATTTCTAAAAACATGCTTAATGGAAAAATGACCAAGTATCTGGCCTTCTACTGCCACAAAAACAACAGAATTATTATTTTCCTTAGTGAAATAACCCCTGCTATCTTCCACAAAAGTCTGTTTTCCCAGCTTTACCTGTATGCCATTTACAGTAGCAGAGATTCCCTGACCTGCTATTTCTTTAAAATCAGTAATATTTTGTTGAGGATAGTAAGGAAGCCAATGGTGAATTATTCTACTCAAAGGGTGCTTGGACTGGTTAAAAATAGAGCTTATAGCAGCTAATATTTTATGATCAGGCAATTCCCCAATGAATGAAACTTCTGCTTTATCAGGATAGGTAAGTGTCCCGGTTTTATCAAAAACAATTGAATCAATGCCAGAAAGTTGCTCAATTGACTGAGTATTCTTCACATAGAATCCATTTTTACCTAAAACACGCATGGCTGTTCCTAATGTAACAGGAGTTGCCAATGCCAGTGCACAAGGGCAGGCGATAATAAGTACGGAAGTAAATGTCAGTAAAGCTTGTTCAGTAGTTCCTGCAAATAACCAATAAGCTCCAGAAGTAAAAGCAATTATAAGTACCACAGCAGTGAAATATTTGCTTATGCTGTCAGCAGTATTTTGCACCTGTGCTTTTGCATGATGCTGAATAGATTCATCATCCCATAGCTGTGACAGGTAGCTTTGAGAAGGCCTTTTCTTTACCTGAACCAGAATAGAGCTACCTTTCAATCGGCCTCCGGCATAAATCAATTCCACTTTCTGCTTAGTTTCCGGAATAGATTCTCCCGTTACAAAGCTGTAATCAATCAATGCTTCATCTGAGAGTAAAAGGCTGTCAGCAGGAATAATCTCCTCATTTCGGATTCGCAGAATATCTAATGGCAAAATATTGTTTAGCAATATCTGCTCTTCTTTATTTTTAACTATTCTGGCAACAGAAAGAGGAAAAAAAGATTTTACGTCCCTATCAAAACGCAGGTGGTCAAAAGTCTTTTGCTGATAGAACTTGCCTAATAAAAGGAAAAATAATAATCCTGAAAGTGAGTCTATATAACCTAAACCTGACTTGAAAAATATTAAGTAGTAACTATAAGTAAATAGGGTAATAATCCCCATACTAATAGGCACGTCCATATTAATTTGTTTCTGCTTTATAGCTCCCCAGGATGATTTATAATAATCCTGAGCGGAGAACAGAAGTACAGGAAGAGCCAACAGTGCATTTAAATAGGGGAAAATTCTTTCTACCCCGCTACCGTTAAAAATGTCCATTCCGAAATATTCCGGCAAGCTAAAAAGCATACTATTGCCAAAGGCAAAACCTGCCACACCCAATTGCAACCAGATTCTTCGGTAAGGATTGGCTTTCTCTGATTTTTTGTCTAACTGAATGTCGGGAGTATAGGCTAAAGAATCCAGTAAGTTAACTACCTCAAGAAGAGAAACCTCCTGGTGATTAAAAGAAATACTAACACTCTTTTTGTTAAAATCTACCCTGCTTGACTGGATAGCGGGATTTAGTTTGTATAATTTCTCCAACAACCACACACAGGCACTACAGTGGATGGCGGGGATGTACAGACGTACTTTGCTGATACTTTCATTTTTAAAATCCAGCAGGCTATCGGCAAAAGCTTCATCTTTTAAAAACTGGAAGGATTGTTTGCCGGATTTTTTTCTACTGATACCAGGGTTCTCGGCTACACAGTAAAAGTTAGTAAGATCATTTTCTTTGATCAGTTCAAAAACCAGCTTACATCCTTCACAGCAGAATGTATTTTCACCTGCCTGAATAACCTGCTCATCACATTGTTCACCACAGTGTTGACAAGTGATTTCATTCTTCTTAATTGTAGTAGCTTGGCTCATTTGTATTACCTGATTCTTATAGTACAATATTAAGGGTGGCACTATTCAAAAAACATGACATAAGTCAGTGTTTAACTTGAGTTTTATCATGCATTAGGGTTGGAAAATAGCCGGAAGAAGAAGTTCTTCTTTTTCTATATTAAAGGCATATTGTAAGTAATCAAGTAAGTCCTTAAGTGGCAGCATTAGCAGTCCTATTTTATCTTCGGAAGCAAACTCATGAAAATCTGCTACAGAATGTAAGTTCAACTTGATAAAGCCCAGAGGTTCAAAAAACTGTTTAGTGAGAAGCACTAATTTATGCTCTTTAATTCTATTTGATTTCGAAAGTGAATAAGGTGAAATAATATTCGCAGGTAGTTTTTTCTTATCTAAGTAGGGAAGCAAAGTTTCAATAGCAGGTTGAAAATTTTCGTTGCCAGTGAATTTAATCAGCAACTTTTGATCTAAGCTCTTTTCCTGATGATAAAACAATACCGGCTTCTCCCAAACAGTAATGCTCTTATAAAAGCTAATTGCATCAAAAGTATCTTTCTTACCCATTAGGCCGGAAATTGGTAGCAGCAAGGATTCTCTACCCTTAAATTTTAGCAAACATTTGTTGCAAACTCCCCCTTTGCATGTATAAAACGATTTTACTTCTTCCCAATCGCTTATATGCACTTTTTCCTTAGCTATTTTATGATTTATCGCTTCCATAACTCTAAAATTCAGAAGCAAATTTCTTTTAAATCCGGCACATGGTAACTGAGATTGGTAAGGCTACAACATGATAAATGTCATGTTTTATGAGAGGATAGTTATTTTAGAATTCATGATGATTTAGATAAAGTATTATTTCCTCTAAAAAATTCATAAAACTGCAACGCACTGAAAAGCGTTGTAGCAACATGGAAAAAGCAAAATTATTTTATTTTTATGATCCGCTTTGTGGATGGTGCTTCGGCTTTAGCCCTGTGATTAAAGCACTTGAAGAAAAATTTAAAAAAGAAATTGAATTTGAAGCTATCAGTGGCGGAATGATTTTAGGAGATAGGGTGAAACCGCTAAGCAGCATGCATTCTTACTTAAGAGATGCCATGCCAAGGCTGGAGGAAATGACTGGGGTAAAGTTTGGAAAATCTTATATGGAAATTTTTGAAGAAGGCTCTATTGCTTTAAACTCAGAAACTCCATGCATAGCAATGACGGTTTTTAAATCAATGTCTTCCGCATCTTCAATACAATTTGCCTCTGCCTTACAAAATGAGCTGTATGTTCATGGAAAGGATTTAAACAAGCTGGAAAATTATCAATCGCTTGCTTCAGCATTCAATCTTGAATGGGAGGTATTCAGTGAGAAAATGAACAGCGATTTGTATAAAACTAAAACCTATCAAGAGTTCACTACTGCACAGGAAATGGGAATTAATGGCTTTCCTTCAGTGGTGCTTCAGGTAGGTGATAAGGGGTATCTTATTGCCAGAGGATATCGAAGCCAAGAGGAAATGGAAGCAGTTATAAATGAAATCATAAAAAAAGAGAAGGTGAATTAACACCTTCTCTTTTCGATATTTTTTAATAAGTTAAGCTATTTATTTGCCAAGAAATGAGCTTAACATCCAGTGATGTTTTTCCATATCCTGAATAAATGTGTTGAGCATATCTTCAGTACCAACATCACCTATATCTATAGCTGCATTCATTGCATCAGTTAAATACGATAATAATATTTCATAATCTTTTAAGATTTCCGCTACCATATCTTCCGCAGCAACATCTGTTCCTGCTTCTTTTATATTGGAGAGCTTCATGTAATCACTAAGATTACTTAAAGGTGTATGCCCGAAAACTCTGATTCTCTCAGCTATTTCATCAATACTCTCTTTTGCAATATTATATCTTTCTTCAAATTGCTCATGAAGATCAAAAAAATCAGCTCCTTTCACATTCCAGTGAAAATTTCTTAATTTCTGATAATGTAAATGATAGTTAGCAAGCAATGTATTCATTACCTCAACTAAACGCTCAGTTTCTTTCTTATCGAAACCTAATTTTCTATATCTTTTTGTACTAGCCATATTTATTATAAACTGTGTCTATTAAATTATTCTCACTTAAAGTTTTCTAATCAATTAAAGTATTGAAAACTCTTAGTTTTTATAATTTACAGAGCTTTTTAAGTTCTCATATGTTTCTTTCCCTTTAGCGGAAACTGATTCCATTTCCTTACTTAGGGATGCCTTCAATTCATCTATTTTCTTCATAGAATCCTGGTAAGACTTGTCTACATTTTTTTGTAATTTCTTTCTGGTTTTTTCTCCTTTTTCAGGAGCATAAAGCAATCCTGCTACTACTCCGGATAATAAACCTAAACTAAATCCTGTCAAAATTTTCATACCGTTATTCATAATTTTATATTTAAATGATTGATAAATTTCTTTACATTAATAACTCAATCTTTAAATAAAAGTTACATTATTAAGTAAAAATTAATAATTTTGTTAAAAATATTATCAATATGTCAGTCATTTCGTCAAATATTAAATACTTACGAAACAAAAAAGGAATCAGTCAAACTGCACTTGCAGAAGCTGTGGACCTTAAAAGAGGAAATATAGCGTCATATGAAAAGGAACTGGCTCAACCCAGTATAGAAAACCTTGTTAAGCTTGCTGATTATTTTAAAGTTGATATTAATCATATTATAAAAGCAGATTTAAGCCAAGGCAATCCGATTGAACACAGAATAATACCTAATAATTTAACCGGTGAGAAAATCCTTCAGGGAATAAAAGAAAGAGTGGGTTCATTTAAAACCACTGGGGATCATTACGAAAAAATTCAGCATTTGAAGGCTCAAAATGAAGACATTTATAAAATGGTTGCAGGCTTTAGAGCATATCATGTTCATAGAATGAAGTCAACTGACCACCATAGTGATACAGTAAGAAAAATTGCCTCCGACTATGAAAATATTATTGATTTGCTCGAAACAGTATTGAACAGTAATAAAGATTTGATTAAATTGTTGGACAAATAATATTATATGAAGAGGCTTCCTTTCCTGTTTTTTTTATTGCAGGTCTTTTATTTCAACTCTTTTGCGCAAAATAACCCTTACGCAAAAGATGTAGCTTCAATAGATGCTATTATGAAAGCACTAACAGAAGTAATCTCTGGTCCTGCCAATGAAGAAAGAGATTGGGAGAGGTTTAAATATTTATTTGCAGAAGAAGGCAAATTAATTCCTACAACAAAAGATGCTAACGGGAAAGTAAGTTTTAATTATTGGTCTCCTGGTGAATACATCCAAATGTTTATTAAGAACAGGTCAGGAAAAGCTTTTTACGAGCAGGAGCTCTACAGAATAACTGAGGCATTCGGAAACATTGCTCATTGCTTTAGCACTTATGCAGTGAGAACGGAAGAAAATGGACCAGTAGAAAGAAGAGGCATTAATAGTATCCAGCTCTTAAAAGGAGAAGGTAGATGGTATATTATGAATGTATTCTGGAGTAATGAGTTAGAAGGTGAACAGTTACCCCAAAAATATCTAACGGATTAATAGTTATTCACCCCCTTTAAATACTGTCTCATTTACATACGCTAAAAGCGCCTGACTCAAATTACCTAAAGACTGAGGCTCTACTCCATATTTATAGATATTTTTTTCTTCACCATTAAAGTTATAGTAGAACTCCTGCGATGGTAAATCAGTCATGTCAGACACATATCTGGGATTCATATTTTCCCACTTTACCATTTTAAGTAGCCCTATAAAGGCATCATATTCAGCAGCAGTAAGTTTTCTTTTATGAACCCCTTCTAAATCCGTGTGCTGCTTTCCTTCAAACATCAGAGTACTATCTGAATAAAGCTCTAAATTAAAAACAGGGCATGTGCCGAAACAGGGGGTAGTAGAAAGAGTAAATAACTTTTCCGGCTCCCGGCTTTGAGAACTTGCTGTTTGTTGTTGCTTGCAAGACATTAAACTAAAGATTATTAGAATTATAAAAGAATTTTTGACCATTTTTAATTATTATTGAGGGCGTTAAAATTTCGTCAGCTTGAAGTGATTTAATCTATTTTAGACTAGAAAGTACTAGAAACGAACTTCATCTTTATTACGCTTATCGTATAAGTAGGTTTAACAACATTATATTAAGCCTTTCAGTAGATAAGTATCATAAAACCAAAAAAGGGCTGATCCTTGCAAAGGATCAGCCCTTTTTATTTAAATGCATGCTCACTTATTTTTGAAATTCGGTAATCGTTCTCTCAATAATATCACAGCATTCATGTAATTGCTCTTCTGTCATCACCAAAGGCGGGGCAAAACGAATAATATTTCCGTGTGTAGGCTTGGCCAATAAACCATTCTCCTTTAAAGCCATGCAAATATCCCATGCTGTTGAGCTCTCTTCTGAATCGTTAATCACAATCGCATTTAGCAAGCCTTTACCTCTTACCAGCTTTACCAAATCTGATTTTTCTACAAACTTCCCGATTCTATTGCGGAATAACTCGCCTAATTTCCTGGCATTTTGAGCAAGTTTCTCATCTTTTATTACCTCAAGAGCTGTAAGTGCCACAGCAGCTCCAAGTGGGTTTCCTCCAAACGTGGACCCATGTGTTCCCGGGCTAATAACAGACATAATAGGGTCATCGGCTAACACAGCTGAAACAGGATAGAAACCTCCTGATAACGCTTTCCCTAAAATTAAAATATCCGGTCTCACATATGTTTCTTGTCTTTCGCAATGCCCTTCACACGTACAGTTTCCACATACTGCTAAAAGACTTCCCGTTCTCGCAATTCCAGTTTGAATTTCATCTGCCATAAAAAGAACATTATGCTCTTCACATAAGTCTTTACATTTTCTCATGTAGTCATCAGCTGGAGTATAAACCCCGGCCTCTCCCTGGATAGGTTCAATTAAAAATCCTACAATATTATCTTCTCCTTCTAATACCTTTTCAAGAGCCTCCACATCGTTATAAGGAATTTTAACAAAACCCGGAGTGTAAGGACCGAAGTTTTTCCTGGCTGTTTCATCGCTGGAAAAAGAAATAACAGTGGTAGTTCTTCCGTGAAAATTCTGCTCAGCAACTATTATTTTGCCGGAATTCTCCAGTACCCCATTTTTTTCATAAGCCCACTTTCTGGCAATTTTGAGTGCTGTTTCTACGGCTTCAGCACCAGTATTCATTGGCAATACTTTATCAAAATTGAAATATTCAGTAATGTATTTCTCAAAAGGACCTAATACATCATTATGAAAAGCCCGTGAAGTAAGGGTTAAAGTAGCAGCCTGCTTTTTAAGTGTTTCTAAAATTCTTGGATGGCTATGGCCCTGGTTTACCGCACTGTATGCAGATAAAAAATCGTAATACTTTTTACCTTCAACATCCCATAGATAAACCCCTTCACCTTTAGCCAAAACCACAGGTAAAGGATGATAATTGTGTGCTCCATGTTTATCTTCCAAATCAATGGCTTGTTGGCTTTTAGTGATCTCCTGAATCATAACTTTTAATTTTTTTATGTAAATTGCATTAACTCTATTCACAAAACTAACAAAAGGCATGTGTTTTTCGATCCTTTATGAAAAAATATAAAGGTATTTTCTTATATAGGTTTGTGATTATTAAAATATTGCCGATATTTGCAAACCAATTTAAAATCGACAACAAATAATTAGATATAGATATGGCACGAGTTTGTCAAATAACAGGTAAAAGACCTCAGGTAGGAAACAATGTTTCTCACTCTAACAATAAAACTAAGAGAAGATTTTTACCCAATCTTCAAAAGAAGAGATTCTATATTCCTGAGGAGGACAAATGGATTACTTTAAAAGTATCTGCGAGTGCAATTCGTACCATTAATAAAAATGGTATTTCTTCAGTTTTGAAGAAAGCAGTTGAAAACGGTAATTTAGTATATTAATTTGCTATCGCTAAAAATTAAGCACAATGGCTAAAAAAGGAAATAGAGTTCAGGTTATATTAGAATGCACTGAGCACAAGCAAAGTGGTTTACAGGGTACTTCCCGCTACATCACCACAAAAAACAGAAAAAACACTACTGAAAGATTGGAGTTAAAAAAATACAACCCAATCATGAAGAAATATACTGTTCATAAAGAAATTAAATAATCATGGCAAAGAAAGTAGTTGCAACGTTAAAAAATAAGGAAGCAAAGGGATTTGCTAAAGTTATTAAAGCGGTGAAATCCGAAAAAACAGGTGCTTACACATTCCGTGAAGAAATTGTACCTTTGGATGACGCCAGAGAAGCACTTAAAAAATAATTTTTTTGTAAAAAATTTATATTCATCTTAAGTCCCTTTTGGGGACTTTTTTTGTTTATAGCTACTTTATTAATTATCCACTGCTTACTTTTAATAGGATATTGCGTATTAACTTTACAAACTGACTTCCGGCAATTAGCTGATTGATAAAACATCATACAATGGGCATACTTAATTTATTCTCCAAAGACAAGAAAGAATCACTTGATAAAGGACTTGAAAAAACAAAAGAAAGTTTTTTCACCAAACTCGGCAGAACAGTTGTTGGTAAATCACAAGTAGATGAGGATGTTTTAGACGAGTTGGAAGAGGTTTTGATTAGTTCTGATTTAGGAGTAGGGACTACAGTTAAAATAATTGATCGCATTGAACAGCGTGTGGCCCGCGACAAATACCTGGGAGCTCAGGAACTTGACAAAATATTAAAAGAAGAAATAGCAGGTCTCCTTTCAGAAAATAATACGGAAGATTTAAAGGATTTCACTATTCCTGAAGGCACTAAGCCTTATATCTTATTAGTTGTTGGTGTCAACGGAGTAGGTAAAACAACTACTATTGGTAAGCTAGCAGCACAATACAAAAATAAAGGAAAAAAAGTTATTTTAGGTGCTGCTGATACCTTCCGGGCTGCCGCTGTGGAACAACTTAATATGTGGGGCGAGCGAGTGGGTGTACCTGTAGTTTCTCATGGAATGAACACTGATCCGGCTTCTGTTGCATTTGATGCTGCTAAAAAAGGAGTAGAAGAAAATGCAGACATCGTAATAATTGACACTGCAGGAAGGCTGCATACAAAAGTGAACCTGATGAATGAGCTTACGAAAATTAAGCGGGTTATTCAAAAATTTGTTCCTGAAGCACCTCATGAGGTGCTACTGGTTTTAGATGGCTCAACAGGTCAAAATGCGCTAATACAAGCAAGAGAGTTCACTAAAGCCACTGATGTTACCGCTATGGCAATCACAAAGTTAGATGGTACTGCCAAAGGAGGAGTAGTAATTGGTATTTCTGATGAATTTAAAATACCTGTAAAATATATCGGTGTAGGTGAAAAAGTAGAAGATTTACAGGTTTTTAATAAAATGGAATTTGTGGATTCTCTATTCAAAAAGATTTCCAAATAATAATTCCTTTAAGCTCAAAATCATCCACTAGCTACCGGGGATAAATACTTTCTTTTCTCGCCATGCTATTCTGTAAACTATATAGTAATTAAAAGTCCAGCGGTTTTTAAATTCGCTTAGGCCAAAACCAGGAATATCGTAAGATCTGAAATTACTCGCATCCTGCAACTTCCTGCTGAGCTGTATACGGAAAGTATAGCCTGTATATAAATTTTCGAGAAGCATTACTCTCAAGCCTGTAGTCAATTCAAACCACCTGGCACTCACATCCGGATTGGTAAAATTTTCAGAGTACGCTCCATAAACCGGATCAATTCTATTGGTAGCCAGGCTTTCACTAAAATTAGCTACTGCATATCTTACCCCGAAGGTTAATGTATTAAAGTCAGGATCCATCTTAAGCACATTGGCATCAACACCAATTCTGAAATAGGAACCTTCATTTTCATAGGTAAATTCATCACCCGATTCTTTAAAGTTTGCTATACCATATGACCCTGATAGATAAAAACGGTGAAAATCAATGTCACCCTGTATTTCATACCTGTCTCTTTTAGTTCCTATAGTACTAATACCCAACCCCACTAAATCTGCACCAATCCTGAGACCTGTAGGAATGTAAAATGACTTCGGGACCTTTGGCTTGGGAGGCTCCTTTTTGATTACATTTTCAGTAGTATCAGCTGTTGGAGGCGCTTGGCCAATCTGTGCCACCACAGCACTGGCAAATATATTAATTAATAAAAAGCTTAATATTAGGCGTCTCATCTTGTCTTCTTCTTAAAGTATCATTAACAATTATTAGGGAATCAAAGGTTTGAAGCACTGTATCAAGCCCTATAAATTCCATATCGATCCCACATTCAGGAGAATCCACCCTATTAATTTTCTCATGTGAAAAGCGAATGGTATCTACTTGCTCATCATAATAAAAATAGAAATCAGTAGTATCACCTTCAGGATTTAATCGTAACCGGAATGAACTAAGTAATAAATCAACAGTATCCGGCTGCTGAAAAATGGTTATAATTGCCTGTGGGCTTTTAATGGAGTCAAAAAGAACTGTCTTTTCGACCTCTCTTCCTTCAGCATTTAATTCTACTACGTCAAAAGTTACATAGTCAACATTAATACTACCACAGTTGGAATCCACTTCACAGGCAAAAATCAACGAAAGAAAAAGCCCGATCAAACAGTATCTTAATATTTTATTCATGGAGCTGCAAAGATATTTAATATTCTGACAAGCTAAACGTGAAGCCTGAATGATATTGCTTTTTAGACAAAAACAATACCAAAAATAAAGTACTTAATAAAAGATTCACAAAGGTATTTTTATATTCTCGTTTAAGAAAACTATACAAGCTAAATGCTTTATGAGGGAACGATTCCTGTACAAATTTCCTTAACTTTGCAATCTTAAATAAAGAAGTAATTTGAAAACCAAAGGATTAAAAAAAGACAAGGTAAATGTAGTCACTCTGGGATGCTCCAAGAATTTGGTGGATTCCGAAGTAATGATGACTCAACTGAGGGGGAATAATATTGATGTTACGCACGAATCGGATAAGGATGACTCTAATATTATTATAGTAAATACCTGCGGATTTATTGATAATGCCAAGCAAGAATCCATTGACACCATTCTGAGGTATGCTGATGCCAAAATGGATGGCCAGATTGACAAGCTTTATGTAACAGGTTGTCTGTCTCAACGATATAAGGACGATCTTGAAAAGGAAATTCCTCAGGTAGATGCCTATTTTGGCACAATGGAGCTTCCTCTTCTACTTAAAAAGTTTAAAGCTGATTATAAGCACGAGCTAGTTGGTGAAAGAATTATTACTACAGCCAATCATTATGCTTATATGAAAATAGCCGAAGGTTGCGACAGGCCTTGCTCTTTTTGTGCTATTCCTCTTATGCGTGGAAAACACGTTTCCCGCCCTATTGAAGAGTTGGTAAAAGAGGCGAAAAATTTAGCAAGAAATGGTGTAAAAGAATTATTACTGATTGCTCAAGATTCTACTTATTATGGGCTGGACATTTACAAGAAAAGAAATCTTGCCGATCTGTTAAGAAACCTTTCAGATGTTGAAGGAATTGAATGGATCCGCTTACACTATGCTTTTCCTACTGGTTTTCCTGAAGATATTTTAGATGTAATGGCTGAGAGAGATAACATCTGCAATTACCTTGATATGCCGTTGCAGCATGGATCAACCAATATGCTTAAATTAATGAGGCGTGGTACCACAAGAGAAAAGCAAGAAGCCCTTATTGAACGGATAAGAGAAAAAGTGCCTGGCATAGCATTAAGAACCACTTTAATTGCAGGTCATGCTGGTGAAACAGAAGAAGATTTTCAGCAAATGATGGATTTTGTTGAAAAAACCCGCTTCGACAGGTTGGGAGTATTCCCTTATTCTCACGAAGAAAACACACATGCATTTAGTTTTAAAGATGACGTTCCTGAAGAAGTTAAACAAGAACGCACAGATGCCGTTATGGAATTGCAGACTGCTATATCACAGGAATTGAATGAAGCTAAAATAGGTAAATCTTTCAAGGTTTTGGTTGATAGAAAAGAAGGCGGTTATTTTATAGGCAGAACAGAACACGACTCTCCTGAAGTGGATAATGAAGTTTTAATTGATGCGACTAAACAATATGCACGCATTGGAGATTTTGTACAGGTAGAAATTACAGATGCCACTGAATTTGACTTGTACGGCACAATAGAATAAAAATATGAAGGTAGAATGTATTGATTTTTCAGAAACCGGGCAGTTTGCTCCTATTTTTAACGATTTTATCAATCAAAAAGAAGTTTTAAAACCATTCTACCATCGTTTTCCACTAGTGGAAAACTTTAAAGAACAAATTGAAGAAAAGAAAAGCAGAAAGATTAGTAGACCTGTACTGGTTCAAACTTTAAAGGAGCAGTATCAAAACGTTCCGGGCTTAACTGATGCTTTCATAAAACAGATTGATCTATTAGCTGAAGAAAATACTTTTACCCTTACTACCGGGCATCAGCTAAATATTTTTACAGGCCCTCTATATTTCCACTTTAAGATTATTACTGTAATAAATGCCTGTAAAAAGTTAAAACAGACTTATCCGGAATATAATTTTGTCCCCGTTTATTGGATGGCTTCAGAAGACCACGACCTGGACGAAATAAAATCAGTACAAGTGGAGGGGAAGAAATATAAGTGGGATACGGAGCAAGCAGGTGCAGTAGGACATATGAATACCACCGGATTAGCTGAACTAGCTAGACTAGTAGAAAAAAATGACGGTCTGTTTCATCAGGCATATTCATCATCAGCTAATTTGGCAAATGCTGTAAGGCAATATGTTCACCAGCTTTACTCAACAGAGGGCTTGGTTGTTATTGATGCTGATGATAAAAACCTTAAGAAGGAATTCATTCCTGTTATAGAAGAAGACATTTTAAAGAATACCCCTAACAAACTGGTTGAAAATCAGTCTGCCAAACTGGATGAGTTAGGATACACTTCTCAAACATATCCGAGAGAAATTAACTTCTTCTACTTGAGAGAAGGTTTACGAAATAGAATTGTAAAGGAAGGGAATGAATATTCTGTTTTAGATACAGACTTTAAATTTTCAGAGGAAGAGATCAAACAACTAATTGAAAAACATCCGGAATACTTTAGCCCGAATGTTATTCTCAGACCACTGTATCAGGAGATGATTTTACCTAACCTTGCTTACACCGGTGGACCGGCAGAAGTAGCCTACTGGATGCAACTCAAGCCTGTTTTTGAACATTTTGAAACTCCGTTTCCCATTCTATTACCCCGTAATTTCGGAATGATTATCCCGAATAGAATTCAACACAAGATAAAAAAGCTTAAGCTTTCCAGTGTTCAGGTATTTAAAGAACGGGAAGAACTTAAAAAAAGCATTACTAAGAAGGTAAGTGCTCAAAAGTTACACCTAAATGAGGAGAGGCAACAGCTTATTCAACTAATGGATGACGTACAGCAGTATGCTGGCGAGGTAGATTTAAGTCTGGAAGAAATGGCATTAGCTGAAACTCAAAAGATTCGCAATTCCTTAGATAAAATTGAAAAGAAAATGCTGGCTGCTGAGAAAAGAAAACACAGCGATAAAATGCGCCAGATAGATGAATTGAAAGATTACCTTTTCCCTGGAAATGGTTTACAGGAGCGAAAAGAAAATTTCCTCCCTTTTTATACTGCTGATAAGCTATTTATAGAGAAATTACTTAAATCATTTGACCCTTTTCAATTAAAATTTCATATTCTCCGCTGGGATGGATAAGCAAACACTTCGAAAAGTATACCTGGGTAAAAGAAAAACACTAAGTACATTAGAGTACCAAAGAAGAAATCAATTGCTGACAACGCAATTAATAAGCTTTGTTAGGAATAAGCATTTTAAGAATATCCATATTTTCTTACCCATCACCTCACAAAAAGAGCCAGACACATTCCCTTTTATTTATCATTTATGGGAAAATCATCCTGAAATAAATGTGATAACCAGCATTTCAGATTTAAAAACTCCGGAAATGCAGCATTACCGCATTGATAAGCAAATTGTTATACAGCCAAATAAATGGGGGATTCCTGAACCCCGGAATGCGAGCCTCTTTCCTATTGAAAGAATTGATTGCGTATTGGTTCCAATGATAGTAGGTAGTAAAACGGGACACAGAATAGGCTATGGGAAAGGCTATTATGACCGATTTTTACAAAAATGTTCATCTTCCACTTTTTTTCTAGGTATCTCATTATCTCCATTACTTGAGGGCAATATTTATGCGGACAAGCATGATCAAAAAATGAATGCCACTGTAACACCCTTTCAAATGCATCCCTTCAACAAGGAATATTAAAAGCTCGCATATTATTTACCAAAAAGATACAATCTTTTACCGATTAAATCCGGCTTTTCATTTCTTCTCGTAATTGGCCTAACAAGTTCAAACTTAAAAAACAATTATGAAAAAGTTAATTATTGCATGTTCTGTTATGGCGGTTGTAGGAGTAGGTTCCTTTTTGATCGCAGCAGATCATATTGATGCTCCCGCAGTAGGATCACTGACGACAGGAAGTTCAGCTGCTGATATTACAGATTATTATGCTTTTGAGAGTAAAGAAAATTCTGAAAACTATGTTTTTGTAGTAAATGTACAAGGTTTAACCGCCCCAGCTGCTACGGCTGAAGCCTCATTTGACGAAGAAGTGATGTATGAAATCAACATTGATAACAATGCTGATAATGTGGAGGATTTAGTGATTCAGGCAATCTTCAGAAATGGAAATTTAGTGGTTTTTGGCCCTACTGCACCAACTCAAACCGGACTTTCAGGAAAAGTTGAAACCGCTGGAACAAGAGTTTCTACAGCTATCACTGCTTATGGTGACACTCCGGTGGTAGGTACAAGTGGCGGCATTAAGATTTTTGCTGGCCCAAGAGAAGACCCATTCTTTATGGATTTCTTTCAATTTGTATCGATAGTAAACGGGGTAGGCGCAGCATTAGGTGATGAGGTAAACACTGGAGTTTATGATTCCAACAGAGACTCCGACCCTGATACAGAAGGTGTGCAACCTTACCCTGCTTCTTTTAAAGGAAATGAGGCTACTGATACTTTTGCCGGATCAAATGTGCTTTCTGTTGTAATAGAAGTACCTAAAAGCAGTTTAGGAACCAGCGCTACTTTCACTTCATGGGCTGAATCAAAAAGAAAACAATAAAAAGTTAATAGTATAAAATTAGAAAATATGAAAATGTTTAAAAACATATATACGATACTAGCATTAGGGTTGCTTGTTACATTTGCAAGCTGTAATGATGATGATAAAATGGATGATGCAATGGGTATGGAACCTGAAGCTGTCATTGGAGCTGACTTTTCAGTAGATATTGAAGAGGTAGTAAATTTAGATGCTTCATCTACTACAGGAGAAAGTGTTACATATACCTGGACTGTAACAAGTCCTTCAGGAGCACAAGTTTCTTTAGCAAATGCTACCAGCGATATGATCTCTTTTACTGCAACACAAGAAGGAGAGTATGATGTAACTTTGGTAGCTGTCAATTTAGCTGGTACAAGTACTGCTCAATCCACAATAACTGTTATAAATCCAACTTATGCTACTGCGGATCAAATGGGTAGACCAGCTATCAACACTGTATTTAATTTCTTTGGAGATGCAGATACCAAAAATGGTTATAATATGACAACTCCTGAAGATGGAAATGTTCCTTCTGCAGGTTTTAAAGGAATATTGGATGCTTTGCAAACTTATATCGGTTTGGATCCTGCCACTTATACAAATGTTTTAGGTTTGGATAATGCTACAACAGCCAGTGTTTTGGCTACTGACGTTTTAATGTCAAACAAGAATTTCCCAAGTACTTATGGTCCTTCTAATCCCAGTGATATTAGATTGGGAGAAAATGTATTAAATGGAAGAGGTTTAGGTGACGATGTTGTTGATGTTACCTTGATTCTTGCATTTGGTGGTGATTTACAAAATTTAAGTGCAACTCAACAAGGTTTAATTGGTGATGGCGTAGCTGGTAACGATGCTGAATTTTCAGCAACTTTTCCTTACTTAGCCCCTGCTAACTAAAAAAGTGGCAGGATTAGTTTTAAGGGAGAGATGATTTTATTTCTCCCTTTTTTTTAAGATTAAATTTACAATCATGAAGAAAATATGTTTACTGCTAACTTTTTGTATTGCTATAGTAGCATGTACAAATCAGAATGTACATGATCACAAAATTGTTGATAAAACCGATTATTCTCAGTTTCTAAGCGAGTCAAAAGTGGAATTGGCAGATAACCAGGAAAGCAACGCTTCTTTTTGGGAAAATAAACTAAAAGAAGAACCAAGGGGCTACACCTTTATGCAAAAATTAGCTGTAATTAAAGCTAATCAATTTGAAAAAACAGGTAAGGTAGAATATTTAGACCAGTCCGACAGCTTACTCCTAAAAGCAAACACTTTTCTACAAGATAACAAAAGAGTAAGTAATTATCTTTCTCTGAGTAGCAATGCTATTACGCAACATCAATTCAAATCTGCATATGAATACGCTGAGCAAGCTTCCATAAGAACAGAGGAGAAGTTCGCTCCATATCTAATGATATTTGATGCTGCTATGGAAATTGGGGAATATGAGGTAGCCGAAGAAATGCTCATAAGAACCCAACGAAACACTTCTTTTGATTTTCTGGTCCGGAAATCAAAATTCAAAGACCACATTGGAGATTTAGATTCAGCTATTATTTTAACAGAGTATGCTATTAAAACTTTAGGCGAAAATGACAGCAGAAAAATTTGGGCACAAGCCAACTTAGCAGATATGTATGGCCACGCTGGTGAATTAGAAAAATCCTATCAGAAATTTTTAGATGTTTTGGATCAAAAGCCTGATTATTTACACGCGCTAAAAGGTATAGCATGGCTTGCGCTCTCTCATGATGGAAATACTGAGGCTGCAAAAGAAATAACACAGTACCTTTTAACTAAAACTGCTTTACCTGATGCCCACCTAATGATGGCAGAAATTGCTACGATTGAAGGAAAGGGAAAGCAAAAACTAGAGCATCTGAAAGCTTTTGAAAAAGAAGCTTCAAAAGAGAAGTATAAAAACATGTACAATAAGTATTTAGCTTCTTTATATGCAGAAGATTTTAAAATGTTTGAAAAAGCAATCACAATTGCTAAACTTGAGGTTAAAAACAGGCCTACTCCAATGGTATATTCATTACTTGCCTGGGTTTATGAGCAAAAAGGAGAGCATAAAAAAGCACTAAGCATTATCAATGAACACGTTGAAGGAAAAACTTACGAGCCTGAAGTAATTTACCAGATGGCAATGATCTATGCTTCTAATAATGAGTTAAGCAAAGCTAAAAAATACCTGATGGAAGCTTCTCAAGCATGGTTTGAGCTTGGCCCTATAAAAACAAAAGAAATAAACCTTAAACTTGCTGAAATATAATTAGCAAAGCATGACAAAACAATTGTCCATATTACTGATCTTCATTTATGGAATTATACTTTCCGGGAGCTTACTATCAGTTGGGCATAATCTGTTACATGCTACTTCATCAATCACAGGAATTCATCAGCATTCTACGAAAACACATAGTCATACGCACAGCCACAATCACCATCAAATAAGTGACCATGGAAATATATTCAATGACTTATTGACTCTTTCTAAAGATAACGCCAAGTTATTGACGGATATAAGTTTCATTTTATTCTTCTATGAACCCAGCTTCAAGTTAGGTGATAATGTGCCTTCAGAATTCCGTATCTGTTACCCAATTTTCACCCCTACTGAAATAACCCGCCCTAAGAGGCTGTACTCACCTCCGCCAGATCAATTTCAAAGTATATAAAGGTTAACAGTTAGGAGGTTCCAGATTCCAAAAACTATTTAATACCTCTACTGGATTTAACCTATTCAATTACTCTAGTATTGATCTTTTAGTATGCTTTCAACTTAATTGATAATTAAGTCATGGAACTGCTATGTAAAAAAAACAAATGAAAAAATTTAACATACTATTAATAATTACTGGCTTTCTATGTGCCTCCACTATTTCAATGGCACAGAAAGTACAACTATCGGGTTCTGTATTTTCTGATAAAGGGAAGCCGCTTCCGGGCGCTAATATTGTTACAGAAAATGGGTTAGGGACATCAAGCAACTTACTGGGCAACTATAACCTAAACCTTAATCCCGGAATTTACACACTTAATATTTCCTATATAGGTTATGAAACTATTTCCAGAGAAGTGATACTTGAGCAAAATCAAAACTCAAGCTTAAACTTCTATTTAACTGAAAGCCAAATTGAGTTGTCTGATGTAGTGGTTTCAAGTAATGAAAATGAAAATACTGAGAAAATATCAGCTATTGACATCAAGCTGAGACCTATACAAACCAGTCAGGACATTTTACGGATGGTGCCCGGACTCTTCATTGCACAACATGCAGGAGGAGGTAAAGCTGAGCAAATCTTTTTAAGAGGTTTTGATATTGACCATGGAACTGATATTGCACTTTCCGTGGACGGCATGCCTGTAAATATGGTTTCGCATGCGCATGGACAAGGCTACTCTGATTTACACTTCTTAATTCCTGAAACTATTGAGAAGGTAAATTTCAACAAAGGGCCTTATTATGCAGATCAGGGAAATTTCAACACAGCAGGATTTGCTGAATTTAAAACAAAATCATTTCTGGATAAAAGCAGTGTTAAACTGGAAGGTGGCCAATTCGGGACTATCCGATCTGTAGCTATGATTGACTTGATAGAGGAGAAGGAGAATCAAGATTTGTATATCGCATCTGAATTCTACCTTACTGATGGTTACTTTGAAAGTCCTCAGAATTTTTCCAGGCTAAACCTAATGGCAAAGTATTCAGGCAGATTGGAAGATAATAGCTTAGTAGAGGTTTCCGCTTCTACATTTAGCAGCAAATGGGATGCTTCAGGACAAATTCCTGAAAGAGCAGTAGAAAGTGGCTTAATCAGCAGATTTGGAAGCATTGACGATACAGAAGGCGGTGAAACCAGCAGGACAAATCTGAATGTTAAATACCTTAAAGCGCTAGACGAAAACAGCACATTGAGCCAGCAGGTGTATGCCATCGATTATAAATTTAATTTGGTTTCAAATTTCACTTTCTTTTTGGAAGATCCTGTAAATGGAGATCAAATTACTCAGAGTGAGCATCGAAAAATTTATGGTTATAATGGTTCTTACAAACGAGAGGACAGAATAGGTGGATTAAATCTTCTATCTGAACTTGGTGCGGGAGTGAGATATGATGACATAAATGATATTCGTTTATCTAAAACTATCAATCGCAGAGAAGTAGTAAGTGATCTGGCAAGAGGTGATGTAGATGAGTACAACCTACATGCCTATCTTTCGGAAACCATGTTTTTCAGTCCAAGGCTTTCCCTCACAGGCTCCATCCGGTTTGATTATTTCACCTTTAACTATGTAGATGCTTTAAAGCCTAATTATGAAAGAGAGCAGGTTTCGCAGGGTATAGCTAGTCCTAAGTTAATCTTCAACTATAAAGCAAGTAATAACCTTAACCTGTTTGCTAAGGGTGGAATCGGTTTTCATTCTAACGATACAAGAGTAGTAGTAGCACAACAAGGAGAGGAAATTTTGCCTAAAGCATATAGTGCGGATCTTGGAGCTACCTATAAACCATTTCCTAATTTGGCAATTAATACCGCTTTATGGTACCTCTATCTGGAACAGGAGTTTGTTTATGTGGGGGATGCAGGCATAGTAGAACCTAGTGGCAGAACGGAGCGCAAAGGAATTGATATTTCTTTCAGATACCAGCTATTGGATTGGTTATATTTTGATACCGACCTGAATTTTACAGATCCGGTTGCCCTTGATGAAGCTGAAGGTGAAAATCACATTCCATTAGCACCTACTTTTACCAGTATTGGAGGCTTAAGTTTTCAGCTGGATAATGGCTTAAATGGAAGCTTGCGTTACAGATATTTAGGAGATAGAGCAGCAAATGAAGACAACAGTTTAACTGCTGAGGGATATTTTCTTATGGATGCTGTGGTAAATTATACAAAACCTAAGTATCAGGTTGGAATATCCATTGAGAATATCCTGAACGAAGAATGGAAAGAAGCACAGTTTGAAACAGAATCGAGACTTTTTAATGAACCAGAACCTGTTTCTGAAATCCACTTTACACCAGGGAGTCCATTTTTTGCAAGGGTAAATGTTAGCTACTTCTTTTAAGCTATGCGATAGTATATTAGTGTCCTTTCTGTTTTCAATTTGGAAAAGACTAATGTAAAAGATGAATATCATTCTGGCACTTTGTTAGCCAGAATGATATTTTTCCTAAAATCTCAAACCTTTTGTGCGTAATTTCTCTTTTAAGATGCAGTAAATGAAGATACTTTTACGATCATATCTTCTTAATTTAGCGGCACAGTTTAATAATAAAAAATAATGCGGGCAATTATTGTAGGTGCAGGTATAGGTGGAATAGCAACAGCCATCCGATTGGCGAAAAAAGGCTATCAGGTTGAGGTTCACGAACAAAATAGCTATCCTGGCGGTAAATTAACTGCCTTTGAGCAAGATGGCTTTAGGTTTGATGCCGGCCCCTCATTATTTACCCTTCCTGAATTGGTGGATGACTTGGTAGGTTTACAAGAGCTCCCTGGTCAAATTGATTTCCCTTATTATAAATTAGATGAATCGTGCAGGTATTTCTGGGATGATGGGGCTCACCTGATTGCCAACACAGATCCTGTAAAGTTTGGCAACGAAGTAGAAAAAGTTTTTGGGATTGATGCTAAAGTAATCACTCAGTACATTAAAGATGCTTCCTTTAAATATGAAAAATCTGCTACTTTATTTTTAGAAAAATCACTTCATAAAACCAGTACTTTTTTTTCCAAAGAGGTTATTCCTGCTATACTCAATATTTACAGGTTTGGCTTATTTGAAACCATGCATCAGCTAAACCATAAGAGTTTAAAACATGCTAAGCTGGAGCAACTTTTTGACAGGTTTGCTACTTACAACGGTTCCGACCCCTATCAGGCCCCCGGAATTTTGACTTCCATTGCCAATCTGGAATTAAATAAAGGCACTTTTTACCCTAAAGAAGGTATGCATCAGATTACCGAAAGGTTGGTAAAAGTTGCTGAATCTTTAGGGGTAAAGCTTATCTACAATTCCTCAGTTGAAAAAATTATAGTGGAAAATAAACAAGCAAAAGGCGCTACTATTAATGGAGAGTTTCATTCTGCTGACCTGGTTGTAAGCAATATGGATGTTTATCCTACCTATAAAAGATTATTGCAGGATCAGCCACAACCTGAGGCTATTCTCAATCAGGAAAGAAGTAGTTCAGCGCTTATTTTCTATTGGGGTATTAACAGAGAGTTTAAAGAGCTTGGCCTGCACAATATATTTTTCAGTAAGGACTACAAAGAAGAATTTCGACATATCTTTAAGCTGAAATCGGTTCATCATGATCCTACTGTTTATGTCAACATTAGTTCCAAGCACAGCCCGGAAGACTCTCCGGAAGGTATGGAAAACTGGTTCGTAATGGTAAACGTACCGGCAAATTCCGGCCAGGATTGGGATTCCATTATTCCTGAAGCAAGAAAAAATATTATTGCAAAAGTTGGTAATCGGTTAAATGTAGCGCTTGAGCAATACATAACAACTGAAAACATTTTAGAACCGAGAACTATAGAATCAAAAACTTCATCTTACAAGGGTGCACTGTATGGGAGTAGCTCCAACAATCGGTATTCAGCATTTTTAAGGCATCCGAATTTTCATCAAAAAATAAAAGGTTTGTATTTTTCCGGGGGAAGTGTGCATCCAGGTGGTGGAATTCCATTATGTTTGCTTTCTGCTAAAATAATTGATGATTTAACGCCTCATGCCAGCTAATATTCTTCAGAAAACTTCTATACAGATTAAGGATAAACCTGTAGTAGGTGTAATAATATTGTCCGCTTTTTACTTCTTTGGCATATTAGGCATACAGACAAAGTATGCTGATTGGTTTATTGAAAAAACAGCCTTCAACCTGCTGCTATCATGCATTATCTTGTTTGTTTACCAAAAACATTATAATTATAGATTGCTGTTGGCATTTATATTTTGTTACCTCATAGGTTTTTCTGCAGAGTACATAGGAGTAAGCACAGGAATACTTTTTGGCAACTACCTTTACCCAACAACATTAGGTCCTCAGTGGATGGATGTTCCAATAATTATTGGGGTCAACTGGTTCATCTTAACATTTTGTGTCTGGGCCTTATTAAAAAATCTAAAACTTTATCCAATTTTAACTATTCTTCTCAGTACAATAGTTACTGTGCTTATTGACACATTAATTGAACCAGTAGCTATTCAATTAAACTTCTGGAAATGGGAAAACAATAGTATTCCTTTTCAGAACTATATAGGATGGGCACTCATTTCCTTTATCATTTTTTCTTTCTATAGCATAATAAAAATCCCAACCGATAATAAAATTTACAAAGTACTTCTCCTCTGGCAAATTATCTTTTTTACCGTGCTTAACATGCTATAAGTGTTGCCTTAGCTAATTTCTATTCCTGGAAAACAAAACGCATCAAAAAAAAATAAAAATTTCATTACCGGTGCAACTATTGCAAAAAATCAGCATCTCTATTAAAAACATATAAATCAGATTGATGGTGGATGTGACAGAACTTATGAATTTCAAGTAATAGCTCTCTACATTGCCACAACAAAAACTAAACAAAATTCTTATGAAAAATTTAGCCCTCATACTCATTTTATGGTTGCCATTTCAATTAATGGCTCAGCAAAGAGAAACCAGAAGTCTGGATAGTTTTACTGAAGTAAGTTCCAGTGCCAGCATTAAAGTTACTTTAGTACAAGGATCTTCCCCAAAAGTAGATGTAAGCACTGATGGAGAATTAGAAGACGTACTAACAGAGGTATCAGGAAATCACCTGAAAATTAGCAGAAAGCAAAATGACAGTTTTTTCGGCTCAAACTACAACAATGATAAAATAGAAGTAACTGTTTATTTCCAGGAAATAGACAGGTTGAAGGTAAGCAGCTCCTCTAAAATGGAGGTGAAGAACCTGATTAAAGGTAAAAGATTAAATGCTGAAGTATCAAGTTCAGGAAAATTAACTTTCAGTGCCGATGTTGAAGAATCTGATATTAGTGTATCCAGCTCCGGCAGATTGGAAGCTCAAATCAATTGTAAAGAGTTAGAAGCTAAAGTAAGCAGCTCTGGAAAAATAGAGATCAATGGAGAGGCTGATGAGTTTGATGCAACCGCCAGTAGTTCCGGCACTATAAATGGAGATGGGTTTACATGCAGCATTGCAGATTTAAGTACAAGTTCATCAGGTAAAATCAGTTTAACAGTGGCATCAGAGTTAAGTGGAAAAGCCAGTTCTTCAGGAAGAATTAGCTATAAAGGATCGCCAAAAATAGTAAGTGTTAATACAAGCTCTGGAGGCAAAATAAACTCAAAAGATTAAGTTTAGGTAGGTTAAATTTGAATCCGCTGATCAAAAGTTGAAAAGCGGATTCTTTTTACATCTTACTTTTTAAAAGTGTTTTCATAAAGTTCAATGCTGTCTTTAATAACTTTAAGTGCTTCTTTTCTATCAAAGAAGTCTTCAACAATTACTTCCTTATTTTCAAGCTTTTTGTAGTCCTCAAAAAATCTTTGCATTTCTTTAGAGGTATGTGGCGGTAAGTCATTGATGTCATTCATATAATTCACAGACATGTCATTCGCTGCCACAGCAATAATTTTATCATCTGCCTCGCCCTGGTCCATCATTTTCATTACACCAATTACTTTGGCTTTCACCATGCACAAAGGTGGCAATTCTATAGAAGTTATTACCATGATATCCAATGGGTCATTGTCATCGCAATAAGTTTTAGGAATAAAACCATAATTAGCCGGATAGTGAACAGCGCTAAACAACACCCTATCTAACATTAAATAACCTGTTTCTTTATCTAACTCAAATTTCCCTTTACTTCCTTTAGATATTTCTATAATGGCATTTACATAATCAGGAGCTTCCTCTCCAAAGTGGACATCATGCCAGGGGTTTCTTTTTGTATCTTGCATATTTAATTTTTTCGCAAATTTAAGCCAATAATAAGAAACCGCCTATTTAGAAGGCATAAGATTATATTATCTTTGTGATTATGATTAAAAATTCTCCTACCGCTCAGATAAAAAAAGAAAATAAAAAGAGAATCAGGTTTGTCCTGAAAGTAATCATCTTCAGCACTATACTATTCAGCTTTAACTATTTTCGTGATAGTATTATCTCCATTGGAGTACCTGTTCACTTTCTGAACGCAATTCAGTTTTACTTATATGCCGATCTTCTTATCTCACTGGCCAGGTTGATAGTAGTCTATTTTTATTTCAAAAAGCATAAACTGAGAAGAGATGTAAAACATAATTTTGAGGTAGGTATAAATCATATAGCTAATATACTACACACAATTGTATTTATTGCTGCTATCATTATGCTCTTTGGGCTTAACCCTATAACGCTAATTACCTCATTAAGTATTGTGGCTGCAGCAATAGCCATTCTTTCCAAAGATTATATTTCTAATATGATTAATGGAATGATCATTATGTTCTCAGATGAGCTAAGCCTTGGAGATGAGATTAAGATTGGAGATGTTAAAGGAAAAGTGATTGATATCACGCTCACTAATGTTCACATTGTTAATGATGATGAGGATTTAATTTACATCCCCAATTCCATCATTTTCACCTCTCAAATTCTAAATTATACCAAAAGAAGAGTGAGGAAAGTTAGCTTTGATTTCGATTTAAAAAACAATCTACTTACAAGTATTGAAGCTGTTGAAAAATATATTATTGATTCTTTAGAACCCTACAAAAGCCATATCCAACCCGAAAGCTACAACTTGAGAATTATAAAAATTAATGAAAACTTTACTTCATTAAAATTTCAGTTTGTATTACATAAAAGTGCCAAAATACCTGAGAAGGATATCCGCAGGGTGGCACTAAGAAAAGTATTATCTCTTCAGGAATTTAAACCTGAAGAGATGGTATCTACATCAGCGTTTCGCCAAACGCATGATTAGGCCTATGATAAATAAGACTAAAAAGATGTAAAATAAAATCTTAGCAATAGATGCCGCACCTGCTGCAATACCACCGAATCCAAAAATGGCTGCTATAATAGCAACGATCAGAAAAATAATTGTCCAACGTAACATAAAAAATATTTTTAGGTTAAAAAAACAAATGCAAACTTTTGCATTGATTTATAGTTATACTACATTCACTATTAATAAGTTGCTAAAAAACAATCAAATTATGAAGTATCAATTTTTAATATTTACCCTAGCGTTAACTGTAATCGCTTGTGAGCCAGGTAAAAAGAAGGAGTCGGAAGAAGCCAATGAAGCCAATAATGAAGAAATAATTGAAGTTCCGGTTGATCCTGAATTGGTGAAATTATGGGAAACGGATACTGTTTTAACCACCTGCGAATCTGTTTTGTATGATGGAGAAAATAGCAGACTTTTTGTTTCCAATATAGATGGCAAACCTCTTGATAAAGATGGAAAGGGTTTTATTTCTATTTTAAATTTAGATGGAAGCATTAAAACTTTAAAATGGGCATCCGGGCTTAATGCTCCTAAAGGAATGGGCATTTCTGATGGACATTTATATGTGACAGATATTGACAGAATAGTTGCGATAGATTTAGAAACTGGTAAAGTAGCTAAAGAATATACTCCTGAAAAAGCTGAATTTTTAAATGATATTACTGTAGCAGATAATGCTGTTTATGCATCAGATTCTAACCTGGGTTTCATTCATAAAATTGAAAATGATGAACTTACTACAGTAACTGAAAATGCTTCGGGTGTTAATGGCCTCTTAATGAAAGATGGAGACCTGCTTGTCTTAGATAAGAATGGTTTTCGCTCTCTCAACCTTGATAGCAGAGAATTTACTATGGTTAATGACTCAGTTACGGGAGGTGATGGACTTACAGTACTTAACGATAGCACTTACATAGCCAGCCGATGGAAGGGGGAAATTTATTATGTTACTGGTAATAAAGCTCATTTACTTTTAGACACAAAAGCGGAAGAATCTCAAACTGCTGATATTGGTTTAAACGCTAGCGAAAAAATTGTTTATGTACCTACTTTTTTCAAAAACAAAGTAGTAGCATATGAAATAAAAGATTAATCTCATTCTATTTAAAATAAGAAAAAAGGCTGCTAATCTTATGAATAGCAGCCTTTTTCTTGTCTCTCCATTCAGCTCTATTTGGAAGATTTAACAAACTCCTCAAATTCTTTGAAGGCTTCTTCTTTCATTACTTTTGCCATTTTCACCTGCCCTCCCTTTTTCTTCTTAAAATTATTCCATTCTACAAATAACTGAACAGGTACTAAAGAGACCTTAATATCTTTTAAAGCTTTATTTCGAGCTACTTTATAGTTCTTATTACTCTCTTTTAAATTTTCGTCCAGAAAAGTCTTAATTTTTGAAGTATCTATAGAGTTGCTATCACCCTCTATTCCCATATACCAATGGTGGATATAGTCATCCTGCTCACGCACAGCTGCCACAGTAAATTCCTTTATATTAACAGAGAAATTTTCATTGATACTACTTATAGCATCATCCATCTTATTCACTGCCAGTTGAGAACCTACAACATTTAGGAAAAACTTAGTTCTGCCTGTGATTTTAATTTCTGCCAGCTCCTTATTAGTGAAAGCAATAGTATCACCTATCATGTAACGCCATGCACCAGCTACAGTAGATATAACAAGAATGTAATCAACCCCTTCACTAACCTCAGTTATACTTAAGGAAGGAGCGTTTTCTGCAATGGAACCGTCTTCATTTAAATTATCAGCTTCAAATGGCACAAATTCAAAGAATATACCATTATTACAGATAAGCTGCATAGCATCCGTATCAGGCCTAACCTGGGTAGCAACATACCCTTCAGAAGCAAAGTAAGTATCAATGTATTGAACAGGCTTAGCAAACAATTTTTCAAAGCTTTTCTTATAAGGGTCAAGAGCCACCCCACCTGAAGCATAAACTGCCAGGTTGGGCCAAATTTCATGTATATTATTCACCTTATGATGCTCGATCACCTTTTGAAGCATCAATTCAATCCATGAAGGAATACCCGAAATACTGCCAATATCCCAATTAGATGCTTCCTCAGCAATTTTCTGAATTCGCTCATCCCAATCATCTATTGAGCTTATCTCCTGACCAGGCTTATAAAATCTATGAAACCAATTAGGAATGTTAGCTGCACTTATGCCACTTATTTCACCCTCATGGTGATCATCCACTTTTTTAAGATTAGTACTTGAGCCAAGCATTAAAACCTCCTTCTCGAAAAAAGCTTCCGGTAAATCATTAAAATTTGCTAGGCTCAAAACCTGATGAATTCCTGCTTTACGCACGCTATCCAGCATAGCTTCTGTTACAGGGATATGCTTGCTGGAACTGGTTGTTCCTGAACTCACCGCAAAATAATTGCACTTTCCAGGCCAGCATATATCCGGCTTTCCTTCCAGAGACTTGTGCCACCATTTGCTGAATATTTTATCATAATCATGATAAGGCACTTCTTTTTTAAAAGCTTCTTCAAGGTTTTCACTCTCCAATAGTTGCTCAAAACCATAATATTTACCAAAAGAGGTATCTTTGGCACCATTTAGCAAATCTTTTAAAACAGCAGCCTGTGCCACTTCGGGAGAATCTCGGTTTTCTAATTTACTACCAACTGATATGGCAGATTTTACCAGGTTAGCTATTATTTCCATGCAAAAATTAAAGTTTAAAAAATGTTAATCAGGAAAAAGAAAGGAAATGCTTTTCTATTGCTTTAGCAACACCGTCATTTTTAGCGAAATCTGTTATCTCATCTGCAACAGCTTTTAGTTCGTCTCTAGCATTGGCTACAGCAATTCCTTTTCCTACCTCTTTTAACAGTTCTATGTCATTAAAGTTGTCTCCAAATGCTACAACATCATCAATAGAGAAGTTATACTTATCTTTAATGAGTAAATTAAGTGCCGAAGCTTTAGATATTTGCAGTGGTGCTATTTCAAGATACGTATCTTTTGAGCGATATAAATGTAGAGGAGCCTTTCTTTCGGAGAGGTACTGAACCAACTCATCAATTAGAACGGGCTCACCCATACACATAACTTTGTGAGCTCCGTTTTCATTCGGCTTCCACTGAGACATAAGGTCAGAATTAGTTAAAATATGGGCCTTCACTTTAGTATTGCTCATCTCTCTCTCTGTCCAGACATCAATTTGAGGTGCGTACCAGTTATCCTCAAAATAGAAACTGGCATGAAGACTTGTTTTCGCGGACCATTCAGCTATATCCTGAGCAATGGAGAAAGGTATGGTAACTGAATCTACAATTTTAATTACCTTATCCTGATCAATTAAATAACCACCATTGTAGCAAATAAGTGGGTGTGTGGAAATGCCCAGCTTTTCTTGCAGATGCCGCATTGCTGCTGGCATTCTTGATGAAGCAAGAATTACCGGAATATCCTTATTGAGTGCTTTAAAGGTTGAAATTGTTCTTTTTGAAAGATCTCTTTCGCTATTTAGTAGTGTACCGTCAATATCGGTACAAATTGCTTTGTACATTATGGATTTATTTCCTGATTTCCTTTTAAATATCGTGCCAGTGGCCATGTTCAGCTGACCATACCTTTCCGGGAGGTGTTTCTCCTGCAGGCTGCGGAGTATAGGTATTGCTATTAGTGTTGCTTCGTGTAGAGGGTGCTTTATCCCAATTATAAAAGACGGAAAACCCTGCAAGCACTAAAATTACTGCAAATACAGAGATATAAAGAATGCTTTTATTACTTTTAACACCTTCACTTTTTCCCATGTGGCAGTTTTTATATTTCTTGCCACTTCCGCAGTGGCAAGGTTCATTTCTTCCTGGCTCGTTCATATCTATAAATTTTATTGATTAAATATACAGAAATTTTGTGAAGCAAAGTCAAGGTATTAAGAGCTTATCAGCAATAGACTATCTCCATTTTATTATCTGCAGTTCATTTTCATCTCTGTTCTTTAAACTATCAGGTAAGCTATGAATAATCTCTTTTTGTAAGGACTCAATAAGTCTTCGCTTCAGAAAATCTCTTTTCATCACCAGGCTAACTTCCCTAAATGGGGTAGGCCTTTTAAATGTATGAAGCTTTTCTTTATCTTGTTCTGACAAATCCAGGGTAGCAAGCTCAGGAAGCAGAGTGATGCCTCCTTGTTTATCAACCATTCTCTTTAAAGATTCAAGCGAACCACTTTGGTAGTTAAGGATATTATCCATATTTCTGTTTTGGCAGATATTGAGTACTTGTTCTCTAAAACAATGGCCTTCATTAAGCAGCCAAAGTTCTCCTGCCTCCAGGTCTTCTGCACTAACTACCTGCCCTTTTTCAATAGGTGTATTATGAGCGTAAGCCAGAAATTTTTCATAGTAAATAGGAACTTCTCTGATAGAAGGATCATCAACAGGCCCAACAACAATTCCTACATCTAATGACTCATCCTTCACTTTTCTTAGTGTAGCAGCAGTTAATAACTCTTCCACCTGAATATTAATAGCTGGATAATTTTTCATAAAACCTGTTGCAAAAAGAGGAATCAGGTAAGGAGCAATGGTAGGAATAATTCCTATTCGTAAATCACCGGCTACTTCACTTTTTTGATCTTCGATCAGCTCTTCCATCTTTTTAGCTTCATTCACCACCTTTCTTGCTTGTTCCAACAGAATAGATCCAAGCTCGGTAGGCACTACAGGATGCCTGCTTCTATCAAAAATTTTCACTCCCAGGTTTTCTTCAAGCTTATTAATTTGCATACTCAAAGTAGGTTGGGTAATAAAACACTTATCAGCTGCTTTGCCAAAGTGCCTGTAAGTATCCAAAGCAATAATATATTCTAATTGTGATATAGTAGCTTTCATAATTAAACGCTTAAAGTATCAATAATTTATGACAAATAGCTTATCTCTCCTCCATAGATAAGGTAGCCTGGAATATTGATGCATCCTTTAGGTTACCTTAAGATATATACCAGCTCATTTTGCCAATGATAAAATAAAGGAGTAAAGGTAAAACTTTGAAAGCATTAACACTTAATAATATCCCTCAATATAAATTGAAATAAGCTTGCTTATTATAATATAACTTGCGTTTTTCATGATTAAAATCATATTTTATACTCATCATACCATTCAGAATTAGTAAAATAATTAAGTTTTTATTTAACTTGTAGTAAACTTTAAAAAATATACCTATTGAGCATATGTCGGAACCGGTAAAGAAAGAAGTATTAATTAGGGCTAGAAAAATATTGGATGAATACTTAAATGACCAAAATTTAAGAAAGACAACAGAAAGGTATGCCGTGCTGGATGAATTGTATAAGCTTCCGCAAGATGAGCACATAGATGTAGAGTCATTATTTCTTAAAATGCGGAATAAAGAGTATACTATTTCTCGTGCCACTGTTTACAATTCTATCGATTTACTAGTTGAATGTGGCCTTGTGGTAAAACACAATTTTAAAGATAAAAATGCTTTGTATGAACCTGCATTAACATACGAGCATCACGACCACCTTGTATGTAACGAATGCTTTAAAATTAAAGAATTCCTGGATCCGGCCATTGAAGATATTAAAGCAAGAGTGGGTGAATCGCTTAGCTCTAAGATAAAATTACACTCTCTTGTTTTTTATGGAGACTGTACAATCTCCAACTGCGAAAATTTACAAAGAAAGCAAGCTACTTCCTGATCACCTTAGCATTTTTATAAACTGAATTTTATTATTATCTGATTTCTTTTTTGACTGGAAGAAGGCAATACCTCTTTCAATTAAGCAATTAATGCATTGTAAGTGTACGCGTTTTGTGCAACAATTTAGCACTAATGCCGATTAATAGAGTATGATGCACTTACAAGAAACAATACAACATCTTAACAGAATTGTAGATAATATAGCTGCTGTAAATGCTGAGACCAGCGGCATGACTGTTCAGGATTTTCAACAAAATGAAATGGCCAGACAAGCAGTGTTTGAATACCTGCAGGAAATAGGACAAGCGGCAAGAGAACTTTCCAATAATCAAAAATTACCTCCTGAGATTAACCTGGAGCCATTAGTAGCATTTAGAAATGCCAGATACAATCAGGAAGCTGAATTTGCACATCAGCAGGTGTTTAATGTAATTCCTGACTTGAAAGAAATTGCAGAACAAATTGAACAATCAGATTTATACCAAAATAACTTAAGATAAAATGAATATAACATTGGAACCGGTTAATTTTAATATTAGCCAAGAGCTGAATGATCATATGAGGGAAATGTTTAATAAATTAAGCAAATACAATGATCAAATTGTAGGTGTAGACCTATATTTAAAATCACTTCAGGAAACGGAAAATGGAGATAAGCTGGTAGAGGCTAAAGTTTTTCTGCCTGGTAATGATGTTTTTGTTACAGGTAAGGGTGAGAGCTTTATAACTGCAGCTCAAGAATGCTATGATGTTGCTAAGCGAAATGTGAGGAAAGCAAAAGAAAAAGTTAAAGACAGGCACGAAAAAAGACCTGATAAATTGTAATATTAACTAAGATGAGGCTAATTCAGCCTCATTTTTTATTTTGAGCAAGCTTACATAAAATGTACTTCCTTTTTTTAATTCAGATTCTACCCACACTTCCCCACCCAAAAGATTGACATATTTTTTCACGATAGAAAGCCCGAGCCCCGTGGATGGCTCACCATTGGTAGGCTTTGCACTTAATTTCTGATATTTTGTAAATGCCAGCTTTTTGTCCTGTTCTGTGAATCCCGGCCCCTGATCTTTCACAGTAAAGATTATATTATCATTTTTAGAGAGTACTTCCATCTCCACTTTTGTTCCCTTTTCAGAAAATTTGATAGCATTAGAAATTAAATTCTCCATAATTTGGGTGAGAAAAAGGTAATCAGTTTTTAACCCATAGGAAGCCTCTATCTTAAGTTGTAAATCAATCTCTTTTTCCTGCGCACTAGGTTTGAAATTCTCTACCAGCAGTTCCATTAATTGATTAATATCTATTTTCTCTGTATTGGCAAACATTCTATTTCCTTCCAGCGCATCAAAATCCAATATTTTATGAATCATTTGATTAAGCCTGCTGGCAGAATCTTTAATCTGAGAGGTTATTTTTTTATCCCCTTCTGCCAGGTTAGCAGCAGAAATTTGAAGTACATTTATTAAACCTGTTATATGATTAATCGGAGTTCGGAGGTCGTGAGCAAGTATTTTCACAAGATTGTTTTTCTCCTCATTTAAGGTGGTTAACTGTACATTTCTATTAATAAGCTGCTCATTCTTATTTCTAATACTTTCCTCTTGTAAAGTAATTTGTTTTTTCTGGGTTGATAGTTTCTTAACAATCTTTCTTGTATTGAATAATAAAACAAAAATGGAAATAGCGGAAACACTCACCACAATTATTAAAAAAATAAGCAATCTCCTGTAAAATTTTTCTTTAGCTAATTGATTTTCTGCATTTGCAATTTGCTCCATCTGAATTTCCTTTTCTTTTGTTAGAATAGAAGTTCCCAAATTATCGTCTCCATACGTACTTTCAATAAACATGTAAAGTTCCGGGCTTATGTATTTAGAAATAATATTGGCAATCTTCACCTTTGACTCAGGGTCCTCCAAAAACTGGTTTAAAGGTATAATCCAGTCACTTCCCTGTGGAGAGATATATGCGTAACCATCGCCTCTTAAGGTAAAGAAATTTTGGCGGGTTAATTCTCTCCCGTCTTTTATCATCATGAGGTAAATAGGCAAATCAATAAATCCGAAATAATTGTTTCCATTTACAATTTCATCCAGGATATTTTTATCGCTGTTAATATAAATTGTTTCAAATTTCAGATTCAGCTGCTCTTTTAAATCTTCCAGAAATTTTTCATAAGTAGTTCCCCTAATAGTAACAGCCGTTAATTTGCTCATTAATTTATTAATTTCATCGAGCGTACGTACAATAGGAGTTCCTTTACTTGATACTAAAACAGCTACATCAGAAAGGTAAGGGTCAGAAAAAGTAACTATTTCTTTTCGTTCCTCAGTAATAGAAAAGGCTGAAACTCCGAAAGTATTTGGTTTATCCAAATTAGCTACAGTCTGATGTATAGAACTGAAACTAGGAGTTTCTATCCAATTTAACTGGATATCAGTATCATATTTCTGCTTTAAATAGTCACAGAAAGCTTCCATCATCTCCACTTCCAACCCCTTCATCTGCCCTCTATCGTCTTTATAGACAAAAGGTTTAGAAATATACCAATACAAATCCAGCTGCGCGGTTTTAGCTCTCTTTGCTTGCTCCCAATACAAACCAGAGTTAGCATATGTCATTCTGCTACCATAGAATGACAATAAGACAAACATTAGAAGAGACCTAAACTTCATACCCTATATTAGATTAAGATTATGAATTTAGCACTAAATAAAGAATGGAAAAATTCTTTTCTTTCAAAAAAAGTAAATACCAGATAATCCTGGTAATAAGCTACTTAAAATAATTTTGATTTAAGATAATTCGCTTGAAAATTGCCTTTGATTAGTATTTAACTTCTAATTGATTGTTGAATCTCGTACAATTAATTCTGCATCAACAAAAATCTGTTTTACAGATTTAGAGAAGCCTGCATTATCTACAATATCCATCAGTAGCTTTACTGCTTCAATTCCCATATCGTACGGATTTTGAGTAACAGTGGTAAGGTTGGGCTCTACTACTTCTCCTACAGAATCATTCCCAAAGCCTACAACTTTAATCTGCTCGGGAACTTTGACTCCTTGCTTTTTAAGATGCAATATACTTTGTACAGCAATAGGATCACTTACAGCAAAAACACCATCCACCTTTGGTGAAATTTCAAGTAATTTCTTGATTACCTCGTCTTCAAACTCATCACTTTCCAAGCTTACTTCAATAATTAATTCTTCTCTCACCGGAACTTTAAATTGTTTCAGAGCCTGCAAATAGCCTTCTTTTCTATTCAGGCAATTCCTGAGATTTTCCGGGCCTGCCAGATGGGCAATATTTCTACACCCCAAACTTAACAGGTGCTGAGTCGCTTTAAAACCAGCCCCATAGTCATCTGCTTCTACCTGGTTAGCTTTTACAGATTTAAAAGCTCTATCAAAAAAAACTACAGGTATTCCGCTTTCTTCCAATTCAGAGATAGCCTCATAAGATTCTGTTTCACCTGAAATAGAAATTAAGATTCCTTCTGCACCACTTGCCACTAAAGTATTTAGCTGATGCGTTTCAAGCTCTACGCTTTCGTTAGATTGGCAGATCATTACACGATATCCCTTCTCATTAGCAACTTCCTGTATTCCACTTATAGTATGAGCGAAAAAAGGGTTTTTCAGACTGGGAACAATAACACCAATCATTTTAGTCTTCTTAGTTCGTAAAGCAGAGGCCCAGTTATTTTTCTTATAATTGAGCTCCTTTGCAAGCTTCTGCACTTTCCGAATAGTGGCTTGATTAATATTTTTATTATTATTTAAAGCGCGAGAAACTGTGGAAGGTGAAAGTCCTAATTGGCTGGCTAAATCTTTTATTGTTATACTCATTTCTTGAAATTAAAACTTTCAATAAAATTTCCTTAGTAAAATCTTAACTATTTCTAATGAACGCAAATAATTACACTTAATTTGACTTCTTCTATTAAGAAATACTTTAGCTAATCCTACGTAGAATAAATTTCTTCATTTAAATTAATCAAAAGTAAGAAAATCTTACCTCAGAAACTATGCCTATTTGCTTTAAAGCTAAATTAAATCATTTACATTGATTCTACCCATTGTTTCACTGCTTGCTTTAACATTAATTCTGACTGGTTCATCGCTTCCGCTTCACTTCCTGCTACATCAGTAAGACTGAATATTCTAGTCTTCAGAAACTGTTTTTTTAAAAGATCTCCCAAATCATTTTTACCTACTAAAAGTAAGAGGGGCTTACTAAAATTTTGAGCTAACCTATACATTTCTGTTACTACTTTACCTTCCAGGGATTGACTATCTAACTTCCCTTCGCCTGATATCACCCAATCTGCTGAGGCAACATGCTTTTCGATTTCCAACAACTTACTTATATAATTAGCTCCTTCCTTAAGTTGTGCATTAAGGAAAAAGGTAGCTCCCCCACCTAAGCCACCAGCAGCTCCTGCGCCTGACTGTTCATCAATGGAGAAGCCGAAATCACTTTTGATGAGTTTTGCAAGGTGACGAAAGCCTCTATCCACTATTTCACATTCTTCATCAGAAAGCCCTTTTTGAGGACCATAGACATATGCAGCCCCTTCATAACCATACAGAGGATTTCGAACATCGGTAAGTACCGTTACTTTTACACGATTGAAATAATTAATCTCCGGGGGAATAATTGTGGCTATTTGCGATAGCGTTTCACCATTAGGAATAAAAGCTTTTCCTTCAACATCCTGAAAAATATATTCCAAAGCATTTGCCATAGCCGTACCCGCATCGTTAGTGGCACTACCTCCAATGCATAAAATGATGTGGCTGGCTCCTCTTTTAATTGCATCCTTTATTAACTCTCCTGTACCGTAAGTATTGGCTATTAGCCCATTGCGTTCAGCAGCAGAAAGTAATTGTAAACCTGAAGCTTCAGCCATTTCAATATAAGCTTCTTTCTTTTTTGAAGCATAATAATATGAGGCCATTCGCATTCTCATCAGTGGTCCGTGGACAGCTACATTCAATTTCTCTGCTCCAAAGTGCTTACCTAAAATCGCTGAAGTTCCTTCCCCTCCATCTGCCATAGGAAACTTAATCACTCCTGCATCAGGCACATACTGTTTAATTACACCCCCAATAATGTTTGCTACTTCCTCAGCGCTAAGGCTTCCTTTATACTTATCAGGTGCAATAATAATTTTCATTTGCTGTAGTGAGAGGCATATTGACTTGATCAAAAATAGCAAAAAAGAGTTGCATCAGAAATATGAGGGATCTCATCAAGAATATTTACTCAGTTCCTATTTTACTATATTTTTCACCTTAAACTTATCAACTGATCTTGTAAAAAAGCGTAATTTTGACTAATCAATAAAACAATTACATGTTAAGAAGACCAAGAAGAAACCGAAAATCAGCTGCTATCAGAGAAATGGTGGAAGAGACAACGCTTACCACTAAAGACTTTATATTTCCTTTATTTCTATTGGAGGGTAAGAATAGAAAAATTGAGGTAGAAAGCATGCCGGGTATTTTCAGGTTAACTACTGATTTGATGCTAAAAGAAATTGAAGAATGCCTTAAGCTTGGTATTAAAGCATTCGATATTTTCCCCGTAGTGGAAGAAAAACACAAGGATAAAATGGCCACGCAAAGTGCCAACCATGATTTCTTCTACTTAAAGGCATTAAAAGAAATTAAATCCAGGTTTCCTGAAGCCTGCATTATGACGGATGTAGCAATGGATCCCTACAGCAGCGATGGACATGACGGAATTGTGGATGAAAATGGGTATATATTAAATGACGAAACACTGGATGTTTTAGCCGATATGGCACTTGCTCAGGCTGAAACAGGAATTGATATTATTGGGCCTTCAGATATGATGGATGGCCGGGTGGAGGTAATTCGTGATATTTTGGATGACAATAATTTCGAGAACGTATCCATCATGAGTTATTCTGCTAAATATGCAAGCGCTTTTTACGGTCCTTTTCGGGATGCACTGGATTCCGCACCTAAATCGGGAGATAAAAAGACCTATCAAATGAATCCTGCCAACAAGCATGAAGCACTTATTGAAGCAGAGCTTGATGCAGATGAAGGAGCCGATTTCTTAATGGTAAAACCTGCCCTGGCTTATCTTGATGTAATTCATTTACTAAAAGAAAACCATGAACTACCAATTGCAGCCTATAATGTGAGTGGAGAATATTCCTTGATTAAAGCAGCAGCTCAAAAAGGGTGGCTTGATGGCGAACGCACCATGATGGAAAGTTTATTAAGTATTAAGAGAGCTGGCGCAGATGTAATTTTAAGTTACTTTGCGAAAGAGGCGGCAGTAATTTTGAAAAGATAATTTACACCACTTTTAAAAGCAGGCTGGTCTTTATCCTGTCTGCTTTTATTCCAAATTCTAAAAAGTAGTTTTTTCCTCATCTTCCTCTTTATACACTTCATCCTTCTGATTCTACGGTTCAGTAAGCTTTAATTTTTCCTGAGCCGACATTCCTCCACATTTGGTGTAAACAAATGCACCAATGAAAACACTATTAACTTTTATTCTAGCCTTAAGCGCCACCTCAGTAGTTACAGCGCAAACTTTTATTCAGGGAATTGTTACTGACACAAAAGGAGAAGCTCTCCCCGGGGTTAATGTTTTTATTGAAGATACTTATGACGGCACCTCTTCTGATGGCAATGGTAACTTTAATTTTACTACTACTGAAAAAGGAGAAAAAACTTTAGTAGTTTCCATGATAGGCTTCCACCCATCTGCAAAAACTATAAACTGCGATGGCACAAAACAGCAGCACTCTTTTGTATTAAAAGAAAAGATTGACCAACTAAATGCAGTAACTATTACTGCCGGAGCTATGGAAGCCAGTGATGTAAAGAAAGCTGTGGTGATGAAGCCACTAGATATAGTGACTACTTCAGGAGCTATGGGAGATGTGATTGGAGCTCTTACTAAATTACCGGGAACTTCTACCGTAGGAAACGATGGACGCTTATTTGTAAGAGGTGGAGATGCCTCAGAAACCAACATTTATTTTGATGGTTTGCAGGTAGGAAATGCTTATGGAAGCACTGCCTCAAACGTGCCAACTCGCTCTCGTTTTAACCCTAACCTTTTCAAAGGAAGCTTTTTTAGCACTGGAGGCTACTCTGCAGAATTTGGGCAAGCACTTTCTTCCGCTTTAGTTCTTAATTCGATTGATATGCCACTTCGGAACCAAACTGATTTGAGCCTGATGTCAATTGGTGGAGATTTCACTCAGACTTTAGTAGGTGAAAGAAACTCTGTAACTGCAAGTGGTGCATTTATGAATTTGGCTCCTTATCAATCTATCATCAGTCAGAATATGGACTTTGAAAAAGCTCCTTCCAGCTGGCAGGCTGAAATACTAGGAAGGCAAAAGGTAGGGAAGTCAGGTTTACTTAAAGCCTTTTACCATACAGAGCATGCAAAAGTATCTGTTAATCAAGAACAACCGGGAACAGACGAGGTGCTTACTACTTCAATAAACAACAACTATAATTTCGGAAATATAAATTATAAACAAGCTCTAGATAATGGCTGGTCATATTATGGTGGAGTTTCCGCATCTTTTAATCAAGACAATATTGGAATTAATGGAACACAATTTAAGCTCACTAATACATTAAATCACATAAAAGGAGTAATAGTAAAAGATTTTTCTGATCGACTCTCAGTAAAGAATGGTTTGGAATTATATCATTCCACTTACAAAGAGAAAAATGAAACCAGTCAGCAGGAAAGAAGCTTTAATGAAAATACTTACAACCATTTTATCGAGTCAGATTACTACTTGAGCAAAAACCTTGTTTTCAGAGCAGGTTTACGATCCACTTACAATACACTCCTTGAAAAAATCTGGGCAACTCCACGTGCGTCATTGGCTTATAAATCAGGAGAAAACTCACAAGTATCTTTTGCTTACGGACAATTTAAGCAACTAGCAAAGCCTGAAATAAGAATACAAAAGAACGATTTGGGAAATAGCGAATCTTCACATTTCATTCTTAACTATCTCTACAGTAAAAAAGGAAGAACATTCCGCACAGAAGCTTTCTATAAATCATATGAGAATTTAATAAGATATGACTCAGCATCCTCTCGCAACCTCTATGGCTTAAATAATAATGGAAGTGGTTATGCACAAGGTTTCGACTTCTTCTATAGAGATAATAAATCTTTAAGAGAAACTGATTTCTGGATTACCTATTCATTTACCGATAGCGAAAGAAACTTAAATAATTTCGAGTCTAAAGTGACTCCCGGCTACGCTCCAAAGCATAATGCTTCAGTAGTGATGAAAAGATTCATCCAGGCATTAAATTCTCAGCTAGGGTTTTCATACTCCTGGAATTCCGGCTACAACTATCATAATCCTAACATGGCAGGTGAAATGCAATCTACAACCAGAGACTATAACAACTTAAGCATAAGCTGGAGCTATTTGCCAATGCCTAACCTGATTATCCATTTTGAATGCTCCAACGTGCTCGGATACAAAAACGAGTTTGGATATCAATATGCAACTCAACCTAATGCGCAAGGTCAGTTTGAAAGCCTTCCTATTCAACAGGTAGCGGACAGGTTTTTATTCCTGGGCATATTCTGGACAATCTCTAAAGACAAAAATGCTAACCAACTTAATAATTTGTAATTCTTAAAAAATTCATTTTTAACCCTAAAAATTAATCTCATGAAAAAGACAGTTTTAACATTCGCAATCCTTATCATAGTTGTAACCTCTTCAATCGCAGAAATCATCAACCCATACGAAAAGGCAATGAAAGCACAACTTGCATTACTGGATTCTGCACAAACTATTCAGGAATACCAGGCAGTGGCCAATAGCTTTGAAAGAATAGCACAAAAAGAAAGTAATGAATGGTTACCTTTATATTATGCAGCTTACAGCTATATTAATATAGGGTTTGACAAATCCTTAACGCTGGATCAGAAAGATACCTACTTTAATAAAGCAGAAGAACTGCTTAAAAAAGCTGAAACACTCTCAGCAAATAACTCCGAAATTACTGCTCTCCGTGGCTATGCAGTAATGGCTAAGCTAGCTGCAGATCCGGCAAGCAGAGGACAATCCCTTTCACCTGTGGCCATGCAATTATTTGGCAAGGCCATTCAGCAAAACGGTAAAAATCCACGTGCACTATACTTAATGGCACAGATGGAATATGGAATGGCGCAATTTTTCGGAAGTGGCACGGAAAAAGCCTGTTCAATGGCGAAAAAGAGTGTATTTCTATACGAAAATGAATCTATAGAAGGTATTAATCCTTACTGGGGAGCTGAAATGGCCAAAGAAATGACCACTAAATGTAAATAATGTATTGCCTATCTGACTTTAAAGTCAGATAGGCAAATATGCTTTAAAAGAAGAAACAATCCTCTATATTTAAGTTTGAAAGAGTAAAACCGCTAATGACCCCTGCCCAGCTTAACAATTTGAAAAGAATTAGAAAATTCATCTTCCTGAACTTAGGAATTGCCTTTGTTCTAATGGTGATGTTCTGCCCCAAATGCTTCCTTTCCTGGGAAGGAGTGGTTGAATTAATTCCTGATTTTATTTTTTCGTTTTTGATGTCATCAACATTAAGTTTCGGAGGGTTTATGGTGGAATCTTATTTTGATAAAAAAATGAGCTGGATCAAGTTTCCAGTAAAAAGGTTATTGCTTACAGTGACTACCTATCTTCTCTACTCCTTTATAGCTAGTTACCTGCTCACAGCAGTTTTCACAATACTTATTAACGATGCAGAAACCATCAGAAAAATTGATTGGGTAAAAATGATGGACAATACCATCTTACCGGTAATTGTTGCTTTAATAATCATTACCATTTTTACTGCGCGTTCCTGGTTATATGAATGGCGTAATGCAGCTATTGAAACTGAACAGCTACGTTCGGAAAGGCTGGCAGGTCAGTATCAGTCCTTAAAAGATCAGTTAAACCCGCACTTCCTTTTTAATTCATTAAATGTTTTATCCAGCCTGGTATATGAAAGTGCTGATCAGTCTGCCGCCTTTATTCAGCAACTATCAAAAATATATAGGTATGTGCTGGATGTACAGCAGGAAGAACTTGTGCCTTTATCCCGAGAAGTAGAATTTGCTAAAAACTATTTGAGCCTGCAGAAACTTCGTTTTGATGATAGCCTCACTTATACAATATCGATTTCAACAATGCAAGGCTATTATTTACCTCCACTCTCATTGCAGCTCTTATTGGAAAATGCAATAAAGCATAATGTGATTAGTAATAAAAATCCTCTTCAAATCACGATTAAGCAGGAAGGGGAGAGTCTTGAGGTCAGTAACAATTTTCAGCCTAAGCAGACAAAAGAAATTGAAAGTAGCGGAATAGGTCTTGAAAACATCAAGAAGCGATACGAGCTATTGAGTGATAGGGCTCCTCAGATAAGGGAGATAGAAAAAGCATATATAGTTATTTTACCTTTACTAAAAGTAGAAAAATGAGAGTATTAATTATTGAAGATGAGCGACCAGCTGCTAATAGAATTAAACAACTAATTGCTGGTTATTTACCTGAAGCTCAAATTTTCGGGCATTTGGATAGTATTTCTTCAGCTGTAAAGTGGTTTAAGAATGAACCAGCGCCTGATCTTATCTTCAGCGATATTGAATTAGCTGACGGGCAGAGTTTCAGCATCTTTGAGCAAGTTCATGTAAAAAGCCCCATCATTTTCACTACAGCATACGATCAATATGCTATTAAAGCATTTAAGCTCAATTCCGTGGACTATCTGCTCAAACCTATTGATCCGGCAGAGCTTGAAAAAGCAATATTGAAATTTAAAAACAGTCAGTTACAACCACAAATTGACCTCAGCCAATTGCAAAATCTACTAAAAACCGGGAATGTAAATTACAAGAGCCGCTTTATGGTAAAAATTGGAGAAAGAATTCAAAGCATAGCGGTAGATGATGCCTGCTATTTTTTTAGTGCAGAAAAGACAACTTTTATTCAGTTGAAGGAAGGGAGGAAATATATCCTGGATTATACACTTGATCAGATTGAAGAAATGCTAAACCCTCAGCAGTTTTTCAGGATTAACAGAAAGTACATTGCGTCTATTGATGCCATAGCTGATATTTTCAGCTACTCCAATAGCCGGCTGAAAATTAAATTAAAAGGCTGTGAGGATAATGATATCCTCATCAGCCGGGAAAAAGTGAATGTTTTCAAGGGTTGGCTTGATGGATAAACTATTTCTTTTTTGAGGTAATTTCAATTACACCATTTTTACCTTTATCGCCATACTTTTCAATGGCTGTTTCTCCTTTTAAAACATTTATATGTTTAATATCCTCAGGGTTAATTTTTTTCAATTTAGATTTTTTAATTGGTTCACCATCTAAAACGAAGTAAGGTGGAATTTCAGAGTCCGGGTACTTATCACTTACTTTAAACTTTAAATTTCCCCATATCTCTACTATTGTGATTTTAGTAGTAATCTCTATTACTCCCTTTTTAGCTCGCTCTCCATATTTAGCAACTGCATTTTCATCTTTAAGCACTGTTATTTTTTCAATATTTTCGGGAGATAAATCCTCAACCAATTCCAATCCGAAACCTAAAATCTCCTCATCCACTACAACTAAAATAGAATCAGTACTAGAAATAGGTTCTTCTACAGCATGTTCCTCCTCAATTGGGCCTATATTGGTAGCAATTCTCATTGTTCTAAACATTAGAGGACGCTTAACAGAAGTGGAAGATTTGCTTTGTTCTTCCTGTACCTGTTTTTCCACTTTTACATCCTCCGTTTTACTAACAGCCACTAAATCCGCAACAGGCTCTTCATTTTTAATTAATACTATACCTCTCTTAGCATACATTTTATATTCATCTGGCACTACAGAAGGCAGGTATGCCTTAATTATGTTATTTTTCTCAACATCAATCAATTCATGAACATTGGCAGATTGCTCTACTTTTTTACCATTCATGAATACAGCCGGATCTGTTAAGGCCTCCAATCCAGCATTGGGATATAAATTTTGAATTTGTTGGAAGAAAGTAGTTGAACTACTTTTAACTTCGCTTAAATCAAAGTTGTCATTATTCAAATCCTGAGAATTCGAATTTATTTCACTTTTTGCTGCCGAACTTGCCTCAAAAACCGTTGATTTATCGGATTTAGATTCATTTAATGTGAGCCAGCTAAAGCTCATCATAAAGAAAGCTAGAATAATAAGGCTAAGAAATGGCTTAACTGAACTCTTTCTAGCAGGATTTTTATCAAGTATTCTCATAATTCTTTTATTTAATTGTGAAGGTTCTTTTGAAAAATATAAACTCATTCGAGTGGGTTGATCAATTAATTCTTCCACGTTGAGCAACGCTTTAGCATAAGTGAAAGGATTTCTGGTGTATTCAATAACTGCGTCATCACGTAGGTTTTCCCTCTCCTCCTCTAAAATCTTAGTTAGTTTCCAAACTAAAGGATGATAAAAGAAGATTACCTGAAGGCTCATCACCAAAATATTAATAAGGTAATCCCGATGTTTTATGTGATACAATTCATGAAGGATAATGGCTTCTATTTGATCTGCTGGAAGCGTAGTGAAAAAACCTAGCGGAAACAATATAACCGGTTTAAAAAGGCCAAAAGTCAAAGGGCTTTTCACCTTGCTGCTAAGCATTAATTTCACTTTTCTCTTAATCTTAAGTCTGGTTTTAAGTTCTCCAATTCGTCCTTTCCAAAACGGAGATAATTCTTTACAACCATCTTTCATGAAAAACTTTAAATAAACAAAGCCTCCAAAAAACTTTATACCATAAACTAAAACACCTATGAGCCAGAAAACACCTAAAATAGCTTGAAAAGGAGCCAACAGTGCCATAAAAGTATCCGGTTTATATATCTTTCCATTTTCTGAAGTGCCAGATAATAAATTAGCAAAGGCCTCAGGGCTCAAGTGCATCACTATACTATCCGAGTTCTCATTATTTCCATATGAAAAGAATGGTTCGCTGCTCCACAAATAGGTAAAAGTAAGAGTGATCACGAAAAGTGACACAAGCCCTACTAAAGCAGTTTGATATCCAATTTTAGCATTTGTATCAGGATTTAAATACTGATATCCCTTGAGCAACACCCAAATAAGCAGCCCTGATAGTATGCTGACTGCGACCCAACTTCCACACATTAGCAGCAAATTGTTATTTAGTAAATTACTCATTTTCTTCCTGTTTTTTAATCCATTCCTTTAACTGAGCTAATTCTTCAGGTGATGTTTTCTGATTTCCCAAAGCATGCATGACCAACTCCATGGCAGAACCCTGAAATAAAGTATCTGACAAGCCCGCAAAAATATTGCGCTTGGCAGAAGCTTCATCTAGCAACGCAGTATACCTATGTGGCTTTTCATGCTCATTTCGAGTTAGCATTTTCTTTTCCAGCATTCTTTGCATTTGCTTTAAAACTGTAGTATAACCTATGTCTCTCTTATGTTGCAAAATAGCATGAACCTCACGCACACTTATCTTAGGAGCATTCCACAATACCTGAAGTATTTCAAGCTCCCCATCTGATGGTTTTAAAGTTTTTTTACTCATAACTATTAATGTATTTTGCTAAGTAAACGACAATTGTCGTGTAATCCAAATTATATTACGACAATTGTCGTTTAATGTGAAAAATAATTTTTCCACTGCTGAAATCTTTTATTTAAAAACTACGTTAATTGGCATGTTCCTTCAATAGAGGAATCCGCTATATGAGGCCAACAGCTATCTTTTTGCTTGCTTTTTACATTCTTACCATTTTTGGAAGGCCTGCTCAAGCTTTAGCTGAAAAATTGGCTCCTTCAGACTCTGACCAACTAGTTGAATTAAAAAATTCACTGAAGGAAAATTTTTATACGGCTCCTCTATCCCAAAGCCAGTCTGCCACTGAAGTAAAAGACAAATCTCCTGATGTTAGCATAATCAGCATAACTCCTCTATATTTTAAGAGGGCTCACGATAAGCTTAGCAGAACTTGCAATTCTGAACTTAACACTTCTACAAAAATTCATTACTGCTGGAGTAAAATCTGCATTAATGCTCCTTAATATTTAGTCTCTTTACTGTTCCACTCCAACTTCTTGAACACGCATAAAAATTATGCGACTAAAAGAAAGGAGCTTAAGAATATCAAGACTTGTAAATATTAACGAAAATGAAAACTGAAGTAAAAAATAAAGTAAATAAACCTATTGAAGAAATCGAAGAGGCTAACTGGGCTGTTGTAATTCCTGTTTTAATAGTAATGGCAGGCTTAATGATTGCTTTTTACTTTTTATATTAAATAGAGCCCATTAGGCAACTACACGAGAATCAATGATATGTATCTGAAAGTTAGCAGCAAATGATTACCCATTGTGTAAGCTAATTTTAGATTACATACAAATGCACAATATAGATAGGCAAAAAAAATGGCTTGCTTTTTCCAAAGCAAGCCATTCTTATTTTATAGCTTCAACAGAATCTATATAAAACTATCTCCTTTTTTGTTTTTCACTGCCGCAACAATATCCTTCACTTCTTTTTCAGCATTTTTCTTACAAATCAGAATTACACCATCCTCTTCAGCTACTAAAAAATCTTTCATGCCATGTAAAACAACCAGTCTGGACTGATCCGTAGTTACTATGTTATCTGTGGAATCAAAACATAATACATTTTCCGGAATAGCATTATTGTCATCATCTCTGTTACGAATTTCATGAAGCGACTCCCAATTACCTAAATCTGACCACCCAATATCTGCCAGTAAAACATACACATTTTCTGCTTTTTCCATGATACCAAAATCGATAGAAATGTTCACACATTGAGTGTAGGCCTTATTAATAAATAATTTTTCATGTGTACTGAAATAAGGTTCTTCTCCATCAGAGAATATTTCAGCAATATCAGGCAGGTGGTTTTCAAATGCTTTTATTATTGCTTTGGCAGACCAGATAAAAATACCGGCATTCCACACAAAATCACCACTTTCAATAAATTTTTTGGCTAATTCCAACTCCGGTTTTTCTGTAAAGGTTTTCACTTTCTTCACCACTGATGAATCCGGAATATATTGTATATAACCGTACCCTGTTTCAGGCCTATTTGGTTGCATCCCAAGTGTTACCAGATAATCATTTTTAGAAGCACTATCCATTGCTACCGACAAAGCCTGATGAAAAGTATCTTCCTTCAATATAAGGTGATCGGCTGGTGCAACTACCATAGTTGCTTCAGGATTTTGAGAAGCTATTTTATATGCTGCATAAGCAATACAAGGTGCAGTATTTCGCTTGTTAGGTTCTAAAAGAAGCTGATCTTCGGTAATTTCCGGGATCTGCTCTTTCACCAACATTTCATAGTCTTTATTAGTAACCACATAAATATTTTCCCGCTTGTAATGAGTTAGAAAACGCTCATAAGTCATTCTTAGCAAGGATTTCCCCACCCCTAATAAATCATGAAATTGTTTTGGCTTTTGGCTGGTACTTACCGGCCATAAACGGGTTCCCGTTCCTCCGGCCATAATTACCACATATCTGTTTTCGTCCATTGGTTTAAGGTTAATAATTATTGGTGCAGGTTTTATTTTGTAAAAGTATCATTTGCAAAGTTATTTAGGCTATTCCTTCCTTTAAAAGGTCATGAAGATGAACAAACCCTATAGGTTTACCATCCTTTACGGCAACAATTTGAGTAATGTTTTTACTCTGCATTATCTGTAATGCCTTAGCTGCAAAATCTTCTGAAGACAATGAGGTAGGATTAGCAGTCATGAAATCAGTGGCTTTTACCTGACTAATATCTCGGTCAGATTCCATCAATCTCCTCAAATCACCATCCGTGATAATTCCTATTAGCTTTCCCTCTTCATTAACTACTGACGTAGCTCCCAATCGCTTTGCAGAAATCTCAAAAATAACTTCTTTAAAATTAGCGGTAGCTTTAACTTTTGGCAACTGATTCTGTTTAATCAGGTCATCAATTCTAAGATATAACTGTTTCCCTAAAGAGCCACCGGGATGATACTGTGCAAAATCTTCTGAAGAAAAATCTCTTGCTTCTAATAGACAAACCGCCAGCGCATCGCCCATTGCCAAATGAGCAGTAGTGCTAGTGGTAGGCGCAAGATTAAGCGGACAGGCCTCCTGCCCTATTGTGGCGTTCAGCACAAAATCTGCCTGATGTGCCAGATAAGAATCTACATTACTAACCAGGGCAACGAGCATAGAGCCTCTTCTTTTTAGCAAAGGCACCAGAACTTTCACCTCAGGAGTATTTCCACTTTTAGAAATACAAATCATTATATCATCTTTTTGCACCATCCCCAAATCACCATGGATGGCATCTGCAGCATGCATAAATAGAGCGGGTGTACCAGTCGAATTTAGGGTAGCTACAATCTTTTGAGCAATGATAGCACTTTTGCCTACTCCGGTAATAACCACCCTTCCTTTTGCGTTAAGAATTTCGTAAACACACTGCTCAAAATCACTATCGAGGTAGTTCACTAAATCATTTATTGCTTTTGCCTCATTAATTAGAACATTTTGGGCTATTTTTAGAATATTTTTTCTTAAATTCAAGGTATCTGACGTTAAGGAACTAAATTTGACACAAAGATATATATTTAAGAATTAATCAAGCAATTGATGTTAAAGAGATGATAGAAGCGCAACAAGCTACTTTAAAAGAAAAACTAAAAGAAGTATTTGGATACAATCAGTTCAGAGGGAAGCAGGAACTGATTATGAAGAACATCCTTGATAAGAAGAATACATTCGTTATTATGCCTACAGGAGCTGGTAAATCACTGTGCTACCAGTTGCCTGCTATTTCTCAGGAAGGCACGGCCATAGTGGTTTCGCCACTGATCGCCTTAATGAAAAACCAGGTAGACACCTTAAATGCCTTAGGCGTAAATGCTCGTTTTCTGAATTCCACACTCTCAAAAACGGAAGTAAACAGAGTTAAAAAAGAAGTATTAAATGGAGATTTGAAATTGTTATATGTGGCACCGGAGTCTCTTACAAAAGAGGAGAACGTAGCATTTTTGCAAAAAGCCCATATTTCATTCGCTGCCATTGATGAAGCACATTGTATTTCAGAATGGGGACACGATTTCAGGCCTGAATACAGAAAAATAAAAGCTATTTTACAGCAAATTGCAGATATTCCTGTAATTGCTTTAACAGCAACTGCCACACCAAAGGTACAGCTGGATATTCAGAAGAACCTGAATATGGAAAAAGCCAACGTATTTAAATCGTCCTTTAACAGGGATAATTTATTCTATGAGGTTCGTCCAAAAAACCAGGCTAAAAAGCAACTGATTCGCTTTTTGAATGACAGAAAAGGTAAAAGTGGAATCATCTACTGCCTCAGCAGAAAAAAAGTAGAAGAAATAGCAGAATTTCTGAATGTTAACGGCTTTAATGCTGCTCCTTACCATGCGGGTCTTGATGGCAACATGAGAATGAAAAATCAGGACGACTTCCTAAATGAAGATGTAGATGTCATTGTAGCTACAATTGCCTTCGGAATGGGGATCGATAAACCGGATGTTCGCTTTGTGGTGCATTATGACACCCCTAAATCAGTTGAAGGTTATTACCAGGAAACAGGTCGTGCCGGCAGAGATGGTTTAGTAGGTGACTGCCTGATGTTTTACAGTTACAATGATATTCTGAAACTGGAGAAATTTAATAAGGATAAGCCTGTTACTGAGAAGGAAAATGCCAAGCTATTGCTTGAAGAAATGTCATCCTACGCAGAGTCTTCCGTTTGCAGAAGAAAGCAACTTCTTCATTATTTTGGAGAAACCTACCATGAGCCTTGTGGAAAGTGTGACAACTGCACACATCCGAAAGAGAAATTCCAGGCCAAAGAGGAAATGATCATTGCACTTAAAACTGTTAAATTAACAGGAGAGCGTTTTGGAATAAATCACCTGGTAAATGTTATCAGAGGTTCAAAAGATCAGTATGTTACAAGCTACAGCCATGATCAATTGGAAGTGCATGGAGTGGGAAGCGAAAAGGAACCTGAATTCTGGAAATCTGTAATTCGCCAAACCATGCTTAACGGCTATTTGGATAAGGACATTGAGAACATTGGTGTGCTCAAAATGAATGAAGCAGGTGAAGAATTCCTCAAGGATCCTAAAGATATAGAATTCACCATTAACCATATTTATACGGATGTGGGTGATGAAGATCAGATAGAAAAAGAATCGTTAGCTACTAAATCTTTTGATGAAGTACTTTATTCCCAACTAAAAGCTTTAAGGAAAAAAGTAGCTAAATCTAAAAATGTACCTCCATACGTGGTATTCCAAGACCCTTCTTTGGAAGAAATGGCTACCACCTATCCTACCACTAATGATGAGCTTGCTGCCGTTAATGGAGTTGGATTAGGGAAAGTTCATAAATTTGGCAAACCTTTTCTGGATTTAATCAAGGACTACGTTGAAGAAAATGACATTACCACTGCAGCCGATGTAATGGTAAAATCTTCTGTTAACAAATCCAAAATGAAAATTTTCATTATTCAGCAGGTGGATAAGAAAATTGAATTAGAGGAAATTGCAGAGATGAAAGATATCAGCTTCGAACAGCTTATCACAGAAATAGAAAACATCTGTTATTCCGGCACTCGCTTAAACCTTGATTATTACCTTGAGCAAATTATAGATGAGGATAAGCAGGAAGAAATTATCGAATACTTCTTATCAGCTGAAACAGATAGTATTGAAGATGCTATGGAAGAATTTGATGATGAATTTTCTGAAGAAGATATGCGTTTGATGCGGATTAAATTCTTATCGCAGTACGCTAACTAAGAGTGAAGCTTAAGGGAGAAAATGCTTCGTTCATTCCAATAAGGCTAAACAGAGCCCTTGCTTCAACAATTTATCAGTGCAAATCAATTTTTTTACTGTTTGTAAATAAATAACGAGATTTGTACTGATTTTAAAATTTGTCAATTATTAAAATATGGGTTTGCTTACTTGCGAATCCAATTTTGCTTAAAAAAACTTTAATGAATATACTTATATTAGGTGCTGGAGGAAGAGAACATGTTTTTGCAACAAAAATAGCTACCAGTGACTTATGCGATCAATTATACGTAGCCCCAGGTAATGCAGGAACGGCAACAATTGCTAAAAATATAAACTTATCCCCTACTGACTTTCCAGCCATAGGTGAGTTCTGCCTTAAAGAGCAGATTCAAATGGTAGTAGCAGGGCCGGAGGCACCTTTGGTTGCAGGTATTAAAGATTATTTTCAAAATAATGCTTCTTTACAAAATATTCAGGTAGTTGGACCTGGCAAAAAAGGGGCTGAATTAGAAGGAAGTAAAGATTTTTCCAAGCGCTTTATGCAGAGGCATAACATTCCAACTGCAGCATATGCAACATTTACCAAAGAGAAATTAGAAGATGGTCTCACCTATCTAAGAAGCATAAGTGCTCCCTATGTACTGAAAGCTGACGGATTAGCGGGCGGAAAAGGTGTGGTGATTTGCGAAAACCTTGAGGAAGCTGAACAAACACTAGTGGAAATGCTTAGGGATGCAAAATTTGGGGATGCAAGTGCCAAAGTTGTTATTGAGGGGTTTCTTTCGGGAATTGAATTGTCTGTTTTCGTTTTGACGGATGGAGAAAATTACAAAGTGCTGCCCGAAGCCAAAGATTATAAGAGAATTGGTGAAGGCGATACTGGGCTAAATACCGGTGGCATGGGAGCTGTTTCCCCTGTTCAATTTGCAGATAAAGCTTTTATGGATAAGGTGGAAAGCAAAGTAATTAAACCTACCATTGATGGATTAAAGGCAGATAGTATTCCCTACGAAGGGTTTATCTTCATTGGTCTAATGAATGTGGCTGGCGAACCTTTTGTAATAGAATACAACGTGCGAATGGGTGACCCGGAAACACAAGTAGTTTTTCCAAGGATAGAGAATGATGTAGTCGCTTTATTTCAAAGCCTTAAAGCCAAAACACTTCACCAGCAAGACTTAAAGATTTCAGATAAAACCGCTGCTACTGTTGTAATGGTAGCCGGGGGTTATCCGGGCAATTACGAAAAGAATAAAACTATAAAAGGGCTTTCAGAAGTTAAAACCGGCACTGTTTATCATGCCGGAACTACCTTAAAAGAGGCAGAAGTTGTAACGGCAGGAGGTCGTGTAATGGCTATTACCGGAATGGGTAATGAATTAGAAACAGCTTTGCAAAATGCTTATGAGGGTACAAAAAGTATCTGTTGGGATGACATATACTTTAGAAAAGATATAGGCCGTGATTTAATGGCCTTACAAGAAAAAAATTAGTACAGCAGGCCTTAAGTGGCTTTATATATAAATAGTAATATTATGGGATGCTCATCGTGCGGAATAAAAAAGAAAGAGGGAGAAGTAAGTGGATGCCAGAATAATGGTGGTTGCAGTACCGGAGGATGCAATAAAATGAATGCGTTCGACTGGTTATCCAATATGGATTTCCCCAGTTACGATACTTTTGATGTAGTAGAAATAAAATTTAAAGGTGGCAGAAAAGAATTTTTCAGGAATGTACATAATCTTAATTTAACAACAGGTGATCCTGTTGTAGTGGATGTTCCTAATGGACACCATATAGGTTATGTATCTTTGCAGGGTGAATTGGTACGCTTGCAGATGCAGCGCAAAAAAGTGAAAAATGATGATGAAATAAAAGCCATCTACAGAATTGCCTCCGACAAAGACCTTGAAAAATGGTATGAAGTTCAAAACAGAGAACTTACCACCATGTACAGAGCAAGAGAAGTAATTAAAGAGTATAAAATGAATATGAAACTGTCTGATGTAGAATTTCAGGCAGATAATACAAAAGCTACTTTTTACTACTCTGCTGAAGAAAGGGTTGATTTCAGAGAGCTGATTAAAAAATTGGCTGGTGAATTTAAAATCCGGGTGGAAATGCGCCAAATCTCTTTAAGGCAGGAAGCCGGCAGATTAGGTGGGATAGGATCTTGTGGTAGAGAATTATGCTGCAGCACCTGGCTTTCAGATTTTAAAAGTGTTTCTACAAATGCTGCACGATATCAAAACCTTTCATTAAATCCGAGCAAGCTTTCAGGGCAATGTGGCAGGTTAAAATGTTGTCTTAATTATGAATTAGATACTTATATTGATGCACTACAGGGAATACCTGAAGTAAACAAGCCTATTCAGACACAAGTAGGGAACGCAAAGCTACAGAAGACTGATATTTTCAGACGAATTATGTGGTTCAGTTATTCTGATGATAATATATGGCATCCGGTGAGTACTGACAGAGTAGCTGAAATATTATTGCTTAATGAAAAAGGAGAGAAACCTGAAACACTTCTGGAAGATGTACTGGAAATTGAGGACCATGTAAACATTAACAGCGATTTAATCAGGTTAGACAGAAAATTTTCTACGCCTAAAAAGAAGTCAAAATCCAGAAATAAAAAAAGAAAATCAAATGCAGGAGCAGCTCCGCAGAATAAATCTGCCCAGCAGCAAAACAATGCAAATCAACCTAAAGCGAAGAGAAAGCCCAATCAGCCGATAGTAGAAAACCAAACCAAAAACAAAGCTGAAGAAGGAAACCGACCCAAAAATAAGCCTAAGTTCAAGAAGCGATTTAAAAAGAATAATAAGCCTAACAACAAAAAGGAAGAATGAAGCAATATTTAAACTCGTTATTTTTACTTTTCTTAGCTTTTGTAGCTTTTTCCTGCACTGAAAACAGATATTATGAAGAGAACATAGACTTTTCAGATAGAATCTGGCAGATGAATGAAACTGCCAGTTTCACTTTTAACATTGATGATGACAGCAGTTATTATGAGCTATATCTAAACCTTCGAAATGATGTACAATATCCCTATAGAAATATTTATGTGCATTATACTTTACAGGATTCAACCGACAGGGAGTTAGAAAAGGAGTTGCAAAACATTCAATTATTTGATCCCAAAACAGGTGAACCTTTCGGAAGTGGGGTGAGTAGCATTTATAGTCATCAGGTTTTATTAAAAGATTCTGTGCTGTTTCCCAGAGAAGGCAGATACACCATTGCCCTTAAGCAATATATGCGTACAGATTCACTTCAAGGAGTTTACTCCGTTGGTTTAAGAATTGATAAACAAAGCAGTTCAGTCAATCCTTAGACTTTTCCAGTATCCCAAAGTAAGAAGTAACATTTCATAGTAGGTCATCATTGCAGGTTTAACGACCAGCGGCAGGAACTAAGCAATCTTATCAATTAAACCCAGGTTTACAATTCAAAAGATTGCTTAGCATAATTCTGACAAAAATGTCAGAATTCAATGCTCACAATTATCAGGGTAATTTAAGGTTATTCTTAAATTTCTGACGCAGGAAAAGCTTATCATAAAGACATTGCGATCGTGATAAACACATTATGGAAAATTTTAATTGCGCTGAATAAATTTCTGGATTTTTTCCATCATTTCAGCCTTATTATCCCAATAGTTACGACTTTTCACGCGAATGTAGGGCCAGTTCATTTTCTGAAGCATAAATGGAGTATAAGCATAAATATCTTTTACAGAAGGGTTCTCATAAAACAAATCATCATCTGACAGAAGCAAGCCTTTATATTTTTCCTTCTCAACAAAGCTAAGGTCTGCAAAAGGGAGCTCTTCTTTAACTTCCACTTTCTCCAGAGATTCATTTAATTCTGTAGCTAATTTTTTCTTCAAAAACCAATGATTACCGAATTTATCAAGGGTAGCTGGCTGTGGTTTAAAGTTATTTTTAGATACTTCCAATGCATAATTCAAATAAGCTTTAAGTAACTTTGGCCCCTCATTTTTTGTGTCATCCACCTTTAATTGCTCAGGATAAATGCTACTAACAATTATAATTTTCTCCCTGGCACGCGTAATGGCAACATTTAACCTGTTTTCTCCTTTTAGGGTATTGATACTACCAAACTGCATATTCATTTTACCCTTTGCATCAGGCGCATAACCTGTACTAAATATGATTACATCCTTTTCGTCTCCCTGAACATTCTCAATATTCTTTACAAAGAAATTGTCTGGCAGTGTAATGTTACCTGTGCTTACCTGCTCTTCTAAAATATCCCAGATCAGCCCTTGCTGAGGAGCATTAAAAGTGACCACTCCTATTTCCTTATCAGGCTCATCTTTTAAATATGCCTTAATAATATCAACTACATTCAGTGCCTCGATTTCATTTTTCTGATTTTCCCAAATACCTGCCACTTTAATATAATCTATCCCCGGATCTGCCTGATTGATATAATTGAAATCCGGTAGCAAACGAAGTTTACCATTATAAAAATGCTTGTTAGAAAAATCAATTAAATCCAATGATTTGCTTCTATAATGACCTGCTAAATGTACATTCATCAGGTATTTGTTAGCCAAATCCAAAAGACTATCAATTTCCAGATCTACATGCTCAGGCTCATCTTCTTCCCATCTTACTTTATATAAATCATTTGGACTAAGCTGCTTATCATCTCCTGCTATTACCACCTGTGAGCCTCGGTACATTGCAGGAATTCCCTTTTCCACAAAACATTGGGAAGCTTCATCAAACACCACCAGATCAAACATTTGCTCCATAGGAAAAATTGCTGACACGGATTCCGGGCTTGCCAGCCAGCAAGGAATTAAATCAAACAGCTCTTCATTAAATTCTTTGATTAATTTTCGGATAGGCCAAACCTGCCTTTTCTTAGTAACCTGATGGCTCAGATCCCGATATGAGACCCTGTTATTAAGCCTGTTATACTCCACATTGCTGAAAGTTCTTTCACGTACCTTCAAAGTAAGAATTTCATTGCTAAGCCTCCACTTTTCTTCAATGGCCGACTGTAACTCATCGGTTTGCTTGTCAAACTTCCTTGTAGAAACCTCTCTTAAGATAGGATACTTGGTTTCAATATGGTCCAACCAGGATAGGTAAATACTGTTAATAAATATTTTCCTTATATTTTTCTGATTGATTTGAAGATCACTTTCTTCAAATAGCCTTAGCACACCTTTTTCATGCGGAGCCATAGCTTCATACATTTTATCGAAATCAACCAACTCGTCAAAATGCTTCTTGAAAGCTTCCGCATAGTTAGGAACAACACCGCTTTGCTCCAGGTGGTCTATTTGAGTTCTTGTAAAATACTTCTTCCAGGATTGCTTTTCAGCAATTACAGATTCTGATAGGGCTATTATCGCGTCAATTTTGGCCAGAAAGCTTTTTATGGAACCGTCTTTGAAGAAAGTAAGCTCTTTATAATTGGTAAAGATGGATAAAATTTCTTTCGCCTTAATCGCATTCTTTTGCTCTTCGAACCACTCATTAAGCAAAAGCTGATCTTTGGTATCCGGCACATTTATTAACCACTCCTGATTCTTCAGCTTTGTCATATTATGCTCAAAGTTCAGTCGGTTATCTAATAGCCTTTCCATCTGAACTACGCCTTCTTTGTTCATTACAACAGCATTGGCAACAGCTACTTTTTTCAGAAAATACTTTTCTTTTGAAAAAACATGCCAATTAAGCCATTCAGGAGGCCTTTTAAGAGATTGTCTCCTTAACTCCAACACTTTTTGCAAAGTGCCAAGATTCTCAGCGGCAAGACTACTTTCAATTCCCCCATCCTTAAAACACTCATTAATTACACGCTGATTATTAGAAAGCCATAGCAAACGAGTATTCTCATCTTCATCAAATTGCATTAAATGGTTGAGGTAGTCAAAAACATTTGGGCTTAATAACTTCTCAAACTGTAATAACTTTTCTTTATGATAAACAACATCCTCGAACTCCTTTAATGACATTTTGGAGCCAACAATATCAAAGGCTTTTTCACCATTATTTTCAATATATTCAGGAATATGTTTTAGTAAGCGCAAGATTTCTTTTTTATCAGAAAGAGTGAAATCGGTAAAATCCACCCTATCATTCCAGATAAACTGTTCACTGCTGAAGTCATCTACATAACTTTGATAATGCTCTATTTTGTCTGAAAATTGTCTTATCTCAGAAAGGTGAAAATGTCTGTATTCCTGCTTTAAATTGATCGAAGGCAGAGAAATATCTGAATTAAGATAAAGCTCTTTAGCAGAAATCCCGCATTCACCCTCATCGAAAAATGCTTGCCGGTATTCTTCCCGCTCCTCCACAATTTGATCAATCCTTCTACTCGCATGCAGAAAATCTCTTTGGATTTGCACGGCATCAAGCCCGTTATTCTTTACTTCATATTCATCAATCTTCTCAATTTGACTTTGGACCTGCTCAAAAATTCTCTTTTTATCATTCTTAAAATCATGCACTAAAGCCGCAAAAGGATCCATCTCGATAGACTGCAGTTTTTTGTAAATCACATCCAATGCTGCACGCTTTTGGCAAACCACTAATACTTTCTTTCCTCTTGCTATAAAATCAGTAATTAAGTTGCTGATCAGTTGAGATTTTCCCGTTCCGGGAGGTCCCTGAACCACCAAAGAATTTCCCCTCTTTACAGCTTTTAAAGCATTCTCCTGGTAAGCATCCATGGGAAAAACACTAAAAGTTTCTTCCTCTTTTATGGTATCAATAAATCGGTATTTTTGCCTGTACAAATCAGGATTTTCTTCCGTTTTATCAAGTGTCCTACTTAAAAAAAACTCTTCAATATCCTGCACTTTTTGCTCTTCATCAAGCATAAAAGTGTAATCAGGAACTAAATAAGAACCGCTTTGCGGGAAAATACCTAATACTGCTTCGGGGAAGAGTTTGATCTCTCCTTCCTTTTGTTCTTCCTCAAAATCTGCTTTTTTATAATTTTTAAAAGATTGTAGTTTATCTATGAAGTTATCCTGGTTAAAATTTAAGTTAACAGCACTTTCTTTAAAAATTTGGTATAACTCCGTTCTGAAAACGCGGCTATCAGTGTCATAAATCTCAAAAACTTTTTCCAGCAAGTCATCATTCACTTTAATACCATGGTAAAAAGCGTAGGCGAGCAAAAAAGTCTTATTAAAAGTGATATTCACCTCTTCCCTCAGCTGCATTACCCACTGGTCATCTTTTTGTATGATTTCAACAGGAAAGAAAATGAGTGGACATCTCACAAGAGTACCACCTTGTAGTTTACCTCTTACGAAAGGCCATCCGACATACAGGTCCTTGGCCCCTCTTTCATCATGAATGAATTTCTCAATTCTCTTTAGCTTTTTTAACTTCCCACTTAACAAGTTGTTAGCCTCCATACGAGGATCCGAAATAGCCGCTAAGGGAATATCTTTCTTTTTGGCGAGCAAAGCTTCAATCAGAGAAAAGGATGGCTTATTGAGGATAAAATCAAAGTCATGCAAATCGATAGTTTGATCTGAGATTAGCCTTAACAATAACAAAGAGCGGTTGCTGCTTGAAAGATTTGTTAACCGTTTTAAATAGTACCTCAGAATTTCATGCATGCAAAAAAATGTTTAGCAAGGTTAAATTTAAAAAAAAATTATGTTTTTCTCTTAACGAAGTAAATTAGGTTTAGGTCTATCTAGCTTCAAACGACAAATATTCTTCAACCTTTTCAATAAAAGTTGAATCTAAAACTTTTACATTCAAGAGTTCTGCAGCACTATTATAATCCCCATGCATATCCCTGTAGGCGATTATTAATTTCGCTTGCTGGTATGAAATATAAGGATGATTAGCTAATTCTTTCTCAGTGATACTGTTAAGTTTTAGTTTCTTCACATTTAATGGTGGATTAACTTTCGCATAAATTTTCAATGAATCAAGATTAGGTGATTTTAAACCATAGATTTCGTTGAATTGATCCTGCCGTATAAATCCACCCAGCAGATCACGGTAGTCTACAATTCTTTGAGCGTATACAGCACCTATTCCGTATATCTTTTTGAGCTGAGCAGTATCAGCCTGATTGATATCAAAAGGAATTAATTGAGACTTAAATGATTTAGAAAAATTCTTTTTGTTGCGAGAATACAAGGTATCTCTATCGACTGAACTATGATAATAAGACTCAGATCTATTCTTACCAGATTCTGGTAAAGCTTTAATCTTTATAAAAGGTTTTAATGTTAGGTATAAGGTAGAATCCATTCCGTAGACTTTGAGAAGCTCTGAGGAGCTAGTAAAAGGCTTTACCTTTTCCCTATATTTCAACACCCTATCTGCCAGGAATTCTGGCAAACCAAAACTTTGTAATTCAGCTGAAGTAACTGTATTTAAATCAAAATCATACAATAAACTTTCATTAGAAATAGCCGCTTCCTCATTCTTAATAATTACATTTTCATCCATTACCCTCAACAAGCTATCAAGCTTTCTCACATCTGAGGCCAGCAACAGATCGGGTTGCATCTGTAGAAATACTTGCTTGGTAAGCAAGGGAGCAAACAAAATCAAGACCATCAGCAACAACAATATGATAAAACCATTTGCTTCGGTACGGGAGAATCCAAAGAAATTTCTTAACCTGCTAATAATTCTTTGCCACATAAAGGTACGTATGGTTGAAATAGGTTGAAATCTGAAATAGAAGAAGTATTTATCTTTCTATGCCTTTTAAAAGTACGAATGAAAGTAAATAATAAAAATTAATGCTTCAAAAATATGAGTGTTAGCCGCTTTTAAGAATGAATTAATAAAAATACCTGACTATTGGGAGTTTACGTGTCAGGGCACGAAGCAATCTTTCTAATTATACCTCTATCATCAATAAAAGATTCCGTCCTAAAGGCAGAATGGAAGGCTCGCAATCACTAACAACAATGATAGCTTCACTTCTTAAAACTAATTACCAACTTTTCGATTACCCTTATTTTTCAATCGCTATATAAAGCACTGATAATAATGAACATATTACTTAAAGCCATTATCTTTACGCCAATTATGGAAAAACTAGTAGTAGATGCATCAAAGCCAAAATGGAAAATTAACATTGGCGAGCTTTGGCATTACAGAGACTTATTTTTGATTCTTGCTTATAGAGATTTAAGAGTGCGTTATGCGCAAACTTTTTTGGGTTTGCTATGGGCAGTTCTTCAACCCGTTACCACCATCATTATTTTCACAGTTGTTTTCGGAAAAGTAGCTAATGTAGATACTGAAGGTATCCCCTATCCTCTTTTTGCGGCAATTGGATTAGGTAGCTGGTCTTATTTTTCCTTCGTTTTAAACCAGTCTGGCAACTCTATTATTGGAGCTCAGGAAATGGTGAAGAAAATTTATTTCCCACGCCTTGTTATTCCACTCTCCAAGGCTTTAGTTGGCTTTGTAGACTTTGCAATCATTCTACTATTCATCATAGTTTTAATGATTTATTACGGTGTGGCACCCTCCTCACAAATTGTATTTCTACCCATATTTATATTGTTGACAATTCTTTCTGCTTTAGCGGCCGGAATCTGGTTAAGTGCACTGACCATTCGTTATAGAGATTTCCAACACATTGTTCCATTTTTAGTGCAATTTGGTCTTTATGCGACTCCAGTTGGCTATTCAGCGAAAGACCTGATTAAAAATTTGCCAGAATGGGCGACTTTCTTAGTATATGCCAATCCTATGGCAGGTGTGGTGGAAGGCTTTCGCTGGAGTATTATTGGTGGCACTCCCCCAAGTATTTATGCTTACTTTTCATTTATGGTTGTCTTAATTCTTTTTATTTCTGGACTGTACTACTTTAAAAGGGTAGAGCGTGTAATGGCAGATATTGTTTAAATACTATATCCCTTAAAGTAAAACAACCACTTCCTTCACAATAACATTTACTTAATAAGTACTTGGTATAAGAAACCTTGCATGTATGATTTATTTTAAAATAGTACTATTTAAATATACTAATAATGCTATTTTTAGAGATATTTTTGAAAAAAGTCTTACATTTGTAATTAAATATTAATTAACCAAAATATCAAAATTTAATGTGATTAAAGAGGAGGGACATAAATGGTTTGCTATTTATACTAAGTCAAGAATGGAAAAGAAAGTGGCTGATAGACTAACCGAAAAAGGAATTGAAGTTTATTGTCCCACCCAAACTGTGCTTAGACAATGGTCGGATCGAAAAAAGAAAGTAAAAGTAGCTGTATTTTCTTCCTATGTCTTTGTAAAATGGAACAATGACCAGGAACGCCTTAAAATCTTACAAACTCAGGGAGTAGTTAACTTCGTACGTTATTTGGGACAAGATGCTAAAATTCGATCTAGCGAGATAGAAGCCATACAAAATTTATTAGGTGAATATGAGGAAGTAAGTGTTGAACCTATTTCTGAAGGAGATAGGGTGCAAATTGAGCAAGGTAGCATGAAGGGGCAGAAAGGAAAAGTAATTAAGACCCAAAAAGACAGGGTAATTGTATTTATAGAAAGCCTTGGCTTAAGCCTGACTGCGGAAATCAGTAAAGCCAGACTCAAAAAAGTGGGAGATAAAGAAGATATTAAAGACTCTAAGTTCCATTTTTAATTGGAATAACCTGGGTTGAAATAGCTCTTTGCTAAGTCGTAACATGTGACTGAAAGGGCGGAGCCGTAGATAATTAGTAATTAATAATTTGATAATTAGTTTTTTAAATAAAACACCTTCATAGGGAGCTATATAAAGAATGTCAGATACTGCGATTAAAGTTGAAGGCTTAGGTAAGCAATACATCATCGGCCATAAAAAGCAGGGCGATCTTCGCTATGCTTTAGGAGATAAAATAAAGGGCTTGTTTAAGCCTGATGCAAGTGAGAAGGAAATATTTTGGGCACTTAAAGATATCAACTTCGAAATAAAGCATGGTGAGGCTGTTGGTATTATCGGTAGAAATGGTGCAGGTAAAAGTACACTGCTGAAAATACTTAGTAGGATAACTGAGCCAAGCACAGGCCGATTTACTATTAACGGACGTGTGTCCTCATTGCTTGAGGTAGGTACCGGCTTCCATATGGAGCTTACAGGTAGGGAAAACATCTACCTTAATGGCACCATTCTGGGTATGAAGCGGGCAGAAATCAGACAAAAATTTGATGAAATAGTTGACTTTAGTGGAGTAGAAAAATTTCTAGACACACCAGTAAAGCACTACAGCTCCGGCATGAAAGTGCGACTGGCTTTTTCAGTAGCCGCCCATCTGGAACCTGAAATCCTTATTGTTGATGAAGTGCTTGCCGTTGGCGATGCCGAATTCCAGAAAAAATGCCTGGGCAAAATGGATCAGGTAAGCAAGAATGAGGGTAGGACAGTGGTTTTTGTGAGTCACAATATGGGGGCTGTGCAGAATTTATGTAGTAGGGGGATTTTAATTAAAGAAGGAAAGCTTAAATTGGATGATAGGATTGAAACTGTTATAAATGAATATAAAAGATATTCATTTAGTGATTTGAATGGCAAAAAATACATTTCTGATAGTCAAATAAGAGAAGGAAGAGGAATCGCTAAAATACAGAGTATTGAAATTATTGAAAATGGAGAAAACGTAGAGTTTTTCACTATCGGTTCAAATGCTGTTTTCAGATTGAAAATTGAAAATAATTCACAAGAGTCATTAAAAAATGTAGAAATTGCAGTTGGAGTGGATGACTCATTAAATAATAGAATTATACATTTGTCAAATTACTTTTCAAATCACCCTATCGAATTGATACCTGGTAAAAATACTATTGATATCAATATTCAAAATTTACCTTTGATGGAAGGTCGATACAGTCTCACTTTTTTTATGACTACAAAAGATATCTTGGAAGATTGGTTGAAGGATATTTTTACTTTTGATGTAGAAACAGGTGATTTTTATCATAATGGGCGATTACCTAGACTAGGTAAAGCACAATTTTTACTAAATCACAACTATAGTATATGTTAATACAAGAAATGGCAAAAGGAAAACTAATGCCTCTTTGGTATTGGAGATTAACACAATTTCTTAAAAATAAAATATATGGTAACAAAAGCAATTCTCTCAGTCCTTCAGAGAGTGAATTAGAATGTATTTATGAAAATAAAAGTTTAAATACTGAATTGCAAAATATAATTAATTTAGATCAATCAAATAAATGGACACTGGATGCTGAAGTTTTAAACTTTTTATGGGAAGAACTGAATCATCATAAACCCAATGTAATTTTTGAATTTGGAAGTGGTACAAGTACAGTTTTATTCATGCACTATTTTTCTAAATACCCTACAACTAATTTTACGCTTTACACTATTGATCAGGATAATTCATTTTTAAGCAAAACAATTGAAAGCATTCATGTCCCGAAAAATGTTGATTTTAAACCTATATATGTTGAAGTGGATAAAGAAGGCTTTAAACTAGAGGAGTTGATTTCAAAAAATATATTTGCAAATATAGAATTAGAATTTATATTAATTGACGCTCCATTCGGAGGATGGATGATTAGAAAAAATACAATTCCTTCAATATTAAAATATTGTGCAAATAAAGCAGTATGGTTTTTAGATGACGCTTTTCGTGATAGTGAAATTCAAATTCTGAGAAAATGGAAATCTATGAAAAGTATTAAGATTGAGGGAATTATAAACATTGGAAAAGGATTAGGTAAAGGCTTAGTAAGAAAATGACAAACCCTTTAGTTTCAATTATAATACCTTCTTTCAATCGCGAAACTTTAATTAGTGAAACACTAGATTCTGTGATTAATCAAACCTATGAAAACTGGGAATGTATAGTTGTTGATGATGGAAGTACAGATGACACAATAAATACTATTGAAAGAAGAATAAAAAAGGATTTTCGAATTAAACTATTTTCAAGAGAAAGAAGCCCGAAAGGAGCAAGTACTTGTAGAAATATTGGTATTGAAAACTCGAAGGGGGATTATATTATTTTCCTTGATTCGGATGATCTTTTAAAGGATGACTGTATAGCAATTAGAGTATCAAATTTCATGAAATATAGCGACTATGACTTTCTCGTATTTAACTGTTTAGGTTTTAAATCTTCACCAGGTGATTTTAATCTTAAATGGAATCACTTAACAAAATCAAATATATCTCCAATTGAAAGATTTATGCAAGGTGATACGCCATGGGCCACTTTGTCTGTAATATGGAGTAGAGAAGCTTTTAATATTAATGGAGGGTGGGATGAGGAAGCACTTTGTTGGCAAGATTGGGAAATTCATATTAATTCATTGCTTCTAGGGCTTAAATTTAAAACATTTGATAATTCTCCAGATTCCTATTTTAGGGTCGATCATCAATTTGATTCTATTGGGAAAATTGAGAACACGAAGAAACAGTTATTTTCTCGATATAAAATTGTGACTAAAGTATGGAAGAAAAATGAGATGCAAATAAAATCTTTAAAGCTTGAAAAATTTTTTATGCTATGGCTTTTTAGATTAAGTATTTTCTTTTTAGAGTTAGGTGAAAAGCAAAAAGCAGAAGAAGTTTGGAATACAAATTATAAATGGAAGTTAAATAGAAAATGGTATTTCAAACTATGGGATAGTTATTTGAAATTAGGTTACTACAAGAGATCAAAAATTAATGCTCCATTAAAAAAAATGATGGATTATACTGCTTATAGAATACTTAAAGTCCATTTTTGGGACACAAAAAACAGTTTTAAGAAAATATTAGTTGAATTGTAAAAACCCCTCCATTAGTGTAATAATTCCAGCCTATAATGTTGAGAAATACATTAAAAGATGCTTAGATTCGATTTTAAACCAAACCTATCAAGATTTTGAGATATTAATTTACAACGATGGATCCAAAGATAAAACTAGTGACATTATTTCTACATATTCGGATAATAGAATACATGTTTACCACAATGAGGAAAATAAAGGGGTGGTTCATGCAAGGAACTTTCTTTTAGATCAAGTAAAAGGCGATTTTATTATGTTCCAAGATGCAGACGATTGGTCTCATCCCGAAAGAATGGAGAAACAAATTCATTTTTTAACAACCAATTCTGAATACAAAGCATGCGGTACCCAATTTATAAAAACTATTCAAGATAAAGAAATTGAAAAATCCAGTCTACCTGTAGGTTACAGTATGATAAAAAAAGCTATCCCACAGCAATATCTCTTTCTTCCGGGTACATTATTTTTGGTCAGTAGTATTTTACAAGATTTAGGCTACTTTAATTCCTTCTTCCAAAATGACGGAAATGAAGATCTTTATTGGTCTTCAAAAATCGTATTAAATTATAAGTTTAAAAACCTAGAAGAACACCTTTATTATTATGAATTGAATATAAATTCCATTACAAAGACTCAAGTAAAAACTGAAAGAAAGTTTTATATTCATCAAATCACTGAAAGACTATTAAATACATATCTTAGAACTGGTACAAATTTGTTAGAAAAAAATGATAAGGATGGTCTAAATAAACTTGAAAACAAAATAAAAGCAAAATTCAAGGAAACTACTAGTAGGGACGATCTGTTTGAGAAACAGATAGGGCAAATTATTTATTTTAAACAGTATAAAGTTGCTCTTAGAATAATCATTTTTAGGAAATTTCAAGGTGTATCTTTAGAAAGAAGAATCAGACTAGCAATTTACGTCATTAAACGGTCCGTATGGAAGTAACTGTTATTATACCTACATTCAATCGAGCTGGCCAAGTCATAAATTTATTAAAATCCTTGGAGAAACAAACTTTCAAAGAATTTGAAGTGGTCTTAATAAATGACGGATCAGGAGATAATACACTTGAGACTCTTAACGAATATAATCAAACTACTAATTTACAGTTGACTATAATTGATTCAATCAACAAAGGTAGAGCTGTGAGTAGAAATTTAGGTGTCAAACAAGCAAAAGGTAAAATTTTGATTTTTTTTGATGACGATGTCCGTGCGAATCCAGATTGTATAAAATCTCATGTTAATTTTCACAGGGAAAAAACCAATTCAGTACTGAGTGGCCCATGTTTATATGATAAATCTAAATTAACTACTGATTTTCACTTCTTTAGAAAGAAACTGGAAGAAAATTGGTATTCTCCAAAAAAAGAAGCTCAGTTATCAAAATCATTACGACTAAATGGAGGTAACTTTTCGATTAACAAAGACCTGTTTCTGGCATCTAATGGCTTCGATGAGAGGCTTAAAGATAAAGAGGATTTTTTTCTTTCTTTTAATTTGTATCAAAAACACCAAGTAAAAATATATTCATTAAATACTGCTTGGGTATATCATGATGATTTTAAGAACTTACATCAATATATTAAAAGAGGTATAGAAAGTAGGAAAGAAGAACAAAAACTGGCTGTGTTTGAGCCTGATATTCAATTATTGCAACCTGAGCGATTTAAATTTCTTCCTAGGAATAAATTTAAAAGCATAATTTTTAAATTTTTCAAAATTCCCTCAGTTATTCAGTTTTTTAGTAATTCTATCATAATATTTCTATTACCAAAAACAGTTAGGTATAAAATATATGATATTATAGTTACAGCAAACATAACATATATAAATCTTTGAGTTTTCTAAGTAACAAAAATATACTTATAATTTCGCCTGAACCTTGGGATCATATTTTTGTTTCTAAACACCATTATGCTACCCATTTAGCTCGTCTAGGTAATAAAATTTATTATTTGAATCCGGCTTCTGATGGTTTAAAATGTCATGTTACAACATTCGTGAATGTATTTTCTGTACAGTATAATGGCTTTATCAAGGGCGTCAGGTTACTACCAAACGTTTTACAAAAGAAAATAATAAGAAGAAAGTTTAATGAAATAGAGGAACTTTGTCAAACTACTTTTGATATTGTGTGGTCATTTGATAACTCAGTTTTCTTCAATTTTTCTGCTTTACCTGAAAATGTTTATTCGATTTCACATATCGTGGATTGGAATCAAGATTTTGAATTTAAGAAAGCCTCAGAAACTGCTGATTTGTGCTTGGCTTCATCCAGATTTATATTAGAAAAACAACGGAAATATAATCTAAATAGCTTCAATATTGGACATGGATTCAATTGCATTGGGAAAGAGTCAAAGCAAATTGAACTTATAGGACATAATAAAATCAACTGTGGGTATGCTGGTAACCTTGATATCAAATACCTTGATTGGGAATTAGTAGGGAAATTGGTAAGTGGTTTTCCAACAGTAGACTTTCACTTTGCAGGTCAATGGGACTCACGAGCAAACTTCTCCTACTTAGATGAAATGCAAAACTTTCATTATTATGGTAGTTTATATGCTGATGATTTACCATCTTTTTATAATAATATGGATATGTTGATTGTAGTCTATCAATACGAAAAATATCCTGAACAATTAGCCAACCCTCACAAAATAATGGAATATTTAAGTAGCGGAAAAATTATTTTAGCTACTTGGAGTGATCAATATAGTGAAATTACCAAAGACGACTTAATCATAATGAATAAGACTAAAATGGGTTTTTTGGAGAGTTTCAAAGAAGTAAAAAACCATCTAAAAAAGTGGAATAATCTTCAAAGGACTATATCTAGAAAAAAAATAGCGGCACAAAATTCATATAAAAATCAAATAATTAAAATTGAAAACTTACTCAAATAAATATCGGATTCTAAATAAGATATATCAATTAGGCTTATTAGAATCAATAAATTTTAGCATATCAACTTCTATAAATAAAAGGAAGTTTAAAATTCCCATTCAAGCAGGATTAGGCTTGTCACATCTAGTAAATGAAGAGCCTTGGATGACACATTTTCTTTTAGAATTTAGAGAGTTCTTCAAAAAAAAATACTTCCTTGATATAGGAGTAAATATCGGTCAAACTCTTTTAAAATTAAAATCAATCTACCCAGATAGCAAATACATAGGATTTGAGCCAAACCCGCATTGCTTATCATATTTAAGTAACCTAACTCATAGTAATTCTATATCTAACACAACTATTCTACCAGTTGCAGCTTCAGACAAAACGTCATTAATTGAATTATTGTTTGATAATGATAGTCTTACGGATTCTGCTGCCGGTATCAGTAAATTTTACAGAAAAGGGACAAAGCGAAAGATAAATATACTTGAGTTGGATCCACATTTAATTCTAAATCTTAAAGAGAAGGAAATCGGCCTAATTAAAATAGATGTGGAAGGTTCAGAACTGGAAGTTTTAAAGGGGCTAAAGCAAATTATTGAAAATAATAAACCGATTATTTTTATAGAAATCTTGCCGGTCTATTCTGAAGAAAACAATGAACGATTGGACAGACAAAATGAAATACAAAAATTAATAAATGCTTTTAATTATGAGGTTTTTCGAATCGATGAAAAAAATCTAGAATTACATCTATTAAGAGCGTTTGATGTTCATGGGGATTTATCGCTCTGCAATTATATTCTGAAACCTAAGAAATAAATTTTGATTAGTATTATTTTACCATTTTTCAATTCCGAAGAATATTTAAAAGAATCAATTCAATCAGTTCTAAATCAAAACTTTCATGATTGGGAATTAATACTAGTTAACGATGGTAGCACTGATAACTCTAAGGATATCGCTCGATCGTATCGTGATTCTAGAATTTACTATTTTGAACAAGAAAATAAGGGTGTTAGTGAAGCAAGGAATTTAGGTCTTAGAAATATGAAAGGGGATTATTTTTGTTTTTTAGATTCGGATGATGTTTTACCACCAAAAAGTTTGAAAAGCCGATTATCAATTTTTGAATTAAACCCTAATATTCATTTTGTAGACGGCAGAGTAATTAAAATGGATAAAACGCTTAATATAACTACTCAAGAGTGGCAACCAACACATGAAGGTAATCCGCTTAAAGATTTAGTAAGTTTAAATGGAAATTGCTTCTTAGGGTTGACTTGGATGATTAAGAGAATTTCGGGAAAGAATTATCAGTTTGATACTAATTTAACTCATAGCGAAGATTTATTATTTTACATGAAACTAGCTAGGAATGGAGGAGAATATTCATTTACAGATGATCCAATTCTTTATTACCGTGATACACCTCATTCTGCTATGAAAAATCTAAAAGGACTTGAACATGGTTATAGATTTACAGGGAATTCGATAAAAGAATGGAACGAAGTAGATAAAAAATTATTGAAGACATATCAATTCCGTTATAAAAAAGCTATGTTCTTAGCTTATTTAAGAGTTTTTCAACCGATTAATGCTATTTTAACAATTTTCTAAGATTGAAAAACACTATATTTATTTTTGCCTATTATAGCTTTAAAGACCCTGTATTTCAGTCTGCAGTTTTACCCTATTTAAAAGCCATTCAATCTAATAATACTCAATACATATTGCTTACATGGGAACAAAAGCAATTCTCACTTTCAAAAATTGAAATTAAAAAATTGGAAAATGAGTTGACTGATTACAATATAATTTGGAAAAGAACTTCTTGGCATTCTGGTTCATTTAAATTGATTAAGAAGTTTTTCGATTTTACTTTTGGACTTTTTTATAGTTATTTATTAATTCAAAAATATAAAGTAACAAAAGTTTTTTCAGAGGGTTTTCCAGGGGCAATTATTGGTCACTATTTAAGCAAATTATCAAGGAAGCCACATATCATTCATACTTTTGAGCCACATGCAGATTACATGCTTGAGTCGGGGGTTTGGCAAAAATCAAGTTGGGAATATAGATATTTAAAAAAGATGGAACTTCCAATTGCGAGACATGCCCAACATATTATAACTGCAACTTTTGCCTATAAAAATAAATTAATTGAAGAGGACATTAAAACTCAAATACATATAATACCTTCTTGTATTAATATGAGTGATTATTACTTTGATGAAGAATCAAGGCTTCAGATTCGAAATCAATTAAATATTCGAGAAGATCAAATAACAATCGTTTATTTAGGTAAAATTGGAGGAATGTATATGGAAGATGAACTTTTCAATTTCATTCAACATTGCCTAAAACTTGATTCCGATAAATTTCATTTTTTATTATTGACTAACCGCTCTCAAGATTTGATTGATCAAAAACTAAACCACTATGGTATAGCATGCGATAAAGTTAAAACAAAGTACCTTAAGAAAGAAGAAGTGAAAAATTACTTATCTGCAGCTGATATTGGTTTTTGTGGTATTAGGCCAATCCCAAGTAGAAGATTTTCTTCTCCAATTAAAAATGGAGAGTATTGGGCATGTGGTTTACCTACCCTGATCCCTGTTGGTATTTCTGATGATTATCTAATTATAGAAAAAGAAAATATAGGATTGGCATTTAGTAAAATTGAAGAAATTTCATTAAACGTTATTGAAGATTTATTATCTATTTCTAGAACCAAAACAAGAACTATAGCATTAAGGGAAAGAGATATTAATAGCTATATTGATAAATGGGGTTTAATTTTCAGTAATTAAATGCGATATTACATAACAATATTTTTTCTTGGATTAGTTTTTAAACTTAGTGCCCAAGTTATAGCTGATTTTAATTTACCCTCTGAAACTTGCTTAGAGGAACAGTTTCAATTTGAAAATACTGCTTCAGATGCTCATAGATATGAATGGGAGTTTTGTTTTTCAGACTTTAATGGTATTTCAACTACTTTTGAAATTGGGACTTTACCAGGTTCCGGTAGACTTTTGGCATTTGATGTGAAAAAAGTAAATGATCATTGGGTAGGATTTGCAGCCGGCTACAATAGTAATATACTTTATAGATTTTTATATGAGGACGGTTTGAATGCTGCTCCTACGTTGGTTGAAGAGGTTTCAATTAATTCTGGTTTCTTAGGGAGAGTTCTTTCTATTGAAATGGTATATCATAATAATAGCTGGTACGTATTAATTTATAATAGGGATGATGCATCAGTTAAAAGTTTGAAATTTGGAAATAATATTTTAAGCAATAATCCTTCTCAATATTTGTTGAAATCAGGTTTATCAGGAGGGTTAGTAAAAATGCAACTAATTAAAGACCAGGATAATTTTTATATTATTACTAATAATACAAATGGTAGTATAAATATTTTAAAAACTAATAACAATTTTGAAAGTCTAATTTCAAATACAAATACATCTACTACAAATAGTATTGCTGGTGTTACCTCATCAAGAGATGTCAAACTTATAAAGCAAGATGATAGATGGTATTCCTTTATTTCTGATTTTAATACAAGTACAATTTACAGAGGGAAGTTCCAACCTAATATAATGAATGGTTACATTGAAACACCTACGCTCATTGGTTCAAATCTTTTTTCAGGTAGACCTAATAGCTTATATTTAACCCCGTCCCGTGAAGGTATTTATTTGCACACTCTAACCTTTGAGGGTATTTTAAGTAAAATTAAACTTACAAATATTGAATCAGGCATTAATACTGATGATATAGTAACGTATGGTTTGGATAATATTTACAATGAGGGCTATGCCCTTAAATTTTTTAGAGATCAGGGGACTTGGAAAGGTATAGTTCTGAAGGATAATAATAATCCAGATTCTAAGTTTTTCTTAATTAAAAATGATTATGAATGCTCAAGCTCTTTAGTATTCTCCACCGCCACCCAACCCACCATTTCCTACTCCGCCCCCGGCACTTACCCTATCACCCTAACAGCTTATGATGATGAAGGCAATTCATCCTCCATCACCAAAGAAATTACCGTTACCAATAACACTGCACCCGAAATAGATATTGAAACAGGTGCAAATCTATGTATTACTGATCCAATCAGTTTTACAGGTATCAGCAATGAAAGCATCAGCAGCTGGAACTGGGATTTTGGAGACGGCAATACAGCCACGGGGCAAAATACTGAATTCACTTTTACCAGCCCGGGCACATATGAAATTATTCTGGAAGTAGAAGGAGCCAATGGCTGTAATAATAGAATTAAGAAATCTATAACACTATATGAACCTCTGCCGGTTACGTTTTCCAGCAGTGCGCAGGGGGCCATCTGTTCGCAAAAGCCCACTTTATTTACTAACACCACTGACTCTCCTCCCATCTCTACGTATGAGTGGAGTTTTGGAGATGGAACTACTTCAACAGAAGAAAACCCAGAACATGTTTATCAGTCAGCAGGAGATTACACGGTGAGGCTCTCTGTTGCTTTTGCGGGCTGCGAATCTTTCGCTGAGCAAACTATTACTGTTAATCCAGGGCCGGAAGTGAGCTTTTCTACCATTGATAACTGCCTTGGCCAATCCATTTCATTTAATAATACAAGTTCTGGTGATTTTATAAGCAGCTATCTCTGGGATTTTGGAGATGGTACAACCTCCACTCAAGAAAACCCTGAATACACATTTGAAACAGCAGGTGTTAAAAACATTTCCCTCACAGCCTTTACCACCAATGGCTGCGACTATACCATTCAGCAAAACATTGAAGTTTTTCCTGTTGCAGTGGTAGACTTTGAAGTGGAAATTGCCTGTGCTACACAGCCCATTCAATTCAATGAACAAGTTTTTCTGGAGCTATCAAATGTTACTGACTACCTGTGGGACTTTGGCATTGCAGGAAGAACAGATGATATATCAACTTTTGCTAACCCTCAGTTCACTTTTCCAGAAGCAGGTACTTACCAGGTAAGCCTGCAAGTAACCACAGCAGATGGGTGTGTTAGCAACAAACAAAAAACAGTAATGGTAAATCAAGTTCCTGAGCCGCTATTTAACTATACTCCTAAGTGCGTAGGTAATTCTATCACATTTAATGGTAATAGTAATGAAGAAGTCGCTTCGCAATACTGGGAATTATCAAATAGTAAGGGGGAAGTAGTATCTGTTGGAGCAAATGAAAATTTCACTTACATATTTCTCAATATTGGAAATTATACCTTGAGATACAGGCAGCAAAACCAACAACTTTGTAGCAATGAGTATGAAGAAACGATTAGAATCTTACCCAACCCTGTACCCTCTTTCGCAGTTTCACAACCTTGCCTTGGCTCGTCTATAACATTCCAAAACACAACTGACCTAAAAGGAAATACTTTAGAATCATATAATTGGTTAATAGATGGAGAGCTGGTTTCCAATGATGAAAATGTTGAATTTACATTTGAAGAAGCGGGTAATTATACAATAATCCTTGAAGCTATTACTGCTTCAGGATGCGTTGAAACCACCTCTCAAACAATAACAATTGAACCTATTCCTTCGGTCAACTTTACCTTAGAACAATTAGTAGGTGCCTATCCATTTTCTGTTAATACAAAAGTTGATTCTGTAGCTGGCTTCTCTTATAAATGGAGCATCAATAATCAGGTGGTATCTACTACCTCAGTGCTTAACGAGGTTTTGGAGACAGCCGGTACCTATTTTATCAATCTGTTAGTTAAAAATCCTGAGGGATGTACTGTTACCTCCTCACAACAGGTTAGAGTAAGAGCCCCGGAACTTGACTTTTCATTAGCGAATTTAAGGATAATTCCTTCAGATGATTTTACAGAATTCGTGGTTTCTATCACTAACAAAGGCAGCATAATTCCACAAGAAGTAGACCTTATTGTTGATTTTGGAGCGTACAGTATTACAGAGAGAGTAGACCGTACAATTAATCCTGAAAGCACCATAAATTATGCTCTTAACACTAAGCTTTCTCAAAATCAGTTAAAAAGGTTGAGCAGGATTTGTCTGAGTGCATCTATTAAAAGTAATATTTTATCAGAAGAAAAAAAGAGTGACAACAGGGTATGCAATAATCTGGAAAGTACTTTTAAAATTATGGACCTGTACCCTAATCCTTCCACAACTCAACTAACTATTCCACTTATCATTCCTGAAAAGGGAAATATATTAGTTAACCTTGAACAAGCTGATGGTAAACAAAACCGACAGTATAGCTACAACCTGGAAGATGGCTATAACGAGATTACTCTGGAAAGAGGCAATTTGAAAGCCGGAGTATATTTCGTTCGGATTAGCTACCAGGGAAAAGAAGAAATGAAAAAAGTTGTTTTCAGGTAAACAATTTCTTCAAAATATAACTTTAAAGGTTATTGCGAGCCTGGAAGTGATCTTTCTAATCAACCGTGAATGGCTAATTTGTATTTTCCAGTAATTAAACTCATTCTTCCCATTTAACAGCTGCGCCCATTATAATTACTTTAAAAGTGCTTCCCCTACCTAATTCCGATTTCAACAAGATATCAGCATTGATTTTCTCCAGAGCCTGTTTTACTATAAAAAGCCCTAACCCTGACCCCTCAGCTTCACTAGTAGCCCGATAAAACATATCAAACACCTTATGCTGGCTTTCTTTAGCTATCCCTTTGCCGTTGTCCTCCACCGAAATCTGGATATTCCTATCCATTCTTTCAAATCGGATAGCAATGTATTGATCCGGCTTGGTAGCGTCATGATATTTAACAGCGTTGGAAAGCAGGTTGGAAATGACCACTTTTAACTGGTAATAATCTGTTCTGAGCACATGATGTATTTGCTCATCGTAATCCAACCTGATAGAATCGGCCCCCTGATTAAATTTTAAATCGGCAATTACATCTTCTATCATTTCACCCAGCCTGAAAGTTTTAAGGTGAATCTCAGTTTTAATGTTCCTGGAATAATTGAGAATATCACTAAAAATATCATCTAGTTTTCTTACACGATCCTCCATCATGTCGATGTACTTCTTACCGCTCTCCTCTTTCACATCATGCCTGGCAATATTGATAAGCCCTAAAAGAGAAGCTACCGGTGCACGAAGATCGTGAGAGGTGCTATATAGAAAGCTGTCCAGTTCACGATTAGTCTTTTCCAGCGTAGTACGTTCATCTTCCAACAGCCAGATTACCATACCTATTCCGATGAGGGAAAGTAGAAGAAAATCAATAATAGCAACTGAGTAGCTCAATTCCAGTTGGTAATTATCCTCAAAAATCATTCGAAAGTATATAAGAAAGTACTGAAGACTTTCAAACCCGTACAGAATAAAAGCGATCCACAACAAATTTTTACCCACAGTACTACTTCTTCTACCTATCCGCATGATAGTAATACCTGCTAAAATGAATGCCAGGCCTGCAATAAGTGACTTCAGCCCCAAAGGCGCTACTACTGAGAAGATGATTTCTGATTTATCTTCAAAAATGAATAAAACACTAGAAAATAAGCTGGTTAAAATTATAATCAGGTACACAAAATACTCCATTCTTGGTTTTAAGCCCTTTCGTTCAATAAGGAGAAATGTACCATACAAAAGCCAGAAAATATGGCACAATCCGGCAATCATAAATGAAAATGTAAAGAGGCTTTGCCAGATATTATTGAAGGGAGAGTCATCGGCAAAATACATAGTACCCAAAGAAAGGAACAGGTAGAATGAAAAGGCTAACCAACTTAATGCCCAAATTTTTAGGTGCTTCTTTTTATATAGGCTATAAAAATACCAAAGTACAAGCGATAAGATAATTCCCCATATAGCCTGACCTATAAAGCTATAAAATAGTTTTTGTAAGAATTCTTCAAATAATGCAGATTGAATCAAATCAATTTCATTTAAAAGATTGCTAAATTAATAACTTAAGAGTGAATTCACTTATCTGTATTGATTTTAAATAAAATAAAAATAGTAGGTATGCATACTATTTTTGCTCTCCAATGTTTATTTTTATATTTCTATTTGGTAAAGGCTTGATAGTTGGTATTAGTTGATGATTCAAGGTTCCTGCTACTTGTAATAGCGTTTCTCAAATAAAAAGTATAAATTATACCCAATAAATAATGATAGAAATTGACCTATATAAAAGAAACAAAAAAGCCTCACTTTTTAAAAGCGAGGCTTGTGGTGCTGAGTGGACTCGAACCACCGACTCACGGATTTTCAGTCCGATGCTCTACCAACTGAGCTACAGCACCGTGATAGAGTGGTGCAAAAGTAGATAAATAATTTATCCTGCAAAAAGAATTTGAAATAAATTATAAAAAAAATTTTAGACTGTTAAACACAACCTATGGAATACATCTCGCAAATCGCTTTCCTTCTGGTACTTGCAATTGCAATTTTCTTTTTAACCCGAAGAATCAGAACGATAAAAAATAATATTCAACTTGGCCGGAAAGCTGACAGATCAGACAATAAGCCTGAAAGATGGAAAAATACTTTCCTGATTGCTCTTGGTCAGAAAAAAATGTTTAAAAAACCTATCCCTGCATTTCTTCACCTTTTAATTTATGGAGGTTTTCTGATCATCAACCTGGAAGTATTGGAATTCATTATTGATGGTATTGCAGGAACTCACAGAATCTTTGCTCCTGCTTTAGGTTCATTCTACACTGTAGCTATCAACGTATTTGAGTTTTTAGCAGTAGCAGTCCTTTTTTCATGTGTGGTATTTCTTATCAGAAGAAATGTACTGAAAGTAGACAGGTTTAAGCCTTTGGCAGGCTGGCCAAAGCTTGATGCCAACCTTATTCTTGTAATAGAGATAATTTTAATGCTAGCTATATTAACCATGAATGCTACTGATCAACTTTTGCAGGGAAGAGACGAGCATTACATCCAGACCGGCTCTTTCTTCTTCAGTAGCTTTTTGATACCCCTGTTTGAAAATATGAGCATAAGCACATTAGTATTTGTGGAGCGTTTTGCATGGTGGTTCCATATTATAGGCATTCTGGCATTTGCAGTTTATGTAACTTATTCTAAGCACCTTCATATTTTCATGGCTTTCCCTAACACCTATTACTCAAGGGTTGAGCCTAAAGGCAAAATGAAAAACATGAATGATGTTACTACCGAGGTAAAATCGATGCTTGGAATAGATACAGGAGCTACCAGTGGAGAGCCTCCTGCTGAAGTGGCAAGGCTTGGCGCCAAAGATGCAAACGATTTAGAATGGGTAAGCCTTATGGGCGCTTATGCTTGTACAGAATGTGGAAGATGTACAGCAGAATGTCCTGCAAACATTACCGGCAAGAAACTTTCTCCTCGTAAAGTTATGATGGACACCCGTGACAGAATAGATGAAATGGGTAAAAACATTAAAATGGGCAAACCTGCAGAAGAAGGAAATCCGCTTTTCAGTGATAGCTACATTACCGATGAAGAAATAAATGCCTGCACAAGTTGTAATGCCTGCGTAGAGGCCTGTCCAGTTAATATTAACCCTCTCGACATTATTTTGCAGGGCAGAAGGTTTAAAGCAATGGAAGAATCCAGCTCACCTCAATCTTGGAATGCCATGTTCCAAAATATTGAAACCAGCTTTGCTCCGTGGAAATTTCCTCCAACAGACAGATTTAACTGGGCAAAGAAATTGACTGAAGAGAAATAAGCTTAAAAAATCTAAAATTTTAATTTTAAAAAGAACGAAATGAGTGATATAACATATAAAGTACCAACCATGCAAGAAATGAGTGGCAAAGGAGAGTCTCCTGAAGTACTTTTCTGGGTGGGCTGTGCAGGCTCTTTTGATGACAGATATAAAGCTGTAACTATTGCCTTCACTAAAATTTTAAATAAAGTAGGAATCAATTTTGCAGTTTTAGGCCCCGAGGAGTCCTGTACAGGAGACCCCGCCAGAAGAGCCGGAAATGAATTCCTTTTCCAGATGCAGGCTATGTCCAATATACAGGTGCTGAACGGCTATAATGTTAAAAAAATAGTGACAGCATGTCCTCATTGCTTTAATACTTTGAAGAATGAATATCCTGAATTAGGAGGTAATTACGAGGTCATCCATCATTCGACCTTTTTACAACAATTAATCAATGATGGTAAAATCACACTTAAAGGTGGTGGCGAGTATAAAGGTAAAAAGATAACATTTCATGACTCATGTTATCTGGGTAGAGCCAATGGTGTTTACGAAGCACCGAGAGATGTAATTAAAGCTCTGGATGCTGAACTGGTAGAGATGAAACGTTGTAAAACGAAGGGCTTATGCTGCGGTGCCGGGGGTGCTCAGATGTTTAAAGATGCTGAGCCTGGTAGAAAGGAAGTAAATATTGAAAGAACAGAGGAGGCTCTGGACACTGGTGCTGAAGTAATTGCTGCAGGTTGTCCTTTTTGTATGACGATGATGAGCGATGGCGTAAAAAACAAAGAAAAGGAAAGCAGTGTAAAAGTGCTGGATCTTGCTGAACTAATCGCAAAAAATGAGGGCTTGTAAAAGCCCTTTTTTTTACCTCCAAAATGTTTTAATCCAATAAATACCTTCTTCATGAAAAGACTCTTTGCACTCAACACTTTGCTAACCTCATTGCTCTTATTTTCTTTAGCATTAAACGCTCAGGTAAAACTCAATCACATTGCAGTTTATGTGGAAAGCCTGGAGCAAAGCACTTCTTTTTATACTGAAATTATTGGGTTAGAACAAATAGAAGAGCCCTTTAAAGACGGAAAACATACCTGGTTTAAGTTAGGCAACTCCCAATTGCATTTAATTGAAGGGGAGTGGCAGGAAATATCAGTTAACAAAAACAATCATCTGTGTTTTAGCATTGCCAACATGGAGTCATTTGTAGGTCTGCTGAAAAGAAGAAAAATACCTTTTGAAGATTGGCCTGGTAAGAAGGGAGCTATTACCACAAGGGTGGATGGTGTACAGCAAATCTATTTTCAGGACCCGAATGGCTATTGGATTGAAGTAAATAATGATTATTGATTTAATAGGGATAGACTATCAATCCTTCCCAGTCTTTGAACTAAACTTCAAATGAGATAACTTGAAAGTAGCGTGTTTTTAGGACATCTCAGTTTTTCTGACTCATTCCGGACCAGTCTTCTTACCCATTAGTCAGCACAGGCTTTTTTCTGAAGAGAAGCTAAAATTGCAGGCGATCATTATAAATTAGTAATCGAAGTCCCTCTAAAAATTTTCAATTGATACCTTATATATAGCAGATTTCTCCCCTCTATTCCTGGAAGAGAGGAGGCAGAATAACATCGAGCCTATTTCCACAACATCTTAACAGTGTGAAATTGTGCATAAATACCTCCGGATTTACCATTAAATACCACTAAAACAAACAGCCTTCCGAATTTCCCGTATCCTTTCTTAGAAGTATTGCCTTGATTAATCTCAACAGGCTCAGTTCTACTGCTAATTGCCAGTAGAGCATTTTTTATCTTTAGCGCTTCTTTTATGAATAACAAGCTCATTCGATTCCTTTTAGTTGTCTTCCTCATTGTAGGCATATTCTATTTTCTGTTTTTAGGAATGAATCGAGCCAAGGGAATTTTAGCTCCCATCTTTCTGGCGATGATACTCTCCATGATGCTGGCTCCCGTGGCAAATTTCCTCGAAAAAAAAGGCTGGAAGAAAGGTTGGTCCGCCTTGTGTTCCGATTTGATATTTGTACTATTTATAGTAGGCACATTATGGGCAGTAGGGATGGAGGTAAAGAAAATGACGGATCAGTGGTCGGACATTGAAGACCGGCTAAGTCAACAGTTTAGCAGATTAGAAACTTTTGTAGAAAACAACAGTGGCTTTACGATAGACAACCCTTTGGAAGACAATAATAAAGCGGGAGAAAATCCATCTCCACCTGAAAAACAAAACAACAATAACTCAGCTGCAACCAATCAGTCTGATCAAGCGGATAAATCTTCTCAAAATAGTAAGAGTAGCATGAGTTCATCAGTAAAAGGACAGCTTACCGCAATAGCGTCAAGCACTTTTAACTCTTTTGGCAATTTGCTATTAATCGCTGTCTACATTTTCTTTATGCTGCTATACAGAGATAAATTTAGGAAAGCGGCATTAAAGTTTATTCCTGAAAAGCATCAGAGTGAAGGCAAAACTATACTATCAAAGATAGTAACGCAGGCGCGGCAATTTCTGATAGGTAAAACCATTCTTGTAGTGGCACTTACTATTGTTTACTCAATCGGCTTCTCCATCTCTGGCATGGAAAGTCCTTTTACTACGGCTTTTCTGGCAGCAGTGCTTTCCCTGGTGCCTTATGTGGGCCCTTTAATAGGAGGGGTAATAGCTTTAGCTGTGGCCTACATCACCACTGGCCACTTGAATGCAGTTTGGATTGTGCTAGGAACCTATATGATTGCTCAGTTTATAGAAAGCTACCTGATTGAACCCTTCCTGGTGGGCAACAGAATAAAAGTAAATCCGCTTTTCACCATCTTCTCTGTAGTAATTGGTGCAGCAGTGTGGGGAGTGATTGGCATGATTGTATTCCTGCCTCTATTTAGTTTTATCAAATCGATTTCAGACCATGTGCCAATTCTTCAGCCTTTAGGTTATACTTTGGGCATTGAGGACAGTGGTGAAGGCGAGGGCATGGAATCTAAATTGGCCAAGAAGGTAAAAGGGTGGTTTAAGAGTTAAAGTGAGGAAGTAAAAGCGGCTCTGCTTGCGCGCGTTGCGAAGCTAAACGCGTGCTTAGCACAATAATTCAATTTCCAACAATCCACTTCTTAAGCTAGCATATTCCTTCGCTGAACTGTACTTATAATCCACTGCTTCTTCAACAATCTCTGATACAACAGGATTATTATGAATGTAATCTAGTTTCTGTTGCAATATAAAATTATTATCTAATTCAATAGATCGATTTCCATCCTGCCACACCTTATTAGATTTTATTCTTTTCAATTTCTTCCCTGCATTTTGGAACGCCCTTAATAACCATTCCTTTCTACTTTCATTTAATAAGCTGATTCCCTCTATTATTCTCTTATTACTTAATTTCTTAAAATCTCTCATGATACCTCCCAGGCTTTCATTTGAATCATTTGAGCTTATAATTAAATGTAAATGACTAGGCATAATACAAAATGCATAAATTTTTAAATTTCGCTTCTTCTGATAATATCTTAAAGTATCGATAATGATGTGACTATACTCTTTTCTGGCAAATAAATCTATCCAATAAACTATGGTGCAGGTTACAAAATATATTCCTTCCGGATTATTAAATTTATATTTCTCAGACATGGTTTTGTTTCAATTCTTTGATAATCGAACTTATAAAAACATATCCTATTTTACAATTCTTGTGATCTTATGATCTTAGACATAGTGTGCTAAAAAGCAAATAGCACGCGTTTTGCTGCGCAACGCGCGCTAGTGGAAATGCTAAAACAAGACAGGCTTATGCGTCTTGATGCTTTTGACACACGCGAAAACGCGTGCGCCAGCGGGGGATAAAATGCTCACCACTAAAAAATTCAATCAGTTCTTTCAGGAAAATATTAGCAAGTAGCTTCTAATTTCCTCATCTGTTTAATTTTTTTTTGGTTCTGCCTATTGATTTATTCCGCACTCATATACGAGTGATTTCATTGCCTAAATATCCAACAAAGGATGACTTTACCCATTTCACCTCACCACCGACTAAATGGTAACTAAACTTCATCAAGCCTTGATCGTAATACCAGTAATAATAAATTCCATTATCTTCTTTATTTAATAAATTCTCTACCCTGTTTCTTGACAGTATAGGGGTTAGTATAATTTCCTTTTCTTTGCTCAAAGGATACTGTCCAATTATACGTTCATAATCATCTACACTTTCTAAAGGTAGACTGTACTCCATTTCACAAAAATTAGATAGAAAAAAAGAAAAATTATGTATTAATGTTGTATTAGACCAATTAAATTCTTTGGCTATTCTATTAAATGCCTCAATTTGTATTAAATCCGTCATATCAAACCCATTTGCTGGATTTGTCACGAATCCCTTCTTAATATTATTAATATCGCCATTTGCCCAAACCCCATAATAAAAGGAGTAAAAAACACTCTTATAGGAATAGTTAACACAATATATTTTCGACTCTCCTTTTTCTTTAAACAACTTAAAACTAAACCTTTCAGAAATATTCTCTGGAATATATCTCAAGTTTCTCCAGAGAAAATCTGTATCTATTTGCTCAAGAATGGCTAATTCTATTTTTTGTTTAAAATCAATAGGTCTAATTCGAATTAAAAAAAAACCGATTAAAATAATAATTAATATTATAGATATTTTTCTATTCATCTTCCCCTGCTATTTCCTTAATCACTTTCTTCTGTTCATCCGAGTAGTCCGCTCCTTGCTTATACATCACATCATAATCCATTAAATCCTTACCACCCTTCGAATCACCTTTAGAAGAATTAATGGGTTGCTTCAAAACAAAAACAATGGAATCAAATATTAATGTATCATTTGAAAAATAACCTATATTTAGAGGATTTTTATACATCACTAGAAATTTTTCTTTATTTAATTTTTGCGCATAGCTTGTATTCAGAATCTCATACGAAGAAATACTATTATTTTTATCTTTTGAACATCCAATAATTAGTAGAGCAAACAATATATATTTAATTCTCATTTCTTTTCTAAATTTAGCTTCCATTCAACCTAAATAATGATGTGATTATACTCTTTTCTGGTAAATAAATCTATCCAATAAACTATGGTGCAGGTTACAAAATATATTCCTTCCGGATTATTAAATTTATATTTCTCAGACATGGTTTTGTTTCAATTCTTTGATAATTGAACTTATAAAAACATATCCTATTTTACAATTCTTGTGATCTTAGACATAGGGTGCTAAAAAGCAAATAGCACGCGTTTAGCTGCGCAACGCGCGTTAGTGGGGAAGTCGAAAGTAACCTATCCATAAGGCCAAACACCACCTTCCTGTCGCAACAACCAATCTCTATATTTAATTATCAAAAGAAACCCACTTAAAAAAAACAGGAATAGTATCAGTGAAATAATAATATTAGAATATTTTCCTTTAAATGTATTGATTACAAGAGTTTTAGGATCGGAAGGTAATAATATTACTTGGATAATGTTTCCTGCCTCTAAGGATCCATCTTTTGTGTATATTTTGGCTGAAAGAGTTTCTTCTCTAAAACTGTATCTAATAGTAAGTTCTCTATATGATTCGTCAGTTTTTTCTCCTATTTCCAAAATCTCTCCTCCGACAACAACACCATCATTATAATAGTTAACAACCTCTTTAATTTCACGAAAAACAAAAAAAAGAGAAAGAATACTGCCAAATAGTGTTAATACAATTGCTCCAATAAATAACACATAATTCTTTTGATTCATTTTTAACTGCTTTAAATCAATTCCCAATTTGTAAATCATAGGTAATTAGCCCGCTAAACCTAGTTTGCAACGAGGATTCTCAAAGTATGAGTTTTCAACTCAGAAAGCTAACTTATACTAAACCTGTTCTTCAAGAATAATCCCTTGCTGAACTGTATACATTTTCTCCTATTTTTATAATGTTAAAAGCTTGCTCCAGCAGAAGGATAGATTATCTTTTTCTAAACACTGAAAATGCCTAGTCTAAGCATCTTCGTTACGAACGAAGGTGAGAAGGGTTAATAATCTAATCTGGATTACTTAATCTATAAATATAAGGTGGGGTTCTCTATATAAAAAGTGGCTCCGGCAGGAATCGAACCTGCATCTAAAGTTTAGGAAACTTTTTAACCCTCCTTATAACTATCTGAAAGCCAAATCTATAAGAAAAGTATGTGGGGAATTAGTGAACAGTTAGTGAACTCAAATTTAAGTTTGAAAAAGTAGTAGCCCTGGCAGGAATCGAACCTACATCTAAGCTTTAGGAAAGCCATATTCTATCCATTGAACTACAGGGCCAGTAATACTGAGGTGTATTTTTCTTTAAAATCAGGGCGGATAATCCTTTAAAAATATCATTAAAATCACCCTTCAAATAGTAAAGCGTCTCTATCACTTTTGCTCTGCAAAACTACACAAATTGCCTATCTCTCACAAACCTTAAAATATTTTTCATTTTTTTATAAAAAACTCTAAAAGTAAACAGACTGTAAACCAAACCATTAAGATTACAGCTATACCCCTACCCTTCCCCTTTATATGGCTATGCAACTGGTATGAATAGCCTTTCTGCGCAATAATTTGTTGCCTTATTTAGCGGCTGAATTAGATATAATCAGCATGACAACAGATGACCTTAATCAACTAGTGACCCGCCGGGATTTAGAGCAATTCTACAGCAAATTAATTAACGATATAGCACAAACTATTTCCAATAGTTTAAATACTAAGGAATTCTATTCCCCAAAGGAGTTTTCAGAATCAACAGGTATGAAATATAGTACAGTGGTACACTACTGTAATACAGGGAAACTTAAAGCTAGGCAAGACAGTCCGGGTGGAACATGGTCTATACATGTGTCTGAACTTGAGCGATTTGCGTATGAAGCAAGTGAAAACACCAGATAACCCTGTGAATATACAAAACTAAAACATACTTTTGCCAAATTTTTCTTGTAATTAATCAAGATAAACTATCAACCATATATGAAAGAACTTAATTATCTGAGCCCTTCTGAATTAATAGAAAAGTATCCAGAGGTAGCCACAAAATTTAATTGGAGTGCCAGAGAACTTGGCTTGTTCCTGAAATGTAAACTACTGGATGGCTATTATGACAGAAGGAAAAGATGCGCAATGATAAAAGAAAACTCTTTTTTACAGCTTGTTCATTTTGTTAATAGTCTAATAGATTCCCAGAAAATAAATTTTTAAAATATGGAAGGTCTTTCCCTTTTTGATAGTCTAAGCTGCTCATGTACTAACGAAGGTCAAGAATTATGATTGCAGAAAATTTTAACGCTTATCATCACTTTGATTTTCAGTCAGTATTCACGGCTACAAAAGTCTTTATTGATGAACATAATGAAAAGCATCCCCAATTAACCGAAAAACTAAATGCCAATCACCGAGCTACCTGTGAATTGATCATAAGACTTTACCTCAAGCAGCTTAACAACCTGCAGAACAATTATGACAAGACTATTCAGAAAGTCCAAGGATTTAAAACATTCAATACGAGTCTGGCCAGTTGCAAAGGCTGCACAGTTCGAACTATCCTCAACCATAAGGCTCGACTTAAAATGGCAGGATTTATTATAGCTGAGGAAAACAGGGGCGCTCAAGGAATTGAGCTTTGGATTAATACTAGTATAATTTTTCCTAATCAAAGTGCCAATAAAGACGCTTCTGGAAAAAAAGAAAAAAAACGGTTTCAATTAGATGGTCAAACTTCAGAAGGGAAAAATTTTCACCCTTTAGTTCATGTACTTCATGAACAGAAAAATAATAATAGCAATGTGGATAGATTAGAAGATGTTCTCCCGCAAAAGCGGGATCACCATAGTGAGCTGCCTGAAGGCGAGCTCACAAGAACATTACATGAACCTCACATGAACACGGGGGAAAATGCGAAATCTGTTCCTAATAATCCAGCAAAACCGGATGGAGCAGATCGCATTTCCTTACTTTTTTTAATCCGGCAGTTTTGGGAATTCAGCAGAAAGCTCCTATACCCTGATTTAATTCTAAGTCAACCCGAGCAAAAAGACATCATGAACATGATTTGGGCAACAGTTTACATGAAGCTTAACTCATCCCTTTCAAAGGAAGACTGGTTGAAATATCATGAACAGGCTATTGAGCGTGTGATCATGGTTAGGAAGTGGCTTGATAAATCTCCTAATCATTGGGTTCCACCACCTCATATCTACTTTAGTCCTCACAATGATAAGAATGATTTTCAAAAAACCTTAAAATGGCTCGTCAAAAGGGAAATTCTCAAGACTGAAATTAGTCAGCAGCTGATGCTTCAGAAGGTTCGGAATGAGCATCGACTTCATGAGGAAGGAAAGGGAAGGTATAAACACCTATCTCGTTTGCAACTGTTTAGATTACAGGAACAGAGGCTAAGCAAAATGAACAACCCTGAGCTACTGAAAGCCTATTATTTGTACATCCGAAGAATATTTTAACTTAGATAAGCAATCTTATGATGTCTGAAAACGCAATTAATGGTGCATTAACTAAATGTATTGTATGGTTTTATGATGGTAACTCCAGAACCTTCTATTCGCGAGATAAATCGCACAAAAGCGCAAAACCAAACATGGCGCTGGGTATAAGAAGGCTGGAAAAAATGCTTTTGGAAACCTTTAAAGGAAAATGGGAAACCGCTATTATCTATGTAAACAAAAACAACGGTGAAGAAATAGCTAAATACAAAAAGGGTGTGCGCGTCTAAGTGGACTGGTCTTTGATTCAGTTTCTTAAAAGATTATTATGGAAAAAGAACAAGCCACCAGTAGCAGTTATTTCGAACGTTTTGAAACCTTCCTTTACTCAAGGAAATTCATATTTTTAGTAGTAATTGCAGGAACAATACCTATGATTATGCATTCCCATGAGCTATTCTATCAAATCTCTCCTTTTGAAGGCAATGATCTGGTCAAACGTATTTACTCCATCTTCTATGCCATCAGTTTTGACCTGACCATACTAGTGTTTACTATTCATTACATAAAAAAGAAACCTCAGCTTTATGCATGCTTTGCCTTCATTATAAACTTGCTTTACTTCAACCCTTTTGGATTTATACCCTCTCAGTATATAGTCGGTTTTACGAAAGTCTTTCTGGCTGGTGTATTAGCGTTTACAGGATATAGTTACGCGGAACTATTTGTAGAAAAAGTAGCCGAAAACAAGAAATCCACAAAGAAAAGAACTGTTTACAAGGCTGTAAACATACAGGCTGTTCCTGAACGTAAACAGGAAAAGGAATTAGTAGGTGAGTTCCAGTGTGGTTCCTGCGAGAAGTCCTTCAAATCCATTAAAGCACTAAATGGACATATGAAAGTTCACTAAGAATGGTATACGAATTATCTCTAAGCTCTTCCAGCTATCCAAAACTGCTATATTTTATCTATCTGATATCTGAAAAACAAAACTCCTCATAAATCCTCTTCAACTCCCTTGGATATAATAACTGTCTCCTACCAGTATTCAGTCCATCAATATCCTTAAGTTTCTTTCTTAAAGTTTCACGACTGATTCCCATTTCCCGGGCCAGCTCGGCTTTACTCTTAAATTGTAATGATTGGTTCATGCCTCTAAAATAAAAATAAAAGCTTAAAGAGAGTACTTCAAATAATTCAAGAGGTACAATCTTTTCCTTTCAGATGAAATTCCACGTACTAAAGAGCTACAAATAAGTTTTAAACGCTTAAAAAAGGAGAGTAAACCTTCCTTTTCCCTGACCTACCAAGCTGATTTTTATCTTTCTCCTCCGACTGTAATATTTGAGCAAAAGAATAAAATATATGCTTAAATGGATTGTTGGCGGGGCAGCCGCTTTTTTTACAGGTCGGTATTTATTGAGGTTAAATAGAGCCTCCAATACCATAGTGACGCGCACAACTCTGGCAGTTAATAAAGTGGGGCTTTCCGGGATTGAGTTGAAAGCTTCTGTACGTTTACAAAACCCTAACCCGATATCATTATCACTTCAATTTCCATTTGTAAACCTTACTTATAAGGAAGTATCAATTGGTTCTTCTCAAGTAAAAGATGAAATTTTGGAACTACCTGCTCATGGAGAAAAAGCCTTTAATATTATTATTCAATCAGTTGGCTGGTTGGCTCTCATTCAAACATTGGGATCCGATTTGGTTCAAAGTATAAGAAGTGGACAAAAAGCCACTATCGAACTCATGACTACAGTCACGACCAAAGTCAATGGAATCCCTTACACTCAAGCTGAATTAATCAAACTGGCCATCTGATGGAGACATTGAAAAAAAGATATATCAAGCCAGGTCATGAGTTTAACAGGTTGATGCCTCGAAGCATCAATCTTGACAGTGTTGTTCGCCCTGCCGGAAAGGCTCAGCTCCATCATACAATCAATCTGATCAGAGAAATAGTACCGGAAACTAAAGAAGATACGCGCTTACTTGCCCAACGTTTAAAGGGACAAACCGTCAGAGAAACATGCAGGAATATCTGGCAATTTGTTTACAATCATATCCAATATGCCAGGGATAAAGCAGGGATTGAACAGGTAAGAAGGCCTTCCAGAACATGGGCTGACAGGAGGAAGGGAGTGGATTGCGACTGTTACAGTGTGTTTATTTCCAGCATCTTAACCAATTTAAATATCCCTCATCAACTAAGGATTACCAAGTATGGAGGAAAACCTAATTTTCAGCACATTTATCCAATAGTAACGCTAAATAACGGCTCTCACATTACACTGGATTGTGTGACTGATCACTTCGATTTTGAAGTGCCTTATTCTGATGTAATGGACTTTGACATGTCCACTACTCCTAAAGTAGATGAAATAAATGGCTACAATGGCATCTGTGGGGTAGATAGTTTGGATCTGTTATTAAATGGACCAGATAGACCGGGAGAATTTGCGCTGCGAAAAATAGTGCGGGCGAAACAATCAGAAAGTTCTCCCACCAGAAAATTGATTTTGAAGCCAGTACTTTCAAAACAATCAACAGGTATGAAAGAAAGTGAGCTTCCTAAAGCCTCTTTAAGCACTGTAGAAATTAAACCAGCTGCACCGTCTTTAAATACTAAAAACCTACCAAGCTCTGGAAAACAAGCCGGGAAACTGTGCAAAATAGTGTTTTCAGTTGCCATAGGAATGGGAGCTTTTAAAATAATTCAACTTTTAACATAGTAAATATGGAACTACATAGATTGGATGGCATCACTGCCTCCGGACTGGACAACCTGGATATTCAGGACATAGACTTTGAGACACTGGAAGAGGGAAAAATTAATGGCCATCAATTAGAAGCACTTGAAGCTTTAGGTTATATCAAAGAACCTGAAATTGCCTATGAAATTTTGGATGAGGCAGGTAATGTAATCATGTATGCCGATGCAGAAGAAAACCTATATGTAATGGACGGGCTAGGCGAGCTTGGTTTTCTAAAAAAGATTGGAAAAGGGCTTAAAAAAGCCACAAGCTTTGTCGGTAAAAAGATAATCAAGCCTGTAGCAACGGGAGTAAAAAATGCTGCAAAGTTTACCGGAAACAAGATACTTAAGCCAGTTGTATCAACTGTCAATCGTTATATGAATCCGGCCACCATCTTATTGAGGAATGGATTTCTGCTCGCCATGAAAACCAACCTGATGAAGGTAGCAGAGCGACTTCGATTTGGATACCTCAGCGAGGCAGAAGCAAGGAAAAGAGGTATGAATATGTCCGGCTTTGCCAAATTAAAGGAGGCAATTAGCAAAGCTGATAAGATTTATGAACTGGCTGGTGGAAAGAAAGAAAACCTAAAAAAAGCGATTCTTACTGGAAAGGGAAACAATGACAAGGCTGTACCGCTGAATGGATTTGGTTTAGGAAGTCCTCTTGACTTCACGGAAGAGTTTGCAGATCCTTTTGAGCGGATGGTGGTAGAAATGGATGCTGATGAAATTGAATCTATGCTCCAAGGCAGCCTCGAAATGGAAGGATTGGGGGTCGTTGTAACAGGTACTGCCATCGCAGCTGCCTCAGGTGCTGTAGCCTCAATCTCTGCCTTATTAAGCAAAATAACGGGCGTTTTTGATAAAGGAAAAGCCCAGGTAAGCCAAATTAAGGAAAGTATAAGTCAGACCGTTAACAATCTCAAGCCCGCTCTTCCTGCCCTACCTTCATCAGGTAATGCTTCGGCTGTTGCACCAGTGGTCAGACAATTGCCTCAAAGCAGCTCCCAAGTACCAGTTAAGTCAGTTCCAGGACTACCTGCAGTGAAAACCGCAAGTTTAAAGCCATCTGCTCCATTCGCTGCTGCAAAATCTACTTCTCCAGGTAATCAGGCTATGATTGCTAGCTCTGCTACTCAACCGATGATCATAGCATCGGCAGAAAAAGCGCCAGGCTTTATTCAAAAGAATAAAACTGTACTCATAGTTGGTGCAGGCTTAATTCTGGCAAGTGGTGGGGTATACTATGTGGTAAAACAATCCAAGGAAAAGAAAAAAAGTGCTAAGTCTTTAAACGGTATTAGCAGGGATAGTAAAGGCCGGTTCAAGACGAAAAATAATAACAAACCTGCCAAGCGGAAGGCTAAGCCAGCTAAAAAACTGGTTCCCACTGTACTCCTATAAGAATTTACTATTTAAAACAACAAGAATGAATAAAAAAGCAGAAGTAAAAGACAGCCTGCTCGAAACAGGAAAGAACTTAGGTTCAGGACTGGTGGGTATGATAGCAGGCTCAGCCGTTGGCAGACATTCCCTATGGATTGGCGCACTAACTATCTTTGGTGGTGCATGGTACAAATATGATTGGCTCACATCCACAGGTGTGGGAATGGTGGCTTCTAACGGTTTTGGACAAAGACAGGATGAAGAGGTCAGTGGATTAGATGGCTTTCAGGATGAAATAGCTAATGCAAAAACCAGGGCTTTGGCATCTCTTAAAGCATTGGGAAAAAAGGTATATCTGGATAAACTCTCCCCCTCCTTAAGTGAGAAAATCGGATTAAACGGTATGGAAGATGGCTCAGTCGTGATGCTGAACAGCCATATGGATGGAATGGGCAACTTCGATACCTCTGAGGTAGATGAGATCATTCGTCAATTAGAATCAGGCAATGCTGAAACTATAGTGGAAGACACGTCCTATCAGCAAAGAAACTTTGATGGCATAGAAATGGGCAGCTTTGGTGATGTCGGAATGTTAGGAAACCAGGACATTACGGATCTGGCCGGAACCGATGCTCTTGAACTAAACGCAGTAGCATAATTCAATTTTGAAGAACAAATAAATCAACTATAACAACATGAACAGAAAAAATTCCAGAGAACAATTTCTCGAAATCGTTAATGCTCACCTTTCTCTAAGAGAGGCTGGCAAGAAACATGATCCTGCAATGGTAAAAGTAGCAGAAGGCATCAAAGAAGGAAGGCTCCAACTATCCGACAGTGCATACTATGCCATTAAGTACGGTGGAGACAAGGCTACCATTCACATGTTTGAAACACAGGACGCTAAGGAAATTGGTGTAACTAATGTGACCCAGTCAAAGCTACCAAAAGACAGATTATTCCTTTGCAATAGAATTACCTTACTCGCTAAAGTATTTGATGGTGAAACACCTCAGTCTGATACTGGCTGGAAACAGCTGATCAAGTCTACCAACTTCGATTCAATCAAGTCAGTAGCTGGCCTTCAAAATGGAGTATGGACCTTCATGGCCAACAAAAAGATCATTGTAGATGAGCGACCTATGCAGGAGTTTGTAACAGATAATAATACTCAGATTCATTTAGGCACTTACTATCTGGAAAACCCAAGGTTCATCCGCGATGATGAAGAATTTGAATTCACTATTGAACTGGGAGACGATGCCCCAGATAACACCTTAATCAAGGTCTTACTCGCTGGCACTTCTACTGTACCTGCATAATTTAACTACTGATGGAAAAGGATACCAGGGAAATCAGAAAGAGCTTTTCATTTAGGGTAGATAAAGCCAATAAGGTTTATACACCTCTTAATTGGGAATTGCCCAAGAAAACGAAATATGTAAGAGGGATTCAGCTCACCTCTGATTTTCCTCATAAGCTTTATTTCAGGGGCAGCCAAAAAATTGAAATAGGAGGCGATGAGCTTTTTCCTGAAGGTTTTGATAGTAAGATACTCGTTTCTAGCATCAGTGTAGCACCGAGAGAGCGATTCTTTGAACTAGGAGATGTACTCCCTGGGGACTTGTCAGTCAAGGTTCGCTTTGAAGATAAGGATCATGAGCGAGCTGGAATCGGAAATGGCTATAATGTTTCTTTTGTCTTACTAATTGATGAATTGATATGATGAGACAAAATTTGGAAGCACTGGGAGATGATCATCCAGAAATGAATCAATCTATGATTAAGAGGCGGTTAATCCCTATTGAAATGCAAATCACCGAAAAAGGGCAATATCAGACTTTCCAACAGAAGATTCCTTTTCAGGTACATAAGGTTGTTGGAATCATCTTTACTCATAATACTCCTTCGGAAATTCCTTTTGCCAGTAGGGTTTACGTGGGAAGTGCACCGAACGCAGCAATTTCTCAGTCTCTGATCTACAGGTTACGAAACGAGAAGACTACTGGTGCAACGCTTTGCTTGTCGGTTCATGTTCCTCCTTGTGAAAAGCTGTACTATGCTCAGCCTCACAAGCTGGGTAAATACAATCTGTTCATCAATGGGAGAACCGGGAAATTTAAAGAGCCGGTCACAATTTCACTAAGAGACTTTTGGACTGGCTCTGAAGAATATTATTGGGTCTGGGAAAGTAAATATGAAGGTTGCGGAACTGTAGAATTATGTGTTTCTGCCGATTCCAGGAATGAAGATGAGGATTATTAAAACATGGAATTAGGAGAACTTTCAATCATAAGCAAGCAGGGTGTGGAGCTGAAAGAGCATGTAACGAGTATTGTGTCTATTGAGCGAGATCAGAATGCCTTGGAGCAGGAGCAATATCTGGCGGGATATGACTTGAATTGTAATGGGATTGAAATGGAGCTTAATGAACCACTCAGCATTCCAATAATACATCCTCTGGATGTACACATTGAGGGGGATTACATTTCAGGAGCCTATAGAGACAGTCAAATGGCTTCGGGACCCTACACGATCAAAATTTGGTTGATGCTGGAAGAATCTGAGAAATCAATTCAATCGTGACTGAAGAATTTGTCTTAAGATATCTGCCTCAAAGAGTCGAGGAAAGAGGTTTCCAGAAACACCGCATGATTTTCCAGGATTTGAACCTGCAAGCGAGACAGGAAATCATCCTTTCCGCTTATAATGAAATCTGGTTTTTACTGGAAGCCCAGGAAGGGATAAGCATCAGCTCAGACCTTGGTGAATATGATGATAGCAATCCGCTGCTCTCAGAAAATATACATGAGCATGCCGATGCCATCATCATCAGAAACAATTCAAATGAAGTAAAAAAAGTAAAATTTATTCAAGTGCTATTGATCAACTAAATGGAATACAGGCAACGAAAACCAGGATCTGTAAGACTTACCGAAGAGCAGTATGAGGAGATGGAGCGTTTAGGAATTGATAATGAAAGCGCCTATGTAAAGCATAAGCTCAATGGTGCTCAGCAACATCTTCAGGTGTTAAGAAATGATGCAGAAATTCTGCAAAGTGAGCAAAGCATTCCTGCTAAAAAGCCAACATTTCAAATGGGAATTTCTGAGCATCTAAATTATTCTAAAGACCAGGCAAAGCTGCAGGACCAGCTGGCCATTCAGAAGCTATCGCTAGAAAATGACCAGTTAAAGCACAAATTGGAGGAGCTTTCCCGAAGCAGGGAGGAAGCCTTAGATGGAATTCATGGACAGGTAAGCAATCTGTTAAGGGACGAGCTACTCAAAAGAGATTTCGAAGCTGCTAAAAAAGATAATGCGGCTTTGCTAAAGGAAATAGAGAAGCTGGAAAAAGCACTTGAAAAATCGGAGGATACGCTCGATGAAAAATCTGCCGAGATCGATGAGCTTATTAAGAAGCTTAGCATGATTGAATTGGGAAAGGCTTTGCTCCCGGGTGCTATAAGCGGACTTGCCAGCAAATACCCTAAAGAAATACAGGGGCTGGCAACTACCTTGGGTAGCCTCAGTGGCGAAGACATGAAGCAATTGCTTCCTGCAAACAGCTTATCAGAAGAACAACAAAATTTGCTCCAGATAGCAGAGTATTTCAAGGAGCTATTCAATGATGAGCAATTTGAGCAAGTGGTACAACTCATCGCGCAGCTCGGTGAGCAAACTAAGGAGGATGAAAGTATGATTGGCAAGGTGAGCTACTACCTGACCCAAATGAGCAAAATCAGAAAAACAAAACAACAAGCTGCCTCCAGTCAGCAAGAGGGAGTAAATACTATTCAAGACAATCAAAATGGAAGAATTCAATATTAATGTGAAGCTACAAGCTAAAAGCAAAGTAGAAGCCAGTCAGGTAAAGAAAGCTTTTGAAACGATGGTAGATAGCTTTAAAGCTGAAGGTATCATTAAGATGGAAAAGATTTTTAAGACTGACGCTTTTGTACGGAATGTGGTCAAAATGAAACTCAATATTAAGTAAAAATGGCTTTACCAGTAATGGCATACAAAGCATGGCAAAACAGGCCAAAGATCAGTATGGGAAGTCGAATCACTTCTTCCCTTCTGGCACTTGGTGCAGCAACGGGTGTATTTTTAGGAACAAGGGCATTGGTAAAGAACTTCAAACAAGGGATCAGGGAGCAACAGGCACTCAGCGAAGGCAACCCTGCAGCTTTTGCCACCCAGCTAAAAATGGCTTTCGAAAATGACAATTATTTCGGGTGGGGGACAGATGAGGAAATGGTTTTTACTGTGTTGGAGTCCATACCTAATGGTTTTATGAACAAAGTACAAAGGGCATACCGGGACCTCTATGGCAGAAATCTGTCGGCTGATTTACAAGATGAACTTTCCTCAGAAGAATTTGTCACTGCTTTACAGATTATTAATTCAAAAACCTGATTATGGGAACAACAAAAAGTACTCAAAAAAGAAGCAACGGTGCGCAGAAGAGCAGTCTCAGAAAGACATCTCCTGGAATAAATCGCCGATATATTATTTATGGTCTGGGAGCAGGAGCTGTTTTAGGTGGTGGCTACTTTCTATACAACTATCTGCAGGATCGGCAACTTATGCAACGCAGCGAAGGCTTAATTGTCAACAACATACTACCATCGCTGCCTGCCTCTGTGGCACGCTTAAGCAGTGGTTCCTTTCCACTAAAAAGCGGATCAAAAGGAACACTCGTAAAGCAATTGCAGCAGGCTTTGCTCAATATAGGTGGTGAAACTGCTCAGCATATTCGTTCCACCAGCGTCAGGCCTGACGAAACACCTGATGGGGTATTTGGTAGTGGGACTGAAAAGGCCCTAAGAGCTGCAGGTTATAATAGTGTGGTGTCAGAAAGTACGTTTGCACAAATTATCGGCAGCAGCAAAAGCAATGGAGCATTAAACGGAAAAACTATTGCTGATCAGCTCATTAAGGCAGCAAACGAGCAAAATCTTTTTGCTGCTCTAGCTGCTTTAAAGCAAATGCAAAACACCAATGATTATCAATCGGTAAAGAGTCATTTCGCAACAGCCAGAGTTGGTGGGGTTCGAGTGACCAGCCCTGTCAATGCTCTACTAAGTGTAGCATTCAAAAACAATGAAGCAGCCAAAGTGAAAATAAGGGCAGAATTCAGCAGAATGGGGTTAAAACAGTCAGCCAATGGCACCTGGACTCTATCCGGACTAAATGGCTTGGGCTCCATGAAAGCCCTACAGAATTACCTGAAGAGCAGCGAATCTTTCAGCATTGCCATTACCCGTAAACCTACCATGCTTCGCAACGGCCAGGGGGATTACATGGTGCCGGCTATTCCTGCGCAAACTGTATTAGGCTACCTGACCAATGATAAAAAAGGTGTGGCCCAAATTATTACTGAAAATGGTGTAACAGTGTATGCCCCGTCTCAAAATCTAAAACTCATCTAAGCAATAATTCTACCAGATAACTAAATTTTAAAGATATGAAAAATTGGATTGATAAACATTTGATTCCTCTTCTGAAATGGTTGTGGAACTACCTGAAAGTTTGGCGTGAGTTATCGTCTATAGTGATAGCACTTGTATTATGGGTGAATAGTAGTTGGCTATTGAGGAAACTGGACCCTACAGCAGCTACTTATGATGCCGGCATATTCCAGATGTATCTCTTTGCTATTATCGGGCTATTCCTTTTACATGGCATCGTGCGAATATTAATGAAACTGATCTGGCCTACCTCAGATGACTACCTCGACAATCAATTTGCTCAAGACTTTAAAACCATAACCGCATGGCAAAAGCTAAAACTATCTACCTCTATATTCTTTGCTTTTTTATTTGCCGCAGTGTTGTTGGCCAGAATCCTGTAACATCTGCTGAGTTCAAAAATCAGCAAAGGCAATGCCTTCAGCAAGTATACAACAGTCAAATAGGTGTCAGGGAGCAAGGCGGAGCTAACAGGGGGACGCAGGTGGAGCAATATCTGGCTTCGGTAGGTTTTGCTCCAGGTTATGCCTGGTGTGCAGCTTTTATCAGCTGGTGCTACCAGCAAGTGGGCATCGAGCATCCAAAAAATGCATGGGTACCGAGCTACGCGCTAGAGCGAAATTTAATTTATAAAAGAGGAGAGTTCATAAAGCAGCTTCCTCAGCAGGGAGATTTGTTTCTCATCTGGTATGAAAGACTAAAGCGTCCTGCTCACATTGGTTTTGTGGATCAGTGGCAAGGCAAATGGGTCATTACTGTAGAAGGCAATACGAATAATGATGGTTCGAGAGAAGGTGATGGCGTGTACAGAAAGCGGAGGTTACAAAAGCAAATCTGGGCTGTAAGCAATTTTATAGATGCTGAATAAAACAAAGCAAATATTAAAGCGCAAAGGCTACAGACTTTTTACTCGTCCTTATGAACTCAATATAGTTGCCTATAGAAGCAAGTATGTGCGTAGTAACCGCTTCGATGATGAGATTCATGTTTTCTACAAAAATCATATAGGTCAGTGGCTGTATCATATTTTTCCCGCAACTACCGATCCCGGACAATATTGGTTGGACAACCCGATGCATCCGCAAGGCACCGCCTTTCTGAAAACTGGGCAATACTTAGATGCTTATGCTATGGGCCTGCACCGGGGCATTTATGAGGCACTTGTCCAAATCGATGAGGTAACCGTCATCCGGAACTACGACAGATCCGGCATTTTCAATTGGTTTGAAAGCGGGTTCGCAGACAAAGGAAGATTTGGAATTAATGTGCACAGGGCCAAAGAGACAGGTTCAGCTAAAACTATTGATAGCTACTCAGCCGGCTGTCTGGTATTTGCCAACACATCTGATTTCGACTTTTTCATGAAGCTTACGTCCATCCACAGAGAATTGTATGGGAATAGCTTCACATTAACTCTTGTGGATTTTAGAGATGAAAGAAGAAGGAAACTCAGCACTGCTGCCTGGGCTTCTATACTTACAAGTTCAGTTGCAGCGATTGGTCAGAGACTTTTTAAAAAAAATGACTATGAAATTATCTAAAAATACGCAGAAAGCAGGGCTAGCTCTAATGGGATCTATGGCTGGATTCCTATTGGCTAAACAGCTAAAAATTGAGGATTATTATCCATTCATTCTACTAGGGGGCTTTCTTGGAAATACAATAGGAGAAGAATTGATTCCTGAAAAGCAACCTACCCCGCTAAACGCACTGAGCTTTATAGACAGTAATGGACAGCTAAAACTGATCATCTTATGAAATTAGACCTGAACAAATTATATATAGTATACATTCCAACCAAAAATGCCGAAAAGGAAGATGTATTTGATGGCCATCCTGATACTTTGGAAGGACTTTTTAACCAGGTACGCGGAGGATTAAAAATTGAAAATATCCATGCTATTTATAGCACATCGGCAGAAGCGGAGAAAGAATCTGCAAAATTACTTATCAAACGAATGAATAAAGTAAGGCAGACTTCATCTGTAAAAAAAGGAAGCGGTTTTGCCATTTTTGGCGCTGAGGTGAAGGCTTCAGATAAATATAAAGTACAATCCAAGCCGAAGGTTTACATCACAAAAAAAGCAGCCATGATTGCCTTAGACAAAATGCTGAAGAAAGGATGGAAACGGTCTGAACTTAAAATATTGAGGTATTGATGATGAAAGGAAGAGTCATTTCAACAAAAAAGTCAAAAAGCATAAAAGGAAGGTATGCCATTTTTAAAAGCAGTAATAATCGCTTACTCGAAAAGGGGCTATTCACTGCCGGAGAACTTCAGAATTACCTGAATCAAAAAATGAATGAAGGCCACTCCTATTATGCCATAGAACTCAAAGGTCTTGATCGTAAACTGACTGCCTCTGAACTGAAACCTCTGGAAAATAAAATAAGTAAAGAAACATCCGGTTTACCTGCCAAAGATTTAGCCGACTTAAAAACTTTACTGAAAACCCTGAAGACAAAGCCTGCATGGGAAGGGATGATCAAAGCTTACTTATTTGATACTTTCCTTCGTGACAAAATCCCATTAAGCATTTGGAAAAAAATAGGTGGTAAAACACTATAAGTGAAAAAGTATGGAAAATTCAGTTTCACCTCCAAGTATTCATAATTCCTCATTAGAGAGAGTTCCATCCAAGTTCGATGATGAGCAGCTACCAAAAGTAAAAGCCTACTACAAATACGAGCTGGCAGAGATGTACAATGTCTGCACTAAAACTTTCTCCACCTGGATTCATATGTATTTTGAAGAGTTACAACAATTTGGCTATACAAGACATACCAAACTTCTCCGCCCGGAGATTGTCAGATTTTTATTTGAGAGATTGGGGGAGCCCTAAAGACTGCACTTCTTTTTGATAAAAAATTTTTAATTAATACCGTCAGTATATACATTTAAAGATCAATCAAATCCTTAAATGTTATATGAGACCCAATATTTTTGAGAATGCTCCAGGAGAATTAAGCCAAGATGCCTTCCTAAGCTGGTTAGCACAATGGTCCAGTGCCATTTTTCAGCAGACAGACTATGCTTTAAATGAATTATCTACAAATTTCATTACTTTTCTTATACGAAAAAGCTATCCAAACTATAATGAACCAATTAAATCTTTGAAAGTCATACGACAACATGGAAAAATTGATATTTCTCTGATTGTTAATGATGAATTCTACATTCTCATAGAAGACAAAGTATATGCAGATGAGAACAATGACCAATTAACAAGATATCTGGTCTTTGCGGAAAATTACTGTGCTACAAGAGGACTAAAAGTCGTTCCTATATACTTAAGAATTATTAACGAATCCTTAGATTCGTTACACAAAATTAAAGAGAAGAAATATAACATTGTTAGTAGGGAAGACTTGTTAAATATTTTTGCTGAGTCAACCAAAATTGAAAATGATATATTTAGAGACTATAAAAATCGCTTGGAAAAAATACAAGCTGAGCATCAATTTGATAAAATAGAAGTGATCGAGTGGAATGTGCATGCATGGATGGGCTTCTACACTCAATTAGAGAAAGTAGGTATTGCAATTAAATGGCATTTTGTCAACAATCCCTCTAAGAGATTTTTAAATGCACTCCTTTCATGGGATTCTTTAGATGGTTATCCAGTTTATATTCAAATAGAAGAAGGTGACCTTGTTTTTAAAATCAGTACACACCCTGATGACACCTCTAATAAAACTCTATCAAAAGAACAAAAAGCTGAATTGAGAAATAATTATTCGGCAGTTATTATCAATAAAGCTAAGCAACTTGGATTAGTGGAGATTTTCAAACCTAAGAGGATGGGAATTGGCAATTGGATGTCTTTGGCAAAAGTTTCACAAGAAGACTGGTTAACGCTGAATGAAAATAAAATAGATCTCACAAAAACTACCATGAAATTGCAATTCTATAAGAATTTCACAAAAAAAATAACTTCGATTGACCAAAACAATACTCTTCTTCATCACAATTACGATAAACAATGACTGAAAATTACATAAAATACTGGCGTAACAGCCTTGCGGATGGAGAACGAATGGAGCAAAATCTTCAGAAATTGGATCATTTTAAAATTGAATGGGTCGACCTTGAAAAAGGCACTCTCCCCTCAGCGGAAGTTAACCTGCTAATCGATAATTACGAACTCAAAGTAAATAGGGAAAAAGGTATTGAAAATAGAGATGATGATGATTGGATAGAGATAGGTGAGATTTCAATAATCATAGCTCCGTTCGCTATTCTTCCAAAATATGAACACGGGAAAAAGGTAACAGAACGAGATAACATTTATCCATTCTGGCTCAATGCCCGTGTAAATAGATATGGCTACCTCAGTATTCCTGATATCAAGTTTCCTGTCTTTATCAGAAAAGTACTGGAACCTACTGTTAAAGAGGATCAATTGATAATTCTAAGCTCTGTGGAAAAAGTAGATCAGATTATGAGCGAGGGCAACTCTGATATAGAAGACTGGGCCGACTATTGGATTTTTATCACCTCAATATTTGAAAAAGTTACTGGACAGGAGCTTAGCTCTTTTTCAGTAGATGAACTAACTATCAAAAATGAAACTATAGTAGCTCTTGATGAGAAAATGGATGGTGCAGGTGATGGTATCATTAAGCTCTATGACCAGTTATTAGAGGAAGAAAGAATCCCAGCTCTTTTATCAAAGCTCAGCATCACAAACTGCCCAATTATCAAATCTCTCATTCCTGAAAATAACTGGCCAAGTATCATGTACAAGCATCTGGGTCAGATGGGAAATAAATTTCCTTTATCATTTACACAAAGACAGAGCCTAATTCACTACAATTCTCTTGAAAATGGTGATTTAATGGCGGTAAATGGGCCACCAGGAACAGGTAAAACTACTTTATTGCAAAGTGTGGTGGCACATGAATATGTGAAAGCTGCCATTATGGGCAAAGATCCTTTTATAATGGTTGCAAGTTCTACTAATAATCAGGCTGTCACAAATATTATCGAAAGCTTTAGTAAGGCTGATTCTACCCATAAACTATTATCCGAAAGGTGGCTTCCGGATATTAACAGTTATGCTCTTTACCTACCCTCATCATCCATGATTCCTAACGATGGAGTTCATTATGCTCAAATTAATAGAGAAGGCCTTCCATCAACAATAGAAAAACCAGAATATATTGATAAGGCAAAAGAGTTCTTTATTGAAAAAGCTGAGATTCATTTCGGCGAATCCTTTGATGATGTTGAATCTGCCACTAATTACCTCCAAGGTAAGCTAAAGTTATTAGATAATCGACTGAAAAAGATTCAGCACGGATGGAAGAATTATCTTGAAATTCTGAATCTACTGGAAACTTACTCTTCAACAAAGTCTTCCATCTTTTTTAAATGTAATGCTTTGGATAGACAAGCTATAAATATGGAAGCTTCTGAAGTGTCTCGACTTTTGGAGGCTTACTACGTCATTAAAGAATCAGAGTCTTTCTGGCTAGTACTTTTTTCATTCCTGAAATTCTTCAAAGAGAAAAGAGCCATTCCCTATAAACGATTATTTCAATCTTCGAAATTACAGATTTTCAGTCCAGATTATAATGATATAAACCAGATTGAAGAAATTCTTCTACAGAAACTCGATTTGCTAAACAAAGTCATTTCACTTGATGACCAATGGTCTAATCTGAAATCATCCAATGCTCTTGAATCGAACCCTCCTTCATTATTCGATGAACTCGATCTGGGGCTTCGACACGAAGCATTCCTTCTAGCCACACATTATTGGGAAGGAAGATGGATTTTGGAAGCTGATCAAGTAGTTACAGAAAACATACATTGGAAAAGTATGGAACCTGATATGATTAGAAGGTATAAGCGATATGCTATGTTAACTCCTTGCTTCGTTTCCACATTTTATATGCTACCTAAATTCTTTAGCTATAAAAAATACGGAGAAAAAAACACTCTTAACCAATTTCCACTTCTAAACTTTGTTGATTTGCTAATTGTGGATGAAGCAGGTCAAGTAACTCCTGAAGTAGGTGCTGCTTCTTTCGCCCTGGCCAAAAAAGCACTGGTGGTTGGAGATATTAAACAAATAGATCCTATCTGGAAAATTCCAAAACCAATAGACCATAGTAATCTATCTAAGTTTAAGCTTTTGACCTTAGAAAATAAATTTGATGACTTAGATGAAAAAGGATTTACTGCTAGTGCAGGAAGTATAATGAAGCTTGCACAAAACGCCTCATATTATCATGCTGCGGTAAAAGAAGCTAGAGGAATGATGTTGGTGGAGCATCGCAGATGCTATAATGAAATTATTGACTTCTGCAACAACTTAGCCTATCATGGTTTGCTTAAGCCAATGCGTGGGTCATATGCTAAACATGAAGTAAAACCTCCTTTACCTGCAATGGGATTCATTGACATCTTGGGAAATTCAATAAGTGAAAATGGGAGTCGACTCAATGAAGAAGAGGCAATTGCAATTGCTAATTGGCTTCTTGAAAATCACGACCTGATTAATAACTTTTACTTCGATTCGAAAAATCCAGAGAAAAAATTGGAGGAGCACATTGGTATTATTACTCCTTTTGCCTCTCAAAAACATTTGCTTAAAAATATAATTAAGACAGCAGGGTTCGATACTAAAAAGCTTACCATTGGTACAGTACATGCCTTACAAGGTGCTGAGAGATCAATAATTATATTTTCGCCAGTTTATGCTTCAAATGAAGAAGGTAGGTCTTTCTTTTTTGATCGTGGGGTAAATATGCTTAATGTGGCAGTTTCAAGAGCCAAAGATAGCTTTTTATTGTTTGGTGATACTTCAATTTATGATCAGAAATCATCGACTCCTTCGGGAATGCTCATGAGATATTTGAAGACAAAGGGAAAAAATATTTCAGCAGAATGATAGAACTAAAATGGGCGATTTTTCAGGAGAAATTCTCTGGCAAAGAACAAGATGCTTTTGAAGCTCTTGCATATGAGTTGTTTTGTCAAGAGCACAACCGACCATTTGGTATTCATTCCTACGAAAACCAAACGGGTATTGAAGCTGACCCTATAAAAATTGGAGACGATTATATAGGATTTCAAGCAAAATTCCTTAAAGTCAAACCATCAAAAAGGAAATCAAAGTTGATTGAGGCTTTTCAAAGTGCGAAAAAGAAAAACTCTGAATTAACAAAGGTTTTGTTCTACATTAACCAACCATTTGCAGAAAGTCCTTTCCCCAATCAGAAAAAGTCACAAATACAAATCGAAATAGAGGATGAGGCTAAAAAGCTAGACATTAATCTAGTTTGGAAAGTGCCAAGTCAATTGAAGATCCAACTTTCACAACCTGAGAATCAACGTATTTACAATCGTTATTTCTCTCGACTTACCTTACCCTCATCAAAAGAGATATTAGAAAAGTTTAAGTTATCATCTTTTCAACTTCAAAATATTAATCAATATTTCGAAGGTCTGGTGGATTCTCATATTCCTCGTAAAGAGACAAGACAATTATTGAAGTGGATCAAAAAACCACTAGGCAAGGCTGAGAAAGGAATTATACTTTTGGAAGGTAATGCTGGATATGGTAAGAGTGTTATTATTAAAGATCTGTATGACGAGCTAAATAGTACAAAAATTCCTGTTTTAGGTATTAAGGCGGATAAATATTATCCCAAAACCAAAAAGGAGCTTCAGGAGCAATTGGATTTTGACCTCCCTATTGAAATACTAGTAGAAACACTTGCTGTTACGAATGATTCCGTAATTATATTGATTGACCAACTTGATGCACTCTCACAATCCATGTCCGCAAAGAGAGAATATCTTGATTCATTTCTTTCACTTATCAATTCTTTCGCTTCCATAAGTGACGTAAGAATTATTATATCTGTCAGAACTTATGACCTTAATTACGACACTTCTCTACGCAACATATCTAATCAAAAAAGCATAAAAGTTGGGGTTCTTGATCCACAAGATGTGCAGCAGGTTCTGAAGGAGAAGAAAATAGACCAGGAACAAATAAATCCTAAACTATTAGAGTTAATTCGGGTACCTCATCACCTGAACGTACTATGTAAAGTCAGTTCAGGAAACCAAACCTTGGACGGTATTCAAACTTTACATGACTTGTACAATGAGCTTTGGCATCAAAAAATCACTAAATATACGCATGGTTCATTGTGTAAGGAAGCTCTTTACGAAATCGCTTCTCACATGTACAAAACCTCCAGCATCAACCTTTCCAAATTTAAAATTGATCAAAAGTATTTCACCTCAGTTGAGTACCTAAAAAGTAATGGTCTTTTAGTAGAATCGAAGGGTGAAATTCAGTTTTTTCATCAAACATTTTTTGATTATTGCTTCGCAAAACAATTTGTTGATAGTGGGCAATCCATAGAGAAATACATCTTAAGTAATCATCAAGGACTATACATAAGAGCGAGCCTTAAGATGATTATGAGCTTCTTGCGAGATCATGATTTAGAGAAATATATAAAAATCCTGCAAAGGGTTTTAGAGTATTCTAAATTCCGGTTCCAAATAAAAGTCCTACTTGTTACAGAACTGGGGTATAGAGAAGATCCAAATGATTCTGAAAAGAATTTCGTAAGGCGAAAGATTCTATCAAATAAAATTTGGAAAGACATTTTTATGGAGGCAATAAACACATCTTCTTGGTTGGACTTTCTAAATGAAAGTGGAGAGTTGAAAAAACTGATCTCAGAAGAACCTTTTACAAAGGCATTCAATAGCTTTGGCCTACATGTACTTAAAAAGCAAAATAAAACAACTGAAGTTCGATTAAATCAGCTATTTAATCTCTTTAAAAGGCTGCTTCCCACTTGCAGGCAGCAAATACTTCAGATTCTTTTTGACCTTCCTGAATTTACAGATAAAGCCATGCTTATTTTTAGGCTATTATATTTTATCAAAAAGTGGGATCACCCTTTAGCTACTCATTTGTTCGAAAAGTATGCTGATGATGAAATTGTAAAAGACACCCATGGCTTTTATTCTATCTTAGAAGATGCTTCAAGAGAAAATCTTAATTGGACCTTAAAAGTTTATGGTGAATACTTAACAAAGAAGATCAAATCACAGAAAACCCTCTACGATAAACCTAAGTTGAGCTATGATGATTCTGAACTATTTAAAAAGATTTTTGAGATTGATCTTGAGCAGTCTTTTGATTTCACACTCAATTTGGTAAAGTCAATAAATAAAAGAAAGCTAAATAATGAAAATGAGTTGAAACTAAATTTTGACTTACCTTATTTTTTCTCATATCCTGGATCAAATCGTAATGACTATGAAGAAGTCCTTCAGCTTTTGATCGATAAAAGCAAGCAGTTATACTTCCAAAATCCTAATAAATACAAAGAGTTTGTTAGTGATCACTTGAATGATCATTCATTAACCATTCTTGTGATATTAATTATTAGTTTACAAGATCAACCTGAAACACACAAAGAATTAATTGTCGAATTACTAAAGTCATATTCAGATAAGGGAGGCTTTGAGATTTCATCCAAAGCAGGGTTTTATGTAAGGCAGCTCATTTCGAAATCGTACGCACACTTTACAGATGAACAAAGGCAAAAGGTCAATGATTTAGTGCTTAGTATTTTACCAGAGAGGGATTGCAAAGTCTATATCAATAGAGAAGGAAAAAAGTATCATTACCTGCGCTGGTCAGGAGGGATTAAATATGAGTATCTCTGTGCTATTCCACATAATTTATTGATTAACCAGCCATTGATAAAAAAAGTATATCAAGAACTCGAACGAAAATTCGGTCAATTTAAAGAAGACAAACCACAAGGTAGTGTTTTGAGAGCAGTTCCTCCACCTCTTTCTTCTTCTGCCTATGAAAACATGAATTTCGAACAATGGGAAAATTCATTCATGCAGTATGATGAAGAGCAATTTCATGGTAATGGTCCTTTGAATGGCTCAAAAGTAGAGCATTCAAGGGCTTTTGAAAAACAAGTGGCCGAAAGACCTCAATATTTTGCTGCGTTGATTGAAAGGTTGATTGAAGAGGATAAAGTTGATCATAATTATATAATCTCTGGACTAGATGGCCTAGTAAAAGGTGAATATGATACTAATGAATTTAAGAAATTGTTTAAAAAAGCACTAAATCTTCGCCTTGATAGTTCAAATATCAGGATGCTTCTATTGCTAATCAGTTACCTTATTAATACAAAGAATTGTGATGATGAGGTAATCACTTTCTTATGTAATACTGCACTTAACCATGAAGACCCTGCTGATAAAGAAGAATTAGAAAATTCCATTCAATATGGAATTAATACAGTAAGAGGTTTAGCCGTTAGCAAAATACCTTATTTATTCTCTTATCCTGACCATAGAGATTTGGTATTTGATACTGTTGATAGAGTACTTGACGATTTTAGTGTTGGAGTTAAAGCTACATTAATGCCACAGCTCCACTACCTTATGGATCTTGATAAGGAAAGAACACTAAAGGTATTATTGCGAGTGACAGAACAAAATGAAATTGAGGTACTAAAACACACACTTAGAAGCGCTCAATGCCTTGCAGAATACTTTTTCAAAGAGCTTGAACCCTACTTTAAAACGTCTTTAGATCACAAAGAAATGCATGGAGATTCGGCTGTTATTCTGGCATTGCTATGGATTGACGATCAGCAACAATGCTATGGTCTTTTGAAAAAATTCTTAAAGAAAAACGAAGAGGCTCGATCAAAAATGGTTGATGTTGCAATCCATAATTTATTCAACGAAAATCCTATATCGAGAAAAAGAGCTGAAAAGCTATTTCTACAATTTTTGGATAGCAAAGATGAGAAAGTTATACAGGAGTACTCTACAGCTTTCTTACATTTAAAAGATAAAGGAGAAGATTGTTTTATGAAGATTCACCCTTTACTAGTGAAATACTCCAAATCCAACGTTGTAAAACGCTCTCCTCATTACTTCTACGAGTACTTATTATCTAATGCAAAAAAGTACCCTAAAGAGTGTATTGATCTACTTTCTCAATTTAAAAATTATGACAAACCTGATATATCAAAAAGTGGTTACTATAATGATGACCCTGTAAAAATTTTATTAGGAGCCTACAATAGTCTTAGAAGTGTGGGAGAGTCAGACTATAGATATAAAGAAAAGAGTATAAAAATATTTGATCAGCTGTTAAAAGATGATCGGTTTAGGCAATCTGCAAATAATGTCACTGATCAAGCGGACTCCTAAATTTAAGGCATGAGAACTAGTTGTTCTTTGTCTCCTTATGTCATTTTTTATCCATGTATGACGTATCATATTTTCCCCTTAGTCGTAAAGACTTTCATATCATCTCTGAACAAGATCTTTCCTCTTCCATGTTGAGAAGAAATGGCTTAATGATGGGCAGTTTAGGAGTTCACAATTCTTTTTGCTTCCTATCTTGTTAAAACTATAATTTAAAGAAATAACTTTAGTTCATAATTGCAATACTGTCTTATCCCGAACTAACCCGAAATCGCATTTCTCAACTTTCCTAATCTTACCACCAAAACGGTAAGATGAAATATAAGAGAAAGAGTAAGTCTACTTCAGGGAAGTCAGCCAACACACAAAGAGTAACGATAATCAGCCGTCATGCAAAGCGCACCAGAAAGGCTGGTGAAGCCTGGACAAAAGCCATTCAACGCGCAACTAAAGAACTGAAGAAAGAAGGTAAGTTGTAGTGGCTGGCAAATATTACAAGAAGGAAAGGAAAGCCCAGCTGCTAATGGGTGAACTTTCAGGAATTGCCGGACAATTCAAAGCCAATTTAATTCCTGAAATTAAACTTAGTTACAATAAGGGCAAAAGAGTGTTGGGCAATGTCAAATCTTCCAAAGATGCTGCTAATTTTATTCGTTCCCAATATCGTAGAGGAAGTATCGAAGCCCAGGAGTTCTTTAATGTCATTTACCTGGATAGGAAAAACAGCGTAATTGGATACTATCGCCATTCAAAGGGGGGAATTGCCGGAACGGTAGCCGATCCCAGAATCATTTTTGCCATTGCTTTAAAGAGTTTGTCCAGTGGCATCATTATCGCCCATAATCATCCATCAGGCACTTTAAAACCGAGCAGTTCGGATATCAAAATCACGAGGAAGATCAAGCAGATAGGTGACTTGCATGAGATCAGTTTGCTAGATCACTTGATTGTGACAAAAGAAAGTTACTTCTCATTTTCTGACGAGGGAATATTATGAGTGACCTCATCTTGCTTGACCTCTTTAGCGGCATAGGAGGTTTCCCTAAAGGACTCTCTGCTGCCGGAATGAGATTCCGAAAACACTACTTCAGTGAGATAGACAAATACGCTATTGCCAATTATCATTACAATTTCAAAAATGCCATTTATGCAGGAGCAGTTGAAGAAATCAAGAAAGGAAGCATCGAAAAACCAGACATTATCACTTTCGGATCTCCATGCCAGGATCTATCCATTGCTGGAAAAAGGAAAGGCATCAAAGGAAAAAGAAGCCGGCTCTTTTTTGAAGCAGTTAGAATCATCAATGAACTCAAGCCCAGTTTGTTTATCTTTGAAAACGTCAAAGGACTTTTTTCCAGTAACCAGGGCAAAGACTTTGAAATCGTATTGCGAGCGTTTGCCGACCTTGGGCTTTATGACATCCAATGGCAACTGCTTAATACTGCCTGGTTTCTACCCCAAAACAGAGAGCGGGTGTACCTTGTCGGATCTCTTAGAACCCAAGCCAGACCCGAAGTATTTCCTATCGGACAGAGCCATAGTGCGATTAAAAAAAGCAATGAAAGCCTCTCACAAGCCAACATTGCTCCAACAATAAGTACTAAAGTGGGTGATAGCGGGAACTATTCACCCTATATCTTAACCTTAAGAGGTAAAAAGTACGAAAAGGGAGAGAATCTGAACATTAGAAAAGCAGGTATTTCTAACTGCATTACCAAAGCGGATGACCATAATTTCCTGTTGGAGAAATGGCATCCAATGCGATCTGTAAGAACCGAAAAAGCAAAGGCAATCAGGCGCGCTAACCAGAAGAAAGGCATTGATTATGCTCCATTCAGGGAGAGAGGTTTTGAAGTAAGGCAAGATGGCATTACCGGAGCGCTTACTACTAACACAGAAAGTGAAAATTTGCTTACGAACATGGAAACTATCAGAAGGTTTACTCCTTTGGAATGTGAGAGATTGCAGGGGTTCCCTGATGACTGGACAAGCAAAGGAATCTTTGATGGTGAGTTGAAAGAAATAAGTGACAGCAGGAGGTATCAGCTTCTTGGCAATGCAGTGAGCGTAGCTGTGGTGGAAGCCGTAGGATTAAACATACAAAAGAGTCTAGCTAAAGAGAAGGGATTAGTAGAACCAAATCTTGAAGGTTTAGACTTTGTGAGGACACCTATTACCTATTACGGAGGGAAACAACGACTGGTAAGTCTCATTCTTTCCCTGATCCCGGATCACAGATTATACTGTGAACCTTTTGTAGGAGGTGCTGCGGTTTTCTTCGCCAAACAGCCTTCTGAAATGGAGGTCATCAACGACTTAAACGGAGAAGTAGTGAACTTCTACCGCGTTTGCCACAGTGATTTCAACAAATTGGAGAAACTGATAAAAAGCACTCCACATAGCAGGCAGGTGCATAAAGAGACTCATGATATGCTGAAGAATCCAGAAAAGCTGGATGCTGTTCAAAGGGCCTGGGCATTTTGGGTGCAGACCAATATGAGCTTCTCCGCAAGGATATTTGGAGGGTATGCCTACGAACGGAAATCGAATGGCACTCAGAAGCGATTTTTAAATAAAAAACTTGCGTTTACGAAGGCCATTAAAGATCGCTTGGAAATGGTAGACATGGAATGTAATGATGCTATTACTGTAATCAAAAGCAGGGATACTGAAGATAGTTTCTTCTATTGTGACCCTCCTTACTTTAATTCCGATATGGGACATTACAAAGGTTATTCAGAAAAGGACTTTGAAGAGCTCTTGATTACTCTGGCTAATCTCAAAGGAAAATTTCTATTGAGCAGTTATCCATCAGGAATCCTTAAGAAATATTCAAATAAACATAAATGGCACACACTGGAGAAAAGCTCGGGGGTCTCTGTTACGCATCAAACAGACAAAGTCAAAACTGAGGTTTTAACTGCTAACTATCCACTGAAAAATGAATTAGATGGGGTCACAAGCCTACTACTTCTAAAAGCCAAATCACTTAAAATGAAGCTGACTCTTAAGGATCATCTAATATTGTAGATGATAATAACTATTAGTTAAACCTCCATTATCATGAATCAAACGGAAAGCTAAAAATCAGATCGTCCTATCCTTGGCCTATGATTTCTGTCATCAACTATCAAGAGAATATTAAGCAGGTAAACCTGGCTAAGCTGCCTAAAGTTTACCAGGAAGGTCATGAGTTCTTCATGGAAGCCAAAGACTGGTACGACAAGGATAAAACAGTGAAAGAGTCGATTGATTTATACCTAAACAATCTTAATCAGCAACTTCAGTTAGCTAAACCTAAAGCAGAAACAGAGGAGCTCTTTATTGAAAGTTTTCTGAAGTTCGACCGTAAGACGATGAGCAAACTTCAGTTACGCAACTATATCAGCTCACTTCAAAAGGCCATAGCAACCAAACAGATTACCAGGTCTTCCATGCATGCCAGGCAAATTCAGAAAATCCAGGAAAAACTGATAAGTCAGTACAATAAATTAGAAGGTAACAGGAAGATTAAGATCCTTATCAATAAAGATTGGAAGGCAGAACTACGAAGGGCAATAAGCTCCAATGAGCTGAACGGTTTATCTGGTTTGCCTTTATCAAGAAAGGCACATTTACCAGCTACTAATACGGAAAAACGCTCGCTGTCAATTTTCAATTCGATGAATGACATTAACACCGCACCTTCTGAAAATTCTTTTAGACTAGCTGGGGACTTAGGCAAATTGCTAGGTGACCTGGAGCGATTTGAATTGGCCATTACTTTAGAAGGCGACCAGGGAGGTGGAAAAACACGGTTTGGCTACCAGTTGGCAGATGCTTTCGCTGGTTTAAATAATCAGATCGCAATATTTTCCCTGGAGATTGGCAGGCGCTCGGATTTGATCAGAAGAATGCGAGAGGAATATGTTGCTCCCGGCAACAGAGGTAAAATCTTCATCACCGATCAACTACCTCAAGGCATTGAAACGATCAGGAAAGCAGCGAAGGAATTTGATGTAGTTGTTATTGATAGTTGGAATAAACTCAATGCTCATTCTTCTGAATTTGATAAACTCCGGAAAGATTTCCCTGATACGATCTTCATAGTAATCTTTCAGCGTACCACCCAAGGTACTATCCGTGGTGGCACTGCACCACTATTTGACGCGGGCGTCAACCTTGAAGTAGTAAAAGTGGATGACTCTTTCCGAAACAATTATGCAGTTGCCACTAAAAACAGGTATGGTGAAACAGGTTTGCAATACAACATAGCAACGAAGTCGATTATTAACTCAGGTGAACTAGTGGAAGATGAAAAATGAAGATGTAAACCAGCCTTTCAGATTAAATACCACACTGAATATGGGACATATGTTATTAAGCTCAATCAGTTTGCTCATTGTGGTAATCAGCATGTGGGTGAATGTTCATGTAAAGTTGGCTAAGTTAGAGCTGGAAGTTAATACGCAAAAGGAGAAACATATCAATCTTAAACTCACCCAGGACAAACTTTTGCAACAAATCAATAATACAACCACTGAAATGACTAAGCTGCTATATGAAATAAAAATTGAGTTGAAAGACAAAGCAGACAAACTTACTGACTTTAAGAAATCTCATTGATGGTATTAATATTCCAATTGATAAGAAAATACTTTTGGATTGCGCAGTTGATCCTAATCTTGATACTCGTCTACATGCTCATGGTAAAAAGATCCGAAGTGCTTGATTTTAAAGAAGCTTCAGAGCTCAGTTTTCAGGACATGCAGCAATGGAAAGACAAAGCAGGTAAAAACCGCCTGAGGGTGGAACTTGCTGAAATTGATGCCTCCAATGCTAAGATGGCGCTGGCAGAGAAACTCCAGGAAACTATAAGAAAAGATATTGGCAATATTAGAAAGAACCTTATTAGTTATTCAACTGTAAAAGCATCTACCTCTGACTCATTAAACATACCTTTAATAGATACTGTTTACTTGAAAACTGATAATGTTGTACTATCTGCAAAGAAGTTTACTATTTCAGATGATCACCTGAACATGGAAGGTCTCTATTTACCATCTCTTGATACGTTATCGATAACTTATGAGATCATTCATAATTTTGATATCACCTACTACTACCGAAAGCCAGGAAAGAAACCCTTTAACTTATTTAAGAAAAAACAGGCTATAGCAGAAATTAAATTTGATAATCCTCAGTCACAAGCTGACAGTCTTTATACTATTATACTAGAAAGAAAGCCTTCCTTCCTGAGTAAATTGTTTAATTAATCATCAAATCCTTCCTGAAAAAATTCGGTAAGCGTCATATCAAAGGCTTTCACTACTTTTATCAAGCTACTAAACCGAAGATCTTCACCTCTTTCATACCTTCCGAACTGGGCTCTTGGAATATTATGCTCGTATGCAAAATATTCGTAATTAGTATATCCTTTTGCAATACGCAACGTCTTTATTCTATTACCAAGCTTGCTAAGCTGTTCTTTGCTGAAGTCATCATCCTTTGACATACAACAAAGGAAAAATCATTCATACCTATTTGTTACCACTTATTAATTACTACTAATAAATAGTATATTGTATTTTAAAGTAAATTGTATTAGTTTTCAATCGAAAAGCAAAAGTAACTATGGGAAATTCTCTCACAGAAGATAAAAGAAGGTTAAGAGAAGAAGCAGTTCAGGTTCTGTATGATTCATTAAAATCAAAGCACAATATCTCAAAAGAAGAATGTTATGAAATTTATGATAAGATGCAGATGGTGAATGAAGCTTCTGAAGAATAATAGTTATTATATCCCTTTTTCAGCCACCATAAAAAGCGATTAGTTCCTTATAGCATTCATACCTATTTTTAATATTGTTTGTCAGGCAATTTGCTAATAACCTACTTGAATTTGCAAACTTGATACTTATCATCTCCAGTTTTTGCAAACGGAATTATAATCTTTTTAGACTCTGAAGTATCATCCTCATCTTTGTCTCATCAGCATTACTTAATTTTTGATTAGATGATATTTCTTCGACCCATAAATGAAATTGACTAGTATCTAAAGACTCCTTTTCTATGTTGCTGTTCTCTAAAAACCATTTATCATAGGCTCTAAAATGCTTTGCAAAGCCTTTTTCAGATAATAACCTTAAACCATTGTAGTAATTCAATTCTACCGTTGCTGCTTGAAAGGGTGATTTTTGGTTCTCTAGTATTAATTGAATTAGTACTCTTCTCATCACTGGACTGTCGTGCAATTTAATTAAAGACCAAATTGTTTTCCACATGGAATTTCGTTTTAAGTCCTCGCATAAATACTTAGCGAATTCCACTTCATCTTTTTTGAAAATACCGTAGACCATCGACATATAAGTAAAGTCTTCAGCTATACTTTCACTTAGATAGTTATGGTATTCTTCTTTAAGTATGTAAGCTCTAATAGTTGCTAGTTTGAATATGTGATCAGCCTCTACAGTTACATTAATTGAAACATATTCATAAAATTTGCTATCACTTACTATTCCCTTTAGTAATTCCAGCTTGCTGTATTTAACTGACGTTTGATATAGAAGATCTACAAAAGCAGAACCTAAGTTTATAATCATTAAATCTTCTTTGCTTTTCGAAGAATGTATTTCTTCTCTTTTCTTTAAAGCATAAAAAAGACCATCTGTTAGATTTACTAAATCAGCTTCTTTAATCATATTTATTCGATCTAAAAAAAGTAGCTCATATGAAATATTAAGTTCAATTTGCTCGTCAATTTCATTAAAAACTTTTTTCATCCCTTCAATGAAATCATCTACAGCTATTTGGCTTACAGTAATGATCCTATTCAATTTTAAATCGTATTGGTAATCCACTTTCGCCAAGAATTGCCAGTTCACGCCCTTTTGTAATTCAAGCTTGTTATCTCCAACTACTACTTTAATTTCTTCATAAATCAGATTTAGATTCTTTAACTTCTGAACAATTGCATTCTGATTTTCTTCAATAATTTCAGTGCCTGTAGTAAGAGCATATTTATAAAGTTTAAACCACGCATCACGAACAACTTCATCTTTACTAAAACTGAAACAAGCAATGGTGTTTAGTCTTTCTTTATCCTCGTGTATACTATTTTCCTTCCAAATCAATTCGGGTTTACGAACCAGTTGATTAGCCTTAATTTTAATAACCTGTAAGCTACTTTCTTTTAATTTATCTAAACCAAAACATTTGTATATACAGCCTATAATATTGTATAGATTTTGATCATCATATGTGCTCACAAAATGTCTAATTACAGACCAGAAATTCTCCTCATGAGCTTTCTCTAATCCCAATACTTCTTCATCTTTATGATTGCTTAGTGCTATAACCAATTTCTCTTGTAGCAAAAGAATATATGCATCATTGATATTCTTCACATCATACAATATTGCAGCTATTTCTTTTTCAACTTCAGGTGATTTTAATAAAGACTGTGTTTTTTCAGAAAACGATATATTGAGCATCTCCTTTATTTCATTTATTGAAAACTTCTGAACATATTTCTTCATGACGAAGTAAGAAATTGCTTCAGTACTAATTTGTTTACCAAAATGATTTCTTAGAAGACCTACTTGGTTTATATAAATTTTAATCTCCCTAGGTTTCGGATTAAAATCAGGGGATGTATTTGTAAAGTGAAAAACATTTTTAACAACATTAATTTCATCTCGATTCCATTTACTAAGACTTTGATCGATTAACTTACCGCTTGTTTCTTTCCAGCCCTTTACAACAGGGTTGGGAACGTTAATTCTCACTTGTAAAATTTTATCCAGAAAACTAATAGAATTATTGGCTGGCTTCTTAACATGGCTTAAAAGGCTATTTGAATTTCTTTGTTCCCAAAGCAACCCAATTCCTGATGGATCGAAAGGTATTACAGTATAAATTTTATCATGTAAAGAATTAGTACTTTCTATACCATTTCGATGTTGTAGAAAAATCTGTAAGGTGGAAAATACCTTAAGAGCTTGGTCCTCTTCTATTCTATCAAGGTTATCGATAAAAATAATCAACTTTTTATCTTTCTCTATAAATATTTTATTTAATATTTGATCAAAGTATTCTTGAAATTCAATGGATGTTCTTTCTTGCTCTGTAATTACTTTTTCATCTGGAGTACTACTTAAAGAACGATTAATGAACTGCCATTGTGATAAATCTAAAATATCTTTGCCACTACTTTTTAAATAGATAATTTTTAAAACGATTAATAATATTGGAAATAGAGAGAAGAATAATCCACAAACAAATAACCAATCGATATTACATTCTGTACAAATCAATGTTAGGTTCGAATAATTGACATTCCCTAGTAACTGAATTCCCACAGGGATAAGAAAAAGGATTACCGAAAATACAATAGCGAATTTTGAGATTTTTCCTTTCTTCGACTTCTCATCAGTGGTTTTATTATATTTTATATTTGACTGTAAGATACTGATGTCTTCATTCTTTTCTTCACAGCAGCTTTTAATCATTGACTCCAAAAACACTCTTCTTAAAGGATCACTTTCATGCGCCCAAGCATCAAAATAGAAGGTCGCATATAAGTCTTTCTCTTTATCTAATTGCTCTTTTAAATGTCTTACGACAGTGGATTTGCCCGAACCATATTCACCTTCAATGCCTATAGCTAACCCCTTATCATTTTCTTTGATTGTTTGATAAATGGTTTTGGCAATTCTCTCATGAGCCTTATTCCCAAATAAATCTTTATTCGTAGCCTCTTCAGTTAAAATTGTATAAGGATATTTAGTCATTTTATTTCTTCTAATTATAAATAGGAAAGGAAAACCAACCCTTAAAACAATTAACCAAATGTTGAAAGCAATGGACATTTCAATTGGGATCCTTTTTTCGAACTTGGAAAAAAATCTTGATGAATAAAAAAATGTGCAGCGATTCACTGCACATTTTTGTCACTAATTTGTTAAACTAAAACTCAGACTCCCAAACCACTTCTACACAAGCCTTGGAATAATCATCAATAGAAATTAGATACTCAAGCGTTCTTTTAAAATTCTCAAGTTCTTTCCTTTCTACTTTATATTTTATCTTATTATTCCCTAATGAAGAAGTTGGAATTAATAATTCCACCGAAGGTCGGATAGAATTAAGAGTAGTAGGCATGTCAATTATTATCAGTTCATCTTGCTTTTTATGAAACCATATTGGAAATGGTCTGTTGGATTGACCTATTTCATCCCCTACCAAACCATTACTTCTATAGAAAATCTGAGCTTTCTCACCAATATCACTACTTAACTCCTCAGGTATAATAATCTGTACTTTGGCATTAGAATGCTCACAATCATTTTTATTAAGTAAAGTTCCCTGCGTTTCTATCACATATCTCCCAACCCTCTTCAAAAAGGAATTGAAATAACCAATTGCAAGGGAGGTTGATGGTAATATTTTAATAATACTCTTACTATACTCCTCAATTATGACTTGCTTTATTTTACTTAATAATTTCTCCCACTTCTCTTCGCTAAAGCCAGAATCAAACCGAGGAGTAGTATATCCAAGTAGATCAGTTGGCAGATTTGCACCCTCTTCCTGTAAGAGAAAGGTTCTAAGGTTCCCCATAACACCTAAAAACAAGCCATACTCAAATATGACATTATCACGCGGAATACTCTTAACACTTTTCCTGATTAGGGCAATATCATCTTTAGTAGCGATCATTATACCAAAATCATATGAATAACTCACATTTGACAAAGACTCAAGAAAAGATTTGTTGTATTCAAACACCCCCTCATTCCAAATAGTACACTCAACTCCGCCCCCCACTTCAAGGAGACGTTTTACAATCTTCGCAATTTTTAAGGATTCGGTGGAGCTACCTATGAAAACGCTAATTTTATTATCCATAAGTCAACCTTTTCTTTAAATCAGTATAAATTGGTTCTACTTCAGAAAATAACATTCTTAGCTTTTCCAATTTTGTATTGTCCTTTACAAAAATAAGCTCCTTCCCGTCAACAGAGCTCAACCTTCTTGCATGCTCCTCATTGGACAGAATGCTACGTAATTGGTAATATAATACATCCACTAATTCTATGTAGGACTTATACCTGTATTTATCTATACAAATATCATAGCAAATAGCATTAATATCAAAGCTAGATAAATCAATCTCTAAATCTGATTCAGCTTTAACTGTTTTTAAAAACCTAATCATTTTCTTTAACCTACCTTCTGTAAAGGAACTTCTCGAATTAATCCTTTGAATACTTAGAAATGGATAATCAGGCTTTTCAACTTCATCCTCATCTTTATTATAGATCTGAATTCCACGATTCTCTCCTTTTCCATTAACTATTGAGTCAACATCGTCATACCAATTTGCAATAACTATATCAACATCTCGATTTAAGTGCTGATTAGTGATTTCTATACATTTGCCTTTATTCAAATTGCATATATCATAAACTGCATATAGAGTAATTTCCGAATCTTTTCTCAACAGCCTCAAATCTTCTAAACTATCTCCATAATAGCGCTGGGCTGCTGATTCGTTTTTTAGCCTATTCAATTTAACATAATCATGTATTTTATTTTCCTCAATTACCTTAGAAGTATTTAAAGCATCGTAAGTATAAAATTTTTCAGAAATCACTAACAAATCAATATCACTATATCCTTTTATATGAGTATTCGTCATTACTGAGCCTTGGTATCTAAAGGAATGATTTGTTAATTTCAAATTTAGATGTGATTTCACCCTTTCCCCTGCTTCTTTGGTAATACTTGTGTATTGAGGTTCCACAGACTTCATCGCAAGTCTGACAAAGGTTTGAATATCGCTGAATGAAATACTTGAAAGCTCCTCATTAAATGATTTACTAAAAGTAATTCTATCTGGATTGAGCCTTGAGCGCGTAGATTCAATTAAGTTTCTGTAACTTTTCATTACTTTTCCTTTCGCACCCCCTTGAATGGTCGTCCATCCTGTTTAGCGTCCATAAATTTACCACTTGTTGCATCTCTTTTTATCCATTGCTGAGTTTTAGGATTAAAGGTTTGCGTTCTTTCTTTGACTGCCCCATTCCGAGCATTGTCTCCATATGGTTTGTTTGTTGCCATAAAGAATAAAATTTAATAGTTTCAACTCATTAGTCCGGAATGAGATTTACCGGCTTGTTATGTAGATGAAAATAATCTGGTAGGAAATATTTGTAATTGAAGTTGAAACAATTACCTTTGCGGCCAGTATAACATATCTGAGAGTGCCATTAACAAGTATCCAGCATTCTCAAGAAGTGTTTTAGAAACGTCCAAAATCTAAAGCACTTCTTACATCTTATTTTTTTCATTAAACACCATGCCATACTAATTTACCTGCAACTTCGGCAGTTAATTAGGCTTGTTGTTATGAAGAATTATGACATGCTTCATTACTTCCTGCAATAATGGCAGTTTTTTCTGTAAGGTTTCTTTTCAAATTCTTTATAATCTTACATTAACATTTTAAAGGTAGGAGTTAAGAGATTTCAAAATCCTCGCTATATATTGAATTAATTTTCCTCATCAATCAAAAAATTATCTCATTAAAGTAAATATTAATTTATATTGAGAGACATACTTTATCTGACTCTAAAAAATAGGTTATACATTTTTTCCTTACACGTAAACTAATATAATTAGTAATATCTCTATATTTGCTAAATATATTAGTAAATATGAGACAGATCGCCCACATTGACTTAGATGCTTTTTTTATCAATTGCACCTTATTGAAGCTTCCTGATCTGAAAGGGAAACCTTTACTCATCGGAGGCTTAAATAACCGGGGCATCATTGCTTCCGCTTCGGCTGAAGCCAAAAAATATGGCGTGCAAAAAGGAATGCCCACCCGTGTTGCCCTGCAACGATGTCCTGATGCGGTGCTGCTGAAAGGGGATTTTGACCTGTTTACCAAATATTCAGACATCGTGAATGAAATACTCACCGAAAATACGCCTTTACACGAAAGAGCTACGATTGATGAGTTTTATGTTGACATGACAGGTATGGACAGGTTCCACGGCTCCTCAAAATTTACGCGCGAACTGGTGAATAAGGTGAAGTCCGAAACCGGGCTTTCTTTGCTCTATGGCTTAAGTGTCAATAAAACCGTGGCCAAAATATGCACAGCTCACGCCAGACCATTAGGAGGCTACGAGGTAGTGGAAAACTTAGTGCAGCCTTTCCTGGATCCGCAGTCCATCAGGCGTTTGCCGGCCGTGGGTACCACTACTTTCAAACTACTCCGCAGAGTTAGAATTAAGTTTATCAACCATATCAGGCTATTGCCTCCCGAAGCCATGAATGAATTGCTGGGAAAGAACGGTATCGGCATCTGGAAAAAAGCCAATGGCATTGATCCTACGCCCGTTATCCCCTATTCTGCAGAGAAATCCATTGGCAAGGATTTTACTTTCGATCAGGATACTCAGGATATGAAACTGCTGAAGGCCACATTGCTCAAACTGGTGGAATACCTGGGCTTTCAATTGCGCAAACTCAAGCAAATGTGTGCCTGCGTATCGGTGCGGATTCGCTACTCCAACCATGATACGGAGACTATGCAAAAGAAAATTCCTTTTTGTGCCAATGATGAGATCCTGATGGAAATAGCTTTTGAGCTTTTTAAGAAGCTTTATAAGAGAAGAATGCTCATCAGATTGGTCGGTGTCAAACTATCTCATTTAGTTCAGGGGAGCCACCAGATTAATTTATTTACAGATAATACCAAAACCATCGAGTTATACCAGGCCATGGACTGGCTCAAAAACCGCTACAATAACCCCGCTATTGTACACAGGGCTTTGAGCTTATAATTAATAATTACAGGTATTATGTATTTAAATTGTCACTCTTTCTATTCATTACGCTATGGTACTTTGTCCATTGAGGCATTGATACAACAAGCACTATTAAATGGTGTAGATTGTTTAGCACTTACTGATATTAACAGTACCACCGGCATTACTGATTTTGCTAAAAGATGTTTGGAGGCAGGGATTAAACCAATTGCAGGTGTAGAAATCAGGAAAAACGAGACTTTATTGTATGTGGCTATCGCCAAAAATTTAGATGGATTCAGGGAGATCAACGAACTGCTGACCAAAACGAATTTATCTGAGATGCCTCTGCCCTTGCAGTCTCCTCATTTTACGAATGTTTTTGTCATTTATCCAACGCATAATGTCCCTGAAATCCTTCAGAAACATGAATTTATTGGCATTAAGCCTGCAGAACTGAGAAGATATAAACCTTCATTTGCGCTCAAAGCGGACAAACTGGTATGCCTCTATCCTGTTACCTTTTTCGGCAAACAGGAGTTTAACCTGCATAAATTGCTTCGCTGTATTGATAAAAACATCCTCCTAAGCCATTTGAGGGATAGTGAACATGCCGGTATCGGTGAATATATGCTTCCGCTTCATGAACTGAAGCTGCTTTATAAAGACTATCCGGATATCATCAGGAATACAGAACTGCTTATGGACCAGTGTAGCTTTCCATTCGATTTTAAATCGCCCAAAAACAAGAAATGCTATACTTCCAGTTATTACGAAGATAAAATTCTGCTGGAAACCCTGGCATTGGAAGGCTTTAAAGACCGCTATGCGCCTAACGACAAAATTGCAAAGCAACGCCTCTACGATGAGCTGGAAATCATTCACAAAATGCAATTTGGCTGTTACTTCCTTACCACCTGGGACATCGTCCGCCATAGCCTGAGCAAAGGATATTTTCACGTAGGCCGAGGTAGTGGTGCCAACTCGCTGGTGGCTTATTGCCTAAAAATTACCGAGGTAGATCCTATAGAACTCAACCTGTATTTTGCCCGCTTCCTGAACAATAAGCGTACAAGTCCGCCCGATTTCGACATAGACTGGAGTTGGACGGATCGGGATGATATCATTGATTATGTTTTCAAGCGATTTGGAAGGGAACATACCGGCTTCTGTGGAACAGTCACTGATTTTAAACATCGTTCTACCATGCGTGAGCTCGGAAAGGTATTTGGTTTGCCTAAGGAGGAGCTCGATCAGCTTTCCCGTACTTCTATGGAGCATCCTCCTTCAGATCACCTGGTGAAAAACATTCAGCACTATGGTAAGATGCTTGCTGGCTTTCCCAATCAGCTATCCATGCATTCCTGTGGGATTTATATTACGGAAGAACCTATTGCCAATTATACGGCCATGAATATTTACCCTAAGGGCGTTCCTACCTGCCAGATAGATATGTACATGGCAGAGGAATTTCACCTGGAGAAGATAGATATTCTCTCCCAGCGAGGCTTGGGACACATTAAGGAAGCCGTACAAATTGCTGAAGCCAATAGAGGTGTAAAAATTGATATTGCTGATACCAAACGCTTTAAAAGAGATGAAAAATGCAACGAGTTGCTGCGCACGGGTAAAACGCTTGGTTGTTTTTACATTGAAAGTCCGGCCATGCGCGGTTTGCTCCGGAGACTTAAATGTGACACCTATGAAACACTGGTGGCGGCCAGTAGCATTATTCGTCCGGGTGTTGCCCAAAGTGGGATGATGCGCGAATATGTGGAAAGGCATCGGGACCACTCCCGCATTCAATATTTCCACCCGGTATTTGAAGAGCAGCTGAAAGATACCTACGGGGTAATGGTGTACCAGGAAGACGTCATCAAAATAGCGCATCATTTTGCCAAGCTCGATTTAAATGATGCTGATGTGCTGAGGCGCGGGATGTCGGGTAAATCCCGCTCGCAAAAGGAAATGGATAAGGTAAAGAATCAGTTTTTTACCAATTGTGAAGCTCTCGGCTACAAAAAAGAAATTGTAGAAGAGGTTTACAGGCAAATTGCCTCTTTTGCGGGCTACAGCTTTTGTAAAAGTCACAGCGCTTCCTATGCCGTGGAAAGTTATCAGAGCTTGTATTTAAAGGCGTATTATCCGCTGGAATTCATTACTGCAGTGATTAACAATAATGGTGGTTTCTATAGGCCTGAGGTATACATCAATGAAGCTCGCATGTTAGGTGCACATATTGAAGCTCCGGATATCAATTTCAGCATGGCCAATGCCAGCCTTAAAGGAGAAACGATTTACCTGGGGATTGACCAGATCATGCATCTTTCTCAGAAAGGGATTGAAACAATTGTTTCAGCTCGTAGCAAGAATGGTAAATTTTCTTCCCTTCAGGATTTACTAGGTAGGACTGAATTAACATTTGATGATACAAGCTACGCCATTTATGCCGGGGCTTTGCGCAGTATTTCCAGAAGTAAAGGGCAGCTCATTATTGAGGCCAAGCGCTTTTTCTCTCATGAGCCCGTAAAAACCAAAGAATTACAGCTTTTTGATATGAAGCCCAAAGAATTCAGCTATGAGCTGGATGAAGGAGACATGTTTGAAGATGCCTTTGATGAAATGGAAGGCTTGGGATATCCTGTTTCGGTCTCCCCTTTTAACCTACTGAAAACTAATTACCGGGGTGCTATATTTGCTTCGGAATTACTGCAGAATGCCAACAAAGTAGTGCGCATGGTGGGCTATTTGATATCCATTAAAGATGTACCTATTACTAATAAGGATGGTAAAACTAAAATGAATTTTGGCACTTGGATTGATGTTTATGGAGGCTATTTTGACTCAGTACACTTTCCTGTCACACTTAAAAGCTATCCTTTCACAGGACTTGGCTGTTACTTATTGTTAGGAAAGATCACCGTTGATCATGATTTTCCAACCCTGGAAGTACAGAAAATGGAGAAGCTACCAATGATCCCTGATCCACGTTACAGCGAAGAGAGTAGGCCGGATAACCATGTATGGAACAATATGAGGGTAGCCCACAGCTACACTTCACGTGCTCCTTATCCTAACCAGGAGGAGCTCGATGAATTGTATGGCAGGAAACCAGTTTCCGGTAAATACACTACAGAAAAAGGAAGGGAAAATCAGCTGTCTATTGGGGGAAGGAAGTAGGCTTAATCCATTGCATTTAGCTCACTGAATCCTGCTTTAACCCCAGAAATAAATAGTTAAACATGCAATTAGCATCACTTTACTTTTAGAAAAGCAAATACTTCTTGTGTTTAACCTTTTTAGATGCGTTCTTAAACTCAGGTTTTTCCTCTCCAAATAATTGTTAGCACATAGGGTTTGATTGAGTGTACTTCCGCAGGTATAAGAGACCTATATAAGTTTAAATTATCTGTAATTATTTCTGTAGGGTCTGAATACAAAATAATGTTAACCACCATTCCCAAACTTCTTTTTGTTCTGGAACCTACATAAAAATCAACTACTTGCCTGGTATTCTTTTCCATAGCAATTACTATCCAAATGGGATGGCTCTTGTTTTGAATACATGTGTGCAATTCATCTATTTGATAGACTTTTTTTTAGGGATAGACAGTTTGCTTATGGAAGAAGCAATTTTTTCAACTCGGCTGGTCACTGTGCCTTTAGAAATTTTTAACAATCGACTTGTACTTCTCATTCCCACACCCTCTTTTACAAAGTTAGAAATGGTAACGTCACTTCGTAGACCTTATATCGATAAAATCTCTTTTGATATTTTTTACATAATTGACACCAATGTTGTTGAGAACCATGCCTGTAACCTTTTTTATGACATTTACCATCACAGTATTTACAGTCAATCGTTATTTTAGTTACGGTTTGTTGCATTAGGGTAAGTTTAGCTGATTTATAGTTGGTTTAAGCTAACCAATTTTTAAACAGATACTTAATAATGTAAGAATAAACATTAGGTAATGCCTAAAAATAGTTATAACGCGAGAAAGTTACGTTTTGAAGCATTACCGGGGTATTTATTGATACTTTTTAGGTTCAGTGACTGATTTATAATCTATGGTTTCATTTATCTTATCAATCTCTATAAAAGCACCCAAACAATAATTTGATACGCGTTTATTATTTAAGTAAAGCATAAAGTAATTATTATTTTTCACTTCTATTTCCATTTCGGCTGCTAAGTCTAAACTTGTATCTGTAGAAATCACTTTCTCAAAAACAATTTCTTCTTGATATTCAACTTTTATTTTATCATTATCAAATCCAGACTCAAAAAACAACACTGCTTTTTCAATATTGATTTTTTCACATTCAGTAACTTCCTTAGTTGTACAAGAAGCTATTGTAATTAAAATAATTACCCTAAAAACCATTTTGCAAATTCTCAATTGTATCATTTATCAATTTTAATTGTTGAGGAGTAACACTCTTATTATCACTATTGTGTAGCATTACATTTTTGCTATCCAAGTAATTTCCATTATCATCCTTCCCTGGAGCAGAGGAATTTGGATTTGGATGGGTCAAGCCACCAGTATGCCCTAATTCATGAACTCCTGATTTAATTAATCCTTCTCTATCATTTTCTGCTTTTCTTGCATTTAATTGAATACGATTTGATTTTGTATCACCAATTTTATCCACTTTACCATAAGCATAGTTAGATATTGAATTTCCAGACATTTCTATATTGTCTCTTAATTCTATATAAAAATCACCTTCACTGACTGGGGAATCAAAATCAATGGTTGCTTTTGTTATAACTTTATATCCGTCTGAATCAACACCAGAGTATGATTTCTCACTTTCATTCATAACATCCATAACTAAAGCCATTGCTGAAGTATTATCCAGTTTAGAATTATTCTGAACCTTTACATTGACAATGTTTATGACAGTTTTATTATCATCGTCCTTAATACTTTTCCACTCTAATCCTTCTAACTCAATCCCATCAATTACCCTATTCTCACTAAAAGCATAAGGTGAGTTATAGTAGTAATCTTCTGCCAATGGATCCACATTAAAGAACCTTCCCAATTCCGGCATATCGTTTCTCCATTTAAACTGAACCCAATTCAGATCAAAGTCTTTGATTACTTCCTGGTCCTGAAAAGTGTTCATTGTGTTTTCTTTACTGTACTCCCTTTTATAGCTATTGAAAGTCAGACCGAATGGATAGTAATTATAGCAATTTTTTAACGCACCCTCTTTTTTCTCTAGGCTCCCCCCTGAAAAAAATGCGGTTTCGCCTATGCCTTCCCCTGCCTCATAATATGATAATTTTAAACAGCCCATTGAGCCTTCAAGATAGTTTTTTGTTTATAATAATCCTTCTGAACCTGTAAATAAGTCTAAGAGCTTTTTCTGTTTTTAATAGCTTTTATAATCCCTGTTATTGGCAGCCTTGGCAAAACTCTTTCAAAAAAGTCTCTTATTAATGGTATTCTGTCTTTTGGGCATACCATTAGCAGCAAAAACATTATAATAAACCATCCAAAAAAACTTATTGTAATAACTCCCATATCTTCTTCTTTTAGATAAATAGTTTTTTCTGAAGCAAAAGACAGACTTTCATCATTTTTCCTTCAAAATCATTAATCCAAAGGTACTAAGAGGGGTTTATTATTCAGAGGACAAGAAATATATCGATCAAAGCAATCATTACAGCAAAGTGTACTTGGGGTTTCCGTCTATTAGGTTTAATCGATACTTTTTAGAGGACAAAATGCGCGGTAAAACATCTCGGAAAAAAGTAAATGGCATCATTTCACTTTGTTGTCAAGCACTTACTTTCCTGCCATTTGGTTTTTATCGAGATGCTCCAAGCGAACTGCTGCACTTCATTAAATGTAAACCTGCTTCCAGAGCGCGGTAAGCCATACACTGACTAAAAATCTGATAATAATAGCTAGAACCTCTCACTTTCATAACCTGCACTGTCTGCTCTGCGGGCCACTGCGGGTACCACCAGCCAGCCTGCCAGAAGAAGTGCGCAGCACGACTGGCAGTGTCTGGCGGTGGTCGCAGGCCCGCCTAACTCTGGCTGAGGTTTTGTTTTTTTTGCCTTAGCCCCGCAGGGATCAAACACATCAAAAAAGCAAAAGGGAACAGCCGTGGCGAGGAGCGGATGGGCAGCAAGTGGAGTAAAATGCAAGTGGGATTTGTGTGGCTGCTAAATATGCGCTGCACTCTGATGCCTTTTTACCTGCTGTAGCTTTTCGCAAAGCTGGTAATCATTCAACTAATAATCAGTGTGTAGCGCATGTTTTAAGGTGTGAAGACTTGCAGTTTTACGGAACGCAGCCTGACCAACGCACCGCAGGCACACCGCTTTTCCGCTGCCAGCCATAAGCTGGCAGCGTGCAGGCCGAAGGTTGCAAAGCCTTGTGTAGCTGAGATTATTTTATTATCTTTATCTCATGTTAAACTCGTGGGAATCGATATTTTTACTATTCTTGCTACCAATTATAACTGGTATGTTCTCAGGTGTTTTCACTTCTTTAATCACACATTCCCTTTTAAAAAAAAACCTAAAATTTTAACATTGTAAAGCTTTTGACGGCATTTGCGTAAATAATACCGTCAACTTTCATAAAATGACGGCATTTTACGCATTCTTTGCGCTACACACGCATTTTTTGATACGCAATAAATTCGCTATATTTGATACTCAATGGAGCTGCTGCAAGACATATCTGTTAACCTTATTTCCGATGTAATTTCATTCGGCACAGGAGCTTTATTCACTCGACTTGCCCTTTTAAAAAAAAACTTATTAGTGTAACATTTTAAACACTGCTTTTAAAACCCTTTTAAAAACTATTTAAATCAGGGTACTTTTTAAAAGCAGCTTTAAAACACTTCTTATTCTTGATATTATCTAATTCATTAACGACCTCAGCCCAACGGATGGAACTGCTGTACTTCTTCCTGTAAACCTTCCATATCATTTTGCAAATAACTTTCTGTACTGCTGATGTAGCGATGGCCGGCAAGGTGTTGTACTTCCCTCAGGTTGTACATTTTAAGCCATT
>NZ_BMEC01000009.1 GCF_014636295.1 Marivirga lumbricoides | reverse complement strand
CATTTAATGCAAAGATCAAAGCCTTTAGAGCTCAGTTCAGAGGGGTCAAAAACGTAGCTTTCTTCCTCTATAGACTCTCAAGAATCTATGCTTGAAATTACTACTCCCCAACTTTTCGGGTTGATCCAACTTTTCGGGTTGATCCGCAAAAAACCAGGATAGTATAGATACAAAAAAGGTTAACCGTTTCCGATTAACCTTTTAAGTAGTAGCGAGAGCAGGACTCGAACCTGCGACCTTTGGGTTATGAGCCCAACGAGCTACCAACTGCTCCATCTCGCAATATAATTCGCTTCGGATTTCTACATCTTTTCACATAATATCTTGATGTTTCCCTCAAAAGGAATACAAAGGTAACACAAAGTTTCGAAAAATCAAGTACCTTTGCAAAGAAAATATTTTTAATGGAAGAAAAATCACATAAAGCAGGCTATGTCAGTATAGTTGGGAAACCAAACGTGGGGAAATCTACACTCATGAATGCCATGGTGGGTGAGAGGCTTTCCATTATAACTTCAAAAGCGCAAACAACCCGGCATCGCATTATGGGAATTTTGAGTGGAGAAGATTTTCAAATTGTATATTCTGATACTCCCGGCATTCTGAAGCCGCAGTACGAATTACATCAGTCTATGATGCGCTTTGTAAAAAGCTCTTTAGAGGATGCCGATGTGTTGCTTTTTGTAACAGATTTGTACGAAAAATATGAAGAAGGCGATACTTTGATCGATACCATTGCCAATACTGATATACCCACCATTTTGGTAATGAATAAAATTGATCAGGCGAAAGGAAGCCAGGCAGAAGATAAAATGAAATATTGGGCAGAGATTATAAAGCCTGATCATCAGATAATGATTTCTGCTTTAGAGCAGCTTAATATAAATGAACTCTTTACCATGCTGCTCGACTTAATGCCGGAGCACCCTGCGTATTTTCCTAAGGAGGAATTAACGGATAAGCCTGAAAAGTTTTTCGTGGAAGAAATTATCCGTGAGAAAATTTTTAAAAACTATAAAAAAGAAGTGCCTTACAGCTGTGAGGTAGTGGTCACTGAGTTTAAAGAAGATGAGAAAATAATCCGTATAAGAGCAGAAATTTATGTGGAAAGAAAATCTCAAAAGGGTATTATTATTGGAAAAGGTGGAGAAGCCATCAAGAAAGTAGGAATAGAGTCAAGAGCTGAGCTGGAAACATTTTTTGCCAAGCAGATCCATCTGGAAACCTTTGTTAAAGTAGAGCAGGATTGGCGTAAGAAAGACCTGAAGTTGAAGAGATTCGGATATTAACTAATTAGTAATTAGGAATTATATAATTAGGAATTAAAAACCTGCTAGTTTTGGTAGTAGGTTCGTATGTGAAACCCTTGTTATATATGAAATCTAACAATATTATTCAGGAAAAGAGTTATCAGTTTGCACTTGAGATAATTAAAGTGGCTCAATTGTTAAAGAAGGACACTCATTTTGAAATTTCTTCTCAGTTGTTAAAGGCAGGAACCTCTATAGGGGCAAATGTGGAAGAGGCCATTGGAGGTCAATCTAGAAGAGACTTTTTTTCTAAGCTAGCTATTTCTTATAAAGAATCCAGAGAGACGCATTATTGGTTGAGGTTGGTCAGAGACTCGGGCTTTTTGGAACTAAATCTGGCTGATGAAATGATTCTTAAGTGTGAAGAGATAATGAAAATAATAGGTTCTATACAAAAAACAATGAGAGAAAAAGGAATGTAAACTGGAAATTTAGGGTGTTATTCTCTTATTCAGTTTGAAAAATTCCTAATTGAACTAATTCATAATTCGAAATTAATTTAACATGTCAAATATAGTAGCAATAGTAGGTAGGCCAAATGTAGGAAAATCAACTTTTTTTAATCGACTAGTTGAGAAGAAGCAAGCCATAATGGATAATGAGTCCGGTGTAACGCGAGACAGGCAGTATGGTGAGGCTGAATGGAATGGTAAGAGATTTACTGTAATAGATACAGGAGGCTATGTTACAGGCTCTGAAGATATATTTGAATCGGAAATAAGGAAGCAGGTAAAAGAAGCACTTAATGAAGCTTCGGTAATCTTGTTTATGGTGGATTGCCATGCCGGCCTTACAGGCCTGGATAAGGATTTTGCCAAAATTGTGAGGGAAATTAGCAAACCTGTTTTTGTTGTGGCTAATAAAGCGGATACAGCAGAAAAAAGCTATACTATGGGAGAGTTCTACGCTTTAGGTTTTGATGAAGTATACCCTATTTCCTCTGCCAGTGGTTCCGGCACCGGAGAGATTTTAGATGAAGTGGTGAAAATTCTTGAGCCTGACCATGAAGATCCTTATGAAGGTGTACCGAGAATCGCTATTTTAGGAAGGCCTAATGCAGGAAAATCCTCCTTTCTGAATGCCTTGGTGGGAAGAGAGCGAACAATTGTTACTGACATTGCAGGAACTACAAGAGACTCCATCAACACTCATTATAAGTTGTACGGTAAGGATTTTATATTAACCGATACAGCCGGGCTTAGGAAGAAAACCAAAGTAAAAGACGATATTGAATTTTATTCTACGATAAGGGCCATCCAGTCATTGCAGGACAGCGATGTTTGTATTATTATGATTGATGCAGAAAGAGGTTTTGAGGCGCAGGATATGCAAATCATATCTTTAGCGCACAAATACAAGAAAGGTATTATGATCATGGTAAATAAATGGGATCTGATTGAGAAAGATGCTAAAACGCACGATAAATTCAAGAAAGAGATTGAGGAAAGGTTAGGTCCTTTAAGTTATATTCCTATCATTTTTACTTCTGTGCTTCAAAAGCAAAGGATTTTCCAGGCCATTGAATTAGCTATGAAAATTTGTGAAAGCAGGCATGATAAGGTGACTACCTCCGCACTTAACGAGGTGATGCTTAAAGAAATTGAGAATTATCCTCCACCTGCATTAAAGGGGAAACATATTAAAATCAAGTATGTGACGCAGTTGCCCACCTATACACCTTGTTTTGCTTTCTTCTGTAATTTACCACAATATATTAAACCACCCTATGAAAGATACCTCGAAAACAGGTTAAGAGCTAATTTTGACTTCGAAGGCGTTCCAATTAAACTGGTTTTTAGAAAAAAATAGTTTTTTATTTGATTATTGATTAAATATTTGCATACATTTGACTCTTTAAAAACCAAATCCGTTTAAACTATGAAAAAATTATTCACGTTGTTCACTATTGCTGCATTTGCATTTGCAGTAGTTGCTTGCGAAACTAAAAGCGAAAAAGAAGAAGCTTCTGATGCAATAGAAGAAGCTGCAGAAGAAACTGGTGATGCTATTGAAGAATCAGCAGAAGAAACTAAAGAAGAAATCAACGAAGCTGCTGACACTGTAATGAATGATACAGAAGAAGTAATCGAAGAATAATATTCTTTAATAACAATGAAGAGCCCTGAAATTTCAGGGCTTTTTTTTTGACTATAGTCTCTGCAAAGAGAATGTAGAGTGGCTTAAACCAGTAAATTCATTAAATACTCCTTATCATTTAAGTAGTCGCCATAAAACCCTGAAGCTTTCATTCTTGCCAGTAAAGAGTCAAAATCATTCTGATTCTTTAATTCAATGCCTACAACGGCAGCTCCTGTTTCTCTGGAATTTTTCTTTGTATACTCAAAATGAGTAATGTCATCATCAGGACCTAGGATCTGATTTACGAAGAGCTTTAATGCACCGGCACGCTGAGGGAATTTTACAATAAAGTAATGTTTTAAGCCTCTGTAAAGTAAAGCTCTTTCCTTAATTTCCTCCGTTCTGGTGATATCATTGTTGCTTCCGCTGATTACACACACCACATTTTTACCAGCTATTTCTTCCCGGTACTGCTCTAGAACTGCAATGGATAAAGCACCGGCAGGTTCCACCACAATTGCATCCTTATTATACATTTGCAATATAATTTCGCAGACTTTCCCTTCATCTACAGTTACTACCTCAGAAAGGTTTTTTCTACAGATTTCAAAGTTTAAGTCTCCTACTTTTTTTACAGCTGCCCCATCCACAAATTTTTCAATTTTTTCAAGTGCTGTGTTATGGCCAAGTTGTAACGAGTTTTTCATGGCAGGAGCCCCGGCAGGCTCTACACCGATAATTTTGGTATTGGGTGAAAAAGCTTTAAAAACAGTGCTTACTCCCGCAGATAAGCCACCGCCACCTACAGGAAGAAAGAGATAATCTATTTTATTATTAGCAGTTTGCTCCAATATTTCCAGGCCAACTGTTCCCTGGCCTTCAATTACTTTCGGATCATTAAAAGGATGGATAAATAATGCATTGGATTGCTCGCAATGATGCATTGCTGAGTTGTAAGCGTCATCAAAAGTATCTCCCGTTAAAACTATTTCAACATAATCTTCTCCAAACATTCTTACCTGTTCAACTTTTTGCTTAGGTGTAGGGGAGGGCATAAAAATGGTACCTTTCACTTCTAAAAGCTTGCAGGAAAAGGCTACTCCCTGCGCATGGTTTCCTGCACTTGCACAAACAATGCCCCTGCTAAGTTCATTGTTGCCCAGCGAACTAATTTTATTATAGGCACCTCTGATTTTGTAGGACCTTACAGTTTGTAAATCTTCTCTTTTAAACTGAATATTGGCATTAAACTCTTTAGAAAGTGCCATATTAGGTAGTAAAGGAGTGTATAAAGCTACTCCTTTAAGTTTTTCTGCAGCTTTTTCTATATCCTTTAAATCGGGATAGTATGTTGTGGTGGTGTCAAGCATTGAGTAAAATTTGAAGTAAATAATAAGGGAATGGATTTAAAATCAACCATTCCCTTAATAATCAGATTAAGCGTTTTCCGGTCTGAGTTTTCTTACTGCAGCACCTGCCTGCCACATTTCAGACTCCTGTAATTCTTTTAATTCTTTTTCAAGTTCTGTTCTGTAATTTTCTTTTTCATTAGCCGTAATTGTTAGCCTGGCCTCGTTTCCTGTGGCTACGCTGTCATACAACTCCTCAAAAACAGGTTTGACCGCGTCCCTGAATTTTTTCCACCAGTCTAAAGCACCTCTTTGGGCAGTGGTGGAGCAGTTGGCATACATCCAGTCCATACCATTTTCAGCTACTAAAGGATAAAGAGACTGAGTAGCTTCCTCAACTGTTTCATTAAAAGCTTCTGAAGGAGAGTGTCCTTTTGACCTTAATAAGTCATATTGAGCAGCAAATAAGCCCTGGATAGCGCCCATTAAGCTTCCTCTTTCACCGGTTAAATCACTATAAACTTCTTTTTTAAAGTTTGTTTCAAACAGGTAACCTGAACCTACACCTATTCCTAAAGCTACACATCTGTCATGAGCTTTCCCTGTAGCATCCTGGTGGATAGCAAAGCTGGAATTTAAACCTCTTCCTGCCACAAATAACCTTCGCAAACTGGTGCCTGATCCTTTGGGAGCTACTAAAATTACATCCACATCTTTTGGCGGAACAATGCCTGTTTGGTCAGCATAGGTTATTCCAAAACCGTGAGAAAAATACAAAGCTTTTCCAGGGGTAAGATGCTTTTTTACAGTTTCCCACTGAGCAATTTGACCTGCATCGGATAATAAATATTGAAGGATTGTACCTTTTTCAGCAGCTTCTTCCAATTCAAATAGAGTTTCGCCCGGCACCCAGCCATCTTCCACGGCTTTATCCCAGCTTTTAGAGCCTGAACGCTGGCCTACAATTACATTAATGCCGTTGTCTTTTAAGTTAAGCGCTTGTCCCGGCCCTTGTACTCCATAGCCTAAAACTGCAACAGTTTCATCTTTTAATACTTCCTGCGCTTTTTTTAAGGGGAATTCCTCTCTTGTTACTACGTTTTCTTCTACTGAACCAAATTTTAATTTTGCCATTGTTTTTTGTTTTGATATATAATGAATGATTTATTAATAAAAATTGATTTTAGAGTTTTGAGGCTTTCTCTACTTCTAAAAAATAATCCTGAAATTCCTTCATAGGTTTTGATATGGAAATACGTCCTGATCTGACAAATTCCAAAATGCCGTGAGGTTTTAATTGCTCAAAAAGTGCTTGAGTTTCTTCTTTGAAACCAGTTTTTTCAATAATGGTGAATTCTGGTTCTACTGCAAGAAGTCTTGCATGGTGTTTTCTTACAATCTGTTCAACCTCACGTGTTTGTGATAGTATATTAGTAGGCATTTTGTATAATGCTATTTCCTGATATACAATGTTTTTATTGGGATGATAGAAAGCTTTAAAAACATCAATTTGCTTCTCAATCTGTTTAACAATATTCTTAACCTTGCGTTCCTCTTCTGTTATTACTACAGTATACCTGTGAATTCCACTCACTTCACTTTCGGACGCATTAATGCTTTCAATATTAGAATGCCTTCTGGTAAAAATGGTGGTTATCCGGTGAAGTAAACCTATCAGGTTTTCAGTATAAATTGAGATAGTGAATTGTTCCTTCATGAGTATTTTGTTTAACTTAATCTAATTTCAGATACGCTTGCTCCAGTTGGGATCATCGGAAATACATTGTTCTCTTTACCTACTAAAACCTCTAAAAGGTAGCTGCCTTCTGAGGATAAAAATCTATGGATAGCCTTTTCGAGATCTGCTCTTTCAGTTACTTTTTCTGCTGTAATGCCGTAACCTTTTGCAATCATTTGGAAATCCGGATTGATCATATCAACAGAGGAGTAACGTTTTTCAAAAAACAGATCCTGCCACTGGCGTACCATACCCAGAAATTCATTATTGAGGATAAGGATTTTAACGTCAATTTTTGTTTGGAAAATAGTGCCTAATTCCTGAATGGTCATCTGAAACCCTCCATCACCTATTACTGCAATCACCTGTCGGTGAGGTGCTGCAAATTTAGCACCTATCGCTGCGGGAAGTGCAAAGCCCATTGTACCCAAACCTCCGGATGTCACGTTACTCTTCCACTCTTTATAATTATAGTAGCGTTGCGTAACCATCTGGTGCTGGCCTACATCTGTTACAATTACAGCAGTTCCTCTGGAAATATCAGAAATATGCCTTATCACTTCTCCCATGGTAATTTTGTCTTCTTCAGGAGGGAATAGCTCATCTTCTATTACCATTTCATTTTCTCTGGCAGTTAATTGTGCAGCTCGGTCATTCCATTCTGGATAACTTTTTTTAGTTATGGCCTCAGTTAATTGAGTCAACGATTCTTTGCAGTTGCCTAGTACGGGTACATCAACACCCACGTTTTTATTGACTTCTGCCGGATCAATCTCCAGATGGATAATTTTAGCCTGTTTAGCATAGCGGGAAACATCTCCTGTCACCCTGTCATCGAAGCGCATTCCTATAGCTACTAAAACATCGCATTCATTGGTCATAATATTGGGGGCATAATTTCCATGCATACCTAACATGCCAACATTTTGCGGGTGGTCTGTATCCAAAGCAGATAAGCCCATGATAGTCCATGCAGCTGGTGCACCTGATTTTTCTACAAAATCTTTAAATTCCTGCTTAGCATTAGCCAGTAAGATGCCATGCCCGAAGAGGATAAGTGGTTTTTTGGCTGAATCAATTACTCTGGCAGCCAATGCTATTGCTTTTGGGTCTACCTGCGGATTAGGAATATAGCTTCTGATATGGAGGCATGGCTCATATTCAAACTCGAAAGTTTCAAACTGAGCATCCTTGGTAATGTCAATTAAAACAGGGCCAGGCTTTCCACTTCTGGCAATATAAAATGCTTTGGCTATTGCTTCAGGAATGTCTTTAGCTTTGGTAATTTGGATGTTCCACTTCGTTACAGGCATTGATATACTAACAATATCTGTTTCCTGAAATGCATCTGAACCAATCATTTTGCTTGAAACCTGCCCTGTAATGCATACCAAGGGAGTGGAGTCAAGCTGAGCATCTGCCAGGCCGGTAATTAAATTTGTAGCTCCAGGTCCGGAAGTAGCCATGCATACTCCTACTTTTCCTGAAATACGGGCATAACCTTGTGCAGCATGTGAAGCCCCCTGTTCATGCCTTGTCATGATGTGCTTTATCTCATTTTCGTAATGATAAAGCGCATCGTAAACTGGCATAATTGCGCCACCTGGGTAGCCAAACATAGTGTCCACATTTTCAGCAATAAGGCACCTTACCAAGGCTTCAGCTCCAGTTATTGTGGTTTTTACAGATTGCGGTTTTTTTAATTTCGTTGATTCCATATTATTGGTCAGTTATACATCCCAATGATGCAGATGATACAAGTTTTACATATTTGTAAAGTGTGCCTGAATGATGTTTCGCAGCTCTTGGAGTTAATTTCTGCTTCCTTTTATCCAGTTCTTCGCCTGAAACCTTTAGGCTAATGCTGTTTTCAATGGCATCTATTCTGATAATATCTCCGTTTTCTACTAAAGCTAAAGGGCCGCCTGTGAAAGCTTCAGGTGAAATATGGCCTACAACAAATCCATGTGTGCCTCCCGAAAATCTACCATCAGTAATTAGTGCCACTGACTTTCCAAGGCCTTTCCCCATAATTGCTGAGGTAGGTTTGAGCATTTCAGGCATACCAGGGCCACCTTTAGGGCCTTCATATCGAATTACCACCACATCGCCTGCTTGAATTTCTCCTTTTGCAATTCCATCATTGGCGGCAAACTCTCCATCATATACCCTGGCGGCTCCTTCAAAAATTTCCCCTTCTTTTCCTGTTATTTTAGCTACTGCTCCTTCAGGGGCCAAGTTTCCTTTCAAAATTCGTAAGTGGCCAGAACTCTTTAGTGGTTTTTCAATAGGGTGGATGATGTCCTGAGAACTATTAAGTTCAGGTAGATCAGCTAAATTTTCAGCTATAGTTTTTCCGGTAACTGTCATGCAATCACCATTCAGTAATCCTTTTTCCAGCATTAATTTCATAACTCCCGGAATTCCTCCTGCTTTATGAAGATCCTCCATCAGGTATTTTCCACTAGGCTTAAGATCTGCCAGATAGGGTGTTTTTGAACTTATTTCAGCAAAGTCTTCAAGCGTAAGTGGTATGTCAAAAGCATGTGCCACCGCTAAAAGGTGTAAAACAGCATTTGTAGAACCTCCTAAAACAGTTACTAAGGCAATTGCATTTTCAAATGAAGCTCTTGTCACAATTTTTCTTGGTGTCAGATCATTCTTTATTAAGTCTTTCATGGCTTTTCCCGCCTGATAGCACTCTTCCTTTTTTTGTGAACTTTGAGCAGGATTAGATGATCCGTAAGGAAGGCATAGCCCTAATGCTTCTATAGCAGAAGCCATTGTGTTGGCAGTATACATACCGCCACAGGCTCCCGGTCCCGGACAGGCATTGGCTACAACTCCTTTAAAATCTTCTTCTGAGATCGTATTTGCCTGTTTTTTGCCCAAAGCCTCAAATGCAGAAACAACATCTAGTGCTTCTCCTTTGTAGCAGCCGGGTGCTATTGTTCCTCCGTAAATAATAATAGAAGGCCTGTCTAGTCTGCCCATAGCGATCAGAGCTCCGGGCATGTTTTTATCGCATCCCGTTACTGCAATTAGTGCATCGTAAGCCTGAGCGTTTACTACAGTCTCCATGGAGTCGGCAATTATATCCCTTGAAGGAAGGCTGTATCGCATTCCGTCCGTTCCCATGGAAATACCATCGCTCACACCAATGGTGTTAAATATTAATCCAACCCAGTCCACTGCGCTTACTCCTTTTTTCACTTCAACCGCTAAATCATTGAGGTGCATATTGCAAGGATTTCCCTCAAATCCGGTGCTGGCAATTCCTATCAATGGTTTTTTAAGGTCTTCATCCGATAAACCAATAGCGTGCAACATAGCTTGTGCGGCCGGCTGTGTCGGGTCCTGGGTAACTACTTTACTATATTTATTCAGCTCTTGCGCCATAATATTAAATGATTGTTTGGTTCTGTAAATCGTTGTATAATACCTTTTGCCTGTACATTTGATAAAGGTTAAATCCGTGTGAATCTTCCCACTTAAGAGGATAGGTGGTTTTATCCACTCCTGCAATAGGAGCTATTTCAGCGGCAGTTCCTGTAAAGAAGGCACAATCGGCATCCAATAGCTGTGATTTGGTAATTGGCTTTTCAGTAAGCTTAATGCCTAGCTCCTTTGCTAAATCAATTACTGTGCTTCGCGTAATTCCGGGTAGAATATTCCCACGTGAGGGAGTAAAAAGCTCACCATTTTTCTCTATAAAAATATTAGCTCCTGATCCTTCTGAAACATAGCCTGAATGATCCAGCAAAATGGCTTCATCATACCCATTCTTTTTAGCTTCAGTGGTAGCCAGAATGGAATTAGTATAATGGCCCACAACTTTTGCTTCCACATGCTGCGATGCCGGATGAATTCTCTGGTAGGAGGATATTTTAGCTCTTACAGCTTTGTTTCCAAGGTATTTCTCCCATTTCCAAGCACAAATAAAAAGGTTAACCTCACTCACTGGCTCTAAAGCCATGTTAGCCCCTAAATACACTAAAGGCCGGATATAGGCATCCGTTAAATTGTTTTTATCAAGTAATTCATAGCTGATGCTTACCAATTCCTCAACTGAATAAGGAAGGTCAATATGCATTAATTGCGCTGAATAATGCAGTCTTTCATAGTGCTCATGCGCTTTAAAAATGTTAAAACCTAAGTCATTTTTATAAGCTCTGATTCCTTCAAAAACGCCATTACCGTAGTGTAAAGTTTGGCTATAAAGGTCCGTGTTGGCCTCTTTGGCAGGAAGCCATTCACCATTTAAAAATACGAGTGTGTTATCCTTGTAGTACATATTTGTGAGGGTTTAACTTCTTAATTTTTGCTTAAAAAAAACGTCATCCTTTTGGGATGACGTCTTCTCAGTTTTTATATATGAGCTATCTGTCATCCTTTAGTTTTAAGGATAATGACTTCAATAATTGTAATAATGACGCTGTCTGAGAATTTAAAAATTGTGCTCATATTTCTTAATTTATTTAATTGGCTAAAACTTTAGAATCTGATTTAATGAAAGAGGCTATTTTATCTCCTACTTCCTCAGTGCCTTTGGCATTTTCTTTAAAAATATCCTCAGTAGTAAAACCTTCATCAAGAGTTTTGGCCACTGCTTTTTTAATCAGGTTGCTTTCTTCATGCCACTGGAAAGCATATTCCAGCAACATAGCAGCTGAAAGTATTGCTCCGATTGGATTAGCTTTGTTCTGACCTGCTACCTCCGGGTATGATCCATGAATTGGCTCAAACAGACTCTGATTTGTTCCTAAAGAGGCTGAAGGCAACATGCCTAATGAGCCTGATATCACAGAAGCTTCATCAGTTATAATATCGCCAAACATATTTTCTGTAAGAACTACATCAAAATGTTTTGGATTTTGAATGATTTTCATGGCAGCATTGTCCACAAACATGAAATCTAATTTTATTTCAGGGTATTGCTTAGCAAGTGCGGTCACTGTTTCACGCCATAGTCTTGAAGTCGCCAATACATTGGCTTTGTCAACAAGGGTTACTTTTTTACGTCTTTTTTCAGCTGCTTTAAAAGCGTAATGGGCTATTCTCTCAATTTCATGTTTGGTATAAACACAGCTGTCAAAAGCAATATTTCCATCTTCAGATCTGCCACGCGGCTCGCCAAAATAAATACCTCCTGTTAACTCCCTAAAAACTACAAAGTCTGTACCTCTTATAATTTCTTCTTTCAATGGAGAAATAGGTAAAAGTACTTCATAACTATTTACTGGTCGCACATTAGCAAAGAGTCCCAATTTCTTTCTCATAGCCAGTAATCCTTGCTCAGGCCTTACTTTAGCTGTTGGGTCATTGTCATATTTAGGATGTCCGATGGCGCCAAATAAGATAGCATCTGTAGCTTTACAAATTTCTTCCGTAGCTTCAGGGAAGGGGTTTCCTGTTGCATCAATGGCAGCAGCACCAATTAAAGCTTCCTGATAAGAAATTTTATGGTTAAAAACTTCTGCAATGGCATCAAGGCATTTTACCGCTTGCTTCGTTACTTCCGGGCCGATGCCGTCTCCGGCTAATATGGCTATTGATTTACTCATTCTATTGTTAAAATCTAATTTCTTTTAATCTGCTTTTATTTAAAGGTAGCCCTTAACTCCTGTTTGCTTCAATCCCTCCCGTATCAATAGGGATATATCAGTCAATCAATTGTAGAGATTTTGCAGCAGGGAGAAAAGGGCGTAACCTAAACGGGTATTTAAATTACTAATTCTCTGTTTTGCTCATAGGCTTTTATTTCTTCTGACTTATTGATTAAAAAGTCGATGTCGTCAAAGCCATTGATCATACAGTATTTTTTATAATTGTTTATTTCAAAATTTTCTGAAATCCCGGCTTTTTCTATCACTAACCTTTCCTCTTCCAGATTTACTTCTGCCAGTGTTGCAGGATCGTTATTTACAGTTTTAAAAATTTTTGCCAGTACATCATCGCTTACCTGTACAGGAAGTAACCCATTATTCAGAGCATTATTCTTAAAAATGTCAGCAAAAAAGCTTGATATAATCACTCTAAAACCGTAATCATATAAAGCCCATGCGGCATGCTCACGGCTTGAACCACAACCAAAATTTCTGCCTGCCACTAATATCTGACCTTCTACTCCCGGTTGATTTAGTACAAAATCGGGATTAGGAGTACTCTCATCCAGGTAGCGCCAATCTCTGAATAAGTTATCGCCAAATCCTTCTCTGCTTACAGCTTTAAGAAATCTGGCTGGAATAATTTGGTCAGTGTCAACATTTTCCTCAGGAAGCAACACACATTTTGAAAATAATTGAGTGAATTTTTCCATGATTTAATCTTTATAAAAGTCTCTTACATCAGTTATTCGGCCTGTTAATGCAGCTGCAGCGGCAGTCAAAGGGCTGGCCAGCATTGTTCTTGCACCAGGTCCTTGTCTTCCTTCAAAATTTCTGTTGGAAGTGGATACGCAATATTTCCCTTTCGGCACTTTATCTTCATTCATGCCCAGGCAAGCTGAGCAACCCGGCTGGCGTAGTTCAAACCCGGCTTCTTTCAAAACCTTGTCCAATCCTTCAGCAATGGCTTGTTGTTCTACCTGTCTGGAGCCTGGCACAATCATAGCTTGCACTCTGTCTGCTTTCTTTTTTCCTTTTACCATTTCAGCTACCAATCGCAAGTCCTCAATTCGTGAATTAGTACAGCTGCCGATGAATACAAAGTCAATTTCGCGCCCCAGTAGTTGGCTTCCGCCCTGAAGTTCCATGTACTTCAATGACTTTTCAAGCCCTGCCACGGAATTGCCATTGACTTGCGGGATAAACTGAGTGATACCAATGCCCATACCCGGATTTGTTCCATAGGTAATCATTGGCTCTATATCCTCAGCGTTAAAATGATAAGAAGAGTCGAACTGCGCATCTTCATCAGTTCTTAAAGTTTTCCAATAAGATAACTTCTTATCCCATTCTGCTCCTTTTGGAGCAAAAGTTCTTCCTTTAATGTATTCAAAAGTTTTTTCATCCGGAGCGATTAATCCACCTCTTGCGCCCATTTCTATGCTCATGTTGCAGATTGTCATTCTTGCCTCCATTGAAAGTGATTCAATAGCAGTTCCGCAGAATTCAATAAAATGGCCTGTGCCACCACTGGCAGATAATTGAGATATGATGTATAAAATAATATCTTTTGATACTACTCCTTTGTTCAACTCCCCATCCACTTGTACTTTCATTGTTTTGGGTTTGCGCTGTAACACACATTGTGTAGCTAAAACCTGCTCTACCTCACTTGTGCCTATGCCAAAAGCAATGTTTCCAAATGCTCCGTGGGTTGAAGTATGGCTGTCACCGCAAACAATAGTCATTCCAGGTTGCGTAATCCCCAGTTCAGGACCTATCACATGTACAATTCCCTGATAAGGATGGCCTAAGCCATATAATTCAACCCCAAAGTCTTTACAGTTTTTTATCAAGGTATCCACTTGATGTCTCGAAAGAGCATCTTTTATTGGCAGATGCTGATTTTCCGTAGGTACATTATGGTCGGCAGTAGCTATCGTTTGTTTAGGTCTGAAAACCGGAATTCCACGACTTTTTAAGCCTGCAAATGCTTGCGGACTGGTTACTTCATGAATGAAATGCCTGTCAATATATACCACCTGAGGCCCGTCCTCAACAGTATGTACCACATGTGCATCCCAAATTTTATCAAATAGAGTTTTTCCCATTTCTATTACAGCTTACTTTACTGCTACATTATTAAATTTTCTCGCTAAGTGTTTCAGATCATCGTCTTCCACTATATTGATTTCATCTGCAAGAACCAGAAATTCCTTGTACGCTTCTTCCAGCTCATCCTTAGAAAGCACAATTCCTACTTCTGCTAACCTGAAGTTAAGTGCGGCTCTCCCGCTTCTAGCTGTTAAAATGATGCTTGATTTATTGACCCCTACTTCGTATGGATCAATGATTTCATAATTGTCTTTGTTTTTGATAACGCCATCCTGGTGAATACCCGAAGAGTGAGAGAATGCATTTGCTCCGACTATGGCTTTATTAGGCTGCACAGGCATGCACATAGTTTCTGAAACCATTCGGCTTATTGGATAAAGATGCTTGGTATTAATTCCAGTTTCGAAACCCAGCCACTCATGCTTTTTCATAATCATCACAACTTCCTCCAAAGAGGTGTTACCTGCCCTTTCCCCAATACCATTAATGGTACACTCTATTTGTCTGGCTCCGTTTCGGATAGCAGCAATGCTATTTGCTGTGGCAAGACCTAAGTCATTATGGCAATGGGCAGATATGATAGCCTGATCAATATTTTTAACATTATCAATGAGGTATTTTATTTTAGCTCCATATACTTCCGGCATACAGAAACCTGTTGTGTCAGGAATATTTACCACTGTTGCACCTGCTGCTATTGCGGCTTCTACTACCTGCGCCAGGAATGCATTATCAGTTCTTCCTGCATCTTCAGCATAAAACTCTACATCGTCTACAAAGTTCTTTGCGAAGCTTACGCATTCTTTTGCTTTTTCAATAACCTGAGCATGTGTCATTTTTAGTTTAGTTAACACATGTTGGTCTGAGGTGCCTAATCCGGTATGGATTCTAGGTCTTGCAGCCCCTTTTAAGGCTTCTGCTGCACATTCTATATCTTTCTTTACAGCCCTCGATAAGCCGCAAACTGTAGCATTTTTAATCTCTTTGGATAATAATCTTACAGATTCAAAATCTCCGGGGCTGGAGATAGGAAAACCTGCCTCAATTACATCTACACCAAGTGCTTCTAAAGATTTGGCAATTTCCAGTTTCTTGGTTTTCGTTAAACCACAGCCGGGCACTTGCTCCCCATCTCTAAGTGTAGTGTCAAAAATTTGAATTCTGTTATGCATTCGCTTTATATTTATTGACTAACAATAAGTGTATGAAATGTTATAGTATTTAAAATCTAATGTAGGAGTAAACTTTAGGGGATGTAATGCCAAATATTTTATTTATTACGATTTCTAATTGGAAGATAAGTGCCTATATTGCTTATTCAGTATAAAATCAGAAGGTAATAATTACGATGTCAAAGGAAAGATCAGATCATCTATTTTCATTAATTAAATCAATGAAGAGTAGTGAAAAGCGCTATTTCAAATTATATGTGTCAGGCCAGGGAGAGTCTGATGCCAAGTTTGTGCTGTTATTTGATAAAATTGACCATCAAAGAAAATTTGATGATTCTGCTATATTAAAAAGTGAGCCCTCTTTTAGTCCTCTTCAATTTAGTAACCTGAAAGCACATTTATATAAGCGTATATTACAAAGCCTTCGGCAGTATGAACTTGAGAAAGTAACTGAAATTCAGATCAGGGAAATGATAGACTATGTACAGGTTCTTTTTAACAGGGGGCTGTACAGGCAGAGTGCTGAGATTTTAGCCAAGGCCAATAAGAAAGTGCTTAAAACTGATCTTTTGGAATTGAAACTTGAGTTGTTAAAGTGGGAAAAAAATATTCTGGGAAAATCTGTTGGGCCATTTTACAGGCAGAAGGTTCATAGAATAATTGACCAGGTGGAGGATGCAAACAGGAAAATCAATCTTATCAATAAGTTGACAAACTTATCAGTACAATTAAATGCCATTTATGTGAAGACGGGATATATCAGAAATGATAGCCACTATAAAGAAATAAAATCTTTATTTGATAAGAATCTGCCTCAATATGATGAGGAAAATCTTTCGCTTTACGAAAAGCTGAACCTGTACAGGCTGTATGTTAATTATAACTATTTTATCGAAAATATGGGGCGGGGCTATCATTATGCATTGAAGTGGTTAAGATTGTTTGATAATCATCCTGAAATGAAAAAGGCGCAAACGGATGAATATTTAAATGCTATTAACCAGGTAATGATAGCTGAGTATAAGCTTTTTTATTATGCAGCTTTTATGAAGACAAGGAAGCGGTTACAGTTGCTGAATGTACAAACAAGAAATATAGTAAATGAGAACATTCGGTATAAATTGTTGAAATACGTTTTTGTGCATGAGTTTAACAGAATATTTATGCTTGGAAAGTTTAATATTGGCGTTTCATTATTGCAAAAAATAGGAGAGGATTTACAGGGATTTATTCATAGATCGGATGAACATAGCCGCATTATTTTATTTTATAAAATTGCCTGCCTATACTTTGGTAATAGTCAGTATAAAGAAGCATTAGAATGGATAAACCGCGTTCAGAATGATGAGAATATGGAGCTCAGAGAAGATATCCACTCTTTTGCAAGAATTTTAGGTTTAATTGCTCATTACGAGATGGGTAATATGGAGGTGATAGAATACTACATCCGGTCTACCTATAGATTTTTACTAAAAAAGGGCGATTTGCATTTGTTTCAAAAATACATTTTACGCTTTCTTCGGAAGCTTTCTTCTGGTTTCAAAGAAGAAGACCTTCTTCCCGAATTTGAAAAATTATTAAAACAACTTAAACCTCTTCAGGAGATAAGGTATGAAAAGCGAGCATTCATTTATTTTGACATTATAAGCTGGCTCGAAAGCAAAATTCAACATAGAACAGTGCAGGAAGTGATTCAGGAAAAGGCAAAAATAAGAATACTCAGCGAGTGATCAGTTAGACTTTTTTAATAATAAACTTCTAAAATCATTGTAATCTGCTGTCATTTTAATGCTTTTTTTCTCTTTATTTAGAAATTGAGAAGCAGAGTCAGGATAAATATCCTCTTTGCTTACTTTTTTTACTGTTTCCATAAATTTGCATGGGTGGGCAGTTTCAAGTAATACCCCTATTTCATTTTTGTTAGCTGTCTTGAGATATTCTTTTAAGCCACCATATGCTACTGCGCCATGAGGATCCAGCAAATAATCGAACTCCTTATAAACATTCTGCATAATTTGCAGTGTTTGTTCATCAGTAAAACTATATCCCTTAATGGCTTTTTTCATTTTGTCATGACCCTTATCATACAGGTCAAGCATTCGCTGAAAATTGCTAGGAGCACCTACATCCATTGCATTAGAAATGGTGGGAATAGTAGGTTTAGGCTCGTAATTTCCTGAAAACAGATAGCGGGGCACAGCGTCATTTCTATTAGCTGAAGCAATAAAGGAGGATATAGGTAAGCCCATTTTTTGAGCGATTAGTCCGGCAGTTAAGTTTCCGTAGTTTCCGCTTGGAACAGAAAATGCAATAGACTGCTCTTCTCCAAAAATTTGGAATGGAACAAAATAATAAATAGCCTGTGGAAGAAACCTGGCGATATTAATAGAGTTAGCGGAACTGATTTGTATTTTTTTTCTTAGTTCCTCATCAAGAAATGCTGACTTTACTAGTCTTTGACAATCATCAAAATCACCGGCAATTTCTAAAGCTGTTACATTCTTCTCATAAGTAGTCAATTGCTTCTCCTGTAAATCACTTACTTTTCCAGAAGGATAAAGAATGATTACCTCAATATTCTCAGTCTCTGAAAAAGCTGCGGCCACAGCACCCCCTGTATCACCTGAAGTGGCTACTAGAATAGTACATTTTTCATCTGCATCTCTATAAAAGTAGTCAAGGCATTGGGCTAGAAATTTTGCGCCCACATCTTTAAATGCATAGCTGGGGCCATGATAAAGTTCCAGAGCAAATGTGTTATTGTCAATCTCTACAAGGGGGAAGTCGAATGACAGAGTTTTGTTAATTATATTCCTTAATGTGGTCTCAGGAATTTCTTTATTAACAAAAGGATTCAGCACCTGAAAACCTATCTCTTGTAAAGGCAAATCCGGTAAATTCTGTATAAATTCAGAGGGTAACTTACTGATTTCAGAGGGCATGAATAAGCCATTATCTCCCGGTAGACCTTCAATAACTGCTTCCCTGAAGCCAACTTTATTATTCTTGTTCAGTGTGCTGTAATAGTGCATTATTCTTATGGTTGTGCAAAAAAAAAAAGCCTCTTCCGTTGAAGAAGAGGCTTTAGATTTAATGTTTTTTTTTTGATTAAGATGCTGAAGTCACTTTTGAAGTTTCACTAACAGCTGAAGCCTCTTTTAATTTAGCAATGTGGAAAGTTTTCCTTGCCTTGTGGCCGCAGTAAGAACATTTGAAATACTTCATTAATTCACCTTCTTCCATAGTTGTAGGAGATTTAATAATTTCCTCTTTCACTACTTTAAGTGTTTGATAATTACATTCTGAACACTGTAAAGCATGTAAGTGACCTGAATATTTTTCTATTTTGGTGTAGCCTGTTTCTTCATCTACCCATACATCATAGTCAACAGAGAAAATATCCTCTTCAGCTTGCATACCTTCATCAAGGTAAACATCTTCTTCTTCTTCAGAAAGAAGTTTCATTGGCTTACCTGTTTTAGGAGAAACGCGAGGAGTGTACCTCAACTTCTTTAATCTTTTTTCAATGTAGAAAGGATAGTAGAAGCGTAAAATATTTTGAATAATTACACCAATAATTAAGGCCAGCATGGCAGAAACGAAAACTTTCACGGAAAACCATAATAATTCGGTTTCTCCAAAGATGGCATTAACCCAGATTACGGCTCCAATTAATAAAATGACTGTAGCTCTCCATAGAGAATCTATTTCATTTTTATTAATGTAATCGTATTTCTGTTTAAATTCCTTTAGTGTCGCTAAACGCAAATAATACAGTAAAACGAGCAGGACGGCTATACCAATAATACCCATGCCCACATAAGGGCCATACTGGTGTATCATGTCAAAGATGCTTTGGTTATTCTCTGCCATAATTCATTTTTCTTTAGTGATGATTAATTTAGTTTTCGTTCTTAATGTATTTACAATTTATAAATGTAAATAAAAATACAATAAATCTCGATGCAATTTATAATTAATTTCTCAAAATTTCTATCAATAAAATTATATTAATTACATGAAATACCTTAAAAAATAAGTCATTGCAAAAGCGATTACATTTGTAATGGTTTTATAATGAGGTAATTAAAGTTTTTGTGCTCTTTTATTTATTACATCAATATATTAAATATTACTTTGAAATCAATGGCTGAAAAGAAAAAAAAGTATCTTTTTATGCATGATTACAACCTTTTTACCGTTACAGGAGTCTATAAAAGAGCGGGTCAACGATAAACTATTCCCGCATAATATTAATTTTTTTAATCAAAACGAACAAAACAAAAACCAATGAAAAAATTATTTAGAAATGCATGGATGCTGTCTGCAATAGCAGGTACATTATTTTTCACGGCTTGTGATGATGAGGATGAGGTTTCAAGTAACCCATCAGTAAGTATTGAGGTTGCTGATGAGCAAGATACCTACAGTGTTGGAGAAACGGTTAATTTCGAAGTTAATTTTACTTCTACAGCCAATGTAGTAGGAGCTTCTGTTGATGTTTCTACTGAGGAGAACGATTTCGATCTAACTATAAGTAATGGAGGAATAGTAAGTAATGTTGTAGACTTGAACTTTTTTAATGTTGCAGGTGTGCAAGAAGGAAATTTTACAATATCAGGATTTGTTATCCCAGAAGAAGCTGCTGGTTCTACCTTAACTTTTGAAATTACTATGCAAGATAGTGAAGGAAGAACTGGTACTGCGAATGCAGAATTGGTAGTAGAAGAAAGAGGGATAGAATTTTATGAGCAAGTTCTATTTGGTGCGCAAGGTAATGCTGAAGAAGGTTTTTACAATGCTATTAGCAATATAAGATATGGCTATGCTGAGGCAAGAGAAGCTTCAGGTTCAAGTGGTTCGCCTGTTGATTTTGCTTATTATTGGGGATCTAATAATAAAAATTCAATTGCTGCTATTGATGATGCCGGATTACATAGTGTTTATAATAGCGTTGATTTGCCAATTAGTGGTGTGTTTGGGACAAGGAATTCCACAAGGTTTAGAGTTACAGAATTAAGCCCTGCTGATTTTAATGCAATAGAAAATAATAGCGATTTAGTAGCATCTGCAGCGTCTGAATTGAACACTAATACTGCTGCTACTCAATTAGCTGTGGGAAGTGTTGTTGCTTTCAAGTTGGATGAAGATAGAGGTGATTATGTAGGTTTAATCCATGTTACTGCAATTAATGATACAAATGGTGAAGGTACTATTACTATTGAAGTTAAAGTGCAATCTACTGTTGAATAATATTTGATTTCTAAAATTTTTAGAAATAATCCATAAAAAAAACCAGGCTGAAATCAGTCTGGTTTTTTTATGCTGTTAATTTAATAGGGGGGATTTTATTTCACAGCAGCCAAAGCATTATCATAATCTGGCTCGTTGCCAATTTCAGGTACTAATTCAGTATAACTTACTTTTCCATCCGCATTAATTACAACTACAGCCCTGGCATTTAGTCCCTTAAATGCTCCGTCTGCTAAAGTTACTCCGTAGCTTTTTCCAAAATCATCATCTCTGAAATTTGACAACGGAATTGCGTTTTCAATTCCTTCAGCTCCACAGAACCTTGCCTGAGCAAACGGTAAATCTTTGGAAATACATAATACAACTGTATTATCAAGAGCCGTGGCTTGTTCATTAAATTTTCTTACTGAAGTGGCACAAACCTTTGTATCTACACTGGGAAATATATTAAGGATAACATTTTTACCTTTATAGTCACTTAAGGAGACTTCGGATAAATCTGTTTTTACTAATGTAAATGCAGGTGCCTGGTGATTTACTTCCGGTAAATTCCCTGCTGTATTGGCAGGGTTACCGCCTAATGTTACTTTTGCCATAATCTATTAAGTTTAGTTTGATAAGATATTGTACAAACTTCTTTAATGGAAAATGGTTGTGATAAATTTTAGATTGAGAGGAGGAATTAGAATACTAATGAGATACTTTAACTTAAGTGCTACCTTTTCACTTTTTTTGCCTTTGCGTTGAGATATTTAACTACTCTTTCATATTCTGTATTTTCCTTATTAGAGAGCTTTAATATTTTCTTTTGGCCGAAGAGAATTTTGATTTCCTTATAGTCCCCTTGCTTGGTTTTTACAATTTCTTCAGTCCAGCCTTTTATATCAGCAATAGCAATTTCAGCTTTGCTTCTACTGATCAGATACGTGATATTGATTTTATTATTACCAATTTTTACCACTTTAATAGCTGCAATGAATTTTGAAAGCACCAATAGCGCAATTACTAAAGTAAGAGGAGCAAGTATGATTTTTAAAATGAAAAAGCTTTCGGGCGAGCTGAGTAAACTATTTAAAAGCAAAAAGAAAGAACCAAATACCAGGATTAGAAAAACCCCTAAAGCAAAAAGTGTTTGGTAGCGTGGCTTCGATATAATCATTTTTGAGTTTCTGTAAATTCTAAATCTATTTCAGAGAGCAATTCTAATTCTCCTTTAGAAAACTTCTCTGCCAATGTTTCTAAACGTGTATCTTTTTCCGCCTTATAGTTATTATAATCCTGAAAAATAATTCCGTTCACTTTTCTTGGATTTACAGCTTCCCTAAATCTGATGCCCCCACCTTCAGTATGGTAAGAATAGGCCAGATAATCCATAGAGTAATCCTCCTGATCAAACCAATAGACAAATTCATCTTCATAATCGGTGCCTCCACCCTCTTGCTGAAAAGTTACTTTTATTGTGTAGTAATTATTTCCTTTAATCTCTGCATCTGCTAATCTCTCTGAAATTACGGATGGAGCATCTAAACCATAGGGAAGCAGGGCAAAATAGAGAACTGAGTTTACAGAATTAGCAAATGCAGCTGAATCTTTGGCCAATAATAAAGTATCGGCTTCATTAATTTGTCTTTGAAAACCTTTATTATTAAGAGCATCAACGATTTTGTTGCCTAAAGAATCACTGAATAACCTTTTGTAAGTGTAGAGGCCATTGTTGTGCTGAAGGAAGTAATACTTATCTCTGAACTCAAATTTTATTTGAGCAGTATCATAAGCTGGTCCACCATGATAGCTAATGGATTTATTGATAATATCTGAAGCTGACTCATTCTCTGGCTGGCATGAGAGGCAAAAAGCTGTTATAATAAGTAAAAATGAATACTTCATAAGAATTTCTAAAATAACTTTGAATGCATAACAATCCATCTTTCAGGTAGTTCTCCCTTTCCGGCTTGTTGATAATCAGTATAGCTGCATGGTACAATAGAGTTCCTGTGGTACATCGTGCTTTGGGAGGGATTAGGTACCTCCATCCACCACTTTTCACTTACATTACTTTTATAAAATACCAGTGTTTCGGGTTCGCTGGGCATTGAAACCACATATTTGATATAGTCATTAGATCTAAAATCTCTGGAATCTTTTCTGTGGTAAAAGCCTTCAATAAAATACCAGATCATAGTTGCCAGCACGGATGCGGATTTACCCGCTTGATCATCCAGTAAAGGATCAAACTCATAAAAACCCGCAGCACTTAATTTTTCGTTTATACCGGCATACCAGCACAATTGGCAGGCCTCTTCTCCTGTTAATCCGAATGGCTGAGCCTGTGTTCCTGCAGGGAAATCAGAAGAGCGGATTGCGTTTAAATCAAAACTTAACATATCTGCTTGCCTGATCACAGGTTCCATTTCCTTAATGTCGTGGCGGAGCGCACCAATTCGATGAGCTTCGAAATAAAGCTTTTCTAAAGTAGCAATAGCTTTAGGATTTACAAGGTAACTTTGGTACGCCAGGTGACTGTAATTAAATAAGTAGTTAGGCTGGTGCATTAACAATTTCTGAACATGTTGTTTGTTCTCAGGTGCATCGTTCCCTTCCATATCCAAAAAGGCATCTATATTTATGAGGCTGATAAGTTTTTCCATTTCCTCATATGCCTGGTATTGAGCAAAAGTCATTTCGTGGGGGCCTCCTATTAGTATAGGCAATACATTGTTTTCTAAACAGGCCCGACAGACCTCTTGTACCCTGCCATAGGTTTGTTCCACATCTATAGCTTCTGAAATATTACCTAAATCCACGATGTTATAAGCTCCTGTACCCTTCATTAAATGATACAGCTTTTTACGTGTAGCATTGGCACCCTCAGCAATTCCTGAGCCTTCCGGAGCACTCCTGTTTTCCGTTATGCCTATAATGGCAATGTCTGCAGATTTATAGTCAGGAAAGATTTCCTGGTATACAGTAATGCTTTTAAAAAAACTATTTTGCTTGCTAACATCAGCAAATACTGATTCAGGAACAGGGCTGAAAAAAAGTCGTAAATCCATTTTATGAAGTTAGTAGAATTTAGTTATTAGTAAGTAGTCGATGGAAATTAGTGGTTGCTCATTAGTTACCGTCTATTGTTAAAAGTGCCTAGCCTCTAGACTCTGGGTTTTAAAATCTACTGTTTCACTCCCCTCACCATTTCTTTTTTCCCCGGAGGGCCTGGCAATGTCTCAACTTCAAAGCCTAAGCTTTTTAAATCTCTTTTCAACTGGCCTTTAGCGCTATAGGTAGTAAATACGCCTCCCCTTTTCAATAAAGAGTAGCATTTTTTAAGCGCACTTAATTCCCAAAGCTCTGCTTGTTTATTAGGCGCAAATGCATCGAAAAACAGCACATCAAACTGCTCTTTCCCAATTTTATAATCTTCCAGTTTTAAACGATGCTTGGTCAATTGAAAGTAGGGGTAAAGTTCTATTGGTTCTTCCCAGGCAACCTGATGTATTCTTTTAAAAATCTCTTTTAATTTAGGATCGTCAGATTGATCAGGGTAATTCAACTGCGAAATCAGTTCATTTTCCAGAGGGAACGGTTCCAGCGTGGTATACTCAATACTGATATTATTTTCCTTAGCCAATTGGGCAGTCAGTAAGGCATTGAGCCCTGTACCCATCCCTACTTCAAATACTTTAAGAAAGTCGGGTAATCCCTCTTTGTTTCTCCAAAATCTTATACCTTTTTCAATAAAAACATGCTTTGACTCTTGAAGTGCACCATGAAAAGAGTGATAAGTTTCCTTAAGTTCTTCATGGTAAAGAGAATGTGAGCCGTCTTCTGTAGTAATGATTTTCACCTTACTCATTTCACTGATTAATTTGCGTATTGATTTTTGATATCTGTACTATTTTCCACTTTATATATTAAGACTACTGCATGGGCATCTACGCCTTCTTCCCGCCCTACAAAGCCTAATTTCTCAGTGGTAGTGGCTTTAATGGATAAATCATCTGCTTTAATGTGCATCACTTTGGTAAGACACGCTTTCATTTCAGGAATATGCGGATTGATTTTAGGTTTTTGTAATGCAACAGTCACATCAATGTTACCTATTTCGTATCCTTTAGATCTGATGAGTTCCACAGTTTTTTTTAATAATATTTTACTATCAATCCCTTTAAACTGAGGATCCGTATCAGAAAAGTGATAGCCGATATCTCTTAAGTTGGCAGCGCCTAAGAGCGCATCACAAATTACATGGATTAATACATCAGCATCTGAATGCCCTACAGCACCTTTGTGGTAATCCAGTTTAATACCTCCTAACCAAAATTCTTCTCCATCGGCTAGTTGATGTACATCATAACCATATCCTACTCTGATATTCATTTCTTTGCTTTATAATAAACAGTGGTACAATTTTCAGGCACTAATATTTCTCTGGCAGCTTTTTCAATTTCACTTTTACTAACTGATTTAATCAGATTAGTTTCTTCATTTACCAAATTTGGGTTGCCAATTGCTGCACCAAAAGCTATTCCCATAGCCCGGTTTAATAATTCCACCTCTCCATATACTATTGTTGAAACTGCCTGGTTTTTCACTTTCTCAATTTCTTTATTCGCTAAATCCGCTGCCAGAAACTCGTTGATTACACCTTCAGTAGCTAAGTCAGCATTTTCTATAGTTATACCATCAGAAACCTGTCCGCTAATAATCATTAAGCCTGGGTCTACAGAACCGGTTACATAGGCAGAAAGCGAAGAGAAAATAGCATCATCTTTTACGAGTTTTTGATATAGCCTGGAAGACTTGCCCCTTCCTAAAAGGTCGCTCACTAAGTCTGCGGCATAGTAATCAGGATCGGTTTTAGCAGGCATATGGTAGGCTTTGTAGATGGCATCCACCGGAACATCAGAGGTTATTTCCAGAAATTTAGCCTTCGTTTGCTTAGGTTCTGTGGGTAGTTTTCGCTCTTTCTTTTCACCAGCCGGGATTTCTCCAAACCATTTTTCACTAAGTTTTTTTACTTCATCTGTGTCCACATTTCCAGCAACAACCATGTAGGCATTATTTGGCCTGTAGTGAGTGTAAAAGAAATCTTTCACGTCCTCCATTGTAGCATTTTCAATATGGCTAATTTCTTTCCCAATAGTAGCCCATTGGTAGGGATGCTTTTCATAAACAAGTGGTCTTAGCTTTAGCCAAAGGTCTCCGTAAGGCTGGTTAAGGTAACGCTGTTTAAATTCTTCTATAACTACGCTTCGCTGAACTTCCAGTACTTTTGGGTCAAAAGACAAAGACATCATCCTGTCTGACTCAAGCCAAAATGCAGTTTCAATATTCTTGGCAGGAATAGTAACATAATAGTTGGTTATGTCAGGGCTGGTGAAAGCATTATTTTCGCCTCCTACACGCTGTAAAGGTTCATCGTAATTAGGGATGTTTTTAGAACCACCAAACATCAAATGCTCAAACAAATGTGCGAATCCGGTTTTATCGGATCGCTCATCCCTTGAACCCACATCATACAAAATATTTAAAACTGCCAGTGGGGTATTTTTATCTTCATGTACAAAAACACGAAGACCATTATCAAGAGTGAAAGAATTATATTTAATCATAAGCTAATTTGAATTCCAAAAATAAAAAATATAACAGCCTTTTGCAGACCGAAGCTTTACTTTAATTTTGTTTTTAAACTAAAGCGCACCACAAAAGTAAAATTTATTGCAAGCCTTCTATTATTAACGGGCAAAAACATCTCATTTAATCTTTTTAATGCATTTTTGTGCGGAACTTTTTTTATGATGCAATTCAACAAAGAAAATATTTCGAAAGACCAGTTAATTAACCTGTATAAACAAATATTGTTGCCGAGGTTAATAGAAGAGAAGATGCTAATTCTACTCAGACAAAATAAAATTAGTAAGTGGTTTTCAGGTATAGGCCAGGAAGCCATCTCGGTAGGAGCTACGGTGGCACTTCATAAAGATGAATATATTCTGCCTATGCACAGAAACCTCGGTGTATTTACTACCAGAGATATCCCTCTTTCACGATTATTTGCTCAATTTCAAGGGAAAATGACTGGCTTTACCAAAGGTAGAGATCGTTCCTTTCACTTTGGTACGAATGATTTTCATATCGTAGGCATGATCTCCCACCTGGGGCCGCAGTTAGCTGTAGCCGATGGAATTGCATTAGCTAATAAGCTCGCCAGGGAAGATAAAGCTACTTTAGTTTTTAGTGGTGATGGTGGAAGCTCAGAGGGTGATTTCCATGAAGCGCTAAATGTAGCGGCTGTGTGGGATTTACCAGTTATTTTTATGATTGAAAATAATGGCTATGGTCTCTCAACACCAAGTGAAGAGCAATTTAAGTTTAAGAATTTTATAGATAAAGGACCCGGCTACGGAATTGAAAGCATTCAGGTAGATGGTAACAATATCCTGGAAGTTTATAAAGCTGTAGATAAAGCAGCTAATGAAATAAGAAAAAATCCAAGGCCTATTTTAATTGAGGCGATGACTTTCAGGATGAGGGGGCATGAAGAAGCCTCCGGAACCAAATATGTGCCGCAAGAGCTATTTGAAAAGTGGGCTCAGAAAGACCCTGTTGAAAATTACGAGCGGTATTTACTGCAAGAAGGTGTTATTTCTTCTGAAGAAGTGGATAAAATCAGAAAAGACATTAAAAAGAGCATTAATGAAGGGTTGAATCTGGCAGATGAGGATGTTTATCCTGAGGTGAGCTCTGAACTACAAATTAAGGATGTTTATGCTCCTTATGAGGCTAAATTAGTTAATTCTATAGGGAGTGCTAAGTCTACAAAAAGATATGTAGATGCTATTTCGGATGGGCTGAAGCAATCGCTTGAGGAATTTCCTGAGCTGGTAATTATGGGCCAGGACGTAGCTGAATATGGTGGAGTTTTTAAAATCACTGAAGGTTTTGTTCAACAATTCGGGAAAGATAGAATTCGTAATACACCGCTTTGTGAGTCTGCCATCATTGGTATAGGGTTAGGCATGAGCATCAAAAAGCAAAAAGCTGTTATTGAAATGCAGTTTGCAGATTTTGTAACCTGCGGATTTAATCAGATTGTAAATAACCTGGCTAAATCTTATTATCGGTGGGGGCAGAATGCAGATGTAGTAGTCAGGATGCCAACAGGAGCGGGAGTTGCAGCAGGCCCTTTCCATTCACAAAGTAATGAAGCATGGTTTTTTCATACGCCAGGCTTAAAAATAGTTTATCCGTCCAACCCTTATGATGCCAAAGGGCTACTTACAGCGGCCATCGAGGAACCTAATCCTGTGATGTATTTCGAGCATAAGGTAATGTACAGGTCTGTTTCTGATGATATTCCGGATGACTATTATACGTTGGAAATAGGTAAGGCGAGTGTGCTGAAGGAAGGAGAAGATATTACCTTAGTAACCTACGGGATGGGAGTTCAATGGGCTCAGGAATTACTCAATGACTTTCAGGAACTTTCTGTTGAATTAATTGATTTAAGAACACTGTTGCCTTGGGATACAGAAACGGTAGCTAAAAGTGTAAAGAAAACAGGAAAGGTGTTAATTTTTAATGAAGATTGCCTGACTGGAAGCATTTCCGGTGAAATTGCAGCCTGGATAGCAGAGAACTGCTTTCAGTGGCTGGATGCACCAGTTATGCGTGAAGGAAGTCTGGATACTCCTGTTCCATTTAATAGTGAGTTAGAAAAAGACTTTCTGCCTAAGCAACGAATTAAAAAGAAGTTAGAAGCTTTAGCTAAATTTTAACTAAATTTAAAATCGAGTCCTGCTTTTATAACTAAAGAAATTGTAAATAGCTTTTATTGAAATACTTTAAACCATATCAATTAAGTCTCTTGCTGAAAAGTTTGTTGGCTGTACTTTTTATTATCTCACTGAGTTTTGGTACTGCATTGGGGCAGGAAACTAGTGGTAAAAAGCTCCGGACCTCTGAAAAGGCGTCTGCTGCCAAAATGAAAGAAAGTAAAGTAAAAACGAGTAGAAAGACCAAAGTAAAAGGTAATCCTAATAAAAGCATTAATAAAGTAAAAAGGATTAAACCCAATAAATGGAATTGGAATAAAATCCTGTGGTTTAAGGCCAAAAAGAGCGATTATAAAACCTATGATTACAATCCTAATAAAAAAACTAAGTTCAAACAATATGACAATACGCCTAATTATGAAACTGCAAGGCGAAAACCGGGTGATTCAGATGTTAAACTCAAAGATCCATTAATTCCATTTGACTCTCGTGTTTCAGAAGAGGGGCCTGTGCTGTTGAAGAAAAGGGAGATGAAAGGGAAGAAGAAAGGAGAGGATAAAAAACTTTACACTAAGCGGGATGATAAAAAGAGAAAACCTATGGATAATGATAGGCTGGAGGTAGCAAAAAAACAGGATCATTCTGATAACAAATTAGAGGATAAAAAATTAATGGTATCGTCAGCTCCTGATTATAAGAAGAATAAAATGGATGATGATAAACTATTGACTTCTAAGGTAGACAGGGGTAAGAAGGCTTTTGATGACAAAAAGCTGATGACTTCAAAGGTAGATAAAGATAAATCCCCCTCTTTTGATGATAAAAAAATGATGACGATTAAGGTGGATAAGGATAAACCGAAACCTTTTGATGATAAAAAACTAATGACTGTTGAGGTGGCTAAGAGTAAAAATCAAAGCTTGCATGACGACAGGCTTTTAGTTACCGTTCCGAAAATTAAAAGAGCCACATTGGATGGTGATAAGTTATTAACCGTAGAGCAACGGCATTATCCTACCGCAACAATGAAACGTGTATCTGATGACATTGCTAAATATGATGGAAACTATGAGCGCTATTTTAACATTACTAAAAATTCTCACCCTGGAACTCTATATATGTCTTCAAAAGGACATAGAATGCCTTGGCTGAAAAGAACCCAAATAGCAGTTTCTTTGTTCTGGTCTGGATTATGGGACTCTAATATTCAGCCCAAGTATGTTACTGAGAAGAAGCCTAAGCACAGAAGGGATAAGAACGAAGGTAAGATCTGGGATAATTCTGTACACCCTGATGAGTGGAGGAACGCAGAAGCCAAGCCGGAATCAGGTCAGAAAAATTAGAAGTAGAAAGCCCTATTTTTAGCTATTTAATTGAAAAGTAAATGATTGATTGGAAAAAATTAGATGACAAAGACATGCTTAAGGCTATTGCTGAAGATCATTCTGATAAAACTTTTGTAATATTTAAGCATAGTACAAGTTGCTCTATTAGTGCTATGGCGCTAAACCGCCTTGAAAGAAGTTGGAATGGTGATGAGATGGATAAAGTTGATGCTTATTATCTTGATTTACTTTCCTACAGAGATATTTCCAATGCTATTGCAGATAAGTTTGGGGTAGATCATGAATCGCCACAAGTGCTGGTTATTAAAAATGGGCAATGCATTTATAATAACTCGCACATGGGGATCAATTATCAGTCTCTAAAAGAGCAGGTTTAGCATTTTATTTTATAGTCTGGTAATATTAAAGTTTATTACTTGTTTTATGTCAGGATGGAGGCTGTTAGCAACGGGGCAGGTATAAGCCACTTTTTTAAGTTTTTCTATTTCTTTGTCCTGCAGTTTTGTTTTCCAGTTAGCTTCTATGTGTATTTCAGAGATTCTTCTTGGGTTAGCAGCCATCACTTTAGTAAGTGAACAGTCAATCTCTCCTAATTCAAGTTGGTTCTGATCAGCATAAATGCCCATAACAGTAAGCATGCAACTGGCAAGGGAAGTAGCAGCTAAATCAGTAGGAGAAAAAAAAGCTCCTTGCCCATTGTTATCAACAGGAGCATCAGTGGTAATAGTTACTCCTGAACGATTATGAGTAGCATCTGTTTTTAAAAAAGGTCGGTAAATGATGGTGGAGGTAGACATAAACTATCAGGTTTTTTTATCGTTTGAGTTAAAAGTTTAAATTTGTACAATATTTGTAACTTATGAAACGCCTATTAGCAATTTTATTTTTTCTTGCGATGTCATTCAGCCAAGCTGTAGCGCAGGAAGAAGATCCATTTGAGTATGGGCAGGAATATTTGTTTGGTGTTTCAAAAAGTACCAGCAGCGGACTCATTTCAGGAGGTTTTTTCCGTTATAGCGCAAAGAAAACTGATCGATTGTTTCAAACTTTTGGAATTGAATTTGCTCATATTCGTCATCCTCAGGAAAGAAGGGTTAGAAGCACCCTGTACTTTAATTCGTCTTCCTTTTATGAAGGCAAGGAAAAATACTTAATAAGTACCCGGCTGATGTATGGGTATGATGCCCTTTTATTTAGAAAAGCAGAGCAAAAGGGTGTTCAGATTAATGGAGTGCTCACAGGAGGGCCTTCATTAGGCTTTATTTCTACATATTATTTAAGAGATGAAACAGGTAATTTACTTACCTATTCGGAAACACAAAATGGAAATATCATTGGGCCAGCTGGTTATTTTGCAGGTTTAAGTGACCTGGAAATGGCTTTAGGTCTTCATGTTCGTGCTTCCCTATTATTTGAATTTGGTTCTTTTAAAAGCAATATTACTGGCTTTGAAGTAGGGTTCCTAGCTGAAATATTCAATAAGAAAATAGAAATTGTTCCGCAGGCCACCAAAAACTATCAGTTTTATCCGGCTGCATTTGTAAGTATTTTATTTGGAACAAGAAAATAATCATTTTAATAAAAGAAAGGTTGTTATGATAGATTTACCGGTAGTAAGTCAGGAAGAAAAGAAAAAAGCAAAAAAGCCGGATTGGCTTCGTGTAAAGCTTCCTGTAGGTAAAGAATATGCCAAGGTAAGAAAGCTTGTTGATGAGCATAAATTGCATACTATTTGTGAAAGTGGAAACTGCCCTAATATGGGTGAGTGCTGGGGTGCCGGTACTGCTACCTTTATGATTTTAGGGAATGTTTGCACAAGAAGTTGTTCCTTCTGTGCTGTGGCTACAGGTCGCCCACCAGAGTATGATGAGAAGGAGCCTGGAAGAGTGGCGGAAGCTATCAGGAATATGGGGGTAAAACATGCGGTGCTTACTTCTGTAAACCGAGATGAGTTGAAAGACAGAGGTGCTGAGATTTGGTACCAAACTGTAGTTCAAACAAAGCAATTGTCTCCAGCTACTACAATAGAAACCTTAATTCCTGATGTGAAAGGCAATTGGGATGCCCTGTACAGAATGATAGAAGCAGGACAAGAAGTTGTTTCACATAATGTTGAAACAGTTCCGGGTTTATATAGAAGAGTTAGGCCTCAGGCAAAATATCAAAGAAGCCTTGATCAAATTAAACTTACCAAAGAATTTGGTAAGAGAACTAAGTCGGGCATTATGGTAGGCTTAGGAGAAACTCAGGATGAAATGTTTCAGGCTATGGATGATTTAGTAGCTCATGGACTTGATATATTAACCATAGGTCAATACCTACAGCCAACTAAAAGGCACCATGAAGTAATTGAATATGTTCATCCGGATATATTTAAAATGTATGAAGAGGAAGGATTGAAGAGAGGGTTGAAATATGTTGAATCAGGACCATTGGTGAGGTCATCATATCATGCCGAAAGACACGTGAATGTTCCTATTTAAAGGGAATTTTAATAATTATGCCACAGTGTTAATTATTCATTATTGAATAATGCTGTGGCATTTTTATTGTCGTATTTTTATAACATTTTATAAAACAAATCAGTAAGCTGCTTAAACAGGCAAAAAGGTATTTCTTATTGATTTTAGTTGAAAGAGAACATGCAGGATAATTTAATTATTACACTTGAAAATTTAAAGCTTAAAAATTACAGAAGTTTAATCTCTTCTATGAAGAAGGCATATGCAGGCTGGGATGATTTATGGGAGGAAAAACATATTAAAACGCTTATTGAGAAGTTTCCGGAAGGACAGCTATGCGTTTTAGTGAATGGAAAAGTAGCTGGCTGTGCTTTATCAATTATTGTAGATTACTCAACCTTTGGAGATAATCACACCTATCAGGAAATAACCGGCAACGAAACCTTTATAACACATGATGATGAAGGGGATGTTTTATATGGGATTGATATATTTGTGCACCCGGAATTCAGAGGGATGCGGGTGGGAAGAAGGCTGTATGATGCCCGTAAAGATTTGGTTGAGCAGCTCAATTTAAAGTCTATTGTTGCTGGTGGAAGGTTGCCAAGTTATTCAAAGTATTCCGAAAAACTCACTCCAAAACAGTACATTCAGAAAGTAATTGCTAAGGAAGTTTTTGACGAGACATTATCATTTCAGCTCTCAAATGACTTCCATGTAAAAAAAGTGCTTAAAGGTTACTTGCCTGGGGATAAGCAGTCCATGGAATTTGCTGCGCTTATTGAGTGGAATAATATCTACTTTGAACCTTCAGATAAGTATGTAAATATTCCTAAAACAATTATTCGCTTAGGTTTGGTACAATGGCAGATGAGGCCCACTCCTTCTTTAAAGACCATGCAGGAGCAAATAGAATTCTTTATTGATGTAGTAAGTGGCTACAAGTGTGACTTCATTCTTTTCCCGGAACTATTTAATGCTCCTTTAATGGCTGAATTTAATCACCTTGATGAGGCGAGTGCTATCAGAGAGTTGGCTAAATATACAGAGCCTTTAAGGGAAATATTTCAGGAGTATGCTATTAATTATAATGTGAATATCATCACAGGAAGCATGCCTGTAATCAGCAGAGGCAAGCTTTATAATAAAGGGTTTCTTTGCAGAAGAGATGGGACTTTCGAAACCTATGAAAAAATTCATATGACTCCTGCAGAGGTAAGCGCATGGGGTATGTCAGGAGGAAGGAAAATTCAGGCTTTTGATACTGACTGCGGAAAAATTGGCGTACTCATTTGTTATGATGTTGAGTTCCCTGAAATGGGACGCTTACTGGCAGATGATGGTGTTAAGTTGTTATTTGTGCCGTTTCTGACAGATACGCAAAATGGCTATATGCGTGTTAGACATTGTTCACAGGCAAGGGCAATTGAAAATGAATGTTATGTTGCTATAGCGGGTAGCGTAGGTAACCTTCCAAAAGTGAATAACATGGATATCCAGTTTGCCCAATCTGGTGTATTTACGCCTTCTGATTTTGCTTTTCCTACCAATGGAGTTAAAGCAGAAGCAACGCCAAATACAGAGATGACTTTAATAGCTGATGTAGATGTTAATCTCCTTAAGGAACTGCATACTTATGGCAGTGTTAGAAATTTGAATGACAGAAGAAAAGATTTATATTTATTAAAAAAGAAATAGCAGCAGGTGGGAATAGAAGAGTTTAAAAACCTTTCTTTGTTTAAAAAGATCAAGACCTTATATGAAGAGGGTGAGTTTGTCACATCTATTCGATATTACAGGTATAAAGTAAATCTTTTTTTAGTGCATGGCTATTATGTAGAGGCATTTTATCACCCTAAAACAGATAGAATTGAAAAGATAATTCCCTTTGATAAGAAAAACTCGAGAAATAAATTCTATACAGACCAAATCCGTCTACCTAACTTGTTTTAATTAATAGCAACTTACTTGAATGATTGACTTACGAAGCGATACAGTAACACGTCCGACAGTAACCATGAAAGAGGTAATGATGGAAGCAGAGGTGGGTGATGACGTATTTGGTGAAGATGTTACCATTAATACCCTTGAGAAGAAAGCAGCAAATTATTTTGGAATGGAGGCGGGTTTATTCTGTCCTTCCGGCACTATGACTAACCAAATTGCGATAAAGCTGCATAGCGGACCACTTACCGAAGTAATTTGCGATCAAAAGTCACATGTCTATTTGTATGAGGGAGGAGGGATTGCCTATAATTCGATGGCTTCTGTGCGCTTGCTGGATGGTGATAGAGGAAGAATAACTGCCGAAATGATAGCTGACAATATTAACAATCCTGATGATATCCACGCTCCGGTTTCAAAATTAGTCTCACTTGAAAATACTATGAATAAAGGAGGAGGCTGCTTTTATGATTTTCAGGAAATTGAGAAAATTAGTAAGCTCTGTAAAGAGAAAGGTTTAAAGCTTCATTTAGATGGCGCCAGGCTCTTTAATGCATTGGTTGCCTCAAAAGATAATGCTGAAAAATATGGAGAGCATTTCAACACCATTTCTATTTGCCTGTCCAAAGGACTTGGATGCCCTGTAGGTTCTGTGTTATTAGGCAGTGTTGAAGATATTAAAAAAGCCAGAAGAATCAGAAAAGTGCTGGGAGGAGGCATGCGACAAGCTGGATTTTTAGCAGCAGCAGGAATTTATGCTTTGGATAATCATATTGAACGTCTATCAGAAGACCATGAGCGAGCCAAAAAACTAGCGTATGCGCTACAGGATAAGAGCTATGTGGAAAAGGTGTTACCTGTTGATACCAATATTGTGATTTTTACTTTGTCTGACAAAATGCTGGCAGCTGATTTTGTGAATAAACTTAAAGAATCGGGCATACTGGCGGTTACCTTTGGTAAGCATGACGTGAGGTTTGTTACCCATTTAGATTTTAATGATCAACAGCTTGAAAAGTGTATAGAGATTATAAGTAAGCTGTAATTTCATCTAATAGTGTTTATACTTAGTTAATATTCATCTCATCCAGTTGGCGTAAAATCAATTATCATTTCAAAATTATTGGTATAAATTTACTCGGATGATTTGTCATTAAATATTTGTCATTAACTTTAGCATCCTAAATAATATTCAATCAATTTGACTTCTCTTAAGAATCGTTCTGCAACAGCTTTTGCATGGAATATAGCAGGCACTATCCTTAAACAGGGAAGTGGATTTCTTATTTCTATATTTTTAGCCAGGTTACTGGAACCCGCTGAGTTTGGTTTAGTGGGTATGGCAATGGTTTTTATCACCGTCAGCCAGGTGTTTATTGATGTAGGTTTCGCATCGGCACTTATTCAAAATAAAGATAATACCAACCTTACTTACAGTTCAATTTTCTATTTGAATTTTGCTGCTGGTTTGGTTTTGACGGCTATATTTTATTTTAGCGCCCCCTTTATTGGGGACTTTTATGATAATCCGGAAATTGCTAGTTTAATAAGGTGGCTTTCTCTGATTTTTGTCTTCAATTCCCTGAATCTGGTTCAAACGGCAATTTTCACAAAGGAATTAAACTTTAAAGTTTTAACACTTCGCAATGTTATTGCAAGCGCTTCGGGTGGAATTCTTGGAGTGATTTGTGCATTTCAGGGTTATGGTGTATATAGCTTGGTTGTGCAACAAATTTCAATGGCTGTTTTAAGCACCATTTTACTATGGTATTCCTCAAGCTGGAAACCTGATTTAAGATTTTCATTTTTTGAAGTTAAGCGATTAACAGGATTTAGTGCATTTGTATTTTTTGATCAATTTATTTCTACCATTTTTAAACAATTAGATATTCTTTTTATAGGAAAAGTTTTTTCTGCCTCAGTTTTAGGGTTCTATTCCAGGGCTTCTTCTTTAAAGGATCAAGTTATAGTTTATACTTCTCAAAGTTTAGTTAAGGTTTTTTATCCGGTTCTCTCAAATCTTCAGGATCAGCATAAAGAATACTCTCGGGTTTATTTTAAGGTAGTTTCAGTAGTTGCATTTGTTAGTTATGGTTTAACGGGACTGCTATACATAATGGGATCAGATATTATTATACTTTTATTTGGAGAAAAATGGATTCCCTCTATAGCTATTTTTCAAGTCTTAGTTTTAGCAGTCTGCGTATTTCCTATTAATGGCATGATGGTTAATGCTTTTATGAGTAAAGGAAAATCGAAGGAAAACTTCTATCTAGGTATATTTAGAAAGCTAGTTACTTCAATACCTCTATTTATAGCTTATTATAAAGGTATTTACGAATTCACCATAGCTCTAGTAATAGCAGATTTTTTCTTGACTTTCGTAAATATTTATTTTACTTATAAGGTGGTAAAAATTGATTATAGAACTCTATTGAGAAAAGTTTTCGAAGGCATACTACCATTGATATTTGTGGTGTTTTTGTACAATTATTTCAATTTTGAAAGTATATATTATCGCCTGTTATTTGCATTACTGTTCAGTTTAACTCACATTTTCTATGGTTACATAGTTAAAATTGAAGGCTTCCTTTTTTTGGTAGAAAATGTTTCAAAGTATATCCGCAATTTGAAGAAAAGGTAAGTGTTTTATCTGGAGGTATGGAGGTGGATTATATTTGGTTTTCTTAAAGTTGTTAGAATCTACTATCTCTCAGAAGAGTCATGTGAATTGAATTTTATTAATCATAATATAAGACACATGACGAATTGTTGAAGCGGCCTTTCGATTTACAATTTAAGGTTGAAAGCTTTTTAATATGCGAATTTTGCAGGAAAGGCATTAAGGCATAAGTGTTAAATATTTTTTTAACTAATTAGCGTATAAATGTGTCATCAGAGCGTGCTTTGAAAATCTTTTATTATAAGCCAACCTTCTTTCAACTCAACCCCCCTAATCAATCTTTTTTAGTCTACTGCTAAAAACTGGAAAAGAGTAGTTCCGATATTTAATTATTGCTTGCCATTGTAGGGGCCTTCGCTAAATTTAAGCGTTGTTTTGCCTTTTTATTAATTACTTAGATAATAGCTCTACACAAACATTATTCGGGCCTCTATAATATTCGATAAAAATAGAGTCAAGCGCAACTTCATTTTCTAGGGCGAAAGATTTTAGTTCAGAAACCATATCATCAGGTGTAGGCATTGCTAATACATTAGCTTCAATACACCCCATAATGCTTTTGTTTCTTTTAAACTTCCTATATTCCCAATTGTACGGTTTGGCTTTAATAGCGGTATTATCTGTTTGTACACCAATGAAATTTTTCACTTCTCCAGTGTTTTCATTTGGTTCCCCATAATAAACAAGAGCTATTGACTTTGCATATTCTTCCTTTAGAACTAATTGTCTGGCTTGTTCAAATAAGTTCTGCAGAGAATCAGACCCTATTTTTCCTTCATAGTAGAAACCCAACACTGTTATGTTGGTATCTTTAATGATTTCTTTCCGGATAGATTTAAAACCACCAAGCCAGTAATAAATAATTACAGCTAAAAGTAATATTAAGCCTAGAATGACAAATTTCTTATTCATATCATGTATGAGTTAAATTTATAAGGGATGATTTTTTTACTGGCCAAAATTAAACCCTCAATTTAAATTATCACTAATTCACTTAACACTTTTATTTTAGATGCGTATTTAAATTCACAAAGAGAGAATTAAGGATTTCAGCTATTGTTGGTTAAAAACGCTTTTAAAACTAATTTGATTAAAGCATGTCTATTTCTGTTGATTCGGTAAGAGTAGGAAAAAAATATTTTTTAAGAAACATTCGGGAATATCATGAATTCACAACTGTTAAAGCGTTAGGTGAAAAGGATTTTCTTTGCGAAGATATTCATACATTAGAAAGGTATCTTTTAAGTGAATTAACCGCATACGGAAAAGGTAGCGATTATGAATTTTTTGAATTGGACCATTAGTCTCGCCATTTTAAATATATTTTTAGTCATGTCATTTAGCTACTACCAAAATAATCAACTAAAAAAATAAATGTTTTATTATTTCATATTAATACATGTTAAAATCGTTGTTTAAACATGCTTTCTTACATCTGTTGTTTTAGGTGAATGAAATTTAATATATCATCTAAATGAGTAGATAATCCTTGTTGATTTAATGTAATGTTTAGGTATGAAATTGACCCATTAACTATAGTTTAATCTTAAAAATTACCATATTAGACTAAATAATAAAGGCACTTAACGATTAGTTTAAAAATTAACTATAAAATAACCATCTAATGTTTGTTTTGCAAAGCGAATAATTCTTATCTTTATATTCTTAAAATAAAACAAGAAATTATTAATACTTTTCTAACTTGTTAATTTAGTATTAGAAGTTATTAATTAAAGATTAGTAAATAAGTTACATCGAATGAAGCATACAATTCTTATAATGGAAGACGATGAGCCAATGAGATTACTATTGGATGTTTTATTGAAAAAAAAGTACAAGTTAGTTTTTAAAAACGATGGCTTGTCAGGAATGAAGTGGTTGGCAGAGGGCAATATGCCGTCAGTGATTCTATCTGATTTTATATTGCCAAAAATGAATGGGTATGATTTCCTTAGCAGTTTGTCTCAAAGTGGAATGTTTTCTGATATCCCTTTTATAATGGTATCTAGCAGAACGGACGAGCCTTTCAAAAAAAGATGTTTTAGTGCCGGGGCAAGAGGTTTTCTGGATAAACCTTTCGATCCATCACAATTATATAAATTATTAGATAAAGTTATTGAATCTACAGTAGAAAATTGAAAGATATGGAATCCATAAATTACTTGGTAGACAAAGATTTTAAAGAGGTTTTAGTAAAAAATCCTACCTTCAAAAAGAAATTATATTGTGTGAGTAGTGAATACTATGAAACTGAACAATTAAAAGATTTTGAGAGTACAGAAAAATTTACAGTAAGCTCTCTTTTAAGACATTTAGAGAGTATAAAATTTTCTGAAGCTCCTGACGCAGTTATATTTTTTACAAATTATATTGACGGAATATTTTTTGAGAATTTAAGTTCTTTGGGGCATGTTATAAGAACTTCAGGATACATTATTCCTCTTATTATAGTTTCGGATAAAATTGATTCTGAAAACAAGAAGAAGGTTTTGAAGCATGGAGCTGATGATTGCTTTCCTACTATATTTAATCCTGAGAAACTTAATTATTGGATCGATTTTTTAAAGTTATTTAAGAAATTAGCCAAAGAAGAAAATAGTGAAAAGGAGGACGGAATATCTTTTAAGATTTCTACTACAAAGAGGGTATTTGATATTTTAGTATCAGGGACATTGCTGCTTTTGCTTAGTCCGCTCATGTTAGTTATTGCGCTAATCATTAAATTAGAATCAAAAGGGCCTGTTTTTTATATCTCTAAAAGAGCTGGTGTGGGATACAAGGTTTTTAACTTTATGAAATTCCGATCTATGTCAGCCGGAGCAGATAAAGAGTTAAGTAAATTACATCACTTAAATCAGTACAGCGGCAATAAAGAAAGTAATGGAGTTAATCCTGTTTTCTTCAAAATAAAAGATGATCCTAGAATTACAAGATTTGGCAAATTTCTTAGAGATACTAGTCTTGATGAATTGCCTCAACTCATTAATGTTCTGAGAGGAGATATGTCAATTGTAGGTAACAGACCACTTCCTCTTTATGAGGCGCAGCAGTTGACTAAAGATCAGTGCGCTTTAAGATTTATGGCCGCTGCTGGTATAACTGGCTTGTGGCAGGTAACTAAAAGAGGAAAAGCTGACATGTCGGAAGCAGAAAGAATTTCTTTGGATGTTACCTATGCAAAAGAGAATTCGTTCATGAAAGATATGAAACTCCTTTTGAAAACATTTCCTGCTTTAGTTCAGGAAGAAAGAGTTTAACGCACTTAAATCACATTAGAATAGCCGTTTTCATCTTAACCTTTTGGTAATTATGAGCGGCTTTTTTATTTTATTTTAAAAAAAGAACATTCCATTGAAGACTATCTTTTTAATATTCGAACTTATAGTAGTAGCTTACTTTCTCTATGTAGGTTTGTATACTTTTATGTTTGGATTTGCTTCGCATTTCTATCGATCCAAAGCCACCAAAGCCTCAACAGCGAAAGGTCGGTTTGTTGTATTAATTCCTGGGTATAAAGAGGATGGAGTAATAGTAAGCGTGGCAAAGGACGCTGTTAAACAAAATTACCCGCAAGATAAATTTGATATTGTTGTAATTGCTGACTCTTTTCAACAGGAAACCTTAAAGCAGTTAGCTGAATTACCAATTCATACAGAAATAGTTTCCTTTGAAAAAAGTACGAAAGTAAAAGCGTTAAATGAAGTATTAGGTAGGATTGGAGATGGCTCAGGCTACGATTATGCTGTTATTCTGGATGCAGATAATCTGATGGATGAAAGCTTTTTGGAGAGAATGAACACGCTGCATCAGCAAGGATTTAAAGCAATTCAGGGAAGACGTGCAGCCAAGAATGATATGTCCACGCTTGCATACCTTGATGGGTTAAGTGAGGATATTAATAATAATATTTATGGCAAAGGTAGTGTTGCATTGGGCTGCTCTTCGTCTTTAAAAGGCTCAGGTATGTCCTTTAGTTTTGCACTTCTAAAGTCAGAACTAGCTCAGATGGCCTCTATAGGAGGGTTTGACAGGGAGTTAGAATTAAGACTCGTAAAGCAAGGGGTGAAGGTTTATTACTCAGAAAATGCAGTAATAAGAGATGAAAAGGTTGAAAAGAATGAGGTTTTTGAAAATCAGCGAAAAAGATGGATATCAAGTCAATATCATTATCTAAGACTTTATTTTACTGAAGGTTTGGCAGCACTCTTTAAGGGTAATTTTGTTTTATTCAACAGTATTATATTACGAAATATTCAATTACCCAGGCTTCTGAATATAGGTTTGGTTAATTTTATACTAGTTTTAGCTATAGTGCTAACAGCCGTTTTTTCTGTTTTACAAATTCAGTTAGGGTTATATATTTTAGTTGCAGTGCTAGTGGATGTAGGCGTTTTTCTTGCTATTTCAAAAGAATATCTGAATGGTAGGCTAGTAAAGTCAATTATCTTACTGCCTGGCATCTTTTTAAAAATGCTTCTTCTAATGTTTAAGTTGAAAGGAGCTAATAAAAAGTTTATACATACTCCACATGGTGAAACGCCAAAAAGCAAAGCTTAAAGAATGAGCAATCCTTTAGTATCCATTATTAGTGTCCATTTCAATGGTACAAAAATAACGGAAGAGTTTATTAAAAGTATTCTGCAGATTAGCTACTCTCCTGTTGAAGTTTTTATCGTTGATAATGGTTCTGAACAGGAGCCTTTGGAGCCTTTAACGCAGAAGTATCCTGAAATTAAATTTATTATCAGTGAGAAGAATCTGGGTTTTGCCGGAGGTAACAATTTGGCAATTAAACAAGCTTCGGGAGAATATCTGCTATTTATTAATAATGATACGGAGGTTCCAATTAATTTTTTAGAGCCTTTAATAGATCATTTTCTAAGTCACCCAAATGCAGGAATGGCTTCTCCCCTCATCAAATATTTTAATACCAACATTATTCAGTATGCTGGGAATAGCAAAGTAAATTTATTAACCGGAAGGAGTAAACGCTTAGGTTTTAAGGAGGAGGATCATGGACAGTATGATTTTAACTTTAAGACCGGGATGATTCATGGAGCGGCATTGTTAGTGAGGGATAAGGTGATTGAAGAAATAGGTTTAATGCCTGAGTCTTTCTTTCTGTATTATGAAGAACTTGATTGGTGTACCCGGGCGCAAAAAAAAGGTTATGAGACATGGGTAATTGGTAAGTCTACTATATTTCATAAAGAATCAATGAGTGTGGGTAAAAACTCACCTTTTAAACTTTACTACATGACAAGGAATAGAATCCTTTTTTTAAGAAGAAATACAGAAGGAGTGAAAAGACTATCATGGGTATTGTTTTTCTTAATATTTACTATGCCTAAAAGTACATTGCTTTATATTTTCAAAAGAGATTTTCAAAGTTTAAAGTCCTTTTACAAAGGTGTTTTCTGGAACCTTGCTAATTAATTTACTGCCTCAGTTTTAATTTTCAATATTTTACTTGTCGATTATTAACCTGTATTCATCCTATATTATCCTTAATTGGTCAATTATCTGAGAATAAGTATGTTTTTACTGTATTAGTTTTTTTTATAAGATTTTATACTATAATTTTATCAATAAATTTTAGTAATCTACACGATATAAAGAGTATATTTATGCGGACTGCATGTATAAAACTACTAACAAAATGGTTGCAAATTCCTGTATCAGTTTTTATACTGCTCTTTTATTTAATTGCTCATAGCGCAATAGCCCAGCAAACGGCAAAGAGAGATGAGAATGGGCAAGGGTACTTAGAGTACTTACCTCCTGGTTATAATGAAAATAATGATTTATATCCTGTAATTATTTTTTTACATGGGAGTGGAGAAAGAGGAGATGGGTCTCCCAATGCTCTGGAGAAAGTAAAAAGAAATGGTCCTCCTAAGTATATTCGGGATGGACATACTATGTGCTTTGAGTATAATGGAGTAGAAGAATGCTTTATCGTTTTATCCCCCCAGACAAATAGGTGGACCTTTGTGGGTTATGAAATTATACCTTTTATAAATAATGCTTTAGAGACTTATCGAATTGACCCTAATAGAGTTTACATGACAGGCTTAAGCATGGGAGGGGAAGGAACCTGGAAGGTGTCTTATAGTGACGAAAATGCTCAAAATATCTTTGCCGCTTTAGCTCCAATTGCGGGAAGAGGAGATTATCAAAAAGCTTGTTTTGTAGCTCAAAGCAATATTCCAGTATGGGCTTTTCATGGGGATGCTGACAATGCAATGTCACTCTCTTCCGGACAGCGACCTATAAATGGAATGCTTGCGTGTGATCCTGACCCTATTCCTATATTCACTATTTATGAAAATGCAGGGCATTCTGAAACATGGAATAAGGCTTATCGAGTGGATAATTCTCTACATACACCTAATCTTTATCAGTGGCTTTTGGCTCAGAGATTAGGTGTTCAGCCGCCAAGTCCACCTACAGTTAACGCTGGTAACAATATTACAATTACATTGCCTGAAAACTCAGTTGAATTATCTGCAACAGCAAGTGATTCTGACGGGGAATTAACTAACATTCAGTGGGAAAGAGTATCAGGCCCCAATTCTCCGACATCAGGTCCTTTAGATCAACTCACCCTGTCTCTAAATGGCTTAATTGAAGGCGTGTATAATTATAAAATTACCGTTACAGATAATGATGGTTTAATTGCTTCTGACCAGGTAATTATTACAGTTCTGCCGGAACCCGTGAACATACCTCCTACGGTAAACGCAGGAAATAATGAAGTAATTACGCTTCCCACTAATTCTTTAACTTTAAACGGTACCTCTTCCGATCCCGATGGATCTATAGCAAGCACTCTGTGGGAACAAGTTTCCGGACCTAATGTTGCAGGAATAGCATCTGCTAACTCGTTAAATACTTTAGTAGATAATTTAGTAGAGGGTAGTTATATTTTCAGCTTAACTGCTATAGATGATGATGGGGCTTCAGTCACAGATAATGTAAATGTAACAGTTCAGCCTGAGCCTCCTAATATTCCTCCGGTAGCAAATGCAGGTAATGATTTAGAATTAACCCTACCTGAAAATACTGCCACACTCACCGGGTCTGCAACTGATCCGGACGGAAATGTTATATCATTTTCCTGGGTGCAAACTTCTGGTCCTAATACCGCTGCTACAAGTGATTTAAATATGGCTGAAATTGGAATTAGTAATTTGATCCAGGGAGTATATGTATTTACTTTAACAGTGACAGATGATGATGGTGACACAGACAGCGATCAGGTTATAGTTAATGTACTGCCTTCGCCTCCGAATGATCCTCCAAAAGCAAATGCAGGTGCTGATCAAACTATTACACTTCCACAAAATACAGTGAATTTGAATGGATCAGGAACAGATACTGACGGAAATATCGTAAGCTATCTTTGGGGACAACTAAACGGACCTAACCAGGCAACTATTATAAATCCAGCTAATGAAGCAACTGTAGCAGAAGGTTTAGTAGAAGGAGTATATACTTTTTCTCTTTCAGTTACCGATGATCAAGGTGATTCAAATACTGATAATGTACAAATAACAGTTTTGCCTTTGCCTCCTAATGAGCCGCCTGTAGTAAATGGAGGTGATGACAGGTATATAACTTTACCCACAAGTTTTACACGTTTTACTGCTTCTGCTACCGATTCCGATGGTACTATTGAGAGCTACTTATGGCAGCAAGTATCAGGACCAAATTCAGCCGTATTTGATTCTTTTAATAGCGCAGAAGTTACTATTTCTAATTTAGTGGAAGGCATATATCAATTTACAGTTACTGTAACAGACGATGACGGAGCTACAGCGCAAGATGAAGTACAGATATATGTGTTTCCTCCACAAAATCAAGTGCCTACTGCAGACGCTGGGGAGGATATAACGATTACTCTTCCAAATGATAATATAAGACTAGAAGGAAGTGGGACGGACAATGATGGTGTAATTAGTTCTTATAATTGGACCCAGTCTACAGGGCCCAATACAGCTGTTATTGTAAATCCTTCGCAAGCTAGTACATTAATCGAGGGACTTACTGAAGGAGTTTATAGGTTTAGATTAACAGTAACTGACGATTCTGGTGCAAACGACACTGACCAGGTAACAGTAACAGTTTTGCCTGAACCTGCAAATGTTCCTCCAACTGCTGATGCAGGAGAGGATGTATTTCTCACTCTACCTGATAATAGCACCACACTTATGGGACAAGGCACAGATATAGATGGTTCTATTGTCTCATATATTTGGAGTGTTATAGATGCAGGAGACCGAAATATTGATGATATAGATAACTTTGAGGTGCAAAATTTAAGTGTTTCAGGATTAGAAGAGGGGATATACACTTTTGGATTGACAGTTGTTGATGATAGAGGTGCTTCTGCAAATGATCAGGTAAGAGTTTTTGTGAATACACCCAATTTAACTCCAAGTGCTAATGCTGGTCAAGACATTACTATTACCTTACCTCAAAATACGGTTAACCTTACTGGAACAGCTTCGGATTCTGATGGAACTGTTGATTTTACTTTGTGGGAACAAGTTTCTGGTCCCAGTACAGCGTCAATTGTTAATCCTTTGAGTTTGAGTACAAGAGTAACAAATTTGAGCCAGGGTATATATATATTCAATCTACATGTAGAGGATAATGATGGATTGGCTGATAATGATGAAGTGCGTATTACTGTAAAACCTGCTCCTCCTAATGTTCCTCCAAATGTAAATGCTGGAAATGATGTGCAGGTTACATTACCAGTTGCGCAGCTTACTTTAAATGGAACAGCTAATGATACTGACGGATCAATTAGCAATTTGACATGGTCGCAATTAAATGGGCCTACTACCTTAACTGGAAGAAACTTAAATACAAGAAGAGCTACATTTTCTGGGTTTGCAGAAGGTAATTATACCATTCGTTTGACAGCAACAGACAACGATGGTGCCCAAGGTTCTGATGATGTAAGAATAATTGTATTGGCAGCACCAGGAAACCAATTACCTACTGTTGATGCCGGTCCCAATATTACTGTTACTCTTCCGACTACAACTACAACTTTAAACGGAAGTGCTTTTGATATTGATGGTTCTATAACATCCTTCAATTGGACCCAAATAAGTGGACCTAACGCGGCAAATATTGTAATGGCAGCTCAAAATTCAACTCAGGTAGATAACCTTCAAGAAGGAATTTACACCTTTCGGTTATCTGTTGAGGATAATGATGGAGGTGAGGCATTTGATCAGGTAAACGTTAGAGTTAATCCTGAGCCTGCTAACCAGCCTCCGATAGTAGTAGCTACTACAAATAAAATAATCAATCTTCCGCAATCTGGTTTATCTTTATCTGCCACTGCTTCTGATAGTGATGGAAGTATAGCTACAATTCAATGGAGCCAGCAAAGTGGGCCTGCTACAGCTACTTTAACAAATAGTAATTCGCTTAATTTAGGAGTAGAAAACCTGATTGTAGGAACATATATTTTTAGGATTACAGTTACTGATAATGCAGGAGTATCTGCTTTTGATGAAGTTAATGTTCGAGTTTTAGAGGCTTTGGCAAATCAGCCACCTACAGTAAATGCGGGACAAAACCAATTGATTTTTGCCCCACAGTCAAGTGTGGAGGTAAGCGGGCATGTAGAAGATGGAGATGGCAGTATTAGTTCTGTATTGTGGACAATGATAAGTGGTCCAAATACCCCTGTTATTGCCAATGCAAGTAGTGTGGATACTGAAATAAGTAACCTTGTATTGGGCACTTATGTGTTTAGATTGGAGGCTATAGATAATCAAGGTCTTGCTGGTTTTGATCAACTCAGCATCAGAATAAATGAGCAAAGTGTTAATTTGCCTCCAAATGCCAGTGCTGGTGCAAATAAAGTATTGGTTCTTCCCCAGAATTTCACCACGCTGGAAGGTGAAGCATCTGATCCGGATGGTAATATTCAATCTATTCAGTGGGTGCAAGAATTTGGTCCGGCTGGTACTATTCTAAATGGTGAGGATCAAGCGGAGCTTTCAGTCTCTAATTTAAGTGCGGGTTTTTATGTTTTCCGCATAATGGTAACAGATAATAATGGGGCTAGTGATTTTGATGATGTCTCGGTAACTGTAAATAATGCCATACCTAAGTCTCCTCCAACGGTTAATGCAGGAGAGGATATAAATGTTATTTTACCTGAAGAGAGTATCCAATTGGAAGGTTCCGCCACTAATACGGATGGCACTATTGTAGAAGTACTTTGGGAGCAGTTATCAGGCCCTTCAACTGCGGCAATTGATAATGCCACTGTTTTTGAGACCTCTGTTTCGGATTTAGATGTTGGGACTTATATATTTAGGCTGATAGTTAAGAATAGTGAAAATCTACAAAATTTTGATCTTATCACTGTTCATGCATTGGCAAATCAAGCGCCTTTTGCTTTCACTAGTTCGGATACTACTCTTGCTTTACCAGTAACAGACTTTGTAGCAATAGGTGAAGGGATAGATAATGACGGTACAATTACAGGTAATAAATGGAAACAATTAAGTGGTCCTAATGAAGCTGAAATAGATAATGCCAATTTGGCCGAAACTGCTATAAGTAATTTAATAGTAGGTAAATATCAGTTTGAGTTTAGAGTGACGGACAATAAAGGTGCTGAATCTTTTGATATTCTAAATGTTGAAGTAGTTGATAACTCTGAGAATATAGCTCCTTTAGTTGATGCGGGAGAGGATATTGTAGTCACTTTACCGTTAAACAGTGCTAAGCTAGTGGGGCAGAGTTCAGATACTGATGGAAGTATTGTAACAGTTGAATGGGTGCAATTAAATGGTCCCAATAACGCATTAATTGAGAGTCCTAACTCTGCTGAAACCAATATTTCTGATTTGGTAGAAGGTAGTTATCAGTTTGAATTCCGCGTGGTGGATGATAGGGGTGCTGAATCTACTGATGTAGTAAATGTAATAGTGAATAAGGAAGCTCAAAATAAGGCTCCAATCATTACAATGGCAGATGATATTACACTTCAGTTGCCAGAAAATTCTACCTTACTTTCTGCTGAAACAGAAGATATAGATGGAAGTATTTCGAGGTATCAGTGGAAAAAAATTGAAGGAGGTGAGTATACTTTTGCAACACCTAATCAAGAGCAGACTTTGGTTGAAAATTTAGAGGAGGGAAGGTATGTATTTCTTTTGGAAGTTGATGATAATGAAGGTCTCCGGTCAACAGGGGAAATCCGTGTTTTTGTAATTGCTCCTGAAGAACCTCCGGTTATTGATCCTGAGTTTACTAAGCTATTTACTCCTAATGGCGATGGTATTAATGATGTATGGGTTTCGGAGATTTTAGAAGAGCTGGGAACTTGTTCAGTCATTATTTTTAACAGATTGGGAGTTAAAATTTTTGAAGAAGAGAATTACCAAAATGATTGGAATGGGACAGACCAAAATGGAAGGTTGGTTGAAGAGGGAGCCTATTTTTATATTATCTCATGTGAAAACAATTTTGTTAAAAAAGGTGGTGTAAGAGTAAAAAAATAATGCATAAATTTTTATTTATATTAATTGGAGTAACTTTCTTGTTAGGTGCAAAAAGAGGTCACTCACAAGATTTACCTGTATATAATCAGTTTTATTTTAATCCTTTTTTGTATAACCCTGCATTTGTAGGAAGTAATGGTGGTACAGAAATTAATACTGTTCTTAGACAGCAGTGGTTAGGAGTGGATGATGCTCCAATTTCAGGTACTCTAACTTTGCAGTACGCAGGCGAATCTAATTTACGTTTAGGTTTAACAGTAATACACGAGAGTGCGGTGATTCTGGAAAATAATGCTGCGTTGCTTACGGTGGGGTATCGTTTGCCTTTAGGTTATAATCATTCATTAACTTTTGGCTTGTCTGGAGGAATTGGTAAATACGGATTAGATCTAAGCCAGGTAGATCTTTCTGATCCTGCTCTTAGTAATGCCTTAAGCTCTACTTTATATGCGGATGGAAATTTCGGATTTATGTATCAGCTTAATGATTTAAAGCTGAGTTTTGCAGCCAATAATATTTTTGATGCAAACCCGTATTCGCAGGAGAACTTTAGAGACATAAAATTCTCAAATTTAGAGAGTATAGTAGGTTCAGTGAGTTATCGGTTTCAGTTTGTAAACAATCCAATTACATTTGAGCCTTATTTGTTGTATAGAAGTTCAGGCCCTGATTTTAGACAAGCGGAAGCTGCTGGTGTTTTCTATTATCAAGATAAATTCTGGCTTGGAGGGGCTTACCGATATGAGAGTAATCCTGCAATTTTTGTTGGGTTCAACCTATTTAGAAATTTGAAATTAAGTTATTCTTTTGAGTTTCCACCTAAAGAACTGAATAGCTTCCGTGGAGGCTCTCATGAATTAATGTTTAGCTATAATTTTGGAAGAAAAAGCAAGAAAAATATAATTAGTGAAAACGTATCTGAAACTACACTAAATGAATATCAGGCTCAGGATAGCCAACAATTAAGTGCTGAGACGCCTGTTCCTAAAGAGGAAAATAAAAAAGATGTAACGGTAGAAGAGGAAAAAGCACATGATTCTGTTTACTATTCAAAAACAGAACCAAAAAGTAATAGTAGTATCGAAAGCCCGGAAAACTATCATATACCTACTGATTCTGTTATAGGAGAAACTTCACCTAAAGCTAATGATTCGTTAACTAGTGAGTTAGTTAATAACGAGGTTGTCCCATTAAGAGAAATTGAAGGAGTCCCGGTGCTTAGTAAAGGTTATTACGTGGTTACTGGCGTATTTAATCATAGAGAAAATGCAGAAAAGTTTATAGCAAAAATGGCTGATCAGGGTTTCTTATTTAAATTGGCAATTAATCCTGAGAATCAATTTTATTATGTCTATAAGCTTTCTACTGATAATCTTCTGGAAGCAAGATATACGAAATCTATCTATAATAAAATGAAGCAATTTAACGATGTTTGGGTTTACAAGGTGGAGTAAATTGTTTTTTCGTTCAGATTTTATAAATTTCTAATTCTATTTTAAGACTATATGCAAACCAGAACATTTTTAAATTATATCCACAATTTCAGAGGGATTGCCATTATTTTTATTGTAGCAGCGCATATATTCTTGTTGTGGGAAATAGAAGAAGGGACCCCCGTTATTAAAATTATTCTTGATGCCATATGGAGAAACGGTACAGTATTATTTGTTTTTATTGCAGGGTATTTATTTCAATACTTGAAATCTAAATATAACTATAAGGACTACTTAGTAAAAAAAATTAAGTTTGTTATTTTACCTTATCTCCTAATCTCAATTCCAGTAATTGTATTTAGATTTTTTATAAGCCCACCTGAGGATGTCTATAATGCTTTTCCTGATTACTTTGAATGGTCTTTGATTAAGAAGGTGATTTTTTTTCTCGTTACAGGTACTCACTTATTGCCATTTTGGTTTATACCAATGATTTTCCTCTATTATCTAATTTCACCTGCTTTTATATACTTAGACAATAGGCCTCATCTGTATAAGTTTATATTGCCTATCTTAATATTACTTTCTCTTTTTATAGAAAGAGGAAATAGGGGAGATTTGCACAACATACATAAGAATTTCGTACATTTTCTATCAGTTTATACTTTTGGCATGTGGTTTTCGCATTATAGTGCTAAGATTTTAAATTGGTCAGAGAAGTTCAAGTGGATAATTATTGTTTTATTCTTTACTTTATTTGGATTAACTCTTTTGTACCATCAAGCTGCTTGGTATGATCAATTATTATATGTTCAGAAAATGTTATTATGTTGGATACTATTCTATTTTTTATATAAAATGGAAGGCGCTATTCCCAAGAAGATCAATCAATTTTTAGGTTTTTTTGCTGACTACAGCTTTGGGGTATTTTTTATTCACTATATAATATTTCTTGTGCTGAAAATGATTTTCGAAAAAGCTTTCCCTCACTTTTTAGTTGGTTCACTTTTTAACTGGCTGTTTGTATTTGCTTTAACACTTCTTCTTTCTTTGCTTTCTGTAAGAATAATAAAGTTTATTTTCCCTAAAAGGAGCCGGTATTTGATTGGTTGCTGAGTTATTTTGATTCTAGCTCATCAGAGTTGTTAGTTTATATTTAAGAACATATCGCATTTCGTAGTTTTCCTATATAATGAAATAATTAAGGCTCCTATCTGACATTCGTAGAATGAGGAGCCCTACATAACAATACCTTTAACTTTGAGGAGAGCAGTTAATTTCAGCCTGTATTAAAAAGGGCGCATTACTCATAGTAAACTAAGATTTTGCAATTGCGGGAAGATCAGAATTAAAACGCAACCCCTAAATATAAGCAAACGTATATTTTTTAATTAATCTTACATCTTTTATTTGCTGCTTAGGGAATTTATTTATCTGTTTTATTGTTTGGTTTATCTAAAAAAGTGAAATATTTGTTAATATAATTGAATTTTACAAATAATAAGCTTTAATTTTGTAGATAAGCGTAATCCCTAATGCATTCTTAAATGAAAAAATATTACATCATTCTACTCTTTGCTGTTTTTTTTGTGCAACATGGATATAGCCAGTTCACAAAATATCCAAATGAGGTACTGTTTAATTGGGCTTCTCCTTATAAATCTTATAGCTATCAGGGACAACATTTCAGAATTAAATATCCTAATGATTTTGACTCTCTTGGTACAAAAAAGTATCCGGTTATTTTATTTTTACATGGATTCGGAGAGAGAGGGACAGATAACGAAAATCAATTAAAACATGGAGGGCAAAGAACCCTTAATGCTATCAACAGCGGTGAATTTCCAGGTATAGCGTTTTACCCTCAGACAACTGGGGTGAGTTGGGATGGTAGTAATCTGCAATCAGTAGTAGCTATTTTAGATGAACTTATTGCAAAATGTAATGCAGATCCTGACAGAATTTATGTGCATGGGCTTTCGTTAGGTGCAGAAGGTGTATGGAGATTTGCCTTTCAATACCCTCAATATGCCGCTGCTATTTTTCCTATGTCAGGTGTGGTAGGTGGTAATGTAGCAGGAGTTACAAGGTTTATTCCTACCTGGCTGTCGCAAGGTGGTTTGGATAAAAATCCCGAACCCTCCACAGGTAATAATAGAGTGATAAGTTGGAGAGAGCAGGGAGCAAACATTCGATACAGCTATATGCCTACTACTGGACATGGCACATGGAATGCTCAATACTCTAAATCAGAATTTTTTCCCTGGTTTTTAGAAAAGCACAAAACAGATATAACTGTGCTCTATGGGCAAAGTTCTTTTTGTGAAAATGATCCGATTGACATTACTCTCGGAATTACTGCGGGTTTTGCTAATTATCAGTGGGTTAAAAATGATACTACCAGTACAAATTATATTGCAACTGGTTCAGGATCTAATACTATAAATGTTACAGATATTGGGTACTATTATGTGCGGTTCCAGCGTGCTAATGGAGTTTGGACTAAGTGGTCGAAACCCGTACATGTGAATAGAAATTTAAATAAGACCTCTCAGCCTACTACCAGCTTTGGTAACCAGAGTCTAAATTTGCCTACTATTGCTGGTCAACAATCCGTAGAAATCACTGGTCCGCAGAATATGGATTCCTACAGATGGTTCCGAAATGCTACCATCATTCCGGGTGCTACTAATTATGTTTTTACCACTTCCAATGGTGGTGAATATGCAGTAAGTGTCAGAACAGAAAAAGAATCCTCTTGGCAAGACGAGGCTGAAACAGTACCCTCAGAATTTCAAGCACCTCCACAACCCTGTTTTAGTGATCCATCCGAACCATTAGTGGTCACCTCACAAAATGGTTTAAATGTTCCTGCGAAACCTACTAATTTTTTTGTCAACTTATTAAATGATAACAGTATTGTAATCAACTGGGATGATAATTCATCTGATGAATTAGCTTTTGAATTGTATAGAAGTGTACAGAGTGGTTCAGGATATAAGCTGGTTCAGAGAATAAATGCAACTACTGGGGCTAACCCTCAATCTTATGTTGATACTCCGCTCAATGCAAATACTAATTATTTTTACAGAATGCGTGCTGTAAATAATTCTGGAGGATCAGAATATACAAGAGAAGAAAGTGCTTCAACATTGGTAGATAGTGAAAGTCCTTCAGCCCCTTTTTTAAACCTAATTGGATCAACAACGAATAGTGTCAGCGTGGAATGGACTGCATCCACAGATAATATTGGTGTAGTGGGGTATGAGGTATTTCGAAATAATGCATTAATAGCTTCATTGCCAAATGATCAGTTCCAATTTACCAATACTGGCCTGGCTATTGACCAAACATATAGTTATGTTGTAAAGGCGAAAGATGCAACAGGAAATGTTTCATTAGCAAGTAATCAGGTAACTGCAAAAACCTCTGTCAGCCAAGGCTTAAAGTATACATATTATCATCACAATAATTTTAATAGTGTAGATCAAATAGTCTCAAATGGTACTGTTATTAAAACAGGCATTGTTAATAATTTTAATATGAATAACAGAGAGCGGGAGGATCGTTTCGCTTTCATTTTTGAAGGCTTGGTGGAAATTCCTACTGCAGGAGATTATACTTTTTTTACAAATTCAGATGATGGTTCTAAATTGTTCATAAATAATCAGTTGATTGTAGATAATGATGGTACACATGGTTGTCAGCAAAGAAATGGGGTTATTAATTTGCCAGTAGGATTGGCTGCAATAAGAGTACTAATGTTTGAAAATGGTGGAGGACAATGCCTGGAGGTAAGATGGCAAGGCCCTGGTATTAGTAAGCAATTTATTCCTGATAACAGGTTGTTTAATAATAGTTTTGAATTATCCGGCTTTCCTTCTCAGCCATCTAATTTACAAGCCACAATTATATCAAATAGTCAAATAGATTTAAATTGGACAGATAATAGTAATAACGAGGAAGGCTTTGAAATTTATCGCTCTCTTAATCAGAATGCTAATTACCAACTTGTACATTTATCTGCTGCCAATGAAACATCATGGACAGATAGTGATTTATCTGGAGGTACTACTTATTATTATAAAATTAAGGCTATTAATTTCAATGGCAGCTCAGATTTTACTGGCCCAATTTCGGCTACAACAACAGGTAACCCTCCTTCTCCTGCATCTCCTGCTAATTTTAGCTTAATAGTAGAGAATAGTAGTAATGTTAGGTTAAACTGGACAGATAATGCTACAGCGGAATTGGGGTATGAAGTTTATAGATCTACATCCTCAGTAGTATCTACCTTCACTTTAATTCATACTACATCGACTAATGTAAATTCCTATCTGGACCAACAAACACAGGGGAATCGCACCTATTATTATAGAATACGGGCAAAAGGAGAGGGTAGTTTTTCTGATTTTACAAGTGTGTTAAATATTACTACTGATAATAATCCTCCTGTAATAGAGTCAATAATTAACAGGTCAGTAAAATATGGTACTACACTTGAGTTGCCAATTATAGCTAACGATCCGGATGGAGATCCTATTACTTTTAGCTTTTCAAATGCTTTACCTGCTTTTATGTCACTGTCAGATAATGGATATGGTAGAGCGCAGCTTACTGTTAATTCAGATATAAGTAATGCTGGTCAATATCCTCTGGAAATTAGTGCAAATGATGGTTCTGGAGGCGTAGATACTCAAAGCTTTGTAATTACTATTAGCGATAATGAAAATCCATTTATAAGCTCAATTGATAATATTATCATGAAGGAAGGTTATACAGTAACTTTTGATGTGGCTGTAATTGATGAAACGCTTGGTAGTTTAACTCTTTCAGTCTCAAATAAACCCGACTTTGTCTTTTTTGAAGACTTAGGAGGAGGAATCGGTACCTTTACAATATCTACTGAAATTAATCAGGCAGGAGTTTTTAATAATATCAAGCTTTTGGCAGATGATGGCAATGGAGGTTTTTCTGAAGAAAGTTTTAATATCAATATTGAAGAAGCCAAAAGGAATTACTCCGTATTTGTGAATTTTGGAACCAATGTTGCGCCATCTCCATGGAATAATATTTCTTTTGGAAATGGATCTAAAGGAGAGAGATTTATAGAATCTAATGATGGAGGTGAGGATGTAGTGTTATCTAATACTGGCCAATGGTATAATTCGTACGGAAATTCAACTTTAAATTCAGATTTGTATATTCCAGAGGTAGTAGATTATTTTCTTAGAAAGAATGCAGGAAATGCTAATTTTCAACTTACGAATCTAAACCCGGGTTTGAATTATGATATAACTTTCTTTGCGGGTAAATTGAATAATAATGATGGATTGTCTTATACCCGGACGAGGTTTACAATTAATGGTACCTCAAAATTTTTAAGTGTTCTTAATAACACTAGCAATACTGTTGTGTTTAATAGCTTAAAACCAGATGAAAATGGAGTACTGAATATAGGGGTTCAAGGAGAGAACAGTGGTAATTTTATTCTAAACAGCATGGAGGTGAATGTTTATTATGAAGATGGGTTACCTCCAGCTGCACCAACTAATTTAACATTGACTGCTATATCTAATTCAGAAGTGGAACTCTCCTGGGAAGATAACGCAAATAATGAACAGCGTTTCGAAATTTTTAGGTCAAATGTTTCAGAAACAGGTCCTTTTACGCAGGTAGGATTTGCACCATTAAATCAAACTACATTTTTTGATGAAAACTTAAATGGAAATACTACTTATTATTATAAAGTAAGAGCAGTAAATTCAACTGGTAATGCAGAAACGACAGTGGCATTTATTACAACTCAGAATAGTGCTCCTGTCTTAACTAATATCGAAAATGTTACCATATCAGTAGGTGATACTCTTTCAATAGCTTTTAGTGCTACTGATGCAGAGAATGATGGAATAATTTTCACGGCTGTTTCGTTACCTGATTTTGTGGAACTAGTAGATAATAATGATGGTACAGGAGTACTTACAATTATTCCTACAGGAAAAGATGCTGGGTTTTACGGTAATAATATTGTTGAAGCAACGGATATTTATGGTTTAAGTGCACAAACTTTATTTAATATTCAGGTGATTGATAATGTTTTTGCAAATACTTTCTATTTAAATTTTGGCAATAACTCTAACGCCGGTTCCCCATGGAATAATATCTCTGGAAGTTTCGCCCAAGGTACCTCTTATAACTCTTTACTCAATTTTAATGGGATAGCTGGCAATGTAGGTTTGGAGATAGGTGCTGGATGGTCTGCTACTGCATCAGATGGAATGTCGAGCGGCAATAATAGCTTTATTCTGGAAGATATAGTATTTCAGAATTACTGGCGTAGTAATAATTCCTCAGCTTCTTTAAAACTCACAGGGTTAGATACAGAAAAACTTTATACAATTGAGCTTTTATCTTCAAGTAATGCATGGTTAAATACAGAGACCAATTTTACTGTTCAGAACAAAAGCCGAAACAATGTAAACGTAACTAAAAACAAAGATAACCTTCTATCTTTTAGTGGAGTCAAACCCAATTTAGCTGGAGAAATAACTATAAGCTTAGCCCAATTCAATACTATCACTGAAGCTATGTTTATCAATGCTTTAATTTTAAAAGAAAATATAATAGATGTAGCACCTATAGCTCCTTCAAAATTTGAAGCCAGAGGTATATCTAAAACAGAAATAGAATTAAAATGGCAGGATAATGCTGTAAATGAGACCGGATATGAAATATATCAGAGTGATGAAATAGGGAAAGCTTTTACATTATTAGCCACTACTGGTCCTGATGTGGAGTATTACAAGCATACTGGTCTTATTGCAAATGCACCTCGCATATATAAAATCAGAGCCGTGGGAATTGATGGAAATTCAGAATATACTCCTGAAATTGCTGCTGTAACCCTTAACAATAAGATATTTATCAATGTTAACACTGATATTTCGGACTATCTTCAGGCAGGTGCGCCATGGAATAATACCAATAAAGTACCAACAACAGGTTTGGTGTTTAACAACCTTGTTGACTTTACCAGTAACCCTGTACCTATTCAAATGATAATAGAAGATATTGGAGACGGTAGCAACAATAAAAATGGCTTTACAAGTGGAGATTTGATTTATCCTGCGGCTGTAATGCAAGCTTACTATTATTTCGAACCCAATGCTGCACCAGGTTTATTTCGTTTATCTAATTTATCTGACAGTATGGTTTATGATCTAACATTCATGGGGTCACATGGAGGTACTTTATTTGCAATTACAGATTATACAGTTGGAGAAAAAACAGTTACTGGTTTCGGTAAAAGTAATAGGTATAGAACATCTACTATACATGATGTAACTCCGGATGATAATAGTACAATTCTATTTGAGGTAGATGCTTCTAATGAAAATGATGCCCAATATGGCCTTTTTAATTCACTAGTAATCGAAGAACATCGCTCTGCAGATGTGGCTTTGGATAAAATAGCACCTTCTGTTCCTCAAAATCTGGTGGCTAACAATATTACTGAAAATAGTTTAGACTTGCTATGGAATACTGCTTCGGATAATGTTAGTTTAAGTGGATATGAGGTGTACCAAAATGGTGTAATGATTGCTACCACCAAAGAAGCGTCTTTAAATGTAGCTAATCTGGTGCCAGGTTATGAGTATCTTTTTACGGTGAGATCAGTTGATAGAAATAGTAACCATTCTGCTTTTTCTAATGATTTGAAAATATCAACTTCTGATCCAGCTGATGGCTTTATTACATACTACTCCTTACCTTCAGGAAGTTTAAACAGTCCGGGAACCTGGAATACACAGACCGATGGAAGTGGTACTTCTCCAGCAGATTTTACTTTAAACAATAATGAATTCATATTAAATAGAACGGCTACATTGAGTGGTGAATGGACAATTTCAGGAACGGGGTCTAAACTTATAGTATCTAATGATGTGTCTTTAACCATTGATGCTGGTTTTGAAGGTGCTATTTCTGCTTTAGAAAATGCTGGCATTTTTATAAATGTTGATGCAGCACCAGAATTTGTAGAGATGCACCCTTCATCTACGGTTAGTTTCAATGCATTAAATAATAATATTCCTACTTCTGCCTATGGCAATCTTATTTTAGGAGGTAACACTGGAGCAACTAAACAGTTTCGATCAGGCAATCTTACTATTGAGGGAACCTTAAGCGTGGAAGATGGTGTAGAGTTAAATGGTGTGGATCCTAACAGTACAAATATAGTAGCTAAAGGAACTGTTTCCTTTCATGGAGTAGGATCTGCAATTCCATCTGAAAAAATGTTGAGCTTAGTGATGGCAGGAACAGGAGAGCAACATATTGAAGTGCTTAATGATAATATTAACTTATTTAATTTACGGATTGGTGAAGGAGCAGAAGTTGTATTTGATTCTAATAATCCGGAAATGCAGATACAGTTGGGTAATGCCTCCGGAGGAGGTTTAGTAATTGAAGAGGGAGCTAGTTTAAATATTGGTCATCATAATCTGATTATAGATGGTAGAGGAATAATCAATTCTCAAAATCAAACTGGCAGGCTTAAGACCAATAATGGAAGTTTAGAATTTCGTTCTCGAAGCACTTTAACATCTCATTTACATTTTGAGGCAGGAAGCGATACTTTAAAAATGCTTTTAACTGATATGGCAAATTCCGGTAAAATAGAAATTAATTCACCTTTATATATTTCAGATGAACTTCAGGTAAGGGATGGTATAGTTGATGCTCAGGGCAATCTAACAATGGTTTCTGATGCAGAAGGAACAGCTTACATTAGTGAAATTCAAAACAGGGGTGAAATTAGAGGAAAGATAAAAGCTCAGAGGTATGTCTCAGCACCACCTAACAGGATGTATAGATATTTTGGTAGTACGGTTAGAAATGCAACTGTGGCCGATTGGCAAGAACATATTGCCATCACTGGTAATTTTTCAGGACGTTCTACCGGTCCGGGGTTAACAGCTAATCCATCTGTTCATTATTATGATGAAAATACGGTAAGTGGTTGGATGCCTTTTCCTACTACAAGTAATCAGGAAATAATGGAAGTTGGTAAAGGTTTTTCAGTATTCACCCGTGACACAAAAAATCCTTTAAGACTTGAATTAGTAGGAGAGCCTGTACAAGGCGACTTTGAGTTTAATCTTTTAGCAGAAGGTACTAATGATCCTACTGCTAATGATGGAGTAGGAGATGGATGGAATTTAGTTGCTAACCCTTATCAATCGCCAATTCAATGGGGGGGAGAAGGATGGACTAGCAGCAATTTAAGTCCTGTGTTATCAATCTGGGATGCAGACTACCCCGGTGGAGGTAAATATTTTTATGCGGGTGGAGGAGTGAGTGATTCTTCATTCAATGGTGAGGTAGCTATAGGTCAGGGATTTTGGGTTCAGGCAATTGATAGTAATCCGCAATTAATTATCTCTGAATCTGCTAAAGTAAATACTAATAGTGCAGTATTTTACAGAAATGCTGTACAGCAGCCAGTTCAGTTTACTATACGATTAGCGAAAGATGGAATAGAAGATAAGGCTTTTATTCTGTATAGTGAAGCTGGCTCACGAATTTACAATGGAGCTATACACGGCAGAAAACGTACAAATGATATTTTCAATATTGCTACAGCGTCTGCTGATGGTGTTGATTTAGCTGTCAATCACTTACCAAATAATTTCTGTAGTGATAGTATAGCTATTTTAACTTCTAACCTGGCTCCGGGGAATTATAAGATCAGTTTTGAAAAATTGGAGACTTTTCACGACAATGAAGAATTTACTTTAATCGATCATTTTTTACAAACTGAAGTAGATGTTACTCTCCAAACAAGTTATGCTTTTGATGTAGAGCATGCAGGTGACCCATCTGGGGTTGGTAGGTTTACACTAATTATTAGAAAACCAGAGATTGATCAAAGTTTAACTCTTACACAATCATCTCAGAGCATTTGTGAAGACGATCAAGTAACTTTAACCATTAAGGGCTCTCAAAAAAATGCTCTTTACAGTTTAATTGTAAATGGGGAAGAGCAAAATAATATGGTTAAAGCTACAGGAAATGATCTTACTTTAGTTATTGATTCTGAAAAGCTTAATTATGGTGAAAATGTAGTTTTAGTAGAAGCAGGATTTAGAAATTGTGGGGTGAAAGTTCTTAATAATTCTATAGTTATAGAAAGATCAAAGCAACCTGAAGTTAACCCTGTGGATCCAATAACAATTTGCTCAGGAAATTCTGCCCATATTACTATAAACCCTACAGCTTCAAATCTTTCATTCAGATGGTATTCAGACGAATTTGACGAAGATCCTATCTTGGAGACATCCTCTTTACAATTTGAATCTCCTGTATTAAATAGCTCTACTGCCTATTATTATGCTGCTGTTAACTCAAATGGCTGTGAAAGTTCCAAAAGAGAAGTAATAGAGATTTTGGTTGAAAAGCTGGACGAGCCTGTTATCAACTTTAAAGATGGCTCATTATTTTCCAGTAGTGAAAATGGAAATCAATGGTACTTTAATGGTCAGCTTATAGAAGATGCTATTCATCAAAGTTTACCGGTTTCAGAACCGGGTGTTTATTCAGTAAAAGTGAGTAATGGTATTTGTGAAATTATATCTGATAATTATGAATATTATATCACTTCTAATACGAACTCTGCTACTTTAGATTTAAATATTTATCCTAACCCTGCGGATCAGGATTTTAATGTTGTTTTTAACCAGGTTTTAGAGGAAGATGTTCTTGTCAAAATCGTTGATTTAGCTGGTCGGGAAGTTTATTCTGATATCGTTCGAAAAGGTAATAAGGAGAGTGTGGTTATGGTAAATCATCTATCTTCAGGTACATATGTGGTAAGAATGATGTATATGAATAAAGTTTACATGAAGAGACTATTAGTTAATTAGCTATTCCATTAAAAATAATAAGCTTTCATAAACTGCTAAACTGAATGTTTTAGCAGTTTATGAACCTTTTATATTGCATCTTTTGTCCTGTCCCAAACTTTTATCAGGAAAGATATAAAATTAAAATTTGGTTCAATAATCCCTGTAAACTTGAGTTCGATGCTTAATTTATTTCAAAGTCCGTCAGAGCGTTTCCGATTGGGCGAGGCAGGGACGCGCCATTTTATTAATCTAACTCAGCTAATCTCCTGCAATTAATAGCCATTGCCAGAAACGAAGCAATCTTCTCTATTCTATTAGTAGACCGCCAACCTCTCAATAGCATTTCATAGCACGCAGATTCCTTCATTCAAAGGCTCAACAAGTTGCGCATATGGAATTCGGAATAACCCGATATTGAGTGAGCAATAATAGTATACCCCTTTAGAAAAAGAAGTCTTTAGAAAGAAGATTCCAATCAACTGGTTATTGTGAGGTACTAAGCAATCTTTTTGTCCCAGGTGCTCTGTGCAATAAGATAGTTTTTTACCCAAATTACCATTAGTACCGTCATTCCCACGCAACTTGTCCCGATCATTATCGGGAGGTGGGAATCTGTCCATTTCAACAGCATGTTGAAATAACTTCTTTTTTATAGAATTGCCTTTGCTATAAAACTACAATTAAACAGTCATTGCCAGGCACAAAGCAATCTTTTCTATTATTCTAGAAAAGTCAGGTAATGAAATTTCATTTCATTGAAAAGATCCCTGATAATTTTTTCCGTTGCTCTCCAAAAATTTCTGGGATGACGATAATTGCCGGCTTTTGTGGTGGTGACAAGCATTTAGTGCTTGCTTATTTAAGTCTTTCTTTTCCACTGGTCTGCGGCTTACAGTCCAGCAAAAAGGGGAAGGTCTGTGAGCCACAGACCTTGGTTTTTCTGTTCATTTGTGTAATAAGATAGTTTTTTTACTCAAATTACAATTAGAACGTCATTCCCTTGCAGAAGGGAATCTGTCCATTTCAACAGCATGTTGAAATAACGTCTTTTTATAGAATTGCCTTTGCTATAAACCTACAATTAAACAGTCATTGCCAGGCACAAAGCAATCTTTTCTATTATTCTAGAAAAGTCAGGTAATGAAATTTCATTTCATTGAAAAGATCCCTGATAATTTTTTCCGTTGCTCTCCAAAAATTTCTGGGATGACGATAATTGCCTGCTTTGTGGTGATGACAAATACATAGTGCCTGTTGATTGAGATCGTTTTTTTGCTTCTGGTGAGTGAGCAAAAGACCTGGGGCTTTTCGGGTATTTGTGCAGTAAGACAGGGTTTTTCTTACTCAAATTACAATTAGGATCGTCATTCCCACACAACTTGTCCCGATCATTATCGGGAGGTGGAAATCTGTTCATTTCAACAGCATGTTGGAATAGTGTCTTTTTTATTGAGTTGGCTTATGCTATAAATCTAAGTTAAATTCTTAATTTATTTCAAAGTCCGGCAGAGCGTTACCGATTTGGTGATGCAGGGGGGCTTTTTATTAATCGAACTCAGGTTGTAACTAGAATTTAACCTCAATGCTCAATAAAATTTCCGTTTGTTGAGGTTTTATACTAAGATTTAAATCTTGTAAATATCAATATAGAGACAAAAACACATAATTTATAAGTGAAAATTATTTTTCATGAGGCGCCTATAATAACCTGAATTGATTTTAAAAAACAACCATTTCTTATCATAAGTTATTTTCTAAATTTCCTATAAAAGGGGTAGTGAGCTAATTGCAACATTTCTTTATCTCCAGCGGAATCCCCATAGGCGGATATGTATGAGTAATCCTCAATTTTCAAGAATTCTTTTACTCTTTTTACTTTTTCTGGCCCTTTACAATTCGGAGTCATCATTTTCCCTGTAAGTTTACCATCCTTCTTTTCCAGTTTTGTAGCTATAAGCTCTAATTTGTTTATATCACACCATGGTTTTAGCCATTCTTCTGCGGAGGCAGATACTACTATAATTCTATCTCCCAGATCCCTATGATACTGTATCCTTTGAAGTGCTTCATTATATAAAAACGCTGGTAATATATTTAATGAAAAGAATCGGGCTTTGTTCTGGAAGGAGCTAATAGCCTTACTATTTAGAAGGTAATGCCAAATTTTCTCTTTAACCTTTCCTTTTTCAATAAACCCTATTTGCATTAATAGTAGCCAATGGAGGTGTAAAAGGTAGGCTACATAGACTTTGCTGCTTCCACAGTAAAATTTAAGGAATTCTATCATCGAATCTTTCCGGGAAATAGTACCGTCAAAATCGAATAAGGCAAGGTTTCGTTTCAAAGTTTTAGCTTTTTAAAAACAAACTCTGGGATATTTCTTATGGTAAACATTATTAATCTCCATAGAGGGAGGAGATAAATCACATTTTTTCGTTTTTTAATTCCCTTTATAATTCCCTTTGCAACTTGAGAAGGGCTAGCGGTAATGGGTTTAGGCAAATTGAGGCCGGCTGTCATCTGTGTATCAACAAAGCCTGGTTTAACCGTCATTACATGCACACCTTGCTTATATAAACTATTTCGTAAACCGGAAAGGTATGCGCTTAACCCTGCTTTTGCACTGCCATACAAGTAGTTACTCCCTCTTCCACGATCACCGGCAACGGATGAAACGCCAACAATAACACCTGCATTTCTAGCCGACATGTCTTGAGCTACAATATTTAAAATGGAAACCACTCCGGAATAGTTTGTATCGATTATATGTTTTGATTCCTGCCAATTACCTGAGGCTTTATTTTGATCTCCTAAGTAACCAATGAAACTTATAACCCAATCTGGTTTTGGGTTAATTTGATTGTAAATTATTTCATGGGAATTAAAATCTTGTGCATCAAATTCAATCAAATCTGCTGTAACATCAAACTTGATCTTGAGATTCTTCGAAAAGGGTTCTAATCTTTTAACATTTCTTGCTGCTAGAAAGAATTTATGTTTTTCTTTAGCTAACTCTTCAATTAATGCTTTAGCCATATCCGAAGTGGCTCCTAATATTAAAACATTCATTTTATGATTGGGGTGTATTAGTAAATATTAGGTGAGTTTGATGTGAAAATAACCTTTAGTATAATGAGTTTAAGAAATTGACTATTAAAATTAGTAAAATAGTTCTAAAAGAAAAAATGTTTCTACTTGAACAATACTAGATAAAATAAGAATCACTGATCAGCTAAAGTCAGGAGTGGTTTGGCCTGCATTTTAAGTGATTTGGTATTAACCTTTGGCGGTTGAAAAACTACTTATAAAAAGTTAAGATTGCTCATTATTTAATGAGCAATCTTACTTAATGTGTTTATTTTATAAATTGTTAAGAAATATTTATAGAAGCATGATTCGTACAATTTTAACAGGATAGCCCTCCACTTCTATACTTAGATATTTTATACCTGCGCTAATATCTGCTCTGTTGATATCAATTTTAATTTCACCTATACCTTCTATTGTTTGCTCCCATTCCAGTTCACCTGCATTGTTTCTCATCTTCAAATGAAAAGGTTTTAGATCCTTGAAAGGTGATTTAACACTAAAGGAGCTGTGTATGGGATTTGGAAATACTACTACTTCATCTAAAGTAATTGGGTCCAAACTCTCAGCTTGTGTCGCTTGTTGAGAACTTGAATTCATATTATTATTTAAAGAAACCAACTTAACTGCATCTGCAACAACATAGCCATCGGTATTATCATTTTTAATAATTACTTCAGCTACATCTTCAAAATTATATTTCCCGAGGGAAACCCATTCGGCATTGTGTAACTGCTGGTTTTGATAAATAGTTTCAGTGCCGTTTGAAGTAACTATTTCAAATGGAGTATTAGTTGCCCTATTGCTGAAAGCATACCATCTGGCAAAAACTTCATAATCACCAGAAGCCACAGAAGCACTAAAATGAACGCTTTTATCACCCTTTTGCGCATTTCCATCATGAAAATAATCCTCTTCATACTTGTTATCTCCGCCATGTGAACTTGTTTCCCAATTGCCATAAGGTTGAACTTGGTTGTCCTGATTATCCAAAACAATTTCGTTAGTTGGTAACGGCTCGGAGGCTGATCGGTATTCAAATTTCAAGGCATCAACTACAACAAAACCATTTGTATTTTGATTGCTGATATTAACTACAGCATTAGTTGTAAAATCATATGTTCCAAGGGATACCCATCTGGCATTATCCTGCCTTTGATTTTTATAAATTATGGAAGTTCCTTTATCACTTACTATTTCGAAAGGAGTATTTGATGCACGGTTTTCATAAGCATACCACCATGCAAATACTTCATATCTTCCGGGAGCTAATTCCACATCAAAAGTAATTTTTTTACCAGTTTTCTGATAATTTTCATCATGTAAATAGTCTGTTTCATATTTACTATTACCCCCTGCTGTACTTACTGACCATTGGCCTACTTTTGTAACAGATGAATGCTTATTATCAACGATCTTTGTATTTTGAGATCCATTAGGTATCTCGACTTCTGTTTTAACAGATAGTATATTAGAATAAGAAGAGTAACCTGATTGATTTTTTGCTCTTATTCTATAATAATATTGTGTGTTAGGTTCTAAACCTGTGTCTTCAAAATTTGTAATATTATTATTAGTATTATGGATGAATCCAAAATTACTATTGGAACTGAGTGATCTTTCAATCAGAAAATTATCTTCATTATTTGAATTATCTGTCCACTTTAATTTAATGCTATTGCTTGTAGAAGAATTGCTGGTTAAATTGGTTGGAGCTGTTGGTTCATTATTGTTATTCGCATTTGAATTCGGTTTTGTTTGAGACAAAAACCACTCATATAGATTGGGAGAATGCAGGGAATTATCTGTTCGATATGCTCGCTGCCAGGTACCAGCATGATTAACCCCTTCATAAACTGTGAAAATTGGAGCTGGGTCTGCACCACAATTATTCATACCATTTATTGGGCTTTGACCAGCAAATAAACTCATTGCAGTATCTTTGTCACCGTGAAAAGCCCAAACGGATAGCTCATGATCTGCTATAGTACAAGCATCATTGTAGTTCCCTCTGCCTGCTATTGGGGCTAAAGCCGCAAAATAATTTGTGGAATTTTCCTCAGAATAGGCGACTTTCCAGGTCCCTTCTCCTCCCATACTTAATCCTGTCAAATATACCCTGTCTGGATCAATGCGGTATTTTTCTAGTGCATACTGTACAAAAGGGATCATTTCGTAACCCACCCAGGCCCAACGTGAAGTTTGCGGAGATAATACAATGAAACATTCTTGAACCCCATTATTATTGAAGCACATAGTTTCTCCATTTTCAATATATTTAGGAGGACCATTTCTTTTTACTTTCTCCAGAGCACTGGGAGATCCATCCCCTCTTTCTCCACTCCCATGTAAAAATATAATTGCGGGGTATAAATTATTATTCGAATTATAATTATTTGGTAAGTATTCCAAATAACCGATTCCATTGTCGGAAGTTTTAGCCGTTTGCTGGGCTGTAACTGGAAGGCTAAAAGCAGAAAATATTATGAGTAAAAAAAAGTATAATTTTATTTTTCTGTTAGTCGTGTGTTGAAGATTACATAAATGCATAATAGTAGAATTTAGTAAAAGTTGAAATTGTGAAAGAAAAACTATTAATGGTTTTTTGAAAAATCAATCTGGATTAATCTGATTAAGTATCAGCAAATGATTTATTGATGAAAAAATATAAACCCTAACTAGAATTAACTAGAGTGATTAAGGCATCAACTTATGCAATTAGGGTAGGGGCTGTACTGGAAAATTAGACTTCCCCTAATTCGCTTGTGAAAATGAGTGAATAATTGGCTCGCATAGGGAGTCTTAATTTTTTTTATTTCATCTACTAAGTAATGTTGGTAGATGGAGAGGAAGGGATAACGTATCTTGTTCATTTAGACGATTTTATGACTTTAAAAGTTTTGATGAACAAAATTAGGAGATAGATATTTAACGAGGCTACTAAAAACTCATTATTATCAACTTATGTAAGTTTTATAGATTAATAAACGATTCTTGTCGACAAATATGAGTTGAACTTTCGATGAGGATTATATTTTTCAATAATTTCTATAAATTTTCTATGATTTTTATAGCCGGCAGTGAATATGCCTTTTTTCATCCTCGCATCTTTAGATAAGTAGACCCTGCCTCCATGTGCCTCAACAACTTCATCTAACTCATCTAAAAATTCAAAAAGCCCCTTTTTTAGTGGGAAATCCAAAGCTAATGTTAACCCTTCCATAGGGAAAGAAATTAAACTTTCTTGTGGGCCAAACATTTTTAATACTGCAAGAAAAGAACCCCATCCTTTTTTATTGATTCTGTCTAGTATATCCTTTAATCCAACGGCATTATCAGAAGCTGGAATAACAAACTGATATTGTATGAACCCTCTTTTTCCATACATTTTATTCCACTCCAATAAGCCATCAAGGGGATAGAAAAAGCTTTCGTAATCTATTATTTGATTATATTTAGTAGGGTGTGCTAAATAGTATAACTCGTTAAAAGCTTTAACTGATAATTGGCTTAATACGAATGGGGGTAGGTTAAAAGGGATAGTAATCTTTTTCTTTTTTTTGAAAGATAAAGGTTCTTGTTGTTTCTTTTTAGAAAGTTCAGAGATAGCACTATGTTCTCCGGTAAATATTATACTTCTGCCTTGTTTCGTGCTGTTTTTTAAGCAATCTATCCAGGCCATTGAGTAAGTGGAGTCTTTAAACTCAGTAAATAAGTCTATGGTATGGTCAAGATTTTTTGTTTTGATTTGTTGTTGTGTAATATAAGCAGTTTCAATTTTCTTTAATTTAAACTTAACTGAGAGAATTAACCCGGTGAGCCCCATGCCCCCCATGCTTGCATGAAATAAATCAGAGTGATTTGCATCATTCACTTCTAGAATATTTCCATTTTCAAGCATAATGCTAAGACTTAAAATATGCTGAGAAAAGCTTCCTTCTTTATGATGGTTTTTTCCATGAACATCTGAAGCAACAGCACCACCTAAGGTTATATATTTAGTGCCGGGGGTTACGGGTAAGAACCATCCTCTTGGTACTAAAAAATCTAGAAGATCCTTAAATAATATACCCGATTCGCATTCTATGATGCCATTCTTAGCATCATAGAATACTATCTGATTATATTTTAGGGTAGAGATGACATGTTCAGCCAGTGAAGCATCACCATAGCACCTTCCGTTACCTCTTGCTATCAAATTCTTAGAGGTCTGTTCAATAGTAATGAGGGCATCATCCTTATAAATTAAAGAATGTTCCGTAGTTTCAGCGGTAGGAAAATTATTCCAATTAGAAATATTTCTTTTTATTCTTGGCATCTAGTTAGGGCTATAGAGCAAACTTGTTTGGAATTCGTTAGTTAAATTTCCATCAAATTTTTATTAAATATCGTGTATTAATAATAATTAAATTTATAAAATACCTGATCAAATTCGAAGATAACCTCGAATCAATTTAATATGATTAATACCATCAAAAATAAATAATAAGTGTATAGCTTAAGGCCCAAAGTAAAATTGTAATAATAATAAAAGGGTCTTTATATAGCACTCTTGTGGGGGACCATCTCTTATTTTCAACTAGTATTATTTGAAGGTACCTTAGTATGCCTGCTATAACAAAAATGCTGGTCAGATATAAGTTTTCATTATGAATATTACTCATCACCTCTTCGGATACTTCAGTAATTGAGTACATTATATAGCATACAATAATAATTCCTGCCAACATTGTTATTCCGGAAGTGATATAGGTAATATTGTATTTTCCCATATTTTTTTTACTAATAATACCGGTTTCCTTCTCTATTAATAAATCATCCAGCCTTTTTGCCATTGCTAAGAATAAAGCTAGCAGGAAAATCATAAGTATAAGCCATCTTGAAACAGGAACCTCTGCAATTATTCCTCCAGCTAATGTTCTAATTACAAAACCACTTGAAACTATAATGATATCCAGAATAGCAACTCTTTTCAAACCTAGTGAATAGAACAGGTTTAATATAAGGTATATGGACAATATAATTAGAAATGCAGTATTTAATAAAAAAGATAATGCGATAGCAAGAGAGAGTAATATCCCTATCATAAAATAGGCAACAGTGATTGATATTTTTCCAAATGCTAACGGTCTAAATTTTTTAGCCGGGTGGCTTCGGTCACTTTCAATATCTCTTATGTCATTAAAAATATAAATAGCACTAGCAGCACAACTGAATGCAAAAAAACCTATAATTAAATCTGTTAGGAAAGTGTAATTATTAAGGCTTCCTGCAAAAAAGGCAGGTAAAAAAAGGAAGAGATTTTTAATCCATTGGTGAGGACGAATTAATTTTATCCAATAAGGTAGACCACTCTGTTTAATAAAAGCCATTGGTTTTTTCTAATTGCATTTTATTCTATTTTTATTTCACGGTAATATAGTAAATACTCAAAACTTAATTTTATTTTTCAAGGCTTTTAAATTCTCCTCTAAAGAATGTGGTGTGTTCTTTGAGGTTTTAGTGTCATGATCCTTTTCTTTTCTGAAGTATGTCCCAAATCTTTGCAATTCCTTAATTATACGAGTCAAAAAAGCTTTACTAATACTTCCGTCCCTCATTAAAGAACGATAGCCTGTCCACACTCGTGCATTACCAGCTTTAACTTGTTTTATTTTACCATACTTCATCATATCGAAAGCTAGACGGCCGTCATCTCCCCATGTTTTATGCTGAATATAGCCAGCTTTAAGCCCTGCTTCCTTTAAATACCCCATACTAATTCCATAAGCATTTAAATACGGTCTTTTCCACTGACGAAATTCTGCTATAATATCCTTTAAAAACTCATAAATTGACAACTTAAATCGCAATAATTTTGTGTCTGCTATAAAAGAATAGCGTCCGTATACACACACTACATTATTCCTCTTTAGTTTAGCAATCATTAAATTTAGCCATTTGGGAGGATATAAGCAGTCTGCGTCTGCTAATAAGATATACTTGCCGAGAGCCTCTTCTTGTCCTAATTGTCTGGCCGGCCCGCAGCCTTGAATAGGTTGAAAGAATTTCCTGACCTGAAGCTTGTCTATACTCTCTTGCGTCCTATCTGTTGAGTTATTATTTACAACAATAATTTCAAAAGGAATTTCAGTTTGTAATTTTGAAAGTGAATCTATGCAACGAATTATATTTAACTCTTCATTCCACGCAGATATAATTATTGATACCTGAGGTTTTTTTGATGTGATTTTAATTAATCTGTCATTAATGGAAGTAAATATGTTCTCGTTTAAAGAATCATAGTTTTCTATCTGAAGCAAATCATCATTGATCCAGATAGGGTTTTTAAAAAATCTCATAGAAAAAAGTAGATTAATACATTATTGAATCATATTATTATTTTACTGTTGTCCATTTTATACGAATTTTAAACATAGTGTATAACGATAATTTGTCTTCTTTCATCAAATTTAATTAAAATTTAAATTAATATTAATAACCTAAGAAAATATTCAATATAATTAATATTTTTGTGATGATCTAATTGTGATTTCTATGTCTTTCTCTGGTAGTTTAAAAAATGCAAATGTAAAATGGATTGTTTTTGGAACAATTGTACTCTTTTCATTTTTACCTCTATTACTTAAGTTTCCTTATCGCGTTAACATATATGTAACCTGGGAAGGTGCATATAGAATGTATTTAGGGCAAATACCTTTTAAGGATTTTGGAATGCCTTTAGGTTACGGATTCTGGATTATTCCTTTTATCTTTTTTAAGCTCTTTGGTCCGTATATGATGACATTAATAAAGGCGCAAGCTTTTATTAATTTTATAAGTTTAATTGTTTTTAGAGGAATATTGAAACTTTTTAAACTGGAGGAAGCCACTATATTTTTCTGTATATTGATAATGTGTTTATCATTTACTTTAATAAATTTTTGGCCATGGTATAACCACACAGTTTTTTTCTTTGAATTACTGGCTATTTATTTCGTACTACTTTATATAAAGCGGAGTTCTAAATTTTATTGGCTTGTATTAAGTGCCTTTTTCGTTTGGCTGGCTCTACTAACAAAACAAGATGGGGGAGCTCTTTCTACTTTATTTGTGTTTAGTTTATTAGTAATAGATTTTATTTATACACGTACCTGGAAGCCGCTTTTAATTCTTATAGGGTCATTTGCTTTATTTTATATAGTGCTCGTACTACCGTTTCTCCAATATGATTTTACTTACTGGTTTAACTATGGACAAAGTCCTCATTATTCAAGAGTGAACAGTTACCATTTTATTAATGATATATTTACTCAATCCCAGTGGTTGAAAGCATATATTTTATCAATAATGTTGATTGTCTTTTATAAAATAAATAATGTTGGTATTAAAGTGTTATTAAAAGACAAGAATTTTATACTATTTGCCCTATTCACCATTGGTATCATTATTCAAGCTATAATTATTCAAGTTACGAGTTTTAGTCCCCCAACTGTGAACTTTTATTTTCATAGTTTTGCAATCGCCTTCATATTTTATAATCTTCAAAGCAGTATCAGGTTTAATAATGTGGTAGTATTTGTAGCCGTATCGGGTTTAATTTTCTTTTGGAAATCCGATAACTATTGGAAATACTCACAACCTATAATAAGCAAATTAGCACCATCTTTATTAGCTCCTCCTCCTTCTGATGTGGTAGCAAAAGGAAATTGGGCTGCTAAATCTGATAGTGTAGTTAAAACTGAACCTGTTATATGGGTAGAGTCAGATATGCGATCTCTTAAAGGTATCAAAATTCCTAAAGACACTAAAGAAGGATTAACCTATATTAAAAAATTAGATATAGTTAATAAGGGAAATCTCAAAGTTCTTAATATGTCAAATCTAACTTTTTTAGCTCATGAACTAAATTATGAACCGCCATCAGGAGAAAATTTCCCATTATGGTTTCATAAAGGGGTAGCAGTATTTGATCGTGAAATTAATATGCTTTGCCAAAAGGTTCAAAATTCAGAATATGATTTAATATTATTTGAAGATATGCCGGACGTAGATAATTTTTTTCCTTACGAAGTAAGAGATTGTTTATTTCCTAACTACATACAAGCAACAAAATTTTTATCGCCTACTGGCTACAAAACTGATTCTGTTGAAGTATATATTAAGAAATGATAGAATAAGTACTATCTATTGACCTGAGTTCGATTCTTATTTGCTTTAAAAGCCCGTCAGAGCATTCCTGCTTTGGCGGGATTATATTTTTCAGATGAAAGATTAACTTGTGCTGACCCATCGGTATCCGTAATCTGATTGTATTATAACAAGAGGTATCGCATAAATTAAACTTTTTTGAAAAAGTAAGTCTTAATTTTGCGACATAGCCTGCCCATCCCTAGCGGGGATGCCATTTTATTAATCGAACTGAGGTTATTAATAATATGTGTAGGGTTCTGAGGAGAAATTTTTATAAATAGTAAATTTTTCCCTTCCACTAGGATTAGCAATTAATTTGCCATTTTTAATGTTGCCATTCGATTTTTCTTGATTTCCTTTTTCCAAGACATAAAAGCTTGTTGCTCCATCTGCACAATTTTCAGCTTTTTCTTTTTCTGTATTGCTCAAGTACTTCAGGAAATTTTCAATTTCAATTTTAAAATATTTAAGACCAAATGCTTTAGCTCTGTTCATTAAATCATGATCTTCATGACCAATTGGAAGTAGGTCCTCATCGTAGCCCCCCAACTTAAGAAAATTGTTTTTTGAAAGCGCCATCCTACCTTCTGTTCCCCAAAATGGTTTTTTAGTAAAATGGAGAAATAGGTTTTCACCATACTTATTAAACATGTAATTTATATAAAAAGCAAAGTCTTTACCGGTAAAATTATCACCATCCAAATTACATACTATTTCACCTTCGGCCAGTAGGTGAGATAGATTTTTAGCCTTGGAAGCATGAAATGATTGAGGCTCATTGGTTTTATAATACTTTACCAGTCCTGACTCAATATATTTTTGCATATGTTCTTTCATCCATACATCCAGATGGTCTTTTGAATTATAATTAATTACAACAAACTCGATATTTTTATAATCCTGATTATCAATTATATTTTTTTCCAGCGTATTTTTTAGGTGAAAGAGTCTGTTCATACATGTAGTACAAAACGATATTTGATAATTTTTTGGTTGAGTGTATATTTCACTTGGTAATTTTTCTATTTGATATGATCTTAGAAAATGATCTCTAAATCCACGTATTATTCGTTCAAATTTCTGTGGGATCATTTTTTTTATAGTTAATTTCTTGATTGTCATTCTGGGCTAAATTTTATTGTTAATCACGAGTGAGTTTGATGTACTTTGAGTGCTAATAGTTATTAATATATAGATTACGTTGAAAAAGGGTTTCTGTTAAGAATATGCTATTCTTCTTAAGGATATATTTAAAGTTAAAAATATGAATAAGCAATAATCTAAAATAGAAAAAAATTGATAATTAAAATTAATCTTTATAAATGAAATTCTATGTAAGTTTTTTTTATTTTTGAGTGATATTTTGAAATCTACCTAACCTCTGATTTAATGATCTTGAATTATTTTCAGTCAAATAATTTTGGCGATGCTCTAAATCCGTACATATTTAACCACTTTTTGCCAAATTTTTTTGACGGTGATCCTGAAGTGTCTTTTGTAGGTATTGGTTCTATATTAGGTTTAAGCCATGTAAGAAAGGCTAATAAAAAAATTGTATTTAGTAGTGGTTTTGCTTACGGTGCAATACCAAGTGTCGATAGCTCTTTTGATATATTTTGTGTCCGAGGACCTTTAACCTGTGAAGCTCTGAAAATCAATAAGAATTTAGCTGTAAGTGATGGAGCAATTCTTCTTCAGTTTATGGAAAAGAAGGAGGATGATAAGAAATATAAATTTTCATTTATACCGCATTGGGAAAGCATGGAAAAGTTTAATTGGGAAACAATTTGCGAAATGTCAGACGTTCACTACATTAAACCGACAGATAGCATAGATAGTGTATTAAGTCAAATAAAACAATCTGAAGTAGTTATTGCAGAAGCAATGCATGGAGCAATAGTTGCGGATGCATTACGTGTTCCTTGGATTCCTGTAAAAGCATATAAAGGGATAAACTTTTTTAAATGGCAGGATTGGGCATCTTCTTTGAATTTAGAGTATAATCCTATTCAGATTAAGTCACTTTACAATGATACTAATTTTACACGGAAGGTTATAAGAGATAAAACGGGTTATCCCTTACCTCTTGGTACACTTTCTCCGGTTGTAAGAATGTATGAAGTATATCAGAGTATGTTTTTGGTGCAGGGTGTGGTAAGAGAATTTGAAAAGCTTAAATTAGTAGCTCCTTCTTTGAGTAATGATACAATATTAAACTCCAAAGGAAATCAATTATTAACTACACTTGATAAAATTAAAAAGAAATATTCACAAGATTAATAAGTAGTTAATGTTGTTTTGAATGTTAGAAGCAATATGAAACGTCTTATTTTTTTACTAGTAATTTTTATGTATCCTTCTTTTTTATTTTCTCAGAAGATAATTGAGCTAGGAAGTTTGCCTGAAATTTTATCCGGATCTTCAGGTCTTGAGTTTTCCAAGAGTGGTAACATTTGGACGATTAATGACCACGGAAAGCCTGTTTTGTATCAGTTAACAAAAGATTCTTTTACAATTAATAAAACGGTATATCTTAATAATAAAATCAAGGATTGGGAAGATTTGACCTCAGATGATCACGGTAATTTTTATATTGGTGATTTTGGTAATAATGACAATAACAGAACGGATTTGAAAATTTATATAATTCCTGATCCTGATAGCATTGCTGAAAAAATCTATACAGCAAAAATTATAAGATTTAAATTGTCAGATCAAAAAACATTTCCTCCACCAAAAGGTAAATTAGAATTTGATATTGAGGCTATGATTCACTTCAATGGGAACATTTATCTGTTTAGTAAAAGCAGAGGGAATCCTTTTAAAGGCCAAATAAAAGTATATAAGTTAACTGACCAGCCTGGTGAGCATATTGCACAATTAAAGGATACATTTTATACAGGGGAAGGTCTTATGCTGGAAAATTGGATCACAGGAGCTACTATTTCGCGGCAAAATGGAATACTGGCCCTACTTTCTCACAATAAAATATTTTTCTTTTCCTGTTTTAAAGGTGATGATTTCTTTAACGGAAATTTCGAAATGTTGCCACTAGATCATTTTAGCCAAAAAGAAGCAATTGATTTCGATGATACTCAAGGAACTTACTTAATTACTGATGAGTTAACTAGGGGTATTTTAGGGGGTAAAATTTATAGCATAGCTATCCCTGATAGTATTTATAATTGTGATTAGAATACATTTACCCTTTCACTCTATAAATACCAGTGACTCAAATCTCTTTTAATTAACTTTTCCAATTGTTTAATATCTTCCAGATAAATTTCATTGGTGATTTTATTTTTAAGATTATTATCAAATTTAGGTTTATGTAAATTTCTATTTCTAAGTGTCTGAATTTTCTTTTGGAGTTTATGATTATTCTTCAACGCAGTAAGGGTTTTCCGTGGCAGAAGTAACTTTACACCTCTGTTAATAATGCCCTTAGCGCCAAAAATAGCGTCTATTTTCTTATTCTTGATAAACCCTGATTGGTTGTATTCTACTGATAGATTTGGCTCAAAACTTGAATCCACATTAAGAAACTCAAAAATATCTTTAAACAATTTTTCCGGGTGACTTTTTAAGTCTTCAAAAAGAAAAATCTTTATTTGATTTTGATCAAAGAGCTTATAATATTTAGTTAAATATTGAGCATACATTCCTTCTTTTACTAGATCATTTCTCCACCACCAGATACTACTTTTGTCGAAGCAATCTGAAAAATTCTCAGAGGGTAGTTCATTTTCTCTTGCCAGATGTAAAAACCTACTATATAACCGTTCTGCTGGCTGTCTTAGAATAGCAATTAATTTAATATTAGGATTGTAATGATATATTCGTTCAGCAGCGGTTGTATGATACATATATGTATTTGATGTTTCACCTTTTAACTGCCCGGGTTGAGAAGAGGAAAAGAGTTTGAGGTATTCTTCTAAATTTGTAACAGACCCTTTATAATGATCTATTTCTGATTTTACAGAAAAGTCTGATAACTGATTTAACTCATACCCGAAGAAGTTAGGTTCTTTTCTCTCACTTATGAATATTTGAGGATGTTGCTTTAGGTAATTATCCAATGAGGTCGTTCCTGACTTGCCAGCCCCGATAATTAAAAAATCCGGTAAATTATTAATTTTTTTTTCCATATATAAATAGGTTTGCTTTCGCAGATATTTTGCTGTAAAGTATATAATATGAATCAGTTCAAGGCCTTAGATTTTATTGATTCTTCAAAACAGGATTGGCGCGGTCATTTCATATTTTGTTATTTGCAATAAGACTATTTAGAGAGATATTAAATCAGTAAATATTAAATACTTTTCAGTTAAGTTACAGCCAGGCCTTTATTAGTAAGGCTTAACTAGCCGCTGTTTAGTAGCTAACTTTTTCTTTATTTTAAAGACATCAAATATACTTTTTTGTGTTTGATATTTTACTTATTTAAATTTTCTTATTCTTTGAAACAGAATAATGCCACACTTTCCAAAACAATTATTTCGCTGTTACTTTTATGTCATTTTGAGATATTGAGAAATCATAACATTACCCTGATTTAATTTGATTCTCTTCTCTTTTTAAAATTGATTTACTTAAGAGTTTTTTATTGTGACAAAAAAAGGATAATGGTTTTCTTTCCTACAAAAATATTAATGTTTTATAGTATATGCTAGAGAGGTGGTTTATTATATAATAATATATTAATCTGATATTCTTTAAAAGTTTGATTGCATATTATCAAATAATACTCTCAATTTTTACGACCGCGTGTTTTTAAAGTGCTTCTTAAGTTGTTTTTAGTAGTATTTGCTTTAAATGAGTATAATTGAAAAGTAAATTTTCTCTAATTTGTTATCTTTAAACCCAATATGCGTTTAAAAGAATAATAGGGCAACACTCTCACCTTATTATATTTATTGCCTAATTGTAATATGATCACTCTGGTTGAAGTTTTTTTTAAATATATTTTCATTTACTTAAATTCCATGACAGAATGCTTAACTTCAATTTTTGCTGAAAAGAATAACTAACTAACTATTAAGGAAAGACTTACATTCTACTACTACTTGCCATGTATTGTTTTATTTTTTGAATAAAAAGAATAAAAATCATTAATTTTAGGTTGTATCCCTGGTGTTTAAAATTAATAAGGATTAAATGAATTCTATTACCTTTTATTTGTTAAGATAAGACAATAGATGAAATTATGAGTTTTATAACATTTTGCAATTTATTTGTTAAAAACCAGTTTTACTTATTGAGGAAAATATAAATTCAGTTTAAAATGCATATCATTTTCAAAAGAAGTATTTTACTTCTCAACGTTTTGTTCCTGGGCTGCTTTAAAGAAGAGGAAGTTACTAATTCACAACAAATTTCTTACGAATCTGAGATATATGGCTGTACCAGCCCTCTTTCAGACAATTACAACTCTGAGGCTACAGTGAATGATGGATCTTGCGCTCCTACGGATTGTTCTAAGTGTGATTTTTTTGTTTCGATTACAAATAAAAAATTCGGATTTGATGGGGAGGAGTTTGGCGTTAAACCAGGAGATATAATTTGCTTAGATGGTTCTCTGACCTATAAACGACCTGTTTTGTTTAAAAATATTATCGGTACCCCCGAAAACCCAGTATTAATAACAAACTGTAATGGAACGGCTGTGATTGACTTGCCAAATTTAACTTATAACATCGGTACTAAGAATTGTAAATACTTTAGAATTTCTGGTAGTGGGGACCCGACAGTCAAGTATGGAATAAAGCTATCAGGTGTAAGATCTAAGGGCTTAGATTTAAATTATTTATCATCAAATTTTGAAGTCGATCATTTAGAAATTTTCGACATAGGATTTACTGGTATAATGGCAAAAACTGATCCTAATTGCGATGATGAGACTATCAGAGGTAATTTTACCATGCGGGATGTCTCAATTCATGATAACTATATTCATGATGTGGGTGGGGAAGGCTTATATATTGGAAATTCTTTTTATGCTAATGGTGCTAAAAAAGAATGTGGTCAAAGATTACCCCATGACATAGTAAACATCAAAATTTATAAAAATGATGTTAGAAATACAGGTTGGGATGGAATTCAATTAGGTAGTGCAGTGCAAGGAGCAAAGATTTATAGCAATACAATAGAGAACTTTGGAGTTGAAAACAGAGCAAACCAAAGAAGTGGGATTCAAATTGGAGAAGGTACAGGTGGACTTTGTTTTAATAATATTATTAAAAACGGATCGGGAAATGGTATGACTGTTCTGGGGTATGGTGATAATATCATTTTTAATAACTTAATAGTAAATCCTAAATTAATTGGAGTTTTTGTAGACGAGAGATATTCGCCTGGTGAAGGGTTTAAACTTTTTAATAACACAATTGTAAATAGTGGTTTAGAAGGTATAAAAGTTTATGCTTGGAATCTGAAAAATGAAGTGAAAAATAATTTAGTAATAAATCCGGCGAATATTGACGCTGAGGGGAGCAATGCTTACATCGATTATGGATCTAATACGGAAACTGAAGCTAATTTTTTCGCAATGAAAATTGAAGAGCTGAATTTATTTAATATAAATAAAGATGATTACTCTTTAACAAGAGATTCCCCTGTTATAGATGAAGGAGTTGATTTAAGTAGTTATGGTATTGATATGGATATTTTGGGAAGAAAGAGGCCATCAGGAGCAGACTTCGATATAGGGGCATACGAATTTCAATAAACTATTTTCTTTCTACTATATCCCAAAATTGTTTTACTCTATGTGGCCAGGTATTATTTTTAGCGAATAGTATTCTTTCCTTTATTTTTGATGAAGAATCATTTATAATTTCACTGTCAATCATCTTAGAAAAATCTTGAGGAGAATTGGCAAGTGAAATTATTTCGCTAAAATGTTTAATATCTTCTGAAAATGAAGTTGAAACTACAGGAAGCCCCATGGCGAGGTATTCATTTATTTTAAGAGGATATATGCCTTTAGTTAGTTCATTACATTTAAAGGGTATAATTGTGCAACAGGAATATTTTAAAAAAGCAGGTATTTCTTGTAGCGGCTGAGGTTTTACAAATAGAATGTTATTGAAACAACTAAGTTCTTCTAATGTGCTTTTTGGTAATGATACAGGTCCTACAATCATTAAAATTTTATTGTCATGCTCAGATAATATAGTTTTAAGGATTTCAATATTGGTCCTGGTATCCAGATGTCCTATATAAGTTATAATTTGAGCCTCAATGTTTCTTAATTCTTGAGGCTTATCGTAATTTTTCTCAGAATCAAAGATTTCTAAATCCGCAGCATTTGGAAGGTAAAAAATATCCTTATTATATTTCTCATTAGTATTTTTTAACATGAGCGATGTTGCAAAATTTAAATGTGCCTTTTGCATCATATATGGCTCCAGCCAAACACCATGTTTCTTTACATAAGCTGATTCTGAAATATTGTCAACTGTATAATATATAGAAAGAGTTGGTTGTAGAAAGTCAGTATGATCAAAGAAAGGATTAAATATGTTGAGGTATATATAATTGGTAAAATCTATTTTTTTTAGGGTTCTTTTTAACTTGTTAAAGATTATTTTCTCATTTAATTGCTTTAAGTGTTTATACAGTTTCCCTTTGGGTAGAAAATTTATAGGTATTACAGGACTTGGATAATAGATGATTAAATCCTCACTCAAGAAGTTTAGTCTGCTTTTTATTAGAGTTCTTTTAACTAATGAAATACCTCCTTTACGGAAAGTCTGAAATAGAATATCTTTCCAGGTAATAGGTTTATCAATATATAGAACGCGGTTGTTTTTACTGAACTCTGAAGCTAGTGAGAAAGTGGTAGATGAATAATCTCCATCCCATTTAGACAGTGCTAAAATTATTATATTACTCTTTTTAATTTCCAATGATTAGGTGATCTGCTGATTAAAACTAAGTCTACAAACTTTCTTATGGCTTAATTCACATTTTCTAACGGCATTCCTATCATTTCCTCTACGACTAGTTTAGCGTTTTTATAATCCCTCTCCGCCTGAAGAATAGTTATTTTTCGTTGATTTAGATTATTAAAACTGGCAGTATATTTCTCATATGTCTCCTCACCTTGTTCAAAACTTTCTTCAACTATAGCATGATTGGTTTCTGCATTATCCATTGCTAGTCTTTGGATTTTGTAAACTTCTTCAAGTAATAAAAAATTGTTATATGCTTGTAGGACATTACGCCTAACTAATAGTTTAGCGGCATTTATTTCGTTTTGGGAAATGTCGATCAAAATCTTATTTTGCTTGTTCTCCAATGGGTTCATAAATAAATCCCCAAGTGGAAATGAAAGACTGAAATTATAGCGTGGAAAGAATTGAGACCTGTTTGTTAAATCTCTAGATTCATCGATATTAAATTCGTTTAGGTTACCAGAAACTCTGAAGTTGCTTAGCCATCGTCTTTTTGATAGTTTTAAATCTATCTGTGAGATGCGAAGATTCTCTTTAACTGACTGGTTATCAGGATGATTTAGCCATGCTAATTGAACTAATTTTTCTGATAATTCTATGTCTGCACTATTTTCAGGTAAAATAATTCTGTTGTAGTCTATAGTTTGCGCAAAAACACTAGAAGTTACAATTAGTAATACTGAAATGATTATTACTCTCATTTGATTCATCTTAAAGTCACGTTATCTCACAAAAATATTAAATCTATAAGCATTATTATTATTTAATTGAATAAATTATTGTTCATGTACTATTGTCTTATCCAGGTCCTTAAGTTTTATCATTAGAGCTAATGTAGCCATTACCAGAATATTAATTGGCTTTTGATAGAGTGCATCTTGCGTATAATGGGCTACAGATAATCCTAAGAAAGGAGCAATATAAACCATTGAATAAATCTTTAATTCTGGATCCTTGATACTAAAATAATTTCTGATTCCTTTTATAACAACAACTGTATTTAAGCTGATCACAATAAGTAATCCAATCCAACCCATTTCAAGCGCAGTCCTTAAGTACCCACTATCAGGGTCATAAGGTCCAGCTAATGGATGACTTCTGGAAAGCTTCATTCCTTCATTTCCTGCTGTGTTTAAGCCACCACCGATAGGGTGAGACTTCACGTAACTTTGAAGCCTAATTCGTTTAGCATCTCTTACATGCATAGAAGCGTCCTCTGAAAACTCAAACGTTGATCGCATTCTATTAATAGGGCCACTATAAAATGGGCCTACCATCAGTATAATAAAGATAGAAACCATCACGAAGCTTGCTATCAGTATTTTGATATTCTGTAAATTGGCAATTATAAATAAGACAATACTTATGAAGATCATCGCGTAAGCGGTTCTCGTACCAGAGAAAGACATTCCGAAGAACATAATTAAAGCAGCCGTAAGATAAATAACTTTCTTAGTATAGGGACCTGGTCCGATAGCAAGAAGCAATGATCCTGTACCGCAAAATGCCAAAAATAATCCATAGGCTGAAGGATCAGATAGAGTTGAGAAAATTCTGATATGGCCCCATATGTGATAGAGCTTAAATCTTAACGGGTCAGCTGTTAGCCATCTGTATTCAAAGTCTCGAAAACCCACATATTCCTGAAAAATACCATATAATGAAATAATTAGTCCTGCTGAAATCCATAGATTCGTGAAATTTTTAACACTTTCTTTATTGTTGAAAAAGTGTATAAAAATATAGAACAGCAAAAATAATATTAAAAACCTAGAGGCATCGAACCATGCTAGTATATTTACAGCGTTTGGATTTGCTATCTGCAGGAAAAAATAAGCGTAGAATACAAATTGCAGTATTACTATAGGTTCTGAAGTTTTCCATTGAAACCCTTCTTTTCTATTTGCTTTTATAACAAGAGATATAAGTGTTATTAAAATGATTAAATCATATACTATTCCATAGGGAAGTATAACACTTAAAAGTCTGCTAATTAATGAAAAAATGCAGCCATATAAAAAAACAAGATATATACCTGCTTTATAATTTATCAGTGTTAAGCTAACAAAAAATAGCGATAAGATTCCTAGAATAACTAAAGGAGCAATTATGTATGAAGTAAGGACCATTAAATAGGGCAATAAAATTGCAAATAATAGCATTATTGCCACTAAGATGGTTTTCTTTGCATTGATAGAATTCATTTCTCCTAATTAATAAAGCTAATTTTCAGGAATATGATAATGTATATGAGCACTACATAGCTAATGCATATAAATAAATTCAAATTCTTTGGGGCATTATTTTTCTTAGGGGGTTCTTTTTTTTTCATCCTACATAATTTAGTTAAGACTAATAATAGTTGAATCAGAGGTACTCATCAAATTTAACTTATTTAGCAAGGGTTTTAAAGGAATTGCACGAATTTAGTAATCAGGTACTCATTATATTTTAAAACATCTCAAGGCTAAAAGTTTTAATTAAGATCTTTTAAAGGATTTCGGGTAAAAAATATAAATTTATGTACAGTTAATAACGAATCAATTAAACCAGCAACTATAGATCAATTAGGTAATTATAATTTGAAGGGGTGACATAAAGAAGAAATTCTAGAAATTAAGCTTCTTTTATTTAGTATGCCCCTGTTGTATATACTTAGATAATAAATCTCTTAGAATTCAATAAAGTTACCTGCTAACCCAATAAATATCCTTTTACCTATGATTTAAAAAGTAGAACAAAAGATTATTTATATTTAAACATTAATATTTTTAGGGTCAATTTTATTTAATATAGCTCCTGTAAGTTTTTCATTTAAGGATTCTAAGAAATCAATAGATTCTTTATCCATTTGTTTGATAGATGATTCAGCAGAAAAAATCGGAATTATCTTATCTACATACCTCATTAATTCCTTTGAATCAGAATATTCATTTAATGAAGGTCCCTCAAGTAAAATATAATCAAAGTTATCTGCGAGGCCTGATATTAGGCTATTAAAGTCTTTATTATGGAATATCTCTTCCGGAGAGTCATGCCCTCCGGAATTACCAATTATAAAGATATTCTTATATTTTGTAGCGGTCACAAATTCGGCTTCATCTACTGAGTGATTTTCAATATCAGGGTTGTCTTCTTTGTTAAATATTTTTATCTCATCCGAGCCTTGTGATCTTTGGTCAATATATTTGAGGTTCTTTTTGGGAACTACCAACCAGTTTGTAAGTGAATTATTTTTAAAATTTGTATCAATAATCAGGACTCTTTTTTTGACCAGACTCAATACAAAAGCCAGAGAAAATGTGACAAAGGTTTTGCCTTCTCCTTCATTCGGGCTTGTAAGTAAGAATATTTTCCCTTTGGAATTTTCAATTTCAAATCTAATTTTTCTTAAAAAATGTTTAAATAATTCCAAATCCTTATTCTCATGCTTTTTTGCAAATAAAGAAGGGAAATTCAGCTTTTTAGTGTCAATCTTAATCAAAGTTCCTGCTAACGGTAATCCTACTTGTCTTTGGTACTGATCTACAGTTTTGATACTACTGTCCAAAACTTCAACTGCAATAATGGCAAAAACTGTAAATCCAAGACTTGCAATTGCAGCCAGAGCTATAATCAATATTCTTTTAGAGGGTTCAGGACTTGCGGGTGGAGAAGCTTTATAAACCTGCCTGATTGTACCTGAGGATGCCATTAGCTTATTTTGTGCTTCATTATATTTATTCACCGCTGATAAATATTCATCAGAAGCTACTTTTACATCTCTCTCTAAAGTATTTAGTATTGCTTCATTACTTGCATAGCCAGACATGGAACCCCTTAGCCTATAAATTTTTTCATTTACACTAGCTAATCTAGATTGCTGCACCTGAATATTAATTTGGGTATTTTTAATTTCTTCCTTGATTTCAGCGGTTGTCATTCCAGTGGCTTGTACAGAGTTACTACCTTTTTCCATCATGCTCAACTCCATCTTATATTGTTGCCTTAATAGGTTTAATGAATCAAGAAGATTAGCATTATTAGTACCATTACTTATAAAGCGCTCATTAAGAATATCAATCTTCTTTTTTAAATCTATTATTCTTTGATTCGAAGTAGAGCCTCTATCACTTCCTCCGGTTTTGTCTGCTAAACTGGACTTCAAGCTTTCTAATTTTAACCTTAAACCATATATTTCATTATTTATTTCGTCTCTCTGGCCTTCTAAAGCATAAACCTGACTTAATTGGGTTTCACCTTGAGGCTGATTTGAAACCAGATTATTACTTGACTTAAAAGTTTGTAATGCTTCCGTTTTATCATCAAGTTCTTCTTTTTTGCGCTTTACTAATTCTTGAATAAATGTGACTGACTCACTAGATGACTCTTTCTTAGAAGAAACGTAGTAGCGGAGTAGTTCTTCGCAGTATACATTTACTGCGTTTGCAGAAAACTCAGGGTCTTCTGATATAAATGAGACATTGATATAGTCGGTATTAGGAATCCTTTTAATTTCAAATCCTTCATTAAATCTCGCAAATGTTAAATTAAGTTCTTTTAATATATTAATTACCAGCTGTGCATTCTCTTCATTAATATTCAGAGTTTTTTGCTCTATTAACTTATTACTTAATATGTTTTGTGCTAAATCTATCTGTTGATCTGTAAATGACTCCAATTCATTAGTTTCATTTTTGCTTATATTTTGGAGTTTATTAACTGCTAATCTATAGGTTACCATGTTGAAAACAGTGCCTGAATTCATGGTAGCCAGTAAATTACTGAATTTAACGTCAGCTTCTCTTAAGTTAAACTTTTCGTCTGTTATACTTACCCCCTCATTCGTTGTAAATCCGGTAGCTATTTGTGTACTAGCTTTATAAACCGGCTTTAACCTCTGGGTAAAGATAAATGCTGCAATAATGGAAATACTAGGAACTAAAATTATAATCCATTTTTTTCTCCACAATACTCTTAAAAGGTATAGAATGTCCATTATTTTATAGTTTTATTTTAATTCAATTTTTATTAGCACAACAATAAGAATGCACTGTAGTTTTGCAAAACTACGGTGAATTCTTATAATTCAAACATTATTTTTTTATAAGCAGAGGTCCTACACTATTAATCAGGTTATGTTAAATTTTTACTATCTGCAATTTTAAACTCAATTCTAAGTGCTTTTTGATGGCTAACACTAAACTTTATATCAATAGTATTTGTAATTATTTCTTATTAAATTTTGAGTTATTTACTGATTTGAGTAAGTGATTTTCCTCTTTTTTAGCTTGATTTCTACCTTCTCATAGGCAAATAATATTACATATATCAATATGATAAATAGTAGTGGAATCACTATGCTAAATGTATAATCCTTTGCCTCATTATAAATCAAATTTAAAATTATATTTCCAATAGTGAAGGCACTTAAAGAATTACGCCCAAAAACAAGTAAGTGATTAGTCCATGGTTTTAATTTTATTCCCAGAGGTATTAATGTGGAGAATATTAAAATTAAAATTATAGCTAGACTAAGAGATACCAAATAATATAATGGATGATTGTTATTTCTATAGTTGTTAGAAAAGTAGTTCTCTATAAAATCATTAAAGGGAATTGAAAATAAGTATAAGCAAATTCCTGACATTATAACTAATAAAAGTAGCATGTTCATCTTTGGGAATTTCCATCTGTTATTAAAATCAATAAAAGTTGCTGATAGCATACCTAATGAAACTATTGAAAGAGCATGTATAACGCTAGGCCCCCCACTGTTGCCTACTCCAAATATAAATGAGGTAAAATTGTTGATATTACCATTAGCCACTTCTATTTGAGAAGTAATAGGGTAGAATATCCAGAATGAGAAACATAATATTATAAGTGACCAAATACCGTAATTCCTCCTTAAAAGTAACATTGGAATTGCTAGTAGAATAAGGACACAATAAATTTTCAATATATTGCCATAGTGATTGTTTACCACGAAAATCGAAGAGCCTAAAAGTCCTTTTACTGTCATGTAACCACCAATAAGCCCAGCTAATGAAGTAAGCATAAATCCTAGATAACATTGGAAGCTTCTTTTAATCAACTGGGGGCGAATTGAGGATAATCCTTTTACTTTTAATCTTTTGAGATAAACCAATTCTAACATCATGCCAAATAAGAAAAGGAAAGTGGGTGTGGCAGAACTAGTAAAAAGCTTAATAATAGCGTATTGCTCAAAAGGGTATTTAGACCATATGTTAAAATCGTTAAGAGAGTGATCGAAAAGCGCTAAAAAAATGGCATAACTTCTTGCAAAATCAACAAAATATACTCTTTCCTTCATTATATCTTTTATTACAATTTATTGTAAATATACAAATAAATGTTTTTTTTATTTTATTGGGTAAACCTTTTCGATAAATTGATTTTTATCTAATTAGAATAGTTTGTTAGGAGGTTTGTTTTAGAGCTTTTATTTCATACCACAATATCTTACAAATATTATTATTTATAAAAACTAAAACTGACCTGAAAGCTCACGCCATCAGCTGAATTTTGGTTACCAATGGTTACTCCATCATATTGAACCCTTTCCATATTAATACCCGCATTTTGTATTTCTGTGGCAATGAATGAAGCAATTTGTGAAGCTGTCACTACCATTTTTTCAGTGCTCATAATCTCTAACACATTTACTTTAATAGCCAAATTGAGGTTGGGATTTTGCGAAAGTTTATTGATTAAAAAATAAATGATTTCTGCTGCAATTGCATTTTCATTGATAGAGGCATCATTTTGTACTTGGATAAATGGCAATTCCTTTATTTCCAAACTTTCTTTAAGCTCAGTTTGGGTAAGGTAATTTCGTTTGGCAATAGTATTAGCATCTGCTACAGGCAATACTGTGTTTTGAATAGTCTTTGGTTGCAGCATTTTTACCTCGTAAATGTCCGCCAGCTCACCTTCCCGGTTACTGCTAAAATATGCTAATGTGTCTCCATACTGACTATAATAAGCATCAAAAGCTTCTGAGTTTATTTTATCACCTAAGTTTTTTGGTTTGCTCCACACATTCCAGCTGTTGTAAAGCCTTTCTGATGAAAAAATATCCATATCACCAAAGCCTCCATGTCCTTTACTGGCAAAATATAAGGTTTTTTTATCTTTGGAGAGAAAGGGAGAAATTTCTGATTGTGCAGTATTAATAGTAGAACCCAGGTTGACTGGTTTTTTCCAGTTACCTCTTTCATCCTTAACAGAGACATATAAATCCTCCTCACCGTTGGTGCTTTCACCACTCATGGAAAGTAAAATAACCTCGTAGTCTGGAGACACATACAGCCCCTGGTACCCGTTTTTGGCAATTCCTTCTATAGAAATCAATTCAGGGTTAGTCCAATTTCCGAAAACCTCCTTTACAAATTGAATACCTCTATCAGGATTTTTAGGGTTGTTAAGATATAAAATCCGTTCATGATTTCTATCTGAAATACCCACTATAAAATTATTTCTCTTGTCGTTCCATTTTCCAACATCATTTGTTGAAGTTGACCACCCGGAATCTGCTTTTCTGGTGCTAAGCCAAATATCTGATCCACTATAAAGTCCTCCTTCATTTTTTTCGTAAAACACTCTTGAAAAAAATAAGCTGTCACCACTGTTACTTAAAAGAGGCATAATTTCTTCTGCTTCTGAATTTACTTCTTCAGAAACCCTTTTAACAGACTCTATCACTGTTTGTGCTTTCAATGGCACTGTAACGTTGAAGAAAAAAAGCCCAATTAATAATAGTAAGTCCTTTACCATGTAAAAGGTGTGCTTGCGTTTTGATTATTGAATAAATAGCTTAAACTTACCTCGTGTACACCATTCGAAAACTCGCTAATGTAGCCAGTATAGTAGTCATACGAATAATTTAAGAATATATTGCCAGGAATATTAAGACCTATCAGTCCAGACCATTTTAAGTCATTCTGCATTCCAGCACCTACATACATTAGTTCCTTATACTTAAATCGAATAGTACCTTTAAACTGGGTACCGTAATCAGTAAGGTAATTGACTTCTGCATTAGGTAAAATAGAATAATCAGGATTAAATTTCCATTTATAGCCTGCCAGTACACTGTAAGATTCCCCGTCCTTTAAGTACTCAAGTGTATTATTTTTGTTTAATTCTGTTATAAACAATGATTTTGCTGTAAAAGTAAAGAAAAATTGTTTGCTGTAAAGAGCTGTTCCAATATCCAGCTGCAGATTAGTTTGTTTGCCTTCAGAGGAATTAATTATTTGTTGATAAAAATCATCATTGATTTCATCCCTAACCGAAAGGTTGTTAAAACCAATCATGTTTTGCTGGAATTTTAGGCTAGTGCCTAAACTCAGGTTAAGTTGCTCTGAGATGGGTAAATGATATGCATAAAAACCTTTAATCTCTTTTCTGTCAAGCGGGCCTAAAATAATAGCATTTAATTGTAAACCAACACCCTGCTTTCTTCTGGCTATTTTTGAATTATAGATTTCCCTGGCTTTATCAGGGTTACTGATTTTAAATCCTGAATTGTCAGATTCACCGCCAACACTGTTTTTTATAGGATAGAATGCACCCACTTGATAATACCCGGACTCAGAACCATACCCATTAAGTGCCTGCCTGTACATTAAATCTATAGATAGGTTTTCTTGAACCCCCGAAAGTGCGGGATGCTGCCACTCTACAGCATGAAAAATTTGAGTGCGAGATAATATGTCCTGTGCCTGTGTTTTCCAGCTTACCAGGATGACCAATAAAAGAAGTATTTCTTTTTTCATTTTAATTTCATTTGTTTGTCTCAGATAAACTGAAGAGAGCTATTACTTACAGGGATTTTATTTAAGTATGGTAACAGAGCCTTCATACTTTCTTCTTCCATTATTTAAATTAATTAAGTAGAAGTATACTCCTCCTGCAAGCTCTTCACCCTTATACGTTCCGTTCCATTCACAATCCGTTGTATTACAGGAGAATACCTCTAGTCCTGATGAATTATAAATAGCAATATTTACCTGCTCAAACTGATCAAGGTTAACAAAATCCCATGTGTCATTTACCCCATTTCCATCTGGAGTAAAAGCATTTACTATGTCTAGCTCGGGTAAAATATTCGTGATTTGAATCTGCCTGAAGACTGGTTCGCTCAGGGCTGAGCCGTCCGAAACTGACATGCTTATGCTTTTTAGACGGGTATCATTGGTTAAGGCATTAATGTTTTCATAGGTTATTTCTCTCAAAGCCGTTTCATAGGCAGATTTGGTAGCTTCCCCAGCTAATACGAAAATTCCAGTTGAGACATCAAAACTACTACTAAAGCTGGGGTTGTTTTGGTTAGAAATATTAATCCTGTCCTCTTCAGGATTATAATTATCAACAATTTCGATAAATGCACTATCAATAATCTGGTCATCAACATCTGAAACTGTAATAGTTTCTGTTAAGTTAATTGTACCTGAGCCTTGAATATATTCGATAATGCCCGTTTCAATATTTGAAAGAGTAGGTTTATCATTAACGGAATCTATTTTCACTAAAATATTTGCTGTTTCTGAATAATTAAAACCATCATAGGCCGCCCATTGCAAAGTGACATCTCCAAAAAAGTTAGTAGGAGGAATGTATTGAATTGAGGTGGAAGAATTAATAGCTATCTCTTCTCCAGAGCTTATATTTTGCCCGTTATTTTGAATAGATCCTCTTGTCCAGCTAATTGTAATGGCTTCAAGAGGATCACCATTAGGATCAGTGTAGGCATTTTGAAACTCAGATATGTTGATTGAGTAAGGGATATCTTCTTTCATTGAAATGCTAAAATTCTGAATTGAGGGCTTTATATTGATTTGAAGTTGATATTCCTGTTCTGAAAACAAACCTTGAGAATCTGTAATCCTTAAGATTATTTCCTCATTATCAGCAGATAAAGGAACGTTTCCTTGTAGTAAAGCTGAACCGTCTCCATCATCCGTTAATGTTAACCATTCAGGACCCACTAGCATTTCTATGGTTAGTTCATCGTCTGGGTCAGCATCTCTTCCTGTAATTTGATATGTATAGGTGGTTTCAGGCTGAATTTTTTCTTTCGGTTGTGAAGTAAATACTGGAGCATCATTAACAGGTAAAACTTCTACCTGAAACGTTTCTTCGTAGAAATTAATATCTGCGGGGCCGCTGTCTTCCAGCCTCACAGTTACTGTAGCTATGCCAAAAGAGTCAGGCCTAATTTGATAAGTAAGTTCTCCTGTGGTATTAGGAGAAGAGTAGTGAACATTTAAATTTTCGAAAAGGCCGGGAAAGTTAGTACTAACACTTATGCTAATTGTCTGATTGCTCTCCCCTCCTGCGCTTATGCCTGTTAGGGGTATAGTTATTTGTTCCATTGCGTCTTCATTGACAGTGGCAGGATCAGGGATAGGGTCTATAGTAGGAGGTAAGTTTTCATTTCTAACGGTAATCTGATACCTCTGCTTATCTGAAGCGCCAGCTAAATCTTTGGCCAGAATTTCAACAGTAAAAGGTCCTTCATTTACTTCATTTGCAGTTGGTGTACCACTTAAAGTGGCTTCTCCATCAAAATTAAGCCATTCCGGCTTTTCAACAATGCTTATAGTCACCTCATCATTCTTATCCACATCTAAGGTAGTGATTGTATAAGTATACAGTGAATTTTGAATGGCAGCTAACGGAGGTTCTGAGGTGATAACAGGTGCGTCATTTACATTTTGAACTGTAATAGTAAAGCTTTGAGTGCTTGTCAGTCCCAGAAAATCCTCGGCTTCCAACACAATTGTGTGGTTGCCTACATCAGAATTAGTAGGTGTGCCACGGAGTCGTCCTCCTGTAGGGGTAGGGGTTAAAGTGAGCCAGCCAGGTATTACTATTCCGTTTAAATTAATATCGTCATCATCAGCATCATTCACAGTAATTGTATAAGAATATTGCTGATCCTCCGTAGCACTGGTTACTGGAGTTGATGTAAATTGTGGTGCTGAATTGGGAAAATCAATTTCTATAGCATATGATTGAGTGGCACTTGCTCCACGGTTGTCTTGTACTCTGAGTTCTACGTTTTGTGGTTGTCCTCTGCTATCATTTCCTGGTGCGCCCTGTAGACGGCCTCTGCCATTACCCTGATTTGTAAAATTCAGCCATACTGGCTTGCTTATAACAGATAAAGTCAGTTGATCATTCTCATCAATATCGTTAGTTGTAATGTTATAAGTGTATTGCGCATTTAAGGTGGCGCTGGTATTAGGGCTACTAGTAAAAGTAGGAGGGTCATTGACATCTATTACATTGATATCGAAAAATTGATTTGCAGAATTATTATTGTTATCCTGAACGCGTAAAGAAATGCCGACAAGCCCTGTATTATTATTTCCCGGAGTACCTCTTAGGGTAGCTCTGCCATTACCAGTAGCGGTAAGGCTTAACCAGGGAGGTAACGAAATATTACTGGTGATAGTTAATTGATCTCCTTGATCAGCATCATTAGCTATGATTTCATATATATAAAGCTCTCCCTGGTTCACTTCAGTCACAGGAGTACTTGTAAATGTTGGCGCATCCTGTACCGGTGCTACAATTATATCAAAAGATTCAGTAATAAAGAGACCATTGCTGTCAGTACATTTTATTGTTATGCTAGTATTGCCGTTTGCATTAGGTTTTAAACTAACATTTAATGTAGCATTAGTCAAAGTAAAGGTATTGAAAAGAGCAGAATTGGTATTTGAAACTAACTCAAAGGTTAATTGATTATTATTGTCTTCTGCATCGCTGATGTAATTCAATAAATTAATTTGAAAGGGAGGAGCATCTTCATTTTTATTGAAATCAGGAATCCCGGAACTTTGAGGTGCGCTATTTATAGTGAGTACTGCAGAGTTGCTTCCAATATAGTTGTTGCTGGTAATAATAGCTTCAACATTATAGGTGCCTGCTGCTGATGGAACTTGAGTGCTTCCATTATAAGTTACTGAAACAGGTAGGCCTGCAGGAATAGTGTTTATTGTTACAGGTCTTGGGCTACCATTGAAATTCTGCAGAAGATTAGAAATTGTTACGCTTGCAGTTGCTTTGTTAATGGTAAGCATCCCATTAACAAAATTGAAACTGTAATTATTATCAGTTCCACCTGATAATGTAATAGGATAAGTGCCAACATTACTCGCAGAATTTGCAGAGGTTGAAATATTGGGTGCTACATCTATGCCTACAAAAGTATCGCCATTAACAAATCCGGAATAAGAAAATGTTAAAGCTGGAATAGCACTACCATAAGTTATAATTTTATTGTCTGCTGCAACATTTAAGACAGCTTTATTCACTGTAAATGTCTGGTCAACAGATGGAGCAGCATTATAATTTTCATTTCCAGGTTGATTAGCTCTTACAGTAATATTTCCGCTTCCTGTAATTGTTAAAGTATTTCCAGAGAGGGTAGCGTTACCTGAAACTATAGAAAATGTTACAGGGAGTCCGCTATTTGCAGTAGCTGTTAAAGAAAATGCCGGGTCTCCGTATGTTTTATTGTTGATAGGATCAAAAGTAATTGTCTGATTTACTTTATTAATAGTTAAAGAACCATTCACATAGTTGAAAGAATAGTTTTCATCTACTCCTCCTGAAACAGTAATTAGGTAGCTTCCTGCAGGGCTGGAAGAAGTAGCAGTTGTACTTGCAGTGGGTGCAGTTCCAAGAACTGAAGCATTTTGATTGTTAACAAATCCTGAATAACTGAGAGTGAGTGGTGGAATGGTGTTTCCGAAAGTAATCGTTTTATTATCAGGAGTAACAGTTAAGATGGCCTTATTAACGACAAGTGTCCCATTTACTAAATTTATTTCATAATTATTGTCAATCCCGCCAGACAAAGTAATAGGGTACGATCCTGCATTACTTGAACTATTGGCTGAAGAGCTTATCGTAGGTTGAATATCTAAAACCGCTGCCGTTTCACTATTTGCAAAACCAGAATAAGCGATAGTAAAACTCGGGATAGGGGATCCATAAGTAGTGCTTTTGTCTTCGGCTGTGGCAATAAGAGAAGCCTTCCCCACTGTAAAAGTTCTTGTAACCGGCTCTGCTGCTTCATAATTTTCGTTTCCACTTTGTCTGGCTTCAACTGTAATATCTCCTGCGCCTAAAATGGTAAGAGTATTTCCACTAATACTTGCACTTCCTGATATCACTGAGAATGATATAGGTAATCCACTACTGGAACCAGCTGATAAGTCAAAAGCAGGATCACCATATGTTTTATTTGCGGGAGCATCAAATGTGATAGATTGTGGTGCCTTATTAATGGTTAAGTTCGCACCTACATAATTAAAAGTATAGTTTTCATCTGAGCCCCCTGTAATGGTAATAGGATATACGCCTGTACTGCTAGTAGAGTTTGCAGTTGTGCTTGCAGTAGGAATTACATCCAAATCAGAAGGATCATCTCCATTTACAAATCCTGAGTAGGTAAAAGTAAGTTCAGGAATTGTTTCTCCATAAGTGATCGTTTGAGGGTCGGCTGTTACAGTAAGTTCGGCAGGAGCAACTGTCAGAGTAAATTCCTGAAAGGCTTTATTTCCGGGGTTAAGTGCAGAGTAAGCTTCCAGAACTATGTCAAAAGAGCCTGTTTCTAAAGGTGCTCCACTGAGTACGTCAAGAAAACTGTTAAAGCTAACACCCTGAGGTAGAATGCCAGTTTGTTCAATGATAGGTGGGAAAAACGTACCACTCGTTTCAATTTCATATAAATATTCAATACCATAAGTGGCTTCTTCCACTGGGTCACTATCGAAAACCGGTTGTGCTAATAAATAGAAGCTTTGAAAGAAAATAAAACCCATTAACCCGGCTTTCTTTAAGATGGAAATTGTACTTTTAAAGGAACTATGTACTAACATCATTTTTACAACTTATAATCAAGTGGAAAATTACAAAATGTTACTTGTAATATATTAAATTGCAGTGATTTATCGATCAAAATATTACATTATCCTGCAAGAAGTTGTTTTATATACGATCAAAATATAAAATGAGGATATATAACAATAGACTTAAATAACGAGATTTAGTACATTTGTTTGCAGAAATAGTTAAAATTATAATTCATGGAGTTTATTTTTTGGATGTCAATTGTGGTAATAACTTACACTTATGTAGGTTACCCTATTCTACTTTTTGTGTTAGTAAAATTACATCGTTTTTTTAGGGGGCAGGAAACTTTATATTATGATTATAATGAAGTGCCTGAAGTAAGTTTGATTATTGCTTGCTACAATGAGGCGGAGTTTCTGGGAGATAAAATTTCCAATACTTTGGCTTTGGATTATCCAGCGGACAAGTTGAAAATTTGTTTTGTTACTGATGGCACAACTGACGGTAGTGAGAGGCTAATAGCGCAGAATGAGAGACTCACTCTTTTTCATTCCGAGGAAAGAAAAGGTAAAAATGCTGCCATCAATAGAATCCTCCCTATGATAAACTCACCAATTCTCGTGTTTTGCGATGCTAATACTTTTCTTAATAAGGAGGCTATATTCAATATTGCACGACATTATAAAGATTCTAATGTGGGAGCAGTTGCTGGGGAGAAAAGGGTGGAGTCAGCAGGTTTGTCTGATAAAGCTGGAGCCGGAGAAGGAGCTTATTGGAAGTATGAGTCTGCATTAAAAAAGTGGGATGCAGAGCTTAAGACTGTTGTAGGGGCAGCCGGGGAATTGTTCTCAGTAAGAAGAGAACTTATGCAACCTGTGCCTGATGGTATTTTGATTGAAGACTTTTATGTGTCAATGAAAATTGCCCAGGAGGGATATAAAGTGGTTTATGAACCTCAATCATATGCTATTGAAACTGGATCAGCCTCTATATCAGAGGAGAGGAAGCGTAAAGTACGTATTTCGGCAGGTGGTTTACAGGCGGTATGGCTTTTTAAGCCGCTTTTAAATGTTTTTAAGTATGGTTGGCTTAGCTTTCAGTATGTATCGCACAGAATGCTCCGCTGGACCTTAGCTCCTTTAGGATTGTTAACTGCATTACTATCAAATATTTTTCTTGCGATTAATTTACAAGGAATATACGTTTATTTATTATTAGCTCAGCTGGCTTTTTATGCTTTAGCTGCTGTTGGAAAGCTAACAGAGAAGATGGAAAAATCACCTAAAATCTTCTTTATTCCCTTTTACTTTGTGTTTATGAATGTTTCAGTATTTCAGGGCTTCTTTCGTTTAGTAAGAGGAAAGCAATCAGCAGTTTGGGAAAAAGCCAGGAGAGCAAAGGCTGCATAAAATCAAAACATCAGATTTTCACTCCTAAAATGAGGATATCATCTGTTTGGGCCTTGTTGCCCCTCCAAATCTGAAATTGCTGCTCCAGCTTATTTTCCTGCTCTTCAGCAGATAGATGATGAAGAGAAAGTAAAAGCTTATAGAAATTGGGCTTCATGAATTTCTTATCGTGTGGTCCCCCAAACTGATCCTGGAAACCATCTGTGCTTAAATAAATACTACTCCCTTTTTCCAAAGGAATTTGCTTCTTTGTAAAAGTTTTATTCTGTTCCTGGGAGCTTCCTACTGAATAACGATCAGGCTTCACTGTAGTCGCTTTTCCGCCAGCTACAATAAATAGAGGAATTTTAGCACCTGTATATTCTATTATCCCTTTTTTTTGATCAATAAATATAAGTCCAATGTCCAGTCCGTCAGTATTATGACTTCCTAATTGATGCTGATGTAAATTTTGTTGAATTTTTTGGTCGAGTAAAGAAACTACCAGGTCAGGGGAGGAAATACCTGTTTCAAGTATTATTTGATTCAGCAGACTATTTGCTAATACTGTCATAAATGCACCAGGTACACCATGCCCTGTACAATCCACTACTGCCAATGCAACCTTGTCCAAAATTTTGGCATTCCAAAAGAAATCCCCACTTACAATGTCTTTAGGTCTGTAGTAAATGAATGATTTGGGAAAATCTGCTTTAAGGAGTTGGGTGGAGGGAAGTAAAGATTCCTGAATTTGTCGAGCGTAGATAATGCTATCAGTTATCTGCTTATTTTTCTCTTCAAGAATAGCTCCTTTTTCACTCAACTGTTCTTTTTGTGATTCTATTTCAGCTTTTTGTAATTGTATGGCCTCATTTTGAAACTGGAGAGCTTTGTTAGTTCTGTTCTTTAATTTATTTCTACTGTAAAGTATAATAATCAGGATCAGAAGAAGTAAAGAACCAATTCCTAGTGCAATTAGAAAGAATTTCCTTTGTTCTGATTGAAGTTGCCTAATATCATTTTCTTTCCTCAAGAGGTCAATCTCCTTTTCTTTCTTTTCAATATTATAAAGTGTTTCTATTTCAGCAATGGATTTAATATTTTCTTCTCGGTATTTTTTCTCTGACTCTAACATATAAAGTCTCATATAAACCAATGCATTGTCTTTATCGCCTACTTTATCATAATATTTAGCTAATTTTTGATAACTATCTTTTAATATACCTTTTGAATTGATTCTTTGAGAGATTGCGAGACTATTTTTTAATTCTGAAATGGCTTTCTGATACAGTAATTTATCAATAAAAAAATCGCCTAGTTCAAGGCCAATCCGTGCCAGAAGTTCCGGCATAGCTTGTTGCTCAGCTAAATCTTGAGCTGCCAGTAGGAATTCGATTGTTCTTAAAGAATCTTCCTGTTGCCTGTATACTTTAGCTACATCAAAGTAGGAATAAGCCAAACCTACAGAATCCCCGGCTGTTGAATCAATTTCCATAGCTTTCTGGAAATGATATAATGCTGAATCATTCTTATTTAAGGATAAATAATAGTTGCCAATATTACTGTAGGTGGTAGCAAGGTTATAAGATTCCCCATTTTTACGGGCCAGTTTCAAGGCATTAAAGAAATACTCACTTGCTTTTTCATTAGTGCCTAAACCCTGGTAAATGATCCCCATTGTATTGAGAATGATTTCTTTTCCATTTTCAATCTCGAGCTGCTCTTTTATTCGCAAAGATTGCACACAATATTGAATTGCCTGGTTGTAGTTTTCCATATAAGTATATATGTCGCAAATAAGGGCTAAAATATTAGCCTGTTGAGGTAAATCTTCAGTTGCGTAATACTTATCTAGCGCAATTTTAGCAAAGTTCAGAGAAGACCTATACTTGTCTTTGTAGAAATAGACATTGGCTAAAGAGGCTGATGCTTCTGCCTGACCTGCTACGTTGCCTTGTTTACTGAATATTTCAAAAGCTTTTAAAAAATTAGCTTCAGTTTTGTCATAGTGGTCATTCAGATAATGATACTCTCCAGTAAAAAAACTGCCCCACGCATATGACACACTGAGGGTGTCATCTGAAATTCTAATGAGTTCATTAGCAAACTTCAGCATATTTTCCTCATTCTTATTTCTGTTGGCCAGACAGCTATCTACAAGTATATTAACTCTCTCTTGCGTGGTTTCCATTGTTTGGAGCAACACCTGCAAGCTATCTTGTTGCAAGCCATAAAGATTATTTATCGCGAGGGAAAGTTGAGCTATTATTATATATCCTATCCAATTTTTCATATGAGATATCTATCAAAAATAAGCAACATTAATTTTAACCAGAAATATAAAGAACATAATTCGCTGATGTGAAGAGAATAATTAATGTTGTGAGCAGCTATTATTTTATTTAAGTTTAATGAGCGGTAAAAATTAATACTTGAAATGCTCACATAGGTGTAAAGTTAATGCCTTACTTAACTAGATTGTATTTGTTGGTTAAGGGCAATTACTTGCTTTATAATTGATCGGCTTTCGTCATTATAGATAATATAATCAGCAAGTTTCAGCCTTTCTCCATCACGTAATTGTTTACGCATAATGGCAATTACATCACTTTCTTTCCTGTGGGAGTCGCGCGACAGTGTTCGCTTGAGTCTTAGCTCCTGGGATGCATGAACATTAATAGTAGCATCTAATTGCTTAAATGATCCGGTTTCAAATAGAAGAGCTGCTTCTTTTAAAATATAAGGCTTATTTTCATGCTGTCTGCACCATTCTTCAAAATCTATAGCTACAGCTGGATGAACTAAACTATTAAGTTGTTTCAATTTGCTATCATCACTGAAAACCTGTTCGCTTAAATAAGTACGGTTTAATTTACCATCCGAGGTATAGCTGTTTTGGCCAAAATTATTTTTGATTTGCTCTGTTAAATGAGGGTCATTTTCCTGAAGCCATTTAGCCCTATAATCTGCAGGGTAATTGGGTATACCCAATAATTCAAATATTTTACAAATCAGACTTTTTCCAGCTCCTATTCCACCTGTTATGCCTATTTTTTTCATAGATAAGTTTTTAGTATTAACTCAGCTAAATAGAGAAAAGAAAGTTTAACCCGATAAAGCGCTTTACCTGAATTTCTATTTGTTCTGGTAGAAGTAATGAATGGAATCTACCTCTATGGTTTTGTTTTTTAAGACTTGAGGTAAATTCACAATCTCAGGTACCACTATTGAATCTTTTTTGCTCATATTTCTGTAATTCACTTGCAACAGAATACTATCCAAATTAAACTGACTGGCTTCTGTTTCTTTTATCTGGAAGTTAAGTCTGGCTAGAGAGTCTTTAAAAATATAGGAAGAGGAATCTGCAGGCCGATTGATAGTGCTATAAGGGATCATTAATTCCTGATTGATAAACCTTTCTACTTTAAACTGTACACGTACTTCAACAGGGTTTCTATTAACAAGACTAGAGCCAAATGTAGAGAGTTCTATCTCTTCCGAATAATTATCCTTTATTTGTGAGTCTTCTAAAGAAACTAAAACATTGTCAGGAATATTTTTGATAAATCGCTCAGGCCCTGTAAACTGAGCTGAATCAGGTGAAATTTGAATAGGAGATGTTATACGGTAATTTTCACTAAGCTGAATGCCAATACTGTCTATTAAAATTCTGGCTTTTTTGGTTCTGATAGAATCAATCTCAATTTTAAGGGTGTCAGTCTCAATAAAATTGAGTTGTATCTCTGTAATCTGATCAGATATTGTAGAAAATAATGAAGAGCCTAATATAAAATTTCTGGATGCAGGTTCTGAGAGAGGAATTTTTAACGGTTCGGTTTTAAAGCCAAACGTTTTTCTCAATAAGTTCCAGCCCCCACCGGAAACATTGATGGATACTCTTTCAGGAAGTTCCTTAACCGGAATATAAATGGAATCCGGGTAGATAAATTCAATAGGATATTTTATTCTTGTAGTGTAACTATCGTTCAAAGCATTGAAAAACCAAAAAGTGGTAGCTGTTACTATGCACAGTACTACCACTTTCAGTCGTTCATTTGAACTGGGCAACAGCGTGTTGCTTAGCCCGTCTAATATTTTCTCTACAATTTTCAAAAATATCTACAAATCTTATTTGCCTTGAAGTTTTTTACTTTGTTCCAATGAAATAGAAGATTTCTCAAAAGTCAGCTTTATTCCTTTGTCTACTTCAAGGGTGATTTTATCATCATCAACACTGAAAATTTTCCCGTGTAAACCTCCTATTGTAACTACATTATCGCCCTTCTTTATATCTTCCACAAATTTTTTGTGGTCTTTTTGCTTTTTCTGCTGTGGGCGTATCATAAAAAAGTAAAAAATTAAGATGATTCCACCAAATAGTAATAGTTGGCTCATCCATGCATTGTCACCACCGGTAGTAGCCTGTGCAAATATAATTTGTATCATTAGTATTTATTGTTTTAACGGTCCTGCTTCTGAAGCTTCTGCTTTAGGTTCAACGAAAGCTCTAATTGTAAGATTGTTAGTAGTTGGCCAGGTATTAGCAGTAATTCTAACTACTTTGCTGTCCTGATTTTTCTTACCTCTGGAATTATACTGAACTTTAATTTCGCCACTTTCACCAGGAGCAATTGGAGTATCTTTAGGATAGGAAGGGATTGTACATCCGCATGATGAAGAAGCATTGGATATGAGCAACGGTGCTTCGCCAGTATTTTTGAACTTGAACACTTTTGTCACTACATCTCCTTCAGAAATGGTGCCGAAATCATGCATTTTTTCTGTAAACTCCATAACAGGGATGGGGCCTTCAGGTTTTTCCTCAGGCAATGCATTGTTTTCTGAAACAGGTTGAATAGTACTGTTAGAATTGTTATTTGGAGAGGCTTTAGAAACTCCACCACCTTCAAGGGCAGCTACTCTTCTTTCCAGGTCAGTCACTCTTTTCTCTAGATCTCCATTAGAACAAGCGCTTAAAAAAGCTCCTGCAACTATTAAAAATGCATAAACTATTTTTTTCATTTTATAATTGTATTTGATTTAAACTTTTTTTAGTTGAAATTTAATCCTCTTTGTTTTTTATCTGGCCTAAAAGCTCATCTACATCACTTAATAATTGTTCAGCTTTTAACTTAGCTGAGTTAATTACCTTTTCGCCATCACTTTTCGCAGAGCTTAAACCTAACTCCTTACCTTCAGAAATATCGTTCAATAAATCCTCCAGCATTTCTTTATATTTATCCAGTCTGTATGAAAGTTTATCACGGGTGTTTATTCCTTTATCAGGCGCATACAAAATTCCTATGGCAGCGCCCACTGCGGCACCAGTTATAAACATTAAAAAATTACTGCCTCCTTTACTCATAATGCTTTAGTTTTTTAGTCAATCAGTGTTTTAATTTTTGTATTACAACAAGTAAATAATATTAATTCCCGGTAAACCCAAAATTAAATATAAAAGAGGTTTTATTTATTATCAATTAAGCCTCTTCCGCTTTTTCTTATTTTCCCCTGGTTTTCCAATTCCTCAGAAATTTTATCCAGCATACCGTTAACGAATATTTTACTTTTTTGGGTACTATAATTTTTTGAAAGGTCAATATACTCATTAATTGACACTTTTACCGGAATGCTGGTGAAATTCATCATTTCACAAACAGCCATCTTAAGAATGATCATGTCAATGGCAGCAATTCTTTCGGTTGCCCAGTTTTTGGCATATTTCGACACAAGCTCTTCATATTCCTCTTCATTTTCAAGTGTTAGTTGGAATAATTTTTTAAAGAATTCGCTGTCGTCTTCCCAATTGGCCGAAAGCTCAATAAGTTCTACATGATCTGAATTTTCTTCTAAAGACTTTAGGGTTTTCTTGAGCATGGATTTTAATGCGGACTTGTTCTCAGCCCAGTATAAATCCCGCTCTTCCATGTATTTAGCAAGTGTTTCGTTTTTGAAAACCACTTGTTTTATCATTTGATCAAGCACTGCAACATCATCTTCAAAGCTAGGGTTGCTCTTTAAAGTATATGCTTTATAAAAGTCCTCCTTTTTAAGGATATCTCTAAACCACTGCCATACATTCTGTCTGTCCTCATTCCACGATGTGCCATACCGTATAAACTCGCTGTGAAGTCCGGAATTATCTTTAAAGATTTGGATCGCCTTATTATTATACAGGTTCAGTTCGCTTTCAAAAACCTTTTTGCCGGATTCTACAAGTCTTTTTTTACGAATCTCAATGTCCTCCTTTGCCATTTCGGCAAATTCTATGGTGAGTAAAATAATGAGGTAGTAATTCTCCAGTAAAGTTTCTACCGCCTCCATCATATTCTTTTTAATAAAGGAGTGGTCTTTCTTTACCATATTCTGGTAGTAATCAATGGCTTCGCTAACAGCTTTTCTGATCTCTTCAGAGGTTTCCCCTTCTTCTGTAATATGATTTTTGAGGTAACTTTTCTTAAATATACTCTTTGCAGCTTTAGCATTACGGCTTAATAAAGCTCTATCCTGCACCTCCATTGAGTTAAGGTCAGGAGCGAAATAATCTTCGATAAAAGATAATGCAAGCTCGTAATCAGCCTCCTCACATTTTTGTGCTGCATACAATGATTGCATGGCTTTTATTCTTAAGGATCGTCTGTTCAGCATAAGTCAATAATAAAAAGAACGTAGTTATTGGAGGGATTTAATCTCCCTCCTGCAAAATTAATGATTTTGACTTAGTAAGCCAATTTAACTTTACCCATATCAGCAATGCGCTTGTCCGCAATTTCCAAAGCAGCTTTATGTGAAGTTTTATCTTCGTTTTCTGCCTTGTTTAAAATTTCAGTGCATTTATCGTATATTTTTTCTGTTTGCTGTAAAGCAAGCTCTTTATGGTAATTCCCCATTAGTTCCGGGAAAATATTGATAATGCCCCCTGCATTCACAAGAAAATCAGGAGCATAAAAAATACCCTTTTGCTTTAACATATCACCATGCTTAACTTCATCTTTAAGCTGGTTGTTAGCAGCACCCACTATAACATTTGCTTTAATTCTTGAAATGGTATTGTCGTTAATAGTGGCTCCCATGGCGCATGGCGCGTAGATATCAGCATCTACATCATAAATCATTTCAGGATTTACAACGGTTACATCATGCTTATCAGTTACTCTCTTTATATTGCTTTCGTTGATGTCAGCTACAGTTACAATGGCGCCTTCTTTAATGAGGTAGTCAACTAAATAATGACCTACCTGACCTACACCTTGTACGGAAATCTTTTTACCTTGTAAACTATCTATCCCGTATGCTTTATTTACAGTGGCTTTCATTCCCATGTAAACACCATAAGCAGTAACAGGTGAAGGATCACCGCTTCCATTCATGGATTCCGGAAGTCCCATAACATAATCTGTTTCATATGACAATTGTACCATGTCAGCAGTACTCATGTTCATGTCTTCAGCAGTAATGTAGCGTCCACTTAAGCTATCAACAAAGCGTCCAAATCTTCTTAAGAAGGCTTCATTTTTCAACTGTTTCGCATCACCGATGATGACAGCTTTTCCGCCACCAAGATTTAATCCTGAAATAGCAGCTTTATAAGTCATCCCTCGGGATAATCTTAAAACATCAATTAGAGCGTCCTGATCTGAGGCGTAGCTCCACATTCTGGTCCCACCCAAAGCAGGGCCTAAAACTGTGTTATGAATAGCGATGATGGCTTTTAAGCCTGTAGGTTCGTCATAGCAGTAAACTACCTGCTCATGACCCATTTTTGTAATCTCATTAAAAGAAGAAAATACCTCTGTACTTTGTGCTTCATTAACTTCTACCATTGCTGAGTGGGTTTAAATTTGTGTTACTTGCCTGAGACTTTTATTCTCAATTGAAAGTGGTGCAAAAATAGTTTAATTTTATTAGTTAATCAATTGCATAACTAATTGTAAAATTCCAATGCTAATCTTGTGATGAGGAGATGTTTTGAAATAAAAAATTGGCTTTTCTAATATTATTCCTTCTATTGTTTTGTTTTTTCTCCTGAATAGCGAAGTAAAATTTACAGGTGTTTTTAATATTCTTTTTTAAAAGTTTTAAATCAGCCTTAAAACCGGATAGCCGAAAGGATAAAATATTCAATTTCAGTTAATTATTTGCTTTTCCCATGTTGATTTTTTTGCTTTTATATACCAATTGAGCATATCTGTTTAATAGCACGTAAGATAAAATTCTTTCAGAACTACTCGATTTGGCTGTATCATCGTACATTTGTATCAGGAGTGTAGTAACCCTTCGTTTTTTTGAAAAACTAAATTAGAAGTATAGCGTTGTATGATGATTATTTTATCCATTTAACACTTCCTCTTACTATTTGGCAGCCTGCCTGTAAAACCATAAAAATGCATGAAGGATTTAAAGTATCTTAATAAATACCTTTTTAAATATAAATATCATTTACTGTTAGGTACACTCTTTATGATTGTATCTAACTTTTTTGCAGTTTTTCCGGCTCAGGTGGTTAGGTATGCCTTTAATTTGGTGAAGGAGAATATCGAGATGTATAGGCTGTATGAAGGATTCTCTCTTCAGGAAGATTTTTATGAGATTTTTGCTTCAGCAATATTTATTTACGGTGGAATAATTATTCTTCTCGCCTTAGCAAGAGGGGTGTTCTTATTTCTTGTAAGGCAAACAATTATCGTTATGTCACGCCTGATTGAGTATGACCTGAAAAACGAGATTTATAACCATTACCAAGAACTGCCTTTAAGCTTTTACAGAAGAAATAATACAGGAGATATTATGAACCGGATTTCTGAAGATGTAAGCAAGGTTCGGATGTATCTTGGGCCTGCAATAATGTACTCAGTCAACCTGGTCACCTTATTTTTGATTGTTATTCCTATCATGTTTTCAGTAAATGCTACCCTAACATGGTATTCTTTAATTCCATTGCCATTTCTTTCTGTAAGTATTTATTTCGTTAACAATTTAATGAATAAAAGATCTGAAGAGATCCAGAGAAGTCAGTCTCAGCTTTCCACCTTGGTGCAGGAAGCTTTTTCAGGAATAAGGGTGCTAAAATCTTTTGCGAGGGAAGACGATTCCTTGAGGAATTTTACCAAGGAAACGAATAACTATAAGTACAGATCATTAAGACTCACTTTTGTAGACTCTCTTTTCTTTCCACTAATCATGGGAATGGTGGGTTTAAGTGTGATTTTGGTAGTTTATATAGGAGGTGTAGAGGTGATGAATGGTGCCGTAACAGCTGGTAATATAGCTGAATTCATTATTTATGTAAACTTACTTACCTGGCCGGTTACTTCTGTCGGCTGGGTTACCAGTATTATTCAACGGGCTGCAGCTTCTCAAAAAAGAATTAATGAATTTCTTGATACGGATACTCAAATCACCTCTACAAAAGAGCTGGAAAAGAAAATTGAGGGGGATATTGTTTTTGAAAATGTGAGCTTTACTTATCCTGATTCAGGTATAAAAGCTTTAAAAAATGTAAGTTTTTCAGTTAAAAAAGGAGAGACTTTAGCAGTAATTGGTACTACCGGCTCAGGTAAAAGCACTATTGCTAATTTAATAGGTAGAATGTATGACCCGACATCAGGAAGTATCACGATAGACGGAGTCCCTATCGCAGAATTTAATGTGCAAAATTTAAGAAGCCAGCTGGGCTATGTTCCGCAGGATGTCTTTCTTTTTTCTGATTCTATTAAAAGAAATATTGCCTTTGGAGCAAATGAGCTAACTGAAGCGCAAATACTTCAGGCCTCTAAAGACGCAGATTTGCATGAGAATGTGATGGGCTTTCCTCAGAAATATGAAACACAGTTGGGAGAGAGAGGTATAACGCTTTCAGGCGGGCAAAAGCAGCGAGTTTCAATTGCCAGGGCTATTGCCAGAGATCCTAAAATTATGGTGATGGATGATGCACTTTCTGCTGTTGATACCAAAACAGAAAATGCAATTCTTAATGCCCTCAAGAAGATTATGAAGCAGCGCACCAGTGTCATCATTTCTCATAGGGTAAGTTCAGCCAAGCTGGCAGATTACATAATTGTTCTGGATGATGGCCAAATTATGGAGCAAGGTACAGAAGCAGAATTGTTAGCGCAAAACGGGCCCTACAAAGAGCTTTATAATAAACAATTGCAAGGGGAAGCTGTGGAGTAATTAACAATTATGCAATTTTAGCAATGTCCAAAAGCAATGATTCGCGAGATACGAACCACTGCTTTTGTCAAAATGTCTATTGCTAATCCTTTACCTCGCTCAAGCCCATTGCTTTCAGCATAAACCTTGGTAAAGGTTTTTTAGGATTTCTCTTCTGAAGGTTTAAATACCAGCCAATTTTCTTCATAATAGGTACTTTATGTGTTTCCACAAATTCTATCAAAGTACCATCAGGATCTTCCACATAGGTAAAATGTCCGGCAGCTTCTCCCATGTCAAAGCTGTTGGCACTATCTACCGTGAAAGGAAAGCCTTTTGCTTCACATTGCTTTTTAAGGTTTTGCATGCCATTAATATCATAGCACAGATGTATGAAACCTAAATCACCCCAGAATCTATCCTCAAAAATCTTTTTAGGTGTTCTATTAGTAGCTACTACCAGTTCAACTTCACTTGCTCCTAATAAAGGGCTAAATGCGCCTTCTCTTGGCTTGCTATGTCTTAAAAGAATTCTTTTTACTTTTTTATCTCCACCGGGTATACCTTTCAGATCGTCAAAAACTCCTTCTTCCTCATAAATTACTTCATCGTATCCTAAAATATCAGAATAGAGTGTTCTTGCATTGTCTATATCTGTTACACCGATAATGGCTCCAGCAGGACCACCAGGTAAATCCGTTTTTCTCTGCTGAAACCATGATTTACTGGAAACTATTTGAAAAATATTATCCCATGGGTCTTTCACAAAAAAGGTAGGCTTTCCATCCGGACCTTTTTCCAGACCTCCCAAAATGTTCAAGCTTCTTCTGTTAAAAAGTTCATAGGTGGCTTCTACATTCTTACTTTTCATTTTGGCAATGTTAATTCCTAAATCTCCAAGCTGAGGTGTAAATTTTGGAGCTTCAGGAGTACGAGAGGTGTATTGCCAGATTTCAAAACCACCGCCTCCTTGCATATTAATAGCTAAAATAGCATGGCGGCTTCTGGGCTCTCCACCCGTATAAGGCAGCATTAAAGCAGCTTCTGCAGCTTCTTCAAAAACTGGCACGCTCATGCCGAAATTTTGTCTATACCATTTAAAGGCTGCCTGCACATCTGATACACCTATGCCTATCTGTTGAATACCGCTAATAATTGTCTGGCTCATATATTTATTCTTTCCGAAGCCTAAATAAGCAATTAATACTTTTACTGGCAAATATTCCCTTCGAAACAATATTTACCGAATGTTTATTGTAGGGGTAAGGTGAGAAATAGGTATAGGATGAAATTATCTTTCAATATAAAAACATGCTTATGAAATATGGTATAATTGCGGATAGATGAAATAAAATTTTAATGCTGTATGTAATAGTAGTGTAAAATATTGCTAATTTAGTATATATATGCTAAATTGATATATTTATATACTATTTTAACCTAACCTTTTAAATTTATAAGTAATGAAGTTAACTACATGTCCTAAATGCGAGTCTGAAGATATTGTTAAAAGTGGTATAATTAAAAATAGACAAAGATTTAAGTGTAAGACTTGTAAATATAACTTCACTGTAAGTAAGGTAGGGAAGGAAATAGATTCTTACTATGTTGTAAAGGCACTTCAACTTTACGTGGAAGGAATTTCTATGAGGGAAATTGAGCGGGTATTGGGAGTGAGTCATGTTTCTGTAAGCAATTGGGTGAAGAAATATAATATAAAATCACCGGAAAAATATGAATATCATCCTACCTACAAGGTACTGTCGCACAGCGAGTTGGTTCGGTTTGTGCAGGATGGGAAAAACCTGAGTGAAGCGGGTTTAATGGTAACCTCCTTAGGCGATAAATATATGGTAATCAGATGGGAAAGATTTAGGTAGTAACTATACCATTAACAATAGTATATATACAATAATGCAAATAAGTTTTAGTGATGTCATTTTTATGATGCAAAGCATTGGTTTTGTGAATGTTCACCATAAAAATTTCACCTATGAAAAAACTTATATTGCTTGTTGTGATAGTTTTGGGATTTGCAGAGTTTTCACTTGCTTTTCAAAATGACACAACTAAGAAAGAATCGAGTACAGCAAAGGTTTGGGATGATCTGGCTCAACAAAAAGTTGATCATACTTACAAACCTCTTACTTTAAAGCTCTCCGATGACGGCACAAAATATGTGCGGTTTATTTTATGGCACCAGCAATGGTTACAAACTTCTAATCTGGCAATTGATGATGCACCTCTCCGGTTAAATACTCTTATCAGAAGATCCAGAATTTTAGCATTTGCACAAATTTCTCCCAGATTTCTCATCTTAACGCATTTTGGTTTGAATAACCTGACTACTGGCAATATGAATGCTTTAGGTAACCAGGGAGATGGTCCGCAGATGTTTTTACATGATGCATGGACGGAATTTAAGGTCACAGAAAATTCTGATGCATTGTATATTGGGGGAGGCTTGCATTATTGGAAAGGGCTTACCAGGCTTGCCAATCAAAGCACGCTTAATTTTATGACTATGGATAATACCAGGCCATTTGTGCAATGGCACTCTTTAGGGATTACAGATCAGTTTGCAAGGCATATAGGTTTTTATGCCAAAGGGCAGCTTGGGAAATTTGATTACAGAATAGCGGCCAATAATCCGATGTCTCCCGCCAATGCACTAGGTGCAGGAGCAGATTTAATCAACTCAGGTAATGGTGGAGTAGATAGTGACTTAACTTACACAGGAAGTATTGAGCCTAATGCGGATGGAGACCATGTAGGAAATGCTGTTATAGAAGGCTACTTCCGCTATAATTTGTTTGATACGGAATCTACAAAATTACCTTACCAGGTAGGTACTTATATGGGAGGAAAGAAAGTACTTGGAATTGGTTTAGGCTTTTTCGCTCATCCAAATGGAATGTATAATAATGCTACTGATGAACATGAAAACGTGACTCATTTGGCTGCCGATATATTTTATGATGCGCCTGTCGGCTCCTCAGGAAATGCTATCAATGCCTATGCATCAGTAATAAACTTTAATTATGGCGAGAATTACATGTCGCGTTGGGCAGGCACAGGTACTAATATATATGGTCAGCTTGGTTATTATATAGGCAAGGCAAAGCTGATGCCTTATGTAGCCTTCCAATCCGGAAGCTATGATGCCTATGGAGATAATTTAAATGCTTTTGATGCCGGTATTAACTACTTTGTAAATGGGCATAACGCTAAAATTACCCTGGAATATCATACCATCTCTAACAATCCGCTGGAAGGCGGTTTGGATGCGGATGGCAATCCGAATGGCGTACAACAACTGAGATTACAACTTCACATATTTTTATAAATACAATAATTATGACAGATAAAAAAGCAAGCATGAAAGCCTACTGGAAGAGAAATCTCCGGTATTTACTCATCCTACTCATCATTTGGTTTGTAGTATCCTATGGCTTTGGGATTTTACTGGTTGAACCATTAAATAATATTCATATAGCTGGGTTTCCTCTGGGTTTCTGGTTCGCACAGCAAGGGTCCATTTATGTTTTCGTGGTCCTGATATTCGTGTATGTTCGCTTAATGAACAAGCTGGATAAGGAATTTGATGTAGATGAAAAATAATTTTAATACTTAAAATTTTTAAACAATGGATGTACAAGTTTGGACATATTTATTAGTGGGGATCACCTTCGCTATATATATAGGTATCGCAATCTGGTCAAGGGCCGGATCAACAAAAGAGTTTTATGTAGCTGGGGGGGGTGTTTCTCCTTTGGCTAATGGAATGGCAACTGCAGCCGATTGGATGTCAGCAGCTTCTTTCATTTCAATGGCAGGGATCATTTCCTTTGCTGGCTACGATGGTGCTGTTTATTTAATGGGGTGGACTGGCGGTTATGTACTGTTAGCATTGCTACTTGCACCATATCTTAGAAAGTTTGGTAAGTTTACAGTGCCTGATTTTATTGGAGACAGATATTACTCTAACACAGCAAGAACTGTTGCTGTAATCTGTGCTCTATTCGTATCCTTTACTTATGTAGCAGGCCAAATGCGCGGAGTAGGAGTGGTTTTCAGCCGCTTTTTGGAAGTGGATATTAATACGGGAGTGTATATAGGAATGGCGATTGTTTTCTTTTATGCAGTATTGGGTGGAATGAAAGGGATTACTTACACACAGGTGGCCCAATATGTGATCCTTATTTTTGCTTTCATGGTCCCTGCTATTTTTATCTCTATTCAGCTTACAGGTAATCCTATTCCTCAATTTGGCTTTGGTTCCACTGTTACAGGTAGTGAAACTTATTTACTGGATAAACTAAATGGTCTTCATTTAGAATTAGGTTTCGCAGAATATACAAGTGGTTCTAAATCTATGATTGATGTATTTTTTATTACAGCAGCACTCATGGTGGGTACTGCTGGTTTGCCACATGTAATCGTTCGCTTTTTTACCGTTCCTAAAGTAAAAGATGCCCGACTTTCAGCTGGTTATGCCCTGGTTTTTATTGCCATACTGTATACTACTGCTCCTGCAGTAGCTGCTTTTGCCAGAACAAACCTTATTGAAACTGTAAGTAATAACAGTTATTCCAGCATGCCTGAATGGTTCAGCAATTGGGAAAAAACAGGTTTGTTAACTTTTGATGATAAAAATAATGACGGAGCCATACAGTATGTGGCTGATAGTGAGAGAAACGAACTTACAATTGATAGAGATATTATGGTGCTGGCTAACCCTGAAATTGCGCAACTTCCGAACTGGGTGATTGCATTGGTAGCAGCAGGTGGGCTTGCAGCCGCACTGTCTACAGCAGCAGGCTTGCTATTGGTGATTTCATCTTCAGTATCTCATGATTTAGTGAAAAAGCAGATTTCTCCAAATATGACTGATAGTACGGAGCTATGGATCGCAAGAGGATCAGCCTTTGTGGCAGTTGTTGTTGCTGGTTATTTCGGAATTAACCCTCCGGGCTTTGTGGCAGCTGTAGTAGCACTCGCTTTTGGTTTGGCGGCAGCTTCCTTCTTCCCAGCTATTATTCTTGGTATATTCTATCAAAGAATGAATAAGCAAGGTGCCATTGCAGGTATGATTTCAGGTTTGTCCGTTACACTTTTTTACATGATCACTTATAAATTCAATGCCTTTGGAGAGACTACCTCCGCTGATTGGTGGTTCGGTATTTCTCCGGAAGGATTTGGAACTGTGGGTATGATTGTCAATTTCATAGTATCTTTTATAGTAAGTTCTATGACGCCACCACCCCCACAACATGTTATGGATATTGTAGACGATATCAGGTTTCCAAGAGGCGCTGGTACCGCAACTGAAATTCATTAATTTAACCATTATATTAAAGAGAACAGTAAACCTTTACTGTTCTCTTTATTTTTAGTAGATTGGATTACCATGTTATTAAGAGATACAGCAAAGAGGTTGGCCTTCATCAGTATAGTGTTTATTATACTATTCAATTTTCCTTTTATTTCTGTGTTTAATACATTTCAAAGTTTTCTTGGAGTCCCGGTGTTATACCTGTACATGTTTTTGGCATGGGTGGTATTCATTATTGTACTGATCATATTTATGAGAAGAAACATTAATAGCAATAGAAAATGATCAGTAACTGGGTGATAATATTAATATCAGTTGGTTACTTAACTTTATTGTTCATGTTAGCCTACTTTGGTGAATATAGAGCCAAAAAAGGGAAAAGTTTATTAAAAAACCCCTATATCTATGCGTTAAGCCTGGCTGTATATTGTACCGCATGGACCTACTATGGTTCTGTAGGGAATGCAGCTGAGTCAGGCCTGAATTTTTTAGCCACGTACATTGGTCCTACACTTCTGGCTCCTATCTGGTGGTTTATATTTAAAAAGATTATCAGAATCAGTAAAGTTTACAGAATTACCACTATTGCAGACCTTATCTCCACCCGATACGGAAAGTCGGTTTCTTTAGGAAGCCTTGTTGCTATTTTTTGCGTGCTTGGAATTATACCCTACATATCAATTCAGCTAAAGGCAATTTCTTCCAGCTTCCAAATGGTTTCTAATTCTAATCTGGTAAGCGATGCAAATGCTTCAATTTCGAATCATATTTTTAACGATTATACACTTTATATCACTATAGGCCTTGCATTTTTCACCATTTTGTTTGGCACCAGAAATATTGATGCCACTGTAAAACAAGAAGGAATGGTGACTGCCATTGCTTTTGAGTCTATTTTAAAACTAGTTGCTTTTCTGGTTATTGGTTTCTTTATCACCTTCGTGGTTTTTGACGGTTTTAGCGATATTTTTTCCCGTGTTAATGATGATCCGCAACTCAGTCGATTAACCACTCTGGATTCCATAGGAGGCTATTCTGAATGGTTTTGGCTGAATATGTTATCTATGATGGCTTTCATGTTTTTGCCGCGCCAGTTTCATGTCTCCATAAAAGAAAATACCAGTGAAAAACACTTAGATAAAGCAATTTGGCTATTTCCGCTTTACCTTTTAGTAATCAATATTTTTGTGATTCCTATTGCCTTTGCCGGGAAAATTATGTTTGCAGGAGAGACTAATGTGCTTTCAGATACTTTTGTTTTGGCTATTCCTATTTTTCTCTCTCAGGATTTTTTAGCCATTTTCGTTTATTTAGGAGGTTTTGCTGCAGGCACCAGCATGGTGATAGTTTCCACCATTGCATTAAGTATTATGATAAGTAATAACCTCATCTTTCCCTATGTAGTGAGTAATAAACAGTTTATACGCTATTTTAAGGGTAATTTCAGCAGGTTTTTATTAAATATCAGAAGGGCAAGTATCCTACTGGTTTTGCTATTAAGTTATGGTTACTATAGTTTCATAAGTTTCCGTTTTTCAATTGTTTCCATAGGCCTGATTTCATTTGTAGCTGTAGCGCAGTTTGCTCCTGCTGTAATTGGAGGAATCTTCTGGAAAGAAGGAAATAAAAGTGGAGCCATAAGTGGCCTGATAGCCGGATTCACTATCTGGTTTTTATTACTTGTACTCCCCACTATTGATCAGGCGGGGTTTATTTCTTTCTTTATCCAAAATGACAAGCTCTTTAACTTTATCCCTTTAGCGGATGGGCAAGCATTCGGATTACCTATGAACAAAATCCCTGCAGCGCTCTTCTGGAGTCTGCTGATCAACAGTTCGCTGTATGTGTTTATCTCCCTTCGCTACATGCAAAGTTCCAAAGAAAGAAACCAGGCAGAGGTTTTTGTGGATATATTTAAATACTCCAAAGAGTTTGAATCAACGATGGTATGGAAGGGCACGGCTTACGTGCAGGATATTGAAGAATTACTTATTCATTTTGTAGGAGATAAAAAGACAAAAGAAATTTTGAGGGAATATGAGGTGAAATATAATCAGAAGTTGAAAAAAGAAGACAGGGCAGATTCCAAACTAGTAAATTCAGTAGAAAGAATTTTAGCAGGACTTATTGGCTCTTCTTCAGCAAGGCTTCTGATCAGTACCACTTTAAAGGAGGAGGAGATTTCAACCAAGGAGGTGTTAGACATATTAAAGGAGACGCAGCAGATTGTTGTGGTGAATAAGCAGTTAAAAGAAAAATCTCAGGCGCTTGAGGAGGTAACCCGCCAACTTTTCAGTAGTAATGAAAAACTCCGGCAAATGGACCACACTAAGGATGAGTTCATAAGTACTATCACTCATGAAATGAGGACTCCTATCACTTCCATTAGGGCATTTTCGGAGATTCTTCATGATAATAGTGATATCTCTTTAGAGGACAAACAGCAATTTTTGAATACAATTATAAAAGAAACTGAGCGGATGGACAGGCTTATCTCTCAAGTGCTGGACTTGGAAAAATTTAATACCGGTAAGCAGGAGTTTCACCTGGAATATCTGCAAATCAATGATCTAATCCTTGAAGCCGTGAGATCCGTTCAAACTCTAGTGGAGCAAGGTAGAATACAATTAACTACTCAGTTAGCCCCGCAAATTGGGTTCATAAATGCTAATAAGGATAGATTGATCCAGGTTTTGCTTAACTTAATTTCTAATGCTATTAAGTTTTGCGACCCTATGGCAGGAAAAATTGAGATCAGTAGCAAGCAAGTATCTGAAAATATTGTGGTAGAGGTAAATGATAACGGTAAGGGAATTGTAAAAGAAATACAGCAATCTATTTTTGATGTCTTTTATCAGGCACCGGATCAAACGCGCAAAAAACCTAAGGGAAGTGGTTTGGGCTTAAGTATTTGTAAAAAAATAATTGAATACCATCAAGGAGAAATATGGGTAGAAAGTGATGGAAAGCAAGGGTCAAAATTTATTTTTACTCTTCCGACCTCAACAAATGAAAGTATATTAGAGAATGAAAATTATTTAAATGAAGAAAATATTAATAGTTGATGATGAGCCTAACATTCTGTTGTCCATAGAATTTCTTATGAAAAAGGAAGGCTATAGAATTTTTATTGCCCGCAATGGGAAGGAAGCCATCGACATTGTGAAGAAGGAAATGCCCGATGCTTTAATATTGGATATAATGATGCCTGAAGTGGATGGATTTGAAGTGTGTGAGTTTATTAAAACAAATGAAGAAACAGCACACATTAAAATAATTTTTCTTACAGCAAAAGCAAAGGAATCAGATATACAAAAGGGGCTTTCGGCAGGGGCAGATTTGTACCTGAAAAAGCCTTTTTCAACCAAAGAATTAGTGAAAAAAGTAAAAGGAATTTTTAATTAAAAATAGAAAACTATGAGCGATAAAATTCACACCCTAAGTGGTTATATTCATGAGTACCAGAGAAGTGTACAGGATCCGGAAGGTTTTTGGGCCCGTATTGCAGACTCTTTTCATTGGCAAAAAAGATGGGATAAAGTATTGGATTGGAACTTTGATGGGCCGGATGTTAAGTGGTTCGTTAATGGGAAACTTAATATTACTGAGAACATCTTTGAAAAAAACCTATATACTTTAGGTGACAGGCCGGCCATTATTTGGGAAACTAATGATCCTAAGGAGAAAAACAGAACACTTACCTATAAAGAACTATTTCATCAGGTAAATAAGTTTGCCAATGCTCTTAAGGCAAATGGTGTAAAAAAAGGAGATAGGGTGATTATCTATATGCCTATGGTGCCTGAAGCTGCAGTTGCTATGTTAGCTTGCGCAAGGGTAGGCGCTGTGCATTCTGTAGTTTTTGCCGGATTCTCAGCAAGTGCCCTGGCCGATAGAATTGAGGATTGCAAAGCGAAAGTAGTATTAACCTCCGATGGAAACTACAGAGGAAGTAAGTCTATTCCAGTGAAAGCACTGGTTGATGAAGCAATTGATAAGGCCAAAGGAAATGTTGAAAAAGTAATTGTTTATAAACGAACTGGTGATGATGTCCATATGAAATCGGGTCGCGATATCTGGTGGCATGATGCGGTGAAAGATCAGTCAGAAGAAAACAAAGCGGAAGTAATGGATGCTGAAGATATGCTTTTTATACTTTATACTTCCGGTTCAACAGGTAAGCCAAAAGGAGTAGTACACACCACAGGAGGCTATATGGTTTACACGAAATATTCTTTCGAAAATGTATTTCAATACGAACCAGGAGATGTGTATTGGTGCACGGCAGATGTTGGATGGATTACAGGGCATTCTTATATTGTTTACGGGCCATTGTTGGCAGGAGCTACCACATTAATGTTTGAGGGTGTTCCGACCTATCCTGATGCAGGAAGATTTTGGGAAATTGTGGCTAAATATAAGGTAAATCAATTTTATACAGCTCCGACAGCTATCCGAGCATTGCAGGCTTACGGCACAGATCCGATTGAAAAACATGATTTAAGTTCCTTAAAAGTTATAGGCTCTGTAGGCGAACCTATTAATGAAGAGGCCTGGCATTGGTATCATTCTCATGTAGGCAAAATGAAGTGTCCTGTGGTGGATACCTGGTGGCAAACTGAAACCGGAGGTATCATGATTTCACCTATTGCAGGAGTTACTCCTACCAAGCCTTCTTATGCAACCTTGCCATTGCCGGGTATACAGCTAATGATAGTAGATCAGGACGGAAAAGAACTGAAAGGAAACAGCGTAGAAGGAAACTTGTGCATAAAATTTCCTTGGCCAAGTATTTTGCGAACCACTTATGGAGACCACGAACGCTGCAAAAAGACTTACTTTTCCACCTACAAAGGGATGTATTTTACAGGAGATGGCGTAAAACGTGATGAAGATGGATACTATCGAATCTTGGGCCGAGTGGATGATGTGATCAATGTTTCAGGCCATAGAATGGGTACTGCAGAAGTTGAAAATGCTATCAATGAACACCCTAAAGTGATAGAGTCTGCAGTGGTAGGTTACCCTCACGATGTAAAAGGACAAGGTATTTATGCATATGTGATCTGCGATCTTGAAAACAGAACTGAAGCTAACCTGATTAATGAAATTAGCGAAACTGTGAAAAATATTATTGGGCCAATAGCCAAGCCTGATAAAATTCAAATTGTTCCGGGATTACCGAAAACCAGATCAGGGAAAATAATGAGAAGGATATTGCGAAAAATAGCAGAAGGTGACACGAGCAATTTGGGAGATATCTCTACTTTATTAAATCCTGAAGTGGTAGAGGCTATAAAGGAAGGAGCTAAATAAATTAAATGATGATCTAGATCTAACGCACTATCGTAAAATTTTGACAGATAAATGTCAGCAATGCCGGCTATACCAATTAAAAATGACTAGTAGTAAAAAATATGATTGGAAATAAATGGCAGAGATAAGGCATTGTGTATGAAGATGTAAAGCTTAAAAGCACATGAAAATAAATAAAGCGATGAGAAATTTGTCAGTAATGGGCAAGGTATTGTTAGCATTAACTGTGTTTGCTAGTCTTGCAGTCATCAATTTTTCGATAGTGTTATATTATAATTCCAAGCAGAAAGAGGATGACCTAGCTATTGAAACTGCATCCAAGAGAAAAATGCTTTCTCAATGGGTACTTTTATATGCCAATAAAGTTATACACGGAGAGGACGGGAAAAAGGAAGAGATGGAGCAGATGCTTAGGCTTTCTTCGGCTTATTTAAAAGTGCTAAAAGAAGGAGGTGAAGTTCCGGGAAGTACAGCCATAGGAATACAACTTGCTCCTGCGCAAGGCAAGCAGTTGGAAAGTCTGATGAAAGTAGAAAGGCTTTGGAATGGTTTTGAGACTTCCGGGCTAAAGCTTATAAATGCTTCTTCAGGAGATGGCATTAATCAAGAAAATGCAGAGAATATTGGAAAACACGCTGCCGAAGTATTAAATGCAGATGATGTTTTAATTTCCATATTTACAGAGCAAAAAGATGCTCGACAATCTGTTTTTTTAAATGCAATGGCTGTAATGCTCTTTCTCTATCTACTGTTTGCTTTTTTATTCTACCGTTTGTTTAAAAAACATTTGAGGCGGCCGGTTGATGAAATTGAATTGTTTGCCACTAGTTTGGCTGAAGGCAATTTAAATGTAGAAAGACAATACGAAGCAAAAAACGAGCTAAGCGTAATAATAGATAAATTAGATGCTACAAAGCAGAAAATTGGCAAAGCAACCAGCTTTGCTATCGGAATAGGTAATGATGATTACGAAGAGGAGCTAGAGGCTTCAGAAAACGACCAGTTAAGTCAGGCGCTTTTATTAATGCGGGATAAGCTTACAGCTTCAGCTTCCGAGGACCAGAAGAGAAGATGGATTGCAGAAGGTCTGTCAGAATTTTCTCAAATGCTCAGAGGAGATTCTAAGAAAGATTTTAAAGAACTGGCTTCCAAAATCATTTCTGAATTAGTTAAGTATGTAGGAGGTAGCCAGGGAGCTTTGTTCCTTTTGAATAAACAAGAGCAGGAAGAGTATATGGAAATGGTGGCTTGCTATGCCTGGGATAGAAACAAATACTTCTCTAAAAAAATAGATTATGGTGAGGGGTTGGTGGGGCAGGTATGGAGGGAAGCGGATAGTGTATACCTGGAGGAAGTTCCTGATGATTTTATTCAGATAAAGTCAGGCCTGGGAGATGCTCAACCTAAATCCATTTTTATTGTGCCGCTTAAAACAGAAGACAAAATTGAAGGGGTGCTTGAATTGGCATTCCTTCACAAAATGGAGCTTCATCAAAAAGAGTTTATTGAGAAGTTATGTGAAAGCTTAGCCTCAGCATTTTCAATAGCCAAAGTAAATCAGAATACCCGGCATCTGTTGGAAATTTCACAACAACAGGCAGAAGAACTTAAAGCTCAGGAAGAGGAAATGAGGCAGAATATGGAGGAGTTACAGGCTACACAAGAGGAAATGGCCCGGCAGAAAAAGGAAATGGAGGTTTTCAATTCAGCAGTAGATTCTTCATCAGTAATTGTGGAGTTTAGCAGAGAAGGTAAGTTTGCTCACGTTAATCAGAAATTTCTTGACCTTACAGGCTATACAAGAGAGGAAATAATAGGTAAATCACATGAATTTTATGTGCCGGCAGATAAAATAACATCAGGTAGCTTTCAAAAGCTATGGGAAGATATTAAAGACGGGAGTCATTTTGTGAGAGATGTGGAACGACTAAGGAAAGACGGTTCCCCATTTTGGTTGCGCGCCAGCTATATGCCCATTTATAATGAAAAAGGGGAGTTTACACGCATTTCGTGCATTTGTTTTGACGTAACGAAGGAAAAGTTGCATGAGAAAGAGATGAGTAATTTCACCGATGCAGTAGATAATTCATCAATTATTATTGATTTCAACAGGGAAGGAAAAATTATCCATATCAACAAAAAGTTTATGGAAATCACGGGTTATACTGAAGAAGAAATGATAGGTAAGCCTCACTCTTATTATGTACCTAAAAATGCAATAAAATCAGGAGCTTTTGAGCAACTCTGGAGCGATTTAAGTAAAGGGCAGCATTTTGTTCGAGACGTAGAAAGAGTGAAAAAGAATGGTGAGCATTTCTGGTTGCGTGCCAGCTATATGCCGATTTTTGATGACAAAGGTGATTTAATCAAGATTTCCTGTATCTGTTTTGATGTAACTAAAGAAAAAATACATGAAAAGGAAATGAATGACTTTACTAATGCAGTAGATAATTCATCAATTATTATTGATTTCAATCAACAAGGAAAAATTATTCATGTCAATAAAAAATTTAAAGAAGTAACGGGTTATACTGAAGAGGAAATGATAGGTCAGCCTCACTCTTATTATGTACCCAAAGAAAGTATAAAATCAGGAGCTTTTGAGCAGCTGTGGAGTGATTTAAGTAAAGGAGATCATTTTGTGCGGGATGTAGAAAGAGTTAAAAAGAATGGAGAACATTTCTGGTTGCGTGCCAGCTATATGCCAATTTTTGATGATGATGGACAGCTGGTTAAAATATCCTGTATCTGTTTTGATATTACTGAAGAGAAGATTAAAAGTAATAAATAAAATACATGCACCTGCTATTTTAACAAGATGCATGTATCTCAAATTTAATCCTTATAACTTACCCTGTAAACCATACCACCGGAGTCGTCAGTAATTAGCAACGACCCATCAGTATGTTCGGCAACTCCAACAGGCCTTCCAAATTGGGATTTTTCATTCTCAACCAAAAATCCAGTTAAAAAATCTTCAAAGCCAGTAGGCCTTCCATCTTCAAAAACAATTTTCACTACTTTGTAACCTACAGGATTTTCCCTATTCCATGAACCATGTAGTGCAAGAAAAGCAGAATTTTTATCTTTCTTTGGAAACATTTTTCCTCTGTAAAAGATCATTTCCATAGGGGCTGCATGAGCAGGTAATAAAAGCTCAGGCTCAGTGGATTTTTTAGCATATGCTTCGTAAGACATTTTTGGAGGCTCATCCGCTGGGTTATGTTTGCTGTCGGCATAAATATAAGGCCAGCCATAATCGTTATTTTGTTCCAATTTGTTTAATTCTTCTTTCTGGTCTTCGTCACCCAGCCAATCAATACCATGGTCCATTCCGTACAATTCTCCTGTTACCGGATACCAGTCAAAACCTATAGTATTTCTCAATCCTTTTGCATAGATTTCTACATTTTTTCCATCTTTATCAGCACGTAAAAGCGTGGCATTTTTATCACTTGTTTCACCACAGGCATTACATGTGCTTCCTACAGAGACATATAATTTATTGTCCGGCCCAACTGCCAATGTTCTGTTAGGATGTTGCCCTGCTTCCGGTAAGCCATCAATTATCATTTTTGGTTCATCTATTGAGCCATCAGCTTTTCTGTTGGCAACATATACTTTATTGACGGTTATCAGAAAAATTTTATCTCCATCAACATCCAGTCCGTGCAATTGGTCTTTCTTCCATATGGTCTTCTGCATGTCGGATTTACCATCACCGTTTGTGTCCTTAAGCATTATCAGGTCGAAATCCTCTCTCCTTGTCAGGTAAACTGTACCATCATCGGCTACATCAAGAATGCGTGGCTGGTTTAAATCTTTGGCGAAAACTTCCACTTTATAACCTTCAGGAACCTTCAGGCTTTTTACCCGCTCATCAGTTGCTTTAACTGCGGATGGCTGAAAAATATGTCCATTAATGGAGGTAACTGAAGCTTCCTTGCTTTGACTATAGCCGGAGAAACTTAACAGAAAAACCAAAAGAAAGGCAGGTAATTGCACTTTTGTTAATAAAGCATGTATACTAGTGTTTTGAGGTTCTTTAGTAATCTTCATAAAAAATAGGTTAAAGTTGATAATAGAAAAAGTTCAGTCAGTTAGGTTTCTTTATAACTACGAAAGCAAATTTTGTAACGTTGGTGTTTTGTGCATTCTTTTTGGCTGAGTAGTATAAAGATGTTACTTCAGTAAATGATTGGTGTTTTATTTTGAGAAAACATTGGTTATATTTATAAGGAAGTATTTTATCGGATATACCTTTCACTCCATCAAATAATTAACTTCAAATGAGATTGCAATGGCTAATATTATCTCTTCTAAAATAGCTGATTTCGTAGCGAAGTTTCCTCCATTTAATGTGCTGGAGAAAGAACAAATAAAACGTTTAAGCGAAGAAGCTGAAGTGTTGTATTTTAAGAAGGGCCAATTTGTTTTTAAGCAAAACCAAAAAGCAAAACCTTTTATTTATTTTTTAAAAGAGGGGCAGGTGCAGCTGCGAGAGGAAGTGAGTAAAGAAAAAAGACTTGTAGATGTTTGTGATGAAGGGGAGTTATTCGGAGTTAGGGCTATGCTAACAGGCAACCCTTATGTTTTTGAAGCTTATTGCGAGGAGGAGTCATTAGTGTATGCTTTTCCTCTTTCAATCTTTAAGCCAATAGTAGAATCCAATAATAAAGTGAGCTTATTTTTTGCTTCTGGCTTGGCTTCCGGTCAAAAGCCGGATAGTTTCAATAGCATTGCCTTGCATCAGAATTCAGGAACAATTACTGATTTTCTAAGTTGGCAAAAGCCTTTAGAAGAATTGAGCGCTCCACTTTTATTAGTTGGGTCAGAAACTTCCATTAAATCAGCTGCGCTAAAAATGACAGCAAAAGCTACTGACGGAATAGTAGTGATAGATGAAGCAGGTAAGGCTAAGGGGGTAGTTACTGATACAGATTTTAGAAGAAAAATAGCAAGTGGGACAATCAATATTGATGATCCTGTTTCTAAAATTATGTCAGTAAACTTAATTACTAAAAAACCAGGTCTTCCATTGGCAGAATACCTGTTAACAATGCTGAAAAATAATATCAAGCATTTGCTGATTACTCAAGAAGATGAGGTTATAGGTATTCTTAATCAGCAAACTCTTTTCTCACAACTACAATTCAATCCATTTTCTATTTTGTATAGCATTGAAACCGCTGAAAGTGTTGAGAAATTATGTTTGAATAGGAATAAAGTAGATTATTTTCTCAAGTATTATCTGGAGCAAAACATCAATATCTCAGTTATTTCAAAGCTTATTACTACAATTAATGATGCACTCATTAAAAAAGCCATCAATTTTGCTTTAATAGAGCTTAACGAAAAAAAACATTATCAGCCGGATGTTCCTTTTGCCTGGATTTCCCTTGGCAGTGAGGGAAGAGAAGAACAATTGCTAAAAACAGATCAGGATAATGCGTTAATTTTTGGAGAGGTAAGTGCTCCACAGCTTAATTATGTAAAAGAATATTTTTTACAGTTGGCAAGGCGCGTAAATGACATTCTTTTTCAGGCTGGTTTTGCTTATTGCCCTGCTAACATGATGGCAGGGAACCCGGAATGGTGTTTAAGTATTTCGGAATGGAAAAATCGTTTTAAAGGATGGATCCATTCTCCTGAGAAAGAAGCATTGTTGCTATCTACCATTTTCTTTGACTACAGATACGTTTCAGGTGATCAACAACTTGTTAAAAAATTGAATACCTTTCTTAAAAGTGAAGTACAAGCCAATAAAATATTCCTGAATTTTCTGGCTAAAAATGCTACAAAAAACCCTGCACCACTGAGCTTTTTTAAGAACCTGGTAGTAGAAAGATCTGGTGCGCATAAGGAAGAATTTGATCTTAAGGCTCGGGCCTTAATGCCCTTAACTGATATTGCAAGAGTATTATGCCTTGAAGCGGGAAATATTGAAATTAAAAATACAGTGGAGCGATATCGCTTTTTAGCAAATGAAGATGTGTCAAGAAAAGAATTGTATTTGCAGGCAGCACAAGCCTATGAATTTCTAATACATTTCAGAGCATTGGAGGGTATTAGAAACAGCGATTCAGGCCGGTTTATCATCATCAATCAGATTACGAAATTCGACAGACAAGTTTTAAGAAACTCCTTTGAACCTATCTATCTTTTGCAACAAATGATTGAGTTAAAATTTCAATTAAGCTATTTTTCTTGAAGCCCCAAACCACCAGTAAATGAAGTTCAAATTTTGGCGAAATAGTGGAGAAACATCTTATCCTGAAGAAATTAAGAGTTACTTAAAGGCGAATAAACCCGGGGAAAATAAGCGAAAACAGTTTGTAGTGTTTGATACTGAATCCTCTTCCCTTAAAATTTCTACTGCAGAATTGCTTTCAATTGGAGCTGTTAAAATAAAGGATAATAGCATCTCAATGAAAGAAACTTTTCACTATTTCCTTCAATCGAATGATGCAGGAAGTAATAGAAATGTGCAGATTCATGAAATATTGAAAAATGGTAAAGATGAGAAGAAAGAGGTTGAATTTGCTTTATTGAAATTCCTGGAATATGTTGGAAATGCTGTGTTAATAGCACACCATGCAAAGCATGATGTAGGGTTGATTAACAGGTATTTGTCTGAAATATTCCCTGGTATAAGACTACTGAATCATGTAATTGACACAGCAGAGCTTGCCATTGAAAATGATAAAAAGCGGAAGCCCGATATAGCCATTAAGTCGGAAAATTATTCTCTTGATGCACTTGCTGAGAAACATAATATTGAACTGATAGAAAGACACACAGCACTTGGAGATGCTTTTACAACAGCTTTGCTTTTTCTTAAAATTAAGAGTTGATTTTTATAAGGCACAAAGTGATTGCTTTAATTGCCGGTTTGCACTTCCTAAATCAGTTTAATTCCATAGTTTTGCAACATAAAAATTAGGAGGGTTTTTTAGCTCCTTAAATTTTCTTAAAATCGGTCAAAATCAAATTACTATGGAATTAAAAAAAGTTGCTTTAAACGATGTACACGAGCAATTGGGTGCTAAAATGGTGCCTTTTGCAGGATATAATATGCCAGTTTCATACTCAGGCTTGTTGGAAGAACATAAAACAGTGAGAGAAGCGGTAGGTATTTTTGATGTGTCTCACATGGGTGAATTTTTAGTAAAGGGCCCTAAAGCATTGGAGTTAATTCAGAAAGTAAGTAGTAACGATGCCTCAAAATTAGTACTGGGAAAAGCCCAATATGCCTATTTACCTAATGATAAAGGTGGTGTGGTTGATGATTTATTGATCTATAAAGTAAAGGAGGAGGAATACCTGTTAGTTGTAAATGCTTCTAATATTGAAAAGGACTGGGAGTGGATTTCTAAGCAGAATGAAACTATCGGAGCAGAGATGAAAAACATTTCTGATGATTTTTCTCTTTTCGCGGTACAAGGGCCTAAAGCAACAGAGGCTTTGCAAAAACTAACCTCTGTTGATCTATCTGAAATAAAATTTTACACTTTTAAAGTAGGTGATTTTGCAGGTGTGGAGTATGCCATCATTTCAGCTACAGGTTATACCGGTGCCGGTGGTTTCGAAATTTATCTGCATAACAAAGATGCCGGGTCTGTGTGGAATAAAATTATGGAAGCAGGAGCTGAATTCGGCATCCAGCCAATCGGCTTAGGAGCAAGAGATACGCTTCGCATGGAAATGGGGTATTGTTTGTATGGTAATGATATTGATGATACTACTTCACCCATTGAAGCAGGACTTGGGTGGGTAACTAAATTCACTAAAGATTTCATTAATAGTGAAGCATTAAAAAAGCAGAAAGAAGAAGGCGTAAAAAGAAAGCTTGTTGGATTTCATATGGTGGAAAGAGGTATTCCACGTAAAGATTATGAAATAGTAGATGCAGATGGTAAAACAATTGGAAGAGTTACTTCCGGCACACAATCACCTAACCTTGGGCATGGAATAGGTTTGGGATATGTAGACGTTGCATTTGCAGCTCCTGAAACAGAAATTTATGTTGCAGTAAGAAAAAATAAAATTAAAGCTGTGGTAAAAAAGCTTCCTTTAATCTAATCTTTTTTTTACACATTTAGCATGCTTTTATGAATACTAAAACAATAGATGTTTGCCTTACCCCGGATTTGCTTCATCAGTATGATTTGGATGGGAAAATTGCAGTAATTGTGGATATACTGAGAGCCACCTCTTGCATGGTTTCCGGGCTGGCAAATGGAGTGAAGGAAATTGTTCCTGTTTCTACGCTGGAAGAGTGCCTCGCACTTCAGAAAATTGGCTATCTGGCAGCTGCGGAAAGGGAAGGTGCTAAAGCTAATGGATTTGATATGGGTAACTCTCCATTTGAATATATGGAGGAAAAAGTAAAAGGACAAAAAGTAGCAGTTACCACCACCAACGGTACGCTGGCACTTAATAAGAGTTTAGCCGCTGAACAAATTTTAGTAGGGGCCTTTTTAAATATTGCTGCACTTACCGAGTACCTGAAAACCCAAACAGAAGATGTGATAATTGTTTGCGCAGGCTGGAAGGGTAAATTCAATCTGGAAGATACCTTATTTGCTGGTGCTCTTTGTTACCGATTAAGAGATCAATTTGAATTTGCCTGCGATGCACCATTAGCTGCGGAAGCAATGTATCTTCAAGCGCAAAATGATATTTTCGGCTATATGAAAAATTCATCACATGCTAAGCGATTAGCAAAATTAAATGTAATTAAGGACATTGAGTTTTGCTCTCAGGAAAGCATTTATGATGTAATCCCCGTACTTGTTGGTGAATCATTATTTCCTTTAGAAAAATGAATAATTACCCTACCATAGTTCTGAAGAAAGGCAAGGAGAAATCTCTGGAGCGTTTCCATCCCTGGATTTTTTCCGGAGCCATTCGAATATTGCCTAAAGAATTAACAGAAGGAGATTTTGTGGAGGTTAGAAATGCTGGCAAGGAATTTATAGGTTTGGGATATTACCAGGTAGGGTCTATTTCAGTGAGGATGTTAAGCTTCTCTCAGGAAGAAATCAATAAAGATTTTTGGCACAGAAAGTTAGAGAAAGCAATTCAATTAAGAAAAGTTGCCGGATTATGGGAAAACGAAGAAACAAATGTTTTTAGAATGATCCACGGTGAGGGAGACGGTTTTCCGGGCCTCATTGTTGATTATTATGATGGCTGTGTGGTGTTTCAGGCGCATACAGTAGGGATGTACAGAATAAAAGATGTCTTTATTAATGTTTTACAGTCACTTTTGGGTGATAAGCTAAAGGCGGTGTATGATAAAAGCGATCATTCTCTGCCGTTTAAAGCAGACTTAGAACAAAAGGATGCTTTTCTCTTTGGAGAGGAAAAGGCTGAATGGAGAGTGAGAGAATATGGTAACATTTACAACATTAACGTAGTAACAGGGCAAAAAACAGGCTTTTTTGTAGACCAGAGAGAGAATAGGAAGCTACTTGAAAGTTACAGCAAAGGCAAAAAAGTGCTTAATACATTCTGTTATTCAGGTGGTTTTTCTGTGGCTGCTTTAAAAGCAGGGGCCTCATTGGTGCACAGCGTAGATAGCTCGCAATTGGCCATTGATCTGACAGATGAAAATGTGCAAATTAATTTCCTGGATCAAAGTGCTCACCAATCGTACTGTGCGGATGTGTTTAGCTTTTTGAATGAGATGCCCGAGCAATACGATGTAATTGTGTTGGATCCACCGGCTTTTGCCAAGCACAGACGCGTGTTAAGTAATGGATTAAAAGGCTATAGAACCATCAATGAAAAAGCTATTAAAAACATGAAGTCAGGAGGAGTACTTTTTACTTTCAGTTGCTCCCAGGTGATTACCTCAGAACATTTCAGAACAGCAGTATTTTCTGCAGCAGCCAGGGCAGGTAGAGAAGTGCAAATAATCCATCAATTGCATCAGCCAGCGGATCATCCTATTAGTATTTACCACCCTGAAGGTGAATATTTGAAGGGGCTGGTACTAAGAGTTTGGTAACAGGTTAGCTTTCCAAATTCCTAATAGAAAGATTTTATATCAATATAAGACAGGAAGAATTTAATGGAGTTAAGCGGTGAATTTTATCTTTACTTAACCTTTTGCCGCTTCTTGTTGGGCTTTTTTTTCTTCTTCGCTTGATACAATTGAAGCAAGTGTTGCTCCTTTTAACCTCCTGACAGTTTCATTTCTAATCTCTAAAAAGACCTCCCGAATGCCGCAGATTTCTTCGTCTGTACATTCCTCACACTTCTCGTAGTATTTGTAGGTAACACAAGGAAGTAAAGCAACGGCCCCATCAAAAAGCCTCATTACTTCAGCCATATGAATTTTCTCAGGAGATTTATTGAGAGAGTAGCCCCCATATTTTCCTTTCTTGCTATTAAGGATTTTGGCTTTTTTTAAATCCAGAAGAATGGCTTCTAAAAATTTGTGAGGAATATTCTGATCCTTAGCAATTTGCCCTATAGCTATAGGTGTGCTTTCTGAATTTCGCACTAAATAGACTAACGCATTAATGGCATATTTTGCTTTTTTTGATAACATATTTTTAGAGTAAATGAAAAGAGGGATAAAGCTAAGTCCGATAGGAGAGGTAGAAATGCTTCCCATCCGTAAATCGAACTTAACCAATAAAATACTTTATACCCCTGCTAAAAGTTAAATGGGTAAATCCGGCAAATAATTCGCGAGTGGTGAATTATTTTTCAGCTTTATCTTCTTTCTCTTTTTTACTTTTCTTCTCAGTTTTTTCAGTCTTGTTCTCTAAAACCTCGGGTGCTTCTTTCAGAATAATTTCATACCAACTGATAATTTTTTTTACATCAGAAGGGTATACCTGATTTTCATCATAATTAGGAAGAATGTGTTTTAAGAATGACATAATTTCTTCTTTCGATGAATTATTATCTATTCCGGTATCATCACCAAATTCTTCTTTAATTTTCACCAGAACAGTGTGCAAAGGTACATTGCCTTCTGCATCAGTAGTGTAAACTGAAATTTCATCTAATATTGATACCCTGTCGTGCGCATGGGCTATTAATTTTTTCTTTTTATCATCTAACGATTCCAGTATAACACCTGTTCTTGAAGGCTTTAGAACTTTAAATAACCCACCTTTTCCTGTTACTGACGCTATTTCATTTAACTCCATAATCTCCTTTTTTCCTTTTTTCAAAAACGAATTTAGCGGAATCCCTTCCAATTATACAAATCTTTGTAAAGCTTAATTCTCCAGAGGCTTTACAACCATTTGGAAATTCTTCCTGGTTTTCTGTTCTAAATATATATTTCTATCTTTTTTAAGTCGCTCAATCAAATCATCAGCATAGTTTTTAATTGTAATTAACTCCAGTTCTCTATTGTAAAGTATATCAAATTTATCCTCCAATCCACTGATAAGTTTTTCCAACTTGTACCAATCATCATTTACGCAGATGGAAAATGAGATAGCTGAATTTTGCATCATATTTATTTTGATATGCAAGCGATCTATCGCAGAAAAAATATCAGATAGATTGCTCTCACTAATAAAAGTAAAATCTGTTACCTGAAAAGTGATCAGGCATTGTTTCTCTTTAATGATGATGCAAGGAATATGATGCGCTACCTTGCATTCATGAATAATAGTGCCACTTTTGGTGGGATCCTGAAAAGACTTAACCAATAGTGGAATGTTTTTATTTGCAAGTGGTTTAATCGTTTTGGGGTGGATAACAGATGCTCCGTAATAAGTCATTTCTGCAGCTTCCCGATATGAAAGTTCATGATAGAGGATTGCGTCCTGTATTTTTTTAGGATCTGCATTTAAAATACCTGGCACATCCTTCCAAATAGTTACTGAATTGGTATGTAGAGAAGATGCAATAATTGCTGCAGTAAAATCAGAACCTTCTCTTCCTAAAGTAGTGATATTATCTTTATTATCCGAACCGATAAACCCTTGAGTGATCAGTAAATTATTCTCTTTAAAACCTTCCTGCACTCCCTTATTTATCTTCGCTTCCGTTAAAGGCCAGTTGATGGTGGCATCTCTAAAGTTACTATCTGTTTTAATCCACAAAGGAGCATCATATTTTTTTGCCAAAAATCCTTCCTGGATTAAAAATGACTCAATAATCATAGAAGAGATAAATTCCCCCCGGGAAATTACACTATCATAAGAAGCATCATATTTTGCTTTGCTGCAAAGGAGTAGGCTTTCTTCAAGTTTTTTAAATTCACTGGTTAGTTTTTGGATTACCAACTCCGGTTCAGGGAAAAGATTATTAACAATAGAAAGATGGTTTTCATAAAGATTACTAATGAGTAACTCAGGGTTTTTCCCATTTAAGAATGTTGATAGTATTTCTTCTAATGCATTGGTTGTTTTTCCCATAGCAGAAACAACTATCACTAGCTTTTCTTTCGGAAAAAGCTTAATAATTGCAGCGATATTTTTTACTGCAATTGCATTTTTTATAGAGGCACCTCCAAATTTAAAAACCTGCATAAATTTCTTTTCTGTCTTCAATCGGCAAATTAAGTTGCAATTTTTATAATTTAGCGCAATAGTAAAAATTTATACCATGCAAAACCGAATTGCTACCCCAGTTGGCATTACATTAGATCGATTTATAAAGAAGAAGCAAAATGATTTCGCTTTTGCTACAGGAGAACTATCGCAGCTTTTGAGAGATATAGCCCTGGCTGGCAAGATTATTCACCGCGAAGTAAACCGAGCCGGGCTTCTTAATATTGGTGGCGCCTATGGTACTGAAAATATTCAGGGAGAGGAACAACAGAAGCTGGATGTAATTGCCAATATACGGTTTATTCGTGCCCTCCGTAATGGTGGCGAAGTATGTGCAATCGTTTCCGAAGAAGATGATGAAATACTGGATATGAAAAACCCGGATGGACGTTATATTGTAGCAATGGATCCATTGGATGGCTCTTCTAATATTGATGTAAACGTTTCCATTGGAACTATATTTTCCATCTTCAGAAGAACATCTCCTGTAGGTGGGCCTGTTTCTGAAGAAGATGTTTTACAAAAGGGTTCTGAGCAAGTGGCAGCAGGTTACCTTTTGTATGGCTCTTCCACTATGATGGTTTATACTACCGGTAGGGGTGTCAACGGCTTCACTTACGATCCTTCACTTGGTGAATTTTTTCTGTCTCACTCCAACATCAGAATACCTGAAGATGGTAAAATTTACTCTATTAATGAAGGAGGATATGAAGGGTTTGAACCACATGTGGTTAAATACATTGAAAACTGTAAAAAGCAGAGGTTCACAGCGCGCTATATTGGCTCTTTAGTAGCTGATTTCCATAGGAATCTACTAAAAGGAGGTATATACATTTATCCTTCCACCGATAAAACTCCCAATGGGAAACTACGACTCAATTATGAGTGTAATGCGCTGGCCATGATTTGTGAGCAGGCAGGTGGTATGGCTACAGATGGTAAAATGAGAATTTTGGATATCCAGCCGGAATCTTTACATCAACGGGTGCCATTTTATGTTGGCTCCACCTGCATGGTGGAGGAGGTGATGAAAGGCTTGTCTTAGTGGGAGCCTTATTCTTTTTTCCAGGCTTGATTGAGTTTGTCAATAAAATTAAGTACTTCAGCTTTACCAATGGTTTCTGTAGCAGAACTTATGAAATAAGGTGGGAAATCTTCCCATGTCTTAAGCATATTCTTACGAAAAGCGGCAATACTTTGATTTGTTTTATTTAAAGATTGCTTATCAGCTTTGGTGAAAATCAGTGATAATGGTAATCCATTTTTACCAACAAAATCTATAAACTCCATGTCTACCTTTTGCGGAGGAAGGCGAGAATCAATCAGTACAAATACACATACAAGGTTTTCTCGTGAGGTGAGGTAATTATTGATCATTGTTCCCCATCCGGCATTTACTTTTTTGCTCACTTTTGCATATCCGTAGCCAGGTAAATCTACAAGATACCAGGCTTTATCCATCAGAAAGTGGTTAATTAGTTGTGTTTTGCCCGGTTTTCCTGATATTTTTGCAAGGCTTTTTCTGCCAGAAAGCATATTTATTAAAGAAGATTTGCCTACATTGGATCGTCCTATAAATGCATATTCCGGCAAGTCAGGAGCGGGGCATTTGGTGTGGTCTGTATTACTAATTATGAATTCTGCTTCTTTAATGATTTCCATCCTGCAAAGATAAAGCCTTTGTACTAAAGAAGATAGATTAGTTGATAATATGAAAGAATTTTAATAAGTTTTTGCTTGTTTTTTTGATATAACATAAAAAGTAACTTAATTTAAGTGATTATTTGAGTGAAGCGACTTAACTCGCTATCTTTTACCGAATTAAGAAGAATATGAAATTACAATATAGACTGCTATTTATATTTCTTACAACCATTGTTTTTATGAACAAAAGCTTCTCCCAAGAGAAGACCCCGGAAGAGTTATCTCAAGATTATTTAGTAATGGCAGAAGAGGTGCTGGCAGCCACCAAAGCCTTAGTTCAAGCCAGAGAGATGTATGTGCTTGCTGCTGAGGCAGATCCTAACAGTGCAAAAGCTAACTTTATGGCAGGGAATACATACCTTCAAACCACTGAAAAATCTAAAGCGACTACATACCTTTTGAGGGCTTATCAATTAGATCCTAATTATAAATTTGATCTATTGTACCTGATTGGCAGAGCATATCAATATGGATATGAGTTTGAAACTGCGATTGAATATTATGATGAATACCAAAGAAAACTTGAGAAAAGTGCTGAGTACAAAGGTTCTGATAAAACACCATTGATAGAAGTTGAAAGGAGAATTTATGAAAGTGAAAATGGTATTAGATACAAAAGTGAACCTGTCAATTATTCCATTGTTAATGTGGGAAGTAACATTAACTCTGAATCCTGGGATTTTGCACCTAATGTAAATGCGGAGGAAGATATGATGGTTTTTACCACCAGAAGAGGCCAGGGCAACCTAAACGAGAACGTTTTTGATGATAACTTTCATTATGAAGATATTTTTATTTCCAGAAAAAGCAATGGAAAATGGCAGCCTGCTAAAAATATTGGTAGCGTTGTGAATACTAAGTACCACGACTCTAACTTAGCTTTTTCACCTGATGGTAAAACACTTTACATCTACAGCGATGAGGGCAATGGGGATATTTACTATACTAATTTGCTTTCTGAAGATACATGGTCACCCCCCATTGGATTAAGCGAAAACATTAATTCTACTGGTTACAACGAGAAATCTATTTCTCAATCACCTGATGGTAATACAGTTTTTTTTGCCAGTAACAGGCCTGGAGGAAATGGTGGGTTTGATATTTATTTCTCTACCAAAAATAAAAAAGGTGAATGGGGGCCTTCAAAGAATTTAGGCAGCGTTATCAATACTGAGATGGATGAAGATGGTCCTTTTATTCAGTTTGACGGGAAAACTCTATATTTTAGTTCTACAGGCCATGATGGCATGGGAGGATTTGATATTTACAAATCTGTTTATGATAGTACCAGTGCTGAGTGGAGCACGCCTGAGAATCTTGGATATCCTCTTAATTCACCCGATGATGATATTTATTTTGTGATGACGAAAGATGGCAAAACAGGATATTATGCCTCTGTTAGGGATGACGGAATGGGTTATAATGATATTTACAGAGTAACTATTGCAGACCCTGGCAGTGACTTAAAGAAAGCACAAGCATCACAAAATGAAAAAAAGGTAGATGTTGAGGAAAGTACAAATGACACCAAGGTGACAGGAGTTGATGTTCCTAAAGCAGAAGAGAAAAAAATAGTAGAAGAAAAGGTAGTAGAACAAAAGCCAATAGTTCCCACAGCGGTTCCCGTTAATTTAATGGTGAGGGTTTTAGATGCTGAAACGGGAGAACCAATAGATGTTACAATTAATCTGAAGAGTATACCGGATAACCTGGCAGTGCCTGCAGTTAAGGTAGATAAAGGAATTTATAGTTTTGCAATTGTTCGTAAAAAAACTACTGACTTTTTACTTTCTACAGAAAAGGTGGGCTATATCTTTACCAATAAAAGGCTATCAGTGCCTGCGTCAACTGATAAGGAGCAGACTGTAAGAGAAACTATCAGGTTAAGTAAACCGGTAGTAGGCACCAGGAGAATACTTAAGAATATCTATTTTGATTTTGATAAGGCTACATTTACTATTGAGTCTTACGATGAACTGAATAAAATGGTGAAGTTCTTAGAGCAAAATCCTGATGTGAATGTTGAAATAGCAGGACATACGGATAATATTGGAGATAAAGCATACAATAAAACGCTTTCCCAGATGAGGTCAAATAGAGTAGTAAATTATTTAACTGGTAAAGGCATCGATAAAAGAAGGCTTACTTCAAGAGGGTATGGAGAAGAAAAACCATTAGTTAGTAATGATGATGAAGTGATGGGTAGGGAGATTAATAGAAGGGTAGAATTTGTAGTGATAGAGTGATTTTGAAACTATAAAAATTTAGAAAGGGTCTGAATGGCCCTTTTTTTGTTTTCAGAATTGATAGTTTGTGGAGATTAAACAGAGAGTAGAGGCTGTCCGCCTCTAAACCGATCATCTTTAGATTCTAAAGGCATTAATTGGTGATTAAAGTATTTTTCTGTGTTTCAATATCTTAAAAAGAGAAGATGAAAAGATATGCAATTATAGTGGCGGGTGGTTCCGGGAAAAGAATGGGAGTAAATATCCCTAAGCAATTTCTTAAGTTAGAAGGGGTACCTATATTGATGCATACACTTCAGGCTTTTCATTTAACTGATTTTAGCATTGAATTGATTGTTACTTTACCACAGGAGGAAATTCAGTTTTGGAATGAGTTATGCGAATGGCATTATAATTATACACCACACAGAATAGTTCCAGGCGGTAATACCAGATTTCATTCTGTTAAAAATGCGCTTGATTATGTGCAAGAAGAATCACTTGTGGCGGTGCATGATGGTGTAAGGCCTTTTGTTAGTAAAGAAATAATTCTTGAAGCCTACCAATTAGCTGAAGCAAAAGGCAATGCAATTACATCTGTTGCTATGAAAGATTCAGTGAGGAGAGTAGAGACAGATAAAAACCAAAATATAGACAGGAACAGCCTGCGTGCTATTCAGACACCACAAACCTTTCAATCCACAATATTAAAAGCTGCTTACGAACAGACCTATAAAGAGGAATTTACTGATGATGCCTCAGTGGTTGAAGCATATGGACAACAAATACATTTAATAGAAGGAGATTATAAAAATATAAAAATAACTACTCCTGAAGATTTATTAATTGCCGAAGCACTATTAAAAGCAAAGTGAGCTTTTGCTCACTTTGCTAATATTCATCTTCGTTGAAGAAGAAATCATCTTTTGATGGATAATCCGGCCAAATTTCCTCAATATTTTCATAAGGTTGACCATCATCTTCCAGTTCCTGTAAGTTTTCAACAACTTCCAGTGGAGCACCTGATCTGATAGCAAAATCGATTAATTCGTCTTTAGTAGCAGGCCATGGTGCATCTTCTAAATATGAAGCTAATTCTAATGTCCAATACATATTTTAACGTATTTTTTTTTGATGCGCAAAAGTAGGATAAATTTTTGAAAATCAAAGTTTTAATTTGCTTTCGATTTTTTTATTTTTTTAAGCAAATGCGCGGTATAATAATTATTTCTGATTTTTGTTGGAATCACGTAATTCAGCCAATAATTGTTGCTTCACTGCAACCTTTCTTTTTTGTTTTTCATGCTTAAAGCCTACCATTTTATCAATATTAGCTGTGCCCAGATTAAATTTTTCTAAATTCTCTTCAAATATGAGTAGTTCTTTCTGGTCACGGCTTAATAAATCACGAAGCAGGTTCATTTTTAATTTTATAGCTTCTTTCTCATCCAGCCCAGGCTTAGCTTTTTTTCGGAAGAGCGTTTCTAAGAAATGCTTTTCAAAAATATAGTCGTTCAGAAAAAAGAACTCTTCATTGGCTTCCTTACCTATGCCCACTCTTCCAATCTTTTTCCAGCTTTGCTGAATAGCTTTGGCTTTGGTAAGGGCCTCATCAATAGGTAATTCTTTAGCAGCTTTTAAATCTTCAAGAAGCGCTTTTTTATGTGTTGCTCCTTCCTGAGAAGATGGAGCACTTGTTTTGCCTTTTTTGCCCGATTGCTGATTTGCCTGTGTTAACTTTCTAAACTTATTAAGTAATAAACTATATGTTTCTCTGGGGATATTTTCGAGAGACTTCCATTCCTCAACCAGATTATTTAAAGCTACAGAAAGCTTATCAGCATCTTTTTCATTCTTTTTTAATTCTGAGGCTTTATTGATAAGATTTTCATACTGAGTAACTCTGGAAGCCATCATTTCCTTCTTGGCTTCATGAAATGCTTTTTTTCTCTCATAAAACTCATCATAAACCTGTTGAAAGTTGCTCTCTATTTCCTCTTTTTTCTCATCATCAACAGCACCTATTCTGATCCATCTTTGTCTCAATTCCTTCAGTTGCTCGGTAGCTTCCTTCCAGTTTGGGTTGGCCGCGTAGCTTCTGGCTTCCTCAATTAAAGTGGTTTTTACTTCAAGGTTTCGTCTTCTATTTTGACTAATGTAATCCTCCAATTGTTTTTCGAGCATCACAAGACGGTCATGTAAGGCTACAAAATCACCTATACCATCATAAGTGGCCAACGATTCTTTAAGATTAAGAACCTTCATTAGAAAAGATCCTTTATTGTCCTCTTCTTCAATTTGTTTTTGCACTGCATCCACCTTGTTTTGCAGTAGAGCAAACTTATCTTCAAAGAATTTAATCGATTCAGCTTCAGAATCTTTTACCTCACCGATCTCACGCTCAGGAAATTTCCCTTGTGCTTTAAGAATAACTTTACCCTCCTCAATGAAAGCCATGTCTTGCTTTAATTCAGTCAAAATATTTAGAATTTGGTTTAAAAACGTTTAGCTGCAAAATTAAATTTATTTTATGAGATACCCGCATGCCTATTGTGTTATTACGGAGGTATTCACGTAATTTGAATTATAATTGTTGATAATAACTAACCTTAATCATATGAGTGAAGATAAAATAATTTTTTCAATGTCTGGTGTTTCTAAAATCTACCCACCTAAAAAACAGGTGTTAAAGGACATTTATCTTTCTTTTTTCTATGGAGCTAAAATTGGAGTACTTGGTCTGAATGGATCTGGAAAATCATCCTTATTACGCATAATTGCTGGTATTGATAACGATTACCTTGGTGAAGTGGTAGCTTCTAAAGAATATTCAGTAGGTATGCTGGAGCAGGAGCCACAACTTGATCCTGATAAAACGGTAAAGGAAGTGGTAGAAGAGGGTGTTGCGGAGATTGTAGCTTTATTAAAAGAGTTTGAGGAGATTAACGAGAAATTTGCTGATCCTGAAATTCTGGATAACCCTGATAAGATGAATGACTTAATTGAGAAGCAGGGAAAGGTGCAGGAGAAATTAGATCATTTTAATGCATGGGAATTAGATAGCCGCTTAGAGCAGGCTATGGATGCGCTTCGTACTCCACCGGCAGATGCTCCTGTGAAAAACCTTTCAGGTGGTGAAAAGAGAAGAGTAGCACTTTGTCGTTTGCTTTTGCAGGAACCCGATGTATTATTACTTGATGAGCCTACTAACCACCTGGATGCAGAATCCGTACATTGGCTGGAGCATCACTTACAGCAATATAAAGGAACTGTAATTGCCGTTACTCACGATAGATATTTTCTTGATAACGTTGCGGGTTGGATATTAGAGCTTGACAGAGGAGAGGGTATTCCATGGCAGGGAAATTACTCAAGTTGGTTAGATCAAAAGCAAAAAAGATTAGCCCAGGAAGAGAAAACAGAATCCAAGCGTCAGAAGACGTTGCAGAGAGAGCTAGAATGGGCCAATATGTCCCCTAAAGCTAGGCAAGCAAAATCTAAAGCGCGTTTATCCTCCTATGAAAAAATGTTGGGTGAGGAGGTAAAGCAGAAAGAGCAGAAGTTAGAACTTTTTATTCCGCCCGGCCCAAGACTGGGAAGCAAAGTAATAGAAGCAAAGAATGTTTCGAAAGCATTTGGTGATAAATTATTGTATGAAGATTTGAATTTCTCTCTTCCTCAAGGTGGTATTGTAGGTATAATTGGTCCCAATGGTGCAGGTAAAACTACCTTGTTTAACCTGATAACGGGTAAAGAAAAACCGGATTCAGGTAGTTTCGAAGTGGGGGAAACCGTAAAGCTTTCTTACGTTGACCAGGAGCATCATAACCTCAATCCTGATAAATCTGTTTGGGAAAATATTTCTGAAGGTAATGAATGGATTCAGTTAGGTAATAACAAAATAAATTCCCGTGCCTACGTAAGTAAATTTAACTTTGCTGGAAGTGACCAGGAGAAGAAAGTTGGAGTACTTTCAGGAGGAGAAAGAAATAGGGTACATCTGGCAATGTCTATTAAGCAGGAAGCTAACTTATTATTGCTGGATGAGCCAACTAACGATTTAGATGTAAATACTTTAAGAGCCTTGGAGGAAGGTTTGGAGAATTTTGCAGGTTGTGCAGTAATTATCAGTCACGATAGGTGGTTTCTTGATAGGGTAGCTACGCATATCCTGGCTTTTGAAGGAGATTCACAAGTATATTGGTTTGAAGGTAATTTCTCAGATTATGAGGAAAACAGGAAGAAGAGGTTAGGAGAGGATGCTATTCCTAAAAGAATTAAGTATAAAAAACTTACCAGATAAATTTCTAATATTTATTCAATATCATAAAAGGGTGACAATATATTGTTACCCTTTTTATGGCGTAATTTGTTAATTTAATAATTGGTGGGGATTTAATAAACGGATAAAACTCAAAGCAATAGCAACTATTTTGCATTACTTTTGGTTTTGTTAAAAATTAACGATATTTGAAAAAAGCAACTAAAGTGATGAATAACCATAAGCTAGCAGAAGACCTATTAACCTCCCACGGTTTACGCAGAACTCAGATTCGTCTGGAAATTTTACAGCTTTTTATGCAGCAAGACCATGCTTTATCTGTTAACGATCTGGAAAAGATGGTGAAATCGAGCCATGACAGAGTAACACTTTACAGAGCTCTAAACTCTTTTGAGGAAAATGGTATTTTACATCAAACTCCTGATAAAAGTGGTAATATGCGTTACGCATTGTGTGCGGAAGGTTGTTCCGGCCATCATCACAAAGATGAGCATGCGCATTTTATCTGTGATGAATGTAACCAGACCTATTGCTTACAAGAAGTAAAAATTCCAGATGTTAAACTTTCAGATGATTACCAGCTGAATAGTGTAAGTTATACAATGAATGGAATTTGTAAGGACTGTCAATAAGTAGAAAAATGGCTTGCGAGCCAGTTTTCACCTTCTTTTACTTCATTATAAATATTACAGTCTAATCCTTTTGATCTGCAAACAGAGGACCAGAAGCTACCTATTTCCTTGCTTCTGTTACTTACTATTACAGCTATTTTAACCTCCTTAAACTTGCTAAGTTGTATTTCAAAAACTTTTACCAGATTAAAAGTTTGGTTTTGAGGTAAATGATAACACGTTTCTCTATAATCGAGCAATACCAATTTATAGGGTGATTTTTGAATAGCTTGATGTATTTTATTGGCATTTTGTATTACCTCTGCAAAATGCCATCTTTCACCTCTACTTACCACTTTGAAGTAGTTAAGTTCTTCTGTGAATAGCAATGTTTTTCGTTTTAGTAGAAGCATGGGACCTGGTTGAAATACAATCAAAATCAAAATTACAGAATATCTGTTTTAAATACATTCGTCTTTACTTTTATTTTTCAAGATAAAAGAAAAGTGCCAGTAAAATTTATCAACGGCTATTTCTCACCCATAGTATGTTTTCCGGATAAATAAGGAAACATTCTGGAAATATGGTTTGCTTCCACTAAGGTCGCGGGACTCCCTGTAATAATGCTTTCAGCGCAGTTAGCTAGCCATAGTTCATCAGATAAATCCAAAGCCATTTCTACCTGATGGGTACTTAATATCACAGATTTTCCGGTTTCCTGCACCAGTTTTTTCAAGAGCTGCATCACGCTGTATCTGTTGTTGGCATCCAAGTGAACAGTAGGTTCATCTAACAACATTAGCTCTCCGTCCTGGGCTAATGCTCGGGCAATTAATGCTTTTTGAAGTTGTCCGTCACTTATTTCGAAAATATTGGCATCTTTTATGTAATTAATGCTGCAATGGTGAATTGCATTTTCAACTTTTTCATGATCCACTTTATTTAATTTTCCAGACCACGAGGTGTGAGGATACCTCCCCATTTCTACCAGCTCCAGCACGCTTAAGTTACCTCCTTGTATAGGATCTGTCAAGACTAAGCTGATTCTCTTAGCAATGTCTTTATTGCTGAGCGTAGTAATATCTTTTCCTTGCAAGAAAATCTGACCGGATAGTGGAGGCTGAAGCCTTGCTATAGTACGGATTAAAGTGCTTTTACCTACCCCATTGGCTCCTAAAAGGCTGATCATTTTACCTTTGTTCACAGATAGGTTCAAAGTGTCCATCAACTTGATAAACTTCTTTTTATTGCCGTAGCCAATGTTCAGGTTCTGAAGGGATAGTATAGTTTCTGTACTCTTATCCAAAGTTCCTGCTTATATTTTTTCTCTTAACAATTAGCCATATTACAATAGGAGCCCCAAATAGTGAAGTTACTGCATTGATGGGTAAAATTAAATCTATGCCGGGTAATTGGGCAATAATATCGCAAGTCAATAATAGGATTGAGCCTAATAAAAGTGTGGCAGGAATAAGTATCATGTGGTTTGCACTTTTGAAAATTATTCTTGCTACATGGGGAACGGCTAACCCTAAAAATGCAACTGGCCCACAAAATGCGGTGACTACTCCGGCAAGCAAACTGGTACTTATAACTAATGCTACTCTGACTTTCTTAACAGTTAATCCCATGCTTTGAGCATAATTTTCTCCCATTAATAAAGCATTTAAAGGTTTTGCTTGCGAAATACCTATTACAATACCCAACACTACTACCGGAATAAAAACTTTCATTTCCTGCCAGCTTAAATTGCCTGTGGATCCGAAAGTCCAGAAGAGGAAACTTTGAATATTATCAGCAGAACTAAAATATTGCAAAACGCTAACTACAGCCGATGTAAAGGCTCCGACCATCAGCCCAATTAACAATAAAGACATGCTATCCCTGATGTTGAATGAGACTGTCAGTACAAGAATAAGTACTAAGGAGGATCCTGTAATAGAAGCAATTGCCATGCCCCACGAAGCTAGTATTCCTGTGATTCCTATACCTGAAAGCACAAGCAAGGCCACGCCTAAACTAGCTCCTGAACTTATGCCAAGTACAAAAGGGCCGGCTAGTGGATTTCGAAAAAGCGTTTGCATTTGTAATCCTGCAAAACCTAACGCAGAACCAGCAAATACAGCCGTAAATGCCTTTGGCATGCGGTAGTTGTAAATAATATGATAGAATGCAGAATCTTCTGAGGTCCGATTTATAAGGATACTCAATACCTCGGAAGGCCGTATATAAACGGAGCCTAAACTGACAGAGAGTATTAACAGCACCAGCAAACAAAATGAGAGTGCGGCAAAAAATTGGTATGTTCTTCTTTTGCTCAATCTGCTAAAGGTTCAAAATAGGTGAAGGGCTTATCTTCAAGTAATTCAGGCTGAATTATTTTTATATGATCCTGAAGCACCAAATCAGGTCTTAGGTAACCTGATTCAAGATAATCATTCCCTCCTGAGTTTCGCATTCTCTTAGTATAGCTGTAGATTTTCTTATTTCTAAATGCATCGAAATACGTATATTTTGTATTGGTGTTCTTTAGTTCCTCATAGGATTTGAAATTTGCCGCACCAATCCACAAATCAGCATTCTGTGCCTTATTTAATATTGATTCATAACTCATTTCCAAACTGCCACTTTCTTGAGTATCAGTCCATAAATAGTTTCCTCCTGCATCTTGTATAAACCTTGCTCCATAGCTATTACCGCCGGGAATATACCATGTATCTCCGTACATTACCCCGGTTAATACGGTAGTTTTTTCAGAATTATTAGATTCAGCAATTTCTTTCAGGTCTGTATAGTTTTTTTCAATGGTGTCAAATACACTATCCGCTTCGTCTAGTTTTTGAAAAAAAGAAGCAATGAACTTGATCCATTCTGCTCTTCCTAAAGGAGAGTTTTCCAGATAGTCCACATTGATTACTACAGGTATATTTGCCTGCTGAATTGCTTTGAGGTTATCAAATGAATTATTCATGTCATAGCCCATTACGAGGTCTGGTTGAAGAGAGAGTATTTTTTCAATATTCACACCATTTTTCTGTCCAATGTCTTTAATTTTTCCTGCTGCTACAGAGGTTCTCATTGTGCTATCATAAATCCACTGTGTGCCTGGAAAAGCTAATAACTTCTCTTCTAAATTTAGGACATCAAGCGCAGGTAATTGACTGGTAGAAAAGCATATAATACCTTTAATGGGAGTGGTAATAAATAAATCTGCTTCAACCTGAGGTTTAGTGGTGTTTTCCGGATATAAAATGTAAGTAAGCGTTTCAGCACTATTATTTGAGTAGTTTACAGTGATTCTTTGATAATCATCAAATTGCTGAATGCTTAGCTTATCACTGTGTTGGATAAGCTCTTTTCCATCATGTGCTTTTGAAGATTCTTTTTGATTGGAGCAACCAACTAATACTATCAATAGAAAACCGGGAATAAATCTAAAGCTTTTCATAATCAGCAAAAATAGCGAAAATGTAGAGCTTTTGGATATGTTGTAACTTATAATTGGTTCTAAAATAAGAAAAGCGGACTATAATAAAGTGTCCACTTTTCCTGATGCTTTTATACCTTTTAGTTTATCTTTTCACGACTCTTTCAATTATCTCTCCTGAATAAGTACTTAATTTTAATATATAGGTACCTTGACTGAGATTTTGCATATTAACTAAATAAGTTTCCAAGCTAGACAATAGTTTTATATTGATTACCTCTCTACCAGTCAGATCAAGTAATTGAATACTTCTTACATTTATATCTCTATTCCATTCCAAGTTTAAATTTGATGTTACCGGGTTTGGATAGAAATAAAGATTTTCATTAAGCTTTTTGTCTATGGAAGTCACTTCTTCTTTATTAACATTAATTACTAATTCTTCAGAGAACTCACTTTCTCCACAGGAATTGAATTGTTTTACCTTCACTACTGCTTCTCCAGTATAGGTTTTGCTCCACTTTATTGCTATTGAGTCATTCTGTTCAAATATAATTTCTCCTGCCTCTGTAGGAGACAATACCCATTGTTCATTATTGAAATAGGGAATAGACGACATATAAGAAGTAGTGTCTGCCTGAAATACTTCAGTCAAGCCATTGGGTACAGAAGGTATTGAAGGAATTGTACATAGCTCTACTATATAAGAATTGCCTAAGTAAGAGTTTTCTGAACCATTTCCAATATTAAATGAACGAGAAATGGTGCCTCCTATGGATAGGTTATCTTCCCCTTTTACATCCATAACTCTAGTATATAAATAATCTCCAGAGAAAACATTTACATTTTGAAATTCTCCGGCAGAACCATATTTAGCAATGTAAACTGATTTGGATCCCTGGCTCATTAGTGTGGTATCAGCTCCAAATTCAATTTCAGCAGGGAAGTCCCCTTGTATGTAAACGTTATTATTTTCATCTGTGCCAATCTCGGAATAATTGAAACCAAATTGACTTAATCTAATTGGATTGGCCCATATTACTTTGCCATCTTTATCATATTTTGCAACAAAATGATTTAAATAGTATTGACTTTCTAAAGTTATATCACCAAATGAATTGTTTTCACCAAAAAAACCAGTCATGTAGAACCCTCCGTCAGAAGAACTCTTTAAAGCACATGCCCAATAGTTATTATCACTATCTGTTGATTTCCCATGTCCTTTTGCCCAATTTACCTCTCCTTCTTTATTAAAAGCGATTAAGATATTGTTCCCCAATTCCGGTGTTCCTAAAGGTACTGAAATCCCATCTCCTTCTATAATTGTTTCTTGAGATATGGAATATTCCCCACTAAAAATAATTTGGTCCTTTATATAGGAAATAACAGAGGTATAATAATTTGCATAGATTGAACCAAAATTTTTGAACCATACTATTTCACCTGAACTATTAAGTTTCAATACAAAGTAATCAGCATAACCATTTAAAGTAATAGTTATTCCATTTTCATTGAAAGCATCTTCTGTGCTTCCTGAAATATAAATATTACCTTCGTCATCATATGTTAATGAATGTAGCTCTTCCAAGCTACTTAAGTCTTTAACCCAGTCTACAGAGCCATCAATATTGATTTGAGCAAGGAAATTCCCGTTAATGTCATATTGATTTTCGTTAATATGAAAATTAGGTTGGGCAGTTCCTTTAACAATCATTTTATTGGTTAAGTTACTAATTTTCATAGTACTTGGGTAAAAATAGGAAAAGGTAGCGTTATAAAATGAAGTTATATTTTCAACATTTTTATTTTTAACGCTTGCAATTATTGCTGTAGAAGAATCAGCTAATACGCTATTGTAAAGCTGAATGCTGCCATTTTTATTTCCTGCTATATATTCAGTAGAGTTAATAGATTCCAGACCTAATAAGGTAAAATATCCATTCTTTTCAGATTGAGATTTGTTTTCACTGATAATAGATAAATCTGATGTATCGATAGTAAAAAGGACGGAATTATTGTCAATATCACCAGTTAATATTAAATCTCCATTTTTAGCAGTAGCTTCGGTCGCCTGATAGTTTTTTTCACTAGTGGGGAATTTTGCTGATCGTTTGAAGTTATAGTCATTATCCAGTACAATTATGTTATCTTCAGAAGTGGATGTGTTCCCATCAATTCCATACATACTGGCATTTATGAGATAAAGCGTATTGTTGAGAATTACTTCTGAACCAATGCTACCTGCCAATACTATGGTGGTATCTATATCTCCATTGCTGCTAAATTTACTAATATATTGATCAGAAGTCATGATTCCTTGATATTGGTCGTTTCCCCATTGAATTTGAGTTCGGAAAGTTCCTTTGAGGTAAATATTTCCAGATTGATCTGCAAATAATTTTTGTGCCCAAGAGTCTCCTGGTTCACCTTGAAAAAGCGTGCCATTGTGATATGCCCACTCTCTTTCATAGGTATTTATATTTAAAGAGCTTATAAATGAAGTTTCGTAAAAATTTTTTGAGGTCAAGGTAACATCTCCTATTGAGATAGTTTTGTCAAAATATCCACCGACTACTAAATTATTTGTTTTCGCTAGTATAGTTGTAATAAATCCATAATTGGTTGGTAAGTAATAAGAATCAATAATATCTCCGATAGCATTAAGTTTTGTAACAGTGGTATTTTCGAAACAGGTGAAAATATGGGTGTCATTGTGAGCTAATGGAATAAGGTTAGTTCTGGAATTACCACTAAACCTGTATTCGTATTCTTTATACCAAGAGGTGGTGCCGTCCGTATTTAATTTTAGTAAAAATGTAATCCTGTCGTTAACAGAGACGGTATTCTCATTAATAATAAGGTCATCATTGGTTTGTCCTAATAAAAGCAAACCATCATCAAAAAATGAAAAACCATCAATCTTAAAACTGGCATCAACCTCTGAATCTACTAGGTTTTTGAATGAAACCAGTTCATTTGTACTATTGTATTTAGCAAGATAATAGGAATTGGCAGCATAACCTTCAATAGTTTGCCCTTCTAATTCCATTGAAACCCTGAAACTCCCAATTATGTAAGTATTGTTATTTTCATCTGTAACAATAAATTCTCCAGTATTTTTACCATTACCACCTAAAAGTGTTAACCCTCCAATATTCTGAGAATTAGCCTGCGTGTAATTTCCTTTTTTTATTACAGAAGAGTGAGTGGAACTATTATTCAAATTTTGTTTTAAGTAAGGTTTTCTTTGATAAAGTTCCTGTAAGTGTGAATTGTCACTTGTCTGTGCACTTGCTGTAAAAAGACAGCAAAAGAATAAAAATGATAGTAGAATTTTTTTTCATATTTTATATTTATTTTAAGAGTTAAAGATAATAGTTCCTCAGCTGCTTAAGAATAATTTTTCTAGAAGACTTATCTGTTTTCTTACATTACTTGCTATGAATCTGCAAGTTTTAATTACTAATAACCTGAGGTCGATTCTTAATTACTTTAAAAGCCCTACAGAGCGCTCCCGTTTTGGCGGGACAAGCTATTTCGGTCCCGAACGATGTGGATTCTATTTTTCAGGAAAAAGAAAATTAACTTGTACAGACCCATTGGTATCCGTAATCTCATTGTATTATAACAAGAGATATGCCGATTGGTCGGCACAGGCAGCATAAATTATGCTTTTTTTAAAAATTAAGTCTTAATTTTGCGGCATAGCTGCCTCGCCTTAGCGGAGACGCCATTTTATTAATTGAACTGAGGTTAATAAATAACTGTAGATGGTGAAATTATTTTGTGGTGGACAAAGTGATAAAAAAAAGCTACCCTAATAGGATAGCCTCTTAATTAATTACGAATAAATAATTCTTACTTAGCAAATGATACTGATCTCATTTCTCTAATCACTGTTACTTTAATCTGACCAGGGTATTGCATGTCCTTTTCTATTTTCTGAGAAATGTCAAATGACAATTGCCCTGCTTTGCTATCAGATACATTTTCAGCATCTACCATTACACGTAACTCACGGCCAGCCTGTATTGCATAGCATTTATTAACACCCTCAAAATTCATGGCCAGTTCTTCAAGTTCTTTCAAACGTTTAATATAGCTGTCCATAATTTCACGCCTTGCACCAGGCCTCGCACCTGAAATGGCATCACAAGCCTGAACAATAGGAGAGATGAGTGAAGTCATTTCAATTTCATCATGGTGTGCTCCAATTGCATTGAGTACATCCGGATGCTCCTTAAATTTCTTGGCAAACTCCATCCCTAATATAGCATGTGGCTGTTCCGGTTCATCAGGCCACACTTTACCAATATCATGTAATAAGCCAGCTCTTTTTGCTAATTTGGCATTTAAGCCTAGCTCTGAGGCCATCGTAGCACACATGTTAGCTACTTCACGAGAGTGTTGTAATAAGTTTTGGCCATAAGAAGATCTAAATCTCAGACGGCCCACCATTCTGATCAATTCAGGATGTAAACCATGAATACCGAGATCAATCACAGTTCTTTCACCAATCTCTACAATTTCATCTTCAATGTTTTTAATGGTCTTTGACACTACTTCCTCAATCCTGGCAGGGTGTATCCTTCCGTCCTGTACCAATCGGTGTAAAGAAAGCCTGGCAATTTCTCTTCTTACAGGATCAAAGCCTGAAATAATAATAGCTTCGGGTGTATCATCTACAATTATTTCAACCCCTGTTGCTGCCTCTAAAGCTCTGATATTACGGCCTTCTCTACCAATAATTTTACCTTTAATATCATCACTTTCGATGTTAAACACCGAAACACAATTCTCCACTGCATGCTCTGTGGCTGTTCTTTGAATAGTAGAGATAACAATCTTCTTAGCTTCCTTTGTAGCAGAAAGCTTAGCTTCTTCCATTATATCTTTAATGAGCGATGAAGCTTTTGTTTCTGCCTCATCTTTGAGCGTTTCTATTAATTGCTCTCTGGCTTCATCAGCTGTTAAATTAGCTGCTTTTTCGAGTATGTTTACCTGTTGTTGCTTAACTTTCTCCAACTCCTCTTTTCTCTTACTTAAAATTTCGTGTTGTGCAGCAAGATTTTCCTGGAGCTTTTCCGTTTCAGCTTCTTTTCGTTTGAAATGCTCTATTTCTTTTGAAAGGGTTTGTTCCTTTTGTTTCAGCTTGTTTTCATTAGTGATCATTTGGTTTTTGCGCCTGCTCACTTCCTCCTCAAACTCTGACTTCTTTTTAAGATAATGCTCTTTTGCCTCAAGCATTTTATCTTTTTTGATATTTTCAGCACTTATTTCAGCTTCTCTTACAATAAGAGCCGCTTTATCCTGAGCTTCCTGTTCTAATTTATTCAATAGGCTTTTCTGAGCGATTTTACTCAGGAAGAAGCCTAATAAAAGGCCTGCAACACCTGCGATAATAATGTATAATGTTCCCATTTTATATATATTTATATTGCTGGGAAGCAGTGTTGTTATTTCTAAATAGAGGGGGTTATATTGATTGACTAATTAAATGATTAATAGATTTAATTTTATTTAAAACCGATTCATCAGCACCCTGTCTGTTATCTTCCACACTAAGTCTGTCTATCAAAGCATCAAAAGCCACCATTGAAAGCAAATCCTGCTTATCATCGATCCCAAACTTTTCTCTGTACGATTTCAACCGTTCATTAATCAATTTACCGGCTTTTCTAATACGCTCTTCTTCGTCCGCTTTAACGGTCATAGGGTATTCTCTGTCAGCAATTTTTATTTTGATGGATAGCTCCCTCATATTACCGGTATTTTATCTATCTTGTTAAGTGTAAAATGCACTTATCAATTTCTTTAATGTATTCGTCAATTTTACCCTTCATTTCAGAAGTTTCTTCCTCACTCTTCCCAATACTTCCTACAATCTTACTAATTTTATCTTGATTTTGAAAGTCCTTTATTCGTTCATCTCTTTGTTTCAGTGCAGACTTCAACTCCTGATTCTCGCTTTTTAAAATATTCAATTCATTCTTAGCATTTTGATATTCATTCAAAAGCAATTGAACCTTGCGCTCCAGAGCATTTAATTCAGTATGTAGTCCTTCCTGATTCATTTTATTTTCTAATTACAGCTCCTGCTTCTTTCTCAAAAGCTTGCATTAGTTTACTCATTGTTTTATCAATAATTTTATCTGTTAATGTTTTTGATTTATCCTGAAGTGTAAAAGTTAAAGCATAAGCTTTTTTCTCTTTGTCTATTTTATCTCCTTCATATACATCAAATACATCTATGTTTGTTAGTAAATGACCAGCTTCTTTCAAACTGATTGATTTAATTGTTTGATAAGAAATATGTTTATCAATTACCAAAGATAAATCTCTGGTTACCTCAGGGAATTTACTAACAGGTTCAAATACAGTATTAGTATTTACCTTCTTCAATAATGCCTCCCAATCTACATTTGCATAAAACACATCCTGTTTTATGTTGCTCAATTTCAGGGCTTTTTTACTTAATTTTCCTAGTTCAGCTATTACTTTTTGGTTGATTTTTAACTTCAAGCCATAATCGAAGACCTCACTGTGAAAATCTTCATTTTCAATACTTTCCGCACTAAATTTATTGAAAATTTTCAGAATTGCCGAATACAAATCATGAAATTTTATTGATTCATTTTTTCTGATCCAATTCTCTGGTTCATTTTTACCCGTCAGATACAGTGCAAGGCACATTTTCTCCTTGTATTTGCCCTTAGTTTTTTTGTAAACTTTTCCGAATTCATAAAACTTAAGGTTATTCTGTTTTCTATTAATATTATGAGTGAGTACCTCTAAACCTGTGAATAATAAGTCCTGGCGCATTACGCCAAGCTCCTCACTCAGTTTATTTAAAATTTCAACATTTTCTGACTCATCGTATTCCTTAAGCTGCTGGCTATAGCTTGCCTTGGTAAGGGAATTTGTCATTATTTCCTGAAAGCCATTAGCACTTAGCAATAGGCCGGCTTCTTTTTTCATTTTACCGGGATCTACCTCTGGAAAGCTAGCTAGAAAACTGCTGGAAAGTGTTTCAGGAATAGCAATATTATTCAATCCGTATATTCTAACTATTTCTTCAATCACATCGGCCTCACGTGTAACGTCCACCCTGTAAGGAGGTACAATTGCTGTAAAGATGTGGTCGTCTTTATCGGTGGTTTTAATATCTAGCAGACTCAGAATTTGGTGAATTCTTTCATGTTCAATTTTAACACCTATCAATCTGTCAATATTTTTATATTTAACATTAATTGATCTATCCTCTAATGGGGTGGGGTAGATGTCAACAACTTCGCTGCTAACTTTACCTCCTGCTACTTCTTTTATTAGCAAAGCAGCCCTTTTTAATGCGTAAACAGTAATATTTGGATCGGTGCCTCTCTCGTATCTAAAGGAAGCGTCAGTTTTGAGTTGATGCTTCTGTGATGATTTCCTTATGCTGTCTGCTGAAAAATAGGCGGACTCCAGAAAAATGCTTGTAGTATTGTTAGTTACGCCTGATTCCTTTCCTCCGAATACACCTGCAATGCACATAGGGTTTGAATCTCCATCACAAATTATAAGATCTGTAGCAGCTAATTTTCGCTCCTTGTCATCTAATGTAGTAAAAGGTGTGCCGTCCTTTAAGTTTTTTACTCGTACTGTTTTTTCTTTAATTTTTGCTGCGTCAAAAGCATGTAAAGGTTGCCCTGTCTCGTAAAGCACAAAATTGGTAATGTCCACCACGTTGTTTATTGGGTCTAAACCAATACTCAATAATGCATTTTTGAGCCAATCAGGAGACTCTTTAATAGTTAATCCTGTAAGACTTACACCGCTGTATCTTGGGCAGGCCTCTTTATTTTCAACTACTACTTTTATTTCTAATTCTTTATTGTCAGTGGTAAAAGAAGAAATATCTGGCCAAGAAATTTCATTTCCTGTAACAGCTTTAATATCTCTGGCCACTCCAATATGACCAGTAGCATCAGCTCTGTTAGGTGTTAAGCCAATTTCGAAAGTAGTGTCTGATTCAAGGTTGAAATATTTGGCAGCAGGTGTTCCGTTAGGCAGATCTGTAGTTAAAACTAAAATACCATCATGGCTGACACCCAGGCCTAGTTCGTCTTCAGCACAGATCATTCCTAAAGATTCTTCACCCCTGATCTTTGATTTTTTAATTTTAAATGGCTCATCTGGCTTAGGGTAAAGAGTAGTATTTACTGTAGCTACCACTACTTTTTGTCCTGCTGCCACATTCGGAGCTCCACAGACTATCTGAACTGGTTCGGCTTCTCCTATAGCTACGGTTGTGATTTTTAACTTGTCAGCATTCGGGTGAGGAACACAAGTGAGCACTTCTCCAATAACAACTCCTTTTAAACCTCCTTTTACAGTTTCTACTTCTTCAAAACCTTCTACTTCCAGACCTGTATTAGTGAGTAATTCTGCCAGTTGCTCAGGACTTTCGTTAATATCAATATATCTCTTTAACCAGTTTAATGCTACCTTCATGTTTTTAGAATCTGTTTTATTTGTTGTGCCGAAATTAGTCGGTACATGTAATTGAACCTTGCTGTAAGCTTATTCAATATATTTATTTCTGAACCATCTTAATACCTTTAAATATGAGTAGAATGGTTCTATTTTTGAATTTAATTGAATTCAAAAAACAAAATTAAGGAAATGATTGATATTGGAAATGATTAAGGATGCTTAATCGTAATTTTTCTCTCCGGCATTAACAGCTATATTGATGTAATTTTTTTTGGGAGGTACAGGGCAACTATAGCCAGTGGTGTAAGCACAATAAGGATTGTAGGCATAGTTGAAATCCAGAGTGATTTTCGAATTTCCCGGTGCATAATCTACTTCAAGGTATCTTCCTGATCCGTAAGTAGTAATCGCACTGGTTTCATCATAAAAGGGTAGAAAATAATCTGAAGTTTCCTGAGACTTTAGGAGTGTTAAGTCCTGATGAGATTTTTGCAGGTCGAAATGAAGTATAGCTACCTCTGTGAAATTTTTTTCTTTTCCATCACTGGTTGCTAATCTATGTACTTCTCCATCTTTAATTTCTTCTACCGTAGCTTTTACTTTAAAAGATTCATCAATTTTAAAGTATTTAAGACTATCAAAAGGAACAGACTGTTCAACAAAGGGAGAAGCTTCATGGCTTTCCATGAACTCATGCTTCTCTCTTCTATGTTGTTTCACCTCTTCAGCGTAGTTGCCTGTTTCTACAGTTGCAGAAGAATTAGGGTTAATATTAAATATCAAGATGATGATAACTACCAGTGCACCTACATATGTTAATATTTTGGTTGGTTTCATTTAAGTCTGTAATTAATTACTAAGTGGATGTTAAAAAATTGCTTTCCAGATGTCGTTAAAAATGGCAAACCCCATTATCCCTAATAATAAAACCATCCCTACTTTTTGGGCATTTTCTAAGAATTTATCAGAGGGCTTTCTTCCTGAAATCATCTCATAAGTGATAAAAACAACATGTCCGCCATCTAGTGCAGGTATGGGTAGAAAGTTCATAAATGCCAGCACCATTGAAAGTAATCCGGTGATTGTCCAGAATTTTTGCCAGATCCATTGTCCACCAAAAATTTGTGCAATACCAATTGGTCCGCTTAATGATTCGGAAGCAGAAACTTCGCCTCTGAATATTTTTCCAAAAGCTTTAATATTAACCCATACTACATCAAATGCTTTGGCTGTTCCACTAGGAATGGCTTCTGCAAATGTAAAATCTTGATGAGCAAGCTCCATTTCTGGTTCAGCATAAAATCCTAATGTCCCTTTTTCAGTAACTTGAGCTGTTAATTGTTTTGTCTCCTCCAGCCTTCGCACCGTTAGATTTATTTCTTTGTTCTTGTTTGACTCAAGATATTCACTGAATAATTGGAAGAATTTTACAGGCTTACCATCTACAGCAATTATTTTATCACCTTTTTGCAGGCCAGCCATATCAGCATTGCTTTGAGGAGCAACATTGTCAATTTTAAACTCATATAGAGGATCGAAAAAATCTACAGACTTATTGTTCTCAGAGTATCTCTCAATAAAATCATTTGGAATTGGTACTTTAATCTCTTTTCCATCGCGCAGTACAGTATAGTAGCTGTTTGATGTTAATAAAACATCCGTACTTGTAAGGTCACCTACCCGTTCGTAGTCACGACCGTTTACAGCAATTATTTTATCACCGGTTTGCAGGCCAATTTCCTTCCCCAAGTCATAGGCATAAATGCCATTTTCCATTACAATATCTTTAGGGATATAATTTTCGCCATAACCATACTGCAGGAAAATAAAGATGATAATACCCGTAATTACGTTTACAATAATACCACCCATCATTACAATTAATCTTTGCCATGCCGGTTTAGCTCTAAATTCATAGGGCTCAGGTTCCTGGCTGAGTGATTTTGTATCTAAAGATTCATCTATCATTCCGGTAATTTTTACAAAACCTCCTAAAGGAATAGCTCCTAAGGAATATTCTGTTTCACCGTATTTAAACTTAAAAATCTTTGGAGGAAAACCAATTGAATATTGTTCCACTCTCATACCAAATGCTTTAGCTGCCAACATGTGGCCAGCTTCGTGCAATCCTACTAAAATAGACAGGCCCAATAGTAGTTGGGCAATCATTATTATTGTTTCCATTAATTTATAAACTCTAAAGCTTTAATTCTAGTTTCTTTGTCTGTTAAAATGTAATCCTCAAGGCTTGGCTTTTGAATAAAAGGTAGTTTATCCAGGCAATCAGCTATTATATCCGACATTTCTAAAAACGAAATTTTCTCCTGCAGAAAAGCAGAAACTACCACTTCATTTGCTGCATTCAAAATACAAGGGGCATTCCCTGCTCTTTCCAAGGAAGTAAATGCCAACGCTAAGTTACGGAATGTTTCTTTATCAGGTTGTTCAAATGTAAGGTTAGGGTAGTCTAAAAAGTTAAACCGCTCAAAATCTGAGGGTAACCTTTCGGGAAAGCTTAGTGCATACATAATAGGAACGCGCATGTCTGGTAAGCCTAATTGTGCTTTAATTGAGCTATCCTGAAACTGCACCAGACTGTGAATGATTGACTGAGGGTGGACCACCACATCAATCTGGTTTTGATTTAGGTTGAACAACCACTTGGCTTCAATCACTTCCAGACCTTTGTTCATTAAGGAGGCAGAATCAATTGTGATTTTAGCTCCCATTTCCCAGTTGGGATGTTTTAAGGCTTGTGCTTTAGTGACAGAAGAAAGAAAATTCTTATCTTTTCCTCTAAAAGGCCCCCCGGAAGCTGTTAAAATAATTTTTTCTATAGGATTATGAAACTCGCCTACCAGGCATTGAAAAATTGCAGAGTGCTCTGAATCTACCGGGTAGATGTTTACTCCCTTTTCTTCAGCTAGTTTTGTAACCAGTTCTCCAGCTACCACTAGTGTTTCCTTATTTGCTAAAGCAATATGTTTTCCACTTTCAATGGCTTTAATAGTAGGAATTAATCCTGCATAGCCTACCAATGCTGTTAATACCAGATCAATTGTATCCATTTGCACTACATGAGCCAGCGACTTTTCTCCCGAATATACTTTAATGTTTTGTGAATTTAAAGCATTAAAGACTTGCTCGTATAATTGCTCATTGCCAATTACCACTACATTGGGTTGAAATTCCAGAGCTTGTTTAATAAGTAATTCAGCATTGTTTTGAGCACTCAGTACCTCAACAATAAAATTTTCAGGGTGGGCTTTTATTACTTCCAATGCCTGAGTGCCAATAGAACCTGTTGAGCCTAAAATGGCTATTGCTTTTTTTTGTTTCACTATATTAGTTCTGGTCTTCTTTTTTAATTTATTAAATAATCAATGCTGATTATTACTACTGCAGCTACCAATAATCATAAGGAAATTGCTTTATAGTCTAAGAAGTAAAATGCTGTACTAAGTACTAATGCAATAATTACTCTCCAATTTGTCTGAATAAATGTTGCCATCAGTCTTTGCAGTAAGGAGCAAGTGCTTCAGCAATTTTTCTGTCATTAGCCAGACGAGGCACTTTATTCTGACCTCCTAATTTACCTAAAGATCTCATGTAATTAATAAAGGCTTGAGGCTTTAAACTTTTAATTCTTAATACTCTTAGGATATTTCCTTTTAGAAGATCATCATAATAAGTATTCAGCTTTCGCAAATTTTTATCCAGCTCCTTTTCAAAGGCTTCCATGTCAATTGGGGCATGAGCAAACTCAATGTACCATTCATGATAAGGTAAACCTTGCTGGGGAGTTACCTGCGGAGCTACCGTATATTCTGTAATTTTAACACCTTCAAATTTAGTTAAAGTTTCCTTCATTGCTTTCTCAACTTCGTCACCTATAACATGCTCTCCGAAAGCCGAAATGAAATGCTTAATTCTTCCTGAAACAACTATTCTATAAGGTTGTTTAGAAACAAATTTTACTGTGTCGCCAATTGAATAGCCCCAAAGGCCTGCATTACTATTAATAATTAAAGCATAATTTTTGCCTATCTCCACCTCATCAATCATTAGCCTGGTAGGATTAGTATCAAAATACTCATCGGCAGGAATAAATTCGAAAAAGATGCCACTGTTTAACAGAAGCAACAATCCTTCTTTCTTCTGGCTATCCTGATAAGCGATAAAGCCTTCTGAAGCAGGGTAAGTTTCTATTGAATCAACCTTTTTACCAATGGTTTGGAAAAGCTTAGCCTTGTAAGGCTCAAAGTTTACTCCACCATAAATAAACATTTCAAAATTCGGGAATATATCTTTTATAGGTTTGTTAACTCTTGCCTGTATTCTATCAAAATACATTTGCACCCATGGAGGGATGCCGGAAATGAGCGACATATCCTGATCAATAGTTTCATCTATAATGCGTTCTAGTTTCTCTTCCCAGTCCTCAATGCAATTAGTTTTATAAGATGGCATTTGGTTGGTTCTTAGATAACCAGGGACATGATGGTTTACTATTCCTGAAAGTCTTCCGGTTTTTATGCCTGCTTTTTCGTCCAAAGTAGGAGCCCCTGAAAGAAAAATGAGCTTTCCATCCAAAAATTTGCTCTTTCCAGTTTCATGCACATAGCTTAAGATGGCATTTTTGGCACTGTTAATATGGTTAGGGATAGATTCTCTGGTGATGGGGATATATTTAGTGCCGGAGGTGGTTCCACTTGTTTTAGCAAAATAAGCCGGCTTTCCTGGCCATAATACATCCTTTTCTCCCTTTAAAATTTTATCGATATATGGTTTAAGTTCTTCATAATCCCGGATAGGTACTTGCCTTTTAAAATCAGCATAATTTTGTATATCGGAAAATCCATGATCTTTGCCGAAAGCTGTATCTTGTGCTGCGGAGACTATCTTTTTAAAGGTTTTTAACTGCGAAATAGCAGGATGAGCGGCCCATTTATTCTGCTGCCCAACAATGAATGCTGCCAAAGGCTTACTTAAAACTGAACGTATTCCCATAATTACAAAATTAGAAAATTAATTGTGAACCCTATCGTAAATTTAAATCATTTGAATTTCCAGTTAAAATGCTGACCGAAACAAGGTGGCTTTATACTATAATATTTCATGATTGATGCCTGAATTAAGCTAATAAATGCTTGTATGAAAATATTTTACACTATCTGAAAACGGGAAATAAATTAAAATTGTACGATTATAAACTTTGCACATTAATACGTAGTTTTGCACTTTGATTATGGAGATGAAGAATATAAGGAATTTTTGCATTATTGCACATATCGATCATGGTAAAAGCACCCTGGCCGACAGGTTGTTGGATGCTACAAAAACTGTGACCGAGAGGGAAAAAAAAGAACAGCTTCTTGATAACATGGATCTGGAGCGGGAGCGTGGAATTACTATAAAAAGCCATGCAATCCAAATGGATTATGAGTTAGATGGAGAGAAATATGTATATAATTTAATAGACACACCTGGTCACGTAGATTTCTCCTACGAAGTATCAAGGTCTATTGCTGCTTGTGAAGGTGCTTTATTAATAGTGGATGCAGCACAAGGTATTCAGGCGCAAACCATTTCCAATTTATACTTGGCTATTGAGCACGATTTAGAAATTATTCCTGTGCTTAATAAGATTGACCTTCCCGGTGCAATGATAGAAGAGGTTTCTGATCAAATTATTGAATTAATTGGCTGTAAAAAGGAAGATATTTTACATGCTAGTGCAAAAGAAGGTATTGGTATTTACGAAATTTTAGAAGCTATTGCCCAAAGAGTTCCTGCCCCTAAAGGAGATAAAGATGCTCCCCTTCAGGCAATGATTTTTGATTCTGTTTTTAATCCTTTCAGAGGAATTGAAGTATACTTCAGGGTTTTTAATGGTGAAATCAGGAAAGGAGATAATATAAAATTTATTAATACAGGTAAAAGCTATGGTGCTGATGAAATAGGTGTGCTGAAATTAAAGCAGCAGCCTAAAGAAGTAATTAGTACAGGAAATGTTGGTTACCTTATTAGTGGCATAAAAGTAGCGAAGGAAGTGAAAGTTGGGGATACCATTACCCAAACTGATAATCCTGGTAAGGCTGTTCAAGGTTTTGAGAACGTAAAACCTATGGTTTTTGCCGGAATTTATCCTGTAGATACTTCAGACTTTGAGGAATTAAGAACTTCCATGGAAAAGCTGCAATTGAATGATGCCTCCCTGGTTTGGGAGCCAGAAACTTCTGCAGCACTTGGTTTCGGTTTCAGGTGTGGTTTCCTTGGTATGCTACATATGGAAATTGTACAGGAAAGATTGGAGCGTGAATTCGATATGACGGTTATTACAACCGTGCCTTCTGTGCAGTTTCATGCCTATTTAAAAGATGACTCCATGAAAAAGGTAAGTGCACCTTCCGAACTGCCGGATATTGGTCATATAGATCATTTGGAAGAACCCTATATAAGAGCTCAAATCATTACTAAAGATGAATTTGTAGGACCTGTAATTACGCTTTGTATGGACAAGCGGGGGGAGATTAAAAATCAGGTATATTTAACACAAAGTAGAGTTGAGCTTACTTTTGAGATTCCATTGGCAGAAATAGTATTTGATTTCTTTGATAAGCTAAAAACAATATCGAAAGGTTATGCTTCACTTGATTATGAATTGATTGGCTACAAAGTGAGTAATTTATCTAAGCTTGATATTCTTTTGAATGGCGACAAGGTAGATGCACTCTCAGCTATAGTTCACAGAGATAAAGCTTACGAATGGGGTAAAAAGCTCTGTGAGAAGCTAAAAGAGTTAATTCCTCGCCAACAGTTTGAAATAGCTGTTCAGGCAGCCATTGGTACTAAAGTAATTGCCAGAGAAAGTGTAAAGGCATTAAGAAAAAACGTACTTGCCAAATGTTATGGAGGTGATATTACCCGGAAGAGAAAATTATTGGAAAAGCAGAAGAAGGGTAAAAAGAGAATGCGTCAGGTAGGAAATGTGGAAATTCCCCAGGAAGCTTTTATGGCAGTCCTTAAACTTGATTAATGTAATCTTTCATCACATGCATATTACTTTTCATACATTACTTAATACTTTAATCTTTATACTTAGTACTCGGTACTTTGTAGTCAATACTTAATACACTTACCAACATGCCAATCCTATTAGACGGAAAAAAATTAGCCTCTGAAATAAAGGAGGAATTAAAGAATAAAACAATTCAGTTAAAATCAGCAGGAGGGAAAGTGCCTCATCTTTCTGCTATTCTGGTCGGCACAGACGGAGCAAGTCAGACCTATGTAAACGCTAAAGTGAAAGATTGTGAAGAAGTAGGTTTTGAGTCTTCGAAATTTGTTTTTGATGATACCATTACAGAAGAAGAATTATTACACGAGGTTGATAAGTTGAACAACGATGATCGTGTTGATGGATTTATAGTGCAACTACCTCTGCCAAAGCATATAAATGTGGATAAAGTTTTGAGTGCTATAAAGCCCGAGAAAGATGTTGATGGTTTCCATCCTGTAAATTTTGGAAGAATGGCCTCTAATCTTCCTGCTTATATTCCTGCAACGCCTTATGGAGTGATGGAATTATTGAAGAGATATGATATCCCTACCAGGGGAAAGCACTGTGTAGTTGTTGGTAGAAGCCATATTGTGGGATCTCCGGTTTCAATATTAATGGGTAGTGCGAATTATCCTGGTGATGCTACTGTTACATTAACACACAGATTTACCGAAAACCTGGAACATTACACAAAACAGGCAGATATTTTAATAGTAGCGGTGGGTAAACCAGGACTTATTACAGCAGATATGGTGAAAGAAGGGGTTGTAGTAATTGATGTGGGTACTACTCGTGTAGCGGATGCCACTAAGAAAGCCGGATTTGCTTTAAAAGGAGACGTACTGTTTGAAACTGTTGCTGAGAAAGCTTCACACATTACACCAGTTCCAGGCGGGGTAGGTCCTATGACAAGGGCTGGCCTATTAATGAATACCTGGCTGGCTGCCAAAAATGAAATTTATGGATAAAACAGCTATTAACCCTGCCATTGAACTGCCATTAATGGAGGCTTTTTACACTATTCAGGGTGAAGGCGCTTACAGTGGGTGTGCTGCTTATTTTATCAGATTAGGTGGATGTGATGTGGGGTGTGTTTGGTGCGATGTAAAAGATTCATGGAATGCAGATAAGTGGCCAGTCACTTCCATTGATAAGATTGTAGAGGAAGCTAATAAACATCCTGCCAAGCTGGCTGTAATTACAGGAGGAGAGCCATTAATGTATGATATGTCTGTCCTTACAGCTAATTTAAGAAGTCAAGGGTTTCAGATAAATGTGGAAACATCAGGTGCCCACGCTTTTTCTGGTAGCTGGGACTGGGTTTGTTTATCTCCTAAGAAATTTAAAGCACCTTTACCTGAATGGTATCAGCATGCCAACGAATTAAAAGTGATCATCTTCAATCAATCTGACTTTCAATGGGCGGAAGAACATGCGTCAAAAATCAATTCAGGCTGCAAACTGCTTTTACAACCCGAATGGAGCAAGCAGGAAAAAATGACTCCTTTGATAGTGGATTATGTAAAGGAAAATCCTCAATGGCAAATTTCTCTCCAAACTCATAAGTATCTTAATATTCCGTAGAAGGTATAAAGCATCTTTTCTTTCTCTTTTAAGGAAGAATTCTATTTTTATTATTATATCATATCCAGTAAATTGCTGGTATGATGAGAAAATTGTTTGCCGTACTACCCTTTATTTTTTTGCTCCATTCAATTGGAATAGATGCCCAATCTTTTAAAAGAAAGACTGAGAAATTAATAGAGAAATCTAAAGAAGCACTTTATCAAAGGGATTGGAATGCTGCAATCTCTTATATGAAAAAGGCAGTTGATTCAGCACCCGATAATCATCTGGTCTATCTTGAAAAGGCAGCATTGTATTACGGTGCAGGCAACATTAATGAAATGATTCCTGCATTACAGCTCGCATTTTCCTTAAGCAATAGTTGGCCTGCTAAATATCATGATTATTATTTTGTGCTGGGGAAAGAGCTCTTTGATAAAGGTAAATATGAGGTAGCCGAAAATCCATTGAAGATTTATGCTGAAAAAGGATATAATAAGGAATTTGTCCAGTTAACCGAAGTTATTTTGAAATCTATTGATTTTGCGCTTGCTGAGCTCAAGGAAAAAAGTGGAATTAATTATGATATCCGAACCATTAAGTCTAATAATATTTTCAGAAGTGTTTATTTTCCTTTCTTTACTCTTTACCCTTCGGAGTTTCTGTATTTTACAGGTCAGAGAACCGCACAACTGGAAGAAGGAATCTACAGGGCTCAATTAAAAGGAGATCAGTTTGAAAGAGTTGAAGAAGTGCCGGTTATTAATACTTCAGATAATGAAGGTGCAGCAGCTATATCAGCCGATGGAAGAGTGATGGTTTTTACCAGCTGCAATAGGCGAGGTGGCCTGGGCAGTTGTGATTTATATATTTCTTTTTCAGAGGATGGTAAATGGCAGACTCCTGAAAATTTAGGCGCTAATATCAATTCCTCTGCCTGGGAATCACAGCCATTTTTATCATCAGATGGAAGATTGCTCATCTTTAGTTCTAATAGAAAAGGAGGCTATGGAAAACGTGATTTATATTATTCCAGGAAAATAGATGGTGTTTGGACTAAAGCTGAGAATTTAGGAGGTGATATCAACACCTTTGCTGATGAAATTTCACCTTTTCTTTCTTTGGCTAACGATACAATTTACTTCAGCTCAAATGGAAGAGTGGGAATGGGAGGATTCGATCTATACATAGCTCCCTGGGGAGTCGGGAATGGGATGGTGGAGAATTTAGGCTATCCTATCAACACTTATTCTGATGAAATTTCTTATCACCAGAAGTTTGATGGAAGCAGATATTGGTCCAGAGAAGTCGCTGGTGATGAAAAATATCCACCTAGCAATATCTTTTATTTTAACGAGCAGGATAAAAAATCAGATGATGTGCGACTTGTATATGGATATGTAATAGATGCCAAAAGTAAAAAACCATTAAAAGCTCAAGTTCAGATTTATGACCTTGAAAAAGATACCCTTGTACACGAAACCTTTAGTGATAGAGTTAGCGGGTTGTATAAGATTGTGATCCCGAGAAAATCTGATTATTCATTTTATGTGGAGGAGCAGGGATACCTGTTTGAATCCAAGCAAATTTCTACTAAATCAGAGGAGAGACAGCAACAGCTTGATTTTCAATTAAATAAGTTGGATAAAGGGCAGTCAATTCCTTTAAATAATATTTATTTTGAATTTGACAGTTACGAATTGAATGCAAAGTCAAAGAACGAAATTCATAAAGTAGCTAATTTCTTAAAGCAAAACCCCTCTATGAAAATTGAAATAGCGGGCTATACCGATCAGCAGGGTAGCGATGCTTATAATTTAAAGCTCTCTGAACAGCGTGCGCTGGCAGTTTATGAAGCACTGGTTAAAGTCGGGGTCTCAAAAAATCAAATTTCTTCTAAAGGCTACGGAGAAAAGGCTCAGCCTGACGGAAGATATGCCAAGACTGTTAGAATAAATATAATATAACTCGTTGTGGTTTAGAAGTTTATTTTATTTTTCGTTGAATACATAAGGTGTTTATTTTATGAGTATTGTGATATGTGGAATAAGGTTGAAGTGATTTAAGTAAAATAAATATATTGTTTTGCTTGGATGTTATTTTGTTTAGGGATTACATTTAGTTGTTAATTTATTTAAACCTAAACAAAATTAAAGAATGAAGAAGATTCTACTAACATGTTTTATGTTGGCTTTTGTGCTCCAATCGTGGGCGCAGAATCGCACCGTAAGTGGAAAGGTAACCGATGAGAATGGTGAGGGCCTCCCCGGTGTGAATGTATTAATAAAGGGTACAGGAGAAGGTGCTATATCTGATTTAAATGGAGATTATCGACTAGAGGTATCTCAAAGTGACGGAGTTCTAATTTTTTCCTTTATAGGTTATGCAAATGAGGAGGTTGAAATTGGTGCTAAGTCCGTTATAGATGTTTCTATGATGCCTGATATTAGACAATTAGGAGAAGTTGTGGTAGTTGGTTACGGTACTCAGGAGAGAAGGGAATTGACTGGTTCTGTGACTTCAGTTTCTGGAGAGTCAATTAGTAATCTGGTAACTCCTTCTTTTGATCAACAACTGGGAGGTAGGGCACCGGGGGTGCAGGTTACTACTCCAAGTGGAATCCTAGGGCAAGCACCTCAAATTAGAATTAGAGGGGTTAACTCAATTACAGGAAGTGCTGATCCTTTGATTGTAATTGATGGAGTGCCAGTTGTTAATTCTGATCGTTCTGCAATAGCGGCTTCAAACCCCTTATCTAACATTAATCCTGCAGACATTGAATCTTTCGAAGTGCTGAAAGATGGTTCTGCTACAGCAATTTATGGTTCAAGAGCAGCAAATGGTGTTATACTTATTACTACTAAAAGAGGCTCAAAAGGAGCTGCAAAGGTAAATTATAGTATGAGTTATGGCGTGAATGAGGAAGTAAATAGGTTTGATCTTCTTTCTGGAGACGAGTTCGTAGTAATCGCTAATGAGAAGAGGACTAACGCAGGTGCTTCTAGTTTAGCTAATGAAGGTGAGAACTCCGATTGGCAAGATTATATATTTAGAAAGGGGTTAGTACAGCAACATAATATATCAGTTAGTGGTGGTTCAGATAATACTAAGTACTATTTCTCCTTAGGGTTTTCTGATCAGGAGTCTGCTGTAAAACAAAATGATTTAACTAGGTATTCCTTTAGAGCTAATATTGACCATTCTATTCTAGATAGATTGAGAATAGGAACAAGTTTGTCCTACTCTTTAACGGAGACTAGAGGTTTAAATGTTGGGGCTAATTCTTTGTCTGGGGTTATTTACAATGCTACAAGAGCTTTGCCTAATGTGGCTATTTTTGATGCTGATAATGTGGCATTTGATGGGTTTAATGTTACACCTAATGGAGCATCGTTAGGACAAGGAGCTAATAATGCAACAGTAGATAACAATATACCGAATATAGGATTTGTTTTAGAAAATAATATTTTCAGAAATAGAGCTCATAGAGTATTGGGTAATTTATATGGAGAGATTGATATTCTTAAAGATTTAACTGCTAGAACCCAAATCGGTGTGGATGTAACATTACCGGATGATTTTAGATCCTGGGATCCTAGACATGGTGATGGTAGAGGTTCTGTTGGTAGCGTTTATCAGCAGTTTGCTCCAGTTTATAGATGGAACTGGCAGAATACTTTGAATTATCAAACTATATTTTTAGAAAACCATAGACTAAATGTGACGGCAGGTGTTGAGTATCAATATACTAATTTTTATAATTTCTTTGGTCAGGGAACAGGTATTTCAGATAGGTTTTTTCAGCAGGAGAATTTAATAAGCAACTCTTTTCAAAATCAGTTTTCAGGAGGAGGTTTTTCTGAGCAAGGGTTCGATTCATACTTTGCACGAGTAAACTATAGTATCGGAGGGAAATATTTACTTAGTGCTGCTATTAGAAATGATGGAATCTCTTCACTGCCTTCAGCAAATAGAAGAGGAACTTTTCCAGGAGCTTCAATCGGTTGGAGAATTTCTGATGAAAATTTCTTTAATAATGATGGTTTATTCAAAGACTTGAAAATAAGAGCCTCCTATGCAGAGGTTGGAAATACTGAGATTGGTTTATTTCCTTACGTAGGAGGCTTTGGTCCTGTTTTAAATGGGGCTGGTCCGGGAATTGCCTACGCTCAAGTTGCTAATCAAAATCTTTTATGGGAGTCTTCTGCTAAAACTAATTTTGGTATTGATTTGATTGTAGGAGGAGTAACAATTAATGCGGACTATTTTATAAATGACATCGATAATTTGGTTTTAGCCAGACCTACAGCACCGTCATTAGGGGTTCCTAATAATGAAATAAGTGAGAATATTGGAGCTATGACAAATAAAGGAGTGGAATTACGTTTAAGCTCGACAGTTATCCAAACTGGTAATTTTAGCTGGAATACAGATTTTAACTTTACCTGGATTAAGAATGAGGTAACTAACTTAAATGCTCCTATTCAAACTACTTATAATCGGACTGAAGTTGGGCAGCCAATTGCTTCTCTTTATGGTTTTCAATGGGCAGGTGTAAACTCAGCTAATGGTAACCCTATGTACTATAAAAATGATGGATCAATTGTACAATATAATCTAGTGCAAGGTCAGACAGGTTGGAAAACTTATAATGAAGGAAATCCAGCAGATGTAAGCACAGCTGCACAAGCATTAGGAAGTGATGATCAGGCTTTTCTTGGTAATACTTTGCCTGTTTGGCAGGGTGGATGGATTAATACTCTGAATTATAATAATTTCACGTTTGAGCTGTTTTTGAGATATTCAGGTGGTAATTACATTATGAACGAATCTCAGAGAGGATTATTAGGTCAAGGTTTTTCCAACAATGATGCAAGCATATTAAACCGATGGACGGAAGGGGGCCAAGTGACTGATATACCTAAACTTTATTCTGGACAAGATGCAAACATGTGGCAAACTAGTGCTTCTAATTCTAGGTTTGTTGAAAAAGGAGATTTTCTGAGAGTGCAAAATGTTGTTTTGGGATACAATGTGCCTAATCAGGTTTTGAATACTGCTTTTAAAGGAAATATTAAAAGTGTAAGAATATTTGCACAAGTACAAAATCCAATTACTATAACTGGATATTCGGGACTGGATCCTGAATTAAATAACCTGTCAGCTGCTAATGCTTCACTACAATTTGGTGTAGATTGGAATGTAGCACCTATAATAAGAACATGGTCTGCTGGCTTAAACATTGGGTTTTAATAATTTAAAATTAAAGAAATGAAACTAATAAATTTTAAACACATAAAGTTTTTTATTCTTGTTTGCCTATTAACTATAGCGACATCATGTGAGGTGACCGATCTTTCACCTGCGAATTTGGTGCCTGAGGATGAGGCTTATGCAAATCTTGATAGAATTAACGGAACAGTATTAGGAGTATATGAGGCTGCGCAAAGAGGCTTTTATGCTGGAGCCGTTCAGAGAGGTTATCCTTTTGGTGCAGCAAATGTGCAGCAAGGAGATATGAGAGGAGAGGATATGTATAATGATCAATTATTTTATGAAATTACTTATACTAATGCTCACGGTATTAATACTGCTAATAACAATGGGCAATGGATCTCTATATATAGATTAGTAAATAGAATAAACGTTGTCTTGAAAGGGTTGGATGGAGCTCTTGAAAATAAAATACTAACAGAGGAAGAATATAATGGATTTAAAGGTGAGTTGCTATTTTTAAGGGCACTTTCATATCATGAGTTGCTCGTGTATTTTTCACGGCCTTACTCAGATGATCCTTCTACTCCAGGTGTTCCCTATCGAGTTGATGCGGTTGATGATGTTAGTTTAGTAGATGAAGCTATTACTCTAGGTAGAACAACTGTCCGAGAAGATTATGAATTGATTTTAGCTGATTTAGATAATGCAGAGCTTCTTCTTTCAGAGGGTGGCGCTCCGTTCAGAGTGAGTAAAGGTGCTGCAATTGCTCTTAAAACAAGAGTCAAACTTCATAAACAAGATTGGCAAGGTGTAATTGATGAATTTTTAAAGATTGAAGATGACTTTGCCCTTACTGAAACACCTGATGGACCTTTCGGGTCAGGTACAAGTGAAGAAAATATCTTTTCTTTTATTCACAGTGCTCAATCTAACCCTGGTACAAATGGAGCTTTAGCATCAATGTATGGTGACCCTGCTTTAAATGGTAGAGGGCTGGTAAAGATTAGTCCTGTTATTTGGACAGCAGATTTCTGGGTTGCTGGTGACTTACGAAGAGGAGATGTGAGACCTTTAGATAGTAGAGATAGTACATATGCAGATCAGTATGTTGCAGGAGCAATGGTCTCAAGTAATCCAGGTTCAGGGATATTTACAATGAAGTATAGTGACTTCGCAACTACTGCAGATCCAAACCCAATTTTGCGCTACGCTGAAGTTTTATTAAACACTGCGGAAGCTTATGAAAGGTTGACGCAAAATAGTAGTAATGCAGTATTGTTATTGAATAAAGTAAGAAATAGATCTGTTCCAGCTATGACTCCGGAAATTACTGTTGGCGATGATGTTCTACAGGCAATTTTTAATGAAAGAAGGATAGAGTTCTTAGCAGAGGGTAAACGATGGTTCGATATTCATAGACTTTCTGGAGAAGGTATAATGGATGGAATCCCTGAGAAAGCTCAATCAAGATCTGTGAACTCTATTAAGTTTTATACAGGGGAAAGTAAGATTACTTACGATCATGACCTTGATTATGAAGATAATTTATTTATCTGGCCGATTCCCCAACCTGAAATTATTAATAACCCGACCTTAGCTAATCAGCAAAACCCCGGTTACTAAATACGTAGAATCTAAAACGATGTTAAAGGCGCTATCATTCGATAGGGCCTTTTTTTATGCTCTTGATTCACAAATGTTTTTGTTAATTTATGATCCTTAGGTTAGAATTCTCAGATAATATTTATGGGGATTTAATTAATAAGCTAATTGTAATCCAATACAATTATACTTCCAAGGTGTTTACGAAGATCAGATGGAATAGAATATGGAGGGTCGATTGTGAGCCATTAGATAGCTTTTCAATGAATATTTGCAGGTGAGTATATGAATATGAATTAGTATTTATTGATATATAGGGTATGTGGAAACCTCAAAAATATAGTGAGTAAATGTTTTCCTATTGTTAGGGGATGTTATGTAAGGAATATATTAGATTTTGTATGGGGGTCTTGCTTTACGGAGTATGACTAGATTTAATATTAAAGAAGGATATAAAATAGCTTATATCTTACAAGAGTTATTATAAAACGAAAAAAATGACGATGAGTGTTTTATTTCTATGATTGAATAAGTTGTTGTTTTCATTCTGATTGAAAGTATACTTTTATTCTATTGCCTTGCACCTCAATTCTGAAAAGTGAGCACCCTGTAAACTAAGTAGTTATATGAGTTTAATGTAAAAGCTGACAAAGTTTTATCTTAATTTAATATTTATTTAAACCTTTAGTATAATGTATTTGTTTTATTAAAATAATTATGTTTTACCGTATTGTTTTTTCTGATATAATATTTTGCTTTAATTCTACAATGCTAATCAATAGTTTATTGGAATGAGTCTGTTGCATCTTTTATTTGTTGCTTAATTTAATTTCAAAAAATAAAAGATTTATTAGGAAGAATAAGTGAATATTACATATCTTTAAATATTAATAAATTTAAACCTAAACTAAATTAAGTATGAAGAAGATTCTACTAACATGTTTTATGTTGGTGTTTGTGCTATATGCATGGGCACAGGATCGCACCGTAAGCGGTAAAGTTACTGATGCTGATACAGGCGAAGGCTTGCCGGGTGTGAACGTATTATTAAAAGGTACTGGTATTGGAGTGAATTCAGATTTGGATGGAAACTATAAGATTTCTGTTCCTTCCGAGGGTGGTACCTTAGTTTTTTCTTTTATAGGAATGAAAAAACAAGAAGTACAAGTAGGTAATAGGTCAGTTGTAGATGTACAAATGGCTACTGATGTGGCTCAGTTATCTGAGGTTGTTGTTACTGGTTATGGTTCTCAATTAAAAAGAGAGATCACCGGATCAGTAGCTTCTGTTAAGGGGGACGTAATTGAAAATTTACCAATGCAATCTTTTGATAGAGCTATTCAAGGCCGTGTAGCAGGCACACAAATTTCAGCGGCAAGTGGCCAACCAGGGGGAGCAATGAATATCAGAATAAGAGGTATTGGTTCCATAAACTCAAGTAATGATCCACTAATAATAATTGATGGAGTACAAGTAGGTACGCAAGGTGGAGGGACAACTCAAGGTTCCGCAAACCCTCTGAACTCTATTAATCCAAATGATATTGAGTCGATCGATATTTTAAAAGATGCATCAGCATCTGCAATTTATGGAGCTCAGGCAGCTAACGGAGTAGTAATTGTTACAACAAAGTCTGGAAGTAAGTCTGGTAAAACTCAAGTTAACCTCAGTGTGCAAGAAGGGGTTGTACAGCCTTTTAATTTGTATGATGTTTTGGGTGCAAAAGATTTTATTACGATAAAAGCAGAACAACAGAGTAATGTAGGCATTGATCCTGAAACACCATTAACAGGAGCATATGCATTATACGGAAACCCAGAAGATCCTACAAGCTATCAAGAATATGATTGGGTAGATGCTATGTTTCAAGATGCTCGATTCAGAACATATGATTTATCTATGTCTGGTGGGAATGAGAAAACTCAATTTTACTTTGGAGGATCTTACAATAAGCAGGAAGGACAGATAATTATGTCTGATTTTGAAAGATTCACTGGTAGATTAAATTTATCACATAGTGCTACAGAAAAGTTAACAGTTGGTGCTAAATTGTCAATCTCTCATCAGAAAATTTTCGGATCAATAGCTAATGGAAATTTTGTCAATGGGCCTTTTGCAGCAGCTTTTCAAGCGGTACCTACTTCGCCAGCAGTAGATGAAAATGGGGACTATAACCCATATCCAACAAATGGGCTGTCACATTTGTTTGGATATAATATTCTACAGGGAGTAAATGAAGAAGTAAGACTTGGCAGAACATTTCAAACTGTTTCAAGCGCAAATGCTACTTATCAGATTCTACCAAGTTTATCAGCTACTGCTTTTGTTGGTATAGATTTATCTATGAATAGAGATGATAATCAAAGACCTTCAACTATTCCTGCTTTTGCTCCTTCAGGTGGTTCTATTTTTATTAACAACAGAAGAACTATCAATGTAAATACAAATTACAATTTAAACTATAGTAAAACTTTTGCGGATGTACATAGAGTAAAAGCAATAGTTGGTTACGAATATAAATTTGAAGAGAGAGAGGGTAACAGTCTAGGGGCTAACCAATTTGCAAACCCTTTCTTTAGGTTGCCAGGAGATGGACAGCCTACATCAGTAGGTGGATTTTTCCAAGAATATAAGAGATTAGGTATCTTTGGGAAAGTAGATTACGATTATAATGATAGATATTTATTTAGTGCTACTGTAAGAAGAGATGGCCATTCAAGGTTTGGTTCTGAAAGTAAATACGGAACATTTTATGCTGGTTCTGTTGGTTGGAGATTGTCTGATGAAGCATTTTTAGAAGATGTAAACTTTATAAATGATCTTAAACTAAAAGCTAGTTATGGTGTATTAGGAAACGCTGAATTAAGAGACCCGACAGATGGAACTCCTGTAAATTATGCGCCTCAAACTACCTGGGGTGGAGCTACTGGTCAGTACTTAGGTAATTCCACAGTCACTATTACTCAACTAGGGAATGATTTTATTGGATGGGAGGAAGAAGAAGCTATAAATATAGGTGTGGATTATTCCTTATTAAATAATAGATTATTTGGTACCGTAGATTTCTGGAGAACAAACAATCGTGATCTTCTTTTTGCTGTTCCATTCTTTCAGAATGCTGGTGTAGATAATAATAATATTTTTGATAACATTGGGGCGTTAAGAAATCAAGGCGTTGACATAGAGGTCGGTGGTGTTATTGTAGATCAAGGAGGATTCAGATGGGATTCCAGGTTTAATATAACTTTCTTGCAAAATGAGGTAACGGAATTGATTGGAGGACAAGATACTATTTTTGATAATGATACTGGTATTCCACAACTTATTGTTGGGGAACCTGCTGACTTCTTTTATGTTGCAAAATCAGCTGGTGTTAATCCTGCAAATGGGAGAGCCATGTTTATTAACAAAGATGGGAATTTATCTTATGAAGAGAGCTTTGAAGATGGCTATATAGCTGGAAGTGCAATACCAACTCATTATGGAGGATGGAGCAATACTTTCTCTTATAAAGGATTGTCCTTAGATGTCTTCTTTCAATATCAGTATGGAAATACAGCTTATAATGGAGACTTATATAACATTCTTTCAGGAAGTGGCGTAAGCAATCAACGTTCTGATATTTTAAATAGATGGCAAAATCCAGGGGATTTGACCAATGTTCCTAAAGTAACACAGAACGGTACTATTGCTGGTATATCCCAGACAAGTACTAATCTGGTGACTGATCGGTTCTTGTCAGATGCATCTTATATAAGACTAAAAACATTAACATTATCTTACAATTTACCTAAGTCTATTTTAGATAGAGTCAATATGAGACAGGCTAGAATATTTGTTCAAGGTGTAAATATTCTTACATGGACAGAATATGATGGTATTGACCCTGAAGTTGTAGCAAATAATAATGGGACAGGAGTGTCTTCTTATGGAACCTATCCTTTAGGAAGACAATTTTCAGTAGGTTTAAATATAGGTTTATAATTTTAAGCAAAGGATAACTATGAAAAAGATATTGTATATATTTATATCATTAGGTATGATTATTACCTCTTGTGATGATTTAGATGTTGAGAATAAAGCAGCATTACCTCAAGAAGTTGTACTTGAAGATGTTGGAGGATTTGAAGCTGTTCTTTTTTCAGCATATGAAAGTGTGAATAATTTTAATTATTATGGGCAGCAGATGATGATTGCGCCTGAAATTCTGGCAGACCAAATGCAGATAGTTCAATTTACAGGAAGATATGAGACAGAATATGTTAATGCCGTAAATGCTGGTATAAATATATGGAGTGATAGATATACTCCTATAAACGAATGTAATATCGTTATTAATTTAATTAACGATGAATCAGTTGAAGGTGATCAAGGAGCTAAAGATGTATTGATTGGTGAAGCTAAATTTTTAAGAGCATTATTTTATCATGATTTAGCTAGAACTGTTGGATATGAACCAGGAAGAGAAGTTAATGGTTTTAATTTGTCAGCTATTTTAAGAACAGAGCCTACGCTTGGATCTGCTAACGCTGATGATAGACCTAGAGCTACTAATTTGGAGGTATATGAACAAATTGAAGAAGATTTGTTAGATGCAATTCAAAGATTACCAGAGGTAGGTGCAGGGACTTCTGCTGTAGCTAGAGCAAATAAAACTGCTGCTGAATTATTGCTTGCCAGGGTTTATCTTTACTGGGGAAGGAATACGGAAGCAGCTGATTACGCTCAAAGAGCAATAGCAGGTGATGGTTCAGATTTAGTAGACGCTGCCGACTATGTTGAGTCTTGGGATGATGCTGCCTTTAACTTTCACCCTGAGTCAGTATTCGAATCAGATCTTCAGGTTCCTGATTGGAGCTCTGTAGATGGGGCTAATAATAGTCTTCACTCTTTATTAATGAATAATACTAGTGGTAGTCAATTTATTATCACTGCTAGTGATGAATTGGTTCAAGTAATTGAATCTGAGCCTTCTGACGTAAGAAGTGGCTTATTGAACACGGAAAACTTAGGTCAGGAATTTACTAAATGGCAAGGTAATAAAGGAACACTCCCTTTTCAAGAGAATATTCCTATATTAAGATTGTCTGAAGGGTATCTCATTGCAGCAGAGGCTTTAGGACCGGGTGCAGGAGATGTGTTTTTGAATACTTTCAGAGCAGCTAGAGGTTTGGCTGGAGGAGTTTCTGCGACTGTAGACAATGTTTTAAGGGAGAAGAGAATAGAATATATGGCAGAAGGTCACAGATGGTATGACTTAAAACGCTTAGGTCGTGATATACCTAAACCTGCTGCTGCGGATGTTGATCCTGTTCCTTATGAGAACTTTAGAATTCTTCCTCGATTACCTCAATCAGAGATAGAATTAAGCGATGACATTCTAGTACAAAATCCAAATTATAATTAATTTATAGCATAGATATGAGAAAAATATTAAATATACTATATGTTATGGTTCTGATTCCTTTAATGACAGGATGTTTTGACGAACCAGGAACCAGTACCCTAATCACGGATTTTACTGATACAGGGTTTGTTGAAATAGTTGAAGCAAGTGGAGGTGCCTCTAGGAATAAAGCCTTTGTGGCGGTTCCTGATGGAGAAAATGTTAATTCCTCTATTACCGTTTCTTATGGTGGTGCTGTTAGTGCCTCACAAGTTAGTATCACTTATGAAATTGATACTGAGGCTTCAACGGCTATTGAAGGTGTAGATTTTGTGTTGCTATCAAGCAATACAATTACTATTCCAGCGGGTGAATATACTGCACCTATTAATTTTGAAGTAGTTGATGATAATCTTGAGGTTGACAATCCAGTTACAATAGTTTTCAGGATTGTACAAGCTTCTGTACCTATATTGGAAGAATACTCTGAAGTATCAATAACGTTATCCGTTTCTTGTCCTGCCCCTGCTGGAATATTTGGTACTTATGATGCGGTGACTACTGAAACATCCCCTGCAGGATGTAATGGTGTCACAAATGTTGTAGAGATTACGGAGGTAGATGGTTCAGATGTTGAGTTGCAATTTTCAGATCTTACAGGTGGGCTTTATATTAATTGTTATGGAGATGCTGATAATCCTGGCATAGTTAATTATGTATGTGGAGATCTTAGTTTGGTTAACCAAGAAGATGTTGTTTACGGTGATGATGTACTTAATGGATCAGGTACCTACAATGCTACTACTGGGGTAATTACTTTAGTTTGGTCAAATGGTTATGGAGATAAGGGAACTACTGTTTTAACAAAACAATAATAAAGTCTATATTAAATTTGAAGGAGGCTGAACTAAGCCTCCTTTTTTTATATTAATCCCTTAAGTTATTCTTATTCTTTACACTTATACATAGTAAATTCATATTACATGAGATACTCTTTATTAATTTTGTTTTTTCTATTTTCACTTAGTTCCGCAGTCCATTGCCAGCAGTTCAATCAGCAAGCTTTGGTAGGTATATCTGAGCAGCAAAAGATTCGAAATCATGTGAAAAGCGACAGGGTACAGAAGTTTGTAAATCACAATAATTTAAAGAGACGTATAGCATTGGGGCCAGACAAAGACGCTATTTTGTCTGATGTTGTAAATGGGATACCTTATTACTTGACCACTCATAATTTGCAAGCTCGGAAAACTACTGGAGTAGATTATATTCAATCTGAGGGTGGTTTGAACCTTCCGCTTAAAGGAGGAAATATGATTATTGGTGTTTGGGATGGTGGACTGGTTTTAAATACTCATCAGGAGTTTCAGGGTAGGATTAAAAATAAGTTAGGTTCTGAATATAGCAATCATGCTACTCATGTTACGGGAACAATAGCTGCAGCAGGTATTAACCCTGAAGCAAAAGGGATGCTGCCAAATGTAAACATTCATTCCTATTATGCCTTTGAAGATGATTTAGGTCCTATGGCCGAAGAGGCAGCTAATGGTCTCATTTTATCTAATCATTCCTATGGTTTAATTTTAGGTTGGAATTATAACTCTAATACTCAAAGTTGGCAATGGTTTGGTCAAGCTGATGGGAAAGATAACAGGTTTGGAGCCTATACAAGTGAGAGTCGAACTATAGATAATATAGCTTATAATGCTCCTTATTATACTATTGTGTGGTCTGCAGGTAATGATAGAAGTGATGTAGGTGATGGATCTAGGCCACCAGATGGGCCTTATGATTTAATTGGACCATCTGCAGGAGCTAAGAATATTATAACTGTGGGAGCAATTACTGGTTTTGAAGAATATTCTGGTCCTACATCAGCAGTGATGAGTGGTTTCAGTTCATGGGGGCCTACTGATGATGGCAGAATAAAGCCAGATATTGTGGCTGATGGTGTAGGTTTACTTTCAACTAGTTCTGCAGGAGTGGATTCTTATACCACCTTAAGTGGAACATCGATGTCAGCACCTAATGTTACTGGATCTTTGGGTGTGCTTCAGGAGTATTATCGCCAATCAGCTGACACATTCATGACAGCTGCTCAATTAAAGTCCTTAGCTATTCATACTGCAAGAGAAGCAGGCACATCCCCGGGACCTGATTATAAATTTGGTTGGGGAGTACTAAATTGCATTGATGCTATAAAAACTATTGGTGGTGTAAATCAGAAAGATACTTTTATGTTAACGGCTGAACTCTTGAATAATGATCAGCATGAATATCAGATAATACCGGACACTAAGACGCCAATTACTGCAACTATTGCTTGGACTGATGTGCCAGGACTTGCAAAAGAATTAGGCTCAACAAATGCAGATCTTATTAATGATTTAGATATTTATTTAGTCGATGATGCTCAAAACAAGGTTTATCCTTGGAAAATGAATCTTGAGAATAGAACTCAGGCTGCTCAAAAAGGAGATAATATTCGAGATAACGTTGAAAAGATCGAATTTTTGGCTCCCAGTGTCCGCAATTATAAATTAATTGTTAAACATAAAGGCACTTTGCAAAATAATGCTCAAAAGTACGCATTAACGCTTACTTATGGTAGCGCTAACGTAACCGATGAGCTCGTATACTGGGTAAATGATGGAGCAATCTTGAATGAAGCAGGTAATTTTTCCCTGGAGTCAGGTGGAGAAGTAGCTACTATATCAGTTAATGATTTAAAAACTTTGGTGATAGATGAAAATTCTTTTTCAACTGAAGGGATTATCTCACTCTCTGAAGATATCTCATTAGAAACTATTATATTTAATGGCAATAAGGAGGTTACAATTAACCTCAATGGTCATGTTTTAAATATAACAAATACCATTTATTCTAATGGAAGTCTTCTGAAAATAACAAATGGAGTTGTAAATTTTTCTCCCTTACCTAATGAGGATATTTATTTTAATTTTAATGGTTCTGAGAATTTAGTAATAAACCTCACTTCGGGGGGGGCACATGAAGTGAGATCTGATATAAATATTGATAATTTGGTGATTAGTAGTGGCACTTATAATATCAGCAATCGAAAAGTAACTTTAAAGGGGCTTTCCATTGAGGAAATGGCTGTAGTTTCAATGCGAAATAATCAAGTTGATTTTACAGGTTCATTCTTTAATCAATCAAAGGAGTTGACATTTCTTAATAATAATTGGAATATAAGGGATGCGAACTTTAATTCAGTTCAGAGTTTGATTTTCGATGATATTGTTAATATGGTTGGAGATGTTAGTCTTTCGGGTAAATATGAATTTCAAGAATTAGTTAATTCGGGACAAATTGAATTTAAGTCTATTACCAGAGTGGATTCGCTCATATTAAGTAGTAGTAGCAGCACAGTACTATATGATTCTCTGTATATAAATAAATTTTTAGAAGTTGAAGTTGATGGGGGGCAGGTTATTGAAGGCTTCAATACTGGTTCTCAGACTACTATGATACTAGGGTTTCGTAAAAAAATGTGTTTTGATAATATAACTTTTAATGATATTCAAATTGTTTCTGAATCTGTGATTAACGTTGATACTAAAAGTTCATTAAATAACACAACTGGTATTTTGCAGATTCCTTGTAAAGATTTAATCTTTGCAGATTTTGAGTTTACTTCTTTTTGTGCTAATTCTCTTATTTCCATAAACAATAAATCCACTGGAGAAATATCAAGTTATAGTTGGCAATTTGGAAATCAGGAGTACAGAGAAGGTATATCTGATGTAGAGTACCCCATGGTTTGGTTTGATTCTGCAGGTATTTATGATATAAAATTGACTATAAGTAACACTGTGCAAGAGGCGAGTTATATAAAAACAGTTGAGATAGTTGAAAATGTTTTGCCAGAGGTTAAGATAGTAGAAAATAACCAGGGTTTAGTAGCTACAGTTGCGGTTCAGAATTACCAGTGGTTTAAAGATGGTATAGCTATAGAACAGGGAGGTAAAGAAAGAATACTATCAAATATTTCCGAGAGTGGTGAGTATAGTGTTGCTTATTTTTCAGATGGTGTAAACTGTAGTAGTAGGGTATCACCAGTATTTGAATATTTTATTACTTCTAATCAAGGTAAATTAGATTTAAATGTTAAACTATTTCCAAACCCTGTTAATAATATATTAACGGTAGAGAGCTTGGATTTTATAGATTATTTTAGAATATTTGATTCTGATGGTAAAGTGCTTATGTTCAAAAGAATAAGGAATAATGAAAAAACAATACAAATTGAACTAAGCTCTTATTCAAGAGGCCTATATTTTATTGAGATATATACTGATCTTAAAACATCAACTTATAAATTTTTAATTAATTAAATATGAAATCAATTAAAATCTATTTTGTTAGTCTTGGGTTTTTAATGGCAACAAATTCTTTTTCCCAAATAGGAAACATTACAGATATAGGGGGAAAGCCATTGATGGCATCAAAATACTCTAAAATTGAAGGCTCTCCTTACTATTTTGGGACTAACACTTGGATGGATGGTGTATTATATACAGCTGACGGAAAGAAAGTTGATGGTGTTAGACTGAGGTATAACGCTTTTGAAGATGAGGTGGAATATAGAGTGAATAGTAATGTTTTAATTATTGATAATTACAATCTCAGTGGCTTTGATTTCTTTTATCAGCCTGAGGATGGAACCAATAGAGAGTTATATCAATTTAGGAATGGTTATTCTATACCTGGGGAAATTGAAAAGACTGATTTTTTTAAAGTTATTTATAGCGGTACAAACTTTTCGCTTCTTGAGGAATTAAAGATGATTGAGACGAAAGTCACTCCAGCTACTTATGGAGCTAGTGAATATACAAAGTTTGTAAAGGATGAGTCAACTTTTTTAATTATCGATGGACAGGTTAGGAAATTTAAAAATAGGAAATCTGATTATTATGAGATAGCACCTGAAAAGAAAGATGAAATAAAAAGACTAGTGAAGGAAAACTATAATAGATTTGCTAGTGATCAAGAAATTAGAGCTCTTCTGAAGGAAATAGATAGTAAGATTTTGTAGGCTTTCAATCAGCCTGTTTATTTTCGAAAACCTTACTTTATGTTCAGATTTGTAGTTTTTTTTTACTTTTTATTAACATATAATCTTTACTCACAACAGTTTGATGCTGGTTATATTTCAAAATCTGTAACAAATCATTTTGATTCCAACCCTATAGAGAAGGTTTATCTTGACTTCAATAAATCAAACTATATCTCTGGTGAAGTCTTGTGGTTTAAATTATATTCTACAGCGGGATATTTGAATCAATTGTCACCTCTGAGTAAAATTGTCTATGTAGAGTTTTATAATCCCTATAATGAACTTATAGATAATGTTAAAATTTTTTCTGATAATGGAATTGGTTCAGGATATTTTCAGCTTTCTAATGAACTTGAAACAGGCTCTTATCTTATTAAAGCTTATACTAAATGGATGCTAAATGACAGGAAAGATTTTATATTTAAAAAGGAGGTTAAAGTTTTTAATCTTTTTGGTGTTTCTCAGGATTCTTTAGAAGTTAGTGATGAGGGACATCGAATTTCATTGTCTTTTATGCCTGAAGGTGGCAAGCTAATTGATGGAGTCGAAACAAATGTAGCATTTAAAGCAATAGGAGAGGATGGATATGGAATTGATGTTTCAGGAAAAGTTTTTGACGAAAATGAAAATGTTATCGGGGAGTTTACTTCTAATCATTTGGGAATGGGTGTTTTTTCCATTAAGCCTGTTCGCGGTGCTAATTATTATGCAAGGTTAGTAGATTCTAATGAAAGATACGAGCTGCCAAATGTTGAAGAGGCAGGTATAGCTATAACGCTATTAAATATTCCTCAGCTAAATGATGTACGCTATAAAATTGATATTAAGAATTTATCATCAGAAAGAATTCATATTCTAAGTCATTGTAGAGGCTTACCAACTTATGTTGCAAGTTCAGATATAAATAGCAAACCTATTATCGGACTAATAGCTAAGGATAATTTTCTTCCAGGGATTAATTATATCACTATATTTAATGACAAAGGATTACCCTTAGCTGAAAGAGCATTCTTTATAAATGATATACCTTCAATTAATCTTTCTATTAAAAGTGATAAGGAGCTTTATGGTTTAAGAGAAAAAGTGCAATTGAAATTATATACAGATAGCACTGCACTAGATGTTCCAATGTATTTGTCCCTTTCTGCCACTAGTAACAATGATGTGCTTTTAGATTTTGAAGAAGATAATATTGTAACATATTTGTATTTGTCAAGCGACATAAATGGGCATATTGAAAAACCTGCTAATTACTTCAATGGTGCATATGAAGACGCATGGAAGAGATTAGACTTATTGATGATGACGCAAGCATGGTCTAATTATAATTGGGATTATATACTTAGTGGGAACAGCTCCCCTGATTACATACATAAAATTGAACAGGGTTTATCTATAAAAGGTAAATTGACTAGTGATCTTTCTGATAAAGCTTCTGTTAATGGCTATGTAAACTATTTTGTTCAAGATAGTAATAACAATGTGTTCGATAGAGTTGAGGTTAATGAACAAGGTGAATTTGAGATTTTGGATTTATTCTTTACTGATAAGAAAGCTGTTGTCCTGACAGGCTTTAATAAGAGAGATAAGCCATACGTAAGGGTACAGTTGGATACTAGTAATATTCAATTTCAGACTGATAGAGTTTATAAATATTTTGATCATAATTTAACTAATTTTCAAAGAAAGAGTATTAAAAATACTCTGGAGAGAAAAGAAATAGATGCTGCATATAATTTTGACAACAACTTTGAAACTTTAGATGAAGTAACTATTACAGCTGATAGGATAACAAAACAAGAAAAAGTAAATAATTTGTATGGTAAAGGCGATGTGAGCTTCGATGTCACGGATTTGGAAATTAGTGAGAGCGCTCAACACCCCTTAGAACTAATTAGAGGTAGAATAGCTGGAGTAAGAGTTTCAGGAAGTGCTATTAGTTGGTCAGTTGAGATTAGAGGGCCAGGTTCTATAAACTCTAGTACTCAACCTTTGATATTAGTTGATAATGTTGAAGTTCCTCTCGATTTTTTAAATTCTATTCCTGCAAGTCAAATAGAAATGGTTGAGGTGTATAAAGGAGCTTCTGCTGCTATTTTTGGAGTAAGTGGTGCAAATGGTGTTTTATCTTTTTTTACTAAGCCAGGGAGCTCTGATTTTACTTATTATGATAAAGGGAATGTTCTAACAGCTATATTACAAGGTTATCAATCTAATAAAGAATTTTACAGTCCTGATTACAGCGTAAAAGTCAAGGGAAACATTAAACCTGATAAAAGAGCTCAGATTTTGTGGGAACCTATGATTAAAACTAAAAAAGGACTAGGTGAGGTTTCCTTTTATACTACAGATGAACCAATGGATATTACTCTGTATGTTGAAGGAATGACTCAAGATGGAAAAGTTGGTAGAGTTCTAGATACAATTAAGGTAAGAAAGTAAGACGATAATATTATTCTGTTTGCTAATGTTGAAGTAACTTTACCTTTTTTAATTGAAGAATAATTTTTTCAAAAATGTACAAATCCATCATTCGCCCTCTTTTATTCCTTTTGCCAGCTGAGAAAGCACATCATGTAACTTTCCGACTGGCAAAATTTTTATTTAACATTCCAGGAGTTAAAGCCTTCAACCGCTCACTTTTTGAAATAAAGCATCCAAGCTTAGAAAGAGAGCTTTTTGGCTTGAAATTCTCGAACCCTGTGGGCCTGGCAGCAGGATTTGATAAAGATGCTAAGTTGATAGATGAGTTTGAATCGCTTGGATTTGGATTTATTGAGATAGGTACATTAACACCTGTAGCTCAAGAAGGAAATCCTAAGCCACGACTTTTCAGGCTTAAGCCCGACCATGGAATTATTAATAGGATGGGCTTTAACAATGAAGGATTAGAGCCCGCTGTGAAAAGATTAAGAAACAGAAAATCCAATGTTATTGTCGGTGGAAACATTGGTAAAAATAAAGTCACTCTTAATTATGATGCATTTAGTGATTATAAGAAAGCATTTGATGCGCTTTTCGATCATGTCGATTATTTTGTAGTAAATGTAAGCTCACCCAATACCCCTAACTTGCGCGAACTTCAGGAGAAAGAGCCACTAAAGCTCTTGCTTGAAAAACTGATGCAGGAAAATAGAAATAAAGAAAAGCCGAAACCTATTCTATTAAAAATCGCTCCTGATTTAACGTTTCTTCAGCTGGATGATATTGTTGAGATAATTATGGAAACAAAAATTGCAGGTGTAATAGCTACCAATACCACAATTTCCAGAGAAGGTTTAGAAACGTCTGAGAGCAGATTAAAAGCAATCGGAAATGGAGGGCTGAGCGGAAAGCCATTAGCCGAAAGGTCAACTGAAGTGATTCGATACCTTCATCAAAAATCTAATGGTGCATTTCCTATTATTGGGGTAGGTGGAATTATGTCTCCTAAAGATGCTCTGGATAAATTGGAAGCCGGGGCCAGTTTAGTTCAATTGTATACCGGGTTTATCTACGAAGGTCCAGGCTTAATTAAAAAAATTAATAATGCCATCTTAAAGAGGGGGTAGATAATTTTATTTCTCTGTAATATTTCACGTATTTTGCGTTTACCCTAGAATTTCTCAATTTTACAAGCGCTTACTCAGCTTCTATAATGGCTAAAAATACGTTTAAATCAAATACTTTCAAGAAAAACGAAAAAACTCCTAAAGCTAAAGAGCCCAGGAAGTTTAAATTGAATCTTCAGTTTATGAAAGACAGGAGATTTCATTTGGCGGCTGGTTTCTTTTTGCTCACAGCTTCTTTGTTTTTATTAACGGCTTTTTTCTCTTACTTATTTACAGGAAAAGCAGATATGAGTGTGTTGCAGTCCGTTGCTGAAACAGGCATAAAAGCCTCTGGGGCAGAAATGGATAATTGGCTTGGGCTTTTAGGTGCGCAAAGTGCCTATTATTTTATATATAAATGGTTTGGGTTAGCCGCATTTTTAATACCTCCTTTTCTTTTCCTTTTAGGTTATCATATAACCTTTAGGAAAATGATCCTTTCTCCAGGCAGGGCATTTACTTTTATGGCTTTCTTCCTTTTCTGGATTAGCCTTCTATTGGGGTTCATGGTTTTTGAGTCTGAAGAAGTTACTTCTTTTTCATTTTTATGTGGGGGGATAGGTTATGAGTTGGCGATCCTTTTTAATAGCTTGTTTGGATGGGGTACTTACCTTGTCCTGATTTTATCATTGATCATTTTCATAATATTCTACTTCAATGTAACCTCTCTGCTTGGGTTCAATCAAAAAACTGAAACAGAGGATTCTCAACCTTCTGCTGAAGGCAGTGTGGTTAAAACTGAAAAAACTTCAGATACAAATGTTGAGAATAATTTAGATTTTGATAATGAACCTGAGAGTGCCGATGAAGAAGAAACAGATGATGCATCCAGTTGGACATTAACTAATACTGCTAAAGCGAAAAAATCTCCTGAGCTGGAAATGGAGGTGGAAAATACACTAGAAGAAGCTAAACCTGAGCAGAAGAAAGAAGCGGATACTGTTGAAGATTTTGATGCTTTTGAAGAGGATGAATTAGCTTTTGAAGTAGATGATGCCGAATTTCAGGAGAAAGCAGCCACTAAAGTAGAGAATTATGATTCTACACTAGACCTTTCTTCTTACCAATACCCTACGCTTGATTTACTCCAGAATCATGACTCCGGGAGGGTGAAAGTCACCCAGGAAGAATTGGAAGCGAATAAGGATAGAATACTTGAAACACTTACCAACTTTAAAATCAATATTTCAAGTATAAAAGCCACTATTGGGCCCACGGTTACCCTTTACGAAATTGTGCCTGAAGCAGGGGTTAAAATATCTAAGATTAAAAACCTTGAAGATGATATCGCATTAAGTCTGGCAGCACTGGGCATACGAATTATTGCACCTATACCAGGTAAGGGTACAATTGGTATTGAGGTGCCTAATAAGAGTAGAGAAATGGTGAGTATGCGCTCTGTCTTGGGAACTGATAAGTTCATGAAGAGTGACAAAGAACTGCCTGTCATCTTAGGTAAAACAATTTCGAATGAAGTATTTGTAGCAGACTTGGCGAAGATGCCTCACTTGTTAATGGCAGGTGCGACCGGACAAGGTAAATCAGTTGGACTGAACGTAATGTTGGCTTCCCTGATTTATAAAAAACACCCTTCTCAATTAAAGTTTGTTCTTGTTGATCCAAAAAAGGTAGAGCTTACCTTATTTAATAAATTAGAAAGGCACTTCCTGGCATCCTTACCTGATAGCGAAGAAGCTATAATCACAGATACAAAAAAGGTGGTAAATACGCTTAATTCACTATGTATCGAAATGGATAATCGGTATGATATGTTGAAAGATGCAGGTTGTAGAAATTTAAAAGAATACAACACCAAGTTTATTAATAGACGGTTAAACCCTGAGAAGGGCCACCGATTTATGCCTTACATTGTACTGGTAATAGATGAGCTGGCTGATTTAATGATGACTGCCGGTAAAGAAGTAGAAACACCAATTGCAAGGTTAGCTCAGTTGGCACGTGCCATAGGAATTCACTTAATTGTTGCTACACAAAGGCCTTCAGTAAACGTTATTACAGGTATTATCAAGGCTAACTTCCCAGCACGATTATCATTTAGAGTAACCTCAAAAATCGATAGTAGAACAATTTTAGATATGGGTGGAGCGGAACAATTGGTAGGGCAGGGGGATATGCTTTTATCGCAAGGTTCTGATCTGATCAGATTGCAGTGTCCGTTTATTGATACTCCGGAGGTAGATGAAGTAGTAGAGTTTATTGGCAGCCAAAGAGGTTATGAGAGAGCTTACCAGCTACCTGAGTTTAGCGGGGATGACGATACTAGTAAAGTAGGAGAGGTTGATCTATCCGAAAGAGATGCTCTTTTTGATGAAGCAGCGAGGTTGATTGTTATGCATCAGCAAGGCAGTACCTCACTAATCCAAAGAAAACTAAAGCTAGGCTATAATCGTGCCGGCCGATTGATTGATCAATTAGAAGCAGCAGGTATTGTAGGTGCTTTTGAGGGAAGTAAAGCGCGTGAAGTGTTAATTCCTGATGAGATGAGTTTGGAACATCTTTTGAAAAATATGGATAGTAGAGTTTAAATTTCCGTATAACAATATAATGTGTAAAATTTGGAACAGTTATTGAACTACTTTGGAGTTCAATAATCGATAAAGAAAGAATGATGAAGTTAAAAATGATATTCTTGCTGATAATCTTCAGCACAGCAGCTTTTGCTCAAAATGATCCTAAAGCGAAAGAAGTTTTGGATAAAATGAGTGCTAAATACAGAAACATTCCTGCATTTACTGCCACTTTTACCCAAACCCTGGAAAATAAAATAGAGGATATTAATGACAGTTTTACAGGTAAAATAACTGTTATGGGTAACAGCTTTAAAGCAGATGTCGCAGGGCAATTAATTGTGAATAACAATAAAACAGTCTGGACTTATTTGAAAGATGCGAACGAGGTAACTATCAATAATTATGATGCTGAGGCTGGTGAAATGAATCCAAGTAAAATTTATGATGCCTATAAAGAAGGATATAAATATCTGTACATGGCTGGTGAAGGCACTTCGCAATATCATGTGATAGACTTGGTTCCGGAAAATAAGGATGAGACTTTTTACAAAATTCGTCTTAAAATAGATAAGAATACAAACTTGTTGAAAAGTTGGTCTGTTTTTGACCGTGCCGGAAATATATTTAATTATGCTGTTACTGATTTTAAAGTGTTAAACACTTTAACAGCAAATGATTTCGTTTTCGACCCAAGTAAATACCCTAACATTGAAGTTTTAGATTTTAGATAACAGCAGAGCCCGTTCCTCGGGCTTTTTTTATAACATGCATTACAAGCAACTCTCCCAACAAATTTTTAAGAAATCATCCTACTTATGTGTAGGACTGGATTCAGCACTTGATAAAATACCTTCTCACTTATTAAAAGAAAAAGATCCCATCTTCGAATTTAATAAGCAAATAATTGATGCTACTATTGATTTTGCTGTTGCTTACAAACCCAATATTGCTTTTTATGAAGCGCTGGGTCCTTCAGGTTGGGAAACCTTACAGAAAACGATTGATTATCTGCCTAAAGATGTTTTTACTATTGCTGATGCCAAAAGAGGTGATATTGGAAATACCTCGCAGATGTATGCTAAGGCTTTCTTTGAGAGTTTAAATTTCGATTCAGTTACTGTGGCTCCTTACATGGGTAGTGATTCAGTGAAACCCTTTCTCACATTTGAGGAAAAGTGGGTTATCTTATTAGCCCTCACATCTAATGAAGGTGCTCAGGATTTTCAATTTGAAGAACTGCAAAATGGAAAGCCTCTCTACGAAAAAGTAATAGAGCAGTCTCAGAATTGGGGAAGCCATGAAAACATGATGTATGTGATTGGAGCTACCAGAAATGAGCAATTTGCACATATTCGTCAATTAATTCCTAAGCATTTTTTACTGGTACCCGGAGTAGGTGCTCAAGGAGGAAGCCTGAAAGAAATTTCAGAAATAGGACTTAATAAGGATGGAGGATTACTCGTAAACTCTTCTCGGGGTATAATTTATGCATCCTCAGAAAAAGACTTTGCAAAGGCAGCTGCACAAGAAGCCAGGGTTTTGCAGGAAGAAATGAAAGTGTATCTTGATCAATTATAAATCACATTTCAAGTTTTGCAGTGCCAACCTTAAACGTGAGCTAATTATAGCTATTTAGCTTCCCTAAAAAGTAGAATAATTTGGGTGGCGCTCTATCATTCATTTTGCCGGATTAAAAAATCCGTAATAAAAAAATGATATAAAAAGTCCTAATTGTTTACCTTTGCCCAAATTTCAAGAGAATAGAAATATCATTAATTATGCTAAGAACTCATACCTGCGGAGCCTTAAGATTAGAAGATAAAAACAAGAATGTAGTATTAAGTGGATGGGTACAACGTGTGCGCGACAAAGGCGGCATGATGTGGATTGACTTAAGGGATCGATATGGCATTACGCAATTGATGTTTGAGGAAGGGAAATCGTCTGATGAGCTAATGGCAATAGCCCGCAGTGTAGGGCGTGAGTTTGTATTACAGGTTAAAGGTGAGGTTGTTGAAAGGTTTTCCAAGAATGATAAAATGAGTACCGGAGATATTGAAATCTTCGTGGAAGAGCTAAAAATTTTAAATGCAGCTAAGACTCCTCCTTTTACTATTGAGGAAGATACTGATGGAGGGGAGGAATTAAGAATGCAGTATCGCTATCTGGATTTGAGAAGAAGTCCTGTGCGTGAGAAGTTGCAGTTGCGTCATAAATTGATGCAGGCTACAAGAAGATACATGGATCAGCAGGATTTTCTGGAAGTGGAAACACCTGTGCTGATTAAGTCCACACCGGAAGGTGCAAGAGACTTTGTGGTGCCTTCACGCGTGCACGAAGGCGAGTTTTATGCATTGCCACAATCTCCTCAAACCTTTAAACAATTATTAATGGTGTCGGGCTTCGATAAGTATTTTCAGATTGTAAAATGCTTTAGAGATGAGGATTTAAGAGCAGACAGACAGCCTGAGTTTACTCAAATTGACTGTGAGCTTTCATTTGTGGAACAGGAAGATATATTGAACACCTTCGAAGGACTGGTGAAATATCTTTTTAAAGAAATAAAAGGAATAGAAGTAGGTGATTTTGAAAGAATGACTTACGATGATGCAATGAAGCTTTATGGCTCAGATAAGCCGGATTTAAGGTTCGGAATGCCTTTCGTAGAAATTAATGACCTGGCCCAAAATAAAGGATTTAATGTTTTTGATTCAGCGGAATTAGTGGTGGCTATTAATGTCCCTGGCTGTTCAGAATATACCCGAAAGCAATTAGATGCTTTAACAGACTTTGTGAAGAGGCCACAGATAGGTGCTAAAGGTTTAGTTTACGTGAAATATAATCTTGATGGTTCTTTAAAATCATCTGTTGATAAGTTTTATTCTGAAGATGATTTACGTACCTGGGCGGAAGCAGCCAATGCTAAACCAGGTGATCTCCTATTAGTGTTAAGTGGGAATACCGACCATACGCGGAAGGCGATGAGCGAGTTAAGGCTTAAAATGGGAAGTGACCTGGAGCTAAGAGACAGGAATACCTTTAAGCCATTATGGGTTTTGGATTTTCCATTATTGGAGTGGGATGAAGACTCGAAGAGATTCCATGCCATGCACCATCCTTTTACTAGTCCGAAGCCGGAGGATTTACATTTGATAGATTCAGAGCCAGGTAAAATCAGAGCCAATGCTTATGATATGGTTATTAATGGAGTAGAAATAGGTGGCGGTAGCATCAGAATTCACGAGCGGGAACTTCAGCAGAAAATGTTTAAAGCATTAGGTTTTACTCCTGAAGAGGCCAAGAAGCAATTTGGCTTTTTATTAGATGCTTTTGAGTATGGCGCTCCTCCGCACGGTGGTATAGCCTTTGGTTTCGATAGGTTATGTGCAATGTTTGGTGGTTCAGATTCAATTCGCGATTATATTGCCTTTCCTAAAAATAATTCAGGTAGGGATGTTATGATTGACTCTCCCGCAACTATTTCTGAAGAGCAACTAAAAGAACTCCACTTGTCCATTAAAACAGCAAAAAGTTGATTGAGCATACTTACATAGAATTGATGGGTTGGACCTTAGCCGACCCATTAACATTTATTACTGATATTATGATGGCTGCCGTATGCTTTTATTGTGGCCACAGACTTTTCTATGATTTTGACAATAAATACAGCAAACTATTTGCCCTGTTCTTTCTTTTTTTAGGCATGTCATCTTTTTTGGGAGGGAGCTCTCACTTGTTGGAGAATTATTTAGGAAGAACCCCTCATTTAGTTGCCTGGTTGGTTCAGGGGATTTCTGTTTTATTTGTTGAATTGGCTTGTATTAAATTGATAGATAAAAGAAATGCCAGAAATCTTTTAAGGGCGATCACTTATGGCTCTTTTGGTATTTTTATTGCCCTACTTTTTAATATTCAGGCTTTTAGCGTGGTTAAATTTAATTCCACTTTAGGTTTAATAGGCTTCGCATTTATAATCCATTTATATAAATACTTTACCACAAAAGATGGTACCTATTTGGGGGTGCCTCTTTCTATATCACTCTTTATCGTTCCTGCATTTGTTCATGGATTTGGTATAAACTATAATGCATGGATTAATCAAAATGTAATAAGCCACCTCATTCTTCTGCCATGTTATTTCATCCTTTACAAAAATGTAGCTAAAGTAGCTGTGCTTACTAAAAAGCAAATTCAGCCAGTACCGCAATCAGGGCAGCAACTATAGAAACAAACAATTTCTGGAAGCTAAAGCTGTGATCCGGGCTACTCTCAAAAAATATAGTAGTGGAAATATGTAAGAAGTTCCCCGAAACTATTGCAAAGAGAATGACAAAGGCATCATCAGAGAAAACTGACTGGTCGTGGAAAAGGCTGCTTAATCCAAGACCTGCAGGGCTGGCAAGGCTGAAAATAGCCAGCACAAGAATCGCTTTCCAGCGGGTATTAAAATGACAAATCATCACTGACATCAAAGCGAAGGCAGCCGGCATTTTATGCATCAATATCCCCAGATAAATAGTATTTGAGTTATCATGAGAATGCATGGTTTCCGGATGAGCCAAAAGTGTACCTTCCAAAAAAGCATGAATGCACAAGGCAATCAATAATCCTATCCATTTGTTATTGCCATGATCATGATGCGCATGTTGAGCATGAAGGTGTCCGTGCTCTACCCCCTCAGAAAAATATTCCAGAATTACCTGAATGAAGAACCCTAACAGCACATATAGAGCTATGTTAGGATTAGATTGGTTATGGGTAAATAACTCTGGAAGAATGTGAATAACAGTGATAGAAAACAAGTAGGCTCCGGCAAATACCAGGCTTAATTTAAAGTATTGATTATTTATTTTAGGAATAAAAAATACTGCCGCTCCAGCTGCAAAAGTGAGAAGGAAAAGTATCAGTGAGTATAAAATCATAATTTTTTAACAATAAAGATCATTCTATCCGAAAACTCAGGCTCATACTGGTTAAGAGAATAATCACCATATATTTGTAAATGCATAAGATTTGCATTACGGAAATAATCTAAAAAAGATATCCTTCTTATTGCCATCACTTTTTCGTAAAACTCAAAAGTTTCATCATTATCAGTAATATTGATTTTCTTAATAATATGAGTGCCATCAAATGAGCGATTTATTTTAAAATGAACCCCCTCAATTTCTTTAGTTTCTTCTTTAACCAGGTTATTGATAACTTTATAAGGATTAAGAAAATCCAGAACAAATATTCCTTCCTGCTTTAATGATTTTGCAATAGCTGAAATAGCTTTCTGGTTGTCCTCTTCCTTTTCAAAGTAGCCGAAGCTGGTAAACATGTTAAAAGCATAATCAAAATAAGCTTCTTTATAAACCTGCCTCATATCGTGGATTTGAAAATGAAGGTTTTCATTAGCAGATTGATTTGCTATTTCAATGTTTCTCTCTGATAAATCAATTCCCTCTACCTGAAATCCCAGACTATTCAGGTAAATTGAATATCTGCCTTTTCCACAAGCAACATCCAATATTTTGTCAGTGGGTTGTATCTCAAGAGATGAGATTAGCCTTTGTATAAAATACCGGGCTTCATTTTCATTTCTGTGTTTATAAAGTATGTGATAATATGGTGAATTAAACCATTTGTTGAACCATTCTTTTCTGCCTTTATCCATAGTTATAAAATAATATTGGAAGAAAGGTTATCTGATGTAAAAGTTTTCATCTCACCTGATCCATCTTCATAAATAAAAAAAGCAGAAACATTAGGTAAGGTTTTTAAAATTTCCTTTGCTTCTTCCAGTCCTGTTACCATAAAAGTAGTGGACCACGCATCGGCCTCCATGCAAGTGGGTGCTACTACTGTAGCGCTGATAATGTCCCTTTGAACCGGATAGCCGGTTCTGGGATCTATCGTATGTCCGTATCTTACACCTTCATAGGTGAAATAATTCCGATAGTTACCCGAGGTTGACATAGCCTTATCATCAACAGAAATGATGGCTATTCTTTTAACATCGCTGGCTTCCGGTTTAGGATTATCAATACCAATTGCCCACAAATCACCATTGGCATTTACTCCTTTTGCACGTAACTCTCCTCCTAGTTCAATCATCATATTTTCTATGCCTTCAGAAACCAAAAAATTAAAGACCACATCAATGGAGTAGCCCTGTGCAATGGCGTTAAAATCCAGTCTTACTTTGTTCATTTTTTTCTTCACCACTTTCTCGTTGAAAGTAATTTTGTCAAAGCCAATATAATTCTTGATTGAATCTATCCTGGCACTATCAGGAATGGTTGGCTTTTCCTGTTTAAAATTCCATGCTTGCATAAGCGGGTACACGGTAGGATCAAATGCTCCATGAGATGCCTCGTATACTGCTTGGGATGCTTGCAAAACCGGCTGAAAGTAGGGTAGTTTGAAATAAAAGCTGTCATTCTCATTAAAAGTTAGTATTTCAGAACCTTTTCTGTAAGTGGAAAGACTTTTGTCAAATTCTAATAGTAAGGAGTCTACAGCACTTTTGAAATTTCTGGAAGCCGAGTCCAGGTAAGTGATGTTGTAAGTAGTACCCTGTGCCTCTCCATTTATATAGATGTAAGCTACTTTGCTCTCCTCATTTTCATTAAAAACCCTGTTCCTTAAAAACCAAACTGTAGCAACAGCTAAAATTAAAACAAGTGAGTAAATCGCATTCTTTTGCCTGTTATTCATAATAATCTTAAAATCTGATGCGAAATTACTTGATAAGTCCATGTTTTACGACTATTTCACTTCTTTTATTCACAGTTTATTGAAAAACTGGATTTATCCTTTGACAATAAATACCACAGATTATTTTAACTTGCAATTAAATTACCAAATGCATGAGAGAAGATTATTTAAGTGGAGATGATGAGCACTTGAGTCCTGTGGAAAAGGAATTTGAAAAGGCCTTGCGGCCTCTTTCTTTTGATGATTTTACAGGTCAGTACAAAGTAGTTGAAAATATCAAAGTGTTTGTTCAGGCGGCTCTTAAAAGAGCTGAACCATTGGATCATGTGCTGTTGCATGGGCCTCCGGGGCTTGGTAAAACTACGCTCTCTCATATTATTGCTAACGAAATGAATAGCAATATTAAAATCACTTCAGGTCCGGTATTGGATAAGCCCGGTGATCTGGCTGGTTTATTAACTAACCTGGAGGAAGGCGATGTTTTATTTATTGATGAAATTCATCGGCTAAATTCTGTTGTAGAGGAGTATTTGTACTCGGCAATGGAAGATTATCGTATCGATATTATGTTGGATTCAGGACCCAATGCCAGATCGGTGCAAATAGGTCTAAATCCTTTTACGCTTATAGGAGCCACTACAAGGTCAGGTTTGCTTACTTCACCTCTCCGTGCACGCTTTGGTATAAATGCAAGGTTAGAATATTATGATGCTGAATTACTTAAGCAAATCATAAAAAGATCGGCCAGTATTTTGAATACCCCCCTTGTGGAAGATGCCGCCTATGAAATTTCCAGAAGAAGTAGAGGTACACCAAGAATAGCCAATATGCTATTGCGCAGGACAAGAGATTTTGCTCAGATTAAAGGTGATGGCACCATTAATAAAGAAATTGCTCAATTTGCATTAAATGCTTTAGATGTGGATGAACATGGTTTGGACGAAATGGACAATAGAATATTAAGCACTATTATAGAGAAATTTAAAGGCGGACCGGTAGGGCTGGGAACTGTAGCTACTGCAGTAGGTGAAGAAGCTGATACAATTGAAGAAGTATATGAGCCTTACCTTATTCAGGAAGGATATATGAAAAGAACTGCCCGCGGCAGACAGGTTACAGAGCTGGCTTACAAACATCTTGGAATCATTCCTCCTTCGAGAACAGGGAGTCTGTTCGATTAAAACGCATTGAAGAAATGAAGGAGGTTAAATTGACTGTGTTTTTATATTCACTGTAAACTTTCTTCAACTGAAGTTTGTAATTAACCAATTGAAAGTAACCTATCTCAGGCTTCTTTTAAATTCTTCCATCAAAGGGAAAACAACCTGATGCAAAATTCACATGCCAAAAATTCCAGTATTATTAAAGCAATAGCTTCAGAATTGGGCTTTCAATTTTGTGGCATTGCAAAGGCGGAATTTTTGGAAGAAGAGGCACCCCGGCTGGAATCCTGGCTGAAAAAGAATTACCAGGGCAAAATGGCTTATATGTCTAATCATTTTGATAAAAGACTGGATCCTACTAAGCTGGTGGAGGGTGCAAAATCTGTAGTGTCCTTGCTCTATAATTATTATCCTTCTGAAGATATTTCCAGTAATGGTTCTTACAAAATTGCCAAATATGCCTATGGCAAAGATTATCACTTTGTGATTAAAGAGAAGCTAAAAGATTTTATGGCTCGTATTCATGAGGCAATTGGCGAGGTAGGTGGGCGTGCTTTTGTAGATTCTGCTCCAGTGATGGAAAGGCAGTGGGCAGCTAAAAGTGGTTTAGGCTGGCTGGGAAAAAATTCCCTTTTGCTCAATAAACAAAGAGGTAGTTTTTTTTTCCTGGCAGAGTTAATAATTGATTTGCCATTGGAGCCTGACGGACCAGTAAAAGATTATTGTGGTACCTGTACAAAATGTATAGATGCTTGCCCTACGGATGCGATTGTTGGTAATCAGGTGATTGATGCATCTAAATGTATTTCTTATCTTACCATTGAGCTAAAGGATGAAATACCAGATGCATTTTCAGGGAAAATGGATGATTGGATGTTTGGTTGCGATATTTGCCAGGATGTTTGCCCGTGGAACAGGTTTTCTTCCCCGCATAATGAAAAAGCGTTTAAACCTCATGCTCAGCTTAGGGAAATGAAGAAATCTGAATGGAAGGAGCTTACTAGAGAAGTATTTAACGAAATTTTTAAAAAGTCAGCAGTTAAGAGAACAAAATATGAAGGGCTTATGAGAAATGTGAAATTTTTGGAAGAGAGTGCTAAGTAATAAAAAAGGCCTCCTAAAGGAAGCCTGAAGTAAAATTTAAATACCTGAGAAATGTTTGTTTAAAACATCATTGTACTTCGAACTGAAATTTCGATAGCACCAATCCTTTAACGAATACAACTCTTTTTCTACTAAAAGAGCAATAGCTTTGATCAACTCTTTCTCAAAAAGCCTTTTGTCAAAGCTTACTTTAGAAAGTATCGATTTAACGTAATCTAACATAGCTATTATGGTTTAGGTTTGTAGTTAAGAAATAAAAGAACTTTCCACTAATTAAAGGGAAAGTAATATAGTAATTTTCCATAAGAATCGGAAATTATCCATTAATTTTAACGTTGAAATAACATAAAAATTACTCATAAAACGGAGATAACAATGAATAGGTTGAAAAAAATTATCTCATTATTTTCATTGAATATATTTACCCTGTTAAGTGTACAGGCACAGGATATTTCTATCAATTTAGGTCCTTCAGAAATAGCTCTTAACCAGGCTTTTACCATCACTATTAATGTGGAAGGAGAGACCTTGAAATCGTACGATAAATTTCCTGATATTAATGGATTAATAAAAAGAGGTACTTCTAGCAGCAGTTCTACTAATATATTTAACGGTCAGGTAACACGGAGTCAGAGTGTAACCCAAACCTATGTAGCAGAGCGTGAAGGAACAGTTACTATTCCCCCATTTACTATCACAGTAAATGGAAAGGAAGTAAGCTCTCCGGGAAAAACCATTAAGATAGGGCCTGCTCAACAAAAACAACAAAAAAGAAGGTACGATCCCTTCGGAAGCGATCCTTTCGAAGATTTTTTCGGACGAGGAAATGATGCTACAGAGTTTGTAGATGTTAAGGAAGATGCTTTTTTTGCAGTAACTACCAATAAAGATGAAGTTTATGTGGGGGAAGGTGTAAATACGACACTTGCTTTTTATGTCTCCGATGAAAACAGAGCACCCTTACAATTTCATGACTTAACTAATCAGCTGGGTCAAATTCTTAAGAAAATTCGTCCTGCTAATGTGTGGGAGGAAAATTTCAGCATTGAGAATATTACACCTGAACCAGTCATGTTAAATGGCAAGCGTTACAGCGTTTACAAGATATTTCAGGCTACTTTTTTTCCTTTAAATGAAGAGGATCTGGTTTTTCCGAAAGTAGGTTTGGAAATGATTAAGTATCAACTGGCTAAAAATCCCAGCTTCTTTGGCCAGAACAGAAAAGAAGATTTTAAAACTTTTTATTCTCAGCCTAAAACTGTTAAAGTGAAGCCTCTTCCACCTCATCCGTTAAAAGATGTGGTTTCCGTGGGTAATTACGAACTTCAGGAGAAAATAAGTGGTACTCAGGCACAAACAGGAGGAAGTTTCCAGTATGAGTTTGCTATCAGAGGTACTGGAAACATTGCGAATATTAATGAGCCCAGAATCAAGAAGGACAAGCAACTGGAAATTTACCCACCTAATTCTCAGGAAAGAATTACGCGAAGTGGGGTATCAGTAATGGGAACCAAGTCTTTTAATTACTACATAGTGCCTAAGGAGCCGGGTGAATATAAGTTGGCTGATTACATCAATTTTGTGTTTTTCAATACCAAAACGCAAAAATATGACACCTTAAAATCAGATTATACCTTACAGGTAGAGGGCAGTAGCCTAAAAAACAAAGTAATAAGTGATGCTTCTGCAGAAGGCCTATTTTATGATAGAATAGAATCTGAAAATAATGAACTGCAAAGTTTAGCCGGCTTTGACTGGATGCGGACGGTAGTAAATATCTTTATTGTGTTGGCTTTGGCTATTTCATTGTTCATATTATTTAAAAAGTCATAAATTGCGCTTCAATTTTTAGTAGATGAGTAATAGTTTTGGTAAAATCTTCAAAATTACTACCTATGGGGAATCTCATGGTGTAGGAATAGGGGTAATCATTGATGGTTGTCCCGCAGGTGTTGATGTAGATGAAGATCTGATCAGAGTTGAGATGCAGAGGCGAAAACCAGGTCAATCAAAAATTACTACTCAGCGGAAAGAAGAAGATGAGGTGGAAATACTCTCAGGTGTATTTGAGGGTAAAACAACAGGCACTCCCCTTGCGCTCAGCATTAGAAATCAGGATCAGAAAAGTAAGGATTATTCTCATATTAAGGATAGCTACAGGCCTTCTCATGCAGATTATACTTATGATAAAAAGTATGGCGTAAGAGACTACCGTGGTGGCGGAAGAAGCTCAGCCCGTGAAACGGCAGCAAGAGTTGCAGCAGGGGCTATTGCTAAAATGTTTTTAGCTCACTATGGTATTAAAGTACAGGCATATGTCTCTCAGGTGGGTGATTTTAAGCTTAAGAAGCATTATTCCCAAATGGATTTGTCTCGGGCGGAAGAAAACATTGTAAGGTGTCCCGATGCAGAAACGGCTGAAAAGATGATTGAACTGATTGATGAAACCCGGAAAAACAGGGACACAATTGGGGGTATCGTATCATGTTTAATTGAGAATGTTCCTGTAGGTTTAGGAGAACCTGTTTTTGATAAACTTCATGCTGTTTTAGGGCAAGCAATGTTGAGCATTAATGCTGTTAAAGGTTTTGAATACGGTAGTGGCTTTGAAGGGGTGAAAATGTACGGGTCGGAACATAATGATGTATTCGTGAAAGAGGGTGATAAAATAGTTACTAGAACTAATCATTCCGGAGGTATACAAGGTGGTATTTCCAATGGAGAAGATATATATATGAACGTGGCTTTTAAACCTATTGCCACTATCATGAATGATCAGGAAAGTATAGATAAGGAAGGAAATAAAGTTACGGTGTCAGGAAAGGGCAGGCATGACCCATGCGTAGTACCAAGAGCAGTGCCTATAGTGGAGGCTATGGCAGCTTTAACTATTGCGGACTTTATATTAAGAGCGAAAACAAGTAAGATTGAATGAAAAAATTACCATTACATATTAAGATTATTTTTGGTTTAGTGGCGGGGATTGCCTGGGCATTTATTTCTAGTTACTTAGGCTGGAATCAGTTTACTATAGATTGGATTGACCCATTCGGTACTATTTTTATTCGCATATTAAAAGCCATTGCAGTACCATTGGTTTTGCTATCAATAATAAGCGGGGTTTCAAGCCTTACTGACATCAATAAATTAGGCAAGCTTGGCCTGAAAACGATTGTTTTTTATATATTCTCCACCATTCTGGCTGTGGGAATAGGGCTTACTTTAGTGAATTTATTTCAACCCGGTAAATTTGTTAATGAAGAGCAAAGAGTGAAAAACAGGATTAAGTATGAGCTTTGGGTAAGTGAGAATCCTGATGTGCCGAAGCCAAAAGATGGTAGATCTTTTCTACAGGAAGCAAAATACCAGGATTTAGTGAGCAGTGCTATTGATGAAGAAGCAATGGATAGCCTAAAACAGGTGGCAGCAGAGAGAAATCAAAGGGTAGATCAATTAGCAGCGTCTGCTGATGAAACTGCCAATCAAGGGCCTCTTACATTTTTTGTAGAAATGGTTCCTGAGAATGTTTTTGGTGCTTTTGGATCTAACAGCAATATGCTTCAGGTAATTTTCTTTGCACTATTCTTCGGCATAACATTAGCTATGCTACCTAACTCCAAAGTGCAGGGGGTGCTGGACTTTGTAAATGGAGCAAATGAGGCCATTCTTAAGATGGTAGATATTATCATGAAAGCTGCACCATTCTTTGTATTTGCTTTACTGGCAGGTGTGATTGCTAAAATGGCCAATACTCCGGCAGAAGTACTGCAAATTTTTAAAGGTTTAGGAAGCTACTCATTGGTATTGCTTTTTGGGCTTTTATTCATGGTTTTTGTTCTGTACCCATTAGTAATCTCAGCTTTTGTTAAAAAAATTAGCTATAGAGAGTTTTTCAGACGTTTTAGCCCGGCTCAGTTTCTGGCTTTTTCTACTTCAAGTAGTGCAGCCACATTACCTGTAACTATGGAGTGTGTAGAAGAAAACATGGGTGTTTCAAAGAAAATTTCCAGTTTTGTTTTACCTATAGGAGCTACAGTAAATATGGACGGAACAAGTATGTATCAGGCAATTGCTGTGGTTTTTCTGGCTCAACTCCATATGGTTGATCTTACGTTGGGGCAGCAATTAACAATTGTTTTGACTGCAACTCTTGCATCCATAGGTTCGGCAGCTGTGCCTAGTGCTGGTTTGGTAATGATGATTATTGTATTAAACTCAGTAGGACTAAATCCGGCATGGGTGGCCATTATTTTTCCGGTAGACAGAATTCTGGATATGTTTAGAACAGTGGTGAACGTTACAGGCGATGCAACTGTTTCTACTTTGATTGCACAGTCAGAGGGAGAACTAAATGTGCCGGAAGACGTTCCTGCAAGTAAATAATTTAAAGCATTATAAATAGATTAAAATGAGTACACAGACACAACAACCTGTTACTATATATTTGGAGTCAAATCCTAATCCTAATTCACTAAAGTTTGCTACTAATCAAATGTTGGTGCCAGAAGGGGACTCCTTCGATTTCCCGTCTGCCGAGGCTACAAAAAATGCACCGTTGGCAGCTTTATTATTTGAAAAGCCTTACGTAGAGCGGGTTTTTTACATGAGTAATTTTATTACCGTTACTAAAAATCCGGAGATTGAATGGGCTGAAATTCAAAATGAAATAAAAGCTGTTATCAAAGATTTTCTTGAAAGCGGACAGCGAGTAATTGATTTGAAACCAGCTGATTTAGTGGAAAAACCCAACACAAGCGAAAATGCTGAGATAGAAGAGCAGATCAAAAATATTTTAGAAGAATATATCAAGCCAGCTGTTGAGCAGGATGGAGGAGCAATATCTTTTCATTCTTATGAAAAAGATTCTCAAAAAGTCCACTTATTATTGCAGGGGGCATGCAGCGGCTGTCCCTCTTCAACCATTACTTTAAAAGCGGGGATTGAAAACTTGCTAAAAAGGATGCTTCCGAACGATGTGAAGGAGGTTGAAGCACAAGGAGTTTGATTTTATGGAGAGGAAAGAAAGTTGATAATCTGCTTTCTTTCTTCTCTGTGCTTTCTTTTTGCTATTCTTTTTGTTTTCACTACCTATTACTATCAATGAAAAATATCCGACCCTTTCATGTTGCTTTTCCTGTGAAAAGTTTATCTGCTACACGTCAGTTTTTTGAAGAAGTCCTGAATTGTAAAATTGGCAGGAGTTCTGAAAGATGGATTGATTTTGATTTATATGGCCACCAGCTTTCCGCACACTTAACCGAACATGCTATACAAGAACCACCTGCTAACGAGGTAGATGGAAAGCAAGTGCCCATTAAGCATTTTGGAGTTATTCTGGAGTGGGATGAATGGCACCAATTAGCCGAAAGATTGGAGAAACATCAAATTGATTTTATCATAAAACCTTATATTCGCTTTAAAGGTGAGGCTGGAGAACAGGCTACCATGTTTTTTTTAGATCCTAGTGGAAATGCCTTAGAATTTAAGGCTTTTAAGGATGATGCCTCTATTTTTAAGTCCTAGCTTCTTTATTTTTTAGCCAATCTTTTCGTTACAGTGTTTTATCTGTAGCTGTAAAAAGATGAACGGAATTTAATGATTTTTCAAGCTATTTTCTTCAATGGAATTAAAAGAACTATATCGTCTTGTGCGTAAGGGAGAAGGGGAAACTCTGGAATTTAAAAGAAAAGCAGCCCATCCTGAGAAAATTGTCAGAGAAGTGGTAGCTTTTGCAAATACTAAGGGTGGAGATCTTTTAATTGGCGTAGATGATAATGGAACCATTCCCGGTGTAAAGTATGCTGAGGAAGAAATATTTGTGCTGAATAAAGCAATTTTCACGTTATGTAAGCCAAAGGTTAAATTTCAATATGATATTATTCCTTTGGATGAGGAGCAAAGTCGCTCTGTAGTTCATTATCAGATTGCGGAAAGTAAAAAGAAACCTCATTATGCATTACCTGACACTACTGCTGAGTGGGGAAAGGCTTATGTGAGAGTTCTGGATAAAAGCATTCAGGCAAGCAAAGAAGTACGCAGTATTATCAAATTATCGAATAGGAAATCCGCAAAGGTTTTTTCTATTGAGGATAAAGAAAGACTCTTACTCAAGTATCTGGATGAACATAAGAATATTACCCTAAGCCAATTCCAGAAGATTAGTAATCTCAATAAATATAAAGCTTCCCGAATTTTAATCACCTTAGTGCTATCTAACATATTATTTGTTCGTCCGTCAGATAAAGAAGATGTATTTAGCCTGGCTCCTATTGTTAATTTCTAGGAAATAGTACATCATTGATAGAATATTTGTATAATTCTTCAATAATTTCTTTTATTATTCTTATAATTGAAACTTAATTAATTATATAATTTTACAAATAAGCACAAAATTTTATGGATGCTCAAAAGGTTGATATGTTTATCATGAACAATGGTAAATTTTTTGAAAGTTATCAATTACCTCAAATCAGAGAAAGATTGATGAATGCGGATGATTCTAAATGGTCAATGATCCAGATGACGCAATTCAAAGATCCAACAATTAGTCTAATTATTTCGATTATTGCCGGTTCTTTAGGAATTGACAGGTTTATGATTGGAGATACAGGTCTCGGTATCGGTAAATTGTTAACTTGTGGAGGCTTTGGAATTTGGGCCATAGTTGATTGGTTTCTTATAATGGGAGCTACGAAAGAAAAGAATATTGATAAATTACAGCAAGTACTTTAATAAAATATGAACAAAAAAAGCCTGTACATACTCATTATGGTAATTAGCCTTTTGAGCTATGGCTGGCTTTTTTTTATCATTTCAGGCAAGCCTACTAATGGTAGCCTTTTTACTGTTTGTTTTTTTAAAAGTGTAACCTCCGTTCCTTGTCCTGCTTGCGGAACCACCCGAAGTGTTGTAACCCTTCTTGAAGGCAATGTGAATAATGCTATCATGATAAATCCCTTCGGTATTTTAGCAATTGTTTTACTGATTACTTTACCTCCTTGGGTTATGTATGACCTGATCAAAAGAAGAGAAAGCTTCTACAGGTTTTATAAACGAGCAGAATTATTTGTTCAACAAAAATACGTGGCTTCTGCTCTTATTATGGTTGTAATAGCTAATTGGGTGTGGAATATAATGAAAGAAATATGATTACTACAGGTAAATTTTTTTATAAAGTTGATGAATCCGAAGGAGAGAGAGCTTCAAATAGCTACCTTATGTCGTTGGTAGCAATAGTTGCCGGCCTTCCTCTTCCCATTATCAATCTGTTAGCTACTTTTATATTTTATCTGGGTAATAGGAAGTCCACTCCTTTTGTGAGGTGGCATTGTACCCAGGCACTTTTTTCTCAGCTATCACTAGTAATTATTAATAGCATTGGCTTCTGGTGGACAATGTCAATGATTGTTGGAGCAAACTCCCTTTCAAATGACTACATAGGTTACATGATAGTATTGCTGTCCTTTAATTTAGGTGAATTTATCGCTACTATCTATACTGCAATTCAGACAAGAAAAGGAATTCATGTGAAATGGTGGTTTTATGGTGATTTCTCCGATGCAATGATTAAAGATTAGTAAAATGAAGATATTAGTAAGGTTTTTAGTATTTGTCGTAGGCTTTGTAGCTATTTGGATGGCTATGGCTCAAATCAATTGGATTGAAATTCTACATGTTCAGCAAGCATCAGATAAGACCGAAAAAGAACTGACACGGATTATTAAAGAATCCATTGAACGCACAGAAGAAATCATTAAAGACAGTGATGTAAAGTATACTATCGACAGTATTGTAGATAAATTAGCAAAGGAAAATTACCTCGATGCGGGTAAATTAACTGTAATGGTGGTAAACAATCCTCAGGTAAATGCATTTGCCCTTCCTGATGATCATATAATAATTTACAGTGGTTTAATTAAAGAATGTGGCAGTGCTGAAGCTTTAAGTGGGGTTATTGCCCATGAAATGGCTCATTTAGAACTTAACCATGTAATGAAGAAGTTGGTGAAAGAAGTGGGTGTTTCAGTATTAGTTTCCATGACTTCCAGCGGGGGAGGACAGGTGATACAGGAGGTTACTAGTACGCTTACATCATCTGCCTATGACCGCTCACTGGAAGCAGAAGCAGATGAGTATGCTGTACATTATTTGCTAAATGCTGATATTAACCCCAATCCTTTAGCGGATTTTTTTTATCAGTTGGCATTGAATGAGCCTGAATTTGCTTCTGAGCTAGGTTGGCTCAGCACTCATCCTGATAGTAAAGAAAGAGCGCTGGAAATTATTGAGCAGGTAAAAAATAAGGGCGATGTGTACCGCCCTGTAATTTCTGAAAGTTCCTGGAATTTGCTCCTCGAAAAAGTGGAGATTTATTCGGGTCAGGAGCTATAGCTTTACAGCAACTCCAAGCCTTAGCGCAAAACCATTGTTGACGGCAAAATAATCGGCCATTGTTTCCAGTCGCCAATTGGAATTGAGCCCTATTGCATAGCCCATACCAAGTGCTACATCTGAATTATTATTGAGGATAGCTCTTAATCTAAGGAAAACAGGATTAATTGGATAGAATCTAAAACCTAATGAACCTCCAAGGTCTTTCTCAATAAATTCAAGCCCACCTGTAACAGCAAAACTACTGGCCACGAAATAATTGGCTTCCACTCCAAAGCGGTATTTTGGTACATTTTCAAAGAAGGGAGTACTTAGTAAGTCAAGGCCACCGGCAATTCTCCACTGGGCTTTTGACTCAAAAGCAGTGATGACAAATAGTAGCAATGCAATTGTTAAAATTTTCTTCATAGTATTTAATTGGATTTTGGTGTAAAACTATTCAAAAGTACTTAAAGCATCTTTAACAAAATGTTAAATAAAAGCTTAGAACTTACTTTGTTGTTACTGGAATTGGAGGTAAATCGATACGCTGTTGGTCACTAATTCATTAATCGGACTGCTGTAAGAATTCTGCCGATCAAATAATGCGTTGGAAAAACCTCTTGAGAAACGAATTTCAGGAGAGAATTTAAAAAGTTTATAATAGATGTCCACCCCAAAGCCAAACTCCAGAGCCATGTTGAAAGTGTTGATTAAAAGTACGTCTTCATTTATTTCTTCAGGCCTTTTCCCGCTTACTTCAAAGGATGGTTTTACTCCGCCAATTAAATAGGCCCTGAAATTTCCTCTGCGTTGAGATTTATATTTAAACAATAAAGGTAGCTCAGCATAAAAAGCCTCTTTTTTACCTTGAAAAACCTGTGGAGCTGCCTGATCGAATGTGTTGTAATTTAATGTATACTGGTATAGGCCTACCCCTGGCAGCACACGAAAATCAAGGTATTGAGCCAGCCTCAGGTTTACAATAAAGCCTACCGTGAAGCCGGGTGACTCCAGTGGGATGACAGAATGCAGGGAGTCAAACCTGTTGGACATGTAAGCCTGATTATACTTTACTTTCATGCTTGCCATGTGCCCCCCAATGTAGAAGCCGTAATGGATGAGCTCATTATCATAATTAGGAAGGTTTTCCTTCTCACGATACTGAGCTGAAATATTAAAAGGAATGAGTAATCCTGCGAGCAGGATTATTTTATACCTGTATAGATGGAGCTTATTCCTAAAGTTAATGGTTTGCATTTAGTATTTTTAAAGCCTAGCTTATCTAGTTTTGATGTAAAGGCAGCACCATCAGGGAAAGATTTTACAGACTCAGGTAAATAGGTGTAAGCTGCATTATCTTTTGAGATGGTTTTACCAATTGTTGGTAAGATATTTTTAAAATAGAAATTATACAATTGCTTAAACGGAAAACTTTTTGGTTTGGAAAATTCGAGCACTACTACTTTTCCTCCGGGTCTCAAAACCCTATACATTTCAGCCAGTCCTTTTTCTAAATTCTCAAAATTTCTTACTCCAAAAGCAACGATAATTGCGTCAAACATATTGTCTTCAAAAGGCAGGTTTTCAGAATCTCCTGATTTGAGAGTGATGCGATCATCCAGCTTTCTCTTTTTTAGCTTTTCTCGCCCTACATTTAGCATGCCTTCAGAAATATCCACTCCGATTACCTTATCAGGGTTCAAGCTCAATGATTCAATGGCAAAGTCACCTGTACCTGTGGCTATATCCAATATTACTTTAGGTTGGATTTCTTTAAGTAATTTGATTGCTTTTTTTCTCCACCTTATATCTATACCTAAGCTGAGAAAATGGTTGAGAAAATCATATTTAGGGCTGATGTTGTCAAACATATCAGCTACCTGCTGTTTTTTACCTGAATCTTTATCTTTGTAAGGGAGTACTGTCATCCGATTTGATATTAAGTGCAAACTTCTAACAAAACCTAAACGGAATTGATTTGTTTGCTTTAGATTAAGTTAAAAAAAAGTCTCGCCATTGATGGAGAGACTTTTTTTATAATATAAAAATTTACAAACTAGTTTTTTTATATAATTAACATCGCATCACCATATGAAAGGAACCTGTAGTTCTCTTTAATGGCTACTTTATAGGCGTTAATTACATTCTCATAACCTCCAAACGCACAAGCCATCATTAATAAAGTAGATTCCGGCATGTGGAAGTTTGTTAATAAAGCATTACAGATTTTAAAATCGTAGGGAGGGAAGATAAACCTGTCGGTCCAGCCTTCATTTCCTTTTAATCTGTTGTTGGCATTTACAGAAGATTCCATTGAGCGCATTGATGTAGTTCCTACAGCACAAACACGTTTCTTATTATCCAATGCTTCATTAACTATTTCAGCAGTTTTTGAAGGCACCTTATAATTTTCCGAATCCATTTTGTGCTTTGTAAGGTCTTCCACATCAACAGGTCTGAATGTTCCTAAGCCAATATGTAGTGTGATCGGACTTGTTTTTACACCTTTCAATTCCATCCTCTTCAAAATTTGACGGGTAAAGTGCATTCCAGCTGTAGGAGCTGCAACGGCACCAATTTCTTCGGCATAAATAGTCTGAAAACGATCTCTGTCAGCTTCCTCAACAGGTCTTTTAATATATTTTGGTAATGGAGTTTCGCCTAAAGTGTCTACCATTTTGTAGAAAGCCTCATCGTCACCATCGTATAAGAATCTGATTGTTCTACCTCTTGAAGTAGTATTGTCAATTACTTCCGCAACCAACTCTCCATCTCCAAAATAAAGCTTGTTGCCTACCCTGATTTTTCTGGCCGGATCAACCAATACATCCCATAGATGCATCTCTTTATTGAGTTCTCTCAATAGGAATACTTCTATCTGAGCGCCTGTTTTTTCCTTGTTTCCATACAATCGGGCAGGGAAAACCTTGGTATTGTTAGTTACTAAAACATCACCATCATCAAAGTAATCTACAATGTCTTTGAAAACTTTATGTTCAATTTTTCCGGTATCTTTGTGTAAAACCAGTAATTTTGAGAGATCCCTGTCTTCAGCAGGATGTTGAGCCACTAATTTTAGTGGTAAATCGAATTTGAATTCTGATAATTTCATACTTAATATTACGGTATTAAGTGGTTAGGTTTAAATTTAAGAGTGCAAAGTTAATAATAGTTTTCTATATTCTTGTAGCTTTATATTTTAATATTCCGATATGATTTACATTCATCTGTTTCTGGAAAGTTTTCGGTTTGCCTTAAGTGCGCTCAGAGCTAATTTACTGCGTACCATTTTATCCTTGCTAGGAGTAACAGTGGGTATATTTTCTATTATCGCTGTGTTTACCCTGGTGGATTCCCTGGAAAATAATATTAGAAGCAGCCTTAACTTTTTGGGCGATGATGTAATCAGGATAGAGAAGTTTCCATGGATTTTTGAAGATGACTATCCCTGGTGGAAATATGTAAACAGACCGAAGGCAAATTATGAGGAGTACAAGTTTCTAGAAGAAAATGCAGCTCAGGCTAGCAATATCACCATTTTTGCTGAAAGATTTGGCACCATGGTAAAACATGAGAACAATAGCTTTAACAGTGCTATAATTTCAGGAGTGGCCTACAGGCATAAGGATGTGTTTGAAATTCCGGTGGAAGAAGGCAGGTATTTTAGCGTTCAGGAGGTAGATAATGGCGCTAATGTTACTATTATAGGTAAGGAAATTGCACGTTCACTTTATCCTACATCAAATCCTTTAGGGCAAGAATTAAAAATACGAGGTATTAAATTCAGGGTAATTGGAATTATGGAGGAGCAAGGCGCTAGTGTAATTGATGCTCCGAGTGCCGATGAATTTTGTTATGTGCCTTATAAAACATTTTTTAAAATGTATTCGGGAAAAGGTGTTTGGGGAGTTGAATCAATTATAGCAGCCAAAGGATTTGAAACTGACGAAGGTTTAAAAGAGCTTGAAGGAGAGTTAACAGGTTTATTGCGACAAAAAAGAGGTTTGAGACCAAAAGAAGCCACTAACTTTGCATTAAACAGACCCGAAGCATTTGGGGAGGTGGTAAGTTCAATTTTTGGAGTTATTTCTCTGGCAGGATGGGTAATTGGGAGTTTTTCTATATTGGTGGGTGGTTTTGGAATTGCCAATATAATGTTTGTTTCCGTGAAGGAAAGAACTAACATTATCGGTATTCAAAAATCTTTAGGAGCCAAGAATTTTTTTATTCTATTTCAGTTTCTGTTTGAGGCAGTATTCCTTTCTCTGTTAGGAGGGCTATTTGGTTTATTACTGGTTTATTTACTGAGTTTTGTTTCCTTAGGTAGCCTGGATCTCAATCTCTCCTTTGGGAATGTATTTCTTGGGCTTTCCGTTTCCGTTATTATTGGTACGGTTTCAGGAATTATACCTGCGGGAATGGCTGCCAAAATGGATCCTGTAATTGCTATCAGAGCTTAAAATACTATTAACAACTGATTTAAAATCTTACGAAAGTTAAATGTTAAAATTTTTATTAATTCCTATTTTCATTTTGGCTACCTTACAGGAGCCGGAACTTAAAAAGCAGCAGCTGACAGAATATTTAACAATGAGTGTATCCACAGAGCTGCGTAACATGACGCAGCAGGAGCTCTCAGCCAAGTTTCTGGGGGCAAAAATACCGGATGCGGCACTTACAGATCAGCAGTCCGCAATAGAGTTAACAGTTACAGGTTCCCCTACTTTTTGGGCTGAGAAGGATTTAAATTTATTGAAGGATTTTTATGACTCAAGCATTCCTACCCTTTTTCAGGATATTAAATTTGAAAAAAAGGAGATGGTAATGATTAATGATAAACAATTTATTGCTTATCAATTTGATGCAACCCCGGCAGTTGAAAGAGGGAATAGGATGCCAGAAAAGCGACATACTTATTTATTATACACTATCTACAGAAATGGATTGGTTACTGTAAGTTTCTCTTGCCCACCTTATTTAAAAGAGAAATGGAAACCAATTGCTGAAAAGATGTTTAAAACCATCAAATTCAGGTAAACATAAGATGGAACTCACCGTTTATTCAGATGAGCATTACATGAAGGAAGCTCTAAAGCAAGCGCAGATGGCGTTTGATCAAGATGAGATTCCCGTGGGTGCTATCGTTGTTTGTCAGAAAACTATTATTGCGAGAGCTTACAATCAGACAGAAATGCTGAATGATGTAACAGCACATGCAGAAATGCTGGCTATTACTTCAGCTGCCAACTATTTGGGAGGCAAGTATCTAAAAGATTGTACTTTGTACATAACAATGGAACCTTGTGGAATGTGCGCAGGTGCACTGTTTTGGTCGCAGATCAATAAAATTGTTTATGCTTTACCCGATGAGAAAAGGGGTTTTACTAAAATAAACCCTGCTATGATTCATCCTAAAACTGAAGTAAGAGCTGGTTTAATGGCTAGCGAGAGTAAACAATTGATTGATGCTTTTTTTACAAATGCGAGAAGAAAAAATTGAATATAATAAATAAATGTTTAACCTATAATTAATAAATATTATGGCTTTTGAATTACCGGCATTATCATATGCTAAAGATGCTTTAGAACCACACATTGATGCTAAAACAATGGAAATTCATCATGGCAAACACCATGCTGGTTATGTATCTAAATTGAATGCAGCTGTAGAAGGCACAGAAATGGAAGGTAAGTCTTTGGAAGAGTTACTTAAGAACCACAGTGATAAAGCAGCTGTAAGAAATAATGGAGGAGGACACTACAATCACTCTCTTTTCTGGACTATTATGAGCCCAAAAGGTGGAGGGAAGCCAAGTGGCGACTTAGCGAAAGCTATTGATGATGCGTATGGCTCCTTTGATAAATTTAAAGAAGAATTTTCCAATGCTGCTGCTACCAGGTTTGGTTCAGGTTGGGCATGGTTATGCGTACATAAAGGAGGAAAAGTTGAAGTTTGCTCTTCATTAAATCAGGATAACCCGATCATGCCAAATGTTGGCTGCGGTGGAACGCCTGTTTTAGGAATTGACGTTTGGGAACACGCTTACTACCTAAATTATCAGAACAAAAGACCAGAATACATTGATGCATTTTTCAATGTAATTAACTGGGATGAAGTTTCTAAAAGATATGATGCAGCAAAATAATTTTTGCTAACATATAAGAGGTTAAAAAGACCCTGAGTAATCGGGGTCTTTTTTTATGCAAAATAATCTTCATGATTTTTGAGTTAGTTTTGTTAAATGATTTTTTCATTGTTAAAGAATGAAATTGCTTTTGAAAGTAACTACAGTTTTAGGAATACTCAAGTTTGGAATGCTTTTATTGCTACTCAATGCGTGCAGTAATAATGGAGAAACCGGTAATGACGGGACTACTTCAAATGAGATTGAAGTGCCTGAAGGGATGGTTTTTATTCCTGCAGGAGATTTTATGATGGGAGCTAAAACAAAGCAGGCGTATCAGGATGAATACCCTCGCCACCAAGTAAAGATCAAAGCATTTTATATGGATGCCACTGAAGTTACCAACAAAGAACTCCAATCTTTTGTGGAAGCCACCGGCTATGTAACAATTGCTGAGAAGGATATTAATTGGGCAGAGTTAAAAGAACAACTTCCTGCAGGCACCCCCAAACCTGCAGATTCGGTACTGAAAGCGGGTTCGTTGGTATTTCAACCAACAGAAGGAGCTGTTAATTTGAATGATTACTCCCAGTGGTGGAAGTGGACCATTGGAGCCAGTTGGAGGCATCCTGAGGGGCCTGAAAGTACTATTAAAGATAGAATGGATCACCCGGTAGTGCATATAGCATGGGAGGATGCCAAAGCCTATGCGGAATGGGCCGGCAAAAGACTTCCCACAGAAGCGGAATGGGAGTGGGCAGCTTCAGGAGGAAATTCGGATGCTAAATATCCCTGGGGTAATCAGCCTGTTGAGGAAGCTATAGATAAAGCTAATTTCTGGCAGGGTAATTTTCCTTACAATAATTTTGAAATGGATGGATATTATGGAACTGCACCTGTTAAAAGCTATCCTGCAAATAAATTTGGCTTGTATGATATGGCGGGCAATGTTTGGGAGTGGTGTGTAGATAAATACAACATTGATCTTTACAATCAGTATGCTAAGGAGGGGTTGGTAGAAAACCCAAAGGGAGCATCAGAGTATAAAGATCCGCGCGAGCCTTTCTCTCCTAAGCATATCATAAGAGGAGGCTCCTTCCTTTGCAATGATGATTATTGCTCAGGTTACAGAGTATCCAGAAGAATGAGTTCAAGTAAAGACTCAGGTTTTAATCACACAGGTTTTAGGTGTGTAAGGGATAAGTACAGATAAGGGGTTGATTATAAAAAAAGCACCGACCTGGCAGGCCGGTACCTTTCAAACAACTAAAAAAAATTATTCAACTACTACATTGGCAATTCTTAGGGCAGTGGCTCCAAACCGGGCGTTTCGTGCTCTATAAATAAAAGCAATACTAATAGTTTCTCCGGCATAAGCAGATAAATCCAGATCACCTGTACTGGCAATATCATCAGCTTCAGGATCATTTGCTGTCATAGCAGTTACGCCTGCCTGAAAAACTTCCCAATTAGCGGTTTCAAAATTTGTACCATCGTAGTCAGTGGAAATCTGAATACCATACGCCAATGTATTATCATCAATAGGTGCGTCAAATCTTCTGTCTACATCAAAATTTAAGGTAGGATTAACTTCATCTATTAAGCCGATTACAGGAGAAATATACCATACTTCAGTATAATCAGGATCTTCGTTCTCAGCATCCCCACTATATGCATTGGCCATTAAACCTACAACCCCTTGGCCAGTGTAACAATTAAAGCTACCAGTTCCAAAAGAATTCTCTTCAATAACTATCTGCTCCCAACCGTCTTGTACAGCTTCACCATTTCCATCTGGACCGCAATTATTGAAACTTTCTATATAAGGTAATCCGGTTCCCTGTTCCTTGTTGTTTTCAATAGTAAAGTCTAGAAACCTGCCGTCAAATTCCTCAGTAGATAAGCCGGCACCAACACTAATAATTTCAAATTCAAGGTTGATGTCATCAAATCTGATTCCTTCTTCATTTGGGATAATAGTAAATTGAGCATTTGTAGCTCCTTGAGCAACAGGTATGTCAATCTGACCAGCAGCGAGGGCAGGGTCAGTGGTAAAAGTTTCCCCGTAGGTGCTACCTGTAACAATTACACTAATGGTTGAGTTAGAAGCTGCTGCAGGTGAAATACTCATAGATACAGTAGCAGGACTTAAATCATCCGTAGTGATAGTTAAGGTGGCGTTGCTAAATGAAACGACCGAGTTTGATGCTTCATCGTCATCACTACAAGCCATTAGTAAGCTTAAAAAAGCTACTGAAGCAGTAAAGAGAAGTTTTCTTGTTGTTTTCATCATCATTATTATTTAGTTTAAGTGTAAAAATTTAATTATTAAGTGGCCTATAAGCCAGGTTGGATATTATTGGAAAATGATCTGAAAGGTATCTTCCATCAATTACTGTACTGATGGTTTTATAAGAATTGGATTTAAACCCCTTAAATAGAATATAATCAATTCGTCTATTATGATTATCCCCTACATTAAACCCGTTGTAGGTGCCCTGAGGGCCAAATCTGATGTTTGAATTAAAGCTATCATCCAAAATATTAGCTAATGTGTTGTAGGCAGTATTACCGGGCTCAACATTTAAATCGCCTGTTAAGATTACCCTTATATCTTCATTGAGCTTATTTTGTACGCTATCTAAAATAAGTGAAGAGCTTTGTACCCGAGCGGTTGAGCCTACATGATCGTAATGCGTATTAAAGACAAAAACTTCCTGGGAAGTTTCTATATCATATAAATGCGCGTAGGTGCAGATTCTGTTTAACACCGCATCCCAACCTTTAGAGGGCACTTCAGGGGATTCGGACAACCAAAAATTACCACTGTCCAGTATGTCAAAACGGTTATTTTTAATGTAAAGTGGGGCATACTCGCCTCCTTGCTTACCATCATCCCTACCTACTCCTATTTTGGTATAGTTTGTAAGGTTAGCTTCGAAAAATAGGGTTTGAGAGTATAATACTTCCTGCATTCCGATGATATCTAAATCTTCAATTTGAAGAAAGCTCAGTATATCATCTCTTCTGTTTTCCCATCTGTTAAATCCGTCTGAAGGGTTAGCAAACCTAATGTTAAAGGAACTTACCTTTATATCATTTAAGCTAACAGGGGTCATTTCATCTTCTAAGGCTGTGTTATCATCAGCACAGGAAAAAAGTATTAGAGTAAGAATAGTTAATAATGGAATTTGTTGTATTTTTTTATAAATCATATTAATTGAGTTCAACAATTACCGGAAAATGATCCGATAGAAATGTTTCGTTAATGAGCATACTGTTTACTTTGTAGGTTTTAGGTGAGGTACCCTTTAAAAAAATATAATCAATCCTTCTTTCATATTTTTTACCGACCTGAAAAGCATTATAAGTGCCTTTTGGGCCTAATTTTATGGGGGCATCATAACTATCTGTGAATCCGGCTGCAATAACTTTTTGTACCGGCTCTTTTTCCGGTTCCAGGTTAAAGTCTCCCATTAGAACAGTTTTGCCGTGGTGGTTCATTTCATTAATTACTTCTACCATTACATCAACACTTTTAATTCTGGCCTGCACACCCACATGGTCAAAATGTGTATTAAGTAGTAGAAGTGTGTCTTGATCTTCTTTATTTAATAATTTAACCCATGTACACACTCTGGGAAGTGCAGCATCCCAGCCTTTGTTAGGTTGGGTTCGGTCAGTAGAAAGCCAAAAAGTGCCACTATCCAACAATTGATATTTATTTTTCCTGAAAAAGATAGGAGAATACTCTCCCTGGGTTTTACCATCATCCCTACCCACACCTACTCTCTGGTAGTCAGGCAGATTTTCCTCTAAATATTGAATTTGGGAATGCAATACTTCCTGCATTCCAATCACATCAATTTGCTCAATTTTTATAAAATTGACAGCGCTTTCCTTTCTGTTCTCCCATTGATGTATACCATCTTTCGGGTTCTCAAAACGGATATTGAAAGTGCACAATTTAGTGGGCTGACCAACAACGGGAACTGTACCTACAAAAAATAAAAATATTAAAAACTGTCTCATAATTTATTATTCAGGGTCAATTGACCACATTACACCATTTATGTTGTCTCCTTGCGGAAATTGTTTTTGAATAGCCTCTTCCAGGTTCTGCTGATTTTGATTGATTTCAGAAGTTGGATACATCCATCTTTTAGGAACCATTCCCTGGTTTAGGGTGCCACCTCCACTTGTATCAAATTCAGGAATCCCTGTTCTTCTGTTGTTGTAAAAAGGCTCCCATCCGGAGTTTAAAAACATGGCTAAATATTTTTGTGTAAGAATCTGCTCTAAGCCATTTGCCGGGTTATAAACTACCCCTTCCTGGCTTAAATAATCATTTACTTCAGCCTCATTAATGTTGTAAAATTGCATAGATGCTTTAATCCCCCTCAGGTAGAATTCAGCCGGATCAGCACTTATCCAGCCTCTGTTAGCAGCTTCTGCTACTGTGAAATTGAGTTCAGCAAATCCGAAAGCTAAATTAGGTTCAGCCTCGGAATCTTCTATATATCGATCGTCTAAAGGAGAACCTTCTCCCAGCCCAAGTTTGGTAGTATTAACATCTATAGGAGCACTTCCATTAAACCCACTGTAACTATCAAAGCTAAATTCATCCATGCCGGCAGAGGCAATCTCTGGGGCTGCAATAACAAATAATCTGGGGTCACTAAAATCTTTTAATTTGTTAATAAAAGACTCTTCTAAAATATAGGAGGTAGTAATGGATGCGCTTCTCCAAAATGGATAGGTATTTCCTGTTTCTTCGGAGTAAGTATACTGACAGTTATCTTCAACGGACTGCATTATTGGATATCTCTCAGGGTTGCTATATATACTATTGAATGTATTAGCAATATTTAAATCAGCGTCATTTTCTTTCAAAGAAAGGCTCATTAGCACACGAAGCCTGTAAGAATTAATTAATTTCTGCCATTTAGAAATATCACCATTGAAAACTACATCACCGGTTATAGGGTCTGAATTTGGATCGATTTGCTCATTTGCTTCTTCCAATAAATTTAAAATCCCGAGATAAACTGTCTTTTGATCATCATAAGCAGGGGTAATCAGTAGTTCCTCTGCTCTCATTGATTCAGAAAAAGGAATGTCACCAAATTGCCTTGTGATTTGCTCGTAAACAAAAGCTCTGAAAAATTTGGCAATAGCAACATAATTGGTGTTATCGAAAGCAACAGCTTCTTCTTCCATTTTCTGTACTTGCCTTAGTGTTGCATAAAAACCAAAACCTGCTCTGTCCCATCCATAGTATTGAAAATCATTTACAAGGTTAACATTAACCAAGTATCTGCATGCCATAGCAGCGTTCAGATCAATGGAATTGAAAGCGTTCACTTCTATACCCGTTAGTAGCAATCCCGGATTGGCATTTGTTGTACTATTAGGGTTAATTTGAAATTCTTCATGGTTTCTACAGCCAATTAGAAAAATCAATAAAATAACAAAAACTGATTGTATAGAATTTTTCATTGTTTCAATTTTTAGAATTTAACATTTACATGAAATCCAACATTCCTCATTGAGGGAGTTTGCATGTCCTGGTCGTTTCCTGAATCCGGATCGATATACTTTATATTGGATAGGATAAACAAGTTTCTTCCAATTAAAGAAACTGTTGCAGCGCTTAAAAATGTGCGATCCAGCCACTTGTTTGGGAAATTGTAGCTTAGTGTAACTTCACGTAATTTTATAAAGGTTTCATCGTAATAATGGTTACCATAAGACCTTGAGTGGTAGGTAGAAATATAAGTTTCATAATTGACTGGCTGAGAGTTAGGTTCGTAGGATCGGGTATCCCTTATAATATTACCTTCTGTGTCATATTCCACAGCTCCATCAACTACCACCACGCCATCTGCTACATAATTACTAACACCTCTGACGGAAGCAGCCCTAAATTCATTAACGGTTTCCGGATGTACACCGGACCACCACATATTTCTAATAGTTTTACTTTCCATAATCCCGCCTATTCTGCCATCTATTCCAACAAAAAGAGAGAAATTTCTATAATTAAAGTTGTTTAAAAATCCATACACATAGTCCGGATCACTATAACCTATGTGCCTATCGAAGGGATCCCGTATATTAATTCCATTGCTCCCAATGATTGGCTTTCCATCTGGTGTTTCCAGCCACACGGTTCTGAAGAGTTTATCTGTGCGATCACCCTCTTTCTGTTGACCAATTCGGTCACCAACATCAATTGTCTTGATGTAGGTTCTATACTGGCTTAAGTTGGCAGTGATGTTCCATTGGAATTGTTGTGTTCGGATAGGTCTACCTTTAAGAACCAGTTCAAAGCCTTTTCTTTCGAACTCATTGGCATTTATTAGTTGACTGGAATACCCGGAGGAGATGGAAATTGGCACACTGGTAATATTGTTATAGTCTAATGTATAAATATAATTGGCATCTATGGTCAATCTATCTTCGATGAAACCTACTGCTATCCCTGTTTCCAAAGCTGAAGAAGTTTCAGGTTGTAAATCGGGGCTAATTAATGTGCCGGGGAATGATAAAGAAGCATTGTTTTGCCAGTTTATACCGCTGTTATAAGTGGGGATATGTGAATAAGTACCACCAAAACTTCCATTGGAAACTTCAGCCCAACTACCCCTTATCCTTAAGTTTGAGATGAAATCCGGTAAATTAAACATTTTACTGGCAACATAACTCAATGAAACAGAAGGATAGAAAAAGGAATTATTTTCAATAGGTAAGGTAGTAACCCAGTCATTTCTTCCTGTAATTCCCAGGTAAATGGAATTTAAAAATCCGAAATCTATTGTTGCATAGGCTGAACTAATTCTTGATTCTGAAAAACTGTTGTAGCCCGATAAAGCATTTTTTGAGTTACTTACATTATAAAAATCAGGTACATTTAATCCATTAGTGCGTATGTTGGCTGACCAGGAATTTCTATAATTATTAGATACTCCTACAGTTGATTGAAGATTGAAATTTTCATTAAAATTTTTACTATAGTTTAAAAATACATCTGTATTAATAGTGAAATCTGTATTATAGGTTTGTGAATAATTACCGTCAGTTCTGTTAAAGTTTCTTACAAAACTTATAGGCTCTTTTTCGTTTCTGTTTAGAGAAAAATAGTTTATTCCATTCCTTGTACTCACTGAGAGGTCATCTGAAATATCATAACTAACCAGAACCTGTCCATAAGTTACATCCCTGTAATATCCTTTGTTATACTCATAGGCTAAAAAGTAGGGGTTATTGTAAAAGCTGGTACTGTAATGTCTTTGTTGAAAGCCTTCCTGTCCTGGCACCCAATAATCCCTTAAATCATTCACATCTATGTTAGGGCCCATCCACAATGCGAGATTGTAAATAAAACTCTGTGAGCTCCAGGCTATCTCAGGTATATTGTCAGACTGTTGTTTATTATAATTAAGAGAAGCATCAACAGTTAATTTCTTGTAAGTATATTTTCCTGCAACACTGAAATTTGATGAGCTTAGGCTTGTGTTTGGTACAATTCCTGACTGTTGCTTATGGCTGGCAGAAACCCTTACGTTTCTTTCCATATTACCGGCAGTTACTGCCAAGGTATTATTGCTAATTACACCGTTTCTAAAGAAGTTATCTAAATTATCACCACCTCGGTTAATCCATGGAATAGGTATTAATTCACCGGTTTCAGGATCTCTTGGACTATTATACTGAACAAGTTCTACAAACCCACTTGGTGTGGAAGGATCTGGTTGATTTAACCTTGGCCCCCATGTGAAACCGGAACCTTCCGTACCAGCCCCAGTACCATTAATATAACCATATTGTCCATTTCGTCCTGATCCGTAAACGTCTTGCATTTCAGGTCTTCGGAGAAAATCAAAAGCTACCATGGTATTAGAACTAAATTCCACCTGCAGACCTTCCTTTTGACTACCTCTTTTTGTAGTAATCATAATAGCTCCATTTCTGCCTAATGAGCCATATAATGCTGAAGCAGGAGCCCCTTTTAATACATCGATTGATTCTACATCATTGGAGTTGAGCTCCCATAGATTGGTGGAGGTATTTGGAACGCCATCAATTACTATGAGAGGTTCCTGTCCTCTTAATTCAAATGAACTATTTTGAAAAAAGTCTGTTGAATTAAATACTGTTAAACCAGCTACTTTACCCGTTAAATTGGCGACTATATTGGGTTCCTGCGCTTTGGTAAGCGCAGTCCCATCAACTTTTTGCGTAGCATACCCTAATTTTTCGGTAGGCTTTTTAATAGCTAATGCAGTAACTACTACTTCCTGTAATGAGGAGATATCGTTACTCATAAAAACATCAATTTGTGATTGGCTGCCTATCTCAATAGTTTGCGTTTGATAGCCTACATACGAAAACACTATATTTTCAGCATTGGAAGGAACGCTAAGCTTATAATTACCTTCTATATCTGTTACCGTTCCTTGATTGATACCTTCTAAGATGACCGTAACTCCAATCAAAGGATCATTAGATTGTTGATCTAATACGGTACCACGAATAATTTTAGTATCATTTTGATTATTAGTTCCTTGCTGTGGTTGTTTTTCTACTTTGGTGAGAGAAATCTGTTTGTTTGCAATTTTATAGCTAACACCTGCCTGTTCTGTCAATTCTTTAAATATATTTTGTAAACTTTGGTCTCTTTCTCCAAACTCAATTATCTGGTTGAGTGGAATTTTTCCCGCATCGTACACAAAATCCAGTTCAGTTTGTTGACTTATTTCTTTTAAGATATTATTGACCGAAACATTCTCACTGCTTAGCTGAATTATTTGTTGATTCAACTGTGCTTCCTGAGCAGTCATATTAAACGGTGATAAGAGAATGCAAAAGAGCAAAAATAATATAATCCATTTCCCCCTTTTTGTTTGAATTAGATTGTAGTTTTTCTTCATGATTATTTCTTTAAAGATTAATTACATTTTCCTAAGATTTTAAAATGATTGCCACTTCTATCGAATTGTAATGTTGTTGCAAACTCAATTAATTCCAGAGAAGTGAGAAGGGGAGAATTACCAAGAGTGATTGAAATTTTGCATTCTTGCAGATCTTTTGAATGGAAATCAAAATCTACATCGTAGCGCATTTCTATATAGCTAATTATTTTTTCCAGAGGCTCATTTTCAAATTTTACCTCCTTAAAATCTTCATTTTTAGCTTTAAATAAATAGCTTTTATTTTTTGATCGGTCCAGGTACCATTGTTGAAGTGGCACTATTTTATTTTGCAAGTCATTATGAGTAACTTTTATACTGCCTTCTATTAAATTAACCAATACACCTCTTTTCCATTGCTTAATGTGAAATGTGGTACCCAAAACAGTTGTAGCAACTCCTTCTGTGGTGACGATCATGGGTCTTGTTTTGTCCTTAGCTACCTGGAAAAAAGCCTCGCCCTTCAATTCAATATTTCTGAAATCTTCAGTGAAATGGATTTTCAATTTACTATTTGGCATAAGTTTTATTGCTGTTCCATCTTCCAGGTTCATAGTTTTACCAGTAGTCGAAGTTTGATATTCAATTTCTTCAGGTGATTTTGAGAGGATTAAGAAGGTGAAAATTGAAATAATCAATAAGGAAACAGTAGCGGCAATCGCATAATATTTACTGTTATTTTTCTTTTGGTTAAAAGTTATATTTGGTAATGGGAGGGGGGATAATTGCTTGCTTTCAGTAAGTTCATTATGAATAACCTCAAATTTGTCAAGCAGTTGTTTTTGTTGTTGAGCATTTAAATTCATTAACCATTGCCTAAAGGCAATTTCCTCTTCTTCTGAAGCTTCGTTGTTAATGATTTTACGTAAAAAATATTCTGTATTGTATTTCATTATTGTTGGGTTATAGTTAAGACTTGTAAAAGGAAAGAGTGGTACCCCATATTTTCATTTTTTTTGTAGAGATAAAAAAATAAAAGGATACGTAGGAGTAAATTCTAACCTAAATGAGCTTTATAATGCTTTTAAAACAGGATAATGCCAGGTGTAAATGAGGGATTGAATTCTGAAGCAGATGCTTAAATAGAGTTATGTATAATCTAAAATTAGATTACACAATGGGTAATAACCAAATAGGCTCTATTTAATAAAAGAGAAAGAAATTAATAAATAAATAATTAATTCAATATCTACAAAAGGGTTTATTTTTTGCCTAATGGCACATAGAGCTTTCATCATCTGTTTTTTTACAGCTACTTTTGAAATGCCAAGAGCTTTACTAATTTCCAGGTAAGAAAGTGATTTTTCACGACTAAGAATAAAAACTTCTTTGGTAATTCCTTTCAAGCCATTAATTGCCTCCGTTTTAACTTTTTCAAGTTCATATTCTTCCAGGATTAGCTGAGGTGTATTTTGATGATAGTCTTGAGGTAATGCTTGAAGGCTGGCTTCCTTTACTTTTTTCTCTTGCTTAAATGCATCCAATAAAAGATTTTTAGCGATAGTGAATAGATAAGCTTTGTAATTGGTAATTTCAGGAAGGCTTTCTCTTTTATTCCATAATTTTATAAATGCTTCCTGAGTAATTTCCTCTGACAGATAGGAATTAGCAGTTAACTTATAAAGATAGTTGTATATCATCCCACTATATAATTGATGAAGCTTTTTGAAGAAGACTTCATCAATTATGATGTTATTGTGGTTTTTACGAAACATTTTAAAGTAAATTAATCTCAGATGATAATCTTAATTTCTACATTTAATAAGTGTTAAGTTTGATGGTTTTGGTTTTTTTTAAATGAATAAGTGCTATTACGTTATTTCCAAATATTACTCTGCTGTAATTTCTTTAATTTTATGAAAGATTTCGGTGTTTTCATAAATGCCCCGGAATTTTTCTGAGCCAGGTCCATAGGCAAATACAGGTACCATAGTGGCAGAATGACCTGAAGTGGAAAATGAAGGATCAATTATGTTATAATCTGTTTTACCTTCTTCATTTTTACCTGATCTTAAGGTATATCCTCCGGTTTCATGATCGGCTGTTACAATCACCAAAGTGTTACCATCCTTTTCAGCAAAATCAAGGGCTAATCCTATTACTTTGTCAAAGTCAATTATTTCTGTAATAATGTAATCACTGTTATTATCATGACCTCCCCAATCAATTTGCGACCCTTCTGACATAATGAAAAACGGACCTTCTTTTTGCTTGAGAAAATTAATGCTTAATTCTGTAGCTTCTGGTAGAAACTCGTCTCTGCCTTCAAGTTTTTTTGGCATTGCGCCATCGCTCAATAGAAAGCCAATTTTATCTTTTTGTACTAATTCAGCATTTAAAGAGGTAGTATCTATTGAAAAATTCTTAGTTTTTAAACTGTCCAGATAGTTTATACCATCTATTCTTTTATTAAAATTTTTTAATCCGCCTCCTGCAAAAAAATCTACTTCAGTATTATGTAATTGCGCTGCTATGAAGTCCTCCATACCTCTATCCTTTGAATGGGCAAAAAAGGAAGCCGGAGTTGCATGAGTTATGGTGGAGGTGGCTATAATACCAGTATGATAACCTCTTTTAGACAGCAACTCCACCATGTTTTCAATATCGGTAGTGTCTTTGTTCACTCCAATTGCTCCATTATACGTTTTTTGCCCAGTAGCCATAGCAGAACCTGAGGCACCGGAATCAGTTATTTTATGGCTTGAAGAAGCTGTTTTTGATAAACCTATATTTTCAAATCTTGATAAGTTAGGTTCCCCTTCTTTAAAATAGTAGAGAGATGTTACTTGAGAAAGTCCCATTCCATCACCGATAAGAAGAATTACATTGGGGTTTTCACTTTTTTCTTTTTTATGATTTTCTTGTTGATCTCCTCCGTTTTTCGTACAGCTTAAGAGGAAAGAAAAAGGTAATAATGAGAACATAAAATATTTGAAATTCATAAGGTTATTAATTTAATTCAAAATTATGCAGTTTATTATGAGGTTGCCGATCTTCTAGATTGTGAAATTATTAAGTTTGCATATATTCTAATTAACACAAACTTCTGGTGTTGCTGTAAGTTCACAATTTCTTTTATTACTTATAACCTCGTGAGTTTGTCTGAACTTTTTCTTAATTAAATCATAATAGATAAAGTTAGCAACCTCTTCTCTGTAAAACTTAAAGGGTTTCCCTGCCCAGGAATGGTTGTCATTACAGCCGGTGATTAAGTAATATCCTTTGTTGAGCGATTGAAGGTGTTTTGAAATACTTCCTGCACCATGCAACATTAAATAGCCTGCATCTTTTTCTTTACAAAAGTGGTGAGGAGCCGATCCGTAGGGTACTAAATCATCACAAGTACCATGAAATAGCTGCATAGGCATTGCTGTTTCTTTGGTGATAAGATTAAGATCAATAATTGCTCCTGCCATACTAATCAGCCCGGCATATTTAAAGTCGGATGGGAGAGGTTTTTGAGTTTCAGGAAGAAAGGCTGCATGTAAAACGGCCTCAGCACCGGCACTGCTGCCAGCTATAATAACTAATTCAGGATTAATTTTTAACTCACTTTTCTTTTTTAACAGATAATTAGTCGCTTCGTTAATTTCAGATGCTGTTTGTTTGAAAGTAGCCAGTTTATTTTCGGCTGACTGATCACAGCCGAATGATTTACCTTTCATAGTTAAAGTATAGGACATGCTTACAGCAACAATGCCTCTGCGCGCCATGTTTTTGCAAAATTCCATTATTTCGTACTCATCTCTGGCACCTCCGGCAAAGCCTCCACCATGAACAAATAACAGGAGAGGGCGGTCTGTTGCATCATCGTTCGCAGGCTGATAAATATCCAGTTTCAGTGCCTCATCTTTGGTTTGCAAATAGGTTTCAGTGCTGACATTCACTTCATTGAAAATTTGATTTTGATAGCGTTGTCCCATCAGCTGTGAAGCTGAAAGTGCAATAAATAGTATAAGAGTGGCTAGTTTTCTCATCTGTTTCTATTTTGTATAAAGTATTTCGCTTTTTTCGGAAATGCCATTTTCATTAAATGCTTCTACCTGATAATAATATTCCTGATCGGCATTGAGAGCCCGGAGTTCATAGGTTGTCTGATCATACATTTGAGCAGATAAATTAAGTTTATCTTTTTCAATTCCCCAATAAATAACATAACCTGTTGCATCAGGTACAGATTGCCAGCTTAAGTTAGCATTTCTTCTATCGCTTTGACGCGATACTTCAAACTTAGCAGGTGTTTGTGGCTTTGCTTTTAATCCTTTACCAAAAACGCGCAATTCGGAAATTGACAGGTAATTATTAGTACAATACACATGATCATACTTAATAAAGCGAGCTTTAGCAGTTTTATCCAATTCGATATACGCATGGGGCATGTCCTTTTGATTTTCTCTGAAATCAGCCAGTATTTCCCATTTATCCCCATCTTCTGAACCTAAAATAGCAAATTGCTGCTTTAGGGTGTCCGGTCTTCCATAAATATTGCTATTAAAATCCTGGAAGTTGATTTGTACAGCGTTTACCTCCATTATTTCTCCTAAATCAATTTCAACATATATTGAATCATGATTGGCTTTTGACACCCAGTAGGACCTTATTTCCTCATCGTTTATTTTATTAATGTCAAATTCTCTGATCTGATCCAACATATACCCTGAGCTACTTTCATCTACCACATTAATGCTATCTTTTACTTCAGGGGAATTGGTAGAAACTTTTTTATTGTAGGAAAGCAGCATCCAGCCTGTAAAGCGCTTTTTGTGATTTTCTACTTTTGTATCAGGTAGATAATGAGGATAGTCTCCATAGGCAGTATTTACATACATCTGACCATTGTCTTCTTCAAAACCTGCAGGATACATCCCTATTCTGCGTTCAAATTTGTAATTGACAGAAATGGCCATTGTAGCAAAATGCCAGTAATTCCCATTATTATCTTTTACTGTACTTCCATGGCCCGATCCTTTAAGAAAACCACCGGGCTTGTAGGATATTGGGTTGTAAGGGGCATATTCAAATGGACCTAAGGGGCTGTCGCTTGTATACACACCATCAGCATAAACATTCCATTGCGTTCCAGGTGCGCCATATTCCAGGTAGTAAGTATCATTATGCTTTACCATCCACGGGCCTTCAATATAAGGATCAATGTCAGATTTATGATCCTGGCCAAAGCGTTCCCAGCCATGTTGCTCCGGTTTTAGGTTAAACAAATCCTTCTGCTCTCCTTTTGGTACAAAATAATTTTCGGGGTCTAACTCTACCACCCTGATGGGCCATTTATTGGAAGATTCTTCATATAAATATACCTTCTGATCGTCATCTACAAAAAGAGCAGGGTCCTGAATACCGTGTGGCATGTTTAACACAGCAAAATTTGTTTTCCAATCCCCCAATTCAGGGTTGTCTGTTTCTATTATCGGGCCTCTACCGGAGGGATCACCATATGCAATGATTTTATCTTTAAATACTGCTGCTGCAGGCGCGTTGCTTCCTTTGAAATACCAGCTTTGTGGTCTGATAAATTTCCAGTTGCTCATATCTTCTGATACCCAGTATCCATGTGATCGGGTAACAAACAGATAATATTTTCCTTTATAATTCACGATGGCCGGATCTGCCCCGGATCGGTAGGAAACCTTATTTTCAGCCCTGTAGTGTGACATATATGAGTAGTCGATATCTATAGGGTTACAATAGGTTTGGTAGTTCTTACCAGCATCTTTTTTCTCGGTTGTTGTTTCTGCCTGTTGATTGCTGTCGCAGGCCAAGAAAAAACTAAGTGTTATAAAAATAAATAGTCGTTGCATTATTAAAGTTGTGTATCCTGATTTTTAACTGGGTCATAAGAAGTGCCGGTATTTCCGCGCAATTTCTCAAATTGTTTGTAAGCACGCTCCACCTGTTGCTCAGGGGCCTGTTCAAATTCTTTTTCTGTAACTTTATATACTTTCTGAAGAGAATCCAGCTTTACCCTAAGTTGTGCTTCAATAGCATCATATTGAGGGTTGTCAATTTGGTTATGGATTTCATTTGGATCTTCCTTCAAATCGTAGAGTTCCCACGTATCTATATCATCATAGAAATGCATTAATTTGTAGCGATCAGTTCTCACGCCATAGTGCTTCTTCACCATATGGAAAGCGGGGAAATCATAATAATGGTAGTAAACAGCATCTCTAAAGGCATTGTCATTCATGGTATTCTCCAATAGCGGTCGTAGAGATTTACCTTGCATGTCCTTCGGGATTTCTGCCTGGGCATAATCCAGGAAAGTTTCCGGGAAATCGATATTCTGAGTTAAGGCATTGACCACGGTGCCTGGCTTAATATGGCCCGGATATTTCATCATCAGTGGCATAGCGAGTGATTCCTCATACATATAGCGTTTATCAAACCAGCCTTTTTCTCCTAAATAAAACCCCTGATCGGTAGTGTAAACAATAATGGTGTTTTCAGCCAGTCCGCTTTTTTCCAGGTAATCCAAAATTTCACCCACTCCTTCATCCACTGCGGCAATGGTGGCCAGGTATTCCTGCAGATAGCGTTGTCCCTTCCATTCAGCCAATGCCCTGCCACTTAAGTTCGCTTCATGAAAAGCATCATTTTTCTTGCTATAGGCTTCATCCCATGCTTTTCTTTGCTCAGGTGTCATTCTGTCAAAATCATTGGTCCAGGGATTGTGCGCCAGCTCCGGACTTCCTTTTTCTTTGGTCATTTTCAGGTCATGTCCTTCATACATATCCTTATAAATAGTTTGAAGCTGTTCTTGAGAAGCAACAGAACCTTCGTGATCAGTGAAATAAGTGTCCGGTAATGGAAATTGTACGGAGTCATATTTATTTACATGGCGTAAAGCCGGCATCCAGTTACGGTGTGGTGCTTTATGGTGCACCATTAACATAAAAGGCTTTTCCTCCTTTTTGGCACTGCTGATAAAATCAAGCGCCTCCCGGGTAATGATGTCAGTGGCGTAACCAGCAATTCTGTTAGTGTCAATAGTATTAGTTGCTTTGTTACTGGAAATAAAGTCCGGATTGTAATAATTGCCCTGATCTGTTAGTATGTTCCAGTAATCGAAACCCTGTGGGTGGCCAGCCAGATGCCATTTTCCTATCATTCCTGTTGTGTAGCCAACTTTTTGCAACAGTTTGGGGAATGTTTGCTGATCTCCATTAAAGAGGTCTCCGTTCATTCTAAAACCATTTAAATGGCTGAATTTGCCTGTAAGTATTACCGCTCTGCTGGGCCCGCAAATGGAGTTGGTACAGAAATTATTTTTAAATAATGCACCTTCATCCGCTATCCTGTCGATGTTGGGAGTTGGCGCCAATTGGCTCACAGGATGGCCATAAGCACTAATTGCCTGCTCTGCATGGTCGTCAGACATGATATAAATAATGTTTGGCCTTTTGGCAGACTCTCTGCTTCCTGTTTTTTGCTGGTCTGCTTCCTTACTGCAAGAGGAAAGGATAAGCAAAGCCAGGGTAAAGTGACCTATTCGCATAATGTTATAGTTTTCGTATTTCTATTGCATTTAAAATGGGTTCTCCTTCTTTAAGCTTAAAGGAAATTTTTAAACCTTCTTTATCAACATAGGTAATTATCTTTTTACTGATTGCCGTGAAGGCTGCTTTACTTTGTAAGCCTTCCACTACCACTTTATCATTAAAAAGTATATCAAATTGTCTGTTTTTGTCCTGATAAGCCGGATCAATTTCTGCCCAATGAAGTACTACCTCATATTGACCCGCTTCCAAATCAAAATAATACTCGCCACCAATTCTTGCCGTTTGGTAAATAGGGTCGTTATTAGTGAGGAATATTTCGCGATCCGTGCCTACTCCCTGGCCGCGGGGCATAAACACTTCACCCCCTTTGTAGCCTAGTAATTCATTGTTGAATTCCGTTTCCGGTAACCATGTAATGTGATCTATAGGGTCCGTAAAAAAGAAATTTGCGCCACAGTTAAAGTAGAGGGTGTTATTACTCAGCCAGTCTTTATTTATTTTCCCGAAGTTTATTTCACTATAATCCGTAATGGAAGAATCCCCAAAATAGGCAGTAGCTTTTAGGATATTGCGTCCTGTTTTTAGAGAAACTCTCCACTCACTCAGATGGTTCTCGAAAGAAAGTAGGTCTGCTGCTTGGCCATTTACTAATAATTCGATGTGATCAGCATTGGTAAAAACCTGGAGGTTTTGCTTATCGCTATAGCCAACCCTCGATTGCCAATTCTCTCCTCCAATCTTTACAAATGGCTTTTTAAGCAGCCATGCCTGGTATAGGTGGTAAGCATCTTTAGGGGTTCTGTCCACTGAAATAAGGCCTTTGCTGTTGATTTTAGGTACTGCATCGTTCCTGTTTTCCGATCCGAAGTCGGCTAAATTCCAAACAGCAGCACCTGAAACAAAAGGCCTCTCCATGATGTCAATCAGGTTTTGCTGATGAAACTTTGTTTGCCATTCAATGGAAAAATCAAAACGGACAGGATTGAATGATCGAATCCGTGGATCGGATCCTGCGCCATATTCAGTAATGACCATTGGTTTTGCGGGAACTAATTGGTGGTAAGCATCAAGGAATTTTCCTGCACCCAACTGTGCTTCGTACCATCCAAAATAAAGATTCCATCCTACCAGCATAGGTATTTGTGTTAAACCTGCTTTTTGGTAAAGCTCTAAACTGCCATGGTTAGGGATCATGGTATATCTGCTACTATCTTCTTTTCTGGTTAAATCTTCAAGCACTTTAGCGAAATCAACTATTTTCTTGATGATTTCCTGATCCTTTTCCAGGTTTCTTCCCAGCAGCATTTCGTTCATGTAAGCCCATATGATAATGCTCGGGTGGTTGTAATTCTGTCGAATCATCTCTTTCATCATATGTTGAGAATTTTCGTAGAAAGCTTCGGAATCAGTAATGTCATGGTCGAGCGGAATTTCCATACTTACCAATAAACCTAATTTGTTTGCGGCCCTAATTACTGCGGGATCCTGCGGATAGTGGGCTGTTCGGAAAAAGTTACTGCCCATCTCTTTAATCAGTTGAACATCATTTAAATGTCGTTGATCAGAGAGTGCATTTCCGAGGCCTTCAAAATCCTGGTGACGATTGGTTCCTATTAATTTCAGATACTTGCCATTAAGGTAGAATCCATCATTGGCATCGAAGCGAAACCACCTGAAGCCAAAAGGTACCATTTGTTCATCCAGTTTTTGGCCTTTGGCACTCTCCAGAGAAATTTTTAGTTGATACAAATATGGATGATCAGGATGCCATAACTTAGGATTATTCACTTTAGGTAAATCGTAACTTAAAGTGTTTGTTCCCGATTTTAAACTGGTTTTTTTAGTTTTTTTGAAGATACTTATGCCTTCAGGATCAATTAGTTCAGTTATGATTTTTAGGCTTGACTTATCTGAGGAAGAGATGTTGAGTCGGGCAGTTACCAAAGCTTCTTTTTCAGAAACCTTAGGTGTAGAGATAAATATGCCTTTGTCGCCATATTCACTGAATTCAAAATGGGTTTTCCCGGTGGAGATTAAAAATACATCTCTGTAAATGCCTCCGTAAAAGTTAAAATCACCTTTTAAAGGAGCAATTGCCTCATTGTGGCTGTTATCCACCTTAACCAGCAGTTGGTTTTCTCCTTCCTGTAGAAATTGTGTAAGGGGAACAGAGAATCCTGTATAACCTCCTATATGTTTGGTGGCTAACTGACCATTTACATACACTTCAGCTACCTGATTTACTCCCTCAAAGTAAAGGAACCAGTTTTTATTTTCTGCTAATGGAAGCTTAAGTGAACGTTTATAATAGCTAACTCCTCTGTAATAGCCCTTTTCTTCATCAAAGGGGTCAAATGCGTTCCAGGTGTGAGGCAAATTGACAGTAGTCCATTCAGCAGTATCGGCTATTTCGCCTTTATGGAAGGACCAACTGTAGTTGAGAGATTGGATATTTCTGCCACTCTGGGCAGAAATATCCATTGATAAGAGGAATAAAAAAAAAGTTAAAAAGAGATAACGCATTCTATTTTTTAAGTAATTCAAATTCTGTTTCTAAAACGTCTGATGAATTTGTACCTACATACACCTTGAAATCACCCGGCTCTGCATAGAAGCTCATATCCTGATGATAGAATGCTAAATCATTTTTAGAAATGCTAAATTCTACTTTTTTGGTTTCTCCTGCTTTCAATTCTATTTTTTGAAAGCCCTTTAGTTCTTTCATTGGGCGGGTAATTGTACCTACCAGGTCTTGTATGTATAATTGAACCACTTCTTTACCCGCTACTTTGCCTGAGTTAGATACTTCAACGCTAACAGTGAGGGTGCCATCCATATCCATTGTATTGGAGTTCACTTTCAGGTTATTATATTTAAACGTGGTATAGCTTAATCCAAATCCAAACGGGAACTCCGGTTCATTGCTAACATCCAGATAATTCGATTTGAATTTTTGAAACCACTCACCTTCTAAAGGTCTGCCTGTGTTTTTATTGCTATAATAAATCGGCACCTGCCCTACATTTTGAGGGAAAGTCATGGTAAGTTTACCAGAAGGGTTTACATTACCATACAATACATCCGCTAAAGCTAAGCCTGCTTCCGAACCCGGAAACCATGCATTGAGGATAGCATCAGAATGTGGTATTATTTCATTGAGCACAAGTGGCCTTCCACTTAGTAAAACAACAGCTACTTTTTTACCTGTAGCTTCAAGTGCCTTTAATAAGCGTACCTGAATATCAGGAATGCTGATATCAGTAAGGCTTGAACTTTCTCCTGAACTCTCGGAAGCCTCACCTAATATGGCAACTACTACATCAGATTTTTTCGCTAATTGTACAGCTTCTTTTATCAATTCTTCTTCTGAACGCGAATCTCTATTCGTGTTTTTGCCGAACATACCAATTCGTTTTTCCAGTTCAGGATCTTCTACCAGGTTGGAGCCCTTTGCGTATTGAACTCCCTGAGGGTTTTCAGAAACTTCTTTGAGACCATCATAAATAGAAACAGATTTCATGATGTCAGCACTTACACTCCATGTACCCACCATGTTTTCTTTATTGTTAGCCAGTGGGCCAATTAAAGCTACTTTAGCATCTTTGCTTAGAGGTAAAACCCCTTCATTTTTCAATAAAACCATGGATTCCGCAGCAACCTTTCTGGCAACATTTCTGTTTTCGTCAGAGAAGATTACTTCGGCTGCTCTTTCTTCATTCATGTATTTATAAGGATCATCAAAGAGTCCTAATTGATACTTAGCTTCTAAAATCAGTCTGCAAGCATTGCTAATAGTTTCTTCTGAAACTTTACCTTCTTCCACTGATTTTTTCAAAGTGGTAAGAAAACCTTCACTTACCATATCCATTTCTACACCTGCATTGAGTGCTAAAGCTGATACGTCTTGTAAGTCGCCCATTCCATGTGCAATCATCTCGCTAACGCCTGTGTAGTCACTCACAACAAAGCCATCAAATCCCCATTTTTCCCTTAACACCTCAGTCATTAACCATTTATTTCCTGTTGCAGGTATTCCATCCACCTCATTAAAAGATGCCATGGCTGTTCCCACACCAGCATCTACAGCTGCTTTGTAAGGAGGAAAATAGTCGTTGTACATTCTTAGCCTACTCATGTCTACTGTGTTGTAGTCTCTTCCGGCTTCAGAAGCTCCGTAAAGGGCAAAATGCTTTACGCAGGCTAAAATAGTATTGGCAACTGACAAATCATTTCCCTGGTAGCCATTTACCATGGCTTTTGCTATCTGAGCACCTAAGTAGGGATCTTCACCACTGCCTTCTGAAACTCTTCCCCAACGAGGATCTCTTGAAATATCTGTCATGGGAGAGAAAGTCCATGCAATACCATCAGATGAGGCTTCTTCTGCAGCAATTCTGGCAGACTGTTGAATTAAATCCATGTCCCAGCTGGCAGAAAGGCCAAAAGGAATAGGGAATATAGTTTTATAGCCATGAATAACATCTTTGGCAATGATTAAAGGAATACCCAGGCGGCTTTCTTCCACGGCTACTTTTTGTACAGCCCGGATTTTATCAATTCCATTAATGTTAAAAAGACCACCCACTTTTCCTTCTTTTATTTGCTGGGCAATGCCAGAATTGGTGCTTATTCCTGTGCTTACATCTCCTGCCGATGGTAAGTTAAGCTGGCCAATTTTTTCTTCCAGTGTCATAACTGACAGCAGTGAGTCAATTTTTTCATTTTGAGCTCTTTCAGGATCTTTCTCTGAGGCTTGGATGGTACATGAAGCTGCTATTAATGCAAAAGAAGCAGCGTATAATAATTGTTTGATCATTTTAGTTTACTTTTTAGATTGAGAAAATAGCCAGTCAAGCAATCCGGGTTCAGCGAACGCAGGATCCCAGCTATTATGGTTGGCATTAGGAAATACAGTGAATTTCACGTTAGCTTTTTTGGCTTTTAGGGCAGCTACCATTTCTTTGGAGTAAGAAGGAGGTACAACATCATCTTTAGCGCCATGAAAAACCCATAGATCTACCTTTTTAGCGTATTTTTTAACGGTTGCAGGATCACCACCTCCGCAAATGGGTACTGCTGCAGCAAATGTTTTAGGCTTTCTGTATAGGATTTCAAAAGTGCCCATTCCACCCATAGAAAGCCCCATTACGTAAACTCTTTCTTGCTCTACGAAATCTTTTTTAAGCATGGAATCCAGCAGGTTCATCACAAGGCCTAATGACTTGTTGGGGTCTCCGCTATAGTCAAAGTCAAAAGTATTTCCATTTTCTGATCTGTCCACACCTACCTTTGCCCAGTAGTCGTCCTTCGGGCACTGAGGAAAGATGACAACAGCAGGATTTTTTTGCCTGTTCTGTGCATCCAAAAATAGTTTAGAGCCATGAACAAGTTGTTTTTCATTGTCACTTCCTCTTTCTCCGGCACCATGCAGGAAAAGAAGCAGTGGATATTTTTTTTCAGCACTAAAATTTTCAGGATATAGGATTCTGTAATTGAGGGAATCTTTTCCTTTGATGTAGATTTCGCGCTTAAATGCTTCTTTATCCTGTGCTTGCAGAAAGCTGGAAAAAGATATGAGTATACAAAGAATCGATAGTTTAGTCTTCATAAGTAAATCCTAGTTTGGTTAAGCCTTTTTGCAATTCAGGCACTGTCATAAATAAATCCCATAGTAATCCTGTGCGGTAATTCTCGATCATTACAGGAATAGGACCCTGATCGATAGCCAGGTAACGAGGTACATACCAATCGTGCTCAAAAGAAAAGGCATCATAAGGTCCATAGTTTCCAATCAGACTATCCTGAGCCGGCTGGTACATAAATTTTAAGAATTTCATGCTTTCTTCAGGGGTGTAAGGGAAAGATGACAAGGCCGCTGTAGGGGAAATTACACCTAAATCATCATTTGGATTGTGCCCGGCATAGCCCCTTACGGAATAGCTGGAAGTTAACCCCCACATATTTTCTCCATAACCTTCAAAACCCTTAGGATTGTCTACAGCATATCTGTATTGGATTAAAGCATGGTTTTTATTTAAATCCCAGTAGTTTCCGTATTTATCGCTCAGGCCTTTAGGGTTTAAACCTAAATAGGAGTAGTGAGCCCAAAATAATGGACCTACAGTTTTGTTAGCATGTTCATAATGATCTAATATAGTAGGTAAGCCATAAGCGGTTGTGTCATTTGCAATATCTCCGTTACGCGCCCACCCTTCATGGTAAACTGCCGCATCAATAGGGTGAGTAGGAGAGGAGCCGGCCAATACGTACATAATCAGGCATTCATTATAACCTCCTACAGGGAAATTCATGTCCCAGCCATAATTGGGCGACCAGTGCCAGTAGAGTACATTTTCTCCACCTTTGGTATACCAGTTCCAATCAACTGCCTCCCATATTTTGTTAATCCTGGAAGCTAAGGCTTTTTCCTGTTCATTTCCATTTTCAAAGTATTGCCTCACTGTAAGCAATCCCTGGATCAGAAAGGCGGTTTCCACTAAATCTCCTCCATCATCTTTGCTACTGAAGGCTTTTACCTTACCTGTTTCCCCGTTTAACCAGTGAGGGTAAGCTCCATGAAAACGATCAGCTTTCTCTAGGAAGCTCACCATTTTTTCAAACCTTTGAAGTGCTTCTTCCCTTGAAATAAAACCTCTCTCAATTCCTACTAAAATAGCCATTAAGCCAAAACCGGTTCCTCCTGTTGTTACTATGTGTTTATCGTTGGAAGGATACACATCATCTTCATGAAACCTCTCTCTGGCCAATCCTGAATTAGGCTCAGCGCCCTCCCAGAAATAGTTGAAGGTTTGATATTGCACCAGGTTGAGCAGTGAATCCTCGCTAATTTCAGAAGCCGATGCATCGTTTTCTTCCTCTGTTGCTTTTTTATCAGTTGAAGTGCAGTAACTAAAAAGAAGTGCAATACTGCCAAATAACAAGAGTTTTTTCATGTGTATATATTTTTGTTTTTAATTGTCACATGGAATTCGCGATAAATATTCATCTGGCGGTTGGTATAAATTCGCCTAGAATATTTATGCTCATTTCATGTTTATATTTATTAAATGGTATTAGTTTATTCTCTCCATCTAAGGTTAACAGGGCTTTATTGTAAGCCTCCGAAACCCTCTGTCCGCTAGTAAGTAAATCCAAGTTTTGTTAAACCTTCCTGTACTTCAGGATCAGCCATATATAAATCCCAGATATAGCCTGTTCTATAGTTTTCTATCATAATAATGATAGGTCCCTGATCAATTGCGAGGTATGAGTTAGCATACCAGTCTTTTGTGATATTAAAAGCATCGTAAAAACCATATTCTCCCCAAAGTTTATCTCCCATTAAGTAGTAAAAATGTCTGATGGCTTCCATGGAAGCTTCCGGAGTATAAGGAATAGAAGAAATGGCTGCTGTGGGTGTGATTACTCCTAAATCATTATTCGGAGAGTGAGCAGAATAACCTTCATGATTATCACTGGCGGTTAGTCCCCAAACAGCTTCGCTGTATCCCACATAGTTTAACGGGTTTGCGATACAATAAGCTCTGTTGATCTGTGTATGAGCCGTATTCTGTTCCCAGTAATTAGCATACTGATCTTCCAGGTTGGTAGGGTCCATTCCCAAAAATGAGTAATGGGCAAAGAAAAGCGGACCACCTCTGTTAGAACCGAGCGGCATGGTAATTCCATAGGATTGAGAGCCGTTTTGGATGCCCCCATTTTGTGCCCACCCTTGTTCGTAGACCTCTTTACTGATCGGGTAAGTAGGAGAGGAGGCAGCCAGTGTGTAAATAATCAAGGCTTCATTCCATCCCCTGATTTTTAAATTCATCTGGAAGCCAAAGTTGGGTGACCAGTGCCATGTAAGCACATTTTCTCCTTCTTTTTGGAACCAATTCCATTCTACGGCTTCCCATAGTGCTGTAATTTTATTAATGATGGCAAGTTCATCCGGAACCGATTCATCCAGAAACTGACGAGCAGTAAGGAGTCCCTGAATCATGAAAGCGGTTTCTACCAGGTCAGCGCCATTATCGGTGGTGCTAAAAGCAATGGTGGCTCCGGTATTTCCATTCATCCAGTGAGGCCAGACGCCATGGAAACGGTCTGCCGATTCTAAAAAGGTAACAATTTTGTTGAGTCTTTCAACTGCTTGCTGGCGGGTGATAAAATTTCTGTGTACACCTACTAAAATAGCCATTACGCCAAATCCGGAGCCTCCGATGGTCACTAAATCGCCAGAAGTGTTTCTCTCTCTGGCCAGGCCGCTGTTCGGGTGAGCAAAATCCCAGAAATATTTAAAAGTTTGCTCCTGCACTTTGGTGAGCAGTGCTTCATCAGAGATTTCGGGGAATTTGTAGGTGGAGTCGAGTTGGGTGTAGAATTCTTTTGTGAACCCTGAAAAGCTAAAATCATTAATACTTTTCAGGTTGGTGGAAATTGTTAAAGTATATTTTGCTAAATCTCTGGCAGCTTCTGTTGAGGAGATGGCTAATGTTTTATTTTCATTAGAAAGAGTAAAGCTTAAAGGTAGTTTTGCTCCTTTATTAATGATATTTATAAAGTCATTTAAATCATTTTCAGGATCAAGTGGGTCTGAAAATGTAAGGCTAATTTGTGGGGTAAGTTCAATATTTGTAATTCTGGAAGTGGTAAGAAGAGTTTCCTCACTAATTAAGGCTTCTTCGAGTGTCAAAGCTCCTTCAATAGTTTGAAAGGTATATTCAGCACCAGGAAATTCATTTTCTGCTACTGATTGAACCTGGCCAATTTTTAGGGTATAAGAAGAATTGTTGCTCAAATTTGATTCCGGAATTAATGATACAGTTCTTTCCTGATCTAAATAGCTAATGGTAAGAGGTACTTCAGTGTTAGCTGAATTAAATAGTTTTAGTTCTGTTTCTACAGTTTGTTTATTCAAAGCTTCTGAGAACGAAATGACAACACCTTTATCAATTGGAGCATCTTCAGTGGTTTGATTAGCATTGAGATTTAAGGTGCCAATTCTTACGCTTTGTAATTGCAGTAGCCCTTTCTCTTGTTCTATTGGGTCATCATCAGAACAGGAAATCAATAAGAAAGGAAGAAGTAGGAAGTATTTTAAGTAGTTCATGTGTATATTATTTGATTCTATCGGACACATGGAATAACCCAACATAGTTCTCCGGTAGATTGACTGCTTTTTTCAACCAATTACTCTCGGTTGATAGGCTTAAATTATATTTATTTCACAGTGAGGTAAAAAAAAGCAGAGGCATTTGATGCCTCTGCTAAAATTAAACTAACAATTAAACAATTATGGTCTTTCGGCATTGTAAAGCGTCTGAACTTCTTGTGCTGTTAGAGCAGAACCAAATATTCTGACATCATCCATTAACCCTTTGTAAGTGTTTTGAGCTGTTTTATAATTTGCCCAGTCAGTTGCTCCGTTTGCTCTGCTACCAGCAAAACCAAAAGTTAAATTAGTGTCTATAATATCTTCAACATTACTATCATTTATCGCCATTCCTTTTAAGAAGTATTCTTCAGTCTCAGAATCAATATCTAGTTCCATTAATTTATTACCATCTAAGTAAATTGTTTTTACAGATGTAACTGCATCAAATGCTAAAATTAATTGATGCCAATTATCATCAGCTATCAGTGCTGAAATAGATCCTTCATAATTAAAGGAGATTTGGCCACCAATTGCTCCACTGCCGTTTGGATCACTCCAGTTGACAGCATATTTAAGGTTGTTTGGATCCGGATCTAATTTATGATTAGTAGCTAGTTTTATCCAGGCAACTTCTGAATCACCTAACTCAAAGAAAAATCCTTTTTCAGCAGCCATTCCCATCATAAATTTAGAACTTCCTATAGCTTTATAGTCTTCGCCATCAACCTTAAACCACACAGAAATTGTTCTGCTATCCGTTATTAGAGAGGGATCAGATTCTATTTCTACAATATCACCATTACCTGGAGCACTTGCACCATTAAATTTAGCTGCACCATTTTGAAATCCAAATCTATCAGTAGCATATGTAATTTGCTCAAAAACAGTATTGAATTCGCCTACAGCTGCTTCAGTATTTCCATCGAATTTCCAGTATCCGACTTGTGCTTCACTTTGAGGTGGGACAACTTCAGATCTACCAGCAGTTCTAAATGTTCTTGTAGTACTAGAAAACGTACCACCATCAGATGCGGCTACGGCTGAGGTAATAGTCAGCGTATAGTCAGTTCCCTGAATTAAATCCTCTGTAGGAGTAACTGTTACAACAGAGCTACTTGTAGTCACTGTAGTAGTGGCAGCACTTCCATCACTAGTTAAGGTGACAGATGTAGCTGTAGCTGTAGAAGCATCTACCTCTCTGTCGAAACTTATTTCAAATACAGCGTTAGGAGGAACATCTGTTGCTGAAGTAGCACCGTTGAGGTCTTTAGTTACTTCATCGCCAGTTTCAAGGCTTGTTCCTGTAGCCGAAATAGCTGTCACGGATAATGCCGGAGCACTATCATCATCATCACATCCTGTAAATACCAGTGCACTTAATAAAAAGGCACCGATTAGGTACTTTGTTTTATTTAACATTCTCATAGTTGTTTGTTTATATTTAAAGTTTAATTCCAATTAGGGTTTTGCTCCAGCAGTCCGTTAGTGATATCTCTTTCCGATTGAGGAATAGGGAGTAATTCATGTTTATTGGTTTGAAAACCGAAGGTTCCTAAAACTTCCTCTGCATTACCTGTTCTCACCAAGTCCCAAAACCTGTGGCCTTCCATGGCTAATTCATGACGTCTTTCTTCCAAAATTAAACCCTCTAATAAGTCTGGATCGGTTTCAGTTATGTCCGGAAGAATACTTTCATTGCCTTCTCTCGCTCTCTCCCTTACCTCATTAAGATATACTAAAGCTTGCGCTGCATTGTTACTTCTATTAAGTGCTTCTGCTGCTATTAATAAAACTTCGGCATACCTGATTAATCGCCTGTTATGAGCTGTATTAGAAAAAGGAGTGGTCCCCGGAGTCCATATTTTTTGATTATAGGTTTCTATTTGGCCTGTGGCAGTAGTATCCGGGGTTTGAGAGTCTCCTACTATCTCTATTCCATCCAATACTTCTCCTACAAATATTACCGTAGCCTGCATCCTTGGATCACCAGCTTCAAAGGAATTAATTAAATCCATAGAGGGTCTGTTAGCTCCAATTCCGCGGTTAGGGTTTCCTCTTACTCCTTGTCCGGTAGTATATTCATTATTTCCTGCTGTAACACCTCCTTGTACTCCAATGCCTCCTATTTCAAAGACAGATTCAGAGCCAAACTCGGTTTCTTCTCTAAAAGCGCTTTCAAAAGAAGGTTCCAAATCATACTGTTGTGAGTTGATCACTTCTTCTGCAAAAAAAGCTGCACTATCATATTCTTCCTGATAAAGGTAAACCCGCGCAAGTAAAGCTTTTGCAGCTCCTTTAGTAGCTCGGCCCAAATCATCAGCTGCGTAGTCTGATTTTTCAGGTAGAGCCTCAATAGCTGCTCTTAAATCTGCTTCAATGAAATCGTAAGTTTGTTCAATTGTGGCCCTGGTATAATCCGTCCTTATAGCAGATTCAGTTACCAATGGTACGCCACCATATCCACGGGCTAAATCGGAGTAATATAGCCCTCTCAGAAACTTAGCTTCACCTATATATCTTTCTTTTAAATTTTGATCCATTTCTACTTGAGATACTCTGTCTATAACAACATTAGCTCTGCGTACGCCTGTATAAAGGGCTCTCCACCAATTGAGAACAAAGGGATTGGTAACATTGTGATCGAACACATCAAATGGCTGTAGATCAGCCACTAAATCTCCCGGGCTACTTCCCTTTAATGCATCATCTGACATAATATCATCAATTGGATAATAGCCTCTGTGGTATGTGCCAAATCTAAGTACTTCATAAATTGCATTAGTGGCAGCTAATGCATCAGCAGGATTTGAAGGGAAATTCTCCTGTGTTAATTTATCCTGAGGTGCTTTTTCAAGAAATTCCTCTTTACATGAAAGAAGAAAAGTAGATATTATTATAATTACTAAAATGCTATTCTTAAACATGTGATTTTAATTAAAAAGTTAAATTGACTCCAACAGAATATACACTAGATACAGGGTATGTGCCTTGATCCACTCCATTTATTAGAGTACCACCTGGTACTTCAGGGTTATAGCCAGTAAAATCTGTGATTGTGAAAATATTGTTTCCTCTAAGGTAAACTCTGGCAGTATTAAGCCCGATATTTTCCATTAAAGTGCTTGGTAAGTTATAAGACAAAGTAACTGTTCTCAATCTTAAGAAACTCCCGTCTTGAATATATTGAGATGAAACTCTGTAGTTGTTCCCTCCGTCAGTTGGGCGCGGTTCTGTGTTGCTTGTACCTTCTCCTCTCCAATAGTCGTAAACATGTGCTTCAAAATTATACCTGTCGGGTCTTACGGTTTCTTTATAATTAAGTATCTCATTTCCTTCTTGTCCTTGGAACAGAAGATCTAAGCCGAAACTTTTATAAGTACCTCCTAAGTTGATACCATAGTTAAAATCAGGTATTGGTGAACCAATAAAGGTTCTATCATCTCCATTGAGTACGCCATCATCATTAGTGTCTGCGAAAATTAAATCACCTGGCTGAGTTCCTGCAAAAGTGGGGCGTCCGGCAATTTCGTCTGTATTTTGAAATACTCCTTCTACCTGGTAACCATAAAAAGCGCCAATTGGTAAGCCGGCAACAGTTCTGGAAATAACATTATTGTTTATATTTCCAAGTAATTCATCAGAACCTTCCAGTCCGCTAACTTCCAGTACTTCATTTTTTAGTGTTGCACCATTAAATCCCACATAGTAAGTGAAATCCCCGATCTCATCCTGCCAGTTAATATTAAATTCAAATCCTCTGTTTCTTACTTTTCCTGCATTATAGAAAACTAAGTCGGTTCCGTTGCCTAAGTATGCAGGTACAGGTAGATTTACTAAAAAACCATCAGTATCCCTGTTGTAGAAATCTAGCTCTGCAGTTAATCTTTCCTGATAAAAACCGAGTTCAAGCCCTATGTTAATTTGTTCAACGATCTCCCATCTCAAATCAGGATTTCCAAATCCGGCATCTGATTGGCCAAAATATAACTGTTCCGGAGAACCGAAAACACCATTTAAATTATTGTTAACCACATTATAAGCAGCTAAGTAATCTATTTTATCGTTTCCAACTCTTCCCCAGCTTCCTCTCAATTTCATATTTGTAATTACATTTGGGAAGTTTATAAAATCTTCGTTGATAATATTCCAACCTAAACCTACAGCAGGGAAATCACCATATTTATTGTCTCCTAGGAATTTAGAAGACCCATCTCTTCTATAAGTAAGTGTAGCTATATATCTATTATCATAGGAATAATTGAATCGAGCCAAATAGGAAATCTGATTGTAGAAATCATTAATGTCTCTTATTCCATTTTCTATTGTTGCCGGATCAATATTTCCAGGGTTGATATATCGGAAATCTTTTCCATCCCTAATTAAATTACGAGCAGTAATATTAAACCTTTCATTAGAGACTTCCTGTACTGTATACCCTACTACAGCATTAATTTGGCTTTTTCCAATCTGCTTATCATAATTTAATGTGTTTTCCCAAATGATAGAAGATCTTCTGAAGTTATTCTTGGTGAATCTGCTTTCCGGGTTTTGCTGTTGAGATTGACCTACTGCGAAGACTGGAACAAAGGACTCATTCTCTTCTAAAAATAACTCAACGCCTAAGCTGGATTTCAACTTAAAGCCATCTAAAAAATTAACCTCTCCATACACCTGTCCCACAGTAGTAAAACCTCTGGTCACATTATCTGTATTGTAAGCAAGATCTGCCAAGATATTGCCCACACTAGGCACAACATTAAAGTCTCCACTTTCCGTGTAAGGTTCAATAATGGGCCAGGCTCTGTAGGCATTAAAAGGAGCATTGTTAATTGTATTATTTCGCTCGAAAGGAGAAATCGTAAGGTTAGTGCCTAATGAAAAATATTCTTTAGGAGAGTATTTGTCATTTAACTTCATCGTTATCCTTTGATATCTTGATTCAGGAAGAGTACCTGATTGATCGAAATACCCTAATGAGAAGAAATATTGATTTGTTTCAGATGCACCGGAGATTGATACCTGATGATTTTGTACTGGAGCAGGCTCAAAAATTAATTCTTGCCAGTCGGTATTAGGTAGTACATCCAGATTGTTGTAAGTTCCAGGATTTATTGCATTCACTACTTCTGCAAATTGTCTTCCATTTAGAAGGTCTATTCTATTCTGCTGCACCTGGATACCAAAATCAGAATTTACTGAAATGGAGGCTGCTTCCCCTTTCTTTCCTAATTTAGTGGTGATAATAATAACTCCATTCGCTCCTCTGTTTCCATAGATGGCCAATGCAGAAGCATCTTTTAACACTTGCATTGATTCTATGTCTTTAGAATTCAAAAAGGAAATATCATTTAATATCACTCCATCTACCACATATATTGGAGATGGGTCACCGGAAGTGCCGACACCCCTTATTCTTACATTGGGGGAACTACCTGGTGCTCCGGAAGAATTCGTAATTTGTACACCTGCCACTTTACCTTGTAAAGCATCTACAGGGTTTACTGTTGGCACTGTTACTAATTCTTCTCCTTTTATAGAACTTACAGAACCTGTTAAATCACTTTTCTTTACAGTTCCGTAACCAACCACTACAACCTCAGAAAGTGTTGCAATGTCCTCCATCATCTCAACATCAATAACAGAGCGACCGTTAACAGGAATCGTTTGCGTGCTATACCCTATAAAAGAGAACTTTAACTCTGCATTTTCAGGAGCTTCTAAAGAATAATTTCCGTCTAAATCTGTAACGGCTCCATTAGTTGTGCCTACTATTTGAATAGAGACCCCAGGTAATGGCTGAATACCATTACCATCGTTTGCAGTCACTTTACCAGATACAGTGTTTTGGCTATAACCATAAGACACTGTAAAAAGGGTGAGTAAAAAAATCAGTACTTTTTGTTTCATGTGTTTTGTAATTGTTTTTGTTGTCACAATAAATATTCACGTATTGCTACATTGTCTTAAAAAAAAAAATGGAGTGATCCGCTCATATTTATGTATACTTTAAACGATTGAAATAGATTAATAATCTCGAATTTTAAATGAAATTAGAGTAATCATTTGATATTGGCAAAGCAATTAACTTTAAAATATTCAATTTGGAGCTGAAGGGATTATGTTTTTAAGAGTCGTTTTTCACGTTTTAAAAACATTAATAAATCACCTATTATACTGATAAGAATGAATAATGTTTTTTATTGTCATGGAAAAAAAACATTTTAAAGTACAAATTGAAATATTGGAAAAGTGATATAATTATTGAATGTCAATGAAGTTTATTGACCTTTCATAACCGAAATGAAGTAGCTCGTTTAAATAAGTTTTTCCGTTTTTAGAGACTTCATCTTCAATTTTGTGCTTGAATTGCCATACGGTATTTCTTCTCATTTCCAGAATATTGGCCATTTCATCAAGCGTATGGTTTTCCTCGTTCAGGTAGGAGTACACTATAAACAAAGCTTTGGGAAGCGGAAATTTGATGCCTTTGAAAATAGTAAAGGCTGTTGGGCTTTCATTATAGCCACATTTTGTACATCTTCTGGCATAGGTGCTGCTGTCTTCAATATACTTTTCATTGTTGCATTTCTGGCAATGGTAATCTTTTCTCCATTTAAAAGCAGCTAATATATCAAGGCACCACTCCTTGCTTTTGAAAATCTCAAGAAATTCAGCATAAGTCAGGTTTCTTTTGAGCAGCCTTTCTTTCTGTACCTTTTTTAAATTGTTTTTCAATCGCCAATTGTCCAGGTCAAGCATAGAGTTAATTTCTGCTATTTCCCGCGATTGCCTGATAATGGTATGGTTGGATTCCTCCAATTGCTGGTTTTTAATGCGCAAGTCCTCTGTTCTTTGCTCTACTTTTTGCTCCAACTCCTTATTAATCCGGTTGATGACCTTAGAGTTTTCTTCATGTTGCTGCACAATTCGTTTCAAGGCTTTGTCTCTGTTGTCCTTTAAGATACGTACCCTGTCCGATAGTGCAAAAGTCAGGAAAAGCATTTCCAGGATAAAACAAAGATGCAGGCTATAATAAGTAAGAATATTAAAAGGAATGATGGACTGCATCAGCAGCGCTTTCAGCAGAAAGCCTACAAATAAAAAACCGTAGGCTACTACGAAAAATCGTGCAGGTTGGTAGCCCCTAATTAGTACCAGGATACCCGCCAGGAATATAAGCGATAATGGAATGATTTCGATGTTTCTTAAGCGAAACAAGGAATTGTCAATAAACAGGGCTGCCAAAAACAGAAGAATTCTTAAGATTAATACTAGGTGAATAATCTTATGCAGCCTGGGCGATCTTACCTTGGTGTTAAGGAAAATTTTTGAAAACAGGATAGACCAAAATATGATGGAAAATAGAGCCACTCCGTAGGCTTTCTGGTTCCATTCAGGTTGATTGGGCCAAATATACTGATAGGCAATGCCATCAATGCACATGGCGTAAAGGCCTACACTTAAAATATACAGGGTATAGTAGAGGTACTTCTTTTCTTTAATCGCCAGAAAGATGAGGATGTTGTATAGAGAGATGATGATAATCATTCCGTAGAAGATGCCATAGATCATGTACTCGCTAAGGCTGTACTGGATAAACCTGTCTATCTTTTTAATGGCTATGCGGATATCGGCATATTGGGAATTATTGATTTTGAAATAACATATATAATCTGAACCGCTACTTAATAGGATGTCAAAATTTTTATGTTTAAGACTTTTATCACTGAATGGATAGGCATCGCCCAGTTTTACCATTTCAAATTCCTGCCCGTTTTGGCTGATGTAGGCGTTGATGGAATCAATCGTTTGATCATAAAATTCCAGCACATAATTTTCTTTCTGCTCCGGGAGTGATAGTTTGAGCCTTACCCAATAGGTAGAATTTCTATCATAATCTTCCGGTTTAAACCGGGGCGAGTGGATGAACCTGGACTGAAAAGCCTGGCTTTGAATAGTTTCTAAGTTGATTTGGTTGGTGCTGTCTTCAAAATAGTAGAGCTCATTAATACTTAAAATTGTTTCTGCCTGCCCGGGAAGTATAGTCAGCGTGTTTTGCTGAAAAAGGAGCGAGAAACAGAAAATCAGGTTAAAAAGCATTTACTTATCAGGAATTTTCTACAAATTTTGTTAAAATATGTTAAATATAGTTAAAAAATCAGTTTTTAGTTCCTGTTGTGTAATGTAAGGTACTATCTAAATGTTTGCATTAAGAAGAACTCTCAGCAGGTGTGTAGCCGTAAAATGGTTCTTAACTCTTGATTGGCTTGTTTAGAAGGGTTAGTGGACGGCATAGGTATTCTGATTTTATTCTTTTGTCTGCTATATAACAAGACTTGATTTCCTTCAATGGAAAACTATTCTATCTCGAAAAACACCCCTGTAGTCCCAGCCAGCTGGCTGGGACAACCGCACAGATTTAAATCAGCAGGAAAACTTTGGCTTTACCACTATTTTCTGCTGCATCAAAAGGTTTGTTATTTCCCTTGAGGTTCAGTTCCAAGGCTGTGATGACTTGAGACAAAAGAAACAACGCCAAAGGCACCCTTATGGGAAAAATCAATTCGCCAGCTGGCGAACAGCCGCAGCACTCAACGCAGTCCGGATTTTTATCCGCGCGCGCTTTCGTCTTAGGGGACGATTGGGAGAGAGGTATTGAATAAAGATTGATTATATGAGGATAAGTGCTTTTTAATATTTTATTGTTAAATGATTCTATTCAATTTTCCCTTCTCTTCTTTAAAGAGAAGGGTGTCAACAACCGGCAATTGGCGGTTTACGGGATTGCTTACAAGTCTTTTTAAGTCCTTTAAATTTACGTGTTAGGTGAATTATATGCTATAAAGAAGTATGTAAGTAATGTAAGATTTTCTCAGATAGCGAATATTTCTTTAGTGATATTTTGGAGCTTCTAAGAAAATATTCCTATGTTTAAAGAAAAAAACTTGCTACGGTAAAAAGCAAAGAATGTTTCAGTCAAAAAATTACCCTTCTTTTCCATCCTTCGCTTTAAAGCATCTTCTTATAAGTCTTGTAATGTTTTGGCTGATTCAGCCTCTGCATGCGCAGGTTACTGCTGAAAAGTCCGATAGCCTCTTTCATTCTGTAGATAGCCTTTCCAGAGAAATTAAAAAGCCCGGTCAGCCCATAGATACTTCCCTCCATTCATTAAGTGACTCGATCAACAAAAATATTTCTGTGGTCACTGATTCACTTTCTTTCGCGGATGACAGCTCTTTCAGGAGAACCCAAAAGCTAATGCCTGTTGGAAAAAAAGATTTAGCGGAACTAAAAGGCGTCTCTTTCCCCACAGAAAGTGTAGCGAAGCTGCAACTCCCTGCTGAAAGTATTCATTTGCCTTCTGCAGCAGGTACCTTAAAAGGCCAGCTCCTTGAAAAACCATTGATAGCTACTCCCTTAAAAGAAACGAAGCAGGTAAAAGCGCAATTGGATAGTGGCAACTATGAAGCATTGGAAAAAAAATCCGAAGCTTTGCTGGTGGAGCATGTGGATGAATTTAAAGAACTCAATGATTTACAAGCTGAAGGAGATCTAGGCTCCGAATTAGGAAGTGGCAAGTCAGTAGAATGGGATCCTTCCAAAGTGGCAGCCTCCCGGCAAATAGCAGAAAAGTTAGGCGGGCATGCCGATAAGATTCAATCTGCATTGAAGGGTATGGAAGGGATGAAGCAAAAGTACAGCAAAGTAAACCTGATGAACCCGAACGGGCCTGTGCTGACTGAGCTGGATAAAAGGCCTGTAGATCGCTGGCAATTTGGACTTGGTCTGGAAGCCAAATGGATGAACGGGCTGCTCTTAAAAACCGCTCCACTAGTGGCTTATAAATTCACGAATAAATGGTCGGTTGGCTTAAGCGGCACAGCAGATATTTTAGTGTACCACAAAGATTCACTGGCAGCCAAATTCAACAGGGAAATCTCTTACAGAGTGTTCAGCCAGTACAAGTTTTACAAAAACATTTTTGCCCATATGGAATTTGAGCAGCCCTATGCTACCAAAAGCGAAGAGCTAAGAAAGGACTGGTACGATCTGAATCCGCTACAGCCCAAAGGCTGGTTGGGCATGGGCATAGAATACAAAATATACAAAAAGCTGAAAGGCCAGACACAGGTATTGTATAATATAGTTCCCCCTGATTATACAAAACCCTCAGAAACCAGGTGGGGGGTAAGGGTTAATTTGATAATTAACTAGTAAAATATTTAATAGTATGTTAAAAAAACTGTGCTTCCATCTATTTACACTGATGTTCATAATTTTCAATGTCATCTTGTTTTTCTCATCAAAATTATATTCCCAGAATGGCTATACACTCTCTATAGTGGGAGAAACACAAGTAAATACGACTGACTATTATAGTTATGAATTAGAATGGAAATATAATGGTGCAATCGTATCGCCTCCTGCCAATGGAACACACTCATGGACTTTATATGGTGGTAATTCTGTTACTTCGGGTGTTAATTATAATGTTATAAAATGGAACGGCTCAGGTTCTCTCTTATATGAATATAATGCTGGAGGAGTTTATTATTACAGTATAATAGAAATTGGAGTTAATAGCTGTGCAGAAACACCTAATTTAAGTTTTTCAATTGATCAAAATGAATGTGCTCCTAGAAAGTTGTCATACCAAGGAAGTCCGCCAAATGGGGTTAAATGGTATTGGCAAACTTCCTCAAGTGGTACAAATACATCAAATTTTTCGAATAGCATTAATATAACTTCAGAGGGCACTTATTTTGTTAGACCATATAATGTTGGATTATCTTGTTGGGGTATTACCACAAGGTCTTTTACTGTGAATAATGTTTACGCCCCCCCTAGTAATCCTACTGAACCTACAGCCTCTGAAGATGTTTGTGGCTCTAAAGCTTTATTTCATGAAAACCCTCCGGATGGGATTATTTGGTATTGGCAAGGCACAAATCCGAATGGTAAAAGTATGAGCAATAGTGAAGTAGGTTTGGCTCAAGAGTCTGGTACTTATTACCTTAGGGCTTATAATCCAAGCACAGGTTGCTGGAGTATAGGGTCATCCTCCATCGTAGTTGAGATTATTGATGTAGCTGAACCAAATGAACCAATTGTTTCTACCAATACGTGTGGTCCAAAGACTTTGGAAAAAGAAGGAGTACCTCAGAATGGAGAAAAATGGTATTGGCAGGGTAAAAATGCCAATGGTACAGATTACACTTCGAATGATGCTAAAAACGCAAATTATGAAGTTACTGAAACGGGCACATATTATTTAAGATCTCGTTCTCAAGAAGGGTGTTGGGGCAAAGCAACAGGGAAATATGTTGAAGTGTATATTCCTTCGGCTCCAGAAGCTCCGACAGTGATCAGTTTTGACAATGTGACACAATCTAGTTTCACAGCAATATGGAATGAAGTTCTTTATGCAAATTCCTATAATGTACTAATATCTGAAAATGAAGAATTTGCAACAATTCTTGCTTCAAAAGAAGTTTTGAGTACAAATGTAACTTTCACAAATCTTCAGCCTGGAAAAACTTATTATTGTAGGGTTAAAGCTTATAAAGATTGTATTTCATCCAATTCTAATTTAGAATCTTCTATCACTTTAGTTCCTCCAGCTCCATTAGCCCAGAACCCATCTAATATTAACTCTACGTATTTTGAAGTAAATTGGGATGAATCTTTAGGTGCTGAAGAATATTTTTTCGATATAGCAACTGATCCAAATTTCAATAATTTTGTATATCAAAATATTATTACTACTGCTAATGACGGATTCTCTGGTGATCCATTGGGATCTATTACTGTTTATGATAATATTAATCTATATCAAAATTCATATTATTACAGAATAAGAGCAGCAAATAGTAATGGTACTTCCAATAATTCTGAAACAATTAAAGTTTTCCAATTTCCGGTCCCACCTATTGCTAATCAGCCAAACTTTATTGATTATAATTCATTTATTGCAACATGGGCTGATGAGAATAACTTTGAAAATCAAGAATATATTATTCAACTTTCAACTTCAAAGACTTTTAATAATATAATAAGCCAAGTAATAACTGCATCGGATGAATATAACTTCAATAATCTTTCATCAGGTTTCGATTATTATTATAGAGTTGCAACTAAGAATTCAACTTCAATATCAGAATTCTCTAACGTTGTCAAAGTCCTTACCTCTACGAATTATAATTTTATTAAAGAGAAAATTATTAAAAAGTCAGGTATAACTGATGAGTCGGAAATAAATGGTCTTTTAAATCACGAAAACTTAACAAGAACTGAGTATTACGATGGGTTCCATAGACCAATACTGAAAGTTTTTGAACACTTCAATCCAAATTTTTTTGATAGAGTCCAATTAACCAAATATGATGATTTTGGTAGAGTAAGTAAATCATATTTGCCATTTCTATCAAATAACAGCGAAAACATCTTTCACCAGACTGAATCACAACAACTCTCTTTTTATAAGAGTCTTGAAAATAATGTAGCAACCACAGATTATCCATACTCCGAAATATCCTACGAGCCTTCCCCCCTCAACCGGCCTGTTGCGCAGTATGCCCCGGGAGAAGATTGGGCAAAGGAACAGGGAAATGTACCCGTTACCACCGACTATTTAATCAGCACTACTGCAGATAATGTAAAGCGCTTTACCATAGACAATGGTCAGTTAACTAAAAGCACGCCTTATGGCAATGGCGCGTTCGAAAAACTACTGGTCACAGATGAAAATGGAAACCAATCCGCCACCTTTACCGATGCCTTTGGCAAAACATTGCTGAAGCGCAATTACGGAGAAGGCTCTGATCAGTTTGATACCTATTATATCTATGATATTTACGATAACCTTAGGTTTGTCATCCAACCTGAAGCAGCCCGACAAATTACAGGCACTTCAGGAACTGTGGATAGTAATCTTTTGAAACAATTTGCTTTCCAATACCATTATGATGGCCGCAACCGCATGATCTGGAAGAAAGTACCTGGAGCAGAACCTGTAATTATGATCTACGATGATAGAGACAGGCTGGTGCTTACCCAGGATGGAGAGCAGAAGAAAGTTAACAAATTTAGCTTCACCAAATACGATGCGCTGAACCGGCCAATTATGACAGGTGAGAAAGTCATTACTACCCCGGTTGCCACCATCAGGAATAACCTTACAGGAACAGGGTGGACAAGTGATCCTTACGAAACTACAGGAGGTAACCTTTTTAGCTATACCAATAACAGTTATCCGTCCGTAAGTGAAGCAGACATCTACACCGTTACCTATTACGATAACTACGATTTTCGCTCTGCTGCGGAAATGGATGACAGTGATTACGACTATTCCGCCAATGGGGTAGCCAATGAGTTTGCCCAGAATAATTTGGTAAAAGGGCAGGTGACAGGCAGCCTTACCCGAGTGTTAGGTACTGAAGAAATGCTGGGCAGCATCAATTACTATGACGAGCGTTATCGATTAGTTCAGAATATCAGCCAGCAGCCGGGAGCTAAACTCATCAGTACCAATAATGGCTATGATTTTGTGGGCAACCTAATAGCACGTAAAGAAGGGGGGATAAATGAACTTCAACCTGTTATATGGAGTGGAATGGTAGGGGTATTTGCAAATGATGATAATCAATTAGTGAAAAATACTGAAACTAGTTGGGATAATGCTGGGGCCCATTCTCAAGGATATTTAGAACCTAATGAAGATGGTTATGTTAGATTTTTAGAAGATGTTGGGTTTACATCAACAAATCGAAAAATGATAGGACTCTCTACAGATAATACTACTCAAAATTATAAAGATATAACTTACGCCCTACAAATAGCAAGTGATGGAAAAGTAAAGATTTGGCATAACGGATCAAATGTATATATATCGGAAAGTGGTTACACTAGAGGAGATTATTTCGAAATAGGAAGATATAATGGGAAAATATATTTTGAACAAAATGGACGACTCCTATATGAAATAACAGCAGATGCATCTGAGAAACTTCGTGTGGATGCAAGTATATATCATTCACAAGCTTTTATCAGCCAAGTTAAATCTACCTTTTCCGAAAGAGATGATAACAAGAAGTTGATAATTTCTGAAAACTTCACCTACGACCATGCCGACAGGTTAATGGAAATGTACCATGAAGTCTCAAAGCCAGTGAAATGGGAAAGCTTGACAGGCCTTGATACGGACTACAATCAAGACCTCGTACATACAGGAAATGAGGGCTATGAAAATTCAGGAGCTTATAGCCTCCAGAAATTAGAAGTATCAAAAAATGGTTTCTTTAGGGTTACAATTGAGGCAGTCGATCGTTATCTCATTGGCTTAAATGATAATCCAGTGAATACCGGTTATACAGATATGGATTATGCAATTTATGTGGCAGGAAATGGGCAACTTTATATTTATGAGAATGGAGGAAGAAAAACAAATGCTGGTTTGGCATACTACCAAATTGGAGACCATGTAAGTATTGTTAAGATAGGTGATCGAATCCATTATCAGCATAATGGGCAGATATTCTTTACTTCCACAAAAACTGTAGTTACTGATTTATTCCCTGATGTGACCACCTATTACGTGGGCGGTAAGATAAGCAATGCCACCGTGTCTAACACAGGAAGCCAACTTATGGTCTCCAATGAATACAACGAGCTTGGGGAACTCATCACCAAAAACCTGCATGCAACAACTTCCTCCATTGGGGGAACACAAGGGGGCCACAACTTTGCTCAGTCGGTGGACTACCGCTACAACATCAGGGGCTGGCTGGAGCGTATTAACCATGCCGACCTGAGTGCAGATAATGCCAATGAAGCAACCGACCTTTTTGGAATGGAATTGGGCTATACTGATAACTTTGGTATGGCAGCTGCTCCACAATATAATGGTAATATTGCGGCTGTTAAGTGGGGAAGCAAACGGAATGATATGACTGAGACAGAGACTGTACTTCAAAATGCTTATGGCTATGCTTATGATCGGCTTAACAGAATTACGGAAGCCAATTATTTTGAAGGACCTGGCCACACCCCTAGTCAGAAGTACCAGTTACGCATTAATGAGTATGACTATAATGGGAATATCAAACAATTAGAGAGAAGAGATATTACAGGTAACAGAATGGATAATTTGCAGTATCAATATTGGTCATCTAATCAAGTTCAGTGGGTTAAAGATTATAGTACTAACGAGGCAGGCTTCAGGGATGGTAATCCTTCAGGTATAGACTATAGCTATGATGATAATGGTAATATGATCTCCGATAAAAATAAAGAGATCAGCACAATTAGCTACAATTACCTGAACTTACCCGAAGAAGTAACATTTGACAACGGTAACCAAATCCGCTATATTTATGATGCTTCCGGCATTAAGCACCGCCAGGAAGTATATGAAGGCAATGCATTGATAAAAGCTACAGACTATATTGGTTCTTTAATAGTGGAAAATGATGTTTTACAGTTTATCCAGACTGCGGAAGGGCGCATAGTGCCTCAAGAGGTTGATGGAGAAGAAAAAAATGAATACCAGTACCATTTAAAAGACCATTTAGGCAATGTGCGCACTACCTTTGCAGTGAGGGATGATGAATATGCTACCGATTTTGAGACAGCTAGTAATCCTTATTTTGACAATTACGACCAGGTTACAAAGCTCGCCAGTGCCTTAAAAAGGAGCGGAAACACTAGCCACAGGCTGGCAGGTGGCAGCAATGAAACAGTGGGTTTAATGAAGTCCTTGTATGTAAGCAAAGGCGATAAAGTAAAAGCAGAGGTGTACGGCAAGTACATAGCGGCCACAAACCAGGACGATGCCATTAACACAGGTGCTTTAATTACCGCTTTGGTGAACATGCTTTCGGGCGGAGCGGTAACAGGCGAAGGTAATGTGGTGTCGGACAACCTTACTTCCAGCTATACCTCGGCAGCTATAGCAGACAACTCCAATGAGCAAAGCCCGAGGGCTTACCTGAACTACATCATGCTGGACAAACACTTCAACTACTTAAACAGCGGATTCGATAGACTAAGCACCAGCGCAGAAGACCCGGGAGATGGCAGTGGTACCCACCAGAAACTTTCATTCGAAGAAATATTGATTGACCAGGATGGCTATTTAATCGTGTTCCTCAGCAATGAAAGCCAGCAGACAGTGGAAGTGTTCTGGGATGACTTTAGGGTAGACCATCATCATAATGCGGTGTTGCAGGCAGATGACTATTATCCTTTTGGGCTGACTTTTAACTCCTATCAGAGAAGCTATTCAAAGGCAAACAATTTTAAGTACAATGGGATAGAAAATATTCCAGATTTTGATTTGAATATTAACATGTATACTTTCAGAACTTATGATCCAGCTTTAGGAAGGTGGTGGCAAATAGACCCATTATATAAACACTTTGAATCTCCGTATGCTACAGTCACAAACAATCCTATTAGATATATGGATTTATTAGGGCTTGATACATTGAGAACTACTGATGCAGGTTTTGATTGGAAAAATGTCAAAAATGATGATGTGGTTATTGATCAACATGTTATGGCAGAAGTGCAAGTAAATGGTACAAATCAAAGGAGTTCTTCTTGGTTAACTTCTTTCTTTCCATACCAAACAGTTGTTCATCGCGATCCAAATAGCAGCTATGGTCCTGATCCTGATGTGAAAAGCTTTGATCCAAACAAAACAACAATTTCTATTGATTTGTCAGCATTAGATTTTATACTGTTCTTGTTAAATAAATCAAATCCCTTTAAAATATCTAATTCAAAAAGAAAAAAGGATGCTACTGATAGCAGAAGTACAGGAAAGACTTCAAACGATATAAAGCCTAAAGATCCGTCTATTAAAGGAATTAAAGCTTTACAGGAAGCTATGTCCGAAAGTAATGAATCTCAGAAAGGAGCAAGTCCTTATGACACTGTAAGTGCAAAGACTAGACTTGGTAACACATGGGATAACAATCTTAAAAGAGTTGATTCAGTTAAATTAAATGGTGAATTTATTAAATTAATTCAAACCCCAATAAATGTATACGGGCAAATTATTGGTAGCCCCAGTGATTTAAAATAAGCAAAGTAATTATGAAATTAATTAAATGTTTAATTGCAATCCTATTTTTCGCTGCTTGCAATGACAAAAAAGAAAAAGTACAGGAAATGAGTGATTATATTGATGTTCTAATTGATTATAAAGAGGACACTATTGAAAGTGGAGATTCAGTATATGCTAAAATTTATTTGAACAATGACCAATTATATGAGATAGCACTAAAGAATAACATTCATAATTACCTTAGCATGTCCTTCTGGGATGGAAATGATAATACTGACTTAAAATATTTGGAGCTAAAGTCTGATACTGGTTACATTAAATTTTTACCAGAATTTCCTAAAGATAGCTCCGGATATCATTATTGGCAATTTGGAATTTTTATAAAATTTACTCCTTCGGAAGCAGATTATGATACTGCGTTTGTGACTAAAAGCCGCATTTTTATTAAATAAAAGTTCTAGAAATAAGTAAAATTATTGAAGACATACATGTGCTCTAAAGAAATGCATAATCTTTTAATGGTATTGAAAGTTTAGGTATTTTGTTTGAAAGGCTTAGTCAGCGCACACATTAGTTATTGTTTTACTGGAAATGATTAAATCTCGATAAAAATAAATTATTTTAAGAGTCTCTGAGAATTTATAAAAAAAGAATTTATGAGAAAATATATTTATAAAGTGTCTTTAAATCTGATTGCAGTATTTATAATTCTGATTATACCTTACGTGTCCGATGCTCAAATAACAGAATCTAATAAGCAGATTATACCGGCATCTCCAAACGCAGCCAGTTTGGGAAACTATGCTAATTATCCCGTGAATGAATATACGGGAGTACCGCAAATTTCAATTCCCATATATACAATACAATCGGGTGATATAACTTTACCAATTTCCGTAAGTTATCATGCGTCAGGTGTTAGGGTTAGTCAAGAGGCTAGTTCAGTAGGTTTAGGGTGGGCTTTAAATGCAGGTGGTGTTATTACCAGACAAGTTCGGGGATTGGATGATTTCAAGAGTTCTAATGGTTATATTTTTGGAGACTTTATTAATGGCCCTTTTACAAATTTTACATTTACAAATGCGAATACTCCTGAAGATCAAATTCTTGATAGAATAGCAAATGGCTCTCTGGATGGTTCTCCTGATCTGTATAATTTTAACTTTTTCAATCATTCAGGTAAAATGGTGGTTCCTAAACAAAATGAGTCTGTAATAACGGCTCTTTCTATAAATCAAAATAACTTAAAAATAGAATATGATTTGAATCAGAAGAGTTGGATGATAGTAGATGGTAATGGCTGGAGGTACACCTTTTCTGCGAAAGAATATAGTAGAAGCTTTTTCAAAAATCAGAAAGATAATACAGGCGGTAATTGGTCCGAATCTAATATTACTGCATGGTACTTGACAAAGGTAGAAAATTTGAATGGAGATTTTATTGAACTGGAATATATATCATCTGGTAAATGGATTGAAAGCCAAGAATATTATAATGAAGAAATTACTGGTCTAAATACAGTTGATAAAGGGATTGCACATTCAGAAATAACTAATCCAGGCAGTACAAATGTAATTATTTCAAAATCCCAACACGATGAATTGTATCTGAAAAAGATATTGTTTAACGAGGGATATATGGATTTTGACTATATCGATAGGAGAGATAGAGTGTCTGTTTTAAATAGTACTAAAGCAAAAGGGCTTAAAAAAATACATGTGTATTCTTCGCAAAATAATAATATTGTTAATTACGATTTTAAGACAAGCTATTTTAATAATAATATGTTAAATTCTATTTATGAGGAGGCATACTTAAGATTAAGGCTAGATGAAATCACTGAGTATTACTATAATGACAATGATCAAGAAATTAAAAAACCACCATACAAATTTAATTACAATTCCAGGGACCTTCCATCAAAAATTAGTGAGTCAATAGATCATTATGGCTATTATAATGGGGCATCTGTTTATGATTTAAAGAATTATAAATTTGAGAGAATAATGGATGGTTCCCAAATTGAAGTTCATGATTTGCCAGAGTCATTTGGAAATACTAGACAACCATTTTTCTCACAAGTTGGCAAAATCGATGATACAGACTACTTTATACTCAAAAATGGTATGGATAGAGAGCCGAATGAACAAATGATGAAGGCAGCAGTTTTAGAAGAAATAATTAATCCTTTGTTAGGTAGAACTAAATTTATATATGAACCTAATCAATATTATGATCCAAATGCGTATGATATTATTGAAGAAGAGTTGATAGTTACAGATGTAGGGAATAATCAAGTTGAAATTGATTTAGAAGAACCCACATTAATATTTTTAGAGTTTGATTTGACTAATCATAATTTTAATGGTGACCCCTATAATGTCTCGGTAATGAACAATATGAGAGCAACAATTGAAAATTCTGAAGGTAATGAAATTATAAGGTTCATCCCCACTAGTGATCAAGAGCCAGGTTCTGAAGGTAATAATGTGCCTTATATGAATTCAGATATATGCGTGTTTCTTGATGCTGGGATTTATGAAATGAAAGTTGATGACGGAGGATATGAATATTTAGAAATGCTATTGAAAGCCAAGATTTTAAAACAGATACCTAATAATTTTAAATTGGGTGCGGGTTTAAGAGTTAAAGCTGTAGAAGAATACGATAAAGGGCATTTAATCAAAAAAGAAAAATATGAGTATTCTGAAAATGCTGAGAGTAGATCTTCAGGTAGGCTTCTTTCTAAACTTGGTTATACATATCGCCTTGAGAATTTACTTTGCGCACCTTATGCCGGTGGTAATAGTATTATTCATGTTAATAACTATCCTTTTGACTTACTTGAATCATTTTATCTTTCAACTTTTACCGTGGATAGGCAGCTTAATTTTTATTCTTATTCAAGTTCAATTAGGCCAATTTCAACATCTGCCCAGGGTAATTCCATAGGATATAACCGCGTAAAAAAAACTGAAGTAAAAATAGATGAACTTTCAGAAGACAATTTGGATAAGAATGGCTATTCAATAATTTATTTCAAGAATTTTCCAGACGAAGAGAGAAGTTTATTTCCAGGTATGGTAATTGAGCCAAATTTGGACAATGGAAAGATTGAAATGATTCAGACATATAATTCAGAAAATATAAAAATTAAAGAGAAGAAATTTAATTATGGAGATGAGAATGTTGTAAAAGTTAGTGGTATAATTCCTTTTAAAAGCAATGTTGTAAATCCTTGCGAAAATCTCGGAGTAGAAGTTAGTTATAGGTTAGGTTTTTGGTTTGATGTTGAATCAAAATGGTCATATAACACTGGTTGGACCGAAGACAAATTTGATGAAAACGGAATAATAAAAAGAAGTACATATAAGATATATGAATATGATAATGAAAGCCATAAAAATTTAACTGCAGAAATATTCGGATTTGAGAATACATCTCAAAAGATTACTTATGAGTACCCTGGTGATTACCCTACTCAAACTGATATGACAACTGAGGATTTTGATAAGATGGTTAATGAACTTCATGTATTGGATCCAGTCATTAAAACAACTATTAATGAAGATGATAATTTACAAAATATACTTGTTAATAATTATGAAGTTAATGGTGATCCTCGACTAATTTCATCAAAGTCATACAATGTAGTTGATGGTTCTTTTGATCAAAATACCTCAATAACGTATTCCACTAATGGAAAAGTAAAAGAAGTAGTTAATAAAGATGGAGTAAAACATTCTTATATATGGGGATATAATAATAGTTACCCAATAGTAGAGGGAATTGGAATTGATATTTCTAGTTTGACTGATATTATAACTAATGCTTCAGGAAGTACAGATTTAGAAAACTTTTGGGCTGATTTAGGTGATTTTGAATTAGGAGGTGATAAACGTGAAACGTTTTACGATAATATAAGAATGCAACTTGGTAACGAAGTTGGCGACATCAAAATATACACGTACGATCCTTTGATCGGAATGACTTCTCAAGCTGATATGAATGACCAAATTGTTTTTTATGAATATGATGATTACAATCGTTTAAGTCTCATTAGAAATACAGATGGTGAAATAATCAAAAAAATTAGCTATAGCTATAGATAGTCTTAAACATCTTGTTTTAGTATATGGCAATCTATTTCCTATATTATATAACACACATGTAGCGTGTTGGGGTAAACTTTTACCACTTTGAAGACAGTCTTTTTAATAAAACAAACCGTATTTTAGGAGCACAGTTGTAGAAAGTGACTGCCTTTACCAAAGCCCTAACTTCAGCATGAGGGTTTCAGCATATGATTTTAATGGGGAGATATTAGCGTTTTATTACAGAAGCTTATTTAAAGAACGACATAGAAGGACTCAAAGTGGCAGTAGATAAGTTCCACTCGCTGGGATAAACTAATTTTGCTAGGTTTACGTTTTGTTAATATATTTGTACCAAATCGGTACACAAAATAATAATTTTATGTTAGTGATAAGCAGTAGAGAATTTAGACAGAACCAGAAGAAGTACTTTGAGAGGGTAGATCAAGGGGAACATGTTATTGTTCAGAGGGGAAATGATAAGGCATATGCATTAACTCCTATAACTGAAGATGATATGTATTTTAATGCTGAAATGGTCAATAAAATTAAACAAAGTATTTTAGAGGTTCAAAAAGGAGAGGTTAGCAACGTATCCACTTCTAAAGAAATTAGTGATTTATTGGGGCTGTGAGTTATACTTTAGCTTTTTCTAAAACAGCTTTAGAAGATATTGAAAAACACAAAAAATCAGGAGACAAGGCAACCCTCAAAAAGATAGAGAAGTTGCTCAATGAATTATTAGAACATCCCACCAGTGGAACGGGTCAACCTGAAATGTTAAAGCATGATTTGGCTGGCTTATACTCTCGAAGAATTAATAGAAAGCACAGATTAGTTTATTCCATCGAAGAAGAAATCGTTACAGTCCATGTGTTGAGTGCTTGGTCTCATTACGGAGATAAGTAATGCCATTCCAAAGATTTAACGCTTGCAGACGTTAGGCTTAAAACCGCTTCACCCCGATAAAAAGACTGACCTCTTCTATTTACCCTCCCTAGCGCGCGTTATTTCGATATTAGCGTTTTAATACAGAAGCCTATTTACAGAACGACATGGAAGGCCTGAAAGTGGCAGTAGACAAGTTCCATTCCTTGGGGTGAGGGGGCAAGTTACAGGGATGGAAAAAATGATAAAATAATAAAATAATAAAATAATAAAATAATAGTATCATATAAGCCATGTATTGTATCATACAAATCAAATAAATCGTTAATTTGTAATCAACAATGAAATAGGATGATGGGAATACAAAAAACCAAATTAAGCGTAATTCAAAAGATAATGAGTGTATCAAAGGCCTCTTTATTAGATAAAATCGATAAGCTTCTAGAGGAAGAAATGATAGTAGGCTATACAGTTGATGGGGAACCCTTGACAAAAAAGGCATATGATATGCGTTTGCAGAAAGCAGAAGAGCAATTAAGTTCAGGTGAATATGTAAGCCAGGAAGATCTGGAAAAAGAATCAGTAATGGAGAAATTTAGAATCATCTGGTCGAAACAAGCCAGGGAAGCCTGAAAGGGTATTTATGATTATTATAAAGAAAAATCGCTTCAGGGTGCCAGGCATGTAAAAGCAGATTTATTGAACAGACCAAGACCATTTATTTTTCCAAACAATACCAGGTAGATGATATCAATTCAAAATATCGGAGAATAGTTGTGAGGAACTACAAAGTTTTGTACAAAGAAGAGAAAGGCACCATCCAGGTAGTAGATATTGTAAGTACCGTCCAATCCCCGGAAATACTGGAGAACAAATAATCCCGCTAGCGCACGCTTTTCGTGTATCTCGCTGCTTGTCAACCTACGCAGCTATGGCTTTGAATACGATAAATTAATCCGTATTTTAGGAGCACAGTCGTACGAGAAAGTGACTGCCTTTAACCAAAGCCCTAACTTCAGCATGAGTGTTAGTTTACTATTTTATTGTAAACTAGCTTATTTTCAACACGGAAGATTACTTGCAGCAAAATAAATGAAAGTAGCAGTAGTTAAATTTTCCATATTCTGGGATAAAAAAAGAAACTAATTAGTTACCTTTGTTGTTCAAAGTATGAGGAAATTAGAACCATTTAGAGATTATTTTTGGGAGTTTTATAATAATCAGTCCAAATCGGTAAAGACAAAAATAGATTATGTTTTACATATCGTCATGACTGTGGAGATTATCCCTCAAAAATTCTTTAAACATATTGAAGATGGAATTTACGAAATAAGAATAAAGTCGGGAAGTGATATTTACAGGCTCTTCAGCTTTTTTGATGAAGGGAAATTGGTGATATTATTACATGGCTTTACCAAGAAGTCACAGAAACTGCCAAGAAAAGAGATAGTTAGGGCAATAAGATTAAGAAGAGAATATTATGAAAACAAATAATCCAAAAACCATTAATGAGCACTTTGATTTAAAATATGGTAAAGTAGGAACAGCTACCCGAACTGATTTTGAACAAAATGCAGAAATTTATCTTATTGCAGAATTAGTTAGAGAGAAACGAAAGGAAGCCAAAATGACCCAGCAACAGTTGGCCGACAAATTAAATGTAAAAAGAACATATATTTCAAAAATTGAAAGAGCAGTTGGGGATATTAGAATCTCAACATTAAGGAGAATAGTAGAAGAAGGATTAGGAGGAACATTGCAAATAAATGTAAAACTCTAATCAATTTATTATAGTCTCGATCCCCATCTCTAAAGATTTACCGCACGGAAGCGGTATGCATTCGCCTTTACTATTCTTTAAACCTTCACCTAAACTCCACAATCACAGGAAAGTGATCCGACAAATATGTCTGGTCAATCACAGAACTATTCACCTTATACACTTTAGGAGTTAAGTTCTTGTAGAAAATATAGTCAATCCTTGTGGTGTGTTTCTTACCCACTTCAAAACCATTAAAGGTGCCTTCAGAGCCAAAGGTGACTTCGCTGTTTAGGTAGCTATCTTTTAAACCGGCTGCAGGGATTAATTGAATAGCTTCTTCTGTAGGCTCCAAATTAAAATCTCCCAGTAGAATCAACTGATCATTTGGGTAGTTGCCCAGTAAGCGTTCAGAAAGCAGCTTCGAACTGTTCTCTCTGGCTTTTTTACCTACGTGATCATAGTGAGCATTCAGCACATGAATTTTCTCATTCGTTTTAATATTCTTCAACACCACAAAAGTCACTATGCGAGGTAAAGCAGCATCCCAACCCACGGAAGGTTTTTCAGGAGTGGTGGAAAGCCAGAAGTTGCCGCTATCCAGCAATTCAAACTTTTCTGAGTTGAAATAAATAGGCACATATTCCCCTTTTTGTTTGCCATCCTCTCTGCCAACGCCCACCTGCGTATAGTTGGGCAGGTTTTCATTCAGGTAGCTAATTTGCGAATATAAAACCTCCTGCATGCCAATAATATCAATGGCTTCCGCTTTAATAAAATTTACCACATGCTCTTTCCTGTTCTCCCACTGATGGATACCATCACCCGGGTTGGCATACCTGATATTAAAAGTACATACCTTTAAATCGCTTTGAGCGATAGATTGAAAGCTGATGATGCTGAAAAGAAAAGCAATGAATATTTTATACATGTTGAATAAGTTTGAGCAAAGAACGAATAGAGTCTTTACAGATTTTAATGCCAGAGCTGCAAATATCTCAAATTTATTGTAAACAGAGGACTTTCTACTTTAAGCTTTTGTGATGCTTTTGTCATTTTTTGTTATCACTTCCTTTTAGTTTTGTATTATTGCTATTTATAAAGCTTCTGAAAGATACTCTAATGTCAGAAGACAAAAGAAAGAAGAATGAGATAAGCCTTTAATTTCAGGAGTTTTAGAAGGTGTTTTTAGCAAATTGACATGGAATGTGTTAAGATGCATATCGAATAAATACTTAATAGTTAATGCAAAATATTATCACTTTTCTGGAAGAAAGATTAAAAAAGCCGCTTCCCGGTCAGGTATCACATCAGAAAATGATGGCCAAACAATTAGGTCCTCAATTCAGGATGAAATACAATGAACCGCCCAGAAATGGTGCAGTAATGATTATGTTGTATCCCGGTGAGGAGGGTAAAATTTATTTTCCTTTAACACAGCGGCACGATTATAAAGGTGTACATGGCGGACAGGTAAGCCTTCCCGGAGGTAAGAAAGATGAAGAAGATACTTCTTTAATAGAAACAGCTATCAGGGAAACCCAAGAGGAAATTGGTGTAACATTAAAAGACAGCCAGGTAATTGGTTCCTTGACTGATCTTAATATCACTGCCAGCAATTTTGTAGTAAAGCCTGTTATTAGTTTCCTGGAGAAAAAGCCGGTGTTTGTGCGAGATCCTTATGAAGTAGCACATATATTCTCTACCGATATAAACCACATTATGCATTCTGACACCCTTAAAGTAACAGAACTTACCGTTGGCGAAGGCATTAACTTAAAAGCGCCTTATTTCGATATCGAAAACAAAGTGGTATGGGGTGCAACCGCAATGATTTTAAGCGAATTTATAACCATATTAAAAGAATTTAAGGAATGAAGCATACCCCTTTAATTACCAATGATGCCGTAGTGCTGGGTTTATTAATGATGATTTTAGCCTTTGTGTTTATTACTGCTTCAAGTAAAAAACCGGGCTGGCAAAAATTCTATCGCTTCATTCCTTCAGTGCTACTATGTTATTTTCTTCCCTCCATTCTGAATACTTTCGGTATCATTTCAGGAGATGAATCTAACCTGTATTTTATGGCCTCCCGCTATTTGCTTCCTGCTGCGTTGGTGTTGCTCACTTTAAGTATCGATTTAAAAGGAATTGCCCGACTCGGAACTAAAGCAGTGGTGATGTTTTTAACGGGTACCGCAGGAATTGTAATAGGAGGGCCGCTTTCTATTCTGATTGTGTCGGCATTTGCACCAGAAGTGGTGGGCGGAGTAGGCCCGGATGCTGTATGGAGAGGGATGGCCACCATTGCAGGCAGCTGGATTGGTGGAGGTGCCAACCAGGCAGCCATGTTTGAAACATTTGGTGCCAGCGAAGATCTTTTCGCTACTATGATTACCGTAGATGTGATTGTAGCCAATATCTGGATGGCATTTTTGCTGTATGGCGTGGGCATTTCCAAAAAGTTGGATAGCAAGTTAAAAGCGGATGCTTCCTCCATTGAAGAAGTTAAAGACAGGATTACAAAATACCAGGCTTCCATCATGAAAATTCCTACTTTGCCGGAAGTGATGACGGTATTAGCGATCGGCTTTGGTGCTACTGGAATTGCGCATTTCGGAGCTGATTTAATAGCTCCATGGATAGCAGAGGTTGCACCTCAACTCGATAAATTCAGTTTAACTTCCTCCTTCTTCTGGCTGGTAGTGATAGCTACCACCATAGGTTTGGGCTTGTCATTTACCAAGGCCCGAAAGCTGGAAGGTGTTGGCGCTTCACGTTTGGGAAGTGTGATGATATATGTATTGGTAGCCACCATCGGTATGATGATGGATGTAACAGCCATCTTTGATAATCCCGGTTTTTTTGTAGTAGGTCTGGTTTGGATGAGCGTCCATATCATTTTGTTGCTGATAGTGGCAAAAATCATCCGTGCCCCTTACTTTTTTGTAGCAGTGGGCAGTCAGGCCAATGTGGGCGGAGCGGCATCTGCACCTATCGTAGCCGGAGCATTTCATCCTAGTCTCGCTCCTGTGGGAGTGTTGCTTGCTGTTTTAGGCTATGCTTTAGGAACTTATGCGGCATACATCTGCGGATTATTAATGCAAATCGCTGCCGGAGGTTGAGGTTGAGTTTTGATGACTCCAGCCAAAGGCTAGTCAGCCTCTGGCTGACATCTTTTTGTCTTGATTTTCCTCAAAGGGATGCCTTTGGCATTGCACCTTTTGTATCAAGTCATCGCAGTCCTTTGAACTGAACCTCAATTGAGATAACAAAACTTTTCTTACGATAGAAAATAGTGTTGATGCTTTTAGTTCTGCTGATCTTAAGCCGTGTGGCTGTCCCCTGGAGGGGACTACAAGGGTGTTTTTCGAGATAGAATAGTTTTCCATTGAAGGAAATCAAGTCTTGTTATATAGTAGACAAAGGATTAGGAATAAAATTTGGTTTAAAAACTCTTGATATAAAAAACACACCTCTATCCTCAGTGAAATTGCCATTTTTGAGGTTTTATACTTGAATTTGAATTTTCTATTTCAATCCTGCCTGCTTTAAAATAGCATTTAAGGTTCCTATTGGTAAATCTTTATTATGAAATGGAACGATAGCTCTTTTCAATTGGGATTACCAGGGATTAATATCAGTCAAATTCAAAGTTATAGAGCGAAGTAAAATTTTGATCGAAGGGCGCGGGGAGGAGGGCAAAAATGCGGGCCAGACGGAGGGTGCGGGTGGTCCGCCAGCTGGCGGATTTTCTTGAATTTTCTCATAGGGATGCCTACGGCTTTGTTTCTTTTTGTTCAAGCAAAAAGAAAGGGAAGAAAAGGTAACTAAAAAAGACTGCCTCCAAAGTAGTTAAAAGTCAATATATACAATGTTTTAAGTCTTTTCATAAAATATTCCCTTCCAAATTTGGATAAGTCAAATTCAAGTTTCTATATTTGAAAAATCATATCGGAAGTATCCGATTTATACAGAAGAGGTAAGAGATCAGGCTCGATGATCCTCTGGCAACCGCCAAAAATGCTTACAGCATACGGAAAGGTGCCAATTCCTGCCCAACGAAGGGACATATAAACGGTAAAGCAATGAAAAAACAATTCAATTACACCCGAGAAGTACAACAATCAGAAAATTCCTTTCTTTTTGTATCAATTCCATTAAATCAATCTCAATACAATGCCAACACACTTTGTTGTTGCATTTGCTGTTGTTGATTTTCACCAAATCATTCACTGTTATATCATAGCGGCTATTCCTTAGCATGCCAATGACAAAAGCAATTTCATTTGCTTAACAGGGAATCTCTCAACAAATCAATTTAATATTTCCTGAAATCTTTTGAAAAAGGAGATTTCACCAACAGAGAAAGAATATCTAAACAATATGTCGCAACATTTCGAAACACAAGCCATTAGAACACAAGCTGCTAAAAGCGGTAACAGAGAGCATTCCGTTCCTCTTTACCTTACTTCCTCTTTCACTTTTGAAAATGCAGAACAAGCGAAAGCTTTATTCAACGATGAGGAAGAAGGTAATATTTACTCTCGCTTTTCTAATCCCAACAGTACAGAGCTAATTGATAAAATTGCAGTACTTGAAGGTGTGGAAGATGGCATTGCAACAGCAACAGGAATGGCAGCAATGTTTGGTAGCATGGCCGCACTTTTACAACAAGGTGATCATATTCTGGCAGCCCGCTCTTTATTTGGTTCCACACACCAGTTGCTGACTCAAATTTTTCCGAGATGGGGCATCACACATACGTATGCTGATATTAACAGAACCCATGAATGGGAAAGCCTGATTAAGCCGGAAACGAAAATGATTTTTGTGGAAACTCCCTCAAATCCTGGCTTGGAAATTATTGATTTGGAATGGCTGGGACAATTGGCAAAAGCTCATAACCTCATTTTAGTAGTGGACAATTGCTTTGCTACTCCTTATTTGCAACAACCGGCCAAATGGGGAGCCCATATCGTAACTCATAGTGCTACCAAATTTATTGATGGACAAGGAAGGGTGCTGGGCGGATTGATCATGGGTACAAAAGAGCTGATTAAAGATGTTCGCTTTTTTAGCCGACATACAGGTCCTGCTATTTCGCCTTTTAATGCATGGATCTTATCTAAAAGTTTAGAAACACTGGCTCTTCGGATGGATAAGCACTGCGAAAATGCTTTGAAAATTGCTGAGTATCTGGAAGATCATGCAGAATTGGAAAGTGTAAAATATCCTTTCCTGAAATCTCATCCGCAGCATGACCTGGCTAAAAAGCAAATGAAATTGGGAGGAGGGATTCTCACTTTTACGGTAAAAGGGGGAGCAGAGAGGTCAAGCAAATTTATCAATCAGCTCAATACTTTGTCTGTAACTTCTAACCTGGGAGACACACGCTCAATAGTAACCCACCCGGCTACTACTACACACAGCAAGCTGAGTGCTGAGGAAAGAAAAAGGGTAGGTATTGATGATGGATTAATCAGGCTTTCAGTCGGATTGGAGAACGTAAATGATATTATTGAAGATTTAGAACAAGCTTTAAAAACCTCGAAATAAATGAGAATTCATATAGAAAATATGTGCTATTGTATGATTTGTTGTAAGGCCCCACCGGACGCTGCGTGATATTACTATACCCAAACTATAGTGCCTCTTGCAGAATCCGCCATTCCGTAAGAGGCATTTTTTTTAACCAAAAACTTTAAAATAATGACACAATTAACAGAAGATTTAAACATCAGTAAGGCAGCTAAAAAAGATATAGCAGAGCTGCAGCATAAGATTGAATTGTTCCGAAGTGGGCAGATAGCAGAAGAGAAATTTAAAGCCTATCGCTTAACCCGCGGAGTGTACGGCCAAAGACAGCAAGGCGTGCAGATGTTCAGGTTGAAAATTCCTGCAGGCAGAATTACCACAGACCAACTGCGAACGGTAGCTGCACTTTCGGAAAAATATGCTACCGGAAATTTGCACCTCACCACCAGGCAAAACATTCAATTGCACCACGTAAAGCTGGATGATTCACCAGCTATCTGGACTGCTTTAGAGGAATCAGGTTTAACAGCAAGGGAGGCTTGCGGTAATACAGTGAGAAATATTACTGCCAGCCATAAAGCAGGGATTGATCCCCATGAACCTTTCGATGTAACGCCCTATTTGGATGCTGTTTTCCGGTTTTTTCTCCGCAATCCCATCTGCCAGGAAATGGGGCGAAAGATCAAAATTGCTTTTTCCTCCAGTGAGAAAGATACTGCCTTCGCTTTTATCCACGACTTTGGATTTATTCCCATCCTCAGGAAAACAGAGCAAGGGGAAGAGAAAGGTTTCAGGGTTTTAGTGGGCGGAGGCTTAGGTGCTCAAACTATTCTTGCACAGGAATTCTTTGATTTTCTGTCCGAAAGCAGGCTGATTAACTTTCTGGAAGCCGCTTTACGCGTTTTTGACAGATATGGTGAACGTGAAAAACGGATGAAAGCCCGTTTGAAATTCCTGATCAAGAACATAGGACTGGAAGAATTTAGAAGGCTGCTGGAGGAAGAGGAGAAAGTATTGCACCATAAACCTTTAGAGTTGAATGAAACAACTTTAAAAACAGCGATACCTCAAACTGTAATCAAAAATTATGCGCCAGGTGATCAATGGGGCTATCAAAAATGGCTGGACTCCAATGTCTTTGAACAAAAGCAGGAAGGCTATTATGGAGTGCTGGTAAAAGCTCCATTAGGAAATATAGATCATAAAACGGCCATCAAGCTGGCTGAAACCATCGATAAATTTGTTGGCGGAGATTTAGTAATCAGTGTGTACCAGGGTTTAGTAATTCGCTTTGTGCAAAAAGATGCTTTACCGATTTTATTTGAAAAGTTAGGAGAACTGGGGCTTAACCAGTCCGGAGCAGAAAGTTTTGCAGACATCACGGCCTGCCCGGGAACAGATACCTGTAATTTGGGTGTGACCAACAGTACGGCATTAGCAACAGTGCTGGAAAACTTTTTACTGGAAGAATATCCACAATTAGCGAATAGTAAGCTGCTCAGTACCAAAATAAGTGGTTGTATGAATGCTTGCGGTCAGCATATGATTGCCGGAATTGGTTTACACGGTAGTTCTATTAAAAATGACGGAAAGGTTGTGCCTGCCATGCAAGTGGTTTTAGGAGGAGGCCTTCGAGCTGATGGTACTGGTTTGGCGGCTGAAAAAGTAATCAAATTGCCTACTAAACGTATTCCTGAAGCTTTCAGAGTATTGCTAAACGATTATGAAACCAATGCAGCGGGCACATTTTACCCGGATTATTTCAGAGAGCAGGGCAAAAAGTATTTCTATGATTTGTTAAAGCATTTAGGTGACCTGTCAGAGATCGAGGGTTCTGAATACATCGACTGGAACCATAAAGAAGAGTATATTCCTGAAATTGGAGTAGGTGAATGTGCCGGAGTAAGCTTCGATTTAATAAGCACCATCTTTAATGAAGCAGAAGAAAAACTGAATAACGCCTATGAGCATTTGAGTGAAAATCGGCTGGAACATGCTATTTACAACTCATACAATGTGCTTGTGAGCACGGCAAAAGCATTGTTGCTGGCTGAGGATATTCAGTGTAATACGCAAGTGGCTATTATTGAAGATTTCGACAAGCATTTTGTTGAAACCGGTAAGGTAACATTGGAAAGCACCTTTTCAGATTTGGTGTACCAAATTAAAGAGCAAAAGCCTTCTGAAGAATTTGCCGGACACTACCTTAAAACTGCACATCAGTTTTTAGATAAAGCCAAGAGTATCAGAGGGATTAAGCCCACTGAAAAAAGTGTAATAACTCATTTTTATAAAGCATAAAATCATGGAAAAGAAATTAAGTTTAGTAGGAGCAGGTCCTGGGGATCCTGATCTGATCAGTGTCAAAGGAATTAAAACATTAGCGCAGGCAGATGTTGTACTGTATGATGCGCTGGTGCATCCCGATCTTTTGGATTATGCGCCATCTGGAGCGCTCAAAATTCATGTTGGAAAACGGGCAGGTAAGCATAGCTATAAGCAGGAGGAAATTAATGCACTCATCATTCAATATGCTTTTAGCCATGGCCATGTAGTACGCTTGAAAGGTGGCGATCCTTTTATTTTCGCCAGGGGAAAGGAAGAAATAGACCATGCGGAAAGTTTTGGGATTCCTTCGCAAGTGGTGCCGGGCATTTCAAGCATTAACCTGGCAGGGCTTTATGGATTGCCGCTAACTACCAGAGGCATCAACGAAAGCTTTTGGGTGGTAACTGCTACTACCAAAAGTGGGGAGCTTTCCGGTGATGTGGAGTTGGTGGCACAAAGTACATCAACCGCTGTTTTCTTAATGGGTTTAAGGAAAGCCGGAGCCATCAGCAGAGCCTATGAGCAGCAAGGAAAAGACTGGTTGCCAGCTGCTATTGTATCCAACGGCTCTTTAGAAAATGCACAAATTTACAGAACTACTGTAGGACAGTTAGAGGAAACCATTAGAGAAAATACTGTAGCCTCACCGGGAATAATTTTGGTAGGCGAATCCATTGGTGAAGAGAATTATTTAGCTACCATTAAAAATATACCTCATTATGTTAAACAGGTCTGAAGAGAATCACTTGTTTCCGGTTTTTCTGAAGCTGGATAAAATACAAACTTTAATTGTAGGAGCAGGCTATGTTGGCTTGGAAAAACTGGGAGCACTATTAAAAAATGATGATGACGCAAGCGTAAAAATTGTGGCTCCTGAAATTAGGCAGGAAATCCGGGATATTGCTGCGACCCATTCTGGCATTGAGTTGGTGACTAAAGCATATGATGAATCAGATTTGGCGGGAATCAATTTGGTGATTGGCGCTACCAATTTTTATGAAGTAAATAAGCAGGTGTATTCGGATGCTAAAGCAGCAGGTATTTTAGTAAATGTGGCTGATACACCTGAATTGTGCGATTTCTATTTAGGTAGCACTGTAAAGAAAGGCAACCTGAAGATTGGGATTTCTACTAATGGGAAGTCACCCACATTTGCCAAAAGGCTAAGAGCCATTCTGGAAGAGGTTTTACCTGATCATACAGATGATGTTTTACAGAACCTGGCTGAAATCCGAAAGGCCCTGAAAGGTGACTTTGAAAAGAAAATAGAGGCGCTAAATAAGATTACTGCCTCTTTTGTGCATGAAAAAAATAAAAACTAATGGGGAATTATAGTGGTTCATCATGGCCTGACTTTAAAAGCTATACCATAGAAGAAAGGGTGAAATGGATTTTTGATCATTATGCTGAGGAGGAAATATTGATGACTTCCTCTTTTGGCAGTTCCTCTGCGCTATTGCTGCACTTGATCCATAAAATCAGTCCTGACCACCCTATCTATTTTTTGGACACTGGTTATCATTTTAAGGAAACTTTAGACTATAAAAATAAACTGGAGCAACAGCTTAATTTAAATGTTAAAATAATTGCTGCTCCGAAAAATAAGCATCGTTTTACACGGCACAACTTTACCTACCAGCATAATCAGGATCTATGCTGTTTTATTAATAAAGTAGAACCATTGGCGGCATTAAAGGCTCAACATAAAGTATGGCTTTCCGGCTTATTCAAGTATCAGAATGAGAACCGGAAGCAGCTTGCTTTTTTTGATCGGAAACAAGATATTCTAAAAGTATATCCTCTTTTGGATATGACTCCCGAAGAGGTGCATACTTACTTTTTCATTCATCAATTACCTAGTCATGAATTGGTGGCCAAAGGTTACAGCTCTATTGGTTGTACCCATTGTACTGTTAAAGGTAGCGGTAGGGAAGGTCGCTGGGCAGGCAGTGCAAAGGTTGAATGTGGCATTCATTTGTAGAACTTATTTATAAATATGCCTTGGTACGTGCCTCACGTACCACCAAAAGGCTGAAAAAAGATGTGTTAAGCATTTATTTTGATTACTCCAACCCCAACTCTTTCCTATAAACACTATCTTCTACACCATTTCTATTCCAATAATCCAGCATAATACGCTTTTTCAATGTACCGGTAGTAGTCATCATTTCACCTCCTTCAGGGTAGGTCTCTTCCCACTTTTCAATAGTAAAAGGAGCTTTAGTATTATAATATATTTTTAAAGTTCGCCTTAATTCATGCACATTAAGGGTTATGACTGAGTTATTTCCTTCTTTGGACTTTTCAATAGCAGCACTATAACTTTTCGCTTCAACATGTTTAAGCCTGATAAACTGCGTAGAAGGGATTATCTGAATTTTTCCTGTTGGGATAGCATCAGAATCTAGTCTTATTAAATTCCATAGCTCATCTTCCAACCAGGTTTTCTCAAGTCTGATTTCCTGATCACCTTCACTTTCAAAATACGACCGAATGAATGTTTTATATTGGTCTGGCTCCTTATTCAACTGCATGAATACATGCCCGCACCACTCTTGTACGCTGGTAGAAACTTTCACAGCGTGTAAATCTTTTTCGGAGTAGACTGGCGAAAATACTGAAGTCATAATAGAATAAGGATAAATCCCTGTGTTGAATTTCTTAGTAAAGTTAAGTTTAAGCACTTTTTGAGCATCATCTCCTGTTGTCTGGGGGGCATCAAGTTTTACCTGTTTGCTCCTGGAAAAGTCTTCTGTAACAAAAATCAGCACGGCATGACCTTCTCTTTTTTCTCCATAACGTACCTGCTCCAAATTATAAGAAGTTAATTCAGCCTTTCCCTGGTACCAATAGTCTCCAAAGTTCTTGGAGAGCTGAATAGTAGTATCTGACTGTAGTTTTTCTTCCTTATTCTTTTGAGAACAGCTTTGAAATATAATTAAAATGGCTGGCGCTATGAGGAATATTTTTTTCATACTCTAAAAACGATTAAGCACAGCTACTGTTTTGTTTCAGGAATGACTCAGACGCTTAATCACATTAAACCTGCTGAATAATTCTTCCTTATACCAATTTTCTTTCTTCACTTTACCAATGATTTCTTTATGTATATCAGCATAAGCATAATTTTTCATCGCTTGCTCATTTTCCCAAATACTAAAAGTCGCTTGTTCAATAAGTGGCCACTCGCCAATTCCTTTAGTATAAATTAAGCCATTTGCATTCTGAATAGATTTACTGGCCTTTGGCACAAATTGCCAAAAACGTGGAAGCTTATTAATATTAATTCTTGCCCGAGTAATCACAGCAATTTCGCCTCCGGTATATTTCCCTTTTTCAGGAAAAGGATTTTTGCCATACCAGCTTCCATGAGCACCTAAGGATTGCAGGTAATACGTCTCCACAGACTCAGACCGGGAATGTACTTGAGAAAATATTTTTGATGAGCCGAAAAAATTTTCTGTGGCTTCCTCATCCTTCCATTTCAGCAGTAGTGCATAAGTATTGAAATCCGGCCACAGACTAAAACCAAATCCACTTCCCGTGCCTAAAACTTTTACAAATTCACATCCTGTAATTTTTGCTAATTCAGGTGGCAAAAGTTGCATTTGCTTAAAAGCCCACCATTTATTTTTAGAATAACTAACTATTGAGAGTGTAACCATAAGAGTGAGTGTCATTCAAATAACTGAATAGTAGGGGCAGAGTTTCGTAAAAAAGATAATATACCATGAGATGGGAGTGATCGGTAAAGTGAATTCAAAAAAAAAGGAGACTTCATGTGAAGCTCCCTTTCCTGGTTTAATAGTTAGTGATTGGTTTTGGGTATTGTCTTTATTACTTTTTCTGTGGTAAACCTCGGGTTAGCCATCCTCTTTTGTTGGCTGTGGCAATGGCATAAGGTGTAATCCAGAATAAGCTGAATGTGTAAAATATGCTATAAGAATAAGCCCATAATGATTCTGCTTTGTCATATTTTCTGGCATAGAAGAAGGCCGGAATACTTGAGAAAATCAGAATACTGAAAAGCGTTGAGCTTAAGAACAATAGTGGCTGAGTCATTATAAAAACCAGCATTAAAATTAAAAACGGATACGCTGCAATTACTTTCAACCATTGGTTAGCAAGCAAAATCCTCGGACCTAATTTTGATCCTTCACGAAAATTCTTGAAAGCAAATTTGCTCATCATTATGTTTTCACGCACGTTACTTCTTTCCCATCGGATAAACATCTTGTAAAGATTTTTATACTTCTCAGGAATGTTTGTAAGTACAGTCGCATTTCTTTGGAAAAGAACATGATACCCTTGTTTCAGAATCATATTTGTCATAGCTCTGTCTTCACCTATATCAGTAGGCTGGCCCATAAAAGTCTGATTCATCCAATCCGATAAACAGTTCAGAACCGCGTCTTTCTTATAGGCGGCAAGTGCACCTGGGGTACAAAGTACAGAACCCATTTTGCTCTGTGCTGATCTTATGAATTCAAAACTAAAGGCGAAACTCACGTTAAGCATTCTAGGGATAATTGCTTTCTTGTTATTTAAAACTCTAACATTACCGGCAACAGCACCACATTCTTTGTTGGTAATAAAAGGTGAAACAAGATTACGTAAAGTATCTACTTCAACAATTGAGTCGCTATCCACAGTAACAAAAACATCTCCGGTTGCTAACTTAAAGCCACGGTAAAGTGCATGCCTTTTGCCTTTATTCTGTGGCTGCTGGTATATTGATAGTCTTTCACCTAACTCTTCTTTGGCTTTCTGCATCCACTCCCATGTGTCATCTTTACTGCCGTCATCTATAGCAAGTAATTGCAGCTTTTGCTCAGGATAATTGCTGTTTGCCAGGCTCTTTAATGTTTCCCATACCTGTTTGCCTTCGTTATAGGCTGGTACAATTACGGTACAAGTTGGTAACTCAGTATCTGATACTGATTTAATGGGTTTATACCTTAAATTTAGGATGAAGATGTAAAGTAGAAAGCCTACTTTGAAAATGAGTAATGAAGCCGTAATGGTTAAAAATACAATCCCCCATGTTGAATTCATTCTGCTTAAGTGTAGTGCTTCAAAATGAGGTTGTAACCAGTAAACTAAAAAAGTAGCTCCTCCCAGAATCAAAGCGGTTCCTATGAACACCAGGTAATCTATTGGATTTAAGGTGATCTTAGTGCTGCTTGCTGCTTTACTTTCTTCATTGGCAGAATGAAAGAATTTGCTATAATAAGGAAAAAGAACGCTGTAAAGAGGTACAGTCTTTTTACTTACCTCCATAGTTTTTTTACTTGTGACTGAAGGTTCTTTGTATTTATTGTCGTTTAGTTTTTTTGAAACTCCCATAATGTATATATAGCTAGTGCTTGTAAAAATGAAAATCAGATATTAACTCATATAATTATGGAAGAATAGTCAAGTTTGATGCCATGGGGTGGAGGGGCTGAATTGAGAGAGAAACGGGCTAATTATTAATTGAAGACCTGTTTTTAAAATTAGGCGAAGGGAATGGCTTTAAATCTGATTACTAATGTTTTTTATTAAGTTGATAGTCAATTGTTTACTCTGTTTTTATGTTTTTTTGAATAGTTGAAAAAGAGTACTTAGCTTAAAAAAGCGAGTTTTTAAAAAGAAGGCTATTTTATGGAGAGATAAGCAGAAAAGATGAGGTGATTAGTGGATAAAATGCTGGGAATTAATAATTTAAGTGAGTGATTGTCAAAAATTTTGGTTTTATTTAATTCTTTACAGGAAAGTGTAGGTGTCCCTTACTCGCCATGTGGGTGTGATGTGGTGCAATCCTTCAATGTGTGGTTTAATCCTACACTTGTTGTAGTGTGCTTTTAACACACTTATCAACAAAGCAAGTCAGGCGTATGATTAAGGGTTAAGTGTTTTCTGAAGCCAGGCTGCCAACTCCATTAATAAGGCTACTCCCATATGAGCTAAAATGCCTCCCCAAATATTTCTGCTTTGGTATGCCAGTACGCCTAATATGTAGCCGCCAAAAAATGAACCGATGGTTTCGCCTAAAGGTTTGCCATAATGCAATGCAACATACAGGCCTACCATTGGTAAAATAGCTCTCGGACCTAAAAAAGCAGTAAAAGCCAATACCATAAACCCTCTGAAAAGAAATTCAGTTGTCAGGAAATCCCAGGCATAGAAAATTTCAAAAACTACTGCTCTTACTTCCACTGACCAATCCATAAACTGAGCTGAGGGTAAAAAACGAGGATAAAAATTCCTGAAGCTTTCTTCAAATGAGGCTGCTGCAATTAAAGGAATCATTAATAAAATAAGGGGGACATACTGGCCTATTTTCTTAGCTGAAGCTTTCAATCCGTAGAAGTTATCATTGCTCTCTTCATATTTTTTATAGTATATGAGGAGCGGAATTAAAACCACGATTATACTCGTGACCTGAGCCGTTACTTTATAAAGAAATAGTCTGTCTTGGTATTTAAAAAATTCCTGTACCAGAACTTTGTGAAAATGAAAGCTTACATCAATGCTAAGTATTAGCAACATGAAAAAACTCTTTAACATAAAAGCCCTGTTTCTGAATAGATTGGGGATAGTTTTATACCTGTAGCAAAGAAATACAATAAAAAAATAGATGAAACTGAACAGCACGAAATGAGCAAGATAAGGTAGTGCATCAGGCTTCAGGTTATCTATCCATTTTTCAAACCTAATATTCAGTAGCGAATAATTAAGCGTAGTAATAATTGCAATAAATAAAGCAATAGAAATATAAAGACCGGGAGGGTGTTTAACCTCCTTGTGAAAATCTTTAAAGTATTTCCAGATAGCCCGCATTATTTTAGTGCTCTCAATGCTTTGTAAACTAAATGAATAGGTAGGCCCATCACCGTGAAATAGGATCCTTCCAGCTTATCAATATGTGTTAAGCCTATTCCTTCCTGAATGCCATAAGCACCGGCTTTATCAAAGGGCTGATGATTTTTGATATATTCATGAATGATCTCATCTTCCATAGTGCTAAAATGGACAATGGTTTCATCAGAAAACTTAATGATTTCGCCCTTATGAAGCAGGCAAAATCCGGAAACCACCTGATGTTTTCTTCCGCTCAATTTTTTAAGCATGGCAAACGCTTCAATAGCATCCTGAGGTTTTTCCAATAATTGGTTATCTATTAAAACAGTAGTGTCAGCAGTTAGAATTATTTTATCAGCATACTTTTTATCAGCTAAAAATGCCTTTGCTTTTTTTTCAGCTAAAAAAGCAGCAACTTCCTTCAATGGTAAATCAGAAGGATACGTTTCTTCCGTGTCCTTCGCTTCGGCAGTAAATTGAAATCCTGCTTTTTCAAGAATTTCTTTTCTCCGCGGAGATTTAGAGCCTAAAATAAGGGGGTAAGCTAAATTCATCTTCTTTAATAGAGCTAAATAAAAAACCACAAATTGTTTTTGGGTAAAAGTAAGTCGATTTTTGCGGCATTGTATAACCACTTTTGCAAACCTGATACACCTGTTCCATGCTAATTTCTTTGGTAATAAGTGCACATTGTGCTTCTTCCCTCATTACTTTAGTGAGACAGTTGGGGAAATTTCTTTCGAAACTGATGTATTCTGAGCTTCGTTGGTCTTTTCCTTTTACGCCCAAAATCTTCTCTATAAAGAAATAATGTAAAACAGTAAGATCCAGATGTTTCACAACATCCGGAAATGGCCATTTCATTGTATCAATTTTATCAGGTTTTAATCTTATTTTGTAAGTGTTTTCTTTGAAAATCAGGCCAAAAGCCCATCGCTTACCTAAAATAATCTCATTTATCTCCGAGGAGTTTTCTATAGGTTTTATAATGAAATCCTCCCGGAGGGCTTCCATAATGGCTTCTTCAGAAAACGAGGGGATGTTATGTATTAATCGATGAGTGGGTAGTATCCGTAAATCATCAGAATCACCATTGGTGAGGTACATCATATGATAATTATAGGCTTCCTTACCAGTATGATTCGGATTTTGTTCCATCATTTTCTTTCTGTAAAGCATGGAGCCTTCATACCTGTGGTGGCCATCCGCCAAAATGATCTTTTGAGGTGCGATTTTTTCAATAAATTTCTTAATTACCCTGGCATCATGTATTACGCTGATCACTTCTCTTACACCCTGATAATCCTCAATTTCACTTAGCGGGCTTTGCATGCTTTCATCCATGTATTGCTCCAGCTCAAAGTCAGGATCTGAATATAAGCCATGAGTAGCACTTACATTCAGTTGGGTTTTTTCCAGTATCTCTATTCTATCGTTAACTGATTTAGGGGTAGTATTTTCATGCCTGAGAATCATTTTTTCTTCCCAATCGTAGGCTTTTATAAAGCAAACAAAGCCTTTCCTTACTAATTCTTTAGCTGAGCCGGGAAGATTAAAATATTGATAGTAAACATAAATACCGGGAAGCATATCCTGCTTTACAATGCCTGCTTTCTTCCATCGTTCCAGTGTTTCTGCTGCATGGTCTGAGGCATCCGGACCTTTGGGAACAGATAGATGAATACTATTTAGTTCCTGCTTGTAGAGGGCCTCACGCTGTTTTTCTGATACTACATCAAAAAGCGGACTTGTCAGTTGCTCTATTTGTGATTGTAATGCGTTATTATACCGCCAGGCTCTAATTGGTTTAATTTCTGCCATAGATTACAAGCGGTTCTTTTTCCAAAGTGAAACCTTACTTTGACCGGATTCGCTAGTTGTCACTTTTGATTTTCCTGCAGACCATAATTTAACAGCAAGTGCTCCTGCAATTTCTTTTTCCTCTTTAGAAGGAGAGCTGTCAAGCACTTCTGGAGCATAGTATTTTTCAATAAACTTGGTGTCAAAATTACCACTGGTAAAGGCCTCATGCTGTAGAACATATTTGCAGAAGCCAAGAGTAGTTTGAATGCCTACAATTTCATACTCGTCAATCGCCCTGATCATCCTTTTTATTGCTTCTTCACGATTATCGGCATAGGTTACTAATTTAGCAATCATTGGGTCATAATGAATAGGAATATCCATTCCCTGCTCAAAGCCATCGTCTACACGGATGCCGGTGCCTTGTGGTCTTTTATATACTTTAAGCTTTCCTATGTCAGGCAGGAAATTGTTTTTAGGATCTTCTGCATAAACTCTTACTTCTACAGAATGTCCTATAATTTTTAAATCTTCCTGTTTAATGGAAAGTGGTTTTCCTTCTACTATTCTTATTTGTTCTTTTACTAAATCTACTCCGGTAATTTGTTCAGTAACAGGGTGTTCTACCTGAAGGCGGGTATTCATTTCCAGGAAATAAAAATCCAGATTTTCATCTACAATAAATTCTACTGTTCCTGCACCATAATAATTACATGATTTAGCCACATCTATTGCAGCCTGGCCCATTTTCTCACGTTTTTCAGGAGTTAAAACGCTGGAAGGAGCTTCTTCTATCACTTTTTGGTGTCTTCTCTGAATAGAACACTCTCTTTCAAACAGATGGATTACATTTCCTTGTTGGTCGCCCACCACCTGAATTTCAATATGTCGCGGAGAAGTCACAAATTTTTCAATAAATACAGAGCCATCTCCAAAAGCATTTTTAGCCTCACTCACTGCTCTGTCCATTTGCTCTTCAAATTCTTTAGGGTCTTCCACAATCCGCATGCCCTTTCCACCACCACCAGCACTGGCCTTAATCAGGATAGGGTAGCCAATTTCTGCTGCTTTCTCTTTAGCTAATGCTATATCGGTAATGGCTTTATCGAGGCCGGGTACTAAGGGAACATTTCTTTTTAAAACAGCAGCCTTAGCTGCCAGTTTATCTCCCATTATTTCTATAGCTTCCGCAGAAGGGCCAATAAATATGATGCCTTCCTCTTCTACCTGACGGGCAAAATCAGCATTTTCAGATAAAAAACCATATCCGGGATGAATGGCGTCCACTTTTAAGTCTTTACATACTTTTAATATTTTATCTATTCTTAAGTAGCTTTCCGAAGAGGCCGCAGGCCCTACACAAACAGCTTCATCTGCATAGCGTACATGCAATGAGTTTCTGTCCGCTTCACTGAAGATGGCCACAGTTTTAATTCCAGCTTCTTTTGCCGAGCGCATCACACGCAAGGCGATCTCACCTCTGTTAGCTACTAAAATTTTCTTGATATCCGCCATATTTTTCCCTTAAAATCGCTTAAAAAATCAATTTACAATGCTACATAAATTATGTGTTTTTTGCTAAAGAAACATTGTTTAAAGCCCACTGCTTATTTTTAAACGAATAGTTTTTTGTTACCTTTGCTGATCGAAAAAAGTAAATATACATATCAATAAAAGAAACAATCGTGGATTTATTTGAGAAACTGAAAGTGGATAGAGGCCCATTGGGTAAGCATTCCAACGTAGAAGAAGGTTATTTTATGTTTCCAAAGCTGGAAGGCGAGATTTCTCCTCACATGAAATTTAGAGGGAAAGAAGTGCTTACCTGGAGTTTAAATAACTATTTAGGTTTGGCAAATCACCCGGAAGTGCGAAAAGCAGATTCTGACGCAGTAGCTAAATGGGGTTTGGCCTATCCAATGGGTGCCAGAATGATGTCCGGTAATACTTCACAGCATGAATTATTAGAGGCTCAGTTGGCAGATTTTGTTAAAAAGCCTGAAGTAATGCTTTTAAACTTTGGCTATCAGGGTGTACTATCTATAATTGATGCAGTGGTAGGCCGTAAAGATGCGATTGTTTATGATGCGGAATCTCATGCCTGTATTGTTGACGGGGTAAGGTTGCACATGGGAAAACGATTTGTTTACCCTCATAATGATATTGAAAATCTTGAAAAGCAATTACAAAGAGCCACTAAATTAACTGATGAAACAGGCGGTGGTATTTTGGTGATTACTGAAGGAGTATTTGGTATGACAGGCGCCACAGGTGACTTGAAAAGAGTGGTTGAGCTTAAAAAGAAATACAATTTCAGATTATTGGTAGATGATGCACACGGGTTTGGAACTATGGGTGAAACCGGAGCCGGAACAGGTGAAGCATTAGGCGTAATGAATGAAATAGATCTGTATTTCAGTACTTTTGCCAAATCAATGGCTTTAATAGGGGCTTTTGTAGCAGGCGATAAGGAAATTGTTAAATTCCTTCGTTATAATCTACGTTCACAGATTTTTGCCAAGTCATTGCCTATGGCGATGGTTGAGGGAGCTATTAAACGATTGGAATTACTAAGAGACCAGCCTGAACATAAAAAGAAACTGTGGGATGTAGTAAATGCATTGCAGGGTGGCTTACAGGAAAAAGGCTTTAGTATTGGTAGTACACAATCTCCTGTAACTCCTGTGGTTTTAAATGGTACAGTAGGGGAGGCGGCTTCACTGGCGCACGACCTGAGAGAGAACTTTAATATTTTCTGTTCAGTAGTGATTTATCCGGTAGTACCAAAGGGTACAATCATCCTCCGATTAATCCCTACAGCCTCTCATAGTTTAGAAGATGTGAAGAGAACAATTGAAGCATTTGAAGCTATTAAAGAGAAGCTTTCAAGTGGTCATTACAGAGAAAATGAGCTCGCAAAAGCATTTAAAGAGTAAAAAAAGAGCAAAAATGTTGCTCCAATTGTTGTTTTTTAATGTTTTTGCCTATATTGCTCAAAATTAAATAATTATTTAGTCAACCGTAAACTAAAATAAGAATGAAAAGATTCGAACAAGTAAGAGATCTAGTGATGGGACTAGAAGGTGATTTTGAAAAATTCTACGACAAGGATAACCAAGCAGCGGGTACTCGTGTTAGAAAAGGAATGCAAGAGTTGAAAAACTTGGCACAAGAGATTAGAATTGAAGTTCAAGACAAAAAGAACAAAGCTTAATCACTTACACTGTATTTAATGAAGAGGCTGACAATTTTGTCAGCCTTTTTTTGTTTATAGCCATTTTAAAATAACCTTAACTATGCCAGTACACTCCAAATTACCCAATATGGGCAGCTCCATTTTTTCAGTAATGACACAGATGGCCACTGAAAACAATGCGCTCAATCTGTCTCAGGGCTTCCCGGAATTTCCCGTTTCCCAGGAATTAATTGATTTAGTTTACAGAAACATGCAAATAGGGCATAATCAATATGCACCTATGCCCGGATTGCCCATCCTTAGAGAAGCAATTGCCGGTAAAATTCAACATATTGGTGGAGTGGCGATAAATGCTGACAGTGAAATTACAGTAACTGTAGGAGCGGCCGAAGCTATTTTTTCGAGTATTATGGCACTAGTAGGAAAAGGAGATGAGGTAATAGTGCTGGAACCGGCTTATGACTGTTATATACCCGCTATTGAATTAGCAGGAGCTACCCCTGTTCCCATTCCTTTAAATCAACCCGATTTTTCTCCCAACTGGCAATTGATCAGGGAAAGTATTACCAGCAATACTAAAATGCTAATGATCAATTATCCCCATAATCCTTCCGGGGCTATATTAAAGCCGGAAGATATAGTAGAGCTTAAGCAGCTGTTAGAGGATTACCCTGAACTAATGCTGCTAAGTGATGAGGTGTATGAGCATATCATTTTTGATGGGAAGGAGCATTTGAGTGTATTGAAAGATGTGTTTCTGGCTTCCAGAAGTGTGGTGGTATATTCATTTGGCAAAACTTTTCATGCTACAGGCTGGAAAATAGGATATGTAGTTGCTCCTGAAGCTATTATGCATGAAATCAGAAAGGTTCATCAATATAATTGCTTTACAGTAAATACGCCTACGCAATTTGCCATTGCAGAATATCTGCAAAATGAAAACAACTACCTTTCCTTAAACGATATGTATGAAAAGAAACGGGATTTTTTTGCGAATGCGGTGAGTGCATCTAAATTTAAAGTAGTGCCATCTTATGGTACTTACTTTCAAATTTTAAGTTATGATGAGGTGTCTGATTTGCCAGATATGGAATTTGCAGAAAAACTGACCAGGGAATATGGATTAGCCTCAATTCCTGTTTCAGCATTTTATTCTAATAAAAAAGACGATCATTTATTAAGGTTTTGCTTTGCTAAAGGCGAAGATACCTTGCAAAAAGCAGCGGATATATTATGCAGGATTTAAGAATTACCACCATACAAACACCACTTCACTGGCAGGATAAGCAAGCTAATTTAGCTATGCTGGAGGAGAAAATATGGCAGATTGATGATGAAACGGATATAATAGTTTTACCTGAAATGTTCAATACAGGCTTCAGCATGCAGGCTGAAAAATTAGCCGAACCCATGAATTTGCATACTTTTAAGTGGATGCGACAGATGGCTGAGCAAAGGAATGCTGTAGTAACAGGTTCTTACATAGTAAATGATGGAGGGAAGTATTTTAATCGCCTTATATGGATGCAGCCTGACGGTAATTATTCTACTTATGATAAAAGACATCTTTTTAGAATGGCTGATGAGGATGCACACTACTCACCAGGAACCAATCAATTGATTGTAGAGTGGAAGGGATGGAAAATAAAGCCATTGGTTTGTTATGATCTTCGCTTTCCTGTTTGGTGCAGAAATAACTCTGAGGATGATGAAATGGCCTTTGACCTTGTATTGTTTGTAGCAAACTGGCCTGCAGTACGCGTAAATGCATGGGATACTTTACTTCAGGCACGGGCTATAGAAAATCTCAGTTATTGCATAGGTGTTAATCGTATAGGAGATGATGGTAATGGTGTTCCTCATAATGGACATTCTGCTGTATATAATCCTAAGGGTGAAGCAATATATTTTGCCAATGATAGGGAAGAAATAAAAACGGTGGTGCTGTCAAAAGATGAGCTAAGAGCTTTTCGTAAGAAATTTCCAGCCTATTTAGACGCGGACAGGTTTAAAGTTATGTGATTTATTGGAATAGTATAATATTTTTAAAAATTTGTTAATGTACCTTTTAAAGTTTCTAATTGAAGATGAAACCTGGGGAAATATTAAATCAAAAATCAATCGTTTGCATTTCAGGGAATTAGAAAGATATATTTGAATTTGCCTAAATTTATAAAAGTTGCACTACTCTTTATTTATTACGCATGACTTGAATTAGTATAATTGCGTCAAAAAACTTATAATTTATTGTGATAGTTTTGTCTTATTCTAAAATTAACACATAAAAATTATGAAAAAAATTCTATTAATCGCAATGTTAGTAGTTGCAGTGGGAACTGCAAAAGCACAAGAGTTTAAACCATTTCAGTTATATGTTGGTGTTGGTTATACTATACCGGAAGGTGGAGGTGGTGTTTTATTTGATGTTGAACCTGCTTATAGGTTAAATGATGCCATTGCTTTAGGTTTAAGATGGGAAACAGCTTTAATGGGCAGAGTTGTAGGAGATACTGAGGCAAGTATTGCAGGAACCTCTTCATATACAGTGAATGGTAAATATTACTTTTCAAATAATAAATTCAGACCTTATGTTGGAGCTGGTTTAGGTTTATTTGGTTTGGCTTCAGTTTCTGTAGGTCAAGATGCTGCTGGTGCAGCTGCAGAGACAAAATTTGGTTTTTACCCAAGAATTGGTTTCGATTTAGGTCATTTTAACATTAATATAGATTACAACATTATAGGTGCTTCTGAGGCTCAAGGTTTCGATAGCAATGGAGAAGAAACTACTTTTGATGTTAAAAACAGCTATATTGGAATTAGAATAGGTGGTTTCTTTTTCGGAGGAAGAAAATAATTTATAATATATTTTATTAGCAGAGCTTCATACTTTAAGTGTGAGGCTCTTTTTTTTAACTGATTGTTTTAATATTCGTAATACCTATAAGAAGTTTATCAATGGTACAGTAGAGATAGATGAAAAAGAGTGGGTATTTCCTTCTTCAATTTTTAAATAAAAGCTGATGAAAAATATTTTGGTTTCTATCGATTTTAAGAATGACGAGCAGCTCTTGTTAGATCAGGCTGTACAATTCGCAAAGGCTTTTTCTGCTAAAATATGGCTTTTACATATTGGTGCTCCGGATCCTGATTTTGTCGGATATAGTGTAGGGCCACAATACATTAGAGATGCCAAAGCAGAGGGTTTAAGGGAAGAACACCATTCTTTACAGCATTATTCTGAATTAATGCACGCACAAGCAGTAAAGGCTGAGGCTTTACTTATTCAGGGAGCTACTGTTGAATCAATTTTACAGGAAGCTCAAAAACTAAAGGCGGACCTTATTATTATAGGCCATCATGAACACAGTATTTTATATAAAATTTTTCAGGAAAGTGTTTCTTCAGAGGTGATGAAGAAGTCTAAAATACCGGTTTTAATGGTTCCCTTAGAAAACTAAAACAATTTCTTATTTAATAATGATTTTTCTAACTACTCTTGATCCATCGCTAAATCTTGCCCCTACAAAATAAAGTCCACTGGCTAGTGTTGAAAGATCAATAGTTTGAGGTTGATTTGCACTCACAAAAATATTGTTTAAAATCCGCTTACCATCCGCTGAAGTAACAGAAACGCTGATGTTTTGATTATTTGTAATATTGAGAATGCCTGAAGCTGAAGGGTTAGGGTAAACAATAAATATTTTTTCATCAGCTGTTTCAGAAACGGGGAATTCTTCTATGTTTCTGAAAACCCTTACGCCCCCCGAAATGCTGCCCATTACTAAAGAAGGGTAATCATCATTAAATAACCTTGCTGTAGTTAATATATTCCTTTTGCCGAAATCAAATGCTTCAAAACCTGAACTGAGTGGATTGTAAAGCTGTAGCGTGTCAAAATCTCCTTCATTGTTTTTTACATCATTGTAAATTCTCATTCTTCCACTCAAGTCAGAAGCTATTAAATCTTTATTTCCATCATTGTTCAGGTCGTCCACATACACATTAAGTGCCGATCTGAAGAAATCATCGCTTATTCCCAGGTACTGGTTATTTACCTGGTTAAAAGAGGGATTTCTTCCTGAACCCACATTTTCATATAAAATTAAGCCGCCCGATGATTTTCCTACCAGTAAATCGGGAGAAGTAGAACCGGTTACATCAGCCAGATGCACAGAAAAACCAAAGCCTATTGCAGCATCAGTGATCAACTGTCGCTCAGAAATATTGAAACTTCCTCCATTGTTGTAGAGGAAAAAAAGCCTGTTGCTATTATCTATAGTGCCTTGTAAGGAGAGGTCAATTGCTCCATCCTGATCGATATCGAACCACTGCATTACCATATTGGCCATTCCAATGGACCTGATGTTTAAAAAATTATCAGTTACTAATTGAAAAGAGGGGTTTTCTGCATTTCCTGTATTTTCATAATAAGCAATAGCAGAGTAGAGATTCTCTGCTTCATTTAAATGAGTGTAAGCTATGAATAGATCAAGGTCTCCATCGGCATCATAATCATAAAAAGCAGGGCTTGTTAAAGCACCCCATTCAATCATTTCTTCCTGTAGAAAGGATTTAGTCGTCAATTCGTATCCATCAGCGTTAACTTCATAGAGCCAGTTAGAATTAACGAAGTCGACAGGAGTCCCGAAATTAGCTTCCAGATTAGGGCTTACAATCAATTCGTCCGTACCGTCCAAATTATAGTCAATAAGCATGGAGTTGGGGTAAAAATTAAAATTTGCAGGGTTTTCAGCGGAAGGAAAACTGCTGGTGAAACTATTATATATTGGTGAGGTTCCGGTAGTCTGGCTATTTAAAAAAGCATACAACTCTTTGCATTCCTCATGGCTTGTAATAAGTTCAAATGAACCATCTTCGTCTACATCATGAATTAGGATGCTCTTTCCCCCTGCATGTCTGGCCTGCGCTCTGGCTAAACTTAAACCCAAACCGGTATTACATTCTTCCCCGGAAAAAGCAAATACGCCACAATCGCAATCTTCTACCTCTCCCCAGTTATTATTTACTATCCTATAATTATTGATGTCGGCAGTTCCAGTGGTTTCTATACTTTCATTCTTGTAGAAGATAATTTTGCTTTCCAGGCCTGAGAAATTGAAATTAAAAATATCTAAATCGCCATCTCCATCAATGTCTGCAATAAAAGGATAGTCATTAAAATTTACCTGAAGGTTTACCGTGTTTCCGCTCAGGCTTTCGTAAGGAATAAAATCTATTACTTTTTCCCATGTGGGTAAAATACCTGTACTGGTGTTTTTAAACACCGTTATTCCAAGGTTGCCGGCAGTGAAAATGTCATTTTTACCATCCTGATCATAATCTTTCATAATGAGGAAATTAGAGATTTGCTGAGGTAGGTATGCCTCATAAGCCAGGGAATATTCATACCCGTTATTTCTTCTGAGAAAGCACATTTTTCTTCCACTGGATCGGTCAAAAGCAACAATATCTTTTAAGCCATCATTATTAAGATCTACCTGGCTGTATTGTACGCCATTTAATCCACCGGCCCAGGGAAATAATTTCTGCTGACTGTCCTGATCACGTACGGGTATGCCTTCAAAAGACTGAAAGTTCCATTGCGCGATTGCGCTAATACTATTGACTAAGAGAAAAGAAAGAATGAAAAGGATTCGCATGCTTCAAATTTACAATACTTTGGATTTCTAACGTTGTCCTATCTGAAAAATGATGAGTTTATAGATTAATTCAAATATTGATACATAATCTAAGTGCTAAGCTTTTTTTTCTACCTTAAACAACATAATTTATTCATCGTTACTAAATTCCAGCCAATAATGGAATTCTATTAAAGTTTTATTAATAGGTTTTCACACGAAGAGAAAACAATTTTTTAGCTTTGTGTAAACATTCTTACTATGCCAAACATTGATCAATTACATCAATTATTCCTAAAAAGTACCGGTATTTGTACTGATACTAGGAAATTGAAGCAAGGCAATTTATTTTTTGCTTTAAAAGGGCCTAATTTCAATGGGAATTTATTTGCTGAAAAAGCATTGAATGAGGGAGCTATTGCAGTAGTAATTGATGAGCCTGAATACGATAAGGGAGGAGAAAGCTTTATACTGGTTGAAAATGCCTTGAAATATTTACAGAATTTGGCATCTTATCATAGAGATCAACTAAGGATTCCAGTGATTGGGATTACTGGTTCTAATGGTAAAACCACCACCAAAGAATTAATGCAGACGGCTTTATCTGCAAAATTTAAAACTTTTGCCACCAGAGGTAATCTTAATAACCATATAGGAGTGCCGTTAAGCATTTTAGCTATCGATGATACTTTTGAAATGGCTATCATAGAAATGGGTGCTAACCATGTAGGAGAAATAGCATCTTACTGTAAGATAGCCAAACCTACACATGGTTTAATCACAAATATTGGTAAAGCACATATTGGGGAATTTGGTGGTTTTGAGAATATAGTTTTAGGTAAAAGTGAACTTTTCGACTACCTTAAGAAGAATAATGGAATACCATTTGTCAATACGAATGATGCAGTACTCAAAAATATGCAGAAGCGTTTTGAAAACGCAGTCACTTACCCTAATGAACATGATTATTATCCGGCTAACCCTTTAACCGGAGGGGTTTTTCTTGAATTGGAAACAGCTACAAATGTGGTGAGTACCCATTTAGTAGGTCAGTATAATTTTATGAATGTAGCGGCTGCATTGTGTGTGGCTAAGTTTTTTGAGGTTCCGGAAGAAGCGGCTGAGGAAGCAGTTGCAACTTACCAGCCAAAAGATATGCGATCGCAGCTCATTAAAACGAAGCATTACAACATTATCTCCGATGCCTATAATGCCAATCCAGATTCAATGGAGGTGGCCATTAAAGGGCTTGTATCAGCAGAAAATAGTGAATCAGTAGTGATTTTAGGAGATATGATGGAGTTGGGCGAGCTTTCCGAGCTGGAGCATGAGAAAGTAGGTGAAATTGCTGTAGACCTTGGAGTGAGTAAGCGTTTTTATATTGGTAAACTGATTAAAGCGGCTAAAAAAACTGATAAGTTTGGTAAGTTTTTCGAAAATAAGGATGAATTTATAGCCTATTTAAAAGAGCACCCTATTAAGCATGGTAGCACAATACTATTAAAGGGCTCCCGCAAGAATGCACTGGAAGATTTACTGCCCTATTTTGAAGAGTGATTTTAAATTTATTAGTAGAAGCTAATTTTTATTATTTCTCCATTTCTACCAGCCAAAATAGCTGTATTCTGATTAATAAAAGCAGCTGTCCATAAGTTAAGATTGGAGAGGTTCATCCATTCATATTGTTCCTCTATCCACACATCTGCCCCTTGTGGACCAGTTACTAAATACAATAGCTGATCGGCATAGCTTGCCAGTGCTGATCCATAAAATGCTCCTTTAGTTATGGGCTGAGGAATCTCATTCCAGTTTTTACCTTTATCAACTGAATAATATAAATTATTAGTGTAAGAATCTTCAATTGATAGATCACCTCCGGTTATGTATAGCCTGCCTGCTTCATAACGAACGGAAGTGATACCTGCAGCCTCGCCTTTCACCATAGGAGTTTTGTAGGCTTTCCAGGATTCACCATAATCACTTGTGTAAAAAATTCTTGAACTGGAGCCGGCTCCGGTTCCAATCCATGCCTCGCCACCTTCAATGGAAACGATATTAGTACCACTGGAAGCGAAGCCCCCTTCACCTTTTCTGGCAATTGGAGATTTTTCTTTTGGGAGGCGCTCCCATGTTTTTCCAAAGTCAGTTGTTTTTAAAATAAAAGCGCTGGAGTCTATCGCATCTCCATAGGCTAAGCCAGTACCGTTAGTCCAAAATTGTATTGCATCTAAAAAGCCTTTTTCATTTTGCATTTGGTACACTCTTTTCCAACCATTGTCTTCGTGGAAATGAAAAATTTGAGAAGCTTTTCCTTCTCCGGCACTTAAAACAATTGCTTCTTTCTGGTTAAGTCCCTGTACATCTCTAAACTGTAGAGTATCTGCTTCAGTATATTGAAATACCTGCCAGGAGTCACCTCCATTAGTGCTTTTTAACAAAGTGGCATTGGTGCCACTGGCCCAAATAGTTTCTTCATCTATAACATCTAAGCCAATTAATAAGGCCTGAGTGCCAGACTCAATATTTTCAGATTCAAAAAGGATCGTTTTTTTCTGACAACCGACAAGGCTTGCCAGTGCTATAAAAGTGAGAGATAATAATATGTGCTTACCAGTCAAAATATTCATCTTCAGTGAGTTCTACTTCTTCTTTTTTCTTTTCATCCGGAAGCTTTTCTCCGGTAATTATTTTCTTTAAAGTTTTGCCTTCCTTTTGAATACGGTCTGCGACAGATTTTAAAGAACGCTTTCCATCCCAACTAACGTTAAAATCATCAGTGGTGCCCACAATTTTCAAATGTAATTTAGTATAATCATCAGTCTTTTCTATGGCACCGAAGGCTTCATCTTTGTCTTTCTTCCTGAAATTTTTTAGAGGAACAAGCAGTCTGTAGTTTATTTCCTGATCAAAAGTGTGTGTTCCTTGTAGCACTATTTCTGAAATATTGGATTTTATGAGCATCTCCGGCAGGTAAATAGTTTTATTTTCTATTCGGATAGTGTTGGTTAATTCACCAAAGCTGAGGTTAGAAAGGTCTTTCTCATTCACATAATTGGAAAGGCTTTGCATAGGTGCAAAATTGTTGAGTTGTCCGTTTACAATAGACGTTTCAATATCAGCCGTGAAATATTCAGGCTTAAAATTCAATTCTTTGTCCAGAAGAATGAAAGCTCTCACATTGGCATTTATTTTTCCTTTAAGATGACTGTCGGTGAGGAAATTCTGATTAAAGTTATCAAATGAGTAGAAAATACTATCTATGTTTAATTGATTAAAGGCAGCAAGTGTATTTATTCTTACTTCATTTTCTGAGGCGGTGTTAATGGTTCCGTTGAGCAACATTTCACCACCACTACTTTTAAGGTTTAAGTTCCTCGCTTTCAGTTCCTGATGCTTTACTTCTATTTGTCCGCTGATATCCCTGGCTGAAAATCTCTTAAATGCCAGGTTCTTCACTTTGCTTTCCAGGTCAAAACGCAAATAAGGACTGATGGAAAATTTGAATGATTTTTCCTGCTTTTCAATGGTGTTTTCTTCGTTGGAAAGCCCCGAAAGTAATTCATTAAGGTTAATGTTGTCACTTTGAGTTTTAGCTTCAATTAAAAGAGATTGGTTTTCCTGAAGCAGGTAGGGAATAATATTGAGAAAGAAGCCATTCATTAATATGTCCGATTCACCGATGCTGCCACTTAATGAATTAATACCAATATCATTTTTATTGAATAAGAGCCTTCCGGAGATATTTTTAAGTGGTAATGGGTAATCCAAATAGATGCCACCAACATTATTCAGTCTTATTTCTCCCGAATTATTTACTCTATGCGCTGTAGACGCCTTTTTAAAATCATTAGTATAGCCGGAAAGACTTATATTGAATTCCAGCTCCCCGCTTAGGTCTCTTACTTTTTCTTTATTGGGAAGAAAAGAAAATAAATCCTGAGTGGTTAGCACTCCTTTGGTAGATAGATCAATATAGTAATTATTGAAATTGCTTAAGGTGAGCTCAGCTGTAAAAGGATGCTCCTGAATATTACAGGCAATATTTTTCAACTGTAACCTGGAAGTCTTAAAAGACCTGGAAGAGCCATTGGTAAACTGACCATTCAGTTGAAGATTGCTTACTTTCGTTTGATATTCAGGGTGGTATAAGGAGGCATTTTGCACATTGAAGTCAAAATTGATAGCAGGGTTTTCTCCTTTAGTAAGTTTCCCAATTACAGTCCCGCTAAAATCGGCTTCTCCACTACTTTGATAAGCCGTAATGGTTTTGCTGTATTGTTCAGGCAGCAGTGAAATCAAAGTAGAGAAGTCGGTGTCTATACCTTTAATTTTAAGGTTCATGTAGCTGTCTGAAAGTTGGTAAAGGCCTCCTATTTCAAAATTATTGGCAGCCACCATTACTTTGGAAGGCTTAATAGTTACAGTGCTCTTTTCTTCATTATAGTCAACTGCGGCATCCAGGTTTAACTTCTTGTTTTCAAAATAGCTGAACTCATTAATTTTAATTGCTTTTGAAGTAAGTAAACCATCTGCCTTTATAATATATACATCTTCCTCCTTTGCCAACTGTGCATTTACTTTGTGTCCTATAAGCAGGTAAGATTGCTCTAGTGATTCATCCACATAATTGATGGCCACTTCATCAATTACTATTGCTTTGAGGTTGAAATTAAAAGCCTGAGGTTCGTCCGCGTCATCGGCTCCTTCTTTAAATATTTGGTAATTGGTGATGCCATTCTTAGTGGTGCGAATGGTTACTTCACCATTTTTCAGGATAATTTTATCGAATTGGTAATTTTCTTTAATCAATGATATAATATCAAATGACAGGGAGAGTTCTTCTAGCTTAGCTAAGGGGAATTTACTTCCTTTAATAGATTCCTGAATATTCACCTGTTGAAAACGCAGGGATATATTGGGGAAATCTGTCCACCAGTTTAAATCAATTTTACCCACCTGGATAGGGGTTTGCAAATTTTTATTGAGTGTGGTGATAATCTGGTTAACCAGCTTGTCCTGATTATAGTAAAGGTAGGCTGAGACTGACGCAAAGACAGTGATAAAAATGATAAAAGTATAGAGAAAAAATTTCTTGATGCGATTCAAAGCATGGATGTTTTAAGGGGGAAACGTAATTTATGTATCAGCTGTATTAAATGAGTGTACAAAAATTTATAGTTTCTAATCTGATACAAAAATACAAATTAAGGAGGGAAGTAAAAAAGGCTATTTTTACCTGATGTGTAATGTTTAAAATAGAGACAGGTAATGGGAATAATTAAAAGTAATTTTTTTTATGTTATAAAAATCTGATAATCAATTATGTAAATTGATAGGTGAAAAAAAAGTGAAATATTTACTAAAACACGTTTGTAAGTATAAAAAACTGTGCTACATTTGCATTCCCAATCAACGAAAGAGTTGAGCGGTTTAACAAAAGAAAGAATATAGCTCGGTTGATTTAGAGCATCCTGACTGAGAGGTTAGGAGAGTTGTAAGACTTAATTCAACTACACATAATGGGGATATAGCTCAGTTGGTTTAGAGCACCTGCCTTACAAGCAGGGGGTCGTAGGTTCGAATCCTACTATCCCCACAAAAGAAAAGCCTTTCGATAAAAATCGGGAGGCTTTTTTCGTTTATGTGTCTCGTCCTGAAATAAGTTGACAACAAATCGAGGATCAATCTGAAAATCTGGGGATTTATAGATGAAGGATTAACTTTGCACAAAAAAAAAGTTAAAGTGGATCAGGGTTTAATTGAGTTGTTTTTGCCTGAAGGCATTCTTGAGTACTTCCAGGTTA
>NZ_BMEC01000008.1 GCF_014636295.1 Marivirga lumbricoides | reverse complement strand
TTTAGATCTGAATCCGGTGCACGTTCTTTCGCAATTATCAGGTCTGTAATAGATACCATTATCAAAAGAAACAAAAACATATTTGATTGCTTGGCTATTACTGCTAATTTGGTACCTGAGTAGTTACAACAATTTTAATGCCAAAAATTAAGTGATTCACGTACTTTAAACAATAATTACTTTTACAAATTCGGGTTTTTATAATAACGCGTTATTTTTATGATTTTTCTGTTTTTATTTATTATTTTTTTGACTTAGCGGCTTAATAATACTATATTTACCACCCAACTATGAAAGAACAAGGAGAAATTACCCAATTACTGATTAAAGCGAATAATGGCGACTTATGCGCCTATAATAAAATCTTTCCTGTAATCTATACAGAACTGAGGCATATTGCCCATCGCATTCGATTTCAGTTTTTTGGAATAGAAACTCTTAACACTACTGCTATTGTTCATGAGGCTTATCTAAAGATTATTAATTCCGAAACGGATTGGACCAGCAGAGCTCACTTTTATGGTGTGGCAGGCAAAGCCATGCGACAAATCTTATTAAATGCTGCCCGCAGAAAAAAAACTATTAAGCGAGGAAAGGAAGCTGAACACATCTGCTTTGATGAATGGGAGGAGAAAATAAACCTCTCAGATGAATGTTCAGAGCAATTAATTCAACTGAATGATATTTTACTTGCTCTGGAAAGAAAAGATATGCGTCAGGTGAAAATAGTAGAATGCAGATTTTTCGCTAACATGAGCATAGAAGAAACAGCTGCCGTTTTAGATATTTCTACAGCAACCGTAAAAAGAGGTTGGCAGGTAACAAAATCCTGGATATACACACAAATGCAACAAAATAAATCTGCCTGAAACAATTATGAATGATCAAGGAGAAATATCGGATTTATTAATTAAAGCGAATGAAGGAGATTTAAACGCCTACAATAAAATATTCCCTCTCGTATATAACGAGCTAAGACAGATTGCACATAGAATACGATACCCCTTTGTTGGGCTGGACACCTTCAATACTACTGCTATAGTACATGAAGCTTATTTAAAATTAATTCAATCGGAAGCAGACTGGAAAGATAAAGCTCATTTTTCCTGTGTGGCGGCAAAGGCTATGAGGCAATTATTATTAAATGCAGCCAGAAGTAAGAAAACTGAAAAGCGTGGGGGTAATTTTAGTAAGGTCTCTTTTGATGATTTAGAAGAACAAATTTCATTATCTGAAAAATGCTCTAATGAAATTTTACATTTAGAAGATGCATTAATTCTGCTAGGGCAAAAAAGTGAAGAGCAAATGAAGCTGGTGGAATGTCGATTCTTTGCTAACATGAGCATTGAAGAAACAGCTGAAGCATTAAGCCTTTCTACCTCTACAGTTAAAAGACACTGGAATGTGGTTAAAGTGTGGTTATATAGTCAAATTCAGCAACAAAAATTAGCTTAGCCTTTTATGGAAAATTACAGCTGGGAAGAATTATCAAAACTTTACGATGCATGTCTTTCTCTTTCTGATCCGGAGCGGGAAATCTTTCTTTCGGAAAACACAGAGGGGAAACCTGAATTACGCAGTAGAATAAAGGAAATGCTCTCTCAGACAAAAGAGTCAGAAGGTTACTTTAAGGATTTAATGAAAGATATTGCTGAAGGATTTGGTGCTAATATGCCAGACTTAGCTAAACCGGGAGATATTGTAAAAAATTATAGAATTATTGAAAAGATAGGTGCCGGTGGAAGTAGCCAGGTTTTTGTTGCTGAGAGGGTAGATGGGCAATTTGACAAAAAAGTAGCTGTTAAAATTTTCAAGAAGAAAGGATTAGGCACTTTTGATGACAAGTCAGAAAATGAAAAGCAATTTTTAGCCTCACTAAGTCATCCTTCTATAGCGCATATTTTTGATGGGGGTACTTTGGAAAATGGTCACCCATACATTATCATGGAACTTGTAGAGGGAAAAACACTACAGGTTTATTTAAAAGAAAGAAATCTCACACAAAAAGAATGTCTAAATATATTTTCAGAAGTTTGCAGCTCCGTTAGAGAGGCACATAATAATCTAATTCTTCATTTAGATATTAAACCCGGTAACCTTGTGGTGGATAAAAGTCAGCGAATCAAACTTTTAGATTTTGGGATTTCTCAAAGCCTGAAGCAAAACATGTCTGACAATACGTTTAGTAAGTTAACTTTTAATTTCGCTGCTCCTGAGCAGCTTCAAGGAAGAATCCTTTCTGTTCAAACAGATATTTATCAACTCGGTCTTCTTCTATATTATTTATTAAGCAGGGGACAAATTTTAGAAGGTCAGGAACAGACAAATTTATTTTTGAATGGCAATGATTCTAAATTTATTCCATCAGAAGAATTATTGTCAATAATCAAAAAGTGTCTTCAAAGTAAACCTGAAAACAGATACCAATCAGTTGATCAATTACTGATAGACATATATAATTACCTTCAAAATTACCCAGTCAGTACCTTCTCTAAAAGTCGTTTTTACATAGCGCGAAAATACGTGCAAAGGAATAGTGTAGCTACATTATTACTTAGCTTAGTATTTCTTAGTTTAATTGGCGGAACAATTGTTTCTCTTAGACAAGCGCAGATAGCAAATGCTGAAAAAGAAAAAGCTGAGAAAACAGCAGAATTTATAAAAGATTTATTTATAAGCACAAGCCCTCTTGCAGAAGGAGAGAATTATAAAGACTTGTCCGTTTTTGATTTTCTTGAAATAAAAAAAACATTACTATTTAATGAGAAAAGCATTACTGTAGAAAATAAATGGGAATTATTAAATCTATTATTTGAAACATATATAAACCTTCCGGAAGCAGATCAAGCTGCTGAAGTGGCCTCAAACATGATTAATTTGGCCATTGAGGAAGATAATTCACTCTGGATTTTAATGTCTACTCATAAAAAAGCATTAGCTCATTCCATGTCATATAATTTTGAAATAGCTGATTCACTTTACAATAATGTGTACATGAATATGGGTGAGTTAATGGAATATAATAAACAATATGCTATTCAAGCCCTATCAGATATTGGATTAAATTTTATACTCCAGAGAAACTTTGATTCAGCAGAATTCTATTTAAATGAGGCTATTTCTCTGCCCAATCAAATTCAGGAAGAAGACCTGGTCATTATTTCAACAGCTTACCATTATTACTCTCAAGTAAAAAGAGGATTAGGTGAAGTAGACACCGCTTTATTCTATGCTACTAAAGCATTGGAATACAAGGTTCAAAAATATGGTTTGAGTGATTTAAGGATTAGTTCAGATCTTTCTGACCGTGCAGCTATTTATGCAGATATGAAAAGATATAGCGATGCTGAAGCAGACTTATTAAATGCCATTAAAATCGATCTTAGTGTTTTAGATTCTTCTGGAGTTACTGTAGTTATGAAACTTGCAAATTATGCTACACTTTTATCCTATCAAAAAAAATATAATAAAGCAGCTGAACTTACTGAGCACTTACTTAAACTTAGAAAAGAAAGGTATGGAATATATAGTTTTGATAATGCTTTTCTTTGTTTGAACTTAACTAAATATTACTCAGCACTAAATAAATATGATCTTGTAGACAAAAACACATCTATGGGTCTTCAAATTCTTGATTCTTTAAAAGGGTATCCTCCATACATAAAAGGCTTATTTTTATTATCAAAGTCGTTGGTTGAAATCAAAGGTCAAAAACCTAAAGAAGCTTTAAACCATTTAGAGGAAAGCCAATACCTTTTGACTCCACTTTTAAATACGCCAAATAATGTATATCAAGAAATTATTGACTACAGAAGAGGAGGGGCCTTTTTGCAGCAAGGACAAATCCAGGAAGGGGAAGAGTTAATTAATAATGCTATTACAAGATTGAAGGATAAAGAGGGGGATAATGACATTTTTATAAAAGAAGCCGAAGGTTATTTAAATTATCTAAAAACAAACTCTTTTACCAACTGAAAACTAATATCACCGCACACTATGTGATTTATTTTCTAGAATTAAAATCCAAGTGAGAAAATGCTTTAGTAACTAAAAACATAATAAACTTTCGCCAACCCAAGTAAATGGATTATAACTGGAGTCAACTTGAAGAAATATTCTTTGAATGCCTCAAAATACCGGCATCAGAAAGAAAAGATTATATCTCAAAACAAGCAGGTGGAAATCAAGCTTTGAAGGAGACCTTGCTATCTATGTTGGCAAATGCAGGTGATGAAGAAAAATTCTTCAATAATTTACAAGGGGGAATTGCTAATGCCTTAAGTACTCGCTCTAACCTTGAGATATTTAGTGAAGGAGATATTCTTGGAAAATATAAAATACAATCATTATTAGATAAAGGAGGAATGGGCCAGGTATATCTTGCCCATAGAAATGATGGCCAATATGAGCAGAAAGTAGCCATCAAATGCTTTTCAAACCCTGAACTTAAACATCAGTATTTACAAAACTTTAGGCAAGAGCAGCAGTTTCTGGCTTCTTTAAACCACCCCAACATAGTTCATATTTTAGATGCGGGCTTAACCGAGCAAGGAATAGCCTACATTATTATGGATTATGTCGAGGGACTCTCGATTGATAAATATTTTGAGCAAAACCCCCAGACCTCGAAGGAAAAATTGTTGGTATTTCTAAAAGTATGTGAAACAATTCAATTCGCTCATAGCCAACTAATACTCCATCTGGATATCAAACCCAATAATATTCTTATCAAAAAAGAGGGGGATATTAAATTGCTGGATTTTGGCATAGCACAAAAGGTAGGTCACCTCAGCCAAGGTAGCTCATTTATTGCTACTCCAGGGTATGCCTCACCTGAACAGCTTCAACAAAAAAACATATCTGTTACTAGTGATATTTATCAATTGGGTATTTTACTTCATATCATTTTAACAAATAAAATGCCTTTTAAAAAAGATGAAGAGGCAATAGAAAGTAGGAAACCAGAAATCGATTGGAAAAAAATAGATCCTGAATTGATTAGTATAATAGAACGCTGCTTAAAGGATAAGCCAGAAGCCAGGTACCAATCTGTTAATCAGTTAATTTCAGAAGTCGATAATTATTTGAAAGGTTTTCCGGTAAAAGACTATTCCAACAGTTGGCCTTACAGAACAAGCAAGTATATCAAAAGAAACAAACTTACCTCTGGTTTATTAGTTCTTTTGTTCTTTTCATTGTTAATTGGAATTCTGGTGTCGAATTATCAGGCAAAATTAGCCAGAAAACAAACCACAATTGCTGAACTATCTGCTGAAAAAAGCGAAAGAATCTCTGAATTTTTGATTTCTATTTTTGAATCCGCCAACCCTGAACTAAGTGGCACTGATAAAATATCTGTGGAAAAAGTGCTTGCGGAAAGTGTGAATAAAATACAGTTTTATTCAGACGATCCTTTAAAAGCAGAGCTACTTCTAGTATTAGGCACCACATATAGTAAAATTGGGAACTACAATGCAGCTGATACCTTGCTCTCTCAGGCCATTTCTCTTTTTCAGAAGGGATATTTTACTGAAATGGAAAATTTTCTACTGGCTTACTATGAGCTATCCAAATCTCAGATGTATAATTCCTTGTTAAAGGAAAGCATACATACTGCAGAAACGGGTATTGCACTTGCCTCTTCATTAAGAAGAGAGCCTTCTTCAGCTCTGGGATTGTTGCATTTACAGTATGCATTGGCTAATATGGAGGCTGGAAACATTGCTGGAGCAGATAGTGTTTTTAATATATCGTTGCCACTATTTAAAAATCATTTTAATGCTTCTCAATTGGCTGAAGCTTATAATGTAAAGGGAAGTATTGCCAATTATAAAGGTTTAACGGACTCATCTATTCATTATTTAACCACCGCCTTATCCCTTTTAAAAAATTCTACTGATCAGGTTTTTTACCTTACTGTAAGTGAAAACCTCGCCTCATGCTATAGGCAAAATAATGAGCCGGAAAAAGCACTGGCTATTAAGAAGGAGACTATTGAAATTACTAAGGAGATTTATGGAACCCATCATTTAGAATATATTAAATCTGCTAATGGCTTAGGACTCATTTATAAAGATATTGATAGTTTGGAACTGGCTCACCTTTACTTAAGTGAGGCTGTAAAACTAACTGTTGAATTATTAGGAGAGAAGACTCTCGCGTACGTTTCAAGCGCAGGTAATCTTGCACTGGTTTTTTTTAAAATGGAAATGTACGATGAAGCCGAGCATTTAGCCGAAAAAGCCAATACTAATGCTTTATTGTTAGGAGGAAAGAAGCATCCTTTTTACTTGTGGAGCCTAGGGATTTACGCTGAAGCCTTATACAAAAACAATAAATTGGCTAAAGCCAGAGCAGCATTTGTTAAAGCTTTATCATTACAAAAGAGTGTTCTGGGCGAAGATCATCCGTGGTATCAAAAAGCTAATAAAATTTACAATGAAATGCTTCAAAATTAGTGATTTAATATAGCCAGTTATAAAAGAGACCGCGTCATGAGATCCCTTTCATTCTGCTGGTTACCATTTTAAATTAGAATATTTCTGTAAAAAGCATCCCTTCCATTTTAGTAGGTCCTATTTCCCAGCTTTTAACAATAATGAAATTTGCACCATTCCTAATTGCAGGAAAATTATGATTCGCTCATAGTAAAAAAAGCCGCTCCAAAAAAGCGGCCTTTCCGGTTAAAAATGAAAAAACAACACCTAAACAAGTTCTTATTTTGTTTAGGTCTCGTTCACTTTCATCACATTTTGAAGCTTACTCCTATAGTTAACCAACTAAAGGCACCTCTACCTCCTTCTGCAAACACACCAATATTGTTATTAAAATAGTATCGAGCACCTAAGGAAGGTCCTAATCGAAATACTACATTTGTATCGTTATCGAAGTATGCTCCGTAATCTCCAGTATAATTCTGAAACTCCAAACCCGCAATTAAAACCACATACAGATCCAACTTCTTATCATCAATATCCATGTCCAATGCTTCATTGAGTAAAGAGGAATAATGAAATGATCCACGCCCCCCAACACTTAAAAGCGAAAAGCCATAGCTGCCATCCGCATATTTATAATTCCAGCTTTTGTAGCCAACATAAGGCCCAACACCAAAATACTTGTGAAAACCTATTTCATAATTTGCTGTTAAAGCAGGGAATGAAGAAGAGCGCGATCCGAAATATCCGTAATTGTAATACCCAATTCCAAAACCCGCATTCAAGATATTATCACCTTTTTGATAGACTAGCTGCCCATTTTCCTGAGCCTGTATATTAAAAGCTAGTAGTATAGCTGCTATAGTTAAATATAAATGTTTTTTCATATTGATTTTTATTAAAAAAAGGGGGATTCCCCTTCAATGATAATTTATTCAAACACTATATTAGTTGTGGCATTAGAACTAAAATCTGCATTAGCTGAAATTATATCTGCTATATTGCCTACATCATCTTTACCTATTCCGTTGACAGTAGCAGTATTTCTAATAGCCAAACCGTAGCCTTCACTATTTATAATTGTAGAATTAGTTAACTTTAGCTTGGCCGAAGTACTCAATGTGATGTTCGAGTATACATAGCTGTTTACACTGCCATAAAAGTACATGGCATCATCACCACCAGCATAGGAAACTGTAACATGATTTAACTCATTTAATGAAGAGCTGGAATAAAAACGAATACCGCCCCAATATCTTCCGCCATCTAAATCTGACGTTGTAAAGGTGATTTTATTTGAGGCAGTACCTACAGCTTTCAAACTTCCTGTAGCTTCCACATCAATAAATACGTTCTCTTTAATTTCAAAATTGGCTCCTTCTTCTATATTTACATTACTTTCTATATCTATTTCTCCATTAATCAGGTAAAAGCCGGAAGCATCTAATGCCGGAATTGTACCTGCGATCTCTAAGTCACCGCTAAATATCCTTATAGAATTACTCCCGTTTTCGCTGAAAGTATTTGTTCCCGAAAAGATGAAAATGCTATTTGGGTTTGTCAGAACGGCATCAGAAGCATTGTTCTCTAGCATATTATTTTCGAATGAATTTATTTCTCCGGATTCATTTACTACCAACCCAAATTCATCACTATCACTTAGGGTAGAATTATTAATAGACACTGAAGCATTATCATCTACATAAATATTCGTTTTAACATAACTGCTGATTCCATTGTATATGTAGTCAGCATCTACTGCTCCTCCATATGAAATGTCAGTGTATTCTATTAAATTACGGGCATCTGAAGAGGAAAAGAAAAGTCCACCCCAATGTAAACCTGAGCCTGCACTGGCAGAAGAAATGGTTATTCGATTATCTTCAGTTCCCTCGGAAATAAAGCCCCCTTCTGTACCAATTTTAATAGTTTTATCTAAAGACATTAGTAAGGAAACCCCAGGTTCAAGAATCAATAAATCACTCACTGCTAAATTTCCTACTCCGTAAATACTACTTCCTGCCTGCATAGCATTCCAGCTATGGTCGGTTCCTGATGCTAAAGTACCATTAAAAAAAGCGACACCATTAGTACCATTGTTGTTGAAAGAAGTGGTATTATCGATTTCTTCTACCATTAAAGGATCAACAAGCATTCCATAAGTTTCATTTTCAGATATTGAATTAGAACTAAAAGAAACTAACTCCCCACCTTCCAGAACTAAAATGCCAGCTTCTTCTGACTCACTAAAAGTACTATTACTTATATTTACTTTAGCATTTTCACCAACAGTTAAATTTGCTGCTATATAAGCACTTATTCCATTGTATACATATTCCAAAGCTTCTGAGCCACCATGCTCAACTATAACATGGTTAAACTCATTTCTTTGGTCCGATGAGTAAATACCTATTCCGGTCCATTTAAAATTAGCTTCAGTATTTTCAGAAGTAAACTTAATAGGTTTTGATGCCGTGCCATTGGCAATTATCCCACCTGAAGAGGCTACAATAAACTCTAAGCCCTGCTTTACTTCTACTACTACTCCTGGTTTTATAGAAAGTAAAGCGTTTACATCAATATTCGCTTCAATTCTATAATCCGCTCGGTCAGGGTCATTAAATATATCTTCCCAAACAGTATCGGAATTAATATCTTCATCTACCACAATGGTTTCTGCACCCGGAGCACCGTCTTCCTCCACTGATATTAATACTTCATCATCATCTCTATTTCCATCTTCATCTTCTACTGTAAGTTTAGCAGTGTAATTTCCTGCCAAATCAGGAGTAAAAGTTGCATTTACAGACGTAGAGGAAGATACTGTAGCATTACTACCTGATGGAACCTGGGTCAACTCCCAGTTGTAAGTAAGTGCGCCTCCTTCCGGATCTGCTGAGCCTGAACCATCTAAAGTTACCGTGCCCCCTACAAAAGCATCAATATCCACACCTGCATTAGCAACAGGAGGTTCTCCCACTATTACCTCATCATCTTCTCCACAGCCATAGAAAGCTACCGCAATTATCAGTAGCCAAATAAATCTTTTCATCGTTTTTAAATTTTTCATAATAATTATTTAGGTATAGTTTTTCCTTATATCCTGCTACACACCAATTTTTTCTTAATCGGATCATGTTTTGAAAAAAAAATTAAAAATTTTCTTTCGGCAACAAATTCTCATTTCCGAGGTTGGTATTCTATCTTTGTAATCTTATGGAATTAGCAAATAATGAGACACTTCAAGCAGATTTCGAAAAGCTTGATCCAAGAGAATATATAATCATTAAAGGAGCACGGGTTAATAATCTGAAAAACCTGAGTGTAGCTATCCCCAGAAATCAATTGGTAGTAGTTACTGGCCTCTCGGGCTCTGGAAAATCTTCCCTGGCTTTTGACACACTTTTTGCCGAAGGGCAGCGCATGTATGTTGAAAGCCTAAGCTCCTATGCACGACAGTTTCTCGGCAGAATGGAGAAACCGGAAGTTGATTATATAAAAGGGGTTTCGCCAGCAATAGCTATTGAGCAAAAAGTAAATACCAGGAACCCTCGTTCAACAGTAGGTACCACTACTGAAATTTATGATTACATGAAGCTGCTTTTTGCCAGAATTGGCAAAACAATTTCTCCTGTAAGTGGAGAGCCTGTAAGCAGGGATACTGTAAGTAGCATCTCCGATGAAATTCACAAAAGGGAGGAAGGCGCTCGCTTTATGATACTGGCTCCTCTACATAAACAAAAGGGCAGAACACTAAAAAAGGAACTTGAGCTTCTCTTGAGCAAAGGATACACAAGAATTGTTGCAGAGGAAGAAGTACTTTATATAGAAGATATTCTTGATCAGGTAAAAGAGCTGGAGAAAAAGCAAATCTGTATTTTAATAGACAGGGCATCTGTTCAAAAGGACGATGAAGACAACCAGTTTAGAATTTCAGATTCTATACAAACTGCCTTTTTTGAAGGGCATGGAGAATGTATTGTTGATTTTGTGGACGAGAAGAGGATCAGCTTTAATGATAAATTTGAAAAAGACGGAATAGTATTTGAAGAGCCGAGTGTAAACCTCTTTAGTTTTAATAATCCCTACGGAGCTTGCAGAACCTGTGAAGGCTTTGGTAAGGTATTAGGAATTGATGAAGATTTAGTAATTCCTGATAAAACACTTTCTGTATACGAAGGAGCAATTGCCCCCTGGAAAGGGGAAACCATGAGGTTATGGCTGGAGCCACTTTTGAAAAATGGCATTAAATTCGACTTTCCTATTCACAGACCTTACGAAGAATTAACTGAAGCAGAGCAGCAGCTTCTATGGACTGGAAACAAGTATTTTGATGGCTTAAATGCCTTTTTCAAACATCTGGAATCTAAATTACACAAAATTCAGTACCGTGTAATGCTTTCTCGATACAGAGGCCGTACAATTTGTCCCGATTGTAAAGGCACCCGGTTACGGAAAGATGCAGGGTATGTAAAAATTAATAAAGCCTCCATTATTGAGTTAGTCTTAAAGCCAATAGATCAGCTCATAGCCTTTTTTGATCAGTTAAAACTGGATGAGTACGATCAGAAAGTGGCCGGAAGAATACTTAAAGAAATAGAAAACCGGCTTCAATACCTCATGGAAGTAGGTTTAGGCTATCTTACGCTTAACAGACTTACTTCCACCTTATCAGGGGGAGAATTTCAGCGGATAAAGCTAGCTACTTCACTAGGAAGTGCTTTAGTGGGCTCTATGTATATTTTAGATGAGCCTTCTATTGGTTTGCATCCCCGCGATACCAGAAAGCTGGTAGGGGTGCTCAAAACCCTAAGAGATTTGGGAAACACCGTGATTGTGGTAGAGCATGAAGAGGAGGTAATGCTGGAAGCCGACCAGATTATTGATGTAGGACCTGATGCGGGCGTACATGGAGGTGAAATGGTTTTCCAGGGTAAACTAGAGGCTCTTAAAAAAGCAGATAATACACATACTGCTAAATTCCTGAATGGCACAAACGAGGTAAAAGTACCTGCACAGAGAAGAAAGTGGAAAAATAGCATTGTAATAAAAGGTGCTAAGGAAAACAACCTGAAAATTAGTGAAGTTAAAATTCCCTTGGAAGTTTTAACGGTTGTAACAGGGGTAAGTGGTTCCGGTAAATCTACCTTAATTAAAAAAGTGCTCTACCCGGCTTTGGCTAAAATAATAGGCCAAGGCTCTACTGAAAGTACTGGTAAGCTGGATAAGCTGGAGGGAGATTACAAAAAAGTAAAGTCTATAGAGTTTGTTGATCAAAATCCTATTGGGAAATCATCTCGCTCTAACCCGGTTACTTATGTGAAAGCGTATGATGCTATCAGGCAGCTTTTTGCAGATCAGGGTTTATCTAAGCAAAGGGGTTATAAACCTGCACATTTTTCCTTCAATGTGGATGGTGGCCGTTGTGAAATGTGCCAGGGTGAAGGTATCCAGAAAATTGAGATGCAATTCATGGCAGATATTGAATTGACCTGCGAAAGCTGTGGAGGAAAGCGTTTCAAAAACGAAATTCTAGATATAACTTACCAGGGTAAACATATTGCTGAGGTTTTAGACTTAACAGTGGAAGAAAGTCTGGAGTTTTTTGAGAAGCAAACAGCAGTTGTTAATAAATTAAAGCCTCTTTTTGATGTGGGCTTAGGCTATATCAGGCTAGGTCAGTCCTCCAATTCGCTTAGTGGAGGAGAGGCTCAACGGGTTAAGCTGGCTAGCTACCTGGGCAAAGGAGGAAGCACCAAACATGATCATAACCTTTTCATTTTCGATGAACCTACTACAGGACTGCATTTTCATGACATCAAGAAATTGTTGGAATCTATCAATGCGCTCATTGAGCAAGGAAACTCTGTGATTATTATTGAACATAACATGGAGGTGATAAAAACTGCAGACTGGATCATTGACCTGGGGCCTGAAGGTGGTGAAAATGGTGGTCAAATAACTTTTGAAGGGCTTCCTGAAGACATGGTGAGACTGAAAGGAAACCATACAGCCGATTATCTGAAAGGGAAGTTGTAAAAAATCAAACTCACCAATTAAAACCAAGAGGCTGCTTCTAATGATGTTAGCCTCTTTTTGTATGAGTATATTGTTGACTAAAATTACCAATTTATAGTTATTTTCAAAACATGGCTATAATTTTACATATGATATGGTCTTATTCCAGATCATCTCAACAAATACAACCTTGCAATAGTCCCAACCATAAAAACAGGATTGGCGCAGTGCAAAAACCCCCTTCTTTTACTTTTGAAAGAAAAGTATCACAAAACTCTCGATTACTCATTTCTATGATTAGATTCTTTATAATCAATTATGTTAAAGGTTTAAATAAATATTTTTTGAGAAAAATAATTTAATCACCAAACTACCAACTATTGCTATTACTACACGTGAAATAAATACACTTAATCATTTTTTAAACTAAAAGAAAACTATGAGCATTTTACAAATAGTATTGGCAATTTTTATCCCTCCAGTAGCTGTAGCCTTAGGAAAAGGCCTTACCTCTGCCTTTTGGATCAACCTGATATTGACTTTGATCTTTTTCATTCCAGGTGTTATTCATGCATTTTATGTACTCACTAAATAAGATTCCTATGAATAATAAGAAAGAAAAATTCGCACGTTTTGGAATTGCCACAAAGGGCTTTGTTTATTGTTTAATAGGTGGGCTGACAGTAGCTGCAGCCTTTGGTGAAGGAGGAAAAAAGACTGGCTCTAGTGGGGTACTTGAAACCCTTAGTAGCCAACCTTTCGGACAAATTATACTAGGAATTACTGCACTAGGGCTTCTCGGTTTCACATTTTATAGATTTTACCAGGCCATTGCAGATCCTCAGGATATTGGAAACGACTTCAAAGGTTTTGTAACCAGGTTCGGATTCGCATTATCCGCCATATTTTATGGGTTTTTAGCATTTACAGCTGCAAAAATGATATTTACAAGCGGAGGAGGCTCTGGTGGTGGTCAGGAATCTATGGCTTCAACCTTGCTAAGTAAGCCTTTTGGACAGGTACTTGTTGGTATTGTTGGAGCCGCATTTCTTGGCAAATCCATTTACCAATTTTACAGAGCCTATTCAGGAAAATTTAAGGAGAATGTGCAGGCAGCCGAATTGGACAGTAATGTGGAGAGTATGGTTTTAAAAACAGGATATATTGGTTACACTGCCAGAGGTGTAGTGATTGCAGTAATTTCCTACTTAATGTTTAGAGCGGCATTCAGTGCAAACTCCAGCGAAGCAGGCGGAACAAAAGACGCATTCAGTTTTCTTCAGAATGAATTCGGTACAATTGTGTTGGCTGTAATAGCTGCCGGCTTATTAGCATATGGCTTTTTTATGATTGTAAAAGCCAGGTATAAAACATTGGGCATTTAAACAGATCTAAATATGACACTCATTAATAAAAAATATTTAACCAAACGAAATTATCAGGTTTTAGAAACAGTATCTGCTGTAGGTATCAGCTTCTTAACCAAAGAACTGGTTAAAAAAAGTTGGCAAAAAATCACCAGGCAGCAGCCACCGGAAAACCCTTACTCTAATGAATCAAGCCTGAAGGAAGTGATACTCTTCTCCATAAGCCTGGCGGTTGTTGGTACAACCTTTAAGCTGATAGCACGCGATAAATTTGCGAAAGCCTGGAAAGAGCTGGATGGCGAATTACCGGAATATTTAGATTAGCATATACTGACAATGGCTCTCTAAAAAAGAGCTATTGTCTACTCTAGTAGTTCTTTCCACCTGTCAGATTCTGCAAAATCCTTAATCACTTTATTTCTTCCCAGTAAAAGGTTTTTCATATATCGCTTAAGAAATATAAAATCTGCTAAACTCCCTAAAATTCCAAAAGGAGATTTATAAAGGAAATGATCTGTCATTTCGGTTATGCCATTGCTACTTTTAAAGAAGTGTTCATGACGGAAGCTCTCAAATGCTCCTTTCTCCATCTCATCTACAAAGAAAAATGGGCTTTCGTATTCCGTAATTTTAGTAGTTAATTTCTGAGTTACAAAAAAATGCCTGGCTCTCCAGGTAACATGCTCTCCTAAATCAATTAATCCGGAAGTTACACCATCAATAGCTTCTTCATTAGTATGCTGAGTAGATATCTTATGCAAATCAATACTTCTTGATAAATCAAAACATCTTTCAAGCGGAGCATTAATGAAGGTAGTAATGTGAATATTAGGCATTCGATCGACTTAAATTTTTAAGAGATTAACTCTCCCAACTCCACAATTGCCCACCAGGCAATATAAATTAACGCTGCAATAATTGAGATAACTATTAAAATAACCAAAAAAAGCAGTCCCTTTCCTGACCCCTGATGTTTACCCTCTTCATAATACTCCTGCACTAATCGAAGGTTCTTCTCATTGGATTTATACCATACATCGAAAATGGTTCCCAGAATCGGAATTGAACCAATCAATGCATCCAGCGATGCATTGATGAGCATTTTCATAACTAACTCTCCACTGGCTCCATTTTTTCTTACGGTATATACAATCATGAGAGAAACCACATAAGTCCCTAAATCGCCCAGGCCAGGAATTATACTGAAGATAGGATCCAGGCCAAACCGAATGGAAGTTGATGGAATTCTAAATTTTGAATCAAGCAGTTGAGAGATTCTTCTGATCCATTTGAGGTCAGGCTTTGATGAATGCGGCATAAATTTTTAAATAAGATGGTAATGATCTAAACATTCAGAGATAAATCAAGTAAATAGTAAGAGCTAATATGCACAGATGTAACAAATTCATCCATTCACTTAATGGAAATTCTGACTCTGCTCATCTTTTAAACAGAATTTCTTCAGGTTGAGTTACTAATAGCAAACAAAACTTATTATGTCAGAAAACGAGTTATACGATAGAATAGAAAAAAGAAATCCTAACGAAACCGAATTTTTACAAGCCGTTGAAGAGGTAATTTCTTCTATAGGTAAAGTATTGAAAAAACATCCGGAATATCATCAATTAAAGATCTTAGAAAGGCTTGCTGAGCCTGAAAGATTAATTTCTTTTCGTGTAAACTGGGTAGACGATGAAGGAAATGTGCAAGTAAACAGAGGATATAGGGTACAAATGAACAGTGCCCTGGGACCGTATAAAGGAGGCCTGCGGTTTCACCCCTCTGTGAATCAAAGTATTTTGAAGTTTCTCGCCTTTGAGCAGGTTTTTAAAAATGCACTAACCGGCTTACCACTTGGTGGAGGTAAAGGAGGATCAGATTTCAACCCTAAAGAAAAATCTGACCAGGAAATAATGCGCTTTTGCCAGGCGTTTATGTCCGAATTATACAGGCACATTGGACATTTTACAGACGTGCCCGCGGGAGATATAGGCGTAGGCAGCAGAGAGATTGGTTATTTGTTTGGCGCGTATAAAAAATTACAAAATGAATTTACAGGGGTATTAACAGGAAAAGGACCAAAATGGGGAGGTAGTCCTATAAGGCCTGAAGCCACAGGCTACGGGCTGGTTTATTTTGCTGAGAATATGATGGCAAGCAATGGTGAATCATTGGAAGGAAAAACATGCATAGTTTCGGGTGCAGGAAATGTTGCGCAATATGCAGTAGAAAAATTAATTCAGCTAGGCGCAAAGCCCGTTACCATGTCAGATTCTTCCGGCTTTATATATGATGAAGAAGGAATAGATGAGGAAAAGCTGGAACACATTATGTACATTAAGAATGTTTCTCGTGGCCGTATTAAAGAATATACAGAGAAATACTCTAAGGCAAAATATACAGAAACAGACTCTTCAAAAGACTTCAAACCTATTTGGGAAACAAAGGCAGACTGTGCCTTTCCGTGCGCTACTCAGAATGAAGTAAAGGTAAAAGATGCCAAAAACCTGAAGAAGAACGGTATTAAACTATTGGCTGAAGGAGCTAATATGCCCACTATGGCTGATGCCATTGATGTTTTACAGGAAGCCAAAATCCTATACGCACCAGGCAAAGCTTGCAATGCCGGAGGGGTTGCAGTTTCAGGATTAGAAATGACTCAAAATAGAATGGGCGTATACTGGACCAAAGATGAAGTAGACGAAAAACTCAAAAATATTATGAAGCGAATCCATGATGACTGTAGAAAGACTATTGAGGAATATGAACTGAATAGCCATGACTATTTGGAAGCCGCTAACATTTTTGGATTTCTAAAAGTAGCCGATGCAATGAAGGCACAGGGAATAGTATAACCTTTTTTATCTGGTAGTGCTCACTAAGTAGTGAGATAGTGATAGCAATTAACAACTTAAAAGCTCTATTTATAAGAGCAAAGGTTCTGTAAAACTTAATTACTATTTAATACAAATGCACCCCAAAAGTAGGGCTCAGGATAAGCCTTCCGCAGCTGAACTTGCGCTTGGCGAAAAGCTGACGACATGCTGTTGCCCTGAAGCCAAAAATCATAAAAATAACTCATTAGTTTTTGTGTAGCACTATCATCTACCTTCCATAAGCTCATTATAATGTTTTTGGTACCCGCAGCAAAGAAAGCTTTTTGGAGACCATAAACCCCCTGACCCGGATAATAGTTTCCTAACCCCGTTTCACAAGCTGACAGCACTACCAATTCTGTGGAATCTAAATTTAACTCGGTCGCTTCGTAAGCCCTTAATATACCGTTTTCACGAATTCTCTCATCACGCTGGTTAACTCCTGACAATGCCAAGCCAGAATTAAGTAATAGCGCTATCAGCAAGTTGTCATCTTCACCAGATGACTGCTCATCAATAAAGAAACCATGTGTGGCCAAATGTATTATTTTTGGTGATTTAATTTCTCGTATTTTCTGCTCTGTTGCCTCCCTCCCTTTATTAACATCCACAGTGTACCTTTCAGCTTCTAAAAGACTGGAAACTTTTTCTAATTCCTCCTCGGTTCCTAATAAAGGCAAATACACTTCATTCGCACTTTCTGAATTTACAGTAAAAGCAGGATTACCAATCAAAACAGCCGTTTTTTCTCTGTTCGAAAATAAGAAGTTCTGTGTAAGTTGTTTGGTAGATTCCAACATATGAACCTCTAACTCATCAATAACAAATTTACCTGTTTCCGGATTCTGAAGTGTATTGATGTTTATTTGATGGTAAATGCCATCAGCAGAGACATATAGTTTTTCCAGTTGGGAGCTTCCCATTAGCTTTCCTATTTCACCAATGATAGGAGCCCAATAGTTAGAATAAGAGAGTTTATCTTCAATCTGATATTTTATGGAATTTTTATAATAACTGAACATCTCTTTCTCCATAAACTTACCGCCCTTACTGAGAATATAGGTCATTGCTGGCATTTCTACTGTTTCAGGTGTTAATATTAATATGAGATACCCTAAACCATTAAGCATTCTTATTATTTCGACTGCAGCCTCACCTTTTTTCAGTTGTCTTTGTATATCCTTCCAGGTAACTTCTTTAACAAGAAAACCGTGTTTAAATGACTCGGAAATTTCAACTAATTTGTTTTCTACAAAAGCCAAATCCTTTTCCGCAGCCTCTACAGCTTCCAAAGACACATTGCTTGCACCTGTCAGGCTTCTTAAAGCGTGCTTTTTGTTTACCCATTCCTGATAAAGTTGCCTCTCCTCATCTTTGCTATTGTTCAGTAGCCGATAGCGCATTTTTGCTGTGGCATTTAAAATGAGCCCCTTTGTATATAACCTGTTATTATACAAATCTTTACTAAGGGATAAATCGGAATAGTGTTCAGAAGAATATTGAATAGAAGGTATAAATCCGCTCGCTTCAAAGCAATAATTTGTAAAATTCTCAAAATAAAATTGCTGTGTTTTAAAGAAAGCACTTTTCTCATTTTCATTGAGAAAAGTAAAATTGTATTGTATATCTGTATTTATCTTCGAAAGCAGCATCTTAAATACCACACTTGCCTGATCATATTTTCCCTGCCAATTATAGGCAGTAGCTAAATTGAATAATGTGGCTTTATATAGATAGGCATTGTAAGAGCTCTGCTCTTTCTGCAGTTGCAGTGACTTCTGCAGATAAAAAGAAGCTTGATCGTATTCTTCAATGTTCAAATATTCATTACCCAGGTTTGCAAGTACACTTTTGAATTCATTTCTGGTGTGAAGATTGTGTTCTTCCCCATATTTTCTTGCTTGTTGAAATAAAGATATTGCTGAGTCCTGATTACCCACTTTACTATAAATAATACCACGGTTGGATAAAGACAGAAGATAGTCGATTGGATAATCTTCATCATCTACAACATTGCTATGCTTCTCGAAATAAAATTCCGCCTTATCAAAATCATCAATCTCCATGTAATAACTGCCTAAGTTATTAAGTAAGGTTATATAGAAATAAAGACTCTCATACTCATCGGGAAACAATTGCTCTATTTCTGGAATTAAGGGCTCAATGGTGCTGATAGCTTTATTTGTTAGGCCCTTTTGAGCCGATGATGTAGCATGTGCAGCTTTCAATTCTACCAGAATCTCATAATGCTTTAAAATATTACTTCTGTAGAAGCGGTTATTTCTATTAATCACTTTATTTATCTCAGTAATGCCTGCTTCATAATAAAACTCTGCTGAATCCACTTTATTTAGTGCATTATAGATTTTAGTCATAGAAGGAAAAGACTCTAGATACTCTATTGAATTCTTCTTTTCCTGATGGGAGGTAGAATAAAATTGCTGAAAATATTGCAGGGATTTCTCATAATTGCCTAAAGACATTTCCGAGTACCCTAAGTTGCGAAGTGCATTAAGATAATCCTTCCTGTTACGTTTTGTTTCTGCGTTGATGCTCCGCAAAGCTTTTTGGGACAAGAGAATAGTTAGCTTATAATCATTTTTCCTATAAGCCTCCGTAGCCTCAAGATTAAGCTCCTTTGCTGTTTGTGCTAAGATAGCATTGCAATAAGAGGCAAACATAAGAAGTAAGACAATTCGCATTATGTAATTGAAATTTCGTCATTAAGATATAGCTTAATTAACTGATATCCAAAATCTTATTAATTCAATTTATCTAATTTGAAGGTATACTCGCCTCTGTCATCCCGAACTTTTAGCGTGATATTATTTCTGGAAATTCTTGTCATTTCTCCAAAGTATACGAAATCACTTCTGTTTACATAATCATAAAATATCATCTCCATGGTAAAAATTTTCTCTCCATCGTCATACCTATCCAGAAACAAAGACCAGTCTCCATCAAAAACTGCATTTAAAGACCGATCTTCATAAATTGCAGTATAATCAGGATAGAAAGTTATAAAATCACCTGCATAGTCTTCGATTACATTAGTTCTAAACAATGCATGATCAGTTTTATAAAAGGCTTTATCAAAATACCAGGTACCAGTAATTTTATCTTCCTTTCTATCAAGTATTTCCTCATCTGAGCACGAAAACACCAGGCAAAAGCCCGCAAAAACGAATAACAGTTTTAAATTTCTCATTTTTTCTTATGTTTGATTTAATTTTTCCTTGCAAAAACTAAACCAATTGCACTTTTCATATTTATTTTTTCAAAAAATAATTACATTCATCTTTTGCCTAATAACTATAACCTTTAATAAAAATAAATGGGAACTTTATTCTTCTACATCTTTATAATCATAGCGTGCTCATGGATTGTATGGAAAGGAGGGGGTCTTTTAGAAGCTTCATCAGAACAATTAGCTGCTTATTATAGACTTCCGCCATTAGTTCAGGGAACTATAATAACTGCAGTAGGCTCCAGCTTTCCGGAATTGGCCGCTACAGTTCTCTCCACCTCTATTCATGGAAAATTTAATTTAGGTGTAGCTGCTATAGTTGGCTCAGCCATTTTTAATATTTTAGTAATCCCAGGCATTTCCGGTTTGGTGGTAAAAAGAATGCCAACAGATATTATGCTGATTTACAAGGATGTTCAATATTATGTAATTTCTGTAGCAGTATTAATGATTGCTTTTGCATTAGCTGTTATTTATTACCCTGTGGATAGTAGTTCATTTAACATTACCGGTGAAATGAACCGATGGATCGCTTTAATTCCTATTATATTTTATGGACTCTATCTCTTTATTCAGAGTATGGAAACCCGGGATTTCAGAAGAAACATAGAAAAAATGGAAGTGCTTGGAGTAGATAAAGCTACAATTAATGTTGGCAAAGAGTGGGGGAAGCTACTCCTGAGCCTGGTGCTAATTATTGGTAGTGTAGAGGGTTTGGTAAGTGGAGCTATTTTTCTTGGGGAGTATTTCAATACTCCGGACTTTATCTGGGGAGTAACCATCATTGCCGGAGCTACGAGTATTCCTGATGCAGTGGTTAGTATTAAAATAGCTAGAAAATTTCAAGGTTCTGTAAGCCTTGGCAATGTATTGGGGAGCAACATTTTTGATTTATTGGTAGCCGTACCCATAGGTGTATTAATTGCTGGTACAGCAACTATAAACTTTACCATTGCTGCCCCTTTAATGCTCTTTCTCGTAATTATCACCGTAATCTTATTTATCTTTCTCCGAACAAATCTGGCGCTCCTTCGATGGGAAGCTATTGTTTTATTATCGCTTTATGCATTTTTTGTAGTCTGGATGGTGCTGGAAACTGTAGGAATAACATCTTTTGTGATAAAACAATAAACTAAAAAGCCACTTCTATTTGTTTAGAAGTGGCTTTAACTGATTTTTTATTGCCTCTATTTTCCTGTTTCAGAAAACTCCTGATGAAACATAGCTACAGTTTCTATTCCCTTAAGGTAGTTTTCCACTCCAAAGCTTTCGTTAGGTGAATGGATAGCATCTGAATTTAATCCAAATCCCATTAAAATACTATCTAATCCCAATACGTCCTTAAAAAGCGAAACAATAGGAATACTTCCTCCCTCGCGGGTAGGAATTGGTTTTTTACCCCATACCTTTTCGAAAGCCCTCTCTGCTGCTCTATAAGCATCAGAATCAGTAGGTGTAACTGCAGGCATGCCTCCATGATGAGGCTTTACCTTTACCTTCACGCTTTTTGGTGCAATTGATTCAAAGTGCTTCTTAAATAATTCCGTAATTTCTCTGTGGTTTTGATTAGGTACCAGTCTCATTGAAATTTTAGCATATGCTTTTGAGGGTAGCACTGTTTTGGCTCCTTCGCCAATATAGCCGCCCCAAATGCCATTAACATCAAGCGTTGGTCTAATTCCCTGCCTTTCTAAAGTATTATAACCTGCTTCACCCTCTACATCATCGATAGCCAGGTCATTTTTAAAGTCATTAAGATCAAATGGAGCCAGATTCATTTTCTCCCTCTCAGCATTAGTTAATTCAACCACTTTATCATAAAAACCCGGTACAGTTACTTTTTTATTCTCATCCTGCAAGGAAGCAATCATTCTGCACAAAACATTAATAGGGTTAGCTACAGCACCACCATACACGCCTGAATGTAAGTCTCTGTTAGGGCCTGTTACCTCAACTTCCAGATAACTCAAGCCTTTTAAGCTCACTGCCATTGAAGGGTGTTCATTGGCAATCATTGAAGTATCTGATATTACTATAACATCTGCTTTAAGCTTTTCTGTATTTTCTTTAATAAACACTTCCAGGTTTTCAGAACCAACTTCCTCTTCACCCTCAATCATAAATTTCACATTGCAAGGCACCCCACCATTATTCATCATCATTTCAAAGGCCTTTATATGAATATACATTTGCCCTTTATCATCCGCTGAGCCTCTGGCAACAATTTTACCGTTTTTAATTACAGGATTAAATGGCTCCGAATCCCACAGCTCATAGGGGTCGGCAGGCTGCACATCATAATGGCCATACACCAATACGGTAGGTAAATTAGGGTTAATAATTTTATCTGCATATACAATCGGGTATCCTGCTGTTGAACAAACCTCCACATTTTCTGCCCCCGCTGCTTCTAATTTGTTTTTAAGAAACTCTGCAGCTTTCAGTACATCTCCCTTAAATTTCTTATCTGCACTTACACTAGGTATGCGCAGCAAGTCAAATAATTCATCAAGAAAGCGTTGTTTATTTTGGTTTAAGTAGTTACTGGTTTGTTCTTTTGTAATCATATATATTTTGTTTCTATTATTAAATTAAAATCCGTCATCATCATCCTCTGCCGGCTGTGTGGCTGGTACGGAAGGATCTGTCACTGGAGTTGAATTTACTGGCGCATTTGCTCCGGCTGTACCCGCTTCGGTAGCCATTTCCAGATAATAAGGAGCATCTATATCATAGTATTTTCTTCTATAATCTTCAACAAAGGTGGTTACCTCCAACTTGTCGCCAGTTAAAAATACATAGTCACCTACTTTGGCCTTCGTTGCTTTTGACTTTTTATCCACTATATCATTAGCAACCGGGTTAGAAGAGAAAAAGATCAAACGGTTTTCTTCGTAATGGAAGAAATACCAGCAAGATGGTGATACCTGAAGAAAGATTTTTAAGGAAGTTCCTATATCGTTTTTATTGATTTCGACAAAACCATCAATATTAGCATTTACATCTGTAGACCCCGTATTACTAAAGCCAATTTTCCCAACACTATACCAGGCTGATTGATCAACAGACCATTTTAGATCCAGGTTAGTGATGTTGAGTGTTCTGGTTAAAGCACTTGAGATACTATGAAGTGGCACATAATCATTGAAGATGGCTTGTTCATATTTTTTCGCTGCTGAATTTCCAGCAATCTCAGCTAATTTAGGAAGTAACCTCTCTAAATCTTTTGTAGCTTCAGGCAAACCTAAGCGCTGCACTACTTCCAACATATCATTACCAATAACAGGCGTTAAGCTATTAGGTAAAGAGAACTCAGAAGTAAGCATCACATTAAATACAAACTCTTGACTTACCAAATCTCCTGAACCTAATCCAGCACTTTTTATCTCAATTTTATCGTTTGTTTTAATGAAATTGAGCGGACCCTCAAATGCTACTTTCTGCTCTTTCTCATTATAAGCAAAATATTTACCAGCGTATGAAATCCCAAGGCTTTTGTCTTCATTTTGGATCACAAATTCATCTTCTGAGGCCTTATATCTAAGTAATCCACTTGGTACAAAGAAGTCCTGATCTGTTAAATCCCTTTTTTCATTGGTAAATGTTGCATATAATTCATTGGTTTGGCTATCAAAATGGATTCCTGCCTGTAATGGATTACCCATTTCTGTAACGCTTTTATTGAAATCAAAAACCACTTCCTTAGCACTGCCATCACTGTTGTACTGAATCCATGTATCATAATTAGGTATATTTTTCAGATCAAGCTGAACATACCCCTTCAAATCAAGTGCTGGTTTATCCGCATACATAGTAACATCACCTTTATAGTACATTCCCGGACTCACCAGCATTCTATCATCCAAAACTACATCCCCTGAGGAAACCGTTCTTAATTTTGCCTTTCCTTTGGCAGGATTTGGCACCGGTTCCAAAGTAAATTTCCCCATTTTTATAGAAAAAGTGTCTCCCACAGAATTCACATAGCGATAGGTGGCATCTCCTTCGAATTTATTTCTCGAAATGATATCAATTTCCCCATCGTACAGGTTGTGGTAAGCAGTTAAAGTATCAAGGCTTAACGTAGCATTATTAAGTTTAGACATAGCAGCATTCTGCCCCACTATAATTTTTCCTCCTTCAGGTGTAATTCTCGCATCTGCTACCTGAATATAAGGTATTCCGGAAATATTGAGTGATAAAGCATCTATGTCGTATATTGCTTCTGTGGCATTAAATACCAAAGAATCCTGATCAGGGTTTGTAGAGTAAAAATAAGAGTTCTGAATATTTACCCCTGCAGGCTTCTGCATGATTACTTTCTTTTCATCCAGCTTCCATACAGCAGAAGGAATGGAGGTTTTATAACTTGTATATGGAAAATCCAAGGCAGCATCACCCTCTACTTCAGGACTGATGGTGGCTACATTGGCAGCAAGATCAAACTGAAGGTTGACATTATCCGATGATAATGATGGAATGCTATCGTCAGACTGTATAATAAAATCTGCAAACCTGGCACCATAACTCTGTTCTTTAAATGAGTATTTATCTGATTTTGTTAAAGATTTCCGGGTACTCAATTCCCCGTCACCAAATAAGCCCCTTTCCGAAATAACAGCTCTTCCATCCAAAGAAGCTGTTTCACCATACATTTTAAAAGGTTCTGACTTGTTTGCAAGGTACAGGCTATCTTTCGATGTGAGCCACTTCATATCAAAGTTAACTATTTCCATATCAGGAAAAGACGCTCCTTTAACATCACCGGGATTCATTTTAGCATAAGTTCCTGCACCCACTATAGAGTCTTTAAAGAAGGTAAAATTGGAAGAGTTAATACTGGTACTCAAGAATTCAATTTTATCTCCTCCTCTCAGTCCTTTATTATCTAGTTTAATATCACCATAAAACCTGGCTTTTCCTTCCAATAAATCAATCCCCTCTTCAGGTAACGGATGTTGAAACCCTAGTGATTTATCAGGCATTACACGCAGTTTTTCTTCGAATACCGGAAATATTCCCCCGGAATGAAACTGACCTTCAAAGGCAATAGCATTGGGATCACTACTACTCACTGAATCTATACTGAATGGAGGAATACTGAAATAAAGGCTTTTGTCATATACCCCATCAAGTATTTCATCACCAAGGAAATATACAGTAGCTCCCTTTGTGGCATTAAAAGCAGGGTAGCTTGGATAATCTTTTGTGGCTGATTTGTTATCAGGTTTATTAATATAAAGTACTCCGGCCGTTTCAACCAGTTGATTTTTCAGCTTTTCGGAATCTGATCTTTTAGATTTTCCCTTAAGGTTAAATTCAATTTTATCAATTTGTGGCATTGATATTAAAAAGCTATCATAATCCATTTCAAAATCCACTCCTACATATTCAAAATTCCCCGCATACACAATCCCATTAAAAACAATATCTCGGTTTTCTTTTAGCACCACTATACCACTATCCGGTTTTACCCTTACACCTAACTTCTCATTAATCTCAAAATTTTCTACACCCCTAATAGTTAAAGTACCCTCTTCTAAATTAAGATTCCCATTAGGTGTTCCTGATGAAATAGAGCTAATTTTCAAATTATCAAAATCTTTTTTGCCCCAATTGGAGTCAACATAATGATAGGATTTCGGCAATAAGTCTATCCTACCACTAACTTCATCATAAGTAAGAAACCCATTTTCCATTAAGAGCTGCATAGCTCCTGAAAGTGTCTTCTGATCAATTTTCATACGATCAGCCACCTCATTAACATAAAAAGTCTTCTGTCTGGCTTTCCTGCTATAATTTACTATTAACTGCAATGGATGAAAACTATAAAGCCCGGAGAGACTACTATAGCGGTATTCATTAAAATATTCTGACGACTCAAATAAGGCAGGAACTCTCTTACTTGCAATTAAGATAGAAATATCTATTTCTGCAGAATCCAATGGCCACTCTATTTTATCAGCATAAAAATCAATATTGAAATAACTTGCAGAAAAAGGGCTTTTCTTAAAACCTCCTTTACCTTGTAAAAGAGTCAGTTTATTTTCTTTCACACTGTAATTAATACTCACCCCAGGGTGATAAATTGAATCTCTTCTCTGAAAAAGCGAAATATTTGCTACGTGGGAGGTGAACACAGAATCTTTATAAACGAACTCACGTGATTTGGCCAGGAATTTTTTCACAGCATTCCCTTGCAATTCCATCCTACTTAAACCATTATTTAAAGAAGCTGTAGTAATTGTTGTACCTCTTAATGTGATACCCCCTGTTAGCGAAAGTCCATTTACATCTAAAATATTTAAAGAATAGCCGGACTCATAGGATTGAAATGCAGGAAATTGAGGTGTACGGTTGGATTTACTTTCAGATTGATACTCGAACAAACCTTTAACAGGTTGTTTTAAAACAGAATTGTAGGTGAGTAAAGCATCTTCTGCCATGAAATTAGGCTTATTTACTTCAAGTGTATATTCAGAAAACTCTGCGAATAATTCTTCAGCTGAAATTTTAAGATGCTCCCAGGTAAATTTCCCGCCCTTTCCCACAAAGGTTTTACCTAAAAGCTCCATGCTACCTTCAGTATTCAGAATCTTTGCAGAATCCGATGCAGAAATAAACCGAAGGTCAATCCCTTTTAAAATAACTATAGGTCCGGAGAGTTCTGGCATTGGTGTTTTGTATGCCACATAACTTGGCTTCTCTTCTACAGCGGGGGTGTTATCTGCTGGCTCAGCATCCCATGAGCTGTCATCATTTCCCCAGCCGGAATCAGAACCCCAATCATCATCAGAGCTTTCACCCCAACCTGTTTCCTCCTCTACAGGTTCATCTTCAACTGTTTCCTCTGGTACAATCGGTTCCGGAGTATCCCATTCAAAACTCACTGTTCCTTTGTCAAAAGCTAATTGATAATATTTGCTGTAATACAGCGCCTTTTTTTCTAGAACACTTTCTGCCGCTTTAATTAATTTCTCTAATTCTTTAACGTGCAACTCACCCAATCCTTTTTCCACTATAATAAGAAAAGTTTGAATAGCAGGTGTGGGGTCTTGTAGGTTAGCAGCAGCACCACTGATAGTACTAATAAAAGGGAGACGGTACTTACTGGTATTTAATTTACGAACTACCAGCGAATCATACACTGCCTCAACTTTGGCTTTCAATTCAGAAGAATATGCCCCATTCTGCCAGTAATTTTGAAAAAATAGCGAGACTGCCTCTGATTTTTCAGATTTAACCTCTGCTAAATCAGCCTGCACCCGGGCTAAAAAGCTTGCAGGTTGTTGCAAAGCTTCACCAGGCTGCGCGAAAGCAGCTAGCCCTGAAAAAAATAAGAATAAAATTAAAATCTGTTTCATTAATTTAGTTGCAAACACAAAGCCGCCCATCGGTTGCGTAAGCTTCTTTTCCTCTCTTGTAACGAGTATTTACTCGCTTCATTTAATATGGCCGGAATATCCTCTTCATAGAAGCCACTTAGCAGCAAATATGCTCCATTAACCATAAACTTCTGCAAGAACTTGATATCCTCAAGCAAAATATTTCTATTGATATTGGCCAAAACAACATCAAATTTTGTGTTGTTTTTCACCGTTTCCACATCTCCCTGCCATATTTTAACCTGGTTGAGAGTAATCTCGTTCAGCTCAAAGTTTTCCTTGGCATTTTCTACTGCCCACTCATCAATATCATAAGCTGCAACAGTTTTTGCTCCTTTTTTTGCAGCTAATATTCCTAAAATACCTGTTCCACATCCGGCATCCAGTACATTTCTACCTGAAAACTCCATATTCAGCATAAATGCAAGAATTTGATAAGTAGTTTCGTGGTGTCCTGTACCAAACGACATTTTTGGTGTAACTATTATTTCATATAAAAAATTCGAATTAGCCGGGTGAAAGTTTGCTCTCACCAGTATTTTGTCCTCTACTTCTATAGGGTCATAATTTTTTTCCCAATCTTCATTCCAGTTTTCCTTTCCTACATAACTCTTTACAAAGGAAAAGTCACCCAAGGATTGGTAGCGGTCAAAAAGAGAGGAGATAAGACTATCCTCTATCTCCTCATTTTCTTCCGCATAAGCTAATAGGCCTGTTGCATCTTCTTTCTCCTGAAAAGTAGAAAAGCCTATTTCCGCTAGTTCTGCCATTAAGATTTCAATAAAATCCTCGGGGCAGTTAATGTCTAAAGCAAGGTAACTCATTAAAATGATTTAATGATATCTGTAAAGTCACGAGATTTTAAGGAAGCGCCACCTATTAAGCCTCCATCAACATCTTTTTGAGAAAATAATTCTTTTGCATTATCCGGCTTACAGCTACCACCATAAAGTATTGAAGTTTCCTCAGCCAATTTCCCAAACTTAGAGGCTAAATGTTCACGAATTGTTTCATGCATTTCTTGTGCTTGTGCCGAGCTCGCTGTTTTACCGGTTCCAATTGCCCATATAGGTTCATAGGCTATTACAATATTTTTAAAGGCTTCTTCTGACAAGTGAAACAGGCTATTTGTAAGTTGTTGTGTTACATACTTATTCTGTTCATTTGCTTCACGCACTTCAAGGGGTTCTCCGCAACAAAAGATAACTTTAAGATCATTTTTTAAAGCTGCATCCACCTTTTTGGCCAGCTCCTGATCAGTTTCCTTAAATTGTTCTCTTCTTTCACTATGGCCCAATATTACATACTGAGCACCTAAAGATTTAAGCATACTGGCCGAAACCTCGCCTGTAAATGCTCCTGAGTCTTCTGAATGACAGTTTTGACCTGACAGCAGGATTTGCCCCATCTCTGGTATCAAGTTCTGAACAGCGTAAATAAATGGATAAGGAGGAGCAATAATTACCTGAACATTGTCAGGAGCTTCATCAGCTACCATGTTTGCAATTTCAGAAGTAAGAGATTGAGCTTCTGTCAATGTTTTATTCATTTTCCAGTTTCCGGCTACTATTTGCTTTCTCATATTTTATATTTTTTCCAATGTTTAAGGTTTATACAAAAATAGAAAGAATAATGCAAAATCACCTGATGCTACAGTGTTTAGCTCCCTTAGCAGTAATAAAATTTCAATAATCCCACTTTTTCATATCCACAATAGGATCGAAATAGTCAATTTTTGTCCCATTAATCTGTTTGAGGTATTCTTTTTTATTTAATAATGCTATTTTATGAATATTAAAACCCTCAACATTTTTTAATTCAGGCAACCAAAACCGAACATAATCTCCTTTAGGATCATATTTTTTTGCCTGGCTTAAAATATTAAAATACCTGTTCTCGCGTGGATCATTACCAACTCCGGCCACATAGGCCCAATTCCCCCAGTTACTTGCTACGTCATAATCTAACAAGGCATGTTCAAAATACCATGCTCCCATTCGCCAATCTATACCTAAATCTTTTACTAAAAAGCTAGCCACATTCTGCCTTCCTCTATTGCTCATATAGCCGGTCTCATTTAATTCCCTCATGTTGGCATCAACAAAAGGCACACCTGTTTCGCCTGCTGCCCAGCGCTTAAAAATCTTTTCATCTGACGACCATTCAACCTCTTCCTCTTTAATCCCTGATGCATGAAATAACCTTTTCTGGAATTTTTTCAGTACAAAGTGAAAATAGTCTCTCCATATCAGTTCAAACACAAGCCAATAAGTGGATTGGTTTTTTACCCGTTCCGCCTCATAGCGCATTACTTCGTAATATATAGATTTAGGTGAGATGCACCCAAGAGCTAACCAGGGAGAAAACTTAGAGGAATAATCGCTTCCAAGAAGGCCGTTTCGCGTCACTTTATAATTCTTAAGCTGATCCTGTTCCCAAAAGTAATGATTGAGTCTTGCCCATGCCTCCTTTTCACCACCGGCAAATGCCAGCACCGACTTGGCTGATGGCTTTTCGGGAGAAATTCCCACATCCAGGGCTGAAACCTTCTTCTCATTCAATTTTACAGATAATGAAAACTCAAGAGGTGTTTTAATGAGCTTACGAACAGCGGTCTGTTTTTCATTTTCTTTCCTGAATTGAGTAAAAACATCGGGGAGTTTTCCTATGGGCCAGGGAATATCCTCTTCATGAAAAAGAGTGTTTTGAGCATATGTGTTGAAAAAGATTTTCTTTCTGGTAAGAACCTTTTCTAGCCTTTCTTCACTTTGCTGTTCATAAACACCGGCTTCTTTTGGCGCAAAAACAGCATCGCAATTGTATTGAGCCGCCATTTCTTCGATTACCTTTTCCGGGTTTCCTTTGCTGATAATGAGCTCTCCTCCTAATGAAAAGATGCTTTCCCGGAGGTTAGCTACTGATTGCCAAAGAAAAGTGAGTCTTTTTTGAGAAGCATGAGCCATAGAGATAGGATTATCTTTCCACAGAGCTTCATCAAAAATATATATTAAAATATATTCTGAAGATTGTTGAATTCCTTCTACCAAAGCCTCATTATCCTGAAGCCTCAGATTATTCCTGAACCATATGATTGAACGATTGAATCGCATAAAATATATCTTTAAAGAATTATTGCTTAATTTGCTTCACATATGTGGTTTTACATAAGTTAAATGCACTATGGTTAACCCATTGATCGAAATTTATGTTTGAAGCTTTTTAAATATAAAATAGTGCGATAAATTGTGGCCAGTATAAGAATACGTTTCTCTTTTTATGAAAAAATTTAATTTCCGTTCCATTAAAAGTCGTTTAATCCTGGCATTTAGCGGCCTGGCCCTCTTACTCATAATAGTGGTAGGCATTACCCTTTCTCAAGTGGGAAATGTTGTGGTTATTGGAGTAAAGCTTCTGGACAATCGCCAACCCTCCAGAATGCAGGTTGAAGCTGTAAGAAGTGAGTTGAGAAACACCAATATCCTATTGCACTCATACCTGTTAAACGGTGAGGCGAGTTATGTGGCAAGCATTGACGACATTTGGGAAAAAAAGATTCTCCCCATTAATGATACGATCAACAACCTTAAAGAAAAGTGGAACAGTGCTGAGAATCTGATTCTGCTGGAAAAAATGACAAGATTGGAAGAAAGGATAAGGAAGAAGCAACAGGAAATAATTGAGAACGCATCCTTTTCAGGAACCAATATTACCATTGATATTACTTCTTTCCCGGAGTTCAAAGCTGACTCTTTAATGGATCCGGTTGCTCTTCAGACCTGGCTTTCTGATGAAATTTTAAGCCAACAGGGCAACTCTCCTAATAACGGAAAACTATTTTTAGAAGAATTAAACCCACTTATTATTTCCTTTGATGAAACTACACAAACCCTGTATGATAATTTAAAAGATGAGACTAAAGCATTAGGCAATGAAGCTTTTGATGCAATAGATCAATTCATCATTATAGAAATTATAGTGCTGTTATTGTACATCATCATTTGTATAGTATTGTTCCGCTTTATCATAAGAAAGATTCTCAAGAGCGTTGACATTGTTAATAATGAGGTTAAAATCTTAAGTGAGGGAAACATTCCGGAGGAAAAAAAGAGTACAGATGATGAGTTGGGAATAGTTTTGGAAGAAATATATAGCCTGTCTCAAAACTTAAGAAATGTGAAAGCTTTTGCCTTAGAAGTAGGGAAAGGAAGCTTTGACAATGACATTTCTGTATTTAACAACGAAGGAGAAGTAGGTAGTTCACTGGCTGAAATGAGAGACAGCCTCAAAAAAGTTTCTGAAGAAGCCGTTATTAGAAACTGGAGTAATAAAGGCTTTGCAGAATTGGGGGACATTTTAAGAAAGTACTCTAACAATCTATCAATGTTAACTGATCATGTAATTACCTACATTGTTAAGTATTTAAATGCAAACCAGGGGAGTATTTTTATAGTTGATGAAAATGAAGAAAATACAAATCTTCAGCTGGCAGCAACCTACGCATATGACAGAAAAAAATTCATAGAGAAAAATGTAGCTCCGGGTCAAGGCTTAGTAGGTCAGGTTTACCTGGAAAAAGAGAGCATCTATCTCAAAGATATTCCGCAGAACTATGTTACAATTACTTCAGGCTTAGGGCAAGCTACTCCAAAAAGTATATTTATTGTTCCTCTTATGGTAAACCAGGAAATTTTTGGAGTGATTGAACTCGCAAGTTTCTATGAGTTGAAAGGATATGAGAGGGAATTTTTGAATAGGGTAGGAGAAAATATCGCCTCGTCCATTCAGGCCGTTAAAATTAATGAGCAAACCAAACAGCTACTGGATGAGTCTCAGCAAATGACTGAACAAATGCGCTCGCAGGAAGAGGAAATGCGTCAAAATATGGAAGAACTGCAGGCAACCCAGGAAGAGATGGAGAGAGGTCAGTCTGAAAATATTGAGCGGGTAAGAGCCATTGAAAAAAGTGGAATTGCTTTTATAGAGTTTAATCCAGACGGAATAGTAGTGAACGCTGACAACACTTTTCTTAATCTTTTTGGTTACTCTAGCCTCAGTGAAATTCAGGGCAAACATCATCGCATTTTTGTAGATAGTGAATATGCTGCCTCAGATAATTATCAGGCATTTTGGAATGATTTAAGAAATGGGGTCAATAAAGAGGGTGTCTTCGAAAGAATTACTAAAGGTGGAAGCAAAATTTTCATTAAAGGAGCTTATACTTATGTAAAAGATCAGAATGGATATATAAGGAAAATATATAAATTTGCTATTGATGTTTCATCAATTTACAGGCAACAACAGGCTTTACTTGCCGAAAAAGAAGCATTAATTGCTCAGGTCGAGGAAATAAACAACCATCTTAAAACGGACTCTTCTGCTGATCTGGAAGCCCTGAGACATCAGACGCTTGAAATAAAAGAACAACTTTTAAAGCAGCTACAGCAAAATGAAGAAAAGCTTAAGAGAAGTTTAGGCTTAGAAAAGAAGAAGCTTAAACTGTAATTGATTAAACTAGTTACTCTTTATTACAAAAAAGTAAAAAGCCCATTGAGAATTCCATGTGGACTATTAAAATATGGATATGCACATGAAACAAACTTTTCAAAACAGGGTTATTAACGCCAATATGCAACAATCAACTCAAGGAAAAACAGGTGTTCTACTTGTCAATTTAGGTACACCGGATTCTACCAATACTTCAGACGTTAGAAAATATTTACGTGAATTTTTAATGGATAAAAGGGTGATTGACATTCCTTTTATCACCAGATGGTTATTAGTAAACTTAATTATAGCACCTTTCAGGGCTCCTAAATCGGCAGCTGAATACAAAAAGCTGTGGGTGGAAAGAGGTTCTCCTCTTAAATTTTACGGAGAAGATGTAACTGAAATGTTGAGAAGCAGGCTCTCAGATGAGTACGTTGTAGCTTTTGGTATGCGTTATCAAAGCCCAAGTATTAAAAGTGCCCTAGAAGAGCTTCTGGCTAAGAATGTCTCCAAAATTATAGTAATTCCTTTATTTCCACAATATGCATCTGCCTCTACCGGATCCGTGCAGGATAAAGTAATGGAGATAGTGAAAGATTGGGAAATCATTCCTAACATCAGCTTTGTAAGTAACTTTGTGGAGGAACCCGGCTTCTATAAAACTTTTGCTGCTTTAGGCCGCAAATATCTGGAAAAGCAATCTTATGATCATGTAATTTTTAGCTTTCATGGTTTGCCGGAGAGGCAAATAAAAAAGGGCTCAGTAGATAATTACTGTCAGCTGGGAAAATGCTGCAATACATATCACAGTAAAAACAGGTATTGTTACAGGGCTCAATGCTTTCTTACCGCCAGGTTAATAGCAAAAGAGCTTAACTTAAGCGAAAACGATTATACAGTAACATTTCAAAGCAGATTAGGTAATGACCCTTGGATTAAACCCTATACAGACATTGTTCTAAAAGATTTAGCAAAAGAAGGAAAACATTCTGTTTTAGCTTTTTCTCCTGCTTTTGTGGCTGATTGTCTGGAAACCACTGTTGAAGTAGGGGAAACCTTTAAAGAAGATTTTATTGAAGCTGGTGGAAAGCAATGGGATTTGGTGGAGAGCTTAAATGACGAGGAAGCCTGGGTAGAAACTCTGAAAACTATTGTTTTAAAGAATTAATGACCATTTAGGTTTTTTTATCCAAAATTAATTAAATTAAGGTGTCCCATTTGTAAGATGCACCTTAGCTTTGTTGCCATACTCATTGTATTAAATGCATGTAATCTCCCCCGAATACTGGCAGAAAATGCTATTGAGAACCCTGACTCTCTCAAGAATTTGCTTGAATTACAATTAGATTCCGTCAGCTTTACTACAGAAGAGGAAGTATTAGCATATCTTGAATTAACTAGTAAACTTAATTTAAGCTCCCCGGCTGATGCTTTAATTTTCGCCAAAGCGCTGGAAAACCAGCTTCTTTTTGAACAAAAAAAGGTAGGAGAGGCTCATATCCATAGTTATAAGGGCAACTATTACTGGAGCCAGGGCATTTACGGTGCCGCATTAAAAGATTATTTTGAGGCTCTTAAATTATTCGAGGAAAGGAAAGACGAATTTGAAGCAATAAAGCAGCTAAATAATATTGGTGAAACTTATAAAAAGCAAAAAGATTATCAAAAAGCTTCTCGCTTTCTAAATGAAGCTTTGATAAGGATGAGCCACCTGAGAAGCGAGGAGCAAAATACCCAGCTTATAATGGTGAATCTGGGTCAACTCTACATGCTTGAAGACCAGTTTGACAGTGCCCTGTATTTTTTAGATAAAGTCCTTTCCAGAACTACAAGAAATAATCGAACAGCCCAGGGGTTTGCTAACTTATACAAAGGCATGATAAAAAGAGACCGAGGTCAGTTTGATTCAGCCTCTCACTATTTTCATAAAAGCCTTGATATATGGGAAGCAGAGAAATTCAAAAGAAGCATTGTTGAAACTAAAGCAGAATTGGCTCAATTAGCCATTATGCAACAAAACTATCAACTGGCTACCACTACTTTACAGGAAATTCAATTAGATGCTAAGCAAATAAATGCGCTTGATATACTTATGCGGATCTATCAATATCAAATAGCACTTTTTAAGCTCAAAGGAAGTAAAGATTCTCTTATTTCTTATTATGAAAAATTCATTTCCATAAAAGATTCTATATTTAATGAAGAAACACGTTCAGAAATTAATAAGCTAAGTATCCAATATGAATTGAGCCAAAGAGAGAATAAATACTATAAGCTAGCGCTTGAGCAGAATATTCTTACCAACGACATTAAAACCCAGAGCCGGTTTTTGATTTTCCTGATACTGATTAGTTTAATTGGATTTATTTTCATAATTGTTCTTTGGAGGCAAAGAAGCAATTTATTAAAAGTACATCAACAACTAAAAACGCAAAAAGAAGAGATTGAGCGCAAGCAAAATGAAATTGCCAGAAAATCACTTGAATTAGCTAATCTTAATAAAGAACTGTATGCGCTGAATGAAAATCTGGAAGAAAAAATTGTTCAACGAAGTGAACAACTTACAAGGAAAAATAAACAAATTGCAAAGTATACCTACTTTAATTCTCATAAACTAAGGGCTCCTGTAGCAAGTGTTTTGGGTTTAATCAACGTGCTGGAGCTTTCAAAGAATGGCATTCTAGACCCTACCATCCTTAATCATTTAAAAAGCTGTGCAATAGAGCTTGATCAGATAATTCACAACCTGAAAAACATTTTGGAAGCCGAAATAGATGAATTGGATTAACTTCTAAGCAGGCAAAGGAAGCTGAATTTTAAAAATTGTTCCCTTCCTCAATTTCGAAGTAAAAGAAATTTTTCCATTGAGGATGTTCAGGGTATCAATTACAATATACAAACCTAAACCGCTGCCCTGGCTACCCTGATGAGCCCTGAAAAACATATCAAAAATTTTACTATGAAACTCCTCGGGAATTCCCAGACCATTGTCCTCCACATGAATTTCATAATACTCTGTGTTCTTGACTGCAGATATTTTTATGTAAGGCTCAGCATCCTGATGAAAATTATGATATTTAACGGCATTTGTTACCAGATTGCTCAAAATGATATGTAACCTCTTAACGTCAGTACAAATCTCAAAATCAGAATCATACATCCTTATCAATTTGACTTTCTCGGAATTGTCATAGTATTTAATATCATGAACAATGCTATCTAATAAATCATCTAATTTAATGGACTGATATTCTATAGGTTTTTTTGAATTAGTAGAGAAGTCCATAATGCTCTTGATGAAATCTTCCAGCTTATTAACGCTGGTGTTCATTAGACCAAAGTATCTCATCCGAAGCTCAGCATCATTTTCATTTTGAGCAATCTGGATTAAGCCGCGCAAAGATTTTAATGGGGCAATTAAGTCATGCGATGATCTGTATACAAAATTGTCCAATTCAATATTGATGGTTTTGAGTTCATCATTGGTGAGCTTTAATTGTTCCTGCTGAGTTAATAATTCTGAAGTTCTTTGCTCTACCATTAGCTCCAGCTTTTTATTTCTAGCACTTAACTTTTGTGTTCTAAAGCGTATAAAAACTAATATTAAACCTACGAAAAGAACGGAAAGAATCAGGTAGTTCCACTTATTTAAATACCATGGCGTTGGAGTATTAATAGTTAAAATAAAAGGTTCAATTTCTAAGTCCTTTAAATAGAGATGCCGAGCTTTTACCCTGAATGTAAATTCTCCTCCATTCAAATTGGTGTACTCCTTTTTGGTTTCCGAATTCCATGGTGACCAGTCTTTATCAAACCCCTCTAAATAGTAAGAATATTCCAACTCCTGAGTAATGAAACTTGGCGTGGCAAAGTGAAAACTTATTGATCTTACTTCTTCACCACTTTGCGAAAAATCTATGAAATCATCGTTTCTTCGTACATAGAAAGTACTATCTTCAACTGTTAGATAACGAAGAAGTGTTCGAGGTTTGAAGTCAAGCTTTTCAGTATTCCTGATCCATTTCATGTAATTCATTCCCAGCGCATTGGCTAGCCAGATATTGCCTCGCCTATCAACAACAGGAATATTATAATACGGTGTGTTTAACGAACTATTTGTCCCAAACTCTTTCAAAATCTCTCCCTGTTCATTAAATATTATTATGCCATTTTCCCAGGAAGTTGCCAGGAATAGCGAATCGTGAAAATGACGCACGGCAAGCAAGGCTCTGTCTCTTCTCAAGAAGTAATCGTTTATCTCACTCTTCCATAAAGAGGTAGTAAAATTAGTTGTGTCCAGCCTGTATATTCCAGATTCAGAAGTAAATATTGTCCACCGGCTTTTACTGTCTTTTACGATATCATAAGCGGCATCATTAGGAAATCGAAAGGTAGAATTTATATACTTAACTGTATCACCATAAGGAACTAATATTCCTTTATCAATAGCTGAGAAAATCAATTGACCACCTACTTTGAAAAGGTGACAATCCTTTAAGTCAATTGCTCTTAATACTTCACCATCCCAAACTAAAGTTCGTGCATAAGAATTAAAATAGACCTTTCCGTCCAATTCCTCTATATACCAAACATCTCTAATTTCCTTTTCTGAATCAAATCTGTTCCTAAGAGAGTAATATTTCATTTTACCAAAGCTATTTCTCTGGAAATATCCTATCTCATCATTTCCGACAGTATATATTTTGTCCCCTACAATTTTAAAATTAGATACCGGGGTAAAATTATTCGTTTGATGCAATAACCAGCTGGCTCCATCAAATTCAAGCAGACCATTTTCATTGCCTATATAGATAATACCATCCTTATCTTCAGCAACTTTATAGTTGTATGAGCTTGCTCTGTATAATGCTCCATCAAAATTTTGAAAAGCAATAGAATCAGAAAACACCTTTTTATTTCCCTGAGCTTTGCTGGGGAGGACATGTAGCACAGATGAAATTATAAGGGCAATTATTTTAAGATCTATAATCGTTAATAATTTCATGTGTATAGTTTCACTTAAGAATGCTCCAATTTATGGGGGCAAACCTGGAATTTTGCATATATTCTTCAGCTGAAGCCTCTCCATAAGGACTTCTCTCTAAAGATTTATTCAATAAATACTCTAATCTATGGTGTCATCATTGTTACTCCATTAAAACAGGCAAAACTGTAGATTTAAGATTCTCCTAAACAGTCATTGTATCTCTGATTGTGATACAATCATCCTTACTTACAAGAAATCAAAAATCTGAATGCATCTCCATAATTATCCCAATTTTTTGACATAAAACAGAATAATAATCTAAAAATTGCATATTAAGCAACGAAAATAACATTTGACTGTGAAAATCAAATTACAAAGATACACTTATAAAACAGTAATATTTTATTGTTAGATGAACCTGAAAAAATACCGGATAGGATTTAAAAAACGGCTAACCAAGAGCAAAGGCTTTCAAGAGTGAGCGTGATAAGGTGGGGTAAAAAAAGGAAAGCCCCACTATTTTAATAATGGGGCTTTCAAATAATTTAATTAAGTTCTATAATTTCTTCATTTGCATTCATAAAATGGTATTCAGTAATAGCAAGTGAACTATCTTCTATCAACCTGACCCACTTACCATATTTAAAGAACCATTTTACTCTGGCAGAGATAATCCCTTTGGTATAATATGAATATAAATAAGGGTGTAAAGAAATTGAAATAGACTTCTCTTTTTGTTTTAATAAAAGAAGATCTAAATCCTCCTCTAATTTATCCGAAATAAGAATTGAAGCAGTAATTTTCCCTGAGCCGTTGCAAGTAGGGCATTTCTCCTGAGTTACAATATTCAATTCAGGCCTAACCCGCTGGCGTGTAATTTGCATCAATCCAAACTTGGATAGCGGCAATACAGTATGCTTAGATCTATCGTCTTCCATGAACTCCTTCATATTCTTGAAAATAAGCTTCTTATTATCAGGATTCTTCATGTCGATAAAATCAACTACTATAATACCTCCCATGTCTCTTAAACGTAGCTGACGAGCAATTTCCTTAGCCGCTTCAATATTAGTATTAAGAGCAGTATTTTCCTGGTTATCCTCAGTACTGGATTTATTTCCACTATTCACGTCAATTACATGAAGTGCTTCAGTGTGCTCAATAATGAGGTAACCACCACCTTTAACATTCACAGATTGTCCGAAAAGCGACTTCAGCTGTCGCTCAATGCCAAAATGCTCAAAAATCTTATTTCTACCGTTGTAAAGCTTTAATATTTTTTCTTTACTCGGGTCCATTTTATGGATAAAAGACTTGATTTCTGCATAAGTGTCCTCATCATCCACATGGATGCTGTCGAATGTTTCATTCAACATATCTCTTAAAATGGAAGATGCCCTACCTACTTCGCCAATAATTTTATCGCGAGGCTGTGCTGTAGGGAGCTTTTTCATCCCTTTTTCCCAGGTTTCAAGAAGGTTTCTTAGGTCTGTATCCAGCTCAGCAACCTCTTTACCCTCTGCCACAGTTCTGATGATTACACCAAAATTTTCAGGCTTTATAGAAGATATCAACCTCGTGAGACGCTTTCGCTCATCACTACTGGATATTTTTTTTGATATGCTAATTCCGTTGGCAAATGGTACTAATACCAAGTATCTGCCCGGTAGCGACAACTCGCAGGATAGCCTGGGCCCTTTTGTTGAAATTGGTTCTTTTATAACCTGAACCAAAATCTGTTTATTTCTTGCTAAAACCTGAGATATCTTACCAAGTTTATCTATTTCAGGCTCAAGTTTGAACTTACTTAATTTGTAAGAGGTGTTATTACGTGTAGTGGCAGATTTAGTATATTTTAATAATGAATTTATCTTTGGGCCAAGATCATGATAATGCAAAAAAGCATCTTTCTCATAACCTACATCCACAAATGCTGCGTTCAGTCCCTGCATTACTTTGCGAACTGTCCCCAGGTAAATATCACCTACACTAAATTGTTCCTCCTTGTTATCGTAATGAATCTCTACAAGATTTTTATCATTAAGAAGGGCAATACGACTTCCGTTTTGAGTTGAATTAATAATTAATTCATTGCTCAAAGCTCAAAGATTTAAGTGAAAACTAAAAAAAAGAATCCTTAAATTAGCTAATTTAAGGAAGTGAAAGAAGAAGTAAATTACTTCTTCTTATGTCTGTTTTTTCTTAGTCTTTTCTTTCTCTTGTGAGTTGAAATCTTGTGTCTTTTTCTTTTTTTACCGCAAGGCATAATTGTAAATTTTTTTGTTAAACAATATTATTATAATTCATTCAAGTAACTATCAACAGCTGCAAGCACCTGTTCATCAGTACTACTATTTTTAATTTTCTCAAATAGGCTCTTCGCTTTTGCTTTTTGCCCATCATTGAAATAACTTAATGCTAAATAAAACATTGCCTGATCATTATCAGGATGGCTCTTTAGCAGAGTATTAAAGCGTTCAATGGCATTTTTATACTGACCGGATTGAATTGACAAAACCCCTAAATTAAATAAAGCCTCCTCATTTTTAGGATCTGCTTCCAGAACCTCCCTTAACATCATAATCCCAGACATGGGGTTATCTGATGAAACGTAAGTCATGGCTATTTTGGTTTTCAAATCAAGTCTGCCCGCATCTTCTGCCAATACTTTTTCATAGTACATTCTAGCTTTTTCACCGAGTCGGTTGGCTTTTTTAGCATCCACAGCAAAAGTGTACGCATCGTAATAGGCATCTCCTATCACCTCATTACCACCAGACGCCAGTTCTGTATACTTAGCGGCACTATCTAATTTACTTCCTTCTTTAAAGAGAAGTGCTAAAGAATCTGCAAAGATAACACTATTTTCTTCATTTTCTGAAGTAAGGTATTTATTTCTTAGCCTGTTGATTTTTGCAAGCAAGTCCGAAGGCATTGCCTCTGAATGAATTGAGTCACTTAAGCCTTCTGATTTAGAATTGCTACCCTCTACAGGCTCTTCATTTTGCTCTTTCTCAGCTGTTATTTGCTCATTTTCGTTATCAACCACTACTTTAGGCAGCAGAAAAAAACCTACTATTAAAACAATGGCAATAACCAGAATAATTATTCTTGACTTGAGCATATTTTACTGCTTATACAGATTCCTTTATATTTTTTGATGACTTAATTTTTTCAACAAAAACTTTTGAAGGTTTAAAACTAGGCACAAAGTGCTCATCAATAACGATAGCGGTATTTTTGGAAATGTTACGAGCAATTTTTCTTGCTCTTTTTTTATTAACAAAGCTTCCAAAGCCTCTCACGTAAATATTTTCACCACCGGCCATTGAATCCTTTACTACAGAAAAAAAGGCTTCAACTGTTGCTGTTACATCTGCTTTGTCAATTCCTGTTTTTTCAGAAATTTCTGTTATCACGTCTGCTTTAGTCACGCTTATTTATATTTATGGTAATTAAAAAAAATTAAATCCCTGTTATTTTGGGAGGGCAAATGTAATTCTACAATTTTGAATTTAAAAGTAAAATCATTGAAATAAATAAAACTAAAATGCCGAATTTCGATTTATAACAGATTAATTATCAAACAATTGTATTGAACTCAGTTCGAATAGCATTAGTTCCTTACATCAAAATATTTCTTTTTATTTTCACTTTATTTATGCATAAAAGTCGCATATGAGTAATGATTTTTCATCCCTTCTGATTTCGTGGTATAGCAAACACATGAGGCAATTACCTTGGAGAAATACCAATGACCCATACAAAATTTGGCTTTCTGAGATAATTCTACAACAAACGAGGGTGGCTCAAGGGCTTCCATATTACCAAAATTTTATTGAAAAATATCCTGATGTTAAGGCGCTTGCTTCAGCTCCTGAAGAAGAAGTTTTAAGAATGTGGCAAGGACTCGGATATTATTCCAGGGCAAGAAACTTACATGCCTGTGCCAAGGAGGTAGTGGAAAAATATGATGGTTTTTTCCCTGAAGATTATATTTCTCTGCAAACCTTAAAAGGAATAGGGAAATACACAGCTGCAGCAATTGCCTCATTTGCCTTTAAAGAAGCTGTACCTGCAGTTGATGGAAATGTATTTCGCGTTTTAGCCCGCTATTTTGCGATAGAAGAAAATATTGCAGACACCAAAAATTTTGCGATTTTCTTTAATACTGCCCTTGAGATCATTCCCAAAGATCAACCAGATTTATTTAACCAGGCAATGATGGAGCTTGGAGCAACTATTTGTACACCTGGCAACCCAGCCTGCCTTGTATGCCCTGTTTCTGTAGGCTGCACCGCCAGAGAAAAAGGAACACAAAAGAAACTACCGGTTAAAGAAAAGAAAGTTAAGGTAAGGCAACGCTTCTTTTACTACCTTATGTGGGAAAAAGACGATAAAATAGCCATGAAAAAAAGAGGCCCTCAGGATATTTGGCAAGGCTTATTCGACTTCGACTTAATAGAAAGCAAAACTGCATTGAATAATAATGTTGTTGAAGAAACTATTCTGGCTGAAGTTCCTGATGCCGAAGTACTGAGTATTTCTGCTCCTGTTAAACATGTGCTTACTCACCAGAGAATTGAAGCGGTGTTTATAGGCTTAAAAAACCCATCTTCAGTATACTTGAAAGAAAGAGAACTTAGCTATTTTAAAAAGGAACAAATTGAAGAATTACCCAAACCCATATTAATTGATAAATATTTGAAGGGAAGAATTAATTAAGTAAATTTATATTTATGTGTAGAAGTACATACCTTTGCATTGTTTTGTGCATCATAGAAGGTGAAAAAACGTATATAAATTGTTAATTTTGATTAAAATTTTGAGAGGCTATGTCAGCAGGTGTTAATAAAGTGATATTGATTGGTAATTTAGGTAAAGATCCTGAAGTGCGTCATTTAGACAATGGTGCCACTGTAGCAAACTTTTCTATTGCTACTACAGAATCTTACAAAGATAGAAATACTGGTCAGAGGGTTGATCAAACAGAATGGCATAATATTGTTTTGTGGAGAGGATTAGCAGAAGTAGCTGAAAAATACCTTAAAAAAGGTGATAGTGTTTTCATTGAAGGCAAATTAAGAACCCGTTCCTGGGAGAAAGACGGTGTAACAAGGTATACAACTGAAGTTGTGGGAGATCAGATGACCATGCTTGGCAACAAAAGAGGTGGAAGTGATGATAATAATCAGGATTACTCCTCTAATAATAATGATTCAGGAATGGGCAGATCTCAGCAAACAGCCAGTGCGGCATCTAATACGCCTGATACGGATAGTGAGATGGATGATCTTCCATTTTAATATAACTAATATTTATCTTAAAAAACATTGGACGACCCTTCCCCTAGTTTATTCTTACTTTCAAGCGTTTTAACGTGGTCACAGGAATGGTTCTACATTCTGAATGGTCTCTTAATGCTTTTATTGTTGATGATGTCTGCTTTGGTGTCAGGCTCTGAGGTGGCTTTTTTCTCCCTTTCTCATGAGGATTTAGCCAGATGCAAAGCCAGTAATCAGCCATCGGAGCAGACTATTATCACACTACTTAAAAATCCAAAGCAACTTCTGGCGACTATACTTATATTAAACAATTTTATTAATGTAGGGATAGTAACGCTTTCAACTTTTTTAACCTGGGAAATTACCGGCACCAAAGATACAGAAGGTATATTGGTGGTGATTTTAACTGCTGTAATAACTTTCCTAATTGTTTTCTATGGTGAAATTGTACCAAAGGTATATGCCAACCAGAACAATCTTAGCTTTGCCCGCAGAATGGGTGGCTTCCTTTCCGGAGCCGGAAAATTATTCAAACCACTTTCTTTTATTCTGATGTCATTAAGTAATATCATAGAAAAGAGAGTGAAGCAAAAAGGGTTTAACATTTCTGTTGATGAATTGCATCAGGCACTGGAAATTACTTCTAATAAAGATACCACTGATGAGGAAAGGGGTATTTTAAAAGGAATAGTAAATTTTGGTACTCTATCGGTTCGGCAGGTAATGAAGTCGAGGTTAGATATTACTGCATTTGACATTGAAGAGGATTACCATGTATTGATGGACCAGATCAATAAAAATGGATTTAGTAGAATTCCTGTTTACAGAGATACCATCGATAAAATTGAAGGCATTTTATACGTGAAGGATCTGCTTCCTTACATTGAAAAAGATGAGCACTTTAAATGGCAGGAGCTTTTAAGGCCAGGCTTTTTTGTTCCGGAATCGAAAAAAGTGGATAGCCTGCTAAAAGATTTCCAGGAAAAACGCGTACATATGGCCATTGTAGTGGATGAATATGGCGGCACCTCAGGCTTAATTACACTGGAAGATGTTATTGAAGAAATAGTAGGGGAGATAAGCGATGAATTTGATGAGGATTTTGACATCGCTTACAATAAGCTGGACGAAAACACCTATATTTTTGAAGGAAGAACTTCTTTAAATGATTTCGGTAAAATTATTGGGGATGACCTAAGCTATTTCGAAGAGGTGAAGGGAGAAAGTGAATCCATCGGTGGTTTACTCCTTGAAATCAATAGCAAATTGCCCAGAGCTGGTGAAAAAATCATATTTAAAAAATATGTTTTTACCGCTGTTTCAGTAGATAACAAAAGAATTAAAAGGGTCAGAGTCTTTATCAATAGGGAAGAACCTTTTCATCCCGGGTAAAAATCTGGTCTTATTTCGTTCCATTGGTGATTGCCGTAAGCTGTTCATTAATCATTCATTTAAATTTCCCAGGTACCAGCTCACACCACAACCAGGACTAGTACAAAAAAATAATGGAAGGCAGAGGCCAGTAAATTATTATTTCTATTTTTAGAGGTCAATATTTCTTAACATTTCCATCCTTTATGAGAATTTATACCTTCCTTTTTATCATTGCATTAACAGGTACAGCCTATGGTCAGGAATTTAATGAACGTGATTCTATAAATAGAGAAGCATCTGTCGCAAATAATAATGGGTTCGCACTTCTTGAGAACGAAGAATATGTTGAGGCTATTGATCAGTTTCGGAAAGCAATAGTTCTGGACCCAACAAAAATTATTTATTACTACAATCTTGCTAATGCTTGTTTAAAGTCTAATAATTATGACTGTGCTCTTGAAGCATACGCAGGTGCAAAGCTTCATTACCCTAACGAAGCTGACCTTTACATGTATACCGGTGATATATACCAGAAACAAAATAAACTAAAAGAAGCTATTCTAGAATATGATAAAGCTATCAATTTAGAAAAGAATGATAATCCTTTAAAATATCTCTTTTATTTTAATAGAGGTAATACCTATCTAAAATTAAAAAATTATAAGGCTGCAGCCCTAAATTACACAAGCACATTAAATGAGCTCCCGGATTACTACGGAGCATATACTAATCGAGGAATGGCATATTATAATTTGAAACGAAAATCCGAAGCATGCAGTGACTGGCAAAAAGCAGTCAAAAACGGGCATGCAGCAGCAAAACAATACATTTCAATGTACTGCAAATAATTCTTATGTTTTTTCCACCCACTCCTCACCAAAAACCACCTCACCAGCCTCCTCCACATAAGGAATATTAATTTGAGCTTTAGTATCATTTTCTTTCTGCAGCAATAATACTAAGGCATCCTGGTCAATATGCTCTTCATCAAAAACATGGGCATCGTAGCAGACTGCAAAACAGAGGGAGAGTTTATTCTTCTTTAGATTTCTTCCTTTTTCTAAAAATTGGTCAATAAAAGAAAGCTTTGGATTATTTTGCAGTGTTGAGGGACTCAATAAATGCGGTTCAGTCTGGCTTTTTTTTACAGTATAAGCAAAAGGGATGATGACAAGTCCCTCCCTTTTTAGTGCTCTAAAATGTGCTTTACAAGTTACAAATAGTAATTGCTCAGCTGAGGTGTATTTTCGATAAAACTGAGGCAGTACTTTTTTCTTCATGTTATAGATTTTGATCCCAAGCTTTAGATGCACAAACTATTTGATTATGCCAATTCAGATTTATGAGACACAATCCTGAGCATCACAGGTGAGACATCATATTTATTTCAACCTGCGGTTGAAATAGGAAAGATTCCCCTCTGCAGGGGAATGACGCCCCAATGATACTTCAGCTTGAAAGTTTCTAGCCTCATTACACCAATGCTTCTGCTCCGGCCATGCTATAAATAATTTCTTTCGCCTGTTGAATAGAATCAATTTCATCAATTTTTAGGATTAATTTATCTTTATATTCCTTCATCTGGCATTTCTTAGGATGCGCTTGCACGAACTGTAAAACCTGTCCGAAAATCGGTGATTTGAAATATTTCTCATTACTGGCAGCCACAAAATACGCTTTGATTGAACCATTTTTAATCAAAAGTTTCTCAAAACCCAGGCGCTCAGCTTTCCACCTGATTCTTACTGTCTCTATCAAATCGTATACCTGTTCAGGAATTTTACCAAACCTGTCTGCTATGGATTGCTCAAAAGCAGAAAGCTCTTCTTCGTTTTTGATATTATCCAGTTGAGAATAAAGACTTAGCCTTTCAGTGATGTTAGAAACATATTCTTCGGGAATCAGTATTTCCAGGTCAGTTTCTATTACGCAATCCTGTGCAATAATTTGTGCTTTCTTGGCTAGCTCATCCTTAAAAAAGTCTGCAAATTCTGTTGCTTTTAGTTCGGATACTGCATCGTCCAAAATTTTATGGTACATATCAAATCCTAAATCGGTAATAAAGCCACTTTGCTCTGCTCCCAACATATTTCCGGCTCCCCGAATATCCAAATCTCTCATCGCTACTTTAAAACCATCTCCCAAATCAGAAAATTCTTCTAAAGTTGTTAGACGTTTTCTTGCATCTGCACTTAGACCAATAGTAGGAGGTGTTAAAAGGTAACAAAAAGCTTTTTTGTTGGAACGACCAACTCTACCTCTCATTTGATGAAGATCGGACATACCAAACATATGAGCATGGTTAATAATGATCGTGTTCGCATTTGGAATGTCCAAGCCTGACTCAATAATATTGGTAGAAACCAGCACATCATATTCACCTTCAATAAATCTCACCATTGCTTTTTCCAGCTTAGGGCCTTCCATTTGTCCGTGAGCCACACCAATTCTGGCATCTGGCACCAATTTGAGAATAATGTTGCCCACCTGCTCAATATCACCCACGCGATTATGTACAAAAAATACCTGGCCTCCCCGTTGCAACTCAAAGCTAATGGCATCACGGAGTACCTCTTCATTAAAGGTATGTAGCTCAGTAGTAACCGGCTGCCGATTTGGTGGTGGTGTGGCGATAACACTCAAATCTCGGGCACCCATTAAGCTAAAATGCAAGGTTCTGGGAATTGGAGTTGCTGTTAGAGTAAGCACATCCACATTTACGCGAAACTCCTTTAGCTTGTCCTTTACCTTTACACCAAACTTTTGTTCTTCATCAATTACTAATAAACCAATATCTTTGAATTTTACATCTTTATTAACAATCCTATGTGTTCCTATCAGGATATCCACTTTACCTTCTTCCAGGCGTTTAAGAATCTCTTTTATTTGTTTGGTTGTTTTAAAGCGGTTGATATACTCAATGGTAACGGGTAAGTTTTCCAACCTTTCACTAAATGTTCTGTAGTGTTGCATGGCCAGGATGGTGGTAGGCACTAAAACTGCCACCTGCTTCCCATTATCTACTGCTTTAAATGCAGCACGAATGGCTACTTCCGTTTTACCGAAACCTACATCTCCACATACCAGCCGATCCATTGGATGGCTCAACTCCATATCTGCTTTTACATCGGCAGTAGCTTTTGCCTGATCCGGAGTATCTTCATAAATAAAGGAAGACTCCAGCTCAGCTTGCATAAAAGTATCTTTATCGGTGGCAAATCCGGGAGCAGACTTTCTTTTTGCATACAGCTTTATCAGGTCCTTAGCTATATCTTTTACCTGCCTTTTAACTTTCTTCTTTTTATTGTCCCATTCCTGAGAACCTAGTTTGGAAATGCTTGGCGTAGTACCTTCCTTGCCACTATATTTCGAAATCTTATGAAGTGAGTGAATGCTTACAAATAGCAAATCATTGTCCCGGTAAATCAATCGAACAACTTCCTGCTTTTTGCCCTGGTTATCTACCTTGTCCATTCCGGCAAAACGACCTACTCCATGATCAATATGGGTAACAAAGTCTCCGGGTTGTAGGTTTTTCAACTCCCGGATAGTAATAGCTTTGGACTTGCTCTGCTTATCCTTTGTTTTATACCTGTGAAAACGTTCAAAAATTTGGTGATCTGTGTAGCAGGCAAGCTTTAACTGATGATCCACAAAGCCTCCTCGCAGGCTAATAGCCATTGATTGAAACTTTATGAAAGAATCGATTTCTGCAAAAATACTTGTAAGCCGGTCTGTCTGAGAAATGGATTCAGAAGTAATTATATTTACTAAACCCTCTTCCTGATTTTGGTAAAGGTTTTCTCCCAGCAGATCAAAGTTTTTATTAAAAGAAGGTTGGGGTTTGGCATCATACTCATAAGTATAATCAGCAGGTTTAAAAAAGCGGTTCCCAAACTCAATTGTCACGTATTTCTTTAATCCTTCCTCAAAACTTTTAGCCGTTTCAAAAAGCATATGAGGCTTCAGGACTAACTCTGTCTCAGATGTCTTAATAATTTGCTCAAAAGATTGAGACGCTTTATCAAAATATTGCTCCAGCACATCCAGCGTGCGCTGATAATCCTTCACCCATATTTTAGTGTTATGAGGAAGATAGTCCAGAAACGACTCGCGAACTTCCTGGAGTAGTCTTGTTTGCACATTTGGTATGATGTTGATATGCTTTACATTATCAATGGAAAGTTGAGATGCTACATCAAAAGTTCTGATACTATCTATTTCATTTCCAAAAAGCTCAATTCTGTAAGGCTGGTCACTGGCATAGGAGAAGATATCAATAATCCCTCCGCGCACAGCATATTGCCCTGGCTCATATACGAAGTCCGTAGGTTCAAAATCATATGTCTGGAGTAATTCCGCTATAAATTCTACATCAAGATTTTCACCCACCTTTGCTGTAAAAGTGTTGGAAAGCAAAGACTTTTTATTAATCACCTTCTCTGAAAGCGCTTCAGGATAGGTAACAATAATTTCTCCTGAAGCAGATTTGTTATTGATCCGGTTCAGAATTTCTGCCCGCATCAGCACATTCGCATTTTCAGTTTCGTCAAACTGATAGGGTCTTTTATAGGATGTGGGAAAGAGTAAAGGATCTTTTTTCTCCAGAAGATTTTGTAAGTCATGCTGAAAATAGGCAGCCTCCTCTTTATCATGCAAAATAACCAAATGGTTCTGATGATTTTGACCTTGAATAGCAGCTACAAAAACAGCATCCAGACTACCTGTCAAGCCTTTGAGATGAAGGTTCTTAGCCTCATTAGGTTTAATAGAAGATGCTATCGTCTGAATAATAGCATCTTCTTTATATAATTTTATAAAATCTTTTATTTTCAAAGTGTTGTCTCTTTTTAAGTAATCTATCGTAAATCTAAATTAAAGAGTAATTTGGTTGAGAAATAATAGTAAAGGTAAACAAACTATTATCATTGATACATAGTTCAGTTAATCAAACGAGTTCAGATACTAAAACTGATGACTTATGGCTGAGAAAAAAACAAAAAATGAACAGCTAACTTTTTTTGAAAAAGTAGAAAGAATGCATCCCTATAAAATGATGTTGATTTTAGGCATTGTAGGAAGTAGTCTTATTTTCTTCTTTTTGCTCTTTTCATTTTTTGTAAGCCTTGACAATACAGAAACTTCTACCATCCAAATTCCTGCAGTTTTTGTTTTGAGCTCAGTTTTAATCATCGCCTCTAGTTTTATATTACACCCTGCTATGAAATACTTTAAGCAGGAGGCTATTCCGGCACTTCTTACCTCACTACGTTTTACTTTTTTATTGGGGTTAGGGTTTGCTTTTTGTCAGCTAATTGGATGGACAGAATTAAAAGCTTCAGGAATTTTACTTACAACAAATGTTTCCGGCTCTTTTCTATATGTTTTAACGGCTCTACATGGCCTTCATTTCATTGTTGTACACACATATCTTGGCTTCCTTATATTTCAAACACGGTCCATCTCTAAAGACCCGGTTAAGCTACTAATTGCTGAAACCAATCCCTTTTGGCATTTAAAATACGAATTACTAACAAAGGCATGGCATTTTCTAGGGGTGCTATGGATGATTTTGATTATCAGTTTCTGGGTTTTTCTTTAATTCACATTGGGTAGAAAGATAGCTGCTTTTTATGAGCTACACTTTTCAATATTAAACTACCCTTAAAAACAAACCGGGAAAGTTTTTGAATGTAATAGAAAAGCAAAGTGGCATTCCTTTTTAAAGAGTCAGATGTCTTAATCGATAGCCTTTACTAGCTTAATAGCGTAAGAAGAGGACTAATAACAGTGATAAGATTAGTTTCATATGCAGTCCCTTTTCAAAAAAGAATCATAAATGAAAAGATATTCAAACATGCTCCAGTTTTTATAAACTATATTATTAGCGTATTAAGGAGATAAAATTTGAATGATAGATTAATATAAATTAAAAACTCTTTTTTTAATTTATTCAATAGTTTTACATCTTAAACATATACTTACGGTAAATAAGATGAAAAAAACCATACTATTTTTATTAATTTCTTTAAATACTTCAGTCGCCCTACTTGCCCAAGAAAAATTACTATTTAAGCTTGATGAAGCAATTGAGGGGTTTAATAAATCTAGCACAAGCACCTTCTACGCACCTAAGAGAAAAAAGCAAAATACCTCAGTTTTTCCAGCAAGAATTGAGATAACTGATGTTATAGATGGCTTTATCTTAAGAACAGATTTAAATGTAAAGAAATTTAATTTTCAGGGGGATAAAATATGGGAAGTTAATATGGCCTCTGACTTTACAATGAGTCAATTTCCCTATATGTATACAGCTGGGGATGATAAAATGACCTATATATTTGAAATACAAACTAATCTTGAGAATAGTAAAAAAATTAAAGTATCCGCAATAGATGCTTCTGGGAACCTTACAGAAACAGTATTAAAATCTGACATAAATAAATTCAATAGCGGAACAGCACTTCACGGAATGGGTAATGCTCTTGAAGTTTATGTTAATAATGGAGAATTACGAATTCTTGCAAAAAAGAGTGCTAGAGATATCGAATACAGACTATATACTTTTAAGAATGATTCAAAGACATTAGAATACCAGGTACTTAACTTACCTGTAAATGAGTATGAAAAAAAAGAATCTGATGCCTATACAGCTTTAAGAAAACCTCTAATGTGGAATTACCTAACGAGCGTTAATGGTAAAGATATATTTTATAAAACTTACTTTAAAGACATTAAAAAAAACAAAGACAAAGAAGCTATAGTAAACCTGGTAGAGTTTGAAGATACAAAGATAGGGATAGTTAAAAATTTAGAATTTAATTCCGATATTATAAATGATGCCATTAAGTTTTCCGTGCCATCAATTCTTTATAATCATCGGGATAATTCTTTTCATTTAATAGGGAATTTAGAGGCCAATAGCAGAAAAATCAATGGGGTATATTTGATGAAATATGATCTTAAGGATTTACATAGAATTTATAGCAAGCAACATTATTTCTTAAACATATTAAAACCTGAAATTAAAACTGAGCTTAAACCTCACTATCAAATACCAGAGCAGGTTCATAGTGTATATCCATTAAATTTCAGAGAAGCTGATGTATTATTCTCTACTATACATAATACAACATTAAGAGTAGTGACCAACTACAATTTAAAATCGATTACTTTTTTCGAATTAAAATTCAGTGCTTTAGGAGAGCATCAATCAACTCAGTTAGTACAATATAATGCCCTTATATCTCTGCATGACAAAATAATACCTAACCCTAAAATAATAGAAAAAGTATGGTCAAATGGAGAGCCTGAGGAAGTAAATGTTTGGAATTACATCAATTCGCAAGCAAAAGATAATAAAGACTTTAATATTTTTTGGCACCCTTTGAAGTACAGCTCGAAAGCAAAACTAGTTAAAATCGATCAGGAAAAGGGTACTTTTCACCTAGTTGAGGTTAACTAGTTTTTAAAGTTGTAATGACAGGAATTAAATCCCCACTGGTGGTTTTGCTTAATTCAAAACCACCGCTGGAGATTGTTTAAAAATCACTTACTTCAGACTCAATTTCTCCAATTTTTTTGGAGCTGTAACTACCCGAGGTAGCGTATACTATTTTACCACTCTTATCTATCACGAAAAAGTAGGGGGTATCTTTCTTTTCAAAATCCAAGGCTTCCTTGTAATCTCCTAGCTTGCCGCTGTATACCATTACATTGGCGTGTAGTTTTTCATCAATGCCTTTTTTCATTTTCTTAATGGCCGCATTACTGGCACCTTGTTTAATTCCTGTAAACATAGGCACAAACACCACATGTACATCCGGCTTTAATTCAGGAATCAACTGGTTGGGCTTCGATTCCCTCACAAATTTCTCATATACCGGTTGAAACCATGTTTTGAGGTCATCTTCAGCTTTTTTACTATAGGCCAATCCTATTAAAGTATATTTATCTTGCGTATCAGAAGGGACAGTAATATTTTTATCAGTTAGTGTAATCCCACTCATTTCAGGAAAAGGATCTCCTACCTGTGCTTCAACTATAAAAGTGGAGAAAAAGATAAAGGCGAAAAGGCTTGTGAATTTTTGCATGATGTGAAAACGTTTAAAATTTTAATGGGTTTTAAGATATATAAAAACTATAGATGAAGAACAATATTTTAAATTTCCATTTCTTTTTCTTTAATACAAATGATGATTGCAAAATACTGAAGTTTCAACACCCATGATAGAACATTTTTTCAATTGCCCCCACTGCTTCCAAAAAATTAGCGTATTGGTGGATAGAAGTATTTCTGAGCAGGAATACATTGAGGATTGTGAAGTTTGCTGTAATCCTTTATTACTTTCGTTAGCTATGGAGGAAGGTGAAATCATTTATTTTGATGCCACTCCTGCTCAATGAATTTTGTATATTGTATCAAATTTAACCTTTTCCAGGATTTACAGAATCACAATCAATAAATTAAGAAACTATCAATACATCTTAATAGTATGAAAATAGATTTAACCGGTCAGCATATTTTAGTTACTGGCGGCACAAGAGGCATTGGGGCTGCTATCAGTAGAGCTTTGGTGGAATGCGGAGCAACCATAGTGGCCCAGTATCATGAAAATGAGGAATGTGCCCAAAAATTGAAGAAAGAATTAGGCTCCTCTGTGCATTTAATTAAAGCGGATCTTTCGGGAGCCATGGATGTAGCTCGATTGTTTAGCGAAACTATTGCTATTTTTAGGGAGCGACTGGATGGAATAGTGAACAACGCAGGAATCGCTATTTCATCAGACATCCATAAAAATGCTGTTGACTGGACAGACGATTGGTTAAAAACAATGGATGTAAATGTTAACGCAGTTGGCTTGCTATGCAAAAGGAGCATTTGCCAATTTAAAAAGCAGGGAACAGGGGGAAGAATAATTAATATTTCCTCTCGTGCAGCTTTTAGAGGAGATACATCAGATTATTTAGCTTATGCCACCTCAAAAGGAGCACTTATTTCCCTTACCAAATCTATCGCACGGGCATTCGGAAAAGAAGAAATAAAAGCATTTGTAGTGGCACCTGGCTTTGTACGCACCGATATGGCTCAAAAATTTATTAACCAATATGGAGAAGATTATGCCCTTAATGACATCGCCCTGCAAAAACTTACTGAACCGCAGGATGTTGCCCCTACTATTGCGATGCTTCTATCAGGTATGATGGACCACGCCACTGGAACCACTATTGACATTAATGCAGGAAGTTATGCCCACTAAACCTATTAAAGAGAAAGAGCGCTGCCCATGGTGCCTTGGATTTGAAGAGTACATAGAATACCATGATAAGGAGTGGGGTGTTCCTGTATATGATGATAAAACACATTTCGAATTTCTTATTTTAGAAGGAGCACAAGCCGGCTTAAGTTGGTCCACCATCTTGAAAAAGCGGGAAGGCTACCAAAAAGCTTTTGCGGATTTTGACTATAAGAAAGTTGCCCAATTTAATGAGGAAGATATTCAAAGACTGATGCAGGATGCAGGTATCGTAAGAAATCAACTTAAAATCAGAGGTACTGTAACCAATGCTCAGAAATTCATGGAGGTGCAAAAGGAGTTTGGAAGCTTTAATGCTTACATTTGGAGTTTTGTTAACAATAAACCCATTCAAAATGAAAGAAGGAGTATGAAAGATGTGCCTGCCACCTCGCCTGAATCAGATGCCTTAAGCAAAGACCTAAAAAAGAGAGGTTTTAAATTTGTGGGCAGCACCATTATGTATGCTTATATGCAGGCCTGTGGATTGGTTAATGATCATATATTAGGATGCCACAGATACTCAACTGTAGCATCCCTTTCCAAATAAAAAATTAAGGTTTTAGGAAGAAAATTACATGGATTTAAGCATTGAAAACATACTTTTAGTCGGTTCATTTCTTTTATTTATAAGTATTATAGTTGGTAAAACATCATATAAGTTTGGGGTTCCTACCTTAATCTTATTCCTGATAATAGGCATGCTGGCAGGTTCTGAAGGTATAGGGAAAATCAATTTTGACGATCCTCAGTTAGCGCAGTTCATAGGTATAGTTGCTTTAAATTTTATTTTGTTTTCTGGCGGATTAGATACAAACTGGAGCACCATTAAGCCAGTTTTATGGCAAGGAATAACCTTGTCTACCGTTGGTGTACTTTTAACGGCAGTATCCTTGGGCACTTTTGTCTGGTTAATTACTGATTTCACAATTTATGAAGGTTTATTGTTGGGAGCTATCGTTTCCTCCACGGATGCCGCAGCAGTATTCTCTATATTAAGATCGAAAAGTCTTGGATTAAAGTCCAATTTAAGACCCACTCTGGAACTGGAGAGTGGTAGTAACGATCCTATGGCTTACGTTTTGACCATTGCATTTTTAGGTTTAGTGGTGAATCAGGATGCCGGCTGGATATCAATTATTCCTCTTTTTCTACAGCAAATGATTGTTGGTGCAGTGGCAGGATTAGTAATGGGGCGCTTGAGTAAATTAATTATTAATAGAATAAGCCTGGATTTTGAAGGCCTCTACCCTGTATTGGTGATTGCACTAATGTTTATTACTTTTTCATTAGCTGATTTTCTAGGTGGAAATGGCTTTTTAGCTATATACTTATGTGCTGTTTATTTAGGCAATCAGGAACTTATTCATAAAAAAACCATCATGAAAATGTTTGATGGTTTAGCGTGGCTGATGCAAATAGTACTATTTCTTACTTTAGGACTACTGGTTTTTCCATCAGAAATAGTACCTGTAATAGGTATAGGAATTCTAATTTCTGCTTTTTTAATATTTGTAGCCCGGCCTTTAAGTGTTCTATTAGGCCTGATATTCTTTCGTATGAAAATCAGAAGGCGTTTCTATATTTCATGGGTAGGATTAAGGGGTGCAGTGCCTATAGTATTTGCTACTTATCCTTTATTGGCAGGAATAGAAAAAGCAAGTATGATTTTCAACATTGTATTTTTCATTTCCGTTTCCTCAATATTAATACAGGGAACTACGCTTTCCGTAATTGCAAAATGGTTACATGTTGCTCTTCCTGATAAAGCTAAACCTAAATCACCAGTAGATTTGTTTTTATCTGATAGGGTGAAAACGACAATGGCGGAAATTGAAATTAATGACAATACCTATCCGGTTGATAAAAAGATAATAGATTTGCAATTTCCTAAAACAGCGATTATCGCCATGATTAATAGGGAAAATAAATTTCTGACACCTAATGGGTCTACTGAAATTAAAGCCAAAGACATTTTAATTGTGTTGTCTGATTCCAACGAGGCAATGAACAAAGTTTACGAAAGTTTGAAAATAGACATGCGTATTTAAGCATACCATGCAATGTGAATAAACATAAATTTTCCCTAAAAAGAGGGTAAAAAAGCATTATATAAAGTACTATATATGGAAAATCCGGCTGGCGGAATCATTGAGAAGAAAAATCTTTTCTCAGAACAAATTAGCAACATTCAAAAATCACAGGAAAAATTCAGGAAACTGACTAATCGCTTTGGCTTTATCAGGCTTGTTTATTTTGTAAGCACCCTGGTGCTATGTGTCTATTTGATTAATGAAAGAGATGGTGCCTCCACAGCATTGGTTCTCCTTCCTTTTCCGATCATTTTCGGATGGTTGGTGAACAGGCACAGTGCTTATAAAAGACAATTAAAAGTTTCTGCCAATAAAGTCGCTCTTTTAAAAGACGAAATTGACAGGCTTGATTTGTCCTTAAAAAGCCTGGATGGAGGAAACGAATTTCTGGATTATGACCACCCTTACAGCCCGGATTTAGATCTTTTTGGCAGACATTCTTTATTTGCCCTCATCAATAGAAGCGCACTTAAATTTGGAAGGGAACAGTTGGCTCAATGGATGCTTTCACCCGCCACTAAACCAGAAATTGAGGCCAGACAACAAGCAGTAGACGACCTGAAAGACGATAATGATTGGCGACTCAATTGGTTTGCTGAAAGTAGAGTGAAAGAAGCAGACCAGAAGGAAATTGATGATAGTATTTTCCAATGGTTTGAAGAAGACATTGAAGAAAAAGGGCAGACTTTTTTTAAAGTGGCACCTTATATAGGAATAATACAGCTTATTGCTTTCTTTATTTTAGGAGCTTCTGGTATCCTTCCATGGAGTTTTGTGGGCCTGGGATTATTTATCAACATACTACTCCTCTTGCCAGTTCAAAACAGAGTGATGACCATCTACCGAAATACAGAAAATATTTTCGGCCTTTTAGAACAGCATAAAAATCTTTTTAAAATGGCTGAAGAGAAACCTGTTCAGAATGAATATCTCCAGCGTATTGGCAGTGTATTCAAAAACCCATCTGCCTCAGCCAAAATACAATCACTCTCCAGGCTTTTAAACTGGCTCCACAGCAGAAATGGCATGATGTACTGGATTGTGAATCCTTTTGTACTATCTGATTATTGGATTGCCAGCAGAAGTATTCAATGGAAGTTACACTATGGTCAGTTTTTAAGAAAATGGTTTTCAGCAATTGGTGAGTGGGAGGCAATTCTGAGTTTATCTGCTTACGCTTTCGCTCATTCCAATTATGTTAAGGCTGAAATTCTTGACGTACAATGTGCTTTAAAAGGTGAACAGTTGGGTCATCCTCTTTTAGCGCACAATGAGCGTGTTAACAATGATTTTGAAATGAAGGGGCCTGGGGCAGTAACTTTAATTACCGGAGCTAACATGAGCGGTAAAAGCACTTTTGAAAGATCTTTAGGCGTTAATTTAATTTTAGCGCAAATAGGAGCCGTTTGCTGTGCAAAAAGTATTCAGCTGAGTCCCTTACAAGTCTTTACCAGCATGCGAACTCAAGACAACCTGGAAGAGAACACTTCTTCGTTTTATGCTGAACTAAAAAGGCTTAAACGCTTAGTTGATTTAACCCAGGAAAAGCAACAAACGTCAATCTTCTATTTACTGGATGAAATATTAAAAGGCACCAATTCTGAAGACAGAAACATTGGTGCTGAGAGCCTGATTCGCCAGTTGATGAAGACCAATAGTATGGGGTTGATCAGTACACATGATCTATCACTAGCCAAGCTGGAAAACGAGTTGGGTAACTTCCAAAACTATAGTTTTAATAGTGATGTTTCAGGTGATAAAATTCTATTTGATTACAAGCTGAACGAGGGGCCTTGTCACACATTTAATGCAGTGCCACTCATGAAGAAAATGGGGATTGAAATTATTTAGAATTAGAGTTATTTAACGAGTTAGAGTCTCCAAATTTATTATTTAATCCGTAGTTCAGTTCACATCACTTAAACTACGGATAGTCTTCTATTGTTAGCAGTTTGTTGCGCTATAGTCACTTTTATCATGAGTTTTTAACTCCGGATACATTCTTTAACAGCCAACTTATTTTCCGACATTAATATCTCTCAAGTTCGCATCAAGGTGTTTAACTGTATCCTTGATCATCGCAATGGTTTCAAGATAAAAAACAGCTTTAATCTTTTCAGCAGTATCTGTTGGTTTATGATAATCAGCATGGTCATCTACACCAAAGTAAATAAATGGAACTCCGGCTTTATGAAAAGGTGCGTGGTCTGATGAATTAATCCAGTTAAGTTTTTTACTTGGGTCATCACGACCAAAAAGCACTTTAATAGATTTTCCTTTTGCCGCCTCTTTCACATACAGCTTCAATTCGGGGTGAAAATAAGTTCCTACAGCATAAATTTCATTTTTATCTCCTCTGCCCACCATATCCATATTAATATTAAGCTTAATAAAGCTGCTGTCCACCACTACAGACTGCATAAAATGCTTAGCGCCCTGAAGACCGTCTTCCTCGCCATCAAAAAAAGCAAAGATGATATTATTATCTGGCTGGTTCGTAGTAAAATATCTTGCCAAAGCCAATAACGCCACTGTGCCACTGGCATTGTCGTCAGCTCCATTGTAAATAGTTGTGCTATCTTTCATGCCTACATGGTCGTAATGAGCCGAGATAACAATGGTTTCCTGATTGCTAAAGCCTTCCACATATCCTAAAACATTAACTCCCTTTCTTCTCTCGCCAGTTTTTTTGTTAATTAAATAATCAAATTCCTGCGTGTAGCCAGGCACGTATGCAGGTACCCCAATATTTTGCAATTTATTAATCAGGTAATTTCTAGCTAACTCACCCCCGGCTGTACCGGTTTTTCTACCTTGCATAGAATCCGCTGAAAGTTGAAATAATTCCTGCATTACCTGGGCCGAATCAGGAAAAATCGGCTCACTTGTTTCCTGAGCTTTTAAATGAACACTGCCAAAGAAGAGAAATAAGAGGAGAAAATTAGTCGAAGTAAAAGTTTTTTTCATAGGGTGCAATTATTGGTTAGCCGAAAAAACATTAAAGTTTAAAATTTTAAAGACAGCATAAATTTATATATAATGATAATAACATTAAGACGTTTACCAGAAAAGATTTAATTTTCCACACTCATTAAAGCTGTTTCAATATGCGCGTAGCAATTGTGTTTGCATTTACCTTTTTTTTATACGGAATTAACCCGGCTTTAGGGCAAAGTGATTTTCCTTTTTTTGAAGAAACTAATTCCTTGCCAAAAAATCTTTTAAATGATCGTTCCGTGGTTTTTATGAATGTTAAAAACCTGGATTGGGAGGTTCAGGCAAATATTATTCACAAATATTTTAAGGAAGAAGGTGTTGATGCTGTAGCTTATTATGCGCTTTCGGATATTTTAAGTGGCCACGATGCAACCAACAGTTTTTATCAGGATATTAACAGCAGAAGTATTGATAACCTAATAATTGTTCATCAAACTAATTCAGGTTATAGCTTATTTATCGCGCAAATTCCGGATGATGGAAATTTTTTCAAAAAAGGAATGCCGGCCTACCAATTAATGGCTCCTGGCCTTAAAGAACTTGGTATCTCATTTACTAACCGCTTAGAGCAATCCGATCTGGATAGAAATAATTTTCTAATTATTGATGTACCTGAAGTTTTTAAGAGAACCAACGTGATTAAATCCAGAAGAGTAGAAAGTTTTAATGCGGATATTAGAATTGATAAACTGGCTGTACCAATGTTTCAAGAAAGTGTAATGATGACGGAAAATGTGGAAAATGCCAACCAGCAACTCGATTCCATCATGAAAGAGCATTATCCTTTTAGGTATGGTTTAGTTCGGCCAAATATTACTGATGAAGAAATGATTGCACAAGGTTACCTTATGGTGCTTCGCAAACTTGAAAACAATGGAGAGAGCCTCAAAAGAATGTTGGGCTACCAGCTCTCAGATGATGAAACCATTTATATTTCTGTTAGAAAAGGACCATTAGGGAAAGTTTCAAAATTCTCTAAAGGAGAGACTGTACATAAATACTATGTACAGCAACTCTATACTAAAGATATTTACTTAGGCCCGGAATGGGATGCAGATACCACCTGGCAAAAAGCATTAATTAATCATGCTGAAAACATAAAGGAAGCATTAAAAGATAAATGAGGAACTAACTAAAATTGCTCAAAAACTGCGGTATCTATTTCATTGCTAACTTCGATGTTCTCTAATCTTCTATCTGCTCTGCCGGCCGCTAATTTTATGCCATCAAAATCTTTATAGTCGGACCACAGCTGTTGAAAAGCAGCGGTGCTGTCAGAAGCATTTTGATAATAATCCCACTGCATAATTAAATACGTTTCAGGGTTAATATAAGCCATATACTTATTTTGGGGAGTATAGCCCACGCTATCAAATTGTAAAGCAATTACTTCGGCCTTTTCTCCTGATAAAGTTGTATCGCCTCCAATATATTTTAATCGCACTCCCGGATCCTTCAGCTTAAAGGGGAATACTAACCAATAAGAATCGTTCACCCAGATTTGCTCTGCCTGCGTAATCATTTTTTGTAGAGAATCCTGATCGGTAATTAGTTCATTTTTAACTTTTACACGGCCAGAATCTTCATTGATGTTCACTATATACTGAGTTTCGGCTCGTGGGAAATCAATTCTTACCAAGCCTGTATATTTATCCCAAACTAAGTCCCTTACTCCTAAAAAATTCCAGGATATATATCGTTTCTCATTCCATGCTTCTGTTCCGCCATGCGCAGCAATCACTTTATCAGCTAAACCCACTGCTTCCGGGTCGGAATTTTCAGGATTAAAACCGGAGGTTTCTATTGTCTCATTTTCAGTTTCTGAAGCTATTTCGGCTTTCTTCTGTTCTGAACAGCCTGTTATTAAGGCCAAAATTGTAATTAGAAGCAGGTAGTTTTTCATTAATTTTCTATTTAACATATCTTATTGATTAGCCTTAACTTTTACTAAAGTACAAGTTTCCCATATAAATGTCAGAATTTTTAAGTACTAAATATTTATTTATTTCACTGTACCTTGCTAACTGAATGTTAAAGCAAGACGTTTAAATTATTTTCAATTTTTACGACACCACAATTGTACTATTTCCGTATTACATGTATATACATTTAATTTTAAATTAATACAATTATGAAAAAGATAATTCATAAAGCAGACACAAGAGGCCATGCCAACCATGGATGGCTTAACTCCCATCATACATTCAGCTTTGCCTCTTATTATGATCCTGAAAGAGTTCATTTCGGAGCATTGCGCGTTCTTAACGATGACACTGTTGCTGCTGGAATGGGTTTCGGAAAACATCCGCACGATAATATGGAAATTATATCTATTCCCCTTTTTGGTGATTTAGCACATGAAGACAGTATGGGAAATAATTCTGTAATTAAAGAAAACGATGTGCAGGTGATGTCAGCTGGCACAGGGATAGTTCATTCTGAATTTAACCATAATAAGGATAAACAAACCGAATTTCTACAAATCTGGCTATTTCCCAATAAGCAAAATGTCTCCCCTCGTTATGGCCAGAAAACCTTTGAGCCTGCCGAGAGAAAAAATAACTTTCAGCTGGTGGTTTCTCCTAATGCCAGTGAGATTGATACGTGGATTCACCAGGATGCATGGTTTCACCTTGCTGATTTTGAAAAAGGTTTTTCTAAAGAGTATAAAATAAAAAAATCAGGAAACGGACTATATATTTTTCTGTTGGATGGTAAACTTTCTGTTGCCGAAGAAAAATTAGACAAAAGAGATGCTATTGGTTTAACAGATTTAGAGAGTATTAAAATCACAGCTGATAGCCAGGCTCGGTTTTTACTTATGGAGGTTCCTATGGAATGGTAAATCCAAGAATTCAAGCTCTTTCTGAACATTTTCGGAAAGAGCTTTTACAACCAATTTTATTCTGAATGTGTCTTTACAAAAACACATTCACTTTTTAAATATCAGGATTCATGAAGTTTCTATTTTTCTCCTTCGTCACACTCTTATCTATACATTTTCTTCCTGCGCAAGTCAAACATGAAGTAAGTATACAGTCCGGGTTTTATAATAATGGGGTAATCAGGTTTACTTCTCTTGATGGAGCCGCTTCTTTCGATCATCAGAACAGCTTTAGTTTAGGGATTGGCTACCAATATAATTTTAGTACTAAATACTCATTCAAGCTTCCTTTCAACTGGCAAAGCAATAAGCTGACAGGTAGTAGCATTGGCGCTTCAGGCGAAGGCATGCAGGAAGATATAAATCTTAGTACCATCAACATTCCCATCTTATTTTCAATTAACCTTAATAATTATTTCTTCATAGATGCCGGGCCTGTACTACATTTTGAAACAGAAAATAGCCCACAAGGGTATCTGGATAAACAAAATGGAATAGGATTTGCATTAGGAGCGGGTCTTCAGTACCAAATTTTGCCTTTAACCATATTTGCAAAGCCCACTTTACAGTTATTAAGCTTGCTCCCGTTTGATGCCTCTGACTATCATGAAAGAATTTTTAGCAGAGGAATTGTTATAGGAGTAAGCTATGGTTTATAAATGATCCTAAGGCAATTATCAAGCACTACTTTTAAGTACAACCGAAAATGAGACCAGATGACCACGGCTTAATCTATAGTAAAAGGAAGCTTTTTTAATCCTGTTGGTTTTATAAGGAAATAACTAATACTGGCGCTAAGGAAGCCATTGTCATCATATTCATACAGCTCATTAGGTAAAGCCACAGGAAAATTATGGATATAGTTCAGCATGAAGCCAAATTTTCCGAAATTAAGGCTTACCGGTAAGTTGATGCTGTAGTTCATCAAGCCAAAAACATTAGCAGATTCTATTTGACTTTCATCATACGCCCTCACTATCTCCTCAATTTCAGTTTGGCTAAAATTATTTCTCCTGAGTAATACATTTGCCGTCAGATAGCGCTCCTCAGCTAAAAGGTTTGCCAGGTATAGGTACTGGCCACGTGTAAGCTTTGGATATGGAGGTTGTTGAATTATCTCAAATAAATCTAATACAGGGCTATCCGATTGACGCCAATAAATCACATCTGCATTTCCCCACTGAACACCAGCCCCCGGAAGAACCGTCAAAGATTTTAGCCAACTATTATTGAAGCGCCACTTCATTTTTCCATTTAAAAAAAATGACACCCTGTGAGCGCTGCTTTCACCATAAAGCAGACTATAATCCACCCCTGATTCCCAGTATTTAAAACTAAAGAAATTACTTAGGTTCAAAGACTTGTTAAAAGGTTGCGAGGAAACTGTATCATTATAAATGAAAAAATCATGGTTGAAATTTATGTTCCAATATTTGTAAAAGGTTTGAAAATAGCCAAATGAAAGAGCGCTAAGAAAATACGCAGGCTCATATCCGCTATTAAAGAAGCCATTAATATCCACATAAGCTCCCGTAGGGTGAAAATAAGAGAGACCAGACGAAAGACCGAATTGATCGATATCCTGAATTCTGCCTACACTGCTTACCTGGCCCATGTAAGAAAACCGGGCCATCAAGGCATGAAACTTTATTTTATCGGCTAACAATATACTGTCAGCTAATTCAAAAAGTGAGGAAAGGCTATCCTGTTCTCCAAATAACAGATCCAGCTCAGCATAAAGAGAGTCCAGCTTTGCAGAATGCCTTTCCGGGATTTCCTGGCTCTGCCCGTTGAAACTGATACAAAAGCAAAAACAGCCCAGGAAAACCCATGGAGGCCACGCAAGGAAATTATGCTTGATCAGTCTGTCTGCCAATATTTTATTAATTATCCCTAAATTTTCTTTCTTGCCGATTCTGAAAGCGCTCTTGCTTTTCCCTTCGTTCCTGTAACCTTTCAAGCAGCATCTTCTTAAAATCGTCTTCTGCTTTTCTTAATGCCAAAAGTTGCCTGGTACTAATTACCTGATTCAGCTTTTCAGCATATTTCCTTTCCAGTTGCGCATCTCTTTCTTTTAATTTCAAGCCAAGGTCGAGGAGCTCTTTACTTTCCGCCTCTGTCATTTCTCCTTCACGGTACTGCTTTCTGGCCTCCATATACTCCTGCTTCAGTTGCTGTCTTTCATTGGTATACTCATTGTATAATGGCCAAAATTTTTGAGCCTCCTCAGGCGTTAAACTCAACCTGTCTGTAATTAATGCTATTCTTGCACTTTCAATCTTCTCCTGCGCACTTTGTGCAAAAAGTTCAACTACAGAGAGCGATAGGGCTAAGCCTGTAATTAAAAGGTATTTTATATTTTTCATAGTTATTAGCTTAAATCATAAACTATAATATTCCAATAATGCTTCAGCCTCTTCCTTCTCCTCAATGTCGGGAATAGAGTTGCTATCATACATATTAATTCCCTCATCACTTGCCAAAGCCATTTCAAGTTCGGCTATTGATATATCTGTTTCTCCCAAATACGTAACAATCTCTTCAGAAGAAACCCCGTTTAACAAGGCGTAATAATCAGTGGAAGTAGCTTCAGTTCTACTATTTGAAATTATTATAAAGGTTGAAACAACCAATAGTGTTGCAGCAGCAACAGCCCACCACCAACTTTTGAAAGGAATTATCTTAGCATGTGTCTGCTTCTTTTCTTGCGCAGCTATTCTCTCCAAAACCCTACCTGGCAGCTGATCAAAGTAGCCTTCTGGCGCCTGAAACATCTCCTTTTTCTCGATGTCCTTCAACTTTTTACTATGATGATTGCCTTTTTCCATTTGTTATTTAGATGTAAAATCTTGTTAAAGGTTTAATTCGATTTTAAATAATTCTCAATTTTTTTAACAGCGTGATGGTAATTAGCTTTCAGACCTCCAATAGAGCTTCCGGTAATTTCTGCAATTTGTTCATAAGAGAGCTCGTCATAGTATTTTAAGTTGAAAACCAGTTGTTGCTTTTCAGGTAATTCGATGATGGCTTTTTGTAAAATTAACTGAATCTGTTCACCATCAAAAGCCTGCTCACTCTGCAACATATCTACAAAATTTTCCTTATACGCTGAACTTTTGAGAAACCTCCGCTTCCGTTTTCTGAGAGACTGTAAGGCTTCGTTTACTGCAATTTTGTATACCCAGGTAAATAAAGCCGCATCTCCCTGAAATGAATCTACCTTATTCCAGACCTTAATAAATGTTTCCTGCAAAGCATCATTGGTATCATCATGGTCAATAAGCATTCTTCGAATTACACTATATAATTTCTCCTGGTAAAGCTGCATCAATTTTCTGAAGCCTGCCATTTTCAAGGCCGGATTTTTTAATTCCTCAAGAAGTTCCTGTTCTTCAGAATGCATATACCTTTTTATTGTAATAATATAGCCATGAGGAAACTAATTCCCTCATAGCTTATCTTAAATTTTTAAACTATTCTGCAGTGATTGTTATCAAATCATTATTAATGGCTATTGTGTAGGAGCGATCACAAATTCCATCTCCATAATCAACCGTTCGTGTTCTTTTTCTTCTGCTATTGGAGTAGCTGATTTCTTTTATACCCTGGGTGTAAAGAAAGTTCCCTTCACTTCTGCAATTAAAATCAGCAATGATTGGCTCTACAATTTGATGACTCCAACTAATACCTCTTGTGGAAATACCTGTTAAACTACCTGTAATGCGAAATACATTATTGGCGAAGTTATCATCTAGTACACCTGCAATCCATTCTCTTTTTCGGGATCCATTCAAGGTGAAAGTGGTGCCACCATTAAATAGAATTGTGTAGTTAACAGTATAGTTGTTTTCATAGAAACCTTCTTCATTAATTACTGCCTTTTCCACATATAATTCTCCTGTGATCTGATTTCCATTTACAAAATAATTATCAAAAGTAATGGTTCTGTCAGCTACATAGTAATTTCCCTCCTCACCGTAACTTACAATTATTTTTCCTCTTCTTTGTCTTCCATAAGGACCTACGCAACCTTCTCCAAAATCAATAGTCAAAATTCTGGTGGCAGCATCCCACGTGGTTGCATAGCATTTCTCTGATGAGCTCTCTCTTGAGGCTGGCTCTTGTATGCCGGCTTCAATTTCTGCGGAATTAGCAATTTCAATGTCTTCATCTGATACATCCTCTGAGAAAGTAGCATTCTCTGTAATGGCAATTTCCTCATCCCTGGTTAACTCAGTCGTTTCATCCTCCTGGCAAGATTGTAATGTTAAAATAGCCACAACTATTCCTGGTATTAGCAAAGTAAGTTTTCTGATAGTGAATGAATTGTTCTTTTTCATAACCTCATTTTTATTTGTTTGCCCTTTTGATGATGCAAAAATGAAAAGGTTTAATTGAGGTAGAATAATTTTTACTATTCTCTATTTTGGATTGATCACCATTTATCAGTTGCTTTGCTTTTCATCCAATTTCTTGCTACAGAATTCTAATTAAAATGGCTGGTAAAAAAATTTATACAATAAAAGAGGGTAAAGCAAAAGCCGCGAAATATTGTGCTCTGCAGGAAAGAAGCCAGCAGCAGGTAAGAGACAAGTTGTATGAATGGGGTCTTTTTGGCGATGAGGTTGAAGAGGTGATCAGCTATTTGATTACTGAAAATTTTTTAAATGAAGAGCGTTTCGCTGTTGCCTATGCATCCGGCCACTTTAGGATGAAAAAATGGGGAAAGATTAAAATTAAGCAGGGACTTGAGCAGAAAAAAATTTCCGCTTATTGCATTAAAAAGGGTTTGGAAACCATAGATTCCTCAGAATATTTTGACACCTTAGAGCAATTACTCTCTAAAAAGTTTAGTGTGTTAAAGGATGATAATTTGTATGTTCGAAAGCAAAAAGCGGTGAAATATTTACTTCAAAAGGGATTTGAAGCAGATAAAGTGTGGGAGGCTATGGATGAATTATCTTTGGAATAAACCGGAAGAGTTTTGACTCTCCCCCGGCTGAACTCTTACCTGGTGATTAATCTTCATAAATTAATTTACTGTCTGCCAGATATGACTGTAGTTCATTTTCTGAAGTGATATAGTTATAATTTTCGTTAAAACTACCTTCTGGTCTTTCTCCAATAATATAATGCCTTACAGCTAAATCGGCCGGAGCGTTAATCTCAATTTGATCAGAAACCCTTACTCTTTCTTCTCCTAAATTCTGAGACTCTTCCTCCAATTCAGATATAATAATCAATTTATTATTCACTGCATATACTTTTTGAATTTCCAGATCGTGCATGGTTCCGGAAATTTCAGCCTCCACACGGATTGTTCTTAATTCATTTTCTTCATCTGAATTGGGCATGCTTACATTTATGCTAGGCACTTCAACTTCTTTCTCTTCCATAGTAACAATTACTTTAGGCACCTTTACGGTCTTAGTTTTGGTGTTTACCTGAACATCTGCCCAGTTTACATCATACTCAGGAGCTTCACCCTCTGTTACATCTACATCAACCTCAGGCATTTCACCTGACTGTTCCTGTTCTACATTGCAGCTAAACATAAAGGCTGTTAACAAGAATGATAATAAAAATACGGTTCTCATAATTAGTTATTTAAGTTAAAAAATACTTGTAATAAATAATAACTAATTTAAAATCTGTAGGTTACGGCAACAGCCAATTCATTTATAAAGGAATAGCTTCCTATTACCTCTTTTGCAATATCACTTTGTCCGGAATGGTTTTAAAATGAAGAATAACCGTTTTATCAGTTAAGTTAGATAGAAAAGGAGTCAATACCCTTCCGCTCATTTTCTCTGCGTCTACCAATATACCTGATTCCAATGCAGCCTCTTTCATTTGCGTTTCAGCCTTTGCATAAATCATATCTATAAACTCGGCTGCTTTCTTTTTGTCTTTACTTGTTTGCAAATCATAAAAGCTACTTTTATTCAAATCCACTTTATAATAGCATAACTCCGGGCCCGGCATATTAATTTGAATGGTATCACCACTAAAAATGATATCTTCCTTTTCTATTTTCATTAAATCTATGCAAGCCACAGCTTCTCCTTTGGCAATTAACAATGCCTTCTGATCCTGCCCGCCAGGAATATAAAAATATCCAAGATCAAAATATCTTTTTGCTATTTCCTCCGCTTCAATTACCTCTTTAAACTTGTATCTTACAAGCTCAAGCTTGCCCAGGGCTTCAATTTCCTGCAGAATAGTAGTGTTCTCAACAGTCAATTGAGCCGGTGTAGTAAAAGAAGACATTCTTCTAAACCAGAGAAAGGCAAGTAAGATCAAGGCAATGCCCCAGGGAATAAATTTTAAAAAAAGCCTAAAGTTCATAGGGATTAATTAAGTTCGTATTTCTAAATACCAGAAGAATAAAACTAAAGATACAAAAATCCTTAAGTATCTATTTTGAAGTTTGCAATTATGCATTGGCGAGATACCCTTAACTTAGTAAGTAAGCTTAATTTTTATAAGTTACGAAACGCTTTCAGGCTTTGGTATAGCTATCACATGTCGAAAAAATGGAAGGTGGCAAGAATGAAAGGAATGCCTTTTTCCATTTCAATTGAGCCAACTACTTCCTGCAACCTTCGCTGCCCGGAGTGTCCCAGCGGATTGCGTTCATTTTCCAGACCCATTGGAATGCTTGCCCCGGAAACATTTACTCAGATGCTTTCTCAGCTTAAGGACAGCCTGGTTTATATGCTTTTTTATTTTCAGGGTGAGCCATACCTCAACCGGCAGTTTTTGGATCTTGTAAAAATAGCCCATCAGCATAAAATTTATACTGCTACTTCCACCAATGCGCACTATTTGGATGATGCTACAGCAAAAAAAACAGTGGAAAGTGGGTTGGACAGGTTGATCATTTCTATTGATGGCACTTCGCAGTCCACCTATGAGCAATATAGAATTGGCGGAAGTCTGCAAAAAGTGATAGATGGGACTAAGAATGTCGTTAAATGGAAAAAAGAGCTCAATTCTTCAACTCCACATATTATCTTCCAATTTCTTGTGGTGAAGCCTAATGAGCAGGATATTCCTGACGTATTTAAACTAGCTAAAGAATTAGGAGTAGATGAGGTGAAACTAAAAACCGCTCAAATATACGATTATGAAAATGGTTCACCCCTAATTCCAGATAACCCAAAGTACAGTCGCTATAAAAAATTGCCTACAGGATTTTATAGTATTAAAAATAAATTGTTGAACCAATGCTGGAAGATGTGGCATAGCTGTGTAATTACCTGGGATGGCAGAGTGGTGCCTTGCTGTTTTGACAAGGATGCCACCCATCAGTTAGGTAAATTAAAGCAAAATAGTTTTAGAAGTATCTGGATGGGAGAGGCTTATCAAACATTCAGATCCAAAATTTTAAAATCGAGAAATGAAATTGATATATGTACTAATTGTACAGAAGGTACTAAAGTTTGGGCTGAAGAATGATCACAATAAACAAAAGCAACAGTCGTTTTTCTGCAACTGATTGAAAATTCTTACATGAAAGCGTTATTTGCATTAAAATGCTTTAAAATTTGATTTTAATAGTTGAATTTAGTGGTTGGTAAAGTTATCTTTACCAATTAATTTTATATATTGCGTTGATATATAAGAGATTAAACAGTGTTTATTAAACGAATACAATAACAGGATATGAAAAAGTTTGTGTTTAGATTTCAAAATGCCTGTCTGGTTGCAATGGCCGCCTTCCTTTTTGCCTGCGGGGGTGGTAATCCTACAGCAAACAGCCCAGGAGTGTTAAGTACCGCAACAGGACTAGAGTACAACAGTGATGAAGGTTTTCAGGTAGCGGAATTCAGAGGCCAGCCGGATGGACCTAACTTGGTTTACATTGAGGGTGGTAGAACCGTACTAGGTTCTTTTGAGGAAGATATTCTTTATACCAGAGATAACATTGAAAGAACTGTAACTGTATCTTCATTCTATATGGATGAGACTGAGGTTGCAAACATTCACTGGTTAGAATTTCTTCATTACGTAAAAATTGATTCATCAAGAGATTATTATCAGTCTGTTTTGCCAGATACAACTGTTTGGGCTAAAAACCTTGCTTATAATGATCCTTATGTTGATCACTATTTAAGATACCCTGGCTTTAGATACCACCCGGTAGTAGGTGTTACCTGGCTACAAGCCAATGAGTATGCTAAATGGAGAACAATAACAGTTAATATGAAATTAGCCGAAGATGCAGGTGTTGAAGTACCAGCAGAAACAGGTGGTAGAATTCCTTTGGAAACAGGTGTTGTGTTACCTGATTACAGACTACCAACTGAGGCTGAATGGGAATATGCTGCTCAGGCTTTAATTGGAACTCAATATGTTGATGAAGTTCAACTTTATAAAAGAATTTATCCATGGGATGGTCACTCTTTAAGAAACCCGTATGGAAAAGAAATGGGTTACTTCCTTGCTAACTTTAAAAGAGGTCGTGGTGACTACGGTGGTATAGCCGGTAAATTAAATGATGGCGCGTTTGTAACTGATTATATTTACAACTATCCTCCAAACGATTACGGTTTATACAACATGGCCGGAAACGTTAATGAGTGGGTTTGGGATTTATACCGTCCGCTTTCATTCCAGGATTTTGAAGATTTAAACCCTGTTAGAAGAGACGGAACTTTGGATCCTGCAAGAGATTATGACAATGGTGCTAACGACCCTAATGTGATTAACTCTTTAATTAATGACGAAGTAAGAGTGTACAAAGGTGGATCATGGGCAGATGTTGCTTACTGGTTGTCTCCAGGTACAAGAAGATTTATTGAGCAGGATTCTGCTACTTCAACCATTGGTTTCCGTTGTGCTATGATCAGAGCCGGAGCCAATAAATAAAATTAAAACGTTGATAAACACCTAAGCCCTGAGTAATCGGGGCTTTTTTTGTTTCTACACATTATGAAATTTTCCTTGCCTCTGCTTTTCTGCCTTCTGTGCTTTTACAACAGCTTCTCTCAACTGAAGTTATCTGATACCACTCAATTTAGCCTTATCTATAAAGACAAGGTTAATCCAGATATAGAAATTGAAAGATATGATTTCTTTGGAGACTTTTTTATTAGACAATCCAAAGGAGAGGCAATTAAAAAGCTATTTGGAGAGGAAGTCATTCAAATAGACGATTTATCCACTGAAGTGCTTTATAACTATTTTGTAATCTCTGAAAAGCTGGAGATTACAAACCCCGAGCAAGCTGAGTGGGCGAGAGATATTTTACAAAGAGGTGATACAGTGATTAATAGTAGTGAGCTATTACACTTTACTGTTTTTGAAAGCAGAAGGAACTCTTCAATCACAACGGAGCTTTTCTACCTTAAAAAGGTAACACTACCGAAGAAGTTCAGAAATATTTCTTCAATTTATAGAGGGAAGAATTCATTATTTCGGCCTGAGAGTCACCAAATTCTTTACAAAATAACTTCTGTAAGCAGCGATGGATCTAAGCTTTCTGAAATGGAATTAATGGAAATTAATGATTCAGAATTTGATGAAGAGAAAATTCAACAACTTGTCTCTTCACATAACTAGTTATCCACCACAGCCCATAGACTTTTTGAAATCACGACCTTTGGGAAAGAGTCCGCTTCTTTCTTCTTCTTCTTCAGAATCATTGTCATCCTCCCTCACTTTTCTTTGCTCTACTTCTCCTTTTTGCAGTGCCTCTTGTTTTTTCTTCTTTTCTAATTTTCTTTCTTCTTCTGTACTCATATGCCTATTAACGAGCATCAAATAAAAAAAGGTTTAAGCAATGCCCAAACCCTTTGAATTAAAACTAACAATCTTAAATTTCTTCTAACTCTCAATTCTACTCTGAAAAATCAAGAATGATTTTAAATATTTTGCCAATTAAAAAGATGAGCAGTCCATAAAGTGTGGTATAAGAAGAAACTTTTAAGCCGCCAGCTAACAGTGCCTGCAAAACTTCACCTACTTCTTCAATTGCCTGAAAAGCGCCAAAAAGACCAATTGTCTGACCGAAGATACCCCATACTAAGGCAAACAGTGCCAAGTCCTGGTTAATCTTAATCCATTTGTCCCTTTTCACAGGTTCTTTTTTCTTAATTAGAGCTACAACCCCTGTTCCTAAAACTGCTAAAAACAAAAGAAAAAGGATAGACATAAATTCGATTCCTCCTTCAATGTGTATTTCATAAAAGTTCATAATTTTATTTTTTAGTGAAGCCTAAAGATTGCAAGAACTAAAAAGTCTTATTTTTAAAATAGTCGTATTCCCCTTATAAGTAGGTAAAGAGCTGAGAAACAAAGATGAGTGACTAAGTTGCATTCTACCTGCTTAATTATTTCATCCACCGACTTTCCTGTCCTTTGAACATCCAAATTAGTATCTTTAACTCAAATGTTCACTAAAATAGCTTCTCATATTATTTACTGGCTGCTTGCGCTATCATTCTGCATTCTGATAATTGGTTACAGAGGTGACTGGCAGGAAGCAGTTTTTCTCACTATTGTATTCAGCCCTATTCCAATAGGCAGTGCTTACATTATTTCATACCATCTGTTAGAAGAGTTTCTGATGAAGCAAAAGTACTTTAGGTTTTTTCTGTATGTTGCTTATATTTTAATTACTTCCTTTTTTTTCATTTCGGTTATTAACACTGCTGTCTTCATTTATGTAGCAGATTATAAATTTAACATGATGCCCCCGGCTACCAGGGATATACTCACTTTATTTGCTATTTTATTTTTACTGGTTATTCTATTTGTGGCTGTACAAAGTATCAGAAAGTGGGGACAAGCCAATGAAGAAAAGGAAAGAGCATTGAAAAATGCAGCAGAATCAGAACTAAGATTTTTAAAAACACAGCTACACCCACATTTTCTATTTAACACGCTCAACAATCTGTATACTTTAACTTTAGAGAAATCGGAAAAGGCTCCTGAGCTGGTGCTTAAGCTTAGCGGTTTACTCGACTACGTTTTAGAGTCCGGCAAAAGTAAAATGGTGGATTTACAGAGTGAAATTAATGTAATGAATAATTTCATCTATCTGGAAAGCCTACGGTATGAAGACAGGCTGGATTTTACCCATAGTATAGACATTCCTGATGACTTTAAAGTCCAAATTCCCCCAATTATTCTGATTACCATTATGGAAAACTGCTTTAAACATGGAGCTATGAATAATTCTGGTCAGATAAAGATTAGCATAGAAATTAGCCAAAATCAGCACGAACTGATAATTAAGAGCAGCAATACCTTTCAACTTAACTCAGGCAGAAACAGCTCTGGTATCGGTTTAAAAAATATTCGAAAGCAGCTCGATTTTATATATTCAGAAAATTATTCCCTATCTACTAAAGAAGAAGGTGAACTGTTTTTACTTCATTTAACCCTACCGCTTTATGCAGGAAATAAAATGTATTATAGCTGATGATGAGCCACTGGCGAGAAAATTAATCACCTCTTATGTTGAGCAAACACCTTTCCTGAAGTTGAAGGGGGTTTTTAAAAACTCGTGGGAGGTAAAAGATTTTCTGTACAGTAATCCTGTAGATCTTATTTTACTTGACATCGAAATGCCTGGCCTGGATGGCCTCACATTTTTTAAAACTTTAAACAATCCACCGAAGGTAATATTTATAACGGCACACAGAGACTATGCTGTTGATGCATTTGAAGTAAATGCTTCTGATTATTTGATGAAACCCGTTGCTTTCGAAAGGTTTTTGAAAGCCTTAAATCATGTTCATCAAATTAAAAATACTGCCTCCGAGCAAGTAATGGCATTAGCTACAAACGATCATTTGTTTATTTCCATTGACAGGCAGATGCAAAAAGTTTTCTTTGATGAGATTGAATTTCTTGAATCGATGGGTGATTACGTTAAGTTTTACATTGGCCTGTCAAAACCGCTTATTACAAAAGCCAGGTTAAAAGACTTCGTTGAAAAACTGCCTTCTAATTCCTTTTTACAGATACATCGTTCCTTTATAATTAATAAAAATAAAATTAATGCCTACACTCAGGATAAGGTGAAGATTGGAGATAAATGGCTGAGAATATCAAGGTCTTTCAAAGATCAATTGGACTTCTGATTAAACATAATTCCATCTCTGTGGTTAAAGCCCTTAAAGAGTCTACATGAAAAAAATAGCTATTACAGGCGCAACGTCAGGCATAGGGCTGGAGACAGCTAAAGCGCTTTATGAAAAGGGTAATGAGCTTATATTTCTGGTAAGAAATATTAAGAAAGCAGAAGGCCTCATAAAAGAATGGTCCGGTGAAGATCGGGTAGAAATCATAGAATGTGATTTAGCCAATTTGCAAAGTGTTAGAAATGCAGCCAGGCAGCTATTAACTACTTATACAGAATTGGATGTATTAATTAATAATGCCGGAGGAACCTTTGAAGAAAGAAAAGAGAGCAAAGAAGGGCTAGAACTACACTTTGCCATTAACCATATGGGCCACTTTCTGCTGGTAATAGAATTATATTCTTTCCTGCAAAAAAGTAATACAAAAATCATTAATGTTAGCTCAGAGGCACATAGGGCTGGAAAGCTTGATTTCAACAACCTGCAGCTTACACATAATTACTCTGTTACTAAAGGGTATGGTAATGCTAAACTATGCAATATATTGTTCACTAAATCATTGGCAAAAAGAGGATTCACCAGCTACGCACTTCACCCGGGAATAATTGATTCTGGCTTTGGAGATAATTTATCAACTCCATTTAAACTTCTGTGGAAACTGGGAAAACCTTTTATGAAATCCGCCAGAGAAGGGGCTTCTACAAGCATTTATCTAGCACAAAATGAATTGCCAAAAGCGCTAAACGGCAGCTATTTCAAAAACAAGAAGCCAACTCACTCTTCTTCGGACTCAAAAAATGAAGCACTTCAGGAGAAATTATGGAAGTATAGCGAGGAAATAATAGCTGAAAAATTAAATTCTAACTCAAATTCTAAAGACTTTTAACAATTTCCTTCTTGAGAAATTTCAGGCTCCACATTCCCCTAAGGTCTCCTACTTTATAGTCTGTTGCTTTATCCTGAGGATATTTCTCATTTAATAATGCTTTTATATCTTCTGAAAGGTTTTCTTTAGGGCCATGGCAATTAAGACATAGCTCTGAAGCAATAAAAACAGGTTTATTATAAAGAATAGTGTCTCCTGGTCTTATAAACTGAACATTAGTAGTAAGAGTCAGGTTTTTTTCATGGGCATAGTCATACGCCTCCAGCAAGCCTCTTTCTACATCGGAAGGTTCATTACTGGTATTTCTAGGCTTTACGCTTACTCTTTTAAGAAACACTTTATATACGTCCGACAGGCTATCCGTTAGTGGGTAAGCCTCTAAAGCACAGTATTCAGCTGCCTTCCGAAAGCCTCCTTCTGCATATTTATTCGAAATTTTATTAAGAAAAACAGCTTGAACAGCAGCAGTAATAGAGTCGCCCTGCCTGGTGACTTCATTGAGAATTTCTGCTTCCGAAATTTTCTTAACACTTCTTTCAGGAAGAGACTCTTCAATAGCTTCCGGCCTTCTTTTTTCCGTAGAAAACCCACAGCCAATCACTGCAGATATTAAAAAGAAGGCCGCAAAAGCTTGTTGAAACTTCATTCTATTAAACTAGTTCTTCAGTTGAAATTACTGCTCCAATTAATAAATATTTATTGGAACCTGAGCCCTGACTATGTAACACGCCACCTGAAAATTGTACATTTATGGAATCACCGCTCTTCTGTCTTACTTTCAACACTCCGGATGCTGTTCTTCCCTCTGAAAGGGCTTGCTTCATTTTGCTAAAACCAACTTTTGACTCAACGATTTTTTCAAACCCACTTCCACTAAGATCACTAAAGTTATACTTTAGTTTCTCCGAAGCGATATTGTTGATACTGGTTACCTGAAATCTGTCGTCCAGTTCAATCATCATGTTAGTATAGTTGATGATTTTTTCTTTATCCTCTCTGTCCCTCTGAGAGCGTTCCATTTCTTCCTGAGTAGCCTGAAGCTCTTCCATGTTCTGTCTCATTTCCTCCTCCTGAGATCGCATCTGCTCAGTCATTTCACGAGACTCTCTTAATAATTTGGAAGTTGTTTCATTGATTTTTACAGAAGAAATAGTGGATGCAATATTTTCTGCAATTTTCTCTACAAATTCTCTCTCGTGATCCTCAAATTTATTGAAAGATGCCAACTCAATCACACCATAAATTTCATCATTTACTTTCAAAGGAACGATCAATAAGCTGTTAGGATTAGCTTCACCTAAGCCAGAAGTAATCATCACATAGTCCTGAGGCACCTCTGTCATGTATATGGTTTCGGCCTCAAGCCAAGCCTGACCCGTTAAGCCTTCTCCTTCATAAATTCTCTGCTCAAGGTATTTTTTCTTATCCCAGGCATAACAAGCTGTTAGCTCCAGATATTTATCATCATCATTTTCACTGTTAATAATAAAAAGACCTCCCTGATTTGAGTTAGTGTATTTTACAAGGTTTGAGATAATTTCATCAGAAAGCTTTGAAATATTATCGTTATTCCTTCTTAAAATATCTCCAAACTTAGCAAGACCCTCTGTAGTCCAGTTTCTCTTCTTATCTTCTTCCGCTACTCGCTTAAGGTTGCCCCTCATATCTATAAGTGCATTCCCCAACACATCGTCTTCACTGAGTGGTTGATATTCAGAATCATATTTTCCGCTTCCGATATTTTCTGCAAAGTAGGAAGTTTCTTTTAAGCCATATACGAGTTTATCCACTGCCTCAGCCATTTCCCCTATTTCATCATTACCAAAACGCCTTGTACTACTATCAGGCAGAACCCCTTTACCAAGTTCTACCACCAGGCCTTTAATATAATTCACAGGTTTTGTAATAGATGAAGCTAACCAGAAGGCGCCTACAAGGCCTAAACCTATAAAAACCACCGCAAGTATGATGGATGTAGTTCGTAGAGCGTTAGAGCTTTGCAAAACCTCCTCTTCATACCTTTCAGATTCTTCCTGCTGTTGTTCAAGTACTACATTTAAATTAGCAATAATAGTATCTGTTCTGGGAAGTATTTCTCTCTCTATAGATTCCGAAGCCATAAATTTAACAATGGCATCCTCATAATTTTCAAACGTAACCAAGCTTTCCATAATCTCTTTCTGAAAGCCAAGTAGCTCTTCAAACTCCTTAAAGATGGTATCCATTTCCTGGGCCTGTCTTTCTTCATCCCACATCTCCTTCAAATCGGTTATCCTGTCTTTCATGGCCGGATATTCCTCTTCATGAATTGTTACAAGACTTTGCTTATCTGCCTCGTTACTTTGTAGGTAAACCCAGTTTGTAACAAGCATTTTGGACCGGATAATTAATAGGTTGAAATCTTTGATAGCCGTTACAGATGGCTTAATGATATTGGAATTTTTTTCTGTAAGTTTACTATTTGTGCTTACAGTAAAAATGGTAATCCCTGCATAAATAATAAAAATAAGAATGAGTGTAATAAAACCACCCAATATTTTATTGCCTATGGTAAATCTAAAATTCTTCATTTTAAAATAATTGCTGAAAATGTTCGGATAAACTTAATAAATTATATCGATAATAAGGCAGTTCTTTAAAAACTCACCTTCACTTTTAAGTGTACTATTTATTTAATTTCTTCACCAAAACGCAGTAATTCTTTAGATACTCTTAAGCCGGTACGTTCTAAATTAGTAGTGTTTACTTCAAACTTCAGCTTTCCGTTAACATCTTTAAAATTGATCATTGAACCTTTCTGCGCCAGGCCCTGCCCTTCAGTAATTAATAAAGTAGGCTTATTGCCCAGCTTATTGACAATTGCACCAAGTAGTGCACTTTTTTCCCTGGGAACAAACAGCATATTCATTTTCTGATTAAATCCATTTTCATCAATAGTTATAATTTTAATGGAACTACTGCCTGCTTTTTTTATTTCCGCCATTTCCTGAAGTAGGGGAGTAATATCAGATTTACCTACTACAGCTATTACAAACTCTCCTCCCAGGTAGTTTTCCGGCCATTCTACATATTTAGTGAAACTATAAAAAAACACTTTATGAAACTGATATTCATTCTCCTGACAAATTCCCGGTTTGGTAAGGAATACTAACAGTAAAATCAACATTGATAAAACTTTTAACTTTTTCATCTATATGTAAGTGAGTTTGAGCGCAAAAAGTAGCGATTTTTCCATTAAAAAAGAAGGATTAATCTATTAACACACAATTAATCCGCATTAAATAAAGTAATCTTTCAGGCATTCAGAACTGATTGCAAAGTTAGCTGAGTTTAAAAGTACTTTTCCTTACTGCCATTCATTAAAACTGCTATCAATACCTTAAATTCCATCCTCAAGCGCTGTAAGGATATTATTTGTCAGAAATTACCAATTCTAACCAATGAGATAATAATTTATTAACTTTGTAACCAGATTAATTGACAAGAAATGCTGAACAGGTTAGAACATATTAAAGATAGGTTTGAAGAGGTGGGGCAGTTAATGGTACAACCCGATGCCATGACTGATATGAAAAAGTTTACTCAATTGAGTAAGGAATATTCCGACCTTGAAAAGGTGGTTAAGCAATATGATGCTTATGTGAAAGTTTTGGATGGTTTGAAGCAGGCTAAAGTAATCCTTGAAACTGAAAAAGACCCTGGTTTTAGAGAAATGGCAAAGCTTGAACTGGAAGAGTTAAATCCTCAAAAGGAACATTTGGAAGAAATATTGAAAAAGATGTTGATCCCTAAAGATCCTAAAGATGAGAAAAATGCTGTTCTGGAAATTAGGGCGGGAACAGGTGGAGATGAAGCGGCTATATTTGCAGGAGACCTTTTCCGTATGTACCAAAGGTTTAGTGAGAAAAACGGTTTGAAAATCACTGTGCTGGATCTTACTGAAGGAACTTCAGGTGGCTACAAAGAGATTATAAGTACCGTAACAGGTAATGAACCTTATGGAACTTTAAAATATGAGTCTGGTGTGCACAGGGTGCAACGAGTACCTGCTACAGAAACGCAGGGAAGGGTGCATACTTCAGCAGCATCAGTAGCTGTTTTGCCTGAAGTTGATGAGGTTGAGGTAGAAATTGACATGAACGACATCCGCAAAGATACTTATTGCTCTTCCGGTCCGGGTGGGCAATCAGTGAATACCACTTATTCCGCTGTGCGCTTAACTCACTTACCAACAGGGATGATCGTAACTTGTCAGGATGAGAAATCTCAGTTAAAAAACTTTGATAAAGCACTAAAAGTACTGCGTTCCCGTTTGTATGAAATTGAGTTAGCCAAGCAGATGGATGAAATAGGGGCTCAAAGAAAAACAATGGTGCGAAGTGGTGACAGGTCAGATAAAATCAGAACCTACAACTACCCGCAAGGAAGAGTGACAGACCACAGAATTGGCTATACAGTACATAACCTTCCGGCTATAATGAATGGTGAATTAGAGGATATTATCGAAAATTTACAAATTGCAGAAAACGCCAGTAAGCTTAATGAAACTACATAAAATCTTCCCGGGTTTTATCTTAATTCTGCTGAATGGGTTATTCTTTTTCTCCGCATGTTCTTACGAGCCGGAAATAGAAGAGCAACCTGTTCAGCTTACTTTTTCTGCGGATACTATACAATTTGATACCATTTTTGCAGAACGGAAAAGCATTACAAGGAGGTTATTGGTTAAAAACCCATCTAAAAATGCAATTTCTATCGATCAAATTGGCTTAAGCAGCAATAAGGATCATTTTCAGTTAGTGGTAAATGGGAGGGAAGGTCACTCATTTGCTAATCAGCTGGTTTTAGGCAATGACAGCCTATTAATTTTGGTAGAGGCTTATATAGATCAAACCAATGAAAATAATCCTTTTGTAATTAGGGATGCACTTACTTTTATTAACAGGGGAAATGAACAACAGGTTGTGTTGGAAGCCTGGGGACAAAATGCTAATTATTTAAATGATTCAATATTAGTATGTGATTCCCGATGGACAGCTAAACGTCCGTATATTCTCAGCAACAATATATTGGTCGACTCTTCCTGTAGCCTCACTATTGAACCTGGCACTAAAATTTACAGCGCCAATAACTCATTTATTTTGGTAGCAGGCACTCTTAAGGCAGAGGGAACCGCAGAGAACCCTGTGATTTTTATGAACGATCGCCTGGATGAACCTTTTGCCAGTGCACCAGGCCAGTGGGGCGGAATTGTGTTCCTTGAGGGAAGTACTGATAATTATTTTTCACACACCCAAATTAAAAATGGAGTTGTAGGTTTAAACTTAAATATATTTAATCGGGATGGAGAAGCTGATGTGGTAGTGGAAAACTCTTTGATAGGAAATATGACTTTTAGTGCGGTGCTATCGCTTAACAGTGAATTCACTGCTACCAATTCAGTTTTTTTTAACACTGCGCTGGGTACTATATCCCATATAGGCGGGGGTCTGGCCACTTACCAGCACTGTACAATTGCCAACTATCTTAATGTAGCCAGAGAGCAACCTGCCGCATTTTTCTCTGATTTTGCAGTTGACAACAATGAAAACCAGGTGATTAACCCTTTGGAAATTAATCTTTTTAATTCAATCATTTATGGAAGAAACCTGGAGGAAGTTTTCTTTAGAGAAGAAGTTGCAGGCTACCTGTCTGTTACGTTTTCAAATAATCTCTTTCGAACCACTAATTCACAGTTGAATAGCAATAACTCAATCTTAAATGAAAACCCATTATTTAAAGAGCCTAATAATAGTGACTTTAGCCTCACTGAAACTTCTCCTGCAGTAGGTAAAGCGATACCAGGCTCTACTTCCTTCGATATCCGCGGCCAGCTACGTGACTCAACACCTGATTTGGGAGCTTATGAATTTATTCCCACAGAAAGGGAATAAAAGTTTGCTACCTCTGATTAGGCTACTCAAGGAAAATGAAATTGAACTCAAAATCTAGATATACTGACCTTAATAAGTGTTTCTTAAACTTTAAAACTAAGTATAAAACCTCAAAAAAAGACATTTTACTAAATATTGAGGCTTTAATTACACTTTAAGCTATTTTAAACAAAATTTTATTCTTTATCTTTTTGCTACTATATAACAAGACTTGATTTCCTTCAATGGAAACCTATTCTATCTCGAAAAACACCCCTGTAGCCCCCTCTAGGGTAACACCCCTATAATCCCCTCAAGGGGATAGCCTCACAGATGTAAGTAAGCAGAAAACTAATCAGCTTTAGCTCTATTTTCTAATATAGCAAAAGTCCTGTTATCTCAATTGAGGTTCAGTTCCAATAACTGCGATGACTTGATCAAAAAGATACAAAAAATCAAGATCCGTCAGCTGACAGACTACCACGCTACAATTCAACGCGCTCCCCGCCTTTTTGTCAACCAGCCCGCTCGGTTTTAGCAAGACTTGTCCCAACGATCGGAATATTATTTGGTTATCCAACAGTGCAGTATTTATCATGAGAACCCTGATTAATGTGTAACTGCTAACTTCAGAAGTTGATAATTTCCACTTGTATCTGATAAGCGCACACTATAGATGCCACTTCTCAACAGCTTGGTTTCAATGTCAACCTGTTTCATTTCCTTGCTCATTCTAAACTCACTTACCACTTTACCTGTAAGATCAATAATTTCTCCTTTAATTTCATTCTTCAAAACCGATGAAGCCCTAACAGCAACTCTATCATTTGCAGGATTAGGGAACAATAAGAATTTCAGGTTATCAAAATTATCTTTATTGGATAAAACAGCTGAAAGTTTCAAAGGCGGAAGGTTCTTATATGCAGACTGCAACACTTCGCCAGTTTTCTCATCCTGAAAGAAAGCAACTACCGCGAGGTTAAGTGTATCTAAAGCTTTACTGGCCTTAAAAGTAAAGTTTGCATCAATAACTTCTTTCCAGCTAATCCCTAATGGAGAAGTTAAAAACTCATTCAACACACCGTAATAAGTTTTCTGATCAGAGCTTCCTGATTGTGAAATTTTTAGCTCTTTATTAACAACAGCCAAATAAAAGCGTATGCTATCACTCAGTGGTCGTATGTTGCTAAATGAAACCTCAATCGCCAGCTCCCCATCAGAAACAGCTTGGGTAATAACCTTTAAAGAATCAATACTACTTGGTTCAAGCGCTTTCAGGTTAAGTTGATTCTCACTCAAAGTAGATGCAAATGCCTGATTTTCATTATAATTTCCATCCAAAGCAAACGAAGCCTGAGAAGAGTAAGCATTATAAAAGAACATTCTTGAAAGTGTAGCTGAGGAAGTGTTTTGAAAGAGAATATCCTCATTATTCACACGATAATTTATAAAAGCAAGGTCAGAGCTGTTGGAAAGACGGTTATTTAACTCGTTCATTTCCTGCTGGTCATCCAAAGCTTCGTCATTTCCAAAATATTCTATTAATACCATTCTGTTCCTACTTTCAATCGAAAAATTATCAAAAGCTATTCCTTCAGGTAAGTTTTCATTATCCCTTGAAGCAAAGTGGAACCTGAAAATCACATGGTCTCGCTCGTCTTGAGGAATGCCATCCAATATATGGCGTACTTTTAGAGGTAAGTCTTCCTGCTCTGAGTCACCAGACCAGCCTCTGCCAAAATCATTATTAAATACCGTTTCCCCATCTACAATATTATTTGTTCCGGGCCTTGCACTTATTAACTCAGTATTATACCAGTTTAAACCTGAGGAAATTCCATTTTCGAAGTCACCTAAACGTTGCCACTGTTTATTAGGGTCTTCAATGATCATTTCATCTGTTGAGTATTCCAAAATCATTCCATCTGAAGAGGCGATGTCCAACCAAAGGTCAAAAATGACTGTAGGTTTATCTACACTGCTAAAATCAAAAGCGGGGGAATAAACAAAAGATCTTTCTCTTGCATTATACGATCCTTCCGCATTGGTAATCCAGAGGTTATCAGGGTTAGTAATAACAACTGAGTCGGGTATAGCAATTTCCCAACTTTTATTAGTCCCTGCAGCCACCCAACCTTGAGCGTCATTATTAAAATTATATTGAGTTATTACACTGGTTTCGGGAACGATTACAAGTTCCTTTCGAACACTTGCTGTGCAACCAAAGTCATTTTGCACTTCCAAAGTCAATTGGTACAAACCAGCCCCTAATGTATTAAAATCGAAATTAGCCTGAATAATATCAGCAGGATTTATCAGTGTGGCTACTGTTACATTATTAAGAGAGATTGTCCAACGAAGGGTATCAATATCATTATCCGGATCAAAATTGGCTGTAAAGGCGATAGGTGTTGATCCAAAAGTGGACCTATTCCACGTAAAGTCAGGCTCACTGATCCTTTTGTAGGTAACTGAGCCTATATTACTGGTACAAAGTAGGTTATCGCCATCTCTGCTTCTACGAACTGCATAAAAAGTTCTTTCATTCATTCCTTGAAACAATTCTGCTTCCGGAAGAAAGCTTTCACCGGTAAATATAGGCCTGCCAATCAGCTCCTCGTTAGTGTACCAGTCTATATCCTCTCCGGAAATCATTCCTGAATTAGTAACTACCGCTAAATCAGCCACAGCTCCTTTAATACATAATTCAGATGATTCAAAAACTAAATCTTGTGGCTTTCTATAAACTATAGTCTGTAAGGTGTCTGTTGCTGTACAACCTTGCTGATTAGCATAAGTATACAATATCTCTACCTCAATGTGGTCAACTTGTGAGTTGATCATGCTATCCAGCAATCTGTCCGGGTGAAATACAAAACCAAGGTTTGCATTCCCTGTAATGACTGGTTGAGAAAACCGTGGAGAAAGTAATTCAAAAGTAAAATTTTCTGAAGGGTTATCGTTTCTATCTCTTGTTAATTCAACCTCGAAGTCATCTGTACAGTAGATACTTTGTACGGGGTTGGGCGAAGGAGTGGGAGTAGCCAACACCGTTACACGCTGAGAAGCTGCGTTTGTTACCGTGGTTCCATTATTTGGATTTTCAAAAGAATAAGAAATCTCCATATTTGATATACCATTATTTTCGTCCAGGGCTACAGAAGGGTTAAATTCAGCCATATTCCCTCCATTATAGGTAATTCCCGGGCCAAAAATATCTATTACTTGAAGTGGAAGGTTTCCTGTAACTAAGATAGCTTCTTCTACTGATATGGAAACAATTGAATCTACTTCACAATAAACTGAAGCTAAAGCCGGGAAAATATTGGCTGCATCATAAATATCAAAAGTTATAGTATCTGAATTGGAACAGCCAGTTGCATCCTGATAGGTAAATATTATCTCATGAACATCTTCAGGATCTGAAAAGTCGGTAATATCTAAAGCCTGCGTATTTAAATAGTATTTTGAATCACTGTGCAGTACTACTCCCGGTCCACTAAAAACTCCTCCAGATGCAGGGGTAGTATTTGTTATGGCTTCTGCTCCACTTTGCAAAGGAACTAACCCTGCTTCACTGGATAATGCACTGCTACTAGCGTAATCTACTGATACCGTAGGCAACGGTTTAATTGTAAGGTAAAAATAAAGAGGTTCACTAATACAGCCATTCACACTATTCACTTCACGGACTGTTAAAGTATCTTTTGACTCTTCCACAACTTCTCTGAAGTTAACAAATACAGAGCTTCCGTTGCTTGCTCCTTCAAACCTATTGAAAGAAGGGCCTTGTGAAGTAATATTCCAGATAAAAGAGCTTTCTGAAAAGCTTGGAGATACAGAAAACTTCACAAACTCCTCACCTGTACAAACCACTTCTTTAAATTCTGATTTAGTAGGCGCTGGAATGTCATTGATGCTCAAATTGAGTATTCTTGCTGGTGGAGTGCCGCCACAGCCACCTGAAGACGCAGTGGGTATCAATTCCAAAATAGCACTTTCGTTGGTTAACTCCAGAGGACTCACTTTATAGAAAGCTTGCGGATTTGTGGAGCTAAGTGTGTAAACCGGATTGTCCGGATCATTATGAAAGCCCCATGTCCCATCAAAGGTTGGCTCTTCGTTAAATTGATCGTTGCGTGACCACTCCAAACCATCTGCACCTCCTCCAAAACTACCATTCAAAGCAGCTACTGCCATGGGATTTCCTGCACCGTCTAATTCCTTACAAAGTTGTAAGTCCGGCCCTTCATTAGCTGTTATTGTGGACACAAAACGAATAATAAGGAAATCTTCTGTTGCAAAGCATGGGTTATTTCCTGATGGGTTTGTGGATCTTAACCTTAACGTGATTTCACCAAAGGCTGCATCGGCAAGGCTGGGGTAGTAAGTGGGAGTTAAGTTATTAGTTGATTTTAAAGAGAAATCGGAAGAAAATCCACCGCCTCCGCTTGAAGGGCCCGATTCTATGGTCCAGGTGCCTGTAGTCACATCCCCTGTAATACTAGGCAACGTACCCATCGAAGCCGAAGAACCCAGATCAACACTGTTTTCCTCTGCCAAACATAAGTCTACCACTCCGAAGGCATATTCAGCGTCATTATTTCCTCCGGCTTCTACAACAGAAATTTCAAATTGCCGAATAATTATATTAGAGCCTAAATCGGGTGCCGAACAAGTAGTAAGTTCAGGATCGAGATCAGTGACTGAAATTAAGGAATAGGTATTGTCTCCTGATGCAGGTGGATCGACAATAAAAGAAGTGCCTGAAGTATAATTACTGATAGTCTGATTGTCCACTCCGTTGGAATACTGTATAGTATAAAGCCCGGAGCCTCCTTGTACATCTACTCTTATTTCTGTTGCAGTAGGAGAGGTGTTACCATCTACTCCCCCGGAAGAATTACACACATTATTGTTACCCACAATCACCAGCTGAGCGGTGCTTGGACCTATCTTTACCTCCTCAGTTGAAGTGGTGCTGGCATCATCAGCATTTCCGTTTTGCCCACTTATCTTACTTAAAGTGATTGTACCCGGTTGGGTTAGTGAAGGCATATCAAAAACAATTGTGTTATCATCAACAATTGTAAAAGTATTGATAGTGCTTGAAGTACCTCCTATATTAGTGATGATTTCACTTACTCCTGTAAAATACTTTCCCTCAATTGTAAATTGTTCATCTATACAGGCACCCTCAGAGAAAGTAATGATTTTTGACGGACCAAAAGTAGTAAATGACCAGGTAGCAGGATCATTAAATCCTGTGTAAGCATTTCCTGCCCTGTCTACAATAGCTCCTCCATCAAATTCAAAATAGTATTTGGTTGTATCAGTTAATAGAGTGTTCAATGATAGGAAATTAAGAGTATTAGCAGTATTGTTAGAAAAAGCTGAACTTCCACTTAAAGTCGCTGCCAAAGTGTTAGTTTCTGCTTCAAAAATTCTGATATTGTCACTTCCTGCACCCGAAACAGGTTCATTAAAGCTAATGGTGAAATTATTAGGGTTCACATTGAAGGCATTGTTGACGGGACTAAATGGGGTACCCGATAATACGGGGGCTTCAGTATCTATTCGAATATTTTTATTAGAGCCCAAAGAGTTTGGCCCGGCCACTGCGGGTAATTGCAGATCAGCCTCTATTTCTGCAAGATCGTTAATCGTTCCTCCTGCCAAAGACAAAGAACCTGTATTGGCATAATTTAAGTCATTTGTATCTAATAATGTTCCGTCAGCGTTTTGAACTACATATTCAAAAACTAAAGTGGTAGAATTAGAGCCTGATAAATATACTGCTTTGTCATTTGTATTTAATATCAGCTCCGGAGCTCCTGTAACCAACACTGTTTCATTAAACTCCACAGTAATATTAATTATATCTCCTGCTTTGTAGAAATCATTGGCATTAGTAGATGTAACATTAACAATAGATGCAGGCTCAGTATCTACTTTAATAATCTTATCATCTTGTAAACGATTGGGACTTGATGGTAAAACGGTAGAAATAATATTATCAGCATCATCAGTGATACTAGCCTCCCCCAGTGAAATAGCAGTTACATCAAGTGCATTCGTATTTTCACCTGAACCCACTGCGCCTACAGTGTATGAAAAATTCGCCTGGTTATTTATAACATTTTGAAAAGAAGCCTGTCCTCCAGAATTAAGGTTTAGTTCCGGCACTCCTGTAACTGTTATATCATCATCAAAAGTCACTGATATGTTAATAACATCGCCTGGCTTGTAAAGCCCGGCATTATTCGATGTTGTGATTTTCGTTATTCTTGGCTGGCGGGTATCAATAGAAAAATCATCGGAATTAACGGAAACAATTGGGTTTCCTGCCTCATCTGTGGCATCGGCAATAGCTATAGAAACCAGGTCCGTTTCTTCCTCTGCCAAATTATGTGTGAATGAAACTGTATAAACTGTATTTGATACAGACCAGGTGCCATCCGTATTCTCCGCAAGATCGGTTGACCCGGATACATTAAAAGTGATGGCCTGTCCGGGATCCATAGATTCCGAGAATGTAGCTGTCAGCTCAATTGTCGGGTTAGCACGGTTGATCAAGGTTCTATCAAAGGATATATTAGTTACTGTGGGTGCTTTAGTGTCAATAATAAAAGCATCTGTTTCGGAATAGGTAATCTGAGAATTACCCGATGTATCCTCAGCTCCTGAGATTGATATATCTACATTGTATTCCACATTCTGGTCTGAAACATCATAAACAACAGTGTAAACAGTGTTTGATGCAGACCATCCACTGGAGGCTGTAGGTGTTAAACTGCTTGAAGCATCTTCTTCAGTAGTTGGAAAACTAACTACAGGAACAACAGACGGGTTCATAGCTTCACTAAAAGTAATCTCTATTTCAAAAGTTTCACTTCCTACACTTTGCTTGTTTAGAGCAGAAGGAGAAAATAATGTATTTGTAACTGAAGGTGCTGTCACATCCTCAAAACTATAAGTTTGAGAAAGCGTAAGGTCGTTAAAATCTGGCGTCCCTGAAAAAGTGAGATTGTCAACTGTGCGCAGGCTAAAAGTTATATCAGGTGTTGATGAATTTACATCGGCACCTACATCCATCACTAAAAAGTAATTCTTCGTTTCTGATGTAAAGGACTGATTGAGGTTACTAATTATTATATTATCAGTATTTACAGTAAAACTAGCTGTTTCAATCGGTGAATCAGTGGCTACATCTTCATAATTGGCATTTGAAGAACTAACTAATCTTAGGTTACTTAGGTTAGCGCCAAGTGTTTGGTCAATATCGATAATAATTTCTTCCAGGATGGTCGAGCCCAAAGCCTCGATAGATATGCCTAACACTGCCTGATCAGAACTATTACTCTCTAAAACACCAGTGTTCAGACCATTGGTTAACTCACTTATAGTTAGTCTTGGATTAACAGCAACGGCATTACTTGTTCCGCTAACAGAGCCTGAAGTAATAGTTAAACGACCGTTTCCGCTGCCCTGGTAGTTAAAATTATTAGGAAAAGTGCTCACGCCCTCTGTAAACCCGGCATCCGGAGCATTATCCATAGGGATGTTTCCTGCATTGGCTACCAAATAACCATCTGTAAAATCTAAGTCAATGTTGCCATTTTCATCTCTAGCTTCAAATACTGGTGAAGGACTTATGTTTTGGCCGGCAATAACTGTTGCGGGCGGCTGAGTAGTAAAAACAAACTCGGAAGCTGCTACTTCAATTCTATTACTGGCATCCGGTGTTTTAATAGAAGTGCCCGGAGCTGTACTAAAACCACTTGTTCCGGATTCAACGGTAATAGTTGAAGGATCAAGTTCAAATACAAAGTTGTTATTATCAATATCAAAACCAGTAATACTCTCTTTTATCCTTATCTCCAGCTGCAATGCAATAGATTCCCCTTCCGGAATAAAACCAAACTGGTTGCTATTGTTGTTGTTGTTGTCTTCCACCGTAAATTCAATAAATGAGCTGCTAAGAGTACCTGTTAGTACCCGGTCAGGGGATGGGGTAGAATTTCTTATTCTTGCATTTTCAATTACATCAGTCCAATTGATACCGTTAGCTAAAAAATAATCTGTAGCAGCAGCTTCAATATTAAAAGCTAAAAGCTTGGTAGGTAAGCCATCTCCCGCTACATCATTCATTGAAAAACTAAAAACCACTGCGTATTCTCCATCAGCATCATTTGTAACTGAATTGATTGTTGATGCAGCTGAAGTATAAGTTAACGTATTAGTGCTGGCCGGTGCTAAAGTGGTAGAGGTTAAGAGTTCAGGACTATCAGTAAAATAATTATAGGTAGATTCAACAGGAGTACCCTCCTCAACAAATGAATAAGGAATAACATTTATCGCATATTCTGTCTCAGAACTTAAATCCGAAATCGTAGCTGTTAAAGCAGTTGAATTATCTATTATTACTATACCTGCACCAGGTATCAAGTCGTCAGGACTTGTTCCGTTACTAATTCCTGAGATATCAATTGAAGTATTTCCTTCTTTATAAATAACTAAATACCCGTCAGCACCGGCAACAGCATCCCATGAAATTTCAAGTGAATTAACTGTTTGCTCTACAACACCAAGATTAGTAGCTGCACCCGATGGAGGAGATGCTAAGGTATAAAAGCTCAATACATCTCCCTGGGCATTATTTAAGTCATCTGCAGTTTCTTCCGCATATACTCTATAATAATATTCGGTTCCAGCTGTTAAGCCAGTTACTATGGTTTCCACCGGGCCGGCAGCAGAAGTTGTTAGGCTGGCGGTATTTGATACAGCGGATAAATCACTATTTATACTATATTCAAAGTGATAAGTGAGTTCACCGGCTCCGTTAGGATCTAAGGTAGCATTAAGCTTTGCTTCTGTATCCGTTCGCTCTGTAGCCGGGTCAGTAGTAGCAGAAATCTGTGCTACTATATCCGTCTGCCAGAAAAGCAAAAGAGAGAAACAATATATCGAAAGTTTTATCATCCGCATAGTTGCGACTATTTAATGTTTATTAGTTTAAGAGCTCTCCTTTGTTAGTCATTTTCATTAATAAGAGCGTATTTACTCCTCCAAAACTTGTAGAGCCTACTGCATAAATTCTGTTTTCTATCATAAAAGCATCAAAAAGCTCCTCATTATTACTGCTTCCAAAGCTTTTTCTGAACATTTCTCTGCCAGATTCGTCCGTTTTGATCAAAAGAAAATCCTTTTGAAAAGTATTATTTTCCGCCAGGCCAATCTCTGCAGCTCCGCATAAAAGGTAGGCGCCTTCAACTTTATGTGCATTATTTAAAGTAATGTTTCCCTCTTCTGCAAAGGTACCTTTCAGCCCTGTGGAGGTATTAAAAAAGAATATCCTTCTGCCAGTATTAAAATTTGCTTCTCCAAAAATCATCATTTCATTTTGCGGTTGGGCAAACAATGATTTTGCCTGAACTGCTGAAGAGCCTGGTATCTGTACAAAAACAGATTGCGACTGGAGTAGCGAAGTGTCCGTGCGTACAATTTCAGAATAATTGTTTGCCTGCACTCCCCAGGCAAGTTGGTTTTCCTCAAAAGGAAGAATGGAGGTAGTAGGACTGGAACGTTTATTATCTCTTTTTACCCACGTAATACTTAGGTTTTCATAATTTACAGAGCCCAGTGCTTTATTATTTCCCTTTGCATCCCGCACGGAGGCTAAAAATAAAATGTCGTTTTCGTCTCCCTCTCCAATGCCATTCATGGAAATAATTTCTCCAGGCTCTCTGAGCTGTAGTGTGCCTATAGAATCAAGTTGCAGGTTGACCTTAAAAAATAGCAGCCCTGTACTATCATTGAGTGTAGATGAATTTCCTGCTACAAGAATAGAGTTGTTCCTGACACTGATATTTTTGGCCGACCAGTTTTCTTCTCCGGAAGGATAGGATTTTTCAAGAACAACCTCTCCGGCAGTATTCATTTTTACCAGCCTGATCTTATTCATGGAAACTTGCTCTTCAAAAATTATTGTATTACTCACTAACAATATGGAGCCATCTGCCAAAGGAGTCATAGCCACAGGATTATCTGAGCCTTGCCCGGGAATCAGTCTGATAAATGATTCTCCTGTTTTTGGTTGAACATCTTCCTCTGTATTACAGCTGACAAGAGCAATCATTACCAGCGAACATAGACCACTAATATATTTTAACACTTTCTTCATTTAAGTTGGGGCTTAAAATATGGAATTCTGATGCCCACACGGATCAAAATAGAATGCGCTTTATAGTTAAACTCACTATGTCCGTTTCTTAGCTGCATATCAAGTTGAAGCTCGTCCATTTGCGATGGTAAGTTTACCTCGTTCATTAACTTATGTTGATATAGTATTTCGGCCGATAGATAATTTCGACCAATAATTTTGAACTCAGATCTTAGTCCAAGTACACCACTCATATTAAATGTATTTCTATAAGGTAAAATATCCTGATTAGTTCTATTTTCCCCCACACCTTCCAATGTAAGAGAAGCAGATTGTAAGAAGTGGAGAGCGGTACCACCTGTAATTTCTACAGGAAAAAGTTTAAAGGGCATTTTATAATTAATGAGCAGCGGAACATCAAAACTCTGTTGGCTTTCACTTACCTTCTGTATTCTGTTTTCACCAGCTTCTGCAAGTATAGGTCTTTCTAAAGAAGTAACCCTCCCTACATAATGTACTTCCACATTAGCAGATAAATTTTTCGTAAACGGATATTGGAAAAAGGCTCCAAAGCTAATGTTTAAGCTTGGCTCATAGGTGCCGGGGCTGGCATTGGTTAAGGTAACATTTCGGTTCATCACCTGCACAAAGTTTATGATCTGAGTGGCCTTTACTCCAAAAGAAAATTTAGGGTCAGTATCGAATTTCTCTTTCAAAATAACAAGTTCGGCAGGCTCAGTAGCCGGGTCTACCCGGTATTCCGGTTCAAGCTGAAGAAGCTTTAAAAAAGCAGCTTCAGCCTCTGCTTCATTTTCATTATACAAATGGGCTAGCGTTATTAATCTCAGAGCCTCCACTTTCTCCTCTTTGCTAAATTCCGATTCAATACAGGCTGAAAGCAACTCGGGCAACTCATTAAGCCGACCCTCCTCATATAAATTTCTGGCGTTTCTTAAATTTTGGACACAGTTGGTCTGGGCTTTAACCAAAAGCGGTAGAAACAGGATAATTACTAATGCGATTAAATTACTTTGTTTCATAAGATAATTCATTAGGTTTCGCGTTATCACATGGATTTTCATATGGTAAATCAGCTGCTATGTAGGTAGCCCACTCTACCTTTGTCATACTTCGGTTAAGTTCATCACATAAATAATTACCCATTTGATCAATTTGCATAGGCCAAATATGTAAATAACCATCTTCAGTAACAGATAGAACTCTACTCTTATTTTTAGTGAAAGCTACAGACCACACCCAATCGTTGTGATCTGCTAAAACAATAGGTTGCTGCGTTATTTCAGAGAGGTTCCAGATTCTTGCAGACTTGTCTTTTCCTGCAGATAACATATTTGAGCCGTCATCGCTAATCTTAATTGCATCGATTGCTCCAAAATGACCTGTAAGTTCATTATAATCACTAAAATCCTCATTAGAAAATAACTTCAGAGATCCTTTCTCATCACCTATAGCCGTAAAATGAAACTTTCTTTCTAATGAAGTAAGTGCTCCATCGTTCAAGAACAATACAGAATCGGTTCCACTTGACTTATCTGACAAAATTAACTGTCCTGATTGTGTGACTACATATATTGTGGCTCCTTTATCCCCAATAGCAAAATCATTAATTTTTGTACTTGACTCATATACTGTTTCAAGTTTCTCGTTAGTGAAACTTTTTATTGACTTACCTGCCTCATCTAGCACCCATAAACTATTGCCGTTCTTATGCATTTTAACAAAAGAGCCTTTTAAGCCTTGCAACTCTGTTAATTGAATCGGCTGCTTGTTTAGGTCATACTGCTCAATGATGGAGGCCCCATTTTGCTTAACTAGTTGACCGGCAGCAAACAGTTGATTATTTTCAGAATCATACACAAGGGATTTAATCACTCTTCGTTCTCTTTGACCTACTATGGTGTCAGCACGCCATTCATTATCACCTGTTTTTTTCCAATGAAGAATACTTCCGGTGGAACCTGCAGTAAAAAAATCATTTTCTTCCCTACCAGTTACTACTACCTTTGCAGCTTTCTCATGTGCTTTTATTTTGTCAGTAATTGGATGATGATATCCTTTAAGCGCATAATATAATCCGTCATACACTTCAGGGTCATACCTGTAATTATTGTATCTCTTATCAAATACATAGGCCTGTTGAGCCAGCAAAGCCTTCATTTCAACATCCCTGAGTTGGGTAGATTTGATGGCTATGGCATTGGCTATTGCCAGGTACCTAAGCTGATCGGCCCTTGCCTTCTCAATCTGTGCTGTTTCTCTTTCCTTTTTAGCAATTTCTTCTGCTTTTCTGGCATCTATAGCTGCCTGGCTGGCAATTCCTTCCTGCTTTTCAGCAATAATTCTTCTTTGCTCAGCTAATAATGCTGCACTTTCAGCACGTGCTTTTTCCTGACTGGCCCTTGCTGAAGCTTCTTCTGCTTCTACTTTCCTCTGCTCAGCCAGCTTTGTTTGCTTAGTGGCATTGTCTCTTTCTTCTTTGGCAATATTTGCACTAGTAATAGCCGCTTGCTCCTGCTCTCTCGCTATGGCTGCTGCTTTTTTAGCTTCCGTTTGCTGATAAAATGCATATACTAAAAACAAAAGTGAGATTACCGTAGCAAGGGCCATAAATAGAGCGGTAATTCTTGCGGTACGTAATCTTCGTTTTTGTTGAAGCTCTTTTGCCCGCTGTTCAATAGCAAATTCCTCTTCCGAATGCTCCAGAAAGGATATAGTTCTCTCATAAGCCACATCATAGCGTTGTCCCCAAATTAAAGTAGGCTGATGTTTTTCACGCCAGTTCATTGCTAATTGTAAATCAGGGGGTCTCCAAAGGCCTGTTTTCCCCATTTGATACATTGCAGCAGCATCGGCTAATCGCTTATACATGTTAACTGCCTCAGCCTCATCATTCACCCAGTTCTTAAGCCTGCTCCATATCCTCATAATGCTTTCATGAGAAATATCAATGACAGATGCGCCATTAAGAGGAATTCCGTATTGTGGCGTTAAAAGTGAGCGTTCAGGATCTCTAAACTTTTCAATTACTTCAATAATCTTATCCTGTGAAGCATTGGAAATAGCAGCAATTTCCGAGAGGGTAGTAGGCCTTCTAATTCCGTAAATGCCTCCTCTCTTTTCCGTTATAGCTTTAAAAAGATATTCGCAAATTCGTTGCTGTTCTGCATTTAGTTCATCATAAGCCTCATTGGCATGCAAAGAAAGTGCCTCTGCCATGGTACCAATTGCCTCATAGTGCTTGATATTAAGCGGTTCTTCAGGGTAATCCCTGAACTGGCTCCAATAATCCCAGGTACGCATCAGTGCATGCTGCAAAATGGGAAGCTGATCAGGGTTATCCCCTAAATCATTCAATAATTGCTGCACTAAATTAGGAGCTATTTGTGCATTTCCTACAGCCACGGGACCGGTAATTGCTCTCCTTTTCTGCTCGCGCGTCATTTGAGGAATTAAATACTGGCTGTCGTTAATTTGACGGGTAAGCTCAGGAAACTGTGAACACTCTCCAATAAAATCAGACCGCATAGTGATGGCCACATAGATGGGGGCATCAGCATAATTAATGGCTTCCATTAATAAATTAATGAAAGCTAAGGTTTCATTTACTGATTGTATATCAGCCGAATCCTTAAAGCGGAAAAGCTCTTCAAACTGATCTACAAGAATGAGGTAATTTTTTTCCTTTTTCTTCTTAAACTGCAATATAGTTTCCACCAACCCCATAGAGGAACTTTTCAGCAAGGATGAGATAATTGTTCTTTGAATAATTTTATCTTCCTCAGAAAGGCTGTTTAAAGAAAGCTCAGACTCCAAAAGAGACTGCGCCATATTTTCAATGGGTGCTGCTCCGGGCCTTGTAACAACTACTTCCCACTCCGTACTTTTCCCTGTTAAAAAACCACCATATAAAATAGGAAGTACTCCGCAATATATGAAAGAGGACTTACCACTACCTGAAGGGCCAATAATTCCAACAAATCGATGTTTTGAAAGCTTTAATAATACTTCATCACTTTGGCCCTCCCTACCAAAGAACAGATGACTCTCCTCAATTTTAAATGGACGAAGACCTGGAAAAGGATTGTGATTTTTTCCTGCTTTAGCTATTAATATTTCAGAAATGGGTGTGTTCAGCTCTTTCATAGAAATATTATTGCTCAATTAAGGATTGTGCTTTTGCGTAAGCATCTTTTATTTGCTTTATAAATTGCTCAAGCTTTTGAAAAGTTTGAGAATTATCTAACGTCACTTCATAGCGTGTTTGGTAACCTTCGTCAATTGCGTTAGGGTTGGTGGTTAGAAAAAGTTTTCCTAAAACTGGTTTATACCTGCCAAAGCCTGGTGCTTTAAGCAAATCAAGTAGTTTCATATGTACCCACTGCTCATTTACCAGACCCTGAAAAACTATCGCAGCATCCATCTGCTTTAAAGCATCTATATGGTGATTTCTCCTCTCCATTAAATCACCTTTATGTGATGGAGTAATAATTTTGATATTAAAACCGGCCAGCGAAGCAATAATGGGTTTTACCTTTTCATCATCTATAAGATCGTAAACAAAGTAGATGGTTGGTTTACTTTCATGCTCTAAAGACTTAGCCTGCCTTAATTTTTTATTCAGGCCTTCATCAAGTAATTCTTCCCAAAGTGTGTTTTTAAAATCTTCCAAGGATGTTTGTAGAATTTCTGCTCCGGAAGAAGCCATCTCGTCTCTTTTCAAGTGATGGATAAACGTTTTCTGTTTTTCACTGGCAAAACTTAAGGAAGGAGAAATCCAGATCAATCGGTTTATTTCTATCGGCTTTTCGCGTGCTCTTTCAGCCGCCATTTCATTTTGTAAATCGGGAACAGAAATATCTATGCCATCCGGAATATAGCCATAAGAGCTACCCACCATATGTAATGAAAACTGACAATTACTTAGGTCTGTCGCTATTCTGTTCTTTAAGTTCTGATAATCGTGCGGTAAGTTACTTTTAGGATATACTTCATATCCGTGGCGAGTAAGTTCCCTTTTAATAATATTTCTGGCTCCGGCTAAATCCTGCCCTGTTTCAGATAAATAAACTGCCTTTCTTTTGTACACTTCAGGCAATCTGTCTTCTTCAACTGAATGTATGGACAACATTGTTTCATAGATATCAAAGCATAAATCCACCATTTTCATCCAGTAATTCTTTTGGGCCTCTATGCTAAAAAAATCAATAAAATTATGCTCTGCTCCATCATTTTTACCATATAAGGCATACTTTGTTAATGGTTTTAGCTTTTCAGGTACCTGAGTGTACTCTAAAGGTGTTTTAAATACCGTAAATATTCTATGTGTTGAGTTGCTACTATTCTCAGAATTAAAAAGCTGTTCAATTCTATCGAGACAGATCCCGGAGGTAATAAAGTTTTGAGACAATATAGCTATGTTGATATCTCCTGCAGCGATAGGCTCTTTTTCCTGATCAGAAACCAGCTCTGTTTGAAAGGCTACATCTGATGTTTGCCTTAAAGTCATCATTAAAAATTTTCTGAAATAGCTTACCCAGCCATTATTTTTCAAAATGGCCACGTTATCATTTTCAGCAAAATATATATTTATTACTAATTTCTTTTTCATACCGCTACTGGTTCGGAATTGGTAATGGCCGTAAATAATTGATTGGTAAACTCCCTACTCTGAGACATAAGAGTATAAAAGTTATTGATGTTTAGCTGAAAAACCACAGCATCAGTAAAGGACAACATTTTGCCAGAGATTAATCTTTTTTCAGGGATGAAAAGTTCCCCGTAAATGCTTCCTTTACTAAGGCTTACAGTAGTGCCGTTTTCCTCCTGAATTTCCAACTCTCCTTCAGCAACTACATAAATAGCATTGTTTTGGGGAAGGGAGAGGTTGATAGTATCTCCTTCCTTTAATCGGATAACCTTTGTATGATCTGCCAGATCACAAAGAGCTGCTCCATTTATTTGCTTAAACACTTCTAGCTCTTTCAAGAATAACACAATTTCAACAAGTAGAAAATAACCATCGTTTAAGCCATCTTCCAAACGGTTGTTTGCAACCGTTTCTATCAAGTCTATTTTTTCTTCATGACTAATCCGCTGAGCAATTTGCTCAAATTTGCCAGGATTTCTATGGTAAACAAGCCAGGCGGCCACTTCCTGAAGCAGTTTGTCCTTATTGAAGAAGTGACTCACTACTGAATATTTAGTTTTATAATCTTCCTGAAAAGCTAACGTATAAAGTGCACATGCTTTTACCCAGCGGGATAGCTGGTTGTAATCCCGATTTAATATATTATTAAGTAGCTCGGATGGCTCATAATGCTTCCGTGGATAATAGTTTTCCAGCAGGCTTAATTTTTCTGACAGGCTAATATCATCTGCAAGGGGAAAAAGCTTAGGTTTAAGATCAGCAGTTAAGAACATATCAAGCAATTCCAGTCCGTACGCTATGCCATCAGCTGTTTCTGAAAGTATATTTTCTTTCACCAGAGAAACAGATTGCGTGTCATACACCAGTGAAAGCATCATAAAGATTTGCTCATAATTTTTATCAAGCTCTTCCTTAAATGCCTTCCGGAGTGATTTATATTTTTCTTCCCGAGGTAATTCAGTTAAGGCTGCCAAATTCCAGGATGCCTTTCCAATTTCTTCATCAATAAGCTGAAGGATTATTTGAGCCTGATTACCCACTGCTTTAAAATCAGTATAAGCAAAGCCGGACAATACCTCATAAACAATTCGCTTATCAGGAAAATCTATCTTCTTTAGAAGTAACCGTTCTGCTTCTTTACCTCCAATTTTAGCCATTATCCGGATTACTGAAATCATTATTTTGTCAGATTGCCCTGACTTATGGAATGCTGCTTCAAGGTTTTGCAAAACAGGTTCTCCACTAGCTATTAAGGCAGCTGAAGCAGCATGGGCAAACTGTATGGAGTCCAACATATCTATCAGGATATTCCATGTTTCATGTCTTTTTAATTGTCTTGCAGAATGAATAGCCTCCATCCGTACCAATAAATTGGCATCTTTCAGCAGCTCCAGCAATAAATAAAGGTTTTTAACATCAGCATACTGAACAAAAAGTTTTGCCGCCTGAACCCTCTTCTCAGGATCAAGCGATCTTGATAAAGATGAAAGTTCTTCAAAAGTAAGCGCAATAACATCTCTTGAGCGCCCTTCATTGAATGCTTTTTCAGCCAGTTTTTTTGAGATCCCACCAGAGAAAGCACTTGAGCTGACCGGAGAGGCTTGTAAATAAGATTGTAAAGCAGGTGATGCTTTACCTGCAAAGTTATTTTTATACTCTTCAAAATGTATTGGCTCCAGCTTTTCCATTAGCTTTAAGCCATAAAGCTTTTTGTTTTCATCATCGCCCTGCACTTCCTTTAGCAAGAGCCTACTGATAGAATACTCATTAGAAAATTTACTGATTGATTTCCTTTTATTGTTTTCCAGCGTATGCTCTAATGTCCTTTTATAGCCCTTGTGCATTTTCTTGGTTATAAAATACCAAACAAGTAAAACAGGTAAAACAGCGACAGAAATAGTTAATAGATTAAAAATTTCTATCGTATTTAAAATTAAGATTATTGTACCTGCGATAAGACCAGCGAAAGCATTAATTACGCCTTGAATTTTTGTCTGCACATCAAACCTGCTTTCTTCTTCTAAAGGAAGGAAGTAAAGTTTGAAGGCCGGTTCATCCAATGCATCTTTAAGAGATTTCACAAAAAGTTTACTTACAGCTATTATTACAAAAAAGAAAATAAAAGTAGGATTATCGGGTGTGTAGCCAAAAGCAACTCCTACAAAGCAGGCAACTGCTGTAATCATAATAATTAATGCAGGATTAATCAATAAAGAAACTCTTAGCCCGTATAGAGCAATGATTTTATCTGTAGCAAAAGTCTGAAATAGAAAACTGAAAACAATTACTGCTCCATTAAAGTAAGTAAGGAACAGAGCCAGGTTATTTTTATTAAACTGGGCACTTGTGACACTAAAGAATGAATAGTCAATAAAATTGACAGCTATCATGGAAATGATTACAAAAGCTATCATGAGTTTCATATACCTATCTGCAAACACATTCTTATAAGGAACAAACCGATTTCCGGTAGCCCTTCTTAAATGTTTTTGAGCACTCTTCATCAACCATGTGAAAGCGAGAAACATGCCTCCAATGCTAACTAAACTTAAAGTGAGTAAGTCTCTTTCATTAAAAGAGTTGGAGTTCAGGATGTAGGGTATCACTACCAATAAGGCTATAATGGAAGCCAACAGTTGTCCTGTATCAATGCCTCCAATAATCCTTTTAGATTGTCGAAGATCAAACAAACGACTAAATGCCCCCCAAAAAATCAAAAGGATCAGGTAAGTAAAAGGTAGAACAAAAGTGAAAGTTAAAAAATAAAGTGGTGTTACGTCAGGTAGAAAACTAAAAGCTATTTCAACAGCTGCCAGTAATAAAAAGATGATGAGTAAAGTGCCTGAAGCTAACTTTTGAAATGATACTTTTGATTGAAAATAATTGTAAATAGCTGTAGCCACCAGGCCAAACAAACCTGATACCAAAATGGCTAAAGGAAGGTCATTTTCTTCATTAAAATTGTTTAGAAAAAGTGATTCTGCACCAACGGAAAGCCCTGAAACAAAAAAGCCCATGAAGAAGCCCATTAGCAAGAGTAAAAATACTCTTTTAGATTCAAGCTCTTCAGCATTTAAGATTTTGAGTATCAGCTTTTTCACAAATGCATTGAATTAGAGTAAATTAAATGGTAATTTAAAAAAAATTTAAGAATAGTAATATTTAATCCTTCTTTAAGAATGAATTATTCGATGATCAGTTATTTTTTGAGGATATAATTTAGGGCTTTAGGCAAACTAATTGTTTAAATAGGTAATATCACTATTCCTCACCATTTGCTTCCAGCTTTTTGATGTATCTGTTAAGGCCAAATGCAAGGGCCCAAAATATAAGGGCCAAAACAGTGAACTCCATCGCTTGATCTCCGGCATAGCGTAAACTATAATAGAAAACTATAAGCACTGCTACCCACAAAATCCAGTAGATTGTACGTAAAAATTTAATGTTTTTCATTTTAATAAAGCGTAAGCTGCTTCCACATAGTTATAAACATCCTTTGGGTGTTGCCCTTCGTAGATGGTATCCCTTCCTTTTCCAAGACGAACTACAACTGCATTTTTATCTCTTAATACAAATATATACTGACCTAAGATGCCTCTCGCATAAGGAATTTCTTTTCCCTGCCAATTCAGAATCCACCATTGATAACCATAATGTGTTAATTCTTCTTCTGTGCCTGTATACTTGGCTGGTGCTGTAGCTACCTCAACATAATCTACAGGAACAACTTCTTTTCCGTTCCACCTCCCATTATTTAAGATTAGCTGGCCAATTCTGGCAAAGTCACGTGCTGTACTATTAAAGCAACAAAAAGCTTTCTCCATACCACCTGCATGATCCAGACTCCAAAGTGCATCATTTTCTGCTTCAATCTTGCGCCACAACCTATTACTGGCATAATCACTAACAGATTGACCGGTGGCAACTTCTAATACTTCAGCTAAAACCTGTGTATTTATGCTTTTATATTCAAACTTTTCTCCCGGAATGCCTTCCATCCGAAGGTTATTTACTATTTCTTTTAAATCTCCTCCATAGTAGGCCTGAGTGGTGACAGAAAATGGATTCATATAGGCTTCGTTCCATTCAATACCTGAACTCATCATTAGCAAATCTCTTATAGTAACTGCCTCTTTCTCTCCTTTTTCAAAAGAAGGAATGAAATCAGCTACAGGCAGAAAGACACTTTGGATTTTACCTTCATCTATGGCAATTCCTATTAAAAGACTAATTATGCTTTTAGCGGCTGAGAAAGAATTTGAAATTTCGTTTTCTGAATATCCTTCATAATATTTTTCAAACAGAATGGCTGTATCTTGAATTACTAAAAAAGCAGTGGTAGAATATTTATCTAAAATTTGCTGATAGGCACTTCCAAGCTCGTATTTATTATAATCAGGGGCTATTTTCCATGGCTTGGGGTTGCTGGCTACTACTGTTCTGTTTTCAAAAATTTCGTAGTCATCAATATTAGCTGTTAGGTGAAGAAAAGCATTTTGTGCATAATTAGGCAATAGAAGGTATATTATACCCAAAAGCACAACTGTAAATAATAAAACTCTTATTGCTTTTTTTAACATTGAGGAATTTTTCCTCAAAGTTAGAAAATCCAATCAAATAATGATTAGTTAGGCAGTATATGGGGGAAAAGAAAAGCCCTTTCGGGCTTTCATGAATTATCTAATAAAGTTGTTTTCTGAAATCGGTTCTCCTATTTGTTCTATTGCTTCTTCTATAGAATAATTACCGGAAAGTAGCTCCAGAGATTTTCCATAAGTATTTTCAGCATCAATACTTTTTACCAGTACTTCTGCCACATCAGCACGAGGAATAGATCCCGATCTCTCATCTGTTCTTTCTCCGTAATCCACCTTATTTTTAGGTGAATCATTAGTGAGCATACCTGGCTTTATTATAGTATAGTTTAAATTAGTTTGCTGCAGGTAATCATCTGCTGCAGATTTTGCACTATAATAATGGTGCATTTCTTCTGGCCACTCATTCGGATTGAAATCGGCTCCAAATGCACTGATCATCATAAATCGTATATACTTGTGTCTTACTGCAAAGTCTATAGCTTTCTGTGCCCCCTCTTTATCAACAGCTTCAGTTTTATCCGCTCCTGTATCTCCGCCACTACCTGCTGCAAACACTACTGCATTATTTCCCTCAAATGCATGACTAAAATCTTCTTCCAAATCCGCAAGAACAGTTTTGATTCCTTTTTTCTCAAACTGTTCTTTCTGAGATTCTTTGCGCACCATAGCTATTGCATCATGAGGAGAATTACTATGTATTTTATTTACTATTTTTGAACCAATCTGTCCGTTGGCTCCTATTACTAAAATGTTCATAATCAAAAAGTTTGGTTCTGTCTATAATAACGGATTACAGCACATAAGTTGCTGATTTAGGTTTATATCAACAGAAAAATGCTTACATATTAAGCTGCAACAGATGAGAGCTCTTTAAAAAGAAATAAATAAAAAATGCATTGAGACAGATGGCTGAAAGAAAATTGAGACCCATGGTCCAGGAAAAATTAGCCTTTTCCTCGTTTCTGTTTACCCGGAAAAACCAGATCATGAAAAATAATACGGTGGGCAACATAAATAGCAAGAAAGCCACTGCAATTTCCTTGCTATGATAAGTGATGAAATAATATTCGAAACTGAGGGTAGCCAAAAGAAAAACTATTAGTGTAAAAATAAAGGTTCCTTTAATTCCTAACACAATAGATAAGGTTTTGTCCCCTCTTTCTGAGTCTTCCTCATGCTGGTAAACCTGCGTCATTGGGTAGGAGCCCCACAAAAAGAGGGAAGTTAAAAGACCAGGAAAAATCACTTTCCACGACAAAGAGATTTCAAGGGAAAAATCATTTATTCCTACATAAGTCATAAAAAAGGTAAAAAGGCCCTGAAAAAATCCTGCAACAAACCAACCTGCCCATGGGCGCTTTTTTAATCTGATACCAGGATGGCTGTAAGCCTTTGAGGCCAGCCCGTAAATAAAGACCAGCACTGCAAACTCCATGCTGATTATCCATGCTAATGCTATTCCTAAGAAATCGAAAATAATACTGGTATAATATAATCCGATAGAAACTGGGGGAGGTTTTCTTAGCAGCCCAATGCTGCCCTTATCTTTATCAAAATAGCTATTATAGGCATTACTTGCGGGGTAAATTAAAACATGTAGAATAATAAATACCAGAATTATTCTGGTTTCTGAAAGGTTACCACTAATTGCCAATGCAAAGAGAAAAACCGGCATCAGCAGAAAAGAGAAAGGGATTCTTAAATGTTTAAGTATTGAAATGGCTGAGTTCATTTCTTCAGGTTAAATTTTTTGTGCAATCTAATGGATAGCTCTATTAAAACTTCGTAAGTAGCATAATAAATAATTTTTCTGCCAGCTTTCCTTCATGCTAATTATTAAATGAAGCAAAAGCACGAACAAATTATGCACATTTTTGCTTAATATAGGGATTTTAAACCATATCTATGCCATACATCAACCTTATCTCAACTTCTAACCCTGCCACAGCCATACCACAATCTCAAATAGCCGGTTTTATGGAAAAAGCTATGAGATTGAGTGAAGAAGAAAGCAGAAAGCTGAAGGCTGTTTTTAGAATGTCAGGAATTAAGAAAAGGCACACAGTAATAGAAGATTACCAGCACCAGGATGACAGCAGATGGACATTTTATCCTAAAATTTCTGAGTTTGCAGGTCAGCCGGGAACGGAACAGAGAATGAGGCATTTTGAAAAATTTGCAATGCCGTTAGCAGAAGAGGCCATCAGGCCTGTGCTAAAATTTAATGAAGCACAATCTTTTACGCACTTAATTACTGTGAGTTGTACAGGCATGTTTGCTCCAGGATTGGATATTCAGCTCATTAAAAAATTAGGGTTAAATGCTGGTATAGAAAGAACCAGCATTCAGTTTATGGGATGTTTTGCAGCGTTCAATGCATTAAAGTCCGCCTACCACATTTGCAGGTCTGAGCCTGATTCTAAAGTTTTAATTCTTTGCCTTGAGCTATGTACTATCCATTTTCAGTCCGATTTCAATGAGGATAATCTTTTAGCCAATACTCTTTTTGGAGATGGGGCAGCTGCAGTGGTTGTATCTAATAATTCAATCGGTGCTCCATATTCTATTGAGGGGTTTCAAAGTGTGGTAGATGATAATTCTGAACAAGAAATGGCCTGGAACATTGGCAATTTAGGTTTTGAAATGAAGCTAACTTCTTATGTACCTGAAATTATAGAGGAGAATATTGCCAGGCTCACCGAAAAATTAATGCAAAAATTTAAGCTTTTGTTAACGGATATAGATCATTATGCCATTCATCCGGGTGGCAAACGGATTTTAGAAGCGGTGGAAAAAGGGCTTCATTTATCCAAAAGTGTAAACGATGTGGCAAATGAGGTACTTGAAAACTTCGGAAATATGTCGTCTCCTTCTGTGCTATTCGTATTAGACCTGTTAGGTAAAAAAATTAGTCCTGACAAAAATGTACTCAGTTTTGCTTTCGGACCAGGCTTAACTATGGAAAGTATGCTACTTAAAAGTGTATAAATATGGTAGATTTAAGCTATCGGTCAGGCAAAGAAGAAATAATGGACGACTTATCAGATAATAGTCCCAGCCTGCATCGTGCCTTACGCGAACTGGATATTATTAATAAGTGGCTTGGAGGTAATGCAATTACTTTAAATGCTGTAAAGAAAGAGCTTAGGAAAAATGGAGAGCAACCATTATCTATTGCAGATTTAGGCTGTGGCAGTGGTGAAATGCTTAAAAGAATTGCTATATGGGCTAGAAAGCATCATATTTCAGTAAGCCTGATGGGCTTTGATGCAAACCCTAACGTAATTAGCTATGCCAGAGAGCACTGTGAAGAGTTTCCCGAAATAGAATTTTACGAAGAAAATATATTAGAGCAAGAATTTCAGAATCGGAAATTTGACCTTTTACTCTGCACTTTATTTTTACATCACTTTACAGAAGAACAACTTATCACGCTTACTTCTCAATTTAAAGGACAAGCAAAAAAAGTAATAATTAATGATTTGCACAGACATTGGTTTGCTTACTATTCTATTCTCTGGATTACGAAATTATTCAGTAAATCACCAATGGTTCAAAATGATGCCTGTCTCTCTGTCTGGCGCTCTTTCCGTAAAAAAGACTGGCAACAAATTTTGGATAAAGCTAATATAAAAAGCTACACATTAGTTTGGCGATGGGCCTTCCGATGGAAGCTTATTTATTAATTTTAAAATAGAATTTTTTCTGCTAATTAGATTATAAGGCTGCTTCTATCTTTTCCTGAGCAGTTTCAACATCTTCCTCATCTACGTCAAGTTCTTCTGAATCATCTTCAATAGCAGATAAATAAAGTTTAATAAGTACAGGAAAATGATCTGAACCTACAGGTTTGCAGGTTTTCATACTGGCTACTCTAAAATGTCCGGAGCAAAATACATGATCGAGCGGCCAGCGGAATAACGGATGTTTAGCATGAAAAGTGCTGAAGAAACCACGGCCTCTTCTCGGATCCAGTAAACCACTGATTTTCAGAAAAAGGGTAGTAGAATAGCTCCACGCCACATCATTTAGATCACCTGCCACAATTACCGGCATTTCCTCTTTAGCAACTTCTTGCCCTACTCGTAAAATTTCTGCATCTCTGGCGGTAGAATATAAATTTTCTCCCGGAACAGGGGGCTCCGGGTGCAAAGCATATAATCTGAAAGTCTTGTTGTTTTTGAGACGCACATTGGTAATTACAGATGGTATCTCCTTTTTAATGATATGTCTTACTTTTGTTTCTGTTAATTCTAATTTTGAGAAGATTAACATGCCGTAAGTATTTTCCTGGTCTTCCAGCACCTGATAGGAATACCTGTGTCCAAAACTTTCTACACTTTTATCCTTCCACCATTTATCGGTTTCAAGCATTATGATCAAATCAGCATCTTCTTTATCTACTAACTTCTCAAGTTTGTGAAAATCTCTGTTGTATTGATAAACATTGGAGATAAGTATGCTCAAGTCAGCTTGTTGATCTTTAGAGGTAGATTGAATCTGCTTTGGGGAAAGAGGCAAAAAAGGATAAATTTGGTAGGAAAGGTAAAAGAAATTAAGCACTAACAATCCGCTTACCGCATAATCTACACCGGAATTCAACCCGATTACAGAAACATAAGAGACCAGAATAAGCAAATTTAAAACCCACTTTTGTAGTCTGGGAAATTCGAACACCCTGAAAGTCCAATAATCATTTCTAATTAAAGGAATAAGGCTAAAAATAATAATAATACCAGATAGTATCCAGATGATGATGTGGTATAATTGTTCCAAGTTAAAAAATTTTTATTGTGGTTTCAATTTAAACAAATCATGAAGCTTTTCACCAAAAGAATTGCTTTTTTATTCTGGGCAATTTTAGCTTATAAATTCCCGTTAGCTTGTTTAAACTATGATTTTACCCAATGAACTTTGTCTTCTATTGGTGATCTTTTACCTTCGGGCCAAAAGCCTTCCTTAGGCATACCAATGTATAAAAACCCAAGAAGCTTATCTTTTGTTGCTAAACCGAAGCTCTCTTTTGCTTTCTCCAAATAAGTAACTCCTCCTGAACCCCAGTAACAGCCGATACCATAAGCAGTGGCGGTTAAATACATATTCTGAACTGCACATGCTACCGATTCTATTTCTTCAATTTCAGGTACTAATTCCTTCTCATTTCTTTTCATTGCGATCGCAATAACATGTGAAGCCGTTAATGGTTTAGCTTTCAAGGCTTCAAATTTTTCCGGAGAGTAGTTTCCTTTTGCTTCTGCATCTTCTTTATAGATAGACGATTGGAACTCTCCAAGCTTTTTAAGACCTTCTCCGGTGAAAACAGTAAAGCGCCAAGGCTCCGTAAGTTTATGAGTAGGGGCCCATTGGGCATTTTCCAGCATTTGTTGTACTATTTCATCCGGAACTTTTTCTCCTGTATATTGTGCCGGAAAAATTGATCTTCTACTCTTGATTAATCTGTTTATTTCTGTAGTATTAAAGGACATTTGCATATTATTTTTTTCAAAATTAACACTCATTTGGAAATACTCATCCCTATACCTATTTTTATTCATGTGAACAATTTTATGATTAAGTTGCCACATGCCCATAGGAAGTTCCTGCGGGAGAGTTTTATAGATTTATTTATTCCTTAAAAACAGTTGAAAAGTATATTTAGCTATGCTTTTCATAACTTTTCATTATGACGAAAATTATCTCTTTTATTTCCCGAAAAGGCGGAACCGGTAAAACAACCAGTGCTATTCATCTTGCTACCATGTTACAAAGCCTCGGCCACTCTTTAGTAATGTTGGAAACAGATAACAATTATACGCTCAATACGCTAAGAAAGATGGAAATGTATAAAACAGGGGCAAAAGAAAATGCTGTTTTTAATATTATTGCTTCTGCTGATGAGAATGTAATTGAAGACATTGACAAGCTAAAGAAAGAAGGCTTTGACTTTATATTGGTTGACTCAGCAGGAAAAACTACTGATGAACATATAAAGAAGTTAAGCATTGCAAGCGACTTGGTAATTGTGCCTACCAGCCTTACTCCTAATGATTTACTGGTTACTTATCAGACAATTGAAGACATAAAACCTGCAAAGGAACACAATAGCACATTGAAACTATTAGTTTTACCCAATCGTGTACATACCGCTACAAAAATTGATACAGTAAAAGAAGCCTTATCTGAATTGGATGCTATTATTTTGGATGTCAAGATCCCGGCAAAGAATCTTTATGCTAATTTCAGTACAATTTTACCCGAGAAAGAATTTTTGCCAGTAGCTAAAGCAATCCTCTCTCATACTAAATAAATTTAAACAACATGATAAAGAAAAAAGATACTCTAAAAGATTTAAATGAATTCATGAGAAACCAGCCATTGAAGGAAGAAGAGGAGACTTCCTATCTGGAAAAAAAACCTACTGCATTAGCTGAAGTAGAGCGGTTGAAAGAAGACATTAAAAAGCTGGAAGAACTCCCGGAAGGAGCCCTAAACGAAGATAAAATTGCGGAACTTATTTCTAAAACAGCATTAACCCACGGCCTAAGTGAGCGCCAGGTGTTATTCAACATTTGCGAAAAAGTGCTTAATACGTTGAAAGAAACCGATAGTGCTGATGTTATGCTTCACAATACAATTCTGTACCTAAAGCATACGGATTTAGTTTTGTCTAAACTAAAGTAAAAATGGGTTCCTATAAAGTTCCAAAACAAACAAGAATTGGCCATGTGCATTTAAAAGTGGCCAATCTGCAACGTTCACTTGATTTTTATTGTGGCCTGCTGGGTTTTGAAATAACTACTACATATGGTGAAGATGCCGCTTTTATTTCTGCCGGAGCTTACCATCATCACATCGGACTAAATACCTGGCAGAGTAAGAACGGGCATCCTGCACCTGCAAACACCACCGGACTTTTTCATACAGCTATTTTATACCCTGAAAGAAAAGATCTTGCCGAAATTTTCATGCGATTACGAAAAGCAAATTATCCCTTAACAGGAGCGGCTGATCATGGTGTTTCTGAAGCCTTGTACCTGGAGGATCCAGATAAAAACGGTGTAGAATTATACTGGGACAGGCCCGAAAAGGAATGGCCGAAAATACCTGATGGCTCTCTGGAAATGTATACTAAAAGACTTGATACTGTGAGTTTAGTTAATGAATTGGCACAGTGAGAAACTTTCCCGCCTGATTCCCTGTCAAATACTTCCTACTTAGAGTGAAGGGCCTTGGCTATCTGTCGGCTCAATTAAATCCCATAAGTTACCATAAAGATCTTCAAATACCGCTACTGTTCCATATACCTCCTTGCTCGGTTGCCTTATTATATTGACACCTCCTTTTACCAGAAGATCATAATAGTTGGCAAAGTCGTTCGTGTGGAGAAATAGAAATACTCTACCTCCCGTCTGATTGCCAACTCTGCTTTTTTGCTCTTCATTGGCCGCTTTCGCTAAAAGTATAGAACATGCGCTACCTTTTGGAGTTACTACTACCCAACGCTTAGTTTCTGAAATATAGCTGTCTTCCGTTAAATCGAATTGTAATTTCCGGGTGTAAAAATGTATTGCCTGGTCATAGTCATCTACCAGAATAGCGATTTGCACGAGTCTTTGATCCATTTAACAAATGTTAGAATTTTCTTCCGTCTATTTTACTGCTGCAATAGTTAAAATTGAGATTTTAGCACCTTTTTCCAGCAGAGGCTGGCATGCTGACTGAATGGTTGCGCCAGTAGTAAGTACGTCATCAACTACAAGAATATGTTTGCCACAAATACTTTCCTTAGTCCTTAATGCGGAAAATGTAGATGCAACATTTTCAAAACGCTGTAATCTGTCTTTCCTCGTTTGGCTTTTTCTATTCACCTCCTTCTTAATTAGTTTAAGAAAAGGTAGCTCCAGAGACGAAGCCAATCCTTCCGCAATTTTGTCACTTTGATTATATCCCCTCTTCCTGTATTTAAGATAATGAAGAGGTACAGTTGTAATAATATCTATTTTTTCATGGTATTGATATTCCCTCAGTTGTTTGCCATAAAGCTCCCCTAAAAAAACACCTAACTCTTCATTTCCATCATATTTCAATTGATGCAACAGTTTTTGTATAACTGATCCTTTTTTAAACCAGCAAAATGCCATAGCATACGTTAATCCGGGTATCTCAAAGAATTGTGGATGCAACACATTCGGCTGATTTTTATGCATATTTGTTTCAGAAAGTTCCGCCCTGCAGTGTGTACATATAAATTCTTCTGACTTTGAAAGCGTTAAATTGCAGGCACAGCAGTAGTTTGGAAAAAATAAAGAAACAAAATCGGATACAATTACTGAAAAGGATTGGGTAGATAGCATCACAAAAGCTAAATTTACAGGTTAAATAGCAAGCGTTTGAATAAAAACAAACCTCTCGCTGGCTGAAATTATTAGTTATTATAATTTATGAACAAAATAGAAGAATTCAATGAATATCGCTCTAAAATGAACGATAAAATTGTGGGCTCCAACAATAAAATTCTTAAAAGGATCTTTAACCTGGATACCAATGCTTTTGCGGAGGGTGCGCTGGATAAAAAAACAAAAGAGATGATCGGATTATCCAGTTCAATGGTATTAAGATGTGACGATTGTGTGAGGTACCATTTGGGCAAATGCTATGAGCTGGGGGTTGATGATGAGCAAATTTTTGAAGTATTTTCTATTGCAAATTTGATAGGAGGGACTATTGTTATTCCTCATTTAAGAAGAGCCGTGGAGTTTTGGGAAGCTTTGAAGGAGAACGGACCTCAAGAATGATAAAGAAAGACCTTGAACTTGAAAGAAAATGGCAAGCCTTAAGGCTAAAGCTGAAGGATGTTATAGGGCGAAAGCCCAAAGATATGAATGCCGTGCTTTTTTTGATAGGCGTTCAGGAACTCGGAAGAGGCCCTAAAAATTTTAGTAAAGAAGAAAAGCAGGATTTGATGCATATCGCCATCTGCAAAGTTTTAAGTCTTTCCGGCTTTTACGAACTGGAAGGCATTGATCAGGAAGGGTGGCCCCACTGGAAATTAGTTAAACAATTACCTCATTTTGACATTTTAGAGCAGGAGAAATTACTTAAAATGCATGTAATTGAGTATTTTGAGCAAGAAATGGAATTCTGATGTAGCTTAAATTACTCTTAACAAAAAGGTAGTTGGCGCAACTATTTGATTGCCAGTTAATTATGTTTAAAATACTGTTAAATCCAATAATCTATAAGTAAAAATTATTAATGAAAATTATTTCATATAATGTAAACGGAATCCGTGCTGCGGAGAGAAAAGGATTTAGTAATTGGTTGAAGGAGGAAGCTCCTGATGTTTTGTGTCTACAGGAATTAAAGGCTCACCAAGAACAGGTAGATCTAGATATTTACCGGGATTTGGGCTATGAAATATACTGGCATGCGGCTGAGAAAAAAGGTTATAGCGGAGTAGCCATTTTCTCTAAAACTAAGCCTCAAAATATTGAGATAGGTTGTAATATGCCTATTTATGATTGTGAAGGTCGTGTAATTCGTGCGGATTTCAATAATTTCTCAGTTATGAGCACTTATATGCCGAGTGGATCCAGTGGAGATGTACGCCAGATATTTAAAATGCAATGGTTGGAAGATTTTCAAAATTATATTGATGAGCTAAGAAAAGATATACCGAATTTGATAGTATCAGGAGATTATAATATTTGCCATCAGGCTATTGATATTCATGATCCTGTGAGTAATAAAAATAGCTCAGGTTTTCTACCGGAAGAGCGCGAATGGATGAGTAGATTTATTGATAGCGGTTTTATTGATTCGTTTCGTCATTTAAATAAGTCTCCGGACCAATACAGCTGGTGGAGTTACCGGGCTGCAGCAAGGGAAAGAAATAAAGGTTGGCGAATAGATTACAATATGATTACTGAGACGCTCCGGGATAGACTTCAAAGTGCTTCTATTTTGCCCAACGTTCACCATTCCGATCACTGCCCGGTAAAAGTGGTATTGGCAGATTAAATTCATTAAGGCTTTGGAAATCATTGTAATAAAATAATCGTTAGTAAGTGAGTGAGTAATTCAGATCAAATAGCGAGCATACTTAAAAGGCTTAAGGACTATAAAAGAAAATATTACCTTAACAGATTATTAAAAGGAGTTTTAATTTCTCTGGCGTATCTGTTAATAGCATTTCTGACTTTTAGTGTACTGGAATATCAGTTACGTTTTGGTAGCTTATTCCGAAGTCTCCTTTTTATCGTCTACGCAATAAGCGGACTCTATTTTATTATCAAATATATCCTTATTCCTGCTTACCATTTAGCCACTCAGGGCAAAGCCTTAAGCAACGAAGAAGCAGCCAGGCAAATTGGAAAATATTTTCCTGAAATTAATGATAAGTTACTGAATTTCATACAGTTAAACACATTGTCGGGTCAGCAAAATACCTTAATACAAGCCAGCATTGAACAAAAATCAAGGGGTTTAAGCTCTTTTAATTTTAGCGAAGGTATCAAAATCCAAAAAAACAACAGAAAATACTTTCCTTATGTTGCTATTCCCATTTTAGTAATGATAACTATTTTGCTTTTTGCTCCTTACCTTGTTACTGAAGGAAGTTACAGGATTATTAAGTTTAATGAAGAATTTGTACCCGAGGCTCCCTTCATGTTCCACGTGGAACCTGAAGTACTAAAAGCCTATAAAGGTGAACCATTTAAATTAAATGTAGAGCTAAGCGGGAATCAAATTCCAAAAGAGTTATATATTTATAAAGAAGGCGTAAAACAAAAATTACAAAATGTAGGAAATAATGCTTTCCAATTTACCTTAAACAATCCTCAGCAAAGCCTTAATTTTTCTTTGGAGGGAGCTGGTTTTTCGTCACAAACTTATCACCTTACAGTAGTAGAAAGGCCAACATTACAAAATATGGCTATTGAATTAGTCTATCCTGCTTACACTGGTTTAGAAAGAGAAAGAATTGAAAATGCTGGAAATTTAATCGTCCCGGAAGGAACTCAGGCCAAATGGTGGGTTCAAAGTAAAGCCACAAGCTCAATAGTTTTTGATAACTCATTAGACTCAACAGAAATTCTTTTTGACAATGTAAGTAACACTACATTTAATCTGGAGCAGTATATACTCAATTCATTCTCCTACAAACTCAAACTTCTCAATCCTGCTGCCGAAGATGATAAAAACACCACTTACTCAGTGGAGGTAATAAAAGATAAAGCCCCTGAAATAACCCTTGAAGCTATCAATGATAGCAGTATGTATAGCAAAGTGGCATTAGCAGGAGAAATTAGTGATGATTATGGCTTTACCAATTTCAAACTATTTTATACACTTTTAGAGAATAATAAGGAAAAGCTAAAGGGTTCAATTGCTTTACCGTACAATAAAGAAATATTAAATCAGAAATATTTTAAACTATGGGATGTGGACTCCTTACTACAAAAACAAGGAGACAAACTACAATATTATGTTCAAGTGTGGGATAATGATGCTATTAATGGTGCTAAAAGTACCAGAACCGCGCTTAAAACTATTCAGATTCCAGATAAGAGCCAACTTGAAACAAATATTAAGGAAAATGCTCAAGAAACCGAAAAACAAATCGATCAAAACATAAAAAGTGCATCAGATGTGAATAAAAAGCTGGAAAAGCTTGATCAAATCCTCAAAACCAAGAGATCTTTAAATTGGGAAGACAAGCAGCTTTTAGAAGAGATTTTAAAAGATATGCAACAACAGGAAAAGCGTTTAGAAGAAATCCAGCGAAAGACGGAGGAAAATAAAGAAAAACGAGAAAAATTTACTCAGCAAAACCCTGAACTCAAAGAGAAATCCGAGCAATTGGAGAGTTTAATGGAAGAAATGTTGAAAGACAAGAATGATGAGCTAATGGAAAAGATCCGTGAAATGCTGCAGAATGAATCACAATCTGATGAGTTTCGCGAATCAGTAGAAGAATTAAACAAGAAAGAAAATAACAGGCTAAAAGAAATGGAGCGCTTAATGGAGCTCTTCAAAAGGTTAGAGGTCCAATATGATATGAATAAAGTAGGAGAGGACCTGAAAGAGCTTTCTGAAAAGCAGGAGCAATTAGCTAATGAAACTGAGAAAAATAATAGTGAAAAGAGTACAGAGCAGAATACTGAAGCATTGGAGGAACAGGAAAGATTAAATAAGGACTTTGAAGAAATAAAAGAGGAACTGAAGAACCTTAAAGAGAGAAACCAATCCTTAAAACAACCTAATGCTATTGAAGATACTAAAGAAGAGGAAAACACAATAGATCAGGCTCAGCAGGAAAGCACTCAGCAACTAAAGGAACAAAACAGTAAGTCTGCAGGACAGAAGCAGAAGGAAGCCGCAGAAGGTATGAAGCAGATGGCTCAAAAAATGGCGCAAATGCAAGCTTCTATGGAAATGCAGGCGCTTCAGGAAAACATTGACGATTTAAGGGATATTGTTGACAATCTATTGAAGCTGTCATTCAGGCAAGAAGATTTAATGAAAAACTTTAGAGAGGTAAATGCAAGTGACCCACGCTTTCTCTCCCTTTCGGAGCAGCAATTAAATATGAAAGATGATGCTGTAATTATTGAAGACAGTTTGAATGCCCTGGCAGAGAGAGTATTTCAATTGAAGACTTTCATCACAAAAGAAATGGCTACTATTAATGAATCAATGGACAATAGTTTAAGCGCGCTTAAAGAAAGAGACAAGAATAAAGCAGTGGGAGAGCAGCAATTCGCTATGACTTCTATGAATAACTTAGCCCTAATGCTTGATGATGTATTAGAACAAATGCAAATGCAAATGCAAGCTTCGCAAGGTATGAGCAGCCAACCTCAACAGGGAAATGAGCAACAGCCAAGTCTTTCTGATATGCAGAAAGCACTGAATCAGCAAACCCAACGATTATCAGAAAGCCAGAAAAGCGGTAGAGAACTTTCAGAAAAACTAGGGGAATTAGCAGCAGAACAAGCTAAACTCAGAAAAATGATGGAAGAGATGAAAAAGGAGTCTAATGAGAAAGGAAAGCAGGAAGGAGCAGGCTCTGCTGGAGAGATCATAGAGGAAATGGAGAAAATAGAAGAAGACTTAGTCAACAAAAGATTAGGAAGCCGGCTAATAGAACGGCAGAAAAAAATAGTAACAAAACTATTAGAGTCTGAGAAAGCTAAGCAAGAGCAGGAGGAAGATGATGAAAGAAAAGGAGAAACAGCAACTGACTACCAAAAAGAACGTTTACCTAATGCATTCAAGGAATATTTGGAACAGAAAGAAAAAGAGATTGAGTTACTACAAACTGTTCCACCAAGCTTTACACCCTATTATAAAAATGAAATCAATAAATATTATAAACGCCTTAAATCAACAGAAAATTAAACATTATGAATGACATCGCAATAAGTATTCCATCACTTACAGAAAACATAAGGATAGTTGAAAGCTTTATCGACAATGCTAAAGATCAATTACAGATCAATGATGACATATACGGTAACATCATGATCGCTATTACAGAATCTGTAAACAACGCCATAATACATGGAAATGCTGCCGATAAAAGCAAAAACGTGGAACTAAGATGCGCTGTAGAAGATAATGTTGTTGTATTTTATGTAACTGATGAAGGAGCGGGGTTTGACTATAACTCACTTCCAGACCCTACATCTCCTGAAAACATAGATAAGCCAGGAGGAAGAGGTATATTTCTAATGAAGGCTTTATGTGATGAGCTTCAGTTCCTGGAAGAGGGCAGAAAGGTGAAACTTAGTTTTTATGTAGATTGATGCCTTTAGTAAATTTCTTTAAAGAAGACGTGAAAATAGATCTTCGCTCACTAAGAAAATATAGAAAATGGATAAATGAAGTCGCTCAGTCTCATCACAAAGAGATTGAGCTTATTAATTATATTTTCTGTAGCGATGAGTATCTTCACCAGATCAATCAAGGGTATTTAAATCATGACACATATACTGACATAATTACTTTTGATCTGAGAGAGCATTCAAGTGAAGAACCAATAGAAGCAGATATATTTATTAGCATTGAAAGAGTACAAGATAATTCTCAAATTCAATCCACGAGTTTTTCCAATGAATTAGAAAGGGTGATAATACATGGCCTTTTACACCTTGTAGGCTTTAAAGACAAAACTCAACAAGAAAAAGACTTAATGAGAAAAGAAGAAACAAAAGCTTTACAACTACTATACTAAAGTGTTCCACGTGGAACACTTCTTTTTTATATAGTGGAGAAGCTTTAGCAATTTCAATAAAAGAATAAACTAAAATAAACAAACAGGTGTTCCACGTGGAACACCTATAAAATTTATACAGAATGTTTCAAGAATACGATGTAATTGTAGTTGGCGGAGGACATGCGGGATGCGAAGCAGCAGCGGCAGCTGCAAATATGGGTTCTAAAGTTCTTTTAGCTACCATGAATATGAATACTATTGCGCAGATGTCATGCAACCCTGCAATGGGTGGTGTGGCAAAAGGTCAGATTGTAAGAGAAATTGATGCGCTCGGTGGCTATTCAGGGATAATATCTGATAAGTCGATGATTCAATTCAGGATGCTTAATAAATCTAAAGGGCCTGCGATGTGGAGTCCCAGAAGCCAAAACGATAGAATGAAGTTTGCTGAGGAATGGAGACTACAATTAGAAAGAATACCTAATGTGGATTTCTGGCAGGAAATGGTGAATGGATTAGTTGTAGAAAACAATAAAGTTACCGGCATCCAAACTGGAATGGGTTTAACAATTAAGGCCAAATCAGTAGTGTTAACTAATGGCACATTTCTTAACGGGCTTATACATATAGGAGAGAAGCAGTTTGGTGGTGGAAGATCTGCTGAAAGGGCTTCTAAAGGAATTACTGAACAACTTGTTCAGCTTGGCTTTGAAGCAGGTAGAATGAAAACGGGAACACCTCCAAGAGTTGATGGAAGGTCATTGGACTATTCAAAAATGGAAGAACAAAAAGGGGATGAGCTACCAGAAAAATTTTCTTTTTCCAACGAAACTTCACCGCTTAAGGAACAAAGAAGTTGCTACATAACTTATACAAATCCAACAGTACACGAAATTCTTGAGACAGGATTTGAAAAATCACCCATGTTTAATGGGAGAATAAAAGGCCTTGGTCCAAGATATTGCCCATCAATAGAAGATAAAATTAATCGATTTGCAGAAAGAGACAGGCATCAAATTTTTGTAGAACCAGAAGGTTGGAATACAGTAGAAATATACGTCAATGGATTTTCAACTTCCTTACCTGAAGAAGTTCAATATAAAGCTCTGAAACAAATCCAGGGCTTTGAAAATGTTAAAATGTTCCGGCCTGGTTATGCAATAGAATATGACTTCTTTCCACCCACTCAACTTAATATCACGCTGGAGACTAAGCTCATCGAGAATCTATATTTTGCCGGACAAATTAATGGGACTACCGGTTACGAAGAAGCAGCTTGTCAAGGACTAATGGCTGGAATCAATGCACATTTAAAAATCAATCATCAAGAGCCTTTTATTCTTAGCAGATCACAAGCATACATAGGAGTTCTGATAGACGACTTAATAAATAAAGGCACAGAAGAACCCTATAGAATGTTTACGTCAAGAGCTGAACATAGAATATTATTACGTCAAGATAATGCAGATATTCGACTAAGCCCATTAGGTCACGCAATTGGTTTAGCCTCGGAAGAAAGATTACGTAAAGCTGAAGAGAAGCAAAAACATATAGACCAAATAGTAAATGATCTTAAATCATTAAAAGTAAAACCTACTCAAATTAATGATGAGTTAAAAAATTACAAATCAGCTCCCATTAAAGAAACCACAGCAGCATATAATATTCTCAAGAGACCAGAGATCACCTTTAATGAATTAAAAATGCTTGAAAAAGAATTGGGGAACTACATCTCTCAATATGAACCTTCCATTCTGGAAGCCTCTGAGATTAGTATCAAATATGAGAGTTATATAGAAAAAGAACATCAGCTTGCAGAGAAGATGAATAATCTGGAAGACTTAAAAATAGGAGAGGGCTTAGATTTTAGTCTTATTCCTGCACTCTCAGCAGAAGCAAAAGAAAAGTTTAAAAAGATAAAACCAAAAACCTTAGGGCAAGCTTCCCGAATTAGTGGAGTAAGCCCTGCAGATATATCAATTCTAATGGTTTACTTAGGAAGATAATATGTACGAAAAGTTAACTGAATGCCCTGTCTGTGGGGGCCAAAATCTAACCAATCATAAAATTGTTTTGGATTATTCTGTAAGCAAAGAAAGCTTTGTGATAAGCTTATGCAAAGGATGCCAATTTCAATTTACTAACCCCAGACCAACAGCTGGTGAGATTGGTAAATACTATGAATCTGAAGACTATATCTCACATACGAATAAAGGGAATTCCCCTATTAATATAGTCTATAAACTGGCAAGACAATTTGCATTAAAAAGTAAATGCAGATTAATTAATACTATAGCCGGTAATAAAAAAGGTGCTTTACTGGATTACGGATGCGGGACAGGATACTTTCTTAATACTATGAAAAAAGATGGCTGGAAAATTGCTGGTATTGAACCGAATGAAAAAGCAAGGAAATTGGCCAAAGAATTAACAAAGGAAACTGTAAAAGAAAGTATTGAAGAACTTGATATGAAAAACAAGAAATTCAATATCATAACATTGTGGCATGTTCTGGAACATATCCACGATTTAAATAAAACGATAGCTACGTTGAAATCAGTTCTGAAAGAGAAAGGCAGATTGATAATTGCTGTACCAAATATCAATAGCCTTGACAATTCAGTTTACCAGGAACAATGGGCAGCATACGATGTACCTCGACATCTCTACCACTTCAATCAAGACTCCATGAAAACACTGATGCTTAAACATGGATTAAAAGTGAAGAATGTCTACCCAATGAGATTAGATTCTTATTACATCAGCCTTTTGAGTGAAAAATACAAGACTGGTAAGTCAAATTATCTGAAATCCTTCATAAATGGCTATAAATCAAATAGTTATGCCTCAAAAAGCAAGAACTATTCAAGTTTAATCTACGAAATTAAAAAATGAACAAAATTGTAATCCCTTTCATTCTCCTATTATGTATTTATGCATGCGCAACACCCGGTACAATTACAGGAGGAGAAAAAGATGTTGTAGCACCGGTACTTTATGAATCCACCCCAAAGCATCAAAGCGTTAACTTTAAAGGAAAAGAAATTCGTTTATATTTTAACGAATGGATGCAACTGGACAATCTTCAGAAAGAACTCATTATTACACCAAGAACCAATATTGAATACGAACAAACCCTGAAAAAACAAGAACTTATTCTCACACTAAAATCTGAATTAAAAGATTCAACCACTTACACCTTCAACTTCAGAAAAGGTTTGAAAGATATTACAGAAGGTAATGTATGGGAAAATCCTGTATTAGCTTTTAGCACAGGAAACTATTTAGACTCTTTGGTGATTCAGGGAACCGTTAAGAAAATAGAAACAACAGAACCTGCTAAAAACTATCTTGTGGGAATCTATGATGCCTCTGTTGATACCGCAAATCTGAGACAAGGCGAACCTCTTTACTTCACTACTACAGATGAACAAGGAAACTACAAACTCCAAAACCTTAAACCAGGACAATATCTGTTATATACATTCAAGGATGCAAACAACAACCTCATTAACGAATCTGCTTCCGAACCATATGGCTTCTATCCTACAGTGATCGATTTAAAAGACTCAATACCCAACATTGATGTATTAACCTACAAAATCAATGAAGATACATTGAAGTTAAAAAAATCAGGACCTACAGGAAAAGATTTTGTAATCAGCTATAACAAAGGAATAGAAAACTACAACATTACAAACACTAAGGATCCTGATCAAATTATATATGCTACAGATGAAGAAGCTGCAGGTAAAATCCGAATATTCAAAGAAAACTTTCCGCAACTAAACTATACCGACTCACTGAAACTTGTAATCAAAGCAACAGATTCTATCAACAATCAAAGAGCGGATACTGTATTTGCAAAATTCAGGGAAAGCAGAATTACATCCGAAAGTATTAAAATCACGATGATGCCTGAAAAGAAAATTCTAACAGGAGATCAGCAGCTATTAATTACTACCAACAAACCTGTAGCAAAAATTAATACCGATTCCATACTTATTAAATTTGACTCCATTCAAATCAATACGATTAACAGAGATCAGATCACACTTTCAGAAAATAAGAAAATAGTAAAGATCAATCTTACTTTATCAAAGAAAGAAATAGAAGCACTTGCTGCAAAACAAAAAGCTATTAAAGATAGCATACAAGCTACAAGAAAAGAAAGTTTAGCAGATTCAACACAGAATGCAGACTCAACTCAAACTTTCAATAAGACAGCCAATAATCAAAGCATTAATTCTAATAACACATCTGCACCCATCAATTCAAGAAAAAAGGACGAACAAAAGAAACCTGCACAAATTAATGGATTGCACCTATACGTGGGCAAAGGAGCCTTTATAGGTATAGAGCAAGATTCAACAGCTTCAAACAACACAATATTCACTTTCAAGAATATTGAAGAGTATGGCATTATAAAAGGATACGTAGCAAGTCCTCCTGAAAATTACATCGTACAGCTATTAGATAATAAATACAAAGTAATAGACAGCATATCTAATCAGCAGACATTCACTTTTAATTATGTCAGTCCTGGTGATTATTTCTTAAGAGCAGTAGCAGATACTAACAATAACAAGAAATGGGATGCCGGTAACCCACTCCTGCTTGAACCTGCAGAAGAAATTATCTATCTAAATGAAAAACTTACTGTGAAAGCTAACTGGGAAGTAATAGATAAAAACATCGTGTTTGAAGCTGATAATACTGAGGATAAAGATGTGGATAAAGAAGCGGATAAGGAATAATTATCCACAGCTGCTAACAGCAAACTAAAACCTATATGATACACGAACAGAAAGCCTGGGTTAAGTAGTGGAAAAATGTGAAGAATATTCCGCTTACCCACACCTTGAACTTCAAGTTAAATTGAACATAGAGTTATTAACAAATCATTAATCAAATGTTAATTAATTAAGTATCTGATAAATACATGTGGGTAAAAAAGAGAATTATTCTCGTTTAATAAACATCTCATATAAACCAGAAAAAAAATAAAATCTTTTCAACATATCCACACGATTAACAATGAATAATAGTTTTATAAATATATAATATATAATATACTACCTTGTGGATTGTGTGGATAAAGAAGGAGGAAAGAAATTTTAAGCCTATGTTAAGATATATTTCATTTTTGATATTTGTAATAGCCATCACCCATTCAACAATCGTGGTGGCGCAGGCCGATAAAGATGTTGCGCTTGCTAATGAGTATTATCAACAGGGAGAATTAGATAAGGCGTTAACGTTGTATGAAAAACTGGCGAAAAAGCCGCAAAATGTATTTTATATTCACAATAGCTACCTCGAACTATTGGAAATTAAACAGCTTAATAAGCAGGCAGAGAAATATTTAAAACAGGTTGTAGCAGACTTTTCCACTAACATTCGCTTTGATGTGGATATCATAGATTTTTACCTGAAAAATAATGATACCATTATGGCTGAGAAATATTATGAGCAACTTGAAAATAAAGTAACAGATCAGTTAGGCTTATTGCAATCCGCTGCGCAGTATATGCACAATAAGCAACATGATGAATACACCGAAAAACTCTATTTAGCTGCCAGGGAGAAAATGAGAGATCCAACTGCTTTCAGCATTCAGCTGGCTAACCTCTATCGGTATACCAATCAAAAAGACAAAATGATCAGAGAGTTTATGGTATACGCACAAGAGCGGCCAACCAATATTCGCTATGTAAAAAATATGTTGCAGCTCTCACTTACTGAAGAAGAGGATCTGCACTCATTTATCAATTTCCTGATGGAAAATATCCAGAAAAATGCTGATCAGGATTTATATGGAGATCTTTTGATCTGGGCAAATTTGCAAGTGAAAAATTTCTACGGAGCGTTTATCCAGGCAAGGGCTATTGATAAAAGAGCAGGTCTGCAGGGAGAAAACAGCCTGGAAATAGGTCAAATAGCTTATGAAAACGAGGCTTACGATATAGCAGAAAAAGTATTTCAATTTATATCGGACACTTATCCTGATTCCAGGAATTACATTTTTGCAAAGCAAATGCTGATTCAAAGTAAAGAGAAAATTATAAAAGAAAGTCTGCCAGTTGATACAGCAGCTATAAGATCGCTTGTAAAGGCTTATGACCAATTGATTGATCAGATGGGTCTCTCACTGAGAACATTGGAACCTTACCGCCAGAAAGCCCTCTTACACGCCTTCTATCTGCAAGAGCCGGAAAAAGCAGCCACCATCCTCCAGGAAATTATAAATTTTTATAATGCTGATCCCTCTCTGATCGCACAAGCAAAACTGGATCTGGGAGATATATACATTATCCTTGAGCAACCCTGGGAGTCTGTACTTTTGTATTACCAGGTAGAAAAGGCCAATAAAAACTCCCAATTAGGTGAAGATGCTAAACTACGGAATGCTAAGCTTTCTTTCTTTAAAGGAGAGTTTGAATTAGCACAGGAGCACCTGGATATTTTGAAAAATGCTACACGAAAAGAAATAGCCAACGATGCTATGGATTTAAGCATCTTAATAAAAAACAATACTATTTTAGATTCCACGCAAAAAGCGCTTCGCGCTTATGCTTCAGTTGATCTTTTACTTTATCAAAACAAAAGAGACGAAGCGGTTCAAAAATTAAATGAAATGCTCATTGAATTCAGTGAGCATCCCATTAAAGATGATGCACTTAAATTGTTAGCCAAAATAAAAACAGAACAAGGCAAATATCAGGAAGCTATCGATAATTTGGATGAAATAGTAAATGAAATGCCTTACGACATTCTAACGGATGATGCTTTATTTGAAATGGCCACTATTTATGAACAATACCTGAAAGATGAAGCCAAAGCTAAAGCATTGTACCAACAATTATTAACCGATTTTCCCGGAAGCATTTATGTAGCGGAGGCCAGAAAAAGATTCAGAAGCCTGCGTGGAGATTTCGTAAATTGAGTTTTTCTGCGTATTTTTTTGGAAAAACTTCCTATGGAACCTTCAAGATTATTTGATTTAATTGAATACCAGTTTAAAAATCACCCACTTCAGGACGCTTTGGCTTACAAAGAGGGAAATAGCTGGAAAAAATATAGCACAGAAGAAGTAATTAACATTATTGATGCTGTTTCTTGTGGGTTTATCCACCTCGGCATTTCTAAAGATGATAAGGTAGGTATTGTTGCTAACAATCGGCCGGAATGGAATTTCATTGATTTGGCACTACAGCAAATAGGAGCAGTGAGTGTTCCTATGTATCCTACCATTACGGAAAAAGACTATCGATATATTTTTGAAGATTCGCAATTAAAATACGTTTTTGTCTCCGATCTCGAACTTTTCTCAAAAGTAAAAGCAGCCTCTGAAGGAATAGAAAGAATTAAAGGAATTTATTCATTCGATCCTCTGGAAGATTCCAGTCATTGGTCAGAAGTAAAAAAACTTGGTGACGAAAATCCTGTAGATCTTGAGCCTTATAAAAATCAGGTTTTACCCGATGATCTGGTGACACTAATCTACACCTCAGGCACCACAGGGAATCCTAAGGGAGTAATGTTAACGCATGTAAACATTTTAAGCAATGCAGTGGCCGTAAGAAAAAACCTGCCGGTTGAAGAACTAAATATTAAAACCAGCTTAAGTTTTTTACCGCTATGCCATATTTTTGAGCGTACTACATTTTATTTCTATCTCTACTCAAGTATTTCCATTTATTATGCCGAAAATCTGGAGAAAATTGGAGATAACCTTAAAAAAGTAAAGCCTGAGATGTTTACTACAGTCCCTCGCTTGCTTGAAAAAATCTACGATAAAATAGTGGCAAAAGGAACAGAGCTTACAGGTATTAAAAAGCAACTTTTCTTTTGGGCGCTTAATCTTGGCCATCAGTACGACAGACAAAATAGTCCTGGTTTTTGGTATGATGTCAAGTTAAAAATTGCCAACAAAATAATCTTTAGCAAATGGCGTGAGGCCGTAGGAGGAAATATTAAACTAATCGCTTCCGGTGGTGCTGCCCTTCAGCCCAGATTGGCTACCATATTTTGGTCTGCACAAATTCCTGTTCTGGAAGCCTATGGTTTAACAGAAACCTCCCCGGGGATAGCATTTAACAGATACAATGAAGAAGATATGCGCATAGGTACGGTGGGCCCGGCTTTACCTGGTGTAGAAATAAAAATTGCTGATGATGGTGAAGTGCTTGCCAAAGGGCCCAATATTATGAAAGGCTACTATAATCAACCGGAAAAAACAGCTGAAGTAATTGATGAGCAAGGTTGGTTCCACACCGGAGATATAGGTGAAATGGTGGAAGGGCGTTTCTTAAAAATTACAGATAGGAAAAAGGAAATGTTTAAAACTTCCGGAGGAAAATACATTGCACCACAGCTGATAGAAAATAAATTAAAAGAATCCATTTTTATTGAACAGGTGATGGTAGTGGGTGATGGACAGAAATTTCCGGGAGCGTTGATTGTTCCTAATTTTGATGCGTTGAAGGAATGGTGCAAGCATAAGGGAATAAGCTATTCTTCTGATGAAAAAATGATCAAAGAGGAGCGCGTATTAGAGAAACTTGAAAAAGAAGTGGAGAAATCGAATGCTCAATTTGCCCAGTGGGAGAAAATTAAGAAAACCATACTACTTCCTAAGCTTTGGACAGTTGAAGCAGGAGAGCTAACCGCTAAGCTGAGCCTCAAAAGAAAAATTATCATGAATCATTATAAAAGCGAGATCGACTCAATTTATCTTGATTAGTTTCGGGGTGAAAATTAAACTACCTGTGCAAGCTTAAATTAAAAGAGTGGTCATTCGTTTCGGAGACAAAACCTTTAAAAGAAATTGGCCATGGTAGATATACTATTCAAAGACAGATATTTTACAAACTGTGTTCTACAAATTTTCATAACCTTGATAATAGTCGAATGATATAAATGTAAATAAAAACGCGGTTTCAATAAGAAAGCTAAAGACTTGATTTATTTCCAGAGTTCATTTATGGCGGTAAAAGAACCTAAAAGTAGAAAGTTTGCTAAGTGAAAATCAGAACTATGAAAAAAACAGCATTTTTTATTCCTTTAGTTTTCTTCTTTATATTCTTATCCTGTAAAGAAGAAGAGGTTATGCAAGATGCAGAGGCCATTATATCAGAAATAAAGGTCTATCCTAATCCCGCCACGGAAGTAATATACTTTAAGTTAGAAAATAGATTGGAGGAAGCGATTCGTTTTGAGATAACTGATGTTAGTGGAAAAACAGAGTTAAGCGGTCAGGTATCATTCAAAAATTCCGAAGAACAAAGCATTGAAATAGGGCATTTAAAAGGAGGATTATATTTGATATACTTTAAATTAGACAATGCTGAAACTGTAAAACGAATTATAAAAGATGACCTATAGTTTAGGAAAATTGATATGATATTTCACAGCTAAAATTCTGACCGTAACAATAAAAGAAGCTGAGCAAATGAAGTTCCAATCCCTGGGTACATCCAGAAAGCTCAGAAAAACATAAAAGAGTCCCCCGGCCAGGCAGGCACTGGCATAAATCTCTCTTCTGAACAGAACAGGCGTCTCATTAATGAGGGTATCGCGGATAACGCCACCAAAAACAGCAGAAAACATTCCCATGATAGCAGCAATTTCCCATCTCACACCTAAAGACAAAGCCTTTTCGACACCGGCCACTGTAAAAAGGGCAATTCCCAGTGTATCAAAAATGCTAAGCGTTCTCCGCAAGCGCTGTAGCACCTTATTAAAAATACTAGCCGCGAATATGGCAATGAGAATAGTGTAAATAATATAAATATCGGTAATCCAGGTCAGGGGATAACTTCCTAATAAAATATCCCGTAAAGTGCCGCCCCCAATAGCAGTGATAAAACCCGTAAAACCGGCACCAAACCAATCTTCTGACTTTCCCTGCACAGCAAGTGCACCGGAAATGGCAAAAGTAAAGGTACCGAGCAGTTCTAAAATGTATTGGACGTTCATTTTATTCTTTTGTCCAAAGATACAGAAGAAACAAATACTTCCAATTTACACACAGGAGCAATAGCCTTAGTTATAAAGGTTTTATTTTGGTGATTTTCTTTATTTATGCCCATTTTATATACCCAAGCTTGGGTATTTTTGCATTGGTTTTTGATTAATCACTAGTTTTAGAGGTAGATTGTATTTAGGTTACAATTTGAATGCTAGTAGTTATTCTATTAAGCCTTATGTGGAATTTGTTATACGGAAAATCAGAGAAATGCCAATTATTATTTACGTAGAAGGATCAAGAGAAAAAATAGAAGAACTTTGTATCAAAGAGTGGGGTTTACCCGCGCAAATTTTTGCGCTTGAAACTTGGCTGATGGATAAAGGACAAGCTTTGGTGGGAAATAAATATGTGGCAGACATTGGGTTTGATATAAATAAAGACGCTACAGGTGGCGGAGCAGTTTTAAGCGCTGAATCAATGGCAATAATGGGAAAGATTGGAATGGACATCTACTTTTCAGAATACCCTTCAGCAGAATAAACTAAAATGATTGATAGTGTTGTGAACAAAGTTGGGATTAAGGCAACACCTTCAATAATGGAATTCAGATCATTAGAGCATAGTTCATTTTTAAAACTAATGAGACTACTTTTATATTGAAAAACGAGAAAATTAAATATTACCTTGGCTGGATAAAATTTAGATGAAAATGAACTGGATAAAAGAAAGGAATTAAATAAACTTGGCATGCTGAGGAGCTATGAAAGAGCTACAATAGGGTGATTGGATACTATGTGCAGAATAGATAACAGCCAATATTGAATCCTCTTCGAGATTGCTGAAATTCGTGAAATGTAAAGGAATTAATAATAGAAAATTAAATGGCAATAAAGAAATCGCAGCTATACAGCACGCTCTGGGAAGGTTGTAATGCCTTGAGGGCATCCGGGGGAATGGATTACGCCCAGTTCAAAGATTACGTGTTGACTATGCTGTTTATCAAATATGTATCTGATAAATACGCTGGCAAGGATGGTCTGATCACCATTCCTGATGGTGCAACCTTTGAAGACATGGTGGCTCTCAAAGGTCAGAAAGACATTGGCGATAAGATCAACAAGCAAATCATCCGCCCTATTTTTCGAGAAAATGGATTGGAAGGCTCAGTGGAGCTGGTTGACTTCAATGATGATGATAAGCTGGGGAGTGACAAAGAGAAGGTTGATCTACTTGAAGACCTTATCCGAATCTTTGAAAACCCTGCCCTCAACTTCAAAAACAACCGGGCAGAAGACGATGACATCCTTGGAGATGCTTATGAATTTCTGATGCGACATTTCGCCTCTGAGTCTGGAAAGAGTAAGGGAAATTTTTATACTCCTGCTGAAGTTTCCAGGGTATTGGCCAAGATCATTGACATTGAGAAAGCAGAATCTTCTGACTTCTCTGTGTATGACCCTACCTGTGGCTCAGGCTCCTTGCTCCTTAAAGTCGCTATGGAAACCGATCGCCACTTATCGCTTTACGGCCAGGAAAAAGAAAACTCAGTAAAAAGTCTGGCTATCATGAATATGTGGATGCATGGCTATGAAGATGCCATCATCAAAAAAGGCAACACCATTGCCAGACCAGACCACAAAGAAAAAGATGGTTCACTCAAACGCTTTGACCGTGTAGTGGCCAACCCTCCATTCTCAGTAAAGAACTGGAGTCAGGGCATCACACCTTTAGATGATGAGTTCAAGCGATTCATTCACTATGGTGTGCCACCTGATAAAAACGGTGACTATGCTTTCTTACTGCACATTATCGCTTCGCTCAAAGGCACAGGTAAAGCAGCGGTGATCTTGCCACATGGTGTGCTGTTTAGAGGCAATGCGGAAGCCGACATTCGCCAAAACCTCATTGAGCGCAAATACATCAAAGGCATCATCGGTTTACCACCCAATATGTTTTACGGTACGGGTATTCCTGCCTGCATCATTGTCATAGACAAAGAGAACACCGACACACGTACAGGCATCTTTATGATAGATGCCAGCAAAGGTTATTTGAAAGACGGCAATAAAAACAGGCTCAGAGAACAGGACATCCACAAGATTGTAGATGTATTCAACTCTCAAAAGCCGCTGGGCAAATACTCACGATTTGTTCCATTTGATGAAATCAAAACCAACGAGTACAACCTGAATATTCCTCGATACATCGATACGCAGGAAGATGAGGATATTCAGGATTTGGATGCACATATCAACGGTGGTATTCCGCAACGTGATGTGGATGGCATGAATCCTTATTGGCAGGTCTATCCAAGCCTGAAATCCGAGCTATTTGAAGAAGTACGACCTGGCTACAATGCTTTGAAAGCAGAAGCAACCGCTATCAAAGAGGCCATTTTCAGCCATCAGGAGTTTAAGGCATACCGCAAGGAAATGGATAAACTCTTCGAGAGTTGGAAAACTAAAAACATACCCACGCTGAAAGGCATCCATGAAGAAACCTCTCCCAAGCAACTCATTCATGCTATTGCGGAGGATCTGCTTACAGAATACTCTGGCAAAGCCTTAGTAGATCGCTATGACATGTACCAGCACCTGATGGATTACTGGCTGGACATCATGAAGGATGATACTTACATGATCATTGAAGATGGATGGGTAGCGAAACTCCACATTGTAAAGCAGACCAAAAAGGAAACGGTTTACGATTGCGACCTTGTACCAAAACATCTGGTAGTCAACCGATACTTTCGGGAAGACCTGAAAGCCATACAAGCCAAAGAATCAGAAAAGGAAGCCAGGGAGAATGACTTCACCACCCTATTGGAAGACAACACGGGGGAAGAAGCCATTTTTGAAGACGTTGAAAACGGTAAAGTCTCCAAAGCAGAACTCAATGAGAAGCTCAATGAATACCAGGACTTAGCTTTTGCCACACACTTTTCTGAGCATTTCGCAGCGTATCAAGCTACACAGGAGAAACTGGAAAAATGCACTCTTGCTATTAGGGAGGTGCTGGAAGGCGACTTATGGGGAATGTTTTTTGAGAAACTAGCCAACGCAAAAGGTAAGTTGGTAAAAGGAAACATTCAGGAGCGTATTTTAGAATTACAAAGGCAAATAACGGTCTCAGACTTGCCTGACCAGTACAAGGAAAAAGTAGCCTTAATTAAGAAGAACAATTTTGAATCTTTAGCTTGGGAAAAAGAGATTCAGCACCCTTGGTTTGAGGAGCTGGATGTGTACTACCATTACTTTACCCTGCTGAGTGAGCAGGGAAGCCAACGCAAACAAATCAAAAAGCAGCGTGATGTACTCCTCACCAAGCTGAAAGGCATCATGCCAACAGATGGTGAGTACATACCGGAAATCAAGACCATTGAAAAGCTGATGGCCTTACAGGAAGAAATCACTCAGCTGTCCAGTAAAATCAAAGAAGCCTACTCTGAACTGGAAGAAAAGACCATCCGCAAATACGGTGAACTCACCGGGGAGGAAGTACAAACCTTAGTAGTGGATGATAAATGGATGACTACCCTTAGTACCAACATACAGTCAGAGATAGATGAAATCTCACAGCGATTGACCGGAAGGATCATGGAACTGGCAGAACGATATGACAGCACGCTGGGCGATTTAGGAAAATCCGTTACCGACTATGAAAGTAAGGTGAGCCAACATCTTTTAAACATGGGGGTTGTATGGAGTTAAAAGAGGTTACATATAAGACTACTGAAATTGGTTTGATTCCTGATGAATGGGAGATAATCAGGCTCGGAGATATACTTACTTTTAAAAATGGGTTGAATAAAGAGAGTGAGTACTTTGGATACGGAACTCCAATTGTGAATTACATGGATGTTTACGCCAATTATGGTTTATCAAAGGATAACATCCAAGGCAAAGTATTTGTCAGCAGCGAGGAAATAAAAAACTTTTCAGCTAAGAAGGGAGATGTATTCTTCACAAGAACCTCAGAAACTGTTGATGAAATAGGAATTTCAGCTGTTCTGTTAGAAGATGTCCAAAAATGTGTTTTTAGCGGCTTTGTTCTTCGCGGAAGAGATAAGTTGAATACACTAACCTTAGAGTTTAAAAAGTATTGTTTCTCTTCTCATCTAGTAAGAAAACAGATTATTTCGAGAAGTACTTACACAACTAGAGCATTAACGAATGGACGCCATCTCTCTGCTGTTTATATTCCCATTCCAAAAGATGAAAAAGAACAAAAAGCCATAGCCACTGCCCTCAGTGATGTAGATACCCTCATCACCAATCTGGATAAGCTGATTGCCAAAAAGAAAGCCATCAAACAGGGAGCCATGCAGCGACTGCTCAAATCTCCCGCACAAGGTGGTCAGCGATTGCCGGGTTTTGAGGGGGAGTGGGTGGAAGGATATCTAGGTGATTTCTGCACTGTAATTACCAAGGGAACAACTCCTACATCTCTTGGGAAAGAATTCACAGAAACAGGTATCGCATTCGTAAAAGCGGAATCTATAGCGGAATCTGGAACCCTTATTCAAGAAAAATTGGCATATATCGATGAAGAAACAAATGATTTATTAGAAAGGTCAAAACTCAAGGAAGGTGACTTACTTTTTTCAATTGCAGGTGTTCTAGGTCGTATTGGTTTAATTCGTTCTATTGATCTTCCAGCCAATACTAATCAAGCTGTTGCAATTGTTCGTCTCAATCCAAATAAGAATATTGAGAGGAATTTTGTTTTTCAAATTCTGAGAACAACAGCTATTAAAAAGCACATAGAGGCCATTAGTGTTCAGGGTGCTCAGTCAAACTTTTCATTAAAGGATGTCAACGAGATTCCGATTACAATTCCATTTGATAAAGATGAGCAAACTGCTATAGCCTCAATATTATCTGATATGAGAGATGAAATTGAATCACTAGAAAGAAAGAAATCAAAATACCTCCGCGTCAAACAGGGCATGATGCAGGAGCTTTTAACAGGTAAAACACGTCTGAACCACTGATTTTTAATAATTAAGTGATAGACTATGATGAATGAAATGATAATTACTGGTATAAAAAAATCAAAGTAATCCCAAAATCAAATGAATCAGTGGTTCAGACAAAAAAGAATATACTTATGGACAAGATCAAAATTATCAACCAGACCATCGAAGAGTGGTTCGCCAAAAATAAGGATATAGATAAAGTGCTGGCTAAAGATCTGATGCCGGATTTTATTAAAAATGGTGTTTTTGAAAAAGACCACAGGAAAGGGTTGCCTATTCGTAATGTGCTTAGGGAATTGGACAGAAATGATCAATTAGGTCAAATTCCTGCAGTACATCCTGAGCGGAAGGCAAAGAATACAAATTGGTATTTTGTGAGAAATTAATAGTCTGAACCTCTGATTTTTTATGATTAAATGATGGCCTATGATTAAAGAGTACAAACATTCAGACATAACAGGAAAAGTAATTGGTTGTGCCATGCGTGTCCATTCCGCATTGGGCAATGGCTTCCAAGAGGTTATTTACCAACGGGCATTGGAAATAGAAATGGCTGATGAAGGATTATCATTCAGCAGAGAGCATGAAATGCCTATATTTTATAAACAGCATGAAATAGGAACAAGAAGAGTGGACTTTCTAATAGAAGGAGTGGTGAGCGTTGAGCTAAAAGCGTTAACAAGTTTAGAGGATGTTCATTTGGCCCAGGCAATCAATTATCTGGAGGCTTATGATTTGGAAGTGGGCTTGCTTATAAATTTTGGTTCAAAAAGTATGCAACATAAACGGATTGTAAATCGGAAGTTCAATCAAAAAAATCAAGGGAATCCGGAAATCAATTAAATCAGAGGTTCAGACAAATGAGCAAAGAGATCGGCAAAACAGAACGGCCAAGCCAGGATAGAATCGTCAAGCTATTCAAAGAAGAATTAGGCTACACCTATTTAGGTGATTGGCAGGAAGATGTCCGTACCCTTCCCATTGAAGAGGATCGGCTCTATCGCTTCTTGACAGATAAACAAAGCTATTCTTCTGTGTTGGCCAGGAAAGCCATCGAAAAGCTGATACTTACAGCCTCCGATCTTTCTGAAGGTTTATACATCACCAACCAGAAGATATACCGCCTCTTGCGTTACGGTGTTACCGTCAAGCAAGAATTGGGTCAGCTCAATGAAACGGTTTGGCTGATCGACTGGTCTAACCCATCTGCTAATGACTTTGCCATTGCTGAGGAAGTGACGGTAAAAGGAAGGAACACCCGTAGGCCTGATATCGTGATCTATGTGAATGGTATTGCAGTGGGAGTTGTGGAGCTAAAGAATAGTCGTAAGGACATTTACAATGGCGTTTACCAACTTCTGGATGCTCAATTGGATGAGTTCATCCCAAAATTCTTTACAACCAGTCAATTTTTATTTGCAGGGAATGATACGCAAGGTCTTTTGTATGGGACTACTGAAACATCAGCTAAATATTATCTCTCATGGAAAGAAGATTGTGAAAGGGAGTTTGATTATTCAGTAGATCGCCAACTTTTCCAAATTTGTGAGAAAAGCCGGTTGCTGAATATCATTCACGACTTTGTGGTATTTGATAAAGGAACCAAGAAGCTATCACGCCCCAATCAATTCTTTGGTATCACAGCCGCCCAGCAGCACGTAAGAGACCGTGCAGGTGGCATCTTGTGGCATACACAAGGCAGTGGCAAAAGCTTGATGATGGTGATGCTGGCCAAGTGGATTCATGAAAATGTAACCGATAGCCGTGTACTCATCATCACCGACCGTGACGAGCTGGATAAACAGATTGAAGGCAAATTTATTGACAATGAAGAAAAGATCTACCGCACCAAAAGCGGTAAGGACTTATTGGACAAGCTGAATGTAAAAGACCGTTGGCTCATCTGTAGCCTGATCCACAAGTTTGGCCGACAGGCTGAGGCCACTGATGAAGACCTTGACAAATACATTGAGGAACTGAAGAAAAGCCTTTCCAGCGATTTCAAAGCTAAAGGAGACATCTATGTGTTTGTGGATGAGTGCCATCGTACCCAATCAGGCAAGCTGCATGAAGCGATGAAGCTCATATTGCCGGATGCCCTCTTCATTGGCTTTACAGGCACACCCCTACTCAAAAAAGACAAACAAAAAAGCATTGAAGTCTTTGGCCCTTACATCGGTAATCCGTACAAATTCGATGAGGCCGTAGAAGATGGAGTGGTGTTGGATTTGCTCTATGAAGCCCGAGATGTAGAGCAGTTTATCACAGATCAGCAAAGCATTGACGATTGGTTTGATGCTGAAACCAAAGGCATGAACGATCTGGCCAAGATCGAACTCAAAAAGAAATGGGGAACCATGCAGAAAGTGCTCGGTTCCAAATCCAGATTAGAGAAGATCGTTTTTGATATAGTCAAAGACTTTAAGATCAAGCCCCGCCTTTCCAGTGGTGACGGTAACGCCATGCTTGTTTCGGGCAGCATATATCAAGCTTGTAAATACTATGAGTTATTCCAAAACTCAGGATTTAAGGAATGTGCCATCATCACCTCTTATGAGCCTTCGGCCAAAGACCTCAAAGGAGAAGAAACCGGAGAAGGCGCACCTACCGACAAGCTGATGCAATACGATGTATATCAGCGAATGCTCAATGGTAAAAGTCCTGAAGAATTTGAAGACACGGTAAAGAACACCTTCATCAAAGAACCTGCAAAGATGAAGGTGCTCATCGTGGTAGATAAACTATTGACAGGCTTTGATGCACCATCGGCTACTTACCTCTACATTGATAAGAAAATGCAGGATCATGGCTTGTTCCAAGCCATTTGCCGTGTAAACAGAGTAGATACTGATGACAAGGATTACGGCTATGTCATTGACTACAAAGATTTATTCGATAGTCTGAGGAAGTCCATTAAAGACTATACCTCAGCAGCATTTGATGACTTTGATCTGGATGATGTTCATGGCTTGCTGTCTGACCGCTACGAGAAAAGTAGGGAAAGATTGGATGATGCCTTGGATGCTGTTCGTGCATTGTGCGAGCCTGTACACCCGAAAGACGAACCGAATTTCATTCGTTTCTTCTGTGGCAATACCGAAAACAAGGATGATCTGAAAGACACGGAACAAAAGCGTCTAACGCTTTACAAGCTCACGGTTTCACTCATCCGAGCTTATGCCAACCTTGCCAACGAAATGCACAGGGCAGGTTACTCCAAGGCAGAAGCTGAAAAGATCAAACAGGAAGTTGACTTCTATGCTAATCTGAGAGAAACCGTCAAAGTAGCCAGTGGTGATAAAGTGGATTTAAAACGCTTTGAACCGGGCATGCGTCAGCTGATGGATATGTATTTGGCAGCCAACTCAAGCCGCAAAATCTCAGATTTTGACAACCAGAGCTTGGTGGACTTGATTGTAAAGGTCACACAGAGTAATACTGAAAGTAATGTTTTGAATGACCCAGCAGGTGATTATAAATCACGCGCTGATAAAAAGCGTGAGGAGGCCATTGCTGAAATCATTGAAAACAACATGAGAAAGGTGATCATCGAGGAGCAGCCAACCAACCCTAAGTACTTTGACAAAATGTCTCAGTTGTTAGATGAACTCATCGAACAACGCAAACGAGAATCAATGGCTTATGAAGCCTACCTTAAAAAGATCAAGGAACTAGCTGGTATGATCGACAAACCATCCGAGACCAACAGCTATCCAAAATCGCTAACCACCAGAGCAAAAAGAGCACTTTACGACAATTTGAACGGTAACGAAGTATTGGCCTTGGCATTGGACAACCTGATCCAAAGCACCAAGCTGGACGATTGGCGAGATGGTGGCATCCGTGAAAAGAAACTCATGCTGGCCGTAAAGGGTTTGATCAAAGACCAGGCTAAGACAGATGAATTAATGAAAATAATTAAGGCACAAGATGAGTATTGAGAATCTACCTAACAATCAGAGTGAATTTCTACTGTATGTTTCTCAAAGTGGAGAAGTAAAAGTAGACGTATTACTTCAGGATGAAACCGTATGGCTTACCCAAAAAGGTATGCAGGAGCTTTTTGAAAAGGCTAAGCAAACAGTCAGTGAACATATACGGAATGTTTTCAAAGAAGGTGAACTGGAAGAAGAAGTGGTTGTCCGGAAATACCGGACAACCACTCAACATGGAGCTATTGAAGGAAAAACGCAGGAAAGCTGGGTCAACTACTACAATCTTGATGTTATCATTTCGGTAGGTTACCGGGTAAAATCACAAAGAGGTACGCAATTCAGGATTTGGGCTACTAAGGTACTTAGAGAGTACATTATCAAAGGCTTTGTTATGGATGATGAACGCCTAAAGCAAGGAACTGCCTTATTTGGCAAAGACTACTTTGATGAATTATTGGAACGTATCAGGGAGATTCGTGCCAGTGAAAGAAGGTTTTATCAAAAAATCACTGATATATACGCCCAGTGTAGCATAGACTATGACCCCAAAGCGGAAATTACTCGAACTTTTTACAAGACAGTACAAAACAAACTCCATTGGGCGATTACAGGCCATACCGCAGCAGAAATAATTAAAGACAGAGCCAGTGCCACCAAACCTCAAATGGGATTGACTACCTGGAAAAATGCTCCTGAAGGTAAAGTTCTGAAAACGGACGTTTCAGTAGCCAAAAACTACCTTAATGAAAAGGAATTGAAAGATCTCAACCGTATCGTGACCATGTACCTTGACTTTGCCGAGCTTCAAGCCGAAAGGCAAACCCCTATGAAAATGGTGGATTGGGTAAACCGATTAGATGCCTTTCTGCAATTCAATGATTACAATATTTTGAAGGATGCAGGTAAGATTTCTGCCACCATTGCTAAGCGATTGGCAGAGAAAGAATACAGCAAATTCAGAGTAGAACAAGACAAAGCGTTTGAATCTGACTTTGATAAAGAAGTGAAACGAATCACCGGAAAAAAATAAACCTGAATAAATAACATGGCAAAGGAGCAAATATATATCGCTAACCTTGATATTGATGTTATCAGAAAAGACATCAAAAACATGCACCTTGCAGTATATCCTCCTACCGGAAGGATTCGTCTTGCGGCTCCCACTCGCACGGATGATGAAGTGATCCGTTTATTCGCCATCTCAAAGTTGGCATGGATCAAACGCCAAATCAAAAACTTCAAGTCTCAGGCCAGGGAGACTCCAAGAGATTTTGTCTCGGGCGAAAGCCACTACTTTCAAGGCAGGCGCTATCTGATTAATGTGATAGAGCATGATGGCCGAAACAAAGTGGAAATCAAAAACCATAAGGAGATCAACCTTTTTGTAAAGACTGGTACAAGCAAACCAGAAAAAGCCAAGGTGTTCAAAGAGTGGTACAGAAAAGAACTTAAGGCTCAGATTCCTGAAATCATAAAGAAATGGGAAAATGTAATGGGCGTAAAAGCTCATGCATGGGGTGTGAAACACATGCGTACCAAATGGGGAACCTGCAACACCATTGAGAAGCGTATTTGGATCAATCTGGAATTGGCTAAGAAACCAAAGAATTGTCTTGAATACATCATCGTACATGAGTTGGTACATTTGCTTGAAAGAAGCCATAATGAGCGCTTCATTGCATTGATGAATAAATTCATGCCCAAGTGGAGGGCACACAGAGACGAGTTAAACAAGCTACCGGTGTCGCACACGGATTGGGGATATTAAATCATGAGTACAGATGATTAATTTCCAACAGCACATGTTGATAGTGATAAGCTTAAAACATAAAAATAAATTCTCAATCTTTACTCCATAAAAAAATAAAAACCTTCCCAAACAGTATAATTCAAAACTTTCTACTCCAAACCGCCAAGAACAAACAAACCCAAATACTCCCTTCCCAAGCAAAACAAAAAGGATATTAAAGAGTAACTTAGTGAATAGTACTAATTAAACATCTAAGTTTTGCCATCAGAACCCTTCAAACCCTAGGGCATTAGTTTAAAAGAGAGTTTTGCTACCCTTAAATCCTTGCCCCGTTTCTTTAGCGAAATCAGAAAGGTAAACCCTGCGCTCTTCTACACCAATCTAATCTGTCGGATCATTAGTGCGCTGCTGCCTGTCAGTTTGTTGGGGGGAATGTATTTAATTTTCGAACGCGGGTAAAAGCCTTGATCAAAGATGGTGCGAAGGCGGAGGGATCCCCAGCTCTTTTGCTGGGGATGACGGAGCTTTGTAGTTAGCTTTAGTAGCTGTGGAAGGTAAAATAAAAACTACAATAATAAAAAGTAGCACGTCATTCCAAAATTTTGTGAGGCACGAACAAAATATTTGGAATCTCCTTCTTCCTGAACTATGCCCAGCCTGAGGTATTATTTAGAAAGTGGCAAAGAAATAAAACCTATTTTAAATTTTTGAAGACAGTTAAAAGCCTTGGTCAAAGATTGTGCTTAGGCCGGGAGGTTCCAGATAATTAATAGAAATTCCTGCGTCATGGTCATTAATTTCTGGAATGACGGAACTTTGTTGTCGGCATTTGTTGAAGTGTAAATTATGCTAATGAAAATGATGACAATTTGTTGTTTGATGAATTACAATAATAAAAAGTAGCACGTCATTCCAAAAAATTTTGTAGAGCAACGGAAAAATTTATTTGGAATCCCCTTCTTCCTACACCATGCCAGCCAAGAGCTATAACTTGAAAGATATTATGGAAACAAACCTCGTTTAATTTTGGACAGCGGGTAAAAGCTTTTAGCAAGGATTGTGCGAAGGCCGGGGGGTTCCAGATAATTAATGGCCCATTTCCTGCGTCATGGTCATTAATTTCTGGAATGACGGTAGTTTGTTGGAGGCTTTGGTAGTTGAAAAAGAAAAACGAGAAATAGTCATTATGGAAGAGTCAAAAAAATCTCAACATATCTCGTCATTCCAAAATTTTGAGAGGCACGAACAAAATATTTGGCCTGTGCCGACCAATCGGTAAATCTCCTTCTTCCTGCACCATGTCAGCCCAGAGCTATAACTTGAAAGATATTATGGAAATAAAACCTATTTTAAATTTTTGAAGACAGTTAAAAGCCTTGGTCAAAGATTGTGCTTAGGCCGGGAGGTTCCAGATAATTAATAGCCATTCCTGCGTCATGGTCATTAATTTCTGGAATGACGGAACTTTGTTGTCGGCATTTGTTGAAGTGTAAATTATGCTAATGAAAATGATGACAATTTGTTGTTTGATGAATTACAATAATAAAAAGTAGCTCGTCATCCCAAAAAATTTTGGAGAGCAACGGAAAAATTTATTTGCGATCTCCTTCTTCATGCACCATGCCAGCCCAGAGCTATTATTTAGAAAGTGGTATGGAAATAAAATCTCTTTTAATTCTTCAAAAGTGGTAAAAGCCTTTAGCAAAGATTGTACGAAGGCCGGGGGATCCCTGATAAATAATGAACCTCCGGCTCATTGATTTTCTTGTCTGCCAGACCTTTGGCTGGGGATGACGGAGCTTTGTTGTTGGGTTTAGTAGTTGTGGAAGGTAAAATAAGAAATAGATACTCTAACAGCTAATAAATTAATACACAAATACGCTACCCATAAAAAGCGCTTGTTGCATTTCTAAAATTTCTAACGTATTCTTATAGTTAATTTAGAAGAACCTGCCAACCGTAATGAGCAATGGAAGAAAAACCAAATAATCCCACCAATCAGGAAAATAAAGGAGGAAAGAAACCGTACAAAAAACCTTATTATAAAAAAAGATATAATCAAGGGCCTCCAAAAAAGAAAAGCTTTTGGAATGCTGATAAAATAGTGAGTTTGTCAGCAATGGCGATCGCATTATTTACATTAGCAGTATTGCTTTATCAAAGCAATATCTTAGAAAGACAATACGAGCTAACCGTAGAACAACAAAAGGCTTCTGTTTTGCCTTACCTACAATTAGGACCGAGTTTTAGTGCAGGACGCTATACAATAACTGTAAGCAATAAAGGGGTAGGCCCTGCCTTTATCAATGGATTTTATGTTAAAAAGGCAGATTCAATTATTTCTATTTATGATTTGGTTTCTTATTACGATAATTTTTCTTCGAAAAAAAGGAGTTTTGCATGCGAATTTGCTTCCTTATACAAAGGGTGCGTAATTGCTCCAGGAGAAGAAATTGAACTTCTTAATGTAATTGGAGATCAGATTGATGTTGATTTAATTGGTAATTTTTTTAATAAATATATGTACAACTCTACTGGTTCTATGAAATTAATGATTGACTATAGATCTACTTTCAATGACGCCTGGGTTTTAGAAACAACTTTTCCTCCTCAACCAATTTCCAAAGAAGAATATGGTAATTTTGACTTTTTAGATATTCATTCTCTTTATTAGAATGCAAGTAATTAAACTATCGGAAAAATTCAGCCTTTTCAATGATCAGTGGACACCCAAAATTGTAGGTGAGTTAAATGGACAACATATTAAACTAGCCAAAGTGCAGGGTGAATTTGTATGGCATAATCACCAGGAGGAAGACGAGCTCTTTTTTGTAGTAAAAGGAAAGCTCAATATTGCTTTTAAAGATAAAACGCTTACCCTGAATGCCGGAGAAATGCTTATCGTGCCAAAAGGAGTGGAGCATAAACCTTTTGCAGAGGAAGAAGTGTTACTCATGCTTTTTGAGCCTGCGCAAATTAAACATACTGGAGCAATAAAGCATGAACTTACCAAAGACAACAGCGAATGGATTTAGATCAAGTGCTTGTTAAAGGGAATATATATTTTCGCTATCTTACCACAGAATAATAAAAAGTTATGCGCTATATTTTCCTCTTAAGCACTTTGTTTTCTCTAAACTTTACGCTTTATGCACAAAACTCAGAGAAAGAAGTAATCACCGCTTTACTTAATGACTTTCTCAAAAATGTTGATGATGCAAATACTCATGATCGCTTTTGGGCTGAAGATCTGATATACACCAGCTCAGCAGGCAAACGCTTTGGTAAACCTACAATCATGCAAGGCTTTAAAAACTCAGAAGAGGCAAATAGTGATGCGCCAAAAACTTCCTACTTAGCGGAAGAGATTCAAATAAAAGTAGTAAATGATGTAGCCATCTTAACTTTTAAACTTATTGCTAAATCAGAAGGAGAGCAGGTGGACACTTATTTTAATTCTGGCGTTTTTCAAAAAAAGGAGGGGGCCTGGAAAGTTATTAATTGGCAAGCGACCAGGGCAGAACAATAAGTTGCTAAGAACATTATAGCTATTATACTTCCCACTAATCAAAAGGCTGTTTTATCCGTTATCATTACACTACCATTATTACGGCTAAAGGAAATTTATGGAAACGACTCTTGAAGTATTTAATACACCTATTGAAAAGCAAAACGAGATTTTTCAAAGCCAAAAAGCATTCTTTAACTCCCAAAAAACAAAGCCTTATGCATTCCGAAAGGAGCAGCTCCAAAAGTTAAAGGAACTGGTTAAATTTTATGAAGCAGATATAATGCAGGCTTTGGCAGATGATTTTGGAAAACCTGCATTTGAGAGTTATGTAACAGAGGTGGGGTTTCTCTATGAAGAGATCAATTATAATCTCAAACATCTCAAATCATGGATGAAGCCTAAAAGAGTGAGCACCTCACTTATGCATTTCCCTTCCCGAAGCAAAATTCTGTATGAACCCAAAGGTGTTACGCTAATCATTGGCCCCTGGAACTATCCTTTTCAATTATTGATGGCTCCGCTAGTAGCGGCCATTGCTGCAGGCAATACTTGCATTATTAAACCACCGGAAGAAACCCCTCACATTTCAGCACTCATACAAAAAATGATTCCGGAAGCTTTTGCTGAAGAATTTATAGCAGTAGTAACAGGAGAGGGGAAAGTAGTGGTACCTCAATTGATGGAAAACCACAGGTTCGACCATGTTTTCTTTACGGGGAGCGTGCCAGTAGGAAAAATAATTGCAAAAATGGCTGCTCCTCAATTAGTACCTACAACCCTGGAGCTTGGAGGTAAATCTCCGGCCATAGTAGATGAAAAAGCTAATGTAGAAGTAGCTGCCAGAAGAATAGTTTTTGGAAAAATGATGAATGCCGGACAAACCTGTGTGGCTCCGGATTATCTGTTGGTGCATACAAAAATAAAAGCAAAACTTATTGATGAGCTGAAATCAAGCATCATGCAGTTCTATGGTGTTCAACCTTTGGAAAGTAAGGACCTGACACAAATTGTAAATCAAAAGCGTTACGAAACCTTAAAAGGCTTTTTAAAAGAAGGAACCATAATTTTTGGAGGTGCTTTTGATGATGAGCTAAGAAAAATTGAGCCCACCCTGGTAGAGAATATAAAGCAAGAGGATGAGCTTTTTAAGCAGGAGATTTTTGGTCCTATTTTACCCATTTTCACTTACCAGAATGAGGAAGAGGTTTTTGAGATGATTGCCAAAAATCCAAATCCATTATCACTTTACGTGTTTACTGAAAGCTCAAAAGCCGAAGAGAAGTTTATCCAGCGAATTCCTTTCGGTGGGGGTGCGGTCAACAATACAGTCCTTCATTTAAGTAATCCAGACCTGCCCTTTGGTGGTATAGGAAATAGCGGACAGGGAAATTATCATGGCAAAGCCGGCTTTCTCACCTTCTCACATGAGAAATCTATTTTGAAATCAGGCACCTGGTTCGATTTAAAAAAGAAGTATCCGCCATTTGATAAAATGAGTATGCGGATTATTCGCTATTTTATGAATTAAATCAACTCGTTGGAAATTAAAATTAGCCAGCTAAGTGCATTCTATTTAATAAAGCAGCACAAAATCTCCTGATGATTAATATATTTGTAAAATGAGGCTTCTGAAAAACGTATTATTTTTATTGATGGCAGGGTTATTTATTCTGGCTTGTGAAGAAGATTATTATCCTAAACCAGAAGGCTTCAATAGAATAGATCTTCCTGAGCCGGCCTATGAAGCGCTACCAGATTCATTTCCCTTCTCGTTTCAGTATTCAAAGCATGCAAAGATTTTACCTGATTCTTCCTATCAGAAGGAAAGATATTGGTTTGCTCTTTTTTATCCGGATTTTGTGGCAGAAGTGCACATCACATACAAACCGCTTATGAATAACAGAGATTCCTTGCGTGTTAACATTGATGACTCCTATAAACTTACTTCCAAGCATCAGGTTAAAGCTACATCCATTGAAGAAACCATTTTAATTACGCCTTCCAATAAAAGGGTATCTGTTGCGGAGTTAGAAGGAGATGTGCCAAGTCAGTTTCAGTTTTACACAACTGATTCAACAGAACATTTTTTAAGAGGCGCACTTTATTTCAGAACATCAACAGAAAATGATTCTCTTGCACCAGTAATTGATTATGTAAAGAGAGACATCGTACACGCGCTCAATACTTTGCAGTGGAATTAATATGTCGTCATTCTTTAAAACACCAATTGAATTTTTAAAAGGTGTTGGCCCGCAAAAGGCCGCATTACTCAACAAAGAACTCAACATTTTCACTTATGCAGATCTACTGCAGCATTATCCTTACAGATATGAGGACCGCACAAAGTTTTATTCCATAAGAGAATTGCACGAACAAATGCCTAATGTGCAAATAAAAGGGCAAATCAGAGGGAGAGAGCTAATAGGTGAAGGCAGAAAACAACGCTTAGTCATTCACTTTTATGATGAAACAGGTAGTGTAGATCTGATTTGGTTTCAGGGGATTAAGTGGATAAGTCCCAAGTTAAAAACTGGAGTAACCTATGTAGTTTTTGGTCAGCCTAATAAATTTGGTAACAAGTTCAGTATAGCACATCCTGAAATAGAGGTTTTAACCCCTGCACTTCAGAACAACCATTTTCTTCAGCCGGTCTACTCTACAACAGAAACTTTAAGGCGAAAATTTCTTGATAGCAAGGCACTTTACAACCTGCAGAAAGTGTTGTTGAAGGAGGCCTATAATCGAATTCCTGAAACTTTACCACAATCTATTTTGCAGCAATATGCCTTTATGCCTAAAAAGGATGCTGTAGCACAAATCCATATCCCCAGAGAAGAGCAAATGCTTCAGAAAGCGCGTTTCAGGATGAAGTTTGAAGAGTTTTTCTTTATGCAGTTGCGCCTGCTAATGCAGAAAAAAATCAGGCTTGAGAAATTTAAAGGTCAGCTTTTAGCTAAAACAGATTTATTAACCAGGTTTTATCAATCTCACCTTCCTTTTGACTTAACGGGTGCACAGAAAAAGGTAATCAGAGAAATATTTAATGATTTTAAAAGTGGCAAGCAAATGAACAGGCTGCTGCAAGGCGATGTGGGTAGTGGTAAAACCATTGTGGCGTTTATTGCTTCACTAATAGCTATTGATAGCGGAGCCCAAGTAGCTTTAATGGCACCCACTCAAATTTTAGCCAATCAACATTATGAGGGACTAAAGGAGTTTGCTGATAAGATTGGTGTGAAGATTGCACTCCTCACAGGATCTTCAAAGACTAAAGCAAGAAGAAAAATTCATGAGGAATTGCTCTCAGGAGAACTCCATATTCTGGTAGGTACTCATGCGCTACTGGAAGATGTGGTGCAATTTAAAAACCTAGGTTTAGCAATTGTGGATGAGCAACATAGATATGGGGTAGCCCAAAGAGCAAGACTCTGGAAAAAAAATGAAACGTTTATTCCACATGTGTTAATCATGACCGCTACGCCTATCCCACGCACACTTTCTATGTCTGTTTATGGCGATTTAGACATTTCTACGATTGATGAACTGCCGAAAGGACGGAAGGAAATTAAAACACTACATCAGTATGATGCTAACCGGTTGAGGTTAAATGGGTTTATCCGCAAAGAGATTGAAAAAGGGCGGCAAGTATATGTGGTTTATCCTCTGATTGAAGAGTCAGAAAAACTGGATCTGAAAGACTTGATGGATGGTTACGAAAGTGTACAAAGAGCTTTTCCCGAATATCCCATAAGCATAGTGCATGGTAAAATGAAAGCTGATGCCAAAGACTTTGAAATGGCTCGTTTTGTAAAAGGAGAAACCAAAATAATGGTAGCCACAACAGTGATTGAAGTAGGTGTTAATGTGCCTAATGCATCTGTAATGGTGATTGAAAATGCAGAACGCTTTGGCTTAGCCCAATTACACCAATTGCGCGGAAGGGTGGGTCGGGGCGCAGAGCAATCCTATTGTATTTTAGTTACCACGCATAAATTGAGCAAGGAAGCTAAAGTGAGAGTAAATACCATGGTGCGCACAACTGATGGCTTTGAAATAGCCCAGGTAGATATGCAATTAAGGGGGGCGGGAGATATGATGGGCACTCAGCAAAGTGGCCAGGTAGATTTAATTTTAGGGGACTTACGTGAGGATGAGCCTGTACTAACAATTGCACGACAGGCAGCACAAAAAATTGTAAAGGAAGACCCTGAATTAGTAAGTGAAGAAAATAGATTGATAAAAATCCAGATTGAAAATCAGGCAAAAAAATCAGTTAACTGGAGTAGAATTAGCTAATTAATAATTAGTGTAAAAAAGAGATACTGCCCATTCCAACATCCAGAGAAAATTCTAAGAACTCCTGTTTATTTTTCATATAGGCGGCATTTCCATATAAATTATGCCCCACCTTTTTATAGTCGCTGGCTAATTTAATATGACATAAAGCAGAGTTTTTAATTCTTACCAATACCGGAATATCATCAGGAGGTAAGTGAATAGTCATGCTACCAGCACCTACAGAAGCACTAACTTTACTATTTATCTGCCAATTATTTCCACAATTAAGGTAAATGGATCCAAAACCAACTTCTGCAATTATTTCTTTAGCTAAAGCAAGATTGAGGTTCTCAACTACTATATCGCCTAGGTTTACTTTTACAAAAAAAGTATCCATAGCTACTGCGTTTCTCTTTCCGTCAGCATAATTAAGAAAAACATCTGCACTTCCGGAATTCACTTTAAGACGTTCCACAGACAGTCTGGATAAATCAATTTCAGCCGAGCCTAATAAATAATTAAGAGAAAGATTATATAAGGTGTTTTCTGAAAGCTTTATTTGCCAAACATCTTTAGCATCTATATCAGGTGAAAAAATATTTTTTGCAATGGCCTCTGTAAAATTAAGGCCAACATGGTTTTTGCAGGTTAAATTAGCTTCCACATATTTATGGTCCTGAAATTCCTGAATTTTGTAGGTGCTGGCTGCTATATTATTCTCATTTTCACTGTATATCTCCAAAGGCTTTACAGAAGATACTCCATTAATAAATGAAGAGCCCGCTTTGGTAAACACACTTAAAGCTACTTTATCAGTATTGCTACTTTGTGCTACTTCAAAATGCTTATGAAGCTCCTGAGTATAGCAGTTAGAAATAACGCTAAAAACAAGTAGTGTGGAAAATGCAAATAATTTATTACTCATGATGCTCTATTACGGGGAGCGTCAACATAGGTTTTACTAATTCTATGAGGGCCAGAATATTGTAGATAAACACGATATTAATAATAAAGATAAAATCTTAAAAATTTGATAACAGCCCTTTTTCCAAATTTTCAAAATAGAATCTCATGTTTGTAAAGACTAAGAAAAATGAAAGCCGGAGCACTACAGACAGATTTACAATTAATCCTGCGAATCAAAAATGATGATGAACGGGCATTAAAAATACTGTTTGATAAATATTTCTCAGCGTTAGTTCATTTTTCTTTCAGGATAACCCACCAAAAAACAATCGCAGAAGAAGTAGTAGCAGATGTTTTTATAGAACTGTGGAAAAGGAGAGCTTATCTGGACATTACTCACCAGGTAAAAGCCTATCTTTTTACCATGGTAAAAAACACCTCTTTAAATGCGGGAAGAAACCAAAAACTTCATTATTCATTTTCAGACAGCTCCCTTGAATTGGAGGTTTTTAGCCAATCACCGGAGGAAAAGCTTATTTCTGAAGAGAATCTGCAAGACATCGATCAGCTACTTAACATTCTTTCTCCAACAGTAAAAACTGTTTTTTTGCTCAGCAGAGAAGAAGGCTTTACTTATGCCGAAATTGCAGGGATACTAAAATTATCGATAAAGACAGTAGAATCGCACATGGGGAAAGCACTTAAATTGATGCGAGAGACTATTCAAAAAAGCAACTTAGGTGAATATTATCATAAGTAACCATTCCGTAATAATTTGTTAACAGCTTCTGATCAGGGTAGCCGACCTTAAAAAGTGTCATAAAGGCAAACACCCAAACTATGCACCAGGAGATTACCGAAAACTTGTTGGCCAAATATTTTGCAAATGAAGCTTCCGAAGAGGAGAAAGCGCACATTGAAGATTGGCTAAAAAAGGACCCGGAGAATAGATTGATTTTTTCCGAATACCAACAATTGTGGAATTCACCACTAAAGATTAAAGAACATAAATTTGATCCATCTCTGGTCTACACTAAAGTTTCTGATGCAATTCTTGAAGAAAAAAAGGCAAGGTCCCGCTCCTTCAATTATCGCTTTTTAAGATTTGCGGCCTCTATCCTTTTGTTTGTAGGGCTTGCTGGCACATGGCTATTCTTTAGCAATTTACCTCCTAAGCAACTTTCCAAAAAGGCTGAATATGGCCAGAAATTAAAATTTACTCTACCTGATGGCTCTCTTGTTTACCTGAATTCAGGAAGTACAATTGATTATCCGGAAAACTTCTCTGAAGATAACAGGCAAGTAGCATTAGTAGGAGAGGCCTTTTTTGAGGTAAAGAAGGATAAGCATCGCCCCTTCATTATAAACAGCGGCAGTATGAAAACAACGGTGCTGGGCACCTCTTTTAATGTAAGTGCTTATCCTCATGCCTCACAATCAGTAGAGGTGCTTTCAGGAAAAGTAAAAGTAAGCAGTGAAATAGAAGAGGTTGTTTTAGTGCCCGGACAAAGAGCTTCTTTAGAAAAAGGAATGATCAATAAGTATGAGGTTAAAACTTCTGAAATCAGTAGCTGGCGAAATGGCACACTGTCTTTTCGTGATTCACCTTTATCAACAGTAGTTGTAAAATTGGAAAGATGGTATAATGTCCAAATTTCGCTGGAGGAGGAACTGAAAAAGTGTGTATTCACCGGTAGTTTCACAAGTGAAAAGCTACCGGTAGTTCTTGAAGTGCTGAAGGAAACCTTTGGTATTTCTTACCAGATAAATGCACAAAAAATCACTATAAAAGGAAAAGCATGTAATAACAAACAATAAAAGAAAGGATGCTGCAACATCCTTTCTGATTTATCCAACTGCAATTGGAAATCAAGTATTTATTAAAACCAAGAAGTATTAACAAACAATCAAAATTATGAAAAAAAATTTACAAGGAGGTATAATTATGCTTAGCAAATACACCTTTTTTGGATTAATGGTTACCTGCCTTTTGTGTAATGCGGTGCTGGCGGAAAGGGGGCATGCGCAAAACGTAAAGGATGTAATCATTACTGTGGAGGCAAAGTATGCCAACCTCGCCCAATTATTCAAGACTATTGAAGGCAGCACACCCTTCAAATTTATGTATAGCTCCCAAAACATTTCGCTGGAGGGAGAAATAGAGCTTGAAAACAGGAAGGCTTCAGTGGCAGAGGTGCTCTATGAAGTGTCCGGTAAAACCAAGCTTCAGTTCAGGCAGATCAATAATAGTATCGTAGTCACTCCCGGTAAAAACGTTGGGTCAAAAGTAAAGTCAGCCAGAGAAACCTGGGGAATTGTTACAGGAAAGGTGATTGATGCTAAATCATCAGAACCTCTTCCGGGAGCAAGTGTGGTTGTAGTGGGTGAAACCTATGGAGCCGTTACAGATCTTCAGGGAGAGTTTAATCTGATGTTAAAAACCCAGGCAAAGCAAATAGAAATTCGCTATTTGGGCTATCAAACAAAATTGGTAGATATAGAAATCCCTGAAAGCGACATTCTGATAATAGGGGAAATTGCTATGCAAGCCAACAGCGTGGCATTAAGCGAAGTTGTAACCTACGGCAATCTGGAAGGACAACAAAAAGCACTTAACCAGCAAAAAAATTCAGATAATATTAAAAATATTGTAGCTGCTGATCAAATTAGCAGATTTCCTGACCCCAATGTGGCAGAAGCCTTGCAGCGTGTGCCGGGCGTTAATATTGAAAGAGACCAGGGAGAGGGTCGCTATGTTTTGGTGAGAGGTTTGGCTCCACAATTTACGAATATCAACATTAATGGAGAGCAAATTCCATCTCCGGAAGCAGGTGTTCGATTTGTTGCGCTTGATGCCATTCCAGCAGATCAGTTGGCTTCTATTGAAGTGACAAAAGCACTAACACCAGATATGGATGGTGATGCTATCGGTGGCTCTGTCAACCTGATTACCAGAACGGCAAAGTCCACTACCCCTGCCATAAGCGGAACCTTAATTGGGGGCTACAATAACCTAATGGAAAAAGCGAACGGCCAGGGCTCTTTACAATATGGACAAAGATTTGGTGCAGAAGGAAAGCTGGGATTATTAGTGAATGCAAGTCATTATTACACAGATCGCGGTTCAGATAATTGGGAAAGAGATGGCTCAGAATTTGAACTTAGAGATTACGCTTTACAGAGGAGCAGAACGGGCTTAAGCGGAACATTGGATTACAACATCAATGCTAACAATAATCTTTATTTCCGAGGTATCTACAACAACTTTCAGGATAGGGAGCAAAGAAGAACGTATTTATTTGTTCCAAATGAGGATGACTCTCCTTTTGAAGATGCCGAAATTGAGAGAGGGAGCAAAGACAGGTGGGAAAAGCAAATTGTCAGCAGCTTTAACCTGGGAGGGAAGCATTCATTCGCTAATCTTTCGCTGGATTATGAAGTTTCTTATTCTGAAGCATACCAGGACACGCCTTTCGATACAGAGCCTGTTTTTAAAGCCAAAGCAGATTTAATAGGAATAGACTTTAGTACTAACCCTGAATTTCCCAAGTTTACTGTGGAAGGGGCTGACTATCTCGATAATTCCATCTACGAATTTGATGAAATTACCACCGGAAATACTTATGCCTTAGATGTTAATAAAACAGCAAAAATTAACCTCGGAATTCCGTATAAATTAAATGGGGCTGAAGGCTTGTTAAAATTTGGTGGAAAAGTAAGGCTGAAAGAGAAATCATTTGATATTACAGAAAATGTTTATTCCTGGGAGGGAGGTGACATTCAAATAAACGGAGCCTCTGAAGACTTTACTTTGAATTTCTTTGAAGGCGGACTTCTGGATAATAACTTTCTTGATGGGCAATATCAGATTAACAGAAACATTGACGTTTCACAATTAAACAGGTTTTTTAATCAAAATAGAAATGGATTTGCCTTAGAAGTGGAGGATAAGCAAGTAGCGGAATCGGTAGAATCTTATAAAGCTACAGAAGATGTTTATGCTGCCTATTTAATGACTAAACTTCAGTTCAAAAAATTAATGGCACTTGGTGGATTTCGCTATGAAACCACTAAGGTAACCTATAATTCGCAAGCGGCAATATTTGATGTAGAAGGTGATTTAGATAGAATTGATCCAATAGATGGTGGTGTAACTTATGACTTTTTACTTCCTCAGATTCATTTCAAATATCAGTTAAACCCATTAACTAATATTCGCTTTGCAGCAACAGCAAGCTATTCAAGACCGAACTTTGAGGACATCGTGCCTTCTCAGGAAATTGAATTGAATGCAAGGGAAGGAAGCATAGGTAATCCTGAGTTGGCACCGGTTTCTGCTTATAACATTGATTTAATGGGGGAGCATTATTTCGGAACGGTAGGAATTATTTCTGCAGGCTTGTTCTACAAAAACCTTGATAACTTCATTTTCACACAGCGTTATGATTCCATAATCAACAACATCAATGTGGTACTGAATCAGTCCAGAAATGGAGAAAGTGCTGAGTTGCTTGGTTTTGAATTAGCTTATCAACAAAACATGACATTTTTACCGGGCGCCTTAAAAGGCATAGGTTTATATGCTAATTATACATATACCAATTCTTTAGCAAATATTAGCAATAGATCAGGAGAGGCCGGCACAGAGGAGATTCGTTTACCGGGGCAGGCAGCTCATGTAGGAAATCTCTCACTGGCATACGACTATGGGAAGTTTAACCTAAGAGCCTCAGCTAACTTCAACGGTGAATATATTTCCGAATTAGGGGATGAGGCAGAAGAAGATGTGTATGTAAAAAGCAGAATGCAGATTGATTTAACAGGAGCATATCGTATCACCAGGAATTTCCAGGTGTTTGGAGAGTTTATGAACCTGACCAATCAGCCTTATGAAGTGTATCAGGGCTCAGAAGATCAATATATCCAGAGAGAATTCTATTCATGGTGGTCTCGTGTGGGTGTGAAATTCAACTTCTAATTTTAAAAAAAATGAAAAACTTATTCAATAATATATTTTTACTGGGAATAACATGTTCATTCTTAACTGCTTGTGTGGATGAAGAGTTTGAATATGCACAGGATGCGGAATCAGAAGAGCTTTTTATCCTTGCACTGGATGCTGATGAAGGGGGTGCGCTGGAATCCGAAACAGATTATGGGCTTGAAATAGCTTTTCAGGATTATTTTGGAAAGCTTCCGGAAACAGAAGTAATTTTCTCCTTTGAGTTGAAAGATGCTGAAGGATTGGAAATTGGGCCGGGTGACAATCAAGTTCATATTAAAGAGGTGATCTATGAGATTGATGATTGTACAGAAGGGGAGCTGGAGTTCACTTTCAATGCTGACGGAACTGGCACTATTACACTAAAGCCCAGTGCTGAAATTGGAATGCCGGAAGCTTTCGAAATTGTTTTCAACCTTCCTTTTGAAACGGTAGTTGAGGAGGGAGAAGAGGAGGAAAAAGCCTTACTTGATGATGATATCGAAAATGAAGATGACCGCGGATTTGTTTTTGAAATCACAGGAATTAACAGCACTAATTCATTTATAGCATTAAATCCGGTGAGTATGTTTGAGTTTAAGGTTTTGGACAATGAGCAAATTACTGCTGAATGGGAATTAAATATATCCGATGAATCAGTTTTTAATCAGTTTAAAGAAGCTTTATCGCCAATTAGTGCAGAACTAGCTGCATTAAATTATTCGGAGCTAAGTGCTATAAAATTCGAATTTGAATTTGAGGAATTAACTATTAAGATTGAATTGAATGAAGAAGAAGCAGATGAATGTGACCCGACTGATTTTTCAAATAAAGAAATTGAAATTGAGGCAGATTTTAGTGCAGAGGATGGCGAGTTAGAATTGGAAGGAAGTTATTTTATCTTCAACGATGAAGATAGTGAGGTAGAGGATAAACTTGATTTTATTCTGAAAGCCGTTTATGAAATCAACTTAGAAGAAGAGACTTTAACCATAAAGGTACAGTCCCTGGAGGATGAAGACAATTTTAATGACGCGGCTTTCTACAACAGCGATAACGCATATACATTTATTTTAAACAGAGATTGATTTTTAGCCAACCTTAGAAAAGGTTGGCCACTACTAACATTACTTTAAAAAATTACCAATGAAGAACTTTTTGTATTTAATTATAGCATTATCAATAGTTGCCTGTGCAGGCAAAAAAGAAATAAAAGAAGAAACTGCTGATACAGTGGAAAATATCGATACAGTCAGAATTAAGCCTAAATATGTAACGCAGCAGGTAATCAGTGATACTGATGATCCTGCCATATGGATTAACAAAAGCAATCCCTCAGAAAGTTTGATTATTGGCACTGACAAAGGTGACGATGGAGTATTAGGAGGCCTTTATGTGTATAACCTCCATGGTGAAATTGACAGGGAAAAAAGTATTAAAAACCTGGAAAGACCCAATAATGTGGATATTGCCTATGGCTTGCCGTACAATGGTGATACTATTGATATTGCGGTTTGCACCGAGCGGTTTACCAATTCAATCAGAGTATTTAAGCTTCCTGAAATGCAAGCCATTGATAATGGTGGGATTCCTGTTTTTGAAGATGATACTTTGCGGAGCCCTATGGGAATAGCCCTGTATACAAGACCCTCTGACAAGCAAATATTTGCAGTGGTTGGAAGAAAAGAAGGGCCCACAGACGGCTCTTACCTGTACCAATATGAACTTAAGAGTAACGGTGGAGTAGTAAAAGGAGAGCTAGTGAGAAAGTTTGGAATTTGGAGCGGTGAAAAAGAGATTGAAGCCATTGTAGTGGATAATGAGGCTGGTTTTGTGTATTTCAGCGATGAAAGAAACTCTATAAGGAAATATTATGCTGATCCTGCAAAAGGAAATGAGGAACTGGGTCAGTTTGGAAAGGATAATTTTTTGGAGGACAGAGAAGGGCTTTCTATTTATAAGAAAACGGATTCAACTGGCTATTTACTAGCCTCAGATCAATCCGATAATACTTTCCACGTTTTTACAAGAGAAGGAAATAATGATTTTATAGCTGAATTACCTTTTAGTACTGACCAAAGTGATGGAAGCGAAGTGATTAATTACAATTTTGGCTCTGAATTCCCGAAAGGTATTTTTGTTGCCATGTCTGACGATAAAACTTTCCAGATTTATGATTGGAGAGATATTGAAAAAGCGATTGAAGATGCTATGCAAAAATGAAACGCGACTGAGTAGCTAGTCAAAAATAGTCAGACATAAATGAGAGGCTGTCTCAAAAGTAAAATTTTACTTTTGAGACAGCCTCTTTTGATTTTTGGTTAAGCTTCGTACATTCCATCTTTAGCCAAGTTGTGCCGATTATTCTATAGAGAAAAGACATTATTTTAACCTGCTGCTGAAATGAACAGATGCGCACCTCCCGATAATGATCGGGACAAGTTGCTTGGGAATGACGGTGCTAATTATAATTTGAGTAAAAAACCTGTGTTATTGCATAGATGCCATGAAAAACCAAGGTCTTTGGCTAACAGACCAAGGATAAAAAGATTGCCGCGCTATGCTCGCAATTACCAAGGAAGGGTATCCGTAAAGATTGCTTTGTGCCAGGAAATGACTATTTAATTGAAGGTGATAACCTGAACTTAGTGTATCAAATGTATCAGTCTCATCGGGACTAAACTATTTAGGCAAAAAAGAAGAGGCTGTCCTTTTGAGACAGCCTCTTTTACTGTTTATAATTTGATCGTTTTTTAATTAAAAAACTCTTTTACTCTGTCAAAAAATCCTTTGTCAGACTTACCGGGCTGTGGTTTAAAGTTGTCAGAACCTCTCATGCTTTCCAGCATGCTCTTTTCGTCTGAACTTACCTGCTTAGGTGTCCATACATTTACATGGATTAATTGATCACCTCGGCCGTAACCGTTAATATCACCTACACCTTTTCCTCTCAGCCGTAATATTTTCCCTGACTGCGTACCGGTTTCTATGGTAATTTTAACTTTTCCATCAATAGTTGGCACTTCAACAGAAGTACCAAGAACAGCATCCACAAAGTTAAGATAAAGGTCATAAATAACGTTTTGACCATCACGCTTCAATACATCGTGCTCAATTTCTTCAATCAGGATTAAAAGATCACCTGCAGCACCACCCATTGGGGCTTCATTCCCTTTTCCTTGCATGCTTAACTGCATTCCGTCAGTTACACCGGCAGGAATTTTAACGCTGATAATTTCTTCTTTTGATTGTAAGCCAGTGTTATCCACATGAGGAGGCTTTTTATCAATAAATTTACCAGAACCGTGACATGTTGGGCATGTGCTGGCTGAAACCATTTGACCTAACATGGTATTGGTTACACGCCTTACCTGTCCTGTGCCTCCGCAAGTTTGGCAATCTTTATAAGTAACACCGTCAGCAGCAACTAAGCGGTTAACTTTAATTTTTTTCTCAGCACCGTGCGCTATTTCACTTAAAGTTAGCTTTAATTTGATGCGAAGGTTAGATCCTCTTCTACCTCTAGAGCGGCCTCTTCCGCCACCTCCAAAGAAGCTTTCGAATCCACCACCACCTCCGCCACCGAAGATGTCGCCAAACTGAGAGAATATGTCTTCCATATTCATGCCGCCTCCGCCAAATCCGCCAGGGCCGCCCTTTACGCCATCGTGTCCGAATTGATCATAACGCTGACGTTTCTCTTTGTTTCTAAGCACCTCGTAGGCTTCAGCTGCTTCTTTAAACTTATCTTCTGCCTCAGGATTATCCGGATTTTTATCCGGGTGAAATTTGATGGCTACTTTCCGATAAGCCTTCTTAATTTCTTCGTCTGTAGCAGATTTGCTAACTCCTAAAATATCGTAGTAATCTCTTTTCGCCATCTTAATTTTATTCTCCTATTACAACTTTGGCATAACGAATCACTTTTTCATTTAAAAAGTACCCTTTCTCTACCACGTCAACTACTTTCCCACTCAATTTTTTATCTTCAACAGGAATTTTGGTAATAGCTTCGTGTATTTCAGAGTCAAATTCAATGCCCGGCTTACTGTCCATTGCAGTTAAGCCTTTATTAGTTAAAACTTTTTCAAATTTATTTTTAATGAGGCTAAAACCTTCCATTAAGGCTTCCGCGTCAGCTTTTTCTTTAAATGCTTTCTCAGCTCTTTCAAAATCATCCAATACCGGCAACAAGTCACCAATAACATCCTCAGAAGCAGTTTTTACTAACTCTAAACGCTCTTTTGCATTTCTTCTTCTAAAATTGTCAAATTCTGAGTAAAGCCTGATGTATTTATCTTTAGCTTCTGCCACTTCAAGCTGAAGCTTTTCAACTTCAGAAAGTTCTTCCTCCATTTCTTCTGTTTCTTCCTCTTTCTTGGCAGCAGTTTCCTGATCTTCATTAAAATCTTCAGTAGTTTGCTCCTGAGCAAATTTTTCTTCTTCCCGGATTTGCTCTTCCTGCGATTTTAATTCTTTATCGTCCATTTCTTCTTTAGCCATAACAGTTTATTGCACTTTGTGTTTATCATTATAATCAGGGTTTCTTAATAACAAGGAGTTTGCCAATTGCAGGTATTCTGCCAATATGGCATTAATCCTGTAATGTCTTCCAAATCAGGTCTTTCAAATTTTCCAGGTTATAGTTGGTAAGCGAAGAAATGAAAAGAACAGGTAATTCTTTTGGTAGCTCTTTCTTCATTTCTGCCATTAGTTCATCATCTAGTAAATCTGTCTTTGTAATGGCTAAAATCCTGCTCTTATCCAGTAGTTCAGGATTATATTTTTTTAATTCGTTTGTCAAAATTTCATACTCCTTTTGAATACTTTTTGCATCTGCCGGAATCATAAACAGAAGAATGGAATTTCTTTCAATATGACGTAAAAAACGAATTCCTAAACCTTTGCCTTCGGCTGCTCCCTCTATAATTCCGGGGATATCAGCCATTACAAATGACCTGTCATCTCTGTAAGGTATTACACCTAAGTTAGGAGTTAAAGTGGTAAAAGGATAATCAGCAATTTCAGGTTTAGCTGCTGATAGCACAGAAAGAAGAGTACTTTTGCCTGCATTGGGAAAGCCTACTAAACCTACATCGGCTAAAAGTTTTAGCTCCAGAATTATCCACTCTTCAAGCCCATCTTCCCCTGGTTGGGCATATCTTGGTGTTTGCTGAGTTGGGGTTTTAAAATTAGCATTTCCCAGACCGCCCCTTCCTCCTTTGGAAAGAATTTTTTCCTCGCCTACTTCTGTTATTTCAAACCTTACCTCACCGGTTTCAGCATCTTTAGCTACTGTGCCAAGGGGTACTTCCAGGTACACATCATTCCCTTCAGCACCTGAGCGGTTTCCGCCCTCACCAGGCTTTCCATCTTCCGCAATTACATGCTTTTTATACTTTAAATGAAGTAGCGTCCATACCTGTGTGCTCCCTCTCAAAATAATATGGCCGCCTCTGCCTCCGTTTCCACCGTCAGGCCCACCTTTAGGCACATGCTTTTCTCGCCTCATATGGATGGACCCCGCACCTCCTTTACCGGATCGTGAGCAAAATTTTACATAATCTATAAAGTTAGGATTAGCCATATATTCAGAATTTGAAATGGCAAATTTAGCTTTATTTTTAGTGGAAATAAAAAAGCCTGCCATAAACAAGTTACAGCAGGCTCTAATTAGATTTTTTAATGCGTCAAATATCTTGCATTAGTGGATAGATATAATCAACGCTATTATTTAAGTTTATCTATTTCAGCGCTAATTTTATTGAAAATTTCTTCGATAGATCCTACACCATCTATTTTCACATATTTATTCTGATCATTGTAATAGTTAGCTACAGGAATCGTTTCATCCAGATACACTTTTATTCTATTTTCCACTTTCGCGTCATCCTGATCATCCGTTCTACCTGAAGTTTTACCACGCTCCTTAATTCGCGTTTTCAATTCTTCTTTTGGAACATCAAGGGCAATCATTCCGGCAATAGGTTGTCCCTTTTCTTCCAGAAGCGTGTCCAGGGCCTTAGCTTGTGGTACAGTACGCGGGAAACCATCAAAAATAAATCCATTACTGTTTTTATGCTCTTTCAGCTTCTCGTCAACCATGCCAATTACTACCTCATCAGGCACAAGGTTTCCTGCATCCATATATTTTTGGGCCAGGTTTCCCAGCTCGGTTCCTTCACCTAAGTGCTTGCGGAAAAGATCTCCGGTGGCAATATGGGTCAGGTTATATTTATTGATTATTTTTTCACTTTGTGTGCCTTTCCCGGCTCCCGGAGGTCCAAATAAGATAATATTTAACATATTTAAGTTCGTTGAAAAATCAAATATAAAAGATTATTGCATAAAATTAACAATGTTAAGCTAATTGATACAAATCTCGCAGCTCCCTGCCTAAACCATTATAATCCAGCCCGTAGCCCAAAACAAACTTGGGGGGAATCTCAAAACCCACATAATCCGGCTTTTTGGATTTAATTTGAGCAGCAGGCTTGTGCAACAATGATACGACTGAAATAGATTTAGGGCCTAAAGTTTCAAACATTTTTAAAAGATGCTCCAGTGTTTCCCCGGTATCTACAATATCTTCCACCAAAATGATGTCTCTGTTAAAGACATTTTCCTTTAGCCCAAGTACTTCTTTTACCTTTCCTGTAGACTGCAGCTCCTCATATGAAGCCACTCTGATAAATGTAATTTCCGTTGGTATTTTCATACTCCTGATTAAATCAGCAGAGAAGATAAAAGCACCGTTTAAAACACTGATCATCAACGGATTTTTATCAGCATAATCAGTGTCTAGTTGTTCTCCTAATTCCTTAACCCGGGTAATAATATCCTCTTCTTTTATGTATGGAATAAAGCTTTTGTCAAATATTTCAATCATTTACTTAAGGGATTAAAGTTTTTCCATCAGGTATTGATAGAGAGAAAGCATGGACGTAATGTCTTTTTTATGTACAATTTCATTGGGTGAGTGCACATTGTCTTCAGGGGCGCCCACAAAACACCAGTCGATAGGGTAGGGCGATTGCTGTAGCTCTCTGCCATCACTGGATCCACCACTTTCTACTTCCAGTTGGTAAGTAATGCCTGACTCTTCTGCAAGTTGTATAATTTTTCTGATGAAAGATTGCCTTGGAACATTTCTATCTCTCATTGAGATAGCAACACCTTTTCCATGCTCTACACCTTCAGTAACCCAGGTGATGTCCGATATAAGTGCCTGGCGAATGTTAAATTCCTCAAACATAAATTTTGCTATTACAGGAACGCTTCCGCCACCATGCTCTTCCCAGCAGGAAAAAACAATCATTCCATTTTCTAAAGTTTCCGCCAGCTTTAAGCAGTTGTAAATACCAAGCCGGTTATCCAGATAGCAGGACTGGATGTATTCCTTGGTATCGCGAAAATCACATTCAAAAGTGAGGCTGGTGCCTCTGTCAATTCCTCTTCCGAATTTATAGAAGAGTTGGTTTTCCTCATTCACTTCCAGCTCGCATTTAATAAAACCCAAACTATCTTCTCCCTTTAAAGCATAACCTGTTTCTACATCCGGTCCACCGATAGGAATGAGCTGGTTCTGATACCGAACAGTAAATCCTATGGAATCCATATGCGCAAAAACGGCAGTTCTGGGTTTTCCAAAAGCCAGCACAATGGCATCCTGAAAATCTTTACCCTGGTAAACTTGTGGCTTAACTTTCCAATCTTTTTGATGCTTGGCTACATAATTCAGAAGGAAGCTTTTCATGTTGGCTTCGTCACCTGCCGGAGCATGAATTTCGCAAAGTGTTTTTAGTAACTTGTATTGATTCATTTTAGCAAAGTTATAAGCTTTTAGCAGGAATTTACGTTATCAAAAGAATGATTATTTCTTATTTATTTTTATTCCTAAATAAAATAAAATTATATTTAGATTTACCGAAATAAACAAATCGACCTTCATTATTGATGTTCATAGCTAATAAAGAAAATAGTATTTTAAATCATTTCCTGGCAGAATTGAGAGAAGTTGATATCCAAAAAGACCGGCAAAGGTTCAGAAGAAACCTTGAAAGGGTAGCAGAAGTTTTAGCTTATGAAATTTCTAAAACACTCTATTTTCAAACCCGGGAAATCCAAACTCCTTTACAAAAAACAGCTATTCAATTACTGCACGATTTTCCGGTAATTATAAGCGTAATGAGGGCTGGCCTTCCTTTTCATCAAGGCTTTTTGAATATTTTTGATCATTCTGATTCCGGCTTTCTTGGTGCTTACAGAAAGCATAATGACACTGATGATGATTTTTCTATATTCTTAGGATATCAGGCACTTCCTCCCATTGATTCCAAAATAGTACTTTTAGTTGATCCTATGCTGGCCACAGGAAAATCTATGGTCCGGGCAATAGAAAGTATTTTGCAGGCAGGAAGCCCCGAACACTTTATTTTAGCAAGTGCTATAGCTACCCCTGAAGCAGTTGCATATCTTGAAAAAAACCTCACAATAAATTATTCTGTATTTATTGGGGCAATGGATGAGAGATTGAATGATAAAGCTTATATATTGCCGGGCTTGGGCGATGCAGGTGATTTAAGTTTTGGAAATAAAAATGAGCATTAATGGCTTTAAATAATACGGTGTTACTAGTGGTGGGGCTTGCAATGCTTATCTTAGGGGGTGATCTCCTTGTAAGAGGAGCATCGCGCATAGCATTAAGATTTAAGATTTCTCCTTTGGTTGTGGGGGTTACAATTGTTGCATTTGGTACCTCTGCTCCTGAATTACTCATCAGCATACAGGCTGCTTTGGCGGGAAGCCCCGATATCACCATGGGCAATGTGGTGGGCTCCAATATTTGTAATTTGGCATTGGTATTAGGAGTAACAGCACTTATTGCACCCATTCCTGTTAACTCTGACAGCATTAAAATTGACTGGCCTATGGCAATGGGCTCCTCTTTGCTACTTTATTTTTTAGTAAGAGAAGGATTTGTGGATGATTATGAGGGCATCATGTTTATAGTTCTCCTGATTTTATATGTAATATTTATTATTAGGAGGTCGCGCAAAAATAATATTAGCCCTGCTGAATTAGGTATTGAAGTGGAAGCTCCCTCTGATGCTGAAAAGCAAAATATGGGTAAGGACATATTGCTGATTATTATTGGGGGAGGAGGACTTTATTTTGGGTCAGACTGGTTTGTGAACAGTGCACGGGACCTGGCAATTTATCTGGGGGTAAGTGAACGAATAGTGGGAATTACTGTGGTAGCTATCGGTACTAGTCTTCCCGAATTGGTAACTTCAGTAGTAGCTGCTTTTAAAAGAGAGACTGACTTGGCTTTAGGAAATTTAATGGGCTCCAACATTTTTAATATACTTTCTATTTTAGGTATAACCAGCTTAATATCTGAGATAGAAGTGAGCGAAGTAATTTTAAATTCCGATATGATATGGATGTTAGCCATCACGCTCGTAATTCTCCCAATGATGGTTTTTAACAAGAGAATAGACCGCTACGAAGGGCTTATTCTTTTAGGAACCTATGTTTTTTATACTGTTAATGTGATAATATAACAGGAATAAATTACTCATTATTATCGTCAGTCTCTTCATCAGGAAGCATTTCAATATCCTGAATAAGCACTCTTTTAGAAATGCTTTGTCCGGTTAATGTGGCGGCCAAACCTCCCATAGCAGTTTCTTTATATCGGGATTCCATGCTGTTGCCTACTTCACCCAATGCATCCACGCATTCATCTACAGGAATCACCCCGCTCACATTGGAAAGGGCAATTTGGGCAGAAGAATTAGCAATTGCTGCTGCGCTGGCATTGCGCACTACACATGGCACTTCCACCAGCCCTGCCACAGGATCGCACACTAAACCCAACATACATTGTATGGTAATAGCTACGGCATTAAAAGTTTGGTCAACATCTCCTTCCAGGCAATAGACAATGGCACCCGCAGCCATAGCCGCAGCGCTTCCCGTTTCTGCCTGGCATCCACCAACGGCACCCGCCAAAGAGGCTTTTTGCTCAATAATTAATGCTATTCCAGCACCTACCAGCAAGCCTTCTAAAATTTTTCTGTCATCCAGCCCATGAATTTCCTGCAAGGTAAACATGGTGCCTGGTAAAATACCGCTGGCTCCAGCAGTGGGTGCTGCAACCACTCTGCCCATACACGAGTTTACTTCCTTTGCCGCTAATGCCCGGGAAATAAGCTTTTGAAAATTTTTATCTAAAACAGTAATCGGATTTTTATAAACCTTTTTGGCGCCATTGTTAATCATGCCGGAGCGTGAAGTCATGTCTTCTTCCAGCCCGGTTTTTACGGCATCTCTCATTACATCATAAGCAGTCTGCAAACCTTCCCAAATAGCCTCTTCCGACCTGTTTTTTTGATCCTTTTCATATTCAAGAACAGGCTCAAAAAGCTTCAGGTTTTTTTCTTCACAATAAGCTTTCCACTCTTTGAAATCGTTAAAAAGTAATGACATAAAATTATAGCGTTAGTTATCTCTTTAATCGGCAAATAAACACAAAAGTTTGTTGCTTACGTAAAATCGGATCAGATAATGCCCTTATATTTGTGCCATGGAATTGAAAAATGATTTATTAATACGTGCAGCAAAAGGAGAAGAGACAGAAAGAACACCTGTTTGGCTAATGCGCCAAGCCGGAAGAATATTACCTGAATATAGAGCAGTACGAGAAAAATTAAGTGGATTTATTGAGTTAGCGCAAACACCTGAACTTGCGGCTGAAGTAACATTACAACCTGTTGATATTTTAGAAGTAGATGCAGCTATCATCTTTTCCGATATATTGGTGATTCCTGAAGCCATGGGCTTACCTTATGAAATGGTTGAAAAGCGCGGCCCTCATTTTCCAAAAACGATAAAAACAGCCTCTGACTTAGATCAATTACGTGTTGCTGATCCTGAAGAGAGCTTGCATTATGTAACTGATGCCATTAAAATTGTTAAAAAAGCCCTGAATGGAAGAGTACCACTCATAGGGTTTGCAGGTGCACCGTGGACCATATTTGCCTACATGATAGAAGGAGGAGGAAGCAAAACTTTTTCCAAAGCGAAAGCCATGCTTTATGCAGACCCTGAACTTTCCAGCAAGTTACTTCAAATGATTACTGATAGTACAATCAAATATTTGAAAGCTCAGATAGCTGCTGGTGCTGATATAATACAGGTGTTTGATAGCTGGGCAGGTATTTTATCTCCGGCTCAGTATGAAGCGTTTTCTTTACCTTACCTTAAGCAAATAGCGGATGGTATTGACAATGTTCCCAAAACTATTTTTGCAAAGGACGCTCACTATGCTTTACCCTCTTTAAGTAAGCTTAATTATGATACAATAGGCCTTGACTGGACAATGGATCCTGTAAAATCAAGGGAGATTGTTGGAAAAGGAAAAACCCTACAGGGTAATTTAGACCCATGTGCACTGTATGCTGAAGATAAAACCATTACCCAACTTACAGAAACTATGTTGGACAGTTTTGGCAAGAAACGCTACATCGCCAATTTAGGTCATGGGGTATATCCAGACATTTCACCTGACAAAGTGAAACACTTTATTAATGTGGTGAAGGAATATAGCAGCAGGCAATAACAAGTAAAACCCACTATGAGTGAAAAGCAATATGGATTCCGGGAATTCTAACTATTCACCTTCTCCGGATTTTTTCTGAGGCTTCTAAAAGCCAGTCGGATCAATACAAGAGAAAGCAAAAACAGTATTCCTGCAATAATGGCTAGTGCATAAACTCCTTTGTTGTAGTTTTCCCAGGCAAAGAAAAATAGAGAAGTAAGCGTTACCGTGAACATGAAAAACATAGGTATTATCACAAAAGTAGCGCTTTGCTTTATTTTATAAAGCCAAACAGTTACGGCTAACAATGCTAAAGCTGCCAAAAGCTGGTTGGCAGACCCAAATATAGGCCAGAGCATAGAAAACTCTCCTGATAGAAGCATTAAAACCGACAGCACAATGACAACTGAAGTAGCAATAAACCTGTTTTGGCTCACTTTCTGAACCTTTGGGCTTTCAATATTTTCAAAATATTCCTGGAATGTGAACCTGGCCAGCCTTGTGCAGGTATCCAGCGTGGTTAGGGCAAAGGCGGAAATAGTGAGTGCCACAAAGGTAACAGCCAAATTCTCCGAAATTCCTAAAGAAGAAATAATATAACCCAGGCCATCGGCAAACATGTTCACAGGGCCTTCTGTGAGAAGTAAACCTGTATAATCTGCTCGTTCTAAAATTATTACAGCTCCCACAGAAATAATAGCGAGAAAAGACTCTATTAACATACCGCCAAAGCCTATAACTTTCGCATCGGTTTCTTTATCTATTTGTTTTGAGGTTGTCCCGGATGCTACCAGGGAGTGGAATCCACTGATGGCTCCACAAGCCACAGTAACAAACAGCACGGGAAATAGATACCCCATGCTTTCACTGTGAAACTGAACAGTATTGTCCATTTTCACTTCAGGGTTGGCTACAAGAATTCCAACAATCGCAAAAATCATTAAGCCATAAAGCAAGAAGCTGCTCAGGTAGTCCCGCGGCTGCAAAAGGAATGTCATGGGAGTAACCGAAGCCAGAAAGGAATAGGCCATAAGCAAACCTACCCACACTCCATAATTTAGAAGAATGGGAATTTGTGTTCCTAAAAAAATAAAGAGATACATTAAAGTAACTCCAATTACCGATAGTATCAGAAAAGCGTGTTTTTTATTTTCAAAAGCCTTGTTTACCCTTCCAAAAACGATGGCGAGTAAGATAAAAAGCCCTGAAGCTGATGCTACTTCCGGGTTTTTAACAAAAGTTTTAGCAATGATATCTGCAAAAACTGCAACAATTAATATCAGTGTAGCGAAACTGAAGAGGAGGAAGAGCTTTTTGCCACCCTCGCCAATATAAGATTGAATAATTACACCAATCGATTTCCCTTTATGCCTTAAAGAAGCCACCATACTTGTAGTATCATGTACTGCTCCAAAGAAAACACCACCCAGTAAAATCCAGATAACAGCCGGAATCCAGCCAAAAGTAACAGCTATGATAGGACCAATGATAGGGCCTGCACCTGCTATTGAGGCAAAATGATGTCCTAAAACAATAAATTTTTTAGTAGGTACATAGTCAATATCATCTTTTAATTGATGGGCAGGAGTTTTAGTAAGGTTATTTATATTTAGCTTCCTTGATACAAATTTTCCATACATAAAATAGGCGGCTATTAAAAAAGCAGCAGAGAAAAGAAGTAAAACTATAAGGTTCATCTATCTTTAATTATTTTCGACACATAATTAAATGTACAAATAAAAATAATAGCTTCCACAAATTTCCTAAAACCAAAGTATAGTTGTAATTTTGCCCTGCAAATAATAACCCGTAATTATTTGCACTATGAGTTTAGATACTTCCAAATTTGTTTATGAGGCATTAACCTATGATGATGTCTTACTGCTTCCCGGATACTCAGATATTCTTCCAAGAAACACTGACACATCCACTCAATTAACCCGAAATATTCGTTTAAACATTCCTTTGGTTTCTGCTGCCATGGATACCGTAACAGAGCATGATATGGCTATTGCTATGGCTTTGGAAGGTGGACTAGGCTTTATTCATAAAAACATGAATATTGAGCAGCAAGCCTTGCAGGTAAGAAAAGTAAAGCGATCTCAAAGCGGCATGATTCTGGATCCCATTACATTGCATGTTGATAGCACAGTGGGTGATGCAGTGAAAATTATGCGTGAAAATAAAATTGGAGGGATTCCTGTAGTGGATTCCGGAAAGAAACTTATTGGCATTGTTACCAATAGAGATTTACGTTTTCAGAAAGATCATTCAGTGCCTGTGCAAAAGGTGATGACTAAAGATAATCTGATTGTAGCTGAAGAGGGAATCAAGCTGGAAGGTGCCGAAGACGTACTTCAGGAGCATAAAATTGAAAAACTACCAATCGTTAATAAATCAGGTATTTTAATGGGTTTAATTACCTATAAAGATATTCTTAAGAAGAAGGATAAGCCTTTTGCCTGTAAAGATGAATTTGGAAGATTACGCGTAGGAGCTGCTGTGGGTGTAACGCCTGATATTGAGGAAAGGGTACAGGCCTTAATTACTGCCGGAGTTGATGTGGTAAGTATTGATACCGCCCATGGGCATAGTAAAGGTGTAATTGACACTGCAAAAAGAATTAAATCTAAATTTCCTAAGCTTGAAGTAATAGTAGGGAATATTGCTACACCTGAAGCAGCTAAAGCACTAATTGATGCTGGTGCAGATGCCGTAAAAGTAGGAGTGGGACCGGGAAGTATCTGTACCACAAGAATAGTGGCAGGTGTGGGGGCTCCTCAGCTTTCAGCGGTGTATGAAACTTATAAAGCCATAAAAGATACCGGAGTTCCTATTATTGCGGATGGGGGCATTCGTTTTTCCGGTGATGTAGTGAAAGCATTGGCCGGTGGAGCCGACAGTGTAATGATAGGCTCACTATTAGCGGGAACCGAAGAAGCACCCGGTGAAATGATCCTCTTCGAAGGAAGGAAATTTAAATCTTACCGTGGAATGGGCTCATTGGAAGCCATGGATGACGGATCAAAAGATCGCTATTTCCAGGATGCAGAAGACGATATTAAAAAACTTGTGCCGGAAGGAATTGTAGGACGAGTGCCATTCAAGGGGCTTGTTGCTGAAGTGCTTTACCAAATGGTTGGAGGCTTAAAGGCCGGAATGGGTTACTGTGGAACAGGCTCCATTGAAGCATTAAAAACTGCTAAGTTTGTAAAAATTACTGCTGCAGGTGTTGCAGAAAGCCATCCTCATGATGTGCATATTACCAGGGAAGCTCCTAATTACAGCAGAAAATAGATTCTTTAAATCTTTAAAGTAAGAAAGGAAGTAATTTTTTATAGTTGCTTCCTTTTTACATTTTTAAACCACTTAAAAATTATTCCATGAGCTATCCATTTAACTATTTAATGATTGTTCTTGGCTGGTTGATCTTTGGATTTATCCATTCATTCCTTGCCTCTGAAAAGCTAAAGCTAAAAGCTTATGGTAAAGGAATAAGTCCGCTTAATTACAGAAAACTTTATACCCTGCTTTCTGTTATTCTTATTTTGGCTGTTTTACTGTTAGGAAGTTTTATCGAGCCGGTCTATTTTATGCCTATTAATAAATCATCTGAAAGTGTAGGTTTGATTATTGCTACTTTTGGCTTTCTTTTAACCAAACTGTCTTTTAAAAACACCAGCTTTAGATCCTTTTTAGGCTTAAAAGAGGAAGAAAAAAGCCCAAAACTACAAAAGGCAGGTATTTATGCCCGAATACGCCATCCTTTATATACTGCTACTATCTTATTTTTGATCGGGTTTGCAATTTTTAGCCCCAGCTATGTCAACCTCTTACACGCAGTCTGCTTATTTATTTACCTGATGATAGGTGTACAGTACGAAGAAAAGCGATTGATAAGAACTTTTGGAAAGGAATATGAAGATTATAAGGAGCAGGTTCCCATGTTGCTGCCCCGATTTGGTCTTAGAAAATAAGTTTTGCTAAAGGCTTAACTTACCTTTCCAGAAAATTCCCGAGTAAAGAGCCCCCTTCTTTATTGGAATTTCTGCCATATGGTGCGATGGCCTGAATGAGTTTTCTGATCGGCATGGATTGTAACCAAACCCTGCCTGTACCACTTAAGGTTGCTAAAAACACACCTTCTCCCCCAAAGAGCATCGATTTTAGCCCTCCGCTGCTTTGAATATTAAAATCCAAAGAAGACTCGAAACCTACAACGCAGCCTGTATCGATCCTTAGTGTTTCATTATTTAAATGTTTTTCTATTACTGTTCCTCCTGCATGGACAAATGCCTTTCCATTTCCACTTAACTTCTGGAGGATAAATCCTTCTCCTCCTAACAAACCTGAACCAATACGTTTATTAAAAGTAATGGCCACTTTTGTGCCCAGGGCAGCACATAAAAAGGCATCTTTCTGAACAATCACTTCATTTTGATAGCAGCCTTTTAAATCCATCGGAATAACGGTGCCTGGGTAAGGGCCTGCAAAAGCAACAGTCGCTTTTCCTGTCCCACGGTGGGTGAAGTGTGTCATAAACAAAGATTCACCGGTAAAAATCCTGCTGCCTGCAGAGAGCAGCTTACCCATAAATCCTTCATTAGGGTTGGAACCATCCCCCATCTTAGTTTCAAAATCGATACCCTGGTTCATGTAAACCATAGCTCCGGCTTCAGCAATGACGGTTTCATTCGGATCCAGCTCAATTTCTACCAGTTGAACTCCCTCTCCAATAATTTTGTAGTCTATTTCGTGCGAATTTTGGTACATAACTTTAAGTTTCTGTTGACGATTCAAATTACTCATGAACCATTGATTCCGCAAATTTCAATACTTATTTGTAGAGTAGTTTTAATTCCACCCGTCTGTTTTTGGAATGCCTAATCTAAATTCTATATAATGTGAAATTAATCTTTAATTGATAATGCCACGTTAAATTTGAATAGACAATTGAACAATATCCGCTTAAAAGGATTATTTAATATTGAGAATGTCTAAATAGATAATTTGTGATGGAAAGATTTTACAGAAAAAACAGCATTTATGCATTTTTAGTGGTAGCACTATTTATTGCGGGTTGTGACAGTGAAGGCGAAAAAACCAGCACCACCAACTATGACACACTTAATGTAATGGCTACAGCGTATAATTCAACAGAAGCGCAAACTAAGAAAGGAAGCGTTGGCGTTGCAGCATGGGGCGATACACTTAAACCCGGAATGAAGGCAATAGCCATTTCCCGGGATTTGCTAGATAGTGGCCTTTCTCATAATACCAGAGTAAAAATTGAGGGCTTGGAAGGTACATTTCTGGTAAAGGACAAAATGAATAAACGCTGGACTAATAAAATAGATATTTATATGGGGCTTAACGAAGAGAAAGCCAGAAATTGGGGGAAGCAGGAAGTAGCTATTTATATTCCTGAAGAAGGTATGGAAGAGTAAAATTGATTAGAATAAAAAATGCCCCACCTAAGCAGGGCATTTTTATTCTTCTTCATCTTTATTGATGTTTTTCTTTTTCTTAATAAAATCTAAGTCCTCTCTATTCTTTAGTTTTTTATCTTCAACCTCTTTATTCAGGAAAGCATTAATTCTATCAATATCGAAACTGGTTTTAATTTCACCAAAAGTGTCTATCTTCACATCAAACCCCTTTAATTCAGGATTTACGGTTGGCTCTTGTTTCTTTTTATCTGAATCACCTTTTTTCTTCCTGCTCATAATTATTTTACTTGGTCCTGTAGCGTATCTAACGCTAAACGGATGCGTTCGGTTATTTCATCCTTGCCCAGTATGCTAATTATTTCCATTAAGTCCGGGCCGGCACCCTTGCCGGTAATAGATACTCGCAATGCCTGCATTACTTTACCCATTCCTATTCCTTCTTGCTCTAAAACATCGGTTAAAAGAACTTTTGCTTTTTCTGCATCTATAAAAGATTCTTTTTCCAATGCTACAGCATATAGCTTCAATACTTTTACAGCATCAGAAGTCCATTTTTTAGAAATTACCTGCTCATCATATACCGTAGGCTTTTCAAAGAAAAATATTCCTTCAGTGTAAAATTCGTGAGGGAAAGTAACGCGCTCTTTCAATGCGTTTACTACATTTTCTGCTGTTTCTTTACTGGCTGATTTTCCATGGGTTTCCAGATCTTTTAATAAGTAATGAGCCAATTCAGCATTGTCTTTGCTTTTTAAGTACTGCTGGTTGAACCACTTAGCTTTATTAATATCGAATTTGGTGCCTGATTTGCCAATTCTTTCAATGCTAAATGCATCAACCAGTTCCTCTTTGCTAAAAATTTCCTGCTCCGTGCCGGGGTTCCATCCTAAAAAGGCCAGAAAGTTGGTTAAAGCATCAGGTAAATAACCATCTTCCCTAAAACCGGCAACATCTTCGCCGGAAGCAGGATCCTTCCATTGTAAAGGAAAAATAGGGAAGCCATGCTTATCGGCATCACGCTTACTCAACTTACCATTCCCATCCGGTTTTAATAATAATGGTAAGTGGGCAAATTGTGGCATAGTATCTTCCCAGCCGAAAAACTGATATAATAAAACGTGTAGAGGGGCTGAAGGCAACCATTCTTCTCCACGGATTACATGCGTAATTCCCATTAAATGATCATCTACCACATTCGCCAAGTGATAAGTTGGCATTCCGTCCGATTTCATTAAAATTTTGTCATCAATTTGGGAGGAGTGTACCATTACCCATCCTCGTACCAAATCGTTTAAACGTACTTCGTCTTTTCTTGGCACTTTTAAACGAATTACATAAGGCTCACCGGCATCCATTTTTGACTTCAACTCTTCTGCAGAAAGTGTCAGAGAGTTTTTCATTTGCATGCGGGTGATGGCATTGTACTGCGGGTTATCCACTCTCGCAGCTTTCAATCGCTCACGCATAGCATCCAACTCTTCGGAAGTATCAAATGCATAATAGGCATGTCCGGCCTCTACCAATTGCTGGGCATATTCCTTGTACATTGCCTTTCGCTCACTTTGGCGGTAAGGGCCTACGCTTCCTTTATCGTTCCAGGGGCTTTCATCAGGTGTAATACCAATCCATTCCAGAGATTCTTTAATATAATCTTCGGCAGTATCTACAAAACGGTTTTGGTCAGTATCTTCTATTCTTAAAATGAAGGTGCCACCCATTTTTTTGGCATACAGATAATTATAAAGGGCAGTTCTTAAACCACCCACATGTAAAGCGCCTGTGGGGCTAGGGGCAAATCTTACGCGTACAGCTGTACTCATGAGTAAATTTTTTTATTTCAGGGTGCAAAATTAAGCATTATAATTCAACTGACAGGAAGGAGGCGTGTTTTTATTGTTAATATATGTAGAAGTAATCAACCTTCCCATTTAAAGTTAATAGTAATATTTCTTGCATTTATTAAGTTTTTTAGAGACTTTCATTTGTCAATCCGGTTCAAAACTTTTTGAATAAAGTAGCACCGACCAAAGTGAGGTTTGAATTGCTTGCTTTGGCAAACCTACAAAGTGAAATTTATTTGGCTTTTTTCTTCTCAGGAGAGTATCCTGCTCAATTCTTTTCACACATTTAAGGAGAGTTTTTAATTGTTTTGAAAGAACCCGGTAATAAACCTTAAAATACTTGTTAATGAAAAGGCTCTCCCTTTACTGTAGCTTCTTGCTCATCCTCTTCTTTTCCTGTAATCAGGAAGAAGTAATTCAGCTGGAAGAAGCAAAAGACATTACCATTGAAGAAGTAAAAGAAGCTTTTAATGCCCGCAAAAAACAAAATGCAAATGCCAGAACTAATGGTTCAGACACTTCAATTGATATATTATGGGATTTGGCCATTTACAAAGAATTGAACGTAGGTGATGTATTGTTCTTCCCCACTAAAAGTATAGGGGGTGAAGAAGGCAAAAGATATGTAAGCTCAGGTGAAGGAACCAAACGCTTCCCTGTAGATTACACTTCGTTTGGAAGGGCCTATAAAGATGAGAAGGATGAAGTAGTACTTGAATATGTAATGCCTGTACCAACAGAAAACACAGCGGAGTTCACAGGTTATTTTTTAGTAAGTGATTGGGGAGAGGAAGTTAAGCAAATATTAGTATATGAAAACGGTAATTTAATAGGGCAAACTAATCCTCAGAGCCAGAATGAAATAAGTAATAGATCTGGAGGAAACTGTAGCATAATTGATCACTGGTGGTGTGTACAGACTTCAGTTGGTGATAGGATTGTTGCTACACGATGTACCTATGATGGATCTACTATGGTTTGTGAGCCAGATGAGCTAGCGCCACCAGATCCTAGCAACCCGGGTGGTGGAGGGGGAGGTTCAGCAAACCCCTCAGGCCCTAATGGCTTGTGTGCTCATCCATTTATCGAAGGCATGTGGGTGGATTGTGATGCAGTAATTTGTAGTGAGAACTATGTAGCTGATGAGAATGGGGAGTGTGTGCCTGATTGTGGAGAGAACATGGTGCTTAATTCGGAGGGGAACTGTGTTTGTAAACAAGGGTTTGTATCAGATGGCGAAGGAGGTTGCACAGCAATTACTACTGGATTAGAAGACATTAGTAATTGCAATGAATTATCAACCAGGGATAATTTTAAACTAAAAAATGTTGTTGACAATTACCTAACAAAATGCACAAACCTTCAAATTTTTGAATACGTTGTTGGAGAAGAAAAGAAGTTTTGTTTTAAAATTGATGGGACACAAGATGTTCCGGGGGGTTATAATTATTCAACTTCTGATATTACATTTAAATCTTCCGAATTAATAAATGAGACTACTTTTGGAGAAGAATTTTTTCATGGTTACCAAGATTTATTTTACGGTGGCCTAAACCAATACTCAAATGTCGGAAGATCAAATATAGAATTTGAAGCCAAATTATATCATGATTTAACTCATGGAGGCCTTTGTTGTCTTGCATTTGAAGAACCAGGTACTGCAGTTTTTACAGAATACTTACTATGGCTTAGTGAAGTTTCTAATGATTTTACGCAATTACCCAACTGGAGTGAGATATCGGATAAATATTTCTATTTTATGAAACAGTTTATTAATGAAAAGCCCATTTACAATTATCCTATTGATTACCAACTAATACCAAACGCAGTGTTAAATTTAAACGATTGTTAATCATGAGAACATTATTTCTTTTAATTTCATTTTTTCTTATAGCGAACTTGGCTCGATGTCAAGAAGCAAGCAATTATTCTCAGACTGCATTTATCCAAACAAACCTTGATAGTTTATACGATATAAATGCATCCAAATTGAAGTTGGACGGGAATTGTCCAATAGAAGGTAAATCGTACGTCAAACATATTGTTTCAAAGAACGGAGAAGTTAAGAATCTGGAAATTATAAAAGGCTTGCAAAATTGTCCAATAGCAGATTCTATCGCCATTGAGCTAGTTAAACTAGTTAAATATATTCCGGCAATTAAACAAGGAGAGAAAACAGAAGTAGTAAAGGTTATAGCAGTACCGTTTCATAAATGAGCTTTATTTTTTCGTGAATAAGGAGATATTAATGATTAATGATGAGGAAGATGTGTCTATACGTTAGTAAAATATACTTATATAGTAGCGTTTTTAGCCAACAATAGTATTTTACCTTTAAGGAAAGTAGAAATGAAAAATCTAATGATGTTTATAAGCTTATCTCTTTTGTTTATAGCTCATGCCCAAAGTCAGGATACAACTCATGTATTTATTAATTATGAGTTACAGCCTCAATTGATTGGTGGCTATGATAGCTTGATAGAAGCAAATATATCATTGTTATGGTTACCGGAAGGGTGTTCTGAAGAAGGTAAATCATATGTACAGTTTATTGTTCAAAAGGATGGCAGTATAAAAGATGTTAAAGTCATTAAAGGCTTGGATAATTGCTCGAAAGCTGACTCCATTGCGATAGAAATAGTTAAAACCGTTAATTTTTTACCTGGAAGATATAAAAATGAAGTGGTTGGAACACATAGAGTGTTGCCCATCCCTTTCTATAAAAGAGAATAATGAAGCATTCTAATAACTTAAAATTTTTAAGTTATAATTCGAGATATTATTAGATACTTCTGGAAAATTAAATGAAAGAAAATTTTATTTACAAACCGCAGAAATGGGAACAATTGATTGCAACTAAAAATGTATTTCTAATATTTATTTTAAGTTTAGGCTTTATTAATAAAAATCAGGCTTGTGATTGCACTGAGCCAGATTTTGTTCGAAGCAATTTCAGTTCGGATTTAATTTTTCAAGGAAAATTAATTGGTTTTGAAGATACAGAAAGCGATGATGTACTTGCTATTTTTAAAGTAATAAATATATATAAAGGCACTTATAGTGATTCAACAATAAAAGTTGATGGGCCACAAAATCTGTTAAACAAAAAGGAAAGCAATATTTCATCCTGTAGTTGGAAGGGAATGAAGGGAGTAAAATATATACTTTATTTACAAAAAGATAAGGAAGGTCAATATCAGGCAGGATACTGCATGCGAAGGGTAGTTTTTGGTTCTGAGAACTGGGAAAAGGAAATAGAGTGGCTTAATGATTCAAACATTAATTACAAAAACATTTATTTTAACTACTCTGAAGTAGATTCTAAGCCATTCCTTAATGGTCTCGAAAAGAAATTAAGAAAAGTCGTAGAGTCTAATGATGAACAAAACTTTATAGCTATTGAATTAAAGGTTAATGAGGAAGGGAAATTAGTGGAGGCCAATCTTATTAATAGCACTATAAAGCAGAAGGTTGAAAAGATTTATGATAGATATATTTCTGCATATGATGCTTATCCAAATGCTTCCACTAAACTTGAAAAAGAAGTGCTAAAATTTGCTCAATCCCTCAAGGAGTGGACCCCAGGACAGATTAACGATAAAAATGTCAATGTAAAAATTAAGATGGTAATTTACACAGATGAAGCTTCTAAGAATGTGAGAGCTGATTTGAATTGAGTACCACAATTGGAGAAGTTAGAACATGAAATAGCCAAAAGCAAGAATATAGCAAAAGGACATAAATATTAAAAAATTTTACAGTTGTTAAATTTTTCTAATCATTGAGCTATTATATGAAATTGAATTATATACGTATGAAATTAATATTGTCTTTATGTTTTTTTCTAATTTTCTTTTGCTCTTTTGGACAAGATATAGAAAGAAATAAGAATAATCGAGTGAGAATTGACGGGCCTGGGTCCCAACGTATGTCTTCTTCTAATTCAATGACATTTATTATTCTTCATAAAGACAAGAAGCTAAAGATTCCTGAAAATGGTAATGTTGAAGACTCAGTAGATATGAATGTAATAAAAGAGATTAATCCTGAATGGATAAAATCTATGGATATATTAAAAGGCGAAGAGGCAGCTAAATATGATTCCATCAATAAGAATGGGGTTGTGCTTGTTGAGTTAAAGAAAGGAAAATTTAGAAAAATTCCTCGAAAACTACGGAGGAAGTTCTATTAGCTGTGTGACTAGGAGCAATTTTTAGATAAACTAGTTAACTAGTTTAGTCTCTAAAATCTCACCCAATCAACCTCACCAGCTCCTTTTTGCTTCTTCTGTAGGCGCTGGAAAATCGCACGTTAACCACCCAAAAACTGGCAACTAATACAATAATGGGAGCAGTAACAGTCAGCATATTCTTTCCTTCAGCATAAGATATCATGCTGAACATCAACATCAGCAAAAACCAAAAACCTAAAAAATACTTCACGCTCGGGAACAAACGAAACTTTAAATAAACGAGGCTTCCGGTAGAAGCCCCTTCCACCTTTCCCTGTATTAAAGGCAAAAAATTATCCGGCCTGCTTACTACCTGAGAGATGGCAAAGCCTGTAGCACCAACTTTGCCATTAAAAAGAAAAACTTCATCAGAGCTATACTCTAATGACCTGTTTTTGAAACTTTGGTAATGAGCCGGCTTTACAGCTAAATGCAGCCTGCGGAAAATTTCCTCAGCGGGTAACTGGCTGATCAATATTTCCGATTGAGCAGGCCACCCCTGCATTATTTAACGGCAATACAAGAGATTTCCACATTTACATCTTTAGGCAGGCGAGATACTTCCACCGTTTCTCTGGCTGGCGGGTTGCTCATAAAATATTGGCCATATGCTTCGTTAATGGTGGCAAAGTCTCCCATATTCTTCACAAAAATGCTGCATTTAACCACGTTGGAAAAATTTAATCCAGCTTCCGACAAAATAGCTTCCAGGTTTTTCATTACCTGATGCGTCTCTTCGGTAATATTTTCATTAATCATTTCTCCACTGTGAGCATCCAATGCAATTTGGCCTGAAACATAGAGTGTTTCTCCTGCTAAAATGGCCTGGTTATAAGGGCCAATCGGTGCGGGTGCTTCTTTCGTCTGAATGATTATCTTTTCCATATCGCTTTTCTTGAATTGTTCATTAACTTTGGACAAAAGTACTCAAATTATGACAATACTGGTAGTAGGAACTCCCCAAAACTATGATGAAATTACTGCAAAGTTTGGCGTTAAACACCAGATGATTCACGCAGAGGATTTATCAGATATAAAAGAAGAAGATTTTTTTAAAGCAGAAGTCGTTTTTGATTTTTTAGCACATGAAACACCTGAAAGCCTGGCTTTCTATGAGCAAAAGCCTGAAATGCCTGTATTTACACACATGGCTTTAAGCGCTTTTGGCGAAATAGCAGTGTATGCACCACCTATTCATAACCCTCTTTTCGGTTTTAATGGTTTCCCCACTTTTGTCAACCGCTCCGTTTTAGAATGTACATTATCCGATGAAGAAGATAAGCAAGTGCTACCACAAGTATGTGAAAACTTAGGTACGGATTTTCAGTTAGTAGACGACAGGGTAGGAATGGTTACTCCACGGATAATTTTTATGATTATTAATGAGGCATATTATACAGTACAGGAAGGCACAGCTAGCAAGGAGGATATAGATTTAGGCATGAAGCTTGGCACAAATTACCCCTACGGTCCTTTCGAATGGTGTGAACTTATTGGCATTTTAAACGTGGTAGAATTACTAGAGGCAATTTACGAAGATACAAAAGAGGAAAGGTATAAAATATGTCCTCTTCTTAAAAAAGAGTATCTTTTAGCTATGGCACAAAACTGAAAACTAATTTTAAAACAAAATAAATAATACATATGGTTAATGATCCTGATTATAGTTTGTTTGAAGACGTCTGCAGCTTTGTAGATGATGCCGCAAAACATATGGAATTACACCCAGGCTTGCTGGAACAAATCAAACAATGTAATAGCATTTATAAATTTCACTTCCCTATCCGAAAAGATGATGGTTCTTATGAAGTTGTAAAGGGTTATAGAGTTCAACATTCTCACCATAAGCTACCTGTTAAAGGGGGGATTCGTTATAGCAGCTTTGTAAATGAGCAGGAGGTAATGGGTTTAGCGGCATTAATGACTTATAAATGTGCTATGGTAAATATTCCCTTCGGAGGTGCAAAAGGAGGGGTAAACATTGATCCTCTTAAATATTCGGTAGGGCAATTGGAAAAAATTACCCGTAGATATACTTCTGAATTGATCAAGAAAAAATTTATAGGTCCTGCTATTGATGTACCTGCTCCTGATTATGGAACCGGGGCAAGGGAAATGGCGTGGATTGTGGATACTTATGAAGCTTTTAACCCCGATGCAATTAATGCTAAAGGCTGTGTAACGGGTAAACCTGTTTCCCAACATGGTATTGATGGAAGAACGGAAGCTACTGGTATGGGAGTGTATCTGGGCATCAGGGAAGCAGTAAGCGTGCAGGAAGATATGAAAGAGCTAGGCTTAACCACTGGTCTTTTAAATAAAAATATTATCATTCAGGGATTAGGTAATGTGGGTTATTACTCTGCCTTATTTCTGAAAGAAGCAGGTGCAAAAATTATAGGTATTGCGGAATGGAATGGCGGTATTTATGATGAAGAAGGAATCGATATTGAAAAAATAAAGAGCTATCAGGTAGAAAATAAGGGCTTTAAAGGATATCCACACGGAACTTTTGTAGAGAACTCAATAGAATTGTTGGAAAGGCCATGTGATATTTTAGTGCCTGCTGCACTGGAAAACCAGATTACGCTTTCCAATGCTGATAGGATTAAGGCGAAAATAATTGGTGAAGCAGCCAACGGACCTGTTACCAAAGAGGCCGAAAAAATCTTACTCGACAAAGGAATTATGGTAATTCCTGATATGTATTTGAATGCAGGCGGTGTTACAGTTTCTTATTTCGAATGGTTGAAAAACCTATCTCGTGTTTCATTCGGAAAGCTTGAGAAGCGTTATGATATGCAGAAGTTTAAAACGCTATTGGAAAGCATCGAAAATGCCACAGGAGATAAATTCAGTAATGAACAGGTAGATCTGATTGTAAAGGGAGCCAGCGAACGTGACTTGGTGAACTCCGGATTGGAAGAAACCATGGTGACGGCTTATCATGAGTTGAATGCCAAGCGTAAAGAAAAGAACATCAAAAGTTTGAGAACTGCAGGCTTTATTCTGGCGCTGGATAGAATTGCTATAAGCTATACGGATATGGGGATTTTCCCTTGATGGATAGTATATCAATTTAGCGGACGACAATTTAAGTCATACCTGAAACTAAATAAATGTAAGCAGCACATTTCAGTGTTGCTTTTTTTATTGAATTATTTTACCTCTCCATGGGTTAAGCTCTCACTAAAGTCCTCACAAATTTTGTCTAAATTGCACTCGCTTTGAAAGATTTATTACTCGTAACTCCTCCTTTTACCCAGCTGAATACGCCTTATCCCGCAACAGCGTATCTTAAAGGGTTCCTTAACACCAAAGGCATTAGTTCTTTTCAGGTTGATTTAGGAATTGAAGTAATTCATCAACTATTTTCCAGGAATGGATTAATGAATGTATTTGAATCCGCTTCCCAAAAGGGGATACCTTTCTCTGAGAATGCTTTGCGGATTTATGCACTGAGGGCTGAATACATTAAGAGCATCAATGCTGTCATTACCTTTTTACAGGGGAAAGATCAGACTTTAGCCCGACAAATATGCTCAGAGAACTTCCTGCCTCAGGCCTCTCGTTTTGAGCAGTCGCAGGAATTGGACTGGGCTTTTGGCACTATGGGCATGCAGGACAGAGCAAAACACCTGGCCACGCTTTACCTGGAAGATTTGTCTGATTTCATTATTGAAACCTTAGATAGCCATTTTGGCTTTAGCAGATATGCTGAACGATTGGGTATGAGTGCGAATTCTTTTGATGAAATATATGCAGAGTTGACAAAGCCAACTACTTTCGTTGATGATATAAGCCTACAGCTTTTAGATGAGCATATTCAAAAAATAACACCGCGACTTGTTTGCTTCTCGGTTCCGTTTCCGGGTAATTTATATAGCGCTTTAAAATGCGGTCAATACATAAAAGCCAGATTTCCAGAGATAAAAATTGCAATGGGTGGAGGTTTTCCTAATACTGAATTAAGAAGCCTGACGGATGAGCGTGTTTTTGAATTTGTAGATTACATCACTTTAGATGACGGAGAGCTTCCCATTGAGCTAGTTGCTTCAAATGTTTTAATCCCAAGGCCTGAAAATCCTGATTTTAGTATTTACAAAAGAACCTATTTAGCGGAGGAAGGAAAGGTTATCTATAAAAACAATTCTTCTAAAAAAGATTATAAGCAAAGTGAAATTGGTACTCCGGATTATTCGGATTTAAAGCTGGACAAATATATTTCAGTAATTGAAGTAACCAATCCAATGCACAGTTTGTGGAGCGATGGCCGCTGGAATAAACTCACCATGGCTCACGGCTGCTATTGGGGAAAATGTACTTTTTGTGATGTCTCTCTGGACTATATTAAAATCTACGAGCCAATTGCAGCAGTACAATTGGCAGACAGAATGGAGCAATTGATGGCTCAAACGGGTGAAACAGGCTTTCATTTTGTGGATGAAGCCGCTCCCCCCGCTTTAATGAGAAGTCTGGCGATGGAAATTATCAAAAGAGGACTTACTGTCACATGGTGGGCCAACATAAGGTTTGAGAAGAGTTTCAGTAAAGATTTATGCAAATTACTAAAGGCTTCAGGTTGCGTTGCGGTATCTGGTGGTCTGGAAGTAGCATCAGACAGATTGCTGAACCTGATCCAGAAAGGTGTTACGGTAAGTCAGGTAGCAAGGGTTACACGCAATTTTGCTGAAGCAGGAATAATGGTGCATTCGTACCTGATGTACGGGTACCCTACCCAAACTATTCAGGAAACGGTGGATAGTTTAGAAATGGTGAGGCAATTATTTGAATTAGGACTCATTCAATCAGGCTTTTGGCACCAGTTTGCACTTACAGCCCATAGTCCTATCGGCTTAAATACTCAGGAATATGGCATCATTCCTGACTTGAAAAAAATCACCTTCGCCAACAATGATATTCAGTTTAAAGACAAAACAGGAATAGACCATTCAAAATTTAGCTACGGATTACGAAAATCAATTTTTAATTATATGCAGGCACAGCATTTTGATCTGCCTCTGCAGGAGTGGTTTGATTTTAAGATTCCCGGAACAACGATAGCTCCGGACTTTATTTTACGGAGCCTACAAATTGAGGAGGAAACCAGCATTAAAGACAATGCAAAGGTATTATGGTTGGGCTCTTTTCCTCAGAGTAGTAATAATGGTGTAGGAAAAAGCCATACTATGCTCACTTTCCACGATAAATCTGCCATTATAGAAATTATATTGGAGAAGAAAAAAGCAGAGTGGCTAACTGGCCGGTTAAAAAAAATGTCCTTAGGTCCTGTCCCTTATAAAGAGCTAAAAAGTGAGTATGAAAGTAATTTCAATCATTTTGATCAGTTCTGGAATTCTGAAGAATTGATGGATTTAAGGGAAAATGGATTGCTGATATTATAGATTAAAAAAGCATCCGAAGAAACCGGATGCTTTTGAGATTTTCTTACTTAATATTACTGTGGTTGCTCAGTAGGCATCACCATAATTTCATTAACATTCACACGGTCGGCTTGCTCAATCGCATAAACAATAGACTTGGCAATGTCCTCTGACTGAAGCATATTCATTTCCTTCAGTTTCTTAAAGTTTTCCATTACTTCATCATCCGTAATGGTATTAGGCAACTCTGTTTCCACAGCACCGGGCTCGATTGAGGTCACTTTTATATTACTGCTTGGGGACAATTCCATCCGCATTCCTTCTGAAAGTGCTCTAACAGCAAATTTTGTAGCACTGTAAACAGCTGACCCTGGCATTACTCTTCTACCGGCAACTGAAGAAATATTAATAATATGCCCGCTTTTCTGTTCCTGCATAATTGGCAAAGTGCCACCAATAGTATTTAATACACCCTTAATATTTACATCAACCATCTTTTCCCACTCATCTGTTTTCAGGTTTTTCATGAATGAAAGTGGCATAATGCCCGCATTATTAATAAGTATATCAACTGAACCAAATTTCTCTTTGGTTTCGCGAATCATTTTTTCAACAGCATCTTTGTCTGTTACGTCTGTAGGCACTACGAGAGCCGAGCCACCATCTTTTTCAATTTTTTCTTTGAGTGCATTGAGCTTTTCTTCTCTTCTTGCTGCAATAGTTACTTTTGCTCCTGCCTTAGCCAGCATTAAAGCTGTTGCCTCACCTATTCCACTAGAAGCCCCTGTTACTACTGCTACTTTATTTTTAATATCCATATTATTGCTTTAAAGTTGATTATATATAAAAGCAACGAGTAGCAGAGGGTGATGTTTACATAACAGAAGATAAGTTAAATGTTATAGTGTAAGCATTCCGGATTAATCTATTAGTAGAAGAAAAGCAACCAAACCAGTACTAACAAGGGTAGTAAAAAAGGTATGGAATAACGGATAATGTAGCCAAAGAAAGAAGGCATTTTAATACCTACTTGTTCAGCAATCGATTTTACCATAAAGTTTGGACCATTTCCTATATATGTCATAGCACCGAAGAAAACAGCAGCAATTGAAATAGCTTTAAGGTCCAGAACGGAGTCATAATAAACGCCACCTTCAGCAAATGCTACCACTTCAGGTAAAACAGAAAGACTTGCTCCCTGAGAGGCCATAGCAGCAGCAAGGAAATTAAGATAAGTTGGGGCATTATCCAAAAAGCCAGAAAGTAAACCAGTTCCCCAATATAAGGTGTTATGGGTAATGAGAGAAGCACCAGCTTCTGATTTCGCAAAATCACCTACTAAATCCAGGGCCGGCATCATTGTACCAAAAATACCAATAAAAATAAACGCTACTTCGCGAATAGGCTCAAAGCTAAATTCATTTCTTTCATGAATATCTTTTTTAGCGAATTTGTAAGAAAGATATGCTACACTTAACATAATAAGCTCTCTGATAAATGAAAATTGTTGTCCATCATAATTTATACCGGGTACCCATTCAAATATATTAGGATCAATAAATACCGATGCTATGATTACAGCCAGCCAAATAAAATTTCGCTTTCCATCTATAGTGATTTTATTATCATACACTTCTTCTTCCACTTCTTCATCCGGCTTATTTCTTTTGTCAAGGAAATAGAAAATAACAGATAGAGAACCTAATGCAAAAAGCCAGGCACCCCAGTTATGCGCTAAAGTCCAGAAGAAGGGTACACCCTTTAGAAAACCCAGGAAAAGCGGAGGATCACCAATTGGAGTTAAAGAGCCTCCCACATTACTTACCATAAAAATAAAGAAAATGATATGGTAAGCTTTGATTCTGTTTTTGTTTAATCTGATAAATGGTCTGATTAGTAACATGGAGGCTCCCGTAGTTCCTATAAGGTTTGAAATAGCCGCTCCAATTAACAAAATCATAATATTAACCAAGGGTGTAGACTTCTTGTTAACATGAATAACTATACCACCGGATGCAATAAATAGGGAGGCCAATAAAGAAATAAACTGCACATACTCAAATGCAGCGTGTACCGGCCCATGTGTATTATGTAGAACAAATAAATAATAGCTTACTACTAATATGGCGAGTATAACAGCTATTTTAGGATAATTTTTATGCCAGAAATGCTCATAAAACAATGGACCAGAAGCAATCATTAAGAGCAATAAAACAAATGGAATTACTAACCAGGTGGGTGCAGCAGCATGCGTCATCCCTTTTTGTTCATGATCAGGGTCATCCTGGCTTATTTCTTCACTTGCAAGGTTTTCCATATCTGCTGCTGATGCCGTATTGGTAACAGCAGCGATATGTTGCACCTCATTAGTACCTCTTGCTAAAGAGGCAGATAGGGAGGTAAAGGAAATTAGTATGATTGAAGCAAATAGAAGAAATGAGTTTCTCATGCAGTTTTTCATTATTAATCACGCCACAAGTTAAAGATTTCATTGAAATCTATCAGCAGAGTAAAGAAATTTAATATTAAATTAATTGACTTAAGGCAATTTCAAATGATGTTTTGGAAATATTCACTTTGGAATTATTGGCCTCAAATGATTTACGCAAAGCTTTCTCAATGGTTCGGGAGGTATCTTCGAAGATAGCCTCATCAGTTATTTCGCTACCACTAGTCATAAGGTAGGCGAAAACACGTGCCATCCCACAATTAGCAATAAAATCAGGGATTACAGCTATCTGCTTATCGGCAAAATCAGCAATAGGACCGAAAAAGATTTCAGGATCGGCAAAAGGAACATTTGCTCCGGCCGAAATTACTTCAAGTTTAGACTGAAGCATTTCTTCTACCTGCTTTTTAGTGATTAACCGTGAGGCAGCAGCTGGAATAAAAATTTCGGCTTCCAATGCCCAAATGCGCTTATCTATCTCCTCAAATGATAACAAATTTTCGGCAATCAATTCATTTCCTTTTCTGTTAAGAAAAAGTTGGGTTACTTCTTCAAGGGAAAAACCATTTTCATTGATTAAACCACCGTTTCTATCAATAATACCTACGATTGATACACCCGCCTTGGCTAAATAATAAGCCGCAGAAGCCCCAACGTTGCCCCAGCCCTGAATAATAGCCCGCTTTTTAGTAAAAGAGCCACCCCAAATGCTGTAATAATGCTCAACAGATTTTGCCACGCCAAAACCAGTAATCATATCAGCCACAGTGTATTTTCTTTTAATGTCAGGAGAGTAATTAGGGGCTTTAATTACTTTAATAACACCTTGTCTCAACTGGCCCAGCTTTTTAATTTTTTCGGGTTCAGTGGCATTAAAGTGTCCGTTTACTACACCTTCCTGAGGATGCCATAATCCGTACCTTTCTGTAATAGGAATCACCTCATGGATTTCATCTACATTTAAATCTCCTCCTGTTCCATAATAATTCTTCAGCAATGGAATTACTGCTTTGTACCACCTCTCCAGAACCCCTTTTTTTCGAGGATCATTTGGGTCGAAATTGATGCCGGATTTTGCTCCACCAATGGCAGGGCCAGAAACAGTAAACTTCACTTCCATTGTTTTGGCCAGAGATTCCACCTCTCTCTTATCAAGACCTTTTCGCATTCGTGTACCACCTCCGGCAGCTCCTCCACGCAAAGAGTTGATCACCACCCAGCCCTCAGCTTCTGTTTCCGGATCATTCCACTCAAAAACTACTTCAGGTTGCTTGTTCTCAAATTTCTCTAAAAGTTCTTTCATAATTATTTTTAAATAGCCTTAAATGGTTCCAGACAGGATTAAGCAGAAACATTACAACCTACCAGCAGCTGCAACAAACGGTTTCAATTTTATCTATCAGTTAGAATCCGTGCTGCTTCATTGAGTACTCAACCCCTTTAAATCGGCAAAACTACAAAATTAAATGGAGAATTTACCTACTTGTACCCCACTTATGCTGTCTGAGGTTGCTCCTGTAACGGATGAGAAAACGTTTGTTTCATTTCTGAGTTTAAGCACCCCTAAGAAAGCGAAGATGAGAGCCTCTTTGTAATCAATTAGTTTATTTGGAACTTCTGCCACTTGAATAGTGGTACCTAATTTCTGCTGCAATCGCTTCATAAGGAAGGAATTTCTGGCACCGCCACCGGTAATTAATACTTTTCCCTCTTTTATGTGTGATTTGATACAACGGGCTATTTGTTCAGCAATATGCTCAACTGCTGTGGCTAGCATATTTGAGGTGCTTTCAGAGCTTTTTCTGAAAAGTGGAAAAACCTCAGCTTCTATTTGTTCCAGACCCAAACTTTTGGGAGCGGCATGTTTATAATAATTAATTGTATTTAATTGCTTCAAAAAATCTTCATTGGGTGTTCCTGAAGCAGCCATTTTCCCATCTTCATCATAATCGAAACCTTCAGAGGAAGCCAGTTTATTCAGTAATAGGTTACAAACACTTACATCATAGGCAATTCTATTTCCTTTTTCAGTGTAGTAAGAGAGGTTGGCAATACCACCCAGGTTGAGGCAGATTTCAAATTCTGAAAAAAGTAACTGATCGCCAGCAGGCACCAGAGGAGCCCCCTGACCGCCTTTCATAATATCTAAAGTGCGAAAATCACCAATAACAGGCAATTCGGACGCAGCATGAAGTGCATTAAGGTCTCCAATTTGCAATGAGAGGTTATTTTCCGGTTGATGGAAAATGGTGTGGCCGTGGCTTGCTACAAATTGGGCGCGAACTAAATATTTATTCTTAAAAACTTTTACCTGCTCGCCCATCCAGTAACCTAATTTCAAGTCAATAGTACGTAGCTTTATTCCTGAAAGGGTAATGCCTTCCTTCAAATAATTTGAGATGTCTGTTGGATAGGTAATAGTTTCTGCCTCAACAATTTCATAACTCCATTTGTCATCAGTTTTTTCAAATTTGCAGTAGGCTATGTCCAGGCCATCCAGGGAAGTGCCAGACATCAATCCGAAGGCATGGTATGTTTTGGTTTGCATATTTCTGGTTAGTTTTACGTTATACTAATAAATTTTTGATGAACGCGGCAATTGATATTGGTAATACAAAAGCAAAATTGGGCTTTTTTAAAGAGAACGAATTAGTTGCTTACAAAGCATTTAACGAATTAAAGGAATTGGCAGATGAAATAAAAAAATCTGAAGTTTCAAAAGTGATTATTTCCAGTGTGCGGGAAGATGATGAATCGATAAAAAAGATATTGGATTTGCGAGAAGACCCCTTTTTCTTAAACTATAAAACACCCGTCCCTTTTGTAAATAATTATCAATCTCCCACCTTAGGCTTAGATAGAATTGCCATTGTAGCTGGTGCCCAAACTCTTTTTCCGGATCAGCATACCCTTGCAATAGACCTTGGAACCTGCATTACCTATGATTTTTTGGAAGCAGGCATACAATATCACGGAGGGGCTATTTCACCTGGTATGCATATGAGATTTAAAGCCTTACATAATTTTACCGCTCGTTTACCGTTAATCAATCCTGCACAGCAGGTAGATGTAATCGGAAACAGCACTGAAAACTCTATTCAAAGCGGTGTGGTACATGGAGTTAGCGGAGAAATAAGGGCATTTATTAATACATACAAAGAAAAATACAACCCATTAAATGTAATTATCACTGGTGGAGATGCAAAATACTTTGAAAGTAAGATAAAAGCTACCATCTTTGCAATCCCTGAATTAGTTTTAGTGGGTTTAAATGCGATTTTAAGACATAATGCATCAATTTAAAACAGGCTGTTTAGCCTTTGTAATCTCAATAGCTTTTACTTTTCAATTATTTTCACAGAACACTGTGTCGCCATATTCTGCTTACGGAGTAGGCTTGTTAAGTGAAAAAGCGTACGCACCAAACAATGGAATGGGAAATGCAGGCCTTGCTTACAGCAGCCCCTGGTTTATACCGGTTCTTAATCCTGCTCTGCTAGGAAGCCAGACATTTTCTTCTTTTGAGGCAGGTATGTCATTAACACAAACAGCTATTAGAGATGAGTTAACCAGATACGATCAGGTAAATGGTGGCTTAAAATACGTTGCATTAGCATTTCCAATAGTTCAGGGTAAATATGGAATATCCATTTCATTAAATCCTTACGCTGCTAAAAACTACAATCTTGTTCAGGCGCCAAATGAAAGTGAGCGTCTTCGTGCAGGTATTAAGCGTTTCGAGGGAGAAGGCACCATATCTCAGCTTAGAATTGCCAATGGATGGAATATCACTAAAAATATTGCTATAGGTGCAGAAGCCAATTATAATTTTGGTAAAGTCACTGATAGAACTACCTTCCAAAATTTGATTCAAGATCAGGACACCATATTTGTTCCTTTCTTAGTAGCAGGAGAAAGCACAAATACTTTTTCAGATTTTAGCTTTGTGTTGGGTGGTCGCTACTCTCAGCAAATTGGAAAGAATTTTCTTGGCATAGGTGCTACTTATGATTTGCCTGCCAATCTGAATACTACAAGAAATACGTTTCTTCAGTACTTGAGCGCTGCTGGTACACCTTTAAACCCACAGACAGGGATCACAGATTCAAGTAATTTCAGTACTTTTAATGAGGAAGGTATTACTGCCATTCCTGGGAAAATAGGAGTGGGATTATCCTATTGGAAACCTAGTAAATGGGCGGTTTCTGCGGATTTCACTTATCAGGATTGGAGCAAGTATGAAAATTTTGGCACGAAAGATGCAAACCTAACTACTCAGACCGAAGTTAAAATAGGAGCTGAGTATACCCCCGATGCACAGGCAGGGGATAAGTACTTAAAAAGGGTAACTTATAGAGCAGGTTTGAGAGTGAATAATGGGCCAATAGTAGTGAATAATACAGATATTAATTCTTTTGGCATTACTTTTGGTACCACTTTACCAATAACCAATGTTTCTAATGTAAATTTAGCATTTGAAATAGGTCAAAGAGGAACTTTATTAAATAATCTTGTGAGAGAAGATTATTTTAGCTTTAATTTGAGTTTTACTTATAACGACAGATGGTTTTTAAGAAGACAGTTTGATTAAATTTTAGAAAGATGAAAAGAACACTTTTAACTTTAGTGGTAATAGTTGCTGCACAGTTAGTCGCATTTGGCCAGGATGGTTGGAAATGGCCTGAGGATGAGGCAAAGAAAGCCAAAGCAATGGAAAAAAATGCACTTTATTCTGACATGTTAACAGCAGAAAACTATGAAGCTGCAAAGAAGCCTTTGGATTGGCTATTAAGAGAAACTCCCGATTTAAACCCTTCTATTTATATTCAGGGGGTGAAAATATATGAGAACCTTGCACAGACTGCAAAAGGCCAAAAGCAGAAGAATCTGCAGGACTCTACTGTATTATTGTATGATCTTAGAATGCAATATTTTAATGATAAGGAGAATGTAATGAATAGAAAAGCTTTTGATGCTTATGCTGCATGGAAAGACCGATCTGATAAATATAAGGAATTATATGAGCTTCATAAAGAAACATTTGCCTTACTAGGAAGTAACATACTTATAGGTAATGTATCTGCTTATATGGATGCTGTAAGAAGATATAAGCTTTCCGGGGGTGACTTATCCAACCTTGAAATAATAGATATTTATGATCAATTGAATACTATTCTTGATGAAAAGTTAGCAGCAGGAGAGAGTCAGGCAAAAGTAGATAAGTATAGAGATTACCTCGACAAACTTTTTAATGCTACTGTAACGATTGACTGCTCTATAATTGATAATCAGCTTTATCCTAAATTCAAAGAGTCTATGGATTTAAAAGGAGCCAAAAGAATTATCAAATTTGCTCTGGCCGGAAGCTGTACGGATACTGAGGCTTTTGTAGAGGCAGCTAAATACGTGATTAATCAGGAGCCTGATTTTGGAATTATCAGATTAGTTGCTTTAAAAAGTAAGTCTAATGGAGATTTAGCACAGGCTGAAGAATATTTCAGCAAAGCCTTAGAGTTTACTGAGGATAATTTGAAAAAAGGAGAAATTTACCTTGAATTGTCTGACATAGCTTCTAAAAGAGGTAATAAATCAGCTGCAAGATCTTATGCTTACAAAGCACTTGAGGCTGATCCTTCTAAAACAGAAGCTTATGCAATTATTGGAGATTTGTATTTAAGAAGTTTTGAGGATTGTAAATTAGGTAAAGACATAGTAAAAGATAGAGCAGTGTTTCTTGCAGCTTATAAAATGTACCAACGTGCTGGAAACCAGGAGAGAATGGCTCTGGCAAAAGAGCAGTTTCCTTCTAAAGAGGATATCTTTAACTATAACTATTCCCAGGGACAGGAAATTCAGGTGAATTGCTGGATTAACGAGACTGTTTCGGTTCAAACAAGAGATTAAAATCATAATCATTTAGCATTAAAAGCGGTTGCTGGAATTATCCTAACCGCTTTTTTTGTTACTGAAATTGTATGAAAAAAATATTTATCATATTACTTAGTTTGCTTATAGTCTCTGCATGTGAGGATGATAATGCAGCTAAAAAGGAATTTGAAGCTTTCACGGGCCCTATCATGGAGGTGGATAGTGTTACTATTCTCTATTCGGATTCAGCCGTGGTACGTGTAAAAGTGAATGCACCTAAACAAATGGAATTTGAAAATGGAGATAAGGAGTTTCCCAACACCATTTTTATAGAATTTTTTGAGCCGGACGGCACGCTTTCCTCTACTTTGGAAGCTAAGACCGCATATTATACTAAAGAAACCAACACCTATAAAGCGGAAGGTGATGTCGAAGTGATTGGCTACCTGGAACCACAGAAAATGAATTCTGAAGAACTTTATTGGGCACCCGAAAAGGAGGAAATTTATACCGAAAAGTTTGTTCGGATTGAAACTGAAGATCAAATATCTACTGGTACGGGCTTAACAGCTAAACAAGATTTCTCCAGCTACAGGATCTTAAATCCTTCAGGAACTATTTACCTTGAAGAGCAGAATTCCAATGAGCCTGATAATCGGAATATCGAAGATATTAATGCGGAAGATTCTTCTTCTGTTAATCCTGTAAAGCAAAAACCTAAACCTAATTTAAAGAAAAACAACATTGAGTAAAAAGAAGAAGCGGGAGGATCCTGGGAATTATAAGCGTCCTGGCTCTGGTATGAAATTCTTTCTGCTAGCGCTTGCTATAGCTTTTTTTATTATTGCTGTTCATCAATCTATAACGGTTGGTTTTCAATATTCCTATTGGATTTTTATGTTATCATTAAGTCTGGTATTTTTGCACAGATATAAAAGCCAGCATAATGGCATCAACAAAAAAAATGATAAATAATAATAGTGGCTACACTTTAAACTTGCTTAACATCAGGACGTTCAATTTAATTGCTGATCGTTCTCTTGCTATATTCGGGTTTATCATCATAAATAGAAACAAAAGCGGTACGGATGGAAAGTAACCATATAATTTACATTGTAATTTCTTTATTATTTTCTGCGTTTTTCTCTGGTATTGAAATAGCTTTTGTTTCTTCTAACAAACTACATATAGAATTACAAAGCCAGCAAAATATCATATCCGGAAAAATACTGTCGAAGTTTTTGAACAAGCCATCATCATTTATTGGTACCATGTTAGTAGGAAACACTATTTCTTTGGTAGTATATGGTATTTATATGGCTAAAATGGTGGAGCCATTTCTAATGCTTAACCTGCCTGTATTTCTGCAAAATGACGTTTTTGTACTAGTCTCCCAAACAATTATTTCAACTGTTCTGGTTTTATTGGCTGCGGAATTTACTCCTAAAAGTGTATTTCTGTTGAATCCAAATGGACTTTTAACCTTTTTCGCTTTTCCGTTATGGGTAATTTATTACATCATGTACCCCATCGTTTTTGGGATAGTAGGGCTATCAAAAGGCTTTATAAAATATGTTTTAAGGTTGGAATATGCTGAAGATAAGCCTGTTTTCGGACTAACAGACTTGGATCATTTTGTACGTGCTACAACTCAGGTAGATCACCAGGAGAATAAGGTGGAGCTTGATAAAAGAATTTTCAACAATGCTTTAGAGTTTAAAACCATTAAAGTGAGGGAGTGTATGATTCCCAGAACGGAAGTTGTAGCGGTAGAAGTTGATGATGAGATGGAGGATTTAAAAGAAGCATTTACTGAGAGTGGCCACTCTAAAGTATTGATTTACAAAGAAACCATAGATGATATTATTGGGTATTGCCATTCATTGGCCTTATTCAAAAAGCCCACAAAAATTCAGGAAATATTAACCCCGGTAATTATTGTGCCCGAAACCATGCCTGCAAATGAATTAATGATTCAGTTTATTCAGGAAAGAAAAAGCTTAGCGCTTGTAGTGGATGAATTTGGTGGCACTTCGGGAATTGTTAGCCTGGAAGATATTATTGAAGAAATATTTGGGGAAATTCAGGATGAGCATGATGATGAAGATTTAACCGAAGTTCAGATTAGTGAAAATACTTTTTCTTTTAGTGCCAGACTGGAGGTGGATTATTTGAATGAAAAGTATGCTTTAGATCTTCCAGAGGGAGATTATGACACGCTCGGTGGATTCATTCTATCAATAACAGAGAATTTTCCTACCTTAAATGAAGTGGTAAAACAAGCACCATTTACATTTATAATTGAGAGCATGCAGGAAAACAGAATAGACCTGGTGAAGCTAATAATTTCTGACTCAAACGATAACATAAAGTAAAGAAGCAAATCATTTTGATATTACGCATTAAAGCTATTATTTTGCGAATCTTTGAAAATATATAACATGGGAGTATTTAATACATTAAGAGTAAAAATGGGTTCAGTCTTGATAATCCTCATTGGATTATCAGTTTTGGCATTTCTTTTAACAGACCTTTTAGGGCCTAACTCAGTGCTTTTAGGGGCTGGCGGTGCTAATAATGTTGGAGAGATAGCTGGTGAAAACATTAGCAGGGAGGAGTATCAACAACAGGTTGAGGAGTTTAAATATAATTTTCAGGCTAATAATGGAAGAACACCTTCTGAATCAGAAATGGCTTCTTTGCGTCAGCAGGCTTGGGATTACCTGATTATAAAAATTGCATTTCAGGAGCAGTATGATGAGTTGGGCGTAAATGTAACCAATGAAGAGTTAGTTGATATGGTGCAGGGAAATAATATCAGCCCTATTGTACAACAAAACTTTACAAATCCGGAAACAGGAGAGTTTAATAAGGAGCAGGTGATTAATATTCTCAGAAATATTTCTCAGGCACCAGCTGAGCAACAAGCACAATGGAATGCCTTTGAGTCTTCTTTAATTCCTGCCCGTAAAAGAACTAAATTTGATGAGCTTTTGGTTTCAACTTCTTATGTTACTACTGCTGAAGCAAAAAGAGCTTATGAAAACGAAAATACTACATTAGAAGCTTCTTATTTATACGTGCCATTTTATTCTATTAGTGATTCAACTGTAAATGTTACAGAAGATAAACTGAAGGCATACTATAAGGAACATGAGAAAGAATTTGAAACAGAAGCAACCCGTACTATAAGCTATGTTCCTTTTGAGCTTTTACCTTCCGGAGAAGATTCTCTATATATCAGACAGGAAATGGAGGAGTTAAAAGAAGAGTTTAAGAAAGTAGATGAGGATTCTTCATTTGCCAGAGCCAGTACAGACAGATCAAATGCTTTCAGAACATATACTATAGCTGAATTACCAACCATTTTGGCCTCTAACACCAATATTACTAAAGAAGGAGATGTACTAGGCCCATATATACAAGAGGGAGCTTACACTTTGTATAAAGTTTCTAAAATTTATGATGACACAATTTCTTCTGTTAAAGCAAGCCATATTTTGATAAAAGCAGATGGAGAAGGAGACGATGCTGATGCAACTGCAAAGCAAGAAGCTAATGAAGTGTTAAAGAAGGCAATGGCAGGTCAGGATTTTGCAGAATTAGCGAAAGAATACAGCGAAGGACCTACAGCTACCAAGGGCGGAGACTTAGGTTGGTTCAAAGAAGGAATGATGGTAGAAGAATTTAATGATGCTGTTTTTTCAAAAAGTGGAACAGGAGTTATTAATAAAGTTGTGAAGTCGCAGTTCGGCTACCATATTATAAAAGTAACTGAAGAAAAGACATCCAGAACTTATAAGGTAGCTACTATTCAAAGAGATATACTTCCAAGCGAAGCAACTCGTGACCAGGTATTCAGAAAAGCAGATTACTTTGCTGCTTCAACCTCTAACCTTGAGGAGTTCGAGGCTAAGGCTAAAGAAGAAGGTTATAATGTAAGAAGCTCTGGTAAGATGACAGCCAGCCAGCGTTCCTTAGGTAATTTAGGTGAGGCCAGAGAGGTAATCAGATGGGCATTTACGGATGCAGATATCAATAAAGTTTCTACTGTTTTTGAGGTTCCTGATTTTTATGTTGTAGCAGTACTTACTGAAAAGACAGAAAAAGGAACAGCTCCCTTAAGTGAGGTTAAACCACAGGTAACTCGTGAAGTAACTAAACAATTGCAGGGAGAAAAAATCAAAGAAAAATTAGCAAGCCTTAGCGGAAGCCTTGAAGAAATAGCAGCAGCCTATGGAGCTGATGCAAATGTTTTCAGCATGAGCGACCTTAAGTTAAGCGCGAATTCACTTCAATCGGTAGGACAGGCGCCTAAAGTAATAGGAACTGCTTTTGGCATGGAGGTAGGACAGCAATCGCAACCTTTAGAGGCTAATAACGGTATAGTAATTATTAAAGTGGACAATAAAACTCCGGCAGGAGAAATTGCTGACTATACTACTTACAAGGAGCAATTAGCTCAAAGCAGAAAAAACAGCACTTCTTTTGCAATTAAAGCCGCTATTGAGGACAACGCGGACATCGTTGATGAACGCTATAAGTTCTATTAATAAAATCATTAATTAAATAATAAAGGGGGCTTTTAAGCCCCTTTTTTCGTGTTATGGAAGAACAAATTCAATCCTTCAGAGTAAAACTGGAAGCTGTAACGGTATGGCCTTCTTTATATATGTTTAAATTTATTGTGCCTGCAGAAGAACAGGATAAGGTAAAGGAAATATTTAGCTCACATGAGGTAAAGGAGAGACCTTCCAGAAATGGCAAATATGTAAGCCTTACCATTAACATGCTTGCTAACTCTGCAGAGCAAATTATTGATAAATACCTTGAGACTTACAAAATCAAAGGCATTATTGCACTATAGTATTTAAAGAACATTCATTAATTAAGTGCGTTGTTCTTTGATAAGCTTTAGTAGGTAATCAGCCGCATAATATTCAAGTGATTAGTTACTAAATTTTATTAGTCTATTTTTCAGAAATTAATTTAAAGCTATGTGGAAAGAAGAAAACAATACCTTAAAGAAAACTTTCGAATTTAAAGATTTTAAAGAGGCATTTGGCTTCATGACCAAGGTAGCGATTACTGCTGAAAAGATGAATCACCATCCGAATTGGTCTAATGTCTATAATAAAGTGAGTTTTGAACTAACTACACATGATGAGGGCAATACTATCACAGAGAAAGACAGAAAGCTTGCTGATGAAATTGATCAACTCGCTTAATTATTTTCCTGTTTTTAGCTAGTTTTAAGTCATGGAGCAAGAAACTCAACTCTATCTGGTGCCTACTCCCATTGGAAACCTGGAGGACATGACTTACAGAGCAGTTAATACCTTAAAAAAGGTGGATATTATACTGGCAGAAGATACCCGAACTTCAGGAAAGTTATTGAAGCATTATGATATTCAAAAGCCTTTAAAAAGCTTTCATATTCATAATGAACATCATAAAGTTAACCATATCATTGAGGAGCTCCAATCAGGAAAGGTTATGGCTTTGGTGTCGGATGCCGGGACACCGGGAATTTCAGATCCTGGTTTTCTTTTGGTGAGAGAGGCACTAAAGAACGATATCAAACTGGAATCTTTACCTGGGGCCACCGCATTAATTCCGGCTTTAATAAAATCAGGATTTCCTAATGACCGCTTCGTGTTTGAAGGTTTTTTACCTCACAAGAAAGGGCGAAAAACAAGGATAGAAAAGTTGATTGAAGAAGACCGAACTATTATTTTTTATGAATCCCCTCACCGTTTGCTCAAAACTTTAACACAATTGGCTGAAATTTTAGGAGAAGAGCGGGAAGCTTCTGTTTCCAGAGAACTTACCAAGCTATATGAACAAACACTTACGGGAAGTCTTAGTAGTTTAATAAATCATTTTACAACCACACCACCTAAAGGTGAAATAGTTTTAGTTTTAAATGCTAAACCTTAACAACTTTATATGAAGAAACTCTTTTTACTGCTTCTGTGCTTCATCTCGTTTAACCTATTTGCCCAAAGGCAAGCCAGGCTTTCTGAAAATTCTGAGATAAGCCTTATTACAGTTGCCCCGGGCAATGAATTATATTCTAATTTTGGACATTCTGCTCTTTGGGTGGAAGATAGGGAAAATGGCCTAAGTGTGGTATTTAATTATGGTACATTCGATTTTGACACCCCCGGTTTCTATATGAAATTTGTGCGTGGTAAATTAGATTATATGCTTTCTGCCGGCAGAATTTCCTATTTGGTGAATGCTGCAAAAGCAGAGAACAGGTCAGTTTATCAGCAGAAATTGAATCTCACAGTTGCTGAAAAAAATTCCATGTATGCATTTTTAATTGAAAACATTCAACCTGAGAACAGATTCTATAAGTACGATTTTTTCTATGATAACTGTACCACACGTCTTCGAGATATCTTTGAATTAACATTAGGAGATGACCTGGAGTGGAACAGAAAGGCAGAAGGCTATACTTTTCGCTATTTTCTGGATATTTATCTGGCAGAAAAGCCATGGCAAGATTTCGGAATTGATTTGGTATTAGGACAGCCAACAGACAAAATAGCTACTAAGAGAGAGGAAATGTTTTTACCTGACATGCTAATGTACCATGTAGATGCAGCAACTAATAACGGGAAGCCTCTTGTAGAACAAGAAAAAATGCTATTTGAAGCAGAAAAGAAAACGGAGGAGGCTGGGTTTACAATTTTACCCATTCATTTAACATGGCTAATCTGTATTTTAGGAGTAATTTTTAGCATAAGGTACTACAAAGTTGGTTTTAACGACCGCATATTTAATGTAATACTCTTCTTTATTACCGGCTTAATTGGCTGCCTTATTTTCTTCCTCTGGTTTTTATCAGATCACCTGGCTACAGTAAATAACTGGAACATTTTGTGGGCATTTCCACTGAATGTAGTTTTTGCTTTTCTGCTTTTTAAAAAGCCGGCAAAAAAATGGCATACCTTGTATTATGCAGTATTTGGAATAGTTTGCTTTATGTTGTTAGGTTTCTTCTATACTTTGCCTCAGCAATTGCACGCAGCTGCTTTGCCAATCGTATTGTATTTTACGTTTAAGTCTTTTAACCTATTGTATCGCACCAAAAAAATGAATGTGTAATGGAGCTAAATAAAATACAAGAGCAAGCTATCTCATTAGTAAAAGAAGCAGGAAACTTTATCAGGAAAGAGGCATTAAAATTTAGTCTGGATAAAGTAGAGAAGAAAGGCTTTAATGATCTCGTCAGCTATGTTGACAAGCAGGCGGAAATTATGTTGGTAGAAGGATTGGCTAATATTTTGCCAGAAGCAGGCTTTATTGCTGAAGAAGGGACTTCTGATAAAAAAGGAGAAAAATATAATTGGATAATAGATCCCGTAGATGGTACAACCAATTTTGTGCATGGCTTGCCGGTTTATTCAGTAAGCGTTGCGCTACAAGAAAATGATGAAACTATTGCTGGTATAGTGTATGAAATCAACCGTGACGAATGTTTTCATGCCATAAAAGGAGGGGAAGCATTTATGAATGATGAAATTATACAAGTTACTCAGAACACAGAATTATCGGAGAGTTTATTGGCCACTGGGTTCCCGTATTATGATTTTGATAAAATGGAGTCTTACTTTGCTATATTGAAAGACTTGATGCAGAATAGTCATGGACTCAGACGTTTAGGAAGTGCTGCTGTGGATTTAGCTTATGTGGCTTGTGGAAGGTTTGAAGGCTTTTTTGAGTACAATCTCAATGCCTGGGATGTTGCCGGAGGAGCGTTTATTGTGCAACAAGCAGGGGGTAAAGTAAGTACTTTTAGTGGTAGTAGTGATTTTAACTTTGGAAGGGAAATCGTTGCAGGATCTCCGAAAGTTCAGCAAGAAATGTTATCTTATATCCAAAAAAGATGGGACAACAAGTAAGCCAGAGTAGCAAGATTTTTCTACTAGGTTTCGGCATTGATAATTTGCGGGATAAAATTAAAGCGGGATGGTTTATATTCCTTGGTCTCTCCTTTTTCATGATAAGCTTTATGTACTTCTCTAGAAATACAAGTGGCTTTTTTGAAAGGTGGTTGATGCCTTTCACCTACCTTACAATGTCTTTAATATTTCTCTTCAAGGGCTTATTGATGGTTTTTCCTTATTTCATTCTCACACCAAAAGTTGAACTAAACGATCAGTATTTGATGGTGAAATTAAGTGTATTTACCAAAAGATCAATCTTAACGTGGGATGACATTAAAGAGGTAGAATTTGCCTCCTACACTGTGAATGTTATTACTGAATCGGGAAAGCAAACTTTCCGGTATAAAACTGGTAAAAATAGATCTGTTGAAATAAAGCAAGCCATCAGGGAGGTGGCAGAAAAGAAGGGCATAACAATTATTGATGGCTAAATGAAAAACTTTGGGGAAATATCCTCAAAATAAAAAAAGCAGGTATCTCTACCTGCCCTCATTAAACTAAACAAGATAATTATCAATTATCCTTTACTTTTTTCTTGCACAATCTTATCTACTTTTGCTCTAAACTCTTCATCTTGTTGGTAGGCCATCATCATTTGTTGATATGTTTTCTGGTCTACTTCGTTTTCATCAAGTAGTTCAATTATTTCAGCCTGTGTCTCTTGATTATTTTTCATTATTTCTTGTGCAGCCTGATTAAATGATGCTAATTCTTCAGGAGTAGCTTCTTCTTCCGATTTACCTTGCTGAATTGCTACAATTTCATTGAAACGCTGCAGATCCAGGTCATTTTCCTCAATAATTACCATTGCCTCGTCTTGAGCTTTCTTTTGCACTTCAATAACTACTGTATTTACCTCTACAAATTTTTCGATTTCCTCATCTTCAAAATCTGCTTTAACAGCACTTTGATTACTTTGAGGCACCTGTGCATTTACCACAAAGGATGCAAAGAACATAAAAATCCCAATCATCCAAATTTTTAAAATTAACTTTTTAGTGTTCATAGTTTGTTTTTTGATGTTGTTATAAAAACGTCCCTACACTATAATGTTGTAAATACAACATGGTTAATTAAAAGATTCTTGCTAAGCTTCTAGTTATTCTTTTATAACTTAAAATTTTTTAATTAGTCTCTTCTAAAACGAAGGCATCCACTTTCTTTTGGAACTCTTCATCTCTTTCATAAGCTACAAGCATATTTCTATATTTTTCAGGAGATAAGCCCTCATTTTTAAGAATCTGTAGTACTTGTTCCTGCACACTGGCATTTTTCTTCATAATTTCTTGTGCAGCAGTGTTAAAAGAAGCCAGCTCTTCCGGGGAAACTTCTGCATCAGATTGATTCTGTTGAACAGCAAGGATTTGATTAAACCGATCCAGTGTAAGATCATTTGCCTCAATTATTTCAATTGCATTTTTTTCAGCTTTTTGCTGAATGGGAAGTACTTCCTCCATTACTTCTACATATTTTGTAATAGCCTCATCAGAATAATCTGTTTTAATGGTTTGGGGGTCACCTGTTGTAGGTATTTGTGCCATCAGAGGCCCCGTACAAAATAGTATTGCCGCAAGCGTCAATAAAGTTGCTAAGTATTGCTTTAAGGTTCTCATATCGTTTTATTTTAAGGATGATATATATTTTAACGTATGAGGAAAATAACGTTTACGGTTTGTTAGTTTAATTAAACGGCTACATTAAGAGTAGATATCTTTTAAGGCCTCTTCAACTGTATTAAATAAAAAGGAAAAACCTGTTTTCTCTATCTTATCCGAACTGGCTTTTACTCCGCCCAGTACCATGTCTGCCCTGTCAGATAAAATGAGTTTCATAGCAAATGGAGGTACTTTTGGTAGCCAAAGTGGCTTTTTTAACGCTTTCGCTGTAGCCTTAGTAAGTGCTTTATTAGTAACAGGTTTAGGAGCCGCACCGTTAAAGGTACCGGTCAATCTATTTTTTAGCAGGTGCATGAATAACCTGCAAAGATCATCGATATGTATCCAACTCATAAACTGGTCACCGGAACCGAGAGGAGCTCCTAGTCCAATTTTTATAGGCATTGCAAGCTGTTTTAGTGCCCCGCCTTTGTCGGATAATACAATTCCTATTCGCACTTTGGCCGTTTTAATGCCTGCCTTGCCAACTTCATCAGTAGCTTCTTCCCATTTTTCACACACATAGGGTAAAAAGCCTTCACCAGCAGGATTTGTCTCCATCATTAATTGATTACCAGTGTCCATACCATAGTAATTAATACCACTGGCTCCAATAAAGTGCTCTATTTTTTTACTCTGCTTTTCAATTTCAGTTTTCAGCAGTGTAGCGGAATCCGTTCTACTTGAAATGATTGCTTTTTTCCGCTCTTCCGTCCATTTTTCATCAACTACGCCCGCCCCGGCTAAATGAAAAATAGCATCTGCAAATTTAATTGCGTCTGAGTCTATACTTTGGCTTTTAATATCCCATTCAAATTGCCTGTAAGGATAATTAGTCTTCTTTTTTCTGGTAAGATGTGCTACCTCATATCCATTTTCGGAAAGTAGTTTAGATAATTGCATTCCTATCATTCCGGAACCTCCACTAATCAAAATTTTTTCAGGCATATTTTTATTTTTTATTTCTATTACTGTTTAAACTTGAAATTTGAATGAATGTTGGAGCTTTTGTTACATATGAATTGCGAAACAGCAAGTTTTATACTTCCTGAAATTATTATAGTGTATATTTCCGGCTCAATTACTTTCTGAGGATTATCAGGCATAATTGTTGAATGCATTATAGAAAAGAGAATTTTCATATGAGAAAAATATGTAGCGGGATCTTTCTTTCAGCTATCCTGTTGATTAATTTAGAAGTTATTGCGCAAGGCCAGATACTGCAAAAGCCTCATTATTTGCTAGGTATGGATGTACAGGGTTATGAAATTGGTCTGCCATTTAGTAAATCAGAAGCAGATTTGGCCTGGAACACATACAGTAAATCATGGGGTAGAAGTGAAGCTACGCACGGTCATAAATCTTACGAAACAGTTTTTGTTGAATCAGTATATGGAGAAAAGGTTTTGCTATTTTCCGAAATAACCGGCGATGCAAAGAGCAGCAAAGTATGGGCAGGTATTGACCCCCAGGGCATACCGAAAGAAACTTACCCGAAGCTACAGAAGGAGATGGCTGATTATGTATATGGTTTTTACATCAAAATGAGGAAAGATGCTGCCCAAAAGCAAATTGATGATGCTGAAAGAGCCGCTTCTTTTTTGAGTAAATCATACGAAGAACTTAAGCGTGAAGAGCGCAAGGATTTGAAAAATCAGGAGAAAAATAATCAAAAAATCCAGCAGTATGAGATGGAGCTAAAGCAAATGCGACAGGATTCTGTAGCTTACATTGAAAGCCTTGAGGTGATTAATGTAAAACTGGATTCTGTATATGTTGAAGCAGAAAAAGTTAAAAAGTTGGTGGAACTTTATAAGGCAAAATTAGAGGAGATTGAATAGTAAATTAACCCTGAATAAGAAAAGTTTATAGCAATACTACCTCCTTAATTACTTTTTTTCCTAAAGCTTCCTCAAAAAGGGTAATAATGCGCTCTTTATTCATATGCAACTCCTGCTTTAACGGGCTTGATTCCACAGTGATGAAAAGTTTATCTCCCTTCATAAAAATTCCTTTGGTCCTGCTGGCTATAGTGTTTCCCATTAATTTAGGCCATAGATTTATTACTGTTGTTTGATCAAACTTTTTATTTAAATGGTAAGCTTCTATCATATCGTTGATAACTTCTCCTAAAGGAGTAGCCTGCGATTTTCGTATGCTGGCAGGATGTGGTTTTTTCTTATACTGATTCATTTTCTTTAAGAGTATCTTGTAAATGGAAATATTTTTTTTCTACTGCCAGAGCATCCAAATAATTTTGGGTACGCTCAGGTCTGGCATCTGTAAGAAAGATTTGTCCAAACCTTTCATTTGCTATCATTTGCAATAAATATGCTATCCTTTTATCATCCAGCTTATCGAAAATATCATCCAGCAATAATAAGGGCTTTTGAGTTTTTGCTTGCTGTAACATTTCAAATTGCGCCAGTTTTAAAGCGATCACAAAAGATTTTTGTTGTCCCTGGGAGCCAAATTTCTTTAGTGGATAAGCATCAATCATAAACAGAAAATCATCTCTATGGATTCCCAAAGTGGTTCGGCCCTGCATAAAATCTTTTCTCCTTCTTGATTTAAAGTTTTCAGCAAAATTAGCTTCTACGGAGGTTTGGTATTGAATATCTACCAACTCTCTTCCATCAGCGAGGTCCTGGTAATATTGTGTAAAAGCCGGTACAAACTTTTCTATTAGTGCTTGCCTGGCTTCTGATATTTCTATGGCCAGTGGAATCATTAATTCATCATAAGGCTCAATCCTTGCCTCATCAAAACGATTATTTTCTGCAAGGCTTTTCAATAAGGCGTTTCTCTGTTTCAGGAGGTGGTTGTACTTTACAAGAATAACCATATAGTTCTGATCCAGCTGACATAAGAGGTTATCAAAAAATTTTCTACGCATTTCACTGGCCTCTCTCACAATATCCGTGTCCTGAGGCACAATCATAACCAATGGTATTTTTCCTATATGCTCACTGAGTTTATCATACTCTTTGCCTTCCCATCGCACCATTTTTTTTTCTCCCTGCTGAACAGCACAAAGCATATCGGACTTCTTTTCTCCTTTGAGAAAGCTTGCTTTTATTGAAAAAAAACTATTTCCATGTAAAATATTATCTTTATCAATACTATTAAATGCGCTTTTAGTAAAGGCTAAATAATGGATAGCGTCTAAAATATTGGTTTTACCCACTCCATTCTTCCCCAGAAGGCAATTTATACCCCCTACAAATTCAAAATTAGCTTTTGAATAGTTTTTGAATTGAATAAGGCGGATATTTTGAAGCTTCATTTTTCTTAGTTGCAGGTTTTTTCGTTATTTTCGCATCCCGGCTTTAAGGAATAACAAAGTTATACTTTTCCTGTGGCTTGGTAGAACGAAAGACAAAAAGAAAAAAGCAATATGGCTACAAAGAAAACAAAAGCTGCCAGCAAGAAGAGTTTCAGCAAAGAAACCTACATGACATGGTTTGAATCTATGTCGTTAATGAGAAGATTTGAAGAGAAGGCAGGACAATTATACGGACAGCAAAAAATTAAAGGTTTTTGCCACTTATACATTGGGCAGGAAGCCTGTGTGGCGGGTGCTGTTAGTGCTCTGAAAGAAGGTGATAAATATGTTACTGCATACCGTGATCATGCTCACCCAATTGGTTTGGGTTCCGATCCTAAAAAAGTAATGGCCGAGTTGTACGGTAAGGCTACAGGTATCTCTAAAGGTAAGGGTGGCTCAATGCACATGTTTGACAAAGAGCATAACTTCTTTGGTGGCCATGGTATAGTAGGTGGCCAGGTGCCATTAGGTGCAGGAATTGGTTTTGCTGAGAAGTATAAAGGTACTGATAACCTTTGCATTACTTATATGGGTGATGGAGCTGTTCGTCAGGGCGCTTTTCATGAAGCATTGAACATGGCCATGTTTTATAAAATCCCAGTGATTTTTGCAATTGAAAACAATGGTTACGCAATGGGTACTGCTGTAAAAAGAGTATCAAACGTAACGGATCTTTATACATTAGGAGAAGCTTATGATATGCCTTCAAAAGCAGTAGATGCAATGAATGTTGAAGAAGTGCATAATGCTGTTGAAGAAGCTGCCGAGCGTGCAAGAAAAGGAGAAGGGCCAACTTTATTGGAATTCAGAACTTACCGATATAAAGGTCACTCAATGTCTGATCCGGCAAAATACAGAACTAAAGAAGAGTTGGAAGAATACAAAGCTAAAGACCCTATTGAGCAGGTGAGAGCTACTATTTTAGAGAAAAAATATGCTACAGAAAAAGAACTGGACGAGATCGATAAAAAAGTAAAAGATATCGTGAAAGAAGCCGTTGATTTTTCTGAGGAATCGGAATGGCCTTCTGTAGATGAGGTGTATAAAGATGTATACATGCAGGAAGATTATCCATTTATTGTAGACTAATTACAGACTGGAGAAATTTTAGGAGGTGGCCCATGCAAGTAAAATTATTGTTATCTCACTCATAGGAAGTTAGCCTGAAGAGATAATTAGGAATTTACTTAATAGCATTGGGTTTTAATTCACATTTTTTTATAGCTTTGCGGTCTTAAATAAATTACAATGGCGAAAAAGAAAGGACAGGAAAAGGGAACCGAGTTTTACGAGAATCCTGAAGTACTTGCTCAACAACTCTCTAGAACAGAGCACTTCATAGAAAATAACAAGAAAATAGTTCTGGGTTTCGGTGGTTTAATAGCCATCGTAATAGTAGCTTTTTTTGGTTACAGGTATTATATGGACAACCAAAATGAAATGGCTCAAAGAGAAATGTTTCAGGCTGTTTACTGGTTCGAAAATGCTGAATATGAGCTGGCATTAAATGGAGATGGTAACAACCTTGGCTTTTTGGATATTTTGAGTGATTACGGAGCCACAAAATCCGGTAACCTTGCTGCATACTATGTAGGTAGTATTTATTTACAAAAAGGAGAGTTTGAGAATGCGATCGATCATTTAGAAGATTTCAGTTCTGATGATTTGTTAGTACAATCAAGAGCTTATTCTTTAATTGGAGATGCTTATATGGAGTTAGGTAACTATTCTAAAGCAGCTGACGAATACGGTAAAGCGGCTTCTCATAAAAGCACTTCAGAATTTAGCCCTATTTATTTATTGAAACAAGGGTTGGCTCACGAAAAAGCCAATAACATAGAAGGAGCAATTAAGAGCTATAAACAGATTGTAGAGGATTACAGTAAATCTAAGGAAGTTACTGAAGCCAAAAAATACTTATCCCTGTTAGAAGCTAAACAATAAAAAATCCGAAAATAAAATTACTGAAAGGGATAGGTTCAAAGGAGCTTATCCCTTTTTTGTTTGATTTCTTAATTCCGACCTCTCAATCCTTAACATTGAGATACATCTTTTCTAAAAACAATTAAAATGGCAACAAAGCTTAAGAATTTAAGTGACCACTCTAGTAAGAACGTAGCAGATATGGCAAAGAAGAAATTTGCGGTAATCGTATCAGAGTGGAATGAAGAAGTAACAGAATCGCTTTACAGTGGTGCATATGAAACACTGATTCAGAATGGAGTAAAGAAGGAGCATATAGTTAAACATTATGTGCCCGGGAGCTTCGAGCTTTCTTTGGCTGCTCAATGGCTGGCTTCACAAAAGCATATTGATGCGGTAATTTGCCTGGGATGTGTAATTCAAGGTGAAACAAAACACTTTGATTTTATCTGCGATGCTGTTGCACATGGAATAACAAATGTATCCTTAAAGTATAACAAACCAGTAATTTTTGGAGTATTAACCCCCAATACACAACAACAAGCTTTGGACAGGGCAGGTGGAAAGCACGGTAACAAAGGGGATGAAGCAGCAATTACAGCCATTAAAATGTTAGGATTAGCAGAGCAATTATGATTATAATGAAATTTGGAGGCACCTCGGTGGGTACGCCTCAAGGAATGAACCAAATCCGCGAAATAATTACGCAGGATAGTAATAAAAAGCTAGTGGTACTATCTGCGCTTAGTGGTGTAACAAACAGCCTGGTTGAAATAGGTGAACGCTTAAGAAGAAATGATGCTGAAGGTGCTGAGCAAGTGGTAGGCAAACTGGCAGAAAAGTATGTTACATTTATTGAAGATTTATATCAGTCTCCAGAGTTTAAAAAGAAAGCTTCTGATGCCATTTCCCAAAGTCATATTTTCTTACAAAGATGCCTGAGTGAGAAGTTCACTAATTTAATGGATAAAGAGTTACTGGCTCAGGGAGAACTAATGTCCACTCAGCTTTTTAATTTGCATTTACAGGAGCATCAGCTGAATAGCACATTAATAAATGCACTGGATTTCATTAGAACGGATGCTTTTGGTGAGCCAGATGAAGCATTCATCAACAAAGAATTATCGGATGTATTGGTAAAACAACCTGCTGAGACTACTTTGATCGTTACCCAAGGTTATATCTGTAGAAACTTTGAAGGCAATATTGATAATTTGCAAAGAGGAGGAAGTGATTATACTGCTTCATTGGTAGGAGCTGCCTTACATGCTGATGAAATTCAGATCTGGACAGATATTGATGGTATGCACAATAATGACCCAAGAGTGGTTGAGAACACGTTTAGTATTCCTGAACTTTCATTTGATGAAGCGGCTGAGTTAGCATATTTCGGGGCCAAAATTTTACACCCATCCTGCATTAGGCCGGCACAGCGAAGAAATATTCCTGTGAGGCTGAAAAACACCATGAAGCCTGAAGCACATGGTACTTTAATAGACAGCAAAGATGAGATAGGTGAGGGCATTAAAGCCATTGCTGCCAAAGATGGAATTGTGGCTATCAAAGTGAAATCATTAAGAATGCTAATGGCTTATGGTTTCTTAAGGAGAGTATTCGAGATTTTTGAGAAATACAAAACCCCTATTGATGTAATTACTACCTCAGAAGTAGCTATTTCTGTTACCATTGATAATGTTTATTATCTGGATAGTATTTTAAGTGAGCTTCGTCCTTTTGGTGAAGTGGAAGTGGATAAAGAGCAAAGCATTATATGCATTGTGGGGAACCTGGTAGCAGAAAAACCAGGTTTGGTGAGTAAAATTTTTGCTGCTCTGGAGAATATTCCTGTAAGAATGATTTCCTATGGCGGTAGCAGACATAATATTTCAGTAGTTGTGGATACGCAATACAAGAAGGAAGCACTGAAGAAGTTAAATGATGGCGTATTTTAGTATTCCAACACTATATATTTAAAAATTAAAACCGGTACTCAGCCGGTTTTTTTTATATCTTTTTTGGAGAATCAAATTTGGATCGACAACTGTTTTCCCGCCCTAATCACTCTATTCGCACTTAATCATCTTTTTACATGACTTATGTCATGGTCTGTGCGACTTCTTTCAATGACCTTTACATCATAATCAAGCAGAAAATATAAACAGATTGATCATGAAAAAGCTCATTTTAATAGTATTCATATTTACGCTACACTTTGCGAATGCGCAGCAATTTAAATTGAATGAAGGCCAAACTCAATTAACAGTTGAGGGTACTTCATCACTTCACGACTGGACGATAGAAGCAGAAGAATTTCAAGGCAATGCTGAAATAGTATTGGAAGGAAACCAAGTTGGAGAAATTAAGAGCCTGACTTTTAAAGTGCCGGTGAAAGGCCTTAAAAGTGGCAAGTCTGCGATGGATGACAACACCTATGAAGCACTTGAGGCTAAAAGCCATCCTTACATTACTTATCAATTTAAGTCCATTGAAAGCAAGAAAAAGGCTGGCGATAAGCTTGTTCTCACAACAAAGGGCAACCTCACTATTGCCGGTGAAACTAAAGTAGTGAATATGACTGTCACCACAGATGTTTCCAGAGGGGTTGAGTTTGATGGAAGTGTAAGTTTCAACATGACTGATTTTAAAGTTGATCCGCCAACAGCTGTTTTCGGAACTATTAAAACAGGGAACAAAGTAACCATCAATTTTAAAGCGAATTACTCAAAATAAACTATAGTCAATCACAATTAAACTTAATTACCATGAAAAGCATAAGCAAAATTTTAATGATAGTAGCACTTATGGGTTTCGGTACCCTGGCTTTCGCACAAAACAGCCGTGCTCTGCAATACTTCAGACCTGTTGGTCAGGATGGGGTCAATGTTTTTGAAACACCTAAATTGGATACGGTTCCTTATGAAGGCTTAAAAGTAAGAGTAGGAGGAGACTTCGCCATGCAATTTCAAGCCTTAGACCATAGTAATACAGCAGATAATTTAGTGGATTTAGGCTCAGATTTTAATCTTCCGACAGCCAATTTAAATTTAGATGTTCAGTTGTATGATGGAGTAAGAATGCACCTGCGTACTTATTTATCAGCAAAACACCATAATGAAGCATGGATTAAAGGTGGGCACTTACAAATGGATAAGTTGGACTTTATTCGTGAAGGCTTTTTGGAGGGCTTAATGCAGTATACCACCATCACTATTGGATTGGATGAATTTGATTATGGTGACGCACATTTTAGAAGATCCGATAATGCCAGAACAATTTATAATCCTTTTGTAGGTAACTATATTATGGATGCTTTTTCTACAGAAGCTTTTGGACAAGTAACTTTGCAGAATAATGGTTGGTTGGCAGTAGTAGGTTTAACAAATGGTAAACTTAATCAAAATGTAACCTTAAGTGCGAACAGCGATAATAAACCTTCTTTCTATGGTAAATTAGGTTATGACCAGCAATTGAATACTGATTTGAGAGTGAGATTAACAGGCTCTTGGTATATCAACAACGGAACTACATCTGGTACATGGTTGTATGGTGGCGACAGAGCAGGATCAAGATATTACAACATTCTGAAAACTGAAGCCATTGCTGCTGACCCTGACAATGGAATAGTAGCAGTTCCTTCTGAAGCAACAGATTTTGACGGGCGTTATAACCCCAGATTTGCTAAGTTAACAGCTTTACAAATTAACCCGTTCATTAAATTCAAAGGTTTAGAGTTCTTTGGAATTTATGAATTAGCCAATGGAAACAATGAGTTTACAGCGCCTACTGCAGATGAAGAAGGGTCTTTTACTCAACTTGCCGGTGAATTGTTATATAGATTTGGTGCAGAGGAGCAGTTTTATGTAGGAGGAAGATACAATACTGTTAAAGGTAAAACCAGAGAAAGTGCTACCGAAGACCTGGAAATCAGCAGAGTGAATATTGGGGCAGGATGGTTCCTAACTGACAATATCATTACCAAATTGGAATACGTAAATCAGGAATATAAAGGTGATGCATGGACTGGTAGATTTGCCGGAGGTGAATTCAAAGGAATAGTAATTGAGGCGGCTATAAGCTTCTAAGAATAATCTAAATAGCAAAAGCCCTTCATTTTAGTAAAAGTGGAGGGCTTATTTTTTAAACAGTAAGTTTATGAATTATCACTATATTTTATTTCTAAACTTCTTTTTCGGCACTTTGTGTGTGCTGGGGCAGCCTCAAATAGAAAGTAATCGCAATCGATTAGTCAAAATTGATACTGAAAAAAGCACAATCGAAATACTTGGCAAAACCAATGTAAATGAATTCGGATGCTATTATCAAACTACATTTTTGCAAGACTCCTTTCATGTAGAAGTCACAAATTTTTCCTCACATAAAAGCCTTGGTAATGCTAAAGTAAAATTGAAGGTAAAGGATTTTCAGTGTGATAATTCTCAAATGACTAAAGATTTCAGGGAGCTTTTAAGCTATGATGAACATCCCAGTGTTACCATCCAGCTACAAAAATTAAAATCTATCGCACCCGGAAAATATTTGGCTGAAACAGTTATTCAATTAGCAGGACAGCACCAGTTATATTCTTTAAAGCTGAATGTAAGTGAATCCCAAGAAGGCTTATTCTGTTCAGGTGCTCAAAAAATAGACATTACAGATTTTGGCCTGCAAGCCCCGGAAAAATTCTTCGGTATGGTCAAAGTAAGCAAAGATATTGTTATCAATTTCAATATCTATTTAGAGCTTTTATAGATTCCGGCTTCTAATTTACGCCTTTTACTGAAGTTTTTAATCCATACAAACCTGTAGAGGCAGTAATGTACAATTCGTCATTTTGCTTTCCTCCAAAAGTTATATTTGCTGTCCAATCTTCAGGAATCTCAATATGTCTTATTGCTGTGCCAGTACTGTCGTAAACATCCACCCCATTTCCTGTTATGTACAAGTTTAAATGGTTATCTAAAGCCATTCCGTCTGATCCTTTTTCAACAAACAACTCTTTCTCTGCCAGCGTGCCATCCGGAAGTATTCTGTATTTAAAGATTTTATCATCTCCTATATCTGCAACAAATAGTAAATTTTTGTCAGAAGCTCCAATTATTCCATTAGGCTGAACCAAAGATGAATCAATCATTATAGGCAGGTTTTGCCCCTTGAATAATACGTACAGTCCTTTGTATTCTAAAGTGTCATGCTCTCCTTCCCAATATGGTCTTTTGTAGTGAGGGTCAGTGAAATAGACATTTCCATTTTTATGGACCCAAACATCATTAGGACCATTAAAGGCATTGCTGCTGTCAGGGTTTAAAATAACTTCTTTTTCTCCATTCAATTGGAATTTCCAAAGCTGATGATACATATCAGCACAGGCCCATAAATTGTTTTCTGTATCAATGTAAAGCCCGTTGGAGCGCCCGCTTTCAGTGGAGAAAGTATCTAACTGGCCTTCTGTTGTATATTTATAAATGAGATTATTAGGCTGATCAGTAAAATAGATGTTTCCCTCTTTATCTGCGGTGGGCCCTTCAGTAAAACTAAAACCTTTAGCAAGTTGTGTTGCTTCAGAATTTTCGCTGAAAGGCGTTTCATTGTTTTTTGTTTCTTTATCGCATGATGTTAAAAATAGTAATACAATAGCTGCAAAAAAGTAGATAGAAGTTTTCATGAAGAGATGATTTTTTTATTTAAGCCTAATGAACAGGAAAACTACAAATTTCTATCTGTTTAATCAGGACAAAATTTAACCGATTATCAAATTTTTTACTTTTCAATTACTTTAACCCCTAATATTTCATAATTTATCATGGAATTTAATTTATGAGTAAAAATATGAGAAGATATTTTAGTGCATTTTTGGCATTTTACCTGTTTTGGCTAATTCCTGGCTTTGCCCAGGAAGGTGCACCTGATTATGTTAAAGAAAACTACACAAAGGAAGAAGTATACATTCCTATGCGTGATGGTGTAAGATTGTATACGGCTATATATACGCCAAAAGAAAAAGGCCCGCATCCTATTATGATGCAACGTACTTGCTACAGTATAGCGCCTTACGGGCCTGATAATTATAAAAAAGCGCTTGGCCCATCTAAATACCTGATGGAAGATAAATTTATTTTTGTGTATCAGGATGTGAGGGGCAGATGGATGTCGGAAGGAGATTTTACCAATATGACACCTAATATTCCAGGAAATAAGCATAAGAAGCAGACAGATGAAAGCTCCGATACTTTTGATACTATTGAGTGGCTTTTGAAACACCTTAAAGGAAAGACCAACGGAAAAGTAGGCCAGTGGGGTATTAGTTATCCGGGATTTTATACTGCCGCGGCATTGCCCGATGCACACCCGGCTTTAAAAGCAAGCTCTCCACAAGCACCCATTGGCGATTTCTTCTTTGATGATTTTCATCATAATGGTGCTTACCTGCAAAGTTACACCGCAGCTTATCCTGTTTTCGGCTATCAAACAGATACCACTACGCAATCCTGGTACAATGAAGCCCTTACCAGAATGCGCGCAGCTAATGCAATTGATGGATATGATTACCACTTAGAGATGGGACCGCTCAAAAATATTACTGAGAAAATTCATTTCGATAATGAGTTTTGGAAACAGACAATAGAGCATCCTAACTATGACGAATTTTGGCAGAAGAGAAGCATTATTCCTCATTTGAAAGATGTGGACCATGCTGTAATGGTTGTTGGAGGATGGTTTGATGCCGAAGATTTATTTGGGCCATTGAATATTTATAAAACTGTAGAAAAGAATAACCCTGACACCTATAATACCATTGTAATGGGTCCATGGAGCCACGGAGATTGGGCGCGTGAAAGAGGAATTCAGAAGATTAACCATATTTATTTTGGTGATAGTATCTCAACTTTTTATCAAAAAGAAATAGAGAGAACCTTCTTTAACCACTTTTTAAGAGATGGAAAAGGGAAGCCTGCTTTGCCGGAAGCGTATATGTTTGATACTGGCTTGAAAGAATGGCAGAAATTTGATGTTTGGCCACCACAAATCCCCAAAACCACTTTAGGCTTTAAAGAAAATGGTGTGCTTACCATTAATGAAACCGGAAGTGCAGATGCTTCTTTTGATTATTTATCAGATCCTGCAAAACCAGTACCATATACTTCATTTACAGAAGGAGTAACTTTTACTCCGCGGGCTTACATGACGGACGACCAGCGTCACGCGAGCAGAAGGCCTGATGTACTCACCTTTGAAACAGCTCCTCTGGAGAAAGATTTTGTGCTGGCAGGTGAAATAATGGCTAAATTAAAAGTAGCTATTTCTTCTACTGATGCGGACTTCATTGTAAAAATCATTGATGTCTATCCTCCGGATCATGAAAGCTATGAGCATAATCCGGACAATATTGTGATGGGTAACTATCAGCAGTTAGTGAGAGCAGAAGTGTTCCGTGGCCGTTTCAGAAACAGCTTTGCTGAGCCTGAGCCCTTTGTGCCTAATGAAGTAACAGAAGTGGAATATGTACTGCAGGATATTTTGCATACATTCAAGAAAGGCCATAAAGTGATGGTGCAAATCCATAGCACCTGGTTCCCTTATATTGATAGAAATCCACAGAAATATGTGGATAATATTTATGAAGCTAATGAAGAGGACTTTATTAAAGCTACTATTACTGTGAAAGGAGATTCAAAAATTGAGATAGGTGAGTTAAATACTACTCCGGCACCATTGCAGCTGGAAGTGGACAAATAAAATTGCTAATTCATTTTCATTTCAGTAGCCGAAGGCAGATGTCTTCGGCTATTTTTTTGCCTAAAAATAATAACCGGAAAACAGAAAAGGGTAGCATAAGAGCTACCCTTTTCGCCTACAACCATAAAACTATGAACGGTAACCAGCCATTCACAGAAAGATTTCAACCAAAACCTTATACTTTCAATGACACAGGAATTGTGGCAAAGGTTGGAAGGGTTGTAAAAATAGTTTAAAAGTTGGCACCCACGGCTACTCGCTCTTTAATAACCTGCGTATTGCCATTACCGGAAAACAGTTCAAAATAGATGACATAATAGCCTGTACGTACTTTTCGTCCTTGGTCATCATCTCCATCCCAGCGGTAAAAACCAGTAGTATTTAATGTTTCGTTATTCGCTAAAGTTTTAATAAGAGTACCACTCACATCAAAAACTTTTATTGTAGCAAGATTTCCAGCATCTTCTATCTCATAATTAATAAGCGTATAATTCCTTCCGGGAGCATTATGAGCAAAAGTTTTAGGATTAGCCTTTACAGTTCCAAAGCTGATATTTTCATCCGTTAATCGGGAGTTTATTGCACCTGGTGTGGCATAGCCTGATGCTGAAGCTGCAGATACCCATGAATCTGCAGCTTCAATTGCAGCTTCAGGTGAAATTCTTTCCAAAGAGACACCATCTACAGTGCGAAGGAAGGGGACATGAAGATCATCTGAGTAGTTAAAAGACTCTTTCAGATTTCCTGATGCTGAAATTATTTCTGCCCTCCCATATTTATTAGGAAAGGCGGGTAAATCAGCAGACACTATATTTTCTTGTTGAGCGGAATTAGGATATTGGGCCACCAGGGTTGTGACATCAGTGGTAATTGCTAAAATGTCTCCCGGAGCCATTACTATATTGTCATCAGGGAAAGGTACAACTTCTCCAGTTGGGCCTTTCAATAGCCAATTCCTAAGGTTGATGTATTTATCTGATCGATTGTAAAGCTCTATAAAATCTACGCCTCCTCTACGTGGGTCATATAAAATTTCATTTAACACAATATCATTCTGGATGGCTTCTTCCACTAGAGAAAAAGTCACACTATTTTCCGCATCAATAATATTACCGGCACAGTCGGTCAAATTATTGGCAGAGAGTGTATAAGCAGTTTTAAGTTTTATGTTCTCCTCCAGTTCTATTCGAATTACTTTGGAGGAGACCATATTTACTTGGAAAATTGGTATAAGTGGTTCAATAGAGAATTGATCAACTCTAAGTTTTTCCGGATTTATTGGTTCATTAAAATAAACAATCACTACAGTTTCTGAGGGTGCAAAAGCTTTTTCAATTTCCGGGCCGAAGGAGTCCCTGTTATCTTCTTTGACAGAATTTTCAGCACCGGGAGTCCCTTTTATTTTAGCTCTGGAAGCAGTCCAGTTTGAAAACCCTTCACACGGGTTGTTTGTGTCTATCATTTCCAGAGACCAGCCACCCTCTTCTTTCTTAAAATCTTCTTTATACCATGAATCATTGTAGAAGACCTGATGAATAGTTTGAAAACCTGAAGTATAGAGGCTTAATTCATCACCAGAATTATTTAAGTTGAGCCATGGACTTATTCCCATAACTCTGCCATAGGGCTTAAAAAAGTGGATATTAGAATTAGGACATACAATTAAATACTCGTTCGGCTTAATATAGTCTAAACCTAACTCAAGTGTATCTCTTGAGTCGCTGTATTTTAATCCTGATAATGAAATTGTTCGATTAGTGGTATTATATATTTCGAAATATTCTGCATTTGGCAAAACCTGATCAGGAATAGGCTTGGCCATAACTTCAGTGATGAGTAAGTCATTGAAACCTGCCTGAAGAGGGGCTTTAAAAATGAATGAGCTTGTATTATTTATGATAGTATTTCCAAACACATCAGCCACTCCCGAAATAGTAAGATCATATTGTTGATCTTGTACAAGCGCTTTTCTGAAAACTAATATTATTTCATTTTTACTGAAAAGAGTTGCTTCATTGATAATTGTTTCAGGCGAAAGATTAAAATGTTCTATATCTTCAGCAGAATTAATTTCCAATGGCTCATCAAACTGAATAAGTAAAATACTATCGGACAAAAAGATTAATTCAGATACAGCAGGAGCTACATTGTCAAATATAAACTCAAATGAGAGGTTTTCAGCAGAGTTACCATTACAATCAACCACACTATTAACTGAAACAGTATAGGTTTCTCCTACGATAAATCCATCAGATAAAATCAATAGCACTCTATTTTGTTCTTCCGGAGAAACAATAATTTCTTCAACTGCAAGGGCTGGATTAATGCTATAAGTAGCAATTTCTAATGAATTTAAATCCATTGATTTATCAAAAATAATTGTCAGACTGTCTTTTCCGGAGATATTAAAATTTGTGATTTTAGGAGCAGTACCAGTGAAACTAGCATTATTTACACTATTAATATTTCCGGGTGTTCCACCATTTGCACTTTCTGAGGCAATCCAATTGCTGGCATCAAAGCAATTTAAGTTGGGATTAATTAGCTCTAAGGAATAACCTCCTTCTGCTTTTTCTTCGTCCTGGTACCATTCTGAAGTATACGCGAGTGCATCAATTACCTTTTTTTTGCTTGAAAAAATAGTAATGCTATCTCCACTATTGTTTAGTGCTGGCCATCTGGAAGGAGAGATAGTTTGCCCGAATGTCTGGTAGTCTCCTAAAGATGAAGAAGCTGTTAAAATCACAAATTGCTGAGGGGCTAAGATAAATTCCGGGAGCAACCCTTCTGAACTGGTATTATCTGAAATTTTCCAGTTTTCGAGAGATATGTATTTATCTGATCGATTATAGAGTTCTACAAATTCCGCTTCCGGTAATCCCATTGTTGGAGTAGGATCAGCGAAAAATTCACTGATAACGATATCTCTTTCTTCAGCTTCCTCTACCTCAAAGTACAAAAAAGTGATTGTAGAGTCCTTCATAATGTTTCCAGATAAATCCGAAAGATTAATTACAGAAAGAAAATATTCAGTTCCGCTTATAAAGTTGGAAGCGAATTGTAAAGAAATGGAATCACGGTTTAAAGTTACATTTTCAGGCATGATATTTCCCGGGCTTAGGCTAAAATTGGCATTGATTGCCGTTGCCGGGTCAATAGCCTCCGAGGCTAATAATTGCAATGAATTACTGCTTTTAACAGTATTGGAAATAATTTCCGGAGGAGTGGTGTCGAATATAAAATCACCAAAATAGACGTTGTCGAAGTAAAATTTGTTTTTTCTGGAGGAAGTGAAATAGCAAATAAAACCCAGGTTTTCTGCAATATTGAATTGACTGTCCGTACCAGTAGCTGTGACTGTAAAATTTTCGCTTCCAAAATCAGCTACTGCAATTTCCCAGTTTGCTTCTGCGTCTCTTCTAACCCTGATTCTTACTTCAAAAGCATTTGAAAACTGTCCGTCAATACCTCGTGCTATTAATTCTGTAGAGCTTCCATTCCTGTAAAATAAACTAACGGCATCATTAGAACCATTCTCTCCAATTTCTAAAAAATAGCCTTCTTGTAAACTTCCTGTATTTTTAAAATCGAGTAGATTCGAATTGCTGCTTGCTAAGTAGATTACTACTTTATTAGATGCTGATGGAGCAAAATCCAGCTTTATATCGAATCGCCATTCTTTGTCCTCTAAATTAGTTGAATCAAAAGAAGTGGAAATATAAGCAGGTTCTAGGTTATCACTCGTAAAATCAAGCTGCAATTGTAAATTTTCATTTACTTTGAATGAAGCATGAGTTGATTGCCATATAGGGTTTTCAGTAAAATTGCCATCTGTAAATTCGTCTTTTACAACTTGTGCAAGGCTGGTTGAAAATGGGAGGTTAATTAGAAGTATTGACAATAAACCTTTGATTGTCATAATTAATTGCTGTTCTTATTCATCAAATTATTTTACTTTTGCAATAGACAGTTCTCAAAGTGAATTGTTCTATTTCAGTTTCGGGTGAAATTATTACCAATGTATACTAAAATTTAATAAAATGAAAATTGCCGTAGTGGGAGCCACTGGTTTGGTCGGTGGCGAGATGTTAAAAGTTCTTGAAGAAAGAAACTTTCCTTTCGATGAGTTATTATTAGTAGCCTCTGCCAAATCAGCAGGTAAAAAGATGACTTTTAAGGGTAAGGAGTACACAGTAATTACTTTAGAAGATACATTGGAAGCGAAACCGGACCTGGCTTTATTTTCTGCCGGAGGAGGAACTTCATTAGAGTGGGCTCCCAAATTCAGTGAAATAGGCACTGTGGTGGTTGATAACAGCTCTGCCTGGAGGATGAATGAGCGGATAAAATTAATTGTTCCTGAGATAAATGCCGGGGAATTAAAAATAGATCATAGAATTATAGCTAATCCTAATTGCTCTACTATTCAAATGGTATTAGCATTGGCTCCTTTACATAAAAAATATAAAATTAAGCGTATAGTAGTTTCTACTTATCAGTCTGTGACAGGAACGGGAAAGGATGCTGTTGATCAGCTGATGGATGAGAGAGCAGGAAAAGAGGCGAAGAAGGTGTATCCTCATCCAATAGATATGAATGCGCTTCCTCATATTGATGTGTTTTTAGATAACGATTACACTAAAGAGGAAATGAAGATGGTGAACGAAACGCGTAAAATCTTTAGTGATGATTCTATCGGTGTCTCAGCTACCTGTGTTCGTTTACCGGTAATGGGAGGGCATTCAGAGTCAGTAAACGTTACTTTTGAGAAAGATTTTGACATAGCAGAAGTGAAAAAGCTCCTCAGTAATACTGATGGTGTAGTGCTGCAGGATGATCCTAAAAATAATGTCTACCCTCTACCTTTAAATGCACATGGAAAGGATGAAGTTTTTGTGGGTCGTTTAAGAAGAGACGAGTCTCACCCTAACTCACTAAATATGTGGATTGTAGCAGATAACCTAAGAAAAGGAGCTGCTACAAATGCCGTTCAGATAGCAGAATATATGGTGAAACATAGCTTGGTGCACCCTTATGGCTTTGAGAGAGCATAAATCTTTAAATGAAATATTAAAATTTGTTAGAGAAAATGAGCAGGAGAACCCTGCTCATTTGGTTTTACGGGCTAAGCAATTTCCTGATTGGCCCATAAAAGAAATTGCAGAGCAAATAGCTGCCAGAAAAAAAGCAAAAGATAAATTGCCGGAATGGTATAATCATCCTGAAATTATTTTTCCCCCGGCTCTCTCAATGGAGCAGTGTAGCTCAGAAGCTACAGCTAAATTTAAAGCATCTTTAGTAAAAGGGAGGCATTTTGCAGACCTCAGTGGAGGTTTTGGTATTGATACCTACTACCTTTCTCAACAATTTGATAATGTTATTTACGTAGAACAGCAGACTCATTTATGTGAGCTGGCAGCCTATAATTTTCAGCAACTAAAGAAAAATATTGTCATACACCATCAGGAAGCAGCTCAGTTCTTAGCGGAAACAGGAGTTCATTTCGATTGGATTTATGTAGATCCTGCCCGAAGAGATCAGAATCAGAAGAAGGTATCTCGCTGGCAAGATTGCAGCCCGGATTTAACCATTTTATTACCGGATATTTTAAATAAATGCGAGAATTTACTGGTGAAAGGAGCACCCATGCTGGATATCTCCCAAGGTGTGGAAGACTTGAAAGGTTATGTCAGGAATGTGTATGTGCTGGAATGGAAAGGTGAGGTCCGTGAACTTTTATTTCATCTTCGAAAAGAGAAAACAACAAATCCTTCAATTAAGGCTGTTTTACTGAGTGATGATGGAGAAGTAAAGAAGCATTTTGAAGCAAACAGGGTAGAAGAGGAAACCTCCATTGTTCACTATTCAATGCCTCAAAAATATATATTTGAGCCCTCTCCATCCCTAATGAAATCGGGACTTTTTAAAGCATTGGCCAAAGCATTTGCTATTCAAAAGCTGCATCCCAATACCCAACTTTTTACTGCCTCTGATACTTTGAAAGATTTTCCCGGCAGAAGCTTTCTATTACATGAAATCATTCAGGTAAATAAAAAAGCTTTGAAAAAAATATTACCCGATATGAAAGTAAACCTGAGTACCAGAAATTTCCCAATGCCTGTAGCTGATTTAAAGAAAAAATTGGGAATTAAAGATGGCGGTGAGTATTACATTTTTGCCTGTACTTTGCAAGATGAATCCAAGCGGCTTTTACTTTGCAAAAAGATAAAAAACCAATAAACCTACAAATGGCAGACCGTAATATTTAAGTACTCTTAAACGATTAGGAGCCGAGTGCCACCAAAGCACCCACCAAGGCCGGATATAGCCTAAGAATACGCTAAACCCCAAAAAGCCCAAAACAATGTAAAAAACCTCCATTTTCTTGTCGATAAATTATGTGGAATGGTCGAAATAGGTGTATTTACACAAAAGTGCCTATTAAAAATCATTTTATTGCAAATCACATTACTCAAACTTTTTAAAATGATCACAATTGCAGAAAATAAGGAATATACAATTCGATTAGATCTTGTTAGCAATCGTGCTTTTTTAACTATCGTAGGATTCTGGAGAACGCCTGATGATGTTCCTTCCTATCTGGAAGATTGTAAAAAAGCTGTTGGTATACTAAAACCGGGGTTTACTCTCTTAACCGATGTTACTCAAATGTCTATTCATCCCGGAGAAGTGCGGGATATTCATCTCGAAGCACAACAAATAATTACTAATGCAGGTGTGAAGAAAGTCGCAGAGTTACAAAAGGTAAAAGCGGCAGAATTACAGCTTAATGGAGTAGCTCAAGAGAGTGGAATGCCTAAGAAAAACTTTAATTCAAGAGAAGAAGCTATTACCTGGTTAAATCAGCCTTGAGCATTATATTCTTGTCTGTTAGATTTTAGTTAATTAACAAATAGGAAGGAGGGAGGATGCTGAATTGCGCTTCCTCTCTCTTGTTCAAACCAACTTTTCAATAATTTGACATGGGGTTTCTACAGAAGATACATGTATATCATCTAATTCTTTTTGGGAAACCAGTTCCAGTTCAAAAATTAATCCTACTACAAATAGGTGTTGCATTTTAAGGTCATTGTATAGGTTAATATGTCTATTTTTACCTGCCAGGCTAATGCCATATATGTGAAATACTTCAGCAATTTTACGGAGTTGGATATATTTATTCATCTCTCTTATAAAGAAGATTAAAAATTGAGGGTATAACTCAAAACAGGTAACATAGGTAACTGTTCTACTTCTTCTATACTTTTGTTCACATCATTGTAGTAATAGTCTATTACTGAAGTATTGTTGGTTATATTTTGGATATCTATTTTAAATTCATGACTTACTTGAGGCTTATTAATGCGATAGTTAATAGCGATATTTAAGCTGAAAATATCTTCTCCTCTTTTTGCAAAAGCGTTTAATTCATCATAAACAGCGGTTCCCTCTTCTACAGATTTATCCAAATCAACCTCCATTATTCTTCTTGCACCTAATAAACTAAGTTTTGAATTAATGCCGAGTATGTTATTATTGTTTTTACCCACGGTAAATTCTTTACCGAATAAGCCATTGGCTATATAATTTCCATTGAATCTGGTATCTCTCCATTTATCATCACTGGCTTTGTACTTTGAATCAAATAAGGAACCGGTTATAAGGAAGTAATAGTTGTTAGAGAAATACCTTTCAAGTGTCAACTCAAGCCCGATATTTCTCCCTTTCCCTTCATTTACTAAAATCCTGTCTGAAAATTCATAAGTTTGATTAACCAGTGAATAGCTGCTATTGCCTTTTTCCACAGGTATATCGTATAGATCCTGATAGTAACCCTCTACCTTTAAAAATAGGTTTTTGGAGAGTTTGTTTTCATATCCCATCACATAATGCCTGGCTTTAAGAAGTTTTAGGGAAGAATTTGGAGTGGTTTTATTACCTTCCGTATCATAAACAATAGTATAATAGTTACTAAGAGAACTCATATTGCTATGTATTCCAATGCCCGCGGTAATAGCTTGTCCTTTAGGTAACTGGTAACGTAAAGAGCTTCTTGGCTCAAAAGTTATTTCATTATTTTGGGATGTGTTTTGGCTATGAATTCCATTAACAAGGCTCAGTTTTTCAGAAGCACGCCATTTCCAGGTAATAAATGATTGGTATAAACTGGCTGTTCCTGCTACATCTTGTGCCTGAATAAATTGATCGGCAGCACTGTCAAAATACCTGCTATTAAAATTAAAACTAAAGTGCGAATTGACAGACCCAATTTGAAATTGGTGGCGGTTATTAAGTTTGTAATTGAAACTTGTATTCAAACGGAATATATTATTATTGGTATTTGCGCTTTGATCTTCCTGAAGAGCAGAAGAGTCGTATATTCTGGCACTGCTATACTCGGTGCCATTATTGGAGTAAGAAAGGGTAGAGCTGATATAAGCTTTTTTGTTGAGATTAATCAGGTGATTGATCCCTGCTATACCTAGTTGCCCACTTTGCTGAAATTCTTCATTGATGATGTCTTCATTTTCCGGGTCAGCGTACTCGGATTTGATATTATTTAATCCGCCCAAACCAAAGAAAGAAAAAGTGCCGGCTTTTTCAGTAGGAATGAATATTTTAAATGAAACATCCTGGTATTTAGGTACACCGCCAAAATCAAGAAAGCCTAAACTGCTGATGATTGCAAGTGTGGAGTACCTGTAATTAATTAAATAGCTGCTTTTCCCTCCTTTTTTGAAAGGTCCTTCTGTAGTAATATCAGTTCCTAGCACTCCAATAGAAAAAGAGTGCTCCCTTTTTTCACTGTTACCTTTTCTTAATCTCATATCGAAAATACCAGATAAAGCATTTCCATATTCAGGAGCAAACGCGCCAGTATAAAATTCAGAATTTGCCAGCATTTGGCTGTTTAATGCATTTATAGGACCTCCTGTTAAGCCTTCCTGTGAAAAATGATTTGGATTTGGAATCTCTGTACCTTCCAACTTCCACTGAATAAAGCGAGGGTTGTTCCCTCTTACAATGATATCATTATTGCCCTCTCCGGTAGAGCCTACGCCTGCAAAGGAAGAAACTAATCTTGCAGGATCACCTATTCCTCCTGCATAACGTTTGGACTCCTCCACTGATAAGCTTCTGGAAGAAACCTGTGCCATTTCATTATTAACTTCTGATTTATGCTGTCTGGCGGAAACTGTAACTTCGTTTAATGTTTCAAAAGTTTCTTTCATTTCAACATCCAGCACAGTTTCTTTTCCCGAAATGACTACCAAATTTGGTATCACCTTGTTTTCGTAGCCTATATAGCTTATGCCAATAGTTGCCCTACCCACAGGCACTTTTTCAATTTTAAAATAGCCATCAACATCAGAATTAGCTCCTAAAATAGGTTGAGAACCTACTACCACAATGTTTGCAAAAGCAACTGGAGACTTGGAATCAGCATCAATTATTCTGCCTCTGATTGTTTGTGTTAATTCTTGAGCAGATACGCTGTTTGCTGTACAAGCAATTAATATCATTAACATTAATTGAAGGAATAGTTTAATCATTTTCATAAGACTGTATTTTGTGTTTAGTCTTATGACAGCCAGGTTAGACTTTACCCTTATTCCAGGTATGGATTTTTTTTAATTATTATTGAATGGCAAAACCTAGCCTGGGAAACTTTCGGTTTTCAACGAAGTTGAGAAGGCCAATAGAAATACCTTCAGATGATTTATTAACATTAATCAACCCTAGTTGGAAGCCTTTTTGCTGTTTAGCAAGGTTAATTATTCCGATTTGTACCCCCTCTAAAGTTTCAGTCATATTTAATCCGGAGCATATTTGCACTCCTTCCAGAAGTTTACTTTTATTGAAAGAGGGGGATAGCTGTAGGCCTGATAAAGTATCAGCAATGTTAACAGCCCCGGCTATTTGTGTTCCTTTTAAGTTTTTGCTCTGGTTATAGCCTCCTCCTAACTGCACGCCTACAAAATCGTTCATGTTGAGGTTTCCCAAACCTGCTATCTGTGTGCCACTTTGCCTGCCTTTAGTCGCATTAAAAGCTCCTGAAATTTGCAGTCCATATACGCTTTCACCTACCAGGTTTGCCATTCCTGCAAGTTGTACGCCATTTACATTTGTTCTGTTAATATTAAATGCACCACCTATTTCTAAAATCTCTACTCCATAATTGTATCCTCCTATTAAATTAATAGAGATATCATTTTTAACCGTCCCTGCAATTTTCAAATTGCTACTCAAACCCGGAGTTAAGGAAAGCTGAATTTTTCTTTTAGTATAACCTTGAATGTTTTTAGAGTGGGTTACAAGTAGTGGAGGTATCATCAACTTACTTAAAGGATAAGCTTCTACAGGTTTTACTGGGATATTTTCAATTTTTGGGAGAGGAATTTCATTAGATCGGCTTTTTGTTTTAATGAGTTGAAGAGTAAGTTCTTGTTTTTTTGGGGACAATAGAACGGATGAATCGGCATATCCATTTTTGCTGATTGATAATACCAACTCTTTATATTTATAGGATAGTCGAAGCTCAAAATTGCCTGAAGCATCGGTTAAAGTAGATTCAGAACCATAAACATCCAGTACGGTTACTTTCTCAAGTGCTTTTTTGCTTTTTGAATCTGTCACCTTCCCTGTAATTACAAAAGTTTTCTTTTTAAGCTCGCCTTCCGGTTTTCTTAATAAGATTACACTATTTCCGGATGTTTTAATATCTACTCTTGCAGGTAAAATGAACGAGAGGATTTCAGACAATTTTTCCTTATCACAATGGTAATTTATAACACTATCCGAAGGGATAATGCTTGAGTTATAGGATAGATTAAAGTCAGCCTCTTTTGAAATCGTAAAGAGAGCTTCTTGAAGAGGTATACGGATGAAATGGAGTGAAAGGCTTCTGTCGAGTAAGGGGGGTCGGCTTTGTGCTGAAACGTTCCATGCCATCAGCAACAAGATAAATATTCTTGCCATGTGACTCATTTTCATTCTTCACAACCTTTACCTCTGATAACAACTTTCTCTCCCATTGATGCCTCAATATTAAAACTGATTTGCAATTGATCTATAATTTCTTTTAAAGTGGCATTTTTAAAACGGCCTGTAAATATGCAGTTTTTAACTTCTGTTTCCTGATAGATAATTTCCTTTTCATAAGCTTTTTCAAGCGCTAAAAATACCTGGTTAAGTGGCTGGTTATCAAATTCCAGCACTCCTGTTTTCCAAAAGAGTTGATTATTGCTGAAGCTTTCAGATCGCTTAAAGGATTGGGAGTTCTTATTATAAGTCAAAGACTCACCTTTCTTAAGAGTAATTAGCTCTCCAGACGCTTTTTCCTTCACTTCAACAATGCCACTTTTCACACCAACTTCTATGAAGTTATCATTTTCACGTGCTATGATATAGAATGATGTCCCTACCACTTTTACTTCCAGCTTGCCTGCCTGAATGATGAAAGGTAAGTTTTCTTTCTTTTCCACTTCAAAAAAGGCTTCACCTGATAACGAGAGGTTTCTGTTATGTTTAAAGTCATTATTGTAAACAAGTTTACTCTGTATGTTCAGGTTAACAACAGAGCTATCAGGTAGTGTAATTTCTGTGCTCTCTTTGATAGCGCTTACCAGTACTTCCGATTTTGAAGACTGAAGGTTATTGTAAACAAAGTAAATACCTATTCCTATTACTAAAATGGCAGCAATACGGGTGAACCATGAAGGTAATAGTGAGCGGGATTTCGCAATGGACTCCTGAGCACTTGAGTCTTTTTCTTCAATTCGGGATAGAACACTTTTGAAAGCTGCTTTTTCATTAAAATCTAAATCAGTATTGTATTTAGCTGCTTCACTTTGAAACCAGATTTCTTTAAATTGATCAAAGAGTTTCTTGTTTTCAAGGCTTTTGGCTAGCCACAATTCAATGTGCTCATTTTCCTGAGAGGAAGTAGAACCATCCAGGTACTTTGCCAAAAGTGCATCATCAATATTATTTTCCGGATTTTCCATAAACTCTATTATTAAAGACAAACCAAACTTAGTTTACCCTTACTCATCTATAAATAGATTATCGATTTGAGCAAAATAATGGTCCATACCACTAAGTACTCTTTTAGTCTCTCTCTTAAAAACCTGAGGGCCTTACCCATTTGAGCCTCAACTGTTTTAACCGAAATACCTAGCTGATCGGCTATTTCTTTATATTTTAGATCATGTTCTCTACTCATTAAGAAAATTTTTTGCCTTTCAGGAGGCAAATCAATGATACAACTTTGAATGAGTAGACTTAAATTATTAGCGTCAATTTGATCAGGAAGTAATGCTTCATATACTGCCGATGAACCGGAAGCTGCTGCAACATAATTTTCTTTTATTTTCTGATGCTGAAGCTGGTTTAAACATGCATTTCTTACCGCACCATATAAATAAGCGTTTAAAGAAGTTTCAATGGAGAGTTGATGCCTGTTTAACCATAGTTTTGAAAATAATTCCTGAACCACATCCTCAGCGCTATCTTTATCTTCGAGGTATTTAAATGCAAAGTAAGCGAGCCGTTTATAATAGTCATTAAAAAGCATTTCAAACGCTTGAATATCCCCTGAAACAATTTTTTTAACTAGTGCTGACTCCATTTCTTCTGGCTGTATCGAAACTTACTGGCAATATATTTATAATTCTGAATACCATGACCTTTAATGTGCTTAAACTAAGTAGGCTACTGAAAAATATGCGGGGAATTGTCACAACCTTTTTTGCCTAACTAATGTTAGTTGGGTAAATACAGCAATGTTCCTTATCTTTAGGATTAAATAAATAATACATCAACTAACAGCAATATTTTATGGACTTTGGATTGAATGAGAACCAGCAGATGATTGCCCAAATGATCAGAGACTTCGGGGCAAAGGAAATTACTCCTCATAGAGACCAGTGGGACGAAGAGCAATATTTTCCGGTAGAAGTGATGAAAAAATTGGGTGAATTAGGCTTAATGGGTGTTTTGGTTCCTCAGGAATATGGTGGTTCGGGGTTTGGCTATGAAGAATATGTTACAGCTATTTTAGAACTATCCAAAGTAGATCCTTCCATAGGGTTATCTATGGCTGCGCATAACTCTTTATGCACAGGTCATATTTTGCAGTTTGGTAATGAGGAACAAAAGAAAAAGTGGTTGCCTAAATTGGCTACTGCTGAATGGATTGGTGCATGGGGCTTAACGGAGCCTAATACAGGTTCAGATGCAGGTAACATGAAAACTACCGCTGAGCAGGATGGTGACTATTGGGTAATCAATGGGGCAAAAAACTGGATAACACATGGTAAATCAGGAGATGTTGCTGTAGTGATTGTTAGAACTGGTGAAATAGGCGACTCACATGGCATGACAGCTTTCGTAGTTGAACGTGGTACAGAAGGCTTTAGAGGAGGTAGAAAAGAAAATAAATTAGGAATGCGTCTTTCAGAAACAGCTGAAATGATTTTTGAAGATTGCAGAGTACATAAAGATAACATTTTAGGGGAAGTAGGTCATGGCTTTATTCAGTCGATGAAAGTATTAGATGGAGGAAGAATTTCAATTGCTGCACTTTCACTGGGAATTGCTCAAGGTGCATATGATGCGGCATTGGCTTATAGTCAGGAAAGACATCAGTTCAATCAGCCCATATCAAAGTTTCAGGGTATTGCTTTCAAATTGGCGGATATGGCTACAGAGTTGGAAGCTGCTAAATTACTCACTTTTCAGGCTGCTGATTTAAAAAACCGAGGAATGAGCGTGAACAAACAGTCTGCGATGGCTAAATACCATGCTTCTGAAGCTGCAGTGAGAATTTCTACCGAGGCAGTTCAAATTTTTGGAGGCTATGGCTATACAAAAGATTATCCGGTAGAGAAATTCTACAGAGATTCTAAGCTTTGTACTATTGGTGAAGGTACTTCTGAAATTCAAAAACTGGTAATTAGCCGGTCTATATTGAAGTAGTATGAATTGCTCAGGACGCGGCCTATGTATTTAACAAAACATTGTAAATCAATAAAATAAAACATTTGCAAACCCAAAACATTCCCCGTACCTTTGCAGTCCTTAAAACAATCTCGCTTACTCAATATTTAATCAGGCGGGAATAAATATATAGATAAAGTTTTAAGAACGCTCGCGGAAGGAGGTGTATAATATATGATCCAGATAAACGTAAAGGAAAACGAATCAATCGATAAGGCATTGAAACGCTTTAAGAAGAAGTTTGAAAAGACTGGTGCTTTGAAAGAAGTACGTGCTCGTCAACACTTCGTAAAACCTTCAGTTGAAAGAAGGAAAGAAGTAATTCGTGCAGCATATAGACAAAAAATGAGGGATTTAGATAGTTAATTTCTTTAGCTATTATCAAATCTTTTAACTAAGTTAGTATTCACCCGTATGGGAAAGAATACTAACTTTTTTTATGCTTAATACTTTTCTGAAATACCTGCAATTTGAAAAGAGATACAGTGTGAATACACTGACTTCCTATCAATCTGATCTCCATCAATTTGTTTCCTTTCTAGAAAATCAATACCAACTTACAGATCTTTTAAAGGCAGAGCATCGTCACATCCGTTCATGGATAGTTGCTTTAATGCAACAGAAAATAACGCCTCGCTCCATTAACCGCAAAATGGCTTCTCTACGGATGTTCTACAAATTTGCTATTTCCAGAGAGGCGATTAATCATAATCCTGTTCAAAAAATCCAGGCATTAAAATCACCTAAAAACTTACCTCAGTTTGTGCATGAGACGGACATTAACGATCTTTTAACACTTTTTGACTTTGATGATGATTTTGAAGGTCAGAGAGATGCATTCATTCTGGAATTGCTTTATGGCACAGGAATTCGTTTATCAGAATTAATTGGCCTCACCTTGAATGATATTAATCTTAAAAGTGGAACAATGAAGGTACTGGGAAAAGGAAATAAAGAGCGGATTATTCCATTTCATGCAACATTATATGAGCGGTTAGAAAGATATCTTTCTTTTAAAAAAAACGTATTTAGTAGTACAGATAATGATCCCTTAATTGTTTCGTTGAAAGGGGAGAAAGCGTATCCGATGATGATATACAGAGTTGTTAGAAAATATTTAGATCAATGCACCAGTATTGATAAAAGAAGCCCTCACGTACTGAGGCATACCTTTGCAACACATTTATTAAATAAAGGGGCAGACCTTAATGCGGTGAAGGATTTGTTGGGACACAGCAGTCTGGCAGCCACGCAGGTTTATACCCATAATTCGCTTGACAAGCTGAAAGCAGCTTTTGATCAGGCACATCCTAAAGCGTAAGTTTAACTTTTAAAAAACAAAATCATGAAGTTACAAATGCATTCCATCCACTTTGACGCAGACGTCAAATTATTAGATTTTATCCAAAAAAGGGTAGATAAGCTGGAAACATTCTATGATCGTTTTATTGACGGAGAAGTATTTCTTCGGCTTGATAAGGACTCACAGAATGAAAATAAGCTGGTGGAGATTAAACTTAATATTCCTGGTGCTCAGCTTTTTGCAAAGGAAAAGAAGGACTCCTTTGAGGCAGGGGTAGATGATGCGGTGGAAGCTTTGAGACGACAAATAAAGAAACGTAAGGAAAAGCAAATTGCTTAATTTACTTGATTAAATATTTTGAAAGGCCCGGAGTTAATTCGGGCTTTTTTTGTTATAATCAATACTTCAACAAGCCATATCATACCCTAAAGAATAAATGCTTGATAAAACTTGTTAAAGATTGAATAATCAATTCGGTATAATATTTGCAACTTTGCAGTTAAGCCCAACCAACATATAAGCTACATGAGAAAACTCCTTATATTTTATATATTCTTTTTTTCAGCACCAATAGTCACTGAAGCACAATATGTTATTCATCAGGATAGCTCTATCCTGATGAATAACATGTATATACAAATGGAAGTTACGGCTTCTGTAAATGCGCTATACAATGCAGAGCATGCCAGGGCAGAAAAAGACTTTCGCTGGTTAAAGTATAGGTTTCCTGCACATCCTTTGCCATATTTTCTTTTTGGCTTAAATGAGTGGTGGAAAATTATGCCTGAACCTCAGAATACCTCCCGAGATGGTATTATGCTGGCGTATATGGATACTGCCTTATATTTTGCTGAAAAAATTCATGAAAGAGAACCTGAAAATATTGAAGCAGCATTTTTTCTCTCCGCTATTCATGGATTTAAAGGAAGGCTTTATGCTGAAAGAGGGAGCTGGACTAAAGCTGCTTTTGCAGCAAAAAGCTCACTGAATTACCTGGAAATGAGCAGAGGTCAAAAAGATCTAAGTCCGGAATTCTTATTTGGAGATGGCCTTTATAACTATTACCGTGAATGGATTCCTGAAAACTATGGTATCCTTAAGCCCATTTTGAGGTTGTTTGATGAAGGAGATAAAGAGCTTGGTATAAAGCAACTTACTACAGTTTCAAGAATGGCTTTTTATACCCGAACAGAAGCACAGTATTTTCTGATGCGTATTCTTTCCGTGGAGGAAGGGGAGGTTTATCGGGGTTTACAACTTGCAGAATACCTTCATAAAACATTTCCTCAGAATGCGTATTTTCATCGATACTACGCCCGCTTGCTTTATTCTACAGGCAGAATGAGTTCTGCTGAAGCAGAATGCCTGGAGATTATCCACAATATTGACAGCGCAAAAACCGGATATGGACCTACTTCAGGCAGGTATGCAGGTTTTTTTCTGGGTCAGATTTATGAGCGAACAAATAAATTAGAGGAAGCGAAAAAATATTATAAAAGGGCTATAACCTTCTCTGAAAGCATTGATGAGGAAGAAGCAGGCTACTATTTGTACAGTATCTATCATTTAGGTGTAATTGCAGAGGCTCAAGGGGATAAGAAACTGGCTAAAGAATATTATAAGAAAGCGAAAAAGAAAGCAAGTAGAGGAGAAACTGTTTTTGATAATGCGAAAGATAAGCTGAAAGAATTGTAATTTTAAGGCGGATGTCTTCTCAGGATTTCATAATAACACCCATCACTTTTTTAGTGCTGATGCTGCTTGCTTATATTATGCGAGAGGTAACATCCGATGATGAAACCAAAAAGTATTTTTACCCCGCCTTGCTTTTAAAAATGATTGGTGCCATTGGTGTAGGCATAATTTACCAGTTTTACTATGGAGGAGGTGACACCTTTACTTATTTTACCCATGGCGCCTCACATATCTTCGATGCTTTTCAGGATGATTTCTCCAAGGGGATAAAATTATTGACAGCAAATGGAGAATGGGATCCTGAAACTTATAAGTATGCCTCCAGAATCTGGATGTATCGTGACCCGAATTCCTATTTTATTGTAAGGATTGTTGCAGTTTTTGGTTTAATAACATTAAATACTTATTCCTCAATAGCCCTGTTTTTTGCCTTTTTCTCATTTTGGGGACTCTGGCTAATGTACCAGAGGTTTTACAAAATTTACCCTGAGCTGAAAAGACATTTCGCTATCGCTATATTTTTTATCCCCACCGTATTTTTTTGGGGCTCCGGCATTTTAAAGGATACTATTACCCTGGGTGCTGTTGGCTTTTTGGTATATGCCTTTATGCAAATATTTTTTGAGCGAAAAAATATTTTAATTAACAGCCTTATTGTTTTGCTATCAGTTTATGTCATTTATTCTGTAAAGCTATATATACTTTTAAGTCTGGCTCCGGTGCTTATATTTTGGTTCTTTATTTATAGAATTGAGAGAATCCCATCGATGGTTGTAAAAATTTTAATTGCCCCGGTTCTGTTAGCGATAGGGCTGTTTCTGGCGTATTTTGTTGCCTTAAAAGCAGGAGAGGATAACAAAAAATATGCGCTCGATAAAATTGCAGAAACGGCACAGGTAACAGCTTATGATATCAGATATTATACAGGAAAAGATGCCGGATCAGGTTATGCCTTGGGAGAACTTGACGGAACTTTTGGGAGCATGATCAGGTTAGCTCCGCAGGCAGTAAACGTGGCTTTATTCAGACCTTATATTTGGGAAGTGAGCAATCCGTTAATGTTACTTTCCGCTATAGAAGCCTTGTTTCTATTTTTTCTATTTGCGAGGCTTTTGTGGAGAAATAAATTTTCAGATGTAATGGCCTCTGTCAGAACCCCCATTATTTTATTCTGCTTGTTATTCTCTATTATATTTGCCTTTGGTGTTGGTATTTCAACGTACAATTTCGGAACCCTCTCCCGCTATAGGATTGTGATGGTTCCCTTTTTTGTAATGGCGCTCTTCCTGCTGGATTTCCATGCTTCGGCACGAAGAAATGCAAGTGATGGAGAGTAGTGTGTGAGATTATACTACCTTTATTATAGAAATAAGGTGAAATGAACATCAAAAGTTAACTTTACATAAAAATTTAAAAAGTGACATACCAATATTTAACACCCAAAGCAATAGATCATTTTATAGCAGAGGCCTTGATGGAAGATATTCAGGATGGTGATCATTCCTCATTGGCTTCTATTCCTGCTGGTAAAAAGAGTACCGCACAACTGCTTATTAAAGGCGAAGGAATTTTGGCTGGTGTAGAAATGGCAAAACATATTTTCAAAAAGGTAGATTCTGAATTGGACTTGGAAGTCTTTATTCAAGACGGTGAAAAAGTTAAATATGGAGATGTTGGCCTTAAAGTTTCAGGCTCTGCTATTTCAATCCTCAGCGCAGAAAGGTTAGTGCTTAACTGTATGCAGAGAATGAGTGGAATTGCAACTTACACAAATCATTTAAGTGCCTTGATAGCTCATACCAAAGCCAGGTTACTGGATACCCGCAAAACCACTCCCAATTTCAGGATAGCTGAAAAGTGGGCAGTGGCTATTGGTGGTGGCAAAAACCATCGGTATGGGCTTTTTGACATGGTTATGTTGAAAGATAACCATAATGACTTTGCCGGAGGAATTACCAAAGCTGTTGAAGCTACTAAAGCATATCTGAAAGAAAAATCACTTCAGTTAAGAATAGAAGTAGAAACCAGAAATCTTGAGGAGGTGAGGGAAGCCTTAAATGCAGGAGGCGTAGATGTAATTATGCTGGATAATATGAGCAATGAAATGATGCAAGAGGCAGTGAAAATAATCGGAGGAACCTGTGAAACAGAGGCTTCCGGAGGCATTACTGAAGAGACTATCGCTAAAATTGCTGAAACGGGCGTTGACTATATTTCAGTTGGCGCATTAACACATTCTTATAAAAGTTTAGATATCAGCCTAAAAGCGGTTTCCTGATAAGATAAAATCAAATATATTTGCACTCCATTTCAGGAAGCTTGAAATTCAATGCTTCATTAAATTTAAAATCAATAATAAGCAATGCTTGTAAAAACTAAAAAATATAAGCTGGATAACGGCACATACATCAAAACAGGATTACAAAATATTGTCAAAGAGCAATGGTGGGTAGGTTTAATAGCAATTGCACTATGCTGTGGCTACTTTCTGGCACCTAGCATTTGGTGGTTTATAGGAACAGGAATTGCACTCTTGCTTTACTTTTTGTTTTGGGTAATTCAGTTTGCAGGAGTAACTCAATTGGAACAGTATAAAATTCTATTTGAAAAGCTTTCTTATGAAATTACCTCACAGCAAATTCTTATTAAGCTAAACACAAAACAAGGCATGCCTGTTAAGTGGGATCAGATTAAATCTGCAAAGCAAAGTAAGAAAGCTTTCATATTGGTGTTATCTAAAGCGCAGTTTATTTATTTGCCTTATAAAATTTTCAATTCTGAAAATGAGAAAAAGTTTGTAGAAACAATATTGAAAAGAAAGTCTTTGATAAAAGCGTAATTATTATCAAACCCTGAACAAAAAAGCCAGCTGAATTTTAAAAACAGCTGGCTTTTTTATTGAAAATACATGAAAGAGACTATTCTTCATAAATTACCTGCAAGGTTGTTTGGCCTACAGCTTTCAATGTTTCCTTAGAAATGATATCCATATTATCTTTGTGCCTGTGGTGGTAGTCAGGGAAGAAGTCATTTGAGAGTGGATCATGCGCAATAATATCAATCATAGGGATTTTGGCATTTACATTCACGAAATAATGATCATCTGTAATGCCTCCAACTTCGCTTGATCTGAAGTACTGACCATAGCCAATTCTTTCTGCTGCATTCCATACTTTATTTACAATACTGGGAGCAAACTCCATTGAATAACCTTCTTTATGAAATTGAGCCCCCTCAGCACCTACCATGTCGAATAAAATGCCATAATAAGCTGAGTAGCCTGGAATATGTTTGTTTTGTGACCAATATTGCGAGCCTAAACACCACCACTTAGGGTCACCTCCCTGGCCGGGTTTTCCATTGTCTTCCCCGTCAAAAAAGATGATATCAATGCCTACCTCTGGCTTATTTTCAGCCGCCTGAATAGTTCTGAGTACCTCCATGATCAGTCCTACACCACTGGCTCCATCATTGGCTCCGTCAATAGGTTCATTTTGCCTTTCCGTGTCTTTATCTGCTACTTTTCGGGTATCCCAGTGGGCTGCCAAGAGAATTCTTCTTTTTTTCTCTGGTAAAATAGAACCAATAATGTTAGTTAATTTCCATACTTCACCATCATATGTATCAGCATCAAATTTTTGGGTAACTACAGAAGCACCAAAGGATTCTAATTGCTTAATTAAATAATCTTCAGTTTGCTGGTGAGGGCTAGTATTAGGAACGCGCGGACCGAAGGCTACCTGATCAGCAATATACTGATAAGCTCTTTCGGGATTGAAAGCAGGTACTGCCAGGTCTTTTCTATCCTCTTTAACTGTTTCTTTCTCTGATTTAGTAGAGCAGGAAGTAAGTACCGCAACGATAATTGAATAAATAAAAATTTTTTTCATAAAGAGCTAAGCAATGTTGGTCAAAAATAAGAAGGTATTTTTCTTTATCCGATGTTTTTCTCTAAAAGTGTAAAACGGATAGGGGCTAATAGGTATTGCTTTTAATTGTTTTTAAGTAAAATTACCTACACTTTGGATCTGTTTTAAGCTTTTTTAATAGGAAGGGTTTAGTAGCACGCCATGTGTCTTTTAAGTTAAAAAGGGTAATTTTTTTTATACAAAATCATTTAATTTTTACAATCTTACCAGTAGCCATTTAAAATATAAATTTCTTAACCTCAATTTTCCTGAATTGAACTGGTTTTTTAGTCGTTTTATCGATTGATGATTCCCTATAGTAGATTTATAGCGGGTACGTAATGTTTACCAAATAAGGCTTTTTTTACTTTGTACAGGCTCCTTAACTTTACCTCAATAAATAGAAATTTGAAATAAGGATTTATGAAAAAGACTACAAAACTATTCGCGGCAATGGCAGGATTGGTATTATTAGTTTCTGCTTGTGCACAAAGAACTTGCCCTACTTACACTGAAGTAGACCATCAAAAGGAGTCAAAAATAGAAGCTACTGTTTAAAATCATATCAGTAGCTTCCGGTATTTTATTCAAAATGATATAGAAATATTAAAGAAGCTGAATAAGCTGGCTTTTTCTCGCCTTTTACTTCCATTACAATATCTATCTGGGCTTTACATACCCCTCTTAAATCAATAATGGAATTAAGCTTGGCAGACAACCTTACTTCCGAACCAACTTTTACAGCATTGTTAAATTTTAGTTTCTCAATGCCATAATTAATCATCATTTTCAGGTTGGTAACTTCAGCAATCTGCTTCCATAAATAAGGAGCCAGCGAAAGAGTTAGGTACCCATGCGCTATTGTATGGCCAAATGGGCTTTCTGCAGCCTTTTTCTCATCCAGATGAATCCACTGATGATCCAGAGTAGCATCTGCAAATAAGTTTACCTGTTCCTGATCTATTTTATGCCAATTTGAAACGCCCAGTTCCTTTCCGTCATAGGCTTTAAATTCTTCAAAACTGCTAATTTTGATTGGGTTCATATACTAAGGTTTTTTAAATGAAAGTGCAATATAAAGCCAATTTTGCACTTTATTGAATAGAAAACACAATGTTTAGCTCTGCTTCTAATTTAATATTTTTAAATTCTACATCGCTAGCCATGCTTCCACTTTCATCTGCCATAGCCATTGAGCGCATATTATTCTGATTTTTGTAGTAATATACTGGCTGATAACCATTGGCATTTTCCTGAATTTCAATTACTTTACCTAATTTCTCACCTAATGGCGCCAATAAAGCTTCAGCCTTAGCTTTAGCATTTTTGACTGCTTCTACCTGCAATTCCTGGTTAAGTTCCTGAATGCGTGAGTGGGTATATTGTGAAACCCTTGCATATTCTATTCCTTTAGGATCAATCTGGCTCAAAATCTGAGTTAGGTATTTCCCATCATTCAACTTTAGCTGAAATTGCTTTCTGGCCATAAAGTCTTTATTTTCCTCTTTTTTTGTCCAGCTATAGTTGTAGCCATATACGTTTTCTATAGTTAAATTTTCTTTTGGAACTCCAGCTTTCTTAACAGCAGCAACCAACTGATTTTCCAGTTCAGCAATAGTGAATTTGCTTCCCAACTTTGTTTGGTACTCTTTTAATGATATATCAAAGTAGATTATGTCAGGTGCAATTTCTTTTTCTGCTTTACCTGTTACTGAGATACTTCTAATGGTTTTATCACTCTCTGTTTTTTGAGCATATGCCTGAGAGAAAATGAATAATAGTGCAAAAGATAGGATGATGGATTTGATTGTTTTAGTTTTCATAAGTAAAATTTGTTGTTTATTAGCAGCAGGCAAATGTTATGCCGAAACTTAAAGCACTCCGGTTAACCTGTAAAAATCATACATGCTTATCCGAAACGCTTCCTTGTGGTCATTGTTGCAAAACAGAGGAGCTTGATTTTGGCCATCGGGTGTCCAGCTCAATTGATGCTCCTGAAGAATGTGGTTGTAAATTTCAGTAAGAAATGCTAATTCCTGCTGTCTCTGAAGCTCTTGCAATATTATCTTCCCTTCTTTGTTTCCTTTTGCGTCATTCCAATAAATAGTTAAATTTTCTTTTATTATTTTTTCATTTATCTCAAGAATGGCATAGGCTTTATTTATGCGCCAGTTTACCACAATAGCTGTATTGAAAGAGTAACGAGTATTTTGTGGTCTATCCTCATGCCTGTAGATTCTCCAATCGGCTTTCTCCAATGTCTCCAGGTCGTAATTTGATTGTCGAATATTTCTGAAGAATATATAAGCATCATCTGTGTAATTGAAGGTCAACTTTTCATGTTCAATAATTTGATCTGTGCTGAGAGAACATGCACAGAAAAAAGAAATCAGAATCAACTGAATGGAATTTTTCATGATTAATTAACCTGAAGCAAGTGAAACCTGTTTTAATCATATGGAAGAAATATTATGTTCTTTCTAGACAAGTGATTTCAAATCCCTAATTGACGCACTAAAGAAATTGGAGCTATTTAAAAGCTCTTTTGGTGTTTCTCCGTGAGTAATTTTTCCGTTTTCCAATATATAAATTCTATCTGCATGAGAGGCAACATCAATTTCATGAGTAATCAGTAAAATGCTTGAATCTAATTTGCTGTTGTTTAATAAATTCAGAATAGAACTTGATGTTTTTTTATCCATCGCTGAAGTAGGCTCGTCTAATAGTAGTAAACTAGGCTTTTGAAGTAATGCCCTAGTAAGTCCAATGAGTTGTTTCTGTCCGCCAGATATTTGAACACCACCCTCTCCAATAATTGTCATAAAGCCTTGAGGAAGTTGATTAAAAAAAGGAGTTAGTCCTGATTTTTTCACAAATTCTAATGTCTCCTTTTGAGTTTTAATGTCGTCTGAGAAGCATAAATTGTATAGAACATTCCCGTTAAATAAATGAATGTCTTGAGGGCAGTAACCAATATTATCAAGAATCGAATGTTTTGAAATATGATTGAGTGAGGAGCCATTAATTGTAATTTCTCCAGCCGTTGATTTTAAGAAGCCTAAAATTAATTTGAAAATTGTACTCTTTCCCGTTCCATTTTCTCCTAAAATTGACACCCATTCCCCTTTAACCATATTAAATGACACATCTGTGAATAAATCATTCCTCCCAGGAAACTTAAAGGATAATTTTTCAAATCTCAAAGAATCAATATTATGAACATGAATATTTTTCTTATCTCCGGGTTTGTCATATGTGTTAGTAAATTCTTCAATTCTATTTAAAGCTATATTGGCCTCCTGAATTTGTATTATGGAGTTTATAATGCTACTTAAGGCAGGCAACATAAAGTTGGAAAGAGAGATGATTGCAACCATTTCTCCAGTTGAAATAACTCTATTAAATGTCAAAATGGAGGAGTAACTGAATATACCTATTAAAAATATTACACTTACAAACCCATTGAAAAGCATTAGCTTATTGCTTATTTGACCTGTATCATATACGGATTTCTGAAATTGTTCATAAATACGTGCGGTTTTTGATTCAAAAAATTTTTCAGCCTGAAATGCAGTAATTTCATTAGCTCCTTGAATGGTACTTATATAGTTACTTTCGTTGGCGGCATAGCTCCCCATTAACTTTTTATAAGCTGAATTAATATTGCTAAAAATGAGTGTGTATATAACAACATAGATAAGTAAGCAAATCGATATAAAACCAGTAATATAGATGTTGTAGACAGAAACAGCTACTAAACTAGTTATGAGGATTAGGAACTGTACAGAAGTGGATCCAAAAATGTTTAAAATGACCTTCTGAACTTTAGCGCTATCATTTAATCTGGCAATAAAGTCTCCCGTTCTTCTTGCCTTTATTGTAGCCCAAGGAAGTTTAAATATCTTTTTGAAGAATAGTTTAATTTGTTCAACATTAATATTGTATGACTGTTTTAATAGAAACTCAGTATTAAAATAACTTAATCCAAGCCTTAATAACAGTAGGATCCCAAAGACAAGCATTCCTGTATAAAATTTCTGCCAATCGGTATTCGGGATAATATCATCTACTAATTTCTGTAAGAAAATGGAAATAGAGATATTAACTATGGCTATTATTAAACCAATAAATAAAATATTTGATAGAAATGGGATATTTTTTTTTAAAATATTAAATACTTCACTTCTTGTGCTGCCGTTTTGCGAATTATTAATTAGTACTTTTTTTCCAGGAGTTAACTGCAATAAAGTCTTTGTTTTCCATTCAGACATTAAATGATCCTCATCCAGATGCCTTATGCCAAACCCGGGATCTCCAACTACATGTTTTCCATTCTGAAACCCATAATAAACATAATAGTGATTGAGATAATCATTAATAGTCACCGGAATTATTACAGGCTCTTTAACTTTTGAAAGTAGTTGTGGGTCATTGACTTTAAAACCTTCGGCATTAAATCCACAGGAAATAGCACCTTCCATTAGGCCTAATAAAGTAGTGCCAGTATTTCCAGCACCTGTTTGTTCTTTAATATATTCATAACCAATTTGAAAGCCATGGTATTTAAATACTGAAGATAAACAAGCTGTGCCACATTCTGCTGCCCCATTTTGGAGCACCATGCTTTTTCTTATTTTTCGATTATTTGAATAGTTTTTTAACATCATTGAATCCGAGGTATCCTTTATGGCTAACTAAAACGCTTTTATTAGAGTCTAATATTAAATTGTAAGGATAGGAGAAATCTGTAATAGTCTTTGCGAAGTCTTCTTCTGAGGAATAAAACACTTTGACGAAGCCTAAAATGCCTTTTGATTTTAAGTAAGTTTTAGTGGTTTCATGATCTAAAGAAGAAATTAAATACACCATGATATCATTTTCAGCTAAGCGATCTGTTAAACCATGCAATAGATTTATCTGGTCTTCACAAAAACTACAATTAGGTGAGAAAAGAATAACCCAGTTTCTTGAAGCCTCTAACTTCAACTCATGAAACATTATTGATTTTTCGAGATTGGAATTCTGGGAAATAGCCAAATTGTCTATTTTTACTGATTTAGAAGAATTACTATTAGGCTCGAAATTAAGAGTGAATTTAAAGTATAAGAGAACAGAAAAAATACCCAAAAATAAAACCAGCACTATTTTTTGATTAGTAGATTTCATTATAAAGTCATTAAAATAAGTACAATTCCCTGAATTATGAGGACGCTTACTATTCCTGCTACCAAAACAGTTATAAAGATATTTATTATTCTTAAGCCGGAAGTTCCTTTGTAAATTAGGAAACTTAACAGAATTACATAGAGGAAATTAAAGACGTTTACTTCCTTTAACAACCCTTCATATAATTTAGATTTTTCGGAGGTTGTAAGGCCCAGAAAAGTCAAAATAGAGTATTCACCCACATCCTTCAAATCTGCCAAATTTAAAACATGCAATATGTCATAGTATTTTATTGCATTAAGAAGAATGGGTAAATAGAAAATTAAGCTGGCGAGGATCACCCACTTCAAAATCTGTCCAAATTTGATTGGGAGTTGTTGAATATTGAAGGCTGTAAATATAAAAAACGAAGCATATAAAAACTTCAATATAAAAATTATCGGGGCTAAAGTCAGGTCGTACTTAAAACTTTTTATAGCAAGAAAAAAGTTACTATCATCTGTAATAGCAAAGTTTTCATTTTTGAATTTTAAGAAATAAACAGTGATTAGGTAAAGTAAAAAATATAATAGAAAAGGAATTGATTGTTTAACACGGGTTGAAATTAAAGGTGCACTGGTCATTATCCTGATCTATTAAAATATAAAATAACTTATCAAAATTTTTATGGTAAAACCTGCAAAAACGAGAAGATAGATCCATTCTGGTTTTGTCTTTTCCTCGTTGAACCACCTTATCAACTCTGCGAAAAGAATCAAATACAGGATATTAAAAAGTGATAGTTGTCCAAAGAAAAATCTCAAGAACTCATTATAAAATAGATCCTGAAGCGAGAAAACGTTTATATTCATGTCTTTAATAATCTCGGGAGGAAATACTAGGTAGTATATAGTATAGGCAATGTTCTCTAATACAAATACAAGTAGTGCAAAGAGTGCTAATTTGAATAACTCTTTAAACTTAAATTTGTTGAATATTGACACAAACAGAGCAATAAAAAATGCACTATAAGTCAGTTTAAACAGGTTTATGAGATTAAAGAGAGACCAAATAAAATGCAATCCAGCATAGCCCTTTTCTAAATCTTCTTCTGTTCTTATTTCTTTTTGGCTACTTTGTAATACAATATTATCATCTAAAAAGAGATAATGGCGCAATGCATAAGTACTCAGGAAGAGCACTATGAAAGCAATAAGATGGAACCAAATTGAATAATTTTGGTAATAAATAGTTAATTTTTCTCTCATTATTTTGCTTTGTAGCCTGAGGGTACCATCGGGGTTCCCTGATCGTAGGCATTAATGTATAAGGTATCTGCTTGAGTCTTTTTTCCTTCCGGATAAACAACCCAAACATCAAGCAAACCAAATTTCTGATCTGCTCCAATAGTAGCACTATTTAAGGTTTTAAATGGGCAACAACTCTTTAACCGCTCATATTCTATTGGAGCACCGTCTTCAAGCTTAAAACTATTTAAATAACGCATACGGTTTTTTCCACCTTCATGGTGATTAGTAACACCCACAAATATGGGGTTTTCAGGAGTTCTCCCATAACTAGGGTCCTGGGCAATTGCTTTTATGGATAACATACTTGAGTCACTGCTCATTTCATAGGCCTTTATAGTGTTTTTGTCCGAAGTGTATTCAGGATAGTCACGGTCGAACTTACTTTGCACCTTACAGCCACCAATTATAATTAGCAATAATACAGTAAGTGGTAAATAATTATTCTTCAATAAATAGCGCATCAATTGAGTTATTTTGGGTTAAATCAGTGATCATTTTCTGGCTAATAGGATTGATAGGAATGGTATTAATATTATCGAAGGTGAATCCTAATCTTTTAGTGGGTTGTATATCATACATGTCATCATCTTTACTCATTTCGCTTCGCCAACTAATTTTTTCATAATCTTTAGTTTCTAAAATGTACAGTTCATTCACAGTATAAATCTTTCCTATTTTACCTTTAGTAGAGTAGTATTGTTCACTATCTGCAATGTCAAAAATTCTTGAAGCATTAGAACCAACCACCATATCTCTTATAAAGAACGGAAAATATAAATCCCCTGATTTTTGGTACTGAATCAAATAGTTTGCTCTGAAACCATCATCATTAGAGGATTTTTTAACATTCTTTACCCACCGATTAAACTCAATGATTGCATAGTCATCTTTATTTATAATTAAATAGCCCCCAGTTTCGAAAAACTTAATTAATTCCTTATCAGCTCTTTTGAAGTTGATTTTAATAAATTCTTCTTCACCTATTTGAAACTGAGATACAATAGAATAAACATTATCTTCAACGAAACCTGTATTCAATAATCTTGTCGGAGATTCTTTTCTTAATTTTGCTAAACTTGGACTAACTAAAACTTCATTAAAATCTTGCTCTTCTGCATCAGTGGGTTTAAATGGGTTAGCCTTATTCATAGCATATACACCCGCATCTTGGTATAACCAATTTTGTAAAGATTGGCGCCATCCAATATTTCTATTATCCTCCGTTTTCCTTAATCTCAGTACCTCATACTGTGTTTTTTCCGAAGGAGAATTCACTCCTTTATCACTGAGCATTACAATGGCTTCTACCATTCTTGAATAAATGGAATCTCTTACACTGGATTCTCTATAGAATGCGATTTGTGAATGTTTTTTATTTGAGTAGTTTTTAGTAATATTCTTAATTGCCTGTTGCACATACCAAGAAGCTGAGTCAAATGTTCCTTTAACCACTACCTCCTTTAAAGATATTTTGCTAAAATTAAGATACACTTTATTCAGATCATCAAAACTCATTTCTGTATTAGATAAGAATTTTTCTTCAAAGCCAATGGATGAAATTTTGATTTTAAATAAAGTCTTAGAAATATTTAATGTGAAAAAACCAGAATCATTACTAACTGTGCCAATTTCAGTTCCAGGAAGGCTTATATGTGCATAAGGAATAGGATTGTTAGAGGAATCTAATATCCTACCAGTCAATTTTTGACAATAAGAAGAGTTTGATATATACAATCCACAAAATAGAATTATACAAAATTTATATTTGAGTCTCATACTTCATGTTAAAATAGCCTTGCATTATCCACAAGGCTATTTGTAAATTTAAATTAGAATATTTAGGCTAAGCAACCATAAAAATCATTACTGATAACATCCATAGCTTGATCAGTGTGACCATTGTCAAATAACCACATAACTACATCATGCCATTGATCACAATTCTCAATTTGGCCACCTGAGATATTTACCATTTCATTTTTCACTAACTTTTCCATTGTTTTTAAAATTTAAATAAGTTAAAAATTTATTACATCAGTAAAGCTAGTTTTACTACATGTCAAATCCCGTCAAAAAATACATTGGTATTTAATTTTCATTCAAAAATGAATGAATTTTTATCTTTATAGTATTTTACAGCTTTTTCATAATGAAGACAAAGGTCACTGATCATTCTATAAACTGTTCTTTCAGAGACATTAAATGTTTTTGCTAATTGGGAGCAGCAACCAGTTCTTTCCTTTTTAATTAAATCAGAGAGGTATGAAAGCCTTTCAAAATATTTTAAGCCAGCTGACATTCTAAATAGGTTTGAGTTGAAAATATTACATTACTGTAATAATATATGTTCTGATCTAATAATCAAAATAAATCCTTAAGAAATATAATTTTTTATAATCTCCCAGGCTCTTTCCACATGTGCTTTTGTTAAATCAGGATGGCCACCCACCCATCGGATGGTATATTTGCCATTAAGCGTAGTGTGGGTCATAAATATTTTACCCTCTTCATTAATTTGCTTAAGCAGTTTTTCATTGAAGCTATTTAATTCCTGTTCATTCATTTTACCATTATTAAAGCGAAAGCATACGAGGTTGACTGGTACCGGAGCAAGCATCTCAAATTCAGGATGTATTTCAATTTGTTGTTTTAACCAATTGGCCCATTCACAATGCTGCCTGATAATTTTTCTAAGGCCTTCTGCTCCAAAACTTCTAATAACAAACCATAGCTTTAAGGACCTAAATCTTCTACCTAGCTGAATATGCCAATCGCGGTAATTGTTTACTTCTTCATCTGCCCCGGTTTTTAGATATTCAGGCATAATGGAAAAGGTATTCTTCAGAGCCTGCACGTCTTTAACATAATATAAGCTGCAATCAAAGTTTGTAAAAAGCCATTTATGAGGGTTAAAAACAAATGAATCCGCTTTTTCGATGCCAGCACTCATCCAACGGAATTCCGGGACCACCAATGCCGCTCCCGAATAAGCCGCGTCTACATGTAGCCAAAGCTTGTATTTTTGGGTGATTTTGGCAATTGACTCAATGGGATCTACTGCGGTAGAACTTGTAGTACCCATGGCTGCCATTACAAATAGAGGATGAAAACCTTTTTGTAAATCTTCAGAAATGGCTGCTTCCAGCCTTTCTGGAATCATGGCAAAATTTTCATCGACAGGGATTTTTACAAGATTATCCAGTCCAAAGCCTGCGATTTTAACATCTTTATCAATTGAACTGTGAGCTTCCTGGGAACAATAGATTCTGTAAACAGGCATTCCTCCGAAACCCTTTTGGTTTATTGAGAAATTGGAAATTTTCTCCCTCGCTGTTAGCAATGCATTAAGCGTACCGGAACTTGCGGTATCCTGAATGGAGCCAGTCCAGCTTTGTGGTAGCCCGAGCAGATCTCGCATCCATTCCATCATGCGATCCTCCAGCTCTGTAGCTGCAGGAGAAGTAAGCCACACCATTCCCTGAACACCCAAAGTAGCGGTAATCATTTCTGCCAATACAGAAGCTTTACTTTTTGAAGCAGGAAAGTAGGCAAAGAAGTTGGGGCTTTCCCAATGGGTAATTCCAGGCAGAATGATCTTTTCGAAATCCTGCATTAATGCCTCAAATGACTCCGACTCTTCGCTAAAGCTAAGTGGCAACTGTTTTTTAATATCACCTGGCTTTACTGAAGCCATCACCGGATAATCTTCAACATTCTCGAGGTAATCAGCCATCCAGTCCACTAAATCATGGGCATGCTTCCGGAAATCTTCATTATTCAGCATCAATTAACTTTTATGTGATTAAAACGTATTCTACCTTGACATAAAACTATTTAAAAAAAATTAAGATTAATATTTTACACATATGAAAAAAGGACTTTTAATTACCATTGGCATTATAGTAGTTCTGGGGATAATTTTGTACAGTATATTTGCGGGTTCTTACAATAAAATGGTAAGTAAAGAGGAGCAGGTGACAAGCGCCTGGGCTCAGGTAGAAAATGTATACCAACGTAGAGCAGATTTGATTCCTAACCTTGTGAATACCGTAAAAGGGTATGCTGACTTTGAGCAGGAAACTCTTCAGAATGTGATAGAAGCGCGTTCGAAAGCCACTGGAGTAAATGTTAACGCGGGTGATCTAAGCCCTGAAAAAATTCAACAATTTCAACAAGCGCAGCAAGGTTTAAGCTCAGCTCTTTCCAGATTAATGGTAGTAGTTGAGAAATACCCTGATTTAAAGGCCAATCAAAATTTTCTTCAATTACAATCTCAGTTGGAAGGCACCGAGAACAGAATTGCTGTAGAGCGAAGAAGGTTTAATGAAGTAACGCAGGAATACAATACTTATATCAGAAGCTTTCCTCAAACAATGCTGGCCGGCATGTATGGGTTTGATAAAAAGGGATATTTTGAGGCAGATCAGGGAGCAGACCAGGCACCTGAAGTGCAATTTTGATATCATCTTATCTAATTATCTAACATTTTAAAATAAAAGAGCAAAGTCAGATATGGCAAAAGATTCATTTAGTAAGGAGGAAAGGTCGGAAATTGTAGCAGCCATTAAAGCAGCTGAACTACAAACTTCAGGAGAAATCCAGGTGCATTTGGAGAATCATTGTAAGGAAGATGTTTTGGATAGAGCTGCGCATATCTTTAAAGTATTAAAGATGCACAAAACAGAAGAAAGAAATGGGGTGTTATTTTACATGGCAGTTAAAGACCATAAGTTTGCCATTTTAGGTGATGCAGGCATCAATAAGAAAGTACCCGTAGGTTTTTGGGACGATATCAAAGAGAGTATGATGGCTGAATTCAAAAAAGGAGAAATAACAGGAGGCCTCAAAACAGGAATTCAAATGGCAGGAGAACAATTAGCTGCTTTTTTTCCATTCCAAAAAGATGATTCTAATGAACTACCAGACGAAATCTCCTTTGGTAAAAATTAAACTATTTATGACAAAATATATTTTAAGCATTTCACTTTTACTGTTTTCTTTTTTCTCAGTAGCGCAAAATGGAATTCCGGAAAGGCCTAATCCGCCCAGATTGGTAAATGACTACACTAATACTTTAAGCCGACAGGAGCAAAATCAGCTGGAAAGAAAGCTTCGTGCTTATAACGACAGTACCTCTACTCAAGTGGCGATTATACTGACCGATACTTATGGAGAATATGATCCTAACCAATTTGGCGTAAAGGTTTTTGATAAATGGAAAATTGGTCAGGAAGGTAAAAATAATGGTATTTTGATTTCAGTGGCTATTGAAGATAAGAAGATGTACATCAATACAGGATATGGTGTAGAGGACAGGATTACGGATGCTGCGGCAAAAACTATTATTGAAAATTATATGAAGCCTGCTTTCAGAAACAATAATTTTTATCAAGGGCTTGATGAGGCTACCAGCATTATTTTTGATCTGGCAGCAGGAAAATACACAGCTGATAAAATTGATGATAACCAGGCAGGAAAAGCGATTGGTTTAGGCACCTTTTTATTTTTCTTCTTCATTATTATCTTCTTACTTTCAAGAATACGTTCAATAAAAAATCACCATGCTTCTGGTGGAGATGGGCTCAGTTTTTTAACATTAATGATGTTACTGGGAGGCGGAGGCAAACATGGTGGCTCTTTTAATGATTTTAACTCCGGAGGCGGAGGCTTCGGAGGTGGAAGCGGAGGTGGTTTTGGCGGCTTCGGAGGCGGTATGACCGGTGGTGGTGGTGCCGGAGGAAGCTGGTAATATCACATTCAACATAAAATTGTCGGAAGGGGGGATAAAATTCACCCCTTTTCTTTTATGTTTCCATTAATTTCTGAAAATTACTGATTCATTCACTTAAAATTGTAAGAATGCAGAAAAGACATACATACGACTTTGGACTTATTGGCAATTGCGCCTATCTGGCGCTTATTGGAAAAGACACTAACATATCGTGGATGTGCCTTCCACGTTTTGATAGCTCTTTTATATTTGGGAGTCTCATTGGTGGTGACAAAGGAGGAGAATTTTCAATTAAGCCAACCAACGAGAATTTTGAAGTTGATCAACATTATATCCAGAATACGAATGTACTGGAAACAATTGTTTCTACTGGAGATTATTCCTATAAAATAACAGATTTTGCACCGCGTTTCCTGCAGTACGATCGCTCTTACAAACCTCAAATGCTTATTAGAATAGTAGAGCCATTGAAGGGTATCCCGCAGATTAGGGTGGTGTGCGATCCTGTTGGCAATTATGGTAAAGAAAGACTTCGAAGAGAAAGTGGTAGCAGCCATATCAGTTTCTTTGGATTACCGGAAACCTTAAGGCTTACTACGGATTTTCCATTGAATATGGTAGTGGATAGCAGGCCTTTTGCACTTACCAATACCAAATATATGGTACTTACCTATGGCTCACCTCTTGAGGCAGAAATACACGAAACCAGTGAGAACTTTTTAAGAAAAACCACTAATTACTGGCGCACTTGGATTAAGTCAACCAGTATTGGAATGCATTATCAGAAAGAAGTAATTCGCTCTTCCTTGGCTTTAAAAATTCATCAGTTTGAAGATACAGGGGCTATTATTGCCTCACCTACCATGTCCCTGCCGGAATCACCTAACAGCACCCGTAACTGGGACTACCGCTATTGCTGGATGAGGGATACCTATTATACCCTCACGGCATTTAATAATATTGGTCATTTTGAAGCAATGGAGAAGTATGCACTTTATCTTACCAATATTCCTATGCAGGGAAAAGAAAGGATTCAGCCGCTCTATAATGTGGTGGGAGAGAGTACTATAACGGAAAAAGAACTTGATCTGCCAGGCTATATGGGCAACCAGCCAGTAAGAATGGGTAATGATGCTTACACTCATATTCAAAATGATGTGTATGGACAAATCCTTCTGGCAATTTTACCACTGTTTGTGGATAACCGCTTTGCAAACATAGAAAAACGACAGTCGATTTATCTGCTGGAGACCATATTGGAAAAAATCGAATTCACAATGGATGAAGCAGATGCTGGTTTATGGGAATTTAGAAATCTGAAGCAGAAACACGCCTATACTCATCTCTTTCAATGGGCAGGGAGTCACGCAGCCTGTAAAATAGCCAAACAGATGGGGGAGAAAAAGCTGGAAGTAAAAGCAAAGGAACTTCTGAACAGAGCTGATGCACACTTAAAAAATTGCTATCTGTCTGATAGGAAAGCTTATGCTCAGGCTGAAGGCGTTACCCGGATGGATTCCAGTACGCTACAGCTGATTATGATGAATTATATTCCTCACAATAGCCAACTGGCAAAAGACCATTTAAAGGCACTTGAAGAAGATTTGAGAGTAGGTAAAGGGCTTTTCTACAGATATAAACATGCGGACGATTTCGGTGAGCCGGAAACAACTTTTCTAATATGTGCATTTTGGTATGTAGAAGCTTTAGCCTGTGTAGGTAGAACTGAGGAAGCTATGGAAGCTTTTGAAGAATTGGCAGGTTACTCCAATCATGTAGGGCTTCTTAGTGAAGATGTGGATTACAAAGATGGCTCTATGTGGGGGAATTTCCCTCAGGCTTACAGTCATGTAGGTTTAGTAAATGCCGCCTATCGCATTAACAATAAATTGGATAAACCTAATTTTCTACCTTAAGAAATTAGGTTTCCAAAAGAGCTAATAAAAGCTTTTCCTCTGAAGTAAGCCCATAGCTTTTGCTGCTATTTCGATAAGGGTTCTTCAGAGGAATTGCCTGCTCATTCACTTTATCTAATATTTGAGGGTGTATGTAGTAAGTTTTGCAGATAGAAGGGGTATTACCTAATTCATCTGCTATTAACCTGATAAGTATATTCCCAAACTTCTTTCTTTTGGATTGCTTTTTAAGTTCAATTGCTTCAGGATATAGCTCCAATGCTAGTCTGCTGCCTGCCCAGGTTCTAAAATCTTTGCTGGAAAAGTCCTCTCCAATAGTTTTGCAGATATACTCATTCACTTCATGGCTGTCGACAGACTGCATTTTACCGTGCTCATCCTTATATCTGAAGATTTCATATCCCGGTAAGTCCGCAGCCTTTTGGATATGTTTGGCCAGTTCATTATCCTCAATGGTTACCGAGCGCATAATTCCGCTCTTTCCCTTATATTTTAAAATAAGTTCGTCCCCCTCTTTTTGCAGATGTCTTCTTCTTAAGGTGGTAAGGCCATAGGTTTCATTTTCCTTCTGATAATACCGGTTACCAATTCTCACCCCATATTCATCCAGAATGGACACCATTAGAGCAGTAATCTTTTGCTTATCCCATCCTGGTTTGGCTAAATCCTTTTCACTTTGCTTCCTTATTGCTGGCAGGGTTTTACCAAACTCAATCATACGGGAAAATTTCTTTTCCTGCTGTATCCGCTCCCATTCCGAGTGGTAGATATATTGTTTCCTTCCTTTGGCATCTCTGCCTGTTGCCTGAATGTGGCCATCATCAAACTTACAGATTTTCACCTCAGACCACATGGGGGGCACCACAATCTTTTTAAGGCGACTTAATAAAACGGGAGATATAATTTTTTCTCCCTTCCCATCGAAGTAAGCATAGCCTCTTCCTGATTTTCTGCGCTCAATCTCAAGCGCAGAATCATCAATATGCCTTAAACGTTGTTTCTTGTTTTTCAAATTTGTAAAACTGGTGGAGAAAGTAATTTAGTTTTTAATCCAGTTGCGGGCTTCGTCTATTTCACTAAATGAAAATGAACGTTCGTCCACACCTGGCAAAATTTTATCTTCTGCTTCCGCTGCTTTTCTTAGCCATTCTTTCTCAGTAACAACAGCTCCTTTTCTCATTTGTTTCAAATATTCTCCTAAAGAACTAAAGCTAAACTTAAGGCCTTCCCAGAATGCATCCGGTTTAATTTTAGGCATTTCGCTCAACTCCAGATAAAGGTTAAAATCTCCTTTTTGCTCTAATTTCTTGCGGATAACCGATAGTAATTGATCCATTTCCTTTTCGCTAATTTCTTTCTCAATGCGGAAAGCCAGCACATGAGAAGCGGCTAAATCTATTTGTTGTACCATAAGTTTTTATCACATTAAATCTATAGTATTGGTACGCCAGTAGTTTATTTTGGATGGGTGTTCTTGCAGTTTTCTTTTTTTGAAGGGGAGTTTTTGGTGATTGGTAAGGAGTATTTTATCAATGATCACCCTTTGTCCAAAACTTTCCTGATGGCATTGGCTTGCTGCATAATGCCTTTGGTTTTTTGTAGGTCATTGGTGTCTATAGCCTCCTTAAAGGCTTGTAGGTTTTCAATGTATGTGCCCAAAGCAGCGGAAATATTTTTTGAATTCTGGTTGAAGATCGGAGCCCACATTTCAGGTGAGCTTTTCGCCAGCCTTACTGTTGATGCAAATCCACTTCCTGCCATGTTAAAGATCAGCTTCTCATTTTTCTCTTTTTCCAAAACGGTTAAGCCTAAAGTGAAAGAACTGATATGCGATAAGTGAGAAACATATGCAATGTGTAGGTCGTGATCCTTGGCTGTCATATATTCGATGCTCATTTCCAGAGAGCGAAACAGTTTTTCAACTTGAGAGAGTGCCTGAGGCTTACTTTTTTCTTTTTCACAAATGATGGTTTTCTTGCCAGTGAATAAATCTACAATGGCAGCTTCAGGGCCTGTATTTTCTGTTCCGGCTATCGGGTGGGCTGCCACAAAACATCCTCTTTTTGGATGAAAAGCTATATCGTTACAAATTTTCTCTTTTGTAGAGCCCATGTCTACAACAGTGGTAGTTTCCGGAATATATTCCAGGATGTGAGATAAAACTTTACTTATTGCATCAACAGGAATAGTTAATATGATTATGTCAGCCGCATGACAAGCTTCCTGAAGCGTTGCTGTATCATCAATGATCTTTAAAGACAAAGCTTTTTCCAGATGCTCCGCATTTTGATCTATTCCAATGACATGAGAGGCAAAAGCACTCTTCTTTAACGCAAGAGCCAACGATCCTCCAATTAGTCCGGTGCCAACAATTGCTACTCTCATTTTTTCAATTGGCTTTTTGTTATATAAGCATCTATCCTTTGAATGGCTTCTTCCAGCACTTTTTTATCACTGCATAAAGATACCCTCACGTATCCGGCTCCTTTGGTACCAAAAATATGTCCGGGGCTGATGAATACATGTGCTTTTTGAAGAATTTCATCAATAAAATTTTCAGCATCATCTATCCCTTGAGGCAACTTTGCCCATAAAAACATACCTGCTTGATTAGCATTAAAATTGCAGCCTAATTTATTCAACAATTGTTCAGCCAGGACTTTTCGTTCTTTATAAATAGCATTTTGGTTTGAATGCCATTCTTTGGTGTTTTGTAAAGCTTTAATAGCAGCATGCTGAACAGGTAAAAACATTCCTGAATCGAAGTTACTTTTTACAGTAAGTATTGTTTGAATATAGGAAGCCTCACCAGCCACCCAGCCTAATCGCCAGCCAGCCATATTATGCGATTTACTGAAGGAGTTTAGCTCAACGGCTACTTCCCTGGCTCCTTCTACATTGAAAATGCTTAATGGTTCATCATTTAGTATTAAACTGTAGGGGTTATCATGGCAAAGCAGAAATTTCTCTTCTTTTGCCAGTGCTACCAATTGTTGAAGAAGGTTAAAGTCTGCTTTTTTACCTGTAGGCATATGTGGGAAATTAATCCACATGAGCTTTACACGAGATAAATCCTGTTGTTTTAAGTTTTCAATATCTATAGCAGGGCCTTCAGTTTTCATCTCATAATACCTGATTTTTGCGCCTACTAATTTGCTCACTGATGTATAAGTAGGGTAGCCCGGATTTGGCACCAGCACCTCGTCACCCTCATTTAAGAAAGCCATAGAAATGTGCATTATCCCTTCTTTTGAGCCCATTAAGGGAAGAATTTCAGCTGTGGGATTTAGAGCAATATGAAAGTTGGTTTCTAACCATTGCGCCACGGCTTCTCTCAGTTCGGGAATTCCGCGGTAGCTTTGGTATCCATGGTGAGCAGGCGCTTTGGCCGAAGCTGTTAGCGCTTTAATAGTTTCTTCAGATGGCATTAAATCAGGACTGCCAATGCCAAGATTGATCACTTTTGCTCCATTGGCATTCATTACACGAATTTCTTCCAGTTTTCTGGAAAGGTAATACTCTTCCACACTTGCCAGTCTGTTGGCTTTAGATATGATCATGCTACTCAAAGTTAAAACTGCTCTTTTTGTAAGTGCCTAGTAAAATGATGCTGCTTGCAAATTGCTCTGCTATTTTCAGTGCTTTTTCAAACTGCTTTTTGTTATTCCAGGTAAGGTCTGCATGGAAGCGGTACTCATAAGGCTTTCCTATAACAGGTACAGATTGAATATTGGTTAAGTTAATTTCATGTACCTTAAAAACAGAGAGTAAATCAGCAAGGGTGCCGGGTTCATGCTTCAATTCAAACGAAATAGAAGCTTTATCATCATTAGGGCTATTATTTGATTCTTTTGTTAATATCAGAAACCTTGTGAAATTTTGCTTATCTGTTTCTATATTCTTTTTAAGAATGTTTAAGTCATATAATGAAGCAGCACCTTCTCCTGCAATGGCAGCGGTATCATATAATTTCTTTTCCCGGATTACTTTCGCAGATTCTGCCGTGTCTTTAGCTTCAGAAATGTTCACATTGCTAAGGGTGTCCAGGAATTTGCTACATTGATTAATGGCAACAGGGTGAGAAATTATATGCCGGATATCTTCCAACTTTACCCCAGGCAGTGCCATTAATTGCATTTCAATTTTTAAATATACCTCACCTATAACATGTAACCTGTATTCATTAATCAGGCCATAGTTTTGGGAGAGACTTCCGGCTATAGAATTTTCTACAGCCATTACAGCCATATCAGCCTTATCGTTTTCCAGTGCCTTACATTCCTCACGAAAAGTCATGCATTCCAGAAGCTCAATCGGCTTGCTGGCAAATTTTTTAGCTGCCATTTCATGGAAAGCACCTTTTACTCCTTGTATAGCTATAAGTGGCATAAATTATAGTTCTAATTTTAATGAAATCTCTCAGAATTGAGGAAATTTAGTAAAAGGAGTTGAAAAATTGCAGGCAGAAGCTCTTTAATTAAAAAAATGGCGTTAAATGGTTATTCTTTTTAAGAGATTCTAATTTACGTCCATTCAGCGGTTTTTCCATGTAATCAATTACCTGGTGGTATTTTTTTGCCTTCCTCCTGTCAACTTCATTGATTGAGGAGGTGAGAACTACCACCATTATATTATCTGAAATTTCCTTATTTTTAATAGCATCCAAAAACTCCCATCCATCCATAATGGGCATATTTAGATCCAGAAATATGCAATACTTTTCTTTGGGATTGAAATGAGATAGTAGGTAATCTAAAGTGCTTTTTCCATGATAAAAAGTATGCGGATTATGATGAAAATTGCTTTCCTTAACGAAAACTTCATGTAAAAAAACTGTCAATTCATCGTCATCAACTATAAATGCTTCCATTTTTCTTCAGTTTATTTTTGACCACAAGAGGGTATAAAATAGCTTTACTAATAAATAAAAGAGATTGATTTTAATTTCAAATTCCAAACCTGAAATATTTTGAAATAACGTCACTAAAAAATTTGGTGCCTCCCGCACCATGAATTTCATCAGGTTCTACAGAACTATTGTATGTATAAGTTTCCAAGAGCACTTCTGTACTTCCTCTGGCTTTCATTGCATCAAATGCATCCTTCGAATTAAAGTAGGGAACGAGGTTATCTTCAAGGCTATGATAAAGCTTTATTGGTGCATTGGCTTTCCAGTCGTAAATATCATTATCCGCCAAAGCCACATTAAAATCACTTTCAGGATCATTTATTTCCGCAATAAATTCCTCTGTAAAAACTTCCTGAGGACTTGTATTGGAAATAGCAAAATATCCGCCATTGATCACTTCTTGGGCATACGGTGCATTGAGATAGTATGCTAAACCGCGCTGTAAATAAACTTTATCGTAGGTATCCATCACCCATAGGTATAAGTACAAAGGAAACCCTAAATCTCCTTCAAAATTAAAGATATAATCTCCTACCGCAGTTTTGTGATAAGCTCCTGCACCCATGGCACTCCTGGTAATGGTAAAGTCCGAAGAATGGTTTTCTTCAATATATTTATGCAGCGCCATGGTGGAATTACCTCCCTGCGAGTAGCCTAGCAGATATAATTCGTCAGTTAAGTTTACTTCCAGAAACTCTGTTAGTTCTTTGGTGGCTACTAACATATCAAAAGAGGTGGTAGCAGTAGTTTGAGCATGTTCGTAAGGATGAAACATATCACCTGTACTTCCATAGCCGATATAATCGGGTGCTGAAATCAGGTATCCGTTTGCTGCATAAAGTACAGCTGATAAATAAATTTCAGCATTTTCAGCAGATAAATAGGATGGGGCTCTGTCTTCCTGATCGATAGCCGGATCGGGAGATTTGGCTAAGGTGCTATGTTGAAAGCTTGTTAATTTGGCTGAGCCCTGCACTTGCGGAATTAAAACCAGTCCTGAGGCTTCCACCATAGTGCCATCAAAATTAGGCGTCATATAGGTAATTTTGTAAGCTTCCACTTCAAAATTAACGAAGTCCTTAATTAAAGAATTGTTGCAAAACCGCTCATTCACTTCTTCTTTTGATATAGACCCGATTAAATCATAGCTCACAATGTTTTCAAACTGAGGAGCTACATTTTCATCGGAACAGCCAAATGAAAATAAGAGTAAGAAAGGAACATATATAAGTGATAAAAACTTTTTAGCTTGCATAAAAAATTGGTTTAACCTACAATATAATCATTTTTAATAAATTTTGATCAAATGCTATTAAAAGATATTCCTACCGCTCATGATATAGAAAAGGCTGAGGAGCGAATTGAGAATTATATCCACAGAACACCTGTTTTTACATCTTCTCAAATAAATGAAATAGTAGGCCTTAAAGTTTATTTTAAGACGGAAAATTTGCAGAAAGTCGGTGCATTTAAGATGAGAGGTGCCTCAAATGCAGTACTTTCTTTAAAAAAAGAGCAGTTAAAAAAAGGCGTGGCTACTCACTCCTCCGGTAACCATGCCCAGGCATTGGCCTTAGCAGCTAAGCTTAGTAAAATACCTGCATATATCGTAATGCCCCAAAATGCTCCGGATGTTAAGGTGGCTGCAGTCAGGCAATATGGCGCTGAAGTGATTTTTTGTGAAGCTAACCTGGAAGCTCGAGAGAGTACTTTGAGGGAAGTAGTAAGTAAAACCGGTGCCACATTTATTCATCCTTACGATAACTATGATGTAATAGCAGGTCAGGCAACTGCTGCAAAAGAACTGATAGAGGATACGGATCATCTGAATGGCATCTTTTCTCCTATTGGAGGTGGAGGTTTAATGTCAGGAACTTTGCTTTCAGCCCAGTATTTTGGCAATAAAATGGCGGTATATGGCGCAGAACCTAAAGGCGCTGATGATGCATACAGGTCATGGAAAGCTGGTGAACGAATTCTAATGAAGAACCCAGCCACTATTGCTGATGGCTTGAGAACTTCTTTGGGAGAGAGAAACTTTCCTATTATTCAGAAGTACGTGAAAGATATTATTACTGTATCAGATGCGGAAATTGTTGAAGCCATGAAAATGATTTTTCAGTACCTCAAGTTGGTTGTAGAGCCATCAGGAGCAGTTCCATTTGCGTCTTTGTTAAAAGTTAAAAATGAATTCAAAAATAAAAAGATAGGAGTAATTTTATGTGGGGGCAATGTTGATTTAGCAAAACTTCCATTTTAAAGTAAATTTTCTTATGTTCAATGGGGGAATTTCTGGTAGCATTAGAGGGTAAGGCTGTTTTACTTCTTGTTGTGAATTTTTTTAACAGAAAAATGGCTTGTGCTGAGAAATAGGTATCTATACAATCATTGTATTAAAAGTAGGAGGTATACCCATTGGTAGGGAGAAGTAGCACAAACTAAGACTCTTTGAAAAAAGTAAGCCGTCATTTGCTCCACACAATGTCCGTACTTAATGGCACGTCATTCTTATAATTGAAATTAGTTTATGAAGGTTATCCATCGATTTTACTTACACACTTCTTCCTCCCAAAAAAAAAAGGTAATAAGCTATATTATTTACCTGGTGGTAGCTCTGGCAATTTTGGCTTTTATGGCCTACTCCTATAGCGTACTTATTTTGATATTTCTTCCTTTTGTAATTTCTATATTCGCGCCATTTATTGATGTACCAATGGGCAGAAAGCAAGGCCACTTAATTTATTATTCTCCCCTTTTATTAGCTTCTGCTATGAAAAACGGGAAAATAGTTTTGCATGGGGGTACTTTATTTGATTATTACTTTACGCTTTCGGTAAATAAAAGCGAAAGGAGAAATCGTAAAATGGTGATTTACAGCTATACTGAAGGCATGATTAATCTGCTGGATATATGGGATGAGCAGTTTGATGATATTAAGCTTTCGGCAACAGCTTATTTTATTAACCCAAAAACAGCAAAAAGGCTAGGCTTTAGGCAGGTGGATACCAACCCTCTTACTAAGTTGCTGATGTTGATCAACTATTTACCCATAATGATCAGTTATTCTATTGCCAATGAAGAGTTAAGCTTTCCTAATGTATTTTCTCTTAAAAGTTATGAAAGCACCTTGGGAGAATTAAGAAGCAATAAGATTTACTTGATGGAAATGTATGAAAAGTTAAAGAGTTAATTTAAAAAACATCTCTCAGCGTTGTATTCTTGGGTAGTAGCCAACCTTTGGCTGACATCATTTTAAACTAGATTTTCCTCATAGGGATGCCTTTGGCAGTGCATACTTTTTCAAAAAGTATTAAGAGAGAGCCTGGCTAAGAAGCAGATGGCTATCAGAAGGAATGGAGAGTATCCTTAAACCACTAATAAAATACATCAGTTTATAGAGGAAAAGTGGATTGATATTAGCTGCTTAAATTATTTTACCTTCCTTGGCAAGCTCTCTTCTTATTCCATCCAGTAAATCATCTTCCGATATCATTTTAGAATTTCGTTTGAGCGACATTAAGGTACAGTAGCGCAAAATATTGCCGATGGCTGCTCCGGTAATTTCATAAGCTTTGGCCAGTTCCCTCAGGTTAATTTCTTTATTCAACTGAAGTCCGTCAACAAAGGCTTTTTGCCAAAGCAGGTATCGTTCCTCTGTAGCCGGCACCGGAAAGTAAACAATTGATTGAAATCGCCTTAAGAAAGCTTTGTCCATATTGGCCTTTAAATTGGAAGCAAGTACGATAAGCCCGGGATAATCCTCTATGCGTTGCAAAAGGTAAGAAATCTCCTGATTAGCATAGCGATCATTTGAGGATTGTGTGGAAGTCCTTTTTCCGAATAAAGCATCCGCTTCATCAAAAAATAAGATCCAGCCCTTATTTTCAGCAATATCAAATACGCTTTTCAGGTTTTTCTCAGTTTCCCCAATGTATTTGGAAACCATCATGGAAAGGTCAATATGGTAGACATCCAGTTCATATTTTTTACCCAGCAGCGAAGCCGTTAATGTTTTACCAGTTCCTGAGGGGCCATGAAAAAGGGCGCGGTATCCTCTTTTAAATTTTTTACTGATTTGAGGCATATTAGTTAAATCGTGATGATGACCCAGCCAGGCATCCAACTCATTAAGTGCCTCATGGGTGTCATACGGCAACACCAAATCTTCCCAGTCAAGGGGTGTTGAAAGCAATTGAGCAGGGAAATTGCTGTTGTAAGTAGGTTTAAACTCTTTTCCACTGATAATATACTGAAGGCATTCCTCCGTAGGAACTATCCTTCCTGATAAAGGCGGCTCACCATCAGGTACCGGCTGCAAATGCACCAGATTGTATCGGTAAAGAGGTTGATCCGCATCAAAAGCTTTCTGAAACGAAATTCTTACTTCAAGCTGATGCCCACCGCATAAAAACACGGCCGTTTCACCAGTGGGTAAAAAAGCACTGGTATTCTGACTGGTTTTGCCACCCAATTGCGTGTAATTTGAGTTAGTTTTTTCATTTCTTGCAAAGAGCGCATCCAGCACTTCTGGCTTTATGTAGCAGGCAAGCGCCAGAATCAGGATGGTTCTTTCATAAGAGTTAAGGCCTGCCTTTGCTAAAAGTTTAGCGTAAGGGTCATCAGGAAAATCGTTATAGTTTTCGTAAACCGTGCCTCCTCCTATGGAGTACCCTAACTGTAACTCCTGCAAGCGTGTTTTAATAAGAAGGTCCAGGCATTTTAAATCCTCAAGTAATAACATTTACAAAATTTTATAGGCGAAACAAGTTGCCAGGTGTTGGTCAATAAGGTTTTCTTTTATCTTTTTAAAGAGACAAATATTAATAGATAAATTATAAAAAGCTAAACGGAAAATGATGAGTAGCCCTTGTTTTCATGATGAAAGAGTAAAAAGAAGAATGAAATTTTAATTAATCTCCCTAAATAGGTACATATGCTGATATAACTTTGGTAAGAAGAAAGTAAATTTTTCTCTTCTAAAATTTCCATCCGAAATAATTAATTTCTATGTTTATTGCCTTATGAGTGAGTTCCAACCAAAGCAAAATACAGATAATGCTTCCCAGCAAAGAAACTACCTGCCTCCTCAACAGGCAGCTCCTCCACAAACTAAAGCTGAGTATGCAGAGAAGGAGGGGGAAGTTTTATCAGATAATTTAAATGGAGCAACCTCAGTAAAAGAGAATACAACAGGAAACCCTACAGCTCCCAATACCTATGTGCATAATCCATCACGTATGCACGGACTGCAGCCCAGGCAAATGGGCAGAACCATGGGGCGTAGCATGAACCGATGGGGCAATCCGCTACCTTCTGCAGACTTATCAGAAAATCAGCAGGCTACTGCCACTAAAGAATACCCTGAGCATACGATTACTACAAAGGGTCCTGGGGAATGGTTGAAAAAAGTAAATCCTTTTGCCCAGGAAGAAGTTGACTCGGAAAAGCAGGCTCATCTTCGCCAGGAATTTGAAATCTATAGTGTCCATAAGTCGCAGCTTATAAAGGAGGGACATACAATAGTGCCCAATGACAAAGAGTCATCCAGGGACGAGCTAGCAGAGGATTTTTCTAAAAAGAGAGAAAAGTTTCTCAACCGGATGGAGAATAAGCAACGAAGCTTTTGGGGAACAGATCGCTATAATCGCCTCATGCAAAAGTGGTTTCCCGATTATGATCTCGTGATCCAAAATAAGGTAACAGCTGTAAAGACATCTACATCCCTAAAAATACAAGAGACCAATCAGACTATTGAAAAGCTCATTGCTAAAGTCAAAGAGGCTATTTCCGTAGCTGATGGAGATGTGCTAAAAGCAGAGAACCTCCTTAACGATGCCTCTTGCTATGCCGATGAAGCATTGGCCAAAAAGCAAGCTGCAGAAAAAGTGCTGGATGAGTATGGTAAAGATAAAAAAGAAACAACACTGCCTTGCTATGACGAAGTAATTGGGAAGTACCAATTACTTGTAGGACAGCTCCAGCAAAATATAGCGGGAGTGCAGGAAGATAAAACAGTATTTAGCACTGTGTTGGGCACATTAAATCTGCAGCAAACGCGCCTCAGCAGTTTCAGTAACAAACTCAGTGGTATCAAGGATGTGCAGCAAGTTATCACCTTTACTGAAGTGGAGTTTGTCAGCTTGAGTGATAGCATATCGCAAAGTATTTCACAAGCACAGGATTCCAACCGAAAAACCCTTTCCGTAGCAGAGGAAGAAGTGAGAAACACCTTTGAACAGGGGACTGTAGACCTGGAAGCAGGCGATGCAGAGGTGGCTAGCATTAAGCAAAAAGAAATTGCCCGAAGGGAAGCAGAAAGAAAGCGAAAAGCAGAAGAGGAGCGCAAGAGGATGGAAGCGGAGAGGAAGCGGCTTTTGAAGCTGTCGCAAGATGGAATGCAAGGGGAGACAGCATTAAGCGCAACTATACCCACTAATCAGACAGAGCATTTAAAAAGTAGGGAAGGGGTGAGAAAAGACGTTTACAACGATGGCGTGAAAGATACCATTACGGTAGGGGTAGGCCATAAGCTCACCAAAGAAGAACTGAAAAAGTATAAGGAAGGGCAGGAAATCTCGCAGGAAACTATTGACGAGTGGTTAAAGGATGACGCAGAGCGAAATTACAAGCGTGCTTTGGAACAAGCCAAAGAAATAGGCTATGAAAATCAGCTATTGGTAAATGCCTTATTTCACATGTGCTTTCAGAATGGGGAAAATTGGAATACCAAACATAAAAAAACGTGGAGTTACCTTAAGGAGCAGAACTGGGTAGCGGCAGCCAAAGAAGCTGCTGACAGTACATGGTTTTCTCAAACCCCAAAAAGAGTATTGGACTTTCAGGTGGCATTACTGGCCATAGCAGGAGAGAAAAATGATTATGAAAGCCTTAAGGAGTTTAATAAAGACACTATCGTAAAACGGAAACCTAATTTACCTGACCTATATGACTTTCAAGTAGATACTAAAGGTTTAAAAACAAAGAAAGAACAGGAGAGAGAAGGTAAAGAGGCCAAAAAGCATGCCTGGGCTAAAACTAAAGATGAGTTATGGGAAGCCTATTCCGATTATGAGAATAATAAGATTGACATGATCTTATTTGGAAAAAAACTGGAGCCCCATACCAGAACCCATGCGCATGATATAGGACTCATTATAGACAAAATGGGCTTTACGGAGACGGATAATCTGGCCTATGTGATTTTAAGCAACTCCAGCAATGCTGATTTGAAAGGTATGGACAGTAAGCTTCTTACGAAGATACTCGAAGCAATGGATACTCTCTTTGCAGGCTCCGAAGCTAAGAGACTATATGGGAAGGAGGCAGAAAGGGTAATGAAGTTGTTGAAACCAAATATTTCTCAAGAGGAAGAAGCGACAGAGCAAAAAAATGATGGTTTAGAAGTAAGCAAAGGAGAGGGGGATCAATATGAAGCCAAACTTAAAGGTTTAGATTATGAAAAGCATTACCGAACACAAAGCCCTACACCATCAATTGATAAAAAATACAAGGATAAACAGGATGCGGGTTGGGTGAATTGCTATAAAGTAGCGAAGAACATGGCTTATGGTTATTTATACGGAGAAGATACGAATCATAGGGAGGTTCAGAATGGAGAAGGGTTTAAACGTAAAATGAGTACTACTGTAAAAGCCGGAATTTTAAATAATACCAACGATTTAGCTTATGTTCAAAGTGGGTTGATCAAACTAAAGTACTTGACCAAAGAAGATGTTGCTAGTGATGCGAAAGAGCCAATAAAAATCCCTAAAACAGCAGCAGCAATAGAGAAGTTTCAAACTGACAATAAGCTTGAGGTAGATGGTAAGTTCGGTATTGGCTCCGAAAGAAAGATGGCTGAACTCACAGATGAAAAGGTAGAAAAATATGAGCATGTCATTGGCGAAATTGGAGATGGTTATTTCCTTTCTTTATTGAGAGAGGATAAATCTAAAAGAAGTGATGTGGAAGAAGGTAAGCAGCTTCAAGGAGTTGTGGGAGACCAATTACAAGTGGCAAACGATAAAATTAAGGTGGATAAGAATCAGAAAACTCAAGCTGAATGGGCTCTCTGGTACATAGAGAAATGTTTGGGTGAAGGCAAGCCAGTAGTAGCGGGAACTAACCATACCTACAATCGGGATTTGAATGCAGATCATAAAAAGACTTCTAAAAAGAAATTAGGGTATAATGAGGGAACTACTGATCATTTTATCACCATAGTAGGTAAAGGCAAAGATGCTACAGGAGATTATTATTCATATTATGATCCTGGAACTGGTAAAGCCTCTACTGAAAATAAGGATATACCTTATGGAGCCGATACGGAAATCAATAGGCTATATAAAGATAAAGACAATCAAACCGTATTCATAGATCCTTCTTACCATCAAAAGAAGAAGTATCATTTGACTTTAGTAATATTATACAAAGAAGATGCAGACCTATTTAAATCTACCATAGAAAAAAATAAAAAATTAAAGAGTTCAGTAAGCAATAATAATTATGAAGAATATAAATCTATTTATTGAAAGTGTTATTATTTTATTCTGTGTTTTGATAACAGCTTCTTGTGGTAACGAAAAGTCACAAGAACGATCAAAAGATGAATACAGTTTGACTATAGACAATCAGAATGGCACTTCTCCAGATATGGAAATGCAGCAAAAATTCTTAGAAGAATTTCAAATAAAATTTGGTGAAAAAAATATACATTTTGAAAAAGATAGCCTAGGTTATATTGTTGAATTAGATTTCAACTTTGGGGATAGCAATAATGAAGTTGAAGAACAGTTAATTGACAAAATTAATGAGTTTGAAAACCTAAGGAAATTACATATTAATCATTTAGAACTAGCTGGGACAGATGAAATTTCTTTTGACTTTCCGTTCTTGGAATATTTATATCTTTCGATCAGTGGCGATAGTTCCAGAGTAATTATTAAGAATGGTCAAACTTTGAAAAATCTTCAGGTTTTTGGGGGTGTTGTAGAGGTAAATTCAGCTAATATTCTTAAAGAGCTATATGTTAGTGGCTCCAATATTATTTTTAATAATTCTAATTTGTCAGAACTTGTCAGTATGGGAATGGTTAATGCTAATTTAAAAAGTGACAAAGGTTTTTCGTTTAAAACTTTGGAAAAACTTGATATTGGAACATTAGACAAAGAAGAACTATCTGTTTTTAAAGACATAATGCAATTGAAATATCTTTACATAGATAATGTAAATGAAATGAATACCATCCCAGATTTTATTTTTCAAAATAAAAATCTAGAATACTTAGAGGTTAGAAGATCTGAACTAGACTCTATCTCCCCTGATATAAGTAATCTAAAGCAGCTGGAAAACTGTGATCTTATGTTAAATGGTCATGTTAAAAATCTAGTTGAAATTGCCAAACTTCCTAATATTTCAATTTTTTGTGCTGATGATATCCCAGAAAACAGAAAGCAAATAGAGGAAGCTATAGAACAAGGGTACAACAAATATTTTTCCCCAGGAGAATGTATGCAATAAATACTCCATAAGAATTATTAGTATATGACACCTCTCTAGCTATGGTGCAACAAAAAGGAGGTAGTATTATGCATGCAACAGCAGAACGTATCCCTACATTGGCTCAGTATTATAGTTCAGATTTGAAAACATTAGGTGAGCAGACTGAATTGGGGGTAAAGTACATCGATTCGGAATTAATTGCCGGAAGACCTATTTTTGTAGGAACTGATAAAGGTAATAATTTAAAATATAATGCAGATAATACAACAGAGCATTATATTGTAATTGTTGGAAAGGTCATTAAAGATGATAAAGTTTATTATAGGTTCTATGATCCTGGGCGTGTATCAAAAGCAGATGGCATAAATAAAGATTTACTTCTTTTACTGGGTAAGGATCATAGCTTGAAAACTGAAAAAGGTACTATACAAAACGTATCTCAAGTGAGAAGAAATAATTAAAAATGAAAAAAATACAAAGAGTATTAGGAGTTCTTATTCTACTAATGGTCATTACCATTTCATGTTCCAAAAAGGAAGAAAGAGAAGAAAATAGCATTACTGATAAAAATGTAAATGCAGAAAATAAGAAAATTGATAAACAAAATAGGATTGAAAAGAATATAGTAAATCTTATAGAAGGAATACAAAATGATACGCTCAAGACATTTTTGCAAGATCAACATGTGCTTACTGACTTAAAAGAACTTTCAAGAAAAGCCTATAAAGAACTCGACACCACTTTTTTCTCTTTTTATAGGCCTCAAATTTCAATGAAAGGTTTCAGAAAAGGAGTTTCATGTGAATTTAGTGAAGAAGAACATAATTACAAGGTTAAATATGAGGGGCAAGGATATTTATCACGTGGTATATTTTGTTTGAGTGGCAACATTTTCATAGTTATTGAAGATTTTGATGATCCAATGGTATGTACCTATGCATTTTTGCTCGATCAAGAACAAGAGAAATTTACTCTAGGCATACCAGCTTTTGTAGATATATTAAGTTATCAGGCTACTGCTTCGTTGAATAAAGATAAAATCATTGTTAAACATTTCGTAAATAAGCATTTTGTTGGAGATACTTCCAGTTTTGTAAATGGCAAGTTTGTTGAGAAATTTTTAGTTGAGAAGGATACTTTACTGCTTGTTCAGTAGCCTTTGGAGGACGTAGATTTTCGTACAAATGTCTACCTTGTTTTCTTCAATCGTTTTCTAAAAACAATCAATAGAGCATTTGTCCTCTCCTTCACAAAATCATTATTTCTTCGAGCCACAAATATTTATGCATATATGAAAATAATAACAATATTATTACTGACAGCAACTTTAATGATGGCTTGTGAACAAAAAGGTAAGGAAAAATCAACAATTGCTGGCGCAGAGGAAATCTTTGGCTTAATCACGAACCTGTTTCTGCATTAACAGATAAGCACATCAGCAGAATATTGAAATCGACAGGGTCAAGCGATATTTTGGAGAAATTGCAAAGTATCCAGGCTTGGTACACAGAATTACGAGCAAGCAGAATCTCCTATAATCCAAAAAGAGAATGGATTACTGTAAATGAAGGAAGCAGTTGGTTTATATTGAGTCTATTACTTAAGAAGATCATATAAATTTGTTATGAGGGAAGCCTTGCACTTCGTATGTCTCGATTTAAGCCTCAACGTTCTCTGAAATTAAGCTTTAATTTAATTTAAAAACTTACATGCTATAAAACCTGTGTTTCACCTTTAGTATAATGATAAATCTCTTATAATTCATAAATCAAATAAGAAAATAACAAGAAAAAGCGATTTCTTACTTTTGTATTTCATGGGTTTCATGTTTTTGACATCTTTTTTAAAGGCAAATAATAGTCTTTTAACTACAATTATTTTATTTTTATCGATTATAGTGTTAAATCACTTAAATGAATAGTAGCTTAAGAGATAAGCTTTAATTTTTTGTAACAAAAAGATTTAATTAAATAAGCGAATCAAAATCGATAACCAAAACCTTACCCAATCCTGGTCAGCGAATTTTGTTCCGTTAAAAAAAGATTAGAATAATAAAGACTTGGTAGAAAGCCAATTCCTGAGTTTCATCGGCCGAAAGGCTGAAAGTGATCGAAGATGAGGCTTTAAAATAATTTTAAAAAGAAAAAAACAGTACAAAAAATCATTCAAACAACACACTGCTTCTTCCTTGCACTTCCCTCTCCTTTGGAGAGGGATTGAGGGAGAGGCTTTTAACCCTTTTAAACACATGAACAAATTTACACACTTCAAATCCTTCAATCCTTTATTTACCTTCATCCTTTTTGTAGCAGTAGCTTTGATGAGTGCCTGCGGAGGAGATGATGAGCCAGATCCTGAACCGATCGACTGCAGCACGCTAGCATTAACAGCTACGGCAAAAGGAACTACTATCACAGCAGTAGCTACAGGTGGTGAAGCACCCTATAAGTTTAGATTAGATGAAGGAACAGCACAAAGCAGTGGCACTTTTACTGTCGAGGAGTTCGGCTCATACGAAGTCACTGTTACAGATGCCAATGAATGTGAAAAAAAGACAACTGTACAGGTAGTTGACCCATGCGCCAACTTCAGTGTTTCAGCAACAGCATCAGCGTATGATTTAACTATTGCTATTAATGATGGTACTCCACCTTTCAGCTATTCTTACAGCAATGGAAATGAAGAAATAACGGCAGATGATATAAATGAAAGAAGTTTTACTGTTGAATTAGCGGTAGCAGAAGAAACTACGATAACCATTACTGATGCCAATGACTGTACAGCAGAGGCTACTGTTGAGGCAGAAGATATTGCGAGTTTTACAGACGAGCGTGATGGCCAAACTTATGAGCTAGTAAAGATAGGAGACCAAATCTGGTTTGCTGAGCATTTTAATTATAACACCAACACAGCCGACAGCACCAGCAGCTGGTACTATAACGATGATTCTGCAACCTATGCGGCTGAGTATGGCAGATTGTATACTTGGCATGTGGCCCAGGAAATAGCACCTGAGGGTTGGTCTTTGCCAAGTGAAGCTGATTTTCAGGCCTTTTTTGATATATATGGTAATGAAGTCAATGCCTCAAAAGCCCTTAGAGTAGGTGGTGTTAGTGATTTTGATTTTGATTTGGGTGGTTTATTAGATGGTGAATTTTATGATATTGATGTTGCAGGTTTCCTTTGGAGTTCATCTATTTCCGTTGATTTTCCAGAAGACGGTATCTATGTCGGAATAATACCTAACAACGATAGGTTCGATATAAGTGGGGCAGATAAGATCAATGGCATGTCTGTGCGATTTATAAAAGATTAAATTGATTAGAATATGAGAAAAGTTCTCAGAATAATAATATTGCTATTCATGTCAAAGAATTTATTGGCTCAACAGCCTATCCTTTCTTTGACTTCTGAGAGCACTAATGCTTCGGTAAGAAAAGATATATTAATTGAAAGTAGTAATGTTCGAATTGACGGCTTGGACGGGGTTGATTTAACAGTTGCCGCAAATCTAAAATCTATCATAACGTTTAAATTAGGTGATGTAAATGGTGCTACTATAACTGATTATACCGCATCTTTAAGTGCTGACAAGAAGAAGATAACAATTACGCCAGATAATATACTCAATTTTAATCAGGCGTACTACATCCAATTAGATTCCTTAGAGAAAGCAAATCCAGGCGTTGGTGATACATTAGGTATTACAAACTACACTTTCACCACAGGCTCAGCGGTATCAGTTAACAACGCTTTAACTTCTAATATTTGTATTGGAGATACTGAAGGGACTGTTTTAGATACTATAAAGATTTTTGAAAATATCGCAGATAATTTTATTAACACTACAGCGTCAGGTAACACTCAAAGTATTACTTTAGAACTACCTGAAAGGTTTTCTTTTGTAGCTAATGTAGGATCAGTAAAATTATCGGAAAGTACAGATATTGAAACAGGAGCATCTGTAAGCTTTCCTACAGGAAATAATAAACGAAGAATCCAAATTGATTATAAACTTTGTACACCGGGGAATGGAGCTAACCCTCCATTATGCAATGCAAGAACAGCGAATATAGATACCATCTATTTAATAGGGCTTAAAGTAGTAGCTGCTCGGAATGCACCGCTAAATGTATCTCGTTATATAAGAAGATTGGCAACATTGGATGCTGGATTAAATGACGCTGAAGCTCCAGGTTTTGATGAGAATGATCAGGTAGCCACTCTAAGAGCTACAGCTGGTCAGACCTTGCGGTTCTCTGCCGGAGGGGAGGTAGTTAACACCTCAAACACTTTACGCTTTTGTCCTGAAAAATCTCTCAGAATAGGTACTTTAAATAGTGATGAAACTGCTTTAAATAGTACTGATGTTATTAAATATTTTATTAATAACACAGAAGTGAATACAGCCAATGCTATGATTGATGGTAAAGATATTGTACTAAATCAATCGGATATAAGAGCATTTTTGAATGTAGCAGATGGTACGGCATTTCCTGCTGTTACCCTTAGAGCTGAAATGAGTAGAGCTGGAGAATGTATCGCTTTCTCCGAAAATCTTTCTATAGGATTAGAACCTATTAGTACGCCAGTTTTTTCATTTAATAACTTGACAATTGGCAATAATAATACAGTTTCTCCAGTGGATGAAGGAATTTCATTAAGTATAAATCCTACTGGAGGTATATTAACTGTTTATAGAATTATTGCAGGAGATACAACTAATATTTATGTCACTGATAATTATGGCGGTAGCACTGGAAATGAATATGTTTTAAATACTGGTCTTCTAGCAGATTCTTCCGAAACTGTTACCATATCTATTGGTTATACAGCTATTTCAAAACCTGCTGGTTGTTATGAAGATGATGCTCCACCAAGAACATTTTTTATATCACCAATCCCTAGAATACGACAAGATCTTGGAATTGAACCATCATTTTGTGCAAGTGATGAAGCTGAATATAAAATTATATTCAGTCCTGATAACCTCACAGATTCAACAATTATTGAGAATTTTTCTATCACTGGAGAGGGTATATCAGGAAACCTTTCCGCCAATTATAATCCTTATTTAGGTAATGACTCAACTGGCTATTCATTTAGCACTATAGATGCAAAAGCAGATTTGACGGGGCAACTGGGTACAGCAGAAATTGTGATAGAGTATACTAGTACCGTAAATAAAACAATCTATGAGCAAGATTGTAGGGTAGAAACTTATTATGAAGATGTGGAAATTTGTGAAACACAGGAAGTTTGTGCTGACGAGCAAGTATGTCGATTTGTACGTGAATGTCGGATTGAAACTATTTGCGATGATCCTGAACCGTGTTTAAATGGGCCATGTCCTATAGATCCTTGTTACAATGATCCTTTTTGTAACTCCTTATTAAGAATTGTACCTTGTCGTCAACAAGAAGTTTGCTCGAATGTAAGAAGATGTCAAATAGAAGAAGTTTGTCATGATAAAACTGTTTGCAGAATCGAGAGAGTACTTAAAACACGTACAGTTTGTGAAACTATTGCCGTAGGGATTGAAAATATAACTGATACAATTAAAAAGGTATATCCCGTGCAATTTTTACCAGTACCTGATTTAGAATTTGTAGATGTAAATAGAACCCCTTTAAAGTCAGTTTACTGTGCTGGTAGTGCACCTGTTAGGTTGTTGGGTTTACCAGGTGGGAATACATTTGAAAATAAGAGGTTTTTCTTACGAAACAACGATACAGGAAGGGAAGAAGAGATTTCAAGTTTCAGTTTCACGCCAGGAGACTCCATTGTACCTGTAAATGAAAATGGTTACACACTTATTTTCGATTATGGAGGTGATCAAACTAATTGCGCTAACATTGAAACATTTAATTTTAGAGTAATTGATCTGCCTGAAGAAGTACAACTTGCTTCTAATCTTCCAAAGGTACTTCCAACTGGAACTGTGGATTCTGTTACGGTTCTTCGAGCTACTTGTTTAGGTGAAGCCATCGATAGTATATCTTTTAATAATCAAAGGGATAGTACTGTTCAATTTATCTGGAGAGATGAGAGAGGTTTTCAACTTAGTGTTGGTAATTCATTTCTTCCTGACTTGGATAATACCGAAGTAGGGCTTGTAGAATATACTGTTGAAAAAAGAAGTATTGAGGGTGGCTGTTCCGGACCGTTAACAAGGTTCGCTCTACAAATAAGTAGCTTACCGGGGGCAGATTTTAATTTCTTAACTAATTGTGGAAGTAATGTAGTTTTAACCCCTGATGCTACAGATAATGGAAATGTTAGAGAAAATGATAGTATTCAAAGTTATTACTGGTCATTCAATGATGATGCGTTTGTAAGTTCTAATTCTACCATAGAACACACCTTCCCTGCTCCCGGTGTTTATGATGTGGATATGGTGGTGCAAACGTCCATAGGGTGTACAGATACTATTACCAAAAAAGTAACTGTATTTGATGAGGCAGATTATGCGATTGATAATGGGAAATTTTCTTATGCGGAGGATTTTACTTCAGGCAGCAATGGTTGGATTTCTACTACCGATAACAATAATGCATCACCTCAGGCACGCAATAGTAGCTGGGGAATTAGAGAATTAGAAGGTTTAACAGGTTGGCATGCTTTTAATGAACAGACCGGAAGCTATAATGACAATGAATATAGCTGGGTGCAAAGTCCTTACTTTAACTTGAGCAACTGGAACTCTCCTAAGCTTCAAATGGATATTCTTTTTGATACTCCGGAATTGGAAGGAGCTGTGTTGCAATACATGATCAAAGATTGTGACAATACTGAGGGTTCAGATATCTGGATTCCTGTAGGAAGAGCAAATGGAGGTCTTGCCTGGTATAATAATGGAAGTATATCATCAGGTCCTGGCGGTAGCATTACTGGCTGGTCCGGTATTTCAAAGAATAATAACGTGGGTTCTAATACGTCTGATAGCTGGCAAACTGTAGCTTATGACCTGGCAGGTGTAAGAGCGGTAGCAGGTAACAACCTTGTACAGTTTAGGATAGCTTTTGCCAGCCTTAACTTAGGTGTTAACCGGGAATCAGGTAGAAAAGGTTTTGCATTTACCAATTTCATCATTTCAGAAAAAGAGAGAATATCACTGGTAGAAAACTTTACTCATATTAATAGTCAGGACGGGTTAAGAGAAAATGTATCTGATTTTTCCAAGGCCAGAGAAGATGTAGTTTATATTGAATACCATACCGGACGTCCGGCAGGAGATCCACTCTACTTTGGTTATCACTTTGCAGAAAATACCAGTAATGATGGAGCTACAAGAGCCTTTGTATATGGTTTAGATGGTCCGGGCTATACTGTAGTGAACGGTCGCTTCCAGAGTTTTGATCCTTTCACTGTGGGGTGGGGAGAAAGGCAATATACACAGGAAACTTTGCTTGCACCGGCTTTTGATCTTTCGTTAGATTATACTTATCAGGAAGGGGAACCCTTAAAAGTGAAGGCAATTGCTATCAGGAATGAAAATATTGTTCCATTAATTGATACTGCTCAACAACCTCAACTAATGTCTTTAAAAGTAGCAGTAGTAGAGAAAGAAGTAACGGAGTACACGCAGGATACTTTAAGAAATGTGTTTGTTAAATACCTGGGCCAGCATCCTGGAGCTTTTGAAGAAAAAACATGGAAAGCAGGTTCAAGTGACTCTTTAATATTGGAAGAAGAGTGGCAGATTCCTGTAGATGCAGAGTCCGGCCGTTTTGGTTTAGTAGCATGGATAGAGCTTGCAAGGGACAGTCCGGAGAAAGGGCCTAAGGGTTTACCATTTAATAACGTATTTCAGGCAGCGGAAATGTCTATTAATACTGAGCTTGTAGCAGTGGAAGTACTGAGCAACCGTAAAACGTTAGCTGGTAACTGGGTGGTTTATCCTAACCCGGCTGCTGATTTTCTGCAAGTGCAGAGGCAGGAAAACATTCAGTCAGCCATAGAATGGCAGGTGGTAAATGCTTTAGGAAGCATAGTGAAAAAAGGCAAATACATTGGCGGTAACTCAGGTTTTGAGGTAAACCTTGCAGGATTAAATGCTGGTATCTACATGCTCCAGCTGAATAGCAGAGAAGGACAGCTACAGAAGAAATTTGTGAAGAAATAATCACTAGATACTAGAATTAATTTTGAGCCTGGAATCTAGAGCTAAGAGGCTAGAGATTTGATAAGATAACAAAAGAGCCTGCATACAAATTATGCGGGCTCTTTGTTATGAGAGTAATTTATAGTGCTTAATCTCTCCCCTTTTTTAAAAGGGAACAAGGGGGATTTATTTTATCATCAGAAGAATATTTTAAGATTAGCTTAGGCTTTTTGTGAAGTACAAAAAGCTTGCTGCCAATTTTGGTATATTACAAACGTTAGACATTTTATACTTCTTATTCTCCAATTGCACTGTAACATTGCCGTGGTGAGTGTCTCACTCACCGCTACCGTAATAGTTCACCTACCTATTCATTTTAGTGCTTGTGTACTGCTGTGTTTTTAACAGTTTAATAGCTTGTTTTATAAAAAATAGACCTTTATTTTAGACTATTGTTTTACCTATAAGTTTTATAAATGGCATTTCAACCAAAAGACTCTTCCCAGGACGGACATGGAAAAGATAATCAATCCATAAACAGACAGCAGCATGGCTTGCAACCAAGGCAAATGGGTCGTAGCATGGGCAGGTCGATGGGGCGAAACATGAACAGGTTTGAACAGCCACAGCAAAGTTCATCTACCAAAGGCGGTCTTGATAAAGCGGTGCAGGCTAAGATGGAAAAAGCCTTCCAATCCGATTTTTCAGATGTGAATATCACGCAGAATTCAAGTGAAGCCACCAATATGGGAGCCTTAGCCTTTACACAGGGCAATGATGTACATTTTGCTCCTGGCCAGTATAACCCGGGTACCTCAGAAGGTCAGGAGTTGATTGGGCATGAACTTACCCACGTAATTCAGCAGAAGCAGGGTAGAGTAAAAGCAACCACACAGGCTAAGGGCGTTGTAGTAAATGATGATCCTGCTTTGGAAAATGAAGCAGATGTAATGGGGAAGAAAGCTGCCAGCGGGGAGCATGTTATAGTGCAGAAGAAGAGTAAGAGTGAGGTGGTTCAGAAAGCTTCCATACCTTCTATTTTCCCAAACGAAGAAGTTAAGAAAAGATATTTGGACAATACTAGAGAGAGAATTTTACAAGCATATACAAATTTCAGCTCCGCTATAACCGAATGTAAAGCTGAAATAAAAGATGCTGCTGAAAAGGTTCCAAGTGTAGCGGGATTATTAATTGAAGTTTCTATGGGTTTCTTGATTCCTGGCGCGGGAAAATTATTATCCAGAATGGTTAACAATATTCCAAATAGAGCTCCGGATATAGCTTATAATTTGGCATTAGCTGTACAAAATGAAAAAATCACAGGTCCAATTTTGGGTGTAATCGGAGGTGAGGCGAAAAAGGGATTACAGGATTTATTAATAAGTGAGGCGAGAAAAGATGCTGTTAGCCAGAATACATATGCAGATATTTTTCGAACTCAGCAAGGGATTGCTTTTCAAACATTGAGAGAGTCAATGACCTTAGATACACCTGATATAACTATATTTACAAATTTTCATGCTTATGATGCGGCTATAGCTACAGTACCAGCTTATAAAGCGAGTATTACTGCTTTACTGAACCGTTTCAAAAATCAAGTGCTAGCTTTAGATGATCAGTTTGCTACAGGTACAATGGGAAGCTCCACAACAATCAGAAATAAATTAGCAAGAGTCCCTTATGGTGGGAAAAGTAAGTTGGCTTTAGTAAGAGAGACTAATAGTTATAATTTATATACTACGTTTTTTGGAGAACCTACTTCTTACTTTTTTGATCAGTGGATATCTAATGATATGCAAGAGCTAGCTATTAATAAAGCCGGGGGAGAAAATAAGATTCTAAATTTAGAAAGGGATGAAGTTGAGAATTTACCATAACCGTATTTGGCTGTTAGCTTTTATGGTAGGTTTTTTTGTAACATGTCAAAGTGAAGAAAAGAAATCGGAAAAGACTATGGATATGGGCGAAGAGTTTAGATTATTAGGGTATGAAAATCCAACAATAAGTTGGGATTTAAATAATTTCAATAGTATTGTCGGCTACGGTCAACCAATCGATCATATACCCTATACAGATATTATTGGAGGAGAAAACATTACAACTATTTCAATTCAAAATGGTGCTCTTGTTGAATTCTCCTTAGCAAAATTTCCTCGACTTGAGATTTTGAATTTGAAAGGGAATAAGCTAAAAGTTATTATCTCAATGGAAAATTCTAAAAACTTAAACCATATTGATCTTTCAGAAAATAGATTAGGCAGTATACCAGAAATTTCTGGTTTATATACACTAAACAATTTAAAAGAACTTGATCTGTCTGGGAACTTTCTTCCAATGCTAGACCCAAGTTTTGATAAGTTAGACAATTTGAAAGTTTTGAAATTAGGTAATAACAAGATAATACACTTCCCATTGGTATTGCTAAAAATGAAAAGCTTGGAAGAGGTGGATTTGTCATATAATTCACTAACTAAAATACCCGAAAAGCTTGAGAAGAAAGATAATTTAAAGTATCTGGATGTTACAGGGAATGACCTTGAAATCAATGAGGTGGAGCAATTACGAAAGATGCTGCCAAATACAACAGTAATTTTTTGACTTGAAACAGCAGAATTTTATAGTGTTGTATTAAAAGAATCATTCTAAGGTTATCCAGGACAGCATACACCAATAAACTAATAATCAATGAACTTACAGTTTCAGAAGTTATTTTTTCACAATTTTATTTTTAGGTGCTAAAATGTTTTTCTTTTTTTAAATTACCTCTTCATGTCATATTAGTTAATTCTGTAAGTACAATATATCTACTACTGACAGACTATATATGGTAATCAAGTTTATCTAAAATTTATTATATGATCCACGGAACCCACAATGCTGAGCATGATGAACGTAATGAACACATTCAGATCTATGTAAACGGAGAGTTTTTACCTAGAAAGGATGCCAAAATATCCGTTTTTGACAGTGGATATCTGGTGGGAGATGGTATTTGGGAAGGAATCAGGTTGCATAAAGGTAAGCTAGTGTTTATCGAGGAACATCTGAAGCGTATGTGGCAGGCTGCGAAAGCAACAGGTATCACGTTAAAATGGACGAAGGAAGAATTGATGGGCCTTATTCATCAGGTTCTGTTAATCAATAAAATGGAAGACCATGTGCATATCCGTGTGATGGTTACCAGAGGCATTAAGAAAACACCTTCTCAGGATCCCAGGCTTACTATTTCAGGCCCTAACCTGGTAATTATTGCAGAGCATAAAAAAGCTTCGGAAGAAAGTAGAAAAAAAGGAATCAGTCTGTTTACAAGTACAATAAGGAGAGGGTCACCGGATTATCTTGACCCTAAACTAAATTGCCACAGCAAGCTGCATGAGGTACAGGCCTTAATTCAGGCGATTGAAGCAGGTGCAGATGAAGCATTAATGCTGGATGTCAATGGATTTGTAAGCACCTGTAACGCTACTAACTTCTTTATGGTCATGGAGGGAGAAGTGTGGACTTCAACCGGTGAGTATTGCATGAATGGAATAACCAGAGCAAAAGTAATTGAAGCCTGCCATAGAAATAATATTCCTTGTTACCAGAAGAATTTCTCATTATATGATGTTTATAGCGCTGATGAGGCCTTTGTGACAGGCACTTTTGGTGGGTTGACACCCGTAAATCAGATTGATGGGAAGAATATAATTAACAGTGGAAACGAATCTTATGTGGAGAAGCTGAGCAAGCTTTATCAGGATTTAATTCAGGAAGATATTGATAAGAAATGACTAAACGATTATTCCTCTGGTCCGGACCCAGAAATATATCAACCACCTTGATGTATAGTTTTGCCCAGCGACCAGATACACTTGTTTTTGATGAGCCCTTATATGGCGCTTATTTAAAGGAAACTGAAGCGAAAAAATACCATCCTGAAGCTGAACAGATTATGGAAAGCATGGAATGCGATGGCGGTAAAGTAGTAGACATGATGCTTGGTAAGCACAGTAAGGAGGTAGTGTTTTTTAAAAATATGACTCACCATTTGATGAATTTGGATAAGTCATTTTTAAACAGTGGGTTTAATATTCTTCTTACTAGACATCCCAGAGAAATGCTTCCTTCATTTGATAAGGTAATTCCTAACCCTACTCTGCAGGATGTAGGGTATGCCGCTCACGCTGAGTTGCTTTCTTTTTTGCAGGAAAATCAAATTCCTTATGCTGTTTTGGATGCCAAAAAGGTGCTTCAAAACCCGCAAGCAGTATTGCAAAAACTTTGTGCAAAAGCAGGTATTGCTTTTGAGGCAAAAATGCTTTCCTGGAAGGCGGGCTCCAGAAGTGAGGATGGAATTTGGGCTAAACACTGGTATGGAAGCGTACATGCATCTACAGGTTTTAAAGAATATGAGGCTAAAAAAGATGTTTTTCCTGAGCATTTGCTTCCACTTTTAGAAGAATGCCTGCCTTATTACTCAATGCTTGAAGAAGAGGCTTTAAGTTAATATTGGATTTCAGAAATACTAAAAAATTGAAACTTAACATTCATAGACTGATTAGCTTTTGATTTTAAACTGAACCTCAAATGTGATAGCTGGATTTTTTACAGTAGAAAATAATGGTGTTCTGCTGATTTTCATCTGTGAGGCTGTCCCCTGGAGGGGACTATAGGGGTGTTATTATAGACTTCTGGTATGTTACAAGCTATTTAAACCAATTTTTATTTTTAATCTTTTGTCTTCATCAAAAAGATAAAATGGCAAAGGCATCCTTTTGGGGAAAATCAAGACAAAAGGATGTCAGCCAGAGGCTGGCCAACCTTTGGCTGGCTCCTACGCTGCAATTTCACGCGCTCCTCGCCTTTTTGTCCTCCCGCCCGCTTTCTCGAGCAAGGTTTATTTGATTTTCTAACTTTAGAGTATTTATAAAGAAAATCCGAATTGCAGAGCAAAGAAAAAAAAAGGAAGCCTCGCAGCTTCCCTTTTCTTTTTTGAATATAAATTAACTTTATTTCCCTTTCTTCTTAAACTCATCAAGCTTAGTGCTTTCTTCTACCTTAGGGAAAACATTGTTATTGATTTCTGTATCGGCTAATTCATTGTTCGGATCAAAAGTTACGTTAGCTACCTCTTTATCCAAAATGAATACTTTACGCGTCTTTTTCTCATTTTTTCTCCAAATTTCTGCAGGAATCATTCTGGTTTCTGATGTGCCATCCTTATAGTCAAATTTTATCTTTAAAGGAGAAACTAAACCGCCTTCATTGGTAAAAATCACTTCGTAAAAATGCTTATCCTTATAACGTGCTTTAATAGCCTTATCATCAGCTTTTGACCTGTATTCACCATACCAGAAATCAGGTGTGTCCTGCACGTTAATATAAGATGGACCTTCGCTGAAGTCAGTATTTTTCTGCTCTTCTTCACCTTCTTTTTTACCTAAATCACCTTTTGGTGTTTTTGTTTTCTTCTCTTTGGATTGTTCTTCAGAAGCTATTCTGTAATATTTCACTTCATCAACGGCAATATCCACATGGTCAGTAGAGTAAAACCATCCTCTCCAGAACCAATCTAAATCAACTGCTGAAGCATCTTCCATTGTTCTAAAGAAGTCAGCAGGAGTGGGGTGCTTAAACTTCCATCTTTGTGCGTAAGCTTTGAAAGACTCATCAAACAATTCAGGACCCAAAATAGTATTTCTTAATAAATTCAATGCAGCGGCAGGTTTTGCATAAGCATTTGGCCCTAACCTTAACACTTGCTCTGGGTTAGTCATAATCGCCCTTTGAGCATCTTTACTACTTTTCATATAACCCGTAATTGCCTGAGGGGAGTTATCAGTATAAGGTAGGTCAGGGTAATATTCCCACATCACGTTAGATTCCAGGAAGGAGTTCAGGCCTTCATCCATCCATGCCCACTGGCGCTCGTCAGAATTTACAATCATTGGAAAATAATTGTGACCTACTTCATGAACAATAACATATGTCATACCTAGTTGTGTTCTAACAGAATAGGTGCCATCAGGATTAGGACGGCCAAAGTTGAAGCAGATCATCGGGTACTCCATACCAATGGAAGCAGCATGTACGGAAGTAGCCTGCGGGTAAGGGTAATCGAAAGTTCTTTTAGAATAAAGTTCCAGAGTATTTTTTACCGCTTTGGTAGATTCTTTTTCCCATAATGGATTTCCCTCTTTAGGGTAAAAAGACTGGGCAAAAGGTTTAGTTTCTGAAAGCTCTACCATCATTCCATCCCAAATGAATTTTCTGGAAGTGGCAAAACCAAAATCTCTTACATTTTTTGCAGTAAACTTCCAGGTTTCATACTGGGTGGACTTGTCCTTTTCATTAGCAATAGCTTCTTCTTCAGTAACAATGAAAGTTTGTTCTGTAGACTTTAAAGCTTTCTCATATCTGTTATACTGTTCCTTTGTTAGTACTTCTTTGGCATTTTGCACCATTCCCGTAGCTGCAACAATATGATCATTAGGTACGGTGATTTCTACATTAAAATCTCCAAAAGTTAAAGCAAACTCTCCTGAGCCCAGAAATTGTTTATTTTGCCATCCTTCCACATCATTGTAAACAGCCATTCTTGGATAAAACTGTGCAATGGTGTAAAGCGCATTTCCGTCTTCTTCAAAATATTCAAAACCAGATCGGCCACCACCTTTCATTCTATCATTAATGTTATAAGACCAGCCTGTTGAAAAACTGATTTTTTCGCCCGGCTTTAAAGTTTGCGGTAAGCGGATTTTCATCATGGTTTTTTGAATCAGGTAATTCATAGGATTACCGGATGCATCTTTCACATAATCAATTTTAAATCCACCCTCAAAATCATATGAATTTCCCCCATTGGCAATGTACTGCTCAATAAATTTGGCAGGGATTGTGTCATTAAAAAATGTGTAGGTGCTGGTTAGTTCAGAGTCTGAGCCTTTAGCACGCATATTCTGGTCTAACTGAAGCCACAAATAATTAAGTGGATGGGGTGACTGATTGTAATAGGTTACTGTTTCAGTACCGGTAATTTTATTATTTGCTTCATCTAATTTTACCTTAATGTCGTAATCAGCTTTTTGCTGCCAATAATTTTCTCCAGGAGCGCCTGAAGCGGTTCTATAGCTATTAGGAGTGGGTAAGATGCTACCTAATTGCTCAAATCGCTGCTTATAATCGTCTTGGGCTGATGCCAGTGCGGGAAGGCAGATCAGAACCCAAATAATTATTCTTTTCATTCGTGATAATTTAGTTTTTTGATGAGATTAAATTTAAATAGTAGAGATCAATATTAAAGAAAATTAATCAGGAAATATTGAATTCCTATGCTCATTTACATCAACGGAATTTATTTAATATTAATTCGATGTGTAATTATAAAGTTATTTAATTAAATTTGCAATAATGTTGCGTTTGTTAAGTGGTATTCAATTATTCTTTTTAACAGTTCTACTCATTAGCCCGGGCTCTTTATTATTTGCACAGGGTAATTGCAGAACTACATTTTCAGGTCAGGTACTATCAGAAGGTGATCATTTACCTGTGGCTTTTGCTACTCTGTACTTCCCATCAATAGAAACCGGGGTGCAAACAGATGAAAAAGGTAATTTTACTATCGACATTCCTTGCAATCAATCCTTCAATCTGGAAGTAAGCCAGGTAGATTTTGAGAAGAGGTTGGTGGAGATAGTTACAAGTAGTGAAACCCTCAAAAAAGAGATTTATCTGCAGGAAAAGGACCAGTTGATGTCATCTGTTACGGTACACGCACATAAAAGGGAGCAGGTTTTGCAGTCAAATGTGGAGAGCACTTTAACAGTGCGGGAGCTCAAGAAACTGAAAGGGAAATCATTATCAGAAGCGGTAAGTACGCTGCCCGGGGTTTACAATATCAAAACAGGACCAGGTATTAATAAACCTATGATCCATGGCTTATATGGAAGCAGAATACAGGTGATTAATAATGAAGTAGCACAAATGGGACAGCAATGGGGTGTAGACCATGCACCGGAGATTGATCCTTTTGTGGCTTCCCGAATCACTATTGTAAAGGGGGCCGCTGCAATAAAATATGGCCCCCGAGCTATCGGAGGAGTACTTTTATTAGAGCCCGAGCCTTTAGTTCCAGACTCAGCCATGCATGGAAGCATAGATTTAATTGGCTTTACCAATGGAAGAGGAGCAATAGGTTCAGGAATGGTTTCCGGTAGCGTTTTTACTAAGAAGTCTGGTGAATCTTTCAATTTGAGAGCACAGGCATCAGGAAAGAAGTCGGGAGATTTACGAACTGCTGACTATAACCTGACCAATACAGGAAGTAATGAGCTTAATTTTTCTTTAGCAGGAAACTATATTAATGACAATTTTCAGGCAGACCTTTTTTACAGCCGTTTTCAAACTGAAATAGGAATTCTCAGAGGAGCACATGTAGGTAATGTGGATGATTTTTTTGAAGCATTGTACAGAAGGCCTCCGTTTTACACTAAGGATTTTTCCTATGATATTAATAACCCCCGGCAGGAAGTGGTGCACAATCTTTTAAAAGCCAAATTGCATAAAGACTGGGAAGGAAAAGGTGCGCTGGATTTTATATATGGATTTCAGCAAAATAATAGAAAGGAATTTGACATACGTAGATCTTCTGATGATAACAGAGCCTCTGTTGATTTGCAGTTACAAAGTCATGTAGCTAAACTAAGCTATCAGCATGAACCGATATGGGGGAATCTTTCCGGAAGTGTGGGAGTGGATTATGAATACCAAAACAACCAAAATCTGCCAGGCACAGGAACCAGACCTCTGATCCCTAATTACTCAAGCTTTCAGGCAGGTGTGTTTCTTACTGAACTATGGGAGCAAAAATTATGGAGTGCCGAAGCCGGAATCAGGTATGACAGAATGAATCTGGATGTTTTAAAATTCAACGATCAGGATCAGCTCATCAATCCCACTCACCAGTATAACATGTTTTCCGCCTTAGTAGGTGGGGCTTACAACTTCAGCCGAATGCTCGTTTACAAAGGAAATATTAGTGTAAGTGAGAGAGCCCCTAATGTAAATGAGCTTTACAGCCAGGGATTGCACCATAGTGTGGCTGCAATTGAAGAAGGAGATGCAAACTTGCAGTCAGAGTTTTCTGCCAAGATTATTAATAGCCTTCAACTCCGATGGAGCGAAAAACTTAAATTAAATGTAGATGGGCACTTCAGCAGAATAGATAACTATATCTACTTGCAGCCCACTGCTCCGCGCCTCACAATTAGAGGAGCATTTCCCGTTTATGAATATCAGCAGACTTTGGCTACTATTTATGGATTTGATGCGATCGGTAGCTACGAACTTTTTCATCATTTCTCTATCAATACGAAAGCTTCAGTAATCCGTGGATATGATCAAACGAATGATTTACCACTCATTTTTATGCCGGCAGACAGGTGGGAAAATACACTCACATGGAGATTAACAAATACTTTTTCCTTTAAAGAAATTGAATTTAACCTGAGTGGACTGAAAGTATTTGAGCAAACCAGGGCACCGATTACAGAAGTAGAGGCTTATGAACAGGCCCCTGTACCTGTGCCTGAGGGGTATTTCATAACTAATTTCTCTGTAGATACGGAAAGGCAATTGAAAAATGCCCAGCTCAATATTGGCTTGAGCATCTATAATTTAATGAATACTAGTTATACTGATTACCTCAACCGTTTGAGGTTTTATGCCGGTGAAACTGGTAGAAATATAGAATTGCGCATTAATTATATCTTTTAATTCAAATAAATCAAAAACCAAAAACAAAACAAATATGAAAAATCAAGTAAGTTTAACAGGCTTATTTAGAAGCCTGTTATTATTATCAGCAGTAGTGTTATTTTCTCAATGTGATACGGAAGAGCCGGAAGCAGAGAATGAAGAGGAATTAATCACCACCATGTCGCTCACATTCGTTCCTACTACAGGTGGTGGTGACCCTGTATTTTTTTCAGTTTTTGATGCTGATGGAGATGGTCCTATTGAGCCAGTATATACTGACGGGCAAGAGTCTATATTAGATGCTGGTGTAAGTTATAATGTAGCTATTCAAGTATTGAATACAACGGAAAATCCTGCAGAAAATATCACTGAAGAGATTTTAGAGGAAGGTGATGACCACCAGTTTTTCTTTGAAACCAGCAATGGATTAAATCTTGACTTTGCCTACGATGATGTAGATGAAGATGGTAACCCCGTTGGAGTAACTTCTATTTTCACTACCGGTGAGGCCAGCGAAGGAACCTTAACAGTAACATTAAGACATGAACCAAATAAATCTGCTGAAGGAGTAAAGACGGGCGACATTACCAAAGCAGGAGGAGAAACTGATGTGCAGGCAATATTTAGTGTAGTAATAAAATAAAGGCTCCCGGTAGCCAGTAATTAATAAAAAGCTCCTGTTTATGGGAGCTTTTTATATTTTAGTGAGAAACAATTTCTGAACTTGAAGGTGAATCAAATATTTCAGAAAAACTGAATCTATAAATCACCTGAAATAAAATGTTGTATGACATAGAAGACATAGAACTTGGGTTTTGCGACTTACTGGCAGTCGAATCAGTTTTAGCTTCTACTTTTTTAGTAAAGTTTGAGATAGAATCAGCTTTAATTCCTTTTTTATCAGGATCCAGGTTTGATTTCTTCTCAGAATCTTCTGTTTTCTTCTTTTCTTCTTTAATTGAATCTGATGTTGCATATCCACCGGAAATGGTGAAAAATCCTAACGTAAGAATCAATCCGATGGACCTAAGAGATTTGAGTTTAGTGGTTGCGATCATCCTACTTACTTTTGGTCAGTACCAAATATACAAATTTTTATATAAAACACATATTATTTGTATTTTTTCTAAAATGCAAACATGTAATTTTGCTGATTGTTTTCAAATCCAAATTTACCTACTATGAACACTATTAACTGGGCTGATTTTCAAAAAATAGATATCAGGATCGGAACGATTGTCAAGACAGAACCATTTCCAGAAGCCAAAAAGCCTGCTTATAAGGTTTGGGTGGACCTGGGGGAAGAAGTAGGTCTGAAAAAAACGAGTGCGCAAATTACTGTAAATTATACCCTGGAGCAGTTAATTGGCAGACAGGTGCAATGTGTAATAAATTTTCCTAAAAAACAGATTGGCAACTTTATGTCTGAAGTACTAATTACGGGTTATGAGGATGAAAATGGTAACATAGTACTTGCTTCTGTTGAACAGGAAGTGCCTAATGGAGCCAAATTATACTAGCAATTATAACTGTTTACAGTGCTAAACAAGGGCTTTTTCTTGCTTAACCACCTCTACCTTTTTCACTCCTAAATAAATAAAAACAGAGGCCACAGCCATCCATACATGGCTAAAGGCAAGGTAATTGAACCATGGATGTAGAGTGAATTGGGTGGAGAAAGTAAGTGCGGAGAGTGCAGCGAAGCCTATCCCTGCCATAATGTATTTACTTGTTTCATTTCTGGTTTTCAAAAACAGCAAGAACTCTATGGTGAAAACTACAAACATCAATCCGTAGCCGGAATGAAGTTGTACATAAAAGAAGTTAAGTGTGTAAAGTGTAAGAATTAAAAAGATTGAAAACTCCACTAAATTAACAACCCTTAGTGTTTTTATATATTTCTTCTTTAGTACTATTTGTGTGTGCTCAATGGCCGCTCTTTCAATCAACATAATTGCCACCATACTGATAATCCATCCCAGCAGTTTCCAGCTTTTGCTAAACTCGTAGTAAAAAGCATGCCCTACTAACCCCCCGAAAGTTGTCGCCATACCCATTACCAAAAAGTAGTACTTAAAATATACTATAATGAGTTGCTGCTCCGGCCTTCTGTGTAGCTTATAGAAGAAAATAAAGCAAAGTACGCTTACGAGAAGATCTGTAAGCGTTACCATCGGTTCATCTATTCTGATACCTAATAATTCAATGGAGATAATTTCATGCATGATGGTTTTATCGTAAAAAAGCTCTTTTTGTTAGCCACAGCAGAAATTAATTGGTCTCTTAAAGCGGATGGAGCCTATGGATGAACCATTTTCCTGCTTAAGCCCAACTTATTTCGATATAATACTTATACATATATAGGTTTAAAGTTAGATTAACCTGGAAAGAAATTATCACCAAAATTTATAAGTATATGAAAAATGTTAAATTATCAATTATCTATTACAGTTCAACAGGAACCAATTATCAACTGGCCCGATGGGCAGAAGAAGCAGCTAAAAATGCCGACATTAAAGAAGTTCGCTTCAGAAAAGTAAAGGAGTTGGCTCCAAAAGAAGCTATTCAGCAGAATGAAGATTGGGCCAAGCATTTAGAAGCTACTAAAGATGTTCAGGAGGTTTCTTTGGATGACCTTGAGTGGGCAGATGCCATTGTGTTTAGTGCACCCACTCGTTATGGAAATCTCCCTTCACAACTTGCTTCTTTCTTTGATACTACCGGAGGCCTTTGGTTTAGCGGTAAATTGGTAAATAAGGTAGTAACAGGAATGACAAGTTCACAAAATATGCATGGTGGTCAGGAAACAACTTTACGATCACTTTATAAAACTATGCACCATTGGGGAGCCATAGTAGTAACGCCTGGTTATGCTTCTGACGTACAGTTTAAAGCAGGAGGAAATCCTTATGGCGTAAGCGTAAATCCGGCAAGTGGTGGATTAACACCTGAAATAAAAGCAGGCGTAGCGCACCAGGTAGAAAGAATGGCGCAAATTGCCGGATTTATAAAAGAAGGTTTAGCTAAATAAGCAATACTTTAACTATGGCAGAAATGCTCAATCAGAATTTTGAAGCTGTTATTTTGGATATGGATGGCGTAATTACACAAACAGCGCGCCTCCATGCTAAAGCATGGAAGAAAATGTTTGATGATTTTCTGCAAAGCAGGGATGGAGCAGATTTTAAGCCCTTAAACTTAGACAAAGACTATAACACATTTATTGATGGAATACCTCGCTTTGACGGAGTCAGAAGTTTTTTGAAATCAAGAAATATAAGTTTACCTGAAGGCGGGCCGGATGAGGATGGCCAGGAGCCTTCAGTATATAGTCTTGGTATGCGTAAAAATGAAATCTTTCTTGGGTTGCTTAAAAAAGAGGGAGTGCATGTGTATGAAGATACCATTCAAACAGTGAAGAAGTGGAAAAAGGAAGGGCTGAAAATAGCAGTTATTTCTTCAAGTAAAAATGCTGAGTATATTCTAGATTCAGCCGGGGTGCAAAATCTTTTTGATGTGCGGGTTGATGGCGTAATTTCTGAGAAAGAAGGATTGAGTGGAAAGCCAGCTCCTGATATCTTTTTAGAGGCGGCAGCGCTTTTAGGTGCTGCCCCTGAAAAAACTATTGTGGTTGAAGATGCTATTGCCGGAATTAAGGCGGGTAAAAGCGGAGGTTTCGGATTAGTTGTAGGAGTAGCCAGAAAGGGTGAAGCGAGCGAAATGGAAGATGCTAAGGCTGACATAGTAGTGAAGCAGCTAACCGAAATTTATTCATCAAATAAATAAACAAAAACTATAAAATATATGGAACAAAAGCTTCCGAATGCTTTACAAAACATCAATGAAATTTATGAATTATCGGGAGATAAGAAAGCAGTACTTTTTCTGGATTATGATGGCACACTTACCCCAATAGTATCAGATCCTGAAGAGGCAAAACTACCTGGAAAGACCAGGTCCGCACTTGAGCAACTATCTAAAATCATCAATGTAGCGGTAATTAGTGGAAGAGATAGAAAAGATATTCTATCATTTATTGATATAAATACACTCTTTTATGCAGGAAGCCATGGCTTTGATATCAGCGGCCCCGATGGCATGGAAATGCAGTATGAGGAAGGTAAAAAAACGCTGCCATCATTAGATAAAGCAGAGGAAAAACTTAAGGAGAAACTTAAGAATATTAAAGGCAGCCAGTTAGAAAGAAAAAAATATGCCATTGCTGTGCATTACAGAAATGTGCAGGAAGAAAAAGTGGACGAATTAAAATCTATTGTAGAAGAAGTTTTACAATCTGACGAGAAGCTAAAGAAAGGCAGCGGAAAAAAAATACTGGAACTTAAACCTAATCTTAACTGGCATAAGGGAAAGGCACTTCAGTGGCTAATGAAAGAGCTTGAATTAAGCAAAGAGGAATATATGCCTATTTTTATTGGGGATGATATTACAGATGAAGATGCATTGAAAGCAATAAAAGATTATGGAGTAGGTATTTTGGTGGGATCGCACGATCAGGAGACTCATGCAACTTATCAATTGAAGGATACTACAGAAGTAGTAGAATTCTTGCAAAAGCTTCAGCAACGCCTGACGAAGTAAACTTTCATATCCGCTGAAGCCTGGAAATAACCAAGAAATTAGAAATATGAAGGATTTTAGCATTCAGTACGATCAATGGAAACCGGAGGAGCAAAAACTCAGGGAGGCACTATGCACTTTGGGAAATGGATATATTGCTACGCGTGGTGCGGCTGAGGAAAGCCGGAATAATGAATTTAATTACCCCGGCACCTATCTGGCAGGGGGCTTTAACCGGGCAAAAACAAAGGTAGCAGACAGAGACATTGAAAATGAGGATTTTGTCAATTTCCCCAACTGGCTCTGCCTTAACTTCAGGCAGGACAATGGAAAATGGTTTAATCTTGAAGAAGTAAAAGTGCTTAATTATTGCCAGACACTGGAAATGAAGGAAGGTGTTTTGGTGAGGGACTTCAGGTTAGAAGATGAGGAGGGCAGAATTACGCACATTCGGAGTAGAAGGCTTGTAAGCATGCGCGATAAGCATATGGTGGGTCTGGAATGGACTTTTACCCCTGAAAACTGGAGTGGAAAGGTTACTTTTCAATCGGCATTGGATGGTACAGTGATTAACGACAATGTGGAGCGCTACAGCGATTTGGAAAGTCAGCATCTTCATCCCTTGCAAACAGAGAAGTTGGATAATGACAGCATGTTGCTACAGGTAGAAACAAAGCAATCTAAAATCAGGATGAGCCAGGCAGCGAGAACCCGTTTCTACCATAGCGGAAATCTGTTGGACCTTACCAGTGAAACTACTGAGAAAGAAGGGTGGATTGACCAACAATTTACTTTTTCTGTGGAAGAAAAAGAGCAATATCATATAGAGAAAATTGCTGCCATTTATACATCACGAGACCGGGCTATTACCGAATCAACCTTAGAGGCAATTAAGGACATCGAACGAGCAAATCGTTTTGCTGAGTTATTGCAAAGGCATGAGCAGGCTATGGAAAGATTATGGCACCGCAGTGACATAAAAATCTTTAATGGTAGCAAAACACAACAACTGCTCAGGCTGCACATTTTTCATGTAATGCAGACGGTTTCATTCAACACCATAGGCCTGGATGTCGGGGTTCCTTCCCGGGGAATTCATGGAGAAGCTTACAGAGGACATATCTTCTGGGATGAAATGTATATTTTCCCATTTTTGAACCTGCGCTTTCCAGAAATTACCAGAAGCCTGTTAATGTACAGGTACCATCGCTTAGATGAAGCCAGATATGCTGCTAAGCAGGAAGGATATAGAGGAGCAATGTTTCCATGGCAAAGTGGAAGCAACGGTAGAGAAGAAAGCCAGGTGGTACATCTTAACCCTGATTCCGGCAACTGGATTCCTGATGAAACGCATTTGCAACGACATGTAAACTGCGCCATCGCTTACAATATCTGGAATTATTATCTAGCCAGTGACGACAGGCAGTTTCTTTCATTCTTCGGAGCGGAAATGTTCTTAAGCATAGCCTCCTTTTGGGCTAGCAAAGCTGAGTTTAGCAAAGAAAAGAATCGCTATGTAATAAATGGGATTGTAGGCCCGGATGAATACCATACATCCTACCCGAACTCTGACGAACCCGGCCTAAATAATAACAGCTATACCAATGTATTAGTCTCCTGGCTTTTAAAGAAAGGGCTTGAAATACTGGAGATAATTGAAAAGAGCCGTAAAAGAGAATTGCTCCAATATCTGAAAATTGATGAGGAGGAACTGCAATTATGGAAGGAAATCAGTGAAAAACTATATATCCCTTATATCAATGATGACATCATTGAGCAGTTTGAAGGTTACCATCAATTGAAAGAATTTCCGTGGGAGGAGTACAAGGAAAAATACGAGGATATTCAACGGCTGGACAGGGTATTGGAAAGCGAAGGTGATTCCCCCAATAATTACCAAGCCAATAAGCAGGCAGATGTTTTAATGCTCTTTTATCTTTTTAATGAAGAGGAGCTTCAAAATATTTTTGAAGGCATGGGCTATCAGTTCAATGCTGAAATGATCAGTAAGAATATTGAATACTATCAGCAGAGAACTTCGCATGGTTCCACGCTTAGTAGGTTTGTATTCTCCTGGATTCTCAGCAAATACAATAAAACGGCTTCTTGGGAAAACTTTGAAGCCCTGCTGGTCAGTGATTTTGAGGATATTCAAGGTGGCACTACCCCTGAAGGGATTCATTTAGGAGCTATGGCGGGCTCATTAAATTTGGTGCAAAGGTGCTATTCTGGCCTTGCCATCTGCGATGACGCCCTCTGGATTAAACCTGATCTTCCGGAAGATATTAAAGCGATTGCCATGAGGATAAAATATCGGAACCACTGGATTGGCATCAGAATCAAGGATGAGAAGCTTTTAATTTCTTTTGAGGAAGGCTGGAGCGATAAAGTGAAAATTGGTGTAATAGACCAGCTATTTGATTTTGAAAAGGGAGAAAAACGCAAATTTTCACTGAAAGCAGCCTCTCAGTAAAAATAATTCTATCTACATATAACAGAAGAAAATAACGTGAAAAAGGTAGCCAACCTTTTAGTAATTAACTTTTTTCTTAAAAGTGACTACTAAGTCACAATTGTTTTTTATATTTGTGACTGATAAGTCATAAATATGCCAAAAGAAACTTTTCATCAATTAAAAGCAGATAAGAAAAAGCGGATTACCAATGCTTTTCTTAGAGAGTTTGCGCTCAAGCCTTACGATGAAGCCTCACTCTCCGAAGTGGTGAAGCAGCTCGGTATAGCAAAGGGAAGCATCTATCAATACTTTGAAGACAAGATGGATTTGTTTCTCTATTTAATAGAGCAGGCCAATTCAGTAAAGGCTTCTTATATAGCCACCGTAAAAAGAACAGGTTATCCTGATTTCTGGTCATATTTTATGGATTTGTTCAAAGCAGGACTCCGTTTCGATGCAGAGCATCATTTGGAAAGTCATTTCCTTTTTGGATTATCTCAGAATCTGTATTCGCCTTCAGTTGAACCAATATTTGACAAAATGATGTTGCAGGTTGTTCAGGTATTTGAAGAGATGGTTAAAGCAGAAATTGAAGGGGGGCTTTTCAGAAACGATATTCCAACTAACATTATGGCTTATTCTCTTTTCCATACTGGGCGCGATATGCAGGAACATCTGCAATTCATTGGCCTGGTGAATCCACAGAAGAGTATAGCGCAAGAACTACCAGTATACCATCATAAGGAAGAACTTCTCCTGGAGCATGTACAGCATTATATCAATTTAGTTAAGCCGGCATTTAACGCACCTCATCATGATAAAAGTTGAAAATTTAGTTTATACCTATCCTTCAAATGAAGCTCCGACACTCAAAGGCCTAAATTTTGAGATCAATACAGGAGAGGTTTTTGGTTTTTTGGGACCTTCAGGATCCGGCAAAAGTACTGCGCAGAAGGTGCTCTATAAAATATTGAAGGGTTTTAGTGGCAAGGTAGAGGTAAATGGAAAAGACCTGACCGAATGGGATAATAGTTATTTCGAAAAGATTGGCGTAGGCTTCGAACTCCCTAATCATTATATGAAGCTTACGGGTAAAGAGAATCTTGAACTGTTTGCTTCTTTCTATCCAAAAGCTCTATCTCAATCTATAGAGAGCCTTTTTGAAATGGTTGATTTAACTGAAGCGATTAATAAACCGGTTGAATCCTACTCAAAAGGAATGAAAATGCGCCTTAATTTTATTCGTGCCATTCAGCATGATCCGGATATTCTGTTTTTTGATGAGCCCACTTCCGGACTTGACCCTGTAAATGCGCACAAAATCAAGCAACATATTTTGAACTTGAAGGAAGCGGGCAAAACTATTTTTGTAACCACCCACAGCATGGAAACAGCGGATCATATTTGTGACAGAGTGGCTTTTATAGTGGATGGAAAGCTGGTTGCAACAGATTCACCCCAGCGTCTTAAACATCAATACGGTAAGGAAGCTGTGAAAGTAGAGCTGGTTAAAAATGAAGTTCAGGAGTTTCCACTGGCTGATATCGGTAACAATCAGGAATTTCTGACTTTCATCAAAGGAAAAGAAGTAAAGCGCATGCAAACGCTGGATGCTACGCTGGAAGAGGTTTTTATTAAGGTAACAGGTAAATCGTTAATAGGATGAAACCATTTTTCAAACAGTTGATCTGGGAGTTCAAACTTCTTCAGAAGAATAGCATTATCAATGTGAGCCTTGCTGTTACCTTCATTTACGGATTATTGCTTTTCTTTTTACGAGACATGGAGAACCTGGAAGGCCTTATGGTAGTGATTATTTTAAATGACCCTACCGTGATCGGCTATTTCTTTGTAGCACTGGCTATTTATACAGAAATGAAGTACGATATTCTGGCCGCTATTTTTGTGAGCCCATTAAAGGTTCATCATTATCTGTTAGCTAAAATAATAGCTTTAAGTTTAATCGGGACGGTATGTGCGCTTATCCTGGCATTCTCAATACTCGGATTTTCATTTAATATATTTGCCTTTACAATAGGATGCATGGCCATTTGTATCATTTCCGCTTCACTGGCTATTTTTATGCTAAGCTATACGGATGAATTTCTCAAGTTTGCCATGCGTTCTGTTCCTGTTTTTCTGGCGCTGGTGGCCCTGCCTTTAATAGATTATTTTCAACTAATTGACATGGGTTGGCTGGCTTATATTTTGCCCATACAATCAAGTATTGATCTGATTGATTATGGCATTAGAGGAACTGCTTTTGAGTGGTGGTATGTGCTACCAGCTACCGTGCTTTTCGTGGGCGGTTCTTATCAATTAGCGTATTACAGATTTACAAAGGCTATTTCACTTAAATCTTAAAACCATGCAAAAGCTTCTAAAACTCGCATTGATGGATTTTAAACTGATTTTTAGAGATCCTTCTTTGAAATCCTTTTTGGCCTTGCCTTTATTACTTTTTGCCATTGTTATTTTCGGTTTTCCTTATTTAGTAACTGAATTTGAAGGGGTTAAACCCTACCTGGATGTGATGATGGTGGTGGTGCTGGTAGAGAACACTCAAATGTTCTGCTTTATAAACAGTATGGTTTTGCTTGATGAGAAAGAGACTGAAGTGTCAAAAGTATATGGTATTGTGCCACTCAGCATATTTGAATTTATTACCAGCAGGTTTTTATTTCCCTATTTATTCACTTTGCTGTTAAATGTAGCAATGCTTGAAGTGCAAACATTTTATGAGGTACCACTAATGCAGAATCTACTACTTTCTGCCATTGCTGCTTTAATAGTTCCGGTTTATGCATTAGGGATCAATTCATTTGTGAAGAACCGCATGCAGGGAATGGTGTATGCCAAAGCTTTTAATATTTTAGTGCTTATCCCTTTTGCGGCCTTTTTTGTTCCTGAGCAGTTTAAATGGGCCTTTGGATTATTCCCTACCCACTGGCTTTTTCAGGGAATGGATCAGCTTTTAGCTGGAAACTCTCCTTTTCTGAATTTAGGTATTGCTACGGCCTACCTTTTAATTTTGCTCATTGTTTTGTCAAAAACTTTTAAAAGAAGTCATTTTAGTTGATCACAAATGACCTGGCAGCCTAAGCGTTTACTCCCTCAGTTTTTCCGTTTTGGTTATTATGCTTTCAATTATGTAAAGAAGAGGAAACAGTAACTAACAACATAGCGTTCTTTTCATTAGCTGAATAACTTGTTTTACCGTCTTAGGATGAGCCAGTTTTATTCCGACTGTGGCTGAAATTTTATTATTGCAACAGCCTGACCTAAAAACAGAGCTTTTGATAGCAGGCAGTATGCCGGCTATACTGATTAAACAACTCATCAAATTTTTTAAAGAAACTATAGTATATGAAAATTGTAACCCTAACACTTAATCCTGCACTGGATAAAAGCACAAGTGCTAAAATGCTGCAACCGGAAAAGAAGATCAGGTGTGAAGCACCCCGCTATGAACCAGGTGGGGGAGGCATTAATGTGTCGAGGGCTATTCATATGATGGGAGGTGAATCATTGGCTATTTATGCTGCGGGCGGACCTGCAGGGGATAAAATACACAGTCTTCTATCGGAAGAAGGAGTAGAGCAACAACTCATTCAGGTGAAAAACCCCACAAGGGAAAACCTGATGGTGATGGAAACTTCTACCGGTAACCAGTACAGGTTTGGGATGCCCGGTAGCGAATTATCAGAGGAGGAATTAGCGCAATGTCTTAGAGCCATTAAAGAACTGCCGGACGAGGTGGAATACCTGGTGGCGAGCGGAAGTCTGCCTTCCGGTGCTCCCTCGGATTTTTATGCACAAATAGTCAAAATTGCCAGCGAAAAAGGCATTCAATGCCTGGTAGATACTTCCGGGGAAGCTTTATTGGAAGCAGCCAATGCGGGGGTACGCTTTATGAAACCTAATTTAGGAGAATTGAGTGAGATGGCCGGTATGGAAGAAATTTCAGGAATGCAGCAGGAAGAAATTGCCAGAAAAGTAATTGAAGAGGGGAAAGCCGAAGTGTTGATTGTTTCCTTAGGAGCCAGGGGCGCCATGTTAGCCACCAAAGACACTATTGAATATATTGTGCCGCCTACCGTAAAGCAGGCGAGTACTGTAGGAGCAGGAGACTCCATGGTGGCTGGCTTTATTTTATCACTTTCCCGCGGGGAATCCATTCAGAAGGCTGTAAAATGGGGCGTTGCTGCCGGCACTGCCGCTACCATGACGCCCGGCACAGAACTGTGCAAGAAAGAAGATGTGGAAAGAATTTTTAAATGGTTTCAGGAGAGGGAGTAAGGGAAGCGCAGTATAAAAGCATTGCCAATGAAGACCGTAATAACGCACTTAAATCTGAGTTAAATGACGACTTATTATAAATTATAGCTCGGAATTAAAAATTAAGTCATGTTGATGAATATTTAGACACTGTTGCTAATTTTTCTTTTGATCTTGGGTTTTTTAATATATAATTCTGTCAAAAAACATAGTAGGAGTACAGAGGCGTATTAATATCGGCAGGGTTCGAATTATTTTATAGCTTTTTTATAAGTTAGCTGCTAAGATTGGATTAATCGTCAGACGCATATCTTTAGAAAGATTACTTTATTAAATCTAGAAAACAACTATTCTACAACATATCAGATTAACCACTAAAGCCATTACTTTTTATAAACTATGTTGGCGTTGGTGTCTTTTTCTACCCTATCCACGATTTCTAATAATGAACTTGTTTCTTTTTCGGTAAAATAGACTACTGGTATTGATTTATATCCACGTTTTCCCTTTACAACAATTCGGGCAGGATTTTCTTTAGTTTCCTTTTTAGCTTCAACAACAATGTTCATCATTGATTCTTTATTCGTTCTCGCCATTTCCTTTAATTAATGCATTCAATTTATCTATTTTATTGTATAACCCATCCGAGATTCCTTTTAAAATATCTACATCTATCTGTGGGCTAAATTTACCTTCTTTTGAAGAGTCAAGACATAAAAAACCTCTAATGGCTTTCTGGTTTTGTTCATCAGCTAACAATGGTACAACTGGAACCACAAGTGTTGAACGATAAGGCAACGGCCATTGTTTTCTTCTTACAAAATTATCTATTAAACCAAATTTTACCTTACCTCTCCAATCAGAGCTTAACCTGCTATTTTTATAGTCTTTACAAATCGGTAGATGCCTTTCATAATAAAAAGAGGTCTCAATATTCTCATTATCAAAATTATCCCATATAAATTGAAAATCAGAATTCAGTTCAATAAAATGTTCTGTATTATCTGCAGTACCTGTTTTTCTATTTTTGGATTTTGAGTATCTATCGCGAACGAGCGTAGTAACAATTGGTCTTTTACCTTTAAATGTAAGAAACTTTATGCATACGCCTATTTTTTCTCCATTAATAGTGGAAAATGCATTTGACAAGTTATCGCACAAGAATCCTAATTTTTGAATAATTAATTCGATTGAAGGATCTTCTTGTCTATCAATTGAATGTAGCTCGGTAAATCCGACATTAATTTCTTCAAAAATATCGGCATATCTGATTTTCTTTCTGTATTTCGCAATTAAATAAAAAGAATAACCAATAAAGAATATAGATATGATCCCTAAAAAGAAAACCCCAACGAAACCTTGATTATCTAAATGTGGTGAAAAATAAATTCCAAATGAGATTATAGAAGCAAAACTTCCTATTATTGATAAAATCAAAACACTGTAGTCTCCTAATGTTTTCTTCATTCGTTCGTCTTAAATCGATGCCAACATTTATATTGGATATCAAAATCCAACACTAAAAATTACCAGATGTAACAATACAATTATATTTGCTTAATGCTCTCTTCAACCAAATTAACTGAAAAACATTGGATAAAATGTCTTAAGCTTTGGTTGTAGAAACATTTGAAGTCTCAATATAGAAGATTAATGATAAAATGCATACTAATAATTAATTCGTTTATTGAATAATTATCAGAATTTTATACTTAATTATAATAATTTGAAGAATCATATAAGGATTCCGGTCAAATGGATTGGTAAGTGTTTTGCGCTGCCCCCAATTCAACCTAAATGTTGGTGCCTTCTACCCAATGCGTTTAGAAGATTACATCCAGAAGAACAGGTGTTTTGAGGCTTATTACTTTGCAGAATCCTGACAAGTTGCCAATTGCCAGCTTTTATAAACTAAAGGGCTTTATTTTCATCATCTTTAACTCCTTTTAGCCCGGCATTAATGGTCTCAATACTATTAGCTTCAAGCATTTTGCTAAAATCAACATTATCTAAGGTTTTGTTGATGCTGCGCGTTACGTTGTCTAATTCTAACCCCGTTTCATGGATCAGCTGTATAATTTTATCAAACTCGTCTTTTCTACATATTTTTAATAGATTCAACAAGCCAATCATTCTGCAAATAGGCCCTCGTAACTCATGTGAGTTCATAAATGCATACTTCGATAATTTCTCGTTTTGCTCTCTCAATTTCTTCGTCCTATCATGCACAATTTCTTCCAAACGTTCATTAATACTTGCAATATCTTCACTCTGACTTCTTAATTCCTCATTTTGGGCCTGAATTTCATCATTCATTCTTTGAATTTCCAGGGTTCTTAAAGCCACCTCTTTCTTCAAATTTCTCTGATTTATCAGTATGAAATGAAACCTGACTCTGTAGAAGATATACAACAACAAAAGGATAATTGTAATTAATAATATGACGAACCAGTGGGTGAAATAAAAAGGTTTATTAACTGTAAAGTTAATGCTTTGAGGACTGCTCCAGTTATTATTTTCCAGGCTGGATTCCACCATAAATTCATATTCTCCTGGTGGCAGGTTAGTATATCGGACTGAATTTGCATTAGGATTTTTGATGTAAATCCAGTCGGCATCGAATCCAATTAATTTGTATCGGTATTTAACTTGATTTTCATCGAAATAAGAGATGCCCAAAAAACTAAATTCTAAGGTATTATCATGATATTTTAATTCATTGTTTTCTTTCGATAAGATGGTTCCTTTAAGCGTACTTACTTTCTGTAATTTAAGATTTGGGATTAATTGAAAGCTAGACTCTTCATCAAGATTATAAACTGAAGCGCCCATTTCGGTACCTATCCACATTTGCTTTTCATTTAGTTGAAGAAAGGCATTTCTATTAATTTCATCACCCACTAGTCCATGCGCCCTGTTATAATTCTGCAGTATTTTACCATCCCAAATAAATATGCCTTCATTGGTTCCCATCCAGAGCTTGTTATTTTTGCTTACAAATAAGCTGTAAACTGATACTCTGTTCATCTTTTCAGTAATGTAAAAAGGCACAATCTTATTATTCTCCAAAAAAGCTAAACCACCGCTCGTTGCAATAAAATAACGTCCGTTCCATTTACAGATATCGTACACACTATTATAATTCCTGAAATCAGAAGTATATTGAACAGTTTCCTTTGTGTTCACATTATATAAAAAAAGCCCACCATAAACACTTAAAACAGCAATTGTATCATTACCTATTTTTTGAAGATTTCTTACGTTAGGTACTATTACTTCTTTACTAATTTCTCCATACTTATAGCTATAGAGGGCATGATTGGTCGTGAAAAATAGTTTTTTATCAAAATATTCTACTGATGAAACCAGGAGATCATCCGAACTTGCTTTCCAGTTGACATCATATACATTTTCTCCGTCATATTTTTTTAACCCTGCTCTATAGGCAGCAATGAATAATTCATCATTATCGGTTGTGGCCATATCTAAAATTCTAGTGCCAGGTAATTTCTTAAGAGATATTTTTTTATCGATTTTTCCTTCTTTAAGAAAATTCAGGTGGGTTTCATTGGCTAAAATTAGCTGATCATTATACGGGTGAATCACTGTTACTTCATCGTTTACCAACCCAATGTTTTCATTGTAATTCTGAAAGCGAAGCACGTTGAATTTGAAAAGGCCTCTGTGGTCTCCAACCCAAACGTTATTTTCATCATCAACAAAAATCACATTACTTTGAGCATTAAATACACGTCCGTTTATATAGAGGATTTCTGCCTTTCCTGTTTGCTTATCCAAATATTGCGCAGAACTCATGCTGCTGTAAAAAATCCTGCCAGACTGATCTACAGTAAGGTTATGTTTGTTAAACCGGCTGATTTCATCAACACCCGTATTCTCATTTAAATAGATAAACTTATTATTCTCGTATAAACCTAACCAATTTCTTCCCAGAAGGTAAATTGCATCCTCTTTCAGGTGGATCTGCAATATCTCTTTATCAGCGCCTAAAAAAGCGTTGAGGGGGTGCTCCTCTAAAGAATCGCTATATGTTAATAATCCCTTTGAAGTAGAAAAGTATATTTTACCTTTTTTGAAGGTGACAGCATTAATTCTACAACTTGAATCATTGGATAAATTAATTTCCTTATAGCCTTTTTCTGATGTGTTAAGTAAGTAGGCATCGTACTTATTGCAAAGTATGATTTTATACCCATCCCCATCATTTTTTATTACATCAAAACTAAATTTCTCTCTAATCTCAATATCGTTATCCAAATTAACTGCATGCCATTCGTCAGCTAAAAAGTATTTAATAACAAACGATTGGTTGTTTTGCCCGGCAATCCAAATGGAGCCGTCATTCAAAGACTCTATAAATGAAAAAGAAGAATTGGGTAACTCTAAGCTGTCAGAAAAAAGCTGCCAATGCAATGAATTATAATTGACTACTCCTTTAGAAGTTGCAAACCACATTATACCATCTGTACCCTGTGTGATGTCATAAATAGTATTAGTAGGTAATCCATCTCTTATGGAGTATACTTTTGCTGGATAAAATTGAGCAAATGAAGTATTACTTATAAAAGCTATGCTAATTATAACAATAATTATTTTTATGGTAGGTATAGTATTTTTCACTACAAGTTTTAGGCTCTTTATTGCTTATTCTTGCTGCAGAATATTATAAAGAAATTAGTTGAATTTTCATTTTTAAAGTTTTGATAAAATTTAATTCTGATTAAATATGCTAAAATTATCATATATAAAATAAAAATTAATATTTTACTTCTATCATAATATGATTTTTTGGTTAGAGATTTACCACACATATTAGACCTTAAGAACAAGTAATTTTGAGAATTTTAAGAAGGTAGGATTAAAAATTTGCTATCATTTGGATGAAATTCCTGATGCGGGTTAAGAGATAGACTGTTAGTTGAGAACGCCAGCTTTTTCCTCAGCTTTTAGTATTGCATTATACCACTTATTCATGTTTATAGAAGAAAATTAAAATGTGTTTATGTTTTAAGATTCTGGCAGAAAGAGCAAAAAAATAGCCCTGCAATTTGCAGAGCCATCTTTATTAAGTTTCTATAAATTAAAGTGAGGGTTTAGCGGAAAAAGCGCTTTTAGCTTTTTTCACTAACTGGCTTACATAGCCGGCTTCATTGTCGTACCAGCTCATCACTCTTTTTGCACCCGCTTTATAGTGGTTTTCCAGTTTTTGCCTGATGGAATAAGATTCAGAGCAATCAAAAACCAGGTCAATGTTGAGTTCTTTCCATGGCAAATCATCCTGTTTTTTTACATTATAGATAGGGTATTCTTTCCCATCAATCACTAAAGCCCCTTCTTTTTGCTCTACCTTTCTGTGGTAGTTGCCGTCAGAACTTTCGCATTGCAACATCAGTGCAAGATTTTGAGGTGGGTTGGGGTCATTTAGTGCTACTAAATTTAAATCATCATTTTCAAGGATTACCTTAATGGCAGATCTGCCAATGCGACCTAATCCATTTATTGCCACATTTTTCATAGTTAAATAGTTAAAGGTTAAAAAATTCCTCTGCAGAGTTAAAAAGTCACGCTCTGCATGTAACATTCAATACGTAATTTAATAAAAAAGATTCAAATTACTTATTCCTGTAATTTAAATAGTTAAAGATAAGTTCCATTCTTTTTAATTATTTAATAGCAATATTTTTCAGGGTGGACATTTACAACCTTTTTATGCTTGTAAAACAAGACTGTTAAGCCTTCTGGGCAGAGGTAAGTTTTCTTAAAAAAAGTAATTATTATGGGTGTGTTTCCAATAGAGTAAACTCCGGAAGCGTATTTTACCAAATCCTGTGCTTCCGAAGTTACTTCCGCTATTAGCAGTTTTTTATTCTTATTAATTATTCTGGTTTAGCAGTCAACCGTTAAATTTTGTGCAAACCTTTCTTTACTAACGGTTTCCGTGCCAGAATGGATGGCTTACAATGCCTAAAATTTGAAATTCCATCTGCTTTTATTTGGCGCTTGCTATGCCATAGCAAAAGAAGTAAGAATCAGGCAAAATGAATTTCCGGACGAAGCAATATTAAGTGCACAAATGCCAACCCAACTTTTTGATGTGGCGTTATTTTATAGACACAATGGCCGAAGTAAATTTTAAAAAAATTACTGGTCGGTTCGCAGTTAGGTCTGTTGCAGCTAAGTCTGTTTTTAACCACTACTTTAAAAATCCTCATGTATGGCGAAAAGCGAAGAAAACAAAGTTTATGAAATCGAAAATCAGGAGTGGCTGGCATCGCTTCGTTATATTCTGGAAAATGAATCAGAGGAAAGGGCGAAAGAGCTTCTGGACATTCTTAGGGATGAAGCGCAAAAACATGGAGTGCAATTTTCTCAGCTTTATAACACGCCCTACATCAATACCATTCCGGTAGAAAAGGAAGTGGATTATCCGGGTGATTTAGAAATAGAGAAGAAACTCACAGGAATGATCCGTTGGAATGCCATGGCAATGGTAGCCAGGGCTAACCAGAACGATAAAGGCATAGGAGGCCATATTTCCACTTACAGTTCTATCGCTAATTTATGGGAAGTAGGTTTTCATCACTTTTTTAAGGTAGATAAGAAAGGACTGGGTGATATGGTCTATTTTCAGGGGCACGCTTCACCCGGCATTTATGCAAGAGCTTTTTTGGAAGGCAGGATTTCGGAAAAGCAATTGGAGAATTTCAGGCATGAGCTCCGGGAAGAAAAAGGTTTATCCTCTTACCCGCATCCTCATTTAATGCCTGATTTTTGGCGTTTCCCCACAGTTTCAATGGGCTTGGCTCCGGTTATGGCTATTTACCAGGCCCGATATAACAAATATTTGTACAACAGGGGGCTAATTAAAGAAAATGATAAAAAAGTATGGGCCTATTTGGGAGATGGCGAAATGGATGAGCCGGAATCCACTGGCTCATTAAGTATAGCGGCCAGAGACAAACTCGACAACCTCATTTTTGTAGTAGATTGTAATCTGCAAAGGCTGGACGGACCTGTTAGAGGAAATGGAAAAGCCATTCAGGAGTTTGAAGCCCTTTTTAAAGGAGCAGGCTGGAATGTAATTAAACTGCTGTGGGGCCAGGATTGGGATTCGCTTTTTGAAAAAGACAGCAGTGGAAAAATTATCAATATGCTCAACGAAGTGCCGGACGGGCAGCTTCAAAAATATGCTTTTTCTTATGGTGATTTTATCAGAGAAGATTTCTTCGGAAAAGATGAAAGTTTAAAAGAGTTAGTGGCAGACTATTCAGATCAGCAACTCAAAAGGTTAAAAAGAGGAGGCCACGATTCGCACAAAATTTATAATGCTTACCATGCTGCCGTAAATCATAAAGGCCAGCCTACTGTAATTCTGGCGCAAACCATTAAAGGATATGGACAGGGTGATGCCGGGGAAGCAAGCAATGTGGCGCATCAAACCAAAAAAATGAATGTTGATGGTCTAAAGCACTTTCGCGATAGGTTTAAGGTGGATATTCCAGATGATGAGTTGGAGAAAATGCCATTTATAAAACCTGATGAGGAAAGCGAAGAACTAAAATACCTTCACCAGCAAAGAAAAGAGGCTGGCGGCTACCTTCCCCAGCGAAAAGATATTACTGAGCCACTGCCCGAGCCAGAGGCGAAAATTTTTGAGGAGTACTTGAAAGGTTCGGGAGATGATGAAGTAGCCACTACCATGGTAGTGGTAAAAGTAATGGGCAAGTTGTTGAATAATAAGGAGTTTAAAAAACGCATCATCCCTATTATTCCAGATGAATCCAGAACTTTTGGACTGGAAGGATTTTTCGGTCAGCTGGGAATTTATGATCCTGAAGGGCAAAAATATGAGCCGGTTGATAAAGGCAGTTTACTTTATTACAAGCAGGCTAAAGACGGTGTTATTTTGGAAGAAGGTATAACGGAAGCTGGCTGTATAAGTGAATTTATAGCAGCTGGCACAGCTCATTTTAATCATGGCATTACTACCATTCCGTTTTATTTCTTTTACTCCATGTTTGGCTTTCAGCGCATTGGCGATCTTATCTGGGCCGCTGCAGATGCCGGAGCCAAAGGATTCTTAATTGGCGGGATTGCGGGCAGGTCCAGCATGCCGGGTGAGGGCTTGCAGCATCAGGATGGACAAAGTCATGTGTATGCGCTTTCTGTACCTAACCTACGGGCTTACGATCCTGCATTTGCTTTTGAAATTGCTATTATTATGCAGGATGGTCTCAAAAGAATGTATACCGATAAAGAGGAAATTTTCTACTATCTCACGGTAGGAAATGACACTTATAAAATGCCTGAAATGCCGGAAAAAAGTGAAGAGGGCATTATAAAAGGGATGTATAAATTCCAAAAGTCATCTAATAGCAAAAGAAAAAGAAAAGTACACCTGTTTGGAAGCGGAGCTATTATTACCCAAGTGATGGAAGCAGCTGAACTGCTGGAGAAAGAGTACAATGTATCGGCTGATGTTTGGAGTGTTACAAGTTATAAAGCACTCTATGACGATGCAATTGATACCGAAAGAAGCAACAGACTGGATGCCCGACTCAATAAAAAGCGTACTTATATTGAGGAGTGCCTAAAAGATGAAAAAGGAATTTTTGTGGCTGCATCCGATTACTTAAAGGCTTTACCCGAGTCTGTATCAAAATGGTTTCCGGCTCAATTGACTGTTCTTGGCACCGATGGCTTTGGCCGCAGCGATAACAGAGAGCACCTGAGAGAATTCTTTGAAGTAAATGCCAGGCACATTGCTTACGCTGCATTGTATGCTTTGGCAGAACAAGGGCATTTGGAATTAAAAGAGTTGAAAGAAGCTATTAAAAATTTAGGAATCAATCCGGAAAAAGTAAATCCACGAACCGCTTAATATTATTTAAACTATGGCTAAAGAAGTTAAAATACCGCAAATATCAGAAGGCGTTGAATCTGCCACAGTGGCTGAAATAATGGTTGCTGAAGGAGATACCATTGAAAAAGAACAATCTATTATTGCACTGGAAACAGATAAAGCTTCCGTAGAAGTGCCTTCTTCTGATGCCGGAAAGGTGAAGGAAATTAAGTTGAAAGAAGGCGATGAGGTAAAAGTTGGTGATGTGGTTTTAATACTGGAAGAAGATGGTGAGGAAGGGGAAGATAGTGGAGAGGAAGCCAGTGATGACGGTAAAGAAAATGACACAAAGCAGAAGAAGCAAAAGAAAGATGATTCTGATGATGAAGAGGAGGACGAAGACGATGAAGTAGAGGAAGAGAAAGCCGGCAAAAAGGCTGATAAAAAGGAGAAAAAATCATCAGAAGAAAAAGAGGAGTCTGATTCAGAAGCAGATGAAGAGGATGATGATAAGGAAGACGAAGAAGACGATTCCGATGAAGAAGAGAAAGACCCTGATGAAAAAGAGAAAGCTGATAAAAAAGAACAGCCTAAAAAGCAGAAATCAGATTCTTCAAAATCAGATACTGCGCAGGATAACAGTGAAGTAGCAGCTTCACCCGCAACGCGCAGGCTGGCTCGTGAAATGGGCGTATCTATAAGCCAGGTAAAAGGCAGTGGCCCGGGAGGCAGAATATCTGAAGAAGATGTTAAATCCCATGCGAAAAAGAAAGAAGGCTCAGCACTTTCACTCCCTGATTTCAGCCAATGGGGCAAGGTAGAAAGAGAACCGCTTTCCGGCATTAGAAAAGCTACGGCCAAAAATGTAACTGCTTCCTGGCAAAATATTCCTCATGTTTTCCAATTTGATGAAGCGGATATTTCCGGAATTGAGGAATATATGGAGAAGAATAAAGAGCAGGTGGAAAAAGCCGGAGGGAAATTAACTATTACTGCAGTTTTATTAAAAATAGCGGCCAGTGCTTTACAGCAATTTCCGAAATTCAATGCCAGTATTGATGAAGAAAATGACGAGATGATTCTCAAAAAATATGTCAATATCGGCATAGCGGTGGCTACTGATAAAGGCTTGCTTGTGCCGGTTGTACGGGATGTTAATCGAAAAAGCATCATAGAACTCTCTATTGAAATAAATGAATTAGCAAAAAAAGCACGCGATCAGAAACTAACCGCTGAAGATATGCAGGGAGGTAATTTCACTATTTCTAATTTGGGAGGAATTGGAGGTACTAATTTCACCCCGATTATTTACCATCCGCAGGTGGCTATTTTGGGGATCTCCCAAACCTCTATTAAGCCTGTTTATGTAGAGGGTAGCTTTGAGCCTAAGCCTATTTTGCCATTAAGCCTTTCTTATGACCACCGCTTAATTGATGGTGCAGAAGGAGCAGAATTTATAAAATGGATTAGCCAGGCTTTGGAAGATCCTTATAAAGCATTGCTGGGAGCTTGATTTTAAATGTAAGAACGAATATGTCCGACAAAAATAAAAAGCAATTGGTGATTATAGGAGCAGGTCCGGGTGGCTATGCTGCTGCTTTTCATGCGGCCGACTTAGGGTTAAAAGTAACTTTAGTCGATCCGGAAGTAAATCCAGGTGGAGTATGTCTATACCGGGGCTGTATTCCCTCTAAAGCATTGCTCCATTTAGCCAAAATAAAACAGGAGGCCATGCAGGCAGAAGATTGGGGAATTGCATTTGAACCTCCTTCCGTGGATGCTGCAAAAATCTTCAAATGGAAAGATGAAACTGTTAAACAGCTGACAGGAGGACTGGGACAGCTTTCCAAAGCCAGAAAAATAGAATACATAAAAGGCAGAGCCAGATTTAAGTCGGATACGACACTAGAGATAGAAAATGTGGATGGAGAAGATTCCACCGTTACTTTTGAAAATGTAATTATCGCAACTGGCTCGGGCCCTTCAACAATACCCAATATTGAATATGACTATAAATTCATTATTGATTCAACAGATGCTTTAGATCTGAAGGAAATTCCTGAAAAAATGTTGGTAATTGGTGGAGGTTACATAGGCCTGGAATTAGGAAGCGCTTTTGCTTCCTTTGGCTCAAAAGTTTCTATTGCTGAAATGACTGAAAGTTTTTTGCCGGGAGCGGACAGAGATCTGGTAAAAATATTTGAAAAAGAAAGCAAGCAGCTTTTTGAGGAGGTCTATTTTAAAACCTCCGTGGAAAAAGCGACAGTGAAAGATAAAAAAGTGACTGTAATCCTGAAAGGCGAAAAAGAAAGCCAGAAGAAAAAGTACGATAAGGTTTTGGTAGCAGTCGGCAGAAAACCCAATACAGATTCATTCAATATAGAAAAAGCGGGTATTGAAATGGATGACAAAGGCTTTATCAAAGTGGATGATAAGAGGGCAACCAATGTGAAAAATATTTATGCCATTGGAGATGTCACCGGAGAGCCTATGCTGGCACACAAAGCATCACACGAAGGAAGAATTGCTGCGGAAGTGATTGCAGGACACCCTGGTGCAGCTTATGCGCCAAAAGTAATTCCCGGAATTGTTTTCACCAATCCTGAAATAGCGTGGTGTGGACTTACAGAAACTGATGCAAAAGATAAAAAAGTAAAAGTGTTGAAGTTTCCATGGGGGGCCTCAGGAAGAGCCAAAGCCATTGGCACAGCAAACGGGCTTACAAAATTAATTGTGCATCCTGAAAGCGGTATCGTTTTAGGAGGTGGGGTGGCCGGAAAAGGTGCAGGAAGCTTAATTCCTGAAATTGCTTTGGCAGTGGAAATGGGTGCCACGACTGAAGATTTAGCATTGACTATCCATCCGCACCCAACGCTTTCCGAAACCATTATGGAATCAGCAGAATCATTTTTAGGCGGAGCCACTCATTATTTAGGGAAGTAGTGAATATTTTTTTAATGGATAAATAGCCTCTTCAATTTCAGTCTCTACATCCAATATGTATTTAAGGAGTTTAGCTGCATAAAAATCTATTTTAGGTTGATAAATCTCTTCTTATAAAAACAAGACAGTAATATTAAAAACAAAAACTGCAGAATAAGGAGAGATTAGCCAAAACTAATGTTCACTCAATTTATTCTTCTTAACTTTAATTTTTCGAAAAAAAGAACCAAACAGAGTCTATGCGCATCAAAAATGCCTACCAGAACAATCTCAAAAATATAAATCTCACTCTTCCGGAAAATCAGCTAATTGTGGTAACGGGTTTGTCGGGCTCCGGAAAATCTTCTTTTGCTATGGGCGTAATTGCCAATGAAGGTTACCGCTACTTTCTGGAAAGCCTGCCGGCTTATAGCCAGCAAAATGCGCAATTAATACCCACCGCTGAAGTAGATGATATTGAAGCACTGCCGCCCGTTATTAAAGTAGAGCAAACCAAGCGCTTTCAATCTATCAATGCCACTTTTGGCACCCTGTCTGAACTGACAGCGATCTTCAGAATTATTTTTGCCCGATATTCCGCTGCACACACTATGAGCAAATCGCTCTTTTCCTTCAATCATCCGAAGGGTGCATGCGAGCATTGTAATGGAATTGGACAAGCGGAATATATTGATCTCGATAAGTTAATAGGTGATGAAAACAAAACACTGAGAGAAGGTGCTATCACCACTACTTTGCCCAATGGCTACATTGTGTATTCGCAGGTAACTGTGGAGGAACTCAATAAAGTTTGTAAGGCACATGATTTTAATGTGGATGTTCCTTGGAAAGACCTCACCGAGGAGCAAAAGCAGGTAGTGCTGAATGGCAGTGACCGCATTAAGGTTTTCTACGGTAAACATACTCTAGAATCAAGGTTGAGATGGGAAGGTTTTAAAGCAAAGCCACGGGAAGAATGGCATTATAAGGGCATTCTTCCGATTATGACTGATATTCTTAAAAGAGATCGCAATCCGAATATCTTAAAGTTTACCAGTTCCCGCACTTGCCCGAGCTGTAAAGGAGCAAGGATAAAAGCTGAACACCTGAAATACAAGTGGAAAGGATTGAATTTCCAGCAATGGATGGATTTGTCCCTGGTTGAACTGAATGATCTGCTGAAAAGTCTGAGCCTTACAGCAGGGGAAAAAGTATTAGTAGATAAAGTCTGCGTTCAACTCAACGACCTAATTCGCCTGGGTATGGAGCACTACCAGCTAAGCACGCCAAGTATAGATATTTCTTCAGGGGATGCGCAACGCATTAAACTGGTGAAGCAGGTAAACAGTAGCCTTCAAGGAATTTTGTATGTATTTGATGAGCCTTCCATTGGTTTATCGGAAGATTACCAAAGTTATTTACGCCATATCATTAACCGATTAATCAGCCGAGGCAATACGGTGATGGTGGTAGAACATGATTTAAACTTTATCCGCTCAGCTGACTGGATAGTTGAATTAGGGCCTGCTGCGGGCATCCATGGAGGAGAGATAGTTTTTAATGGGGCGATGGAAGAATTTTTGAGTGCAAAAGGACTACCAAGCCCTACTTTAGCTGAGCTGAATAAAGAAATAGCCAACGCTGAGAAATCACCTGAGCAAGTATCGGCAGCTGCATTTCAACCTCAGCAAGCTGAATTAGCGGTAGTTTCCAGGAAAACACCACAATTCATATCTTCACTTTCAGCGTACTGCCAAAGAGAGAATTTAACGCTTCATACGGTAACAGATCAGCCCATCGGAAAAACACCGCGAAGCAATCCTGCCACCTATACAGGTTTAGCCGATAAAATTCGGGATTTGTTTGCCAAATCTGCAGAAGCCAAGGCCTTAAAATTAGCCAAAGGAGCTTTTTCATTCAACAACAAAAGTGGAAGATGTGAAACCTGCGAAGGAGCTGGTGTCATTACACTTTCTATGAACGTAATGGGTACTATTAACCAGGTTTGCCCTACCTGTAATGGTAAGCGATTCAAACATGATGTTTTACAAGTACATTGGAACAGTAAAAACATTGCGGACATCTATAATCTTAGCATAGAGGAAGCACATGATTTCTTTAGTGAAGAACAGCCAATCAAAAAAGTGCTTTCTTTAATGCTGCAACTTGGGTTGGAATACATTAAACTAGGTCAGCCTTCCAATACATTGTCGGGTGGTGAAGCACAGCGCATAAAATTGACGAAACATTTTGCAAAACAATCAAAAAGCACGCTGCTACTATTAGAGGAACCAAGTATAGGATTGCATCAGCAGAATGTAAGGCAGCTGCTTAAAGCTTTGCATCAGTTAAAAAAACAGACAGCAGGCATTATTTGCTTTGAAAATCATCCGCTTTTTCAGTCTTGCAGTGACAAGTTCATTAAAAATACTTCAGAAACTGCTTCAGAAAGTATGCCCAAAGTCCAGGATCAGCAAAAAGAGGTAATTTCCATCAGGGGTGCCAGAACACACTATCTCAAAGATGTAAGCATAGACCTGCCTAAAAGGCAATTGTCAGTAGTAACAGGGATTTCCGGTTCGGGTAAATCTTCCTTACTGATTGATACACTCCATGGTTATGGACTACAGGAAATGACCAAACAGTTTTCCAGCTATCAGCAGTCCAGGGTAGGTGTAAATTTCCAGTTTGAGGTGGATCATATCGAAGGCTTAAGCCCAACTATTTGCATCACTCGAAAAGAAAAAAGTTTTACAGAGCGGTCAGATATTTCCAAACAAACCGGAATTGATAAATTTTTACGTTTTGCATTTTCCAGAAAAGCACAATATGAAGGAGAGGAGCTTTCTGCCAGTCATTTTTCCGATAACCATGAGCTGGGTAAATGTGCTGTCTGCGATGGTTTAGGAGAAGAATTACTACCTGATGTAAATCAGATTGTGCTCGATGAAGAAAAGAGCATTGCTGATGAACTTTTTGAGCATAACAAGGCTTTGGCATATTATGGTCAGCCGGATAGCCAGTACATGGCCATTGTAAAAGAGATCGGTAAAGAGCAGGGCTTTACACTGGATACACCATTTCAGGAATTGACAGACGCGCAAGAATCAATACTTTTCCATGGTGCGGATGAAAAAGTGTGGAAGACCAACTGGATTTATAAAACTAAAACAAGTGAAGGTACGCAGGCTATTAGCATGCAGTGGAAAGGTCTTTTTCATTACCTGAAAGAAGAATATTACAAAACACGGAAGAACAAACACATTGATCAGCTCAAAGCATTGTTTTCACCCTCACAATGCAGTCACTGCAAAGGAAGTGGTTTAAAACCTGAACGCTTAACTTTTCAAATTGCCGGAAAGTCTATTGATGAAATAAAAAGAATGGATTTTAAAGGCCTGGAAAACTGGATTGCTCCAGAGCCAAAGCAAAAGGAGGTAGATCAAAAGCTGATTGAAAAAATCCGGCCTTACTTCCTTAATACCATTAAGCGAGCAGATCAATTGCATATTGACCATTTACAGCTAAACCGAAAATCTTCTACCCTTTCAGGAGGAGAAAATCAGCGGATTGCTTTAATTAAACAGCTGAACTCGCCACTGAAAGGGATCACTTATTTGTTAGATGAACCTTCTGCCGGTTTATCGTATGACAATATTCCTGACCTGATCCGGATTTTGAGGGAGCTGGTTGAAAAGGGAAATTCTGTATTGGTGATTGAGCACAATAAAGAAATTATACTGGCAGCGGATCATTTGATAGAGCTCGGTCCACAAGCGGGGCAACTGGGCGGACACATCACATTTGAAGGTACAGCCGAGGATTTTCTGAAGCAGGCTGATTGCCATCCTTACCTGAAAGCCCCTTCAAAACGGGTAGAATTAAAAGCGGGAAAGAAAAATATCAGCATTAAAAATGCTGCCAGACACACGCTGGTAAGAGAAAAGCTGGAAGTGCCTGTGGGAGGCATAACCGCTATTAGCGGTAAGTCAGGCATTGGAAAAACCACTCTTGTGAAAGAGATCCTGATTCCGAGTATTAATTCCGGCAGCCCGGTGAGTTGTGAAAGCATCGTATTACCTCAGAAATATGCCGGAGCGCATTATTTTGAGACTAAAAAACTGAGATCCTATTCCGCCACCTTATTGGTTGATTATTTGAATCTTCTCAAGGATATCACTAAGGTTTATGCAAAAGCTACGAGTTTAAAAGCGCAGGAATTTTCTTATAAAAATAAAAGCAGTCAATGTCCTAATTGCAAAGGAAAAGGATTTGTGGAAACCAGCCTGGATGTAGCAGCCAATGCGATAGAGAAATGTGAAGTGTGCAAAGGGCAACGCTATCAAACACATGTTTTAAAATATTCAGTAGAGGAAAAAAACATTGCAGATGTGCTGGCCTTAAGTGTAATGGAATTGAAAGATTGGCTTTTAGCAACCAAAGCTTCCACTAAAACCCTACAATTTTTGGATCAGTTAGCAGAAATAGGCCTGGGGCATTTAAGGGTAGATCAGCCTGTGCAATCCCTTTCATCCGGGGAAAAGCAAAGACTTCTACTACTGAATTGGCTTCAGGCTAAGGGCGAAAATGAATTGTATATTTTAGATGAACCCAGCACGGGCTTGCATTTTGCTGATATAGATTTACTATATGCCATCCTTGAAAAACTGAGTGCGGACAACGATATTCTGGTCATCGACCATAATCCCTATTTGCTGGAAAAGATTGGAGTTGGAATGGTTTTGAAATAAACCTTCCAATTTCCCTCTTACTCAAACCACCTCTATCTGATTGTTAATGCTTCTCACACCATCTGTATATGCCACCTTATCGGTAATAGCACGCTTGGAAATCAAATCAGTTACTTTTCCTTTTAAAGTGACACGACCATCACAAACTGTTACAGCAAAACGGGCGTTCAAAGAGCTATTGAGGATGGTTTTTTCTATTTCCTTTTTGATTCTCTCATCATTAGAGTTTTCATCATCGGCATTTACGGCAATCTTGTTTACTACAGCGGCCACTCCTGAAATATTAAAAGCCAGTTTTTCAGCTAATAAAGCTTTCCAGTAGATATCAACGCTGCCTGACAGCGTAACTTTTCCCGAAGTGGCAGAAACTTCTATCTTTTCAATATTCAGGCGCGTGTCCCACATAAGCATTCTTTTCACCGCATACTCAATTTCATCGTCCGCCAAAAAGATGTTCTCTTCCGGAAAACTTACTATAATGTTATTTTCCACATTTTCAATGCCGGGTACATTTAAAGCATCCTCTTCAGCGGAAAGTTTATCATAAAAGGAGGGAACGGTACCTGTTAAGATGGCGGTTTTATCCGAAACGCCAACATGAATGTGTGATGATAATATACGATTATCCTTCACTAATTGATTAAGGATAATATCTGCGGTGTTTTGTTGTAGGACTGCCATCGGTCAATAGTTTTATAGTTTAATGCTTTGCTATTTAATGGGTTACGAGAAGGGTGGGGGTAGAAGTTTCGATACTTTAGTAATATTTACAAAAATATTTTAAGTTTATTTTTGACCGTAAAATTTAAAAGAGAAAATGTAATAATTGATATATTTTTCGTTTTCAGAAACTACTTGTATATTTCAAGCTTTATGGCTTCAAATAGCAGATAGATTAATGTGCAATGACTTATTTTATCCATTAATTTAACCTAACCTGAATCTAACAATTCAACATACAGTTTTAATTAAAAAATGGTAAACCCTTCTGAAAATCCCTTCCTGGGGAATGCTTCATCCATGTACCAAAGTAAAGCTGCCCTTAAATGGATTGCCTTAGCTTTTTCTTTAATTATAGGGATTGCCTCAGTGTTTTACACCAATAGTATAGTAGAAGAATTAAAGGAAAGGGAAGAACGCTACATTGATTTATGGGCGAAAACGTTGGAGTATACCATTAATCCTGATAATAGCGACAACCTGATTTTTATAGTGCAGGAAATAGTAGCTCCTAATAACTCTATTCCGATTATTGTAGTGGATACGGACGGAAAACCCACTATTTATAGAAATGTTAATGTGGATAGCTCCCGCCAAAGTGCTGAACAGGTAGCTAAGGTGCTGGAAAGAGAGCTAAGCATTATGGAGCAGGAGTATGAACCAATCACTATCTACGATTCTCAATCGCAAGACCAGCAGGATTATTTCTATATTTATTACAGAAACTCAGATTTGATTTACCGGTTGAGGTATTATCCTTACGTGCAGCTTTCAGTGATTGCAGCATTTGTGTTTTTCGGATATGTAGCTTTTAGTTATTCGCGCAGGGCAGAGCAAAACCAGGTATGGGTAGGGTTGGCCAAGGAAACAGCTCACCAGTTAGGTACTCCTCTTTCTTCTTTAATGGCCTGGCTGGAAATCATGAAAATTGATGATGACCTGAAAGATAAGGAAGTTACGCGAGAGCTCGAAAAAGATATTGATAAGCTGGAATTAATTACTTCCCGATTTTCTAATATTGGCTCTGTGCCAGTCCTTACAGATCAGAATATCTCTAAAATAATCCATTCTACTGTTTCCTACCTTCAAAAGCGTGTCTCTAAAAAGGTGGAACTTGTATTTGATTGCAAAGATGATTTACTGAATGCCGAAATCAATAAGCCTTTATTCGATTGGGTGATTGAAAACCTTTGCAAAAATGCCATTGATGCCATGGGCGGAGTAGGGAAGATAACCATTACTTTAAAAGAAGGGAAATATGGAGATGCTATTATTGATATTAAAGATACCGGCAAAGGCATTCCATCAGGTAAAATAAAAGAGATTTTCAGACCGGGCTATTCCACAAAAAAAAGAGGATGGGGCTTAGGGCTTACATTGGCTAAGAGGATTATTGAAAATTACCATAGCGGAAAAATTTCCGTGAAGGAATCTGTGGTAAATTTAGGAACTACTTTCCGCATTATTCTGAAGAAATAGGCCACTATATGCTTATGTTTTTTAATTTTCATCAAGAAAAAGCTTTATAAATCAATCCATTCTTTAAATAGGTGTTGTTTTTATCAATTTTTAATTAGTTTTGCAGACTAAAATGATAAAAAGCACAAATAAAATACGGTCTACCAAGAAAACAGCGATGGCTTTACTAGGCATCCTGGTAGCCATTGTATTGCTTTTACAACAACCATTCACTTTTAATCCTTACCATCATTCATCAGGTAAAGAGCTTAAAAAGGAAAATAAAACTGAAAACAGAGAAGATTCAAGTCATTCGGAATATCATATTGTAGCTTATCAGGTTTTAAATCCTGTGCTTCAATTTAACCTGTTCCACTCTTTTGACTTACTGATTGAACTTCCTACACTGGAAGAGAAGCGTTTTTCAGAATATACTCCTTCCACTAAAGTATTTCTTAATTTTTTTCAGACATTATTTAGGAAGATCATATCTCCTAATGCGCCCTAATCAATTGGATATTCATTCCAATTTTACTGCTTCTATCAGCAGTTTTTAAAAGAACTTACAATTCAATAATTAATCACACAGATAAAATGGACATTACTATTTACGGGTAACTTTTTACAGTAGCCTAATGAATAGTAATGCGAATCAAGTCTGACCACTAAAAATCACATTTATCAATGAAAAATAAAGGTTTTATTGTGTTCCTGACATCAATAATTACGCTTTTGTGCGTGTATTATTTGTCTTTCACATTTGTATCAAATGGCATTAAAGAAGATGCCACAGAGTATGCTAAGGATGAGTCCGGCAATATTGTTTTTGCTAAGAGACAATTTTACCTGGATTCAGTTTATAATGAGCCTGTATATAACTTATTGGGTATAGAGTTTACCTACAAAGAAGTGCAGGATATGGAATTGAATCTCGGCCTGGATTTGCAAGGGGGGATGCACGTTACTCTTGAAGTATCTCCGGTAGATATTATTAAAGGTTTAAGTGGAAACAATGAGGATGCTGGTTTTACTAAAGCATTGGAGCTAGCTCAGGAAAGACAATCTAAAAGTCAGAAAACCTTTGTAGATCTATTTTATGATGCTTTTAAGGAAGTTAACCCTGATAAAAAATTAAGCTCCATTTTTGCTAACGCAGCTAACAGAGGTAAAATAGGCTTCGATACTGAAGATTCTGAAGTACTTAGGGTAATCAGAACTGAAGTAGATGGCGCTATTGATCGTTCTTTCAACATTTTAAGAACCCGTATCGATAGATTCGGAACATCACAGCCTAACATTCAAAAGCTTGAAAATACAGGAAGAATTCAGATTGAGATTCCGGGTGTTGATAATCCTGAGAGAGTGAAGAAATTATTGCAGGGTGTTGCGAAACTGGAGTTTTTGCAGGTCATTGCTATTAATGAAGTAGGAGATGCTTTAAGCCAGGCCAATGAAATAATTGTTGCTGAGCAAAAAGCTGCCAAGAAGACCATCCAAGGTGAAACAGGTGATTCACTTTCAACAGACGCTTCTACAGAAAATCAGGATATTGCCTCTTTATTGAAGGAAGAAGATGAGACAACAGCGGAGGCAGACAGTTTAGGTGCTGAATCAGATTCGGCCACTGCAAGTCTGGATTCACTAGAGCAAAGCCAGGAAGTTTCTCCGTTGTTCAGCCTGATCAAAATGAGAGGTGGCTTGATTTATTCAGTAGAAGACACTGCAAAAATTAATAAAATTATCCAAAGAGAAGATATTAAAAGCCTTTTCCCTAGAAATACAAGATTGATTTGGGATGTAAAAGCCAATAAATTGGATGATGGCAGTGAGCTTTTAGAGCTGTATGTTGTAAGAACACTGAGAAACGATCAGGCAATGCTTACCGGTGAGGTAATTAACGATGCCCGTCAAACTTTTGATCAAAGTGGTCAACCAGCTGTAGATATGAGCATGGACGCAGAAGGTGCCAGAAAATGGTCTAAAATCACAAGAGAAAATATTGGCAACCGTATAGCCATCGTGCTTGATAATTATGTGTACTCTGCTCCGGTTGTTAACAGTGAAATTCCTAACGGAAAATCAATTATCGAAGGAAATTTCACAATGGAAGAAGCGAAGGATTTAGCTAATATCCTCAAAGCGGGTTCATTACCTGCCCCAACCAGAATTGTTGAAGAAGCTATCATTGGTCCAACTTTAGGAAAAGAGTCACAGTCACAAGGTATACTTTCTATCGTGGCAGGTTTGGCTATGGTGGTTATTTTCATGGTAGCTTATTATGCTAAAGGTGGATTGGTAGCCAATATTGCTCTGGTATTCAACATATTCTTTATTTTAGGAATACTGGCCCAGCTTAATGCGGCTTTAACCTTACCGGGTATTGCTGGTATTGTATTAACCATTGGTATGTCTATTGATGCCAACGTACTGATTTTTGAGCGTATCAGGGAGGAAAGACGTGGTGGCACACCATTGCTTAAAGCTATTTCAGCAGGTTATGATAAAGCTTATAGCTCTATTGTAGATGCCAACGTAACAACCTTCTTAATTGGTGCTATTTTATATTGGTTAGGCCAGGGTCCTGTTAAAGGTTTCGCCATTACTTTAATGATTGGTATTGCTTGTTCTTTCTTCTCAGCAGTATTTATTACCAGAGTGATTGTAAGCTGGATGAGTAAAAGAGGTGATGACAGTAAAATTTCTTTCTCTACACCATTCTCTAAAAATCTCTTCAATGATCTTTCCATAAACTTCATGACGAAGAGAAAAATGGCCTACATCGGTTCAGGAATTGTGATTGTTATTGGTCTTGTACTAATGACGATTAATGGATTGAACATGGGAGTTGATTTTACTGGTGGTAGATCATATGTAGTACGTTTTTCTGAAAGTGTTCAGCCCACTGATTTAAAGTTAGCGCTGGAAAGTAGCTTTGAAAATAAGGGTACTGAAGTGAAGACTTTTGGTGCTAACAATATTTTAAAAGTGACTACTTCTTATTTAGTAGAAGAAGAATCATCTGAAGCTGATGATATAGTACAGACAAAATTAGTAGACGGTATTACTGCTGCAACGGGAATGACTTACGTTGCGGATGAATCACGAATGGCAGGTAATGAATTTACCATCAGCGGATCTTCTAAAGTAGGAGCCACTATTGCGGATGATATAAAAAATGCTTCTCAGGAGTCGGTAATATTCTCTCTTATAGCAATTTTCCTTTATATTCTTATCAGGTTTAGAAGATGGCAGTTTGGTTTAGGAGCGGTAGTTGCTTTATTCCACGATACCCTGGTAGTACTTTCAGCTTTTGCAATTGCAAAGGCGCTAGGCTTCAATTTTGAAATTGACCAGGTATTTATTGCAGCCATCCTTACAGTAATAGGTTATTCTATTAACGATACTGTGGTTGTGTTTGATAGAATCAGGGAAACATTAGGCATTACTTCTAAAGCTTCAAATGAAGAAACTTTCAATAAAGCTATTAATGATACTGTGAGTCGAACTATTATGACTTCCATGACCACATTAGTAGTTATTTTGGTGCTATTCCTTTTTGGAGGAGAAGTGCTAAGAGGATTCTCTTTTGCATTGTTAGTAGGTATTTTAGTAGGTACCTATTCTTCAATCTTTATCGCTACTCCAATTGTACTGGATTTAGCAAAAAGGAAAAAGAAGGCTGTAGAAGCATAAGACGCATTTTAAAACCTTGTAAAAACCCGATCAATTTTTTGATCGGGTTTTTTTATGATCAAAAAAACGGAATGTGTCGAATTATTCTTGAAAATTTATTAAAATTAATTTAGTTTGTGCTAAAAAAACTAATGCGTCAACCCATACTACTACTCTCAATCCTCTTACTTATTTCTTTCCATTCATATTCACAGGCTCCTGAAGAGAGGAAATTTGGAGATATAAAGACTGCTGATTTTGATTTTCCTACCAGTATTTCTGACTCGACTGCCGGAGCAGTAATTTTATTCGATAAAGGGAAAATTAGCACTGACCATAATTTTGAGACTATTTTAACACATCATGTACGGATACTCTTATTGAATAGTAATGAGTTTGACAGGGCCACAATAAAAATTCCTTATGGAGTAAAAGATTATATTAAAAAAATTAAGGGCTCCTCTTATAATATAATTAATGGAAAAGTTGTAGAATCAGAAGTAAGTAAGAAAGATATATTCACAGAAAAAGTATCTGATGAGGTACGTCAGGAGCGATTCACAATTCCAAATGTTAAAGAAGGATCAATAATAGAGTACAGCTATATAGTGAGTCATGGTAATCTATCCAGTCTCGCTACCTGGTATTTTCAAACATCAGTTCCTGTTGTTTATTCAGAATATGTGGTAAAGATGCCCAGCTTTTTTAACTACGTTCAACTGTTAAGTGGTACTTTACCTCTTAGCGATGTCTCCTTTAATACTGAGAATGCGCAAAGGAATGGGTATAGCTACCAAGTTGTAGAGAAGAAGTTTATTTCTCGAAATGTTCCTGCATTTGTTTCCGAGCCATTTATTACTGGTAAAGAAAATTATATTTCAAAGATAAAATTTGATCTGAGTGATTATCAATTTCCAGGAGGTCATAGAGTAAACTTAATTCCTCCTACCTACTTTGAGCTTAGTAAGAAATTAGCTGCTGATGAATACTACAAAGGTGTGTATAGTGGGAATAACTTTTTCAAAAATGAATTAGAGACTATTTTTTCAGGTCTTGATAGTGATTTAGATAAGATAAAGGCCATATATTACTTCGTTCAGGAAAACTATAGTATAGATACTGATATAATGTCCAGCAGCATGAGAAAAATATTTAACGAAAAGAAGGGCTGGAGGCAGGATATCAATATGATACTTACAAGCATGCTTAATAAAGCGGGGTATGAATCTTATATTGTAAGGTTGAGCACCAGAAGCAATGGGCCGTTGAATGAAATTTATAAATCTGCCAAGAATTTTAATTATTCCATTTGCCTGGTGAGGCTTGAAGGAAATGATTATCTACTCGATGCTTCTGAGGATTACTTACCATTCAATACTTTGAGACCGGAAACTATAAATGGTAAGGGGCTGATTATTTCAGAAGAAAATCCGGGATGGGTAGATTTGAAGTATGATGCTTCAAGTAAAGAAAGAGCGTACAGTACAATTAAGATACTTGAAACTGGAGGAATCAACGGTGTGGTTCAACTGCAAAAAAGTGATTATAGTGCCTACTACCTCAAAAAAGAGTTTGATAAGCTGGATAAATATATTGATAAATTTCAAGATGACCTTCCTGTTTGGGAAATTACTGATCATCAGATTACTGATCATAATAAGCACGATTTAAAAGAGACCATCAATTTTGAAATATCAGAATCTGAAATTATGCTTGATGACAAAGTTTATTTTAGTCCAATCCTTTTTAACAAGGTTTCGAGTAACCCTTTCAAGTTAGATAAGCGCTTATTCCCTGTCACCTTACAATGTCCGATAGATAATAATTATACTTACAGAATCGAAGTACCAGAGGGCTTCGAGGTAGAGCAATTGCCTAAAGATTTACTAATAGCCTTACCAAATGAAGGAGGTAAATACTTATATAGATGTCAACTAATGAATGGTGCTATCATGGTTAATTCAACCCTTTCAATAAATAAGGACTTCTTTACAGTGGAAGAGTATTTTTACTTAAAAGAATTTTATGCCCAAATTGTTGAGAAGCAGGCAGAACAAATTGTAATAGCAAAACGAGGTTAAGTCATGAAAGTATTTCATATTTTTTTTATATGCTTATTGCTGTCAGTTAAAGCTTTAGCATCAGGTGATATTTATACGGTAAAATCTATTCCTGAAGAATTGTTAAAGGATGCTACAGCAGTTATAAGACTGGATAATGGCAGCTTTGAAATTGAAAAGCTGGAGCGGGCCAATTTTAAAAAACATATGGTGATTACCATTCTTGATGAGAGGGCAGATCATTTTGCTGAAGTTTTACTTGGGTATGATAAATTAATTAAAGTCAAATCTATTTATGCTAATGTGTATGATAAAAATGGGAAGCTTATAAAAAAATTAAAAAGTAATGACTTTGAAGACTACAGTAATATTTCAGGCGCTTCTTTGTATGAAGACAGCAGGGTGAAATATGCTGATTTAGTTCAGAAGGAGCATCCTTATACCATAGAATTTGAATATGAATTGCAGTATAAATATTTATATTCAGTGCCCAATTGGTATTTAGTACCTGATTTCAATACTTCCATTCAGAATTCCAATTATACAGTTACTTATCCACTGGAATTAAAACCGCGTTACAAACTAACTCATACCAGCCAACAGCCTGAAATTACTACCAATAAAGATGTGGAAGTAATGAAATGGCAGTTTGAAAGTTTTCAGGCGATTGATGAAGAGCCTCTTAGTAGAGGCGTAAGTAGTTTTACTCCGGTTCTGCAATTGGCTCCTTCAAAATTTAGTTATGAAGGTTATTCAGGGGATATGTCTACCTGGAACGGAATGGCAAAATGGCAACAAGCTCTTAATGAAGGATTGAATGATTTATCTGAAGAAACGAAAATCAAAATGCGAAAGCTGGTAGCTGACTTGCCCGATAAAAAGTCGAAAGTTGAAGCAATTTATCAGTACATGCAGAATAGAACCCGATATATAAGTATTCAATTGGGTGTTGGAGGTTTCCAGCCATTTAGTGCAGCTACGGTGGATGAAGTTGGCTATGGTGATTGCAAAGGTTTATCTTTTTATACTAAGTGCCTGTTGGAAGCAGTTGGAATTGAAGCTAATTATTCCTGGGTCTTTGGGGGAAGAAACAGTTTAGAAGTTGACCCTGATTTTCCATATGATAATTTTAACCATATAATTCTACATGTACCTCTTGAAAATGATACGCTTTGGCTTGAATGCACTAATCAAAAGATACCTGCTGGTTACCTGGGAGGATTTACTGATGATAGGTATGCTTTAGTGATGAAAAATGATCAGGCACAGCTTATTAGAACCCCTAACTATTTAAATGATAGAAATAAAATTATACTTAAAGCTGCTATCAATCTTGATGTAACTGGGAACGCGGTGAGTACAATTAATTCATCATTTATAGGGCAGGGGACTGAATATATGGGGGTTAGGAGTTATCCAGGCTTGCCTCTAAGTGATCAGGAAAAATGGGTAAGAAGATATATTGGGATTCCTGATTTTAGCATTAAAGACTTTTCTTTTGATGAGGCTAAACAGGAGCTCCCCGAACTTTATTTTACCGCCAATTTCTCCATCAGGGGGGCTGCTTCAAAGCTAGCCGATAAATATGCTGTAGCACCCACGCTTTTAGATCCTTTAAAGATAAGCCTGAAGAAAAGCAATAGCAGGAAATCTCCGGTTTACCTTCCTATTGTAGGCTTCCCCTAATTAGAACTGTTTATTTGTCAGAAGTTACAGTTTTACCTCTGTTGGCGGTACCGCCAACAGAGGTAAATTCTGAAAATTCTATCGGTGCCATTTTCCCCAGGGCATCATGGG
>NZ_BMEC01000007.1 GCF_014636295.1 Marivirga lumbricoides | reverse complement strand
GTAACCTGGAAGTACTCAAGAATGCCTTCAGGCAAAAACAACTCAATTAAACCCTGATCCACTTTAACTTTTTTTTTGTGCAAAGTTAATCCTTCATCTATAAATCCCCAGATTTTCAGATTGATCCATTGGAATTCAGATTGATCCATTAAAAGACACAAAAAAAAACCTGACAACTTTAGTTATCAGGGTTAAATCTGCAGAGGAGGAGGGATTCGAACCCCCGGTACCTCGCGGTACATTGGTTTTCAAGACCAACGCGATCGACCACTCTGCCACTCCTCTATACTTGTTTTTCGGAATCCTTTTCCGAATTGGAATGCAAATGTATTGGTTTTTTATTTTAAGCAAAAGCTTTTCGTAAAAAATAATTAAACCTTAGGAAATTCTTTGTTCTTGGCTCTTGCCAGACTCACATTCAGCTCAAAACCCACAATCAAAAATAATGATAAAATAGAAAACCAGATCATTAAAGCAATTAGGGCACCAATGGAACCGTAAAGCTTATTGTATGTCCCGAAATTATTAATGTAAAAGGAGAAACCGAATGAAATAGCAAGACATAAAGCTGTAGCCAGCACAGAACCCACATTAAAGAAATGCCATTTTTCCTCCACTGCAGGCGCTAAATAATAAATAACTGAAATGGCAATTTGAAACAGAAAGAAAATTACTAAAAACCTTAAAGCAATAAATAAATAAATAATAAAATCATCGTTAATAAGACCAAGCTCCTGAATGAAATTCAACACCTGCTGCGCCACAATAAGTAACAAAATGGAGGTAAAAAGTACAAATGCTAACAGAAAGGTAAGTGATATTGCTACTAGCTTTGATTTAAAAAAACCTCTGCTTTCTTTTGTTCTATAAGTTTTATTGAAGGCCTGCATTAAAGCAGTAGTACCATTTGTTGCAAAATACAAAGCTGCCAAAAAACCAAAGGATAGGAGCCCTCCTCGTGATTTAGAAAGAATATCTGCAATAGTTGCCTCAGCTTCACTGTAAACTGAACGCGGCATAGTTTCCTGTAGCAGATTCATCACCTCCTCCGTTAAATTATCAATGGGTAACTCAGGAATTAAAGTAAAAAGAAAGATAATAGCAGGAAAAATAGCGAGCGTAAATTGAAAAGCTATATTATTGGACCTCTCCATAATATGGTTGGTTTTCATTTCATCCATGAAAATCCTGTAAATCATGAAATAAGAAACTCCACTTTTTTCATGATACGTGTTTTTTAAAAAGTGTATAAAGCTCCTGACAAATGGTATTGACAATATGATTCTGGCATATTTAATCTTCATCAAAATAAGGATTTAATATATCAGATAAAATGGCCGGTATATGACAAGGTTTACCAGTACTTTTATCTACAAAGACGAGCACCGTATAACCTTTATGAATGATACTTCCTTCCTTCAGTATTTCATACTCATATTTTACTTTTACACCAGGTTTCTCTTTAATTAATACCCTTATTATAAGCTCATCATCATACAAAGCCGGCTTGTAGTATTTAGAGTAATTTTCAAACACAGGCATTATCACCCCTTCTTCCTCAATCTGTTTATAAGTAAGGCCTAAGCTTCTGATAGATTCCGCTCTGGCTACTTCATAAAATGTAGAATAATTTCCATAATAGCAGTATCCCATCTGATCAGTTTCAGCATATCTTACCCGCAATCTATGTTCAAACTCGTACATGCTTCTTATTTGTAAATATTTGCCTGATTTAAAGCTCTCTGATATTCCCTTGCATTTTTGTTATGTTCCACCAGGTTGGTTGCAAATGCATGATAACCTGAAAAATCTGACTTAGCACAGAAGTAAAGGTATTTATGATTCTGAGCATTCAACACCGCGTCAATTGAATTAATCTCAGGTAAATTAATAGGACCCGGAGGCAAGCCTGTAAACCTGTAGAGATTGTAGGGAGAATCTACTTCCTTATGTACATTAAGTACTCTCTTAATAGTAAAATCACCAATGGCAAATACCAGAGCCGGATCCGCCTGTAAAGCCATATTTCTTTCCAATCTGTTTAAATAGACACCTGCAATTTTTGGTCTTTCGTCAGACTTGATGCTTTCTGCCTGAACAATTGAAGCCAAAATACTCACTTCAATGGGTGTTAAACCAATTGCCTTTGCCTTTGCTTTTCGTTCAGCAGTCCAAAATTTTTCATATTCAGAGTGCATTCTGTCAAAAATACCCTGTGCTGAAATAGTATAGTAAACTTCATAAGTATTAGGGATGAACATAGTCATGATATTATCTACAGTGAAGCCTGCATTATTGATGATTGAATCATTATTTAAGAGGTTCAAAAAAGACAGAGAATCCGCACTTACATCATCCGTAATTTTACCTGCCAGCTCTGATTTCAGTCTCACATTATTAAATGTAATTTCAGTAGGAGTTTGCCTTCCTGAGCGTAATAACCTGATAGCTTGCAGGTTAGTCATATCTTTCTCCAGAAGGTATAATCCCGGCTTTATATTTTCCTGATAATCCAGCACTTTAGCTACAAAGCTAAAAGAAAGCATATCGTTTACTATACCCTCATCGTAAACTTTATCTTGCAAGTCTTTAAAGGTCATATTCTCATCAATAACAATGAGTTGATCTCCCTTATCAACTAATATATTTTCAGTAAAAAAAACCTGGTAGAAGTAAAAGGCAAAAGAGGTAATTAAGATGGATGATACGATTACCAACCCAATCAGAAAATTATTTTTATTCATATAAAGTATATTATTAGCTTATTCATTTAATAGTCAGAAGCACCACATCAACAGAAGGGGTTGCAGATATCACAATACCTAGTATTTTTTTTAGGTTTAAAATTAACTAATCAAAAAGCCCGGATGATGACCTTCGTTACAATTTTATTTCCAGTGGTCACCGTTCCATGAAGCCAGTTTTCAAATTTAGAATGCAAATTTAAGGATTTTGTTTTTGGGATTAACAAAACACATTTAATACATTTTTAGTATAATTGTGTATGGCTGCAGAATTTATAAAATTATACGAAGAAAATCCCGATGAAAGAAAAATCAAACATATTGTTGAGCTTTTAAAAAACGGGGCAGTAATCATCTATCCCACGGACACTATCTACGGTTTGGGATGTGATTTAACCAACAGAAAGGCGATAGACAAACTGTGCTGGGTTAAAGGAATTAAGCCTGGAAAAATCAATTTGTCATTTATTTGTGAAGACATGAGCCACATTTCCGACTATGTAAAAAATCTTTCCACACCCACCTTTAAATTGATGAAGAAAAACTTACCGGGGCCTTTCACTTTTATTTTACCAGCCAACAGCAATGTGCCAAAAATAGTAAACGCTAATAAAAAAACCGTAGGGATAAGAATTCCAAAACATAATATCCCATTAAGTATTGTAAAACACTTAGGCAACCCGCTTATCACCACTTCAATAAAAGATGATGACGACATTGTAGAGTATCCCACTGATCCGGAGGAAATATATGAATCGTTCAAAAACCTGGTGGATGTGGTAATAGATGGCGATTTTGGAAAAAACACCCCTTCAACTATTGTAGATTGCACCGTTGAACCAGCCGTAATTGTAAGAGAAGGCTTAGGTGAACTGATTCATTAAATATGAGATAAAGTTAGAGTAGATTTCCCAATGCTCGTATCTTTAGCACACTAACAAAAATTAATTAATGGCGAGCCTGTTAATAGAAACACAATACCTTCCTCCAATTGCTTTTTTTTCATATGTGGCAGCAGCAGATGAACTGCTATTAGAAGCCTGTGAGAATTTTGAAAAGCAAACTTTTAGAAATCGCTGTCAGATACTGTCATCTCAGCAGGTAGATACACTCACCATTCCATTAAAAGGGGCAAATAAAAAAATTAAAACAAAAGATATTAAGATAGATAATGAGCAGCCATGGCAGGTAAAACACTGGCGCACAATCAGAACCTGCTATGGAAAAACACCTTTTTTTGAATTTTTTTCCGATGAATTCGAGCCAATTTTTCAGGGCAAATACAGCTTTTTATGGGACTTTAACCTTGATCTACTGACAAAGTGTCTGAAAATCATGCAATTACCCATCAAAATAACTGAAACAACATGTTTTGATAAAGAAACAAAAAATAACGTTATTGATGCCAGATCGTTAATATCTCCTAAGAAACCAGAGTTTATACAGAATAATTTTCGCCCGCAGCAATATTATCAAAACTTTGGCAACACTTTTGAGAAAAATTTAAGCATTATAGATTTACTGATGAATGAAGGATCAAATGCCTTAAATGTCATTAAGGCGTCAAAAGTAGGTATATAAGAGAATTTTCTTCGTTATTATTTAAATATTACGTTGAAATATTTTCAAACAAAAAGAATATAAAGTGTGGCACAAACTCTAACAAACAAATAATATTACATCACACTTACAGCAGTTTATATAAATTTAAAACTTTAGTTTTTTTATTTAGTTTTTAATATCGTTACATTGTGTTGTACATAGCAATACATGAATTTCTAACACGAGGAGATAGAATTATGGAAGCAAAATTTTCAAATAGAGTAAAGGAAGTGATTTCTCTAAGTCGCGAGGAAGCTTTACGTCTTGGGCATGATTATATAGGTACAGAACATTTATTATTGGGAATGGTAAGAGAAGGTGAAGGCGTAGCCATTAGCCTGTTGAAGAAACTGGGGATTTCTTTGGATGAGTTAAGGGGAGAATTGGAAAGAAGCACAAGAGGAACAGCTACCAATAATGTGAAAAACCTGGCTAATATACCATTAACCAAGCAATCAGAAAAAGTATTAAAGATCACTTACCTTGAAGCTAAAATATTTAAAAGTCAGCTAATCGGTACAGAGCACTTATTACTTTCTATTTTAAGAGATGAGGACAATATAGCCTCGCAGGTAATGGATAAGTTTGATGTAAATTATGATGTAATTAAAGAATTACTTGAATATCAAACTCAAAATCCTATGGCATCATCCGATACAGATGATAGCGATGAGGACTCCAGCAAATTATTTGGAGGAGGATCAAGAGAGTCAGGCAGCAGCTCAGGCAGCAAAACTGCAGAAAAATCTAAAACCCCTGTTTTAGATAACTTTGGCAGAGATTTAACAAAATTAGCCGAAGAAGATAAGCTTGACCCTATTGTAGGCCGTGAAAAAGAAATTGAGAGAGTAGCACAGATACTTTCCCGAAGAAAAAAGAATAATCCTATCTTAATAGGTGAACCTGGTGTAGGTAAAACAGCTATTGCTGAAGGTCTTGCCTTGAGAATTATTCAAAGAAAAGTTTCACGCGTTTTATTTAATAAAAGAGTAGTTACATTGGATTTAGCTTCTTTAGTAGCTGGCACAAAATACAGAGGTCAGTTTGAGGAGCGAATGAAAGCTGTGATGAACGAATTGGAAAAATCTCCAAATGTGATTCTTTTTATTGACGAACTTCACACCATTGTTGGGGCAGGTGGTGCTTCAGGCTCACTAGATGCCAGCAACATGTTTAAACCTGCTTTGGCAAGGGGCGAGATACAATGCATCGGTGCCACTACTTTAGATGAGTACAGACAATATATTGAAAAAGATGGTGCACTGGCCAGACGTTTCCAGATGGTAATGATTGATGCTACCACTGTAGAGGAAACTATGGAAATACTTGATAATATAAAAGACAAGTATGAAGACCACCACAATGTAAACTTTACTAAAGAAGCCATTGAAGCTTGTGTTAAACTAAGCGACAGATATATTTCTGACAGATTTCTTCCTGATAAAGCAATAGATGTAATGGATGAAGCTGGCGCAAGAGTTCACATCAATAATATTCATGTACCTGAAGAAATTGTGAAGCTTGAAGCAGCCATTGAAGATGTAAAGAAAGAAAAGAATTTGGTGGTAAGAAGCCAAAAGTATGAAGAGGCTGCCAGATTAAGAGATAGTGAGAAGAAATTATTGGATGAACTTGAAAACGCTAAAAGAAACTGGGAAGAAGAAACAAAGAGCAAGCGTTATAAAGTAACAGAAGATAATGTGGCTGAAGTGATAGCTATGATGACCGGAGTTCCTACCAAAAGAGTGGCTCAAAATGAAGGAGCTAAACTTAAAGGTATGGGCGAAGACTTAAAAGGTCAGGTAATTGGTCAGGATGAAGCCATAGTAAAACTTTCAAAAGCCATTCAAAGAACAAGGATCGGGTTAAAAGACCCGAAAAAACCAATTGGTTCCTTCGTATTCTTAGGACCAACAGGTGTAGGTAAAACCGAATTGGCTAAAGTACTTTCTATGTATCTGTTTGATAAGGAAGATGCTTTAATCAGGATAGATATGAGTGAGTATATGGAGAAATTCTCCGTGTCCAGACTTGTAGGAGCGCCTCCGGGATATATAGGATATGAAGAAGGTGGTCAGCTTACAGAAAAAGTGAGACGTAAGCCTTACTCAGTCGTATTGCTGGATGAGATTGAAAAAGCGCACCCTGATGTGTTTAATATTTTACTTCAGGTGCTAGACGATGGAATCCTGACTGATGGATTAGGCAGAAGGGTGGATTTCCGTAATACAATCATCATCATGACCTCTAATATTGGAGTTCGTGATCTGAAAGATTTTGGAGCTGGAATTGGCTTTGCTACACAGGAGAAACTAAATAGCTCTAATGATGCAATGAAGTCAACTATCCAGAATGCATTGAAAAAAGCATTTAGTCCTGAATTTTTAAATAGATTAGATGATGTGATTGTTTTCAATAGTCTGGAAAGAGAACATCTTCATAAAATCATTGACCTTTCATTAAAGAAAGTTTTTGATAGAATGTTATCATTAGGTTATGACATCGAACTGACTGAAAAAGCAAAAGATTTTCTATCTGAAAAAGGGTATGATCAGCAATACGGTGCAAGACCATTAAATCGCGCCATACAGAAGTACCTTGAAGATTTAGTAGCTGAGGAAATTCTTAGCGAAAACATTAAAGTGGGTGATTCCATTATTGCCGATCATGATGGTAAAAGTGATAAGCTTTTCATTAAGCAGAAAAAGAAGAAGAAGGACGATAGTCCTGAAAATAAAGAAGATAAAAAAAAGGCTGATTAATCAGCCTTTTTTTTTGCCTTCTCTTGAGAGGGCTAAAACACTTTCTTTCTCTGTTAAATTATTTAGCTATACTTATCTTCCAGCCTCTAAATCCACTAGTTAGTAACCCCACTTCTGCCCCCTTTTAATCTATTATCAGTATTAATATTACATTGTAACAGAACCTATTACATCCTCTATATCACTATACTTATACAAGATTTATTGCACTTAAACGACAATATCTTTTAATAATTTGAATAATATTAATTTATGGTGATTTTTACAATAACAATAATAGAAATATCATGCATACGACAACTATTGATAAAGAAGCAATCATTGAAAAATTAGCTACTATCATTGAACAAAGTGAAGCTCCTGCATCCGAATGGAAAATCGGAATTGCCAATTTACAGCGTATTTCATTATTAAATGTAAATGAAGAGATTCACTTTATAGTATGTGATTTGGAATTGGGAAAAGAAGTCCTTTTCAATTTTATCGCTCAAGGTGTACAGACCTGCAAAATGAGTAAAGCAAATGCAGATGCGATTTACTTATACAGGTAATTAGAATAAGAATTTAACAAATAAAAAGCCTCCATATTATTAAATACAGAGGCTTATTATATTTAGCTGTAAGGGAAGGAGTCGAACCTTCATGAAGCAGTTAGACCCGGAAATCACGATAAACTGCCTAAGCAAATTATCGTGAAACCACCAGGCTTTATCCAAAACCTCCACCCCCGAGACAGGAGGGCATGTCTGCCAGTTTCATCACCTTACAATTTTTAAATCTTAAAGCTACCCTTTCGGTGAGCTATTGCTGTAGAGGAAGGAGTCGAACCTTCACGAAGTAGTTAGACCTGGTAATCACGATAAACTGCCTAAGCAAATTATCGTGAAACCACCAGGCTTTATCCAAAACCTCCACCCCCGAGACAGGAGGGCATGTCTGCCAGTTTCATCACCTTACAATTTTTAAATCTTAAAGCTACCCTTTCGGTGAGCTATTGCTGTAGAGGAAGGAGTCGAACCTTCACGAAGTAGTTAGACCTGGTAATCACGATAAACTGCGAAGCAAATTATCGTGAAACCACCAGGCTTTATCCCAAAACCTCCACCCCCGAGACAGGAGGGCATGTCTGCCAGTTTCATCACCTTACAATTTTTAAACCTAATTAAAACCTACCCTTTCGATAAGCTTTTGCTGTAAGGGAAGGAGTCGAACCTTCACGGAGTAGTTAGACCCGGCAATCACGATAAACTGCCGAAGCAAATTATCGTGAATCCACCAGGCTTTATCCAAAACCTCCACCCCCGAGACAGGAGGGCATGTCTGCCAGTTTCATCACCTTACAATTTTTAAACCTAATTAAAACCTACCCTTCCGGTGAGCTTTTGCTGTAAGGGAAGGAGTCGAACCTTCACGGAGTAGTTAGACCCGGTAATCACGATAAACTGCCTAAGCAAATTATCGTGAATCCACCAGGTTTTATCCAAAACCTCCACCCCCGAGACAGGAGGGCATGTCTGCCAGTTTCATCACCTTACAATTTTTAAACCTAATTAAAACCTACCCTTTCGGTAAGCTTTTGCTGTAAGGGAAGGAGTCGAACCTTCACGGAGTAGTTAGACCCGGCTATCACGATAAACTGCCGAAGCAAATTATCGTGAAACCACCAGGCTTTATCCAAAACCTCCACCCCCGAGACAGGAGGGCATGTCTGCCAGTTTCATCACCCTACAATTTTATGATTCAGTTAGCACTTTCTGCCTTTCTGATATTTCAAAGGTAATAAAAAGATCAATACGTTAAATAAAATTTAATATTATTTGATAATTTATACAGATATCATAATTTTAACATATATTTATTGATTAATAAGCAAAATAGATATTTAATTATGGAAGAAAATTATCAACTTGACAATACAGATTTAGCGATTTTAAACATCCTCATGCATGATGCAAGGCGACCTTTTACTGAGGTCGCGGAAGAAGTGTTTGTTTCGCCAGGTACAGTGCACGTAAGAATGAGAAAAATGGAAAAGTTAGGGTTAATTAAGAATGCCCAACTTCAGGTAGATTTAGCTAAACTTGGAATGGACATTACTGCATTCCTGGGCGTATATCTTCAAAAAAGCTCCCTTTACGATGATGTAGTAACCGCCTTAAAAGCTATTCCTGAAATTATTGATTGCCATTATACAACAGGTGCTTATTCAATGTTCGTTAAAATTGTATGCAAAGACACTAGCCACTTAAAAAATATTCTTCACGACAAGATTCAACCCATAGAAGGAATAGAAAGAACAGAGACTTTTATATCTTTGGAAGAAAGTATTAACCGACCGCTTTCATTACCTAAGCATTAACTTACTGTACAATCATTTAAAATGTTATTTGCAATTAGTTCAAAATAATTTTCTAATTTCCTCAAAACTTCAATATCATTCATGCTCAATTACATTATTTGGAATCCTGATGGAACACTTTTAGATCTTGGATTCTATCAATTAAGGTGGTACTCTGTTCTCTTTGGTTTAGGTTTTGTACTGGGTTACCAATTTGTAAAATGGAGGTTTAAGCGTGCTGAAATCGACACGAAATTGCTCGACAACCTTGCAGTATATCTGGTGGTGGCCACAATCATTGGAGCACGATTGGTTCATTGCCTCTTTTATGATTGGGATTATTTCTCTAATCATTTACTTGAAATATTTCTCCCTTTTCGGTTCAGCCCCCATTTTGAATTCATAGGTTTTCAAGGCCTTGCCAGCCATGGTGGAGGTTTAGGGGTAATAATTGCTTTAATCATATTTGCCAGGAAATACAATCTAAAAAAACTATGGCTGATTGATACCATTGCACTTGTAACTCCTTTAGCAGGAGCATGCATTCGTTTAGGTAATCTCATGAATTCTGAGATTTTAGGCAATCCCACTGATGTTTCATGGGCTTTTATATTTGAACAGGTAGACCTGCAACCAAGACACCCCGCACAACTCTATGAGGCAATCTGCTATTTAATATTATTTGTTATACTGTTTATAATAGACAGAAGTCAAAAAGTGAAAGAAGGATTTATTTTTGGACTCATGCTGGTGGGAATATTTATTGCAAGATTTCTGATTGAATTTGTAAAAGCTGATCAATCCGATTTCGAGGCTGATATGGTGTTGAATATGGGACAATGGCTGAGCATTCCTTTTATACTTGTAGGTATAATATTTATTATTCTCTCAATGAAAAAGAAACTTTGATGCTTGAATCTTATCCTAGTTTCTATGAAAATAGGTAAGATATGATCCTTCCAGCATCTTTACCAAAGTAAAAAGCCATTATTGTGACGATTGAAATCAATAAGCCGATTTTGAGAAATTTTGGTTTAGAAATACTCTTAGAGAATATAATAGCCAATAAAGTAAAGGCTAAAAAACATAGCTATAGCTCCGAAAAGCATTTTTATACCTATTGATAACTGGCTTTTATTGATGGGGGGTAGTTTTCATAATTTTGATATTATTTTGTTGCTGCTTTGTAACCTTTATCAACACCTTTTTCAAAAGCATCTTTATGAGCTTTCCAATCTAATGCTGCTGATATTGCCACACTAAAAATTATTCCTGCAAAAAAAACTTATAATGTGTGCTTTAGTTATTTTTTTCATAAATATAAATATATGAAGTTTTTATTCAATATAAAAAAGTTACACCCTTTTACCAGTCACTGATTACTAAGGGTTAAAACTCACTCCTCAATTTTTAGCAAAACTTCTTGAGACCAGTATTCTTCCAATCTATTTCTTATGCATACTTCTCAATGCATTGCTATAATATAAATCCAAAATCTTTAAACAATAGAGTAGCATAATTTGTAAATTTACAGGTTAGTGCAATGAATGAAATCCATTTCAATCCTTTTCCGTTTTTCAGTAAAAGGTATTGGTCATTAAGTCTAAAATATATTCATGAACACATCAGAACAAGCCATTAAGGCTGTTGATCATAAAACACTTGCTACTTCGGAGGAATTTTTGGAAGTAATTGGTGCCAGAGAACATAATTTAAAAAACATTGATATCTCCATACCCCGCAACAAGTTGGTGGTAATAACAGGTATTAGTGGAAGCGGCAAATCCAGTTTGGCTTTTGATACCATCTACGCAGAAGGCCAAAGACGCTATATGGAAAGTTTTTCTGCCTACGCACGTTCCTTCATAGGCAATATGGAAAGACCTGATGTTGATAAAATTAACGGACTCTCTCCTGTAATTTCTATCGAGCAAAAGACGACTTCCAAAAATCCACGATCTACAGTGGGCACGCTCACTGAAATCTACGATTTTCTTAGAGTGCTTTATGCAAGGGCCGGTGAAGCTTACTCCTACAATACGGGTAAAAAAATGCAGCGCCAAACCGAAGACCAGATCATTGCGCACTTGATCAGTGATTTTGACCAGGCGAAACTCAGTATATTGGCACCTGTTGTAAAAGGTAGAAAAGGCCACTACAGAGAACTCTTCCAACAGATTCGGAAAATGGGATTTACCAAAGCCAGAGTTGATGGTGTGATTGTGGATATTGATGACCGCATGCAAGTGGATCGCTACAAAACACATGATATTGAAATAGTGATAGATCGCATTGTAGTAGATGAAAAAGACACTTTCCGAATTACACAATCTGTTAAAACTGCCTTAAAGCATGGTGATGGCATCATGATGGTGCGTGACACTGAAGGAAATATTCAGCATTTCTCTAAAAATTTGATGGATCCTGAAACAGGCCTGGCCTATGATGAACCAGCCCCAAACAGCTTTTCTTTTAACTCCCCATATGGAGCATGCCCTACCTGCAATGGATTAGGAGAGATTGAAAACATCACACAGGAATCGATCATCCCTGACCCAAAACTGAGCATTAGCCGAGGAGGAATAGCACCCCTGGGCGAATACCGTGACATCTGGATTTTTAAGAAAATTGAGGCTATCCTAAAAAATACCAAAGTTAGCCTTTCCACCCCATTGGAAAAATTCCCTGAAGAAGTGATTAATGTTTTACTTTATGGCAGTAAAATGAAGGTAGATGTGCCGTCTATCAAGCACCCCGGCACCAAATGGACCACTAGTTTTGAAGGTATTATCAATTTTCTTGAGAAGCAGCAAGAAGGCGGGTCTGACAAAATGAGGGACTGGTTGCAGGACTATACGATTGTGCAAACCTGTCCTGATTGCCACGGTTACAGATTAAAAAAGGAATCTCTTCATTTCCTTATTGATAAAAAGAATATTTCTGAACTGGCAATGATGAGTATCACTGAATTAAGTCAGTGGTTGGAAAATATTGAAGAGCGATTGACGGATAAACAGCAAGTGATTGGCACGGAAGTTCTAAAAGAAGTAAGAAAAAGAGTAGGCTTTCTCCTTGATGTAGGATTGGATTACCTTTCACTTAACAGAACATTAAAAACACTCTCCGGTGGTGAGGCTCAGAGGATAAGATTAGCCACCCAAATAGGTACACAGCTGGTAGGAGTGCTTTATATTCTGGATGAGCCAAGTATAGGTTTGCATCAGCGGGACAATATGAAATTGATTTCTGCTTTAAAGGAATTACGCGATTTGGGTAATACTGTAATGGTGGTGGAGCATGATAAAGATATGATGCTGGCTTCAGATTTTATACTGGATATTGGCCCCGGTGCCGGCAGACATGGCGGCAAGGTAGTGGCAGCAGGAAACCCGGAAAGCTTTCTTAAACAAGGAAGCAGAACTTCAAAATACTTAACTGGTGATTTATCTATTGAGGTACCTAAACAAAGGAGGAAGGGCAATGGTAAAAAGCTGGAACTAAAAGGAGCAACTGGTAATAATCTTAAAAATGTATCGGTAGATTTTCCTTTAGGCACCATGATTTGTGTAACAGGAGTATCCGGTAGTGGGAAATCCACATTAATTCATGATACTTTGTACCCCATTCTAAATCAGAAATTTTATCGCTCCAAGCGTGAGCCAATGCCTCATAAAAGCATTAAGGGATTAGAGAATTTAGATAAAGTTATTGAAGTTGATCAATCACCTATTGGCAGAACTCCGAGATCTAATCCGGCAACTTATACAGGAGTTTTCACAGACATACGTGCTTTATTCAGTAATCTGCCAGAGGCTAAAATTAGAGGTTACAAACCTGGAAGGTTCTCTTTTAATGTAAAAGAGGGCAGGTGTGAAACTTGTGAAGGAGGCGGAATGAAGCTTATTGAAATGGACTTTCTTCCTGATGTACACGTTCCGTGCGAAACCTGTAAAGGCAAAAGATATAATCGTGAGACTTTAGAAGTACGGTTTAAAGGAAAATCTATTTCCGATGTGCTTGACATGACGGTAGAACAAGCTGTTGAATTCTTTGAAAATCAGCCAAAGATTTTGAGAAAAATTCAAACACTTGCTGAAGTTGGTTTGGGATATATTACGATAGGCCAACATGCCACTACCCTTTCAGGAGGAGAAGCTCAGCGAGTAAAACTAGCCACCGAATTATCTAAAAAAGACACAGGAAATACATTTTATATTTTAGATGAGCCAACAACAGGCTTACACTTTCAGGATATACAGCATTTACTAGATGTACTACAAAAACTGGTGGATAAAGGTAATTCAGTATTGATTATTGAACATAATATGGATGTTATAAAAGTGGCTGATCATTTAATAGATTTAGGGCCTGAGGGAGGAAAAGGAGGTGGCAACATAGTTTTTACAGGTACACCTGAGAATATTTTAAAGAAAAAGGACAGTTACACCGGGAAATTCCTTAAAATGGAAATGTAACACACTGAAAATAATGATGTTTAGCAGGAAACTTCATTAAAAAATGCAGCTATAATTGAAAAGAAATTACATGTAACGCCATAAAATTGCAGCTTCTAAATTCAATATCTAGATTTGCAGAATGGAAAAACTTTTAATTCTGCATGGTGCGCTAGGCTCCAAATCACAATTTGAAGCACTGCTAAGTTCCTTTTCCCAAAAAGTTGACGCTTATTTTTTAGAATTTTCCGGACATGGAATTCAACCTTTTCAGAAAGACTTTTCAATTGAGCAATTTAGTGTTGAATTGATTCGCTTTGTCGATAATAATAATTTGAAAGGATGCCATGTTTTTGGGTATAGCATGGGAGGCTATGTTGCACTTTACACAGCCTCAAATTATCCTGATTATTTTCAATCGATACAAACATTAGGAACTAAGTTTTTGTGGTCCCCTGAAATAGCAGAAAAAGAAACCAAAATGTTGAATGCTGAAAAGATCATAGAGAAGGTTCCTGCATTTGCCGAAGACTTGGAAAGAAGGCACAATGACTGGCAGAAATTGCTTATTTGCACTAAAAGCTTAATGGAAGGTTTAGGCAATGAGGCTTTATTAAGAGGTGATGAGCTTAAAGCTGTTAATATTCCAGTTAAAATCTCAAGGGGCTCAAAGGATCATATGGTTTCTGCTGAAGAAAGTATTTGGGCTAAAAACCATTTACAATTAGCTGAATATCATGAAATATATGAGATGAAACATCCTATTGAAAAATATGATAAGGTAGCATTAGCAAAAACAATAGAAAAAAGCCTTGCTATTTACAATACGCAATAAAATAGTTGAACTTGTTACAATAAGAAAGTAAATCCATTTTGAGCAGCTTTATTCTCTATCCTTTTTCACCTTTCTAATCCTAAAACTTATCAGGATCACTACAAAAATACCAATGGCATTCCTCAAGAATACCTGGTCAAAAGTGTAACCGCTATCCACTAGTACTCCAAAGAACAATGGACCTAAGGCAGTACTTAAAACCATTACTGTAACAAATAAACTTCTCACTTTACCAATAATTCCCACACCAAAGATTTCTGCAAAAAGAGCATTTTTCACAGTACTTCCAGAGCCATTTGCAAAGCCCATAAAAGCCAAGGCTACAGGATAAATAAAAGGAGCATCAGTAATAAGTAGTGACAGCACACCTATTAAATAGGGAATTAAAATAAAAGGAAACAGCTTTTTAGCACTTAGTTTATCTACCCAAGGCCCCGCTAAAAACATTCCTAAAGCACTAGCTCCGGCAAAAGCAGCCAATGAAGAGGACACCCATGCTGCACTCCATCCTTTTGCAGCCCCTAGTTTAAGTTGAAAAAAGAAAATAGCGGTGTTAGTAAAACCTAAAGTGAAGACTGCAGGAGCAATTATTAAAAATGCCTTATGTTTTAAAATGTCCCAATTCTTTATTCCAGAAGGTTCTACTGAAATTACTGAATTAGTTTTTACCTCTTGCTTTTTTTTCTTCTGATAAAGAAAATATACTAAAGGCATTATAATTAGAAGTACAAATAATGTATTTAACTGCAATGAACCTCGCCAACCCAGCCAGCCTATACAAAGTGTTATTAGTACAGGCAAGGTTGCCTCCCCGAAAGGATGACCGGTTGTAGCAATTCCAATAGCTTTACCTCTATCTTTCTCAAAATAGCGCGTCATGGTAGAAACAGCAGTGTGACTCATTAAACCCTGTCCGAAGAGCCTCATCAAGTAAAGGCTAATTCCTACAAAAACTATATTTGAAGATATAGAAAGCGATAGTAGGGCAATAAGCAACCCTCCTAAAATCATAGCCATATATTTCCCTAAACTCATACTATCAAACCTACTACCCATGTAAGGAAGTGTTAAAGCTGAGGCAACGGTAGCTCCAGCATATAAACTGCCCATCCCGGCATTAGATAATCCTAAAAGCTCCTCTATTGATGGAATATAAAGAGATATTAAAAAGGTTTGCCCAAAGCTTGAAAAGTAAGCAAACAGGAAACCTATTCCTAAAACATAGCGGTACTCATGAAATAATTTTTTCCAGCTACTCATAAATGTGTAAATACTCGGGTGGGTAGAAATAAAAAAAGGAAATTACTTTCGCAATTTCCTTTCAAAACGAAATATAAAAAATTACATGTGAATAGGTCTGTTTTCAGAAGCTGCCAAACATGCTTCTTTTACAGCTTCCATATAGGTTGGGTGAGCATGTGACATGCGAGCTACATCTTCCGCTGAAGCTCTGAATTCCATAGCCGTAACACCCGTTGCAATCATATCTGCTGCCCTTGCACCAATAATATGCATACCAAGTATTTCATCTGTTTCTTTATCGGCCAGTACTTTCACTAAACCGTCCACATCCATACTTGCTCTGGCTCTACCTAAAGCTTTATAAGGAAAAGAACCTGTTTTGTAAGCTCTACCTTCTTCTTTCAACTCTTCCTCAGTGAAACCAACACCAGCCACTTCCGGCCAGGTATAAACAACATTTGGAATCAATTTGTAGTGGATATGTGGTTTTTGTCCCATCATTGTTTCCGCTACAAAAACACCTTCTTCCTCAGCTTTATGAGCTAACATGGCGCCACGCACCACATCACCAATGGCATAAATATTGTCCACATCAGTTTTCAAATGTTCATCTACAGGAATCCTTCCTTTTTCATCAGTTTTTAAACCTGCATTCTCCAGATTAAGTCCCTGGGTATAAGGTTTACGACCTACCGAAACTAAGCAATAATCAGCTTTTACTGTTTGGCTCTCTCCCTTATCAGTTTCAAAAGTAACTTCTACTTCCTTGCCTTTATTTTCAACCTTGGTCACTTTATGCTTCAACTTCACATCCATTCCGAGCTTTTTCATACTCTTCTTCATTTCTTTGCCCATAGTTCCATCCATAGTAGGAATAAGGCTATCAAGAAATTCTATCACTGTTACTTGTGAACCAATTCTTTTATAAACAGATCCTAACTCAAGGCCTATTACTCCACCACCAATAACTACCATATGCTTAGGCACTTCTTTCAATTCCAAAGCCTCAGTACTACTTATAATTCGCTTTTTATCGAATTTAGCAAAGGGTAGTTCTACCGGTTTGGAGCCTGTAGCAATAATCACTTTATCGGTCGAAATCTCGGATGCCTTACCTTCTGAATCGGTCACTTTAATGGTATTTTTATCCACAAAAGATCCTACTCCAGTATGTACGTCTATCTTATTTTTCTTCATCAGAAAAGCAATTCCCTCCACATTTTGCTTCACTACATCAGCCTTTCTGGAAATCATCTGCTTGATATCAACTTTCAGGTTGCTTAGGTTTACACCATGCTCTTTAAAAGTAGTTTCAGCATTGTGATAGTGCTCTGAAGAATCTAACAAAGCTTTGGAAGGTATACATCCTACATTTAAGCAGGTACCTCCTAAAGTATTATATTTTTCTATAATGGCGGTTTTCATTCCCAATTGTGCACAACGAATTGCTGCTACATATCCTCCCGGGCCTGAACCGATCACTGTTACATCATATTTGCTCATATTTCCTTTTTTTTAAGTACTAAGTATTGAGTACAAAGTACTGAGATTTTTTTCCTACTAAATTAATTTCTGTTGAAATGAATATGTCATTCTTCTGATTTGAGTTATACTTTCTTGCAGGCTATTATAATCCTCTTCAGATATATACTTGAAGCTATAAGATAATTCCACCTGTGTATCCAATTCGAATAATGAACCTAACGCTATTCCCAGAAACTGTTTGAACTCTTTTTGTCCATTCCTTCCAGCACCCTCTGCAATGTTTGAGGGAATTGAAACAGCACATCTCCTCATTTGAGATTTTAAGCCAAACTTTTCCTCATCAGGAAATTTTTGAGTAAGTACATATACTTCCTCAGCAAGCTTAATTGTCAGACTCCAAATTTTTAATTCTTTATAATTATGCACTTTTAGACTTACTTATTTAAAAGCTAATTTCGCATGTGTCCTATCTCAATTCCCATATCTCAGTTCTCACATCTATCAAACTATATCCCCAACAACAACCTGGTCGGATCTTCCAATAACTCCTTCACTCTGTATAAGAAGCTTACTGACTCTTTTCCATCAATAATTCGGTGGTCGTAACTTAGTGCAACATACATAATAGGTCTGATTTTAACCTCGCCATTAATAGCCACAGGCCTTTCTACGATATTATGCATTCCTAATATTGCCGACTGAGGTGCATTAATAATAGGAGTAGAAAGCATAGAACCGAAAATACCACCATTGGTGATAGTAAAGGTTCCGCCACTCATTTCGTCAATACTCAACTTACCATCTCTTGCTTTTTTGGCCAGTCTGATTACTTCAGATTCTACTTCATTGAAAGATAATTTTTCAGCATTTCTGATTACCGGAACCACCAAACCTTTAGGAGATGAAACAGCAATAGACATATCAACATAGTCATTGTAAACTATTTCGTTTCCATCGATCTGTGCATTTACGGCAGGCCACTCCTTCAATGCCAAAGTACAGGCTTTTGTAAAGAATGACATAAATCCTAAGCCAACCTCATATTTTTCCTTAAACTGCTCTTTATATTTTTTCCTAATATCCATGATAGGCTGCATATCTACTTCATTAAAAGTAGTTAACATTGCCGTTTCATTCTTAACACTTACCAGCCTTCTTGCTACGGTTTTTCTCAGGCTGGACATTTTCTCCCTGTGCTGGTCACGATCACCAGAAGTTTGAGGCGCTGAAGCACTCGAATCTTCTTTTTTCTCTTCAGACTTAGAAGCTTGTGGAGCTTTGGATGCTTGTTTTTCAGCATTCTCAGCATCTTCTTTGGTAATTCGGCCATCTCTGCCGGTACCTTTAATATTTGAAGGGTCAATTCCTTTTTCTTTCAGGATTTTAGCAGCAGCAGGGCTGGCATGTCCTGATGCATACGTTTCATCAGAAGATGTTGGCGCGGCTGATTTTGATTCACCACTATCAGCATTTTCTTTTTTCTCAGATGATGGCGCTCCACCTTCCGTCACTTCAATATTACAGATTGTGGCTCCAATTTCTAAAGTATCACCTTCCTGTGCTACGATTTTCAGAATACCATTCGCTTCAGCAGGAAGTTCAAAAGTAGCTTTATCAGATTCTACCTCAGCAATAATTTCATCTAGCTCTACATAATCACCATCTGATTTCAACCAGGTGCTAATAGTAACTTCAGTAATAGACTCTCCAACAGTAGGCACAACCATTTCCTTAGTTTCTCCTGTTTTCCTGGAACCTGATCCCGATGACTTGCTTTCTTCCTTCTTTTCAGACTTGGTTTCCTTCGGCTCTGCCTTTACATCCTCTTTTTTATCTGAAGAAGATGATGATTTCTCTCCTCCCTTAGCATCAGTATCAATCTCGCATATCACTGCTCCTACCTCAACGGTATCCTCTTCACTGGCAATAATTTTCAACACTCCTGCTGCTTCAGCCGGAAGCTCAAAAGTAGCTTTGTCGGACTCCAACTCAGCAATAATTTCATCCTGCTCCACATAATCTCCATCTTTCTTTAACCAACTGGCTATAGTAACTTCGGTAATCGACTCACCTACTTCGGGAACTTTTATTTCTAAACTCATTTCTTTATCGGTTGCGTAAAAATTTTATTTCTTAGTTTCAAATGCTTTCTCAACAATGGCATCCTGCTCCTTTTTATGAACTTTGGCATATCCTGTAGCTGGTGAAGCACTGGATTTTCTGGAGATTAGTTGAATTGCTCCTTTGTCAGTAATAGTTCTTAAAATGTAAGTCCAGTAACCCATATTAGATGGTTCTTCCTGTACCCAGAATATTTCAGGACCATTAAATTTCTTCATCGCTTCATCAACCTGATTCATTGGGAACGGATGAAGCTGCTCAATTCGAATAATCGCTACATCTTTTCTCTTGTCAGCCTGCTGCTTTTCTAATAAATCGTAGAAAATTTTGCCAGTACATAACAATACCCTTTTCACATTCTTATTAGTTACATAAGGGTCAGTATATATTTCTTTGAATTCTCCGCTTGTAAACTCTTCAATTGGAGAAATCACTTTAGGATGACGTAGCAAAGATTTAGGCGCAAATTGAACTAATGGTTTTCTAAATTCCCAGGCTACTTGTCTGCGGAACATGTGGAATAAGTTAGCAGGCGTAGTAATGTTGGTAACCACTAAATTTTCCTCTGCTGCTAATTGTAAAAATCTCTCCGGACGAGCATTAGAATGTTCCGGTCCCTGGCCTTCGTAACCATGCGGAAGCAACATTACAAGACCATTCATTCTTTGCCATTTACTTTCAGCGGAAGTGATAAACTGATCAATCATTACCTGGGCTCCATTAGCAAAATCACCAAATTGAGCTTCCCAGATTACCAACGCATTAGGAGTAGCCATTGCATAGCCATATTCAAAACCTAAAACTCCAAATTCTGACAAGAGAGAATTATAAATTCTGAACTTCTCTTTCTGATTGGCATCAATATGATCAAGGTTGCAATAAGGCTCGTTGGTTTCTGCATCGAACACGTAAGAATGTCTGTGCGAGAATGTCCCTCTTTTCACATCCTGACCCGACATACGTACAATGTTTCCGTCCATTAAAAGAGACCCATAAGCCAATAATTCAGCATCTGCCCAGTTTAAAGTCTTTTCCTCAAAGAAGTTTTTCTTTCTTTCTTTAAAAAGTTTGTCAATCTGCTTTAGAGGTTTAAAACCTTTAGGGAGAGTAGTTAAAGCTTTACCTATTTTATTAAGAAGTTCTTCTGAAATTCCAGTTTGAGGCGATTTTAGAAAGTCTTCTGATTTAGCCCTTCTTAGCTGCTCCCACTCTTCTTCTATTTTTTGCGGCTTATACGGAAGTGGCTTTTGTTTCACTTCGTTTAGTCTGTCCTGAAGCAATGCTTTAAAATTCTCTTCCATTTCATTGATGGTTGCAGAATCGAAATCGCCCCTTTCAGTTAATTTCTTCACATAAACTTCCCGTGGGTTAGGGTGCTTTGCAATTTTATTATAAAGCTTAGGCTGGGTGAATTTTGGTTCATCACTCTCATTATGGCCGTGCCTTCTGTAGCAAAGTAAATCTATAAAAATATCCTTATGGAACTTCTCTCTGTATTCCACTGCTAAGTTGGCAGCAAAATTTACTGCTTCAGCATCATCACCATTTACATGAAGCACGGGGGCATCAATCATTTTGGCAATATCAGTACAGTAAATACTTGATCTGGCATCATCATAATCTGTAGTAAAACCAACCTGGTTATTAATGACCAAATGAATAGTTCCTCCAGTTGAATACCCTTCCAGTAAAGACATTTGAATAGTTTCATAAACAATACCCTGCCCTGCAACTGCTGCATCTCCATGAATTAAAATAGGCATAGCAGCATTTACGTCTTTATCATACTCATCATCAATCTGTGCCCTCGTATAGCCAAGAACCACAGAATTTACTGCTTCAAGGTGAGATGGATTAGGAGTTAATTTAACATAAATTTTATTTCCTGAAGTAGAAGCCATGTGGCTGGAATACCCCATATGATATTTCACATCACCATCACCCATGGTAAGGTCTGGGTCTGTATTTCCTTCAAATTCATTGAAGATTTCCTCATATGTTTTGCCCATAATATTGGCAAGTACATTTAACCTACCTCTATGCGCCATACCTATTACAGCTTCCTTTGTACCCAATTCAGAAGCTCTGTTTATTACTTTATCTAAGAAAGGAATAGTATTTTCACCGCCTTCAAGGGAGAAACGCTTTTGACCAATGTATTTTGTATGAAGAAAATGCTCAAAAACAACTGCCTCATTTAATTTAGAAAGTATTCTTTTCTTTTCCTCTTTAGGGGGTTGGTAATTTCCTTTGGGCTTCTCAGCCTTTTCTATAAACCAATCAATAATTTTAGGATCACGGATATGCATGTATTCAAATCCGATTGAGCCAATATATATTTTATCAAGGGTATCAAGTATATTTTTTAAGGAAGCTTTACCAATTCCAATTTCTGAACCAATAGTAAACTCTTCTTTCAAATCCGCCTCTTTAAGATCAAATTCTTCAAGGCTAATTCTTGCATCGTGAGCTCTTCTTTCTCTGACAGGATTGGTTTTTGACTTTAAGTGGCCTCTCATTCGGTAGGCTTGAATCAAGTTACGCACATGAGTTTCCTTAGAAGAAACTTTTGTGTGCTCCTGCTCTATTGAGGATCCGTTTGAACTAAAATCTTTTTGAGAAAACTCGAAGCCTTCGAAAAATCTCTGCCAGGAATCATCCACTGATTGAGGATCTTTTTTATAAGACTGGTATAATTCGTCTATATAGTTACCGTGGGCATTAGCAATGTATGAATACTTATCCATTATGGGTTTTAAGTTATTATTGAGACAAATATAAAAGGTATAAAAATAAGTTAAAAATTGCCTAAACGATTAAGCAAATTTAATTGATAATTAAGCGTTTAAATCTTATTTTTAACCTGCATTTAAATACGTGCTTACACCTTCATTGTTTAAGACTTTTGGAGAATTGATCAGTCTCCAATCTTTTTAGGAATTACCTCTACCTTGATAAAAAAGTGTATAATTTAAGTATTCATTGATAGCTCAGCATATAAAACCATTATTTTTTTAGGGTTAAACCACTGAGGGTTAGTAAATTTTCCTTACATTTGCAGTCCTTTAAGAGGAAAGAGGGACGTGATCCTTCAATAATTTGCTAAAAAAGATAAAAAATGGCAGTAAAAATCAGATTGGCCCGAAGAGGTCGAAAAAAACTGGCAATGTACGATGTAGTCGTAGCTGATGCCCGTGCACCACGTGATGGTCGCTTTATTGAAAAAATCGGTACTTACAATCCGAATGCACCAGTAGCCGCAATTGAGCTTGACAACGAGAAAGCTTTCCAGTGGTTAATGAATGGCGCACAACCAACGGATACTGTAAAAGCAATGCTTTCTTACCGAGGAATCCTTTACAGGAAACACTTGCAAATTGGTGTAATTAAAGGAGCTTTAACTCAAGAAGATGCTGATAAGAAATTAGAAGCATGGACTAAAGAAAAAGGAGCTCAGATCGAAGGAAAAGAAAAGCAACTTTCTGACAAGAAAGCGGCAGATAAAAAAGCAAGGCTTGAAGCTGAAACTAAAGTAAATGAAGCAAGAGCTGAAGCTATCCGTAAGAGACAAGAAGAAGCAGAAGCTGCAGCAAATCCTCCTAAAGAGGAAGAAGTAGCTGAACAGGAAGCGTCTACAGAAGAGGCTCCGGCTGCTGAAGCTCCTAAAGAGGAAACTCCTGAAGAGAAAAAAGAAGATTAAAAACGGAAAGTCATGAAGCAATCACAATGCTTTCAACTAGGTATTGTATCAAGGCCTCATGGCTTAAAAGGTGAAGTTTATATCTCTTTGGATACGGATTTCCCCGAGGAATACGCTGAAATGGAATCAGTTTTCTTGTTGCAAAACGGAAAGCTGGTTCCTTTTTTTATTGAGCACCTTCAAATCAGGAACACGGAAGCCTTGGTGAAATTTGAGGATATTGATGATAAAGATGCCGCTTTAAGCATCAAAGGTCTTTCATTACACCTTCCACTGAACCAACTACCTGAATTAAGTGATGACCAATTCTACTTTCATGAAATTATAGATTTTCAGGTGGTAGATAAAAACTTAGGTTCTTTGGGCAAGGTAGCTCAGGTGTATGAAGCAGGCCATCAAGACCTTATTGGCATGGATTACCAACAAAAGGAAGTTCTTATCCCTATTAATGATGACATTATTAACTCTGTGGACAGAGAGAATAAGATTATAATGGTAACATTACCTGACGGACTTTTAGAATTATACCTGGAAGAGTAAACTCAGAAAATGAGAATAGATATTATAACATGCCTTCCGAAATTACTGGAAGGCCCTTTCTCTGACAGTATTTTAAAGCGAGCGCAGGAAAAAGGGCTGGCCCAAATTGTTGTACATGACTTAAGAAAATACTCCACTAATAAGCACCATAAAATTGATGATTATGCTTTTGGTGGAGGAGCTGGGATGGTATTGCAAATAGAGCCAGTAGCTAATGCCATTGAGGATCTTAAATCTCAGCGCACTTATGATGAGGTTATATATATGAGCCCTGATGGTGAGCGCTTCAACCAAAATATCGCTAATGAGCTTTCCTTAAAGGGAAACCTGATAATTCTTTGTGGGCATTATAAAGGCGTGGACGAAAGAATCAGAACACATTTTATCACCAGGGAATTGAGTATTGGCGATTATGTGATTTCCGGGGGGGAGCTAGCCGCAGCAGTAGTTTCTGATGCAGTAGTCAGGTTATTACCAGGCGTACTAAATGACGAAACTTCAGCCCTCACTGATTCATTTCAGGATGGATTATTGGCACCTCCGGTTTATACTCGCCCGGCAGATTATAAAGGATTAAAGGTACCGGATATACTATTATCAGGTCACGAGAAAAATATTGAAAAATGGCGATTTGAAAAGGCTGTTGAAAAAACAAAAGAAAGAAGACCTGATCTTTTAAAATAGTAAAAATGAAGCTGTTGTACTTATAAAACAATTAAATTCAACAGCACTTAAAGTAAGAGATCTACTATTTTAAATTTGGCGTCAGCTTTATATAAAAAAGATTAAAAATTTTTAACAATTGAGTGCAATAAGTTTAAAAAACTCTTATATTTGCACTCCATTTTCGGAACAAGGATTCGAATGACTATCGAATAAAAGCAAGAGCAATGAGCGATCTTATCAAACTTATAGAGAACGAATACAAAGAAGCAGTAAGTAAACTTCCTGATTTCAAGTCAGGCGACACTGTTAATGTTCACGTAAAAATTACCGAAGGTAATAAAGAACGTATTCAGCAATACCAAGGTACTGTAATACAAAGAAGAGGTGCGGGTAACTCTGCTACTTTTACTGTAAGAAAAGTATCAAGCGGTATTGGCGTAGAAAGAATTTTTCCTTTAATATCTCCTGCTATTGAAAAAATAGAAGTTGTGAGAAGAGGATCTGTTAGAAGAGCTAAATTATTTTACCTTAGAGGTAAAATGGGTAAAGCTGCCAGAATTAAAGAGAAAATTTAATTCGCTAACAGCAAATTTTACAGAAGAGGCTATCATGATTTTTCATGATAGCCTTTTTTCTTTTACAAGAACCATTTATTCGGCAGGCTGGATCTACTTCCTCTTTATACAATATATTTTATAAGGCTATAGTCGTCATTTACAGATTTATATTACTTTTGTACAAATGCTAACTAAAGCTTATCAATATATTAGAGCTTTCAGCCTTGATGTAGTGGCAGGTGCCGCAATCAGTGCCAGGTGGATAGGTGAATTCTTCAACGCCAGCATTTCCTTTTCAACTATTTTTGCCTTAAGCCTTACAGTTTGGCTCATATATACTGTAGACCACCTACTGGATGCCAGAAAAGTGAGACCACAAACAGCTGTTTTCAGACATCTTGTTCATCAGAGAAATGCACCTTACCTTATCGGATTAGCTGTAATTGCTTTAATGATGCTAATTTACACTACCCAATTTCTAAGCAGAGAGATATTAGGTTATGGTATCATTCTAGGATTGGCAGTCATTGCTTATTTACTTTTTGTTCACTTTATCCGGAAAAAGCCCTACTGGGGAAAGGAGTGGTTTATTTCTGCTGTTTATGCAACGGGCATATGCCTTCCCACTTTTGCGAACCTTGGTAACTTCAGCCTAATCTTAGGTTATTTTTGGCTACAATTATTTATTCTTGCTTCCATTAATCTGCTATTATTCAATATGTTTGAATACAAACAGGACAAATTACAGGGCTTCAACTCTTTCGCCACAGTATGGGGCTTTGATTTAACCCGTAAGATAATTTTAGTCTTGTTTCTATTTTTTACCATTATTTGGTCTGCTGCATTTCTCTATTTTGCACAGGAAGACTTCCTGGATTACCAGGCCATATTCATCTTTATGGGCTCAGTATTGGCCATGGTGCTTAGTAAAGAAACTACCCTAAAAGAAGAGGAATGGTATAGAGTCATTGGAGACATCGTTTTCGTTCTCCCACTAATAGAACTACTAATAGATGTCTGATTTCGATAGAGTAGCAGGTTATTATGATGCACTAAAGAAACTAGTCTTTCAAGGAACTCTGGATAAAGCTAGTCATTACTTCATTTCTCAGATACCAAAGAACAGTTCTGTTTTAATAGTAGGTGGAGGCTCAGGTAAACTCCTTAACTATCTGCATGAAAGCCACCAGGTAGTTTACCTGGAAGCTTCAGAAAAAATGACCTTACTTGCTAAAAGTAGAAATTTCAAAGCCGAAGTAAATTTCATTACTACTACTATTGAAAGTTTTGAATCGTCAGATTTATTTGATGTGGTGATTACTCCTTTTGTTTTAGACTGTTTTCCGGAAGAGCAATTAGACAAGGTTTTTTACAAGCTTTTTAAGCTGCTAAAGAAAGATGGCCTGTGGCTTCACGCTGATTTCTATCCACAGAACTACTTACAGAGAAAATTAACTTCATTAATGTATCTGTTCTTTCGTGTTAATGCTAAAATTGAGGGTAAAAAAGCACCTGATTTTGGGAGATATTTTCAATATTCCACATTTGTTGAAGAAAAAAAAGGGCTATTTCTTAATGCTATGGTACATTCTTACATTTATCGTAAGATTGCGCCTTGACAAGCTTTTGATTCTGACATTATCCTCTTAATTTTGCCCAATTTATTTAAGCCCCTAAACATTAAGTAAAAATTTTATCATGCCCAGAGATAACAGCATCAAGTCAGTACTTATTATCGGATCAGGACCTATTATTATTGGCCAGGCCTGCGAGTTTGATTACTCCGGTTCCCAGGCCTCTAAATCTTTAAGGGAGGAAGGAATTGAGGTTACACTCATAAACTCCAACCCCGCCACTATTATGACGGATAAAGTAACAGCTGATAATATTTATTTGAAGCCGTTAACAAAAAAATCAATCATTGAAATACTTGAAAAGCATAAGATTGATGCCGTGTTGCCTACTATGGGTGGCCAGACAGCTCTTAACCTGGCAATGGAGTGCGACAAATCCGGTATATGGGATAAGTACGGTGTAAGAATGATTGGTGTAGATATTGACGCAATTGACACCACTGAAAACCGAGAGCTCTTTCGCTTAAAAATGAAAGAATTAAATGTTGGTGTTTGTGAAGGAGAAACTGCATCATCTTTTCTACAAGGAAAAGAAATAGCTCAAAAAATTGGCTTTCCACTTGTTCTTAGATCATCCTTTACCCTGGGAGGTTTGGGAGGTGCAATAGTGCGCCAACCAGAAGAATTTGATGCTGCCCTTAAGGATGGATTGCACTCCTCTCCCATTCATGAGGTATTAATTGAGCAAAGTATTTTAGGCTGGAAAGAATATGAACTGGAGATTTTAAGGGACAATATTGGTAATGTGATCGTTATCTGTTCCGTTGAAAATTTCGACCCAATGGGTATCCATACGGGGGATTCAATTACCGTGGCCCCTGCACAAACTTTACCTGATACTGTTTATCAGGAGATGAGAAACCTTGCCATTAAAATGATTAAAGGCATCGGTAATTTTGCCGGAGGCTGTAATGTGCAGTTTGCTGTAAATCCGGAAAATGATGATATTATTGGAATTGAAATCAACCCGAGAGTTTCCCGTTCTTCGGCTCTGGCTTCGAAAGCCACAGGTTACCCGATTGCTAAAATAGCTGCAAAACTTGCTATTGGCTATAATTTAGATGAACTAAAGAACCAAATTACAAAAAACACTTCTGCATTCTTTGAGCCTTCTCTTGATTACGTTATTGTAAAGATCCCTCGTTGGAACTTCGATAAATTCCCTGGTTCAGATAAAAGATTAGGCTTCTCTATGAAGTCTGTTGGTGAAACAATGGGAATAGGCCGTAATTTTCAGGAAGCCTTACAAAAAGCATGTCAGTCGCTGGAAATAAAAAGAAATGGGCTGGGCGCAGATGGCAAAGAACTTACTAAGCAAGATCAGATTTTACATAGCCTGGAGTTCCCTAGCTGGAACCGTCTCTTCCATATATATGATGCTTTTAAATTAGGAATCCCTTTTAAAACCATTCAAAAGCTCACCATGATTGATAAGTGGTTTCTTGAGCAAATTGAAGAGTTAGTAGTGCTTGAAAAGGAAATTTCCAAATATAACATTGATACCCTACCGGTTGAGCTAATGAGTGCTGCAAAAAGCAAAGGCTACGCAGATAGACAAATCGCCCACTTGCTAAAATGTCTTGAAAGTGAGGTATTCAAAAAGAGACACGAGATGGATATAAAGCGTGTTTACAAATTAGTGGATACCTGTTCTGCTGAATTTGAGGCGAAAACACCTTACTATTACTCTACATTCCAGCATGAAAATGAATCGGTAGTTTCGGACAAAAAGAAAGTCATCATTCTAGGTTCCGGCCCTAACAGAATTGGCCAAGGTATAGAATTTGATTATTCCTGTGTACATGGTGTATTGGCAGCTAAAGAATGTGGATACGAAACCATTATGATCAACTGTAATCCGGAAACAGTTTCTACAGATTTTGACACTGCTGATAAATTATACTTTGAGCCAGTATTCTGGGAGCATATCTATGATATTATCCTACATGAAAACCCTGTAGGTGTAATTGTACAATTAGGCGGACAAACCGCCTTAAAGCTTGCTGAAAAACTACAGCGCTATGGTATAAAAATTATTGGGACTTCTTATGAAGCATTAGATTTGGCAGAAGACAGAGGCTCTTTCTCTAAGCTCTTACAGGAAAATGACATTCCATATCCACCGTTTACAGTAGTTGAAGATGCTGACAATGCACTTGATAAAGCCAAAGATATTGGCTTCCCAATGCTGGTAAGACCTTCTTATGTGCTAGGTGGGCAGGGAATGAAAATTGTGATCAACGAAAAGGAGCTGGAAGAGCATGTGGTAGATGTTTTGAGAGATATTCCTGGGAATAAGGTATTGCTTGACCACTTCCTTGATGGAGCCATAGAAGCTGAAGCTGATGCGATTTGTGATGGAGAGGATGTACACATCATTGGGATTATGCAACATATTGAACCTGCAGGTATCCACTCTGGTGATTCATATGCAGTATTACCTCCTTATAATTTGGGAGATTTAGTAATGCAGTTGATTGAAACCTATACTAGAAAGATTGCCCTGGCTTTAAAAACCAAAGGACTAATTAATATTCAGTTTGCGATAAAAAATGATACTGTTTACATTATAGAGGCTAACCCAAGAGCTTCCAGAACAGTACCATTTATCTGTAAAGCTTATCAGGAACCTTATGTTAATTATGCCACTAAAGTAATGTTAGGAGAAAAGAAAGTAAAAGATTTTGACTTTAAACCAGTTAAAAAGGGCTACGCAATTAAAGAGCCCATATTTTCTTTTAACAAATTCCCTAATGTAAATAAGGAATTAGGGCCAGAGATGAAATCCACTGGTGAGTCTATTTATTTTATTGATGATTTGATGGATGATTATTTCTTGAAAATTTATTCAGAAAGAAACTTATATTTGAGTAGATAAAATAAAAAAGCAGAACTTTTTTATCGATAAAATTTTTATAACCTAAGATATTAAGGTTGCGTAAAATATACTATTATGTTTAAAGTATTATTAATAACATTTTTGATAGGATACATCTTCTTCAAGGTAGGAGGGTTTTTATTCCGCATTTTTCTTGGTGGCCTTGGAGCTAAATATGCAACACAAAATGGTCGTCAACATTTCAATAACCAATCTCAGCAAAAGAAAAAAACAGCTGACGGTATTAATATTGAATTTGTGCCTGAAGACGATAAAAATAAAAGAAGCGCCAGCAATTTTAAAGGTGGCGAATATGTAGATTATGAAGAAATAAAGTAGCTTTAAGCTAAAAGTATATTGAAAAGCCTGCGATATAACATTTTCGCAGGCTTTTTTGTTATTTGGGAATTAAACACCTCTAATTTATTGAGATAGGCTTCTGGTAATTCTCCTCAATATTAAACACCCCTACCTTAATTTAGAGACTTATAATTATATTTCTACCATCTTAGACAACTAAATAAAGTTTACTAAGAGCGAGCGCGCTGGCCTACAAGCCTTCCGGCAAAGGATGGAAGGTAGAGCATATGCCGAATTAAAAAATGCAAGTAAATAGAGCCTATCAGGCAATTACATGACAATCAATGACATGTATCTGAAAATCAGTAACAAATGCCCCCTCATTCTGTAATCAAATTTTAGATTCCGTATAAAATAAATTAACATTTCAGGCAGTAACTATTTTTCCTGAGCCCCTTATTTTCAAGCCACAGACATATTATTAAATTGTTTATTTCATCATTTTTGTTCAGTTCAAAAATTACGTTATCATTTACAGGCCCTCTTAAATAAAAAACAAAAATTATCTCCCGGCATTTATTTTTAAAAAACAATAACCTATAAGTTAGAATATTACTAAATCAAAAATTTAAATCCGCAGAATACATATCATATACCTCTTAAACTTGTACCCACTTCTTCCTTAACATTACTACACCGATTTGGTAATATATTTTTTACTGTGTAATAACATTTGTTAACAGCACTATTTTGCAGATTTCTTCAACAATGAATTATTGTCAGCCATAATATACCTTTAAAACAAAAATGATAAGCCTCATTAAGAGACATTATTTTTGTTTATCAATCTATCTTTCTCTCATCACTATTTGTACGCTGCTGACACAATACTTCGGCAAAAAAGCTACTCATTTAGAGATCAATAAATACAATTGCTCATTTATTGATTTTATACTCAAATATGTAACACATCTTGGAGACGGAATTTTTGCAATAGTAATTATAGTAGTAATGCTATTCAATCGGTTTAGATATGCTGTTATGCTCCTATATGCTTTTCTAATCTCGGGAATAACTTCCCAGGTTCTTAAAAAAATATTTTTTAAAGATGTAGAAAGACCTGCTCTGTATTTTAAAAACATCAGTGAATTACGTTTTGTGGAGGGTGTGGAATTAATGTACTCAAATAGTTTTCCATCCGGTCATTCGGCCACTGCCTTTGCTTTAGCTTTCTCTCTTATCTTCATCACTAAGAAAATCTCTCATAGATACATACTTTTCGGTATAGCTCTGGTAGTAAGTTTTTCCCGGGTTTACCTTTCCGAACATTTCCTTGAGGATGTAATGGCAGGATCATTAATAGGTGTAATAGCAGCATTTATATCCTATTTGATTATACATAAATCGCAAAATAAATTCCTCGACAACCAATTGCGGATCAGCTTATACAATACAGAAGAAAAGAAACTAAATGAATCAAATTAAGACACAAAAGCTTGACCTGAACTATCTGTTAATTGCTGGATTAAGTGCCTTAATCTTAATTCCTTTTTTAGGGCGAGTACACCTTTTTGATTGGGATGAAATAAATTTTGCTGAATCCGCCAGAGAAATGCTGGTATCTGGCGACTACTTAAATGTTCAAATTAATTTTATTCCATTTTGGGAAAAACCACCACTCTTTATATGGATGCAAGCAGCATCCATGAAAGTATTTGGAGTAAATGAATTTGCTGCCCGCTTCCCTAATGCCATCGCAGGAATATTTACAGTAATTGCTTTATACCATATTGGAAAAAAGCTCTTTGATAAAAAGTTCGGAGGGTTGTGGGTAATGGTTTATTTGGGCTCTATACTACCTTTTTTCTACTTCAAATCAGGCATAATAGATCCCTGGTTTAATTTTTTCATATTCCTAAGCATTTATTTTTTCAATAATTATATCAGTTATGAAGGGGCCAAACAGAAGCTTCATGCTTCATTGTTATCAGGAACCTTACTAGGTTTAGCTGTTTTAACAAAGGGACCTGTTGCTATTTTGTTGTTTTCCCTTTCTGTTTCAGTCTTTGTTCTGCTTCGTAAATTTAAAATACGGTTCTCCATCTGGCATTTGGGAGTCTTTACTATTGCTCTGCTATTAACAGGGGGCTTTTGGTTTATAATGCAAATTATTACTGGCAATGCTGATATCATATGGAGGTTCATTACTTACCAAATTGAACTCTTGCAAACCAAGGGTGCAGGGCATGGAGGCTTTTTTGGCTATCATTTTATAATAATACTACTAGGTGTGTTTCCCGCCTCATTATTTGCGCTACCAATGTTTAAAAGAAATAGTGATTACTCTCCAATTCAAAGTTCTTTTAAAACGATAATGATCATTCTTCTTTTTGTAGTGCTGATAGTTTTTACCATTGTAAAAACCAAGATTGTTCATTACTCTTCTATGGCCTACTTTCCGGTTACCTTTCTGGCCACTTGCTTTATCCATGGTTTACTCAACAAGAAATGGCGTACGCCTGCATTTATGAATTTGCTGATTGTCCTGATAGGACTAATACTATCCCTTAGCTTTATATTACTCACGCTGATTGCGCATTTCAAAGATGATTTGTTAGCTAGCGGATTAATTAAAGACCGATTTGCTTCCGCTAATTTAATGGCCAATGTTCAATGGTCAGGTTTTGAAATACTTATTGGCTTTATACTTCTTACCGGGGTAATCCTTTATAGCCTTTTTATCCTTAAAAAAAGGCCTACTTATGCTATTTACAGTTTGTTTTTAAGCTCCATCCTTTTCATTAATCTAAGCTTGGTATTTATTGTCAATAACATTGAAGGCTATTCTCAAAGAACCGCAATTGAATTTTATAAAAGTATCCGAGATGAGGATGCCTATATATTGCCTTTAGGCTTTAAAACTTATGGTCATTATTTCTATGCTCAAACTCAAGAGCATAATAATCCCAATTATTATAATAGAAGCTGGCTGTTGGAGGGTGAAGTGGACAAGGATGTTTACCTGATTACTAAAATCCATTATGGAGAAAATCTGATGAAAACGAGGCCCGATCTGGAATTGGTTTATGCTAAAAATGGCTTCATCTTTTTAAAAAGAAAATAAAATTCTCAATTATGATTAATCAAAAAATAATCACTGTTGTACTTCCTGCCTACAATGCAGCACGCACACTAGAACAAACTTATGCTGAAATCCCATTCGACATTGTGGACCATGTGATACTTGTGGACGACTGCAGTGGAGATGAAACTATACCTATTGCAAAAAAACTAGGGATCCAACATATTATTCTTCACAAAGAAAATAGAGGGTACGGAGGCAATCAAAAAAGCTGTTATAATAAAGCGCTGGAACTAAAATCAGACATAGTAGTAATGTTACATCCTGATTACCAATATACTCCCAAGCTGATTCATTCCATGTGCTTTTTATTGGCAAATGATGTTTACCAGGTAGTTTTCGGCTCCAGGATACTTGGAAAAGGCGCACTTCAAGGAGGTATGCCTCTTTATAAATATGTCGCTAATAGAGTACTTACCTTATTTCAGAATATACTGATTAACCAAAAACTTTCGGAATATCATACTGGCTACAGAGCTTTCTCTAAAAGAGTGCTTGAAAATATAGCCTATGAATTGAACTCTGACGATTTTATATTTGATAATCAGATGATAGCCCAAATATTTAATGAGGGCTACGATATTGCTGAAATTAGTTGCCCTACTAAATACTTTAAAGAAGCTTCTTCCATTAATTTTAAAAGAAGTTTTATTTATGGATTGGGAGTACTAAGAGTTTCCCTGGAATATTTCCTGCATAAGAAAAAAATTAAAAGCTCATTCTATCTAAAAGGTAAATATCACAATGAATACCTCTACCCCACTGCTCCAGGCTTTATCGAGTAGGGCTTGCTTTCTTACCTTCGATAAATCCTACAAACATTAATTTATTTTTTTTCAGCGAGTCTGGATAGATTGGTTTCTCAAATTAATGATGAAAGAAAAACCTTTTAGTACCTAATGCAGAGATATTTAGAAAATTTTATACAATAAAAAAATATAGAATTATATTCTTCATTGCGCACTTAAAGCAAAATTTTCATCACCCTTTATATACTAAATCAAAATAGTTGCGTTTATAATACAGGTGTGTGAATAATCATGTTAAACGATAAATGATTATTCTTATGGAAAATTCAAAAAATGCTACCCGCAGCTTGTATGCAAAAGGACCTTTATTTTTTAATATTGGTTTAATCATTTCAATTACCCTCTGTTTTATTGCCTTCGAGTTTAAGGTGCATATTACTGATGAGGAAACAGTTGTTCTTCCTGAAGACCCTGGAATTATAATTGTTATGACCGATGTAAAAAGAACTGTGCAACCCCCTAAAGTAAGGCCGGAATTAATCAAACCTAAGAAAGAGATTCTTCCTAACATCGTAGATAAAGAGCCTCCTGTAAAGAATGACACGAAAGAGCTTGCTCCAGTTGACATAGAAGAAATAAATAATGCCATGGATGCTGATGGTCCTCCTGAAGAAATTGTAGAAGACAACACTCCATATCTTCTTGGTGCTTTAGAAGTAAAGCCTGAATATAAAGGTGGTATGGATGCTTTTTACAAATTTTTATCTGAAGAAATAAAATACCCTCGAAGAGAGCAGCAAAGAAATATTGGAGGGAAGGTTTACCTATCATTCGTGATTGAAAAAGACGGTTCTTTATCAGATATAACGGTCTTAAAAGGAGTATCTGAAGGATTGGATCAGGAAGCAATTAGAGTGTTGAAAGCCGCTCCCGCCTGGAATCCCGGAAAACAAAGAGGTCAGCCCGTAAGAGTTAAAATGACCATACCAATTACCTTTCAACTCAACTAAATTTATTAGAATAATTGAATGATTTCGTGAACAAAGTTGTTTATAAAACATTCCTCCCTGCAAGGTCTCCGGAGAATTTACAGTAATGATTTATCAAGCCTTCATCTCCGGAGGCTTTTTTTAATTGTAAGCGAAATGCATTTAAGGAGTGTACTGAAAACTATTTTATTAGTAGCTTACTCTCCTTTCCATTTGCCAATCATTATTCGTACTTTTGCACTTTCATTTTAGCAGCATATGAGCAACTTAACAAAAGAAATTAGTAAGAGGAGAACCTTTGGCATTATTGCCCACCCTGATGCAGGTAAAACCACTTTAACTGAAAAATTATTACTTTTTGGAGGTGCTATAAATACTGCAGGAGCTGTAAAATCAAATAAAATTGATACTGCAACCAAATCCGACTGGATGGAAATAGAGAAACAGAGAGGTATTTCTGTTGCTACATCGGTGATGGGCTTCGATTACAAAGGAATGAAAATCAATTTGCTTGACACACCAGGTCACCAGGATTTTGCTGAAGACACTTACCGTACCTTAACGGCTGTAGACAGCGTAGTGATGGTGATAGATTGTGTAAAGGGTGTAGAGCAGCAAACGGAAAAACTGATGGAAGTCTGCCGTATGCGCAATACTCCTGTTATTTGCTTTATTAATAAAGTAGACCGCGAAGGACAAGATCCTTACGATCTGATTGATGAAATTGAAGAAAAGCTTAACATAAAAGTTTGTCCTCTTACCTGGCCTATTGGCATGGGAAAAACTTTTAAAGGGGTGTATAATCTTTATACAAAAAACCTTTTGCTTTTTCAGCCCAGCAAAAAGAAACTTTCAGCAGAAGCTGTTGAAATTAAAGATCTGGAAAGCCCTGTTTTAGATAAAAATGTTGGAGATACTTTAGCCAACCAACTGAGAGAAGATGCAGAACTAATTGGAGGAGTTTACCCCGAGCTTAATGTGCAGGATTACCTTGAGGGAAAAGTAGCACCTGTGTTTTTTGGCTCCGCAGTGAACAGTTTCGGTGTGAAAGAAATGTTAGATACTTTTATCAACATTGCCCCACCACCAAGAGAACGCGCTACTGAAGAAAGAACTATTAAGCCCGATGAATCTTCTTTTTCAGGATTTGTATTTAAAATACATGCTAATATGGATCCTAAACATAGAAACAGAATTGCTTTCGTTAGAATTTGCTCCGGGACTTTCCAAAGAGGCAATAGTTATCTGAATGTGCGTCACGATAAAAAATTCAGGTTCTCTAATGCCACAGCATTTATGGCACAGGATAAGGAAACTATAGATGAAGCTTTCCCGGGGGATATAGTGGGTTTGTACGATACCGGAAATCTTAAAATTGGAGACACCCTTTCTGAAGGCGAAAAAGGGTTATACAAGGGAATCCCTAGCTTCTCTCCCGAAATATTCAGAGAAGTGATCAATAAAGACGCCATGAAAACCAAACAACTGGATAAAGGTTTGAGCCAGTTAATGGATGAGGGAGTGGCACAGCTATTTACCTTTGAAATGGGTGCCAGAAAAGTTGTTGGCGTAGTGGGCAACCTCCAGTTCGAGGTAATTCAGCACAGGTTAAAGAATGAATATGGTGCTTCCTGCGATTTTGCCCCTATGAATTTATTTAAAGCGTGCTGGATTAGCAGTAAAGACAAGAAAAAACTGGATGAATTCATCAAATCCAAGCATCGTCACATTGCCAGGGATAAAGATGGTAAATTAGTATTTATGGCTGAGACAAGAGCCTGGCTACAAATGGTTCAGGACAATTTCCCTGATATTCAATTCCACTTTACTTCAGAATTTTAAGCTATGACCTACCAGGAATTTTTGCAAATAGTAATGTACGAAGACAACCACTTACTAGTGGTCAATAAACCTTCTGGAATGCTTGTGCAGGGCGATCAAACAGGTGATACACCTTTATCCGAGCATGCTAAACAATATATAGCACAAAAATATAATAAGCCTGGTGCGGTTTTCTGCGGTACTCCTCACAGGATTGACAGACCGGTATCAGGTATTGTAGTATTAGCGAGAACTTCAAAAGCTTTGGAGAGAATGTCAAAAATGTTCCAGAACAGGGAAGTGGATAAGACCTACTGGGCTATCACTGAAAAAAGACCTCCAAAAACAGAAGATACAATTACTCACTGGTTAAAGAAAGACACTAATAAAAACTTTACCCATGCCTACTCCAGTGATAATAAAGGAGGGTTGAAATCAGTACTTGAATACAAGTTGATTAGTGCTATGGGCGATAGGAATTTGATCGAAATCAAACCCATTACCGGCAGACCTCATCAGATAAGAGTGCAGCTGGCTAAAATAGGTTGTCCAATAATAGGAGATGTAAAATATGGCTTCCCCAAACCAACAAAGGATGGCTCTATCGCTTTACATGCAAGAGCAATCTCGTTTGAGCACCCTACCAAAAAGGAACCTCTAAACGTGGTAAGTCCCATCCCTAAAGCTTTTGTGTGGTCACACTTTGAAGGCATTATTTAATGATTTTATGCCATTGATGTAAATACCATTGTACTTTTGTTTTTAACTGATGATCTTCATTTTTGATGAAGCCACTTACTATAACAACTCTATTCTTTTTACTTTCTTTCAACCTATACTGTCAGAACAAAAAAGCAGACTCTCTGTCAATTATGACAATTATTACTGATGTATTTGATGGCATGCGTACTTCAGATACCAGTTTAATGATTCGGCATTTTCACGAAGATGCTGTTATGCAAAGTATTGGTTCGAATAAAGACGGGACGAATAAACTTTCTCCAACCTCATTACCAGAAGGATGGTTCAACGCAGTAGCACAACCCAAAGCCCAAATATGGGATGAAAGAACCTGGAATTATCAACTTCAATTTGATGATAAATTAGCTACTGTATGGATGGATTATGCTTTTTATATAGATAAGAGCTTAAGCCACTGCGGAGTAAATTCATTTACTTTAGCGAAAATAGATGATGTTTGGAAAATAATTTATATTATTGACACACGGAATAGGGACAATTGTAATATCCCTCAACACATTCAACATCATTAATTAACTACTATAAACTAAAAACACATGGAAGAAAAAGTAAGCACATCTAAATTTGCCTTACAGCAAGGATTAATTCTCGCCTTAATAGTAACTATTTATACGTTAGTTATCCAACTTACAGGCCTGTATCAACAAGCATGGGGCAATTATTTATCATATCTAATATATTTAGGTTTCATTATTTATATCTTTAAAAAATTCAAAGATTTGAATAATGGATTTATGACCTTAGGCCAATCTTTAGGGCTAGGAACACTAACCACCCTGGTTTCAGGTGCTATTTCTTCTACAGTATATGCACTCTACATCCAGTTTGTCGATGATTCCAGCATAAAGTATGCAATGGAAAAGCAAGCCGAAGAAATGTACAATAGTGGCATGAGTACAGAACAAATAGAAGCCGCTGAAAAGATGTCAAGCATGTTTCAGGGACCATTATTTCTTATTATAGCAGGAACTATCGGAACAGTTATTCTAGGGTTTATAATCTCTTTAATTGTGGGTCTCATAATGAAACGGAACCCACCACAAGAATTTTAAAATAATTGATACTACAATTAAACTGAGACTGTTTCATAGAGGCAGTCTCTTTTTTTATTAACAGAATAAAGATGTTTGAAAAATTAAAGAACAGATGGAATCTAAAATCAGGTTGGCAGGTAGCAATAGTGCTTCTGGTATTTGCCAGTACAGGTTTTACTGTAATGTTTTTAAAAGAACCTGTATTATCACTCTTTGCAGCAAAAGAAGAACGTAATTGGATTTTCACTACTATCTACTACATCCTTATTCTACCTGTCTACTTCCTCATTCTTCTCTTTTATGGATGGGTATTTGGGCAGTCAAAATTCTTCACCGGATTTGTGAAGAAGACATTTAGCAGGTTTAAAAAGAAGAAAAAGTAAAATCTTTCTCATTAAAAGAAAGAACCTACTGAGGCTTTTAAAGCGGAAAACGATAATAAAAAAGCCGACTCACTTTCATGAATCGGCTCTCTCTTAATAATATTTTAGCTTTAGCTATTCTTCAATCACCTTTTCAGCTAACACAGTAATGCTGTTATTTAGCACTTCCACAACACCACCCTCTACTACCATAGTAGTTACATCTTTACCAGTAGCATAAGATAAATTACCTTTTGCCAATGAGCTGATCATAGGTGCGTGATTATTTAAAACCTGGAAAGAACCATCGCTTCCCGGGAAAGTAGCTGAATCTACATTTCCGTTAAAAACTTTTCTTTCCGGAGTAATTATTTCTAAATACATGTTAGTCCTTTTTTTAAAAGTGAATTAAGCTTCCGCTAACATTTTCTCACCTGCTTCAATTGCTTCTTCAATTGTTCCTTTCAGGTTGAATGCTGCTTCAGGAAGATGATCTAATTCTCCATCCATAATCATGTTAAAGCCTTTGATTGTGTCTTTAATATCCACTAAAACACCTTTCAATCCTGTAAACTGCTCTGCCACATGGAATGGTTGAGATAAGAATCTTTGCACTCTTCTTGCCCGGTAAACAGTTTGTCTGTCTTCTTCTGAAAGTTCGTCCATACCTAAGATAGCAATGATATCTTGCAGTTCTTTGTATCGTTGTAAAATTTCTTTTACTCTTTGGGCACAATCATAATGCTCATCACCAACAATACTTCTTTCCAGGATTCTTGAAGTTGAATCCAATGGATCTACAGCTGGGTAAATACCTAACTCAGCAATTTTACGAGATAATACGGTTGTAGCATCCAGGTGAGCAAAGGTTGTAGCCGGAGCAGGGTCAGTTAAATCATCCGCTGGCACGTAAACCGCCTGTACTGAAGTAATGGATCCATTTTTAGTAGAAGTAATACGCTCCTGCATTTGTCCCATTTCGGTAGCCAAAGTTGGTTGGTAACCTACTGCTGAAGGCATACGACCTAAAAGGGCAGAAACTTCAGAACCTGCCTGAGTAAATCTAAATATATTATCAATAAAGAATAGAATATCTTTTCCTTGTTCGTTGCTATCTTTATCACCGTCTCTGTAGTATTCAGCCAATGTTAATCCTGAAAGAGCAACTCTTGCACGAGCACCCGGAGGCTCATTCATTTGACCAAAAACGAAAGTAGCTTTAGACTCTTTCAAAGCTTCTTTGTCTACTTTTGATAAATCCCAGGTACCTTCTTCCATTGATTTCATGAACTCTTCACCGTATCTTACGATACCTGATTCCAACATTTCACGAAGCAAGTCATTTCCTTCACGCGTTCTCTCACCCACACCGGCAAATACTGAAAGACCACCATGTCCTTTAGCAATATTGTTGATCAACTCCTGGATCAATACTGTTTTACCCACACCAGCACCACCGAACAATCCAATTTTACCACCTTTTGAATAAGGCTCGATTAGATCAATAACTTTAATACCAGTGTATAGCACTTCTGATGAAGTAGTAAGGTCTTCAAATTTAGGCGCTTGTCTGTGGATAGGTAACCTTGTTTTACCTTCCGGCTGACTGATTCCATCTATGGCATCACCAATTACGTTAAAAAGTCTTCCTTTTATATCCTCTCCAGTTGGCATTGATATAGGCGCTCCGGTATCAACTACTTCCATGCCTCTTGTTAAACCTTCTGTACCATCCATCGCAACGGTTCGTACTCTATTTTCTCCAAGATGCTGCTGACATTCCAAAACGATAACTGTTCCGTCACCTTTTGTTACTTTAAATGCATCTAAAATGTCAGGAAGTTTGGAGCCTTCAGCTTCAAAACTCACATCTACTACCGGACCAATTACTTGGGTAATTTTACCAATATTCGCCATATTTATTTATTTATGATAATAATGAGTGCTATGTTCTCTTTCAGGGTGCAAATCTAAGGCTAAAATCGTTTATAACAAAGCTTTCCTGATCAGCATTCAATCTGTTTTTTAAATTAAATCCTAATTTTATTCTACTTTAAACATGAAATGCTACCAGTCTCAAAATAATGAATATTCCGCTCGTGTAATTCAACCCCTAAAATGAGACTAAAAATTTATTTGTTTGTTAATTTAGAACACAAAAATAAATGTAAGTACACATATGAGAAAAATAATAATTAACATGATGCTTTTGGGGCTTATAGCGCTTTATTCCCAGGAGACATCTGCACAATTGTTTGGAAAAAACAAAAAAGAAGAGGAAAAGAAAGAACAACCTTCGAAGAGTAAATCCCCTTATAAAAAGTACTCCGAGGTAATTACAAAAGAGGCAGTTAGTGATGAGGGACTATTCACTTTTCACAAAGTGGACGACAAATATTATTTTGAAATTCCGCAAGACCTGCTTGAAAAGGAAATATTAATTGTTTCAAGAATTTCAGGGCACGTAAAAGGCCTGAATTTTGGTGGCGCAGGTATGAAATCCAGACCTCAGCAGGTAATTCGTTTCCAGAAAAAAGACAATCAGCTACTGATTAGATCTGTTTCGTACAACTCGGTGGCCAATGAGGAAGACCCTATCTACAAATCAGTAAAAAACAACAACTTTGAACCCGTTATTCATTCCTTCAAAATTGAAGCATTAGGAAAAGACTCTTCTACTTATGTTATTAATATAGAAGATTTCTTCACTACTGATATTCCTATGATTGGTGGTTTGTATGACTATCAGAGAAAAAATTTCAAAATCTCTTCAGTAGATAAAAGCCGCTCCATGATTATGTGGGGAAAAGCCTTCCCTGAAAATGTGGAAATAAGACATATTCTTACCTACAAAGGTTCAGAAATTCCTGATAACCAGTTAACAGGTGCGCTCTCAATTGAACTGAATCAATCAATGATCTTGTTACCGGAGGATCCGATGGTGCCAAGAAATCATGATGATAGGGTGGGCTATTTTTCCATTCAACAAATTGACTATTCAAAAGATGAGCAAAAAGCTGCTCGCAACAGGTTTATTACAAAATGGAGGTTAGAACCATCTGATTGGGATGCATATAACAGAGGTGAAGCAGTTGAACCTGTAAAGCCAATTGTTTATTATATCGATCCTGCTACACCTGTAAAATGGAGAAAATCCATTAAGCAAGGAGTAGAAGACTGGCAGTCGGCTTTTGAAAAAGCAGGGTTGAAAAATGCTATTATAGCAAAAGATGCTCCTACAGCAGAGGAAGATCCGGATTGGAGCCCTGAAGATGTGCGCTATTCTGTAATCAGATACATTGCCACAGATATCCAAAATGCGCAAGGACCACATGTACATGATCCTCGCACAGGAGAAATTCTTGAAAGCGATATTTTATGGTACCACAATGTGATGAATTTATTAAGAAACTGGTATTTCATTCAAACCGCTGCAATTAACCCGGAAGCTCAGAAAATTAAATTTGAAGATGAGTTAATGGGTGAATTGATTCGTTTTGTGGCTGCTCATGAAGTAGGTCATACTTTAGGGTTACCACATAACATGGGTTCAAGTGTAGCATATCCTATAGATTCCTTAAGAAATGCTGAATTCATGAAAACTCACGGAGTAGCTCCTTCTATCATGGATTATGCCAGGTTTAACTATGTGGCACAACCAGGCGATGGGGTGACCAACTTCTTCCCTAAAGTAGGTGAATATGATGACTGGGCTATAAAATATGGTTACAAGCCAATAGCAAATGTAAGCAAGCCATCTGATGAAGAAGACACTCTGAATGAGTGGATTCTTGAGAAAGCAGGGAATCCATTGTACCGATATGGTAGACAAAGAGGAAATCCAACTGATCCTTCAGCTCAAACAGAAGACATAGGAGATGACTCTATGCTGGCATCAGAATTAGGAATCGCCAACCTGAAACGAATTACTGACAAATTATTGGTTTGGGGAGTAGAGGAAGGCAAGAACTACGATGAACTACAAGAGCTTTATAATAATGTAGTGGGTCAGTTTAACCGTTATATGGGCCATGTTACTGCTAATGTGGGCGGTATTTATGAGTTCTATAAAACTTCAGATCAGGAAGGCGCTGTATATATTCATACTGAACTTGACAAACAAAAAAGAGCCATTAAATTCCTGAATGAGCAGTTGTTTGCTACTCCGGAATGGATTATTCAACCTGCTATTCTTACCAGAATTGAAGAAGAAGGTATTGTGGATAGAATTAAAGCTTTGCAAACCCGCACTTTAAGCAATCTAATTTCCAAGGACAGAGTAAAAAGAATTCTTGAAAATGAGGCTTTGAACGGAAAAGACGCTTATTCCGCCACTACTATGATGGACGACCTGAGAACCGGTATTTTCTCAGAGTTGAGATCAGGCGCTAAAATTGATACCTATAGAAGAAATGTACAAAAAACTTTTGTAGAACACTTAGGAGGACTTGTGAATTCAGAAGATAAAGACATCAGAACTACTGATATTCCTTCTTTATCCAGGGGTAACTTAGTGGCTTTGAGAGCAGAAATTAACAGAGGAATCGCAAGACAATCGGATCAAATGTCACGATATCATTTACAGGATTTAGTGAGCAGAATTGATCAGATTCTTAATCCGAATGGTTAATTAGTTAAATTTAATTAAATAAAAAGGCTATTGAGAGAAATTTCAATAGCCTTTTTTGTTGATTTTGATTAGGGCACTCTTGATAAATATTCCAATGTTAGAAAACCAAATGAACTTTGCTCTATAAAGCGGGCGGAAGGACAAAAAGGCGGTGAACGCGTGGAATTGCAGCAAGGGAGTCAGCCAAAGGCTGGTCAGCATTTGGCTGGCAACTGAACTTCAAGGTAGATAACTTGAAGCTACTCAGCGATTGTCGACTTCAGATTTTTGAACTCATCCCGATCCGCCAACTGGCGAACCACCCTTCTCTTTTATGAAGAGAAGGGAATATTTGCAGCAGTCATTGTTACGGAACAATAGTAAATTTAATTAATAATATTGATTCTTACGAGATTTCTCCCCTCTATTCTCGGAAGAGAGGGGACAGATTTGTCGAAGACAAATCAGGGGTGAGTTCTAAAAGTCAGCATACCAACCAGCCATCAGAGCTAGATATATAGTATGCAAAAGATTAAGAATAAAATTTGGGTTAATAATTCAGAGCTTTAGTTAAAACCTCAATGCTCAATGAAATTTCTCTTTACTGCGATTTGCACTAATTTTGGTTAATTCTTAATTGTGCACCTTCTACTTCTTAGACTTCTCGGATTTTGTATTATTTGAGCCATTTCTACTGCTTTTAAAAGCACAACCACCATTTAGTACCCATTCAAAATTCCCATCTCACGCTGAAATGATGCTTTCGGTTATTTGATCAGACTATACCAGTTTTCTCTGACAAAAATGTGGTTGCCAAAACACAAGTTTTGAATTTTAGCTCATAATTACAAACGATTGCATTGGAATTCATAAAATTCAAATTACTGACATTCAGATATTTAATTATCAAGGTGTAGTAAAAGTGTATTGGATTATATTAAGAAGTACTCAAAGTGTACCTAAAAAATATGTTTCATTAATAAACATAATTATAATGCCCAAATAATCGATTGTCAAGCCTGAAGCTGTTGGGTTAAAAGCTAAGGGTTGAGAATAGAAAATTATCTAAAACGGAAAGGAGGCAGTTTTTAATTATTAAAGTTAACCCAAATCTAATCAGTACTAAGCTCTAAAAATTAGTTGAGAGCAAAAATAATTTTTAACCAATTAATTAAAACGTATATGGAACATTTTAATAGAACGATTAAGAAAAACACATCTTTATTTGTAATGATGCTGTTATTTTCTGCTTTTTTTATTCAAGTACCGGCTCAGGGTCAGTATATTAAAACTCAGGGAACCCAAATTGTAGGACCAAATGGGCAGCCTTTCCAGATGGTAGGTATCAACCTTGGCAACTGGCTGGTTTGGGAGGGTTACCTGATGATGGGTGATTTCCAATACCGCACGCACACCCAATTCTTTAATAGCGTAAAAGATGCTTTTGGAGGTAATTTGCAGCAGGCTATGGAATTCGAGCACCAATGGCGTTTAAATTACGTTAACCTGCAATCGATTACCGAACTTGGTAATATGGGCTTCAATTCTGTAAGAGTACCTTTTCATTATAATCTTTTTTGGAATGGTTCCGGATTAACGGATAGAGGTTTCCAGTACTTTGACAGAGTAATTAATTACTGCCGTGATAATGGTATGTATGTATTATTGGATATGCACGCTGCCCCTGGTTACCAGAATCCCGGTGACCATAGTGATAACGTAAATTCAAATTCAGGTCAGCCAAGAGGGAGTGTGACTTTTTGGGATGGTAATAATGTAAATATTGCAGCCCAGGTATGGCGCCACATTGCCAACCGCTATAAAAATGAGCCGGTTGTTTGGGGTTACGACCTGATAAATGAGCCTGTTCCGCAGGATGGCAGAGAATATGAGCTATTACCGTCCATGATTGCTATGAGAAATGCCATCCGGGAAGTAGATAATAATCATATTATTGTAGCCGAAGGCAGCTGGTGGGGATCGGATATGCAAAAGCTGGATTGGACTGACCCTCAGGTACAGTCAAATTCGGGCGTAAATTACCGTTGGGACAATAACCTGGTTTACCAGACCCACCATTATACCTTCGGAAATGCTGCCAGCATCAACGATATGAACGGCAGAAAAGCGCTTACCGATAAATTAAATGTTCCCCTTATGTTGGGAGAATACGGTGAGGATACTAATCCTATCATTCGCCAGCTTACCGACTGGTGTACCAATAATAATGTAGCTTACTTTCCATGGTCATTCAAGAAAATGTACCATGACAGGACCTTGTGGACCATTAATCCCGATGCAGGATATAACAGGGTGAGAGATTATATTAGGGATGGAGGGGCACCACCGGCAAATGCCTATAATGATATGATTGGCTTTGCTCAATATAGCATTGGCAACGGAAGTCCGCTCATTACCTATCATTCGGGTTTTTATGATGCCATAAAATACACCGGAAATAGTAATACGAATCCTAATGCATCTTCCGGCTCAGGTGTTCCCATAGGCCAGACTATTTGGCTACGGGGAACCAATGGTAAGTTTGTATCTTCAGAAAACGGTGGCACAGGCATGATGTGCAACAGAAACTCAGTAGGTGGTTGGGAACAATTCACGGTTGTTGATGCCGGAGGAGGAAAAATTGGCCTGAGAGGTACCAATGGATTGTATGTTTCCTCTGAAAATGGTGCTTCAGCGATGATGTGTAACAGAGGTTCAATTGGAGGATGGGAAGCTTTCGATTGGGTAGATACCGGAAATGGAAATATTGCGCTTAGAGGAACCAATGGTCAGTATGTGTCTTCCGAAGATGGCGTTTCTCCCATGATGTGTAATAGAAGCTCCATAGATGGATGGGAGAATTTTACGTACGGAATAGTGGGAAGCAATACACAAGCTAATTCCAATCAAAATGCTGCACTGGAAATGAAAAAGGATGGCTTTTTTGTAGGAAGCGTTTATCCTAACCCGGCAACATCCGGCTTTACAGTAAGTGTTTCTGATCCATCAGTGGTGAAAATTGCGAATATAAACGGCAAAATTGTATTTAATGCCCGGGTGGAAAAAGACGTGAAGATAGATCAGTTGAGAAGCGGTTTATACCTTGTTATTATGACCAGTAATGATAAAGTTCTGACCAGAAAGGTGATTGTAGAGTAAGTATAAAGCAAAGCAGTCTGCAGAACTGTATTTTCTAAATAAATGGAGTGGCTGATGAGAATGACACTTTTCAGCCATTCCTTTTTTCAATGGTTCTACTTCAATTTTATCTTTCCTTTCTTTTTGCTTGAACAAAAAGAAACAAAAATTCAAGGCTGTATTCATTTCATCTGATGTCAATAATATTTTTAGTCAGATGGAATCTCGGGAAAATGATATCTTAAAAAGATATAAATACAAAAGGCTCGATTTCTTAACGACATTTTTTAACGACATTTTGTAGTTCTAACTGGGAAACAAAAAAACTCTCCACTAGCCAGCGGATCAAACATTTTGTTTCTTATCCAATTAGAAATACAAAATCCCTAAAATGAATAAGGCCAATCCGTCTAACGTTATTTAAACTGACAACTGAACCTCAAAGGAGATAACTAGTCTTTTGATGCAGCAGAAAATAGAGATAAAGCTGTTGGTTTTCTGCTGATTTTGATCTGTGCGGCTATCCCCTTAAGGGGATTATAGGGGTGTTTTTTGAGATAGAATAGTTACGCCAGTTAAGAAAATTATATCTTGTTATATAGTAGAAAAAGAAAAGAAAGAGTTTTAAAGCCTGTACCGACTTATCGATAAGTTTCAGTTAGAGAAGTGGAAATAGCATTGGTGGTAAATTATATTTTTTAGGTATTCTCAATTAAAGTAGCAGTGGAAGCTTTAATAAAAAAGAAAGCAATTCCTCACCCCTAATCAATTAGTAAATGCTCTTTTCGATCAACAGCAAATTTTGCACTTCGAGTTTATCAACGGGTGAACTATATTTGTTCCAAATCAAATCCCAAAACCTTTTAAGATAATCCCTTCATAAAAGCTTTCCAGGAGTTGATTAAGTATTGATTTTTTCAAATAAAGTTATGGCAGAATGTACAATTTGTGGAGGATTCACAAAATTTGATGGTGGGCTTTGTTACTCATGTTATAAAGAGAATGGAGAGCCGAAGAAAGCTACAGTGGAAGTTGAGCAATTGCCCCTCAATGTTATGAAGGTGGATGATAAAAAGAAAGATAACCCTTGGGTTTCTGGAGTGATTAAAGGTAGAATAGCAGAAACAATAGTGGAGGAGTTATTTCGATCATTAGGGTTTCAAGTGTTTAGCTATGGAATGGAAAATTCCATTCCAGGTATTAAGGATTTATTGAAAGGTGTTAAGGGTGAGGTGTCTAAAAACATCAGGCAAATGCCTGATTTTGTGATTTTTAAAGACAAACAAGCCCACTTTATAGAAGTAAAGTATAGAGCAAGTGGAGAGTTTAAATTAAAAGATATCTCAAAGTACGGTGATTATCCTTTTGAAAATGCTTTAATTGTGCTTGTCACTAAAAGACATATTAAGTGTATTTCTTTTCAAGAACTGATGGAAGGAAAAGAAATCACTCCAACTTGTCGTAATTATTTAGGTAATAGAAAAGAATTTGATACTGATAAAGAGAAAATCAAAGAGTATTGCGGCTATGCTGTAAAGTTCTTTGAAAATGTATAGTTGTTAACAAATGCACTTTAAATATCGCAAGCGGCCACTTGTGCTTTTGAATATTCTTCAAAATTCCCACACATTAACCCGGTCAGTTTATCTAATAACCTAAGGATCAATCGCATTTTTTCAGTGAAAAATACTATTTTAATAATGAATATGACAACTATTATCCTATATTTACAACTAATCAATTGCCGAAACCTTTATACCCAATCAATTCATAAAGCTTTCTGGGAGGTGAGGATATAATTATTGCTGATATAACTCTTATTATTAGGGCTATTACTAATATAAAACCAATCGTACATTTAAGTACATTTGGTTTTTGCCACCACACAAAGCCAACTCTAAAAAACCAAAAGAGCTAAAATTTTACATCCCTCTAATAAATCTTAGTTATTATTCTCTATAAGTAGCATTTTTTACTACTTTTGTAAAAATTATACTAAAGTGAACGCTAAAGCATTTATCAAGCATCTTTTGTCAATTGAGAGTTATTCCTTTTCTCTTGAAGAAATAGCAAAAAATACTGACGGAGAAGGAACTTCACTAAAATTTCAGCTTGCCAGATTAATAGAAAAACAAGAAATAGTAAACTTTAGAAAGGGGTTTTATTTAATTATACCACCTAGATACTCAAAACAAGGAAAAATCCCAATTCAATTATACGCTGAAAAGCTTTTCAAAAGCTTGAATCGCAATTACTATTTGGGATTTTATACTGCAGCAAAATTTCATGGAGCTAGTCATCAACAATCCCAACAAGAATATGTGATGACAGAAAAACCCAAAATGGGTGACATCCAAAAAAAAGAATTGAAAATTCGGTTTTTCACGGCTTCTAAATGGTCAAACAAAAATATTCAAGAAAGAAAATCGGATGCAGGGATTTTCAAAATCTCCAGCCCTGCCCTAACAGCTGTTGACTTAATTCATCATCAATCCAAATTGGGAGGAATCAATAGGATGTTAGCTGTTTTTGAAGAACTCTCAGAAGAGATAAATCAAGATGATATACAAAATCTCTTAACATGGTACCCACATAAAAGTACATTACAAAGACTTGGTTTCATACTAGAAGAAATGCAAGTAGACGAGACATTGACTCAGCCTATTTTGGAACATCTAATAACAAATAAATATTTCCCAGTATTGCTCTCTCCAAAAACGAATCAAAAAGCTGGAGCTGTTAACAACCAATGGAAGGTAGATGTAAATAGTAAATTGGATAGTGACTTATGATACCTAAACCTGACATAGCACAATGGCAAGAACATGCTCCATGGAAAGACTTTTCTCAGGTAGAACAAGATCTAATTATCAGTAGGGCATTGGTGGAAATTTTCTCTGATGACTATCTAAGGGAACATTTAGCTTTTAGAGGTGGGACCGCATTACATAAACTCTACTTAAACCCCGCTTCAAGATATTCTGAAGATATTGACTTGGTTCAGATTAAGCAAGGCCCCATCAAACCAATCATGGAGCGGATTGGCGAAGTGATTACCTTCTTTAAGGAAGGTAGAAAAACGCAAAACAGAGGGCATGGAATCAAAGCACTATACCGATTCACATCTGAGTATGAAGAAATTCGGATGCGATTGAAACTTGAAATCAACTGTCGGGAGCATTTCAATGTATTGGATTGGGTAGACTTCCCTTATACCGTGCAAAGCGAATGGTTTGAAGGCAATTGTAAAATACGTACGTACAGTATCAATGAGTTGCTAGGTACCAAACTCAGAGCACTATATCAAAGAAGCAAAGGGCGCGACTTATTTGATCTGGATTATGCCAGACGTAATATGGACATCAATATTGATGAAATCCTTGAGTGTTTTCGAGCGTACATTGAGTTTCCTACTGATAAAAAACCTCCAAGTCAAAAGGAGTTTTTGCAAAACATTGAAGCGAAAGAAAATGACCCGGACTTTGTAGGAGATATGGAAGCCCTATTACGGCCGGAAATAGAATACAATCAACAAGAAGCCTTTGAATGGCTGAAAACAGAATTAATTGAAAGGATATAAATGAGCAATATAACATCTATCATAAAATTAATTAGAAACATCATGAGGAAAGATGAAGGGCTTGAGGGTGATACCCAACGGATTTCTCAGATGGTGTGGATGCTTTTTATGAAGATATTCGCTGATAAAGAAGAAGAATGGAAAATATCAAGAAAAACATATAAGAGTCCAATCCCTGAGAAGCTAAAATGGCAAAATTGAGCAGCAGACTAAGATGGTCTGACAGGAGAAGAATTGATAACATTTATAAATGACAAATTATTCCCTGTATTAAAAACTATTGAACCAAACGATACAGATCAATCAGTAATTGTGAAATCAGTTTTTAATGACACATACAATTACATGAAAAAGGGAACATTGTTCTGTCAAGTAATTAACGAGATAAATAAAATTGATTTTTCAAATAAAAACCTGGACAGACATGGTTTTAATGACATTTATGAGACAATATTAAATTAAAAGAACGTAAGCATTTGATAAAAGTATTGGGCTTGTCTAAGTGGCAAACCGAAAGGGTAGTGTTCATAGCCCTCTACGTCTCTTAGCCAATCGTTAGAATTCACAGTATGACGGAAGAAAGTTTAAAAGATTTTATATTACACTACTCAAAGAAAGACTTTGAAGATATAAGCTTCTATTGGAATGGAAGACATGGAGAGGATTTTGAAGACCTAAACTATGACTTAAGAATGGATGTTTGTGAGTATCTTGTCAAAGACTTAAGGTTGGCTCCAGACCAACTTATAGTCGATTTATACACTGAACTTGCCAAATCAGCAGAACAGACATTCGGAGTTTATAATAAGTTTCATTTATTCGCAAATGAGCTGCTTTTAAGAGGCGGAAGTAAATACATTGACATCTATATTAACGGTGCTACAAGAAGCATGGATACAAGTCTAATGAGCAGTCGACTGGATCTTCCTAAATCCATATTAAATGAAATTACTGAGTTTTTAGAACAAAAAATAAAGACAGAACCTCGAAATAAAGTAACTCAACATTATTTACATATGTTAAAACGCTTCACATTTCTAAGAGATAAAAAAAATATAAGTGCCAACAATTAAGCATTTGTATGGTCGGCACGAACTAATATAGCCTGTCTACCCTCTGACGGCACTCTTGCCAGGTGTCTTTGCTGCTATCTCTAAGTAAATCAGTTCATTTAACCCACCCCCCTTTTTATCCATTATCACCCATCTCCAAAGCTCTTGCATAAGTAAGTCCATCCAAGCGAAAGCTTTGATCTCCTGCAGGCAATTCCAATCCCCACTTGTTCATAACCGGGCCTCCGAAAGTCCGTAGAATTGAATTATTGGTGAAAATCAAATTAATAAGCCCACCGTGCGGATTGCCGTGGTAATTAACTGAATTTTTTATATTTTTAATCAGCTACGAATTTACTCACTCGCATGGGTAAGAATGGCCGAACGAAGAAATAAGAAATTTCGTACCTTTGAATATGGAATGGAGAAAACACATAACATCGGATGAAACTGTACTACTTGGAAAGCCTACAGTAAAAGGAACTCGTGTATCTGTTGAACATATCATTGGACTCCTTGCGCAAGGATGGACAGAACAACAAATTCTTGAAAATTATCCTCGAATGAATCAGGAATCACTACAAGCTGTTTTCTCTTACATCCAGGAATGCTTAAAGGACGGCCTTTTATACATTAATTCTTAAATTCACCCAACTTGAAGTATCTAGCTAATGAGAATGTACCATTCTCCAGCGTCACTTATCTCAAATCAAAAGGTTACGACATTAAAGCAATTGGAGTTGACGACCCTAGTATTACGGACGAAGAGGTTATGCAGATTGCTATTGATGAAAACAGGACTATTATCACTTATGACAGCGATTATGGTGAATTAATATTCAAACATGGATACAAACCGCAAGCAGGTGTCATTTTCATCAGGACTCAGCCAACTGAACCATTAGAAACAGCAAAGATTTTAGAAGAGCTCCTTACTAATAGAATTATTTCATTTCAGCGCAATTTGACTGTCATTGACTCCAACACGATTAGACAGAAAAAATATTAACGCTTGGCTTGCCAATCAAGTAGTAAGTCTTAAGCCATAAACTCACAGTGAGGCTCTCCCACTTTGGAGTACGCGCACCGCGTGTGTCTTTGCCAATATCTCTCACCAAAACAGTTCATTTAACCACCCCACTTTTCATCCATTATCACCCATCTCCAATGCTCTTGCATGGGTAGGCCCATCTAAGCGAAAGCTTTGGTCCCCTGCAGGCAATTCCAATCCCCACTTTTTCATTACCGGGGCCTCCAACGCTTTTTGCCTGTATTCATCAGGGGTCATAATCGGAATACCGTAAATAATAGGGAAATAACGCTGACAATCTGAGCAAGTCAAAAGTCCTTCAATAATTTCGTTCTCCTCCTGTTTGAAAATATTGACATTTAAATCACCCTTATCAAAAGGGCAGCACATTTTCTTTAATAGTCTACTTTGCATAATTTTCTATATCTAATCGCTATAATCTAAATCCTGTAGTTTTGCTTTATATTTTTTGGCAGCCGCTTCCGGGTCGGCCTCATTTAAGATCCCTGAAATAACCGCAATGCCATTGAAAGGTAGCTCCTTCAATTGCCCAAAATTTTCCTGATTAATTCCTCCGGAAAGAAAAATGGGCATATTGCTAATTTCCTTTGCGTTCTTGATGCTATCGGGCTGCACAATATCACAGCTTTGCACGGAAGGAGATGGAAATACCGAGCAAAAACTAATGTAAGACAAGCTATTTTGCTCTGCCAGTTGCACTACCTCCATATTATTGGTGACGGTAAGGCCAATATATTGGTCTTTCAACCTAGGCTGAATAGTTTGAAAATCGGCCGGCAGCTGGTCAAAATGCACTCCGTCTAATCCTGTTTCCAGTGCCAGGCTCCAATCCTGATTCATGAGCAGTGGCACCTGAAAATCCTTTGTCAATTCTTTTGCCCGTTGAATAAATTCCAATTTTGCTCCCCTGGGCTGATCATTTGGCCAATGGTCCCAAATTTGTACAATGTCTACGCCCCCTTTCAAAGCCGAATGCAGTTTCTTCAACAAGCTTTCGTGCGCTTGACTAGGGTCAATGACCAAATAGAGTCCTGCTAGTTTCTTCATTTCCACCCTGCTTGAAATGCTTTAAAAAATGCGGCCCAATAAGGATCTACTCCATCAAAAACAAAAGACCTCTGTTCACCATTCTTTTCCACAAGCTGCTTAGCAAAACCTTCCGTGAAAACGCCAATTTTACAAGCTTCCACTCCTTCTTTGGAAAGGCCCTGGATCAAGCGGTCTTCATTTCCCGGCTTTACTGCCATCAGCATAGAGCCGGCACCGATGGAGATAAAGGGATCAATTTCAAACAGCGCTGTAATCTGCTTCACCTCCTCATTAATCTTAATTTTATCTAATTCCACTGTGAAACCGCAACCAGAAGCATCCGCCATTTCGGCCAATGCGCCTAAAATTCCTCCTTCTGTTACATCATGCATGGCATGCAATTCACTGTTCGGCTCCAGGATGCTGGAGGCCGCTAATGCTTCTTTCAGTACAGAAAGATCCCAAAAGTTGTGGGCGGCTATTTTCTGGGTTTCTTCACCGCACTTTTCACTAACCGTTTTAGGGAAAGCATTGGCCAAAAGGGAGGAAGATGATAATGCCGCATGTTTTGTCATGATGATGCTGTCCCCGATCTCCGCATTATTACTGCTCAATATTTTGTCCCTGGGAGCCTGCAAAAACATAGTGCCTCCTCCGGAAATGGTTGATTCCTGTCCCGGAATCTGACCTGTATGGCCACCCGTAATACTTATGTCCAATTTTTTGCATAGTGCATCAATGTGACCCCAATACAAGTTAAAATCTTCCCGCGACAAGCTGACCGGCAGATTAAGCACAAACTGAGCATACTGAGGAGCAAAGCCTGTAGTTGACATATCATTGGCCAATAAGTGCACGGATAAGTGGGCCGAAATTTCCATGCCCAGGGACGGAATCAGGGAAAGCGGATCGCTGGAAGTGGCCAGCGCTTTTCCATTACCCAGATCAACAATGGCGGTATCAACGCCAAATCTAGGCCCACAAATCACTTCTTCTCGTTTTGCCCCGCATTTATTCAGTAAATCCTCTTTAAACACCTGGGCATCTACTTTTCCAAATTGTTCATCGAATGCCGCCATTATACATCATTAAATTGTACATATAAGCCGAAGAAATCGCCATAAGGCAACTTCCACTGCTGCCGTGGAAACCACTTGGGTAAGCCAGTCGCATTCCACTCAATGGTATAGTCCCGGTCGGGGAGTGCCTCAGCGATGAGTTCTTTTAAGGAAGCAGGCGTATAAAAATTAGCCGTTACGTAATAATTGTTCCGTCCAAACAACTGCTGTACTCTTCTTCGCACCAATTTGGGCGTATTGCGATTCATCATCCCAAAAATGATTCCGTATTTACCTACTCTTGCCGCTTCACGGATTACCTCTATCGGTCTTTTGTAATATTCAAAAGTGGTGATGAAGGCCAGCGCATCAAAAGTATGATCTTTGAATGGCATGTGGTGAGAATCAGCCAAAACCAAATCCCCATCGAAGAGGTGAACACCCTGAGCCAGCATAAAAGGAGAAATATCTCCACCTGTAGCCTGAATTCCTATTTCATGCCACCATCGGGTGAAGCGCGTAGTGCCACAGCCAAATTCCAGTAAGCTTTCAACGCGGCTATCTTTCTTGATAAGTCCTTCCAGCGTCTTTTTTTGCCAAACTTCCTGGCGCTTATAGGGTCCTTCGTAATACGCCTCGTAGTGGTCTGTATCGTCCCTGTTAAAAAACCACTCCTGTCTTCCTTGCCAATTGCGCAATTCACCAGTGGCGACATCGAATTTTTCCTTTTTTGAAATTTGTGTCATCGATCTAAGAATTTAAGATCTATGTATGCAGGGGAAGATGAAGTTCGAATGGTGTTCACAATTCCTACGCTAGCATTACCTAGATCAGGTTATTTGGGTATAATCTCAGCCGTTCAGTAGGCACCCCATGTAAAATTCAATACGAAGCTAAGGATAATAAGATACTTAAGCAATGCATTTAAAATTTATCCCTTAGGCATAGGATAATGGTGCAAGCAGACCAATATTACAAAAGGAAACGTTATTGAAACAGTAAAAAATAACTTAACTTTCCGCTAAATTTACAATCCGAAAGAATGCCTAATTCCTAATAAACCGTATTTAAAATGGCTAATAAAATTTTTGCGATCAGATCATTATTTTTATCTGTACTCTTATTTCCTCTTTTCTCCCTTATCATTTCAAGCTGCTCTCAACAGCAGAGCAGTACCGTGGAGGCTCAATCTGAAAATACTGTGAACCCTAAAGATTGGCCCAGTATTAAGCCAATACCTTTAGATCCTGCAATAGAAGCACAAATAGATTCAATACTACCCAAACTGACTCTGGAACAAAAAGTAGGTCAGGTAATTCAGGCCGATAATGGATCTGTCACCCCTGAGGAGGTGAAGAAATACCGTTTGGGTTCCGTGTTAAGCGGTGGGAATTCGGCACCGGGTCCCTTACCGTATGCAGATACAAAAAAGTGGTTAGAACTGGCTGATGAATACTATTATGCCTCTATTGATACGGAAGGTGTTGAAATTGCCATACCTTATATATGGGGAATAGATGCGGTACATGGTCATGCTAACCTTAGTGGGGCTATAGTCTTTCCTCACAATGTAGGGCTTGGCGCTATGAATAATCCCGATTTAATTGAAAAAATTGCAGCAGTAACCGCTCATGAGCTTACAGTATCCGGCCATGATTGGACCTTTGCTCCCACTTTAGCGGTTCCTCAGGATCTGCGCTGGGGGAGAAGTTATGAAGGATTCTCTGAAGACCCTGAAATTGTGAAGTCCTATGCAGATCGGATTGTGTATGGATTGCAAGGACATGTAGGTACAGATGATTTTATGGGCCCAGGCCGTGTTATATCCAGTGCTAAACATTTTTTAGCTGACGGTGCCACCAAAAATGGTGTTGATCAGGGTGATGCCCAAATCAGTGAAAAGGAATTAATTAATGTGCATGCTGCTGGTTATTATAGCGCAATACCTGCAGGCGTGCAAACGGTTATGGCTTCTTTCTCAAGCTGGCAGGGCAGAAAACTCCATGGCGACAAAGAATTGTTAACGGATGTGTTAAAGGGCCAATTGGGCTTTAATGGTTTCGTAGTGGGCGACTGGAATGGTCATGGTCAAGTGCCCGGTTGTACGAATACAGATTGCGCACCGGCTCTGAATGCAGGCCTGGACATGTATATGGCTCCAGATAGTTGGAAAGGGCTGTATGAAAGTACGTTAAAGCATGTTCAGGAAGGAACAATTCCTATGTCTCGCTTAGATGATGCAGTCCGCAGGATTTTGAGAGTGAAAATTGCCTCAGGTATATTTACCAAGGGCGCACCCAGCACACGCAAAAACGCAGGAGATGAAAGTCTGCTAGGCCTTCCAGAAAACAGAGCTATTGCACGCCAGGCAGTGAGGGAGTCAATGGTTTTACTTAAAAATAACGATAACGTTTTACCTATTGATCCTACAAAAACTATTTTGGTAATCGGTGATGGCGCAGCAAGCATTTCCAAGGCAGCAGGCGGGTGGACCTTATCGTGGCAAGGCACAGGTCATACCAATGATGAGTTCCCTAATGGTGAATCTATATTAGATGGCATTAAAGAAGCGGTTAGTTCAGCCGGAGGTAAGGTAATTTTTTCAGCTGATGGAGATACAAACGAGACTGCTGATCTTGTAATCGCCATATATGGAGAAGATCCATACGCAGAGTTTCAGGGCGATAGAGAAAACCTTGACTTTGCTCCAAATGGTTTTGACGTAAACAAATTGGCTGAGTTTAAAAACAAAGACATTCCTGTTGTATCTGTTTTTCTATCGGGTCGCCCACTGTGGGTCAATCCTGAAATAAACCAATCAGATGCCTTTATTGCGGCATGGTTGCCTGGAAGTGAAGGAGGTGGTATTTCCGATCTGTTATTTCAAAGAGATCCTTCCTTTGATTTTACCGGACGTCTGTCTTTCGCCTGGCCTGCAAGTGCCGTGGTATCAGAAGATGCTGAACCCTTATTTAAATTAGGCTACGGCCTTAGTTACGATGATACTGAAGCGCTTGATCAACTTTCGGAAAACTCCGGTTTAGAAAATAGTGAAGTTAGCTCCACTGGTGAGTTTTTCAATAAAGGCCTTGCTGTGGCACCTTGGGGATTATGGTTGAGATCGGGCGATTTGCTTAAACAAATTGCTAGTTTCCCTACTTCTGTGGGAGGCTTGATCATTAGTAAAACAGACCATGAGGCGCAAGAAGATGCCTTGAGAATCAAATGGACTCAATCGGATCGAGACCAAATGCGAATAAGTGCTGCTTCACCAAGCGACATGTCGCGACAGGCAAATGGTGCTATGGAAATTGCTTTCTCAGCAAAATCATTTACAGAAGGTCAGGCAGTTGTACAAATCGGTATGTGCGATTCAGACGCCTCTTGTAATGAAACACTGGATATCAGCATTGCTGCCGGAGACTGGAAAGAGTATCGAATAAGCTTAAGCTGCTTTGATAATCTCGGTGTCGATATGACTACTATAAGCTCAGCTTTCACGATTACAGCCGGAGAAGGTGTTGATATTGGATTGAGTAACATTCGCTTAGCATCTGATGATGATGCTAAGCCAGGATGTGATGGAAATTAATGTTTGTTTCTTTCGGAGAACCTTTAATATATTACAATTCATCCTCCTCTGGTAGGAGGATGAATTCATTCAAGCATTGTAGTACGGATGCAATGATCTCTTAGTATACATTCAATTCGAGTTAAAAACTTGATGTTTGTAGGATCCTCGTTGCAAACGAGGACTAGCGGGAGGGATCTAACTTTCTGCATAATTCTAGGAGATTCCAAATATTTCTCTCGTTCCTCGCGAAATTTTGGAATGACGTACTGAATTGAAGATTGTGGTTTGCATGTGGGCATAGTTTTTTGTCTCATTCAGAACCTTTATCTACTGCTGCCAACAGCAATGGAACCGTCATCCCTGAAAATCAATAAGCCGTAGGATTATTATTTATCAGGGATCCCCTGGCTCACGCAGAAAGCTTAATTGAGGCTATTAAAATCAGTAAACCTTTCAATTTAAAAGCTTTATAGTGCTGTCATAGCGCTCAAAACATGGGATTCCAATTATTTCTCTCGTTCCTCATGAAATTTTTTGCCTGGTCAGCCTTTGGCTGAGAATGACGCACTAGATTAAAGATTTTGGCTTCCTCCTTGTTAATAAATAAACTCCCCATTCTCCCCTTTAACAGTTACCTGCTTCTTTTCAGCAGCTTCTACCCTACCAATAATTTGTGCATCAATATTGAATGATTTTGAGATATCAATAATAGCCTGTGCATCCTTTTCCTCCACATAAAGCTCCATCCTGTGGCCCATATTGAAAACTTTATACATCTCTTTCCAATCGGTGCCTGATTCCTCTTGAATCATTTTGAATAAAGGAGGTGTAGGGAAAAGGTTATCTTTAATTATATGTAAGCCTTCTACAAAATGAAGCACCTTAGTTTGCGCTCCCCCACTGCAATGCACCATACCTGCTACTTTTCCCGGTAATTCTGATAATACTTTCTTAATAACAGGGGCATAGGTTCTGGTGGGAGATAAAACCAGTTTTCCGGCATCAACAGTAACACCTTCCACTTTATCAGTTAGCTTTTTAGAGCCCATATAGGCTAATTCAGCAGGGATTCCATTATCAAAACTTTCAGGATACTTACTTACAAGTTCATTATTAAAAACATCATGTCGTGCGGAGGTTAATCCATTACTTCCCATGCCTCCATTATATTCTGACTCATAAGATGCCTGGCCATAAGATGCTAAACCTACAACCACTTGGCCAGCCTTTATACCACCATTTGAAATAACATCAGATCTTTTCATTCTGGCAGTAACAGTGCTATCTACTATGATTGTGCGTACAAGATCACCCACATCGGCCGTTTCACCACCTGTGCTAATGATATTCACTCCATGATTTCTCAACATTTCAAGCACTTCCTCAGTACCATTGATAATTGCAGAGATTACCTCACCCGGAATAAGGTTTTTATTTCTGCCGATGGTGGAAGAAAGCAATATTTTATCCGTGCAACCTACACAAAGCAAATCGTCAATATTCATGATAATAGCATCTTGTGCTATACCCTTCCAAACAGAAATATCACCGGTTTCTTTCCAGTACATATAGGCTAAAGAAGATTTTGTTCCTGCACCATCCGCATGCATAATGGTACAATAGTCTTCATCTCCCACTAAATGATCAGGTACAATTTTGCAAAATGCCTGAGGAAAAAGCCCTTTGTCAAGGTTTTTAATAGCATTATGTACATCTTCTTTAGAGGCAGAAACCCCTCGCTGGTTATATCTATCGGACATGGTAATTGCAATGTTTGGTCAAAATTAGTGGGATTGTTGAAAGTAAACTAATTGTAGCTTTAGTTTTTCATGCCTGCACAGCTAATTTTAGGTGTGATTGATTCCTTAAGTTATTTCATACAACCGGAAAGAGCATTAAAAATTAATTTGGGCCAAATTGTAGCATAAACATAGAAGTAATAACAGTTGAAATTCTGTGAAATATGTTTTGAATCCAGTAATTTGTGCTATTGATTTATTTCTGATCCGCTGACCTTTACCAAAAAAATAAATCAAAGTAGATAATGCCTGAGGAAATTTTTAAAATAAAATCGCTGACCCAATTGCATGAGGTATTAGGTTATGAGAAGCCAAAGCACCCTCTGATAAGTGTAATTGAAGTGTCTAAGATGCAAATTCCTAAAGAACTGCTGAACATGCGAATGTCGGCCAATTTATATCTAATTTCTATGAAGGGCTCCCACTGCGGAATCCAGTATGGTAGAAACTATTATGATTTTGAAGAAGGTGTACTTGTTTTTACCGCGCCTCATCAGGTGGTTGCTGCTACCACAGAAATTGAGGATGAATCAGAAGCCGGCTGGATGCTTTTCTTTCATCCTGATATCATCAAAGGATCTTCTTTAGATGAAAACATCAGCAATTTTCATTTTTTTGATTATGAATCGCATGAAGCACTTCACCTTTCAGATCAGGAAAAAAACACCCTAAACAACTGCATTGATAACATCAAAAATGAATACAATGAGAGAATTGACAATCACAGTCAGAAGGTGATTGTTTCAAGTCTGGAGTTATTATTAAACTACTGCTCCAGATTTTATGAGAGGCAGTTTAACACAAGGGCTATACAAAATAAGGATATAGTTACTAAAATAGAAAATTTCCTAAACACCTATTATGAAAAAGGGCAATTGGCTGAGTTCGGCAGTCCATCAATTAAATACATTGCAGATCAGGTAAATCTTTCTCCTAATTACCTGAGTGACTTACTGAGAAAAGAAACAGGAAGAAGTGCTAAAGATCATGTAAATGATTTCCTTGTGAACAAAGCGAAAAGTATATTGCTTTCCACCAATAATTCAGTTAGTGAAGTTGCCTACACACTAGGCTTTAATTACCCCCACTACTTTAGCCGTTTATTTAAAACTAAAACGGGACTTACTCCTCAAGAATACAGAGAGTTAAACTAATCGACCTTTTCAAAACCCACCTTATAAGTTTTAAGCTTTACCCGTAAAAAGTGTTTTCTTTCCAGTAATTCGTGTGCTTGTTAAGCTGGCAAAAAACTGAAATTTGTATTCATTAAATCAAAAAAAATGAAAAAAGTTATTTTAATTACAGGAGCCTCTTCGGGTATGGGAAAAGAAACTGCCCTAAAGCTTATTAAAGAAGGACACACAGTGTACGGTGCTGCCAGAAGAGTAGATCAGATGCAGGAGTTGGTTAAAGCAGGAGGACATGTATTAGAGTTGGATGTAACCAATGAAAAACAAATTGTTGACGGGGTAAAACAAATTATTTTTGAACAGGAAAAAATAGATGTTCTATGGAACAATGCAGGCTATGGATTGTATGGTGCAGTGGAAGACATAGCTATTGAGGATGCCCGCAGGCAATTTGAAGTAAATCTATTTGGCCTTGCAAGAGTAACGCAAGAAGTTCTACCGTATATGAGGGCGCAAAAGTCCGGCACCATCATTAACACTTCATCTATGGGAGGAAAAATGTACACGCCACTTGGAGCATGGTATCACGCTACTAAACACGCCTTAGAGGGATGGTCTGACTGCCTAAGACTGGAGTTGAAGCAATTTAACATAGATGTTGTTATTTTGGAACCCGGTATAATTGCAACTGAATTTGCAGATGTATTATATCAGCCTATGCTAAAAAACTCCGGCAGTGGACCTTACAAAAATTTAGCTAAGTCTGTTGCCTCCTCTACGAAAGAGGCTTACGAAAAACAAGGAGCGGCTTCTCCCTCTTCTGTTATTAGCCAAGTGGTTTCCCGGATAATTTCTTCTAAAAGTCCTAAAACGAGGTATGTTAAAGGTAAAATGGCTAAACCCCTTATGTTTATCAGAAAATATTTTGGAGACAGATTATTTGATAAAGCAGTTATGAGTCAGGTAAAGATGTGAAAGCATTAATAAACCTTTATTTGATCTCTTGTTTATACTAAAAGGATGTGGTTTATGTTATCTCATACGATGATGATTCATGTTGAAATCTCTTTCCTGAGAAATTGCAAACCTGAGCCAGGGTATTAACACAGGCTCTGCCTGTATTACTAATTACCTGCTGAAAATCAACATAATACCTGACTTTTGTCAAGAACCGTTACTCTGCTATCACGTTTTGTTTAATAAACAAAAATGCTAATCAGATGAAAAATAAAAGAGTTATAATAACTGGTGGAAGTGGCGCTATAGGTTTGGCTATAGCTAAAACAGTATTGGAAAAAGGTGCTTCTGTACTGATAGTAGACATGAATGAAAACGGTCTGAAAGAAGCTAAAAAGCAGCTAAATTCTGACAAGCTATTTACTTTTAAAGCAAATGTTACCGATGAGCAGGAAGTAAAAGCCTATGTAGATTACGCTGTTGAAAAAATGGGAGGAGTAGATGTTTTCTATAATAATGCTGGGGTAGAAGGTAAAGTAAAGCCACTGGAGGAATACCCTCTTGAGATATTTGACTTAGTAATAGATGTGAATATTAAAGGTGTATACTATGGCCTTAGGCATGTTTTCCCGGTAATGAAAAACAACAAAGACGGTGGGAGTATAATTATTAGCTCCTCAGTTGCAGGCTTAATGGGCACACCCAATGTATTACCTTATGTTACCAGCAAGCATGCAGTAATTGGAATGATGCGGTCTGCCGCGCTAGAGGGAGCCCCACATAAAATCAGAGTAAATACTGTAAACCCTTCTCCGGTAGATAACAAAATGATGCGTTCACTGGAAGAAGGCTTTAGTCCTGGCAAAGGTGAAGAAGCAAAAAAAGGCTTTGAGCAAAGTATTCCTTTGGGAAGGTATGCCTCTCATGAGGACGTTGCCAAGCTCATGTATTTCCTTGGCAGCGATGAAAGCAGCTTCATTACCGGCACCATTAACCCTGTTGATGGTGGAATGACGGCATAATCATGACAGCCCCATTAAGAAAATCCTTTCATGAGCATATTCATGAAAGGATTTTTTTACACTAAGCGCCTATTCAAAATCTTTAAATCTTATCTTTAATTAGGCTACTCATGGAAAATGAAATTGAACTCAAAAACTAGATATACTGACATTAATAAGTGTTTCTCAAACTTTAAAAAAACTATATATAAAACCTCAAAAAAGAGAAGTTTTACTAAATACTGAGGTTTCAATTACACTTTAACGTATTTTAAACAAAATTTTATTCTTTATCTTTTTGCTACTATATAACAAGACTTGATTTCCTTCAATGGAAAACTATTCTATGTCATAAAACACCCCTATAATCCCCTCAAGGGGATAGCCTCACAGATGTAAGTAAGCAGAAAACTAATCAGCTTTAGCTCTATTTTCTAATATAGCAAAAGTCCTGTTATCTCATTTGAAGTTCAGTTCCAATAACTGCGATGACTTGATCAAAAAGACGCAAAAAATCAAGATCCGTCAGCTGACGGACTACCACGCTACAATTCAACGCACTCCCCGCCTTTTTGTCGACCAGCCCGCTCGGTTTTAACAAACCTTATTTGGTTATCGAACAGTGTAGTATTTATCATGAGCTCCCTAATTACTGAGTTAAAGAATAAAACCAGCAGCATCAAATACTTTTAAGCTAGGAATTGTTACATTATTTACTATTTTTTATTTTAAAATAGGTCAGTAATAATGTTTAATTTTAAGTTTCAATTATCAATAAATGATTTTAGCTGCTAACGTAGAAATTCCCATCCTAAGTGACATAGTCGTCATCTTAGGGCTTTCAATAATCGTAATCCTTCTTTTCCGAAGATTAAAAGTACCTCCGATTATAGGTTTTTTAATAACTGGTATTATAGCCGGACCCTATGGTTTTCAACTTATTGATGCTACGGAAGGTGTAAAAGTATTTGCTGAAATAGGTGTAATTCTTCTCCTATTTATTATCGGCATAGAGTTTTCAATAAAAAGCCTTGCTTCTATTAAGAAAGCTGTATTTATAGGTGGTACCGTCCAGGTATTTGGTACCGTTCTGGCAGTGGCTCTAGTAGCTTTTAATGTGGGCTTTGCCTGGAATTCTGCCATCTTCTTAGGATTTATTTTCTCTCTGAGTAGTACTGCCATTGTACTCAATATTTTAAAAGACAAAGGAGAAACCGCCTCTCCTCACGGCAAAACTATTCTGGCCATTTTAATCTTCCAGGACATTATTGTGGTACCCATGATGCTTTTTACGCCATTACTTGCAGGCCAATCAGGTAACATTTGGATAGAAATACTAAGTATGGTTGTAAAAGCGGCTTTACTTATAGCCTTTGTTTTAGTGAGTGCCAGGTACATCGTTCCATGGTTATTCTACCAAATTGCAAAAACTAAAAGCAAAGAGCTCTTCATATTGGTAATTGTACTCATTTGTTTCTCTGTAGCCTGGTTAAGCTCATTTTTAGGACTTTCCCTGGCACTAGGCGCTTTCCTGGCAGGGCTTATCATTTCGGAATCAGAATACAGCCATCAGGCAGCCAGCAATATTTTACCTTTTAGTGAGCTGTTTACCTCTTTCTTCTTCGTATCAATCGGGATGCTGCTTGACATCTTCTTTGTGGCAGATCATTTCTTTATTATTGTAGGCTTAACAGTTGCTGTTATTTTATTAAAGGGTTTAATAGCAACTCTGGCAGGTACGTTCTTAGCCTATCCCGGGCGAACCTCCTTGCGCATAGGTTTTTCGATCTTTCAGGTAGGGGAATTTGCTTTTATATTGGCTACCGTAGGTATCTCCTATGGGCTTATTTCAGAAAATGTGAATCAGTATTTTCTTTCTGTTTCATTGTTTTCTATGGGTATCACTCCTTTTATTATGGCCGTTTCCGGAAAATGGGCTGATTCAATTTCAAGCAATAAAATTGCCTCCCGCCTTGAGGAAACCACGAAAAAAGTCTTTTTCACTTTTTCGGATACCTCAGTAGCTACTAGCGCTGAAGATGAGGAGCTGGATAAGCACATTGTAGTAGTTGGGTTTGGACTTAATGGTCAAAACGTTGCTAAAGCCGCTAAAAGCGTGGGCATTCCTTATATTATATCGGAATTAAATACGGAAACCATAAGAAAATATAAGCACTTAGGAGAGCCTATTATTTATGGAGATGCTGTACAGCCTGAAGTGCTCAAAAGCCTATCAATTCATAGAGCGAAAGTAGTAGTAATAGCCATTTCTGATACTATTGCTACCAGAAGGATTATCAGCAATATACGCCAGATTAGCAATACTGTCCATATTATTGTGAGAACCCGATTTATCACTGAAACAGAAGAAAATTTAAGGCTTGGTGCAGATGAAGTAATTCCTGAAGAGTTTGAAACCTCCGTAGAGATTTTTACCAGGGTTTTAAACCAGTATTTAATCCCTCAGAAAAAGATTAAAGAGTTTGTCCGTAGCATAAGAGCAGATAATTACGAGATGCTTCGAGGTGTTCTGAAAAGGAGCCCTATGCAGAAATTTACAGAAGAGTTTCCTGATCTGACAACAGCCAGTTACGAAATTGAGCGTGACCATTCAGAAATTACCAATAAACCCATTTCCGAGACTAACATTAGGAAGAACTTTGGTGTTACAGTAATCGGTTTGAAAAGAGGAATGGAGCTAAATACACAAATAGGCCCTGAAACTACGCCTAAACAGGGAGATACAATATTTGTATTTGGTAAACCGGAAGATTTGGAACATTTTTACGAGAAAATTAGCATTTAGTAATTAACAATTCAGTGGAGAATAACTATTTAGTAGAACTAGCGCAGAAATATGGTACACCCTTATATGTGTACGATGCTGACAAAATTGCTCAGCAAATTACAAGGTTAAATAATGCTTTCTCTGGCATTAACCTGAAATTGAAATATGCTACCAAGGCATTGAGTAATATTTCTGTTTTAAAGTGGGTCAGAAAAAACGGTGCCGGACTGGATGTAGTTTCCATTCAGGAAGCTTATTTAGGCCTAAAAGCGGGTTTTGAACCTAAAGAAATTCTCTACACTCCCAATGGTGTTTCAATAGATGAAATTATAGAAGCAGTAGACTTGGGCTTGACTATCAATATTGATAACATTTCCATTCTGGAGCAATTTGGTCATCGATACAAAGACACTGTACCTGTTTGCATCAGGCTTAACCCACATATTATGGCTGGTGGAAATAATAAGATTTCAACCGGGCATATTGATTCAAAATTTGGAATATCCATCCTTCAAATGCGTCACTTATTAAGAGTGATAGAGTCCAACAATATTAATGTGATTGGCTTACACATCCATTCAGGTTCAGATATTCTTGACTCCGAAGCTTTTTTAAGAGGTGCTGAAATAATCTTCGAGGCTGCGGAAGATTTCCCCGATCTTAAGTTTATTGATTTTGGCAGTGGCTTTAAAGTGGCCTACAAGCCAGGAGATGTAACAACCGATATTGAAGAGTTAGGAAAAGAATTAACAGCACGATTTAAAGAATTTTGCAAAACTCAGGGAAAGGAACTTGAATTATGGTTTGAGCCGGGTAAGTTTTTAGTAAGTGAGGCTGGGTATTTTCTATCAAAAGTAAATGTAATTAAAACTACACCCGCTACTGTATTCGTAGGTCTTGATACGGGAATGAATCATTTAATGAGGCCCATGATGTATGATGCATACCACAGCATAGAAAACATTTCAAATCCTTCTTCCACCCATAGAGTGTATACCGTGGTGGGCTACATTTGCGAAACAGACACTTTTGGCACTGACAGAAAACTTTCAGAAGTGAGAGAGGGTGATATTATTGCGATTAAAAATGCAGGAGCCTATGGCTTTTCAATGGCTTCCAACTATAATTCCCGCTACAGACCGGCAGAAGTGCTTGTGCAAGGAGAGAAAGATTACTTAATCAGAAAAAGAGAGTCTTTAGATGACATATTAAGAAACCAGGTAATAATAGATTTTGAATAAAATAACCATATCGCTAGTCTGTGCACTATTTAGCACCATATTACCTTCATTTGCACAAGTAAGTGAAAGTACGCCTTACGAAAATAAAACCTATTTTATAACAGGAGTAGGTGGTAGCTATGTAAATGTAATAGATGAAGGGATATCTCCTCTTCTTTATAAAGGTGTGGGTGGCGGTGCGGTTTTAGGTCATTACAGGGAAACAGGTAAAAGTATAGCGCAATCTACTGCCCGTTTTGATTTTAATAATCCGATTAGCAGCATAAGTGGTGCAGAAATGTATACTTACAGGGTAGAGGGCGTGTATCAACATTATTTTAAGCTACCTGCCCAGGAAGATAGAAAGTTGAAAATCCATCCGGGTGCGGCTTTACTGGGTAGGTGGGTATTGAGAGATCATCTGAATTTTACCAATAACAGCCAGCATATTGAAACCCGGTTCTCACTTGCGCCTTCTGTTTTGCTTCAATTACCATTTTCATTATTTAGCAGGAAATTTGAAACAGGTATTTTTTCTCAAATACCAATTATCACCTACGCTTCCAGGCCTATTTTTGCTTCAACTAAATTTTCCGCTTCTTTAAACAAGGATGAGGCTTCTTTCTTCGATTATTTAAAAGGTGGCCAGGTTACTAGCTTCGGCAATTATTTTAGGTGGTCAGCACAGAGTTATTTATTGTTCCATTTAAAAAATAATAATGCAATAAGGTTTGATTATTTTTGGATGTACGAAGATTACAATTCAATCAATCCTATTACCACAGGAGAACACAGCATCATGTTAAGCACCTTCTTTAAGCTATGAAAAAAATATTTTACTTATCCGGCCTACTGGTTTTGCTTATTTTTTCAAATTGTGAGCGATTAGCTATTAAGGAAGAGCCTCAGCCTTCCAACCTTGAGACCTTTGATCATTTGTGGAACACGGTAAATGAGAAATATTCTTTTTTTATAGACAAAAACATTGACTGGGAAGCGGCAAGAAGAGAATTTAGACCTAAAGCACAAGCAGCCCGCAACTCTATTGAGCTTTTTAACACCTTGGCAGACATGCTGTTTATATTGGAAGACGGCCATGTTAACCTTTCAGCAGGTATCGACTTATCTCGTAACTGGCAATGGTACCTGGATTATCCTTCTAATTTTGACTTCGATATTATTGAAAGAAATTATTTAGTGCCAAGTGAAGACTATCAAATTTCCGGACCTTTACACAATACTATAATTGATTCTGTGGGATATATCTATTATGAAAGCTTCTCTTCAAGCGTAAGCACCTCCTTACTTGATTACATCCTTTTTAAATTTCTTGAAAAACGAATAAATAGTTTGGAAGGGCCGGTAGAAGGTTTAATAATTGACATAAGGAACAACGGAGGTGGAAGCATAAGCAATGCATTTACTATAACAAACAGGTTTGCCACAGAAAGAACAAAGGTAGCCGATTGGTATTATAAAAACGGACCGGCTTATGATGACTTTACTGAGCCTGAAGAAAAGATTATAGAGTTTAAGGGTGATGAAGATTTAAAGTTTAACAAACCCATTGTAGTACTTATGAATAGAAGCAGTTATAGTTCTGCCAATTTCTTTGCCAGCATGATGAGTTTTCTGCCTAACGTAACTTTAATGGGCGACAGAACAGGTGGTGGAGGTGGGTTACCCATTAACAATGAGCTTCCTAACGGCTGGAGGTATCGCTTTTCATCCACAAGAACTATTGATGCTAATGGTAAAAATATTGAGTTTGGCGTAGCACCTGATATTGCAGTCTCTTTAACTGACGAAGATAAAGCTGCGGGAGTGGATACAATATTGGAAGCTGCAATTTCCCACATTAAGAACCAATAACCACAATTGTACTATTCTTATATCCGGGTTTTAAATCCACTTTGTATTTTAGTTTGCTTTAATTATAAATTCATTTAATCTGTTTTTAATATTTTTTTAAACCACAGTAAACATTCCGATAATACAACAAGAGAAGCCCTTAGATACAAACGTATAATTTACATTTCATAAGTATTATCAGGTGTTTTAAGACAAAATTTAAAAATTAACAATTTGAAAATAATATTACATCAGCTAAGGGTTAAAACACACTTGTTTTAACTAAATAAAGATTTAAATTTTCAAAGGTTTTTTTATCCACAATTCGCTTTAGTTATCCACATTTTTACAAAAATTATTTGTAAACATTTAAAAATCAAATGATTAACTACTTCCAGTTAAATAAAAGAATTGTGGACAAGTGCCAGCCAATCAGCAACTTAACTTTTTCTTATCCGAAAACATCCATTTATAAACCCTTGTAATAAATGTGTTTATTTGCTTAATCAATTTGTTGCCTGATTAGCTTTTTTCTGTAGGCATTAAATATTCTGGATTTGGAAACAAAGCCTATATACTTCCCCTCATCTATTACCGGTAAGTTCCATGCACCAGTCTTTTCAAACTTGATCATTACAGATTGCATACTTTCTTTGCTGGAAACATAAGTTGGAGGACTGTGCATCAAGGTATTAACAATTATATTTTTTCGAGAATCGGTATCAAACATTATTTCACGGATGTCATCCAGCGTAACTATTCCCATAAGTTCCTGCTGCTCATTTACTACCGGGAAAATATTTCTTTTCGAGAATCTTACTAAATCTACCAATGAACCCAGGCTGGCATTCGGATCAATGGTTAGCAAATCTGTTTCTACAATTTTTTTAAGGTCTATCAAACTTAGTACCTGCCTGTCCTTATCATGATAGATTAAATCCCCTTTCTCAATTAGTGGCTTCGTATAAAGCGAGTATTTCTCAAAATAGGAGATGGTACTATACGAAATAGCTGAAACAATCATCAAGGGTACAAAAAGTGTGTATCCACTGGTAATTTCTGCTATCAGGAATATAGCAGTTAATGGAGCATGCAGCACCCCGCTCATCACCCCACTCATTCCTACAAGTGTAAAGTTACTGGTGCTGATAGGCTCTGCTATCCCTGTAAGATTAATAAGATAGGCAAAAAGATACCCCGTTACACCTCCAATAAATAAGGAAGGGGCAAATATACCTCCACTTCCGCCAGAGCCGAGTGTTAAAGCGGTAGCCACAGGTTTAATAAGAATAATAGCAGCAACAAAAAGTACCATAAAGAAGAAAGAATCAATCTCGCTAAAGAAAAGACTGTTATTAAGTAAATTCTGTGCATTCCCTTGCAGAAGGTTTTTAATGGTGTCATAGCCTTCTCCATATAATGGGGGCAAAATAAATATCAAAAAGCCCAATGAAACACCACCTACCAAAGCCCTGTTAAAATCGCCTTTTACATTTTTAATTAAGCCTTCTACCCTGCCTACTGCTCTCGTAAAATAAAGTGATACTAATCCGGTGAAAACACCTAGAAACAAATAAAATGGAGTATCTGATGCAGCAAAGCCTTCGGTAAGTGTAAAAGAAAACAATACATCATCTCCCAACAGAGTTAAAGAGACCAATGCCCCTGCCACAGAGGCTATTAATAAAGGTATAAACGAACTGATCGTAATTTCTGACAAAATAACCTCAATGCTAAAGATCACTCCGGCTATGGGTGAGTTAAAGATAGCAGAAATAGCACCTGCAGAGCCACAACCAATTAGTAGCGTCCGCTGTTTGTAACTGAGGTGCACCAACCTGCCAATATTTGATCCAATGGCAGAACCTGTTACTACAATGGGGGCCTCCAGACCTACTGAACCCCCAAAGCCTACAGTAAGCGCACTGGTAAGCATGCGAGAAAATGTTTTGGTTCGCTTAACTATGCTGGACTTTTTAGAAATGGTATACAAGATATCAGTAATACCATGCCCCATTTTTTCCTTTAAAATATACTTAGTAAGCAGAACAGTTAAGATAATGCCTATTAAAGGATAGCTTAGATAAAGATAATTGGCTAAATTCTGATGGAAATCTCGGGTAAGTGCTCCTTGAATAACATGTACACTTTCCTTAAGTACCACAGCAGCTACTCCGGCAATTAATCCAATTACTCCACTGATGATAAGTACAAAATTTTTGGTACTGATATGCTTTACTCGCCAAATCAGAAACTTAAGTAACAGGTCATTAAATTTCATGCCTGCAAAGGTATGTAATTAAATATCTATGGTGCTAATAATCAATTGATAGATTTAGATTACTACTTACATTTTTCTCTACTATACATGCTATTTATATCAATTATGATTTAGAGATCATATTTAATGGCCAACATAAAATAACGCTTCTGAATAAAGTACTCATATGTACTGATCAGGTTTTCATTGAAACTATCTCTTCTCACCCCTTTAGTATCTAATAAATTATAAGCTGATATACTGAAATCCCAAGGCTCAGATTCCTTTCGATACCTCAACGTAGCATTCCATATTTTATAAGTACTCGAAGTATTTGTTCCTTGATTTATGTAAGCGTTATAATAATAGTCTGATGTAAAATCGAAATTTTTCAACAGGTTCCAATCCAGTTTTACATAAGGTTTTTGATTTACAAAACTATTATCAGCCAGATCCGATTCATAACTGTTTAACTGAAAATGATAGCCTGCTTCTACTTTTACTTGTTTATAAAAAGTGGTTTGTATTGCAGCTTTATAATCCTGATTGAATGATTGGTTTCTATTCAAACTTTCATTTACATAGGAATAGTTTTTATATCCGTTAAAATTGGCTGACGCATTTACTCTAAAAAGATGGAATTTTTTATCTACTCCTAATTGTGATTGGAAAGACTCATTAACTTGCTCTAAATTGACTACATTATTAATTCGTTCCATTCCTTCAAAACTTATCTGATTCCCGAAATCATTCATTTTACTTACCAGGGAAAGATTCGCATACATATTCATTCCTGCAAAGAAATTGAAGTAATTATAATTGATGTTTCCTGAATGATAAATCCCGTTTTCCAGAAATCTATTGCCATTAAACAAGCCATTATAGTCCGTTAAAACAATCCCTTCTGCCAGTTTCTGTATATCTGCAAACTCCGCTTTAGTGGTATACCTAAAGCTTAAACTTTGGGTACTGCTTAATTCCCATTTACCATAAAAAGAGGGTAGTATTAAATTAATTTGTTGTTCTGCTAAAAACTCGCTCTGGAAATTACTAAGATTATAATGGTGAAAGAATACCCCCGGCTTTATTGTGAAGTTGCCCAATTTAGATTTTAGTGAAATACCTGAATAAACATTCCCTAACTGATAATTTAAGTTATTATAAAATTTCTGATTTGGCACTTCACTACTTATCTCACCTTCACTGGATCGTAAAGCTGACGTCATTGTTTGCTTTAAATAATTAAAGCCTGCTGAGAAATTTAAATGATTTTTCTTAGTGAGAATTCTGTAATAGTTAGCCTCTCCCAGCAAATGATTACTTTTAATCTCCTTGTTCTGAAATAACTGATACATACTATCAGCATCCATATTTAATAAATTAGGAAAAAGATTATCCTGGCTGGCTACATTAAACTCAGGGCTCTGTAGATTATGTTTAAAATTAGTCTCCAATGATAAAATATTCTTTTCATCAATTGTATGGTAAGCCATCAACTGTTGATCAATAGAATAAGAATATTGTCTATCTAATTCAGTAATAATATTTTCAGAAGCTGTGAATTGTGAAATCCGGTTATTAACACTCTCTAAAGTATTTATTTTACCAAAGGCTGCATATTGAATGTGAGTATTAATATTTGGTGTATAAGTACTGCTATATTTCAACAGCCCGGATTGATTCGAAGCATTAAGACGTGAAACTAAGAGCTCCGTATTATCTACGCCCTCTCTTAAGTAAGTCCTTACTGACTTACTTCCGAATTCATTGTTGGAATGAGATGCAATTGTAAAACCGGTATGATTCCATTTTTTAGATGGGTTATAGGTAAAATTGAAAGCTCCTAATTGCGTTGATAAATCCCTTGCATTTTCTTTATCCGCCATTAGAAAGCCCAAACTTTCATTACTTATATTAATGTCAGTACCGGAATTAGCTGTAAAATTTGCCAGACCGCCATTAAACCTAAAATAATCCTGGATAGTAAAAGCACGGTCCCCAATATTATTGGCATCTGCTATCAGGTTTAAGTTTAATTTTGGAGAATAATAGAATAAATTGGCATGGCCCAGATACCTTGTGTCAGGCCCTAAACCAGCAGTTAAATCTCCAAATAAGATATTTTTTTTATCCGCTTTTAACTGAATATTTAAGGCCAGATTGTCCTCACCTCTCATACCGTTCATAGGAGCAACTTCATTATAGTCTTTCAAAACCTGAATTTTATCTACAGCATTTGCAGGGATGTTTTTAGTAGCCATTTTAGTATCCCCATCAAAAAATTGCTTCCCATCTACCAATACCTTATTTACTTTTTCACCTTGTACACTAACTTCTCCATTCTCATCTATCTCCATCCCTGGTAATTTTCCTATAACATCTTCTAATTTCCTTTCTCTGCCATCGGTGAAGGCTTCTGCTTTGTAAATTAAGGTATCACCGGACATCATCACGGGCATTTCCTGTACAACTTGTACTTCGTTCAAATATTCAGGAGCAAATGCCAGCTGAATCATAATATTCTCTGACATTTCTTGTGATGGAGTGAAGTTTTGTTCAAAAGTTTTATACCCTACAAAAGATACTTTTAAAGTATATTCTTTCCCTTCAATAAGCTGTAATTTAAATTTTCCTTCAGTATTGCTTATTGAAAAAGATACAATAGATTTTGTTTCCGGATCAAGAGCAACCACATTGGCATATTCTATTGGCTGTTGTAATGAATCCACTACTTTTCCGGTTACGCTTAAATTTTGAGCCAGAGAAGAACAAGCTATCAAAACCGAAATACAGGTAAAAATAAATTTCATAAGGAAGAAATTAAATGATAATGAGTTGTAGAAATAGATTTTTTATTAGGCCGGATTAACCTCCTACTTCAATTTGTATACTTCCGCCATCTCCTGAATAGCGCTTCATCATCTCTTTCATTTTCTCCTCTGACAATTGATGAAAGGACTTAGAATCCATCACTTTGCCTTTTTTAGGTTTTTCTATATCAACTTCTTCTTTTGGGTTTAGTACTATTTTGGTACAAATAACTACACGCTTACCTGTTTTTACTTCCAGAATAAGACCCGGCAATCCGTAGTATGACTCAGGACCATTACTTACCGGAATATCCATGGTAAACCACGCTTCTGTTTTAATTGTGTCAATGCTCACTTCCATCTCCTCCATCTCTGTTGAGAATTTCTTCACTTCAGTTATTTTTGAATAAATGGCCTTCTGGCAATTATACGCGCCAATTTGCTTTCTTTCATTTGTAAGTTGCCACTCATACACAGGCAAACTATCTTTAATAATAAAGGACTTACCCATTAAGTCTTCTTGTCTTTCATATCTTTTTTCTGCGATATTTTTATACAGAAACCCTCCATTATTCGAGCTTATCATTAAAAAATCCATGCCAGTAGCACCAGGTTTACCAGGTGCCCCACCCAAACTTTCTACATTTCGCCAGGTAGATTCATTGGTTGTAAAATGCAATTCATACTCCTTCTGCATTTTTTTGCTAATCTCGCTTTGTACCCTTTCCTGTTCCGCTTTGGAAACTTTGTCTCCCATATCAATTTGTACATTGGCAGAACTTTTATAAGTGGCAATACCAGTAAATTTCTGAGCTGATAAAGGAAATATAATTCCTACAATGCATAGAATAATAAGAGAGAAAATTGTCTTTTTCATGATTATCAATTTTTGTTTACACAAACAAAAGCGATCATACTCATGAAAAGGGTTAAGAAGTGTTAACGTTTGTTAAATCCGCTTCAAGCTTTGAGCATTTAGTTATATTTGAGCATGAACACCAGGCAGTTTAAAAGGATTGGGATATTTATTTTTCTTATTATCCTCTTCACAGTAATAATACAATCCTTCAGTATTTATGAGAATTATAAAGATGCAAAAAGGCAATATTTAGTAGATGTAAAAAGTGCTTTGGATAAAAGCATTGAGGAGTATTATGCTGAAATAGCTAAATCTGATGTAATAACATTTACTGATTTAGGAGGAGTAGTTCATAATCAGAATATGAGAAATACTATTTACCCTGATAGTGGGAAATTTAATATAAGTTTTTTCCAGCGCTTCAGTTCCAGTAAATTAAGTACAGATCTAATTAGCAAGCTGGATAGTAACCAGGCCATCAACAATGACTCCTTAACTATTTCAAAAATTCTTATTGATAAGGGTAAAAACAAAGCTAAATTCTTAGCCGATCAAATTAATGGAATTGCTATTTTCAAGGGTAAAAGAGCTGCAGATAGCTTAGATAATATTAAAGAACTTACTGATAAAATAGTTATTTCTATTACCAGAGATACCCTTGATTATGACAAATTGATAGGCTTTTTATCTGGTCAACTTTCCAGTATTGATTTAGGGATTGATTATGCAATAAATCATTATAAGTCCGACTCCATTGTTGGAGGATTTAATCAGGATAACATAAAAAATTTAACCCTGGAGGTTCAGGCTAGCAGTACTTATTTACCTGGTAATGAAAAAATTGAAATGTATTTTGAGAATTCTACCCTCGCAATTTTAAAGAAGGGTTTACTGCCTATAGTTGCGTCATTACTTGTTATGCTTTTTGTGGCAGCCATCTTACTATATTTATATAGAGTGATTAAGTCTCAGAAGGAATTATCAGAAATTAAAAATGACCTCATTACCAATATAACGCACGAATTTAAAACACCGATCACTACAATTTCAACTGCTATAGAAGGCATACAAAGCTTTAACACAGAAAAAGACCCCGACAAAACAAGGAAATACCTCAATATCTCGGGCCAGCAACTGAGTAAACTAACTGTGATGGTTGAAAAATTGCTGGAAACTGCTACTTTGGATAGCGATAAATTGATATTGCAAAAGGAGTCAACTGAAATAGACCTTTTAGTTACTTTTTTAATTGACAGGTATAAAGAAGCAGGCAATACAAAACATATTGAAGTTTATATACCTCACGAAACTCAACCTATATATGTGGATGCTTTCCATTTTGAAAATGCTATCTCCAATTTAATAGATAACGCCATTAAGTATGGAGGAGAAAACATAAAAATAACCCTCCTTCAGGAAGAGCGCTTAATCATTATGATAGAAGATGATGGCGGAAATATTTCTAAAGAACAAAAAGAAAAAGTGTTCGATAAGTTTTATAGAATACCAAAAGGTAATATCCATAACATAAAGGGCTTTGGTATAGGCTTATATTACACTAAAAATATAATCGAGAAGCATAATGGCACAATTGAACTATCTGTAAAAAAAGGGAAAACAGTCTTTAAAATAACACTATAAATTATGAATAAAGGTTCAGCAAAAGTTCTGTTGGTAGAAGATGAGGTTTCTTTGGGAACCATAGTAAAGGAAAGCCTGGAAAGCAGAGGCTTTAATGTGGAATACTGCCAAAATGGCGAAGAAGCGTTATCAGCTTTTACAAAGGACAATTTTCATATTTTAGTACTTGACATTATGATGCCTAAGGTTGATGGATTAAGCTTATTAAAAACCATTAGAAAAAAGGATCAATATATCCCTGTAATTTTCTTAACGGCTAAATCACGCACTGAAGATGTGATTGAAGGATTTAAATATGGAGCTAATGATTATATAAAAAAGCCTTTTAGCATGGAAGAATTGATTGTAAGAATGAATGCTTTAATCCATAAACCTACCCAACCCAAACAAGAATGGCTCGCAATTGGCGCTTACTATTTTCACCATGAAAAGCAATTGCTTAAATTTAATGAAGAAGAGCAATTTTTAACCAATAAAGAAGCTGAGCTTCTGATGAGATTATTAGAGAAGAAAAACGAATTGACAGACCGCTCAATTATTTTAAATGCTTTATGGGGCTCAGATGACTTCTTTAATGCGCGCAGTATGGATGTATATATCAGTAAGCTTCGAAAAAAATTAAGCCAGGATCCAAGTGTAAAGATTCTTAATATCAGAGGATATGGATACAAATTAGTTGTATAGGGCTTATGCAATAAAGTTGACCACCAAAATAAAATACATAAGTAATATTATTTTTACCCTGCCTTTCACTTCTTAACATTAGTTAATTCTCTTTTCTTTCAAAGATTTTTATTACGTGATAAATACCTGAATATTAGCACATATATAGCTCTTCACTTAAAGTAATTTCAAAATCTTTTATGCACAAAAACCAACCTAATTACCTGTATAGACCGTATAATCCTAAAATCTTGAAAAAAGAATAGTCTGTTGGCTTATCCTCTTTTTGAGATAACTTATCGATTTTTGTGTTAAATATTACAACCCTTTGGCACATTTATTGGTCTATAGATTTAAATTTACGTTTAGAAAGTGTTTTAAACTTAATAGTTATGGATAGATATAGAATTAGTTTTAAATGTAACAAGTTGCCGGAACAGCACGATGGCTTGCCAGGTTTTAGAATATCCGAATATTATGAAGGAAGATCATACAACGGACTCTTTGAAATAAGTCCTAAGTGGGGCTCAAGCAGAGAAACTAAATTAATTTCAAAAGCATTGTTTGAAAAGTATTTTGAGTTACTAAATGAAGAGCATTTAATGAAAACTTCTGCGTAATGCAGAGTAACAATATATAAAAGTTAAAAAGCCCATTAAGTGGGCTTTTTTCGTACCTAGGCTACTCATGGAAAATAAAATTGAACTCAAAAACCAGATATACTAACCTTAATTAAGTGTTTCTTAAACTTTAAAACTAAGTGTAAAACCAAGAAAAAGAGAAATTTTACTAAATATTGAGGTTTCAATTACACTTTAAAGTATTTTAAACAAAATTTTATTCTTTATCTTTTTGCTTGATCAAAAAGATACAAAAAATCAAGACAAAAAGATGCTCCCACGCTACAATTCAACGCGCTCCCCGCCTTTTTGTCGACCAGCCCGCTCGGTTTTAGCAAGACTTGTCCTGAACGATCGGGATATTATTTGGTTATCAAACAGTGCAGTATTTATCATGAGCTCCCCAACTAAAACTCCATAGTTCTTAAAACTGAACTGCCACTACTTCTCCAAAGTCGGTAATTTGCCCGCTTTTTAATTGTACCTTCAAAGTATACTCGTAGCGTGATCCTTCTTTAACAAAGTAGTCTGAGAAGCTTTTAGTTTCAGGAGAAAATGTTTTATAGCTTTTAAAATTTCTTCCATCCACTGCCCTGTATAATACAAAAGCATGGATACTATTATTCATGTAATTCCACGAAAGATCAACCGAGCCTTCCTGATCATTTTTAGAGACAGCAATATCAGATAGTGACGCTGCTTTTTCTTTTTGTCTCATTTTTATTTTTAAAGGATAAGCCGGAGTGGATTGTAAGCCATCATTATCAATAGTAATTAAACTGTAGCTATAAATCACCCCACTTTCTACATCAAGGTCTTTGTATTGCACTACCTCATCAATGGCTTTGAAACGTTGAATCTCTGAAAAAGCTTGATCACCTGTTGACCTCAATAAAAGATATTCTTCAGCATCTTTGCTTGAGCTATTACCCCAATAAATTTCTATACCTCCCCGGTCCACCTTAAAATCTGTAAAAACGGGGCTGGTCGGAGGAATAAAATCAGGTCGTTTTAATCTAAGCGTATCTGAGCTTACAGATCGGTTAAAATTAACATCCACAGCAATCAGGCAATAGAAAATCTCTTCAGTTAGTGTTTTAACTTGTACTGTATCAGTATACACTGTATCTTGAATGGGATGGTTATTAACAGTGGTGAAAACATGGTCTTTAGCGTTGGAAAAGTAAAGGTTATAACCTTTTATATTTTTTTCAGCCCCCAGTTTCCAGGTTAAAGTCACCAGCCCTGTGCTATCTATTTTTCCCTGAAGCCCTGTCGGAGCAGCCGGTGGAATGCTATCAATCATAGGTGCAAAGCTTATAAGTGAATTGCTAATATTTCCGGCTGTATCCAGCGCACTCACCATATAGTAATTGGTTCCCATTTCCACTGCAGTTTTATCAATAAATTCCCTGGTTCCCGGTTTAAGTGGTTTATCAAAAAGAGGCACAAAAGTACCCTTAAAATCTTGTGAGCGAGAAACTACATACCCAAGGAGGTCTTTTTCTTCTTTATCTTTTTGCCATTTAATTTTTACACGTGAAGAGGAAACGGGCGTGCTTTCGATATTATAAGGTACGGAAGGAGGGGTTCTGTCTCTACCCATCGCTTTAAAGGGTTGAGAAGGTTTAGATATTTCTCCAAATGGACTCAAGCCTAAAATTCGGTAATAATAAACTTTATAATTTTGCTCTAATGAATCACTGTAAACAATGGAAGTGTGGCTTTCCGCAAATTCTTCTGACAAAGCATTGACATAAGGTTGCTCATTCAGCCGTTGAAAATTTTCACCATCGCTGGATCTTTCTATGTAGTAAGCGGAATAATATTGATCGTATATCGCTCTATCCCAATAAAAGGAAACTTTCAATTCCTCTTCCAAAATTTTTGAGGGTGCCACTTCCGGCATTTCAAACACTTTTGAAGTATTAACTACCTGATAGGCAGTATCTATTTTATAGTTTTTAGACTCTTCCGCTAAAAAAATCCGATAGATGTACACTTTATTTTTTTCTATGTTTACATCTTCAAACCTCAAGCCAAGCGCTTCAGCGGTTTCCGGTGAAAAATCAGCTGATAAAAGCGCAAAAGAATAGCGGTTTTTGAATTCATCTGCCTTATCCAAAAGTCCACCTGTATTGTAGCCTTCCCCATATAAAGACTGTGCGGCAATGGCTGCATATTTATCTTTACCCTCTCCGGCAATTTTTTTCCACTCTTCCAATGGCCATGGTTTTACAGGCTGATTCACTATTGCTTCGAACTTTTCCGGATTGTAGGTGCTGTCGCTCTTAATTTCAGTACGCTCTATCATGTACCCCAGCTGATTACCTACATGCCAGCCGCCTGCTTGATCAGGAGACCAACGAAGAATAATAGAATTCCCTGTATATTTTGCTATTGCAAATACCTCACTTTGAAAAGCAATTACAGTATCTTTCTCTACGCTTGGTTGTACTTTTAGGGTGTCGGGATTGATCTGGGCGTAAGCCCCACAGGAACCAAAAGCAAAAATGGCCAGTAAAATTTTACCTAAGTGATTCATCATGATAATTGATATTAAATGATCTTGTAATATTTGACCCCAAAAAACTGCCAGGGTACTTATAGGTGATTTTATAGCGATAAGCGCCATTTCTTAAACTAAAATAGGAAATTGGTAAGGCAATAAACTGTGTTGCTTTTCTATATAAAGCAGGGTTGTCTCTATTTAAAAAATAACCGTTGGTATTTTGACTACCAAATAAACCAAATCCTACTAAATCACGTGCTAGCCACCTACTTACCTGAGACTGAAAATTCATTGCATCCAATTTGACATAGAGGCTGGTCTGAAAATTCAATCCGAAATCCTGCGTGGCAGTGCTCACATTGCTATTGTTCATTGAAAAATTACCCCCCAATGAAAAAACATTAGAGAACTGCCCGTTGATGCCTGAGCTAATGCCTGTGTTGGCTATTATATTATTGCTTAAATTGTTATTTCCTACTCCCGGGGAATTTGAAGTAGAACCAGCAGATGCTTGATTTCCATAAGCACCTATTCCAGCCGCCCTATCCAACTCCCAATCTGCCAATGGCCTGCCAATGTCAGTAATTGTGGCCAAAGAGATAGTTTTGAATGGCGTGACATTAAAGATAGAATAACCTCTTCTTGTAGATTGTAAAGGACCAAAATTTACCTCATACCGACCCGTCATACTGGATCTGCTTGGTCTGCCATTTAGTCTTTCCAGGTCGCTATATAAGTCGTAGAGGTAATAACGTGCCGTATTATAATAGTTATTGGCCGATTGTAAGTCTAAAAAATTCAATAGGGGATCCAGTATTTTAGTACCATTTTTATAATAACCATTCACCTCAAATTCATCAAAGGGTTCCTCCATTTTACCTCTTAACTGTACGTGCTCAAAAAGAGACCCTCCTAAGTATTTGTAGTCTGCAGTTAGGCTCACTGAACCTAATTTTGCTTGCAAAGAATTAAACTGACTGGTTCTGAAATGGAATTTATAAAGGATTTTTTCACGAGGCCGATCGATTTCTGTTGGTAACAACTTTGCTTTGCTGAGACTTAATTCAGCAGTACCTGCATTTCTTAAGGTAAAAGCCCGGGTGATGGTAGTGGCAATCGCAGGGTTAATGCCATTATTACCTTCCAATGCCAGTCGATCCCGAAGTTGATCAGATTGTGATCTTTCAACTATTTTTTCTTTAATAATTTGAACACCATATACCTTGCTATTCTCTAATGAAGTTGGCATCTGGAAATATAATTTCCCACTTCCCAGTGTAATGTCTCCAATCAACTCTTCCTCACTTTCCAGTTGAATATACCTCGCAAAGAAATTATAACGCTGACCTTCTTCATCTTCTTCTTCAAATAAGTAATGTTGGTCTACATCAACATACTTAAGCATTCCTCTTCCCCTGTCGGTCTCATTTTTCAGGAAGTAAGCCTGCCTGTCAAAAGGGTAGGTGTAGGCAACTTGTTCTTCTGCAATCTCATCGGGCCGATCGCCAGTAGTGAATGTTGCACTTTTTGTTTCACTCCAAATATTTCCATTGTTTCGCACCAATGCATGTGTCCCATTAGGGAAATACTCTCTGGCTTTTACAGATACCTCAAATTGATGCCTTGTCTGTGCCTCCAAAGCGCCTGCCTGTTGAAAGGTACCTGAAACGTTTTCCGGATTCATATAATAGCTTCCTGGCACATCCTGATTATTTTTCAGATCACGAAGAGTAGCACGCTCTACAAATGGGAAGAATACTCTTACTTTTTCCGGCTCGTCTTCCAAGCCTGCCGGCAGTTCCATCATTTCTCCTACAGGTAAAGCAAATGCTACTTGTGGCTTTTGAAAAACGCTAATATCTGTGTCGCCATTGTCCGGTACAAAGCCGGAAATAAATTCTATATCAGAAAAAGGGTTAGGATCAGTGTAGGTACATTTTTCACCAGCTTCTACCTTAAAGTTACAGTAACCTTTCACTAGTCCTCCTAAAATTCTGTAGGAAAGCCCGGCACGACCGGTTATCCATACTGGCTTTGGCATTCCTCCTTCCAAACTCACTGCAGCCCCTAATTCAATAATAGGGAAGCGGCCTTTAATAAAGAACAAGTTAACCTGAACACCTAATTCACCTCTAATTGCTGCGTACATCCTACCTTTACCATACCAACCATTTATGCCCGGACTAAGGCCTGTTTCATAACATACTCTGCTTTCATTTCTGGAGATATTCATGTCAAAACCCAGCCATAAATCCAATTTGGCGTAGAAAATGGCAAAATCCATATCAGCCCCAAAATAAAAGTGTGCTCCCAGGGCAAAGCCTGTTCCGTTTTCATATTTATTATTGAGATGTGCCGGAACTTCCCTATTGAGTGTACCAGGGTTTACACTTCCATCAACACTGGCCTGCTGTTCACCATATAATAAATTCCTTACCTCAACTGGTAAAGGAGGAAGATCTGCCGGAATGCCATGCCCTACCATTAGGTAAGTCATAATTTGAGCTCGAATGACGGCCACATTTAAATCCAGACCTGCTCTCTGAGTCTCTGGTTGTTTGCCCATATAAAAGTGCCAGGTATCATTATCCACCAGAAATTCTGCCCGAACAAATAAGTTATCCTCTCCCGCTCCGGTTAAAATAGGATCTACTTTCACAAAAATATCGAAGTTACCATACACTCTTTTACCTCCTTCGCCATCATTAATATAGCCCATTTCTATATTAGCAGTCACTTTAGCATCTTCCCGCTCATCAAAACCGGCCATTACATAGCCATCGCCTCTAATAATGATTGATGCGAGACCATAACCTGCAAATTCTGCTTCTATACCCACATCCATATTAAAGGTTTTAGGTTCTGCCATGGCCATTACCACAGAGGCTTTCAATCCTAACACTGTTGGAAAATAAGGCTGATACACTGCTCCGGAGCCACGTCCTGTTTCTCCTTCAGCACCTGTTACAATGGTTTGTGGCGGAGTAGTTAGCCGCATATGGTGATAGGCACCCCCTCCAAAACCGCGAAGTTCAAAGCCCGGGAATAACGGTACTGTACCTTGGGGTATTCTTAATGAACCATCTACATACCAGTAGGAAAAGTAATTTTCAGTATTAAAACGAGCCGTTTTTGTTCTCCTAACAGTACCAAACTGAACGCCAACATTTACAGCCATATCCATAGGCAGGGTTACAGCTACATTCCCCTTCATTCCATTACCATAAACAGGGTCTTCTTCATAAAATTGCAAAGCTCCTGCAATGCGAATGCCCCCATCCATTGTTTGATCTATTGAAATGGCATCCAATCTGGTTCTGTCGTACGCAAATCGTATTCTGTCATCAGCATCCGTTTCAACCCTGCCAATTATTTGCAGTCCGGCTTCCGCATGAAAACCTGCTTCCGACAACGTAAGTGCTAAATCAAAATCTACAGCCGGGTTGGTAAAGCCTCCACTAAAGCCAATATCATTGATGTTTAGAGGGAATCCTGCTGCACTTTTCTGAGGACTGGTGAATCCAAAATGTTGAATTCTAAACTGATCTTCAGTACTTAAATGCAAGCCTTGAAACTCAATGCCGGGCAATGACAATTCAGGAATACCTAAATCCCCTTCTATAGACATATCTCCACTCAAATCCATTGAAAGTTTAGTATTGGTGGCAGATCCGGTTTCAAAAAGAATTTGAGAGTCGGGATTTAAATTCACCTTAGCTACCCACGCAGTCATATTAAGGGTATCTTTAACAAAAACCCTAAAATTGTATGCAAGGGTATCGTCTACAAAGGAAAGGGCAGTACTATAATGCAGGTAATCATCCTCATCAAAAATTGGCGTACCCAGCTTTCCTCTGAAGCCTCCACTAATATTGGTATTCTGCACTATCCCAAAGGCTATACTATCAAGGGAAAAAGCCCACCCTTCAATTTCTCCATCATCATAATCGATTAAATTTCGGACAGAAACACTGCCTGTAAAGCCGGTTTCGTCAATGATTATATTTTGCACATTGGCTTCTACATCGCCAATTATATCGTCATCAAACTCTTTAGGCGCATGTAAAGCCAGTTCTTTCAAATAAAATCCTTTCCAGGTATTAACTTGTCTTGGATTATCAGCACCCGAAAAGTCGTAATTTTCAGGAAAGGTAAAACCGGGTGGGTTTTCCAGATCAGACCAGTCCAGATAGGCTACTATGGGTTTAAAGCCCCAGCCTTTCATACCTTTCACCTGGAAAGCAGAAAACTCAATGCTTCCCATGTAATTATTGCCCCTGCAACCTTTAAAAGCAAAAGTTCCTTTTACCTGTTCGCCTTCATTTACAGTTTTATCCTCATTCATAGCGATGAGCTTATCACTGGGAATAGAGGCTGTACCACTTAACCTGGCACATTTAAATCCTGTACAATCGAATTCTATATAAGATGCTTTTGTAGTATCACCATCCATAGTACCATTGAAAACAAAGGAGAAATCTCCGGCAGTAGCTATTTCATGATCTCTTGCCAGATACAATGCGTATTCATCTCCAAAACCAGAAGGTGTTATACATAAACCTCTGGCCCCAAAAGCAGGTAATTTGTTACCTAAGGCAGGAATATCAACCCTTGCTACTGCGGTAATGTCAGCCTTTCTCGGATTAAAATTCATCTCAGTAATTCCAATCACAAACCGATAATCATCAATTTCTGTGTCTAAGCCCAAGGGCATTCCCATAGGTCGGGTGCTCCCTAAAAGGCTCACTAATCTCTCTCCTGTTTCAAAAACTTCTTCCAAAGCATCCGATTCTGCCTCACTGAAATCCGGAATACCAGTAGGCACACCATTGATTATGGTGGAAATACTGTCGGTAGTGATGTGAGGTAAATCGTCTTTTGCTTTTGCTTTTCCATCAAAAATCCTCCCTTCAGCATTCGCTTTTATGTTAGTGAAAGCCACGCTCACTTTTACATTGTTAAGAAAGGGAATGCTAATTTCTCCATCACCACTATATTGATCGCTCCCTGTACTATTAACAGAGGTTATTTTCAGACTGAATTTACCCATCCTTAAAGTTGAGCCATTTGTAATCGCCACTGCTGTGGTATCGGTAATTTCTGCATCAAGGCATTCGCTGATACAGCCGGCTGGTGGCTCAGGGGTAGTTTCTCTGGTTGTTGAGTCGGTTGTCCCGATGGTAAAATTCCACACCGGGCTTATGCTGTAAGCCTGAGAGTTTAGATCACCAGGAGTTTTAAGCCATTTTAACCTCCAATAGTAAATACCTTCTTCTGTAAAGGCAGTATCTCTTTGAATTTGTTTGTACAATGCATTGATAATTTCAGTGGAATCGCTCACCCCATTTAAGACAAGGTCATTTATTCGATTATTTGCAGTGAAATAAATACTGTCAAACGTAGATTCCGGGGATACTTCCAATACCCAATGTTCATCTACTGTGCTCGAAAATAAATTCACCGGGCTGCCCCCACTATATTGTGCTATATCGAATTTAGGTACCAATGCTTCAGGTTTCTCGGCAGAGTTCCAACTCAGTGTAATATTTCCGGGTGCCTGTGTGGAACCTGTTGGCGGTGATTCCAGTATTGCAGGAGACATACCTCTGGTGAACGTATTTTCTTCACTAGCGCCATTTAAAACGGCACCATTTCTATACTCCATGCTTCCATTGAAATTCCATGCATACACCTTGCCTCTCCCCAAATTAATGGTCCAATCAGCAGGGTTTTTATAGACCGGCAAATTTTGAGATTGCTCTTCTGTCATGTCACTAAAGCCTAAGTCTCTTTGTTCGATCAATGGACCCCGGGGCCAACGGTTTCTGGCTGGTTTTGTATCAATGGTAGAAAAACTACCGCCCCTATTTTCCTTTAAAGTAAAATCTCCCGTAAAAAGAAAATAGTCGTCATAGGGTGTAAACTTTGTAATGAATGGAAAAATATCGAAAGGAATATAATCGCCATTCTTCGGATAGGCGGCATGAAAAGCAAATGGTTCTCCTCCGCTTGTACTTCCATAGGTAAAATAGCAGACCTCACTGGCACCATTATTTCTGAAAGCAATTTCCTCGCTTGGATCAATGGCTATTACCTGGTAAACATAGGACTTACCAATTTCCAACATTACATCCGAATCTATTAACAAATTAAAGTTATTCGAGAAGAGGCCTCTTTCATCTACAAGATAGGGTGCAGTAGCACTTTGCATGGCATTGAACGGATTTCTGCCGGGTGGATCAATTTCCACCAGCCTAAAAATAAATTCCGTGTTTCCAATTCCATTTGCCGGAGGTGTAAATAGCCAATTGAAGGTAATAGAAGTTGCATCAGCAGAAATAATTGCCCCACATTCCGGATTAATAATTACTGGTGGATCAACATATGCATTTGGTATATTATAACATCCCATCATCAATTCAGGTGGCGGAGAAAGTGCTAACCCTCTGGTTTGGCAACTGAAAGCACGAAGACAAAGTTGATAATCTCCTTCCGGTAATGCCTGATCTCCTCGAATTTGAGAAGCTGTAATTCCTGATAACCTAAGTCTATCCGGGTCAAAAACACCTTCTAAGTCAGCACCTGAGAGTGTGTTCATACCGGGGCTGATGGTAATACAGCTTGAGGTTCGACTGTTGGGATCTGTTTCTATTCTTATCCCCCTGCTATTATTGGTAAGTGTTCCTAAAAAAGTGATGTCATAACTTTGTCCACTGGTGTTGTTTACATTAATGAAAATCTGAGAAGAAATATCAGTGTAATCGGATAAGCGCAAAGGATAGGGAGGTGCTACATTTACCTGCACATCCAAGGGAAACTGAGCCTGTGCCTTTAAGTACAAACTCAAGCTAAAAAATATTATGAGAAGGAGATGTTTTTTCATAATGATACTATTTTAAAAATCTTTAAAAGGCGTAACTATAGGTTAGATTCCCCAAAAATTCATTGAAATTTCTTATGCGTTCGTTAGCCGAATGCTGTCTTATTAAATTGGTACCAAAGCCTATAGAATGCTTTTCAGCAGGTTTGTAGTCACCTCTAATTCCAAATCTTAAAGTTTTACCTCCTTGCTCTCCGTCCAGCTGGGTGACATTGTAAGCCAGGGTACCATTGAGCGAAAATTTATCGTCTGCAAATGACTTGTTTGTATTCAGGTTACATCCCCAGCGAAATGTACTGATGGTGCTATTTTCGAAGTTATTGTAATTGATAGTGCCTCTGTAGCCCCACTTACTATCTCTATTACTAAACCTGAATGTAAAGTGAGGGCTAATAGAGCGAGAGTCACTGTTACCCAAGCCCTCATTACTCATTTCCTGACTCATAGACTGGTTCGTATATCCTACACTAATGCCATAGACTTTCACTTTGTTACCAAAATTATAATTCATATTGAAGGAAAGATTATTGGAAAACTGTACTAATTGCAGAGAGTCAATTACGTCCCGGGTTACTGCATTAATTTGTCTTTGATTGATCTGAAAATTGGTGTAAGACCCGGAAAAGTTGAGTTTTGCTACGGGAGAATAGTTTACCTGAACTGAATTGATTCTTCTGTTGGTTTGATTGCTTTTATCTTCGAATAAGTTATTACGCTGCCAGCCGACACTTGTATTTACTGTTAATTTCCTTTTGAACATGGACCAGCCAGGAGAGAAAGTGATATTTTCCAAATCGTTATTAAAGAAATAGGCCCCCATTGTCTGGTAGTCAGGTTCTATTCTCTGATACTGGAGGCGTAAATTCACCTGTCTTATTCTGAAAGAAAGAGATGATTTTACGGCTGTGAGAAATTGTGTGGAATAGTTTACATCCAGAAAATTATTGATAATTCCTGAGAGAGGTATATCTGTATTATCCATACCCTCTGCAAATAGGTTGCTGGTCCAACCACTTAAACCTACATCTGCTGAGAAAACTAAAGTATTGAAAAGCCTCTGTTGCGTTTTGATTCCTAACACCAGGTTTTCCTGCGGGTTTACAATGACGCTATCGAGGGGCCTATCTATAGAATTAATGAGGTCTCGTCCTTTAAATAAAATCAAGTCAAAGTAATTGCTACTGGTACCATAGCCTATTTTCACAGAATAACCTTTTCTTTTATAAGTAGGCTCCACAAGGTAGTCCTCTGTAAAATCAGGTGAAATCGGTGCTAACAAAGTGCCATACATGGCTCCAAATCGCCAGTTTCCAGGGTCGAGCTCTATTCCCACTCCATTAAAAACATGGCCATTTAAAGTGAAATCAGAAAAAGACATATTCCTGAAACCGATATGTAACTTAATCCACTTATAATAAGGACTTACTCCAAACTGGTTAAAGGGCTGCCTGAACTCTTCATTTTTTCTACTCAGCACAAAGCTAAAAGGTAGGGTTAAACCATAGATGCTTAAGGTTGGGTTTCCATAAACAGACCAGATAAAGGGTTGGCGTGATGGATTTTCTCTACTACTTGCATAAGTCTGCATTCCAAGCCCTACATTCCCTGAAATACTGAGCGGCTTTTGATCTTTTAAATTCTCTAAATCCTGCGCCTGAAGAATAGGACTTAAGAGCAGTAAACTAAATAAGAGAGATATAGCTAGTTGTCTTTTCATTCGATGGTGAGTATTCTAATAGATTTATTATTATAATCTCCCACCAGAATTTCTGAGCTTGAGACAGCCAAAACACTTACTGGCGTATTGAATTGAGCAGATGAGCCGTTCCCGTTCTGGTTACCTGATGAGCCGTTGCCAGCCAGGGTAATAGTTTCCCCATTAGCTATCATTCGTATGCTATGGTTAAGAGCATCCGCTACATAGATATTTCCTTCATCATCCACATCAACATCAATAGGCCGGTTAAATCGCGTTGATTGATTTGTTCCATCTTGGAAACCTGCCTGATTAATTCCTGCCAAAGTGGTTAATTCCAAAGTGGAAAGATTTAATGACCTGATACTATGATTGAGGTAATCAGCTATGATTAAATTGCCATTTCCATCCAACACAATACCCGCAGGAAAATTTAAGCGAGAAACATTTGGGTTGCCATTGACAAAACCTGGCGTGCCGTTTCCGGCAATAGTGCTTACCTGCTGGGTTTGTAAATTGATCCTTCTGATCGCATGGTTTTGGAAGTCCGCTACATAGATCATACTGCCATCGATGGCTACCCCTACAGGATTATTGTATTGGGCTTGTTGCATCATATCCCCATCCGCAAACCCTTCCTGTCCTATACCTGATACGGTTGAAACATTACCACCAGAGACACCTCGTATTGAATGATTGGAGCGGTCAGCAATAATAAGGTTATTGTTACCATCTAATGCCATTCCTGAGGGCAGATTGAATTGAGCATTTGCGGATTGACCATTAACAAAGCCTGGCTGGCCATTGCCAATTGCCGCTACGAATTGATTGGTATTTAAATCATAAAGACGGATAATATGTCCGACATCATCAGCAATTAAAAGGAAATTAGTTAGTTGAATGATGTCAAAAGGGTTTCCAACACCGTCACTTACCAGCGTATTGACAGTAACCACCAAAGGGAGGTTCGTAACTGTAAAGACAGGTCCTTCAGCCTTTTGTCCATTGCTGATTCTGTTAACAACCACAGGACCGGTGGTGGCTCCATCAGGTACAATAAAAACTATCTGGGAATTGGAGACACTAATAAGATTTGTTTCCTCGCCATTTAGTGTTACAGTAATGTCGTTTAAGTCGTTACCGAAATTTTCGCCCGTTACAATTACCTGGGTCAGTTCAGGGCCTGAATCAGGGCTTATCGACTGGATACTTAAAACTTGAGGAGTTAGAATGGTAAATACAGGACCAACGATTGTATCTCCTTCCGAAGCAATGGCTACATTTCCTGTTGTTGAATTAGCTCCTACCGTAAAAAGTATTTCAAAATTAGTTACTGCATCTATTTGCACCGGCTGCCCGGCTAAAAGGACACTTAAATTGTCCTCACTATTTCCAAAATTATTCCCATATATTTTTACCTGAGTAAATGGTAAACCTTCATTTGGGCTGATGGAATCGATAATAATAAGTTGAGGTACACTATCATTCTCACCTAAAACAGTAAAGTCTGGCCCCATACTGATACCATAAGGATTTTGAACTGAAACAGGCCCGGTTAAGCTGTTAAATGGCACGCTAAAGTTGAGATGATCATCCTCAATATTAAAAATAGGGGCACTCATTCCATTTAAAAACAGGGAGTCAACCTCCCGCAGTTGAGAACCATTTAACCTGATAGTATCTCCATAGTAACCTGAAACGGGAAATAAATTCGATACATTTGCAAGCCTTGAATCGGCCTGAGGAATACCCTCCTCCAGGCAGGAGATAAACGGTAAGAAACAGGAGAGTATAAAAGCTAAGTAAACTATCTTTTTCATTTGAGTGCTTTATTTACTTTTTATTTCTTAGTGAAATGCAATTGCTTAACAGGCTTGCCATTTTGAATGATTATAATCTCGTATTGTCCTTTTGCCAGGTGATCCACATTGAGTAAAATTTTTTTAGTCAGGTCAATTTTCAATGCGCCCTCATACCCTTTGTGCGTTTTTTTCACCTTTACATTTTAACATCCTGTTATCCTTTGATGCCTCTGGTTGTCTACATGCAGATTGAATTGTCATTATTACCTGCAAAGGAATTATCGCTTTCCGTTAGCATCCCTCCGAAAGAATCTACCGCTATACCACAACCTAATCCGTTGCGTATAACCGAATTAGTGATAGTTAATTGAGGAGCATCAAAAGCACCATCTTTATCGAGAATTATGTTACCTCTTAGGCCACTTACTAAATCGCTTCCCCCAAACTCTACTACACAATACTCCATGCTGTTTAAATTACTACTACTTCTTATCACTAAGCCTTGCCAATATCCCGGCTGTTTTTCTACAGCAGTAAAAGTGATATTCTTACTTGCTGTACCATTGGCTATGAGTATTCCGTCATTATTACCGCTAAAATCTTCCCTAAAAGTGATGGTTTGATTGGCTTCGAAAGCCAGAGTGGCACCAGCTGCTATGGTCAGTCTCGCCTCGGCTGAAAAAGTTTGTGAAATAACATAATTGGCACCCTCTTTTAAAGAAACCCACGTTGCGTCTGCCGTCAATCTATGGGTAGCGCTGCCACTTGCATTAATTTCTACCCCATCAATTCCATTATTACCAGAAAAGGTGCTATTAGCATCTATTAAATCTGTATTTTCAGCATCAATCCTGACTGCAGCTTCTTTATTATTAAAAAAACTATTGGAGGAAAACTCTCTTAAAACAGCTCCTTGTTCTACAATAAATCCATATCCGAGACATGATTGAATAGTAGTGTTTTTTAATTTTAAGCTTCCATTAAAGCCTGAAGCATCCTCCACTGCGAGTCCTCCCTTCAACTTTACTGAACCGAAAGCCACTAAATCATCACTTCCTGCATATTCTAAAACACAGTAGTTAAGTTCATTCCGCACATCATTTGCCAAAACAGTTATTCCTCTCCAAAACCCGGGTACTTTCTCTATACCTGTAAACAGAATTGGCTTTTGGGATGTGCCCACTGCTCGTATTGCTCCGCTTGCCCCCACTCCTTCAATATAGAATCCGGAGTTGGCCTCGAAAGCAATAACTACACCCGGCTCAATAGTTAGCAAAGCGCGTACATCCAAATAACCTTGCACTATATAATCTGCAACTGAAGGGTCTTCTATTATATCTTCTAAAAGTGTCTCTTCTAATATATCGGACTCAATCAGAATGGTGGCGTCAGTAATAGGACCAATAGGGGTGTCATCTGAATTGCATGCTACTAAAGCAATAAGAAAGAAAATAGGAAGCTTAATCTTGTTCATCTTTTTTTATTTAAAATCCGGACTTGAGGTTGTATTATTTCAAATCTATGGCTTTAAATAAATCGTCAATATGAATTATGTAACAAGAGCTATGAGATATGTAACATGTTCAATTTGAGTGAACAGAGAGCGTTTTTTCGCTATAATTTTTTTTAAGATTTTGAAATTGGAGGCAATAAATGATATGGGAAGTAAAATCATTTAGTGCTATGATCTTCTTTGAAACAGGGAAGAAACTATAAAATCGGAAAAGTGAGCTTTTACTTTAAACCGGAAATTCCCATGAAAAAATTAAACCAGAACCATTTCTTGTATTAGTTAATGCTAGAAACCGTATTGAAAGTAGCATAGCTATGAGGCGTACGACCATAAGTTTCTTTAAAGCATTTAGAGAAATAGGAAGGATCATTGAATCCTACTGCATATGCTACCTCTGCTACTGTTATACCTTTTGTTTTAAGTAGACATTCAGCTAGTTTCATGCGCTGAGAACGGATAAATTCACTGGTACTTAAGCCTGTAAGGGCTTTAAGTTTTCTGTGAAGTTGCATTCGGCTCATGCCTATTTCTTTACTAAACATTTCGGCCGTAAAATCCGGTGCCGACAGTTTATTATCCATGAGGCTTTGGACTTTATCTAAGAAAACTTCATCGGCCGGAGCAATGGCAATATCCATAGGTTTTAAAACCAATTCCTGGCTATACCTTTCCCGCAGCTTTTTCCTTATTTCAATTAGTTTCTCAACTCTGGTTTGGAGAAGTTTATGATTAAATGGCTTTAAAATATAATCATCCGCACCAGTTTCTAATCCACAAAGTTCATTCTCTTCTCCAGCTTTGGCTGTCAGCAATATGATAGGTATATGGCTGGTTTTTTCATCTTTTTTAAGGGTATTGCATAGCGAAATACCATTCATAACAGGCATCATCACATCTGAGATAATTATGTCGGGAATTACGTCAAAAGCCTTTTCAATTCCTTCTGAACCATTTTCAGCTTCTAAAATTATAAAGTTTCGTTGAAATTGCTCGCTTATCAAAAACCTAATATCAGCATTGTCATCCACTACCAGCATAATGGGTAATTCTTCTTCCGGGTTATCACCGGATGTTCTGATTTGCCCATTGCTATTCCAAAGCTCTCTTGTAACATCAGCTGTTTTCGAGCTGCCATTTACCTGAGGTAAAGACACCTCAATAGTTCCTTTTCCTGCTGAAGCTTCCAGCTCTAAAGCAGAATAACTATCTCTTTTCACTGGAATTTCTATTTTAAAATGGTTGAATTTTTCAGTAGCCTCAAAGTATATGTTTCCTTTATGCAATTCCACCAATTCTTTCACTAAAGCCAAACCGATACCTACACCATTTTTCTCCGCATTTACCTGATAAAACCTGTTAAAGATTTTTTCCTGATGTTCTGGCGTGATGATTTCACCGGTATTTTTTACTGAAATCAATAAGGTTCCTTCCTGGCAAGCTACTTTCAAATCAATCTTCCCATGCTCATTTCCATATTTAACAGCATTGGAAAATAAATTTGTAACAGCTTTACTTAGTACCTCAGGATCTATCAATACTACTTCTTCTGATTCAGAACTGGTCTCAAAATTGATCTTAAACTCCTGTTTTTTTTGATTTGCCAGGTAAATATAAGGCTCAACTTGTAGCGATATCCACTGTTTCAGCATTATAGGTTTTACCTTTAAATCCATTTTATGGGCTTCCAACTTTGATAAATCAAGTAGTTGATCCACTAACTCCAACACTCTTTCCGAGTTTTGATCAATAATACTAAGATGCTTTTTAAGGTGATCATCTAAACCCGGGTTATTAAGTTCTATCTGAGCCGATCCTTTAATTAATGTAAGTGGCGTTCTAAATTCATGTGAAATGTTGGCAAAGAAATTAGACTTTAATTGATCTAACTCTCTTAATTTTTTATTGGTTCTTTTTCTGTTTCGAGACAATATAAAGTAGAATACTGCAATAATTAAAATAAGGAAAATGGCTGCTATTAATACAAACAATTGTGTTTTTCTTTCCTTTTCCGCTAATGCAGTCTGAGCTTTCAATAATTGAATTTCTTTTGCTTTTTTATCAGTCTGATATTTTGTTTCGAGTGTGCGGGTTAGCTCATTATTAGCTTTTTTTCGCATACCATCCCTGATGGTATAAAATTTTGCATAATGCTGAAATGCCTTCTCGTGGTCGCCCAAGCCCTTGTATGTATACGCCAGCCCTTCATGTAATCGGGAAAATTCATGCGTTAAAGTATCCTCAATTCCTTCATATATTCTTTTTGCCTTCTTAAACCGGATCAAAGCATTTGGAAAATCGCTCTTATATTTCTCAAAGTAGTTGCCATGGTAAATCAACAGAGTTGCCAATTCCTGAGGGGCTTCTTTTTTTGATATATATTCAACACCTTCTTGTAAATAAAAACCTGCACTATCTAGTTTATCAATTGCAAAATAGTAGTTCATGTAAATTAAATAGAGCCGGCACAGCTTTTTTGTATCATCAGTCGTTTTATAATATTCAAAAGCTTTATCCAGATATATTTTGGTTGTATCATATTCACCGATGAGGCCATACATATCTGCTAACCTCATATATACATCATTTATCAATGCGGCTGAACCGAGAACTTCTGCTAATGCTAAAGCCTCCAGTTGGAGCTCTTTAGCGGCTTCCACCCCTGCATGAGTAAAGGTAGTTCTGGAGATTTCTGAGCGATCTAAAATTGATTTTATTACAGTTTTATTAAGGATGTTATTTTTCCCGGCAAGCGAATCTATTTTTAAATAAATAGGAAGTGCTGAAGTATAATTTCCTTCTTCATAAAACTCCTTCGCCTTCCGGTACAAAGTGTCCAATGAAGAAATATTTGATTGCGTGGTTTGTTTCTGAGAATATAAATTTTTTGAACAAATGCAGATGCACAAAAAGCCTGTTAAGAAAACTCTATAAAAACTAACCATATCTTATAAATTGAAAGTTTATTCAATATATATAAACAAATGTAAATAATTACTATAAACAATTACTTTTATAAGTTGAATAGAGTAAATTGAAAAATTATATTTTAAAATAAGGAAGAGTATCCGCAATTCTATCAACTAAAATCAGATGATTCTTAATCTTATCTTTTCCAGCTCCGTAAAAAGAAGAATTATTAAACTAGAAAATTTATATTTTGCAAGCCATTATTATCACCCAACCAGGAAATGCTGAAGTACTCAAGCTTCAGGAACGAAAAGACCCTGAAATTAAAGAAAATGAAGTATTAATAGAGGTAAAAGCTGCGGGTGTAAACAGACCGGATATTATACAGAGAGAGGGGAAATACCCTGCTCCTGATGGCGTAGATGCAGATATACCGGGATTGGAAGTAGCGGGCATAATAACTGAAGTAGGCAGTAAAGTAAGTCGTTGGAAAGCTGGTGATAAAGTATGTGCATTACTGGCAGGAGGCGGCTATGCATCTAAAGCTGCTGTTCCAGCTGTGCAGTGTCTGCCTATTCCCGATGGGCTTAATTTTCAGGAGGCAGCCTCTTTACCAGAAACGTTCTTCACGGTTTGGACGAATGTATTTGATAGAGCACAATTTAAAAGTGGGGAGAACTTTTTGGTTCATGGGGGAACCTCGGGAATTGGCGTAACAGCCATTCAAATGGTGAAGGCTATGGGAGGTAAGGCTTACACCACCGCGGGCTCGGACGACAAGTGTATATACGCAGAAACCATTGGTGCCACAAAGGCCATTAATTATAAAACCGAGGATTTTCTACAAGCAATTAAAGAGGCTGAGCCTGATGGCATTGATGTTATCTTAGATATGATTGGGGGTGACTATACATCAAAAAATATTGACTTGTTAAATCCTGAAGGCCGATTAGTAATTATTAATGCTATGAAGGATGCGCAATCTGAGGTAAATATGAAAAAAGTAATGGCAAAAAGGCTCACTATCACAGGTTCTACCTTACGCGCCAGATCTGCAGAATTTAAAGGGGACATTGCCTTGAAATTAGAGCAGCACATTTGGCCATACCTGGAAAAGCGCTCAATAAAACCAATAATTTATGCTACATTTCCTTTAGAAAAAGCAGCTCAGGCGCACAAGTTAATGGAAAGCAGTAAACACATTGGTAAAATTGTACTTTCAATTTAAGAAAGGCTCCTGGCACTGAAAATATGAGGGAAACTATTATTAACTCTTTTGATCGCTACTGGCATAATATTCTGGACAGGCTACCGGAAATTCTGATGGGTTTAATACTGCTAATGATTTTCATCTTCATTGGAGTTATTGTGCGGAGAATATTAGTAAACCGTTTAATGCGTCATGAAAAAGATATGCTCCTGGTGAATTATTCAGGCAGAGTAGTTTTTCTCTTTTTCCTGATTATAGGTATTATCATTCTTCTTAACCAACTCGGTTTAGGCAGGGCTGCAGGAGGTCTGCTGGCAGGAGCAGGCGTTTCAGCTCTCATCCTGGGTTTTGCATTTAAGGATATTGGAGAAAATTTTATTGCAGGCTTTTTCCTGGCATTTAGCAGACCCTTTATTACCGGGGATATTATCCAGATAAATGAATTTACAGGTAGGGTAAAGGCCATGACTTTCAGAAATACACATATAAAATCAATGGATGGAAGGGATATTTACATTCCCAACGCACTTCTTATAAAAAACCCACTTACTAACTTTACTAAAGATGGTTATATGAGGCACGAATTCGTGATAGGAATGGATTACGGTGTGGATATTACGGAAGCAACCAAAGTGATTATGGAAACCATCCAATCCCTGGAAAATATTATTAAGGAAGAAGGTTTTTCCCCTTTTGTTACTATAGATAAATTTGGAGCAAGCACTATTAATTTAAAAGTGTTTTTCTGGATTAATACCTATGATTTTCCGGGGTCAATTACTGTGCTTAAAAGCTCGGTAATGAAAGAGGTAGTTACCACTCTAATGCGAAAAGGTTTCAATATGCCTGCCGACATCCTTGAACTGAAAATTTACCAGGAAGAAAAACCTATTCCATTGGCTATAAAAAGAGATGAAATGGCTAAACCTAAAGAAAAATAGCTCTAATGAAAATATGGTTTAAAAAGTTGAAGCGTGTTTATTTATCAGTTATTAACAGCATAGCCTTCTATCCTTCGCTTCTTACAGTATTTTTCTTTTTTGTATCATTTATAGTCATACAAATTGAGTTTAAGGAAATTGTTATTGATTTCAAAGAAAATATTTCTCCGGTTTTAGTGCATAGCAGTGATAATGCACGATTGATCCTGGGTACCATTGTAGGAAGTTTAATTTCATTGATGGTATTTAGTTTTTCCATGGTAATGGTGGTACTAAATAGCGCTACAGCAACACTCTCACCACGGGTGCTGCCAGGGCTTATTTCTAATAAATTTCATCAAATTGTTCTGGGGTTTTATATAGGAAGTATAATCTTTAGCCTCAACCTTATTGTTAATATTGATTCTCCGGATATTGAATACGCCACCCCTTCATTAGGCATCTTTTTCAGTATGCTTCTTTCCATTATTTGTCTAGGCTTATTCGTCTATTTTATCCATTCTATTTCTCAGCAAATACAAGTGGATAATATTATGAACAACATCTACAAAAGCACTCAGACTGAAATAGAAAGATTGGAGACTGCTGATCAAAATGCTGACACAATAGATACTGAAAACTGGATTGAACATCGTGCCGACACTTCGGGCTATTTAAAGCTCATAGATTATGAAGGATTGCAACATTTTTGCCAGACACATCATCTCAAAATAAAGGTGAATATTACTTTGGGAGATTTTGTTACTCGGCATTATCCTTTTTTACAAACTAATTTACAATTGGACGAAGAGAAAAAGAAAAACCTTATGTCCAACTTCATTCTTTACACTCAGGAAAGAGTGGCAGATCACTTTTCCTTTGGTTTCAAGCAAATCTCCGAAATTGCAGTAAAAGCGTTAAGTCCGGGAATTAATGACCCAGGCACAGCTAAGAAAGCGATAGACCTCTTGTCCGATTTATTTATCCAGATGATGTTTATTAAGGAAAAAAATTACCTTACGGATGAAGAAGACCAGGTATGCGTATACCTTAACCCTATAACTTATGAGGATTTGCTTTACAAAACTTTAATCCCCATCAGAGAATATGGCAGCTCTGATATTATGATATTTATGGCTTTACTGGATTGTATGGCAAGGATGCTGTATGTTGACGGAGACCGCCATGAATATTCTTCTATCCTTCAGAAATTTATTCAAAACCTGGTTGACTGTTCAGCAAAGCATGTAAACAATCCTCTTGATAAAGATAGAATAAACAGAAGAATAGTCAATATTAACAATCAGCTACCTTCAAAATTAAAGATAGAAGCCATATAGGAGCTGAAAACAATCAACTTTCTGCCTAAGCAAAAAGCTTGTAATTTCCTCCCTTGCGGAAAATTTCTGTATTTAGCTTTATTTGCTTCCCTCCATTCATATACTTCTTCCTTGCGGCATCAAATAATTGACGAATGATATCCGCTTCAGGACCATCACCCCGCATTCTTCTACTCCACTCCGAGTCGTTCACTTTACCGCCATGTAAAGATGCTACCCCGCTCCATACTTTTTTATAGCGATCAGGAAAATGAGTTTGCAACCACTTTTGAAATACATCTTTTATGGTTCCATTTAATCTAACTACAGTATAGCCAGCATTTATAGCTCCTCTTTTTGCTGCGGCTTCTATAATAGCAGGAATTTCATGGTGATTTAAACCCGGAATGATGGGAGCTGTCATAATGCTCACAGGAACCTTATTTCGGGTTAATATTTCAATTGCCTCCAATTTTTTCCTTGCAGAAGCTGTCCTTGGCTCTAGCTTACTTCTTAAAGCTTCATCAAGACTGGTTATTGATAAAATAACTCTTACAAGATTATCATTTGCAAGGTCCTTTAAGAGATCCAGATCATTTAGAAAAGCGGTGTTTTTGGTAATTATACCTACAGGATGTCTATACTTAGCAAAAACAGCCAGCAGGCTACGAGTGATTCTTAATTGCTGCTCAATCGGCTGGTAGCAATCTGTATTCCCTGACAAAACAATAGGACGTGCTTTCCAGGTAGAATGAAGTATTTCCTTTTCTAATAAAGCCGCGGCATTTTTCTTTACAATAATTTTGGATTCAAAATCCAATCCTGCATTATATCCCCAGTATTCATGCGTTGTTCGGGCATAGCAATAAACGCAACCATGCTCACAACCTTGATAAGGATTTAGCGAATACTCCATTCCTACATCAGGGCTACTAACTTTATTTACTATTTTTTTGGGAGTCTCATAAAAAATTTGGGTAGCAGGCCTTTCCAAATGTGTAAACTCATCAATCGCACTTTCTTCTTCCAGGCTAAATTCCTGAGCAAGAAACCTGTTATGAGGCTTATGCTGTGCACCTCTGCCTTTTATGAAATGATTGGAATCCATTATCAAAATTACTAATATTTATAGCATTTACTAAAATATATAGCAAAAAAATGCTGCCATTTAATAATAGCAGCATTTAAATAGGGTGGATTATCAGCTATGTTTTCCTAATAATCCTTCTTTTTATTTTCCTTTTTAGCCTTTTTATCTGCTCTCTTTTCTTTCAGATTTTTGGTAGGCTCTTTCTTTACAGCTTTTTTAACTGATTTCTCCTTTGACATGGTTTCTAAAGTTTAGTAAAAGTTAACCTTAATTTAAGGCGCGTCCTAGCAGTTATAGGCTATTTATTTTTCCTCAATTATTTTCCAATAAACTACTAAAGATCTGCCGCAGTAGCAGCTACCTCCATAAGGTTTCTCATCTTAAATGTTCCATTACTTCCTAAAGTAGGTGTCCAGCCTCTGTTATTGCCTAAATAACTATTTCTATCTAATTCTAGTAATCCTATTAGTACTTCTGCAACTATTCTTCCTCCGACAGGCCCCAAACCTTCACCTTGAGAAAATTGAGTATCTGAATCCTGCCTTCCAATTACTTCCGCATCTGCCAATATGTAAAACCAGAGTGGAATACCCGCTGAAAGGTCTACATTATGTGGACTCACCTTATTATGTACAAAATCGGTTACTTGCAATATTTCTGCTTCCTCCCTATTAAGACACCTTGCAACGTTTTCCCCTGAAGGTAAAAGGAAGCTTTGCCCTCTTCTGAAGTTTCTTGTAGCTAAAGATTTATCGTCAGGATTAGTGGAAGGTACAAAGGGTAAATTAAGTAATATAGGTGCCAGGGTAGTGTCCAGTTTCTCTGCTTTTTGAAAGTTGTTGTCATAATCAAACAGAGCATCCCATTCAACAGCTTGCTTACTACTTGTAATCCTGCTGAAGCCCTGGCCAAATTCAGGAGAGAAAATGCTATGTGAAGCCCCATCGCTTTGCAGTTTAAGATTTTGGGCAATCATTGTGTGGCCAAATCGGAAAGCAGCTACTGAGAATTCTACCGGTATAAAAGCACTCTTTTTAGGTTGATAATACTTTCTTCCATTACCTAATATATCTTCCACTAAGTATTTACCACACATAATAGGAAGAAATTCATTTACAACTACCCATTGATAGTGCCAAGTTGTTATTTTCCTGGCTTCTTCATACACTTTTTCAGGGCTATAGTTGGGGTGTGCATCTTTTAACTCTTTATAATTAGCATTATAAAAACGAATAAATGCGAGTTGCATTTGAGAAATCACTCTATTCTCATCATTCCTCGGATCACCAATAATAGCAGTTTCCTTACCATTCCTTTGCAGATCGTGCGCTTCAGTTTGTTTATTCTGCCCTAAATTATTATTGGATTTTCCGGTAAGCAGAAAAAAACCTTCACTTCGTGGAGCGTACAGAAAAGGATCATCTTCAGGGCCTCCTCCAAATACACTATCCAAATCCAATTCTGCCGATCTTGAATTCAGTATCTCATTGGGGTGATTAATACTACTGAAGCTTGTAGTGGTGTCGAAAGTTATGTCATGATCGATAAACTGACCAAAAAACACCATTCCTAAAGGCACGGAATTAGTAAACTTAGCAGTATTTCCTCCATCCATAGGCCCTGCCACCTTTCCTAAGCCCGATAAAGATGAAGGAGCATTGTATAGAGGGGGTAAGTCTTTAAACATTCGACCAAATCGGCCGAAACTCTCATCAGAAAATGAGTGAAGTGAACAAAGCACATTTTTACCTTCAAAACTGTGCATTCCATGGTGATTAGAATTTGACATAATTGAAATTGGTTAAGGTTATAATTTATTTGCTATTACTCATGGTTCATATATGAAGCTGATGGCAAAAAATTAGTTATCATATCATCAACTTCAATTCAAAATCTTATCGATCATACATGGATTTTAATCTATTTTACAACTCTGTTTGCAGAATTTATATATAAAAGTATATATTTTTATATAAATGTAATAAAATATTATAATTATTCAAATTATACTAATAAAATTTATTATTATACTTTATACTTGATTTATACAAAGCGTATTTAATGAAAATTGAGCGAATGGAATAGTAGAGAGGAGAAGGATGTATAGCTAATTATTCATTGAATAAAAAACCTAATGAAGCACTGTGTTTTAACTCTTCCAGGGTATCTGGCGACACAGGTTTTGATAAGTATTGAATAACGAATTCGCTGGCTCCGGCTCTGGTTTTGTCATCCTCGTGTACGGAAGAGGATACAATTAAAATTTTAACATTAGCAGGTTCTGTGAAATTCTTAATCTCGTCTAAGAATTCCCAACCATTCATCACGGGCATATTAATATCGAGAAAAATGACATACTTTTCCTCCTTTTTATATACTTCCCGCAAATATTCACTTGCCCTTAAACCATTTTCAAAAGAGATTGGAGCAGGGTGAAAGTGTGTCTCTTCTATCATAAAGGATGAGATCTTAATAGATACCTCATCGTCATCAACCAATAATAAATGCCATTTCATCCTTATATTCTCTTTTCTTTTAAATTTATATTTTACATTTTCCGCACCAAATACTTACAATAACATCTAATTCACAGCATGTTCTAAAAATTAATACTTTTTTTTCTTCAGCAATTAGCTTATTAAAAAAGAGCACATGAATAAGCCAATAATTCTTGCTAAAAGGACTCTCTGTGAATGGAACTTTATTCAGACTATTTATTCAATTTCTCATTTTGCTCTTCTATAGTATACGTCATTCTTTTAGTAATATCCTGAATTGGCTCATTTATAATAAAAATTTTCAATCTTTCTACACACTCCCCCAGCGCTTCTTCTAAAATTGGCAGACCTTCACCACGCCAAATACCTTTAATAGTCATTGACAAAATTGCTCTTTCACATATCCATTATTTCCTCACTGCTGGCTTCGTTAACATACAGTAAAGGAGATACTGCACATTGAATAACTACATAGGCTGAGGGCTCATGGGGAAAAGACCATCATACTTTTTTAAAAAGTTGAATAACATCAAATGTAGTAAGACAATTAAAGAATTAACTGGATTTGTATCAGAGTTCATGCACGCTCTAAAACATGTGATAGAATGCACTCTTAAAATAATCATTTAATAGAAGAAATCATTATCTTCAACAACAAGAATTTTGTATTACCTAATCTATTTCCAATTTATATCGAACATGACCTAATTTAGCTATGAATGGAAATTCATTATTCACCTGTAGAACATATGTAAAACTTATTTTAACGCCGGAAAATTATAAAACAATTCCTTACCAAGAGTATCGATGTAATATTTACCAGACATCTTCTTTCTACTCCTTAAGCACACATATATACTGCAACATTCCCACTATTAACCTTTAGGCACTGTGAAGTAAAAAGTAGTCCCCTTGCCCACTTTTGATTTCAGCCAAATCCGTCCTCCATTATTTTCTATTATTTTCTTTACAATTGAAAGACCCATTCCAGATCCTTTGTACTTATCTTTGGTATGTAATCTTTGAAAAATAATAAATATTTTTTCAAAGTATTTTTCTTCAATTCCTATTCCATTATCCGCTACAGAAAACACATAAGAATCCTTTGTGCTTTTAGCAGAGATAGTAATTTCCGGACTTACATCATCCTTACTGTACTTTAATGCATTCCCTATCAGGTTCTGAAACACCTGTAAAAAAGGAGCCTTTTGTAGCTGTATATCTGGAAGGCTCTCAACTACTATTTTGGCTGAAGTTTGGGCAATAGTTCTTCTTTGTAATAACTGTGCTTCGCTTACAAGCTCTTTAACAGGTAATTTCCCACTTTCATCTACGTTCCTGCCTGCTCTTGAAAACTCTAGCAAATCCAATATAATTTGCCTCATTCTTTTAGCCCCGTCAACAGCAAAATAAATGTATTTCTGTGCTTTTTCGTCTAGTTTGTCACTATATTTATTTTCTAACTGCGCCAAAAAACTGGTAATCATTCTCAAAGGCTCTTGCAAGTCATGCGAGGCCACAAAAGCAAATTGCTCAAGCTCAGCATTGGAAACAGCTAATTCCTTAGCCCTTTTATCAAGCGTTTCATTGAGGCTTTGTAAAGATTGTTCAAACTCTTTTCTATGACTGATGTCGGTCATAGCTCCCAGTACTCTTGTAACTTTTCCTCTCTTGTTTCGGAGAAAAATGGCACGATCAATTACATAGGCATAGGTACCATCAGCTTTTTTAAACCTAAACTCCTCATACCAATTCACACTACTCTTTTCATTCATAAATTGCTGAACCTTTACCGATACCCTATCCCTATCTTCAGGATGGATGAAGCTTGTCAATAATTCAAAAGATGGCTTAATAACAGTTAAATCGTGCTTAAAAAGAGTTTGAAATCCTTTACCCCAAAAAAGTTCATTATCTACTACGTTATAATCCCAAATGGCATCATTAGTAGCTTGTGTTACAATTTCAAAACGTTCGTTCGATTGCCTGATAAGCTCTTCTGCTCGCTTTCTTTCAGTTACATCTTTAAAAAAAGCTGACAATCCTTTTGCAGAAGGGTAAGCACTTACCTCAAACCATTTATTATTTGAAGTTATATATTCTTCAAAATGCACAGTAACCTGCTCCTTTAAACATTTTTGATACATTTTATAAGAAAGGGAATCAGTTGCATCACCAAATACTTTCCATATGTTTTTATTGAGCACTACTTCTTTCGGGGTATCCAGCAGTACTTCTGCTTTTTCATTCCAGTAGGTTACTATCCAATTTTTATCCAGTGCAAAAAATCCATCGCTAATACTTTCAAGAATCATATTCTTCTCTTGAAAAGCAGTATATAAATCCAGCTCTGCCATCTTTCTTTGGTGAATGTCCTGAAGGCTACCATATACCCTGACACATTCGCCTTCCAAAAGATCCGCACGACCTATTAACCTGATCCACTTTTCATTCCCTTTAGCTGTTTCCAATAGCAATTCAAGATCGAAGTCTTCTCCATTATTAATTAGCTTATCAAAAGCAACTTCAATATTTGACCTGCTATCAGGCGTATAAAAATCAAACCCTTTACTAAAAGTAGGTATGTAGTTTTCATCTACTTCTAAAATTTCCCTGGTCATATCTGACCAATACATTACTTCATTGTCAGGCTCTTTTAGATCCAACTCCCAGTTACCAATCAGAGCTATCTGACTGGATCTTTCCACCAAATATTCAAGTTCTTTTTTTTCAGTGATATCAATAATAAAAGAATCCCAGAGGATAGCTCCATTTTGTAGTTTTTGAGGTGTTCCGTATGCCTCATGCCACACCACAGCACCGTTAGGTAATCTACTTTTATATTGACAATGCCAACGATCCATCGTTTCGGCTGATACCTTAAGAGACTCTTTCACCTTTACCAGGTCTCCTGCACTTTCGGCTTGCTTCCAGATAATACTTATATCATTCATGCATGTATCAGCGCTATGTCCCCAGAGTTCTTTGGCGCCTTTGGAAAGAAAGAGAATCTTTTCAGATTTATCAGGTAATAAAATGTATTGAAAAATAGCTCCGGGAACATTATCAGCAATATTTTGCAAACGCAATTCTGCTACTTTTCGCTCATGAATATCTTGAAAACTCCCTATAATTTTCACACATTTTCCATCTCTGAATTCCGGCTTCCCCATACTTCTTACCCAGCATTCATTCCCTTTAGCTGTGATTATAGGCTGCTCAAAATCCCATTCCTTATTTTGTTCGATTGCAGCATTAACTGTTTCTCTAACAAACTGCCTTACGTCTTCTCTGTAAAAATTGATCCCCTCTTCAAGATTGGGTATGTAATTTTCATCCACTTCGTGTATTTCCCTTGTTATTTTAGAGAAATAAAGAGTTTCATTTTCAAAATCCAGTTCCCATCCTCCAATTCGGGCCAGACTGTTAGCGGACTGTAAAAGGTTCTCAAGTTTTCTCTTCTCGGTAATATCTCTTCCATAAGCAAATGCAAGCCCCTCGTTGTTGTATATTTTAGATGAGTTCCACGAAATCCATCTTTGCTCCCCATTTCTGGTTACGTACCTGTTAATAAAACTATCCGCCTCTCTCAGGCCGACTATTGTTTCTGCATATTCCTGCTGAGTCTGGGCACGGTCTTCCGGAAGTATAAAATCAGTAAATTTTCTCTTGGTTAACTCTTCTTCCGAATAGCCCATTAACTTACAAAAAGCTGGGTTAACTCTCTTGAATTTACCATCAGCACCCGCTACACTTAAGATATCCGGAGCATTGTTGAAGAACTGGAAAAACTCATCCTCAAGCATCTTTCTTTTAATTTCTATACCTAATTGTGTTTCCAGTTCCTTGAATAAAAATTCATAAGAGCTCAATGCCTGTTCAGGAAGCCTGGATAAGAAAACCATTACTCCAACAATGGAATTATTATGAAAGAGAGGTATACCTAATCCTGATTTCAGACCTATTTTTTTCGCTGCTTTATTGCGTAAAAACAAATCCTTATTATCCAGATCATTCCAGAGGACAGCTTTCTTAAGTTCCCAAACCTTACCAGGCAAACCAATCCCATATTCAAAATTGATTATATCCAGACTTTCTTCATAAAATATTTGCCCATCCCTATCATTTGCATACTTAGCCAGTAAGTTCACCTTCTTCTTATCCTCATCCAGCAACCATGCTTCAGCCAAAAATATCTCTCCGAACTGAACTAAACGCTTTAGCACCTTCTCCAGAGTAAGTTTTAAGTTGATTTGCTGATTAAAAAGCTGGCTGATCTCATTCAAAAGGTTTTTCTGTAGTTCCTTTCTTATTTGAACAGTTACATCTCGCTGCACAGCAATCCAGTGAGTAAAAACACCTTCTTCGTTTGCTACAGGAACCACTGAAAAATGAACCCAATATTTCTCACCATTCTTCTTATAGTTGACAGTCGTAATTTCATGAGAATGCATTTTTCTTATGGCTGAGCTAAGCTCCTTAATAGCCACTTTATCGGATTCAGGCCCCTGTAAAATCCTGGGTGTTTTTCCAATCACCTCAGCAGGCAGGTATCCCGTCATTTTAGTGAAAGCCTCATTAACATAGATAATACGTGGACCAGGCTCATCTACAGGCTGCGCTTCAGTAATGACAATGGAATCATTTGCATTGGTCACCACTCTTTCCATTAGCTTTAACCTATGTTCTTCTTTTTTCTGTTCCGTACGGTCGCGCAACACCCCAATCATGCGCTTAGGCTTACCTTCACTATCCCTTATTAAATGCCCAATTTCTTCCACATGAGCATAAGTGCCATTCCCTCTCTTGAAACGAAATTCCCTGTTCCACCTGCTTTGTCGCTTATTTGCCAAAAATGCTTCCCAACTTTTGTCTGTATGCTCATGATCCTTAGGATGCATCAGGTTTGCCCAATCCTGAAGACGAAAGGTCTTGTTTTTATAATTGTGAAGAAAAATTCTTTGAAAGCCCCCTCCCCATTCAAAAATATCATTTTCTACGTCCCAATCATAAATGGCATCCTCTGTAGCCCGGTTAACATAATTATACCTCTCATTGCTTGAAAATAGCGCCTCGCCTTTTTGATGGTTTTCCAATATAAGACTTAATAACGTAGCGGAACGTTTAAAAAAATTCAGTTCCTGCTGCGAGGGCTCTTTAATGCTCGGGTAATAATTGGCAAATGTAGCCACCACCTCCTTTTTATAGTTAAAGATTGGTTCTGACCAACAGCTCATTACTCCATTTTCCAATGCCAAGCTTCTGTAGTCTCTCCAAAGCGGATCTGCATTAATATCTGACACTATTACTCTTTCCTTTCTGAAAGCTGCCGTACCACAAGAGCCAGCAGCTTCACCAATCTTCTCTCCTTCAATAGCTTCAATATAGGGTTTGGGTAAAGAGGGCGATACAAGATTATAAAGTTTTCCATCATGCACCATTAAAATAGAAACTTTTAATCCTTCAAATATAGCTTCTAAGCCCCTTACATATTTGTATAACAAACCTTTAAGGTTAAAAACCATCTGAATAGATGCTTCCATTGTTTTTCTTTCAAGTACATCCAGTTCTTTAAGCAACTGATCTTCTGTTACATCATTGAAAATCAACATAATACAATCCTCTTGATTGTAGCTGAACCGATAGCCGGAAAGATGCATTTTTACTGTAGCGCCCTTGCTATTCTTTAAGTTCCAAACACCCAATTCAACAATATTATCATTATCTTTGAATTGCTGCTTTATTTCATCAAACCGTTGCTTATCAATAGAAGTGAATAAATCGGTAAGGACCCAACCACTTAACTCCTGGCGGTTAAAGCCCAGTTTTGACAATGTCGCCTGGTTTACTTCCAAAATACTAAATGTACTAAGAGAGCAAATAATATTAGGTAAAGGGCTATGGTGAAATAGATTCCTGTAGCTTTCATTTTCCTTCATTCTTCCTATTATCACCTCTTTATCAGAATCAAGAACATTGACATAACAAAATGCTTCCTCTGATGAAGCATTCCAACGAGCTACCCATTCTACCTGAACTATAGAGCCATCTTTAGCAATCATTCTATTGATGAGCCTCTGCGATTTAGTGGTGGCATTAAGTGTTTGAAAGAAAGCCTGATTAGCTCCTGCATCCTCTTCAGGCACAAAATCAACTATAGATTTATTCATCAATTCCCCTTTTGTATAACCTAAAAAGACATGGGCTGCATTTCTAAGCCATGTGAATTGACCTTTTATATTTATAGAACAAGTCAGATCATTTGACTCTTCTATTAACTTGCTAATCTCTTTGGCTGTCATTTCAGTAATTCTAAAATATTATGAATACTATGGGTAATTTAGTTTATTGAGAGATGTTCACTTTTCTTACTTCTTCATAAACTTTATAGCACATTCAATATAGTAAATTCACTATTAAAAGTGTAAAAAATCGAAGTAATTCTATAGTTAAACCGGAAGAGCCCTATAAGAGAATTAAACAAATTACTTCTATTCCGTTAATAGTTAAAGCAGTTATCATTTTTTACGCACTAATTAAATTTAGAATTGAAGATATGGCACACACCGTTAAAATTAACAAAATCAGATCTGTTACACACAATGTTAAACAAATCACCACAGAGAAACCGAAAGGCTATACTTTTACACCAGGCCAGGCTACAGAAGTATCTCTTAATAAGAAAGGCTGGAAAGATGAAAAAAGACCCTTTACCTTTACTTCTCTGCCTGAAGATGATTTTTTGCAATTCACTATTAAATCCTACAGGGACCATGATGGAGTAACCAACCAAATTGATGGCTTAGTTGAAGGAGATGAGTTAATTATTGATGAAGCATGGGGTGCCATTAAATATAAAGGAAAGGGTACATTTATAGCTGGTGGAGCAGGCATTACCCCTCTGCTATCCATTATTAAAGATTTGGATAAGAAAGGTGAAATTGAAGGGAATAGCCTTATATTTTCTAATAAAACCCGAAAAGATGTAATTCATGAAGGTTATTTTCAAGATGTATTGGAAGATAATTTTACTTCTACTTTAACTAAGGACAAAGCTGAAGGACATGAGTCAGAGACTATAGGTATGAATTTCCTGAAGAAGCATATAGAAGATTTTTCTCAGGAGTTTTATGTATGCGGGCCGGAGCAAATGGTAAAAGATGTATCGGAGGCTTTGGAAATGCTGGGCGCTAATGTTGACTCTATTGTATTTGAAAAGTAATAGTGGCTATGAATATTTTAGTGAGTGGAGCAAATGGCAATTTAGGTTCAGCTGTAGTTGAACATCTTACCAACCAGGGTAAAAATATTTGGGCTCTTTATGGTAAGGAAGAGGCAACAAAAAACGATAACCCCTCTATAAAAAAGCATGTAGTAGATTTAATGGAAGCTGAAGCTGCTGAAAGTACAGTAAAAAACATGAAGGAGGAGATGCAAATTATTCATGCCGCTGTACTTACAGTGGGTGGGTTTGCCATGGGAGACATCAGTAACACGTCTACTAAAGATATACATCACCAGATCAGTCTTAATTTTGACACTGCTTATCACTTGGTGCAACCTCTGTTGAGAAACATGGAGAAAGGCGGAACTATCTTTTTAATAGGGGCAAAACCTGCTTTAAATACCGATGAGCTAAAAGGAAAGTTAGCATATGGACTATCCAAAAAAATGGTATTTACCTTAGCGGAAGTAATTAATGCCGACACTGAAAAGCATGGCATCAGTTGTTCTGTTATTGTGCCTGATATCATAGATACTCCTCCTAACAGAGAGAGTATGCCCAAAATGGATTTTACCAAGTGGGTGAAGCCTAAAGAAATTGCTGAAACTATCAATTTTTACCTGGATAATTCTTACCTAAGGCAAAACATCATAAAAGCTTATGGCTCATTAAAAAGTTGAAAAATTCGGGAATGAACATTTAATATTGACAGCAGGCGTGTAAACTCTTAATTTTCTTTAAATAATAGGAGCTATCGACTTTAAATTGTTTATAAATAATTGCTACCTTTATAGTATAGTATAAGCTATTTTTTTCACCTGACAGAATAAATTTTTCTCATTATGTCCAAAAAAGTTAAGAATATTCCTTGCGAATTGTGCTTAAGCAGACGAAAATCCATGTTTAATGATTTACCTCATGAGGCGCTGTGTACTTTGTCAGAGAAAAAGAGTACACTATCCCACAATAAAGGCCAGATTTTGTTCCTTGAAGGTACCTTACCTATGGGCTTATTTTGTATCAGCGAGGGCAAAGTGAAAATCTTTAAAACGGATGATTCCGGACGTGAGCAGATTGTAAGGCTGGCGAAAGAAGGAGATTTTCTGGGCTATAGAGCTTTACTTTCCGGAGAAAACTACAACTCTTCAGCAACTATTCTGGAAGAGGCTAAAGTTTGTTTTATTCCTAAAAGTAGTTTTAAAGAATTAATAGGCAAGGACACTAACTTCCAAAACAGATTAATGCAGGCTGTTTGCCACGATTTAGGAATAATGGAGCAGAAAATGGCTGACATGGCTAATAAAACGGTTCGTCAACGTTTAGCCACCACTTTGCTGATGCTTAAAAACTCATATGGTATTGATGGCGATGAGAAAACTGAAATTGACATTGCCTTAACCCGTGAGGATCTTGCCCAGGTAGTAGGCACCGCTACTGAAACAGTAATAAGACTACTATCAGAATTCAAAAAAGACAACCTAATAGATATCAAAGGGAAGAAAATTGCTGTTCTGGATGAAGAAGGACTGGCTAGGGAAATTAATCTTTTTGCCTAAAAAGGATTTCTGACTAAAGGTTTTTTCTCTGTAAATTCACTGCCTGAGTGAACTATTTTATTTGCTTTCTGCTTATGTGGGCTAATTAATGTAAATTTGCATGATGCAAACGGAGGAAAAAGCTACTTTACTACCTAAAGAAATTATTGAGGTAAACCTTTCAAAAAAGGACATCCGAAAAATGTCCGTGGAAGAAATAGCCGAAGAACTAACCGCTAAAGGAGAAAAGGCTTTCAGAGCCAAGCAAATTTACGAGTGGTTATGGGTAAAGTCTGCTGCATCATTTGAAGACATGACTAACCTCTCAAAAGATTTGAGAGAGTGGTTAAGTGAAAACTTCTGTATTAACAGGATTACTATTGCATCCAAGCAGGTGAGTAATGACCGCACCATTAAAGTAGCTTTTCGCCTTCATGATGGCAATGAAGTGGAAGGCGTTTTAATTCCAACGGAAAGTAGAATGACGGCCTGTGTTTCCTCTCAGGTGGGTTGTTCTTTAAGCTGTAAGTTTTGTGCTACCGGATACTTGAAAAGAATGCGAAACCTGGAAGCTGCTGAAATTTACGATCAGGTAGTGATGATTAAAGAGCTGGCTGAACAGCATTATGGCATTCCGCTAACCAATATTGTATACATGGGAATGGGGGAGCCACTGCTGAACTATAAAAATGTATTGGAGTCAATTGAACATATTACTTCTGAAAAAGGGCTGCATATGTCTCCAAAGAGGATTACAGTTTCCACCGCGGGAATTTCAAAAATGATTATGAAGCTTGCTGATGATGATGTAAAGTTTAACCTGGCACTTTCCCTGCATGCAGCTAATGATGATAAGCGTAGCAAAATTATGGCTATCAATGATAGTAATAACCTTCCTATTTTGAGGGATGCTTTGCAATACTACTATCAAAAAACCAAGAATAGAGTTACTTTCGAATACTGCGTGTTTGATAATTTTAACGACACACTGGAAGATGCCAAAGAGCTTTGGCAGTTTACTAAATACGTACCTGCTAAAGTTAATCTGATAGAATATAATCCAATTGACCAGGCAGACTTCGTAAACACAGGGGCAGATAAACTGGATGCATTTGCAGCTTTTTTAGAGAAGAACAAAGTAACTGTAAACGTAAGAAGAAGCCGCGGCAAAGATATTGATGCAGCTTGCGGACAGTTGGCTAATAAGCACTGACTTCTCTCTCCACATTTACTTAATCAATTCCTAAAACTATTATCTTAACCGTATTAGTTGCATATCTATTCTTTTCCTATTGAATAAGCTTTAGTTCAAATTATCCATAATTTAACCCTAGCTTTGCAACATGGCACAAGCAATAAAAAATCAGCAGGAAATTTTAGCTAAAATGGGTATTTCCCAGCTCAATGCAATGCAAGAAGAAGCCTTGCAAATTATAAGAGGTGCCGAAGAAACCATCTTACTCTCACCTACCGGAACGGGTAAAACAATTGCTTTCTTATTACCTATTCTTGAAACTTTAGGTGTTAAGCTTCAAGAGGTTCAGGCTTTAATTTTAGTACCTTCCAGAGAATTAGCCTTACAAATTGAGCAGGTAGTACGTGAAATGGGAAGTGGCTTTAAAGCTAATGCCATTTATGGCGGAAGAGCCGGAGCCAAAGACAAAGAAGATTTAAAGCACAAACCTGCCATTTTAATAGGTACTCCCGGTCGAATTGCCGACCATATAAGAAGAGAAACTTTCCCACTCAATTTCATCAATACTTTGGTATTGGATGAGTTCGATAAATCATTAGAGGTTGGGTTTGAAGCTGAAATGAAAGAGATTGTATGGAGCCTGCCTAATGTGCAAAAAAAGATACTAACCTCTGCTACGAAAGCCGGGGAACTGCCAGCCTTCATGGCATTACGACAGCCCTTTTATATCAATTACTTAAAGGAGGGTGTCAATGAATTATCTGTTAAAATAGTGAAATCACCTGCTAAAGATAAGCTGGAAACACTAGGTTTAATAGTTCAAAAATTGGGTAACCAGCCGGGTATTATCTTCTGCAACTTTAAAGATAGTATTGAAAGAGTGAGTGATTACTTAGCCAAAATCAACATTAGCCATGGTAATTTCTATGGTGGGCTGGAACAAAGAGACAGAGAGCGCTCATTGATTATGTTCAGGAATGGCACTTACAATTTATTGCTCGCTACAGATTTAGCCGCAAGAGGAATAGATGTGCCTGAAATAAAATTTATTATCCATTACCATTTACCAGTAAAAGCTGAAGAATTTACTCATAGAAATGGCCGTACTGCACGAATGAACCAATCAGGAACAGCTTATGTGTTGCAGGGTGTAGATGAAAAACTCCCGGATTTTATTGATGCCGAAACGATTACTTTGGAGCAAATAAAGCCTGAAGAGATTAATGACGAAGTAGAATGGACTACCCTATTTATTTCCGGTGGCAGAAAGGATAAAATTTCGAAAGGTGACATAGCAGGTCTATTTCTAAAGGAAGGAAACCTCAGGAAAGAAGAACTTGGCGTAATTGAGCTAAAGCAAGACTGTGCCTTTGTGGCTGTAAGGGCTGAGAGGGTAAAACTGATTATTAAAGAGTTAAATAATAGTAAACTCAAAAAGAAAAAAGTGAGGATTACTGTGGTGGAGTGAGCAGCAATATGTCAAAGACAATTCGTGCTATTTCTTTCTTAGCATGCTAATCGAAAACCATGCAAGTAGTATAATAATAATTACCATTACTGACCACAGCCAAACCTTATTTTCAAAAATAGGGCTTGCTATCGACACTTTTTTTCTTTCAACTATGATTTCATCTCCGATTTCCAATGTGCGTAAATCGTCAGGAATTTTATTGGCAAAATACTTAATATCATATTGTGCCCTACCTGGTGAATCCCTTCCGTAGGTCATAAAATACTTAGCAGGCTCATTAAATCGTATTACTAATTCATGTACATAAGCTTTCATTACTATAGCATCAATTTTTAACGGCTTATTATCTCCATTATAAATAACTACTTTAATCTTTTGCAACTTAGCGCTACTAAATGTAAACTCATTTTGTTGAAGTGAATTGAGGGTACCAGAAGTCAAGGTTTGGTATTTGTACTTCCAGCCTTGTTGCGTCTCAACACTATCTGAAAGATATTTTATAGAAATGGGTCTAAAGTAGTCAATACTATCCGTAATATTGATTTTAAGATAACTAACAGGCATCACTGCCGGCAATTCAAATTCTATAATGCTTTCTGTGGTTTCTTTGTTTTTCTCAACTGATATTTCATCAATATGATAAGTATTATATCTGCCTTCACTAATTTCATTTTGAATCATTTTTACTGCTAACAGTTCAAGCTTCTCTTGTCCTTTCAATAATAATCGGAAAAAGATATAATTTGAGTTGGGAAATTTAACTTTTGTAAATTCATAATCAGTTAAGTCATTTTTTATGGCTAGAACTCTATAATCATCTAAGATTGTAAACCACTCTTCCTGATCTCGATTCCCCTCTAGCTTTATTGTTCTATCAAAATTTTCCTTATCAAATTCTAATTGAACCTGATTAATTTCTTTCTCTACAGGCACTTTAAAAATGTAATAATATCCTTCATCAGTATAGGAAGTATTAAGTTTCTCAAAGGCTACTTCACTTTGCTTGGTTTGTTCTCTGGCAATTTGAAGTAAATATGGAGCCTCAATTGTATCATTGCCTTCTGTTATTCCGAGAATTCTGATATCTGCAAAATCTGAAGAAATTTTCCCGAAGATTTCTTCCGGCAGTATAATTTTATGCCATAAGTTTGAAACACCATGGATTTCACGTTTATATTTATACTGTTCATTTTGTGCATAGCCAACCGAAGCGTTAAGTAAAAGCAACAAGAAACAGCATTTAATTTTCAACTTCATCAGAAATAATATGTTTATATTTATTATACAGGAAGGATATAATCAGAAGTAAAATACCTAAGACGACAAACACAACTGTTTTGGCAATAGTGTTCAGATGAGAAATATCATAAAAGAATAGCTTTATTAAGGTTAAACCAAACATCACTATAGCTCCCATTCTAAGATGCTTTTTCTTCTTCCAAATACCGTAAGAAATTGTCAGTAAGGAATAAACTCCCCATAATATACTCAAAGCAATTTTATACGAATGAGAGTTATTATAAAGGTCCATCCAATGGATTAATTCGCTACTAAAAATCCATATTAAAGAAATAAATAAGGCCAAATCGAAAATCCTCTTAAGTATCCCCTGCTTAAATTCCTGACTGAGATATTTGTAAACTGTAAAAAATGCTATAGCAATAAATGCATACGAAACATATCTGATGGCAAGATTAAATGAGCCAATTTTATAATATTCAATGAAAGCTCGATTGAGATAACTTTCGCGAAGTTCACTCAGAATATATAGCCCCTGTACTAAAAATACTACTATTGCTAAGGCCGTCAGAAACATATTTATTAGCCCTAATTGCCTTTTCTTTAGTTTGCTATAGTTGACGAATGAAAGGACAGAAACAAAAAACAATGAATAATTAATAATCCAGATGGCTTTAAACTTCAGCAAATCATAATTATTAAAACGATTAAGATAATCTCCGTCTTGTGCAGGGATTGACAGTAGAGAGTCAATGAACAGTTGATCCCAGTAAAAGGCTATCTCCAATCGAAACATATAATATATTGAGAAAAACAAAATGGTAGCAATAGAAAAAGAAATGATTCTTGAAATCTCTTTTCTCTCACTTAAAGCTGAAGTATACTCATTACGTGAATTGAGAAAATAAATAAAACTGAAAGCCCCAACAAAAAATATGGCCGTGAGGAAATTAACATTAAATATTGGAGTCACATTCTTGGTTACAGCTGAAGTTTCATAGTGAAATAAATCATGTACTGTGCTCCAATCATGTATTATGCTAAAAAATGCCAACGCCATCAAAGGATAAGCCAGATTTTCATAGATCGGCACACTTTTAGTACGGCCAATCCAGAATAATAAAGCAGCTTCTCCTGCCCACATAATTGTCACCCAACTACCATCCAGTTGAACCGGAATCGCTAATGTGATAAAAACCAGCACCAATCCCACTACCAAATAAAACAGATTCCTGTCTGCTAACTTTTTCCTAAAAAGAATAATGCTTACCAGAAAATGGATTATCCCATTTGCTAAGGTAAAGAGGCCCAAAAGTTGCTCTCCTATTTCATGTTTGTCCAGTATAGCATAACCTAAGCCATAAAAAACAAATGAGTTTGCTATTAATAATAAAATATCAACTTTTTGGAACTGTTGCTTTTGAAGGACTTTATAAGCCAGGAATGACATGTAAAATATCGTGAAAAATATAAAAAGGAAAATCAGGGACAAACTAAAATAATCTCCACGCTTACCTATTGAAGCAAACCAGGAAAAGTATATAAGCCAGGTAAAGCAAAAGGAAGAATAATATAGTTCTTTCCAATATTTTTTAAATGAAATAACCAGAATACCTATATTGATAACAGCCATATAGGTAAAAAGTACCGCAACATCTCCTGACCCCTCACTTAACAGAAAAGGAATAGCATATGCACCCACAAGTCCAATATGAGCAATAATTTGTTTATTGTAATTAATAGCGGCCAGAACAGCAAAGGCTGTAAAAATTACCATCACTAAAAATGCCAACTTCTGAGGAAATAAATGGTAAAAATTATAGCCGGAATACGTTATAAAATATAGAATAGCTATAGCACCGCTTACCAAAACAGCACTATAATTTTCGTAGTTTTTCTTTAATCTCATGCCAAAGCCTATTAAGCCTATTCCGATTAAATAACCAAAAATAATCCTTGTGAGAGGGCTAACTAAATCGTTTTCTATAGAGTATTTAGCACCAATAGCTACTCCAATCACCGTAATGGCAATTCCAATTTTATTGATTAGGTTTTCCCCTATAAACTTCTCAAAATCTGACTTTATTTGATAGCTTTTTTGGGATTCTGGTTTTAAAAAAGGCTCAGACTTAGCTGGCTGGAGAGACTTCCGAAATTCTGAGAAGGTTTCTTTTTTCTTATCCGCAATAAGCGGAGCATTGTCAGTTTCTGCCACTGTCTTACCAAATTCAGGCGATTCATATAAACTGGAAGCTTTCAGGCTATTGATTTCAGTCCGTAAATCGTTAATTTCTCTTGAGAAATCATCCTGTCTTTGCAACAGTATTTCCAGTTTCCGGACCAGATTATCTATTTGGTTTTGACTGTCTGCCATATTTCAATTAAGCCATGCTCGTGGCATTATTCTATTCATACAAAGCTCAAATCTATCATGTTATCATCTATTAAGCCTTATAATAAGTAATTATTTTTATTAGTGACTCGAATGGCTAGTGAAGAAAAACACCTTTAAAATATAAGCAAAAGCTACCCCACGGTCAATTCCAATAAAAATATGCTACAAAACAATTGGATTATGACTTCTGGAGTAGTCTTTGAGTTTGTACATTTAGACACTTCAGGTATTTAGCCTTTTAATACTCTAATGTCATCCTGTGTGAAGCTGCGGAAGGCAAATTTATATCCTTCATAGCCTGCTATTCCATAAAAAATAACATCCATCACACTAAAGGTTTCTTTCATAAGCGGTATTAAATAATTGTAATCAAACATTGTAAGTGTTTCAAAATAACCCAGAGATTCGTAATCAGCGATGAAGCCAATTGAACTTAAAAAGTTACCAGTTACACAACTTAAAACTGCAATTACCGCCCCAGTTATTCCAAAAATCTGATCAATTCCTTTACCGGCAAAACGCATAGAAAAACCTACTCCAGCACCTATCGCAATAGCCACGTACCCTATCTGATAGCCTGTTGCTACAGTAAGCATTGCCCAAAGTACTGAGCCCACTAACCCAGCAACTACTCCTGCCAATATAGCCAACGGAAGGTTTTGTTCTAATCGTAATTTTTCTAAAACCTGGGAAGACAAGGTGCTGGCAAAATCCTGAGCTATTAAAGGCTCATCATTGTAATGAGAAGTGTCAACTTTTACTGTGGTATCTTCATTGAAATTTTCGCATCGGTCAGTAAAATCTGCTTTCTGACCAGTCAGGCTGCATAGTAACCCTTGTTGCATATCCATTTTTCTATTTGTACAACGCTTGCAAAATTCCAGTTGTTCTCCTCTTGTCATAATTTGTTAGTTACAATAATAATCTGTAGCTAATATAACTGTAATCCTACATTATTTTATTTTACCAATATCTATTTGTATTAATTTTCGATAAACACCCGAAATAAACCAATAAAAACATTTCAAAAGGTTCGGAGTTTTGGTCATCATCAAAAATTCATTTCAACATCCAACTGTCTTCCTTGCTCTTTGGCTTTTTTATCCATAGCTGTACCTACTGCCATTCCTATTACCATTCCTAATGGCAATCCTATTCCCATTAAACCAATATTATCTACAGCGAAGCCAAAAACAACTCCTAAAGGAAGCCCGAAAGCAGACATGCCCAAAACAAGCCATAAATTTCTGTAATGATTTCGTGTAACTAATTTCAACTCTTTCTCAACCAGCGAAAGAATTTTGCTTTTAGATTTACGCATCTGCTTTAAAAAATCCTTCTCTGCTACTAAAGAAACATTAATCTTTTCTACCTCTTTATTTATAACAGCCAATATAGAGATAGGAATTTCTCTTTTCTGCAATTCAAAAATTAGCTTTTTAAATGCTTCGTGTTTTTTCAAAAGCTTTTGATTACTTACAGTTGCTGGCACATCCTTGAGTTGATTAATTTGCATAACAGTGATTATCTATTTTAAACTTATTTTACTTGTGTAGTCATCTACCAAAATATAAAGAAATGCATTAAAAGCTGAAACGATGATCAGTCACCAAAATCCATATATTTGGGTTAACCAGCTTGAGGCACCAGTGAAATGCGCAATAACCACAAAGAGCAGAAATATTTTTGAGAGTTTCCCTGGAAGATAGTAACCTAGTAACGGAATCACAATCAACCAGGCACCACGCACAATAAAAATGCCTGAAACATGCATTTGTTTTGCAGCGCCTCCTATCGGATTCGCTTCATTAGCTTTGCTGAGATCGCCTGCCCAGTACTGCTACTTTTGATAGAAAATTGTGAGAAAAATATCCAAAAAACTAGCCCACATAGCCGGAATTAAAAGGAGGAGCTTACCTGATTTTTGCATGACTTAGTGAATTAAATGAATTGATTTTTAATTTACCACTTGGACATTTAAAATACTAAAGGTGCTAAATAAAGGCCTGCTAAAAAAAGGATCAGAATTGCGATCAAATTCAATACAAATCCCGCTCTCACCATTTGCTTTATGCTGATGTAGCCGCTGGAAAATACAATGGCATTGGGAGGAGTACTGATAGGCATCATAAACGCACAGCTGGTAGCCATGGCTACCGGAATAGCCAGTAAAAGAGGCTCCACAGAGAGTCCTTCTGCTATACTTATCACCATAGGAATGGCAATAGTAGTTAAGGCTACATTGCTCATGAGTTCTGTTAAAAATAATGCTAAACCGGTTAAAATAAGGAGTAGAACCCATACTGGCATTTGATCATACTGACTAATGGCAACACCTATTTGATCCACAAAACCGGCCTCTTCCATTGCTTTTGCCAAAGCCATGCCTCCTCCAAATAAAATTAATATCCCCCATGGAAGCTCTTTCATACTCTCCCAGCTCATGAGCATTTTGCCTTTTCTGTTCAATGGAACAATAAAAGTTGCTAATCCGCCCGACATAGCCGTAACGGTATCATTCAGCAAATCAAATCCAATCAGCGAATTGATCTGACTTTTAGCAATCCAGCAAATAGCTGTTAAGCTAAAAATAAAAGCTACACAATTTTGCTCTTTCGTCCACCCCCCTAAAACTTTTAGTTCAGCTTCAATAAAATCCTCCGCCTGATCAAGTTTTCCAATTCCATGCCTGAAAAGCACTCTGGTAAGCATTAAGTAAACTAACACCAACATGATACTTACTACAGGTAATCCTATAATTAACCATCCTGCAAAAGAAATTTCTCTATCCAGAATATTCTTTACCAGCCCTACCAGTACTACGTTGGGAGGCGTACCGATTATAGTAGCCATACCTCCCACATTGGCAGCATAAGCTATACTTAGAAAAAGAGCAGTTTTAAATTTAGCAAAACCTGAAAAGGTCTGCTCATTTCTGTCAAGAAGACGTACTACAGATAAGGCAATTGGTAACATCATTACAGCAGTAGCTGTGTTGCTAATCCACATACTGAGTACTGCCGTGGCCAGCATAAAGCCCATAATTATTCCATTGGCCTTTGTTCCTGTAAGCTTTATGAGGTTGAGAGCAATTCTCCTGTGCAACTGATGTTTTTCCAGTGCCAGTGCCAACATAAAACCTCCCATGAAGAGAAATATAATAGGGCTTGCATAGGGCGCAGTAGCTTCAGACAACTTAAAAACGTCCATTGTAGGCAATAATACCATAGGTAATAGTGCTGTGGCAAAAATCGGAATCGCCTCGAAAATCCACCAAACCACCATCCAAAGAGCCACCGAAAAGACATCCCACCCTGTTTCAGCAAACCAGAATTGAGGATTAGATAGTTGTATAAGTGTAAATAGCAAAGGTCCTGCTACAAGCGCTAATATTTTATAGGAAAAAGTGGAGCTGGCATTATTCTTCATTGATATACTTTTTTGCACAATCTAAATAAACCTATTTTATTGTAAATCTTTTGATTTTTAAAAAAAAAGAAGGCGCTAAGAAGTAAACTAAGCATTTTCTTTAATAAGCTCTTACTGATATGCCTGTAATTATTAATTGTATAAATGTTGGAATAGTATTTTCTTTACTTTCTAGTTAAGAAGATCCATGTACCTACTTTTTCCCGGCAGGCACCACCTGCTCACGCAATTTCAGTATGATTATCTACTAAGCCTAATTGAAAAATATGGTGAAGATACTATCGAAGGAATTATATTTGCTGTAACCTCGGCTAACCACAGCGGCACCAAAAGAAATCCTGTGCCTTTTTATTTAAGGGCCATGATGATCCAGGATTTTTGTGAGAATATCCCTGTCAAAACATATGTTTTCGGGATTGATGATGTTGGTAATTTAGAAGATTTCGCTTCCTATACACTAAAGCAGATTAATCATCAGAGCGAACATAAGCTCGTGTTAAACAGTAGTAACACCCTTTTGATTTGCTCAACTCCAGTAATGGAAATGTATCAAAAAATAGAATTTGAAGTATTAACAGCTGAGCTCGAAGATAAAAATTACCAGTCTTACAAAACCGCTCTCCCTTGGGAAATGGTAGAAAAAATTGCTGAAAATCCGGATTGGCAGCAATCATCTAATATAAAATCACTGATCCATGCTTCCACCTATAAAATCTGGACCACTTACAGCCTGGACGAAAAAGTGAGGAATATCCTTAATGATCCTATTATTGGAGAAGATGGCGACATCACCGAATCGAGAGATTATAATTCTTATGTGCGACAGATGGATGAAATTGCTGAAATTAAATACAAGGAAACTGCGGAATTCATCAGACCTGGAATTATTGGAGATATTGGCTGTGCTGTAGGCTCATGGATTAAGCAGGCTTCTGAAGATCCACACTTACGCGAATCGGATTTTTATGGAATAGAGGTAACCCGGCAACTCTACGACATTTGCCAGCAAAGAAAAAACAATAGGGAATTTGGTAATCCGTACGTGTTTTTTGCTCAGAAAAATGCTGTCACCTCTCATGTTTTTGAAAAAGAAAGTATGAATACCATCCATACTTCATCACTTACGCATGAAATAGAATCATATGGAAACAGACAGGATTTGCTCAAATTCATCTCTAATAGATATGAAGAGTTAGGCAGCGGAGGCATCTGGATTAACCGGGATGTAATTGGCCCTGAAAATGGTGAGCAAATTGTTCTGATGCAGCTTACGAAGGAGGATGGCAGAAACGAAGACTACGAAGAAAACTATAATGATAATAAGGAATTGGCTAATTATCTGGATGGGCTAAGCACTTTTACTCTATTTAAAAGGTTCTGCAGTGATTTTAGAAGGTCTGAAAATGACATGATATACTACGAAGAGGTGTTGATAGAGGGTAAAACTTACTTTCGTTTAGCATTAAAGGATGCTGCAGAGTTCATGCTCACCAAAGATTACAAGGATAATTGGAATAGTGAGATGCATGAGCGCTTTTGCTTCTGGAGCTTTTCTGAGTGGAAGAAAACACTCGAAGCTAATGGCTTTCATATAAAAGAAGCATCTCACGCCTATACCAATCCATGGATTGCCAGCAACAGATTTGAAGATAAAGTGCAGTTATTCAATTTACAAATGGAACCTCTTGCGCATCCTCCAACAAATGTTTTGCTTTTAGCTACCAAAATTTAGTATATTTTCTCCTAGCTTTGAATAAATTAAAAATGGAGGAAATACAAAATATAAAAGTTGCTGTTGATGCTGTGGTATTTGGCTACAAAGCAAAAGAGGGTATTTCTATATTACTCATCAAAAGAAAAATTGAACCTTTCCAGAGTTCATGGGCACTTCCGGGTGGGTTAGTGAAAAATAATGAAACGTTGGGTGATGCCATTGAAAGAGAACTAAAAGAAGAAACCGGTGTTGCTATCAACTACCTGGAACAACTTTATACCTTTAGTAAGATTGAGCGAGATCCAAGAAACCGGGTGATTTCTGTGGCCTACTACGGATTGATTAAGCCTGATGCCTTTCAACTGGAAGCTGATACAGATGCCATAGATGCCCGATGGTTTAATATAAAAAAGCTTCCAGACTTAGCATTTGATCACCCTCACATTATTGATGTTGCCATTAAAAGGCTTAGAGGCAAAATAACTTATGAGCCGGTGGGCTTTGAGCTGCTCGATAAAAAATTCCCTTTTTCGGATTTGGAAAAACTATATTCAGCCGTACTGGACCGACCCATTGATAGAAGAAACTTTAAGAAGAAAATCCTGAAGTATGGTTTCATTGAAGAAACCAAAGAAAGACAGCAGCTTGAAGGAGCGGGAAGACCGGGCTTTCTCTATCAATTCAACGAAGCCAAGTATTTTGACCTGAAGCAGAAAGGGATCACTTTTGAGGTTTAAGGATTAAATACCTAATTCCATTTATAACTAAATGACTCCCGATTGCATCGCGGGTTGCAGGGAAGAGCTTTTGTTCCATTGGGATACCTCTGGCACAAAGCTCATTTACAATTAAAGTTCAATATCAAAAAGGCTAAACCCTACTTGGTTTTTACCTATTCTGAAATTGAATTCCTTGTTTAGCAAGTAAAACCACGATAAAATCGTAGTTCTCCTAACTCCTCGTTGAAAACGAGGAGAAGATTTACATAAGAACAAAATAATTGTGTAAAAAATACGCAAATAAATTTGCAGCTTTAAAATCTCTTTTTACATTTGTGTATAATTAACGCAATTAATCATGCAAACAGGAGTAATAATAGCCCGATTTCAGACACCATATTTACATGAAGGCCATATGGAACTCATTCAAAAGGTGAAAGAACAGCACGACAAACTCATCATTGTATTGGGTGTTAGCCCGGTCAGAAGTAGTCGCAAAAATCCTTACGACTTCTACACAAGGGAGACAATGATCAAAAATGAATTTAAAGAAATAGTAGTTTTACCGCTCAGCGATCATCCCAGTGATGCGGAATGGTCTAAAAATCTAGACAATATGCTTGAAAGTGCATTTCCTTCAGAGTCGTTTACTTTATATGGAAGCAGAGACAGCTTTATACCGTACTACTCCGGTAAAAAACAAGTAGTAGAATTACCTGAACATGGTGATTATAGTGCTACTGAATTAAGGAAAAAACATGCAGATAAAGTATCTAATTCCAGGGATTTTAGAGCGGGAATTTTGTACGCCTTGCACAATCAATACAGCAAAGTATACCCAACGGTAGATGTAGCTGTTTTTAAAAATAAAAAAACGGAAATTCTACTTGGTAGAAAGGCTATCTCCTCTAACTGGAGATTAGTAGGAGGATTTTCTGACCCGGAAGACAGCAGTTTTGAAGAGGCTGCCTTAAGGGAAATGAAAGAAGAATGTGGCGATTTGCTGGTCGAAAACCTTCAATATGAAACTTCATCAAAAGTAAATGATTGGCGCTACAGAAATGAAGTCGATCAAATAATCACCTTACTTTTTAGCTGCGACTATAAAGAGGGAGTTGTGCAGGCTCAGGATGACATCCAGGAACTGCAATGGTTCAAAATAACTGAATTACCCAAAATGAAAAAAGAAGAAAAGCTTTCTCCTGAACATCAAATGCTGTTTGATTTTCTTGAAAGTAAATACAATATAACTATTAAATAATAAAGCTATGAGCACTAATAATCTGATTTTACTCGCGGATGCCTATAAGTATTCTCATCACAAACTCTATTACCCGGGCACGCAGAAAGTGTATAGTTACCTGGAAAGTAGAGGTGGAAAATTTGATAACACAGTATTCTATGGCCTACAATATTTCTTGAAAAACTTTCTGGAAGGCCAGGCTTTTACTCAAGCTGATTTAGATGAAGCAGAGCCCATACTGAATGCTGTTTTTGGTAGAAATGATGTATTTAATAAAAGTAAATTTCAATATATACTGGATAAGCACAATGGAAGATTGCCTGTACAGATAAAAGCCGTTCCCGAAGGTAAAGCCATTCCCGTTAAAAATGTTTTGATGACTATTGAGAACACTGACCCGGAATGCTACTGGTTACCGAATTTTCTGGAAACACTTCTTATGCAAATCTGGTACCCAAGCACGGTGGCCACATTAAGCCGGGAGATCAAGAAAGTGATCAGTCAATATTATGAAGAAACTGCCTCAGCGGGTACTGAAGCCGGAATTCCACTGGTGCTAAATGATTTTGGTTTCCGGGGAGCTTCCAGTATTGAAAGTGCCGGACTAGGTGGAAGTGCCCACCTCATTAACTTTGATGGAAGCGACACAATCTACGCCTCCCTATTTGCACAAAAGTATTACAAGACTAAACAAGTGTTCGGAAAGAGTATTCCTGCCACTGAGCACAGCATTGTTACTTTGCTAGGCGAAAAAGGAGAGAAAGAAGTCTTTCAGCATGTACTGGAAGAATTTCCGAGCGGAGTGGTGGCTTGTGTTTCCGATAGCTACGATATATTCAGAGCATGCAAAGAATATTGGGGCACTGAATTTAAAGATAGAATTCTTGAAAGAAGCGGCATGCTTGTAATCCGGCCAGATAGTGGTGATCCTGTACAGACGCTTTTGAAAGTTTTTGAAATACTTTTCCAGCAATTTGGATTTACTCAGAACGAGAAAGGGTATAAAGTTTTACCTCCTCAAGTAAGAGTAATTCAGGGAGATGGTGTAAACTATGAAGCTATTCAGGAAATATACACTGCTTTAAAACAGCAAAAGATTAGTGCTGAAAATCTTGTGTTAGGTATGGGCGGGGCATTACTGCAAAAGCTGGATCGCGATACGCAAAAGTATGCTCTAAAATGCAGCTATGCTGAAATCAACGGAAAACCTGTATTGGTACAAAAAAGACCCAAGGAGTTGAATAGTAAAGGCGAATTAATAGAGAGTTTTAAAACTAGTAAAGCGGGGAAATTAAAATTGGTGCAACTAAACAACAGCTACCAAACTGTAAGTCCTAACGAATATCCTCAAATTTCTGATGAACTAATTACTGTTTTTGAAAATGGTAAAATTCTGAAAGAATATAGCTTTGAGGAGATTAGAGAGAATGCAGCTATTGAAACAGAAATGCTATAATATTTTTGGCTCTCTTACTTAGAAGAACCGGCCTTGTTTCTTTTGGGTCAAGCCAAAAGAAAGGATATAATTATTAAAACCGCAGTTACATAAATAATAATTAATAGAATCTTTTATATAACTTCTTGCCATAGTGTCTTACTTCTAGTTTTCGCTAATGGTGATAGAACCGAAAAAGTAATTATATGATCACTAAAGCAATCAAAAAGGCATTTGAATTAGCTAAAACCAGAGGATGGGATAAAACCTATTGGGCAATTGATATTCACGAGACCATATTAGAACCTAATTGGTCTGACAATGAGCTTCCGACAAAATTTTATCCTTTGGCTAAAGAAGCCTTACAGACTTTAACATGTAGAAGAGATATCTGCTGTATCTTATATACTTGCTCACATCCTTCTGAAATTGAGAAATATTGTGCGTTATTTGCAGCGCACAATATTTATTTCTCCTATGTAAATGAAAATCCGGAAGTGATTAACAAGCGATATGGTAACTATTCAAAAAAGCCTTATTTTAATGTGCTTTTTGAAGATAAAGCCGGATTCGATGCTTTGTCGGATTGGAAAAAAGTAATATCTGCATTAGAGCAATATCCGGAGGTCATTAAAGCACAACAAAAATCGTCATGAAAAAAATATTATTCCATACATCAAAATATAAATACCTGGCTGAAAAAGTTCTGGCAGAAGGAAATTTCAAAAGGGGTAAAGTGGAAGTAAAGACTTTTAATGATGGTGAGCGGTACCAAAGGATTTTGAGCAATGTAGAAAACAGAAATCTGGTACTAATCGGAGGAACTTTAAATGATGTGGAGACTATGGAATTGTACGACCTTGCATCCTCTTTAGTGGCTTATGGAGCCAACTCACTCAGCATAGTAGTCCCTTATTTCGGCTATTCCACTATGGAGCGTGCCGTTCAACCAGGCGAAATTGTTACTGCTAAAACCCGTGCCCGATTGCTCTCTTCTATCCCGAAAAGTCACAAAGGCAACAAAATTTATTTATTTGATTTACATACGGAAGGTATTCCGCATTACTTTGAGAATGACCTGCAACCCTTCCATGTGTACTGCAAGAAACTGATTATTGAAGCCGCCAAATCTGTGGGAGGAAAGGATTTTGTTTTAGCCAGTACAGATGCAGGCCGGGCCAAGTGGGTGGAATCTTTAGCCAATGATATTGGTGTAAATGCTGCTTTTTTATTGAAAAGAAGATTATCAGGAGATAAAACCGAAATCAGTGCAGTGAATGCTGATGTAAAAGGTAAAATCGTAGTGATCTATGATGATATGATCCGCTCGGGAGGCAGTATTATCAACGCAGCCAAAGTTTATAAGGAAGCTGGTGCAAGTAAAATTTATGTAATCACCACGCACGGACTTTTTATCAATAATGGATTGCAAAAGCTACAGGATTGCCAATTAATTGAGCAGGTAATTACTACTGATACACATGCTAATATGAATTGCGCTGAGACAGACTTTCTGAAAATTTTTAGCATCGCTCCATTGATCAACGAGCTGTTTGAGTGAAATGAACTATATAGATTTGTTTTGTAATTACTACTATTTTAGTCCCAGTTGTTTATACTTTTCTTCAAGCACCTTTTTATAGGCGCTTTTCATATCCATTGATAGAAATGATCGATCGATCCAATCGAACGCCTTTGGTTTATTTCTTACCATTCTATTAAAACTGCCTCTAATCTGCTTAGAATTCAATTCCAATACCTCTCCTAATTGTTCAAAATTTTCCCTCTTTAGCTTTTTTTTCTTTCCAACGAGGGTCAATGCAAGTTCTTCCAAATCTTCAGGGAATACGATTGCAACATTTAGCAAATCATAAGCAGGAGCTAGCATCCAGCCAGAAGGCTTTTTGATCATTGAAAAGTTTTTCAGGTGCATATCATTATTTCCTGTGAGAAATGAGAAAATAGCTATATCAAAGTAAAATGTTTTGTCCAGCAAAGTATTACTCGAATAGTTACCTAGTGCTTTTCCAACTTTTTCCATAGAACTTTTGTACTTATCAAATGCTTCTGTAATCTGAAACATATCAAGCATATGAATTTTTTCTCCATTCTCTTTCCTGTCAACTCGTTTAGTTATATAAGCTAGTTCTCCTGACAATAACCGGATCAATGATGAGGGTACTATCGGGATTCCAAAGGATTCTGCTATTCGCATGGTTACATGTTCATTCGCAGGCATTTCAGGAAATTTGTCAGAAGGTGGCTTGAAAATGTAGTGCCCTACTAAAGCCCCTACCACTGTCAATCGTGTGTCTGAATTCTCCCTTGTTTCGTTTACTAAGGACATAGAAAGTTTTGGCTGAACCCCTGGCACAGCGATGCTTCGCTCAACCACATTTTTTGCAAGCTCATCCATTTGATCAAGCGTGTATTCTATTTGAGGGGGTGTAGCGACTCCAAAGAATTCAATACAACATTTCTCATGAAAGTCTGATTTGCCTGCAATGGGTTCATAGCAATATAAACATCTATTTTCCATCTTCTCCCTCTGTTGGTTCCACACTCACTGCCCCAATGCAATTTTTACAACAAGCCAGTAATAGACCCATACGGTCATTTTTATTAATTCTCCAATTTTCTGAAGCTATATCTAATAACCAGCCTTCAGGAATCAATCCTTCAAAAAATGGGAAAAGCCGCTTTTCGGTATAGGGTTTATTTGTAACAGGCATTGTAAATGTAATGAAGTCATTAGGATGATCATTTACGTAATCATTATGATATTGAAATACATACTCACCTTCATCTGTTTCAGTGAGGATGCCGGCTAAATAATCTTTGTAAAAAACTTCCCCCTGTCTCATTTATCTATCTCTTTGCTGTTAACAGGGGCTAATTCATGGCCGAACATCATCAACACTATATTAACCTTATCCATATTCAGATTCTTCTTCCCTTGTTCGATTTTACGAACAACAGTAAGCGCAACACCTGCTCGCTCTGCAAACTCTCCCTGGGTAAGATTCACTTCCTTTCTCCTTTCTTTAACAAATTCAGCTAATGACTTCATTATATGCATTTAGATATAATATGAGACAAATATACATAATTATATGTATTTAGATATAATTTTTACTTAAAACACAAAGCTATATGCTAAAACATATAGCTACAAGAGAAAATAAGGTTTACCATGTTTGTTTCAACAATAAAAATAAACCTAAAGACTGCATTATTTTCTATATACCACAATTAACAGCGGTGCTATGGAATTGGCTATTTTATGTTTTACTAATCAGTTTTAATGTTTTCAAATCGTAGATATGGATTTCATTTTGATCAGTCTTATCATACTTATTATTATTGTTTGTATCATAATGACCGGTCACCACCATTCTTCCGGTCAATTGATTTACTATCCAAGTTCTTACAAAGAATTTACTTTCAGTAAGTTGATGCTTTTTTAGTCCATCTGCTGAAAGAATAATAATTTGGGTTGGGTCGTTCCAGTCAATTCCATTTTTGCCATCCAGATCAACTTCCCTTGCTTCAACTAGAATTACATTTAAACCTAAGCTATCAATTTTTATTTGCTCAAGTTTACTGATTATTGCATCATTTGGAAAGTCAACCTTATTCTTTTCGTCAGTGCTGGTATTTATAAATAACAGGTATCTGCTTTTAGTCTCAAACATCTTTCCTTTATCTTCTAAAGAAGCAATAACATATTCAGTTCCCAAAACTTCGGTGAGTTTATTGAAATGGACGTAATTATATTTATCCTGTCCAAAACAGGTCACAGAAAAAGTGACCAGAAGGATTATTAATGAGAGTTTCATGGCTATCGATAAATTTGTTGCTTGAGTCCCTTTTTAATTTGTCGCTTAACGATCAGCTAAAATACTTTTTTTACTCTTGGCTAATGGAATACTAAAGTAGCGAAGCCAAACCATGACTACAACAGGTATGAAAAATTATTCGAATAGCAGAAAAAAATAGACGCACATTTATAGCTAAAAGAAAATAGAAGGTTTAGCAAATGTGTAAAATATGGTGAACCTTCTTAATTAAAAGCAGAAATCAAATGTGTTTTATTTTTTGTTAAATATTGTTTTCTATTGAGTAATTATATGTTAAATTAACATTCATATTTAACATATTTAACATGAAGCTCGAAAAACCCCCAGTTTTTGATGCCAATGAATTGATTTTTGATGAAAAAGAGATTGTTCAAGAATTCTTTTCCAAAAAATTTGAGGAGTTCTTTAAATTAATTAATTCAAGATATTTATACTGGGATGAATTTAAATATAGAAAAGATCTCCCATTTGATTCTGTGAAATCTTGGGCTTTACTCAAATTAAATAGACGTTCAAACTATAAAAAATTATCATTTGGTCAATTTGATTTTAATTTTAATTTAACAGAATCCATTCAGAAAGATCTTCATGAGTTTGATTTAAAACTTGTAGGAGGCCTATATAAAAGCCCTATTACTAGCTTTGAAAGGTCGGAATATTTAAAGAATTCATTGCTTGAAGAAGCAATTGCTAGTTCTCAAATAGAAGGTGCTGCAACAACCACCAAAGTTGCTAGGGAGATGTTGAAATCGGGCAGAACTCCAAGAAATGAATCTGAACAAATGATATTTAATAACTTAAGGGGAATTAAATTCATAGACGAAGAAGTTAAAAGTACTTTAAATTTTAGTTTAATTATTGAGGTGCACCGAATAATGACAGCAAATACTAGTGCTGAGGATTGTGCAGGTTCTTTTCGCGATGGACAAATTTATGTACAAGATCATATAGATGGAGAAATTGCCCATACACCACCAGAGCATAAATTATTAGAGTCTTTAATGCAAGCGTTGTGTGACTTTGTTAATGAAGATAAAGTTTTTATTCACCCAATTATTAAAGCCTCAATTATTCATTTTATGATAGGGTTTATTCATCCGTTTAAGGATGGTAATGGTCGTACTGCTAGAGCATTGTTTTATTGGTATCTATTGAAAAAGGAATATAGTCTTATTAAAAGTATATCAATATCACGGGCAATCTTAGATTCAAGGATACAGTATGACAAAGCCTTTTTAAAAACTGAAAATGATGATAACGATCTTACTTACTTCATAATGTATTCAATTAAGAGTTTAAGAGTAGCATTCGAGAGCTTAGTTCGTTACAGAGACAAGAAAAAAGGTGAAAGGGAGAAGTCGAATTTGATTGCTTATAAATTAATAGAAAAAGGCTTACATAAACGTCAAGCAGATTTAATTGGCTATTTATATACAAAAGATTCAAATAGAGTAAATATTTCATCACATTCTCAAAAACATGATATTGTTAGGCAAACAGCAAGGAAGGATTTAAATGACCTTCAAAAACTTGGACTAATAGAGGAAGAAAAAGTAGGTCGAAATGTGTTTTTTAAATTGACTTCAGCCGATAAGGTGGACAAGTATTTAGGTTCCTAATAAAATCTAACCTCCGACTAAAATAACCATAGCGTGTTTTATCAAGCTTATAATGCTTTAGCAACGTCAAAAACACTATAAACCCATACAAAAATTCTTGAGGCTTACTTTATTCAAAATAGCTTCTTCTTTCTTTAAACCTTAACTATTCATCAAAGAGAATGAGAATAGCAAAACACCTATACTACTTTTTATTCTCGCTAAAAACAACTTTTAATCCGTACTACACCTCCTCGATAAATCGCTCTAGCTTCTCAATGGTTACATGGTCCATCACCACTACTTTGTACCATTGAGGATTTTTATGATTATCCGGTACCAAGCCGTATTTCTTGCATACTTCAGCTTTTAAATATTGTGCCTCAATGGTGACAATATTGGCATCAGGATGTCTGTAAAATGCAATTGCCTTTTCTTTGAGCTTTTTACAAAGCCACTCCGCTCTGTGGTTCAGTACCATGTTTTTTTCATACCAGCCATTTGGGCCATAAGTCATTAAGATCATCCAGATGGCAATGGCATTCGCTCCAGAGCGAGAGCCTATCAGCGTATAATCTTCTCCTTCCACATAACTGGCTTCCTGCGTATTGGCATAGGTCATCCAGTTTTTCCTAATAAGAAAAATACCAGTCCCATAGGGCGCCTGCAGCATTTTGTGCGCATCAAGAGTAATTGAATTTACATCAGGGTTACTGAAATTCAAACTATTTTCCGGCTTGGAAAAAGGATAGAAAAAACCACCGTAAGCACCATCAACATGTAACTTAAAAGGAAGATCCAATGCCCTCATCACTTCAGTATAACACGCTACATCATCTACAGAGCCGAACATGGTAGTCATCATATTTGCTACTACTATAAAGTACTTTTTACCTTCCTGCTTTGCCGTTTCAACAGTCTGCTTCACAGCCTCGTGGTTTATTTTTCTATTTTTATTTTCTACGGGCACCCTAAAGAAGGAAATCTGAAAAACATTGGAAGCTTTAGCAGAAGAATAATGAGCATCTTCTGAACTGATAAGGGCTATTTCATCTAACGTAGCACCAAATTCCTGCATAAAATAATTTCTGTATATCCAGACAGCCTGCATATTCGCCTCTGTTCCACCCGATGCCACATAGCCGTCAAAATCATCATCTTCTCCACCTTTCAAAATATTGCCTGCACAAATTTCTATCACTTCCTTTTCAATAGCCTGTGTTCCTTTGAAAAAGCTCTCGGAGCTTCCAAGCGTATGGCAGCCAATATGGTTGGGGTTATGAATTAAGGCAGAGAGAAAAGGAGCATCCTCCAGAAAGGGAGCATTTTGATAAAAGACTTTATCGTCCAGATGAGAGGCCGGAATCCCTACTTTATCCTCATTATAATAATTTACATTCTCTTTAAGCGCTGAAAATATACGTTCATTAATCTGTTGATGAGACAGTTTCTTCCACTGTGGCATAATTTCTTAATTTATTTTAAAAGTTAATGTGATAGCAAAATAGCGACTCCTCGTGCGGATGTCTTTGATAGGTACGACCAAAAATAAAAAAAGTCGCCTGATATACCAAGCGACTTCTTGTAGTAAGTAAACACTAATATTTAAGGCAGCTCAGCAATTATTGTGCGTCCACCTTTGGTCTTATCACCTATGTCTACATTTATTTTAGCATCCAATGGTAAAAACACATCCACTCTTGAGCCAAACTTAATGAAACCAAACTCTCCACCTTGTTCTACAACATCGCCTTCTTTCACATACCATTTAATTCTTCTGGCTACCGCTCCAGCAATCTGACGAAACAATACCTGCACTCCGCCTCCGTTTTCAACCACTATAGTAGTACGCTCATTTTCAGTACTTGATTTTGGGTGCCACGCTACCAGGTATTTACCTGCATGGTATTTACAAAATTTTACCACTCCTGAAACAGGACTTCTGTTCACATGCACGTTTACAGGCGACATAAAAATAGAAATCTGCTTTCGCTTCTCGTTAAAATACTCTGTTTCCTCAGTGTCTTCTATTACCACTACTTTGCCGTCAGCAGGTGCCAAAACGTGCTTTTCATTGGTATTAATAACGAATTTAGGACTTCGGAAAAATTGCAGAATGAGCAGGTAAAAAATGATTAGCAACCCTAAAACACTGTTGCTCAGCCAGCTTGGAGTTACGATAACATACTCTAATAGATAAAATATAGCTGCAAAAACAATCAGCGCTATAAATAATATTTTCTTTCCTTCTTTATGTAAAGTCATTGTTCTTTCAATATTTCAGATCAAATATAAAAAAAGCGCAGGGAAACTGCGCTTTTGCATTTACTTTCTTAACAGTAAAAACGAGAAAAAATTCCAGCCGGCTTAATATCCACCACGGAATTTATATGTTTTCGCCACTTTGTCTATAGCTACTATATAGGCTGCTATTCTCATAGGCACATCATACTGCAAAGATGTTTTGTAAACCACATCAAATGCATCTTTCATAATCCTGTCAGAGCGTCTGTTAACCCTTTCAGCAGTCCATTTATAACCTAATCGATTTTGTACCCATTCGAAATAAGATACAGTAACACCACCGGCATTAGCTAAAATATCCGGGGCAACCATTATTCCTTTATCGTTAATTATTTTATCAGCTTTAGAAGAAGTTGGTCCGTTGGCACCTTCCACAATTAACCTGGCTTTTATATTATTGGCATTTTCAGCTGTGATAACATCCTCCTTGGCAGCAGGAATCAACACATCTACTTCCAATGTCAGCAAGTCGTTACCGTCAATTTTCTCTGCACCTAAAAAGCCTTCCAGCGTTCCATTGTTAAGGTTCCTGAATTCAATCGCCTCCTGAATGTTGATTCCTTTTTCATTGTAGTAAGCACCTGAAATATCCGATACTGAAACAATTGTCCCTCCTCTTTCGGCTAACAGAAGCGCAGCAAATGAACCCACATTACCAAATCCTTGTACAGCAAAAGTAGCTTTATAAGGGTTGATTTTTAATTTCTCCATAGCGGCAAGTGCCGAAACCATTACCCCACGGCCTGTCGCTTCAGTTCTTCCCAGGGAACCACCTAATACAATAGGCTTTCCAGTTACAACTGCATTCACCGTCATACCTTTGGAACGGGAATAAGCATCCATCATCCATGCCATTTCACGTGGGCCTGTACCCATATCCGGAGCCGGAATATCGCGGTCAGGACCAAATACATCTACCATTGATTCGGTATAGGAGCGGGTTAGACGTTCTATTTCACCGGCAGACATGGCTCTTGGGTTACATTTAATACCACCTTTTGCACCTCCGTAAGGAATATCCACAACAGCACATTTCCACGTCATCCAGGCGGCCAAAGCTTTTACCTCATCAATGTTTACACCCATATCGTACCTTACTCCCCCTTTCGAAGGACCTAAAATGGTAGAATGAATTACTCGATACCCTTCAAAAACCTGAATGGATCCATCATCCATAGTAATTGGCAAGGAAACTATCACCTGACGAGCCGGAGATTTAAGTACATTGTAAACTTCGTCATCAAGGCCTAAATGTTGTGCAGCGATATGAAATCGCGACATCATCGACTCAAAAGGATTCTCTAAGTCTTTAATTGGAGCCGGTTCTATATAACCCATATTGTTTTTGTTTTTTTTTAAAAACTTTGAGGTAAAATTAAGAATTTGTTACTTCATTTTTGTTTTTTTCATCTGAAAGTTAAAGATTTCAGTCGAAAAGCATTAAAAAAGCAGAAATAAAGGGCGCAGCTAACAAAAGTCCGTCAAATCTATCCAGAAATCCTCCGTGACCCGGAATAATAGATCCTGAATCCTTAATAGAAATACTCCTCTTAAACAAGGATTCCATCAAATCACCGTAGGTTCCTGCAATAACAATAATCCCTGCTATGCATAACCATTGCCAGTCTGCAATTTCATCAAAATTACTAGCCATAATAATGGCAAAAATAAATGCCAGAATGGTGCCTCCTAAAGCTCCCTCCCAGGTCTTTTTGGGAGATATCCTTTCAAATAACTTTGTACGGCCAAACTTTACACCTGCAAAATATGCTCCGGTATCACTGGCCCACAGAATAAACAGCGCCCCTAAAATAATTTGGAAACTATATGTACCATTATAAAATACTGCTATATGTAACAATGAGAATGGAACGGCTACATATATAATCCCCAGAAAGGTAAAGGCTATATTAGTGAAAGGTTTTTTATCATTTTTATTATAAAGTTTTACAAAATACACAGTAGCGGCTATAGGCGCAATGGCAAAATAGATTCGAGGATCCAGGTGTTCTGCCCTTACCAGAAAAGTAATGGTATAAATTGATAGGCCGGTAATAGTACCCCAAAATTTAAGTGGCAACATACCATCCATGCCCACTAATTTGTAAAATTCCAGTTGAGTGAAAGCACAGAGCACAAAAAATATAACAAAGTAGGTCCATTGTCCATAGATAATGGCTGATAAAATAATGGCTACCCCTACTAGTGCCGCTATAATTCTTTGTGTTAGGTTGTTGTATTTATCCAAACGTGATCTCATTCTCAATTATTTTAATTGCTTTTAGTACTTCATCCGAAGTTACCATTACCTCATAATACCCAAATTGGTAGGCTGAATCTTTCTTATCCACAATGATCGGCTGAAGAGACTGATCAGAAAGACAATCCTTCACAATTTCAGCCCTATAAAGCTTATCAGTTTTAAATATACTCTGCCAGCTCGCCATTATATCTATACCTCTTCAGATTTCATACTTTTTATAAACTGATAAAAGAGGCCTCCACATATTAGTAACGCTACTAATGACATTGTGGGCGGAACACTTGAATCTATTTCCTGCGGATTCCAATCTTCAATATACCGTGGCCCAATATACATTACAAAAACGGCTAATCCGTTATTAATAAAATGGGCAATAACAGGATACCAAATATTTCCGGAATAATAATAAATATATCCAAATAAGGCCCCCAACAATATTCTTGGCACCACACCAAAAAACTGCATGTGAAAAGCACCGAAAATAATGGCTGTAACCCAAATGGCCAGATGAGCATTTTTAGAAACCACTAATAATTTATTCTGTAGTAAGCCTCTGAATATGAGCTCTTCCCCTATGGCAGGTAAAATCCCTATTACCAGCATAGCCACCAGCATTTCACTCAGGTTAGCATAGCTGCTTAGTGCTTGTGTTACTTCCAGCAATTGATCCTCCATATTTCTGGCCCACACCTCGAAGCCTTTCATGAATTCAGGAAATTCAACATTCATATTCCATTCTATAACAATGGAATTGAATAACATGAAGCTTATAGTCATCAAAACTACTAAAGCAGCTCCTGAAATTGACAAACTATTAAAATGAAAGTAGCTCTTGATTTTTTGGTGATCGAAGAATTTAATAAAAAGCAACCCAAAAACAGTAAAGCCAAGAAAGTGACTAACACCTTGTACCCAATAGAGAAAACGTTTGCTTTCCGCAGTAAATGGCGGCTTCATAACCTGTTCAATCTCAAGGAAATTAATGCCTGAGAAGGCTAAAGCCAGACCTGTCCCTATCAGTTGACCGACCAGATTGCAGGCTACAAATAATAGCACAAGAAAAAAAATGGAGTTCCAGGGATTTTTCTGGTGAATTTGTGGGTTTTTATGCTCGAAAGAATTCATATATAGCGTAAATTTACATCAAAATTCAGATTTACAAATTGGTAAAGATAGGAAACATAGAATTAGGAGACTTTCCATTGCTTTTAGCACCTATGGAAGATGTGAGCGATCCGCCTTTTAGAGCAGTATGCAAAGAAAATGGCGCTGATTTAATGTTCACTGAATTTATTTCTTCCGAAGGTTTAATTCGTAATGCAGAAAAAAGTGTTCAGAAATTGGACATTTATGATTACGAACGCCCCATTGGCATTCAGATTTTTGGAGACAAAATAGAATCAATGAGAGAGGCTGCTGCTATTGCTGAAGAAGCCAATCCTGAAATAATTGATATTAATTATGGTTGCCCTGTAAAAAAGGTAGCTTGCAAAGGAGCAGGTGCAGGAATTTTACTGGATATACCAAAAATGCAAGCCATGACTGCCGAAATAGTAAAGCAGGTGAATAAACCTGTTACTGTAAAAACAAGATTGGGTTGGGACGATAGCACTATTAAAATACAGGAAGTAGCTAAAAGATTGCAGGATGTAGGTATTCAGGCACTTTCAATACATGGCAGAACGCGCCAGCAAATGTATAAAGGCGAGGCCAATTGGGATTTTATTGCAAAAGTTAAAGAAGACCCTGCCATTCATATTCCTATTTTTGGCAATGGAGACATTGACTCACCTCAAAAAGCCAAAGAGTATAAAGAAAAATATGGAGTAGATGGCATTATGATTGGCCGTGCAGCAATCGGCTATCCATGGATTTTTAATGAAATTAAACACTACCTCAGAACAGGTGAAATTCTGGAAGGTCCTGATTTGAGTGAAAGAGTAAAAGTAGCAAAAGCTCATTTGAAATTCTCGGTTGAGTGGAAAGGTGAGAAAAAAGGAATTTTTGAAATGAGGCGGCATTATACCAATTATTTCAGAGGAATTGTCAATTTTAAGCCTTACAGAAGCCGATTGGTGGAATCTGAAAAATATGAAGAGGTGTTGGCTACACTTGATGAAATAAATGAGGTATTTACTGACCAGGCTATTTTAAGTTTATGAGCGAAAGACCTGCCGCAAACCCATGGTTGGTTTGGACTCTATTGATAACCCTTGCACTCATATGGGGAAGCTCTTTCATCTTAATTAAAAAAGGGTTGCAGGTATTTTCTGCGGGAGAAGTAGGAGCGCTACGAATTTTCTCGGCAGCCATTGTTCTTTTACCTCTTTCTTTACCTAAACTAAAAACACTCAGCGCCAGACAGTGGAAATGGCTTTTCATTTCCGGAATGTTAGGAAGTTTTGCCCCGGCTTTTCTTTTTGCTTACGCACAAACTCAACTACAAAGCGGAGTTACAGGTGTATTAAATGCCTTAACGCCTATTTTTGCATTATTAGTAGGGGTTCTGTTTTTTAGAGGCAAACTTAAAAGACAAGATATTATAGGGATTACATTAGGCTTTGCAGGCACTATATGTTTAATAGTAGCCGGCTCCGGAGGAGAACTTGGCAATTTCAATTTCTATGCAATTTTTGTAATTCTAGCTACATTATGTTACGGCTTTAACCTTAATATTTTGAAGTTTCAGTTTAGTGTGCTTACTCCTAAAATTATTACAAGTATTTCTCTTTTCTTGATCAGCCCCATAGCAGCCTGGTACCTGTTTGTACAGAGCGATTTCATCTTGAAAATGCAAACAGTTCCTGAAGCAAAGATAGGCTTGTTCTATATTTGCATATTGGGAGTTATAGGTACAGCCATTGCACTTATCATGTTTAACAGGCTGGTACAACTTACCTCTCCCGTGTTTACAAGCTTTGTCACCTACCTTATCCCTATTGTGGCTGTAGTTTGGGGCTTACTGGACGGGGAAGTGCTTTATGCAGGCCATTATTTAGGAATAGTTTTCATTATTATTGGAGTAGCTTTTGCCAACAGGCCTAAAAAATAATATTTGGACTATTTTTATGAGAAGCAAATTATCATCTGATAATGATGTAATAACATTGCGTTAATAGCAGTTTTTTATTTCAAAAATAATTTTTGCTTTTAACGCAAACCTTATATTTTTGCGCCCAAATTAACTTAATAAGTAAGCCATGAGTGAAAATGTAAAAACAAGATATACCTCTGAGGAATTAGTAGAGTTTGAAGAGTTAATTACCCAGAAATTAGAGAAAGCAAAGCAAGAACTGAGCTACATTAAGGCGACAATTACTCGTTCTGTAGATTCAGGGACAGATGGAACTGTAGGAAATGTGAAGGTACTTGAAGATGGTGCAGACACCATGGAAAAGGAAAACATGAATCAATTGGCTGCCAGACAGCAGAAATTTATTAAAAATTTAGAGAATGCTTTAATCAGGATTAAAAATGGCACCTATGGCATTTGTTCTGAAACAGGAAAGTTAATTCCTAAAGAAAGATTGAGAGCTGTTCCTCATACAACACAATCAATAGAAGCAAAGCTGGCCCAGGATAGCTAATGGATTTTCTGCTTAACCATATTGAAGCTTTAATATTTTGTGCTACTTCACCTTTAAAGCCACAGGAAATCCATCGATGTCTTTCTGAAATGTTTGAAGCTGACGTGCCTTTAAAAGATATTGAAGCTGCATTAGAGAAAATCCTTGTTAAATATCAATCGGATGATTATGCCTTTCAGGTAGAGAAAGTAGCAGGAGGTTTTCAATTCATGACCAAGCCGGCTTATCAAGCCAGTATTGGCATAATGTTAAAGCAACAATCTAAAAAGAGACTTTCTACATCCGCACTGGAAACTCTTTCTATAATTGCATACAAACAGCCTATTACCAAAGGTGAAATGGAGCAAATAAGAGGTGTAAATTGTGACTACACTGTGCAGAAGCTTCTTGAAAAAGAGCTTGTAGAGATAAAAGGAAAAGCAGACGCAATCGGCAGACCTCTTCTTTACGGCACAAGTCAGAATTTTATGGAATATTTCGGAATCAATGACCTGAAAGATCTTCCGACTCCAAAAGATTTTAGCCAGGAAGAAAATCAAATAGGAAAGGAAAGTGAGGAATAATCACTTTCCTTTTTTTATCTCATCATTTTTAAGCACAGTATAAAGTGTAGATTAAGAGATGAGAATGAATTTCCATTCTAAGCACACAGAAAGCCAATGATTGTTTTACCTTTGTGCTTGTTATGGCTAAGAAACCCTTCAAAAAGAAATACTCGTCTGAAAAAAGACTCCCATCAAAAAAACAACCTAGAAGAGATGTTGAACAAGAAGAAACATCTTACAAGGAAGTAAAGAAGAAAAAGGTGATGGAAGATCAGGCCAGAGCAGAAGAAAAAGTACCCTCAGATGGTATCCGATTAAACAAATACCTAGCCAACTCCGGTATTTGCTCGCGAAGAGAGGCTGACCAGTTAATTGCTGAAGGAAAAGTAAAGGTTAATAAAAAGACCATTACTGAGATGGGCTATAAGGTAATGCCTAAAGACACTGTGTACTTTGAAGGCAATCCTATTACGCGTGAAAAGCTGGTTTATGTACTGCTTAATAAACCTAAAGGCTTCCTCACTACTATGGATGATCCTAAAGAGCGTAAAACTGTCATGGACTTAGTTAGTAAAGCATGCGAGGAACGCATTTATCCGGTGGGCAGGTTAGATAAAAATACAACAGGTCTTCTGCTGTTCACCAATGATGGCGACCTGGTGAAGAAGCTGACTCAGCCGGGAAATAAACTCAGAAAAATTTACCAGATTGTACTGAACAAGCCAATAGAGGAGAAAGATTTCCTCTCCATTGAAAGTGGACTTACACTTGATGATGGAGTAGCCAGGGTGGAAAAAATTGCTATTCTTACTCCGGATTTCACCACTATAGGAATAGAAATTGTGATGGGCAAAAACAGAATGGTAAGAAGAATTTTTGAGCATTTAGGCTATGAAATAGAAAAGCTGGATAGAACGCTTTATGCCGGCCTTACAAAAAAAGATTTACCCAGAGGAAAATGGCGTTTCCTAAAGGAGAAGGAAATAATTAACCTAAAACACATGAGGTAGGAGCTACCAGTTCTCTACATTTTTATAGTAGCAAAGGCAGCCATTATTGGGAGCAATTAAAGATTACTGCGAATAATTCTCTTAAGGGCAGAATTAAATGCTCCCAATAACCATTCATGGACAAAACTAATCAATCCACTCAAAGCCAGCGTAAGGCTGCAATACCTCAGGAATACGGATCCCCTTCTCAGTTTGATTATTCTCCAAAATAGAGGCTAAAATCCGAGGAAAAGCTAATGCACTTCCATTAAGAGTATGGAGTAAGTGCTTCTTATTGTTCTCATCTTTGTAGCGAAGTTTCAACCTATTAGATTGATAAGTCTCAAAATTAGAAACAGAACTTACTTCTAGCCATCTTTCCTGGGCCGCTGACCAAACTTCCATATCGTAAGTCATAGCGGAAGTAAATCCCATATCTCCACCACAAAGCCTTAAAACACGATAAGGCAACTCCAGTTTTTGTAACAGGCTTTGGACATAAGTACTCATTTCCTCCAGAGCTTTATAAGAATTATCCGGAAGATGAATCTGCACTATTTCAACCTTATCAAACTGATGTAATCTATTCAATCCTCTCACATGTGCTCCCCAAGAGCCCGCCTCTTTTCTGAAACAAGGAGTATAAGCGGCAAGTTTAATAGGCAATTCCTGCTCATCCAAAATCATATCCCTAAACATGTTGGTTACAGGAACTTCAGCAGTAGGAATAAGGTACAAGTCCTGCTCTTTATCATGGTACATCTGACCTTCTTTATCAGGAAGCTGCCCTGTTCCTATACCAGAAGCTTCATTGATTAAAATAGGCGGTTGAATTTCTTTGAAACCTTGCTTCTCCGCTTCATCTAAAAAGAAATTCAGCAAAGCCCGCTGTAAACGTGCACCTTTTCCTTTATAAACAGGAAAACCAGCTCCTGATATCTTCACTCCCAGGTCAAAATCTATAATATCGTACTTCTTAATTAATTCCCAATGTGGCGTTTTTCCCTCATAAAGAGTAGGTTTTTCCCCATGCTCAGACATCACCTCATTATCATCAGCACCTTTTCCTTCCTTAACATCTTTAAATGGAATATTAGGGATTTGGTACAAGATATCCTGCAAAGCTTGCTCTTTACTTTGAAGTGCTTCCTGCAAATTTTTACTTTGCTGCTTCAGTTCTGAGGTTTTCGCTTTTACCTGCTCGGCTTCTTCCTTTTTCCCCTGTTGCATTAAAGCTCCGATACTTTTAGCTATCTGGTTGGATTCTGCTAATACAGCATCTAACTGCGTTTGCAAATCTTTTCTTTCATCATCCAGCGAAATAACAGTACCAATCAACTTTTCAGGTTCAGCAATATTTCTCTTTTTAAGGCCATCTATGGCTCTTTCCTTTTCTGTACGAAGTTGTGCAACTTGAAGCATGTATTTAGTAAATTTTTGACAAAATAAGTTATTTTTGACTGCATTCGGAACAGAAACTGCAGGTAAATCGTAAAATCTATTTTATATTTCGCTATTTACTTGACAATTAACTTCACTTAGCATATCATTGTAGTATCCAAGAGAGTGAGAAACATTTGTCGAGGTTTCACGCTTTATATAATCCAAATTCATATTATCAAATTTATCATACCAATAATTTCAGAATACACATTCTGAGCAAGTAAAAGCCCTTTTATGTACAACATTGAAGAATTAAATTTAAAGCTTCTTTCAGAATTGAAAGAAATCGCTGAAAAGTTAGGTGTATCCCAATACAAAAAACTTCCTAAAAAAGAATTGATCTACAAAATCCTTGATCAACAAGCACTACTTCCTGAAACTGAACTACCTAAAAAAGAAAGTAAGAAAGAGGGAAAAGAAACGGCTCCTGCTAAAGAAAGAACGGCTCAAGCTCCAAAAAAAGAAGCTGACGCTAGTCAAAAGCAAGAAAGGACAGCAGCAGCAACAAGACCGGAAAGAAAACCACGTACTGAAGAGAAAAAAGAGCCTAAGGCAGAAGAGAAAAAAGCTGAAGCCAAGCAGGAAAACAATAACACTTCTGAAGACGACAACCAGGATAAGAGAAACAAGCAAAGGCAGGCAAATGCTAACAGAGAAAAAAGACCCGAAAAGACTGATCGTAATAACGACAGAAAAGAGCGTCAACCGAGAACAGATAGACCAGATAATAAAGTAAAAAAAGCAAATATCACCGATTTTGATGGCATCATAGAAAATGAAGGTGTTTTAGAAATGATGCAAGATGGCTACGGTTTCTTAAGGTCATCAGATTATAATTACCTTGCCAGTCCTGATGATATCTATGTTTCCCCATCTCAAATTAAATTATTCGGACTAAAAACAGGGGACACAGTGAGGGGCCAAATCAGACCCCCTAAAGAAGGAGAGAAATATTTCGCATTATTAAGAGTCTCTTTCGTAAATGGTAAAACCACTGAAGAAATTAGAGACAGAGTACCTTTTGAATACCTCACCCCACTTTTTCCTGAAGAAAAATTTAACCTTAGCACTAAACCCAACAGATATTCTACAAGGATACTGGACTTGTTTGCCCCAATTGGTAAAGGGCAGAGGGGTATGATTGTGGCACAGCCTAAAACAGGTAAAACCGAGTTGCTAAAAGAGATAGCAAATTCCATCTCTGAAAATCATCCTGAATGTTACTTATTGATTTTGCTAATTGATGAAAGACCTGAAGAGGTAACAGATATGGCGCGTTCTGTAAAGGCTGAAGTAGTTAGCTCTACTTTTGATGAGCAGGCAGAAAGACATGTAAAAGTAGCTAGCATGGTGCTGGAAAAAGCTAAAAGAATGGTTGAGTGCGGTCATGATGTGGTAATTCTGTTAGATTCTATTACTCGTTTAGCCAGAGCTTACAATACAGTAGTTCCTTCATCAGGTAAAATTCTATCCGGTGGTGTAGATGCAAATGCATTACACAAACCAAAACGTTTCTTTGGTGCGGCCAGAAATCTTGAAAACGGAGGCTCTTTAACCATAATAGCTACCGCATTGATAGATACAGGTTCAAAAATGGATGAGGTGATCTTTGAAGAATTTAAAGGTACCGGTAACATGGAACTTGTGCTTGACAGAAAACTATCCAACAAGAGAGTGTACCCTGCTATTGATATTCTTGCATCAGGTACCAGAAGAGAAGACTTATTAATGAGCAAAGACGAGCTACAACGTGTTTGGATACTTCGTAAATTTATGTCGGATATGAACTCAGGAGAGGCTATGGAACTTTTATTAACAAAAATGAAAGGCACTGTAGACAATGATGAGTTCCTGATTTCCATGAATGGATAAAATTGCCAGGAAAATAATTAACTTACCTAAGCGGCTCCTTGTAGAGGAGCCGCTTAACTTATACTCTGGTGTAAGGGGTATGTTCCGCGACAGCCACAAAAGAGCAGGTTTACCTCCAGGCCAGCCATTTTACACAGGCGTAAGAACTGATATTCCTTTTAGCATTTCCGTTTTTTCTTATTCTGCTACTGATATTATTGAAAAAGAAAACATTAGTATAGAAGAACTAAAAGCCTTAAGTGATTCTGAAAAATACTTGTGGGTAAACATTGAGGGTATTCATCATGTAGATGAGGTGAAGAGTATCTGTGACTTCTACGAAATTCATCCACTTACAATGGAAGATATACTTTCCGTAGAACAACGCCCTCAAATAGATGAAAGCGAAAACTACTTATTTATCGCTTTAAAAATGCTTCAATTTGATCAGGAAAATAGGAAAACCTTAGGTGAGCAGGTAAGCTTTATTCTCAGAGAAAATATGGTAATCACTTTTCAGGAGAAAAAAGGGGATACTTTTGAAGCTGTAAGAGTAAGGTTAAGAGCAGGTAAAGGCCGAATCAGAAATGGTGGTAGTGACTATTTGCTTTACGCGCTCATTGACACAGTGGTAGATAACTATTTTGTTGTATTAGAGAAATTCGGAGACGAACTAGAGGAAATTGAAGAGCGTATCATGTTAGAAGGTCGTAAGCGTGATTTTTCCATGTTATATGAGCTAAAGAGAGAGATGATTCATATAAGGCGTTCTGTATGGCCTTTAAGAGAGGTTGTGAGTAAACTTGAGCGTGACGACATAAAACTGGTCAAGAAAAGCACCAGAGTGTACATTAGAGATGTATACGACCATACAATACAGGCGATTGATTCAGTAGAAACATATAGGGATTTTATTTCCAGTTTAAGTGACTTATACCAATCTGTAATAAGTAATAAACTAAACGAAGTGATGAAAACCCTCACAATTCTTTCTGCCATTTTCATCCCTCTTACCTTTATTGCAGGAGTCTACGGAATTAATTTTGAGAATGTGCCAGAATTCAGCTGGGACTATGGCTATGCTTATTTTTGGGGATTAATCATAGTGGTCGGTGGTTTAACAGGACTCATTTTTAAAATCAAAAGATGGATTTAAACCCTTTAGATTTTAGAATATAATTAAATACAAAAAGGGGCTTTCGCCCCTTTTTTCTTAACATGTTTCTCATCGTAAAATCACATTGAAGGATTTCCTTCTTCCAGAGTAATGGTTCTCTCCACAGGATTATAGGGACTCGGAATTAACTCTCCATTCGCATCCAAAAGCTCTAGTTTAACTGTCATATCTTCTATTTTATGACCTTCAATAACATATGGCTGCCATTTGTCAATCATGAATTCCTGACCATTGATAGTAGCTCTTACTTTATTTCCTTCAGCGCTTAAATCAGTGTTTAATAAATAAAAATCCAGCAGTATTCTTTCTGCATCCTTTCCTGCATAAGATCCTTTTGGCCTGCTATAAAACATATGAGGAGCTGAAAGATCTATTCTTTCATTATCCTGAGTTTCTCTTCCTACAGTGAATTGTCTCACATTACTAGCTCCATAACTTTTCACACTTTCATGGTAAGAACGCGATAAAAAAGAAAGTGCTACATAATGGCCTTCTTCCAAGTCTTTAGTAAAATTAGGTTCATAATGTGCAGAATAAGGGTTATTGTTCAAAATTAAGTGAATATGTTGCCCTTTATCTGAATTAGCAAGGTTCTTACCAGACGCATCGCTTGTTTGCGCACCTAACTCATAATTCTTAACATTATAAGAGAAACTCACTTCTCCTGCATTAATGTTTCCTTCATTTTCCTTTGGCGCGGTCATTTCCAGCATCGCATCCTCAAATGCAGGAGACTCCACGGGCGTTAGTGAAATATCTCCTGAGGTTTCATCTGAAGGAGCTTCAGTGGCTGTTTCAACATCTTCTGTATTATTTTCTTCCTTCTTACCTGTATTACAGGCAAAAATCCCAGCAATTAACAATAATATGCCTAATCTTAATGTGGCTTGTTTCATGGTTTTGTTATTTTTGTTTTAAATTTAGTATACTAAAGGTAGCCGTAATATGTTACACAATCAACTTACTTATAAACATCATGAGCAATAAGTTATATAACGAAATACCATCCCTGGACCTAAGAAACTTCACAACAGGTTCAGCAGCAGATAAAAAGCAATTTGTGAACGATTTAGGAAATGCATATAATACTATCGGTTTTGTCGCAATAAAAGGTCACTACTTAAGCGATGAGCTCAGCCAGAAGCTATACCAGATTGTAGAGCGATTTTTTAAACTTTCTACAGAGCAAAAAAAGCAATATGAAAACCCTGAGTTGGCCGGACAAAGAGGATATACCAGCACGGGAAGAGAGCAAGCTAAAGGCCACAGCGTACCAGATTTAAAAGAATTTTACCAGATTGGTCAGTTTGTACCTGAAGAGCATCCTATGAAACCAGAATATCCTGACAATCTATGGCCTGCGGAAATACCTGAAATGGCAGAAGTAGCTAAGGAGGTATACCAAAAATTAGAAAAAACAGGTGTGGAAATGCTCAGAGCTATTGCTCTCTATCTTGAACTACCGGAAGATTTCTTCGATAAAAAGGTAGAATATGGTAACAGCATTTTACGCGCAATTCACTATCCTCCAATAGAAAACCCTGATGCTTTACCCGATGGAGCTGTACGTGCCGCTCAACATGGCGACATCAACCTGATCACTCTTTTAATGGGAGCAAGCGCAGATGGTTTACAAGTATTAAGAAGAGATGGTGAATGGATACCTATTACTGCTTTACCAAACCAGTTAGTAGTTAATGTGGGCGATATGTTAGCTCGATTGACCAATGACAAGCTGAAATCTACTATTCATAGAGTGGTTAACCCTCCAAAAGAGCAGATGAAAAACTCAAGGTTTAGTATTCCATTTTTCATGCACCCTATTTCTCAAATGGATTTAACATGTCTGGATAGTTGTGTTGATGATGAAAACCCTAAACATTATAAAGACATGACTGCCGGAGAATTCCTGCAAGAACGTTTGGCAGAGATAGGCTTATTGAAGAAAAAATAAGTGGTTCGGAGCATCCGATATTATATTTTTCTTAAAGATATATTTATCATATCTGTCACTGCTTTTGGAGGAGTAACAGCAACTTTTGCTCTTTTTTTAGATTACCTCGTCAAAAAAAGAGGGTATTTAACCGAGGAAGAACTAATAGAGATGAATGCCCTGTGTCAAATTTTACCAGGACCTTCCTCTACGCAGATTCTTTGTGGATTAGCTTATAAAATTGGAGGAGCTCCTTTTGCTTTCCTGACATTATTTGTATGGGCCATCCCCGGAGTGGCTCTGATGACGGCTTTTGCCATCCTCATGTCTAATATACAGTCAAAGGAGCTTTCTACTGAGTTTACTCGTTTTATCCAGCCAATTGCAGTTGGATTTGTGGGGGTAGCTGCTTACAGAATTTGCCTAAAAGTTATCCATACAAAAAGCAGCTTCATTTTATTGGTGATATCTGCAGTGATTACTGTTTTTACAAGTTCACCTTACTTATTCCCTATACTGATTCTCTGTGGAGGTTTAGCAACTACCTTCAAATATAAAAGACAACCCATTCAGCAAAAAAATAAAATGAATGTTCGGTGGACAGCTTTAATTATTTGGATAGGAGTACTTGTTCTTATCGCTATCATCGGTACAATTACATATTCACTACCGATCAGGCTTTTAGAGAACTTTTATAGAAACGGGAGTCTGATATTTGGAGGAGGGCAGGTATTGGTGCCATTTCTCTACACTGAGTTTGTGGATTTTAAAGACTATTTAAGTTCAGAAGAATTCTTAAGTGGTTTTGCAATTGCTCAAGCCATTCCGGGGCCAACCTTTTCATTCGCTTCATATATTGGCGCACTCTCAATGAGAGAATATGGCACATGGGGAGAGATATTGGGTGGATTTTTGGCAGCAGTAGGTATATTTGTACCGGGCACCTTAATGATATTCTTCCTGGTACGTTTCTGGGATGAACTAAAAAAGTATAGAATCATTAAAGCTTCTTTGGAAGGAATTACTGCTGTGAGTTCCGGAATGGTAGTAGCTGCAGTTATTCTATTGTTTGAGCCTGTAGAAAATACCGCACTAAACTTCTCAATTATTATCGGCACTATTTGTATATTAATTTTCACAAAAATACCAGCTCCTTACATAGTAATAGCTGGTTTGCTAGCCGGATTTATATTCAAATAGGGTGTTTAGGTAGATAAATGATCATTTGTATTTGAGAATAAAAGTGATGATTTACCCATGGCAACAGTCAACTGTACATTCCCACCATGCATTAATGGTACATTTTCATCACCATGGCCAAAGGGGAAATTAAAACCCACTGGGAAGTTATAGTCAGAGCAATGCCTTAGAATAATTTCTTCAACACACTCACCATACAATTCTTTACTCTCACTCGTATTCGTAAATTGACCTACTACCAGCCCTCTTAAGTACTGGAGCTTTCCTGCACGTTTCAATTGCACCAACATGCGGTCTACATGATATAGTGGTTCAGCTACCTCCTCAACAAAAAGAATTCTATCCTTATAATCAATTTCAGTAGCAGACCCTAATTGGTGCACGAGAAGAGACAAATTTCCACCAATCAAATCCCCTTGAGCCTCTCCTACTTTATTAAATTTACTTAATGCAGTTAGAATTGAGAAATCCCCCTTTAACGTTTTGATGACTGCTTCCTTATTTGCACTGTTCAATTTGGAAAGACCCTGTACCACACTGGCATGAATGCTGGCAAAACCTTGAATATACGCAGCATGAAGCAAAGCAGTAATATCACTAAAACCAATAATCCATTTAGCATTCTGCTGAAACTTTTCCCAATTCAGTTGATCAATAATATGGGTAATACCAAAACCACCCCGGGCACAAAAGATAGCTTTTGCCTCTGAGTGATCCATAGCATATTGCAAATCATATAAGCGTTGAATTTCCGTACCTGCAAACTTGTAATGCTTGGTAAAAACATTAGATGCCAATTCAACTTTAAAACCAGCCTTCCGCAATAAGAAAATCCCTTCCTGTACTGCTGCTTCATTTACTACACCAGAGGGACTAACGACAAGAATTAAATCTCCTGCTTTCAGAAAAGTGGGAAGTTGAATCATAAAAAAAGCCCTGAATTTTGTTCAGGGCTAATATCACTATTATTTAATAAATTTCTAAAATTTTACTCTTCAGTTTTTGCTGGTGGCTCTACTCCTAATTTTCTCAATACCATATCAGAAATATCACCTTTTTTCTCATCTGAAATAAAGAGTAAAGCTTCTGCTCTTAAAATATGAGTGTAACCATTCTCAGCAGCCACTTTATCAATTGCTGTTTGAATTTTTCCATATAATGGCTGGTACAACTCCTGCTGCTTCTTTACAATAGATTGCTCAGCATCTTGCTGAAACTTTTGCAAACTTTGGTTTTCAGCTTGTAACTCCTGTTCCTTTTGTGCTCTTACCTGCTCCGTCATAGTAGGCGCATTTTGCTGATATTCAGCAACTTTAGTTTGAAAATCCTGATATTTTTGTTGTATAGAATTAGTGAATTGCTTTTCATATGCTGCTATTTGAGATTCTACTTCTTTAGTCTCAGGCATCAAGCTCAACACATAATCTGCGTTCGTAAAACCTATTTTTGTGTTCTGCGCATAAGCATTAAAGAATAACCCGAATGCTAACATTAATACTAAAACCTTTTTCATCGTTTTTCTCAATTTTTAATTTTTATTTAAATCATTGTCATCTATTAAACCCAGTTCTTCTAATACTAAATCAGTATAATCATGAATAGGATCCGTATAAATCATTATTAATTCACCGGATTTATCAAACACAATTTGTAGTCTTTCCTTCTTAGCAACTATTTCAGCAGCCTCAAATACTTTATCCTGAACCGGCTTAATTAATTCTTTCTTCTTAAGGAAAAACAAGCCATCAAATCCAAAAACCTTTTTTTGATACTCTTTTACCTCCAGTTCTTTTTTCTCGATTTCGGCTAAACGCTCATCTTTTAATTCCTTTGTAAGAAGCACTTCCTCCGCTTTTAGTTCGGAATACATAGATTCAATTTCTTTCCTCATTCCTTGAATTTCATTTTGCCATGCCGTTGATAAAGCTTCAATTTCCTGCTGAGCTTCTTTATACTCTGGCATTTTACTCAAAACAAACTTTGAATCAATGTATCCAATCTTTTGTGCTTTCACATTCTGAAAACACAGCACCAAAAATACAATGCTTATACCAATATTAACAAATCTCATACCAATTTATCTAATCTGATTTCCGATTGTAAAGTGAATTTGTCCTCCGCTTGCTACATTTGTTCCAGGAGCCGGGTCAAACCCGTAACCCCAATCAATACCAATAGTACCAAATGCAGGCATAAATATTCTGGCTCCTACTCCTGCAGACCTCTTCAGATCGTAAGGATTATAGTCCTTAAAGTTAGTCCATGTGTTACCAGCTTCTCCAAATCCTAATACATAAATTGTAGCAGAAGGGTTCAAAGATATTGGATAGCGTAGTTCCATTACAAACTTATTGTAAATCGTTCCACCTGTAAGGGTCCTCACATCTGTTTCCCCTCCTTCAAAACTGGTTACAAATTCAGTTGGTCTTAGAGAGTTATCTTCATACCCTCTTAAACCTATTATTTCAGAGCCCAGCAGGAAGTTTTGACCTCCTAAACCTGAACCACCTAATGTAAATCGTTCAAAAGGACCTACACCAACTCCTTTTTGATAACTTCCAATCAAACCGAAGTTAGCCCTTGTATTAATAACCAAATCCCCTACTATTTTATTGAAGAAAGAAGCATCAAACATCCACTTGTGGTATTCAATGAAATTGATTGACTCATCAAAAGATATTCTGTCATAGTCCTTATTGTTCAATAGACTGTAAGGAGGGGTTAGTGACAAGCTTAAGCTGATATTAGAGCCAGATCTTGGGAAAATAGGATTATCTACACTATTTCTGGCCAAAGTTGTTTTGAAAAGAATATTATTTGCTTCACAATCTGTACAACCTAATTGAAGACCCGCAAAGTTATTAATAGTATATTTTGAATATTCTATACTATTAGCCAAAGTAAAGAAGTTATCCGGCCACTTTAATCTTCTTGAAAGGCTAACAAATCCCCTTGCAATAGTAAATGAGCCTGTAGCATCTGCTCTTGGATTTCTGAAATTAATATTTGCTCTGTAAGAATAGCTCCCCCCAACAGTTAAAGCATTCGGCTTTTTACCTCCTAACCAAGGCTCAGTGAACGAAGCATTGTAACTTTGGAATTGTCTTCCATTTGCCTGAAAAGACAAAGAAAGAATTTGACCATCACCAACTGGTAAAGGATCCCAGTTGCCGAAATCCATAAAGTTCTGCAAAGAAAAGTTGTTGAAAGTGATTCCCAAACTACCCACAAAACCTATCTGGCCACCCCAGCCACCGGATAGTTGAATTTGATCGTTAGAAACCTCTTCTAATTCCCAATTAATATCCACTGTTCCATCAGCCGGGTTAGGTACTGGAACAGGATTTACAGTTTCAGGATTGAAGTAACCTAATTGAGATAAACGTCTTTGTGTTTCAATAAGATCTCTTCTACTAAACTTTTCCCCCGGAATAGTTTGCAGTTCACGGATAATCACATGATCGTTCGTTCTGGTATTTCCTGAAATATTTACCTGATTAATAGTTGCCTGTGGACCTTCTGAAATTCTGAGCTCCACATCAATAGAATCATTTTCAACCCTTACCTCAACCGGAGTTACGTTGAAGAACAAATATCCGTTATCCATATAAAGGGAGCTGATATCATTTCCGGTAGGATCATACTGCAATTTTCTATTAATTTTTTCAAGGTTATAAACATCTCCGCTCTCAATACTCAAAATAGTACTAAGCACTTTATCGGAATAAGTAAAATTACCTTCCCAATTAAGGTCTCTGAAATAATACTTTTTCCCTTCGTAGATACCTATTTCAATAGCCAAGCCTCCTTTTTCAGTAAAAATACTGTCATAGGTAATCTCAGCATCTCTAAATCCTTTTGAATTATAGAAAGCAATGATAGCTTCCTTATCAGCCTCATAGTCAGACTTAACTAATTTGGAGGATTTAAAGAAATTCACATTTACATGCTCTCCTAGGTAATCCAGTAATCTGTTGGGGGAAACTGAATCTTGCTTAAAAAAGAACTGGAAGTAATTTTTTGGCTTTGAATGAAGCGCACGGCTAAAAATATCAGAAAATAGTGTAAATTTTAATTTCTCACTTGTCTCCTTCATTCTTGATTTCAGCCTCCTATCACCAAATTCTTTATTACCTACAAAGTAAATCTCCTGAATCTTTACCTTGTTCTTCTTATCAACATCAAATATGAGCTCCACGCCATTTCCTATTAATGTATCAGGTCTTTGCCTGGAACTAACTTCAACATTTAAGAAACCTTTCCCTTTATAAAATCTCTCAATATTTAATTCTGCATTTTTTATGGAAGCATCAGTGAGAATTCTACCTTTCACTAAGGTAAGTTCATCAGATAACTCTGTTTGTTTTGACTTTTTAACTCCCCTAAATGTATACTGGGTTAATCGAGGGCGTTCCAAAAGGTCAAGGATTAATTTTATTTTTCCTTCATCTACTATTTCATAAAGAATGGTAACATCCGCAAAAAGACCCTGTCTCCATAATTTTTTAATAGCAAATGAAATATCATCACCGGGAATATCAATTCTGTCCCCCACCCTAATTCCTGTTATTGAAACAACAGCGTTGGAGTCAAGATACTCCAGTCCTTTGGTTTGGATTTCAACTACTTCATATTTCCTCGGATTATTGTAATCCAGGGATTTGTTGATTTGGGCAGATAATGTTGTGCTTGCAAATATTAATAAGATTATCGTAAATATATTCTTCATTCACTTAGTACTTTTCCGAACCTTCTTTCGCGTTTCTGATAATTTTTTAATGCTTCTATCAAATGTTCCTTTCTGAAATCAGGCCATAAGATTTCTGTGATATAAATTTCTGTATAGGCCATTTGCCACAACATAAAATTACTAATTCTGAACTCACCGCTTGTTCTTATAAGCAACTCGGGGTCAGGTACTTTAGCGGTAGAAAGATAAGACTCAAATAAAGAGTGGTCAATATTTTCCGGCTCAATATTTTTCTCCTTTGCATATTGAGCTACTTTTTGAACTGCCTGCAGTATGTCCCATTTACCGCTATAATTCAAAGCAAGTATTAAATTCAGCCCATCATTAGAAGCCGTATTTTCAATAGCATATTTCAACTCTTTAAAACATTTAGCAGGTAATTTGTCAATATCGCCTATTGCAGTAAGTCTTACATTATTATCCTGCAATGTTTTCATCTCATTTTTAATAGTACTTACCAGCAATTGCATAAGAGCATCGACTTCCATTTTTGGTCTTGCCCAATTTTCAGTTGAAAAAGCATACAAACTCAGGTGCTTTATCCCTAATTCTGCTGATCCTTCCACAGCATCCCGCACTGCTTTTATTGCATTTTTATGTCCGAAAACCCTGGCAGCACCTTGCTTTTTTGCCCATCTTCCGTTGCCGTCCATTATAACGGCTATGTGTTCTGGTAAATTGCTTTTATCTAATTCTTTCTCCATGTAATAAAAAGGCTGGGAAATAAGGTCGCAAGGTACAAAATTGATTCTTATTAATAAACCACTGGCACACTTGTTATCTTATTATTTTGCAAGAGGAACAGGGCAATGTACATTCCAAAAAGTATAACTTATAGAGAGACCCGTGAAATAATACCAATCATTATCCTCCCAGTTTCCGAATTGGAATTCAGAATTTCTCTTATCTGTAACCTGTTCCTCCGAGATATTATCTATGTAGTCATAAAATAGCTTCCTTGCAGAAAACTCAAAGTTAATTGTCCAAAATGGATTAATTCTATATTTAACACCTCCACCAAAGGGAATCATTAATTGAATATCGCTATACTCTGCATTTTTATCAGCTCTGTTAATTAACATAAATCCAGCTCCTACACTTACATAAGGACTGAATTTTACGAGTGCTTTATCTGATCTGAAGTCCAGAAAATCATAATTTACCTGAGCAGAAATTTCGGTTAAAAACTCTTTAAAGGAGGCTGATCTAGCCTCAGCCAAAGGATCAATAGGGTTTTTATCGCTTCCCTTTATATTGCCTGCTGCCAGTGCAAGTTTTCCACTCCATCCTCTTTGATAATTCTTTACATAATAAATCTGAGCACCCAGCGATTGATTAGTAATATCATATTGACGAATAAGATCCCCTGTATAATTAAAACTTGCTATACCCCCACCTATCTCTTTAGACTGGCTAAAACTGTTGAAGCTTAAGATGCATAATATAAAAACTAAAAAAGGAAAGCAACAAAGCTTCCCTTCTGTGAAAGTCTGTCGGATCATAAATTATCTAAATTTAGCTCCTCTAACGAATGAACGTCCTAAAATGTATGTCAATTGAATATTTGTTACAATAAAAATATCATTATCACTATTGTTTCCTCTTATGTTGCTTCTTGTATCATTATTCCCAAACCCTGCTGCGTTACCGTATCCGGCAGCTCTTCTCCAGGTAAGGTCAGGATCTAAGAGGGAAGTATTATTAGTTATATTATCACTATAAGTAAATTCCTGAATTCGGTTAAATTCTTCTTGAGTAAACTGGTTTGACATGTCAGACATGGCCATAGCAGTATAATCTGGATTACCTTCAGAGTCTACAAATCCTCCTAAGTCTACATATTCACCACCTACATCATCTAGATAGTCCGTAAATGTATGTCTGTAGCTAATTTCCAATGCGATATCAAAGTTACTACTAAGTTTATATCTTGCTCCTAATCCTACGGGGATTACAATTTGTATTCTGCTGTATGGCTTAGGTAAATCTTTACCATATAATTCTTTATACTGAGCTTTATCAAAGTTCTGCCCTTCAGTTCCTAACTCTCTTAAGCTAACCCACTGCCCGGCATTTTCAAGGGCTACCTTCTCACCTGGAGCGTCCATATGCTCTCCACCATAATAAAATTCAGGCACCTGAGCTTTCGGATTATGATACAAAATACCAATGCCTCCAAACGCATATAAGTTCATAGGAGCCCTGGATGTATACCTGCCACTATGACTGAATAAATCAATTTGAGTTGTTGCAGATAGCTCAAAAATATCATTTCTGAAATTAAGATTTCTTAAATATCTATTGGCATTTTCAGTGGTGAAATTATCTGTACCGACAACTTCAGTATCGCTCGCTTGCAACCTGCCCCACATAAAATTGGCTCTCCAATGATACCTGTCACCAAATTTTTGCTTTACAAAAAGATTCACCCCGGGGCGAGTAAAAGAAATATCAGTACTTAATATTCCTGATGTTGGTGCTATATCCCCAAAATAATTAAGCGCATTTACACCGCCACCAAACCCATAATAGGAAATAGCAGGATTAACCAACCTTTTAGTTCCTGCAAAAGATCCAATTTTTTTACTGCCCCCTCTTCTTCTTCTTTGTGCTTCTACATTATCAGGAAGTATGGTTAAAACAGCTAGCAAAAATACAACTAAAAGATAAAATTTTCTCATGGTAATGGAATCAAACAATTCGAGCCTCAAAAATAAGACAATTATTTTAAATAAATGACAATCAATTTCTTAAATCCAATCCCCAATTTAATTTTTGCCTGAGTGTGTCAAAATAATTGAGGTGGTTAAACGTAATAAGTTTTGCCTGAAAATCCTCTTTTCTTACTGTTAATTTCACATAAGAATCGACAGACTCTGATTTTGAGTCGAGGGAAATCAAAAATTTGTTGCTGCGCGCCTCTACTTTAAAGGAAATTTCACTTAAGTCAGATACGATCAGAGGTCTTACATTTAAATTATGAGCACTTACTGGGGTGATTACAAAATTGTTAGAATGCGGTAAAACAATTGGCCCCCCACAGCTTAAAGAATAACCTGTTGAGCCAGTTGGGGTAGAAACAATTAAACCATCCGCCCAATAGGAATTGAGATACTCCCCATCTACATACGTATGAACAGTAATCATTGATGAAGAGTCTGTTTTAAGTATAGCCATTTCATTCAGTGCAAACCTGGCTTGTTTAAAAATATCTGCGTTTGTTTCAAGCTTAATTAATGTTCGGCAATCCAACTTATAATTCTTTTGTAGCAGATCTTTTAATGATTGGTCAATGAGGTCTTTAGGAGTGGTGGCCAAAAACCCTAAACGCCCGGTATTTATACCTAATATGGGCGTTTCTGTTTTGCCTACTAAAGATACGGTCTCCAACAAGGTACCATCTCCACCCAAACTAATGACATAATCTACCTTGTGTGAGGGTGTAATTCTTCTGAAAATCTCAAAGTTTCCAGGCTGGGAAAATGATTGAACGTATTTATCAGAAAATTTTTTGGAAATTATAATCTCTATGCCATTGGCTTGCAAAAAACCTATTACTTGCTGGATGCAGGGCTTAACTTCCTCATTAAAAACATTTCCATGTAAAGCTATCCTCATAAGCTATTAAGTCTCAAGGTACCGCATCAAAATATCAAATCTCTCCTTTTCGTTAGTTATCGCTCCGGCTTCCTGGTACTTAGCCACAACTTTGTAATCAAATCTTTCCAAAGTGGCAATAATGTGGGTAAGATCAACTTTATTAATTTTTAATGTAAGCCTGAATTTGGTAGGATCATTTTTATCAATGTTCATGCTTGAGCCTAATACCCGGGCATTATTAGATTCTACCAGTCGTGCCACTTCACTTAAGGAATAATCTATTTGGTTAATTGCCAAAACGATTACTCCTCCCGGACTTTGAATTGTTGCTGATTGAGAAAAAACCGACAAAGCATCGGACAAAATAATTACGCCCTTATAGTCAAAGTTTTCATCCACTACCACCACGCAATCAAAATGATGATCTGTAGCTTGTTTTACGCCATCATAAATATGTTGATGAACCTGAATAAAGCATTTTTCACCTTTCAGTTGAAAATCACCAACTTTCTTATATACATCATTATCTTCAATGATCATATCTTCTGTGAGAAAACCCAGAAATTTACGATCAGTTACCACAGGCAAAACATGTAGCCGAAGTTCTTCCATCCACACTAATGCTTTAGCAGCATCATCAGTTACCTTAAGAGGTGGAATCATTTCGTTTATTAATTCTACAGTCATTCGCTTGTTAGTACTTCTTTATTTTCCAAATATTCTTCCAGGATGCTATTAAACTCTTCTGATTTTTCCATCATGGGAGCATGTCCGCACTGATCTATAAACTTCAACGTAGTATTCGGAATAAGTTTATCAAATTCATGTGCCACCATAGGTGGGGTAATTGTATCGTTAAGTCCCCAGACTAAAAGAGTAGGTACTTTTATTTTCGTGATCTCCTCTGCCATGTTGTGCCTTTGAGCAGATTTGGCAATGGCTACTATTCGCATACACTTAGGAATACTCTTGGTAGTTTCAAATACTTCATCTACCAACTCTTTAGTAGCGGTTTTAGGATCATAAAAAGTATAAGCTACTCTTTCTTTGATGTACTCATAACTTCCTCTCTTCGGAAAAGAACCTCCCATTGTATTCTCAAACAATCCACTACTGCCTGTTAAAACAAGGCGTTTAATCTGGTCCTGATGACGTAAAGTATAAATAAGCGCTACATGACCTCCTAATGAGTTACCTATTAGCGTCATGTTGCTGAGATTTTTCATCTTCACAAAACCTTCCACAAAATCTGTTAAAGCCCCAAGACCTGCCTGCTTAATAGGCATGTCATAAATTGGAAGTAAAGGTATTAATACTCTGTAGTTAACAGAAAATCTATTTACCACCCCTTCCCAGTTACTCAAAGCTCCAAATAAACCGTGCAATAAAACTAATGGTTCACCTTCTCCCTCGTCAATAAAACTATAATCTCCTTCTTTATGAATTTTCATTTTCTTAATCATTTTACTGGCAGTACCAGACAACTAATAACTGCCTTAAGTAAACAGTAGTTTAAATCCGCTACTCTTCACTACTATAATTACGTTTTAATTATACCTGTAGATTTTTTGCTTGTAAAGCTTATTTATTGCCACAATAAAAGTGCCTAAAGCGCTAAAAAATCCTAAACAGATGCTTAAATATATTAAAATAGTTGATAAACCTACAATTTTATAGGTATTGCCAACTCCTGATTTCTAACATTGATGAGCCAATTTTTTAATATTTCTATCCCACACTCAGTAAGTGCGGCTTCAGGATGATACTGTATTCCATAGATTTCCAACCATTTATGTTTTAGAACCATGAGTTCATCATCTAAAGTCACAGCCAAACTCATTAACTTTGTTTTTTCTAAGTTTTTCACCACCAATGAATGATATCTTACCACATTCCAAACAATTGGCAATCCCTTAAAAATTGGATCTTCATTTGTTTTCTTTATAGATGATAGTTTACCATGCATTGGCTTAATAGCCTTTTCTATTTTTGCTCCAAAATATTGCGCAATGGCCTGATGTCCAAGGCAGATACCCAAAATAGGCAATCTATTTTTAAAGTGCTCTAAATAGTCTAATAAAAAACCAGCTTTCTCAGGGACACCGGGCCCGGGTGATAAAACCAATTTAGTAAATTTTAAATCAGGTAAATCTACAGGCGAAATATCATTCCTTACTATGTAGCACTGTTCTCCCAACTGTTCGAAGTAATCGACCAGGTTGTAAGTAAAGGAATCAAAATTATCAACCAATAGAATCATCCGCTGGCAATCAGAACAAAAATTTTGATTTCAAACTATCAAAAACTTCACCGATAAAAGGTAAATAAGCTGAGAATAAATCTAACACATAAGGAGCAAATGAAGCTACTGTAGGGTAAATATAGGTTCCTTCAGCCATTTCAGCAGGAACACTAATATCAATAGATTCCGCTAACCACAATACAAGGCTTACTCCGAATGCCCACTTAAACAAGCCTAAAACTGCTCCGGCAAAGTTATCCAAACCACCCAATAATGTGAGGTCCAGAATTTTTTTCACCACTTTACCAATCAGGTTCACAACCAACAAAATAATTATAAACAGTAAAATAAATGAAAAAATTGGCAGTGCCTGATCCCACTTTGCAAAATATGGTTTCAAAATATCTATACCAAAATCAAGCAATTTGAATGCTCCAATTATAGCCAGAAAGAAAGCTACTAAAGAGACAATTTCAAGTAAAAGTCCTTTTCTGAAACCTAAGTAGGCTCCAAATAATAAAGGGATCAGAAGCAGGATATCAAGTGTTCTCAAGAATTCAGCACATTTTTAACTGTAGTAGAAATAGCTTTCCCATCTGCTTTTCCTGCTAATTCTTTGGTAGCAACTCCCATTACTTTACCCATATCTGAAGGACCTGTTGCACCTACTTTCTTTACAATTTCCTCAATTTTGGTCTTTAATTCCTCATCGGACATTTGTTTGGGCAGATAGCGCTCTATTACTCTCAACTCTACTAATTCAGCTTCAGCCAACTCAGGCCTATTATTAGCCTGATAAGTCTCTGCAGATTCTTTTCTTTGCTTGGCAGCCCTCATTAACAATTTCATTTCAGTATCTTCAGAGATACTTTCCTTACTTCCTTTTTCCGTTTCAGCTAATAAAATAAGAGATTTGATAGAGCGTAATGCCGTAAGCTCCTCTTTATTTTTAGCTTTCATTGCCTCTTTAATATCTGAATCAATTTGTTCTTTTAAGCTCATAGTAAATTTTTAAAATCATTAACTTGCACGCAAAGTTATCATATAAAACTAAAATTATGACAAGACTTAGCGTCAATATCAATAAGATAGCTACTTTGCGTAACGCACGCGGAGGAAATAACCCTAATGTAGTACAAGTGGCAAAAGATTGTGAAAGATTTGGTGCTCAAGGAATTACTATCCACCCCAGGCCGGATGAAAGGCATATAACCACTCAGGATGTTTACGACTTAAAGCAGGTAGTAACCACTGAGTTTAACATTGAAGGATATCCGGATCAAAGGTTTATGGATTTAGTGAAGGAAATTAAACCTGCACAAGCCACCTTAGTACCGGACCCTCCTCACGTACTTACTTCCAATGCTGGATGGGATACTATCAAACAAAAGTCATTTTTAAAAGAAGTAATTGCGGATCTAAAAGAAGCCGGCATCAGAACTTCTATTTTCATCGGGACTGAAACTCATTTAATTGAAGCTGCCGCAGATACAGGAACTGACAGAATAGAGCTCTATACAGAACCTTATGCCACTAATTACGCTAAGAATAAAAAAGAGGCTGTTGTTCCTTTTGTAAATGCAGCGGAAATAGCCTTAAAACAAAATTTAGGTATAAATGCAGGCCATGACCTAAGCTTAGAAAACTTGAAATATCTATACGAACAAATTCCTGAAATGGAAGAGGTTTCGATAGGTCATGCATTAATATCAGATGCTTTGTATTTTGGCTTAGAGAATACTATTCAGCTTTATTTACGACAACTGAAACAGTAATAATCATTTTTAGAATATTTAATAACATGAAATTACATTACCAGGAATTGGGAGAAGGGAAACCGCTTATCATCCTTCATGGTCTTTTCGGCTCTTCAGATAATTGGATGACCATTGGTAGAAAGCTGGCTGACACCTTTAAAGTATATTTAATTGACCAGCGCAACCATGGGGACTCCCCACACTCAGATACACACAATTACGAGGTGATGGCTGCTGACCTTAAAGAGTTTATTGAGACAGAGAAAATTCAAAACCCTCATATTATGGGGCATTCAATGGGAGGGAAAACTGCAATGCAATTTGCTGTTGAAAATCCAGACATGTTCGATCAACTGATTATAGTTGATATAGCTCCAAAAGCTTACCCTGTACACCACGCCACCATATTAAAGGGTTTAAAGAGTATTAATTTATCAGAATTAAAGTCCAGAAATGATGCCGATAAAGCTTTGGCGGAATATGTACCGGAAAAAGGAGTGCGCCAATTTTTACTCAAAAACCTCACCCGGGATGATGATAAAAATTTCACATGGAAAATAAATCTTCCTGTTATTGAAGCTTCTATTGAAACTATAGGGCAGGGGTTAGAGAAAAAGCTTGCCACAGAAAAAGATGTTCTTTTTATTGGAGGAGCTGATTCGGATTACATAAGAAAAGAAGATAATATTACTATAATTAACTTCTTCCCAAATGCCAGTGTAAAAATGATTGAGGGGGCAGGCCACTGGATTCATGCCGAAAAGCCTGAAGAATTTCTAGAGATAGTTTTAGGCTTTTTAAGTAAAAAATGAAAAAAGGAACCCTCTACCTGATTCCCACAGTAATTGCTCCTGGCACTGAAGAAAAAGTGCTACCTCCTGACCTTAAAGCGCTATGTAATGGAATTAGTTATTATTTGGCAGAAAATATCAGAACAGCAAGACGCTGCTTAAGTGCCATGAGAATTGACAGAACTATTGAAGAGCTGGAGTTTAAAGAACTAAGTAAAAAAACTCCTGCAACAGAGATTGACTCACTTATGGCTCCCCTACTCAAGGGAGAATCTATTGGAATTATGTCAGAAGCAGGATGCCCGGGCATAGCTGACCCTGGAGCTCAGGCTGTAGAATATGCCCACCGGAATGGAATACAGGTGATACCTTATGTAGGACCTTCCTCTATTTTCTTAGCACTAATGGCTTCAGGCCTAAGCGGACAGTCATTTACATTTAGTGGTTATTTGCCCATTGATAAAAGCGAAAAAATCCAAAGCATAAAACAGTTGGAAAGCCTGGCTTCCAAACTAGGTCAAACACAAATATTTATGGAAACTCCATACAGGAATAATCAATTAATGGAAGACCTTCTAAAAACCTGTTCGGGAAACCTTAAACTTTGTATTGCCAGAGATATTACTGGCAGTAATGAGATGATAGTTACCGACACCATCAATAATTGGAAAAAGAAAAAACCTGACCTGCATAAACAGCCGTGTATTTTTCTAATTGGCTCTAATTAAAAGAGAAGGTATACAGCAGTTTTATTACCTTTATGATGCTATAAATCAATGTTGTATAATAATCAGTATAGTATTTAAATAAATCTAAATAGTCTGCTAAATTTGCGGACTGAAAAAATATAAGATACATGTCATATTTATTTACCTCGGAGTCCGTTTCTGAAGGACATCCGGACAAAGTTGCCGATCAGATTTCAGATGCTCTTTTAGATAATTTTCTAGCTTTTGATGCAAAATCCAAAGTTGCTTGTGAAACATTGGTGACAACGGGATTAACTGTATTAAGCGGGGAAGTGAGAAGCAGCTCATATGTAGATGTGCAGATGGTTGCACGTGAAGTGATTAATAGAATTGGCTACACCAAAGGCGAGTATATGTTTGATGGTAACTCATGTGGGGTTATATCTACTATTCATGAGCAGTCTCAGGATATTAACCAAGGGGTAGATAAAGCAAATCCGGAGGAGCAAGGTGCAGGTGACCAGGGAATGATGTTTGGATACGCAACTAAAGAAACAGAAAATTACATGCCGCTGGCTTTAGACTTAAGCCACAAAATCCTAATGGAACTGGCGCTTTTAAGAAGAGAAAATAAAGACATTACTTATTTACGCCCAGATGCAAAGTCGCAAGTAACAATTGAATACTCTGATGACAATGTGCCTCAGCGAATTGTTGCTATAGTTGTTTCCACTCAACATGATGAATTTGATGCAGATGATGCTATGTTGAGCAAAATTAAAAGTGATATCATTAATATTCTTATTCCAAGAGTTAAAGCACAATTAAAACCCGAGTTACAAAATCTCTTCACCGATGATATAAAATACCACATTAATCCGACCGGAAAGTTTGTGATTGGTGGCCCACACGGAGATGCCGGACTTACAGGAAGAAAAATTATTGTTGATACTTACGGAGGAAAGGGAGCCCATGGTGGTGGTGCATTCTCTGGCAAGGATCCTTCCAAAGTGGATAGATCAGCTGCTTATGCCACAAGGCATATTGCTAAAAATTTGGTAGCTGCTGGTGTGGCTGATGAAATTCTTGTACAGGTATCCTACGCTATTGGTGTGGTTGAGCCAATGGGTATTTATGTAAACACTTACGGATCCGCGAATGTGAATCTTTCTGATGGAGAAATAGCTTCTAAAATTGAAGAAATTTTCGATATGAGACCATATGCTATTGAAAAAAGATTAAAACTCCGTAATCCGATATATAGCGAATCCGCAGCTTATGGACATATGGGAAGAGAACCTAAAATGGTAACCAAAACTTTCAACGCCAGCAATGGGGATAAAATAACAACGGAAGTTGAGTTGTTTACCTGGGAAAAACTTGACTATGTTGATAAAGTTAAGTCAGCCTTTGGCATTTAACCTAAGCTGTCTTTTAAAATCAGAAAAGGCCTCTCATTTTTGAAATGAGAGGCCTTTTCAGTTAAAGAAGTCATTTAAATGCTCTATCTTACATTTTGCTTTCTTATAATTTTCGCAAATAAATTTGGCAGAAAACGTTTTAAAAGAATGCCATATTTCTCTTTACCGCCTATTACTACCTCAAGCTTTTCCTTTTCCACTGCCTGAATAATTTTTTGAGCACAAATACTGGCTGGCATTCCATTGGCCTGTGCATTATCCATTTCACCGGTAGGCTTTCCATCAGCCCCTAAAGCATTTACCGATACATCCGTTTTAATAAAGCCGGGACATATCAGAGTAACCTTAATATCATGATCAAAAACTTCTGTTCTTAAAGAATCGAAGAACCCATGGAGAGCATGTTTTGCAGCCGCGTAGGAAGAGCGCCATGGTGAACCAAACTTCCCAACCAGGCTGGTAGTAACTGCTATATGTCCTGATTTCTGCTTTACCATTTGAGGCAAAACAGCTTTTGTTAAGGCTATAGTACCAAAATAGTCAATCTCCATTATTTTTCTGTCAACTTCCAAAGGAGTATCCAGCGCCATACTTCTTTGGCTAATGCCTCCATTATTAAAAAGCATGTCAATCTGACCAAAATGGTTGACCACTTCTTCTACTTTGCTATCAAAATCACTTATTTGAGACAAGTCTAATGGAAGAATGAATACATCAGAAGAATTTTCACACCTAGCCTTCACCTCTTCAAGAACTTCCTTCCGTCTGGCTGAAATAATCAGCTTTGCTCCTCTTTTAGATAGCTCCAAGGCCAGCGCTTCACCAATTCCTGAACTTGCCCCGGTGATCCATGCTACTTTTCCACTAATTTGAGTCATATGCTAGTACTTTAATATTTGCTTAAAATCAGAATTTCACGATAAAAGCTCCTGGAAAGCGATCGATAACTTTCAGCTTTAAATCATCAGCCTTTTTTCTGCTATTATATTGGCCTAAAATAATAGCATATGCCTTTTTATCCTGCAGATCTTTCACTTCAATAATAATATCTTCCCTATAGGATTTCTGAAGGTTCTCTGATAAACGCAGCATATTGTCGAAGCCTTGAAAGCTGCCAACTTGCACACCCCACCCTTTAGGCTCTTCCTGTCTAACATCCAGTGCAAAATAGCTCTTTATGTCTACAGTCTGATCTATTTGAAAAATACGGTTACTCCCTGACCTTCCATCTCCAGCATCTACAACCTCAATTTCTACCTCGGTAAGACCTTGAGCTGTAAATTTCAACTTCTCAGCAGCTGAACGGGAAACATCAACCACCCTTCCTTCAACAAAAGGGCCCCTATCGTTCACTCTTACTTCTACAGATTCATTATTGGAAAGGTTGGTCACTTTTATTAAGGTACCAAAGGGCAGGAATTTATGTGCTGCTGTTAATTTTTTATGATCATACTTTTCTCCACTTGCTGTCAATTTTCCATCAAATTTATCGGCATAAAAAGAAGCAATGCCTTTTTGTTTCTGGGCAAAGGCCGAAGAAGTTAGTAAAAGAGTAAAAATGAAAAATTGAATAATATTTTTTTTCATACAAATAATGATTTTTAAATTACCATAGCATTTTAATTAGCCATTGCTATGCAAAAGATTATATTATTTAAAGCTATAATTTTGTAACAACATCTACATAATAATATAGCTACTTTGCGCTGCCAAATTTATGACATTCTTGAGTAGATAAAGCCAGAAGTGTAAGAATTTCATTTTATTTTAAAATAAATTCTGATAAATGCATGAAAATAATGTTTGTCGTTCTATTTTCACAAAAAAATATTAATCTGTTAATTTGCCCTCGATAAAGCTTACTTTTAAAACATTGATTTCAGAAAAAGGACTTTTACGATTATCATTACTTTTCGCCATTCTATTTTGGCTGGCACTTATAGTATCAGACCTATTTCTACTCTTTGCGCAAATAAATCAGGCAAATGCCGGAATAACTCAGGAAATACCTTATTTATTTCTGCTACTTTTTATCATTTTCGTTTTCTTTTATTTTCGTTTAAGAATCCAAAAAGCAGAAAGTATTAATTTTATTGATCTGCTATGGCATGTGTTTTCCACAGGTTTAATTGTTTCATTGGTTCAGCTTGCTATTGGCCTGTTCTTCTACTTATTAAGCGATAGCAAGCTTTTGCAGAACGATTTAGCAGTAAACTTCTTTTACCACATCAATATTGCTGCAATTATCGTTTTTCTCACTTCAACTTTTGTGGTTTGGAAGCGCCTGATTCTTTATCAGAAAAATAAAAGACTTTTACTTATTTGGCAGTTTTTCGAGTACGGGCTACTTGCCACACTGCTTTTCAATTTCTTTCAAAGTGAATTTCAGGATTGGGTATTTATAGGATTATTAGGCATTTTCTTCCTTTTTGGACTTATACTTTCCTTTAACCTCAAATGGATAGCCTATCTTAATTTTAAGCAAAAATGGAGAAGCATCTTGTTGTTAGCCTTGGTGCTACTGTATCTCTATTATTTTTTAACCAACCTTTTCAATTTCTCAGAAGAGTTTAACCTAATTCTGGACCTATTGCCAAATGTATTTGTACTTTCTCTTTCTGCCTTCATTTTTATATATGCATTAATCTCTATATTGGTAATTTTATTCAATTTACCCACTTCTTCTGTTTTTGAACAAAAAATCAGTGAAGTCTTAAACTTTCAAAGATTAAGTCAGTCTATTCAAAAAGGGGACAATGAAGACCAGGTATACAATGTATTGCTAGAAAGCTCTACCAACGCAGTTTTTTCCCTTAGTGCATGGTTAGAAATTTATGAGAAAGATAGAAAAACAAGAATATTTAAGTCAAATATTACAGACGCCAAAATACAACAGGTAAAAAAGAGTATTCAGGAGAGTCAGATTTTTCCTTATTTACATAAACATCAATCGGAAAGCTTTCAAAAAAACCTAAACCCCAACAAGCTTACCGCTAACCTCAACGATCCTGACTATCCCTCAACATTAGTAGTACCATTAGTTATACAAGACAGGCAAATAGGGCTTCTGGTGCTTCTGAAGGATGTTGAAGATGGCTTTAACAAAGAAATGATTGATATTATCAATTCTTTTGTAAGCCAGGCATGTATATCAATAGAGAATTTTGAACTACTTTCAGAGGCTTTAAAAAATGAACGATATAAGGAAGAGCTGAAAATTGCCATGAGGGTACAAAAAAGCCTCCTGCCACAGGAACTCATCAATGATGATAATTTTGAGATGTTCGCTTTTTATGAATCGGCAGATGAAGTAGGTGGCGACTACTACGATTATTTTCGAGTTAACGAGAATAAAACTGCTATTATAATAGGAGATGTGTCGGGCAAAGGAACTTCTGCCGCTTTTAATATGTCTCAAATGAAGGGAGTTTTTCATAGTTTGGTTCAACTGGAATTAGATCCTCAGTCTTTTCTCACAAAGGCAAACAGCGCACTCAGTTTCTGTCTTGAGAAAACCTCTTTCATCACAGCTGCTTACTATATGATTGATTCAGTGGAAAAAACAGTTACCTTTTCCAGAGCAGGACATTGCCCTGCTTTATTCTACAATCATGAAGGCAAAAGCGTGAACTATTTCCATAATCGCGGCTTAGGTTTAGGAATAGTAAGAAGTAATAACTACGAGAAGTATATTGATGTAAACCAAATAAGTTACAAGCCGGGAGATAAACTTTTTCTTTACACAGATGGTATAGTAGAAGCAAAAAATCCCGAAGGCGAAGAATTTGGTTATGATCGTTTAAGTGATGTTGTATCCACATATGGCAGCGAAAGCCCGGAAAAAATTAAGGAGAAGGTTATTGAATCGCTTTATAGTTTCATCGACTCAGAAGGTCTTGATGACGACTATACAATTGTAATCATCGGCTTTTTCTGACATGCCACCAACCTACTGATAATAAGCACGTAATAGAGTTTGTATGATAAATATTGAGATAACAAAAGAAGATGAAATTAGTATTATTACTGTGGCCGGAGATGTTGATGCCAGTTCCAGTATTCACCTGGACGAAGCGTTGACAAAACTGGTGAAGGAATCTTCCGTTAAGCTAATAATGATAGATGGAACGCAGTTAGATTATATTTCTTCTGCCGGTTTGGGAGTATTTATGTCATATATTGATGATTTTAAAACAAATAATATTAAAATGGTATTATTTGGATTAAGTAAAAAAGTACAAAATGTGTTTGAAATACTAGGATTAGATCAGCTACTCAATATTGTAGCAGATAAAAAAGAAGCGAAGGAGAAGTTATATGAAATTCAATCTTAAAGTATATTGCGAAAAGACGCGCCTTAAAGATATTCGGGATTTTGTAGAAGAAAAGTTAAAGCCGCACACTGATGATGAGCTTATCATTAATCAGTTAGTGCTAGCTGTAGATGAAATTTGTGCAAACCTTATTATTCATTCAAATTCCTGTAATCCTGCCGAAGAAATTAACCTACAGGTAAGGGTAGATACAAATGGCGTTACTTTTAAAATTACTGATAAAGGAAAGCAGTTCAATTTTAAAGATTATAAGGAACCTTCCATTCAGGAAGTAGTTGAAACCAAAAAGAAAGGTGGAATAGGTTTACTTTTAGTAAAAAGAATAATGGACAGAGTAGAGTTTTCTTCCAAAGAGCAAAGCAATACCTGCATATTGTACAAGCAATTCTCTAAATAAGTAGACTGCCCCGTCTTACTATCCCCAATTACAAAGCCTGCATTATTTATTGACACAAATCTCCAGCTTTACTTTATTAAAATAATTTAATTATCAGTATTTGTAAATTGCTTCTCTCAATAACTTTCTCAAATTAAACTGTTTGTATAAATTGCTGCTTGAAATATAACAGGATTTATATGCGCTATATAATATTATTTTTAGTCTTCCCTATATTACTTGTTTCCTGCAAAAGCTCTCAGTCAGGCAAAAAAGCTGTGAAGCCGGAAGTAAAGCCACCACTCTTTTCTATTAACGAAACAAAAGTATACCCTGATGAGTTTATGTATGCTTACGAAAAAAGCAATAAGAATAAAGGTGAGACCGAAGCCATTGAAGACTATCTTGAGCTATATGTCAATTTTAAATTAAAAGTTGAAGCTGCTAAAAAAGCAGGCCTTGACACGCTTCCATCCTACCAAAGAGAATTGAAGGGCTACCTGGAGGATATTAAAAAGCCTTACTTAGCAACGGAACAGGTCACTGAAAACTTAATTGAAGAAACATTTAAGAGGTTACAGGAAGAAATAAATGCCTCTCACATACTTATAAAGGTAAGTGAAGATGCCCAACCGGAAGATACCTTAAAAGCCTATCTAAAAATAAAAGATATCAAGCAGAAGCATGCTGAAGGCAAAGAATTCTCTGAACTTGCTTTTCAATATTCTGAAGATCCTTCTGCTAAGGCCAATAATGGTGAATTAGGCTGGTTTACTGCATTTCAAATGGTTTATCCTTTTGAATCAGCGGCCTACAATACTCCTGAAGGAGAAGTATCAGACATAGTAAGAACAAAATTCGGCTATCATATTGTAAAAGTTAACGAAAGAAGAGAAACACTCGGTAGGATAAAGCTGGCCCACATCATGTTACGCTACCCTCAGAATGCAAATCAACAGGATAGCTCTGCAGTCGAAGAGAAAATTTTCACAGTGTATGACTCTCTAAAAAATGGCGGTGAATGGTTCTCTTTGGCATCCCAATATTCAGAGGATCTGAATACTAAAAATCAGGGTGGCAGCTTACCCTGGTTTGGTGCAGGAAACCTTCCTGCAAGTCTGGAAAAAGTAGCTTTTGATCTATCTCAGCCTAATGAAATTTCAGAACCAGTACAGAGCCCGTATGGTTGGCATATTTTAAAATTAGAAGAAAAAAGGGGAGTAGGAAGTTTGGAGAGTATGAGGGAAAGCCTGGAAAGAAGAATTCAAAGAGATCAAAGATCGGAATTAAAAATATCTCAAATCCTTGACACGCTGAAAAAAGAAAATAAATTCCGAAGAAATGAAGTGATTTATAAACAATTAAATACTACCAACCTTATGTCTGACAGTGCTCTTACAGCTATCAATAAAGAGGAAGTTCTTTTCTCTATTGCTGATGAAGACTATAAGGTAAGGCAATGGCTTGCCGAGAGCTCAAAGAAAGGAAAAGTTAAAGATGCATTACAGGAATTTGAAAAAAATAAACTTTTGGCTTACGAAGACGATCATCTGCCTGAAAAATATCCTGAGTATAGAATGTTGGCGAATGAGTACCGTGATGGCTTACTTCTATTTGAAATTATGAGCAGAAAGGTTTGGGATAAGGTAAGTTCAGATACAATAGGTCTGAAGCAGTTTTATAATGAGAATAAGGAGGCATATAAAAGAGAAGCAGCTGTAGTTGCAGATATTTTTATATTTAATGACACATCACAAATTGACCGATTTAAAAATCCAATCCAAAATAACTTCTATAGTTTATCTGAGCCAATTCTTTACACCAATAAGGCTTCAATAACTAAAGCATTAGATTCACTGAAAAAATATTCTGACACAATTTTTGTACAGGTTGAAAGACCAGTGATGATGAAAAAAGCTGACTCCCTACAGCTATACACAACATTAAAAACCACTATTAATCAGATGGAATTGCTGAATCCTATCAATTCCGGTGAAAATAAAATATATTTGCATTTCTTGGGGAGAGCAACAGAAGAACTTCTTAAGGTGTATGACGGTTTGAAGGCTGTAAAAAGCGGAGAATTTAGTGAAGAAGAAAAGCTTTACGGTATGAAAATACCATCAAAAACGGGGTTCTCTCAATCATTTAATAATAATGGAGATCTTCAATTAATATTTGTGAAAGAAAAAGTTTCTGTCAGATTAAAATCTTTTGAAGAATCTAAACCTGAACTAATCACCGACTATCAAAATTATTTGGAAAACAAATGGATAGAACAATTAAAGCAGGAAAACCAAGTTACTATTAATCAGGAATTATTAGATCAATTAAAAAGTGAAGTTGAGGAACAAAATTTATAAATCATCTTTTTTATTATGCCTCCTGATTATATTAGGAAGCTGCGACTATATTAACCTAAAGCAATATTCTTCGGATGAAAAAGAGGAAGAGAAAACACCGATAGCAAGGGTTAAAAATTCCATCCTTTACCTGGAGGACTTAAAAGGTATAGTATCCAAGGAGACTTCCAGCGCGGACAGTGCCAATATTATGAACAGGTATGTAAATTCCTGGGTTAAAAAGCAGTTGCTTATTAATGAAGCGTCCGAAAAAATAAACTTTGATGTGGCTTCTATCGACAGAAAAGTTCTTGATTATAAGTATGCCCTTATGGTACATGAATACAAGAAATATTATGTTGATCAAAAGTTGGATACCTCAATTAGTGAGTCAGAAATTCAAAAGTATTATGAAGAGAATAAAAGTAACTTTGAACTGAAGCAGAATATCATAAGAGGACATTTTATTAAGATTGCTAAAAACGCTCCAAAAATTAAGCGACTTAAAAGTCTGGTGACTTCTACTAAAGAAAGTGATATGAATGAGCTAAAATCATACTGCTTTCGTTATGCAGAAACATATTTTCTTGAAGATTCAGTTTGGATTAATTTTGATGAAGTGATTAGAAATACTCCTTTTGTGAGTGTCACCAATAAAGTGCAGTTTCTGAAAACGAATAATTATGTGGAAGAGGAAGATGACAAATACCTTTACATCCTAAAAATTAAGGAATATAAAATCTCTGATCAAATATCTCCACTTGAATTTGTCAGGAATGATATCAACCAAATTATCTTAAATAAAAGAAAAGTGGCTATTGCCAATCAACTAGAGGAAGATGTGTTTGAAAAAGCACAGCAGGCGAACAAATATGAAATTTATAATTAACAGAATGAAATTAATAAGTGCATTAATAATTATTTGCTTAGCACAATTACCTGCTGCCTATTCACAACAGGCTCAGGTAGCGGACCAAATAATTGGCAAAGTAGATAATTTTATAATCCTTGAGTCTGATTTAGAATTAGCCTACAAAGATTACCTTTCGAGAGGGAATAATGCCAATGAGTCTTCTGTATGCACAGTACTTGAAGGGCTTATTGTAAACAAATTAATGCTGGCCAAGGCAGAAATAGATTCTGTGGTAGTTAGTGACCAGCAAGTTGATGCACAATTAGAGAACAGAATGAAAATGATGGTAAATCAAATTGGTTCTGAGGAAAAAATTGAAGAATACTACGGTAAAACTTTGGAGGAATTTAAAGTTGAAATCCGTGATGATATTAAGGAGCAGCTAGTAATGAGTGAAATGCAAAGAACCATTACTCAGGACATTGAAGTAACACCAAAAGAAGTACAGGAGTTTTTCAGAAATATACCAAAGGATAGTTTACCTTATTATTCCACTCAGGTTCAGGTTGGGCAGATTGTCCGCAATCCTGTAATGAGTAAAGAAGCTAAAAATAGTGTAAAAGCGAGATTAGAAGGCCTCAGAGAAAGGATTTTAGAAGGTGAAGATTTTGAAGAGGTAGCAAGATTGTATTCACAAGAACCAGGTGCCAGAAAAACTGGTGGTAATATTGGTTTTTTTCAAAGAGGCGAACTTGCTCCTGAATATGAAGCTACCGCTTTACGCTTAAAGCCCGGAGAAATATCTAAACCTGTGGAAACAGATTTCGGCTTTCACTTGATTCAATTGATCGAGAGAAGAGGGAATGAATTTAATACGAGGCATATTCTTATCCGACCAACTTTTAGAGAAGCTGATCTTCAAATAGCCAGAAACTTCCTTGACAGCCTGCGTACTAATATTTTGAATGACAGTATAAAATTTGAAAAAGCAGCTAAAGAATATTCTGATGACATGAATACTTCTTCCAGTGGAGGTTATTTTCTTGATGGGCAGTCTGGAAGCACAAAAATTTCAGTTGAGGATCTTGATCCTAATGTATTTTTCACAATTGATACTATGAAACTTGGTAGCATCACGAAACCACTTACTTTTACTAAACAAGATGGCTCCCAGGCTGTTAGAATACTTTTCTATAAGGACAGATTGAGGCCACATCAGGCAGATATCAGGTTGGACTACCAGCGTATTCAAAAAGCTGCTCTCAATAGAAAAAGAAGTGAAATCCTTAATAAATGGTTTGAAGAATCGCAATCTGAAGTTTTCGTTACAATAGACGAAAAATATGATAGCTGCAATATTCTTAAAAAATAAGTATGGAGAAATTCAAAAATGAAGTTGAAGCGGCTGATGCTTTGCACAAAAAATACGAGGAGTTAAGAAAAGAAATTAATAAGGTAATTGTAGGGCAAGATGAAGTAGTAAAGCTTGTGATAAGCTCTTTATTCTGCCATGGCCATAGCCTCCTTATTGGGGTTCCCGGCCTTGCTAAAACCTTGCTCATAAAAACAGTAGCTTCTGCAATGAGCCTCAAATTTAACAGGATACAGTTCACCCCGGACTTAATGCCTTCTGATATTTTAGGCGCAGAAACTCTTGACAAGGACAGGAATTTCAAATTCATTAAAGGAGCTATCTTTAACAACATTATTCTGGCAGATGAAATCAACAGAACGCCTCCTAAAACGCAGGCTGCATTGTTAGAAGCCATGCAGGAGAAAAATGTAACTGTGGCAGGCCAAACGTATGAACTTCCGAACCCATTTTTTGTACTAGCTACACAAAATCCAATAGAACAAGAAGGTACTTACCCTTTACCGGAAGCTCAGCTCGACAGGTTTATGTTTAATATTACTTTAGGTTATCCAACTTATCAGGACGAGATTAACATAGTTAAAAATGCTGCCTCACAATCGGATCAAATAATTAATCCTGTACTCACAGCAGAAGAAATTCTTGCATTCCAGGCATTGGTGGAGAAAGTTCCTGTGCCTGATAACGTAGTGGAGTATGCCGTAAGATTAGTTCATAGCACCCGTCCAAATACAGAAATGGCCTCAGGTTTAACTAACAATTATATTGAATGGGGTGCAGGTCCAAGAGCTTCTCAGTTCTTAATCAAAGGAGCTAAATGCCATGCATTACTAAATGGAAAATACTCGCCAGATATCGAGGATGTAAAAGCTATCGCTGTTCCAATTTTAAGACACAGGCTGGTGAAGAATTTTAAAGCCGATGCTGAAGGTATTTCTATTGAAGAAATAATTACTGAGCTAAGCAAGGAAAAATAGTTGTCACAAGTTTTTTAATAGCTTTAATTATCAGAAACTATAAGGTTATTCCCTGACAACTGAGTTCTGTATTCTCTTAATTTACGAGGAGATGGGCCACTGGTGGGGAAGCCTTTATCATTGTAGAAAGATTCTCCACAACCGCACTCTAGGTAGGAGCCAGTAGGGCCAAGGTTAACATGTGATACAATAGCACAATCTCTTTCAGGCTCGTGGGGGCAATTTCTCTCAAAAGCCGCATAATCGCTTTCTCCTCTCTTAATTACTACTACACCTTTTAGGCCCACATCATCTAAGTACAAGTGATTTTCTGTTTGTAGCGTTTGATTACTAATAAGGCTTAAATTCAAAAAAACTTCAAATGGTGGGGTAAGCGGTAGCTCATCAATGAAAGCCTCAGAATTTTCTTCTTTACATGATGTGAAACAGAAAAACGATAAAATCACAACTGCTAAAATACTTCTATTTATACTCATAAAATCCCTTTCCGGTTTTTTTACCATGATGGCCTGCATCTACTTTCTGTTGTTGAATCCGGCTTGGCCTAAATTTTGGATCATAGTGAAATGATTCAAACATGGAGGTAGTGACGGAGAAATTAGTATCCACTCCTATCAAGTCCATTAACCTAAAAGGCCCCATTTTAAATCCCGAACTTTCTACTAATTTGTCAATCGCTTCAAAATCTGCCACTCCTTCTTCAGCAATTTTTAAACTTTCTACATAGAAGTGCCTTGCCACTCTATTAACGATAAAGCCAGGTGAATCTTTTGCCATCACTGCTTTTTTACCCAGCTTTTCTGCCAGCTGTTTAATAGTTACAGCCACATTTTGATCTGTAGCTACTCCTGAAATAACTTCTACCAGCTTCATAATATGAGCCGGATTAAAGAAATGCATGCCCACTAACCTATTGGGGAACCTCAAACCAGCACCTATTTGGGTGATTGGAATAGAAGAAGTATTTGTAGCAAAAATGGTACTTTCAGAGTTTATTTCTTCCAATTTTGAGAACAAGTCTATTTTAACTTGCAATTTCTCTATTACTGCCTCTATAATCACATCTGCCTTAAGCTTTAATAAATCTGAGACAAAAGTAATTTTGGAAAGGCACTCTTCTTTTTGTTGTTCAGATACCTTCCCTTTCTCAATTCCTTTTTCTAAGTTTTTTGAAATAATCTCCTTAGACTTAAGTAAAGCCTGCTCATTAATATCAAATAGAAAAGTACTATAACCTGACATTGCTGCTACCTGAGCTATCCCGGCCCCCATAGTGCCTGCCCCTATTACTGCAATTGATTGAATATTCTCTAATTTCATATTAATATATTTTATGATTTACTACATCATACAACTTGTCTTGGAAAGTAATTTTTAACTGATGTTCTTAAACTGGTTAAGAAACCTCACATCATTTTCAGAATACAAGCGTAAATCGTTCACCTGAAACTTTAACATAGCGATTCTTTCAATCCCCATTCCAAACGCAAATCCTGTGTATTCTTCAGAATCGATACCACAATTTTCCAATACGTTAGGATCAATCATTCCTGAACCTAAAATCTCTACCCAGCCTGTATATTTGCATACATTACAGCCTTTACCTTTGCAGATATTGCAAGAAATATCCATTTCAGCACTTGGCTCGGTAAAAGGAAAGTAGGAAGGTCTGAAACGCACTTGAGTATCCTGACCGAAAAGCTCCTTAGCGAAGTAATATAAAGTTTGTTTTAAATCAACCAGGCCAACATTCTTATCAACAAAAAAGCCTTCTACCTGATGAAAAAAACAATGTGCTCTGGCAGAAATCGCTTCATTTCTAAATACTCGTCCCGGAGCCAGCGTTCTGAAGGGTGGCTTCTGGTTTTCCATCACCCTTATTTGAATAGAAGAAGTATGCGTTCTTAAAGCAATATCCGGGTTGCTTTCTATGAAGAATGTATCTTGCATTTCCCGTGCGGGATGATTCTCAGGGAAATTTAAAGCAGTAAAGTTATGGAAATCATCTTCTATTTCAGGTCCATCAGCTACATTAAACCCTATTTTCTGAAATATCTCTACTATTCTATTGTGGATGATAGTAAGAGGATGAACTGTACCTAAATTAACAACCGGAGGCAGAGAGAGATCAATGGGAGCCTTTGAAGCTGAACTTTCACTACCATTTTCCAACTCTTCAATTAAAGCCCGGAATTTCTCTTCCGCCAATTGTTTCACCTCATTAACAGCCTGACCATATGCCTTCCTGTTTTCGGGTGCTACATTTTTCATCTCACTAAATAAGTCGCCCAGCACGCTCTTTCGGCTTATGAATTTAATGCGATATGCCTCCAGTTCTTCCTGATTTGCTGCAGTAAACTGTTTGATTTCCTCGCTCAGCTCTTGTATTTTATCCGCCATTTATATTATGAATGAATAATTCTTTATTATAAATAACAAAGTTAAAGTATTTAGTGGGATTAATAAATTGCATATTACCTTTTCCCCTACAAAAACAAAAAGCCTGAAGATTTACTCCCCAGGCTTTCAATAGATTTATAGAAAATTAAATAATCATACCAGCACCCACTGTCTCATGAGTAAACTCATCAATAATAATCAATGAACCAGTATTCCTGTTTTTCCTGTAAGAATCATATAATAATGGACGTGCAGTTTTTATGGTAATCCTGCCTATATCATTGGCAGAAATGCTCTTATCTTCCTCATTCTTTTCCAGTGTATTTACATTCACTTTGTATTTCACATCCTTTATAATGCACTTTGCCTCATTAGTAGTATGCTTAATTAAATATTTACCGCCCAACTTAAGCGGATTTATATTTAACCAGCAAACCATTAACTCTATATCCTGACCTACAGTGGGCTGGTTATTGGGCTTAGCCAGCATATCACCTCGGCTAATATCTATTTCGTCTTCCAATTGAATAGTGACAGACATTGGAGGGAATGCCTCTTTTAATTCACCATCCATGGTTGAAATGGACTTAATTTTAGAAGTAAATCCGGAAGGCAAAACTGTTACCTCCTCCCCTTTTCTAAATATGCCTCCACTAATCAAACCGGCATAGCCTCTAAAGTCATGATATTTATCTGACTGTGGTCTAATTACCCACTGAACAGGCATTCTGCTATCAATAAAGTTTCTATCAGAGGCAACTTGTACATTCTCTAAAGTCCAAAGGAGAGATGGACCTTTGTACCAGTCCATATTAGTCGATTTATCTACAACATTGTCTCCATTCAATGCTGAAATAGGGATAAATCGAATGTCAGGAATTTCAAGTTTAGCATCAAAACTGAGAAAGTCTTTTTGAATCTGGTTAAAGACTTCTTCAGAATAGTCAACCAAATCCATTTTATTAATACAAACTACTATGTGTTTGATTTGCAACAAAGAAGCTATAAAAGAATGGCGTTTAGTCTGCTCAATCACTCCTTTTCTGGCATCTATCAAAATAATAGCAAGATTAGCTGTAGAAGCACCGGTAACCATATTTCGGGTATACTGGATGTGTCCTGGAGTATCTGCTATAATAAATTTTCTTTTTGGAGTAGCGAAATAACGGTAGGCCACATCAATAGTAATCCCCTGCTCTCTTTCTGCTTTTAATCCATCCGTTAACAAAGCAAGGTTTACATGTTCATCTCCCCGGTTTCTGCTGGATTCCTCCATTGCGTCCATCTGATCCTGAAAGATAGATTTTGTATCATACATCAACCGTCCAATCAATGTACTTTTACCATCATCTACGCTTCCAGCGGTTGAAAAGCGTAATAAATCCATGTCGAGATAGCCTGCAGTTGCAGTATTATTAATATCTTTTACTTCTTCCATTTTTTGAAATTCTAGAGGTTAACTCCCAGGTTTTAAAATTTTATTTACTAGCACTGTGAGGGAGATTGAGGTTAAATGTATGTTTAGAAATATCCCTGTCTCTTTCTGTCTTCCATTGCAGCTTCAGACCTTTTATCGTCAGCCCTATTACCACGTTCTGTTTGCCTGGCCGCAGCTACTTCCTCAATAATTTTATCAAGGGTATCAGCGTCAGAATTTACAGCTCCGGTAATTGTCATACATCCCAGCGTTCTGTATCTGATAATTTGCTTTTCGTACTTTTCACCTTCCAGTAAAGTATTGTAAGGAGATTCAGCAATTAATACTCCATTTCTGTTGACTACATTTCTTTCATGTGAGAAATATATGCTAGGCAATTCAATTTTCTCCTTTTTAATATACTGCCAAACATCCATTTCTGTCCAATTACTGATGGGGAAGATTCTAAATGACTCCCCTGGCGCTTTCATTCCATTATATAGGTTCCAAAGTTCAGACCTCTGATTTTTAGGATCCCACTGTCCAAAGTCATCTCTATGGGAGAAAAATCTTTCTTTTGCTCTGGCCTTTTCTTCATCTCTTCGTCCCCCACCAAAGGCAGCGTCATATTTGCCTTCCTCCAGCTTTTCGAGTAGCGTAATTGATTGTAAAGTATTTCTGCTAGGATTAAGTCCCTTTTCCTCTTTTGCAGTTCCCCTATCTATAGAATCCTGAACCAGACCTACATCTAATTTCACATTGTATTTCTTCGCCAGATTATCTCTGAATTCTATTGCTTCAGGAAAATTATGTCCAGTATCAATATGAAGTAATGGGAAAGGTATCTTAGCAGGCCAAAAAGCTTTTTGTGCCAGGTGTACCATTGTGATAGAATCTTTTCCACCGGAGAATAAAATCACCGGTTTTTCGAATTGTGCTGCTACTTCTCTAAAAATGTAAATAGCTTCTGATTCCAGCTGTTCAAGATGTGATAAGTTGTATGATCCCATTTTAATATTTTATTCTCTCTATTATCTGATTTACTAATTGCTGATGGCTGCTCTCCAATTCCTGGTTAGCAGTATCAATTTTAATTTCAGGCTGTTTCGGTATTTCAAAAGGTGCGCTGATCCCTGTAAATTCTTTAATTTCTCCTTTTCTTGCTTTTGCGTAAAGACCTTTAACATCCCTGCTTTCACACACCTCTAAAGGACAATCAATATATACTTCCACATAACCTTCACCAATAATCTCTCTGGCCATTGCTCTGATTTCTTCAGTAGGGCTGATAAAAGAACAAATTGTTACCAAACCTGCATTCATAAAAAGTTTGGCAGTTTCAGCAGCACGCCTGATATTTTCCTTTCTATCTTCAGGACTAAATGTAAGGTTATTATTAATACCAACTCTTAAATTATCCCCATCCAACAGTTGAGTTAAATTACCTCTGGCATGTAAAGAATTTTCCAAAGCTGTAGCCAAGGTACTCTTGCCAGAACCTGACAGCCCTACCATCCATACTACTAAGCCCTTCTGTTTTAGCAGCTTTTCCTTATCATTTCTGGTAAGGACAGTGTCGAAAATTGGATATATATTATTCAAATTATTTTATTTCCTACAAAGTTAATAGACTATTACTATTAATATCAAATAATGTCATGTAATTTTAAGGCACAGAAAGAAAGAAATGAAATTAGGCAGTGATTAATCTCTATAAATTGCCTTAAAACCTCACCTTTTTTTTTATTGTCTGAAATTTGAAAAAAATAAAATTATGAATACCCAAGAATTACTGATTGAACTTAAAAATATAGCTAAAGATGCTGGAGATGCTATTATGCATATTTACAATGATGCTGATTTAAGTACTGTAGTAGACCATAAAGCAGATGATAGCCCGCTTACTTTAGCAGACAAAGCTGCGGATGATGTAATAAAGAAAGGTTTGGAATCACTGGCTGTCAAATATCCTATTTTATCCGAGGAAGGCAAACATATTGGCTATAGTGAAAGAAAAAGCTGGGATACCTTTTGGTTAGTGGATCCCTTAGACGGAACTAAAGAATTTATAAAAAGAAATGGACAGTTCACTGTGAATATTGCCCTTATAAAAGAAGGCTATCCTTTGCTTGGAATGATCTATGTTCCTGCCACTGAAACATACTATTATGGAAGTGAATTGGGGGCTTACAAAGTAGAGGGTTCAAAAGAAACTCAACTAAAAGTGAACCATAAGCAAGCTAATAGAATCGCTGTGAGGAGTGCTTCACACGCTTCACCTGAAGAAGATACTTTATTAGCTAAATATGATGTGACAGATAATATTTCCAAAGGAAGCTCTTTAAAATTTTGTATGGTGGCAGAAGGTAAAGCAGATATTTATTATCGACACGGACCTACTATGGAATGGGATACTGGTGCTGGTCAGGCGGTTTTAGAAGCTGCCGGAGGAAAAGTATTCAAAGGTGATAAGGAAGAGGAAAGGTTTAATTACAATAAGGAAAACTTGTTGAACGGGAGTTTCTTGTGCTTAGGGTTTTGATATGATTCGCATCGAGCATTTCCAAAAATTGATACCTGGAAATGCTCTTACTACTTAATCTCTTCGAAACTTTTTGATCTCTCTTTTCTTTCTGGCAATTGAAGATTTCACTAAGGTATCCAAGCTTACGCTAAGGATTACACAAATACCAATAACAATCGGAACAAGCAGATTATCTCCCAAAAAATCTAACGCTAAAGCAATGCCGATTATCACCAGGTTCAGCACAATCATTATCAAAGTAGTTTGGGCATGACTATAACCCAACCTCATCAGCATGTGGTGGATATGGGTTTTATCCGGAGAAAAAGGCGATCTTTTCTTCATAGCCCTGGAAATAAATACTCTTAAAGTATCAAATAACGGAATAATTATAATTGCCACTGCCACTCCTACAGAGGAATGTAGTTTAAATGGTGTTTCTTCGGGTAAGAAATAATTAAAATCAATAAATTTTATAGAAACTACAGAAAGTACAAACCCGATTAATAAAGCTCCTGTATCACCCATAAAGATTCTTGAGGGCTCCCAATTAAAATTCAGAAACGCGATTAAAGCCCCAATAAAGCCAAAGCAGATCATGGCAAAATAGATCTGGCCTACCAAAAAGAAGAAGATTCCAAATACAAAGAATGCAATGATTCCAATGCTGCTGGCCAGCCCATCTAAACCATCAATAAGATTATAAGAATTAGTGATAACAATAAATGTAAATAACGTAATCAATACGCTGAGCCCATATGGTATTTCACTTACAGTAAAGATATCGTAAAGTGCTCTCAATCTTACATCCATCAAAAAAACCACCATGCACGAGGATAGCAATTGAGCCGCTAACTTTACAGAAGGCCTTACTGGCACCAAGTCATCCCTTAGGCCTACTACAAACATAATAGCAATGGCTCCAAAGAAAAATTTAAAAGTTCCCAATCCTCTTAGAGGCATCCAGATCAGGATAGCAAGGATAACACCCAAAAAGATAGCTATCCCACCCATGCTTGGGGTATTGTCAGTGTGAATTTTTCTACCGCCTGGTATATCCATGATATTCTTCTTTTTGAAGAAGCCAATCACTAATGGCGTCAACAAAAACGTAAGAATAAAGGATGTTATAAGACTAGCTAGGGTTTGGGGCATTTTTTAAGTTTGATAACTCAGTCATTTATTAATGATTGCAAATTTAGAGGGTTTTAGGGAATTAGCTAATTTTCTAAAAAGACCTTTTAAAACTAAATTCAAAGCAACTCTTTTAATTCTTTCAACATTTGTTTAGCCAAATTTTTACGATCATAGGCTTTGGCGAGATATGAACAATTATTTTTGATTTGATCTTTTAATTCTAAATTATCGATTAACCTATTAAGCTTCAAACTAAAATCATCAAAATTTCCTGGTTCAAAATACAGGCCAGCATCGTGCTCTTCCATTATTTCCCGGGCCTGACCATCAACTCCCAGCAATATAGGCTTTCCCATGGCTGCAGCCTCAAATATTTTTGATGGGATCACTGTTTTAAAAGTATCATCCCTTTTTAGGGGGATCAGTGCAAAATCTGCTAAAGCCCAGTATTTTACTATCTCAGTTTTAGGCACCGGGTCTAAAAATTGAACATTTTTTAAATTCAATTCTTCTGCTTTCTGAACTAATAGTTTTTTGTTGGCTCCATCTCCAATAAATAGAAATTCCACCTTGCTATTTTCGATTTTATCAAGATTTGATACATACAGCTCTAAATCATGAGCTAGTCCATGAGTTCCTATGTAAGAAACTACAATTTTATCATTCAAATTTAACTTGTTTCTAAGTTCGGAAGCATCCACTTGGGGGTCAAATAATTCTAAGTTACAGCCATTTGTAACCACAACTATTTTTTCAGCATCTATACCTCTATTAATAAGATTACTTTTAAAAGCATCAGTTACAGCTATAATTAAATTAGCATTTTTATAAAGTCTTAACTCTATCTTTTCTAGAAGGTTGAGTATCCACTGGTTGCTCATAGAAGTAACAGAGCGAATCGAATCAGGCCAAAGGTCACGAAGTTCGAAAATCCATTTTTTTCTTTTAAAGAATGCTAACCAAAAACCCGAGATTGCTGTAAAGAATTGGGGAGAGGTAGCCACTATTAAATCTGTTTTTTCAAATAAGCCTACTATAAATGCTGACAATGAATAACTGATATAATCTATTGTTCTTTTAAAGAATCCTTCATTCTTAGTAATATAGGACCATACTCTAATAACATTAATCCCTTCTACTACTTCTTTTTGTGGGAGAAATCTATTTTTGTATCCATCATAAACTTTACCCTGTGGAAAATTAGGGTTGCAAGTTATAACAGTAACCTCTACTCCTTCTTTTATCCACTCCTTACAATGCTCAAAGGTTCTTGTAGCAGGAGCATTTACTTCCGGCGGGAAATTATCTGTAAGGAATAGGATTTTCATCTAAAAAATTTGGGTCTCAAGTGATTTATTAAAATGAACTGCTAATTTATCACATGTAATATAACTATTAAAGCCATCAGGACAATTATATTTTTCAACATCAATTGAAATAGCATTTGCAAACTTCATTATAACACCATTATCAAAAGAGATTTCGTCAGTTCCTTTATCTACAATTTTTATACTCTTTGACAAATGGAAATATGCTATGGCACTGCAATTACGACTTCCTATCGATAATACGTCTTGAATTGTGATAAGAGTGTCAGAAAACTGAAACTCTCTTATGTGATCACCACAAATTGATTTGTAGCCATTATGAGATAATTTCAAATAGCTACCTGACTCCTTTAGAATTTTTACTTCTGCTCGTTTACCTAATCTAAAACCTCCCCAAACATCCGATTGATTTTTAGCATCTACTACTACAGTATTGTGGAATTCAGTTGATCTTTCTAAATTTCTTCTTCCATTTTTTTCATAAGTCGAAATGCCTGGATCTATTATAAATGGTTTATTATTATTATACAATATAAAATTACCTATGTCGGCATGCGAATGTCCTGGTATATACTCAGGCCCTGGCTTTCCAGCATCAGTAATTAATTCCCAATTTGGACTTTTATATTTTCTATATCCACTAGACTTTAATATTGTATTTTCAGATGCAGTTACTCCTATGCTCTGGGCATATTCAATTAATGCATCGGCAGATTTAGCAATTTCAAGACCTGAATCATTTAAAAGAGGCATATCGCCATTGCTCATTTTCATTTTCTCCATCCAGCTGAGCATTACTTCAGCTTTTTTTGATAGAAAATCTAAGAATGTTTGATCTTCGAATTCGGTCGAAGATTTTGCAAAATTTATAGAATCTAATAATCGCTCTAATAGAATATGATGATACATTGGAGACAACTCAAAATGAGCACCATCATCTAAAATTTGTTCTGTCAATTCGGTTTTTAAATTTCTTTTTGCTCTCTCATACAGCTTTTCATCATTAAAATAAATTGACCCCATGAATATTGAAAAGGCATTTTCAAGTAAATGGTTTCCCAATAAATGATACTCTAAGTTCTTTAGTAAATGGAGGTAACATGAATAGATAAAAGAATCAATCTTTTTATTACTAATGTGATGAATTGTTAAGAATTTTATCCAATTAATATTTCTCAAGGATATAGGGTAAGGCTCTAGTCCATCTTTAAGGACTTCTGCTTTAGATATGTAGTCATTGATAAGTTTTAAGCCTTCTTCTTTTGACAAATCTTGTTGTAGCAAGAAGTCAAAATAATTAAGGTTGTAGCACCAAAGTTTACCAAATTCAAAATAGTTCCAATCTATATTTCTGAACGATTTAAATTTCTTAGAAAAATTCAAAAACTCAAAATCTGCTATGTTTTTATATGAAACTCGGCTTTTGGGAAATTCTAATAAAGGCAGGTCAGACTTTTTATCTATTGGGTAGGAAACAAATTTTAAGTTATTTCCAAATATTTTATTTCTTAAAAAATAAAACCCGCGAAAATAAAATTGCACGGGCTTCAAATATTTTAAAGTATGATAGATTCTAAGGAGTCTTTTAAACATTTACCCAGCTGTTAGTTTTTAAACTTTCAATACAAGCAAATGAAGCTTTAGTTGAGTTAATTATCTCTTCTAAACTAATCAAAGGTTGGCCCCCTTTAACCAAAAACTTATTGTATAATTCAAATTGCTTTTTATGCCCCTTATCCAATCTTGTATTAAGATTTGATGATTTGAATCCGTAGAAGTTTGTCCTTCTAAAGTTATCCAGTATTGCAGTTCTTTCATTAGAATATACTTCTATTCTTTCCTTAGAATAAGATTTACTTCCATTAGCAAAGTAATTAATCACCGCATTAGAACCGTTTTCAAATTTTAATAGAATACTTGTATTGTCGGTATTTTCACTAGCATTCGTGCCTAAACTGTTCATACAGACTTTTGTCACTTTTGATGTAGTTAGGTAAATCAATAAATCGATATAATGGCATGCTTCACCAATAATACGACCACCTCCAACTTCCATATCTTGAACCCATACATCTTGAGGGATAAATCCGGCATTCATTGTGGCATTTATGTTTATGGGGCCAGAATTATTACCAATAGCTTTCTTAATAGCTTCAGTATGTGGAGAGAAGCGTCTATTATAGCCGACCATAATATTCTTTGAAGAAATTCTCTGCTCTTCTATAATTTGGCTCAGTTCTTCATTATTTAAAGCCAAAGGTTTTTCAACGAAGACATGCTTCCCTTTTTTCAAAGATTCGATTACCATAGATGCATGTAAATTATGTCTCGTGGTAACAATGACACTATCGACTGTTTCGTCATTTAAAATCTCCTGATAATCAGTAGTAGATTCACCAATATCAAACTTCTTTGCCAGGATAGTTCCAGACAGGCCACCAGAACTTGCAATTGATTTAACTTTCGCATTGCACTTTTTTAATGAAGGCAATATTGTTGAAGATGTAAAATTACCCGCACCAATAATACCGATATTACCGTTACCTTTTTGAAAATTGGCGTCTGATATTTTAATGCTGCGACTTATACTGGCATTATCACTGTACTTAATAATAGTTGCGATAGATTTTGATGTTGAAATCTTTTCATAGATTTTAACAACATCTTCTAAAGCAATTTCTTCACTAATTAAAGGTGTGACATCTAATGTTTTATTAGACAATGCCTTTAGTATAGCCTCAAAATTTCTTTTTTCTGTCCATCTAACGTAAGGCAGAGGATAATCAACTCCCTTCTGTTCATAGTCTTCATCATATCTTCCTGGACCATAACTACAAGAAACCTGGAAGGTTAATTCCTTCTCATAAAAATCTGCTCTACTTATGTCTAAACCAATTACTCCTATTAAAATAACCCTTCCTCTTTTTCTGGACATTTGGGCCGCCTGAGAAATGATATCATTCGATTTATTTGAGGCAGTAATAATGACCCCATCAGCACCAATTTGAGAAGTAGCATTGTTCACGAACCGCACTGGGTCTGTACCATCGCTGAGGTTTACTGCATTAATTCCTTTACTTTTTGCTATTTCAACCTTTTGCTCGTCATAATCTAAACCGATCACATTACATCCATTCGCTTGCAAAAGTTCAGCGGTGATTAATCCTATTAGACCTAGGCCTGTAACGACAATCGTCTCTCCAAAAGTCGGATTACATAATCTTATACCTTGTAAACCTATAGCACCAATTACTGTAAAAGCAGCCTCTTGATCTGAAACATTATCAGGGATTTTGGCAACAAGATTTTTAGGAATATTTACAAATTCCGCATGATTTCCGTTAGAAATAACTCTGTCTCCTACTTGAAAATCATCAACGCCTTTACCAACAGCCTCAACAATACCAACATTACAATAACCTAAAGGTAAGGGTTGTCCTAATTTATTGAATACAGCCTCAACAGTTGGCATAACGCCATCAGTTTTCATTTTATCCAAAACTTGTTTCACTTTATCAGGCTGCTGCCTGGCTTTATCAATAAAATTAGCCTTTCCAAACTCTACAAGCATCTTTTCAGTACCTGCAGATATTAAACTTTTAGTTGACCTTATTAAAACACTACCTGATTTTACTTGAGGCATTGGAACTTCCTCTAATATTGTTTCACCTGACTTGAGGTTTTGTATGATTTGTTTCATTTAAATTACTTTATTTCAGAAATGACAAATTTAACTTTACCGGCTGATGTTCTTTCAATTTTGTTTTTAAACACAATTTTAAAATTGGCAGTAGGTAAAAATTTCGTGATTTTACTGTTAAGCTCAATCTTATCTTGTTCGCTAAAGTTTTCAGATTTTACAATCCTAAAGTCTATGTTATAGTTGGAATGCTGGTATATTTGAGCTTCTTTTATGTTGACTAAATCCTTAAAAATATGATCTAATCTACCAATTTTTGTTCCATTCTTCAAAGTTAAAAAATCTTCTCGCCTTCCCTCGATATTTCTTACAACTCTACCATGATATCCACAGTCGCATTTATCCTGCTCATAGAATTCTACTAAATCATTGGTGTCATATCTCAAAAATTGTAAACATTCATTAAAAATAGATGTCCCAACAATCTTATAATAGTTTTCAAAAGAATGAATTAGTTCAACATGAGAGTAGTCTTCATCTACATGCAAGTGACCCTTTATACATTGGAATATGTTAGCTACGGGCTCGCTTAACCCGTAATGTTCAATTGGATTTATTCCAAAAGCTTTCTTTATAAGTTTCTTTTGGCTCAAAAGTAAATTCTCAGCCCCCGTAGTTATCCACTGAACTTTATGTTTGAAAGCAAGTTTTTTTTCAATAATAAGAGCTGCGAAATAACTCAGAGTACTGGGATAACCGTGTAGCCATCTTATACTATTCTCATTTATTGATTTTACATAACTATCAACTGTATTATGGTTAAGATGATACATACTGAACATTAGCTGTTTAGTTGTGTGAACTTTTAGAAAAGGTTTCTTGTACGATTTATTGGTTGGTAATATTACTTTACCTCCAAAGTAGCCACACCATTCTTTCTGGGTTATCCCATGTAATTCACGGTATCTCCACCAGATTGCCCATTTTTCCTTTTCGCTCCTCAGACTTTCTGGGAAGACTAACCCAGATCCGGTGGTTCCACTTGTATTCGAAGTTATGTAAGGAACTGATCGGGTATCTGAAATTACCGCATTTAAGTTCTCCTTTATAAATACCTTCGTCTGAATTGGGAAATTAGATAATTGATCAAATGATTTTATCCTGAAATTCTCCGGAATTAGTTCAGAGTAATAAACTGAATTGTTTTTTGCCTCAACTAGCCTCCTATTTAATAATTTTAATTTAAAATCATTTATCTTTTCTTCATCCCATTTTAGTCTTTCTTTACTCTTAACATAAATACTTCTGAAAGCCTTATTGTATCTTCTTTTATTAATAAAAAAACCTTTTATATTTATTAGAAATAATTTAAACAAATAGGGGGATTGCAAGTAGATTTTTTCAACCATATTCCAAAAAAATGTTTATTGATATTCTCACTTAAGACCAAGTTTTAACAATAGTACAATTGTACAATGTCGCAAAGATATCCAAAGAAGTTTTAACTTTACTGTTAATGTTGAATCCTTATATTTAAATATTGGTAAAAGTTTTTTCTGAAATCGATTTTGAGAAAACCATTTAGTATATTGTTTATTTGAAATACCTGAAAAAGGAGTTAGTTCCTGTATTTTTTCAGACCCACTAAATTTTTCCGACCTGATATAATTTAATTTAGATTTTTTTCGATCTAACTCAAACCAATGAATTTCTAAATTGCTCAAATCATTAAAGTCTATCTCGACTGCCATTTGAGTAAGGGTGAAATCAGGAAATTTTAATTTATTATCCCAAAAAATCTCCTGAGGAAATAACCAGTTACCAAGACCATAAATGATTGGTTTATTATTATAATATTCTATCCCTTGACATCTGTGAGCATGTGATCCTAAAATCACATCCACACCTTTTTGAATTAATTCTCTTGAGAACTCCCTATCAAATGGTTGGGGGTAAATTTCCAATTCATAGTTCCAATGAAAATAAATTACAATTTTATCATCTTTGGTGATGCTTTGCTTTAGCACATCCAAACAGTATAAGACATTATCTCTCCTGTAAGGATTTACACCTTGTTTATCCTCTGAAGAAGGTTTACAACTATTCGCTTCCCATCCAAACCCTAAAAAATATATTCTACTTCCATCTTCCTCTAAAAAAATTGAACGCTGAGCTTTAAATAAATTCTCTCCTGCTCCAAAAAGCTTTAAATCAAGATGCTGAATATTGGCGAAAGTATTCGAGATATCATTTACATCTAAGATATGGTTATTTGCTATCGAGAAAGCTTTAAAATTAAAATCACTGCACAATTTCTCAATAGAATTCAGGCTATTAAAGACATGGTGCTCCCTAGTAGAACTGAATTTTGTCAAACTGCCCTCTAGATTACCCACAATAGATTTTCCGCCAAAAACCTCGCGTGCTTCAGTATAATCAATCGAAGCTGAATCAGGCAGTGCTATGTCTCCAACAAAAATCATTTCATTATAAATTTAAGAGTTTGATGATATGTATTCTTCCAATCAAATTGGCTGGCTGTTTTTATGGTATTTTCATTTAACTCGCCATTATGAACCCTATTTGATTCTTGTAAAATGATATCTTTAAATTCTTTAACTGATTTTGGATTAAAATAAATTAAAGAATCTCCTCCAAATTCTGGCATTGGATAACAATTTGATGAATAAATGATTTTACCCATAGACATAGATTCTATCAAAATATTAGGACAATTTTCACATGATGAGGCATAAATTACTGAATCAGCATTCTGGTAGTATTTAGGAAGTTTTTCATATTCAATTTTCCCAACATAAACTATTTGGTTTTCCAGTTTCAATTCCTTGATTTTATTTAATAATTTATCTCCATATTCACTCCCAACAGAACCTACCAATAAAATTCTCTTTACCTTAACACCAATTTGAACTAATTGATAATATGCTTCAATTAATTCATGTTGATGTTTATAAACAGTAATTGTTGAAACGTAAATTATGTAAGGCTCTATTAATAAATCAGGAATTTCTTCAGATTTTGGAATTTTGTGTGGGTTGAATAAATCATTTTTTCCATGATAAATGGTTTCGGATTTAGCATCTATACTTGGAATATATTTCTCAATCACTTGTTTGGCATGGCTGGAAATAAAAACAACTTTATCTGCACCTTTAAAAGAGAGTAAACTCAATTTTTTAAGTAATTGTAATCTTAATCTTTCTTTAAAATTATAGTGTTTAAAAACTTCCTTGTAGAAAGGAAGCATATTTCTAAAAGCTACTATAGTAGTAACATTGCCTATTTTAAATGGGACCATTATTCCGCCTGGGCAATAGTAGTGGGTGACTCTATTACTGTTTATTAATGTTTCCATGTTAAAAAATTCCCAAAATATTCGATACCAAATATTATTAGTTTTTGGAATATATATTTTTTGTATGTTTTTTAAATGTATCTTCTCTATTTTATCCTTGTTTCCTGAATTAAGAAGTAATATGATTTCTAGATTCTTTTCTTTGTCAAATAGAGGTAAAATATTAGTCAAATAGGTTATTCCGCCACCATCTTGAGCCGCTAAAGCGTTAATTAATAACTTTTTTTTCATGAGAACAGATAAATAGTAATAATAAATTTAACGGCAATAAATGCCTGGCAAAAATGAATGATTCCTTCAACTCCAATATTAAAATCATCGATGTAAAGATGAATAGTAATTGATAGGAAGGAATATTAAATTTAGAAAAACCATATTTAAAACCTAAGTAGAGCATATAAATGTATGGAAGATATATAGATAACATTCCGATAATACCCGCACCATAAAAGACTCTTATGTAGCCTATATCTGATTCAAGCAAGTGATCAGGATGCCTACCAAAGTAAGATGTGCCAAAAAGGTATTGAATTCTATCTAAATCTGGCAAAAAATACATTTCAAATATAATATGGAATGTGTTCCTTTTCGATTGGAATGTATTTAGAAACCGAGTAATGGAAGTTTCCATGAAAAAATCATAGTATTCCGCAGGAATTAAAAATAATGACAATATACCAACAAAAAATAATATAATTATAAAAGCGAAAACTCTTTTAAGTATCGCTCCATTTATTTTAAACCTGAATTTATGTAAAACAATATATAGGATGGGGAAAAAAATTACTAAAACATAAATCCCTGTTCTGCCGGTAAGTAAAATTGAAACGATTAGTAAAATATTGGAGATTAAGAAATAAGCAAAAGAGATTTGTTTTTTTACAAGCAAATAGCCTGACAAAATTATACCAGATGACTGAAGAACACTTAATAACGCACCACCACCACCAGAAAACCCCGCAATTCTAAATTCCCCAATTTGTGTCAACATTAAATCGTTTACGTCACTGAACTCATAAAAAAGATTTCTTAGGTCTGGAGAAAGAAAAAAAACAATTATTATAATAGCATGTAAGACGATTGAATAATTAATATGTAATAATAATATCTCACTTGAATAATATTTTAAGTAAAGTTTTGAAATAAAAAATGCAAAGATTGAGAATAGGATTAATTTAATTGCAAAATTTATTATATCAACTGAATCTGATGAATTTAAAGTCAGAGATATACAAAAAGAAATTATAATTGGAATTGAAAAACTGATAAGAATTAATAAGATTTTTGATATACTAAACCTATTATTTACAACATAGATTAACCCATATGTTATTGTAAATAAAAATGGGATAGCAATATTTAAATCGATAGAAATAGGGTCTTTTAATTTTAACCCTATGATTAAAAAAAAAGTAGTGACAAGAAAAATAATTTTACGAAGCATTATGTCAAAATATTGTACTTTTAATCAGTTTATTTGAGTTTTTAAAGAAAGCCCAGTAATAATTAAGGCAGAATTTCTTGGAGCATTTAACGCAATTCTCTTCCTCTTTCTTTAATTGACACCGTACCTATTTCATAGAAAAAATTCATATTGCAAGTCTTTTTCTAAAAACGTTATACGCCCTTAGTAAATTTATAAGGCATTATTTTAATTAAAAAAAGTTCTCACATAACAGACCGTATAACATTATTTATTTTAAATGCTCTTGAATTATAAGTGTAATTTCTAAGAAATAATTTATGTGCTTTCTCTGCTAATGATTTATATGAATCAGGGGATTCATTAAATTTTTTTAACTGTTCAACCCATTCATCAACCATATCTGGGTTAATTAAAATCGAATTTTCCTCACTTAATACCTCCCTTAAAATAGGCAAATCTGAAGCAAAAATCACCTTTTTAGAAGACATGTATTCAAATAACTTCATAGGTGAGGTATATTTACCTATATCTTCCTTACCATCAGCACCAAATACACTTCTTTGATTAGGCAATAAAACAGCATCAAAAGACTTCAAAAAAGAAGGAATAACTTTTTGGGATTGATGTCCATAAAAAAAAATATTATTATCCTCAGAATGCTTTTTTTGCCATGTATCAATTTGGTTTTCATTTCCCCCTACGATATGAAAGTTTATAGTATTTATCTTTAAAGCAATTTCAGATATAAGTTCTATTCCCTTTCCTGAGTGCAAACTACCAACATAACCTATATTAATTTTTCCGGAATCGCCTTTCAGAGAAAATGGAGGAACTTCGTCTAACTCTACAGAATCGGCTGCATCTGGAAGTACAACTATTTTATCATGATGAAGTTTATATTTTTTTATCAAGTCAGTTTTTAAAGAGTTAGATATTGCAACAATTTTTTTACAGGAATCATTTTTAAAAAGACTCTTTTCAAAGAAATTATAAATTCTATTTTTTATCATAGAATGGCTTTCATAAATGACATTATAACCAAACAATGAAAGAATATATGCTGAATACACATTTAAACTATATATCATCACGGATTTCCTCTCATAGTCAAATAGAATCTGAGATGGAAATACAAATAAACTTATAAATCTACTATGTAGTTTATTAAGCTTATTTGTAAGCTTAAGAGTAAAATTCTCCTTCACATTGTATACATCGTACAAATCATTATGTGACTCAATCTTTTGATTCTTTTTTGCAAATAAAACTGTTGACAATTTATTTTCAGCAAAAGCGCTAGCCATTTTCATAACGTGTACCGAGTTAGCACTATTATGAGGTATTATTGAATCTGATATTAATAATAGCTTAAATTTATTTTCACTCATTTCTTTCACTTATTCTTTTAAATAAAGCCCTTAAAGTTAAATATGTTTTACAGCCTAATTTACCATTTATCAAACCTAGCATATATTGAAAACGCTATGTAAATTAGTTCCTCTGTTATCATAAATATGTTTTTTTTTATACCAAAAACAAACTTTATCACTAATCCAAATTTTTGGCGTCAAAATATCATAGAGATCAAACCTGAAATGATCAAATTTATCAATCCAATAATCAACCCATTGTCCGTTAGGTGATTCTTTCCTCATTAATTAAGAGTTGTAGCTGAAAAAAGAATCATATGACTAGCACTTACTAATTCATAACAATAATATCTACAAATTCTTTTATTAAATATTCTGCCATTTCCAAGTATACAACTAAGTCATATTTAGTCTCTACATTACCTGTTGCTTACAATTCAGCAACAGTAAATTCCTCCATTTTTAAAATTCTTAAAATTTGTTCTTCTCTAGCCCGATACCATCTAATCGAATAGCTTTTCCTACTCCATGACAAAACATTGAGAAAAGTTTCTATAACACATCCAAAATCAATAATGCTTTATTTGAGCTTTACTAACTCTTGAACATTGGAAACTATCCCCCTTGGAGATTGGATTTTATCATTTGCCTCTGAGTGCACATCTTTTTTCATAAGTCTTATACTTATAGGTAGATTATAATTTAAATAAAAACAGAATTAAGAACAAACATTAATGTAAAACAAAAAAACTAAGAGTGAAGTATACTATTTAGATATTTGTCACTCATTATAAAATGAGACCTTTCTACTTTTTATTATATTGGAGCATAATCAAAATGTTAGATACATCAGCGAATAACTTAACTGATATAATCGTAAATAGCGAAATTACATTAAAATAATAAATAATTATTACCCCTAATATATATACAAGTAGGGAGTAAATGAGAGATTTTGAATAATATTTATTCTTATTTTTAACGATAAGTAAAGTAGTTAATTGATAAATAATATTGACTATTGGAATTAAAAGTCCGTAGTAAATTAAATAATAGTAATTGCTTCTTTCCAAAGTTGCGCCACTTAGAATTGAAAAAATAACTTCTCCTGTCATCAATAATAGGAGGTATATTGCTAAAGAAGAAATCAGGCTAATTTTAAATACCTTATTAAATAACTTTAAATCCTTTTTTTCGGCGATTGCTGGGTATGAAGATTGATTTAGTAAATTAAAAGGAATTAACAATGCCCCTACAATTTTTTCTAAAATATCATATATTGCTACCCAATTATAACCTAGAAATGTACCGATTAAAACAGAATTTGACCTAGTCATAATAACTGAGGACGCCCTTGAAAAGAAAAAAGGATATGACTTCTTAAAAAAGCCGTAAATATTTTTCATTTGTGATCTAACGAATCGAATTTTATATTTTTTTATCATTAAACAAAAACCAAATAAACTACTAAAAAGAGCATTTAATCCAAATATTAAAGGAACTAAGTAAAGGTCGTTACTTGATTTTATGACGAAAAATATTGAGCAGGTAAAGAATAATTTTATAATTACGTTTGAATAAGTAAAGGTCTTCAAATCAGACAATCCTTGAAAGAACCACATTGGCATAAAAAATTCACCAATACACATTAAAAATCCTATTATGTATAAATATTTGTGATTACTAATTTCAGGTATTAGAAATATTGTAAAAAGCAAAAACACTCCGGATGTCAAAAGAAGTACTAATTTTGCTGAATAAATAGACGAAACTATACTATTTAGTCTATTATTATTATTTCTGTTTTCTGCTATTTCTTTAACCGCATATATATTGAAACCAAAGTTAATCAACAATGTGAAAAATGAAAGAATTGCTTGAGAATACACGTACATCCCATATAATGATTTGCCTAATGTGTCTATTAAATAAGGTAATACTACTAAAGGTAGTGCCAAGTTGAAGAATTGAAATACTGTTAAAAACGAAAAATTTTTCAGTATTTTTTTATTAAGAAAATTTATTTTCATGAACTAACATAGTTTGTTGACTTTGCAGATAATAACAGTCCGTAAAAGAAGGAAAAGAAAACAACACCTTTCTGAACAGAAAGAACGTTCTCAACTAAAAAGAAAGACAACATTATAAATATTAGTGAGTGAAAAAGGCTGCTAAACACTGAATTTTTTATGCGTACGGTATAGATGAAAGGAATTAAAAAAAAAAGTAATCCTACAATACCGCTTCTATTATATATATTCAAATACATATTATGTTCATTGTATTGTTTATCAAAATGACTTTTAGCATTAGATTCTGCATAGCATTCTAATGCCGCTTCTTTAAACCATCTATAACCATTCCCAAAAATCGGTTCGATTCTTTTATTGAGTTGAAACCAACATTTATAAATAATTAATCTTGGAGATTTATTATCGGAAAGGTTTTCAAATCCTTCTCCTCTCAATATTTCATTTAGATTATTTGTTTTATTTATAATGCTCTCCTTAAAGTCAGGAATAAACAATAGAACACATATTATTGTAGTAAAAACCGCGCCAAGGAATTTAGATTTATAGTTTAAAAAATTAAAATAAAAGAAATGGATTAGAAACAATATTATTCCAATTCTTGAATCAATTAAAATAAATAAAAACAAATTTACAGCATCAAATCCAACCTTTAATAAAAGATTTTTGATTTTGAAGTAAATATTGAAAATTACATAAGTAAATAATAAATAAATGGAAATATAAGAAGGGTGAATACCAATAAAGGTAGTTAAGTAAGATTTTTGATATTTTGGATTGTGAAGTAAATATGAGAGAGGATCTTCCCAGTGATTTAACTTAATAAAAATTCCTATTAAACAAATTGCAATTGCAAAATAAACAGACACTATTAGTACCTTGAATATTCTCTTGATAACTTGCTTTTCTGTAATTTTAGGATAGAAATGATAGATAAATGGAATAAAAAACAACCCTGATTGGGATTCTAAGGCCTTAAACCACAAATCATAATCTAAAAAAAAAATAACACTATATAATATTGGAATTACCGGCAATAATAGAATAAAAGTAAGTTTTCTTTTGCCTATTTCTTCCTTGCCTCTTTTAAGAAAAATAATTAAAATGAATAAAATAACTAAAAGATAAGTATTGAGATTTGGATGAAAAGGAATAGAAAAAACCCATAAATAGGTACATAATATCTTTAAGTCCCGGAATACAATATTTAATCTAAACTGCAAAACCATATTGATCCAGAATGCAAATTTACTTTCTTAAACTCTCTATGGGCAACCAAGAAAACCATTATATCAGCTTTTTCTCTTGCTTCCTGAACAGAATAAACCTGAAACTCTTCATGGCTATCAATATTGGGTTCTACCGGCATAACCTCTAAGCCTTCTTCAATTAAAGCCTTAGTGACATTTAAAGCCGGGCTTTCTCTTAGATCATCTATATCAGGTTTAAAAGCAAGTCCCATGCAAGCTACTTTAGGTTTTCGTTTATGTTTTAATTCAAATTGCAAGGAGGCATTTTTTATTTTTTCAATAACCCAATCTGTTTTGTAATTATTGATTTCCCTTGCCGCTCTGATAATTTTCGCTTCTTCTGGAAATTCAGATACAATAAACCATGGATCAACTGCAATGCAGTGTCCACCTACACCTGTTCCAGGTTGTAAAATATTTACCCGGGGGTGTTTATTGGCCAATCGTATCAATTCCCAAACATCAATACCCGCTTTATCACAAATCATGCTCAATTCATTTGCAAAAGCTATATTTACATCTCGAGATGAGTTTTCTACCAGCTTACACATTTCAGCTGTACGTGCATTAGTGGCATGTAATTCTCCTTTTACAAAATTTCTGTAGAAGTTAATGGCTTTTTCGGTGGCAAGTTCATTAATACCACCAATAGATCGATCATTGTATTCCAGTTCATGAATTACATTGCCAGGTAAAACTCGTTCAGGGCAATAAGCTATATGTAATTTCCCTTTGAGTTCAGGTCGCTCTTGATCAATAATTTCTTTAACTCTTTCAGTCGTACCAACTGGACTTGTTGATTCCAATATAACCAAATTCCCCTCTTGAAGAAAAGGAGATAAAGTTCTAGTTGCTGTCTCTACATAGGAAATATCAGGTTCATGATCCCCCTTAAAAGGAGTAGGTACGGCAATAAGGAATACATCAGCATTAGCGGGTTTTGTATCCGCAATTAAATAACCTTCATCAACGACATTTCGCACCAAGCCATCTAAATCAGGTTCAATAATATGGATTTCGCCTCTATTGATTGTGTCTACAGCATGCTGATTAACATCTACTCCGTGTACATGAATTCCTCTACTGGCCATTAAAGCGGCAGTTGGTAACCCAATGTACCCCAAGCCTACCATTACTGCCTTAATATTTCTGTTTTTTTTAACCATGAGATTCAGTTTCTTTTAGAATACTTAAAACTTTTTGACTAGTGGTACCATCTCCATAAGGATTGACTGAATTTGCCATGTTTTTATAATGCTCCTCATCATCTAAAAGCAATTTAGCCTCTTTCAAGATAACATTGTAATCAGTACCTACTAATTTTGCAGTTCCCGCTTCAACGCCTTCTTGCCTTTCTGTAACATCACGCATAACCAAAACGGGTTTTCCTAATGAAGGTGCTTCTTCCTGAATCCCTCCGGAATCTGTTAAAACAAAGTAAGACTTATTCATTAGCCAAATTAAGAAAGGGTAAGCTAATGGCTCAATAAGTTTAACATTATCCACTCCCGTTAATATCTCATTCACAGTGTTTCTTACGTTAGGATTTAAATGAACAGGATAAACTAATTCTGTATCTGGATATGCTAATGCAATATCCTTCATGGCCTTACACATATTTTCAAAAGGATCTCCAAAGCTCTCACGCCTGTGCCCTGTCACTAAAATCATCCTCTTAGAGAAATCTATATCTTTAAAGAAATCCTGATATGATTCTTCCCCCTTTTTCTTTATAATATCAAGCCCTAATAACAGCGCATCTATCACTGTATTCCCTACTTGATAAACATTATGAGTTACGCCTTCCTGTTTTAAATTACTTACTGCTCTGTCGGTTGGCGCAAAATGAAAATTTGCCAGATGACCAGCTAATTTTCTGTTGCCTTCTTCAGGAAACGGTGAATATAAATCTCCACTTCTTAATCCTGCTTCAATATGAGAAACCTTGATCTTCTCATAAAATCCAGCCAAAGCACCAATAAAAGCAGTTGTAGTATCTCCCTGAACAAAAATATTATCCGGCTTTTCCTGATTTAAAATAGGCTTTAACCCTAGCAAGGCTTTAGCAGTGATGTCATATAAGGTTTGATTTGGAGCCATTAAATTCAAATCATGATCAGGCTCAATATCAAAAAACTCCAAAACCTGATCCAACATTTCTCTGTGTTGGCCTGTAACGCAAACAACTACCTCCTGACTTTTATCGGCTTGAAATATTTTAATTAGCGGAGCCATTTTAATGGCTTCAGGTCGAGTACCAAATACGAATAAATGTTTCAAAATATTACAACCTCTTATTTACTTTATCCTTCTCAAAAAATCCTTTAATGTCATAAGTGACCCCATTTGAGTTCAAATGGTTGGATAAGTTGAAATCTTTAAACTCATTGTGAGAAACTGCCAGAATGATAGCGCTGTAATCATTAGAAGGTTTATCCACTAAATTAACATTATACTCATGTTGCACTTCCTCTTTATCTGCTTGAGGATCATATGTGTCTACCTCTATTCCGTAGGACTCCAACTCATGAATTACATCAATCACTTTACTGTTTCTGATGTCAGGACAGTTTTCTTTAAAAGTGATTCCTAAAACTAAGGCTTTACTTCCTTTTATCACAGAACCTTTTTGTGCCATTAATTTTACTACTGAACTAGCAACATACGCCCCCATATTATCATTAATTCTTCTTCCTGCCAATATCACTTGCGGATGATAACCTAATGCCTCCGCTTTATGAGTCAAATAATAAGGGTCTACTCCTATGCAATGGCCTCCCACCAAACCCGGCTTAAAAGGAAGAAAGTTCCACTTTGTACCTGCTGCCTCCAAGACATCTGCGGTATCAATATTCATTTTATCAAATATTAGAGCAAGCTCATTTACAAAAGCAATATTAAGGTCCCGTTGAGAATTCTCAATTACCTTAGCAGCTTCTGCCACTTTGATTGAAGCCGCTTTATGTGTTCCAGCGGTAATAACTTCCTTATAAAGTTGATCTACTTCCTCTGCAATTTCCGGAGTGCTTCCTGAAGTCACTTTCTTTATAGTAGGTAGCCTGTGCTCTTTATCTCCGGGATTAATTCGTTCCGGAGAATAGCCACAAAAGAAATCAACATTATATTTTAAACCGCTTTCTTTCTCAAGGATAGGCACACAATCCTCCTCTGTACAACCGGGGTAAACAGTTGATTCGTAAATTACTATATTACCCTTTTTTAAGGTTTTACCAACTGTGGCAGAAGCCATTTTTAAAGGTGTTAAATCCGGTTGCTTGTATTCGTTAACAGGTGTGGGAACAGTTACAATATAAATATCAGCATCAGCCAAATCCTGTAGGTTAGAACTAAAGGATAAATGCTTTGCTTCTTTTAACTCTTCGCTTTCAACCTCTAAAGTTCTGTCGTGTCCTTTAGAAAGCTCTTCAATTCTTTTCTGATTAATATCAAAACCTAAAACTTCTCTCTTTCTGCCAAACTCAGCAGCTAATGGAAGTCCTACGTATCCAAGTCCTATTACGGCTATTTTTTTCATAAAATCTTAATTGATGTGCAAAATTAATGAATTAATATGAGGATAAAAGCGATTGTATGTAATTGATGCAATATTTCAATTGTGAAATGGTAAATTTGAAATGAAAAGCTCATGTTAGATGACTACTAAAAAGAAATATATTACCCTAAGCCTGGCAATACTAAATAGAAAAAGAAAGCAGTTGAATGATGAACTGCAGGAGCTTCAAATTTCAATGGCATCGGAAACGAAAAGCTCTGCAGGAGATAAGTATGAAACCGCAAGAGAAATGATCAATCAGGAGAAAAATAAGATACTGACGCAGTTATCAGAAATAGGGAAGCAGGAAAATCTCTTATCCCAAATTAACCCCATAGAAAACCATAAAGTAATTAAAACAGGAAGTATTGTAACTACTGATAAGGAAGCCTATTTTATTTCTGTTTCTTTAGGAAAGGTATCAGATGATAACCTACAGTTTATGGCTATCTCTCCGGCTTCCCCCATAGGGCAACTTTTATTAAATAAAAAATCAGGCGAAAGCATTGAGTGGAGAGGTAAATCAGAAAATATTATATCTGTGGAGTAATTAGGCTAATCCTAAAAAATGAATATGCTGGCCTTAATATATATTTCTATAACAAATTAGTATTCGCTATCTTTTTGCTACTATACAACTAGCTCTGTTAGACAGTAGTTAAGCCACCTTTTTAGTCATCCAAAGGCTGGTTTGTAGTCCCTCCCGCTCTCCAAATTAAAATTGCCAGTTATTCGAAATAATTCATGAGATTCTTCCATGCTTAGAATCTATTAACATTCTTTTAAAGCTCTTTCCTCAGAATTTCCAATGGTGGTTTATTAACTACTGATCTGCTGTTCAGTAAACCTATTAAAACAGTTAAGCCTGTAATAGCAAAATAAGAAATCAGCGCACCCGTAAAGTTGGGAACAAAGGCTGTTTCAAAGCTAAAATAAGCCAATGCCCATGCCGATAAAATAGCGATGAAAATTCCTGTAAGTGAAGCAATACTCCCCAAAAAGAAGTATTCCATCATATTTATTCTAATAATCTGCTTTTTGCTAGCTCCTATTGTTCTAAGTAGAACAGCTTCCTGAATCCGCTGGAATTTACTGATACTGACTGAACCAATAAGCACGATGATTCCAGTAATAATGCTGAAAAACGCCATAAATTGGATAATGAATGATATTTTACCGAGTACTTCATCCAACGTTTCTAAAATCAGGTCAAGATCAATAATGGAAATATTTGGGAATTTCCTCACCACTTTCTGTTGGAAAGCAGCTGACTGGTTCACATTGTCATAGTGTGTTAGCAGCACGTGAAATTTAGGGGCTTCTTCAAGCACTCCTTCAGGAAAAAGTACCAAAAAGTTAGTCTGCACCCTTTGCCAGTCAATCTCCCTTAAGCTCCCAACATAAGTTTTGATTGGAGCCCCCTGAACATTGAAAGTGATAGGATCACCTATGTCCACTTTCATATCTTCAGCCACTCCTTTCTCTAAAGAGATAAAAATACTGTCATTCTCATTTTCTACCACGCCATCATATTCCCCAGCTACCAAGGTTTCCGAATCAATTAAACTATCTCTGTAGGTTACTCTGTATTCTCTATTCAGGACCCAATCCCTGATATCCGTAGCGGTGTCTCTCTTAATTTGCTCTACTCCCACATCATTCAGTGAACTTAGCCGCATAGTAACAATTGGTACTTGTTGAATGACTGGTAAACTATCCGCTTTGGTCATTTCAGTGAGTTCATCCACTTGATGACTTTGGATATCAAAAAGCACCATATTAGGCTGATTAGCACTGCTACTGAGTTTTACTTTATCCAATAACAAATCCTGACTGAGGAATAAAGTAGTAATTAATGCTGTACCTAACCCAATGGTAATTACTAAAATTAAGGTTTGATTATTAGGCCTGTAAAGATTGGCAAGCCCTTGCCTTACCACAAAGGAACTTCCTGAAGGAAAGTATTTTCTTACTGCCCAAATAATCAACCTGCCCACTCCGAACAAGATTAAAGTAGCTATGATCAATCCCACAGTAAATACTCCGGCATCCATCCAATCTCTTAATTGAGAAAAAGAAAAGCTGAATATGAACAGGATAACAAAGAAATACACAAAATATTTCGAGCGATCTTTCTCAGCAGATTCAAATGAGGCCCGCAACACTTTTAAGGGTGAAATTTTTCTGATCTGAAGTAAAGGAAATAAGGCAAACAAAATAGCTGTAATCACACCAATTAAAACTCCTTGCAAAATGGCTGAAACACTGATTGCCAATTCAATCTCAAAAGGAAGGAAGTCCTGAAAAAGCTGAGGAAGGAAGAACTGAATAAGAGTTCCCAGGCCGGCACCAATTACTGAACCGATTAATCCCATAAAAGCTATTTGGATAAGATAAATCCATACTCCCTGAGAGGAAGAGGCTCCGATGCAGCGCAAAATAGCCACCGACTGCACCTTTTCCTTTACATACACCTGCACTGAACTTGCTACTCCCATGCAACCCAGCAATAAAGCGATAAAAGCAGTTAAATTGAGAAATCCGGTTAAGTCAGAATAAGCGTCTCCAAGTTCTTGTTTGCGTTCTTCCACGTCATCATAGCGTACTTCTTCCTTCTCCAACCTCGGCTCAATATTCTCTTCAAAGAAGGTTTTACTATCCACCCCCTCAGGAAATTTAACATACAGCTTATAATTAATTCTACTGCCTGTTTGTAACAATCCAGTCGCTTCTAGTTCAGAAAGAGGCACAAAAACAGGTGGTGCAACTGTTGTGGTTATGGCTGATTGACCGGGAGTTTTATTAATTTCCCCTTCAATTAAAAAAGTAGTATTTCCCACTTTTACGGAATCCCCCTGCTGAGCATTAAACTGAAGCATTAAAGATTGATCTACCAGTGCGGATTGCTCCGCAGAAAATCTATTTGCTGCTGTAGCCGGAGTTGTTACTATTTCACCATAAAAAGGATAATTTCCTTCTACAGCTCGCACATTGATTAACCTTGTGCCTCCATCTTTAGGAAAGTACACCATACTGGCAAAACTCAATTCTTCTGATTGAGTCACCTTCAGTTCACTCAAAAATTGCTTTAAAGAATCCGGAATGGGACTTCTGCTTTCTATTTCCAAATCTGCTCCCAGAAGCTCCCTGGCTTCAGAATTTATCTGGGTTGTTAGATTATCACCAAAAGAATTGATAGCCACCAAAGCTCCAATTCCTAACACTATACTACTCATAAAGAGGAACAAGCGGGAACGGTTCTTCCGACTATCACGCCAGGCCATTTTTAAAAGCCAGGAAAATTTCTGCATCTGGTCTGTTATTTTAAGTTTTATTAAGAATTAGAAAGGGAAGCTTCCTGCTGGGTGTCTTCTGCTAATTTGCCGCCTTTTAATTTTAGGATACGATTAGTTTTATTAGCGAGCTCTCCATCGTGCGTTACCATCACTAGCGTTGTGCCTAACTCTTTATTTAAGTTGAAAATCAAATCCTCAATTTTAGCACCAGTTTCTTCGTCCAAATTACCTGTTGGCTCATCTGCAAAAAGTACCTTTGGCTGATTAGCAAAAGCACGTGCAATGGACACTCGTTGCTGTTCACCCCCAGACAATTGAGTAGGATAATGATTTATTCTTTCTTTCAACCCTACCTTTTCCAATAAGTCGATGGCCTGCGGCTTCACATTTTTCATTCCCAACAGTTCTAAAGGAACCATTACATTTTCCAAAGCAGTTAGTGTAGGGAGCAGATTAAAACTTTGAAAGATAAACCCTACATGTTTATTACGAATAGCAGCTCTCTCATCTTCACTTAAACTATCTAAACTTTGTCCATTAAGTACAATATTTCCGGAACTTGCTCCATCCAAACCGGCACAAAGACCTAAAAGCGTAGTTTTACCGCTTCCTGAAGGACCAACAATTGCCACTGAACTTCCTGGCTTAATTTCAAAACTGATATCATTCAGAACCGTAAGAGACTTATTACCGCTTTGATATACCTTAGTTACATGATTTACTAAAAGGATTGAACTCATTGATTTAACCTTATTCTATAATTGAATACTTTTACCAAACGGTTTCGTGTTAAAACAGTTTATTTTTTTACCTGATCGGTACTAACTAAAAATTAATTGATAAAAATGAAAAAAATTTGGCTAATTCCTGTTCTGCTGCTTTCTATAGCCTGTAGCTCGGAAAAGAAGAACTCAAAAGATAATATTCAAGCTACCGCTACTGAAAAACAGGATGCTCAGCCATCACGAGAAACTCCTTCAGAGCAAAACATCATTTTCTTTGGCAACAGCCTGACAGCTGGCTATGGTGTTGACCCTTCTGAAGCCTTCGCTGGACTCATTCAGGAAAGAATTGATTCCTTAGACTATGACTATAATGTAATTAATGCCGGAGTAAGTGGAGAAACTACCGCCACAGGTCTTTCCAGGGTAGAATGGGTTATAAAAAGGCAACCTGTAGATGTATTTGTACTGGAATTAGGAGGAAATGATGGTTTAAGAGGCATCAATCCGAAAGAGACAAAAAAGAATTTAATTGCTATCATAGAGAAAGTTAGGGGCATCCACCCTGAAGTAGAAATTCTGTTGGCAGGCATGATGATTCCCCCGAATATGGGTGAAGATTATGCCAATGAATTTAAAAAGATATATGCTGAAATAGCAGAGACTAAAAATGTAAAACTAATCCCCTTTCTCCTCAAAGATGTAGGCGGCATTGCTGATCTGAATTTACCTGATGGAATTCACCCAACTCCGGCAGGCCATAAAATAGTTGCTGAAACTGTCTGGGAATATTTAAAACCTCTGCTGTAATTCTCATTTGCAGCAGTCTCCTACTCTAAAAAACTCTGCTATTTTAATGTCCAGTTGATTCCTCCAAAAATATTTCTGCCAGGAGCCGGTTGGTAGTATCTTCCTCCAAATGCATTCAAGTCATTTCCTAAGCTATATTTAATATCAGCAATATTCTCAACACCCACGTAAAAATCTAATTGACTTTTAGATAATGGTAAACCGTAGTTTAATTTGATATTTACTAAATGATAAGGAGCTGCTTCAACTGTATTATCGTCCGTAAGAGGCACTTCACTTACAAACCGGTAGTGAAAGTTGGCTGAAAAATGACTGAGCATATTAACATTCAGCATTTGATTAAAGGTATGCTGAGGTACACCTGTTAATAAATTTCCAGAGAAGTCTTCCTCTTCTTTGCGGTAATCTTCAAAAGTAAAATCATAGAAATTGTAGCTTGTTCTGGTGGAAATCTGATTAATCATAGATCCGCCTTTCAACCAAACTACATTAGCTCCCCACTCTGTTCCGAACTGTGCTGTTTCACCTGCATTCTGAAAAAGCACTACTCCATTAGAATCGGTTCTGGTGGTAATAGTTTCCTGCAAAGCTGAATAAAAAACAGTTGCATCAAGCTGTACCTTGTTGCTATATAATTTATGCCCCAGCTCAAGAGTCCTTCCTCTTTCTGCCTGTAATTCTCTGTTAATACTTCCTTCGTTGGTTCTGATTTCATCTAGTGTAGGGCTTGAAAAACCTTCGCTTACAGAAGCAAAAGTCATGTTCTGCGCATTCCACTGATATTGAACCGCCAACCTTGGAATTATTTCATTATCAAACTGCCTTTCAAACTCAAATGGTGCCGCAAAAGCATTTATATTCCTGTTTACATTATAGGTGAGTAAATTACTGCTTAAACCTAGAGTAACCTTCCACTGGTAATAAGAAAGCTGGCTTTGTAGAAAGAAAAACTTCCTGTCAATTCTCAGTTCATCTGAAAATCGAATAGTATCTTTTTCTCCATCCTTGTTACCGAAATTCTCAGCCAGATTATCAGCAAACTGCCATTCAAAACCTGCATCCAATTGTAGCGCTGTATTTTGCCAATTCACCTCGTAAGTCCATTGGTTTCTTATCGCTAATTCTTTGTTAATATCTTCTTTGTAATCAAGAATAAAAGGGTTTTTGAAATCCGTATAAGTAAAACCAACGTGAGTTGTTTGGCTAAGCTGAGAAGTAAAAAAAGAAGTATAGCCGGCACCTGCCAATAAGGTCTTCTGATCGATAGAGGCATTTTGGGCAGCGCTTCCCGGCCGCGCTTGTCGAGGGTTTTCATCAAATTGCTCCTTATTTAACCCTCCGGGGATTTCATAATACAAGTCGCTTAACAACACATGTAAATCAAGTTGATTATTATCATTTATTTGATAGCGCCCTGATAATTGGTATACCTGCCTGTCTAAAGCATTATGGTCACGGTATCCTTCTGCTTGTTGATGATCTAATGCGTAAAATCCAGTCCACTTGTCTTTCTTTAACTGACCATTTATTTTCGCATGAAACTGCTCAAAACTGCCTGCGCCAATTCCTATTTTCAGCTTCTCCTTAGTTTCAAGAGGAAAATTCTTTAACTGGATCACACCACCAAGTCCTGCGCCAAATAAACTACCAGCAGGTCCTTTTAAGATTTCCACTTCCTGCATTTGCGTATTGCTCAATAAATTTAAAGCAGTAGATCCATTCGCTTCTGTAAAAGGAATTCCATTCCAATATACTTTCACATCTCGCACACCAAATGGCGATCGTATTGAACTCCCTCTAATACTCACTCTGTAACTTGCCACGGCACGTTGCTCTAAGTTAACTCCTGGAAGGCTGTTCCATGCCATTACGGGATTGACCGGAGAGTAATTGTCCATTTCCTTCGGGCTTAAATGTGCAATGGGTGCAGACTGTCTATTAATTTGCTCTCCTCTATCGAAACCTGTTACAGTTACTGTTTTTAAAATCGAATCATTTCTGATGCCTTCCTCCTGAGCAAACAGTTCATAATTAAAAATTGTAAAGGAGGTTATTAAGAGTAAAGCTTTGAACATAATTTTAAATAAAATTGTAGAATCTATTTTTAAGGAAGATGTTTTTGAAAAATGGCCAAAAAAGCCTCTACATCATAATTTGTATTATAAACATGAGGTGAAACCCTAATTGATCTTCCTCTGGCCGACACATAAATTTTATGAAGCTTCAGGTCTGTAATCAGCCTTTCTATATCAATTTGCTCAGGCAAATAAATTCCTACCAAGTGGGAAGCAATATTTTCCGGCTTTTCAGCTGGAATGCCATTTACCTCAAGGCATGTAAAAAGAGGTTGCATTAATTGCTTGCAATACTGCTGGATATTTTCAGGTTTCCATTCCAAAATTTGCTCAATAGCAGCTTTCAACATCGGCAAAGTAATAAAGTTGCTAAACTCTCCCACGTTGTACCTACCCGCACCGGGCGAATATTCTTCAGGGTACTTTGTTAAAGTAGAAAAATCAGACGCATCATTACGGTTCATCCACGATTCTTCAATTGGCTTCCCAATGTTGAAACGTTCCGAATAATACGCTAAGCCAGAAGAATAAGGTCCCATTAGCCACTTATAGCCGGCACATATTAACGCATCAATATTAAATTGAGCCACATCCATGGGTAAAGCACCTACAGACTGTGTGCCATCTACAATAAAAATTGTATCTGTTTCTCTACACTTCGCCCCAATAGCTTCTAAATTAAATAAGGTGCCATCCATCCAATGAACGGATGACATCACCAGTAAAGCTGTATCTTTATTAATGGCTTCAATAATTTGATCATTCCATTTTTCTGTTCGTCCCTGCCGCTCTTTAGAGGGAAATAGTACTTTTAACTCCGCATTATTTTCATTGCACCATCTTTGCAATGTCAGGTGAGCACTCGGAAATTCCTCAGACACCACCAATGCATGCTGACCTTTGCCGCATGACACATTAGAAATGGCTGACATTAATCCATAAGATGCAGAAGGAATAACTGCTATTTGCGCTGCAGACCCATTAATCAACTTACCAAAAAGTGACTTCAACTCTTCGGCAGGCTCAAAGAAATCGGATTCCTGTATAGTGAGAGGATTGCTTTTTCGTTGCACAGCGGCAGTACCTGCAGCCCTTACACTAATCAGGTTAGGAGACATATATGCACCATTGAGGTAGTGAATATCCTCAGGCAGCTCAAAAAGATGTTTTTGATCAATCATGTACAAAATATATTGCTAGAGTAGTATGTACTTGAAAGATAGCAAAAAGTTAAGCTGATAGAATTATATTATTGAATTGCCGCTAAAATTTGTGAGTTGAGTACCCTTTAAAAATTCACTCAAAATGAAGAATGTTAGTTACTTCTCCAGCACATAAAATAAATCAAGGCTTTCTTTAGGGTCTTCATGAACAGAGTAGTCTGCCACGGAGATGGATTTTACTAATTTTGTATCCTGCTTATCCAGATTATTTCGATTTACCCTGTTCAAAAACTCATAAGGTATCCTCAGTAAAGATGCAGGCAGTCTGTACTGGAGGTTTAGAATATCGTACTTAGTGATTTTTTTAACTGCCTCCCGGTTTTGCTCATGGTAGGTCATAATTTTATCGTTCCCTGCTATTCCATTTGCCTCCACTTTAGAGAAAATAGATTTACAAAGATCAATTAGCTCATCAGCAAAATACTCTCTTACATGCCAGGGGTTTCTGGTAAGAGTCATTTTCTTGTTGGGTGTACTTATAATTGCTTTACCTCCCGGCTTAAGCACTCTATGGATTTCCTTTAAAAAGGCTTTGTCATCCTTAATGTGTTCTATCACTTGAAAAGACACTACAGTATCAAAAGAATTATCTTCTAATCCTGAAAAAGGAGGAATTACCATTGCCTTAAATGTAGCCTGAGGATACTTCTCCTGTAAGTCATCCGTTAAGCTTTTATACTTATCAATTCCCGTGTAATGGTCCGATGTTTTTACCAGTATTTCCAACCCGCGGCCTGTACCACACCCTACTTCCAAAAGTTTACCACTTATTAATGGCTGAGCATACACATAGGCTGCCAATAATCGCTGATGTATCGGGTTGTCTGAGGCAATAGAATCAGAAGTGATTTCGGTTGTAGAGTGTTTTGACATGGTTGATTTAAAATTTACCCAACTTTAAGGGCTTTTTTTATAGACTCAAAAAAAGATGCTTTAGGAGTTTCTTCTTTTGTTTCAGCAAAAATAGTATCATGAAAGGTAAGGTCCTTTTCCTCTTTATTTGTATAAAACGAAGCTGAAAAAACTTTTCTGTCGGCCGTATCCGGGCATTCAAGCGGTTTAGTATAGCCGTAGTAAGAAGTATCTTTTACTTCAAAAATTAAGGCTCTGTTAAATCTGCAGGAAACTGCCTTTTTACATTTTGACACACAGCCATTCCACATTTCCAATGCCCCATTCCACTCTGCCTTCCACACGGGTGAAAGAAAAAGCTGAAAGTTCAATCTGCGCTGCACATCTTTTACAGGGTGAATATTGAAGTCAATATGCACATCCTCAAAAGAGCCTTTCTTTCCCTTTTGAATCCCCACTCCATAGGCATCATCGGTAATAAAAGTATCTTTTATACCTGTTACCTCTTCAATAAATTTTGAAAAATAAGGCTTTGCGATCTCCTTTTTTAATTGTGAGAAGATTTCAGGATATAAATCAAACCGATCTCCCTCCAACTTATTTTCATGCTGATCTTTTTTATGTTTATTAAAAAGTTCATCAGCAGGAAAAGACTGACTCAACTTTTCAGCAAGGTCCTCTGTCAAAAAATCATCTATCATCACATGGTGATAGGGCTTTGACAGCTTGTATTCTTCTTTATATAAATTAACTTGTTCCTTAGTAAAATGCTTACTCTGAATAAATTCCATAGAGGAAATTAAATTTTAATGGCACAAATATACACTACTCATTCCGGCGAACATGAAAAAAATTGAATAAATTAATCATGCTTTTTAAAATTTATACAATACTTCGATAAATCGCTGTTTACACCGCATTAGCAGGTAGATTAGGTGCTAACAATTTAAAATGAAAAAAGTGCTCAAAACCTGTATTTATCTCCTGATTGTTTATCAAATTGTAAGTTTTTTCCAGAAATTCCATTATTAGAGTAATCTAAAGCAATATAATTGCTGAATAACCATCAGAATCAACGATAGATAATTACTTTTGCAAAGGGAAACTAAATCCTAAAACCACAATAAAGCATTTTACCATGGCAGCATTTCAAAAGCGAGATTTTAATCAATCCAATAAAGCATCTGAAAAAGATTTTATTTTTGGTACCCGTGCTGTAATGGAAGCTATCAATTCAGGAAAAGAACTTGATAGTATTTTTATTCAGAAAGATATACATAATGAGCTAATCAGTGAGTTGATTGAGCTTTGCATTAAATTAAAAATACCATTTACAAAAGCTCCTGTTGAAAAACTGAACCGTACCACCAGAAAAAACCATCAAGGGGTAATCGCTTTCTTATCTGCTGTTAGCTATGCTTCCCTGGACAATATTATAAATGAATGCTTTAGCAAAGGTAAAGACCCTCTTATTTTGATGCTTGACAGGGTGACTGACGTGCGTAACTTTGGAGCTATTGCCAGATCAGCAGAGTGTGCCGGAGTGGATGCTATCGTTATTCCTTTTAAAGGCAGCGCGCAGGTAAATTCCGATGCTGTAAAAACTTCGGCAGGAGCATTACATCATATTCCTGTTTGTCGGGAAAATAGTCTACAAACCACTGTGGAATACCTTCAAAAAAGTGGATTGCAGGTAGTAGCTTGTACAGAAAAAGGCAAGGATCTGATTTATGATGTCCCCCTGAACCAGCCTGTTGCCATTATTATGGGTTCTGAAGAAGATGGCATTAGTAATGAGCTACTGCGCACTGCTGACTACCTGGCGAAAATACCTATGAAAGGAAAAATAGCCTCCCTTAATGTTTCAGTTTCAGCCGGGTTGGTAGTTTTTGAGGCAATTAGGCAACGTTTACAATAATATTTCAGTTGATTTTCAGCTTCACTTTAGGTTTGCCTGTAGTGGCTTCTTCTGATTCTTTTGCTTTAGGATCAGGCAAACTCATCTGTTCGTCCAAAATCTGTTCGTTGATTACTCTGTTTCGCAATTGTGCTGCATAGGCCTGGCCCTTTTTTTCCCCATAATCAACATATGCTTTTCCGGCCCACTCCTGTGCAGCATATAAATCCCCAATTACTTCATAACCTAATGCGATGTTATAGGCCATTCTGCCCATCAGCTTGCCATCACTACTGTTGTTGATCCCCATTTTCCAACTGCTAATTGCCTCTTCCCACTGATTTACCTCTGCCTGACGCGCACCTTTACTCATATAAACATTTTTCTTAGGCTTAGCATAATAGCTTCTGGATAAGTAAACAGGCATTGGAGCAATTTTACCTGCGTAAGTCCCTCCAATAGCAGAGCCTAAGTATTTTGTAGCCTGCGACTTTTGCACTAAACTGGCCACTGCATCTCTGATGCTGGTACCTGTGGCTTCCCACGTTCTGTTTTGCGTATATACATCCTGATCAATAATAGCTCTTTCTTCAGGGTAATAAAGGCGAATTCCTATTCTGGCTGAACCTACACCCTCCGCAAAAAATTCTGTAAACTCTTCCTCTATCTCTTTGCCATCAGCATTCTTCACCTTTCTGGTTTTCTTCCTCTTGCCGTTGGTTACAATGAAATTAGTGTCAAATAATTCCACAGCCAGCAAAGCATCCACTCCATATTTTCTTGTTAAATTATTTACTTCTCTCCAATCTAACGGATCAGGGAATGATCCTAATATGGAATTAGCTTTAAGCTTTTCAGAGGCCAGTTTCACCTCATATCTGGGTGAATTCCTTAAATTATTCTGAAGAGAACTAAAAAGTGCCATCACCCCATCACGATCTTCATTGATTCCTTCTCCCGACAGAACGCCTTCAATAATTCCTAATGTTTGCCTCTGCTGCAAAGACCTGTCCACCATTACAATAGACTGAACACTATTGGGTACATTAATTTCTGCAGGCCGCATTGTACTAATTGAGACAGATTTCATACAACCTGAGAAAAGAATTAGTGTCACAAAGAAAATCCCCCTTCTTATTATCATCTTTTTGATTAGCTTCGTTAATTAACTCAAATGTTAAGGTGATAATAGCTCACTTCACATCTGAAATTTTATTAAATTTATAAAAATCCCACAATTTTACTCTATGTCTTTGGTCAATTTTTTTCAGCCTGAAAATGTTACTATTCAGAAAGTACATTATGCAGGCTTAATATTTGACGTCCTCAGGTTAGACAAAATTCATTTAAGTGCTTCAGGAAATAAATTTTTTAAGCTTAAATACAACCTCCAGAAAGCCCAGAATGAGCAAAAAAAAATGGTATTGACTTTTGGAGGTGCTTTTTCTAACCATATTATATCAACAGCATGTGCAGCCAATGCTTGCGGGTTTTCATCTGTAGGAATAATCAGGGGAGAAGAGGTGGAAAACCCTACACTCAGTGCTGCAAAAGCACAAGGAATGCACTTAAAATTTGTTAGCAGAGGACAATTTAGGGATAAAAATGACGCTGACTTCATTCAGCAATTGAAGGAGGAATTTGGCGATTTTTATTTAATCCCTGAAGGTGGGACCAACGACCTGGCCATAAAAGGAACGCAGGAAATATCCAGTCTTATTCCTGAAGAATATGATTTAATAGGTGTATCTGTGGGCACAGGTGGCACAATGGCCGGTTTAGTTCATTCAAAAAGAGAACATCAGCAAATACTTGGTTTTTCTGCTTTAAAAGGAAACTGGATAGAGCAAGAAATGCTTGAAATGGCAGCCACTCATGAAGGATGGCAGATTCATCAGGACTTATTTTTTGGCGGATATGCCAGATGGAAACCAGAACTAATAGAGTTGATTAATGACTTTTACCAAAAAACCGGAATTCCCCTTGATCCTATTTATAATGGAAAGATGATTTATGGATTACTGAGTGCCTGGAAATCAGGCCAGATTTCTCCTGACCATAATATTTTAGCTATTCACACAGGAGGATTACAGGGTATTGCAGGTTTCAATGCGAGATTTGGAAACATCATTGAAATCTAATACCATCAGGTTCAATGTGGTGCTGTCTCTCTATCTCTTCAAAAGATGCTTTCCTTACCGAAATAATCTGACCTTTAAAGAACAAATCATTTCCTGCCAAAGGATGATTAAAATCTACTATGATATACTTTTTAGTTTTATCAATAATTTTTCCACTTTGTGCTTCTTCCGCATTTTCATATCGGATGAACTCGCCAACCTGAAGTGTTTCCTTTGTATAACCTTCCTTTTCCAGGAATTTATCTATAGAAATTTCTTTTATGAGTGATTCATCTTTCTTGCCATAAGCAAAATCAGCTGGTAAGCGAAAGGCAAAGTTATCGTGGTTACTCTTTCCCATTAAATGTTCCTCGAAATAAGGTAGCATTTTACCAGCACCAATAAGAAACCGTAAAGGATAATCCTGGCCTGAATAATCAACCAGCACACCGTTTTCATCATCTTTTCTTACGTGATAAGAAAGTGTAACTACCGTGTTTTTCTGAATCTCCATAGTAATACTAACTAAAGTGATAATCTGATGTTTGAAAAACCAAGGATTTGTAGCTCTCAAAGAAATATGCGCTATTTCCTCTTGAAGTTAAGCATCTTACCTAAAATCACGCCTTTATTCTCCTTCACCACCAAGTCTTCATCACTTACTCTTTTCACTCCTTCAATGGTGAAAAATGCCTTCGGATTATAAGTTTTGATTGTCGGAATCAGGGAAGGAAGTACCTCACGCTTAACTACGGTAAAGATAATATTTACCTTACCATCATTCCCTGTAGCATCTATATTGGAGTACCGATAGTTATTGCTTTTTAAGTATTCGATTAATTCAACAGCAGGCCTACCTGTAATTACCCGAACTACTACCCTGCCTAATGCCAGCTTTTCTTCAATAAACATGCCCACAAAAGTACCTGTAGCAAAACCACCTGCATAAGCTATATAGCTAATAGGGTTATCAATGTGCTTAATGATTTGTCCTATAGCCAAGAGCCAGATCAGGGCCTCAAAAAAACCTAATACGGGAGCTACTGATTTTTTACCCTGCAATACAAATATTACCCTTATAGTAGCAATTGAAACATCTGCTACCCGGGCAAAAAATATGAGAAGAGGTAATACTACAAATGAAAAAACTTCAGGAGAGACTCCAACATTTTGAAAAAAATCCATCTAAAAAAATTTACTATCCAAACAAATAGCTCACCACCTCAGACAAACGAGAGCAAGCTTTAATTTCAATGTTATATTTTGACTGATCAATACCTTTTAAGCTAAACCTGGAAACTATTATTACTTCAAAACCTAATTTCTCAGCTTCCGCTATCCTATTATCGATCCGGTTAACGGCTCTTATTTCGCCACCCAAGCCTACTTCTCCCGCCATACAAGCTTTAGAGGATACCGAAATCTCTTCAAGAGAAGAAATTATAGCCACACATACTGCTAAATCAATTGCAGGGTCTTCCACTCTTATTCCTCCGGCAATATTCAAAAACACATCCTGAATGCCTAGCCTAAATCCTCCTCTTTTTTCCAGAACGGCTAGCAACATATTTAGCCGTTTACTATCAAAGCCTGTAGCACTTCTTTGCGGTGTGCCATAAGTAGCTGTGCTAACCAAAGCCTGAATTTCAATTAATAATGGTCTGTTTCCTTCCAGCGTTGCACCAATGGCAGTTCCGCTTACATCGCCTTCTTTTTGGCTGATCAAAATCTCAGAAGGGTTGCTTACTTGTCGTAGTCCATTATTCAGCATTTCATAAATACCCAATTCATTGGTGGAGCCGAATCGGTTTTTGGTTGTCCTCAAAATTCTGTAGGAAAGATGCCTGTCCCCCTCAAATTGAAGTACTGCATCTACCATATGCTCCAAAACTTTAGGCCCGGCAATGGCTCCATCCTTAGTAATATGACCAATGAGGAAAACCGGTATTTTATTTTCTTTAGCAAAGCGCATTAACTCTGCGGTACATTCTTTCACCTGGCCCACACTTCCGGCCGCTGATTCCATTTTAGGGGAAGTGAGTGTCTGAATAGAATCAATCACTAAAATATCAGGATCCAATTCCTTTACCTCTTTAAAAATATCTGTTGTTGCTGTTTCTGTCAGGATAAAACAGTTTTCAGAACTGTGTTCCATCCTATCTGCCCGCATTTTAATTTGCTGTGCGCTTTCCTCACCACTTACATAGAGCACCCTTTTATGGGAAAGATTGAGTGCTATTTGCAACATCAGAGTTGATTTTCCAATTCCTGGTTCGCCACCAATTAAAACTAATGAACCTGGCACAATGCCTCCTCCTAAAACACGGTTCAGTTCTCCATCAGGCACAATAATTCTGGCTTCCTTAGAAGCTTCCACTTCCTGAATGGCTATTGGCTTATTGACAGTGTGTCTTGAAGAAATATAACCTGAGGCAGATTTTTCTTTTTGTACCACTTCCTCCACAAAAGTATTCCACTCGCCACAAGCAGGGCATTTACCCACCCATTTTGGTGATTCCGCACCGCAATTCTGACAGAAGTATAATGTTTTAGTTTTAGCCATGTCCTGTTAAAAATTTAAAGTTAAGGCTTTTTTATGGAGCTGTTTAAAGAAGAGAGAGTTAAATATTAAGAGAAAGTATTAATGATGAATCTTGATAGGCTAACCTTCTATTTCAGCCTCCATCTTCTTCAAAGCGCTAATAAATTCCTCCATAAATAATTTTCTCTTTGTGGCATTCAATAAGCCTAGTGATAGAAACGGATTCAAATCTTCTAATTCCACCAAAAGGAGGGAGCCATCTTTTTGCCTGCAAGCATCTACTCTCATGATCCCTCGTTTCATATTATTCCATTGAATAAATTGTTCAGCGAAGCTTAAATCCTCCTTGGTAGACTCATACTCTACTAATTCCCATCGTTTTTCTTTAATAGGGGCATGCAGCGCATATTGAAAGGAGTTATTGAGGTAGTAAAAGGAGATCTCATATTGAAAGTCGATAAAAGGCTGGATCAGTTTGTCTTGGGGGTTGTTCAGAAATAATTCTTTATGGGTTAAGATTTCCATTCCAATAGAATCTGCTCCATTTCGTAGCTTAACAACATATTGATCAGATACAGGAAATTTAGAAATACCTCCAAAATGCTCAACCGTTGGAATTACGGGATAACTCAACTCATATAAATCCAGTAAATATTGCTTGCCTCTCATGTCTGCTTTTCCATCAAAGGAATTAAAAGTACGCAAGTTCTTTTCCTGAGCAATTCCCATAAATCGATCGAAATACTCCTGGTAAGCACTCACTGGCCCTGTATTTCTGAAAACAATCAAATCTGTATGTTCAGAAAGGGCAATTGCCTGCTGTGGGTGACCAATGAGTACATTAAAATGCTCCTTTAATTGAGAAGTTATAAATAAATCCTCTTCATAATACTTTCTGCCTTTAGCCTGGTAATAAAGATCTGTGAGGTAAAGTAATGTATGCATTTACACGGTAAGTGAAAAGTAGAATGAAAACTTAAGCTAAAATAGATTGAATGTCCTCCTGGGTTAAGTTTTTCATAAAGTTTTCTTCAGTGCTTATCAGGTCTCTGGCAAGATTCACTTTCCGCTCCTGCAATGCCAAAATTTTCTCTTCTACCGTATTTTTAGTAATGAATTTATAGGTAAACACTTGTTGTTTCTGACCTATCCTGTGCGCTCTGTCTACTGCCTGCTGCTCAATAGCCGGGTTCCACCACGGATCCAAGAGGAATACATAATCGGCAGCAGTTAAATTTAAACCCAACCCACCTGCTTTTAAGGAAATAAGGAACACAGGAATATTGTCATTATCCTGAAAAAGTCTTACTTGTTTTTCCCTGTCTTTTGTACTACCATCCAGATAAGCAAATTTTATTCTGCTCCGTTCCATATAGTCTTTCATCAAGCTCAAATGCTTCACAAACTGACTAAATATTAACACCTTATGCCCCTTGGAGATGATGGAGCTTAGCATATGAGTTACATCTTCCATTTTGCCGGAATCTCCTTTATATTCCTTATCCACCATTTTAGGATGATTGGCAATTTGCCTCAGTTGCGTAAGGCCCTGAAGAAGCACCATTTGAGATTTTCTTATTCCATTTTGTTCAATATGCTCCAGAATTTTATCTCTGTAGAAAGATTTTACCTCCTCGTATTTATCTTCCTGCATGGTTGTCATAGTGGCATAATGGATTTTCTCAATTTTATCCGGGAGTTCTGTGGCCACCTGTGATTTATGCCTCCGAAGAATAAAGGGTTTTATGAGTGTGGCTAATTTCTGAGATTTCGTTTCATCCTGCTTCTTTTCAATAGGCACTACAAATTCATCTTTGAAAAACTTTTTGTTCCCCAGCAACCCAGGGTTCACAAATGACATCTGCGACCATAAATCCATTGTGCTGTTTTCAACAGGAGTACCGGTCAGTACTAACCTTCTGCGAGATTTTAATTTTTTAACAGCCTTTGCAATATTAGAATCCGGATTTTTAATGGCTTGAGATTCATCCAGAATAATAAAATTGAAATAATAATCAGAGAGCACATCAATGTCCAGTCGGGTAATGCCATAGGAAGTAAGTATCAGATCATAATTCTCAAACTGACTGGCATCTTTTACACGGTTAGTACCTGTATAAATAAAAATCCTCAAATCAGGAGTAAACTTGGCTGCTTCATTCATCCAGTTATAAATTAATGAAGTAGGCATAATCAGTAAATTTGCATTCACTCTTCCCTCTTCCTTTTCTGACTGGAGCATAGCTAAAGTCTGCACAGTTTTACCCAAGCCCATGTCATCAGCAAGGCATCCCCCAAAATTATATTTATTAAGGAATTGGAGCCAATTAAAACCTGCCCTTTGGTAAGGCCTTAGCTCTCCATTAAATGCTTCCGGCAGAGGATGGTCATCAATCTGGTCAAAATCTCTGAGTTTCGCCAGCTTTCTATCCATTTGTACAGAGGCCAGCTCACTATTCTCAAGATCCTGAACCAAAGCCAGGTGATGCTTCTTGATTTTCATTTTATCATCAGCACCTTTTTCCATAAAGCTGAAAAGTTCTGAATAGTCCTCAAACCAGTGGGAAGGAATAACCGCATACTGATTATTAGGTAATTTAAACTCAGTTTGTTTATTATTTATATGCTCTCTTAATTCCTTAAATGAAATCTGATAATCACCAAACATGATTACCGCGTTAATATCAAACCAATCTATCCCCTCAGAAATATCTATTGAAATAGAAGACTGCCCAAGGAAATACTGCTTTGCATTGCTCGCTTTATCCTGTTCTACCTGAATGCCATTTTCCTTCAGCCAATCTGTATTTTTTGAAAGCCAGCTAAAGGCCTGAGACTTGGGAAGAGTTAATTTACCTTTAAGAATATTTAAGCCACGACTCACCATGGCATCCCGCAAACTCTTTTCTTTTACTATATTTCTAACTAAACGCTTAAATAAAAACTGACCATCCTCCTTCTCTACTTTAACCGAAACTGATTGATCAGTACCCAATAAAAAAGTGTGCTCACCATATTTAAATTTAAGTTCAATCAATAACTTCCCCTCTTCCCTCACCTCTTTTTTATCTTCTTCAAAAAGGCTTAAAGAAGCACTTGAAGTAGCTAATTCAGAAATTTTTAATAAGGGGTTAGGCTCTTCCCTTATAGTTTTAATTTTAAATCCTTTTGCAAAAACATCGAATGAGGCTACTAGAGGAGCTACAAATTTCCTGAAATACTGATCCTCAACTTTTTCAGGTATAGCAATGAAATATTTGTTCAGAAATGGCTTAAGTTTTTTACCATCCGGGTTTTTAGCAAATGAATAAAGTTTCTGATTTACAACCATGTAAGCAGGCTCATGGCAAACTAAATACGCCCCTTTGTATTGAAAATCTACCTTTTCCCCTTCATGTTTAATTGTAGGGAAATAATGCGTGTTATCTTCATTTTTAACAAAATGAAAAAGTACTGTGGCCTTTTCTTTCTGAATGTGGATTTGGCGCCATGCAGGCTCACCATCATTCCCCATTTCAAAAAGCATTTTATCGGTCAGCTTGGACAAAATTTTCGCCCTTCTTCTCTCTAAATATCTCTGTATTTCCTCCTGAAGTAGCTGATTGCCTTTTTCAGGGTGGTAAACTTTATCAAAAAACTCAGCTGTTTTAACCTTGGTTTTATAGAATTTTCGTGCAATGGCATCCTGCTGAATAGAATCCATCATTTCTATTAGTTCATAATCTACCTCATCCAATCCTTTCGCAAACTCTTTAGCATTTTTGGAAGAAATATTCTGGTGGGCAAAAGTAAGCTCTCCCCTGCTGTTTTTCTGTACAACAAATGATTCAAATATATAGCCTAAAAACTCATGTTCAAATAATGAATAAATTATCTGGAAAGGTTGAGTAGTAAATACCTTCATAGCTGAAAACTTGTCTTCTCTTCAGTTTAGTGATCCATTTAAAAAAATCAAGTTTGAAATTTAGTAAATAACTCGTTATTTTTTGTGAAAAAACTGAAAAATCTATAATCTGTGCACTTCTAAAGACTTTACTGCCACTGATGCTGGCTTAAATGAGGCTAGCATAGTAATCAGAATAATGCTGCCCATTGTGAAAATAAAATCTGAAAGGAGCATTTTTACCGGATAAGCTTCCTGCACAGCCGAAGCCATTCCCATTGAAACCAAGCCATACTGTTGTTGAAGAAAGCAAATAATGAGTCCCAGTGCTGCGCCTACTATTGCTCCGGAGAATGAAATAATAGAACCTTCCACCAGAAATATCTTCCGGATGATTTGTTTCGAAGCCCCCATAGCATAAAGAATACTTACATCTCGTTTCTTATCAAGTGCCAGCATGGTAAGAGAGAAAAAGATATTAAAAGAGGCTACTGCCAAAATAAATGTGAAAGTAAGGTAAACGAACAGCTTTTCAATTTTTATAGCCTGTAACAGGGAGGCGTGTTGTTCGTCAGAATTAAGAATTTCGAACGTCTCTCCGAACTGTGCCACCATCTGTTCCTGCACTTTTTCTACTTCCTTATTTTCATCAAGGTTAACTTCAATAGCTGTCAGCTTACCCTTTTTACCAATTAATTTTTCCGCAAACCGAAGGGGCACAAAAATATATTTCTCATCATATTGTTTTTCAATAGCAAAAACCCCGGCTGGCATAAGAATACCTGAATTGTACATGCTTGATGGGTTGGTAACACCGGGCTTTATATTTTTTGGGTAGTAAAATTGAAGTGCTAAAAAATCATTTCTGGGGTTTATGGCCAGGTCATAGCGAATTCCCCTGCCCACTATTGCAAAGTTCTGCTCCTTTTCCTGCAATTTTATTTGCCCTTCAGTAATGTAATCCTCCAGTTTGTTATGTTGGATAAACTCAGGGCTTACACCCTTCATTCTCACCACCGTTTCTCCGTCATTGTACCTCACCAACACGTTATCTTCCATTACACGTGTAATGCTTTCCACCCCTTCAATGGCCAAAAGCTGTTGCGCCATTTCTTCCTCATAATCAAAAAACTTCCCCTCCTTTAGTGAGATCTGAAGGTCTGCATCAAAAGACCTGTATAAGGATCTGATCAGATCTTCCAGACCATTGAAAACAGATAGCACTATAATTAAGGACATAGTACCAATAGCCACGCCAACCATAGAAATAATGGAAAGTACGTTGATAAAGCTTTTCTTTTTTTTAGAGAAAAAGTACCTCTTGGCTATAAAGTAAGAAAGATTTTTCAAAAGGAAGGGTTAGTATTAATTGTCTTCTTTTTCTTCATCATCAGCTGGCGGAATATCCAGTTTTGATAAAATAGATTCTATCCTGTTTGCCTGATCAAGAGTTTCATCTAAATAAAAAACCAGCTCGGGTACTATTCTCACCTGTTTACCTATTCTATTACCTAAATGCTTTCTGATTTCACTTTTCTTCAGTTGTATTTCCTCCATAGTTGCCTTAGGATTCTCTGCAAGCATTAAGCTTAAGTATACTTTTGCCAAGCCTAAATCCGGTGACATCTCCACTTCTGTTATAGTAATAAAGGTTTTACCGAAGGCATTTCCCATATCTTTTTGGAATATTTCCCCCAGATCCTTCTGAATTAATCTAGAAAATTTCTGCTGTCTTGTTCCTGCTGCCATAATATTCATTCTTTTCACTACAAATATGCACGATATTTTATACAATTTGTGCTTTATACTCTAATTTAGCATTTGTAGTTTAACTTAAAAACTTAATTAATTGATTGGCTTTTTCCGAATAAATGACCCCTATCGCCTGATTGTACTTTTTTTGGCAGTAGTTCTTATTCGTTTACCCTATTTTATATCTTCTGAGCCTCTGCAATATGAGCTCAACTGGATGCTGATAGGAGAAACGCTGAACCAGGGAAATATTTTATATATAGATTTATTTGAACCCATTGCCCCACTGGCGGCATGGGTGTATAGCGCCATCGATTTTGTTTTTGGGCGCTCAATTCTGGCTTATCAAATTTTGGCTACTCTTCTGATGGGTTATCAGTTTGTGTTATTCAATAACATCATGTATAAAAATAAAGCTTATAACGAAAATTCGTATGTTCCGGCTTTTGTATATGCTTTATTGATGCAAGTGTTTTTTGATTTTTTCACGTTGTCTCCGGTATTAATCAGCATGACCTTTATTTTGCTGGTGCTTGATAATATTTACCTTAGAATTGAAAATAAGCTGGATGACCTCACTATTTTTAAAACAGGTTTTTTTATGGGATTGGCAGTGTTGTTTTACCTGCCCTCCATTGTGTTTGTGATAGCTACCATTTTATCTTTTATCCTTCTTACAGGACTAATATTCAGACGTTACCTGATGTTCCTGTATGGATTCATGTTACCAATAGCAGTTGTAGCTTTATATTATTTTTGGCATAATGCCTTGGGCGAGATGCTTTATCAATGGATTCTTTTTACTTTAATTCACGATAAAGAAAATGTGCTTGGACTGACCTCTCTGTCTTTAATTATAGGAATTCCTACTCTTGTTTTTGTGGCATCATTATATAAGACTTTCACCATCTCCCGCTTTACAAATTACCAGGTACGTGTTCAGCAGGTTATGTTTATGATGTTTATTGCCGCCTGGTCTGTCTGGATTTTATCTGATGTAAAAGCACCTTATCAGCTAATAGTATTTATTCCCTTTATGGCTTTTTTCATCGCCCATTTTTTATTACAAATCAAAGGCAGGTTTTTAGCTAATATCTTTACCCTTCTGTTTACTGCTAGCCTACTGGTAATTAATTATTCTCTTTTCTATCAAAATTTTTATATCCACAAATGGGGAAATTACGGCACACTAAAAATATATGAAAGCTTATATGATCAAGAGGTAAAAGGCAAAAACATACTGGTATTAGGTGAAGGAAAATCCATTTATAATGATGCTGCCAGCGTAGCTACCAAATTCTACAACTGGCCGTTAAGTAAGAAAGTCTGGACTGAAACGGATAACCCTCAGCAATTAGCCATGATTTATGATGACTTAATAGCGAATGAGCCGGAAACCATCATTGATTTGGATGGAGTGGCCGAAGAGGTTTTAAACAAGCTTCCGGGAATAAGAAAAAAATACAGGAAGACAAACGCAAAGGTGTATGTTTTAAATAATGAAGAATAGATGCAAAGATAATTCACCTCTAGTTCAAGCATCCTCCTCGTGCAATCAACTTAATACCCCAGATGCTTTTTTAACCTGTAATCCAACTTGTTAGCCTGGCAACCTATATTAACAAGGAATTTTGTTCACTCTTCTTTCATGTCTACCTCCTTCAAAGTGTTCTTTTAGAAAAGCAAGGGTAATAGTTTCTGCATCTTCGTAGCTAATAAAGCGTGCGGGGAGACATAAAATATTAGCATTATTGTGCTGACGGGCTAATGTGGCCAACTCAACTTTCCAGGCGATTGCCGCACGGATTTTCTCGTGTTTATTGGCTGTTATTGCTACACCATTCGCACTTCCACAAATTAGCACACCCATTTCCTGCTCCCCATTTCCCACAGAAGTGGCCAGAGGATGAACATAATCAGGGTAATCAACTGAATCATCATTAAAAGGACCAAAATCTTTTACAGTAAAACCTTTCTCTTCCAAAAATTTTACGAGCTTTTGTTTGTACTCGAAACCTGCATGGTCTCCTCCTATAGCTACTCTCATATTTTAATTTATAATGGATTTATTTAATCAGTTTTAAATATACTTTCAGTCCTGTTAGCTCCGAATGCAACTGCAGACCGTATAGATTCATTAATTACTTTCCCAAAACCTGTCACTTATGCTTTCTTCATGATGATGTGTCATAATCTGTTGCTCACTTTCATCAAACTCAACATTTCTTCTTTGCATTACAATTGAAGCTACTTCCATAGCTTTACTTAACTTGAAAGTAGTAAAACCGGAAGCTCCGCCCCAGGCGAATGATGGAATAAAATTTCTTGGGAAACCACTTCCAAAAACATTGGCGGATACTCCTACCACAGTTCCTGTATTGAACATTGTATTTATGCCCGATTTTGAATGATCTCCCATCATTAATCCACAAAACTGCAAGCCAGTATCCTCAAATTTCTGCTGACCGTAGTCCCAAAGCTTCACGTGAGCATAGTTATTCTTAAGGTTAGATGTATTGGTTGCAGCTCCAAGATTGCACCATTCGCCTATCACTGAATTACCGATAAAACCATCATGTCCTTTGTTTGAATATCCGAAAAAGACAGTATTACTTATCTCACCACCCACTTTACAATAAGGACCTACAGTACTATCTCCCTTAATAATTCCTCTCATACTAAGATGAGCACCTTCGCATAATGCAAAGGGTCCTTTAATAATAGCACCTTCGTTTACAACGGCATTTTTTCCAATGTAAATGGGGCCATCCTCTGCATTTAGAATGGCCGCCTTAATGCTTGCTCCTTCTTCAATAAAGATGTTACTTTCATTATACACAATGGAATGAGGATCATTAATATGCTGAGTATTACGACCAGCTGTAATCAGGTTATAATCTGCTTTAATTTCCTTACCATTAAACTGGAAAATATTCCATTTTTCAGAAATAATAGTGAGCTCGCCATCAAACTCAGCAGCCTCTTGCAGCTTTTCAGAAACATTAAAAAAAGAAATCTCTTCATCCGAAGCATGAGCAGCAATCAATATATTGCCTTTTTTTAAAGTTGCCCCTAACGCTATAGCATTTACTAACTCCGGTGTAGGACAAACCGAACTGTTGATTAAAACATTTTGCTTAGCTAATTTTTGAGGAAACTTTTGCTGAAGGTGGGGTACAGCTATATGTGACAACCCGGTCTTAAGATACTTTTCCCATTTCTCGCGGATAGTGAGGATACCTACTCTTATTTCCGCTATAGGACGAGTAAATGTAAATGGTTTAAGCTTATTACGAGTTTCAGCCTGTTCAATTAGCAGATAGTTCATAGGTACAAAAATAAAAAAGTCTCTTGGATATGACTATCCAAGAGACTTTTAAAATGAATTTTAAACAAAAAAAATTATTTCTTTTTGTACTTCTGGTTAAATTTCTCAACACGACCAGCAGTATCCAAGAAGATTTTCTTACCAGTATAGAACGGGTGAGATGCAGAACTAACTTCGATTTTCACAACCGGATATTCTTTACCATCTTCCATTGTTATTGTCTCCTCTGAAGTCATTGTAGACTTAGTTAAGAATTTTGTATCTGCCTGAGTATCCCAGAAAACAATGTCTCTATACTCCGGATGAATGTCTTTTTTCATGATATTGTTAATTAAAAGTTCTTGATTTCCAACCAATTTCTTACCCTTTTTGAAAGGGAATGCAAAAATAGCAGATCAATTCTATCTTTCCAAATAGATGATGAAATAAGAATCAGGCACACAATGCTTTAAAGACAAATTTAAAAAATTAAACCTGTAATCATGGCGCTTGAACGAAGATTTAATAAATAGCCACCAGAATTTAGCGTTCATCTATACTATTGTTTTTATCTTGCTGTCATATTGTACCAATTATGAAATATTTATTCACAGGCTGTCTCTTCTTCTGTACAGTTTTGGCTTACGGACAGGCAGTTAATGCCCCACTCAGCAAAGATTATTACCATCTTATAGAGCGATTAGAGGTGAGGAAAGGTTCATTTTCTGAAAGTTTTCATGCTTCTGTTAAAGCTTATAACAGAAAAGAAATCGGACAGTTTCTTGACAGTCTTTCAACAGAAAATTTCAACAGGAAAGACATATTTAACTATACCTACCTGAAAAATGACAATTGGGAATGGGTAGATAGTATAGACTATAAAAGAGAAAGGGCTTTTTTGAAGCACATTTATAAAACTAACACTGATTTCTTTAATGTAAATACTGATGAGTTTGATCTACATGTAAATCCGGTTTTGGATTTTACGCTTGGCAGAGAGTCAATAAGCGACAGGCAATTATTCATCAATACCCGAGGAGTTGAAATAAGAGGATTGATCAATAAAAAAGTAGGTTTCTATACATTTTTAACAGAAAATCAGGTTCGTTTTCCTCAACATGTTGACAGATACACAGCCATGTTTGATGCGGTTCCGAATGAAGGTTTTTGGAAACCTTATGGAGATGATGAAACCGGAAGAGACTTTTTCACTGCCAGGGGGTATATTTCTTTTCAAGCTACAAAAAACATCAATCTTCAATTTGGACACGATCGCTTTTTCATCGGTAATGGCGAAAGATCCATGATTTTAAGTGATTTTTCTCCGGGTTACCTTTTCCTAAAAGCCGAAACCAATATTTGGAAATTAAATTATACCAATATTTTTGGGCTTCAAACCGCTAATCTGGATAGGTCAGGTAACTCTCTGAGAGGCACCGGAGATAGGTACGACAGAAAGTTTATGTCCTTACACCATTTAAGCTACAATATTACTAAAAACTTAAATGTAGGCATCTTTGAAGCTATCATGTCAGGTGATTCTTCACGAGCACAGAACCCCATTGACATAACTTACCTTAATCCTATAATTTTCTACCGCTCTTTAGAGCAGCAGGATGGCAGCTCAGGAAATGCATTGGTAGGGATGGATTTTCGCTGGATATTCCTGAAACGTTTTTCGATGTACGGCCAATTTGTGTTGGATGAATTCCTGATAGAAAATATTAGAAAAGGCGGCTGGTGGGCCAATAAATATGCACTTCAAGGAGGACTGAAATATTTTAATGCATTTGAAATCCCTAATCTGGATCTGCAGGCAGAATATAACCTCTCCAGACCTTTTATGTATGCCCATGATAATAATTTTACCAACTATGCTAATTATAAGCAGTCATTAGCCCACCCTTTAGGGGCAAATTTCAAAGAGCTTATTGGTATTTTACGCTATCAAATTACACCTAAACTTACTTTTCAAGCAAAAGCTGTATTTGCCGATTTTGGAACTGATACAACAGGAGTTAATTTTGGCGGCAATATATTTAAAGCTAACAACACCCGATACAGATACCCCGACCAGGGAGATTTTGGACATGTAATTGGTCAAGGAGAATCAAATCAGCTTACATACTACCAGTTTTTGCTTACTTTGATGCCAAAATATAATTTATTTATTGAATTAGGTTACACCATGAGAAATCAGGAAAGTGAGTTTGGCAATAACACTTCTGAAAATAATTTTTACAATGCTACGGTAAGGTGGAACATTCCGAGAAGAGAGAATATTTTTTAAGACAACTTCAAATCTGGCTAAATTTATTACAGCTGAAGGTAAAATCTAACCATTTTTACGTAAAAGCGTCTTTATACTCTTAACTTGCGAGCAAATTCAGCTTATTAATTAATGAAGACTTATTTTAGAGTACTTTCTTATGCCAGACCTTTAGGTCTACTGGCTCCTCAATATATCTTATATGTATTTCTACAGGCTATATTCAGTGTGATAAGCCTTGCTGTTTTAGCTCCCGTATTAAATACTCTTTTCCAAACAGAAAAAGCTGAGAAGATACCTGAATCTGCTCCTCATTTTGAGTTTGATATATATTATTTGAAAGATGTATTTGATTATCAATTTGGGCAATTAGTGCAGCAAGACAGATTTGAAGCCCTGCAGTTTGTTTGCCTTCTGCTCGTAATATTTATTTTTCTGGCCAATGTATTTCGTTATTTGGTTGAAGTGATTTCTGCTATTGTAAAGGCGAATGTAATTTCAAATCTGAGAAATGCTCTATTTGATAGGTTAATGAATATGCATATAGGCTATTACACAGAAGAACGAAAAGGTAACATCATGTCAAAAGTAATGAGTGATGTGCAGGAAGTGGAGGGTACTGTAGTAAATAGCTTAAAAGCAGTTATCAAAGAGCCAATAATGATCATTGCTTACTTCACAGGCTTATTTTTCATATCAGTGAAGCTAACCTTAATCACTTTGCTGGTTCTTCCTCTCTCAGGTTTTATTATCTCTTATATCTCTATTAAGCTTAAAAAGAAGGCACAGCAAAGTCAGGAAACTATAGGAAGAATTTCTGATATACTGGAAGAGACCTTGGGCGGCATGCGCATAGTGAAAGCTTTTAATGCAGTAGATTTCTCAAAAAAACGCTTCGGTAAGCAAGTGAAAAATTATGCTACCTTCAACATTAGCATGAGAAAACGCTTTGCTTTAGCTGGCCCAATTTCTGAGTTTTTAGGAGTAACGGTTGTAGCCGGAATTCTCCTTGTAGGTGGCTCTATGATTTTAGAAGGTAACTCTACATTGGATGCAGGGAGCTTCATTACCTTTATTGCCTTATTTTCGCAAGTCCTTAATCCTGCTAAATCACTTTCAACAGCATTCAGTAATGTACAGAGAGGGTTAGCTTCAGCAGATAGGATATTCACTATTCTGGATACAGAACCAGGCATTACAAATAAGCCTGATGCAGCAGAGTTTAAGCATTTTACAGACTCAATAGAATTCAAAGATGTATCTTTTTCTTATGCGAAGGATCCTGTTTTAAATCACATTAACTTAAAAGTGAATAAAGGAGAAATGATTGCTTTAGTAGGACCTTCAGGAGGAGGAAAATCTACTTTAGCTGATCTAATTCCGAGATTTTATGATGTAAATTCCGGGGCTATTTTAGTAGATGGAAAACCCATTCAGGATTTTAAAATTGAAACCCTGAGGAGCAAAATGGGGATTGTAAGCCAGGAGTCCATCCTTTTTAACGATACAATTTTCAACAATATAGCTTTCGGAAAGCCGGAAAGCACGCTGGAGGAAGTGCAGCAGGCAGCAAAAGTGGCGAATGCGCACGAATTTATTACTCAAATGAAGCATGGTTATGATGCTATCATAGGTGATAGAGGCACTAAACTTTCAGGAGGCCAACGTCAGAGAATCAGCATTGCCCGGGCCATTCTGAAAAATCCTGACATCCTCATTTTAGATGAAGCCACCTCAGCACTTGATTCCGAATCTGAAAAATTAGTACAGGAAGCACTATCCAATCTAATGAAGAATCGTACTTCTATAGTAATAGCGCATCGCTTAAGTACTATTCAGGAAGCTGATAGAATTTATGTGATGCAAAATGGTGAAATAATAGAAACTGGCACACATCAATCGCTGGTAGAAAAGCAAGGAGTATACAATAAGTTGATTGAAATACAGTCAGTATCCTGATTGCTAATTATTTTTCTATATTTGTTTTATTCAAAATCCATTAAAATAGTCACCCGTAATGAAGACTTTTAAAATTATTGTTTACTCCGCCCTTCTGATTTTTCATCTATCAGCCATCATCCTCATTTCAGTGGGAAAAAATGACCTTAACTTTTTGTTAGATCTCTTTAAAAGAATGGATTTAATGATGTATGGTGCCTATTTTGGATTTTTATTGTTCTTAATAGTTTTGGTATTCGAATGGAAACATCAAAAACATTTGGAAAAGGTAGAAAAAAACCATTCAAAAGAAATCAACGAATTAAAAGCAAAGCTTTACGACCAAAAAGAAACTACCTCTTCCTCCATACCTCCTAAAAACAATCCCCCTGCTAAAGATTTACCTTCCTCAACAAAAAGTGATGGGGATGACAATCAACTAAAAAGCTGACAATTATTAATTTGCATCAATGACATCAACCATAAAACAAGAGTTAGTAGAAGCAAAAAATGTTTTAGATAGCTTTATTAATAATGAAGCTAATCTGAATGCTATAGAAAATGCTGTAGCAACCATTACAGATTCCCTCAAAAACGGAGGAAAAGTGATAAGCTGCGGTAATGGCGGATCCCATTGTGATGCCATGCATTTTGCTGAAGAATTGAGTGGCAGATACCGGGATGACCGGCCCGCCATGGCTGCTATTGCTATTTCTGATGCAAGCCACATCACCTGCGTAGGAAACGACTATGGGTTTCAGTACATCTTCAGCCGAGGAGTAGAAGCTCTCGGTAAAACTGACGATGTATTATTGGCGATTTCAACCAGTGGCAATTCCGCAAATATTATTGAAGCCGCTAAATCAGCAAAGAAAGCAGGTATGAAAGTGATAGGCCTAACCGGAAAGAATGGCGGTGAGTTAGCAGAGCTTTGCGATGTGGAAATCAGGGTAGCTCACCAGGGTTATGCAGACAGAATTCAGGAAGTACACATAAAAATAATCCATATTCTTATTTTACATATAGAAAAACAAATGGCTTATGCTAGCTAAAACTTATGGAAGCTCAGTTTACGGAGTGGATGCCAGTGTAATTACTATTGAAGTAAATGTAAGTCAGGGTGCAAAATTTAATATGGTGGGCTTGCCGGATAATGCCATCAAAGAAAGTGAGCACCGTGTGGATGCCGCCATAAAGTACAGCGGTTTCCGAATGCCTCGCCAAAAAACAGTGGTGAATCTTGCTCCTGCAGATGTTAAGAAGGAAGGATCTGCCTATGATTTGCCAATAGCTCTGGGGATTCTGGTGAGTTCAAACCAGATTTTCAGCGAAACTTTAGGGCAATATATGATTATGGGAGAGTTAGCTCTGGATGGCCAGCTAAGACCAATAAAAGGAGTACTTCCTATTGCCATTGAAGCACGAAAACAAGGTTTTAAAGGTTTTATCCTGCCAAAAGAGAATGCTGCTGAAGCAGCAATTGTTAATAACCTTGAAGTTTTAGGGGTAGAAAATCTGAGAGAAGCTATTGATATACTAGAAGGGAATTCATCTATTGAACCACTTTCTATTGATACCCGAGATATTTTCTTTACTAACCTGAACGATTATGACGCTGACTTTGCTGATGTACAGGGGCAGGAAAATATTAAACGTGCTCTAGAAATAGCCGCTGCCGGGGGACATAATGTGATTATGATTGGTCCACCAGGGGCAGGAAAAACAATGCTGGCAAAAAGATTACCCTCTATTTTACCTCCTCTTAGTTTGCCTGAGGCATTGGAAACTACTAAAATTCATTCTGTAGCCGGCAGATTGGGCCCCGATGCTTCACTAATTGCTACAAGGCCATACAGAAGCCCTCATCATACGATTTCTGATGTAGCTTTAGTAGGAGGAGGAGGTCTGCCTCAACCGGGAGAAATTTCGTTGGCTCATAATGGTGTTTTATTTCTGGATGAATTACCAGAGTTCAAAAGAACCGTGTTGGAAGTAATGAGGCAGCCTCTTGAAGAAAGACGAGTGACAATTTCCCGCGCTAAAGTTTCTGTAGATTTTCCTGCCAACTTTATGCTAATGGCCAGTATGAACCCATGTCCGTGTGGCTATTATAACCATCCTGAAAAGGAATGTGTTTGCCCTCCGGGAGCAGTTCAACGCTATCTCAATAAGGTGAGTGGTCCTTTGCTGGACAGGATAGATTTGCATGTAGAAGTGACGCCTGTGTCATTTGAACAGATGACTGCTGACAGAAAAGCGGAAAGTAGCGACATTATTCGCGAAAGAGTAATTGCTGCCAGAGCTATACAGGAGGAGCGCTTTAAGAAGCATCCTGAAATTCATTCCAATGCTCTAATGCCATCTCAGATGGTAAAAGAATTATGTGTGATAAATACTGCCGGTAAAGCCTTATTAAAAAATGCAATGGAAAAGCTAGGTTTATCCGCCCGTGCTTATGATAGAATTCTCAAGGTGTCTCGTACTATAGCAGATTTAGCTAATAGTGAGGACATTAAAATTGAACACCTGGCCGAAGCTATTCAATACCGTAGCCTGGACAGAGAAGGCTGGGCGGGATAGTAATTTCAATGCCTTACTTTTATCAATATTTAAAGTATATTGAAATAATTTCTTATTACTGAAGTTTATAACAGTTAATTACTTAAATATTATGTTGAAGCATTTTCTGTTAGCATCCGTCTTACTGTCCTTTAATTTTTACCTGAATGCGCAGGAGCTTAGCTATGACATTACTGTGGCAGGAAAAAATGTTGGAAGCATGCTGGTTACCCAAAAAAAGCTTGCTGAAGGAAAAACTTATTACTCTGCAGTTTCAGAAGTGGAGTATTCACTTTTCAGAACAACCAATTTAGTATTCCTCTATGAGGCAATCTACCAAGATGGAACGCTTCAGAATGCGTATTTTATTCACAAAAAAAATGGAGAGAAAGAAGAAGAGGCTAAATTGGAGAGAATTGGTATGCAGTCAGCTTACCTCGGCAACAAAGATGGAGAAAAAGAGAAAATCGATGGCTTGTTAAACACAAGTATGCTTCAGCTATATTTCTCGAAGCCTAAACAAAGAGATGCGGTCTTTTCAGAAAGATTTCTGGATTATGTTAAGATTGCAAAACTTCCGGACGAAAACAGGTATATGTTTGAAATACCTAATGGTGATAAAAGTATTTATGATTATAATGAGCAAGGTATTTGTACAAAAATAACGATTGATTCTTCCTTTTTGAAGTTTGAAATCACATTAAAGACTGAGGGGGAAAAATAACTTAAAAGTGGTGCCTAAGCCGGGTGTACTTTCCACTTTCACATCTCCTCCTAAAATACTCATCTGACTTTTTACCAAAAACAACCCCAGCCCTTTACCTTCAATATGGGGATGAAATCGCTTGTACATACCAAAAAGCTGATTTCCATATTTGTCCAAATTTATTCCAACACCATTATCCCTTACTGATACCAAAAGATTCTCCTCCAGCCTTTCGGTTTTTATCTCAATATATGAGTGATCTCCTGGAGCTTTGTATTTAATTGCATTTGAAATAAGGTTATAAAGTATGCTTTCTATGTAAGTAGGGTTACTTTTAATCTCTGTAAATGCTTTTGTATTTAATAGTATCTCAATCTTACTGACAGCTATAGAATTTTTTAATATTCTTTTTACCTGATTTACTTTTTCCTCAATATTTACCCATTCAAGCTCAACATCTGCAGCACTCCTCAGCTGAATGATAGCATTCATATCCTTAATTACTGCATCCAGGCTATTTCCCTCTTCCTTAATTTTGGAAAGGATCATCATCCACTCCTGTTTATCAGTATCAGGACTAAGTTCAAGCAGATTGGTAAGCCCAAGGAGCCTGGCGACAGGTGCCCGTAAATTGTGAGCCGTCATAAAAGCATATTGCTCCAACTGTTGCACATTTTGAGCAAGTTCCTGATTACTTTGTTGTAAATCATTTGTTCTGGTGGCCACCTGGTTTTCCAGGTCATCATTATATTTTCTTAAAAGAATATTTTGCTGCTCTATAATAGTTTGCGCTTCAGTCAGTTTTTCATTCTTCGCATTCAGTTCCTCATTTTGTTGGAGTACTTCATCCTGCTTTTGCTTTAACTCCTGCGTTCGCTCTTGAATTCTATGTTCAAGGTCATCGTTTTGAAGTTGGATTAACTCCTGACTGCGAGTCATTATATCCAAAACATTTTTTTGCGCTTTTTTCTTATCCACCTCCAACAATCTGTATTTATATCCGAAGGAGATGGATAGAAGAATAACTTCACTTACAGCTCCAAACTCAAGCACATGAGTCGTCATGAAATTAACAGGAAGGAAGCCAAGGTTTCTGAGCGTGTAAAGCAGAATTCCTATTAAATACAATGCCCAGGCCATAGTGAAAATTTCAGCTACTTTAACGCCTTTTCTCCAAAATAGTATTCCATTGGCAAGAAGATAAACACAGTTAAAAGCAAGGGTATAATTTGCTATAACCAGGCTGATTTCATAATCCAGCACAAAAGCCAGGACTATAATAATGAGCCCCATAAATCGCATCACTTTAAAACCAATATGATAGCCTCTCGAGTTTTTATTAGACTCCAAAAACCTGATAGCAAATAAGTTGCCTGAGAATATCCAAAAGCCTATGCCGAAAATAATCACGTGGTTAGCCCACCAGGGATTATTTGGCCACAAATACTGGAAAGCATGTCCGTTAAGTGCCGAAAGTGAAAATAAATTTCCCGCAATAATTCCTATATAATACAAATAGCTTAAGCTTCTTGCTGCAAAAGCCAGGAATAAGTTATAAAGAAACATGACAATCATAATCCCATAAAAAATCCCATACAGTAGCTCTTCTTGTAAATCAGCTGCAAAAAAGCCCTCCTTAGGTGCTATTTTTATAGGAAGAATAATAGATCCTTTATTTCTTATCCTAAGATAGACTGTAGTGATTTTTCTAGGAGCGGGCTGGATAGGAAATACAAAGTTTTTATGATCTATTTCTCTTTCACTAAACGGTATTCTGTCCCCTGCAAACATTTCCCCCCATCTGTCTCCATCCTGATAAAAATAGAATATGGAATCTAAGGTCGGGAATGCTATTTCTAACATATAAGGCACGCTTTCACTATGCTCTAATTCCACATTAATCTTAAGCCAGAGGCTTATATCCTGTAATCCAAAACTGAGTACATCCTGGTTTCCCCTTTCAAATTGTTTCTGATATTGTTCTGATAAGATTTCCTGAAAGGAAACTTGATGAGTATAATCTTTAAAAATTAATATATCCTGACCAATCTCTTCATATTTCTGCCCTGCCAGTACCTTTAGTACCGGCTCCCTGGCTGCCGTGGAATGGGCTAAAAAACCTATAAATAGTAAGACAACAGAAAAGATTCTGATCAAGGCTCTCATTAATTTTGTGTAAAAAGTATAACGATGAAAGCTACATAATTAAACTCACAGCCACAATTTAAAAATAAAGTAAAGAGCATAAAAAAGCTCCATATAGGAGCTTTTGATAAACTTTTATTTTAAATATTCTTCTGCCAAATTGCTCTTAGCCTTTTAGCTTCGGCACTGGCATCTTCATCAATAGTGAACATGTGCTCTTTTACCTCTTCTTTGGCTATGATCTTTGCTTTAATCTCTTTCTCCTCATCTCCTCTTAATACAGTAAGATCATATTCATAACCGATGGGCTGTTGAGACAAAGTGCCAATCACCATTCTGGCATTTTGCAAGCTCACTTCTGTACCGTTAACTTTTAGAAAAATATCGTTAGCTTTTACTCCCATCCCACTCAAAGAGTCTGTTGGCTCAGTAATAATTATTTTGCCTTCAGGGGCAGCCAGTCCATAACCTAAACTTGGCACCATTTTACCTGTCTTTTCTTTTCGCTTATAATCAATCCCTATTTTTTTATAATACTCTTTAACAGGCAAAGGATTTGCATTTTTAATGTATTTATCAAAGAAATCAGCAATCTCAGGATAAGTCATCTCAACAAAAATGTCGAAAAATTTATCTTCCGGAAATGCATTATCCGGACCATATTTTTTAGAAAGTTCATTTACCACTTCTCTAAGTCCACGCTTCCCGTCAGAAAGCTCTAAAAGTCTGATGTCTAACAATCCTGCCACAAGTGCTCCTCTCATGTAAATATTACCGTATTGTTCCTGACCTTCTGGAGTATAAGAGGTTAAACTTAACTTACTTAAGCTGTAGGCTGAATCATAGCGACCATCCACATATAATTTTTGTTGCAGCTCATTGAACAGATCCTTCAATTCAATCATTCCACCTCTCAGTTGCATCATGTCGGATGCCCATTCAGTAACACCCTCATACATCCATAAGTGTTCGGAAGGGGTTGGCTCAATAAAATTAAATTGCTCAATTATTTCACTATGAATATTCAGCGGGGTAATAATATGAAAAAATTCATGTGCGGCTGTGCTGGTAATTCTTGCAGCCAGCTGAGGAGTCCATGGCTCTTCAGCATAAATATATTCAGAGCTATAGGAATGTTCCCAGGCACCCCAGGTTTCATCTTCAAAATGAAAAAGGAAAGTATATCTATCCACAGGAAATTCCACTACAAAGGCATCTGCTGCTTTTAGCATTTCCTCCATGGCTCCTAACAGATCCTCTGAAGTGATCATATCAGTTTTAGAATAAGTATAAACATCAATGTTTGTACCTCCTAAATCCGTATTAGCTTTGGTTAATCTACCCAATAAAATAGGGGAATCAACAATGTGGTCGTAGTTATCTGCTATGTATAAGCCTTCAGCATTCTTAGTTAATGCAGTACCTACTTTCCAGTCAGCAGGGTATTGCAGTTTAATGCTTAATGGAGCGGATTGCATTCCTGAAAAATATCCAAAAACAGTTTGCCCATTAATCAACACGTTGTCATCCTCTATAGAGGAACCGCACATTTTATAAATAGTATTTTCTTCTACTTCAGTGTCCCATGTTTCAGCTATTTCATAGGTAATGGTTTTTACCTTTTTCACCTTTTTAGCATCCACAATCTTAAATTGATTGGTGGCAATTTGTTCAGTTTCTATTTCTCTGCCCTTCTTATCAAAAGCTTTGAAGCTTCTCACAAAGCGTCCCATATCCATTACCTGATAAGTTCCCGGAGCAGTTGCAGCAAATTGATAAATGTTATTTTCTTCACCTAATTTCGTGTCAATTGTAAGGCTTACTTTAAAAGTATCTCCTTCCCTGTTGTTCAGGTTAACAGTATAAGCCAAATCCTGTGCCAGTAGTCCACTGCCAATAAAAAGGAGACTTATAAAAAAAATAGTTCTTTTCAACATCATTATTCTGTTTAGTTTTTACAAATATAGCAGCCAATCCCTTTAAATAAAGTACCATTTACATAATTCTGTATTCATTAAAACAATAGTAATTCAAACTTTCTCTCATTACTGATCCTTGAAAAATTTATATCACGCTTTTATGCTGTAAAACAATGTTCTAATTTTACCCAATGGAAAAAATGGAATGGATTAAACTCTTGAATCCTGACAGGTTAGGTCAGTCGGGTAAAAATGCACAATCAAGCGCCCGCTCATTTTTTGAGCAGGATTACGATAGAATCATCTTTTCTCATCCATTCAGAAGACTTCAGGACAAGACCCAGGTAGTACCTCTCCCTGAAGAAGATTTTGTACACACACGTCTGACCCATAGTTTAGAGGTAAGTAGTGTAGGGCGCTCTTTAGGAAAAAAAGTAGGAGAAGTGATTACTGAAAAATATCCTGAATTAAAGGAAGCAGGTTTTTCAGCATTTGATTTTGGAGCTATTGTGGCTGCTGCTTCACTATCACATGATATAGGCAACCCTCCATTCGGACACTCAGGGGAAGATGCTATTTCCGATTTTTTTGAGAAAAGCACTATTGGTAAAACCATTAAAGCACAGGTAAGTGAGGCTGAATGGAAGGATTTAACCAATTTTGAAGGAAATGCGCAGGGTTTCCGCCTGCTGAACAGACCTGATAACCAAGGGATAAAACTTACCCTAAGTACATTAGCTGCTTTTACCAAATACCCCAGACCCTCTCTTATCAGCGAAAGAGACAAAAGCAGAAGAAGCCAGAAAAAATATGGCTTCTTTCAGAGCGAAAAAGACATATTTACTGAATTGGCAGAAGCTGTAGGACTTTTGCGCTTATCAGATTCAGAAGCCATCTATTCACGTCATCCTTTAACCTTTTTGGTGGAAGCCGCTGATGATATTTGCTATCATATTATTGACCTGGAGGATGGATGCAGGCTAGGCTGGGTGCCTTTTGAACAGGCCAGAGATTTACTGGCAGAAATTCTGGGGGAAAGCTATATGCCTGAAAAACTGGAAAAAACGAAAGGTAAAAACGAAAAAATAGGGTATTTGCGTGCCCTGGCTATCAATGCTTTAATTGAACAATGCGTAAATATTTTTAAAGAAAATGAAGCTGAAATACTAAGCGGTCAGTTCGATACAGCATTAATGGACTTAGTACCTTCTAAAAAAGTGCTAAGAGATATTATAGCCGTATCAGTTCAAAAAATATATCGCTCTCGCCTGGTGCTGGAAACGGAAGCTGTAGGCCATGTGGTTTTGGAGGGTTTGCTCAGTTCATTTTTAGAAGCCGCGATTGCGCAAAAGGGAAAAGAAGATTCCGGGCAGAAAGATTTGACAGTTTTCAGATTATTGCCTGAAGCATATCAGGAAATGATTACAGAAACCGGAAGCTTCTATGAAATCAGTATGATATGTATAGATTATATTAGTGGAATGACTGACAGATATGCCATAACATTATACAGAAAATTAAAAGGAATTAGCCTACCCGGTTAATTCAATTTGTCTAAACTGAAACGAGCCAGACAAAATATCCGGCTCGTTTCAATCTTAAGTTTTAAAGCAACCTATAATATCTCAGATTCAATAGAGAACTCTACTTCATCTTTCATAATCATTTTTTGCTTACCATAAATCCTGTACTTTGATAATGTGCTTTTACCATCTACATTCTCAAAAGCCATTTCCAGATTTCTTTCAGATGTGTAGAGTGCATTGTCCTCATTATAGCGTGCTTCCAATTTTTTAAGTGTGCTATCGCTTCCAAAATAAACATGCAAAAACTCAATTCCTAAGGATTGCTTATCTGCCGTATAACTCCATATTTTGGAGTCATCAAGTGTTTTTTCCACTGCTTCATACTCACCCCTCAAATTAGGTTTGTTAATATTAGCTAGTTTAAACACTTCCAACTCATTCACCCAGCCCAGGGAATCAAAGTTAATAGTATCTCTTTCGGACTGGCCGTCAATTGATATTTGCTTTGCCAACAAAGGATCTTTTTGGCGTAGTTGCTCAATCTGCTCATCAACGAGTGCCTCTACATCAAAATAAGTATTAATCGGTTTCTCTTTTACAGACTCTACACAAGAAGTGAGCAAGAAAAAGAAACTAGCAAGAAAAACCAATGAACTATATTTCATGTGTATATATTTTAGCTTTTTACTTATCACATGCAATCAGAAAGATCGGAGTTGCTACCATGCCCAGGGTTATTATATTTATCCTCGGTTGGAGCCTCTCCTTAATCATGCTGATTTCATGTATATATAATTTATTCGTACCAGTGAAAAAGACATTTCACGTGCTTATAATTTCTAACTTCTCTAATTATAAAAGTTCTAATTGTACTTTAATTGATCAGTATATCTCCTGTCATTTCTTTAGGAACTTCAATTCCTATCATTTTAAGAATAGTAGGGGCTAAATCTCCTAACTTACCATCTTTAATTTGTCCGCTAAAAGTATCATCAACTAAAATACAGGGCACAAGGTTTGTAGTATGTGCTGTATTTGGTGTTCCATCTTCGTTAATCATGAAGTCGGAATTACCATGGTCAGCAATAATTATAGTGGCATAATTATTCTCCAAAGCAACATCAACAACTGCTTTTGCACATTTATCCACAGTTTCGCAGGCTTTTACTGCTGCGTCAAAATCTCCGGTATGCCCCACCATATCAGGATTAGCAAAATTTAAACAGACAAAATCAGCTTCCTGTTTTTTCAGCTCCGGAATGATGGCATCCCTGATATCTGCAGCGCTCATTTCAGGCTGTAAATCATAAGTGGCCACTTTAGGAGAAGGGCACATAATTCTTTTTTCTCCATCAAATTCTTTTTCCCGACCTCCAGAAAAGAAAAACGTTACGTGCGGATACTTCTCAGTTTCTGCAATCCTTATTTGCTTCTTTCCATTTTTTTCAAGCACTTCACCTAAGGTATTAGTAAGGTTGTCTTTTTCAAATAACACCTTAACACCTTTAAAGCTATCATCATACTTAGTCATTGTAATATAATATAGATCTAAAGGATGCATATTCTGCTCAGGGAATGCTTTTTGCGTAAGGGCCTGAGTAATTTCCCTTCCTCTGTCAGTACGGAAGTTGAAGCAAATCACCACATCTTCAGGTTCAATTTTCGCTACAGGGTTTCCTGAATAATCCAGCTGAATAATAGGCTTTAAAAATTCATCTGTAATGCCTCTGTCATAGGATTTCTGAATTCCTTTTAGCACATCCTTTTTGCCATCACCTTCTGATTTCAGCATGGCATCATAAGCCACTTTAACTCTTTCCCAACGGTTATCCCTGTCCATAGCATAGTATCTTCCAGTAATACTTGCTAATTTACCGGTGGTTTGTTTACAATGATCAATTACTTCTTTTATGAATTTTTTCCCGCTTTTAGGGTCCGTATCCCGTCCATCGGTAAAAGCATGTACAAAAACATCTTTTAACCCGGCATCATTTGCCAAACTAAGCAATCCTTTTAAATGATCTATGTGTGAATGCACCCCTCCATCTGAAACAAGACCTATAAAATGAAGCTTTTTCCTCGAAGATCTGGCATATTCAATGGCATCTCTAAATACTTTGTTATCTTTTAAGGATCCGTCTTTAATTGCTTTACTAATTTTTACAAGATCCTGATAAACTACACGGCCGGCCCCTAAATTCATGTGCCCCACCTCAGAGTTACCCATTTGGCCATCAGGTAATCCTACTGCCTCGCCAGAAGCCTGAAGTTTACTGTTTCTGAACCGGGTATAGAGGCTATCCATAAATGGTGTGTTGGCCTTATCAACTGCTGATACTTCTTTATTGGTAGCTATGCCCCAACCATCCAATATCATTAAAATTACTTTATTCTTCATGTTTAAAATGTTAGTTGTAGGGTTCTGGTTTATTTTATATTTATATTTAAACTTTTAGTTTCACTAAAAAAATTTTACTTTCAAGAGAAATCGTTGTTTTTAACAGAGCGAACAACAAAACTACGAAAACAGAATTCACTTTAGTAATTAAAACTTAAAGATAATAATTTCCATTGGCTTTGTAAGTCGGTTTGGTTTATGTTAATTTGATTGGAAATTTGATAATATGCTATTAATGGCACAATTTTAGCATGAATGGATGAAAATGATGAATTTCAATAAAATAATGAAGCAGCATCTTATCAAGCTTATATGCTTACTTATATTTTCAGTATTTTTTCTTACTGGAGAAGCTAAAGCGCAAAGTTTATTTAGTAATGTCCGTTCCGCATTAAAAGCCGGGAGCTCAAAAGAATTGGCGAAATATTTTCACGATACTATAGAACTCAACATTAATGGGGAATCTGATAATTACAGTAACGTACATGCAGAAATTTACTTAAAGGATTTTTTTAAAAAGTACGAACCTGTAGATTTTGAATACATCCATCAAGGTAGCTCAAATGAAGGTTTACAATATGCCATTGGCAGTTACAGCTATGCAGGAGGTAATTTCAAGCTGCTAATTCGTACAAAAAGTTTTAAAGGCGTGGATAAAATTTACATTCTTGATTTCGTGAAAGAGTAAATACAAAATCTGTAATCTTTGCCTATTTACATCTCTATTATGGCTATTTCTGAAACCACTTTTTCACTTTCATAACTTTTTCTATAGTCCTATACATTCACTGTGTGAACTTTGAGCCGAAATCAATGCTGTAGTACTTCATTTAATTTTTATGGAGGAAATCCGGCATTTTTTAATAGCGCTTTCTGGAATTAACACCTCTAACATTATACTATACTTATACTACAAACGCTTGCCCGAAACTTCGTAGTTTTTTCATTGGTATGGCAAAAAAAAGGTTTGTTGATAAAATGACTGCCTTTGATTTTATTTTAGCCATAATGATTACCTCTTCGCTGCCTACTACTAAAGAAAAATAATTTTTGGAGATTCTAGCTGCCAGGTTTAGGTTTCTATTTGTTCTCCTCCATAAGTTTATATCTCAGTTAAATAGAAAATCTGCCAGAAATGCTAAATTTTTCAAAGGAGAAGAACGAATTCTACTTAGAAATGAAATAATAGATTGAAATCAGATGAAGAAGGGTGATTTAAGTGAACAGGATCTGATACAGGCGCTACGCTTACATGCCAATACTGATCAGATCGAAAAAGTTAAAATTGCCATAATGGAAAGAAAGGGAGACATCAGCTTTTGTAATTAAAATAGCGTAAAAGCTCACAAAAACTCATTTTTGCTTAAAAACAAGCAACATCCAAAAAAAGGGCTCCGTTAAAAACAGTAAGCATTATCAGTAACTTTTATCCTCGCTTTTTCAAATCTTCTAAAACATGAATCAATTTTTAGACAGAGTTTATTATCAAAATACTGTTCAGGAGTATCTTATAGCATTAGGTTCTATTTTAATTGGCATTGTACTGGTTAAGCTGTTTAAGAGGTTTCTATTAAAAAGGCTAAAGGCCCTTACAAAAAAAACAACCACCAATATTGATGATTTCATAGTAGATAGCATTGAGAAGTTTGGCATTCCTGCTATTTATGTTTTCATTGTTTATGGTGTTATTGTTTCACTCACGCTTACAGAAAAAGTAGAAAATATACTTTCCGTTGCGATAACTGTAGTGATCACCTACCTCCTGATCAGGTTTTTCTCTGCCTCTATCATACGCATGTTAAGAAGCTATGTAGGCGGGCAGGAAAATGGGGAGGAAAAATTAAAACAAATTGGAGGCCTCATTATTATCATTCATGCAATTATCTGGATGGTTGGCTTGCTCTTCTTCTTTGACAATTTGGGGTATGATGTAACAGCAGTAGTAGCTGGATTAGGTATTGGAGGTATTGCTATTGCTCTGGCGGCCCAAAATATTCTTGGTGATCTGTTTAACTACTTTGTTATATTTTTCGACAGGCCTTTTGAGGTAGGTGATTTCCTGATTATTGATGATAAGCTGGGCTCCGTGGAGTATATTGGTGTTAAAACTACAAGAATCAGAAGTCTGTCAGGAGAGCAACTAATATTTTCTAATAGTGATCTTACTAAATCAAGAATTCGCAACTACAAAAGAATGGAGCGAAGAAGAGTGGTTTTTAAAATTGGAGTAGTATACCAAACTTCATGCGAAAAACTTAAGCAAATTCCTGACCTTCTTCGCAGCCTTGTGGAAGAGCAAGCAGATGTAACTTTTGACCGGTCCCACTTTCAGCAGTATGGTGATTCCAGCCTGGATTTCGAAATTGTATATTATGTAAACGCAGCAGATTACAATAAATACATGGATATTCAACAAGCCATCAACTTTAGAATATTTGAAGAATTTGAGAAAATGGATATTACTATTGCCTACCCAACAAGAACTTTGTATTTGGTAAATGAAAGAGAAAAAGAAGAGAAGGAAGAGTCTGAATTAACAAACTAAGACTATTATTATCTACATGATTCTTTCTATACAAAAATGTCCATATAGAAACACTTTTGTTCGCGAATGAACAGAAGTGTTTCTCTGAAATGCCTCAGGCATGATTTATCCTTGATCGAAGCTACTGGCACAACAATTGAGCCTCCCACAGAAAAATAACATTTGAAGAAAATTAATTTTCCTTTTTTTGCAACTTAAGCAAGCAGACCTACATCCTTTGAAGTGATAATCGGATGGTTAATACTTTAATTACATCCTTTTTCTTCATTTATTGATATTAGACTGGCTCAAAACTATGTTTCGATATTTTTTCACTACTTTGCTAATACTGCTTGCAGCAAGTGGCGCTTTTGCACATTCAAATGATAGCATTCCTCGTAAAAGTATTACCATTAAAAAGGTGACTTCTGCTCCAAAAATTGATGGTATTTTGGATGATGAGGCATGGCAAGATGCCCCCATTGCCACAGATTTTATTGAAAGAAACCCTACCAATGGAAGACCCATTCCTGATAGCCTTCGCACAGAAGTAAAAATTGTTTATGATGACCTGGGCATCTATTTTGGTGCTACCATGAATGATCCTTACCCGGATAAAATCATGAAAGAACTTACTCAGCGGGATAATATAGGGGCAGATGATTTCTTTTTTATTTTGCTAAATGGCTATAACGACAGGCAACAAAGTATGCAGTTTATAGTGACTGCTGCGGGCGTACAGTACGATGCTAAAATGACCAATGGAGACGAGGATAATTCATGGAATGCTGTTTGGTATAGCGAAGTAAAAATTAATGACGACAACTGGGTAGCTGAAATTTTCATCCCATATTTTGAGCTCCGCTTCCCCAAAAAGGACATTCAGGAATGGGGCTTAAACATGGAGCGTGAATTTTACAGAACCAGAACACGATATAGCTGGAGCCATGTTGATAACACCAAAGGTTCATATTCCATTTATGATGGAGAAGTTTACGGTATAGAGAATATTAAAACTCCTACCCGCCTTTCATTTCAACCCTACATTTCCTCTTACATTAATAATTATGACGGGAAAACTGATGTAAAGGTGAATGGAGGAATGGATCTAAAATATGGAATTAATGATGCCTTTACACTGGACATGGTGCTAATTCCCGATTTTGGGCAGGCAGGTTTTGATGAAAACGTGCTAAACTTATCTGCTTTTGAGGTGCAGTTTGATGAACAAAGGCCATTTTTTACGGAAGGGACAGAATTATTTTCAAAAGGAAATCTATTTTACTCCAGAAGAGTAGGAGGCGCACCAGTTGGTAATGTAAGTATTTCAGAAAGTGAAGAAATACTTTACTTCCCCTCCTCCGTGAGTTTAATAAACGCAGCTAAAGTTTCAGGAAGAACTGATAAAGGCTTAGGAATTGGCTTTTTTAATGCCATAACCGAGAATACTTATGCAGACATACGAAACATAGAAACAAGCGAAACACGAAAGGAGCTGGTTGAACCGCTAACAAACTACAATATACTTGTTCTGGACCAGCGTTTTGGAGATAATTCTTCTGTATCGTTTGTGAATACGAATACCACCAGAAAAGGAGATTTCAGGGATGCAAATGCTTCAGGTGCTTATCTTTCTCTCACAAATAAAAACAACACATGGAACTATAGGGCAAGTGCTGAAGGCAGCTGGGTGCTTGATGAAAATACGCAGTTTGGAATAGAAGCACAGACCGGTCTTGCTAAAATAAGTGGGAAAAACAGGGTGGAAGCAGGCATTGATTTAAGAACACTCGATTATAATATCAACGACCTGGGCTATTCAAGTGTAACTAATTATGTAAGATATTTTGGTTATTATGGCTACCGCTTATTACAGCCCAAAGGTTTTCTAAATAATATGTACCTTAACTTTAACTTAAGGCATGAAAGAAGGCTGGAACCAGACCTCTTCAGTTCCAATGAGTTCAACTTTAACTCAAGCTTTACCACTAAAAACTTTTTCAATTTTGGAGGAGGATTTGAAACTACCTTTAACGGCATAAATGATATTTATGAACCCAGAGTAAATGGAAGACATGTTAAAGTGCCCGGATATTATGATCAATGGCTGTGGTTTTCTACAGATTTTCGTAAAAAACTAGCTATTGAAGTAGTAGCTGACTGGTATCAATATTATGAAAAAGGCAGAAGGCTTGTGGTATTGGAAGCAAGGCCTAATTATAGAATCTCCAACCAGCTTAATTTAAACTTCGAAACAAATTATACCATTTCCGGCAAAGAGCAGGGCTTTGTTGATTTTGATGAATCGGAAATTATCTTCGGACAGCGGACAAGAACTACCATTGTTAATTCTTTAGGAGGAAATTACATATTTAATAATAAGGCATCCTTAAACCTGGCTTTTCGGCACTATTTTTCAGAAGCTGATTATACCAAATTTTATGAGCTTGAAAATAATGGAGAACTTACTGTAAGACCTGAGCATGAGAACATCTACAATGTAACTTACAACACATGGAATTTAGACCTTCGATTCTCCTGGTGGTTTGCCCCGGGTAGTCAAATGACAATTTTGTATAGAAATGCAATGGATAGCTTTATTGAAAAAACTGACCAGCATTTTGATGAGAACTTCAACTACCTTTTCAATAGTCCTCAGCTTAATACACTATCATTGCGCATCAGTTATTTTCTTAACTACAACAGAATAAGAAATCAAATCAGTACGTTTTCCACCTTAAATAAAGAAAGAAGAGATAGGAAAATGGCTATGAAAGGGATGGAACAGTGAGGTGAATATTAAAAGTACAATTACGAAAACTCAAAAGAATGAAATTTCCCATATTGATTATTTTTTATGTATGCTTTATCAATATCTCATTATCTCAGCATACTAAAAAGCAATATCTGGCACAAAAACCACCTGGCCTTAAGCCTGAAATATTTGCTCCTCACCTTGTTTCAAAAGACAATAGAAGTGAATTTGGTTCTGTTTTCTCAGCTGACGGGCTGGAATTTTTCTACGCTATTGATGAGGGGGGAAAAGCAGAAATACATTATTCAGTCTATGAAAAAGATGAATGGACTGCTCCAACAGCTATTATATCACATCCTGTATATAGTTTTAATGATCCATTTCTCTCAGTTGATGGGCAAAAGCTTTTTTATATTTCAGACAGGTCTATTGATGGATCTGGAAATAAAAAAGACTATGATATTTGGTATTCCAACCGGGAAGGCGATGGATGGTCTGAGCCTATCAATACAGGCAGCCATATTAACACTACTTTTAACGAGTACTATATTTCCTTTGCAGAGGATGGCAGCATGTACTTTTCCTCAAATGCTCAGGCAGATAAAGGAAAAAATCACGATTTCGATATTTATAAAGCCGAGTGGAAAGAGAGTGAGTTTCAGAAACCAGTTAAATTAAGTGATTATATTAATACTAAAGCATATGAGGCTGATGTCTTTGTAGCACCTGATGAATCTTATTTAATATTTTCAGCGGCAAGGAAAAAAGGTTTAGGAAGAGGGGATCTGTATATTAGTTTTAAGAGTGCAAATGGAGAGTGGTCAAAAGCAAGTAATATGGGGCCACTTGTTAATACAGAAGGCCATGAACTCTGCCCTTTTGTAACCAAAGATGGAAAATATTTCTTCTTTACCAGTAATCAGGATATTTATTGGGTAGATGCATCGTTATTAGAAGCTTTCAGATAAGGCAAAGCAGTGCCTCCAGACTTGAAATCCAGCAAATAAAATAACATCTTTAACATTCGTAGCTGATAACCCGATATAAACAATGCGTATTTTTGTAATCTTTTTACTCCTCGCCACATTTTTATTAAATACAATCTCAGCTCAAACAAATGTGGCTATTACCATTGATGATGTTCCCAACGTTAGGCAGTATCAAAAAGACAAACTCCACCCTCTTCTGTTGCATAAGCTTGATTCCTTGAACGTCCCCATTGCAATATTCATCAATTATAGCAAACTGGAGCAAAATAAGGAGATAGACAAAAACAAGCAGCTACTTTCAGCGTGGTTGCAAAGAGAGTATGTTACAGCTGCCAATCATACCTTTAGTCACTCACGCTATTCTGATGTGGGTTTTGAGTCGTTCAAAAAAGATATTGAGAAAGGAGAAGCCTTCAGAGAAGGGACTGAACTGAAAAAAGATCCGAAATACTTTCGATTTCCTTTTAACGATTTAGGAAAAGACTCTCTGCAACATAAAAAAATCAAAACGTACTTGAAGGAACAGGGCTTTACCATTGCTCCTCACACTGTGGAAAGCTCGGACTGGATGTTCAGCTATTTGTATGAACATTACTTAAAATCCGGTGAAATGGACAAAGCCAAAGAAGTAGCCGCTGCTTATGTGGTGAAAACGATCCAGTATTTTGACTTCTTTGACTCCCTGGCAGAAACTCAGTATAATAGAAAAATCAATCAAATTTATCTCTGCCACGATAACCAATTGAATGCTGATTACCTGCCCGGAATTATTCAATTACTAAAGGAAAAAAACTATTCATTCATCAGTCTGGAAGAAGCACTGAAAGACCCTATCTATCATCAAGAAGATAATTATTATCAAAAATGGGGCGTTTCCTGGCTCTACCGATGGATGAAAAACCCTAAAGAAAGAAGTGTAGCTATGAAGCAAGAGCCAGATATCATGGAATATTACAAGGTTTATGAAAAGTTAGTGAATGAATAACTTAAAAGGTCAAATTTTACCCACGCAATCAAGTGAAAGAATTAGTTCATTAGATTTTTTGAGAGGAGTAGCCATTCTGGGAATTCTACTCATCAACATCGAATCATTCTCTTATCCCAACCCCTGGAGTTCCTATAGCTATGGTTTTAGCTCATCACTTGATCATACAACAAGATTTTGGATTTATTTTCTGGCTCAAGGGAAATTCTTCAGCATGTTTACTCTCCTCTTTGGTGTGGGGTTTTGCATATTTTTAGAGAGACTTGAAAAGAAAAATTTAGGGCTGAAAGCAATGGACATTTATTCCAGAAGATTGCTCTGGCTCTTTATTATAGGTGTTCTTCATGCCTATTTTGTTTGGGATGGGGATGTACTTTACCATTATGCTATTTGCGGGTTTCTGCTGATACCATTTAGGTCATTCAAAGTGAAGTCTCTTATTTTAGTGCTTATAATTCCTGTCGGATTTTTGCTTTTTAATTCATTTCAGAGCACAGTTTCAACAAAAAGTCAATACAATGCTTACAAAAAATCTCTACTGGTTGAGAAGAACTTAAGGTCGGAAGAGGATACTAAAAACATTGAAAAGTGGGAAAACAGAACCAAAAAAGGAGTCGCAGATCAGTCTGAGATAGTAAATCATAGAAGCTCCTATTTATCCAGTATATCTGAAAATTCTAATCATACAAAAGTTCATAAGGGAGAGGTGCTCTATACTGGGATACTTTACCGAACCATTATTATGATGCTATTGGGAATTATTCTGTACAGAATGGGCATATTTCAAAATTATCACTCAGTTCGTTTTTACTGGCCAGCCACACTGGTCATTCTTGCTATAGCTTTAATAATAAACTATTTCCGCTACTATCACTGGACCTTTGAGTATTTCAACCCTGTCAGAAATATATGGGTTAGCTTTCTATTTACCTTCCCAAAAGAAATATTGGGGTTAGCTTATATCCTGCTTTTTAATGGTATTTATCAGAAATTTCTACAGCGTTTCAGCTTTAAGCCTCTTTCAAAATTGGGCAAAATGGCTTTAACTAATTACCTTTTGCAAAGTATTATTTGTGGCTTCATATTCTATGGATATGGCTTTAATCAGTTTAATGTTCATTCCAGAACAGAACTACTTATTTTTATTCCATTTATATGGATTTTCCTGATAGTATTTAGTTGGCTGTGGATGAAGCATTTCCAATATGGCCCTTTAGAGTATGTTTGGAGAAAACTTACCTACAGAAACTTTAATTGATTGCTTAGATTTTTGGGCCATCTCTAACACTATCTGCCTTAAATTATGAATATATTCCCTGTTATTGATTCTACACTTTCTGCCAGCCATATTGCTCAGTTTATTAAAGATAAATATGAAATTTCAGGAGATGTTGATGCCCGTTTATTCAGAACAGGTATCAATCACAGTTATATCATTACCTGCCAATCAGCAAAATATGTCTTCAGGGTGTACAGCTACAACTGACGAAGCAAATTAGAAATACAGGAAGAAATTCGTTTGTTAGAATTATTAAAAGAAAATAACATTTCTGTTTCCTACCCTATTCAAGATGCAAAAGCGCAATACCTCCAGGAACTTCATGCACCTGAGGGGAATAGATTTGCTCTACTTTTCTCTTATGCTGAAGGCGAAAAAGCAAGATTCTTTTCAGAGGAAACCAGCTTCAACATTGGGAAGTTGATGGCAAAAATTCATCAGGTAACAGAAAACTTGAAGGTAAACCGAATTACTTATAATGCTCATTCTTTAACTGCCATTCCTTATCAACATGCGCTCAGGTTTTTTAAAGAGACGAATGAGGAAATGCAGTTTATAAAACGGGCCGGAAAAGAAATAGAAAAAATCTTTAGCCTTATCAATACAGAAAAAATAAGAACCGGGGTGGTTCATCTTGACATTTGGTACGACAACATGCACATTAATAGCGAGTCAGAGATGACTATTTTTGATTTCGATTTCTGTGGAAATGGATGGTTACTAAACGATATAGCTTATTTCTTAATGCAAATGTTTCATGTAGAGCCCGATAAAAAAGATTTCGAAAGGAAGAAAGAGGCTTTTCTCAATGGCTATGAAAGCATATTAAAAATACCTGATGAGGAAAAAAGCCTTTTTGCTTACTCAGGCTTAAGCATCTGGATTTTCTACCTGGGAATCCAATCTCAACGTTTCGATAATTGGTCCAATGTTTTCCTCAGTGAGAATTACTTAAAGAGGTTTATGGGTATGGCTAAAGATTGGCTGAAGTACCATCAAATTGAGATTTAACTCAACCTCGAGTGAGATTACTTTCCAGTACCTACTTCTAAACTTCCTCAAATCCTATAGGGAAACTGTAGTTTGAGTAATAGAGAACTACTTCCACTCATCAAATTTTTCATAAAGAATATTGCCACAATCGGATAAAGGTTTTAAAAAAGTTATTTTTACATAACAGCCTTTATTATTCTATTTGAAAGTTTTTGCCTCCATATCGCTATTCATCATCCTTTTTGCCCCGGGCTTAATCACCTATTCCTGGCTTAGCCATCAGAAAAGGGCCGTGAAGCATGAAGTGAAGTGGAAAATGATAGCAGGCATGGATAAAAATGAACTTGTTTTGCTGAAATTTACCAGCGAAGAAGCAAAGGTTTTAAAATGGGAACATGCCAAAGAATTTGAGTACCAAAATGAAATGTATGATGTGGTGGAACAACAAACTATTGGAGACACTACTTACTATTGGTGCTGGTGGGATCATGAAGAAACAGCACTGAACAAGCAACTTTCTCTTTTAGTCGTAAAAGCTTTAAACAATATTCCTGAAAGACAAGAACAAGAAGAATGGCTCTCTAACTATTTTAAATCTCTCTATCTCCTCAATCCTTCAAGTTGGAACTTTAATAGCACAGGACTCACTGAGCACAAGAGCTCAGTTTATTTTCTTATTAATTACTTCACTTATATACCTCTTCCCACTCCTCCTCCGGAAAACAGGTAACTCTATCATTTACTAACTCACATCACTTGCATAATGCATTGTGAGAGCATATTTACGCCCAGCCGGGCTAGTTTATTTACTTAGAATTATCACATGAAAAAATTTTTATTGATGTGGTGGTTGTTGGCTATGCCTTTTATTGCCCTTTCGCAAACAATTACCATAAAAGATCAGGAAAGCAATCTGCCTATTGAGCAGGTGATGCTGATCAGTAAACATCCAGGAGCCTTTGCCACGACCAATTCAGTGGGAAAGGTTGATATTTCAGCTTTCAAAGGTGCTGAAATCATAGAAGTAAGACAATTGAGCTACAAACCTTTACTAATTAGTTATGATGCCATTGAGGCTAAAGGCTTTATTCTATATATGGAAAGATCAAATTTCAATTTAGATGAAGTAATCGTATCTGCTACTCGCTGGAGGCAAACTACTGGCAATATTCCCGCCAAAGTAGTTTCAATTTCGCCTAAGGAAGTGGCTTTACAGAATCCGCAAACTGCAGCTGATATGTTAAATATTTCAGGAAAAGTGTATGTACAAAAAAGCCAGCAAGGGGGAGGAAGCCCTATGATTAGAGGTTTTGCCACCAACAGGTTACTCTATACTATTGATGGTGTACGTATGAACACAGCTATTTTCAGAGGAGGAAACATTCAAAATGTAATCTCGCTGGATCCTTTTGCAGTTGAAAGCACTGAAGTGCTTTTTGGGCCTGGATCTGTAATTTATGGAAGTGATGCCATCGGAGGTGTAATGAGTTTCCGTACACTTACTCCACATTTTTCAGTAGATGAAAATCCGGCAATTAATGGACATGCGGCTGTCCGATACTCTTCAGCCAACAATGAAAAAACAGGTCATGTTGATGTTAACGTAGGTTGGAAAAAGTGGGCACTTACCACAAGTGTAAGCAGGTGGGACTATGATGATTTAAGGCAGGGAAAGTTTGGGCCGGAAGACTACCTGAAAACTTACAAAGTAGAGCGCATTGATGACACTGATCGCATGATTGAACTTGATGATCAACTATTACAGGTTCCATCAGCCTACTCGCAGACCAACTTTATGCAAAAGGTAAGGTTTAAGCCTTCTGAAAAATGGGATTTTGAATATGGCTTTCATTTTTCGGAAACTTCCCCTTATGGAAGGTACGACAGACATAACAGAATGCGGAATGGCATGCCGCGCTATGCTGAGTGGAACTATGGGCCTCAAAAATGGGTAATGAACAACCTGAGTATTACTCATTCTGACAATAATCCCGCATTTGATCAAATGACTATCCGCTTGGCCCAACAGTCTTTTGAGGAGAGCAGAATTAGCAGGAATTTTAATGCCGAAATGCGGGAAACAAGAACGGAAGAAGTAGAAGCTTATTCTATTAACGTAGATTTTCTGAAAGATTTCGGTAGAAAAAATACACTTTTTTATGGTGTAGAATACATCCTGAATGATGTTACTTCAACCGGGGTGGATGAAAACATAGTTAGCGGAAACCAATCTGCGGGCCCAACGCGGTATTCACAAGCCCACTGGAATTCCATTGGTATTTATGTGAACAATGAATGGAAGGTTTTTGAAAAAATAACAGTGCAGAGCGGGCTCCGGTATAACCAGTTTATTTTAAATGCGGACTTCAGAGACAACCTGGATTTTTATCCTCTTCCTTTTGCAGAAGCAGAGATCAATAATGGTGCTTTAACAGGAAGTATAGGTGCAGTTTACAGGCCAACTAACACCTGGGTAATCAGTACTAATTTTGGTACAGCTTTCCGCTCACCCAATGTGGATGATATCGGCAAAGTGTTTGATTCCGAACAAGGTGCTGTTACAGTACCCAACCCTGAACTAAAAGCTGAATATGCTTATAATGTTGATGCGGGAATTGCAAAAGTATTTGGAGATGTGGCAAAAGTGGACATAACGGGGTACTATACTCTGTTGAACAATGCATTGGTCAGAAGAAATTTTCAACTTAACGGAAGAGATAGCATTTTGTATGATGGTGTGCAAAGCCAGGTGCAGGCTATTCAAAATGCTGCTATGGCCAGAGTATATGGAATTCAGGCAGGGCTTGAATTGAAATTTCCCGGAGGATTTAACTTTAGCTCTGACATGAATTACCAGGTGGGCGAAGAAGAATTGGATGATGGATCTACAAGCCCTAGCAGGCATGCGGCTCCTCTATTTGGAACTTCCCGATTAGGTTACAAATACAAAAAGCTCCAACTGCTAGCATATGCCAACTACCAGGGAGAGCGCTCGTATGAGGATTTAGCTGTGGAAGAGCAGGGAAAGGATGAGATTTATGCCAAAGATGAAAACGGCAATAATTACTCACCATCATGGCATACCCTCAACTTTAAGGCAATGTATGCCATTGACCAAATGTTTTCTGTAAATGTTGGCATTGAGAATATTAGCGATCAGCGTTACAGACCTTACAGTTCCGGTATTTCTGCTCCAGGAAGAAATTTTATTGTTTCCTTAAGTGCAAAGTTTTAAAACAGAGGAAGTTCTCCCTAAAAAGAGTATTCTGAAGGAGAACTTTCATTTTCTTAACTATCAGAAATAGCTAAAATTTACACGATAGCTCAGCTTTTATTGGTAATTTTATCAATCAATTTATTACAACTGGTAAGATCAAATAATAACAGCATTTCCGCTAAGAGCGGGACAAGCTATGTCAAAAATGATGATCTGTTTAAATTGTCAATTATTCTTCAATCGCAATCAGGATATACCTCATGAATCACGAACAAACTGCTATTAAAACCACTTATTTTAGCATTGCAGGAAATACGTTGCTCGCTCTAATAAAAGGTTTGGCAGGTATATTCGGTAATTCCTACGCGCTGATAGCAGATGCCATTGAGTCTACCACCGATATTTTTGCTTCTATTTTAGTGCTTTTTGGTCTAAAATACGCCAAAAGACCGGCAGATGAGAATCATCCTTACGGCCATGGAAAAATTGAGCCAATTATCACTTTCGTAGTAGCTGCTTTTTTAGTGGTTTCTGCCACCATCATTGCTTATGAAAGCATTTTAAATATTCAAACTCCTCATAAAGTACCCGAACCCTGGACATTATTTGTTTTGGGAGGCATTATCCTGTGGAAGGAAATCTCGTACCGCGTAGTAATTAAGAGAAGCAAAGAGACCAACAGCTCATCCTTAAAGGCAGATGCCTGGCACCATAGAAGTGATGCTGTCACCTCAGTGACTGCTTTTGTAGGTATTTCTATTGCGTTATACTTTGGAAAAGGCTTTGAAACGGCTGATGACTGGGCTGCCTTATTAGCAGCTTTTTTCATATTGTACAATAGCTACCTGATTTTACGCCCTGCCCTTGGGGAAATGATGGATGAACACTTGTATGATGACTTGATTGAAGATGTGAGAGCCGTTTCAGCTAGAGTGGATGGCATTGTGGATACAGAAAAATGCTTCGTACGAAAATCCGGCATGAAATACCACATTGATTTGCATGCCATAGTAGATGGGCAAATTACAGTGAAAGAGGGCCACGATTTAGCACACAAATTACAGGATACGCTAAAAGATGAAATACCTGGTTTGGGCCATGTCCTCATCCATATTGAACCGGATCATTATGATCATGAGAAAGAGTAAAAGTATTCCACTCTCTTCTGATCTAAATTTCTCCTTAAATGCTACTTTCAGAGAGTAAAACTCATCCCGTCAACCGCCAATTGGAGGTCGACACCCTTCTCTTTCCCTGAAGAGAAAGGAAAAGTAAAAGCAATCAGTATCAAATTAGTAATCGTTCCACCATAATAAACTAAAAGAAGAATATCAATTTTTACGAGATTTCTCCCCTCTATTTTTTAAAGAGAGGGGAAGATTTGTCGAAGACAAATTAGGGGTGAGCTTTAAGAATTAAGCATACTAGCTATTTAAAACATATTGTTAAATAATAGCAAAAAGAAAGACATTAAAGTCAATAAAGCTCCAATGCTAAAACCCTTTTTAAACACTAAATAACCCTTCTCTCCATCAAATGACACCTACATGACACCACCGTGTCGTAAGAAAGACCACAGTTTTCAGGGAAATTTGTAATTTAACAAATCGGAAAATTATGGAAAATCAAAGCATTGCCAAAAACTTAGTATACCATCGCAAACTAAAAGGCTTCTCTCAGGAAAAGCTGTCTGAAACAACGGGCGTTACAGTTCGCACTATTCAAAGGATTGAGAAAGGAGATGTGAATCCTCATCTTGAAACTATAAAGCTGCTTGCAGATGGGTTACAAATTCAGACGGATGACCTGCTGGTTCTGGAAAACCCAAAAGAAGAAAGCCTGCAAATGAAGTGGCTCCTGATTATGCATGGTGTGCCTATTATTGGTTTAATGATTCCGTTCTTCAATATTTTGGTTTCCATCTTTTTATGGATTCATAAAAGAGAAGACAATGCCATTTACGACAGGCATGGAAGAGCCATTATCAACTTTCAAATAACGGTGACGCTTTTATATGCCTTATCTTTTGTGGCGCTTCTTACTGTGGAAGGATGGGGATTTCTGTTCTTCATCAGCGTAATTCCTTTTAGCCTGATAGTAATGCTTACTAATATAGCGTATGTGCTGAAAGCCCAGAAGTGCTTCTACCCTTTGGCAATTCCTGTATTCAGAAATAAAAGAGCAATTGTTACAGGCATAGGCATCCTTTTCTTCGCCTTTTCAATTACAAGCTGCCAAAACAGTACCGAATTAGGTATTTCAAGGTTAGACGGAAGCACTATTACCACCGATTCGCTCACCAGCAAAATCAACCAACTGATGACTGATGCCCATGTGCACGGACTGGCCATCACAATTTTTGACAACAATGAAATCAGCTATCAGAAAGCTTTTGGTTACGCAAATGCTGAAACCAAGGACAGTCTGAAGCTAAATGATGGATTTTATGGCGCTTCTTTCAGCAAGGCTGTTTTTGGTTACTTAGTGGCACAATTGGCTGAAGAAGGAATACTGGATTTAAACAAACCGCTTCAGGAATATTATGAGGTGTCCATTCCGGAAATACAATTTGAAAAGGAATGGAGAGGTTTTCATGAGCTGGAGGGCGATTTACGCTATGAGGAAATCACAGCAAGAATGTGTATGTCCCACAGCACAGGTTTTCCTAATTGGAGATGGGTAAGCCGGGCAGGAGAATTCACTCCTGAAGGTAAACTTTTCATTGAATTTGATCCCGGAACACAATATAGTTACTCAGGTGAAGGAATGTTTTTGCTGCAATATGCCATAGAACACATCACTGGCAAAGGGCTGGAGGAACTGGCCAGAGAAAGGATTTTTGATCCACTACATATGGACATGACCAGCTACCTCTGGCAAGAAAGGTTTAAGAATAAGTACTGCAATGGACACACCAAAAAAGGTGAAATCATCCCGAAAGATAGTGCAGATGAGGCTGGTGCGCCAGGTTCCATGGAAACCACCATGCCGGATTATGCTCGGTTTGTGCAGCATATTCTTACACTTTCAAAAAACAAATCGAAAGTAACTGAGCTAATGTTTGAACCCAATATAGAAATTCATACTAAAGAGCAGTTTGGAGCACTTTCTTTGGAACCCAGCAATGAATTTGATGAAGTAGGCTTAAATTACGGACTCGGCTGGGGTTTATTGCAGTCACCTTACGGTTTTGGCGCTTTTAAAGAAGGTCATGGGGATGGCTTTCAGCACTACTCCATTATTTTCCCTGAAACAGGAAAAGGAGTGGTAATTATGACCAATTCGGACAATGGCGAAAGCATTTTTAAAGAACTGTTGGAACTCACTATTAAAGATGTGTATACTCCCTGGAAATGGCAGAATTATATTCCTTATGATTATGCAGGAGGATGATAGCTATTAAGTAGAGGCGTTGAGGATTTCTTTAAGATACCAGCGCCTGTTTCTTTGTTGAAATTTATAATCAATTCTGATACCGTTATCAATCCCTCGCAGCTTGATTATTGCTTCTGACCCGTTCACATGCATGGTCTGAGAATAGGCATCAACATCTCTCGTTTCTATATTAGCAGTATCAAGGAGGTTTGTATGCTGCCATTCTTCTTTTGATATTGTTTGAATCTCTTCCCGATCTTCAATATCAAGTAGTATAATCTTCAAGGGAAAATCTACTCTTATCAATTGAAACTCTTCTTTGGCACAGAATTCTCTTAAAAAGGACTCAAAGTTAATATCTAAGTTGACAGCTGACATTGAATCAGTATTAGATAGCTTAGTTTGTTCTCCGATAATATCGTTCGATACTTCCGCAGTGTGAATATCAGTATTCTTAGAAGAGCAACTCATTAGGAAAAATGTGATAAGAAGGAAGTGAAATTGTTTCATGGTTTAGGTTAATTTTCATGATAAGAATGTGTAGACTGGGGCACATCAAAGCTCTAAACTGCAAAACCTCCACATATTTTCTTAAATGTAATCATTCTCAACTTTAGTACATTCTGCCCAATGGCTATAATTATTATTGTGGATAGTCATTATTCCAGAAAATCTGAAATTTTATCTTCAATGTAAGAGATTGAAATCCTAAAAACTTCCATTTCTTCTCTAGTTACCTTTTTAGCATGAGCATCAGATCTATATTTATTTATAATAGTCATTTTATTGTTGAAGTCATCTTTATCGGATCCGAAGATGTTTTTAAATATTTCGTAATATTTGATTATTATCTTTCTAATATCTTCAAAATATATTTCAGATTTATTAGAGTCAAATAAATCAGCATATTTGAGTCCTTGGTAACTAGTCTTTCTAGGATCTCCTAGAACGCTAAGAAATATTTGAGTAGCTTCACTTTTACCTTTTACAGCTAAAAGTTGAGTTCTGACAATTTTTCTAAGCTTTAATTCAATTCGGTTTCTTCTTTCTGATATTTCTTTTCTTCTGTCTTCACTTGAATCTAAGGCTTTCTCATATTTATGGCGATTTAAAAGATAGTCTTTGACAGCCTCAATTCTAAAGGAATAACTTCCATTAATTTTATCTAAAATTTTATACCCAATTAAGTGATTAGTAAATTCTGGAGATAATTCTGCTAACTCGTTGAAGGTATCGAGATCATCTAAGGCTATATATTTTAGCATATCAAATTCACTTTGATAATATTCTTTCAGCACATTTAGAATCATATCAATATAATGTGCATTCTCCAAATTGAACTTTTTTACCGCTTGATTATAAATAGTTCTATCAACTCTAATCGGTCTAGTTTCTGAGCATATTTTATTAATAATACTACATACATGCCTAATTAAAAACGGATGACCACCGAAGTCCTCTGTGAGTTTCGCAAAAATGGTTTCATCAAATTTTAGTCCCATTATTCTACCAAGCTTTCTCACCATTTCCCTAGTTTGGGGAACATCGAAGTTTGGAACATATTCAAAGTATATCTGGTTAAAAATTGGATTGTCCTTACCATTAATGGATGATTTTTCTAGGCACATTGGATTGGTACCGATTATCAAATAAGAAAATAGCTTATTATGTTTTTGGAAGGTAGATCGTATTGTCTGCCAGAAAAACACAAAATCTAATTCTTTTGTCCAATGTTCTGTTGGTGCAGTCCCAAAAGTGATATTTTCGATTTCATCGAAAACGACTAGGCAGGAAGAACTTTTACTAATTATTTTAAAGTGCTTTAATGCTTCTTCGAAATATATTGGAGCATCAGTTTCTGTATATTCAGCTTCTCTCCTTTTTTTATACTTTAAAGTATTCTGTTCATATAATTGATCAATAACATACCATAAAGCTTTATTCCAGTTTCTCTTATGTAAAGCAGGATTTTGACAATCTATAAAGCAGAATCGTTCGTTTATAGTATCTAAAATTCTTTTGATACCAAAAACTATTGATGTTTTCCCAGTTTTTCTTAATCCGAAAATTGCTGAATTTTCATTTGACCGATGTCTATTAACAAGTTTATGGACAAGATCATTTCTCCCAAAAAAGTATAAATCTTTTTTTAATGGTGATTCAAAGGCAAATAAATCTCTTGTGTAGAAGTGAGATTTAAACCTGTTTCTAATTAAATAGGAATCTGGATTGTCAAGTAATTCCTCGAAGTGGAACGGTACTATTAATTGTGATTCTTGATCATTTTTTACTAGGTCATTAATCCTTCCCACAATACTTTCATCCTTACTTATAATGACAGCACAAAGTTTTTCTAGTCTTAAGTTTTGATATCTTTTTTCGATGAAACTTATGGCATCTAAAGACCGCGTCTCAAATGTGGAATAATTACTAAAAATTACAATTATCTCTAATTCAATATTAAACAGTTCTTTATAATTATCTGGCGGTTTAATTAGAAAGTATTTATATTCACTTGTTGTTCCTAAATTAAAAATTCCTCCGCCATTGGTCACATACCATTCACCTGCAAATTTTGCTATGATTTTTTTCTCCTCTTCATCAAAGTGGTCAAATTTAGTCTGTGGATTATATCCTGGGTAAGTCTTCTCTTTTGTTCTTTCCATAATCTATATAATTATTATATACAATTTTGACACTATCTCATTTATACCCATAAAATAAACCCTCCCCTCATCAAATCCTATTCATTCATCGAAAAGCACAGAAAAATACCCAAGCTTGGGTATAACATTTAGCTGAAAAAGGCTGTGTTAAGCAGAAAACTTAATATGTCAACTTGTTAAAGCATTAAAAAGCGTTCCCGGGCTAGATGGAAGGTCTCCCGGTTCAATTTTACCTGTCCCGGGTCAGTTAGCTGGCTTCCAGGGTAAATTGGTACCGCTCCCGGGAGAAGAAGAACCCTTCCCGGATGAATTTAGTAGGCTCCTGACTCCCGGGGAGCCTTCAAATCCTGGCAGGAAGCGTCACAAGTGCTCCGGGAAGCACAAAGTTTTCCAGGAAGGCATCCTACCTACCCAAGGCCTGTGGCTCACAGGCCTTTTAGCCAATGTTCTGTGAGCCACAGAACATGGAAACCAAAGGGACATGTGTTCAATTTCATATAGAATTTGCCAATGTCTGTTCCTTTAAAAGGTAACGTGCTTTTGGAGAAAAGATGCGGTGCTTTTCTACCACTATGTTTCTAGTCCTGGTTTGCAACGAAGACTCCTTAATCATAGCATTTGCAATGCATTAATACCTCCTCAGTTTCTATGCATTACCAAGGCCTGTGACTCACGGGCCTATCGGAAATGTTCTGTGAGCCACAGAACAGGGAAAAAAGAGAGGTTTAAATTCAACAGGACCATTTAAAAGTATCTTTAATTAAGCACTAATTTGATCTATCATTAGCGTTAATTATAATTACTCCCACCATTCCTTATTTTCTTCATCTCGAGCTTTTTCTATTTCTTCTCTGGTTGCATTCATGCCATAACCTTTTGAAGTTTCAAAAGACCTCCAGCCATTAGCGTAATATTTTTCATTTACACTAAATTCTCCAGCACCATTATCAAGATCACCGGAATCGGGAATTCTATAGTCACCCCAGTTACAAGTATAGTTTTTCCCTGAAGAATAGCTAGACCAAACACCTTGAAATTGATTGTTTAGGAAACCATCTGCACTTAAATATATGGAGCTATAATAAATATTATCATTAATTATCATGAACTCAGTTTCGAATTTCCCATAAAATTTCCCAGTTCCTGCTTTAGAATTATCTTCAAATAAAATATAAGTACCTTTCAAAATCCCTTGCTCAATAGAGTCAATTTCTTTGAAATCATAAATAGAGGCTTTACTAATTTTTAATGAACCCATTATCTCGCTTATATTATCTTTTAACTTATTCTTGCCGTAGACTAGATATTCATTTGGGTTTTGCTGATTCTTTATTACGGAAATAAAATGAACATAAAATCTTTGGTATTTATCTCCAAAAAAACCAATAGGTTCCATCTTTTTTACCTTCAAGCCTGAATACAGATCGATTATAGAGTCTGTTTGCCAGAGGTTTGCGAAGTTGTACATACTAACATTTAAATCTCTGGTTTGGGAAAAAGAGTTAAAACTAATAATTGATAAGCTTATAGCTAAAAGTATATGTTTCATATAAAAAATATTTGTGGTAACAATCTCAATATTAATTATTTGATTTTATAATCCTTCTCTCAACGATACTTTTTTCCTCACTCAAAAGCAAATGTCTGACATCTCTAGTCTTCGTTTGCAACGAAGACTCCTTAATCATAGCATTTGCAATGTAATAATACCCTCCTCAGCTTCTATGCATTACTCAAGAAGCTAAAACGAGATGATTTAGAAAATTCTCGTTGCGCCATCGGCATTCCTTCGGGACTAACGAGCATTAGTAAAAACATGTGAAATACACACCATCACTGCTCCCAAGGCCTGTGGCTCACAGGCCTTTTAGCCAATGTTCTGTGAGTCACAGAACATGGAAACCAAAGGGACATTTGTTCAATTTCATATAGAATTTGCCAATGCCTGTACCTTAAAAGGTAACGTGCTTTTGGAGAAAAGATGCAGTGCTTTTCTACCACTATGTTTCTAGTCCTCCTTTGCAACTAGGATTCCTTAACTTCAGCATTTGCAATGCAATAATGCCTGCATAACAGTAAGTCACAAAATAGTGCCCAACGTCAAGGCTAGCCATCATGCCGAGCCTGGTAGCGATTGCCTTTCAATTTACGATATTCTTTCGTTGGAGTGATAAATAATCGCACTTGGTTTTTTGCCCGTTTGGGGCCAGTCTGATGTTGGTACCCGTCTTCACCCCATTTAAAGCACCTCATGTTCCAAAAGTATTTCCCCATACTGATTGTTCGTCTTTCATTGCTGGTTTCCTCTTCATCAGTTGAATCGTTTCTCTAATTTTTGATTTATAATGGCTTCCTCTGCATAAAGGGTCGGGGCCTACTAAATCAACTCACGATTTTCGGATTTTTCCAATGCTACAATTCCTGTTCGACAACAATAATTGTACCTATATCTCACATTTCTTTAATAAAAAAGCGAAAACCATTTCGACTGAATAAAATAAATATGAAAATAATATTTGGGGAAAATATTATTTATATATTTGCATACCAAACGGTCGGTTTATAATTGAAATAATGACAGAAACAAAAGAGCATATAATTAAAGTGGCAACAGTTCTCTTCTTAGGAAGAGGTTTTAAGGAAGTGACCATGAAACAACTTGTAGAAAGTGCAGGAATTTCTAAAGGAGCATTTTACCACTATTTCACAAGCAAAGAGCAGGTGTTTGAAGAAGTGGTTATGAGTTTTTTCAATTCAATGAAGATTGATGATTATGATGATCTTTCTACAACTTCCTTAAAGGAATTCTATACCAATTGGGTCAGGAATATTAGTGAAGGAAATAATAAAAAAGGACCCGGTGACAAGGACAATACCGACTTTAACCAAAATCATTACTATCTAATATTTGATGCCTTACGATTGATTCCCAATTTTCAGAAAGTCATTGATGAAGAAATAAATAAAGAAACTGAAGCCTGGGTAAAAATTATAGATATATCAAAAAGTAATAATGAAATAACCTCAACCCTTAAAAGTACTGACATTGCCAAGCTGTTCATGTACTTGTCTGATGGGCTAACCACAAACCTGATGTTCTTAAATAAGATTTCTACTATAAGAATAGAATCCTTAAAAGTATGGGATAATATCTACAGTCTTCTTCGGAAGAATTAATTCCTAATGCGAATCAAGAGCTAATAAACATTGCAAAGGAAGTTGCTGCTAGTGGATAAACATCAGTTTCTAACAAAAAGAGTATTAAATAAAAAGATAAAAATGTCAAAGAAAACAGTATTAATTTCAGGAGCAAGTATTGCGGGTTTAACAATGGCGTATTGGATGAATCGCAATAACTATGACGTAACAGTAGTTGAGCTGAGTGCTGCACCACGAATGGGGGGAACTCCTATTGACGTACGTGGAGATGCATTGGACACAGCGCAACGTATGGGTATAATTGAGGCGTTAAAAGCAGCCAGATTACCAACAATGGGTATGGAATTCTTAAACCCCAATGGAGAAATAGAAGCGACTATGATGGGTGACGAAATATCCATAAGGCCCGGAGAAGACATTGAAATAAGGAGAGATGATTTGGTAAAAATAATTTATGCCCTTATACCCGAAAATGTCGAATTTAAGTTTAGCAATCAGATTGTTTCAGTATCTCAAAACGAAGAATGCGTTTCGGTTACATTTAAAGATGGAACAAAGTGCAACTACGATTTTCTAATTGGTGCTGACGGATTACATTCTGGTGTTCGAAGATTAGTTTTTGGACCCGAAGAACAGTTTACCAATTTCATGAATTTTTATTTTACGATTATGCAGGTTGACGAAAAATTCGGGAAATTGAACACTGGACAGGTGTATAATGTACCCAATAAAATGGGAACTGTTTATTTTTATAATAGAGGATTCGCTGATGCACTTCTAGCGTTCAAATCTTCTGAAAAAATAAATTATGATTTTAGAGATACTGAGGCGCAAAAAAAGATTGTGTTAGATGCTTTCAAAGATGAGGAGTGGAAGATTCCCGCAATTTTAGAACGAATTAAAGATGCCGATAATTTCTATTTTGACCAGGGCTGCCAAATAAAAATGCCAAAATGGACGAATGGTAGAGTGGCACTAATTGGCGATGCTGGTTATGCACCCGCATTTCCGACTGGCATGGGTATTACGCTTGCTATGCAGGGTGCAACGACATTGGCAGATGCTATGGCAGACAATTCAGATTACAAAACTGCCTTTGAAAAATACAATGAAAATTTTAGACCAACAGTTGATTCTTTACAAGCGACTGTCTATCGAGGAATTTCATTTTTGATACCTGAGTCACAAGAGGCAATAGATGCAAGAAATAAAGCTTTGAAGTAAAATAGCCAACATTGTATTCACTAAAAACTAATTGAAAAGGCAAAAGAAAAATTATGTACCTGCGATTTATCAATAAGAGAAATTATGACTCCCTCTACATAAAGGAAAGAACACTATAATCCTGCCGGGAGGAAGCACAAGTACCCCGGGAAGCACAAAGTTTTCCCGGGAGGCTATCCCCTCCTACCCAAGGCCTATGGCTCACAGGCCATTCGAGAATGTTCTGTGAGCACAGAACATGAAATGATAAATTTCTCTTCAATGTCTGACATTTTAAAGCGGCTATCAGCTGAAAAAGATGCTTTGGTTTTGGAAAAAGGTAAAGACTTCTGGAGAAAAGATGTGGTGCTTTTCTACCACTATGTTTCTAGTCCTGGTTTGCAAACAGGACTCCTTAATTTCAGCATTTGCAATGCAATAATACCCTCCTCAGTTTCTATGCATTACTTAAGAAGTTAAAACGAGATGATTTAGAAAATCTTCCTTGCGCCATCGGCTCCCCTCTGGGCAAACGAGAGTTAGTCATCCCAAGGCCTGTGGCTCACAGGCCTTTTAGCCAATGTTCTGTGAGTCACAGAACATGGAAAGATAAAGCTCGCCTCTACTGCCCAACATTTTAAAGAAAAACTAGTCTGTCCAATCAATTAAATTCCGTCACAAACGTATTTTCAATACCCCAATTTTTATTGGGAACTGCAGAGGTGGTTATAATTAACTCACCTCCATTCACTATATCTTCGTGCCGGAGCCAGTTTTGATTGAGTTCCTTCCCATTTAAAGTGGCTGACTGGATATAAAAATGATCCTTATCATAATTCTCAACCACAATTTCAAACTTCTTATCGTTAGGAAAATGGATGCTTACTTTTTCAAAGATAGGAGCCGTTAAGTAATACACCGGAGTGCCAATATTTGCCGGTGACATCCCCATGCTGCGGAGTACAAACCAGGAAGACATTGTTCCTGCATCATCATCCATTGTTCTGAGATATGCTTTTGGCTGGTTCTGATAAATGCGACCTACATAAGGGTCAATGCCTTTACTGTTGTTATTAAAATAATTCTGAACCACAGTATCTAACATGATATTCCGAAATAGTTTTTGAGATTTCCACGGTTGGCTGGTCGCATTGTATAGCCCGGGAACCTGCAAATCCGGCTGATTGGCATGGTTGTAATTATTTTCTTCAAAAAACTGATCCAGTTCTTTAATGAATTGGGCTTCACCTCCAATTAAGTTTTTAAGCCCCTGGATGTCATAAGGAACAAACCAGCGATATTGCCTGATTGTACCCTGGTATAATCCTCTGGCTTGCATTCTATCAACATCATCTCTGCTGAGATCAGCAAAATCTTTTTCCCAATAATTTTTATACTCCAGCGCTTTATTACGGTATTGTGTTGCAAGTTGATCATCTTTCAAAATACTCATGATTTTAGATGCCGCATACAGGTCGTAAGATGATTCTAGCGCTTTATCCGGTGAGTTAAAATTGAGCCTGTTTACCTCAGCAATGATAGAGTCTTTAATAGAAAGGAGATCTAATGAATAATTTTTTTCATACGCATCCAGCAATACAGCAATTGCATGTTCTGTTCTAACAGTTGGGGAAGGTTCATGCTTAGTGGCCCAATCCTTTTTTCCATAGCGGTAAAGATTTGCAATAGACTTTACTATTCCTTTGTACTTTTCCGGGTACAGTAAAGAAAGCATCGGTAATTGTTCCCTGTAATTGTCCCAAATAGCCCAACCATGGTATACGGTAAAATCTGCCTTTTTAGTGGAACCATCTATAGCAGCATACATACTGTCTCCTTCACTTATTTTATAGGGAGCCTGTAAACCTCTATATAAAAGAGAATAGAACAAATTCTCCCTTTCAGTTTCTCCCTGAACTGTTACACGTGAGAAAAGTGAATTCCAAGCTTGATCTGATGCTCTTTTTACACTATCAATATTCGAATCTTTAAGCTTTTCCTCTGCATATTTTACGCCTACAGATGAAAAGCCCACTTTAACCTCGGTGCTTTTGGAGTCAGCTTTCAGAGAAACATAATACTGATGTTCATTTAACTTTTCAAAGGCGTTAAAATTAGAAAATTGTAATGCATAGTATATTCTGTAAATCCCTCCATGACAGGTCGTATAGGTGTCTATCCAGCCTGAAATTTTATTTTCTTCAATTGTATGTGTTTCAGCAATAAACCTGTTGGACAAAGCAAAGGAAAGGTCGATAAACAGCCCTTTATCAGCAATATCTTTCGGATAAGTATAATATTCTACACCAAAATTATCAAGCACACTCATTGAGGCCGTTATCCCATTATCAAAAGAAACCTCATAATAGCCAGGCGAGGCATACTGTTTTGATTTCAACAAGGTTGTTTCTACGTTTTTATTGAGTATCGGCTTAATTAGTATATTTCCACCACTACCGGTACAGCCCACCCCTTCTAAGTGAGTATGGGTAAATCCGTCAAATTCCTTAGCGTAATACTCATAGCCTGTATGGGTATGCACAGTGGTTTGCGGGCCTATACTTAACATGCTGAATGGAGAACTGGCTGAGGGAGACATTTGACCATGATCGCCCGAGGTGCCCAAAAATACATTTACCTTGCTGCCCAAATCATCTAATCTATTACTAGAAGTTGTAGCTTCTTGATTCTTCTTAGACTGAGTGCATTGACTAAATGATAAGGCAATGCAAATGCACACGAAGTTTAAGAGGATATTTACACGGGTAACAGATAGCAGGATTCCAGTGGCTGGATGTGTTTTTTTCATTTTAATGTATTTTAGATAGTGCCTTTCAGGCAATTATATCGGATTTGGATGTTGTTGATAAATATTAAAGGTAAAAGTATGAGCAATGCATACAGCGATTCCACTTTCAATTTAAAACTCCTAACATAAAGTCTTCCCGCTTTAAATCATATCCGCTCATCAAAAAAAGGGTAAAAAACACCTACTCATGGGGATTTGGATAAGCATTAAAAGTTTGTAATGGACGTAGTTCAGTATTTTGTGGCAGTAGCTGGCAATGTGCGGCTGTATGGGTTGCCGGTATTCAGCGTAAATGCAGTAAGGGGAGCAACTCAGCCAAGGAAGTTTCTTCAAAGGATATTGCTGATTTGAAGATGGCTGTTTTGCCTGACAAGTATAACGAGTACCCGAATAAAAATTAAGAAGTTGAACCAGAAGAAGGTATTGAAAGGTACAATGAAATATGAGGGTAATCAGATGCCATAAATTTCCTAAAGTTGATTATGACTATTCCAATTAAAAAACACCTGCATTTACCTACTAAAATACAGGTGTTTATGATTTAATTGTTTCAATGAATACTGCTCAACTCGCAGTTTCTCTCTCGTTAGTAAATTTACTAACGAAATCGCCCCGTAGCACCTCCAACTTCAGTATTTACATAACCACCACCCTGCGTAATATCTGGTTTCAATAAAATTGCTCTATGGCCTCTCACTCTATTGCCCTGATCATATAGCCATACCACCACCACTGCCCTTGCGGTGTTATAGTATTTAAATTCAGGAGCTACAACTTCAAAAACCCCTCTTTCATCAGGTTCAGAAACATTATACTTGTCAGGTCTATCATTGTGTCCATAGGTGCCTTCATTCTCAAGAAAAAAAGTCGTCCACTTCTCACAGCCAGAGGTCAGCTTTTCATCATGAGTCAATGGCTTCACATTTGGAAACTGATCTTTAGGAATGCTTTCCTGCCAGCCATTTCCATTAGTAAATACCTCGCCATCTTTATATACATTTTTGAGTTCCAGATAAAGGTTAGTTTCAGTTACAGGATCTATTCTATCCAGGTATCTACCTTTTGGGTAAAGAATTTCCAAAGTGGGTTCTATTACCTCTATCACATATTTGTCCCACTCTTCTTCTCCTCCTGCTAATGCTTTTCTGGCCAAGTTAACCTCTGCAATAAAAGCTTCACCGTTAGATAGTTCTTCTTCCTTCTCTATTTGGTCATCTACTGGGTTTGCATTCTCATCATCTTTACATCCTGAAAAAAGGAAAATCAATAAAAAAGAGTAAAGGATAAAATTTCTCATTTGCTGTATGTTTTGGTAAAAATTCTGTTAAATAAAAATAGCCTCAAAATTAGAAATAAAGCCATTGGACTTATTAAAAGAAAACCGACAAGTCCTATAAAAAATCCGACAAGCTGAAAAATTACATTACTGGGATTTTCAACATGAGGCACAGACACATTTTACCCTTAAAAATACCCTGAAACCAATTACCTCTCATCAATAGCTTAAGCTCTTTTTTAAGCTGTAAATGAAATTGACACTAATAATCAGGAAAAGTGAGATGCCAATCTGAAAAATCCTTTTGAGTATAGATGGATTTAGCATATCATTTGACATGGAAAGACCGGAAGCCCACCAACTCAATAGTACAGCAAAGCCCAGTACTGCCAGACAGCCAATAAATAATGGCAGAAAGCGTAATTTTACAGAAGGCACTTTCTTTTCCTCCAATGCAATTCTACTCATCAGCTGATCGGTAAAATCATCCGAGGTGTGCACTACACTTTTTTGTATAATATTTCTTGCTTCTTCTTCCTTCATAACAATTGTTTAATGTCTTCCCCTAATATTCGCGTCAGTTGCTCATGCATATTTTTTCTACCTCTATGCAAATTCACTTTAATCTTCGATTCACTAAAGCCAGTCACCTTTTTGGTTTCTGCAATACTGAACTCACATAAATAATATAACCTTAAAACCAATGCCTCCTCAGATTTAAGCCTGTCCAGTGCAGCTTTCACAAATTTTTCCTGATCGGCTGCCTTCATAAAATTATCTTCCTTGGAAGCAGGTTGATGATAAATTTCATCCACCTCCTCAATCTGGGTAAAATATTGATGCTTTCGCAGAGCTGAAAAGGCAGTGTTCACCACAATGCGATACAGCCAAGTGGAAAAGGCGGCTTTCCCTGAAAACTGATGGAGCTTATTGTAAACTTTCACAAAAGCATCCTGCAGCACATCCTGAGCCGCATCATAATCTTTAATAATGGAGCAGGTCAGAGAAAGAGATACATCCTTGTATTCCTGCACCAACTGGCGGAAAGCCGATGCATCTCCTTCTATTGCCTTCTTTACCAGTTCAATATCAGAAGAGCTTTTATTCACCCTCCTGTTTTCTGCGGATAAAGTGTGCGCCTACCAAGCCCGTTCCTCCAAATATGAGAATCGTTGCCCATATCAGCAAATCCATCGCATCTTCAGACAAATCCATGGCAGTAAAGATGGAAGAAAAGCCCAATCCCACTCCCAGACCTAAGATAATACAGCCTAATTCCAGGTATTTGAACCTATTTTTGGGTAACTGATAAGCTTCTCCTTTTTGAATAAGCTCCTTCTTAATCAGAAAATTAAATTTTGATAATATAAAGACAATGAGCACGATGAGGGTGACTAATGAAGCCCCTATTACGATGGCAATAATTGATTCTGAATCCATAACTTTTGATATTTTACGGTGTAAAGTAAGTTTAAAATTGCTTTCCCAGAAGCTTAAAGTTTTCTAAAAAACCCTGCATATTATCTGAATTAGTGAAAAATACTATTCCATACTCCTCTTCCGGTATAATCATGCAGTAAGACTGGAAATCATGATTATTGCCTGTGTGCATGTGCATCATTCCTTTTTGATGTGGTTTTTGAGCCATGCCCAATCCCCAGCCAGTCTGTCCTATCTGCAACTTAATTGGGTTATCTTCTTTAAAATGATTATGCTCTTTGAACATTTCTTTGAAATACTTTTCTTCCAAACCTTCTTCTTTAATTAAAGCTAGAAGAAATTTAGCATAATCCTTCGCATTACTATGCAGACTGTAGGCTGCTCCAAATGATTTTCCGAACAATTCTTTGTCTGTAATAGCTCCCTTTTCATGTCCCATCGCCTTATGTGTTTTTATATAATCGTTTCCAGTAAAGGAGCTATGCTGAAGGCCTAAAGGAACTGCTACTTCATCCAGATAAACCTGGTTTAAACCATCTTCCCAACCAACTTCGTTTAGCTGGCCAATCACAGCTGCCAGGTACTGATAGGCCTCACCGGAATAAGAAAAATTTGTTCCTGGTTTATATGAAATAGTAATCAATTGATCATTGGACCAGTTAGGAAAGCCCGTACTATGGGAAAGAATCATTCTTGGAGTGATGAGTTTATACCACTCCTGCGAAGCAGAATCTATTCCCGGATGGGGTAAATATTCATACATAGGTTTGTCAAGATCGAGCAAACCTTTTTGCACCATCTTCATGGTAAAATAAGCAAAAACTGGCTTTGATAATGAAGCTGCTTCAAATAGGCTCTCTTCTGTTAAAGGCTCACCGGTATCAACATTGGCCACTCCCAGGGCCCTATGGTATACAATTTTGGCATCATTTATTATAGCAATAGAGAGGCCCGGCATATCCAGAGAGTCCATCAGATGGGTCAGCCTGGCATCAAGTATTGTAGAAGAAATTGTTTTATCGTTTAACCCTTTAATTTTTTGACTTCCATTTTGAGCAAAGGCACTGCAAAAACAAAGAAAAAGCAGTCCGGTAATTATTTTCGATTTTATATATTTCATTTCTTTTCATTTAAATTTTACAAAGATTTTGCTGATCAACGGGCATTGGACTCCACCCGAAAGGAAAAGGTTACAAACTATTTTCAGCAGAGTAAAACCTATAGAAGAAACAGGAAAAAGAAAGATACTGGAGGGGTTTAAATTTTTTGCCTAAACTCTGCCTCTAAACATTGTCTGCAGAGAGGATACATTAATTTATCTCATTTTTATGATGGAAGAGAAATTATTTTCTTTTATCGCTTGAACCTTTCTAAACATTTAAATTATTGCTTTAAATCAGATCTTATATAAGGTGCCGCCTTATATCAGTTATTCTTACAAAATTTATCTGAAATGAATTACTATTGACCTTCAGATTTAAAAAATAGACTTCTTAATCCTTTTTATTCCTTTTCTATAGGCTTTTAGGCTGGCAGTATTTCCATCAGTAACATTTACACGCTGCTCCCCTTCTTCTTCGTCAATAATCAAGGGGTTGATATTAACTTTCACTGTAAAAGAGCGGTTATCTGATGGTTGCTCCAGATCGGTTACAGTAAATAAAGCAGATGCAGTATTTGTCTCCTGGTTCCTGTTGTACGGTTCTTCGTAGCGGTTTAGCTCATTGTTTGTATAAAACCCATAGGAGTCTCCTGTCTTATTATTCAATAATTTTACATCTAATAAATAACGAACGTTTAGTGTCTCCTTTATCTTCTTTTTCGTTTCTTCCGATAGTTTTGTGGCATGGATGGAATCATATAGCAAACCTTCTTTCAATAAAATATACTCTTCTTCCGGAAGGTAAACGGTAAATAAGTCATCACTTAATTTTTCTCTGGTCTCAGCTGCAAGTTGCATGGCCTGATTACTACTAAAGCCCTGCATACTTGTAATAAGCATCCTGTTTCCAGACTGAATTACAGGCTTACCTGAATGATGACTAATTTTTGTATTGGTACAAGATGCTGTAATTGCAACAAAAAGTAAGAAAAGTATATATCTCATATTTAAAAGAATTAAGAAAGTACCCGAAGTCAATTGAAGGTTCCTCAATTTTTTTTAGTTAATAATCAGAAAGGAAATAAAGTCTTTTATTCAACATCTTTGAAAATTGAAGCAAAAGTGAAAGAGTTCATCTTTATTAATAAGTCTAACGGTAATACACCTTTTAAATTTCTTTCAACATAAATAATAGTTATCTCCAAATTATTTATGGTAGATTTTTCTGCTCCAAGAAATGATAATAGAAGATAAAACCTCTATTAATTTGATAATTCTTCATCTTAATGATGGATGCCTTTTTGTTTTTCCTTTCAGCTTTATAAAAGTTAAATCAGAATAATTCGTTTCTACTTTTTCTACACTCTCTCCTTTTAAAAACATTGGTATTATTTTATCAAATGTTTCCCTTTCCCACATGGCCTGCTCGTGGCCTGCATTTTTAACTTCTACATGTAAAGCATTATTAAAACCTTTCATCGTTTCCGTCACTTGTTCAGCAGGTGTCCTGCAGTCCAGCTCACCCGTTATAAAAAGGGTAGGGATATTGGTTACAATCGGTATACTTGGATCAAATGATAGTTTATTTGAAACCCAATGATCTTTTGCAGCGGAAAAGGGGAAGTTAACTATATTTCCAAAAACACTTGCTTTTGCTTCTTTTTCAATAAGATCCCATCGACTTTCATCTACACCGGAAGCCAATTGTTGATTAAGACCATTGCCCGATACAGCTAAAGCAAATACTACTCTTTTCTGTAAAAACCACTTCAGAATGGTATAATCACCCTGATCTATACTGTAGAGTAATCTTGGTATTGCAGGTATATCATTATAATCATCAATATCCAACCTCAAAATAAGTGACAGGCCAAACGAACCCACTTTAAGATGTATCTTCTTCCCAGTGACAGGATTTTTTATGACCACTACAGCAGGTTTTTTTTCTAGTTTCTTCATTACCCTATGGAGAAGTGCTTTAAAATCAGGAATGCTTTGAGATAATTTTTCATCTTCTCTAATCATCCCTGCAAGTTTATCAATTTGATTATCAAGATACCTTGGATAATTAAATGCCTGATCGGGGGCATCAGCTCCGGCAAAGATGGCTTTCTCTATCTGTTCAGGAAAGAGCTTTATCATAGTCATTCCGATATGAGACCCGAAACTAAACCCGAAAATAGAATAACGTTCTATTTCTAAAGCCCCCATCAGCTGATTAATATCCCAGGCATATTCTTCGATATTATACCCTGTCACGTCAACATTTCTCTCATCAAATATTATAAGAGATGACTTTATCATCTTCTCATAATGAGCGTAAGCTTCATGTTCTGAAACAAAGAAGTCTTCCGGTAACTCCTCAGTATAGATGTAGGTAAGTGCCTCGTCATTATTACCACGCCTGTCGACAAAGATCAAGTCCCCCAAATCGAGCAATTCTATCCAATCTTTAAGCACTGCCGGGTTTTCAGCCTGCCAGGTACTACTGCCACCTCCTCCTTCTATAAAGACCAGAGGAGCTGTCGGATTTTTTGAAAGACTTTTGAGGCGAACATATTTAAATTTAATTAACCTGCTTAAAGTATCCTTTCTGTTTTCAGGAACCTCTAAATAACCAATCTCTCCATTTATATCAATATTTTCATCAGTCTTAAATATTCTCATTTTCCGGTCAATGATACGAGCCTGTCCGTAAAGTGTAATACTAAAAATTACACCTGTAATTGTTAATAAAATTTTAGTTTTCATATTGCTTTGATTTTTTTTTCAAAGCTGGCAGGTAAAAAACTGAAGAAAAAATGAAGCAAGTTCCAGAAAGCAATATGGGACTTAATTGCTCTGTAACTTTAAGTATTCTGAGGGTGTCATTCCTGTTTCATTTTTGAAAATACGATAGAATGAAGTTTTTGAGCTAAAACCAACTGCTTGACCCAAGCCAAGAATGGAGTACTTTCTATTTTCCTGTTTAACACATTCTTCCTTAAATGCAGCAATACGGTATTGATTTATCAAATCGCTAAAGCTCGTTTCCAGTGTTTCATTTATTAATGAGGAAACAGTATTAATTGGCCAGCCCAAATGGCCCGCAAATTTTGCTACTGTCAAAGTTTGGTCTTTGTAAAACTCGTTTCTAGTTAGGGCATCAAGCAACTGGTTCTTTTTATGAATTAATGCACTAATAGAAAATTTAAACTTACTTACTTTGATCATGTACTTATTTATTCGCTCAGCATACTTTAGCAAATACAAATACCCCATAACAAAAATCCATAAGGAAATAACTATGCCGAGACTATTGTACACCCAAGCAGAATTATCATCTAATTGATCAACAAAAATTAAAGAAATTATAATAACTACCATTAAAAAACCGATCACAAATATCCATGATATTACCAGTGCAGATAACCACTTTCTAACTTCAGCATAGTCCCTCAAAACAAATTTAGTTTCCTTAGACTCTCTATAGATAAGATAGGTATAGATAGAAAATTGGATAAGACTCAAGAGTGATCCATAAAGTGCAAAAGTTTGTATCAATGAGATATTAGCATAAGCCCAATCTATGTTCTCACTTATGTATAAAAAAACTGCGGTATAAAGTAATCCATCAAAAAGTAATGAGGGCAAAAAGTGTAGAAAATCTTTAAAACTAAATTTTCTCTGCGGATTTTTAATATGGAGTATGTGCAAGTAGGCTAATGGACCATAAGTTAATCCAAAATCCATTGGTACCGGAAATCTGACATTGAAAGCATGAATTGAAGATTCCAACACTGTATGCAATAAAGAAATAGAGAAAAGAAAGATAAGAATAGCAAAATAAGTGTTTGGCTTTATGTTGGATCGGGTGAGAAAAATTAATATCGTTAATAGCAATCCTTGAAATACCATTAAAAGGAAATAAAAATTGGGGGAATCAAGTGAAGTATCAAGCATCATCTATAGAATTAATGTTGTTAGTACATTTTACCAAAATTCTATTTCAAAATAAGACTATTTTTTTTAACTACCGATACCCATTTTATTGAAGGTCCCAAAATACGAAAACAGTAGATAAATCAATGCAAAACATTGGGCGATATTTTGAATTTATTTATTAAAAAAGGACTGTTTTGGGAGCCTGTAATACTGATAAGAAAATGAACTCTAGAAGGCCAAGAACAAAAGCAAGAATAATAACCATTTCGGTAAATCTTTTCCTAAAAAACCATGTTATTCTAATGATTACAAAGTAAATTTATACCAAAATATCTGACACCTATGGAGGATCTTCTTGCTGCCCGCTCTCAAATGGCTCTGTCTCTGGGCTTTCATATAATTTTCGCTTGTATTGGCATGGTAATGCCTTTTTTTATGGCTACTTCGCACTACAAATATCTGAAAACTGGCGACCTCCATCAGAAAAACTTAACCAAAGCGTGGAGTAAAGGAGTGGCTATTTTCTTCGTGACCGGAGCTGTTTCCGGCACTATGCTGTCCTTCGAGCTAGGCTTACTTTGGCCCGAATTTATGGAGCATGCAGGACCTATTTTTGGGATGCCATTTTCACTGGAAGGCACCGCCTTTTTTATTGAAGCCATTGCCCTGGGTTTCTTCCTGTATGGTTGGGACAAATTCAATAAATGGTTCCACTGGTTTACCGGAATTGTGGTAGGCGTAAGTGGATTGGCTTCCGGTATTTTAGTGGTTGCTGCCAATGCCTGGATGAACAGCCCGGCAGGTTTTGATTATGTAGATGGAAAGTACATCAATATTGATCCTGTTGCGGCTATGTTTAATGACGCATGGTTTACGCAGTCTCTCCACATGACGCTGGCGGCATTTGCTGCCATAGGTTTTGCAGTAGCCGGCATTCACGCACTCATGTTGCTCAAAAATAAGAATAAGCAATTCCACTGGAAAGCTTTTAAAATTGCTATAGTTTATGGAGGAATTGCCGCATTGCTACAACCTCTTTCCGGTGATTTATCGGCTAAAGATATTGCTGAAAGGCAGCCCGCTAAGTTAGCGGCCATGGAAGCTCATTTTGAAACTTCTAAAAGTGCGCCCTTATTAATTGGAGGCTTGCCCAATGAAGACACCAAAGAAGTAGATTATGCGATTAAAATCCCCGGTGCTTTGAGCTTTTTAGCCCATGGCGATTTTGAAGCAGAGGTAATTGGCCTGGATCAAATACCTGAAGAAGATCAGCCACCTGTTTTGATTACACATATTGCCTTTCAGGTGATGGTAGGTTTGGGGATGATCATGATGGCACTCAGTTTACTCTACTTTTTCTCCCACTGGAAAAATAAAAATTGGCAAACGAAAAGATGGTATCTCTGGCTTTTTGTGTTAGCCACTCCTCTAGGTTTTATTGCTCTGGAAGCCGGCTGGACGGTGACAGAAGTAGGCCGACAGCCCTGGATAATTAATGGTTTTATGCGAACAAAAGATGCCGTTACGCCTATGCCAGGCATTTTCTACTCGTTTCTTATTTTTACTGCTGTATATGTCTCCTTGTCTTTTATAGTCACCTTTTTGTTATACAGGCAAATCAAAGCTGTGCCTACAACTTATGAAGAAGGCAAAGACCAGAAAAAAGCATTAACCCCTCAATAAATACTGATATGTTATATGTAGTAATAATATTTCTTTGCTTAGCCATTTTGCTCTACCTTTTATTAGGAGGAGCCGACTTTGGAGCCGGTATTGTGGAATTAATTACCCCGGTAAAGCTACGAGAGAAGATGCGCACCATTGCTTATGAAACCATCGGCCCCATTTGGGAAGCCAACCACATGTGGCTGATCATCACAATCGTAATTCTTTTCGTGGGCTTTCCTACGATATATACTGTACTCTCAGTACACTTGCATATTCCTTTATTACTGATGCTTTTGGGTATTATCGGCAGGGGAACTGCTTTTATTTTCAGGCATTATGATGCTGTAAAGGATGATATGCAGCGTATTTATAATATCATTTTTACCTATTCCAGCTTTATCACTCCTCTATTCCTGGGAATAATTGCAGGCTCAATGATTGCAGGGGAAATTGACACTAATGCAACTACTTTTTATAGTGGATATATTCAGCCATGGTTCAACTATTTCCCTATTTCTGTAGGTCTTTTTACAGTATCAATTTGCGGATTTCTGGCGGCCGTATTTTTGATGGGAGAAGCGGCCGACAAAGAAATTAAAGCAGCTTTCACCAGACAGGCAAAAGTATTAAATATAGCTACTGTAATTGCCGGAGGCATTGTATTTCTGGCTGCTGAAATTGAAGGTATATCACTCATGAGAGAATTGGTGACAAATCCTTTTACGCTTGTTATTTTACTTTTAGCGACCGCTTCGCTTGTATTGCTATGGTATTTTCTTGGGAAAAACAAGAAAGTGCTGACAAGGTTAATAGCAGGTTTCCAAATCAGCATGATCCTCTTTGCTGTTGGACTGCACTACTTCCCTGATTTTATCATCTTAAAAGGAGGTAATAACCTCTCTTTATACAATAGTGCTGCTATGGGTAAGCCTATTATCACATTGGGCTGGGCCCTATTGATCGGAGGAGTTTTTATCATTCCCTCATTAGTATATTTGATTTATAGTTTCCAAAGGAATAGATCAGTGAGTTAGGTCATGATGGGGTGTTTTTAAAGAATTGTATTAACGCAATAGTCACATAAATCAAATCTCATTATAATAGCTAAAAGAAAGAAAAGAAACTTTCAAGTTGAAGTGGCATGATTAGAAAAGCAAAGAACCATGCATCTTTTTAAGGACTAAATTCCCTCTACCAAAACCGTAAAAGAACTACGCTTTTATCAGATATTGGCTTCCTTTCAGCTAACCGAAAGTAGCATAACTCGTAGGGAGTAGTAGTATCATCATCAACTTTTGTATGTGTTTTTCACCCAGTGCCAGTTTTATTGCGGGAGCATCCTTATTAGCAGTTGGAGCAGGTTCTGTAAAATATGCAAAAGAGCCTCAGCAGAATTTTTTAGCCGTAATACCCATATTATTTGCTACGCAACAATTTTTTGAGGGCTTTCTTTGGCTATCGTATATTAACAGTGACTTTTCTGAGCTGCAGACTTCCTCGATGTACGGCTTCCTACTATTCGCTCAGGTAATATGGCCTACCTGGGTACCTTTATCTGTGTGGAGTTTAGAAGAAAACAACAAGAAAAAGAAAGTGCAAACCATATTTCTTTGGATGGGAATACTTGTCTCTTCCTACCTTACTTTTTGTCTTTTATCTTTCCCGGTAAGTGCGGCAATAGTAAACGGACATATTCAATACAATTTAGATTTTCCGCATACTGAAATTTACCTGTTTTCCATTATGTATTTTATTCCGATTGTAATTTCACCATTTTTCTCATCAGTAAAATACATGAAAATACTAGGTGCTTTGGTGTTCGTTTCCTTTCTTATCACCTCTATTTTCTTCAACAAAAACCTGATCTCAGTCTGGTGTTTTTTTGCAGCTGCTATTAGCGTAGTAATACTTTTAATTGTGAGAAGCTTGGGGAAAGTAGAAGGTTAGTTTTAAGAGAATTGTGTTTTCACTCTCCTCCTACCACAACAGTCCATGGCCTCACAGTCCACTCTTTGATGAGTCCATTTTTCACGTACGGATCGTTTTTGGCAAAATCTTCTGCTATTTTGGGGCTATCGGCTTTGAAAATGAGTGCCGCCCCATCGGCCGGTTCAGCAAAGGCTCCGGCCATAATGATATCGCCTTTTTCATGCGCTTCTTTCGCTAGCTTTAGGTGTTCTGAACGATAGGGAGCTCTTTTCTCCACATAATTTTCAATGGTTTTATAAAATAGGATGTAGTAGTTCATTTTTAGTTTCTTTATTTTTTAAAACAAGTAATTTAATGATTCCTGACAGTATATCTATAACAAATACCTAACAAACCTGAAACCAGGTAGTTTATGTCGTATTTCACCCGCATATTGTCGGCTTTACACATCTCCCTCAGTTACGCAAATCCGTATATTTGACAAAAAGAAACTAAACATTTCAAAGCCATGGAAACTACAAAAGCCATCATTGTTACAACCGAAGTAAAAGCCTCTCTTAACCAGGTTTGGGCTAGCTGGACACAGCCAGAACACATCACTCAATGGAATAATGCCTCTGATGATTGGCATACGCCCTCTGCTGAAAACGATTTAAAAAAGGGTGGTACTTTTAAATACAATATGGCTGCTAAAGACGGAAGCGCAGCTTTTGATCTCGAAGGAAAATATGATCAGATAATCGAGCATCAATTGATTGAGTACACCTTGGCTGACAGTAGAAAGGTGAAGATTACTTTCGAGAAAAATAATGATGCTATTCGGGTAACTGAAGTATTTGAACCTGAGTCAGAAAATTCCGAAGAGTTACAAAGAGAAGGCTGGCAGGCTATTCTGGATAATTTTAAAAAGTATACTGAATCGCTCAATAAGTTTGATAAACTCCATTATGAAATTCACATTGATGCATCTCCGAAAAAGGTATACCTTACGATGCTGGAAGATAAGCCTTACAGAGAATGGACTTCTTTTTTCAATCCCGGATCTCATTTTAAAGGTAGCTGGGAAAAAGGTGCTAAGATTTTATTTTTAGGCTCTGATGAGGAAGGAAATGAAGGTGGTATGGTAAGCAAAATAAAAGAAAACATTCCGAATCACTTTGTCAGTATTGAGCACTTGGGCCTGTTGGGTAATGGAGAGGAAATTACATCAGGACCTGAGGTGGAGCCTTGGGCAGGAGCATTAGAAAATTACACCTTTGAAAGCAATAATGGTGGCACTTTACTTAAAATAGAAACCGAAACCAATCAGGAATATTTATCATATTTTGATGAAACGTGGCCTAAAGCATTAAAAAAGCTGAAAGAAATTTGTGAAAACAAATAGACTACCATGTGAAAATATTCGGCATCAAAACTTCAGGGTTCTTAGCTGGAACCCTCAAATTACATTAATCATTTAATTTAGAATAGCTCTTACATCCGAATAACATTATATTTGCTCCTATAATGGAAAGAGTGAGTGAAAATAGTTTAATTAAATCTTTAATCGGTTTTTTTCAACAAACCTATCCATTCTATTATACGAAGTCTAATTCCTGGAAATACTTTCTACTCATTTTCCTTATTGCATTTTCGTTCAACTTTATTTTTGAGCCTTTTAATGTGAACCGGGGCGAGCATAAAATGAGCTATTTCTGGATATGCTTCTTACATACTTTTATACCTTCTCTCATTGCTTTAATATATTTTTCCCTGCTCGATTACTTCTCAAAAAGCTATCGGACATGGACAGTTGGCAATGAATTCATACATATTCTAATAGTATTGTTAGTGATTGGAATAGAAAACTTTCTAATACGAGACATAATCTATAATAACCCTAATAACTGGAGCTATGCTTATTTTTTTGAAGAAATCAGAAATACATTTTTAGTAGGATTCTTGATTATAGTGCTGATCATACCTATTAATTATAATTTCCAACTCCGAAAAAACAATGAAGCGGCCCTACAAGTGAAAGAATCAGGAAGTAAAGCCAACGATAAAAATTCAACGCAACTTATTCAAGCCCAGGTGAAAGCTGATGAATTTAAACTCGTTCTTGACGATTTAATTGCGGTACGGAGTGATGGTAACTATTCAGAGTTTTTTATTCAATCAGAAAAAGAGCCCGTTAAACTGTTAAAAAGAATTTCCCTGAAAGAGTTAGAAATGCAGTTAACAGATTTTCCTGAAATTCTGAAGACCCACAGAGGTTGGCTGGTCAACTTAAATACTGTTGTACAAACCCAGGGAAATGCAGGAGGTTATCAATTAACATTATCCGGTCTATCGATAAAAGTACCGGTTTCCAGAAGCTTAATTCCAAACTTTAATGAAAGGATGACCTCTTTAAGTAACTCACCTTTGTCATCTGTCACAAATGCTTGTCAGCCATAACAAGCTACTTTTCTCAGCTGCACCAGTCAAATATATTTGCTGCTCACAAAATTTGAAACTATGCGTAGATATGATTTAGACTGGCTCAGAGTGATTGTCTTTGGCCTACTTATTTTTTACCATGTAGGAATGTTCTTTGTCCCATGGGGGTGGCACATTAAAAACAATGTTCTTTATGAAGACCTCACCTGGCCCATGCGCTTTCTTAACCAATGGCGCTTGCCTATTCTCTTTGTCATATCCGGCATGGGTTCCTTTTATGCCCTCAATAAAAGAAACGGATTTCAATTTATGGGTGAGCGTATTAAAAGGTTATTAATTCCTCTTATATTCGGTATGGCAGTAATAGTTCCGGTGCAAGTGTATGCAGAAAGGGTATATAAAGGTGAGTTTCAGGGAGGATATTTTGACTTCTGGCCTCAACTGGCATTCATAGGAGTATATCCGGAAGGTAATATCAGTTGGCATCACTTATGGTTTTTGCCTTATCTGTTGGTGTTTTCCCTCATCCTCACTCCCATCTTTGTATATTTAAAAAGAAACCCTGAGGCTGCCTTTATAAAGTTTACAAATAGAATTATTGCCAAGCCATTGGGTTTATACCTTTTTCTGTTACCTCTATATTTAATTGAATCACTGGTGGAGCCTTTTTTCCCTTCTACTCATGATCTGTTGAACGATTGGTTTAACTTCTCAAACTTTATTACACTATTTTTCTTCGGTTTTCTACTGATGACGGTAAAGGATACTTTCTGGAAGGTGGTTCAGCAAAGAAGAAGGGCTTACTTGTATTGCGGCCTGATTGGATTTACACTGATGATCGGCTTAAGGATAATTTGGGAAGATTCTGTATTAATCCACTTTATAGAGGCCGGATTTATGGTATTTAACTTCTGGTCGTGGATATTGGCTATATTTGGCTACGCAGCAACTTACCTCAATAAACCCGGTAAACGATTGAGCTATTGTAATGAGGCAGTTTATCCTTTTTATATTCTTCATCAGTCAGTAACTATAGCTATAGGCCTCTATTTATACGATCTCAATTGGGGATTTTGGGCAAAAGCAAGTATTTTAGTAATTGGCACTTTCGGAGGCTGTTGGATCCTGTACGAACTGGTAATAAGAAGAGTAAGAGTATTTCGCCTTCTTTTTGGTTTAAAATCAGAAAAAAAGACAAAATTGCCACAGCAACCCGGCAAAATATCAACAATTACATGAGGTCATACTTTCAATCCTTTAATATACTTAGTGAAAAAGAGCTTCAATTATTGAATGATTTAACCACTTACCGAACACTAAAGAAAGGAGCTTTCCTTATCCGGGAAGGTGATATTTCAAAAGAGGTGGTTTTTATCCGATCAGGAATTTTGCGCTCTTTTTTTACCAAACCTAATGGAGAAGAAATAACCTATTGTCTCACATTCGGAAACAATTTGATGACAGCGCTTTCAAGTTTGCTGGAAGGAAAGCCTACGCATGAAAACATTCAGGCCCTTACCACTTTAGAGCTGGAAGTAGTCAAAAAAGAAGATTTATTTGCCTTGAGTGAACAGTACTTTGGGTGGATGAAAATTTTTAAAGTACTGGTGGCCCAACAATACCTGGAATTAGAGCAGCGTATGCTGGATTTACAAAGGCTTGATGCCAAATCGCGCTATGAAAAATTGATTCAGGACAGAAAAGAGTTAGTCCAACACATTCCTTTAAAACACCTGGCTTCCTTTCTCAATGTAACTCCCCGGCACCTAAGCAGATTAAGAGCGGAAATTTCTTAAGTAAATTTTTAATTTGTAGACAAATGTCCTCGTTCCTTAATGGCTTCCCCTGCTACTTTTGATGAAAAGAAAACAATCAAAAAGGCATTTTTATGAAAATACTTATCATCAACGGACACCCGGACAAGGAGAGCTTCAATTTTGCCCTGGCTGAAGCCTATAAAAAAGGAGCACTATCTTCAGGAGCAGAAATACGGGAAATTTCAATCCGAGACTTACAGTTTGAGCCTAATCTACAGTTTGGTTACAGAAAGCGAACCGAGCTGGAACCTGACTTGCTGGAGGCGCAAAGCAAGATTAAATGGGCTGATCATTTAGTATGGGTATATCCTGTTTGGTGGGGCTCTCTTCCTGCTATTATGAAAGGCTTTATTGACCGAACCCTATTGCCGGGTTTTGCTTTCCAAAAGAGAGAAGATTCCCTATGGTGGGACAAATACCTGACAGGCAAAACTGCCAGAATTATTAGCACAATGGATCAACCTGCCTGGTATTATAGATTAATTTATAGGCAGCCAAGCAATTATGCTATGAAAAAAACAATTCTAGAATTTTGCGGTATAAAACCAGTCAGGATAACCAATATTGGCCCCATAAGGCATTCAAAAACTACTTTTAGGGATAAGTGGCTCAGAAAAGTTGAGCGATTAGGACAACGTAATAAGTAATCACATTAAAATCCTTTATTGCAGTTTTTTGGAAAATTGGCTATATTAATAGCTTAAAATCACCTAATTATGAGCAAGGAGTCTGATTGGAAAGAAGAGTTAGATTTTTTACGAAATCTTATACAACAAACAGAACTTCAAAAAACTAAAAAATGGGGAGGCGAAGTGTATACTATTAACGGTGGGAACGTGCTCTCCATTTCTGCTTTCAAAAATTATGTCAGCCTTTGGTTTTTCAATGGAGTATTTCTGAAAGATCCTTATAAAGTGTTAGGCAACGCTCAGGAAAGCAAAACCAAAGCGCTTCGGCATTGGCAATTTACTTCAACCAGCGAAATGGATGAGCAGAAGATTAATGAATATATTCAGGAGGCAATTGCAAATGAAAAGAAAGGATTAAAGTGGAAGCCTGAAAAGTCAGGCAAACTTTTAATCCCTACGGCACTGAATGATGCATTCAATGCAGATGAAAAACTCAAGACAGCATTTTCTGAATTAACCCCTTTTAAGCAAAAGGAATATGCTGAGTATATTGGAACGGCCAAAAGAGCGCAGACCCAACTTGATCGGATTAAAAAAATTACTCCTTTGATTTTAGAGGGGCAAGGGTTGAATGACAGGTATCGATGAGTTTATTTTTTAAAATGTTATACAGATTCTTTAGTTAAATATTCTTATTTTCATCAAATGACAGGCGGATTAGGTTTTACCAGAGCAGCAAAAGATAGTTATGATAGTAACAGAGCTTTAAGAAATAAAAAGTCTCCTTTTCAAACTGCTAAAAATAATCAATTTATTAAAGCTCCGAAACTCAAATTTAAAGAGGCTTCAAAAGAAGAAATTGATGCATTTAAGCATAGTTTTCTAAAAAAGAAAAAGCGATCTGATAGGATCGCACTTATAGGATTTGTCGTTTTTACTTCATTTTTTCTGTTTTTAATATGGTATTGGCTCTTCAGCTAAGGTTCAACGCTTTAATCGATCTTATTCCAATCACCTGATAGCAATCTATTACTTCCAAATCCCCCTCAAATCAAACTTAAATACTTGAGTGTAAGAGTAATTGAATGCTTGAAATGAGGATTGTTTTAGCTTAAAGAACATCTTTATTAGCCTTTCAAGTTGGACATTTCAAATCAGCCTTGTAGAAAATCAGCATACCACTTGCCGGATGATTTCACAACCCTTTCTTGTGTTTTATGATCATTATGCACAATACCAAACCTGGGCAGATAGCCTTCAGCCCATTCAAAATTATCAGTAAAAGTCCATATGAAATAACCTTCTACCGGAAGACCATCCCTTTTAGCTTTCAGAACCTGTTCCAGTACCCTTTTTAAATAAGCAGTACGCTCCGGGTCATTTACTTCTCCATTAGCCAAAGTATCCTTAAATGCGGTCCCACTTTCGGTAATTAGGATTTTCTTTATCTCTGGATAGGAAGAAAATTGTTTTAGCATATGGTAAACAGACTCAGGATACACCTCCCACCCCATCTGATTAGTAAGTACGTTTCTCTTTTCTGCTTTTACAATATTGGCCCAAAGTAGTGGTGTAAAAAGAGAGAACTTTACCTTTTCCCGTGTGTAATTCTGAAGACCTATATAATCAAAGTCAAATTTCATGAGGCGGTCATCTCCCGGCTGTATATATTTTTCCAAACGATTCAAAAGCTTCAGGTCACGAAAAGGATACCCCCTGCCAAGAGCAGGCTCTAAAAAAAGACGGTTTAAAAGGGCATCTATTTTACGTGCCGCGTGATGGTCTCTTTCACTATTTGCATAAGGTTCAATATGTGAACAGGAAAATGTAGTCCCTATATTCGCATCAGTACAGAACTCCCTAACCACCTTTCCTCCTATCCCCTGGCAAAGCGTAGCATGATGTACAGCAGGAATAAAAGCAGAAATACCCTTTTGGCCAGGCGCATGGATGCCCAGAAAATATCCTCCCCCTGTAAAAACCATAGGCTCGTTCAGTACCATCCAATTCTTTACACGGTCACCAAGTTTTTTAACAACAACCTGAGAATACTCCTCAAACCAATAGATTATATTACGATTTGTCCAACCACCTTTTTCCTGCAGTGCCTGAGGTAAATCCCAATGATAAAGAGTAACCCAAGGAGTAATACCTCTTTTCATAGACTCATCCACAAGCCTGTCATAATAATCTAGACCTTTGGAATTAACCTGACCAACGCCTTGAGGCATAATTCTGCTCCAACTGATGGAAAAGCGGAAATTCGGAATACTCATAGAAGCCATGAGGTCTAAATCAGAGCGAAATCGATTGTAAAAGTCACATGCTATTTCCGCATGGTGTCCACCGAAAATCTTACCTTTTTGATGAGTGAAATCATCCCAGATTGATAAACCTTTACCATCTTGCTTCCAAGCTCCTTCTACCTGAAAGGCAGCATTGGAAACACCCCAATGAAAATCCGAACCAAAAGCAGCTTTTGAAAAAAAGGAATTGTTTTCTTCCTTACTATAACTCATAAAAAAATTAGGCGGGTTTAAACTGAAATTCCTGGTTTTCTATCTCGAAGACTACTGAATCTTTCGGAACGTAAGCTTCCAGCAGTTCATTCAAAATGGCTTCTGTTTGGTTAGGATAAGATACTTTAATATATGCATCGGAGGCGACCCAGTGTTTAATATGAGGAATAAATTTCTTTTTTAAAGAGTGGGCCACTGGAACCCCCATTTTCAGAAGAGCTGCCGCATTGCACTGTTGTTCAAATTGGCCTTTCATAGGTATCACCATTAATTTTTTCTCAAGGAAAAGCGCCTCAGAAGGAGTTTCAAAGCCGGCACCACAAAGCACCCCTGTGCTGGAAACCATACTTGAAATAAAATCTTCATTATTGACTGGCCTTACCCTTACATTATCAGAAACAAATGGTTTTTTATTATGCTTTGAAAATACATCCCACTGCACATCAGGTATTTTAGATAAGATTTTTACCAGGTGTTTATCTGAATAGGAAGGCAAATAAACAGTATAATGAGGCTCCTTTGTAACCTCCATATTACGGACTTGCTGGCGAATAACAGGAGTAAATATATTTGTTCCAAAAGAGTGGAAGTGAAAACCATAGGCAGCGGTAGCCGGAGCATAATATTTTAATATCAAGTAACCCAAAAGATCCTTTTTGGCAGGTCGGGGAGCTCCTTTTGCTATAACTGCCGTCTGATGGCTTAAAGAAACACAGGTTTTTCCTTTTAGAAAGCATGCCCAGGCTGAAATGGGTTCAAAGTCATTAATGACTAAATCATAATTTTCTACAGGCACTGATTTAATTTCTCTCCTCAGCCTTCTGAAATCACACTTGTTAAACGTCTCCCAGATATTAACTCCTCCGGATTTGCCGAAAATAAAACTGAGGCCTGAATAGGTGTATTTAACCGGATAATCAAGGTTTACATCAGCCTGTATGCCACTTACCAGTACATCAACCTCTCCCTTTGCTTTTAAAAGAGGAATAATATCCCTCGCACGGCTCAAATGACCATTTCCTGTTCCTTGAATAGCATATAATATTTTCATACTCTCTTTTCTCCTGTTCACTAGTAAATAAAACCTGATTTAATGAGAGGCTTTATGATGGCGCAATGGAGAATACAGGTCTTGAAACTTGTAAAGAAACAAGCGAATTAAAGCATTCTGAAATTTTCTAATCATCTTCTTCATACCTCTTGAATTTTGAATACTTTAAAGGTAATAACGAAATGTGAACTGATTTTTAAGCTACGTTTAAGAGATTATTACTTTTCATTAAGAATTTTATCCATAAATCACACTCACTTAATATGCAGCCGGAGCTAAGACGCTTAGATTATCCCAAATTAATATTGCTATTTAGTTAATTACGTCAAATTCAATAAAGCCCACTCTTAAATTAATACCGAAAATCTCTATCCTTAAACACAAACTATTATAATTTTTTAACAGGTTATGCTATCCAAAAAGAATGAATTATCAGAATATTAAAATATTTTATTTTGTATTTATCTGTATAAGTAATTGATTTAATAAAAATAAATATTAAATTCATGTTTTATAATTACCAATGTACCTATTGGAAGTAAACCAAATTTTTATAAAGGACACTAAATCTTATCAGAGCAAACCAATTGCAAATTTTTTTAAATAATTCTCGCAATCGATTTCGTTAAAATACAAAAGATATAGGAGTTCAAAAGGAATTGACATAACGGAATATTTTAATTTTTTTAATAATGAAATACATTTTTGTTAAATTTTTTACACTCTGAAATCCAAAAAAATTTACCCATTAAAACAATCGATTGCAGACATCGGAAATACCGATTAGATATCATCAAATACATAGATCATTACAAAAATTTGAGATAAAATAATTAACAACCAATACTAATTTAAATATGCAAAATCATGAAACAACTTAAACTACTAATTTTACGCTCAACATTTTTATTTGTAGCGTTAGTCATTCCTGATCTCCTGTATTCGCAGGCCCAACAAGTAAAAGGAACCGTAAAAGAAGCTGATACAGGCGAAGGACTCCCCGGAGTAAATGTACTTTCTAAGCTGAGTAATAATGGAGCAGTCACTGATATTGATGGTAATTTCAATATTACTGTTTCCCCGGGAGATACACTTGTATTTTCATTTGTGGGATACATTACAGAACAAGTACCTGTAAGAAACCAAACAACAATTAATTTATCATTAAGGGAAGATATCAAAGCGCTTTCCGAATTAGTAGTTGTAGGTTATGGTAGCCAGGAACGCGCAAGGGTTACAGGAGCTATATCTTCAGTTAATTCTGAAGAAATTCAGGAACAACCTGTGGCTTCCTTGGATCAGGCTTTACAGGGCCGAGCAGCAGGTATTAACGTAGCCAACTCTGGTTCTCCGGGTGTTAGCCCATTAGTAAGAATCCGTGGCATGGGTACTGTAGGAGATAATAATCCGCTCTACGTAATTGATGGGATGCCTGCAGGCGGTCTGAATGAGATCAATCCAAATGATATCGAATCCATTGAAATCCTCAAAGATGCTTCCGCGGCAGCTATCTATGGTTCAAGAGCTGCAAATGGTGTTATAATGGTGACTACTAAAAAAGGGAAAAGAGGTAAAACACAAATTAATTTAAATTCTTATGCCGGAGTGCAGACTGCCTGGAGACAGTTAGACCTACTAAATAGAGAGCAATATCTGGCTTATGGAAGGGACCTGTTAGGAGATGAGATTCCTTTGCGTTTTGATGATCTTGGTAGATTTGCCGATGTAGATACTGATTGGCAAGACGCCATGTTTAGAACTGCACCCATTCAGGACTATAATTTATCTGTTAGTGGTGGGGGAGAAAATGCAGTTTTTAACATAAGCGGTGGATACTTTAATCAGGAAGGTATTATGGTAGGGACAGGTTTTGAGAGATATTCATTTCGCGCAAATAGTGAATTTAACTTAGGCAAATTTAAAGTGGGACAAAACCTCACACTGGCATATTCAAACCGAAACAATGAGCCTTATAGCAGTGGGCGTTCTCAGATTGAACATATGATTAAAATGATACCGTATATTCCGGTTTATGATGACACCAGAGTTGGCGGATTTGGTGGTGCTGAAACCAATGAATTAGATGGGTCAGATCCGGAAAATCCAGTATTAAATGCTTCTTTGCAAAGAAATATTGACCAGAATATGAAAATGTTGGGTACTGCTTATGTCAACTATGAAATTATTGACGGACTTAATTATAAATTTTTAGTCGGCTTAGACATGAATTTTGGCTATAATGATCAATTCATACCTGTTTACAATTCACCAGGACAGTACCAATATAACGCCCTTGCACAATTGGATCAGACAAGGAGTGACTTTATTTCTCCATTATTTTCAAATCAGTTATCATATAACAAAGATTTTGGCAATCATCATATTGATGCAATAGCTGTGGTAGAAAGACAAACTTATACCTCCAGAATAATGAATGCTACTGGCCAAACAGAGCTGACAAGTGCAATTGATGTATTAGGCATTGGAGAAAGCCCTACTATTGGGGGCACACGAAATGAATATGCTTTAATCTCTTATTTAGGAAGGGTGAATTATGACTACAATGGAAAATATCTATTTGGAGCATCAATTAGAAGAGATGGCGGGTCCAGATTTGGTACAGAAAAATGGGGAACATTCCCTTCTGTATCAGCAGGGTGGAGAATCAGTGAAGAGGAATTTCTCAGAAATATAAGCTCAATAACTGAGCTTAAACTTAGAGGTAGCTGGGGACAAGTAGGTAATGATAAAATAGGTGATTATACTTATGAATTAACACTTGCCGGACAGCAGTTTTATACTCTGGATGGGCAACTTGTTCCCGGTATAACTGCACGGGCTATGGCCAACCCTAATGTAAAATGGGAAACTACTACTATGACAAATATTGGTTTGGACATGGGTTTCCTTAGAAATAAACTTACTGCCAGTGTAGAATACTTCAATAATGAAACCAACGACATGCTGCTACCCGTGCCAATTCCACCATCTAAGGGTTATGATGTAGCGCCCACTGCCAACGTAGGAACAGTGGTGAATAAAGGTTTTGAACTGACTGCTAACTATAATGAAATGTCTGGTGAATTTCAATGGAATATAGGAGGTAATATTTCTTTTATAAAAAATGAGTTAACTTCTCTGGGAATTGGTAATTCCGTTGCAGGCTCAGGTTTTATTACGACTGGAAACCCCGTTACCTGGACTGAAGAGGGTCAGCCAATTGCTTTCTTTTATGGATGGCAGACGGACGGCATTTTTCAAAACGAAACTGAAGTAGAGGAACATGCATTTCAGGCAGAAAACACTGCCCCCGGAGACATCAGGTTTAAAGATATTAATGGAGATGATGAAATTACTGCAGCCGACAGAGTAAATATAGGTCATTTTTTACCTGATTTTTCTTATGGTATAAATGCTTCTGCCAATTATAAGAACTTTGACCTTAGCATGTTCTTTCAAGGTGTTCAGGGAAATGAAATACTGAATACAAATCGGTATCACCTGGAAGGTATGACGCGTTTATTTAACTCAAGTACTGTAGTATTAGACCGCTGGACAGGTCCAGGTACCAGCAACACAGTGCCAAGAGCTATTGTAGGAGACCCGAATGCTAATTCGAGAATTTCTGACCGGTTTGTTGAAGATGGTTCTTATCTGAGACTTAAAAATTTAACTATAGGATATACACTACCAAGTAGCTTGTTCAGTAGAAATGGAGACGGGTTTATCCAGAGAATAAGAATTTACGCTACTTCTCAAAACCTGCTTACTTTCACTGATTATACAGGTTACGATCCTGAAATAGGGGTAAGAACAGATTTAGGAAACCAGGGAGGTCAAACACAAACTCTTAATTCAGGAGTAGACTTTGGGCAATATCCACAACCAAGAACTTTCATCGGTGGTATTCAAATAGGTTTTTAATTTAAAAAAATAAAGAAAATGAAACTACGTAATATATTAAAGCCATTTATTTTACTCCCAGTGGTTTTCTCTTCTTGTAATGAAGACTTGCTGGAAAAAAATAATCCTAATCAGATAGCTATTAATAACTTTTTCGAAACTGAAGCGCAACTTCAGGCTACTGTAAATGCTATTTATTCTGCTTTACAGGCTAGTGACCTTTACGGTAGGGAATATTTTTTCCTTCATGATATGTTGGCAGATGAAAATGATCCGACTGGCGGACTTGAAGCTCCCAGAAGGGCATTGTTACAATATGACATCAATGATGGTAATTTTATAATTACTTCTACCTGGAGAGGTTTTTACAGGGTAATTAACAGGGCTAACCTGGTAATTGCTAATGCTGATAAAGTACCTGAATTACAAATTTCTGAGGAGTCGAGAAATCGATTAATAGCTGAAGCTAAGTTTTTAAGAGCCTGGGCATATTTTGAACTGGTAAGCTTATGGGGAGATGTGCCATTGTTAACAGAGCCTGCTGAGGAAACAGAAGGGGATCCAAGAGCGCCTGAAAGTGATGTTTATGCATTAATATTTGAAGACTTAACATTTGCTGAACAAAATTTAAAAGTGAAATCAGCTTACCCCGATTCTGAGTTAGGTAGGGCAACAAAAGGCAGTGCCCAGGCACTGGCTGGAAAAATAAGGTTATTCAGAGGTGAGTATGAACTAGCTAAAACTGAATTGCAAAAAGTGATTACTTCATCTGAATATATGCTTGTACCACGTTACCTTGATAACTTTGAGGAAGGCAATGAAAATAACCAAGAGTCCATCTTTGAAGTACAGTTTACAACAGCGCATGGGGTTGGAAACCCTTGGTCACCTGATGGAGATGGCATTGATGAAGTTACTTTCAGAGGACAGGAATACCCACCTGTAACTGGCTGGAACAATGTTAACCCTCGTCCGGACTTAATTTCTGCATTTGAAGCCGGAGACCCTAGGCTTGACTACAACTTCTATCAAGATGGGGATACTTATAATAACGCTACAGATACAATGGAAATAAGCAGACCAGGATGGAGAAAATACTCTAATGCTTATCAGCGACCTTCTGAAGACTTATATTCTGGTATAAACTTCAGAGTTATTCGCTATGCTGATGTACTTTTAATGATGGCTGAAGCCGAAAATGAAGTGGGAACTACTGGTAATGCCGTAGATTATGTAAATGAGGTAAGAGCAAGAGCAGATGTAGACATGCCAGCTTTAGATGACCCTGGTAACAAAGATGACATGTTTGATATTATTGTGCGTGAAAGAAGAGTAGAGCTAGCTTGTGAGCAAATAAGAAATCGTGACCTTAGAAGATGGCATAGAGAAGGTAAACTGGATATATCAGAGCGAATTCCTAATTGGCAGCCCAGACATATTTTAATGCCAATACCAATTACTGAAGTAGATAATAACACAGCTATTACCACTAATAATGGTTACTAATACGAAGTAATTGATTTTTTTTAAAGAGGCCGTCTTAAAAAGATGGCCTCTATTTTTAGCTCAAATATTATTTCACTATTATCTTGTTGTGATTGAAAGCTAAATAGTAACAGTAAATTTCCTACCTTACTCTCTATTAATAGCTTCTAATAGTTTTTATCAAGTATTTTTTTTTACAACAAAAAGGTCTTTTAAGAGAAAGCCTATTTGATTATTATGAACTATAGATTTTACACTCCCTACTATATTTTCTTAATCCTCTTTTTAGGATGCAACACCTCGCAAGAAAATGCCCCCCAACTATTTAAGCTATTGTCACCATCAGTCACTGGTGTGGATTTTAATAATAGCCTTGAGGAAGATGATTCATTAAATATACTCGACTTTGATTATATGTATAATGGAGGAGGTGTGGCAATAGGGGATTTTAATAATGACAGCCTTCCCGATATTTTTTTTACAGGCAATAAAGTATCCTCCCGTCTTTACTTAAACAAAGGAGAGATGCAATTTGAAGATGTTACAGCAGCTTCAGGCTTAACTACAACACAATGGGCTGAAGGGGTAAGCCTCGTTGATCTTAATAACGATAACCTTTTAGATATTTATATTTCTACTTCAAGCGGATACAAAAACATTCCCAATTCGAACCTACTGTTTATCAACAAAGGCTTTTCTAAAGATGGCATTCCAATATTTGAAGAAAAAGCAAAGGCATACGGAATAGCCGACAGTAGTTATAATACACAGTCTGCTTTTTTTGACTATGACGGAGACGGAGATTTAGATTTGTATGTACTTTCCAATGCCATGGAGGGTGGGGAAAGAACCAAAACCCGTCCCCGAAAGCTGCAAGGAGAAGGAATGAGTACTGATAAACTTTACCGTAATAACGGAGATGGCACATTCACAAATGTTTCGAAAGAAGCAGGAATTCTTATAGAAGGGTATGGATTAGGTCTCGCTATAAGTGATATCAATAAAGATGGATGGCCGGATATTTATGTAGCCAACGATTTTATAACCAATGACATCCTGTATATTAATAATGGGGACGGAACTTTTACAAATAGAATAAAAGAGATGCTGAAACATCAAAGCATGTTTGGCATGGGAACCGATGTAGCAGATTATAATAATGATGGAATGGTGGATATATTAGTATTGGACATGATGCCTGATAAAAATCCTCGTCAAAAATCTATGTTCCCCAATATTAATCATGACAAATATATCCGAAGCCTGGCTTTAGGGTATGAGCCGCAATTTATACGCAATACACTTCAGCTTAACAATGGTAAAATAAATAACGGATTAAATTCATTTAGCGAAATAGGACAAATAGCAGGGATTTATAAAACTGACTGGAGTTGGGCTCCTTTATTTGCTGATTTTGATAATGATGGGCTAAAAGATCTCTTCATTTCCAACGGATATGGAAAAGATGTAACAGATATGGATTTTGTGTCTTATAGCAATTCTATGATGCAATTTGGCACTCCTGAAACTAAAAAAGCTAAAGCAATGGAGGAAATGGAGAAGCTAACAGATGTTAAGATCCCTAATTTCATTTTCAAAAATAATGGGGATTTAACATTTTCCGACAAGTCACAGGAGTGGGGATTTGTACAACCCTCCCTTTCTAACGGTGCTGCCTACGCAGATCTTGATGGAGATGGAGATTTAGATTTAGTGATAAATAATGTAAATCAACCTGCTTTTATTTACCAAAACAATTCAGAAAAACTCAAGAATAAAGACTCGAATACCAGGAACTATTTGAAGATAGATTTAAAAGGAGACTCTGTTAATCTGCAAGGGATAGGAAGTAAAATTACTTTGAAATATAATAACGAAAATACTTTGGAACAGCAGTACTACGAACACTTCCTCACCAGAGGATATAAATCTACTGTTGACAACAACGTGCACTTTGGGCTGGGAGATGTTGAAAATATTGATTCATTAGAAATACTTTGGCCTAATGGAAACCATGAATTATTGCTTAATGTAAAACCTAATCAGTTGCTGGTGCTAGATTATAAAAATTCACTTCCTCTAACCGAAAAAGAGAAGCCCATTTTAAAGCTACTTTTTGAAGAATCTTCAGGACTTACTCACATTAAACACAAGCAGTCAACAACAGAATTTATCGATTTTAAGATTCAGCCACTCATTCCGCAAAGGCAGTCAGAAAATGGACCTGGTATTGCTGTAGGGGATATAAATGGAGATGGTTTGGAAGATTTTTATATAGGTGGTAGTTCCCTTGAAAATGGCTCATTTTTTCTTCAACAAAACCAGGGAACTTTCAAAAAACAGGAATTTGCAGGAGAAACTGGCTTTGACGATATGGGAGCACTATTCTTTGATGCAGATGCTGATGGAGATTTAGATTTATATGTAGTGAGTGGTGGAAGTAGATATCCAGAAGGAAATGACGCATATCAGGACAGACTATATATAAATGATGCGCATGGTAACTTTACACGAAATATGGAAGCCCTCCCAAAAATGTTAAGTAGCGGATCAGTAGTGACTGCTGCTGACTTTGATAGCGATGGGGATTTAGATCTTTTTATAGGAGGACGCGTTGTGCCCCACAGTTATCCGCTACCACCAAAAAGCTATATTCTAAGAAATGATGGAGGTACCTTTACCGATGTCACAAAAGAGGTATGTCCGGAATTAGCTAATATTGGGATGGTGACCGATGCGCTATGGAGTGATTTTGATAGTGACGGACATGTAGACCTGGTTATCACTGGCGAGTGGATGCCTATCACTATCCTTCAGCAACAAAGAAGAGAGGGAAAAGATATTATTTTCAACAATATCACGAAAGAAGCTGGCTTAAAGAATACTTCAGGTTGGTGGAATAGTTTAGCCGCAGGTGATTTTGATAACGATGGCGATATAGATTACATAGCTGGCAACTTAGGTCTTAACTCAAAATATAAGGCCTCCGAAAAAGAGCCCGTATCGCTCTATACTAAAGATTTTGATAATAATGGAAGTATAGATCCCATTATGTTCCACTACATTCTGGGAGAAAACTACCCGGCTCACCCGAGGGATGTTCTCATAAGTCAGCTTTCATATATGAAAGGAAGATTCCAGCGTTACGCCACCTATGGAAAAACAACTTTTGATGATTTCTTTGCTGAAGGTGAACTGGATAATAGCTATGTATTAAAAAGTTATGAATTTAAAACCTCATACATTGAAAATTTGGGCAATAATAAATTCAATATTAAAGCACTACCTATTGAGGCACAGATGGCTCCGATATATGGAATCCTCCCAAAGGATTTTAACAATGACGGAAATCCCGATTTGCTAATGGTTGGAAATTCTTATGCCCCTGAACCTCAAACTGGCAGATATGACGCTTCTATTGGAAAGCTTCTGTTAGGTGATGGAGAAGGGGATTTTAGGCCGGTTGAAGTTTCTGAAAGTGGTTTTTTTGTTAATGGAAATGCCAAAGCTCTGGCTGAAATAACACTTGAAAATGGGGAACCATTATTTTTGATAAGTCAGCATGATGACAGCCTTAAGGTTTATAAGTCAACTGGAAACATCTCTGAAAATATTTATCACCCTGAACCAACTGATCAGAAGGCTACAATCTTCACTAAAGATGGTCAAAAACTACAGCATGAATTTTATTATGGCTCGTCCTATTTAGGGCAAAAATCCCGGTTGCTGCACTTAAATAAAGAAGTTGATTCAATTATTGTTTTCGACTATGCTGGAAAAAGCAGGAAATATGTTTTCCCGAGAGGTCATATTTCAGAAAACAGTATCAAAAAATAATGGTAATGTAATGAAGGAGCCTAATCAAGCTCCTTCACCACTTTTTTCAAGTTACCTGAAATGGTAACTAACCACTTCAACTGGTCGGAGATCAACCTTGCTTCCTGCAGATTTTTTCTAAAATCCGGATGAATAGGTCTTGTTTCCTCCTCATCTAATTCTTTAGTTCTAATTGCAACAAGCTTATTGAATTTTTCTTCCAGATGCTCGTAAGCCTCCTCCAGTCTTTCGGTAGCAATTCCTTCAGTAATCTCTTTATTTAAAAGTGTTTGGATGGCCTGCCGCAAATTATTATCGATGGTATCAATCACTATTTCGACATCCTTAGAAATTTCGTGGCGCTTATTATTTAATATAAATGTGCCCAAGGCTGCTATAGCGGCCAAAAAAGTATGGTTCAAGCCTACTATTTCATAAATTTTTCCTACCTGCTGCTGTTGTGATTTGGGCTCCTGGCTCATTCGCTGAAATGCAGCATTTAGGTTACCCATTTCAAGAAATGCTTCCTTTCGAGCTAGTTTGTAAGCAGTATTACTTTCCGATTTGTGGTAGTAATTATTTATTTCTGCAAGGTATTTTCTGTTCGCTCTTAGCGCCTGAACCATCACCGATTTGATATTGGTGTGCTCCCACGCTGGCCACAAAAATGAAATGGAAAGCATAGCTATCACTGCTCCTGTTAAGGTATCCACTACTCTATATTGAATTACCTCAAACGCATCCGGGTTAATGAGCGCATAAATGAATACAATACTGGTTGTTACAAAAACAGAAGAGGTTCTGTAGTTTCGCTGAATAAAACTAAGAGCCAGTAATAATGAGATGATAGAAAGGCCGGAATACACATAGGTATTTTGCGTAATCAGCACCACAACAGCAGCTATTCCGGCACCAATTAAAGTGCCATACAGTCTATGTTTAGAGCGTTCTTTGGTGAGTGTGTAACCCGGCCTCATAATCACTACAATGGTCAGCAAAATCCAGTAAGCATTCTGAATGGAGAAAATTAACCCAATGCTAAATCCCGCAAGCATAGCAATAGTTAACCTCGCAGAATGTTTGAAAATAGGAGATTTGAAATTAAAATTCTCTCGCAAAATATTAATATCATAATCCTGCTGTGTGATAAATTGCTTTCCCTCTTTGCTTTTTAACCCTACCTTTTGCCTATCTTCCAGATCTTGAAATACTCGCTCAATGGATTGCAGTTTTTGAAGCTGCTGTTCCTCATAATCCAACAGGTTATGTAGTAACAAAGCTCCTTCTCTGGCTTCCGGTAGCTTCACTTCTTGTACATAAAGCTGAATACCTGCCCTGCATTCATTAATCTGCTTTGTAAAATCACTTACTTCAGGCAATTTTATTCCTTTATGTAGAGCATCACCTGCTTTTTCCAGCCTATCGGATAAATTAAAAATTAGTTGGATAAAAGGCTCAACTACATGAGGCTTGCCTTTGAAGATTTTGCTTATTTGCTCATAATTGGCAGGGTTGGCCATAGATAACTCCAGAATATCAATCAATTCTATGAAAATAAGCAATTGCTTTCTTTTAAAATTAGAAAACCCAAAGCTCTGTCTCTCATTTAGTAAAAGCTCCCTTAAAGATTCATGAATCGTATTAATATTAACCTGCAGATCATACAATGATTCCTTTAATTGAGTATGACCCTGATTTTCCATCGCTAGTTTACCTCTCACCTTAATATATTCAGCAGTGAGTGAAAGACATTCCGCCAGGCCGTTTCTGATTTGTCTCTTTTGTAAAATGGGATGAAAAGTAACCGAAAGCAGCAATGACCATACACCACCCAAACTTATAAATAGTGCATGAATGATAATTTCAAAACCAGTTTGCTTATGCGCAAAACTAAGAACTATAGCCAATAAGCCTGCGAAAGAAATAAGAGAGGCTCTAAAACCGTAAACTGAAATATAGGAAATCCCGAATACCAAAGCTCCTAATACAGGAATGAGAATGTAAAGATTTGCAGCTGCATAAGTGATAATAATTGTAGCTAAAGTGGAGATTAATGTTGCCGTTAGAATACCAATGCTTTTATGTTTTCTGCTACCGGGCACATCGCTACTTGAAGTAAGAAACATACCGATAGCAATACTCAGGCAGTAAGGCAACTGATTAATTTGCACTCCAATAATTATGGGAGCCACCACACCAAATGTTACAATAATGGATTTAAGGAAATCCTGACTCCGAAGAAATTTGATGGTAGAAGATAAGGCTGCACCTGGCATTTTGCTAAAATAAGAATTTATTAATGTTTATGTCTCGTTGATAAACTTTTAAACTGAGTTTTTTAATTGCGCGAAGACTCACAAAAATCTTTAACGAGTAACGAATATTTAGTTAAACAGCGTTTCAAAATTAGTAAGGCTGAATTAGATCTCAATCCTGATTGCTCTTAAACAAGATGATTTTTCATCAAAAAAAAATACCCAGATATAGAATATACCCAATCTATTTTTTGAAAATCCGTTTAGGTATTGAAACTATATCCAGATGCCTGATTTTTCCGACTTACTTATGCCTGTAGCCATAGCTATTATTATGCTTGGCATAGGGCTTACGCTAAAATTTAAAGATTTTGCGCGTGTTTTTATTAAACCCAAAGCTATTTTAACAGGTTTAGCCTGCCAATTGTTGTTATTTCCCATCTTAGCCTTCATCGTTATTTACTTTTGGCCAATCGCACCTGTTTATAAAGTAGGAGTCATACTCATTGCTTCGGTACCGGGGGGCACTGCTTCAAACCTGATAACACATATGTTAAAAGGTAGAGTAGCTTTATCAGTCTCCATGACTTCATTTAACAGCTTTGCCATTATTTTTACAATTCCCCTGTTTGTAAGCCTTGCACTTTCTGTCTTTTTAGGAAAAGATACTGAAATTGCACTAAATTTTATTGACACCTTTAGAGAGATACTTCTTACAGTAATTATCCCGGTTATTATTGGTATTTTAATTAATGAATATACTCCAAAATCATTTACTGATAAACTTAGGGGACCATCCAGATACGTGCTCCCTCTTTTATTAATTGTAATTGTGGCTTATGCAATGTTCTCCGGTGATGGCGGAAATGCTAAATTAATATTGAAAGACTGGCATTTAGTCTTTCCGCTTTTGGTGATCAATTTTTTGGGAATGTTAATCGGATTTTTCACCTCAAAAGCCATCGGCATTAAACATGATGCTAATTTCACCATTGCCATTGAGGTAGGCCTGCAAAATTCTGCTTTAGCTATTTATATTGCCTCTCATATATTGCGAAGTGATGCAATGGAGGTAATGGCTGTGCTGTATGGATCATTCTCATTCTTTACTACCTTACTGATAGGCTTTCTATTGAAAAAATACTCCCCTGATAAGAAGCAAGCGGTAAAAAAAATCAATGAATCTTTTAATTGATCAGATTTTCAACCTATTTTACGGATGCTAATTAACAAATAATTATGATCAAATCAGTTGCTGTTTTCTGCGGCTCCAGTGCAGGCAATGATCCTATGTACTATGCTGAGGCCTATAAACTGGGGAGAATATTGGCTAAAAATGAAATTCGCCTCATATATGGTGGTGCAAGGGTAGGCTTAATGGGAGCAGTGGCAGATGGAGCTCTATCTTTAGGTGGTAAAGTAATTGGTGTTCTTCCGCATTTTCTCAGTGGAAAAGAAATAGCACATGCAGACTTAACAGAGTTAATTATAGTGGATACAATGCATGAGCGAAAGCTTAAAATGCATGATCTGTCTGACGGATTTATTGCTTTGCCCGGTGGTTTCGGCACATTGGAAGAATTATTTGAAATTCTTACCTGGGGACAATTAGGTTTGCATCAACATCCTGTAGCAATTCTTAACTGTAATGGATTTTATGATTTTCTTCAGCAACAATTAGCTACTATGGTTTCCAATGGGTTATTGAAGGAAGAAAATGCTGAGATGGTTCTCATGAGTACAAGCATTGAAGATATTTTAGAAAAAATGAATGGGTATAAAGCGCCTGCTACTCCTAAATGGATTACTAAAGATAAAACCTGATATTATTCAATACTAAAAGTGATTTCATAATATTCCTGCTCACTCACCTTGGACAATTTTTCCAAATCTCTGTCGAAAGGACGGTTGAAATTATTACCTGCTAAATCTTCTGCTTTTGAAGCTACACGAAGCACATAGCTTCCATCACTCCACACATTTTCAGGCTTAAAATGGATGGAAGTGTCAGAAACGAAAGTATATTTTCCTGATATTTTTTCACCGTTATTTAAAATCTCCATAAAATGCTGGGTAGAGTAATCCATAGGCTCTTTTATATCAATCTTTACTGGGTTTGTGGTTTCTTTTTCCGGAGCATGTATAATCCAGTTTCTGATGCCCGGGATTTCTTCATCTCTTTTTATTACTTTGAAAGCTTTTACAAATTCCTGATTCAATGTAGAGCCGTTCGCAGCTTTTAGGCCTTTATTAACTTGTAAATGATAAGTATTTCCTGCTTTTAGAACTGCTCCAAACTTTTTATTGGGACCAAGGTCTCGTTTCACCCTTCCGGGATCAATCCAAACAGTTAATAATGTCCTATCAGCATTCCATAGCTCCGGTTGTAAAGGAATAAGTGCATTTTCTATTGGTTTTCCCTCTTCTAGTAACTGCAAATATTTATACACATGACCACTAGCCATTGGCTGATCAAATTGAATGTAAAATTTCAGGAAATTCTCAGGGAGTAATTCAGCAAGAGGATATACTCTTTGAACTTCCGGAGCTTTAATTTCTCTGTCAGGACTAAAAGTAAAGAGTAACTTCTGGCCATTAAAAACCTGGTAAGTAGTTCCTATAGAGAACGGGAAATAAGGGGTGAAGCAAGTGTTGGTATCAATAATAACAGAGCCGGCTATTTTCTGTGCTTTACCCAAAAGCCGAACGTTCAGATGGGGAATCTCCTGCTCACTAATGACAATTGAAGTAGCTTCCTCTCCCTTCCATTCAAGGTAAAAATCATACTCCTGAGCTTGAATTGTGGAAATCCAAAAGCTCAGGAATAGAAAAACAAGTATTTTATAACCACCTGTCATTGGAAGTCCATAAAGTAAGGTTGCCATCTGCCTTTCTTTGCAACATCACGAACCTTTGGTCATCCAGCTTTTCCAGCTGTTGTACATTTACAAATGGAAGCGCAATAAAGTCAACGCCTGCTGTGCCTGATCTTTCTTCTACAGGCTCAGTTAAAGAACCATTAAAGTCAGCAACATTAGAAAGTTTGATTTTCATCACAGCCCTCGCTGAATTAGCCATCAATAAATAGGATTCATTATCCTTTTCCATAATAATCATATCTAATGGTGTATTCCAGTTACCTAATTCAGCCACTGTTCTCCCTTTTACGTGCTGTCCGGGCTTCAAATCAGAAGTAGGAAATACCACTAAAGGTGTACAGGTGTAGCTGGCGACAATGTAATCTTTTCCATCCAGTTTTGTTGTGGTAAATGATTTTACAGGAGAGTCTGTCTCATATCTTCCATGAGCTGCATGGTAAATTTCCAAAGAAGACATCTGCTCATTTTTATTGAAAGGAAAAGGAATGGAGCGAAATGTAGAGCCAAATTCCTGATTAGATAAGCCGGTAAGCATTACCTGCCCATCGGAATAGTTTAAATCTGAAATAGCCCACATTCTCAATGAACGACCTCTTCCATCTTTTGCATCTGCAGCAACCGCTTTATCCAATGCCTGGCCCGAATAGGAAATATTAGTCATATCTACAGGCTCAAAATTGTCATTGTTGGTTAATTTTAATAAAGCGGGTTTCCCACTGGAGTGAGTTATTGCAACGTAAATATTTTTAGAAATAGGGTTAATTGCGATATCATTGATAGTGATATTTTCAACCGTAGTTCCCATTAATGCAGCAATTTTTTCATCGAAGCGCTCTATGTTATAATCTGGCTTATCACTACTTACCGCTTCATCTTGAGTATCCAATGCATACACCATTGCATTTTTGCTGTCACCTACAAATAAAATCCCTTCAGGGCCAAAGCTTAAAGCATTAATCGACTTAATTTCAGGATTACCTTTTACAAAACCGGACTTTAAAGTTTTTTCAGCAAACAAGGCTGATGCAAAACAGAGTCCTACAAACAGGGTTAATAATTTTTTTCTCATCACTATCTAAGTTGGTTTAATGATTAAAACTACCTTTCGAACAAAAGGTTTAAACCCCTATGAAATAGCTAGTTAATAAAATCAGTAACCTGAGTAACCTATCGTTTTAGTCCTTTTTACTGATAGTTCTACAATTACACCGTATGTTACAGAAGAAATATAATTTTATTTGAGAACCTCCTAACTTGCCAGCTTTCAACAGAACACGTATATTCAGCAAAAGAACTATGCTTTAATATGCCTTCTCAGAAAAAATACCTGAAACTGCTTGCAGAGAAGTACCCCAACCAACTATCGGCTTCCTCTAAAATTGTTTCACTAAGCTCTATTTTAAATTTAACCAAAGGGGCAGAGATATTTCTGAGCGATATTCACGGTGAAAATGAAGCCTTTCAACATGTAATGCGAAATGGCTCAGGGGTAATTAAGCAAAAAATTAAAGAGCTTTTTCAAGAAGAGCTTTCCCATGAGGACTTAGGACAATTGGCTACCTTAATCTATTATCCGGAAGAAAAACTTCCTTTGCTAAAGAAAGCCCTTGAAAACGTCAGCATTTTCTATAAAGCCACCATTTTTAGGTTAATTCAACTCACAAGGGAGTTCGCGTCTATTTATGCAACAGGAAAATTACAGTCGCTACTTCCGAAAGGCTTTGGAGAAATCATTGCTGAATTGGTAGCTGAGCGTGATTTAGGAGAGGAAAATGACTATTACGAACACCTTATTGAAAGTATTATAGAAATTGAACAGGCAGATGAGCTGATCATTCAGCTTTCACTTTTCATTCAGAAGCTGGCTATCCATAAAATTCATATTATTGGTGATGTGTATGACAGGGGCCCAGGAGCAGAAATTATTATGGATGAGCTGATGAACCATTATTCGGTTGACTTTCAATGGGGCAACCACGACATTGTATGGATGGGCGCGGCTTGTGGCTCTGAAGCTTGTATAGCCAATGTGCTGAGGCTATCTCTTCGCTACGCAAACACAAATACCCTTGAAAGAGGCTATGGCATTAATTTACTTCCGCTGGCTTCTTTTGCACTCGAATATTATAAGAATGATGAAAGTATCATTTTCAACCCCAAGGTGGCTCCGGACGAAATTCACAGCAGCTCAGAAGAATGGCTGAACCGTTTAATGCATAAAGCTATTTCCATCATTCAATTTAAGCTGGAGCATCAGTTAGTAGCCCGCAGGCCTGAATTTGGCATGCATGAGCGACTTTTCATGTCAGATATTGATTTAGAAAACTATACCGTTAAAATTGAAGGTGCAACCTATCCTTTAAAAGACAGGTATTTCCCCACACTAGAAGGAGAATACCTTACTGAATTACATCCTGAAGAACGTTTCCTGATGGATAAGTTGGTAGAATCATTTCAAAAGAGCACAAGGCTTCAAGCTCATGTAAAATTTCTTTTTGAAAAAGGCAGCATGTACAAAGTCACTAATAAGAACTTACTTTATCATGGTTGCATTCCCCTTAATAACAATGGCTTTTTGAAAAAAGTGAGAATGGGTAATGAGCTTTTTAAAGGTAAAGCATTAATGGATTACTTTGATAAGCAGGTGCAATTGGCTTTTGCCGCCAGAAACGAGTCTGCTGAAAAACAAAAAGGAGTGGATATTCTTTGGTATTTGTGGGCAGGCCCCGACTCTCCTATTTTCGGAAAACACAAAATGGCCACCTTTGAGCGATACTTTATTGATGATGAAAGCATTCAGGAGGAACACAAAAATTATTATTACAATTACAGAGATAATGCCGAAACCTGTGAAATGATTTTGAAAGAGTTTGGTTTGCCTGCCGATGCTGTAATCCTTAACGGGCATGTACCGGTATCAGTAAAACAAGGTGAAAGCCCAATAAAAGGCAATGGAAGATTGGTCGTAATTGATGGTGGTTTTTCCAAAGCTTACCAGGGCCAAACCGGTATTGCAGGATTTACGCTGATGCACAATTGCTATGGACGCCAACTGATAGCTCATGAAGCCTTTGAAAGTCAAAAAGTAGCCATAGCTCAGGAAAAAGACATTGCTTATAGTGAAGTTTTCCTCTCTCAGTCTGAAACCAAACAACGTATCCGCGATGTAGATGATGGAAAAAACATAAAGGAACGTATTAATGACCTCAAAGAGCTACTGGAAGCTTACAGAAATGGAGAATTGAAAGAGAAGACGGTGTGAATTATATATTGTTTACAAAACCTTCTAACTTTGAAAAAAATTAACCTTTGTATTTAATTATTAGTCCTAATTACATCAACTTAACCATCTATTTTTTAAAACTTACTTACTTTTTACCTGAATGACAAAATCTCATTTTTCACTGATTTCACTTCTATTATTTGTTTTAATTTCCTGCCAAACCTCTAAACCCTTTAACAGTACATCAAACCAGGAAATGATTCCTGATGAAGCACCTCTTCACACTCTCTTTCTTATGGGCGATGCAGGTTTACCAAAAACTAATCCTCTTGAGCCATCCTTAGCATTGCTCCAGGCTAAATTGCAGGGTTCAAATGCCGAAAACACATCAGTAGTTTTTTTGGGAGATAATATTTATGATGCAGGACTACATCCGGAAGAGCATCCTCACAGGAAAGTTGAGGAGAAACGGATTAATGCCCAGTTAGATATTTTAAAAAAATTTAACGGTCGTATCATCTTTTTACCAGGGAATCACGATTGGCAAAGATGGGGTAAACAAGGGAATGAATTTGTGCAAAGGCAGGAAAAATATGTTGAATCTTACCTGAATAAGGGTAATACTTTTTTACCTGATGGCGGGTGCCCTGGTCCCGTAGAGATCGAATTGAATGAGCATCTTGTTTGGCTTATTTTAGATACCCAATGGTGGCTTCATGGCTATGGAAAGCCGCGAGGAGCAAAAGATGGGTGCACTGTGGCTACAAAAGAGGAGTATCTGAAGCAATTGGAGGATGTTCTGGCTAAAAATCAACAAAAACAGATTATTGTTTCAGCCCATCATCCGCTCTATTCCAACGGAACCCATGGGGGTTATTTTCCTTTGAAAGATCATATTTTTCCCCTTACCCATTTAAAGCCTTATCTATACATTCCTTTACCAGTAATCGGAAGTTTATTCCCGCTTTATCGCAAACACATTGGTCATATTCAGGATATTCCACATCCTGAATACCAGGAAATGGTGAAAGCCTTGTCTGACAGATTTAACCAGTACGAAAACGTGGTCTACACTGCCGGGCACGATCACACATTGCAATATCAAAAAGAAAAGAATATTCACCATATCATCAGTGGCTCAGGAACAAAAGAGGACTATTTCAAGCGAGATGATACAATCATATTTGGGCAGTCGGCAAGAGGTTTTGCGCAACTTAACTATTATGAAGATGGCAGCTTGTGGCTCCAGTTCTTGGTTCCTGCTTCTGATAATAAAGAAGGAAAGATTACATATAGTGGGAAGTTGAAGTAAGCGTTAATAAGTTTAAAATATACTAAATAAAAAAGGAGCCTTTCAGCTCCTTTTCCTATACTCAATTTATTTTTAAGATGTTAATTACTCCACTGTAACACTCTTAGCCAAATTTCTTGGCTGATCTACGTTACAATTTCTCATTACTGCAATATGGTAAGAGAGTAATTGTAATGGAATGGTTGCTACCATAGGCATTAAAGCATCATGTGTACCAGGAACCTCAATTGTGTGGTCAACCATACCCGGAATTAAAGAGTCTCCTTCGGAAACAATAGCAATAACTTTTCCTTTTCTGGCCTTTACTTCCTGTATATTGGACACTATTTTATCATAAGAGCTATCCCGCGTAGCAATAACCACTACAGGCATCTCCTCATCTATTAAAGCAATAGGTCCGTGCTTCATCTCAGCAGCAGGATAGCCTTCCGCATGGATATAGGAAATCTCTTTGAGCTTTAAAGCTCCTTCCAAAGCAACCGGGAAGTTGTATCCTCTGCCTAAATAAAGACAGTTTCTGGAGTCTTTAAATAAAGCTGCAATTTTCTTTACCTGATCATCAGTTTTTAAAGCCTTTTCCACTTTAGCCGGAATACTTTCCAATTCTGCTAAAAATGATCTGTAACGCTGCTCTGCCATAGTGCCTTTTCGATGAGCTACACGCAAAGCAATCATTGTCAATACCGTCAACTGAGCTGTAAAAGCTTTAGTGCTGGCCACCCCAATTTCCGGGCCGGCATGGGTATAAACTCCTTCATGCGATACCCTTGAAATAGAAGAGCCTACAACATTACATACTCCCAGTACAATCGCCCCTTTCGATTTAGCCAACTCCATAGCAGCCAAAGTATCAGCTGTTTCACCGGATTGAGAAATGGCTATTACTATATCTCCTTCTCTGATAATAGGGTTTCTGTACCTGAATTCAGAAGCATACTCCACCTCAACAGGGATTCTGCAGAATTCTTCAAAAATATACTCTGCCACTAAGCCTGCATGCCAGGAAGTTCCACATGCCACTATCACAATTCGCTCTGCATTAGTGAGAGCATTAGCATACTCCCTGATGCCCCCTAACACTAACTGACCATTATTGGCAATTAATCTTCCCCTGAAACAATCTTTTATAGACTTGGGTTGTTCAAAAATTTCTTTTAACATGAAATGTTCAAAACCACCTTTTTCAATGGCTTCCAATTCCATATCCACCTTTTGAATATAAGGTGTCATTTTAACATCCTTAGTATCTCTTATCGTTAGCTCACTATCTTTAATTACAGCTATTTCGTAGTCATTTACATAAACTACTTCATTAGTATACTCAACTATAGGCGTAGCATCTGAAGCAATAAAAAATTCATTTCGACCTACTCCAATAACCATCGGACTGCCTTTTCTTGCAGCAATCAGTTGATTTGGCTTTTCCTTTGAAAGAATAACAATAGCATAAGCACCTACCACTTTAGTAAGGGCCAATCTTACTGCTTCCTCAAGTGTACCGTCATTGTTATTATAAATATCTTCAATGAAGTTAATAAACACTTCAGAATCAGTTTCACTTTTAAAAGTGTAGCCTTTTCCTTCAAGGTCTTTTTTAAGGGCAGCGTAGTTTTCAATGATACCATTATGGATAATGGCTAAATTTCCACTTTGAGAAAAATGAGGATGCGCATTTACATCATTAGGCTCACCGTGAGTAGCCCATCTTGTATGCCCCATACCCACTGTGCTCTTTAAATCCTCTCCCTTTATAAAATCTTCCAGCTCACTTACTTTGCCTTTCTTTTTATAAACGTTGAGGCCTCCGTCCATCAATGCTATTCCTGCACTGTCATACCCTCTGTATTCAAGTCTTTTAAGACCTTTGATAATTACATCTGATGCTTTTTGATGCCCAATGTAGGCTACAATTCCACACATAATTTTTTACTTAAATGTAGTATAATAAACTTTTAATTTAACATCTCCTTTATCCACCAACAAATTGTTAAAGCTACCTGCTGATATAATTGGTGTATCCACAAATGGAGTAGGATTTCTTCTAATAAACTGCCCTGTCAAGATAATATCGTTTCCTGAATCCCAAAATGTAGGAGTATCATATATCTCCTGAAGGAAAAAACTAATATCTGCAACTATTCTATTATCATCCGCTACATACGTTAAGTTGGTAGGAGAAGAAGCCACTTGCTGATTGGCAATACCTCCTGAACTACTAAAATTAGCCTGAATTGCCCAAAAATCTTCAGAAATTTTGAGAATACGGTCTTCATCTCCTACAATGTATGGAACAAGTATCGATGGGGGAGATTTCTGAACTGTAACACTGTTTTCAGTCTGTAAAGTTTCATCTTGTATTACAAGCTCTGCTTTATTTATCAGCATAAAATCTACAGTATCTATAAAACTCAAATACTGTTGAAAGTCAAATCGCGGAAAAATACCTAAAAAACTATTAAAAAAGATTTTCTCAGGGTTAGTTAAATCAAAGGATTTATTGCCAGAATAATCAGAAGGGATTAAGGCACCTGGCTGATAATCCACATTAGTAAAACTGGCACCGGTTAAATTAAATGTAACACTTGAAACCGTGTCTTCATCAGTAAATACCAATTCAAAATAAGATTCGCCTGAGGCAATATTCAGACCCATTATATTATTAACATCACCTTCAGCTTGTATTTTAAAACCTTTAAGAAGCTGTGCAACTTCCAGGTTCGTTAAATCATCATTCTTTACTGCATTAAACATAGTATTCCCAAATGAAGCTGTAAGAGGAATATAATGAGTTAAGGTATCAGTAGGTCTTACTACAAAGGAGGTATCTACAGAAACTTTTCCATTCCCTGATACTGGAATATCATCATTAACGGTATAGTTCTTTGCTTCAATAGTATCTGCAAGTTGGCTTAAAACAAAAGTTTGAGGGGCAGTAAACTCATCTCCGTAAAAATAGTTGAAATTCATATACAAGCGCGCTCTCACCAGTTGAGAAGTTGCATCAATATTATTTCTCTCTGTAGTACTATTAGTTAAGGAAACACCAAAATAGCCTGAAGCATCTATCTGCCCAATTTGTGGGTCATTATAATGCCCTATATAAACTCTTCCTACAGACCCGCTTACATTATTGGAACTTACAATTACGGAATCAAATGCTGAATGCTTAACAGGTAAATCAAATTCAACAAATCTTAAGTCTGTATTATTACCCCCCGGCACCAAATCTCCGGTTACTTCAATGGGCTCTTCACAAGATTGGAAAATTAGGGCCAGTAGAACTACTGGCCCGAGGAATATTGCTGGCTTAACCTGCCAATTCTGTATATAAATTGAAATAGGATTCTGTAAACCCTTCACCTTTTTCAATGGTATCAACTTTTTTATCTTCATCAAATGTTGAAAATAATTCATCCAGATTTTCTTTAAACTCATCTCCTGCTTTTATAACTGCGTCCGCATACTGTGCCCCGATTTTGATAAACCCTTCAAAATCCGCTGATTCCAGATTAGATAACATGCTATCATCAATATCAAGCATTTTAACCTTATCCAGTAAATCTGTCCCAAATTTATGAGAGAATTCCGTATTATACACAGTAAATACAGATTTTGCATCTTTAAATATTGGATCGTTCTTATAAGTAGTCTTAAGGTACATTGGGATCAGACTTGTCATCCAATCATTACAATGCACTACATCGGGTGCCCAACCTAATTTTCTTACGGTTTCTAACGCACCTTTACAGAAGAAAATTGCTCTTTCATCATTATCAGCATAAAAATTATTCTCCTTATCATGGAATACAGTTTTACGCTGAAAATAATCTTCATTGTCAATAAAATATACCTGCAATTTCGCATTCGGGATAGAAGCCACCTTTATTATTAAAGGTTTTTCTTCTTCTCCTACAGAAATATTGATCCCGGATAAACGTACTACTTCGTGTAGTCTGTTTTTCCTTTCATTGATTAGACCAAAGCGCGGAACTAAAATACGAATTTCCATTCCTCTCTCCTGCATGGCCTGAGGGAGCTTTCGTACAAAATCTGCGACTTCTGATGTTTTTAAAAATGGATTAATTTCGTTGGCTACGTAGAGAATTCGAAGCTTTGACATATGTTTATTGGATTTGATTAATTCATAAACGAAGCACAAAAATACAAAAATTTATGCTATTTCCATTAATTTTTCTCATAAAAAGCTAGTTTTGTTCTCAAACTTTATAATTTAGCGCATTTTTTATGATAATTTGCGATTCCATATCCAGTATACAAAGCGTTATAGCGAAAGAGCGTCAAAATGGCCATTCTATAGCTTTTGTGCCCACAATGGGCGCGCTACATCAAGGCCATTTAAACCTTATAAAAGCAGCACAAAAAAAAGCTGACAAGGTAGTTTGCAGTATTTATGTAAACCCTACTCAGTTTAATAACAGTGATGACCTCATTAATTACCCCAGGTTGCTGGAAGAGGACATTAAAAAGCTGGAAACTGTAAATTGCGATATACTCTTTACTCCTTCCGATGAAGTAATGTATCAAAAAACCTCTACCCTCAAATTCAACTTTGGTGAGTTAGACCAGGTACTTGAAGGGGCATTCCGACCTAACCATTTCAGCGGGGTAGCATTGGTTGTATCAAAACTATTTCATATTGTACAGCCTGATTATGCATTTTTCGGCCAAAAAGATTTACAGCAATTAACCATCATAAAAAAATTAGTGCAGGAATTGCTTTTCAATGTACAAATCGAATCTGTTCCTATACAAAGAGAGCCAGATGGCCTGGCTATGTCCTCCAGGAACGGAAGGTTAAATCCTCTTGAAAGACAGGAAGCTGTAATCTTCTTCGAATGCCTTTCCAATGCCAGGAAAATATTGTTAGAAAACCACGACAGGCAAGCTACTATTTCCAATGTTCAGCAAGCTTTTCAGCACCATTCTGCCAAGCTTGAATACTTTGATATTGTGGATGATTCAGACCTGAAACCCAGACATGAGAACTACTTAAGGCCAGATACCGTTCTGTGCATAGCAGGCTACATAGGAAATGTGAGATTAATAGATAACATGTATTTAATTTCATAACTTTGCGGCCAAATTGAAAACAAATTTTATGTTAATTGAGTCTTTAAAATCAAAAATTCATAGAGTAAAGGTCACTCAGGCTGAACTGCACTACGTTGGAAGCATTACCATAGATGAAGATTTAATGGAAGCGGCTAATATTATAGAGAATGAAAAGGTGCAAATTGTTAATGTAAACAACGGTGAGCGCATTGAAACTTATGTTATAAAAGGAGAAAGAGGAAGTGGCATGGTTTGCCTGAACGGCCCTGCGGCTAGAAAAGTGCAGGTAGGAGATATCATCATTATTATTAGCTACGCTCACCTGGATTTTGAAGAGGCTAAAACTTTCAAGCCAACTCTTATATTTCCTAACGCCCACAATAAACTAAACTAATCAATTGAGAAAAGGGATTAAATCTTTCCTAAAGTATACTATCTCTTTGGCGGTAGCAATACTGCTATTTTGGTACCTTTATAAAGATATCAACTTCTCCGAAATGCTTGAAAGATTTAGGCATGTTGATTTGAGATGGGTTTATTTATCTATATTCCTTGCCATTTTTAGCCATTTTTTAAGAGCAGTAAGATGGAATATGCTTTTGGAGCCCATGGGCTTTCAGTTAAAGGCATCCCGTACTTTTTTAGCGGTAATGGTAGGCTACTTAGCTAATTTTATTGTTCCGCGCATGGGAGAAATCTCTCGGTGCGGTATTTTGCAGAAAACAGATGAAGTACCTATTAGTAAAGGAATAGGTAGTGTGGTAACTGAAAGGATTATAGATGTGCTCTGCCTTTTAACAGTAGTCATTTTTACTCTTGCTCTTGAATTTGACCGGATAAGCCAATTCTTTTACAGTTTAGTTGCAGAAAAAACTGAGGGAATAGGAAATAATTATATAAGCCTGATCGCTATCTTCAGTTTTCTTTTTCTAGTCATCGTCTTCCTTTTCTTTTTTCTCAGAAGAAATCATGAGCGTTTTCAGAAGAATCTCCTTTATAATAAAATAGTGGTTTTTTTAAGGCAGATGGTGGAAGGTATAACTTCAATCAGACATTTAAAAAGCCCTACTCGTTTTTGGATCACCACTCTATTCATCTGGATTCTTTATTATTTAATGACATATGTGGTCATTTTTAGCCTGGAAGAAACTGAAAGTTTGTCAGTAGTGGCAGGATTTACTATGCTGGTATTAGGCGGACTAGGTATGGCAGCACCTGTACAAGGTGGAATTGGGGCTTTTCATTATTTAATGAGTGCAGGTTTGTTATTGTATGGTGTGCCTGAGGATGACGGCATATTTTTTGCTTTTCTTTTGCATACAACCAATTCACTGGCTATTATGGTCATAGGAATTATATCCTTTTTTATAAGTATGATTATTCCCAAAAGACAGGCCAAAACTGATTATGTCAACAGCTGATAAAATTTTAGTAGACTCTAAACTGCTTCTGCAAATTGAAAAATGGAAAGAAGGAGGTGAAACTATTGTTTTTACCAACGGCTGCTTTGACTTATTACACCTTGGACATGTAGACTACCTGGAAAAAGCAGCTGAAAAAGGAACAAAATTAATTGTTGCCATTAATACGGACTCTTCCGTTAAAAAGCTGAAAGGACCTAACAGACCAGTGAATAATGAATACGCCAGAGCAAGGTTGTTGGCTGCACTATCATTCGTTGATGCAGTTACTTTCTTTTCTGAAGACACACCTGAAAATATTATCAGTACACTATTGCCAGATGTTTTGATAAAAGGAAGTGACTATACGATAAGCAACATAGTGGGAGCAGATATCGTATTGCGCAATGGTGGTAAAGTAGAAACGATCGACTTAGTAGCTGGATATTCTACAACTAGTATTATCAATCAATTTAAATAAATAAGGAGGGTTAATAAAATGGTTATCCTAATAATTGTAATAGGTTTTGCAATTGTAAGTTTTGCAGTTCAAAGACGACTGAAGAATAAATTTAAAAAGTATTCTCAGATTGCACTCAGTTCTCAGCTTTCCGGAAAGGAAGCTGCAGAGAAAATGTTAAGAGACAATGGAATCTATGATGTGAAAGTAATGTCTGTAGAAGGTCAATTAACAGACCACTACAATCCGGCAAACAAAACAGTAAATTTAAGTCCTGAAGTTTATGGTATGCGCTCAGCAGCTGCTGTTGCTATCGCTGCGCATGAGGTAGGACATGCTGTTCAGCATGCTAAAGCCTATGCTTTTCTTGAGATGAGGTCAGCTTTAGTGCCCATTCAGAATGTAAGTGCTAAAATCATGAATTTTATATTTATGGCTATGATCTTTGGTGCTTTTCTATTGCCACAGTTTATAAATTATCAGCTTGCATTAATGGTTATAATAGGCTGTTATACAGTTTTTACATTATTTGCTTTTATCACTTTACCGGTAGAGTTCGATGCCAGTAAAAGAGGTTTGGCATGGATGACTGCTTCAGGAGTAGTCAACAGCAGAGAGCACGAGATGGCAAAAGATGCCTTAAAATGGGCTGCCATGACATATGTTGTTGCGGCAATAGCTTCATTAGTCACTTTATTATATTATATCATGATGTTTTTAGGCAACCGCGATTAATGGATTTTTCCTATCTTTGCGAAACGTTTGAGGAGACAACCTGTTTCTAGTACAATTTAAAAATACGTAACAAATGAATTTTCAACTTACAGAAGAGCATTTAGCCGTACAGGCAGCTGCCAGAGATTTTGCACAAAACGAATTATTGCCAGGGGTTATCGAAAGAGATACTAAAGAAATTTTTCCTGCAGAGCAAATCAAGAAAATGGGGGAATTAGGCTTTATGGGAATGATGGTAGACCCAAAGTACAACGGTGGCGGAATGGATACCATTTCTTATGTGCTGGCAATGGAGGAAATCTCTAAAATTGATGCTTCTGCTTCTGTTTGCATGTCAGTTAATAACTCTTTGGTGTGCTGGGGACTTGATAAATACGGTACCGAGGCACAAAAAGAAAAATATTTAACCAGATTGGCAACCGGGGAAATCATTGGTGCGTTCTGTTTATCTGAACCAGAAGCAGGGTCTGATGCCACTTCTCAAAGAACTACTGCTGAAGACAAAGGAGATCATTATTTAATTAACGGAACCAAAAACTGGATTACAAACGGTAACAGTGCTTCTGTATATTTAGTAATTGCGCATACCGATAAAGAAAAAGGACATAAAGGAATTAATGCCTTTATTGTTGAAAAAGACATGGAAGGCTTTACTGTCGGTAAGAAAGAAGAAAAAATGGGAATCAGGGGATCTGACACGCATTCTCTGATGTTTCAGGATGTAAAAGTACCTAAGGAAAACAGGATTGGGGAAGATGGCTTCGGCTTTAATTTTGCAATGGCTACCTTAAATGGTGGCAGAATCGGAATTGCATCTCAAGCCTTAGGAATTGCTTCAGGTGCGTATGAACTGGCTTTGAAATATTCAAAAGAAAGAAAAGCCTTTGGTAAGGAAATTAGCCAACATCAGGGTATTGCCTTTAAATTAGCTGACATGGCAACTCAAATTGAAGCTGCCAGATTACTTTGCTTAAAAGCTGCCTGGTTAAAAGACACCAAGCAAGACTTTTCACAGGCTGGAGCTATGGCAAAACTTTATGCTTCACAAGTTGCAATGGATACTACGGTGGAAGCCGTTCAGGTGCATGGTGGCTATGGTTATGTGAAAGAATACCATGTTGAAAGGCTAATGAGGGATGCAAAAATTACGCAGATTTATGAGGGTACTTCGGAAATACAAAAAATTGTAATATCCCGTAGTATTTTAAAATAAGATAATACCAAATTGATCGTTATAATGCATAATCTTAGAATAAATAGGATTATGCATTTTAATTTTATTTGATATAAAACTATTTTTACTTAGATTCGTACAAGAATTTTTTAATTATATTTTACTTTTCATAGTTTATCCATTCATAAAACAAGATAATGGAAGATTACAACAAAATTATTGAGTCTCTTGGTGTTAAGTTTGTTAAAGCCAAGAATATAAAAATCCTCAAACCTGTAACTGTTAACAATCTGTATGAGGTTGAAAATAAGTTGATTTTAGTAAATAAAGGTGAGGTACTGGTAGGTGAGGATAAAGCATTAGCCAAAGAAGGCGATTTCGCCTTTATTCCCGGAGGCAAGGCACAACAAATTACCTACGGAAGGGGCAGCCAGATAGCTACCGTAGCCAATGATAACTTCATTACTAATAAAGGTGAGTTTTTTCATTCTATTAGTCATGATGAATTATTAAGCGAAGGTGGCGATAGCTTTAGCTACATCTCTTTCGAAGCGAAAGTATTCGATTCAGTAAACTTTTTCGCTTCTCTGGACATTCCTTCATTTGTTTTTCAAAACGACACTGTGAAGTCTATTCATGATAGAATTTTTCATGAAATTAAAATGAATGAGCCCGGCTCTGAAAGAATGGTGAAGGTACTTACAGAGCATTTATTGATTGAGGTTTTCCGTCATATTGTAAGAAACAAACTTTTTGTTGAGCAACTTGCCACTAATAGTACCTACTTTAAAGACCCAAGATTAATTGATATATTCAATTACATTAATGAGCATTTAGGAGGAGATCTTTCAAATAAGAAATTAGCTGAAGTAGCCAATGTATCTGAAGATTATGTAGGACAGTACTTTAAAATGCTAACCGGTATTAATCCGCAGGATTACATTGAATACCAAAGAATGGAAGAGGCTGTAACCTTGCTGAGAACAAGCAAGAAAAGCATCAGAGATATAGGTCAGGAAGTAGGCTATAAAGATACGGCTTATTTCTGCAGAAGATTTAAAATGATGTTTGGTATACCAGCCGGAAAAATGAGAAGAAGAGAATCTTTAATGAACGTTTAATTGTTCATTAAGAAGCGTTTTTGCTTCTGTTATTTCAATTAGCAATTCAGGATTTTTCTCTATTGCATTTCCAACAACAATAACATCAGCGCCTGATTTCCAGGCGCTTTTTGCTTTCTGGACTGTATTAATTCCACCACCTACAATCAAAGGTATATCAATAGCCCTTTTTACAGAAGCAATCATTCTATCGGAGATCATATATTCTGCTCCACTTCCGGCATCCATATAAATAAGTTGTTGGCCTAAAAGCTCTCCTGCTATAGCAGTGCTCATGGCTATATCATATTTGTCATGAGGAATAGGATTTGTGTTGCTCATATAAGAGACAGAAGTTTTGTTACCTCCATCAACTAACATATAGCCCGTTGGCCAAACCTCTATCTTACTCCTCTTTAAAATTGGAGCAGAAAGCACATGTTGACCTATTAATAAATCAGCATTCCTTCCTGAAATTAATGAGAGGTACAGAATTGCATCAGCCTGCAAATCTATATATTGGTTATTGCCCGGGAATAGCACTACAGGAATTTCTGTTTGCGCCTTAATGTGGGAAATGCATGGCCCAAGGAAATCTGATAAAATCAAACTTCCTCCTACCATAAAATAGTCTACTTTGTTTTCAATTGCAGTATGGATTATTCGCTGCAGTTCTAACAAATTCTGCACTTTATCAGGATCAATCAACAATGCAAAAGACTTTTTCCCTTCAGTAGCAGAGCTATTTAACCTATTAATTATCTTCTTTGTGTTGTTCTGAGGCATTTGTTTTTGGACTTTCCAGCTGGTGTAGAAATGCTAATATTTTATCTTTGGCGATAGCAAGTAACAAGCCTCCCATCTCTGCTTTTATTAAATCAAACATACTTAAAGAACCGCTATCTTCTTTAATTACAATAGTTCTTGGTCCTTTACCATCATCATCCCCCTCATACATTCCCTGGTAAACTTTACCTTTTACTTTAGGTCGAGATGACTTAGCAGAGCTTTTTCTTTTAGTAAAAAGCCTAACTAGTTGATAGGCTACCAAAGCACCTCCGGCAATCATTAGTGCCGTTTTTCCAATCTCCTGTGCTTTATCGGTATATTCCTGAAGTTGATGAGAAATACTCTCTTCGTATTCTTTCTTCTGCTGCATTAAACGCCTTTGCTCGCTCATTTTAATATTTTTAATTAGCTCCTCTTTTTAATTTCAGATTTAAACTTGTCAATTAAACGCTCACTATCTTTTAAAAGGAAAAATATAACAGTTATTATTAAATATAGCAAAGCTACTGCTCCAAAACCATAAACAAGGCTTTCGAATAGATCTGAGAGATAAAAAGCTACGGTAATGCTTGCAAAGATAAGAAAGATTGAGAGGCTTAATAATAAAAAAATCAAAGGCAAAACCTTGGCCATACCTTCTGCTACTTTATCCTGCACCTCATTTTTAATTATATTTACTCTCACCTCAATAAGGTGCTGGATATTTTCGATCAACTTATCTACTCCTAACAAACCTAGTAATTTATTTTTCACACTATTGATATTTATTAATCTTTAATTACGTAAAATTTTCGGAGGATGTTAAATTTACGATGAATTAAAAAAAGAAATAAATGCAGATAATTGCAGATGCGGGGGCCAGTAAAACAGATTGGCGTTGGATTTCAGAAAATGGCGTGGTAGGCCAGGCTAAAACCAAAGGCATTAACGCTTACCATATTTCAAAAAGTGAATTACTTTCACTTTTAGTTACTGAGCTGAATATTTCATTAACAGAGGCTGATACCCGGGTTTATTTCTATGGAGCAGGTTGTGGAAGCATTGCCAATAAAGAAAAAGTAAAAACAGCGCTCTCAGAATTTTTTAAAACAGACAAGGTAGAAGTACAACATGATTTGCTGGCTGCTGCCAGGGCTACTTGCCTTAACCAGCCTGGAGTTGTTTGCATATTAGGAACAGGAGCTAATGCCTGCGTGTTTGATGGTGAGCAAATTACTGAGGAAATGGTTTCTTTAGGATATGTGCTAGGCGATGAAGGGAGTGGCTCCTACATCGGCAAGAAGTTAATAAAGGCATATCTGGAAAATGAGCTTCCTGAAGCGCTGCACAATAACTTCGCCCTAAGCTTCCCGGATGCCAACAAAGACACTGTAAATTATAATATTTATCAACAGCCCGAGGCTAAAAGGTATCTTGCCGGTTTTTTTCGGTTTGCTATGGATAACATTGAGAATAAGTACATAGTAGAGCTTCTTATTAATTCCTTTCAGCAGTTTCTCAATAAATCTATCCTAAAGTTTAATATTCAACAAAATGTACCTATCCACTTTGTTGGCGGAGTAGCTTACAATTCTGTAAACATTCTCAGAACGCTGCTCCAAAAAAACAATTTAATTGCAGGAAAATTCCTGGAGAGCCCTATTGCAGGCCTTACCCTATACCATGAAAAAAAATTACTATGAACCTCACTGAATCCGATTCTCATTATAATAACCTGGAAAATTTATCAATAGCTGAAGTTATTGAAGGGATTAATAAAGAAGACCAATCTGTGGCTATGGCCGTAAATAAAGCCCTTCCTCAAATAATTGAACTGGTATCTCACCTGGTGCCAAAAATGAAGGTCGGTGGACGCATATTTTACATAGGTGCAGGCACAAGTGGCCGACTGGGAATATTGGATGCTTCCGAATGCCCCCCTACTTTTGGAGTTTCACCTGAAAAGGTAATCGGAATTATTGCCGGGGGAGATGGTGCTATCAGAAATGCAGTGGAATTTGCTGAAGATGACGAAAAACAGGCCTGGAAAGATCTTCAAAAGTATTCCGTCAATCCTAACGATTGTATAATAGGAATAGCAGCTTCCGGGAGAACCCCCTACGTAATTGGTGGTTTAAATGAAGCAAGAAAAAATAAGGTCTCCACCGGGTGCATAACCTGTAACCCTGGTTCAGAATTGTCAAAATCTGCAGATTTCCCTATAGAAGTACCTGTAGGACCAGAATTTATTACTGGCAGCACAAGAATGAAAGCAGGTACCGCACAAAAAATGGTTTTGAATATGATCTCCACGACAGCCATGATTCAGCTGGGACACATAAAAGGCAATAAGATGGTGGACATGCAGTTGAGCAATGAGAAATTAGTAGATCGTGGTACAAAAATGATCGTGAATGAACTCTCGCTTGACTATGAGCAGGCAAAGGAATTATTGCTTCAACAAGGGTCTGTCCGTAAAGCAATTGACTTCTTCAGGGGAAGAAAAATCTCCTAAGACAAAACTTTTTTCTCCCAATCAGGATTGATATTAAAGAGGCAAACAACCCTTATTTAATAATTAATTGTGATCCTAAAGTTGGCTTATGCACCAAATAGAACCTTATTACAGTTGGTTAAAGTTTTATGATTCCTCAACAGACGAACTTTCACCTTTCCATGGTAAAGAATATAATTACGAACTTTATACGGATACTATCTATGGATATTATATTGACCCTGCATGGGATGCCATCGGGTCAGAAACGCTCTACATAAAAATTCTTTATGCTGATTATGACAATGGTTACGCTGTAATTGAAATGATAGGAGAATGGAATGATGCCCTCCATAATGACATCATGCACTTCAAAAGAAATATTATTGAGCACATGATTCTGCAAGGCTTGCACAAATTTATTTTAATAGGTGAAAACATACTTAACTTCCATGGTTCTGACGACTGCTACTATGAAGAATGGTTTGAGGAACTAGAAGATGGCTGGATAGTAGCTGTAAATTTCAGGGAGTTTGTCACCGATGAGTGGAAAAACTTCAACGTGGACTATTACATCAATTTTGGTGGCCAATTTGACCATATGAACTGGCGAACTCAAAAACCAGGTGATTTTTGTGAAAGAATTGAAAGTGCAGTCACCAAAAGGCTGGGCTTATAATTTATTCATTAAATGGTATAACCATTGCCATTTTGTGAACGAGGTAATTTTTACCTGATTTTAATTCAACACATTTTATCCTGGTGCGCCTATTTTCTAATTTTTGAAATACTTTGTTTTCCAACTTAAATTTATCGCCTTCCAACTCCATTAAACTGACCTCATGAGGGTGAGCAAAGTTATCCTGCTTTTGCAGAGCTTGCGCCAATTTAATATCTGACAGAGAAGCGGCTTTAGGGTTTCGCATATAACTATTTAATGCTTTAAGTACTTCAGCAGGAAAAATCTGTGAAGTCTGAAAGGGAAGCATGATCTTCTGAAAAGCAAGCTTCCATTCATTTCCGTGAGGCAGCACGCTATTTTTATGCACGGTGTACACTCTATGATGCGCTACTTCGTGCACATAAGTAATCAAAAAAGCGTAGGGATTAAGGTTTTCATTAACTGTGATAATGGCTAAATCATCAGAAGGTTTTTTTCGAAAATCTCCAAGCTTAGTAGCTCTTGCTTTAGACACCACAAATCTAAAAGGGTGTTCTTTCCACAAGGAAAAGGCTAAATCAACGGCATGTTCAGGAACAAACCTTTGCAGACGCTTATAAATATTTTGTTCGTAAAAGTCCAAGTAAAGAGTTGAAATTTGAATGCAAAAATGACAAAAACGAAGCTGATTAAAAAAATTAGGGTTGATAAAAATAATTCATTTCAAATCTAAGCCAAGTTTTGTAATTTTCAGTTATAAAGTGTAGCTTCATAGCCCTTATCGAAAATCGTCCGAAAAAAGCCGCAGGCATGTATTGCGGCATAGTTTCGTCATATTTTGAGCTTGGGGAAAGATAATGACAGCAAACAATCATAAGCTTTTATAACCTTAAATTAAGATTCAGATGATCCAAATAATACCTTCAATCGCCATTAAAGACGGAAAGATAATTCGCCTGGAAGGCGCTGATATTAACAGTGCAAAAGTGTATGGTGATAGCCCGGTAGACGTTGCAAAGAGGTTGGAAGATCATGGAATTAAAGTAGTGCACTTAGTAGACCTGGATGGTGCCCACAGAGGTTCTCCTGTAAACTATCATATTCTTGAAACCTTAAGTGGACATACAAACCTTGAACTTGATTTTACTGGTGGTATACACACCGATGGAGACATCAGTAAAGCTTATGAATATGGGGCAGATTATATTACTGCCGCTAGTGTTGCAGTGGAAAGAAAAGAGCTTTTTGCCTCTTGGATTGTGTCGTACGGAAGAGAGAAAATAACTTTAGGAGCTGATGCATTGAACGGTAAAATAGCTTACAATGGATGGATGCAAAATACAGACATTGATATTTTGGATCACATAGGTTATTTCTACGATAGAGGTCTGAAATATGTAAAAACTACCGATATCAGCAAGGAAGGCTCATTAGCTGGCCCTGCTTTTGAATTGTATGAGTCAATTATCAAGAAATTTCCTGAAATCTGCGTGTTGGCCAGTGGTGGTGTTCGCAATATAGATGACATCAGGAAACTTAATGATATGGGAGTTTTTGCTGTTATTTTTGGTAAAGCCTACTATGAAGGAAACATCAAACTTGAGGATTTAAAGGAGTTTTTAGTAAAGTAAATAAAAGAGCAATTATTTCTTTGTAAGAATTACCCTTTTATTCTCCTGTCTTCTTATCTCGTCAAAGAAAGATTTAAAATTATCAAAATCCTCAGCAGGGAAAACCCCTTTAGTAGGTGAAAAAGCTCTTGAACAAATAAACCCTTGTTCAGAAGTAGAGTAGCTTATATTATACCGGCCAAAATCTGAAACAATAGATTTGCCTTCAGGCAAATTTTCATAAGTATAGCCTTCCGGTAAAATAAATTCGACTTCATACTCATAAAACGAGTTGATAGTGTAAGCTTCCCTTAAAACCGAACTGTTTAAAAGTATAGAAATATTTATTAATTTTAAACAGTAGTTATGAAGAAGAGTAAATTTTCACCACAACAAATCGCACGGATTTTAAAGGAATTCGATAAC
>NZ_BMEC01000006.1 GCF_014636295.1 Marivirga lumbricoides | reverse complement strand
CCTTTCCGATAAAGAAGAAATATTGTTAGAAGGCGACTATTGCCTTATGGCCATTGGCCGGAAACCGTACACTACCAACTTAGGCCTTGAAAACATTGGCGTGAAAACCAATGAGAAAGGACAGATAACGGTAAATGAAAACCTCGAAACCAGCGTACAGGGTATATATGCTATAGGGGATGTGATCCAGGGAGCAATGCTTGCCCATAAAGCCAGTGAAGAAGGGGTATTTGTAGCCGAACGGATTGTTGGCCAAAAACCACATATTAATTATTCGCTCATCCCAAATATTGTGTACACCCAACCCGAGGTTGCAGGAGTAGGATTGACAGAGGAAGAATTGAAGAAGGCCAATAAAAATATAAAAACAGGATCTTTTCCGTTCAAGGCCAATGCAAGGGCAAAAATAAGTATGGACAACGATGGCTTTATTAAAGTAATTGCCGATAAGGAAACAGATGAGATATTGGGAGTGCATATGATAGGGCCACGCATTGCAGACAGCTATACTGAAGCGGTGGTGGCCATGGAGTTTAGGGCATCTGCCGAAGATGTTGCACGGATGTCGCACGGGCACCCCACATTTTCAGAAACCTTTAAAGAAGCTTGTTTAGCGGCAACAGAAGATAGGGCGTTACATATTTAATGGTCTTAAGTACATTGTAAACTAAATTATGCGGTATTTAGTCATTTAACCAAACTCAGATTACGTTGTATTAAGTTTAAGTTACTGGTTTAAAAATGAAAGATAAATTTTTTAAAGATATAAAGAACATGACAACTATTCCGAAAGACAAAAACTTCGATAGCAGTTTGATACTGCTTCGTGACGGCTATGAATTTATTCAGAAAAAGCGTGAAAATCTTGGGATTGATATTTTTAGTACCCGTTTGATGTTAAAAGAAACAATCTGCATGAGTGGAAAAGAAGCCGCGGAGGTTTTCTATGACACTGAAAAGTTTCAACGCAAAGGTGCTACTCCTAAAAGAGTGCAAAAAACATTATTCGGCCAAAAGGGGGTTCAGACACTGGATAATTCAGCACACAGGCAAAGAAAAGAAATGTTTATGTCTTTGATGAAGCCGGATAGCCTTCAACAGTTCTTAGAGATCAAAAAAGGTTATTGGGAAACATACATTAGTAAATGGGAGAAAGAAGAGCAAATAATATTATTTAATGAAGTACAGGAGCTACTCTGTCGTGCAGTCTGTTCGTGGTCGGGCGTGCCGCTGCGAGAAGAAGAAGTGCAACAAAGAGCAAAGGATCTTGGGGCTATGGTAGATGCCTTTGGAGCCATCGGTCCAAGGCACTGGCGAGGAAAGCAGGCTCGGAAAAGAGCTGAAAAGTGGATTGGTAACCTTATTAAGGAAATCCGTAACGGCAAAATTCATGTAGAAAAGGGCACTGCCGCCCACTCAATTGCTTTTCACCGTGAGCTTGATGGCAAATTGTTGGACACAAAGGTTGCAGCAGTAGAACTGATCAATGTATTAAGGCCCACCGTAGCCATAGCCACCTACATTATTTTTACTGGTCTTGCTTTACATCAAAATCCACAATACAAAAAAGAAATACAGACAGGGAAAGACAATCTGACAGAAATATTGGTACAGGAAGTACGAAGATTTTATCCATTTACCCCCATGGTAGGCGCCATTGTGCGAAAAGAATTTGAATGGAAAGGATATATGTTTAAGCGTGGCAGGCTGGTGTTGCTGGATATTTATGGAATGCTTCACGATCCTGAATTATGGGAAGACCCCCATGAATTTCATCCTGAGAGATTCATAAATTGGGACGGCAATCCCTTTACCTTAATTCCACAGGGTGGAGGAGAACATCTACACGGCCATCGGTGCGCGGGTGAATGGCTCACTATTGAATCGATGAAACAAGCTGTGGATTTTCTGATTAACCGGATAACTTATGAGGTACCCGATCAGGATTTGTCATTCAGTTTATCGCGTATGCCCACGCTGCCGCGCAGTGGCTTTATAATGGGAAACATAAAAAGCCAGCAATATGAGTGAAGAAGACGAAATTCAACTTAAAGCCGATAATAAAGCTGAAAGGAAAGTATTAAAACAAGTACTGGGAATCAATATGTTCCAGGTGGCATTGGCCGGTATTGTTGGCTTTATTGCAAATTCCACAGGGCTATTGGGTGCCGCGCTTGACAACCTGGCTGACTCAGCCGTTTACATTGTGAGCATTTACGCTGTGGGTAAAGGTGTTGTAGCTCAATCACGTGCTGCAAACCTTTCCGGTGTTCTTTTAATTGGACTGGGTCTGCTTTTGTTAGGTGAAGTAATCAGGCGTTTTGTTACAGAAGCCGAACCAATTGGCTGGGCGATGATCATTACGGCTATAGTAAATGCGGCAAGTAACCTGCTTGCCTTGCGCTTGCTGAAATCTCAAGGTGAAAGAGGCGTGCACATGAAGGCCTCCATGGTATTTACCAGCAACGATATGCTGGTGAATTTAGGCATTGTGTTATCCGGTATAGCAGTGATGCTGTTAAATTCTCCACTTCCGGATTTGATCATCAGCCTTATTGTGGTTGGAGTGGTGCTACAGGGTGGATGGAAAATTCTTAAACAGGCACGAAGTGCTCGTAGGAAAGGTGTTGCAGCTTCGGAATACAATAATCAGAAGAGGTAGGCCGAATGCTCAACCATATGATTGAAAACCCCGAAAAATATAAACCAAGAAATAAATGACGGTACCTTTTGCAAACTGCCAACTGCTTTTGCCAACTATTTTTGACCAACTAAACTAACGGGTAAACAAAACAACACTTGAAAAAAAGCACATTCATAATAACAAAAATGGACTGCCCCTCAGAGGAGCAAATGATCCGCATGAAACTGGAGCCCTATAGTGAGGTAAAGCAGCTTTCATTTGATATACCCAATCGTAAACTGGAGGTATATCATACGGAAGAAGTGGACAAGATCCATCAGGCCATAAGCGAACTCAAACTCAACGACCGACTGGAAAATACCGAAGATGAAGCCGTGCTGCCCTTGGCTGCTGACGATACCCAACAGCGAAAAATACTGTGGTGGGTACTGGGCATCAATTTCAGCTTCTTTATAATAGAAATGACTACCGGCTGGATTTCCAACTCTATGGGACTCATAGCCGATTCACTGGATATGCTGGCAGATTCCATCGTGTATGCACTAAGCCTGTTTGCTGTGGGTGCAGCAATGTCTCGCAAGAAAAAAGTAGCTAAAATCAGTGGCTATTTTCAAATGGGTCTGGCACTATTAGGCTTTTCAGAAGTATTGCGCAGGTTTTTCAGCGAAAGCGAAACACCGCTGTTTCAATGGATGATCGTCATAGCAGTACTGGCCCTCATCGGCAACCTTGTGTCTCTTTGGCTGATCAATAAAGTCAAAAGCGAGGAAGCCCACATGCAGGCCAGCGCCATATTCACCTCCAATGACATTATAGTGAATGGCGGAGTAATCCTGGCGGGGGTGTTGGTTTATTTTCTGGATAGCAAATGGCCCGATTTGGCCATTGGGGGAATTGTGTTCGCCTTTGTGATGAGGGGGGCCGTAAGGATTTTGAATTTAGCTAAATAAGTAGAACCGATAAAAATAGAAGAATGAGTACATGGTTATGGGCAGGAGTTTTAGTAGTAGCCGCCTGGGCTGCACACTGGGGAGCAGACCAATTGCTTACACCGCTCAAAATGTTGCGTAAACAATGGGGACTTACCGCTTCGGCAGGAGCTACTTTCCTTGCGATTGTTACGGCAAGCCCCGAAGTAGCGATCAATATCACCAGTGCTGCTCGGGGTGTATCAAATATAGGCTTAGGAAACTTACTAGGTTCTAATATCATCTCCATTCCCCTCATGGTTACGATAGCCTATTTTGCTTCACGAAAACAATTTAAAAACAACCCCAAACATCAGCAACATCTGGATGCTAATTTATTGGCTTTAAACAAGCGTTCCGTATCCGTTTTGTCACTGCCATATTTGGGTATAATCGCACTGGTAGCTGTACTAACCTTACCAAAAGCCTGGAGGGGCTTGCAGCCCATTGACGGATGGATCATGCTCGGGGCTTATGGTGTTTTTTTAACCCACGCTATTGTCAAAGGAAGAAAAGAAGGAGAAAAAGTAGAATGGACACAAAAGAAAATATGGCTTTCCATTGCCGGGGCATTTGCCATAGCGGCCGGGGCATTTTTCATTGTGAAAGCCACTGAGAACATCGTTTCGGCTTTGGGTATATCAGAGATTGTCGGAGGACTATTCATCACCGGTATTATGACCACCGCACCTGAAGTATTTAAGACCTGGAGTGTGGTAAAGGGTGGAGAGGTTACCGCAGGTACCACAAGTGTTATAGCCGACAATGCCATTACCATGACGGTTGCATTCTTCCCCCTGGCACTGGTCAGCACTCCGGTACAGGATTTTCAATTGTATTGGGTTAACCTGGCCTTTGTTGGCTTGATGCCACTGCTTTACAGCCTGTTTGTTCATCAAAGCAAAGACCTGCATGGTTTCAGTAGATGGCAGGTATTCGTTTTTGATGGAGCTTATTTGGCCTATTTGTTTGTTATGGCATTTTTTGTCTTAAAACTTTTTTAACCGATGAAGGAAGAACTATTCAAAGACTACCAAAAACGCCTCAATGCCCTGGAAGAAGGCATCAGGGATGCAGTCCTGAAATATGCCGAAGAGCTCTACCTGAATCAAAAATGCTCTAAAGATGAAGCCATTGATCGGGCCATTGCTAAGGTTGAAATGGAAAGAAGAAAATTGTAACTAATAATATAAACCAACATGCTAACAATATTAGAATTTACCAAAAACAATGTAATAGCTACGAAAGCTCAGGAAAACCTGACTGAAGCTGACATTCAAAAAATTCACCCGCTGATTCATAACATCGTGAACCGTGGACAGAAAGTACGGTGGTACTTTGAGATGGAAAATTTTTCCGGATGGAAATTCAATGCCTTCTGGAAAGATTTAAAAATGGATATGTCTCACGCTGACGATTATGAAAAGATTGCTATGGTGGGCGACAAAAAATGGCAGGATTGGATCACTCAGTTCATGAAGCCATTCACCAATGCTGAAATCCGATACTTTGATAGTGAACAAAAAGAAGAAGCAAAGGAATGGATCAATCAGTAGATAGGAATAATACCGGGTTAGCATACATCAGAGAGACTGCCCGCAAGTTTCTGGATAGGGAAACCTCAGGTGGTTTGCTTTTAATTGCAGCTACTATTTTCGCTTTGGTTTTGGGCAATTCCCAATGGGCCGATGCATATCACCACTACCTCACTGACGAATTTATTTTTGAGTTTTCAGAGCATTTCAGTTTTGGACTGACCATAGAAGAATGGATCAATGACGGGCTGATGGCCATATTCTTTTTAGTAGCCGGTATGGAGCTGAAGCGGGAAATTATGGTGGGTGAATTGTCTTCCTTCAAAAAAGCTTCAATGCCACTTTTGGCTGCCTTAGGTGGTATGACCATACCGGCTTTGATTTTTGTCAGTCTCAATACTGGAACAGAGAATATTAGCGGTTGGGGAATACCTATGGCTACCGATATTGCCTATTCCTTGGGTATCATCGGTTTATTGGGCAAAAGAGTGCCGTCACAGCTTAAAATCTTTCTGGTTGCTCTCGCTATAGCTGATGACTTGGGAGCCATATTGGTCATAGCCCTGTTTTACAGCAATGAGCTGAGTTGGTTATTCCTTGGTACTGGGGTCGGCATATTTATATTATTAATGCTGTGCAATCGGTTTGGTGTAAAAAGCTTAATCTGGTATATTTTAGGAGGCTTGGCCTTGTGGTACTGCTTTCTCAATTCCGGGGTGCATCCTACAATAGCAGGGGTACTCTTCGCCATCACCATTCCAGTAAAACCCAAACTGGACAGCAAAATCCTGAAAGAGCGTACCGCTAAGAATGTGGCCGCACTTGAAGAAACGGACATTGAGAACCGCGACCCCATGCAGGATATTCGTCAAAGAAAAATACTAAAGGACATAAAAACAGATACTGAAAACTCAAGGCCTCCTTTGCTTAAGCTGGAGAATGCATTGATCAATTTTAACGCCTTTTTTATCATTCCTGTATTTGCCATTGCCAATGCCGGGGTGAAGTTGGATGTTGGGCTTTTAGAAGTGGCTTCCAGTTCTTTAGGCTTGGGTATTGTTTTAGGTTTAGCAATAGGAAAGGTCATGGGAATCAGTCTTTTTGCTTTTATTGGTGAAAAGTTCGGCCTCTCAGAACTTCATGCCACTCTGCGCTGGAAGCATATTATCGGCATGGGCATGATAGCTGGTATAGGTTTTACCATGTCACTTTTTATTACGAATCTGGCGTTTACAGACCCTGCGTTGGTGAAGGTCTCCAAGATCAGTATTTTAATTGCCTCATTGATTGCGGCTGTGGGAGGAGTGACCACCTTATTATTTACAAAACCCAAAACTGAAAATTAATGATACATTTAAGAATATTTCTGCCTGTATTTTTCCTGCTTTACTTTTTGCTCACATTTTTGATGTACGCGCCAAAACGAAAAGATAAACCACCAAAGCTTAAAACAGTTACTTTATTAAATAACCTGATATGGCTTTTGGTGATTGCTCTTACTACAATTTTCTCGCTGTTTCCTGAGATTTACCATCAATATGTTGTGCCTTTTGAAGCCTTAAAAACCCATACGCTAAGTTGGGTAGCTATTGGAATTATGACCGTTGCTTTCATGATTGTATTTTCTGCCAAAAACTATCAGCGACTGTCCAGAGGCAGTGAACGAAGAGGTTGGCTATTGCTTACAAAAGGCATCTATTCTAAAACAAGAAACCCGCTGCATCTGGGGCAATTAATCACGCTGATAGGCTTTTTTCTCTGTATTCCCAGCATCTATTCAGGTATTATATTATTACTTGGAGCCTTTATCGTATTTGTGAGAGTCGGACTAGAAGAAAAGGTACTAGAAAGTGTTTTTGGAGAGGATTATCTGGCATACGAGGGGAAAGTGGGAAGGTGGGTTTAAAGAACCAGTCAAGCCTGATATGTAATATCGAGCTTGACTGGTCTAAATGAATTATGTCTTCTTTTTGACCACCAACTGATACACACACGGTATCACCACCAAATTCAAAATGGTAGCGGATAACAAACCGCCCAGGATTACTACAGCCATAGGGCTTTGAATCTCACTGCCAGGCTCACCACCTTTTAGTGCCAGGGGGATTAAAGCTAAACCGGTAGTGAAAGCCGTCATCAGAATGGGGTTGAGCCGATCTAAAGCACCTTCCTTTATTAAGGTCAGTCCCTTTTTGCCTTCTCTTCGCAAATCTTCATACCGGGAAACAAGTAAAATACCATTTCGGGTTGCTATCCCAAACAAACTGATAAAACCAATGGTAGCTGCAATACTGATGATCCCCGAAGTGAAGTACACAATCAGAATGCCACCGATTAACGCCAGAGGCAGATTGATCAAGACCACAAAAGCCAGCTTCATGTTCTTAAACTCAAAGTAGAGTAGCAAGAAAATAATCAAAATAGCCAATACCGCAGTAATCAAAAGCAATTGAGAAGCTTTTGCCTCGCTTTCAAATTGTCCTCCATATTCTACACGATAGCCTTCTGGAATTTCAATATTGGTGTCTATGGTCTCCTGAATCTCGTTGACGGCACTTCTCAAGTCACGTCCCTGTACATTGGCAGCCACAACAATCTTGCGCTGCACATCTTCCCGACTTATCGTATTCGGACTGCTCACAGAAGAAATGGTGGCCAGTTGGTCAATGGTAGTTTGACCTCCATTTGGCAGGCTCACCAATGCCGTTTTGATACGTTCAATTTTGTTCCTAAAATCATCCTGATAACGCACCACCAGGTCAAAGTATTTTTGTCCTTCGTAGATCTCACCTGCTTCTTCCCCGGCAAAGGCAATGTCCACTTGCTCCATGAGGTCGCCAACCGTCATACCAAAGGCGGATAGCATCTGGCGTTTTGGCTTGATGCGAAGCTGTGGCACTTCAATCTGCTGAGCAACGGCTACATCAGCCAGTCCCTCAATAGGTTTAATACCCTCCTCAATACTTTTGCCCACCTCATAAAGACGTTGCAGGTCAGGCCCGAATATTTTGATCGCAATATTGGCGCGGGTTCCTGAGAGCATGTGATCAATCCGGTGAGCAATGGGTTGCCCCAGTGTAATATTTACACCCGGAACAATACTGAGTTTTTTTCTTACCTCTTCAAAAAACGCTTCTTTGCTTTTGTCACCGAGCGTAAATGGCACATCAATCTCAGCAGCATTAACACCCTGTGCATGTTCATCCAGTTCTGCCCGTCCCGTCCTGCGGGTAACTACATCTACCTCTGGCATTTCCAACAACTGTTGCTCTACCAGCTTGCCTACTTTATTGCTTTCTTCCAACGACATACCTGGAGGGCCAACAGCACTAATAACCAGTGATCCTTCGTTAAATTCTGGTAAAAAACTCCTGCCTAATTGGGTAAACAGGGCAATGCTTAGCAAAAAGGCAATGACCGTAACTGCTATAATGGTTTTCGGAAACTTCATGGCACCATCTAATACCATTGAGTATTGCTTTTGAAGCCATCTTTCAACCCTCGTTCCTTCGGCACTTTTGCTCAATACTTTTTCGTTCTTCAATAGGTATGAGCAAAGTACGGGTGTCACCGTAACAGCCACCACCAAAGAGGTAAGCACAGAAGTTACAAAAGCAATGCCCAGAGGTTGCAACAGGCGACCTTCCATCCCGCTCAGGAAAAACAGCGGCACAAATGATACAATGATGATCAGCGTTGCGATGATGATAGAACTCCTGATTTCTACAGAGGCATCCTTCACCACTGTTAATACAGGGAGTCGCTCGCTTTTGGGCTTTCGGACATTTTCCCGCAGACGTTTATAAACATTTTCAACATCTATAATTGCGTCATCTACCAAGGCACCAATGGCAATGGCCATTCCTCCTAAACTCATCGTATTAATAGTATAGCCCAAGAGCTTCAATACAATGATGGATACCAGTAATGATATTGGAATAGCCAACAATGAAATAAATGTGGTTCGCCAATTCATCAGGAAAATAAACAAGACAATTACCACAAAGACGGCACCTTCCAGCAGGGTTTGGTTCAGGTTGCTGATAGAGGCTTCAATGAAATCAGACTGCCTGAAAATATGACTTTTAATCTCAACACCTTCCGGCAATGTTTGTCCTAATTCAGCAATGGCTTCATCTAAACGGCCGGTCAAATCCAGTGTATTTACATCCGGTTGTTTGGAGATGGTAAGAATGACCGCAGGCGATGCATTCAGTGAACCATCACCGATCTTATCTGCCGCACCGATTTGTACAGTGGCCACATCTTTAATTTTGATGCTTTGCCCATTAACTTGTTTTACCACTGCTTCTTGCAATTCTTCCACGGCATAAGCTCGGCCACTGCCTTTGATGATATATTGGTTGCCATGTTGATTGAAAAAGCCTCCTGGGGCATTTACATTGGCTTCTTTTACTTTTTCCACTAATTCACTGAGGCTTACGTTATAGTGCTTGAGCTTGTCAGGATGTGCAAATACCTGATATTGCTTATAATCTCCACCTATAACGATTACATTGGCAATTCCTCCAATAGCTTTCAACCGGGGTCTGATGGTCCAGTCAGAAAGTGTTCGCAATTCCATGGCCGACAAGCTGTCTGATGTAACGCCTAATAGCATAATCTCTCCCATGATGGAAGAAATAGGAGCCATCGTGGGTGCCCCGATACCCCCAGGTAGGTTTTCTCGCACCATGGGTATCCGTTCACTTACAATTTGCCGGGCACGGTAAATATCCGTTCCCCAATCAAACTCTACCCAAACAATGGAAATACCTGCCGCTGACGATGAACGGATTCTTCTCACATTAGGAGAGCCGTTCAGAGCTGTTTCTAACTGGTAAGTTACCAGCTTTTCTACTTCTTCAGACTCCAACCCGTGTGCTTCCGTGAGGATAGTTACAGTAGGTGCCGTTAGGTCAGGAAAGACATCCACGTTCATTGTCCGTGCCATGTAAAGGCCTGCCACACTCAACACTACTGCACCTAATAAGACAAGGAGCCTGTTTTGAAGTGATATTGATAATATTTTATTTAACATATCATTTCTTTTTTAATGTTCATGGCCATGAGCTGGCGTTGTTCCTGACATGGAGGACATTTTTACCTGGTAAGCGCCTTTTGTAACGACCACTTCACCGGCATTAAGACCATCCTCTACGGCTACATACTCACCATTTCTTCTGCCAATCTTTACAGGTCGCCTTTCAAAACTTTCCCCGGAAAGCTGGACAATTACCGAGTAACTTCCATAATCTTCTAAAAGGGATGCGACAGGGATTAACACGCCTTGCTTTGGTTCACCATAGGCAATTTCTACCTCCGTAAAACTGCCTTCGGGCATGGTAATTTCCTCAGTGACCTGGGCATAAATTGGAAGCATTGGTTTTATACGTTCCACTTCCTTACCAACTGAGAGGACTGACCCTCCCGAGGCTTTAATGCTTGACCAACTATCACTGGCCTTCTGATAATATATGTTTTGAATGGTCTGCAGATCGGAGGCATAAGATGTGCTGACCTGTGTCTCCAATAATCGTGAGCGATGAGAGCCAATAGTTAATAGTTGGGTTCCCTGATTGACAAAACCTCCATTGCTTATAGAAATTGATTTTACATACCCGTCAAAAGGAGCAATGATCTGTTTTCCGCCTGCCGAATAGCCTGATGTTAAGGTTTCGTAATTTGATTTGGCCACCTTGTACCTGCTTTCCACTTGTTCCAGCTCGGCTTTAGGTACAATCCTGGACTCATAGAGTTGTTTTTTGCGCTCGTATTCAGCCTTAGCCTGTTCAAAATTGGCCCTGGCCTGCTCAATTTCTGTTTGCAAGTTATTAGAGGTAAGTCCCTTGCTGCTTATCGTCATTAAGGATTGACCTTGCTTTATCTCGGCCCCCTCAGTCAGGTTATCCATAGCAAAACGTACTACGCCAGAGGCATTGGCTGAAAGAGAACGTATGGCTCCTGGAGCAGCCTTCCATACGCCTGATGTTTTAATAACATCATAGATTTCACCGGAAACTACAGGAACAGTCTGAAAATCAATCTTCCAGGCTTGCTCTTTTAGAAAGCTAATAGCACCTCCGTCTTCCTCATTACCTCCAACAGCACTAATGGCTTCTTCCGCATTTGCAAACACCTGAATGTCTTCAATCACAACTCTATCATGGTATGAGGGAGTAGTAATATCAAATATCAGTTGATAAACCCCCGCCTTTTTAGGTTGAAGTGACGGAGCAAAAATCCCCGGAGAAGATGGGGCTTCTACCGTATGGCGGATGCCTTTTCCATCTTTGACCAGGCTCACAGTCACACTGCCTTCCCTTACGGGTTGGTGCTTATCCAGAACGGTAAAGTGGGCTGCAAAACGGCTAGTCTTATTCACGACCAAAGCCGGGAATTCCACAAACAACTCAGTTTTATCTGTCCAGAGGGTATAGTCTACGGCAGGTATCTCACTGCCTTCATTAATGTGGCCACCATCCGCATCGTGGGCATGGCCATGCTCTTCTGCGGACTGACAGGATCCTGCCAGTAACGCAATTAAAATGAATATATATCGCATTTCTATTTAGTTTTTGTAATTAATGATCATGGTGTTCACTACCATCGTCATGCGAATGGGTAGAGTCCTGATCTACTGTAAACTCTTCCTGTTCGTGATGATCTTCACTCTTATGCTGATGTCCCGATTCCTCATCATGTGCATGGCCATGTGCCTCTTCGGTTTCGTGTTCATGTCCATGTTCTTCTTTAGAAGACTTTGAGGTACATGAAAGGGTAAAAAGGATCAGTAATGCGAATACTATATTTCTCGTTTTCATAAGTTTCTTGTTAATTTGTTACAATTGATATTTTAAAATTTCTGCTTTGAGCTGATGAAGCTCTTTTTCTATTTCCAGCATCTTATCATAAGCCTGTCTGTAAAATTGCAGCTCAATGTAATAGTCCATAAAGGAGATTTGCCCTAGCTGGTAAGCTTCTAATAGTAGATTTTCACTATTCAAACCTTCCAATGTGGTAGTGTACTCATCGTATTTCCGAAGCATCAACTCATACTGATTGTATTGTTCCAGAAAAGTAGAATACATCGCTGTGGTGACAGCTTCAGTTTTAGACTGCTGGTACTGGTATCTGGCTTCTGCTGCTTTCACTTTATTTCTACCGCTCCATAGGGGAATAGATATCCCCCCATAAACACCAGAATAATTAGACCCCATTACTCCCTGATGATTGAAACCAGCGGTGAGGTTTGGCAACAGTTTATTCTTCTCAACCTTTATTTGTTGCATGGAAACATCCTCCAGACCGATAGAAACTACTATTTCTGGATCAGTGGCTTTTTTTTGCTGCCACAGGCTATCGGCATTGCTAAGTTTCAAGTCAGTGGCGAATACCTTCTGATCAAAGACAATTGCCTGCCCTCCATTCAACTTTTGAAGGGAAAGCAACAGGTTTCTTCTTTCTGCCTCAATTTGCTCTACCTGAAACTGGTCTTGCATCCAGGCAATTTTCGCCTTATTGAGTTGCAGGATACCCACTTGCTCTTTGTCAAAAAGCTCTTGTACCTGTTCAAAAACCTGACGTGCCTGCTCCATACGCAGTTGTACTACTTCTTTTCGTTTGGCTAATGAAATAAGGTCAATGCAGTACTTTTTAGCGGGTAGCAGTACTTCCTGTCTGATCCTGGAGTATTCCAGTTGCAATTGTTCTTCCTGCTTATCAATCCAGTTGCCGCGGGCGGCATAGACCGTGGGAAACTCAAAAGATTGAGAAACCTGAAATTCAGAATAATCACCTGTGGTATGCTCACCAAACGGCAGATAAAATGCAGAAACCTGCGGATCCGGCAGGTTGTTGCTGGATTTGTAGTCAAGCCTTTGGCTTTCCATTAGCGACTGGAAGGCCTTTAATTCTTTGTTGTTTTGCTCAATTGCGCGAAGTACCTGTTCCGTCTGGTTAGTCTGAGCAAAACCAATAGCAGCATACAGGCATCCGCACAGAGCGAATACGATATGTTTTAACATGAAATAATAAATGATTTAGGTTAAACCTTAAAAACTCGGTTCGCCAAGTCTGGTATAGCCAGATGGCAAACACAGAAAGATTAACCTAAAACGGGAGGGCCTCTGAGCGAGGGGGTTGATAAATGAAAATCAAAATTGCCTGGTGGCTGATAGACTATGATTCTATCAGGCTCACTTTCTTTTTTAAATAAGAAAGTATGAACTAATGGCAGAGTAAAAGCCGAAAATTCCTTTACTTTAATTTGCTGCTTGGCAATATTCCTTACCTCAAAATCATTGGAATGATAGGTGTGTGCATGACTGCCCAATAGAAAATCCAAAAATCCGGAATGATCATTTGAATCTTTATTTTCTTCTTTGTCATGGTCGTGACTGTGAGCATGCGAATGATGATGCTCGGAAGCTTCAACTAAATCAATAAGTTCATGCTGATGATGACTATGCGGCAAAGCCTGATGCAGCATGAGCATACTGAATATGCTCGGAAAGAAAAGGGATGATATTTTTTTGAATTGCTGCATTCAGGTGCAAAATACGGTATTTATTGCCAGACGGCAAAATTGATCATTAACTCAACCTATTTTTCAAATCTGGCAATTGTCTCTTATACTTTTCGGGATTATTTTCTTTCAATCTCTGCAAATTCTGCAACTTCCATTGAATAGAAGGAAAACGCTCAAAATTGTAAATGCTCCAGTCTGACTGAAGGCTTTGAATTGAAATCAGGAAAGCTTTATCATCATCGGTCAATGATCCATGGATTGTTTCAATAAGATTCTCTCTGGCTTTTTCAAAATCCTCATAACTGAAGGGCTCATTGGCCATGCCTTCAAATTGATTGACTAATGCAGCACGCTGATCAAGATAGTTAGGATAGAGCAATTCTTCCAATGGTCGGTTACTACTTAGGATGGCTAATAGCAACCCTTCTCTATGCTCATCAGTGAATTCAGTATTTTCTAAAAAGTACTTCACATCAAAAAGGTCTCGTGGATGCTGACGATCTAAGGCTGCACATATCTTACCGCCATAGAGTTGGCCCATACCAACGACAGGCACCTCACAAAAAGCCTCAAACTCTTCCTGTGCTTTTTCGCATAATGGCAGTATTTTGGGATCGTGCAAAGCTCCCCGGTTGGTTTGGTTAACTTCCAGTTTGATTTGCGCACCCTGATGGGCTATCAGAAGCTTAGAGGTTTCCTCAACGAGGGATATCTTGGCTTTTGGCAGGATAGTAAGAATATTTTCATTTATCCTGGAAAGGCCATCCGATATATTTTGTAATGAATCTTTTCTGTCTTCAATAGGAAGATAGGTCAGGTCAATATCTACGGATAAACGAGGCATATTGCGGACAAACAAATTGATGGCCGTGCCTCCGTGCAACGCAAAGATTTCTTCTTTAGCCACCTCCGGAAGCACATCCAGCAATAGAGCTACTTGCCTTTTGTAAGTTTCAGTGGCCATAATTTTCCAATTCTTGAGGTACGGTGATTTGATATTTAGCTACATAAGTTCCGTTTTTTACCAGGCTTCTTTTGCCGCTACCCAAATCTATCTGATCATGCTTCAAGTGATTAAACCAAGCATGGTTGGCTTTTTCCGCCAGGTACAGGAACAGCCTCTTCACCTTCACAGAAGTACAGGCTTCCAGTAGTGTTTGTACCTTGGCCGGTGGCAGATTGTTCAAACTCTCCATCAACTCATAACATTCTAGTAGTGGCTGTTCTTCCGGCACCAGGTAAAGGCATTCCATCATAGCCCGGGCTGCACTGGATATTTTGAGTTGGAAAGCGGCCTGGTCTATGGTAGTTAACCCCCTGCCAGGAGGAAGAAATGAGGTACTATAGTAATTGATCTCAACACCCCATTGGTATTGATTGAACCAGGCTGGTAATTTTTCATTTTTATCGCCAAAGAGAAAAACTTTTTTGGAGTTAAGTTCCAGATACTGCACTTTACCCAAGTAAGCCAGGGCTGACTTGGCACCTATATGTATGCTCATGCCTTTTTGAGATTGGAGAGCAAACAGGGCACCTGTAACATCCACCTTTTCCCCGGTTCGCTTCATAGCCCCCGAACCTATGGATTCTAACCACTTGCTTTTACGGTATCGCTTCTGCAAATCAAGGCTGTATCCTTTCTCGGTTAACCAAGAGGCTAATAGTACAACGCCAGGTGGTTGTAGCTGCAAGAGTTGGTTTATTTTAGATTCATTATGGGTACTCATAGTACTAATTTCGTGATAAAAATAAACCAATTCAAGTAATGGTTTAAAAAATATATGGTGTACGCACTAAAAGTACCTAAATAGTCGTCAAAATAAATCCTCCTTGGAAAACCACCTTATGACGAGAAAAACTACTTCCCATAACCAAAATGAAGATAAATCAATTTCACCTCCCAGGGGTACAAGAGCTTTCTCCTACTAGTATCTAGCCCCTTGATTTCTTTCATTTTTAACCTTAGTGTTTCTGAACTTACATTAAGTTTTTTAGCAAGATCTCCTTTGCTCATAAACTTCATGTTCAAATTTTCTTCGATCATTTTAAGACCATTTAGGGTGATTAAATATTTAAACTCCAAGGTTTTAGTGATATCACAGAAAACAACCTTTAGAACCGGTAAAATACACTTTATTCCACATTATTCCCTGACCAAAACAGGCTATCCCAGACCCATTTGGACTGCATAGAAAATAAATATTCATTTGGGTAAAAAAAGTAACTCAAATGCTTAAATGGATAGTAGGTGGAGCGGCCGCTTTTTTCGCAGGCCGGTATTTACTCAGGCTCAATCAAGCCTCTAAGACCATTGTGACCAGAACATCCCTGCAGGTCAACAAGGTCAGCCTGTCGGGCATTGAGCTTAAGGCAAACGTCCGTTTGCAAAATCCCAACCCGATCAACCTTTCCATTCAGTATCCTTTTGTCAATCTTACTTATAAAGATGCCTCTCTCGGTTCGTCTCAGGTCAAGGATGAAACCATCCAACTACCTGCCAATGGAGAAGAGTCCTTCAATATCACCATTCAGTCAGCTGGGTGGCTCTCGCTCATCCAGGTCTTAGGCACTGAACTCGTACAAAAAATCCGCAGTGGACAAGAAGCCGTGCTGGATGTGGTCTCCACGGTGACCACAAAAGTCAACGGTATCCCATACCAGCAGCAAGAAACCCTCAAACTCGCCATCTGATGCAAGCCCTGAAGAAACGACATATCGCCCCAGGCCATGCGTTTGACAAGCTTTTTCCTAAAAGTAGTGGTCAGGACAAGGTAATCCGTCCCGAAGGCAAGGCGCAGCTACACCACACCATCAACCTGATCAAACAGGTCGTAAGGGATACGAAGGGAGATACAGCCCTTTTGGCTAAAACCCTGAAAGGTAAAACGCTACAAGATACCTGCGAGAACATTTGGGATTTTGTCTACAACCACATTCAGTATGCCAGGGACAAAGCCGGGGTAGAACAGGTCAGGCGACCATCCCGCACCTGGACAGACCGCAAAACAGGCGTGGATTGTGACTGCTATTCGGTTTTTATTTCCAGCATACTTACCAACTTGGACATCCCGCACAAAGTACGAATCACCAAATACGGAATCAAGCCCTATTTCCAGCATATCTATCCCATTGTACCAAATGAGACTGGTTACTTCACGCTGGACTGTGTTACTGACCAGTTCAACTATGAAGTACCGTATTCGGAAGCCCGGGATTTTGATATAGACGACCGAAAACCTGTGGGCGAGATCAACGGCATCCGGGAAGTCAGTGGTGTAGATTCAGCCGACTTGCTCATCGATGGATTAGGTATCTATAACTTAAAGCAACCGAGGCTACCGCTTCGGCAAATTAGGAAGTTTGGTCATAAGCAAAACCAGATGACAACACCTGATATGCTAACCCTCCGAAAGGTGCCTGAACAGAAAATCTCATCCCAGCCGGTGTTGCAGCTAACACAAGCTCAGCCGAAGGTAGAGGTGGCACTTGCATTGGAAAAACAAACTGCACCGAGAGCCAAAGGCAAGATAATAGGCCTGGGACTCACGGGAAAAATATTTCTGGCTTTAGGAATAGGCTTAGGCGCTTATAAACTAACTGAAATTTTAACTTGATGAATTATGGAACTGCATAGATTAGATGGATTTACAGCTTCAGGACTGGATAATGTAGACATCCAGGACATAGATTTTGAAAGCCTTGAAGAGGGAGAAATGAGCGGCCAGCAGATTGAAGCCCTGGAAGCGCTCGGCTATGTTCAAAGCCCCGATATCGCTTACGAGATACAGGACGAAGACGGCAATGTGATCATGTATGCAGATGTGGAAGAGAATCTTTATGTAATAGATGGATTAGGCGAACTGGGTTTCTTAAAAAAGATTGGCCGGGGTTTAAAGAATGCCGCCAAGTTTGTCGGTAAAAAAGTAATCAAACCGGTAGCCAAAGGTGTATCCAATGCCGCCAAGTTTACAGCCAAGAAAGTGATCACACCAGTCGTGAAAACAGTGAACCGTTATCTGAACCCGGCTACCATATTACTAAGGAACGGCTTTTTACTGGCCATGAAAACCAACCTGATGAAAGTAGCAGAACGATTACGTTTCGGCTATCTCAGTGATTCCGAAGCCCGAAAGCGGGGCATGAGCATGAGTGGGTTTGTCAAGCTGAAAGAGGCTATCAAGAAAGCCGATAAGATTTATGAGTTGGCTGGTGGTAAAAAAGAGAACCTCAAAAAAGCCATTCTTACAGGAAAAGGCAATACCGATAAATCAGTGCCATTGAATGGTTTTGAGTTAGGAAGTCCGTTATCTGAGGTAGATGATTATGTGGATCCCTTTGAAAAGATGATTGTAGAGGCCGATGCCGATGAGGTGGAGCAATTACTGAATGACGGCATGGAAGTGGAAGGCCTGGGTGTAGTGGTGACGGGGACAGCTGTAGCGGCTGCTTCCGGAGCGGTGGCTTCCATCTCCGCTTTGCTGAGCAAGATTACCGGGGTGTTTGATAAGGCCAAGAAGACACAGTCTGATGTAAAGAACCTCGTAAGTACGGCTAAATCCTTTGTGCCTACTCCCACTAAACCTGGGGGTGGAGCCACTCCGGTGAAGCCACCGCAGCCTATTCCCAAGCCGCTGGTTAGGTTTAGCCAGCCTACCACTTCGCTGGTACGAAGGCCAGCCACAGCTACACAGTCCCCTGTGACCACTAAAATCACCTCAATGCCCAGTACGACCCCAACCACTACGGCCTTAGTCAGACGAGCACCGGCACCTTCCACTGAAGTACAAACCACGGACAAACCGGAAGAAAAGAATGGGTTCTTTCAAAAGAACAAAACACCCTTGCTTATCGGGGCAGGGGTTCTGGTAGCCGGAGGAGGTATCTATTATGTGGTTAAGCAATCCACAAGGACGAACAAGGGAAGGTCAAAATCAGTAGATGGAATCCCAAGAGATGCCAAAGGACGCTTTAAAAGTACTGGCAAGACAAAGACTAAAAAGAAAAGCGCCCGCAAGAAATCCAAGAGGCTGGTACCTACTGCGCTTCTGTAACTTGAATTAACAACTTAAAGATATCATCATGGAAAAGAAAGTTTTAATCAAAAATAGCCTGATTGAAACAGGTAAGAATCTCGGTTCAGGGCTAGTGGGCATGGTAGCCGGGTCAGCAGTCGGACGACATTCGCTATGGATCGGAGCCGCTACCATCTTTGGTGGTGCCTGGTACCAGTATGATTGGTTGACTTCAGCCGGAGTGGGTATGGTGGCTTCAAATGGCTTTGTCCAGCGAAATGAAGAAAACGTTTCTGGAATGGATGGCTTTCAGGATGAAGTAGCCAACGCCAAAAATAGGGCGTTATCCTCACTGAAGGCCCTGGGCAAGAAAGTATACCTGGACAAATTGTCTCCTTCACTGAGTGAAAAGCTTGGCCTTAATGGTTTGGAGGACGGTGAAATACTCATGCTTAACGGGGATATTGGTGATATCGGCAACTTCGATACTTCAGAAGTGGATGACATCATCCGCCAACTGGAAGATGGTAATGCGGATAACTTGATTGGGCAACCCGAGCTTCAAGGCGTTGATTCAGTGGGAGGACTTGGTGAGTTAGGCAATCCTGATATTGCAGAATTGAAGGGGTCAGATGCACTAGAAATCAATGCAGTAGCATAAGTGAAATTCCAAATTGCAAAAAGCAAATTCCAAAAGACTGAATTGGCTTCAAAGTAGGCTTTCAGTCCTCTAACACCTGATTAATTATCTAAATTCTAACATCTATAACATGGTACGGAAAAATTCAAGAGAACAGTTTCTCGAAATCGTTAATGCCCACCTTTCTTTGAGAGAGCAGGGTAAAAAGTTTGACCCAGCTATGGTGAAAGTAGCCGAAGGGATCAAAGAAGGACGGTTGATGTTGGCAGATGCTTCTTACTACTCAATAAAGAAAGCAGGAGGAAAGGCCAATATTAATATGTTTGAAACCCAGGATTCCAAAGAAATTGGAATCACTAATGTTACTCAAACTAAGTTGCCGAAAGATCGGCTGTTCCTTTGTAACAGGATCATATTACTGGCAGTAATCTTCGAAGGCGACTTGCCTGATAGTGAACTTGAACTTAAGAAAGTTCTAAAAATGGCTAATTTTGATTCTATCAAAAAAGTAGCGGGCCTTCAAAATGGAGTATTCACCTTCATGGCCAATAAGAAGATTATTATTGATGAAAGACCTATGCAGGAGTTCATTACAGATAACAATTTTCAGGTAAACCTAGGAACTTACATCCTGGAAAACCCAAGGTTTGTTAGAGATGATGAAGAGTTTGAGTTTACAATAGAATTAGGAGAGGATGCCCCGGAAAAAACACTTATTAAAGTCGTATTAGCTGGTACTTCCACGGTTCCAGCATAATCAAATTATTCATGGAAAATAAGACAAGAGAAGTACGAAAAACCTTCACTTTTCATATTGATGAGGCCAATAAGCCCTACACCCCGGTGAAGTGGGAGCTGCCTAAGAAGACTGCTTTTGTCAAGGGCCTGCAACTTACCTCTGACTTTCCCAATAAGTTGTACTATCGGGGCAGTCAGCGCATTGAAATTGGAGGCGATGAGCTTTTCCCGGAAGGCTTTGACAGCAAGATCCTGATCTCCAGCATCAGTGTGGCACCTCGGGAGCGGTTTTTTGATTTGGGTGAAGTGCAGCCTGGGGATTTGTCGGTTAAAGTGCGCTATGAGGACAAAGATCATGAGCGGGCGGTATTGGGCAATGGCTATCAGGTGTCGGTGGTGCTTTTATTGGAGGAGGAAATATGATCAGAAAAGTGATCCAGCAAATGACATTGGAAGGAGAAGCAGCAGAAAAGCTGTTGATCAAAAGGCATTTTGTGCCGGTGGAATTTTCCATTACCGAAAATGGGCAGTATAAGACCTTCAAAGAGAAAGTGCCGCATAGCAGTTGTAAGGTAGTGGGAGTTATCATTACCCACGGTGCCCCGGATCAGAAAATACACCATAACCGGGTATATGTCGGCAGTGCCCAGGATACCTACATCAATCAGGCGTTGGTCTGCGGTTTGCGGGATGACCTGATCGGAAGCCAGCCGGTGGTGTACCGAATTGAAGTAAAGGAAGGTGAAAAGCTGTATTACGCCCAACCTAAGCGACTGGAAATGGCCGAACTTAAATTGAACGATCAGAAGGATAAATTCAAGGATCCTGTAACAGTTGAAATCAGAGATTTCTGGACGGATTTTAAGGAAGACTATTGGGTATGGGAAAGCAAGTATGCCGGATTGGGCATGGTAAAACTGGAAGTGCATCCCGCACCTGAGAATTATGGTGATGGTGGCATCAATGACGATGAAGAAGATGATTACTAAGCGATGATACTGGGAGAATTAACTCTATTTAGCCCCAGGGGCATTGAGATGAAAACCGAAGTGATAGAACCCACTTCCATTTTCCGTGATCATGACCGCTTGAAGCAGGACCGTTACCTGTTCAACTTTGATACCAACTGCAACTTCAATGAGATTGAACTGAATGAGCCGATCCCGAATCTGCCCATTCATCCCTTGGATATAGAAATCAGTGGAGATTATGTGACCGGTGCATTTAAAGATGCTGGGTATACCTCCGGGCCTTATCAAGTAAGGCTCTGGTTGATGATTGATGAAAATCCTGAAGTGCTTAAGAATGACTGAAGAATTAGCCATACGATACATTCCCCAAAGGGTGCAGGAAAGAGGCTTTCAAATCTATCGCTTGGTATTTCAGGATTTAAACCTGGAGCCCCAGCAGGAAATCAGGCTGGCTGCCTTTAACGAACTCTGGATTTTGCTGGAAGCCGAATCCGGTATCCGGATCAGCTCGGACTTTGGCGAGTACGATTACAACAACCCAAAGCTTTCGGAAAACATTCATGAGCATGCGGACAGAATTGAAATCCTGAACCAATCATCTGTGCCCAGAAAAGTAAAGTTTATCCAGGTTATCTTAAAATGAGTGATATGGAAGCTGATAGAATACGAAAACCCGGATCGGTGCGACTGACCGATGAGCAGTACGAAGAAATGGAAGCACTGGGACTAGAGAATGAGAGTGCTTATGTGAAGTACAAATTAAGCGGAGCACAGAAGCATCTGCAGGTGCTGAGAGATAGCCCTACCCAGAATGGGGAAGAAAAACCGGGTCATATAAAAACTACTGCTGAATCAGTAGAAGATAAGTCTGCTTACGCCAAATCACTGGAAGACAAGCTGACATTGCAGAAGCTCTCATTAGAAAATGAGCAGCTCAAACAAAAGCTGGAAGAAATTTCCAGAAGTAAAGAGGAATCCCTCAGTGGTATTCACAACCAGGTAGAGGGGTTATTAAAAGATGAATTGCTCAAGCGGGATTTTGATACTTTAAAAAAAGAAAATGCCGGTTTGCTCAAGGACATAGAAAAGTTGGAGAAGGAGCTGGAAAAGTCCGAAGAAGCCCTGGAAGAAAAATCTGGTGAAATTGAAGAACTGGTCAAAAAACTCAGCCTGGTAGAACTGGGCAAGGTGCTTTTGCCGGGTGCCATTAATGGGCTGGCCACCAAGTATCCTAAAGAAATGCAAGGACTGGCCAGCACTCTGGGAAGCCTGAGCGGGGAAGATGTGAAGCAATTGCTCCCTGCAGCAAGTCTGTCTGAAGAGCAGCAAAACCTACTCAACATCGCTGAGTATTTCCGCGAGCTTTTTGACGATGAGCAGTTTGAGCAAGTCGTGCAGATGGTCAGCCAGCTTGGTGAGCAGGTGAAGGAAGATGAAACGATGATCAGCAAGGTCATCTACTATCTCAATCAAATGAGCAAGATCAGAAAAGCTCAAAAGACCCCCAATCAAGAAAAGCAAAATGAGCAAGTATAATGGAAGAATACAACTTCAATATCAAACTGAAAGCTAAAAACCAGGTGGAAGCGGGTCAGGTCAAAAAAGCTTTTGAAACTATGGTATCCACCTTTCAAGCCGAGGGCATCATCAAAATGGAGAAGATTTTCAAATCGGATGCCTTTGTGCGCAATGTGGTGAAGATGAAACTAGGAATTAAAAAGTAATGTCAGTACCAGCTATAGCATATAAAGCCGGGCAACTCGCATGGCAGAACCGCCCCCGAATCAGCATCAGCAGCCAGGTGACCTCTACTATTTTAGCAGTGGGTGCCGCAGCTGGGGTGTTTCTGGGAGTGAGGGCTGTGGTAAAAAACTTTAAACAAGGCATTCGGGAAAATCAGGCCCTGACCGAAGGCAACCCGGCCGCTTTTGCCACTCAACTCAAAATGGCTTTTGAGAATGACAACTATTTCGGCTGGGGCACTGATGAAGAAGCTGTATTTGCCGTACTGGAGACCATACCCACTAGCTCGGTTATGAACAAAGTGCAGCGGGCGTACCGTGATCTCTACGGACGAAACCTGGCTGCAGACCTGAAAGAAGAACTCTCTTCTGAAGAGTTTGCTACTGCATTACAGATTATTAATTCAAAACCCTGATCATGATGACCAATACACGAAAACGCAATACAAAATCAGCATCAGTAAGACGAAAACAACCGGTACCCAAACAAAAGGCAGGTGTTCAACGAAAATACATCATCTATGGCCTGGGAGCCGGGGCAGTATTGGGCGGTGGTTATCTCTTGTATAATTATTTGCAAGACCGAGCGGTGATGCAACGTGGACAAGGACTTACAGTCAACAATATCATCCCAGCATTGCCTGCCTCAGTCCCCCGAACCACAAGCAGTAGTTCCTTTCCACTAAGAAGCGGATCAAGAGGCGAACTGGTGAAACAGCTTCAACAAGGTTTGCTCAGGTTGGGCGGTGAAGCAGCCGGTCATATCCGCAGCACGAGCATCCGTCCGGATGGCACTCCTGATGGAGTGTTTGGTGGTGGAACAGAAAAAGCACTACGGGCAGCAGGCTATTCCACGTCCGTTTCGGAAAGCACCTTTAGCAAAATTGTAAGGAGCAACCCTGCTGCTCAAAGTAGTGCCGGCAGCAGCAAAACAGTAGCTGACGAGCTGATCAAAGCAGCAAACAGTCAGAACCTTTTTGCTGCCCTCAATGCCTTAAAGCAAATGCAAAACACCAGCGATTACCTGGAGGTAAGAAGTCATTTTGATACTGCTCGGGTCGGTGGCGTAAGGGTAACCAGTCCGGTCAATGCGTTGCTTAGTGTGGCCTTCAAAAACAATGAACCGGCCAAAGTGAAGATCAGGGCCGAGTTTATCCGGATAGGCTTGAAACAATCACCCACTGGCACCTGGACATTGTCCGGTCTTGGGACGTTGGAAACCATGCAAGACCTGCAACGCTATTTAAAAAACAGCCGGGTACTCGATGTGGCTATTACCCATAAACCTACCATGCTGCGCAATGGGAAAGGCGACTATATGTTGCCAGCCATTCCCCCTAAAACGGTGGTAGGCTACCTGGCCAATAATCATAAGGGTATAGCCCAGATCATTACCGAAAATGGGGTAACGGTATATGCCCCTTCACAAAACTTAAAACTGATATAACAATGAACAAACTCAAACAATGGATGAAAACAAATGTGGTTCCTGTTATCAAGTGGTTATGGAACTACCTAAAAGTATGGAGAGAATTATCCTCCATCCTGGTAGCGCTCTTTCTCTGGGCCAATAGTGCTTGGTTTCTCAGAAAAATAGATCCAACTGCCGCGACTTATGATGCCGGGGTGTTCCAGGTTTATCTGTTTGCGATCATCGGATTGTTTCTTTTACACGGAATCGTCCGCATCCTGATGAAGCTGATCTGGCCGACTTCTGACGATTATCTGGATCATCAATTTGCTCAGGACTTTAAAACCATAGAACCATGGCAAAAGCTAAAACTTTCTACGTTTATTTTCTTTGCTTTCTTGTTTGTAGTAGTGTTGCTGGCCAGGATCATCTGAGCAAAAGATACGAGCTACAAGAAATCTACCTTAGCCAGGTCGGTATCCGTGAGCAGGGCGGAGCTAACCAAGGTGAGCAGGTGGAGAAATATCTTGCTTCGGTAGGTTTCGGACTGGGCTTCAGTTGGTGTGCAGCCTTTGTGAGCTGGTGCTACCAGCAGGTGGATGTGGAACATCCGAAAAGTGCCTGGGTGCCCGGTTACGCAAGAAAGCAAAACCTGATTTATCAGCGAGGTGAGTTTATCAAGCAGCTTCCGCAAACAGGAGATGTATTCCTGATCTGGTATGAGCGGCTGAAGCGGCCTGCCCATATTGGTTTTGTAGATGATTGGCAGGCCAACTGGGTAATCACGGTAGAAGGAAATACAAATAATGATGGTTCAAGGGAAGGCGATGGAGTCTATCGCAAACGAAGGCTTCAACGGCAGGTCTGGGCAGTAAGCAATTTTATTGATGCTAAATAAGACAAGGCAAATATTGAAAAGCAAGGGCTATCGGCTCTTTGAAAAGCCCTATGAGCTCAACATCGTAGCGTACCGGAGCAAGCATGTCCGAAGCAACCGATTTGATGATGAAATCCATGTCTTTTACAAGAATGAACAGGGTCAGTGGGTATACCATGTGTTCCCGGCTACTAGCGATCCCGGACAATACTGGCTTGATAATCCGATGCATCCGCAAGGCACGGCTTTCTTAAAAAAAGGCCAGTATGTGGATGCTTATGCGATTGGACTGCACCGTGGGATTTATGAGGCAGTTGTGCAGGTAGAAGATGTTACTGTCATTCGTGATTATGACCGAAAGGGGATTTTCAACTGGTTTGAAAGCGGGTCCCCGGATACCGGTAAGTTCGGCATCAACATCCATCGGGCCAGACAATCCGGATCAACGAATGTGATTGATAATTTTTCTGCCGGTTGCCTGGTATTCGCTGACGCTTCAGATTACGGCTTCTTTATGAAGCTGACCAAAGTTCACCGAAGCATACATGGCAACAGTTTTACATTGACCCTGATTGATTTTCGTGATGAGCGCAGAAGGTCGCTGAGCATCGCGGCATGGACATCTTTGGTTGCTTCTTCGGTAGCCGTTGTAGCCAATTCTTTTATCAACCAAAAAAGCTATGCGACTATCTAAAAATACCAAGAAAGCAGGGTTGGCACTCATTGGCTCAATGGCTGGGTTCTTGATGGCTAAACAGTTGAAAATAGAGGACTATTACCCTTTTATTTTGTTGGGTGGCTTTTTGGGGAATACCATTGGCGAGGAGTTGATCCCTGAAGAGTGCCACACGCAAAATACCCTGGGATACATAGACCGTAACGGACAACTCAAACTGATAGCACTATGAAAATTGATCTTGACAAATTATATGTGGTATACCAACCCACCCGGCATTCAGAAAAAGCGGATGTGTTTGATGGCCGTCCGGATACTTTGGCTGGGCTTTTCCGCCAGGTGCTGGGTGGATTGAAAATTGAGCAAGTCCACGCCATTTATACCACACCTTTGGAGGCAGAAAAAGAAGCGAATCTTATATTGAAGAAATCTTCCAGAAAAAAAGAAAAGGCGGCACCGTCCATAAAAAGAGGTCAGGGCTATGCCATTTTCGGAAGTGAGGTTAAATCCGCTGATAAGTACCGCGTACAATCCAAACCCAAAGTGTATCGGACTAAAAAAGAGGCCGAAACTGCGCTCAAGCAGATGTTAAAAAAGGGCTGGAAACGAACTGAATTAAAAATTTTGAGGTACTGATGAAGAAGAAAGTAGTCATATCGGGAAATCAGCCAATAGGCAGCAAACATAGATATGCTGTTTTCAATAGTAGCAATGATAGGCTAGTCAGAAAAGACATGTTTGCTGCCGGAGAAATTCAGATATATCTCAATCAAAAAGCGAAAGAAGGCAAAAGTTACTATGCTATTGAACTGAAAGGGCCTAACCGGAAACTGACAGACAAGGAATTAAAGCCTTTTGAAAGTAAGATTAAAAACAACAAAACCGTACTTCCTGCCAAAGACCTGTCCGATTTGAAAGACCTGCTCAGAATCCTGAAAACCAAACCGGCATGGGAAGGCATGATCAAAGCATATCATTTTGATACCGCCATGCGTGAAGAAATCCCTTTGAGTATCTGGAAGAAAATGGGAGGGGATACCCTGTAATATGGAAAAAGCTGCGTTCCATACTGCCCCTCGGTCATCCTCTACCCGCATGATGCCCATCATATTTGATGACGAGCAACTTCCCAAAGTTAAAGCCTATTACAAATATGAGCTGGCTGAGATGTACTGTGTCTGCACCAAAACTTTCTCTGCCTGGATTCATATGTACTTTGAAGAGCTACAGCAGTTTGGCTATACTAAACACACCAAACTCCTCCGCCCGGAGATTGTGAAGTTTCTGTTTGAGAGGTTGGGGGAGCCTTGAATGGAAAAGGCGGTGATGTTAATCATTAATTCATAGTTGACAGTCCATGTTTTTGAACAGCAGCTCTATCGATTTCATGAATAATTATCGATAAATATTCCAACTTATCGAGCATCATGGCAACAGTCATTTGATGCTCATCGTTGATGTTAAATTCACCTGGATAATACTTTAAGAATTTTTCATCAACTCTTCCATTTTGATGGGTGTATAAATGTCTAATCTGTAATATTTTTTCAACTTCTGTTTGCTGCTCTTGATTCAAGGCATTCAAATCACTGATTTGCTTGTTGGCAGAAATGAATCCCATAACGCTTCCTTTTTGCAACTTGCTAAGCTTCTTTTTAGCCCAGTAAATCACGAATTCTTGTATGTCTGCACAATCTAAAACTTCCTTAATAGTGACTGGTTGATCTGATTTTAGTGAATTTGGGTTAGCTAAATAAATCTCATAGAGTAATTCTGATAGGTATGTTTCAAAATTATCTGCACAGGAAGAAAATAGTATTCGAATTAGTACTTTACCTTCTTGATGTGTTGGAGATGTGACTGGTGATTCTGGATAGAGGGTTTTCCCTTGGTCATCCACTATATTTAAAATACTTAAATAATGATCTAAAAACTTTGTCTTTGAGACGGTGCCTTTTTCGCGATAGGCATCCAACTGTTGAGCGAATAGCTTAATACGATTATACCCATCGGCTCTATATTCTTTTTTTTCTGATTGTTCTAGTACAGTCCGGTCTCCTTTTCGGAGAAATACATTCCCTTCAGTTGAAATTACAACTATAGATTTTTCGACCTTTATCACATACAATCGCTTACTATCAATCGTTACGTATTGATAGTGAACATCCGGCTTTGGAGATAGTAGATCAATTGCCTTATGAGTAATTGAGTTTGCGTGAAAATCTTCACTCAATCCGACTATAGTAGGTTTTCCCCCTGCTTCAGCTACCCCTAAAACAATAAAGCCTCCATTACCATTGGCGAATGCAGAAATTAATTGGGCAATGCCACGAGAGGGAGGAAGAACGGCCTTGTATTCAAGCCTTTCATTTTTCTTCTGCCCAATAAGTTGCTTTAGTTCTTCAGTAACATCCATGTTAGATTGGGAATTTTCTGATTTTTGCTTTCTTTAAAATGTGTCCAAAAGTTATTTTTTTCACATCAGTACCATCATCTGCCCATAATTCAGAATACTCAAAATCTAGTGTGTTTTGTTCGGAACCATAATAAATAATGACTTCTCCATTATAAGCCGGCCTCACTATAATATATATATCTTGACCATTCTTTTTTATCCCCGCTAATGTAGTTGGTGCTATTTCATCATATCCAGAAACATCATATTCTTCAAGTTCTTTTAAATGAGCAATAACTCGGTCTTTCGCTTGTTCAATTAAACCGTGTACGTAAACAAATAAATCTTCGTTGGGAGTGGACTCGTGGGCAAACATTGCAGCAAGGTCTTGATCCTTTAAAGCTTCCCTCCATTCATCAATAGAAGTTATGCCCATACTCACCAATATTTGTTGAGTAATGGGTAATATTCCGATATCAGCACCTTGGCCTTTTTCAATTAGTTCTCTAAGCTGGGTTAAATTTTTTGCATTATACTCCTTTAATAGATCTGCCAATTGCTCCGCCTTATCCATATTTTCGGCTATGATTTCTTCATCATAAAGCAAATGTTTGCGTCTATATAAATCTGGGAATAACTGATTCGCCAATTCAGGATTTTTCTGAAACCACATCAAAAGTTTACCGAGTGCATCTTTATAATGTGACGCTGTTTCCCTATCAGTCGTTTTTTCTATTACTTCACCGGCAATCGCTTTTACAGCGAAGGTCCTATTTCTTATTTTTTCTTCAGGGAAGGTTATTGAAAGATCCGCGGCCACAAGTTCATCTCGAATATCTTTATCCAATAATTTTAAGATGTCTTTAAATACAAGGTCAATATCTCCTGCATCGCCCCACAAATGATCTCTCTTGCAAAGGGCTCCATTTTGGTTAGGAAATATTAATCTCGTATTTACAATGGAATCGTAGTCTTTTTCCTCAAGTTTTAACAACTCATAGAAACCATCCAACCATTCATGGACATTTTGATTCTGAATATTTGAGGCTAATTTTTCTAAGGTTTCGCAACCTTCAACAAAAGCAGCCAATTGATTCACATCTAATTTACCACAATCCTTCCAGGACAATTTGTGCCATATGTCTATGTCTTCCCTTTTGGGCAGACGATGAGGAAACCAGTGTCTCGCTAATTCCCATATTTTATCTCTTATTTCCTTTTTCGAAGAGTCGGGAAACCACAAGTACTTTTCCCCATCTTCTGTTAATATTGATTTAGGACCCGAATCGTTGGCAGTATTTACGATTTTAGTGTAGAGCAACTTCTTCTGAATTGGGTTGAGGACTTCATCCTTAAACCAGGAATCTGAAATCCATTCAGGCGTTTCTCGTAAACGGTGTATTTGCGCTAACAAGTGTAAATTCTCCCACTGTTGCTCAGCGGCATATTCAAGTAGCTCAAAATATAGTTCAGTTGCTTCTTTAATAATAGTCTTATTTTCACCTATCTGAGGATTTCTTTGTGAGTCAGTAAGATATACCCCATCTCTAGGGTCAGTAGGGTTGAAATGAGGATTATTGATGATAAGTGGAAATGGAAATATTTCTGATCCAATCAATGGGAAATCACAAAAAAGTCTGGGTACTTCCTCCTTGATAGACAGGATTGACAAAGTATTATTTTGATCAAGTGAAATTGGTAGTGCTACTGTAGTAAAGCCTTTACTAAGTAAGGCTAATTGGCTAGAAGATGAATTACCATTTTTAGTTTGACCAATTGTAATTATCTTTATACCATTTTGGAAGGACTGAGTGTTTAAGAGGTTATATTTAAAACCTGCTGGTTGTAATTCTACACTCTCAATTTCTTCAACAAAGGCCAGTGAGTATGGCAAACATTTGATCAAATCAGTTAAGCCAACTTTGGCAATCTTTATACCAAGAGCATCATCCAACCTATACTCGAAAGTCGTGTTGAATTCATTTTCATTGTAATATTCGAAGGGTGGGAGATTATCAAGGTTTTCAACCGATTTTTTTGACTTCCTGACTGAATCGGTTATTTCTTCAAGATCAAAACCGGTACGGTCTAACTCTAATTGAAATTTGCGATGATCCAAACCAGGCTCTTTAGCTACTGCATCTATCAGTACTTTTTCCGAAAGAAGGTGAGTAGTCAGAAAACCAGTCCCAAATTTTCCTGTAGTCTTACGTTTTCCTTCGTCATCTTTCTTTCTATCCTTTGTGGATATCTGTTCAATCAGAAAGCGTATGTTATCAGCCGTAAATGGCCTGCCATTATGTTTGAAAATTAGACTAGGATCCTTCCCAAGAATAAGTTCGACAGCAATTCTGACCTTACCATTGTTGTTAACATCTTTTGCATTTTGTATAAGCTCCCATATCCAGCGTCTTGAGACAGATGATGACCCTTCCGCTTTGGAGCGGAGGTCAGACATCTCCCGAAGTATTTTCGTGGCAATATTTTGGTGATGGGCTTTGTCCTGTGAAGCTTGGAATTTTTCCTTATAAGTCATTTAGAGTTTTTCCTTATTTTAGAGCCTTTACCATTGAGTCAATTTTAGCATCGATTTCATTCTGATGCTCCTTGATTTCATCCATTTCATTAGTTAATTGTTCGCGCAAATCTTGATCATTCAAATCCACTTGTTCTAAGCCGTTCGTTAACTCCTCCTGGTTTTCAAGAATGGATTGATTGGTGGCTTTGATATCCTCATTATCTTCAATGATCTCTTGATGGTTCTCCTTGATATCTTTCTTTAGATCTAAAATTTCTTTGCTGGACTGATGACTCAAATGATAACTGTAAACAATTGAAGCTACTGGTATAAAGTATGTAAATAAATAGTGTTTTAAAACCAATAGCCCTGTTATGAACGCTTTCTTCTGATCATGACTTAAGGTTATTCTATCGATAATGAGCTGAAGCAACTCCTCAATACTATCAGCAATTCTATAGACAGCCAGTCCATATTCACTGATCCTGTTCGATTCAATGTCCTGCACCTCTTCAAAAATGTCATCCAGAAGAATTCCAGCTTCAGGAATGGCATACAAGTCGCTTCTGAATTCATCAAAACCAGAATAGTTTTTGAGTGTTAATCCGCCCAATTGCATCTGGAATTTACTATTTACTACCTCGAATAGATTTAGCCTTTGTCCACCATTAATCAGAGTTTTACTATAAATCTGGAAGGCATTCCCAAATAAGGGTTGATTTGCTGATAGGCCTTTCATTAGATTTTTAATAACGCTATTCCATGTCTTATCTATCATGGAATTTTCAAACCCCTTACCAATCATATCTGAAAATATCCTGTTTCTTCCGAAGGCTTCAGCTATCAGATTGAACTGATAGGATTGTGGCATATTGATTACTCCAGTTAAACTGGTTTTATGTAATTGAAGTAGGTTATGGCTGTGGAGAGACCTATCAATCTCAGCTAATGCCTTATGACTTTGTAGGAAATTCCCAAGTGCTGAATCCCGAAGGGGGTTAATCTTACTTTGCATTTCTGCCATAACACTGTGGATGCCCAATGCTTTTCTAAAATTTCTCATAGGGTCTGCCATCTCTGTCATAGATCTCAGTTTAGTACTAATATCATTTTCCAAAAACGCTCTTCTCAATATATCGTCCATATTCAATTAGTTGGAGGTCCAAATTTTGTTTATGCTCATTTAACATATTCAGTTGAGCGATTTTGTCAACGATACTCATCTGCAGCTCATCAATAACCTTCGGGTTAAATCCATTTTTCATATAAATGTGCTGAAGAACCTTAGACTTCAGCATATCCAAAAACTGGTTCACACCTATTTTTCCGTAAGCAATCCAAGTGTACATAAAGAAAGTGACAGCAATTGTTCCAGTAATTCCTTCAAGAGCATCGATGTAAGAAACACCAAACCAGGTCAGTGCTGTTATAAGAATCCCAAATGCCACAAAAACGGAGACCGAAAGTATTTTAAACTTTTTTGCGGCTCTTTCTTTCAGCTCCTCTCTTTTCTCCTGAGCAAGATTCATCTTAAATAGGCACCTTTCAATTTCACTCTTTAGTTCTTCCTCTTTGCACGACACTTTTTTGAGATATTGAAAAAACGCATGAAAGATGAGAATAATCACCAGTATTAGTAGGAAGGTAGTTATTGGATCAAATTTTATCTTCTGCATATCACTTCTCCTTTCTTACTCCTTTAAAGGGAGTACCGTCCTGTTTGCCGTCCATGAACTTTCCTGTTTCCGAATCTCTTTTAGTCCATTGATTGGTTTTGGGGTTAAGAACTTGAGACCTCCCTCTCACAGCTCCTTTTCTGGCATTATCGCCATATGGTTTGTTTACTGCCATAGTTTTAGTGTTAAATAGTTATTAATTCAAATGCATATAAGTAATTAATCAAATTTTTGCCATTGGAAAAGTTATCCTTCCAGGCCTTTTCCTGATGACTGATATTGACTATTTCCTGAGTCTTTGCTTTTTTAAATTTCTTAGCCACAATCTGGAGTGTTTCCAATTCTTTTTCATCAAACAGTTCAGGATCAAATACTCGTTCATGATGAGGCTTAAACTGCTCACCAACACCACCATTTTCAAATTGCGTGTGGTAGACATCTACATCATCTTTATTGGCGATGTACTCGAATAGGCTCTGATAGTTGTTAGGCACTGGCCCCATATCAATTGCCCTGTACTGAGTGCCACTTATTGAAACACCACATCGCTTGAAATGCAAAAAATCCGCATAGAAGAGTAGTTTATTCATTTTGGTCTTCCAGGGCTGTGCCTCATAGGTGAAAAACACCACCATTTCAGTGAACTTCTCTAGGTTTGATAACCGATAGCCAGTTGTCTCGTCTGGAGAATGCTGTCCCATTAGATAATCTTTTACATCAAAGCTCTCAAACTCCACTTCTTCCAAGAGCAGTTCATTAATACGTTGATTGATCTTTGTTTTTTCCTTCTCACTTAGTGAACTACTGAGTGAAACCAATTTTTTAAATTCTCTTGGGTCTTGTGTAAGCTGAATCAGTTTGGCATTCGATGAATTTGGAATCTCGCCTTGTTCATAACTCCGGTATACGTTGATACCAAACCCCAATACCTCCGACATTTTGGCAGCTGAAAGATTATAGGTTTCCCTTAGCTCTTTAATCTCTTCAGGAAATGGCAGATTATGTCTTTTCCGATACTGATTGTAAACCTGGCTAAGGTTTAGTTGGGTCAATTCCTCGGACTCAAACCGTTCCTTACTTTCTTCACACTCGTAATAATGGTATACTATTTCGAATTGTTCTTTTCGAAAATCAAACGCCCCTTTTTCTTGCCTCAATGGCATTTCTTTGCCTGTGATTGGACTTTTCATAACTTTTTTATTTTAAGGGATACTTCATCTTTTTCTCTGCTATATGAAAGGAAATGCAAATCACTTTATCGCTGGGTAATCCCATTGTGATCTTTATATAGACTTCCTTCTTCTTGATCACTTTTCCAAAGACCCACATATCAGAACCCTTGTAAAGTACTTCCTCCAAAGGTCCTTCGGAATAGTCACTAACTCTTAAATCATTGAGAGTACTCTTAATATCATTCACGCTTACTTCAAGTGCGAGCATTGTACTGAAGTTTTTAGTCCGATCTGACCTGAAAAGCAAGCCCCAAAATCCCAGTTTGTGCTTGAAATCCTTCAGAAACGACTCAACTTCATCTTTTAATTCCACATCAGTGCTTTTTTCGATAACAAATATACAACTTTAAAGTGAATAAAAAACGTTTATAAATATTTATACAACTTTAAAGTTGATAATAAGGTTGCTGCTTGGAATTCATATTACTAGAGCACTCGTAACAAATACCGACAAAATGTGACAGAATACATTGATAAAACACATCTTCCCAATGTAAAACTCCTCATCCCGAACCAACCCGAAAGCAGTTTTCTGATCTGTGCTATGATTGTTAAAAAAAGCAATCATGGCAAGAAAGAAGACAACTAAAAGAAGATCCACTTCCGGCAAATCAGCCAATACTAAGAGGGTGACAATGATTAGCCGACATGCCAAGCGTACCCGGAAAAAGGGTGAGGCCTGGACAAAAGCCATTCAGCGGTCTACTCGTGAACTCAAGCGAGAGGGTAAATTGTAAGTGGAATGTGTCAGCAGGATTTACATCCATTAATAATAGGGGCACTGGATACCCTTGTCTGGCAATTAGCCAGAGCTCATGGGTATAAAAATGGGCAAAATGCGATCTTGTTTAGTACAGGATATGATGACCATTTGATCACTGCCCAAGTCAGCCATAAAAACCTGTGCCTGGATACGCTCTTTGAATGGGAAGCAGAACAACCTCGTAGCAGAGTGACCCAGTTACCTGGATATCCTTTTGATCTGGTCATTGGAATGCCTCCCTACCGCGCTTATTTTCATCCGGAATATCCGCACCCACATGCATTGCCTGTTGAAATCACTTTCATTTACCATACCCTGCAATTATTGGCGGTTGGTGGATTATTGATCATTCTGGCTAGCCTCGACCAAAAGAATTGGCCTATGACAGAACTGGATAAAATGGCCGAAAAGATTGATGAGTATGTACTTCCACCTGTTTTCGGCCAGTCAGTGGAACAAGCTTTGATGGTATTCAGGCGCAAAGCTACCGATGCCGTACGCTATGAACATTGAAGATAGCAGAATAAAAAAAGTAAGACATGTGAAAATGGAATCTCCACTGGAAGGCCTTGATTTTGTCAATAAAACGCCCATTACCTATTATGGAGGTAAGCAACGGCTGGTAAGTCTAATCCTATCACTCATTCCTGAACATAAACTCTACTGCGAACCTTTTGTAGGAGGAGCTGCAGTTTTCTTTGCCAAAGAACCTTCTGAAATGGAAGTGATCAATGACCTCAATGGTGAGGTGGTCAATTTCTACAGTGTATGCCACGGTGATTTCAATAAACTGGAAAAGCTGGTCCAAGCTACCCCACACAGTAGGCAGGTACACCGTGAGACCCAGGAAATCCTCAAGAATGCTGATAAATTTGATCCGGTTCAACGAGCCTGGGCTTTCTGGGTGCAGACCAATATGAGCTTTTCCTCCCGGATTTTTGGTGGCTATGCTTATGAGCGAAATAGTAATGGCACCCTCAAGCGATTTGTCAACAAGAAGCTTGCTTTTACTAAAGATATTAAAAAACGGCTGGATATGGTGGACATTGAAAATAATGATGCCCTTCAGGTCATCAGAAGCCGTGATTCAACTGATAGTTTTTTCTATTGTGACCCACCATACTTCAATTCCGATATGGGGCATTATAAGGGTTATACGGAAAAGGACTTTACAGATTTACTTGATGTGCTAAGCAAGGTCACGGGAAAATTTCTATTAAGTAGTTATCCTTCAGATGTCCTGGAAAAATTTACCAAAAAACATAAATGGCATACAATTACAAAACAAACAGGTGTAGCGGTAACAAAGCAGACGAATAAAATTAAAACCGAAGTGCTGACGGCTAATTATCCAATTAAAGCTGAATTGAATGGCGTTGCTGATCTTTTGCAAGTTCGGGCTAGGGCATTAAAAATAAATCTTATTTTAACTGAGAGCTTAGATCACTGACTGTAGTTTGTCTTATTATTATCAAGTTTCAAAAAATATCTCAATTTATAGGGTGATGTATTGAGGAAAATAGGAACTTGTATATAAAGACTTTTAACAAACCGATGACGGACACAATTATAAAACGGTCGCCCAAAGAGAAGCTGTTTGCAAAATTATACCTTGAAGCATTTCCAGCGTTAGCCAGATATATCAGCAAAAATGGAGGTGATTTTGAAGAGACGCGAGATATTTTCCAAGAAGCATTATTGATTTTTTATGAAAAAACAGTGATTAATCATTTCGATCCGGGAGTATCAGATAACGCCTATTTACTGGGAATCGGAAGGAATCTTTGGTTGAAAAAATCTGTAAGATCATTTAAAACAGAATCTCTTGAGAATGTTGATGTGGTTGAATCGAAACATGAAGAGCCTATTTCAGAAAGACTGAACTCATTTTTAAAAACTGCCGGACAGAAGTGCATGGATATGCTCCAGTCCTTTTATTATGAAAGAATGTCAATGTCAGATATCTCCACACAATTTGGCTTTAGTAATGAGCGGTCTGCTACAGTTCAGAAATATAAATGTCTGGAAAAAGTGAGGGAACAAATCAAAACAAAATCTTTAAAATATGAGGACTTCATTAGTTGAAATAGTGCAAATAGAGCAATTCCTTCAAAATGAAGGTGATTTAGGAGAGCGGATGCTGCTGGAAGCTAGAATGCTGGTGGATGAAAGGTTTGCTTCGAAAGTGAATTTTCAAGAATATGCATATAAAGCCATTCAACAGTATGGTAGAAATATTCTTAGGGAGGAAATAAAGCGTATGGATCAAAAACTATTTAACGAACCAACTCAGCTAAACTTTCAGCAAAAAATTAAATCGTACTTTAAAAAAGATAAGGGATGTTAACGCAATCTAGTTTAATACCGATGGTCATAGATCAAAGCGGAAGAGGGGAACGAGCCTATGATATTTACAGTTTATTGCTCAAAGAACGGATTGTTTTTTTAGGTACCGGCATTGACGATCAAGTGGCTAATGTCATTGTTGCCCAACTTCTTTACCTCAATAGTCAGGATCCCAAACGGCAGATTGATATGTACATTCAGTCTCCTGGAGGCAGTGTTTATGCAGGAATGGCGATTTATGATGCCATGCAGATGATCTCAGCCCCAGTGTCTACCGTTTCGGTGGGATTTTCTGGAAGTATGGCTACTGCGTTACTGACTTGTGGAGCAGTCGGTAAGCGTTATGCATTAGCTCAATCTACTGTTCACATGCACCCGACAGGTGGTGGAGCAAAAGGGTATACAGAAGATGTTAGAATAGCAACAAGAGAACAAGAGCGACTTCAAACACAACTTTTTCATATCATCGGTAAAAACACTGGTCATACCTGGAAGGAAATTGAGGATTTTTTTATTAGGGACAAATTTTTAAATGCCGTGCAGGCAAAAGAATATGGCTTAGTTGATGAAGTTCTTGGAGATACTTCTAATCTGATTTTCATTGATAATAAAAATCCCGATGTGGGATATTATGCTGAAGAGTCTTTAAAATAGTGGAGTATCAAAACAATTGCAATAGATAAAGAAGCAAACCCGAACAAACCCGAAACCCTATTTTTCAAAAGGCCTATCCTTGTCCTATGGTTTCGGTCAACAACTATTCAGAGAAAATTAGGGAAGTCAATCTACAAACCCTGCCCAAAGTGCTTCAAGAGGGGCATGAATTCTTTTTGGAGGCCAATGCCTGGTACAAACAGGATCAAACTGTAACAAAATCCATAGACCTGTACATCCAGAAACTCAATGATCACCTGAGGCAGGGAAACGATGCTGCAAAAGGGTTTGTGGAGAAGTTCCTAAAAATGCATAACCAGGTAAAGACCAAGCATCAGCTAGGTCTCTACATCAAATCCTTGCAGAAAGCTATTCTTACCAAGCAAATCAGAAAGTCATCATTGCAAGCCAGGCATATTGCCAAAATTCAGGATACCCTGATTAGGCAATACAACAAGCTTCCTGATGGCGGAAAAATCAAAATTACCATCAATAAGTCATGGAAAAAAGACCTGGAATTAGGGTCACAGGTACAGCCTTTGAATGGAGTGGGCGCTTCTTCTTCAACCAAAGAAACCCCTAAGCTTATAGAGAAGAGAAAGAAAAGCCTTTTTGACTCCATGAATGAAATTGATGAGAGACCTTCAGAAAATTCATTCAGGCTGGCAGGTGATTTAGGTAAACTGCTGGGAGATCTGGAAAGATTTGAGCTGGCCATTACTCTGGAAGGTGATCAGGGAGGTGGGAAGACCCGCTTTAGTTACCAACTGGCCAACGGCTTTGCAGATATTGACCTGAAAGTGGCCATGTTTTCTCTGGAGATTGGACGCAAGTCCGACTTGGTGAGAAGAATGCGGGAAGAATACCTGGAAGCTGAAAATAGGGATAACATATTCATCACCGATCAGCTACCAGAAGGATTTGATACCATCCGGAAAGCTGCCAAAGATTTTGACGTAATCATCATTGACAGTTGGAACAAGCTGCATGTAAAGTCCACAGAATTTGACCGGCTTAGAAAGGAATTTCCAAACACCATCTTTATCATCATTTTTCAGCGAACAACACAGGGAACCATCCGGGGTGGCACAGCACCCTTGTTTGATTCCGGTATCAATCTGGAAGCCGTGAAGGTGGATGATACTTTCACCAATAATTATGTAGTGGCCACAAAGAATAGATATGGGGTAACGGGAATTCAGTACAACATCACCCAGCGAAAAATCATCAACAGTTTTGAAAAACAAGAAAATGGAGAATGAGAATAACGCCATCATACGATTAAACACCACCCTAAATATGGGGCACTTGATCTTTAGCTCAGTCAGTTTGCTCATCGTGATAATAACTATGTGGGTCAATGTGAATGTACGACTGGCCCGACTGGAATATGAAGTGACCACTGAAAAGCAAAATAATGCTGAACTCAAACTAACACAGGAAAAGCTGTTTTTACAATTCTCTAAAACCAACTCAGAAATGACCAGGCTGCTTTACGAGATCAAACTGGAGTTGAAGGACAAAGAAGACCGTTCAGAAAATTCTAAAGGAAACTAGTCATGACATTTCTCACGATCTTCAACTTCATCAAAAAGTATTACTGGATACTCCAGGCCATAATTATTATTGTGCTTTTCTTTTTCCTGAGAAAAGAGAAACAGAAAACCGAAGACTTTAAAGAAATCTACAGTCTGAAGCAAAGAGAAATTGAAATATGGAGAGATGATGCTGGAAGGAATAGGATACGGGCAGAGATTGCCGAAATAGATGCCGCCAATGCCAAACTGGTACTGGAGGCTGATTTGAAGGAAACAATAAGAAAGGAAGTTGGCAACCTTAAAAGGAACCTGATTAGCTACTCTTCAGTCAGATCATCCACCAGCGGTACTTTTCAAACCGGCTCAATTGATACTGTTTACCTGGTACAATCTCAAATATCTCTGTCACCAGTTCCTGCCAAGAAGTTTATCTTGGACAATCCGGATCTCAAATTTAAAGCACTCTATGTACCTTCCTTGGATACGCTATTTGCCGACTACAAGATCATTCACAACTTTGAAGTTTTCCATTATTATAAACGACCAGGTAAGCCACCTTTTAATCTATTTAGGAGAAAACAAGCAGTGGCTGAGATTAAATTTGATAACCCCAACACTCAGGGGGATAGTTTGTATAGCGTGGTTCTGGAGAGGAAGAAGGGTCTATTAAAAAGAATTTTTGATTAAAAGAAAAATTTTGAATTCTCTAATGCGAAATCATTTTTTTTTTAACAAATGGCTGAACTGTTGAAGAAGATGGTAAATATCCCGGCTAGGCTTGGTTTCAATGTTAGAGAGTTTACTTCGAAGGATGTATTTTGGCGGTTCAGCATAAGTAGTTGATTTACTTTGAAGATGCCTTAGATCCTGAAGCAATTCAATGTTTTTGTTCTCACATTCCCTTTCAAATATTTGATAATTTCTAATATCAGCAATGATATTTGGCAACCTGTTTTCAGGTAGCTCATATGCCTCCAGAATTTTCCAGGCATATTTTTCTACCTCATCTTCTGGAATGGTCGTCCACGGCTGATTGCCTTGGACCAGATTTCTTCTGAGATTCTCATAAGCCGGTCTGACAACAGAATTAAACTGAGGAATCCCTGCTTTTTCCTCGATATCTCGAATGATAGATTCGAGTTCGTGAAGCTTTTTGGGGCCTATATCTTTTCCGTAAAGAAGAAAACAAAGCATCTGAATTTCATAGACATTGGTAAGTGTTTGATGTGCATCTTTATTTAATCCTAAATCTAAAAAAAGATTGTAAGCTATAAGTGAGTAATTTAAATTCTTGAGGAATTGCGATATATGATTCTGATCTTCTCCATACTCCTGATCTATTTTGAGCATCATTACATTGAATTGGGTATCCAGAAAAAATCTTCCCAAGTACTGTAATGAGTAGGCTTTAACAAGTGAATCATCTTTCTCTTCTGCGTAAATTCTCACCTCATGAGCATACTGGATGGCTTTTTCAAATAAGGGAAGTACAAATTTTACTCTCTCAACCCTGACATTAAGGGATACCGAAATATTTAGTTTTTCTTGTAGCTTGAATTTATTAGCGTCTTTTAAAAAGATATTGCTTCCGTAGATATGCAAATTTTCCGATTGAAAAAGTTTAAGAAGTTGCTTGGAATGTTCTTCAAGGGGTGCATTTTCGATTTTCTGAAATAGTTTTTGAATGACTTCTGCTACGGAGTGATCAGGTTCTTGTTTATTGAACTGATCCAATAACTGTAGGTAGATAATATTAATTTCAAAGGTCAGCGTATTTAGAGTATTTATGGAATTTTTTCTCAATACTTCCATTTCTTTTGAAAAGCTTTTATAGTCAATATCACCTTTGATAAAGTCATTCCTATATTTAGTGAACTCCAAAAGTTCATGCGTTTCCTGATCAAAGTCCTTAATAAAATTAAAGCATCTATTAAGGTAATAGTCTGCCTCGATAATATATCCTACCTGTCCAAAGGTAATTGCCGCTAAAAAGAGAAGCTTTTTGGATGCAATAATTTTTGAGGTAGGAAGATCCATTAATAATCTGGATAACATCTGAAATTCCTGCTTATTAAACAGATGTCCTCCGTATTCTTCTAGTAACTCACCAACCTGCTGTGGACTATTAAAATCGATGTTTTCAAGTATATTCTGATTAAAGGAAGAAATTACCGGAATATCATAAGTTGTTCCATGTGAGAACAGCAGCAGCTCATGACTTTTATGCCTTCTGCACATTTTGTCATGTAAAGCTTTTGACGAGCTAGTTTCCAGTAGTTGTTCAGGAATATAAATAGTTACTGAATCTTGCTGTTTCCAGTCATCATTTCCCTTAATGTAACTAACTCTGTTAACTATTTCGTCAACATAATCAAAATAGCACCTTTGAGTCTCCTCTTCGTAAAGTATAATAATACCATAAGCAGGAGGCCTTCGGCACAGGTAACCGAGACGAGAAGTTTCAAATGATAAAGAGATATATTTGTGTCCATCTTTACTTACTGTTGAGACCTTTCCTGTACTTTTTATTTGTACCGCAAATTTCTGAGAAGAAGCATGATGAGCTTCTAAAACAAGTTCTACGTCAAGGTCTACTCCATAATCCGGATTCTCCTCACGGTTAATAAACCCATTTCTTTTAGTAAATATTCCTTTTACTTTTAGAACTGACTCTTCACTTTTCTTTGCATTATCATCGACAGTGGGACTATCAAAAAACGACATAAATAAATTTCATTATACAGACTGAATTACCAGATGATACGAATATCAGAAAGAGTAAGGCTAAAAACCACCAGATTGGATAATAGTTTACAAAATTAGCTCACCATCCTAACCCAAAATCTGGTCTGCAGCATCATCGAGTACATCCTTATCAAAATCATCAAAGTAAGCTTCAGTAGTATAGTAGTTGGTATGTCCCAGCATGTCGCCAATTTGTGCTTTGGAAATGCCTTTGTGAAGTCCGGCAGTTGCAAAAGTATGTCTCGCTACATAAGTGGTGAGGTTTTCTGTAAGCCCAACCGCTTCCCCTATAAATGCCAACCGTCTGTTGTGGTTACGCAAGCGATTCTGGTACAATTTATAAATATACTCCTTATCAGCTGAATCAATCACGTCTCGCATAATAGGAAAAGCCAGCCCCTTGTCATTTTTCGGGTCAGCATAATAATCCAGAATGCGTTGGGCTTCTTCGGTGATTTTAATGTTGAATTCCTTAACGCTGTTTCCACGTTTGGTTTTTGTACGCTTGTATCTCAAGCGGTCTTCTTGTATGGCATCAGTGGGAAGAAAGGCCAGGTCAATAAAATTCATACCACGCATATTGAACATGAACAGAAAATAGTTACGGTGATGCCACCGGGTAGAGTTTATTGGGTAGTCTAAGTCACGGATAGCCTGTATAACCTCCAGGTTTACTGCCCGCTTTTTTGCCTTTTCTGTTCTGATAGAATAGCCGGATTTACCAAATGGATAGTGGGTCTCATTCAGTTCGGTATCCTTGTCTTTTATGGCAAGGTTATATATTCTGCGTACAGCTCGTAATTTGGTGCCCAGCCCATTCAGCTTCAGACCCTGTCCGAGGTAATCTGCCTCTAAATCTTCCAAGAACGTTTCGTCAATATCGGTAAGCAAAAGGTTGTCGTTACCATGAAATTTTGAAAATGTTACAAGGGCATCTTCAAAAGAACCTACCATTCCGAAGCGGTTAGCTTTTTTATACCGTGCAATGACTTTCTCACCATATTCTTTGAGGGTGGTTTTGCGGGATTGTGGTGCTAGGTTGTGGATAGGGGGTAGTTTTTCCTTATCATTTTCCTCAAATCGCTGCATGATGAGGTTGGTGATTTGATCAGCGGTTAGCTCTTTGAGAACAGCATGGTGATCGGACAAAACTTCCTGCGCCAGTGACATCTTTTTCTGGACTTTGGAATTAGCTCTTACCGAGTTGGGAAAAGAACTCTTTATCTGTCTTCTCTTTTCGTCCCAATCTTTAGAGTTCAGGATAAACCCGGTCTTCAAGTATTTGGGCTTACCTTTATGGGAGACCCGGATGACCAAAGGATATCTATCAACTTTATTATATCTGGGATCGGGCATGAGGTTCAATTTGGCCATAACAATGCTATTTTACGTTACATCTAAAGTAACCTAAGCAGGTAAATGTATCAAGACATTTTGAACATTTTTTGAATACTTTTCGTGGTTTAAGATGGTTTTTGATGAACCCTAATTACCCTGCTTATTTGTTTATACATTTGTTTATCAAATAGTTATGAATTTTTAGAGATCAAGATAAACCGTATGTCTGGTCACTTGTAATCAGTAGGTCATTGGTTCGATCCCGATAGGAGGCTCTTAAAAGCTACTCATTTGAGTAGCTTTTTTTTTTGCTTAAAATTTGAAAGATTGATCCCTTCCTACAATGAAGATATAAGAAGTGCCTACAGATGAATTGATATCTCCTATACCTTATCTTTTTGACTGGCATATTCTGAAGGAGTCATTCCGAATTGTTTAAGGAAATTTCTTCCAAAACTGGTTTGGGAATTATAGCCCACAAGTGAAGCCACTTCATAGATTCTATATTCACCTTCCATCAAGAGCTCCGCAGCTTTTTTCAATCGAGCTAAATTAATTAACTCGTTAGGAGTTAAGTTGGAGAGTACTTTTATTTTACGATACAATGTAGGTTTACTCATATTCATAATTTCAGCGAGATATTCCACATTAAGATCATGGTCAGTAATGTTTTTGCAAATTGCTTCATCCAGCTTTTCCAGAAATTTTTCATCTGTTTTTGAATAGGCCATACTTTTAAGATGGGCCAGAGGTGAGCTTGAAAAGTATTCTTTGATTTTATTTCTGTTTTGGAGCAGATTGGCAATTTGAACCTGAAGATGTTCGGATGAGAAGGGTTTTTCAAGATATGCATCAGCTCCGGATTCCAAGCCTTCAATTTTAGCTTGTAAGGTGTTTTTAGCAGTGAGTAGTATTACAGGAATATGACTGTTGTCTATATTGGTTTTAATTTGCTTACATAGCTCAAAACCCCCAACCTGAGGCATCAGTACATCACTGACTACCAGTTGTACATTTTGATTGGATAAAACCTGCAGTGCCTCTGTTCCATTGGTAGTTTTAATTATTGCATACTCATGACCTATTTCATTTTCAATAAAATCCAGCATTTCTAGATTATCGTCAACTATCAATATCACCGGTTTTGTTGAGGCTTCCTCCTGCAAATGGTCTGTCACTTCTTTATCATCAACCTCTAATTTGTCCTCATCATACAAATTAAACTCCTTTTCCTGATGTACAGGAAGTGTTAGTATAAATACATTTTGTGTGATATTAGTTAAATCCAGCTCTAATGTGCCTTTATGGAGTTCAGCAAGCGACCGTGCCAAAGGAAGGCCAATTCCCGTTCCGGATTGATTTTCATTTTCTTCCAGCCTAAAGAAAGGTTCAAAAACTTTAGCACGCAGAGACATAGGAATTACGGAACCGTCATTTTTAAAGATGATGGTGAAATTGGAATCTTCATTTGCATTAAAAGGTAAGAGGTGCACAGATGAAGACTGTTCTCCATACTTTACAGCATTACTAAACAAATTACTAAAAATTTTGGTCAGCGCTTCAGGATCCACATAAGCATATAAATGATTCTGAGAGATATCAATCGACCAGAGTAGCCCTTTTTGTTCTGCAGCCAATTTAAACCTTTCAAAAGTCTCCTTAAGTATTTCCATTACATCAGCTTTCACAAAAGTGAGGCTAAACCCTTTGATTTCAGTTTTACGAAAATCCAACAGTTGGTTAGTTAATTCTAAAAGTCTGTTGGTGTTTTTTTCCATAATCAGAAGATTATTTCCAATAGTGTGGTTATTGGAAGAAGCTTTTATAACGCTTTCTAAAGGGCCTTTTATTAATGTGAGGGGTGTCCTGATCTCATGCGCTATATTTGTGAAGAATTCAATTTTTGCCTGATAGATTTCCTTCTCTTTTTCATTTTCCAACAAGCTTAACTTCCTCCTGTTTTTCTTCTCTATTTTTTTGTGATAGTTGCGTACGCTTAGGAAAATGATGAGTCCTCCTAGCAATGTGTAAAGTACATATGCCAAATTACCAGCCCACCAGGGAGGCGATATAACTATGTTTAATGTGGCGGCCTCATCATTCCAGAGTCCACTGCTGTTGGAAGCCTTCACTTTAAATGTATAGCTTCCCGGTGCCAGTTCAGTGAAGTATATTTTCCTGTTGGTTTTGAGGTAGGTCCATTGATTATCAAGGCCTGCCATTTTATAGGCATATTCAGTCATTTCCGGTGCAGTATAGCTAAGAGCTGCGAAATCAATACTAAAGGAAGATGCGTTGTGAGGAAGCACAATTTTATCTGTATAATTGATAGCATTGACCAATGGAGAATTCTCTTCTTGTATAGGAAGCTCCTCGTTTTGCATTTGAAAGCCTGTGATGTAGATAGGAGGTACGTAAGTATCGTTAACAAATTCAGCAGGATTGAAACTGATCATGCCTTTTACACTTCCAAAATACATAATGCCTTCGTCTGTTTTAAAAGAGGAATTGTAGTTGAACTGATCGCTTAAAAGCCCATGTGCTTTGGTAAACACTTTTACCTGCTCTGTTTCAGGGTTGAAACATGCCAAACCTTTTGAAGTGCTGATCCATAAGTTGTTCTGATCATCTTCCAACAGGTCATAGATCACATTGCTTGGCAGGCCATTTTTTGTTGAATATCGTATAAAGTTATTTCCGCTTGGATTGAATTTATTTAACCCGTTTTCTGTGGCTATCCAAATTTGCTTTTTACTATCTTCAAATATACTTGATATAGCATTGTTGCTGAGACTACTTTTATTTTGAGAATCGTATTTAAAAAAGCCTTTTTCTTTTGTTTTTTCATTAAAGTAATAAACTCCTTCTTTAAAAGTTCCAGCCCATATTGTACCATTGGTAGCTTGCATTACAACGGTGGTGTAAGGATAAATGTCTGCCTCTTCAGGTAGTGCTGTAAAGTCGTCACTTGTGGAATTGAATCGATACAATCCTTGTGATGTAGCAATAAGAATTGTTCCAGAGCGGGTTTGGTAAATACAATAGATGAAATTACTTCTAAAGGAGCCTGATTTTCCATCCGCAGAGTAGTGACGAATAATTTTGCCTGAAGTGAGATCCATTACATCAATGCCATGATGGAATGTGCCAATCCATAGTTCATTCTCAATGGCTAATAAACCATGTATATTGTAGTGAGAAAGGTTGCTTTTGTCTCTTGCAGGTCCATAACTTTTAAAAAGTCCGGTATCAGGATTAAATTTATTTATTCCTGCATCTTCAGTTCCAATCCATAAATTACCATATTGATCTTGGCAAATTTCTCTTACTGCATTTCCGCTTAAAGAATTTTCCCCGGTTTTTGGGAAGTATTTTTTAAATGAAGTGTATTGCTTAGGATAGTAATTTACTCCTCCGAAATAGGTGCCAGCCCAAATTCCACCTTCCTTATCTCTGTAGACAGAATACACGGCATTGTCCGAAATAGCATAGGGGTTATTATAGCTTTTTTTTAGGTTAGTAAAAGTTTGTTCCTTAACATCATAAATAAAAACCCCTGATTCCGTAGCAACCCAGTAGGTCTCCTCATTTTCTTTTACAAAGTCCCTCACAAATAACTCTCCGTGGTCTATATCAAAAGGAAGCACATCTTTATAAGAACCAGTATTGATGTCAAATATCTTTACTCCCTGGCTTTGCGTGCCTATTAATAAGGTTTCATCATCAACAGCGTAAATTTTTTCGATCCATCTATAGGAGGTTTTTTCTGATTTCCGGAATATATTAAAACTCCTGAAAGTATCCAGGGTGGGGTCATACTGGTTAATTTCTCCGGAATCTGTTGATACATAGAGGTCTCCCCTGGGTGTGCTTGTGATGGAAGTAGCACCAAAGTATTTATCTATCTTGTATTCATGAAGGTCTTTCGTGTTTGTGTTGTATTTAAATAAAGTAAGGTCAGCAATAAACCAGAGATTATTCCTGTCATCTTGATAAATAGCTCTGATGATTCTGTTAGCAGTAAATTTTACAAGCCTGAGTGTTTCAAGTTGCGCATTATATTCATAGAGCCCCTTATCTGTGCCCACCCATAGTTTTCCATCTTTTTCATAAAGAGTTTGAATAATATTGCTTACTAAACCGGTAGAATCATTAGGAGTACCTCTGAAAATTTTAAATGAATAACCATCAAAACGGTTGAGGCCATCCTTAGTGCCAAACCACATAAAGCCATTACTATCCTGAATGATGCTGTGGACCGAATTATTGGAAAGTCCATTTTCTACCTGGTAATGCCTAAAGCTATAGGATTGACTATGCAGGTTAAGATGCAGGCATGATAGGAGGAAGGTTAGTAATACGAGTTCTTTTTTCAAGTTTATTTTTTTTGTGTAGTTAAAATTAATGGAATCTATTCCACAATTAGTTTCAAGATTATACAATTAGTGTCATTTTTTTAAGAAAGACCAGCCAAAACCTATAATTGAGAAGTTTTGATGAAATTTTGATAAAAAATGAAAGGTGTATCATTCAATTAAACACCTTATTTGCCGAAGTGATGCAAACGTTTGTAATTCAGCTTTGTGCTGTTTGTTGCAATTGTTTCTAACTACATACTATGAATTTGCATATTTTTTATAGTTGTAGTGTTTAGGTGATTGGTGAGAGTTGGAAATATCCAACCTCACCATTACTCTTCTCACAATAAATTATTTGGATAGCAATCGATTGTATGCTTATTAAACCTTATTAACAAAAATATATGAGACAAAACGTACTATTGAAGATCAAATTGTGGATGATGTTGATTCCTCTGCTTTGCATTCAAAAGCAATTAAATGCTCAGAATCAAAGTCAGGTGGTTCAGGGGAAAGTGACCTCTCTTGGGGATAACACATCTCTGCCAGGAGTAAGTGTTCTTTTAAAAGGAACCAATACTGGAACAGTTACAGGTATTGATGGTGAATTTACATTAGAGGTTCCTTCTGGTGAATCTGTACTTGTATTTAGCTTTGTGGGTTTTTCTACAGAAGAAATTGTTGTTGGAAACCGCCAAACAATTAATGTTACCCTTTCTGAAGATATTACTACACTGGGCGAAGTAGTGGTTATTGGTTACCAAACGGTAAGAAAAGAAGACCTTACGGGAGCAGTAGCAGTAATAACTCCCGAAGCTTCTAAGCGGGTAAGTGCTAATTCACTGGCTGAATCTATTCAAGGCTTGGCACCGGGAGTAACAGTAAGAAATGGTGGTGGGCCCGGAGAGGGGGCTTCCATTGATATTCGTGGTGTAGCAAGTTTTACTAACACTAATCCATTATATGTTATTGATGGAATGATTGCTGATGCAAACCCTACGATCAATACCAATGATATCGCTTCTATTCAAATTCTGAAAGATGCTTCTGCAGCCGCAATTTATGGTTCTCGTGCTGCCAACGGTGTCATTATTATTACTACTAAACAAGGAAAGGAAGGACCTGCCAAAATAAGCGCTTCTGCTAAATATGGAGTTCAGCAAATTGCTAACAGATGGGACTTGATGAACAGTGCTGAATTTGCAGCTATGCAAAGGAGACAATATGAAAATTCAGGAGAAACTATTCCATCCAGCGTTACTGATGTGAATCCTGAAATTGATACAGATTGGCAGGATGAAGTGATAAGAACTGGAAATATTCAGGACTATAATGTTACTTTATCAGGAGGATCAGAAACGAGTTCATATCTTGTATCAGGAAGCTACTTTAAAAATGAAGGAGCTATCATAGGTCAATCCTTTGATAGGTCAAGTTTAAGAGTAAACACCAAAAGTAAAGTAGGTAGAATAACTTTCGGAGAAAACCTGCTGCTTTCCAATTCTTTTGATAGATCTCCGGGAGACGGAAACCCTTTCTATGATATGCCACAGATGCTTCCTGTAATTCCTGTGCAAAGTGATGATTATATTTCAGCAACAAATCCGGAAGGTTGGGGAATAGGTTCTATTGATGCAGTAACTTATGCCTGGAATTCAGTGGCAGTAAATTCAATTGATTCCAGAAGGGCTAATTTTGCCAAGCTTGTGGGTAATGCTTATGTAGATGTGGAGTTTACAGACTGGTTATATTATAAGTTTAATGCCGGTGTTGAGGTGAGCTTCGACCATGTGAAAAACGTGCACGAATATGGTGTTTGGAGGTTTAATGCACCGGATTATCCCAGCACTATAAATGAGGAGAGATCGAGGTATTCCAGCCTGTTGTTTGAACATACACTTAATTTTAAGAAAGAGTTAGGAGCACATAGCATCAATGGAGTTTTAGGGTATAGTCAGCAAAGCTCTACAAGAGAGTTTACTTCTGCTGGCCGATCCAATTTGATGGTGTACAATGGCCGATACTATAAAACAATAGGTTCAGCAACCGGAGATGCGGTGGCAGATGGTGGTATTCCAGTAGATTATAGTATTTACGGCTATTTAGGAAGGGTGAATTACGTTTATAATGACAAGTATTTACTTACACTTACTGCTCGTCTGGATGAAGACTCAAGATTTGGTGCCAACTATCGTCAGGGATTTTTCCCTTCTGTGGCAGCAGGCTGGAGAATCAGCGAAGAAAGCTTCTTTAACCTGGATAAAGTCTCAGATTTAAAACTGAAAGCCAGCTATGGTGAATTAGGAATTAACCCTGTAGGTTCGTGGGACTATACCGCATTTATTAATACTAACCCAAGAGCCATTTTTGGACCAAATGAAGATGTTAATGTAGGAAGTACCCAGGCAAGGTTAGCGAATCCTGACCTGAAATGGGAGGAAAGAGTTGTTAAAAATATAGGCATTGAAGCTGGCTTATTTAGGAATAGTTTATTGATTTCAGTGGAAGCGTATGATGCCCTATCAAAAGACAATTTACTGCAATTGCCTGTTGGAGGTTACTTAGGCAACTTAGGAGGAAACCCATTTGTAAATGCAGGTTCCATCCGTAATCGCGGAATTGAAGCAGCAGTTACTTACCGAAGTTATGGTTCTGATTTGAAATGGGATGCTTCCTTTAACATCACCACCATTAAAAATACAGTGGAAGATGTAGGGAATAGAGGAGAAGGCATAGACTATATCCAAATTGGCAATACCCGAACGCAGGTTGGTAGATCCATTGGGGAATGGTATGTATTGGAAACCGATGGACTTTTCCAGAGTGAAGATGAGGTGCTTAACTATACCAATTCAGAAGGTACAGTCATTCAGCCTTTCGCCAAGCCGGGAGATGTGAAGTACGTGGATCATAACGATGATGGAACTATTAATGTGGAAGACAGAACTTTTGCAGGATCGCCATGGCCTACTTTACAAACAGGTGCTCAGTTTAATGTTAGCTATAAGCAATTTAGCTTGAATGCACAGTTTGTAGGGGTTTTTGGTACGGTAATTTATAATGATGTCAGAAAAGTATTAGATAGCTATCAAAGAACCAACTTCAGAGCTGATATTAATCCCTGGACTCCTGAAAACACCAATACCTCTGATCCGCGAATAGGCCTGGATACCGAGCAGGGAATTATTGATAACAACCTGGGCAATACTGACAGATGGTTGGAAAATGGCTCATACGTAAGGCTAAGAAATTTAGAACTGGGTTATGCATTACCTGAAATTTTTATGGACAGAACCGGCCTGGAAAGCGGGAGATTATTCATAAGCGCTCAAAATCTCTTCACTATTACTCCTTATTCAGGATTGGATCCTGACGTGACAGGTAATGGTATTTATGAGAGGGGACTTGATAATGGCAACTGGCCTTCAAGCAGAGTATTCTCTTTAGGGGTGCAGCTGGAATTTTAACATCATATTCAAAATTTAACTTATATGAAAAAGATTATATACATACTACTGGCAGGTTGTTTCTTAACAACTGCTTGTGAAAAAGAACTGGATATTGAAAATCCTAATGAGCCTATTGTTGAGGCATTCTGGCAAAATGCCAATGATGCTACTGCAGGTGTAAATGCCATTTACAGTACACTCCACAGAGGATCAATTTCCCGTTGGATGCCGTTTTATCATATCATCAGGTCCGATGTGGGAAGAAGCACCAGCCCGGCCACAGACATAGTAAATAATATGGATCAGTTTTTAGTAACTGATTATAACTATGGCAATGCCTACGGAATATGGAATGACAATTACGTGGGGATATTCAGAGCTAACCAGGTAATAGCTAACGTGCCATCTATAGAAATGGATGAGGAATTAAGGCAACGGTTGATGGGTGAGGCTTTGTTTTTCAGAGCATTTTTTTACTATCAATTAGTATCGCTTTGGGGAAATGTTCCATTAATGCTTAAACCTTCAACTCCAAATGATCAGCCTGGAACATCCAGTCAGGAAGAGGTTTGGGCGCAGATAGAAGCTGATCTTATAGCAGCTGCGGAAGGTTTGCCAGCTGTCTATCCGGATGCTGAGGATTTAGGCAGAGTGACCAAAGGTGCTGCAAAAGCACTTTTAGCTAAAGCTTACATGCAACAACAGGATTACACAGCTGCTTTGAGCCCATTGGAATGGCTGGTAGAAGGTGAAGGAAGTGGTATTTATGAATTGACCTCTAATTACAGGGATAATTTCTTAATTTTTACTGAAAACAATGTAGAATCAGTTTTTGAATGGCAGTTTTCTGAGAACCCTACGGAATTTACTGATAATGACATTGAAACCCCTAACCATAACTATGGTACTTCAATTGCGCAGTTTTTTGGGCCAAGTGGTATTGGCTGGTCCGATGGTGAGGCACATCGCTGGGTAGTCAGAGAGTTTTTGAATGAAACTACTACAGAAGGAGAGCGGGATCCAAGGTTGGAAGCTACTTTTCTTTATGACTCAACCGATGTAAGAGGCCCTGAATTCACCATGATCTATGGTCAGACTTTTGCGCAAAGGTATGGCCTTGAAAATAACAGGGTTTGGTTCAGGAAATTTCAAAACGATCACTGGAAAGACGGTGAAGGCTACAGATCCCCTAATAACTGGCGCTATATCAGGTATGCTGATGTGTTGCTAATGTATGCAGAAGCGCTTAATCAAACAGGAAGCACAGGAGAAGCCTATCAACATGTGGATAGAGTAAGACAAAGAGCGGGTTTGGCCCTTTTGTCTGATGTAATGCCAGGTTTATCAGAAGCGGATTTTCTGGAGCAACTAAAGCATGAGCGTTTGCTGGAGTTATCAGGTGAAGGCCACCGATGGAATGACTTAGCCCGGTGGGGTGATCTTGGACCTGAACTGGCAGATAGAGATCCCGGATTTCTAACTTTTGATGTCGGGAAAGATGAACTTTTGCCTATTCCTGCACAAGAAATTGATATCAACCCGAATCTTGAGCAGAATAGGGCCTGGAGATAAAAAGTAAGAAGAATTTATAGGTAATTCTGTTTTTTAATGCCGTTAATAAATGAATACAGCCTTGAATTTTTCTTTCTTTTTGTTCAAGCAAAAAGAAAATAAAGAGTCTAAGAAAATACCAATTAGAGAACTGAAAATAGATAGAGCATTCTTGCCAAACTATACATTTTAAGCATCTTAAATGATTTTTTTCATTAAAATCGGAGTAGAGCCATTTTTTTCAATAAATCAGATAATCATTAAATCAATACCGAATGAACAAAGCAAAATTTCTGAAACTGAATTTTTTATATACCCTGATTCTTATGCAGCTAGGTTTTACCAGCTGCAAAAGCGATGATGGTGGAGATAAACAACATACTCCCACGCCTCCTCCAATCAGCGAGGTGGACAGCACTTTTACCAATCCTATAGTAAATAACGGGCCGGATCCATGGGTTTATCAGTATGAAAAAGTCTATTATTATACACACACCATGGGAAATAGAATTGGAATTTATAAAACAGATGCTATTTCCGAGCTGGGAGAGGTAAGAAGTACTACGGTCTGGACACCTCCGGCATCAGGCCCTTATTCAAAAAATATATGGGCACCTGAATTACATCGGATTGATGAAAAATGGTATTTCTATTTTGCCGCTGATGATGGGGACGATAAAAACCATAGGATGTTTGTGATTGAGAATGATTCTCCCGATCCCACTGTGGGCACCTGGGAATTTAAAGGACAGGTTACCAGCACTTCTGACAAATGGGCTATTGACGGGACAGTTTTCGATTATGAAGGTCAGCTTTACTTTATCTGGTCGGGTTGGAGAGGTGATGATGATCCCGGCATTCAGCAACTTTACATTGCTAAGATGACTAACCCCTGGACTATTGAAGGCGACCGTGTGATGATCTCTGAACCCACTTACGATTGGGAAAAGAATGGACTGGTAAATGAAGGGCCGCAAATCCTCAGAAATAAAAATGATGAGGTGTTTTTAATCTACTCTGCCAGTGGATGCTGGACGGATGATTACAAACTGGGCATGCTAACGCTAAATGAAGGAGGAGATCCTTTAAATCCGGATGATTGGCAGAAGAAAAGTGAGCCTGTTTTCTCCAAAAAGCCGGAGCATAATGCATATGGACCGGGACATAATAGCTTCTTTAAATCACCGGATGGAACAGAGGACTGGATTATTTACCATGCAAATCCTGAAAGTGGGCAAGGTTGTGGAAATAACAGGAGCACTCGAATTCAAAAATTTGAGTGGACTGAAGAGGGAGCGCCTGATTTTGGTGAACCTGTAAGAATCAATACTCCATTAGATAAACCTTCCGGTGAGGTAACAGAATAAAATATGTATAAAGTAATAAACAACAATAAATGAGATCATATAAAATTTCCCTGCTGATAGGGCTTGCAGTTTTAATATTCCATAACTGTACTTCTCCAGAAAAAAAAGAGCAGAATAGCAAAGTAAATGTTTCTGAAAAACCTTCTTTAACCGTATGGAGTAAAGAGAAGGCTAATAAGTGGTACAAAGAGCAGCCTTGGTTAGTAGGAGCCAACTACAATACCAGAACATCAATTAATCAATTGGAGATGTGGCAGGCAAACACTTTCGATACAGCCATTATTAACCAGGAACTGGGCTGGGCTGCCGACCTGGGAATGAATACTATGAGAGTTTACCTGCATGATTTACTTTGGCAGCAGGATTCTACGGGATTAGTGGAAAGAATGGGAATATTTTTAAAGATAGCTGATAAACACCATATCAAACCATTATTTGTACTGTTTGATTCTTGTTGGGATCCTTATCCTGAGGCGGGTAAACAGAGAGTGCCTCAGCCACATCTTCATAACTCTGGCTGGGTGCAAAGTCCGGGACTGAAAGCCTTAAAAGACACCACTCAGCATCCAAGGCTTGAACGCTATGTAAAAGGAGTAGTGATGGCATTTGCAGAAGATAAGCGTGTACTGGGTTGGGACATCTGGAATGAGCCAGACAATACCAACGACAGGGCATATGGAAAGGTAGAATTAGAGAATAAGGCCGAGTATGTATTGCCATTGCTGAAAAAGTCTTTTGTATGGGCAAGAGAATCTCAGCCCATTCAGCCAATTACTTCAGGTGTATGGATAGGGGATTGGTCCACGCACGAGGCGATGACACCTTTACAGCGGGTACAAATTGAGCAGTCGGATGTTATCTCATTTCATAATTATGATGATCCCGCTGAGTTCAAAAAAAGAATCAAATGGCTGCAACGATATGAAAGGCCACTGCTGTGTACCGAATACATGGCACGCCCAAATGGGAGTACCTTTCAAGGTTTTCTACCTATAGCGAAAGAATTGAATATTGCTATGTACAACTGGGGTTTTGTGGATGGTAAAACGCAGACCAAGTATCCGTGGGATAGCTGGGATAAGGTATACACTACTGCTCCTGAAGTATGGTTTCATGAAGTGCTGAGAGCTGATGGAATGCCTTATAAAGAAGAGGAGGTAGCACTGATAAAAGAATTGACTGATGTGGAAGCTGTGCCATAAACAAAAAGCAGAAGAGTATCAGTAAATACAGTTCAGCTAAAAAACAGATAATATTATGAAATACTTATTAGTAAGCCTCGCTATTTTAGTCCGGGTGAGTATAATAAATGCTCAGGATGCGCCCTGGAAGATTGTTCCAGGCAAAATAACTTCTGCCTGGGCAGAAGAAGTGGATCAGGAGAATGTGCTTCCTGAATATCCGCGACCTCAAATGATACGGGAGAATTGGCAGAACCTTAATGGATTATGGAATTATGCCTTGGAGGCTAAAACTGATGGAGATGATATACCAACCCAATTCCAGGGTAAAATTCTTGTTCCTTTTGCTATTGAATCAGCCTTGTCCGGTGTGGCCAAAAGAGTAGGGAAGGATAGTGTACTCTGGTATAAAACTACTGTTAAAGTGCCTTCAAAGCTTAGAAAAGAAACTGTTTTGTTACATTTTGGAGCGGTAGACTGGTTGGCAGATGTTTATGTAAATGGCATAAAAGTAGGTACTCACCGTGGAGGATATGATCCATTTTCTTTTGACATTACTGCTGCATTGAAGAAGGGTGGTGATCAGGAAATAGCTGTGAGGGTGTGGGATCCTACAGATGAAGGTCCGCAGGCGCGCGGTAAGCAGGTTAAGAAACCGGAAGGTATATGGTATACTCCTGTAACAGGTATTTGGCAAACCGTTTGGCTGGAATCAGTTCCGAAGACCCATATTACATCAACAAAGCAAACACCTGATGTTGATAAAAAGACATTGAAAGTATCTGCTGATATACAAAATCTGCAAACAAATGATAAGCTTAGAATAACTGCTTTTGATGGCAGGACTAAAATTTCCGAAAAAGTGATTAACGGAAATGAAGAGGCTGTTCTGGAAATTGAAGAACCTAAGCTGTGGTCTCCTGCATCACCATTTTTATATGATTTAAAGATTACTGTTATAAGAAACGGAAAGGCAGTTGATGAAGTAGATAGTTATTTTGCCATGCGTAAAATTAGTATGGAGCCGGATGTAGAAGGCACTCAACGGATGCTTTTGAACAATGAATTTGTATTTCAATTTGGTCCGCTAGATCAGGGGTGGTGGCCTGATGGTTTATATACTGCACCTACAGAGGAGGCTTTGGCATTTGATATTGAGAAAACCAAAGAAATGGGTTTCAACATGATTCGTAAACATGTAAAAGTGGAAGCGGCACGATGGTACTATCTTGCTGACAAGTTAGGAATGCTGGTATGGCAGGATATGCCCAGCGGAGATCTGGGAAACAGATGGAACCCAAAACCTGGTGTAGAAGGTCTTCAAACCGATAAAGATAGAACAAAAGAATCCATTGAAATTTTCCGTGAAGAATGGGCTGAGATTATGAAAGACCTCCACAATTTCCCAAGCATTGTAGTTTGGGTACCATTTAATGAAGCCTGGGGACAGTTTAAGACCGCTGAGATTACAAATTGGACACTGGAAAGGGATCCTTCAAGGTTGGTAAACAGTGCCAGTGGAGGTAATTTTGAGCCAGTGGGTCACATTATTGACATCCATAATTATCCTGAGCCCGCTATGCCAAGAGCGGATTTGTTTGGAAAAGACCAAATTCTGGTGTTGGGTGAATACGGAGGGCTTGGTTTGCCGGTAGAAGGCCATACCTGGCAGGAAAAGGATAACTGGGGCTACCGTAGCTTTCAAAATAAAGAAGAGCTTTTTGATAAATACAAAGAATACATTTCCAAAATAGCAGATTTGATTAGACGAGGACTTTCTGCTGCAGTTTACACACAAACAACAGATGTAGAAGTGGAAACTAATGGATTGATGACCTATGATAGAAAAGTAATCAAGTTGGCTCCTGAAAAGTTATCTGAAATCCATCAGGTATTGTACGATAAGTATTTAGTGGAAATGGAATAGCATCAGCCTCAAACTTACAAGAACGTTTAGCATGGCCGAATGAAAAGATTGCCGCACATGAATTCTTCCGATTAGCATCGAAAGAATTACATGTTCACAATAACGGTACAATTTGGCATAGCTATTGATTTTTGCCCCATTAAGTTAAATTGACAGTCATTCCCGAGCAGTCGGGAATCTAAAGATTGAAACCTAGGGTTGAAATATCTATTATTTTGCAGTTGCTGATAATGATGTTGCACATCATTGTAAAGATTCCTGATGTTTTCCTCGTACCTCGTAAAACTCTGAGTTGCCTTTGGCTTAAATAACGATTTAATTAAAAGGTAATTCCAATGCTGATTACTAACTATCAAACTTTCTGAGATCATTCTCCCCCTTTCCTAAAAAGGGGGCAGGGGGGATTTTATTGATTTGTAAAAAGGATAAGATTGTTTAACTGCAAACCTTTAGTAGAATCCGTCACTGCTAGCTTTTCCTCGTGGCCTTTTTGAAGCCATAGAAAACCGCGGCAGTCTTATGAAATGTAGACAATACGTTTAGCGTGTCCAAATCAAAAGATTGCCACACATGAATTCTTTCAATTGACATTGAAATAATAGCATGTTCGCAATGACGATACAATTTGGCATAGCTATTGATTTTTGACTCATTCTGTTAAATTGATAGTCATTCCCGAGCAGTCGGGAATCTAAAGATTGAAACCTACGGTTGAAATATCTATTATTTTGCTGTTAATGGTAATGATGTTGCACCTCATTGTAAAGATTCCTGATATTTTACTCGTGCCTCTTAAAACTCTGAGTTGCCTTTGGCTTAAATAACGATTTAATTAAAAGGTAATTCAAATGCTGATTACTAACTATCAAACTTTCCGAGATCGTTCTCCCCCTTTTTTAAAGGGGGCAGGGGGGATTTTATTGGTTTGTAAAAAGGATGAAATTGTTTTAACCTGCAAATCTTTAGTAGAACTCGTCACTGCGAGGTTTTCCTCATGGCTTTTTGGAAGCCATAGAAAACCGCGGCAGTCTTATGAAATGTAGACAATACGTTTAGAGTGTCCAAATCAAAAGATTGCCACACATGAATTCTTTCAATTGACATTGAAATAATAGCATGTTCACAAAAACGGTAAAATTTGGCATAACCATGTTTTTTTGCCCCATTCTGTTAAATTGATCGTCATTCCCGAGCAGTCGGGAATCTAAAGATTGAAACCTACGGTTGAAATATCTATTGTTTTGCAGTTGCTGATAATGATGTTGCACATCATTGTAAAGATTCCTGATATTTTCTCGTACCTCTTAAAACTCTGAGTTGCCTTTGGCTTAAATAACGATTTAATTAAAAGGTAATTCCAATGCTGATTACTCACTATCAAACTTTCCGAGATCATTCTCCCCCTTTCCTAAAAAGGGGGCAGGGGGGATTTTATTAATTTATAAATGGATAAGTTTGTTTTAACCTGCAAATCTTTAGTAGAACCCGTCACTGCGAGGTTTTCCTCATAGCTTTTTGTGAGACATAGAAAGCATGGCAATTTAAAGAAATACAGGCAAAAAGTAGAATTACTTAAATTACCCTTCAAATTGACTTCTTTCATCACCAAAACTGACCCATATACTTTTGTAATCAATATATTCTTCGAATAATTCCACTATATATTTACAAATAATGTGGAAACATGTATATTGTTGTCAATTATTATTTAAAACCACATTATTTTATGGCAGATAGAATTATTAAAGTTAGTAAAAAGTCCGATAGTAACGAACTGTATCTCACCGATAGTGAGGGTAATAAAGGTGGCACAATTACCACCAAAGTAAGACCCGGAGATAATGTAATTTGGGAATTGGATCCGGATGGTGGTGTCGATTATATAATAGGTATATTAAAGAAACCTGTAAGTGGTAGCACGAACGTACTTAGTTCTACGCCTACACCTGTTGACCCTAACGATCCTAAAACAGCATGGCAAGGAACAGTTGAAGAAAGTGTAACTGGTTCGGAAATCTATGATATAGCTTATATGATTGAAGGGCAATCCTATATAGGTGACCCTGTTATAGAAGTGGATGAAGATGGCACTGAAGGAGATTAAACAGTGAAAGCTGATCTTTATTTAATATATAATCATTTAGCCAAAGTGCTGCTTTTAGTAGCCTTTGGTTATTTATACAATAATAATACATTCGGACAGAGTGAAGCTGCAACAGATAGTTTAATTTCCCTTTCTGAAAAAAGTGGCATTTCAGATTCATTAAGACTGGAGATATTTGAACAAATAGCTAAAAACCAGATTCTCAATCCTAGGTTAAGGCTAAAATACACTGATAAAATTTATGAAATTGCTTCTCGAAAAAAAGATACACTTTGGTTGTATAAGGCCACGTTGCGGTATGGACATAATTATATAAAGATAAGCCAATATGATAAAGCACTTGAAAACTATTTCAAAGCTATACAATGTGCAAAATCCTTAAGAGATAAGTCTAAAGAGGCTATTGTTTATGGCAACATAGCCAATATTTATAAAAAAACAGAAGATCACTCAAAATCACTGCTTTTCTATAAGAGAGGAATCATATTATTACATGAACTAAATGATGTGAAAGGTTTAGCAGGCACTTATAATAATGCTGCCTTGCTTTATAAAGATATTGGTAGATATGATAGTTCACTGCTCTATTTTGAAAAAGCCAGTAAAATCTACGACAGCCTTGATTTCAAATTAGGCATTGCTTATAACATTGGAAATACCGGTTTGCTTTATGCGAAAATGGATCACGAAGAGAAAGCGCAGGACCATATTGAGCGGGCAATTGCTATTTTGACAGAGTTGGAGGCATATTATCCGATTGCTGATTATGATTTAAGCATGGCAGATTTTTATGCTAATAAAGGAAACATTAAAAAGGCCATCAATTATGGCCTTCATAGTCTGCAAATCGCTTCTGAATATAATTTAAAAGAACAATTGATGGATACCAATCTGAAGCTCTCTGAGCTTTATGAGATGCAGAATAACTTCCAACAAGCTTATTTCCATCAGGAACAATATTTAGTCTACAGGGACAGTATCAACAATGAAGAAACTATTCGTAAAATGGCTGATCTGCAGACTGAATACGAGGTAGCTCAAAAGCAGCTTGAAGTTGATATGCTGGAAAATAAAAGAGAACAACAGAATATTATTTTCATAGCCATGGTTGTCATCATTGTTTTACTGGGCTTTCTGGTGTTCCTATATTACCGTAACTACAAGCGTAAACAAACACTCAACCTTATAATCACCGAAAGGAAAGAAGAAGTAGAAGCACAGCGGGATCAGCTGGAAGCCATGAATGAGACCAAAGAGAAGTTCCTGTCCATTGTTTCGCATGACCTGTTAGGGCCTGTAAATTCCTTCAAAGGGCTTTCTGCCATCATGAAAACTTCTATAGACGCTAATAATATTAGAGATTTAGAATACATCCATAAGCTATTTGATAATTCGATTAACAATCTTTCAACTTTACTTACCAACCTATTGGACTGGTCGGTTACGCAACAAGGAGCCATCCCTTATAATCCGGAGCGCATCATTCTTGCCAACCTGGTGAATGAATTGCTCGATTTATTTTCGAATATGGGCAGAACAAAGGAGTTGAACCTTATATCTACTGTACATGACGATGCAATCGTTTGGGCGGATGAAAACAGTGTAAAAACCATTTTGAGAAACCTGGTGAGTAATGCCATCAAATTTACAGATGCGAATGGGGAAATTATTGTTTCAGCTATTTTGAAAGATGGTATGATTGGAATTTCAGTAGCAGACAGCGGGATAGGAATGACTCAGGAGAAAATTGATAATCTGCTGGCTTACGATAATTATAACAGAAGTGCAGGCACAAAAGGTGAAAAGGGGATAGGCCTGGGCCTGCAGCTGGTGAAGGAATTTACTGAAATGAACAAGGGTAGGATAGAAATTCAAAGTGAAGTACGGGTGGGCACCACCATCACAGTGTTTTTACCCTCTGATGAAACCTTGTAATGTGCATCACAATAAAGTTGTTCTAAATACAAAATGATGAAAAAATTAGTACTTACTGCCGCTTTGCTCTTCAGTGGTCTATTAGCAATGTCTCAGACCAAGGATGAAGTAGTTCAATCCGTTCGCGATCGTTATTACCGAATTACAGGGGGAAAAGTAGACCTGAAGACTTATTCAGTGTCCCCATATAATGTTTCTGAAGAGAATGGAAACGTAGTCATTATTAAGGAAGAAGTGTCAGATGGTCGTTTTGAATACTATTTCGATGCCAACAAAAAGCTTCCCTATTTCATCTATTTTGCTTCTAAAAATAATAAGGTGAATCCTGATTTGAGAGGCTACTATAATGATGAGGGAAAAATGGTCTGGTTTAAAGAGAATAATGAGGAGCCTGAAATAAGTTTCTACCAAATTCCGCATAAAGATTTATACCTGCGGACAATGAATGCTTACCATACGGTAGAGAACAGAGATTTACCCGCCAATCCTCAATCTAAAGCAATAGATGAGTATATCATTTCAGTGGCTGCAATGGAGAAGACTACGGATACCATAGCCTATGTTTCCGAATCGGATGAAGGGTATTATGAAGAGTGGGATTTAGCGTTTCGGAATAAGGAAAATGAAAAAGTTATGACTCAAAGTGGAGCTGGGGGAGAGCATGGAAGTAATGAAACCACTGTTTATTTTAGAGATGCACAAAAAGTTTGTGAAATAACGAAGTCGACCGGATGGATGGGCTCTTATGCTGATATAGAAATACTAATAAGTTATTTTAAAGAGGGAAAGCTCTTTCGTGAGGAGAAGTACAAAAGTTATGGTGAAAACATAATGGATCCTAAAAGCCCCTTTGGCTTTAACCGTGACGGTGTTGTGCCTGAGGTTAGGGTTTACTAGAAAAGACATTCTAACTACTTTATCTTTTGATAAAGACAATATATCAATTAAAAATATTGAGAGAACTTAAAGAATTATGTAATGAAGAGCATTTTGATCAAAACAGATTATAGATGATTACAGCTGCAATGAGCATGAAACCTTAAGAGGTGAAGTATTTACATGCCTGGAAAGCCGCCCTAGTGTTTTACAAGCCAGAAGCATCGGCCAGCGCATTATTGATAAAATGAAGCAGTTTGTACAGGTATTTATTGAGGGAATGAGGGCTTAATACTTAATGGATAAAACCAAAACCATAATGAAGTATATTAGTGAGATTAATTTATCATATGTCATTTTACAAAAAGCCTTCAAAGGCGAGCTAGTCCCCCAAGACCCAAATGATGAACCCGCTAGTGTGTTGTTGGAGCTGGTGAAGGGGGAGAAGGAAATTTCAACTAAAAAGTAGATTATGTTTAGATTTCATAAGCTGGAAGTGTTTGGGCATCCTACTTTAGGACATTTAGATATAGACTTTTATCCCGAAAAAGAAGATGCTGAAAAACAGGAGGAACCATTTACCTCTGTAATAATTGGCATGAATGGAACTGGGAAAAGTTTTATTCTTAAAACTATAGCTGATATTTTCTACCAATTAGAAAAGATGCAGAATGAAAAAAAAAGAGATGATATTAGCTTTGCATTCTACTTGAGATACTCTTTTTATGAAGCCAATTATGAGGTATATTCGAATAGATGGTTAGTTCAAAAAGGTATCAAAAAGGAAAGGTCTGATGTAAATAAAATTAACATTACATTTAATAGACCCCTTGGAAGTCATCTTTTTTTAGATGATTTTAAAATGCTACCCAATGAAGAGTATTCAATTAATATAGATCAATTGATTCTTCCTACAAAGGTCATAGCTAGTACTTCGCAAGTTAATGATCGATTTACATTTAAGAAAGATGATGAAAGCAATATTTACAAGTACTGCGGTTTAAAACATACTCCCCGAAATGTATCATCAAACGCATTCAAAAGGAAAATAACCAGTGCGCTTCTTGAAGCAATAAATCAACAAAACTTTATAGAAATTCTAAATTCTACTATTGTGGAATTTCTGAGTTTTGATCCTTATTTATCAATTAATTTTAGAACAAAATATACACTTAGGTTCTACAAGGATGACTTGACTGTGTCAGATTTTGAGGATTTTTATATTAGATATGAAGAAAAGCAAATAAGAAAAACCGAACCATGGGGTGCATGGAAATTTAAACAGCTACTTGAGGATAAAAATTTAAGTATAGAAAATCACACAAGGCTGGATGCTATTATTGATTATATAAATGAACTAGTAAAGCATAACTACCTAGATCGAATAAAAAATTCAGATTCGAAAAAGTTGAAAGTTGATTTCTTTAGCCAAAAGGCATATGGTTTGGATTACTCTATAATTAATGATTTAATTCAACTTGATATTTTATATGTTGAGAATATTGAAATTAAAAAGCATGGAAGAGACATTACACTGGATCAGGTTAGTGCTGGTGAAAATCAAATTATAATGTCTTTAATTAGAATATTATCAAATATTCGAGAGAACAGTTTGGTTTTAATTGATGAACCAGAACTAAGCTTACACCCTAATTGGCAAATGAAGTATATTCATTTATTAAAAAAGATGTTTAAGAAATTTCCAGATTCTCATTTTATTATTGCAACCCACTCGCATTTTTTAATTTCTGATTTAAAACCCGATAGTTCCAATGTTATAACCTTGAGAAGGATTGAACAAGGTTTGAGTTCTGAGAATTGGCTGTCAAGTACTTATGGTTGGTCAGCAGAAGAGATTTTGTTAAAAGTTTTTAATGTGCCCACTACACGGAATTATTTCATCTCTGAAAAAATAGGTGAGATCTTGGACGAAATTGCTAAACCTAAAAATAAGGAAAGGTTACTACTAATAAGATCAATGGTTCAAGAGCTAGTTGATGAGAATATTACAAAATTATCAGATGATGACCCCCTTAAAGAAGTAGTCGATAAATTAATTTCTAAATATGGCTACATTAAATAGAATACTTGGATATACATTAAGAGGTAAGACATATGCCAAAACTGGGAATGAGGAGTCAAAAATTGCTGATAATTTTCCATATCTAGCTAATGATTGGAGCAAATCTACATTTGAAAGTTTAAAGCAAAATATTAGAAAGCATTATGCTAGAAGACAAAAAACTAGGTGTGCTTATTGTAGAGTAAAAATTGCCGTTGAGGGTTATGGTTATCCAATTGAACATATTACATGTCGTGACAAGAAGCCAAACTGGATGTTTGCGAATTTTAATCTGGTGGTTTCATGTGTAGGCTGTAATTCTTCAAAGGGAGTTGATAATGTTTTAGTGAATCCTAGTACACATTATGGTGATTATGAAGAACACTGCCCAGATACAGGAGATCATTACCGTCTTTTTAATCCTCATTTTGATAATTGGTGTGACCATTTCGAAATAGAAGATGATTTCTTTTTAATTCCAAAACCAAATACTAAAGGACCATTCACATTTGATACTTGTAATATGCACAGGTATCAGATAATTCTAGATTTTAGAGAACAAATTAACTTACGAGAGCAAAAAACATTTAGAAATATTACAAAAAGGATAAGAAAAGAGAAAAATGAGGATAAGCTTAAACAGTTGCTAGAAGCCAAAGATGCAATTTTAGATATGATTGAAAATCATTAAATTAAACTGTATGAACCTCTACAACCTCAACAAATCCCATCTCAAAGAAATCAAAAGCCAATCTTTTAAGCTTGAAAAAGATATTCAGCAACTGGTAGAAGCCAATTTACAAATGCTCTTTGGATTAGATTTCGTAAAAACTGAGTTTCAGTTGAATGGCTTACGCATTGATACTTTGGCTTTTGACTCTCAAAGTGATGCTTTTGTAATCATTGAATATAAAAAGGGTAAAAGCTTTTCGGTGGTAGATCAAGGTTATTCTTATTTAAGCTTACTGCTCAATAATAAAGCTGATTTTATTTTAGAGTATCAGGAGCAAACTGGCAAGATGCTCAAAAAACAGGAAGTAGATTGGAGTCAATCCCGCGTATTATTTGTGGCCCCTCAATTTACAACTTACCAAAAGCAAAGCATTGAGTTCAAAGACCTGCCTTTTGAGCTTTGGGAAATCAAGAAATATGAAAATGATTTGATTATGCTGAACCTGCATAAGTCCAGTAGTCAGGTTAGTGTAAATACAATCAGCAACCAAGATGAACGAGTGGAGCAGGTCAGTAAGGAAATTAAAGTCTATACAGAAGAGGATCATTTAGCCAAAGCATCTGAAGTTACTAAAGAGCTCTATTTCGACTTAAAAGAACGTATCACCGCTTTAGATGAGGTTGAGGTTAATCCTGTGAAGCAATATATTGGTTTTAAAATAGGCAAAAAGGTATTTTGTGATCTTGAAATCCAAAAAAAGCAATTAAGGGTAAGAATTAATTTAAAAAAGGGTACTTTGGAAGATTATAAGATTCTTTTTAGAGATGTTTCTGAAATTGGACACTGGGGACTTGGAGACTATGAAGCAGTTGTTACACCAGAAACGGACTTGGACTATTTAATGAGTTTGGTAAAACAGAGTTATAATGTGTATGGAAGCTAAATTTTCAATTTGACTGAAAAACAAAACCTATATGAAAGATTCCTTAAGGGTTAACCCTCCGATTTCTAAATTTGTAATAGATAAGTCTTCTATTAATTTCATAGGAATAGGGGCCCAAAAAGCAGGAACTAGTTGGCTCTTTTCAAACCTCAAAAAATTACCTGATTTTTCTCTTGGGATAAAAGAAATTCATTATTTCGATAAGAACAAAAAATATTCTTCACCAAATACATTAAGTGAATCAAAAGTATATAAAAGAGTCCTCATATACGAATGGGTGAAATTTGTTGTTATAATGTTTATTAAAGCAATTTTAAGGTTAGATTTTATTCAAATTAATTGGGCTTTGAAGTGGATGTTTTATAATTATAATGATGAATGGTATTTATCATTATTTAAAAATTTAAAAGGATTTTCTGGTGAAATATCGCCTTCTTATGCTATTTTAGAGGAAAATGATATTCGGAAGATGTACAAACTAGCACCTGATGCTAAGATCATTTTCATTTTAAGGGATCCAATAGAAAGAGCGTGGTCTCATTATAGGTTTTCAAGAAAACATAGTAGTAAAAAATCGCGATCAAAATTTAAGCATGAATCTATAATTGATTTTATTAATTCCGATGATCAACTTCTTAGATCAAATTACATTGATACATTGGAAAAATATTCGAAAATATTTCCTGAAGCTCAAATACTAGTTTGCTTTTATGATGCGATAATAGATTGCCCGGAAAAGCTTTTAAAAGAAATAGTCCAATTCATAGGGGCTAATCCTAATAATATTGATAGGAATTGTGACCTTCTAGAAAAAGTAAATGTTTCAAAAGTAATAGATTGCCCTTCTGAAATTGAAGAGTACCTCAAAAAGCATTATTATGGATTAATAAACCAATTAGCTGAGACTTACGGTGGTTATTTTAATGTCTGGTTACAAAAAAACTATAGTGAGAAACCATATAATATTGATGTGACCAATTCATCTTTTTGTTTACAAATTACTAATAAGCGGTAGGTATACAAATTGAGTCTTGTAATTAAACTATTGCTTGAATGTTGAGTGTAATATTCTTAGTAAAGTATTTTGCTATAAATGCAAGTTGCTTTGTTACTATTTGTGTCATGGACTTAATTTTATTAATTGGAAACTTCAATATTCTAAACATAATATTTATATCCTTAATCATCTTCCTCCAACCCCTCACAATTTAACCCAAAACGCACCTCTTTCACTCAAAACTTCGTTAAATAAAGGTTAGTAGCTTAATTTCATAAACTATCATGACCTATTTATCAAAATCCAACGACAGTTTCAAATCCAGATTAAGGATTTTTCTTTTTGACAAAATTATTCACGGCAAGGCAGTAGATTCCTCTTTGCTGGAAGAGTTTCTGGAATATGACTTGTCTGAGAAGCAAGACTTAATCAAAAAATACGCAGCAGAATTTTTCCATACCGAGAGAGGAGAGACACTGCCCGGCACCGAAATGCAAATTGATGCCATTTATATTACCATTAAAGAGACTGAGCGCAAACTAAAAGCTGTATTGCCGCAGTGGAGGAAAGAGTACTTCCACAAAGTATTTAAAAAGCAATTGCACCCGGACAAGTTTAAAGCGCTTCAGGAAGCCAATGAATGTTATTACTGCAATATTACTGTTGATGAAATAGTGGAACTAGCTAAAAGCAATAAGCTCTTTAAAAAGAACGAGAGAGGCTGGAGGATGGAAATAGACCGTAAGGCTCCTAACCAGGAATATTCTGATAACAATTGCGAACCGATTTGCTATTGGTGTAATAATGCCAAAACGGATGAGTTCAGTGCCGAAGAATTTAAGCCAATTGGTATGGCCATAGGAAATGCATTAAGAGCGAGATTGAAAAACTAAGAAGTAAGATGATCGATGCCTGGTTGTAGATAAAAGTCTGCAGCTATACTTTGGGAAATATTTTACTTTTCTGTGTAGAAATCAAATATTCCGTTGAAGTAATTAAAATACTGCATTTTTTTTAAAATAATTTTGGGACACTAATGAACTGATATTCAATCTTATCTTAAGTTTCGGTTCGAATTTTGATAATATTTTTAAAATTATTTTATCATAAGGTTTTGCAATTAAAAAATATGCGCCTACATTTGCATCACCTTATCGGAAAGACGGTAAAGAAAACAAGTTTTGGTCTGGTAGTTCAGTTGGTTAGAATGCCTGCCTGTCACGCAGGAGGTCGCGAGTTCGAGTCTCGTCCAGACCGCGAAAAGCTCACTTTTTAAGTGGGCTTTTTTTGTTTAGGGTAGTTTATAATTAATTACAACATCCCCAGATTTTCAGGTTGATCCGATTTCTACCTATTAAACTTTCCGAGATCGTTCTCCCCCTTTCCAAAAAGGGGGCAGGGGGGATTTACGTGGGAGTGAATTGTTTAACTTGCAAATCTTTATTAGAACCCGTCACTGCGAGGTTTTCTACATAGCTTTTTTGTATTGTATAGAAAACCGCGGCATTCTTATGAAGTTCAGGCAATACGTTTAGTGTGTCCAAATTAAAAGATTGCTTCACATAAATTCTTCCGATTACATCGAAAGAATAGCATGTCCGCAATGACGAGAATCCCTTAAAATTGACAGTCATTCCAAAGCAGTCGGGATTCTAAAGATTGAAACCTATGGTTGAAATATCTATTATTTTACTGTTAATGGTAATGATGTACACATCATTGTAAAGATTCCTGATAGCTTTCTTCGTTGCTCTCCGAAACCTTCTGGCCTGCCAGCCCTTTGGCTGGAATGACGATTTAATTAAAAGACAATTCAAATGCTGATTTCTACCTATTAAACTTTCCGAGATGGTTCTCCCCCTTTTCTAAAAAGGGGGCAGGGGGGATTTATTGGAGTGAGGTTGTTTAACCTTCCAATTCACATCAAAAGAATAGCATCATTCACAATGATCAATAGGATGTGAAATGAGTTCCTCCTCAAAATGCTTTCAAACTACTAGTAGTCCCTATTTGACTCCGTTATTATACAAATTATACCAACAATAAAATAAAAAATATTTTTTTCTATATTTGATACTGTCATTTTGACGTTTATTATTTATTATGCATCTGAAAATAAGACTTTTGATGGTTCACTTTTTTACGAAAACATTTTTTTAGAGCGCCAATGCAAACGATTGATGTCTTTCGAATAATGCTTACACGCAATAAATCAATGTACTTCTTAGTGGATTCCATCTCATTTAACATATGTCAACCAAAAATTCTGTAAATCATATACACATGAAAATTAGAAACCTTAAAAACTTATTTCTTTTTATTGCTCTTTTAGCATCGGGCAATTCCTTTGCGCAAAATCCTATCATTACAGACGTGTTTACAGCTGATCCCGCGCCATTGGTGTACGACAATACAGTCTACTTATACACTAGTCATGACACAGCTTCTGTTGAACACACCAATTACAAAATGCCTGATTGGCTTGTGTTTTCTTCTAAAGATATGGTGAACTGGAAAAATCATGGATCACCCTTATCTCCCAAATCATTTTCATGGGCGACTGGTGATGCTTATGCTGCTCAGTGCGTAGAAAGGGATGGAAAATTTTATTGGTATGTTTCTACCTTTCATAAGAAAGATGAAAATAGTAAGGGAGGTGCAGCTATAGGAGTGGCTGTATCAGATAGTCCAACAGGCCCTTTTAAAGATGCCATAGGCAAAGCTTTAATTGTAAATGAGATGACTACCGATATGGAGCATAGCTGGGATGATATTGATCCTACTGTCTTTATTGATGATGGACAGGCTTATATGTATTGGGGCAATGGAAGTTGTAGATACGTAAAATTAAAAGATAACATGATCGAAAAGGATGGCCCGATTCATATAGTTGATGTAAAAAACTTTATTGAAGGTCCGTGGCTCTACAAACGAAAAGATTTGTACTACCTGATATATGCCGGTAAGGGTACTAAACCTGAAATGATAGAATATAGCACATCTAAAAGTCCTGAAGGGCCATGGGAGTACCAGGGCATTATTCAGGAAAATGTTCCGAATAGTTTTACCACTCATCCGGGCATTGTGGATTTTAAAGGGAAATCATATTTCATGTACCACAACGGGCTTCTTCCAACTGGTGGCAGTTACAGAAGATCAATTTGTATAGACTACATGTATTACAATGAAGATGGTACTATCCAAAAAGTAGTACAGACAAAAGAAGGTGTAGCCCCGGTAAAATGATTATGTCTGTAGCAATGAAGAATATATATTCCTTTTTAGTATTTATTTGTGTTTGTTCATCAAATGTTTTCGCACAGGAAAATAGGGCACAAAATCCAATCATCTTTGCGGATGTTCCAGATTTGTCTATGATCAGAGTAGGGGATAACTACTATATGAGTAGTACAACTATGCATATGAGTCCTGGTGTTCCTATTATGAAATCTAATGATTTGGTAAACTGGCATCTGATTAATTATGCATACGAGACACTTGGAAACAACGAAGAACTTAATTTAGAGAACGGTAAAAATACGTATGGGAGAGGTTCGTGGGCAAGTTGCTTACGCTACCATAATAATACTTTTTATGTAAGTACTTTTTCTGCCACCACCGGTAAAACCCATATTTTCACTACTAAAGATTTGGAAAACGGCTCATGGAATAAGATAGAGTTTAAGCCTTCTTACCACGATCATACTATTTTTTTTGATGATAATGGTACAGTCTATATGATTTGGGGTGCCGGTCAACTTAAAATAGCCGAATTGAAAGATGATCTTTCAGGCGTTAAAAATGGTACGGAAAGGGTGCTTATTGAAAATGCCAGTGCTCCTGCAGGTGACAATATCATGCTTGGGGCTGAAGGTTCCCAGCTCTTTAAGGTAAATGGAAAATACTACCTTTTTAATATTACCTGGCCACATGACGGAATGCGCACAGTAATTATTCATCGTGCAGATGACATAACAGGTCCCTGGGAGGGAAGAATTGGTCTACAGGATTTGGGAGTGGCACAAGGTGGGCTCATTGATACTCCGGACGGGAGATGGTTCGCTTACCTCTTTCGTGACTACGGAGCGGTAGGACGAATCCCTTACTTAGTTCCTGTGAAGTGGGAAGAAGGGTGGCCTGTTTTAGGGGAAGAGGGTAAAGTTCCGGAATACCTTGACCTACCTGCCAGCGAAGGCCTGATGCCGGGGATTGTTGCTTCAGATAATTTTGAACGCAGGAAAAATGACAAGGCATTGCCGCTTGTTTGGCAATGGAATCACAATCCAGATAATTCACTTTGGTCCGTAAAAGAAAGAAAAGGTTATTTAAGGCTAAAAACCGGGAGAATAGATACAAGCTTTGTCCAGGCCAAAAATACACTTACGCAGCGAACTATTGGTCCGCAAAGTACTGGTTCCACCTCGTTAGATGTTTCTAATATGAAAGAAGGTGATTTTGCCGGCTTATGTCTATTGCAAAAGGAATTTGGTTTGGTAGGCGTAAAGTTTGAAAACGGCACAAAAAAGATAGTAATGGTAAGTGCTGTAGACCATACTTCCAAAGAATTGGAAAGTGTTCCTCTTAATCAAAATCATGTCTACTTAAAAGCAGAATGCAATTTTAAGGATAAAACAGATACCGCAAGATTTTATTACAGTCTTGATCGTGAAAAATGGACAGCTATTGGATCACCTTTAAAAATGACCTATACACTTCCACATTTTATGGGCTACAGATTTGGTCTGTTTAATTATGCTACCAAAAATGTAGGGGGCTTTGTGGATTTTGACTATTTCCTGATAAGTGACAATAAGTTGGACAAGAGGTAAACGGATTACAAATGAAATACTATCTAAATATATCGATTGATGAATATGCCTACTAAACTTCAAAAATGGTATTTATTACTTTTAAGTATGCTATTGATGGGTGTAATACCTATCAACGCGCAGAATTTCCCTTTTCAAAACCCAGCCTTAAGTTCAGAGGAACGTGCAAATGATTTAATTTCCCGTTTGACCCTGGAGGAAAAAGCCTCCTTAATGCTTGATCAATCCGAAGCTATACCGAGGCTAGGTATAAAAAAGTTCAACTGGTGGAGCGAAGCTTTGCATGGTTATGCAAATAATGATAACGTTACAGTTTTTCCCGAGCCTATTGGAATGGCGGCTTCATTTGACAACGAGCTGGTTTTTAAGATTTTTGATGCTGTTTCTGATGAGGCACGTGCAAAATATAATCAGTGGATTAATGCAGGCAATGAGAATAAGCGATTTTTAAGCCTTTCAGTATGGACGCCTAATGTAAATATCTTTAGGGACCCACGCTGGGGCCGTGGCCAGGAAACCTATGGAGAAGACCCCTACTTAACTACATTAATGGGTGTTTCGGTGGTAAAAGGGCTTCAAGGCCCTGAGGATGCCAAATACCGTAAACTGTTGGCCTGTGCCAAACATTTTGCAGTACATTCTGGTCCGGAATGGAGTAGGCACGAGTTGAACCTGAATAATATTAGCCCTCGTGAATTGTATGAAACATATTTACCAGCTTTTAAATCTCTGGTACAGGAAGCTGATGTTCGTCAGGTAATGTGTGCTTATCAAAGGCTGGATGATCAACCATGTTGCGGTAACACGAGGTTGCTGCAACGCATATTGCGCGATGAATGGGGATATAAACACCTGGTTGTATCAGATTGTGGTGCCGTAAATGATTTTTTCACTACCCACAATGTTTCTTCAGATGCCACCCATGCGGCTGCAGCGGCTGTAAATGCAGGAACTGACCTGGAATGTGTATGGAGTAATTATCCCTTTGAAAACTTGCCTGAAGCCATTGAGAGAGATTTAATTTTAGAATCCGAGGTGGATAAAAGCCTGGCCCGTGTGCTCATTGGTCGTTTTGATCTGGGAGAAATGGATCCCGACTCTCTGGTGCCCTGGACCAAAATACCGCCATCAGTCTTAAACAACAAGAAACATCAGGAACTGGCCCTTGAAATGGCCAGGAAGTCTATGACGCTGCTTCAGAATAAGAATAATGTGCTGCCTTTAAAAAAATCCATCAGCAACATAGCCGTTATCGGGCCCAATGCAAATGATGAGCCTATGTTGTGGGGAAATTACAATGGTACCCCTAATGAAACTGTTACCATTTTGGAAGGAGTAAAATCAAAGGTTCTTGAAAAAAATATTTTCTACGACAAAGCAAGTGATTTGGTAGAAGACAAAGTAACCGAAAGCTATTTCTCCAAAACATTCTTTAATGGAAAAAAAGGATTTAAAGCTACTTACTGGAATACACCCGACAGGAGTGGGGATGTGGTAACCGTTGTACAGGTGGGAAGTCCTTTAAAACTCACTACTGCAGGGCAACATGAATTTGCTTCAGGTGTAAAGCTTGAAGGTTTTTCCGCAAAATATGAAACAGAATTTACTCCTGAAAAAACTGATGACCTGGTATTTAAAAGTGGTGCAACCGGAGCTTTCAGGTTACTGGTAAACGGGGACACAATAGCTCAATATGAGAACTGGCGTACCTTGCCTTCAAGAATTCCATTTAAAGTGGAAGCTGGAAAAACTTATAAAATTGAAATCCTTTACGCCCAGTTAAATAACTGGCAGGCCAATCTTGAATTTGATTTCGGAAAAGAATATGACATTGATTTTAGCAAGTTAATTCAAAAGTTAAATGGAATTGACACAGTAATATTTGTGGGAGGGCTTTCAACCTTGCTTGAGGGAGAAGAAATGCCTGTGTCATACGAGGGTTTTAAAGGGGGCGATCGTACAAATATCGAACTTCCTAAAGTTCAAAGAAATTGTTTAAAGACCCTAAAAGAGGCTGGAAAGACAGTTGTTTTTGTTAACTGTTCAGGCTCTGCCATTGCACTAGCCCCTGAAACTAAAAGTTGTGATGCCATTCTTCAGGCTTGGTATGCAGGAGAGCAGGGAGGTATGGCTATAGCTGATGTGCTTTTTGGAGATTATAATCCTGCAGGGAAGCTGCCGGTCACTTTCTATAGAAATTCCGACAATTTGGGAGATTTTGAAGATTACTCCATGGAAGGCAGGACTTACCGGTATACGGAGGATGCGTTGTTTCCTTTTGGCTTTGGTTTAAGTTATTCAGCATTCAATATAGGTTCAGCCAGTTTGAGCAAGTCAATTATACAATCTGATGAATCCGTTCAGATCACTATTCCTGTGAAAAACTCCAGCAAAAGAGATGGCACTGAAATAGTTCAGGTATATGTCCGTAAGGTAAATGATACTGATGGTCCGTTAAAGACACTAAAAGGGTTTGAAAGGGTAGCTGTTAAAGCGGGTAAAACACAGAAGGTTACCATTAATTTACCTCCTTCTTCTTTTGAGTTTTATGATTGGGACACAAGGGCTATGAATGTGACTCCGGGTGAATATGAAATTTATTATGGAAATAGCTCCAGTTCAAAAGATTTAAATATGACAAAGGTTTCCATAAAATAAGCAGCACTATAGTAATACTACTTTAAACAACTAATGAAATCAGCATGATTAAGGCTAATGACCAAGTGAAGGTTGAATATAAAAACGTGAGGTTTTGCGATAGTTTCGTTATTTCTGATTCCATAGATAGCCCCAACTAATCGGGGTGGCCTCTAGAAATAAATATACACACATGAAATGAGCATAAAACTAGCATCCTTAATATACCGATCGAGGATGAATAGGTTTAGGGGAATTCCATAGCCTGCCCCGATTAATCGGGGTGGCCTATAGAAACAAACATACACACATGAAACAAAGGATAACTTTTTTAATATTTCTTTTAATTGCTGCAAACGGTTTTGCACAAAAAGCTAGTGTCAGTTCTCCTAACAATAAAATAAAAGTAAATCTGATTAATTCGCAGAATGCCGATAGAGGGACATGGCATTTGAAAATTGACTATTTACAAGACAATAATCTTAGTGAAATTATTTCCCAAATAAACCTCGGGCTTTCTCGAAGTGATCAGGATTTTTTGAACGAGCTTAAGTTCATTAAAGCTGATAAACCAGTACTGATAAAAGAAGCATACAGTTCTGTTAGTGGTAAAAGCTCGCAACGCAGTAATTTGGGCAACGAAGTGGTGCTGTATTTTGAAAACCCCTCGAAATCCAGATTAAACATTATTGTAAGAGCTTATAACGATGGTGTGACTTTCAGGTACGAATTCCCGGAACGGAAAGGAACCTTTACCATTCGAGACGAATTAACCGCATACAAAATTCAGGATAGTACAAGCAGGTGGTTAGAAAAATTTGATCTTTCTAATGAAGGGCTATATCATCATATGAAAGATGCAAGTGTTCAACAAGATTGGTGTTACCCTGCTCTTTTTAATGCCGGTGATCATTCCTGCTGGTATCTGATCCATGAAGCGGATATAGACAGTAATTTTGCGGCTACAAAATTAAGCAATACCATTTCAGCATCAGAATATAAAGTGACCTTACCTGCTGAAGAGGAAGGATTAGGAGAGGCCTTGCCGGTTATTAACCTGCCCTGGAAGTCACCATGGCGAGTGATTATTATAGGAAGCCTTGCAGAGGTAGTGGAATCTACTTTGGTAGAGGATGTCTCAACTCCTTCGGTTTTAGAAGATACTGATTGGATTCAACCTGGTTTGGCTTCCTGGAATTACTGGTCTCATAATCATGGCACTAAAGATTTTAAAACAGTTACCGAGTTTGCGGATTTAGCGGCTGAAATGGGTTGGAAATATACTCTTCTGGACTGGGAATGGGATCAAATGGGAAATGGAGGTAATCTGGAAGACGCTCTACAATACATTCATTCAATAGGTGTAAAACCATTAATGTGGTACAATTCAGGCATGTTTAAATGGATTACTTCAACACCTGTAGACCGAATGAAAACTCATGAAAACCGAATAGAAGAGTTTGCAAAGCTGAACAAACTGGGCGTTTATGGGGTGAAAATTGATTTTTTTCTGAGTGAGAAACAGGAAATGATGAAATATTACCTTGACATTCTGGAAGATGCTGCCAAACATAAAATGATGGTCTATTTTCACGGCTGTCTGGTTCCCCGAGGCTGGCAGCGTACTTATCCGCACCTGATGACCTACGAAGGAGTTCGCGGAGCTGAATGGTACAATAATGGCCCGGAACTAACAACCACTGCCCCTGAACATAATAATGTGTTGCCTTTTACCCGAAACATAGTAGGTTCAATGGATTATACACCCGCTACCTTTACCAATTCTCAGTACCCTCATATAACCTCTTACGGACATGAACTGGCATTAAGTGTGGTGTTTGAATCTGCCATCCAGCATATGGCCGATCGCCCTGAAGGTTATCAGAATTTACCACATGCCCCTAAATCTTTCCTTCAGCATGTGCCTACCACCTGGGACGAGACAAAATTACTGGATGGCTACCCCGGGGAATTTACAATTATGGCACGAAGAAAGGATAATGACTGGTACATAGGAGGGATTAATTCTGATGGAGATAAAGATAAAACCCAGACTTTAAAATTTGATTTTCTACCTCAGGGAGAATCATATAAACTAACATTAATTGCAGATGGTGAACACGATAAAGCATTTTCAACAGAATATTTGATGGTAGATAAATCCAGCACAATTGACGTAAAGATGCTTCGCAGAGGTGGTTTTGTAGCTCATATTCAACCGATGGAATAAAAAATAAACTGAAGTGCTGCATAATAAAATATTAAAAAAGAGAAAACTCAATTTATGAAAATGAAGAAAATAATTATTTTATACTGCTTTTTGATTTCATCCCCTTTATTCTCTCAAAATGAGGCTATACAAAGTCCGGATGGTCAATTAAAATTAGAAATAGCTGTTGAAAACGGAAAAGCTATTTACTCGGTACACTACAAGGATGAGGTAATGATTGAGAAATCTCCGTTAGGTTTAATAACTAATGAAGGTGATTTTATTGATGAAATGAGTTTTCTTGCTTCTTCCAAAGACAAAATCAGTAAAAGTTATACTGCAGACAAAATCAAGCAGTCGTCTGTAGATTACCAGGCTAATACTTTAAAGTTTACAGTCGAAAACGCAGATAATAAGCAGCTTTCATTTCTTTTTCAGGTAAGCAATAACAATATTGCTTTCAGGTATGAACTGCCCGTTTGGGGCGAAACTATGGCGATTATTGTGGAAAGGGAGCTTACAGGCTTTAAGTTTCCTTCTGCTACTACATCATTTCTTTCTCCCATGATGGAATCCATGTCCGGTTTTGCCCGTACCGCGCCCAGTTATGAAAGTGGCTATACTGCAGATGTGGCAATGGAAACCAATACCAATCAAAATGGCTATGTGTTTCCCGGCTTATTTAAAGTAGGAAATAATGGATGGGTTTTAATATCAGAAACTGGCGTCTCCAGCCTTTACTGTGCTTCCCATTTAAGTAATTACCAAAACGGTATGTATCAGGTAGCTTATCCGGATATGAAAAATAACAATGGCTTCGGAAGCACGGGAGCGCAGGTTGGTTTACCCGGAGTTACACCCTGGCGCACCATTACAGTTGGTGAAACTTTAAAGCCTGTTGTAGAAACCACCATTCCTTTTGATGTAGTAGAACCTCTTTATGAGGCTTCTCAGGACTATAAATTCGGGCGTGGCTCATGGAGTTGGATTGTTTGGCAGGACAATAGTATGAACTATGAAGACCAGATAAAATATATTGATTTAGCAGCTGCTATGAATTTCGAGTACATTTTAATTGATGCCTGGTGGGATAAGAACATTGGATATGATCGAATGAAAGAACTTATTCAGTATGCAAAATCCAAAAATGTTGAAGTTTTTCTGTGGTACAACTCTAATGGGTCAGCTAATGATGCTTTTATGACGCCTAAAGATAAAATGCATACTTCAATAGCCAGAAAGCGTGAAATGAAGTGGCTTAAAGAAGTGGGTGTAAAAGGCTTAAAGGTAGATTTTTTTGCGGGAGATAAGCAGGAAACTATGCGCTTGTATGAAAATATCCTTTCTGATGCGAATGATTATGGCTTAATGGTTATTTTTCATGGAGCTACACTTCCCCGGGGATGGGAACGCATGTATCCTAACTTTGTTGGCAGTGAAGCAGTGATCGCTTCAGAGATGCTCATTTTCACACAGGATGCGCGTGACAATGAAGCTTTCTACGCTGCTTTACATCCCTTTAGTCGCAATGCTGTAGCAAGTATGGAATTTGGAGGCGTCCTGCTCAACAAGTTTCTAAACAAAGGGAATAGCGAAGGACAGGAAAGACTTACGAGCAATGTATTTCAGCTGGCAACCAGTGTACTTTTCCAAAACCCTGTACAAATGTTTGCTTTAACCCCTAATAACCTTGAAGACACTCCTGAATATCAGCTTGATTTCCTGAGGGAAGTACCCACCACCTGGGATGAAACGGTTTTTATTGATGGATTTCCCGGTAAATATGTAATTCTGGCCCGCAGGAACGGAGACAAATGGTATATAGCTGGAATTAATGCTCAAAAAGAAACTCTTAAAATAAAAGCAAAAATACCTATGATTAATGCTGGTGCCGAATTGAAAGTTTATGAAGATGGCAGGAAATCAGGTAATAAGCTTAAAACCATGAAGCATAAAAAGAATCAGGAAATTGAGTTAATAATGCCGGCTAACGGTGGGGTTATTATAGTTAATTAAAATTAATAGATATGAAAGGGTATTACTTAAAACATGAAAACCGAGGATGATTATCAAATCCATTAAATTAAGTCAATATTTTATTAGAAAGATCGGCCTTATTCATTTTAGGGATTCCAGCCAGAGGCTGGTCAGCCTTTGGCTGAAACTTCAAGGGAAATAGCAAGCCTTTTACTACAGTAGAAAATAGTGGTGAAGTTATTGGATTTCGGTTAACTTAAATCTGTGAGACTATCCCCTTGAGGGGATTATAGGGGTGTTACCCTTCATGGAACTATAGAGGTGTTTTTGGCGAAATGTAGAAATGACATCATTTGAGGGAACCAAAACTTGTTATAAAGAAAAAAAAAGAAAAGAAGGAGTCTTAGAGCCAGAACGGAATGATCTGCTTACGAGCATCTGAAATATTAAAATATAGAAATCACATTTTCTAATTACTTGCACCGACATATAGATATGACGACATAAAAAAAAATTATATACACATGAAACACAAATATCACATTTCTATTACAATTGCATTGATTTTTATGTCCATGAGCTATTCACTTGCTCAAAACCCTCTGATTAATGATCAGTTTACAGCTGATCCATCTGCCAGAGTATTTGGTGACAAGGTTTATGTATATCCCTCTCATGATATTATCGCCACTGAAGGCAAAGGACGTATTGGCTGGTTTGCTATGGAAGACTATCATGTGTTTTCTTCAGAAAATCTCACTGATTGGACAGATCATGGAATGATAGTCCACCAAAATAAGGTTCCATGGGTAAAACCTGAAAGTTATAGCATGTGGGCTCCTGACTGTATTGAAAGAAACGGAAAGTATTATTTCTATTTTCCAACCTTTCCTGAAGATACAGTCACTTACGGCAAAGGCTTCAGAATTGGCGTAGCAGTAGCAGACCAACCGGAAGGTCCATTTACTCCGGAAGCACACCCCATAAAAGGTGTCCGCGGCATTGATCCGAATGTTTTTATTGATAAAAATGGTCAGGCTTATCTTTACTGGTCAGCAGGAGATATTTATGGGGCTAAGTTGAAAGAGAATATGCTGGAACTCGATTCGGAAGTAGTTACACTTAAAGACTTACCTGATGAAGGATTAAAGGAGGGCCCTTATGTTTTTGAAAGGAATGGAATCTATTACCTTACATATCCTCATGTAGAAAATAAAACAGAAAGATTAGAATATGCCATTTCTGATAACCCACTAGGGCCTTTTGAAGTAACCGGGGTAATTATGGATGAATCACCCACAGGTTGCTGGACAAATCATCAGTCCATCATCAACTTTAAAGACCAGTGGTATTTATTCTACCATCACAATGATTACTCTCCTGATTTTGATAAAGCAAGGTCAATCAGAGCAGATAGCCTGTTTTTTAATAAGGATGGAACTATTAAAAAAGTGAGCCCTACTTTAAGAGGCATTGGCTTAACAAAAGCTACTGCAAAAATACAGGTGGACAGGTATACCCATAAAAGTGAGAAAGGAACTGCTTTAGCATTTCTGGATTCATTAAACACTTTTAAAGGATGGAAAATTCTCTACAATAAAGCAGGAGCCTGGGTACAATACAACAGTGTGGAATTTGAGAAAAAACCTTTAAAATCTGTGATGGTAAGAGCTAGGTCTTCAAAAGGCGGATCTTTGGAAATAAGGAGCAACGAATTGGATGGTGCTTTAGTGGCGAAAATCAAGGTTCCGCCAAGTGAGGATTGGAAAGAAACCAATTCCTCTCTATCAAAAATGGAAGCCGGTATTCACAATCTCTTTATTGTCGCAAAGGATAATAATGAGATTGAAATTGACTGGATAAAATTCGATTAGATTTTTTTTGACTATGGACAGTCAAGGTAAACCAGTAAGTATATGTTTTGAACCACAATTTTTAAATGTAACTCTATGATGAAATTTTTTTATCTCAGCTTTCTTACTTCCATGTTGTTCCTTTCAACAATAGTAAGCGCACAGGAAGTCTTTAATTTATACCCCGATGAAATTCCCAACTCAAAAGCTTCAGCGCTTAAAGAAACCGGAGAGGATGTTATCAGAAATGTATCCCACCCCACTTTAGCGTATTTTAAGCCTAATCCTGAAAAAGCAAACGGAACAGCCATCATCATTATACCGGGTGGTGGGTATGGAGTGGTAGTGTATGAAGGTGAAGGGGTGACCAATGCCAAAATATTGGCTGAAAATGGTATTGCTGCTTTTGTTTTAAAATATCGTTTGCCTGATGATCAGATTATGGTCGATAAAAAAATCGGTCCCTTACAAGATGCGCAACAGGCTATTAAATTCGTGAGGGAAAATGCTGCTAAATTCAGTTTGAGCAAAGGCAAAATTGGTATCATGGGATTTTCTGCCGGAGGGCATTTGGCTTCAACTGCTGCTACTCATTTTGATACATCTTATATTTCAAATCCCAAAAACACAAGCCTTAGGCCTGACTTTCAAATATTAGTATATCCAGTGATTAGTATGACTGACAGTTTAACTCATTTAGGTTCTCGGGATGCTTTATTGGGTGAAAACCCTGGTTCAGAAGATGTTAAGTTATACTCGAATGAACTAAAAGTAACAGGCAATACACCTCCTGCCTATTTAACCCATACAGCAGATGATAAGTTGGTTGATGTAAATAACACGATAGCTTATTTTCAAAGTTTGAGGCTTAACAATGTGGACGTTGAAATGCATATTTATCCCAGGGGAGGCCATGGATTTATATTTCAGCGAAAAGGATGGATCAATCCTTTATTGGACTGGTTGAAAATGAATAGTTATATGAAATAATGGTAATAACATTTATATACTGGTAAGTATTTTTTATAGAGAGATGAATTCAGCCTTGAGTTTCCCTACAGGGATGCCTATGGCATTGTTTCCTTTGGGTACCTGTCCCTAATTTTCATCGGGAAAGCCAAAAGAAAGGAAAGAGTCTTACAGTATATCAGTAATAGAAAAAAGAGTGGATAGAGCAAACTTGATACATTATTTATCTTAAATAAAGAAAGTGTAGCGTACCAAGAAATTTGAAGTAGAACCTTAAACATATTATTTAACAACAAATAAACTTTTTTACCAATGAAGAAAATCATTCTGATTCTAAGCTTAATTGTAGTAAATACAATCCTCTTTGCTCAGGGCATTGAGAAAAAAGCACCTGAAGGCTTCGATAATGAGAGGTCTGAAATTTCCAAAGGAAAATTGGACAGCATTACTTACGAATCTAAAACTGTAGGCACTGCGCGCAAAGCATTAATTTATACGCCTCCTGGTTACAATAAAAGGAAAAAATACCCTGTTCTCTATCTTCTACATGGCATAGGTGGGGATGAAAAGGAATGGTTAAAACACGGTGCTCCGAATGTGATTCTTGACAATCTCTATGCCGATGGAAAACTGGAACCTATGATTGTGGTATTGCCGAACGGAAGGGCTATGAAAAATGACCGTGCAGAAGGTAACATTTTTGCAGAAGATAAGGTAGAAGCCTTTGCCACTTTCGAGAAAGACCTTTTGAACGATCTTATTCCTTTTATCGAAAAGAACTTTAAGGTTTATAGCGATAGGGAACACAGAGCTATAGCCGGTTTATCAATGGGTGGTGGTCAGTCTCTCAATTTTGGCTTAGGTAACCTTGATAAGTTTGCCTGGGTAGGAGGATTTTCTTCTGCTCCTAATACAAAAGCCCCTGAAGAACTTGTGCCCAATCCTGATAAAGCTCGTGAAATGTTGAAATTACTTTGGATTTCTTGTGGTGCTTCCGATGGACTTATCAATTTTAGTCAGCGAACCAGTGATTACCTCCGAGATAAGCAAGTGCCTCATATTTTCTATGTAGAACCCGGAGGACACGATTTTGATGTTTGGAAGAACGATTTATATATGTTCTCGCAACTATTGTTTAAACCCGTTAAAGAACATTTATTTAATAAATACAGTATTTTAGGAATGCCTGCCAGTACTAATGTCAGGAATGCAGCGTACCCACGAATTTTGCCGGATAATAGAGTTGTTTTTAGAATAAAAGCACCTGATGCTCAGAATATCCAGGTAGACTTAGGCAAAAAGTATGATATGGAAAAAGATGAGGAGGGAGTGTGGACCGTTACTACTGATTCTATAAGTGGGGGAATTCATTATTACTCATTAATAATTGATGGAGTTGCTGTAGCAGACCCTGCCAGTGAAACATTTTATGGTATGGGACGAATGGCCAGTGGCATAGAAATACCTTTCAGTGGTGATGATTTTTATCAATTAAAAAAAGTGCCACATGGAGATATCAGAATCAAGCAATATTTTTCGGAGGCTACCAATTCTTGGCGCGAAATGTATATTTATACACCACCGGGTTATGATAAATCATCTGAAAAATATCCTGTATTGTATCTATTGCACGGAGGAGGTGAAGATCAAAGCGGCTGGGCGACTCAGGGCAAAGCAAATTTGATATTAGATAACTTAATAGCGGAGAATAAGGCAAAACCTATGGTAATTGCTATGATGGATGGTAACATATTTGGCAGGGGAGCAGGGTTTAATGAAAATTCTCTCAAAGCATTTGAAAATGAATTGAAATTGGGAGCAATTCCGTTCATTGAGAACAATTACCGTGTTAAGACTGATGCCGGGAGCAGAGCCCTGGCGGGACTCTCGATGGGAGGTTTGCAAACATTGCATGCAGGTATTAAAAATACTGATAAGTTTGCTTATTTAGGGGTATTTAGCTCAGGTTGGTTTGCTAATTCAGATGAATTATCTAAACCTCAATACGAATATATGGAAGAAAATAGAGAAAAAATTAACAGTAATTTAAAGCACTTTTTCATCTCAATGGGTGGAAAAGAAGATATTGCTTATGAAAACTGCAAGATCATGATGGAGAAATTTGATGAAATGGGCATAAAATATGAGTACAGCGAACACCCCGGAGGACATACATGGCCTGTGTGGAGGCATGATTTATTCAAATTTGCACCTTTGTTGTTTAAGTAGATAAATTTTGACCGTTTTTTTGTGCTGTACGTAAATACATTCAGATAAATCAGTTAAAGTAATAAAAATGAAATAGTGCATATTTAATGTTCATTTTACACTTATAGTATAAAGAGCTTAAATTATAATTAAATTAGCTTAAAGACTGAAATCCTGAATTATCTTATCGGATTTTGTTAATTATACATTTTTATGTGTGTCTTCGGATTAAAATGCTAATTTTACACTATAAAAAATAAACTAAAATAATGCTTTTGGAATTTGAACGACCGATAGTAGAATTGGAAAATAAATTAGCTGGAATGAAATCGCTGGCTCAGGACAGTGATATAGATATCAGCTCAGCTATAAGTAAACTTGAAGAAAAAATTGTGTCCTTAAAAAAAGAGACCTTCCAAAACCTTACCCGTTGGCAACGTGTACAATTATCACGGCATCCGGACAGGCCTTATACATTGGATTATATTTATGAAATAACAGATGATTTCGTAGAGCTGCATGGTGACAGAACAGTAGCCGATGATAAGGCAATGGTAGGTGGATTTGGTACAGTAAGCGGTGAAACTTTTATGTTTATTGGCCAACAAAAAGGACGCAACACCAAGCAAAGGCAGCTCCGAAATTTCGGGATGGCTAACCCTGAGGGCTACAGAAAGGCTTTAAGGTTGATGAAAATGGCTGAGAAGTTTAAAAAACCAATTGTTACTTTTATTGATACTCCGGGAGCATTTCCAGGTCTGGAAGCAGAAGAGAGAGGGCAGGGCGAAGCCATTGCGCGCAACCTGAAGGAAATGTTTATGTTGAAAGTACCTGTAATTTGTATAATTATAGGTGAAGGTGCTTCAGGAGGAGCTTTAGGCATTGCTATAGGAGATAAAGTATTGATGTTGGAAAATACATGGTATTCAGTAATTTCTCCGGAATCTTGTTCTTCCATTCTTTGGAGAAGCTGGGATTACAAAGAGCAGGCAGCGGAAGCCCTGAAATTAACGGCTCCGGATATGCTAAAAAATAAATTGATTGATGGCATCATTCCTGAACCTTTAGGAGGTGCTCATACTAACTTAAAAGCCATTGCTGAAGAGATTAAGAAAACAATCCTTAAAAATGCTAAAGAGTTAAGTAAAAAATCATCTGAAAAGAGAATTGAAGAACGAATTGAAAAATTTAACCAGATGGGCGTTGTAAAATAATGCCTGATACAATTTTAGAAACCGCTGATGAGGCGGTTTTTTTGTTTATAAATTTTCATCTAAAAATTTGTGCAGTACCTTATAACACATGCTCATTCTGATACAGATAGGGAGATAGGAGGAAACTTTATTTGAGTTATAGGTAAAGCTGGGTTTACGGTTATAAAAATATAATTTGAACCCAGATAAACTAAATTTAAAATAAGCTAAAATGAAATTACATATCATAGAAACAGGTTTTTTTAAGTTAGACGGTGGCGCTATGTTTGGTGTAGTACCCAAAGTATTGTGGCAAAAAACCAATCCGGCTGATGAGAACAATTTATGTACATGGTCCATGCGCTGCATGCTGATTGAAGATGGCGACCAGTTGATATTGATTGATAATGGAATAGGAGATAAGCAAGATGCTAAATTCTTTAGTCATTTTTATCTTCATGGAGACGCTTCTTTGCATGGGTCGCTTAAGAAAGCAGGCTTTAGCCCTGATGATGTAACGGATATGTTTTTAACACACCTTCATTTTGACCACTGCGGAGGTGGTGTTAACTGGAAAGATGCCGCACAAACTAAGCTGGAAATGCAGTTTAAAAATGCCAAATACTGGAGTAATAAAGACCACTGGGAGTGGGCCACCAAGCCAAATCCAAGGGAAAAAGCGAGCTTCTTAAAAGAAAATATATTACCCATGCAGGAAAGCGGACATCTTCACTTTGTTGATCAGGGTAAACCTTCCCCTTTTAAGCAATTTGATATTCTGTATGCTGATGGACATACAGACAAGCAAATGATTCCTAAAATTAACTATAAAGATAAAACCATTGTTTTCGCAGCAGATTTATTGCCTTCTGTTGGCCATATTCCTCTACCTTATGTAATGGGCTATGATACCCGACCTCTGCTCACTATGGATGAGAAGCAGAAGTTTCTGAAGGAAGCAGCAGATAACAATTATATTATATTTATGGAACATGATGCTACCAATGAATGTTGTACAGTGAAGAATACTGAAAAAGGTGTTCGATTGGATCAAATATTTAAGCTGGAAGAAGTATTGTGAAAATAGGTATAACATTTTCAGGAGGTGGTGCACGGGGTTTTGCGCATTTGGGGGCTGTACAAGCCTTGCATGAAGCCGGAATCAGACCTTCAATTATTTCAGGTGCCAGTGCTGGAGCAATAGTGGGTGCTTTTCTGGCAGCAGGGTATCTTCCCAAAAGAACAATGGAAATTATTGCTGACATTAATTTCCTGAAGTATTTCAGACCTATAATTATAGGTTCAGGCTTTGTTAAGCTTGAAAAGATTTCGGACCTCTTATTAAACTATTTTCCCGAGAATAACTTTGAAAGCCTGGAATTGCCTTTTACCATTTCCACTACAAATTATACACAAGGAAAAGTAGCGTATTTTTCTGAAGGAGAACTCATTAGGCCCTTATTAGCTTCTGCCAGTATTCCTGTTATCTTTGAGCCAATTACAATAGGAGAAGACCTCTATGTGGATGGAGGTGTTTTATGCAATATGCCGGCTCAGGTTATCCGTGAGCAAGCTGATTATCTCTTTGGAATAAACTGCAACCCGATAGCAAAGCATGCAATGGCCAGAGGAACTAAGGATACACTGGAACGCACAATGTTAATGGCTATTGGCTGCAATACATCAGAGCAAAAGCAATATGTAGATTTTTTCATTGAACCTCAGCAATTGGATCAATATAAAGTTTTTGCACTTTCCAAAGCTCATGAAATATTTGATATCGGCTACGAATACACTAAAAATATGCTGGCTCAGCAAAAGCCTGGCTTTATAAAATCTGCTGGCAAAGCAAAAAGCAAATCATCAGAGATATAGGGTAAACGTAATTCTTTAATTACCTCATTTGTTCTCAACTGTAATTATTGGATAGTTGATGATTTACGATCTATCTAGTTATAAGAACGATAGGGTTCTTGTACCTGAAAAATACAATTATAAGGCTGGTTTATTCAGGCGCTAATACAGCTCAATTACAGAATTTATAGATGATGTAGGTACTGCTAAGCAACCTAATTCTACCACTCATCTTATAAGCAATCCGCTCATATTTTTTAAAATGGATTAAGTGATTTTTATTCCTGAATTTATGAACAAATTAAGAATTTAAACTAAAATTATGAGAAAGTTATCAGCATTCGCTTTGGCTTTTTTGATGTTGGCAGTCGTTTCATGTCAATCAGATAAGAAGGAAAGCAAAGTGGAATTATCCATCGACTACGAAAAATATACCCTGCCTAATGGCCTGGAGGTAATTTTACATGAGGATAAGTCAGACCCAATTGTGGCAGTAGCCATTCAAATGCATGTTGGTTCCAGCAGGGAACTTCCGGGCAGAACTGGATTTGCTCACTTTTTTGAGCACATGTTGTTTCAAAAATCTGAAAACGTTGAAGAAGGGGCTTTCTTTAAGAATATTTCTGACTTGGGAGGCACATTTAACGGTGGTACCTGGACAGACGGAACCGTTTATTATGAGGTAGTTCCTAAAGATGCTACTGAAAGAATACTTTGGATGGAAGCTGATAGAATGGGTTATTTCATTAATGCCATTACTAAGAAAGACTTAGAAGGAGAAAAACCTGTTGTGCAGAATGAAAAAAGACAGAGAGTTGATAACCAGCCTTATGGCCACAGAAATTATATTATAAAGAAAGCTTTATATCCTGAAGGTCACCCTTACAACTGGGAGGTGATTGGTGAGTTGGAAGATTTGCAGGCAGCTACTTTAGATGACGTAAAAGATTTCTACAATAACTGGTATGGACCTAACAACGCTACTTTGGTTGTTGCTGGTGATTTCAATAAAGAAGAACTGAAAGCATGGATCGAAAAGTATTTTGGTGAAATTCCTTCAAGAGGAGAGGCCAAAGTATTGGAGCCAATGCCTGTAACACTGAGTGAAACTAAGAAATTGTACCATGAGGATGCGTATGCAAAAGTTCCGGATTTGAGAATTACTTACCCTACTGTGGAGCAATATCATGAAGATACCTGGGCTCTGGATGCGTTAGGAGAAATTTTAAGTGAAGGTAAAAGAGCACCACTTTATAAGAAATTAGTTGAAGAAACTGAGTATGCCCCAAGTGTATTCTCTTATAATAACTCAAGCGAATTAGCAGGTGAGTTTAACATAGGGGTTAGAGCTAAAGACGGTGTGGATTTGGATTCCGTATATGTTGCCATTAACGAAGCACTGGCTGATTTCGAGAAAAATGGTTTCTCAGAAAAAGATCTTGACAGAATTAAAGCGCGTCAGGAGACAAATTTTTATAACGGAATTTCAAGTGTACTCGGAAAAGCTTTTCAATTAAGTAATTATAATGAATTTAAAGGTGATCCGGGCTTTATTTCTAAGGATATCGATAAAATCTTAGCAGTAGAGAAAGAGGACGTGATGCGTGTGTATGAAAAGTACATTAAAGGTAAAAATGCAATTATAACAAGCATGGTGCCACAAGGGCAGCTTGAATTGATTTTGGATGGTTCTGAGAAAGCAACAGTGAAAATAGAAGAAGTTGAGCCTGCCACTGATGTTGATCTTGCTGAGCTTGATTCAGCTGCTGATTATGAAAAAACACCAAGTAAAATAGATAGAAGTGTTATTCCGGCTTTGGGTGAAAAGCCTTTGATTACTGCACCAACTATTTATGAAACTACTTTGGCTAATGGTATTAAAGTTTTGGGCATTGAGTCTAATGAGTTGCCTTTAGTGAACTTCAGTATTAGAATTAAAGGCGGACAAATGTTGGATAACCCTGAATTGCCAGGTGTGGCCAGCCTTACTACCCAGCTAATGGAAGAAGGTACCAAAAACAAAACTCCTATAGAATTACAGGATGCTATTGGTCAATTAGGTGCTAGCATTAACATTTACAGTGGTAATGAGGAAATTGTAATTTACGGAAACTCACTTTCGCGCTACTTTGCTGAAACCATTGCCATTATGGAAGAAATGTTATTGGAGCCAAGATGGGATGAAGCAGAATTTGCAAGAATTAAAGAAAGACAAATCAATAATATTAAACAACGCAATGCCAATCCTGATGCCATTGCAAGTACAGTTGCTGATAAAATCATTTATGGAGACAACCATATTTTCTCTAAACCCTCAAGTGGTACAGTGGAGTCTGTGCAGAAAATCACTATTGATGACCTGAAGAATTATTATGCCAACTACTTTGCGCCTAATATTACTGGCTTTCAGGTAGCAGGTAGTGTTTCTCAGGCAGATGTTGAAAAGGCGTTATCAGGTTTAAGTGAAAAATGGCAGAAAAAAGAAGTGGAGTTTCCTACTTACGAGGTAAATGCTGTACCTGATCAGGGTAAAATTTACTTTGCTAATTTTGGTGATGCCAAGCAGTCAGTTATTCAAATGAAAAGAATGGCAGTACCAAGAAACGACAAAGATTATTACCCATTAACCGTAGCTAATTATGGGCTTGGAGGTAATTCAGGCGGGAAATTATTCCAGGTGCTAAGAGAAGATAAAGGTTACACTTACGGAGCTTATTCTTATTTACCATCATCTAATTCTCCAGCACCATTTACTGCTTATTCAAGTGTAAAAACCAATGTTACACCACAATCAGTTCAGACTTTTAAAGATGTTATCGAAACTTATAAATCTGAATATGATTCGGCTGAACTTGAAAAAGCGAGAACTGCTTTAATCAGAAAAGAAGCACGGGACTATGAAACATTAGGTCAGAAGTTGAGCATTCTTCAGCAAATCTCATCTTACAACCTGCCTAAGGATTTCATCAGCAAAAATCAAGCGGAGTTGAAAGCTTATACTGTGGAAGATATGAAAGCTATTATGGATAAATACATGAATGTTGATGAAATGAGTTACATCATTGTAGGTGATGCCAAAACACAATTGGAAGGGGTAGAGGCTTTAAACTTAAAAGAAGTGGTAAAAGTGGATGCTGATGGAAACCCAGTTGATAATAAAATTGAAGTTAAATAAGCTTAGTTGCTTTAAGTTATTTTGTTTGTTCGATTAAATAGAAGGGGTAGCAGAAATGCTATCCTTTTTTCTTGCTAGCTTCCTGAGTACTTATTCATCATTCCTATGTCATTTTACCAGAGCAGTAATTCTTTTTGCTTCCCTTCATCATATTCAAAGTATCTCTTATCTTCGCGTTGTTAAAATAATTGATATTGAATGGCAAAAACAGCAGAGCAGATTGTTGATGATTTAAAGAAAGGAGTTTATGCTCCCATTTATTTTTTGCAGGGTGAAGAGCCTTATTTTATAGATGTTATTAGCAATTACATTGAGAAAAATGCTTTGAGTGATGCAGAGAAAAGCTTTAATCAGCGCATTTTATATGGTAAAGATGTAGCTTTAAATGATGTGATTTCTGCTGCCAGAAGCTTTCCCATGATGGGACAAAGACAGGTGATTATTTTAAAGGAAGCGCAGGAGTTGGCAGACTTTAAAAAGAAAGAAGGAGGTATGGAAGTTTTCGAAGCTTATCTTCAAAATCCGCAACCTTCAACTGTTCTTGTTTTCTGCCATAAGCACAAAAAAATTGATAAGCGTAAGAAAATATTCAAGGTAATTGAAAAGAATACCGTTTATCTTGAATCAAATAAAATTTATGAAAATAAAGTTCCAGACTGGATTCAGCAATATGTAAGCGGCAGAGGGTATAAAATTAACCGCCAGGCAATGATGTTGCTCACAGAATACATAGGTAATAACCTGGAGCGGCTTTCCAATGAAATTGACAAAATACTCGTCAACTTTAAAGATCCCATTGAAATTGATGCTGCCCTGGTGCAGGAATACGTGGGGATTAATAAGGACTACAATATATTTGAATTACAGAAGGCATTGGTTCAGGGAGATGTGTTACAAGCCAACAGAATTATTCAGTATTTTGCCGCAGACCCAAAAAATCATCCTGCCATCTTGTCCATAGGTTTTTTACATAGCTTTTTTACCAAACTTCTACTTATTCATCAACATCCTGATAAAACAGATCGTGGAGTAGCGCAGGCAGCAGGTGTTTCTCCTTATATCGCCAAAGAATACATGGCAGCAGTCAGGAGGTTCAGTCTTAATAAAGTGATTCAAAACCTGGCCTACATTTACCAGGCTGATTTGACCAGCAAAGGTGTAAATGCTTCTATGCCGGAAGATCAATTAATGAAAGAATTAGTGTTTAAGTTGATGCATTAAGAGTAATAAAAACACCCCTTTAAAAAATATTTAACACTAAATAGAGTTAAATACGTAATTGAAAAATACAATGAACCACAAAATATTAATATCCTTACTTCTGTTCTGTCTACCTTTATCAGGCTTTGCGCAATATGCTCACGTTGATCAATCAGCGGATGACCTCTACAATGAAGGGCTTAATCTTTTTCAATCACAGCAATATAATGCCTCCCAAAAGCTTTTGGAAGAGTATACCTATCATCCCAAAAGAACAGCTCTTAAGGCGCAAAATGCAGAGTATTTTAGTGCGCTGGCGGCTATCTACCTTTTCCATGCGGATGGTGAAGCCAGAATCAAGAACTTTGTTAAAAATCATCCTAATAATGTATATGCTGAAGAAGCTTACTTTCAATTAGGAAATTTCTACTACAGAGAGAAAAACTATCCTAAAGCCATTCAATATTATGAATTGGTGAAAGAAAGTGCATTAAAGCCTAAGGATAAAACAGATTATCAGTTCAAATTAGCCTATTCATACTTTAGCAGGAGAGCATTTACTGAGGCTCTTCCTTATTTTAACCAATTAAAAAGAGGGAATTCAAGTTATCAGCCTGCTGCCAGCTATTATGCAGGCTACATCGCTTTTGAGCAGGAGGACTATGACCAGGCAGTAATCGATTTAAAAAAGGCCAGTGAAAATGAGTCCTATAAAGCTACTACTTCTACGATGATTGCCAATATTTACTACAGGCAAAAAAAGTATGATCAGGTAATTGATTACGCAGAGAGTATCCGGAATAACCTTTCAGGTATGGCTTCTGCTGATTTAAGCCTGATTATTGGTGACTCCTATTATTTCAAAAAGAACTATCCGGAAGCTTCTGAGTATTTTACAGATTTCAGAGATAAAAGCAAAGCAAAACCGGAAAGAGAAATACTTTACAGAATGGCTTATGCTGAGTACAAACAAGAAAATACAGAAGAAGCAATAAGCCTTTTTGAGCAAGTGGGCTTAGTGAAAGATTCGCTTTCACAATTCAGTTCTTACTACCTGGGTAAGCTGTATGTGGAAAAAGACAATACACGATATGCCATCAATGCATTTCAGCAGGCTAAATTGTTAGATTTTATTTCAGGCATTAAAGAAGAAAGCCAGTATCAGTTAGCTAAACTATACATTAAGCAGAACCTGTTTAATGATGCAATTACAGAGTTAAAGGATTTTATCGCTCAATATCCGAGAAGTAATTATGCTACGGAAGCAACAGAATTACTTACACAGGCTTACCTTAATACAAATGCCTATGATGTTGCCATTAAATTTTTAGAGTCTGTTCCTCAAAAAACACTAAAGCTTAAGGAGGCCTACCAAAAGGTCGCTTTCTATCAGGGTGTCATTTATTTTAACCAGGCCAATTTCTTTATGGCTGTACAGTTTTTTGAAAAATCTGTAGCTTATCCGCAGAATAAGAAGCTGACCGGCCAGGCATATTACTGGATGGGCGAAGCCTATTCCACTGGAAAGAAATATGAAGAAGCGATTAAAGCTTACGAAAAGTCGTTGAATAACTCTACCACTTCTGACGATTGGTACCCCGGCTTGCAGTATGGAATTGCACATGCTTATTATAATGACAAGCAATTTAAAAATGCGCTTAATTACTTTAACGCCTATGTAAAAGGAGGGAAGTCTCAGCCTTATTACGGTGATGCGATTATTCGTTTGGCTGATTGTTATTATGTAACTAAAAATTACGATTTAGCACTTAGTAACTATCAAACAGCCATTAATGAGCGAAGTGAGAAAATTGATTACGCTTACTTTCAAAAAGGTGTAATTCACAGCATTTTATCCCAGAATGAGAAAGCCAATAAGAATTTCGACATCATTTTGTCTGAATATAAAAACTCCAGCTATTATGATAATGCACTTTTTCAGAAAGCACAGGTGGCTTTTGAAAGCGGACAATATGCAGAAGCAGTAGATGGATTTTCTTATTTGTTAAAGGCGAGTCAGCAAACACCATTGAAGCCTTATGCATTATCCAAAAGAGCCATTGCTTATTTCAACCTAAAAAAGTATGATCAGGCAATTCAGGACTATAAAAACATTTTAGATAATTACCTTACTCACCCAACAGCAAACGGAGCGTTATTAGGATTGCAGGAAATATACGGAATGCAGGGTACATCAGGCGATATTGATCAATATTTAGCAGCTTATAAGACAGCGAATCCTAACGATAAAGCTGTTACAGCTATCGAATTTGACGCTGCAAAATCATTGTACTTCAACCAAAGTTATGATAAAGCAGTGGCAGCTTTCCAAAGTTACTTAAGCGAGTACCCTGACAATGCTTTAAGCTTTGAAGCCAAGTATTACCTGGCAGATGCCTATTACAGAAATCAGCAGAATGATAAAGCTCTTACTTATTTTTACGAGGTGGTTCAGGAGAATAAAACACCTTTTGTGAAAAGATCTTTGCAGAAAATTGCTGAATTGGAGTACTTAAACAATAATTATGAGAATGCCGGATTATACTATAATAAGGTACTACAATCGGCAGATAATAATAAAGATAAATACAATGCTTACTCAGGTTTATTGCAGATTGCAAAGGCAGAAAGCAAGTATTCAGAAATGATAAAATATGCTGACTTAATCTTAAATGAAGCACCGGTCAATTCCAATGCTGTGAATGAGGCTTATCTGAACAAAGGATTGGCATACTACTACCAGGGAGATTACAAAAATGCAGAAGAGCAGTTTGCCAAAGCAGTGGATAATGCGAAAGATGCCAATGCGGCAGAATCAAAGTATATGATTGCTTTAATGCAATATACTTCTAAGGAGTATCAAAAGTCTCTTAATACACTGTTTTCTTTAAATAATGATTTTGCCAATTACCCCGAGTGGTTAGGAAAGTCTTTTTTATTAATAGCAGATAATTACCATGCTATGGGCGAATTATTCCAGGCCAAAGCAACTTTAAACTCCATTATTGAAAATGCTAAATCCGTAGTGCTGGTAAAAGAAGCAAAACTGAAACTGCAAAAAATTGAAGAGGAAGAAAAGCAGCAATCTTTACAAAATAAGAGGGAAGAAGATTCCATTCGGGCGGCCCAAGGTGAAATGATTCTTGAAACTGATTCTACAAAAAACTAATATGCGTTATTTACTTTTTATCATACTTGTTGCGCTTGTACAAACTGTAAATGCGCAGGATAATTGGGAAAACCCTAAAACCAGTGAAATGGAAGATTCCCAAATCATTATCGAAAAAAACAGGCAAATTGAGTTACCTCGGGCAACGCGTAATTTTCAGCAAGTGCCGAAAATTAAAAAAGACAGTATTCAGGTACCGGTTACTTTCACTATAAAGGAATTTCAACCTACACTTAATAGCATTAAACCTAAAATCCGTGTACTTACTGTGCAGGATGAAAAACTTGATAAGCTGTATGCCAATCAGGTAAAAGCCGGATTAGGTAATTATGGAGCTACTTATCTGGAAGCTTTTTTAGCTAATAAAAGAAATAAAAACCAAAGCTATGGGCTGCATTTCAACCATCAAAGCTTTGCAAAAGGAGCAGTAGATGGCAATAATTCAGGCTCAGGTTATCAGCTAGTAAAGCCTTACGGAAAGCTTATTTTCGATAAAACAGTGGTTGAGGCTGATGCCTTTTATGAAAGACATAATAATTATTTATACGGTTATGATTCCACTGTTACTGAAATAGACAGAGACAGCATCCAACGTACTTATCATACAGTAGGCGCCAGTATCAACTTGAAGGATAGAAACCTGGAGGATGCTTACCAGTATGGAATAGGTCTGGAACTCTACCAGTTATTTTCTAATTATGAGGCTGGAGAGGGATCATTTGATTACAGCATAACCAATTCATTTGAACTGTCGGAAGAATTTGAAGTTTTTCTTAATTCAGATGGTTTTTTCAGTAAACATCAATTTAACGATAATGAGTATAGTCGTAACAGAAGTCTGTTCAGGATTAAACCGGGAGTGAGTTATGAACTAGGAAAGCTAAGAATTAATGGAGGGTTCAACTTTGTATACGAAAATGACACGCTGGAATCAATGAACAGGCTACATGTTTATCCGGATGTTTCTTTGGAATATAGTTTGTTGGCAAAAGTATCAGCTAAAGCGGGGATAAGAGGAGATGTGAGAGAAGTGCGTTTAAGGAATTTATTGGCTGAAAATCCTTATTTGAACGATTCTGTAGTATTAAGTAATACACTGATGCCCTTTGAGCTTTATGGGTCAGTATATGGTTCATTTTCAAGTATGTTGGGTTTTGATGCAGGTTTCTCCATCGCTTCGGTCAAGAATAACTATGGTTATGTGCCTGATAATGTGTATCCGGAAATATTTAATCCTGTTTACTTTTCAGGAAATAATACTGAGATAAATATTTATGCAGGCTTAACCGCGCAGTTAAATCCTGATTGGAAAGCTGCTTTACGGGCTGATTATTTCTACTTCAATTTAGATAATGGTTTAGAAATGCCATATAGGCCAGGAACACAATTGGTGTTTAATACTGATTATCTGATTGCACAGAAATTAACTATTGGTTTAAATGGACATTTTCAAGGAAGTATGAATCCTGGCTTTACACCAACTACCGACACTCCTAATTTAAATGATGAGGGCGAAATCCCGGCAATCTTCGATTTAGGGTTAAAATTTGATTATAAGTTATCTGATCGGTCTCATGTTTTTCTTCATGCTAATAACTTGATTGCCAAAGAATATCAGTACTACTACAATTATCCTAACCGGGGTTTCCGGATTTTGGCAGGCTTTATATATTCTTTTTAATGTTTTTAATGTCAATAAATGCCATTATATTTGATATTTATTGATAACCTGTGTGAAATAAATGTTATCGCAGGATGCTAAAAGTTGAAATTTTTATAGATATCGTAATAGGAATTTATAATTATTTAATACTTTTAAACTGCTAATAACCTTAAAAAACCTAAGTATGGCGAAAAAGGACAAAAACGAAGACGAATACAAGGACGAAAACTTTGATAATTCTTACAACCAAAATGATGAAGATTTCGGTCTTCCTGATTTAGATGATGAGTCTACTTCTGAGCAAAATGAAACTTCTTATGAAGAGCCCCATGCTTCAGATGATACGGATTCCGAAAGGTTGTCGGATGTTGAGGAGCCTTCGGATTCACCTTACCTTGACGACACAACTGAACCTGAGCAAAGCCAAACATATGATGAAATCTATGAAGAAGATAACCATATGCCAGCTTATGAACCGCCCAAAAAGCAATCTGTTGCGCCAATCATTATTACGCTATCTATACTAGTTGTATTAGCTGCTGTATTAGTTTATTTCTTCTTTTTTAAGGAATCTGAGCCACCAAAGATGGCCAAGGAACCTGTAAAGGACACAACTACCTATGTGGTTGAAAAACCTGTAGAAGTGGAAGAGCCAGAAGTTGTTGAGCCTGAAGAACCAAAAATTGGAGTAGTAAATACACTATCTACAAGAACCGGGCGTTCTTACGTGGTAGTAGGGAGTTTCTTTGATGCTGATATGGCAGGAGATTACGCTGAAGATCTGGCTAACCAGGGGATGAATGCTTATATCATTCCTCCATTTGGTAAAAGTAAGTTCAACAGAGTGGCAATTGAAGAAACAGCATCTTTTTCTGATGCCAATGCAAGGGCTTCTGAACTTGCAGGACAGTTTAAAGAGCAACCCTGGCCGTTAAAATATTGAGATAAATAACATATGATATTATTGCAAGTAACTACTGCTGCTGATTCATTAGCAACAAATTCAGGTGAATCCAGTGTTAATTTATTTGATTTATTAGTACAAGGGGGATATGTCATGATCCCCCTTTTATTATTGTCAATTGCAGCTATCGCTATATTTGTTGAGCGATTAATGACAATAAAGAAAGCTTCTAAAACACCCACAGGATTGCTTAATCAAGTAAAGGCCTATGTAGTGGATGGTAAAATAAATGAAGCCAGAATGATTTGCAATCAGAATGAAACACCTATCGCCAGAATGCTGGAAAAAGGTATTTCCAGAATTGGCAGCCCTCTTAAGAACATAGAGGTATCTATAGAAAACGTAGGTAAAATTGAAATATACAGGCTGGAGAAGAACTTATCTCTTTTAGCCACTATTTCTGGTGCCGCGCCAATGATCGGATTTTTAGGAACTGTAACAGGTATGATACAGGCCTTTATTGCTATTGCTCAGGAAGAGGGTTCTGTTAGTCCTAAGTTACTTTCTGCGGGTATTTATGAGGCAATGATTACTACTGCTGTTGGTTTGTCGGTAGGGATTATTGCTTATTTGGGATATAATTATCTTGTAACTCAAGTGCAAAAGATCATTCATAAAATGGAGTATACTTCCGTTGAATTTATCGATTTACTACAGGAACCTAAATAAATAATTATGGCGCTGAAATCACGTAATCAAGTAGATCCTGCATTCAGCATGTCATCCATGACTGATATCATCTTTTTACTTTTGATATTTTTCATGCTTACTTCTTCCTTCATTACTCCTTCAGGTTTGCCGGTAAACCTTCCTTCCAGCAAATCGTCCAATATAGTAATGCAAAAAGTAAGTGTTACCATTACTAAAGATTTGCAGTATTTCGTTAATACCAATAAAACAGCATATGACGATCTTGAAATAGCTATTAGCAGGGAATTAAAAAATGCTGATGAAGGCGTGGTAGTTTTACATATTGATAAAAGTGTGCCTACCGAATACCTTGTAAATGTAGCAGGAATTGCTGCTAAGCTAAAAGCAAAAGTATCGATTGCAACAAAGCCAAATGAGTAATTTTGCCCAAATAGAGAGTAAAAACAATAAAATAGGTATAGCAGTATCTGTTGCTATTCATGTTATTTTGCTGTTATTGTTTTTATGGGTTACAGCATGGAAAGAACCTTATCCACCTGCCCCTGAGTTTGGGATAGAATTAAATATAGGAATGACACAGGAAGGCTCAGGTGATGAGCCTGTTGCAGAGCAACCTGAAGAAAATGTTCAGGAGAGTGAGGAAGAAACTGTTGAAGAGGTGCAGGATGAAGTAACTGATACTGAGCCTGCTGATAAAACGGTAGAAAGTACTTCTGAAACTGAATCAGTTAATGAAGTGGAAGAAGTGGCTGATCAGGAAGCTGTTACTAAAGAAGATGCTCCGGTTAAAGTGGAAGAAAAGAAAACTCCACCCAAAAAACAAACTGAATCAGCTCAGCAAAAGAAACCCGTAGAAGCTAAAAAAGAACCTGAAAAGCCAAAAACCAATCCTAATGCGCTCTTTCCCGGAAGCAGTACTTCTCAAGGTGATAAAGCCAATCAATCCGGTGATCAGGGTGTGGAAGATGGGAAAGTTGATTCAAAAAACTTAATGGGACCGCAAGGTGGTGGAAGTGGGAGTAGTCTTGATATGGCTGGTTGGGCATGGGATTCTCCTCCCAGACCTAATGATACTTCAGATCAAAATGGTAAAATAGTATTTCAAATTAGAGTAGATAGCAACGGAGAAGTTATTTCTGTACGCTTGCTAGAAACAACTGTTTCTCCGGAAGTTGTACAAGTTTATCAAAATGAGGTTTCACGACTTTCATTTAGCAGAACCTCAGGAGGTATTGCTCCCTCTCAATCTTCAGGAAAAATTACTTTTTTGATTCGCTCCAAATAATATGACTTACGAAGAAGCAGAAGCTTTTTTATTTGAGAGGCTCCCTATGTTTCAGAGAATTGGAGGGGCTGCTTATAAAAAGGATTTAACGAATACCCTGGCAATTCTGGATGAACTGGGTAATCCGCACCTGGCAGGTAAATTTATACATGTAGCAGGCACAAATGGTAAGGGTAGTACAAGTTCGATGTTGGCTTCTGTCTTGAAGGAAGCCGGTTATAAGGTAGGCTTGTATACCTCTCCTCATTTGAAGAGTTTCACGGAGAGAATCAGAATAAACGGAGAGGCTATCTCAACTGATAAAGTAGCGAAATATGTATCACGGTATCAGCAATTAGTGGATGATTTCCAGCCTTCTTTCTTTGAATTGACCACTGCTATGGCTTTTGATTATTTTGCAGAGCAAAAAGTAGATGTAGCTGTAATTGAAGTAGGCCTTGGGGGTAGGTTAGATTCAACTAACGTTATTACACCGGAATTAAGCATTATAACCCAGATAGGTCTTGATCATCAACAGTTTCTGGGAAATACGAAAGAAGAAATTGTAAAGGAAAAGGCAGGGATTATTAAAAATAACGTACCTGTGCTTACTTCTGTTCCTGAGCTTAACTTGAGAGACACCATTCAGTCTATTGCTCGAGCTCAAGAAGCTGATTTTGCTTATAGCAAGGATTTAGTAACTGTCAATTACTCTTCTGTCTCGACTCCTTACTGGATGTATGAGGTTAAAAGGGCAAGACAGCCGTCAAAGCTTTATGAGGTAGCTCTTGGGGGAATGTATCAGCAACAAAACCTTGAAACTGTTTTTGCTGCAATTCAATTATTGAATAGTTTTGGCTATAAAATAGAGGAAGAAGCCATAATTTGCGGCCTTAAAAATATCCATCAGAACAGTGGGTTAAAAGGAAGATGGCAAATTATACAAAACAGGAGCAAAGGTCTACCCAAAATAATAGCAGATACTGGGCACAATCATTCTGCTTTTGATCAACTATTGCCCATGCTTCAACAGGAAGAGTATCAAAACCTCCATATAATTTTTGGAGCTGTAAATGATAAAGAACCCACTTCAATATTGGAAAGGTTACCAAAAGATGCTACATATTATTTTACGCAGGCGCAAGTTCCGAGAGCAATGTCTTCCGTGGATTTATATGGGTTTGCTACTAAAATAGGTCTGAAGGGAAAATCTTTTGTTTCCGTAGAAGCCGCGTGGAATGAAGCTAATAAAAATGCTGTAGAAAATGACTTGATTTTCGTAGGAGGTTCTACCTTTGTAGTTGCGGAAATTCCGATTTTATAAGTATGAGTAGACAAAAATTAGTTCGCTTCAAAGAAATAGGCGAGCGGGAAAATATTATTGAAAAAGAAGACGATCGATTCCAGCATATCAAGGGGAATTGGGCTCAAACTGTTTTCAATAATGCAAACCCTGTTAATTTGGAATTGGCATGCGGGAGAGGTGAATACACAGTAGGGCTGGCCAGAGAAATCCCGGATCAGAATTTTATTGGAGTAGACATCAAAGGAGAGAGGCTATGGAAAGGAAGTACTCAGGCCATAGAAGAAGACCTGAAAAATGCTGCTTTTTTACGGAATTACATATTAGACCTGGAGTTATGCTTTGCTACAGGGGAGGTGAATGATATCTGGATTATCCATCCTGATCCAAGACCACGAGACCGGGATGAAAAGAGAAGGCTTACTCACCATAGATTTTTAGATATTTATAAGAACATTCAGGGTGGAATAGGAAAAGTTTACTTCAAAACTGATAATACTGACCTTTTCCGATGGACAATTAATGAAGTGCTTGAACAACGTAATGACATTTGTAATTTGCATTTCACAGAAGATTTACATAACTCGGAGTATGCAAATGAGCATTATGGAATTACCACCCGATACGAGAAGAAGTTCTCTTTAAAGGGTGAAAAAATTAAATATCTACGTTTCGAATGGAAAGTCTGAAAGAAAAATTACAAAGTCCCGCATTTACTATGTTTGTGCTCTACTTTGTAACAGCTTTATTTTTAGTGTTATTTCTTGATAAAGGCACCTTTCTATTGTGGTTGAATAAAAGGCATAATCCTTTCGGTAACTTTTTCTTTCAATATGTCACTCATTTTGGTGAGGGGTTAATCTACATTTTTATTGTTGTAATTTTTCTTTTTTACAGATATTATAATGCCCTGATTTTAGCATTTTCCGGTGTGCTTCAATATGGTATAGTGCAAATTGCTAAAGCCTACATTTTCAATACTCCCAGACCTTCATTATATTATGAAAGTGAAAAGTTATTGTATAATGTGGTGGAAGGAGTTAATTTGGAAGCCAAATTTAGCTTCCCAAGTGGTCATACTGCCACTGCTTTTACTTTAGCCACTCTTTTAATATGCTTTACAAGCAACAAGCTTTTACAAGTACTTTATATGCTTATTGCTATTTTAGTGGCTATTTCAAGAGTTTACCTTTTCCAACACTTTTTAGTGGACACCGTAGGTGGAGCTGTTGCCGGCTTACTGATTGGAGGAATAATCTGGTGGTATTTTAGCATCAAAAATCCACAACTTCTTTATAACAGAAAGGTGATGCAACAAGGGTTAATCGTGAAATAAGTATGGAAATTAATGGAGTAAAAGTTTTACCCGGTGAGGAAAAGAAAATTGATGTAAATATTGCTCGACTTCCTTCTCATTCGGCAATTGATATTTCCATTACGGTTTGTCGCGCGAAAGATCCTGGCCCTACATTGCTGTTGATGGGAGGTTTGCACGGGGACGAAATTAACGGATCAGAAATTGTTCGAAGAATTATCCAAAAGGACCTTCATATTCCAAAAGTAGGTACTATCATCTGTATTCCTATTATTAATGTGTACGGATTCATTCATTTTTCCCGTTATGTGCCAGACGGAAAAGATGTGAACAGATCATTTCCCGGAAATAAAAATGGCTCTTTAGCAGCTAGAATGGCCTACTATCTTACAAAAGATATCCTTCCCTTAATTGACTATGGTTTGGATTTTCATACAGGTGGAGCCGATAGAACTAATTATCCACAGATCAGATGTGTAATGAAAGATGAGAGGAATGTAGAACTGGCCAAAGCTTTTCACGCTCCATTTACATTAGATTCTAAATTTAGGCCCAAATCCTTAAGGCAGACAGCCAATAAAAGCGGAAAGAAGATATTGGTATATGAAGGAGGGGAATCTTCCAGGTTTGATGAATATGCGATAAAGGAAGGTATAAATGGAGCAATCAGGTTAATGCACCATTTAGGTATGACAGATGATTATGTGACACCGGATTATCAAAATCTTGTAATTAAAAATTCTTCCTGGGTGCGTGCCCGAAAATCAGGCATTTTTCTTTCTGAGGTAATAAGTGGGCAGCCCATTAAGAAAAATCAGGTTCTCGGTAGTATAAATGATCCTTTTGGAGGCTTTAAAAGTAAAGTTACAGCAACAGCTAATGGATATGTAATAGGTTTAAATCATAACCCTATTGTACATGAGGGTGATGCTTTAATGCATATAGGAGTAATAAAATGAGCTACAAAAAACTTATAAAACCCTTCTTTGACAGGTTGTTTGCTTTACTGGCATTGGTTATCTCAAGCCCCATTTTTTTAATTGTAGCACTTTTACTGGCTATTTTTCAGGATGGAAAAGTGTTCTTTAAACAAAAGAGACCTGGGAGAAACGAGAAAGTTTTCCTGCTTGTGAAGTTTAAAACCATGAGAGATGATGTAGACCAAAATGGTGAATTATTACCTGATGAACAACGGTTAACCTGGATAGGAAAGTTGGTGAGAAAAACTTCAATGGATGAAATCCCTCAGCTTCTTAATATTTTAAAAGGGGATATGTCCTTTGTTGGTCCACGGCCATTATTGTTGGAATATCTGCCTTTATACAATGAAACCCAAAAAAGACGCCATGAAGCTACACCAGGTATATCAGGGTGGGCTCAGGTTAACGGAAGAAACACCATTGGCTGGCAACAGAAGTTCGATCTGGATGTATGGTATGTTGAACATCAATCTTTTTGGCTGGATTTGAAAATTATTTTTCTTACAATCTTTAAAGTTTTTAAAGCTGAAGGAATAAGTAGCGAAGGTGTTGCCACTATGGAAAAATTTAAGGGTAATTAGGTATATAGATTATTTGCTTATTAGGTAATAAACACTTCAGGGTTTATGCAAATAGATTTATACTTTTCTAACTGAGAGGCACTGCAAACCCCTGGGAAATCACCTTTATTTCCAAGCATATCTTTCATCACCTGGAAATGTAAATGTGGTGGCCAGTCACCATTCTCCGGATAGGGGCCTATTTCGCAAAATTTATCTCCTTTTTCAATTAGCTGTCCTTCATGAAGATTGTTTAAGCTTTTCCTGCTTAAGTGGCCATATAGGGTGTAGATTACATTATTCCCTATCTGATGCTCTAAAATGATGGTGGGGCCATAATCACCAAAATTGTTGTTGTCTGCAAAACTGTGGACTTTTGCTGCCATCGGGCAGTATACAGAACTACCAGCTTTTGCCCATACGTCAATGCCTAAATGAAAATTTCTTGGTTCACCTTGTTGAAAGTGAGTGCTTCTTTTATAAATCTCCCTGTTTTCCAAATAACCACCCCATCCGAATTCTTTATTTCTTTCTGCTAAAAGATCAAAAACATGCTTATTAAAGATATCAGTATCCTTTAAATCAATAGCTAATAGTTTTTTATTATGAGCTGTAAAATCCATTAACAGACTATTTGAGTTATTTAAAGCCTTTCCCATTACCGGAAATGGATTTGATTTTCTAATATTTCTCTCTATTTCTTCATGCATATTTGCGTAAGTTAGAATATAATTGAAGCAAAAAAAAGACTGTTAAAAATCCGAAGATTCCCAACAGTCAATTTCAATTAAAACAACAAAACGATCTTTCGTTAGCCTCTTTTTAAGTTAGGCTTAGGAGCTCCTGCCATAATTTCTTCATTGGCAAACTCCTCAAACTTTTTAAAATTCTCATTAAACTCACCTGCTAATTTGTTAGCCATTTCATAATAGCCTTTATCATTTTTCCAGGTTTCTCTCGGGCTTAATACTTCGGAAGGAATTCCCGGACAGGTAGCGGGGATAGCGCATCCAAAAATGGAATGATTTCTATAACCTACTTCATCCAGTCCACCAGTCAAAGCGGCAGAAATCATAGCCCTAGTGTATTTAAGCTTCATTCTGGAACCCACTCCGTAAGGTCCGCCTGACCATCCGGTATTTACAAGCCATACATTTACTTTTTGCTCATCCATTTTTTTACCAAGCATTTCTGCATAGGTAGTAGGGTGAAGTGGTAAAAATGGAGCTCCGAAACAAGCAGAAAATACAGTTTGAGGCTCAGTGACGCCAGCTTCAGTTCCGGCCACCTTAGCTGTATAACCTGAAATAAAATGATACATTGCCTGCCCTTTATTTAGCTTGGAAATAGGAGGGAGCACACCGTAGGCATCACAAGTAAGGAAAAAGATATTTTTAGGCACACCACCAATAGAGGGTGAAACGGCATTGTTAATATGATCAATCGGGTAAGCTGTTCTTGTATTTTCAGTAACGCTTACATTTTTATAGTCAACCGTTCTTGTACCTGGTACAAATCGTGTATTTTCTACTATGGCTCCAAACTTGATGGCATCAAAAATCTGAGGTTCTTTCTCTTTGGTAAGGTCGATTGTTTTAGCATAGCATCCCCCTTCAAAGTTAAAAACACCCTGATCTGTCCAGCCGTGCTCATCATCCCCAATCAGGCCACGGTTCTCATCTGCTGAAAGGGTTGTTTTACCCGTTCCGGATAAGCCAAAGAAAATGGCAGTATCACCATCGCCTTTTTCACTCATGTTTGCTGAACAATGCATGGAAAGTACATTGTGTTCGGATGGTAAGGTGAAATTAAGAACAGAAAAAATTCCTTTTTTCATTTCTCCGGCATAGCCTGTTCCACCGATTAGAATTATGTTTTTGCTAAAATTAATGATTGCAAAGTTCTTCTGACGTGTACCATCCTTTTCCGGGTCGGCCTCAAATTCAGGAGCATTAATGATAGTAAATGAAGGTTCAAAATTTTCTAATTTGTACTTTTCAGGCCTTAAGAACATGTTGTAACAAAATAAATTATGCCATGCCTGTGTATTGACCACTCTTAGTTTTAATCTGTAGGTTTTATCTGCTCCTGCATAAGCGTCCCTCACATAAACTTTCTTATCTGATAAATAATCAAGCATTTTTTGGTGAAGTGCATCAAATTTTTCAGGGTCAAACGGAATATTTACATTTCCCCACCAGACTTTGTCGGCAGTTTTACCATCCTTCACAATAAATTTGTCTTTAGGAGATCTTCCTGTAAATTTACCTGTGTCGCACATTAAAGCACCTGTATCAGTAAGCACACCTTCTTTATTGGTTAAAGCATGTTCTACCAATTCGGCAGGAGTCAGGTTCCAATAAGCTTCACCTACATTTTGTAAGCCAATACTTTCCAGTCCGGCTTTAGAGGATTTTAGTCCGTATTCCTTCATTTTTTTTATTTTTTACAAGCTTGATACAATCGTTTGCAGGCAAAGTTAAAGAAATAATAGAGCTTAAAAAGCAATTTTATGAACAATTATTTAGTATTAGAAAGTGTATAACTTACACTATCTGACGTTTTTAGCGGTATTTTGATGAGCGATTTGGTTTAATGGGATGACGGTATTAGTTTTAGCAACTTGAAAATTAATTAATTCTAACTATTAGACTATATGAGTTCAGAAAAGACTTTCTTTGGCCACCCCCGAGGTCTAGCTACTTTATTTTTTACCGAAATGTGGGAACGTTTCAGCTATTATGGAATGCGGGCAATACTTGTCCTTTTCATGGTTGAGGCTATTGAAAATGGGGGGTTAGGTATCGATGATAAGCAAGCTACGGCTATATATGGGTTATATACCATGTTCGTATATTTATTAGCACTTCCAGGTGGATGGCTTGCAGATAGGTTTTTTGGATTACAAAAGTCTGTATGGTATGGGGGTATTATAATTGCCTTAGGCCATTTTAGTATGGCTATACCAATGACAGAGTTTTTCTTTATAGGTTTAGTATTGATTGTAATAGGAACAGGACTACTGAAGCCAAATATTTCCAGTATAGTGGGAGGCTTATATCCTGAGGATCAGCCTACCAGACGGGATGCAGGATTCTCCTTATTCTACATGGGTATTAATATAGGAGCATTTATTTCACCTCTTATAGTAGGAACATTAGGTGAAAACGTTAATTGGCATCTAGGTTTTGGAATTGCCGGTTTTGGTATGTTGATAGGCTTAATTCAATACAAAGCCACTCAAAAGTATTTAGGAGGTGTTGGAGCACAACCTGAAGGATACGATGCGGAGGATAAAAAGCAAATAAAATTCAGGTCACAGGTGAAGATAGGAATTACAATTTTTTTGCTGGCGCTTGTATTCTTAATTTTATTGACCACCTTAGGTTATGTAAACATCAACGCATATTATATTGCTAGTATCTCAAAATATATTTTAGCTACAGCATTAATACTATTCTTTGTGGCTATATTCTTATTAGGGAAATTGAACTCTGATGAGAAAAAGAAAATAGGAGCACTAGCCATTCTTTTAATCTTCTCTGCCATTTTTTGGTCCGGCTTTGAACAAGCAGGAAGTTCCTTAAATCTATTTGCTAGCAGGTATGCCGATCGATACATATTTGGCTATGAAATGGCTGCTAGTGTTTTACAAAGTGCCAACCCTATGTTCATCATTATTTTATCACCAGTTTTTGGATGGCTATGGGTAAAATTAGCTTCTAAGCATTTGAACCCTAACACACCCGTAAAATTTGCATTTGGACTTATACTTCTTGGGTTAGGGTTCGGAGTAATGGTTATTGCTTCGTTTATTGTGGTAGAGCATACAAAAGCTTCTTATGGGTGGTTGTTGCTAACATACATGTTACATACGGCTGGTGAATTATTCTTAAGTCCTGTGGGTTTGAGTGCTACTACAAAATTAGCTCCTAAAAGACTGGTTGGTCAAATGATGGGCGCGTGGTTTATGTCTGTTGCTTTTGGTAATCTTATTGCAGGGTTAGTAGCAGGTGAATTTAATGAGAAAGCTATTGAGCAAGATCCGTCACTGCTGCCAGATATTTTTAGTTACATTACACAATTTGCAATAGGGGCAGGAGTAATAGTATTGATACTCAGTCCTATTATTAGAAGGTTAACAGGCAACGTGAAATAATTATAGATTTTAAAATAAAGGAGCGGGTTTAATTTAATCAGCTCCTTTTAATGTGTATCACATTTATAGTCAGTGATTGAGTTCTTAATAAATACTCTTGAATAGATAATACTCCACTTATGTATAATTTTATCTCACTTTTCATTAAATTATTCTATTTTTTAAAAATAAATTGTAATTTGTGAACACTGATAAATACTTCTTGTATTTTTGTGATTGAGCATGATAAACACCATAGAACAGTATAAAGAACAAAAGGGTAAGGACAACTTGCTGTTAGCCTATAAAGGAATCATAACAGAAAGCCTTACTACTAATTTATTGTCTCTGGCTGAGAATAAACTGGCTATGGTTGAGTATAATTCCCGATTGAAGAAAAAAGTGTTTCATATATTGGTAGAAGTTTTACAAAACATTTACCATAACTACAGTGATTTAAAACATGCACCTGAAGAATTTCACGATATTATGGTAATGATCATTAAATCGGATAATTCTTACGATATAGTGGCAGGTAATTATTTACCTAAAAAGTACACTGTAAGTCTTCAGAATAGAATTGAATCTGTTAATGCTATGGATTCTGAGAGTTTAAGAATGACTTACAGGAATAGACTTGATGAAGGTGTGTTTTCTGATAAGGGCAGAGCAGGTTTGGGTATTATGGACATGGTGCGTAAATCCGGACAGGCTTTAGAGTACGATTTTCTTTCTATAGATAAAGATTTTTCTTTCTTTAGCATCAAAGTGAAGATAAAAAATTAATTAAAGACAATATTATGGAGGCTTATTACCTAGAGGCGACCCCAAAGACACCAAAACTTGATTTTAATCCTGAAGCCAACAACTTTGTTATCTCAGGAAGATCAATTCCGGAGAATTCTATCGAGTTTTATAAGCCATTGCTCGATTGGTTGGAGAAATATATTAATAATCCTAAAAAATCCATTAATTTTGAAGTGAAGCTTGAATATTTTAATACAAGTTCCTCAAAGTGTCTGGTGGAAATTTTCAGAAAATTTGAAAAAATTCATCAGGCAGGTCATGAACTAACTATTGAGTGGTATTATGATGAGGAAGATGAAGATATGCAAGAATCAGGAGAGGACTTTAAAGATATTATCAAAGTTCCTTTTCGAATGATTCAAAATAAAGGATAATATATGGCAAAAGCTGTAGTACAGTCAGATGTTTTTCAGGCAGAAATTGATTTTCTTCATGAAGTAAGAGCTCTTGCGGAAGATCAAACTATTCCTGAAGCAAAGGTTAAGGAAAACTATAAAGCCCTTTGTAATAAATATGAAAGACTGATTGGCGAAGCGAAACTTTTAACTTCTGTGAGTGACAGGCTCCATTCGAAATTAAATGAGGCCAATGAAAAACTGAAAAAACAGTTTGATGAAATTAACAAAATTAATGACGATCTTAAAGTAAATAATCAGCTTCTTCAGGATACTATTGATCAATTGGTAAAAGCAAAAGTCGGCAGAAAGGCATCTTCTATTGTACTTTTAATTGCAATTATTTTATTCATTATTTCAGAAGGGTTACTTGAGCCCTTGGTTGAACAGGAATTTGGAAATGATCAAATAGGATTTATTTTTAAATTAGGTATAGCTATTCTTCTAAAACCTATTGATGTAATCGTAGAAAGGTATATGATGAGAAAAGCGCTTAAGTCTAATTCCAGCAGAGTAATTAACCATTAAATTATCTGTCAAAATCAGGGTGGGGAGGGTTATTATTTAGCTGCTCATCCATTGATTTAATTTGTTCTTCCAGCTTCATCACGTAGTCAATAGATTTTGAAATCATTTCGTGCTGGGCATCTATTTGATTTTTCAAATAGCTTATCTCATCGTTTAAATTATTGATCTTTTGCTCATATTCTTTTTTTAACTTTTCTTTTTCCGCCTTAGCTCTCCTAATGTGCTCTTTATAAAAATAATATGATTCCGGTATTTTGTTCATAGAAAAAAAACTTGTGTAGGAAGAATAGAAGAAGGTATACTAACTTCTATTTTAATTATGTAATAGGTTAGTGAATACTTTGAAAATTGCTCGAATCTACTCTTTTTTTCAAATTTTTTAATGATTTACCCAGTTTATTTGCATAATCTACTGCCATATTGAGCATATCTTGCTGTGCATCCAGTTTCTCTTTTAAAAAAGAAACCTCTTCCTTTAAGGAGCTTATTTGAAATTCGTAATTCGCCTTTAAGGATTTAATTTCATTTTGAGCCCTTTCAAGTTCTAACCTAAAACCTTCTTCTTTCTTATCTACCATTTTAGTTGTTTTTAACTATCTATTGCTTCTTGCAAGCTGTCTTTGTATTGGATATCCATTTCATTAAACTTTAATCCGGGGTTTTCTTCCTTTATTTTTTCTCTACCAATTTTCACGCTTTGTTTAAATACTTTATTATCAGGTAGAATTTTTCTATGAACTTTCAAACCGTGATCATACATTTCTTCTTTCCAATGTGTAAAGTACCATTCCATAGAAGGCTGATGGAATACTGTTAATTCGCGCTTATCAAATATCAGCTTCTCAATATTTTTTTCTTTCACCAACTCTCCAATCGAATTAAATATTTTTTTAAACTCTTCAATCGGTATATAGGAACTTGTAGCCTCCACTATTGCTATAGGCTTGCCTTCCACTAAGGAAACTCTTACATGCTTCTGCTCTTCAAGCATAAGGATTGTTTCTTTTATTTGGTCTTCGATATTGCTCATGATAGTTCTTGTTATAAAAAAATGACTGTTTTTAAAAGATTGATTTAATATAAAAATGTAGTAATTGTTTATTACCGCTATATATTTCTAACCTTTTCCATCCCTCCATCTACACCTAATACCTGACCAGTAATCCAGCTATTCTCAGGATTAAGCAAGAAGGCTGCTGCATTTGAAATGTCTTCAGGTTTACCGTACCTACCAATTGGATGCCTTTTATTGGATGCGTCCTTCTTTTCTTCTGATGACAATAAATTGTTGGCAAGTGGCGTAGCTGTTAAACTGGGAGCCACCACATTCACTCTGATTTTACTGGGAGCTAACTCAGCAGCCATGCTTAAACCAATCGCCTGAAGGGCCCCTTTAGCGGATGCAATTGAGGCATGAAATGAAAGGCCTGTATTAACTGCTACTGTACTAAATAGTACAATACTGGAACCTTTAGCAGCTTTTAAATTTTTTAAAACCTTTTGAACTACCTTCACTGCCCCCAGAGCGTTTATTTTAAAGTCGCTCAGGAAATCTTCTTCCTTAAGTCTCTGGAAAGGCTTCAAATTTATTGTTCCGGGACAATAAACCAATCCATGGATTTCTTCCGGAAGACTATCCAATTCCCCATCAAAATCAGTTACATCCAATTCGATGTAATTGAAATCTCCTGACAATTCCGGTTTTTTTCTTGAGGCTAGATATAAATTCGCTTCTTTAGTTTGTAGGTCTTTGGCAAGACTTAACCCAATACCAGAACTTGCTCCAATGATTAATATGTTTTTATTTTTAAATGACATAGTAAATTCAAATTAATTAGAATAGGAACAGCACAACCAATTGATTGTTTTGGAAAATCGCGTAAAAACTTCTTTATATTATATTGGCCTATAGCTGATATTTTGTTAAACAAAAAAGAGGCCGTAAAGCCTCTTTTATAATTCGTTATTATTTTATATCTTATTTAGGTGAGGGGCTATTTATGTAATCTAAAAATTCCCTTCTGGTGGATTCATCATTAAACTTACCACCAAAGTAGGAGGTCCCTGTTCTACTGTTTGTATCACCTACACCTCTGGAGGACACACACATGTGTGAAGCGTCCATCACAACCGCAACACTTTCAGTTTCAAGTACTCTTTTGAGCTCTTCTGCAATTTGCATAGTAAGCCGCTCCTGTACTTGGGGTCTTTTAGAAAAATACTGAACAATTCTATTTATTTTTGACAGACCTATTACCTTTCCACTAGAGAAGTAGGCAACGTGAGCTTTTCCATAAATAGGAACAAAATGGTGTTCGCAATGCGAGTAGAATGTAACATCTTTTTCTACTAACATCTGATCGTATTTGTACTTATTCTCGAATAACTTAGGCTTAGGTTTATTAGTTGGGTTTAAGCCACTAAATACTTCTTTAACATACATTTTAGCCACCCTGGCAGGAGTACCTTTAAGACTATCATCCGTTAAATCCATACCTAAAATATGCATAATCTCCTTGAAATGCTTGGCAATTAACTCCATTTTCAATTCGTCATCCATCTCAAATGCATCTGCTCTTAAAGGAGTTTCTGCACTGGATCCTGCGTGGTCATCTCCCATATCATCAAAGGATTGAAAGTTTTCCAAATCTTCTTTATTCTGTGGGGTATTCAACATAATTTCTTTCAGTTTCGTAAAGTTTAATTTTAACATCCAATGATGTTTCAATCTTCTCCCTCAATAATTGATAAATAACGACAGCAATATTCTCTGCAGTAGGATTTAAGTTTTCGAATTCCTCAGTATCAAGATTTAAGTTCTTATGATCAAACTTATCAATAATATTTGATTTGATGATGTCACTCAAAACCTTCATATCTACTACATAACCAGTTTCAGGGCTTATTTCACCAGTAACTTTTACCTCAAGTTCATAGTTGTGACCATGAAAATTGGGGTTGTTACATTTACCGAACACTTGTTCATTTTTTTCATCAGTCCAATTGGAATTGTGTAATCTATGGGCGGCATTAAAATGTTCTCTTCTGAAAACAGATACTCTCATGTATATCTTTTATTTGAAAGATTAAATATACGCAACTAACTTGGATGGATAAATTATGTTTAAAAAAATTACAAATTAGATTAGACAAACAGGAATTGCCAACAATTTATAGAAGAAAGTCTATTAATTCCCTTATTCTAACTTATTCACTCTGGCAATTAAATTAGCCAGCTTTTCTGTTTTAACAATCATTTTTTTTACAGCTTTCATAATGCTCCACTGAAATAATACAAATACCATTAGCAATAATATAGTTCATTTAGGCAAGCATAAAATTATTTTGAGATTACATCATGTAGCATTCAATCATTAAACTGGCTCATCGTCATATTTACACCTATGGTGGTAAATGCTAGAATCATTTCGCAGGCTTTATCCATAGCAAAGGGAAGCTCTTCAAACTCTTGCTGAGTAAATGGACTCAATACATAATCTACCTGCCGGCCTTTAGGAAAATTGTCTCCCACTCCGAACTTCAAGCGGGCGTAGTCCTGACCCCCGGTCATTTTCTCAATATCCTTCAAACCATTATGACCAGCCGCTGAGCCTTTTGCCCGCATTCTGAGTTTAGCAAAAGGAAGTGCTATGTCATCTGTAATAACAAGAATATTCTCTTTAGGAATTTTAAGCTCTTGCATCCAATAATTGACAGCCTTGCCAGATAAATTCATATAAGTTGTCGGCTTTATTAAATGAATCAGTCTGCCTTTATATTTAAATTCGGACTTCATGGCTAGTTTTAAAGTCTCAAATTTCACGTCCTGACTATCTGCTAATCGGTCTAAAGTGAGAAAACCTATATTATGTCTTGTTATTTCATATTCAGGACCTATGTTTCCAAGGCCAACTATGAGGTACTTCATTCTTATTGTATTGAATTTCTTAAAAAGAGTAGGTGTAAATATACTACAATTGATTAGTATCTCTTTCTTTCAATTTGTATTCCTAATGAATGTCATCCATTTTTCTTTCCTTAGCAGTGAATAAAAATGAAGATCCTGTTCCCATTCCTACAATGGTTCTCATGGCTTGTTCCGGCTCAATATCCAAAAATTTAAGCTGATCGGCAGGCACATGATAGATGTTCCCATTCATAGGATTAGGTGCGGTAGGTACAAATACTGTATAAATATTCTCAGAAACAGGCTCAGTTATAAATCCTGTTAAGAGTACGCCAGTATTGTAGGCGTCCACTAAAACAACCTGGCTAAAAGGCATTTTCTTTAAGCCTGAAAATTGCGCAACGGTTTCTTTTATAGTGGAATAGAGAGGGATCTGTCGCAAATACCTTTCCTCAAAACCTTTAAATGAATTTTGGCCTCTTTTATCTCGCATGATTAAGCCAATGATGAAGATAATTGTCAGCAGAATTAACAGTGCCAGTAAATTGATAAACCAAGTATGGGAATCAGCATTTTTATCTAGTACAGCGCTGATAGGAGAAATAATATTAAAAACGAATTTAAATATCAGTGAAAGTAGAAATAGAATAATTATGGTAGGGAGGATCAGCAATAAACCATTCAAAAGTGTTTTTATAAAGAATGATTTTGTCCAGAACTTATCTGAAGCTACTTTTTCACGATTTTGTAAAGAGGTATTTTTTTTCATTGATGAATTACTAATTGTTCTTTTGCTTATTATTTCTTAACAGCTATCAATACGTAAAAATATTGCGAAATACTGTGATTTTTGTACAATAAAATATTTTTTATTTGAATAGCATTATGTTGAGGGAGGTAGAATAGTAGAATCACTCTTGATTTTTGCTTAAAAACCCACGAATAACTACTTTTTATCGTTCAGCGTTTCTATTTATAAGATAAGTATAACATTTTAATTAAAATACGTTAAAGTGAACATACCAAATAAAACAGTACTATGAATAGAATAAAATCATTTTTCAATCTTGCTGCAATGGCGCTTATTTTAAGCGCAGGGCTTTTTGCATGTAAAGGAAGTAAAAAAGCTGCTGATGCTTCCAAAGACTCAGATCAGGACAAACCTGTTGTAGTAATAAAAGATGATCAGCCGGAAATTACAGAACCGGTAGAACGTGACACAAACACCAGGGAAGATGCTAAAATGCGTCTTGATAATTATTTTAATTCTATAGCCAATGCATCTGGTAATGCAACTGCAGCCAATAGAAATATTAATGAGGCTAAAGCACTCTTTGCTTCAGGAGATGTTCCCGTATTTATTGTAATTCATCAATCCACTGACGGGACAAAAGATTACGATGAGCCAACTACTATAAAGGATTATTTAAACTATTTGAAAGATACAGGTAAAAATCTCAACAACATAGCAGCTGTTAAAACTAACAGCAGTGGTAAAATAACTGAGTTGGAGCTTATCCGAAAATAATCCTTATCATCTAAAGATATAAATTATGAAATAGCCTTAAAGCGAAAGAATACCAAGCGAACATAAATTTTATTAAAATATGAGAGTCGTTAGGTATATTTTAGCTGAGCTATTCCATGTGGTAACTAAAACATAAATTAAAAGCACATGAAATCAATAATCATTAAAAATTTAAGTAAAATAAGTTTTGTAGCATCATTATTATGTGTTGCTGCAAGTGCATTTGCGCAGGATAATATCTCGCCTCAGAGAAAACAGGCAATCGATTCACTGGCTTTGGAAAAAGTGCGTGATTTAAGTAAATATATCAGCATTATAGGCGATAAAGAAACTGCCTACTCAGAAGCCACCAGAGTAATGGAAAGAGCAGGAGAGTTGTTTGCACCAGATAGTGAAATGGGTGTTTCGTCTTTGACCACAGAAGAAATTACCTATTATAAAGTACAGGAATATTTTCAGCGCTTAATGGCTCTTAACTATGATAAAGTAAAAATTGATTGGTATGATATCCATTACATAAGTGATCTTGAAAAACAGCCTGATGGAAAATATGTGGGCGTTGTAACCGTTTACCAAAGATTTGAAGGTACTTCAGAGGATGGCTTAAGTTATAAGGATACTACAAAGAAAGATATCACTATTTATGTTGAAAAGAAAAAGACTCAAATTGCCGGAAGAACTATTGAGTTTTGGGATGTAATGTTAGGTGATATTAGGGTTACGGAAACTTCCGCATGATACATAGATTATTTATTACATTTCTGATTTTAATACCTTCTTTGCTTCCTGCGCAAATAACGCAGGAAGCAACTGGTATTGATGAAAGTGAACTTTATGCTTCCACCAAGCAGGTTAACCAGTTCTTCAGAAGATTCAATGGTGAAGAAGATCAAAAAGGAAATCGCTATTACGAGAATGACAAATCTTATCGTGATGTTGAGCTTAGAAAGAATTATCTCACCATTTTATTTAACACAGAGAATAATAGGATCTCTAAAGACTTAAAAAAGCAATTCATTAATGATGTAACAAGCAGGCAAAACCCTAAGTACCTAAATTTCCACAAGGAAGGTTGGTTTGCAGAAGTTAATGCTGTTTTCAGTCGAGGTGGAAAGGATGAGAACATTTTGCTTTTCTTTAAAATTCAGCCTCAGGGTCAAGGCTATGAGTGGGTATTGGAAAAGGCGAGTGTTGAGGCTTATAAATCATCTTTTAACAAGGACAGTTCTTCAAACAAATCATTTATACACCCTATGAGTCATGAGCTTGACTTTATGAACCTGAATAAAGCGTTTAGAAATAGCAAGGGAGTAGATTTTACAGCAAGAAATTTTAAGCCTGACTACTTATCTATATTTCTGTATGAGTTATCCAACAAGAAAATCTCTTTTAAGACAGTTCGTGATCTCAAATTTCATTTTTTTCAATGTGCAGGGTGGTATTTTCAAATATCAGAATACAACAGATCAGGATATAACCGTGGTTGGCTTATCTCTGACTTGACACCAATTAAAGAGGAACAAATTCCTGCACTTAAAGCGCTTATTTATGATCAGCAATAAATTTTTTACTACTGGCTTCTTTATTATCGTACTTAGTTGCTTTTCCTTCATTGGCCATGCCCAGCAGTTGGGAGATTATACGAAATCACAAGTACAAAACTATCAATCAAAAGCAGAGGATCAGGTGCGTTTTCTTGCCTATTTGCTTAATACTTTAGGTAATGAAAACAGCAGTCCTCGTGATAAAGATGTAATAATCAGGGAGAGCTACAAGAAGATTTTTAAGGACAGCAAAGTTCAGGTAGAGGATGATCTTACCAGCGATAGAAAAGTTCTGGTCAATAAAGATATTACGGCTTACCTGAAAGATATCGACTTCTTTTATAAAAATGTAAAGTTTGATTTTGATGTACAGGAGGTAGAGCCATTTTTACGTCCTGACGGAGGTCTCTCTTTTAAAGTTACTCTTAACAGAACATTGAAAGGAACCGATCTGGAAGGAGAACCTGTGCTAAATACCAAAAAGCGTTATATAGAAATTAATTTGGATGAGGCCACTGACGGACTTCAGATTGCAAGTATTTATACAACCAAAGTAAGTAGGGAAGAGGCACTTAAAGAATGGTGGAAAAATTTATCGTTAGGATGGAAAAGTGTGTTCAGAGAAAAGCTAGCTATTTCTTCTGACAGTGTCGATATTAATACTCTTTACAAAATAGCAGCTATTGATTCCCTCAACCTTGCGGGTAATAATTTCATTGTGACACTTGACCCTATTAGCATGCTGGTTGATTTAAAGAAGATTGACCTCAGTAATACTAAAATACAAGATATTTCGTCACTTAGTAGCCTTACAGAAATACAAGAGCTTAACCTTTCCAATACAGCTATTGAAGAGATTAGCTATTTGCGCTATGCTGAAAAATTAAGGTTTTTGGATTTGTCTTTTACGCAGGTTAAGTCCTTGGATGACCTGTTGAATTTAAAGAAACTGGAGAGATTATATCTCCGCGGCACGGATATTACAGATTTCAGTATGTTAAGCAACTTTACTGACTTAAAAGAAGTGGATCTTAGTGAAACTTACTTTAATAAGCTTGATGTACTTGTTCACTTATCAAAGCTTCAGACGCTGAATTTGGGCCGAAGCAATGTTAAAGAGTTGAATGTAGCTATAAGTCCTCAAACACTTGAGAATCTGGATTTAACCTTTGCGCCAGTTGCTGATATCTCAGCTTTAAAAGGTAATAAGGCTTTAAAAACACTCAATATTAGTAATACACAGGTAATGAGCCTGGAGCCTTTGAGTGAATTGAAAAATCTGGAAAAGATTTATGCGGATAATACATTTATCAGTCAACAAAAAGCCACGGATTTTACCGATGCCAATCCACAAGTTTTAGTTATTATTAATTCGGAAGAGCTTTCAGCCTGGTGGGCATCTTTAAGTCCCCAGTGGAAATCTGCTTTTTCTAAATACATCAATGAAACCTCAGGAAAAATTCCGGCTAAAGAACAATTAACCAAATTACTATTGGTAGACAGCCTTAAACTAAATAATACAGGGCTTACAGAGCTTTTTCCTTTAAAGAAGTTTTCGAGATTAAGGTATTTATCTATTTCCGATAATGATATTATCAGCCTAGAGCCTTTGAGAACACTTAATAGCCTCATAGAATTGAATGCGGAAAATATTGATATTGCCGGAATAGATCCACTTTTAAGCCTTAAGAAGTTAAGCAAGCTTAACCTTTCGCGAAATCAATTGTCAAATGAGCTTTTGATGAAACTAACCCGATTGAAAAGCCTTACGCTCCTGAATGTTGATGGCACGCAAGCTGATAAAGATTTTGTGAGAGAGTTTTTAGCTCAGATTGATAATAACTGCATTGTAATTTATGATTCAGAAGGACTGAAAAGTTGGTGGAACGGATTAAGCTCTGAATGGCAACAGATTATGCAATTACAATTAACCGTGAGCAATCCGCCCACCGTTCAGGAACTACACGAATTAACTGCGATCAAAAATATTGTTATTATTGATGAAGGAATTGAAAATCTTACGCCATTTGAACAATTCGTGCAACTGGAATCTCTTCACCTGGAAAGAGTGGCTTTAACAGATGTATCCAATATAGAAAGGGTTGGTGAATTAAAACGGCTTACTATTAAAGAAACCCCCATAGAAGATGTAGAGCCTATTGCGAGATTGAAAAACCTTGAAGAACTTGTCTTGAATTATTCTGCAGTAGATGATTTGAGGCCGCTGGAAGATTTAAAGTACCTGGAAAGATTAAGTGTAGCGGGTACAAAAATCAGAAATTTAAAAGGGGTAGAAAATTTATATAGTCTGCGATATTTGGATGTTTCAAGTTCAATGGTTCGTAAGCTAAAAAGGCTGAGCGAACTGGATAATTTGGAGCAAGTACGCTGCTACAATACAAGAATTAGTGAAAGAAGGGTAGAGGGTTTTAAAGAGGAGAATCCGGATTGTGTTGTGCGATATTATTAAATAATTTCTTCTCTCAAAGAAACAATTCTGTTGTAGTGTTCAGAATACCTAAATTCTTCTGCGCATAACAGGAACTTGCCAGATTGCTTTCCGTGAAAGTATATAGATATTTTTTAATCGGATTTAAAGAACATAAATCTATTATACTTTTTAATATATGGAAGATCAAAATTTAAGTGGAAAAGAAGCCATTAATAAACTGAAGGCTATTGTAAAAGATGTGAACATAGCTATGATGTGTACCTTCGGGCAGCATGGTCATATAGAAAGCAGGCCTATGGGAACCGCTGGTGTGGATGATGATGGTACTATCTGGTTCTTTACCAATGATAACTCTGATAAAATTAAACAGATTGAAAGCGAACATGGACTTTGCTTAAGCTATAGTAAACCCTCTGATAACACTTATGCCAGCATTAATGGAAAAGCTTTAGTAGTGGATGATAAGCAAAAAGAGAAAGAACTCTGGAATGACCTTCTGAAAGCCTGGTTCCCTAAGGGCCTTGATGATCCTGACATGACACTTATTAAGGTTACTCCTCATCAGGCGGAATACTGGGACAGCAATGATAGCAAAATGGTGGTGTTTTTCAAGATAGCTAAAGCTGCCATTACTGGTAAACAGTACTCAACTGATAAAGATGCCCATGGAAATATTAAGTTTTAATATGTAAGAAGGATTGGATTTCCGTTTTAAACTACATTTATGTCATTAGCAGAAGAGCAAGCTTCAACTAAAAAAAGTAAACTTCCTTTAATAATTTCTATAACAATTATAGTAGGCTTGATTTTAACCTACTTTTTTGTACCTGAAGTAAAAGAAGGACTTAACAATGCATGGGATGTTTTAACGAGTCAGGATGAGGAGAGAACTAAGCAATGGGTAAACCAGTTTGGGTTTTGGGGACCAATCATTATTGTGGTTGCTATGATTGCTCAGATGTTTTTAATAATCATTCCATCACCATTTTTAATGGTGGCAACTATTTTAGCTTATGGTCCATATTGGGGCTCACTTATTATCTTTGTAGCAATATTTAGTGCTTCCAGTGTGGGGTATGCAATTGGAGCCTTACTAGGAACCTCTGCTGTTAAGAAAATACTGGGAGATAAATCCGAAAGGAAGATAGAGCGATTTATAGATAACTATGGCTTTTGGGCAGTAATAGTTACCCGTCTCTCACCTTTTTTATCTAATGATGCAATAAGTTTTGTGGGCGGAATATTAAGAATGGGTTATTGGAGATTTATAGGGGCTACTTTACTGGGTATTGCTCCTTTAACTATATTGATAGCTTTTCTTGGAGAAAACAACGATAGATTACAGAATGGTTTAATTTGGGGATCTGTTGTTAGTATTGTACTTTTCATAGCATATGTTTGGTGGGATAAGAAAAATAATAAACAGAAGGAAGCCTAAGTTGTTTTTATCTCTCTAAATACTTTTTTCTAAATTAAAAATAGTTATTTCCGGTCTTACATTAAATCTTATCTGCCACTTATGGCCCAGTGCCCGATTAATGTACAACATTCTGCCGTCATCTAATTCTATTTTTCCTGCAGAGTATCTTTTATTTTTTACTGGTAATATGGGTGGCGGAAGAAATGGTGGTTTAATTTGTCCACCATGTGTATGGCCAGAAAGAATCCAACCTGTATAACCATTCCACACAGGAAGATCGCAAACATCTGGGTTATGGCATAAAACTATATTTGCTTTGTTTGGATTGTAATCTCTCATTACCTTTTCAGGATGAAAATTTGTGGCCCATACATCATCAAATCCAATAATGTTTAAACCTGATACATCTGTTTCTTCATTTCTTAAAAGAGTGATTCCGGCACCTTCTAAAAGGTTAAATGTTTTTTCTGCTACTATATTTTCTTTCCAATTTATACCATAATCATGGTTTCCTAAAATGCCAACTGTTCCTAATTTACCTTTAACTGCGAAGTTGAGTACCTCCTGTAGCTGGTCAAACTGCTTGGGCGACTCATAGCTGATATAGTCACCAGTATACACCACTATGTCCGGTTGAAAGTTTTGTGCTTTTTTAAAAGATTCTATGATGAAATGATAGTCAAAATAGTCACCTACATGAATATCACTTATTTGCATAAGTGTTTTTCCCTCAAGGTGGGAGGGAAGGTTCTTTATAGGCATTTTAACATGTGTGAACTCTAACCAAAATGGTTCAATTTGCCATGCATATACTCCTGAAACAGCGCCTATAGAGCTTAATATAGCAGTGGTCTTTAAAAACCTTCTTCTGTTCATTTTTCAAAATAATAAACTGGTAACTTATAGGGAATTATTTTCTGAGATTAGGATTTTTTATATATCTAAAGAAATACCGGTTTTAAAGGTATAAATTAATTTAGTAATTGGTACTATAGGCTCATCTTCATAGCTAATGTCAAAGCTATTTTTCCATGATAGCGATTGAGTTAGCTTGGAGTTGAGTATTATGGAACTACTTAGCCTATTCCTAAATAAATCAACTTCCTTATCGTAGCCGGTTTGGTAGTACCCAATCATGTTAAAATCTATCAATTCATTGAAAGTATGTCTTATGGAGAGATAGTTAGTGCTTTTAATGAAGTTTGCTTCTACTTCCCGCTCAGAGACTGGAACTCGCCATTTCTCGTACTCATGCATTATACCTGTGCTTATAACTACGGAGGTCTTTTCTCCTTCAAATAGTCTTATCCTAACATCAGCACCTGTAAGCCAACGAGGGTTTAGCCCCCTAAAATCATCGTATGAATACTGAAAGAAAATTTCATAGCTAAGCACCCTCTTTCTTAGAAAATTAACTCTTGTATGTAAATATCCATAATTGACCACATTAGCATCATTTAATTTTACATAGTCAAACTGTCCTAAAAGAGTGTAAGCATGTTGATTTGGGTAATAAAGTGAATTGAAATTCAAGCTATATCCCAAATAGTTAGCAGGGTTATCTGCTTCAGCGCTTCTATTATACGCAGTTAATTCTGCAGATAATTTCATTTTAAAGTCTGTGATTGTATCTCTTTTCAGTCTTAACCTTTCAATGTTTAAGATTTGGGCTTTAGTTGTATTTAAGGATAGAAGGGATAAAAGAATAGTTAACACAAGCGGACAACATGCTGTAGATGTATAGATTTTTTTTAGATTATAATTAAAGCGGTTCTTAGTAATTTTTTTATTCATAAAGAGTAGTTGCATTTATCACTTCCAGTTTATCTGCTAATAAACAGATGATTTTCCTGATCGTTTTATGTAGGATAAATATACTACTTTTGCAACGAAGTATTATTGACTCTGTTGCAGGTATAAATATATACTATGCTAAATTTAAAGAAAGTAGAATATAATTAGTAAAAAACACCGTGCTTGTAGATAATAGAAGAATCAATAAAACCGTCCGGATTTAAAGGCTCCAGATAAAGCAATAGGTATTTCAGATTCAGCACGTATAAAGCTGGCTTTAGCTTTCTGAATTCTGGCCATCATTTCCTGTTCAGATGCAACTGCCATAGCACGCTTCTCTTCTGCTTTCGCTTTAGCAATACTCAAATCGGCAGTAGCCTGATCTATCTGCAAAGTGGCTCCAATGTTTATTCCTATGTCTATATCTGCTATATCAATTGATAATATTTCAAATGCTGTTCCTGAGTCCAATCCATCAGCCAGCACTTTTTTGGAAATATTTTCAGGGTTTTCCAACACTTCGTAATAACTCTTTGCGGTTCCTATGCAGGAGATAATTCCTTGTCCCACTCGTGCTTTAATCGTTTCTTCTCCGGCGCCACCCACTAATCTTTGCAAATTGGTTCTAACAGTAACTCTGGCAATGGCTATTAGTTGAATACCATCTAAAGAGACACCCATAATTGCTGGAACAATAATCATATAAGGAGTTACAGAAACCTGAACTGCCTGTAATACATCTCGGCCGGCCAGATCAATGGCAGTAGCTTGCTGAAAGCTCAGTTTTAGATTTGCTTTATCAGCAACTATCAGTGCTTTAATAACATTTTGTAGGTTACCATTAGCAAGGTAGTGCGTTTCCATTTGGCTTGTACTGATGGAAGGAAGCCCAGCTTTTGTAGCAATAATCATAGAACGGGCAATTAATCCCGGTGGTACTTTTCTGAAACGCATAAATACCAGATCCATTAGGTTTATTTTTACACCGGAAAAGATTGCAGTGATCCAAAGATTAATGGGAAATATTACAAATAGTATCCAAAGCACCACTACAATGGCTACTATGAATATGATGGTGGTTAAAGCCATTGTTTAAAGCAGTATATATGACCAGCGAATGTAAGAAAGTTTATTGGCTAATTACTATCCTAGTTGTAATAATTTAATATTTTATGAAATATATAAAGGGAGAAATAAAGCGTACAAAAAAAGGAGAATAATTTTTTAGATTACTCTCCTTTTATTATTGAATAAGGCTTACTCTATTTTTTACCTCTGGAAGTCATTACAATACCTATTACTAGTATTATTCCGCTGATAATTAAGGGTGTCCAGTTAGCTGAACTCACGGCTATGTCCATTCCTAAAAAACTGAAGCTTTCTGAATCTTGAATGGCTTGTATACCAAATATAACGGTACCTATTAAGCCTAGTATAAGTAAAACTATACCTGCTGTTTTCATGTTTTGTATTGGTTTTTAGTGTTTCCTCATTTTAATGAGGTTAGTTATAAAATCCGCATAATTAATATTGTACAAGATTGTAAGTACTTTTAATAATGCCGGAGTGCTACAATTTGTTAACAGTAGTTTGTTCTGAGATTATAGCAATATAATTAATAGTAATACTATAATGATTAGGGCTCCTGCAGAAAGATAAATACCTCCACCAGCAGCTTTTAATTCACGCTTTATTGATCGAACTTCCTTTCTTAGTTCTTTTTTCTCTGAAGAACTCATGTCGGATTTGTCCATATTGCGAATCTCGTCCAGACGGGTAAGGAGTAACTTTACTTCTGCTGATTCTATCTTCTTTTCGTCATCAATTTTATCTGTAGTAGTTTCAGCTGATGATTGAAGGGGTAGGGTAATAAATAAAAATAGACCAACAACTATTCCTAATGTTTGCTTTTTCATAGTGTTTCTTTTTATGTTTAAAAAATCTACTTATTAGTACGGGCTAAGAAGCTAAAAAGGTTTATAATTATGCCATAAAATATCTTAAATGGCTTAAAAAGTACATTTATGGCTATTTATGAAACTTGAATTTTGTTAATCGTTTACTTTATGTAGTTTAATGGTAGTGTTTTAAAACTCATTTAAAAGTACTGATTATCTTATATTACTCAAACTTTTAATTAACCTCGAGTTATTTATAATTAGAGTATTTATTTTTCTTGCGGAAAAAGCGGAAACGAAGCTAAGAATGTTGTCTTCCCAAGATTTGAGGAATTAGTATTTCTACTTTTGATATGAGGATATTTATTAGCTTAGGTAGGGTGGAAAAATAAAAAAGAAGCTACCGGAGACCAATAACCTCTTTTCTAAAATTTGAATGCTTTACGAATCGCCTCTTTTGTTTGCTTTTGCAGCTATTTCTGCTGTTTCTTTTATTTCTTCCTTAGCATCTTTTTTGGCTTTACTGGCAGTTTTGCTTGTTTCGTTTACTTTTTTCTCAGCAGTATTTTTTACATCCTTCGCTTCCTTTTCTGAAGCATTTAGAAAGTTGTTCGCTTTGGTTTTTAAATTTTCAGCTTCTGAATTAACCTTATCAATTATATTGCTGCTAAAACTATTAACATCTTTAGCTATTTTTTTCCTGGTTTTCCTACCTTCAGAAGGGGCAAAAAGTACGCCTAAAGCAGCTCCTGAAAGCGCCCCGATTGCAATTCCTACTAATAAATTTTCACTATTATTAAGATTTTTCATATTTCTATTTTTTTAGTTTAATTCATTTACATTAAAATAATAATAATTAAAATGTATAATCTCAACTATTTTAAGTAGTGAGAAGGATCAACACTGATTGTAACTGTGACTACTTATGTATTAAGTGAATTAGTAATCACCTACTATAGTATTACTCGTCTAATAAGAATATGTTTTGAATTGAACGGTATTATTCTGTAAGTCTATGATATTATCATAATTTTGCAGTTTCACGAAAAGGAATAATATCCCTTTCTAAATACACTAATTCCTTTCTTTTCACATCTTCCTCTACCTTACAATAGTAGATTCCGGTAACGCATTTACTAATAAAAAGCTTCTGAGTAGGGCGGCTTCTGTCGCAAACTATTTCTCCTTTTTTGTACCTGGCTTTCATAATCACTAAATTTATATTTAAAATTAGCTATCCATTCAAATCGCTCTGGATTTCCGGATAATGAGTAAAGGTCAGGTAATGTTTGCAGCAAATTGTTACAATTTTTTAAGCAATTATTGTATAATTCACCAATTTTCAGATAGACGAAATGGATAATAATATCGATAAATTGTAATTAACTTTCGATAAATGGTTTTTTGTTAAAATATTGGATGGGCTGTCAAAATGAATTATTTCGCAGGTAATTGATCTTATGATGAAACATTTCTGCCATTTTATTAGCTCTCCATTTAGCTTCTTGTGCTTTGTCCCCAATGAAATTTTCATCTATAACTGTATAGAACAATTTTAACCATCTATTAAAATGCTTGTCGTCAATAAGTAGCTTAGCATGTGGGGCAAATGGCCTTCCGTGATAAGTATTTTCCTGAAGCAAAACTGTTTGCCAGAAGCTGTACATTTTTTCCAAATGCTCAGGCCAGCGATTGCCAATTTTATCATTGAAGATGGGGGAGAGTATCTCATCCTCTCTTACTTTGCCATAAAAGCTGTTCACTAAAAACTCTATATCTTCAATAGTAAGGATTTCCTTTTTACTCACTTTAAATTTCCAATCTGATTCGTAGAACAAAATTATTCTAAGAATAATCGTCTTCCTAATTATGTAAATGATTTTTCTGGAAGGAATTAATGAGAAGGGAGATAAAATTTTGCTATTTAAGGGAATCCTACTCTTAAATAGCAAAATTTGGGTTTAATGTTATGACCTTTTTCTTCTGCCTCTGGCATTTCTTCTTTTAGGTCTGTCATCTTCGCTTTTCGGAGCAGCTGAAGGTACATTCCAGCTATTACTAAAATCTGTCTTTTCTTCTCCGTATGGAATTCTCTCTTTCATAGTTAGTAAGTTTAGGACCTGAGTCCGGTTGATAATGTTTATTATACTCAAAGTTGGAGATAATAATAGGAGAGAGTGTTACACGATATTTTTTTTTATTTACAGATTTTAAGGATAGGTAATCGGTAAAAAGGGGAATATTATGTGAGTTGATGTTAGTGTAATGGTTTTAAAAGGTAAATAAAAAAGGGCAAAAAAAAAGCCCGGATTATTTCCAAACTTCATTTTTTAGCTACCCCTTTTTAGGCTAGTATAGGAGATTCAAATTATACTAGCTAATTAATTTCACTTTAATGGCATTTAATCCTTTCTGCCCCATTTCTGTTTCAAAAGTAACTTTATCGTTTTCATGAACATTATCTATAAGGCCATTCACGTGAACGAAGACACTATCTTGAGATTCGTGGTCTTTTATAAATCCGTAACCTTTTGATTCATTGAAAAATGTTATTGTTCCTTTTCTGATGGCATCTTCCGGATCTGGAGCCTCTTGTTTGGCTACTCCTATTTGAATATCTTCGGCTTTGATATTCTTCTTTTTTCTGGTGGGATCTGGCGGAGTATCCGTAATATTTCCATACTCATCTACATAGGCCATCATTTCTTCCATGCCTTTTCCTTTATCGGAATTCGCTTTTCGCTCTTCTTTTTTCTGTTCCTTGTCCTGCTTTTTTCTTAGCTTTTTCTTCTCTTTTTCTTTTTTATTAAATGTCTCTTGTGATCTACCCATAATGTGATTTAAATGATTAAAATATTTAAAAGTACTGAAATTGCGTTCAGGTAACTCAGGTAAGCAACAGAATAAACTGCGTTTCAGTTCTTTTACTAAACAAAGGTAAGGAAAAACTAATTACTTTCTATCATGCTCATTCTATCAATTTGTAATTAGTTATCAGGTAAAAGGGTTTTTAGGAGATTTAAGCAGCTTCAGCATTTTCAAAATGCCTAAGCTAATTGCTTCCAGGCAGGTATTCAGAAGATTGAGTACTCCGTTTCCGTAGTAAATCTTTCTAAAAATTTCATACCAAGGTTTGAATTTCCATTTGTATTTAACCTGGGGCTCCAAACTGAGAGAGCGTACTTACCAGGATGAACTGCTACAATTCCACCGCCTACACCGCTTTTACCTGGCAAGCCTATTTTAAAAGAAAAATCTCCTGCCTGATCGTAAAAACCACATAATTGCATAATTGCATTAATCCGCTTTGTTTTGCTGGCTGTTATGATTCTTTCTTTTGAATAGGGATTTACACCGTAGTTAGCCAGGTAAAGAAAAGTATGAGCCAATTCTTTACACGTCATTTCTATTGAACATAAGTTGAAGTAAAAATCCATTACCTCATCTATATCATTATTAATATTATTAAAATACTTCATCAGATTGATCAATGCTGTATTAATGTAGCTCATCGTTTTTTCTGATTCAGCAATGGTGGAAGAATATTGTAAAGATGCATTACCTGATACTTTTCTTACAAAGTGCAGAAATTCTTCTTTAGGATTCTCCATATGGCTTGTAAGGATATCACAAACGACTAGTGCACCGGAATTGATCATTGGGTTTCTTGGAATGCCTTTCTCATGTTCAAGCTGTAAAAGCGAGTTGAAAGGCGTGCCTGAGGGTTCTACGCCAACACGATGCCACAGTTTCTCGTCTTCCCACTTATAAGCCAATGTGAGAGAAAGAACTTTTGCTATACTTTGGATTGAGAACTTCTCGTTTGAGTCACCAAAAGAAGCATGCTGGTCATCAATTGTAGTAAGGTGAACACCAAACTTCTCAGGATCAACCTTGGCAAGTTCAGGAATATAATCAGCTACTTTTCCTGTAGCTGGTGTTTTTTCCAGCTCTTTGAATATTTTTTCAAATATTGAGGTATAGTTCATTTAGTGATTGTACGAATATAGTCAATTTGGTTACATCATATTTAATGAGCTTTTTTATTAAATATGTGCATCTCTAAAAAAGTATGGACAAAAAAAATCCTGCACTTAAAATGCAGGATTTTGTAACTCATTATTAAACCGGGATTATTCAGTAGCTTCCGCTTCAGCATCTTCTCCTTCAGCATCGCCAGCGTCTGCTGCTGTTTTACCTCTCAATGCTCTTGGTATTTCAACTACTGCAATAGAAGCTGCAGGAGTGTCTAATACTTCAATATTGTCAAGCTTTACAGTTTCAACTTTAACTGCTTTACCAAAATCCAAGTGAGAAATATCTACCTCTACAAACTCAGGCATATCTTTTGGTAAAGCCTTCAATGTAAGTGATCTTCTTTTGTGAATTAAAGTTCCCCCTTTTGTTACACCTGGTGCAGTACCAGTTAAATGAACTGGGATATTCATTTTAATTGCTTTTCCTTTGTGTAATTCAAGGAAATCAGCATGAAGGATCAATTCGTTTACAGGGTGAAAAGAAATATCCTGTAAAATTGCTTTGTATTCCTCACCTTCAATGTTAAGGTTTACAAAGTGTGCTTCTGCTGTATAAACTAACGGACGAAAAAGAATCATTGGCGCATAGAAGTGAACTTGTTTTTCACCACCATAAATTACTGCAGGAACCATCGCTTCTGCTCTTAATCTTTTCGCCTCTTTTTTGCCAAGATTTGCTCTTTTATACCCTATAATCTCAACTGTTTTCATAATATATATTAATTGTTAAAAGTGAATATGCTTAATTAAATAAATAATGCACTGATCGATTCGTGATCGTGTATTTTTCTGATAGCTTTAGCAAACATATCTGCTACTGTTAATACTTTAATTTTCTCCAGCTTTTCTTTCAGAGGTAAAGTATCAGTTGTAATCAGTTCATCCAAAGCAGAATTGCTGATGTTATTATAAGCATTACCTGATAATACAGGATGCGTAATAACGGCCCTTACAGATTTAGCTCCTTTTTCTTTCAGAATATCAGCAGCTGTACATAAGGTTCCTGCAGTGTCTATCAAATCATCAAAAAGAATTACGTCTTTTCCTTCTACTTCTCCAATTACCTGCATAGAGGCAATTTCATTGGCCTTCTTTCGGTGTTTATCACATACTACCATGTCCACCTGAAAGTGCTTGGCATATCTTCTTGCTCTTGCTGTACCTCCAACATCCGGAGAAGCAAAAACAGTACCGTCAGATATACTTTCTTTTAGATAAGGAACAAATATAGCTGAAGCATCCATGTGATCCACAGGGATGTTAAAAAAGCCTTGAATTTGTCCTGCATGTAAATCGCATGTTACCACTCTATCAGCTCCGGCCGCTTCAATAATGTTAGCCATTACTTTTGCACCTATGGCAACTCTGGGTTTATCTTTTCTATCCTGTCGAGCATAACCAAAGTAAGGCATTACTACCGTTACTTTTTCTGCACTTGCCCTTTTTGCCGCATCAATCATAAGAAGCAATTCCATGATATTGTCAGCAGGAGGGAAGGTAGACTGAATGATGAAAACATGATGGCCTCTGATTGATTCAGTGAAGTAAGGTGAAAGTTCTCCGTCACTAAATTTTTGTAATTCAATTCCTCCTAGTGGCTTGCCATAGCTTGAAGCTATTTTCTCAGATAAGTATTTGGATGACGAGCCGGAGAATATTTTTACAGAGGACATGATTTTTTAGAAGTTAAAGCACTTTAAAAAAAAGTCCCGTTCCAATCTCTTGAAACGGGCTTTATTGTTGCCCGACTAGGTCTCGAACCTAGACTCTTCTGTACCAAAAACAGACGTGTTGCCAATTACACCATCGGGCAATCTTGATCCCCTTATTGCTAAGAGAACACAAAGGTAATAACGAATTTATTTTGTGCAAACATTGAACGAAAAATAATTGATCTTTTTTTCTTCTTTTTTTTGGATCAAACGCTAACTGGCTTGTTTTTAGAGATATATCTTCAAGAAAAAAAATAAGAAAAATCTTCAAATAAGTTCCTTTTTAAAATACAGCGCCCCACTTTTATAAAAAAAGAATTTCACTGCCCTTCAATAGAAGGTGCAGAACATCTCAATTGATGCAATGATTTAGTTGAAAAAGTTATTAGTGTATTACTTGTAGTTTTTTCTTTCAGGAAGATAACTATATTCTTTGAGAATACTGATTACAGCAATTCTGGTTTTTCTGGGATCCTCAAAAATTCTGTCTTTATACAAGTCGGTAGTATAACCTTGCCAGATCATAGAGTAATCTTCTTTGTCAGTAAAATTAATTACAAAGGTACCGTCACTGATAGGGAATTCCTGCTTTTTATATTCCTCCTTTTGTTTTTCTTCTTTATTTTTCAACTTAATAAATGTAGCCATTTCTGGCTGCTTGTATCCCTTGTAATTAAGGCTGTCATTAAAATAGAAATAATTGACCAGAAACTTTGAGCTATTGGGTTCATATGTATAGCCTAATAGTTCCAGATGATTCCTGATGGTGCTTTTAATCAGCTCATCTGTTGCAGTGTCAAAAATGTTTTCGGCATTTACAAAACTAAATGATTCATACTTTTCAAATTCTCCCAGAAATTTGTAATCGTATTCAACTGGATATTCTCTGGTTAGATAGCAAGAGCTAAGGAGAATGGTTATGGTTGCGAATGTAAGATATTTTGTCATAGTCATTTAAATTTAACAATCATTTTGATTAAATGTTACTAAAACATAGATTATATTAAAATTTAGAAAATTCACAAGAGTTAAATATTAATGTCTGTAAATTTTCATATATATAATACGCAGGTTTATTAAAGTACGGATTTTTTATTTTGATGTGGGTTTATATGGATAATTATTTAAAATGCTGATTACTGTAATGTGGGCCTTTAAAGATTTTTTGGTGTATAAATCAGTAGTAAAGCCCAGCCAAATAACATCATTGTTCCTGCCATCAGTAAAATTTATGAAGAAAGGTCCATTTGTTTAGATCAACTATTTTTCCCTTGTCTATTCTTATTGAATGCCTTTCTACATTATCCCTTTGGCAAAAGAGAATGGGATTCTGTTTGTTCGTAGGCAACCTAATTCAGCTATTTCGGAATTTCATGAAACACAATATAGAAGCTTGGTTTAGGATCATAAAGACACCCTAATCATTCAAGTTCATTTCTTAAGGACAAGCAAGTTTATATGCTGTTGAATTAGGTTAAGGAATTGTAATCGGCAAAATCAGAATCACAATTATATCCTCCGGAAAGATTTCTATTTACACTACAAGAAAGAATAGTATTACAGATAGGGTCAGTGCAATTAAAAAAATTAACCATGGCTGTAGGTGGTTTATATTTTTAATTACACTGAGAAATGAAGTTATATATTTTGCATGCTATTTTTGATGTTTTTTCACCCAGTTAAAAGCATTAACCAAAGCTTCTACCCAAGGGGATAATTCATCTTCAAGCCTGTCTTCAGGATAGTGAGCCCAGTTCCAAGGGAATATACTCCTTTCCAGGTGTGGCATTATTGCTAAATGTCTGCCGTCTTCCGAGCAAACAGCAGCGGTGTTAAATGAAGAGCCATTCGGGCTTGCAGGATAAGCTGTGTAAGAATACTTAGCAGCAATATGGTAAGCAGACTCTTTTTCCGGCATTACAAAGCGACCTTCACCATGTGCTATCCAAATACCCATTCTACTGCCTTCCAGAGAAGATAGCATCACTGAATTATTTTTAGGCACATCAACGTTCACAAAGCCACATTCAAATTTATGAGAGCTGTTGTGTTCCATTGTAATTTTTTGCTTGTGCTCAGGATAAACAAGATCCAATGCTATCATTAATTGACAGCCATTGCACACTCCAAGACTTAGTGTATCTTTTCTTTTGTAAAAATTATCGAGGGCAGATTTAGCATTTTCGTTGTATTTGAAAGCACCAGCCCAGCCCTTTGCAGAACCGAGCACATCTGAATTAGAGAAACCTCCGGTAAAAACAATGAAATTCACATCAGTAAGGTCTTCTTCACCACTCATCAGGTCAGTCATGTGAATGTCTTTCACATCGAAACCAGCCATATACATCATATAAGCCATCTCTCTGTCGCTGTTTACACCTTTTTCACGGATAATAGCGGCTTTTACTCCGGAAGCTGTTGTACGGTTTTTGTCTAAACCTAAAGATTCCCAGGTGCCTTTAAAATGTTGAGGGAAATCAAACTTAAGCTCCTGTGATTTGTAATTATCGAACCTCTGTTGTGCAAGCTCTGCGCCACTCTGTTTGCTATCCAACAAAAAGGAGGTTTCATACCACTCATCTCGCAGTTGTGGAATAGAAAGCACTAAGTTAGTGGTGTTTTTTTGAATAGTTAAAGTATCTTGTTGATGTATTTTACCAAGATCATAAAACTGAATATCATTGGTTTTTAGCTCTTCCAGAACTGAAAGATCATTTACCTGAAGCAACAGGCCAGGTTGTTCGCTGAATAGTACTTTTACTAAATCTTCTTCAGGAATAGAGACTAAGTTTAAATCCATTCCCCAATTATTATGAGGAAAACACATTTCCAACAGGGAGGTAATTAAACCACCTGAGCCAATATCATGTCCGGCCAGTATTCTTTGATCCTGAACAAACTGTTGAATAACTTCGAAAGCTTTCTTAAAATGAGTAACATCTTTGGCTTGAGAAGTTTTTGCCCCCAGTTCATTCCTTACTTGAGCAAAAGCACTTCCACCGAGCTCATAGCTGTCTTTAAGAAGGTTGATGTAAAGAATCCTGCTATCATTCACAGGTTTTAAAGCAGGGCTGATTACTTTTTTAATGTCTGATACTTCACCACCGGCAGATATAATCACAGTTCCCGGGGCGTATACCTTCTCCCCATCGGGATATTTTTGCACCATAGATAATGAATCTTTTCCTGTTGGAATATTAATTCCAAGAGCAATGGCAAAGTTGCTTACAGCCTCCACTGCTTCGTATAGCCTTGCATTTTCTCCCTCATTTTTCGCAGGCCACATCCAGTTAGCGCTTAAAGAAATACCTTTCAAGCCTTCTTCAATAGGAGCCCAAATTATATTGGTTAATGCTTCTGCTATTGCCAATTGAGAGCCAGCAGTAGGATTTACCAATGCACTAACCGGAGAGTGTCCTATAGAGGTGGCAATACCTTTTTCACCCTGGAAATCAAGCGCCATCACTGCAACATTGTTAAGAGGCAATTGAATAGGTCCAGTAGTTTGTTGTTTGGCAACTCTACCGGTAACACATCGGTCCACTTTATTGGTAAGCCAATCTTTACAGGCCACAGACTCTAACTTCAGTACTTCTTTTAAGTACTCTTCTATTTTACTTGAAGTATAATGTATTTCAGAAAATTTTTCCTGCCTTCTGCTATCTGTCAATAAGGTTTTTGGGGAGTTTCCAAACATGGAAGCTAATGGCCAGTCTACAGGGTTTTTCTTTCCCTCAGTATTTTCGAAGCTAAAATGCTGATCTCCTGTAATTTCTCCTACTACATAGAAAGGGGCTCGCTCTCTTTTAGATACTTTCTCAAGAATATGCAGGTCTTTTTCCTTTATCACCAATCCCATTCTTTCCTGGGATTCATTTCCTATGATTTCTTTGGCAGATAATGTGGAATCTCCTACAGGAAGTTTTTTCAAATCAATTTTACCACCAGTATCTTCCACTAATTCGGATAAACAATTAAGATGTCCACCAGCGCCATGGTCATGTATTGAAATTATCGGGTTTTTACCTGATTCAGCCATTGCTCTTATAGCGTTAGCCACTCTTTTCTGCATTTCAGGATTAGCTCTTTGTACTGCATTGAGTTCTATCTGGCTTTCAAACTGGCCGGTATCTACAGAAGAAACAGCACTTCCTCCCATACCTATGCGGTAATTGTCACCCCCCATCACTATGATTTTATCACCCTTTTGAGGTTTATCTTTCTGGCTTTCTTCTAATATGCCATAACCAATACCACCTGCCTGCATGATAACCTTATCAAAGCCATATTTTTTACCATTTTGCTCATGCTCAAAAGTAAGAACGGAGCCGGCAATTAAAGGCTGCCCAAATTTATTCCCAAAATCAGAGGCACCATTAGAGGCTTTGATGAGGATATCCATTGGCGACTGATATAGCCACTTTCGCTCTTTCATACCATTCTCCCATGGCCTGTTTTCTTTTAACCTTGAGTAGGAAGTCATGTAAACAGCAGTTCCTGCTAAAGGGATTCCTGCTTTTCCTCCGGCCATTCTGTCTCTTATTTCTCCTCCTGATCCTGTTGCTGCACCATAAAATGGTTCAACAGTGGTAGGAAAATTATGTGTCTCTGCTTTTAAAGAAATAGTGGCATTAAATTCTTTTTTAACAAAGAAATCTGCTTTAGTTTGATCTGACGGAGCAAATTGCTGTACACGGGGCCCTTTGAGGTAAGCAACATTGTCCTTATAAGCAGAAATAATTCTATTAGGATTTTCTTTAGAGGTCTTCTTGATAAGTTGAAATAGGGTAGAAGGCATTTCCTGGCCATCTATCACAAATGTTCCGTTGAAAATCTTATGTCGACAGTGTTCTGAGTTCACCTGGGAAAATCCGAACACTTCGCTATCTGTCAGTTTTCTTCCGAGCTCTTTGCTTACATTTTTTAGGTATTCAACCTCATCATCGTTCAAGGCAAGGCCTTCTTTTTGATTGTAAGCTGCAATATCATCAACTAGCAAAACGTCTTCAGGATCAATATCAATGTTGAAAATCTTCTCACTGAGTCCCTGATACTTTGCCTGGAGCATAGGATCTATACTATCAGATAGGCTGGAAAGCTTTTCAAATATTTCAATTCTAAAAATACCATCAATACCCATGGTTTGAGTAATTTCCACAGCATTTGTGCTCCAAGGACTCACCATTTCCTTTCTCGGCCCCACATAAACTTCTTTCAATAGTTCAGGTGTGACCTGCTCTTTCGCATTAAAAAGCCATAGAAGTTTATCTAAATCTTCTGTCGAAAATGTTTTTTGATGGCCAACGGCATAAATCTGATGAGACTTTCCCTGAAAAAAACTTAGCATGATGTATTATATAATAAGTGGAGTTGTTTCGAGTGGCAAAGGTAGAAAATCTAAATAATTTATTAAGTCAAAGTTTAAGACAATTTCTTTATAAAGAAACAGGGGTTAAGGCAATTAGAAAATTAGTCTATTTTAAACTTTAGTTTTTTCGGATTTTCCCTGAAATAAACTGCGGTATCAGCAATAAGGGAGTTATGACCAGACTCTAAGATAATGTTTTCATATTCATTAACATGTGTTAGTAAATTCATCATATTACCTGAGGTAATGATTTTGTCGTATTTACCTGTAATCATATAAGTAGGTATTTGATGCTGATTTAAAATTCCAGCTATATTTTTTAAGTTGAAGGTTAGGTGACGAAACATTACCCAGGCCAGGTACACTCTTCGTCTTTTGGCCCGGGTATTCATTTGGCTGTTAGCAAATTTTATAAGGCTTTTATCTACCAGGCCTAAGTTTTTAGAGAACCTAAGTAAGTGCTGAAAGTATTTCGGTTGGGTAATCATTGCCCTAAAGAATTTTCTGAAGGCTATTGGGTAGGTGGCGAGGCTATACCAAAAGGATGTTTTTACACCATCAGGAGCTATTAATATAAATTGGTTTATGCTATTCTGGAATGCTTCCAGTGTTGCCATAGCAAATTTTCCTCCCATGCTGTAACCGCACACTGCGAAGGTAGATATACCGTGAGTACTAAGAACTTTCTCTACAATTTGCTTCCAGTCACTTTTTGTTAAAGCTTTATTTTTTTCCTTCCAGTCACTATTTCCATGGTAGAAAATATCAAAACTTAATATGGTATATTTATTACTCAGGTTTTTCTCAAATGAGTCATATATTGAGGCATTCTGACCAAAGCCATGAAAGGCTAATAAAAAGTTTTGACCTGCACCGGATATTCTATAACTCAAATGATTCTGGCCAAATTTAATACTGTAATCTTTCATTTTTGGCTAAAAATATCTCGAACTGTCATGTTGTTTTTTCATTGATTTTCTTTGCAAACGATTGCCATTAACAAATGTATCTCACTGATTCATAGGTTTATAAATATTTTTCATAAAAGTTTTTATAATGCGAAAACATATTTTACATTTGCCCGTTGGAAACCACGGAAACTAAAAATAAAACTAAAGTTTCCTTTACAATTTTTGCAATATAACGAATTTGAGTACAGAGAAAAATATATTAGAGTGTGCGAAAAGCCTTTTTATGCAATTTGGTTTAAGGTCTGTGACCATGGATGATATTGCAAGGAAAAATGGAGTAAGTAAAAAAACTATTTACCAGTTTTTCAGAGACAAAAGTGCTATCATTCAAAACACCATTAAAGGCCACTTTGAGAATCATAAAAAGTCAATTATTGAGGCAGTGAATAATACTGAGAACGCTGTACAGGCTTTATTTCAGATTTCTTTATGTATGAAAAAGCAGACAGAAACTGTAAACCCGACTTTGATATACGATTTACAAAAGTATTATCCTAAAGCTTATAAAAAAGTGATTGAGTTTAAGCAGGAATTCATGCAGGACTTACTGATTAGTATCCTTTATCAGGGGATTAAAGAAGGCCTGTTTCGTAAGGAAATTAACGTGGAGATATTAGCTATTCTTAGAATTGAGGAAGTACAATTGGCATTTGATAATATTTTTCCGAGAGATAGATTTGATTTTAAGACAGTACATGTTCAAATGTTTGATCATTTTATACATGGTATTTTAACAGAAAAAGGTAGAGAACAATATAATTTTTATGTAAATCATGAGCAAAAAGCTTAACAAATTAGTCATCATCGTATCAATAATTTGCTTTAGTACTCCTGAATGGGGAAGTGCCCAGCAAATTAGCACAGATCAGCCATTGAGTTTGGAAGAATGTGTACAGTTCGCTTTGGAAAACAATTACACATTACAATCTACGCGATTACAGGAAGGGATAGCTGAAACGCAAGTAGGCGAAACCAGGGCGATGGGTTTGCCTCAGGCAAGTGTGCGAAGTAACATTAATTATAACTACGAGGTACAAAAAGCATTTTTGCCCAATGCGTTATTTGGTCCGGACACCACAAGTAACGAGCCTTTCGATCCTGAAGGGTTTACTCCGGTTCAATTTAGCCCTAATTACGATGGGAATGCTACTTTTTCAGTTTCGCAATTGATATTTGATGGGTCTTATTTTGTAGGTCTTCAGGCCGCTAAGACCTTAAGGGAACTGCGTCAAAAAGAGACTAATCAATCAGAAATAGAAACAGTTGAAGCAGTAACCAAAGCTTATTATACTGTATTGATTAATCAGGAAAGAAGTGAGTTAGTAGACGCCAACATTAATCAGTTGGAAGAATTACTAAATGATACGAGAGCTTTGAACGAGAATGGATTTGCTGAAAGTATAGAGGTAGACAGAGTACAGGTGAATCTAAACAATACAAAAACGGAGAAAAATAAAATTCAAAGAGGGTTAAACTATGCTATGGACCTTTTAAAGTTTCAAATGGGTCTTCCATTGTCAGAAGAAATTACTCTTTCCGGAGATGTGAAGAACCTTTCTCTAAATGTTACTGAGTATGCTACTCAAATTGAACAATTTAATTATGAGCAAAGGGTTGACTATAGAATTCTAAAGACTAATAAAGAGCTTTCTGAGCTGGATTTAAAAAATAACAAAGCTACTCATTTACCGAAACTGAGCGCTAACTTTAGCTACGGCTATAATACGGGTGTAAATGAATTTAGTGAACTATGGGACTTCAATAACAACTGGTTAAGTTTTGGTGCGGTAGGAATCAGCTTACAATGGGATTTATTTACAGGATTGAGAAGGTCAAATCTGATGCAGAGAAATAGGATTCAGATTGAGCAGCTTGATATACAAAAGGAAGCATTGGAGAAATCTATAGATCTTGAAATCAGACAATTGAGAGATAATTTAAGAAGTGCAAAAGAAAGCCTGGAAGTACAGGAAGCTAATAAGAAATTAGCAAATAAAGTATTTGAACAGTCTCAGATTAAGTACAATAATGGAGTTGGAAGCAGCAATGAATTAATTGAAGCAGAAACAGCCAGGAAAACCGCTGAAACCAACTATTACAATGCATTATATGATGCAGTTATCACACAAATAGAATTAGAAAAAGCATTAGGAACACTTTATTAAGTTTGAACACATTGATTATAAATAATAGAAACATGAAAAACACCTTATTTTTAGCCATTTCAATCCTGCTATTAGCATCTTGCGGGGGTGAAACTGATGTAGAATCAAAAAAAGCAAAATTAGAAACTTTAAAGCAGGAGATTCAGCAGAAAGAAGTAGAAGTGAGGGAGTTGGAGAAGGAGATAGCGCAATTGGATCCGAAATTTGCCAAGCAAATGGACAAGTCTGTGTTAGTAGAAACTAAAACCTTAGAAGCTGCACCTTTTGTTCATAAAATTCAGGTGCAAGGAGAGGTAGCTTCAAGAAAAAACATAGACATGAGCACTGAAACACCAGGAAGAGTAATTCAGGTGAATGTTGAATCTGGTGATGTGGTTAAAAAAGGACAGACTTTGATTCAATTGGACGCTCAAAGTACAAGAAATACAATTGATGAATTAAAAACTTCATTGGAGTTGGCTACAACCAAGTTTGAAAAGCAAAAGAACTTGTGGGATCAGGAGATTGGTACTGAAGTACAATATCTGGAGGTTAAAAACAGAAAAGAGTCATTGGAGAGACAATTAGAAAGTGCTCAGACTCAATTATCTAAAGCTTATATAAGAGCTCCTTTTAGTGGTATTGTGAATGAGGTTATTACTAAAGTAGGAGAATATGTTTCTCCTGGAATGCCTGTTCTTTCATTGGTAAGCCAGGAGGAAATGTACTTGAAAGCGGATGTATCAGAAGAGTACATTAATGATTTTAAAGTGGGCGATCCGGTAGAGGTTTATTTGCCTTCCACAAAGGACACACTATCAACTAAGATAAGTGCATTGAGCTACGTAATTAATCAGGCTAACAGAACTTTCCAAATAGAAGTTAAATTAACGGATAAAATGAACAGCTTAAAACCAAACCAGTTTGCCCGCATTGATTTAATCAACTATCAAAACCCTGAAGCTATTGTGGTTAATTCCGAAGTAGTACAGGAGGATAGTGAAGGCGAGTTTGTTTTTACAGTTATTAATAAAGAGGGTGTAAAGGTAGCTAACAAAGTAAGAGTAGAACCAGGAGAAACCTATAGCAATGAAACAGAAATTATTAGTGGTTTAAAGTCAGGAGATGTTATAATTTCCGAGGGCTATAGAGAAGCTGTTAATGGAATTACTGTAAAAGTTACAAAATAATTAGCCTTTTTTAAGCAAAATTTTATGAGTGAGCAAAAGAAAAAGAAGCTGGAAAAAGAGTTCGGACTGACCTCCATGTCAGTTAATAACAGAACTACCGTTTATGTATTGACTTTTATTATAGTGTTGATGGGGGTAATTTCCTATATCAATTTACCAAAGGAGAACTTTCCTGAGATTAGCCAACCTACTATTTATGTAGGAACACCACATCCGGGGAATTCACCGGCTGATATGGAAAAGCTGATTACACGCCCTCTGGAAAAGGAAATTAATACTATTTCTGACGTTGATAAGATCAAGTCTACTTCGGTACAGGATTACTCCACAATTATTGTGGAATTTACTACAGATACTGATGTAGATGCTGCGTTGCGGGAAGTTAAGGATGCTGTAGATAAAGCGCGTTCCGAGTTGCCATCAGATTTGAAGGATGATCCTAATGTATTTGAATTAAATGTTTCTGAATTTCCTATATTAAACATCAATTTATCAGGAAATTATAGCCTGGAAACATTGAATGGTTATGCAGAATATTTAGAAGAGGAATTAGAGAAATTCCCTGAAATGTCTAAAGCGGAAATACGAGGTGTTGATGAAAAGGAAGTAAAAATCAATGTGGATCCTTTACAGATGGAAGCCCGTAAAGTGAGTTTTGCGGACATAGAAAATGCTGTTAAGGCTGAAAATATGACAATGTCCGGTGGTAATATCAAAACAGGTAAAATAAGAAGAACTGTTTCTATCTCCGGTGAATATAAAGACCCTAAGCAATTACTCAACCTGATCGTTAAAAATGAAAATGGAAGAATTGTTTATTTGAAGGATATTGCTGAAGTTGAATTTGACTACAAGGAGAAAGAAAGCTATGCTCGTTTGAATAACGAAGCTGTAGTAATGGTTGATGCTGTAAAAAGAAGTGGTGAAAACTTGCTTATTCTTACTGATAAAATCTATGAATTAGTTGACAGAGCCAAGGAAGAAGTATTTCCGGAAGATTTGGAAGTAGTTATTACCAATGACCAGTCGCAACAAACAAGAGATCAGGTAAGCAGCCTTGAAAATAATATTATTTCAGGGGTGATATTGGTGGTATTGGTTTTACTTTTCTTTTTAGGTACACGAAATGCACTTTTTGTAGGTGTAGCTATCCCGATGTCAATGTTTATGGCCTTCCTTATTTTAGGAACCCTTGGCATTACTATTAATATGATTGTGCTGTTCTCTTTAATCATGGCTCTGGGAATGTTAGTGGATAATGGGATTGTGGTAGTAGAAAATGTTTACCGACTGATGGAAGAAGGATATTCTGCTATTCAAGCTACTAAAATAGGTGTAGGAGAGGTGGCGTGGCCTATTATATCTTCTACGGCAACAACTTTGGCGGCATTCTTACCTTTAGCTTTTTGGCCTGGTTTAATTGGTGAGTTTATGAAATACCTACCAATTACCTTAATCATTACTTTAGGTTCGTCTCTTTTTGTGGCATTGGTTATTAATCCGGTATTTATCGCTTCATTTATGAATCTGGATGATGAAAAAGAAGTGAAACATAAAAAGGTATTGCGTAATGCCTTCATTTTTATTGGTTTAGGGATTGTTTTGCTGGTACTAAGTCTTTTAATATTGGATAATGTAACAACCCTTAATGTAATAGGTAACCTTTTAATATTATTTGGTACACTGGGTTTATTAAACACTTATGTACTCATGCCCGGAGCAAGAGCTTTTCAAAAGAGGTCATTGCCTGCTCTTGACAGACTTTATGGCAGGACTTTAAGATATGCAGTAATAGGAAGAAGACCTTACTTTTTTCTTGGCGGAACTATAGTGGCATTGATAGGGTCTATTGTTTTAATGGGAATTTTTACACCAGACGTATTATTCTTCCCTGAAAATGAGCCTAAGTATGTAAATGTGTTCATCGAGTATCCTGTAGGAACAGATGTTGAGCAGACTAATAAATTTGCTAAGCGGGTAGAAGGACAGGTAAAGGAAGTAATTTCACCTTATTCTGAAATTGTAGAATCAGTAGTTACCAATGTAGGTCAGGGAGCTTCAGATCCGGGAGATCCTACAGCTGTAGGGCAGTCAGATACTCCGAATAAAGGAAGGATTACAGTAAACTTTGTAGAATATAAATACCGAAATGGAGTAAACACTACAGAGGTGATGAATAAAATAAGGGATGCCGTTAGCGAGTACCCAGGAGTAGATATTACAGTTGATAAAGATCAGGCGGGGCCTCCTACAGGAAAGCCTATTAATATAGAAATCAGCGGTGATGATTTTGATGAGCTAATAGATATTTCAGACAGGCTGACACTCTTTATTAACAACCTTAATATTTCAGGTATAGAGAATCTTCAGTCTGATTTGGAAACAGGTAAGCCGGAACTGAAGATCAATATTAACAGGGAAAAGGCAAGACGGTTCGGGTTGAGTACAGCCACTATTGCTAATGAAATCAGAACAGGACTTTTTGGTAAAGAAATTTCTACCTATAAAGAAGGTGAAGATGATTATGAGGTACAATTGAGGTATTCTGATGAGTACAGATATGATGTAGATGCCATGATTAATAAGAAGATCACTTATAGAGATCAGGCTTCTGGTAAAGTAAATCAAGTACCAATTAGTGCTGTGGCAAATCTGGAATATACCAGTACTTATGGCTCAATCAACCGTAAGGAAATGGAAAGAGTAGTTACACTATATTCTAACGTTTTGGAAGGATATAACGCAACTAATATTAATAATCAAATAAAGGCATCGATAGAAGATTTTCAGGTACCAAAAGGATACAATGTTAAATTTACAGGTGAACAGGAGGAACAAGCAAAGGAAATGGAGTTCTTAAGTGGTGCTTTATTATTAGCTGTATTCCTCATTTTCTTAATTATAGTTGCTCAGTTTAATAAGTTGACAGCACCTTTCATCATCATGAGTTCTGTAATTTTTAGTACAATTGGTGTATTCTTAGGATTGGTTATTTTCCAGATGGATTTTATTGTTGTAATGACCATGATCGGAATCATTTCACTGGCTGGTATAGTGGTGAACAATGCAATTGTGTTAATTGACTTTATTGAAATCAGTAAAACCAACATTAAAATGAATTTGCCTGAAGGGCAGGAACTATCATACGATGATGTTCAATCTGCTGTAATGGAAGCTGGTAAAACACGTTTAAGGCCAGTACTTTTAACGGCTATTACAACCGTATTGGGGCTTATTCCACTGGCAATTGGTTTCAACTTCGATTTTATTGGTCTGTTTTCTCAATTTGATCCCGATTTTTATATTGGTGGTGATTCTGTAATGTTCTGGAAGCCAATATGTTGGACGATAATTTTCGGTTTAACTTTTGCAACCTTCCTAACATTGGTAATTGTGCCGGTAATGTATTTATTAGCTAATAAGCTAAATGCTAAATTTGGAATAGGAAGGTAATTTCCTTAAGCCTGCTGAACGAAGAAGTTCAGCAGGCTTTACATTTGTCCTACAATACAACTTCATGTCGAAAATAATACTAATCCCCATTGTGGCAATAATATTTTTGCTGCTGGATTTCTACGCGTTTCAAGCAGTAAAAATCTCTTTACAAAATGCTGGCTCATTCTGGAGAAATCTTTCTTTCTATAGCTATTGGGGTTTCACAGCCATTACTTTAGTGGCTTTCTTTCTCTATCATTTTGGGAATCCTGATGCTTATTCAAGAGTTTTTAGAAGTTTTTTGCTGGTAATAGTTTTCATAAACTATTTTTCCAAGTTTTTTGCAGCTATTGTGCTTCTGTTAGGTGATTTATTTAGGTTAGGACAATATGCATTTCAGTTAATACAGGACAAAGTAAGTAATTCATCTCAGCCCATATCTACTGATAATAAAATACCGAGATCCGAATTTTTAGCCAAAACGGCTTTAGTAGCAGGAGGATTGCCTCTTGCTGCCATGAGTTTTGGTATTATTTCAGGAGCACATGACTATAGGATCAGAAGAAAAACCATAGTGCTACCTAATTTGCCTAAAGCCTGGGATGGTGTTAGAATGGCTCAGATTTCGGATATTCACAGTGGTAGTTTTTGGAATAAAATAGCAGTGGAAGGTGGCGTGGATATGCTAATGAAGGAAAAGCCCGATGTAGTTTTTTTTACTGGTGACCTGGTAAATAATGAAGCCTCTGAGGTGGAAAAATATATACCAATCTTTAGCAAAGTTAAGGCACCTTTGGGTGTCTACTCAACCCTTGGTAATCATGATTATGGTGATTATAAAAACTGGAGCAGCGCAAAAGCAAAACAACAGAACCTTAATAATTTAAAGGAAGCTCACAGAATTTTAGGTTGGGATTTAATGTTGGATGAAAATAAAATTTTCTATACTGATAAAGAGCCTTTAGCTATTATTGGTGTGGAGAATTGGGGTGCTGGAAGGTTTGCTAAATATGGTAATTTAGCTAAAGCTTACAGTGGTACTGAAGAGTTTCCTGCAAAAATCTTGTTATCTCATGATCCCAGCCATTGGGATGCACAGGTTAGAAAGGATTTTCCTGATATCGATCTCATGCTGGCCGGACATACGCACGGTTTTCAATTCGGAGTAGAAGTAGGTGATTTTAAATGGAGTCCTTCTCAATATGTTTACAAACAGTGGGCTGGTCTTTACACCAATAATCATCAGCACATTTATGTAAACAGAGGGTATGGCTATTTAGGTTATCCCGGTAGAATAGGGATGCCACCTGAAATAACAATAATTGAGTTAAAGCAGGCATAATACCTGCTTTATTCATCATCTTCTGTTAATTCAAAAATATCGTTTACGGTTGTGTTAAAGAAACGTGCTATCTTCAAAGATAAGACTGTAGATGGTACGTACTTATTTTTCTCAATTGAATTGATAGTCTGACGCGATACACCTATTTCTTTGGCTAAATCTTCCTGCGTAATGTTCTTTTTGGCTCTTTCCACCTTCATGGTATTTCTCATGCTATATTGAATTTTTCCACTTTAAGTAGCTATAAGTGGCATAAATATAAGTGTGTAAAAGCCAGATAGCGGCATATGCACTGAACCATTCAGTAAATGGAGTGAAGCTTTTGATGCTACTGATAATCATGATGGCTAAGGTTCCTGACATAAGGAAATATACACCCATCTGAAAAGCTTTTAATCGCATTGAATGGATCATTTCATCTTCCACCTCTTCTTTTAAAGAAATCAAAATACCAAACCCTAAAGCCCAGCATAAGTAGATGATTTCTGATACAGCTTCTTGAGGTATTGAGTAGGAAGCAATAAATGAAATTCCGAGAATAATAAAGGGTAAGGGAAACATTGTAAATGCTAGCCATTTCCATTTTCTTTCAAGCAAAGGGTAATTAAGTTTCGTCATTTAAGTAAAGTTTATTTATCATAAAGTAAAGTATGTTTTACTTAAATGTCAAGTTTATTTTACAATATTTAATTGTTAATACAATGAATTATTTCAACATGTGTACTGATTTGACAACTTTTTAATAATGAAGCGGTATAAAAAGGAGGGGTAAATTGAACAAGACTAATTTTTTAGAATGGAACAAGACTCGTTAAAACAATCAGTATCTAAACCTATCGCTCAGGTCACAAGTAAATTAGATGCATGGTGGACTACATTAATTGACATGGTGCCTAATATGTTGGTTGCTATTATTCTTTTTATAGTCTTTCTGGTAGTAGCTAAATTAGTTAAAAATTTATTCGTTAAAATTTTCCAAAAGTCCTCCAATAATATAGCTGTACAAGGCCTGTTTTCTAGTATTATATATTATGCTGTAGTTGGTATCGGACTTTTTATTATTCTTGATATTCTCAAATTAGATAAAGCCGTAACATCACTGTTAGCTGGGGTAGGTGTTATTGGATTGGCACTAGGATTTGCTTTTCAGGATATCGCGGCCAACTTTGTATCAGGTATTATTCTTGCTTTTCGTAAACCTTTCAGGATAGGTGATGTAGTATATATTCAGGATTTTATGGGTACTGTTACAAGAACAAATCTTAGGGTAACTGTAGTTAAAACCTGGCAGGGACAGGAGGTTTATATTCCCAACAAAGAAGTGCTTTCCAATCCTATAGTGAATTATACAATTTTAGGAGAAAGAAGAATAGATTTAACAGTAGGTGTTTCATATGGTGACGAGCTTGAAAAGGTTAAAAAGATAGTTGTTGATGCTATTAAAAGCCTTGAAGGAGTTATTCGTAAAGAAGATATGATCTTCACTTACAAGGAGTTTGGTGATAGCTCCATCAATTTTGATATAAAATTCTGGATAAAGTTCCCGGGTGACTATAGTTATTTGGATATGAGATCTGATGCGATCATGAAAGTCAAAGCAGCTTTTGATGAATCGGACATTACTATTCCTTTCCCTATCCGTACTCTGGATTTTGGAATTAAGGGAGGAGAAACACTTTCTGAAATGCAATTGAATACCAATGGAAGAAAAGAAAAGACTTCCTCAACAGACAATTCCGGCAAGGAAGCTCAATGATAAAATATCACTTAATACTTTAAAATAAACTCCTGAAGGTTTTCTGATCTGTCCAGGTTAAGTTTCTTTCGTAGCCTGTAACGGGCAATTTCAGCCCCCCTTACAGATATATTTAGTAAATGAGCAATTTCTTTGGTACTCAGGTTCATCCTCAAATAAGCACTCAATTTCATTTCCTGCGGACTCAAATTAGTGTAATTGCTTTTAAGCCTTTTAATGAAATCACCATGTACCTGGTCAAAGTGAATTGAAAAGTGTTCCCAATCATTATCAGAAGCAATATTCTTATCAATATTGTGTATAATCTTATTGATTTCGTGTTTTACCTCTTGATTCTTGCTTCTCTTTATAATGGTGTTCAAATTAGTTTTTACATGACTTATAAATCCATTTTTATTAATTAAATGCATTGTTGAAGTGGCTAATTCTTTGTTCTGAAGCTCTATTTTAGCTTTTAGCTTTTCATTTTTTAGCCTTTCAATTTCTTGCTCGGAGGACTTTAATTCTGTGTCCATTCGGGTTAATTCTTTCTCTTTTTCCTCAGTAAGAATTTCCGTTTTCTTTTTGTATCTGAATTCGAATGCATAGAAAGTTGTAGCTAACACTCCAAATAACAATATAAAGTAGATGGAGTAGGCTAGGGGAGTTCTGTACCAGGGAGGCAAAATCACAAAACTAAATGAAACAGGTTCACTTAGTTGGTTATATATGTTTTTAGCTTTTACATGAAAAGTATACTTACCTTCCTTTAGATTAGAGTATTCTTTTAGCATCCTATTGCTCCACTCACTATATCCAGGTTCTGCATTTTCAAGCCAGTATTGGTATTTTGTATCGTTTTGTCCTTCTACAAATGGTGCGCTGAATGAAAACTGTATAGCATTATTATTAAAAGAGACCTTAGGGATTTTTACTTTTGGCTGCTCAAATTTGATGGTATTGTCAATGATATAGCGCCCTCCAAGTGTTAGAGTATCTTCTGAGGAAGATAGTTTTACACTATTAATAATTGTTGAGAAATTATGATTAATTGTTTTAGGCATCTGGTTATTAAAATGAATAAATCCTTCTTTTGCAGCAAAAAGTACCTGGTTTGCTTCTAAAGTGATAAGATTTTGAAGGTCATCATTAAGTAGTAAATCCAATCTATTGAAAATATCTGTATGCTTTTCGTAGGTACTATTGGGTTGTTTTTCCAATACTCCAATTTCTTTCATGCTTGCATAAAATACGTTTCCAATCGGGTCTTCAGAAAGGCTCATTATTTGAGAATCTGGTCCTAACATTTCATTGAAAAAGTCATCCTTTATAAATCTATCGGTGGACTTATCGTATCGGTATACGCCTCTTTCAGTAGTAAATATCAGTCTGTTATTTACTCTCCATACATTGATAAGAACAGTAGAAGGCAAACCTGATTCAGTTCCATAATATTTATATTCAACTCCGGTTAAATTTTTATTTAACTGTATCTTATATACACCTTTGTATCCATGAGTCATCCAGATATCCCCATTTTGGTCTTCCTGCATCACCCGGGAAGATTCTTGAAAACCATCCAGTTTCCTAATAAACTTTAATCCCTTAACTGTTTTTTCAAAAAGAGCTAAGCCTTTATAATTTCCCTGAAGCACATAATTAGGCTGACCCCTAAGCTCAAGGAATGTCCAGGTACCTGCAATAGGAGCCAATAAGTTTGCTTTTCCGTGAGAAACTGCAAAAGCACCATTGTGATGTCCCATAATTATTTGCCCGTCAATATTTTCAATACTATAGACTTGTCCGGTGGAGTTCTCCACCAGCTGCAGTTCAGCTTCTCTTTTTTTTATATTCTTGAAATAAAGGCCATTATTAGTACCATAGTAAAGTGTATCATTTTTTAGTAGCGCATCATAACCTGTTCCTGGTAATTCTATCTGTTCGTTAGCATGTGTGAAAGGTAAATTCAGCTCAATCATAGATATACCATTATTATGACCCAACCAGAGGTTACCTTGTATATCCTCAAAAAGAGATAAAACCGTTCTATTCTCAATGCCTTTTCCATTAGTAAGATGCAGTTCTATATTTCCTTCAGTGTTCAAAATAAGCACTCCTTCATTTTGAGTTCCTATAGCGATTCTTCCATTATTGAGCCTTATAGCATGGTTAATAGCAGCTTTTTCTAAAAAATCGTTGTTTTCAGGAGACCACTCTTTGTATCCATTTGAAGTACTTATAAAAATGCCATCATTATATGTACTAATAAGTAATTGCTCATTAGCAACAGGTAGTATGCTGGTAACGGTTTTGTTCTTAAAGAAATCACCATTGCGAATAAGCTTCAAGCTGTCTGAGTCAAGTACACTAAGCCCTGTTTCATATTGATTTATATAGATTTTATGATTAACCATATGAAAACTCTCCGGATCATAGGCCGGGTCTATGGCCCTTACAAATTCATCCTGTTGATTGAATATAAAAATATCATCGAACGTACAAAAAACCAGTTGATCATTTTGTTGGTATATTCTCCATGTCTCATCAAAGTTCCGGATAGAATCTGGCAGCTTGTTAGCTAAAGAGATAAAATGTAAAATTCCATTTTCATCGGGGATGAAATAGCCAAAATCTCCCTGACCGGCAGCATAAATTCTTCCTTGTGAATTGATATAAACAAACCTACATTTTGTGCCTTTTTCCAGCGTATATCTCTCCCAGTTAGTGCCGTCAAATTCCAAAAGTCCAAAATTATTTGCTACATAAATGAGGCCTTCTGCACTTTGGGTGATTTTCCAATTCTGAATTCCTCCCACATAATCCTGGCTGGAGTAATATTTACTGAATGGCAGTCCCAAAGTTTTATATTGGGCTAAGCTTGCACTGAGCGAAAGGAGGCAGAAGACAATGGTTGAAAATAGTAGTTTAAACATGCTTTTTTATTAATAATATCTCAATTTAGTTCATTTTTTTTAATGATGTATTTTATCTAAGTAAATGTAGTGGTTTATCATTAATTAAAAAAGATTGATAATGTTGTTTAAATTGATCTAAAAGCACTTTTATTTAAGATGTGATGTATTTTTGAGTAGTGATATTTTTTTCATTGATGTATTATTGATGTATTTATTTTCTTTGCCAGGTCGCTATTTAAGCTTTCATTTGGTTAAAATATTATTGAACCAGGTTAAAATTATATCAAAATGCATGAAGAATTTTAGCCTTAAAAACACTTATTATTTAAAGTATAACATACTATGAAACACAAATTACTTATTCTTTTATTCCTGCTAAGTGGCTATCTGGCCCTTGGGCAGAATACAATTACAGGTAAGGTCACTGACCAGGCGTCAGGACAAGGCTTACCCGGTGTAAATATATTTAAAGTAGGCACATCGGAAGGTGCTGTAACAGACCTGGATGGTAATTTTAAAATTCAGGCAGGTGCTGATGATATTTTAAGGTTCAGCTTTATCGGTTACAAATCGAAAGAGATTCAGGTAAATGGTAGGTCTGTTATAGATGTCAACTTGGAAGAAGATGTTACTTCTTTAAGTGAAGTAGTAGTAGTAGGATATGGGACTACTACAAAGAAGGAGTTGACAGGTGCTATCTCAAATGTCAGCGGTGATGCTATTGAAGAAAGAAAAGTTCCCCGAATGGATCAGGCACTGCAAGGTGCTGTTTCAGGAGTTAACATTACAACTAACTCTGCATCCCCGGGTGGTTCTGCTAACATTAACATAAGAGGTATCTCGACCAATGGAGATAATAGTCCGCTTATAATAGTTGATGGTGTAATTTTCCCTGACGAAGGTTTGAATTCTTTAAATCCTAATGACATTGCTTCAATTGATATTATTAAGGATGCTACAGCGGGTATTTACGGTGTGCGTGCAGCAAATGGAGTGGTCATTATTGAAACTAAGAAAGGAAAATTAAATTCCAAGCCAACTATCCAATTTGATGGTTATTATGGTGTTCAGGAAACTTCAAGAAAGCTGGATCTTTTAAATGCAAGAGAATATGCGATACTTAAGAATGAAGCTTTTGCAGCTAATAATCAGGCTGTTCCTTTTGCCAACACTGAGTTAGGTGAAGGTACCGATTGGCAGGATCAGGTTTTTCAACAGGCGCCTATGCAAAGTTATAATTTAAGTGTTTCTGGTGGTTCTGAAAAGACTTCCTACAATGTGGGAGGTTCATATTTCGGACAGCAAGGTATAGTAGGTGATGACAAAGCTAACTTTGAGAGGTATAATGCAAGATTAAATTTTGTTACTGAGGTTTTCCCTAAAGTGAAGTTGACTAATACTTTACTATACTCACAAGAGCGTTCCAGTGGTATATCTGAAGGCGTGATTGGCTCTGTGCTATTTAATGCTGTAAATGCCTATCCTACTGAACCCGTTCGCGTAGATGGCAGGTTTTCATATCTTAATAATGTTTCTGACATTATTAATCCGGTAGCTCAAATACAAAATACCTTTAATGACGCTGAAACGAATAAAATAGTGGGTAAGCAAGAATTAACTTATACCATTAATGATAACTTTGAAGCTTCTGCTCGAATAGGTTACAATTATGCAATCGTTGACGTTAAAGTGTTTAATCCATTAGTTTGGTATGGGCCTGGTAAATTTGCGAATTCAGCACTCAACGAAAATTTGGATCCTAGAATTATTAATATTGGAGAACTTGAAGTTGAGCAGGGAGCAAGCGTTTTTGAATCTAGGGAGTCATACTTCAATTATTTGGCTGAAGGGTTTGTGAATTATAAGAATACGTTTGGCGATGTACATAATGTAAAAGGAACAGTTGGATTTTCATTTACTGAAGAATCGTCAAGGATTTTAAATGGAACTGGATTTAATATTCCTAATAATTCACTTGATTTAGCGGATATTTCTGCTAATAAAGCTGTTGGAGGTTACCTGAATAATGTTGGATCTAGTCAAGGGTTAGATAGATTGAATTCAGTTTTCCTGAGAGCAGAATATGATTACAGCAAGAGGTATCTTATTTCAGGTATCATCAGAAGAGATGGGTCAACAAAATTCGGTCCAAATAACAGATTCGGTTATTTCGGATCAGTTTCCGGTGCCTGGGTTATTTCTGATGAAGAATTTTTTAATATTTCAGCCGTAGATTTTGCCAAATTGAGAGTAAGTTTTGGAGTGGTTGGCAATGATCAAATATCAAGTTATGCGTATAGAGCAAATTTAGGTGGTGAAGCTACTTACGTATTTAACGATGCTCTTTTACAAGGTGCAGCTATAGGAAGAGCTGCCAATCCGGATTTAAAATGGGAGGAAACGAGACAAACCAATATCGGTTTAGATTTAAGCTTGTTCAATAATTTTGATTTTGGTATAAATTACTTTCTTAAGGACACAAAAGATTTACTTTTTGCCCCTGACGTAAGTGCTGTTTTAGGAACTTACGGAGCAGGCGGTTTAGCTCCCATTGTGAATAATGGTGATGTGAGGAATCAAGGGGTAGAATTTGATTTAAACTATAGAGCTACTCTAGGAAAAGATGTGAATTTAACTTTAGGATACAATTTCACTTATTTGCAAAATGAAGTTACAAGAACTGCAGAAGGTATTGATTTTATTCCTGGTGCGGGTTTCAGTGTCGGAGGTGGTATCGCTACCAGATTTGAAGAAGGTTTTCCTATTGGGTATTTTAATGGCTACAAGACCAATGGCATTTGGCAGACTGCAGAAGAAATTGCTTCGAGCGATGTAGTACAGCCTGGCGCTCAACCTGGAGACTTACGATTTGTGGACGTAAATGGTGATGGTGAAATTAATTTTAGTAACAACTCAGATAAAACTCAAATTGGATCACCAATTCCCGATTTTACTATGGGCTTTAATTTTAGTTTAAGTGCTTATGGCTTTGATTTGTCTGGAAACATATATGCAGCGCTAGGACAAGAAATTGTAAGAAACTATGAAAGACAAAGTCCTTTTGCAAATCAAATGGCTTATAACCTTAACAGATGGACAGGACCGGGCTCAACCAATGAATACCCGAGATTAACTACAGAAGGTACACAAAATACTCAATTTTCAGATTTTTATGTAGAAGATGGAAGCTATGTGCGTTTAAACAATGTACAAATTGGCTACACCCTGCCTGTTAAGTGGAGTGAAACAATAAAATCTTCAAAAGTGAGATTTTATATCGCAGCTAATAATGCTGTAACCCTTACCAGATACATGGGATACACCCCTGATGTTGGCTCCAGCGGAGTTTTAGGAAATGGGGTAGACTTAGGAAGATACCCGGTTGCAAAAATATTAATGGGTGGAATTAATCTACAATTTTAAATAGAATAATAATGAAAAAAATAAAATATATCTGTTTGTTAGTCTTTACTATCAGTTTTGCAGCATGCGATGATAGACTAGAAATTGACCCTCCTTTTGCTGAAGATGCTGAAAGCTTTTTTAATACGCAAGAAGATTATGAAAGAGCGTTGATTGGAGCTTATGACTTACTACAAACTTCTTATTTAAATAATTGGATAGGAGAGATAGCCTCAGATAATGCGATTGCCGGTGGTGAGAGTGTAAATGATTCACGTGGATTGCACCAAATTGACGAAATGACTCATGGAGGAGTAAATGACGAGCTAAGAAATGTTCTAAGGTTTAATTATGCTGGAATCACCAGAGTGAATTACATGTTTGAATTTCGTGATAAAATCGATTTTGAAGGTAAAGATGTGTTGTACGCAGAAGCAGCATTTTTACGTGCCTATTATTACTTTCAGTTAGTTAAGTATTTTGGAGACATTCCTTTAATTGTTGATAGAAGGCTGGGCATTGAAGAAGCTGTTTCAATTGATAGAACACCCAAAGAACAAGTTTATGCTCAGATTGAAGCTGATTTACAAGTCGCTTCTGAAGTGTTGGAATGGACTAATTCAGTTAAAGGGAGGATTACAAAAGGTGCAGCATTAGCTTTATTAGGTAAAGTTTATTTGTATCAGGATAAGTTTACAGAAGCAGCTACCACTTTAGACAGAGTGATAAATGAAGGTCCTTACAGTACAATAACAACTACTACGAGTGAAGAATATACTGCTTTGTTTAGCGTAGAACAAGAAGGTAATTTAGAATCAGTTTTTGAAATACAGTATACTGGTGTAGAAGGTGGTAGCTATGGATGTTTAGTTTGTCTGGAAGGTAATGCTGCATTAGGATTTCAGGGCATTAGACAATATGAAGGGCCAATTTATGGTGATGGTAATAGTTATAATTTGCCAACAGAGGATTTATACAATGCTTTTGATCCCTCAGATATTAGAAGAGATGGTACCGTGCTTGATATAGAGGCTTTTATTGCTGAACAAGAGAATCCAGCGGACATTAAGTATGTAATTGGAGGGGGTGGCCATACCGGATATTATAATAATAAATACATTAAAAGATTAGATGAATTAGGTGCTGGAGATAACGATTTGACAAGCCCTGTCAATTATAGAGTAATACGTTATCCAGATGTATTACTGATGGCTGCTGAAGCCCATAATAGAAAACCTTCAGCAAATGATGGATTGGCTCAAGATTATCTAAATCAAGTGAGAAATCGAGTAGGCTTATCAGCTATAAATGTAACTGGACAGGCACTTACTGAAGCAATTTGGGAAGAGAGAAGGTTTGAACTTTCTGGTGAAGGTCATCGGTTTTTTGATCTTGTTAGAACAGGACAGGCTTCAGAAAGTATTGAGGGTTTTCAAGTAGGGAAAAATGAATTGTTTCCTATTCCACAAATTGAAATCGATCTAGTAGGTGGTACCTGGGAGCAAAATCCAAATTATAATTAAAAATCTGTAGTCATGAAAAAATATATATTATACTTATTTGCAATAGTAGCAGTATCTGTTTGGAGTTGCTCTGAGGAATTTGAGATAAAAGAGGCTCCACAGCCTCAGGAAGCTGAGTATTCAATTACGGAGTCATCTAAAGGTGAAAATTATCTTAATTTCTCAAACAATTCAACTGGATTTATTAAGAAATGGGATTTTGGAAATGGAGCTACAGCCGAAGGAGATCAGGTAGAGGGTTATTTTCCTTTCGCTGGTGATTATGAGGTAACTCTTACAGTTTTCTCCAGTGGCGGTTCGGTTTCATCATCTGAGACAATTACCATTGAAGAAACAGACCCTACTATTTGTGAGGTTGAATTCCTGGAACTTCTTACTGGTGGTTGTGACCAGCCAGAGGGCAAAACATGGGTAATAGATGCAGAAAGGTCAGGACATCTAGGTGTTGGACCTGCATCATCCTTTGGACCTGATTATTATGCAGCACAGGCTAACGAAAAAGCAGGTGCAGGATTATATAATGATGAATATACTTTCGTTTTGAACCAATATCAATATAAGCAAAATACTAATGGAGATGTATATTTAAATCCGGCACAAGAAGGGAAATTTCCTGGCGCTTATGAACCAGAGGCAGGAGACAGGACAGCACCTTATGAAGCAGCAGAAAATATCAATTTCTCTTTTCAAGAGGACGATGAAGGTTATATTGTACTTAGCTTTAATAATAATGGGTTTATTGGCTATAACACCGGGGTTAACAAATATCAGGTTTTATCTATTTCTGAAAATGAAATGTTCATCAGGTTTAATGATGCAGCTTCCCCAGATTTGAAATGGTATCATAGATTGATTAGAAAAGGATATGCTCCAGTTGCAGCTAGCTATACTACTACTATTAATGGCTTGTCAGTGCAATTTAAAAGCACTTCATTAAATGCTAAATCTTATAGTTGGGATTTTGGGGATGGAGCTACCAGTTCTGAGGAAAACCCTACACATACTTATATGGCAGAAGGAACATATAATGTAACTCTTAATGTGACTGCTCCTGGTGAATCAGCTTCAGTTTCTCAGGATATAACAGTAAGTTCAATACCAAAATTATTCCCATTTACATTTGAAGAGAATGATACACAATTTGGTGCTTTTGGAGGAACTGTATTTAATGTTATTGATAACCCAGATGTGAGTGGAGTAAATCAATCCTCAAGAGTTGGAGAATATGTTAAAGGGTTTGAAGGAAACTGGGCTGGTATAGAAATTACTCTTGACGAATTTATAGAGTTTTCTTCCAATACTGTTTTAGGTTTTAAAGCATGGTCACCAGTAACAGGTAGAGCATTATTTAAATTAGAATCTGCTGATGGAACAGCTACTCCGGTGGAAGTATTTTCGGATATAACTACTGTAAATGGATGGACTCAATTAAACTTCGACTTTACAGGAACTCCATCGGGTACTTATAATAAGATAGCTCTGTTTATGGATTTTGATAATAATGCTGGAGGTACCTTCTATGTTGATGACATAGGTTTTGCGACAGAAGAGACAACTGTATTGACACAGGAATTATTAACAGGAGGTAATACTAAATCTTGGGTTTTGAGGCCAGCGGCTGGTTCATTTGGTGTGGGGGATTCTAAAGGAAGCGACAACTACTTCCCTCAGGGTGCAGATATTTCTGGTGACCGTCCTTGTTTGTTTAATGATGAGTTTATCTTTAAAACAGGAGGGCAATACGAGTATAAAACCAATGGTGATATATTTGCAGAGTCTTATATGGCAGGTGTTGTCCCAGAAAATACTCCAAGTTGTGAATCAGATGATATACTAAATGGTACTGATGCTGAAGCGTGGGGTTCAGGGGTTCATTCTTTCTCTTTAACACCTGCTACTGAAACTACACCAGCTTATATTACAGTAAGAGGTACAGGTGCATTCATAGCTCTTCCTAAAGCCTATAATGGAGATGAATATGATACAGCGCCACCAGATATGGATGCAGCAGTTACTTATGAAGTGTTAGACTATTTTAAAAATGCTTCTGGTGAGGAACTAACCTTAACAATTGATGTTGGTGGTGCATTCTGGAATTTTGTCTTGATCCCAAATCAATAATATGAAAATTAGATTTTTAATACCTTTATTTAGTTTAATGGGTATCTTCCTCACATCTTGTGGGGAGGATACTCCTTCTGCTGAGGTTATTTTACCCTCAAATCTAGTTGTTTCAGTAGTGAAATCTGAAAGTAATCCTGCTGAAATAACACTAACGGCCAGCGCTGAAAGAGTAAACTTCTACACTTTTAATTTTGGAGATAGTGAAGAGTTTATTCAACAGAATTCTGGTCAAATCAAATATGTTTATTCAGATGCTGGCGACTATCAAATAACAGCGAGGGCACATACTACTCAGAATGACTTCATAAGTACAACTGAACAAGTACAGATCAATTTAGTGGATAATGAACCTGATGATGGCTATACTACCCCACTGCAATATGAAGGTTATGACTTAGTATGGCAGGATGAATTTGAAGGAAGCCAATTATCTTCTGATTGGACCCCGGAAATTGGCACAGGTGGTAATGGTTGGGGCAATAATGAACTTCAGTATTATAGAGCAGAAAATACCACGGTAGGTGGTGGTTATTTAACCATAGAAGCCAAAGAAGAATCTTTTAGTGGTAGCAATTATACCTCTTCTCGTCTAATCACTAAGGATAAACAAGATTTTCAATATGGAAGGATCGATATTAGGGCTATTTTGCCATTCGGACAAGGTGTTTGGCCAGCATTATGGATGCTGGGAGCTAATTTTGACGAGGTAGGATGGCCAAGGTCAGGTGAGATAGATATAATGGAGAAAATAGGAGGCGGAATAAAAGAAAGCCAGGTTTTTGGTACTTTGCATTGGGACAATAATGGTCAATATGCCTGTACTTGTGGAGAGGGATCTCCTTACCAATTATCTTCAGGTACTTTTGCAGATGAATTTCATGTTTTTAGCTTACTGTGGGATGAAGAGAAAATTCAATGGTTGGTGGATGATAATGTGTATCATACAATTGATATTTCACCACAAGGTTTAGATGAATTTCGAAAACCATTCTTCTTCATATTTAATGTTGCTGTGGGTGGTAACCTGCCAGGTAGCCCTGATGCAACAACTCAATTCCCTCAAAAAATGATAGTAGACTACGTACGAGTATTTCAGGAAAATTAATTCTCATCAATAAATCAATCTAGTGAAAATTAAAATCTTATTTCTTTCCCTGCTGACTGCATTTTCTTGTAGTCAGCAAGAGGAGAGTAAAAATAATATTAACTCTAAAGACAGAGTGACTCAAAAAGTAGACTCAGTTCTTTCTTTAATGACGCTTGAAGAAAAAATAGGCCAGATCAACCAATATGCCATTGGTGAAGAAATGACCGGTCCGAGTGAAAAAGGAGAGCAAGCCGAAAAGAGGTATCAACAGATTTTAAGTGGTAAAGTAGGTTCCGTACTTAATTTATTAGGTGCAGAAAATACCATGAAGCTCCAAAAGCTGGTAATGGAGAATTCCCGACTAAAAATACCTTTGATTTTTTCTTATGATGTTATACATGGTTATAAAACTATTTTTCCTGTTCCATTAGCAGAAAGTGCTTCCTGGAATCTGGATTTAATGAAGAAAACAGCATCTGTTGCAGCACAGGAAGCAGCTGCTTCAGGGCTGCACTGGACTTTCGCACCCATGATAGATGTATCCCGCGATGCAAGATGGGGACGTGTAATGGAAGGTGCCGGAGAAGATCCTTATCTGGGAGCTGAAATTGCTAAAGCCAGAATTTTAGGTTTTCAAGGCAATGACTTGTCTGATCCTTTCACTATTGCTGCGACAGCCAAGCACTTTGCCGGTTATGGCTTTGTGGAAAGCGGGAAGGATTACAATAGCATGAATTTGAACAGGGAAGTGCTTCTTAATCAAATTATACCACCATTTAAAGCAGCCGAAGAAGTTGGGGTTGCATCATTCATGAACTCATTTAACGATGTGGATGGCATTCCGGCCTCTGCAAGTGAGTACCTTTTAAGGGATATCCTGAAAGGACAATGGGAGTTTGATGGGGTAGTAGTTTCAGATTGGAATTCTATCGGTGAAATTGTCAATCATGGCACTGCTGCTAATCTTAAAGAAGCATCAGCACAGGCCATTAATGCAGGTTCGGATATTGATATGGAGGCTGAAGCTTATATTACTCATTTAGCTACACTGGTGGAAGAAGGTAAAGTGGAAGAAGAAACAATCAATGATGCAGTAAGAAGAGTTTTGAAACTGAAGTTTGAATTAGGACTGTTTGATAATCCCTACAAGTATAGCGACTTAACGAGAGAAAAAGAAACTATTCAAAAGCCGGAGTTTACTGAAGTAGCAAGAGAAATAGCCAGAGAATCAATTGTTTTATTAAAAAATGAGAAGGACTTACTTCCCTTGAAATCAAATCAAAAAATTGCTGTTATCGGGCCATTGGCTAAGGACAAAGACAGCCCCCTGGGTAATTGGAGGGCTCAGGCCAAAGCAGGTTCAGCAATTTCATTATATGAAGGGTTGGAAGAAGCCTTTGGTACAGAAAATTTGATATATGCGGAAGGAGTAAAGCTATCAATAGGGCCTAACACTTTCCATCAGAAAACTGAAATTGAGGAAAAAGATAAATCCGGTTTTGAAGAGGCTAAAAAAATAGCACAAAAAGCTGATGTGGTAATCATGGCTTTGGGGGAAACGGCTTATATGTCAGGTGAAGGAAGAAGCAGGTCGGAAATCGGTCTCCCGGGGCTTCAACTGGAACTTTTAGAAGAAATTAAGGAAGTGAATTCCAACATTGTTTTAGTACTGATGAATGGAAGGCCGCTTACCCTAAGCTGGGAAGCAGAGAATATTCCGGCTATTCTGGAAACATGGCATTTAGGTGCAGAAGCTGGCAATGCGATAGCTGATGTATTGAAGGGCGATTATAATCCCTCAGGTAAATTAACGATGTCCTTTCCGAGAAGGGTAGGTCAGTTGCCAATTTACTATAATCATAAGGTTACAGGCAGGCCAGACTCAGGTCCGGGCATGGTATTTTACACGCATCATAATGATGTGGATAGCACACCATTATTTCCATTCGGCTTCGGGTTAAGCTACTCTAATTTTGAATATGGTGAAATACAATTGAGTAGCAATACATTAGAGGCAGATGGTAGTATAACAGCATCTGTTGAGATAACAAATTCCGGTAAAGTTTCCGGGGAAGAGATTGTGCAGCTTTACATTCAAGATGAAGTAGGGAGTGTAACAAGGCCTGTAAAGGAATTGAAAGGTTTTGCAAAAGAAAAGCTTGCCCCGAATGAATCAAAAACTTTTACATTTACTATTACCCCTGAAATGCTTTCCTTCTATCGGAAAGACAATACATTCGGCACCGAGCCAGGAACATTTAAAATTTATATAGCACCTAATTCTGCTACAGAAGAGTACAAAAAAATAACTTTGCAATGATAAGATCAAACCTAATATTCAGCCTCGCTTTACTTATACTTTTTTCATGTAACTCACCATCAGAAAGTGACGAAAATTTACTGTGGTCAGATGAATTCAATTCAGCAGGCTCAATTGATACTGAAAAGTGGAATTTTCAAATAGGGGATGGATGTCCTGGAAACTGTGGCTTTGGAAACAATGAAAAGCAATTTTATACTGATAGTACCAAGAATATCCGGGTGGAAGATGGGATTCTAATTATTGAAGCACATCAACCTACTGATTCAGGTAGGTATACTTCTGCAAAAATCACCACTAAGAACAAAGGCGACTGGAAGTCAGGCTATATTGAAGTAAGTGCTATGCTTCCGGAAGGAAGGGGTACATGGCCAGCTATTTGGATGCTCCCGACCAAGGATAAGGACTTTAAATGGCCGGCTGATGGTGAAATTGACATTATGGAGCATGTTGGCTACAATCAGGGGCAGATCTACGGAACTATACATACAGAAGATTACAACCATATTAAAGGTACACAAAAGAGTGACAGCCTGTTTGTGGAGGATGCCAGCAAGAATTTTCATGTATATGCCATTAACTGGACTGAGGATAAAATTGATTGGTTTATAGATGATGAATTATATCATACAGTAGAGAAAAACGGAGAAGGTAAATCCGGTTGGCCTTTCATCACTCCATTTCATTTAATTATTAATTTAGCAGTAGGAGGAAATTGGGGAGGAAAATATGGAATTGACCCTAACATTTGGCCTCAGAAATTAAAAGTGGATTACGTAAGAGTATATAAAACTAAACCACTCAAGGAAAAAAAGCTTTAAATCTATAATAGGCTTTAGTTTATCAATTAAAATCCCTTAAATTGCCCAATAAAATGAATTAAACTTATATGAACACGAAAGAGAATACAACAGAAATTAATAAGGAAGAGTATAATTTGCCGAAGGTTATATTTTTAGCTTTTGTAGCTGCTATAGGAGGATTTTTATTTGGATTTGATAGTGGGGTTATTAACGGTACAGTAGATGCCCTTCAATTATCTTTTAATTCCGATGCAGCAACTACAGGTTTTAATGTGGCCTCTGTTCTGTTAGGGTGTGCTGTTGGTGCATTTTTCGCTGGTACTTTAGCTGATAAATATGGCAGAAAGCCAATGATGGTGGTAACTGCATTGTTGTTTATTGTTAGTGCAGTAGGTTCTGGTTTAGCAACTGGTTCAGTTGAGTTTGTTATTTATAGATTGTTAGGAGGCTTTGCTGTAGGAGCAGCCAGTATTTTGGCTCCTGCTTATATTAGTGAAATAGCTCCTTCTAAAATAAGAGGCCGCCTCGCCACATTACAACAATTGATGATTGTGATTGGCCTTTTTGCAGCCTTTTTGAGTAACTATTGGTTAGTGGGGCTGTCCGGAAGTGCTTCTGATATTTTATGGGGTGGTTTTCAGACCTGGCAATGGATGTTTTGGATAGAAGTAGTGCCGGCATCTATATTTTTAATAGTGCTCTTTTTTATTCCTGAATCACCTCGTTACCTTGTAGTTGCTGGTAAAGCTAATCTGGCTGAAAAGGTGCTTGCTACAATATCTAACGCTAAGGCGGCTGCAGAAAAAGTACTGGATATCAAGTCTACTGTAAGAGAAGGCAGTAAACCTAAATTGAAAGATGTAATCAGTAAGTATACAGGGAAAATTCACCCTTTGGTTTGGGCTGGTTTAGGTTTAGCAGTTTTACAGCAACTTACTGGGATTAACGTAATTTTCTATTATGGAGCCACTCTTTGGAAAGCAGCTGGTTTTACTGAAGCTGATGCTTTATTAACCAATGTAATTGGAGGTACAGTTAATATCTTTTTTACAGTTGTTTCTATTATTTTAGTAGACAGATTAGGTAGAAAGCCATTATTATTAATAGGCTCATTAGGTCAGGCAGTGATGCTAGCAATTTTGGCTTACATTTTCAGCACTGCTTCATTAGATGCAAGTGGAAACCTGGTTCTTTCTGATTCTGTAGGTACTTATGCTTTAATAGTAGCAAATGCTTATATTGCGTTTTTTGCATTATCATGGGGACCTGTTATGTGGGTAATGCTAGGGGAGATGTTCCCTAACCAGTTCCGAGGCGCGGCTTTAGCACTTTGTGGCTTGGCACAATGGGTGGCTAATTTTGCAATCACTATGACGTTCCCAATCATGTTGATCAATATTGGCTTAGGTGTTTCTTACGGGGTGTATGCATTCTTTGGAGTAGTTGCCTACTTCTTTGTTAAGTACTTCATTAAAGAAACTAAAGGCAGATCTTTGGAAGATATGTCCAGAGAACAAGATGCTCAAGATAAAAGTGCAAGTGTAGTATAGGTAAGAATGTACTATCGCTTTGTTAATTCCTGTTGATAATGTAACGCTATTTCAGGACTAGACATACCTTGTAATGAAAAAGGCTGCTGTTAGGCGGCCTTTTTCTTTAGTAATTATTCAAACAAAAATACGCCACTCGTATTCATAGACTAGTAGACTAGAGGCTATTATGACTCCTTATGGACGGTATTATTTCTACAAGTTGGGTGGAGAAGTCTGCTGAAAATACAATTTATCAATCACACTAATTTTTCCGGGCGCATGTAATATTTTTCAATTTCCTATAATATTTAAGGTGAATTATTTGGAACATCTAAGAAAATATTGCTATGTTTAAATAAAAATTTAGAGATTACGATAAATAGGAGAGAATGTTTCAACCTAATAGGTTTCTTTATCTTCCATCCTTCGCTTTAAAGCATCTTCTTATAAGTCTTGTAATGTTTTGGCTGATTCAGCCTCTGCATGCGCAGGTTTCTGCTGAAAAGTCCGATCCCCTCTTTCATTCTGTAGATAGCCTTTCCGGAAAAATTGAGAAGCCCGGTCAGCCCATAGATACTTCCCTTCATTCAGTAAGTGACTCGATCAACAAAAATATTTCTGTAGTCACTGATTCACTTTCTTTCCCGGATGATAGCTCTTTCGGTAAAATCCAAAAGTTAATTCCAATTGAAGCCCAGAATCTTCCGAAATTAAAAGGCGTCTCTCTCCCCACAGAAAGTGTTGAGAAGCTGCAACTACCTGCTGAAAATATTCATTTGCCTTCTGCAGCAGGTACCTTAAAAGGCCAGCTCCCTGAAAAACCATTGATAGCTACTCCCTTAAAAGAAGCTAAGCAGGTAAAAGCGCAATTGGATAGCGGCAACTATGAAGCATTGGAAAAAAAATCCGAAGCTTTGCTGGTGGAGCATGTGGATGAATTTAAAGAACTCAATGCTTTACAAGCTGAAGGAGGTTTAGCTTCAGGTTTAGGAGCCAGTAAGCCCGTGGAATGGGATCCTTCCAAAGTGGCAGCCTCGCAGCAAATAGCAGAAAAGTTAGGCGGGCATGCTGATAAGATCCAATCGGCATTGAAGAGCATGGAGGGTATGAAACAAAAGTACAGCAAAGTAAACCTGATGAACCCGAACGGGCCTGTGCTGACAGAGTTGGATAAAAGGCCTGTAGATCGCTGGCAATTTGGCTTGGGGCTGGAAGCCAAATGGATGAACGGGCTGCTTCTCAAATCCGCTCCACTAGTGGCTTATAAATTCACGAATAAATGGTCGGCTGGATTAAGCGGCACAGCAGATATTTTAGTGTACCACAAAGATTCACTAGCCGCAAAATTCAACAGAGAAATTTCTTACAGAGTGTTCAGCCAGTACAAGTTTTACAAAAACATTTTTGCCCATGTGGAATTTGAGCAGCCTTATGCTACCAAAAGCGAGGAGATGAGAGAAAACTGGTATGACTTCAACCCGCTACAGCCCAAAGGCTGGCTGGGTTTGGGAATAGAATACAAAATATACAAAAAGCTGAAAGGCCAGACACAGGTATTGTATAATATAGTTCCCCCGGATTATACAAAACCCTCAAAAACCAGGTGGGGGGTAAGGATTAATTTGATAATATATTAAATATTTATGTATACGAAAGAACTAATATTCGTTGTCTTTTTCCTATTTTCCATCTCCTCACTTCATGCACAGGAGGGAGTTAAAGAGCCTGAAATGGTTAATGTCCTCCCACCTACGCCTGAGGCGGCAGAGTTTTTAAAACGAGTCAATATTGAAGTAAACGAATTTGTAGGTAAACCAGATATTACTATTCCTATCCACAGTATCCAAATGAATGATTTTAGCTGGCCTATCAGTTTGAGTTATGATGCAGGAGGATTAAAAGTTGAGGAAGTAGCCAGTTGGGTAGGAGCTGGATGGACATTAAATGCTACAGGTTTGATAGGAAGAGTAGTAAAGCAGTATCCCGATGAGCTGGGGGCTAACCAGCCTGTGACATACAATCAAAAGCACGGCTACTTTTCTGAAGCAGCAGCTTTATTAATCAATGATGCCGGTGTTATTCAGCATGGTCAGATTACCAAGTACGATAACCATGATGGCCCTAATCCTGAACCCTCTAAGAAATACGGAACTGTCAGTTTTGCTGATTCACTTGCAGATGGTTTTATCGATACCCAACCAGATTTGTATTTTTATTCTTTTGGAAAGCATAGTGGTAAATTCTACTTTAATCATCATCGTGAATTAATTGAATTGGTGAAGTCAAATAACGAGTTTGTCAATTACCCTTTTCGGCATGCTTCTTATCCCGTGGAATTACCTGGAGAGGATTATTACTGGAGTATAAAAGATGACAAAGGTCTGGTATATGAATTCGCTAAAACGGAAAAGATTAAGTCGCAGATTGATGTTCCCTTGGGAGAGCCTGAGATCATGGATTATCAGAGCGCATGGTATTTAACGAAAGTTTATTCTTCCAGTGGCACCTTAACTTTTAATTATGCGGCTGATAATCATGTTTTAATGAAACCCTATATAGAAAACAGAAAATTTGGGTTTGGTAGTGCAAGTGAGCAAAATAATCTCTCCATTCAAAGAACAGAAACAGCAGGCTTAAGACTTAGCTCAATAGAGAGTAGCAAAGGTGATAAAGTGGAGTTTGTTTCCGGACCAGACAGGTTAGATTATGATGGAAAAGAAATATCGGAAATCAAAATTTACAAAAATAATGAACTGATTAATAGAGTGAAATTTCATTTAAGCTACTTTGGTACCAATAAGAAATTAAAGTTGGATTCCCTGAACAGCTTTAATTCAAACCTTTCAATTCCTCCCTATAAGTTTGAATATTTCGATGATCATCATACATTTCCTTCCAGGAATTCAAAAGAGCAGGATTTCTGGGGTTACTATAATGGCAATGGTGCTGCTACTTTAATTCCGGAATACAAGGATGATTATTACCATCTCAAGAATTTTACTGCTGACCGTTCACCCAATCTGTATCACACAAGAGTTGGTGCTCTAAAGAAGCTAACATATCCCACAGGAGGTTATAGTGAATTTAGCTACGAGCTGAATGAGGTATATGATGAAGAATTTCCTAAAACATATTTTCATAAAGTAGTAGCTTCTCAAGGTACTTCTTTGAACCCGAACGAAGATGAGGAATTCTTTCATATTCCTGAAAATGTTGCAGCAACCATAGAACTAGATATTTCACCTGATGGGATTGGGGCAAAAGCTTTAGCAGATATTTATAAAAAAAATGAAAATGGCTTATATCAGAAATATTATCCTATTACAGACAATGGGGTGTTCTATTCTAACAGGGTAATAGTGGAGGCTGGGGATTACAGGTTGCATGCTATCAATGATGGGGAGGGTAACAGAGAAAATATTTCAATATCAATTGAATATGAGCTTGAAGAAAGCATGATGAGGAAAGTCGGTGGTTTAAGAATAAAAAGTATTACTAAATTTGATGGGATAATAGATAATCCTAAAAAAAAGACCAACTATAGCTACCACTCCTTTGCTAATCCTCATTTAAGTAGCGGACTGCTCTTCATGGAGCCTTATTTTGGTGGATATATAACCGAATATTTACCAGGTTTTATGAGAGGGGATGAAATGACTAGCTTACCTACCTGTATTCAAATAAAGGACATAGAACCGGAGGTGTATCTTAATGTGAGTTCCTATGCTAATGTAATACTTGCTTACCAGGGAAGCCATGTAGGATATAGAAATGTCACCAAAGAAGAAGTTATTGAGAACCGAACGATAAGCGGTAGAAATTATTTGAAGAACGGTAAAACACAATTAGCTTTTTTTGCAGAGAAACTTACAGACGTATATAATCATCCTTTTGTAGATGTGGATTACTATAGTAATTTGAATGGAAGGCTTCAATTTGAGAAAAATTTTAGTGAGAATGGCTCTCTGCTATCCTCTAGAGAGCAAGTGTATTCAGATTTCAATTACGCTAATGAGGTAATATTGATAAACACCTTTCGCAAAACGAGGTCATTCTGCTATAAGGTATTGCCAGTGGGGTATTCTTCGATAAGGTTTAAACCTACTTTTAAATATTTGCAGAAATCAATTTCAGTTAGTCGGGATATACATGGGAATGAAGTGGAAACATCAACTGAATTTGTATTTGATAGTATGATTATTAAACCGGTAAAATCCTACACAATAGCATCTTCCGGTGTGGTGAAAGAGCGTTTTTATGAATGGGGGAATTTTGCTCATATAGGCTTATTGGCCTCCATAGCAGAATTCGAATACCCATCGGCAGATATTATATCCGCTAATATGGCAGACAAAGCATCGTACCGTAAGTATTATAAGAAATTTTCGTACCAGGGAACTCAGGTTTCAAGTATAATGGAGTGGAAAGCTGAAGCTAATGATGAAGTGAATTTTACTGCAAATGGGAAGGTGGCAGATAGCATTAACAATATGTTTAGTAAATTAGAAAGCACCTATATCGCCTCATTTGGAGCAGGAAATATAGAGAAGCAACATTACCCACAGCAGGGCGATACCAAAAAGTTATACCAATGGGGTTACAGTGGAAGTTATCCTATAGCCCAACTCCTTACTTCAGGGGAAAACGAGTTTTTTAAGCACTATAATTTTGAAGCAGATGGCAATACCCAAACAAGTGCCACAGGCTTGAAAGGTATGACCGGCCAGTATAGCATTAGTATAAGCAATGTGCCCGCAGAAGGCAGTTACTATGTGTCTTTTAAGGCAAAAAAGGAAAGCCAGGATGTAGAGGTAAGCCTAAGCGGTGGTGTCGGTGGCACTATTAACCAGGAAGTAACCAGTACAAAATGGCAATATTTTAAAAGATTGGTTGGCACCGGAAGTGTAGAAAGTACCATTACAATTTCTATTCCATCAGGAGCTATACTAGATGATGTAAGCATTTATCCTTCAGAAGCTGAACTGACTACTTTTACTTACGATGTAGGTAAGGGAGTATCAAGCATAACTGATACAAATGGGGCCACTCAATATTTTGAATATGATGCATTGGGAAGGCTGATTACCAAAAAGGATGACGATAAAAATGTACTATCTAAAGTATATTATAAATACAAAAACCAGGCAGAATGAAGAAGGTATTATTAGTAAGTATTCTTTACATGACCGTAATAAAAGCAAGTGCCCAGATATCGGGACAAACTTCCGTATGCCCGGGTCAGACCTATACTTATACAGTGACATCTCCTGGCGGAGGAATTGGATCAGGATTTTATGTATGGACTTTAAACGGATTAAGAGTAAGGGTAAATAGAGCTACCCCTCATATTGCAGATGTTACAATGCCTGCAACAGGGACATCCCATACTTTATCAGTTACAGTTAATATTACAGGAGAACCAAGCCAAACTTATAACCTTACACTTACCACTCCTTTTGCCGGGAATGCTTCAATTGAATCTTCTCCCACAGTCTGTTATAATGGAGGTGCACAAATAGCAGTCAATTTACAAAATCTGGGCTATGGAGGAACAGGTAATTTTCAGAAAAGAACAGGTACCGCCTGGATAGATTTAAGCAATATAGGAATCCCTATTTATGTTAATAATCTTACTTCTGATACTGATTTTCGCTATAAAGTAAGTAATTCATGTGGTACTCTGTATTCCAATATAGTTACAGTGAACGTTAATCCAGCCCTAAACCCCGGCAGCATCAATGGCACAAAAACCATATGTTATAATAGTTCAGCAGGTACTTTAGGCAATGCATCCACCCCAACAGGCGGAGACAATAGCTATAGCTATCAATGGCAGGTAAGTACCAGCAGCGGAGGAAGTTACAGTAATATCAGCGGGGCCAATGCTGCCAGCTATAGTCCCGGCAACCTAAGCGCCACGCGGTATTACCGCAGAAGGGTAGTTTCCTGTGGAGAAACCAAATATACCAATGTAGTGGCCGTTACAGTACGTCCTGCTTTGAACCCGGGAAGCATCAATGGTACCAAAACCATTTGCTACAATAGCCCGGCAGGTACTTTAGGCAATGCATCCACCCCAACAGGTGGAGACAATAGCTATAGCTATCAATGGCAGGTAAGTACCAGCAGCGGAGGAAGCTACAACAATATCAGCGGGGCCAATGCTGCCAGCTATAACCCCGGCAACCTAACCGCTACCCGCTATTACAGAAGAAGGGTAAGCTCTTGCGGGGAAACCAGGTACAGCAATATTGTTTCAGTTACTGTGCGGCCCACTCTGAGCCCTGGCAGCATCAATGGAACAAAATTTATCTGTTACAATACCTCAGCAGGTACTTTAGGCCATGCTTCTTCTGCGACAGGCGGAGATAACAATTATACTTATCAATGGCAGGTAAGCAACAGCAGTGGGGGAAGCTATAATGATATCAGTGGAGCTACTTCTACCACCTATAGCCCCGGCAGTTTAACTGCTACCCGTTATTACCGAAGAAGGGTGAGTTCTTGCGGAGAAACAAAGTACAGCAATGTGGTGACAGTAACAGTTGATAATCAAATCCAGGTTTCAGCTGGCAATACTTTTTCTATCTACCAGTTTGAAGGTAATAGAAGTTTAGTTAATACAGGAGAATCCCCTTCTGGAGGTGCTTTTTCCGGAGCCTATGTGAGCAACAATACTTTTAATGCGGCACAAAGTGATCCTGGCAGTAAAACAGTCACTTACACCTATACCAACGGGAATGGATGTTCCGCATTTGCTACCAAAAATATTACTGTGCTGGCCAACCCAACCATGAGCGTTCAGGGGGGCAATGAAATTGTATGGGGCGAGAACAAAGTACTTACAGTGCCTGCAGGCTTTAGCAGTTACCAGTGGTATAAAAATGGAGCAGCCATATCAGGAGCCACCAGCCGCTCCTACACAGTCACCCACCCGGGCACTTATTATGTGCGGATTACAGCTGCTTCGGGAGCTTCATTAAACGTTTCACCTGCCAATATTATCAACAAAGCCTCTCAGCAGAATGAAAACTTTGTGCAGACCATCAGCTATAAGGCCCCGCGAAAAGAAGGGGAGGCCGTCTCCACCATAGGAGAAGTAATGGAACAATTTACCTATTATGACGGACTCGGCAGACCAATGCAAACCTTACAAACGCAAGCTTCTCCCAATAGAAGGGATATGATTAAGCCCATAGACTATGATGAGTTGGGCAGGATAAGCAAAGAATACCAGCCTTATGCAGCCAATAAAAATGACGGGGTGCTGGATCATTCTGCATTAAGAACTACAGGTGGAAATTACCAGAGCTCCAACCAATTCGGCTTCTATGAGGGCACTGAAAGTAATGTAGCTTCAACAGCTTATCCCTATGCAGAAATAGATTACGAGCCTTCCCCCCTCAACCGACCTGTTGCACAGTATGCCCCGGGAGAAGACTGGGCAAAGGAACAGGGAAATGTACCCGTTACCACCGACTATTTAATCAGCACTACTGCAGATAATGTAAAGCGCTTTACCATAGTCAATGGTCAGTTAACTAAAAGCACGCCTTATGGCAATGGCGCGTTAGAAAAACTACTGGTCACAGATGAAAACGGAAACCAATCCGCCACCTTTACCGATGCCTTTGGCAAAACATTGCTGAAGCGTAATTACGGAGAGGGTACTGATGAGTTTGATACCTACTATGTGTATGATATTTTTGATAATCTCAGGTTTGTCATCGCACCGGAAGCTTCCAGGCAAATTACGGGCACTTCCGGAACTGTGGATAGTAATCTTTTGGCTCAATTTGTCTTCCAATACCAGTATGATGGCCGCCAAAGAATGATATGGAAGAAAGTACCGGGGGCTGAACCAGTGATCATGGTCTATGACGACCGTAATAGATTGGTGCTTACCCAGGATGGAGAGCAAAGAAAGGATAGTCTTTTTAGTTTTACTAAATACGATGTGCAAAACAGACCTGTTATGACGGGTGAAACAGAAATCGTTTATTCATTGGATTCCATCAGAAATAGGTTAGCCAGAGGGAAAGAGAAGGTAGTCGGAGGACAACAATTTATAGATGAACTTTATGAGGTATTTTCCAATAGCCCTCACCACTATGGCTATACCAATAACAGTTATCCGTCCGTAAGTGAAGCAGACATCTACACCGTTACCTATTATGACAACTATGATTTCCGACCTGCTGCTGAAATGGATGGCAGCACTTACGACTATTCCGCCAATGGAGTAACCAATGAGTTTGCTCAGAATAATTTGGTAAAAGGGCAGGTGACAGGCAGCCTTACCCGAGTGTTAGGTACTGAAGAAATGCTGGGCAGCATCAATTACTATGATGAGCGCTACCGCCTGGTACAAAATATCAGCCAGCAGCCCGGAGGAAAACTCATCAGCACCAATAATGGCTATGATTTTGCAGGCAACCTGAAAAAAACCAAAACCATTTATAGTATAGGAGCCGAGACCCAAACCATTACCGAGACCTTTACCCACGACCATGCCGACCGACTGATGACGGTTACTCACCAGGTAAACCAGGAGGATCCTGTTTTAATGGTCTCCAATGAATACAACGAGCTTGGGGAACTTATCACTAAGAACCTGCATGATGAAGGGGGCCACAACTTTGCTCAGTCGGTGGACTACCGATACAACATCAGGGGCTGGCTGGAACGCATTAACCATGCCGACCTGAGTGCAGATAATGCCAATGAAGCTCCTGACCTTTTCGGGATGGAGCTGGGTTATACAGATGATTTGGGTTTAAGTACCCCATCACAAACTATAGAAGCTCAATACAATGGTAATATTGCGGCTGTTAAGTGGGGAAGTAAACGGAACGATATGGCTGAGTCAGAAACTATACATCAAAATGCCTATGGCTATGCGTATGATCCTTTGAACCGCATTCTACAGGCAAATTTCTTTGAAGGTGCCAGTTATAGTGGCAATGCGAAGTATCAATTGGAAATTCCTAATAATGGTTATGATATGAATGGTAACATCATGTTCCTCAACAGAAATGATGAAAGTGCTGCTGCCATGGATCAACTTACTTACCACTATACCGGAAACCAGCTCAGCTATGTTGAAGATGCCTCCAATAATGAAGCAGGATTTAAAGATGGTAATTCTGGTATGGACGATTACGATTATGATGACAACGGCAATATGATTCAGGATTTGAACAAGGGTATTAGTGAAATAGTCTATAATTACCTAAACTTACCGAAAGAAGTAATATTTGCTGGAGACAAGCAAATCAAGTATATTTATGATGCTTCGGGCACAAAACACCGCCAGGAGGTATATGAAAACAACACTTTGATAAAAGCTACAGACTATATTGGCTCTTTAATACTGGAAAATGATGTTTTACAGTTTATCCAGACTGCGGAAGGGCGCATAGTACCTCAAGAAGTAGATGGAGAAGAGAAAAATGAATACCAGTACCACCTAAAAGACCATTTAGGCAATGTGCGTACCACCTTTGCGGTAAGGGAGGATGACTATCCTACTGATTTTGAGACAGATGGCAACCCTTATTTTGATAATTATGATCAAATAACCAAGCTTACAAGCGCCTTAAAAAGAAGCGGAAACTCCACTCATAGACTTGCAGGTGGTAGTAATGAATCAGTGGGCCTGATGAAGTCATTGTATGTAAGCAAAGGCGATAAAGTAAAAGCAGAGGTGTACGGCAAATACATAGCAGCCACGGGCCAGGACGATGCCATTAATACAAGTGCTTTAATTACTGCTTTGGTGAACATGCTTTCGGGCGGTGCGGTAACGGGTGAAGGCAATTTAGTGTCTGATAACTTGACTTCCAGCTATACCTCGGCAGCTATAGCAGACAACTCCAATGAGCAAAGCCCGAGGGCTTACCTGAACTACATTATGCTGGACAAAGACTTCAACTACCTGAACAGTGGTTTTGACAGGCTAAGCACCAGCGCAGAAGATCCGGGAGATGGAAGCGGTACGCACCAGAAGCTCTCTTTTGAGGAAATACTCATTGACCAGGATGGCTATTTGATCGTGTTCCTGAGCAATGAAAGCCAGCAAACAGTTGAGGTGTTCTGGGATGACTTTAGGGTGGATCATCACCATAATGCGGTGATACAAGCCTCAGATTATTTTCCCTTTGGCCTTGCGTTCAACGAGTATAAAAACGAATTTAGCATTGAGAACAGGTATTTGTACAATAGCTTTGAAAAGCAGGTAGAGTGGGGAGTGTATGACTACCAGGCCAGGTTTTACGATCCTGCTTTAGGACGCTTTTTAAATATTGACCCGGCAGCTGATTTGATGCGAAGACATAGTCCTTATAATTATGCATTTGATAATCCGATTAGGTTTACGGATCCTGATGGAATGATTCCGGATTGTCCTACTGGAAATTGTGAGGATGCAGTTTCAGAAGTATATAATGAAATCCAGGCTACCGTGGGAGCAGTTGCGGATGCTATAAGTGGGGCTGTTGGTAGGGCAGGCGAAAGGTTGAATAGTTTGTTTAACGTTTCTGCACCAGAAGTCTCTTTACCAAGTGATGCATCACTTGAAGGAAACGGGGAGTCACAACCAGGTGGTATATCCATTACCTTAGGTAGTGGAGTAAGTTCGACTAAAACTACTTCTGAAAGCCCTGCAAGGGAAATGGATGGGAAAGTTTTGCTAATGGCAATGGGGCGTTCTGGCGCAGGCAAGCTTAAGCCAGCTCCCGATGATCCGTCTGTATGGATGGCAAATGTATTGGGGAAAGCTAAAGCTGTAGTTGAAAAAGTAGTAGAGGGAAATCCTTCTTCAAATGAGAACGGGGAAAATAGAAGCAAATCAGGTACGTCAGGTAGTGGAAAAGAGATTAAACTTGATACTTTGAGAAAAATAAGGTTTATTCAACCTAGCGGTAGAGCTGGCTTTGATTTACAAATAAGGAGAGACTTTGGAAATGATGAAGTAGATACTGTCGAAATAGAATATATTTATAGAAATGCGGGAGGAAGTATAAATTAAAAGCTGTAAAATGAAGATTATTAAATTAAGTTGGATTGTTTTTTTACTCCTTGTTCTTGCTGCTTGTTCCGAAAAAGAAGAAATAAAAGAATATTTTGATTCGGGTGAGCTCAAATACACAGGAAATAAAATTGAGGGTAAAAGGCAAGGGGAATGGTTATTTTATAATAAAAGTGGAGAGCTTACTTACAAACTTTTTTATAGCAATGACTCATTAAATTTTAGGCAAACTTATATCAACGGGAACCTTGCTATTGAAGAAGAGCTATCTGATTCCATAAAACATGGAGTTTTAAAAATGTATTATGAAGATGGAAGTTTGAAAGCATTGACAAATTATGAATATGGGAAAGAGCAAGGATTGTCTGAAGATTATTACCCAAATGGAAAAACTAGAATATCATACATAAACAAAGGGGATGATGTTATTGATTTTAAACAATATTATCAAAACGGGAAATTGTTTGTAGAAGCAGATGATTTTGGTAATGGCATTAGCACTTTTTATGACTCTTTAGGTAATAAAACTTATGATATTTTATATGAGGATAATTTGATAGTAGATACAGTAAAGGTTTATTAGTTTTTTTACTTATAAAGCTAAGTAAGATAATGCGCCATTATAAGGATAATGCTTTTGGCTATTATATAAGCAGGTTTTAATGGTTGAGCGCTGTTGAGCCTAAGGCATAAAAGAGCATAGAATTTAGAGAAAGAAACTGTTATTTGCATAGTTGCGTGAAGCAATATCCATTCAATAAGTAGTAAGACCACCATGCTGAGAATTACAGTAGCAACTATGATCCCTAAAAAATTGTTTTCGATCCCCAGCATTTTTAATTGAGGATCGATTGGGAATGGGACACAAACTGAGTCGAGAAAGTTTGAATAATAGGTTCCGAAGTGAAGAGGCTAAAGAACCATAATAGGAATAAATCAGCACCAATCAAGAGAGCAAATTTAAACACGCTTTTGAAAAGGAGTTTAATATCTCCCATCATTCTTTTTTTATGCGTGAAATAGAAAGTAAGCGGGATAAGAGCTACAAATTGATAAGCAAAATAGAGTGGAGCCCGCCCGATCATGGCAGTGATGATAGTGAGGATAAAATGTAGGATTAAAACGAGAAGGGGAACTTTATAGAACTTACCAAACAACTCAATATTAGATTTATCCCTTAAATGCTGTAATAAGTTTAATAGAACGATAGTCAATCTACCTTCCAGCCTTTACAATATCTTTTTGGGCAAACTTGGAATTAATACTATCATAAAAGGAAAAGAAAATAAGTAATAAAAAGACACAGGGATATGCATAAAAGGATCGTTAAGCGGTTATAGAAACAGCAACCTTTGTTGCAGAGTGCACACCAGTTCAGGGCAAGTGTGAACACTTTATGGTTGAAACAATACAACATCAGGGAAGTGCAATGTATGGCAGGACACAGGCATATCTTCAGTACAGAAAGCTGTTTACAGAATGATATGGAATGCTTGAAAGAAGAAGTAGACAAGTTCCATCCTTTGGGGTGAGGAACCTAAATAATTAAAATAATCGTTACCTTTATGAGAGAAATATTAAGTACGCGAATGGACATACAATCTGTTAAAATCGATCTTATACACTGGCTTACTGAGCTTCAGGACAAGTCTACCCTTAAAAAGCTGCAAGGACTAAAAGAGCAGCAAGAAATTACTTTTGAACTGAGTGCAGAACAAAAGAAGGAGTTAGACAGCAGGCTTGAAAAGTATGAAAATGGAGAGATGAAGTTTTCCTCTTGGGAAACAGTAAAAGACAGGATAAGAAACCGCGCAAAAGATGACCTATAATTACCAATTATCCGAAGAAGCTGAGTCGGATATTTATGAGTCATATGTTTGGTATGAAAAACAAAAGACAGGCTTAGGAGAAGAATTTTTAAGGGTGCTTGATGCAGCTGAAAAAGCGATACTCAACAACCCAAAAACATATCGTGTTCGTTACAAAAAGAAAGTCAGGGCTTTTGTGTTAGACCGCTTTCCATACTTGATTTTGTATATAGTGAATGGCAATGATATTGATGTTATATCAGTATTTAATACCAATCAACATCCCAAAAGATGGAAGAAACGAGTAAAGTAGTTCCTGGTATAAAACACATCCCAATTATTTTTTGCGTATCAGCCTGTTTACCGCTTGAAGGCGGTACGCTCCCAGCTTATGGCTGGTAGCGGAAAAGCGGTGTGCCTGTGGTGCGCCTGCCAAGGCTGCAGTCCGGAAAAATGCAAATTTTCACGCCTTAAAACATGCGCTGTACTCTGATTTTAGTTGATAGACCACCCACTTAGCAAAAAAGCATAAGCAGGTAAATCGGCATCAGAGTACAGCGCATATTTAGCCGACCCTCAAAAAGCCCATTTGCATTTTCCTCCCTTTGCTTGCCATCCGCTCCTCGGCACGTCTGTTCCCTTTTATTTTTTTGTTGATTGATGGGCCTGCGGCAGCAAGGCAAAAAAACAAAACCACAGCCAGAGTTAGGCGGGCCTGCGACCACCGCCAGACACTGCCAAACGTGCTCGTTCCTCACACTCCCCTTGGCAGGCTGGCTGGTGGTACCCGCAAGGGCCCGCATAGCAAACAGTGTAGGTAATTGTAATCTAAGTAGTTTTAAGCAATCATCATCAAATCTTTAGTGGGTAGAATCCTTCCGCGCTCTGTTGGCTGATTTACATTTAATGGAGTGTGGCAGTTCGCTTGGAGCATCCCGGAAAAAACCAAACGGCTGGAAAGAGCCTGCTTAACAAAAAAGAGAAATGATGAGCCGTTTAATTTTTTCCGGTATGTTTTACTTACTGAAGCTTGTAAAAAAATTGTCCTCTTTTTACTGAAGTATATTTTATTCCTTTACAGCTCATCAAAATTATAATAAAATGAAAAATGATTATTACAAAGAAAGTGGGGAAATAGAGGCTTTTTTAATAGGGCTACTTAACCCAAAGTTAGGATCAAAAACCTATAAAGATCTGAAAGGGGCTTATCAAAGTATTAAACTGAATGAAGAAGGGAGTGGGTTTTTAAAGCCTGCTCAGCAGCGTAAGGAAGTAGAAAAGCTTTTAAAGTACTTTGGTAAAGCGATTGATTTACTAATTAAAAGAAACCCAGAAATGAAGAGCAGAGGTGAAAACCTAAAATCACAATTACATCAAATGACAAGTTCCAATGATATCTGGTATCTATATGAACAAGTTAGAAAGATGAAATAAGAAACGTTTTTATGAACGATGTAAAAAATAGCCAAAAAATCAACACCAGTTTTTTGCATCGCTCATAAAAATGAAACAACCGAAGGGCGTTAGGCAAACACAACCGCAGTTATCCAATCGCGAAGCACGCGAGCCGTGAGAAAGCGGCCCCGATCTTTTATCGGGGCGGCTGCCGAGCAAAACGCAGCGAGCCAGGCACATGGTGAAGCTTATGCATTTTAAGGAAGTGCCGCAGGGGACAGGAAGCAAAAAACATGACAAGCTTAAGGGATGAAAGAGGGCAAGCAGCTTGGCGGGTTTTATTGCCCTGCCTGACTGAATGCATGTGCTGAACACCTTATAACTGCGACCATCCCCATTATGAATATCAAGTAAAATTAGTATCTTGAAAGCGCATTGGGCTGTTTAAAAATACCATATCGACCGGGAGGGACAGGCATAGAAAAAAAGCTGATTTTGGCAGGGGAAGCCCTGGAAAAAAGCGGAAAAGCGCTAAAAATGTGCTTAAAGGACTATGAGTACCACCTAAAAGACCATTTAGGCAATGTGCGGACTACTTTTACCACCAAGCCTGAAACAGAAGTATTTGAAACTAGCTTTGAAACGGTAGAGCAGCCTTTGTTTGATAATTATGCAAAGCAAAACAGAGATGTGAGCTATGCCAGAACAGGAACTTACAGCAGCAGGCTAAGCTCAACTGATAACCAGTTAATAGGATTGGCAAAAAGCTTAAAAGTATATCCGGGAGATACCGTAAATGCCACAGCTTATGTGCGCGAACTGGCAGGCACCGGAGGAAATATCAACAACCTGTTTACCATGCTGGCACAGGGCTTTGCAGGAGCCTTTGCCAATACGCCTATAGGTTTGGAAGGTAACCTGAATAGCTTTTCAGAATCACTTTACCCAGAGGTAGGTACAGGCGGACTGATGAACAAAGACGATAGCGATGCCACGCCTAAGCTGTACCTGAATATGCTTTATTTTGATAAAGATATGAACTTCATTACAGCCAGCTTTGCAAGGTCTTCCTCTGCAGCCACAACAGGATTTGAGGAGTTAAACCTGGAGGTTGTAGTACCGAAGGAAGGCTATATGCTTATTTATGTAAGTAATGAAGAAGAGCAAGCCAATATTGCTTATTTTGATGATGTGAATGTTACCCACAAGCACTCTAAAGTGGTGCAGGAAAATTCGTACTACCTTTTCGGGTTAGAGCATTCTGTGAGTTATCAGAGGAATTATACCAAGAGGCAAGCATTTAAATACAATGGAAAGGAAGAGATAAGCGATTTTGGACTAGGAATGATTGATTATGGATGGAGGTTTTTTGATCCTACAATTGCACGTTGGTCGGCAATCGACAATATGGCTGAAAAATACTATTCTTATTCTCCATATCACTATGCTGGCAATAATCCTGTCAGAAATATAGATATAGATGGTAATGAATTTACAAATTCTGCATGGGTATATGTTAAGCAGTTATTAGACGACTTAGATTCTAGAGTTGACGATTTGACTAACAAAATTGATGGGAAATTACAACAGCTTCTGTCTGGTGTAAATAGTAGAGGTAAAAGCTTAAGCGATAGAAAGAAAGAACGTCTACAAAATCAAATTGGTGATTTAAGAGGTAAAGTAGAGGGTTATTTATCAGTTGCATCTGGTATCGGAGAGTTAGGGGCTTCTGATCAAGTTTATGATATTCAAACTAGTAATTCACTAAATGAGCCTGGTGCAGTAGCTGGTACAGGAACTGAAGTTGGGGGAGCTGGATTTGATTTTTCTACTGGTGTATTTTCTATTACTCTACCAAGTTCTGCTGGCTCATCTTTTATTGCTCATGAGTTGCAGCACGCATATCAATTCGAAACTGGGAAATACAGCGTAGGTCCAGAACTAGGAAATCAAAATCCATTTCAGAATTTTTTATATGATCAACATGATGAACTTAATGCATATAATCAATGGGGAGCTTTGTTCAATGGAAAGTCGTATAATAGTGTATCTTCTTTACCAGCTAGGTATTCTGGAGTTGCAACAGGACCTGTTGATGCAACAACTCACCCAAATGTGGGAATGTTGTTGAAAATGAGCTTACCAGATAGTAAACAGAGAACTACATTTCAATCAATTGCAAACGGGACAGGGCATGCATTTAGAATTAATGGAAAAACATATTATAAACAGAGATAATGAAGAAATTAATCTTAATATTAACAATTGTTGTTCTTTTTTCATGTTCAATCCAAAAGAAGAATATAATAGGGCAATATAATAGCTCATGTGCCTTATATGGTAATCAAGCCTCTATTGTTTTAAAAGTTAATTCTGATAGTACATTTAGTTATGCTAGGCCATATGTTGAAAATCTTATAACTGGAAATTGGAAAGTAGTGAATAGAAAGCTTATTCTTGACTCTCCTGAATTCAGTGATTCTTTAAATTCTGATTATTTGCCAAAAATAAAATATACATCAGCATATAATGTAGATGTTTATTTAGTGAAAAATAATAAACTATTAAAAGCTGATGAATCTGGGTTTACTAAAGAATGTCATTTAGTCAAAGTCAAATCTTACTCTAATTAATTCATGATTTGACTATTTTAGTAACTTGATAAAAACTACAGATTATATCGGAGCCATGATCATGGAAAATGATCCCCGCTGGCGCACGCGTTTCGCGTGTGTCCATTGCCTACCAACCAACCCGGCTATGGCTTTGATTATGACAAATTAAACCGTATTTTAGGAGCACAGCCGTACGAGAAAGTGACTGCCTTTAACCAAAGCCCTAACTTTAGAATGAGTGTTTCAGGATATGATTTTAATGGGAATATACTAGGACTTACCCGAAAAGATGCCATTTGTGGTGATATGGATAACCTTCAATATGCCTATGACAATTCCAACCAGCTGCAGAAAGTGAAAGACCATCTGGGCATCGCACCACCTTTACCACCCAACCTAAAGAAGAGGTTTATACAACAAGCTTTGGGACAGCTTCTGTGCCGGAAGCTTATTTTGATAATTATGATGAGCAGAACAGGGATATGAGCTATTCCAGAACAGGAACTTATAGCAGCAGGCTAAGCTCAACTGATAACCAATTAATAGGATTGGCTAAAAGCTTAAAAGTTTACCCGGGAGATACCGTAAATGCCAAGGCTTACGTGCGCGAACTGGCAGGCACCGGAGGAAATATCAACAACTTGTTTACCATGCTGGCACAGGGCTTTGCAGGAGCCTTTGCCAATACGCCTATAGGTTTGGAAGGCAACCTGAATAGCTTTTCAGAATCACTTTACCCAGAGGTAGGTACAGGCGGACTGATGGATAAAGACGATAGCGATGCCACGCCTAAGCTCTACCTGAACATGCTGTATTTTGATAAAGACATGAACTTCATTACAGCCAGCTTTGCAAGGTCTTCCTCTGCAGCCACAACAGGATTTGAGGAATTAAACCTGGAGGTTGTAGTACCGAAGGAAGGCTATATGCTTATTTATGTAAGTAATGAAGAAGAGCAAGCCAATATTGCTTATTTTGATGATGTGAATGTTACACACAAGCACTCTGCCGTTATACAGGAAGAGAGCTATTACCCCTTTGGGATGTCGCAACACTACAGCTATCAAAGGGAACTTACTAAAGAGCAGCGTTATACCTACAATGGTAAAGAGTCCATCACTGATTTAGGCTTAGGCTGGCTTGACTTTGGTGCAAGGATGTATGACGCAGCACTAGGCAGGTGGTTTAATATCGACCCAATGGCTGAAAAGATGTATTCTCAATCAACATATAACTACGCATTTAATAATCCAATGCTTTTTGTTGACCCAGATGGAATGTTCCCAATTATTATACACGTTAGAAGTTTTGTTCCAACAAAGCGTTTTGTTTTATACAATCAATTTGCTGGAGATAATAGAGGATTTAGCGCAAATAATAGTGCAAAATCTAGGTTACATCAAAGAACATTCTACGATACAGATAATCCTAACCAGTTTAACTCAACAGCTGAAGGAACATTTAGTCATAGTTCTTATGGTGCAATGGGTTATTCAAGAGGATATGTTGATGATTTAGCTGCTTCTTCTGGTGGAATAAATACACATTTATATGGCAGTAATGCAGCTTTATTAGTAGCTCCTATAGCTCCAGGTATGCCACTACATTCAATTGATTCGAGCTCTATTACACCTGATATTGATATTCATTCAGGGTTAAATGTGGAAGTCTCTCAATTAGATGGAGGAAACCAACTACTTAATATTAGCGGCAATATAACTGGAGATGCTTTTCCAAATGCAGAGGCTTATGTGGAGGATGCTAATGGAAATACTATTTTCCTTGGAGCATTCGCTACGGCAACTAGTGTACAGACAGGAATGTTTACTCATTTGCCAGGAAATGGTGATAGTCCTATGATGATGAATATTAACCTTTCCATTCTAACAAATAGTGATGGTATTTTTCAAGGAATACAAGCTGGAGATAAAACTATTTCTATTGATGAATGGAACAAGAATTTTGAAAGTTTAAGTGTTGATGAATTTAGAGAAAAGTATGGAGATTATTATAATCAATTATTTGGAGGTCAAAATTAGATGATATGAAAAACTTAATTTTAACTTTAATATTAGGGTGTTTATTTTTTAGTTGTGTTGAAGATGGGGAAGATTCCATACGATTAATTCCTAAAGGCTATGAAGGGCCTGTTTTAATAATTTTTAACCAATCTGAAGGAGAACCCAAAGAATATGAGAATGGAAAACGAATTTATAGGGTTCCTGAAAGTGGTGTTTTAAAAACGCAATTTGAATCAAATTATGGTCTTCAAAAACATCAGTTCTTTTATGTAGATTCATTAGGTAATAGAGAAGAAATCCCGTTTATTATTGTTCAAGAACAAGATTCATTATCTAAAGTTAATGATAGAACAAAGGTGTATGCTTTTGGAGAAGGAGCAATTGGAAATACAAAAAAGTATGGTTCTAATGAAGAGCTGCTATATGAAACACCGCCTGCAAAAATATTTGTTATTAATAATTTAGTTGATGTCGAAGAAGCGTTAAGAAAGAAAGGTTGGTTTTTAAATAAACTCCATTCATCAGAAGTACAAAAAATCATAAGAAATTGATAGGAAGTAAATGAATAGTATAAAAGCAGGTTTTAATGGCTGCGCACTGTTGAGCCTAAGGCATAAAAGAGCATAGAATTTAGAGAAAGAAATTGTTATTTGCATAGTTGCGTGAAGCAATATCCATTCAATAAGTAATATGACCACCATGCTGAGAATTATAGTAGCAACTATGATCCCTAAAAAATTGTTTTTGATCCCCAGCATTTTTAATTGAGGATCGATTGGGAATGGGACACAAACAGAATCGGTAAAGTTTAAATAATAGGTTCAGAAGTGAAGAGGCTAAAGAACTATAATAGGAGTAAACACGCACCAACCAAGAGAGCAAATTTAAACACGCTTTTGAAAAGGAGTTTAATATCTCCAATCATTCTTTTTTTATGTGTTAAATAGAAAGTAAGCTGGATAAGAGCTACAAACCCATAAGCAAAATAGAGCGGGTTTTGCCCGATCATGGCCGTGATGATAGTGAGGGTAAAATGTAGGATTAAAACGAGAAGGGGAACTTTATAGAACTTACCAAACAACTCAATATTAGATTTATCCCTTAATGCTGTAATAAGTTAAATAGAACGATAGTCAATCTACCTTCCAGCCTTTACAATATCTTTTTGTGCAAACTTGGAATTAATGCTATCATAAAAGGAAAAGAAAATAAGTAATAAAAAGACACAGGGATGCATTAAAGGATCGTTAAGCGGTTATAGAAACAGCAACCTTTGTTGCAGAGTGCACACCAGTTCAGGGCAAGTGTGAACACTTTATGGTTGAAACAATACAACATCAGGGAAGTGCAATGTATGGCAGGACACATGCATATCTTCAGTACAGAAAGCTATTTACAGAATGATATGGAAGGCTTGAAAGAAGAAGTACAACAGTTCCATCCGTTGGGGTGAAAATCAATAAATGAAACTAAAATACAAAATGAAAATGTTATCTTTACGAAAAGCAAACTTAAAAAACATGGACATACAAGCTACAAAACTTGAGTTGATGCAACTGCTGTTAAACACTAAGAAAGAAAAAGTGCTAGAGCGTATAAAGGAAGTTTTTGAACAAGAAGAGGTTGATTTTTGGGATGAACTGAGTCTTGAAGATAAGGCAGCGATAAATGACGGGTTGGAGCAGTTAGATAACGGAAAGCATGTATCCCATGAATCTGTAAGGGAAGACATCAGAAACCGTTTTAACTTCTAGTGGCACTTACTGTGCGTTATTCACTTCGTGCAAGGCAGGAAGAAATAAAATTATTGGAGTACATTTTGGAGAAGTTCGGTCAAAAATCAGCTAAAGAAGTATATCAAAAGATAGAGGAAGTACTGGATATTATTAGTGGAATGCCTGAAATTTATCCTGCTTCCAGAAAACAAAAAGGGCTAAGGAAATGTGTGTTTAGTAAGCAAACCAGTCTTTACTATCGAATACAGGACGATTACATAGAAGTAGTGAGTTTTAGAGCCAATCGAAAGAGTCCTAAGAAATTTAAATCATAACCCCGTTCCAAAGATTTACCCCGCCAGCTGGTCGGGGTACGCTCCCAGCTTATGGCTGGTAGTGGAAAAACGGTGTTCGTCCGTGTCCTCTCCATACCAAGGTCCACTCGCTCTCTGCACCGCTGGCGCACGCGTTTCGAGTGTGTCCATAACCTGACTGCCATACATCATGCGGGACAAGGACTTCAACTCCCTGAACAATGGTTTTGACAGGCGAAAGCCAGCAAACTAAATCTGGCTTACATTATGGTTTGGATAGGGTATGGATATAAAGCAAAACTAGCCGATTTTTAAGCAGTAAGAAATCAGAGGCTGTCACAATATTTAACTTTTGAGACAGCCTCTTTTTAATTTATTTTATTTTCTCTTCCAACCCTTTTAAACAAAACTGGGTCTGATAATAGTCAACTTAATTTTACTATCATGAAGAAATTTTTTGCGTTGCTTTTATTACTGCTATTTGTGGCCTCAACTATTGTTTTTAGTGAAACTAATTATAAAAACAATAATACAAGCAAGATAACTAAAGGGTGGTTGTCAAGCCTTTTAGCTTATTAGTATTTATTTTAGAATAAATGCTATCCTAAACCAAATAACTCAATATAGGATAGCATAAGTTTTAACTATGATATTACTTAACCGACCAAATTGAATAACTGTTGGGAGGGCATTGAATCTTCACCCATTGATCTCCCTGCGTAGTGGGTTCCCAATTAGAATTACCTGTGTAGTCCTTTATTATAGTATTGCTCCAGTTGGTTTGAATCCATCTTTCCGTCCATTGATTGGAATCATTTAAATACACTACAACGCCAGGGCTGCCATTTCTTCTGGCAATGTATTCATCATTGTCTGCATACAAAATACTTGTATTGCCTGTAGCCAGATTTCTATGAATCCAGATGAGGTTATTTAGTTTATTTTTGTCCAGCCATTCTTCGTAATCTTTATAGAAAAGTGTAGGATAGCCTTCATGAGTGAATATATAGGCATAAGCGTGCATTTTATCGTAAATCTCATCCGTGTCATGATTCGCAACGAAAGTAACTGCCTTTTGTGCATCCCTCTTCCATAGCATATCACCATTTAATTTAGTGAGGTCATTACCGTCAAAAGCTTCTTCCATTTTATAATAGCAAGCGAAGTCAAATGCTGAAGATGTGCGGTTTGTGCTGTTTACCCAGTCCTGCAATTTCTGCGCATTCCCATCCCAGTATTCACCTACTGAAAAGCCCCCAACATTATTATTCCATTCACGGACTACCCATCCTCCAAAACCTTTCACATAGTCGAAGCGCCATCCATCAAACCCAATTACATTTTTGTAATACTTACCAACACCATCACTTCTATTCCAAAGCCAATCCTGTACGTAAGGGACTGAATGGCTTAGATCCGGAAAGCCCCCGAAAACACCTTCATCATAACCTACAATGTTATTAGGGTGAAAATCACTTGCTGACCGGTAGAACTTTCCTGAGGCCGGATTGAAATCTGTATAAGTACTTGTTCCTGTAAATGGATTACTTTCAGATTGTCCTCCGCTATTATGATTTAACACGATATCTGCATACACCTGAATATCATAATTGTGAGCAGTATTTATTAAGCTTATAAGCTCTGCTTTTGAACCGAAACGAGTCTCAACAGAACCGTTTTGATTGTATTCTCCTAAGTCGAAGTAATCAGAAGGGTCGTATCCCATTGAGTAGGGGCCATTCATAGCCTTCGAAACAGGTGGAAGCCAAATGGCCGATATTCCTGCTGCATCCCAGGAGGCAAGCTTACTTTTTACAGTATTATACCAATTTCCACCAGCGGGTACATCCCAGTAGAAGGCCTGCATCATTACTCCACCTCCTGGTCCCGGGTTTCTTTGTTGCGAATTAGTATTACTGATAGAGTCATTATAGTAAGGATCAGTAGCAATTCTGTCAGAGACAGGTGCTTGAATTGCTTCCCTGTCGTTGCAGCTTAATAAGATGCAGAATACAAGTAATTTTACGCCATTTAAAACTTGTTTTTTCATTATTGTAAAGTTTGGTGAGGATCAAATGAACGAAATAATAAATGGAAAAAATAGGTATTCGTAATATTAAATTATGCAAACGTTACCGCAATCGTTTTCGAATTAAACTTGAATAAATCATATTTTGAAAATACCAGGAGAAATGGAAATTTCTCAAAAAAAATAGTTTGAATGGGGTTTGTTCAATTCATTTTCTATCTAAACATGCTCTGTGATTTGATCTATCTTATAATCGTATAATATTATCTTTTGGGGCAGGAAGTCTGCTCACAAAATAAGATTTCATTAACTTTTATAAGTACGTAGCTTACACTATTGAAATTGGTGTTTTTTCTATTGGACATCCATTTGGTAAGGTTTTTTAAAAATATTTAGAAAATCAGTGATTAAAATTTGATCTTTGGATCTCGATTAAAAGTAAAAACGATTCAATTTTATGGGCTACTATTTCTCTAAGTTTTTGTTCTGGATATTTGGTTGGAAGGTGGACGGAGTTATCCCTAAAGGTATTGAAAAGGCTGTGATGATTGCAGCTCCTCACACCTCCAATTGGGATTTTCTTTGGGCACGATGCGCCTTTTTTATAATGCGCGCCCCCGTTCGCTATACAGTAAAGAAAGAGTTGTTAAAGTTTCCATTAAATTTAATTCTTAATCCGCTGGGAGCCATTGGAATTGATCGGACGAAAAGAACACCCGGAAAATCAAAGCTTTCTATGACTGAAGCCATGATCCGTCTTTTTGACGAGAAGGATAAGTTAATTGTGCTGGTTACGCCTGAAGGTACAAGAAGTTATGCTCCTGAGTGGAAGACAGGTTTTTACAGAGTAGCTGAAGGTGCGAAGGTTCCTATATTATGTGGTTACCTTGATTATAAAAACAAAAGGGCAGGAGTAGGCCCTATGTTTGTTGTAGATGGTCAATTTGAAAAGCAATTAGAAGAAATAAAACAGTTTTATCGGCCTATTCAAGGTAAATACCCTGAAAATGGTGTTAAATAAAATTTCTAGTCAGCAGGTATAAAATTAAGAGAAACGGAATTTAAACAATAACGTAAACCTGTAGGCTCTGGTCCGTCAGGAAAAACATGTCCTAAATGACCACCGCAGGTTGCGCAAACCACTTCAGTTCTTTTCATTCCATAAGAATTGTCAGAAACTTCCAGCACGTTTTCAGAGTTTAGCGGTTTATAAAAGCTAGGCCAACCTGTTCCACTTTCAAATTTGGTTTCTGAACTAAACACTTTTGTTCCGCAAGCTACACAGGTAAAAATCCCTTCTTTCTTAAAATCATTGTATTTCCCTGTAAACGCCCTTTCTGTACCCTTCTCTCTCAATACTTCATATTCCAAATTAGAAAGTTGATTCTTCCATTCTGCATCTGTCTTTTGTATTTTAAATTCATGTGCAGCTGGTGTAGTTTTCTTCTCAGAGCTTTTATTATTTTTCTGAGCGCAAGATTGAAACCCTAATACACATAATAATATTCCTGCTAATGCAAATTTCCCTATATTCATAAAAACTTATTTCTGGTTTCTGGATTTCACTTTGTAATAATATTTACTATATACTCTTTTTCATCAAGAATGGTTTTTAAACTTTTAAATCCTGGAGACTATGTTCGGGAGTAGGAAAGTTTATTTAATACTATAGCTTCTAAATAAGTGTCTAAGCCTGAAATGGCGACAGTTTCTGCTGCCGGATGGTCAACGCTTCCATCTTCGGAAATAAATTGCTCAGCAATACTCACCTTCAAAACCTCACCAACAATTAATCGCGTGTCGTTGGCATGAATGAAATGTTCTTCAACAAACTTTAGCCCGATTTTTATTTTGCTCTGCTGAACAAACGGAACAGGAAAATCTGCTAGATATTCTTCATTTAAGCTGCATTTTTCAAATTCAGAAACATTTCTTTCATACTTAGCAGAAGTTTGATGAGCTTCTTCAAAGATTCCCTTATGAATTTGATTAATCGTGTAATAACTTGAGTGTAGAATGTTGTTGTAAGTATGTCTTTCTACAGTGGTAGGTCTCAGAATAAATCCCATTAACTGTGGATTGGCTCCAATATGAATAACAGAATTAAAGATTGCAAGATTACTAATCCCTCTTTCTGAGATTGTGCTTATCAGATTTGCACTTTTATAACCACTTAAAGTATTAAATAGATTAGCTCTATACCGGCTGTCTAATTGTTTTATTTCTTCCTGATTAAATTCCATTGATTTTTGATTTTCATCATAACCAACAGTTAGCTTTTATGTTCTTGTTTTAACTGATAGATTTTTAAATACTGTTTCTTTGCCAGATTAACTGCTGAGTATCCTGAACGTAGCTGATAATCCCGGCTTCCGCCAATATATACACTACGTTTTTTAATACCTTATTGCTCACCCATCCATCGGTAGCCCACTCTGTGGCATGGTACCATTTGCTGGCATCTTCTTTTTTGATATTGTAGCGCTCGCTCACTAAATCAACTGCTGCTTCATTCTCCATAAATTGCGCACAGGATTTATGGATTATCCTTAGCACCTTAGAAATTTGTTTAGGTTTTTCTTTCGTAATTTTATTAGAGGCTGCTAAAACAAAACATGGCCAGGGCGTAACATATTCTCCTATTTTTCTCAGGATATTTTGTTGTACAAGCGGTTTTGTGGTGTACTTTTCCCAGTAAAAAACATCCGTTTCCAGGCTATTTAATGATTCTATAGCGCCCTGAAGGCTCTTCACTACTTTAAATTGTGATTCATCAATCTTTTTGTCTTTCATTAATGAATCCACTATAGGCATTAGATGAGAACCTGAGCCAAAGCGGCTTATCGCTATTCTTTTATCATAAATAGCATCATAGTTATCTAATGGGTTGTCTATTCCTGTATGAACTCCCCAGGTTAAAGGACTTTTAACATAGCCACTTACAATTTTGGAAGCACTTCCTTTTAAAATATTACTTACAATTCCTTCAGTAAGTACCGCACAGATATCGCAATCGTCATTTTCCAGTGCATCAGTCATTTCGCCTGTTCCACCTTCATACGTATTCCATACTACTTTTATGCCCGTCTCATCAAATGCACCTGATTCTAATGCCAGGTGAATAGGCAAATTAAAATGCTCGGGTACTCCTCCAATTCTTATTATATCCACAGATTGTAATCTTTTTTTGATGTACAAACATAGTATTTTCATTTGATGATCAGTAAAATGAATGCAGAGAATTTTAGTTGGTGCTAAGAATAAATTCAAAATCCGGCTCCTGAAACTATTTCAAAATTGGTTTAAGGAAAGAGAAATCTCTATGTAGAATTGGCGAGGAAGGCATTTTTTTAAATAAATCTGCACTATTAAGATCAAAATTACGTTCTTCGCAGGATATTAGATCAGGTTATGGCGAGAAAGAAAACTAAGCAATTAAAACATAAACTTTTAAAATATTTATTACTTACCATTGTCTCAGGCATTTTACTCATATTTGCCTTTATAGGTAGCATTCGTATAGGATTATTTGGAGCTCTGCCAGATAAGGAGCTTCTCTCTAAAGTAGAGAATCCTCAGGCCTCTGCTATTCTTGATGAAAATGGAAAAAACCTCGGTTATCTTTATAGGGTGTATCGTTCAGATGTTGCTTATAAAGATTTACCTGAAAACCTGATTGATGCCCTCGTAACCACTGAAGATGCACGTTTTTACAACCATAATGGTGTTGATTATCGAAGTCTCGGTAGGGTATTATTTAAAACAGTTCTTATGCAGGACCGGTCTGGCGGGGGAGGCAGCACTATTACCCAACAGTTGGTTAAAAATTTATTTCCTAGAGATTATGATAATAAATTAGGGCTATTGGTTACTAAAGTGAAAGAAGTGCTCATTGCACAAAGGCTGGAGGAAATCTATTCTAAAGAAGAGATTATTACTCTGTATTTAAATACCGTAAGCTTTCCTGATAATACCTTCGGAATAAAAGCGGCTTCACAGACCTTCTTTAATAAACCGGTTAATAAATTATCTGTTAATGAATCTGCAGTTCTGGTAGGCTCATTGAAGGCAAACCATACCTACAATCCCAGATTGTTTCCTGAACAAAGTAAAGAGAGAAGAAATGTGGTGCTTTACCAGATGAATAAGTATGGAAAGATTTCTCAGGAAGTTTATGAGCAGAAAATTAAGGAAGATATAAAACTGAATTATAATTCGGTTAAACCATCAGAAGGAATTGCCTCCTATTTAAGAGAGCAGGTAAGGAAACAACTTGCAAACTGGGTGGAAGAGTATAATCAGGATGCTGATGAACCCTTAGATATTTATGGAGATGGACTGGTTGTTCATACAACAATCAACAAAGAACTACAATTGTTAGCGGAAGCAGCAATGAAAGAACACATGGCTGTACTTCAAAAGGCATTTGAAGATAACTGGGGCCAAAGTGCTCCCTGGAATAAGCAGTCTGTTTATCAAAGAGAACTTGAGAAAACAGGTATTTATAAGCAATTGGTAGCTGAGGGTAAATCAGCAGCTGAAATTCAAAAAGCCATTAATCAGAAAAGTGAGAGAATAGCCTTCAGTTGGTCTGGTGATAAAGCAAAGCAGTTAAGTGTACTGGATAGCATCAAAAACAGCCTAAAAACATTACAAGCAGGATTTTTAGCAATGGAACCCTCCAATGGTGCTATAAAAGCCTATGTGGGAGGGGTTGATTTTGAGCATTTTAAGTATGATCATGTATTGCAAAGTAAAAGACAAGTAGGTTCAACATTTAAACCTTTTGTTTATGCTGCAGCCTTAGAAAGTGGCGTAAAACCATGTGATTATTTTCCGGCAAGTGATGTAACTTATTCAAACCTTGAAGGATGGACACCCACAAACAGTGATTCGGAGGATTATACCCACATTAATGTAACCATGCAGGAAGCTATGAGAAAATCAATGAATACAGTTTCTGTTCGGTTAATGGAAGAGTCAGGTATAGCAGAAGTACTTCAGTTGGCTAAGGATGCAGGAATAGAATCTGAGCTTCCTAAAGTGCCTTCCTTAGCATTGGGAACTGCCGAATTAAGTATGCTGGAACTAGCTAAAGCTTACACTACATTTTTAAATGGAGGTAAGCCTTCTGAGCCCTTTTTTATAACGAAAATCACTACACCTACAGGCAAGGTGCTGGCAGAATTTAAACCCAATGTTCACTCTGATGCTGCATTTTCTGATCAAACACGACAAATTATTTTAGAAATGATGCAGTCTGTTGTTCAAAGTGGAACCGCTTCAAGGTTGGGTTGGAAGTATAAACTGACCCAGGACATTGCAGGAAAAACGGGCACCACGCAAAATAATAAAGATGGATGGTTTGTAGGATTATTGCCCAACTTAGTAACAGTTTCCTGGGTAGGAGCAGACAATGGTGCCATAGGCTTTAGAAGTACTTCAATTGGGCAGGGGGCAAATTCTGCTTTACCTATTTTCGGCTTATTCATGCAGAAATTAAATACTGTTTCAGAGTTAAGAAGAAAATATAACCAGCAATTTGCAGCTCCCAGCAGTAGGGTGGTAAAGTTAATGGACTGTCCACCTACCAAAGAAGATGGCTTTTTCAAGAAACTTTTCACTAACGAAGAGAAAGCCAAAACCAAGAAATTTGATGAAGATGGGAAGCAGAATGATGGTCTTTTCAAAAAAATAAAGGGCATTTTCCAAAAGGATTAAAAACAGGTTTCTATAGCTTAACTGCTAAGGTTTCTCTCTCTTGTTTACTAAAAAGATGAAACATCTTATTGGTAAAATTACCCTTCTTTGCAGCTAAGACTTTATAAGTTTGCTAACCTGTATATCTGCCTACATGGCAACTCAAAAACACCATGTTCATATTTGACGATTGCATAGTAATATATCGCTTGTGCTAATTTCCTAGTTAATAAGGTATTAGTAATAATTTTCACCTTAAAATATAGAACTATGGCAAAATGTTTCGCACTAATGGGATGGAGTTTACCTGTAATTGAAAGTATGCAAAAGCTTAACAAGCCTTTTGTAGTGGTATCTTTTCCAGATTTCGAAAATTATGCAAAAGAAAATAACATTCCTTTTGTTTCTTACCAGTTTGATGAGTGGAGTGATACCTCAAACTCTCTTGATTTATTAGAAAAACTTAAACCTTTTGATGTAGATGTTGCGGTTCCTCTTTTTGAGGAGACAGTGGAATGGGCTGGTGCTTTAAATTCTATCTATCGAGATGACCCAAGGGTGTTGAATCGTGCCTTTCTCTTCCGAAATAAAGCAATGATGAAAAGGAAAGCATTGATTGGCGGCCTCAGAGTAGGTTTGTTTGAAGAAGTATACAATAAAGAAGGTGTTAAAGCTTTCATGAAAAGATTGAACCAGGCTAATCTTCAGGTAGATGGAGAAGAAGATAGTTGGGTACACATTAAACCTTTTGCGTCAGCAGGTACAGTAGGACATAGGTTGCTGAGATCTATGGCCGATGTTGATAACAAATGTGAAGATGAAGATTTCCCTTGCTTAGCCGAAAGCCATTTACCTGGTCAGGAATTTTCTTGCGAGGCCTACGTTCATGGTGGTAAAATTAGGTTTTTAAATATTACAGAATATGTAAAATTAGGCTATTCTAACTTTATCCCCGAAGGAAATCTTTTGCATACCAAGAGAGATAGAATAATGAAGGAAATGCAAAAATTGGTTGATATTTTCGGTATTCAATATGGTATGATACATCCTGAGTGGTTCCTTACTGAGGATGATACTTTAAGTTTTGGAGAAGTAGCATGCAGAATTCCGGGAGGACACATTTTAGAGCTGGCAGGAAAAGCATATGATTTTGATGCTTTAGGAGCATTTGTATTATGCCATGATCCTAGTTTAACTGAGGAAGAATTGAATGAAATACTTCCGCCAATAGATGCCAGGCCAAAGCAATTTTATGGTAATGTGATGATTTATCCTCATAAAAATCAGATTTCTAAACTTGAGATTCCGGATGAGTTAAAAGAAGAGCCTTATTTTCTGGATCACAACCTGGTGCCTCCTTTGACTACTCAAAAAATTAGTGACAGAGACGGATTTGGTAATCACTTTGGTACGGTAAATTTTAAAGGTGAAGATCCTGATAGAATGACCGAATTATTATTACACTATGAGGATGTCGACTTTTATCATTAAAAATTTAACTATTCTTCATCTATCTAAGGATGAAAAGAGTTGATAATTAAATAATTATTGAAATCAATCAATGTATTACTTGGGTTTACTTTAAAGGTAAACCACGAGTAATACATTTAAATTTTTTTAAAGTATAATGATGGATTCCACATTAACCGAAAGTAGTAGCCAAAAACTTAAAGAACTTATTCAAGAGTTATTGGAGTCAACTCCTTTAACAAGACAAGATAAAGCCCATCGCTTAATGGGGCAGGTAGATGTTTTAACTGATTCCGTTGAAGGTATTGCGATAGTTTATAAATCTATTGGAGAATTATCCGAAGCGGGAATTTTTGAGGAGTCTCCATGGGCTGATCCTTCTAAACTTGTAGGAGGCTTGGTGAATGGAACTTTGAAAAGTGGTCATCCTAATTCAACTATTGAGTTATTAAGTGAGCTTCGTTTACTTTCCATTGCTAAAGGCGATTATAAGACCAACCTTATTAATGCCAAGGAGGCAGAAAATTTTATCCAGGAAGTAATAGTTTCCAATTTAGAATTTGTATTTAATGAGCCTGTTGAAGAGACCCGCCTTATTATGAGCGAGCATGAATTGAAGAAGGTGCATAACCTCTTCAATTTTCTTTCCGGTCACATACATTTGGATGATGTGAAAGGAACACTGGCTGAAGAGTTGACACTAATTTGTGAACAAAGGCCTGTAGTAACTGAAAAGCAAAGAAAAATAATTGCTTTAGTAAAAGAAAAGATAGAGTTAAACCCGGAGAGGGAGGGTGATAAAAAATTATTAAGTTTTCAAAGGTGCATTTACAGACCAACCGATAACACAGCTAATAAGAGTGTAACAGAATATCAGGCATTATTAGAAAAGCTAAATAATACCGAATTATATGTAGAGGCCCAGGAAATGGGGCAGTCAATGCTGGAGTATGGGTTAGTGAGCCAGTATCATGCTGTTTTGCTTAAATTCTTAATTGAAAATGAGCATTTCCAGACAGTTCCCGTGGCACTAGGTTTAACACCTGTGGGAGAAACCCGCTGGAATGAGCTGACGGATTATCTTTCAGACTTAATCCTGAAAACAATTCATATTTACAATGCTCAATGCATTTACGGATTGGCTAAAATGTTGGAAAATGGTACTATTGCTAGAGAAGCTGTAAGATCAGGACTTTCCAATCTCAGTACGATAAAAATCAATAGTCAGGTGGAAGAAAGAATTTTGAAATCCACCAAAAATCCTCACCAGGCAGTAAGTGCCAGGCAGTACCTCATGGGGGCTCTTTTTAGAATATTAGGCCAGCCTTTAGGGGTGGGGCAGGGAAATAACCCTACCTGCCAAAGTGCACGCGGAATCAGCATGTGGAGCCAACATGCTCCTGCTAAATTAATCAATATGGTGCAGACAGCTGCAGTCACCAATGATTTGAGTTTTCGTTTTGAGGGCCAGGAAATTAAGGCCTCAGTAACGGGGCAGGGATTAGTCCAGAATCTTGACTATAACCTGGATGCTGTGTCTGTAACCCTGGTTCCTATGCTTGATAGGATTTATAATGAAATGATGGTAAGGGCATCAGGCAGAGCAGAGGACCCTCATAAATGGGTAAATCCTGCGTTATATGGGCAATGGATTCAAATTGGCTTTGCTTCTGCTTATGATTACTTTTCTAACGCAATCGTGGATTTTGATGGTTTTGTAAGAGTTTTTTATGCAATGTGTCACCCTGATTTCAATGGGGGACACAGGTTAATTTATCCTAATCCGGTAGGGATATTTATCACAAGTTCAAAGGGGGATATGCTGGGTTTTCATGCAGTTTCCCTTCTAAGGGTGGACAAAGACCCGGGAGGAAAATTCCGAGCTTACTTTTTAAATCCTAATAATGAAGGCAGACAGGATTGGGGACAAGGTATTAAACCTTCCGTGTTTGGGAATGGAGAAGTACATGGGGAGTCTTCTCTGCCGTTGCATGAATTCGCAGCAAGAACTTATGCATTTCATTTTAATGACCTGGAAGCAGAAAACATGGTAGATAATATACCGGCTGCTGAAGTGGAAAAAGTAAAAAAATTAGCTAAGGAGAGTTGGGGAAAATCATATACCTGGCTGGAAACAAAGAAAAAATGGTAAAACATTCATCGAGAATAGAATTAAAACAATCAGCATATAAAAATAATGTCAATTTTATCAGAAAGAAGATTGGTGACCATGCCATTCTTTCTTCTGTTGTTAAAGCTAATGCTTATGGCCATGGTATAGAAACTTTTGTTCCTATGGCGGAAAAATGTGGAATTAAGCATTTTTCTGTAGCCTCGGCTTTTGAGGCAGAAGAGGTTCATAATGTGTGCAGTCCGGAAACCGAAATTATGATTATGGGAATCATGTATGAGGAAGATATTCCATGGGCTATTGAAAATGATGTTTCTTTCTTTGTATATAATTATGACAGATTACCCAAGACCTTAGCTGCTGCTAAAAAGATTGGTAAACCTGCTAAAGTGCATATTGAGGTAGAAACAGGTGCTAATAGAACTGGAATGCAGAAATCTGAATTCCCCAAAACTCTCAATTTCCTGCTTAAGAATAAAGAGCATGTTATTTTTGAAGGATTGTGTACGCATTTTGGTGGTGCTGAAAGCAGATCTAATGATTTTAAAATAGAAATGCAGCATAAGCGGTACAAAGATTTTCTTAAACAATGTAGAGATAAAAAAATAACACCAAATCTAAAACACATAGCGTGTTCTGCTGCAGCTTTAGCTATGCCTGATACTGTTTATGACATGGTAAGAATAGGAGTGGCTCAGTATGGCTTTTGGCCTAGTCCTGAAATTTATTATGCACACCTGAACGAGGTGAATAAAAAAGCTGATGCCGCTTTAAAACGCATATTTAGTTGGAAAACAGATATAATGGATATCAGAGATGTACAGCAGGGTGAGTTTATCGGATACGGTACTGCTTTTCAGGCCACGCATCAAATGAAGATCGCTGTAATGCCTTTAGGTTATTCCAATGGTTATCCGAGGGCTCTGTCAAACAGAGGGCACGTACTTATAGATGGTAAGAAAGCCCCAATTGTAGGCCTGATTAATATGAACCTTTTTATGGTGGACATTTCTCACATTCCTGTAGCAAAAATAGGGGATGAAGTAGTTCTTATAGGAAGACAAAACAACAATGTTATTAATGTTTCCAGCTTTACAAATAGTACGCAATTACTTAATAACGAGATGCTTAGTAGGTTGCCTTCAGTAATTCCCAGAACGGTAGTTAGATGATATCATTACTTTTTAAATAAGAAAAGCGCCCGAGTGAGCGCTTTTCTTTTTAATTTGTAGCAGGTATTTTATTTTCCTTTCAGCTTTTCAAGCTCACCTTTTAGCTTTACAAGTTCTTCCTTCATATTTCGTTCGCTCGTTATATCCTTTGAGATAGTAATCACTCCAATTATTTTCCCCTTAGCCCCCATTATAGGTTCACAACGCGATTTATAGATGTTCTTAACACCTTTATTTTCTCTAGTCTCTTCAAACTCAAGTTTTTCACCAGCTAATGCCTTATCAAACCTTTCCTTCCAGATTTCCGGTAAAATAGACAATATATTTTGACCCTGCTCAAGTTTGATTCCTGACAATTCATATTCCTTTTTGAGAATATCGTTAGCAATTAGAATATTATAATCTGAATCTATAGCAAAGAAAGAATCGGTAGTTGTGTTGATCATCCCGTCAATAACATAGCCTCTTTGCTGCATCTTTTCCACTACTTCATCTTTTTGAATTTCCAGATTTTTCTGCTCAGTAATGTCCCTGGAGAATATTGTTGCTCCTGAAATTCTTCCATTAGTTTCTTCAATAGGATGAATGTCATAATGCCTGTAGGTATCTTCACCTTTTACACTACTTTTAATGGTAAATGATAACTTTTCACCTGCAAAAACCCGGTCATAATAATTTTTCCATTCCTCCCGCACGTCTCCTAACATATCTAAAGCATTGCTGCCTTCAGTCATCTTCTCATACTGCGTACCCTTATATCTGTTTTTAATTACGTTGTTCATAACTAAAATAGTATAATCCGTATCAATTAGTATAATTGAATCAGTAGTATTGTTGATGAGGGCATGAAGTGAGGACTCCTTATTACCCATTTCCGCCTGTGCTCTTGCCATTTCTTCCTGTGTGGCTTCCATTTCTTCCATATTCTGGCGCATTTCCTCTTCCTGCGCTCTCATCTGCTCAGTCATGGATTGAGATTCTTCCAACAATACTTTTGTACGTTCGTTAATTTTCGCATTAGCTATAGTGGATGCTATATTTTCTCCTAACTTCTCAATAAACTCTATTCTATATTGAGGAATGGGCTGTATAGAAGCAATCTCTACTACTCCCTTTGTTTCACCGTTAATTTTTAGTGGTACAATTAAAATACATTTTGGAAGTGTATCGCCCAGTCCTGATTTTATCTCAATATAGTTGTCTGGTACCTCTGTCAGATAAATTCTATCTCCTTCCTGTACCGATTGTCCAACAAGGCCTTCACCAATTGATATTTCTTTTTTAAGTCTTTTCTTTCTTTCATAAGCATAAGCCGATTCCAGCACAATTTTGGGCTCTTCATCATCGCTATCAGGTTCGGTAAGTACAAAAAGAGCTCCCTGATTCGCTTCCATGTATTTAACCAGGTTGGATATAATCTGATATGAAAGTTCTTCTATATTATCGTTATTGTTCCTTAAAATGTCAGCAAATTTTGCCAGTCCTTCAGATACCCAATTCCTTTCTCTGTCAGCAATAGCAGAGCTCTGCATTTGGTCGCGCATTTTTAGCAATGAATTAGCTAAAGAGTTACTTTCATTTTCTGCAATACCTTTGTATTCGGCATCTAATTTGCCTTGCCCTATTTTTGTGGTGAAGTCAGTGGCATTTTTGAGAATATCTGCAAGCTCATTAATATTTTTTGCAATGTATCCAAGTTCATTTCTATTATTAATCTCAATCTTTTGAGAAAGATTACCTACAGCCAATTCTCTTGTCGTAAGGGAGATCTTATATATAGGGGTCATAATTAAATATCTCACTAGCAAATAAATAAAACCGATTAATAACAGAATATAAAGCACAAGAATGATATAAGCAGTTGTTTCTTCACGGGACTCCTTTTTTGCCAAATCATACACAGCTGTTTCAAGTTTCACCGCATTTTTTAGAAAGAGCTGAAATTTATTTTCTAGTTCATTAGCAATGGAATTCAGCGAGGTTTGCCCATCTTTCCATGAAAAGATCAAGTTTTTGTAGGCATCCCAACTTATCTGCACTTTTTTTAACTCATCTTTAACTTCTCCTTTTTGGGCTCTCACAGTTATTTTATCCTTTCCTTTAAGGAAGCTGTCGCCTTTTTGAAAAGTATAAATAATATTTTCAATTTCTCTGATTTTATTCTCAACAACTTCTTCATTTTGAGAGAGCATATCAGGATGAAGAGGTAGAGCAATCGTACTTAAATTCCCTAATTTTTCTGTTCTAAATAAAGTTTCATCCGAATAACCGAATGTAGAATAGACATAGAAAACTGCTACGGCCAGAATTGTCAACCCTGCTCCAAGTATGTAGGCTAGCTTTCTTATTTTCCAATCCTTAATATTTCTTGTGATTTTTCCCATTTAATTTAAAATGACTACAGTGATTATTATTTTATCTTTTGAATATTAAAATCAATTGCCTGGTCCAGGGCGTTGAACCGAATATAAAATGCTTTGAAATACTGATTTTCATAATTTTCGCAATTCATTCCAGGTTCCAGGTGATAGATAAAAAACTTTTGGCTTCTTTCATATAATTCGTGTTGATCTGCTTGGCCTAACAGGCTAATCACCTCGTTCTGAGATAGTCCCTTCAATTTATCTTTCTGAGATAAAAGAGTATCTACCACCGTAATCCGATAGCTTTCGCAGCCTCCCTTATCAGCTTTCCATTGTTCAGGATTAATATTTTCAAGATCAGGAATATCAGAACAGGCCATTAAAAACAGCATGTAAGTAAAGAGCAGCGGGTTTCTCATTGAGTGGTGTTGGTATTAGTAGTAGCTTTGAGTGTTATTCCTTTAAACATTCTAAAATAGAGAAGAAGTCCTGTTGAAAGACACGTATAGAGGAGTAATCCATACAATACAGCATCATTTTCATTACTCAAAATTAGAAACCAAATTGAAATAGGAGTTATAATTAGTCGAAAAAGTTCCAAAAATAATGAGTATTTATTTTCCTCCAATAATAAACCGCAGGTAACAACGCTGAAAATAATAAGTGATACAGCTATTAGTTGCTGTAAAATGTTTAATTTCTCTGCCTGAAATAAGAAAAATGCTGTACCACCTAAAACTAACAGGTATTGAATAAATACATATAAACTGGTCTGAGCATCTGCTTTTTTATCATATTTTAAATCAGTTTCTGCATTTATTTCTGGAATGGCCATTTGTCCCCCCATGTCAACGGGCCTCCAACCTGGTTTGTTAAATACATAATTGAATTTATTTCTGAATCCTTTCATTTGCTTAAGTCCATCGGCCATTTCTACATAATGCTGCAGATTAACCCATACAGGATTCCAGCTGGCAGTTTGTTTTGTTATTCCATAGGTAGGTTTTTCTTCCTCTTCCTGAAAAGTACCAAACATTCTATCCCATATAATAAATACTCCTGCATGGTTTTTATCTATGTATTTAGGATTTCTTCCATGGTGCACACGGTGGTGGGAGGGGGTATTCATTACCCATTCCACAGGTCCTAGCTTCCCAATGGTTTCAGTATGAATCCAGAACTGGTAAACAGTGACAAGCCCTGACATTAATACAAAGCTTAACGTATCGAACCCTAAAACAGCTAAAGGGAGATAGAAGAAAAAAGTCCAGAAAATTTGAAAAGATCCTTGACGGAGAGCAACAGAAAAATTGTAATCCTCACTTTGGTGATGCACCACATGGCCACCCCAGAAGAGATTGATTTCATGACTTTTACGATGTGCCCAGTAGTAACAAAAATCAGCCAGTACAAATAAAATCAGCAGGTTGTACCAGGTAGGGAGAATTTCAAAGAGGGCAAAATTTTCGTACACTAACTGGTAAGCCGAAATACTTAATACTTTAAAGAAGATACCGGTAACTTGCTGCGTAATACCACAGCTGATGTTAGTTATAGCATCATTCAACCTGTAAATTCTGTATTTTCTAATAGCTTGTATAGCTAATTCAATACCTATTAAAGCAAAATATACAGGAATAGATAATATAATAGGATTGAAGTCCATAATATAAAATGTTTAAAATAAAAAAGAGTTTAACCATCTTTTTCGAAATATAACATTTTGAATAAAAACATCCTTGAAAAATGGTGAAATACTCGATAAACACTTTAATTTTGCGCCAAATAGATTTTATGGAAAGAATAGCACGTGCATTTTTAGCTTTTACCGGGTTCGGATATGTTGTTTTACTTTTTTATGCGTATGCATATTTTGCAGATGAGACAGTAGTAAGATTAAATCTGGATAGTGAGGTTTACAAATTTAGCAATAACACGTTGTTTTACACAGGATTAGTTATTCCTGCGGTCATTATTATAGTATGTTACTCTCTGGGCAACCTCATTAAAAAGCAGTCTGTTTCTTCTAACTCCTACTTTAAAAATGAAAAAGCTCAAAGAAGTCTTTACAGCTGGAGTGTGAGTTTAGCAGGTGCTTTCAACCTTTTCTTTTCTGCTTTATTAACAGCTATTATTTTCACTAACAATCAGGAAGGCTTTCAGCAGAATGGTTATATTCCTCTTTTAGTGGGGAGCTTGGTAATAATTTTGTTCTGGATAATTTGGCTTCCTCTGATTTTAAGAAAAAATAAATAATTTTTTTTTAATCAATTGTCCTGTTAAAATTCTACTTCAGAAATGTTTTTCTAAAGAACTCATTATCAATTCTATTTGTGTAATGAGTTCATGTAATACTTACATAATATTAGTATTGATTTTTTATTTAACTAGTCCATTTCTGGCAAAGGGTATTATTTTAAAAGCTTTAAAATTTCAAAAAGCTTTGTAATTTTAAAATTTGAGTCAGAATTTTCATTCAAGATAAATACGCAGATGGCAGACGTTCAATATACCGAAGATAGTATTAAATCATTAGACTGGAGAGAGCATATCAGGCTCAGACCTGGTATGTACATTGGAAAGCTGGGAGACGGTTCTTCTCCGGATGATGGAATTTATGTTTTGGTAAAGGAGGTAATAGATAACTCCATTGATGAGCACATGATGGGCTTCGGTAAAACCATCGAAGTTAAAATCAGTGATCAACGTGTGGAAATCCGTGATTACGGAAGAGGCATTCCTTTAGGCAAGGTAGTGGACTGTGTAAGTAAAATTAACACAGGAGGTAAATACGATTCTTCAGCATTTCAAAAGTCGGTAGGATTAAATGGAGTGGGTACTAAAGCAGTGAATGCCCTCTCAGGTTATTTTAAGGTACAGGCATTCAGGGAGGGGAAGACCAAAATAGCAGAGTTTGAGAGGGGAATCATTAAAACTGACTCTGAGATTACTTCTTCAAGTGGAAGAAATGGTACTTTTATAGCATTTGAGCCTGATACAACCATTTTTAAAAACTATCATTTTATTCCGGGATTTTTGGAAGAGCAAATCTGGAATTATGCCTTTCTTAATGCAGGCTTAACAATAAATTTTAATGGTGAAAAATTTCATTCGGCCAGAGGTTTGTATGACTTGCTTGAGAGAAAGACGGACGAAGAAAATAACCGCTATCCAATCATTCAGTTGAAGGGGGATGACATTGAAATAGCAATGACCCATGCTAACCAGTACGGAGAAGAGTATTATTCTTTTGTGAATGGGCAGAACACCACCCAGGGAGGTACACATTTAATTGCATTTAAAGAAGCTGTTGTAAGGACTATACGTGACTTTTACGGCAAGAATTATGATCCTTCAGATATCAGACAAAGTATTGTGGCCGCTGTAGCTGTGCGGGTACAAGAGCCAGTGTTTGAGTCTCAAACTAAAACTAAACTGGGCTCTCAGAATGTGGCACCGGACGGACCAACAATGAGAACTTTCATCAATGACTTTGTGAAAAAGGCCCTTGATGATTTTTTACATAAGAATCCTGAAACGGCAGATGCTTTGCATAAAAGAATTATGCAATCTGAGCGAGAGCGCAAAGACATGGCAGGTATTAAAAAGCTAGCCAATGACAGAGCAAAGAAAGCCAACTTGCACAACAAGAAGCTGAGAGATTGCAGGGTGCATTATGATACCAACCACGATAATAAAGATAATACCATGATTTTTATTACCGAGGGAGACTCCGCGTCTGGTTCAATTACAAAGTCAAGAGATGTTCAGACCCAGGCGGTGTTTAGCTTAAGAGGTAAGCCTTTGAATTGCTATGGCAAAACAAAGAAGCTTGTATATGAAAACGAGGAGTTTAATCTTTTACAACATGCATTAAATATTGAAGAAGGATTGGAAGGGTTACGCTACAGGAAAGTAATTATAGCTACTGATGCGGATGTTGATGGTATGCATATTCGCCTGCTGTTGATGACTTTCTTTCTACAGTTCTTTCCTGATTTAGTGCGTGACGGACATTTATATATTCTTGATACTCCGCTTTTCAGGGTGAGGAATAAGAAAGAAACTATCTACTGCTATACAGACGAGGAGCGAAGAAATGCCATTGCGAAACTAGGAAATAAGCCAGAGATCACTCGTTTTAAAGGTTTGGGCGAAATATCTCCTGAAGAATTTGGAGAATTTATCAATGAGAATATTAAACTGGATCCTATTATTTTAAATAACCAGACCAAAATAAAAGATTTGTTGAGCTTTTACATGGGAACCAATACCATGGAAAGACAGCTTTTTATTATTGATAAATTAAGAATAGAAAAAGACCTGGAAGAAGTGATTGGCACTGTTTAATAAAAGTATTTCTGATAAAATATTATACGCATAAATTGATTACATCTAATATCCTTTAAAAAACAAATGGAGGAAAATAACGAAAATAACGAACACGAAGATCAGCCAAACGGAGAAGAAAAAGCTAAAATCACCAATGTTATTCCTGTTTCAGGAATGTACGAAAACTGGTTTTTAGATTACGCCTCTTACGTAATTCTGGAGCGTGCAGTACCTGCCAATGAAGATGGGTTAAAGCCTGTTCAGCGGAGAATTATGCATGCCATGAAGGAAATGGATGATGGAAGGTTCAATAAAGTAGCTAACATTATTGGGCAAACCATGCAATACCATCCACATGGTGATGCTTCTATTGGTGATGCCATCGTTAATTTAGGACAGAAAGACTTACTTATTGAAACGCAGGGTAACTGGGGAGATATCAGAACCGGAGATAGCTCTGCTGCACCTCGATATATTGAAGCAAGGCTCTCAAAATTTGCGTTGGATGTAGTTTTTAATCCGCAAACAACCGAATGGCAGTTATCATACGATGGAAGAAAAAAGGAGCCTGTAACTTTACCTGTAAAGTTTCCTTTGTTACTGGCACAAGGGGTAGAAGGTATTGCTGTAGGCCTATCCACCAAAATTTTACCTCACAACTTTATAGAGCTGATCAATGGGTGTATAAGTATCCTGAAGGGTAAAGAGGTTGAAATTTATCCTGATTTTCCTACGGGGGGTATGGCAGATTTCTCTGAATACAACCAGGGTTTAAGAGGAAGCCGGATTCGTGTAAGAGCCAGAATTGAAGAAGGTGATAAGCGTGTGTTACTTATTAAAGATATTCCTTTTGGCACCACCACTACCGGCTTAATTGAATCTATTATTAAAGCTAACGATAAAGGTAAAATTAAGGTGAAGAAGGTGGTGGACAACACCGCCAAAGATGTGGAAATTGAAGTGCAGCTGGCACCCGGACAGTCTCCTGATATTACCATTGATGCATTGTATGCTTTCACTGACTGTGAAGTATCTATTGCTCCTAATGCCTGCGTAATTATTGAAGACAAGCCTATTTTTCTACCTGTTAATGAGATACTTAAGAAAAATGTAGACGATACTGTACAGCTTCTTCAGGCTGAATTGGAAATCAGAAAAGGTGAATTGATGGAGAAGATTCTGTTTTCATCTTTAGAAAAGATTTTCATTGAAAATAGAATTTATAGGGATATTGAAGAATGCGAAACCTGGGAGGCAGTTTTATCTACTATTGATAAAGGTTTAGATCCTTTTAAGCCTCAGTTTTACCGTGAAATTACGCAAGATGATATTTTAAAGCTTACAGAGATTAAAATTAAGAGAATCTCTAAATTCGACAGCTTTAAAGCAGATGAAATCATGCGTAAAATGGAGGACGAGTTGAAAGAGGTAGAGCATAACCTCTTGCATATCACTGATTATGCAATAGCGTACTTCAAGAAATTACTGGAGAAATATGGCAAGGGCCGTGAAAGACAAACAGAAATCAGGAGTTTTGATGTAATTTCAGCCAACACCGTGGCTGCTAATAACCAAAAGCTTTACATCAATAGGGCAGAAGGCTTCATTGGCTATGGAATGAAGAAAGATGAGTTTGTATGTGATTGCTCAGACTTGGATGATGTGATCATTTTCAGGAGGGATGGCATTTATAAAGTAGTGAAGATTGATGAGAAGGTTTTTGTTGGTAAAGATGTTATTCATGTAGATATTTTCCATAAAAATGATGAGCGCAAGGTGTATAATGCTGCCTATCTGGATGGAAAAACCGGAAGAACCATGGTGAAGCGTTTCCAGGTGACTTCTGTTACAAGAGACAGAGAATACGATGTTACTAAAGGAGCCAAAGGGTCAAAAATACTTTATCTGGCAGCAAGAGCTAATGGTGAGTCTGAAGTAGTAAATGTTAAGCTTTCTCCTTCCAGCAGGGCACGGGTTAAAGTGTTTGATTTTGATTTTGCAGAACTTGAAATTAAAGGCCGAGGTGCGGGTGGTAATATCCTTACTAAGTATCCTGTTAAGAAAATAGAATTCAAACTATTGGGAGAAAGTAGCTTCGGTGGTTTAAAAATATATTATGACAAATCAATTGGTCGCTTGAATACTGATGAGCGAGGCGATTTAATTGGTTCTTTTCATGGGGATGATACTATTTTAGTTGTTAATAAAGATGGTTCATACGAGCTAAGCAACTATGAGTTAACCAACAGGTTTGATGCCGAAAAGGTAGAACTCATCCAGAAGTTTGACCCAAAAAAGGTGGTTTCTGTGGTATATTTTGACGGTGCCTCCAAAACCTATTTTGTTAAACGTTTCCTGATTGAAACAAGAACACTCAATAAACCATTTGTATTTATCAGTGAACACAAAAACTCCCAGTTGAGTGTAGTTACAACAGATAAAGACCCGCAAATTGAAATTGAGTACAGAAAAGGTAAAGGTCGGGAGAAAGAGACAACAATGTACGACTTCGACATGCTGATTGATGTTAAAGGATGGAAAGCTATAGGAAATAAGCTATCTCAATATGAAGTGACTAAAGTTAAACTCGTTGCAGGTTCAAAAAATGAAGAATCCAAGAAGGATTTTGAAGTAGGAGATTCTGTTGATTTGAATTTGAAGGATGATGAAGATCAGTTAAATTTATTTTAGTGGTACCTGATAATGAAGAGCTTAAGCATTTTCTGATACAAAAATTTGGAGAATTCTTATCTGAAAAGAGAAAGAGTTTTGTTGAAGAAGTGCTTCAAATGAGAACTAATTATATCCAGGTGGTTTTGGAAGATATAATTGACCCTCATAACGTGAGTGCGGTATTAAGAACAGGGGAGTGCTTAGGCATTCAGCAGTACCATATAATTGATCAGCAAAATCCGTTTAAGATAGGACGGGGCGTTAGCAAAGGAGCTACGAAATGGATTGACATTCATCATTATAGAGAAGGTGAAAACAGAACACAGCGTGCTTTATCAGGTTTAAGACAAGAAGGCTATAGAGTTTTGGTAACAAGTCCTAAAGCGGAGGCCAAATCGCTGGAAGATATTGATTTAAGCAAGCCTTTAGCTGTAATATTAGGAAATGAAAAAGCCGGAGTGAGTCAAAAGGCTATGGAAATGGCGGATGAAATAGTTAAGATTCCTATGTATGGGTTTACAGAGAGTTATAATATTTCGGTTTCAGCAGCCATAATTTTGCATCACCTGGTGGAAAGGATGCGTAAGGAAGTTACAGGCTGGCAATTTACTCCTGAGCAATTTCTGGAGTATAAATTATTATGGTTGAAAAAATGTATGGCAAAACCTGACTATTATCAGGATTATTTCGTTAAGGCTTTTCATTCAAATAAGAGAGATGCTTAAATTCCTTGTGAGGTTATTCTTAATTATTATTCTGGCAGGGATTATATTCGCTGTATTTTCTAATGTGCTTATAATTAGTAAAACCAGATCTAAAATCTACCATGATTTATCAAAAGTACCTAAAAAAGAAGTAGCATTGGTTTTAGGTACAAGTAAGCGAACTGTAAAAGGAGAGGCTAATACATTTTTTGATAATAGGATAAAGGCAGCTACAGAGCTTTATAAAAGAGGATTAGTCAGTAAATTACTTTTGAGCGGGGATAATCGAACAAAATATTATGATGAGCCGAGCGACATGAAGAAGGCGTTGGTGAAAAATGGTATTCCGGAAGCTGCTATAGAAATGGATACGGCAGGATTTAGAACTATAGAAAGTGTTTCCCGTTGTGCCAATGTTTTTAATCAGAAAGATGTAGTAATAATTACCCAGGAATTTCATGCTTTCAGAGCTTTATATATCAGTGAGTTTTATGATATGAATGCTATTGCCTTTTCGGCAGAAGATGTTCCCGTTTACTCAGCTACCCGGGTGAATATTCGTGAATTTTTTGCAAGACCTAAAGCTATTTTTGACCTTTACCTTCCGGGAAAGCATAATCAATTTATCAACCAATAGCCTTACTTTTGCATGAAACACTTTATCTGCTTAATAACTTTATTTCTTGTTTTTTCTCATTTCACCCTAAACGCTCAAACGGAGGTGTATGGCTATGTGAAGGATGCGCAAACAAAAGAAGCTTTACCTTTTGTAAATGTTTATTTTCAGGGTACACAAACTGGAATGACAACGGATATAAAAGGCTTTTTTGATTTAGTGGTAAACAAGAAAGCTGACACCTTAGTGGTGTCTTACATTGGCTATAAAACAAAGAAGGTACCAGTTGTTGCAAATAAAATAACTGAAGTTGAAATTGAATTAGAGCAGGATATAATTGCTTTAAATGAAGTGATTGTCCGCCCCGGTGAAAATCCTGCTTTTAAGGTGATGCGAAAAGTTGTAGAGAACAAAAGCCGATACAACAAAAAGAAGATTGATTATTATGAGATGGAAAGCTACACCAAAATTGAGGCTTACATTGACAAAATGACTTCGACCCTTGAAAATAGAAAGGTAATTCAGAAAATTGTAGCTACAGTGGACAGCATTGCACCCCTTAGAAATAAGAAAGGACAAAAAATGATTCCAGTGTTCTTCTCTGAGAGCATCTCACGTCTTTATCGGAGGAATAATCCGGATTTGAGTAAAGAAGAAGTCATTAACAGCAATATCAAAGGTATTTTGGTGGGAGAGAACTCCATCGCGCAGCAATTTGTAGGAGCTACTTTTCAGGAGTATAATTTTTATGAAGACTGGATGGTACTTTTTGAGAAACAATTCGTTTCTCCTTTAGCCAATGCATGGAAATTATATTATAACTATGAATTAATAGACTCACTGGTTATTGATGGTAAAATGCATTACCAGCTGGAGTTTGAGCCTAAAAACAAACAGAACCTGGCTTTTATTGGTAAAATGCTTATTGAAAAGGATAGTTATACGCTAAAAAGCATTAATGCTAACCTCACTGAAAATACCAATATTAACTATTTGTCAGGTATGCAAATTGATCAGGAAATGAAACTTTTTAAAGATCAATCCATTCTACTTCCTGAAAAAGTAGATGTTAAGCTGGATGTGGATCCTATTTTAGGAGTTTATCCCGGTATGTATGTTCAATTTAATATTTCCTATCAGGATTTTACCTTTGACAACCCAAAGCCGAGAGATTTTTTTGATGTACCTGTAAAGATTTTGCCTAAGCCTGCTGTTACTGACAATGCTGAATTCTGGCAGCAAAAGAGACATGTTCCTTTAAGCCAGGGAAACCAACAAATTACCACCATGATAGATGATATCAGGGATATCAAAATGGTGAAGACATATGAAAACCTATTGCAATTTGCATTAACAGGTTATTTTGAGTGGGGCAAATTTGATGTGGGGCCTTACCCATATTTTTATACCTTTAACGATATTGAAGGAAGTCGCTTTCAAATTGGTGGAAGAACCAATGAGTTGCTGAGCAGCAAATGGGAATTAGATGCTTATTTAGCATATGGCGAAAGAGATAACGAATTTAAATATAAAGCTGCTCTTACGCATATTATATCAAGGGCCCCGTGGAGAACCGTGAGTTATACCCATAGCTATGATCTGGTTCAATTAGGGCTTAAGGATGTTGATCCTGACGATAACCCTTTCTTTTATGCCTCTTCAAGATTTGGCACATTAATAAAGCCTTATTACAGTAGAACAAATCAGTTATTATTTAAAAATGATATCCGCAATGGCCTTTCCTTTGAAGCAGGAATTAAATCCGCCAGCATTCATCCGGATTTTGATTTTGGCTTTTACGAAAACACTGTTGATTCCACAGGCTTTAAAAATTCTTTCAAAACAGGTGAACTGAAGTTTGGTATTCGGTATGCTAAGGGTGAGAAATTCTTAATAGACGGGAATAGAAAATTGGTGGTCGGAAGAAACCCCTGGCCTATATTCACTTTGGATTATACAGCAGGTATTAAAGGACTTTTAAACGGGGATTTCAATTATCACCAGGTAACTGCAGGAATTAATCATTATATTCCTTATGATGGAATAGGTTTGGGGAGGGTGAATTTTGAAGCCGGGAAAATGTTTTCCACAGTGCCTTATCCTTTACTGAAAGTACATACAGGTAACGAAGGCTTTTTCTTCTCCAGTGCAGCATTTAACCTCATGAATTTCTATGAATTCTTGAGCGACTCCTATGTTTCATTAAAGTATACTCATTATTTCGAGGGAATAATACTTAACCATGTGCCTTTGCTTAAGAAGCTTAACTGGAGGCTTGTTGGTATTGCTAATGTGGTATATGGAAACATGTCAGCTGAAAATAAAGCTTTGGCAGGAGAAGAGTTTGGTACAGAAGAAGGCTTCTTCACCTTAGGAGACAAACCTTATATTGAAGTGGGGTATGGTGTAGAAAATATTCTGAAAGTGATCAGAGTAGATTTTTACCATAGACTTACCTACCTAAATAATCCGGATATTTCGAAATTTGGTGTGAAACTGAATTTTCAGCTCATATTGTAATAATGAAGTCTGAGCTTTATTATTAAAGCGTATCATCTATTTCTAATGTTTCTAATATATCAGCCAATTCATCAAAATCTTTGAAGCCTGGTCTTATTTCTTCACCCCCTTTTAAAGCTATTCCCTTTATATTACTGTTTTCCACTAACTCTTCCACATTCTGGTCTGAAATATTAAACCCTAAAACTACTGAATAGCTCTTTGCCAGTTTAAGTACTTCCTCCAAAATATGCTCTTTATATTGGATTCCGTTATCAGATTCGAAGAGAAAGAAATCTACATATTCAGAAGTTTGCTTCATTATATCAGCAACATCTTCGGTTTTTAGTAATACATCTACATTAAAACGTAAAATCAGCTTTTGATCAAGGTCTGCAAATAAAGGAGGGATAGCTGGGTTGTCTGTTTGTATATAAGTGATTTCGTACTCGGGTAAAGTTTTTTTGATAGTTTCTTCACTCGCATTTCCGAACTCACCTACAAAATCAACCCCTGAAAGCCAGCCGGTAAGCTCCATAAAGTTCTCAGGAGTAACAAATGACCTGGTTCCTTCCACCAGGGAAAACCCCATTAGGTTTACAGTCATACCAGCGCCATATCGCGCATCACTTAAATTATTTACCTCGGAAATTTTTACAAATGTTTTTAAAGCCATGTTGAGATGTTTCTATCTAGAATACAAAGTAAATAATTTTTGAGCAGCTATATAGTAATATCTTCAAACACTTTTTATGGAGACAAAGAAAAAGCGCCATGAAAAATATCATGACGCTTGTGAGGGTTACTTAGAGAAGTATTTCTTACGAAAGAAAAGCAATCTATATTTGTTTATTAATCTGTTTTGAGTGCTTTATCAATCCTTGCAATCAGATCATCCCAATGGTACTGCGTCAATGTATCACCACTACGGTTCTTTCTCGCGTTTAAGTCATTTCTAAGTTTTTTCAATTCTCCACGCATTACCGGAATGATCTCAGAAATTCTTATTTTACCAGCGTTTCTCCCTTCTTTATCTAAATTTTCTATATATCCGCTTGCTAAGTCTATAAATGCCCTTTGCAGATTTTTTCGGTAGGCATCTACTTTTCCGGCACTGTACAATTCAGAAAAAAGTCCATTTCTTAAGTCATTCATCATTTCAAGAAGTGTATAAGCTTCCTTTGAATCCATTTGTTCATTCTCAACCAGCCTTAACAACCTTTCTTCATCTAATAGATTTCTTAAGTGGTAGCTTTGGATGCTTTGTACCCTTTCTATGGCACCTGCCGATTCTATTCTTCTTAAAATTCCCTGGTTCAGAAGCCATACAGGAGTAGTAAATGCATTTTCCATCACAAATTCCATTGCGCCTTTTTGAACTGATTTGGGAACCGGATCATAAATTACACCTTCCTGATCAGCGGTTTTCCTTGTTTCATACACACCGCCAATATTTGTAATTACATGGTTTACATAGCCTCTCCACATATAAGTTAGCTCACGGTATACTTCTTCCAGTTCCGAATAACCTTTTCCTTCTTCCGATGTCCATTCAACCAGGTTTGGCACTACTTTTTTAAGATTCATAAGGCCATATCTGCTGGCTTTTACCTGATCTCTTCCAAGGCTTTCTCTCTGAGATTGTGGATCTACACCATCATAACCTCCTCCGAATTCATACCAAGGGTTTCCGGCTTTTTCTAAAATCCACTCGTCTAAAACAGGCTTTTCGTCTTCTTTGCTTTTAGCTTCAGGAATAAACCGATATCCCCAGTTGATGGCATATTCATCATAAGGTCCCATCATTCTGATATAACGTACTCCTTTATCTTCCGGCTGAGCCACGTAATTTACCCTGGCATAATCCATAATTGAAGGAGTGAGTCCGTATTTTTGAGTAAATGAGGCGCTTCTTAATGAGTCAGTAGGGTAGGCAGCACTGGCTTTCATATTGTGAGGAAGGCCTAAAGCATGACCTACTTCGTGTGCTATTACCATGCGCATCATTTCACCAATTTCCGGTTCAGGTGTTTGTAATGTTCTTGCGGCTGGGTTTTGTGCACCAGCTTCAATCATGAACCTGTTTCTGTAAGAACGTAAATGATTATGATACCATATAATATCACTTTCAATGATTTCTCCTGTGCGAGGGTCAGTAACTGATGGGCCTACTGCGTTTCTGGTAGTACTGGCTACATATCTTACCACAGAATACCTGACATCTTCCGGACTAAATTCCGGGTCTTCTTCTTTTGAGGGAGGATCTTTTGCTATGATAGCATTTTTAAAGCCAGCTTTTTCAAAAGCCTGGTTCCAATCTTCAATTCCCTGTTTGAAGAAGGGTCTCCACTTTTCTGGTGTTGCTGGATCCAGGTAATAAACTATAGGTTTTATTGGCTCAACTAATTCACCTCTTTTATAAGCTTCAATATCTTTAGGAACCAATCTCCATCTTCTGATTAATTCATAATCATCTGATTTTAAAGCCTCTGAGTTATAATTAAATTTATCTACAGTGAACCAACCCACCCTGTAATCAGCCAGGCGAGGTTGCATCATATCCTCCGGCAGTAAAATCATAGACTGGTTCATCAGCATGGTAATAGTACTTGAACGGTCCCGACCAGGAGGTTCGTCTGCATCGTAGGTCATTACGTGCTTTACTTCAATATTCTGAGGGAAGGATTTTACTTCATCAATATAGCTTCTGTTTTTATCAAGCCTTTTCACTTTGTAGCTTTTGCGTAATCTGTCAGGCATACCATTAATAGCATCTACCTCATTTGTAAACAGGCTGCTAACTTCTATTAATAATGCGGATGAGTCATTATTAAAACCTTCTATTTTGGTGCTGTAAAGAATAGGAAAGAAATTGTTTGCCTCAACTGACTTATATATAGGTGACTGCTCCTCACTTTCATTTTGAAAGCTGATCACTTTTAAATCAATATTCTTATCTCTTTTATACCATCTTACAACCTGCTCGTTCACTTTGGAACCCGCATTGATATAACCTCCGCCAAAATCGTCCGGAAGTTTGGCAATACGGCTTACTAAAAGCATATCTTTTTCCAGTAGCTTAAATGGTATTTCGTAGTACAGCTTTTCATCCACCCGGTGAGTAGTAAATAATCCTTCATCAGTAGCACTGCTGTTACCCACTAATTCTTTATAAGATTTATATTCGCTCTTTTTGTTTTTTTTGGGTGCTTCTTCAGTTTTACTGTTCTTGTTTTTCTTTCCAAAAAGTTGCGCATTTGCAGAATGACATATAAATCCTGAGAGCAAAATTCCTATTAAGACAAATCTTTTTAATACCATTTTTAATTTTTTTGTTTCAATATAATGAAAGATAGAGAATGACAAGAAGCTATTTTATACAGACGGATACTGTTATTTTTTTTACAAATAATATTCTAAGAAAAATTTAATAGTAAATGTATTTTATTATATTTATCGTTAAATTTTTAAAGTTGATATTATCACTTTTAGACCAGAATACATTATAAAACGTTAAATAATAAGACTTTCCCCATAATGGAAACTATTTTTAATTTTCAAATAAGATATCATTGTTAAAGTATTTAAAAATATATAATTGGTCTGCAATTGATAAGACTTTAGAACAAAAGCCGAATATTTTCTTATCTCAATTCTCAGTAATTGCCGTGTTAGCATGTGTAATTCAGATTATTAATGATGCTATTTACACAAACATTATTGCGGTTATTTTAGATGTGAGTGTGCTGCTAGTATTTTCCCTGGCTTATTTATTAAATGAACGAAGATGCCATATGGCAGCTAAACTGGTCTTTTGCGGAATAGGTACGGGGCTTATCTTCATTTATGCTGCAATTGTGCCTAAGGAAACAGCGGTTTACTTGCTGTTTTTTCCTATCGCAACCATCATTTTCCTTATTTTTAGTAATGAACAGCGGATTTATAAATACGGTGTTCTAACCTATGTAATTTTGTTATTGTTAATACTGGAACTAACCGACTACCAGCCTTTAGGTGACCTTAATGTTACTGAGGGTATTTCATTGGAGACTTCGTATTACGTAAATTTAGCAATAGCTCTTTTTGTTCTCATATTTTCAATGTATAATATAGATTTAATTAATATACAGATTGAAAAGGTAAGACTTGCCGCAGAGAGGGAATTACTAGAGAAAAATCTGGATTTAAAACAAGCAAATGAAGAATTAGATCATTTTGTTTATAGTGCCTCGCATGATTTAAAAGCTCCTTTATTATCTATCTTAGGCTTGATTAACATTGCCAAATATGATATTAAAGATGAAAATACACTAGAGTATTTTGTGCGTATTGAAGACAGAGTTCAAAGACTTTCCAAATTTATTAAAGAAGTCATCGAAATTTCTCGTAATACCAGAACTCAGGTGGAAAAGGTGGAAGTTGATTTAGATTTGCTTATTTGTGACATTATCGAAAATAACAGCTTCAAGGATATTTCTGCAGATGTCAAAATTGAGAAGAATATTGAATTAAATGAAAAAGTACTAATTGATAGGCCACGGCTTGAGGTAATACTGAATAATTTGGTGTCTAATGCCATTAAGTATCAGGTGCAGGATCATCCAAACCCTAAAATTGAAATAGAAGCAAAGTTAAAAGATGAAATCCTTCAAATTATTGTAAGTGATAATGGAATTGGAATTTCTCATGAACACCATGATAAGATATTTGAGATGTTTTACAGAGGGGAGCAGAGTAAAGAAGGTTCCGGACTTGGGTTATACATTGTGAAAAATATGGTGGAAAAGTTGGAGGGTGAATTAAAACTTGCTTCTAAGGTGGGAGAGGGCACTACTATCACTTTGCTAATTCCTATGACATAACCCCTCCGGTTATTGCTTCTCAAATTCATCAAACGCCACTAATAACCTGTCAATTTCAGGAAGTATCTTTTCTGTTATATCTTCTTTCAATTCGCTGTTATAACTTTCAGAATGTTTCATTTCTTTCAAATGGCTGAACATTTGATCGAATCTGGCGGAAGAAGAAGTTCCCTTTAACTTATGCAATATTTGAGCAATTGTTTTACTATCCTCTTCCTCTATTGCTTTTAAAAGCGACTTTTTAAAAATAACTAAGTCTTTTCTTGAGAGCTGTACTACATATTTTACACTTTCTATATCACCCCCCAGCTTTTTTAGTAATGCCTGTTGGTTGAAATGTTGAAGAGTTTTTGCTTCTTTAAAGAAATCATTTTCTTCTGAAGTGTTTTTTGTTTTTCTTAGTTCAAGGGCTTGAACCAATAAGTCCGCAAGTGAGTCTTCCATAATAGGCTTCATAATGAAATCATCCATCCCTGAAGAAAATGCCTGCTTTCTCTCTTTGTTAAGTGCGTCAGCTGTTAAAGCCACTATTTGAACATGCTCACCTTGCTTTTCATGCTCACGAATAAGCTTACTTGCTTCAAATCCGTTTATTTCCGGCATTTGAATATCCATTAATATTAAGTCAACGGAGTTATCTTTAAATGTCTCGACCGCTTCTTTTCCATTAACAGTTTCTAAAATATTAGCGTGCGGTAGCAAATTACTTAAATATGACTTCAGAAGAAACATGTTAATTTCATTATCTTCAGCTATTAAAATTTGATAAGCCTCATCTGATAATGATTTACTTTTTTCTTTTTTAGGCTTCAGGTTGCTTACGCTTACCTGATTTTTTGAATGTAGAGTTGTTGCAATAGCATCAAACAACGAATGTACATTTACTGGTTTTATTAATTTACAGGAAACCTTTAGGTCTTTGCACTGTTGCTTAAATCCTTCCGGCTCTGTAGTTCTATGCATTAAGAGAACTGGAGGTAATTTTACTTTAGTTTCCTGATTAAGCATATTAATTATATCCAGGCCACTATTCTTGTACATCTGTTGGTTAGCTATAATAAGGTCATACTTATTTTCTTTAAATTGACTTACTGCACTTGTTTTGCTGTAAGCCAGATCAGGAAGTACGCCCCCTTTTTTTAATAATTTTTTAATAATTGCACTTTGCTTCTTGTTTGAATCAATAATTAAGACTCTTGAAAAATTATCAGTAAACTTTATCAGCTCTTTTGTGTCCGTTTCCTTTACTCTGTCCAGCTCCAAATCAAAATAGAAGGTGCTTCCTTTGTTTTCATTGCTGCTTATATGCATTTTGCTGGCCATCAGCTTGAGTAGTTTATTAGAGATGCTTAAGCCAAGACCAGTACCCCCGTATTTCCGGGTGGTAGAAATATCCGCCTGAGTAAATGCCTCAAGTATTTTCTTCTGATTTTTCTTCTCAATTCCAATTCCTGTGTCACAAACTGAAAATCTAATTAGTTGGGCATCATCTTGAATGATTTCCTCAACCTTTAACAAAACTTCACCTTTCTCAGTGAATTTTACCGCATTACCCAAAAGGTTAACTAATATTTGCCTTAGCCTTAGTGGATCAGCTTTTACAAGATGTGGCAACTTCGTATCATAATCCAATAGTAGTTCTAAACCTTTTTGATGGGCCTGATAGGTAATTAAATCGAGCACCTGCTCTGAGAGAGAGTGTAAATTTATTTCTTCAACGGACAAGTCTATCTTACCAGCCTCTATTTTAGAAAAATCTAATATGTCATTTATTATTTCAAGTAATGATTTAGCAGATTGAAAAATACTTTTTGAGTATTGTTTTTGAGTTGGATTTAAATTGGATTTTAATAATAAGTCCGAAAATCCTATTACTCCATTCAAAGGTGTTCGGATTTCATGACTCATATTGGCAAGGAAAGATGATTTAGCTTTGCTTGCATCTTCTGCTTGTTTTTTAGCCTGAAGTAACGATTTTTCAGCACTTTTTTTCTTCGTTACATCTTTGAATGTTACCACTATGGAATACTTTTCTTCCTTTTTATTATAGCTTAATGGCTGGCTGCTAATCGATATCCATTTTAATTTTCTACTTTCACCATACTTTATAGCGATGGTATTATCCGCTAAAGACTTGCCTGTTCTAATGGTATAATTTACAGGGTAGTATCCTGGTTTTAGAGGTGTCATGTTTTCATCAAATACATGCCATTCTTCGTTATAGCTATTAAAAGAGATACCTTCCTTGCCTATAATTCTCTCGGCACTTTTGTTAGCTGTAACCACGTTTCCATGCGCATCATAAATCATTAACCCTTCCTGCATTGCGGCAATGATAGATTGAAGCTGATTTTCACTTTCGCGTAGGGCAATCTCAGCATCTTTTTGATCTGTTATATCCGATAGTGTACCAAACCAAAACCAAATTCCAGATTCATCTTGCTTGGGTTCAGAGCTTAGTCTAAACCATTTTAAATTATTATTAATTAAAAATCTACATTCAAAAAAGTAAGGTTTTCTATTATTGAGCGCATATTCGTATCTTTTGTAGAATTCGGAAAAATCATCCGGATGAATAAAATCCCGGAGCATATCAACTTCAATAGGCTCACTAAATGAAGGTAAGCCCATTAATTTTAGCCAAATACTATTAACGTAGGTTATTTTTCCATCTTCCCTTACTCTAAACACACCAACAGGAATATTATCTACCAGTTCATTGAATTCCTGAGTCTTCTGCTGTAATGCAACTTCGTTTTGCTTGCTTACATCAATATCCTGAATTGTTCCAAATAGCCGGGTTGTTTTGCCGTTCTTACTTTCGGTATTTCCAATTAGTCGTATCCAAAAATTCCTGCCTTTGTAAGAAACCGTTCTCAACTCAATATCGAATGGCTCACCGGACTTAACTGCACGTTGTATGCAATTAAACACTTTTTGACGCTCAGCGCCCTCCGGGTAAGACCGAAGAATAGCTTTAAAAGTAGGATTGATATGATAGGGTGCATCATAAATGTGATAGGTATTTTTAGTCCAATATACCTGATAAGTATTTAGATTCATGCTCCAACCACCGGTTTTGGCTATCCGGTTGGTTTCACTAAGCATTTCCTTCGTTTTCTCCAGATTTTGCTCAGTATTTTTCCTCTTTGTGATGTCAAGATGAGCGCCATAAATCCATTCCGGTTCTCCCTCTTCAGTGCGGCTTGCTATTTTACCGGTATCTAAAATGTACACCCAGTTTCCATTTTTGTGTTTCAAACGGATTTCACATTCATAAAAATCGGTTTTCCCTTCAAAGTGGGTATTGAGAGCCTTCTCGTACAATAACATGTCATCAGGGTGGATGTGGCTAAGAAAAGTATCTAATGTAATGGGCATTATTTCTTCCTGGGAATAACCAATAATTTCAGCCCACCTGCTATTTACATAGAATTCATCAGTAATCATATTTCTTTCCCATACCCGGAAATTTGTACTTTGAATAATACTTTCTATGTTATTTTTCTGAACTGACAGTAATTTTTTAGACTCCCGAATATGTGTGATGTCCTGGAGAGTACCTTTCCATTTTATAACTTCACCTTCCTTGTTTTTAATGGAACGAGCTATTTTATGTAAGTACTTTATTTTCCCCTTAGCACCCATAATTCTAAAAACAAGGTTAAAATAACCAGTGTGGTGCGCTTTACTTTCTTCCTTTTTTATATAAGTTTCATCTGCAGGATGTATTTTTTGCAAAAAAGATAAAAGAGTAGGACGGTATTTTTGCGGGTCGAACTCGTAAATATCATATATAACAGGATCCCAATATACTTCCTGACTTTCTATGTCAGCTGTCCATGCTCCCACTTTGGCTAACTCTTTCAATGGGTTAATAGCATTATCACGAGTTTCATTTAAAGTTTTGGGCGATGATAAATGAATTAATTTTTCTTCTATCTCTTTGACCAAAAGGCTAATCTGTTGCTCCAGCGTTTCATTGAAAATAAGTGTTTGTTTACTACTAAAAGCAAAAATGAATCCTCTTAATTGATCTTTTACAAGTACTGGTATTGTTAGGCAATATGTTAAATCTTCAGGAATTAATAATTCAGATTGAATAACTTTTAAGATTTCAACCTCTTGAAGGTATTTAACTTTGTCAGGATTTAAGTTGAGTATAATATTCTCAAAATTGTTGGAAGAAGTTTCAAATTTTAAATCCAAATTAATAGTCTCTTCAGCTAGCCATTCATGCAATTCATTTTTGCGAACAAACAGGAGCGATGAATTATGGCATAGGGTAGAAATTACCTGGCATAGGTTTAAAAACGAATGCTTATTATTAGAAGGGTTGTCGGCTTGTAAAAAATTTTGCACCATACCAAAGTCGGATTTGTTGATCAAATCTGAATCCATCTATTTATAAAGAGTTCAAAAGGATATTAAAGTAAAAAAATAAGGACAATACAAGTAAAAATGGTAAATAGTTGCTTTGGATGTTATGCAAAGTGTGTACTCATAAATACAATAAAAATCTATCTTCAGAATTTCTTCAATTTTAAGACATAATTTAGCAAAAATAAATTGTGTTAAATACTTATTAACGCAGTAATTAGGATTTGTTTCCGATTACTTAATAAATAAAATGAAAGTATTAGTAGTAGAAGACCAGCTGGAATTATCTAAAAATATTGAAGCTTACTTGAAAAATGATGGTTTTCACGTAAGTTGTGCGTATGATTATTTTACAGCTTCAGATAAGATAGCCGCCTTTGAGTATGATTTGGTAATCATTGATTTAATGCTGCCTGATGGTTATGGAATGGATTTGCTTTATTCTTTACGGGCTAACCAAAAAAACGTAGGTACAATTATACTTTCTGCCAAAAACTCATTGGACGACAAAGTGCGTGGGCTCGATGCCGGTGCAGATGATTACCTTGCTAAACCTTTTCATTTGATTGAGCTGAGCTCCAGGTTGAAAGCTATTTATAGAACCAGAAAATTACAAGGAGAAAACAGTATTTCCATTGGTAACATTAAATTATATACTGATGTTTATGAAGTAAAATTTGAGGAGCAGAAAATTGACCTCACCAAAAAGGAATATGAAATGCTTCTTTTTTTTGCTACCAACCCAAAGAGAGTACTTACCAAACAAAATATTGCAGAGCACTTATGGGGCGACTATATAGATCAGGCAGACTCCTATGATTTTGTATACCAACATATTAAAAATCTTCGCAGAAAAATAGAAAAAGCCAGCCAAATGGATATCATTGAAACAGTTTACGGGGTCGGTTATAAATTAAAAAGTATTAATTAATGAGGCTAATTAATAAAATAACACTCATTTTTTTGGGTGTATCATTTATCGTTTTTCTTATCGGAGGCTTAGTTACCTATAAAGTAATTGGCGATGAAATCAAAAAAGAAGAAAAATGGTTTCTACTGGAAAGACTTACCTCTACTGAAAAATATATTGGAAGGAAACAACCTCAAAACCCTATTATTAGAGATAAAGTGATCATCCTGCCTCAGAAGGACTCAATTCTTACAGATAATTACATTTTTTCTGATACTATAGTATACCACAGAACTTTGGAGAGACCAGAATTGCATAATAAGCTGGAAGTTGGGAAGAAAATTGAAGGCAGATTTTATAAGATCACTCTTTATGATATTATCATTGAACAAGATGATATTATCGATGGGATAGTAGAATCTCTGTTTAAAACATACCTTATTCTGCTTGCATTGGTTCTGATTATGGGATGGATTTTATCTAAGCGCTTATTAATTCCCTTTGAGAAAACATTACAATCTATTCGCCACTTTGATATTAAAGAAACAGAACCTGTAGAATTTCATAAAACCGGCACCAAGGAGTTCAAAAGGTTGAATCAATTTATTGAAAATATGTCTTCCAAAATTCGGAGAGATTACCAGTCCCTTAAAGAATTTTCAGAAAATGCTTCCCATGAAATTCAAACACCGTTGAGCGTGGCCAAGGGAAAGCTTGAGCTTTTACAAGATACACCATTAGATGAAAACCAGCAGCAGTTAGTGAAGGAAGCGCAAAAAAGCATTACAAATATTTCCAAGCTTGGCAATATGCTTACGCTTTTGGCTAAAATTGATAACCACGAATTTGATACCCGAAACCAAATAAATGGGAGTGAAATTCTGGAGGAAATTATTGAGGACTATAAAGAGCTCATCTATTTAAAAGGATTAAAAATGGATCTGGATATTGAGGAAGATGTACAGGTAAGTATTAATTCTACCTTATTTGAAATACTAGTTAACAATTTATTGAAAAATGCTATTAAGCATAATGTCAATACCAATGGGTATATTTCAGTGGAAATGAACAGGGCTTATCTACAGTTTAAAAATTCCGGAATACTCTTAAAGTCAGACCCCAATTTGCTGTTTGGCAGATTTAAAAAAGAAAATTTTAAAACAAATTCCCTCGGGTTAGGCCTTTCAATTATCAAGAAAATTTGTGAGGTAAACAATATGAGTATTGATTATTCATGTAAGGAACAAGAGCATATTTTAACTGTGTACTTCCATTAGTTCAAAATTCCTTCAGAATTGCACGTTACTTTTACTATATATTAAGAAATTATAAATAACAGATGATAAATTTTTCTACCAGAAATTTTTGCTTGTTACTGATAACAAGTCTCCTAAGTTTAAATTTTACACTGGCTCAAAAAGCTACAATTACAGGTAATTTAGTGGATAAGGCTAATAATGAACCATTGGCTTATGCTAATGTGAGTATTTTTGATGAACAGGATAACCTGGAAACAGGAATGGTGACTCCTGCCGATGGCTCTTTTCAACTACAGGTGCCTTACGGAAAATATACCGTAAGAATTCAATTTGTTTCCTACAAAACGGTAAACATCCCGGTAAATGCAAATAAAGCAAGTATAGCTCTAGGTTCTATTAATCTGGAAGAAGATGTAAATCAGTTGGCCGAGGTTGAAGTTACAGCCAGAAGACCTCAAATGGAGATGAAGCTTGATAAAAGGGTATTCAATGTCAGTGAAGATTTAAGCAATATTGGAGGAAGTGCAGAAAGTATTTTGGATAACCTTCCTAGTGTTACTGTGGATGTGGATGGAAATGTTTCTTTGCGGGGGAGCGGTAATGTAAGAATATTAATAAATGGCAGGCCTTCCGGACTGGTAGGGATTAGCGGAGGTTCCGCTTTGAGGCAGATTCAGGCTGATATGATTGAAAGGGTAGAGGTAATTACCAACCCATCGGCAAGATATGAGGCTGAAGGAAATGCCGGAATCATCAACATTATCCTTAAGAAAGATAAAAAAGGTGGCTTGAATGGAAGTTTCAGTACCAATTTAGGTTATCCAGCTCAATATGGTATTAACGGCAATTTGAATTACAGGAAAAATAAAATGAATCTCTTCGGAAGCTATGGAATAACTTATAGAGAGAACTTTGGAGGGGGGTACATAGATCAGACTTATTTTGATGATGATTCTATCAGTTACACATATGTTGATAGGGATAGAGATAGGAGCGGAATCTCACAGAATGCCAGATTTGGATTGGATTATAGTTTTAACGACAATACTACGTTGACTGGCTCCTTTTTATACCGTGTTTCAGATGAAAATAATATTGCAAATAATACCAATTCATTTTATAACAGTAACAGAGAACTTGTAAATAAGACTTTGAGAGTGCAGGATGAACAGGAAGATGAAACTGTTATGGAATATGACATCAATTTCACCAGAAAGTTCGGAGAAAGTGATGAGCACAAACTAACTGCAGACTTTCAATATAGAAATAATTCTGAAACAGAGGATTCTGATTTAAGAACCAAAAAATTTAACCAGGCACTGGAACAGTATGAAGATAGCGTTGTTCAGCGGTCCCTTATAGATGAATTTTCCGAAAACATTTTGATGCAGGCAAATTACATAAAGCCTCTGGGAGAAAAAGGATCCATTGAAGCAGGCTGGAGAAGTACTCTAAGAACCATCACTAATGATTATGAAGTAACTCAGGAAGTTGAAGGGCAGGATGATATTATACTGGATGATTTTACGAATGAATTCATTTATAAGGAAGATATCCATGCCATATATGGGATATATAGTAGCGAGTTTGATAAATTTACTTATCAGGTAGGCTTAAGGGCTGAATTAACTGACATTTCAACGGAATTTGTGAATTTAGATACTGTTAATGCCAGGGATTATCTTAACCTGTTCCCGAGCCTTTTCCTTACTTATGAATTCAATAAGTATAATACTTTACAGGCTAGTTATAGTAGAAGGTTTGACAGACCTGGTTTTAGAGAACTAAATCCGTTTTCTAACTTTAACGACAATAGAAATATTCGAATTGGAAATCCTAACTTGAACCCTGAATTTACTGATTCTTATGAAGTAGGATTGGTTAACAACTTTAAAAATGCAACACTTTATTCTGGTTTATACTATAGAAGAACTACAGGTGTGATAGAGCGTCTGGATTCAGTTACACAGGTAACTGAAAACGGAGTGACGGATTTCATCACTATCACTCAACCCCAAAACCTGTCTGAGAGGAATTCAATAGGTATAGAAAATACTTATTCACACGATTTAAATGACTGGTGGAGAATGAATGCAAACTTAAATATCTACTATTCTGAAACTTATGGGGTGTACGGAGAAAAGGTTTACCAGGCCAAGACTTTTACAATGTCTTCAAGGGCTACTTCTCAGATGACCTTCTGGAAAGACTTGAACTTTCAGGTAAGTGCATTTTACCGAGCACCACAGCAAACAACCCAAGGTACACAAAAAGCGTTCTATATGATTGATCTTGGTTTGAGTAGGGAAATTCTGAACAAGAGAGGCACAATCGCTTTTAACGTAAGGGATTTGCTGAACTCCAGAAAGTGGAGAACCACTACTTCAATTGAAGGTTATACCGCGGAGTCTGAATTTCAATGGCGTGCAAGAACCTTTAATTTGACTTTTGATTACCGCTTAAACAGCAGAAAATCGAAGCAAGGCAGAGAAGAAGGAAGGGAACGTGATTATGATGGAGATGACTTCTAATTAAATTATAACATTGTTCTCTTGACAAGAAGCAGATTATTAATGCAATATATTTGCGTTATTGATTGATTGTTAGTATTATTGCATTATAATATGATAGAATTCATTATCGTTATTAATATTAGATCGCAGCCTGAAGGTAAAGGAAGTAATTTGTAGGTTTTTGGTTATAATCGATTAAATCGCTCACTGAAGCCCAAGGCTGCTTTCTCTCTTTTCTTATTCAATCTAAAGGGAAGAGTAAGCATAATCTTTCAATTTTTCTAAAATTCAAAAGCACTCTACGCACCTGTACTCACATTCAAAGGCCATTAAAAAAGTGACTTATTATTTATAATAAGTCTAAATAAATATTAATTTTACATCATGAACCTCGTAGTTTATGGTGTAGCACCAATTATTGCACAAGGCATATCAAGAATAGCTGATAAACTCAGTTTTATCAAAGATAAGTATGTTACTTCTGAGGAGTCGGAAGTATCAGCCCATCTCTTACGCGAGGAACTATCCGTATTAATCATGTCATTAGAAAATTTTCTTCTTGAGGAAAAGTGGCATACCTTAATAAGCTCATCTGGTTATATCAGATCTATACTTGTGGCAGATATTTATATGCTTAAAGCTGAAAATATTGCACTAGATATGTCTGTAGCGGACATTATCATCTGTAAAGACTGTAAAGAATATGAATTAAATCATGCCTTTTGGGCTGCAAAGGAGCATGACAAATACTTTTGCAGTGAGTTGCTTGACTTTATCCTTTCAAGAGATAGTTTTTCATCCGGAATAAGTGAAAATTCCATCCATCTGCTAAGTGAAAGAGAAGTGGATGTATTAAAGCTCATAGGCAAGGGCTTTTCTTCTCAGCAGATTGCGGAAGAATTATTTATTAGTAAGCATACAGTCAACTCACATCGGAAACGGATCATGCAAAAGCTAAGTCTTACTAAATCCACCGAATTAGTACAACTGGCAGCTACTAATTTCAAATAATACTTATCTTATTTATTTTAGATCAGAAAATACCCTTTGAATGGACATAAGCACTACGCTTTTGCTTTCCGTTCAATTTCTCTTAGGTTTTCCATTTTTTTATTGCGAAGGAAGCCACTGATATCCTCAAAATGTTCTTTCACTCGCTGATTACCAAACTCAAAAACTTTAGTAGCTAATCCATCGAGAAAATCTCTGTCATGCGATACCAAAATCAAAGTACCTTCAAAAGCTTTTAATGCATCTTTCAGAATCTCTTTTGTTTTGATGTCGAGATGGTTTGTAGGTTCATCCAGAATCAGCAGATTAACAGGTTGAAGCAAGAGTTTAATCATGGCCAAGCGTGTGCGTTCACCTCCGGAAAGCACTTTCACTTTTTTGTCTATTGCATCACCACTGAACATAAATGCACCTAACAAATCTTTAATATTGGTACGGATTTCTCCTTTCGCAATAGAATCAATTGTTTGGAAGACAGTCATTTCACCATCAAGCAAGGCGGCCTGATTCTGAGCAAAATAGCCGATCATACTGTTGTGTCCTACTTGCAATTCACCTTCATAGTCAATTTCTCCCATAATGGCTTTCACCAGGGTAGATTTACCCTCACCATTCTTGCCGACAAAAGCAATTTTTTCTCCACGGGCAATTGTTAAAGAAACATCTTTAAACACGGTGTGTTGATCGTAGCTTTTGCTTAGATCTGTCGCTATGACGGGGTAATTTCCTGAGCGAGGGGCAGGAGGGAACTTTAAATTCAACGCAGCTGTATCCACTTCATCAACTTCCACAATCTCCATTTTTTCTAACATCTTCACCCTGGATTGAACCTGAAGCGTTTTGGAATAAGTACCTTTAAACCGATCAATAAATGTTTGAATTTCAGCTATTTGCTTTGCCTGATCATCAAATTGCTTTTGCTGTTGTTCGCGTCTTTCTTTGCGCAATTCAAGGTAATGAGAATAGTTAGTTTTATAGTCATAGATTCTACCCTGAGTGATTTCAATGGTTCTGTTGGTCAGGTTGTCTACAAAAGCCTTATCGTGACTAATTACCATTACTGCTTTGGCATTGTTTACCAGGAAATCTTCAAGCCATTGCACAGATTCAATATCAAGGTGGTTGGTAGGCTCATCTAACAGAATTAAATCAGGCTTTTTTAGCAGAATTTTGGCTAATTCTATACGCATTCTCCATCCACCACTGAATTCTGATGTTGGCCTGTTAAAATCAGCTCTTGTAAACCCTAAACCCAACAACGTCTTTTCCACTTCCGCATCCACATTCACCTCATCAGTACTGTAATACTTCTCGCTCAGTTCAGATACTTGTTCAATTATCTTGCTATATGCCTCTGATTCATAATCAGTTCTGGTTTCCAGTTGCTCATTACACCAGTCAATCTGCTTCTTCATTTCCAGAATGGCTGAAAAGGCTTTTGAAGCTTCTTCAAAAACTGTACAATCATCTTCAGTAAGTAGGTGCTGTGGTAAATAAGCTATAATGGCATCTCCCGGTGCTGAAATTTTACCATAAGTTGGTTTATTAGCACCGGCAATTATCTTTAGTAAAGTGGATTTTCCCGCACCATTTTTACCCATTAGGGCAATACGATCATTCTCATTTATATTAAAGGTAATATTGTTAAATAAGGTATTACCACTAAATTCTACACCTACTGCATCTACTGAAATCATACATTTTCAAATTTGTCGCAAATGTATTAATAATTTGATTCAGAAAGATAAAAGCCTGAATATGTTTTGTATCCATCCGATTTCAGAGGAGTTAAAAATATGTTATGTGTAATCTACAATTAGATTACACAATGGGTAATTATTTGTCGCTGACTTTCAGGTACATATTATAGATTGTCATCTAATTACCTAATAGCCTCTATTTAATTAAAAGGAATAAGATCTAAATTAATGTAGTCATGTTGCTGAACGAAACAATTAATGCATTAATTATATCATAACGGGTTATTACAGGAGTTGAAGGTGCTCTTGACATAGATGGTTTGCAGGTAAATCTAACTAATCCGGATAAGATATATTGGCCGGATGAGGGTATCAGAAAATATGACCTGATTGATTATTACTTCAATATTTCAGAAACGATCTTACCTTATCTGGAATGAAGTGAAGACAGGACTTGATAAACATGACTTCACTATTTTCACAATGGCAGACCGAATTGCTAAGGTAGGAGATTTGTTTGCTCCTGTGTTGGAAAGGGCAGTTGTTATTGAAGAAGTACTTGAAAAGCTTGATAATTCTGATTGATTATTAAACAATGATAATCAACTAAGTAATACTCGCACTAATCACGCTTAGCCAATAATTTCTAATTAAGCCAATTATTAATTTTTATTTATTAATTCTTCAATCTACATACCAAATTTAAACCCTACCTTTGCGCTCGCAATTTAAAGACCTCTAGCATGAAGCGCATTAACGAGTACAAAAAGTTATTTAACATTGAGTCCGAAATCAATTTAAAAGAACTTAAAACTACCTACCGGAATTTAGTAAAAGAATGGCATCCTGATAAGTTTCAGGCTGGAGATGAACTTGCTGAAGAAGCGGAAATCATGAGCCGAAAAATAGTTGATGGGTATCATTTTTTAGTAAGTATTGCTTCCGAAACAAGACAAGCGAACATTGAGGAGTATACAAAAACAACCACCGAATCAGGTATTCTAGATTTCAGACACAAAGGGCTACTATTAGAAGTTTCTTTTCTGGATGGCACCACCTATGAATATTTTGGAGTAAATAAGAATGTTTATGCCAAGCTTTTAAACTCTGATAAACCTTACAGATTTGCTAAGAGGAACATCTTCAATTCATTTCTTTATAGAAAATCTAAAAAGGCAATGGTGGCAGCATAAGTGCTGGTTGTTTATTTGCTTTAATCAATTTTGTCCAAAATAAGGTATACGGACATGCAAAAATGTCTCTCATCTTTTATTCTTTAATATCTTTTAAGTAAAACTTTAACATATGTAGCTATTTATCTGAAATATAATATGATAACATGAGATAAGTTATTTTGAACTTAACAAATACTTAACTATATTTTCGGGTATTTTTACTATAATTGTGAGTTCAAACATGCATTAAGCTTTGAAAAATTATACTTAATGCTTTTTAAGTTATGCTTAAATATCAAGCTTCCACCGTATCAATCGCCCTTAAAGCTTTCAGTTTATTTTTACTGTTGGTTTTAAGTTCTACTTATTTGGCAGCACAGTCTTGCGATTGCATTGATCCTCCTAATTGCAGTCCATGCGAAGGAAGCTTATCCAATTTAGTATTAAGATTCAGTGGAAATAGTTCTTTAATTAATACTTACAGTGTAAGAGATGGGGGAGGCTTTCTTCAATCAGCATTTATAAGAGGAGACATTACTATTAACTCGAGAGTTTTTAATCAGCCATTTCAAGGAGGGTTTGTTGCAATCAGTTTAGGTTTAGCTTTTGTGCCTGTAGGAGACGAGCAAATTATTTTGATTTCATGTAATGAAATCAAATTAGGTAAGACATTTTTAAATGGTACTTTAGAAGTTATTAGTGCAACCAGTCCTACTAGCGGCCCAATCTGTTGCGCTCCCGAAGATACAGATCAGGTTCCTCCTTCTTTCGAAAATTTTCCTCCTGATACGATACTTTCACTACAATCTAATTGCTCAATTCCCTATAGCTGGACGGTCCCTACTGCTGTAGATGATTGCGGATTTGCTACTTTACAACCTCCCGTGCCGGCCAATAACCGTAATTTTACCTTAGGTACTGAAACTATAAGCTACTCAGCAATTGATTTAAGTGGAAACACTTTTACGCAGTCATTCACAGTAACCGTAATCGATGAGATTCCTCCCGTAATAACCGGAACCCTTAATAACATTGAGCGCTTTGCTAATAATTCCTGTCAGGCAGTTGTGAATTGGAATGCTCCCACAGCATCTGACAATTGTGAGCAGGTTAATTTAAATAGTACCCACAACCCTGGCGCAACATTTGGCTTAGGCACTACAACAGTTACCTATACCGCCAACGATGCCAGCGGTAATAACGCGCAGCGGTCGTTTACTGTGACTGTTTCCGACAACACAGCCCCTCAGTTTACCTCATTCCCTGAAAATATAAAAATTTCGGCCAATGGTGATTGTGAAACCCAGGTTACCTGGAATATTCCCCAAGTGGTAGATAATTGTAGTAATGCAATTGAAGCTATAGGTACTGTGGCACCTGGTGCTACTTTTCCTCTGGATACCACAATAGTAAGCTATACTGCTACTGATGAAAGTGGTAATGAAGCAAATAAAAGCTTTATGGTTGTAGTGGTAGATGATTCCGCCCCGGTCTTTACTTCTTTCCCGACAGATATTAATATCTCAGCTGATAATTCATGTGAGGCAGTAGCTAATTGGGACGACCCGCAAGCAGTAGATAATTGTAGTGGTCCGGTTAATCCAATTTTGCAGGATGGTTCACCACCATCGGGAAGTATATTTCCCATTGGTTCTACCACAATTACTTATATGGCTGAAGATGAAAGAGGAAATGAGCTAGTTCAGTCTTTTAATGTAATAGTTAAGGATGATTCCCCACCAGTTTTCTCTGGTTGTCCTGAAGATATAATTTTATCAGCCGGCAATAACTGCATAGCTGTGGCCAACTGGATTGAGCCCACAGCTGCCGACAATTGTGAGTTAGCTCAGGTAAGTGGTAATTTTGGGCCTAATCAGGAATTTTCAATAGGAACTACAGAGGTAATCTACACAGCTGTAGATGCCAAAGGAAATACTTCTATCTGTAGCTTTAACATCATAGTAAACAATAATTTCACTATGGAAGTCAACCAAAGTTGTCCTTCAAATGTAACACTTGAGTTATTTGATCCTGTAGGTGTTAGCTATGACTGGGAAGCCCCGGAAGCCACCTTACAGTGCGCATCAATTGAATTAAAGAGTAATTATGAACCTGGGGATCTTTTTCCTCTGGGGGAAAATCAGGTCAGGTATTTTTATACTTTGAACAATGAAGAGGTAGAGTTTTGCTCTTTTATTGTGAATGTAAAATTAGCTGAAGTTGCTTTTACAATCAATCAAATAGTTAGCCCCAATGGAGACAATAACAATGACACCTGGGTAATTGAAAACATTGAAAAATTTCCTCAGAACTCTGTTACTGTTGTAGACCGGTGGGGAGGAGAAGTTTACAGTGCGAATAGTTACAATAATGAAGAAATAGTTTGGGATGGTAGTAATAAAAATGGAGATTTGGTACCTACAGGCACCTATTTCTATGTGATTTCTGTTAATTTCGAATCTGAAATAGTGGAAAAAAGAGGCTTTATAGAATTAATACGTTGATATGGACAGTAGCAGAGGTCAATTTTTAAGTATAATTATCTTACTCGTTTTCATACAGATGTTGACCGTTTTTAGAATTACCTATGCTCAGCAGAAAGTCCAATTTACGCAGTATATGTATGATGGCTCACTTATTAACCCTGCTTATGTAGGTGCTGATGAAGCACTTAGCCTTACATTTATTAACAGGAACCAATGGACTGGAATTGATGGGGCGCCCACTACTCAAACTTTATCAGCTCATACCTTGTTCGCTAAAAAACAATTAGGTGTAGGCATATTAATACATCATGAAAAAATAGGCGTGCATCAAAATTTTAATTTGTCTAGCAATTATGCTTACCATCTAAAGGTAGGTATGCAACACTATCTTTCTTTAGGATTACAGGCAGGAATCCACACCAGAAGATCTGATTATGGATCAATTGCAGGGTCAAACCCTGATCCTCTGGTAACACAAGCTTCTGTATCAGATACTTACTTTGATATGGGGTTTGGCTTTTACTTCCGTGGGCCCAAGCTCCACATAGGCTTATCTGTTCCTGAAATAATTCCTAAACAGTTTACATTAAGTGATGATACCAATATGGATATTAATGAAGTTAATCAATTTTTATTTGTGCGGTATAGCATCAATGTGGGAGAGAATCTAGAAGTACAACCCGGATTTCTTTTGAAACGCATTAAAGGTTTACCACTCTCTTATGATCTTAATTTCATTACTACTTTTCGGAAGGTTTTAGGACTAGGGGTTTCCTACCGTAAAAGTGAGTCTCTGGACTTTTTGATGCGCTTACACCTTACTTCTCAATTGCAGCTAGGTTATGCTTATGATTTTCCCATCGGAAATATAGCAGGTGCTTCAAATGGCTCACATGAGATAATGGGAAGATATATCTTTAAATTTAAACAATCGAATGTCGTTTCGCCCAGATGACATTATTTCATAGAAACATATTGTTCCTAAATGTTTTTCTGCTAGTCTTTCTCCTGGCTGTCACAAATCCAACTTATGCCCAGGAGTCGGTTCTAAAGCTTCTTAAAAATGAGCAGCAAATAGCTGATACTTATTTTGAACAAAAAAATTATCACAGTGCGCTTGAAAAGTATTTGAGTGTAATTGGAGGTAAATCTGGTTCTCATGAAGTTAATACAAAAATTGCACGTTGTTATTTTTTCCTTCATGAATATGGAAATGCAGCAATGTATTACAGCAAGGCAATAGAAAATAATAATAAGTTAGTCCCTGATGATTTATTAAGATATGCTGAAGTCCTGGTAAGCACAGGTGCTTATCAGGAGGCCATTTTAACATACCGGGATTACCTTTCAGTCAATAAGAATGATGAATCTATACTTAAGAAAATTTGGAGGCTTCAAAATATAAATTTTCTATACGAAGATTCTTTGTATTATACATTGAAAAAATTGCCGATCAACTCCCCCAATGGTGATTTAGCACCTGTGCCGTACAAAAAAGGTTTAGTATTTGTATCAAACAGGGAGTCAGTTTCTGTAGTTAAAAAAGTGGATGCAAAAGTTAATGCTCCTTTCTACAGGCTTTATTTTACCCAGGTAAAAGGAGGATATGATCACATTTCAGATAGTACTTTTACAGAGCCCGTTTTATTTGATAAAGCTTTTCATTCCAATTACCATCTTGGACCGGTTGCATTTTTTCTCAACCAGAACAAAATGGTTTTTACTCGCTCTTCTCACGAATCAGGTAATAATGGTATTAGTACCTTACAGCTTTACTTTGCTTCTAATAGCGGTATTGGTTGGAGGAAAATTATGCCCTTTCCATTTAACAGCCAAAATTTTTCTAATACGGATCCTACCATTAACGAAGCCGGAACATTACTTATATTTTCATCTGACAGACCCGGAGGATTCGGAGGAAAGGATTTATATAAATCTGAATTTATTGATGGTAGCTGGACTGACCCCGTAAATTTAGGAGAGAATATCAATACAGCAGGTGATGAGGTATTTCCTTATCTTCATGAGGAGAGAACTTTATATTTCTCTACTGATGGTCACCCGGGCCTGGGTGGGCTTGATATTTTTAAGGCTGAGATTATAAATAGCAATATAGAAAATCCTGCAAACATAGGTTACCCACTTAATTCCGGCTACGATGATTTTGGGATTTTCATTGATTCCACTGGTACCAGGGGCTATTTGAGTTCTAACAGAACATTTGGAGGCTATAATGATGACATTTATATGTTTGAAATGGACTTGCAGCCTTACCCTCTTACGGTTAACGGAATAATTAAATATATTGAGCATAACTGGATGGATTCCAGCGAATTAAAAACGATGGGTAATGTAAAGCTTTTCCTTATAGATGATTTTAAGGATGAGGTGGTAGCTGAAAGTACTTCAGATAAAAGTGGTAATTTTATGATGACCGTACCGTACTACAGTAAATATAAAATTCAGGTAGTAGGCGAAAATATTGAAGGAATAGTAAGTTTTGAGGTGCCTAAGCATCAAAAATCCAACGACAAGTACGATATTGTAGTGGTGAATGACGATTTTGATACCACAAGTAATGAGAATAGGGAATGAGTAGGATTTTTAACCTAGATGATTTTTTTCAGGGCAAATCGGTAGTTTTGATTTTTTGTACACTGAGCCTGATGTTCTTTATTTTTAGTTCTTCCGCTATTGCACAACAAATGGTGCAGGTGAAGGCTTTTAATATGGAGTTGCAACCATATGGAAATATTAAGATTTCTATTAATGGAGGGGAGAATGTATTGCTGGATGATAAAGGAACAGCTTTCATTGACCTTTCACCTAATCAAATTCCGGTGAGGTCAATCATTATAGAGAATCAAAGCCTTGAGGCTGCTTCCTGGAAACTGAGCAAAGGCATACTTGAAATAGTGGTGCGTAAAAAAAATTATAGAGTAGTACCTGTTCTTATCAAAAACACGCGCGGCAGCCCTCTAAACGATGTTGAAGTAACCTTTAATGGCCAGAAAGTATTCACCTCCACTACTGACAAAGACGGAATAGTGAACCTCCCACTTGCGCTGGATGAAAAAATTGAAGGTATTAATCAATTTGCAATCAATGGCTATCAAGCAAATAATATAACACCATCCGACAGAAAGTATATCATTACAGCTGATAAAATAGCCATAACGCTAACTAATAGTGAACAGCAAAAAAATAGTAAACCTCAAAGCCTGGACCAGGATTACTTTAGAAATTTTGATTTAAAAAACCTTGACTCTATCCAATCTCTCACTGTTTTCTATAGCATTTTTAAGAATTTCGAGATGGAGGAACTGAGCAAAGAAGATATAAAGCGGATAGATGCAAAGTTTGAGTCCCTCGTAGGAGAGTTAGAAGACGCGGTCAGTAAAAGAAGTGCTGTTACTGTAATGAATAACATATCAGATACCACTTATCTTCAAGATGACATTCAAAACCTACAAAAGCAAGCCAGATTAGAAAGTGACCTGCTAGTTCAGCAAAGGAAGGAATTTGAAGATAAGATAGCCATAGTTAATGCAAAATTGGAACAGGGATTTGATAATTTAAATAAAGAACAACGAGCAGAGTTACTAAACGATATAAACCAGCTAGAGCAGCTTTTAATTGCAAATGAAAGCCAATTCTATAAAAATCAAAGTAGCTATCAGCAAATAATTAACAGCCTTAGAGAACAATTTTTTGATTTTGAGGAGTTGGAAGGGAAACTTTCCGGTAGTGAGGCAGAGAGGTTAAGAGAAAAAGAACTATTTCGTAAGCGTATTTTAGCCATCTTGGCAGTGGTACTACTTTTTACCATCCTTATTATTCTTCTGATTTATTTTAGCTTACGCTTAAAAAAGCAGAAAAAAGATTTGGCCTTAGCTAACATTGAGGTTCAAAACATGAATGACAATCTGGAAACAATTGTGCATGATAGAACAAGGTTACTTGAACAGACTTTTGCGGAGTTAGATACTGTACTGTACAGAGCTTCTCATGATTTAAGAGCTCCTGTTTGCTCCATAGCAGGTTTATGCAACATTGCTACTATTACTTCATTTGAGCCTAACGAAGTAATTGATAGAATGGTATTAACCAATAACGATATGGATAAACTATTGAAGAAACTAAGTATAATTAGTGAAATTCACCAACCCGGTAATTTCTCAAAGGTAGATTTGTCTTCAATTATAAATAAGGTGGTAAATACTTTTCAACCTGTCATTAAAGAGAATAAGATCAATTTAGAAATTGATTGCCCTCAAGATTTAATCGTTAATACTATTCCTAACCTGCTTGAAATTATTTTATATAATTTGTTAGAAAATGCGGTTTATTATTGCCTGATAAAACCCAATACAGATTATAGTATCAAATTAAAAGCGTATATTTCTGAAGAAAAGTTGGTAATTACTGTATTTGATAACGGTATTGGTGTAGATGAATCCATCCGAAATCAGCTTTTTGAAATGTTTTTCAGAGGCACTGAATTTTCAAAAGGTAATGGCTTAGGTCTTTATATCGTAAACAAAGCTGTACGTTCTTTAAATGGTAAAGTGATAGTAGAATCAGAACCCGGAAAATTCAGCAGGTTTATAGTACAGCTTCCTCTGGAAGCTAGTCAGGAGTATGCATTTAACTTTTTAGGGAATAATCATAGTGAATATTTCTATCGTTAATGCATTTTATTGCAATTCCACGAATTTTTATGGATTTGCAGATTTTTTTATCGTTTAAGTGACGCTTATTCTGATATTTTTTGTTCATGTCAGGAAAGGTGCTTAAATTAATTTAAACTGTCAGTATGGAATAGGGGCCATGCTTTTATTGCTGATATATTTTTTAATATGATTTTTTTATCTCACAAGGCCTTTACCTTCACCTGTAAAGTTTTTATACTTTTTACACTATGTTTTTGCCTGCAGTTTTCCGGGTACGGCCAATCTTGCCAGTGCGATCAACCAGAAACTTGTGCCCCCTGTGAGGGAGGATTAACAAGTTTAACATTGAGATATTTAGGATGGGGAATAGGGTTACGCTATTCAGTTACGGATGACAGTGGAAATGTTGGCAATGGTTTTTTAATCAACAACACATTCACTGTTAATAGTAGGAATAATCAACCTTTTAGAGGAGGGGAAATTACCGTTAGTGTAATCGTGCTAATTGGTAATCAAATTATCGCAACAGAAACCATTAATACTTCTTGTGAAGACCCTGTATATCAAGGTGATCGGATAGGGAGTTTTATGGTGTTGGCAGGGCGAAGCTTAAGAGGCGGATCAATATGCTGCGCTCAATCAACTGAAGATAATCTTCCACCACAGATTACTGATTGTCCTGCTGATATAAATATACAAGTGGGTAATAATTGTACAAGATCTGTTGATTGGGATGAACCTTATGCAACAGATGAATGTGGAGTAGCTTCATTTACCAGTTCGTATCAACCTGGCGATGAATTCCCGCTTGGAACGACAAGGGTTACTTATACTGCCAGAGATAATGCAGGTAATGAAAGTATCTGCGCATTTAATGTAACAGTTTCTGATAATAGCAAACCCGTATTCACAACTTGTAACAAATCAAAAATTAAAGTGGATACAGACGGAGCTTGTAATGCTTCTGTCAGCTGGACACCACCCATGGCCAGGGATAACTGTGGAATGGCATCACTCACCAGCAATTTTTCTCCCGGAGATATTTTTCCAATAGGTAAAACAACGGTTACCTATACTTCTACAGATAATTCAGGCAATACGGCAACATGCTCATTTGATGTACAAGTAAAAGTAAGGGAAAGCGAGGCTATTAGTGGTTGTTTAAATGATATCAGGGTTTCTGCCGGAGCTGCCTGTGGCAGGCAGGTTACATGGCAAGTTCCACAAGCAGCCTGTTCATTAAGTTTAACTTCTAACTATGAGCCAGGGGAAATTTTTCCTATTGGAACCACTGAAGTTGTATATACTGCTTTTGATGAAGATGAAAATATAGCTACTTGTTCTTTTACTATTACCGTTATTGATGAAACAGCACCTGTTTTCTCCAATTGTCCTGATGATATATATATTGAGAGAAATGAAGGGTGTGAAGTAACTGCTAGTTGGCAAATCCCTGATTTAACTGATAATTGCGATGAGGATATAATGGTAGAAGCATCGCATGATCCAGGTGACGTTTTTCCCTTGGGAGTAACAGAAGTGACTTATTCTGCTGAGGACAATTCCGGACTTACTGCTACCTGTAAGTTTAAGGTAGTGGTTTCAGAAGTTCCGGTATTAAACACTAATAATTGCCCTAAGAACATCACCGTTTCAGCAAATAACGAGTGTGAAAAATCTGTTTCATGGGAAGCTCCTGTTTTAGTAAATACCTGTACTGATTTTACTTTAACAAGTAATTATCAACCGGGAGATGTTTTCGCAATAGGTACCACAGAAGTTACTTATACTGCAAAGGATGATGTGGGGAACTTATCCACCTGCAGTTTTAACGTGATTGTGGAGAATGCTATAAAACCTTCAATATCAAAATGTCCGACTACTATTAAAGTGAAGGCCAATTCGGAAGGAGTTGCTAAAGTAGAATGGGAAGTCCCCCAGGCTATAATTAGCTGTGGTTCAGCAGAGCTGACAAGTTCACATGAACCAGGTGACATTTTTGAGATAGGTACAACAGAAGTTGTTTATACACTAAACAATGATTTTGATGAAACTGTAAGCTGCTCATTTCAGGTAATTGTAGTAGAAGAAGAGTTTAAATTGGAAGTTCAAAAAATTGTAACACCTAACAATGATAATTATAACGATGAATGGATTATAGAAGGGATATCCAGGTTTAAAAGCGTACATATTCGTATAATTGACAGATGGGGAAGTGAGGTTTTTAAAGCAACTGCCTCAAATAACGGTCAGGTAATTTGGGATGGAACTTACAGAGGTGATATTGTTCCATCAGGCACTTATTATTATTTAATCAAATTAGATTCAGAGTCTTCAACCTTTGAACAAAAGGGCTTCCTGGAGTTAATAAAATAAAAACCTGCTTTCCAAAATGAAAAGCAGGTTTAAGTAAGGCTGTTTCTATTAGTGTTAACTTTCAATAGCTACTTTTCCACTTACTGTTGTAGTATTTTCCACTGAAAGTGTTGAAATATATCTGTAATCTGCTTCAGCTTTTGATTGGTTAAATGTGACTAAGACAAAACCACGGCTTTTAGCATCAGTATAAAGCAAATCATCTACTAATAAAGTGTTAGCTTGTTCAAAACCTTTAATTACAGCATCATCTGAGCCAAAGATAGCTTCAAAACCCGGAGAAGAAACTGATGCAGTGGCAAACTCTGTACCTACTTTTTCACCCTGACTATCGGCTAGCTGATTATGCCAGGCATTATGAGTGTCACCGGCCACAGATATTAATTTCTTACCTTTTGCCGCAGCATAGATTGTTTCTCTTTCAACAGGGTAGCCATCCCAGGCATCTAAATTATAAGGCAAAACAGTTTCAACGCGTGCCCTTTCTTCGGTTGTTACAGTAGAATCACCTTGTAAAATTCTAACTTTAATAGTTGAAAGCTCAGTAACTATAGTATTGTATTGTTGAAGTAAGGCTGGTGTTGCACCTTCGCTGGTTATTTGTGCAGTAAGCAATAGTAATTCAGTTGGAATGAAAATTTTTCCCATCAATACCTGACTACCTAAAACATTCCATTGAGCTGAGCTACTGCTTAACTGGCTAATTAACCAGTTACGTTGCTCTGTTCCCAGGAGTGTTCTTGCAGGGTTTTGCCAATCACTTACGAATTTCTCAGTATCAAGTCCGGAGGCTGTAAAGTAGTCTGTGTAATTTAATTGCTTATTTCTTCCTATAAGCCTGGTATCAAGCATCATCAGATTAACCATCCCGGCTATCTCAAAACTTCTGTAAATTTTAGCATTATCATTCACTCTGGCAGGTAAGTACTCATGCCACACCTGAATAGCACTCATTTTACGTTCTTCAAAACTGCCTTCACCAGCATCATGGTTTTCAGCACCATCTGTATAAGCATCATTAGTGATTTCATGGTCATCCCAAACGCATATGAAAGGCTTTAACTGATGCGCCTTTTGTAACTGGGTATCACTTCTGTACTGTCTGTATCTTTCCCGGTATTCATCTACGGTTATTATTTCTCCGGCTGGTTGGTGAGCTCTGTTTAAAGATGCTGTTAAAGGGTTTGTTCCATATCCTCCTTCACCATATTCATAGATATAGTCTCCCAAATGTACTACTACATCCGCTTCAGACTCAGCAACTGCACCATACACATTGAATAGCCCTGACTGGAAATTGGCACAAGAGACAATAGCCATTTTCACCTCATTTTTTTCGCCAGCGGCAGGAAGCGTTTTTGTTTCGCCTGTTATTGAGACAGCTTGAGTGACTTCATTTCTAAAACGATAATAATATTTTGTATTAGACTGAAGGTTACTTACATCTACATTAATGGTATTATCACTTTGAACATCAATAATAACAGTTTCGCTGGCTACCACGCTTTTGAACGAAGCATCAATAGCAACATCAAGAATAATAGAAGGTTGTCCGCTTTCATTTGAGGCTTTAGTATATCGTGACCAAAGAATCACTTTGTCCTGAGAAGGATCGAAACTAGCTACGCCATGGAGAAAGCCAAATTCTCCCTCTGCAACAAAATTGGCCGTATCATCTTCTTTGCAACCTGTTAGTAAAGAAGGTAGGATGGTTACGCCAGCGGCTGCCACAACCGAATTTCTTAGAAAGCTTCTTCTGCTGATCTTTTTTAGTACTTTATTTTCAGTCATCAGTAAATAAATTAATAGAGTTGGATTGATGCCTAAAGATAAATCCCTGCTATTCATGAGGTGTTAAGCCTTATTTATGCTTAAGTTAATTACTGTTAAATTATTATAAAGGGTAGGATAGGATGTTAAAAGTACAAACCCTACGAGTTCTTTTGAGTATAAAGTATTTATATACAATTATTTATAACTATATTAAACGAAAAGTTATAAAGCAATACACATCTGATTTTAAGAATATGTCTATCGATAAGAAAATAAAAAAAGTAGGTGAGGCGATAAGTAAGTCTGTAAGTAAATTACTGAAGTTGGTCAACAAAAAAGCATCAAATAAAAAGATACTTAAGCAAGTCGAAAAAGTGCAAGTGTTAAATAAGGAAAAGAAAAAGCTTAAGAAAGTATCTAAAATTGACAATGCAGAAACAGTTGACAAAGCTAAAAGCACAGTGAAGCCTTCGAAAAAGACTTTTGCTGAAAAGGAAGCCCCATCTAACAACCAAATAGAGGAGAAGTTAGTGAAGAACAGATCTTCTATAGCGAAATCAAAAGAAGGGAGAAACAATTCCCAGAAGGTTAATAAACCCGTAAAAACCACTACTGCAAATGATAATGATCTGAAATCAGAAAAAAGTATCGATATGAATGCGAGGACTGCTATCTATAAGATTACAGAATTTGATGATTTACAAAAGCTGAATCACTTTTTGAAAGGAGAGAAGAGAAAGACTGTTTTGGAAAGGGCAGAGGCAAGGAAAAATGCACTTTCAGTAAATTAAAAGAGGCTGTCTCAAATCAGAGGTAAAATTTCATGATAGCCTCATTTCAGTTGCTATTAGCTTGCTTACATATCATGTCACAGAATCTCAATTTAGTATATCCTTATAAGAGCTATCAGCAGTAGCAGTCCCATCGGGACGAAATCATGTTAGCAATTAATGTGATAGCATTTCTCAATCCCATCGGGATGACATTTAAAGTTGGAAGGTAGAAGTATCAGTATAATGTCGTCCTTACAAGACTTTAAATTATGGTAAGTTCATTATTACCATAATACCACCTCTACGAGGTTTTGAACCCTCCACATTCCACCTCTAGCCATGCTTCGTGTCTCACGATGCATTTCATATTCCTAGTTTACTTGAATATGATATCACAAAACCTGATCATAGTGCATCAAAGTGCTTCAAAGGCATCAGTCCCAGCAGGACGAAACTATGGTAGCAATTAATGTGATAACATTTCTTAATCCCATCGGGATGACATTTAAAGTTGGAAGGTAGAAGCGTCAGTATAATGTCGTCCTTACAGGACTTTAAAGTATGATGAGTTCATATATTGCCATCATACCACCTCTACGAGGTTTTGAACCTTCCATATTCCATCTCTAGCCATACTCTGGTGAACCCGCTGCCATCCCACGAGCTCCCTGTCTTCCAGCCCTTGCCGGGTTATTTCAGGGCATTGTAGAACAAAAAAGGTGCATTAGCGGATGCACCTTTTTTGTTTTAAAAGTTATAATTAATCCCTGCAGAAAAATATGGAGAAACTTGAAAATAATAGTAGGTCTCTCTAAACATGCTCTCAAGTTTGCGATCATCTTTTTGTGCTGTCCTCATCGTATTTATACCTGCTGTGAAAGGTATTGTAACATTTTTACCAAGCTTAATTTCAGGCTGAATTCCTGTTACAATATATTGATGGGTAAACATTTTATCCTGGTTATCCTCTTCAAAAAATGCTGCCTGACCATCAACTCCGATGATATAATTGATATTGATCAGCTTATTTAGTTCATACTTTACTGAGACATCCAACCCCTGAAGTAATGAAACATTCAAGCTGTATTTTCCTTCTTTAGCCCATTTCAAGTACAGGGCAGGGAAAGCCATAGGATATCCGAATGAATTGTTAAAAGCCAAACCGATTCCAAGGTCAAGATTTGGTTTTAGGTGATGAATAAACAGAGCAGCCACGTTCCCTAATACTGTACTTGATGAGATTTGTGAGAAATTACTTTCTGAAGAAAAAATTCCTGCTCCTAAGCTGGCCATCATAGACCATTTTTCATTCAAAGGTCTCAGGTGGTAAATGTTTAGGCTTACATTCGTGATCTCATCAAGAACGAGGTCTTCAGTAAAGTTTCTGTTGTCTAAAGATACATGTGCAGCCTGTGCAGCTACTCCCCACACGGTAGGTTTTTTATCAAGCTCTTGTTTAACTGATATAGGTAAATTTATACCTGCCTGATACACTAATGCTGAACCTTCGCTGTTTCCCACTTTATTACTGTCATCATTTTTTCCCACTCTGTAGCTTGATTTGCCAAAATATTCTGTTTTCAAAGTAATCTGTGCCATCACATCTGAATAAGAGATTACTAAAATTATAATGAGTAGCTTTTTCATTTTGTTCTGATTTAGGGTTTGTTTTTGCTTCTTCAGTCAAAATTGACCTTTTGATTTCTATTATGTAAATGTTTTTGACCAATGAACATTTGCCTTTGACTAATGACATAGCTTATTGATGTAGAAGCTTTAATTTTGAGCTGGAAATGGGAATCAGATTTTGTAAAAACATATCTGCCAGACAAATTCTAAATAAAAAAATGTGAAAAATGACTTATTAAAAAGAGAATCCTACATCATATTGATGTATTGGATAATAATGTTCTTTGTTTTTTTTGTGCAGGTGATAGCTCAAACCAATAGCGTGACTGAAGCCGGGTTGTTCTCATTGCTTTTGGTAGTAAGTATTTATCCTATAGCCACCTATTTAAGCCGTGATTTGTTATTAAGAGCAATGAGGCTAAAAAAGATAAGTCGATTTGTCCTTCAGTTTTTCTTATTCTCATTGCTTAACGGAATTATTTTACTGACTTATCTTTTTCTTTTTCATTTATTGGAACAGGAAGGTTTTTTTCCAAAATCAGAATATTTTTCAATTGCATTGGAGCCTTTTACTATTGCTTCCATATTTTTTTCATCCGGAGTTTTTATTAATCTATGCATTTGTGGATTACGCTTTCTATTAGAATATATTCGATCTCAAAAAGTAATTTTAGAATATCAGCTACGCACACTTCAGCATCAGGTAACCCCTCACTTTATGTTTAATGTATTAAACCATATTCATATCTTAATGCAGGAGGATGTGGAAAAATCTTCTTCTCTGTTGCTTAAGTATTCAGAAATATTGCGGTATCAACTATATGAAGGAAGCAAAAAGATTGTTAGACTGGAGCAGGATATTCAATTTATAAAAGATTTTATCTCTATTGAGGAGTTTCGCTGGAGCGGCAAATTGACTACCCGTTGTTCATGGGAAGTTGAAAATGGAAAAATGGAAATTCCTGCGCTGTTATTTATTGTTTTCATTGAAAACGCTTTTAAATATGCAACAAAAAGTGAATCTGAGCCTGGATTTATCACTATACATTTTAAGCAGCAAGGGAACATGTTGAAACTAGAAGTGGAAAACTCTAAGCATGAGGCTCCGCTTCAGTCTAGCGATTCTGCAGGGTTAGGACTTAAAAATATTAGAGAAAGACTTGAAATTCTTTATCATTCAAAATACAGTCTTGACATAGTGGAGACAGAGAACCGTTATCATATCAATTTACAAATTACTGCCTGATGGAAGATATCTTAGTAAAGAAAGCCGATTCTATACAACTTAAATGCCTGGTAGTTGATGATGAAGCAATAGCAATACGGGGAATTGTTAATTACATCAATAAAATGGATACCCTTAAAGTGGTAGCAACTTGTTCTTCAGCCATTGAGGCTGCTAAAATTTTAAAGACTCAGGAGATTGATTTGATGTTTTTAGATATAAATATGCCTCATCTCTCTGGTATGGAATTTCTTGAATCATTAGAAAAGCCACCTTTAACCATTATAACAACTGCTTATTCTGAATATGCACTTGAGGGGTTTCGTTTGCATGTGGTAGATTATTTAATGAAACCTATTAGTTTCCAGAGGTTCTTTCAGGCAGTTTCTAAGGCTCAGGGCTTATTCCGATCTTCCTTAGTAGAAGTAGAAAAAGCCACAGCAGATGTGCCCGCACATATGTATATAAGGCAGGGAGATGCTTTTCATAGAGTACTATTAAATGATGTTCTCTATATAGAAAGTATGCAAAATTATGCGAAACTCTTTTTGAGTGGCAAGGTGCTGACCATTCACCAAACAATGGTTTCATTGGAGGATTTACTTCCAAAAGAGATGTTTTTTCGAATTCACCGATCTTACTTAATTAACCTGTCAAAAATTGATATTATTTCTGGTGGGCGTATTTTTATTCAGGATAAAGAGTTGCCTATTTCCAGACATAGGAGAGAAGAGCTTTTAACAAATGTGGTATACAAAAACCTTATGAGTAAATGATTTTATTGCAAATAGGGGGTTAATGAATGGAAGGATTAATCCATAACTGGCTAAACCAGTACCACTTACCATCTTTATCTGGCACTGTAAGCGTGTACAAAGTTCTTCTTCTTTGATTAATAGCTGATTGAGGACTCATGGTTATTTCAACTGTACCATCGGGCAAGTTTTTAGTTTCCAAATGGCATTCCGTCCCTTGTATAAAGCATTGCATTTGTTGGAGTGATATAGGAAAGCTATCAACTTTTAGGGTAAGCTTTGGTTGTAATACTTCATCAGTTAGTAAAAACGAGGAAGGGTTTCTATTGATAACTGGTAATGCTTTCATTTTGGCCTTAGAAACAAATTTATCTAAAGCAGCATAAGATTCAGACATAGGAAAGCGTGGACACTGCATTAAATCAGTTCCGGAATAAATAACTCCTGAATTTTGTGCAGCGGCAGCTTTAAAGCCAGCGTCAGATACAATTTGTACCATTTTTTCATCTAATTCCCCGTATGGATAGGCAAAAGTTTCAGGAGCCTTCCCGGTATTCTTCTCAATTAATTGTTGAGTTTTTGAAATTTCATTTTCAAACTCTTTATACCTTTCTTCTGATGACATATTAAGGAAATAGGCATGGGAGTGGGTGTGGTTTCCAATTTCTATCCCATTATTCTCGCTCGATTTTATAGACTTCCAATCCATATAATCAGCGCCTCCTATACTTTCAGTATTGATAAATAATGTAGCCGGGAAATCATATTTTAGAAGTAGAGGAAGGCCATTTTCGTAAAAGCTTTGATAGCCATCATCAATAGTAATAACTGCGGTTTTTTTTGCTTCTTTGGAAGAGTGAAGGTAATCAATAGCATCAGAAAAAGTTAACACCTGGTATCCGTTCTCTTTAAGGTAGTTCAAATGAGCTTCAAAATCTGCGAGGGAGATATTGGTGGAAGGGTAGCGGCTATCACCAAAACGATGATATACAAAACTCACTACTTCTTTATTAGTAGCTATTGGCTCTTTATCTGCCTGTTGCTTCTCTGCTTTGGAACTACAGGCGATAAATAAAGCTAAGAAAGAGCTTAGAAATACAAGTTTAAATAACAAGCGTTTATTCTTCAATAAAATAAGTTGGGTCCAGTTGATAATTGTCATATTTAGTCAAGTCATTTTGCCTTATAATTGTTTTGAGTTGAGCAACATAGGCCATTCCTCTTTCAGAGTAATACTTTAAATGGGGTAGAAGCTCATGAATATCATCTGTATAATATTTTGTTTGCCTGAACTGCCGGTAGGGGCGGGCTCTCCCTAAAGTAACAAAATAGTCCTCAATAGATTGTGATATGTCATCATACTTTCTCAAATATACATTATTATGGTTAGCCGGAATCCTTGGTTCATCAGCTTTATAAGCCCAAATGCCAAACAAATTATTAGCTTCTCTAAAGAATCTTGAAGAGCCCCATCCACTTTCTACCGCTGCTTGTGCCAGCGTTATGCTATTAGGGTGGGTTTCCATTTTGAGGAGCAGGTTTTCATGATCTTTTGCCTTAAATTTCTCCATTTGTTGATTAAAAAAGGAAGAATCCTCAGGAGACCATTCATTTTTATCTATTAAAGCTTCAACCTTTTGTCTGTCAATTTTCAGGTGATGTTTAGCGATTAAAACTGCAGGCAGAATAGATGAAATAAATCTCTCTTTTGATTTTTCAACGGGCAATCCTTCAAAAGGAGGGATGTTCTTATATAAAATTGGCTTTACTAAAGTGTCTTGAACCGAAACTATTTCATCGATATGATAAATGGTAATAGTTTCAGGTTGCAGTACTTTAACAGGATCGGAGCAAGCACTAATTGAAGTAGCAAGTATCCAGTAAAATGAAATCTTTTTAATCATGCAGGACATATAACGTAAAAATGGGGAAAAGTTTCAAATTACATGGCGTGAGGTTGTGATAGCTATACCCTTATAACAAATTAATGCACAAAAGACATTAAATTTCGTGTTCTGCTTTTTTTCCTATATATTAATTATAGAAAAATAGATGTTTCATTTGTGGAATCCGACTACATACTGCATCATTAAAAGAAAATACTTATGAAAAAGCAATTTTCTATATCAGTAGCACAACCCTGTACAGAAAAATGGGAGAATTTCAAGCCATCTGAAGAGGGGCATTTTTGTAGTTCTTGCAATAAAAATGTAATAGATTTTACAAGAATGAATGAACTGGAGATTATCAATTTTTTTAAAGATAATACGGCAAAAACATGTGGTAAATTTCTTCCTGATCAATTGAAAAACTATAATCAATTGAATGCCCCCACCATTATAACAGGTGCTAAACTTTTTAGAGCTACGACTATTGCTCTGATACTAATGTTAATAACAAAACCAGTTTTAGCTAAAAAAATAACAACTAAAACAGTTATAGAAAATGTTAATTCATTGAAAACTGAGGAAGTTGATAAAGATACTGTTATAGCTAAGCAATCTCATCTTGTTAGAGGAATTATAAAAGATGAATATGGTGAGACATTACCAGGTGCTAATATATTATTGAAAGGTACTAATATAGGAGTTATTGCGGACATAAATGGATACTTTGAGTTTCCAAAGCCACTTCAAGCCGGTGATGTATTACTTATTTACTTTATCGGTTTTAAGCGGTTAGAATATAAAGTACCTCAAAGATCAGAGGAAGAAGTAATTGAACTTGTACTAGTGATGGATATAGAAATTATGGGAGAAGTTGCTTTTAATGAAATATACAGTGAAGAAACTGTTGGTATGAAAGGCATATGGCAAAAAGTGAAAAATTGGTTTTAAATTATAGCGTTTGAATAGTGAAAATAATATTCACCTTACTAATGATTAATTGGTTTTCAGCAACAGTCTGCATTGCTCAATATATTGACTCCTCCGATTTTAGACGTCCTGATAGTATAGCTTCTTTATATAAGGGACATTCATTAGATGATTTAAGATTACTTTCTCATAAATTGACAGCATCTTTATCTACAGAAAAAGAGCAATTCAGAGCCATATTCAGTTGGGTGTGTAACAATATCAGTAACGATTATAGTTATTACGAGAAAAATAAAAGTAAGAGAGAGAAGTTACTTCATCAGCCAGAAAAATTAGCTAGGTGGAACCGAGAGTTTAGAGTTAAGGTATTTGATAGGCTTCGTAATGACTACACAACTGTATGTTCCGGCTATGCATATCTTATCCGGGAATTAGCTTATTATGCAGGTATTGAATGTGAAATAGTCGATGGGTATGGGCGCACTGCCCAAGCAAATATTGGAGGAGAGCCCGTAGCTAATCATTCATGGAATACAGTTAAAATAAATAAAAAATGGTATTTATGCGATGCTACCTGGTCCAGCGGATCGGTTGATCCTCAGCAAAAAGCATTTATTTCTACTTTTAGTGAAGCTTATTTTCTAACAGATCCATCAATGTTTGTCTTAAACCATTATCCCTTAGATACCTCAAAGCTGTATCTTAAAATTAAGCCATCCTTAGCTTCGTTTATGAAAGCCCCCCTTGTATATAAAGGCGCAATTCAGCAAAAGGTAAAACCAATTATGCCTGAGACATTTCTGGCTTTCGCTGAAAAAAATCAGCCAAAGCATTTTGTTTTTAAGAGTGTAGCTAATGAAGAAATTAAAGATTTGAAGCTACAAATCTACTTTGCTGGTAAGTATACAAATATTTCACCTGAGGTTTCTGTAAATGCAGATGGTCTACTTTCAGTTGAGTACATATTTAAAAGTAAAGGGAGTTACCTGGTGCACATAATGAATGGAGCAGACTATTTGTTTACCTATAAAATTGCTGTTAAATGATTTATAATACTTATTCTTAACCCGAGTTCGGTTAATAAAATGGCGTCCCTTCCTCTCCAAATCGGAAACGCTCTGACAGACTTTGAAATAAATTAAGAATTTAACTCAGGTTTATAGCATAAGCCGATTCTACAAAAAGGACGTTATTTCAACATGCTGTTGAAATGGACAGATTCCCTTCTGCAAGGGAATGACGTTCTAATTGTAATTTGAGTAAAAAAACTATCTTATTACACAGAGTACCTGGGACAAAAAGATTGCCGCGCTGCGCTCGCAATAACCATTTAATTTTAGGTGATACTTAATTACTAAGATTGCTTCGTACCTCGCAATAACCAGCTGATTGGCATTTTTCTTTCCATCAAGATTCAAAACAAAGGTCTGTGGCTCACAGATCTTCCCCTTTTTGCTGGACTATAATCCGCAGACCAGTGGAAAAAAAGACCTAAATAAGCAAGCACTAAATGCTTGTTACCACCACAAAAGCAGGCAATTATCGTCATCCCCGAAATTTTTGGAGAGCAACGGAAAAAATTATCAGGGATCTTTTCAATGAAATTTCATTACCTGAATTTTCTAGAATAATAGAAAAGATTGCTTCGTGCCTGGCAATAACTGTTTAATTGTCGGTTTATAGCAAAGCCAATTCTATAAATAAAGACGTTATTTCAACATGCTGTTGAAATGGACAGATTCCCTTCTGTAAGGGAATGACGTGCTAATTGTAATTTGAGTAAAAAAAAAACTATCTTATTACACAAATGAACAGAAAAACCAAGGTCTGTGGCTCACAGACCTTCCCCTTTTTGCTGGACTGTAATCCGCAGACCAGTGGAAAAAAAGACCTAAATAAGCAAGTACTAAATGCTTGTCACCACCACAAAAACAGGCAATTATCGTCATCCCCGAAATTTTGGAGAGCAACAGAAAAAATTATCAGGAATCTTTTCAATGAAATTTCATTACCTGAATTTTCTAGAATAATAGAAAAGATTGCTTTGTGCCCGGCAATAACTGTTTAATTGTCGGTTTATACCAAAGGCAATTCTATTAAAAAGACGTTATTTCAATATGCTGTTGAAATGAACTGATTCCCATAAGGATGCATTTAGAACATGAAAATTTTTCATACTTCCTTAACCACATTCCTATACTTATTCATTAGTATCCTAAGTTTAGGAGTGATGTATGTTTGACAAAAAGGCTTTTCAGGATTTTTATAGTAATAGTTGAGAAAGGTTTGCTTGTTTAATTTGAAATTCCGGAAAGGAATAGCTTCGGTGATAATGGGATTCACAAAATCATTCTGTAGCTGTGTCAGGTCAGTAGTTACTTTCTTTCTCTGTTCCTCAGAAAAAGTATACACTGCTGACCGGTATTTATTCCTCATAGCGTGAGCGGAAGTGCAACTGTGCGTATGCAGATGAATACTGACCAGCATCCTTTGAGTGATTACTTTCTTATTAAAACGAACAATTACTGCTTCAGAAAAATTATTGTTTGGTGCATCTGAGTTAATCCATCCCTGCTTCACTTCTAATACACCTTTTAAGGACTGAAATATAGCTTCTGTGCACCAATGACAACCGCCACCAAAGCCTATTTTAATTATTTTGTCCATGCAAATGCAGTTCCTGTCTCACGAATCACCTTTATATTAGAACTTCTCTTTCTTTAACAGCTCTCCTTCTTCATCATAAAATCTCCATGTGCCAGACTTTTCATCGTTTTTATATCTTCCCTTAACTACCATATTTCCCAAACTATCATATTGGTAATACCTTCCATGCTTCAGTCCATCCTTTAACGAAACTTCAAATTTCAACTGCCCGTTTCCGTAGGTTTCGGAAAAAGTTTTGCTATTTAAGTCTTCCGGTAAAATATTATCAATGGAGATAACATCGTCTTCAGTTTCTTCTTCCGGATCATTAATCACCACTTCATTCACCTTAAAGCTATGTTGGGCCACAAGGTTTTCCCAGTCTTTCATTTGCTGGTGATTAAGGTAATTCATTTGAAGCTGATGTCTTAAGAGCTTTCCATCAGTTGTAAATTGCAGACCCACCATAGGGAAACTCCTTATATATTCCTCATGCGTTAAAAGGTCTTTCCAGGAGGCCTCATCCAGTAACCTTTTTGCATCACTTAACATTTCTTCTGCACGCAGATAAATAAATAGATTTGATTCATATCCGAAATCCTCCATAAAAAGGGCATATTCTTCTGTGGCATCAAGCACAGTTTTTTCTTCAACTGCCGTAATAATTTTCCCTAAGGTTCTGGGGGAGTTACTAAATACCACGTAATCTTCCATAATGGTATAATAGGGCTTATCAATATCTGCAAAAGCTTTACCGAATAACAACTTAAAGAAACCTTTAATAGAGAGATAATGTATATTATAACCTTTATAACTAATACCTTTAAATTTTACGGGTGTTCTTTTTTTAATCTGCTGTTCAATATAGGCCAGTCGCTCAGTAGCATCATCCCTTCCAGAATGTTTTATAGCTACTGCCATTTCCACCTTATTTTTATCGCTGTTTGAATTTAGCTGAATTAGCGCTATTTCATTATCCATCCAACTTAAAAAATCATCTTCAATGGAAATTTTCAGGAATTTTTCAATTTTACTTTTACTATCTATATAATCCTCACCATCTTCATCCACGACCAGTACTTTCTCCATCTCTTTGTAAAAAGTATTGGCATCATTGAAACCGAGACTCATAAAATAGGAGGCATTGTCAGGTACTATTGTTCCCACGGCTACATCTCCCTCACCGGAGTTCATTAAAGCAGTAAGAATATTCGGTTTTTCTTTACTTACGCTGGAGTATCCTATGCTTGAAAAGATTTTATCCGTAGCTTCTAATGACATGCCACTGTATTTCAGTGGTTTCAACATGGTAAAACTGTCTTCTTCCCCTGCATCCATCCATTGTTGCATTAATTTTGCCATAGGAGCATAATTGAGATACATTTTGATTCCGCTACCCTCTATTTCCCTGCTTACGTCAATAAAGTCCAGGTCACGGATAAGAATCGGTTCCGCTAGCTGATCAATGGCATTTTCAATGATAGTATGAGTAGACGAAACCATCAGCAGGTTTTCATGAATACTCAAATAATAAGTGGTAGGATCTCCTTCAAAAGAGAATTCAATAATTTCCTTTTCATGATAATCCCGTGTATAGATTTTGCTGATGTCATCGCTCAAATCATCAATATAATTTTTAATGAAATTAAATTGAGTGGCACGTTGTAAATCAATAGTGTATAAGTAATCATATTCTTCTTTTCTGGTTTGATGGATGGAAATAACCATTGGCCGGCCAATAATCATTTCCCAAAGCATCTCATTTCCCTTCATCTCTTGGTTCATGCTGTCCATTTCATGTCCCAGCTCCGCAAAATACGGATCCGTTTTTAAGTAGTTCCAGATTTGATTATTAGTGATAACCGACCATTGCTCAAAAGGATCTTCCATCTGAATAATCAGGCTTGCATCGGCCGGAACGGCCATCATAGGGTTATTCTTTTTGACAGGTTGTAGATGAAAAAAATACACATAGGCGGCAATGGCCAAAACTAATAGGATAGAAACTACAATGATGATTTTTTTCATAAATGGTATTGCTAAAATTTAGGAGCCAAAAATTAAGAAAGATTTGCGGGCTTTAAAAGATTGCTCATTGATTTTAGCTAGATAACGCAAGAAGTAAATCTAAAAGTATGAGAAAGGATTGAGTTAAAAAAGAATGTAAAGTTTACTTACAATATTTCATACATATGTATTAAATATACCTATAAGTAGGTATTTGACATTTCAAATTTTCAATTGAAATTGAAGGAGAACGAATTATTAACCTTATAACCTGACCACAATGCAATCCAAGAAACCTACTTCTGCTCAAAGCTTAAGCTTTGAACATTATTCTCCTCACAAGTTGAAAAGGATAATATCACAGGAAGCTTTCAAAAGCGCCCATAATGTAGAATTTGAATCATTGACTGAACGAGAACGGCAAATATTTAATTTGGTAGTGCATAACCATACCAATGCGGAAATAGCACAGAAACTTTGTATCAGTAGAAAGACAGTTGAACAGCATAGGAAAAACATTAACAGAAAGCTCAATGCACATACCTTTCCAGATATATATAATTATGCATTAGCATTTGATGTAATCTGAAAATGACAATAACAACATTAAAAACTCTACATTGTAGGGAGTTTTTAATGTTGTTAAAGAAAGAATTCCAGGTTTAACCAGAATGATACATTATAATAAAAATCATAGGTTTAGATTTTAAGAAAGTTGTATTTATTTCTACCTCATTACTAATTTAAACCTGATTGGAACTACTTTTCTGCTACGGACAGCTTTGCCTCTTTGTCTGCCAGGATTCCATTTTGGGGAGTTCCTGACTACCTTGATGGCTAATTCATCACAACCACCTCCAATACCTTTAACTGCCTGCACATCGGTAATGGAGCCGTCTTTTTCTACAACAAACTGGACGTAAACAATACCTTGTATATTCATTTCCTCTGCCTGATGAGGGTAATTATCTTTTAGTTGTGAAGCTACGTATTCATAAAAAGCTCCTACACCACCTACAGGCTCTGCTTGTACTTCAACTACACTAAATATTTCATCTGCTTTCTCCTCTTCAGGTTCATCCAGTAAAGGTTCCTGATAAACGCTGGGTTCAATGGTTGTATTTTCAGTCATTTCTAAATCCAGCTCCAGATCAATATCTTCAATAATCAGTTCTTCATTAGCCACTTCCACAATTTCCGGTAATTGTATCTTTGGGGGAGGGGGAGGTGGCTGGGTAGTAAGGGGTATATCCATTACTTCTTCAAGTCTGTCATCCATTACACCGAGATCAACCACATTCGTATTATCATATACTTTGAACTGAAAAATAGCGAATACAGATGAGATTGATATCACTAACCCGATATTGAAAAATATACTCTTCAATCGGTATACATCTACATGTGGGTTTTTCTTAAGTTCCATGATTATTTATATTTAAATTTCATGAAGCCTCGATCATTCGAAACTTATTAATGTTTACGAAAACCGAAGAAAAAATTTTACCATTTTAATAGGAATATGTGTGTTTAAGGCTATTTGGTGGGTGAATCATGTTATTTGCTGACATTTGTCATTAAAAGCGTGCTGTACTTCAATATTTGCAAATACCTTCAACGTAATGGTTCTGCTATCAGTAATTTCTAATTTAGAATATCGTAATCTTACTATTTCATCTTTTATCTGATTTTTACTAATTAGGGAAATTCAAGTAATCGGACAGATTGATCTTCGCGGCTTCCTTAAAAATTAATCCATATCTTTGAAGGCAGTTCCTAATTTTTAAGCCTTTATGAAAAAACACTTCATTATTATAGCTTATTTTCTTTGTTTCTCTGTTCCCGGACTAACTCAAAACCGTGCGCTGGTTGATAGCCTTAAATCAATTTTGCCAGCAGTTTCAGCAGAAGAAAAGGTGAAAGTGCTCAGGGATCTATGTTATTACAGTCGCTCCATAAATGTTGAAGATGCCATATTATACGGAGAAAAAGCTATCTCCTATGCTACTGAAAAAGGATATCAAAACCCATTAGCAGGAAGCTATGAAGATTTGGGCTCTGTTTATGCCAGTACAGGTAAATATGATTTGGCACTCAGTTTATATGAAAAAGCAAGAGCTATATTTTTAGAAACTAAAAACCTAAATGGAGAGGCTTCTATTCTCCACAATATTGGTAATATTTATATGAGAAAAGGTGACTATCCTGCTTCACTGGATTACTTATTAAAAACTCTCGAAATAAAGAATTCATTGGAAGGAGAAGTAACATCAAACACCCTCAGTTCCATTGGTGAAGTTTACAGATATAAGAAAGATTATGATAAAGCTTTAGAGTATTATTATCAGGCATTAGAAGAGGCGCAATTAGCAAATGACTTAACCAATATCTCTATGGCGCTGAATAGCATTGAAATTATCTATCGAAAGAGAGGAGATTTTGAAAAAGCATTGGAGTATAGAATGCAAGTAATTGCACTTGAAAAAGAGACAGAGGATGATTATGGTTTAGCAATCAGCTATAATAACCTGGGAGAACTTTATAGTGCACAAAATAAATTAGAAGAAGCTCTTAAATATTTATATCAATCTCTGGAGATAAAAAAACGTTTGAATAATCGTGCAGGAATAGCTCATACTTCTGAAGAACTTGCACTTGTATACACTAAAGCAGGTGATTTTGAAAAGGCTATTACTTTTGCGGAGGAAAGTATGAAGATGGCGAAAGCAATAGGTAACCGCAAAAAACAATTGGACCTTTACCTTACGCTTTCGCAAATCTATCAGTCCTTCGGTAAATATAAGCAGGCTTTGGTTTACCATATTGATTATACTGCTTTAAAAGACTCCCTTTTTAATAAAACAAAAGAAACATTGATTTCCGACATGGAAACAAAATATCAAACTGTTAAAAAAGAAGCTGAGAATACATTGTTAAAATCTGAAAAAGAACAACAATTAGCCATTATTGCACAGAAAAATCAAATTGTAACTTTATTTATAATAGGTTCTTTAGTATTGTTGATATTAGCAGGCTTACTTCTTCGGGCTTACCAACAGAAAAATAAAAATAATAAAGCTTTGGTCAGGCAGAAGGAACAATTAACCCAGCTAAATGCCACTAAAAATAGATTTTTTGGCATCATAGCACATGACCTTCGCGGGCCACTTACTGCACTTCAGGGAATCTCAGGATTACTGAACTACAATATTAAAAAAGGAAATATAGAGAATCTGAATAAAATAGCTTTGCAGATTGAAGATTCTGCAATGAAAGTAAATGTATTACTTGATAACTTATTAAAGTGGGCTTTAAGCCAGGAAGGAGCAATGCCTTATAACCCTCAGCGATTAGCATTGAAATCTTTAGTAGATGAAAGCTTGCAGTATTTTAAAGATATGGCAGCGGCAAAAGATATTCAACTAAAAGTAGATATACCAAGAGAACTCCATGTTCATGCTGATAAAGAAACATTAAGTACTATTTTTAGGAACCTGATTAGCAATAGCATTAAGTTTACCTATAGTGGTGGTTCTGTAAACTTGTCAGCAACAAGCAGTAAGGAAATGGTTGAAATAAATGTTGTAGACAATGGTACAGGAATAGAAGAAGAAAAGCTCAATAAGCTGTTTGTTTTGGATGACTCTAAGATTACCTCAGGTACAAATGAAGAAAAGGGAACAGGTCTTGGTCTTATTCTGGTGAAAGACTTTGTTCTGATGAATCATGGAACTATTGAAATTGAAAGTAATATAAACCAGGGTAGTGTGTTTTCTATTAAAATACCTACCAGATATGCTCAAGCTGGCTAAACTCATCACTTATAAATGTCTAAAGTAAAAGTTTTTATTATTGAAGATGATTTTATCCATACTAATAGATTAGAAATGTATTTGGATGAAATGGGATATGAACTGGCAGGAACAGCGGCAAGCTCAACACAGGCACTTAATTTAATTGCTGCAACAAAGCCTGATTTGTTGCTGGTGGATATTCACTTGGCAGGAGACCTTAGTGGCATTCAAATAGTAGAGCATCTTAACAATAAAAAAGCAATTCCTGTCATCTTTATCACTTCCTACAGAGATAAAGAAACCTTTGAAACAGCTAAATTGACAGATCCTTATGCCTATATCATTAAACCATATGATAAGGAAACTTTACAAGCAGCTATTGAGCTGGCAGTCTATAAATTTTCTAAAATAAAAACCGCTAATTCCCAAAATGAGTACCCTGAAGAGGCTAAAGATAGCCTTGAAAAAGGTATGCTGTTTTTGAAAAGTAAAGGAAGGCTAATTAAAATTATATTAAGCGATATTTTATATATTGAAGCAAAAGATAAGTTGTGCCTGATTTACTTATCCAAAGAAATTATTGAAGTCAGAATGTCTTTACAAAAACTGGAAGATGAACTAAAAGATAATCAGGTCTTCTTAAGGGTTCATCGATCGTTCATTATTAATAAAGAAGAGATCTCTCAAGTAAATCTTTCAAAAAATGAGGTGCTTGTGGGCAATTTCAATGTGCCAGTAGGTAGATCATATAAACAATCATTCCTCAACAGCATTCATGTTGTTTAAAAGATAAAACCTCATTAAAATTACTTTCTGCGCCATATATTGGTTATCCACGCCAAAAATGAAATAATTTATTCCCTTATAAACTTTCTTAGTGGTTCATTTAGTCTTTTAACAAAATATGATTTAAAAATATCTAAGTTAATTTTTTTGAGAAGTTAATTCAATGTCTGATTGTGACTTGAATTTAAAAGTCAATTGATAAATAATTATGTTTAATAATGCATGTGAAAAGAATATTTTTGATTTTATTTATTTTAATATCGTTTTACTTTATTCCTAATACGGTATATGGTCAACGACCACCGGTAAAAGCTGGCTTTACGGAAAATCCATCAATTGGATGTGAATTGCCTCATACAGTATTTTTTACTGATTTATCAGAAAATCCCGATATCTGGTTATGGAATTTTGGAGATGGATCTACATCGACTAGTAAAAATCCAATTCATACTTATAACTCCACAGGTAGTTTTAATGTGCATCTCTTTGTTCAGGACACAATTAATGGTGACTCCGATGAAATTTTCAGATCGGTGAATATTGGCGTTACTACAGTTGACTTTAAAGCAAGTGAAGTCTTTCCCTATGGGTGCGGTCCCTTATCGGTGAACTTTATCGATGAGTCAACAATTACCGGCCCAGGTACTATTACTGATTGGCTGTGGGATTTTGGAGATGGAAGTACATCTACAGTTCAAAATCCTTTACATATTTATGAAAAACCAAGACGTTATACTGTCACTTTAACAGTGACCAGTTCCCTTGGTTGCACAAATAGTATAACTAAGACAAACTTTGTTCAGGTGGTTGGACCAGATGTTAATTTTACAGCGAGTCATACAGGGGCTACTTATTCGTTTACTCATGATACAAGATTTGAATCACCACCTCTCACTTGGTCGTGGGATTTTGGAGATGGCAGTACTTCTAGTTCAGTAAACCCTACTCATACCTATGCCACGCAGGGCGTTTTTGATGTGAGTTTGACAGTAAGAGACCTGGATGGCTGTTCCAGAACACATACCAAAACTAATTTTGTCAATACCATATCAGGAGCTTTCGATGTATCTAATGCCATTTTTGCTGGCGATGAAGATAGGTTGATGATAAATAATGAGGCTTCGCCTTCTTCACTGGCATTTAATACTAATGGTACAATAATGTTTGTATTGGGAGCTGATCAAAGGTCTATTAAGCAATACACGCTTTCTGTAGCATTTGACATTTCCACTGCAGTTTATGACGGAATCGGAGAAAGTTTTTTAGTTGCAGAAGAAACCACACCGAGATCACTTGCTTTTAATAAAGATGGAACCAGGATGTTTGTATTAGGGAGCAAAGTCAATGAATATAACTTATCCAATGCTTTTGATGTCTCTACAGCTATATATGCTGGTGACGGAGAGGCTTTTTTAGTATCAGCACAGGAAACGAACACCAGGTCACTGGCTTTTAATCCTGATGGTACAAAAATGTTTGTAATGGGGGCTGATGGAGATGATATTAATGAATACCATCTGTCTACCGGATTTGATGTGTCCACTGCCGTATTTGCTGGAGATACAGAGCGCTTTTCTGTATCAGCACAGGTGAACGATCCTACATCTTTGGCCTTCAATACTGATGGTACAAAAATGTTTGTATTAGGTATGCAAAATAAAGAGATTAATGAATACATGCTCTTGACCCCATTCGATGTATCCACTGCAAATTACGCTGGAGATGCAGAGCGTTTTTCAGTGGCTTCTGAAGAAAATATTCCAACGACACTTGCCTTCAATAATGACGGTACTAAAATGTTTGTACTTGGACAAAGTGGAAACAGGGAAATCAGTGAATATTCTCTGGCTGCCCCCGTAATCACCAATGCAGTAGCTAACCAAACAGTGAACGATACGACCACCATTAGCCCATTTTCAACTATCACCGTTCAGGACCCCAATGGCGATAATGTTTCTGCCACCATTACCTTAGATGATAATGCCAAAGGCATATTGACTGGTGCAGGATTAACTGGTACAGGACCTTACACACTGGCCAGCACGGATGCCGCCAGTTTGCAAAGCAGCCTTAGGGCATTGGTTTTCAGCCCTACAGAAAACAGGGGAGCTATATCTGAAACTACCATATTTACCCTTGCGATAAATGATAATATCTACAGCGATACTGATAACATTACCACTGTAGTTTCCAACGCAGTGGCTCCTTCTGTAGTTATTTCAAGTGGAGCCACTGAGCCCGTTAATGGTGCATTTACCATTACTATCACTTTTTCAGAAGCAGTAACTGGTTTTGAATTAGGGGATATTACTGTAGGAAATGGTACAGCCAGTGCTTTTGCTTCTACTAGTGCCAGTATTTATACCGCTTTGATTACTCCGGCTACTGATGGAGCAGTGACGATTGACATAGCTGAGACCGTGGCTCAGGATGCGGGTGGAACAGATAATACTGAGGCAACTCAGTTGAGTATAAATGCTGATGTCTCCCCGCCAGGAGTGCTTATTACAAGCTCCGTTGTTAATACTACTAATGGAGCGTTTACTACTACTTTTACCTTCTCAGAAGCAGTAACTGGCTTTAGCGCAGGAGATATTACTTTGAGTAATGCATCTGCATCCAACTTTAAAGCAACCAGCGCTTTAGTTTACACAGCTGATATTATGCCCACCACGGATGGTACAATTACGATTGATGTGAAAGGTGATGTAGCTGAAGATGCCGCTGGAAATGGAAATCTTGCAGCTACGCAATTCAAGGTAGAAGCAGATTTTACTCCACCAACTGTTACTATTACCAGCAGCACTGGTAGTCTAACTAATGCCCCATTTATGGCCACTTTTACTTTTTCGGAAGCAGTAACGGGTTTTGCTGCAGGAGATATTACTTTAAGTAATGCTACAGTCTCTAATTTTGTTTCGGTAAGTGATTTGGTTTATACAGCCGGCATTGAGCCAGTAGCAGATGGCACTGTGACAATTAATGTACCTGCTAATGTAGCACAGGATGATGCTACCAACGGGAATACTGCAGCAATACAGTTTAGCATACTGTACGATAGTGCAGACCCTGCAGTAGCAATAACCAGTAGCTTAAATATTTCAACAAACCAGAATCCTATTCCTGTCACCATCACTTTTAGCGAAGAAGTAGTGGATTTCATATTAAGCGATATAAATGTTGGAAATGGAAATGCTACAAATTTTTCCACCTCTGACAATATTGTTTTCACCATTAATATTATTCCTACCACTGATGGAATGATAACAGTTGATATTCCGGCAGCAGTCGCCCGGGATGCTGCAGGCAATGACAATCAACAGGCTGCCACATTTAGTATAGCTTATGACAGCAAGGTTGATCAAGTCATCTGCCAGAACATTACTGTACAATTAGATGCTAATGGTGCCGCTACAATTCAGGCAAATCAGCTTGATAATGGTTCTTCAGATAACTTTGGGATTGCTTCGCGCTCAATAAACATTACTTCTCTTAATTGCAGCCATTTGGGTGATAACAATGTTACACTTACAATTACTGATAATAATGGCAATGTGGGCTCTTGTATAGCAATAGTTACTGTAGAAGACAATATTTCACCTACAGTTAGTACTCAAGATATTACCGTGCCTCTGGATGTTAACGGGAAGGCCACTATCACTCCGGCTGACATAGATAATGGCAGCACTGATAATTGCGCAATAGCAAGCCGAACTTTGGATGTATCAAATTTTGATACCCCTAAGGCTGAATCAATTACAGTAACTCTAACTGTTACTGATAATAGTGGAAATAGCAATTCTGGCACAGCCATAGTAACTTTTGGAAAGGTAGCTCAGAACATTATATTTGAGCCCATACCAGATAAAAAAGTAGGAGAGGATCCTGTAATACTCCGGGCTACTGGAGGTGAATCAGGTTTGCCTGTTATTTTTTCGATGGCTACAGAACCTTCATCAGGAGTAGCTTCATTGGTTGATGGCACTATTATTATAGAAGGTCCTGGTTCTGTTACAGTTACTGCCAGTCAGGCCGGAAATGATATATTCCTTCCCGCTGAAGAAATATCCCAGACTTTTCAGATAATATCCAATAATATATTCCTGCCTACCTTATTTACACCAAATAATGACCAAACTAACGATCGCTTTATTTTACGTGGCGGAGGAAATGTAGCAACAATTCTATTTCAAATATTTGATAGAGATGGTAATTCCGTATTTATCTCGCAAAGCGTAACCGAACTTTTCCAATCAGGATGGGATGGAACAAGTGAGGGTAAAGAGCAGCCACAAGGGGCTTATATATGGGTGATTAAAGGCAGCTTTCAGGATGGTAGTCCGCTGCTAATTAATGGTAAGAATACTGGTATTATTAAGCTGGTACGCTAATCATATAAGCATTTTACAATGAATTAAATAATGGCTTTAAATATGATATCTGTAAAAAAATCTTTTGTACTGAGCGCTATAATCTTCCTTTTTTCTGCAATGAAGGTCTTTGCTCAGGAACCAAATTTTTCAATGTACCAGAGCACACCTTTTTTTACTAACCCCGGAAGTATAGGATTGGTGCAGGATGTTCGTTTGATGTTGAATTATCGTAACCAGAGTATTGCTGCTGGAGAGAGTTTTGTCACATCTTCCTTATCAGGCTATTATCCTATTTACATAGGCAACCATCGTTTGGTGGTAGCAGGCGATTTCCTGAACGATCAGGTTTCTGATTTTGTGAATACGAACGGAGGATTGTTGGGTGTGGCCTACAGTATCCGTCTAACAGCTAGTTCGGAGTTGAGTTTCGGTGTGCAGGGTGGTTATTTCCAACGCAATACAGCAGGTAATTTCACTACAGATGATCAATTTGTTAATGGTGGATTTGACCCAAATGCAGTTTCAGGTGATGTGCTGATTAACCAAAGCAAAAGTTATCCAACTTTAAGCACTGGATTATATTACAGGTTAACGGATAACCAAGGTCGTGAAAAGGCTTCTTTAGGAGGAGCCATTTTTAACGCTACACAACCCAATATATCTCTTACCGATTCTAAGAATGATAATTTACCAATTAGTTTTAAAGCAACTGCAGGATATAAGGTTTACCAGGGTTTAAAATTGTCTGTTATGCCTACTACAAGATGGATAAGTCAGACAGGCAATAACTTTTTCAACATAGGCTCTCGTTTTGGTTATGAGCTGAACAATACGGAAAAAGCAGGTAAGAAAATTGAATTAGGTCTATGGTATAATAGTAATGACCTGGGAGTTTTTTCCATGTCTTATGAACAAGCCAACTTAAGCATTGGTGCAAGTTATGACATGGCACTTGCTAATGATTTAGGTAATACTCAAAATGGAATTTTTGAATTAGCTATTTCACTTAGAATTAAAAAGAAAGGCAAAGAATATATGTCAGAACAAGTTGTTCCGGATAATTCTATTCCAAAAGAAGATACTTACCAGGAAGAGGAAGAAGTCATTCTGGAAGAAGCACCTGTAGTTATTGAAGAAGAGCAAAAAGTGATCGCTACACCTATTATTGAAGAGGAAGAGTTGGATATAGAGGCACTCAACAGCGAGTTTTCACATAGAGATTATTTGATTCGCTTTGAACATGATTCTGATAGTGATGTGATTTCTGACAATCAGGAGAAAGTGATCAATGAAGTTACCAAAGTACTACAGGAAAACCCTGATCTGAATGTGCTTATAGTAGGTCATGCCAGCAGTCCGGGAAGCACCTCGATAAATCAGAAAATTTCAGAAGAACGAGCAGAGAATATTGCCAATATATTGATAAGTAACGGTATATCATCTTCGCGCATTACTATTGTAGGCCGTGGAGAATCAGAACCGATTGAAGATAATTCAACAGAATATGGTGCGTCAGAAAACAGGAGAGTGCAGTTAATTTTTAGGGTAGGGAATTAGTAAAAAGCTGTGAAGTTGCAAATAGAAGAATCAGAATAAAGAAAAGAAAAAAATTAGATTAAACAATCTTATGTCAATGTCAACCACAATTCTCCCCCTACAATCAAACTTATTGCTCGTTTCATCAGACAGGAATATTATTTCTCCTTCTTATAATTTTTCACATTTACCTTATACAGATAAGGAGCACGATATTTCTCCAAATACCCCTTTTTTAAGTGAGTCTATTGCTTCTATGCCTTTTGAGCGACTAGGTAATCAGCTGGAAGCAGGCGTACACTTGCATTGGATTTTGCCAGCCATATTTCGAAAAAGTATTGTTTTACCTGTAATTACCAGGGATTTTATTTCCTCTATACTGCCTCGCGATATAAATCAGAATAAAGTATGGGATAATCTTTATTCAATGGATCAAAGTTTGATGTGTCGGCTTAATAAAAACACCTTAATGGTTCGTCAACACTTTTCAGTGTGGAAAGATTATTTGAAGGAAAAAATTCCTGAATTAAATGATAATGCTTTATTAGAAGAACGCTTACTAGGCCATGGCTCCGATGGAAAAAATTTCCCTCCTGTTCCCAACCGCTATCAGGTAGTGCGACTTAGAGATAATAAAGAAGAAAAAAGATGGACAATTGAGAGTGATTATATTCATCCTGTTCCACCAGAGTTAAAAAATAAATATTCCTGTTTCCCATGGTTGCATGCCTATGAGTCGGAAGGGGAAGTTCCTTTCCGTTACATTGGAAGGGTAGCGAAGAAAGAGGAAGGTGTTGAAAAGGAGGAAGAGGAAACTAAGCCTTACCTCTTTGCCGATCCCAAGTCCCCAACAGGACCCTTAACAGCCCTTGGTTATGGTGAGCCTTCATTTTCAGCATTCTATCCCAATTGCAGAAGTGTTTTTGGATTTTGTGACGAGGAAATCACTACTGGGGAAGAGTTACATGAGCTAGAATATCAAATTACAGGCTATTATGGAGGCTCTTCTTCGGTGGGTGACTTTCACCTGAACTACTGGGAGGCTTTAATAAGCTATTTTATTAGTGAGGCACAATATTTCTTTCCGGCAGATAACGAACAACACGTCTCTCCAGAAGTTGCCGAAAAACGAAAAAATCACTTTTCTAAATCATTTAAAGACCATTTTGGGCTTGAAATAGGTGATGAAGTGACTGTTGATATGATCTGTCATGTTCGTATAGAAATGGGGATGGCTTCCTTATCTGCCAATTATCCTATTGAGGTTACAGTAGCCAATTCAGGCACAGAAGCAATTGCTGCGAGCCTGGCCTCTCTTGTAACTAAAGGCAAAGTAGAAGGTAGGGAAAAGGCGACTGACAGCCTGGAGAATACCATTGAATCCATTTTAATGGATGACCGATTGGCAGGGAAGAAAGTGGACTTGAGCGCTAAGTTTCATGAATTCAGGCACGAGCAAGAGTTTCAATCTGTCAATAGTGATTTTAGATGGGTATTACAATCCTTAGAGAATGGGAGAGAAGCGTCAGTTGCAAATACAGAAACAGAGGAAGAAGCAGAAAAGAGAAAGAAGAAGGAAGCAGAAGATAGGACACGGCTGTTTAAAAAATTGTCTTTACTCAACTCCGCACAAAGAGAATATAGTCAGTTGCTTGAAGAATTAGTAAGCGTACAGAAAGAAACTTTTGACGATTGGCATCTCTACATGAAGTGTCTGTACCCTGAAGAAGGTATTTTAAATCATTTCCCACAAGCTGATCAGCTAAAAGACTACATGGAGCAGGTGAACCTACCGGAAATAAAACGCTTAAAGAGGGTAAGTGGCTCGCTTTTACTCAATCACGGGGAGCGGGGAAATGTTCAGGCAGCTACTGCACATCCTGGTGGAACCCAGGAGTCAAAGGCCATTGAACTGTCAGGGATCATTAATGATTTAGTTCGGGATCTTCAAAGCGCATCTTTGGATTTAGGACTGTTTCGAGTTCCTGGTACTAGTTTTAAAATTGCTAATGAGCCTACTGTTTGTTTAAGTGGTAGTGCTTTATTGGGTTTGTTGCATAAGCAAACAAGAAACAGTGATATCAACCATTTTTGTACCAGCGAAAATTCAATAGAAGAATTAATTAAAGCACCTGCCCAAATTGATAAGGTTGAGATTCTTACTATAAAGGCGGATACGACTGGCAGCTGGAATCCTCTTTTTTTAGACTGGCAGCTTGACTTTTATCCGGTAGCAGGCGAGAAAAAACCTAATTGGAGGGGAGACCATTATACAACAGATTACATTACCTCCAACTTTCAATTAGAGGAAAATCAAGCGGACTTAAGCCTGAAAAAAGGCAAAGGAGTCGTAGCAACTAACTCAGAGAGTATACGAGGACGAAGTGCTCTCGATCCATTTTCTTCACTAATGGTGAGAGAAAAACTTTGGAGTTGGTGCCAAAATAAATTAAGCGTTGAATCAAAAAAGAAAGATTTAATGGAGCTGGAAAAGTTTGCAGGTAACCTTGAAAATACACTTGATAATGAAGTTAAAAGGAGTTTAATATTGCAAGTTTTAAATGCCATAAAAATGCTGGATGAAGTGCCCATGCTTACCCAGTCATTAACTGGTTTTAACAATGCACTAACAGGGCACCGTTGGGGCTGGCAATTACCGATTGCCGATCCTTTAGGATTTCAGGAATACCAGGAGTTTGCTGACAGAGTACGTTTAGCAGTAGATCGTGAAACACTCGCTGCGCCTTTGCCTTTTAACGACTTTCATCCCATTAGTTCAGGTGAAATCAAATTTGAGGATTTACGCTTAGTTGATAGTTTTGGTCAACACAAAGATTTAGCCATTGGTAAGGTACATGGCACAAAAAAGATGCGAAATGCAAAGCAAGGCCATTTGCGACTGCCAGTGCGTATTTTACAGGCTGCACGCCTGAACTTCCGTTGGATACAGCGGGAAATGAATCACCTTGAATCTCATGGCATTGAAAGCAGTTCGCCTATTGCCGGCTGGTTGCTACCAGAATTTTTAGAAAGACAACTCTTACTATTTAATCATGAAGGCGAGGCGATAGGAGCATTTAGAGAAAAGGGTAAATTAGTTTCCCTGGCTAGTGAGCAGGAATTAGAAATAACAAGTATTGAGGATCAGTCATTACGTGGGTTTGCTAAATTTTTAAAAGAATACCTGGCTGTCTCTGATGAGCGAATAAATGACTTATTGCTTCAGTTTCATGAAGCCACAGAGCATACAGAACCAGAAACTGCGCAAGATGATGATTTCGTAGCTCTTCTATTTGGAAATCCTTTAGCCATAGTGCACGCCCAGCTGAGCATAGAACTGCAGGGTAGCCCAAAAACCAATGGCAGCTGGGATGAAACCTGGAGAAAAATTACTGCACAGCAACGCTCAGATGCATCCAATGGCTTTACAGAAGTAGAAGTACCTGTTCGGATAGGGGAACACCACCAATTAAATGATGGCGTAATGAGCTGGTGGGAATGGGAGAAAGATGAGGAAAAACAAAACCTTCTTAAAATAAGTGAATGGCACTTACCGCAAGCACTAAATGGCAATAGGAAGGAAGAGGAAACTCCCGACTATTTAAAGACCTTTCTGAACGATGAATCTAAACATTTGGGAATGTTGATTAATCCTTTTGGAGTAGTACACATAAGTTGTGGCGTTTTACCGGTAAAATCGATTGATCTTCCGGCAATACATTATCAACAAGCATTGGGTAAATTGAATGGAAGTCTTTTTGCTGGTCCTATCATAACTCCGGAAAATGAAATAGCTATGCAACTGCCCAAATTGATCCACCACCAGTGGAAGTGGGTAGGGCCAGAAGCCGGACAGCTGAGCTTTAAAGACCCGAATCTAACAAAACTTCCTGAGCAGCTTTGTATTCGAGAAGGAAGGGTGCAATTGCAAGCTGCAAAAGAGGTAAGTAAATAATGACCAAGAATAAAAACAATTGGAAGAAATGGAAACAAATAATGCTGATATTTTACCAGGCCATCTCATTGGTATGAGTCTGTTCAACCCTGAAGATCAGGCAGTACTCTATATTGATCATGACCCTCACAAGCATACGCTTCATTGTCAAATCACCAACATCTCTGATCGCACTATTTGCATCCAAAAAAGCACAGAAGAAAATGAGGCTGGCCCTGATAATTATCATTTTGCCCTGCGGTTTAGAAGAGGTTTATTGCAATCCAATGCCAAGGGGGAGGTTTCTATAGTAACACCCGATTTAGGAACAGATTGGAAAGTCAGCCCGGCTATAGTGGGTAATGCAGTAAAGGAAGGGGTTACTATTTACTTTCTATACACGGGTGATGTACCACTTGTCATCATTCCTGAGAGACTTGCTTTAACGGAAGAAGAATTAAGTGGGGAAGAATCATCTCTCTCAAGCGCTCTCATTTTGACCCTTGGTAACTTACAAGCTACCCCAAGCAATGGCGCACGTACTACTCAGGTAGAATTGCTGTTTAAAAACATTGCTTATGAAAATGATTTGGCTTTTTTAATGTACGGCACTCGCCAGCAATTATTAAACGTAGTCAATCACACAGGGCACCGGATTGCGCCCCTATTGTTTAGCTGGATGGGGAATCATAGGTTACTAAATAATGGAGAACAACAAACCATTCGTCTGAGAATGCTCAATACACAGCGTGACCGTCCTTTATTATTTTCAACAGATGTGCAAAAACCAACCAAACTATTTTTTACTGCCAATGGATTGAAAATTAATGCAATTCAATTCAAAAAAGAGGACATAGCAGAACAGGTTAAAGCAAAAATAGATACAAGCAATTCATTGAAGTACGATGAAAATGATGGGCATTGGATCTTTAATAATGAAGATAATCTTATTGAATTGGATAAGGATAAATACCTGGAGTTCGATCTTACAGTAACACCCACTACAGAATCTGATACTTATTTTCTTAACATTCACTACGTAAACTTACCTGGCTATTGGGATAGCGCTGTGGCATTGCCCATACAAGTATCTCCACTCGCTTTTAAAAAAGGCAATGTGGGTATTGGAATTGAGCCTGGTGATGCAACATTAACAGTAGCTACAAAAGGAGAGTTTGCTACAGCATTAAAAGTAAAAGGCCGAATGCATTCTGACAGCAAGGATGGAGGATTGTGGTTAGATGATAAAGAAAGTGCATTTATCGGGAATACCGTCAAAAATGTTGGGATCTGGCTTACCAGCCTGGGTAGGTATGTTTTCAATATCCATAAGGAGTCCGGCAAAGTGCACATTGGTCATGATGAAAATTTTGAACCAAAGCACGCTCTCGATGTAGAAGGAGACATCAATGCCTCAGGAAAACTCAAAGAAAACGGCTATGATTTATTGCCGGCAGGAGCCATCATTATGTGGAGTGGTAGCAAGGTGCCTGTTGGTTGGGTGCTATGCGATGGGAAAAATACCCTTGCCGATGGTAAAACCAAGACACCCAATCTGATCGATCGGTTTATAATGGGAGGTATAGCCAAACTATTTGATAATGAAGATAGTACAAGAGTAAATGGTAAAAATAAAATGGTTTTAAATGAGAAGCATTTACCAGATCATAAACACACCTTTAAGATGAAAGCAGGACCTTCACCACAAGATACATTTGCGAAGGTAACGGAGTGGGTGCTACAACCCATAAAACCAGAAAGAAAAGAACTATATCATACTCGTACCTATCACACAGAAAACATAGCTGGACGCCTGGATGCTAACAATAAAAAAATAGAGGTGAGTTCTTTTGACAACCGCCCAGCCTATTACACACTGGCTTTTATCATGAAATTGTAAGGAGATGAAACTAAAAGAAGTATTTGATTTCAGTTTAATTGATAAATCACCTTATACGGAGCATGCTCAGGCTTTGTGGGAGAATATTGGTGAAAGCACAAACCATGTAGAGGTGTTTGCCAATTGTTTCCGGTTTTTAAAAGAAGAGCAACTTATAGAGTATGCTCGATTAGTAAGAGAAATTAGTTTTGAAAATATCCTTACGAGACAATCTGTTACAGAAATTAGAGTAAAACCAGTTCTTTTTGATGATGCATTAAAAAATGAACTTATTAATAGGATAATAAGACTATTAGAAAAATTTAATTTAAAAAATACTGATAATCAGATTGATATACCTGTTAGGGACAAAGAATTAAAATATTTTACTGAGCAAGTTAAATTAAAAAAAACGGAAATAGAAAATGAGTTTTGTAAAACTCTGGGAATAGAATTAAATGAAGCTCCAAAACTGCCTGAAGCTCAATCTAATAATGAAAATTGGTTAGAAGAACTACTGATGTATATTGGAGGTTCAGGTGAAATTAGTTGGGTACCTACTTTAGGAAAAGCAGAAGAACATTCTCGAAAGGCGTTACTTAAAATATTGTTTGAAAAAGCAGAAAGATTAAGTGTAATGCGTCCAGGAGAAACACTATTGGATAGAATAAAAGTAGCAGGTTTAATAGAGTATTTTGAAAACATAGTACTTAAGGAAAAAGCTGAGACAGGGTTAATAATCGAAAATTATTTTCTGAATAATATTGATCAACTTAACCTTGAAAAAAGTCGACTCCTACTAGCCACTTATCTGGATTTCTCATCTAATATAGAAGATCTAGGAGATTCACTTCGCTTGGTATTTAGAGGTTGGTATAGAAAAATACTAAACAGTAAGGGACACCATTATCTAAGCCTCAGTTTAAAGATGAAAACTTCTATTATAAGAGAAGAAGTCTTCAACACAATAATGATTCAATTACAAGAAAAAACGGTGGAGTTATTCGACAATATACTTTTATTAACTAAAGATGAATTTCCAGGACCTCGTCTTACCTTAAAATTTCATTACCCTGTGGAAGTTGGATTAAAAGATGAATATGCAAATAATATGATTAGCACAGGTAATAGGCCTGTTTTAACTATAAAAGGAAATGAATTTATATTTAGAGAGTTTTACCCATTTTTAGACAATGGTAAAGAATATCTAATTAAATCAGGAACAAAAAAGCCCAATATTAGAAATGGAAAAGTAGAAATAAGTGGGAAAATTTACTTGGAAAGTGTCGATAACTCATCAATCTTCTGGAAAAAATATGAGGGAGAAAATATATTTTATAAATCCAATATCTTTTCAAAAGCAGACGAAATAACAACTTTTATATGGTCATCAAATAGAGGAAAATGGAAGCCAGTTAGTAAAAGAATAGATCGAAAAGCGATATTTAATTTCATATCACAAGAAAATGACTGGTCTTTTTCATTCATGGGATTTTTTTCTTTTAACAGAAAGTGGAAATTTATATACACTATAAATGAAAAATACGAATCAAATTCATTAACAGATAGGTTTAAATTAGGTGTGTTTACCATTCCAGCTGGTGGTGGATTCTCTGGGATAGGGCGTGCCGATAGCGTAACTGATGAAGATTACCTTTGGTCTTGTGGTGGTAATTTCTCTGAGTATTTAACGGATCGGTATGATAATGATCTTTTGGGCCAATACTTGGGTCGGTTTATTGGTTTAAACCCTGATAACTATATTCCCCCTAAAGATATAGTGCCTTCAAATGATACGGCACTATCCTTCATAAAATATCATTTTATAACTCATAAAGAAAAGGAATACGTACAAATCAATCTTCCAGGTTTTATTGATTCGAGTACATTGGGTGTGCAGAAATCAATGATTGCTGAAGTTAAGCCAATTATGGATATTTTTAATTTCCGTTATTATCGGCTGATTGATAAAACGACAAATACGATTGTAAAAGCTTGTGAAAAAAATGCTCCCCTAACGCCAGCCTATCCTGCATCATTTCAAATTGAAGAAAATTTTAAATGGCTGCATCAAAAACTTTTCAAGCACGACAAGAGATCTAATAAAATTTTTCGATCTCAACGATATAAAAATGAACGTGATCTTATAAAACCAAATCAAGATCTCCGAGACTCGGCCAACTCGGTCATGAAAAGGTACTTGAAAGGAGCATTTAAAAATCTTATACCAGCAGATTTTACAGGTAGCGCCACAGACTTTACAAATAATTTCTTTCTTGAAGAAACTCAGGCCAGAGAAATATGGGATAGCATAAAATATAATCAAGTTGAGGAAAACGAAGAAGGATTAAAATTACCAAGTCGTCAGGAATGGTGTCATTTACAAGCCAATGCTTTTAATGGTCCATCTGAACATGAAAATTTTGTAAGCGGTAGTAAGCATTGCAATACCGAGCAACTGGCTATAGAGTCTGCACAATCTTATGTAATCAAAAAAAACGATCCTCACTCGCAAGCTAATAGATATGAACTGCGATCAACGGCTTATTTGTTCGAAAAAAATATAGAAACAGAGACTCGAAAGCGAAAAGCAACATCTTTGGCTCCCGGAGATGCAGCGAGAATTGCTAAAAAAAGAAAAATTGAAGGTAATTCAACAACAGCTGATGATGTTACAATGGATGAAGAGAGCGATGATTCTTCAGACACTTCAATAAATACTGATAGTTCTCAGGGAGATTCGAAAGTTCCTTTATTAGAAACCCCTATACCAATCTCAGCCTTCATCCGCTACAAAATTCATAAAGGCTCTGATAAAAAAACAGTTAAAATCTTTGATTACACTTTCGAGGGACAAAGTGAATTTTTTGACCGCAATCAATTTTTGATCATTCAAAATACTGTTCGCTTTGTGCTGCTTGGCCAGGAAGCTTTTGACCTCTGGTTTACAGAAAAGTTGAGGGCCCGCGAGACTGATGGGATGGACATTGACTAAACAAATGGATATGGGAACTAAAAAACTCTGGGATTCGCTCTCTGAAATTAATAACGTAAAAGCACTTTCTGGAGCTGTATTAGGTACTTTACATGCCCTTGAATTAGGACATGCCCTCCAAACCTCTCCAAGGAATTTCCAATTTGAAACCCCTAAGGAGGTCAATGAAAACTGCTATCGCATAGAAGGCTGTTTTCCCAAGCTTTTTGGTTTAGAAAATATTAAGGGCACCTTCTGGGTATTTGATGTTATCAGTACCAATGGAAATAAAACGCCTCAACGTCATTTTATCCTTCAATTAAATTTTTCTAAAAAATTAGAGTATCTCTTTTCGGCCTTAAGTGGAATAGATAATTTTGCAGACCAGATTGGCAACGATGAAGCAAGTAGCTCTCTTAGCCCAGTACAGGATCAATCTATTTCTGGTCTTTATTATTCCTCAGGAGATTTCTCTACTGCTGAAATAAAAGAACGATGCGGTGCGGAGGTGCCTTTTGGTTTACCCATTGGTTTAAGTTGTCGGATTCAGGCCAATTTGGGTCAATTTTCGATTTCTCCTGGTTTTCAGATTCCATCTAAGAGTGAGATTGGTGTGACATTAAACTTGCAGCCCAGAGCAGGTGCTTATTTCTTTCAGTTTATCATTGAATTAAAGGAGCTGTTCCACGAAACTGAAAGGAAACATGGGGAAGGAGAATTGCAATTAAAACCAGAGCAACTCAGCTTTGGGTTTAACTTCAGGGAAAAGCAACTCAGTTTGGCTCATATCGGCTTAAATGGTCATATTAAAACTCCTTTTGATTCGGAACGTGATGTTGCATTTAGTGGGAGACTGAATTGGGAACATAAACGCTTGTCATTAAATGTCTCTGATTTGCCAGACATTGAACATATCCTTGCCCAATTCTTACCTGAAGATGATCCTATTTTGATGGAGATGCACAAAAGTGGCTCAGGTAGTATTGGAATTGACCATTTAGCGATGGAAATGGAATTTTCACCTGCAGTCGCAATCCGACATGCAGAGATAGTGATTTCTGCGCGTCAACCTATTCAGTTTCTTGAAAAAACTCCTCCTGCTGAGGAGGGCCTTATTCAATTACAACCTCGAGTAGCTTTAGCAGTAACCTCTCCATTCTCAAAAAATCAGAAAATTGATTTTACTATCAGCGGATGGGCCCAAATGGCAGGAACTCGTCTAGATGCTATGTATAACTCCTCGGAGCAAGCCCTTTTACTCGATTTAAGTACAGGTCATGGCGTGCAATCAGATGGATTTCATAAGCTTTTACCAGCTTTGAAGGACTGTTTCCCAAAAGAAGGTGAAGAATCCCCTGTAATTTCCATAGCAGAGATGAGTTTAATGGTGCAAAAAAGAGAGAATTGGACGGTTCAGTTTATTCTTGAATTAGATTCAAGCTTAAGTTTTGAGGTTGCAGGGCATACCTTTAGCATGTCTCACCTTGATCTACAGTTTGCTTATCAAAACAATCATATCGAGAATTTAGATATGTCAGGTCGCTTTCATTTGGGAGCAGTTGACCTTACCATGAGCGCATCCTACACACATGATTGGGGATGGTCCTTGATGGCGCAAACGGCTCCTTTTTCTTTAGGAATAAGTGATGTAATTCCTTATTTTAAAATAGATCATTTAACCAAAGCAGGGCATGATGAGGCTAAAAAATTGGCTGATTCTTTTAATCTGGATTTGATTATTGAGAGGGTTTATGCTAACATTATTATTCCCAGAGGAGAAGCAAAGGAAGAAGGTCGAAAAAACGAATTGTCATTGTTGTTGCATGTTCAGAGTGGAGAGAACGTTTCAGTCCCCTTTGATTTCTTTTTCTTAGAACTATATTGGCAGGAGACTTTGCAATGGGAAGCGATCATCCACTTTACACTTCGTCCGGCATTCACCAATGAATTAGGTAAGGAAATACCTGCGATTAATTTACAATTAGATTCCAAGAGAGAAATAATAAATGATAGTAATACTCAAGAAAAGAAAATGGCACTCTCTTTTCACGGAAGTATGGAGCACTTGCCCATTGATGAGCTGCTTTTATTCTTTGAAGATCGGTTTGGAATTGACCCAAATGATCAACTGAACCTACCTGCTTCATTAAAAGACATCACCCTCGAAAAAATAGAAGTCTCTCTTACTAAAACCGCTACTGACTGGAAATTCACTTTTGAGTGTGATACTAAAATCATTACAGAGCAGGCCACAAAAGAACATGAAGAAAAAAGCATTGCCACCCAGCTCATTTTTACGGTAGAGAAGCATATAAATGCTGAAAGCAAGGAAAACGAGTACCAGGTCGACCTGGCAGGGCATTTATTCATTCCTATAACAGCGAATAAAACACTAAACTTTGGGCTTCATTTTCATCATGACCCAGAAAAGGATTGGTTATTGGCCAGTTATCAGGGAGAAGTAGACATTCCGGTCAGTCAATTGTTGGAGAGCTGGTTGCATTCTGAAACTAAATGGCCAGAGCTGAGTTTGAAAATCAGCAATGCCTGTATTTTTATTCAAAGCAAAAAAAATGCAGGTGAAGAAAATGCAGAGGAGAAAAAGAGAGAAAGAAGTGTCTATTTTGGAGTAGAAATGGCAAGCTCCATTCAACTCAAAGAAATGCCTTTCCTTAAAACCCTCCTAACAGATGACCTCACTGCAGGAATAGAGCAATTTAGGGTAGCCTACACTTCCTCAGACATAGATAAGAATACCTTAACTCATTTATCAAAAGAATTTAAAGTATCATTAAAAGAAGCGGGAATATATGACTTGCCCGTACCGCAATCAGAAAAGGGGGGAATGGAAGCACTCGGTAAAGGCTTTCATTTATCAGGAAAACTGAAATTGGGTAAGGACTATGATAAGCTTTTTTCTGTGGGACCAGAAGTTGAAGAAGAAAGCAGTCATAATAAGCAAGCAAATGAAACAGTAGAAGAGTCCAATAAACAGCTACGGGCTGCAACTCCATCTTTGTCGTCATCGGAAGAATCTAGTTTAGTTGGTAAGTGGTTCAAAGTAGGAAAAACACTGGGTCCTTTAACGATAAGCCGACTAGGGATACAATATGATTATCAGAAGCAGGATTTGTGGATTCTGTTGGATGCAGGTCTTGAAATGGCCATTCTGGAGGTTTCAGTAGATGGTTTGGGGATAGGATCGCCTCTTTCCAATTTCAAACCCAAACTGCGGCTCTCGGGCTTGGGTGTTGATTTTCATAAAGATCCTCTGGAGATTGGGGGAGCCTTAATTTTTCAAGAACCTACGGGGAAATTATCCGATGCAACCACTTTCAGTGGGATGTTGACTTTACAATTTAAAGCCTTAGGTCTTTCTGTTTTCGGATCGTATACCGATGCCCTGGGGGAGCCTTCCTTCCTGGTGTATGGTGTACTGGATTATCCTATTGGCGGACCTCCATTTTTCCTGGTAGAAGGACTTGCAGCTGGTGTAGGTATTAACAGAAGGGTTCAGTATCCGAGCATCGATGAGTTAAACAGGTTTTCATTGATAGACGCGGTAATTAGTTCTGAAAACAAGTTACTTACTGATCGTATCAGCCGTATGGAGAAGGACTTAAAGGCGGAACTGGGTTCTTACTTTTTTGCCGCAGGAGTTAAATTCAGCACTTTCAAATTGTTAAACTCCTTTGTACTGCTCATTTTGGGGATAGGTGAACATACAGAACTGGATTTATTAGGCTACTCCTTACTTACAGCTCCATTGCCTTTGGACGATTCCGGGGAGGAGAAGACTAAGATAGATCCTATAGCCCAGGCCCGTTTACTGGTGCATGCTGCCTTTCGGCCAGATGCAGGCACCTTGCAAGTTGAAGCCCGTTTAGACGCTGAGAATTCCTTTTTGGTTTCCCGAAACTGCAAGTTGCAGGGCGGTTTTGCATTTTATGCATGGTTTAAAGAAGAAGATGTCAAAAACGGAGATTTTGTGTTGACATTAGGTGGCTACCATGCTCAATTTAATGTGCCTTCTCATTACCCTCAAGTCCCTCGTTTAGGTTTCCATTGGCAGGTAGATCCTCACATGCTTTTCAAAGGGGAATTATATTTTGCATTAACGCCTAATGCATTAATGGCTGGAGGCTTATTAGAGGGAAACTGGAAAAAAGATCACTTTGAAGCCAGCTTTCGCCTGGCATTAAATTTATTAATGCAATGGCAACCTTTCCATTATGAAGGAGATTTTTCTTTAAGCATTAAAGTAGCCTACAGTGATGATTTTCTTCAAATAGAACTGGAGCTGACTACAGAAATTGCCATCTGGGGACCTGAATTTGGGGGTATAGCTCATCTGAAATTACTAATTCTTGAAATAGATGTGGATTTTGGAGCCCCAAAAGTTGAAAAAATTGAAAAGCTTGGTTGGAAAGATTTTGCCAAAGCATTTTTATCACCAGTATCTGAAACCGGAACAATACCAGATGCCTTTTCTTGCCGCGTAAGCAGAGGTTTGATAGCAGGTGCTGCTGAAGGCAGCAAGAATTTATTGGGAACAGTGGACCCTTCAGCACTAGAAATATTTCTTGAAAGCACTGTACCTATTTCTAACGTTGAAATCAATGGAGAAAAGAGCAAAGCAAATAAGGAAATAAGCATTGCGCCTATGAATAGGCAGAATGTCAATTCAACACTCCATCTGACAGTAAAGCATGAAGGGGAAAAGATCAATGATTTTGAGTTTGATCCGGTTTTAAAGAATGCTCCTGCCGCACTTTGGGGAAAACAATTAAAACCTGAGTTAAATAGCTCAACTACTATTGAAAATTGTTTATTTGGTTATCGAATAGCGGTAAAACCTGAACTCTTTCATCAAGACAATAATTCAATCCAATTTCCAACTACCGACCTGGAAGCGCTACTGATTGAGCCGAATGTAAGCTCTAAGGTGCTGGACCCGTTAGAGTGGCACCCCTTGAATGAGGAAGTGCTGCTAAAGCTATACAGCAACACAGCAAGTTCATCAATTTTAAGTGCTTTTGGTATTCAGCCAACTTTAAAAAAGGAGCGAAAGGTTTTCCAACCTATTCAACTTTTAAGACCATTTAATATTCCAACCCAATAATTTATGGAGGATCCGAAAAAATCTTTTTTGCATTTATATGATCACCACGCATCAGGACTTGCTGCAGGTACGTATGAGATCACTGTCAGTCAGAAAATTGAGAATGAGGGAAGCCTGGAAGAGAGTTCTTATCAATTTACAGTAGGTGAGGAGCTGTTTCAATTGACAACCAATCAAATTCATTCAGTTTATCCTGCCCCCAATAGTGCTGGTTCTTATGCACACCATCTTCCACATATTCTGTTAAATAATAGTACTTTACCCTGGCAAGCTAGCCCTGGAAGTAGCGAAAAAGGAGATCCGTTCTTATTCCTTCTGCTATTTGATGAGTCAGAGCTTTCTAACCTGGATGTGCGAACCGAAATTAATGAACAGGAAAAGAAGACCAGAACTATTCTTACCTTGCCTACGGCACTGTTGTCTCAATTTTTTATAGATGGAGCTACTAAAACTCCACTGAAACTCAGTGAATGTTTAAAAACACTTAGGCTCTTAACTCATGTAAGGGTACTTAAAGAAGTTAATAAGAATGGAGTAGAAGAAATAATGAGTAGGCAGGCTTGTATTTTAGGCAATCGACTTCCAAAGGCTGGAAGTAAATCGGTGGTGCATTTAGTTTCCTTGGTATATACTCCAGAAGGTGACACATTTAATTTTTCCTCTTTGCATGAAAGGGAAAAGGTACAATTATATTCGCTCTACAGCTACAGTTTTTCAACCAATGGAATAGACCAAAAAAAAGATGAATCAGATTTTCACCTTGGTTTATCGAAATTAAATGTTTCAGTTATTAATACTGGAACCACCGCAGAAAAAGATACAATAGCTGCTAAATTAATGCAGGAAGCATTTGTTCCCTTGAATCATCATTTAAGAACAGGAGATCAGAGGTATTCACTTTACCGGGGACCACTTGTTCCTCCTTCTTCAAAAGAAACAGATTTGCCTTTAGCCACTTCATCTGATCAATTATTACGTATAGAAGCTGAAACTGGTATACTCGATACTTCTTATGCTGCCGCATGGAACCTGGGTCGCTATTTGGCGCTGAACTCAAGAACTTTGGTAAAAGCATTAGTGAATTGGAAACGCAGCCATGCACATGATGTCAAACAAAAAAGAGTACATCAGCTCTTTGAAATGGCTTCAGTTCACGAGAACCTTCCCATTCAGCAACAATTGCTGAATGAAGAATCTCCATCTTTCGAACTTCCCGGAGTAGTGAGACAAGCTATTGAAAATTGTTTGAAGCTTGCAGAAGTACCAATGGTCTACCTTGTTCCGGATAATAAGATGTTACCGAAAGAATCCCTTCGTTTTTTTAAAGTAGATAAAAGTTGGACAAAGGCATTATTAAACGGGGTATTTGAAGTGGGTTTTGCTGGCTTATCAGCTGAACGAGACAATGCCTTGTGGAATCAATTCTACACTGAAAAGATAAAGAAAGAAAATGTATATTTAGGCTATATCATGCGATCCCAATTGTTGGTAGATTTTCCAACAGTAGAATTAATTGGATTGGATAAAGATAAAAACATAATATCACCCGTAAGGGTTTTGAGGGAAGGAGACATGGCAATGGTTTTATTTAATCAGACAGTTGCAGAAGTGATCTTTTCTATGCCCGATCATAGCATGCATGCTGGATTTGAACATAGAGGGAATCCATCTGAGTTAGTGCTGGTTCTTAAAAATCCGAACAAATTAGAAGAAGTATCTAATAAAACACAAACAAAAGATGTATCTAATGTAGAGGTAACTTTTCTCTCCAAGTCTCAAGGTATTATCGACATTCCTAAACTTGCTGAAAAAATTCCATCTCATGAATCAGCCTCATTGGGATCAGCCGAATTAGCATATCACGTCTTGAAAAAAGGAACCGCTTTTAGTTTTAAATTTGGAAAAGAGAGAAGTAATTAGAATTAACCCTGTCTATTTAACTCGATGTTAGAGTATTTCAGACAATAAGTATGTGTATGATGATGATGAAAGGTTTCAGATGGTAGAATTCTTATAATAGTAAAAATTGATTTAAATTACTTATAAGTGTATATGCGTTTAATTTAGTTCGAATGGAACTTATACATGGTTCATAAATCAGCTGTTTTTTATTCAGACTAATTCCAAAAACTAAAAAAAAATCAGAATAATATTTTGTTAATCGAAAAATGTTTCCGAACATTGCAGCTCAATAAAGAAAAAATATGAGCCAATACATACAACATATCATTTGTTTAGAGCTACCTAAAGATAACCTTTATATGGATATCAGGCAGTATTGGCTTTGAGTGATTTAATTTATATAAAAATAGATTAAGAAACCCGGGCCATTTGGTTCGGGTTTTTTTATGTATAGCTAATTTATGCTTATGGATAAATACAGAATAATATTTGGTTTGAATAATCTTGCCCAGAGGAGAAGTGCGTCTTTTTCAAAGCAGGGTATGGAGTATTTACAGAGTAAAATTATTTACGAGTTTTCAGGTTAATAAGGATTTGCAGTAGTTGCTAAGCAAAGCCCCGCCCTGAAAAAGGACGGGGCTTTTTTTATGTGCTAATTTTCTTATAAAGTGAATTATTGCCTCGTGGGCTAATGGTAAATATTGGTTTTTGATAAAGGCATTCAAGGTTAAAGTCCTTGGCAACATAAATAGGAAGCAAAAGGCTTCCTTAAGATCTTCTTACTCTGAAAGGGGTAGAAGTAGCGGAAAAGTGAAAGTTTGAAGTATATGGACAGCGTTTCTGAATAGCGCACCGGTGCAAACAACCGTAGTTGTTTGTATACCACTCCAAGCTGGAGCATTTTTCACCACTCTGTGGGTCGAAGGTTCGAATCCTTCTCCTAATAGTGATATTGGGATAGTTCAGTGGCTAGAACAACAGAATCAATGTGGGTTCGAATCCCACTCCTTCAATTTGAAGGATGGCGGAACTGGTAAACGCAATGGACTCAAAATCCATCTGATTGATGAAGTAGCCTGCTTCTAAAACAGGGCTTCCAAAAGCAACTAAAGTGTATGCTTTTGTTTACTTGCTTAGAGGCAGTAAACCCAAAAAATTGGAAATGGCTTTGACGCCTGAGGATACCGTGAGAGGAACTTTTGATCCTTCTCTTGAACCTAAGAAAATGTGTGGGAGAAAAGAGGGGAGTAGAAAAAGAGAACGATGAGAAAATGCTCTTACTCAATCAGGCTTCCGCCTTAACTGATAGCAGAAGCTTTAGTTGCTTTATTTAAATGTGAATTATTGGACCAGTAATTATATAAAAAGTGTAGAAGTAAAATTGATTAAAAATGTTAAGAAAAAGAATCAATACAGGAAAAGTAGGCTTGGTATTCAGAAATGGAGAATACAAGCGAGTGCTTACTGCCGGCACATGGTGGATTTCGCCTTTTGAGGAGCTGGTTCGATATGATATGGACAGGCCTTTCCATTCAGCTATATCGCTAAATATTCTCTTAAGAGATGAAAAGCTTGCTGAGTTGTTGGAAATAGTAGAAGTACAGGATAATGAAATAGCCCTTCAGTATGAAGATGGAAAGTTCAAAACTGTATTAACATCAGGCAGGTATGCTTTCTGGAAAGGAATTGTAAACTACTCATTTGTGAAGTCTGATTTAAGCAAAGTAGAAATAACTGAGCGAATTGAAAAGTCAACCTTCGAAAGGAGAGAGTTGCTACCTTATCTCAGGGTTTTTGTGGTGGAGTCTTTCGAAAAAGGAGTATTGTACATCGATGGTAAATTTGAAAGAATTTTAACCAATGGTACTTACTTTTTCTGGAAAAACAGCACACCAGTAAAAGTGGATAAAGTAGACTTGAGGCAATTGCAGTTAGAACTTGCCGGTCAGGAGATTCTCACTAAAGATAAAGCTGCTTTGCGGGTGAATTTTGTAGCACAGTACAAAGTGGTGGACATAGAAAAAGCGATGATAGTCAATAAAGAATTTGAGAAGCAATTGTATACACTTATTCAGTTGGCTTTGAGGGAGTTTATTGGTACTTTCTCGCTGGACGAATTGCTTGAGAGGAAGGAGTCAGTGGCTGATTTTATAATGAAATCACTTAGTACTAAAGCTAATGCTTTGGGTGTGGAAGTGATGGATTGTGGTATAAGAGATATCATTTTGCCTGGAGAAGTGAAAGAGATCATGAATCAGGTTTTGGTAGCACAAAAGCAGGCACAAGCCAATGTAATCATGAGAAGGGAAGAGACAGCTTCCACAAGAAGCTTGCTCAATACTGCTCAATTGATGGAAAGCAACGAAATGTTGTTCAAATTGAAAGAAATGGAGTATGTAGAAAAAATTGCCGATAAAATTGGCCAGATTACTGTTGCAGGAAACGGTCAGGTACTGGATCAATTGAAAAGCATCTTTGCTCCAACTAAATAAGTAATGCGCTGAGTGGCATAAAGACCTACTCAGCCATTGCTTTACAAACATTAAGAGAACGAGATTTAAAAAATTTAAAACAAACTGGAGATGGCAACGACAAAATTAACAGGTAAAGACCTAAGACAGATCGGCTATCCTGAAGGCAAAGTCATTGGTTTTGCCATGAAAGCGCTGGAAGCGCATTACAAAGGAAAGAGTAAAAAGTTCAAACTGGAATTACTCCAAAGGGTGATAGAGAATCCTGCATTATACCTAAAACATGAACAATTAGGTGCAGTGGCTAAATCTCTGATTATAAAAACAGAGCATAATGAGACAATTGATTTACTTAAAAACAGGTTAGATTACCCTATTTACGGATTAGAGGGGATTGAACCTGGTGCTGTAAATCAGATGGAAATAGCTATGAAGTTGCCTGTTACGAGAGCAGGCGCATTGATGCCCGATGCTCATCAAGGATATGGATTGCCTATTGGAGGTGTTTTGGCCACTGAAAATGCAGTAATTCCTTATGCAGTGGGCGTGGATATTGGTTGTAGAATGTGTATGACGTTGTACGATTTACCCCCGGTATTTGATCGTGTGCAAACGGAAAGGCTCAAAGGAATGCTGATGGAAAATGCAAAATTTGGAAGTGCTGTTTTCAAGAAACCAAAAGAGCATGCAGTTTTGGATAGATCCGAATTCAATGAAATTAACATCTTAAAATCATTGAAAGATAGAGCATATTCACAGATTGGTTCTTCAGGTGGTGGAAACCATTTCGTGGAATTCGGCACTACTGAGCTGTTGAGTAATGAAAATGAGTTTGCATTACCGGCAGGAAAATACCTGGCCGTCCTAACACATTCCGGATCCAGAGGTTTGGGTGCTAATATTGCGAGGCATTATACAAAGCTTGCTATGGATACTTGTAAGCTTCCTAGTGAGGCCAAACATTTAGCATGGCTAGACCTGAATTCAGAAGATGGGCAAGAATACTGGCTCGCAATGAATTTAGCGGGTGATTACGCTTCGGCTTGTCACCATCAGATTCATGAAAGGATGGCCGCTTCATTAGGTGAACAACCCTTAGCAATGATTGAAAACCACCACAACTTTGCCTGGAAAGAGCAAAATGAGGAAGGTAAAGAACTGATCGTGCATAGAAAAGGGGCTACTCCAGCGGGAAAAGGTGTACTAGGGATTATTCCTGGTTCAATGACCTCCCCAGGCTTTATTGTGAGGGGGAAAGGAGAGCAGGCTTCCTTGAACTCTGCTTCTCATGGGGCAGGAAGAGTAATGTCTCGAAGAAGGGCCAAAGAAACACTATCGAAGAGAGAGGTACTTAAGCACCTGAATGATGCAGGTATTTCCCTGATTGGTTCTGGTTTGGATGAAGCTCCTATGGTATATAAGAATATCCATGAGGTAATGGCGCAGCAGCAATCGCTTGTGGAGGTAGTAGGCCAGTTCACACCTAAAGTGGTAAGAATGTGTGGAGATGAACGGTTTCAGGAGGTGGATTAAGATTGGAAAAAGGAGAACAAATTGTTTTCCTTTTTTAACTATCTTATTCTAAAATTACTATCAAATCTTTTTGCTAATTATTTCCACAATAACATTTTCTCCGCTTGAATCTAGAATTGCTCTGGGATTTTGATTTTTATCTTGCTCGGATTTCACGTATTCTGCAACACTCTTTGAGAGGTATTCTTTTAGAAGACGATCCGTTACATATTTACCATTTAAAGCTTCAGCAGCATTTCCATTTAATGCTTTGGATAAGTGATAGGTAAATATTCCATTCAACAGACTATCACTTGAATATGATTTTTGACCTGGTTGACATGATAGAAATGTTGCATAGTATGGGAATTCACTGACTAACAATTGAATTTCCTCTTCGTTGATATCACTGATGTGATTTCTCTCCAGTGCGTCTTGAAAACTCTGGGCACATGCATCGATAAAAATTAGCGCAGTATTACATTTTGATTTCCGCAATGGATCAAGTAAAATCTGATTTAATGAAACTGAAGTTTCAGATATGTGATGTTTGTGTGAATCGTAAGTTGATAGGAAATTTGTGATTCCATTGTGAAAACCATGGCCAACGTAATAGAAAATCAATCGATCTTCTTCTGTTAAATAATAGAACAATCCTTTCAGGTCATATTCTAAAGAGCTCTTAAGAGCTTCTTCGTTTTGAAAAACATGAATGTCTCTTTCATCAACATTCATCTTGTCAATTAGTGTTTGTCTGAATATTGAAACGTCAGCATTTGCATATTTGACTGGGGATATTTTATTCTTAGGAAGGTAGTTTTCAATTCCTATTATGATTGCAACAGTTCTTTTAAATTTAGGTAGATTCAACGTTCTTTTGATAGTAGCTGTTGTCGTTATTAACGCTTCTGTCGATGCGTTTTTTCTAATATATTTTTGATCATTATAGAGGATATCATGGTCCGATTTCTCAGTCTCTATCGCAAATAAAGATTTCTCTCCACTCCTTATCCAGTCATAACTTACTGTTGGAATAGGATTTAGAAGTGATATGGCTTTTCTAGTAATCTCAACAACTCTAAAATCATTGCTTAAACCTACAATTTCATTATTTGAGGAGGCTATTTCCCTTATACCAAAGACCAGTTTACCACCATTGCTATTGGCAAAAGATGAAACTAGTCTAGCTATTTTTTCTGGAGCGAATGGTACCACATCAAAATCGAATTCTTCAGATTTAGGAGTGGTAGCCAGTTTTTCAAAATCAGGAGCAGAAAAACTAATATTTTTGATTGGTATTCGATTTATTCCTGTTTCTCTAAGGAGTTGCCCTAACGTTATCTTTATTGGAGGGTTAATTCCGTCCTCTCCCCACAGTTCGGCATCTACATATTGAAGCACATTAAATTCCGAGGTATAGTAGAGCAGTACCTTGTTCCCATCTGAAGGCCTGGCTACAACTGTAATTTCATTCCCGTTTTTCGTTATACCTCTGATAATACTTGGTGCTATGTGATATGAATTGGCGCAATCATATTCTGATAAAGTCTTGAGGTAGTCCATCACGTTGGCTACAGCTCTTGGTATGAGGGTCTCTATCCACTTTAATCTTTCATAATCCGGTTTAGATAAATGAAAGAACTCAGGAGGAATATTGCCTTGGTCAATGGCACTAGCCACATCTGAAAACGTTCTGACCTGTTCATTAGAAATTTTATTACCAGTATTGATGACAGGATTTTTAAACTCATCTGGTAGGTCAATGTTTTCCTGAGAAAAATGCTCTAGTATTTCTTGATTGTTTGATCTAAGCAAAAAATCCAGCTTCTTTTCATGTCCAAGTACTTGGAAATAACGAGCTAAAATCTCCGGCAACTTCAACAGGACACTGTTAGTATCCCATGGGCTTGTTACGAAGAGATTTGGCTTATCAAAGTGAACGTTTACGTTCTTACTAAAATCAATACTCGAATAAGTGATCTTAAGTTCTGTGGCTTGGTAAATTTTTAATTTATCGACCTTGCCTTGAAGATTGTCTAAAAACTCCGTTTCACTTTCACTATTGGACTCGTGTTGAATCCATATTTTGAAATATGGAATAACACCTTTCAAATGCTCTTCTAAACTAGAACAGGTTTCTTCCTCCGTAGGAATCAATTCAAAGTCACTTTGTCTGAGAATTGTGACTTTGATATGAGTTAAAAGGGTTTCTAAGTTTTTATGTCTTTTGTTTTCTGAATTAAGAGATAGAAAATGAAATTGATCCTGAAAAATAGAGTCATTCCCATCAATGAAGCATTTGATCTTATCACAATCAGTAAATTGTCGTTTGGTATTTAACAAACGCCCAGTTCGAGACCATTCTTCAACAAGTGAAATATCTGAGAAATTCCAAATGGGGCATTGATCTAATAAAAGAGCATAAACTGTTTGAATTCTCTTGTAATTTTCATTCTTGCCCCGTCCTTCATCATCGGTATCTAAGGATATGCTATCAAGCAAATCCAAATAGTCCGATAGCTCTAGTCTTGTTCGAAATCCAAAGAATGACTTCCAATCAGGAGTTAATTCTGGGCCACTAAAAACAGGTAAGTAGTTACCAGCAATTGACTTTGTGTCATCAGCATTGAGTAGAACTGAATTTGCCTTTTTACATTCACCTGTTACAACAGGTATGCAATCTCGGTTCACGATAAACCAGGGGACATAGTTTTCGATGGCGTCACCATTAGTTTGGCCACCCATATGAGAATATCCCCAATAGGCTCTTCCAAGTTCAACTAGTATTTCAGGTTCAATATACTCTATGACATCCTTCCAAAATCTGGTTGATAGTTCATAGGAATTGGTCTCATTTATCCATGACAATGAAGATAGGTTCGAAAAAGAGTCAGCTGAAAATCTGTTATTATAAAATCGATTATTGTACTCATTGAAAAATTCTACTAACCAACCGGATTTGGTAAAATTCCCCGTTGATGTCTTTTCAGGAAATGTTATATGGTAGATTCCTTCCTTAACTCCTAATAATTTAAAAAAGCGCTTCCATTCATCTTTGTCAACCTTATCAGTGCAATACTCTTGACTTACAAAGATGTCAGTATCTATAATTTCTTCAATTTCAAGACGTGGAGAGTAAAAATTTGATAAATAACATTCTTCTGCTATTTGTAAGGTTCCTTTTTGTGTGAGCAGCTTTATTTTTGACAAACGTTTTATTAGATCTTCTTTAAGTTGATCTTTCCGGTATAGAATAAATAAATCTTGGATTGTCTGAATGGCATTCTGAGAAGTGACATAGCTTTCTATGTTGGGAATGAGCGTTTGATGGATAAAGGTAATGTCTGTTTTTTCCAACATTCCTAATGTCTCGAACCAAACCCTCATTTCACCTTCTTTAACAAGCCATTCCTTTAGTTCAGGGTGTATAAAGGATAATTCGCTATTATGGTCATTCCAGTTTTGATCATCTGGGGCTGGAAAGCAGAGATCCGATGGAGTATTTAATACCGCTTTATGATCTCGAATAAATGGCAGCTTCTTTAGGAATTCGATCGATACCTCTGCTGGTTTTTCAGATTCACAGAGAATCTTAAGATGTTTGATCAGTTGAATATTGTTATCTATCGATAGAACATCTGAAAGGTCTTGTGATTTCAGCAATGTGAGAACGTCACTCCACTCAAAACTGGATGCTCCCAGTTTCTTGAAAATATGACCAAATCCAGTGTTCGCAGCAAATTTCCCCTTATTATTTTCACCCTGATTGATAAAGTTTTTGATAGGTTCACGTCCAACAAAATCTTTATCAGAAAGGAATGTGAAGTCCACTATGGTATTATCAATTTTGGCCAATTTCTTCTCATCCGTGATTATGAAAGGAACAGACTTTATTGCCTCTTCAATTCCACTATTGAACTCAATGGCCAAGAGATCATTAATGACAGTTCTATCAGGGATTAATTGATATGCTTGATATTCATAGTCGGATGTCACAAGTTCCGAAATCCATTTAAATATTTCTATTGGAATGGTTTTGAATAACCACTGATTCCATTTTGAATCTGCATGAAGTTTTTCTCTGCTAGCAGTTGTTAGAAAGCTTGTATTGATTAATACAGGGAGGGAGTATCTTGTTTCATCGGTGGGTAGATATGAATATAGAAGTTTGTCCTGAGGGGATAGCTTCTTTATACCATCCTTTCCAAGCTCTGCAGCCATAGATAACTCTATGGCATCAGCTTTGAGAAGTTTATCCGGAATGTTTCGCTCGTCTTGAAGGGATGTTTTTAGGTTGTCTGGTACCGCAAGGTTAAATGTTTTGATCAACCAAGTAGTTTTTAATCGGCCTCCTTCTTTTAGTGAAATCTTGTTTTCTATTGTCCTATCTATTTCAATTGAGACTGTAGGTGTTTGGATATCAAAATCAATACCTGATATATTTCTTAGAAAAAGAAACATATTTAGGTTCTTAGAAAGGACTTGAATGGCTTCTCTAGTTTCCTGTTGATTCTTTAGTTGTATTATAGTAGCAACTTTTGCGTCAATGGCTTTAATGTACTGATCAATTGGTTTTAGAACTTCCCCAACCTCTGTAAAAATTGGAATGATCTGCCAAGGGAATTGGAAATCTCGATCATTTTCTTTCTCCCATACTTCTTTTGAATCCTCCCATGTCCAACCAAACTGATATGATGAATCAAATCTAAAATATTCGCCATTGGTAAATATGATCACATGCTCTGATTGACCAAAAACTGATTTAAATCCAATGCCTTTATATCCGGTTTTCGTAGGATCAGATTTTTTAGTTCCATGGTTCACGTTACATATTCCTTGAAGATCTCGAGAAGAGAAAGGTTTACCAGAATGTGCTACGACCAAATAGTCTTCAAATGTTTTAATCCAGACCTTGATAGCTTCTTTATTCTGTGAAGAGTCATCAGCATTCTGAAGAAGTTCATAAATAAACCTCTTTGAATCCGTATATAAATCTGCAGATAAATCATGTAGTGAACTTGCTTGGTTTGCTGCTTGACCGGGAGTGGAGTAGCCGGTATGTTCTTGGAATATTTTTTCTATTTCAGATTTTAGGCTCATTTAGGCATTGTCGTTTATTGTGTTAGTAAGGTGATCTGATTAAAACTCATAAGCTCGATAAGATCATTTGACTCTTCTTCTATCCATTGATCTTCTTGGATTAAAGCTCTTATGAGATTAAGTTGTTGATCGCTGAAATCTTCGCTTTTGAGCCCTGATAGTGGGATAGAATGGTTCCATGTGCTATTGTGGTTTGGGGATCCTACCGGCAATAACAAACTATCTGAAGGAGGGCTTAATAGTTTAAGGTCAACGCCCTTTACTTTCAATTTTGCTTTGATCGAACCGTAGATTTTTAGACCATGATAATCCCAATCGCAGGAATAATAAATAGGAAGGGAGAACTTAGAAGGTTGGATATCATCAATGATTGCAATGTTGTTGCCACCAACATACCAAAGCTCAATATTATTTTCTTTGGCCTTCCATGGAAGTTTTAAAAAGGCCAAGTTCTCGCATAAGACGATGGCGGCTGGGGAAATGCAATCTACCACAAATCTCCATACGAGATTCTTTGGGTCTTTCTCTGGAAAATCATCGATATCCAATATTCGGCAAACCGCATTTTTAAGACTGAGATTATTCTCCAAATACTTCGATCCTTTACCCTTGAAAACAGTCGCAGAAAATGTTCGAATAGTGCTCAATTCTTGTCTTAAATTCTTACGATGTTCAGATATGAATAACAGTGTAATGATATCTTCCTCTAAATATCTCCGTTTGGCATCAGACTCTATTCCATATGATTCAAAGAGGCTTAAGTACAGATCATAGTGCTCCCTAATATTGTTTTCATAAAATGAGGCAAAACTGCTTTGAGCTTCTAGAATGTTCAGGTTACCGCTTTTTGGCTTTATCAAACGTTTAGTCGATACCAGATATTCGATGTACGCATTATCCCTGATCTTACTCCGTGTAGAACCACTGACAAACAGCTCATTCAATGCCTTGAGATGTCTCCAGTTTAGTTTGCGATTATAAATGCTATCTCGATTCATCTTTTATATCTGAGCGACTGAAGATCGCCATAGGTGTGAAATTGACGGGTTCATCCACATCGGTGTTTTTATGTAGTATATAAACATATTGATCACCTTCTTTAAACCTTCCCACAGAACCTACGGACATGGAAATGATCTGGTAGTCATAAGTTTTTGCGATGTTGTACAGGAGGTCATAATTTGATCCTAGCCCCTCTGCCTCATCAATTGGCATAAAACGGATTCCGGGTTTTTGTTTTTCACCATCTTCCTTGCCGATAATTGAAAGCCGTGCGATGCACAGCATTGCTATTGCTGCATAAGTCTGGCCGGTACTACCAATGTTGGTTCTCCCGGCATCAGATTCCATGGAAAAAGTAAGGTCAAAGTAGGAGCATGGATTCAATAGGTCATTTGTGTCAACATTAGAACCTCTGACTCCTCCACATTGAGTGAATGCGTCCTTCATTATTTCCTCCAACCCGACCAAAAGGGATAAATTTTTTCTCAGACCTTCATCCGTTGCGAAAAGGCCTATTTCACTATCAATTTTTTGTTTAAAAACTCTGATCCATTCCAAAGGAAATTGTTTTGACATTTCCTTCTTAAGCCGTACGCTGTAGCCACCTGTTATTTGCTTCTCTTCACTCTTGAAGAAGTTGTCAATAAGCCTAACCTCATTGAGCTGATTTGTTACTTTATCTTCTATTTCTTCGACAATGTCCCGGATACGCTGTATTTTTCTTGAATTTAGTTCACGATTTTTCTCATTGATTTTCTCCAGGTAGTGTTTGATAATTTCAATTACATTCTCTTCGGTTACCTGCTCATTTCTGAATGCTTCTGGTAATAGGTTCTTACCTAGCTCCAGAAAGTCATGAGTAGTTTCAAACTTGTGTGAATCTGCAGATATGAAGCGATCAATGATTAAACTGAATTGATCCTGGTAAGCTTGTTCAGCTTTGATATGTGCCTCTTTTTCACTTCTAGGCTCATTAAGCCAATGGCTTTCAAATGAAGATATGTCTGGCTCTTTATTAAACTGAGTTCTGTATTCTTCTAGTGTTCTATTTTTGCTTGCAATTGTCTCCTTGTAGTTGTTGTACAGCAAAGTAGGATCAAGATTTCTGATCGATTCCTTCTCTCTTATTGCTCTCTCAATATGGTCTTGAAGTTTGTTATAGTTCAGCTGTGAAGTAGAAGGTGGGGATGGAGCACTTCGAAACTTTTCAAAAAGTGCCTTAGATTCTTCAGAAATCTGTGAAGTCTGACTGGAAATTTCGATAATCATTTTTAGCTCCCCATATTGATTTTCAAAAGAGGCCAATTCTCTGGAAGCAATCCTATGATTTTCTTTGGCCTTGTCGTAAGAGTTTCTTATTTCTTCTCTTTTTGACAGGCTGTGTAAATACTTATCAAGGGTGCTGTCGTCAAAGCTCAGAACTTGATTATATGAAGACTTCAGGATTTCAGATCTCTTGAGGTAGGATTCATAGAAGTGTTTAGGACTTTCTAAATTCTGAAACAATGATATGATAGATCGGAGCTTGTTTGATTGATCTATCAAATTTGTCATCTCATCTGTGAGTTCCTTGGAGTAATCACCAAAGAATGAAGCAATAGAGCTTTTATCTGAAGTATTAAATACTCTATCATTGATGAATGGAATAAATTCTCGTATACCGTTAGTACTCAACCAAAAACCATCTTTTTCTTTTTCTATTACGGGCAGGGCTAGAAATAATTCTTCGGGTTTTGGAAGGTAATTCGATCTGTCTGAAGGTTTTTTCCTGGGTAAATATTGGAAATGGAGCAGGGTGCTTTCTTCTTCAAGAGAAAGAGGTCGGTCTAAATTAAAAGCCCAACTTGCAAGTGAATTGATATCATTGATATCTGAGTATTTTGCTAGTACTTCCTTTTTGAGCAACTCATTTTTAATGCCTTCCAATTTGTCGGGAATCTTCTCTTGAAACTCCAAATATGATGCTGGCCAGTCTTCACTTTCAAAGAATGCCATTAGCTTCTCTTTGCTTAAAGCAGTATTAACAGATTCTATCGCCTTAATACTGAATGATATTTTCTTGTTGACTTTGTGAAGTTCTCTCAATTCTGAGGGTTCGCAACTGAGCTTGTATAGAATTTTTTGAACATCCTCCAATGTAACATGGTCATTTTCTGCCTCTCTAAGTTTTAAACGAGTTCTTTCTTCATTTAACTTTAGTTGGTCTTCTCTGAGATCAATTTCTCTCAATTCATGAGTTGCCCAAACGTGCACGTCATGTAAAAACTCTGTTGTTTTTGCAAATTGATCAGAAATATCTACCAGTTTTTGATATGTGGTTTCTTCTTCCTGCTGATAAAATGCATAACTCCTTATAAGGTAGTCGTGAAGACACTTTTCAAGATTGATTTTTCGATGGTGAAGCTCTAAGTAAGCTTTTTGTTTTTCAGTAACTCGTTGTATTTCATTAAGATTACGCCCGTATTCTCCTATTTGAGATTCAAATTCTTTAACAGCTTCTCTGAATTTTTTTGTAATTTCTTTTGCTTCAGTATCACCAAATAAAAAGCTCTTTAGGCTAGTACTCTTTTTTGTGTCAAGGGTTTTGCCTCGGGAGAACGATTGGATAATTTGAGCAAAGTCCTTTAACGTCTTATCATTTGAAGAAAGGTCAAGGGGCAGAAGATGATTTTTAAATAATATCTCATGGTAGGTTTTTGATCTTTGCCAGGAGTGGCAAATGAATCCTTTATTTTCCAGGTGTTCTTTAAGCAAGTCTATTGGAAGAATTTCGTCATTACTTAGAAAATCTTGACAACAAAATGGATTGTCAAAAGGAGTAAGAGTTTCTAGATCATAACCACCCTGAATTATAAATGAATGTGTATTCCTGGCAGTATTTTCAATGTAAGTGCCAATACATAAGTATTTATTTGGAGTAGAGGCGATATTTATAAATGCGTAAGCAAAATCAGTGCCTCTGCCTTTTTTATGCTCTAGTACCATACCCGAAGGCTTTCGATCATCCGTGCCAATCGTAGCAGATTCAAACGCATCGGAACCAACAAAAATGAGCTGAAGTAAATCACCAATCATACTCTTTCCTGAACCACTATCGCCCATGAAGTCAGTTCTCAAAGGATGAAACTCATAGTCAAATTCCTGGTGATGAATGAGGCCTAGTGTGGACAAACTATGTATTCTTGGGAACTCCTTCATGAAACTTCGTCTCCTTTAAGCCATTCATCGAGATGATTGATATATTCTGCGTACATTTTGGTAATCCTTTCAAGGGCTGGTAGAGGATCAAAGGTGTCCTCATCTAATATTATCCAACCAATTTTACTGAACTCTTTAAGCGAATCCAGTACTACTTTATCAATATTTTCATCATTGATTTTAGTCGCTTTGTCCTTCTTCGCTTTAGTCAGAGCTCTATACAAACCTGGCTTTAGGTCCTCATAATCCTGCCTGATAATTTTCTGAAGTTTGGAGACTGAAGAAAGGTCGACATATCCGTCAATGTAAATAATTTTGTAAACCATAAATGCTACAATTACGCATTCATTAGGAAGAAAATATCGGTGATCTAAAGGGATGTTGCCTCTTGAGTTGTGACCAAATTCTAAATAGTAATATTTGTTTACTGTCTCTCCTCCATGTTCCAGATAAACACCATAAAATTCCTCGTAAAAGTCTCTTATGCTTTCTTCATTTTCCTCAATAAAGCGAAACAGATTGGCTTGATGGCTACTGTTTTGAATATGAACTCCGTCTTTCAGAGCATAATCTATTTTGGCGAAGAGATCACGAGCGGCAGGGTGTTCAAAAAAGATCAAACTATTCATGATGCTCTATGGATTAATAGGTTTCTTAATTCAAGGTTTTTAAATTGACTTGATCTATCGTTTTGAGTGGAGATATCAAGTGTCCAATTATAAATTTTACGATCTCTGATCACTCGATAGGCGAGCTCTATGGCGAGGTTTAAGTCATTACTAGTGCTCTGGAGTATCTGGAAGAAGTATTCAGAAAATTGAACCACAGACTCCTTTTCCAAATCAGCATCTATGCGGTTTAGCCAAATATCAATTGTGTCTTGGCGGGCAAACTGATTTTGAGAATGACGGTAGGCGATTTGTTTTGATTGCTCGTTTTCAGGGTATCTTATTTTTCTGCGAGCCCTTGCTGGGAAAAGATCCTTTTTTCTTTCAACAATTGAAAATTTGGTCAGTTGGCGAAATACATTATATTCAGGAAGACCAGCCGGGAGAACCAAAAGTTTTTTATTTCTCTCAATTTTGACTGTGCTGTTATCTAAAAGGACTCTAAGAAATTTTTCAATTTGAGAGTTGAAAAGAGGTTTGTTGAGGTTGGAAAAAAGCTGCTTGACCTTGGGATGTATTCTGTCTAGTCGGCTATCGACCATCGAAAGAAGTTTTTTCATTTCCTGAAGCAACAGATGTGCGGAGTGAATTGAATCACCAATTTGTCTATCATCAATAGACATTGACCTTTCATCAAGATGTTCCTTTATAATGTCGAATTCCCTGAAAGCAGCTCTTAATTCCTTATTCTGACCTCTTATTTCATCAAAGCGTGTGTCTATCTCTTTCAGAATCTGTACGATTTTGGAATTCTCGTTAGTACTAATATTTTGCCGCAGTTCTAGCACGGAATGATCAATTTGCCGCTCTATAAAATCAATTTGTTGCCTTAAATTGGGTTTAAAGGTTTCAAAATTTATAGTAAGCCATTCCCTAATAGCATTAGGCGTTTTAGCCTCCTTTAACTCTTTTGTGAGGGTCTTACAAATGCGCTCAATTTGGGTTGGGTCAAAATTTGACTTAAGTGTATTGAAAGCGTGTTTACAGAATTCATTGGCATACTCCTTAAATCTGTATACTTGCTTTTCATCATCGTACCTCAAGAAATATTCTTGCAGACTGGCAATTGTTCTATTATAGTGTTCGGTTGGTTTTCGGTGTGACTTTGATTCGGAGCGAGGGTTGACAGCATCTAATGCTTCATGTATATCAGACTCCTTAAAGGTCATCTCAGGGAAAGCCCCTTCTAAGCTTTTTTGATATAGCCAGACAATAGCTAACCCAACTTCCTTCTGCGGATATAATAGTTGGTAGTTGTCATCTTTTGTGATTTCGGAAAAGAAGTCAAAATCTGTAGTGGTCATTTTAAAGTTGTAGGTTTTGATTTCAGTATTATTTAAACACTGTGTTAATATATAATATTTTTATTATACAACATAAATTATCTGGGTTATTTATAAAAATAGCAGACTAGTTGAAAAAGGTGTACTAGGATTATTTCCGATTCAATGACCTGGCCTGACTTTATTGTGAGAGAAAAAGGAGAACAAATTGTTTTCCTTTTTTTCTTTATTGACTTCATGAAAGTACTGAATATTTTTAAGTAGGTGGAAATGTATGAGAATTAAAATGTTCACCTTAAAAATGTGTAATAATAGCTAAAATTGGCTGATTTAATATATTTGTCTACCTCTTGTATACCTTTAATTCTGAGATTTTAAATTAATGGAGGGTAATTTTGTGATGTAAATAGAAAATAAATTTTTCAACCCTTACAAATTTAAATCATCATGAATAGGAAGCCAACTACCCAATATACAAAAAGCGGTCGTATCAATATCGCTTATCAGGTTTTCGGTACCGGAGCCGTTGATTTGGTTTATATACCAGGCTGGGTTTCTAATATCGACTGGATGTGGGGATGCCCTGAATTAGTAGATTTCCTGGAAGAACTAGGTAAGATAGCCAGGGTAATTCTATTTGATAAAAGAGGCACAGGGCTTTCGGATAGGATAGTAGAGCTCTCTACTTTGGAAGAAAGAATGGATGACATTCGTGCAGTAATGGATGCTGTAGGGTCAGAGAAGGCTGTTTTATTTGGACATTCTGAAGGTGGTTCTGTTTCAGCGCTATTTGCAGCTACTTACCCTAACAGAACCATTTCTCTTATTACTTTTGGGGTATTTGCTAAACGCAGATATGCTCCTGATTATCCATGGGCACCTACTGATGAGGAAAGACAATCGGTTTATTCAATGATTGAAAACAGCTGGGGTGGGGGTGAAATGAATTTGGAATCATTAGCACCTTCCAAAGCGCTGGATAAGAAATTTATGGATTGGTTAGCCAATTATTTTCGGTCCGGAGCGAGCCCAAGTGCAGCTATGGTACTCACTAAAATGAATACTGAGGTGGACATAATTGATATATTAGATTCCATTAATGTGCCTACATTATTATTACAGCGGACAAATGATATTGATGTAAAAATAGAGGAAGGAAGGTTTATTGCGGAACGTATTAAAGGTGCTAAATTTGTAGAATTAGAAGGCAATGATCATTTATTCTGGGTAGGAAACACAGAGGCTGTGCTTGAAGAAATGAGAGCATTTATCTTAAATATAGAACCTTTAAAAAGCTATGAGAAGCAGCTTTTTACAATTGTTTCTGCTCGCCTATCGTCTCCAAATGGAGCAGATGAAAAGTGTCGTGAAAAGGTTCGGGAGCTGGTAATGCAATATAGAGGTAAAATTATAGGCCACAAAGTAAATACCCTTATTGCTGTGTTTGAAGGGCCTAGTAAGGCAGTTCACTGTAGTATTGATATGTCAGCAGCTATGCGGAAGTGTAATACACATTTAACCATTGGAGTGCATATTACGGAAGGAGCCATTGATGAATTACATTTTGTAAGTAAAAAAACAGACCAATTCATTGAATCAATGCATGATCAGGCAAAACCTAATCAAATTCTAATTACACAAACAGTAAAATATTTACTTTCAGGATCTGGGCTGAGTTTTATTCAACATAAACCTATCAATGAAAAAATATCAGGAGAATCACACTTGCTTTATTTGATTAACGAAAGAGCCATTCCGGCTGCTCAATCCACTCATATTAACCAGCAAAAATTGCTGCAGAATGAATCATTACTTGAGAATGTTTTGCAATGCATTGATATACATTTAGGGGATGAGGCTTTTGGGGTGGATAAATTATGTAAGGAAATCGGGATAAGTGAAAGGCAGCTTCAAAGGAAACTGAAGGCCATTACCAACAAATCCCCTAATCAGCTCATCTCTTCTGTTCGTTTGCATCGTGCAAAAGAGTTGCTTATGGATCAGCAAAAAAATATATCTGAAGTTGCTTTCACTACAGGTTTTTCCAATCCTTCCTATTTCTCAAAATGTTTTAAGAGAGAGTTTGGTATGGCACCTTCTGATTTAATTCAAGAGAGGATTTCAGCCTAAAAGGTGTTACACCCTAAACTCACACAAAATCTATTAAATGTAAATGCTAATAGGGCAGTAAAAGTCTACCTTATCGATCTTAATGGAGTTTGCTTTCTGGTTTTGACAAATAATGACTTAGTTTTTACCGAAAAAAATTAAGCAGAATATACTGTGGAAATTAAGGGGTGGCTCGTGAAGAGTCACCTTTTTTATGCCTGTGTATCCAGATTCCATATTAAATAGAGCCTATTAGACAACAACATCAGAATCAATCATATGTACCTGAAAGTCAGCAACAAATGATTACCCATTGTGTGGCCTGATTTTAGATTTCGTATTAATAATAGTATTGACTGTCGGAATTTTACCACTGTCGATTTTATTCCATCAGTATTGTCGGAATTGTATCCAATTTTGGCGGTTTTTTACACCTATTGAATCATTCTCCCTACCTACCTTTATGCAATTAATAATTAGAATAATACATTACAATAACAAGAAAACAGCTTTCATAAAATCTATTCAATTTTTCTATTCCTCTTTTTTTACACTGATATCTTTTATACAAAACTAATTTTTATTTGAAATGAACAATATTAAATCTCCTTGGCTTGAACATTATCCTTCTAAGGTACCGTTTGAAATAAAGCCTCATCATTACGAGTCTCTTGTTGATTTATTTGAAGAGTCTGTAAGGAAATATTCGTCATTGCCTGCTTTTGTTTCCATGGGTACCTCAATTTCCTACAATGAACTGAACCTTTTAACACGGAAATTTGCGACCTATTTGCAGCAAGAATTAGGATTGCAACCCGGTGCACGTATTGCCATTCAGTTACCCAATATTTTACAATACCCTATTGCTATGATAGGTGCATTGAGAGCAGGACTAATAGTTGTAAACATCAACCCACTGTATACATCCAGAGAAATGCAGCATCAACTTGCAGATTCAGGAGCAGTTGCAATTGTAGTTTTAGCCAATTTTGCTTCTAAACTGGAAAATATTCTCCGCTCTACCTCTGTAAGGCACATTATCATCACTGAATTAGGAGATCAATTAGGAGCTTTTAAGAAAACAATGGTAAATGCTGTGGCAAAACACATAAAAAAAATGGTGCCCAAATATCATTTACCCAGAGCTGTAGCTTTTAATGATGCAATAAATAGAGGAAGTCAGCTATTATTTCATCCTCCTATTATTGAAGGCACTGATATTGCTTTTCTTCAATATACAGGAGGTACTACTGGAATATCTAAAGCAGCGGTTCTATCCCACAGTAACATATTTGCCAATATTGAGCAGTTTTCAATTTGGATAAAAGGTTCACTTAAAGAAGGAGAGGAAACTGTAGTCACTGCTCTTCCCTTGTACCACATTATGGCGTTAATGGGTAATTGTTTCACCATGATGAAGTTAGGAGCCAAAAATGTACTCATTCCTAACCCCAGGGATACAAAAGGCTTTATAAAGGAGATTAAGAAATACAAAGTCTCCATTTTTTCAGGTGTTAACACCTTGTATAACAATTTATTGAATCACTCTTCAATTTCACGAGTAGATTTCTCAGACTTAAAATTTTGTGCAGCAGGGGGTATGGCCATGCAGATTAGTGTGGCTGAAAAGTGGAAAAAATTAACAGGAGTTGCCATTACTGAAGGGTATGGATTAACTGAAACTTCACCCATTCTTACATTTAATCCCTTAGGAGGGAAAGAGCGATTAGGAACTGTAGGTATGCCTTTGCCGGGAACCCAAATTATGATTGCAGACAGAACAGGACAAGCACTTAACATAGGAGAGGCTGGTGAAATTTATGCAAAAGGGCCACAAGTAATGAAAAGGTATTTTAACCAGAGCCTTGAAACGGCACATGCCTTTAGTTCATCAGGGTGGTTTAAAACAGGTGATATAGGTAGGTTAGATGAAGATGGTTTTTTAACCATTCTGGATAGAAAAAAGGAAATGATTATTGTTTCTGGCTTTAAGGTATACCCGAGCGAAATAGAAAATATCATTGCTGGAAACCATAAGGTATTGGAGGTTGGAGCTATCGGAGTGCCAGATGAGAGAACTTCAGAAGCCGTTAAAATTTTTGTAGTAAGGAAAGATACCTCATTAACCAAAGATGAACTATGGGAATTCTGTGGCAAGCATCTCACACTCTACAAAATTCCTAAGCATATAGAGTTCATTGATGAATTGCCAAAATCCACTGTAGGAAAAGTACTCAGAAGGGCACTAAAGGAGGAAGAGCTTCTGGAAGTATGATAGTCTATCAATAAAGAAATTAATACGGAAGGTGTTACCGGCCAATCCGGATTGTGATCAAAATCGCACAAGAACATCCTTCTACCCATTCAATATATTACTATTTATCAAACTTAAAATTTCAAAGAAAAATGAACAATTATTTTAAAAATTTGCGCCTTGTAGCCTTAAGCTTTTTAGTACTTAATTTATTTACAGCATGTAGTGATGATGACAGTCTGGATAAAGAAACAAGTGCATTTAATATTAAAATAGAGAATAACAGTAGTTTCGGAAGTATATTGGTGAATCAGGAGAATCAATCCATGTACTTTTTTGCAGGAGATGTAAAGGGGGAAAGCAATTGCAACGGAGGGTGTGCAGAAGTATGGCCTCCGGTAATTGCTGAAGTAGATGATTTAGATCTTGCTTCTAACCTTAATCTCACATATTTTGGAAATGTTACCAGGGAAAATGGAGAGAAACAACTTACCTATAAAGGATGGCCTTTATACTATTTTTCTCCTGAAAGCGATGATGTGTTAGAAGCATCTGGCGCTGTGGAAGGTGATGGAAGAGGGGGATTATTCTATGTGGCTAAACCAGATTATACTTTATTTCTCGGGAGACAAGTTTTAACGGAGGGTGAAGATGCTGAAATCTATTTAGTGGATGATTATGGGTTGACACTATATCAGTCTGCAAATGATGAAGAAAATGTAAGTAATTGCACAGGCGGGTGTGCAAATGCATGGCCAATATTTAGCGGACAGCAGAATCCTGTAATTCCATCAACTTTGAGCGAAGACGATTTTTCTATGATAACGAGAACTGATGCTTTAGGACCACAACTCTCATTTAAAGGAGTTCCTTTATACTTTTTTGCCTCAGATGAAGGGATTAGAGGTAATGTTACTGGAAATGGTACAGGTCCCTTTACAGTAGTAGCTCCGGAATTATAAAAGAGCAAATTCTTAAATACAAGGGTAGCTCAGGATTGGCCTGTGCTACCTTTTAATGTAGATTTACTGATTTTATGTCATTGAACAGCAGATCAAAAAAGAAGAATAAAAAGGAGTGAGAATGATTCAATACATAATTTAGTATAATATAACACTTAAAGTAAATCTTAAGGTGTTCATAGACTTTATCATAATAAGAAAAAACTTACATCAGTAGTAAAATTAAAAAGTTATTAAAAGTAAAAGTTACTATATATTTGATTCAAAAAATTTAATTATGAAAAGAATATTTATTGCTATTTGTGTAGTTCCCATGTTGTATTTCACCGGTTGTAAAGATGATGACGAAGGATTAGATACAGGCCAACAGTCTTGTTTGATTACTGAGTTAAATGATGACGGAGATATAATTGTATTCAATAATAATTCGGATGGAAAAACAACAAGTCTTGAATTCAGCTACTATGAAACTGATTGTAATTATAATCCTTCAACAGAAGAATTTGTTTGTGACTCAAGTTTAGTACAAAATGAAATTAAATTAGTATACACAGGACAGTTAATTACTGGCGCTCAGTTTTTCGAGGATGGAGTAGCTACTTCAATTGATTTGGTTTTAACCTACGATGATGAAAGCAAATTAAGTAAACTCACTTATACCGATTCTTATGATGAGGATATTTATGTGTACGAATATAGGTTAGAGTATAATAGTGCAGACCAGGTTGTGAAAGTAGAAGAATATGATACTGACAACGGATCAGAAACACTGCAGCTTTATGGGTATGAAGTATATGAATATGTTCAAAATAGACTAAACAAAGTTGAATATTTCTATGAGAATAGTAATAACTCTATGAGAAAAGGTAAAAAGCGGTTTAATAACAGAAACAAAGGTGTTACTCAAAGAATTGCTCCAGAGCTTTCTAGTACAGTAAGCGTTACAGTGGATGATAAATTTAATCCTTTTTATAAAAATGTTGCATTTCTTTTATACAACGAAAGCTTTCAGTTCTTTGTAAGCGAAAATAATTTTTTAACCTATGAAGAAACTGAAGCAGGTGATAGCGAAAGTAGTTATTCAGCTGTATACGAGTATGAATATAATAGCAAGAATTTTCCGACAGCATTTAATGTAGTATTCTCAGAAAATGGAGTTAAAAGTGAAGAGTTTACAGCATCAATAAGTTACGAATGTAAATAAGGTTTTTAGTTCTTAAAGCTTTTGTTTCTTTTTCAAGGTAGCACAGGTCAATTCTGTGCTACTTTTTTTATTCCTCAAAAGCTACTGCCTGATTCAAATAGTTTCTGAATGGGAGTAAAATACGATAAGCTTTAATCAATTCCTCCTTGAAATCATCACTTATAACCTCTTTCTGTGTAAGCGGGTGCATCACAACAAAAGACCTTAACTTCAGAAGTTCTATATGAGGATGGTCGATGGAATAACCTTTGGGCGCATTGGTTAAGGCATCATCTGACATTAATTCTCCATAATAGTCATTGAACTCTTTTGCCGAAATAATCTTTTTGAATTCATTTCCATTATAATCAATCGCGGCCCGTATTTTCTTCAAAATATCATTCGGGGAATGATAGAATCCTCCGGCAAGAAAGCATTCATTGATGCCTAAATGTATATAAAAATCGGCATAATTTTTTGCCTGGTCCATACCTGCTCCAAAATGGTCTTTATAGGTTGGTTTGTTAGGGTGGAAAACTAAATTGTTATTAATTCTATTGATTGCTTTCTTTCCCGGAGTATCATGGTAATCAGGATGAATTTTTGCTAATGATAGGTTCAAATCAGAAAGAAACTCTTTGTATTCATCTCTGATCGTTTCATATTGCTTCCTGTGTTCATCCATCCAGGCTTTGTTATTATTTCCTTCTGAATTCAGGTCACGGAGGAAATCAAATAATTTTCTAAAATTCATGTATTTAAGTTTTAACCTGAGTTCAATTTTAAATTTACTTTCTAGATACATTAGAACGTCATTTCGGAAATTTTCTTTTCATATTTTCAGATAAAAGAAAATTATCCGTAATCTCATCTTATTGTAAGGAGATACCACATAAATTAAGACTTTTTAGAAAAGTAAGTCTTAATTTTGTGGCATAGCTTGCCCTCCTTACGGGGATGCCATATTTAGTAGTCTAACTTAGGTTTATAGTAAAGTAACTGTTTGATTTTAGAAATGTTTCTCAATCTGCACTATTGGATTAGTCACAGATAATCCTTTATTTCATCCTTCATTAAAAAAAACAATTCTATGCAGGAAGCTGAAGCACTCAACTCCGTAAAACAATTTCATCAAACTTTCAATCATCCGATAGTGGAACACCCGGCAATTCCCGCTAAAAATAGAGCGGATTTAAGGGTGAATCTATTAAAAGAAGAGCTTCAGGAGCTGGAAGAGGCCGTAGCTAATAATGATTTAGTAGAAGTAGCAGATGCCTTATGCGATTTGCAATATGTATTGTCAGGTGCAATTTTGGAATTTGGACTAGGAACAAAATTTTCCACACTTTTTGCAGAAGTACAGCGCTCCAATATGAGTAAAGTATGCCATACAGAGGAAGAAGCCAAAGCAACGGTTATCCATTACGAAGGTTTGGGTCAACCCGCTTACTATAAGCAAAAGGAAGAGTGTTTTTTGGTTTTTAGAAAAGCAGATGATAAAACCTTGAAGTCTGTTAATTATTCTCCGGCAAATTTGAAAGATATTCTGGAAAGTTAATGATTTAGCTAAACAGCCTGGTATTTGGTGGAATAAAAAGGTTTTAAGTAATTCCTCTTTCCATTTAAGGCCTCACTTCGCCTGAAATTTTAATTCGTTTAAAGTGCAACAAGCATTTAGGTAAGGAGTTTAATTAGGGAAAGTGAGTTAATCCATGACAGAGGAAGAAGCAAAAAGCGTTATCCAGAGGATTCCGATAGGGGCTAAACTTCAATTGATCAAAAAAAATGGATCAATAGCAGATGTTTCATTGGCTAGTCATGATATAAGTAGTATTCCAAAAAAGGAATATGGACATATAACGGTGCCTGAATTACCTCCTGCTTTAATTGTTTTCGGTGGAACAAGGTTTGGAAAGTTTCGCATCGAAATTCGTGAAATCAGCAATATTGCCTGGGTAGGTTAAGCAAAATGTCAATCTATATTATAGACTTGTAACCACCATAAAAGCCGGCAAGTATCGTCATCCCAGAAATTTTTGGAGAGCAACGGAAAAAATTATCAGGGATCTTTTCAATGAAATGAAATTTCATTACCGGAATTTTATAGAGTAATAGAAAAGATGGCTTTGTGCCTGGCAATGACTATTTTATTGTAGGCTTATAGCAAAGGCAATTCTATAAAAAGGCACTATTTCAACATGCTGTTGAAATGGACAGATTCCCTTCTGCAAGGGAATGACGTTCTAATTGTAATTTGAGTAAAAAAACTATCTTATGGCACAGAGCACCTGGGACAAAAAGATTGCCGCGCTGCGCTCACAATAGCCATTTAATTTTAGGTGACACTTAATTACCAAGATTGCTTCGTACCTCGCAATAACCAGCTGATTGGCATTTTTCTTTCTATCAAGATTTAAAACCAAGGTCTGTGAGCCACAGACCTTCCCCTTTTTGCTGGAATATAAGCCACAGACCAGTGGAAAAAAACGATCTCAATCAACAGGCACTATGATGTATTTGTCACTACCACAAAAGCCGGCAATTATGGTCATCTCCGAAATTTTTGGAGAGCAACGGAAAAAATTATCAGGGATCTTTTCAATGAAATTTCATTACCTGAATTTTCTAGCATAATAGAAAAGATTGCTTTATACCTGGCAATGACTATTAATTGTAGGTTTATAGCAAAGGAAATTCTATAAGAAGACTTTATTTCAACATGCTGTTGAAATGGACAGATTCCCTTCTGCAAGGGAATGACGTTCTAATTGTAATTTGAGTATAGAAACCATCTTATTGTACACAAATGAACAGAAAAGCCAAGGTCTGTGAGCCACAGACCTTCCCCTTTTTGCTGGACTATAAGCCGCAGACCAGTGAAAAAAAACGATCTCAATCAACAGGCACTATGATGTATTTGTCACCACCATAAAAGCCGGCAAGTGTCGTCATCCCAGAAATTTTTGGAGAGCAACGGAAAAAATTATCAGGGATCTTTTCAATGAAATTTCATTACCTGAATTTTCTAGCATAATAGAAAAGATGGCTTTGTGCCTGGCAATGACTATTTAATTGTAGGTTTATAGCAAAGCCAATTCTATAAAAAAGACGTTATTTCAACATGCTGTTGAAATGAACAGATTCCCTTCTGCAAGGGAATGACGGAGCTAATGGTAATTTGAGTAAGAAAACTATCTTATTGCACAGAGCACCTGGGACAAAAGATTGCCGCGCTGCGCTCACAATAACCAGCTGATTTTAGGTGATACTTAATTACTAAGATTGCTTCGTACCTCGCAATAACCAGCTGATTGGCATTTTTCTTTCTATCAAGATTTAAAACCAAGGTCTGTGGCTCACAGACCTTCCCCTTTTTGCTGCTGGACTGTAAGCCGCAGACCAGTGAAAAAAAACGATCTCAATCAACAGGCACTATGATGTATTTGTCACCACCACAAAAGCATGCATTCCTTTCATCTATTCAAGGTTAATCCGCTTCGCCTCTTCCACTAACATTTCATCTTTATCTTGCAGACCGGCTTCAATAAAAGCATCAATCTCTGAATTACGAATAAGTCCTTTCTTTAACAGCACGCCTAGGCTAATCATGACGCCAATGCGTGTGCCCACTTTTTTAGCTGCAGTATTAAACAATGGCTGTAATTCCTCATATTCCACGCCTTCTGCCAGGTTCATAATACTTGCTCTGGCTGTGGCCAGTTTATCTCCTGAAAGATTGGTGTATTTTTTACTGATTTTCTGAATTTCATTGATAGCACTACGCTGCTGCTGGTTTTGATTTTGCTGCGCAGCAGGTTGATTCGATTTAGCTTGATCAGCTTTTGGCTGTTGCTTAGCCCAGGAATCTTTCAATCCCACCGTTTTATTAAAAATCAAATGGTCATTACTGGCCTCTTTATCTAAAGTAAAATAACCTAACCTTTGGAACTGGAACTTATCATCCAGTTTTGCATTTTGTAGGAATGGCTCCACATAAGCTTCTTTAATAATATTTAAAGAATTAGGGTTTACGAATTCCATAAAGTTTTTATCTGCATGGCTGTCAGGTGCTTCATCTAAAAACAGTCTGTCGTACTCACGGATTTCAGCTTTTACAGCATGTGGAATAGAGACCCAATGAAGGGTTCCTTTCACTTTGCGTTCACTGGCTTCTGTGCCACTGCCTGATCGGGAATCCAAATCGCAGGTACAATGAATTTCAGTTATATTACCTTTCTCATCCTTAACTACAGATTCACCTTTAATGATGTAAGCATTTTTTAACCTTACTTCCTTTCCAATGCTAAGTCTGAAAAACTTACTGCCGGCAGACTCCTTAAAATCCTCTTTTTCAATATATAGCTCTCCTGAAAAAGGCACTTCATGCGTTCCTGAGCCCTCAATTTCAGGATTGTTATCAGCTACAAGCATTTCAGTTTTACCTTCAGGATAATTAGTAATCACCAATTTTACCGGGTCTAATACACCCATCACACGGGTAGCATTCTTGTTCAGGTCTTCACGGATACAATACTCCAGTAAAGCAACATCTGTTACACTATCACGCTTTGTAATACCGGAAGCCTCACTGAACTTCCTGATTGAGTCTGGTGTATAGCCTCTGCGCCTTAATCCGGAAATAGTAGGCATACGTGGGTCGTCCCACCCGGCTACAGTTTTAGTTTGCACCAACTCCAGTAATTTACGCTTGCTCATTACTGTGTAGCTTAAATTTCTTCTGGCAAACTCCCTTTGCTTAGGCCGTAAATTATTCGGGTCAGCAATCTGATCTAAAAACCAGTCGTATAGTTCTCTGTGTGATTTAAACTCTAAAGTACAGATAGAGTGAGAGATAGATTCTAAATAATCGGATTGCCCATGAGTATAATCGTACATAGGGTAAATACACCAGTCATTGCCAGTTCTGTGATGGGCTTTCTTCACAATTCTGTAAAGCAAAGGATCGCGCATCAACATATTAGGCGAAGCCATATCAATTTTAGCACGTAAAATATGTGTGCCAGGCTCAAACTCACCTGCCTTCATTCTTTCAAATAAATCCAGGTTTTCTTCCACACTTTGGTTGCGGTGCGGGCTTTCCACTCCAGGGGAAGTGGGAGTACCCTTTTGCTCAGCCATTGCTTCTGCAGACTGTTTGTCTACATAAGCTTTTCCATCTTTAATTAATTGAACTGCCCAATCATAAAGCTGCTGGAAATAGTCGGAAGAATAGCATTCAGTTGCCCACTTAAATCCGAGCCATTCAATATCTCTTTTAATGGCATCCACATATTCCTGCTCTTCTTTGGAAGGGTTGGTGTCATCAAAACGTAAATTTACAGGGGCATTATAACGCTCTCCCAAACCAAAATTAAGACAAATAGAAGCTGCATGCCCTATATGTAAATAACCGTTTGGCTCTGGCGGAAAGCGAAAGCGGAGTTGCTCTTTTGGCATTCCGGCAGCTAAATCCTGTTCAACAATTTGCTCTATAAAATTAAATGATTCTGATCCTTCCTTCATACTAATGTAATTGAAACGCAAAATTAGGTGAAATGCAAAGATATGCAATACAGCGTGTAGGATTACTTGCACAGGAATGAACAAATAATCCTAAAACAGTTAACAAAAACGGTGCTTATTTTCCTGCAGCCGACTCATCTAAATACCAACTGAGCTTGCCGTCAGTAGCTTTAATATGAGCCGCAGGATATTTTTTATAATCACCTTCCTTATTAAATATTTCCTGGATTTTCTCTGCTTTATTGGCCCCTGTTACTAAAAAAGCTATTTCAGCAGAATTATTGATAGTGGCGCCTGTTAAAGTGACTCTTTTCTGTCCGGATTCCGGGTGAGTAGCTACCGCACAAATTGGTTCAGCTTTTATTAATTCTATTTGATTCGGGAAAATAGACGCAGTATGTCCGTCAGGCCCCATGCCTAAGAGCATCAAATCGAAGCGGGGGAGCCCGTTTTTAGCAGGGATAATTCCTTCAATTTCTTTTGCATATCTGATAGCTTCTTTTTCAGGGGCATTCTCTCCTAAAATCCTGTGAATATTTTGCGGGGGAATAGCTATTTTGTCAATCAGCAATTCTTTCGTCATTTTATAATTGCTTTCATCATCGGTAGGAGGGACACAACGTTCATCACCCCACCAAAAATGGATAGTTTGCCAATTGAATTTTGTTGCATATTCTTTGGCAAGTAAATCAAATAATATTTTTGGAGTGGATCCGCCAGATAATGCTACATGAAAGACAGGTTTATTCTGAGTTTCCCGGAGGAAAAAATTAGCAAATTCTTCGGAAAGCGTTTCTCCGTCCTTACAAATATTTTTATTATTCATCATTATTAAGTTCTATAGTTCGCAATAAATGCCATCATTAGTTAAATTTTTACATGGGTTTCGCCATTTCAATCCTTCTCCTTCAATCATATTCATGGCATTTTCTGGCCCCCAGGTACCTGCTGGGTAGCCATATACAGGAATGGAAGGATCATCTTTCCATGCTTTTAAAATAGGGTCTACAAATTCCCAAGCTTTTAAAACACTGTCACCGCGCGCATAAAGAGTGGCGTCTCCCTGCATACAATCAAGCAGTAAACGCTCATAAGCTTCCGGTACATAAGTGTTAGACAAATCCTCATAAAGAAAATCCATATTAACAGATTCCACATTTACACCAGTACCAGGAACTTTTAATCCAAATTTTAATAAAATCCCTTCATTAGGCTGTATTCTGAAGACAAGGATGTTTTGCTGATTGGGTAGTTTTTTATCGCTAAACAAATGGTGATGATTCGGTTTAAAGTGAATCACTACTTCTGATACGCGTGTAGGTAGTTTTTTACCTGTTCGGATGTAAAAAGGAACATCTGCCCATCTCCAGTTATCTATAAAAAACTTAATGGCGGCAAAAGTCTCTGTCCTTGATTCCGGAGCAACGCCAGTTTCTTCCCTGTAACCTGTCATTGCCTCTTCTTTATAGGTAGAAGCCATATATTGGCCACGGATCACATCTTTTCTGATTTCTTCCTGAGTAAGAGGCCGGATAGCCTGAAAAACTTTGTCTTTCTCGTTTCTGATGCTGGTGGCATCCATTTTGGCAGGTGGCTCCATAGCTACCAAAGCTACTAATTGCAATAGGTGGTTCTGGATCATATCTCGCATAGCACCCGATTTATCATAATAACCGCCTCTTTTTTCAACACCAACACTTTCCGCAGAAGTAATTTCTACCCGCTGAATGTAATTACGGTTCCAAAGTGGTTCAAAAATACTATTGGCAAAACGTGTAACCAGCAGATTTTGGACTGTTTCTTTACCCAGGTAATGATCTATTCTGTATAATTGATTCTCCTGAAAACAGTTTAAGAGTCTTTCATTTAGAGCATTAGCAGAAGCTAAATCGTATCCGAAAGGTTTCTCTATAATTACCCTTTTCCAACCATCGGATTCCTTATTCAGGCCCACTTTACTTAAATTAGCCCCAATGGTTTCGTATAAACTAGGTGGGGTGGACAAGTAAAAGATACAATTTTTACTAATTGAACACTCTTTAAAAAGATTATCCAGCCTTTCCTTAAGCGTATGATAACCGGTAATATCTGCTGTATCTATGGCCTGATAACGAACATGTTGAGCAAAAACCGCAAGTTCGTCCTTTTCTAAAGTGGGCAAATGTGGATTTTCAAGAACAGCTAATTTTTGGTATTCCTGATCAGTATAATGAGTTCTGCTAACGCCAAGCACCTGATAGTTTTGTGGCAGAAAGCCTCTTTTATATAAATTAAAAACTGCAGGAATCAGTTTCCTCATGGTAAGGTCACCGGAAGCTCCGAAGATTACCAGCACCTGATCTTCAATTTTTGTTTTTGACATAATGATTTATCACAAGATTTGGTAATATTACAAATATTTTAATACTTCGTTAAACTCAAACGGAAATAAAGAAGCCTGTTTAGAATAGTTTATCAGACATCTTTTATATAATCGGCTGAGAGCGAATAATTAACACAGGGATCAAGGTTAATTGATTTTTAAGTGAGTGAAAATAGGAGAGGAGCCTTACGCAAAACCTAATTGCTGTAAAGGCATCACTTATACGGAAAATATACTAAAGTTTAATTTTTATAAAAAAACATGGAAGGAACTTATGATTTTGGCCTGGTAGGACTGGGAGTTATGGGCAGAAACTTTATCTTAAATGTTGCAGATAATGGTTTTTCAGCCTATGGATTAGATACAGACCCTGAAAAAGTTGATGCTTTGCGATTGGAAGGAGAGGGTAAAAAAGTAGATGGTACTACAGGAAAAGCCCAATTTATTCAGCATTTGTCAAAACCGCGAAAAATCATGTTACTTGTACCTGCCGGAGCTCCTGTAGATGCAGTAATTGCGGATCTTCTTCCTTTAATGGATAAAGGTGATTTGATTATAGATGGAGGGAATTCGTTTTTCACTGATACTAACAGAAGGGCAGAGGAACTGCAGGCTAAGGGAGTTCACTTTATAGGGACAGGTGTTTCAGGTGGTGCCAAAGGAGCGAGATTTGGCCCCAGTATTATGCCAGGTGGAGACAAAGCAGCCTATGAGTTAGTAAAACCCATATTTGAAGCGGTTGCAGCAAAAGTGAATGGTGAGCCTTGTGTGGATTATATGGGGGCTAAATCTGCCGGAAACTATGTGAAGATGGTCCATAATGGTATAGAATATGGGCTTATGCAGTTGATTTCAGAGATTTATGATGTGTTGAAAACCGGATTAGGTAAAAACAATGAAGAGCTACATAAAATATTTACTGATTGGAACAACGACCGGCTTAAGTCATTTTTGATTGAAATAACCTCGGAAATATTTGTTCAGAAAGATGAGGAAACCGGTGGGGATTTAGTCGACATCATCCTCGATAAAGCGAAGCAGAAAGGTACCGGGAAGTGGACTTCCCAGAATGCGATGGATCTTGGTACTCCAATTCCTACCATTGATGTTGCAGTAAGTATGAGAGCCATTTCTTCTTTTAAAAGTGATAGGCTAAAAGCGCAAAACCTTTACCCTAAACCAGCTCTTCCTGCTAACTTACCATCAATTCAAGATATTGAAGCGGCTTTATTTTTTGCTTTTATTGTTACCTATGCTCAGGGGATGACTCAGTTAGTAGCTGCTTCCAAAGAATACCATTATGAATTGGACTTAGCAGTAATCTCCAAAATATGGAGGGGTGGTTGCATTATCAGAGCTGAATTGCTGGAAGATATGCGCAAAGCGTTTACTAAAAAGAATGACCTAAAGAGCTTATTGCTGGATGAGGATTTTGCCCGGAAATTGAATGCTTCAGTAGGCGGAGCTCGTAAGGTAGCTACTTTCGCTATTTCTGCCGGCATTCCCGTTGCAGGTTTAAGTGCCAGCTTGAGTTATTTTGATGCCTTTACCACAGGTCGATTGCCGCTGAATTTAATTCAGGCACAAAGAGATCATTTTGGCTCGCATACCTATGAGAGACTGGATAAAGAGGGGATTTTTCATACAGAGTGGTGAGTGATACATTGCCCAAATACTTATAATCAAAAGAGGCTGTCTCAAAAGGACGGCCTCTTATCTTTTGCCCCAATATTATTTTGTTTCTAATCAAAGTATAAGTAAAATCATTATATATAAAACCCCATTCACCTTGATTGCTACCATAGTTTCGTCCCGATTGGACTGATACCTTTGATGCACTATGATCAGGTTTTGTGATAGCATATTCAAGTAAACTAGGAATATGAAATGCATCGTGGGACACGAAGCATGGCTTAAGATCGCTTAAATAATGTTTCGTGAGACACGAAACATGGCTAGAGGTGGTATGAGACGAGGCTCAAAACCTCGTAGAGGTGGTATTACGGTAATAATGAACTTACCATGTTTTAAAAGTCCTGTAAGGACGACATTATATATTCTCACTGATATTTAAAGGAGGTATAAAGAAACAGACGGGACAATGCTTTTGTTAGAGATAGGCGTAACCCAAAATCAAAAAAAGAGACTGTCATAAAATTTTTACTTTTGAGACAGCCTCTTTTTTACTTATTACTTATTCAATAGGTTCTATTTAATCATAACTTTTCTTACAATCTGATCTTTATCGCCTTTTACCCTAACCAGGTAAAGTCCGGAGTACATGCTTACATCAAACTCCACCAAGGAATTGTTCTTGCTATTCAAATCAACTTCTCGAAGGATTTTTCCATTTAAATCAGTAAGCGCAATGTGTTTTGCTTCTTCAATTCCTATAAGGTTTATAGAGAGCTGACCGTTATTGATGGGGTTGGGGAAGATTTTTAAACTTTGCAGCGATATTAACTCATCTTCATTAAGCGCTGACCTCCCACTACTAAGCACTCTGTTATTGCTTTGATAGGTTATATCTCCAAATCCAATTCTTCCATTACAATGCATCATCTGACTGTAGGAGCCGCCACAACTACCATTCTGATAAACGGCTGTGTTATATGACATATTTTCGGCTTGCCTTGTTTGTCCATGTATTTCAATCCAGTCAACTTCTACATCTCTGCTACCACCATCATTATCAAATTCTAAATTTAGGTCACCTGGGTCAACATATACTTCATAATTATTCCAGCTGGTTGATAGGTTTATTTCGGATTGCACCTCATTATTAATTAATACATTCAGGTGTTCACCACCGGCTAAACCACGTGCACGCACTGTTAAAGTATAAGCTCTGCCACCGCCTGAGCCACCACCTCCGTTGCCACTTCCTGTACCCATTGACATACTGTAAACATCGCATGTTCCGCTGCTTTGATAACCTTCTACCGTAAGGGAAACTTCATATAAATTACCCATATTCATACCTAGACTGGCCCATGCGTTAAAATGATTGGCACAAGTAATAGTTCCACTAGTTCTTTTGGATCTTCTTACACTCCAGTACTGCTGAAAAGTCCTGTTACCTTCAATTGAAGGCTGGTTGGTTCTGGTGGTTTCGTAGATATCATACGTGCCTCCATCTGTAGTTACGGTGCCTTTAGGTGTTCCGCCTGGTGGCCTCCAGCTACCCCAGCTATCCACTATATAATATTCAACTAATGGTCCGGTTGTCCAACCATAAACGCACAAATAGGAATTACCTGAAGGTTGATAATTGGCACCGTAAGTAACTGTTTGATTCATTGAACCCGGCCTTATTCCTTTGCGGGCTAATAAGTTACCAATATTGCTCCAGTTAACACTAAAGGTTCCTCCAGAGCCAAGAGTCATACAGCCATTTCCGCTATCTTTCCAATACTCATAAGTGTAACCGCCACTGCTGCCAACATCATTATTACAAATTGTTTGCGCATTGGAATTTAAGCTGAGTGAAAACATCAAAATGCATAGCATTATTAAATGTTGTCGTTTTTTTAAGAGGGGGAATCGATTTCTCATAATTTTGGATTTTGGTTAAAATATTTAATCAATAATTACCCAATTATTGATATAATCGCAATGGGTGCATACTAATTTTGGGAATTGACACGCAATCGATTGCGATCATAAAAACAATTTAACAAATAATATTTATTAATCCTAAGTTTTAAGAATTTAAAATACACATAAATACGAAAGGTATAGTGTTGGTTATTTATGGATAATATTTACTTCAACAGAATAGGAATTATACTTTGTATCAATAGTTATAAGGTCTAAATTGCAACAAATTTCTAAACAGTAACCTGAGTATGTTTGATGGCTCCGCTTTCCCAGCTTCATTGGATGAAGCAATTTTTGAAAATTGGCTTGAAAAAGGCCGTGACAGTAAAATAGGATATGCTTATCTTTTGGTAGTTTGGGATGCATACGACCAGAAGTATATACCTGTTTATAAGGAAGGAAGGGAAGCTATAGAAACTTTCGAAAAATACGAATCTTCTACCGGCCGAGAATCTCTTGTGGCTGCCTACGATTTATATTCCGAATCCCGGGTGGCATAATTTAGCATTTTCTAATGCTGTATGCCAAACCAGTTAATTTATAATCAAATTTTATTCGTGTTTATTGAGAATGGCCTCAAAATCTGCATTTACCTTATTTATCTGTGAAGATATTTTGTCAATAAGTACGGTGTTACCTGGAAAACCTTCTCCTTCTTCAACTAATTTACGAATATTATTTAAAACAAACTCTAGTCTGAAAAACCTTAGTATGGTGATTAAATTATGATGTAATACTCTTAATTGTGCGATATCTTTATTTTGGATGCATACCTTAAAACCACTTTTGAATTGGAGAATATTATCGTTGCATTTTCTTAAAAATTTCATTTTAAAAGGCTGATCTCCCAATAAACCTGCTGCTAATGTTTTTTCAATATCACTGCTATTCCAGTTGCCCTCTTCAAATGGAATTGTCACTCCTTTTTCAGGTGGGAGAGCCTGTTTAGGCATTCTCACTTGTAAATCTCCAATTTTTGCAGAATATTTATTGATAATATTAACAAGATCTTTTGGTCTGAATGGCTTGCTTAGGTAATCGTCCATTCCACTGGCAAGAGACTCACTTTTAACATTCTCAAAGACATCGGCAGTTAATGCTATAATAGGTACATTTTTAAAATACTCATCATCCAGGCTTCGAATTTTTTGCGTTGCTTCAAAGCCATCCATTAAAGGCATTTGTAAATCCATGAGCACAAAATTGTATGCTTTGGATTTAATTTTCTCCAATGCTTCTTTGCCATTTTCAGCAATTTCAAAATCCACATTATACATTTCTAAGAATTTGCTGATAATCATCTGATTAGCAGTATTGTCTTCAGCTACTAAAGCCCGGATACTTTTTCCCCTAAAGTCAATTTCAGCATTGGTATTAGAAAGATCTTCTAACTCCATAGAGCCCTCGTTTAGTTGAATATCAAAATAGAAGTATGACCCCATGTTTTCCATACTGTCTAATTGAATAACACTGTCCATCAACTCAACTAGCTTTGAAGATATATACAGCCCCAGACCGGTGCCTCCATACTGACGGGATATGCTGGCATCTGCCTGTTCAAATGATCCGAAAATTTTCGCCTGTTTTTCTTTTGATATACCAATACCATTATCCTTTACGCCAATTCTAAACTTATAAGTAGTTCCCGATTGCTCCAGGAGAGAGGTTAGAATAGTAACCTCACCATTTTTAGTAAACTTTATAGCATTCCCTACCAGATTATATAGTACCTGGCTTATTCTTGCACTATCTCCTACAAAAATTGTGGGTAAATTATCATCATATTTAATGGCTATATTTACCAGGTTCTCCTTTGCCTTAGTACCCAAAGATCTCTGAATATTTGTAAGCAGGTACGCCAAATCAAATGGTTGTTTAGCAAGCTCAAGTTTCCCCGATTCTATTTTAGAAATATCAAGTATGTCATTAATTAGGTTTAGTAAATTCTCTCCTGAGAAATTTAATAATTTCAGATTTTCAATTTGATCTTCCCTGGGGTTGCTCTTTAATAATAGGTGAGTCAGTCCATTAATAGCATTCAGAGGAGTTCTTATTTCATGACTCATTGTTGTTAGAAATTGCTTTTTTGAGTTAGAGGCTATTTCAGCCTGCTCTTTAGCCTTTTCTAAAGATTTGTAATTTTCAAATAATTCAGTTTGAATTTCAACTCGCTCAGTAATATCTCTGGATGAGGTTATGATAGCAACAGCTTTATCATTTGACATAATTGATTTGGAAAGCACTTCTAACCACTTATATTCTCCGCTTTTCGTAATTACTCTACACTCAATCTTTGCTAAATCATTTTTTTGAACAACTGGCTCGTGTGATTCTTTCCTGATTCTTTCAATATCATCAGGATGAAAATAATCATAAGGATTCTTCCCTATTAACTCTTCGGGTTCATATCCTAAAACAATTTTGGAGGCCGGGGAAATATAGGTATAGGTTCCATCTAATTGGTGGAGCGCCACCATTTCATGCGTATGGTTAGCTAATAATTGGTAGTTTTCCTGACTGAGAGTCACTTTTTTGCGAATTTCAATCTCTTCTGAAATATCCGCAAATAGTCCATACAGTAAAACTGGCTCTCCTTTTTCATTAGAGACTTTTCCTACAGATCGTACCCATTTTTTATTCCCTTTGGCTGTTACTATTTTCAGTTTTTTATTCCATGAGCTACCACTTTTAATGGCTGTTTTAATTGTTTGTATGATAACAGGCTTTGACTCATCATCATAAAAGTTTATACCTTCCTGATAAGTAGGAGTATAGCTACCCTCAACTTCATGAATTTTTCGTGTTTCGTCAGACCAAAATATATCTTTATTTTTAAGATTATACTCCCAATAACCAATATGGGCAATGTTCTGAAGCTCTTCTAATAAATCAATGGTACGTTTTGATTTATTATCATTTTCTTCAAGTAAATCAATATTCTCTTGATATTTTTGCTCTATATTCTTGCGCTCAGTAATATCATGGCAAGCTATCTCAACAAACTGCTCATTTCCATTGGTATGGATAGATAAAGACCTCTCTATGTCTCTATAATTTGTCTCTTTGAGCTTAGATTGAGTTTCAATTTTTAAAAATGGCTTCTTCTGTAATTTTCCCCAGTAATTCTTCCAGTTTTCTTTGTTAAATTGAGGGTCAAGGTCATAAATGAACTTAGGGCACAATCCGCTATTTGAATGGCCTACCATCTCTTTATACTTTTTATTGCACTCTAAAATAGCTCCTTCTTTATTCAGCCGCACAATTCCTACTATTGAATTATCGAAAGTAAATTCCGCATGCTTTAATTTTCTGTTCTTCTTCAGGTGATCAATGCGTATCAGTACCTGTTTAGCTAAAATACCCAGTACTTTCTTCTGGCTATCATTTAGCTTTTGAGGCTGATAATCCAGAACATTTAAAGTACCATATGTATATCCCTCGTTGTTTATAAGTGGTATTGATGCATAAAACTTCACATGCTGAGTATTTGAACTACTGACCGCCTTGGTATAGTATTTTTCCAGCTCGTCATTTGTCCATTCCAAAACATCTTTATGATTGTTTTCTGAGCTTACAATAGAGAATTCTGAAGGGGTTTCTGCAATCGAAATTCCTACATGTTTCTTGAACCATTTCCTGGTATTATGCTCCAGCGAGATAATAGAAATAGGAGCATTACAAACTTCTGCAGCCAGCTGTGTTATGTCTGTAAAATTTTCATCTTCCTGAGCTCCTGCTATTCCAAAGGATAGCAGTGATGAGGAATCTTTGACTTTGCCAGAAGGTTTCGTAATTAGTTTCAACATTTAATATAATTGAATTATCAATTTACCGTATTTATTCTTATTTTTCATTAAATAGTTCTACCCAATACATTAAGCTGTCATCAAAAGAAGTAATGTTTCCGAAGATTTTGGTAGGAAAAGTTTTTGAGGAGCTTTTATGAAGGTTTTATTGCTATATTTTAACAGTTAAGTAAATACAATACACGCTACCTAACTTCTTTATATCCTATAAATAGTCGAATTCTAAAATAACTAAGTAATTATGTTAGGTGTAAGATTTTAATCAATTAAAAAAGTATGAGATATACAATCAAATAATTGGATCACTTTCATGAGGTTTAATCTTTAAAAAACCTTTTAAGTAAGGAAGCCCGTATTGTAAGTGATACTTAAGGCCTCGTAGGAGAGAGTCTTGGAATTTTAAATAGCCCATTTCATTAAATAATATAAGTACATGTCAAGAATATTCATTACGGGCTCAGCAGACGGATTAGGGCAATTGGCAGCTAAGCAATTAACCCGGGAAGGACATCAAGTGGTATTACATGCCAGAAACAATAAAAGAGCAGAGGACGCTAAAAATGCTGTGCCAAATGCAGAAGCTGTTTTGACCGGAGATCTTTCTGATATAGAGGAAACTAAACAATTAGCAGCTGAAGTTAATGCCTTAGGTGCTTTTGATGCCATTATTCACAATGCCGGAGTCTATTCAGCCTCTCCTGAACTCATATTTAATGTCAATACATTAGCTCCTTACATCTTGACCTGCTTAATTAACAAACCAAAGCGATTGATTTACCTCAGTTCAAATCTGCACCGGCAGGGGAGAGCTGGATTTAAAAATCTGCAGCCGGGAAAAGTTACGTATGGAGACTCCAAACTACATATAGTGCTACTGACAAAATCCATTGCCCGACTATGGCCCCAGGTGTATGCTAATGCGGTAGATCCTGGATGGGTGCCAACAAAAATGGGTGGTTCAACTGCATCAGACGACCTTGAGAAGGGCTACCAGACCCAGATATGGTTGGCCACCAGCGATGATGCGGAAGCTAAAGTGAGCGGAAAATATTTCTATCACCAGCAACAGCAAAATGCTATGACTGAAACAGATGATATAGCTAAGCAGGAAGAACTGTTACAGGTTCTGGATAGCTTTACCTCTGTAAAATTTGTGCATTAGTGAAGTCAGGAAAGTTATTACCTGCTAAAATAATAAACGCAATTATATTGCATTAAATAAATTATCCGCTATCTTCGCGTTTTTAAACCGGAAAGTTTAAAGCAATGCTTAAGTAAGTCATTGCTTTAAGTCTTATAATCTTGTAATCACGAAACACATGTTAGAAGCGGTCAATCTTTCGAAGATGTATGGCAAGCACAATGCACTCATTAATTTAAATATCAAAGTAGATAAGGGAGAGGTATATTGCCTTTTAGGGCAAAATGGCGCTGGAAAAACCACCACAATAAATTTATTCTTAGGTTTAATTGAACCATCTGGTGGCAAAGCGCTGATTAATGGAGTAGAAGTAGGGGCTGATAAGAAGACAAATCAGATGATTGCTTACATACCTGAAGTAGTTCAGCTTTATGGAAATATGAACAGTATCGAGAACCTTGAGTTCTTTAGTAAGCTTTCAGGCAACCAATATACTAAAAATGAACTGAAAGCTCTATTGCAAAAAGCAGGTTTAAAAGAAGGGGATCTTAAAAAGAAGCTTTCTAACTATTCTAAAGGTATGCGTCAAAAAGTAGGAATTGCTATCGCACTCTCCAAAAATGCACAAGTTATTTTTATGGACGAGCCTACTTCGGGACTTGATCCTCAAGCCACCAATGAGTTCACCTCAATTTGTAAAGAATTGGTAAAAGAAAAGAAATCTATATTCATGGCCACCCATGATATTTTCAATGCTGTTAATGTAGGAAGTAAAATAGGTATTATGAAAGAAGGGCAACTGATCCATTCTGCAGACACTAAAAATGTTAGTGCTAATGAGTTGCAGGAGCTTTACCTTAAAACTATATAATAGCCCTAATTGATTATTAAGCATCTCCTCATAATTCCATGAAATTTAAAAATTTACTTTTTATAGGCTCTCTTTTACTTATTTCAGCATCATCTTACGCTCAAATTCAGGTAAAGGGAAGAGTTTTCAACTCGGAAGGTTCAGCTCTGCCAGGCGTAACAGTTTCACTTTATCAAGAGCAAGTAGTAGAAGGAGCCATAACTGATAGAGATGGTCAATTTGAAATTGCTGTTGATGGCACCGGAAATTACCAATTAGAACTTAGGTCTGTGGGCTTCCAAACTTATACCAGGCAATTATCTCTGTTGGAAAAGAAAGTTTATAAATTAGACGACATCAAATTACAAGACGATAAAGTGGAGCTACAAATGGTAGAAATTATTGGTCGTCAGCAAAAAGATTACAATAGTGACTACTCCTTTTCTGCCACAAAAACAGGAATTAAAAATAAAGAACTGCCTCAAGCTTTGATAGCCGTTACTAAGGAACTCATTGCAGATAGGCAGGCTTTTCAGGTTACAGATGCCGTTAAGACTGTAAGCGGAGTATCTAACCTAAGTTTTTACAACCATTTTAATATTCGAGGTATTACTCAGAATGAGTCTGGACAAATATTGAATGGAATGCGTACCAGACAATTCTATTTTATTCAGCCCATTACAAGTAACATAGAACGAGTTGAAGTATTGAAAGGTCCTGCATCCGTTACTTTTTCTAGTGCTGATCCTGGTGGCAGTATCAATTTAGTTACTAAAAAACCCCTGAAAGAAGATCGTAAAGAAATAAGCCTAAGCATGGGAAGCTTCAGTACACTTAGGGGAACACTTGATTTTACAGGACCTATTGATAAAGAAGGAAAATTATTGTATCGTTTAAATGCAGGTGTGCAAAAGGCAAATTCTTTTAGAGATTTGGTGCAAAATAATGTGGTACTTGCTTCACCTTCCTTTAGCTATATTCCAGATGAGACAACAGCTGTAAACGTTGAACTCATTTATAGCAACGCACTTGGCAATGTAGACAGGGGACAACCTATTTTTGGTGCTGTACCAGGTGAAACAGGTTTGAATAATGTTCAGACGCCTATCAGCTTAAATCTTGGTGCCACTAATGATTATTATCAATCGGAGCAGTGGGTGATGACAACGAGCCTTTTTAAGAAATTAGCTGATAATATTAGTTTTAATGGTGCTTACATGAAGCAGACATGGAGTGAAAATTTACAAGAACACAGGACTGAAAACAGGTTTGCCATCGACAGTGCAGGTAATCCAGTAGATAATCTCATTCAAATGAGATATGCTGAAAGGCAACAGTTTTGGAATATTGACAATATCAATGCTTATTTTAATTTCGATCTCAAAACAGGTAATATTAACCATAAATTATTGGCAGGCTACGATCTACATAGCTGGAATGTCTCCAATGGTGGAGGACAAAATTCTGCCCGGGGATATAGACTTGCAGATGGTAGCGTTACCAGAACCTATGACCCTGCTCAGGGGAGTAAATTTCTGTATACAGAAATTGATGGTGTTAAACTTCCTCAGCCTAATGTGGATTATTTCAACCTAACAAACCCTTCTAACACCATTAAAAATGTCCAGAATTATACAATGAATTCCGTATTTGAAATTCCTTCCAACTTATCGGTAACTCATGGAGCTTATATTCAGGAACAATTGAACTTTGGTAAGTTAACTGCCTTATTAAGTGCAAGGTATGAGTGGTTTAATGATTTTACTAACTACGGAAAGACAAATCAGCAGTCCTTTAGTAATCAGTCTTTTATACCAAGGGTAGGGCTGAGCTATGAGCTAAATAGGAACATCAATATTTACGTTACCTATCTGGAAGGTTTCCAGCCTCAGTCAAACACTGTGGAGCTAATGCCTAATACAGAATCTTATATTTGGAACCCAAATTCTGCCGCTCAATTCGATCCATTGTTAAGCGATTTGAAAGAAATAGGAGCCAAGGGTGTATTTTTTGGTGGTGATATTACTACTAGTGTGGCAATTTATGAAATCAATCAGAACAATATACTTGTCCCTTCCAAAGAGGATCCCGATTTTTTAGTGCAGAGAGGATCAGATAGGAGCAGAGGTTTTGAGTGGGATATCTCAGGCTATGCGCTTCCCAATTTGCAAATAAATGCATCCTACAGCTTTATAGAAGCTATAATTATGGATGATGATAACGAGGCGTTAATTGGAGAACGTAAAGAGAATACCCCCCGGCATAATGTCAATTTATGGGCCAGATATGATTTTCGATTTACAAGTGTATTGAAAGGCTTGGGAATTGGGTTTGGCATGCAACACAGAGGTGAAAGAATTCCATGGCAGACAAGAGATTTTATGATTCCGGCATTTACAGTATTTGATGCGGCCATTTACTACAAACCTATAAATTCCAATATGCAGTTAATGGTTAAAATGAATAACATTCTAAATAAAACCTACTGGTTGGGGGCTATAAATTATACAAGATTGTTCCCTGGCGCACCTCGTAATTCTTTATTAACTATTACCTACAAATTTTAATGCGTAAGAATATAATACTTTTAATTGCCAGACATTTTTGGACTAGCATTTTCAAATCAAAGATTCTATATACTCTTTTCGGAGTAATAATTATCCTGCTTTTCTATGCTGCTTATAGTGGTGTAAGTTACCATGACCAAAATCATTTCCGTACGGAACATCAGGAAATGGCACGACAAAGCTGGGAAGCAAACCCTGATAAGCACCCTCATAGAATGGCTCATTTTGGAACGTTTGCCTTCCGAATAAAATATCCCTTAAGTATTTTTGATTTCGGAATTGAGAGTTACACGGGTAATGCTATTTTTTTGGAAGCCCATAAACAAAACATGGTCAATTTTTCCGATGCAGGCTTTTCTACAGGACTGTTGAGATTTGGCGAATTGAGTATGGGAATGGTGCTTCAGTTGATTTTACCATTAATTATCTTTTTTATTGGCTATTCTGCTATTGTTTCTGACCGTGAAAATGGTACTCTTAAAATTTTAATCACTCAGGGAGCACGCTGGAAAGAGATTTTATTCGGAAGGTCATTAGGGTTATTTGCGATTGCTTTCTTTTTTGTACTTCCATTTTTTATAATTACGGTAATTCTGTTATTGCTGGAAGGTGCTACAACCGCTGATGTTTGGATAAGGCTAAGTATTCTTACCCTATTATATGTAGCTTTTTCTTTCGTGTTAAGTTTTATTACTATTACCGTTTCTACCAATAGCAGATCTTCCAAAAGTGCCTTGATAAAGCTGCTGGGGTTATGGCTTGTATTAGTTGTACTGCTCCCCAGAACCTCTCAAGCCCTGGGAACTTATTTTCATCCCGCACCGACTAAGCTGGAGTTTAAAGCACTAATTGAAGAGCAAGTGCTTGCGCATGGAGATAGCCATGATCCGAATGACCCGTACTTTAACCACCTAAAAGATTCAGTGCTAAAAGCTCATAACGTAGCTTCTGTAACAGCGCTTCCTTTCAATTATGGTGGATTTGTAATGGCTGAAGGGGAAAGGATAAGTGCCGAAATTTATAAAGAACAACATAATCAATTACTTCAAAACTATCGCCAACAGAATGAACTTACCAGGTGGTTAGCTTTAATTAACCCGTATTTAGCTTTAAAGAACTTATCAATGGCATTGTGTGGGACGGATTTCGAATCTTATGTTCAATTTCAGAATCAAGCCGAGGATTACAGATATAAGCTGGCTCAAAAAATGAACCGGCTACAGATGGATTACATTGCAGCGGATGTAAGTAGTTCCGAGGGCAAAAAGAATGTGGTAGACCGGAATGAATGGAAGTCATTTGCTGATTTTGAACATGATTTCATGAGTGTAGGTGGAACTTTGGAAAGTGAAGCTGTAGCTTTAATTTCTCTGTTGCTATGGCTTGCCTTATCATATTTCGCAATTATTTATACTTCTCAAAAAGCTAAAGCTATTTAAGTTATGTACCGATTAATGTTTATACAGTTTATAAGAACCAAAACTTGCCAGTTGGGTATAGCATTGGCTTTAATTCTTGGTATCATTAGTATCATGACAGGGAAGCAATTTTTGGAAGATCAGAAAAAAGCTACTTCCCAGGTTGTGGAAAAGCAAGAAGCTCATATTCAGCGAAACCTGGATTTGCATAAAGATGATTTAGGCTTACTTTTATATTATCTTAAATTCTCAGTTGTAAATCAGAGAGACCCTTTGGCTGCTTTATCTATAGGACAGAGCGATCTTAATCCGGGTATTCAAAGTGTAAGTATTTTAACCCTTGAAGGTCAAAAGCATGATACTGATCTGGTGAATCCGGTAAAACTGTTGTTTGGAAATCTAGACCTGAGCTTTGTTTTTATTTATGTATTTCCTCTTCTGATTATTACTTTTACTTATAACCTTAGATCCGAGGAAGAGGAATCCGGAACCTGGAAGATTGTAAGCACCATGTCACAGTCTACTACCCATTTCCTATTAAAAAAGCTGCTGGTAAGAATTTCTATTATTATTTTATTACTATTCATATTATACTTAGCCGCCAGTATTGTGTTAGGTATTTCAATAAGCATAAATTCCGCATTATTTATTACCATTGCTATACTTTATCAGCTCTTTTGGTTTAGTTTATGCTTTTGCATTGTGACACTTAGGCGCAATTCAAATTTCAATGCAGTCACACTGCTTTCTTGCTGGATAGTTCTAACCATTATTTTACCTTCAATAGTCAATAATTTAGTTACAGTAAATTATCCTGTACCTGAGGCGCTTACAACAATGATCAAACAACGTGACGGATATCACGAAAAGTGGGATACTGATAAAAGAGCTACATTGGAGAAATTTTACAGCAGCTATCCTCAATTAGAGAAATTTGGCTACCCGACAGATGATGGGTTTAACTGGCATTGGTATTATGCTATGCAGCATTTAGGTGATGTGGAATCCCGTGTAGAAAGTGCTTCTATGGAGAATAAAATGATTGAACGTGCCAGTGTTAGCAGTAGTTGGGCACAATTTATACCCTCAATGCATACTCAGATGTCCTTTAATGAGATAGCCGGTACTAATCTTCAGAATCACATGAGCTTTCTTAAAGAAATTAGCCGGTTTCATGAAGAAACACGCTTGTATTTTTATCCTAAAATATTCTCAGAAGCAAGTACTGAAACTGTGCAGTGGGAAAAATTTAAGCCGGCATATTTCCAATATACTCACTCAGTGAATTGGCTAATGGAACTAGGCCCATTGGTAGTAGTAAGCTTACTTTTCAGTTGTTTAGCTTTTTTCTTCATTAGAAAAAATCAGGGAGTTTAATTGATTTATTATAAATTTTATGCTTGTGGAAGTACTTATAATTAAAAGGTTTTTGTGTGAGTTGAAGAGTACAGTTTTATGGGTCTTTTTTCGTCCATTGAGAATAATGGCATTCTTTTGTTGTCTTTGTTCTATAGCATTTGGGCAACAGCCTTTTGAGTTTGAAGGGAGAAAGGTAATGGCCGGATCGGTAGAGCACTTTACTGTAGAAGTAGGTACAATTGATTTAAAGACGACTATTCCAATAAGTGTTATCCATGGTATAAAAAATGGACCTGTGCTGGGTATTACAGCAGGCGTTCATGGGTATGAATACGCTCCGATATTAGCAGGACAAAAACTACTGAAGGAGATTAAGCCTTCTCAGTTAGTGGGTACTATTATTTTAGTTCAAATAGCAAATACCGGAAGCTTTTTGGGAAGAACTCCTTTTATCAATCCCTTAGATGGTAAAAACCTCAACAGGTCTTTCCCAGGTCAGGAAGATGGAAGCATTACAGAACAAATTGCCAATTACATTTCCAAAAAAGTGATAGCACGCTCAGATTATTTTGTAGATATGCACAGTGGAGATGCTCCCGAAGATTTATTCCCTTATGCTGCCTATTATCAAAACGATAATAAAGAAGAAATATCTGATAAAGGGAAAAAAATGGCAGTCAGTATGGGCTTTGAACATGTTGTGGTATTTAAAACTACCGGTAAGGATTATATGAGAAAGGAGTTTCCAAGTTTATACTGTTCAGCGGAGGCCTTTAAACAGGGAAAGGCTGCAGTTGATATTGAATGCGGACGCTTAGGTATTGTTGAAGAAGCCAGTATAAAGAAGATTATCTTGGCTGTTCAACAACTTTTGAAATCTTTAAAAATGACGGAGGGTACTTTCTCTTTGAATGAGCAGATAAAAGTCATTAACGAGCGAAGTTTTATAAGCAGTAATTATACCGGAATATTTTATCCAAAAGTCCATAGTGGTCAACATGTTGAAAAGGGGAGTAGCTTAGGCTATATAACCAATTTCTTTGGTGAAAAGATAGATGATATATATGCTGATAAATCCGGAGTTGTTTTACTGATATTAGGCACCCCGCCAGTTAAAAAGGGTGAAACACTATGTGTAATAGGGGATCTTGATTTAAAAGAGTAGCGATAATTGCCCTTATCTTATCTTGTGCTATTTTTATACTATTTAACAGTGAGTATTTAATTCAAAGAGGAATTTGAGTTTTCCTTAATTTGTACAGCCCTTAATTTTTGTTCCACCTGTCTCATGGCATGTATAATTTTTCTAAAAACATAAACGCAATATAATTGCGTTTATTAAAATTTAATTACTTTTGCCGTACTTTAAAATCACAACAAAAATTATGTATAAGTACTACAAAACAATTAGATTCATAGCTTTTACAGCTATTTTATTCACCTTATTTTCTTCATGCGATGAGGAGAATGAAGTACAACAGCCACTGGGTTATCTGGCTCCCTTAAATCTTCCAGAAGCTATTTATCTTCAATATGGAGAGGATTACTCTATCCAGCTTCCTGATGATTACAAAAATGCTGATGTAGAATTTTCACTGGATTTTTCATCTAATGATTTAGACCTGGGAAATGGTAAAAACCTTCAGGAAATATTGGAAAGTGCTATTGAGGTTAACACTGAAGAAAATAAACTGGTTATTGAAAGTGATAAATTATATCCTAATAACCAAGTCTCATCCATTACTGATGTAAGACTTCCGGAAACTTACAAAACTGTTTTAACAGTAAGTTCCCTTGAAAATTACCAGCCAGTTAGTAATACTTTTTCCTTGTATATCTCTGCTGCAAAAGTAGAAATTTCAGGTGTGGATGATAGTGATGAAATTCCCTTTTCTTACCATATGTATGGAGAAGATACCGCCAAGTATATTCATCAGTTGAAAGCTCCTGGCCTGTCTTTGGAAAATACCAACTGGGTGCTTCATCAGAATGGCTTTCCTGATCAGCAGGTAATTGTTAATGAGGATAAAATATTATTTACTTCAGCAGCAGGAAGTCCGGAAAATACTGCTGAATGGACATATGATTTAATTCCATCACTAACAAAAGATGGCTTTATAATCGCCAGCAGACAATTTAGGGTGTTTTTTATACCCGAAATTAAGTTCTTCTTCGGTACTTATTATCCAGAGTATGATTTAACTGTTAAGACCAATATTGTACATATTGCTTTAGGAGAAGCATACGAAAGCTCTGCACCTTCCTTTTTTCCTGCAGAATACAAAAAGTCTTTCTTGATTGAATCAATTCAAAAGGATGATGAAGATTTTGATAATAGTGAGGGGATCATAAGCATTAACGAAAATAATGGTGCTGTTAAAGTAGCTCATAATCATTCATTAGAAGAAGGCTCTTACAAAATAATTGTGAAAGCAACTACCGATGATGCTAACCTTACTCTTGAAACCGACCTTACTTTAATTATGTCTGTGGCAGAGGATGATGACCACGACCATTAAGTTTTCAATCATAAAATAGACTTATAAACCAGGTCAATAGATAGCCTGGTTTTTTTGTGCTCTAATATTAAATAGTATTATAGTGTTTCTGCTACATTTAAGTAAGCTATAAAAGCACTTAAACAAGTCCACTTTTACTTACCACTGCCTCTAAAGCTTTCAAGTCTACCGGCTTTTCAATAAAACCTATTACATTAGGATAGCTTTTTAATTTCGACTGATCAATTTTATCCGAAGAGATCATAATCGTTTTCGGGGAGTGTTTCATGAGATCCAGGACATCAAAACCATTTAACCCATCGATATATTGATCTAGAAAGATTAAATCCGGCTGCTTCCTCTGGATTTCCAACAAACCTTCAAGAGTGTTGTCCTTGGAGGTGATACATTGGAAATCCGGAAACAAATCCTCCATATTCACCTTCAACCATTTACTGAAGACAATATCATCATCTATAATTAGATAGGTTGCTTTGTTCATATATTATTTAGGTAAAAGCTTTGTTGAAATCAAAAGTACAAAAATAATTAATAAGCTAAGGTTAAATCTGAGGCAATCACATTATGACCTCAATAATGGCCGGGCCCCAAAACTTTTTCGTAAAGAAATAGGTGGCGAGAATTAGGAATAGTGAACTCATAACTAAAGCTAAAATAGCCAACACCTTTGCTGCTTTAGTTTTGAGTAATTCATGTTTTCCTATGAAAATTTCTGCCACCAGTAAATTGTAGAAAGATGAAGCATGACTAAATACCAGCCGCTAAGTTAATCGTCATTGAGAAGGAGGTACGACTGAAGCAATTATGTAATGCTTTCCGTCATTGCTAGGGAAATATGACCGATGCAATCTCGCCAACCTTACCGTCATCATTGCGAAGGAAGCATGACTGAAGCAATCTTGTGATTAGTATGGAAGATCTTTCTAAGGCGTTTTATTACAAAATAGTAAGATTGCTTTGTTCCTCGCAATGAACAATACTAATGACGCATCATGGTAAGTTCTATCCCTTCACCTTTAACCATTTCAATACTTTCTCCACGGTCAATCCTTGCACAATAATGCTGAACACTACAATGATATAAGTGATGGCGACTATCACTTCACGATTCATCTCAGAAGTAAGAGAGAGGGCCAGTGCGATGGAAATCCCTCCTCTAAGTCCTCCCCAGGTCATGATGAGGCCTGTTTTAGGCACAAAGTTGAGTTTAGTTTTGAAAATAGAGATGGGTCCTAAAAGTGCCAGGTACCTGCAAATAAGCGCTACCGGAATTAGAATCAGTCCTGCCAAAATATAATTACCTTCGAAAGTAAATATCAGCACCTCCAAGCCAATTAATACGAACAAAATAGCATTAAGCAGCACGTCTAGCAGTTCCCAGAATTTATCGACATATAGCTCAGTCATTTCACTCATGGAAGATTGCCTTCTTGTATCATTGCCTATGAATAAGCCAGCCACTACCATCGCCAAAGGACCAGAAAAATGAAGGCTGCTGGCTAATAAGTACCCACCTGTCACCATAGCTAAAGTAAGCATTACCTCTGTTTCGTAATTGTCTATTGATTTAATTAGCCAATAAGTTAAATAGCCCAGACCTAAGCCTAACAACAAACCACCACCTACTTCTTCAAAAAACAAAAAGGCAATATGCCCTGCAGAAACATCTGCTTCAGGACTGGCCGCCAACTGAAACAACGTTAGGAAAATAACCACACCCACACCATCATTAAAAAGACTTTCGCCTACAATTTTGGTTTCCAGCCTTTTTGGCGCTCCTGCCTTCTTAAGGATGCCCAAAACAGCAATAGGATCGGTAGGGGAGATTAAAGCCCCAAATAACAAGGCTTGTAAGTAGCTAATAGGCAAATTCATAAAATTGAGCAGGTAATAAGCAACAGTTCCTATTAAAAAGGTGGATACCAGCACCCCGACAGTGGCAAACATGATAATAGGATAGCGTTGTGCCTTAATATCAGGAAATTTGGTATGTAAAGCACCGGCAAAGAGCAGGAAACTCAGCATAATATCCAGCAATACTTCTTTGAAATTAATTGAACCAATGATGTTCACTGCATTATTCAAAAGCACATCCGTAAAAAGGGAGGAAATAGAAATGCCTACAGTAAAAATCATGGCCATAATCATAAGGCCAATAGTAGTAGGCATTTTAAAAAAACGCACATTGATGTAGCTAAAGAGTGCGGAAATAACAATTAAAAGGGTGATAACATGGAATATACTCATCTCTATATTTTAAAATGGCTAAATTAGGAATTGAATCGATGTATACCTAATAGAAGCAAAACCAAAACTGTAAAAATTGTCTGTTTTTTGGCTGAAGAAGGAAAATACCAGCTGCTAAGTTAATCGTTATTGTGAGGGTGGAACCTGTTCGTGTCTGTATAGATAGGGGAGGTATGACTGAAGCAGTCTTATAATACCTTACCTCATTGCGAGGGCGGAACAACGAAAGCAATCATATGAAATTTAAGTCATTGCGAGGGAAACATGACCGCGGCAATCTTGTAATTAGAATGGCAAGCCTTTCTATAGCGTTTCAGTATGTAAATAGAAAGATTGCTTCGTGCCTCGTAATGACGATATATATTGAGATGGTAGCAATTTTCAAATGTCTAACAATTATAAATTGTCACGAGGATGAACTCCCTCTTTTTCTATCTAAGAGAGGGGTGGGGTGAGTTGTTTATAGAATTACTTCATGCATTCTGTTTGATTAGTATCAAAACCAAGATCGTTCTCCCCCTTTCTTAAAAGGGGGCAGGGGGGATTTATTTGGGACTGAATTGTTTAACCTGAATATATACAATAGAACTCGTCACTGCGAGGTTTTTCTCATGGCTTTATGGAAGGCATAGAAAACCGCGGCAGTCTTGAGAAAGACAAGCAAAACGTCTTACGCTCCAAATCAAAAATTTGCTTCACATGCGTTCTGTTCGATTAGCATCGACAGAATAGCATGTTCGCAATGACGGGCACGATTTAATACTGAAATCCGAGTTAGATTTATTGAATTTTTGATTTTCAAAGATGATTTGGTTGATAGAGTGCTTAAAAGCAAGGGGATTCCAAATAATTTTTTCCGTTTCACTCCAAAAATTTTTGGAATGACGCGCGCTTTTTGGAGATTGTAGAGAATTTTCAAATAGAGGATTAATATCAATTATAGTGAGATCGAACTCCCTCTTTTTCTAAGAGGGGCTTGGGGTGAGTTATACAGCAACTTCCAGAAGGTTAATATTTTAACCACTAGCTATTAATTTGCACGTCATTCCCGAGCAGTCGGGAATCTTATGATTTCAACAGTGGTTGAAATATCGTGTATTTGATCATACTTACTCGATAACGCTGCTTTGCACCGTTGAAAAGATTCCTGATATTTTCCTCGTACCTCGTAAAATTCTGGAATGACGTAATTGTATCCGAGATCGTTCTCCCCCTTTTAAGAAAGGGGGCAGGGGGGATTTACTTGGGACTGAATTGTTTAACCCTGAATATACACAATAGAACTCGTCATTGCCAGGTTTTCCTCATGGCTTTACGGAAGCCATAGAAAACCGCATCAGTCTTAAGAAAGACAAGCAAAATGTGTAACGTTCCAAATCAAAAGATTGCCACATATGAATTCTTCCGATTAAGATCGAAAGAATAACATATTCGCAATGAACTGTGATAAAAATCAAGTAAAAAGTAAAATCATTCAAAATAAAATATTGTTTGATACTAAATCAACCAATATAATCAACTTGATAATAAGTATCGTTTTTGGCAATTGCGAAGGACTGTTTGATCAATTTATTGACTACAGCGATGATGGCCAAATTATGACTTTTACCTTTGGTTCTAAGTCTATCATATAGATTTTGACATGTCGAATTACATTTAATA
>NZ_BMEC01000005.1 GCF_014636295.1 Marivirga lumbricoides | reverse complement strand
CCTTTCCGATAAAGAAGAAATATTGTTAGAAGGCGACTATTGCCTTATGGCCATTGGCCGGAAACCGTACACTACCAACTTAGGCCTTGAAAACATTGGCGTGAAAACCAATGAGAAAGGACAGATAGCGGTAGATGAGAACCTCGAAACCAACATCAAGGGTGTGTATGCCATAGGGGATGTAATCCGAGGGGCAATGCTTGCCCATAAAGCCAGTGAAGAGGGCGTTTTCGTAGCCGAACGGATTGTTGGCCAAAAGCCCCATGTCAATTACTCGCTCATCCCAAATATCGTGTACACCCAGCCTGAGGTGGCCGGAGTAGGCTTGACGGAAGAAGAACTGAAGAAGGCCAATAAAAGTATAAAAACAGGCTCTTTTCCCTATAAGGCAAACGCACGGGCGAAGATAAGTATGGATACGGATGGTTTTATCAAGGTAATCGCAGATAAGCAGACCGATGAGATATTGGGCGTGCATATGATAGGCCCTCGCATTGCAGACAGCTACACCGAAGCGGTGGTAGCGATGGAATTTCGGGCAGCTGCCGAAGACATTGCAAGAATGTCACACGGGCACCCCACATTTTCCGAGACCTTTAAGGAAGCTTGTCTGGCCGCTACAGAAGACAGGGCATTGCATATTTAATATTTACAATAACCGGCACAATAAAGAATAAAAGAGATGAAGAAGCTTCAGCGATTGACCAAGGAAATTAACGAATTGACATTGAGAATTGAGCAGGAATACCCCGAACTATACCAATATCTTGATGAAAACCCTATTACAATCCCTGATTGCGAAACACCCGAGATTTCCGTTAACTCGTTCGTGGACTATTTAGATAGCCTGAAGTCACTCTTGGAAAGATATATAGAATCGCATAAATAAATGAAGTACAGATGGACGAATTTAAAATAAGATTCAACAAGCTCTTGGTCAATAAATTTGGAATACATCCGAATCAAATAAGACCGGAAGCGAATTTTACGAAAGACCTTGGTGCGGATATGTTGGATATGGTCGAATTGATGCTAGAGTTTGAAAACGAGTTCAATATAGCCATTCCAGATAATGAGGCAGAAAAATTAAACACCATTGGCCAAGCCGAGACATACATTAGGGATATGATTAAAAATACGGATTCGTAACAAAAAATTAAAAAATTAGCGCTTCCAATAAAGCAAAAAGAATCATTAAATAAAATTATCTAGTAACAAATAATAATGAAAAAAAGCACTTTTATAATAACTAAAATGGACTGCCCTTCAGAAGAGCAGATGATTCGAATGAAGTTGGAGTCTTATGCTCAAGTAAAACACTTGGATTTTGATATTCCCAATAGAAAATTAGAAATATATCACGTGGACGGTGTTAAAGCAATACAAACGTCTATAGCCAGCTTAAAACTTGGGGATTCCTTTGAGGGAACCACAGAAGCCGAAACACCCGTAATGGAAGACCAATCCAAACAAAAAAGAATCCTTTGGTGGGTCTTGGGCATCAACTTTGGATTTTTCGTTATCGAAATGACCACAGGTTGGATTTCCTCTTCTATGGGACTTGTGGCGGATTCCTTGGATATGCTGGCAGATTCCATCGTATATGCGTTGAGCCTATTCGCAGTAGGTGGTGCCATTTCAAGAAAAAAGAAGGTGGCAAAATTCAGCGGATACTTTCAGATGGCATTGGCAACACTTGGGTTTGCAGAGGTCTTGCGAAGGTTTTTCAGCGAAAGCGAAACACCGCTGTTTCAATGGATGATAGTTATAGCAATTCTGGCCCTTATCGGCAACTTGGTTTCCCTATGGTTGATCAATAAAGCCAAAAGCGATGAAGCGCACATGCAGGCCAGCGCGATATTTACATCTAATGATATTATAGTGAATGGAGGGGTAATACTAGCTGGGATTCTGGTTTATTTTCTAAAAAGTAAATGGCCGGATCTGGTTGTTGGTGGTGTTGTTTTCTCCTTTGTTATGCGTGGTGCTTTTCGAATACTGAAATTGGCAAAATGATTGATTCTAATCCCACCTCTCACCCATGTGCCTCCAATAGGTTCATTCCGTTCGTTCGTACCTCCCTCTCTTCATTCACCCACTTCCTGCACCGCACAGCAAGAGTAGCCCGTTATTCCATTCCGCTACGCTGCATTCCATACCGTGCCACACTTGCTTTTCCCAACGCACACCCCAACGCAGGTAAAGCGGTGTTCGTCAGTCGTTCCGTTTTGTTCCGCAAAAACATATCTCCAAGGGTAAAATGCACTCCCGGAGTTTATGCCGATTTTTATCGGTGGTCGCCCTTGCATATACCGTTCACTTACCAGTTCGTTTGCGCTCCAGTAGGTGCTCACTCACTGCCGTTCACTTGTTTTGCTTCACACACTCTCTCCATCCTCACTCGCAGCTATTTCATCCCCCCAAACCCCTTCTAAGGTGTTCGCTACTCTCACAATATTTTTTATTGGGGGTCTGCCGCTGCTTATTGTTTTTGCTCGCCTGCGGGTCGCTGCGGGCTGATCGGGCTGTCATGCTTTTTGCTTTCTGCCATGTGCCTCCAGTCGCTTCATTTCAGTCACTCGTTCCTCATTCCTTTCATTCAGCCACTTTCAGCACCGCACACAAGAGTAGCTCATTCACTACACTACACGAGCTAACGCAAAGTCATTCCGCAATCTGCCTGCAATTCTCCTTCAATGTATTTGTATGGCAATTGAAATCTACAAATACTCCCCATGCTATTGCAGTCAGTTATTGCTCCATTCCTTCCCAACAATCGTTTCGTTTCGTTCAATCGCTACCCTTGCCTTTGCCGACCCTGATGCAAAAAATCACGCCAGCCCTGCCGTAAACGGTAGGCGTCTGCCGCCCTCATTCTTCGGGCTTTTGCAGCCACCACCCTTGCTCCGCTCGCAGGCGGCTCGCAGAAATGGCTTCGCCTTGGTTTACCTGCGTTTCCACCTCTCCCGAGAAAAGCAAAGGCTCATAGAGTAATTATTAAGCATTTGCTTAAATAAGAAAACTATTTGTATCTTTGCTGCGTTATTAAATCCCAAACAGGAAGATTATGGAAAACAATCAATCGTGTATCAGAGTGTTTGCCGACAAGGTTCAAATAGACAATTGTAGAGAAATACTTCAAACCAATGACAAGGCATTCAGCCAACTGAGTGGACTTTTAGCATTGGCGGGAAACGAAGTAAGGTTGAAAATCTTATTTCTCTTAGAAGAAGAAAACGAACTATGTCCCTGCGACCTTTCAGACATTCTCGGAATGAGCATCCCTGCCGTTTCGCAACACCTCAGAAAACTCAAAGACGGAAACGTCATTGAAGGAAGAAGAGAAGGACAAACCATTTTCTACTCTTTGAAACAAGAGCAACTGACTTTACTTCGACCATTTTTTAAACACATCATTAACAATTCAAAAAAGGAAACAGTATGAACAAGAAAAACAACAGACTTGTCGGAGCGGGAGTGCTTTCGGCCGTAGCAGCATCGCTTTGCTGCATTACGCCTGTATTGGCTCTTATTTCAGGAGCGTCAGGAGTGGCATCTACATTTTCGTGGATGGAACCAGCAAGACCTTATCTTATCGGTATCACCGTTTTGGTATTGGGCTTTGCTTGGTATCAGAAACTCAAACCCCGATCAGCAGAAGAAATCCAATGTGATTGCGAAGAAGACGAAAAGAAATCTTTTATGCAGACCAAAACATTTTTGGGAATTGTAACCGTGTTTGCAGCCTTGATGCTTGCATTTCCAAAATACGCACACATTTTCTATCCTTCAAACGACAACAAGGAAGTTATAATCGTTAATGCCTCTGACATCCAAACAGTAACTTTTGATGTAAAAGGAATGACTTGCAATGGTTGTGCTTCGCACGTAGAAAATGACGTGAACAAATTACCAGGCATTGTTAAGGTAGATGCAATTTATGAAGAAGCGACTGCCAAAGTAGAATTTGACCAAACCAAAGTGAGTCTTGCTCAAATTGAAGAAGCCATCAACGGTACAGGTTATAAAGTGGTTGGCAAGAAATAGTATTTTTTTGCCTTTTGTATTTAAGAACTTAATTAAATAATTACACAATGAAAAAGAATTTAATTCTATTGAGTGCTTTGTTCCTAATTGGAATTGCTCAGCTCAATGCACAATGTTGCAAACCGACTGACAATAAAGCACAAACAGCAAATACAACACAGCAAGAAGGTAAGACCCTGCAACTGAAAATCACGGGAATGACTTGTGCAGGTTGTTCCAACCACATTTCAAATGCCCTCAAAGAAGTGGACGGCATTATAGAACACAAAGTGGAATATCCGGGCGATTTGGCAACTATCCAGTACGACCCAAGCAAAACAAATCCTGAAGCTATCATAAAAGTAATTGAAAAAACAGGTTATAAAGCCGAAATCATTAAAGAAAATTCTAAATAATATGAAAACTGTAAAATTAATTTTAGGCATTGTTACTATCGGGATGATAGTAGCTAGTTGTAATAAAGAAGTACAGGAACCGGAAGTAAAACCAACAAATTCTTCAACTCCCGGTACTAATTCTTCCACCCCAACAGGTACTTCGACCATTTCTTACACAGATTTGAGTGCGGAACAAAGCACCATTGCAATTGGGGCAACCACAAAAGTAACAGCTACAGCAACAGGAGATGGTCTTTCTTATATCTGGAGTGCATCAGATGGCGATATTATAGGAAGTAAAGCATGTTTGCAGTAAAACCCCAAATAGAAAACTTATGAAAAATCAACGAAAATATATTGACGGTCAATTAAACGACATTCTTTTTTCTGAATTTAAGATAAAGAATAGCGATTTTATTTTACGAATATTTCAAGAATTGATGCTAGGCAGTTCTATATCTAAAAACAGATTTTATAAACTAATAAAAGTGTCCAAAGATAAAGCGGACGCTATTTTGAATAAACTGGGCGAAACCGATGTACAAGGAAATATTATTGCATTTTCTGGTCTATCTACAGTTCCTACCAAACATCGCTTTATTGTAAATGGTAAGATGTTATACACATGGTGTGTAGTAGATGCCATTCTGTTTGCTGAATGGTTAGGTGTAGAAGCCAATGTTCATTCAACTGACCCGATTGATAACTCTCCCATCGAATTACAAATAAACGGAGGTCAGCTATTATGGACAACTCCTTATCCTTTATTTATTTCTTGGTTAGAATCTGTTGACACCTGCAATATTAAAGGGTCGCTATGTAATCACGTTTCATTTTTTGCAAGCGAAAGAACAGCAAAACAATGGTTAAAAAATAATCCTGATGGAAAAATATTGACGCTTGAGGATTTCTTTGAGCCTAAAAACATAGGAATGAAATGTTGTTAAGTATAGTCCTAAATAAATTAAAAAAATAAGATGAAAGAAGAAAAAATAAAATTGGAAATTGCAGGTATGACCTGCGACCATTGTGCCACAGGAATAAAAAAAATGCTTTCACAAAATGAGGGTGTTAAAGAAGCCAATGTGAGCTACCCAAAAGCTACTTGTGAATGTTCTTTTGACCCTACCAAAACAAGTAAAGAAGAAATCATCAATACCATTAACGGCACAAAAAACTATCGTGTAAAAAGTGAAATCCCTGATAATGGAAACAGCGGAATTAATCAATTTGATTTAATCATTATCGGTGGCGGTTCGGCTGCATTTTCGGCAGCAATCAAAGCCGAAAGTTTAGGATTATCGACCTTAATGGTAAACGGTGGTTTGGACTTTGGCGGTACTTGTGTCAACGTGGGTTGTGTGCCTTCTAAAAATCTTATTCGTGCAGGCGAGTCGGCTTATCACGCTACACATTCCAACTTTGAAGGCATCAAGCCAAAAGGAGTTGATATTGATTTCGCTCAAATCATCAAAGACAAGAAAAAATTAGTAGCCACACTTCAAGAGAAAAAATATATGGATGTGGTAAGCGATTTTGAAAACCTGTCTATGCTAAAAGGTTGGGCAAAATTCAAAGACAACAAAACCATTTTGGTTGATGGCAAGGAATACAAAGCCTTCAAATTTTTAATTGCTGCGGGAGCTACGACCAACATTCCGACTATTGAAGGATTGGACAAAATTGACTACTTGACCAACGTTTCCCTTTTCGACTTGGAAGAAAAACCCGAAAGCTTGACCATTATGGGAGCAGGTTACATAGGTTTGGAAATTGCAATGGCGTACAATCGTTTAGGCGTTAAAGTCCGAATCATTGAATTTACCGACCGTGTTCTACGGACACAAACCCCAGACATCAGTGAAGCATTGGAAACCCAAATGCGAAAAGAAGGCATTGAAATCTTACCTAATTTCAGAGCCGTGAAATTCGAGAAACAAGCGAATGAAACCATCATTCACTGTAAATGTCCTGACGGTTCATTTACGCAAATTATAGAAAAAGGTAAGGTAGTAATTGCCACAGGCACAAAAGCCAATACAAGCCAATTAGGGTTAGATAACATTGGTTTGGAACTCACCAAAAGCGGACATATCGCTGTGAATGAAAAAATGGAAACCAATCTACCTAACATTTACGCAGCAGGTGACGTAACCAACACCCCTGCATTTGTTTATACAGCCGCTTTTGAAGGTAAAATTGCCGTTGAAAATGCGTTCTCAGGAACAGATAATAAAGCCGATTATTCTTCTTTACCTTGGGTGGTGTTTACTGACCCACAAATTGCAGGGGCAGGTTTAGATGAAGCACAGGCAGAATCAAAAGGCATTCCGTTTGAAGTGTCAAAATTGGAATTGAAAGACGTACCGAGAGCCATAGCAGCCAACGACACAAGGGGTTTCATCAAACTCATTCGTAACTCGGAAACTGACAAACTTATAGGTGCAAGAGTAGTCGCACCCGAAGGTGGAGAACTCATACAACAATTAAGTATGGCAATCAAATACGGAATAATGGTGAAAGACTTAGCAGACAGTTTCTACCCTTATTTGACTTTGGGAGAAGGTATAAAATTAGCAGCAATAACTTTCGGAAAAGACGTATCAAAATTAAGTTGCTGTGCAAGCTGAATTAAAATCCTTCAATTCTCTTTTTCTGATTCCTATTGATGTATTGACTTATAAGTCGAATATTATTGGTGCAAAGTATTGGCATTTAACAGCCATAAATAGTCAATAATCACTCAAACATAAAGCAAAGGTACAGGCGTGCGGATGCGAGAGCTGCAAGGGTTCGCTTCGCCTGTTAGGGAAAAAAATACTACCCTACGGGTAGTATTTTTTTCCCACAGCCCTTGCTGCAATCGCACCGTCCTGTAGAGCGAGGGCATTATGTTTAAGTTATTATTCAGAGTCCGTTTCGGCAGCCGGTGGTTGTTGGCGGGCGTTCGCACCTCAGGTCTTCCGTTTCATGCAGGCATTCAGCGTTGTGGCATCACAGATTATACGCTGCGTGTTTTTTGGTTCGAGTTATGCCTTTCAGAACTTCCTTTTTAGGGGGCTCTTTTTTTTACTCGTTAAGGGAAAATTTTAAAAAGAGAAAAGCAAAGATAGGCGGGTTCGCACATGCCCACCGCACTTTCGGACAGTCAAGGTCAAGCCCTACGGGTTTTGAAAAAAATCTCCACCCTTCGGGTAGTATTTTTTCCAAAAACCTTGACAGCCGAGCCTCACCCGCCTGCAAGACAGCTTTCTCTTTTCTTTTTTTCCCTTTTTTCTTTTCTCTTTTGGATAAATATAATCCTAGTAAGCACAACTCATATTCCACAAATAAAACACATCAACAAAAGCAAAATAATGCACACCACCGCAACAGCACCCAAAATACAACCAACTCAAAACCACTGAAGTATCTTAGAACATGAAGGGCAAATCCATGGTAAGTCCGTGTCAAGTCCAAGCAAATGTTTAACTCCTTTAAAATCGTAAAAAGATGGGAAAAATTAATCAAGGTATTCTCGGTGGCGTATCAGGCCAAGTAGGGAATGTAATCGGTGGAACTTGGAAGGGCATCGATTACCTGCGCATCAAACCTTCCAGTGTAGCGAACCCAAGAACAGAAGGTCAGGTTGACCAGCGTTCGAAATTCGGTACTGTATTGAGGTTCTTACAGCCAATGACAGACTTCCTGAGAGTCGGTTTCAAGTTGTATGCTAACCGTATGACCCAATTCAATGCGGCCATGTCGTACAACCTCAATAATGCCGTAACCGGTGTTTATCCCAACCACATGATTGACTATGCAAGTGCATTGGTTACTCGTGGTAACTTAACAGGTGCGGCCAACGGTGCAGCGACTTCTCCAAGTGCCGGAAACGTAGAAGCAACCTGGACAGACAATTCAGGAAGCGGAAGTGCTCAAGCAACAGACAAGGCTCTGATTGCCCTTTTGAATACTACCCGAGGGGAAGCAGTGTTCACCACTGCGGGACCAGCAAGGTCTGCCGGATCAGCAACCATTCCAGTGCCTTCTGAGTACTCAGGAGAAGACGTTGAAGTCTTCTTAGGGTTTGTATCAGAAGACGGAACTAAAGTCGCCAACAGCGTTTATTTAGGCTCTGTAACAGTTGCGTAAAGCAATTGGTGTTTTCCTTGAAAGCCGCTTCCTTTGTGGAGCGGTTTTTTTATGTCCGTACCCCTCGATTTTTCCTTTATTATCCCTTAGTTTGACATTCCTAAGCGTTTTTTGTTGCTAATACGTTTCTATAATTTCAGCAACACACTGAATTACAGCAAGTTAAAAGCGTTTCAAATATTTTGTATCGGAAAGTAGAAAAACCCTTGAAAGTGTCATTCTCAATCTTATAAAATAATTTCTAAAAGAAACTTTTTGCTAACTTAAGGCAAAAGTGATCCTATTGATACCAATTTACAAAGCCATATCATTTATCAAAGTAATTCCTCAAGAATCAGGTCATACCAAGCCTTGGGTAGTGATGGTTAAGACAGAATCAGGATTTCAGCCTTATGTTGTTAAATTATATAGCACTGACCAAATAGAAAACAGAAATAGTGTTGCAGCAGAGGTAGTTGGGAATCTTTTGGCACCAAACTTTGATTTCAATGTGCCTAAAATGGCATTGATTGATTTTCCGAATAAGTTTATCAACACCCTACCTGCAGAAGAATTATTTCAGTTTGAGCAATCGGATGAGCGGTTAAAGTTTGGGTGCTACTATCTGGAAGATGCCGTGAACTTTTCCAAGGAAGTTCAGAAAAAATACTTAATATCAAGTATGCAATTGGATACACTATATGCATTTGATAATTTTATCCGCAATGGAGATAGAGGTACAAAAAAACCTAATCTACTATTCAAAAAAGGAGAATCATGGTTAATTGACCATGAATATGCTTTGGATATTAAAGAGGATACTCTTAATAAAATGAAGAATTACAGTTGGGAAGATAAATTTGCTAGCCATCATATTTGTTTACCCTATTTGAAAAAGGAATCAAAAACCAACAAAATATCGTTGTTCAATAGCTTTACTGAATATCTAAGAACACTGAATTTAAAAGAGATTCAAGATGTTTTAATAGAACTGGAAGGGCACGAATTTAACACCCAAAGTGCACTAATTATGGATTATTTTACAGTGGTTAAAAGAAATTCAGCTATTTTTGTAAATAATCTGAAAGGATTTATCCAATGAACGACCTATTCACATATCAAATATTGAAGTATAAAAGCAGTATTGTAGCTGGTGAGGCTGTCAATGTAGCTGTGCTTTTTTATTTTCCTGAGTTCACCCATTTCGAACTGGTGAAAGGTGATTTGAAGCGTCCAAAATCTATTTTTCCTGATTTTGATTCAAAGTTGATTAATCATTATTTGGACATAATTGAAGGTAGAATTGAAGAAAAGAAATTAACTTTCTCAAAAGTACCTGATGAGAAAAGCATCCAAAAATATGTACATGAAAACATACTAGCAATAGATGCAGCTGGATTAGTTTTTGATACTCCTGTGAAAGTGACTGAAGGGTTAAGCTCCATAGCGGAAACAATTTCAGCTTATAGTCAATTATTGCTGCCCGGAATCACTCACCTTAAGCAAACTCAAGTACATCACAATGAGAAATTTTTGATTACTCAATATTTGAATAATATTACTTCCCAAAACAAGGACATAGAAAAAAAGCTGATTCGAAACAAAACCATTACAACAGATACGGTCTCCTTAGCATTTGATATTGCTTGGAAGAATGGGACTTTAAACCATGTTAAGCCTATAAGTTTTGATTTAAATAAACCTAAAGAGATTCAAAACAAAGCATCCTTATATTTTGGCTATATATACCAGTTAGCGGAATATGCAAAGCAAAATTCTTTCCGTTTCGATTTTTTAGTTTCTAGACCTCAAAATAAAGAATTGCTTAACGATTACGAAAATGCACTGGATATACTGAATTTTGATAAGACCGTCCCCAAAAGAATTATCACCGAAGATGATTTAGAGAAATATTCTGAAGAAACGGTTAATGAATTAAATTAACGTTAATTGCAGTGAGTAGCGAAATAAAACGAGACTTCACCTCTTTATTCTACTTGAAAAATAGGGAGCCAAAATTCAATTCAAATTCCATCTCTGTTGTATTATAAGTTACTTATTATCAATTATTTATCACTCCTGTATCGGGAAATAAAATCATCTCTACTATCTTAAGGAAGAAAAACTTATCGATCAAATTATTTACTCATTTCAAAGCAAGCTAAATCAATATTAGGTTCAGTATACATGAAATGAGCATAAATTTTAGAGTCCTTAACATACCAACAGAGGACGAATAAAATTTATTGAACTCCATGTGGCATTAAAAATAAATTATCTACACTAGAAAAATAATAAGCTTTACATGTCAAGCTCCTAGGTCAGGGATTTCAAAAACGGAAATTATTGGAATTATGTAAAATGACCCAACAAAATCAGGCTGAACCAGTTAAACTTTTTTATGCAAAACATCTTTGCCCTCATAGGTTTGGGCTTAATTCTCTTCGTTATTTATTGGCGTGTATTTTATCTGAACCGTAAAAAGGCCATCCATTTTAAAACTCCTAAAAAATTCCCCAAAGAGTGGAGAAAGCTACTTCAGGAAAATGTTCATTTTTATCAAAATTTAAACAGCAAAGAGAAAGCGCTCTTCGAAAAAAAGATACTCCATTTCTTTAGGAATGTGCGTATCACAGGAGTGAAAATAAAAGTAGAACTGCTAGACAGATTATTTGTAGCTTGCAGTGCTGTAATACCACTTTTTGCCTTCCCAAAATGGCAATATCCTAATCTGAATGAAGTACTGCTGTATCCTGAGGTTTTCGACAAATCATTTGACGATAAAGCGCCAAAGAAAACCATAGCCGGAATGGTGGGAACTGGCAATGGCATGGATAACATGATGATTTTAAGCAGGAAGAGCTTGCGAAATGGATTCCAGATTGTTTCAAGTAAAAAGAATGTTGGCATACATGAGTTTGTACATATCTTAGATAAGGCTGATGGTACTATTGATGGTCAGGTGGGCAGCCTTAACAAAACAGAATTTGCTAAACCTTGGTTTGAACTGATGGAGAAGGAAATAGAAAAAATTGAGGCCAATAAAAGTAGTATTGATGGATATGCAACCACTAACAAACAAGAGTTTCTCGCGGTAACTTCAGAGTACTTTTTTGAGAGGCCCAGGCTCCTTAAAAAGAATCACCCTAAAATATACAAACTTTTAAAAAAGACATTCAATCAAAGTATGGCTAAACGAATGTCATCTCCTTTTAAAAAGCGCAATCAGATTGGCAGAAACGATCCTTGTATTTGCGGCTCCGGAGAGAAGTTCAAAAACTGTTGTTTAAATAACTAATCAGCACTAGGTATTGCGTACTAAGATACGAGGAAATAAATTGACTGTATTCTGTCTCTATTTTTTCTAAAGGTTCTAAAGCAATATTGGTATATCTGCTCTAACGTTCCGCGCTGACGAACTCTGGGCTAACCGTTGTATATTAACTGAGTGTTAAAACATCTAATAATTCTATTTACCATTGATTGCCATGAATTTTATCTAGAGAACCAACCCTAACTAAAGTGATAATACATTTGATTTTCTTGCTATAGACATCCGACAGCCTCTGCATAACTTAGGTGAGATTACCTGAAAAATCACCACAGATGATCTGTTGGCGAATATATTTAGTAAGTTTTGTATTAGGAAATGATTTTTAAAATCAGTTTTTCTATTACTTAGCAACAAGTTTTGGCTACTTCATGAGTCCATTAGTTGACTTAATCGGCTCATGAAAGTAGTAGTAATTTATCCAGTCAGCTGATTTGAAGCACTTTACAGATTTAAATAAATTACACATGAATTTTATTAACATCCATATGTATAAATTAGGCGGGTAAATTTAAGTCATGATGATATTTCAATCATAATTTTGAATAATATTTGATAATTAAATAAAGAACTTTACATTTTAATCATCATTATTTTTCTTTAGCTTTTTTCTGATTTTCTTGTTCTTTGATTTTTTGTTTAAACAGATCAGAAATATCTATAGCTGGTAAGTTGTATCTGCCCCATGGAGAAAATGCTGATTGAATGCTGATTACATTCCTTAAGTTATTAACTACAATATTGACTGTAGAGAAATGCTTTAAGTTCTTATAGGTGGTTTCATTCTGTTTGATCATTTCATTATTCAGTCTAAAAACACCTACTCCTGCAATCTTAATAGAGTAGCCGGCCAATTGTTGTTCTTTATGATTAATCATTATTTGAACATGAGCCTGAAATGTATGTTCATCGATATCTTTATGAATAAAATTAATATCTATTGGGTATTGATTAAATGTACCATCAATTTCTTCACCTGAAAACTCCGACTTATTATCCGGATTGACAGTAAAAAACTGATGTTCCAATAAATAAAAATTAATTAATTCAAGTTCCGATTTTTTTGCTTCCATATCTTAAGCTACTGACAATTGTATTTCCGATTCAAATTCAGCATAATTATATTCATCATCACTTTTAGGATTATTCTTTTCTTTAAATGGTTTGTAAAACCACAATCCATGACCATCTGGTTTAGGAGGATTAATGTTTGATGTAAATTTATTTTTTAAAGAAATTTCAAAATCAATATCCAATGCAACAGCGATTTTAGCTAATAAGTTAAAGCTAAATACTCTATCTCCCTTTAGCAATTGTGTAATATAAGCAGGAGATATCTCAATTTCGTTTGCAAGAGTATTCTTTTTTAGGTTTCTGGAATACATTACTTCATCTATTTCAGATCCAAATCGAACCGAAAGCAAAGTGGTTAATTGTTCAATTTTATGCTCCTTAATCTTCTCAGAAAACAATTGATCAAAAGTATCCTGAATATATTCTATATTATCAGCCTTCATTTCAGCCTCTTTGTGTTCAAGTAAGCTAACATTAAGAATTCGCTCTATTTTATAAATAGTCTTCAAAGTCAAATTTTCTCTACCCTTCACAATTTTGCTCACTTGCTGGCGAGTAATTCCTAACTGTTCTGCCAACCAGCTTTGGCTTTTCCCCATTTCATCAAGGCATTCCAAAATAGTGAATGCAATGTCAGCGGATTTATCTAACCAAGCTTCATTTTCAATTTGATAATTTAGTTTTTCCTTCCAGTTTGAAGATTTCGCTAACTTGTTTAATTTTTCGCTTGCAGTTTTCATAGTATTTGTCTTTCGATTTTAGTCTCACAATATTTCCGTTAAATATTTTATAGCTAAATCCATTTTAAATAATTCATCCTCTAAATGTGGTCTGCCTTTCATGACTTCCGTCAATTTTATTGCACCACCACTAATTACAAAAGCATCATCATACTTTATTGCATATATTCTTAGATAGCTTTTGTAATTTGGTCCATAAGATTTTAATTTTTGCAATTCATAGAAGGGACTTGATGTTTCTTCATTGTGTAAAGGTTTAAACAATTCTTCAAGTTCAGTATCGTTACAATTTTTAAGCTGTTGAAATAGCGCTTTAGCTTCATTTCTTGCTTCTCTCACTACCTCCTTTAATCGAAAGTGTCCATAAAATTTCTCATAATCCTTTTTAAATGTGTTAAAGAAATTTCTTAAGTATTCTTGGTCATTCCATAAGACAATTAGTTCAGAAAATATATCAGTAGCATCATTCCCCTCATCTTCATCCTCCACTTCGACTTCCTTTTCATACTGTACTGCATAAATCTTCTCCGTTATCTTTGCTATACCAATTATACGAGTCATGTCAACTTATAGATTTGCAAATGTAACATATTTGTTAATTTTATCAATAAATCTTGATGTTTTTCTTTTCAGGGTTTCAACCCTTAGAGATAAATATCAGCGATTATAACTCACTTGCACTCAATTCCTTCAACTTTTCATCCAACTCATCAAAAAGCATAATAAATTCATCACCTTTAATAAAACCTTCCACAGTTGTTTGAAGATTAATAAGTTGATCATCTTTTAAAAAATAAGATTTACCAGCAATATAATCCCAATCACCTTTTTCTTTATGTTCTGTATTAATAGCAATCCCATGCTTTTCGTACTTCTCGATGATACCTTTTAAAGCCTGGTGGTTAAAGAACTTCTTAAAATATTCAGAAGTGATATAAATACTTATCCAAACCTCCCTTTCACCTAAAAAGAGCTTATCAAACCAAGTGCAGAAGTAGATTTGATCCACCCCATCTTTTTTGATTTCTCTGTAGCTATAAAACTGATAAGTGCTTTGAGTGGCTTTTCTTACCTCTAAGCCTTCTTGCTTATTCCAGGCATCCACAATTTGAGTCTTAATGTGGTCTTTGGCCTGCTCATTAAATTTTACTACATCTAATATTTTGTTTTGATTTTCGAGGTAAAATTTAAAATCATCAGGGGAAAGTAATTTTGTACTCATATTTTCAATGTTTTGATAAAGGTCTTTTAGAAAGGTCACATATTTGTCGGAAGCCTCCATGAGGTGGTTACCTATATTGCCCATTACAGCTTTTAAGAAATCAAGGTGAAGGACATTCACGAAATTAGGGAGTATTGAGCCCTGATGTTTACCAAGCGTTAACAAAACCCCTACCATATTATCTTTCCTTTCTTTGGGTTTAGCAGTGTTCCAATAATCATTCAGATTATTCGCTAAATGATGGTAAATCTTATTTTCAATGATAATGGCTTTCTCATTATTGTATAGGAAAAGATCAATACGTCCTTTTTCATCTGTGCCATATTCAGTTTCAATGATAAACTCTTGAAAATTATCTAAAAATGCTTGTTCTTGATGCAGTTGCGCTTTTATACATTCGATAAAAGAGGTGATAAACAAATGCCCTAAACCATGCTCCTCATACGGATCAAAATAGAAAGCATAAATATTAGAAATGACATTTTCATAATGAGGCTGCCTGGCTATTTCTAAAAAGGTTTTGGGCTGTTGTTTTACTGATGGGATTTCATGCGATTCAAGAAATTTTTTCAATTGAAAAACAGCGATAGTCTCTGTACTCATAGGCTTTGGTGAAAATATAACTTCTTAAATATATCAAACTATCATCAATAAATTAACTATTTAAGTGATCAAGGCTTCATTATCTTTTTAAATTGTAAAGAAGTATTTGCAAAATTGACTAACAAGCCAATTTGCAGTACTAAGCTTCTAGATAACTGATGGTTAGGAACAAATGAGTATCTCCATCCTGTTTAAATAAGCTAAATTTACCCTGTTGGGAAGCAGTAACTAACACCTTACTCTATATTAGCCTGAAAGTGAAGCTCCCTGCTTTCCAAATTGAAGCAGCATAGGTGACCTTCCTCTTTCTCCCCCGCTTTATAGCATCCGTTATCGATGCCTAAGAACTGGTTCTTATCAAGGTTATCCCGCATTTCAATAATCTCAGATTTAGTTAAGATATTGTGCCCATGCACAATGATGCGATCACCTAATTTTTCATAGTCAATGTCATTATACCAGTCATTGATCCACAGCATATTTTCATTTTTCTTCAGAATATCTTTTTCACTAAAATCAAGGCCGGCATGTACTAATATGAATTTGCCAGAAGTGTGGAAATAAGCTAAGTTTGAAAACCACTTTTTATATTTTTCAGGCAGTTCAGTAAAATGATTGATCCCAAAGCTATTGTGCATGGAGTCATCTCCTCCCGAGAAATCTTTAACATCGGAAGTATCAAATAACATATCTTCATGGTTGCCTTTCGAGAAATGTATATCATACCCTTTTTCCTCCAGATCCATTAAGAAATCAATCACCTGTTTACTATGCCCTCCTCTGTTGATAAAGTCACCGGGAAAAAAAATCTGATCACTTTTATTGAAGCCGATTGTGTTGAGTAGTTCATGAAGCGTATTGAAACACCCATGAATATCACTGATTGCGTACCTTGCCATTAAAAATTATTTGTTAGATGATGATAAAAATTACGACTTACCACTAGATAAATTCTCTTTGGCTTCAGGATTTTAAGATATATCTTCCTCTTCTGGAGCTATCAACTTAGCCGCGGCTAGCGCAAAGTTTGAATAGAGTATTATTAATTATATCGTAAACTTTCGGAAGTAGTTGTAAAAAGAGAGATTATGTAACTTTGCTACAAATTTGATTATAATCCTTTTAATGAAATAATGCTATCTATCAGAACTCCTTAGCGATTTCAAGCATCTTTTGGTAATCATCAACCAATTCAGAATTTAAATCCTTCACCTCAATTTTACTGAGTAGAATTTTCAATTGCTGAACAGCCGATATCCGGTCCTCCAGTGCATTATCATCAATGCAATTTATTAAATCGATGCAGGCATCATATTTTATTGCGCTACTTTTGGGTAGTAATTCAGTACCTGCCATAAGTGATTGCAGACTCACTTTTTGATCATAACTATCGCGTAGGAAGTTAGATAAATCAAGGATAAGGTGCTCAACTGATTTTGACTTAAAACCAGGTAGCTGTTCTTGAATGATGGTGAACGCCTTTTCTTTGGCGAAATCTGTAATAATGCCAGGCGGTTTATCGAAATAGCCTACCAACAGTCCCATTACCAGGTGAAAAGAGTTTAAGTTGACTTGTTCTTGCTTTTCAAACTTTGCCTTTTCTGCTTCACTTAAGAAATATGGCAGACTAAAATCCTTAGTAGCCTCCAGGTGTTTTCCTATTTCGGACTCCTTATTAAAATGCTTCCAGATGACCGTATAATTTTCTGCCTTCATGAGTTAATGGTTTATTAAAGCTGTTAATTAAATAATGAATTCAGCACTACGCTGAACCTTTTCACCACTCCCCTGCCCTGATTAAGTTACTTATACCAGTCACTACCATATCAATACCTATGGCACCGAGAAAAAAGCCATTAATCCTTAAGAGCAGTTCCATATTTTTATCAAAAGCAGTTTGAATCCTTTTGGATCGCATGCTTTTCCTCAGTTGCTTCATGCCCATAATAAAAACAAAGTTAACCAGCATAATAACAACCAGTGAAACAATTCCTTTCCAAATTTTCAGTTCATCTCCCATTAAAACAGTCAGTGAAATAGTTCCTGCACCTACCATAAAGGGCAAAGCAATTTCGGAGGCCAGCTCGTTCAGGTCGCCTTTAATTTGGATAAAGGCTTTTTTGCCCTGAACTATAAAAACATAGGCGAAGGAGAATAACACAATCCCTCCAAAAATCCGGAATGACTCAAAATTGATTCGGAAAACCTGTTGAAAAACCACATCTCCAAAAATGAGGAATACTACAAAAACAAAGAATGAAATGGTAGTAGCCTTTAAAAATACAGTTCTGAAGTCTGCATCGGGCAGGTCTTTCATTACCGGCTTCAGATAAAGAAAAAGAGCAAAAGGATTTAACATTACCAAAAAACTAAAAATTGCTGATATCATAGAATGTGACTAAACGTTTAAAGTTTTTCCTTCCCAATCCGGAGAGGAGTTTCTAATTTTTCACAAAAGAAGAAAAATATTTTTGATCTCACAGCAATTAAGTGGAGATGCTTTGTAAAAGAAGAGACTTTTCCCGGATGGACAGCCAAGCTTTGGAGGCCAACGCAACTAATGAATAGCTTAAGCGGGCTCCATTATGTGGCTTACCTCCTGCTAGGCACCGAAAATCTCTGATAGCAGGCTCTCGTGCTCTTTTTTGCTTTTGGCAATTAACATTTTGATGTTATTGTTATAATTCATCAATTTTTCACATACGCTGCCCATCAAAAAATACTCCCCGTGAGAGCCACCCTTTGGCCCTATTATGATGAGGTCTATGGTATTTCTTACTGCATAATCGTGGATAGTACCGGCCACATCTCCTTTTTCATCAATCAGTGCTTCGCAGCGAACTTTGCCATCATTCAGCTTGAGTTTGGTCAGGAACTTATCCAATTCTTTCCTCACATGCTTTTCTGTAGACTCTTTTAATTTTTCATCTGTGGCAGCCACAAAAGGAAAATACTGTTTGGGGAGTTTATACACATGCTGACAGACTAACTCTGCCTGCCGCAGTTCTGCAATATGTTTGGCTTGTCGGTAAGCCACCCGGGAAAATTGAGAAAAGTCAATAGGCACCAGAATTTTATCGACACTTGGACGGCTTGTTTCAGGCAATAATAAAACTGAGGTATAAGACAGCTTTGCAATTTTTCGTGCAAAAGTACCACTCCCCTTAATTGCCGGCTTTTTGCCTACCACCATTAGGTCTACATCTTCTTGCTGTGCCCATTCAAGTAATGCAGGAATAGAATTTTCTTTCTGAACGATAACCTCTTTTGAGCAGGTATTACACGAAAATTCACTATTTACCTGCTCGGTGAGTTCTTCAAGAATCACCTGATCGATAGGTTCACTTAGCTCAGGAAAAAGTTTAGATACCTCTTCCGGCAATTCACCGGATTCAAAAACATGTACAAAAAAAGTTGTTTCCACTTTTAGCAAATCTGCTAAAAAGGAAGCATAACGGATCATCATAGCATCCATATCAGTTAAATCGAGGAAAATACATAGTTTTCTAATTTCCATATCTACTCCTTTTTGTTAGTTTCAGACTTTTTTTTCTGGTGGCGTGTTACCAATTCAGCAAGCACTTTTTCATAGCCTTTTTTATCTTTCTCTTTCTGCAGTTCTTCTTCTTGCGAGACTTCCATTTTCAACCCACGATACAAGCTGTAGCACATCACAAGCAGCACAAAGGCAAAGGGCAGCCCTGTAGTAATGGCTGCTGTCTGCAAAGCGCCTAATCCACCCCCAATTAGCAAAACTGCAGCCACTCCTCCTTCAGTAAAAGCCCAGAAAATGCGTTGTGCCACAGGGGCATCAAGCTTACCACCTGCTGTGATACTATCAATTACAAGCGATCCGGAATCGGAATAGGTTACAAAAAAGCTGGTAACGAGTAATACCCCTACCAGTGAAGTTAAAAATGAGAAGGGAAATTGTTCCAATAATACAAAAAGCGCTGTGGCTTCATTATCTGAAACTGCTTTAGAAATCACATCACTACCCGTTAATTCTAATAGAATAGCCGACCCACCAAAAGCAGATAACCATAAAAAGGTAAGTATAGTGGGCACTATCAGCACACCCAACACAAACTCTCTTATAGTTCTTCCTCTAGAAACCCGGGCAATAAACATCCCCACAAAAGGAGACCAGCTAATCCACCAGGCCCAATAAAATACGGTCCATGTATTTTGCCAATCGCTTTGCTGGTATGATTCCGTCCAAAAGCCCAGCGCAAGAATATTCTGAAGATAGTGGCCTGTGTTTTGTGTAAAGGAATCGAAAATAAAGAGTGTTGGCCCCAGGATAATCAAGAATAACAGAAAAACTGCAGCAATACGAATGTTCCACTCAGAAAGCACTCTCACGCCTTTATCAATTCCCAGAACTACAGAAGCTGTAGCCATTATAGTAATAGCTCCAATAAGAATTACCTGGGTAACCGGAGAATCCGTTATTCCAAATAGGTAGTTTAGTCCGGCACTCACCTGCTTAACTCCCAGTCCTAAAGAAGTAGCAAGACCAAAGAGTGTAGCCACCACAGCCAATACATCAATTACATTACCGGGCCAGCCGTGAATCCTATTTCCTAAAATGGGGTAAAAAACAGAACGAATGGTGAGAGGCAGCTTGCGGTTGTAGGAAAAAAATGCCAGTGCCATACCTACCAGGGCATAAATGCCCCAGGCATGCAAGCCCCAGTGAAGGTAGGTGAAATTCATAGCTTCCATTGCTGCTTCCCGTGTTTCAGCTTCACCACTGATGGGAGGAGACTGGAAATGAGTAATAGGTTCCGCTACACTCCAGAATAAGATACCAATTCCCATTCCTGCACTAAATAGCATAGCAAACCAGGCCATTGTACTAAATTCAGGCTCTGCATTTTTTCCGCCCAACCTGATTTTACCATAGCGGCTAAAAGCAAGAAAAAGGGTGAAAAAGAGAAACAGGTTGACCATCAAAACAAAAAACCAGCCTGCATTGTCGGATATTCCATTCTGCATTTTGCTAAACACCTCTTCCATAGGCTTGCCTACGATAAGCGTTGTGGCTATAAATAAAACTATAATAATAACTGCCGGCCAAAATACCGGAGCATGGATATCAAACAATTTGTTAGTAGTTTTAATACCTTTTGTGGGAGTAGGATTCTCCTGTTTATCTTTTCCGCTCATAAATTGATCGTTTAAAAGTAATATCCAATATTAATGTTCAATCTCGCATTCCAATCGGGATTTGCATCCGGAGGATTCAAGTCTGATACCGGCTCATTAAAATTTACCGGAGTGCCAGTTCCTAAATTAGCTCCACCAAAATTATCCGTGAGCCAGGGGTGATTTTGTCCCATGGCCAAATCTACATAAGTGTACACACTGCCTGCGGTGATCAGCGCACCCAGTACATTTTGTTGTGTTTGTTGAAAATCCAGCTTTCGCCCGTTAATCTCCAATTTACTATGTTTTTGAGTATAAGTGTAATCATTATAGATAGTAATATTAGAAAGAGGTCCCCACTGAACCGGAATGGAGTAACTAACTCCTACTACATACATGGAGGCTTCTGCTGCCACATCGTAAGTGCCAAATCCATAAGCACCCATCTGTACAAACTTCAAATCTTCCCCAAGATCATTCTCCACATTTGAGTAGTTATAGTAAATGTATTCTGTATTTAAATTCCAGTGATTAAAAGTTCCTTCCAAATGGACCGACCCTGCCCACTGATTTCCTTTATTTTCCGTTTCCAAATTGAAGATTTCAGTCCGTTGCAAAGAAATTCCTGCATTAATATTGCCCACGTGCCGAACAGCGCGTAAGTTGAACTGATTACGCTCCAGATTACTTTCCCCAGTTACCGGTACCACATCATATGAATATCGTGCAGCCGATAAAGCACCGAAAGAGGGTTCAGAGGTTCCTCTTGGCTCATACAACAGAAAATAAGCAAGGTGAAAATCCCAATCTGATGTTTGCCTACGCCACTTCAGCCCCATATCATAATCATCTTCCAGCCCTACATAATAAGGCGTTTGAAACCACCATGAATGAGAGGCATATTTCAGATTACCGAAAGGTACCTGAGTTACTCCAATTTGGAGCTGGTCTTTATCAGAAAAATTGTAGCCTAACCAGCCATGTTGAATAAAGTGTGTGTTAAATGTAGGATAGAACCGGTATTCAAAAGATAATAAAATACCCTTACTCTGTCCTTCCACATTGAGCCGCCATGTGTCAATGGTAAAATCGTTTCTTAAAGCGGTACCTAAAGGAAAGGTCTCTCCTTCATAATACGTATAAATATAATTTAAACGTAAGGCTCCTCCTATTCTAAGGTAATCCTCTTCATTAATATCCGATTCTTCAATATTGCTGGTGTATTCCAGTTCTTTCTTTGTTCTGGCATTACTCAGATCCGGATCCCTTGTAATCCTGAGAAATGGGAGAACTACCTTTTTTACATTCTCTTCTTCTATTTGCACCGTATCTTCCTGCGCGCTTATGGGCATGCTAATGATTAGAAATGTTACTGTTAGAAGAAAAAACACCTTCATTTGTATCACTTTTATTTTTGTAGCTTCACACCATGTATCACCTTCGGTGCCTACAATAGCCACACCATCTTAACCAATTAAAAACCGTTGCATCACTCCGAAAATCTATCTCCTATTAGGTTTCTGAATTGTTTATGGCGCTTTTATAATTCCCTATCTCAACTAAAGAAATTATAATAGTGGCTATGTTTAATACTATCTCTACTTATTAAATTAACTGGCTTTCAAGCATCGCCTAAATTATTTTTAACCAGGTGAAGTAAAACTGGCTGTAAAATACGCTCAAATCTTACTCCATTCCGAAGGTACAATTCGTAAATTCAAATAACTATTGAAAGCAAAACAAATTATCCACAAAAGCCACCTATCCACCTTTAGCTCACATATTCTAATTCAAAGTTGTATGAGCTTTAGTTAAAAATAATGAACAAATCAACTGCACTTTATAAATGTTTAAACAATTAATGACCTATATCATCAAAATTAGTGATAGATATAGTTTTTTAATGAACACGGATACCATATATTTGCACTATATATAATCAGTCCAAATAAAAAAAAGATGTCAAATAGCCGGTTTACTGCTGATATGGCCACACCACACCAGAAGATGGAAATACAGGATATCCAAAATTCTGATATTGCTGTAAAGCTTTTGGAAATGGGATTTATGCCTGGAAAAACCCTTACTTTATTATATATAGCCCCTTTAGGTGATCCTCTTGCTTTTCAATTAGGAGATTCAATGATCGCTTTGCGAAAAAAGGAAGCTCAAATGGTGGGTGTGTCCCACATGAAACTGGTTGTTCAATGAGTTATATTACGGAAACTAAGAAAGACCTTCAGCAAATTGCGCTTGTAGGGGTTCCTAACGTAGGGAAATCTACAGTTTTCAACCACCTTACAGGGCTTAACCAAAAAGTAGGTAACTACCCTGGCGTAACGGTAGATAAGAAAATAGGATATTTCAAAGTTTCCTCTGATAAAAAAATTAAAATTTTAGACCTACCGGGAACTTATAGTATCTTCCCCCGGTCTGAAGATGAACAAGTAGTTTTTAGGGTGCTCAATGGCTTTGAAAAGGAAGGCCTTCCGGATGCAGTTTTAGCTGTTGCTGATACCGTGAACCTGGAGCGAAGTCTATTTTTCATCACCCAAATCATGGATTTAGGGATTCCGGTAGCCTTGGTGCTTAACATGGAAGACCTTGCCGAAGCCCATGGAATAGAAGTTAATACTTACCAGCTTTACAAGCAATTAGGAATTCCTGTAGTTACAAGTTCTGCCAGAAATAAAAAAGGAATTAATGCTATTGAGGATACTATACGCCAGAATCAATTTGAAAAAGCACCTACTTTTCTACAATCCGGCGAAATTATTCCTGAAAAGCTGATCGGGGATGTAAAGTCACTGCTAGGCTATGAATTAGATTATCAGGCTTTATTGGCCATAAAATTTGTAGATGAACCTAATCTTTTACCACAAGATAAAGCGGATGTTCTAAAAGAACTGGTACTTGAAAATGGAATAGATATTCAGAATATCCAAATCCAGGAATCTAACCTTCGATATAAGAAAATTCAGTCGATTTTAGACAAGTGCATCACACGAAAAGATGTGAGAAAAATCGAGATCACCAGAAAGCTGGATCAGGTCTTTCTTCACAGAGTTTGGGGCTATGCATTATTTGCCACCCTGCTATTTTTAATATTTCAGGCTATTTTCAGTTGGGCCTCCATTCCCATGGATCTGATTGACTTGTTTTTTGTAGAAGCGGGTTCAAAAATCAGGGAATTACTTCCTGCAGGGGCTCTTACTGATCTTGTAGCGGAAGGACTCATTCCAGGCATAGGAGGAGTGGCCATTTTTATTCCTCAAATTGCCCTGCTGTTTGGGTTTCTTGCGCTGCTGGAAGATTCCGGCTACATGTCGCGTGCCGTTTTTCTTACTGACAGAATAATGAGACCCTTTGGATTAAATGGAAAAAGTGTAGTACCATTAATTTCAGGTATGGCTTGTGCTATTCCTGCCATCATGGCTACAAGAAATATTGGTAATAGAAAGGATAGGCTCATCACTATTTTGGTAGCTCCTTTTATGAGTTGTTCTGCCAGGCTCCCCATTTACATTATTCTAATAGGATTAGTGGTGCCTGACCAGCGATTCTGGATTTTTAACCTGCAAGGACTTGCCCTTATGTGCATGTATTTGCTGGGAATTGCAGCTGCCTTATTTTCTGCTGTTTTAATGAAGCTTTTTATCAAAATTAAGGATAACGGATATTTGGTGGTAGAGCTTCCCTCTTACAGAATGCCACGCCTGAAAGATGTGGGATTGACCATGTTTGAAAAGTCCAAAACTTTTGTTCTTGAAGCAGGAAAAGTCATCTTAGCTATTTCAGTTGTTTTGTGGGTGTTGGCTTCCTATGGCCCGGCCGATAAAATGGAACAAGCAGAGGCTTCTGTAGTTCTTCCGGAAAACCCTACTGAAGAAGCCATGAGCGATTATGAGAATAAAGTTGCCTCTAAAAAGCTGGAGGCCTCGTATGCAGGAATTTTAGGCAAAACAATTGAGCCTGTTATTAAGCCTTTAGGCTACGATTGGAAAATAGGGATTGCTTTAATTACCTCTTTTGCGGCAAGGGAAGTTTTTGTCTCCACCATTGCCACTTTGTACTCTATAGGTGATGAGGAGGAAAGTGCTACTATTCAGGATCGATTAAAGAAGGAAGTAAATAGCACTACAGGCCAACCTGTTTTCAACAGGGCAACTGGTTTTTCGTTGCTCATTTTCTACGCATTTGCCATGCAATGTATGAGTACAATTGCTGTAGTTTACAGAGAAACAAAAGGTTGGAAATGGCCGTTAGTACAAACAGTATACATGACAGTACTAGCTTACGTTTCAGCTCTAGTGGTTTATCAGTTACTTTCTTAAACTTATAAATATGCAGGAAATAATAGTTTTTATTCTTTTCTTTTCGATTATAGCTTATAGCATTTATCGTTTCTTCTTTATGAAAAAAAAACCATCAGGTGGTTGTAGTAAATGTGCTATGAATCCAGAGCAGAGCTATTCTAAAAGTAAGTGATATTTTAGAATAGCTCTTCGTATAATGGAGTTGTATTGTAAATTTTAAGAAAATTTTCAAGCCTGACTAAATAATTCATTTTAGCATTATAGCTACGTTAATTTCACCTGATGAGTTCACTGTAGTTAGGCTGCACATTTCCCTGTTACAGAATAATAATTTCTGAGTTTTTAATAAAGAAACTATATAGAATTAGCCTCATCTCTTAACAACTCTTTACTAAAAAATCTCCACTTTACTACCTCGAATTAAGCACATTCAGAAATAATGTAAACCTTTCTTATGCTGAATAAATAGTGTTTTAAAAATGTATAAGCTGATAGTTTGCTAAAGAAAAATGGTAGCATTATAGACTTGGTAGCACTACAAAAGCCAGCAAGTATCATCATCCCGGAAATTCTTGGAGAACAGCGGAAAAAATGATCAGGAATCTTTTCAATGAAGTTTCATTACCAGAATTTTTAAAGTAAAGTAATAGAAAAGATTGCCGCTCTGCGCTCACAATAACCATTTGATTTTAGATGATAACCTCAGTTCGATTAATAAAATGGCTGCCCTGCCAAAGCAGGAATGCTCTGACGAACTTTAAAACAAATTAAGAATCAAACTCAGGCTTTTTAGGTTCAAAATATTTTTTCGCCTAAGAAAATATTTTTTCGCCTAAGAAATTAATACAAAGTCATTTTTTTCTTACTGAATTAAAAAAAAATTTTCACTACATTATTTTAATGAACGGTAATATATATACTGTTCATTTTGGTTTTTTACAAAACATGAAATACGAAAACATATATTCTACCAAATTTTCTACTTCGGTAAGAAGAATAAATTAGCCGAAAAAATCAGACAAAAATTGGTTTTACTCTATTGAATAAAGTTTTTTTAATATATTTGAAGAAATTTAATAACTATTTTAATAATTTAAATTCTTTAACTATTTAAAAATGAAGAGACTAATACCATTTTTATTCATTCTGGGAGTTGTTTTCTCTTGCTCTGAGGAGTTCGACATTTCAACACCCAACATCCAGGAGGAGCAAAAGACTGCTTCTATCATTTTGAATAATATCCCAGCAGACTTTAAAGGGGATTCAGTTTACATTTTCACGCTTGATAACGAAAATGAATTTTACTCTGCTACTCAGGCTACTGCTACTGAAGATGCAGTTATTAAAACAGCAGTTCCTGCAGGTAATTCAAGCTTCTCTATTATCGCTTATATTCCTACAGTAAAAGACTGGACTATTGAAGATGCTTTTGCAGCAGGTTGGTACAGCTCTATTTCAGGAGCCACTAACAAAACTGGTAGATATATCACAAATGAGTGGGATCAGGCTAGCAACTACAATAATTCAAACCAAGGTGGTGCCGCTGATGTGTTGACCGTTGATTTATATGTTGATGGTGATGCTACTCTGTCCAATAATGAGTTTGAGCAAGGATATATCTTAGAACTTGAAGCAGATATCACTAATAACCTTCTTTCTCCATTATCATCTGTCTCTTTTGCTGTTGATGGAACAGTAATCGAGGAATTAGTGGAAGAGCCTTATGAAATTAACTTTAACACTGTAGACTTAGAGCCTGGCTTGCACGTAATTAGCGTTACTGTAGCTAATGCTGACAGTGATGAAGCTACAGATGAAATGGAAATTGTAATTACAGTAGCTCAAAACGAAGCTCCAACTGTTAACATCTCTGGAATCATTAACGGTGCAACTTACGAAAGACAATCTGTAAGAACTATTGCTTCAGGTGTATCTGATGAAAATGGTTTAGACGATATTGACAGAGTGGAATTCATTATCAATGGTACTTTAGTAGCTACTGTTACCGAGGCTCCATTCTCTTATATATGGGATACTTATGAGAACGCTGTAGGCGCAGTAACTATTGAAGTAACAGCTTATGATAAAGCGGGTGCTAAAAGAAGTGATTTTGTAAATGTTACCTTAATTGCTCCGGAAAACTATGCTCCCAGAGTAAATATTACAAGCCCTAGCAATGGTGGTAATATTACAATTGGCAATTTGATTACTATTAGCACTACTACAAGCGATGATGAAGGTGATGCTATCTCTTCTGTAGAATTCTTCTTTGATAATTTATCTATAGGCGAAGATTTTGAAGCACCTTTTACACTTGAGGATTTCAATACTGCTGGTTATGCTGCAGGTGAATATAAAATCATTGCAAAAGTGAACGGTACTGGTGGGAGCTCTTACAACGAAATAACAGTAACATTATCAGAATAATAACCTTAATATTTAAGATACAATGAAATTCAATAAATTTTATAAAGCCTTTCTTTTAGCATTATTAATCAGCACAAGCTCATTTGCTCAGTTATTAGAAAGAGAGAATGTACAGAGGAAAATAGTAACTGGTACAAGACCTGTTGCTGGTAATTTTGGTTATGTAATTGGCCCAAGTTTCGTAGAATTAGGTGAAATGGCAGATCAAGACATTGATGTAAGAGGATTTCCGCTTATGGGTTTAAAATACTATTTTACTGATAACATCGAATTCAGATTATCAACACAGATTTATGGAAAAAGTCAGAAAATTCAGGGTAATTTGGTAGATCAGCTTGGTGAAGAAGATAACATTGAAAAAGAAATGTTCTATCGTTTTATGCCAAGTGCACACTATCACTTCAGCAGTACTAATTTTTTAGATACTTATGTGGGTGTAGGACTTATTGTAGGTACTGAAATTGATGAAGTACAAACTACAAACCGCACTAACTTAACTGGTGATTTTGTTGCTGAGAGCTACAGACAGCAAACTACTGACCTAGGTTTCAATTTGCACTTTGGTATTCAGGCATTTGTGGCTGACTTACCTCTTTCAATCGGAGCAGAAGCTTCAATCAGAAGCTTAAAGCGTTACAATTTACAGTATGAAGCAGCTACTCAAACATCTGTTGGCGGAGTTGTAAACGAGCAAAATTTCTTTACCAGAAATGCTACATCTACTGCTAATTATGAGGCTTTAGATTATTCTGAATTTGAAATGGGTGCAGATGTTCGTATTTTATTAACTTACTATTTCAGAAAATAAGCTTACTATGAAAAAACTAATTTGGATAATAACAATTCTCATAGTACCGATTATTTTTACTTCATGCGGCAATTTCTACACGTATAACCAGAAGAGAAGCATTTCACTTACTCCTGATTTTGTGAGATTGAACGTAGATATTAATGATATCGAATATCTTGGAAAAACTGAGATCTCTGTATCATCAAGACAATACATCGGTTTTATTAAGGTGATAGATTCTATTAATAACATCCCTTACAACTATCAAAATGTAAGAGTTACAGAATTAAGTGGCCCTGCTGACATCAACCTTAAAAATGAGATGAAAAAAGCAGCTTATAAAGTTGTTGATGAGTTTCCGGAAGCTACTTACTATGTAGTCACAAATGATTACAAGCAGATTAACAGGATGTTTCTGGGAAAGAAAGAAGTGCGCAGAATGGAAATTCAGGCATTTAAATATAAAGTAGAAATGAATTAATTTCTCTAGAATAAAGTTTAATCTTCTAATGCCGGTTGTACCTTTGCAGCCGGCATTCATTATTTTAAATAGTCCTTATGCATAGCATCATTAACCCGTCAAAGTTATTCTTATTGGTGATTCTTCTCACCAGCTTCTCACTTTTTTCCTGTGAGGACTCCTCTGAGGTGGAATCTCCTATTCTGATTTTCCTCACTCCTGAAGCCACTCAAATTGAAGCGAATTCAGGTGATAAAGTATTCATTACAGTTAAAGCTAGTACCAATTCAGGTAGCATTTTAACCCTCAATATTGCGTCTATTGATGATCAATATGGTATCAGAAATGTTCTTGATTCTACATTTAACAACTCAAGTATCAATTACAGACTAGAATATAATGTGCCTGCTTATGAGGATTCCACACAATCTTTATTAGTATTTACCTTAACAAATCAGAACAATCAGGTCAGTGAAATAGCCAAAAGAATTCTTGTTAACAGGGGCGAAACTTTTGTAAGGGAAGCTTCAGGCATTAATATCTACTCCACATCTTCCTCAAGACCAAATGCTTTTTCATTAACACAGCTTAAACCCGGCTTTTCCACAGACAGCACCACTTTTGAGTCTGATATTGTAGATAATACTCTGGAAGAAAATGAAACGCTTTCAAGAGAATGGGTAAGCAATACAGGAATTAGTTTTGTGAAATTTGATGGTTTTAATTATTCCAGCGCCAACTCGCAATCCATTAGAAATGCCTTTGAAAATGGAGTTCAGCTCTCTAAAATCTCCAATATCCGTGATAGCGACATCTACCTGATTGGTAGAAACGGCAATGCATTAGGCGCCATTCAGATAATAGCAGTTACTGACCCTGAAGGTGTACAGGAAGATAAGTACACTTTTAGTGTGAAGGTAATTACTGATTAGTAAAGATCAGCTGCACACTTTAGCAAAGTTAAAGTCTCATTTTAAGCATGAATATTGAGCTTAAAATGAGACTTTTTTTATTTTAGCTACTGAAATCCTGAAATTTTCTGAGAGATAATTTAACCTATGCACAAAATCATTATCTTAGGCTAAAAAATAGTGCTATGCCAATTACAAGTTTCAACCTTCAACCTCATCACCTTAAGCATGAGATACTTAGCTTAAAACCTCTCAAAAAGGAAGACTTCGAAGCCTTGTTTGAGGTAGCCTCAGATCCGGAAATATGGACTCAGCACCCCAATAAAACACGGTATCAGAGAGATCAATTTGAAAATTATTTCAAAGGAGCAATTGAGTCAGGTGGCGCTTTTCTGATACTCAATAGCAAGTCGCAAATTATTGGTTGCTCCAGATATTATAACTATGACCCGGACTCTAACTCCATCTTTATAGGATACACCTTTTTAGGAAAAAACTATTGGGGCCAGGGTTATAACCGCGCTTTTAAAACGCTTATGCTCGATTATATTCTCGAATACGTGGATAAAGTTAACTTTCACGTTGGCACTACTAATTATCGATCTCAGCAGGCAATGAAAAAGTTGGGAGCTGTTAAAACAGGTGAAATTGAAGTTCCTTACTACAGTGAACCTATAAGTAAAAACTTCATTTACGAGATAAGTAAGGAAAGCTGGAAGAAAACCAACGCAAATTAATTCAGCTTGCGTTGATATTACTTTTTCTTATTGGTTTTACTCTGTATTTCCTCACTCCATTCCTTCCCTACTGCGAAAGGTATTCTGAGTAATTCCAGGTATCAAGGCTGGTTTGTAAAGTCTGACTTTTCTTTGCTACGTAAGTCTCATCTTCCGGGCAGTTATTAATTTTAAACCCGCAGCTTCTTAGCATGGAAATAATACCCTGGTGGTTAGGAGCCCACCAATTAGTCGGATCTCCCGCCAACTTATTCTCAATAAAGGCTAATTTAGGATAAGCCTTTTCATGCATGGCTTCTCTTTTATTAAATTCTATGTCATCAGGTAAATCCATCTCCTCCACACCAGGCATAGAAAGCGTTTGAAATACGAGTGTTTTTTTACCTTTTGGGAGATGATATCCAACGCCAGCATCGGATATCTCAAATGATAAAATACACCCACAAACCACACCATATCAAATTTCTCTTCCGTATTGGCTAAATCATACACCTGCATCTTTCTATAGGTAATCTTATCATTCAGCCCAAACTGATCTGCCACCCATTCTGCCTGCTTTAGGCAGTGGTCATCCAGATCAATTCCCACTACTTCGGCCCCTCTTTTTGCTAATTCAACAGAATAAAAGCCGGCATTGCAACCAATATCCAAAACTTTCCAGCCGGTGAGGTCTTCCGGAATAGACTTTTGGATTTTTTGCCACTTAAAATCAGGAAAATCACCAATAAAATGATCTGGAGCGGTCTGCTGCCCACCGGGTAGATGGATGTTATGAAACCAAGGCGCCAGTTCTTGTATCTCCCTTTCTACGCTCATATCATTGCTTTATACACCATATTACTATCCACTCTCATTACTCTTTGCTCAAATGCCTCATTCACATAATACATCAATTCCTTAGCCCTCTCTTTTGAAGTATGGCTTTTTAGCACCTTTTGTCGGGCACGTTCTCCAATTTTCCGAGCTTCCTCATCTGTAATTCCGGACAAATACCTTTGTACATCTGCAGAACCACCTGCAATTAAAATTTCTGTGCCCTCTTCAAAAAGCGAATCCAGTCCTTCCCAATAATCTGAAATAATAGGCACTCCACATGCAGCTGCTTCAAACAATCTTACACTGGGGGAAAAGCCAGCTTTAATCATGTCTCTTCGCGTAACGTTCAATGTGAATTTCTGCTGATTGTAAAAAGCTCTATGGCCTGATTGAGGTAAATGGTCAATTCTTCCCACATTATGCGGCCAGTTTACTTCTTCAGGATAGTTAGGGCCTGCCACCATAAACTTGCAGTGGTTCAGGTCTATGGCAGTTTCGTTTAAAAGCTTATCCAAAGTAGGTTGCCTGTCAACACTATAGGTGCCAAGGTAGCCCAGTTGCCATTTTTTGTCCAGGTCCTCAGGGTAGTAGTTTTCAGGGTCGACAGAACAGTAAAGTGCTCTTGCGGCAGGAGAGCTATAATATCCTTCAAGGTATTTCAGGATAGGTCCTCCTGAAAAAGACAGGTAAAGATCGTAAGAAGCAATTAGATCAGGGGTTATGTATTCGTAGTCTTCTTTTTCCAGCTTAGCCAAAGTAACAGGAGTATCAATATCATAAAAAGCACGGATTCCGCCCGCAGTTTGTAATACCCACTTACCTATTTCCACACCTTCTTTCACATACGAGCCAACTATTACAACATCTGCATTGGCTACATCCTCTTCATAATCAGCCATTAATAAACTATTAGACTGGTAAAGACCAAGTTTGCAGAAATCCGGATCCGGAAGATCCCTGTGTGCTGCATAATAAGGTGTGTCGCGCTCCAGAAAGAGCACCTCATGACCCATTCTGGATAATTCTTTAAGCAATGCCCTGTAAGTAGTGGCATGGCCATTTCCCCAAGAGGAAGTTACCGATAATCCTATTACAACAAATTTCATGATTTTTACAGTTTAGTTTAAAAGATTGTTCTTTATGCTTCCAAAGGATTAATTAATAAAGGAATAGTTAATTCATGAGCTATTCCTAATTGCTCTACTATTGCTTCCAGCTCCTCTACTCTGTGTCGGCAAGTGTGTTTATTAAGAATAGTCTTCCTTCCATTTTCCGCCAATTGGCCGGATAAAGATTTATTCTGTAGAATTTTTTGAAGCTGTTCCTTTACTTTTTCTCCATTATTGGCTACCAGGTAATCCTGGCCGGGCGTGAAAAGATGTTCCTTATCCTGCCACTGCGTTGAAATAAGAGGAATACCACAAGCTAAAGCCTCAAATGGCCGGATAGTAGGTATCCCCGGAAGAATTTTTACATAATTTCTTCTGGGCACATGCACAGTGACATGGTACCTGGCAAAAACTTCCGGCACCTTGTAATTAGGGAGATGGCCTCCATATTCAATATTTGCATCTCGCATTGCATTTAATGCAATTTGAGGATATCTTACGCCATAAAATTTGGCTTTCAAACCAAGCTCTTTAATTGGCTTCACCAATAACTCCATGAGCTCATCAGTGCGTTCATTATCGCCCCAGTTGCCTATCCATACCAAGTCTCCTTCTTTTTGAACATCAGGAAGGGGCTTAAAGAGTTCTGCATCTGAAGCTTCATGCCATGTCCAAACTTCACTCATCCATCCTTTGTCAAGGTAAATATTCCTAAGCACTTCTCCGAAAACCAGGGCACCATCATAATTACTAAAATTGTACTTTTCCATACTATCAGAGTCTGATACAACCCGGTGATGTGTATCATGAAAAAGTAGTTTATAGCCGTACTCTTTCTTTTTCTCCCCAATAGCTTCCACAAGTTCATGAGGATTCCATTCATGCACAATTACTAAATCGGCACCTGAGAGCATGGCTGAAAAATCCGGCTTTTCAGGAGCATAAAAATTAGTTTCCAGTGTAGGATAATATGATTGAAATTCAGATGCTTTTTCAGGTCCGTGATCATTCATAAGATTCTCCAAACTCCAGCCCTTTTCAGGTTCATAAACCTTTACCTCATGCCCTTTCCTTATTAATTCGCTGCATACCCCACGAAGAAAATGAGCATTTCCGTGGTTCCAGTCGGAAGCAAGTGAATGGTAAAAAAGTACTATTTTCATATTGCTTTCATTTAAAGTTGACTATGCTACTACCAGTAATTTTTTATAGAGCCTCATGTAATTGTAAGCCATTGATTCAGCCGTAAATTCACTTGCTCTTTTATATGCTCGTTTGGCCATTTCATGGCGTAACTCATCATTATTGGCCAGTTCGTTTAGTAAATCCTTTGCTTGTTCCTCTTTAAAAGGATCGAAATACAATGCTGCGTCTCCCCAGATTTCTTTCAGTGTATCTAAATTTGAAAGTACCAATACACAGGAAGATTGTGCGGCTTCCAAAATAGCTAAACCAAAAGGCTCATACTTTGCAGGCATAATGAATATTGCGGATTGATCCATCCATTGTTGTAAAACATCAGGTGAAAGTAAATCCAGAAAATTAATAGTATCCAATCCAGTACTCCCCGTCCTAAAAGTTTTAGAATTATTTCCTGCTACCCATATTGGCCACTCTACTTCTCTTGCAATAGAGGAAAGCAATTGGATGTTTTTTGCTTCATCCCAAACGCGTCCGGCACTGAGAATGATAGGTTCTTTTTGCTGCTCGCCAAATGGTCTGTTAATATTTCTGCCATTATAGATCACTTCAGAGTTAGGAAGCTTACCATAAATAGCCTCTGCTTCTTTTAAGATACTTTTAGTAGGTGCTACTACTATATCAGAGGTAATTAAAGCCTCTTTCACAGTTTGGCTATGCTCATTCCATTCGGAAGAAGCGTGCGATCCCTTTACTGCTCTCCAACAGGTTTGTTCACAGGAATGATAAACTGTAATTACAGGACACTTCCAGCTGCCAGGGCTTTGGTTATAATTGTTGAAATGAATAATATCAGGATCTACCTCAAGGCAAATGGAAGCTATCCATTTTTTTGCCAAGCCCATGTCTGATGAAGCCCCCTGCGTCCATTCCAGCTTGTAATTGCTTTGATACACATGTGTATTAGAAAGTTTATTTACATCAATGGATTGCTTTTCATTGAGCAAAGCACCCATAGTCACTAAATGTACCTCCACATTATAGCTCATTAATGCTTTGCACAAATCCAGTGCATAGGTCCAAACACCTCCTACGGTGTCAGCAGTCATTACTATTTTAAGTTTGTCTTCCATACACTCTGTCTATTATTTCTGCTAGCTGCAGGTATTCATTGGCACTGCCGGGATCAAAACCCTGTCCATCTAATACTTTTTGAGCCCATTCTAAACCTGCCCTTCCACTCCACTCATCAGTAGCTCCGGCTATTTGCTCAGTCTGCGTTCCATTATATTTTTCTGCTTTGAAATCAGAGAAAGATCCATCAATATTTTTAAAAGCTACTCTACCTTCCGAGCCATAGAATGTAGCTTCCATTACAGCATCCCTGCCTTCAGAAACATGCCAGGAACAATCCAGATCAATTGCTGTGTTTTTGGCGGTAATCATGGATACTTTGGCCAAATCTTCTACTTCTTCAGCACCTGGCACTAACTTTTTACCCTTACTGTAAAGGTGACTTCGCACTTGTTCTACATAGGGGAATCCAAGGCAATTCAAGGCCATGTCGATCATATGTACCCCCAGGTCCATTACGCATCCACCGCCTGACTGCCTGATATCGTAAAACCAATCTTTATCCGGCCCATAAGCATTATGAAACACTAAATTGACAGCATACACCTCTCCTATTTCTCCTCTTTGGATAGTATTAAACACCGCCTGAAAAGCTTCCGTAAACCTGTAAGAAAGATCTACTGCCAGATACTTATCAACCTGCTTAGAAGCATTGATCACCTGACGCACCTCTTTAGCTGTGCATCCTAAAGGTTTCTGACAAAAGACAGCTTTCCCTGCCAACAAAGCATTGATAGATTGAGAAGCATGTAAAGCACTTGGTGTTGCTATCACCACCCCATTTACTTCAGGATGCTCATAAAAATCTACCGAGTTTTGAAGAAGCTGAGCTTTAGGTGCCAGTTTCAACGCTTCATCTGCATTTTGCTGAAAAGGCTCAAAAATAACAGAGGCTTCTGAATGACCATCTTCCAATAAAACCTTCATTCTGTTTCGGCCAATCCAACCGATTCCCATGAAACCCAGCGAAAGCTTTTTATTTACTACCCTATTTCGTGTTGAGATCAAGTTATTCATCCGTTTATTATAAGTGCTTTAATGAAACCATCAGGCCGATCTGCGTGCTTGTAAAATGCGTGCTTCGCCTCCCGTTATAAGTACTTTCTTGTTCATTATTAATTGGTTAGCTTAAAAAATCAGAAAGTTTGGCCTACAGGCCTGGTGACAATTTTATTTATTGAAGCTTCTCCTTTTTTGGAAATTGTATACAATACATCATCTGCTATATCTTCGCTTGAAAGGCTACTCATGCCAATCTCTTCTATAGGATTTTTACTATGGCCTGATATCTGGTTATTAAAAAAATCGGTTTCTGTAATTCCTGCTGCAATAATGCTCACATTAATATGAGGGGAAGTCTCCAGCCTCAATGTTTCAGCAACATTTTCCAATGCTGCTTTTGATGCACTATAAATCCCTCCATAGGTATAAGAATTACCTTCAGAAACAGAAGAAATAAAAATCACCTTTCCGGATTCCCTTTCTACCATCTTTGGTACAAAGCGCCTTATTAACCTTAGCGCTCCCATCACATTGAGGTTAAAGATGTAGAACCATTTTTCAGGATCTCCCTCAGTAAGCTTTTCATGAATCCCTCTCCCTGCATTTAAAATCAAAATATCCGGAACACCTACATTTTCCAGTACCCATTGGTAAAATGAATCTACTTCATCTCCTAAGGTCACATTGCAAAGTCTAAAGTGTATATTTTCATGTGTATGATCTGGAAAAGCTATGTCAGCTATTATTACAGTAATACCTTCTTCTGCCAGTTTTATTGAGATAGCTTTGCCGATGCCACTGCTGCCTCCGGTTACAATTGCAATAGAAGAAACTTGTTGCCCGACCATACTTTTACTATTTAATTGATGAATTTTATTACTTTATCCTCCACAAATGTAAGTTCACCGCAAATTCATACCCTTACATCATTTTTATTGAATGTTGTATAGTTGTGTATCTTCTATAGCTGCCTCTATAGGTTTTAACTCAATCTAACTATCTAAAAACGTGCTGTTTGTTAATCCTCATAAAATTGATTTGAGAAATCGGTTTGGGAAAAAGAGAGGATTCAATGCTATTTTGGAGAAAATTAAAAGCCTTCCTCTTGTTAAAAAGGAAGGCCTTAGGAATGATTTTGGAGCACAAAATTATTCGGATGTAAAAATAATTTGCCTGATTAGTTATTGATCCTGTTGTAAACCAGTTTAGCTACCCGATTAATTACTAATATAAAAAATGTGGTTGTAACTGCCAGCACATACTGATCTAAGGCTACGGCAATTCCTATACCGGCAGAAAAAAGAACAGTAGCTGCTGTAGTTAAATAATAAACTTTATCTTCCTCTTTACCTTTAAGAATAGTGCCCGCACCTATAAAGCTAATCCCTACTATAATGGCTTCGATAATTCTGGTAGGATCAGCCTGAATAGTTCCCATAGCTTCACCTTCTCCATAACTATCTACAATTATTTTACCTAAGGATAATAATAATGCAGCTGAACTTCCCACTATCATATTAGTTCTAAAGCCGGCTGGTTTATTCTTGAACTCTCTTTCAAGTCCGATTAAGCCAGTGAGGACAGCAGCAATTGCTACGTTCATAAGAATATACAGCTGATTACTTAATTCAAAATCTGTCATATAAAAAAATAGATTTATGTTAAAAAATTGTACCGAAGAGTTTACGGAGAAAAATAGAGCTTGTTAGGATGATGACAGCTTTTTAATATACAGGTGGATAGAAAGAGGATTCATACAGTAAAAGGTGAACTAATCGCAAACAATGAGATAGCGCGGGCGTAGGTATAAATAAATCAAAACTATTTTTTAACCTTAAAATCTAATTGTCATGTCAGTTGTAAAAGTTATTGAAATCATGCAGCCTCACGTAAAAGTTTTGATGATGCAGTCCAGGTAGCACTTAAAGAAGCTTCCAACTCTGTAAGTAATATCCAGTCAATTTACACAAAGAAAATGCATGCTAATGTGGAAAAGAATGAAATAGATTCCTTCAGAGTAGATAAGTAAAATAAGTAAATACAAAAATTGACGTACTTGAACCAGTACCTCGATTTTCACTCACCTCAAAAAATTAAAAAAAATGGAAAGAGAAGTAAAAAAATCAAGTGAATTAACACAGGCCTTTAAAAAACTGACTTATGGTTTTTACATCATGAGTTCAAAATATGAAGAGAAAATTGCAGCAGGAACAGTAAGCTGGGTAAGTCAGGTTTCATTTGAGCCTCCCCTTATTATGGCTGCAGTGAAAAAAGATATTGATTTAGCTAAAACAGTTAATAAAAGTGGCGTTTTTGCTATTAACATAATAGGAAAAGCAGAGCTTAAACTGATTCCCGAATTTTCTAAAGACACTCTAGTAGAAAACGGTAAACTTAATGGAGAAGCATTTGAAGAAGGAGAAACTAAATCACCATTATTAACCAGGTTACCGGCATTTTTGGAAGCTAAAGTAGTAGAAACAGTAGATAAAGGAGATCATACCATTTTTATTGGTGAAGTGGTAAATGCAGGTGTAAGAAACACTGATGCTGAACCTTTAATGGAGTGGGAAACCGATTATCATTATGGAGGTTGATAGCATCTCTTAATTCATTTAATATCTAAGTTAGAAGCTTATTCATTTAAGCTTCTAACTTAATATGCAAACAACAATTAGGCTACTCAAGGAAAATGAAATTGAACTCAAAAACTAGATATACTGACCTTAATAGGAAAACTAAGTATAAAACCTCAAAAAAAAAGATATTTTACTAAATATTGAGGCTTCAATTACACTTTAAGATATTTTAAACAAAATTTTATTCTTTATCTTTTTGCCTGATCAAAAAGATACAAAAAATCAAGACAAAAAGATGCTCCTACGCTACAATTCAACGCGCTCCCCGCCTTTTTGTCGACCAGCCCGCTCGGTTTTAGCAAGACTTGTCCCAACGATCGGGATATTATTTGGTTATCCAACAGTGCAGTATTTATCATGAGAACCCTAGATATATTGACCTTAATAGGAAAACTAAGTATAAAACCTCAAAAAAGAGAAGTTTTACTAAATACTGAGGTTTCAATTACACTTTAAGGTATTTTAAACAAAATTTTATTCTTTACCTTTTGCTACTATATAACAAGACTTGATTTCCTTTAATGGAAAACTATTCTATCTCGTAAAACACCCCTTTAGTCCCCTCTAGGGGACAGCCACACGGCTTTAGATCAGCAGAAAACCAAAAGCATCAACACTATTTTTCTATCGTAAGAAAAGTTTTGTTATCTCAATTGAGGTTCAGTTCAAAGGACTGCGATGACTGCAGTATTTATCATGAGCACCCCAATTAATTTTAGATCCACATTCCCATTTTACATCTACCAAATAGACTTTCCACAAACTTACCAAGGCAGGTATCCTTTTACTTTAATTAAGATTGTAGCTTTTTAAGTGAGGTAATATCAGTCGCAAGTTTTAATATCCTGCTTGGTGCCCCGTTAGCATCTCTTATAATGGAATAACTCCCTTGAAGAAATCGGACCCCTCCGTCCTTAGCCACTCGTTCAAACTCTCCATTGTGCATTTTACCATTCCCCAGGTCTTCCCAAAACTGCTTGTATTCTTTAGATTTAGCTAACTCTTCTGAAACAAAAATGCGGTGATGTTTACCTTCAACTTCGCTTAGCTGATAGCCCATTAATTTCAGGAAATTTTTATTGGCATTTAAAATGGTGCCATTCAGTCCAAATTCAATAGAGGCTATCCCACTTTCGTCAACAGCCACTAAACGACTTTCCATTTCACTTGTCCTGCGCTCCATCTCTTCCTGTATCGTAGTAAGTTCTTCCAGGTTTTGACGTAGTTCTTCATCCTGAGCGCTCATCTCCTCTGCCTGCTCTTGTAATTCAAGTTGAAATTTCTTTATTGAAGTAATATCATTGGCAAGTTTTAAAATCCTGCTAGGCTGGCCGTTGGCATCTCTTATAACGGAATAACTCCCCTGAAGAAATCGAATCTCCCCATCCTTAGCTAATCGTTCAAACTCTCCATTATGCATTTTCCCTTTGCCTAAGTCTTTCCAAAACTCCTTATATTCCTTTGATTTGGCCAATTCCTTTGAAACAAAAATACGGTGATGTTCGCCTTCTATTTCCTGGGCCTGGTATCCCATTAATTGAAGAAAATTGTCATTAGCCTTTATAATCGTTCCATCCAATTCAAATTCAATGGATGATATACCACTTTGATTCACTGCTAGCATTCTGCTTTCAATCTCACTGGTTCTTCGTTCTATTTCTTCCTGTGTGGCAGTCAATTCCTCAAGATTTTGACGTAGCTCTTCTTCCTGTGCGCTCATCTGCTCAGCTTGTTCCTGTAGATCAAGTTGAAAATTCTTAATGGAAGTGATGTCAGTAGCAAGTTTTAATATCCTACTCTGATTTCCGCTCCCATCCCTTATAATGGAATAACTTCCTTGAATATATCTTATTTCTCCGTTTTTGGTTACTCTTTCAAATTCTCCGCTATGCATTTTCCCATTAGCAAGATCTCTCCAGAATTGCCTGTAATCTTCTGATTCAGCAGTTTCTTTAGATACAAACATTTTATGATGTTTGCCTTCAACCTCAGGCAGATCATAGCCCATTAAATTCAGGAAATTATCATTAGCCTTTATAATAGTACCATCCAATTCAAATTCAATAGAAGATATGCCACTTTCATCTACAGCAATCATCCTGCTCTCTATTTCGCGTGTTCTGCGTTGTATTTCTTCCTGGGTTGTAGTGAGTTCTTCAAGGTTCTGACGTAGCTCCTCATCCTGTGCGCTCATCTGCTCAGCTTGCTCCTGAAGTTCCATTTGAAAGTTTTTAATAGCAGTTATATCTGTGGCAAGCTTTAGAACTCTGGAGGGGTTTCCATTTTTATCTTTAATGATGGAGTAACTCCCTTGCAGATACCTGGTTTCTCCATGTTTCGTTACTCTCTCAAACTCACCACTATGGGTTTTACCCATAGCCAAATCCTTCCAAAATTGTTTGTAATCTTCAGAGTTAGCTATTTCCAGAGGCACAAAAATCCGATGGTGTTTGCCTTCCAGGTCATGAGATTGATAGCCCATAAGCTGTCTGAAATTTTCATTGGTGTTTAATATTGTACCATCCAACTCAAATTCAATAGAAGCTATTCCACTTTCATCTACAGCTACCATACGGCTTTCAATTTCGCTGGTTCTTCGCAGCATCTCTTCCTGAGTGGTTTCCAGCTCCTCCATATTTTGCTGGAGTTCCTCCTGTTGAGACTTCATTTCTTCTGCTTGCTGTTGAGTCTCTTCCAACAATAACTTTGTTTTAGTGTTTATCTTTACACTATTAATAGTTGAAGCGATTGTTTCTCCTAATTGCAAGAGAAAATCAATTTCATACTCTTTAAATCCATGGAAGGAAGCAATTTCTATGGCACCATGAACTTCATCTTCCAATTTTAAAGGCACTATTAGAAGATGTCGGGGAGTGGCTTCTCCCAAACCAGATGTTATTTTAAAGTAATTTTGGGGTATTTCAGTAAAATACATATACTCTTTTTCCCGCACTATCTGCCCAACCAGTCCTTCTCCAATTTCAATTCTTTTAGTTAAAAATTTCTCTCTGGAATAGGCATAACACGCCAGTAGTTCAAGGTGTACTTCATCTCTTTGATCATCATTGATAATGTAGAGCCCTCCCTGGTTGGCTTTTAAGCTATGGATTAAGTGCTTCAGAATTTCACTTGAAAGAGTCTTAATATCATCATTGGTACTTCGTAAGATTTCCATGAAATTGGAGCGTGTTTCAGCCACCCAATGACGTTCTTCCTCCTTTCTAGAAACCTCTAGCATTTGCTTACGCAGGTTTACAAGAGAATTCAACAGCTCCCCTTCCATCTCCATTTCTACTTGCGAAGAATTATTAGAATCATAATGGCCTTTTTCTATTTCATTTATGAAAGTAGTAGCTTTTAATACTTGAGATTGAAGTGACTGAATAAACTCATTTAATTCATGAAGCTTTTTCTTTTTAATTACTTTATATGGAATCATAGAATTATGTGACGTTAAACCTTTTTAAAAATTATTCAATTTTAGATAAAAAAATATAACTATTATATAATTGAATATGTTTGAAAAATCAAATATTAAAAACAAGTGTAATATTTATATTGAAAGAAAAACTATTCTGTTTAATAGTTAATGTGTATTAAAACTGCGCAGCCTATATTAAGCTCCCTTAATTTATCAAATAGAATCGAATTATGATGAATTATTAGGTTCTGACGATGAATAATTCTAATTAATAGATAAATAGAGAAACATTATAATTTTTTTTCTCTCCAGATCAAAATCATTTCTACTTAAAATGTGCAATTATAAATAATCAATATTTCATTACATAGGTAGTAATTTTCTTATTTAAGCTAATTAATATTTGTCCTGAGAGTACTCCCAAACAATTTTGGTAGTGAAGTCATTGATAATTACTTTTCTTGTTTTGTTTTATCTTTCTTTTCATCTTCATCCAACTCATCAATAATTGTCTTTTTCCAAAGCGGTAATTTTCTGGCGTGTGCTTCTTTGCCCAGCAAATGAGAAGAAACAGGTGTGGTAAGCAACAATAAAAATATTATTGTAAACGCTTTCAATACCACGGGCAGGGTATTAAAATAGATACTAACACTTAACATGATTAGGCCTATTTTAAAAGTAACAGCTTTAGTTACTGCTGACATTCTGGTATAAATATCTGGCAATCGGAACAATCCTATGGAGGCAGTAAAAATCAGGAATACTCCCATAAATACGAATATCAATATTAGAATTTCAGCGATCATGTTTTGTTCTTCTATTAGTGTAATAAGCAAAAGCCATAATAACAAAAAATCCAATTAGAGCTAATACCAAAGCAACATCCATTAACATGGCATTATCAGTAATCATAGCATATATGCCAATGATGCCAATCATATTGGCAGTCATTAAATCGAAAGTTACTACCCTGTCCATAAATGAGGGCCCCTTTATAAAGCGAATCATTACCACAAAAAAGGCCACTATTAAGGCAATTAATGCAATCCATAAAAGTGTATCAAAGTAACTCATGATAATATTGTCATTATTCGTTTTTCAAAACCATCCTTCACCTTTCTTCTTTCCTGATCTAATTGGCCACCCTTAACATTAATGCAATGGTAATAAAGGAAGTTTTTGTCATCACTTATTTTTAAAGTTAAAGTACCGGGAGTAAGTGTAATTAAGTTTGAGAGTAATACAATACCCCTTTCCGATTTTAAGCTAAGAGGAAGCTTAATAATTGCAGGTCTGAATTTTAGACCAGGTGTAATGATATAATAAATTATCCGGAAATTAGAAACGGCCAGTTCTTTCAGAAAATAAAAAAAGAGACCAAATGCAGAAAAAAGCTTCTTAAAGTAAGACCGACTGTATACGTAGCTTGAAAGCCAAAGTAATAGAAAAAAAGAGAGTATTACTGCAAACTGCAAAATCCCTGAAGCATCAATCTTCACATATTCTTTTACTGCTAAAGTTAAAACCAATGTGATTCCTATATGAGTTAAAAATATTTTCACAATCTGTTAAATTTAATATGCATCTCTATTTATAGCTCTAACTTATTTTCCTAATACTTTCTGAATGTAAAGGCTTGGGTTCATCAGCTGCTCTGCTGCCAGAGATGCATATTTCATCAGAGGCATGGAGTAAAAACCTATTCCTATAATCATTACAGTTATTGTAATCACTGGCACGGTCATTCGCCAATTTCTTTGAATAAATATTGATTCCAACAACTCATTTTCATTCTCTTTTTTTTCTTTCTCCCAAAAAGCATACACCCAAATTTTTGTCATAGAAAATAATGTAAGCAATCCGGTAACTATTCCTATAGCAATTACCCAATACTCCTTGGCCTCGAAACCAGCTTTAATCAACAGGAATTTAGGCCAAAATCCTGAAAAAGGTGGGATTCCGGCTAAAGAAAGGGCTGCAATAAAAAATAGTAATGAAACAAACGGATAGCTTTTATACAATCCGCCAATATTCTTTAGAACTGAAGTTCCTTTTATCTTTTCTACCAGGCCCGTAATCATAAAAAGATTAGTTTTCACCAGGATATGCTGTACCATATAAAAGATAGCTCCGGCCAAAGCAAGCGGAGTAAATAATGCCAGACCCAAAATCATGTATCCAATCTGACTGATGATATGAAAGGAAAGAACTTTGCGCATACTGTTTCTTGATAAAGCTCCCAGTACCCCGCTGAACATGGTAAAGGCCGCGGCTATTAATAAAATAGTATGAGTATAGGCTATATCCTGCACAAAAATGAGGGTAAAAAAACGAATGAGCGCGTAAACACCTACCTTGGTTAGCAGTCCGGAAAAGAAGGCTGTAACAGAAATATCCGGAGTGGGATAAGAAGCAGGCAACCAAAAATACATAGGAAACAAAGCTGCTTTAATTCCAAATGGAAGTAAAAAGAAGATAGCTGCTACAGTTATTAAAGGATTATCAGGATTCTCCCTGCAAAAAACGGCTACGTTCGCCATGTTTAAACTTCCGCTGATACCGTAAATTATTCCCACTCCCACTAAAAGAAATGCTGAAGCAATAAAACTTAAGAGCATGTATTTAACTGTGCCTATCAGCTGTTCTTTACCGTTGCCTAAGGCTAAAAGAATAAATGAGGCAATGAGTAAAATCTCGAACCATACATAAAGGTTAAAAATATCTCCTGCCGTAAATGCTCCATTTACACCCATAATCAAAAAGTGGAAAAACACGAAAAACCCAAACTGTTTCTTCTCTTTCTTTATATTTTGTAAAGCATAAATATTTACCATTAAGCCAACGAAGGCTGTAACCAATACCATGATGGCAGAGAATATATCCATTACCATGGTTATGCCAAAGGGAGCTTCCCACCCTCCTATCTGGGTTACCATTATGCCATTTTCCTTGACTGACTCAAGTAGAAAAAAAGCTGTTATCAGCAATAAACAGGCTCCTGCAATAGAGATAAAATGCTGTGCCTTTTTACTTCTGTTAAAGAACAGACAAATGGTGGCTGTTAAAAAGGGTAATATTAAGGGAAGTAGAATGGAGGCCTCTGTTAATTGCATACTATTACTTTTTAAGGTCATCTACCTGATGAATTTTGGGAACATCATACAATTTCTTAAAAAGCAGTAGGGCAAATGCCTGAATGCCGAAACCTATTACTAAAGCTGTTAAAATTAGTGCCTGCGGCACAGGATCTGCAAATGATTCGGGTACACTTCCATCTTCTTTTATAAAAGGACCCGCTTGTCTCACAATTCTACCAGCAACAAAAATAAAGAGTGCAGTGGCATTTCCTATAATCACTATACCTATTACAAGCTTCACAAAATCTCTGTGCAGAAGGAGGTAAATACCTGCTGCAAATAATAACCCTACAAATATTGATAAAAAAAACTCCATCTTAATCTTCTGTTATATTGGGAAAAATAATAACCATTACAATGCCCCAAACCACGAGGTAAACACCAGCATCAAATAATAAGGGGGTACCAAGCTTTGGCAGAAAAAAAACTTCCCATGGTAACCAATAGGCTTTAAAAAAAGAGGCCTCTGTAATCAGGCCTGGTAAGCCACTTAAGAAAGCTATCAATAAGCCTAATGCAATAATTTTCACCGGCCTCAACCACATTTTTTCCAGTGTAACTTCTACTCCATTGGCAAAAGCATACAGCACAAACCCTGCTCCCGCAGTTAGGCCTCCCACAAAACCACCTCCTGGTAAATGATGCCCTCTCATTAATAAAAACACTGAAAACAGCATCATAACAGGTAAAATGTACTTAGCAGTTATGGTAAGAATGAGCGACTTCATAATATCGTATTCTTTTTTGAATAATTAACCAGTGCAAACACTCCCAATGCTCCAATAGCCAAAACGGTAATTTCTCCAAAAGTGTCCAGCACTCGGAAATCCACAAGAATTACATTCACCATGTTTTTACCTTTTGCTATGTTGTAGCTATTTTCTGCATAGAATTGCTTTAATCGGGAAGTAAGTGGATCATAAGTTATAGAAAAGAGGATGAGCGTAATCAATAAGCCTATTCCCAAAGAGATAAAAGCATCTCTATAGCGCGCAATAGTAGTTTTGGGGATAATTTTCTTAGGAAGTTTATGTAGTATAAGCACGAAAACGGTAACAGTTAAAGTGTCAATCAGGAAAAATGTAATGGCTAAATCAGGAGCACCTGAAGTAAAAAATATGATAGAAATTGCGATGCCTACAATCGAAAGAGACAAAAGGGAGTCAATTTTAGAAGGTGAAAAAAGCGTATAGGCTAATGCTAACAATGCAATGATTCCAAGAATTAAATCGATTAGATATACATCAATTGTGGAAGTATTAATTCTTATACCTGCTTTGTAGAAAAAGGTGAAGCCTGCCAGTAGTAAAATGGTGAACAGGGTAAACATTGCATAATATCTTAAATAGCCGGTTTGAATTTTGCGTGTTTGCCATTCTCCTAATTTAATTACTCCATTAAAAAGATACTGGTAAATGTTAGATGGATAAATTAGTGAGAGAAATCCGGCTTTAGGTTTCCAATTAAAAGCAATTTTCGCCCAGTAAAGCCCTAATCCGGCAATGATTGATAAGATGCTCAATGCCAGAGCCATATTCCAGCCATGCCATAAGGCAAGATGTTTTTCAGGTATATTGTTGGCAAAAGTTGCTGCAGCATTACTCAAAAGCTCCGATAGCTGATCAGGAAATAAACCGAAATACAAACCTGCCAAGGCTGTTACTAAAGGAGCCAGATAAAATATCGTCCCCCCTGCAATTATGTTTCTTCCAGCTTTTCCTTTTTTCTTAAAAAATGTACTGTGGGCCAAAATTAATAGCAGAGTGACAAAGAATGTTCCAGTCAATACCATTACTATCACTAAAATTGAAGAGAAAAATGGGGCATGAAGCACCATTTCCATCAGCATTTCTTTGGCCACAAAACCAAAAAACGGAGCAATACCTCCAAAAGACAAAGCAGCTAAAGTTACAAGAATAAAAGCAGCAGGCATTTTCTTATATAAATTTCGGGGCAATTCACTTATTTTCTTCGTGCCAGCTTGTTTATCGATAATTCCTGCCAGCATAAACAATGTTGACTTATATAAGGCATGAGCAATAATATAGGCCAGACCTGCATAAACAGCAGCCTCAGTTCCAAGCCCAAAAGAAAGCACCATAATACCGAGCGCACTGATAGTGGAATAGGCCAGTAATTTTTTAAGATTATCTGATTTAAAAGCCATTATAGCTCCTGTAAGCATTGTTAGCCCTCCGGTAGCGCATAAAAGAATTTGCCATTCAATGGTATTTCCTATTATAGGAGAGAAACGAGCCAAAAAATAGATTCCGGCTTTTACCATGGTGGCTGAATGTAAAAAAGCACTCACAGGCGTGGGAGCTGCCATGGCATTGGGCAACCAAAAATGGAACGGCACCTGGGCTGATTTCGTAAAAGCACCTAAAGCAACACATAATAAAATAGGTAGATAAAGAGTGCTCGATTGAAGGGTATCACTAAAATTAGATAATTCAGATATAGTATACTCTCCGGTAACTATTGTTATCAGTACTAAACCTGCTAATAAAGCAAGTCCACCAAAAGAAGTCACCAACAAACCTTGCCATGCAGCATATCTTGCCTTCTTCTTTTCATGCTCATAGCCAATTAGAAGAAAAGAAGTGATACTGGTCAATTCCCAGAATACAAGTACAGTAAGCCAATTATTAGCTAAAACCAAACCTAGCATGGCAGCCATAAATAAGGTAAGGATCATAAAAAACCTTCCATAATAAGCTTTCCCCTTCATATAGTAACCCGCATACACATATATCATGGCCCCTATCCCTGAGATTAAAAGCAGGAAAAGAAGACTCAACCCATCCAGGTAAAAAGAGAAATTCAGGTTGAAATAGGGATTCCAGGTGAGTGATTCCTGTAAAGGAAAAGCAGGTGAAAATTGCAGGTATTGGTACAAAAACCAGGTGAAAATTACAGCCGGTATAATGGCTAACAAGTATGCCGTTTTGCTACCGAACACTTTATATAGCAGAGGGACTGCCAGAGAAAGAATTACGATAGTAAAAATGCATACAATCATTAGAGGTTATATTATTACGTGATTTATGTATGTGAGATAGCTCTTACTTGTTATCTTTACTTTGATAAGCGGCAAAGCACCAACAGAGCCTTTATTAACACGTACATAAATTAGCAGTGTTACAGCTTATGGACAAATCCTTATTTTCCCTTCCAGATACTAATTAAATGACAAAACCTCAAAAATATTCAGATGATGATGTTTTAGCTCAGCAATTGCAACATGAAATTATTGAGTTAGAGCAAAAGAAAACACAAATAGAGGAACAGATCAATCAATTTCAAATACGCATCAGATCAGCAATGTTTGATGAAATGGAGGAAGTTTCTGTATTGACAGAACTATATAAGCAGCATAAGAAAGCTAAAAGAGAGAAAAGACTTGAGCAGAAGAGAAGAGGAAAAAATTATAAGGCAACTACTAGCGATGTGGTAAAACACAAAAACACCACATTAACTACTGAAAAAGCCGACAATGTACAATCTTTGAAGAAAATATATAAAGAGGCAGTAGTTTTAATTCACCCTGACAAAGTGGAAGATCAAAATGAAGTTGAGAAAATAAAACAAGCTGCTGATTTAACAGCACAATTAAATAATATCTATAAAAATGGTGATTTGGAAGAGCTCACCTATTTTTACCACCACATTATTCTTTCTCAGATCAGTGAAAAAGCAGTTCCCAAAAATGATTACAAAACTAAGCGCGAAGTGCTATCTCAGAAAAAGAAGCGCCTGGAAGAAGCTATTGCTGAGCTACAGAATTCCTATCTCTATCATGTACTTAACCACTATGATAACCCGAACGACTTTTTGATTGAATTGAAAAACCACTTTCAGGATAAAATTAAGAAATTAAAAAAAAGAACACGGAAAATACGATAATTTACAAGCCAAAAGGATATGTATCTGGAAAATTCCCAGATAGCTTTGTAAGAGCAATTGAGTCCGTCAGTTCTGAAAGTTCGGCAAAACATTCTAAAAAGTATTGTGCTGTTTCTAACGCTGTTCTTATAGTTTTTCCATCAGACAGAGATATCTTATATCTTAAAAAATCAAACTACCTCACCCGCCATGGGAACAAATTTAACCCCTAAAAGCGCTTTCCCTTCAAATTCATCTTCACCCGTTTTAGTTAGTATAATTAATTTCTGAGAATCTTTTCCTACCGGAGCCACCAAACGCCCCCCTATCTTCAGCTGGCCTTTTAATATAGAAGGAATTTCCATAGGGGCGGCAGTTAACACAATTGCATCATAAGGGGCGTGCTCAGACCATCCTCTGAAACCATCGCAAAATCTTACTTTTACATTATCAATTTCTGCAAGTTCAAGATTCTGCCGAGCCATGTCAGCCAACTTTTCAATAATTTCAATAGAATACACCTCGCTGGCGATTTGTGCCATTACTGCGGCATTATATCCGCAACCGGTACCTATTTCCAATACTTTTGATCCATCATGTAGCTTTAACTTTTCAGCCATAAAAGCTACCATGTAAGGCTGACTGATGTTCTGCCCTTGACCAATCTGTAAAGGCCTGTCTTCATAAGCATGCTCCTTTAATTCCCTGGGAACAAACAGACTCCTGTCAACTTTTTGCATTGCGTCTAAAACTGCGGAATCACTTATGCCCCGCCCCTTCAGATGCTCTTCAATCATCTCTTCTTTGCTTATCATATTATTGTAGTTTAAAAAATTAAATTTGTTCGATTAAAAAAATCTAACTGAAATAGTCAGGTCTCGATTTATATTTCTTACTCTACATTACCCCATAAATACTCTCGCTTATATGGAGATCCTTCCCTCGTCCAGAAACTTCCATCTACAAAGCGATAGTTCTTGTCCTCTTTGTTAATGGTCTCCATTTCTTCTTTGCTTAATTCAATGTCAGCTGCTTCGAAATTGGCTTTCAGATGTTCCTTATTCGTGGATTTCGGAATGATCGCAATTCCTCGGTTGAGTGCCCAGGCAAGTAAAATCTGAGGTGTTGTTTTGTTATGATTTTGAGCGACTGATTTTACTGAATCCAGCTCAAACAAATCCGGTTCGTCCTCTTTCTTCATTGATGAAGCCCTGTCCTTGGAACCTAAAGGTGAATAACCAGTCACTAGAATGTTATTCTGTTTACAGAATTTTACCAGTTCTTCCTGCAGCAAATGTGGATGTAATTCTACCTGATTTACCTCTGGAGTTGTATCGCAAACTTCCATTATACGCTTCAGGTTCAATATACTGAAATTGGCTACACCAACATGCTTAGCTAAGCCTTCCTTTTTTACTTGTTCCATAGCAGACCATGTAACCTCAACCGGTGCCTGATCCTGGCTAAGAAAATCTTCATCGGATTTGGGTTGCACCACATCCGGCTTTTGAGCTACAGGCCAGTGAATTAAATATAAATCCAGATAGTCTAACTGAAGATTAGCCAGGCTTTCTTTTAAAGCAGGCTTTACATCCTCTTTCTGATGAGAATTATTCCATAACTTAGAAGTAATAAACAAGTCCTTTCTTTCAACAAGCCCATCTTTAATTGCTTTTTTTATAGCTTCTCCTATTTCCTTTTCATTTCCATAAATAAAGGCGCAGTCGATATGCCTATATCCTATTTTTATGGCTTCCAATACAGCATCGTATACTTTCCCTGATTCCGATTTCCATGTACCAAGGCCTAAGGTTGGAAAATAATCTCCGTTTCTGAATGTTAAGTTTCTCATTTAATTTGAATTCTTTAAATGTTTCGGTGCCCGGGTTTGAGGGTTACCGATTATTAATATTTACTGTTGTACTATAACACGACATTTTCAATATTGTGGTTTAAAAAAAGAGATAGAGAATTAATGTTGCATAGGTGAATTTAATCAATAGCAAAGCATTGATACAGCTCATAAAACTAAATAAAAAGAGGAAGAATGCTCCCCCCCTCTCAGTCTGAAATAATAATCTCGCTCAATACACAATAAGCTTACACTAACAGTAAATCATATGATGGGTACTCTATTCATTATCTAACCCTGAATTCAGATTAACTAACTCTTTTAAAACCTGCTTCTCAGCCATTACCCCTTTTTTGAGTTGCCAGAATAAGATTACCGCTATCACTACAAATGAACTATCCATTAAAATCATCCATTGAAGGTTAATATAAAGGCTAAACTCCGGAGTAAGCATATAAAAGCCTATACAATACAAAGCAATAATTATAAGGGTAAACCCTCCATGTATTTTGGTTCTAAACTTATAGAAACTAATGAGTTGATTGTTACTATCTTTCAGTGAATAATCCAATCTGAGCTTATTGGCCTTTAGCAAACTGAAAATTTCAACTATAATTCTTAAAGTGAGGCCTCCTAACATAAGTGCTACACCGGTTAAACTTAAAATAGTTTTAAATGGTGCTACATAATAGAAAAACAGGCAAAGTATTACCAAAGTAATTGTTAATACTATTATGGTTCCTACATGAGCCATTATCGACTTCCGTTTCTTTTGCCTGGCAAGTTCTTTAATTTTAGTAGTATCACTGGTATTCTGAACTACCTGTTGCCTGCCTGCCTGCCATTCATCTTTAAATTCATTAAACTCTTTCATTCTCTAATATCTTTTTAAGCCTTGCTTTAATTCTATGTATTTTTACTCTTAAATTGACTGATGAAATCCCCATAATCTCACCTATTTCATCATACTCCAATTCATCCAGCACCATCATAATAATCAACCTATCTATTTCCTGTAGTTGACCTATTGCAGCAATTAAGCTGCTATAATTACCGGGCTCATCAGTGTTTTGCTCTTCCGAAGGTAGATTATCTAATGAGCTATGTTCGGTCTTCTTATATTTTCTCAAATAATTCAGGCTGGTATTCACAGTTATTCTGTACACCCAGGTCTTATAGGACGACTTCCCTTGAAAGTTGGGTAGAGCATTCCAAACATTGATAAACACTTCCTGAGTAAGATCATTTGCTTGCTCTTCATCTCCTTTCATATATCCAAGGCAGATTTGCCTAACCATAGGATGGTATTGAGGGTATATCTTGTCGAATATATCAGAAAGTTCGTTCATTTTAAAAGGAATGCATTTAGCTGCTTATAAAACCACTCTGGCTGATCAAACATGATAAAATGTTTACTTTCAGGTGCCAATACAATAGATTTTTGCTTTAAATTCTCGAATTGCGTTTCGTAATTCTTCATCACTAATTCCTTGTCAGGGAAAGTAGCTCCCAAGATAAGAGTTTCGGCTTTGAATTTTGAAAGTGCGGGTCTCAAATCTACCTTTAACAAATCGGTATATCCATATACAAAGGTATTTCTATCTGCTTCAATGCTCCATTTGGTTAACAATGGTACTTTTTCGCTATTTAAAGTCATATTTTGAGACATCATTAGGGCTGTTGCTGCTATTGCGCTGTCATTCTGTTGCAACATCTGCTTATTGTATGGACTTTCATATTGAATAGCTGAAGCAGGTACTCCGGGCATCATTAAGGCCCGCATACAAGGTAGCGCATCTACCAAAATAACTTTACTAACCATTTCCGGAACTTCCGTGGCAAGCTCCATCGCCAGCATACCGCCCATGCTGTGCCCTACAATAGAAAATTTTCGAATCTTCTCCTTTCTTATGTAATCTAAAAGTTCTTTTTTAATAGTAGGGTACCAAGGCATTTCAATAGCAGGTAAGCCATTAAAACCTGCGTACGATACTTTAATTGAGGTAAAATCTCCTTCCAGGTTATCAATCGACTCATTCCACACTGAGCCTGGAGTGGTAAATCCCGGAAGGAAAAATATAACCTCTCCACTTCCTGATTTTTCCGTATAAATAGCTGGATTTTGAGCTGCCGCAAGTAATGAAGTCAGCAACATTAATAAAGTAATCTTTAATTTTTTCATGAGTTTTTGATTTTAAGTTTCCTCTTAGTACCAAAAACATCAGAAATGTTACACTCATGAAAAAATTTATAAAGCCTCAGCTCTTACCATTTGTAAAAGCGAGACGTTATAATAATCAACTTAAGAAGCTAGCATAGCAGCTTTTATCTGTTTCACTACTTCAATATGTCCGAGACCAAATTCTTTCCATGCTAACCCTAACTCCTTCATATCAAAATGTTTAACAATAGTACCATAATTAGCGTGTTCTCCATCTATTGTAGGATAACCAATTACATAAATACTATCTGCCAGTTCTGCTGCTAATTCAATATCATGAGTGGAATAAATAATTGTATTGAAAGAGTGCAAAGAGCTAATCATATTAAAAGCTTTTTTAGCATCTTCTATATTACCAACATCAAGGCCGGAAAATGGCTCATCAAGCACCATGTAATGGCCTGAACAAAAAATTTGCTCAATAATGGCCGTTCTTTGCCGCTGGCCACCTGACAGTTCATTAGGATATTGGTCCTTTACCTTCTCTAAACCCCACTCCTCCAAATAGCTGATTATCTTTTCATGTTTCTCTTCTTTACTAAGCTTTTGCTTTCTTAAAGCAAAGGTTAAAGCCTCATAGACAGTTTTGTTTCTAAAAAGCGTATATTTTTGGTCCACAAAGCCTACATCTCCTTCACAAACTTCTTTTGCATCATTTCCTCCTTCCGTAAGAGTATCAGCTATCAATATTTTGCCAGTGGTAGGTTTTACAAGGCCTGTTAACGCCCTAAAAAGAGTAGATTTACCTCTTCCCGATCTTCCTACAAAACAAATGACCTGACCGGTTGTACTTCCTTCCCTAACTATGTCATTTTCAACAAAATTAATATCTTTTATTATCACTTTATCTCCGTAGGCCACACTAAGGTTTTCTACATAAAGAAGTGTATTTTCTTTACTATAGCTCATTTTTATAATTTGGAATACCTGAAGAATGTTTTTCTAATAAAATTCAAGACAAAGTCAATGGATAAACCTAATCCCAAAATAACTATTTGTAAAGCAATAATTCGTCCATGGTTCATGAATTTGTCAGAGTTTTTAATAAGAAAACCAAGACCTCCAGCAGCCACTAAGATGGACTCCACTGTTACTAACATCATCCAAACAATAGCCAAATTTTGTCTTATTACTTCAATTACATGATCTATTCTTCCTTTTACGACTACTTCCCACAAAACTTCCCACCTATTGCACTGTAAAGATCTTGCATGATCAAACTCTTCTTTTCTTATAGAACTTACCATACTTAGTAATGAAGTTGTTAGGTAAGTACTCATAAATGTTACAAGCACCCAAATCTGCATTGTTCTAGCATCACTTATTAATATAGCCAGATAAAAAGTAATACCGGTAAGTGGTAAATAACGTAGCTTGCTAACAGCATTTGCTATAGGATTAACAATAGGAATTGTTGATAGATAGGATATAATTAAAGAAATGATTACTGCAATTAATATTGCAACAAAGCAAAGCCACAACGAACTTCCGATGTGAACCACAAGGCCCTCGTTATACAATTCTACGAAACCGGTAAGAACTTGCTGTGGTGAAGGGAACAGGTGTCTTTCTCCACTGCTTCCTATGAACCAAAAAAGAAAAAGAGATACTACCCAGAACAGAATGATCATTCGAAAGGTATTCTTTCCAACCTCTTCAAATGGTTTGATTAGATGTTTCATAATTTTGAAAGCAGAATGAAACGGGCAATACCGTTTCATTCATGCATTAATTACTTTAGTAATGTAATTACTACTCTTCTGTTCTTGGCTCTACCGCTGCTTGTCGCATTATTCGCTATAGGCTCATCTTCTCCTTTTCCTATAACACTCTGAAATCTTGATTGAGGAATCCCTTTACTTCTTAAAAAATTAACTACAGATTGTGCTCTCCTCTGAGATAAATCATAATTAGCTTCCGCAGAACCTGTATCATCCGTATGTCCATCAAGCTTGAGCTTAGTGTCTTCCGCCTGAATTAAAAGGTTGTAAATGGTTTCTAATGTCTTCTCTGAAGAAGAAGAAATAGTAGCACTTGCAGTTTCAAAATTAATATTCCATTCTCCTGAAGCAATAACTTCATTAGCGGTTTGTGAATAATCAGCTTTATAGGCAGCTCCGGCATCAATATCATTAATATTTTTGATGAAATATAAGTTAACAGCCTCATCATATGGTACTATCCTTTTAACGGATTCATTAAAGCCAAATGGATTAAGCTCACTTAGATAAGAAGATACCTGGTTATAAACTGCTTTATACCTGTTGGTACCATCTGTAATTCCATAATATTGCATTACATCCGCATAGTTAAACACTCTGGATCCTCCCATATTATATTCAATACCATTTTTAGTACCCTTTTGTCCCTTAAACATATCGTACCAATATTTTGGGGTTTCCAAATCATAAGTTGCAGCGACAGCTTCAGAAGCACGAACACTCCATTCATCGTATTGCTTCATTTGATTGGATGCTGTTAAAGCAGATTTTAAAATACTACTTACAATATCAGGGTGTTTAACTGCCCATTCTTTTACAGCTATTACGGTGGTAGCCATTTGGTTATTAAATTCCTTGGTAGAAACAATGTCCGTAAAACCACTTAATTCATCAAAAACCATCTTATCACCTGGTGTCCAGGTAGCACATCCATCAACCTTTTTATTAATAGTTTTGCCAGTTAATTTACCATTATTCACTTCTTTTAAAGGAACTGTCCAACCTGCTTTCTGAGATTTAATCAATTCCTCAGCAGATTTAATATAATCATCATCCTGTGAAGGATAGAAATTTACAGCTTCCGGATCGTAAGTGGTTACATCAGGGTTTACTTTTAACCCATTGGCAAAAGCATAGTTAACAGCAGTTACCCAGTCACCATCACCCAATACCGCAGAAATTAATGCTCCTTTCATACTCTTAGGATCAACTTTCCAGCTTGGCGGGCCAATTAATTTATCTTCTCCATAGCTCAAACCTACAGCACCCACTACTTGTACATGGTATTTATCTTTTCCAAATTTATCATCAAGTGCCTGTTGCATTGTACTGATATAAAAAGGAGCACCATCCCCCATCATCATAATGGCAAATGCACTTTTATCAGCATCCGGAAACTCTTCGCCTCTATCAAACTCTTCAACAAACTTCATTTGCATGTTACGAAGTTCTGAAAGCCAATCCTGACGAACAATTTCAAGATTAACTCCGTTTTTCTCCATTAATGAGCCTTCAGTAGTTAAAGCTCCTCCATTAGAAACTATTATTCCAGATTGCGCATTCCAGGCATAAGCTGCAATTTTAACAAGTGGTTTATCCTCAACTAATGAAGACCTTCTTTTGGAAGGAAGCGGAAGCTTTTCAACTGCCGTAACGTTATTTACTTCCTGGTTATCAATATTTAGTTTATCCAATTGCTTGGCCTCTCCCACTCTAAGGCCGGGTGAAAAGTAGTAAACGGCACCTAAAATACCTCCTATTACCACTATCACTATTATCAATTCTGATAAAGTAGTTAATTTTGATGTTCGTAGAATTTTTCCCATTTTTTTTTGTGATTTTAATCAAACATGTTTCCGAAACCACCTCCGGCCTGTTTATCTTCTTGTGTTAATTTATAGTTAGGATTATTGTATTTCTTAGATTCAGGTATATAGTCCTCCCCGGTTTTTATTTTATCTGCCAGGGTATCTAACTGAGAGTAAAGTTCATCGCTATTCACATCATATTTAGAAGTGAGCATATCAATATCTGACAGGTTTTCCTGAGTTTTTGCTATATCCATAGCAATTGTTTCAGTAACTACATCCAATGCATATTCCAGCTCCCAATCTTTTGTGAAAAGCATTGCAGATTTAGCCCCATCTGTTGCTGCTTTAGCAGTTTTTGCAAACTCGTATTCTTTCTCAAGCATTTTGATAGTAACTTCGAAATCTGAAATTTTAATATCAATGGCAGTACCTGCTAATGTTAGCTTTCTATCCAGCTTACCCATTATGTTAGCCCTGCTTCCATATTTCTGAACAAAGGTTTTGCTTTGCTCCAATTGATGTGAAATCCTTTGCGACTGAGAAAGTTTTTTGGCAAGACTGCTATGTAATTCCACATATTCATCTGTATCCTTTCCAGCATTTCCCTTTTCAGCAATTATGGCTTCCATATCTGATTTGATCTTTTGAGCCTGCTTCTGTAGCACAATAACCTGGTCCTGAAAGTCTTTAGCCTCCTTTTCTGATTTAAAAGCTTCAGCTTCCATAGTATTTTTCAAAGCTTTAATTTTTGCTTTCGAATCGATGAAGATCTTTCTGTTCTTAAGCATTTTCATTTTTTGCTCCTGCAATTCACCAAATGGATCATGTCTTATCAGAGATTTGTGAATTGCACGGGTAGCTCTTCTAAGACCTTTAAAGATGACGGGAAGCATCAGCACAAAGAAAATTAGAAAGACAGCTACACCAGCTAACGCGATAATTTGACCTAAAGCAGTAAATAAGGGAGGTAAAACGTACACCCATGCTGCATAGCCTAATCCACCAAATAACGCAATCTTTAAAAGCGCATTCAATCCTTTTTCACCATTTCTCCAATTGTTAGGGTTTAAAGAAATTTCCCCCTTTTCATCATCGAAATGTTTTAGAATAGGAAGGTCTAAGACATGGCTTTTCGATTCTTTTTTATTCATCTTCAGTTAAAAATTATAAGTTCTTTTTAATGCCTTCTTCTACTTCAGTGATAGATTCAAGGATTTTTGACTTAGCTACGTCATTTGCTGTAATCTTTTGATCAATTTCAGAGATTTCAGCCAGCATAGTGATGTCAATAGATTGTAAGTCCTTCTTTTTATTGACAATTTGCGATTGGATATCCTTTAACTTCTTTTCAAGACTTGAAATCTCATTTACTAAATTCTCCTTCTGTACTTTTTGACTATCTTGAATTTGAGCTTTTTTCTCCCTACCCTGAGTTTCATATTTTTGATGAACTTTATTGATCTCATTAATATAAAAACCAGCCTGCTCCAACAGAAATTCTTTACTAACTTTAGAGTCTACACCCTTTGCCATGGTGAAAGCCATTTTGTAAACACCAGGTTCATGTGACTTTACTGAATTGATCGCTTTAAAAAATTCATAAAAATCATAACCCGGCCTGTTTAAGCTTTGAAAACCTGCTTCATACATTTCAATAACTGTATTCAAAACGGATTCACTTACATCAGTAGGAGTAGGTGCTTTTTTGGGGAATTTCTGAGGACTACCTCCAGAATCAGGAAAACTGGTAGAGGATTTAGACCTTCCACCTTCCTGCTCTTTTTTAACGGGTTCTTCGTTTTTACTGTCTTCAACTTTAATAAAAAGAGATTTCCAGTCAAATTTTTCTTTAGACATAATATTTTAGAATAATCAAAAATAGCAATAAATATGTAATACAAAAAGTCAAATTTATATCATTTTAGTACATTATTTTTAAAGATTTCAATTTTCTTGAATTAATTATATTTCAAAATAGTGCAAACTAAATGCTACCTCACAAGCTTAGACCACGCATATTTTAGGATAAAAAACAGTATAGCAAAAGCAACTAGTAATTGCACAAAACCTCCCATAAATACAACTCCGAAATAAGTGCGCTGAATTATAAATAAGATTAAAAATGACAACCCAATTATTAACATTAAAGCAGAAAGTCTTCCAAAACCTGGAATCGACTTCATCCCTATCCTTCTATTCATAATCAGCAGAATAATCACCATAAAAACTATTGGAAGGAAATAAACGGTTACGTTGAGATGCAATAAATCAGCCTTTGCTATAAAAAACAAGTAACATGTAACCATGGTAGCAAATATGCCGGGAATGCATGCACCATATACCAAAATACTGGCAACATATTTTAAATAACTAAAATTTGTTTTCTTTACTATGGCTGCTAGTATAATTGTACTGATTAAGAGCATAAGGAAATAACCAAGAATAATATATTGATTATCGCTTAGCATATTTAATAAATCTTTTACCGTCATTTTATTTACCCCTCATTAAATAAATTAATACTGTTTACTGCCTTTAATACCTCAGGCACATCTTCTTCTGTTATCGTCATTAATAATTCGTTAGTAACAGGTGTAATTTCCACTATTCTATTGGCCTGTTTCTCAATAATGTTTTCAAATAAATTGCGCATAGTTCTGGCATTACCGAAGGACTTATGCCTCTTTTCATATACTCTATCAATTATTTCCGTTACCTTTTCCTCGGCATCTTCAGTTAGTTTAAAATCAGCTTTACTTACATACATTTTAAAAATATTGAGTAATGCCTCAGGCGAGAAGTGATCAAACTTAAAATAGCGATTAAAGCGAGATTGCAAACCCGGGTTAGATTGAATGAAATCTTCCATTTCATCTGGATATCCTGCTGCCACCACTACCAAATCTCCCCTTTTATCTTCCATTCGCTTGAGCAGAATTTCAACAGCTTCCTGCCCATAATCATTAAAACCTCCTGTTGATAATGAATAGGCTTCATCTATAAAAAGTACTCCTCCATGTGCCTTCTCAATTATTTCTTTGGTTTTTATAGCCGTTTGCCCTACATATCCAGCAACTAAACCAGCTCTGTCAGTCTCTATCACATGGCCTTTTTCTAAATAACCTAAATGCTTATATATCCTTCCAAGCAAACGTGCTATAGTAGTTTTACCTGTTCCGGGAGGTCCCATAAATACTGAATGGAGTGCATTTTTTGATGCCTTAAGACCTTTTTCTTCTCTTATTCTCTGAACTTTTAAGAAATTCGTTAAATCTAGTACACTTTTCTTTATCTCCTCCATCCCTATTAAGGAGTTAAGCTCATCAAGAGCAAGTTCCAGAGTATCATTTTCAGGTATACCTTGTAATTCAGAGCTCCCTTCAATAATATTTGGATTATTTAGCTTATGAATAATTCCGTGCATAAATGCTTTCTCTTCAGCACTGATTTCACCATCAGATTTTACTATCAGAGATAGTATACCATTCATTATTGCCGCATAAACAGGAAGGTATTCACTCTTCATCTTTGCTAAACCAGCAGCAACCATAAACTCCCCTTCCATTTCATTTAAAATAGGAAAGAAAGGCGTGTCTTTTATTAGCTTAACATTTTTATTAAATTGTACAGAAAGAGTAAGGGTCCGTAGTTCGTTTAAACTATACTTTTTATTTAAATCCTTCCCTTGCAGAAACTCATAAAAGTAAATTAGCGTAAAATGAGCAACTGAATGCGCTTTTTTATCTGGAAGCTGAATAAAACCATTAATAAAGGTGATGAAGTCAGCCATAAAAATATGCTCAGTTTTAACCCCATCAGTTCCTCCCTTTAAAGCATATTCATTTACAGATTGTATAAATCTATTATCTCCATTTAGTTGCTTACAAAATGAGCTGGCTCTTACAGCTAAGAGGTTCAACATGTGCATAAACTCCTGACTGATTAATTCAGCTGAAGAGTCAGAATTATTTTTCATTAAAGGAAATACTTGCTTTAGATAAATAATTAACGGTCGGCAATTTAATAATATTTATAAAAAATTGACTATAAAAGCGATTTAATTGATCTCCTTGCCAGGATTAAAATACAGATGCATCAATTATTTAATATATCTAAATAAAATCATATCCGTTAGAGAAGTTGAAATCCAATAATTAATTATCGAAATTTATAAAAACAACTTTTCTCAGGTAATAGAATAAGCAATCAGGGTTTCATATTTATTCTACATGTAACCAAAAGCATGGAGGTACTATTAAAATAATTCAAAAAACAATATGTCAACAGCAGATATTATTAATTCCCAACAGGATCAAATTCTTTCGAATTGGATGCAATCACTGAAAGAAAAAATGCCCGTAATAAGTCAATACGACAAATCTGCCATTGAAAACAGTGTCCCAAACCTTTTAAAAGCCATTGTAGTAAATTTAAAATCGGATAATCAGGAGGAAGTTAATCATAATAGCCAGGAACACGGTCAGCAAAGAGCCTCCTTTAGAAACTATTCATTACGGCATATCATAAGAGAGTACAATTTGCTAAAAATAACTATCCTTCACCTGTTGGATGAGCACGAACTAACTCCACCCAAAGAAAGGGATGCAATTATGCTTGTAATAGACCAGGCTATAGAACAAGCGGCAGAAATATTTTACATAGTTAAACAAGGAGTCCAGGTAGATGCAAGAAAGGTAGCTGAGAAAAAAGCGAATGACCTGGAACTGGAAGATGATAACAGGGAAGAATTTATCCAATCTATTTCCCATGATCTTAATAGTCCATTAAACAATATTAAAGGATGTATTAACCTGCTGGAAAAAGATTTGGATGTAGGAGAAGTAAGTCAAATTCTTAGGATATTAAAAACCAGTGCCAACCAGGCAGAAATGCTTATTAAGGATTTTTTAGATGTCGGTAAAATTGGCACAAATGAAAAAGTACCTGTTTATATAAGCAAGTTTAATATACTGGAAGAATTAAGAAATGAAATAAATGTTTATGAGGTTTCCCAAAAGGTGGAAATAGAACTACAGTCAGAAGTTGATGATTTATATGTGGAAATTGATTTGGAACTTTTCAGGCGTGCTTTCAACAATCTAATGAACAATGCACTAAAGCATGGGGAAACTGAAAGCAAAATAACAATTTCATGCCTGCTTGAAGAAAATAAGCTCATTATTTCTGTTCAGAATTATGGGAAAGTAATTCCGGATAAAGTACTTCAGAACATTTTCAACAGATATTACCAGGTAGACGGCACAAGAAAAGGTTGGGGAATAGGGCTTGCTTTTGTGAAAGAAGTAGTTAAAGCGCATGAGGGTGATGTACAGGTAACCAGCAATAAAGATCAGGGTACTATTTTTAAATTGATTTTCCCTCAGGATTAATTTTCTGCCGGGTATAATATTTTAACTAATCCTTTTCATGCATTTCTTAGTATATTGTAAAATTAAAGCGCAAGCCCTTTTACTATTATATCATAAACTATGGAAATGCACACAAAACAGGCACAGAATTACTTTTTCCTACTTCTAGTAAGTTTTAGTATTCTTTCTTGCGAATATGAAAGCCTGGAAACCTCTGTAGACTGTTCTCAAAATTCAATCATTTTAAGTGTATTAGATGTAGTAAATACTGAATGTGGTTTGGAAAATGGTAGCTTCACTGTTGTTGCTACTGGGTTGGAAGAAGGATGGGAATATAGCATTAATGGAGATGTTTTTAGCACAAATGCCAATTTTTCGAACTTGTCTGCAGGTAACTATTCGGTGATAGCAAAAAGCATTCAAACGCAATGTCAAAGTGAACCACTTGAAGTACTTATAGAAAATGAAGGAGGCCTTCAGCTTTCCATAGTTCAAAAATCTGATTCAGAATGCGGAGAAACAGAAGGCAGCATTATAGTAAATCAGCAAAACGGTATTCCACCAGTTGAATACAAGATAAACAATGAACTATTTCAGCCAGACTCATCATTTAAAAACCTTCCCAATGGAGTGTATAATATTTTTGCAAAGGATGCCAACGGATGCGAAACCAGCATTAGAGGTATTACAATTAGTTCCGGCATTAGCTTAAATGCAGATATACAACCTATCATTATAGCTAATTGTGCTGTTTCAGGATGTCATAACGGAAGTCAATCACCCAATTTAAGTACTAAAGAAAACATTATAGCAGAAGCTGCATTTATTCAGAACAGAACAAGCAATAGATCCATGCCACCTGCTGGTCGTCCAGATTTAAGTCAGGAAGAAATTGATAAAATTACCTGTTGGCTCAATGAAGGGGCTCCGGATAACTAATTATTTATTTACAGAATAAACCTCCTGTAAACCGTTTTTAATCACTAAGAACAAACATAGCTTATAACAGATTGAATTTCTCCTTTTATTTCACACAAATATTCGCTTTTTTAGCCGCCTGAAATTTATATCTATACAAGGAGGAAGCAATCCAATGAGTTTTAATAGAAAAAAGAGATTAATCTTAGTAATGGCTATTTTAGCTATTTCTGTAATTGCCGATCAGGTAAGCAAAATAATCATTAGAAACTACATAGAGTTACATGAGCAATTTTCTTATTTAGGTGGCTATTTTACTATCACAAAAGTAGAAAACTCAGGGGCCTTCCTGGGAATGGGCGATTCAATGCCTGAATATATACGAATTATTGTGCTAATTATACTACCTATTGTAGTAATGTGCTATGGTATTTATTTTTTAATTACTAAAAAGGAATTGCCTGGATTAACTTTAATTGGCTTTACCATGATGATTGGAGGAGGACTGGGAAATATTTATGACAGAATAGTTTATGGGTCAGTAACTGATTTTATGCACATTGATTTCGGCTTTGCACAAACTGGGATATTTAATGTAGCTGATCTTTCAATTACTACAGGGGCTGTTTTGGTGTTGCTTCAATCATTTGCAAAACCAAAGCCAAAAGTTGAAAATAAATAATACCTGATTAGTCATTTAGAATAATTAAAATAGTGCCTAAGTATTTCGTAGGCACTATTTTAATCCATTCATTTGTCTATTCATCATGATTATTTTTTGATATCCATGTTACAATTCCAACAACTGCCAATGCTCCAATAGCCAAAAGGGCAATATTGGCATTTCTTTGTGCCTTTTTAGCTTTAGTAACATAGCCGGAACCTAATCCTCTTTTATTAATTAAGTCGCCTAGTCCATTTACTTTATCTTCAAATTCATGCTTTAATTTCTCGGTAAGTTTCATATTGTTCTAGTTTTGCTATGCTATTGTTTACGCACATTAGAAAGACAGGGTTAACGATTTAATTGAATTTATATCTATTTAGTAATCAAATACTTTATATAATCAAACTTCTCTCTCACTCAATACTGTCCAAAAAAATAATAAATTTATTATATTAAATATTTTTGTTTTATCAAAAATTTAACTTCTTTTAAGACCTAAATTCAAATTCAAAAGCTATATATGGGACTTTTCAGCAGTTTAAGAGGTGAATTCATTGATATAATTGAATGGACAGACTCTTCTAACAATACACTTGTATACCGATTTGAAAGGCATGACAATGAAATTAAAAATGGCGCTAAACTTACAGTAAGGGAAGGGCAAGCCGCAGTTTTTATCAATGAAGGCAAAATTGCAGACATCTTCATGCCTGGTATGTATACTTTAACCACAGCCAATTTGCCTGTTCTCTCTACATTAAAGGGTTGGAAGTACGGTTTTGACAGTCCTTTTAAGGCAGAAGTATATTTCGTTAGCACGAGAAACTTTACAGATCAAAAATGGGGTACAAAAAATCCAATTACGTTATCAGATAGCAGATTTGGAATGTTGGAAATCAGGGCTTTTGGAACTTATGTAATTAAAGTAAATGACCCTGGACTATTCATTAGAGAGGTGGTGGGAACTGACGGCCATTTTACTACGGATGAAATAGGCAATCAATTGAGAAGCATGGTAGTAGCCCGTTTCACTGATGCTATTGGTGAAGCAGACTTACCCGTAGAAAAATATGCTGCCAACACCAACGAGATTTCCACACTTGTGAAAGGCATCATGCAGGAAGACTTTAAGGTATATGGATTAGACCTTACCAATTTCCTGATCGAGAATATTTCAATGCCTGAAGAAATTAAAACAGAAATCTTCGAGCTCAGCAGATTGAATTCTATTGATCTGGATAAATTTGCAAAAATTAAAGCAGCCAAAGCCATGGAGAAAGCTGCTGAGAATGAAAGTGGAACAGCTGGTGCCGGTATGGGCATGGGAATGGGTTTTGCAATGGCTAACCAAATGGGGCAATCTTACAATCAGCAGCAAGCTGCAGGAGCACCACCACCAATACCTGCTCAGTCGACATTTCATGTGGTGTTAAATGGACAGCAAGCAGGTCCATTTGATATGGCTACCTTACAGCAAATGATTAATCAGCAACAAATAAACAGAGACTCTTTGGTATGGAAACAAGGCATGAGTAACTGGACTGCTGCGAGCCAGGTGCCTGAATTCTCTACTCTTTTCGGTTCTGTTCCACCACCACTTCCACCGCAATAAAATGGACAATGAAACATTACAATCTGTAAGTCTTTCTGAAACGTTTGGATGTATCGATTGCGGAGCAGATTTAAAATATAAACCAGGGACCACAGAATTAATCTGCGAATACTGTGGAGCTAAGAATGCTATTCCAGAGTCAGAAGCTATTATTGAAGAACTGGATTTTGAAGCTTTTTTTCAAAAGGGAGAAGATACTGAAGATCATCATACGCTTAAAATTGTAAAATGTACAGTTTGTGCTGCTGAATCATCATTAGAACCTCATATCACGTCTTCTGCATGTCCCTATTGTGACACTCCTCTTATTGTTCAAAACGCAAAGGAAGAAAGCATTTTACAGCCTAAAAGCTTGTTACCCTTTAAAATCAATAAAGAGGAGGCCATTCAATCTTTCAAAAAATGGATCAACAAATTATGGTTTGCTCCTAATGCATTAAAGAAAGCTACTCTATCCTTTGATCATTTTAAAGGTATATATCTACCCTTCTGGACCTATGATTCGGATACTGTTACTCCTTATGTAGGTCAAAGAGGTACTTATTATTATGTAACGGAAACTTATACTACAACAGAAAATGGTAAATCAGTAACAAGAACACGGCAGGTGAGAAAAACTCGCTGGTCATCTGTTTCAGGCCAGGTTAATCACTTTTTTGATGACGTATTGGTACCAGCTTCTGAATCTCTTTCTAAGGAAAAAGTAAATGCTTTACAACCATGGGATTTGGAAAACCTTACCCCTTTTGATTCAAAATTTCTCAGTGGTTTTATAACCGAAAAATATCAAATCAACTTAAAGAATGGTTTCAGCAATGCACAGCAAATAATGCATTCAGGGATTACACTTCTAATTCGCGAGGATATAGGAGGGGATGAACAGAGAATTTTAAGTAGAAATACAAACTACTCCAATATCACTTTTAAACATATTTTGCTTCCCGCCTACATAAGTGCCTACAATTTTAAAGGCAAGCTTTACCAGTTTATGATAAATGCACGTACCGGTGAAGTACAAGGTGAAAGACCCTGGAGCGTTGCCAAGATTGTTTTCGCTGTGTTAGGAGCTATAGCAATAGGTGTTGTTCTCTATTTCTTACTGAAAAAATAGAATTAAATAATAAAGCAGATATTTATGACTACTCCTGTAGGGCCTAAACTACGGTAGCAATCAAGATGATGAGATTAAAATCCCGGAGGGGTGACATTTTATAAGAACCTTGCTTAATGAATACAGAGGGTATAAAATGTCGTCCTTACAGGACTTTAAAATAGGGTAAATTCATTATTACCATAATATCACCTCTACGAGGTTGTGAGCCTCACAAATTTCATCTCTTCCAAGTTTCTTGAGACAAGAAACATATCTCGCTCTTATCTTGCTTGTATATGAGGTCACAGAATTTGACCTTAGTGTATCTAAGGTACCAGCCCCAGCCGGACGAAGCTATTTGGACAAAAAAGAAGAGGCCACCCTTTTAAGACAGCCTCTATATTAAGATTATACTTAATTAATCATTTATTCCTGGTGCATCCATTCCTTTTTACCCATCAATTCTTCTTCACTTTCTCTCTCATCAGGATCATCCACACAACAATCTACAGGGCAAACAGCTGCACATTGAGGCTCTTCATGGAAACCTGTACATTCTGTACATTTGCCTGACACAATATAGTAAAATTCATCTGAAATAGGATCCTGCATTTCATTGGCATCTACAACAGAACCATCAGGAAGTTTAACCTCATCAGTAAGAGAGGTACCACCCGCCCAGTTCCATTCAACACCACCTTCATAAATAGCGGTGTTAGGGCATTCAGGCTCACATGCACCACAATTTATACATTCATCTGTTATCATTATTGCCATAACCGAAAGAATTTATCTTTTAAAACTCAAAACAAGTTGTTATAACAACAAAGTTAGACACAATAAGTTTGTGTAGCAAAACAAATTAAGTCAATCATCGAAGAATATTCTTATTTATATTTATTCCAACTATTTTCTTTTACAGTGATACAGCATAGGCATCAGGTAAATCAAAAGAGATTCTATTTAGGTGGTTACCCGTCTTTATACTATTTTTACATTTCCATACAGCAACAAATCAAACAAGCACATTTAAATGACTATTGAAGAGCGATTAGCGGCCTTTATTAAACTTGGAAATAAATTAAGAAATTTATCAGAAATTGAACTGGACGAGTGGTATTTTAGAGCAACAGGTTTTAATAACTGGTTTACTCGCGAGAATGTAAGTCATGCGGTAAAAGCTATTGGAGGTATGCTGGAAGAAGAAAAGCTCCGCAAATGGATAGCACCCTATTCATTAGACTCATCCACTGGTAAGACAGTTGCTATAATAATGGCAGGAAATATCCCTTTGGTAGGGTTTCACGATTTTTTGACCGTTTTAATGGCGGGACATAAAGTATTGGCAAAATTAAGCTCACAAGACCCTTTCTTACTTAAGAAAGTAAGCGAGTTATTGATTTCTATTGAGCCCCGTTTTGAGGAACGCATAGTACTCACTAAAGACCCGATTCGAAACTTTGATGCTGTTATTGCAACAGGTAGTAATAACTCAGCGAGGTACTTTGATCAGTATTTTGCAAAGTATCCCCATATTATCCGAAAAAACCGTACTTCAGCAGCCATACTGTCCGGAAAAGAAAGTGTGGAAGAGGTTGAGGCTTTAGGGAGGGATATGTTTCAATATTACGGCTTAGGTTGCAGAAATGTGAGTAAGCTGTTCGTTCCCGCTGGTTATGATTTTCAATTTTTTATTAACAGCCTGCAATCATTCAATACGCTTGCTGATCATCATAAGTGGGTCAACAATTACGACTACAACAAGTCAATTTACCTGGTAAATCGCGAACCACATTTTGATTCAGGCTTTTTCCTGTTAAAGGAAGATAAAGATTGGGTATCCCCTATCTCTGTTATTTATTATGAATTCTATCAAAATGAGGAAGATCTGCAGCAGAAGATGAACGAGAATAAATCACTTATTCAGTGCGTAGTAGGTAAAGGTGAAAATGAACTGGCACCTGGAACTGCTCAAATGCCTGAGCTATGGAATTATGCTGATGGAGTTGACACCATGGAATTTCTCACTAAAAAGATTTAAATGAGCTTCACTAAGCAATATGTTAAATTAGTAGAGCGGTTTCTTCCCTCTCCTTTTATGATTGCCATATTGTTGAGTGTTGTTACATTTTTCCTGGCATTTTTCTTTACAGAAAGTGGTGAAGGAAGTTTATCTCACAGTTTCAAAATATTGAGTTATTGGGAAACCGGCTTTTGGGAATTACTTTCTTTTACGATGCAAATGGTGCTCATTTTGTTATTGGGCCATACCTTAGCTTTAACTCCATTTTTTTCAAAACTCATTAGCAAAATTGCAGATCTGCCTAAAAATACTGCTCAGGCAGCTTCGATGATGAGTTTTGCTACTATTTTTGTTAGCTTTTTTAACTGGGGTCTTTGTTTAATTTTTGGAGCTATTCTCGCACGAAAAATAGGTGATAAATTCGCCTCACAAGGAAGAATCCTTAATTATGGTTTGGTGGGAGCTGCAGGCTATTCAGGTATGATGGCCTGGCACGGAGGTCTATCAGGCTCTGCTCCGCTGAAAGTAGCTGAAGCTGATCATTTTCTTATCGATAAAACAGGAATAATTCCTATTGAAGAAACAGTTTTTTCTACGATGAATTTATCGCTATTCATGGTTTTACTCTGTATGGTGCCTCTTGCCTTCTACATTATGGGCAGGGCTTTTAAAAAGGGCTCTAATTCAGAATACTATAATAAGGAAGAAAAAACCACGGAAAAACCCACTGCTAGCAAAATAGCTTTGGACAGTAGCCGATGGCCTGCCTATTTATTAGGAGGGGTCATTCTTATAGTAGCTTTAGTTAAAGCTGTTCAAAGCTGGCAGTCTGATCAGTCTTTTATAGACCTGAATTATGTTAATTTTCTTTTGTTTGGCACCAGCCTGATACTTCATGGTTCTCTGGCCCAATTTATGAATGCTGTAAATTCAGGGATTAAAGGAGTAAGTGGTATAATTATTCAATTTCCCTTGTACGCAGGTATTATGGGAATTATGAAATACAGTGGACTCGTGGTGCTTATTTCTGATTTTTTTGTTTCCATTTCCACAGAAGTAACTTTTCCTATATATACATTTTTCAGTGCAGGATTGGTTAATTTTTTTGTTCCTTCGGGAGGAGGACAATGGGCAGTGCAAGGCCCCATAGTAGTTGAAGCAGCACAAGCACTAGGTATTTCGCTGCCAAAAATTGTAATGGCTTTATCGTATGGGGATCAAATAACAAATATGTTACAACCTTTCTGGGCGCTTCCCCTTTTGGGTATTACCCGATTAAATGCTAAAGATATCTTGCCTTACAGCACAATTATTCTTCTTATAGGAGCACTTATTTTCATTATGGGTCTTTTATTGTTCTAAAGATATAACAAGCTGACTATCAAAGTCGTTTAAACTCTAAACTAAATATTAGCAGAATGAAAAAGTTAACTTCGGCTCTCAGCCTTCTTTTATTGTTTTCAATATGGTGTGCTTGCAGTGAAGATGATGGAGTAAGTAAAACTTCTTTAGGCACCTACCAATTAACAGCAATTTATTCTGACCCCGGGGATGGAAGCGGAGATTTTGCTCCTGTAGAAAGTAATAAGAGAATTACATTATATCAGGATAGTACCTTTGCAGCCAATTTTTCCTTGTGCAATGGACTATCAATTGAAGATACCGGAAGTACTGAAGGGACTTTCTCTTCAGCGGAGCTATCATTTAAAGCAGATTGTAACAATTCACTGCCTTCAAATGAACTAAGAATTGATTTATTTGAATCAGAATTAATTATATATTATAGTTGCTATGAAGGTTGTTCTGAGAAATATAGTAGAATCAATGAATGAATTGATGATCTTTCAAATCAATTTTTAGTTTCTAATAAATCCTTCAAATGTTCTAAATCATTGTATTTCACCAACTGATACATATTGTCAGTTGCCCGTACATGATAAATCCCTAAATTATGGTGTTCGAAAATATCCATATTGCTTAGAGGGTAATTGAACAGCTGGCAAAGTAGGATTCTCATAGCCCTGCCGTGCATGCAAATTAGCACATTTCGCTCGTTCTTTTGCGCCATAATATGATCCATTGCCTCCATCTGACGCATTGCCACTTGAGCAGGGGCTTCTCCGCCTTCTATTGGTAAATTAGTTTCACCTTGTTGCCAACGTTCTAAAATAGAATAATAATATTTATCCTCTTCAGGTGTAAAGGGGCTTCCTTCCCGGGTGCCCCAGCTTATCTCATTTAAACCGGAAAGCTTTTCGTACTTTAAGCCATCATCAATAAATCCCTGAACGGATTCCTGCGTTCTTTTTAACGTAGAGATGTATAATTTGTCGAAAGGGAAATTCTTGTAAAATTCATAAAAAGCTTTAGCCTGCTTCCTGCCTGTTTCGTTAAGGGAGGAATCAACGCCACTACCCTGAACAATCCCTTTTAAATTATATTCTGTTTGCCCATGACGTACAATTACTAAATCTTTTACCATAATAAGCCTGCTAAGATGTTAGATCAAAGTTGAAGCGAATTGTTTAAATTTGAAAGGTATTCCGTAATTTTCCGCATAATTTAAAATTACCTCCAAAAAAACTGAAGAAGATGAGTAGAAATTTCAAGATACAACCTAGCCTGGAAACCCTCAACAAAATGGGGCAAAACACTATTTCAGAAGTTTTAGGAATGGAATTTACTGAAATTGGGGATAATTATCTTGTAGCTAAAATGCCGGTTGACAAACGAACACATCAGCCCTATGGTTTGTTACATGGTGGTGCTTCAGTGGTTCTTGCGGAAACATTGGGCAGCGTTGCAGCGATGTTGATGGTAGATCAGGATCAGTATTATTGTGTAGGCCTTGAAATTAATGCCAATCATTTAAGAGGAGTGACCAATGGCTGGGTATATGGGCGAACTTCACCTGTTCATGTTGGTAAAACTACGCAGGTATGGAGTATCGAAATAATTAATGAAAAAGAACAATTAGTTTGTATCAGTCGTATTACGATGGCAGTATTAAAAAAGCAGAATTGAAAAACAGTACCTTTAAAAAAAATGAAATTAAGCTGAAACCAGCAGAATGGATGAGCAAAGTTGTAAACTATGCTCAAATTAAAAATGCCGGCTTAGCAATATGGAAGCTACCTCAGGATAACACCATTCATATTCTTTATGATTTGGATGGAGGTACAAAACTGGATGAAGTAAATCTTGATGATTTAGAGGCAGGCTTTATTCTTGCTCCGTTTCAGGCAGCAGAAAACCCTAATATTCACTTCAAAACAGATATCAAAGGGAGTTTCTCATTAGATCTTGTTAATAATTCGCTAGATGAGCTAATTGAACTACAATGGGAAAAAATCAAAAGTGAGGAGGAAGATTCTATCATTAAGACGAATATTGAAAGCCTTCATAAGCGCTTGAAGAAAACTGTTTCTATTAACTCCACTTCAAAGAAGGACTATATCAATACTGTTAAGGCCGGAATTAACGCAATAAAAACTGAAGAACTATACAAAGTAGTTCCTTCTAAAATAAAATGCGTCAACATTGAGGAAACCCTTGATATAGCAGATGCTTATTTGAAAGCTTGCGCAAAATATACGGATGCTTTTGTAAGTTTAACATTTTCTCCAACTTCCGGGCTTTGGATGGGAGCAACTCCTGAAACATTGATTGAAGATAAGAAAAATGAATATTTCAAAACTGTAGCGCTGGCAGGTACACAAGTAAAAACAGAAAACAATGTTATCCATACTGCATGGACACAAAAAGAAATTGAAGAACAAGCCTTAGTTTCCCGGTATATTATTAATTGCTTCAAAAAAATAAGATTACGTGAATATGAGGAAATAGGTCCTAAAACAATTCAGGCTGGCAGCCTTCTTCATCTTAAAACTACTTATAAGGTAGATACCAAAGCGCTAAACTTTCCGGAATTAGCCTCAGTAATGTTAAAACTATTACATCCTACTTCTGCAGTTTGTGGAATACCTAAAGAAAAGGCGCTGGAATTTTTAGCAGAAAAGGAGTCTCACAACCGATCCTATTTCAGTGGATTTATCGGACCCGTTCGAATGTATGATCAAAGTCATATTTTTGTTAATTTAAGATGTTGCCAGTTTACGAGTAATAAGGTAATTTTCTATGCAGGTGCGGGAATTACAATTGATTCAGATCCGGAAAAAGAATGGTTTGAAACCGAAATGAAATGTAAGGTTTTAGAAGACATAGTCTTTCATACATAAGTTTTTATCGTTAATTTTACCTCATTAATCGAAATAAAACTCTAATTCAACCAAATATGCAAAATGTACTATCCCCAAAAGAGGCTACTATTGAACAAACTTTTGCCGGCCTCCTGAAATGCCAGCATACCCTATGCTATAATATAGCTCAAAAGTTAAAAAAATTTAACCTCACCCGTCAGCAGTTTGAAGTACTCTCTATACTTAAAGAAAAGTATCCTGAAAAGCTTAACATTAATGCGGTAAGAAGTGAAATGAATGAAACCATGCCGGATATTTCAAGAATTGCCAATCGTCTTCATGAAAAAGGCTATATCAACAGGTTAAAAAAGGAATTTGATAAAAGAAATACAGAAATTTGCCTTACTGAAGAAGGTTTCATCAAAATGGAATTGGTTCAACCTATTATTTATGAAGAAATGGGCTCTCACTTTAATAAATTATCGGATGATGAATTATTAAGGTTGAATGAAATAATTTATAAAGTGACGGAAAACAATAGCGAGAAGGACTAGTTTAATATTAAATGTCTTCTCTTATTCAATTTACAGAATCAGGTATTTATTGTCAGCAAGGTAATTTCTATATTGATCCCTGGCAGGAAGTGGACAGAGCGTTGATAACTCATGCACACGCTGACCATGCCAGGCCAAATCATCACAATTACCTTGCTCACCACCTTTCTGCCCCCATTATGAAACTCCGCCTTGGAGATTCAATTAACCTTCAAACTACTGATTATGGTACTACTACCCATATCAATGGTGTGAAAGTGAGTTTTCACCCCGCCGGGCATATACCAGGTTCCGCTCAAATCAGGCTTGAATATAAAGGGAGAGTTTGTGTAGTATCGGGAGATTATAAGATGGAGGATGATGGGCTAAGTGAGGCTTTTGAGCCCGTTAAATGTAATGAATTTGTAACAGAATCTACTTTCGGCTTACCTATTTACCAATGGCAAAACCAGCAGTTGGTTTATGAAGAGATTAATGAATGGTGGCGAAAAAATAAATCAGAAAATAAAACTTCAGTCATTTTTGCTTATGCTCTTGGAAAAGCACAGCGCATACTAACTAATGTTGATCCTACAATAGGAAGAATTTTAACGCATGGAGCCGTTGAAAATGTGAATGAAGTCTTTCGGTCAAACGGTATGAAGCTGCCGGAAACATATCGGGTAACTAAAGAAACGCCCAAATCTGATTTTACAGGAAGCCTCATAATAGCCACACCTGCCTCTATTGGCACTCCCTGGATGCGAAAGTTTGCTCCATTTAGTACAGGCATTGCTTCCGGGTGGATGATGCTCAGGGGAACCAGAAGAAGAAAGGCCGCTGACAGAGGTTTTGTGCTATCCGACCATGCTGATTGGAACGGACTTATAAAAGCGGTTGAAGCCACAGGTGCTGAAAAAATTTATGCCACTCATGGCTACTCAGATGTATTCAGCAAATATCTTCAGGATAAAGGTATGGATGCCACGCGAGTGGAGTCACTTTTTGAGGGGGAAAGCCTGGACAGAGAGCTATAAGATATATTTATTTTCTTACTTCCCATTCCGATTTTGCTCTTACCATTACCATTTAATCCCCTTTAAAACCACTTTTAACGCAACAAAATCCGCTCAAATCAGTATTTTATGTATGTATAATACTAAAAAGCAGACCGTTCTCATCAAATATGGCGGTAATGCCATGACTGATAAAAACCTTCAAAAAGAGGTAATTAAAGAAATAAAATCACTTTCCGATCACAACTACTCTCCTATCCTGGTACATGGCGGTGGTCCATTTATAGAACAATTTTTAAACTACGGCAACATCCCCTCAGAATTTATCCAGGGCTTAAGATGTACTTCAGAAGAAGCCATTCCATTTGTTGAAGCAGCCTTAAGAGGCTATGTAAATGGTCAATTAACAGAAATGGCTTTAGAAGCAGGGTTAAAAGCTATTGGTTTATCTGCCAAAGATGGGAGAACTGTTACCAGTAATCCAAAGGAAGTGGATGTAAATGGTACGAAGCGAACTTTAGGAAGAGTAGGTGAAGTTGAAAAGATTGATACAAAGCTTTACGATAATCTTTTAGAAAACGGATATTTCCTTATTCTTAACTCTATAGCAATGGACACTTCGGGTGCCTCTTATAACGTTAATGCGGATATTTTTGCAGGTGCTTTGGCTGCCGCGCTTAAGGTGGATCATTTCCTGATACTTTCAAATATTGAAGGTCTGATGAAGGACCCTGAAAAACCTGAAACCATTATCCATGAAATTGATGAAGCTACTCTCCGCACTTCTTCAGAGATTAAAATCAGCGAAGGAATGATGCCTAAAATGGAAGCTTGCTTTACAGCCATCAATGGTGACGTAGCTAATGTAAGGATCATCAACGGAGCAGACCCGAAAAATATTAGCCGTGCTTTAAGTGAAGAAGGGTTGGGAACAAAAATTATAAAATCATAAATTAGATATTCATTAGCTTTACCAAAAAGAATTTTAACTTCTCTTTTTATAATATCATTCAAATCATATGGAAGAAAGTATACAGAAATTAGATAATTACCATTTACCTCTTTATGGAAGATTACAAGTTGTAGCTGAAAAGGCTGAAGGCATGTACATGTGGGACAGTACAGGTAAAAAGTACCTGGATATGTTGGCTGGAATTGCAGTTTGCAATACAGGACATTGTCATCCCAAAGTAGTAAAAGCCATTCAGCAACAGGCAGCTAAATTATTGCACGTTTCCAACATCTTCTACATACAGCCTCAGGCCGACCTCATTCAAAAGTTAGTGGAAGCATCTGGTTTAGACAGAGCATTTTTTTGCAATAGTGGTGCAGAAGCCAATGAAGGAGCTATTAAATTTATTAGAAACTACGCAGCCAAACATGATAAGAAAGGTCCAATAGTGAGCTTTACCGATAGCTTCCACGGAAGAACTATCGCCAATCTGGCAATGGGAAAAGAAGTGTATCAAAAAGGTTTTGAGCCCCTGCCCGATGGCTTCCACAGATTGGAATACAATAATCTTGAAATGCTTACTGACTATATAAAGTATCATAAGCCTATAGGATTTGTAGTTGAAATTATTCAGGGTGAAGGGGGAATCAACGTGATAAAGGAGGAATTCATCTTAAAGTTAGCTGAAATCTGTAAAGAACATGATATTCTGTTAGCCATAGATGAAATACAGGCAGGATTCGGAAGAACCGGCAAATATTTCGCTTATCAGCATTTTGATATTCAGCCCGATATAGTTTCTTGCGCAAAAGGAATGGGTAGCGGTGTGCCAATAGGTGCAGTAATTACCAAACAAAAGGTTGCTGATGCCTTACAACCCGGACAGCATGGAACTACTTTTGGGGGTAACCCGCTGGTTTGTGCTGCAGCACTAGCCACTATGGAAGTGATAGAAGAAGAAAAGCTTCTTGAAAATGCAGCAGAAATGGGAGATTATTTAAAACAGAAACTGGAAAGTGCTGTAGGAAGCCATCCTGCAGTAAAGGAAATTAGAGGGAAAGGTTTAATGCTGGGAGTAGCCCTTAATATGGATGGCAAACCTATTGTGATGGAAATGCTCAAGCACGGAATGATTGGGAACTGTGCCTCAGGTACAGTAATGCGCTTTGTACCACCACTTATTATAGAAAAATCTCATATTGATGAGGCTGTTGATATCTTTAAAAAATCTTTAGAAGCAATTTATGAAGCTGAGAAAGCAGAAAAACAGTAGCTATTTGAATAAGAAGAAGATCGCTATCATTCAATAAAAAAATCGCTTATAAAAAATGAATAAAATAAAAATAGGAATAGTTGGGGCCTCAGGCTATACAGGATCAGAATTGGTTAGGATTCTGTTAAACCATCCCAACGTTAGTATAGAATATATCACTTCAGAAACTTCTGCAGGAAAGCCTTTTGCGGATTTACACGGAGCTTTTCGTCAGCTAATGGAACTTCCATTAATTAAAGTAGAAGAAGCCCTTGATATTGATGTTGATGCAGTTTTTCTTGCACTTCCTCATGGGGTTTCTATGAATTATGCTCCTCAATTTCTTGAGAAAGGGCGCGTGGTCATTGATCTTTCAGGAGACTACAGACTTGATGATTTAGCATTGTATGAAAAATGGTATCAAAAGCATGTAAGTCCTGAGCTAATAGGAAAAGCAGCATATGGATTACCTGAATTGTTTAGTAAAGAAATTAAGCAAGCCAATTTGATAGCCAATCCGGGTTGTTACCCAACTTCAGCTATCCTTGCATTGGCACCTGTCATCCAATCAGGTAATTATGAGGAAAGCACAATTATAGTAGACTCAAAATCAGGCACCACCGGAGCAGGAATTAAGCCAGGAGGAAGCACTCATTTCCCTTCTCTGTACGGGAACTTCTTTGCCTATAAAGTGGAAGGCCACAGGCATCAGCCTGAAATTCATAATTCGTTATCTAAATTAAATTCCAAGGCTTTTACTATCAAATTCACACCCCACTTATTACCTATAGACAGAGGTATTTTGAGCACGGTGTATGTAAAACCATCAGAAACAACGGATCTTAATAATTTAAGAAAAAGCTTTACTAATTTTTACAGCGGTCAACCTTTCATCAGGATCACAGATGCACCACCACAGGTGAAAAATGTAAAAGGATCTAATTTCGCTGATATTTTCCCCTATTATGACCAGGAAAATGGATTAATTGTAATTCTATCAGTGATAGATAATTTAGTAAAAGGTGCTGCCGGACAAGCTGTTCATAATCTGAACTTGAGGTTCAATCTTGAAGAGACTGCAGGTCTGGGTCTGGCTCCTTTAAACCCATAATTTTAAATAATGATAACGGATTTACATACAGTACCCGGCTTTGTCTTCAATGGATTTTCAGCCGGATTAAAGAAAAACAATCAATTAGATTTAGCCATTATACATGCTGAAAAGCCTTGTGCTGCTGCTGCAGCTTTTACCCGCAATTTGGTAGTAGCCGAACCGGTAAAAGTCTGCAAAAAACAAATGGAAGATGGCTTAATCCAAACAGTAGTCATTAACTCAAAAAATGCTAACGCATGCACAGGCGAATTAGGAAAACAAGCAGTATATGATGAAATTAAAAGAACATCTTCTATATTTCATGTTGCGGAAAAGGATGTTTTTATTGCCAGCACAGGAGTTATTGGAAGGCCATTCCCCATTACACAGGTGTTAAATGGCATTACATTGGCAGCTAATGGACTTGAAAACACTGAAAAAAGTAGCGATGCCACTGCCAGAGCCATCATGACTACAGATACTAAGCCAAAAGGAGCTTCTTTTACATTCTCTTTAGGAGAACAAACCATTCATATTGGAGGAATAGCCAAGGGATCTGGCATGATTCATCCAAATATGGGAACCATGCTGTCATTTATAATTACAGATCTTAATATTAAGCCTGAGGTGCTGAAAGTAGCATTAAATAAAGCCGTAGACAGATCATTTAATATGATCTCTATAGATGGTGATACAAGCACTAATGACACTGTGCTGGTGATGGCCAATGGTAAAGCCGCTAATGATTTAATTGACAGTACCAGCCACCAACATTATGCAAAGGTAGAAGAAGAACTTACGAGAATTTGCATTGACTTAGGCCAAACGATTGTGGATGATGGTGAAGGAATAACTAAAATGATTACTTTTGAAGTGAAAGGTTTACCTGAAGAGGAAGATTGCAGAAAAATCATTAGAACACTTTCTACTTCATTGTTAGTTAAAACAGCATTTTTTGGAAAAGACCCTAACTGGGGAAGACTATTTGCTGCTGCGGGCCGGGCCGGGGTTAATTTTGATCCTGATAAAGTAGATTTATTCATGGGGCAGAATGATGAATTGTGCTTACTAAAAACCGGGCAGCCCGAAGAGCTGGATGAAGCTTTAGCTGATGAAATACTTTCTAAGCGCGATGTAAAAGTGAAGTTTGATTTCAACCAGGGTAAAGCTCATGCAATAGGTTGGGGATCAGACCTTTCCTATGATTATGTGAAAATTAACGCAGAATATACTACCTAGAAAACAGAATGAAAATAGCAGTAATTGCACACGATGGAAAGAAGCCGGAAATGGTCGCTTTTCTTATGAGAAACAAAGATAAACTTAACGCTGTTAACCTTGTAGCTACAGGAACAACCGGCAAATATGCGGAAAATAGTGGACTGGAAGTAAATAAGTTACTCTCAGGGCCGCTGGGTGGAGATGCACAAATTGCAGCACTGGCAGCAGAGAAGAAATTGGATATGGTGTTATTTTTTCGGGATCCTTTAGGTAAGCACCCACACGAACCGGATGTTCAAATGCTGATGCGAATTTGTGATGTACATAATATTCCCATAGCTACCAACCCGGCCACTGCCCAGCTACTTTTAGATGCTGTGTGGGCGAAGAAAGAATGAAAAGACATGGTTTTACCCTTGTAAATTAGTTTGAGCAATTAATATCTTAAAGAACTAATCTATCAATATTTTAGCTCTTTTCTTTAAAGCTGATTTTCAGATAAATACTTCTTAATCCGGTATTCTATTTGTTGAAAATCAGCTTTTCTTGTTTAAAACAGCCGAAATGCCTTTCTTAAACTTATTCATCTCTCAAAATAATCTCTTACTTTTACGTGAAAATTTATTAAGTCTGATATCACCCTTATTATATCCAAAGAAGGCTTGTATAAGGGTAATTCAAAGATAGCCCACATCTTAGATTTGCATCCGGAATAATTAATGAAAAAGAAAATTAGATACTTCCTCCTCTTTTCCGCCATAATATTGGCTGTTCTCAACTCAGTTTTATCAGAGGAAGATTCTTCAGAGGGAACATCTCACCATGCTCCAAGAGAGTTTGAACTTTTCAAAGCTTACACATGCGATACTAAATTAACAGAGGCAACATTGGATATTGTTACCTGGAACATTGAATTCTTTCCCAAAAATGGAAAGAGTACCATCAGAGGTATTTCAGAGTTAATCAGAAATACCAATGCAGATATTATTGCTGTCCAGGAAATTGCAGAGCCAGATTTATTACAAAATTTAATTGATATTACGCCAGGCTGGAATTACAAGGTTTATGATGTGAGAGGCGGACAGGAATTAGGATATTTATACAAAGAATCTGAAATAAGAAATATCAGCAATCTTTCTATTATTTATCCTGATAACTCCAGTGCTTTCTACAGGCCTCCTGTCATTACCAACATACAACATGTTAATGGACAGGAAATTACTCTCATCAACATACATCTTAAGTGCTGCGGAGGAGAGGAAAATACTGCCAGAAGAAAAGAAGCAAGCATCCTTCTAAAAAAATACATTGATACTCGTTTGAAGAATAATAAAGTTATGGTGCTGGGCGATTTCAACGATGAATTAAGCGATGACGTTAACAATCCTTTTCACAACTTTATAGAAGATGTGGGGAATTACTATTTTGCTGATATGGAAATAGCACTTGGTCCAAGCGAGTATAGAAGCTATCCTTCCTGGAAAACTCATGGAAGTCATCTGGATCATATTTTGATAAGCAATGAGCTATTTGATGATGTTGAGATGGTTACCACCCTCACTTACAATGATTGCATTGAAGAATATGAATCCAACATTTCTGATCACAGGCCTGTTCTGCTTAGTATAAAATGAAAATAATTAAATTTTGCTTCGGTTATTGAGGTGATTTTATTGCCTTCCAGTTAAGCACTGTATTCATCACTCTTAATAAAAATCAGCTTATTTTAAACAATTTAGCTTATCAAATTGTATTGATCTTAATGTAATGAGACCAGATTTATCTACTTTTTTATCTATATTGAGATTTGAAGTAAATCCGAATTTAGATAAATAGTCGTTTATATGACAGATCAATAAAAATAATAGCCTTAAAATTGTTTTTAGTGCAAAGAACCAAAAATATAGCTATCATATTCTTCAGCCTCAATGCTCCTCAGCAAGGAAAGGCAAAGAAAATACTATCCACCGGGTTGTTGCGAAACGAAGCACTTAACTCTGCTTTTATTAACCGCACTGAAAAAATTTTAGCTAAAGTTGGTTTACCGGTTTTCCGTTTTGATGAGAACAATCAAAAAGGGAATCAGTTTGGTGAAAAACTTGCCAATGCATATCAGGAAATTTTTGACTTAGGGTATGAATCCATCATTGCTGTGGGTAATGACAGCCCCGAATTAATCAATGCAGATTGGGATCAAATACAGGCCCACTTAATAGATGGCAAATCTGTCATCGGACCAACCCTGAGAGGAGGAACTTACCTTATTGGCCTTTCCAGACAGAACTTTAAGAGAGATAAATTTGCTCAACTGCCCTGGCAAACCAATTTGCTTTTCTTCCAACTTCAGCAATATTGCAAAGTTAATAACTCGCCCTACAGCGTGCTTCGCAAAGTGAGGGACATTAATACTTACTTCGATCTGAAAATACTCTTAGGAAATAAGTATTTAGATTCGGCAATGAGAAAATTCATTCTGCTGCTGAGTGCCATCAAACAGAAATTAGTACTTAAAAAAAACCTTTTCATAGTCTCTTCTGCTATTTTGCTTGAAAGCCCTTTTCGCGCCCCCCCTTCAAGATAACCTTCCATTTTATGCCATAGAAGAGGCTCAGCAAGCTTCTTTATTCTTTTAGTTTTCAGATTATCATACTATGTTAAAATTGAATTTTTTAGTGCCATTTATAGTGGCTTTATGTGCTTTTTCGAGTTGCCAGAACAATACTTCCGAAGATCAACCAGACCTTTTAGCACAATCCTGGGAAGAAATAACTGATAGTACCGCAGGCACAACAGTTAATTTTATGATGTGGCAGGGAAGCCCTGAAATCAATAATTATATTAATAATTATGTGGTACCATCAGTAAAAGAAAAATACAACATTGACCTTAAAATTTCCGGGGGACAAGGTGCAGAAATAGTGCAGTTGATCATGAGCGAAAAACAGGCTGATGTAAACAGAGGCCAGGTAGATATTGTATGGATAAATGGAGAAACATTTTTCCAGTTAAACCAGATTAAGGGACTTTGGGGTCCATTTGTGAAAAAACTGCCCAATTCAGAATACATTGATTTTAATGACCCTTACATTGAAACTGATTTTCAGCAACCTGTAAATGGTATGGAAGCACCCTGGAGTATCAGTCAGTTTGCCATGGTGTATGACTCGGCCAAGGTAGCCTATCCACCTAAAAACCTGCAAGAGCTGGAAGCCTACGTAAAAGAGCATCCTGGAACCTTCACTATTTCAAATGATTTTTCCGGCATGACCTTGCTAAAATGTTTTTTGGCAGAAATTAGTGGCTCTCCAAAAGGGCTTAACGGGCCTTTTTCAGAGGAAAAATATGAAAAACTCTCTGATCAGCTATGGGATTACATCAATAGAATAAAGCCCTACTTCTGGAAGCAAGGGACAACATTTCCTAAAGAAGCTACCAAAATGGATCAGATGTTTGCTAATGGTGAACTATGGTTAGGTTACGGATATGGAGAAGGAGGTATAGAAGATAAAGTCCTGCAGGGCCTCTTCCCTACCAGCACAAGAGTTTATGCGTGGGACAACGGAACTATTCGCAATGCTAATTATTTAGGTATACCTTATAACTCAGGCAATAAAGCAGGTGCACTTCAGGTAATCAATTTTCTGCTTAGCCCTGAAGCGCAATTTAAAAAGATGGATCCTGAAGGAATGAATGCCAATACCATCCTAACTGTAGAGAAACTACCTAAAGATTGGAAAGAAAAGTTTGAATCTGTGCCCGATAGAAAATATGGCGTTAAAATGGCTGATTTAGATGGAAAAGATATTCCCGAACCAGCTCCTGAATACATGATCAGGCTGTATGAAGAGTTTAGAACCGAGGTAATCGAGAAATAATTGAAAAGGAAAAGAAGCACCATATCGATTGCATTTTTTATCCTTGTAGGAGTAGTACCTTTTGCTGCTGCCTTTATTTATGCGCTGCTCTACAGTTTTGGTATAGTAGGCGTAGTAAATACAGGATTCACTACTCAGTTCTGGGAAACAGTAATTACCTCAGGGGAATTTTTCAAGTCATTTGCCTATAGTGCGCTCATTGCAGCCCTATCAGTAATTATTTCAGTAAGCACAGCACTCTGGCTTACCTTGAAGTTTCGAAAGGAGCTTGATAAAAAATTTCTTTCCTACATCATTTATTTACCACTCGCTATTCCGGGGGTGGTTGCAGCTTTTTTCACCTATCAGCTACTTTCCAAAAGTGGCTTTTTCTCCAGAATTGCTTACCAGTTTGGCTGGATACAAGAAGCACGTTTCTTCCCTGATCTGGTAAATGACCAGATGGCCATTGGCATCATCATCACTTTTATAACAGTGGTAGTTCCCTTCTTTCTCCTGTTATTTTTAAATGTATATAAAAATGAGCGCATCCAGGAGCTTTCAGAATTATCAGCTTCATTGGGAGCGAAGCCAAACCAGGTGCTTTGGAGAATCAGCTTGCCGGTAATATTACATAAGACCTGGGTACTAATCGTGTTATATTTCATTTTCTTATTAGGTGCTTATGAAATACCTCTTATTCTGGGACAGGAGTCACCACAAATGCTCTCAGTATTGATCATCAGAGAATTGAAGCAATATGATTTAAGTAAAATTTCAGAAGGGTATGTAGCTGCAGTAATTTATACTGTCACAGTTTCTGTGGCTGCTGTTATCTTATTTAGCAAAAGAAAAAGAATAGCACATGAAGCTTAGTTGGAAACCCTACATATTATCACTGCTGGTAATACTCATCATATTTCCATTTGTCTATTTAGTGCTACTCTCCTTTGCTTCAGATTGGCAATTTCCTAACCTGCTTCCCTCCTACTTTGGTAGCCGAAACTGGCAAATGGTTGTAGGTTCAGAAAACGGTCTTTTAGGAAGTTTAACCCTTTCTATAATCATTTCACTTTCAGTAGCTACTATTTCTACCTTGAGTGGGTTTATATTGAGCAGAACGGTATCCTATCACTCCAAAAAGCATACGCTAACATTGCTCACCTACTTTCCCTACATACTTGCTCCTGTAGTATTTGGTGCATGCTTAAGCTATTTTTTCCTTAAGATCGGTCTATTTGGCACAGCAACAGGTGTAGTGCTTGCACAATTTATGATAGCTTTTCCTTATGCCCTTATATTTTTTAGCAGCTTTTGGGGAAACCGAACTAAAAGCTTTGAAAATTTAGTAAGTACCCTGGGAGGTTCCCAATGGCAGAGCTTCAGTAAGGTGCTATTTCCAATGGCTGGTGGCATGCTTTTGATCTGTTTCTTTCAAACCTTCCTTATTTCCTGGTTTGAGTATGGACTCACATCAATTATTGGAGTAGGAAAAGTACAGACTTTAACTATTAAAGTATTTCTTTTCATCAAAGAATCAAACTTTTTCTTTGGGGCGTTAAGCTGTTGCCTGCTTATTTTCCCACCTGTCTTACTGCTTTATATCAATAAAAAATATGTATTTAATAAACTAATTTGATGTTTCTTGAGGTAAAAAATATTAAAAAAGCATTTCATAAAGAGCAGGTTATCAGCTTGCTCAACTTCACCCTGGAAGCACATAAAACCCTGAGCATTCTGGGAAAGTCCGGCTGCGGCAAAACCACCATGCTAAAAATTATTGCAGGGCTTGAGTCTCCGGATTCAGGCGATATTTTGTTAAACAGCCTCCGCATTAATGAACAAGCTCCTGAAAAAAGAGGGATAGTTTACCTCTATCAGGAAGATTTATTATTTCCCCATTTAACAGTATTTGAAAATATAGCTTTCGGATTGAGAATAAAGAAGGTAGATAAAAATATAATCGCTGAAAAAGTGAACACCATGATTCAGCGGCTGGAACTGGAGGGGCAAGCTGACAAGATGCCGCATCAACTTTCCGGCGGGCAAAGGCAGCGTGTTTCATTTGGAAGAGCTATCATCACCAATCCTTCACTTTTATTACTGGATGAACCATTTGGCAGCCTTGATGCAGGTACAAGAACCAGAATGCAATTGCTATTTAAAAAATTGGCTGAAGAATTCAGCATCACTTCTCTGTTTGTAACGCACGATTTAAAAGAAGCTATTTTGATGGGCGATGAAATTGGTTACATGGAAAAAGGGAACCTCAAAGTTTATAAGGATCGGGATTCCTTCATCAACGACCCCATGACAGGTGTACAAAATGAAATTTCTTTCTGGGATAGTTTAAATACAAAGAAAGAAAATGAGCCGATGAATGAAGAAGTAAAAATTAAAAACGAAACTGAATAAACAGATATGATCAAGCAAGTGTGGATAGATACTGACCTCTCGGTAGGAATGAAAAGACATGCCAGAGAAGGCTATTGCGATGTGGACGATGGCTATGCCGTATTACAATTAATGAAAGCCCACAACATCAATATAAAAGGAATAAGTGCTGTTTTTGGAAACACCAGTATTGAAAATGCATATGCACTATCTCAGAAAATGAGTAAGGAATTTGCAGGAGGAAAAATACCTGTTTACAAAGGCGCAGGAGAAGCTCTGGTGCTTGCAAATATTGAAACCAATGAAGCCGTGGAGGCACTTGCCGCAGCCCTCAAAAAAGAAAAACTGATCATTATGGCCATTGGCCCGGCTACTAATGTTGGAATTCTTTTGCTCAAATATCCTGAATTAGCCCCGCAAATTGAAGATGTTGTACTAGTGGCCGGAAGAAGGAAGGCTACTGATTATTTTGAAATCGGCACCCAGGGAAACCACGCTCCGGACCTGAATTTTGACTTGGATAATAACGCTTTCAGAATTATGTTCGAGGCAAAAATTAAAGTGACACTTTGTCCTTTTGAAATTTCGAATAAAGTATGGCTTAAGGATGCAGACCTAAAAAGATTAAAAAATGGCGATCCGGTAAATGAATGGTTAGCTGAAGCATCGAAGCCCTGGCTTGAGCAATGGATTAAGCAGGGAGCAGAAGGCTTTAATCCTTTTGATGTTCTGGCCAGCCACTATATTATAGCCCCTGAAGATTTAAAAGTTGAACCTTTAAATACCAGACTTGAAATCCATCAGAATGATATGATCCCGGAAAATGACAAAATGGTATTTAAACAATACCTGCTTTGCGATAAAGGAGCTGGCTACCCTATCAATTATTGTTATGATGTGGTTGCTGATTATCATGAAAAGCTAATCAAAAGCCTACTATAACCACCTAATAGTAAAACTACAAAATCAACCTCAAACAAATAAAAACCATGATTACTCTAAAAGCTGAAAAAGAAATAATAGAAAAATACCTGACAGAAATTTCATTTCTATCTTCAGATGAAAAAGTGCAGAACGTAGAAAAGCCGGGAGAAGGCAACATGAATTTCACCTTACGTGTAATCACCAATTCCCGCACATTTATTCTCAAACAAAGCAGAGACTATGTTGAAAAATATCCTCAGGTGGCTGCTCCGGGTCAAAGGGTTTTGCGTGAAGCCGAGTTTTACCAAATTGTTAAAAACAACGAGGGCTTAAATAGCAAAACGCCCGACATTTTAAAAGTGGATGAGGAAAACCATATAATGCTTATGGAAGACCTGGGCGAAAGTAGTGACTATACTTTTCTCTACAAGGAAGGTAAGGTCATTTCTGAGTCAGAATTGAAGGAGATCATCTATTTTATGGCTGATCTTCATACGTCATTTACTATTGAAAATGTTCAGGAGCCTATTCATAATAAGGACATGCGCGCATTGAATCATGAGCATATCTTTAAATTTCCTTATGAGGAAAATAATGGTATCAACCTGGAAGATATTTTACCGGGTTTAGCTACTGTGGGAAGAAAAGTGAAGCTTGATGCTGAGTTAAAGGCTGCTGTAAGTGAATTGGGAGATAAGTACCTGGCTGACGGAAAACATCTATTGCATGGCGATTACTTTCCCGGAAGCTGGCTTAAAACCACCTCCGGACTAAAGATTATTGACCCTGAGTTCTGCTATTTTGGTATTCCTGAGTTTGAAATAGGAGTTTGTTTAGCGCATTTATATATGGCAGAGCAACCCCACAACTTTATTAAAATGGCAATGGATCTCTATAAAGAAAAAGCCCCTTTCGATGATATTGTGATGATGAAATACATGTCAGTTGAAATACTCAGAAGAATTCTGGGACTTGCTCAATTACCTTTAAGCCTCTCTTTGCAAAAAAGAGAAGCATTGGTAGAAAGAGCGGCAATGATAATCACCAAATATTAACAGGATGAATGAATCAAAAGACTATACTGACTACTACCAGATATACTGGGCTTTTACACAGCTCTGCAATGACCAATGTATCCATTGCTACAACAATTCCGGACCAAAGGGAGAAAGAATTTCCAAGGATGACTGCCTGGCCATCGTAGAAAATTTACCAAATGGCCTGCAAAAATTGATCTTAAGTGGAGGCGAACCCTTAGCAGAAAAGCAACTCCTCTACTCCATTCTGGAAGCAGTACAAGTAAAATATTCCGGAAATATTAATGTAGCACTTCAGTTCAATGGCGACTTGTTAACAGTAGAGATATTGCAAAAATTGATGAAGCTGGGAGTGAATCATTTTTCTATCGCCAGTATTGACAGATACCATAAAAAACAAGGAGAAAGAAAGGATGCATTAGCGGAATTGTTCGAATCACAAGGTATTTCTTTGAAAGCTGGTCAGCCTACAACCTCCAAAACTGAAGCCTTAAAAAGAAAGACAAATTTGACCTATAGTTTTTTTGGTGCCAATGAAGAGATGTGGTTGGGAGGCAACTGGGCTAGAGGACGAGCGATGGAACATAATATATGGAAACAAGATGGTGAACATAATTTCTGTGCCATTCATTCGGGTGCGATTGGATTTATGGAACCACCGAAGGAAGATATTATTCAGGAATTATCTATTCAGCTGTGGAAAGTAAATCCCTGCTGCCCTGGAACGGTAACGCCAATGGGTGATGCGCGAAAAGAAAAAATAGCAGACATAGTGCAAAAAATGAGTAAGCATGAGATCATGAAGAAGCTCAATCAGGGCAATATCTATGCGATTGGAGAAAGCATAGGCATCTCTGAAGAATATGGCAGAAAAAGGGCGAAGGAATTAAAAAATGTATGTCTCTGGTGTGATGAGTTTTTCACCAAACATTATGACATGGCTACTCAAAAAGCCAATGGAATCAATATGAACAATCAAAACAATACAATAACCAGATGAAGATAATTTTACTATCATTATTACAATTGGTGCTTTTTGCAGCCGTAGCGCAGGAGCAGACCATTAGTGGTAAAATAACCGATGCACAATCGGGTGAGCCACTGCCGGGAGTAAATGTGCAAATAAAAGACACCAACAAAGGGACTAATAGTTCAATTGATGGTGAATACAAGATTTCCGTGCCCTCCGAAAATACCATTTTAGTATTTTCATTTATTGGCATGAAAACTCAGGAAATAAATGTAGGGCAGCGCTCAATTTTAGATGTTCAGTTAGAACAGGACCTTCAGCAACTCAATGAAGTTGTAGTAACAGCGCTGGGAATAGAAAGAGAAAAGCAATCGCTCTCCTCTTCTATAGCAAAAGTTGATAGCAGGCAGCTCACTGATGTACCCATGACCAATATGGTCAACAGTTTAGCAGGCCAGGTAGCCGGAGTACAGGTCACCAACGGATCATCAGGCGTGGGCTCTTCCTCCAGAATTATCATCAGAGGTGAAAATTCACTCACTGGTACCAACCAACCATTATTTGTTGTGGATGGAGTACCTATTAGCAATGAGCAAATCACAAGTGATTTAGTAAATAATGGCTCTTTACAGGAAGTAGATTATGGCAACGGGGGAGCAGAAATTGACCCTGATAATATTGCCTCAATTTCTATACTTAAAGGGGCAGGCTCTGCTGCACTTTATGGGTCAAGAGCTGCTAATGGAGTAGTTTTAATTACAACAAAGAGAGGAAAAGCGCATAAAGGCTTAGGAATTACAACCAGTAGTACGCTAACTTTTGAAACTCTCTTAACACTGCCGGAATACCAGAATGAGTATGGAGGTGGAATTGGGGATTTTGAATTTAATACAGGTTTGGGTGCTTTAGATGGAACTGCTGGTATTTACAGTTATGGACCGAGATTGGATCAAGGCACTTTGATTAAACAATTTGACGGGCCTTCTACTGATATTAATGGCAATCCTGTAAGAGGTGGAGATGTAATCGCCAGAACCAGAGCTGACGGCACATTGAATGACATTACCGCCACACCATGGGTATCCCGACCTGACAATATCCGCAACTTCTTTGAAACGGGAATTACCTCCCAACATAACATCGCTGTAAATTCTGTAGGAGATAAAGGCAATATCAGATTGGCCTATAGCAATTTGAGAAACGAAGGAATTCTACCAAACACAGATCTCAACAGAGATGGTGTTGCTATTAGCCTGGATCAGCAATTAACGGATAAACTAAGTGTAAACACTTACCTTAACTATATTAATACACGTAGCAAAAACAGGCCGAATTTAGGATATGGCTATGAAAATGTGATGTATGGATTTAACTGGACACAGCGACAAACTGATTTTGAACCATTGAAGAATTATTGGCAGGCCGGGCAAGAAGGTTTGACTCAGTTTAATTATAATTATGCCTGGGTAAATAACCCCTACTTAACGCTGTTTGAAAATACTAACAGTTTCGATAAAAACAGGATACTAGGGAATGCCTCTGTCAATTATGACCTTACTGATAAACTGCGGTTAAGTGTGAGAACAGGGGCTGATATTTACACTGATAATCGTGCTTTTCGCAGGGCTTTGAGTACCAATGCTAACCCCACAGGAAGCTACAGAGAAGATCAGGTGATATATAATGAAATGAATACCGATTTTCTGCTTTCCTATACCGACAGAATAAATGATGATTTCACTTATGACATTTCGCTAGGTGCTAATAGGTTCGATCAATCTATAAAGTACAAATTTACAGAAGCCACTCAACTAGCGCTTCCTAATATTTATACACTGGCTAACACAAATGCACCCTTAGTAGGAAACAACGAAATCTATGAAAAACGCATCAACAGTGTGTATGCATTCGGGAACATTGGTTTTAGAAATACACTCTATTTTGATTTGACACTCCGCAATGACTGGAGTAGCACCTTGCCGGCAGACAATAATTCTTTTGCCTATTATTCAGCAGGATTGAGCTACATTTTGTCTAATATGGTATCACTTCCTGATGCATTTACCTTTATGAAGTTAAGGCTTAGTGCTGCAAGTGTAGGGAACGATACAGAACCCTACCAGCTCCTCAATACTTTCGCTTTCAATCAAAGTTATGGAGATAAGCTCAGGGTAACCAATCAAAGAACACTTAAAAATTTGAATTTAAGACCGGAAAGACTAAATGCTTACGAAGCAGGAGCAGAAATCTGGCTATTAAATGATAGAATTCAAACTGATATTACAGTCTATCAAAACACGAGTATTGATCAGATTATTGGAAGACCTATTTCCCTTTCTACAGGGTTTGCTAACAAACTGGAAAATGGAGGAAAAGTACAAACCAGAGGGTTGGAAGCTTCTATTAGCGGCTTAATCATTAATAAGTCAGACTTCAAATGGAAAGCTTCAGCAAATTATTCCATCTACCGAAGCAAGGTGGTGGAATTGCCAGAGGGCGTAGATCAATTTGTAACAGGCAGTGCTGATTTTTTTGGGGGATCAGGAGGGTCAAACTCCCTGTTTTATATTGCTAAAAAAGATGGTCTTGTAGGAGATATGTATGGTACCGGCTTCAAAAAAGTGGATGGAAGAACTGTGTATGATGGGAATGGTGCGCCAGTAACTGATGGCACGTTGAGATTGCTCGGTAATTACAATCCTGACTTCACAGTAGGACTAAACAATGAGTTTTCGTACAAACAGATCGTAATGAATGTGCTTTTTGATTTTAGATATGGAGGAATTATTGCTTCCAGAACCAGGTCGCTGGGAAGTACTTCCGGTGTTTTGAAAGAAACCCTGGTAGGTCGTGAGGAAGGCATTATTGGAGATGGAATAGTAAATATTGGTACAGCAGAAAACCCAAATTATGTTGAAAATACCACAAGAGTTTCAGCTAACTCCTACTATAACGGGATTTTTTCACGAGGAAACGAAGAGAGCTCTATTTATGATGCTTCTTACATCAAGCTGAGGCAGTTGAGCTTATACTATAACCTAAGTAAGGGACTATGTGAGCGCATTGGCTTTCAGAGTATAAAATTAGGCTTTATAGGCAGTAACTTACTACTCTTTACTGAAAATCCCCATGTTGATCCTGAGCTTAATGCCTCACAGGGTAGAAATATAGTGTACGGTGTGGATGATATGTCCTACCCTTCTACCAGAAGTTTCGGCTTCAGTATTAAAACACAATTTTAAATAAGAAAAGATGCAACTATTTAAATATACATTCGGTCTGCTTTTGAGTGCTATTCTACTTGCAGCATGTACAGACAATTTTGAGGAGATTAATGAAAACCCTAACTCCCCGGAAAATGTTGAGCCTCAATTTCTGCTCACCAATATTATCTCAGTGGCTGCTGATCAAAATACCTATTACCAGGGATTTGATCAGTCCAATTACTTTGCACAATTTGTTGCTGCTATAGATTTTGGTTTCTTTGATAGATATATCATTGGCTCCAATGCAACGTATTGGGGTGTTTTAAACGGATTGGTTACTGACATAGAATCGATGAAAGCTTCACCTTCTTCTAATGAAGCCTATGTTGCCGTGGGAGATATCATGAAATGCTTCCTATTTTCACAAATGACTGATTTATGGAATGATGTACCCTACAGTGAAGCCAATCGATTAACAGAAGGCTTTGAAAAACCAAAATATGATACACAGGAAAGCATTTATACAGATCCGGAAATAGGAATACTTGCCGTACTGAAAAGATCTGCCACCACTTTAGAAAGCACCAATCAGGTAATTGTGGGTGATGTGATGTTCAACAATGACCTGGATAAATGGGTACGTTTCGCCAACTCATTAAGGGTTAGGTATCTGATGCGGATTAGTAAAAGACTAACTGATTTCTCCGAGCTGGAAGCCCTGGCCAATTCCGGCAAACTCATGCGATCTAACGAGGACAATGCCATTTTACCTTATCTGGCAACAGCCCCTAATCAATTTCCATTTTTTCTATCCACTGTAGGAGGTTTAGTAGAGCATGTAATGAGCCAAACAGCAGATTCAGTACTTAGCTTATGGAACGATCCACGAATTGGGGTGCTGTATCAGCCTGTTGCAAAAGCTTTAGCTAAAGATAGCATCTACTACAGAGGGATCAGGAACGGTCAGACTAACGAAACGGTTCAACAGCAAGGTCTGGGAGTCGATGACCTATCAATAGTAGGTTCCATTTTTAGAGATGTACCTGATGGCGCAGACGCCCAATTTATGCAGTATGCAGAAGTACAGTTTGCATTAGCAGAAGCGCGGGAGAAGAATTTTATTACAATCGGATCCGCTCAGCAATATTATGAAAACGCTGTAAAAGCGAGCTTTAATTACTATGAAGTTGAGGTTCCTGAAGGCTATTTCAGCAGACCGTCTGTTGCCTTAGATGGAAATAACAACCTTACTAAAATTATGACCCAAAAATGGATCAGCCTTATCAACATAGGTCATGAGGCCTGGTTTAACATAAGAAGAACAGGCATTCCGACCATTAAAGCCGGGCCCGATGCTGTAAATGATGGAAGATACCCTGTGCGCTATCTTTATCCTGAATCAGAACAGGCTACTAATGCAGAAAATTACCAAGAAGCGGTTAATAGAATTGGTGGCGACAATATTAACAGTAAAGGTTGGTGGGAGAAGGACTAATTTTTAAATAATAATTAGGAGTTGGTTAATTGGGAGTTGGTTAATTAGGGAATTGGTTAATTGGTTAATTAGGGATTAGGAATTAGTTAATTGGGAATTAGGAATTGGTTAATTGGGAATTGGGAATTAATAAATTAAGCTACAGTTACAAATCAAAGATGTAATGCCTGGTGAGAAAGGAAATAACATCTAATCACCTGATAAAAAGGTAATTAACAGAACAACAAGCAGACCTGTGAGGCATTAAAATCCCGCAGGTCTTTTAAAATCAATACAATGATAAAAGATAAAAAATTAATTTTCGTTTATAATGCCAATTCAGGAGCGTGGGCTGGTTATATGGATATAATGCATAAACTTTTATCTCCTCAAACCTATGAATGTAACCTCTGCGCAATAACGCACGATACTTTCTCCATTAATAAAGACTGGGCTGAGTTTAAAGAGACTATTCCTGTTGAGATGAGTTTTTTGCATAAGGATGAGTGGGAAGAACAATATAAGCGAGAAGACGAACTCCCTGCTATTTTTATGGAAGAAGAAGGAAATATTTCAGTCTGGATTGATGTGGAAACAATGAATAGTCTGGACTTAAAGAGTTTGAAAGAGCTGATCAGTCAAAAGCTAGACTTAGCCGCTGGTGCACAATGAGCATTCTTGAATAATATAAATATAGTACAGATAATTGATTTGCGTTTTCTAACTACTTAAATATGTACTTTTCTATCTGTAATTTTTCATATTAAATAAGTTGTCCGTATAAATATTTTATCATAAAAAGTTTTATTTATGCATTTAAATTACTAATATGCATGAAATAATACAACTTTAATGAACAACTTGCAAGATTTCGACTTATGGAATAGACTGAGAGCTGGTGATTCTTCTGCGTTAGATGTGATTTTTGACAAGCATGTGAGGTTGCTTTATAGCTACGGTTATAGAATCTCTAAAAATAAAGCACTTGTTGAAGATTGCATCCAAAATCTATTCATTTATTTATGGGAGAATCGCCAAACAATAGGTGAAACCTACAACATTAAGTTTTACCTGATGAGGTCTTTGCAAAGGTCTATTGTTAAAGAAGTGAATAAGGAAAGTAAATTACGTCAGGATTTCATTCCTGAAAATTACGATTTCGAAATAGCCTTTTCCCATGAGTTCCAGCTGATCAATAACCAACTCTCTCAGGATAGAAAAGAACAATTGAGAATAGCACTGGATCTTTTAAGCAACAGGCAGAGGGAAGTTTTATACCACAAGTTTTTCAATCACCTGACATACGTTGAAATAAGTGTAATAATGGACATGAACGTAAATTCTGTCTATAATCTTGTTTGTCGCGCTATGCAAACGTTATCATTACTCCTTAAGTCTAACAAAACCTTATGGTAATTCCAATTCAATAGCCTACATTTCTCATTCACTTTACTATTCCGAAAAATATTACTTCTCCTGGTATTTCACTCAAACTTATTCAAGCGAGGAAACATATTAATTAATTGATTTACAGTATTTTACAATTTAACATCTGGTTTCAAAGAAATTATTCTCCAAAAGAGTGATGAGAAACAGAGCAAAATGTGCTTTATTCTATAGAAAGCATACAAATGAAAATAGATTATTCCGATTTTAATGAAAACGATTTCGCTGCAGATGAAAACTTTCAGCAGTGGGTACTCTCTCCCAACGAGGAAAATAATTCTTATTGGCAAGCATGGCTCATAGAAAACCCTGAAAGAAGAAGCTATATAGAGGAAGCCAGGGAACTGGTATTATTGATGGAATTTAAGCCTACTTATCTTTCAGAAAGTGAAATCGAAAAGATGAGGATGGGGTACAAAAACTCTATCCGGAAAAGTAATACTATTTTAAAGATTTGGAATTTTAATTCATTTATAAAAATAATTGCCGCTGTAGCACTTCTTTTTGTTACAGTATATATTTTGCAGGATTGGTATCATCAACAAAGGCAATACGAAAGTTATCAAGTGAAGAATGGCTTAAAATTACAGATTATTTTGCCTGATGGCTCTAAGGTTTGGCTGAACGGAGGTAGCACTTTAACACATAGAAAACATTTTGAAACAGGAACTGACAAAATAGTTACTTTTACAGGCGAAGCTTTTTTTGATGTAAATGATGCGGCAGATGGAGAATTTGAAGTGCGTACAAATAATATCATCATCAAGTCGAACAAAGCAGCCTTCAATGTCCAAAACTATTCAGAAGATGAAAATGCTATAATTACAGTGGTTTCAGGCAAAGTTTTTTTCAGGCAAAATAACGCATTAGATAAGCCGGAATTAACCTTAAAAGAAGGCGATCAATTAAGTTTTTACAAAAATACACAGAAAACAAAGGTCTCCCCTGCCAACCTCTTAAAAGAAAGCTCCTGGAAAGAGGGGAAGTTAGTGATTGAAAAAGAGAGGCTAAAGGTTGTTGCCAAAAAACTGGAAAGATGGTATGGCGCTGAAATACAAGTTAAAAGTGGTGAAGCGTGTTTAGTTTCCTGTACCATTGAAAATGAAACACTTGACACTGTATTCCTGCTCCTGGAAAAGAAATTTAGCCTAAATCGCAAGCAAGATGCAGGTAAATTCATCCTTGAAATGGAGTGTGAATAATTAAAATCAAAGAACATTATACAATGTAAGTTTTAAACCATTTAGAGCACTACTATTGTAGAAAAAATTGATTAATTGTAATTTAATTAAAAAAAAATATTGATAATTTACACATAAACCTATATACTTGTGCCGTGCAACCAAGTACCTTATGGTGAGAAATTTACTTATATTATCAATTCTGCTCTTCATTAATGTTTTCAATACGTTTGCTCAGGAAATAACAGTTAAAGGCGATCATAGTCCGCCCACTTTCTCTCATTATCATTTAATAGTTTGCATTAACAAAAACTGTATAACCACCACCAATTTACCTGAAACAACACCCCTCACTGTTACTGATTTCAAAAAAGTACCTCTTGAGAATGCTAATAAGAATGCATTCAATAATCCTGATACTATAAAATCCTATCAATTTCCAGCGAATTCATTAACTATTGAAAAGCCTGCAACTACTGGTATTAAAGAAAACCTAAAATCAGAAGCAGATCATCTTGCGAGTGAATTAAAATCTGATTTAGAGAAAAACATGGATGTATCCTCTTTAGAGAAAGGAAATTTAGAAGTAAGAGAACTTGATCTTGAAAAAGACTTTCAGAAGTCTGTAAATCCTATAAAAGCAGTACATATTGATAGAAAAAACCTGAATGCAGTCAAAAAAGTAAATGAGAAGGTTCTTCATCTTAAAAAGGAAAGAAATTCTGCTTTCAGCCAATATTTTAAAAGCTCGGATTTGGAAAAATGGTATCACTATTTTTCGGCTTTTGCATTTATTGATGTGGTAAACCCGCAAGCCCTGCTTACTGAAAATGCTCTTGGCTTAAGGTGGGCCTACAGTGAAAATATTAGTTTGGGCTTTTCTTATGGAATAAGAACACAAACCAAGGTTTCTACTGACACTTTACTAATTATGAAAAAACCTTTCAACACTTTCAATATTTTTACTGAATTCAGCCTATTCAAGAAAATCTTCCTACGGCCAGGTCTTCAGATCATTAAAAGTGAAAACAAATCAACGAAAGATTTAACTCCTGAAAATGTGAGTATACCCTATTTAATGCTGGGGAGGAATTTCACGCTTAACCAAAGACATAATTGGTATATAGGATCAAAATTTAACCTCATTAACAATAATCTGATTTATAATCAGAGAATTTCAATAGTTCTGGGAATTAATAGAAAACTGAAAAAAGACAAAAAATAGAATTCTTCAGCAAAGTAGATTTAAAACTGCTTAAATTTTAATAATATGAAACACTCAATCAGCCTTACCCTAAGTTTAATTTTGGCTATTTATTTTATCAACCATACTCCTTTACAGGGTCAGGATATAGCTTTTTTAGAACGCCCCGAGTTATATATTACTCCGTCTAATGAACTCACTTCCTCTATCAATGAGGTTACAAAATCTAATAGTCAGGCTGCAGGTATCATGCAAAAAACCATCCAGCTCGGTAGTTTAAAAGGACGGCACATGAGCTATCCTATCAGCTTAACCTACAGAGCCTCAGGCTATCAGAATACTACACACTCCGGTTCTGCAGGTGAGGGTTGGAAGCTGGATAACCTGGGTTCTATCAGCAGGGTAATAAGAGGTATTGACGATTTCAGCCCGGAAGGATATTTGAATAAAGCTTTAAAAACTAATTTCAGTTCATTAACCGAAAGTGACTTAGCAGATATTCTCAATTATTCAAAAGATTCTCAGCCTGACATATTCTTTATTAACATAAACGGCATAAAAGAAGAGTTCTACTTTGATGCCAACGGGGAAGTTGTTATCAGCAGTAATGCTCAAATTAAAATAAAGAGGCCCAATCCTGCTAATAATAATGAAAAATGGGAAGTGTTGGATGGCAGTGGCAATCATTATTTTTTAGGAGGGGCAAATGCTATAGAGAAGGCAAATGGAAATACCAGTGCATGGTTTGTTACGAAGATTATTACTACCAGGAAAGATATAATTCAATTTGGCTACAAGTCATCTCAAGAGATAAATTTAAACAAAGGAAGCTACAGGGCTACCTCACTCAAAACGAATGATGCATCTAATTTATATTCTTCAGATATTTTCTACGCCAACTATTCAGTTAATTACAAAAAGGTATATCTTAATTCTATAACTGTTAATTCAGGAATTGCAGAAAGTAAATGTGAACTCAACTACGCACTTGGCCGAAAAGATACTCAGCAAGAGGATTTGATCTTATCCAATATTTCTTTTCAGAAAAAAAGCAACAATGGAAGTACTTTAGTACTGCAAAATGTGAGTTTTGAACACGTAATAAATACCAACGGACTTTGGCTGCAAAAAATTGATTTTCAATCCTCAGCAGAGGAAACCGTAAGAACAATTGATCTTGAATATAATAATTTAAGATTTCTTTCCGCGAAAGGCCTTAACAGATTTATAGATTACTGGGGTTATATTAACGAATTGGATATAGCTAATAATTACCTCCAAACTCATTATCCTGCTATAAGCTACAATGCTGAAGGTGCAAGCTATACTCCTGTGGGAATTAATACCCGTAATTTTAATAGTAGTAGCACATTTTTCAATGCAGGCTTGCTTGAGAAGATTAATTATTCCAATGGAAAAATAGAGGAATTTGTTTTCGAAAGACATACATTAAGTAATGAAAATCTTGATTTTGCAGGGGGAGCCAGACTTCATTCAATTATTACATCGGACAAAAATTCTCCTGAAAAAGTAACCATATATTATGATTATGAACAGCCGGTATTAATCAGTAAACCTATTAATTTTTACGAGAAGCAGAGTTGGACAGGCTTCACCAATAATGCCACTTTATCAAACATAATTAGTATTGGTAATAAAGCATTCAATTTAAAAAATGAAATATTAGCTCCTTCTGGCGTATTATACAAAAAAGTAATTACTTACGAGCAAGGATTTGGCCGTACAATTTATGATTATGAAATAATTGAGGGAGTTAATACATCAATAACAACAGGAGGAGAAAGTGGGTCAGCTATTATTTTTGATGATTTTGAACTGAAAAGACCTATTGCTTTCTTAAAAAATATTCAAACCTTTAATGAACAGGGCAAACTCCTAAATGAAACAACCAACTTTTATAAGACCTATGCTGTAAGTGCAACCATCCGGGGTTTTAAAATTGCCAGTAATTTTGTTGCTATTAAGCCAAAGGGATCAGACACCATTAATGGAACAGCTTTACCTTCTCTAAGTGCAAGGGCCGGCTTTAAGTCATATAGCTTTCAATTGAAAAGTTTTCGTCAGGATTCTTCCATTACTAAATCTTACGAAAACAGTAAACTAGCTACCACCACTGCAGAAAAAATCAATTTTAATACAGCCGGTTACCCTTCTGTTACTTTGCAATATATCAATGGAATTGCACGGCAACGAAATAAATTTTTCTATCCTTCAGATTTCTCTTTCCTTCCCTATACAGCAATGCGGAATAACAACCTACAGAAAAAACTTATCCTATCTGAGACAGAGATTTTCAGAGACAATGAATGGCTTACTATCAAGGGAGTAATCAATGGATATAATGAAGTACAATACGGGGATAATAATGAAACTACCTACATCAATACTGAAAATTACGGCTTTGAAATAGCTGATGATCAGGCATCAGATATACCTTTAATTTCCAATAAAAATTATAAGCTTAATACGATTACTTCTTTTGACAAATTTCTACATCCTGTACAGGTAGAATTTGTAAAGTCAGGAATATATGAAAGCTTTTTGTATAATAGCCATGGCACACAATTAATAGCTGAGGTAAGCAACGCTAAAGTAAATGATGTTTTTTACACTTCTTTTGAAGAAAATGGCATTTCAGGAGTAACTAAAACCGGCTTAAAAGGACATAGAAATTCCTACCAATTGCCGGTTACTTTCAAGCCCTCAGCGCAAAATTTAAAACTCTCCTACTGGAAAAGAACAGCCTTTTACGCCTGGGAATACGTAGAGAAGCCCTTCACCTCAACCAAAATTGATGTACCTGCAAATACATATATTGATGAGGTCAGGATAATGCCAGGAGATGCCTTAATGACTACTTATAATTTTGATGAAAGGGATAACCTTATTACGCAAACGGACTATAAAAATTCAACTTCAAGGTATGCCTACAGCCTGCTTGATCAGCAAACGGCTGAATGGGATGCAGATGGAAACCTTTTATGGACAATGGAGCACAATTATGCACAATTGAAACCTTGTGAAGACGAAAATGCAAGCCCTTTAACTGCATCGATTTCAGGATCTTCCGAGATAGTGGAAGTTGGAGACCAGATTACAGTTAATGTAAATAGCTCAGGTGGATGTGGAGAAATATATTACTCCTGGTATGGCGTAGAGCAAAATGGGACAGAGGTCGCATTAGGCACTACTCTTGACGGTGAAATTGAATTTGAAATGTTTTGTGCCAACTACCTGACATTAAAGTGCAGGGTGTCAGATGAAGCAGGTCAGGAATCCGTAACTGTACGCAAGTATTTTAAGGTACTGCCCGGAGAGGCTGCTGATGACCTTGATAAGGTGAGCATTTCCATCCATAACCTGGCTACCATACAATTATATCAAAAGCTTCAAATTGTGCTTTATGCATCTGGTGTAAAATGCAATATTCCTAAAATCCAGTGGTATAAGGGTAGTACCTCAGGTGGTTCTTATCAACTGGTGGACGAAGGGCCCAGCCCGGACATTTATTACACAGGCCCTATGAGCTTAAAATGCGTGATGACTGACAGCTTTGGAAGCAAAAAAGAAGAAGTCTTTATCATTATTGCTAAACCGCAACCTAACTCCACTAACTAAAATTTCAACATCAACCGAATTGACTCATGAAGCACTTTAAAAGCATACTACCCCTTTCAATTTTATTCATTTTTGTATTAGTTTTTAACAACACAAATCTACAGGCGCAGGCACAAAAGGACAGCACCGAAATACAGGAAAGAGCATTACCGCTTCCGATTGATCCAGACCCGGACGATCCCGATCCTAATGATCCGGACCCGGGACCTACGCCCTGCAATGTGCAGAGTCCGGTGCCTAATGCTATTTCCGAAAAATCACGTACATGTAGTTCTGTAACCGTTGAGCGCATTAACCCGCCAAGTGGAGTTACCTATTACTGGCAAATGAGTTCCACTCAAAAAACCACCAGTTATGGCAGTGCCAAAACACTGACCGTAACAAGTACTAAAATGGTATATCTGCGCGCTTACAAGAATGGCTGCTGGAGCCCTTATTATGCAAGTAAACAGGTGAGTGTTAGCACCCCTACACCTGGTACACCGCCTGTGCCCACTGTAGTCAATAATTGTGGAAAATCTATTGTTTATAAAACAAATGTATCGGGAGCCCAGGTATACTGGCAAACCAGTGCCAATGGTACAAGCACCAGCAATTCGGCTTCTACCTATGAGAGAACCTCTTCCGGTTATGTATACCTACGCGCAAAAAAATGCAGCAGCTGGAGTACCGCCAGATCGGTGTATGTAAACGTAAAAGCTACACCTGCTGCGCCTCAGGCTAATCATATCACACAAATAGGTCCGGGATTTGGAAAGTTTACTGTCTCAGGCTCCGACAGCTATGACTACTTCTGGTTTAGCAGTGTTTCCGGAGGTGCAGCACTCAATGCAAGCTCTTCCAAAAGTTACGAAACCCTGGTTACTTCCACTAAAACTTTGTATGCTCAGGCAAGAAACTCAAATGGTTGCGTAAGTAGCAGAATACCCGTTACCATTACCCTGATAGACATTCCCGGAATCTATACCTCCAATGGCAGCAATGAAATCAATCCTACCATTGGCTATTTAACACTAAGAGTCCCCACCCTTTATGATACTTACCAGTGGTATAAAAACGGTAAAAAAATTACCGATGCCACTGCTACAACCTATAATGCCACCAAAATTGGTCAATATTCTGTAAAAGTTACCAAAAGTGGAAAAACACTGGTTTCAGATGATTTCTTCGTAAGCACTACGCTTTCTGCACAAGAGCGAGACTTTAGCATTAAAACCACCTTGCTTGTAGAAGGCATAACTGATGAAGATGATGTGGCTAATTTAAATTTTAATAAAAAAAGCCAGGAAATTTTCTATCCTGATGCCATGGGAGGCATTGCTCAAAAACTGACCATTAAAGGAGCCGTGGATGGCGGGGACATTGTGGAATTTGCTGATCCCGTAAAACAAACTAATTCCCCTAAACAATACCTTTCCTACATTGTAGGCAACAGCAATGGACAATACCGGGAAAACCCTGTTAGTGAAGTGAAAAATTTCTACAATAGCGGATTCACATCGGAACAAACAAACCTTATACCCTACTCGCAAGCAAAAATTGAGGAAAGCCCAAGGAAGAGAGTAACTAAAAATGCGGGCATAGGTGATAAAAACAGTATGGCTTCCGGAAATGTAAGCAGCTATAGCTATGAACTGAATACAACTGCTGATGCTATCATGCAACTTCAGTACCAGAATGGACAGCTGTATAAAAGAGGAATATATGCAGCTAACAAACTCTACAAAAGTATTTCAACAGATGCGGATAATAGAACATCTACGAGTTATACAGATGAATTGGGCAGGTTAATTGCATCAAGTGATGGCATAAATACTACCTATTATGTGTACAATGAATATGATCAGCTGTTAATTTTAGTCCCTCCATTACTAACAGAAAAAATTAAAACTCAGGCTAACAACACAACAGTTAACGTTCAAAACATTCGTGATTTAGCTTTTACTTATACCTATGATCAGCAAAACAGGCTTAGCGCCCAAAGCAAACCCGGTGCTTCAAAAGAGTATTTTGTTTATGATAAGCTGGACAGACCCGTACTCTACCAAAATCATAGTATGTTAGCAAAAAAGATCTGGTTGTTTAATAAGTATAATAAAGAAGGCGAGATTATCTATTCAGGCTATTACCCTTCTTCAAGGACACAAGCAGCAATACAGGCAGAGGTAGATCAATTCTATACCTCTTCGAATACAAAACCCTACGAAACAGAAGGCACTGCCATTTATGGCTATACCAACACAAGTTTTCCTACAGGTATATCTATCAAAGATGTATACTCTGTGCTGTATTATGATCACTATGGTTTCGATTTTGCCACCCAAACTAACTTAAAATTTACAGCCCCGGAGAAAATCAATGGGGTGATGAAATCCAACAATACCAATGGAACACTTACAGGTGGCAGGGTGAGAAAGCTGAGAGGCGATGAATGGTCACGCTTTGTCAATTACTATAATTTTAAGCAGGAGCTTATTCAAACAGTACAGGAAGACTTCCTCGGCCATACCCACAGAAGTAGTTTTGCCTATAACTTTCTGAATGCATTATCCGAATTTGAACTGACTATCAATGCAGATACAGATATTACACTTTACAGAAAATCTGAATTCGACAGGTTAGGCAGGCTGATGAAAGTATTTCAGAGTTTTAATGAAGGACCGCTTTTGACTATAGCCGCCTATGAATACAATCGTTTAGGCCAGTTAAAGCAACAAGCCATACACAAAGGGACATCGGGCAAGTTTTTACAGGCCATGGATTACGGGTACGATGGAAACGGCAGACTGTTAAGCATTAATCAGCAAAGCGGTACTTTTAATGCCTTTGCTGATGCCTTCGACATCAGATACTTTTATGATCAACAGGATATTGACTTTTCGAATACACCTTCCTACACTGGAAATATTACAGCAGTATCCTGGAGTACTCCGGAAGGTATGAAAGAAAGAAAACTGGGTTATAGATATGAGTACAATCAACAAGACAGACTTACAAAGGCTAATGGTTATAAGAAAAACCAAGGGCCCTGGCAAGCTACGACAGCTAATTCACTTAGTTCTATTAACTACGATGCCAATGGCAATATTACGGCCCTAAAAAGAACAGCAGCGGATGGCTCCCTGATGGACGAGCTGACCTATACCTATGATGCCAACAGACTTAAATCCGTTTCAGAAAGGGGCAATAAAACACAGGGATTTACCCAAAAAACCGGTGAATTAAGTGCTACCCAATATGAATACGATGAAAGTGGCAGGTTGATTAAAGACCATAATAAAGAGACCGAAATAAGCTATAATTTCCTGAACAAGCCTGAGACCATCCAACTGAAATCCGGCTATGAGCAGGTTTTTGAGTATGATTTTGCCGGCAACCTGCTTGCTGAGAAAATGGTGGATACCGAAAACAACCAGATGATAAGCCGACTGGATTACTCAGGTATTGGACTTTGGGAAGAAGGCACACTCAAAAGCCTGCAATTAAGGGAAGGCAGCATAGTGCTGCATGGCGAAGAGCAGGAAATACCGGAATACCGCTATTACCTGAAAGATGCGCAGGGCAATAACCGGGTGGAATTCTCCAACATGCAAAGCCAGGTGAACATGACAGCCACCATGGAAAGCAGCAATGAAGCTGCCGCCAGCCAGTATTATGCCAAACTGAACACTGCCGTTCCTGTGCCGGCACCGCTTAATCATACGGCCAATACTGGCCAGCAGGCAGGAGCCGTGCGTTTGAACGGTGGAAAAGGAGTACAACTAGGCCCTCAGCTGCAAAGAGAAGTAAAGAAGGGCGACATAGTTGAGCTGGAAGTATTTGTAAAGTACCTGGATTTCAGGCAGCAGGATAACGGACTGGACGCCCTTACTTTTATGGGGGCCTTAATGGGCAGCAATGGCTTAAGCACTGTAAGCAGAGAAGGAATTACCTACATCAGTAATGCCTCAGGCGAAATACTGGCACCTTTATGGAGTGGAGATGATGGCACTGCTCCCCCACTGGCCAGTATGGACTATTACCTCTTTGATGCCAACGGAGAAAGAATTGATGCCGGGTTTGTAAAAGCGACAGAAGCTGCACGTGTGTATGACGAACGGAGCTATTACGGCCCGCACCAGAGGCTGGAGCTCAGCATAGAAATTCCTGAAGATGGCATGCTGGTAGCAGAGCTGACCCACCAGGCAGATGAAGATGTGGAGATTTACTTTGACGATTTCAGCTTTAACCAATTGCAGGAAGGCTTTGAAGTATTACAGCGCATAGACTACTACCCTTTTGGGATGCCAATGGCACACAGCTACAAAAACGATACCCGGAGCCAAAACCGCTATTGGTACAATGCCGGAAGCCGGTACAACGACAGCACCGGGCATTACCAGATGCACTACAGGCATTATGATGCCACTTTGGGTAGGTTTAATGTGGTGGATCCTTATGCCAATGAGTTTGCCAACTTAAGCCCCTACAATTATGGCGGCAATAACCCGATCATGTTTAACGACCCGAGTGGTGGAAGGATGTATCCAAACCCTGACCATCTCAGATCATGGAGAGAGTTAGCAAGCGGTGGCGGAGGCTTAGGCGGAGGTCCTATGCATTCTATAGGTCCGGGAAGCAATTATCATTGGAGTGACGGATTTGGTGGCAGATCCTACGGCTATGGCGGTGGAAATTGGACCTTAAGTACTGGGAATTTAACTGTAAATTACGGAGATTTAGCCGATGGAATACATAACTTTACTTTCACAAACGGGCTGACTAGTCTAAGCAAGTATGGTTGGGGACCAAATTTAAATACACCCTTAATGACTGCCAATGAAGCTGGTCATTATCAAACCTTAGCAGGGATAGGACTAAACGGCAGTGTAGGAAATGGTAGGAATTTATACTCTATTAGTGAAGGAGGCGGAAACCAACTTTTCTTGGAGGGTAATCAATTAGGGGGGCTAAATAAGAATACAAATGGTGGAAGTGATGTTAGTGATTTTAATTTATTGGGTGATTCTAGAGAACCTTATGAAGGGTTTTTAGGAGGATTAGAGTATCTATGGACAGGTGGAAATGAAAATGGAATCCATTATGATAGAGATGGTAATCCTACGGGTCCGGCTCCAGTTACAGGTATAGCTCCTTCGCCAGCTAAGATTGGTAATATTTCCGGAATTTTAGTAAAAAGCAATGGTGTCTGGAAATGGGCTGTTAATGGAAGGGTAGCTTCACAACAAACATTGAAGTCTTTAGGATTAACAAAGCCTGCGCTAAATTATTCTTCTAGGGCAACTCAGATAAATAAATCATTTGAGCAGACAATCACTGGTGTGCCAAATAATACTGGCCCTCTTACAAGATGGGAACGTATAAAACGATATATTGCAATAATTGGTCAAGCACCTTGGTAAATAAAAATAGATGAAAATATTAGTTGGAATTCTCATTGGATGGTTGTCATTGTACTTTTTTGCTATTGTAAAAAAGAATATAGGGCAAAAGAAAGGGATTAAATCAAAAGAGTATGCGAATCTAGCTTTTACAGCTAGATTAAGAGATTCCATTCGGCATATAATTTTCGAATATGACATTAAAAGGAAGAACAATGATTTTTTATTAAATATAAAGATTAAGGAAAAACTCATTATGCAGTTAATGCATAGAGCACATTTTCCTGAATTATGCCAATCGGAGTCAGACATTAATTTTGGTTTAGCATTATATATACCTGTGAATGGTTGGGAAAAAGAACAGGTTTTGAGACTTGATAAGATTGTTAGTGAAGAATCTGAGACGGTAAGAATGAGTAAAAGTGGGCAAATTGAATATTATGTAATCGATTTAGGCAAAAGAGTAAGGTTTAGCGGATATTTTCTCACAAGAATAATAAAAGAAGTTTTTGAAGCAGATGAAAATCAATTTAATTCATCCCTTTATTCAGAAGGAAATTTACCTTATCACTTGAATTAATAAAATTGTTAGGAAATAGAAATATTTGCATATTACTATACTAAAATTTCTTTTAATCTGAAGGACTTTTTATTAATTATGAAAAGTAAGGAATTGGGTAATGTTCCAAAATGTAACTTTCTTGTTCTACCATTATTTTAGGGCATTAATTAATTTTATTTTAGCAATATTAAGTGTCTATTTAAAAATTGGTTAGCTTAAAGCAACTTTAAATTCAACCAAAATTATCCTAATGCAACAAACCGTAACTAAAGTTCCAATTGACTGTAAATACTGCGATGGCAAATGCCATAAGAAGGGATTCAGGCATGGCTCTTATTAATATAGTTAGTTAATAGGAGCCATACAAATGGTGAAAGAATTGATGCCGGGTTTGTAAAAGTAACAAAAGCCGCCCGTGTGTATGATGAACGCAGCTATTACGGCCCGCACCAACGGTTGGAGCTCAGCATAGAAATTCCTGAAGATGGCATGCTGGTAGCTGAGCTGACCCACCAGGCAGATGAAGATGTGGAGATCTATTTTTATGATTGCAGGAAGGCTTTGAAGTGTTGCAGCGGATGGACTACTACCCTTTCGGGATGCCGATGGCGCACAGTTATAAAAACGATACCCGCAGCCAAAACCGCTACTGGTACAATGCCGGTAGCCGATATAACGACAGTACCGACCACTACCAGATGCATTACAGGCATTATGATGCTACTTTGGGCAGGTTCAACGTGGTGGATCCTTATGCCAATGAGTTTGCCAACTTAAGCCCTTACAATTATGGTGGCAATAACCCGATAATGTATAATGACCCAAGTGGGGGTAGAATGTATCCTACACCTCAAAGACTTGCTGAGTGGGCGGACGCTATAAGGGGAGGAAGTGGCGGTTTTAGACCTGGACCTACCCATTCTATTGGTCCTGGGAGTGGGAATCATTGGAGTGACGGATACAGATCAGTTGGTGGAAATGCCGCCATGATGAGTTCATCAACATTTAATAACTATTACGGTGTTAATAGTGGAAACAGATCAGATTTTGCTGCTAGTTTAGGGAAAGAAGGGTGGCTTGCCAAACAACAATCTTCTTTCTTCAATACAGGTAACCGCTACGAATGGTATGAAATAATAGAAGGTGGCGTTATAAAGGGCGGAGCTACATATGAAGAAGCTGTTATGGGACCATATCAAGACAATACTCGGTATTTTGATTTAATGGGCTATACAGCAGATCAAGTTGCAGTTCAAGGCATTTACTTAGGAGGGGTTTCCCAAGGAGTAGATATGTGGTATAATTCAAGGTTTGATAAAATAGTTAATGCTAAATTTACGGGTACTGTAGCCACAGCGAGAGCGACAGGTAACGCTGCAGATAAGGCATGGCTATTTGCTACTAAGCTTGGAAGCGGTGATGAAATGGTTAAATTAGCAAAAATTTCTAAAATAGCAGGACCTGTCGCTACCATTGCAGGGATGGGTGTTTCTGCGTATAAAATAGCATCTGGTCAAGGTAGTGGTTGGGACTATGCTGACATAGGAGTTAATGCAGCTGGCTTAGGCGCCTCTGCAGCTGTAACATTGGGACTTATTTCTAACCCAGTAGGATGGGTAATTGGTGCTGGGGTGCTCATTTATAATGGCTACAGAGTCTATCAAAGCTTTACACAAGAATAAATATATGATAATACCAAGAGTAAAGAATATTTTATGGTTAATAATTATAGCGTTTTTATCTATATCAATTATGCTATTGTTGAGTCCTTATTTTCTTAGTGATTGGAAAGTATGGAGTATGGCAATATTCTTGACATCATTTGCTTTAACTCTTCTATGGGGAATTGATTTTTCTCACTTAAATATTAAGTACGATAATCTAAATATTTTTCTAACTGGCTATTTTAATGGTAGAAATTTAAAGTTAAAATATAGTGAAATTAAAGGTTTTCAAATAGAAGAAAAGGTTGATCAGTATAACGGATTACATCAAGAAATTCAAATTGTAATGACAAATGGAAAAAAAATTTATCTTCCGAAAATAGCTTATGACGATTACAGTAAAGTTGAAATTTTCTGTCATGACAAATTTAAATTTTTGGGAATTAGAAAAATGAAGCATGGTGAATTTATAGGTAAATTAATTCCTGTTATGGGTTTAGTTTCAGGAATTCTATTTCTACTAGTCAGTATCATTAAACAATTTACGTGATTTGAAATCGTGAAATTAGATTATTAACCTAACTTTAACCAGTTGCAGGAAGGCTTTGAAGTGTTGCAACGGATGGACTACTACCCTTTCGGGATGCCGATGGCGCACAGTTACAAAAACGATCCCCGCAGCCAAAATCGTTACTGGTACAATGCCGGCAGCCGGTACAACGATAGCACCGGGCATTACCAGATGCACTATAGGCATTATGATGCCACGTTGGGCAGATTCAATTTGGTGGATCCGTATGCTAATGAGTTTGCCAACCTAAGCCCTTACAACTATGGAGGCAATAACCCAATTATGTTTAATGACCCGAGTGGTGGGAGGATGTATCCAAACCCTGACCATCTCAGATCGTGGAGAGAGTTAGCAAGTGGTGGTGGAGGCTTAGGCGGAGGTCCTATGCATTCTATTGGCCCGGGCAGTGGCAATCATTGGGCTGATGCTTACAGCAGTCAGATGAGAGATTATGCTTTTTCAAGTAGCAGATCCTTTGAAAATAAATGGGATATGAGTACGTTTGATTACCAGGTGAAAAATGCTTTGGAAAAATACGGTAGAGAAGCATGGCTTGCGCTTATGAGTTCTAAGTTCTTTTCTTCTGGCAACAGGTATAAATGGTATGAGCTTATTGAGGGAGGTACAGTTCAGGCAGATAGAATTAAAGTTAAAGAGTCATTCAATATGTTTGATTATTTTCCCGGAGGTAAATATTTTTGGAGTACACATATGGGGCAAGATTTAAAAAGCATGATTCCTTGTGATTGTCAACCATACGGAGAAACAATTATGACCTCAGGTAAAGGAGGAAATGGTTCCAGTACCACTGCTGAACGGTCTGGTATAATAGTTGACCCTATAACCAGAGCACTTCCGGATAAATGGTCTCTCAATGGTCTTGTTTCATGGTATAATCGAGCACGTGATCATTTTACATACACTGGTGAATCATGGCCTATAGATGAAATAAGCGGTGACACAATTTTTTATAATCAAAATGGTAACAGATCATATAATATTGGAGACACATTATTTTTAGTACATCCAAATATCAAAACAGGAGTTAATGATACATCAAAACAACATCGAACTGGTCAATATGAATATTGGTTTCCTAACTAGACATATTCTAATATTATGCGTATTAGTTCTCTTTGAATCTTGTACTTCAGTAGAGAAAGAGTATTATCCTTCAGGTAAGATTGCTTATGAATATAATATCGAAAATGGAAAAAAGGATGGTGTCGCATTAAAATACTACGAATCTGGAGAGTTAATGCAGAAAAGCAATTGGGCAGAGGGAGAAAAAGTAGGGAAATCATTTACTTATTATAAAAGTGGTGTAGAGAAATACATAGCCAATTTTGAAAATAATAAGCAAGACGGATGGACCTTTTATTATGATTCTTTAGGTAATTTAAGAGGAAAACAGGAATTTGTTGATGGTAATTTAGATGGTAAATTTGAGGAGTATTATGCTGATGGTACGGTTATGGCGAAAGGCACAAATAGCTTTAAAGGTGGTACTAAAAAGATTTACGAGTATTTTCCTAATGGAAAACCTAAAAGGTTTGTTTATGAAAGGAATGATAGCTTAATATATTTAAAGTCTTTAGATGAGACTGGAGATATTACAAATGCATATTTTACGATAAAGTTAAAAGCAGAAGATGAAAACCAACTTTGTTTTATCATAGACACTACCATAATACCAGAGGATGAACTTAGTGTTGAGGTTGTGTTCAATGAAACCTCTATAAATGGTAATAACTTAAAGTTTCGTGCAAAAGGCCGTAAAGTTTGTGTAGCTAAAGATAAGTTTAAAGATAAAGAAACGGTTAGTGGTCTGTTCTGTGAAGTTTTTACCGAAGATGAATCTTATCACGGTTGCAATAATTTTTCTTTTGATTTACAGTAATACTGAAATAACTAATAAATGGTCTCTTCTAAATTATTTGAGCCGCCATTATAGATCAATAATAATAATAGTTTCAAAATGTGATTTCAGCTAAGCAATCTTACATTTACCTTTAATCAAGTTTATCTTCTGAAATATGTATTACTATAAAACAGCATCAAACTAGTAAATATACAAATGGATATCTTCTTTAAGTGGCTATTACTAATATTCATAAAATTATTTTTAGGGTCATGTTCTCCAGTAGAAAAGAAATATTATTCTTCTGGTAAGATTGCTTATGAATATAATCTAGAAAATGGAAAAAAAGATGGTATTGCCTTAAAGTACTACGAATCTGGAGAATTAATGCAGAAAAGTAATTATATTAACGGAGTAAAAGTAGGGAAATCAATTACTTACTACAAAAATGGTAAAGAAAAATACAACGCTAATTTTGTGAATAACAAGCAACATGGTTGGGCTTTCTATTACGATTCTTTAGGTAATTTAATGGCTAAACAAAAGTTTGGGGAAGGGCATTTGGATGGCGAATTTGAAGAGTATTATACGAGTGGAGAGTTATTGTCGAAGGGTACTAATAATTATAAAAAGGCGACAAAAGTTATGTATGGTTATTTTCCTAATGGAGACCCAAGGGGCTATGTTTTTGAAAGAAATGATAGCTTGATTTATTCCAAAACCTTTAATGATGAAGGGTATATTATAAAAACTTATTATACAATAAGGATGAAAAAAGAGGATGATAATATGCTAAGTTTTGTCTTAGAGAAGTCAATAATACCAGAAGATGAAATTAGCGTTGAAGTGGTATTCAGGGAGAACACTATGAATGTCGATGAATTCAGGTTTCGTTCAGATGGCTATAAAGTTTGTGTAGCTAGAGATAGATTCAAAAACAAGGATTCCATAAGTGGTCGTTTCTGTGAGCTTATAAAAGAAGATCAATCTTATCAGGGTTGTAATGAATTTTCTTTTGATTTATAATAAAATAAAGAATAGCTTTTAGACTGTTCCTTTCATGAATTATCTGAGTTGGAAAAATGATTTCGTAATGTGATTTAAATTAAATAATGTTACATTTTAATTTAATTAATTTCAGCAGTTAAATCATTTTATACAAAAACAACATCGTACTGGTTAATATGAACTTTGGCTTCCTAACTAGACATATTCTAATATTATGCGTATTAGTTCTCTTTGAATCTTGTACTTTAGTAGAGAAAGAGTATTACCCTTCAGGTAATATTGCTTATGAATATAATATCGAAAATGGAAAAAAGAATGGTGTCGCATTAAAATACTACGAATCTGGAGAGTTAATGCAGAAAAGTAATTGGATAGAGGGAGAAAAAGTTGGTAAAGCTTTTATTTACTATAAAAATGGTAAAAAGAAGTATGTTGCTGAATTTGAAAACAGTAAACAACATGGATGGACCTTTTGTTATGATTCCCTAGGTAATTTAAGAGGAAAACAGGAATTTGTTGAAGGTAATTTACATGGGAAGTTTGAGGAATATTATATTAATGGTCAAATTTCTGTAAAGGGTAAGAATAATTTTAAAGAACGAACTAAAGTAAGTTATGAATATTATGAGAATGGAGACCATAAGAAATATGTGTTTCAACGAAACGATAGTTTAATCTATTATAAAACATATGATTCAGACGGGAAGATTATTGACACATACTTCACTATTAATATGAAAGAAGAGAATAATAAGATTTGCTTCATATTAGAAAAATCCATAATGCCTGAAGATAAACTAATGGTTGAAGTTTTAATTGATAAAGGAGATATAAACAGTGAAAAATTAAGCTATCGAGATGCTGGCTCGAAAGTGTGTATTGATACTGATAAATTTAAGAATAAAGAAAAGATAAAAGGCTATTTATGTGAGATTTTGAAAGATAATCTTTCAAGTCAAGGTTGTAATAAATTTTCTTTTGATTTATTATAAAATAAAGAATAGCTCAGCTACCTGTTCATGTAACTCACCTGAGTTGTCACTATACCTTAATTGTTACAAAACATAACTAAAACAGCCTTTACTTGTAGATTCTGCGATGACAAATACCATAAAAAGGGTATCAGACATGGCTCTTATTAATATAGTTAGTTAATAGGAGCCATACAAATGGAGAAAGAATTGATGCCGGGTTTGTAAAGGTAACAGAAGCTGCAAGGGTGCATGATGAACGCAGCTATTACGGCCCGCACCAACGGTTGGAGCTCAGTATAGAGATTCCTGAGGATGGCATGCTGGTAGCAGAGCTCACCCACCAGGCAGATGAAGATGTGGAGATCTATTTTGATGATTTTAGCTTTAACCAATTGCAGGAAGGCTTTGAAGTATTACAGCGCGTGGACTACTACCCTTTTGGGATGCCAATGGCTCACAGCTATAAAAACGATACCCGAAGCCAAAACCGCTACTGGTACAATGCCGGCAGCCGGTACAACGACAGCACCGGGCATTACCAAATGCACTACAGGCATTATGATGCTACTTTAGGCAGGTTCAATGTGGTAGATCCGTATGCCAATGAGTTTGCCAACTTAAGCCCTTACAACTATGGAGGCAATAACCCGATTATGTATAATGACCCGAGTGGTGGGAGGATGTATCCAAACCCTGACCATCTCAGATCGTGGAGAGAGTTAGCAAGCGGTGGCGGAGGCTTAGGCGGAGGTCCTATGCATTCTATAGGTCCGGGAAGCAATTATCATTGGAGTGACGGATTTAGAGGAAGCTATGGTGGCGGATCCTATGGCTCAGGCGGTGGCGGTGGAGCTGGGTACAGTGGAGGCAACCTTACTATTGATTTCAATAACATTGGCAGATGTGGTGGACAATGGAGCGCAGATGGAGGATACTCTGATTTCAGAAGCTCAATTGAAGCTGGTATTGCCTTTGCCTCTTATAACAGTTTGCATGGCTCTTGGGGAGCCACTATATTTGGTGATTACAATACTTTTGCTGACAGCTATAATGGAGGGGCCGGAGCTACGGTATTCATGCCTGAACGACAGGTAAATACGTACGGACCAGAATGTAATTGCTCTGGTGTAAATGGGAGGCCAGACCCTAATGCAGGAGTCGGTCTCTCATCAGGCGCAGAAAGTTTTATACCGGTTTGGGGAGCAGGAAGGGATGCTGTATATTGGGCTCAACAAGGTGATTATAGTAGGGCATTGGGGAATGGTGTTTTAGCTGTTTCGGATATTTTTCTGGTAAAAGCGGTAGGCACAGCCATTTCAAAAGGAGCATGGAAATTAGGAAGTCATACATGGAAGGCGACAAGAAAATGGTTAGGCAAAAAAGGGTATGCAAAGACAGGAGAACCTGTTCATCATTGGGCTGTCTCGCAAGCAACAGCGAAAAAGTACGGAGTAGAAAACCTAACGAATCAACCATGGAATTTAATGACATTTCCTAACCAAAGTTTGCACATGAGAGCAGGACATGGAATGCAATATTTAGGTCAGCCCGGTTATGGTTTATTAGGACAATTCTTGTTTGGTACTCCTGCGTGGGTAAAAGCAGCAGTTATATCAGTGGGAGGAAGAGCTATTAACTAAAAATTAGAATATGCGAATTAAATTGAATTATCCAGTATTTGCCTTTAGAAAAGATGATAATATGATCTATGTATTTTTTAATGATCGAGATTTAAAAGCTACAAATGAACAAATTTTTCATGAAATGAAATACAATGAAATAATACATATTGATTCTTTAGGGAATCAATATGAAATAATAGGGGCGTTTAAAGTTAAATATTTAGGATTGTGGGGGTTTAACCCTCTTTTGAAGGGCAGACAAATTCTAATTGAATTTGATTATTCATCTGAAGTTAGAAATGTTTCCTTAGAACATTTCAAAACAGATTTAGTAAATCGAATTAATAAGACATCGTCCATATGGAGAGCAGGATGGAACACAGACGAATTAAAAGAAAGGATTAAAAATGCTAATTCATTCAAAGAGATAGCAGAGCTTGTTAAGTAGTAAAGCAATCGAATAACTGACGCGATTCTTCTTAAAATTGATATCGTATAATTTCTATTTGAAAATTTTGTAATGGTCTTAATGTAGGTAATGCTTCAAAACGTAACTTTCTCGCATTATAATTATTTTTAGACATTAACTTATGTTTATTCTAGCAATATTAAGTATCTGTTTAAAAAGTGGTTAGCTTAAAGCTACTATAAATCAACCAAAATTACCTTAATGCAGCAAACCGTAACTTAAATAGCGATTGACTGTAAATACTGCGATGGCAAATGCCATAAAAATGGTATCAGACATGGCTCTTATTAATTAAATTAATAGGAGCCATATAAATGGAAAAAGAATTGATGCAGGGAGGGTTTGTAAAAGTGACAGAAGCCGCCCGTGTGTATGATGAACGGAGCTATTACGGCCCGCACCAAAGGTTGGAGCTTAGCATAGAAATTCCTGAGGATGGCATGCTGGTAGCGGAGCTGACCCACCAGGCAGACGAAGATGTGGAGATTTATTTTGATGATTTTAGTTTTAACCAATTGCAGGAAGGCTTTGAAGTGTTACAGCGCATGGACTACTACCCTTTCGGGATGCCGATGGCGCACAGCTATAAAAATGACACCCGCAGCCAAAACCGCTACTGGTACAATGCCGGTAGCCGGTATAACGACAGCACCGGGCATTACCAGATGCACTACAGGCATTATGATGCTACTTTGGGCAGGTTCAATGTGGTAGATCCGTATGCCAATGAGTTTGCCAACTTAAGCCCTTACAACTATGGAGGCAATAACCCGATTATGTATAATGACCCGAGTGGTGGGAGGATGTATCCAAACCCTGACCATCTCAGATCGTGGAGAGAGTTAGCAAGCGGTGGCGGAGGCTTAGGCGGAGGTCCTATGCATTCCATAGGTCCTGGTAGTGGATTCCATTGGAGTGATGGCTTTGGAGGAAGCTATGGTGGTGGATCCTATGGTTCCTCCGGAGGCGGAGGAGCTGGCTACAGTGGAGGCAACCTTACTATTGATTTCAATAACATTGGCAGATTTGGCGGACAATGGAGTGCTGATGGAGGCTATTCTGATTTTAGAAGCTCAATAGAAGCTGGTATTGCCTTTGCCTCTTACAATAGCTTGCATGGCTCTTGGGGAGCCACTATATTTGGTGATTACAATACTTTTGCTGACAGCTATAATGAAGGTGCCGGTGCTACGGTATTCATGCCTGAACGACAGGTAAATACGTACGGAAGGAAGTGTTTTAGTTGTAATTCGATGATTAACCAAAATGGGGGGACTACTCTACAAGCTGGCTTTGGTCCGGGAGATGAACTATGGAACACCATTTCTAATACTAATAATGGTGTAGGTTTTGTAGTTGGTGGAGCTTCTGAAAGTCTTGGGAAATATCTTCATGGTAGGGCTAATCCCTCCAATTTGGTTGGATGGAATAAAACCACGGGAACGAGTATAAAAACACTTCTCATAAAAGGTGCTGCTGTTAATCGTTCATTACTTAATGGTGCAGCAAATACTTTAAGAGTCGGGGGAGCTGTTTTAGGAGGGGTTGGAGTAGTAATGACTGGAGCCGAAATTATTTCCGGACAAAAAAGTTTAGTTGGTGAAGGCGGCTTAGACTTGATTATGGGAGGAGTTGCTTTTATTCCAGGTGGTGGATGGATCGTATCTGGTGCATATTTTGGTGGAAAAGCACTGTTAGAATATACAGGTAATGATTTTTGGAACAAAAAATAAGGTGGCAATGATGTGGTATTATTATTTAAATTACAGAATATATTTATTTTATGAAAGGAAGAAAGATAGCATGCCTGTATTCTTCTCTTTTTTAGCAACAACCACATTAATATCGATCAACATTTTAACATTGGTGGCTATTCTTAGTTTTACATATCCCATTTTTAAAAATATCAATAAGACTCATGCACTTACGTTGATGGGGCTATGTTCCATTTTTAATTATCTTATACTTTATAGAAAAAAGATTTACGAAGATGTTTTTTCAGATTTCAATAAAACTTCTGACAACTATAATGGTTGGAATAAATCAGTTCTAATTTATATAATTGGATCAATAGTGGCCTTTTTAGTAGTTCTAGCAATAGCAGACTATCGGCATGATGGGCACTTTTAGAAACAGAAATAAATTAAAAGCCTCTGCTCTCACGTTATTTTTTTTTCCAACAAGTAAGTCGAAAGTTTTATTTGAGAAGTTGATGGAAAATATGTGACTAGACAAGCAGTTAAAAATCCAATATAGTAAGGGTAAAGAATTTGAGGCTCTGGCAAATCCGAGGGTGAGTGCCATGATAAGAGGAAAAGGAATAGATAGAGCATTCAGAGAAGGGGCAAGAAACAATTGGATTTTAAATCCTACACAACGTGTGGGGCTGATAAAGATTAATCCTACCAACCGGGGAGCCGATATGGTGGGTAAAGGGTTACTCAATGGTACATGGTGGGATGTTACAACTCATGGAGCCTGGCAGATGCATGTAAAAAAATATGGCTCAGGTGGAATAGGTTTATTTTATTAAAAGTATTACAAGAATGGCAGGAAAAGACCTTATCAAGAGATGGGATTCTGATGAAATGAAGATTTTACGAAGTAAGGTGCTTAAATACATTAGATCAAATAAGCCCTTTGATGGACTAGGTTTAGGTAAAATTGCAGGGCGATGGGACCTGCGAGGAATAAGATTTCCAAAACCTAAAAAGAAGGAAAAATTAAAAGTAAATGGCGGTGATTTGGATCTTAAAAAGAGAACTTACAATCTTGCAAATGTGAGCTTACATAGTATTGATTTTTCATATGCGGATATAAGTGAATGTGTTTTTGTAAAATGTACAATAGAAAATTGCATTTTTGAATCATCTATCTTAAAAAATATTGAGTGTGTTGCATGTAATTTTTCCAATGGTAGTTTTATAAAAACTAATTTATCAAATTCATCTCTTGCTCTTAATCGAGGTGTGGATTCTGGTTCCTTTAAAAATATTGAATTCATAGAATCAAATTTGTCTAAGGTAAGTTTCAGGTTTCCTGTTATTGACAATTGTAAATTTATTAATTGTAAACTTTACGAAGTTAATTTTGATGGGAGTAGATTCAGTAATAGTAAGTTTATAGGAAAATTTGAATCTGGTTGGATAAATGGATATTCTAGGTATGCTTCTAAATCTCTCTTTGGTATTTTTAATAGGGTAAATCCTTATGATTATCCAAACCTAATGAAGAATGTTGATTTTTTAGAGGCCGAACTCGAAGATGTTTTATTTAACTATAAAGTAGATTTAAGGGATTGTAAGTTTCAGGAAAGAGGGGATTTTATTATTGTGAAAAATTTACCAACAACGTATATAAAGGCAAGAGAAATAATTGAAAAAGATTGGTCACGAGAAGATAAACGTCAGGGTCTTTTTTTGATAGATAACTTCTATAACAGTGAGATGAAAAACGGGATGCCAATGGATTATATTGACACAAGTTATAACAAGCATCTAGGCAGAGATTTTCAAAAGATTTTTTTTGATCTGATCGAATCAATAGATTCAGAGTTACTGAATCAGTAGACAATGCAGCAAAGATTGATCAACCGCTGGAAAAGCCAAGAAGGAAAGTATCTCCTATCAGAGGTATTGTCAAAACTATCTTGTAATAAATCCCTTGATACTATTAAAGGATTGGAAAAATATGCTGGGCGCTGGGATTTAAGAGGGGCACCCTTATCAACTCTCAAAAGTGAAAGAAAAATAGAAGGAGAAGGTACTAGCTTTACTCAAAAATATGGAAGTCTAAAGCTTAAGAACATTCATGTTGAATCTATTGATTTTTCATATGCAGATATAAGTTACTCATGGTGGCAACAATGTAGGGTAAACAATTGTATATTTGAAGGGACCAAAGCAAAAGAACTTCAAATCTATGCGTCTGATTTTTTCAATTGTACTTTTAGAAACACTAGCTTTAATTACTCATTTCTTAATAACAATCTAGGTAAAAATTCAGGGTCATATAAAAGGGTAAATTTCATAGAATGTGATTTAAAGGAATGTATATTTAGTTTTCCGGAAATTGAGAACTGTATATTTGAGAATTGTAACCTGATGGCTACAAACTTTGATGGGAGTCGTTTTAAACATTGCAAGTTTATAGGGAAAGTAGACTCTCCCTGGTTTAGTGGTTATTCTACAACGGCTCAAAAGTCAATATTTTGGATTTTTAATCGCGTGAATCCTAAAGATTATCCAAACCTTATGCAAAATGTAGATTTTTCAGAAGCGGATTTAATTGGAGTGAGTTTTATTAATGAGATCGACTTAAGCCAATGTGTTTTTCCGAAAGATGATGAAAAATATATTGTAGTAAGAAATTTAAAAAAAGTATATCACACAGTAGAAAGACTTATGAGAGAAAAATGGGACACGAATGAACTGAGAAAAGGTGTTTCATTGCTAAATAATCTATATTTCACAAAAGACCGTCAGAATCAAAATATAGATTTTATAGATAAGAAGATAATGGTATTCAGTGATGAGAAAAGTGATTTTGGTGAAAAATTTTTCTCCTTAATCAAGGAAACGAATAAGAAAGTTAATAGTTAGAAGATAATTGACTCAATCATCTTATTTTAATGAATAACGAAGAATTGATCAATAATAAATTTAAGGAATCGGTTCAAGGAATTGACGAATCGACACTTTCAAAAGAGGAGTTCTGGTATAAATATGTTATTAACCTTCCCATACATTTAAGGATAGTTTACACAATATTTATTCTTCATCAACAAGTATTAAATGGAGGATTTCATCAATATTTTTTAAATGGCTACGGCCTATTTGGATATTTGACTTTAGACGCTTTAGCAACTATCAATGCAGACTTCACAAGAAACCAGCTAAAAGAAGCTTTAGAAAAAGTAAATAGTGAAGGTTTAGATGTCGAAACATTTAGAAAAAAAGTATTTAAAAAGGAAATTGACAAGATTACAAACTTTGATGAAGGCTTATGTGATTTTTTAGAGATGTGCGATGACAAGTTTTATGAAACAGAACAAAGTCTATTAAATTTATTGGGGCTATATCTAATGAATAATCCATGACGGATTGGTGAGGTAACTGATCCATCAAATTTTATATTTATTTTATGCAAACACTAAAAAGAATAGAGGCGAAGAGTTGAAAGACTTTGTAGTTCAAAGAGTAATCTGTATCATATTTTATGCTGCTGCCTAGTAAAAATGAAATTAATCGACTTAATAAACAATATTTATACCATAAATGAAGAACTAATAATCTTTCAAAAGGATTTGGAGAATTTTAATTCTGATATTCTACTATAAACAGCAAGTTAAGGTGATGGAGGAATGAAAGAAGAAGGGGGGGCTACCTAATCGAAGTTTTTTTAGCTAAAGAATTTATAACAGATTGGACTACAAATCTAGCTTATGAACCAATAGATTTTGAAAAAGCAAAACGGTTGTATGAATATGCAATAAATGATGCGTAAGAAAAGAGGTTAAATGAAATTAGTCGAATTAGTAAGATATCTCAACGAAACTGAAAAGTTACACAAGCTCTATCAAGACTTGGATTTAAATAATCAATCTGAAGCATTATTAATACATTTAAAAGATACCTTAGACTTAGAATCCGAAATCTCTATTTTTACCATAGAAGAAACAGAAGACGACATTGTTTTTGTTAAAGGTGGCGTCAAATATATTCAATTGTTTCCGTTGGATTATGCTATTGAACTTATAGAATCCGACTTAGATATGAAAAACAAGGGATATTCTGATTTAAAAGTAGCACAAAGACTTTTAGAGTACAGAAAAAAAGATGCTTAATAAAATGGCAACTTGGTATGTAGCAGAATTAAAAGAAAAAGTTCATACTTTCAATCCATTTAAATAGATAGCTGAACTTCCTAAGTAAAGAATCAAGTTTTAATATGTGTGTTGTGTATACTTTTGTGAGGCCTAGATCTTATATATGAATCTTTTAATTTGTAGATTATAACCTAGATTATGCAAGTCATCTTTTTATTCAGATGGTTCTACTTATGGAAGAGGAACTTATTCTTTGGAATGTAAAGAAGGTATGACCAATTTTACGAATACCAATCATGCATTAAATATTGCTGCAGGCCTTTATGGAGCTTTAGAAGGCCTTAGTTCCAGTCAGGGTTATTGGTGGGGAGAGAATAGGAAGTACTACAAAACTAGTTGGGGTGGTAATCAATATACTGGAAGTAGAGCAGGCGCGTTAAAGGCTGCTAATAATTATAAAATCGCAGGAAAAGCTACTATAGTTGGTTCCGTTCTTCTAGGAGGATATATAACTTATGAGGGTTATGTAGCAGATGGAGGTAAGTTTGGTTACAATGCACAAAGGGCAGCAGCGAGTAATGTAGCAGGCATAGGCTTTGGCATAGCAGGTGCTAAAGCTGGAGCTTTAATAGGTGCTTCATTTGGAACCGCATTTGGAGGTTTTGGTGCAGTTCCCAGTGTAGTTATTGGTGGCGTAATTGGAGGTTTTGGACTGGGTGTAGGTGGAAGCTATTTAGGTAGTTATTTAGGAGAAAGTGTAGTAGATTATTATCATAAACGTTAATTTACTTGAAAATGATCAGAAAATTTGAACTCTGGCTAAATATTATACATTTCTGCTTATATAAAGTGGATTGTAAGCTTCACATGTTTTCTAATAAAGTAAATCCCTTAGTTCTTCTAGGTAAGATTCCAGCAGTAAAGCGGAAATTTGAAGAGCAAGGAACGACTTTGTTAGATACAACAAATAAAATTTGGGCCGATAAAAGATTTGGTTTTGGTATAATGATATCTGGTAGTGGGTTAGTAATTAGTTTAGCCTTTTTGTTATGGGGCTTGGTAACTGTATCTGCAAGTTTTTTTAATATTTATTTTTATATCCAGTTATTTCATGTGGTAGCCTATGGTGCTATTGCTTATTTAATATGTCACTTGTTAGTGTTTAAGAATAATAAATATATAAAATACTTCAAAAAACTGGATAAGCGACCTAAAGAAAAAAAATGGAAGTATGCTATATTCTCTATTTTATTTGTAATAGGGTGCGTAGCTCTGTGGTTATTTAGTTTTCAATTCTTGCCTAACCGATAGATATAAAAAAGCATCAATCAAGCTCAAGCAGCAGGTGCATTTATAGGTGCTTGGTTTGGTGGAATTGGAGCTATTCCAGGCACAGTCATTGGTGGAGTAATCGGAGGTTTTGGTCTGGGTGTAGGTGGAAGCTATTTAGGTAGTTATCTGGGTGAAAGTGCTATTGATAATTATCACGGACGTTAAATTGAATAGATGAAGATGATAAAAAAGATTGAATTGTGGTTAAATATTTTCCATTATTGCTTATATAAAGCTGAATACAAACGTCATATGTTCACAAATAAGTTGAATCCATTTGTTCTCTTAGGTAGGCTTCCAGTGGTAAAGCGGAAATTTGAAGAGCAAGGAACAACTCTTTTAGATACGACAAATAAAATTTGGACGGATAAGCGATTTGGTTTTGGTATAATGATATCTGGAGCGGGTCTTGTAATATTTCTTTTTCTAATCATATTGTCAATATTTGATATATCAAATGGTATTCTTAAACATCCAATTAATTTTTCATGGCAACCATTTGTAATCTGCATATTATTAGCTTATTTAATATGCCACTATCTGGTGTTTATAGGGGATAAATATATCAAGTACTTTAAGAAGTTCGATAAATGGACAAGGAAAGAAAAGTGGAAATACAGCCTATTATCCTTAGCTATTATAATAGCTGTGATAGCCTTGTTTATTTACAGTTTTCGATTTTTACCAAAGCTGTAAAAAATAGTAATGGAATAGAAAGCCTCGGTCTCACGAAGCTTTCTCATGAATAAGCCTGCTTGGCTTTAGGGTAATGCTTCAAAACGTAACTTTCTTGCTCTACTATTATTTTTAGACATTAATGAATGTTTATTCTAACAATATTAAGTATCTGTTTAAAAAGTGGTTAGCTTAAAGCAACTATGAATTACAAAACCTTCAACATGGTTCTTAGTTGATATATTCACTTCCTAATGCCAACGGAGAAAGAATTGATGCCGGGTTTGTAAAGGTAACAGAAGCCGCCCGTTTGTATGATGAACGGAGCTATTACGACTCGCACCAGAGGCTAGAGCTCAGCATAGAAATTCCTGAGGATGGTATGCTGGTAGCAGAGCTGACCCACCAGGCAGATGAAGATGTGGAGATCTATTTTGACGATTTCAGCTTTAACCAATTGCAGGAAGGCTTTGAAGTATTACAGCGCATAGACTACTACCCTTTTGGGATGCCAATATCTCACAGCTATAAAAACGATACCCGAAGCCAAAACCGTTACTGGTACAATGCCGGCAGCTATTACAATGACAGTACCGGGCATTACCAAATGCACTACAGGCATTATGATGCTACTTTGGGCAGGTTCAATGTGGTAGATCCGTATGCCAATGAGTTTGCCACCTTAAGCCCTTACAACTATGGCGGCAATAACCCGATTATGTACAATGACCCGAGTGGTGGAAGGATGTATCCTGATCCGGATAACCTAAGATCATGGAGAGAGCTAGCAAGTGGTGGCGGAGGTGGCGGTTTTAGACCCGGACCTACCCATTCTATTGGTCCTGGTAGTGGTTACCATTGGAGTGATAACTTTGGTGGCAGATCCTACGGCTATGGTGGTGGATTCTATGGCTCTGGCGGAGGCGGTGGAGGTGGCTACAGTGGAGGCAACCTTACTATTGATTTCAATAACATTGGCAGATTTGGTGGACAATGGAATGCAGATGGAGGATACTCTGATTTTAGAAGCTCAAGAGAAGCTGGTATTGCTTTTGCCTCTTACAATAGCTTGCACGGCTCTTGGGGAGAAACTATATTTGGTGATTACAATACTTTTGCTGGCAGCTACAATGAAGGTGCCGGAGCTACAATATTTATACCTGAAAGACAAGTAAATACTTATGGTAGAAAGTGTTTTAGGTGTAATTCGGTGAGTAATACAAATGGGGGGAGTGATGGTTATGGAGATACCTTTAGTGAACGGATAACAAATGGAGATTTATGGCTAAAGGTAGGTAGTGATTTCTTGTTTGGTAATCCTGATGATGGTAAGATAATTGGCGAATTTCCTTCACTTCCTTTTGGTAAGAAATTGACAATAAAAGGTTTACAGATCGGGTTAAGAAATGTTAAGAATATACCAAAACTCATTGAAGCGATGAGAAATGGTACGTATGAATATAATGCTGTATGTGGAATAATTGCAGGGTATAAAGACGCTAAAGGTGTTTATTATATAAGTGAAGGTCATCATCGAATTGCTGCAGCTCAAGAAATTTTACGGACTACAGGTAATTCTGGTCCATTAAACTTATTAATCCAAAATGGTAGATAGAGTTCGGTTGCTACAGCTCCCGTAGGTGCCCGGCCGCTACCATCCACAAGTATGTGGGGGGCATTTAGAAATTGGTTAGGATATTGAGTAATATGAAAAATATGGTTTTACAGTCAGAAGGATTTACTATTGATAATTACAATTTTCCACCATTTACAGTAGAGAAAGGTGAATATCTTTCTCTACTTTTTTCAGACCCTATAGACTTTATAGTAGAAAAGAAACTTTATAAAGTTCTGTCCGGGTTGATACACAATAATCAAGTGAAGATCTTCGAGAAAATTACTCCTGTAATTGAACCTGTTCTTAAATTCAAAATCAGCTTTTTCTCAGGAAAAAAAGCTTTTAATTACTTGAAGAACAATACGGAATATTCAACTGAAAGAATTAAGGCTATTCTTGAAGATCTTAAAATTGATCCTGCTACAAATATTTATAGTTTAGGAGGGAGTCAACGAAAACTCTTATCATTAGAAGTTGCATATAATCAATCAAAAAATATTGTTATATCTACCTCAGGCTTAGATTACAGCGGAATCGAGAGAATTAAAGAAAGAATCACAAAAGAATTAAAAGAGGGTTGTTTAGTTGAAATTAATTACTTGAATTCAAAAGGTAGAGATTACTTATTAAATGATCCTACCTTAGTACGTAAGAGTGTAAAGGTGACTTTATTATAAAACTCCTTCTCTTCATAGCTTTTGGCTGGTGTCTATATAGAAAAATGTAAGAAGCGCAGCCAAATTGCACTGCCCTTACAATTGGTGTAATAACTTATGAAGTAGGTACAGACACTTGGGATGCGCATACTATTGTAAATGGGACTTTATTAATTGGTGCTGGAGTTGCTACATTCTTTGCCGCACCTGTGGTTTTGACTGGTATTGCAGCGTATGGAATTGGTGATTACTTCTTTGACTTTAGTGGAAGTATAGATGCTACTGTCGGTAGGGATTCTGGTATTTGGTAACCTTAAAAAATCTAATAATGATTTACAATATACTTAAGATAGATTATACACTTTCTCGATGGTTTTCTAAAACCAATGATAAAATTGTACCAGGTACTGCATTTTTGTTTTTAAATAAAGTATCGTTTGTTTGGGGAATGATTTTATTTATTTTATCTACTCCTGTTGGTTTAAATAATAATATAACTTTATTTGTAGGTATTGCGGTTCTTGGAGCATTTATGATTATGTATGGTCTGCAGAAACCCATGGAGCGATACATTGAAAGAAAACATTTTCATTTGTATTATAAGAATCTACCTAGAAGAAACAAAGTCTTGCATAGATTAATTGGACTGCTATCTCTTTTTGTGAGCTTTGGGTTGATGCTTCTCGTTGGGATACTTTCTTTGAAAGGCTAAACATTGCGATTCCGTTTTTTTTCGATTCTTAAATCTTATTGAAGTTTAGTAAATTTCGGAGATTTATCAGACGGTATTCATCATTTTGGTTTCAAAAACAGGCTGACTAGTCTAAGCAAGTATGGTTGGGGACCAAATTTAAATACATCCTTAATGACTGCTACTCAGGCTGAACATTACCAGAACTTAGCAGGGTTAGGACTGAGCGGCAGCGTAGGAAACGGTAGAAATTTATACTCTATTAGTGAAGGAGGCGGAAACCAACTTTTCTTTGCGGGTAGTCAAAGTGGGGGGAGTGTTCAATATGCGGGTATATTTAACGGTGATTATACTTTAAGGGATGTTGTTAATTATGGTATGGCAGGTACTGGACTTGTTCTAGGGGGTGCAGAAGCATATCTTAGAAATGTAAAGGCAGGTTATGCAGTGAAAGGAACCAAAACAGCACAAAAGGTCATAAAGAATGTGATGAATCCAAGTATTACAAAAGTTGCAAGAACTGCAAAGGGTTTAGGAGTAGCAGGTGTATTACTCAATGGAACAATTACTGGAGTCAATTGGTATAATGGGCAAGATGTAACTGCTAGTCAAGTAGCTGATTTAGCGATCAGTAATGGTCTTATTGCTGCTGGTGGTCTTGCTATAATGTCTGCTCCTGTTGCATTAATTGCGGTTGGAACCTATGGAATATTAGACTCCTTCGGGGCTTTTGATGGAATTAAGTCATATTTAGGTGGGGACACTGTGGCATTAGAAGGTTACAGACCTGATTAAATAAAATGAAAATGCATCAATATCAATTAATTCATATTCCAAGAGGTCTTTATACTCTACGACTATTGCTTATTCTAGTTGTTGCTCTTGCGTTACCATTTTTAGCTCTAATGATCATTGAAGTACACCTAAATTTCGTTTTGATTATTTCTATCTGTTTTTTGATAGCATTTCTCTTATTTAAGCTTTCAGCGAGACTTGTTAGAAATGATTTATATGCAGTGATAAACAGAGATTCACTTACTATTATTGAAACTTCATCGATAACAAAAAAGAATAGAAAATGGGAATTTAACTGGACTAATCTTAATTCTTATGTTTTCGAGACAACGCAGTATTACCATATTTTGAGACTTTATATTGCAGAAGGCAAAAAAATCACACTAACATTTGATCATAATAGCCAAGATTTTTCACGTTTTGAAAAAGACTTTCATGATAAAGTTTTAGCGATTAATAAAAACAGGGATTCTGTCATATACATGAGCCCATCAATTTATGAAACCAAAACAGGTCTAATCTTAGCCGCACTACTTGTGTTGCTGATGATTGGGTGGCCTATTGCTGCATGGTGGAATAGTAAGGATTTTCAAATAGGTCTGGCATTAATATTTTATTCTGGTGCTGGTTTCTTTATTTATATGGTTTATCAGTATCGTAGGAGTAAAAAGTGATAGATTAAAACAATTACAATACTTCCCAGTTACTTAAGTAAGTTTTAGTAATAGAAAAGTAGAAGTTAATCAACATAGAAGAGTATTCTGCAAGCTGGTATTGGCCCTGGAGATGAATTATGGAATACACTTTCTAATATCAGATAAGGAGGTGATACACCAAAGCGTCACTTTCTTGCATTATTGCTATTTAAGGATACCAAATATGTGTTTGATAACGATATTAGCTTAAAACACCAGAAATACTCTGATGAAACAAACCGTAACTAAAATTGTAATTGACATTGAATTCTGCGATGACAAATGCCATAGAAAGTGTTTCACACCTGGCTCTTATTAATAAATTAATAGGAGCCATACAAATGGCTAAAGAATTGATGCAGGATTTGTAAAAGTAACAGAAGCTGTTCGTGTGCATGATGAACGGAGCTATTACGGCCCGCACCAACGGCTGGAGCTCAGCATAGAAATTCCTGAGGACGGCATGCTGGTAGCAGAGTTGACCCACCAGACAGATGAAGATGTAGAGATCTATTTTGACGATTTTAGCTTTAACCAATTGCAGGACGGCTTTGAAGTATTGCAGCGAATGGACTACTACCCTTTCGGGTTGCCGATGGCGCACAGCTATAAAAACGATACCCGCAGCCAGAACCGCTATTGGTACAATGCCGGAAGCCGGTACAACGACAGCACCGGGCATTACCAAATGCACTACAGGCATTATGATGCTACTTTCGGCAGGTTCAATGTGGTAGATCCTTATACCAATGAGTTTGTCAATTTAGAAAATTATACTAAAGTAAAATTAAAATACAAAAGCATGCAAAAAGAGCTAACTGACCTTCTTTGCATGCTTTTAATTAAAATCTAAAAAAAATGCTTAATGACTGTGCCCTGCCTCGCTCTTATTCATCTCCGCTTGTAAATAATAAGCATTATTGTAAGCAAATACTTTCTCTTCAGGCATAGCTTCTAAAAACCTGACAGTGGCCCAATTTTTATGGGAAACCCCTGTAGTAACTTCCACTGGAATAAACATCCAACTATCACCTTCTTTTATTGCTTCGTAAACAAAATACCTATCTCCTTCTCTTACTAAAGCATCTTCGGGAAAGGCATAGGTTTCCTTGTTTCCTGTCAATATTTCCCCTCTAATATACATACCGGGAATAAGCTTGCCTGTTTCATTTTTTATTTCAGCATGCACATGAACAGCTTTAGGAGCCTGCTCAAATTTTTTCCCTACGGAGTAAATTTCTGCTACCAATTCTTCATCAGGAACATTCTCAACTGTAAACCTGACCTTTTGCCCTACTTCTACTTTAGATATGTCCTTTTCAAACACCATTAAATCAGCATGAATATGGTGTGTATTGATGATTTCAAAGAGCGTTTTCTCAGGATTAACATATTGGCCTAATTTAACATCTACTTTTATAATGGCCCCATCTATTGGGCTTATCACAGGTATTTGAGTGTAAAAGTCTCCCTCTTTAATCCTTTCAATTCGAAGTCCTAATTGTTTCAGCTGCGTTTCCATACTGCTTACCAGTCCTTTTTTAGCTTTATATTCTGATGCCGTCTGTTGAAAAGTTTTGCCCGAGCCTACCTCTTGCTCATAAAGCTTTTTCTGTCTCTCATAATCCTGCTCAAGAAAACCCAGGTCGTTATAAGCCTGAAGATATTCACCCTGCAGATTAGTGTAGGAAGGGTGCTGTAAATAAGCCAGTACCTGACCTTTCTTCACTTCCTCCCCTTCAATAACTAAGATAGATGAAATGTTCGCTCCCATAACGGCCGTTACTACGGCTTCATTTTGGGGAGGCACCTCCAGCTGACCGCTAGCTGCCACCACATCAAATATATTTCTTTTGCGCAATGTATCTACCCTCATATCCAGGCCATCAAATTGGGCAGAAGACAAATGAACAGCACTTTCCTCATTTTCATCGTGATGTTCGTCTGCATGGCCTACTTCGTGAATATGTTCTTCATTCTGTTGGCCATCTTTTTCACTGCTACAGGAAAGCAACATAGCACCTACAATTAGCAGGCCCAGTATTTTATTAATATATAATTTCATTTCGTTGTCTTTTAATTTGATGAGTTGAGGTAATATTCCATTTGAAATTTAGCTATCAGATATTCTTTGAGGGCATCTTGAGCTTTTAACTCAACCGAAATTGCCTCATTCATATGCTGAATAAATTCCATATAGCTGATTGCTCCTTCCCGAACAGCCAATATCGCTGCTTCTCTTTGTTTCTGTGAGAGGGGTATTGCTTCATTTTGATAAAATTTCCAGGAAGAAAGCCACTTTTGATACTGCTGAAGCAATGCGTTAAAATCGCTCTTTAGTTCATACTTTAATTGTTGCAGTTGTTGAGTTGCTATCTCCTGCTCAATTATGGCTGATTCCACTTCGCCCTTCAACGGCATAAAGAATAATGGAATGGATATACCTATTTGATACTGATAAAAATCAGCCTGACCACCTATTTCCTGGATACCATATTGTGCACTAAGCTTCGGTAAAAAATTTGATCTGATCACTTTTTTTTCTGCTGCTGAAATAGCAACCCTTTGATGGGCTGCTTCTAAAAGAGGGTGTTGGGTGATGGAGTCTATTTCAGCTATTGGCTGCATCCAGGCTTTTCCATCTGTAGTTACCGTAAAAATTGTATCACTCACCAACCATAGATTAAGTTTGGCAAGGGCTGCAGCATATTCATACTCAGCTTGCACCAGATCCTGAGTGACTTGTTTCACTTTATTGGATGCCGCCAAATATTCCAGTTGGGAAATTTCTTCAGTTTCTTTCTGAATGTTGGCCGCACTTTGAAAGTTAGCATATACTGAATCAAGTTCCTGGTATAATACATATTTGCTTTTACTTACAAAAGCGTCAGTATAAGCAGTTCTCACTTTTTGCTTTAGCTCCAGTTCTGAAAGGGCCAAGGCTGCCTCAGCAAGTTTAATTTTCTCCTGCTGCAGTTTCACCTTTGAGTGTATACCGAAAATATTCATATTCTGCTGCTGAATGCCAATTATTGTATATACGCCAGCTCCTCCTGATCCAATTTCTTCTCCCGCATTAAACAGCTTCGTATCACCTAAATCATAAGCACTTTTTTTGAGCACATTCTCCTGAGTTATTTTCAACTGATTAGCTTTTATTGCAGGGTAATTGTTTAATGCACGCTTTTCAGCTTCCTGCAGGGTTATGTCAGGGAAACTCTGTATTTGTTGGGCCTTTACATTTGTGGGTTTTAACACAATGAAGCTTATACAAACTGCAATAATTGCCACTGCTTTCCCATATGAACCATTCCATGTTTTTGTCTCCGTCCACCTGTAAAGAATAGGGAGTACAAATAGAGTAAGTAAGGTGGAAGTAATCATCCCTCCTATTACAACGGTAGCCAAAGGTTGTTGTACTTCTGCCCCGGCAGAGCTTGAAAGTGCCATAGGTAAAAACCCAAAAATATCGGTAAGTGCAGTAAGCATGATTGGCCTGATTCTCCGCCTGGCTCCTTCAGTAATTCTATCATTAAGATGGGTTACTCCTTCCTCCTTCAGTTCATTCCAGCCACTAATTAAAACCAAACCATTTAATACAGCTACTCCGAAAAGCACAATAAAACCTACTCCTGCAGAAATGCTAAAGGGCATATCGCGTAGCCATAGAGAAAACACACCACCTATCGCTGCCATCGGTATAGCTAAATAAATTACCAGCGTTTGCCTGAAGGATCCCAAAGCAAAGAAAATCAATATAAATATTAAAGCTAAAGCTATAGGAACCACTATCCGGAGCCTATTGGATGCTCGCTCAAGGTTTTCAAAAGCACCGCCATACCGAATATAATAGCCGGGAGGTAAGCTGAGTTCTGCTTTCAGCTTTTGCTGTATATCTCCTACTACAGATTGAATATCCCTGCCTCTAACATTAATTCCGACATAGGTTCTCCGGTTGGTATTGTCCCTGCTAATCTGCATGGGACCAGGCTCATACCTCACTTCTGCTACTTCATTTAACGGGATCTGAGCACCATGCTTTGTAGTAATATATAGATTTTTGACATGATCAATTTCTGTCCTATGTACTGAATCTAATCTTAGTACTAAATCGAACCTTCTTTCACCTTCAAAAATAACTCCGGCTTTAGCACCTGCAAAAGCGGTTTCAATAGTTCTGTTGACAGAAGAAATATTTAATCCGTATTGCGCCATTTGATCTCGCTCGTAATGGATAGTCATTTGTGGCAGACCTGTTGTTGCCTCTACTTTTAAATCACCCACTCCTTCAACACCAGCAATTATTTTACCCATTTCTTCAGCCTTTTCGGCTAAAATCTGTAAGTCTTCTCCGTATAATTTTATAGCAATATCTTCCCGAACACCGGAAATCAGTTCGTTGAACCTCATTTCTATAGGTTGAGTAAACTCAAAATTTACTCCCGGCACAATACTGATTTTCTCCTTAACGAGCTGTATCAACTCTTCTTTTGAATTGGCAGACACCCACTCTTCTTTGGGTTTAAGTATCAAAAAACAGTCCGCTATATCCATAGGCATAGGGTCGGTGGGCACATCAGACACCCCATAACGGGTTAAAGCATGCTCTACTTCAGGGAAGTTCTCTAAAATGATTTGTTCTATTTTAGTAGAAGTTTTTATGCCTTCTGATAAGGAGCTACCGGGCTTTAAAATTATATGGAAAGCAATATCACCTTCATCTAACTGAGGAATAAACTCACTTCCTGAGCGTATAAATATAAAAACACTTAAAATAAGTAAAGCTAAGGAAGTGCCCATTATCAGGAAGGTATTTTTTAATGCGCTGCTTAATGAGTGATGATATTTTACCTCCACCCAGTTTACTACTTTATCTCCCCAGCTCATTCTTTCTTTTCCTGAAACTTTTAAAAACAAGGCTGACATTACAGGAACATAGGTAAGGCATAAAATCATAGCTCCCATCATGGCAAAAATAAAGGTAAGTGCCATTGGCTGAAACATTTTCCCTTCTACTCCTTCCAGAAAAAGTATAGGTAAAAAGACTATCAGAATGATTAACTGACCGAAAAAGGCTGAGTTCATCATTTTTGAAGAAGCCTGATAGGTACTTTCATCCCGCTCTTGCTTATCAATGGTTTTTCCCTTTTTCATTCTGCTGTAAAGAAAAAATACCGTACCCTCTACTATAATAACAGCACCATCTACAATTATTCCAAAATCAATGGCTCCTAAGCTCATTAAATTCGCCCACACATCAAAAATATACATTAAAATGAAGGCAAAGAGTAAAGAAAGTGGTATAGTAGATGCTACTATAAGGCCTCCTCTGAAATTTCCCAGGAGAAATACAAGCACAAAAATAACAATCAATGCACCTTCTATAAGGTTGGTAGTAATCGTTCCTGTTGTGCGTTCAATCAGTTCGCTTCTATCCAGAAAAGGAGCTATAGAAATGCCCTCAGGTAGAGATTCCTGAATTTGTTCCAGCCTGGCCTTTACATTTGAAATTACTTCATTTGAATTAGCTCCTTTTAACATAAAAATAATTCCGCCAACAGCTTCCCCCTGCCCATCTTTACTAAAAGCGCCATACCTAACGGCCGTACCATACCTCACTTCGGCAATATCTTTAATTTGAACGGGTATGTTATTGATAGTTTTAACAACTATGCTTTCTATGTCTTCAACATTTCTGGCCAAACCTTCTCCCCTGATAAAATTAGCCATATGGTTTTTTTCGATATAGGCCCCTCCTGTATTCTGATTGTTCAACTGCAATGATTGATATACATCGTTCAGCGAAAGGCCAATTGCCTTAAGTTCATCAGGATTGACAGCTACTTCGTACTGTTTAATATTACCGCCAAAGGCATTTACCTCCACTACGCCTGGTACCATCGCCATCTGTCGTCTGATAATCCAGTCCTGAATAGTTCGCAGGTCAGTTAATGAATATTTATCTTTTGCAGAGGAATCAACTGCTAAAGTATATTGAAGTATTTCCCCGAGGCCTGTAGAGATAGGTCCCATGAAAATTTTGCCAAAGCCTTCAGGAATTTCAGCTCTGACACTATTCAGTTTTTCAGAAACCAACTGTCTTGGCAGGTAGGTCCCCATATCCTCTTCAAAAACTATAGTTACTACGGAAAGCCCAAAACGCGAGGTAGATCTTATTTCTAGCACCCCGGGCAAATTGGCCATTGCCAGCTCCACCGGATAGGTGATAAACTGTTCAATATCTTCTGTTCCCAGATTAGGTGCCTGCGTCATTACCTGCACCTGGTTATTGGTTATATCAGGAACTGCATCTATAGGAACCTGGGTAATACTCCATATTCCTGCTATTATTAAAGAAATTGTGAATAGAGAAATGATTAGCTTATTCTTAATAGAAAAAGCTATTATTCGATTGATCATAGAATAAAATTTAATTAAACTGAAAGAAATAAAAGGAATGCCAGGTTAACCTTGCTATCCTTTAAAAGTAGTTTAATTAAACCTGAGGAGGCTGAAAAAGAGATACAGCGTATGCTGAATTGATATTTGAAAAGTAAATACTTGAATTAGTATGGCTTGTAAAACCTATATTATCAAGCGAAACGCTTTCCACAAAAGCAAAAAAGATAGGTGTATGGCAGCAGTTATGATCACCTTGTAAAGGAAGGTCCTCATGCTCGGAATTATGGTGATCCGGCTGATCAGTGGATTCATCAGCCAGATAGTCATTTAAAAGAAATTGGATAAATGAGCCTTCATTACAAATAATATGCTCCTGATAATGCTCATAAAGGTTAGGGAGTTTATTAAGCTCACAACACAAATCCATTTTAGGAGCAATACTTTGCACCAGAAAAAACAAAGAAAAGAATATGGATTGATAGAGCTTCATGGTTTTAGCAAAGATAAAAACAATACAATAAAATTCCGATGCTTTCTATAAATAATCCCGCAATAAGCTAAAGTAGAAATCCTCCCTCTGAACCACCATTTAAAGTGGAAATGAGTAGTTTCATCGAGTAGTTAATTAATATTTTCCATAAATGCATCATTATAAGCTCTTTATTGTCTTATTTTACTCTATAATTCAATAGTTAATGTATCAAGTAAAGGCACTGTTTCTATTCTTTTTCTTATGCTGCTTTTCAACAGTAGTGGCTCAGCCCTTTGTAATTGATTTGAGAGGAAAAGACCTGGTTAATCACCCTGAAAGATTATCTAACCAATGGCAAATGAAGTTCGGAGAATTACTTTCTGCAGAAGAAATGCAGGCTATTACAGATAAAAACTTTCAGAAAGTACCCGGGTTCTGGAATTCTGACGCTTATGACGGAGAAAAACTTCCGGGAACAGGTTATGCCACTTACTATATAAAAGTACTTGTTGATAAAGACGGACCTCAGCTGGCTATCAACCCTTCGATTACCAGCACTGCCTACAAGTTATTTATCAATGGAATAGTTTTTGGGGAAATAGGTAAAGTAGGTGTTTCCAAAGAAGAAGCGGAACCTAACTATATCAAAAAAATTTATAAACTACCTGAAAACACAGAGGAGCTGGATATTGTATTACATGTTTCCAATTTCCATTATCGAAAAGGCGGAATGGGAAGAGCTCCTATAATAGGAAGCTATGAAGCCTTAATCGATAACCGCAGTAAAAAAATTGCCGTCCTGTTTTTTCTGATGGGATCCATTTTCTTTATGGGGCTCTATCACGTGGGGATAAGCCTATTTCACAGAAGAGATAAACTAGCCATCTATTTTTCTTTGGTTTGCTTTTTAACCATTTTAAGATCACTTAGTGTTGATGAATATCTTTTAATTGAGTATTTAAAGTTTCCCTGGTGGTTAAGTACCAAAGTAGAACTCGTCAGTTTTTTTCTTATCCTGGGCTTCACTATCCAGTTTATTTACCACATGTTTCCGTCATTTATTCCTAAATTCTTCACTACCCTCCCCTACTATCTTGCTGTGGGGGCCAGTATAGTAACAGCTATTCTACCTATGCTGTATAGCTCATATCTTGTTCCGGTAATGCAGATTACCACCTTTTTAACAGGTGTAGGCTTACTATTCTTTATAGCAAAAGAGAGTTTGAAAGGAGACAAAGAAGTACTGATAGCATTAATCGGTTTCATTTTTCTTTTTGGGGTAAGCGCTGTAGAAATCATGGTGCACAGACTCCAACTGGTAGGTGATTTGGTGTTTGCATTCGGTATCTTCATATACCTGTTCTCCCATGTGGTAATCATGGGTCTTAGGTTCAATACTACTTTTGAGAAAAATGAAGAATTAGGGGAAGCATTGCAATCTGCTAATAAAGAATTAGAGGCTAAAGTTTTAGCCAGAACCAAGCAGCTGGATATTAAAAATAAAGAACTCATTAAAGGAAATGAGGAGCTTAAGCGCACAAACGAAGAAAAAAACGGATTAATTCATATTGTAGCTCATGATTTAAAATCACCATTATCTAATAATATAGGATTGATTCAACTGATGCGTATGGATAAAGATGTTTCTGCTGAGCAACTCATCTATTTAAACCATCTGGAAAAGTCGAATAACCAGGGAATGAGCCTGATCAACGATCTATTGGTGCTCTACAATTTAGAAACCCAAAAAGAGATCAATATTAAACCTATTGAGGTTCAGCCTTATTTTTCAGAAGTGCTCAAAAAATATACTGGAATGGCCAGCCAAAAACAGATTGAACTACGAGAAAAAATAGACACTGAGGAGGGCGCATTTTATACAGATAAGAGTTTATTAAACCGCATATTAGATAACCTGATATCAAATGCGATTAAGTTTTCACACCCCAATACATCAGTTACTGTTAAAGCGAGCTTAAAAAATAACAAGCTGAAAATTTCTGTGGCTGATAAAGGAACAGGTATACTGGAGGAAGAACAGCATAAAATATTCAAAAAATTCCAGAAAATGAGCAATAAGCCTACCGGTAATGAAAGCAGCTCAGGGCTTGGGTTGTCTATCGTAAAAGAGCTTGTTGAAAGGTTACAGGGAGAAGTCAGTTTTAGGAGCTATCCCGGAAAGGGAAGCACTTTTTACGTAGATCTTCCCAACCTCAAGAATAGCTAAATCAATTAGGTGCTTACCCAATTAAGGCTTTATATGCCTATTCTCGGTCAGCATAGCCTTTACAAAATAAAATATTTAACAATAATTCCACCTAAAAGCCATACGTAGCTTATAAAAGCTAACCATTTTAAGGTCTTTTCCATTGCCATACTTTTGGGAGCCATCTCTTTATGATACTTCACCTCTTTCCCTTTAAAGAAACCAAAATAAATAAGAATTCCTGAAACAAGTAAAAATGCTACGTTCAGGTAAAAAGTATAGTCAAATTGGAAATGGTCTGTTTCCGTAATACTTTTTCCTGCTGAAGGCTCGGGCAGGAGATTAAAAAGGTTAAAACCATAGTGTAACAGTAAAGAAGCACCTATCAGAGAAGTGAAAAGTAAAAACAAGATAAAAAGAGACATCTTCCATCCATAGTATTTCGCATTTATTCTCAAGACAGGAAACACCACCAAATCGCTGAAAATAAATGCCATGACTCCTGCAAAACTCACACCTTTCCCAAACAATAAAGCTGCCAGCGGAATGTTACCCATTGAACCTATAAAGGTAAGAAAAGCAGCTACGGGGCCTACTATTACATGTTCCAATAGGGTGAAAAAACCAAAAGAAGCCTGTTCTTCACCTGTATTAATGAAAAGGGTTTCAAAAAAAGTATCAGGTACAAATGCGGAAACCAGTCCTGCAATAGTGAAGCCTACAGTTACATCTTTCCAAACCATTTTCCATTCCATGCCATATTGCTTTCCTACTTTAGCCCAACTCTCTGAAGATTTTAATTTCTCCTGAAAAGACTTTTCATCCTCTTTGCTATCGTGATCCTCTTGCAAATTTTCTTTAGCTCTTTTTATAAGCTTTTTCGGATTAATCAATCTGATTAAAAGCCAGCTACTGAGTATAAGTAGCATCCCTCCTACATATTCTCCCACCACAAACTGCCAGCCCAAAAAAATGGAAATGATAATACCCAATTCAATTACCAGGTTAGTAGAAGCCAATAAGAATGCGATAGAGGATACAAAGCTTGCTCCTTTTTGAAATAGTGATTTAGAGGTAGCTAAGGCAGCAAAACTGCATGAGCTACTAATAAACCCAAAGAAAGTGCCTAAGAGTACGCCTTTACCCTCATCTTTCCCCATGCTTTGCTGCATACGCTTTTCAGTAATGAAAACCTGAATCAAACTACTCACGGCATAACCAAGCACGAATGCCCAGAGAGCCATCCAAAAAAATCCTGCAGAGGTATTAGCTGCCTCTCCCCATCTTTGTAAAAAATCATTCATATTTAAATATTATCTGCTTAACTAATACATTGATGCCCTTATAAAGGAAATGATTCAGATAAGCTAAATAAAAGCTTTCACCTTAAGTTTGCTATAAAACTTCCTTAGTGCTTCCACAGCGTAACATTGTTTCTCCAAAATACGGGTTCTCTATTTGCTCAGAGCTGCTAAGCCAATAAGCACCTTCATCATTCAAAGCCATAGGGCAATACTGCCAATAGATTTCATAGTCAAGAATATTTGTCATCTTCAGCATATCATACATTACCGTAGAAAGCTCGCTAAACTTTTTTCTCTGCTCTTCCAATTGTACAGCCTGCATAATGCTTTTTGCCGGGCGGGATATTGACTCTGCCAATTCACTATCTTTATTATCCAAAACCTGCTGCATAGAAGCAGCTGAGGCACTTGCTTTTTCCAACTCCCCCTCTACTAAGGCTTGCTTAATCTCTAGATAGAATGAAAGCAACTTAGTGGCTTCGTCTTTTCTTAAGTCATAATTTTGCTCTAACATCTTTAGATTCTCGTCATCATCCCCTGCCAGGGTTTTAGGACTTACTGGTTCTTCCTCAGAGCCTAAGGTTTTAGGGTTTTCGTATGATTCATTTTCATAAACATCCTCACTTTCAGCATTATCCCCTGCTTTATTTTGACAGGATGATATTATAAAAATTGAGGTAATTAGCATTGAAATTATATTTCTCATATCTGATATTATTAGTTACTTATGTTTCTATTAAAATTACGGGCTACTCCCCAGGAAAGATGAGAATAGCACTGAAAATGCCATTTTTTTTCAAAAATTCAGCGAATGACCCATTTTACTTCACCACAACTAAGCATAGATTCTCCAAAATAAGGGTTAATGATTTCTTCTTCCCTACTAAGCCAATCTGCGCCCACATTATTATCTGCCATAGGACAATGTTGCACATAAAGTGGAGCGTCCAAAGGGTCAAAAGCTTTTGCCAGCGCTATCATTGCTTCTGAAATGGCTATAAAGTTCTTTCTGACATCCTCTATTTGCTTATCGTTAAGGCCTTCCATAGTCTGTTCCAGCACTCGGGATATTTGCCGCCTCACCATTTTCGAATTGCTGCTAAAGTCATTATTATTCAAATTGGTAAATGCCTTACTCATGTTTCTGGCTCCCATTTTTGCTCCGGCATTATTATCTGAGGCCAGTGCATTTTTCATTTCAAAGTAAGCTTCAAATAAAGGTAATAAAGCCTTCTTTTCCTGTATGCTTATTTCCTGTAAATGGTGTTGATCTACCTGCTCATTTTCATGGCTCATCATGCTGGGCTTTCCGGCTAATTCTGCAGCAGCATCTATAGTGAACGCGCCATTTATTACAATCTCCTCTCCCCGCTGTAAACCTTCCTGCACCACATAGTTTTCACCCAAGGCTGTTCCCAAGGTAACTTCCCTCATCTTAAAGCCACCGCTTTCCTGCATATACACTACAGATCGCTTACCGGTCCATAGTACGGCTGATTGCGGAATAATAATCTCATCATTTCCCTGCTCCACAGGATTTTCAATAACACCGGAAACAAACATTTGTGGTTTTAACAGCCCTTCTTTATTGCTGATTTCAACTCTTGCAGTAGCTACACGGCTCTGCGAATTTATGAGTGGATCGATAAAGCTAATTTTCCCATCGAATGACCTTCCGGGAAGAGATTTTACTGTATAGGTCACCTCACTTCCCTCCTTTATCCATCCTAATTCACTTTCATACACATCAAAAAGCACCCATAGCTTTGATAAATCTGATATCTCATAAATAGGCACTCCACTTTCCACATAGTCACCTAACTCTACCATTTTATTGGTCACAATTCCACTAATATCCGCTTTTAATGGAAAAACCTGCTTTACTTTTCCACTACTAATAATTTCATTAATCTGATTTTCTCCTATTCTCCAATTATTAAACTTTCTTTTTGCTGCTTCAAAAAGCTGAGGTTGGCTTTCCTTAATAGAAGCTGCCTGAAGAAGCTCCTCCTGCGCTGCTACTAATTCAGGCGAGTAGATTTTAGCAAGCGTCTGCCCCTTTTTTACGCTCTCTCCTGTAAAGTTCACCATTAATTGCTCAATTCTGCCGGGAAAGTGGCTTGACTGCGTGTAGGTATTTCTCTCATCAATCTGAATTTTACCATTAAGCCTCACTTTTTGCCCTGCTTCAGTGGAACCAACTCTAATAGTCTGCACATTGGCTAACTTCATGGCCGACTCACTCATTTGGTATACAGCTGGATTAGCTTCCGAATCTTCTACAGCCAGAGGAATTAAATCCATTCCACAAATAGGACATTCCCCAGGTTCATTACTTCTAACCTGAGGATGCATAGAGCAGGTCCATATTTCTGCTGCATTGCTGATAGAATGGTCATGCACTGCTTCCTCATTGTTTTTCTCACCGCCAAAAATTAGCCATCCCAGCAACACACCTGCAATCAGAATTCCAGTTGCTTTCAATATATTATTAATATTCGTTTTCATTATTTTCACTTTTTGAAAGTAAATACTCTAAGTTTGCCTTCGCTATCAATGCATTTTTAATAGCTTCAATTTTTTGCGTTTTGTACATCAGAACATCCTGGTTCATTTGTAAAACTTCATCAAAATCCGTAAGATCATTGCTAAATCCGGACACTAACAATTTATTGGCCTGTGCAGCACTTTTTATCTGTCTGTCATAGAGTGCTACCTGTTTCTTCGCCTTATTTAATTCATAAAGGGCAGATTGATATTCATTTACCAGACTATTCATTTGACTTTCCTGCTGATGAATCAGGCTTTCTTCCATTAACTGCGCTTCTTTTGCTGAAGCACGATACTTCTTTCGGTAAACAGGCAGAGAAAGTGACACCATAGGCATAATGGCATCCTGACCATTCCTCTCCAGATCATCCACTGGTCGTTTGGAAATAATAGAATAATCTAATCCCAAACCGATATTAGGAAAACCTTCCTTCTTAGCCACCTGTTCCTGATAACCGTAGGAAGCTTCTTTCTGCTTAAGCGCCTTAATGGAAGGATGATTCTCAAGAAGTTCCATTTCATTTTCCAATAGAGGATTTTGATCTTCAATGAAAAGTGTATCTGCAACATTAATAGCTGATTGAACTTCTCTTGCTGTTAGCAAGTTAAATTTTGTCTGTATTGGCTCTAGCTCCTCTTTCAACCATTCTATTTCTGCTAAAGCAGCATCTTTCTGAATATCAACCTTAACGGCATTTACCATAGGTGCTTTACCACTTTCAAACCTGCTAATGGCTAGTTCTTTATAAGCGTTAAGGATTTTAAGATCTTCCTCTTTCAGCTTTATAATTTCTGTGAGTGCATAAAGCTCCACATAAGCAGAAGTCACATCAAAAATCACTTGTTTTCTCACTTCAAGATAATTTTGAAAGGAGGCTTCAGCTATCAAATTGGCTACCTCACTTTTTGCTTTATTGGTTCCAAACCAGGGAAACATTTGCATAAAAGAAAACCGGGCCTCTTGTGTTCCCAGTCTGGTTTCTATCATTCTGCCAAAAGCGCTGACTGTAAGCGTAGGATCAGGAAGTCCTGTTACCTGTGGTGATTTCTGCAGAGCAGCTTCAAATTGTGCATAAGCTGATTTGACGGCCGGATTATTCTTGACTGCCAATGCTAAATACTCATCCAATTGCTCTTGTGCATTAGCAGTTTTAGTAACATAGAGGATAAGAAATAAGCTACTGAATAATAAATATTTAACTTTTTTCATGTTAAGTTTCTTTAAAGTCAAATTCATTTTTTAATAGGTTCTGTGTTCTTTTTCACCACAGACTCTCTCCAAAGGGCCTGCAAAACCGGCACAACAAAAATGGTCATGATCTGTATAGTCATGCCCCCTACAATAGGAATGGCCATTGGCACCATAATATCAGAACCTTTTCCGGTGGAGGTTAGCACAGGAAATAAGGCAATAATGGTTACTGCGGTAGTCATCATGGCAGGCCTCACTCGCTTACTACCAGCTTCCAGCACCGCACTTCTTACTTCGGCTACAGTTTGCGGGTTATTTTTTTCAAAAACCTGATGGATATAGGTTCCCATTAATACGCCATCATCCGTAGCAATACCAAAAAGTGCTATAAAGCCTACCCAAACTGCCACACTTAAATTGATGGTTTCCATTTGGAACAGGCCTCTCATATTTGTATCAAAAAGGTTGAAATCCATAAACCATGGTTGTCCGTACAGCCAAATCATGATAAAGCCACCTGCAAAAGCCACAAAAACGCCTGAAAAGTGAATAGTTGAGGCTATAACTGTCTTAAATTGAAAATATAACAGCAGAAAAATAAGTATTAAGCAAATAGGTATAACAATAGACAATCTCTTGACTGCCCGTACCTGATTCTCATAATTCCCTGAAAACTTATAACTGACTCCTACAGGTACTACTAGTTCCCCATTATCAATTTTTTGCTGCAAATAAGCCTGAGCATCATTCACTGTATTTACCTCAGCAAAACCCTCGCGCTTATCAAAGAGCACGTACCCCACCAAAAAGGTATCTTCACTTTTAATCATTTGCGGGCCTCTGGTATACTGTATTTCTGCCAACTGCCCCAAGGGAATTTGTGCACCACCTGGTGTAGGAATTAAGATAGATTTAATACTCTCAGGGTCATCTCTGAGCTCGCGCGGGTATCTTACCCTAACAGGAAACCGCTCTCTTCCTTCAACTGTAGAGGTAATTTCCATACCTCCAATGGCCGTCTCCAAAGTTGACTGTACTGCCTCCACTGATAAGCCAAACCTCGCAATGGCCGAGCGATCAATAGCTATTTCAAGATATGGTTTACCTACAGTTCTGTCAGCAAATACCGCTTCTGATTTTACTGAAGGGACTTCTTTAAGCAGCTGCTCCAGTTGCAGCCCAAACTCCTGAATAGTTTGCAGATCAGGCCCATACACTTTTACCCCCATCGGAGCCCGCATACCTGTTTGCAGCATTACAAGCCGAGTCTCAATAGGCTGTAATTTAGGGGCAGAAGTCACTCCAGGTAGCTGAGTACGCTTTACAACCTCATTCCATATGTCATCAGGGTTCTGAATCTGAGAACGCCAGTTTCTGAAATAATCGCCTTCCTCATCTGCTATCAGTTCGTTTTGAGTAACTCCTGCTTTAAGTGCTTCATCATTCGTTAAGCTATCACCCGATTGAAGTATAAATCGATTCTGCTCATCCACTTTAAAAGTAAGAGGCTCTCCCCCTTCAGAAAGCATAAATTCCGGTTTATAATTTATAATGTTCTCATACATGGAAATAGGTGCGGGATCCAGAGCACTTTCAATTCTTCCTAATTTGCCAACCGCCATCTCTACTTCAGGTATTGCAGCAGCAGCGATGTCCAGCTTTTGTAAGATTTCCTTTGAGGCACTAATTCCTGCATGTGGCATGGTGGTAGGCATCAGCAAAAAGCTCCCCTCATTTAAGGAAGGCATAAATTCCTTTCCAACGCCTGGAAAAGCATGAGACATAGTACTCCAAAAACCTGTGCTGCGAACATTAAATCCTGGCTTATCTCCCCCTTTAGGTACAAAACCAAACATAGTAGAAAAACCTAACCAGATCATGGCACCGAAAGCAATAGTGACAAGCGGAACCAATAGAAACTTTCCTTTATTCACAAGGCACCAGTTTAAAATCGGCTGGTAGAATCTCACCAATCCCATTAAAACAAGTAGCGTAAGAGTGAGCAAAATCAGCACAAACAAGTAATTGGAAAATATCGCACTTTGATGTCCTAAAGGCATCCATTGTCCGGTTAAGAAAAATACCGCTACTGCCAGAATAACAAAAAGCATGATTTTTTGAGAATACTTGCCGGCAAACTCAGGCTTGTGGCTTTCAATTAATTTAATTGCTCCAATTAATGTGAGTGCTAAAGGAAGCCATAAGCTAAAGTAAATTGCCAGCACTACCCCTGCCAGTATCAGAAAAATATTCCATGCTTGAATTAACTTTGCTTTCCGCACCCTGAGGTTGAAAGCGAAGTATGAAAACATGGGCAAAATGATAATTCCAATAGTGAATGAAGCTGCCAAAGCAAAGGTTTTGGTAAAAGCCAATGGTTTAAAAAGCTTTCCTTCTGCATTTTCCATAAAGAAAACAGGAAGAAAACTGATAATAGTAGTAGCAAGTGCGGTAGTCACTGCCGGAGCCACTTCAATAGTAGCCTTATAAATAATTGATAGTAACTTTTTACCTTTAGCATCAGCATTTTTATCCATTTCTAAATGCCTGATAGTATTTTCTACAAATACTATTCCTACATCCACCATTACCCCAATAGCAATAGCAATCCCGGAAAGTGCCACCACATTGGCGTCTACCCCAAGGTATTTCATGGCAATAAAAGTGATCAGTACAGCTATAGGAAGTAATGAAGCTATGATTAATGAAGCCCTTAAATTCAAAACCAATACAATAATGACTATGATACTAATAAGAATTTCATGTGAAAGGGCTTCTTCCAGCGTGTAAATAGTTTCATTGATGAGTTTTGTTCTATCATAAAACGGAACTATTGTTAACTGGCTTACTGTACCATCTGCTAAGGTTTTTTTGGGTAAGCCGGCAGATATTTCCTTAATTTTTTCTTTCGTTTTTTCTATTACCTGTAAAGGATTAGCTCCATACCGAGCCACCACAACACCACCCACTACTTCAGCTCCACCTTTGTCTAAAATACCTCTTCGCTCCGCAGGCCCTAAGCTAACAACTCCCAAATCTCTAATCAGAACCGGCTTATTCTCCACTTCGGCCACAACGGAGTTTTCAATATCCTTGATTGACTTGATGTAGCCTAAACCACGCACGAGGTATTCTACCTTATTAATTTCCAGGGTTTTAGCACCAATATCCCGATTGGAATTTCTTACCGCCATCATTACCCGGTCAATGCCTATACCGAAGGCTTTTAGTGCATCAGGGTTAACATCTATCTGATATTCCTGGATGAATCCGCCAACGGAAGCTACTTCAGAAACGCCTTCAGTCCCGCTAAGGCCCAGTTTTACATAATAGTCCTGAATGGTACGCAATTCATGCAAGTCCCAGCCCCCTGTAACATTACCTTCAGAGTCTCTGCCTTCCAGCGTATACCAAAATACCTGACCAAGACCTGTAGCATCCGGTCCCAAAGTAGGCTTCACATCATCCGGCAATAAGTTTTCCGGCAAAGCATTTAGTTTTTCCAGTACACGTGTACGTGACCAATAAAACTCTACATCTTCGTTAAAGATTAAATAGATAATTGAAAAACCAAACATTGAGGTGCTCCGAACAGACTTTACTCCGGGAATACCCAACAAGGTGCTGGTCATAGGATAGGTAATCTGGTCTTCTATGTCTTGTGGAGAACGACCAGCCCACTCTGTAAAAACTATTTGCTGATTTTCCCCCAAATCAGGAATAGCATCAACGGGTACAGGATCTTTTGGTAAAAAACCTAAATCCCAGTTAAAGGGAGAAGTAACCAAGCCCCAGGAGACTAAAAAGACCAATAAAATAATAGTAACCAGTCTATTATATAGAAAATACTGAATAAGTTTATTAAACATTTCTAGAGAATTTGAATAAAATAATCCACTTAATGAAAATGCCATTAAAGCAATTCATCAGGTTTGCAGCTTCGGGAATCCAAGCTGTTTTGCGAATTATATGCTATTCAAATAAGAAATTGCTCGTGAATGATAGGAATATCTTGGACGAGTATGGGTGGAGAATAGAGGTGAGAAGAAACAACCGCAGAACTTTCAGTTAAAAGTAACTCAGGCACTAAAACAGCAGCTATAATAACCAGTTGTGCAACAGGTACTTTAGAAATGCTGGCGGAGGTAATCTCTTCCTGTGCTTCAACACTTAAGGTGTGGTCTTGGCAACAGGGTTTGCTATCCAGTACTGGTTGCTCTGCTTTATGGCAAACAGGCTTTACCTCTTCCATTTTGCAGTTATCACCTGCATCAAAAAAAGAAATATTTGCCAGCTCATCCATACAGAAATGCATGTTTAGGGAATAGCTAATAGAGCTATGCATCACCATAAAGGCTAAAATGATCGCTGATATTTTCCTTAGAGCTTGCAAATTGGATAGTTATAATAGCAAACATACGAAATTTGCTTTAAATAAGTTCGTTATAAAGTTAAATTAGCTATACATTCATATTATGTCATTCTCAATTCAGCGTGTCCAGAATTATCATCAGATAATTAATTTACCTGATGACAATTTCATGGTTTTTCAATTTTTAGTTAACAATAGTGTAACTACATCTTCAGCAGGAATGCTAATTTTCAAAGGCTTTTGAGTGTCTTTTAAATTTGCTTCCTTCCAAATATTTTGGATTTTATATACTTGCGAGGCTAAATTCATTTTATAGCCAAAGTCCGGATCAATAATCTCCTGTTCTTCCCATTTCATATTTAATTTTTGTTCATTTTTGCTCCTATTTAGAAAAGTAATTGCCCAATCTCCATTCGACAATGGTTTTATCCAGGTCTCGACACCATCTTTAGTTTGATATTTAAAAGCTTGTATTCCCAAGGCATCCTGACTAATAGCTATTATTTCCTTTTTGGTAAGTATATCAATAGTTTCCTGTGTCATATTACTCAAATCATTCCCTGCAATTAAGGGTGCTGCCAGCATTGCCCACATTGTAAAATGTGCTCTATCATGGTTAACTTTCATTCCATTTCCAACTTCCATCATATCAGGATCATTCCAATGACCAGGTCCGGCATATTTTCTTAAGCCTTCCTGCATATCTAAAATTCTCAATACACCAAAAGAGGACCAAGTACCATGGTCTTCTTCACAGTCCCAACAATTATAAATATCTCCTGTAGTTCTCCACAGGTGACCAACATCTTCAGCCCACTTCCACGGTTTGTTTTGACCCCATTCACATATACTTAAAACAATTGGCCTCCCTGCTTCATACAAAGCATCTCTCATGGTGAGGTAGGCTCCTTCTGCTTTTAATCCTTCAGTATTACACCAATCATATTTAAGATAATCCACACCCCATTTAGCATAGGTTTGTGCGTCTTGAAATTCTCTTCCCCGACTACCAGGTTTTCCTCCACAAGTTTGCCATCCTGCATCAGAATAAATTCCAAATTTTAACCCTTTAGAATGTACGTAATCAACAAGTGCTTTCATACCAGAAGGAAAACGTTCTTTATTTGCTGATATAAAGCCCTTTTCATCTCTTTCACCATGCCAGCAATCATCTATTATAATATACTCATATCCAGCATCTTTCATACCACTTGAAACCATTGCATCAGCCGTTTGCTTTATTAAATCTTCGTCCACATTACAGGCAAACTTGTTCCAACTGTTCCAACCCATAGGTGGTGTTTGTGCCAGATCCTCAAATTTTTGAGCTAAGACAATATTTATGCTCATTAAAATTAATAGCAGTAGGAATATATTCTTCATAAGAATGTGCATCAAATGTTAATCATCTATTGTTGAAATAAAAAATACTCTCTGGAGAAGACCAGAGAGTATTAAAATTAAACTAAACAAATTATATTAAATTAAACCTAAATCATCAATGTAGACAGTAGCTGGTACACTCCCTGCAAATTCTTGAATTACAATTTCTGTCAAAGTTTCTGGATCGCCTAATTCTGATAAAGGAACAGTGATATCATTCCACTCACCAGAAACTAATTCTATTTCTTTTCCTGCTTCATAATTTCCATTAAGTACAAGTTTTACTTTTACGGCATTTTCCCCTGCAAATAATGAAACTTTTACAGCCTCTTTATCTGAAAGTTCAATGGTGGCTCCTCCATTACCAATCTGGAAGCCAGAATAACCTCCTTCATAAATTCTTTTAATGGAATAAGTACCTCGCTTTACCTGTTCAGTACTTTCAAAATCTTCAGTACCAGACCATCCTCCTATCCACCAACCTGTAGCTAGGGCGTCATCATAAACTACAAATTTGAATCCAAAAGCTGCTGTACTTCTGGCTATGCCACCAGCTGTTTCAACGAAAATAAAAGCCTGAACAATTCCTTCTGGCACTTCAACTTTAATTTCAGTGCTTGAGGAAGAAACTACTATAGCCTCAACCTCTCCAAAACTTACTGAAATGAGTCCCTCAAATATTGAACCTTTAATTGTAACAATATCCCCTTCGCCAGCTGCCAATGGGGCAAAGCTTTCAATTTTAGGGGCAGGTTGGGCTATGGAAATATCCAAAGTTGCTTCGCCTTTAGTGGTGATCACCTTTATTTGATCCGATGCATTAAAGTAAGGGGCTTCATCAGGTACTGCTACAAAAATATTATTGGCTGTCACTAAAGCAGGATTAAAATAAGCTTCAGTTTCATTGATAAAAATCTGCTCAGTACCTAATAAATTGGTTCCATGAAGCACATAAAGATTTCCTCTCACAGTTTGTGAAATAGCAGAATCAAGATTTGCTGCCGGACTAATATTTTCAAGTGTAGGTGGTCCTGATGATACTTCGATCTCTTCATCTACATCTGTGCAGGAAAAAACTGAAACAAGTATTATTATGGAAAGTATATTTCCAATGAATACAGATAGATTTTTTTTAAATATTGATTTCATAACTTTTAAAGTTTAATCATTGAATTCATAAGGTACCGGGTCTTCTAATAACAGGGGGTTTAAGGCCACATCTACAGCTGGATAAGGCATAGTAAAATCTTCAGATGAAGGAGTATAAGTCTGAGAATAAATAACAGGAGGATCATCATTGCTATAGGTACCTCTCTCCTGATTACTAATAATTTCAATGGCCTGTTGACGATTTATTCTTCCTAAATCAAACCAATACTCTCCTTCGATGGCAAATTCTACTCTTCTTTCTTGCAGAATATCCTCAAAGGTAATAGATGGAAAAGTGCCTAAACCAGCTCGTTGCCTAATTGTATTAAATGACTGAAGAGCACCTTCATCAGCTGTGCTTGCCCCACCTGCTAAAATGGCCTCAGCATGAATGAGTAATACATCAGCATAACGCATAATGTAGGTGTTATTGGCTGTTGCCTGTGCCAAACCAGCCCCACCGTTATCCTGAGGAGTACCTACTACATATTTTTTAATACCAGCTTTTGTATTCTGTGCATTAACATCCTCAGGAACGGTATAACCTCCATCTGATGATCTGATTTCAGGATAGTAATCTCCTGCCAACATAATAGTTGCCTTACGCCTTTCATCTCCTGCTTCATAAGCTTCCTGCAAATCAATTGTTGGGCCTATTACTCCGTAACCATCACCAGTGCCAGTAATAGTAGAACTAATTGCAAATGAAGCTTGCATGGCATTTCCTGTACCATAGCTTGCAGCTGTCCACTGCATAGCTACTATAGATTCTTCGTTATTGTTAAACTCGGTTTTAAATAAGTCTGCATAAGAAGTTCCAGGAACATCTACTCCTAATAGTTTAAATTCACCACTGTTAATCACTTCTTGTGACAAGCGCTGCGCCTCACTATATTCTTCCTGATACAAGTGTACTTTAGCTTTTAGTGCTTTAGCTGAACCGCTGGAAACATGTCCGTTATCGGCATAGTTACCTCCTCTGTTTTTGACGTAAAGGTTTTCAATAGCAAATTGAAGGTCTCTTTCAATGAATTCATAAATATCCTCCACCCTGTTAGTAGGGATTTTAGGGGAGAAAACATAATCAAGACTGTTTTCAACAATAGGAACCGGTCCCCATATTCTCACTAAGTAAAAGTAAGCTGTAGCTCTCATAAATCTGGCTTCACCTAAAGCATTATTCACAACTTCCTCCCCAACATTAGCTCCCACTCTTTCGGGTAAATAATTAATTAGTGCATTAGATTGAGCTATTACACCCCAAAGAGATTCCCAGCCGTCTGTAAGTACTGTATTATCTCCTGTTACTGTGAAATTCCCAAAATTGATAACATCTCCGGAAAAGGTTCTTGCATTTCCTGAAGCTAATTCAGTGATTGACCAAAATGCTTTAGTATTAAAATTAAACCATGTAGTGCCGTAAAGTGCATTTAGACTAGCCGTTATTTCTTCTTCACTGGAATAAAAATTATCCAAAGAAATGCCATCTTCAGGAGGTCGGTTCAAAAACTCATCCTGACATGCACTGACAAAAATGGTTATGAAACTAACAGCCAGAAAGAATATATATTTAAAATTTTTCATCTGTTTATTATTTTAAAATTAAAATTCAGCATTTATACCAACTGTAAATGTTCTTGGAATAGGATATCTACCTATGTCTACACCCATCTGCAAAGCATCTTGATTGAAAGCTCCTATTTCAGGATCGTAGCCAGTGTAATTGGTAAATGTGTGCAGGTTTTGAATACTTGCAAATACTTTTAACCTGTTAATGCGTACTCGCTGAGTAAGATCTTGATTTAAGGTATAACCCAGTTTAATATTTTGTACTCTTAAATAAGATCCGTCCTCAACGTACCTGTCTGAAATGAAGAGATTGCTATTATCATCTCCTCTTTTTGGTCGAGGATATTTCGCATCTGTATTTTCTTCTGTCCAATAATCTGAAGATTCTTCTAGTTGATTATTATACAATCTGGAAAGACTTGATGTCTCTTTTCTGGTAAGATTAAGTACATCATTACCATATGACCCTTGCAGAAAGATGGTAAGATCGAAATTTTTATATCTAAAATTGTTAGAGAAACCAAAAGTGAAGTCAGGATGTGGGTTACCTATAAAAGTTCTATCATCTTCATTAATTACACCATCATCATTAACATCTTCATATTGTATATCACCTAACCAGATTCCTCCTAACTCTTCAGAGAATGGTGTATCAAATTGCACAGGTAAATCTTCAAAGGCTGTCTCATCATTAAAAATACCTTTTACTTTATATCCATAATACAGCCCAATTGGCTGACCTTCAATGGTTCTTGTGAGCGGTGATGATAAAAATCCTGTTGTAATGGTTCTAGTGATATCGAAATTATCTCCATATAAATCAATTACTTTATTTTTATAATGGGATAAATTGAGGTTAGAAGACCATGAGAAATCACTATTCTCTGAAACGAGAGAGTAATTAATTGATAAATCAATACCTCTATTCTGCAATTCTCCTAAATTAACATAAGGGGAACCAACGCCTGCCAAATAAGATTCGCCTCCGGAAGGACCTGTTAAATACAATGGAAGAGGAAGTTGATATAAAAAGTCTTTTGAAGTTTTATCATATACTTCAATATTAAAGGAAAGGCTCTCTTTAAATAATGAAAAGTTTAACCCAATGTTAGTCTGGTAAGATTCTTCCCATTTCAAATCAGGATTAGGAATATTTGTAACATAATATCCTTGTCCTAAGCCTGTTCTTACATCAGCAAGACTTGCTCCATACAAATAGTTGGGAATCCCCTGATTACCTACTACACCATAACCAGCTATTAATCTCAAATTACTGAAAATATCTTTATTAACACCTTCCATAAAATTCTCGTTAAAAACTTTCCAGGAAGCTGAGAAAGATGGGAAAACACCCCACTGTGTATCGCCTAAGGGATCAAATTTGGAAGAACCATCAGCTCTCACAGTAGCAGTTACACCATATCTGTTGTCGAAATCATATAGTACTCTGGCATAGTATGAACTGAGCGCCTGACTTCCCTTATAAGCATCGGCATTAATTAAGGTACTGGCATTATTCATTGTTTGAATATCGTTACTTACGAAGCCCTGCCCTATAAGACTCCTACCTTCCCATGAGGATTGCTGAGCCTCTTGTCCAACCAACAAAGTGATATCATTCTTTTGACTGAAAGCTTTTTTGTATGTAAAGTAATTTTTGATGATCCAGAAAGTATTGTTTGCATTACTTTGATATAAAGTAGCGTTATCATTAATAAACCTTCCCCATTCATAAGTAGGAGTAAATAAGTTATTTTCATCAAACCCAAAATCACCACCAATTTCAGTTTTAAAACTTAAACCATCCATTAATTGTAATTCAGCATAAAAATTTCCCAAAACTCTACTCCTCACCAATGTGTTGGTTCTGCTCAGTGCCTGTGCTACAGGGTTAATATTTCCTTCCACTGCACTAGGGTTAGGTGGTGGACCGGCAAAAGAACCATCAGGATTTCTTACTGCCACGTCCGGAGCCTGTAACAGGCCTAAACTCACTATTCCATTCCTATTACTGTTTAATGTTATGTTTTCGTCTGTCTGACTTGCTGTTAAGCTAATTCCAACCTTGAACCACTCTTTTAATTTAGCATCAACATTAGATCGTAAGCTGATTCTATTAAAGTTAGAGCCTATCACTATACCATCCTGATCAGTGTAACCTCCTGAAATAAAATAATTTACATTATCCTTACTGCCGGAAAGAGATACTTCATGATTTTGCATGAAAGCTCTTTTAAAAACCTCATTTTGCCAATTGGTTCCTTCTCCTAATAGTTCAATATTAATAAATTCCACTCTAGGCTGAACTCCATAAATACCAGCTAAATCATTTTGTAACTTAGCATAAGCAGGAAGGTCCATTACATCTATCAATTTTTGAGGTTCCTGAATGGCAAAGTAATTACTATAAGTAATTTTACCGGTCTCCCCTCTTTGCCCTCTTTTTGTGGTTATAATAACTACTCCATTAGCACCTCTGGAACCATAAATAGCTGTTGCTGAGGCATCTTTCAAAATATCAAGTGAGGCAATATCATTCGGATTAATTGCAGCAAGAGGGCTCACTCCTGTTTGTCCGTTTCCATTAAATGAACTGGCCGCTGTTCTCCCGCTTGTGGCTGAGTTTGTGGCATCTCCTGAAACTGGCACTCCATCGATTACATATAATGGCTCATTGGAGCCTGTTATAGATGTAATACCTCTTACCCTTACAGAAACTGCTGCTCCTGGTTGACCAGAGTTTTGTGTAACTGTAACACCGGCAGCTCTTCCCTGCATTAATTGATCAAGACTTGGCTGCGGAATGTTTTCGATAACATTTGCATCAATACTTGCAACAGAACCATTTACATCTCCTCTTTGCTGAGTACCATAACCAATAACTACTACTTCTCCTAATTGTGCGATATCTTCCTCTAAAGCAACATTAATAACGGAGCGCGAACTAACAGAAATAGTTCTGGTTGTGAAGCCTATGAAACTAAATTTAAGACTAGCATCGTCAGGTACTTCTAAGGAAAAATTTCCGTCAATATCAGTAGTGGTTCCTGAAGAACCGTTAACTACTGTAATATTTACTCCCGGAAGGGACTGACCATCTTCAGCCGTGGTAACCTTTCCTGTCACCACATTCTGAGCTTCTGCCAAGTATGCAGTGAAAAAAATTAGCAACGTAAGGAATACTCTCTTTTTATGATGAAACCTTACCCATTTGTGACTTAAAATTTTATACATATTATTGTTTGTTTTGAAATAATAGAAATAAAAATTTTCCTATCGTTAATTAACCTAGTATTAATTTACCATTTATATATAGTATTTTGATTAATATACTACCAAATTTAAAGCATACATTACCCTTCTGTTAATATTATTTTATCAATTAATGATTAAATATATTCGATTATGAAGTGTAATTAAGCATAATGATTATGACAGCTTCTCTCGTGCAGGCTCAATTAGTATTTAAACACTTATAAGAATTCAAAAACAAAGCATTTATTACATCAACTTTTAACCAGAATCTACCTAGATGGTCACCCCAGCACCTAAATTGATTATAAAATATTTCTATCCACTTTGTGTAATATCAAATTATTCTTTCTCCTGAGATTGGACAATATTGAAGCTGGTAAACAGGGGTAGGCGATATATAATTTCTATCTGAAGCACCTTAATTTCTATTATCTCATAAATTGGGTAAGGTTTGATATTTGTATTTATCAGAGTACTCTTTTAATACCACTAAACTCTTCACGGTATTGGCTGGGAGTACAATTTTTATTTCTCTTAAATACCCTATTAAAATTGGCGATATTATTGAAGCCACATTTAAAAGCGGCTTCAGCTATACTTATGTCTTTTTCCAATAACCAACGCGCTGCATAGCCAATTCTGGTATCATTTACATAATCAATAAAAGTTTTTCCAGTTCTTTTTTTAATAAAGCGATTAAAAGAAACAGGACTCATATTTACCTGATCGGAGATTTCTGCAAGTGATATCTTTTTGTGATAATTCTCCTGAATATATTCGTAAACTTTTTTAATCTTTCCACTATTCTCAAAATCTTTGTTTGTAGCAGTATAAGAAGATAAAAGCTGTTGCTTTCTTGAATTAGCCAGATCGTGTAGAATAGAAACAAGCTCGAGGAAATAGTCTATACTATCAATCTTAGAAAGCTTGAGTATACGTGGCTTAATCTCTTCTGAAATTTTCTTAGAGAAGAGAATTCCATGTGTGGAGCGCTCAAACATATCTTTTATTGGTTTCATGATTCTGCGTTCCAATAATTTTATATCAAATAAATCATTATGAAACTGGATTGTTACTTCATGAATATTCTTCTTTTTACAGTTGTGCATTTCCCAACAATGCTGCAGGTTAGGCCCTACAAGCACTAATTCGATATCATCAATTTCCTCCATGTTATCACCCACAATTCTTCTTACCCCTTTCCCATTTAAAATAAAATTTAATTCATACTCAGGATGAAAGTGAATGGGGAAATCAAAATCATCCTTCATTCTATCAAAAACCAAAAAGCTATCTTCTGGAGAGAGTGGAGTAATTTCACGATGATAATCTTTGTACATTTTAATTATTTTAAGGATTCACCATATCTATTATTTAAAATAATTTAGTAAAAACTACTCATTTTCTACTTACTGAAAAAAGAAATAAAGCTAGCCCCCTCCAAATTGTACTCTGCAATTCCATTTTTCACCTTAATAGTTTTTACTTTTTTATTAGAATTGGTACGATTGGTAACACGCACATTTAACTTATCAATTCCATCAGGAATACCTTCTATTTTCACTTCTCTTGACGCGCCTTTATTAACCACATGAAGAGTGAAAGAAGTATTATTATCTTCCTTATATGCAGCAACAGTTAATCCTTTTTTGCTAATAGTTGCTGGAATAGAAAAACTTCCTTGAGGGGTTGCACCTAATTGTTGAAGATTAAAAAACCGTTGAGTAGGGTGTAATTCCTTTTCTGTATTACCAAAAACACCACCTCCTGACATCACAGAATAATCTGCTGTAAGCTGCCATTGCAAAATACTAAGGGGTTGAGCTTTCGCTAATATTTTAAGATAAACATCTATTTCATCTAAAGCATAAGTAGGCTCTTCTAAAATTCCAGGGTAGCGCCATGCACCAGCATCAATACTACCTTCACCTATGAATAATGGTTTCCCCACGCGGTTTGATATATCTAACCATTTAAGTAAATTTTCATCAGTCCAGCCTCTCCATGAATGAAAAGAAACTCCACCAATAAAGGGGCGGGTTTCAGGATCTGTTGAAGCTAAAGTTGTAAAAGGCCAGCCATCTGCATCAGCTGTATCCCCCAGCAAAAAGTCAGTTTCAACACCTCTTTTTCTAAAATAAGCCCCTAACTCTTTGATTAATTGATTGTGTTCCTCAGGAGTTTGCCTTACATCTATGCCTAAATCAGACTCATTAAACGAAAACATAACAGTTTCAACACCATACTCCTTTTTAAGGAATTGAATATAGGAAGTAATAGACTCATAGATTTCCTGCTTCTTAGTTTGATCCAACGCATTACCTCTTGAACCATCAATGTTCACGCCTTCAGCACGTTTGCCAATAATGGCCCATTCAGGAGCAAACCAAGTAGCTAAAATCACTGGAATACCCTGTTGATCTAATCGCTTAGCCATTTCCATAGCATCCCGAACTTTAGGATGAAGATTTCCTTTTTTAGCTTCATCAATCGGGTTTTTACTTAAATCAGGATGCCAGTATGACCAGGGTAACTCAACTCTTGACCATGAAACTCTTAAGTTTTTTAAGCTATAATCAATTACCTGAGGATCTGTAGATGGATTTTGTAATCTGAAATTACCTCCTACTCCATCAAATTGCTTTCCCTCCTGCTCAGGAAAAACCTTTAAATTTACAACAGATCGATCTATTTCTCCTGATGCCTTTATGGTGAATTGATTACTATAAATAGTATCTGCTAATACTTCTCCTGCTTGTATCAGAAAATCTAATCGTATATTTCCTTCACTCGTGTTTTTCACCATCACCTGAGTAATTCTTGAAAAAGATATTTCTAATTTCCTCAACGTTGAACTTACAATTATTTTACTTAAAGGAGCTATATAATTAGCTTCTGCCTGATAAGTGCTAATGGATTCTAAATTCATAACATTTTCATTTTGAACCTTAAAAATGGTAGAATTATCAAATTCTTCAGGTAGCTCTATTCTAAAAAATGCAGCATCAATTAAAGTGTCAGCCTTTGTACTCAATTCAACATCAATTAAAGCTGTGCCTTTCTCTAATGATTGAATAGTTTCTTTCCATCTGATTTCACCCATTTCATAACTAAATATTTTCTTCAAATCTGTTCTTTCAAAATCAGTAGTTTGAGCTTCTTTCCGTGTTACTCTGGTAAAACTTTTCTCCTCATCTATTAATACAAGGCTTGAATTGAACTGCATCAATTGGTTATCTACCCGTATGCCTGTTAAATTTCCCCATGTAGTAAATTCAACCTGCGCGTTTAAATACGTTGGAGTTATGTAGTTTAATAGGATGAATAAAAATATAAATAAGTATCGCATTGAATGTGTAATATTTGATTGTTGTTTCATTTTTACGCTATTGTTTTTTACTATTTAGCAATTGGTTCGCTGCCAGAACCAGGAGTATATAATCGGTTGTTCCACCACCTAAAACATACTCGGTTTGCTGCCATAAAAATGGCCATTCCAGCAACTCCGGGAAATCGGGACGAATAAGGGCGGTTCCTGAACCAATGCCGCCCGGAGTATAATGAAAATCTCCTCTGTTAATTCCATAAGCCTGAGTGAGAGATCGGGAGCCTACACCGGAAGCAAATGAAGAAGTATTTACTCCGGGATGTACCCCGAGTATAAAGTTCATAGCATTTAAAACATAGGTGTTCGGAAAAATGTCGGGGAAACCAGTGTGGAGAAAATATTGCTTTACTCCAAAGTTTTGGATGCCCCAACCTGCTCCCCAAATATTTGGTTCATACGGAATGCCGTAAGGATTTTTTCGTTCTAAGGAAGTCACTTCATTATAGTAGGCTGTAATTGCCTCCTTTATTTTCTTTTTGAAAGGCTTGTTTTTTACCCATGAAAAAACAGGAGCAATTATATACCCTGCTTGTGAAATATTATCAGCTATAAGTTTTTGATGCTCAACCAAAAAATTAAGATATTTATCATCTCCTGTAGTCCTTAGTAATTCAACTGCGAGGCTTATTTTGTGAAGAGGATTATTTGAATCGGTTTTTCCCCATAGTTCAATTGCAATTTGCTTACAATCTTTGGCTAAGCCTGGATTAAATTCATTTAAAGCTCTTGAAGTGGCAGCTAGAGCTGCTGCAGTATAGAGTTCTCTTCCAGGATTATCCTCAGTGAAAACCCACCTGTCATCAGGAGCACCAGGTTCACCTATTGGAATATTTTCATTAACATTTTTAGGATCAAAAAACTTCCCATCACTATGATTCACAGGATCTCCTAATAAAACATACTGATCTAGGGTAGGAACTATTATTCCTCTGTACAGACGTCCCATAGATTGATACCCGCGTACTATGGAAAGTGCTCCATGTTCTATTTGCTGAAGCAAATCATTTTTCCCATCAGGTTGAAGAATTTCAACACTTTTGGATTCCTGATCAATTGAAGTATTATCATATTCTACTTTAAAAATCTCGTAAATGTGTGACAAACCATGGATAGTGGCGGCTTGAGACTCCACCCTAAGGTCAAAGTCGCCAGCATCGTGCCATGCTCCAACATTCAGTCCTGGAACCATTTCTCCTGATTTGAAACTTGTTAAAGTCTCTTTTCCCTGCAAATAGCCATCAAAATGGTTAAGATCAGTAGGTGCCATTCTTGCATCATCTAAATGGCAGCGGCCATGCCATACTTTGTAGCGGTCAGCTACGCGCATATGACACATCTGTACTGGTAAAAAATATTCCAAAGTGGGCTGCCAAACATTTCTCTCGAAAACATCCTTGCTAATTTGAAAAGGCTCAGTAGTATAATTACCGTATTTTACGACATACATACCTGGCTCTTTCACACCAGAGAAATCCAATGTATAATATTGATACCGTAGAAATTTACCCCAAAGCTCCGGCTTTTGAGATAGCACTTCTGTAAAGCCTCCATTTTTATTAACCTGCATTAATGTGGCTTCATTTATTTGCTGATCATTTACATCAGTTTCAATAATAGCCTTTTTGGACTGTTGAGGATGGTAGCCCACTTGAGAAACCTGAACTACTGGTTTATATAAGTAATTTTTTAGCGCCTTAGGAGTAACTAACCAGTGAATGGCATTTTTAGTAACACCAGCAGGTACAAGCGATCTCACTATAAACCATCCATTATTATGCCGGGCCCTTCCATCCAGCAGCTGCAATTTATTTTCATTAAGGTTTTTTATGCTGAGTGTTTGCTTTTCATCTTCAGGAACTACTACCAATTCACTTCCAGTAGACATTACATCTAATTCATAGCCACCCTCCTTGTTATAAGCGCCAGGACCGTTGGCTTGTCTGTTGAAAATACCAAAATCATCGTCCATATACCACGATTTGCCAAACAGAATGCCTGGAAATAACTCAATATTCATTCCTACTTTACCTACCCATTCCTCCGGTAGCGGCTCATCCAGGTCTACAATAATTTCAAATGACTCTCCTTTTGGCTTTATTTTTAAGGTATAAGAAAAATCCAGATCAGGATAAATTATTGGGTTAAAACCTTTCCTATTCTTATCGGGATCAGGATACGCCATCTTTACACTAATTTCCTGTTGCTCTCTATTCACTATCCTTTTTCCTACTTTTGGCACAGGTTGCCATTGTCCAGGAGCTTGCTCTAACCGAAGGTCACCATTTGTAGCCACCCTCAAACCATTCTGGATTATACCTACACCTCCCTGATGACTTTCAGGATAAAAGTCATGGGCCAGCATTACATTTACTCCTCTTATTTGAAGGTATTCCAATTCATTTAATACAAAATGTTCAGATATAGAATTTTGGCCTGAAACAGAAAAAACATAAAACTGAAATAGAATAATTAAATGTATAAAATGCTTAAGTTTCATTGATTAAGATTTATTGAATATAGTTAATTTATTTGCAAACGATTTCAAAAAAATGATTAAAACATAAAAGTATGGGAATGATTAGCTATACTTTTATACTATTTTGTCATTTTAGAATAGCATTTTTTCAAAATAATTTTAATTACTTCTAATCATATATCTTTAGTTTTTAAAAATTATCGTCAAATATGAAATACTATAACATTCTTAAACTTTTTTTGCTTACAATTCTTGTAATAACAGCATGTTCTGAGAAAAATAACGATGATACTAAATCTACTCAACAAACCGAATTTGATGAAGCCATAAGTGTTGTCTTGTCAAATTGGTATCCGCTTGTGATCGATCAAGAAGATGGAGGGTATTACAGTGACATTACCTACGATTTTAAATTAGGTGAGCGTCATAACAAAATGATTGTTACTCAATCACGTCATTTATGGACCAGCTCTAAAGGAATAATGCTTTTCCCAAGCGATTCACTTTATAAGGTAGCGGCTGCTCATGGATTTTATTTTTTAAAAAATGTAATGTGGGATAAAGAATATGGTGGCTTTCATAGCTTAGTGAACAAACAGGGCATACCTGTTTTATTAAGCGAAGGACAGGAAAAAACTGCTTACGGAAATGCTTTCGCTATTTACGGATTAGCTACTTATTATAAAGCTACTAAAAACGAGGAAGCTTTATCACTTGCAAAAGAAACATTTCAGTGGTTAGAGGAACATAGCCATGACTCCATACATAATGGATATTATCAATCATTGGATATTGATGGTACCCCACATATAAGACCAGAAGATCAAAATTCTACTTCTGACTTAGGTTATAAAGATCAAAATAGTTCTATTCATCTGTTGGAAGCTTTTACAACACTTTATGAAGTTTGGCCAAATGAATTATTATCAGAAAGACTTGAAGAACTACTACTATTAATAAGAGATACCATTACTATTGATAAAGGTTATATGCATCTTTTTTTTCAGCCTGATTGGACTCCCATAACATTCAAAAATGAATCATTAGAAACAATCCAAAAGCACTTTTACCTTGACCATGTTTCGTTTGGACATGACATTGAAACAGCATATTTATTACTTGAAGCATCTCATACTTTGAAACTCAAAAATGATACGGTTACTTTAAATATAGCTAAAAGGATGACAGATCACGCTATCCTCACTGGATGGGATAATCAGCTGGGGGGGTTATATGATGGAGGTTATTACCTTCAGAATGAAGATTCAATTACTATATTAAATGAGCAAAAAAACTGGTGGTCGCAAGCAGAGGCACTCAATACTTTATTAATTATGTCTCGAAAATTCCCTAACGATAGCATAAATTACAAAGGCTATTTTGATGAATTGTGGAATTACACTAGGAAATACATGGTAGACAGCTCAAATGGAGGATGGTATGAATGGGGTATAGATAAAAACCCAGACGCTAAATTGGCATTAAAAGGACATATCTGGAAAGCTAACTATCATAATTTCAGAGCTATTACCAATATTTCAAGTATGTTAAAAGAAGAAAAAAATGGGGATATTTATGAATAGCTGAACCGAATTGAAGGCTTTATTATGATGATGTTACTTAATAAATTATTGGATTCTTCCCTTTTGTTTTTACAGAAAGAATCTGATCAATAAATGACAAAATCATATTATATTAATAATCAAACAGCACTTAATTTTGAATTATACATTTTATGAAGTTAATAAAATGCTGGATGCATTTGAACTTTGACTCCTTTAATATCTCAATGAAATCCTTGCATATTATATCCCTCCATGCTATTAGGCTTTTAAAACCCAGGTTTTTAGGTGTAGTTTTAACTGCATTATTTTGTGTAATTCATGCAAACGTATTCTCTCAAAGCTCTTTTGTTACAAATAATAGGCAAACAATTGAAACAGAGCAATTACTGGATTTAATTAAAAGAATACCCACAAAAGGGATAGCTTTCGGTCATCAGGATGCCACAGCATATGGTGTAAACTGGAAAGATGAAGACAGGCTTATCTCATTTTTAAGTGTAAAAAGCGATGTTAAAAAAGTAACTGGAAGTTACCCTTCAGTAATTGGCTTTGACCTTGGACATCTGGAGTTGGATAAAAAAGAAAACCTGGATACTGTTTCGTTCATCCTTATAAAAGACCATGTACAACGCATGTACAGAAAAGGAGCTATAATTACTATGAGTTGGCATCCGAATAATCCTGCCTCAGATGGTTCCTCATGGGATACAAGCCATGCAGTAACCCACATTCTTGAAGGTGGAAAGTATCATTCGACCTACATTCAATGGATAGATAAATTATCTGTCTTTTTTAAATCACTCAAGGATACACACAATAAAGCTATTCCGGTAATATTTAGGCCTTATCATGAAATGAATGGTGGTTGGTTCTGGTGGGGAGCTGCTAGTTGCACTCCTGAAGAATACAGAAAACTATGGAAGCTAACATGTAAGCTTCTTCAGAAGAACGGGGTTAATAATCTTCTATTTGCATTTAGCCCTAATACCCTGGCAAATCCTCAGGAGTTTGATCTTTACTATCCGGGAGATGAGTTTGTTGATATTATTGGTGTAGATATTTACAATCACAATGGTGACTCTACATTTATGGTAGATCTCAACAATAATTTAGCAATTCTTAAAAAGAAAGCAGCAGAGATTGATAAGCCCTTTGTGCTATCCGAAACAGGAAATATTTCAAGAAGCAACAAGAAAGACTGGTGGACTCAATCATTATACCCGGCAATAAAAAACTCAGGAATAGCGTGGGTATTGGTTTGGAGAAATGCTAATTACAAACATTTTTTTGCCAGTTATGAGGGTGATAGTGCTAAGAATGACTTTAAAAATTTCGTTCAAAGCGATGATATATTATTACTGGATCAACTTAAAAAAATTTAATTTTAAACTCGAAAACTGAATGCTTCAAGGCTTAGACATTGCCATTATACTTATTTACCTTTTAGGTACTGTAATTATTGGACTAGCCCTCAGAAAGAGAGCTCAAAAGAGTAAAGACGACTACCTGTTGGGAGGGAAAGATTTGCCCTGGTATATGCTTGGTCTTTCTAATGCCTCAGGAATGTTTGATATTTCCGGAACTATGTGGCTTGTAACAATAACATTTATATATGGATTTAAAAGCATCTGGATTCCCTGGCTTTGGCCTGTTTTTAACCAAGTATTTCTAATGGTTTACTTATCAATTTGGCTGAGAAGATCAAAAGTTACTACCGGAGCAGAATGGATTTTATTTAGGTTTGATAATGGAATCGGGGGGCGCAGATCACATACTATTATTGTTGTATTTGCTATATTAAGCTGCCTGGGGTTTCTGGCATACGGCTTTATAGGCTTAGGCAAATTCACGGAGATTTTTATTCCCTGGGAAATTGTTAGTCAATACATCCCATTTAATGTTCCTGCAAAATATATTCCCCATCTTTACGGAACAATATTTACGCTTTTCGCTGTATTTTATTCAGTTTTAGGAGGTATGTCCGGGATTGTTTGGACAGACTTACTACAGTATACCATTATGACTATTTCTTCAATTGCAATTGCCATTATTGCGTGGCAGGCAATGGCAGTAAATACTCTAAATGTTCCTGATGGATGGCTCAACCCTCTTTTTAATTGGGAATTAAATATGGATTGGTCAGGGATTATCACTGAAGTTAATGAAAAAATTGCATCTGATGGTTATTCTCTTTTTGGCCTATTTTTTATGCTTATGCTATTTAAAGGAATTCTCTCAAGTATAGCAGGTCCTGCACCTAATTATGATATGCAGAAAATTCTCTCTACAAAATCTCCTTTAGAAGCTGCAAAGATGAGCGCTTTTTCAATAGCTGTATTAATTCCAACACGCTACCTAATGGTAGGTGGTTTTGCTGTTTTGGGTTTATTATTTTATGAACAGCTTAATTTAACTACTGCGGGTATAATTGATTTTGAAAAAGTATTACCTTCTGCTATACAACAGTTTGTGCCAGTCGGTCTGCTAGGACTACTTCTTGCAGGACTATTGGCTGCTTTCATGTCCACTTTTGCCGGTACCTTAAATGCTGCACAAGCCTATCTTGTTAATGATATTTATCTGAAGCACTATAATCCTGAGGCCAGCGCTAAAAAAGTTAAACAGATGAATTACAGAAGTGGTATTGTTGTAGTATTACTTAGCATAATTCTTGGCTTTTTTGTGCAAGATGTCAATTCAATTTTACAATGGATTGTATCCGCCCTTTATGGTAGCTATGTAGTTTCCAATGTTTTAAAATGGCATTGGTGGAGATTTAATGGCAACGGCTATTTTTGGGGAATGCTTTCCGGAATGCTTCCAGCATTGATTTTTCCCATATTTACTGAAACACTGGATCTTTATTATTTTCCGATTATTCTATTAATCTCATTTATTGGAGCAATTATAGGAACTTATACAGCCCCAGCCACCAATGAGAAAGTTCTAATAAACTTTTATTATAAAACTAAACCGTGGGGATTCTGGAAACCAATTCTTCAAAAGGTAGAAGAAAAATACCCGGAATTTAGTAAAAACAAAGGCTTTTCGAGGGATATGTTTAATGTAATGATTGGCATTGTTGCTCAAACTGCTTTAGTAGTGCTCCCTATTTATTTCATACTGCATGAAAATATGAATGTTTTATATTCAATTATAGTCATTGCTGCATGCATTGTAATTCTGAAAAAGAATTGGTGGAATAATATTAAAAATGAAAAAGATATCACTGTCAAATAACTAAAAGACATGAAATTAAAAGAAGAGAGGAAAGCCCCTCATAAAATAGCAAATTATCAGGCACTTTTGGATCACCATCTTAGTGTTATTCAAAAAGCTAACTCCCCTATTAACGATATTAGTGGGATATTCACCAGGTATAAGAACCCTGTTATAACAGCAGAGCACGCACCTATATTCTGGAAGTATGATTTTAATGCGGAAACAAATCCACTCGGCATTGAGCGTATAGGAATTAATGCGACTTTTAATCCTGGCGCTATTAAATGGAAGGATAAGTACGTGCTGGCGGTGAGAGTAGAAGGAAAGGACAGAAAATCTTTTATTGCAATTGCTGAAAGTCCTAATGGGGTAGATAACTTTGAATTTTGGGAAAAACCTGTGGTAATGCCTCAGTTACAAGAGCCCGATACCAATGTTTATGATATGCGACTGATACAGCATGAAGATGGATATATTTATGGTATTTTCTGTACAGAAAGGAAGGACCATTCCAAACCTAATGATACAACAGCAGCAATAGCTAATGCAGGAATAGCGAGAACAAAAGATTTACTTCACTGGGAAAGACTTCCTGATTTAATTTCAGAGGCTGACCAGCAAAGAAACGTAGTATTGCATCCTGAGTTTGTAAATGGCAGGTATGCACTTTATACAAGGCCTCAGGATGGTTTTATTGAAGTTGGACAAGGCGGAGGAATTGGTTTAGGGTTTGTAAAAAGTATGGAAAACCCTGTAATTGAAGATGAGAAAATCATAAATGAAAAAAAATATCATACTATTTATGAAATGAAAAATGGCTTAGGCCCTGCCCCACTTAAAACTGAAAAAGGCTGGCTTCATATGGCGCATGGCGTAAGAAATACCGCAGGAGGATTAAGGTATACTCTGTATCTTTTTATGACCGATCTTAATGATATTTCTAAAGTAATCTATCAGCCTGCAGGTTATTTCATGGCCCCTAATTATGAAGAAACTGTAGGAGATGTACCTAATGTGCTATTTTGTAATGGCTGGATTTTGGATGATGATGGAAGGCTTTTCATTTATTATGCCTCTTCCGATACCAGGTCACATGTTGCCGTTTCATCTTTAGATAAACTTATTGATTACGTTATTAATACCCCGGAAGATAAATTCATTTCTGAAACTTCTGTAAAAAATATCATCCGCTTAGTGGATAGTAATAAGTCAATGGGTGAATGACTTTATATAATACAAAAATATTGAGATATGAACTGTCGGCAGAATTGCTGAATATTATTGACTATTGGCAGAAGTTTAGTCCGGATGAAGAAAATGGAGGTTTTGTAGGACAGAGAAATCATGACAATAAATTGGTTCCTAATGCATCTAAAGGTATAATACTCAATACCAGGATATTATGGACCTTTTCTGCTTACACAAAAAATAGTAAAGACAAAATCAGCTCCCAATATGCAAAGAGGGCTTTTCATTATCTTATTAATTATTTTAAAGACCAGAAGTTTAAAGGTTTTTATTGGGAGCTTGATGCAGAAGGAAGTGTTATCAATAAACGAAAACAGATTTATGCTCAAGCATTTGCCATATATGCCTTATCTGAATACTATTTAATTAGCAAGGATAACTCAGCTATTACGGAAGCACTAGAAATTTTTAAGCTTATAGAAGAGAATGCTTTCGACCATGTAAATAAAGGGTATTTTGAAGCTTTTGATCGTAATTGGAAGCCTATTGCAGATATGCGACTAAGTGAGAAGGATTTAAATGCTTCTAAAACAATGAATACTCACCTTCACTTACTGGAAGCTTATACAACATTATATACTGTCACGAACAAACCGGAGGTGAAAAAAGCACTGGAACAATTGATTAATTTGTTCCTAACCCATTTTTATAATCCTGAAAATCAGCATTTCAAACTCTTTTTTGATAATGATTGGAATAATTTGGATCGTAAAATTTCGTATGGCCACGACATAGAGGCTATTTGGTTATTAATTGAAGCAGCAAAAGCAATCAATAATAATGGTTTATTAAAAAGAGTGCAAAGTATCTCTGGCCCAGTAGCCGATACATTTATAAAAGAGGCAGTAACAAGCAATGGTGTTATCAATGAACATGATCTTGCTACAGGGCATACAGATACAGACAAACACTGGTGGCCACAGGCAGAGGCAATGTTGGGATTATATTATGCTTTTCAAAATTCGCCAAAACCAGAATATCTTAATGCAATCTATCAAATATGGGATTTCACTAAAAAAAATATCATTGACCACCAAAATGGTGAATGGTTTTTCAGAGTAGATAATAAAAATACGCCCTACTCTAGTGAAGATAAATTGGGCATGTGGAAATGTCCTTATCATAATTCACGCGCTTGCATGATACTTTTAGAGAAAATGCCATGAAAGAAACACTTTACATCTGCTTATTTCTCTCATTTATTATACTTACAGCATGCAATAAGGATGACGAAACTATTAAGCCTTCTATTGAAGAGGAAATGGAAAATCCTGAACCAAATGATGAAGAAAGGTTTATTCTACAGCCAGAAGAAACTACAAATTTTATGGTAGATCCAGCGGCTACCCCTGAAACAGTCGCTCTATTTTACAACCTTAAAATAAACTCTGAAACAAGCTTTGTAGTAGGCCAGCAAGATGCTCTCGCTGCATTCTATCAAAATTTAGCCGGAGATGCAGATATGAAAAAAACTACAGGTAGTAATCCAGGCCTATTAGGGTCTGACTTCATGTTTATCACAGATGACCAAAATAATGAGAATCCTGAAAACTGGTTTTATCAACAGGAATTAAAGATCACCAGCGATGCTATTTCTGCTTATAATCAGGGAATGATTAATACATTTTGCTGGCATTTCAGGGAGCCTTATGAAGGAAAATCTTTTTATACCAGTGAAATGACCTCATTTCAAAAATTTAATGCTTTTAAAAGTATCCTGCCAGGTGGCGAGAATCATGAATACTATAAACTTAAATTACAAAAAGTAGCACAAGTTGCCCAAAACTTTATTGGAGCAAATGGATCATTGGCACCTGTAATTTTCAGACCCTTTCATGAATTTGATAAAGACTTCTTTTGGTGGGGAAACATTTATTCAACTCCTGAAGAATTTAAAGAAGTGTGGAGGTTTACTGTTGAGTATTTAAGAGATGAACTGAAAGTACATAATTTTTTGTATGCTTTTTCGCCAGATAATAGCTACTTATCTAAAGAAGCATATTTGTCGCGTTATCCTGGTGATGAATATGTGGATGTAGTAGGCATGGACAATTATGGCGATATTATTTCGCAAGATGAAGTGGGAATTTCTATTGCCAACGAGAAATTAAAAGTAGTATCTGACCTTGCCCTCGAAAAAGTTAAAGTAGCTGCTTTTACAGAAACAGGATATTTTGTTAACCCTTTTGAAAATTCATTGACAGAAAATTTTTACACTGAGAACATTTATCAAGTGCTAACTGCTAACAATATTGAAATAGCATATATGATATTTTGGCAAAATTATACAGATTCTTACACAGTACCCACTCCTGGAATGCCCGGGGAACAAGATTTTATAGATTTTTCTCTGAAAGAAGATGTATTACTTCTCAAGAATATGCCAGATATGTATTCATTTCCTGAACAAATGGCTGCGAGAATTAGATTAAATTAAGCAGATCAATTAATTTTGATCAACCTTAATAATAAATTATTCTTATGCTTAATTATCCACTGAAATTTGAACCAGTTCTTAAAGAAAAAATATGGGGAGGAAATAAATTAACTACCCTATTCAACAAAAAAAGCGATAGAAATAATATTGGGGAAAGCTGGGAAATCTCAGGAGTTCCGGGTAATATTTCAGTTGTGGCAAATGGAGAGTTAAAAGGCAAATCATTAAATACCTTATTAGAAACTTACAAAGAGGAAATATTAGGTAATAAAATTTACCGGAAATTTGGTCCGGAATTCCCATTACTTATCAAATATATTGATGCTAAAACAGCTCTTTCGGTTCAATTACATCCTAATGATGATTTAGCTAAGGCCAGACATAACTCCTTTGGAAAGACAGAAATGTGGTATATTATGCAGGGAGATGAAGGTGCAAATATTAATGTGGGATTTAAAAAGACCACTTCTAAAGAAGAGTATCTAAAAAGCCTTCATAACAATCAATTGATAGACTTACTTCATTTTGAAAATGTAAAAAAGGGCGACAGTGTATTTATTAATACAGGAAAAGTACATGCCATTGGTGCGGGAGTTCTTTTAGCTGAAATTCAGCAGACTTCAGATATCACTTATCGTATTTACGATTGGGACAGAGTGGATGACGAAGGAAATGCCAGAGAACTGCATACTGAATTGGCTTTAGATGCTATTGACTTTGAGAGGAAGGATGATTATCAACTTCATTATAGTAAGGATGAAAACCAATCGAATAATTTAGCTAAATGTGAATACTTCACCACCAACTATATTCACCTCACAAAGCAACTTACAAAAAATTATAGCTCAATCGATTCTTTCATTATTTATATGTGCATTAGTGGTATAGCCAAAATTGAGATAAATAACAATATTGAAAAGATTGAGGCAGGTGAAACCATTTTAATTCCTGCTCAGAATAAAGAAGTAATTCTTCAATCTGAAGACTGCGAATTACTGGAAGTATACGTATAATGTAAGCCAATCCAAATAGTTTTACAACAGCTTAATACTCTGTTGTAAAACTACTTGAAGGTAAATTAGCATTATTAAAAAGGTTAGACTCCAATATATCTCCCCATGAAAAACGAGCATATACAGGGTTTTTAACCTTTTTAGACTTCAAGATCACCTTGTTTTCCTTGATAGTATAATCTGCAGTGTAAAACTTCTTGTCTTCTCCTGCTATTTCAAACTGACTCTCTTTTCTATCTTTGGGAACATATAACCCCTCTGCATTTTCAAAATGAAGAACTAATTTATTTCCCTGCACTTCAAGTTTTTGAAAGGCAGGCGCATAAGGTTGTGTACTTTTACCATACACTTCATGTAGCACCAGGTCAGCAAATCGATTACCAGCCCCCATCTTATTTCTAGGATGAATATCTTTGATATTACCTATATCAGAGGTAAGTATCATTCCGGTACCAGGTAAATCAACTCTTCTTTGAGCATCTCTCACTTTTACACCTTTGTTTCCTTCACCATAGCTATAGGGAGCAATTTGCGCATAATAAAAAGGGATTTCTTCTCCCCACTTTTTTCTCCAGGAACGGATTAAGCTTGAAAACATTTTTTGATAATATTGCACATTATCAACATTTGATTCCCCCTGATACCAGAGAATGCCGGCTAATTTAAAAGGAATAAGTGGTGCAATCATGGCATTGTAGAGAAAACCAGGGGTGTTAGGTCCCCATTCCACGTCCGGTAACAATTTAGCCGCTTCAGAGAGTTCCGCATTTTCTTCAATTACTTCGGCAGGCATCCAAACTTCGGCAGGTGTTCCTCCCCAGCTGGAATTGATTAAACCAATGGGCACATTATTTAGCTCTTTACTCAATTTATGGCCGAAGAAAAAAGCGATAGCACTAAAATTTTTCATCGCGTCAACAGAACCGACTTCCCATTTACCTGCCAAATCCTGCTGTGGAAAATCAGCACTTCTGTGATCCACAGAAAAGAACCTTAACTGACTATTTTCAGCCATTTTTAAAGCTTCCTCTTTATGATCTATCCCAAAATTAAAAGTCCACTCCATATTAGACTGACCGGAAACAAGCCAAACTTCACCTAAAAGCACGTTTTTTAATGTAACTTCATTATATCCTGAAATTTTTATTTCCTGGGCTCCTCGAATATCAGGGGTTGCAAGTAATAATTCCCAATACCCGCTATTCAAAGCTTTTGTCTTTATTTGTTCGTTGTTCCAGGAATTGCTCAAAATAACCTCTTCCATTGCTTTTGCCCAGCCCCATATCTTCACTTCAGCATTTCTTTGTAACACCATGTTATCGGAGAAGATACCTGGTAAACTTATATTGGCAAAAGAATTGAAACTTAACATCAACATAAGGTTTACACCTATCAAAATGTATTTAATCATTATTTTATTTAATTGTGAAAGTGATATATATACTGTATTATTTTAATACTTCTTCAATCGCTTGAAGTTCATCCTTTTCAAAATGAAGATAGTTTAAAGCAGCAATATTGTCCATCAATTGAGAAGGCTTGCTAACACCTACTAAAACGGAAGTTATTCTCTGATCCTTCAATAGCCAGGCAATTGCCATTTGTGCAAGACTCTGATTTCGATTAGCAGCTATTTCATTTAAACGCTTTACTTTCTTAATCAATTGAGGTGTAATTCTATCTGATGGTAAGTAAATACCTTCTTTGGCTGCTCGCGAGTCATCCGGAATGCCATTGAGGTATTTCCCGGTAAGGATACCCTGTTCTAAAGGTGAAAAAGCAATGCTTCCCACTCCCTGATTTCCTAAAACTTCTAACAAAGCATCCTCTGCCCATCTGTCCAACATACTATAGCGTGGTTGATGAATTAACAAAGGTGTACCTAAGTCCTTTAACATCTGAATTGCTCTTTGAGATTCGACTGCACTATATTGTGAAATACCTATATAAAGGGCTTTTCCAGATCTCACGATATGATCCAGGGCTTTTAAAGTTTCCTCCAGAGGTGTTTTAGGATCGGGTCTGTGGTGATAGAAGATATCCACATAATCCAAGCCCATACGTTTTAAAGATTGATCAAGGCTGGAAATCAAGTATTTTCTTGAGCCATAGTTGCCATACGGTCCCGGCCACATATCCCAACCTGCCTTCGTTGAAATCAGCAATTCGTCCCGATAAGGGGCGAAATCCTGCTTTAAAATTTTGCCGAAGTTCTCTTCAGCTGAGCCATACGGAGGCCCATAGTTGTTGGCCAGGTCAAAATGAGTAATACCATTGTCAAATGCAGTTCTCAAAATTTCTCTGGCATTCTGAAAATCATCATTTCCTCCGAAATTATGCCATAATCCCAATGAAAGCAAAGGTAACTTTAAGCCACTTTTGCCACACCGTCTGTAAGTCATTTTTTCGTAACGCTGCTCATCAGCTATGTACTGTTCTTTCATGCGTATATTTTCAATCTTTAGTCTCAGTCTTTTTATAGAGTTACCAAATACTTAATCCATAGCATCTATTTATTTTACAAAACAAGGTTTCATACCTATTCTTCCCCTTATTTAAAGAGTTAAACTTCCTCACCAGAACAAGTTTGTTGATGAACAATAGATACTATAAATTCAAATAGTAGTTCTGCTTAAATACTAAAATAGTCAAGGTATAAAAGTGATTTGCTTTTACCTTAATTATTGAGCTAAATATAAAGAATATTTACGGAGTTAACCCTAATAAGGCTGTTTTTAAGTCGATTTAAAGCAGAAATACAGTAAAAGACTAAAAATAGCAGCTTTTAAACACATTATTTTAATTAATTAACCATTTCGCTCTAATATATTTTTGAAGAAATTGATTAAAGCTTATACTAGTAAATAACGGCTAATCCTGCCTTTACAGTCATTTTTAAAGCTTACAGAATTGTCAGAAATTCCAGTTTAGAAAAGGAAGGTAAAATTCAGAAAAATGCTACCACATTAATTATCTGTACTTATGCTTTTTTTCTCCTGTGCATGGTCTGAAGGCTCCCTTTTACCATAATGATAATCTGAATACACTCTCGTAAATTCCGCACCAAAAAAAACAATCATTGCAGAATAGGATGTCCATAGTAAAATAAGCACAACAGAACTTGCCGGCCCATAACCTGAACCTGGATCGGCCGTTCCGAAATAAAAACCTAGCGCTGTTTCTCCAAGTACAAAAAGCAAAGCGGTCATAAAAGCACCAATCCAAACAGCACGCCACCTTATTTTCGCATCAGGTAATACTTTTAATAAAAGAGCAAATAGCAAAGTAATTACTCCTAAAGAAATGCATATGTTCAGTATTTTCACCAAAATGAGAATAGATTCTGAGAAATACTGTTGAATCCAATTTCCAAAAGCTGATAGAAGAGATGAAAGTAAAAGAAAAACTAAAAGCAAAAAGCCAATAGATAATATGAGTCCGAAGGAAAATAACCTAGTTTTTATAAAAGGCCAAACCCCGGTTTTTTGTTTATCGGTTTCAACCTCCCAAATATTATTAAAGGATTGCTGAAGCTGAGCAAAAACAGTAGTAGCACCTATTAAAATAGTGGCAAAACCTAAAATACTTGCCCATGTTGAATCTTCTGTCTCCAGGGATCTTCTCAAAAGTGCCTGTACAGAGTCCGCTGTACTTTCACCGATCGCATCTGAAATCTGAGCATGCAGTTCGCCAGTAACCACTTCATTTCCAAAAATGTAGCCGGCAATTGAAATAGATACCACAAGCAAACCTGGTAAAGCAAAAATGGCATAATAAGCTATAATAGGCCCCTCTCTAAATGGGCCTCTGGCCATCCATTTTTTTCCTGTTCGCTTAAGCAGCTTAAAAAAGGTTTTAATATTATTGAGATTCATCGCATTGTTTAGGTGATTATTGGCTAACCTGCTATTCATTTTCTGTATTAAAATTACTTAATGCAGTTTTAACAATTAATCATTAAGTATCACTACGCCATTTAATCACTTTTATTAAGATAAATATTACTGCAAGCACAAGCAACAGGTGAATAATAACCCCTATAGAGTAGATAAATAGGCCTATTGCCCAGCCAATTAATAATATAAGGGCAAGAGGAATGAGTACTTTAGACATAAGAGTATATTTAAAAATTGTTAAGAATAAGCCTTTGCTTAAAACTATCTAGATTATTACTCAATAAGCATCAAATAGTTACACCTTATAGTATTCAATTTTAAGAGTTATTTTAATAACTGAAAAATAATCGTTTGCAAATAAGATAGAAAAGATGATCAAATTTCAATACATTAATAGAAGATGTGCAAATAGTATTTTCCCTATAAATAAGGTGGTGAGAAATTTTATACAATTGTACAAAAATATACTTTTGATATTTCCTTTAAAACATTATATTTACTTACACTTAATGGTAAATTGGATGAATAGTTAAAAAATAAAGATCAAACTTAATAAATCCATTTAACGTAATGTAATGATTATCAAAATATAAGTAGTTTATTCTCGGATTTGTAAATCTTATGCCGTTATTTGTATCAGAATTAGCCATTCATTTGGTATATTTAGGCTTTCTTACAATATTTCAGAAGTATGATTTTTACGATATAGTCAAAAGTACTAAGTGATAATTAAAATCGATTGAAGATGGATCTTATTTTTAAGTATGACATTCATTACACCTGCAAAAAAATTATACAGGAAAAGCTGGATAAATTGCAGGCAGACTATACATACAGTGGAGTTTCCGAAGTAAAGTTGAAGAAAGAATTAAACCCTCAGCAAATGGACCAACTGAAACAGGAATTGGCGGAATATGGAATAAACCTGGTTGAGGATAAAAAATATTTACTGGTACAAAGAATAAAAAATGCAATTGTAGAGATGATTCATTTAAATGATGAGGACCTTGTCAATAAAACCTCCGTTCATTTAAGCGAAAAACTTAATTTAAGCTATGGTTATCTTTCCAATGTTTTTACGGAAGTAACCATGTCAACAATAGAGAATTATATTATTCTACAAAAAATTGAAATGGCTAAAGCTTTATTAACAAAGGAGGAACTTTCCCTAACAGAAATAGCTTACAAACTCAATTACAGCAGCGTAGCTCATCTATCTAATCAGTTTAAGAAGAAGATAGGTTTAACACCATCAGCTTTTCAAAGAGTTTTGGAAAGAAGAAAACAACTAAAAGAAATTAACTAACAATTTTTTCAGCTAAACTAACAACTTTTTTATGAACAACCAGCCCATTAAAATTCTTTTGGCAGATGACGATGAAGACGATCGTTTGTTTTTTGAAGATGCAATTGAGGCCTTACCGATGAGAACCACTTTAAAAATGGTGAAAAACGGAAAAGAATTGATGGATCTTTTACTTACAAATGATGTAATTATTCCGGATATCATATTTTTGGATTTAAATATGCCGGGAAAAAATGGACTTGAGTATTTAACAGAAATTAGAAATAATAGCAAACTTGAATCTATTTCAATAGCAGTTTATTCAACTTCCTCTTCAGAAAAAGACATTGAAGATTCTTTTGTGAAGGGAGCTAACATTTACATTAATAAACCTAATGATTTTAATGATCTTAAAGAGGTTTTAAAAAAAGTACTTTGTACAAATTGGCAATATATAAACACTAGCTTCAATAAGGAGAGCTTTCTATTGAGCGTATAATTATAGTACTTTTACTATGTCAGGTAGTTGAAACAAATGTTTTAGGCATGCGCTCATTTACCTGACATTTATTATTTACACAAAATGAAAAAATTTAGGTTTTCAGAAAACATCCTCAAAATATCCCTGATTGTTGCCATTTTTCTATTACTGGGAATTTCTGGCGAAAACTATAGACAATTCAACTCCTATACAGAAACACAGGAAAAAATTAATGAGTCTTATAAAACCCAGGCAAATCTTCAGGCTCTATTATATGTAATTGTAGAAACGGAAGCCACACATCGTTCGATTATTGTTACTAATGAGAGAAAGCTCATTGAAAAATACTTTGAAAAAAAAGCTAAAATACAACCACAGATAAATTTTCTAAAAAAATTAACCAAGGACAATCCTTATTCTCGAAATAAAATTGATTCCATTCAACGAATAGTTAATCAGCGAATCGATTTTTTAGACAACCACTTAAAAATATATGACTCGGCAGACAGCAATTTGATCTATAAACAGAACCTGGCCAGCTCTGCAAATCTTTTGCAGGAAATAGAAAGATTAATTGAAGAAGTGGTAAAGCAGGAAGATAATACACTCCATAAAACAAAAGATATAAGTGACAAAAAGCTTAAAATTACCCCACTGCTGCTTCTTGCAGTAGTGTTGTTTTCCATATTTATATTCATCATAAGTTCAATAATTTTATATAGATACCTTCAGAATGCCAGAAGAAATCTATCTCAATCACAAATCAATAATATGATTTATGAACAATCTGAAAGGATTTCCCGATCCGGTCATTGGCATTTTCAACCCTCAACTAAAAAAATTGAATTCTCCAGCAATTTGTACCGTTTATTAGGGTTTGAACCTAATAGCTTTAAACCCAGTCTCAAGAAATATTTAAGCGTTATTGATGAAGCCGACAGGTCACAATTAATTGCTAACCTTAAAAAGCTGAAGAGCGAGGGGTCTATTCCTTCAATGGACATTAATATTACTACTCCCTCTGGTGAATCGAGATGTCTGCGTTTTATCGCCCGATTGGTGACAGATGAAAATGGAAATGACTTAATTATTGGGGCTAACAAAGATCTTACTTTTGAAATAGAAACCAACAAAGAGCTAAATGAGCTAAACTCGGAGTTAAAAATTTCCAATAGTATTTATAAAAATGCCGAATCAATTGCTATGATTGGCAGTTACTCTTATGATTTTGATAAAAAGAAATTTGCTTTCTCTGATAACCTCTTTCATATTTTAGGTTACTTGCCAGAGAGTTTTGAAGCTTCAGAACTAAAATTTATTGAATTCATTCATGAAGATGACCGCTCAGTATTTATTGAGCATATGGGGCTGCACCAGGCTGTCAATAAGCATTCAATGAGCCGTATAAGAATTATTGATAAGAATGGTAACCTGAAATACCTTACTTCCAACAAGAAAATTTTTAAGGAAGATGAGAAAAAGATTATGATTGTTACCCTGAAGGATATTTCCGAAGAAGTAATGATCAGCAAAAGGCTTGAGGAAAAGAATGAAGACCTAATTAAAAGCAATTCTGAATTAGAATCTTTCAATCATATTGCCAGTCATGACTTGCAAGAACCTTTAAGAAAAATACAGACATTTATATCTCGGATTAATGTGACCGATAACGTTAATTTACCCCCCTTAATAGCAGACTATTTATCCCGCATTGCCTCTGCAGCCAACAGAATGCAAAATTTAGTGATTGATCTGCTGAGTTTTTCAAGGGCTTCCAAAGAGAATAAGGTTTTTGAGAATTACGATCTGAATATAATTTTAGAGGATGCCATCCAGGAGCTACAAACTGATATCCAGGAAAAAGATGCTCAAATCAATGCTGTCAATCTTCCTAATTCAACGGTTATTCCATTTCAGTTTCAGCAACTGTTTGTAAACCTGCTAAGTAATTCTTTAAAGTATGCTAAAGAGGATGTTCAGCCAATTATTACTATACAAAATGAAAGCATCTCTCAAAAAGACCTTTCCTCTTTCCCTAACTACAAAAAGAATGAACTGGTTAAAATTTCATTTGAAGACAATGGAATAGGGTTTGACCAACAATATGCGGATAATATATTCATTCTTTTCAAAAGGCTTCATGACAGAAGACGCTATTCAGGCACTGGAATAGGGTTGGCTATTTGTAAAAAAATTCTGCAAAATCATAAAGGCCAGATTTATGCTGAAGGTAAACCTGGGATTGGTTCAAAATTCACTATTATCTTTCCCGTTTCCCCTAATAATAACTCTTTTTGACTTTTTAAAACCGTGATGATGACCAGCATCTAATAGCACTTAACAGCTTACAATCAGATGCTTATTGTGCTTGCCCAAATAGTGTAAACTCTATCTATTATTGTGTAATGTTTTACCGAAAGGTATCTATTACTTTTGAAATAAGTTGTACTTCTAACAGAGTGATAAAAGCCCTCTAAACTTACGATTTGAACCAACTTAGATAATTTCATTTTTCACCACAAAAACAATCAACATGGAAAGAGATCACAAAGAAGGAAAATTGGCAAAAGAGATAGAAAATGAAACTGCTAAAATACCCTCAGATGTATATTTATGGACGGCTGTATCTGCAATGGGTGCTTCTTTAGCGCTCAAATTAATGGGGAAAGAAAAAACAGCACTATTTATTGGCCAATGGTCAGCACCAATATTAATTATGGGCATATATAATAAAATAGTTAAAACGGAAGGATCAGAATAAACCTTCTTATTAAACTATTATATTTCTGAAAAGAACTGTCGGGGAATTTAAGGTTTATTGTTTGCGATGACAGTAAAATCTAGGCACCTGACAAAACAAAGGAGAGTTAATTAGCTCTCCTTTATTGTTTAAAATCACCTTTACTTCTATTCAGTTTTTTCATTAATTTCAGGCTCTGCTCACCTGGTGAAATCCGCATCAGTTTTCTTTTCTTCATCGAGCGTTTCATCCAGTAATTTAATGCCATCTTCAACTCCCTCCCATTTTAAATTTATCAGGATATCACAAAATGCTACAAATTCACCACACATTGGAGCGTTAATGCAACTCCTTCAATATGTTAAGCAGAGTTTATCTTAACTACATCAAGTATGATTTAAACCCATCTCAAACAATTAAAGTAGTGTATTCGTACCCTTAGGTAAGGCATACTTTAAAGAGAAAAAAGAAAGGCATGCTGTTTGAACCAATTATTTAAAACTATATAACCCATTACAAAATGAAAAAAGCAATAATAACTTTTTGCGCAGCAGGATTTTTTATGATTGTAGCTTGTGACAACCAGGCAACAAGAAATGAAGATGTTAATGACGATTTAAATGATCAGACAGATACCACAAGTTATGGAAGCGAGAGAGGTAATGAAGATTTGAATAATGAAGGAAGTAGCCAATTTGGAGCAGGGGGAACTGAAGGCGATTATGATAACAAAACCGGCCCCACTTCAGGAGGTGTATCTGAAGATGAAGTAGACTATACAGAAAATGATTTACCTGAAAATATAAGACAAAAATTTACCGGTGAAGAGGCAGGAAATGTAATGATACAAAGCTCAAGGTCTTATATGAGAGATGGTAAAAAGTATTATGAAGTGATTTTAGAGGAAAAAGAAACACCAGCTAACTGAAATAACTTACAAAGAAAAACTTTTTGAAGAGTAGCATTACTGATAAGTTAATGGTTGAAATAACAATTACTTAATTTGGTTTAGTATACTGCTACTCTTTACTTTTAATATTGAATATCCATCATTTTCAGTTTGGTATAGAGTGTTTTACGATGGATGTTTAGCATTTCAGCGGCCTTTGTTTTGTTAAAATGAACTTGCCTAAGCACCTCAATTATTTTTTTAGATTCGGCATGAAAAGCCGTAGATTTCAAATCAGCAGATTCATTCTGAATATTACTAGAGTTCTGGAAACTCTCATTGTGAGGGCTTGGTGCATCCACTTTATCCGAAAAAGTATTTTCACTCCGTAGAACAGATGCCGGCAGCGCATCAAGATAAATACAATTATCATTAGCAACAAAAAGGCAGGCTCTTCGAATTACATTTTTTAATTCCCTGATATTACCCGGCCATGAATATTCTTGAAAATACTCTTTCACCTCTTCTGAGAGCACTGGAATAGGCCTTTCCAGCTCTGCAGCGGTATGTTCAAGAAAATAGTCAATAAAAAGAGGCAAATCTAACTTTCTTTCTCTTAAAGCAGGCACTTTTAATACAAATTCGCTTAATCGGAAGAATAAATCATCTCTAAAACCTCTGCCTTCAGCTTTCTCTTGTAGGTTTTCATTTGTTGCAGCAATAATTCTTACGTTTACAGGAATTTCCTTTGTACCTCCAATTTTTCTTATCACCTTTTCCTGCAAAGCACGCAAAAGTGCCATCTGGGTTTCAAGTGATAAATTAGCAATTTCATCCAAAAATACCGTCCCTCCTTCCGCCAATTCAAAAAGCCCTGTTTTCTTTGATACGGCCCCTGTAAAAGATCCTTTTTCATGACCAAAAAGCTCGCTTCCGGAGATTTCTTTTGAGATGCTACCACAATCTATGGCTATAAAAGGCATGTTTTTCCTGGGACTCTCATTGTGAATCATTCTGGCTAAAGATTCCTTTCCTGTACCAGTTTCACCCTCAATAATAACCGAATAATTAGTAGGGCCTACCCTTTTCACCTGTTTAAGTACATTAAGCGCTGATTTACTCCTCCCTACCACGAAGTTCTGTAAAGTGCTTTGATGGCCTTTTTGTTCTTTTTCACCGGCACATTGCTCCTTGGATTTCAAACTTTCACCTGAAGAAAAAGCTTCTTCAATTATTTCAAGTAGTTCATTAGGATTCAAAGGTTTAGCCAGGTAGCTATATGCGCCTTTTCTCACTAAACTTACTACATTTCTTAGGTTAATCTCACTACTAATAAAAATAATTAAAGCTTTTGATTGAATGGCAGATGCTTTTTCAAAAAACTCATTCCCCTCCAAATCCGGTAAGCGGTAATCGCACAAAATAAGGTCAAATTTTACGTCCTGAATAATCTGTAGCGCTTTTTGCCCGTAACCGGTAGTTTCTACCTCAAAATTATTAACGGTTAATAACTTTCTTAGCCGTTCACAGGAAGAAAGCTGGCAATCCACAACAAGTATTTTCCTTTTCCTTTCCATTCAATCACATTTAATTAATATGCTACTACTTATACTTTTGTATTAGGACCTTTTCCGGTACTTATTTACCCAATCTATTTTAAAATATGAGATGGATGATAGTAAGTAAGCTTCAAAGCTACTCATTACTAACTGGCATTATGTTACATCAATTCAGCCTCAGGTTACATAATTCATCTAAAAGACTTGGGAATAATGAAGTAAAAACTGTGTAGGGATAATCCCACAGCTCAAACTAATAGCATTGCTGAGGCACCCTCACTTACTTTTTTATTAAGCTGATACCAAAACTCAGGGCTGTCGGTAATTAAACGGAATATATTAACTGTAGTGATTCCAAAAACTATATGTGCAATAAATAACGCAATAAAGTAATGTACAAAAGAAATTTTAGGAGGGTGAAGGTGTAGTGCAAAGTAAAGACGCCAAACAATAATAGCAATTGTACCACTAATAGCACCCACCCAAAAAGAGTCAATCCAGGAAACCTCAAACACACCCCAATTCCAAAAAAGAAAATACATAAGCGCAAATAATAACCCTACACCTAAATGACCAAGAGATCCGGCAGTCAGTTTTTTACCTTTCCCTTCTTCATTCTTATTCGTAGTACCGGTAATCATAGAGCCTAAGATATGAACAACTTTAGTGTCTTTTCTACTCAATTTGGCATAGAGGTACATCACAGCAGTCATAGTAATTGTGCCTGTTACACCGGAAACGATTGTGAGCAAGAAATGAGTTGGTGTCATAAATGTGAAACTACAATTGAAAAATTGTTCATAGTAAAGGTAAAAACCTATGTATTTAAATGCTTACATGATTGTTTTCAATTTTTACAAAATTGCTTTAAAGTCTTCTAAAGCTGCGGATTTCTTTCAGGTTCCATCTGGAATACTGCGAGAAAACATGAAAAATAAAAGTTAGGAATGATTTTAGATTTTTAATCTGCATTCATTATTTCTAATAAATTACACAATCTGTTACTTAAAATACACAGTGAGGTATAAAGGCCGGTAGCCCATATTAAAAAGTAATACTTCAGCTTTGAAAAAAAATACCGGAAAAAAGAAGATTTTTCTCTCTAATTTCCGGCATTCCTATCTTACTATAAATTGCTATTTTATTATAATCCGGGAGTGCGAGCCGCCACTCTATTTACCCGATTGGATTCAACACCGTAGTAAGTATTAACCTCATTAATAAACTCACTTTGAGGACCTTTAGGCCAATTATCCTTATCAAATCCTGGTGAATTTTTAAGTCTATCTTTATCTATATCCAGAACCAATACTTCATCTACAGTATTGAAACTAAATACCTGCCATGGAATTGCAAAATACTTGCTCTCAAGGTTTAAGAAGCCGGTATTAACTGATAAAACAACATACTGCACCTCACCCGTATCCGCATCAAGCATTATGTCCTTAATTTCCCCTACTGTCTCATTAGATAGGTTCTTAACTTTACTTCCTTCCAATGTGCTGGTAGAAAGTACTAAATCATTATTTTCGCTTTGCATAGTTTAAAAAATTAATTGGTTAAAAAATATTACAATTGTAGACGAATCAATATCTATGCCATAGGCCTAATTGCATTGCCTAAACATAATTATTAAATATTATACGACAAGTAAACAGCATTGGCTGAGCATTTGTAACAATATGTTTAACGATGATTAAGGCATTTTACAAGATTGTTAAACAATTGGAATTTTAATTTTTACAGATGAAAAATTCACCATTCTATATTTTTAAATAAAAAATCTACTTATTAGCTTGCAATAACCAAAACAATTAGCGGTCTAACTTGTTGGCTACACTACTATTTTTTGTCAATCGGCGAGGTCCCAAAGCTCCCCGCAATTTTTAACTTGAAATTTATCACAATGGATCACGGTGAAAAAAGTAAAGTAATTATTTTAAATAATAAAGACGACATTAACCTCACACTATTAAATGAGGATAAATTGTTTCTTTTTCGGGATAGTTTTATAAGTTCTGAAGTTTTATACCGTTCATCAGAAAAACTGGCGGGAATTGGTATATGCAATATTCATTTGCCCGAGAAGAAAGTTAATTTTTCTGATAACCTTTACAGAATATTAGGCTACGAACCGGGAAGTTTTATACCTACATTAAGGTTAATTCTTAAATTTGTTCACCCTGAAGATAAGAAAATTTTGAAGGGTATAACTAAAATAGAAAGTGAAGTTAATAACAATTCTGAATTTCATCGCCCGCTTAGAATTATTACCAAGAATGAGGAAACAAAATACGTAAGCATCAACAGCAAACTTAAGGAAACTGAAAATGCTCAAACAGTAATGATTTCCGTGAAAGATATTACTATGGAGATGAAGGAAATTATGAAATTGAGAGAGCAGAATAAAGAGCTGAAACGCATTAATGCACAATTATCAGCTTTCAATATGGTAGCAAGCCATGATTTACAGGAACCTTTAAGGAAGATTCAGATATTTAGTTCAAGAATGGAATCTATTAATGATGCTACACCTCACAATATATCAGATTATACCTTCAAAATTAAAAATACTGCTCAAAGAATGCAGCAGCTTGTGAGTGACCTTATTGCTTATTCTGAAACTTCAAAACCAGATATTAAATTTGAAAAAGTAAATCTGAAAAATATTGTAAAAGGGGTGCTGAAGGAAATGGCTTTTCACATAGATGAAAAAAAGGCTTCCATTACCACAAGTGAACTTCCGGAAGCTACAGTGATACCATTTCAGATACATCAGCTTTTTGTTAATATATTAAGCAATTCACTTAAATATTGCTTACCTGACGTACCTCCAAAGGTTACAATTAAACAAGAAGATGTTACCGATATTGATTTAAATAAGCTTACCGGATACAATAAGTCTGATCTTATCAGTATTTCTATTGAAGACAACGGTATTGGTTTTGACCCTATTGAAGCAGAGAACATTTTTTTGGTTTTCAAGCGCTTGCATGGAAAGCTTGAATTTGATGGAACCGGGATAGGCCTGGCTATTTGCAAAAATATTATAGATAACCATACGGGTTACATACGCGCTGAAGGAAATCCTGGCTCAGGAACAAAAATTACGTTTACTCTCCCAAGGGACAGAAACTAAAACATTCTCTTTCCTTTCTATTCCTTATCCAAACTTAGCTACTTTCTAGCACCTCTTTTTTCTGAATAAAGTGTTAATGATGCAACATCAGCATAAAAATATGTAAAGTTTCAGCACTTGCTCATGCCTACCTTTGTAATATAAAGATGTTTACACAATTGAACCTTTGCTTTTAAAAAAGCAAAAATTGTAAAAAACTATTTATAACCTACAGTATGGCAAAAAAGAACGACAAACCAGCTCAAGAACAGGAAAAGCAACCTGGAAAAGAGAATAAAATGACTCCCAGGCCAGAAGCTAAAAAGGAAAACGATGGCTATAAAGGAAGTGATAAGCTTAAAGATAAAGTTGCAATTATCACAGGAGGTGATAGTGGAATTGGAAGAGCTGTAGCTATAGCTTTTGCTCAGGAAGGAGCCAGCCTGACAATTGCTTATCTTGACGAAGATACAGATGCTGAAGAAACCAAAAAACTGGTTGAAGAAGCCGGAGGAAAGATTAAATTATTTAAAGGAGACTTATCAAAATCGAACCAATGTGAGAAGCTTGTTTCTGAAACAATAGAAGCCTACGGAAAACTGGATGTTTTAGTGAATAACGCTGCACAACAATATCCGCAGGAAGATCTTGAAAAGATTACTGAAGAGCAGCTACGTAAAACCTTTGAAACCAATATCTTCCCTTATTTTTTTGTAACCAAAGCGGCATTATCGCATTTAAAAAAAGGGGCAACAATCATCAACACTGCCTCTGTTACAGCCTACAGAGGCAGTCAGCATTTAATGGATTATGCTTCAACTAAAGGAGCAATTGTAGCTTTTACAAGGTCTCTTTCAGCCAATTTAACGCCAAAAGGAATAAGGGTAAATGGTGTAGCTCCCGGTCCTATCTGGACCCCATTAATTCCATCATCTTTTCCCAAAGATAAAGTGGATCAATTCGGGGCTAATACCCCAATGGGCAGACCTGGGGAACCTTCTGAAGTTGCTCCCAGCTATGTCTTTTTAGCTTCGGAGGATGCGAGCTACTTCTCAGGCCAGTTTTTACATCCTAACGGTGGCGAAATTATTAATACATAAACCTTAAAATTACGCTTAAATGAAAAGTCAAATACACTTATTGAACCCTGAGAGCTTTTTCCCTATGGACCTATCAGAAAAAGGAAAGCATAGCAGTAGTACCCAAAACAAAAGAAAAGGTATGGGAAGGAGAGAAAAGGCAAAGCGCCAGCACACTGATGAAAGTGATACTATTAATGATGATTAAAGCATATAATTTTTATAGAATTAAATGATTTGAGGGATTTTTTTGTGGCAACTTTACCAAATATTTTTTTGATCAGGTGAAGTGATTTTTTTCTGGAGATTATTATTTTATCTATTTTTTGGTTGCCACTCCCTCTCTTTTCCAATCATTTAATGAAGGGAGCATTTTGCTCCCTTTTTTATTTTAGCAATTTCTGAAAACACATCACTCTCTTTTAAAATTGAGTTTGAGATAATTTCTGCTTTTGTAATTTATCAAAAAAACTTATAATTGCACATCAATTCGGGGTGTGGCGCAGTCCGGTAGCGTACTCGTCTGGGGGGCGAGAGGTCGCAGGTTCAAATCCTGTCACCCCGACATAAATAAGCCAATAACATTCAGATGTTTTCTTACTACCAAAAGTTTTATACAGAATAAGAACAGAGGTTCTAACTCAAAACTCAGTGTAGATTCGCGAGAGCTTTGAGTTATAAACTTACTCGCTTGAGTAACCTACCACCCTAAAGAAATCCATTCTTTATTGTGTGAATTTTTAAGGTAAAATTACGACTATCATACTTAGCAATTTGCCAATAAGCATGCTTTAGTTATATTTTAATTTCCATAATTCAACAAAAGCATATTTCCTGGCCCTGTATCAGTCTATGAAAAAACACTTACTCATCTGTGTTGCTTTCCTATCCTTATTAACATTTAGTTGCACAAAGATTACCGAAGTAGATAAAGCTGAAGAAGCAAAAAAGCAAGTCCCTTGATGGAGTTTTTCAACAATGTAGCTTATGGAATTATGGATGCTTTTGAAGGAGCAACTTGACGAATAGTTATTGCATCAAATTAATACCTATTTTTTGGGTACAATTCATACCTGTACATTAAAGGAAAAATGGATTATAAATTTTTCAATGTTACTTCGATATTAAGGTCCGGATAATGAACATTGTCAACACTATTGTCAACAGTCTCTATTAGCGCATCTCTTTAATTACCATTAGTTTTGGAAATAAGCGTCAACGTATATACGCTCCATTTCTAATACTAAACTTTAACAATGATACGATGCTACAATTCAACATTCCAATTCTAAAACTGCAAAAATGTGTATTACTGCTTCTCTCCTTTCAACTGACATTTTCTCTTGTAGCACAAGAAAAACTTTCTAAATACCCATCCCCTAATAACTATAGTGTTTCCCAGCAGGATGGGATTTTATCCAAAATAGGAAACAACTCCATCCCAGGGCATTCCAAAGCTTCGCAGGAAGCATTTTATTCCAACACCCTGTTGAATAGAAAACATGGCTTCAATACTCATTCAAGCCGATTGAATTCAGATTTCGAATTTTTGCGACATTTGTGTACCGGAATGAACACTCCCTATGCAAGTGTGTCAGATGCTTCAGGAAACACCTATATTACAGGAGTAGGATCCAATGCTGAAAGTACACAAGGAGATTTTGTGACTATAAAAGTAGACCCTACCGGGACTTTGATATGGGAAACTCGCCAAAGTGGAAGTTTATATGCTGTGGAATATGGAGTACAGATACATTTGGATGCTATCGGAAATCCAGTTGCCACTGGAGTTGGCTGGAATGGAAGCGATATGGATGTATATACTATTAAATATGAACAAGCTACCGGGGTTGAAATATGGTCCACCACTTTTGACAGTGGGAATAGTACTTTGGATATTCCCACCGCCATGGATATATCTCCAACAGGAGATATCGTTATTGGAGGTATCACCTATACAGGTGCTTCCATGGAATACCTGGTATTGAAATACAATGCTAGTGGCCAACTCCTTTGGTCTGCGGCTGATTCCAATCCGATAGCATCCTCTTGGAATGAGCCCTCCGCTATTGCTGTCAACGAGTCCGGAGTTGTTGCTATTACAGGATATGCAGCAGTTGACGGAGATAGCCAAGGATATTGGGAGGGTTATCTTACACTCTTATATGATTCAGAAGGGAAACAAGTTTGGAGACGCCCATTTTTATTCCAAAGCCTTGTAGATGAAACCGACCCTTCCAGCGGGCTCAACAATACGCATTCTGCAGCTAAAAGTATAGCCTTTGATGCCAATGGAAACCTAATTGTTACGGGTACTTTTGATGTGATTAACGCACCTAGGATGGGAACAATAAAATATGATAGTGATGGAAATGAGGAATGGATAAAAACTTACCGTGCGGGTGAATTCAAGGATGATTATACCAATGGCCATTCTATTAAAATTGCCGGAAAAGACAAGATTTACGTAGTAGGCAGACATACAGCCGGTTGGATCAATGAAGGTCTGGTCTTGATTTCATATGCAGATGATGGACAAGAAAACTGGACGGATGAAAACCAAAATATTATTCAAATCCAAACTGCTAAAATGATTTTGGATGAAGATAATTTACCTGTTATTGCAGGTTTAGGATACGATGACGGCACCCAGGACTTACGTGTAAGGGTATTTAAATATTCAGAAAACGGAACCATTTTAAATGAAACGAGCTATCTAAAGATGTTTTCGGCCACTGAGAGCATAAAAAACTTAATAGGACTTTCCGTGGATAATAATGACAATGTATATTTAACTCTGGATAACTACTACACTTCCAAGGGTGGGGTATTTGAAACTGTAAGAATACCCTTTGATTCGGATCCAAACAATCCAGACTGGACAGCTGTGTTAGAAACCCCGCTATCCAGTTCCAACACACGAATGCTCAACAGTACTGTGGATTCTGAGAATAACACCTATGTAACTGGCGATTTTGGAGTGATAGAGAACAACCAATTCATTATGAATTATTTTGTTGCTCAATACAATGAAGCGGGAGAGGTACAATGGGAAAAGAATTTCAGCCCGCAAGATGGTATCGAACCTGGCGGCATCGTTGTAAAAGTAGATACGGATGACAATCTTATTGTTTTTCTACTGCCTAACCCTTATACCGTTTTACCATTGCGCATAAACAAATATACGCCATCGGGAGACCTGATTTGGGAAATTGAAAAGGAGGTTCATTCGGCTCTATTTAGCGCATTCTTTTTAGATGATGATAACAATATTTATGTTAGTGGGAGTGCAAAAGAGAATGATTCTGATGATTTTCCGGTTTTTGCGACCCTAAAATACAATGCAGAAGGTGAAGAAGAGTGGGCTCAGTTCAACACAACAGGGCAACCTGACGATTTTGTTTTTGAAATCAATGCCGGTGAGGTAACTTCAGATGGAGCGGTTATTTTAACTGGAGTTAGCGGCTATTCTTCAATGTTTGCGCAAGTGGTGGATCTCACAGTCATAAAATATAATAGTGCTGGCAATTTGGAATGGTTGAACAAATATCCGCAACCCGATTTTGGCAGTAATGGAGTTGATTTGTTAACCGACCAAGATAACAATATATATGTGTGCGGGAGGCAAGTGGAGCCACTAATGCAGGTGGAAGAACTACTGGCCTTAAAAATTGACCCAGATGGGGAAGTCCTATGGACCACTTCATACGGACAAAGTGATGAAGGTAGACGCATCAATCCTTACAAGATAATGCAAAACAGCCTTGGTAACCTGATCATACCATCTTATAGTTTGTATTGGGTGGCTGGTGAACCATCAAACAATAGAATCAACTCCATTGAACTTGACCAGCAAACTGGTGAAATAGTATGGGAAAACAATTCTGAAATCGGAAGATATTACAAGGATGCTTATATTGATGGAGACAATACGCTTTTCATTTTAGGGCAAACCCAAGAAGTAACATACAAAAGATTGGGAACAAACACGATAGCAAGTCTTCTGAAAATTAATAGTGTTGGTCAGACTATTGAAGAATTGGATTTTGCTGGACCTGCATTATCTGATTATAATCCAAGCAATATAACCCCATTGAACAACGGCTCCCTTTTATTGGGAGGCACACTTTATAATATAGACTTTTATAGCGGAATCTACTTTTTTGAATCCTCTCACATTGTTCTGGGGACATCAGAACATGGCTTTGAACATCCGAATGTGTCAAATTGGTTAGGACAAAACTTTCCGAACCCTGTACAGGATCAAACCACCATTCCTTTCTTTCTTAAAAATGGGGGAAAAACATCAATCATAATTTACGATAGTACGGGAAAAAGCGTTTATAGCATTATGGACAAAAACTTTTCCGCAGGGAATCATAAAATTAACATCAACCTAGACCAATTGGACAGAGGTATTTATTATTATCAAATTAAGAATGGCACTTACAAAACAGCAAAAAGATTGTTAAAACAATAACTCATAATAAACCTGTATGAAATTTCTTATATTCATTAATTTTGGTGTAGGAAATTTTGTATTGGTTTTTTTAAGCAAGTAGTGAAACACCTATAATGAATCGCGGAATACAAATAGCAGCATATCTTGTGACTTCGATGATATGCCTAATTAATTGTACTTCACCTTTGGAAGAGACCTACAATCAGAAGTCTTTTCATTCTGAAACTGGCAAAGTGGATAGCGTGGCATTGCAATCGTTATATGCCTACGTAAAGAATGATTCCCTAAACAATCTCGCATTGGACTATTGGAGATCCGGGGATTACCAAAAATCACTGAATATCATCAATATTGCTTATAAAAGAGCTGAGAAGGAAGAGAATGATACCGAATTAGCAAAAATACTTAACACCTTAGGCTTGGTACAATGGCGACTCGGCAACAATGAAGATGCGATGAGTAGTTATTCCATAGCCGGAAATATTGCAGCCAAATTGAATATGACCAGACTTCTCGGACTCACCCATACTAATCGTGGCTTGATTCTAAAGGAACAGGGAGATTACGAATCCGCCTTTATGCATAATAATCGCGCCATTCAATTATTTAGAACAGAACATGAATATCGGGACCTTGGCATTGCCCTAAACAATCAGGGACAGATTTTCAAAAACAAACAGCTGAATGATTCCGCCAAGTCTTATTACCTGGAGGCCTTACGGCATTATGAAAAAGCGGATTACAAAGATGGGGAAGCAGCTACTTATTACAATTTATCGGATATCTACTTGCGTGAAAGAAACCAGGCACTTGCCCTGAATGCTATCCAAAAAAGCCTGCGATTGAGCTTACAAATTGAAAGAAAAATAAGAATTAGCGAGGCCTACCAAAAGCTCTCGGAAGTTTATGAAGCCTTTAATAAAACTGATTCAGCATTAAAATATTACAAACTTTATGCGGTAACAAACAATGGTATTTTAATTGCTAACCAATCGAAAACCCTCGCAGAATACCAGGCGAAAATGGGTTCTGAAGTTAAAAACCTGCAAATACAGAATCTAAAAAAAGAATCCCAATTGAATGAAAATAGAAACTGGTTCATAGGGCTTGCCATTCTGTCCTTTCTTTTAATAGGCGTCTTTTTTGTCTATCGACATTTTCAGAAAATACGTTTCAAAAAAAGAAAATTGGAGATTCAGTTAAATAGCTCCAACAAAATACTCACTATAAAGGAACAGGAACTCAAGACTTATATCCTGGATCTTTCAAAGAAAAACGCAATAATTGATTCCCTCCAAAAAGAACTACAGGAGACTAACGCTTTTCGTAAAAACGATACAGCAGTTACCAGCTTGCTGGAACAAAAAATTCTAACAGAGGACGACTGGACTGTTTTCAAAAGTAGATTTAATAGTATCTATCCTGGTTTTTTTGGAAAAATACAACAACATAATATCGCCCTTACTGAAGGCGAAATCCGTTATTTGGTGCTGCTAAACCTAGATTTAAAGAGTAAGGAAATGTCTCACATTTTAGGTATTTCACCACAAAGTGTTCGCGTCAGCAAAATGCGATTAAAGAAAAAAATAATAGTTCGAGGATATCATAGTGTGGAAGAATTCTTAGGTGAGTTGACCTAATATGCTCATATATTAAAGTGTTTTTCTTTGAATGAGGATTAACGAAATTCAAATTCTTTTCCTATTCTATTGCAGATTCCCTAAATCTTTCGGAAAAGAAAGAGAAAATAATGACAACGCTCCTGCATCAAATGCAGGGTGAACTAAAAATAATATTGATTATTATAGACAGAATCTTATTGCTTCCCACCTTAACTTTCTTTTCCAGTACTCTAAGCGCTTTCACAATAGATAGTTTCTTACAAGAAATGAATGCTTTATCCTATATTGAAGAATTTGTCATTGATAGAGTTAAATAAATGCTTTCAAGGACTAATTTAAGTGTAAAAGAAATAGCTTACAATTTGTGGTTTGAATGTACAAAATCCTTTAATACCATGTTCAAGAAAAAGATAAAACAAACTCATTTAGAATTAAGGCAGTCATTCAATTGAGGTTTAATAACGCTATGACATTTTAAATTGGAACCAGAAACCAAAGAAGAAACCCAAAGATTTTTAATTTTCTTTTTAAAGGGAGAAAAAACAATGCTTTTATAAGACCTTTTATTTTTTACGACCTTCACCTTCCTATATTCAAACGACCATTAGCCAGGAGGGTAATCTTGCAGAGCATAAGTGGGAAGAGTTCCTAAAGCTTCAGTCAGCCATTGCTTATTGGATTGAAGTTGTCTCATTTGAGGTTTAGTTTCTCAGCCTTTGGCTGAAAGACTTTGATATCTTAACACAAAAGGAACAATGCTAAAAGACCTATGAGAAAAATCAAGACTTGCTTTTCGTAAAACCTATTATGCCTCGTTTTGTACCACTACGCATATATTCGAACCCAATTACAGCCACGCATATATGCATACTACTTTTACACCACTCATATATACGCACTACTAAAATTGAGTATGCGTGATTAAAATTTTCAACCACGCATAATTTTTTAAAAAATAAAATATGCCATGAGTAAATTTTGTTTTTGGCATAGTCATTAAATATTATTTTAGCTATGGTTAAACCCTAAAATAAACATCCTGTGAAAGCTAAAGATGCAAGTGCAAGGGTATTCGCCCATACGCTGTCCTTCAATACTCCGATATTATCGGATAAGGTGGTAGCACATTTCCCAGGTAGTTCTCAATTCATATCTTCTGGTATCAAGTGTTCTTTTTGCTGTACTTCTGCCACTGGCATTGTTCAGTTACATTATTCTTCTTTAACTAAATACCTAAACTATATCTGAATTACTCGCCATATTTTTGGCATTTGCCTCTTGCAAAAAATAGTCAAATTCTTAACTTACCGACATTGAGGGTAGCGGTCTGGAGCGAGAGATGGCAGGTTCAAATCCTGTCACCCCGACTTAAGCCAGTAGCATTCAACTATTTTTTTGATATTTTTACTTCTATAAGTTCTTAGCCAGACTGAGAGCAAGATGCTCAATCGAAACACAGAGCAGATTAGTAAGCATCTTTGGTATCATGGCTAGCAGATACAAGTAACCTTCCAAGTGAACAAAACTTCTTATTTATTACATACCCTTTAGCGTAAAAACTAAGTCTCTTGTATTTAGCGATTTGCCAATAAGTATGCTTTACTTATATTTAAACTTCCATAATTGAATAAAAGCACATTCCAGTATCAGTTTATGAAAAAATACTTGTTAATCTGTATTGCTTTCCCATTTTTATTATTTATTAGCTGTAAAAAGAGCCCTGAAACTAATAAAACGGAAGAAGTTAAAGCTATAGAAAATATAATCGAACTTGTGGATGAGGACACATCCTTCGTTTTGAAAAAATTTAATACCGAGCAAATATGGCCCTATAATAGAAATGGCAGGTGGGGATACATTAACAATGCTGATGAGTTTGTTATTAAACCCATTTTTGATGGTTGCGGATTTTTCGCAGAAGGTTTTGCATGGGTAAAAATAAATGGATCATATAAAATCATAAATAGTAAAGGAGATTATATAAGTGAATCAGCAACATTTGATGCTGTTGGTAAAGCAAAAGACGGTATAATACCCACAAAAAAAGGAAAGTTATGGGGAGCTGTTGATACTACCGCTAATCAAATAATTGATTACAATTATGAAGAGCTGAAAGTACTTGAAAAAGATCTAATATTAATTCGAAAAAATAGAAAGTGGGGTCTCATCAACAGTAACGGTAATGATATCTGCCTTCCTGTGTATGATAAAGAAATTATCTTTAAAGATGACCTTTCCATAGTTTCAAGAAACTATAGTGACGTAGGTATAATTAACAAACTAGGAAAAGAAATTGTAAAATGTCAATATGATAATGTAGAAATACTAAATGATTCCATATTCAAAATTGCAATAAAACAAGGCTACAATAAGAGGGTTTTCGGATTAATCATTAACGGGAAAGTTAAATTTCCTGAAGAATATAGCCGGATAGAATTTTTTCATGATAGCCTACTATTATTAACTAAGGATAGCCTTTCAGGTATCTTAAACATGAAAGGGGACACAATTCTACCTTTTAAATATAATGATCTCAAAGCAGGAAACACTAATCTTCTTGCTGCCAAAGCAGGCGAAAAATGGGGATATATAAATCTTAATAGTGATACTATAATCGATTTTCAATTTAGTGAAGCTGATGCATTTAAAGGTGAACTAGCAATAGTTTATCGTGGCCCGCACGATCGTTACAATTCAAAACCAGAAAATAGTTCTCTAATTAATTATAAAGGCGAGACGATACTTCCTTTCGAAAATACAAATCTAAAATTCTTATCAAATAACTTATTGATGAGGTCAAGGTATAATTACTCTATTAACCTATTTAATAAAAATGGTATTTCGATTGATTCAATTAATTATGACAGTGATCAATTCAATTCACCTTCAGATGTAATTACTGGCTATTTCGAGGATCCTATAGAGTTCTATAAATTCATTAACGGTTTTGCCATTATTGGTCATAATGGAAGAGTAGGAATGATTAATGAAGCAGGTGAAATAGTCATTCCATTGAAATATCATCACTTGGAACCTATGAACGAATATGGCTATACCAAGGCCCAGTATTTGGATAAATATGGTATAATTGATAGCGAAGGCAATGAAATAGTAGCAATTGGTTATGACAATATTGGTTATGATGATGAGTTTGGCCTCTTCTATTTACAAAAGTTAGATGATACTAATCCAAAGAAGAAACTAATTAACGAAGGATATTGGAAATATGACGGTGAACTCCTGAGTGATTCTCCATTAAAAACAGCAACAAAATATGATCTGGAAAACCAAATTAGTAAGATCAGACAAGCTTATAGCAGAATTGAAAATGAAAGCCGGAAAGCAAAGTTTTCAACCTATGAAATTCCAAATAGCAATATTTCTATAAAAGAGAATTATAATAAAATGATCGTAAACGATAAAAATAAAGGTTTAAGATATGAATATTTTTTCGACTCCAGCCTTAATAAATATGGCCCATTTTTCATTTTTAAAGTAGAAGGTTCAAAAGAAAACCGATATTATTTTGACCATGGAAGGATTATACGATGGCTTGATGAAGAAAAAAAAGACCGATTAATTTCTGATGCCATTTACTCTCCTGAACATGAAGAACATTTCAGAGCAAGAGAATTCAAAGCAATAATAGCAAACAAAGATATTAGAGAAAAATACGGTTTAGATATTATCAAAACTAATATTGACAGCCTCTGTGAATTAATTACATCTAACATTGCAAAAGGCATTTACAAAAAAGGTGATAGTAAAAGCAGGTCTATAGGTGAATATCAAACAACAAATGAAACTTATGTGGATTCTTTGCAAAATATCATGTATAAACTTGATGCAGGTTCAGATGAAGGAGGTAGCTCTAAGTTGGAAGAATTTTATTATAATGGAGAAATAATACGAGAATATTCTAATAAAAATTATTATGATAATTCAGATAATTTACCTGAAGCTCAATGGTTATCAGGACAATATGCTCTAACTAAGTATTATGATAAAGGTGATCTTATTTTTACAGAAAAAGAAAAGAATAGAGTCATGACTGTTTTAAAAAACTAATCAAAAAGAAAGAATGCATCAAGGAGATTATATACATAAGGACAATTGTGAGGAAGAATCAATGGAATTAAAATTATCTGTAATAGCATCATGAAAAATAGTTCGCTATAAAGCAACTAACATCTGCCGGTAGAGGCTACAACTAAAAAATAAATGAAAAGATTCTCGTGGACTGTATTATGTATTCTATCTGCCTTCGTAGGACTATATCCTGTCATATATTTTATGATTGACAGGAAATTTGGACTATTATCATCGAAAACGGCTGAACTTTTAAATGACAATTTATGGAATATTGGATTTTACGGACATATAGTTCCCGGAGGACTTGCTCTTTTAATAGGTTGGTTGCAGTTTAATAATAAATTAAGGAAGAAAAACGTAAAAATACATAGGGTAATCGGTAAAGCATATGTGATTTCAGTTTTAGTAAGTGGAATTTGCGGACTATATATTGCATTATTTGCAACTGGTGGAATCATTACCAAAATTGGCTTTTCTACCTTAGGAATTATTTGGTTAAGCACAACCATTTTGGGTTTTATAGCTATTAAAAAAGGGAATAGAGTAAAGCACGAAAACTACATGATATTTAGTTTTGCTGCTTGCTTTGCTGCAGTAACTTTAAGAGTTTGGCTTCCTGTTTTAACTAATGTTTTTGGAGAATTTATCCCGGCCTATAGAATAGTTTCCTGGCTATGTTGGGTACCAAATCTCATTATTGCCTATTTTATTGTGAGAAATAAAAACTCAAAATATAAAATGACTCCAAAGCAAATTTAATTTATTGAACCCATTAAGGCGGAAATTATCATTTTTATTTAATGAGAATGTAATCCATTAATTGAATGTAAATCCTTTTAATACATTGAACTCTGATCTATTGCACAAAACCACAATCGATTTCAAATTAGTCTAAGGACAACAAGATAGTATTCCCCTCTGGAAATATAATGTGTAATATGAGGTAATGTAAAATCTGTTGAAACAACATCTCATTTATAGAGGTGATATTAAAGGAGATATATAACAAAACCATCCATGATTGTGAGCCTCTCCGCAAATTATCTGCATAAGGCTCAACTCCCATTAAAAAGACCTCGTAAAATTTAACAACCTATATTCTCTCTTTTTATAAAAAATGATAGATAATATAAGAGAGCACTCTTTATGAATGAAAATTTCTCCCTTATTAGCGGAATCAGCATTTTAGCCATAGTAATGTATGATTTCTTTTACACTACAATGTCAGGAAGTGGGGCAGCAATGCTTACCCGCTTCTTTTCTCTCGTTAGCCATAAAATAATTAAGCTGGGTGTTAAGTTAATTGGTAGAAGTATTTTTAGCTACAGTGGATTGATTGTAAACCTTGTAGTTTTCAGTGCCTGGGTTATGATGGTATGGGTAGGCCTATACCTTGTCTACTCTTCTGATCAAGCCTCAATAGTGAGCTCCAGCGGGTTGGTAGCAACATCAACTGAAAGGTTTTACTTTGCTGGCTATACACTTTCCACTATGGGCCTGGGTGATTTTAAACCTATTTCACCATCATTTAAAATATTAACAAGTATCTTCTCTTTTTTTGGGTTTATATTCTTCACTACAGCAATGACCTATCTCATTTCGGTGTCCAATGCAGTTATCCATAAAAGATCATTGGCTTTAGCTATAAGAAACCTGGGCACCAACCCTGAAGAAGTAGCTAAAAATTTAGTAAATAAATCCCCCTCCTATTGTTACCAAAAGTTCTCCTCCTTACAGGAAATGATAGATACCCACACCGTAAACCACGAAGCTTACCCAGTACTTCATTATTATGGAAACGCAGATTATACCAGTTCATTTAGTATAAACCTTGCTTCTCTGGATGAAGCCATAAGCCAGATTTTAGGAGACATTACGCTAAAAGACTTTCATCTGGAAATAACGCCCCTAAGAAGTTCAATTAATCACCTCCTTCTGCATATGGAGCATAATTTTCACAGAACTTTAGATAAAGACGTAGCTCCTGACTTCCCACTGCCCAAGCCTAATAAGTATCTTATTGACCCTTTAGAAAATGACATGTTATTACAACATAGAAGAAGCATAATAGGCGGCCTTTTAAAAAATGAAGGTTTTAGATGGAAGGATGTTTATTCATGATTGCCGGTTTTCCTTAACTGAAACAAGTAATTAATTCGCGCTTTCAATTTCAACACATTGCATGGTTAAAGTACTGACTTACAATCTTTATACTTAACCCAATCATTATATAGCTTTCAATAAGTGATTATTTTTATTTAAACTTATTCTAAATAATTTGCTTCTTATCTGGAATGATTCTAGATTTACCCTAAATTAGAATCAATCTACATAGCGAGAGTAGTGATTCAATTGTATCTCCGAATAAAGTCAATAGAGAATTCACTGGTTGAATGGAAAAAAACAATTACGTACAAAATGCTTTCAATGCTCTTGGAAACCAAAAATTATCAGAAAATCAACACCTACCCAGAATAACACTTTTGGTAATGCTGTTCTCTCTTTTTGCCTTCTCTCTTGAGGCCCAAACAACCAAATCTGTAATAAGTGGTACTGTAAAAGACTCAAACGGAGAGGTTATACCCTTTAGCACTATAGTCATTGAAAAGCTTGAGCTTGGAACAGTAGCAGATTTTGAAGGCAATTTTATTTTGGAAAATGTTCCCACAGGATACCACCTGTTAACAATCCGTTCTATCGGATACACTACCTTAACAGAAAAAATTTCAGTTAAAGAAAATGAAAATACCCAACTACATTTTACATTAACTAAAGATTTACAAGAATTAAAAGAAGTACAGGTAAGAGGCAAATCAGAGGCTACTAAAATAAGAGAACAATCATACGCTGTCTCCTCGATAGATACTAAACCATTACAAAACTTAAACCTGGATGTAAATCAAGTATTAGGAAAAGTATCTGGTGTGAGAATTCGTGAAACAGGTGGACTGGGGTCACGTTTCGATTTTTCCTTAAACGGATTTAATGGAAATCAAGTGAGGTTTTTCTTAGATGGAATACCCATGGAAAACTTCGGTTCATCCCTTACTCTAAACAATTTGCCCATTAATGTAGCAAAACGCATAGAAATATATAAGGGGGTTGTTCCTGTCTGGCTAGGCTCCGATGCATTAGGTGGCGCAGTCAATATTGTTACCAATCAGGATATAGGTACCTACCTTGATGCTTCTTATACATTCGGGTCCTTCAATACACACAGGTCAGCATTAAGTGGTGGTTATACCAATGATAAAACAGGTTTTACTGTAAGAGCTAATCTATTCCAGAACTATTCTGATAACTCATATAAAGTAACAGTAAATAAAAAAGAAGGATCTGTTATTTTAAAAGATAAAGTGGAAGTGGAACGCTTTCATGATGCGTATGATTCTAAATCCGGAATTATAGATATAGGCCTTGTAAACAAAAAATTTGCGGATCAGCTTTTGGTAGGGGTTATTTTATCAGAAAGTGAAAAAGAACAGCAAACCGGGGCCACCATGGAAAAAGTATATGGCATGCGGAAGCAAATAAGCAGTACCATAATGCCAACTTTTCGCTATAAAAAATCCGATCTCTTGATTAAGGGTTTAGAGTTAAATGGTTTTGCCTCTTATAACTTTGGCTATACACAAACTATTGATACCACATCAAGAACTTACTTTTGGGATGGTTCATACGTAGAAAAAGCCGACCCCACTGATGGTGAATTAAACAGGACACTTTATAAATTCACAGATAATGCATTTATAGCCAGAGGTAACCTCAGCTACCTCATGAATGAAAACCATTCTGTAGTACTCAATTATACAACCAACCAAGTCAACAGAAAAGGATCTGATGCCGCCAACCCACTTGAAATTTCCAATAAAGAACCCAAAATATTAACGAAAACTGTAGTTGGACTGGGGTATAAATTTGACTGGGATGAAAGAGTAACCTTATCTCTATTTGCCAAAAACTACATACTAGGTGGAGAAACTTATTATACTGACAATATTTATAGTAACCCTGAAAGGGTTAAACGTAACCTGGAACAATCCTACATGGGTTATGGAACAGCTTTTTCCTATTTGCTTCCTACAATTAATCTCAGGTTTAAGGGGTCAGTAGAAAAAGCTTATAGAATGCCTGAATCAAATGAGCTTTTTGGAGATGGCGCCAATCTTCGGGGAAATGTATTGCTGCAACCGGAAGAAGGCATGAACTATAACATAGGTGCCCTTTATGAATTCAATATCGCAGCTATCCACAGAATTAATTTAGAAGCGAACTACCTTAAACGAGATATTGAAAGATTTATCAGGGCCAGTGTAGGTAGTTCCGATCCTACTTCTTCCTTCACAAATGAAGATGCCGTTGAAGTTTTTGGTGTAGAAGGAAGTGTGGGGTATACTTATAAATCCTTACTAAGGATCAACGCAAATGCTACATACCAAACTCAGAGAGACAATGCTAAATATCTTGATGGTAAAATTAACCCTCACTATCAGGATCAAGTGCCAAACCAACCCTATTTATTTGCTAATACCAATGCTACTATCAGTTTTAACGAAGTAATAATGGGGAGTGACAGGCTCGGCATTAGTTATGGAGCCAGCTTTTTTGAGGAATATTTTCTCTTTTGGGAAAGCGATGGCAACAGCAAAGATAAAAAAACGATACCTCGACAATTTACCCATAACATTGACTTTAGTTACTCCCTACAAAATGGAAAATATAATATGTCTTTAAGCTGTAACAATCTGTTTGATGCGGAGCTCTATGACAATTTTAAGTTACAAAAGCCAGGCAGGGCATTCTATTTAAAAGTCAGATATTTTTTTAAAAACAAATAAACCATATACAAATGAGAAACAATACAATTTGGAAGCTATCAGTAAGCTTACTGATAATAGCATTTACAGTAAGTTCATGTAAAGATGACGATTTAGGGCCTGATAATGACACTGGTGCCTATACATTAGCACTTCGATCAACAGGAAGTAGTGATGTTTCTACAGACTACTTAGTAATGGAAGGTGAATTGATGCAGGGGGAAATTTCATTAATTGGCAGAGGAATTGAGCAATCGGGATATCACTTTTATCAACAAACCGGACCTTATTTAACCACTATTACATACACTGATGCAAATGTAGCAACTGTTTATAAATTAAATGAGGAAAAAGCTTTAGAAAAACACATCCAATTTACTATGGGTAGAACCCATTTGTTCCACCCGGTAGATGATAGAAACTTTATTGCAATGAATATTCCAAGAGGGGGGTCGGAAAACGCTGTATTTTACCAGGTAAATGCTGAAACAGGACAAGTTACTGAAACAGCCACAAGTGTTTTCACGCCAACAAGAGGTTCAGGTGAACAAGCTTACTTTTCAGGCATGACAATTAGGGGGAATAAATTATTTGTTCCTTTTTTCCAAATTGCTGCAAGTGATTTTTCTTCTACACAAACAGATTCAGCTTATGTTGCCATCTATTCTTATCCGGATCTTTCTTATGAAGGTGTGATAACTGACCCAAGAACAGGACCTATTGGCGCTTATGCTGCCCAAGGCCATATTTTCACTACAGAAAATAATGATATTTATACTGTTTCTCCCACAGCCATAGCTGCAGGTGCACCTCAGGAAACACGTCCTTCAGGTATTTTAAGAATAAAATCCGGTGAAGAAGTGTTTGATGAAGGTTACTTTTTTAATGTAGAGGAAAAAACAGGCGGCTATAAAATATGTAATGCCCAGTACATTGGTGACGATAAAGTATTGGCGAGTATTTTCAGCTTTGATAAAGATGCTTATACTGAAGATGACATGTGGAGTAGAAGAGATGTAAAACTAGCGATAATAGATGTAGTGGATCAAACAGTAAATTATATAAATGGTATTCCTGTGCATTATGGTGGTCCTACTGGCACATTTGCTAATCATATGGTTCAGGATAATGGTATGATTTATATTAAAATTACTAATAACGAAGGAATCTTTATTTACGAAATAGATCCACAGAACCTTACAGCAACCAAGGGAGCAGAAATCACTAATTCAGCTGCTGTTTATGGTTTATTCAAACTGGAGCAATAAAGTAATAAAGTAATAAAAGCTTGCCCGTTGCCTGGAGCAACGGGCAAATTAACTTTAAAATGAAACATAAGGAGAAGAATATAAAATTATCTGGCATTGTGCCACTTATTGTATAACTCTTTAGCAGATATGGCCACTCTTAGTTTACTCTTTATATTATCAGGTTTTTGGTTATTCTATCAAAGATCAAAGCGGGCGGAACTTCCAAAGCCCGGGAAATGGGAAGTTTATATTCGCCAAAATAAATATTGGGCAACATTAATAGGAATAAGTAATCTGGCAATTGGCTTTATATTTTGTTTAATGGTTTATGGTGTAGGCTCAGGAATCTTTGCCTACCTCATAAGCCTGGTAATGATAGCAAGCCTTGTTGTCATACTGGCTCCCTTAGGCTACATGAATAGATGGAGCATTGGGAGTATTTTACTTTTAGGTCTACTTCTGGAATTAACTTTATAATAATATGCCAGCCAATAAAAAACACCTCAGCCCTTCATTCCATCAGCGCTTTGCTAAAATAACTGCAGGCTTTATTGGTGGTTTTATGATTGTGGTTACATTCTTTCTGATCCTTGCCCATTTAATAGATCATCGGGTAGCACTATTCACGCTAAAGTTTGCAGGTTTTATAGTTTGGTGTGCATTCATGATTATCCCTTTTTTATTTAAAAATGGATGGAAAGCCTGGGCAGTGTATCTGGCTATTATTTTATTCTTATCAGCCATACTTTATTTTCTAATTCAAAACTCACCAATTTCTATTTCTTCATTATGAGTAATCGCATTTATAATGTCCTGTTTCATACCCATACAGTTAGTGGTCTGGTAATTAGTGTAGCCCTATTTGTTATATTTTTTGCAGGTTCCATCAGCTTTTTCAGAGATGATATTATTAACTGGGAACGTGAACAACCTATTAAGGAAAATTCACAAATGGACATTGATTTTAATACTGCTTTGGATTCTATAGCAGCTCGTAATAACTTAAGTGGACGAGATATTACAATACGCCAGATTCATCAGGAAAGAAGAGTAATGGTGAGCGCAACACCAAGCAAAGATACTACAGCTAATGAAGCTGATAAAAGCAGATTGTTTTTCTACCATGATCCGGCTACTCACGAAAATTACAGCTATTTTCAGGATTTCACTTTGGGTGAATTTATCTACCGTCTACACTTTTTTGCTCAAATCCCCTACCCCTATGGTTATCTTCTGTCTGGTTTTGTAGCTTTCTTTTTCCTTTTTGCTATTGTGACAGGAGTTATTGTACATTGGAAAAAAATAATCAGCAATTTCTACGTATTCAGACCCTGGGCTAAATTAAAGACTGTATGGACAGATGCTCATACCGCTTTAGGCTTAATAGGCTTGCCTTTTCAATTTATTTATGCAGTTACAGGAGCAGTGCTGATCATAGGAAGTTCTGTCATGCTAAGCCCTGTCACCTCATTATTATATGATGGAAATTCAGACAAAATGTTTGAAGATTTATCTACAAATGTTAAAGCATTCACCTACATGCATAAACCTCAATTTTATGAAGTAGATGTAAATGAATTGGTAGCAAAAGCAGAGCAAAATTGGGAAGGAGTATATGCATCACAAGTAGTTTTGCAAAATTACGGAGATGCCAGTATGCATGTGATAGTAGATGTAAAACCTGAAAATGATAAGCAGTTTGCAGGTTTAGGACAGGTAGCCTATAAAGCAGCTACAGGTGAAGTTGTATTTGAAAGAGATCCCTATAAAGAAACAACATATATAGCAGCTGTACAGGATTTCCTCATCAAGCTTCACTATGGAAACTTTGGAGGATACCCTTTAAAAATTATCTATTTCATATTTGGAATAATTACCTGTTTTGTCATCATTTCAGGTGTACTTATTTGGGTAGAAGCAAGGGATAAAAAAATCAACACTCCATTTAAAAGAAAAGCAAATCAATGGGTTGCTGCCATATTTTTAGCCATTTCATTAAGTATGTACCCGGTAACAGCATTTACTTTCTCGGTAGTTAAACTCTTTAAAGATGCTAATGACCCCCAACCTCATCTGTTAATTTTCAAAGCTTTTTTCATTAGTTGGTTAGTACTTTCCATTCTCTTCTCCGCTAAGAAAGATAACTATTTCACTAATAAGTATAGCTTATTATCAGGGAGCTTATTCGGCTTTATAGTGCCCTTTGCTAATGGATTGATAACAGGAAACTGGATCTGGAAGACTTTCAATGAACAACAACTACAGATTTTTGTAGTAGATGCCTTTTGGCTGATTACTTCTATTATAAGTTTATTAGTATTTTTTAAATTAAAGCCTAAAGCAAAGCAAAATCAACCAAAAGCAGTTAAAGCAGAATATTTGGCAAAATAAATTGTTCCTTCAACTAAAAAAAACGACCATTATTTTCCTTTAATTCTCCAATCCAGCATTTTTTTGCGCTGGTCTATTTGTATCTTTTTGCCAGTATCAGCGGCTTCATAGATGGCATAGATAATATGTACGTCCCTTAAACCCATTTCTCCGGGAACAGGCGTTTTTTTGTCATTGATAATACAGTCTGCAAAGTCATCCATCTGCAAAGCCTGCTGATTCACCTGCTTGTAATCAATGTCTCCTTTACTGGTATCTCCTTCTATTCCACTGTAGGAATAAGCCGGACTTAATTCGAACCACTCGTCTTTATTGGTTTCCGCACGTAGCAAATTTAAATTTTCTGCATAACTGGTTTTGCAATCAGCTACCGTTCCATCGGCAAATTGCAATTGCCAATCAATTCCCTGCTCTACCTCATCAAATTTCTCTTTATTATCTACTTCATGGTATTTTGCGGTAACAGAAACAGGCATTTCACCTTTTGTATAAATAGCACCCTGGATACAGTAAATCCCCACATCTGTTAATGGTCCTCCGCCAGATAGTTTCTTATCTAACCGCCAGCCTCCGTGGCCTATTCTGAAGCCATCTTCAGCAGTTATGCTTTGTACCTCACCATATACTTCTTTTTGTCCCAGCCTCATCACTTCTAAATTATGTGGTTCAAAATGTAGGCGGTAGCCAATGGAGAGCTTCACCCCTGCTTTATTACAAGCATCTATCATACGCTGGCAATCTGCTACCGAAGTAGCCATAGGTTTTTCACTAATTACATGCTTTCCTGTTTCAGCAGCTTTTATTGCGTATTCCGCATGCATTCCATTTGGCAAAACAATGTATATAATATCAATATCATCATTTCCTTTGATGGTCCCGAAGTTTTCATAATTGTAAATATTCTTATCAGCAATATTGTATTTTCTCTTCCATTCAGGAATCTTTTCAGGTGAACCTGTTACAATCCCTGAGAGTTTACAGAGCTTAGTTTCCTGCAATGCAGGTGCCAATTGGCCGGTACTGTAGCCTCCAAGCCCCACGAGTGCAACGCCTAGTTTTTCTCCATTTTGAAGTTTTTGCATAGTTTTTTCTGAGGGCTGAATACTTCTGTTACCCGCAAAAGAGGATAGACCGTGCAAGCCTAATGTGGTGGCTCCTATGCCCATAGATAGTTGACGAATAAACTGACGCCTGCCGTTGGAGCTGTGTAAGGGAGATCTGTGCTTTTTCATGGTGCTGGTAGTTTTGATAAAATTTTAGTTGAAACTGATAACTAATTTAAATGTCTTTACAGTTAAATTGTTACACAAGAAGCTGATTTTCTTCTAATTATAAGAAAAGAAATGCATAGTTCAAAATAGGAAAGCATGTGGAAAAGATGCAGTCAAAGTCTTTTAGCTATTGAGCTTCAATTCAGTCTCTTTTAAAAGTTTTCTGACTTGCTCTTTTAAACTTTCGGGCTCAAGAATAGTAGCATATTGCCCAAACATCAGGAACCATCTGGGAAAGCTGTGCTCTGCATCAATAGTAAGAAAAGTCATCTCTACATTATCTCCAACCACCTTTTCAGAAATAAATCCATAATACTTCTTGTCATTCTTTAGGTGCCTGGCAGTCCTTTTCTCCACAAGAATCCGCACTAAAACTCTTTCACAACTCTGCTCCTGCTCCTGCTTTCTATGTTCGTCAATGGTTCCATGAGCAAGTGTAAAAGCCTCCTTTGTTTTAGTAATGGCATGAATTCTATCTGTTCGGAACTGACGGTAATCTTTTCTTAAATGGCAATAGGCCCATACATACCAAAAATTATTTTCATGGAAAATACCTACAGGTTCAATTAGTCTCTCAGAACTTTTTTCTGCCTGAATGGACTGGTATCGAAGAACTACCTGCTTTTTATCTACAATACTTTCAAAAAGCAATTCCAGTGCATTGGGGATTTTTTCATTAAAGAGGGGTTGAGCCGGATTAATCATCACCTGAGATTCCAGCATAGAAATCCAGTCTTTCTCACTTCCTCTTAATACTGACTTTACTTTAAACATGGCAGAAGCAAAATAAGCTCCCAACGACTTGTCCGTAAACTTCTCCATCAATTTTTCCGCAGCCACAAAGCTTCCCGCTTCCTCTTTGGTAAACATGACAGGTGGTAATCGGTAGCCATCCATCAATGTGTAGCCCACTCCAGCCTCACTACAAATTGGCACACCACAGGATTCCAGGGTTCTGATATCTCTGTAAACTGTTCTCAGGCTCACTTCAAATCTATCTGCTAATTCCTGTGCTTTAACCACTCTTTTGGATTGCAAGTGAATAAAAATAGCAATAATTCTGTCAAAGCGTTTAAAAGTGTCGATACTCATAGCAGAATCTAAAATGTTTAAAAAGAAGCCTTGTAACTGCTTAAGGCTTCTACCAAATTTAGTCATCCTTTTACTTGAAGCAAATAAAAATTAAAATCTGTCATGGGCGCATCAGTAAAACCTAAATTTCTGCCAATGGTGATAATCTGCCCTCTGTGATAGGTACTGTGGTTCATACAATGTTGAATAAGCTCATAACGTGGTTGAATTGACTCGAACCATGGAGAAACAGTTGACACTTCCTCTAGTAAAGCTGCATCATCATAATTTTCAATTATACTGGCCATTACACCCGATTGATCTATAATGCTATCGAAAACCTGGCAAATTCCACATTTACTGTCATACAATTCCAGCAAATCCAGGTCTTCCGTTTCTTCCTGCCGTTGAAGGATATTACTTAGCCAAAATTGCTGTGTTTCTTTAATATGAAGAATTGTTTTTCTGATACTTGAAAAACTTGAAGGTATTTCTGTATCCATCAGTTCTTCAGGTTTAGTGATTAACCAATCGGCTAATTGCTTATTTGCCCAATAATTATAATTAGCAAAATCAACTACTAATGTCTGAAATGCTCTTTTCTCTGCTGTTTTTACTATTTCCATTGTTGATGAGTTTCAGTTTATCACAAATAAACAGCCTTTAAATGACAGCCTTATGTCAGTAGCAAAAGACGAAGTAGAAAAATAATTAGCTAACATACCAGATTGATAACTGAGAGCTATTTCATTTCTGATTTACAAGAATTTTAATTTATTACCTGTCCAGATTTACTGCTGACAATAGGCTGTCACCACCCTGTTCTACTTTTGTTTAAAACATTTTAACACACAAACTTTTTTAATCATGAACACCAACACAGCAGAAAAACCCGGAACAGCTCAGATCATCAGCCCTGAAGAACTTCTAAACCACTGGCAAGGACATAGAGCACTTACAAGAAGAGTGATAGAGGCTTTTCCAGAAGAAAAATTCTTCAATTATTCCATTGGTGGTATGCGTACTTTTGCAGAAATGACCATGGAACTTTTGGCTATTGCTACACCCGGACTCCGTGAAATAGTAAGTGGAAGTACTTCTGAATTGAAGGAACATTTTGATCATGGTAACAGCAAGGCCAAAATGCTCTCCCTTTGGGATGAAAGCACTGAAGAAATTAATCGATTATGGAATCAATTGAAGCCAAATCGTTTTCATGAAACAATTAAAGCATTTGGCGCATATGAGGGAACAGTTCAATCATCAATTCTATATTTTATAGACAATGAAATTCACCACAGAGGACAGGGATATGTCTATTTAAGATCATTAGGAATAGAACCACCTGCTTTCTGGGAAAGATAATAGAACGATTGAGAAGACAGAAGACCGGGGAGGATTACTTTCCGGCTTCTTTAACAATTCTGATCATTTTATTCTCAACCGGTACTGAACGAAAAACTTTCAGGAATTCAGCATTATTCTTAAAAGCAAGCTGATCCAATAGCCTTACTTCATAATTTACAATAAAACTATCTTCTTCAAACGGCCATGGATACACTACAATATGCTTATTAGGATTTTGATAAAGCTCAAACATTTTACCATCCGGCCCTTTGCTAATTTCTAATCTTCTACCCTCAGGTGGAAGTTTCTGCTCGCATATCAGTAGGGAAAATGCATCACATAGCTCCAGCAACCGGTAACTTTTATCTACATCTTTTCGGGTACAACCAGCCTGCTTCAGCCATACTTTTTCCTTTTTCTTCAGCTTTTCACAGTAAGATTGAGCCTCCTTTTCGCCCTCATACAAAAAGTGAATATGCTTTGCAATTAACAAAGTGATATAAAGCCCTTTTGTAATGGCCATTTTCAATAGATTATCACAATATTCAGGATCAAAGTTCCCCCTCCTGTGGCTTTTCATTTTATAATCTTTAGGACCTCCATTTTCTTCCAGGAGGTCCTCCTTATCTAATTCATTATGAGCATCATCATGTTCTGTGGTGGCTATTAAAGTATCGAACCACCGGGGAGGTCGGTTCTCTTTCTTCCATTGAGCACAAATTTGACCGGCTAAAAGGCCATGGGAACGCTGGGTGATGATCTCCCATCCTTCAGCAGTGTGATTGACTATCATGTAGTTAAAGTTTAATTAAAAATAACGGGGTTGATTTCAGCAGGTTTGCGATTTATACCGAAACCGAATGGATAGGTTGTAGTGATCATTATGAAAAGACTGTCCTCTGAAAATTTTTAACTAAAAACTACTATTCTGTCAGCAATGAGAGGAACACGCAGAGTGCATGTTGAGAAGGACTAACCGATTCCTGAAATCCACCACCCTCAGGATGCTTGTATTAAAGTGACCAGGTATTTGCATTTGTGGTTCAGCTATTCATTTGTATAATGGCTTCCGGATTAAGTGGTAGAATCAGGCGTTATGCATTCAAGCAAAGTGTCCGAAAAAGGATGGGCTGCTCAGTGGAAATATGACAGGCCTTCTCTTACCAAAAAAAAGGCAGTTGGAGCTGTGCTTGCGCACGGTTTAGTTATTTTACTTTCAAGGTGAAAGCGTTAAATCAATACTTGCATATACTTTTATTGATAAGCCCCTGAAACTATTTTTCAGGAGTTTATTTATTTTAACATAGTTCACATTTATTGGCAAATGCTAATCCATTTTATAGATATACCCCCAATCATTTAAGGTTTTTACAATTACCTACAAAAAAAATTCTTCTATCTTTGTGGCTTAAATAAATTCCTAATCCATGATTCAAAGAATTCAAACTGTATTTTTATTGCTCGTTGGCATTGCTATGCTGGTCTTTTTATTCGCCCCAATTTGGCAAAAACAGGAAATTAATACCGCAGTTTCTTATACTCAAACTGCATTTTATATGGAAAAAGTGACTATCGAAGAAGAAGGTGTTCAAAATACATTCATGCCCTATGCTATCCCCGGTATTTTAGGAATTATTTCAGTTTGCATAGCTTTCATCACTATTGGATTATATAAAAAAAGGATGAAGCAAATTATTCTCTGCGCTGTTAATTCAATAGTGATTGGAGTGGCATTGGGTTTATCTGCTTATTGGGCAACGCAGGCTGAAAGTAATATTTTACAGGATATTCAGGGTGGTTATCAGTATGGACTATTTCTCCCTGCTATTGCCATTGTTTTCAATTCTTTGGCCGGACGATTTATCAGAAAAGATGAAAGACTGGTTCGCTCAATGGATAGATTGAGATAAAACTTTCATTTATCATAAGGTTGGTATAACATAGTTTATCTATAATATCTATTCCTTTTCCTTCTGATCAATAAATTATAGTTTTGTACAACTATTATTTAAAAATATTGATTAAAATGACAGCTAAATTAAATATGATCCATCCGAAAAAAGCTGTATTTCTCTTTTTAGCTGTTTTGATGGGGAGTGTTTCTGCTGTTGCCCAAAAGAATTTTCAGTACGATAGTATTTATAACACTTCCAAAGTTTCATACAATACCTATTTTGAATATTATCTAAAGAAAAGCGACACAATATTTCATGGTCCTTTCACTCTACATGAGGAACATACTAAAGCTGACAGCACCTACTCATTTGTAGAGAAGAAAGGTCAATATATCCATGACGTTCCCGATCAGAAATGGAAAATGTTACTAGGTGAATTTAAACTTACTGAAGAAGGAAACTACAATAAGTATGGATACACTTTTAAAGTGAATGGTGAGGAAACTGAACTGAACGGATCCTTTGAAAAAGGAAAGAAAAATGGCTTATGGGAATTGTATCAAAAAAAAATTGTAAAATCTGAAATTCAGGATACTCTCCTATTCGCAACGCTGTCATATTCAGATGATACGCCTGTTGGAACAATTAAATTTGGAACAACAAATACATTTGCCGTGGGAAATTTGAATAATTCAGGTTTTCCGATAGAAAAATGGTCTCTTTACTCTCAAAATTCATCAGGAAAAAGCTCATTAATTGAAGAATGGGTTTTCAATAATATGAGGCTTGTACAGCTTAATATGATGAAGGGCAATAATGAAATCACTTTCGAAATAGAGCCTAAATTTAATAATGACTTTTTAATAGAAGATATATCTATTACAAAAGACTATCTGGAAATAATTAGTTTACAATCATCCCTTAATAACCCTAAACAGCATGATTTATATAACCCACAACAGCTAAACGAATTACTAAGTCTTGTAATTAATAAATTCGATGACTTTAGTTCAGTCTCTCAGTCCAGATTGGCTTCTCACCTTAATATAAATATTAAAGCTAAGATAAAAGCATCGCCTTTAGAAAAAGTTGAAATAGAAAATATTGAAGAAGTATCCATCTTATATAAAGAAACCAATAGTTTACTTAACAGAATATTAAATAACCCTACTATAGCGAAAGCAAATAAATTCTCTGAAGAGGTTTTGTTATTAAAAAACGCTTTAAGAATGATTCAGGAGGATTATCTGCAACCTATAAAAGGTATATTAACTTTACACGATAAGAGCAGGCTGAAGTATTTCAATAGAGAACTTCTTTTGCAGAATTGGTTGCAACTTCCTGATGAGAATATTGTACAAAATGTGTCATGGAAAGATACCACTTACACTAGCTATACTTTTAATGAGCCGTATGATAAGGAAATTCACAATTTTAAAGATGTGGCAGAACTTACTGAATCTATTCTTAATGAGGTAAATTATATCAATTTGCAATTTCAAGAATACATTTCTGAGTACAAGCAAGAAAAGAGGCTTGTCGCGTTGGAAAGCAAATTAAATCAAACCTATGAACATGTTGATTCTTTAATAGATTCATTAATTCATATACAGCATGAAAGTTTGGCTGGTTTCAATGTACAAAGTCAGCTTTTAAATTTCACAGAAGAACTTCTTTATGAATATAATGAATTGGAAACTAATGAAAAGAAAAAGGCAGTTGACCCATTAATTGACTGTTTTGAAAAACTAGAAAAGTTAATATTAGCGATACAGCATAGTCCGCAAAAAACAGCTACCATCCGAGGAAGCTATACAAAGCAAACCTTTAACCCTTATACCTTCACCAACATGGAGGAAAGAATTAAACCTGAAATCTTCCGGGTATTTAATAACATTTTATTGCCAGCCATTTTTGAAGAACTGAAAGAAATTAACTGTGATAACATAGAAAGAAGCACATTAAATTTCCAGAATTTATTTGATAAAATTATGGCTCTTCTGGATGAGAGAACTGACAGTATAGAAAGACAACTAAAAAGAGTAAAGCAGCCACAAAAAGCCAATGAAATATTAGCCACAGGACTAAAATTAAATGATTAACGCTTGTATAAAAATATCCTTAATAGCTCTGCTGTCATTTTCCAGCTACTTTGTAACCGGGCAGGAATTGGAGTCTTCTTTTGATGATTTGGAAACCAATCTATGGTTTAGTTCTTACAACAAGTTTAGAATTTCCGATAAATTATTTTGGGCAGCTGAAATGCATTACCGAAGAATAGGCTCTGCTGAAAACAGACCTTTTATTGACCGAATGGCTCAGATATACAATAGGCATGGGATTAATTATGTGCATTCCCCAAAATTCAATATTACTGTAGGAGGTGTTTTAAGACTTGATTTTACACCTGAACCTGGAAATGAAGAGCTGAAGCCACTAATAATTGAACCAAGGATTTGGCATCAATATCTTTTTGTAATGCCATTTTCTCGCTTTATGCTTTACCACAGAATAAGAATTGAGCATAGATGGAGTACAAACCACCGGCCCGATTCGGAATGGCTATTCAGAAATAGATGGAGATACAGCATCTATGCTAAAATCCCCCTTAACAATCCACAATTAGTTCCTGGTACAGTATATTTTTCTCCGAGCGTGGAGTTAATTCTGCAAACAGGTAAGCCTGTAGTGGGTAGCTTTATCGAGGATTTCAGATTATACGGAAACTTCGGCTACATAGTAAGTCCAAGAGTAAGTGCCTCTATGGGATTAATGTATACAACAGGCCAAAAAACCAGCGATCCAACTTTATACAGGAGAAGATACATTTTGAGAGTAAGTACATATATCTCTCTCGACTTCAGGAAAAAAGAAAGAAAAATCCCTGCTATTAAACTTTCAGATTGACAAAATTATGAATTTTAATAAAAAACGATTTACACTAGGTATAGCGGTAATCTTAATTATCCTTCTTGTAATTATTTCTTATACAGCTATTAAAACAAGCAAATTCAAAAATGAATTAGCTACAAAGACTGAGACTATTTCAAACTTGAAAAAGGATATGGAATTTCTAAAGAAAAAGTCTTTAGCAGATGAATTATTTATCAGTGGAAAATATGATTCCGCCCGATTAATTTACAATTCTCTCGCATATTTTTTAGATGAGGATTCATTGTGGTCTAATAGAAAATCCAGAATTAAAGAGTTCAGACAGTTAAAATTTGCCATTGATAGCTTAATTAGCTTTGATTCACAAAAACTTACGCAAGCTGAATTGATGAAAAATATTGAACTCCAGCTGTTAAAAACCGGTTTGGAAGACTCAACAAATTCTATAGTAGCGGCACAGGAGGCTGATAAAAAAGCACTTGAAAAAGAATTGCTGACTATAAAAAATTCATTTGAGACCAGCCCTAAGCTAAAAGAATTTTCCTTTTATAGCTTAAGCGGCACAGAAATCACTTACTTCGGGCAAACCCAAAATGAAATGGCAAATGGTAAAGGTATGGGGTATTACCAAACCGGAAGCGTTTACGTAGGACAGTGGAAATCTAATTTAAAGCATGGAAAGGGTACTTATAAATGGATAGATGGCCAAATGTATGAAGGTGAGTATGTAAATGATAAGAGATCAGGTGAAGGAACCTATTATTGGAGCAAAGGTGAAAAATATAAAGGAAATTGGGAAAACGATAAAAGGAATGGTTTCGGAATATTATACGACAAAGATAATAATATAAAACTTCAAGGGGAATGGAAGAATGATGAATTAATAAAATCAACCTCCCCTGATAAAGCAAATCAGCAGTAAATCAGTTAGATAATTCCCATGATTAAGATAAAACTCAATCCTTTTTCTTTCTGTTTGAAAAAGGATTAAGGTCACTTAAATTATCTATTTTTATTCTACAATAAATCTGAGCAACCATCAACAGGGGTAAATCTTTATTTGTCGCAAAATCATTAGTATATGACTGCAGTGGAACAAAACTGTGATTATACCTACCTCCTATAATGAAAGATTCTCTAAGATTATATTCAATGCCAAAAAGAGTAGAATAATCCATGCTTGCTACCTCACCCCAAAGATTTTTTGCAGACTCCTCAGAGCGAAAATTCCCGCCCAGGAACAAACTGGGCTGGAACCCAAGATTTAGATTCACTTTTTGACCAATATAAATACCGAACATTATGGGAACATCAAGATAGAATAAATTTAAATTCCTCAAATTTTCGGTGCTCCAATTATGAGATCCTTTCTGGCTTACAAGCAGCTCAAGTTGAAAATAAGGTTGCTCCTCAAATCCAAATTGTTTGTAAAACCCTGCCTGAAAACCGGGAATAAAACTTCCACTTCCCTGCCCATTTACTGTACTTATTGTAACACCTCCTTTAAAGCCCATGTTCTGGCTAAATAAACTCTGAGTACTGATTGTAAATATTATTAATAAAAAAATAGGAGTAAACCTGACCATAGCCCTATTCATAATAAAACATTAATTATTAGTGAATCGAATAAAAATACAGTTGAATAAGAAATCCGCAATTCCAATGAAGGAAAAAACCTCTATAAATCAACTACCAAACACCTTCTTTAAGATAGCATTTATTCTAGCTGCCGGGTTTTCTCTTATTTGTTTTTCTTCTACAGCTATTTTATGAAAAACTCCATCTAAAGCGCGCTGAGTTACAAATGTAGAAAGGTCACTTTCTTTTATTGGACTTAATTTTAGAGCATTTATAACATCAGCTTTTTCCACATCATTGTATGATTTTACAAATTGACTATAAATTGCTTCACTACTCTTATTAAAAACAATGGGCTGGCTCAGCACACTTTTAATATCCGGTTTAAAAGCAGACACTAACTGGTTAAAAGTTTTATTTTTCAGGTATAAGGTGGCGGCATCATCTGCTCCTCGCAAAATATTAAATCCGTCCTGAATTGTCATTCCTTTAATAGCATTTATGAAAATAGGCTTGGCCTTAATGGCAGCTTTTTCAGCGGCCCTGTTCAAACTCACAATCATATCTTGTTCAATATCTTTTATCACATTGTCGTACACCTTTCTGCCGGCAGAAGTAGATTTAAGTTGCGTAATAGCTGAATTGATTTCTGCAGGTAATAAAATTTTAATCGCTGCGTCTTTTAAATAGCCATCTACTTTAGATACTGTTTTCACTCCGGAGTTTGTGCCTACCTCAAGGGCAGATTTCAATCCTTGTATTACTTCTGATTCTGTTAAACCTGTGCTGGTATCAATTCCGTAATCTTTAGCAACCTGCTTCACCACATCGCATGACTGGAAGGGAAGAAATAATAACAGAGTTAACAGGCTAAATAATGTGTTTCTGACTTTCATATCGGTAAATTTTACATACAATTTCCACAACTTACAAAAATTCTGCCAAGCTGGCAGTTATCGGACTTAAAGATAGTAATGGAATAACTATTGATAAACCAAAGATGATAAAATAAAACTGAAAACTATTATGCAAGAAAAAGGAACTATTTCAATTCATTCGGAAAACATATTTCCTATCATCAAAAAATTTCTGTATTCCGATCATGAAGTTTTTCTAAGAGAGCTGGTTTCCAATGCCGTTGATGCCACACAGAAGATAAAAAGTTTATCAGCATTAGGAGAATATACCGGTGAACTGGGTGATACTTCTATTGAAATTAAAATCAATAAAAAGAAAAAGACTTTGCATGTAATTGACCGAGGAATCGGGATGACAGGCGAAGAGATCAAAAAATATATTAACCAGATCGCTTTCTCAGGAGCTACTGAATTTGTAGAAAAATACAAAGAGAAAGGTGAAGGTTCCGGTATTATCGGGCATTTTGGATTAGGTTTCTATTCTGCTTTTATGGTGGCCAGCAAAGTGGAAATCAAATCACTTTCAAGAGAAGAAGGAGCCAAACCTGCTCACTGGATTTGCGATGGTAGCACAGAGTTTGAATTAACAGAAGGTGACAAAAAGGAACGTGGTTCTGAAGTAATCCTCCATATTAATGATGATTCCAAAGAATTTTTAGAGGATCACAGAGTGCGTGAAGTGCTGAACAAATACTGTAAGTTTTTACCAGTACCAATTATTTTTGGAGAGAAAGAAGAAACTATTAAAGAAGGTGAAGGAGACGATGCCAAAGAAAAGAAAGTTAAAAAACCTGATGTAATTAACAATCCTAATCCGCTATGGACCAAATCCCCGGCAGACTTAAAAGATGAAGACTACATCAATTTCTACAAAGAACTTTATCCGTTTAGCGAAGAACCTCTTTTCTGGATTCACCTTAATGTAGATTTTCCATTCAACTTAACCGGGATACTCTACTTCCCTAAAATCAAGAATGAACTGGAAATTCAGAAAAATAAAATACAATTATATTCAAGGCAGGTATTTATCACTGATGAAGTAAAAGACGTAGTACCTGAATTTTTAATGCTATTGCATGGTGTAATTGACTCTCCGGATATTCCTTTGAATGTTTCCAGAAGTTACTTGCAGGCTGATAGCAATGTTAAGAAAATCAATAGCCATATCACAAAAAAGGTGGCTGATAAATTATCAGATCTTTATAAAAGTGATAGAAAATCATTTGAAGATAAGTGGGAAAGCATTGGCTTATTCATTAAGTATGGAATGATGAGCGATGATAAGTTTTTTGACAAGGCTAAGAAATTCTGTTTGTTGAAGAGCATTAATCAGGATAAATACTTCACTTTAGATGAATACACAGAGCATGTAAAAACTAACCAGACTGATAAGGATGGTAATGTAAACTTCATTTATGCTACTAACCCTGCAAAGCAAGATGCCTTTATCACTTCAGCAGAAAGGAAATCATACGATGTGATTTTGTTGGACAGCCCAATTGATAGCCACTTCATTAATATGCTTGAGCAAAAGCTGGAGAAAACCAGTATGAAGCGTGTTGATGCAGACATTGTTGATAAACTGATTGACAAAGATGAGAAAAATGAGTTGGTGCTTTCAGATGAAGAAAAAGAGAAGTTGAAAAAGGTTTTTGAGGAAGCTGTTAACAATAAATCAATGACAATTGGCATAGAAGCATTGTCACCTGAGGAGTTACCTGTAACTATTACATTGCCTGAATTTATGAGAAGAATGAAAGATATGGCACAAACCGGTGGTGGCGGAATGCCATTTATGGGTAATATGCCGGATCAGTTTAACCTAACCATTAACGGGAATCATAAATTGGCAGGTAAAATCCTTAAAGAAACAGATGAAGCCAAACAAAAAGCGATTGCCAAGCAAGGGTATGATTTAGCTTTACTTTCTCAGAACATGTTAAATGGAAAAGATTTAACACAGTTTATTAGCAGAAGTGTGGAAATGATGGATTAAAAACTCAAGAATTTGGGAAGCTGGCGGGAAGGGTTTCTTTTCTGCTCCCAAATTCTAAAAAATAATTATGAACAGCCCGGGGAATTCAATATCTTCGGGCTGTTTGCGTTTTTAAACTAATGAAGAAAATAGTTTTAATATATTTTTTAGTAGCCTTCTCTTGTATGGATTTGTGGTCCCAAACTGAAGAGCAAAAAGACACCACAACTACTGCCAGCGACAGCATCAGAACTTCCTTTCAGTTTCTGGATGGCGCTCCTGTGACCATTGATTTAAATGCGGAAGAAGAAGAGGAAAAGGAAGAAGAGGAGAAAAAAGAAGAAAAGAAGAAGAAAAACTTCTACTACGACAAAAAAACACGGAAAAACTTTACTATTTCAGGTTTTGGTGAGAATGTAACCCGGGAACTGTTCAATTACCTCAAAAAAGAATATGTAGAGCCTGATCCTTTTGTAAGAGATTTTTACTGGTACGACTTTAAAAGAAAACAGATCAGAAGCACCAAAAATGCAGATCCGAAGTTTGCAGGGATTTTGCATGGACCATATCAAAAGCTGAAAGATGGCGAAGTAATTGAATCAGGAATGTATTGGAATGGCCTTAAACATGGCAGGTGGATGCGTTATGATAACAACGGTATTTTAATGGACAAAATGGTCTACTTTAAAGGCTGGCCTATTGATTCGGAAATAATCTATTATGATAAAGACAGAACCCAGGTGAAAGAAGTAATTCCCATTGTTTACGGAGAAAAGGAAGGAACTTATCTCTACTTTCATGAAAACGGCCAGGTAGCAGTGCAGGGGGAATTTCGTTTCGATAAAAAAGTCGGGCTTTGGGTAGAATATTATGACCAGCGCAGGAGGAGAAAAAAAACTATTCAATATCGCACTGACCCATTCAATGAAAAATTTGAGCCCTATATTAATCAGGAGTGGGATGCAGGTGGGAAACTTGTATACGACAGGGAACAGTGGGAAAGAAAATTTGCCTCTAAATGATTAAACAATTAGCACTTGTCGGTTTAGGAGGTGCTGCAGGAAGCATCCTTCGTTTCCTCATTTCTGTTTATTCAATAAAATGGTTTCCTACTACCTCATTTCCTCTGGGTACTTTTATAGTAAATATCTTTGGAAGTCTTTTATTAGGAGTAATAATGGGTTATGTACTAAAAACGGAAACCAATACGGAACAGCTAAGACTATTAATAGGGATTGGCTTTTGCGGAGGATTTACCACATTTTCTACTTTTGCTTACGAAAATATCAGCATGATTCAACAAAACAATTATTCGCAGTTCCTTTTGTATGCAGCAGTGAGTTTAATAGTAGGTCTACTGGCTATCTTATTGGGTGTATGGTTAAGCAAATCCTTTATCTGAGAATATATAACTTGCCGTAGCCCTTTGTAAAAGCCTTATCTGCACTTGTAGCTCTTTGCTCCATAAAGGCTCCATTCATTCGTACCAACACTCTGTATAAGTATACCCCATTGGCTAATAGGTCACCAAATTCATCCCGACCATCCCAGGCATAGCTTGTAATATTATTTCCTATATGGATTGGGCCAATTTCATCCTGCAAAATTTCACGCACTACCCTACCGGTAACCGTTAAAATCTGAATTTTTATTTCGTCTGGCAGTTCAGCGCCTGTAAGTGTAAATACAAAGCGTGTTTGTGTAGAAAAAGGATTAGGATAAGGATAAAAATTGGTGATAGTTGAAGCGTTGATCACTTCAAATTTAATTTTATAAGGCTCATCATTGCCAGTAGCATTGTCACTAGCATCAGTACCTTTTACCCTCAGTTGATAAAGCCCGTCAGAGAGTGCATCAGGTTGATATTGTACACTAAAAGGTTTGTCGGATGTTTCCGGGCTCCACTCCACTCTGGGGTTAGAAAAAGCTATTCTTCGGGAAACACAGCCTTCACAAAATTGCTGAAGCTCAATTTCTATTCCCGTGGTATCTTGTTTAGGGATCAACACATTTTCATCTTTCAATTCCAGCCTGATCACAGGTGTAGGGCTCACAATATCTCCATCTAATATATTGATCCCATCAAATGTAACTTCTAAAAATGGAGGTAATGAGTCTTTTTTCACATCTAAAATCTCAGGATAATTAACAATATTATTAACAGAAAGGCTCTCTGCAAACCTGGACCCCGGATTTACTATGGTAGTAATACTATTTTTCCCTACTTTTCCTCTTGAGTTAATATTAAAGCTAAAATCATCTTCTGCAAAAGCCTCTAAAGGTGGTATTGTATCATACTGATTAAAAAATGTTCTGCTATTTTGGTTGAACAGCTGAGTTTGATGTACAATACTGTCTGTAAAATCATTAGGGGTTACATTCACAAATCTAAAATTTAACTGATAGCTTTCCCCTTCATTAACCGCTTTCCGAGCTTCTTCAAAGTTCTTTTCCGGTAAAACAACACCCTCAGGCACCTCATTAAACTTTAGCTGCCATTGCAATAATTTAACAGCCGAAAGATCAACAGGATCAGCAATAGTGGCACGTAATCTTAAATAAGGATAAAGTTTGGCTTCCACTGCACTCAAATCAAGCGGAAGAGTGGCATCAGAAAATATGAGTGTCTGGTTGCTAAGCGTATCAATACCGAATACATCAACACGCACTTCATCATTAGCACTAACATCTCCAAAATCGGCATCCAGGCTGCCCCATTGCTTTACCGGCCCTATCTGGCTTGAAAACACAGTTCCGCTCTCATACCTTGCATTTACTACTTCATTTAAAGTGATTACCTGCATATTTTTGGGATCTGGGGAAGCTCCATTTGCAATTACTTCTATCCCATTACCTGCTCCATATCCTTTCTTACCTAATAATATGTAAGGTTCTCCATTTTGAAGATTATCAATTACAGCAGCTGAAGCACCTAAATTCAGAAGCTCCGGCCTGTTATTAGCCATTAAAATATTCCATGCTACACTATCGTAGGAGCTTAACAATACAAAATCGCCTTCTGGTAATTCGTCAAAATATTTCTTAAAATAAGTTCCCGGCTGATTTAGTTGCGTATTAAAAATTTGGTTAATTACCTGAGGACTTCTACCGCAAGAGAGCGGATCTAATACATCGAAATCACCATTGGCGAGTATTCGGTAAGGTGCACCTGAGGACTTATCAAAAGCTACTAAATTTAGGGAATTGACATCACACTCATCAACAAAGAAACCAAAGGTAGCAAATTCAGTACCCTTTATCTGAATGCTCAACCTTCCTAAGGAGAAATCAGCTGGGTTGCTCACTTCCAGAGTGAAAGGATTTTCTTCAAACGACCAACTTCCATTGCCGATATTCAAGCCTACTACTTCATTTAACTGAAACTGAGAACTGGTATTCTGAATCCATCCTTGCTGAGCTGAGCTTGTATAGGTAAATGATGAAGTTGTCCACTCATCCGGCTCATCTCCTACGGGGTTGGCGAATTTTGTACGCCAGAAATAAGTCTGCCCCTCTGTATTAAGTAACGAAGCAGTCCATTTTGCAATTACTTTAGCATTTATCGTCTGTTGCTGTAAAAACGGACTCTGGAAATTTCGGCTGGTATCAAGCTCAAAGAGAAAATCCCTGTTGTCTGAAAATAAATCTGTTGATTGAGCAGTAAGTTGAACATTTTGTTCATCCGTGAAAGAAAAATTATAAGGGTACAAATTAAGTGTGGTACCGATTGAAATAAAGTAGCTAATAGTAGCTATGTTATTACTCTCACTAATTTCATCAATGGAGTCTGCCGCATCAACTTTAATTTCAAAAATGTTCTGTCCGAAGCTTTCAATGTCTTCATTAAAGATTTTGATTTGTACCGTATCCTGATAATAGATTGAAGGAAAATACTGGGTTTCCTGTACAATCACCTGATTGTTAGGTAAAGTTCTTGTAACAGATATACCAATTGAATCCGTTGGAGTAATCCCATAATTTCTGATAATCGCATTGATGCCAAATTCCGGAGAGATGGCATTAATAGGTTCTCCGTCTAATGAAACCACGCTTAAATCTTCATTAGTAACCGCTAAATCCGGCTTCTGTGTAGGGAATAAGCGGTAGGCAGGGTCTCCCATTAAGTTCACCTGCTGAGCCTGTGCTATAAAGATTTCTGCTGGCTCGGAACCAAACAAATCTAAATAATTGGCAATTACTACTTGCTGAATCTTGCCAAGCGGTTGATCAATAAAAGAAGAATCCCCGAAAGCAGTGACATAAAAAATATCTGAATAGCGCTTAAGCTCATTAGTGAAGCCCAGCGCAGAGTGAGCAAATACTCCAATAGCTCCTTTATCGGGAGTATTTACCCAATCCTCTCCGAAAGTAATTTCAGCAGTTCTTTGCCTGTAAAACGAGCCGGCATTACAGCCATTAATTAATATAAAGGGATATTTACCTTTATTCTTATAGCCAAATACATCATTACTCACAAAACCAATATCTATATCCGTTGCACCGGTGGAAGAATGTCCAAAAAAAGTAATCATTGCCAAGCCATCATTTACTTCATCAGCCACATTTATAAGTTCTACCACCTGGGTGGTTTCTTTGGTTATATTGATGGCATCGCCACCGATAAATGGGCTTTCTGCAAAATTGGAGAACTCCTGAATATTATTCTTAAACCTATTGACTTCAAATGCTGACAGACCGCCACTTAGGTGCAGAAACTTCTTCCTTCTCAGATTATCCAACGGACTGGCTTCCATTTCTTTAATTTTATCAAGGTAAGTAGCTATATTTTGAGAGCTGTGCGCATTTAACCTGCCAAAAGCAATAGCTACTTCATTACTGGCTTTAATTCCAAAGCTATAGAGATTATCAGAGCCGGGATTTCCTGCTACCGGCACATATTCTTTGTAAAGAGTAGCAGAAGTGGTAGACTGTCTATAATAATTATGAAACCAGTTTAATCCTTTTCCTATCAAAAATATAAACTCTGTCTTTTTATTTTCAGCCAAAAACCTGGTAAAACGGTAAAGTGCCATAGGAGAAGTTTCACCGTAATTAAATTGGTTATACAATTGCCCTACATTTACACTTAAGGTATCATAAGCCCCTCCTTGTTGCGAAGCTCTGTAAGATGCATAAGCCTTTACAGGATCATCGTAATCTCCGGCTGCACTTCTTAAGTCTTTGTGGCTGATAATTACATAATCGGGATTAATGCTATTGAAATTTCGAAAGTTGACCCTTTTAATAGTGGGCGTAACAAAATTCTGGTTCTGAAAATAAAGATCAGCCCCATTAAAGGTGTTTTCTATTACGGTATAGAGTTCACCTCCAACCTTATTGGCTCGCAATAGTACAGGATCATCAAAATTATTAATTCTGTAAAGCTGTGCGCTGCTGTTAATATTTTGAAACCTTACAAAAGAAGCATTTCCATTATTGGGCTGCAACCTCAACCGAGTGCTGGGCTCATCGGTCATGTCAAAAGTTTTACTGTAATTTACATCAATATAAGATACTGACATCCTGTCGGGAGAGGCTCCTTGCGGAACTACGCGTACAACGATAGAGCCGTTGGTATTTACATCGGACCAGTCAAGGGCCGTAGATAAAGTTTCAAAACCATAACCGGAGAAATTCATTACACCAACACTTCTTAAACTACCGGCTGAGCTACCGACAAATATTTCCGCCTGATGATCTCTGGCGTTTCTTCCCTGAACTAAAATTGAGAACTGTGGTGGTGAATCACTTCTGTTTTGTTTAATGAGTGAAGTAATAGTGAAATTAGTGGCAGCAGTAAACTCAGTGCCTGACCAGCCTTCTCCTGTATCAAAAGCAGATTTATACACTTCATTTTGAGGACTATAGGACTGCCCTGTGCTTGATGAGTTTACATATAAATTTCTATTTAGCCTGACATAGGAAGTCTCTGTAGATAAATTATTTATATTATTAATAATATTTTCTTCTACCATTCTCTTCCCTTGCACACCATCTAATCTCCAGGTTAAAAAGTAAGCGGTAGTGTCAGTAAACAGATTATAATAAGTGTGTGGTTGGTCTTCCGGTGTTACATAAAGTGGTGTATCAGAATTACCATCATTTGCTTTAGCTAAAAACTGAATTAAATCACCCTGATTTAACCTTCCATCGGCCTGCCCTGTTACTCTTATAGCTATTTCATTGCCCCGGTGGTAAATCCTGATAGTTCTGGCATCAATTGCGGAAAGAGGTAATCCAGCTTGTAAAAGAGTGTTATAATCTAGTTGGTAAGCACCCTCCCGCACAATAGGAATTTTATAATACTGTTGATTATAGTTAATCCATTCCGCACCATATTGGCTAAAGCCTGAAAACGGAAGCAGGAAGGGAAACAAAAAGCCGATGATGAAAAATAGCTTATTCTTTCGCATCCCAATTTAGTATTAAAGAAAATATATGTGAATAAAGAGATTCTGAACTATTACCTAAATCTGTAAAAGCGTAATCAACCTGAAGTATTTTGTATTTGAAGCCCACTCCCATGTTAGCTTGTCCATTCCATCTTTCGGAGCCATCAAAGTTTTTTATTTGCTGAAGATTGTTTGCTCCAAAACGCAAGAAAGCCATTTGGTCAAAAGCAATTTCTATTCCTGCTCTTGGGTCTATTGAAAATGCTTCTTCGCTGATGTAGGTATTCCTGGGGCCGTCAAAAGTAGCGTCAAAATTTACTTCTCCTAATATACTGAACTTGTAAGGCAGCTTTTGCGTATAAGCAGCTCCCAAAATTACCCTTGGAACTGCCAGCTCAGTGGTATTTTCAGGAATCACGTTGTCTGTTTGGGTGTAGATATCTTCTATTAAAGTAATATTATGATACCAGGTTGTAAAAGTACCTGTTACATCTCTTGCCATTAATCCAAAATCGAAATTCTTATATTGATAAGCTAAACCAAGATCAAAACCAAATCCCCATGCTTTGGCAAACTCCCCTACTGTTCGATGAATAATTTTTGCATTAGCACCAAAGGATAAACCTTCCAACATTTTTAAGTTTCTGGCATAAGAGAACTGAAAAGCGTAATCGGCAGCAGAGAAAAACCGAATATTATCGTAATTGAGGGCACCATTGGCATCATACAGGAAACGGGTATCAGGGATATCATCCACACCAAATCTTAAAAAAGTGATAGCCATTGAGCTTTGCTCATCAATAGGTGTGGCAAAGCCGGCATAATCATAGGCTGCTATTCCCGCAAAATATTCCGCGTGCATAATGTTGAGGGAATAATCATTCTTCACGCTCATCAGTTTGGCCGGGTTCCAATAGCCCGCTGAAGCATCATTTACTGAAGCAACAGTAGCTCCGCCCATCGCAAAACTTCTGGCTCCTACCCCAATGGAAAGAAACTCATTAGCATACTTTGGCTTGGAAACCTGCGCAGCAAGCTCCAGGGAAATAACTAGTAAAAGAATTAAAACTGATAAAAATCGCATGGATTAATATTTTCCTAAAAGTAGCAAATATCTCTCTAAATAATATAATCTAATCATCCATTTACACCTTTTGTTGATTCTTGTTAATAGAAAATTGTAACAAAAGCGTACACTTTTCCTTTTGGGAGTGATCATGCCCGAACAGCAAAAGTCAATTTTAAATTCCCAAAAACCGGAGCCGAAAATATTCTTATAGGCTTATATATTAAATAAAGCTGTTTTTAACCACCTATTGAGTAATCTTAGCCTTCAGGAAAAATCTGTTGGTACAAAACTTGGCAAATGTACTCTGAAAGTGAAGAATATTTCACCGACAATATTTTTAATAAAATGAAAATCTATATGATAGCAGAAAGAATAAAATCGCAATTGAGGATGGGAGTCCTGGAATATTGTGCCATGCAAATACTGCATAGAGGAGAGGTTTATGCATCTGATATAATTGAGGAGTTATTGGCTGCCAAGTTAATTTCTGTTGAAGGAGTAATTTACCCTTTACTTATCCGCTTTAAAAATGAAGGTTTGGTTGAATACGATTGGGTGAGCTCAGAAAACGGATTACCTAAAAAGCATTACAAATTAACTGAAACTGGCATGAGTACCATGAGAGCATTGGATCAGACCTGGGATGGTTTATACGCCACAACGGATGAATTTCGTCAAAAGAATACTGTTGTTTCACCATCAGATTCAGACACAACCACTAAAAAATAATTCGGCCGGGTGGCAAAAAAAGTAGCACTACTCAGGTAAAAAACTTAATTTTAAAGCAATGAAAAAGAACATAAGTATCAATATAGGCGGAATTATTTTCCATGTAGAGGAGGATGGTTTCGAAGCATTGAAAAATTATCTTGAAACAATAAACCAATATTTTGCTGATTTTGATGATAGTCAGGAAATCATAAATGACATAGAAAACAGGATTGCTGAAATCTTCCTTAGCAAGCTTAAAGAAGACAAGCAGGTAATCAACCTGGATGACATACAGGCCCTTATGGCCACTCTAGGTAGTATTGAAGATTTTAAAAAGGCTGATGAGCATGCTGAAGAAAAAGAAACCAATTATCAGCAACAGAAAACCTTTGCAACCGACAACCCTGAATCTAAAAAGTTATACAGGGATACCAGACGGAAGGTATTTGGTGGAGTAGCTGCCGGAATTGCACACTATTTCAACATGGATGCCCTTTGGATCAGGTTGGCACTCGTGTTACTAGTGGTTTTAACCACTTTCCTGGATGGTTTTTCAATATTAATTGGTATCACTTATATAGTATGCTGGATTTTTCTACCTGCCAATCCTTTTTTAAGAGAGGATGAAAAGGTAAAAAAACTATACAGAAGCCAGGAAAACAAAGTAATTGGTGGTGTAGCAAGGGGTCTCTCTTCTTATTTGGGGGTAGATGTAGCCATCATCAGAATCCTTTTTGTTTTACTGTTAATTCCCGGTGGTGCAGGTTTCTTTATTTATCTGGTTTTATGGTTGATCACCCCATACGCAAAAACTGTAACACAAAAAATGCAAATGGAAGGTACCCCCATAACACTTTCCAATATTGAAAAGAACATTAAAACAGGTCTGAATGTAAAAGACGGTGAAGAGAATTTATTGGTAAGAATATTACTGTTCCCATTCCGGTTAATCGCCATCATTCTGAATGGTCTGGCTAAAGCTTTAGGCCCTGTACTTAACTTTGTAGTTGAAGCTATCAGAGTAATTTTAGGTATTTTCTTACTGCTATTTGGCTTAATATCAGGTGTTTCTATTGTAGTAGCCACTTTGGTAAGTAAAGGTTTTCTCGTTAATTCCGATTACTTCCATTTTAATGACTTCCCGTACGAGGTAATTTCCAACACAATACCTGCAGAACTGGCAATAGCTGTGGTAATACTGCTGCTTATTCCGGCTATATTCATCATTATCTCAGGAGTAAGTGTGTTGGCAAAAAGATGGGTACTCAATAAAACAGTAGGTTTTTCTATGCTTGCAGTATGGGTAATAGGAATTGTACTATCGGCAATTTTAATACCTGCCACTATCCTCAAATTTGATGAGAGAGGTACCTATTCAGAAGTAAAAACATTCAAAATTGGGGAAGGGAAAACCGCTTTCTTAAAAGTAAACGAAATAGGATATGAAGAATTTAAATATTCAAGCCTTACTTTGAAAGGCTATGACGGAAACGAATTCAAGCTGGAAAAAGACTTTAGGTCACAAGGCAGTTCAAGAATGGATGCAGAAGAAAATGCAAAAATGATAACTCATGATGCAGTGCTTGAACATGATTCTGTACTGGTGATCGATTCTCACTTTAAATTTAAAAAAGATGCATTATTCAGAGGCCAGCAATTGAAAATGACTTTATACATTCCATATAACCAGCCATTTCAAATGGATAGAGACATGCAGTATTTGTTGAGAAATACCATCTACATTAATGGTTACAATACAAGACAAATACCTTATAATACCTGGATGTTTAATTCCGAAGGATTGCAATGCTTAACCTGCGATGAAAAGCAAAGCAAAACACCGGCTGTAGTGGATAATTACTTTTACAGGACACCTTTTGAAATATCAGGTGAAATGAGCCCAGAGATTTATAGCTTTGATAATTTTGATGAAATATCCGGAGCCACAGGACTATTTTTAGAAATACATCAGGGTGATGAATACAAAGTAGCTGTATTTTCAGACGAGGATAACCTGGAAGATCTTGAAATAAGAAATGATAACGGAAAGCTGGATATTAGCTACAATGTTGACAATTGGGGTTGGAGAAACACTGTCCCTGACATTAAATGTGTTATAACTGTACCTTCACTGGAAAAAATAAGTTTATCATCAGGTGCTATTGCTCATTTGATTGATTTTAAAGAAGACGATTTAAGAATTGAACTTAACTCTGCAGGGTCATTGTATGCGAAAGGCTCTTTCGGGAATTTAAGAGTAGAACTATCCAGTGCAGCAAAAGCAGTTCTGGCAGGTAAAGCCAATTATCTGAATGCCGATGCAAGCAGCGCTGCTCAGTTGGAGGCTTTCGACTTGCTTGTAAGCAGGGCCAACATTGATGTCTCTAGCGCTGCAAAAGCCGAAGTAAATGTGGAAGAAAGCCTTGATGCAGACGCCAGTAGTGCTGGTAGAATAAACTATAAAGGTAGTCCTGATGTAAACAGTAATAACAGTAGTGGCGGCAACGTAAAAAGAGAATAAAGAGAAAATAATATATTCAAAAGCAAAATAACCTCAGAGCCCTTTGAGGTTATTTTGTTTTACAGTTGCCACACAACTTTTGACCTAAATATTTTTCAAAAGAAAAGTAAAAAGGAGTTACTTCTACATTAATTTTAGCATCTTGTTATTTTAATTCTAAGCTAGCTTTTATGGAGGTAAGATTAAAATTTTTAGGTGGGGCTCAATCTGTTACCGGCTCAAAATATCTGCTTGAAATTGACAACTACAATCTTTTAATTGATTGCGGACTTTTTCAGGGACTAAAACAATTACGATCAAGAAACTGGGAAGATTTGCCTATTCCTGCTGATCAAATTGATGCAATCATTCTAACTCACGCTCACCTGGATCATTCCGGCTATGTTCCGCGCCTTGTGAAGCAGGGTTTTTCAGGAAAAATCCATTGCACAGAATCAACTGCGGACCTTCTGGAGATCCTATGGAAAGATTCCGCTAAGCTTCAGGAAGAAGAAGCGGAATTCATTAAGAAAAAAGGCTACAGTAAACATAAAAATCCGCTGGCACTGTATAACCAAAAGGATGTGGAAGCTTCACTCCCATTGGTAAAGACAGAGAAATTTAATCAGTCAATTGAACTGACTGATGCGATCCGAATTAAATTTTATCCGGCAGGCCATATTCTCGGTGCTTCAATTGTAGAAATCATCGTCAAAGGAGATAGTCAAGAGAAGAAAATAGTGTTTTCCGGAGATTTAGGAAGAGAAAGTGATCCTGTATTATTTCCACCTACAGTAATAAATTCAGCAGATATACTGCTGCTTGAGTCTACTTATGGTAACCGCAGCAATGATGTTACTACCATTCGGGAAGAACTCAAAACACAGATTCTTGAAAATATCGATGAAGGCATTATTATGATCCCTGCATTCACAGTAGGCAGAACCCAAAACCTTTTATTCTACCTAAATGATTTAATTCAGTCGGGCGAACTACCAAAAGTACCAGTGTACCTAGACAGTCCAATGGCAATTAGCGTAACCGCTTTGTACGAAAAACATGATGCAGAACACAGATTGTCAGATAAAAATATCTTCAATGCTGATAATTTCCATTATATAAAAGAACAAACTCACTCTAAAGCACTGGATGCTCTTAAAAAAAGGGCCATTATTATTTCGGCAAGTGGTATGCTTACCGGTGGAAGAATTTTGAACCACCTGTTTCACAGAGGGCCTAATAAAAATGACACATTATTGTTTGTTGGCTATCAGGCAGAAGGTACGCGTGGAAGGGACATTTTGGAAGGAAAAAAGCAGGTCAAAATCTATGGAGAGGAAGTTGCCATTAATTGTAAATGTGTAAAGATTGATGGTTTATCTGCACACGCTGATCAGAAAGAACTAATTAACTGGTTTAAAAATATTAAAGACAGCCCAAAATATACTTTTGTTGTTCATGGGGAAAAGGATGCTGCTGAAGTATTGAAATCACATCTTTCAGAGACCGGAGCTTCAAACATCATTATACCTAATTACCTGGAATCATTTGAGCTGTTTCAGGGAATCTGATAATTCCTGCATTTAATAAACAGGAAATATCAATAAGATACCGGATACCGATGTGTCGGCACAAGTTAACTTCCGGTCTTGAAAAAATATAATCCCGCCTGAGCGGGATCGGGATAGCCTTTCCCGGGCTACCGGGAACGTTATAATATAATTTTAAAATCGAACTCATGTTAAAGTAAGCTTCTTACTTTGACATAATTTCAAGGCTTCCAAAAGTAACTGAACCAGTAAGCTTCAGAATTTTGTTGGTAGCTTCTCCTGCAGGAGGAAATACTCTTTTGTCTTCCACAGAGGCAAAAGTATTACTGACATCGGTCTTCAGTTCCCAGTCAGATGGAATGAATAACTTAACTCCTCCAAAGGTTACTTCAAAATGTAATGTGGCATCCTCCTGCAATTCCACGCTGGATAAATCTATAAAAGCACTCCCAAAAGTAGATGAAACCTTACCACCTTTAAAATTCTTGGAAAGCATAATCCGTCTTACAGAACCAAATAAGGCCTCTGCTCTTAAAACATCACTATCATCAGCAAATTTATCTTTCCTTTTAGACAACTCCTGATCCAAAGCCCAATCGTCATTACTACTTCTCATATTCCTGATAAGAAGGAAATAAATTCCCAGAATAATAAGTGCCACCGGAATTACATATGTTTCATAACCGTAAGGCAGCCATCCTTCCCGCTTTAGCAGGAAAAAAGATCCTAGAAGCACTAGAAATAAGCCAAACCCATTGTTCATCCTATTTCTAACAAGAATAATTACTCCTACTACTATAATAATGACCGGCCATGTGAGCAATCGGGTAATATCAAAAATATCTAATCTTTCCAACAGCATAAAAACACCCACTGTTAAAAGAATGATACCTGCTGTTATGTTATTATTTCTAACACTCTGACTGTTCTTTTTCATAATTATTATCTAAAAAAATCACCACCAATTTACACATTAGTATTTAAAAAAGGCTAATAATTGTTAATAATCTATCATAAAATGCTTTCTATTTATATGGCATAAGAGGCTGTTTCAAAAGCAAAATTTTATGACAGCCTCTTTTTCTGATTTTTGATCAGGCCTTCAATATTTCATTGAATTTTAAGCTGCCCATGTTAAATTTTAGCTTAGATAGGTTAAAGTAAATAAGTGCGCAGTGTTTTAGGCTGTTCTCCTGGCAAGATTGTGTGCCCTAGCTATTAGTCCCATTTCAGTTTCTACCTTTTTGAGTACGGGAAGTTAATTGTGGTTTCCCTTCCTCTGTTGACCACCTCTACGAGGTTGTGAGCCTCACTCATTCCACCTCTAGCCATGCTTCGTGTCCCACGATGCATTTCATATTCCTAGTTTACTTGAATATGAGGTCACAGAATTTGACTGTAGTGTATCAGAGCTACCAGTCCCATCGGGACGAAACTATGGTAGCAATCAAGTGAAATAGGTTTAAAATCCTTTAGGGGTGACATTTCATATGAAAGTTGCTGAATATTGAGTTGTATAATGTCGTCCTTACAGGACTTTAAAAGTAGGGTGAGTTCATTATTACCATAATATCACCTCTACGAGGTTGTGAGCCTCGCCTCATTCCACCTCTAGCCATGCTTCGTGTCCCACGATGCATTTCATATTCCTAGTTTACTTGAATATGATATCACAAAACCTAATCATACTGTATCAAAGGTATCAGTCCCATCGGGAAAAAACTATGTAGCAATCAAGTGAAATAGGTTTAAAATCCCTTTGGGATGACATTTCATATGAAAGTTGCTGAATATTGAGTTGTATAATGTCGTCTTTACAGGACTTTAAAGTATGGTGAGTTCATTATTACCATAATATCACCTCTACGAGGTTGTGAGCCTCGCCTCATTCCACCTCTAGCCATGCTTCGTGTCCAACGATGCATTTCATATTCCTAATTTACTTGAATATGATATCACAAAACCTAATCATACTGTATCAAAGGTATCAGTCCCAGCCAGACGAAACTATGGTAGCAATCAAGTGAAATAGGTTTAAAATCCCTTAGGGATGACATTTCATATGAAAGTTGCTGAATATTGACGTGCATAATGTCGTCCTTACAGGACTTTAAAGTATAGTAATTTATTATTACCATAATACCACCTCTACGAGGTTGTGATCGTTACACACTTTACGTTAGCCAAAAAAGTGTCGAAACTTCTAATTAAGACTCTATAGTTAATTATTTCACTTATCCTGTGATTAGAAAAAAAAATAATATTTGGTCAAAAAAATAAGAGGCCAACCTTTTGAGACAGCCTCTTACTTTTATTTTAATTAATCAATTTCCTTCATCATACCCTTCAGGCCTTTTCCACCTTACAGGAGCTTTGGGCTCAGGCTTTATTTTAAATTCATTGTTTTTCAGTAACTTCATCGCTTCCTCTACTGCACGCTCCAACTGCGGATCCTTGCCTTCTACCACTAGTTTTGGCGCTTGTATTACTTCAATATCAGGAGCCACACCTTCTCCTTCTACGGCCCACTCTCCTTCTGTATCATAAAATCCTCCGCGTGGTGCTACCATTCTACCGCCATCAATAAACCGTGGTGTATCCCAGGTGCCTACTAAGCCACCCCAGGTACGTGTGCCTACCAATGGCCCCAGTCCTTTTTCTTTAAACATATAAGGCAATAAATCTCCACCGGATCCTGCTCTTTCATTAATGATCATCACTTTGGGACCCCAAATGCCTGCAATTGGTGTGGTCCATGGTCGGTTATCATTAGCTTTGCTGTTAAAATAACCGAAAGGCTCACGAGCCATAATATCAATCATATAATCGGCTGCTGAACCGCCCCCATTGTTTCGCTCGTCAAGAATAACTCCTTTTTTATCCTGCTGGGAGAAGTAATACTTGTTAAAGCTGGTAAAGCCACCACCCCCTGTATTCGGGATGTAAACATAGGCTATTTTACCACCTGAAAGCTCATCCACTTTTCTTCTGTTTGATTCCACCCAGTCGATATAGCGTAACTGATATTCATTACTCACAGGCACTACAGTAACTTTTCTTGCACCAGTTAATGAGGGTGAACTATTTACTGAAATATTGATGGTTCTGTTAGCTGTTTGTGCTAACAATTCATAGATATTCTGAGGTGCTTTTAATGACGTTCCATTTATTGCTACTATATAATCTCCTTCCTTTACATTGACTCCAGGCATGCCTAGTGGGGCGCTAATTTCCGGATTCCATTGCTCTCCATTGTAAATTTTATCAATCTTATAAAAGCCATTTTCAATTTTAAAATCAGCTCCTAATAGGCCTACCGGCACTCTTTCCACCTCAGGCATATCTCCACCGGAAACATAAGAGTGGCCAATGGCTACTTCTCCACTTAAAATATCCACGAGGTAATTTAAATCCGTTCTGTGATGCACATATTTTAACCAGGGTTGGTACCAGGAATAAACTTTATCCCATGGAGCACCGTGTACATTATCCACATACAGAAAGTCTCTCATGTAACGCCAGCCTTCTTTAAATATCTGTGCATACTCCTCTGAGGGAATTACCTTTACTTTTGCAGACACCTGCAATTTATCATCAGTTTTAGGGCTATCTTTAGTACCTGTGATCATCCAACCAGACTTCCCTTTCAGTAAGGTGAATTGTCCGTTAGAAGAAACAACCATTTCACTCACTCCCTCCTGAAAATCCTTTGCTTCTTCTTTTTCTACATCATATTTATGCACCTTTAATCCATCCTGATTAGGAATTGCCTCAGCAATAAATATTTGCTTTTCAGTTCCAGCTTTTAAAAACTGGTAATTCCTGGAAGGTAAATCCAAAGCAACTACCCGCTTTTGAATACCCTCAAAGTCAATCTTTACAGGCTTAGCGGTTTCCTGCTTAGTCTCTTCTTTTCCCTTTTTGTTTTTCTTATTGTCCTGTGGCTCTTTTTTATCAGCATTATTTTCCTCTTGTCCTTCTTCATCTGTTTTAGGCAAATTAGGAGCTTTGCCTGAAGCACTAAGTACGAGGGCATATAAACTTCTATTTACAGACGGATCAAAAGAACTCATATCCAACCAGCCGGAATTCAGGCCGTAATCTGTGCTGGCCAGAAAGTATAAATACTCACCTGCCATATCCCAAACCGGACTAATAGCATCAGCAGTCCCCTCGGTAACCTGCTTACTCATTCCCGTTTGTGCATCATAAATAAAAATTGCTTTGAAATGGCTATCTAATTGTTTCTCATAGGCTAAATATCTGCTATCCGGTGACCACAAAGGATTCATCGTTCTGTTGGGATGCGCATACCTGTCAGTATCTACTTTCTTAACTTCTCCACTACTAAGGGTGATCAACCAAATGTTATAATCTGTATCCGTATAAGCAATATAGTCACCACTAGGAGACCAATCAGGCTTAAAATAGAAGGTCGGATTTTTTAATGCATAACTTTTTTGATTAGCCCCAAATTGATCGGATACCACCAGCTGATATTCTCCGCTTGCATCGGAAAACCATGCAATTTTATCTCCTTTAGGTGACCACACGGGATATCTATCTGCCACACCACTACTTTGGGTTATATTTCTCCAACTACCCTCTTCTTTCGGAAAAGTAAAAATTTCACCCCGGTGCTCAAAAATGGCACGCTTTCCATTGGGTGAAATATTAGGGTTACTCACATTATTTGCTGTCACATCTTCCCAGCGCTCTCTACCAAAGCTTAAGTCTCCCTGCACATTTATATTAAGTTGCTTAGCCTCATTATTCTCCGTATTTAATAAATGAAGATACCCACCCTGCTCATATGCAATCATCTTTCCGAATGCATCAAGACTTTTAACATCAAATTTTTTATGAAATGTCACTTGTTCCTCTTTGCCAGTTGAAAGATCGTAACTCCATATATTACTGGTATAGTCTCTTTCAGAAAGATAATATACCTTCTTACCTACCCAAACCGGGTCCAGGTGACGTTCCTTGTCCTTTTGGGGAGTATTTGTTAATTCATAGTTTTGAAGATTTACAATCCAGATTGGCATAGCTTGCCCACCTCTGTAATTTCTCCATTCAGGGTCCCACGAAGTAATTGGTGTATAAGCAATATATTGACCATCATCAGAAATTTCCCCATAAGCACCTCTTGGTATAGGTAAAGCTTCCGGCAAACCACCTTCTGTAGAAACAGTATATAATTGACTTGTCATAGTTGGTTTAGCCATTCTGGAAGATCTGAAAAGCACTTCCCCTTTGGGTGTCCAACCCTGCACCACATCATCTACAGGGTGAAAGGTAAGTCTTTTAGGTGAGCCACCGGATGACGGTATTATATAAACATCACTATTCCCATCATACTCAGCTGTAAAGGCGATCCACTTACCGTCAGAAGAGAAGTGAGGAGAAAATTCATATCCTACATTGGTTGTTAACCGAATGGCATCTCCCCCATTCAATGGCGCTTTCCACAGATCATTGGCATACACAAATACAACCTCCTTGTCAGAAAGCGTGGGTTGCCTGAGCAACATGGTGCCTTGTGCCACAACTTCCGTGAGGGAAAAAATTGATAGGCATAAAAGAAATATTTTTTTCATAAGCATTGATTAGTATAGTTTTGACCTATAATTTAAAAAATAACTTTGGTTAGCGATACCTTTTTTACATAGTTGGCTGAAATTAAAGAAGGAAATCACCTTTTAAAAGATTAAAAAAGACTCTATATATGAGCCGAGTTTGATTAGATTTGAAAATATTTCACTTTTTCAAAAACAAATTACACAAACCGACTAACTGATTTTCAACAACTTACATTTATATTAAAATTCTTACACAATAATTTTAAGTTTTTTAAAATATTCATGCAACCGATTAAAAACAACCTGCATCTTCCTTATGTAACCAGCTAAAATGAAATTATTTATCCGAAAATCTGTAAGCGAAGAAAGTTTGATAGCAGGGTGCATCAAACAGAAGGGCAGCGACCAAAAAGCACTGTTCGATAAGTATTCAGGAAGAATGCTTACCGTTTGCAGTAGGTACATAAAAGATAAGCTGGAAGCTGAAGGTGTAATGGTAACTGCATTTGTAAAGATATTTGAAAGGATTACTCAATACAGCGGAGAAGGAAATTTTGAAGGATGGATGAGAAGGATTATGGTAAACGAATCCTTAATGTACATCAGGAAACATAAAAGTATGTCCCTGAATATTGACATAGAAGAAGCGCATCATCTGCCAAATTTTGAAGCAGTTGAGGATCATTTGCAGGCAGAAGATTTGCTTCAGATGATCAGTGAGCTACCGGTGGGCTACAGAACTGTTTTTAACCTGTATGCCATAGAAGGCTATTCTCATAAGGAGATAGCAGAGCAGTTGAATATTAGTGAAAACACTTCCAAATCTCAATTAAGCAGAGCAAGAGCTCATTTACAAAAGTGCTTAGTGGATATGGAACAAGAAATAGAGATGAATCATGGAATCAAATAAGATAGACGAACTATTTAAAAAGAAACTGGAAAGGCACAGCCAGCCGGTTTCAGCAGATGCCTGGTCGGAGATTCGTTCTCAGATGAAGCAGAAAAAGAAGAGCAAGCCCATAGTGTGGTACGTAGCTGCAAGCGTTAGCCTCTTATTTTTAGTATCATTCGGAATCAGTACTTTTTGGAACAATCAACAGGAAAGCAACTTAGCTATTAATCCAATAAACCTGGATAAGGCGCAGAATTTGTCAGCAGAAGCGGAGGTTCCTGCCAAGCCTGAACTCATTAAAAAGAAGGAAGAAGCTTCTGAATCAGTAAAGCAACAAAATATAACACACTTCACTATTCAGAAACCTGCGCAACAGCTTGCCAACAATACTAAAACAAATGCATCTGATGCTGATAAAAATGCTGTTGTTCTTAATAAAATTTCAGGCAAAGGAGCAGATATATCTCTGCAACTAGCTGAAGTAACAACAATCAGGGTTCCTGATTTAGAAAGAAAAAGTGATATAAAAGTGGAAATGTACTATGAGGAAAATGAGAGCCTTGCTGCCTCATCCTCTACGCCAGCTCCACTCAATTCACTGAATAAAAGTGCAAGTAAACTTAAATCACTGGCCAGTGAACTTAGTTTAGCTGATTTGCGGTCTGCAAAAAATCAACTTTTTGCCTCCGCCTTTCAAACAAACAAGAAGTCGGTAAATAATTAATCAAATTAAAAAAAGGTAATGAAATAGCTTCAATCATCTTGTGGACTAACCGAACTGTAAAATTAATTTTAAAGGTGTCAGTTATAAAGCAATATAGATGAGAGGCTGTTCTATGCCATCACTTAAAAACAAATTAGACATGAAACGTATAAATCAAATCGCTTTAGTAATCGCGCTGGCACTATTGAGTTTGCCGGGCATGGCTTTCAACAGTAAATCTGATTCTTCAAAACTTGAGGGAATGAGCAGTGTAGCATCAGAACTAAATTTAGGAAAGGTATATAGTGTACGTATTTTCAAAAATACCACACGGGAAGAACTTGAAGAGTATAAACAGGATGCTGCTGAGAAAAACATAACAATAGTGTATGAAAACCTGCAAATAGTAGATGGGAAAATTGAGGCTATCAAAATGAAAGTGAATTGCAATGATGGTTTCTCAGGCGTAGTAACAGTAACGGAAATCCCCGCTTCAGGCATAGGCTTTATCAGAGATTACTCAGAAGATGCAGCAGTACCCTTTCAAATTGGTAAAGTATTCCAGAATACACCTGTTACTTATTCAGAAATGGAAGCAGAAGTAGAGGAGGAAGAAATGGAAGAGGAATCTAAATCCTGGGGTGATCAGTTTGAAGAAGGGTTTGATACCGCCTTTAACAAAGAAAGCAAAGTCAATAAAAAGAATAGAAAAGATAGATATTCTCATGAATTTGAGTTTTTGATAGGCTTAAATAATTACCTAAATGAAGACAATCAGTTTCCTGATAATGACAATGCTGTCTACAGTATAGATCCCATCACTTCCTGGACCTATGGAATTAACTCAGTACATGAAGTAAAAGTAAATCCTTATATCAGATTCAATTTCCAATTTGGTCTGCAATGGTACAACTTTGCGCTGGCAGACAACAAATATCAAATTGTGAAAGGTGAGCAGGAAGTGGGATTTATAGACACTTCTGTAACAAGACCAGACATCAATCCGGATAGAAGTAAAATGAACATCACTTATTTGAATGTAAACTTTGTACCAATGATTTATACAGGTAAAAGTAGCTCCTCATTCAGATTTGGTGCAGGACCTTACGCTGGATATAGAATTGGAAGCAAATCGAAATTCAAATATGACGATGATGGTAAGGATAAAATAAAGAACAACCTTCACTTAAACAACTGGAGATATGGCTTAAAAGCCCAGATTGGATGGAAAGGTGTTGACTTGTTTGCTACATACGATCTTAACCCGCTTTTCATAGAAAACAGAGGCCCGGAATTAAATGCATTCTCTTTCGGAATTATTTTCTAAAGGTTTATAATCTAAATATAAAAGGCTGCCCTGCATCAAGTAAGGCAGCCTTTTTTAATTAGAAAAAATAAGCATTTATGCTTTATAATTAATTTGCTGATATTCCTCTTTATTCAATTTTAAATCTCTTCTTATAGTTTGTAACTCAGGTCTGAAAAAAGAGGCATATAAAAGTAAGGCTGTAAATAAACCCATTATACCATTATGATAAGTACATGCAAAAGTAAAAATGATCAGTATCTGGTAAATAGCTAAACCTACATACTTAATTAAAGCAGTCTTTCTATACAAGGCTAACTTTTTTGTAAGATCTTTATCACGTGCAAGTGAATTATTCCTGTTCTTTACAAAAAAATGAAGGTACAATACTACTATAAATGCGAAAAAGGTAACAAATCCTAAGAAGTATATTTCCATTTGCTCACCTAAGCGCATTAATGGTGCATTACCATTTTCAGCTCTCAAAAAAGCAATGGCAAATAAAAACAACGGTGCTGCCAATAAAGCGTAATACTTCATTTGCAATGATTGGAAATAATTTCCCCAATGTTTAGAATCAAATTTTTCTTCCATTAAAAATTTTCTATAAAGTGGAATTCAAGAAAAGGAAAAATATAGTTCTTCTCCGAACAGTCTTAAACCTGTTTAGGAAATAGCTGAACTACAATTACTTTACAAGTAAAAATAAAGGCCATATTAGTAATACGGCCTTCTCAATTATTTTGCACTAGCGGCATCCAAGAGTTTAACAGCACTTAAACCTAAGTGGTTAACCAATATTTTTTTATATTCTGTTGAGTTTTTATAGCCTCCGTTAGCAGCAAAAAATTCATCCATTACCGGCTGCCAATCGCTGGACAAAGGCATAACAAAAGCAAATTCTTCAGAACCATCATCCCCAACTTCATGTCTTTTTAGTGGTTTTCTTTCTTTAACAGCATTCAGGTAGAAAGCCAGATCAAGGTAAGAAAATGATTTAGGATCTTCTAAAATCTTCTCTAACACTGCAGGACTGGAATTTACATATGATAACTCAAGCGTAGGATAAAAATCAGCTTTAATCTTATTTACCCTTTTCTCATTTAAAGTTCCTTTGGCTGTATAGGCTTTAAAACCTTTAAAAGCAGTAGCTATTTCACTTTTAGATTTCAATGTGGGCACATTACTATGTGTTACCAAAATGGCAAAATTTGTAATAAATGAAGGACTGAATTGAATTTCTCTTTTTCTGGCTTCCGTTACTGTTACGTTACCTAAACCAAAAACACCCTGCGATCCATTTTTAACACCATCGTACATTGCTCTAAAACTGCTACCATTACCAACATAACGGGCATTCATTTCAATACCATAATTCTGCCGAACAAACTGCATAAAATCATTCATAATATCTACGCAAACACCTGTAAGTTTTCCCCTTTCATCTTTGTAAACAAAACCAGGTGTTTCCACATAAGCAAAAGTGACCATGGCTTTCTTACTTTCTTTGGCTTTGGAGAAATTATCTCCCGATAAATTTTGGGCTGTGATTTCAGCAACAAAAGTTATTAATAAAAAAGATGCTACTAATAAGGAACGTATCATAATGTTTTATTAAATAAGTGATAATTAAATTGTTCTATCAATCTGTAAATAAAGCTATTCCTTCTTAGGATTCAAATTTTCTTTTGCTAAAGCGTAATTAGGGGCTAGCTTTAATGCATTATTGAAATATTTTTTTGCAGATTCCTCATTTCCCTGAGCACGAGCTATTAAACCTTGTAAATTATGAACCACCGCTTTAAATGGTGCTTCAATTTGCTCTCCTGAAGCATTGTTTACATATACCTGACTGCCTTCCACTATAGGTTTGCCTAACAGGAGCTCCGTATTGATCATTGCTTCATCATACTTTTTTAGATCATACTGTTTTTGGGCAATTTCAAAAAGAACAAAAGCATCATCAGAGATAGTATATAATTTCTCATACATCTTCAGAGACTGATCGATGGCGCCTAGCTCACTTAAGCTCTTTGCTCCTATCTGAAGCATCATTCTGTTCTGCGGGTTTCTGTTGAGGGCATCTCTACTTACCAGGGCTGCTGATGCATATTGCCTGAATTCAAAATACATGTATGCCAGCGAATCCAAATAAGAAAAATTAGAGGGCTCAAGAACTAGTAAATCGTAAATGGCATCTTTGGCAATAGCAAAATCATTATATTGAATAGACCTGCTGTATTTTGCTTTGGCCCTTTGAATGGCTTCCTGCTTAGCAGTATTTTCTGTCTGGCTATAGCCTACAGTACTAAATGCTACCATTAATGTGATAGCTAAAACAATTTTATTCATTTTTATCATGATGTTATGGTAAGGTTTAACTTTTTTCCTGCTTCTAGCATAAATTCGTAAGCTTCTTCACGGTTATTTTTTATTTTCCCGTCTAAAATAGCTTCTTTTATTTCATTTTTTATAATCCCTATCTCTCTACCCGGCTGTAGGTTGAAGGTCTGCATAATATCTTCTCCTGAAATAGGGGGTTGAAAGTTTCTTACCTGATCTTTCTCCTCCACTTCTTTCATTTTCTGCTCTACTAAATCAAAATTGGAAAGGTACTTTTGCACCCTTGCCGGATTTTTTGAAGTAACATCGGCTCTGCACAGGTTGAGTAAATCTTCAATGTCATCTCCGGCTTCAAACAGCAATCTTCGTACCGCATTATCTGTTATGTTATCTCTTACCAAAGGAATGGGTCTTAAATGCAGTAAAACGAGTTTTTGCACGTACTTCATTCTGTCATTGAGAGGCAACTTTAATCGTTGGAAAATTTTAGGCACCATTCGTGATCCCTTGTCTTCATGCCCATGGAAAGTCCAGCCTTGTTTAGCATGAAAGCGTTTGGTAGCTGGTTTAGCAATATCATGCAATATAGCTGCCCACCTTAACCAGAGATCCCCTCCCAATGAAGCCGTATTATCGAGTACTTGCAAAGTATGGTAAAAATTATCTTTATGCTTATGTCCGTTTTTCTCCTCTACACCTTGTAAATTAGTGAGCTCAGGAAAAAATTTATCAAGCAATTGCGCATGATAAAGCAGCTTAAAACCATATGAGGGGGTCTCAGAAAGAATGATTTTATTTAATTCATCCGTTATACGCTCCTGGGAGATGATTTTTAACCTTCCTGCATTCTTAATTATACTGTCGAAGGTATCTGCTTGAATATCGAAACCCAATTGGGAAGCAAAGCGAACTGCACGCATCATGCGTAAAGGATCATCAGAAAAAGTAACATCTGGAGCCAGCGGTGTACGTATAATCTTCCTTTTCAGGTCTTTTACGCCCTCAAAAGGATCAATCAGTTCCCCATAGGAAGACCCATTCAGGCTTATAGCCAAAGCATTTATGGTGAAATCTCTTCGATTTTGATCATCCTCCAGTGTACCATCTTCTACAATCGGTTTCCTACTATCTCTCTGGTAAGACTCCTTTCTTGCTCCTACAAACTCGTAATTGAAATCTTTATGGGTGATGCTTGCCGTACCAAAATTTTTAAATACCTGAACACTTTTATTGGCATTTAAAGTACTGGCAACCTTTTTAGCTAATGCGATGCCACTGCCCACACAAACAAAGTCTACATCCTTGGAAGGCCTTTTTAAAATAAGGTCTCTCACAAAACCTCCCACTACATAAGCCTCTATTCCTAAATCACTGGCGCATTGTTTTACAATTTCAAAAATTTTGTCTTTATCTAATACTTCCTTAAAATTCATTTGTAATTTCTTAGACGCCATGCAATCAATATGAACCCTGTTTAACCGACACAGGTTCATCATTCATTCAGATTCAAAGTTAGTACATTCTCCGGATTTGCAGGAAAGGTTTAAGTAGGAATTTAACTATATTTTGAAAACATTACATCGCAAAACTAAAAAAGCCGATTCAATGAACCGGCTTTCTAATAATATTTGTGGTAAAATTAATTTCTGCGATTTATTTCATCCCTGATTTTTGCTGCCATCTCATAATCTTCCGCGTTGATTGTTTTATCAAGCAGTTCATTCAACTTATCCATAGACATATCTTTCAATTTATCCATTGGCTGCTGAGATGAGCTTTTTGCTGTTTCCTTTTTAGGTTTTTTCAGTTCTGAAATATCGCCTTCCTGTGCTTCATCTGTTAGCACTATTCCCGCCTCAGACATGATCTTCTCATAGGTAAAAATAGGTGCATCAAAGCGAATACCTATTGCAATGGCGTCAGAAGGACGGGAATCTATCTCAATTTCCTCTAATCCGTTATCACAAACAATTTTGGCAAAAAACACACCTTCTTTTAAGTCTGAAATAATTATCTCTTTTACAGAATAATTAAAGCTATGCGCAAATGACTTAAACAAATCGTGTGTCATTGGCCTGTTAGGAACAATCTTTTCAATTTCAATGGCAATGGCCTGGGCTTCAAACATACCAATAATAATCGGCAGTCTTCTATTCCCCTCGGATTCGCCTAAAACCAAAGCAAATGAGCCGGATTGCGACTGGCTAGATGATAAACCTAATATTTCAAGTTTAATTTTATCCACGTTATCTACTCTCTTATTTTTGAGCAGCTTTTATAGCTGCCGTTAATTTTGGAACAACTTCGAATGCATCTCCTACAATACCATAATCTGCTGCTGAGAAAAATGGTGCTTCTGCATCTTTATTAATCACGAGAATGTTCTTTGAAGAGTTTACCCCGGCAAGGTGTTGAATAGCTCCGGAGATACCAATAGCAACATATAGTTGAGGAGAAACTTTTACACCTGTTTGTCCTACGTGCTCGTGGTGAGGTCTCCACCCTATATCAGAAACCGGTTTTGAACAACCCGTGGCTGCTCCCAAAGTTTTGGCTAATTCTTCAATCATACCCCAGTTTTCAGGGCCTTTCATTCCCCTGCCACCTGAAACTACAATTTCTGCTTCAGGCAACAGCACCTCTCCTGTAGCTTTATCCTGAGAAGTTATTTTTACAGCAAAATCTGCATCAGAAATAGTAGGCTCAAATTTCTCAACAGAGGCATCAGCACCATCTTCTTTCAATTCTACTGCATTCTTTTTAATACCTAATATTTTTTTATCAGTAGTGATATTTACATTGGCAAATGCCTTACCAGTATAAATGCTTCTCTTTACCTTAAAGCCGGCAGAAGTATCAGGTAAATCAGCTATGTTTGAAACAAACCCTGCTCCTATTTTAGCGGAAATACGTGCGGCAACAGGATCGCCTAATGACGATTTAGCCAGCACTAGTATATCAGCACCTTCTTTTTCCATTGCCTGGCTGATTACATTGGCATAAGCCTGAATAATACCTTTGTCCAACTTCTCATCTGCTACATGTAATACTTTTGAAGCACCTGCTTTTCCGGCTGCTTTTAAAGCATCCTCAGAAATAGTACCTATCGCAATGGCAGTAACATCACCTCCCATGGCTGCGGCATAGGATACTGCTTCCAAAGATGATTTTTTCAAAGCACCTTCAGCATGTTCTATAAAAACTAATATTGACATATCTTTCTATTTAATATTTTAATACTTAATTAGGGAATGTTGAATTATATGACTTTTGCTTCATTCTTTAATAAACGAACCAATTCTTCAACGTTATCAGCATCAATCATTTTTACTTCACCTTTTGCTGGCGGAAGTTCAAATTGTTCCAACTCTGCAGAAACTTCAGCGCTCACAGGCTCAATAACTTCCAGCTTTTTAGATCTTGCCGACATAATACCCCTCATATTAGGGATTTTCCACTCAGCTATTGGCTCCTGACAACCTGCAATAAACGGTAGGCTCAATTCTAAATATTCCTTCCCACCTTCAATTTCACGTGCTAATTTGGCCGTACTCCCTTCAATATCCAGTTTCATTACAGGAGAGATTGCCGGGATTCCCAACATTTCGCCCACCATTCCGTGAACCATTCCCCCGTTGAAATCGATAGATTCGCGCCCCATCATAATCAAATCATAATTAGCATTTTTTGCATGTTCAGCAATCTGCCTGGCAACGAATAATGAATCCGTAGGCTCTGCATTAATTCGGATGGCATCATCAGCGCCAATTGCCAAAGCTTTTCTTATTGTAGGCTCTGTTTCTGCTGTTCCAATGTTCAATACTGTAACAGTTCCACCACTTGCCTCTTTTAATTCCACAGCTCTCGCCAATGCATAATCATCATACGGACCGATGATAAATTGCACTCCGTTAGAATCAAATTTTTTATTGTTATCTGTAAAAGCAATCTTTGCCGTGGTATCCGGCACATGTGTAATGCAAACTAATATTTTCATATATCTAGCTGTATTTTAAAAGTTTATTAAGGTTTGACATGATTAAATCCTTAACATATTAAACTATATTAGTTATTAACTCATATCGATGCCCGAAGTTAAGTAATATTAAAAAAAATAAAAACCGAATTGACAGAATGAACCCAGAACGAATTGCCCAATTAGAAAAATTTAAAAAAGAATCGCCTGACGACCCATTTATTCTGTACGCTTTGGCTACCGAGTATAAAGAAGAGCAACCTGAAAAGGCCAAATTATTATTTGATGAGTTGCTGAATAGGTTTGAAAAATATATAGGCACCTATTATCATGCTGCAGCTTTATATGCAGAACACTTTGAAAGAGACAAGGCCGATGAGATTTACCAAAAAGGTATAAAAATGGCGCAACAGCTTAATGAGCACCATGCACTGAAAGAATTGAAAAATGCTTACACCAATTTTCAGTTTGAAGAATAACCAGACAGTTATGCGCTAACTGTTTAAAGGAGACATTGAAATTGATTACTTAATGGCCTCAACATAAAGGGAGCGATAATCTTCATTTGCCTCCGAAGGATATGTACCCTCAAAGGAAAAGTCTTCGCAATTACTTTGCTGAAAGTCACTTCTTTTAATACTTGCTTCCTTAAACCCGGCACGCATCAAATGTACTTTAATTGTTTCATAATCCCAGGCATTCTGATGAGCCAATGTGTTTTTACCTAACAGATTTGCCTGTCCATTTGGGGAGAGAAAATCTTCACGCATACATTCAAAAATTGTATAGTCGATATTCAGATTCTTTTTTGCCCGCTCCTTTCTTCTTTTAAACAATATATAATCTACATTCCCTTCCAGGTATTCTTTCAAACTCTTTTCGGCATCTGGCAGTATTAGCCTGAATGTACCTTTTGATTTCATCACTCTAAATATTTCATTAAATACCAATTGAGATTTAAATATACTCATGTGTTCAAATACATGGGAGCCATAAACACATTCTACGGATTCATTTTTTAGTGGCAAGCTTTCAAAATTTTGAAAGTTGACTACAATATCTCCTAAGGATTCATCAATATCAACTGTTAGCCAGCTCATATCTGGTTTTTTCCAGTTTGGCCCTGGCCCAAAGTTCAATTTGCATGAGCCTAAGTTTCTTATATCAGCCTTTGAAAGTTGATTTTTTACTGCAGATTTCTTCTTGTTTACCTCCAGATAAAAACTGTAACCTAATAAGTTGATGTTTTTTTTCATGCTTTGGCACTTTTAAATATCACTAAAATGCTAGATAACAATATTAGGTTAAATGTGTGCGGTAGTTTTAATTTTTTTTTTTTTAAAGCACTGATTAAACTGGCGATTTCGACTTTTAAATAGGTCTGATATGCTCTACTTTTCAAAATCCAAATACTCCTCTCCTGTAATTACTGGTTCAAGTGCTTCGTATTCGTCCGTAGTAAAAAGCCTTGATCGTATGATAAAACGGATGCCCATAGGTATTTCCAAAGAAAAGCTGGAGCCCCTGCCGGGTGTTACATCTAAAGTGAGATGCGTATGCTTCCAGTATTCAAATTGATCTTTGCTCATGAAAAAATCGCATCCATATACTTCTCCCATCCAAACATCTCCACCGCCTACCTTAAAATCGCCTTTTTCAAAGCACATAGGTGAAGAGCCATCGCAACAGCCCCCACTTTGATGAAACATCAGTTCTCCAAACCTGTCGCGGAGCTCATCAATTACTTCTATTGCCTGATCGCTTATGGATACACGGGTGGGTTTTGACATAATTTTTATTTTAATGAGTAGTGAGTACAGAGATTTAAGTAAAGAGTACAAAGATATAAGTACAGAGTACAAAGATGAGAGTACAAAGTACAGAGATATAGGCACAGAGTACAGAGATATAAGTACAAAGTACAGAGACTGAAGTACTGGGTACTAAGACTTGAGTACAGAAATTTTGTTGCAAAGATTGTCGGGTCGACATGGCCAAAACAAAGCAACCGGAGCAGGTAAGATTGCAGGCCTACCCACTCTGATTACTTAATTTTCTTATATTAATTACCAATTACTAGTGACTAAACAACTAATTACTGGTGACTAATTACTGGTGACTAATCTCTATTGACTAATTTCTATTGACCAAACAACCACTAGAGACTATTGACTAATTACTAATGACTAATGACCATTTACTAATTTCTAGTGACCATTTACTTTGCACCAATCATTAAAAGAATCCTAATTTATTCTTATCATAAGAAATCAGCATATTTTTGGTTTGCCTGTAGTGATCCAGCATCATTTTGTGATTTTCCCTGCCGAAACCGGATTTCTTATACCCTCCGAAAGGTGCATGTGCCGGATAAGCGTGGTAGCAATTCACCCAAACACGGCCTGCTTTCACAGCTCTCGGCACCTGGTATAATTCATGTGCATCCCTGCTCCACAAACCTGCTCCCAAGCCATACATTGTATCATTTGCTATTTCAATGGCTTCTTCCACTGTTTTGAAAGTAGTAACTGATGTTACAGGTCCAAATATTTCTTCCTGAAAAACTCTCATTTTATTATGCCCCTTAAATATAGTAGGCTCAATGTAATACCCATTTTCAAGTCCGGAATTTAAGTCTGCCTTTTTACCTCCGCATAAGACTTCAGCTCCCTCCTGCTTTCCAATATCCAGATAGGATAGTATCTTCTCAAACTGATCATTGGAAGCCTGGGCCCCCATCATGGTATCTTCTGCCAGAGGATGTCCCATTTTAATCGCTTTTGTTCTTTTCACTACGCGCTTCATAAATTCATCCGCTATGTCCTCATGTACTAAAATTCTGGATGGGCAGGTACAAACTTCTCCCTGGTTAAGTGCAAACATAACTGCTCCTTCAATACATTTATCAAGGAATTCATCATCCTTATCCATCACTGATTTCATGAAGATATTAGGAGATTTACCACCCAATTCCATTGTAACAGGAATAAGATTTTCAGAAGCATACTGCATAATTAAGCGGCCTGTGGTGGTTTCACCTGTAAAGGCTACTTTAGCTACTCTTGAGGATTGTGCTAGCGGTTTTCCTGTTTCAGGACCAAAGCCTGTTACTACATTTAACACGCCCGGAGGCAATACATCCTGAATTAATTCCATTAGCACCATAATTGAAGTAGGCGTTTGCTCGGCAGGCTTAACCACTGTGCAACAACCAGCTGCCAATGCAGGTGCTATTTTCCAGGTGGCCATTAAAAGAGGGAAATTCCACGGGATGATTTGCCCAACCACTCCTAAAGGTTCCTGTAAGTTAATACTTACTGTATGCTCATCATGCTCTGAAATAGAGCTTTCATCTGCTCTTATGGCTCCCGCAAAATACCTGAAGTGATCAACGCAAAGTGGCAAATCAGCTGCTCTGGTCTCGCGAAGTGCTTTACCATTATCAATGGTTTCCACTCGTGCCAGCATTTCCAGATTCTCCTCAATGATGTCAGCAATTTTTAATAGAAGATTGGAACGAGTGGCAGCTGAAGTTTTCGACCAGCTTTCGAAAGCTTTGTGTGCTGCATCAAGGGCTGCCTCAACATCTTCCTTGGTACCTCTGGCAGCCTTAGTGAATGCTTTGCCATCAACAGGGCTTATGTTATCAAAATATTCTCCCTTGGCAGGCTTCACCCATTTACCTCCTATAAAGTGATCATATTGCGACTTAAACTTAGGCCGCTCTACAGTTTTGTGATTCATTTCTAACGTTTCCATAATATTTCTTTAATTTTTAACTGAGCTCAATTTGCCACTAAATCTTTTCTAAAATTTTGCTTTGCGTATGAAAGATTTTGTTTTCCATATCATTTTCAGAATCTGCATTTTTTCGCTAAATTGAAGCATTCAAACGTTTGCAAAATGAACAGAGCCATTCAGCCTTTAGCTATATCCACAAGCCCCGAGAAATCGCTTAGCACCTTAGTAGAAAACAGAAGGGCCTACACTTATGATACCTGTGAATTGAATGTTTTTGAAACTCATGAAAAAGCTGAAAATGTAGGATTAGTTTTCAATGATTTTGTCTTTACTTCTATGTTAAGAGGTAAAAAAATAATGCACCTGAACGGACGCGAAGCTTTTGATTATTTACCTGGAGAATCTGTAATTGTTGGACCTAATGAATTAATGCAAATTGATTTTCCTGAAGCAGAAAATGATAAACCCACTCAATGTATTGCACTGGCAATTTCACAGCAGTTGATAGACTACACTTTAGAACTGATGAATGAGAAAAACCCTAAAGTGTTACCAGCAGAAGGATGGGCCATTAACCCGGATATTCATCATATTATTAATAACCAGGAATTGATTAATACTGTAGACAGGATCATCCGAATATCAACTTCTGAACAAACGGCAGCCAAAGACCTTTATGTTGACCTGGCTCTAAAGGAAATGATCATCCGCCTGATGCAAACACAGGCAAGAGAGGTTTTTACTTCCTCCTACCAAAAGCTGGCAAATCACCACCCTTTAGCTTATGCCATTCAGATCATAAAAAGTAAAATAGACCAAAAAATTGACTTTGATAAACTGGCCAGTGCTGCCTGCATGAGCAGAGCCACCTTCTTCAAAAAATTTAAAGAAGCCTTTGGGTACACACCTGCTCAATATGTACTAAACGAAAGGCTTGAATTAGCAAAAAAATGGCTAAGAAAGCCTGACTGCAGCATAACTCAGGCATGTTTTAATGCAGGATTTGAAAACCTCTCCCATTTCACGCAAACCTTTAAAAAAGAGACAGGTATGGCTCCATCAAAGTTTAAGAAAGTTCATCAACAGAAAATTGCCTCTGCTGCAAATTAACCTAAGAAAGGAGTTCGGAAGCTTACATTAACTGACATGAAACTTTCACTCTGAATGTTCTGCCTTATTCATTCATATTTAAGCCAGATAATACTAATTTTGCCAATAAAAAAAATGCGCGTAATTGGAGAAATACCCAGCAACCAGTGTAAAATCACGATTTTTCATTGGAACGAAAAATATTTAGTGAAATTTGAACTGGGTTTATACGAACAAACTTACAAAGTAGATGAATACGAAGTAGCTGATGAAGAGGCTTTAAAAGCCCTTGTTTCTGATGATTTTATAAAAGTAGTAATGCAGCGTTTTGATGCGATGCATGAAGATTGGGGAAAGGTAATTAATTAATCATTTCGGTGGCCCCAGGCTAATTTTGTTAAACCCCTTCACTAAAACAATGGTTCCGGCAATACCTATAGCCCCTCCGGTGTAAAGTAAGGCCTCTCCTACGTCAGGGTTGGTGCCTAAAAGCTGGCCACCAATAATGGTTACTGTATAGCCCAATGTAGCAATAAAAATTCCTGTCTTTAAAGTCTTTTTCGAGTTGTAAAGGTTCAACTGAACTTGTTCTACATCCTGCTGGAGGTTAAAAACTGCTCTTTTCAAAGAATCTAACTGCTGTTGGCTGTATTCCTGTTGCTGTGCCTGAAGGTGAAAAATGAAGGTGAAAAAGAAAAATGGTGATATTACTAAATATTTCATCTACTACTATTGGTTAATCCAGTTTTTGAATTCTGTTACTCGTTCTCTCGCTACAACCATTTCCAGATTTTCCGGAGCATTCAGTTCCAGCTTGAGCCTTCCATTATGATAAGTTTTAATTTCTATCACACTTTCCAGGTTGATAATAATGGAACGGTTGATCCTGTAAAATTTGTCCGGATTTAATAATTGATTTTCCAATTCATCCAGACTATGATTTATTACATATTTTTTAGAAGAGCCGATTTCCTTCATGTATACAATTTTATCTTCACAGAAGAAACAGGCTACATCCTCAACAGGTATAAAAATCATTTTACTACCTACTTTGGCTAAAAACCTGCGCTTGAAATTTCTTTTTTGGTAGTGACTAATCAGTGTATTTACAAGATCTTTCGAAATGCTTTGCTGACTGCCTATTAAACTTTCATGCTTTTTAAATGCTTTAAGAAGACGCTCCTCTTTGATAGGTTTTAAAATATAATCTATACAATTATGCTCGAAAGATTCCAAGGCATATTCATCGTAAGCAGTGATAAAAATGATTGGCTTTTTAAAATCCCCTTGTTTAAATAATTCAAAGCACAAACCATCAGCCAGATGAATATCACACAACAAAAGATCATATTCCAATGATGAATTCAACAAATCCTTTGCCTCTTCCAGACTTTGTGCGCTACCGGCAACCTTCCAATCAGGCAATTGATCTTTTACAATCGCTTGAATTCTCTCCTGAGCTAGTGGTTCATCTTCAAAAATTAACAGGTTCATATCTTTCTATTTCGTTGAAATGATTCCGGAAGTTGAGATTTTTATGCTATTCATTTTAAACCAAATATGATCGGTTAAGAGTAACTACTTTTACTGTTAATAAATATTCTTTTCCACATCAACCAAAGGTAATTCAACTTTAAATTCTTCCGATTGGTGACTGATTTTAATTGTTTTACCTAAAAACGCGTATCTCTCTGAAATGTTTGTAAGACCGATTCCGGAGGACGGCTCTACAGCTTTCTTATGCTGAATTTTATTGCTGATACTTACTGTTTCTGCATCAGCTATAATGAATATAGTAATGGGTTCATTCTTTGTAAAGTAATTATGCTTCACTACATTTTCGACCAGTAACTGTAAAACTGCAGGAGGAACATACTTTGATAATGCAACATCGTCTATTTCCAATTTGAAATGCAAAGCTTCTTTAAAGCGTATACTCAACAGCTCAATGTAATCATTCAAAAATGAAAGTTCGCTGCTGAACTTTACCAATTCATTTTCTTTATTATTCAAAATATACCTGTAAATGCTTGAGATCTTTTGAAGATAAAAGTCTGCTTCCTTCGGGTCCTTATGAATTAAGGTAGAAAGTGCATTCAGGTTATTAAAGAAAAAATGAGGATTTATCTGATTATTGAGGACTTCGAAGCGAGCGGTTGAATTTAAGGTTTTTAGCTTTTCTGCCTCAACAGCCTTCTCTTTATAGCGCTGGCTAAAGAAATAGATGGCATTTAAACTGTTGAGAAAGAGGTTAATCCGGAAAGTAAATCCGCTGGTAAGCAATAGGTTTTGCTGTGTAAAATTGAAGGGATAGCCCAGAATTAATTCTGTTAATTCTACAGAAACTAAGCAGATAATTAATACTGCCACTATACTGGCTCCAAATTGTAACAGCAAAGGATGGACATTCTTAAATTTACGAAGTAAGTAAACTTCAACAGTGAGGTTGGCAAACCACACAGCAATGCACAAAAAAACAATGGTATAAAAAAGGTAATCTTTAGGCAATTCAGCCTGAAACAATCTATCACCTTCCAGTACTATAATATTCAGGAATGAATACACTGCAAGAAACGCAATAAAGAAAAATTTGTAGCGATGTTTAAACATGTGTTTAAAGAGAACCTAAATGGCAATTTATTTAATAAACTTATCAATAAAACGAGTGCTAGAAGAATTAATAAAGCTTTCGTTACATTAATTAAGATTCTTGAATTTAAAAGAAACTGCAAATTAAAAAAATCGAACCTGCTTTATAAACAGGTTCGATTTTGTATTATGTATCTATAACTGTTTAATAAATGTTATTCTAAGTCTGGTAATAATACACCATCAATTACGTGTACCACACCATTTTGAATGGTTACATCGGCCATTACTACATTTCTATCAGGGTTACTTCCATCTGAAACCGTTACAGCTCCATCTGTTTTGGTAACTGTAATTTGTTGATTAGCTAAAGTAGTAAATGTATTAGGTCCTTCTTCAAGGTCTGCAGCATATGCAACAGCAGGTACTACATGAAATCCTAATACAGTTCCTAAAGCTTCAACACTACCGAGTGCATCAATTAGTTCAGCTAATGTTTCAACTTCAAATTCATCTAAAGCATTCTCAAACGCTTCATTCGTTGGAGCGAAAACCGTAATCGCTTCTTCACCTAATAATGTTTCTGGCAATTCCGGAACAGCTGTTACTGCAGTCAGTAAAGAATCAAGATCATTCTCCATAGCCGCTTCAACAAGTGTTGGTCGGTCTATTGGCAATAATACACCATCAATAATATGTACTACACCATTGTCTACTCTCACGTTAGGAGTTGTTACGTTATAGGTTATGCCATCAACATCTGTTAATGTAACACCAGCTTCATTAACACCTACTGTTAACATAGCACCTGCTAAGGTTGTAATTTCATCTCCATCAGTTAAATCATGCGAAAAAACTGCGGTATCTGCTACGACATGGTATTTTAAAACAGTCTCAATAACTTCCAAGCCCCCAACTTTTTCGGCCAATTCGTCTAAAGTCTCAGCTCCGTATTCGTCTAATAATTGTTGGAAAGCATCATTAGTAGGAGCAAATATCGTTATGTTGTCATATCCTTCTAAAGCAGCACCTAAACCATCAAACAATGCAACCGCACTACCTAAAGTTTCCAAAGCAGGAGTAGCACCTATGGCACCGGAAATAGTTGGATAGGTTAACTCAGGCAATAAAACACCATCTATTATATGAACTACACCATTAGCTATTTCAACATCAGCTTGTTCAACATTGTAAGTATTTCCATTAGCATCTGTTACTGTTACGCCATCCGCAGACTTATTTACAGTGATATCTTGTCCAATTAAAGTAGTAAAAGTTTCATCACCATCTGGCAAATCAGCTGCAAAAGCTGTTGCAGGTACTACGTGAAAGCCGAGTATAGAATCTAATTTTTCTACACCTCCTAATTCAGTTACTAAATCGGGGAAATTACCCACACCATAAGCATCTAAAACAGCTTCGAAAGCATCATTAGATGGAGCGAATACAGTAATTGCTTCCTGTCCTAAAAGAGTAGTTCCTAAACCTTCAACAGCTGCCACCGCTTGATTTAGCAAACTCAAATCTTCAGTATTTTCTAAAGCATCTGCGATAGTAGGAACTTCTTCTTCAGGCAATTCCGGTAATAATACGCCATCAATTACATGTACCACTCCATTTTCAATTTCAATATCAGCTGTTACCACATTAAATGTGTTTCCAGAAACATCCGTTACTGAAACGCTGCTTCCAGAAACATTCACTGTTAAATTTTGTCCTGCTAATGTAGGTAAAGACTGACTGTTGCTTAGATCCGCAGCAAATACAACATCAGCTACTACATGGTAACCCAACACTGTTTCAAGATTATCCACACCACCAATAGCTGCAACTAATTCATTTAAATCAGCAGCATCGAAAGCCTCTAATGCATCTTCAAAAGCTGCATTGTTAGGTGCAAAGACAGTGATTTCGTTTGCAGCAAGCAATTGAGCTTCTAAACCATTAACCGCAGCAACAGCGGCATCTAATGTACTTAAGTCAGCAGTACTATTTAATGCCTCTGCAATTGTGGGCGCATCCGGCTCCATATCCGTTGTATCGTCATCATCACAAGCTACCATAAAGGCCAGCAAGGGTAAAAAGAGTAAAAATTTCCACATTTTTTTCATAGTTGTTAATTTTTTTGTTTAGTCCTATCAACTATAAAAAGCCGTTAAGGATGTGGCAGAAACACCCAATTGAGGATTTTAGCTACTGAGCTGTAGTAAATTTGATGTGAGTTGTAGGTAAATTAATATTTCAGTAAAAAGTCTTTCTAAGAGATGAAAGAAAAAAGCATCCTGATTAAGGGATGCTTCAAAAATAAAAAAGCTATTAATATAAAGATTACTTTTGCCTGGCAGGCTTATTAAGGAATGATACTATTTACTCTTCATAAATTCTTCAGCTTCCTGAATGGCACCATAAATTAATTGTTGAACGATTATAATTTCAGCCTTTTGTTGTATATGTACCTGATAAGTTGTATCAGCCTGGGAGTTATGCATATGATGACCATCATGTGAAGCTTCATCACTTTGCTGTGGGTAAATTTTCAACTCGTGCATCCACATCATCATAGCTTCGGATACATTATCCAATTTTTTAATTTGGCTATCGATTTGAGTAGAATCCTCAGGATGAGATTTTTCAAATTCTTTTAATTTTAGTTTTAAGCTTTCAATCTTATCCATTTTAGGCATCACCTCATCATGGATTTTAATGGCCTCTTCAAATGTTTTCTCTGCAGCTGAGATATTTTCGGACGAGCTTGTACAGCTCACCATTACTAAACATATAAGCGATAGAATATATATTGTTTTCATTTTTTTCTTTTTAATTATTAAATAAGATTTTCTACTAATTCTATTAATGGAACAGGTAATTACCAGGCGTAAATAAGCCCCAGGTTAAGCCTGCCTGCATTCCCTATTTGTTTTCCGTTTCTGAAATCTGCCAGCACAGGCTGATAAAGTGCCTGCACAGTAAATCGCTTTACCTGGAAATCCAGTCCTAAGTCCAGCAAATACGTGGATCCGCCTGTGAGTTTATCACACTCACCATTCCAGGTATTATAACCTGAAGTTTCTGCATAAATACCAATTTTAGGAACAAGAAATCTTTCTAACATTAAATCAAATTGATAAAACAAATCTACCTGCCCATTAATACTATTGGCAAATTTATAACTCTGCTGTGTAGGTCCATTCACTTTATAATTGAGTGAAGCCATTTGACCAAAGCCTGACTTAGCCAACTTCAGGTAATTCAATCTGAAAATGAAATCTATTGATCCAGTACCTGGCTGAATTTCAGGATCAAATGATCTTCCTTCCGCGTTCTTTTTATTATAGACTCCTGTTGGCCATTTTACAGCAATTCCCGGCCTAAGTGTATGCTTATTGCCCTCCTTACCAAAATTTATGGAGTAGTCCAGCGCAGTAATTAAATCACCCTGACCTTGTAAAACCATGGTGGTATCATTAACGGGATCAACGTAGGACCATACTGTTTCATTATGAATTTTAATGAATTCATAGGGCATGATGAGCAACAGGTTCACTTTATTTCCCAATCTCAGATTCATTCTGGCAGCTACGGTCTGATAAATTTCATAATCCTGTTGTTCCCGCTCTAAAAAAACTCCTGAGCCTTCAAAATCATGCATTTTAGGATCCCTTCCAAAGAAGTTATGCGACTGGTCAAGATGTTTATAACCGTTGAATTTCCTCAAATGATAAAAAAAGCCGATATAGTTTCCACTTGTATTATAAGGTTTGTATTCATAAATATTGCAGACATCGCAAGCATAAGTATTCTGTGGCAAACACAAAATGACACTTGTGAGTAGTAATAATAATATATATTTCACTTTCTAATTTTTAAACTGAGGATTTGTAATAAAATTTGTATCGGTTAAAGTATTGAGAAAAAGAATCAGATTTTTCTTTTCTACTTCAGTGATTGCTATACCGATTGCATCACCTGACTGCAGTAACTCATCTAAAGTTCCGGAGTATTTAACACCTGAATTATAATGCTCAAGCACCTCTTCCAGGGAGGCGAATCTTCCATCATGCATGTATGGAGCTGTTAAAGCGATGTTACGCAAGGTGGGAGTTTTATATTTACCCAAATCAGAAGAGTCACGGGTGATCCTGAACCTTCCCTGAAAAATACCTTCGAAGTCCTCGTTCACGAATGATGCATCCAACCCATTATTATGATAAGAATAGTCTGTAAAATGATCCATAGCATGACAACCTGCACATTTTTCCTTAAAAAGCAATAAGCCATCGAGCTCCCCTTCGCTTAAGTTTACTCCTTCATTTCTTACATATTTATCATATTTAGAATCAGCAGAAACAAGCGTTCTTTCAAATTGCGAAAGTGCCCGTGATAATGCAGAGGTACTTACTCCCAATTCAGGAAATGCATTATTAAATAAAGAGACATATTCATCATCTTCCTTTAATTTAGCCAGTACTTGCGTTAAATCAGCTGCCATTTCATCCTCATGAGTTAGTGGCCCAAATGTGAGAGACTCCAAATCATTAGCTCCACCATCCCAAAACAGACCTTCAATCCATGCTGCGTTGGTTAAAGTAGGAACATTTCTTTTCAAAGGCTGACCACTTACCCCCTTTGTTGTAAGCGCCAGACCATCAGTAAAAGCAAGCTCAGGCTTATGGCATGTAGCACATGACACTTTTCCATTTGCAGACAATATGGGATCATAAAAAAGTTTCTTACCCAAAATAACACCTTCCTCAGTAATCATATTACGCTCATTTTGAGGTAATACAGTGCCCAAATTAGAGGGCACTGTATACACAATTGTTTTTATAGAAGGCGACACCTCATCATCACAAGCTTGAAATGATATAATTGCAAAAAGCAATAAGCTGAAGAAGGTGAAATCTTTCATAAATCACATCGTTGAAAAAGATGATTTAATATTTCCAGCTACCTTTAAAGCTAGTGGTTTGGTCCCCATAGTATGAGAACTTCTATTTCCCTCAATAGACAGGTCAATATCATTGAAAAATTTCGCCACATTGTAACCAATCATAATCTCACCATTATCTCCATTAATTGTAGCTTCATTTAAATCAATATTTCCTGTAGGAGTGATTAAATCATTAGTTCCAATATGATAGGTAAATGGTTCTCCATTTACTGTTCCTTCCAAAGCAGCAAATATGTAGCCTGTATTCCAGCTCCAATAATAATGGTTTGGATTATCAGCAGAAAGAGGATGATCGGTAGGCCATGCAGTAGGCTCAATAGTACTATTAATCACTGTATCAACCCCTATTTCAAAATTTATACTTTTATAAGTGCCTATTTCAACTTCTCCCAAATCATACATCATATTGCCAGCAGTCACCTGTAAAAAAAGATCATCTTCTTTTTCAGAAGTATTACCATCAAATTTTACTAATGAACCATCTTCTTTAGTAAGCTCAATATTAGAAACGTAAAATTGAACTCTGCTAAAGCTTACTTCATTACCATTCATTGAATAGGTTTCATTAATGGCAAAATCTTCGCCATTTACATGCGGATGAAAGTGCAATTTAAGGTCTGTTGTCCCTAAATCATTTACAGTATCATCATCACTACAAGAGCTTAGAATTACCGCTATTACTACTAAAAATATTAATTGTACTTTATTTATTACTTTCATTTTTTGACTTAATTTTTTTATTTATTAACTATCTGAATAAATGAAAACATTTCGTTTTCATAATTGTCAGCTATCTTTCTTGCATTCTCTCCTCCCATGGCTACATTTACTTCATTGAATGAAATAGTATTAGGAGAATTGAACATTCCTAAGATATTGGCTTTCATCTGAATTTCGTATTCAGTGCCTTCTGACAAGTTTAAATTGACAGGAAATTGAAGTGTTTTGTAATTGCTATCTTCGCCAATATGAAAAACTAAACCTCTATAGTCAGTTTCTCCGGCAGCAAAAAATTTACCTTCCAGCAAAACAAATTTATAGCCCGTGTCCCAATTCCAGGCCATATTATTGCTGGGATCCAGGTCACCAGGATTATCCAGCTTTGTATTTGCCTCGGCATCTACCCCAATGCTAAATTCAACAGTACTAATTTGCAAATCAGGTAAATCGGTGATCTTAAAGTTGAGCTTATTTGAGGCGTTATTCTGAGTAATAAGATGATAACTTTCTTCTTCAGAAAATAACAGATTCCCGTCATCATCTAAAAACCTGACATTGGAAATATAGTACTTTAATTCTTCCACTGTAAAAGTACCGTTATCTCTCTCATACTCTTGGCTTGCAATTACCAGTGGAACCTCGCCCACCATGTTTTCAAAATTGAAAACAAGTGAATTGTTCATTTGGACAGCATCATCCGAACCACAAGAGGAAAGGAATATCAGCATAATGAACATTATTGAATAAATGTTATTTTTCATCATTTTTAATTATGAGGATTTGAAAATCTCGGGTTGTTAACAAACTCTTCATCTGTTAACATGTGCAAAAAGGCAATGATGTCCTCTTTCTCCTGGTCCGTTAAAAACAGTTTAACAGGCTCGTTAGGATCAATAGGTTCATTACTTCCTTCTTTAATTAAGATATCAAGTGTTTCGCTCTTCTTAATATTTTCATTGTAATGATCAAGCACTTCTTCCAGCGTCTGGAACCTGCCATCGTGCATGTAAGGAGCAGTTAAAGCAATATTGCGCAGGCTGGGAGTTTTAAACCTGCCTTTATCAGCCGGATTTCCTGTAAACTCCATTAAACCCGCGTCAAGCTCCTCGTCAGAATCAAGACCATTATTATGAAACCCCTGAAAACCATCAATATCTCCGGAAGTGAGCGGCCCTAAGTGGCAATCTCCACAGTTACCGCCACGTAACTGACCCGGAATAGGATGGGTGAAAAACAGTTGCATCCCCCTTATTTCCTGAGAAGTAGCCTGGTATTCATTCCGTAAATACTGGTCGTATTTAGAATTACCGGAAATCAAGCTTCTCTGGAATTGAGAAAGCGCCTTGCCTATTCTCCCTTCAGTTATCTCCGGAGTACCGAATACTTCGGAAAATAATTCGGAATAACCATCTGCTTCCAGCTTTTCTATTGCTGCCTCAAAAGTGGTGTGCATTTCAATAGGGTTTGCAACAGGGTCAACCGATTGTTCTTCAATTGATCGCTTCCTTCCATTCCAGGTGAATTTTTCAGCCCACAGCATATTTACTAAGGACATGGCGCTTACCTTTCCGGCTATCCCATCAATTCCTTTGCTAACAGCCAAACCATCCGTAAATGCTTTTTTCTGCTGATGGCAACTTGCGCAAGCCATTGTGTTATCTCCTGATAGTTTTTTTTCATAAAACAACATTCTACCCAGCTGAAACCCTTTCTCTGTCAAAGGGTTGTCCTCCGGAATGCGGTTATTAAACTCACCAAAATAAACAGGAGCATTAAGTTCAAGCTCAACAGGCTCCGGCTTCATTTCCTCAGGTTTGTTACATGAAAAAAATCCTATAAACAGAAGAAGAAGATATAAATAATTGATCTTATTCATCAGTTTTGTTTTAAATATAAACCATAGCATTAACGCTTGTAAAACAAATTTCACAAGCCATATATGGCTATTAATTTATTAAGAATTAATTAAACACTTAAATACTGACGAAAAGTTTGCGGAGGATGGAATACCGAAGTACTATTAAGAAAAATATATTGATTAGAGTAAACTGAGAAGTTTGTTGTTACCTCTTCAAAAATTCTTTCCACTGGAATAAATACACTGAAAGAGGTTAAGGCCTGAAAAGTTTCGACAGTCTGGCTGCTTTTTTTCTCCTTTTCTTCCTTTGTCTTTTGAAGTTGATCCTTTAAATAACATTTACCATAACACATGGTCATCGGTTTTTCCTTATTGATACAGAATAATTCTGTAATAATTTCCTTGTTCACCTCGTAATTAAAACGAATAATAGTGAACATGAAAACATTGCTAAGAAACAACACCAATAATGATATGGTAATGGTTTTTCTCATTGATGCAAATGTAGATTGTGTATTTTCAATAAACAATCTGTTAGCAAATTTTATTTCTGCAAAAGTGACCTATGGTTTAAATAAGATATTAACCCCCAATAAAATAATGATCAGTGTTGTAATGAGAAATAGTTAAATTTAAAGCATTCAAATTTAATTATTATATCATGCGAACCTTTCTCTTAAGCTTTATTGCAATTATTTATTTAGTACCCGTAGCCTCTATGGCGCAAACAGCAGCTCGTCCTGATGATTTTTTACCTAAAAATTTTCATGAGGAAAGAAGGCAAACCTTAAGAGAAAAGATGCCTAAAAATTCAGTGGCTGTATTCTTTTCCAACCCTATTCGCAACAGGGCAAATGATGTAAATTATATGTATCATCAGGATCCGAATTTTTATTACCTGACAGGACACCAGCAACCGCACGCTTTACTGATGATTTTTAAAGACCCTCAAACAATCAACAAAAAAACTTTTGATGAGATCATCTTTCTAAGAGGTAGAAACGCATTGGCGGAACTCTATGATGGTGGTAGATTAGGAACAAATGAAGCAGAGGAAGCTTTAGGGACGCAACTTGCTTTCGAAACACCGGAGTTTGAGAAATTTCAAATAGATTTTAGTCAATTTGATCAGGTGCTGTTTTTCGATTTTGAAAATGATGTAAGGGATACCCAGGAAAAAGGTGATTTGTATGACTTAATTGCTCAGTTTAAGCAAAAGGTGAATTATCCTGAAAAAAATGCACTTTCTATTGAGCCTGAACCTAAAAAGGTTAACCTTAACACTAAATTATTAGGTGAAATTTTAAGTGATATGCGTGGCATAAAAACCGAGGAAGAAATTGATCTGCTTAGAAAAGCTGTGAAAATTTCAGCTTTGGGGCAGGCAGAGGTAATGCGTGCCATTCATCCCGGTATGTCAGAAATGGAAGTGCAAGGTATGCATGAGTTTATCTATAAAAAATACAAAGCAGAATATGAAGGCTACCCAAGCATAGTGGGGGCCGGTCATAATGGCTGCGTTCTGCATTATATAGAAAACTATAAGCCGGAAATAGAGGATGGAGAATTAATTTTGATGGATTTGGGAGCAGAATATCACGGATATACTGCCGATGTAACCAGAACCATTCCGGTAAATGGTAAATTCTCTAAAGAACAAAAGCAGATTTACGACCTTGTTTACAAAGCGCAGGAGGCTGCCATGAAAGTATGTAAAGCAGGCACTCCCTTTAGCGAGTTGTATCAACAAACTTTAGTGATTATTAATGAGGGCTTGTTGGAATTAGGTATTGTTAAATCTCTTGAACCCAAAGACCTGATTGACCCTAAGACTGGCAGACACCGCTACTATCCGCATGGCTGCTGCCACCATATTGGTTTGGATGTGCATGATGCAGGAAATTATAAGTTGCTGGAAGAAGGCATGGTAATCACCATTGAACCTGGAATCTATATTCCGGAAGGAAGCCCTTGTGATCCAAAATGGTGGAACATTCCCGTAAGGATTGAGGATGACTATTTGATCACTGCTGATGGATTTGAATTACTTTCCAAAGATGCACCAAGAAAAAGTGATGAGATAGAGGCATTGATGAAAGAAGTAAGTGCCTTTACGCAATTTAATTTACCTGATTTGGAATAAATATTGAACTTAAGAAAAAAAATTTGCTATGCCGAAAGATAAATTATCACCTGAAGAAAGCGAAAAATTCATCCGGGAGTTACAAGCTCGGTTTAAAAAAAATATGCAGCGCCATCAAGGTGTAGAATGGAGTTCCGTACAATCTAAACTGGAAGCTAATCCAGAGAAATTATGGTCGCTCAACGAAATGGAAATTACTGAAGGCGAGCCTGATGTAGTAGGATATGATGGAAAATCCGCAGAATATATATTTATGGATTGCTCAGCTGAAAGCCCTAAAGGCCGTAGAAGCACTTGCTATGACAGAGAAGGTTTGGAATCCAGGAAAGAGCACCGGCCGGATAACAACGCTGTTGATATGGCTGCTGAAATGGGCATTGAATTACTCAATGAGGAGCAATACAGGGAATTACAAAAACTAGGCAACTTTGATGCAAAAACTTCAAGCTGGATACACACACCAGATGCCATAAGAAAACTCGGAGGAGCTCTATTTGCTGATTACAGGTATGGTGCAGTATTTGTATATCATAATGGGGCTCAATCTTACTATGCTGCAAGAGGCTTTAGAGGCATTTTGAGGGTTTGATATTTAATAGAATGAATGGTTTGTGAGCAACAAACTATAGGCATCATCAGACTATAATTAGTGAAAGGTTAAGTCTTCTCTATGAATCTCTATTAATTCACATCTATGTGCTAAGATTAGGCGCTAGCATCTTTTACAGGCAAAAATGTCCATGCTACAATCCTGCTGGCTTTATTGCCATGGCTCATAGGAATGGTTTCCATATGAACAGCTCCAGCCTGCTTAATTAGCTCATACACAGTTTTCAAATTGGCACTTTTTGAAATAAGCGTGGAAAACCACCTTACAGAATGTGAGAAGTGTTTACTCTGTACTATCATGTTACGAACAAACTGAATCTCCCCTCCTTCGCACCATAGTTCATTGCTTTGACCACCAAAGTTGAGCTTTGCTTCTGCTACTTTCTGCTTCTTTAGATTGCGGTTTTTACGGATATTTCCAGCCTGCGCTTCCGCAGCAGAAGCATGAAATGGTGGATTACAAATACTCAAATCATAAAACTCGTGCTTTTTGATGATCCCTTTGAAAATATCCTTTTTGCTGTTTTGTAATCTGAAAGTGATTTTTTCCTGCAAATCGGGATTTTTATCTACTATTTTCTGTGCCGAACGAATAGCTTTTGTATCAATATCAGTTCCTAAAAATGACCAGCCAAATTCTTTCACTCCCACAATGGGATAAATGCAGCTCGCTCCCATTCCGATATCCAGGCATCTGAAAAGAGCGCCTTTTATCAGTTGCCCCTGCTTTTTGCCGATAAACTCAGCAATATGATGCAGGTAATCTGCTCTTCCCGGAATAGGAGGTGTAAGATAACCAGATGGAATATCCCAGTAGTTTAGGTTATAATGATGAACCAGTAACGCTTTGTTAAGCATTTTCACAGCTTCAGGATCAGAGAATTCAATAGTTTCATCTCCAAATTGATTAGTGAAGACAAAAGTAGACAGCTCCGGACAACTTTTTATGAGTTGTGGAAAATCGTATCGATGGCGAAATATGTTATTAGGATGTAATCCCGGCTTTTCTGTAGGCTGTTCTTTCTTCTTCTGATCGGTCATGAATGGATGATGCTTCTGTGTAAGCGTAAAGATACGGAATGCTGATTGATTTTAAGGTAGGCTCCGTATATATGAACATTAGAGCATCGAGAAATCAATAGCTTATATCTGAATAAATTGTAAGAGACATTTAGCAAAAATAAAAAAGAGGTGCTAAACATAATTAATTAGCACCTCTTTTAAGGTTAGGTTAGATTTAACCACTTTATTCTCTTATACCAAATACAAATTTTGTTTGGCTTTCATATTTCTCGCCAGGGTTTAACTCTGTGGAAGGAAATTCAGGTTGATTAGGTGAGTCAGGAAAATGCTGTGTTTCTAAACATAAGCCTGTTCTTTTATTATACACTGTTCCTCCTTTTCCTGTTAAAGTGCCATCAAGAAAATTACCTGTATATACCTGAATAGCCGGTTCACTAGTATATACTTCTAACGTTCTTCCGCTGTTTGGTTCGTAAGCTTTAGCGGCCAAATCCATTTTGCCGGCTCCTTCATTTAGTACCCAACAATGGTCATAGCCCAGGCCATAAGTCAGCTGTTGATTTTCCTGGTTAACATCAGCTCCAACTTTTTTCATTTCAGTAAAGTTAAATGGAGTCCCCTCAACCGGTCTTAATTCCCCGGTAGGAATTAATGTACTATCTACAGGAAGGAAGTGATCTGCATTAACCATTAGCTGGTGGTTTAAGACATCCTCCTTCATGGCTGAAAGATTAAAATAAGAGTGTTGAGTAAGATTCACCACTGTTTTTTTATCTGTAGTAGCCATATAATCAATCAACAATGTATTATCATTACCCAACTGATAAGTTACCTTAGTTTCAAGGTTCCCCGGATAACCTTCTTCACCATCTGCGCTTAAATAAGTAAGCTCTAAAGCCACGCCATCTGCATATTCTACTTCCTTTGCTGACCAGTTTACTTTATCGAAACCTTTTAACCCTCCGTGCAAGTGGTTGCCAATATTATTGATGGCTAGCTCATACTCTGTACTATCCAAAGTGAACTTACCTTTTGCTATTCTGTTACCATATCTGCCTATCAATGCGCCAAAGTAAGGAACTCCGTCTTGCAAGTAGCCTTCAAGGTTGTCAAATCCCAGTACAATATCTTCATACTTCCCTGCTTTATCAGGTGCTGTTAGTGAAGTAATAATTCCCCCATAGGTGATTACACTCATTTCCATTCCCTGGTTGTTGGTCATTATATATTGCGTAACTTCTTCACCAGAAGGCAGGGTACCAAAAGATTTAGAAGTAATGTTAGCATTTTGTGGTTGATCGGTAGTGCTGTTACAAGCCATAAGGAAAACTAATAATAATTGGGTGATTATAAAAAATGGTTTTTTCATAGAAATATGCTTTATGGATTAAGTGCTTAGTATTTTAAAAAACAGTCTTCACAGTCTTCGGGTACAGAAATTATAGTCAAACAAATATATTTGTAGAAGTGCTGATTAGTCAAAATCCAATACACGTCAAAAATACAAATAATATGTGAAAATCAAACGCTACTTGCTGAGCTCATTATTGATTAGATGCTGAAAGGATTTTTGGATCGATTACAGGCCATCCGTCCTCTGTCCAGCTCATCTCTGCAACTTTCAATTTGGAATGGCCTTTGTCATTTGCATCATAGGCATGAAAAATAAAATAGTCATTTCCATCAAAAGTATAAGCACTATTATGCCCTGCCCCTGCCCAGTCTTTATTTCCTTCAATTACCAAAGTACCTCCTCCTTTGGCCATTGACTTACCGGACTGATCATAAAAAGGACCAGTGATGTCTCCTGATCTACCTACAACTACTTTGTAGGTACTATTTTCTCCCCTGCAGCAATAGTCCCATGATACAAAGAGATAATATAAATCTCCTTTTTTGAAGATAAATGGAGCTTCAAGGGCTGCATCACCCGGCTCGGCATCAGCTAAAAAAGGTGATCTTTCACGTTTAGCGATGGTATGCCAAACCTGAGGTTCGGCAATAGAAGTTCTGTCATCTGATAGCTTTACCATTTTTAAGCCTTCCCAGAAAGATCCAAATGACATCCATGCAGTTCCGTCTTTCCCTTCAATAATGTTAGGGTCAATTGCATTCCATAGATCCCTATTAGGAACAGAATGCACAACTATGCCTCGATCTTCCCATTTAAAATCAGAAGACTGAGGATTTAAAGTTGTATTTGTAGCTACTCCTATGGCAGAAGTATTTTTAGCAAAAGCAGAAACTGAATAATAAAGATAGTATTTGCCTTCATAAAAGTGGATATCAGGAGCCCAAATGTGGCCGCTAAAATCCGGAACTACATTATTCGTCCATTCCGGAGCCTTGTCAAAAACAGGAGCTTCTCTTTTCCAGTTTTTCATATCACCGGAAGAGAAAACGTCAATTCCCATTCCGGTGCAAAACAGGTAGTAAGTTCCATCGTGCTTTGCCATAACAGGGTCGTGTACCCGAATGTCTGACCTCTGGGCGTGCAAGCTTTGTGTGCTACATAAAACTACTAATAGCAAAATTCTAAATCCTATCTTTATTTTTTCCATCATTCCTGTAGCTTTTTACCCCAAACAGTGGTGAAATCCTGGTTAAAACCTGTGAAAAGAAGGGTAGATTCTATTTCATTCTCCCAATCACGCCCTCTTTCCACAAATACTTTATCAACAAAAGCACCATCACCCCAACTTAAAGTAAGCCATGGGGCTTCATAGGTCCAGGTATTGGCTGCCTCTCCATTCATAGTTCCTTCGGCATCTATGGTCATTGTAGTGGCGCGCTGGAAACCGGGATTTAATTGCTCTTCACCAAAGCCTGGTACTACAGTATAGCCGAAAACAATTTGTTCCCACTTTCCTGCAAGTTCATCAGCCGTAACCGGGGTTTCTTCCTCCCCAGCATAACGTTGAGGTGAAACCATAGGCCAGCCATCCTGGGTCCAGTGAATTTGTCTTGTGTGCAAAATCATATAAAATCTATCAGAGCCTGGTCTGCCCTGATGTCCCAAATAATAATTCCCATTGCGCTCCACTATTCCCGGATGTGAAACGCCCTGCCAACCAGGGTGCCCCATAAATGCATAGGGTGCCAAAATCATAGGAAGATCATCCACTTCATCATTCATATTAATACCTCGGATATCGAAAAAAGGTCCTTCCGGATTATCTGCACGCCCTACCCTCACATTATATTTTGTTTCCAGCCAATCATATGCTATAAAGAGATAATACTTATCAAACTCTTCATTATAAATAATTTCCGGGCCTTCTATATTTCCATTAATGGAATTACCTGTAAATCCTCTTTGAGCTACTCTTGTTCCCTTGTCTCCGGATTGAGCAGCAAGCCCAGTTTCAGGGTCCAGCTCCACAATATAAATTCCGTCCCAGGCTGAACCATAATACATCCAATGTTTTCCGGATTTATCGACTACTATAGTTGGATCAATAGCATTGGTTTGTCGGGAATTGTCATCAGTAGAAGTAACCACCAATCCCTTTTCAGTAAAGGGACCTTCGGGACTAGTTGAAGATGCCATACCTATAACACTTAATCGTGGGGTAGCACTTGAAAGCGAATAATATACTCTGTATTCACTTCCTACTTTGATGGTATAGGGAGCCCAAAGGCTGTTAAAAGGTTCTCCTCCGTTATTTCTGATAAATTGAGCCCCCAAGGTTGGAAGTCCGTCAAAAACCCAACCAACAAATTCCCATTCTACCATATTTAAGCTTCTTCTGATCTGGAGCCCGGGCCTAACATCATGACCATAGGCTACATCAGTACTATAGCAGTAGATGAAAGTTCCGTCATCAATGAATGCCGGATCGTGAACATTGTAATGCATCCATTGGCTTGTCATGGTAGGTGAAGCAATATCTGCATAGTTGTCCCTAAACAAGCTAAAATCTATGGGACCATCATCTAAGTCAGTAGTATCAGTACCCACCGTTATTCCTGTCCCCTCCTCATTCATATCTTTACAACCTTCCAGAAATAGATTAAAAAAAATGACAATAAGGATAAGGAAATTCCAACTTCTTTTGATCATAATGTTCAAATTTTTCAGTTTAATTATCTTTTAACAAATACTTACATCCTACTGATGTTAAGTTTGAGATTTCTATTTTTCTATTTTAAGCACTACCACTGAGAATGGTGGTAGAGTAACAGTTATTTTATCACCTTTTCTTTTAAACCCTTTAAAATCCTCAGTTTTAATTTTATCAGGGTTTTCGAAAGAATTGAAATCCTGTAGTTTGGCAGACTTCAGAATAGTACCAGAAACTTTACTATTCTCAGTGCCTCTTAAAACTATTTCTATTTCCTTACTTTCACTTGCATGGATATTTACCAGGGAAGCATGAATTACACCTGCTTTATTTTTGGAAGCTGATGCTGAAATAGCTGGTAATTTTTTGCCATTCATTTCATAAGTGCTACCACCCATTACCTCCAATGGAAGCAAAGTAGCATCCTGATGCACATTGTACATTTTCATCACATGGTAAGTGGGTGTGAGAATCATTTCACTCTCATTAGTAAGGATTACCGCCTGCAATACATTGATTGTTTGTGCCAGATTGGCCATTCTTACTCTGTCTGCATGGTTGTTGAAAATATTGAGTGTAGTGCCTGCAATCATTGCATCTCGCATGGTATTTTGCTGATATAAAAAACCCGGATTGGTTCCTTCTTCCACATTGTACCATCCTCCCCACTCATCTACCACCAAAGCAATGCGTTTTTCCGGATCATATTTATCCATTATAGTAGAATGTCGTGTTACCAGCTCTTCCATTTTCAGGGCTGTTTCCATAGTAGAAAAGTATTGTGCTTCATTAAAAGCTGTGGCAGATCCTTTCTCGTTCCACTCTACAAAAGAGTAAGAGTGTAAGGCAACCCCCTCGACTAAATTCTTCGGCACATCTCTCATGAGCACCTCAGTCCAGTGATAATCACCTACGTTGGCACCCGAAGCAATTCTAAAAAGACTGCTACTGTTGGACCAGTCCGTCATAAAGGTGGAATACTGACGGAATACATTTGCATAGTATTCCGGAGTCATATGTCCTCCGCAACCCCACATTTCATTTCCCACTCCCCAGTATTTCACACCCCAGGGCTCCTTTCTTCCATTCTCTCTTCTCAGATCAGCCATTGGGCTTGTACCATTATGATTTACATATTGAACCCAGTCTGCCAACTCGTGAACGGCTCCGCTTCCTACGTTTCCGGCCAAATAGGGCTCTGCTCCCAACATTTCGCACATATTAAGAAAATCATGAGTTCCAAAGCTATTATCTTCCGTTACTCCTCCCCACCATTGATTGACAATAGTAGGTCTTTCATCTTTAGGCCCAATACCATCCATCCAGTGGTAAGTATCTGCGAAACAACCACCCGGCCATCTTAAAACAGGAACCTTCAATTCCTTTAAAGCTTCAATCACATCATTTCGGACTCCAGCAGTATTAGGGATTTTTTCGTTGTTTTCACCTACATAGAACCCACCATAAATACACCTGCCTAAATGCTCAGCAAAATGTCCGTAAATATTTTTATTAATTATATGTTTTCCCTGATCTGCGTTGATGAAAACGGATGTTTTATGCTGCGCTAGTGCTATTAATGCAGTACAACTAAGGAGACAGATTAGGTAGATCTTCTTTTTCATAAATTATATTTTAAGTATGTTATTACTTCAATTTTTATTCTTGTTATTTACCAGTATTCCCGTTGAATAAAGAGTGGTCATCGTAATTCTTTACCTCGCCATTAGCCGGAAGCTTACCCACTGACTGAAATGATAAAAAGCAAGAATGAAGGGAAAAGCCTAAACTTTTCACACTTCATTCCGCCAAAACTAACAAAGTTTATCTTCCAGATATTTATTCACTAAATGGTATTTTATACCTTGTATTACTATTATTGAACTACTGTTTTTACTCGAATTACAGACAATGAATAAGGTGCTAAGTTTACAGTAAGCTCATTCCCTTTCAGGGCTATTTCCTGTTCCTCCGGAGCAATTGCTACAGGTGATTCAAATGAATTTACAACATCAGTTTTGTCACTCTTGAGCACAGTTAATCTTCCTTTTGAGGCTAAACCATCAATTCCATTTAGCTTAAATTGTGTGTTCTGTTCATCAGAGGAAGCATTTACTATTTTGAAAATTACTTCTCCTGTATTTTCGTCTTTTGCGGCTGTAGCATACAATTTCTTCTCTCCTGTTACTGGTTTACCATTTTCTGTAAGAGATAACACATGTGTTCCTCTATTAGTAGAAAAAAGCTTCTGTACGTAATAATTAGGTGTTCCGTAAGAGCTAAGGTTGTTAAACCAAATCAGGTCAGGAGTCCATTGCCAGCCTTCAGAATGAGCCATTAACGGAGCGTAGGAAGTAAGGTGAACTACCTCAGCGTTTCTTTCTAAACCGGTCATAAAAGCAGCTTCAGAAAGTGCTGTCATCCAACTATTTTTATTATCAGGGCTCGCTATAGCTACCGTTTGAGCAGCATATTCCCCGGCAAACACTTTCGGTCCATTTCTGTCATAGCTATCATATCTGTCAGCATTTTCCAAAAACCACTCCGGACTTCTATAATAGTGCTCATCTATTATTTCTGCACCCAATTTCTTGAGCTCTTTCATGCCGTAATCAAACATCTCTCCATCAGGAAAGGGTCCGCTTCCGGATACAATAATCATATCCGGGTATTTAGATTTTATAGCCGCTTCAAAAGCTTTGTACCTTTCAATGTATTGCGGCCCCCATTGTTCGTTTCCTACACCTATGTATTTCATATTAAATGGCTGAGGATGCCCCATGTCGGCACGAACTTTACCCCAGGCAGTATTAGAATCACCATTTGCAAATTCAATGAGGTCCAACGCATCCTGCACATAAGGACCTAATTCATCCATAGGTACAAGCTCTCCTGTATTAAACTGACAGGCTATTCCGCAGCTTAATATGGGCAGTGGCTCCGCTCCCATGTCTTCAGCCAGCTGGAAATATTCAAAGAAACCCAGTCCGAAGCTTTGATAATAATCTGGTGCCGGACGATGTGCAAATTCTGTGTTCCATCTATTGACAAGCGTAGTTCTGTCTTCTATTGAACCTACCGTTTTCTTCCACTGGTACCGTCTGGCTAAATTTCTACCCTCCACAATACAGCCCCCTGGGAACCTTAAAAATCCGGGATCAAGGTCATCCAGAAGTTGTACTAAATCGGCACGCATACCTTTAGGCCTATTTTTCCAGGTATCTGAAGGAAATAAAGAGATCATATCCAGATCAATTACCCCTTTCCCTTCAAATTGAATGTTCAAAACTGCCTTCATTTCTTCTGATGTTGCAGTAAAAGAAGAGGTATACTCTTTCCACTCAGAAGCATCAGGATCAATTGTTGTTTTTCCTAACACCTTTCCTGTGCTGTCAGCCAATTGAATATGCATTTTGATATCACCTGACTGATTCCGGGCCATCATAGAAAAGTTATACTGCAAATCCTTCTTTACCCCCATGCCTTTAAAGCCTTCATTCCTTAATACATATCCATTATCGGCTTTTACCTCTACCCTCAGAAAATTAGCATTGGGTTCATCAGAATCTGTTTTAATAACAGAAGCAAAACCAGATTTTTCATTCATTGAAAAGCGGTCGCTATTAGGCTGTAACCAACCAATCATCGGTAAATCAAACTCAAAAGATCTGTTTTTCACCATTTCCGCATAAATTCCACCATCTGCAGCAAAGTTGATATCCTCAAAAAATATTCCGTACATGGTGGGTTGTATGGGTGCAATGGGCTCACCATAATTAACTTGAAAAGTAACAGGGTCTGATTCTGCTCGTTTATCGTCTGACGCAGCGGTGTTACAACCATAAAAAAGTGCAGCTCCTGCCCCTATTCCTAATATGTGATTCAATATTCTCTTCATTCGTTATTATATTTCTTTATATGTCTGTTTAGCTTAGATGCCTCCCTGTCTACTTCTCGTTCTACCTATAATTCTGTATCGCCAATTGTAAGTACATTAATTGTAAGATGGAAGAACCAGATTCCTATTAAAACCAGTTTCTTCATTATTTTATTAATCTATCTGTTTAAATACAAGTGCCTCTTTAGCATACATAAAACATCTATGATAAAGAGACACTTGGTTATACAAATTATTCTAATTCTACCACTGGGTGAACAGAGTAGCCATTGGCAAAGAATTTAGTTGAGTTATCCTCGTTTTTGTTTGCCGAATTTCCTTCCAGATTTGGATTGGCATTCAGTGTACCCTGAAATATCGGGAAGTATTCATTTCCCGGAGTATAAGTATTAAATGACGAGTTACTGGCGGTAGCGGCTGTTAGCAGGTCAGTATTAGCTGTACCATCTGTTACGTAATATCCATGCTCAATTAACTGCTGAAGTCGACCTTGATCATAGAAAAATCCCCAACGAATGAGATCTCTTCCCCTACCGTTTTCACAACCAAATTCTTTAGGGCGTTCAACGTTGGCTATCTGCTCGAATAGATGATCCGCTGTAGGGAAATCAGCCAGCTGAAGATCCGGAAGAGCTACTCTTCTACGTACTTCATTGATGTAATCAATCGCTATTTGTGTAGGTCCGTTAATCTCATTTTCACACTCTGCAGCTCTTAACAAGACATCACTGTAACGCATCAGTCGTAGATTCACACCACATTGCAAACCATTTGTAATAGAAGCATAAATATTGGTTCTGGCATTGGTATGTTTGGCGATAGAAATACCACCCTGAGCATTATTGGAAAGAGGTGTTTCTGTTAATTCTTGCTGGTAAGCAACATTGGTACGTGGGTCACCATTAGGATATGCTGCAGTATTCTGATTAGTATATAGATCATATTCATCTTCATAAGTCACTAATGTCCAGTACAAGCGAGGATCTAATCTTCCATCAGTAGAGCTTTCTGCCTTAAATAGGTTATATAACCAGGGAGCTCCTGCCAGATCGCCCCAGCTTCCCAATTCCTGTGAAGCAAAATTACTTTCTATTGCGTGCCCCTGCGTTGCATCAGGACTTATATTAACCGGGGTCCACTCTTCATCTGTTCCACCAGTGCCAAAGTTCATGAATTGAACTTCAAACAGACTTTCATCATTGTTTTCTGTACTTTCTCTAAAGTTATCACCATAATCACTCATTAGTCTGTAACTACCGTACTTACCGGCAATGATATCCCGCAGTATGGGATAAGCCTCATCGAATTTATGACGGAACATCAATACACGCGCCATATAGCCCGCTGCAGCACCACTTGTAGCACGACCCAGCGCCCATTCACCCCCTTTATCTTTAGAGGGCAGCAAAGTCATGGCCATGGAAAGGTCTTCTTCAATTTGGTCTAAGACCTCCTCTTGAGGACTGTTAGCCTTATATAGTTTCTCTAAATCTGAATAATCTTCATAGTCTGTAATTAGAGGTACATCCTGATAATAAGTAGTTAAATTATAATAAGCCAAGGCTCGCAGGAAACGTGCCTGTCCGGCAATTTCATTATAGGAATCCTCAGGCATGTCCACCTCATCGATATAGGTTGTTATAAAATTAGCTCTATTCACTACATGATAATTATCTCTCCATGGCCATTGGTCACCAATATCAATAGTGCCGGGAGAGTTCAAATTATCATATTCCAAATACCACTGCTGTGAAGAATTCCATACCTCATCACCACGTACAGCATCTAAGGCATAGCCTACCCTTGCGAACGTACCTTCTAAACGAATACGGTTGTAGCAAGCAATAACTACCTCTCTAAAATCCGATTCAGATTTCCCAAAATCAGCAGTTGTTGGATTATTAGGATCCTCCACTATCAACTCATCTTTGCAGGCTGATGCAATAACAATCAAAACCAACATTGTAAGAATTATTTTTAAATTTTTCATATTGATACTAATTTTTGGATAGTTTTTTAAAATGAAAATTGAGCTCCCACTGTTAATACGCGAGGTTGTGGATATGAAGCATAATTATAGCCAGGGGTAAAAAGACCTCCGGAAAAGTCAACATTATACCCAACATACTGAGAGAATGTTACCAGGTTTTGCCCTGTTACATAAAGACGTGCATTGCTGACGTAATCACCAAACCACTTATCAGGGAAGGTATATCCTACCTGAATATTAGCAATTCTCAAATAGGATGCATTCTGAATAAAACGACTACTGAAAGCATCGTTAGTGATGTCTCCATTTGGTCTGTTCGCTACACGCGGTACCGTAGTGCTTGGGTTTTCAGGTGTCCACGCATCCAGTAATTCCACACTTTTATTCAAGGCACCATATGAACTACGTAAAGTCACATCAACAAAATCCACTGCTTTAAAACCACCGGCTCCAAATGCAAATACACTTAAGTCTATCCCTTTCCATTGGGCACCGACATTAAATCCAAAATTAAAGTCCGGTAAACCACTGCCTAAATAAGTCTGGTCTTCATTGGTTATTTGGCCATCATTATTGATATCAGCATAAGCCACATCTCCTGGTTGAGCGCCATTCTGAATAACCTTTTCTCCTTCTGAATTCACTCTGTTGAGTATCTCAGTTTCATTCTGGAATATCCCCTCGTAAACATAACCATAGAATCGGCCGATTTCTTGTCCCACCTCTGTACGAGCGTTTCCGTCAGTTCTGGGTAAATTATTCACTCCTAACTGGGTTACTTCATTATTCAGCGTAGTTAAATTGGCTGAAACATCAAATGTAACCGGACCTTCATCATGATGATAAGCTGCAGTAAACTCAAGGCCAGAGTTGACCATTGTAGATGCGTTAAAGTTTTCACTTTCATTAGTAAAACCTGCTTGTGCCGGGATAGGTATTCCGTAGTGCCCACCCAAAGTTTCTGCCCGGTAATAATCAAATGTAAAATCTACTTTACCGTTTATCATGGCAAGATCCAAACCAACATCAGTTGTTCTCCTCTTCTCCCACACTAAATATTCATTATTGAAATTTGATCTGGCCGATCCGTTCACCTTGGTATTACCAAAGCTGTAAGTATAATCCTGTCTCGCCATCACATCTACGTAGCCGTATGGTCCCAACACGGAAATATTACCCAGTTCACCATAACTACCTCTGATTTTGAGCAAGCTTATCATTGATTTTGAAACCTGGAAGAAATTCTCCTGATCAATACGCCACCCAGCAGAAACTGCTGGAAATACATCCTGATTTACCTCTGGAGTGAGTCGGCTGGAACCATCATAACGTACTGTTGCAGATAGGTAATATTTCTGATTAAAATCGTAATTCAACCGACCAAAATAAGACCATAATACAGTTTCCTCCTGGTAGCTATCCGCATTAGTCTGTAATGAATTATCTACCTGTAAAAAGTAAGGTTCCGTTAAGTTCACGCCAACAGCATTCACTGTTTCGCTGGTTTGCCTTTGGAATGCAGTACCTGCTACCAGGTTAACATGATGGAGACCAAAATTACCATCATACGTCAGAAAGTTTTCAGCCAGCGTCATACCTATACTCAAATTCGATTTGGTGAGCATCTCATTACTCTTAGTCAGGTAATTTGTTGTACTTTGAATAAATGCCGGTACAAATGTTAAAGATTTTACAGCAGTTGTGTTATATGATAAATTCAAGTCATATTCCACCTTATGGTTGCTACTTTTTACTCCAAGCATTTCAAAAAAATCAACTTTTGCATTAGCAGACCCTTGCAGACGATCAACTTTTGAGTTTCTCGTTAATATGTTATTGGTTAGCAGCACGTTGGTTATACGCAAATCACCGTGAATGTCATCATAATACGTGCCATAGCCATACGAATCATATCTGTACTGGGAGGCTGCAGAAATTCTGTCATCAAGCACCCAGGTTGAAGGATCGTATGCTTTTATAGTTGGAGGAGTAATCAAAGCAGAAGCCATTACCGGAAATTGTGCACCGTAAAGCCCCTGTACAAACTCATTCGCATTACTTAATGCCATATTATCCTGATCGCTTTTACTATAAACCAGACCTGTTTTTAAGGTGAGGAATTTCACATTCATTGTATTATTTAATCTGGCAGTATAGCGTTCCAGATTAGGTCCGGCCCCTACTATAGTACCTTCCTGATTAAAGTAATCAAGTGAAAGATTATAGGTATTGTTCTCACCCCCTCCGGAAAGGTTTAAGTGGTGATTTTGGCGGACTCCCGTTTTAAATGCTTCATCCTGCCAATTGGTATTTACTACATTCGGATCAATATAATCTTCATGATTTGGATCATAACCGTTAGGAACCTCCATACCGCTGTTGTTAAATGCCATGGTAATGTAACGACCATACTGCTCAGAATTCATTACATTATATACACCATCCGGCACTTCATCAACCCCAACATAACCACTATAATTTACTTTTAAAGGTTGATTTCTTTTACCGCGTTTGGTGGTAATAATTACCACTCCATTTGCTGCCTGGGCACCATAGATGGCAGCAGATGCGGCATCTTTAAGTATTTGTACTGATTCGATATCATTTGGTGAAAAGTCACGAATAGCATTAGTGATTACTCCATCAACAACATACAGCGGATTGGTATCTCCAAACGAACTAATACCTCTAATTCGAATCTGTGGATCTGCTCCGGGCTGCCCATCACCAGTTACTCTAACCCCTGCGACTTTACCCTGAAGAGCTGATGAAACATTCGAATTAGATATTTTTTTCATCTCATCAGTATCAACAATGGCCACAGAACCTGTAAGATCAACCTTACGCTGTGTACCATAACCCACCACTACTACCTCACTAAGCTCTGACAAATCAGCCACCATTGTGATTTCACCTAGTTGTGTTCTTCCTCCCACTTCAATTTCAGTAGTCTTGAATCCTATAAATGAAATAACAATAGTAGATTTGTCCGCTACGGATAGTGAAAAGTTTCCATCAATATCAGATACTACACCATTACTAGTACCCTTTTCCATGATTGTAGCACCAGGAAGGGGTACTCCGCCTTCCTCTACAACTCTACCTTGTACGATTGTCTCATTTTGCTGAATTATGGCCATCATAATGCTGTTGGAGCTGCCTCCTGCATATGCCATTGGTGCCAACGCCAAAAGCCCTATCAGTAATGTATATAAGTGTTTCATATTTTAATATTTTTTAGCGAGTGATTTAGTTAAGAAGCACGATGTAGGCTCCTTCAATTACGAGTGTGCAATTAAGATCAGTACTGTCCACAGTTATTCCAGTATACTCCTGAAAATGTGTGTCACCATTAGCATAAGTTACATCATAGCGTATATCAGCTGTATCATCTCCATTGTTTGTAACAGTAATTATTATATGCGAGCCGCTTATATTTGAGTTAAAGAACTCCACATCAAAACCTTCACTATTTGTAACCCAATCATTTGAGAGAGTGGCTGTGCTATATCCATCACCCCATCCAAAATTATCCATCCTCGTTACGGCATATTCAGCAGAGTTATCGGCTCTTCGAAGAATTGTACTAGGACTTTGATAAGGCAAGTTACCGGCAGAGTAACAGTACATTTCAAACATTTTACTCTCCCCTGATGATACGGTAAAATCATTAGAGAATTCTAACCACCAAGGTGTAGAAAAGTTAGAAGCCCCTACCTGACTATTTCCTTGAACAAGTGTAATAGGGCATGTAGTTGTTACTATGCTGGTTGCACCTTCATAAGCAATACCGACATTTTGTGCACCTGCCACTGCGGCAATGGAGTCAAATTCAAGATTTACATTATCCAATGTTCCACTACTACCATCGGCATAGGTTGCTGTTACAACCATTCCTTTTGGATTGAAAACGATAGAATCGCTATCAAAGAAATAATACGTAGTTATGTCCGGTAGTGTAGATACCTCCAAACCAGTTATTGCATTCACTACGTTCAGTGTATAAAAGTCTGAAACTGATTTAGTAAATACACCTTGCTTAGTTTTGTTGTAAGCTACTAATACCGTTTTTTCTCCAACAGTAGTCAAATCTGGAATTACATTGAAGGATAAATCTGCAGAGTCTATTTCAGAAGAAGAGCCATCATCATAAGTTACTGTGGCAACAGCATTACCCCAAAAGTCTTCACTACCTATCTCTACCATAGCTGGTGTTCCAGTAATATCCAGAGAAACTGGGTTAGCATCTGCTATTTCAGTTACCTGAGAAGGCACTAAGTACGCTTCTTCCATTTCAAAATAACTACCCTCAGCAACTAAAAACACATTGATAGCTGCAGTAGCAGAAACTGGTTGATTGTATGTAATAACCAGCTCAGTCCCATCAGTACCTACCGCTGTTCCTGTAATGAACGCATAGCCAGAGGAAGAGTGATCAATTTCAAGTGTTACATGAGCACCATCCATGATTGCCCTAAAATTAGCCCAATCTTCATCAGTTGGGTCTGACTCAAGATTCGAAGCATAGTTAGTGGAAATAACTCCTATGTCAAAGTCTCCATTACCCCAACCATAAGCATCCGAGCGTAATGCGAAGTACTCGGAATAACTTTCGGCCTCACGATCTCCTGCCTCATTACTAACCAACAAAACCCAATTTTTAAAGTTATCCGGACTGCCTCCATTGTGGTTAATAAACTCCAAAGTCAGTTTCTTACCTGGGGGTACAGCGAAGTAATCAGAAAAATCTGTCCACCACGGAGAACTAAAATCTTCTTCGCCAACAATTGCAGTTGAGATTTCTATAAAAGTTGTGTCTCCGGTATTTTGAGCTGCCTTAGCTGCAGCAATTGAATCTATTCTGGCTTGTAAATCGGCAGGAGCATTAATTGTAAATGGCTCCAAATCATCCTCACATCCATATGACACCATAATCAATATGCAAAAAGCATATCTTATCAGTTTAGCTATTTTCATAAAATTAGATTTTAAAGAGTTCATGCTTTTATATAAAAAGGATAGTGCATTTTGATTTCTCTTGTTATAGCTCTCGCCATAACAATATGTCTATCGACTACTGAAATGTTTTTAACACCCGTCTCAAAAATGTTGATGCTGACAAGGGGTTGTTCTATTGCTTTGAAGGGTATAGTCTTCTCAAGTACCTTCTCCAGTACTAGTGCTATAGTAAAAGAGAGTACAACCACCATTGTAACCAAGAAAAATTCTAGTTTCGTAAACGTTTGCATACATAGTAATTTTAATTAAAATTAAAGTTATATTTTAATTAGCTGCTTTGACTAATTACAGAGGCAAGGTGCACAGACAAATTAGCTATCAGGTTGACTATTGTGTAAATTTGGTGGACACATTTACACAATAGCTTTATTAGCTAATTAAGCCCATTTTAATGGCAAACGTTTGCTTTTAATTGTTAAAAAAAGCCTTTTCATACTACTTAATCATAAAATCTTTAGGGCTTTTGCCAAAGTACTTATTAAAAAGTCTCGTGAAATATTTTGGATCGTTATACCCAACGGCATAAGCTACTTCCGAAACGTTTAACTCGCCTTCTTTAAGTAATTGCTTAGCACGTTTCATCCTTAAATGATTGATAAACTCAGCTGCAGACTGATCGGTAAGTTTTTTTAGTTTTTTATGCAGTAAACTTCTGGAAATTCCCATGGTGTCAACAAACTGCTTAACACCGAATAAAGATTCCTCCATGTTCTCTTCTACTATTTTAATGGCATGCTTCAGAAATTTTTCGTCCTTGGGATTAGTAGTTGCATCATTAATTCTAAAATCAGAGACTTCAAGAAATTTCTTTCGCAGTTCTTTTCTTGATTCAATAAGGTTTATCACTCTTGCTTCTAAAAGTTCAAAATTAAAAGGTTTGGCCAAATACTCGTCAGCTCCTGTCTGTAAACCCTCAATTTGATTTTCCACTTCACTCTTAGCTGTTAACAGAATAATAGGTATATGGCTGGTGGCTAAATTATTTTTTAAGGTAGCACAGAGTTCCAAACCACCAATTTCAGGCATCATCACATCACTGATAACTAAGTCAGGCCAATGCTTAAAGGCTAAATCAATGCCTACTGATCCATTTGGTGCCTCAATTACATCATAAGTTTTATCAAACCTATGGGCTATAAATTTTCTCAAATCTGTATTGTCCTCTACTATCAAAATAGTGGCTCTTGTTCTTTCAAAAACAGAACTTACCTCCGGCACAGATTCTTCTTCGCTGTAATCATTTAAGAACTCATTCTTTAAAATTTCAACCTGTTGCGTTATGTTAACTTCGTCATCCAACTTCTCAGATAGCTCATTAAAGCTGTAATAATTCTTCAAACATGGAAATTGAATTTCGAAAGTTGATCCCTCCCCGGGCACACTTTGCACAAAAATATTACCGTGGTGCGCTTTTACTAACTCCTCGGTAAGTGCCAGGCCGATACCTGAGCCTCCTATTTTAAAAGCCTCTTCTGATTCAATCCTATAAAAACGCTTAAAAACCAGTGGCAGGTTTTCTTTACTAATACCAACACCTGTGTCCTGGACTTTAATACTGATAACTGACTTTTCCTGATCCCCTGCTTCTACATCTAGCTTAATATTAGCCTCTTCTTTTGTAAGCCCCTTTACCTCAAGGTTAACGTTACCCCCTGGATTGGTATATTTAAAGGCATTGGACAAAATATTATAAAGTACATTTTCCATATTGCCCTTATCAAACCACACTTCTTCCGGCAAACTAAATTCCTGATAAGCAAATTTGATATTCCGTGCAGTGGAAAGCGGTTCAAAAGCTTTAAAAATATTCTTACAGAAACCACTTATACTGCCCTGAGCCACTTTTAACTCCATTCTTTTTTGTTCAATTTTTCTGAAATCCATAATCTGATTAACCAGATGGAGAAGCCGTTGGGCATTTCTGTTCATGACATTAAGTGAGTTTTTTACCTCTTTGCTCAAGTCGTGTTGTTTAAGTAAATACTCAATTGGACCAAGAATTAATGTTAATGGTGTTCTAAACTCATGGGATATGTTAGTGAAGAAACTCAGTTTTAGCTGGCTCACTAACTTTAGCTTATTATTTAATTTTTTAAGCTCATTATGCTGATTTGTTATTTCCTTATTTTGATTTTCTAAAATAAGATTCTGGCCCTCAATCATCTCTTGCTTTTCTTCCAACTCATTGTTATTATTTAAGAGTTGTAAGGCTTGCAATGACAAAGCTTCTTTCTGCAGGCTAATTTTTTCAGTACGCTCTTTTACCTGCGCTTCCAAAATAACTTTCTGTTTATTTAAAGAATATGTTCTGTACCTGATGTACCCTAATATTATTCCCACTAACATTAATCCGCACAGAAACTTAAACCATAGTGTATCCCAAAATGGAGGGGCAATGGATATAACTATGGATGTAGGGGAAGTATCAAACTCTCCGTTACTACCGGATGCCTTCACTTTAAAAGTATACTCGCCGGGCTTTAGGTTGGTGTAAGTTGCATACCTCCTGCCGGAAGAAACATAATTCCATTCGTTTTCAAATCCTTCCAAAATGTAAGCATAGCGAACCATTTTGGGCTGACGGAAATTAAGTGATGAAAACTCTATCCCAAAAACTTTCTCTTTATAAGATATATTGATCTTTTCTGCAGTGTGAGGGCTTTCTTCTAAAACAACCACTCCATTATATTCTTTGTCCTGTGCTACTGACTCATTTAAGATTTTAATGTCCGTGATAGTCACCTTGCTTGATTCAAAATCATCTTTAATCCATTCAGGATAAAAAGCATCCAGCCCTTCCATTCCTCCAAAGTACAACTTACCATCTTCACTTTTATGAGTAGCGGACCAGTAATACTGATTGTTTAACAAGCCATCTACTGTATAAAAATTCCTGAAATCTTCTGTTTCCGGATCAAGACGAGAAAGACCAAAATCCGTGCTAAGCCATATGTTCTTTTCGTTGTCCTGCTCAATACCGTAAATTACCGTATTGCTGAGACCATCCTTTGTTGTAAAAGATTTAAAGTGAATAGAATTACCTTTTTTAATTAGTTTGTTGAGCCCCTGCCCATACGTTCCGAACCAAAGCCCACCTTCTGAATCTTTCAACATTGATATCACATAATTGCCACTTATAGAAGTGGTATCATTTCCGGAGCTTGTAAACACATCGATGATAGTATTTTTTGGCTCAAAAGTGCCATCAGCCGATTGCAATCGATAGAGGCCATTTCTGGTTCCCAGCCACAGGGTGTTTTTATTTTCAAAAAGTAAACAGCCTATATTTGAAATTTCAATGGTATTATCTGAGGGATTGTAAGGATGGTACTCATCCTTTTCAATGTCATATTTTACGAGCCCCCCTAATGTTCCAATCCATAAATTTCCGTAAGCATCCGCTACTACAGAGGATATAAAATTACTGGTAAGTCCTGCTTTTTCAGGTGCAGCATGACGGATAAACCTATCTGAAACTTTATCAGTTTTCGAAAGGATATTTAAACCCCAGCCCCAGGTTCCAATCCATAATCTATCGTATTTATCTTTACTAATGGTGGTTATAAAGTCGCTCGAAATACTTGCAGGATCCTCAGGATTGTTTCTGTAATGAGTAAAAACACCTGTTTCAGGATTATATTTATTCACCCCCCCACCGGCTGTGCCTATCCATAAAATGGCTTCCTCTTTAAAAACTGAATTTACCGTACTGTAACTTAAGCTATTAGAATTGTCGGGGTGGTACTCAAAATGTTCCACAACATTTTGATTGGTATTATAGAAATTAACACCTCCCCTTTCCGTACCGATCCAAACATTATTTTTATCATCCAGCAACAAGCAGTTTACAAAATCATTACTTAAGCTGTGTTTAACATTATACTCATTTTTGTAATTTGTAAATTGGTTAGTTTGCTTGTCCATCACACTTAATCCACCTAATGTGGCAATAAGTAAATTACCGGAATTATCTTCAATAATATCCATAATGGTATTATGCACTAACCCTATATTTCCATCACTTACAAATTGAATAAATGAGTTAGTGGGTTGGTTCAATTTATTCAAACCATATTCTGTTCCTATCCATATCTCTCCATTGCCGGATTCAAAAATGGAAAGTACCTGATCAGAGGAAAGACCTGAAGATGAGGTATTGAAATATTTAAAATCATTATTGTTTGAAGGAATTACTGTAATACCAGCATTGGTTCCTATCCAAATGTCATCTACAGCATCGGTAGTTAGCGTATTTACAACTGTTCCTCTTATATTTTTATCATATATACCTAAAGTATAGTTTTTAATAAGGTTTAATTCTCCTCTGGAATTTGCTATTTCAAATAAGTACACATCATCATTAGAACCTACAACTAAGTTGCCATTTGTTGTTAATGCTAGAGAGCGTATATTTTTATCCTTTAAATCAGCACCTTTTGCACGCTCATCATCTATAAAAATGAATTCTCCATTTTGGTGCAAATACACCTGCAAACCCCGGTGAGTCCCTATCCAGATATTGCCATAAGCATCTTCCAATAATGCATATATAAAATTATCGCGGATGGACTTCCCTTTTGAACTTTGGTTATCAAAAACTTCAAAAGTGTATCCATCATATCTACACAGACCATTCCAGGTACCAAACCAAAGGAAACCATGGCTATCTTGAAGCATACAATCCACCATATTTTGGGGCAGCCCATCATCTATGGTCAAATGCTGAAAACGGGTATTTCTGGTTTGACTGTACCCACCTGTATTGAATGACGCTATCAATACTACTGAGAGAAAAAGAGAGAAGAAAAACTTCTCCCACATAATTACTTTGTAAATTCCCCTTTTAACTAGTGACATCCCAATTGATTAGAATTCCGGCAAAATAGAGAAAATTAGTTATCTGTTAACAACCGTATATCGAAAATGCGAGGCATTCTTGCCTGATCAACTGACCGGAAGGATACTTCATACCGTCCTGATTTAGAAGAATGTGGCCATTTAATTTTAAACAGTTCTTCTCCTCCGGAAGCCTCAAATCTTTTCAATAGTTCACCATTTACCAATACATCAAAAGATTCTCCTTTTCTGGCCATAATTCCTATCTGAAAATAGCTGGCTTTCTGACTCGGGTCTCTTAATTCATAAGAAAACCAACCAGTTCCGCTACGCCAGTATTTTTCCTCACTATAGCCCATAAAAGTTTCTTCACCTTTAAAAAAGTGATCCGCTTCCGGTTGTTGCTCTCCCGGTTTTACATAATCTACAGTTATTGCTTTTAAAGCTAACCTTTCCGACTCTTCCTCCTTCATTTCAGCTTGCATTTTTTCCAGCCCCAGGGAGTCTGTCACCGGCCAGTACATCATATAGCGTGCTTCATGAATTTGATAGAATGGAACAAGTGAAAGATTACTATATTCTGGCGCATAATATTTACCTTCCAGAGAATATTGCAAAGGAGCCACGGAATCAAGCTTTGTTAATGACTCATCATCACCTACTAAAACCGGGGCCAGGTTGATTGGATAAAAATCACCATCAGCTACATGTCCCATCCGGCTGTCATCTGCCCAAAGTCCATCCAGATCAGTGGTATCAGTAATAGAAGCCATTAAAATAGGCCCATGCATATAGGCAGCCCAATTACTACCATCAGGTAAATACTCCAATCTGGTATCCATAGGTAGGTCTATTGTAATTTTGTCTCCGCTATTCCAATTCCTGGTAATAAGGTAGTAGCCATCGGCTTGTTTATTATTGATGAGTTTGTCATTCACCTTAATAGTAGCTTCTCTATTGAGCCATTCCGGTTTTCTCACCTTAAAAGTAAACTCTGAGGGGTCTTTTATTTCTTTTATTGTAAGTGCTATTCTTTCTGAAAGAGGAAAATCTGTTACCTGCTCTAATAGAATACCTCTGTCTTTCCATTCCAAAACAGATGGAATAAATAAATTAACCAGGATATCATTTCCCTGATGGGCGTAGATCATCTCCCCATATTTGGTGTGGTTTTCAAGCCCTGAGCCCACACAGCACCACATTCCCTGATGAGGTTGAGAGTAGACACGGTAATGCCTGGGTCTTGCAGGAGTAAAATACACAAAGCCACCATCTGGGTGTTGAGATGAAAGGATATGATTGTACAGTCCGCGCTCATAATAGTTCATATACCTGGTTTCTCCCTCCTCCAAAAAAAGAAGATGGGAAAGCCTGAGCATATTGTAAGTATTGCAAGTTTCCGGCCCCTGCTCAGAGCTTATCATAGATGAAAAATCATCGCTGTTGTGGAAATGCTCCCGAACACTATTACCTCCGAAGGCTACTGTTCTATTATTTACTACCGTATTCCAAAAGAATGAAGCAGCTTTATTCCACTGTATTGAGGAGTCTAAAGCTGCTATGCGTTCGTAACCTATCACCTTTGGGATTTGCGTGTTGGCATGCATACCGGTAAGTGAATCTTCCTCTTTCATTAAAGGATTGAGCAGTAATCGGTGTGAGAGCTTTTTAGCCATTGTTAAATATTTTTGCTCACCTGTTTCAGCATATAAATCGGCAAACACTTCATTTAAACCACCATGCTCACTTTTAAGCATTTGCTGAAGCTGGTCTTCACTTAATGATTCTGTTGTATCCAGCCACCAATCGGACAGGTTTTTCCAAAGGATCAAAGCCTTCTCATTTCCTGCATATAAATAGGCATCTCTCAAACCTGCAAAAATCTTATGAATATTGTAGAGAGGAACCCAGCCACCATTCAATGAAAAATAATCTGCATTAATATTACCATTCGCTATTTCACTCCAAATCCTATCACTTTGAGGCACACCTCCTACATAACCATTTCCATTAGCCCGCTGACACTTCTCCAGCCAATCTACCATGTAGTTAAGGCGCTCTAACATTTGCTCATTACCCGTTGCCGCATACATCATTGACAAAGCTGAAAGATAATGCCCCCCAATGTGGCCATTTAATCCATCTCCCTCCCAATTGCCATAATTTACTTTTACAGGTGCTAATCCCGCCTGAGTAAGATAAGGTGCCAGCAACCTGTCCACATCCATTTCCTGAATGTACTGCAAATCTGTTTGCTGAGCCTCGTAAAAAGGGCCAGGCAGCAACTCAACCTGACTTAAATGGAAAGGTTGAATCGCTGCTTTTTCCTGTGTTGCAGGCTGACAGGCCCAGGCAAATATTGACAATATAAAAATGACTTTAAACCTCATATTTCATTTGTTTAATTTCATTAAAACCACCATTGGCCTTAAATCCACTTTATAAGTGTATAAGAATTTTCAGGAGCAAGCGGCTCCTGCTTAAACTCAGGATGTACCTTTCCATCTCTTATCAGGTAGACTGGAAAAAACTTCTAAAACGACATTTCAAAACTTTATGTAGTTTAAGAGTATACACATCCTTCTACATTTTATTTACCGTTGAAAAAGATCATTACCGCTACTACAATGGCTATAATAAGGACAGATGCCACAATATCTTTCCAGTTATAACTCATCTTATTTTCTCTGATATCCTCCTCAGATAAGGTACCGTAGGTTAAGCCGGAAATTTTTACCGGATCAGGTTTTTCAGAAATTAAGCTGATAACTATGGTAAAGACAATACAAATCAGGAAGAACCACGCTCCAAAGGTAAGGAAGTTCACGCTACCTATAGTGTGTAATACAGAACCAGGAGTTAAACTACTTTGAACCAATTCCAGCACTATTCTAAGAGCACCCACAATAAAACCAACTACCAGTGTAAGATACGCTGCCTTGGCATTAATTCGTTTATAGAAGATACCTAATAAAAATACTGCAGTGATAGGTGGTGCTATGTAGGCCTGAACTTTTTGTAAATATTCATATAAAACGCCTGATATATTCTGCATAATAGGAATCCATAATATCCCTAAAACTACCACTACAAGAGTAGCAATTCTTCCTGTAGTTACCAGTTTCTTCTCTGAAGCCTCCGGCCTCATTTTCTTGTAAATATCCACAGTAAATAAGGTAGAACATGAATTGAAAACAGAAGCTAAAGAACTCATTAGCGCAGCCAATAAACCTGCCGCTACCAAACCTCTTAAACCTGAGGGCAACAAATTACTCATTAATACAGGAAAAGCCTGATCAGGGGTATCCCAGTTTAAAAGGCCTTTTTGCTTTAAGGTTAAAGCTATTATACCCGGAACCAGGAATAAAAACACCGGTAATAATTTCAAAAATGCTCCAAAAATAGCTCCTCTTCTACCTGCCTTAATATTTTTAGCGGTTAATGTTCTTTGAACAATGTACTGATCGGTACACCAATACCATACACCCACGATTGTACTGGTTATCAGCAAGCTGGGCCAAGGAAAGTCAGGATCTGTGGTAGGACGCCACATATTGAAATATTCAGGACCTAAAGTGGCTTTCATTTCACCCCAGCCACCCACATATTCAAGGCCTATAAAAGTAAGTGCTGCGGCTCCAAATACGAGTACTATTGCCTGCAAAGTTTCGGTATACACCACGGCACGCATTCCTCCAAATATGGTATAAATGCCAGTTAAAACAACTGTTGCAATGGCACCCACCCAAAAATTAATACCTAAAAGAGCCGAAACAACCACTCCTCCAGCGTAAATGGTTACTGAAATCTTGGTCAATATATAAGCTACCAGAGAAACTACTGATAAAAACCATCTTGATTTTGCACTAAAGCGCTTTTCAAGGAATTCAGGCATCGTAAAAACGCCACTCCGGGCATAGAAAGGAAGAAAAACCCATCCTAAAATCAGCACCACCCATGCTTGAATTTCATAAATTAACATAGGTATTTTATCCCCTGCACCTGCTCCGGCCAGACCTACCACATGTTCCGAACCAATATTAGAAGCAAATATAGATGCCCCTACTACAAACCAACCAACATTTCTGCCTGCAAGAAAGTAATCTTCTGTATTTTCATTCTTCTTAAAGATTACCCAAAGTGCCACACCAAAAAGAATGGCAAAATAGATGGTAATAAATACCCAATCTAAAGTATCTAGCTGCTTCATATGTTAACTATTTGATTTTTTATGATCCTCCAGGAATTTAGCCAGTCCGCTATCTGTTAAAGGATGTTTTAGTAAGCCGGTGATTACGTTCAATGGGCATGTTACTACATCAGCTCCTGCTTCTGCGCACTGAATTAAATGCATGGTATGCCTTACTGAAGCTGCCAAAACTTCAGTTTCGTAACCGTAATTCTGATAAATCTGAATAATTTGCTCTATTAAAGCCATTCCATCGTGCGAAATATCATCTAAACGGCCAATAAATGGGGACACATAACTGGCACCGGCTTTGGCCGCTAAAAGTGCCTGACCTGCACTAAAAATCAACGTACAATTGGTTCGGATGCCCTCAGCAGTAAATTGCTTAATAGCTTTTATCCCCTCTCTGATCATCGGCACTTTTACAACTATCTTATCATCCAGTTTGGCCAATTCCCTACCTTCCTTCATAATGCCTTCGTAATCGGTAGCTATGACCTCTGCACTTACATTGGCTTCTACGATATCACAAATTGCTTTATAATGTGCCGTAACATTTTCAGCTCCTGCAATACCTTCTTTTGCCATTAAAGAAGGATTGGTGGTTACTCCATCCAAAACACCTAATTCATAGGCTTCTTTAATATCTTTTAGGTTAGCTGTATCAATAAAAAACTTCATAGATTTAATTTTTTGTGAAAGATTTTAACTTTTTTGTAAATTTCTTCTGCTGTAAAACCGAACTTCTGATCCAGTACTTCTGCCGGTGCCGAATAGCCGAAATGATCTAATCCGATGACTTCGCCATTCCAACCTACCAGAGATTCTAAAGTGGCAGGCAAACCTGCAGTAAGACCAATGAAAAATTTCCCGGAGTTTAATACACTTTTCTGGTAGTTCTGCGACTGACTTCTGAAGAGTCCTTCGGAGGGAACTGAAACTATATCAACAGAGATTCCGTCTTTTTCCAGCAGTTCGCTTGCTTCAAAGAGTGTGCTTACTTCGGAACCATTACCTAAAAGAATAATTTTGGCATCCTGTCCCTCCTTCACCACATATGCTCCTTTTTTTGCTCCTTGCGCCTGTGTATACCTATCCTCATGTGGCAAATCTTTAATTGCCTGACGCGATAAGATCAATCCGGTAGGTGTAAAGGTGTTTTCCAATGCCATTTGCCATGCTACTGTAGTTTCATGTGCATCGGCAGGACGAATGGCTAAAAAACTTTTATTACCGGAATGATTTTTAAGTTTCTCCATCAGCCTGATCTGGGCCTCCTGCTCAATAGGTTGATGAGTCGGGCCGTCTTCCCCTACGCGGAAGGCATCATGGGTCCACAAATAAATAACCGGCAGTTCCATTAAAGCAGAAAGTCTGAGTGCAGGCTTTTGGTAATCTGAGAATATGAAAAAAGTACCTACAACCGGAATGACACCTCCATGCAAAGCCATTCCATTAGCCAATGCGGCCATAGAAAACTCTGCTACACCCGCCTGAAGAAAATGCCCACTGTAATCATGGTATTTGAAGGAAGTGGTTTTCTTAAGAAAGCCATCCGTTTTATCACTATTGCTTAAATCTGCCGAAGCAACAATCAGGTTTTCTACGTTATCTGCTAATTCGGCTAATACAACAGATGAAGCATCTCTGGAAGCTGAGTTAGCTTTTTGAATGATAGTAGAGTAATCAATAGGTGGGGTTTTACCACTGAGGAAAAGATCCAGTTTATTAACTAAGTCAGGATTATCTTTTCTCCATGTTAGCTCTTCCTCTTTTTTAGAGGCCGCCTCTTTCCTCTTACGCTCCAAAATAGATTGATAATACTCTGTAACTTCCTGAGGTACTAAAAACGGATTCTTAGAGTCAGCACCTAAATTAACAAGTGTTTTCTCAAATGAAGCCCCTGTTTTGCCCACAGGTTTACCATGAAGTTCAACAGCTCCTTCAAAAGATTTACCTTCACCATCTACACAACCTTTTCCCATAATAGTCTTTCCTATTATCAGAACAGGTTTTTCTTGCTCATCCTGAGCTTCCTTTAAGGCTTTTCTGATTGCATCATGGTTGTGCCCATCTATAGTAAGCACTTTCCATCCCCATGCTTCATACTTCATGGCGGTATTCTCGCTGGTTACATCTGCCGTTACGGTAGAGAGCTGCACATCATTGGAATCAAAAAACATGACCAGGTTATTAAGTCCCAGAAATCCGGCTATTCTCCCCACTCCCTGTGATATTTCTTCCTGTATACCTCCATCGGAAATGTAAGTATAAATAGTATGATCCAACCATGAACCAAAGCGCTGTACAAGAAATTTGGCTGCAATAGCGGCACCAATTCCCATGGCATGTCCCTGGCCTAAAGGACCAGAGGTGTTCTCAATACCTCTGTCTTTATCTACTTCAGGATGACCCGGAGTACTTGAGCCCCATTGTCTGAAGTTCTCCAGATCATATTTACTATACTTGCCTAAAAGATGAAGTTGACTGTAAAGCATGGCAGATAAATGACCGGGGTCAAGAAAGAAACGATCTCTGTTATGCCAGTTCATATCATCCGGATCAAACTTTAAAAATTCTGAATACAAAATATGCATAAAGTCGGCTCCACCCATTGGGCCGCCCGGGTGTCCGGATTGTGCTTTTTCTACCATCGCAATTGATAAATAGCGAATAGTATCAGCACTTCTTAAATCAATATTTTTTTCCATCACAGTTTATTTTGAAAAAGTTGATAATACACTTCATTCCACTTTAAAGTCTCTTTAAAACCTCTTATTGTAGTATCACTATCAATGATTAAGGTCTCTATGCCGGCCATTTCAGCGAAATCTTCAAATACTTCCGTGGGAAGCGATTTGCTAAAAACCGTATGATGCGCACCTCCGCCATAAATCCATGCCGATGCAGCCACTTTTAGGTTTGGTTTTGTATCCCACAGTACTCTGGCTACCGGTAAATTGGGTAAATCGTGAGGAGGGGTTACCGCTTCTACTTCATTAATCAACAACCTGAATCGGTTTCCCATATCAATCAATGAAACATTCACGGCAGGGCCTGATGCCACATTAAACACTAACCTTGCGGGGTCATCCTTGCCGCCAATTGATAGCGGATGGATTTCGCAAGTAGGCTTGTCTGAGGCAATAGATGGGCAGATCTCAAGCATGTGAGAACCCAAAACCCTTGCCTTATCTTTTCCAAAGTCATAGGTGTAATCTTCCATGAAAGAAGTACCACCTGCTAAACCTTGTTCCATTACCTTGGAGGCACGCAACAGTGCAGCTGTTTTCCAATCACCTTCAGCTCCAAAACCATAACCTGCTTCCATTAACCTTTGAGTAGCTATTCCGGGTAATTGAGGGAAACCATGTAAATCTTCAAAAGTATCCGTGTAGGCTTCAAAACCTCCCTCTTCTAAAAAGGCTTTTAAGCCAATTTCTATCTTAGCTGCATCCCTGAGGTTTTTATGAGAAAGCACAGACTTATCAATAGTATAGGAGTCAGCATATACTTTTACTAAATCATCTATTTGCTTTTCCGTTACTTTATCAAGGTATTTCACCACATCTCCTATTCCATACCCATTCACAGAGAAGCCAAACCTCATTTGCGCTTCCACCTTATCGCCTTCGGTTACAGCCACCTGACGCATATTATCGCCAATTCTGGCTACTTTCAATGTCTGGAAAGTATACCATCCGGCTGCAGCCCTTGTCCAAAACCCAAGTTCCTTCACCGCTTCTTTGTCTTTCCAATGGCCTACAATTACTTTCCTGTTTTTGCGCAGTCGGGTCATCATAAACCCGAACTCCCTGTCTCCATGTGCAGATTGATTCTCATTCATGAAATCCATGTCAATCTCTCCCCACGGAATTTCATCATTATATTGTGTATGAAAATGGGCAATGGGTTTTTGCAGTAACTGTAAACCTTTAATCCACATTTTAGCAGGTGAGAAAGTATGCATCCATACCACCATTCCAATGCAGTTTTCCTGGGTATTAGCTTGCTGACATATTGCATAAATCTCATCAGGAGTAGTGGAAAGCCCTTTATAAACTATTTTTACAGGAATATCTTCACTTCCATCCAATGCATTGGCAATCTCTTTGGAATGGTTGGCTACATTTTTCAGGGTTTCTTCGCCATAAAGATGCTGGCTACCTGTTACAAACCAAACCTCATAATTTTTAATATCTCTCATTTTAATAATTAATTTTGACCGTAGTATGAATTTTTACCGTGTTTTCTATCGTAATGCTTTTTAATTAAAGCATCTTTTAATCGTGGTGCCTTTGGGTTGATTTGCAGACTGATGTAAGCCATCTTTGCCAATTCTTCCAGGACTTTACTGTTGTACACTGCCTTTTGAGCATTCTTTCCCCAGGTAAAAGGGCCGTGGTTGCCTATCAGCACCATTTCCACCTCCTGGTAAGAAAGCTTTTTATCATTAAAGCAATCTAAAATCTGCTGGCCTGTATTATGCTCATAATCACCTTGAATGAGTTCATCCTTCATAGGTGGTGCACAAGGAATATCCTCTGTAAGGTGATCTGCATGAGTGGTTCCCATAATCGGAATATCCATTTGTGACTGTGCCCAGGCAACAGAATAGGTGGCATGTGTATGTGAAATGCCTCCTATTTCAATCCAGTTTTTATAAAGGAAAGAATGCGTTTTAGTGTCAGAGGAGGGTCTCATCTTTCCTTCAAGCACATTGTTATCAAAATCAAGGATAACAATATCATCTTCTTTCAAAATCTCATAAGGTACACCACTTGGTTTAATGGCAAATACTCCTTTTCTCCTGTCTACACAACTCACATTTCCGAAAGTATATATCACTAAATCCAGCTTGGGAAGCATCATATTGGCTTCATAGCACTCCTTTTTTAAAGCTTTATATTCTGACATTTCTATTATTTTTCAATTGTTGATTTTTCGATGTAGGCACCAAAAGACTGATACTTTTTAAATTGTTTTTTATAGTGAACAACATGCTCTTTAACAGGAAGATATATTCTATCAAAACCATTCCCCATCTTTTCCGAAGCTATTGATACAGAAGGGTAAATACCCGAGGCTACGGCAGCATACATGGCTGCTCCTAAAGCGGGTGCCTGTTCAGAAACAGCTATTTGGATTGGACGATCGAGCACATCCGCTAACGTTTGCATTATGAATGCAGATTTTTTAGCTACTCCTCCTATCCCAACTACAGATTTTATCTGTACACCTTCCTCTTCAAAGCGGTTGATAATTTCCTTTGCCCCATAGCAGATCGCTTCTACCAAAGCTCTGAAAATCAACGGAGCTTTAGTACCCAGGCTGAGGTTCATAATAGCGCCACGAAGTGCCTGATTAGCATCAGGAGTACGTCTTCCATTCACCCAGTCAAGCGCCAGCGGTGCATTCTCTGATAAAGGAGTTTTTTCAGCTGCTTCAGAAAGATCTGCAATCATCCTGTCCTTGAAAAGCTCAACTTGCTCTACAGTAATAGGCAAATCTGTATCTGGCAGTCTGTTGAGTGGCCATGAAAGCAAATCAACATACCATGCCAGTAAGTCTCCAAAAGCAGACTGCCCAGCTTCCAAACCAACCATACCGGGAATTACTGATCCATCTACCTGTCCGCAAATTCCCTTCACGGTATTTTTACCTATAATATCAGAAGAGCTTACAATGATATCGCAAGTGGAAGTACCCATTACCCTCACCAAAGTATTCTCTTTTACTTCAGCCCCTACAGCCCCTGCATGAGCATCAAAAGTACCTACTGCCACAATACAATCGGTAGATAAGCCTAATCTCTCAGCCCATTCACTATTTAAATTACCTGCCGGCAAATCTGAAGTATAGGTGTCTTTATATAAGTTCTTCTTCACGCTTACCAGATAAGGATCTAAAGCTTCAAAGAATGCATCTTCCGGTAAACCTCCCCAGCTCTCGTGCCATAATGCTTTATGACCGGCTGCACATCTGCTTCTTCGGAATTGCTCAAGATTATCTTCTCCTACCAGTAAATAGGTCATGTAATCACAATGCTCCATCCAAGAATAAGCAGCATTTTTCACCTGTTCATCTTCCCTGCTAATGTGCAGGATTTTGGCCCAAAACCACTCTGAAGAATAAATACCGCCTACATACTGCATATAATCAGGCCCATTCCATTCACCAGCCAATTTGTTCATTTCTTCTGCTTCCTTAATGGCAGTATGGTCTTTCCAAAGCACCATCATGGCATTAGGGTTTTCTTCAAAACCCGGTTGTAAGGCCAGTGCCTCTCCTGATTTGGTTACCGGAAGTGGAGAAGACCCTGTGGTATCTATACAAATGCCCTTTACAAGACTTGCGTCTATTCCGGAATCTTCCAATACTCCTTTTATAGTATTCTCAGTGCCTTCTATATGATCCAGTGGATGCTGACGAAAACGATTGCATTCAGGATCACAAAATTTCTTATTCTTCCATCTTTTATACCAACTTACACGGCTAGCCAACGTGCTCCCGTTATCGGTATCCACCAGCACTGCCCGAACTGAATCAGTACCGAAATCTAAACCTATAACATATCTCTTACTCATGTTTTTCAATAATTTGAGGTATTTAAATCACTTATATCCAACTGATTTTCAAACCATTAATCCATTTTTATTTCATTTATCGTCAATATGACGTTTAATATTAATCGTCAATATAACAGTTCTTTATTTTTATTTAAAATATCGCTCGTTATTTTTACAAAAAAATTTAATGTTTATGCCGGAAGTCAAAAATTCTGCAGTGAGCAGTAGTTACAAAAACAAAGAAGCTATTCTACTGGCTGTAGATTGCATTATATTTGGTTTTGACCATGAAGGCCTTAAGCTTCTGATATTTAAAAGAGAGTTTGAGCCCTTGGCTGGGCACTGGTCATTAATCGGTTCTTTTGTGAATAAAAATGAGGATGTTGAAGATGCCGCTTATAAAGTGCTAAAGGAAACTACCGGACTGGAATCACTTTTTGTTGAACAGCTACATGCTTTTGGTAGAATTAACAGAGACAAAGGCGACCGTGTGGTTTCTATAGCTTACTGGAGCCTGATTAAGTTAAATGAGGAAAACCGTAACCTTAATGTAGCCAATCACGAAGCACATTGGGTTGATTTCAAAGAAGTGCCTGAACTGATTCTCGATCATAACGAGATGGTTGCAATGGCTCTGACAACATTGCGGGAAAGGGCTCGTTTCAGACCCATTGGCTTTGAGCTACTGCCTGATAAATTTACGCTTCCCCAGTTATTAAATCTGTATGAAGCTATTTATCAAACTAAATTTGATGACCGAAACTTCAGAAGAAAGATTCTTAAAACCGGTTTGCTCATTAAACTCAACGAAAAAGATAAGTCTACCTCTAAACGAGGAGCCCTTTTATACAAATTTGATTACCAACAGTATGATAAACTATCGAAAGATGGTTATTTATTCGAATTATAAAATTACAATATGCACAAAAAAATAGGATTACTTTTCGATATGGATGGCGTAATTGCCCATACCAATCCTCATCATAAAACAGTTATAAAAGACTTTTGCAAAAAATATGATATAGATGTAACTGATGAATTTCTTGAAAAAAAGGTTTATGGCAGAACCAACAAAGAGTGGATTCCGGAAGTTTTTGGAGATATCCCGGAAACTAAAATTGAAAGTCTGGCAGACGAAAAGGAATCACTTTTCAGAGAGCAATATAAGCCGGATTTAAAACCGGTAGACGGCTTGCTTCCTTTTCTGGAGGCTATGCAAGCGGCTGATGTGCCTATGGTAGTGGGTACTTCTGCGCCTTATGAAAATGCTGATTTCATATTAAGTGGCTTACATATCAAAGATTATTTTACTGCCATACTAAGTTCCGCTGATGTAACCATTGGCAAACCTCACCCGGATATTTATTTAAAAGCTGCCAAAGCTATTAATCTGGAAGCAAACAGCTGCGTAGTTTTGGAAGATTCACTTGCCGGAGTGGAAGCAGGAAAAGCTGCCGGAGCCAAAGTAATTGGCATTACTACTACGCACTCTGAGAAAGAGTTGAGTGATTGTGATTTGGTGATTTCAGATTTCAAAAACCTGAGGTATTCAGATATTAAAGCTTTATTTTAAGCTTTTGAGATATAATCTTTCTACTTTTTCCCGAGCCCAGGGCGTTTTTCTTAAAAAAGTAAGGCTCGATTTAATAGAGGGATTGGTATTAAAGCTGTTGATTCTTATCCTATCGCCTAACTCATCCCAGCCATATAACTCTACTAAATGTTCTAAGATGGCTTTGAGCGTTACGCCATGCAGTGGATTGTTGGGTTGATGTTCAGGCATCATGTTATTAGTTAGATTAAGAAAATGAAAAGCACCTTTTTGAAGGTGCTTTCATTATTCTCTATGCTTTTATTAGAGCAGTTAATTATAGTAAATCATTGGTTTTGCGAACTGCATCAGCACTTTCAGTCAATTTAGACTTCTCAGCATCATCCAATTCAATTTCAACAATTTCCTCAACACCATTTCTACCGATAATGGCAGGAGCTCCAATGCAGATATCTTTCAATCCGTACTGCCCCTCAAGGAAAACGGAACAAGGAAACATTTTTTTGCTGTCCAATGCAATAGCCTGTACCATAGCAGATACAGCTGCACCCGGAGCATACCATGCTGAAGTTCCTAACAGTTTAGTTAAAGTAGCACCTCCAACTTTAGTTTCTTCCTTTACATATTCTAATTTATCATTGTCTAAAAACTTAGAAACAGGTACACTATTTCTGGTAGCCAATCTTGTCAAAGGAATCATTCCCGTATCGCTGTGTCCGCCAATTACCATACCATCAACATCAGATGCAGGACAGCCTAAAGCCTCAGACAGTCTGTATTTGAAACGCGCTGAATCCAAAGCACCACCCATTCCAATAATTCTGTTCTTTGGCAAACCTGTTGCTTTATGAGTAAGATAAGTCATTGTGTCCATCGGGTTAGATACTACAATAACAATTACATTTGGGGAATGCTTAATTAAGTTTTCGGCTACTGACTTAACAATACCTGCATTGGTAGAAATCAGTTCTTCACGCGTCATCCCTGGTTTTCTTGGAATACCCGATGTGATAACAGCTACATCGCTATCAGCTGATTTTGAGTAATCGTTGGTTACTCCTGTTATTTTTGTATCAAAGCCATTTAAAGAAGCCGTTTGCATTAAATCCATGGCTTTACCTTCGGCAAAACCTTCTTTAATATCCACTAAAACTACTTCTGAAGCAAAATTTTTAATTGCTATGTATTCTGCACAACTGGCTCCTACAGCGCCTGCTCCTACTACGGTAACTTTCATTTGATTTATTTTATAGATTAAACAATATTAATTTCTGATTTTAAAATTACAAAAGATAAATTCTTGTTTGAATACTCTCTATCTTTTTTAAATACTTTATTTATACTAATTAGGTTATTTTACCATATACATGTCCTAAATCGAAAAAGCCGAAATTTGTTTTATAGGTAGTAAATAGCCTGCCCATATAATCATTTTGTTGCTTTAAATAGGATTCCAGCATTTTAGCTTTTATTTTAGGATAGTGCTCAAATATCTCAAAAATATTCACCTGCGGAATTACATAAATCTCAGCTTTCTCACTAGAAACGATTGCATTATAAATTCGTTGAGCATCCGGTACCAGTACATTGTCCCCAAAAGATTTCCCCTCTCTTAAATGCCCGAGGTTTTCAAAGCGCTCTTTAATATCTAATGTCAAATTTATTTGTCCTTCATCCAGCAGGTAAAGCGCATGACTGGGATCACCTCTAAAAAAAACTACTTCATTCTCTTTATAGATTCTCAAATGCATAAATGGAATAAAATGAGACAGTTGCTCAAAAGTTAACTGCTCAAACAATGTTATTTTCTTCAAAAACCTGAATAGCGCCAGTTCTTTATTACTGTAAGATTTTTTAAAAGGATTAAGTAGTTTCATTACTATAAATTATAGATGTATCAATAAATTAAGAACCGGTTTTGTTATCAAATTTTAATCAATTTCTTTGTACTCCACTTTTAAAACCTCTCCCCCCTTAGGAGAAATTTTAAATTTATCTGAGATCCTATGGTTAACTAACCACGCAATTTCATCTCCTGATAGTAAAACAATTTGTTTCTCCTTATCCGGCAGGGAAATTTTTTCATCAATTAGAAAATCGCTTACCTTCTTTTTGCCTTTCATCCCTAAGGGTTGAAACTTATCCCCCTCTGCCCATTTACGTATAAAAACCGGCTTCTCAAGGACTTTTGCATCCAGGAAAGCGATATTTGGCTCTTGTGAAAAATCAACTTCTTCTCTGTAACATAATCTCCAGCCCAAAGAAAACTCATTTCCACCTATTTTGCCACTCAGTTTACCTTCATTATCTTTTATTTCATATGTTTTACCTATGCTCTCATCAGGAGACTGCGTAAATACTATTAATTTGTCCCGATCCGCCACCAGGCAATAAGAATCGTTCTGTAGCCGGGCACCTGAGTTGTTAAAGGAAAAAGCTTGTAAGTGTTGCAGGGAAAAACCAAATGGCTTCAATATCTCCGCCAAATAAACCCTTCCAAACTTCAACTCAAGCAATCTTTTTTCAATAAAAACCTGCTCATTTTGCACTTGAACATACTGAGATTTAAGATGATTAACTTTATCTTCAAAAGCATCCTCTGCAGCTCTTAATTTTAATGAAGTATCACCAAACACTGAAAATAAATTTGGATTCTGATCAAGCAACCTTGGCACAACATGGTGTCTGATTTCATTTCTCCTGTAGTTATCAGATTGATTGGAAACATCTTCTCTCCAGGTTAAATTTTCTACTTCTGCAAATTTTTTAATACTGACTTTATCTGCAAAAAGCAGTGGTCTGGCTATTTTAGCATGCATAGGCAAAATACCTCTTACACCTTTAATACCTGTTCCTCTGCTAAGGTTCAATAGCACTGTTTCAAAAGAGTCTTCAGCATGATGAGCCGTAAGTAAAAAATCGTATCCCTTCTCATCCATTATTTCTTCAAACCATTGATAGCGCAAACTTCTCGCCTGCATTTGAGTAGATTCTCCCCCTTTGGTTTCATCTTTCAGAATTTCCACTTTCCGAATATGGCAATCAACCGAGTATTTCTCAGCTAATTTTTCAACAAATGCCTGATCTTTTTCAGAATCCTCTCCTCTTAGCTGGAAATTCATGTGAGCTAAAGCAAATGAGTAACCGGTTTTGAATAAAAGGTGTGCTAAAACAACAGAATCAACTCCTCCACTTATAGCAAGAAGTAATTTACTTTGCTTTGAAAACAGTTTTTCTTTGCTGATAAAATCTAAAAATGAATCAGTAAGCATAATTCTTTGTTAGAATTTGTAGTTTTGCACAGATTTTGCTCATAGAGCAAGCAAAAGTAAAAGTATGAAGTTCCAGCGAATAATATTCTTAAGCCTGCTATTAATCTCAACATTTTCTCTTTACGGCCAACGGAATGGTGTAAAGTATGGATCTGAAGGATATTCTGAAGTAGTGAACAGAGGAGCCGACAGATTTACCCGCCTGGTTAAAAATGTATGGTTTGATATTAAAGAAAAAGACACTTATATAACAGGAGATTCTGCCTTGTACTATGACAAGCAGGGAATAATGATCGTGTTTGGTGATGTAAGAATTAAAAAAGGCGACTCGGTAAATATTACAGCACATCGGTTGAATTATTACATGAAGGACAATAAAGCGGAGTTGAGAAATAATGTAGTTTATAATGACAATCGCATAAGACTTACCACCAATTACCTGGACTATTTTACCAATTCCGAGGATGCAAGATTTTACAATGGTGGAACTATTGTGGATGGGGAGACTACCCTGAAAGCACAAGATGCCTTTGTAATTAATGCAGAAAATCTCATTAAGTTTTATGAAGATGTTTCCTTAAAAAGCCCGGAGTATGATCTGGAAACAGATACGCTATTCTATGACCAAATCACGAAAATAGCCACCACTTTTGGACCTACCCAAACAATTATGCAAGATGGAGAAATAATTGATGCGGAAGAAGGCGGCCGTTTTTATACTGATAGCAAACAAGTAAACTACATTGATGGAAAAATCACCACAGAGAATTACGAAATATTTGGTGACGACCTGTTTTTTGATGATATCAGACAGGAATCCCGCGCAAAAGGAAACGTAAGGGTGATTTCTGAAGAGGATAATATTATTATACTGGGAGATATTGCCACCACTAAAAAAGATTCGGGAATTACTAAAATTTGGGGCAACCCTGTAATGAAGCAATTGGTGGAAGGTGACACTTTGTACATGACCGCTGATACGCTTATATCAATTGATTCCAAAATTGATTCATTAAGCAGGCTACTGGCTTACAAGAATGTAAAGATTTTTAAAACTGACATGCAGGGTGTAGCGGATTCAATGGCTTACATGATGTCAGACTCTGTCATTTTTCTCTACCGTGATCCCATATTGTGGAATGACGGGAATCAGCTTACTGCTGATACAATCTCTATGGAAATGAAAAATGGTAAATTGAATAAAATGCACATGAAGAACCGTGCTTTTACGGTCAACAAGGATACCATTTCCAATTATAATCAAATTAAAGGCAGGGACATGACCGCCTTTTTCAAAGATGACCAAATGGACAGGATTATGGTGTATGGCAATGGTGAAAGCATTTATTTTGCACTGGATGAAAAAACCAACACCGTTACAGGTATGAATAAGATTTTATGCAGTAACATGAAAATTCAATTTGTGGACGGCCAGATGAATGACATTACCTTCTATAAAGATCCTGAAGGGAAGTTTATCCCGCCTCATGAAATTAGTGAGCCGGAAACCAGATTAAAAGATTTTAAGTGGCAGATTGACCGGAAGCCTGACCTGAATGAAGTTTTAGGTAAATATGCACCAAAACCAGTAACTACGGAAGAAGAAGTAGTTCAAGACTCATTGAAAAAAACAAAACCTGAATCAACTCAACTAAAAAAAGAGCTAAAAAACAGGGCGCAAAACGAAAATTAAAATAAATTATTATATTTCTTCAAAGATTTTATTAAAAATAACTAGACATTCCAATAACTTTATTATATTTTTACTGTATAAAACAGTATTTCATCCAGATGATATAAATGAAGTTATTGATTACCATATGTTTAACCTTTGTAATGAGCTCTTTAGCGCTGTCACAGGATTTTGCAGTGGAAAATCTTAAAAAATCACTCTCAGTAGCCCATCAGAAGGAAGTCACCAGTGCTTTTTACATCAAAAATTTTACTAATACCACCAAATCATTTCAGGTAAGCATTAACCGAAACTTGTTGCAGAGTGGAAGCACAGTAAGAATTTGCCAGGGTGGCATCTGCTATGATGAATCTTTCAGAATAGCCGTTTCCCCGGAAAGCACATCAAAAGAAATACAAATTCAGTTTATAGGTGGGCTTTCCAGCTTTAAAAGTTCGTTAATTATTGAAGTGAAAGACCTTGAGAAGTCGAGTATTTTTACTCAGGAGATTTATGCAGAGGTTACCAGCCAGAAAAATGATGACATTCTTTACCAAAAAGATGATATCAAAATAAGCAACTTCTACCCCAACCCTGCAATAGAAGCTGCCAGCCTTGAATACAGTATCAATTCCAATGAACGCAATGCTAAAATCATCTTACAAAATGTTTTAGGAAGCATTGTTGAAGAATATCCTTTAGATCCCAGAGAGAATAAATTAAGGCTGTTAACGGAAAAAATGAGCCCCGGAATTTATTTTTATACACTCTTCATTCGTGATGAAGGCTTAGCTACAAGAAAATTAATTGTTAAAAAATAACAGCCCTTCCAATCTTTGCTGAAGCTAAACGTTACAAATAAAATTGTTCATTCCACAAAACAAATGTATCTTTGCACCCTTATGCATATTTTGAAAAAGAATATACTCATAGTTGGCTTTTTTATGGTCGCGTTAAGCGCCTGCAGTGATTTTAGGAAAATTCAGAAAAGTGACGATTGGGAGAAAAAATATAATGCTGCTATTAAATATTACGAAGAAGAAGAGTATTATAAATCCTCTATTCTATTTGAGCAGATTCTACCGATTATAAAGGGTTCTGAAAAAGCTGAAAAAGCGAATTTCCTTTATGGCTATACTTATTATTATCAGGGCCAGTATTTGTTGGCATCTCATTACTTCAAAACTTTTTACGATACTTACAATAGAAGTGAATTCGCAGAAGAAGCCAGATTTATGCATGGATATGCTCTTTACAGGGATTCACCTCGCTATAATTTAGAGCAAACCAGTACCAAGCAGGCTATAGTAGCACTACAAAGTTTTATTAACCGGTTTCCTCAGTCAGAGTTTGTACCCAAAGCTACCTCTGCATTGAATGATCTACAGGTAAAGCTTGAAAAGAAAGCATATGAAAAGTGCTTGCTTTACTATAAGCTGAAAAAGTATCAAACCGGTGAATACCTAAAAGCTGCTTTGGTAGCATTTGATAACTTTCAGGATGACTACCCTGATTCAAAATACGTAGAAGAAATAAGATTTTTAGAAATTGAAGCCACTTATAAGTTGGCTGAAGTGAGTATTTTCTCTAAGAAAAAGGAACGTTATTCAGAAGCAATCCGTTTTTACGAGGACTTTATTGAAACCTATGAAAATAGCGAGTATTTAAAGAAAGCAGAAAAAATTTACGAGAATTCATTAGAAGAACTTAGAAGTTTAAACATTTAATATAATATGGCAAATCCATCAATTACCACAAGAAGTACTGAAGAGTTAGTTAAAGAAACAGGTAATATCTATGAAACAGTAGCTGTAGTTTCTAAAAGAGCCAGACAGATTTCAAGCAACATGAAAGAAGAATTGAGCAATAAGTTAGCTGAATTTGCTTCTACTGTTGACAATTTGGAAGAGATTTTTGAAAACCGTGAGCAAATAGAAATTTCTAAATTCTATGAGAGAATGCCAAAGCCAACCATTTTGGCAATGGAAGAGTTTCTTGAAGAAAAACTTTATTACAGAAAAAGAGATCAGGAAGAAAATTCATAATCGTCTCTCACTTGCTTAAAGGTAAGAAAATAATTTTAGGTATAACGGGTAGTATTGCGGCTTATAAAGCTGCAACACTTACCCGTTTGTTGGTTAAGGAGGGTGCTGAAGTTCAGATCATTATGTCTGATGCTGCCAAAGAGTTTATTACTCCCCTTACACTAAGCACTCTTTCTCAAAAGCCTGTTCTTTCTGACTTTGTAAAGGACAAAACAGGCACCTGGAATAATCATGTGGAATTAGGACTGTGGGCCGATCTTATCATCATAGCTCCCGCAAGTGCCAATACCTTGGCTAAGTGTGCCAATGGTATTTGCGATAATTTATTATTAGCCACCTATCTTTCTGCAAAATGTCCTGTAATCTTTGCACCTGCCATGGATCTGGACATGTACGCCCACCCTACTACTGCTGAAAATCTAAAAAAATTGCAATCATACAGTAATCAGATTTTAGAAGCTGCATCCGGTGAATTAGCCAGCGGGCTGGAAGGCAAAGGTAGAATGCAAGAGCCGGAAGAAATTCTTATTTTCGTTCAAAAGCATTTCAATCAAAGCAAACCATTTGCAGGTAAGAAAATATTAATTACCGCAGGTCCCACTTATGAGGCTATTGACCCTGTAAGATTTATAGGCAACCATTCGTCCGGCAAAATGGGTTATGCGATTGCACGATCATTTGCCGATCAGGGCGCAGAAGTAACCCTGATTTCAGGACCTTCTAAACTAGAGCCGCCTTCAGTGGTGAAGGAATTTATTAAAGTTACTTCCGCAAAGGAAATGCTGGAAGCTTGCGAAAAGCGTTTTCCTCATACAGATATTGGCGTAATGGCTGCAGCTGTAGCTGATTACAGACCAAAAACAGTGGCAACAGAAAAAATTAAAAAAGAGGAAAAATCAATGGCTTTGGAAATGGAGAAAACCACTGACATTGCCAAAACTCTTGGAAAAATAAAAGCACCACATCAGTTACTTATTGGCTTTGCCCTGGAAACCAATAATGAAGAAGCCAACGCTCAGCAAAAATTGCGAAATAAAAACTTCGATCTCATCGTTCTTAACAGTCTGAATGATGAAGGCTCCGGTTTTAACCATGACACCAATCAGGTGAAGATTTTTGATAAAAATGGTTTAAGGCATCAATCAGAACTGGAGGCCAAAACCAAAATTGCTGAACTGATACTGGAACAAATAGCCCAACTGTAAATGAAGAAGCTCTTATTCTGTTTATTGATATGCCTGCCAGCGCTGACGCTTAGTGCTCAGGATCTATTTTTTGAAGTAAAAGTAGATGTCACCACCGCCAATACTTCAGAAACAAGGGTGTTTACCAATATGGAAAATTCCTTCCGCCAGTTTTTTAATGAAAGAAAATGGATGGATAATGAAATTGACCTGTTTGAGAGAGTTAAGTCAGTTTTTGTGGTGAATATTACCGGAATTCCCAGAACAGGCCGTTATGAAGCACAGGCTCAGATTCAGTCTGTAAGACCTGTCTACGGAAGTGCGTACGAGTCGGTAATGATAAACCTGGCCGACAGAAACCTCAGGTTTGATTATACGGAATCTCAGCCGATGGTGTATACCCCCAACAGCTTTAATGACAACCTGGTTAGCATCATGGCTTTTTATGCGAACCTGATTTTAGGTTTGGATTTTGACAGCTTTTCCGAATTAGGTGGTCAGCCTTATTATGATGAAGCCTTAAATATTGCGCGTTCAGCTCAACAGCAAAATCTTGGAGTAGGCTGGGAACAGTTTGGTAACCAGGAAAGCCGCTATGCATTAATTCAGTCTATTTTAAATACACAACTGGAGCCTGTAAGAAGAGGGCTTTACCTGTATTACAGAAAAGGATTGGATGTGATGCAGGAAGATCCGGATGCAGCAAGAGAATCCATTTTAGAAGCATTAAAGAATATTCAAAAAGCCAACAAGCTGAACCCTAATTCGCCATTCATCACTGTATTGATACAAAGTAAGTCGGATGAGATTGTTTCCATCTTCACAGAAGGAGATTTACAGGTACGAAGACAAGCCTACGAAATTATGCGGGAAATAGCCCCTGCGAATTCAGAGAAGTATGAAGTGATGATAAAATAGCAGACATTATTTACTTCCTTTATTTTTTCAGTAAATTTGATGCTGAACTCTAAAACATACGCACAAGTATGCTGCAAAAGCTTTTAATCAAAAATTACGCTTTAATAAAAGAACTGGATATTACGCCTTCAGCCGGGTTGAACACTATTACAGGTGAAACCGGGGCCGGTAAATCTATTATGCTGGGTGCAGTGGGGCTATTAATAGGCAAAAGAGCTGATACTAAAGTGCTCTATGAAGAGGATAAAAAATGCGTGGTAGAGGGTATTTTCCGCATCGAAGATTACTCCCTGAAATCATTTTTTGAATCAGAGGAATTAGATTATGAAGCGGAATGTGTTATCAGAAGGGAAATAAGTGCCAGCGGAAAATCAAGAGCTTTTGTAAACGATACGCCCGTTACCTTGGATGTGTTGAAAAATCTGGGAAATTACCTGATGGATATTCACTCTCAGCATGAAACCCTGCTTCTGGGTGATCAGGACTTTCAGTTACAATTAATTGATGCTTATGGCCAAACTCAGTCACTTTTAGAGGAGTATCAGGCAATCTACTCACAATATTCCACTGCCAAAAAAGAGCTCAAAAAATTTACAGAAGCTTCTGCTGATTTAAAGCAGGAAAAAGATTACCACCAGTTTCTGTTTGAGGAATTGGAAAAAGCCCAGCTAAAACCTAATGAACAGGAAGAGTTGGAGCACTCACTCGAAATTTTGGAAAATGGAGAGTTCATTCAGCAAAAACTGGCAGAGGCTTATGGTGCGTTAGATCAATCGGAATTTGCAGTAAATGTAATAATGCACGAGGCCGTGGAAGCGCTAAAAACCTTGCAGAACTTCAGCCCTGCCTATAAAGAATTGTATGAAAGACTCAACAGTGCTTTTATAGAAGCCCAGGATATCGCCAAGGAACTGGAAATTGAAAATAACCAGTTTGAACATGATCCTGCACAACTGAAGTACACTCAGGACAGGCTTAGCTTAATTTACCAGCTTCAACAAAAGCATAAAACTGACAGTATTACAGAATTGCTGAAAATTAAAGATGAACTGGAAGAAAAATTGTTAGCTGCTGAAAATGCAGATGGCGATTTAGAATCCCTTCAACTTAAGTTAAAAGAAGTAACCAGGCAATTGAATGATACAGCTTCAAAATTAAGTAAAAGTCGTTCAAAACATTTTGCTCAATTAGAGAAAGAGTTAAAAGAACTACTCAGTGACCTTGGCATGACAGATGCCACCATCAATATCACCAACAATAAAAAGGAAGCAGATAAAACAGGGGTTGATGACATCAAAATTCTCTTCAGCGCCAATAAAGGAATTAGCCCTCAGCCACTCAAAAATGTAGCTTCAGGTGGAGAATTCTCTCGTTTGATGTTTGCTCTGAAGTATATAATGGCTGATAAAATCGCCCTGCCTACCATCATCTTTGATGAAATTGACACTGGTATTTCAGGAGAGATTGCCATTAAGATGGTGCACATGATGCAGAGAATGGCTGCCAGCCATCAGGTAATTACCATTAGCCACCTTCCACAAATAGCGGCTAAAGGAAAGCACCATTATTTTGTATACAAAGACAACTCAGCAGATAAATCGGTGAGTAAGGTGAAGTTGCTTTCTGAAGAAGAAAGATCACTGGAAATAGCTAAAATGATTGGTGGCGATAAACCAAGTGAATCGGCCATTCAGAGTGCCAGGGAGTTGTTGTCAAATTAATTACGTTGGCTAGTTAGCAAGTTGTTCGGTACCATTAATATTATTCGATCAGAAAACACCACTGTAGACCCTTCCAAGGCGACAACTCTCATTGAAACCGTAGAAAACATTACTCTTCATTTCTTTTAATTTCTAATAATTAATTAAAAAAAATGAGATTACAAAGAAATCTCTACCCACTTACTTAGATAACAAAGACAAGTTAATTTAGTAAGACAACCTTCCTTCTCTAATAGTAGAAGGATTAAAGTGGTAGATTTATAACATAACCTACACTTTATTGGTAACATGATTGGCGAGGACAGGCCAAGTAAACTGGTTATTCAAAATGCAAAAGAGTATTAATTAATTAATTAGATAAATTTTAATTTCAAAAACGCCAAAGTATCTATAAACTTATGATAATATTTTTAGGCTTCACAATAACAAACATGAAAAGAATAGAATTTATCATCAGTTAAATGAAGTTTAACCAATAAGATTCATGAAAATTTCAGCCTTTATCTACAGAGAGCTAAATTCCCGCCAATAAATACATGCGTAATAATTTAGTAACATTAATGTAATAAGAGCCACTTACACTTTTAAAATATTTTCTTTAAATTTAATAAACCAAAAATGAAAAAGTCATGAAAAATTTAAGAAGCCTAGTATTTGTTTTTTTAATATGCCTTTTAGGATGTAAAGATGATGAAATTACCTTAGCCAATGAGACTTTAAGAGTGAGTGCATCTTTAGATGAATTATTAGAAGTAGATTATTTTGACTCCAATTCAATCGAGTATAAGTATACCGCTGAAGATATAGAAGTCATCGAAAATACCAATCTAGATATATTTTATATTAAAAATCAAAAATTTCAAGTACAGGTAAAGAATTCTGTATACAACAACCCTTATTCAAGGAAATCCTCAATCACTAAAATACTTATGATTACACCAGTTAGTGATAATCAAACTACTACTAGTATCAGAACTTGGGCCAATATCGTCAGAATTAATTCTACCACCGGTGAAACCATTGACTCAAAGTTAACTGTTAATACAGGCTCTCTTCAAGATGTAGTTCAGTCTTCTAGTAGCCTTAGAGGTGGATCAAATGATACATATTGGGTTACAGGTAAAGTAGAACGATTGACAGTAGGAAATGGAACATCTATTATTGTAGAATTATTGGAGGAATCTCAACAATTGGTTCAGACAAATTGTTCCCAAGAATCGATAGCGAGATGTAATTCGACTTACGTTCCTAATAGCACTTTTTATCCCGATGTCTATATTAACATAGGCTGTGATGACTAATCTACTTTTTTCTGCAAAAAAATTAAATTTTAAGGAAGAAATGAAATTACTTAAGAATATTTCATTTCTTCCATTAGTTAAGTGACAGCTATAGTAGTTAAATCAGTATTTAAATTTAAATCTAGAAATCTCATTAATCTAGTAATAGATTACAACCTCTGATATCCGAATGGTCGAAGCGGCCATACACCTGGAAGCTTCCGTCTTCATTTACAGAGCCTACATCCTTGGTTTCTATAAAAGCACAGCTGTCGATGTTGGCCAGATCTATTATATTTATTCCTCCTGACCTATTGGAAGTACTAGAAATTTGAAAAGGATCATTAACTTCCCTCACTAAAACTTTCATAGCGGTTGAAGGGTGAAACAAACCGTTCCCTTTACTGTAACTTTGCGATAACAGCTCTGTCATACCATATTCAGAATGAATTACCTCTACTTGAAAACGCTCACATATGAAGCTATGCAGGGCTTCCCTGATCATCTCCTTCCTCCTACCCTTCATTCCACCAGTTTCCATCACAATGCAATTACTAAAATCCGGTTGGTAGTTTTCAGCAAGGTCCAACAAAGCAAAGCTCACACCCCAAACCACTATTTTCTTTTCCTGATGCGCTTGTTTTAACACTTTTACTTTTTCAATAAGTTCTTCCTGATTATACAAGTAGAAGCCGGAATCAGGTGATCCTGACTGTTTAATAAAGTAATTGACCATGGCCACTAAAGAAGAATGCTCCCTTTCTAAATAAGAGGGTAAAAGAGCCAGAAAAATACAGTTTTCCAAAGGACCATACTCTGCCTCAAAGAGGCGTTGACTGTGTGCCAGGTAAAAATTTAAATCTCTTACATAGTGCTTACTTACGGAGCCCAATCCTGTTCCACTACTTTCAAAAACTGCTTCAAAACTTTCATTTTGACCAAGTGAATTAATTACCTGATGGTTTTTGAAAAATTCTATCGGTAAAAAGGGAATTTTTTCAAGTGAATTTATCTTATTAGGAGAAACCCTGAGGTAATTAACAAATTTTTTATAAACAGGATTGTTAGTATATTGAAACCGAAAGAGCGACAATGCAGCTTCAGAAAAATTTTCGGGGCTGATAGTATCAATCTGATTAAAAAAACGTTCTCTTTCTGACATTGATAAATAGTTATGCGCTACAATATTAAATATAAGAAGGCTCAAGTCATACTTTCAGCACCTTTAATTCTTTTGGCCTTTATTTTAACCGGTTGTCCTGAACCACCAGAGTTTGACAATACCCCTCGTATAGCCTTTGAAAGTTTACAATTTGAAACAAGAACGGATCCTGACCAACCTAATATTACCGAAGATGTGCTGAGCTTAAAATTGTATTTTGAGGACGGTGATGGTGATTTAGGCTTAAGAAGTGATGAAATCTTTGACCAATACAGACCTTTCTTTTGGCAAAAAAATGATGAAAATAAGCTTATTCGATTGAACAGTATTGACACACTTCCACCATACAATCCGTTGGATTATTTTACTGTGCTTGAAGAGGATGATACAGTAATAGTTGAAAATGAGCTTATTACAATAGCTGATACTCTTTACATAAAGAGAAACCCGCGCCATTATAATATATTTATTAAAACTTTCTACAAGCCTGGAAACGAATTTATTGAATATAAGTGGGAAGAAGCGCCTTACTATCAGACTTTTAATGGTAGATTTCCTATACTTAATACTGAAGATTACGACAGGCCTATTAATGGTACTTTGGACTATGATATCACCTCTTTGGGTTTCAGAATAATTTTCAGGAACTACCCGATGTTTGTTCAGGCCCAGATCTGGGACAGAGCCGGTAACAAAAGTAATATCATCAATTCTGATACCATTCAGATAATACAATAGCTGATCTTACGAATTAGTAATACCAAACAGTTCTTAACAGGTATTGTATAAGCAGTTATGGTTTGAATACATGGTGCATGTATCTCACTTGTCCCTTTATATTTTTCAGCGTTCACTGAATATATTACGGCCCTTAACTGGTGCAAGTGTCCGACTTGTACCTTTATACCCTTCAGCATCCGCTGAATTTATCCTAGCGGACGCTACTTTTAGCAGGTTCCAGGCGAAACGTTTGAAACAGTGAAGAAAGTTTATTGATATTAAGTTGTTGTGGCGATTGTTAAATATTCATAAAACCTTATTCTTTATCTTTTGCCTACTTATATAACAAGATTCTATTTTCTCAACTGATGCCATTTCTATGTTGCTCCAAAACACCCCTGTAGTCCCCTCTAGGGTAACACCCCTATAATCCCCTCAAGGGGATAGCCTCACAGATGTAAGTAAGCAGTAAACTAATCAGCTTTAGCTCTATCTTCCAATATAGCAAAAGTCCTGTTATCTCTTTTGAGGTTCAGTTCCAAGGCTGCGATGCCTTGATGCAAAAGAAACAAAAAATCAAGATAAAAAGATGCTCCTTCCCTACATTTCAGCGCAAACCTCGCCTTTTTATCGGCCAGCCCGCTCGTTCTTAGCTACCATTATTTTCTTTCCAGACAAAGCAGTTGTTCTCATCCCTTCTTGTACTTAGCTCACTTATCAGATTTGTTTTTGCCGGGTGGAAAGTTATTTACATCATCCAGCACGCCCGTATTTTCTGTTTTAATGGAAGGTACCACAGTAAAATCACCTGTAGTTTCCAGGATAATCGCATCTACTTCCTCAAGAGAACTGATGCCCTTTTTCCTGATGGACAAATTAATTTCTTCAATCGTAATTCTTTCTTTTTTAATCACTCTGTGCTGTAGCTCTCCCTTGTAAAGTATTAATACCGGCTCACTGGTAATCAGGTGCTTTATGCGTTTAGACCTAACCGAAAGCCAGGTAATAGCATATTGCAAAAAGATAAGGGTAAAAAAAGCCACTGCACCATCAGCCAGGGAAACTGATTTGTTCAGTATGAGGTTGGCGAAGGTAGAACCCAATGCAATGGTAATAACAAAATCAAAAGCATTCATCTTTGATAGGGTGCGCTTACCTGAACTCCTCAAAAGGATAATTAAAACTATATAGGAAAGTACTCCTATGATAAATGTTCTACCTATACTTTCCCAATTGGTAAAGAGTATTTTATCCATAGTGGTTTTGAATGAGTAGTTAAAGGATATGTGTAATTTTAAGGCTAATCGCTTTCGGGTAATTGGCCGTGGACTGGAATTTTATTATTTAATAAAATTAACTTTTACGCTTTCTTATAGCATAAATAGCCGCAACAATAATTAAAACAACTACCAAAAAAACACCTACACCCAACCCGGTGGCGAAGATTCCGCCTATAACCTCGCAGCCGGTTAAAAACATAAGGGCTAAAACTATAAGGGGAAATGTGTGATCCTTCATTACAACTGCTTTTGGTTGACCACAAAGGTATTTGAACCGGAAGAAAGAGTTATTACAGCTTCATTACTGCTTGTTATAAGATTCATGGATTAACCATACCGTTGTAGATTAAATTATGGTTATTCTATTTTCTAAATAACACCCCTGTGGTCCCCTCAAGGGGACAGCTACCGGACTTAATTTAGCAGAAAGACAGAAGCTTCAGTGGTATTTGGTGTTGTGGTAATTGGTTTTTGTACAAGTAAGATACTTGCACCATAATAAGTTGGTTAATGAGAACACTCGACAAAGTGATATCGATTCAATTAATATGGAGAGTTTCTTCAGAATTAGCTCCTCCGATTTCGCCTGAGGCGAAAAAGCGGGTGGACGGGATCCCGAAAGCTTTCGGGAGGCGGGCCAGCGTAGGTTTTTGCGGGTAGGAGCATCATTTTACCTAGTCCCGATAGCTATCGGGATTGCATACTTTTTCATCAATGGAAAAAGTATGAATCATCAATTCTTGTACCTTAGTGAGTTTGTTGGTGATAACACCTAACAAATAGAGCTGAGGATACTTGCTGTAAAGATAGAGTCCTATAACGTTTAGTACTACTCCATAAAGAAAACACCCCTGTGGTCCCCTCGAGTAGACAGCTCTTCAGTTTGAAGGTGTAATTATTGTTTTTTCTGTTTCAACAGTTTTCTTTCCCACGTAAGAATCATTACTCCCCAAATCAAAAAACAAATTATAGTAACATATAAATTTTTACTAATTAACAGCGCATGGATTGATGCAGCCACTAAAATGGAATTTGTTTTGGTGGTGGCATACCCTATAATAAAAGAAACTATGACCGATAAAAGTAAAAAAATATGAAATCCACCCCATTGATTAAAATTTTCAAATACCAGTAGATGCCAAATGGACCATACTATTCCTGTAATGACATATTTTACTGCCAGGTATTTAGGATGTAGCAAATCATTTAAATAGCCTCGCCAAAACGACTCTTCCAGTACATCATACATGAGTGTTAAAGAAACAAATATCAAAGCCCATAAATGAGGGTTAATGCCATATTTATTTGAAATGCCCGCTATTGAATAAGATACCAAAAGGATGAAGCCAAAGATTAAACTCCTGATTCTGTCATTCCCTAAAAATGTAGTCTCCCTTTTAGTTTTAAAAATACTATAACCTGCTAATGCTGCAAGAAGTAGTGCAATACCGTGGTTCCAATTAAAAGGCAACTTAAAATCAAATAGAAACAAGCTGATTTGCTGAACTAAATTGGGGAGTTGAAGAATTAAAAAAGTAAGCAATAAAGCAATTCCGTAAACAAGAATTAATTTTATAGCTATTGATTTAATTGAGGCAGGATCTACCTTCTTTACATTATTAGTCATTTAAGCTGTAATTTTCATCAAGCATAGTCAGTAAAAGAACTTATAGTTACAGTGATTAAACTTAAGGTATAATTTCATTGAATTCAAATTATCACATAAAATAGTTCTACTTTGAGTGCTACCTATAACCCTCCTAATTTATACCTGAAATTCTTACACATTGTAAGGAGCGGGTACAAGTGAGGCACTCACACCATACCTATTGAATTTGTGGATAAAAACACTCAACAAATGAGTTATTCTACTTTCTAAATAACACCCCCCTGGCCCCTCAAGGGGACAGCTCCCAGATCCAATTTAGCAGAAAGACAGAAGATTCAGTGCTATTTGGTGTAATAGCAATTGATTTGATGGTTAAGTTAAGGTACAAGTGAGACACTTGCACTTTATCATTGGAGAGGTACCAGCGGTATAAAACAGCATCCCCGCTAAGGCGGAGACGCTATTTTTATCAATTGAACTCAGCTTATTCAGTATACTTTTTGAAAATGGCAGTAGCCACATGTCCGCCAAAGCCGAAGGTATTGCTCATGGCATAATTTACCTCCTTCTGCTGGGCTTTGCCCAAAGTAAGGTTAAAGCGATCCTTATATTCAGGCTCAATGTCTGTTGCATTAATGGTAGGCGGCATCAGGTTATGCTGAATGGCTTTAATAGAAGCAATAGCTTCTACAGCGCCGGCAGCGCCCAACAGATGGCCTGTCATAGATTTTGTTGCACTTATATTAAGCTTGCCTAACTTACCTGAACCAAAAACCCGCTCCGTAGCAAGTAACTCACTGGTATCTCCGGCAGGAGTAGAAGTAGCATGCGCATTAAGATAGTCAATTTTATCAGCCGTAATTCCTGCGTCTTCCAGAGCTGCCATCATACCAAGGTATGCCCCTTCCCCTTCCGGGTGGGTGCCGGTGAGGTGATAGGCATCAGCAGCCATCCCGCCTCCTGCTACTTCAGCAAGGATGGTGGCTCCTCGTTTTTTAGCACTTTCAAGGTCTTCCAGGATAATAGCACCTGCGCCCTCCCCCATTACAAAACCATCTCTGTTGACATCAAATGGCATGGATGCTTTTCCTGGGTTTTCATTGTTGGTGGATAACGCCTTTGCCGCACCAAAACCTCCGATGCTGCTTTCTGTGATGGCGGCTTCCGAGCCTCCCGTGATAATCATATCCGCTTTGCCCCACCTGATGTAATTAAAGGCATCAATAATGGCAGTAGTGGAGCTGGCACAGGCTGAAACAGTGGTAAAGTTCACCCCACGCAACCCGTATTTAATGGAAATAATGCCTGAAGCGATGTCCACAATTATTTTAGGAATAAAGAAAGGGTTGAAACGTGGCGTTCCATCTCCCTGCGCAAATTCCGTTACCTGCTGCTGGAAGGTATCGATTCCGCCATTACCGGACCCCCAGATTACACCAATGCGGTTTTTATTGAGTGGCTCAAAATCTATATTGCCATTTTTCAGGGCTTCTTCCACAGCAATTAAGGCATATTGTGTAAACAAATCATACCTGCGGGCTTCTGATTTCGGGATAAAATCCTGAGGATCAAAATCCTTCAATTCGCAGGCAAACTTTGTTTTAAATTTTGAGGTATCGAATTTGGTAATGGGAGCTGCCCCACTTACGCCTTTGACAAGCGACTGCCAAAAATCTTCTGTATTATTTCCTATAGGAGTTAATGCTCCCATACCGGTAACTACTACTCTTCTCATCTATTATCTTTTAATTTCTGTTTTATATAAATTAGAGGTTCCTCTGGCCAAAAGCCTGCTTTTTTCGCTATCCCAAATATCGCATTGGGCATTAATGAACTGTTTCCCGCGCTTAATAATCCGGGTTTCAGCAATTATCTTATCCCCTCTTTTGGCGGTGGAAAAGTAATCGACCACATTATTAATGGTGGTGAAAAAGCTCGGCTCGTTTAAGGAAAACATGGTGGCACCTAATATGTCATCCATTATTGCAGCAGTAACACCACCGTGTAAATTGCCCACGGGGTTCAGCCACTCTTCGCGGATAAGGTATTCAAACTCCAGGTGGCCTTCTTCCGCAGTGCGCACTGTGGGCTTTAGCCATTGCATAAATGGCGAAGGAGAAGAGGTAAACTCTTTCCCTATAAAGGTTTTTAATTGTGATAATCTATCCATATTATTTTTTCAGTAATTCTTTTTTGATAGCGGCCTTTACCATGGCAAAGTCCTGCTTATGGGTAAGCCTTACCAGTTGCACAATGGCCAGCATGTGAGATATCACCATTAATGCCTTGCTTCTTGGCTCTTCCTCAAACTCAAAAAGGCCTTCATTTCTGCCGGTTTCTAAAAAGCCACTGACCCAATGGAGCATGAGGTCAGAAAATTCTTTCAGTTTTTCCTGTACCCTGGCATCCAGGGTATTGAAATCAGTAGCCAATGATCCCACTAAACATACTTTGTTTTCCTTATGGAGGTTATCATAAATAGAAAAAAAAGCGTTGAGTTGTTTGACCGGGGATTTGCCCTCATGCTCATGAATTAAACGCTTAAGACCCTCAATATGCTGATTGATAATGGCCACACCTAAGTCGGATTTAGCCGGAAAGTGGTAATGGATAGAAGCCGTTTTTATTCCTACTTCCCTGGCGATATCATGGTAGCTAAAGGCATTGTACCCTTTTTTGCGCAACATGGTATCGGCCAGCTGAATAATTTCTTCCCGCTTTGACATGGTTTTAAGGTTTGTTTATACAAACATACATACCTACTACTTGATAGGCAAATTTTTAAACGATTATTTATGGGTTGGGCTGTAGTTTGGGGATTAAAAGGAATGGAAAGACTAATGGTGTTTTGAATTGAAAGTGATGAAATGATGTTTAGACTTTATTTGCAGCTACTTTTAAGTTGATAAATCGCTCTTCGATTTCCTCTATAGTCAACAAAGCTTGTAGTTCTTTCACTTTTAAGCGGCTTTTCTTCCAAAACGGAAAGAGCCATGTCATTATTTCCCCGAAATAGTAAACATTACCCCGATTGTCTATGACATCAAATTTTCCTCTATAAAAAAAATTACCTTTATAATAAGCAGTTATACGAATATTTTGGGTTAGGAGTGTTAAGAAACGCCATATCGCCTTTTCGAGTTCTTCTACCGGATAGTATTCTTGTACATTGGAAATTCCTATTTTCACTTCCTCTAACTCATAATTTAAAGTAAATATTGGGAACTCATATTCTTTATGAGACACACAAAGAATTAAATCGTCTACTCTTTCTACATCCAAATTTTGTTTTAGCTGTAGAAACTCTTGAATATCTTTTAGGTATTGTTCAAAGATCATTTTAAAATGCACCTTAGTTTAAGTTTAAGCGGAAGGAAACGACCTATATAAACGGTCGTTTTAATGCCGTTTATATCCTGTTGTGCTTTCGTGTTTAATTTGGTTAACCAATTTTTTAAAGTTTGAGACGATTAAATTATTTACCTCAGAGACTCTGCAGTTATAGATAGTTGACAAGTGAGTTAAAACTGTTTCTATATCCTTTGGTTTTACAGGTTGATTATTTATATCTATAAATGGTCCATCACTTTCAGTTAAAATGAATTCCTTTGGTATTCTTTGTATTATTTTTTTTCCAGATTCTGAACGAATCATAGCAGGGTTAACAGATAAAAAGTAACCAGAATCAACAATCTGATCTATAAGTTTTAGCCCTCCAGAATACCAATGAAATATTGCATTTCGAATTTGATAATCCTTCAATAACTTAAGTACCTCTTTTTCTGCTCTCCTTGAATGAATACTCAGGATCTTAGGCTTATCCCCTACTGCTTCAAGAATCTTTTTAAAACTATCAATTTGTTGGTCTTTTGTTTTAATTCCTTCTCTGGAAAAATCCAGACCTACTTCTCCAATGTATGAAGTTTTATTAAAGCACTCATGAAAAATTGGAAACTCTTCAGAATGATTTTCAGCCATTAAAGGATGCATACCCAAAGCCAACCTAGTTTTTTTATAACCTTTTAAGTGGGGCTGTCCCATTTTAAAATGGCTCGGAAGATTAGTCATTCCAATTGTAATAATTCCTAGGATTTCAGATTCTTTGACAATCTCCAAGGGATTTGGATAAAGATCAATATGACAGTGAGAATCAATCATGGAATTCCTGCGCTATTCTTCACAGCAGTATTACCAAAACTGCCAACCCAACTCTTCAATTCGGACCTTGTCCGATCTACTAAATCCACATATCTATCGATTTTGGAAAAATCCCTAACCCCATTAACCATCAGCTCTTGTTTAATTTCAATAGAACTTAACGGTGTTTTTAAAAATTGTAAAAGTGCACCCATATCCTGACTCTTTTTGGTCTTAAAAGGAGGTAGCCCGTTAATATCACAACCATATGATGTTGAATCTCCAGCATTCACTAGGGAAGCTCTTCTGTAAATACATGGCATGCAGACACCACAGTGGGTTGCATTTCTATCTAGATCCCAATGCGCAACATGTCCTCGTTTTCCGCAAGAATTAGATTTATCGATTGCATAGGATAAAACTGAAGGGTCAGCGCAATTATCCACCATTTCACCTTTCGTTGAAAATTCGTACGGATTCTCTATTTTAGTCAGAACGCCTAGCTCCCTCCAAATACTTTGAATTTGATTAAGTACGGCAGGATGTGTTGTCCTTGTGCTACACGCACTCCTTCTGGAAGAACTTAGAGGGTAATTCAACGAAACGGATCCATTTTCAGGGACGACAATCAGTGGTATGGATTTGCCGTCAGCTATTAGTAACGCTAAACCAACAAATAAGATAGAACGACTCCTGAATGTCGATTCCCTCGAAATTGTAGAATCAGTGAGTGAGACCTTAATTGAGGGTATTTGCAAAAATCGATTTGGATAATTAGCAGTTAGCACTGGTAACAAATCAATTTGGTCTTTTTTCACGCCCCTCATATGAGGGTCGTATTGGGAAGCAAAAATAACACTTTCATTTGGTTTTGACTTTAAAAAATCAATTGCACCAATAAGCGAATCCAATCCCCCTGATAACAAACTTACCTGCGAAAAATCACCATTATATTCATCTGATAACGGTTCGGCTGGCAATTCAAGACTCGACTGATAAAATTCAACTGTCCAATAATCACCAGTCAAAAATGAAAGAAGTGAATTGAATTCTACAGCAATAGCATTCCACTCATTTGGATTTTGAACTGGAAACTCCACTTCAAACTCTCTTGACCAGCCGTCAACCGAATTTCTCCTTCGTTGGACAAATCGATCAATACCGTAAATAGCTGATGAAAAGATAAAGAAATCTGTAACGTTTTCGTTTGCTATGTTAATGAATGGCAACAGTGGCTTAAGGCTGATTTCTAATGTTGCCCTTTCATTAGTTTGGGTGGTTAAGACAATCGTACCTTTTCCACTATCTGAGTCATACACAAGAGGCTGAGCCTTTATTTTAGTGGTCATCACAAATGATATTTATTATTGATTCGAAAATTGATTCTATTTGATTTTCACCTTCAGTTCCCTGCCAATTAATAGTAGCTACAGGTCTACGGTCGTTTAAAACTTCAACTTGACCGATAATATCATCTCTGATGATTTGAAACGTTTCCTGACTTACTTCTTCGCCTTTTGTTTGCCTAATTTTCTCTTGAAAGCGCTGAGATAGATGTTCAAAAATGTAAACACCCCAAAAGCGGCAAAGTAAATCCGCGAGGCCTTTACCTTCAGCATAGTCTGCAAGTAATTCCTCGAACTTGCCAAGGTCATTATCTGCTTGCTCAGATAGTTGATTTAAGACTTCCAACATTGCCTTGTTTGCTGCCGTATCATCCATTCCCGCACTTGACTCAGATGAATAATTGAGTAGCAAATCAATTACATCACTCAACCTTTTACCCGTTAAGTCACCGAGACCAATAGATTTTAGTTGTTCTTCAAGTCCGTGATTTGCAACTCCAGTTACAAACCCAACTAAACGAGAAGCAGATTTACGACCAGCACTTCCAAACGATCGTGACCGTCCTTTTTTAACGCTTTCGCGTCCTCCGCTAGCTCTAATGAGGCTGTCAAATGCAGTCTTAAGGTGTTTTTTTCTTCTTTCGGTTAATTTGGCAACGGCCGTTGCGTATGCCGTAGCATGCTGTTCAGTGTCAGTGTCTTCCTGATCATTTTCCTTTTGTTCTAATTCCTTCTCCTTTTCAACGGTTTTTGAGATATGAGTAATTGAACGACTTAAATCTGCCCAATTTGGTTCTCCAGTCACGCCAGGTACAATTCTTTGTGTAGTTCCCATTTATTTCTTTGGATTAAGTGCTTTATAAATCCTCGACTCTGGTTCAAACTTGGCATATATCTGTTTTATTTTTTGATTCTTCTTTTCCGCGAGAAACAAGTTATTCCGTAGACTGAAGGGGATTTTCTTATTGTCGATATGTCTCAACATTCTCTCATACGATTCTACTGAATCATCAATCTTGTTCTCCATTAGCTCCACATAAATTTGATGAAGCCAACTACTACCAGGCGTCTTTTCTAATTCTTTATTCAATAGTGAGTAGAGCGTGTTTAAATCTTCTTCTTGTAATTTGTCCTTTACTTCTGTCGACACAGTTGTCTTTAAGATACTGGCGGAACCACTTTCCAACATCTTTTTAAATACCATTCGCACATGCATTGGAATTAGTGATGAGCCACTGATTGAATCTGTTAGCCGGTCTCTGGAAATCCAGTAATAATCTCGAAGGTCTATGTCGCTTAACGCAGGTTCAGCATTAAGCCATGTGATAATTTTTGCCAGAGCCCATCCCTCGCCAAACTTTTCTTTAAGTCCTGCCTTGTCTTTTTCACTGGCAAAAAATTCCAGTTCTTTCAACTCAGCAGAGTAACCACTTTGCATCGACTGCCAAGTGTACAGAGTGTTAAAAAGACTTGGTTCTGAGTATTCTAATACCATCAGCTTCGCCAACACCTCAATTTTAAAATCAGGAATTTTTGCAACCTCAACCAGCCTGTTTCTTAGCGTAAATGTGTTTAGAAAGCGCTTTATCTGTCGAGGATTCCCATTCAATCCTTTCGTGATTATGGGTGATAACGAGGCAATTAACGAAACTTTTTCAGCAACTCGCTGCTGATCATTCTTTTCAATGACACCTTCGAGATTACCAAATCCGAATGTTCCATACCTATCCGAATCTCTGAATTTTTGATATGCCTCTAAAACTTTTGAGAATTCGCCACCAAGTTCTTTTTTGCAAAACAAAAGAGTGATGTAGGTCTCAACTTCATTGCTGGATAGGCGAGGAAGATTATATGGCACTTGAATTAGTTTCTCAAGATAGTCGCTTACTATTCGTTTATTCCGACTATTTGGGTCATCCGCGTTTTGTATCTGATCGGTTTTATATCTGAACTCAATCGCATGCCTCACTATCCGAGGATCCGCACCAATTATAAATGCGGTTTTCTCAACATTAAGGAACAGTTTGATTGCTTCGAGATTTTCAATTAATCGTTCAGGCGTACACCTATCTAAATCATCGATAATAACCACAAGCTTTTTGATTTCTGACTTGTCTATCATCTCCTTGAAATCCTCTCGGAATTCTCGAACAAGTGTAGTGTCTTCATGTTCATTTTTCTTAATAATACCACTTAAGAAATCTTCTGCATCCTCTCCTTGTAGTTTGTCTCCAAGTTCCTTTGGATCAAGCTTGGAAAACTCGCCCATGAAGCAGGGAATTAGAGACAATCCGCCAGTGGAATAGGCCATGGCTCCTGGTATGATTATTTTTTTGAAACTGAGACCAAGAACCCTCATCCAATCAACTGACTTGAGAAGCTTCGTTGTTTGATCTTTTACTTTATTCCCAATGGTTTTATGTTCTCTGAACTTTTCAACAATTGACTCAAGCAAAGCGGCCTTCGCATCATCATACCCTTCAAACACCCAGCCGTTGAAATACAATACAAGGGTCTCATCTCTTAAGTCATCACCTTCTCCAGATAATTCGTCCTTAACTATTTTGAGGATACTAGACTTGCCGCTACCCCAATCTCCAAACACTCCAATAGTTACTGGGAGGACAGATTCATCGTTAATTACATCTATGAGTAAGTCCGCATGTATTTTAAACCCTAAGAGGTCTTCCGATGTTTCGTTATCTGACCACATATAATTCTGTTTTATTCATGAAGCACAACAAGCGGACAATGACATAAAAGTTGTTATTATATCCGCTATATTTTTATTTAACCTACAACAAACAACTATGAAACACTTACAAATATTTATTGAGTTTGTTGTTATTCAAGGACTTAACATACTCCCTCCTCCTATCATATCCTAATATTTCATCGAAAAGGAATGAAAAATACCTACTTATAGGTATTTTATTTTACGGAATAGTCATATAAAAATAAATAAAGTGCAAAATAGCGATTTAGTGGCTTCAATAACTTGTCAAGCTATTTCAGGAATTGCCAGCATAAGCAAAGCAATTTCTACTTAAACTATTTGGGTATTTAATTATTATTTATAATTAAGTCATTATAGTATAACCAAGCTAAGTAAGGCGCGTTACTAAAATTGAGGGTGACATAGCCGTTAGATGGGAATTTGACGGCTAATTCTTACTAAATTCATATAATCAAAAAGGTTATTAATTGCGAGTGGAATCATATTCTATCATCCACTCAATGCCATATTTATCTCTGAACATACCGAAATAGGTGCCCCACGGGCTGTCGGAAATAGGCATTTCAATTTGGCCTTCTTTAGAAAGTCCCTTAAATAATTGATCCGCTTCTTCCTTACTTTCTGCACTCACAACAATTTTGCTTCGGTTCTCATTTTCATTGGTTGGCCCCAATACTTCCGGTACATCATTGGCCATTAAAACACTTTTACCAATGGGTAAGGCAATGTGCATGAGTTTATTTTCTTCATGTTTAGCCACCGGAAATTCATCGCTTGCCAGTTCTTTAAAACGCACTATTTTTGAAAACTCACCGCCAAATACTGACTGGTAAAATTTGAATGCTTCTTCTGCATTCCCGTTGAAATTAATGTGTGGATTGATACTTGCCATGTTGTTATTTTTAAGTTGTATAAATCAGGTACCATAAGCTTTACTCTTTATCGCTCTTTCAATTTCTCAAAGCTAAGCAGCTCAGCGGAAATAGTTCATACACGGATGCGTCAATGTTTGGGGCGTATTACGACAAAAAGGTTTGACTGCTTATGACAGCGGTGATATTGGATAGTTTAAGGATGGATATTGCTCTCAGGCAAAGGGGTTAAGTTAAATGAAGGAGGTGGATTTGCACAGCATGTTAACCCTACTAAGAGACTTTCCGGAAAGAGTCAAAGGCGTTCCCTCACTAAACTGCCATTGTATATAGCTCAGAATATTGAACGCTGTTTTATTTAAATTTTTCTAGTGTAATTAGTGAATCAAAATCTATGTTGTCCATCTCAACACCCATGGGTAATTCCGCTGATTCCGTAGTTATCAGAGGGAATTTATAAATTTTGTATATTGGAACAGTCAGAATATATCAGGTCACATTATCAATGAATTTTCCTTCATGTTTAATCACTGCCATATCAGAATTAACAAAGTAAAACTTCATTGTTTTTATGTCATTACTTTGCACATCTTTAAAATCAATTTTTATTATATCATTCCCAATTGAATCAATCGATTCGTATTTATAAATGTAAGGCCCATCCATAAATGAGTTGTCATAGATTAGTGAGTCCGTGAACAAATAATACCCACCGTTAAAATCTCCGGGGTTATAAAATGTTAGTTCATTTTCGTAATAATGAATTGGAATCCATTGGTTAAGTATGTTATCAAATTTATTTTTTAGAAGTGATTTGATTGAATCAGCCGTTTTCTCCCAAGTTTCAGGCGAATCATAACTTGCATATTCAAGCTCATTATTTAGATCAAAAGATAAAGCTTCGAAATATTTTTTGTGAAATTCAGATGAATCCGACAATACTTTAAATGCATAATCAAATACAAAAAAGTCTTCTAATTGCTCTTCATAAAACGTGATGACTTTTATTTCTGCATTAGTTTTTAACTGTTGCTTAATACGGTTTACTTTTTCCCTGTTGGTCAAGGAATCCTTTAAAAGCCCGTATGGTTTTGTTGTGTCCTTATTTTTGACTTCTTTGATTTCATTAACTTGGCTTTCACTTACTTCATTGCTTTTTTGGGTCTCAGTTGTACATGATGTAAATAGAAGAGCAATTAAAATTAGATTAAAACTTTTCATGTTTGATTTTATGGCCTAAGACGATTTTTGTAAAATGTCTTTCATACATTTTTAGTGTTATATATTGTTCATTCACTAATCAGCAAATTTATTCCTTACAGAAGTTTATCCGATCAACATCGAATGTAGTAACTTCGCCATTTCTGTAAACTAAAATTTCTGAGCTCCCAGGTATTTTATTAATGCTATCACTTGGATTGACAAATTGATACAATCCGTCAACGAAATAAGTCACTTCATTTTCTACTTGACCATTGGTTAAATTAAGTGTTTTATAAGCATGATTTTCCTTGTCAATATACTTAGTTGCTATTACACCATTAACGCCATAACTTAAATAATCATTGTACCTTTTGCAACTGTGACTTTCAAATGAGGAGAATTCAGAGGTCGAAAAAAACAATATAAATATTAGAATAATTGCAACTATAATAGAAATTAATACCCCTCTATATTTAATTCTAGTACCTGGGTTATCCGCTAACTTTATTACGCTCACTGCATTCTGTAAATCCTTCAAATGTCCCCAGAAAAAACTAACTTCGTAGCCTTTCTTATTTAAGTCTAACTTTAGCCAAATCCAGAGTAAATTAGCTAATGCTAATAGAGTTACTAATATTACATTAAAGTTATCCATATATAATTTATGTACTGTAACAACTAGTATAACAAGCTTAGCCTGTCGATAGGCTTTTAAGATTTGTTATACAGCCTGGCTACTTTTTTAATATCTCTTTTGCTTGTTCTTTGAATTTTTCAAAATCGGATTCTATTTGAATACATTTTGCTTTTGCATCTTTATGGTATTTTGAAAAACTTCTTTTTCCTTTCCCAAGAGGTATATATTCATCCTCTCCCCAATCCGAAATTGGTGACCAAGGAGTATGTTTACCATGTGCTCCACATTTCACATTAGGTTTAGCGACTTGAATAAATGCATACTCTTTTGTGTCAAGAGTTCCCAGGCCAATCTTAATCCTCTTTAAATTTTGCAATTCAAGAATTGGCATAAAAGCTGGATATTCTTGCTGAACTTTTACAAATCCGAGAGCAAAAACTTCTAGATTTTGAAGTCCTTTTAAAAATTCAAGATTCTCTATTGGCTGACTCCAATCTAATGTTCCGTCTAGATGTAAATAACGAAGAGATAAAATTCCACTTAATCCTTCAAAATTTGAAACTCTTCTTAAATTTTCAAGATGCAAGGATTTCAATTTAGTCAAATTCCCTAAAGGTGAAAGGTCAGAAAACCCTGAAACATATTCCAGTACAAGTTCCTCTATATTTACTAGTTTTCTTATGAATTCAATATTATTTGCTCTATAATGGGATATACGTAATCTTTTAAGATTCTTAAGTTCCTTTATTGATTCTACTTGCTCTTTACTTGGCTCGTGTAGGGTCAGCTCTACCAACTTGGGTAAATTAAAGATTTGCTTCCAGTTAGAGTTGTGCTTATTTACGGTAACTATATGAGCATCGTTCTTATCATCTATTATTTCATCTGCTAAATAAGCATATCTCTCAATGTTGGGAACAATAGTCCAATAATCATCTTCTCTATCAAGTAAATCAGCAAAATGATGTTTCATTATATCTCTTAATTGCAGGTAACAATATATCAACATTGCTGATATATATTATCATCAAACCTCTATTCAAATTCCCGTGCCCTAAGTTGAATTAACTTTTCCTCAGCTGCCGTGCCCAACTGCTCTCTAACTAATACCAGAAGATTTTCGGTAGTGGAGATTCTTTGATTAATCATTTCTTGAATCAGCATCTGAAATTGCTCTTTCCCAACAAACTCTTCAAAATAGTGTAGAATTAAAGGGCCGGTAAAATACATTGCTAAATGAGAAGGCCTGCCCCTGAAGGAGTCAAGTGATCGGGGATCACCCTTTACTCTTTGAAGCTTGTTTTGTAAGTCAGCCTCATAAACAGCTTCTCCATACGCTTCCCTCACAAAAATCATTGACACAAACTCCGCAAAAGACTCATTAAGCCAATGATCCTGGCTTTGTGAATTGGCTGTTGAAAACCAGAAATGAGCAAATTCATGTGCAAGAAAGCGGGACAAATAAACCGAATCCATTCCATTTAATTTACTAAGCACCACATAGTTTTCCCTTGCATAGCCCACTTCCTTCCTGGGAGATTCAACAACAATGCGTTCCTGCTTAAAATCATCAGGCCTTTTAATATATCCTTTCAAAAAAGATATGGCTCTCTCGGAGAACATTAATAAAGAATCCAGATTGGTAAAAGAATTGGTGGTATAAATGGAAGAATAATTTCCTTCAATGCTATAAAAATGCTTCGAGGCGGAAAAGGAAATATCTATCCTTGGAATAACCGATTCAATCACTCTTTGCTTCGTCCTTTTACCAATACTTTTCACATCATCTCCTGTGAGAATCCGGTAGCTTTTATCCAGATCAGTAGTCAACTGGTAATGAAACCTTGAAAAAGAGGTAAGTACCGGATGCCAGAAAGAGTCGATATTAAGCTCAATCCAATCCTTTGTAATCCTGTTTACTTGATGATCAGCGGGAATAGTAACCGTATATTTCATACTAATCGATACTATATCCATGGGAAAGTCCTTAAACTTTAGCGTATAAAAAGAGAGGCCTGGCCCGGCCTCTTCTTTGTTGTAGCTGGAAAGGTGGTCTCCGTTTAATTGGGCAACCTGGGCATCTGCTGAAAACAAAAACGATAAAGAATCGCCCATTAAAAGATTTACCGGAACATCTAACTTAAGTGCTACGTCCGCAGAGCCTGCTTCAGGCTTAATGCTGACATGCAACTCGTAAAAGGGTTTGAGGTCTGATGCTATAGAAGGTCGTGGAAGAATGCTTAAAAAAAGTAAGATAAAGCTTGCAAGTGCTTTCGCGATAAGATTCATGGTATTCAAATTTTGTAATTCCAATATATTAAGCTTTAAAATTACGAAACAATTAAATACATGTTAAAACACTATTTATATTAAAGGTTAAACGGGGTTATAACTTGCTCCACCTGGGCTTAAATGTGATTGCAGGCGCTAAATACTGGTATAAACAGATAGTATAAGTATGTTATTATTATAATTATTTAATTAAATACTAAAATTTTTATTACATTAGTAAAGATAATTACAAAAAACTTTTCTACATTTATGGCATCTTATAAAGGTCAATGACTTTGTTAAGGTTTTGGTTGAAAATAGCCGTTAGGTGGGGACCTAACGGCTTCTTTTTTTTTAACTTTTACCTAATTTACTTTAAATCTGAAATAGTAAGAAATAACCATTTAGGAGTCAGTTAACAATCGACTCCCTATATATCTTTTTACAATTTCATCCAAATTATAAAAAGCTATATAGTAGATGCAACTTAATATTTAAGTTACACTATTAACTCTCCCGACTGTAAAATCATTTAAGATTTATCATGTAAAACTTGCTGAAAGTCTGAAAAGAAAAAGAAATATAACTTAGTATTTAGAACCCCTTTCATATCTCACTAAGTTGTAACGCGATGTGTTACAATATCGATTAATCGGATGAGAGAACAATGCTATGAGTCGCAAATCCACTACCACTTTTATTTATAGCATCAACCTCTATTAGGCCATTTCCTGAAAAATCTTCATTGAACTGAATAGTCGCAATAGATTTTGCAATCTTACCTTCAATAGCTTTTTCCACATTCAGAATTTGCATCCTACCTGATTCTATATTCCACAAAAATTCGCACGTAGAAGGATCATCATTTGCGGAATAAAATGATGAAGCAAATATTATTACTTCATTGGCCCCGGCAGAATCAATACCATCTAAACAAATCGCTACCAATGTAGTAGAATCAATTTCCAATTCACAATTTAGTGTATTATTTGAATTAATAGGTACAAATTCAGCTGATTGATCTTCATCAGTACAGGAGACGAGAAGAATAGCAAGGAATAACGGGGTAAGAAGTAATTTTTTCATAGATAGTATATTTAAATTGTTCTTTACTATACATACAATAAATTAAATCATTAAAAGATACAGAATCTTTGACTTTTCTTGTCTTAGTAATGTAAATAGGGTGGTATAATATGATTACCCTCACTATGATATCCCTTTATCCCTGACGTCTATTTTACTTAGAAGAGAAATTAAATTCTTACCATTATTACTTCAATAATTATTTCTTACTTAATATAAGGCAGAATTACATTAAAGGTAGCGCCATTTCCAGAGCTTCCTTCTGCGTTGATAATCCCGAGATGATTCTGGACAATTCGCTTGCACATAGCTAAACCTATTCCTGTTCCTGAGTAATCAGCTTTGCTATGCAGCCTCTGAAAAATATTGAATATCTGCTCCTGAAATTCCGCTTCAAAGCCTATACCATTATCTACAAAGCTTAGTTTGATGTAATTGCAGCTGGTATCCAATCCATTTACATACTTATCATCAAAATTCAGCTCTTTTGCCTTTACCTGAATCACTAATGGTGTTCCATTTTTGCTGAATTTTAACGCATTCCCGATCAGGTTTCCAAACAGTTGCTCCATTTGAAGAGGAATGGCATTAATTGCGGGCAAAGTATCATATTCTACCCGTGCCGCTTTTTCTTCTATCAATAATTCATAATCCAGGATGGTATTTTTAATTATCTCGGTCAGCTCCACTCTTTTAAAAGCCCTTACCTGGTTCAACAACTCAGAATAGGTGAGTACATCCTTAATCATATTGTGCATTCTATTGGATGAAACTCTAATTTTACTAAGGTAGTTTGCCGAAACCTCATCTACCTTATCACCCAACCCACTTTCAAGCATTTGTGTAAAAATGGCAATTTTCCTGAGAGGTTCCTGAAGATCATGAGAGGCTATATGAGCAAATTGCGCCAGTTCAGCATTTGATTTTTGTAAGCTGCTATTAGCTTCCGCCAATTCCCTCGTTCGTTTACTTACTACATCCTCAATTTTTTGGCGCATTTTAACCTGAGGAGTTACATCAGTGGCTATGGCCATAATATTGGAAACTACACCATCTGCTGAGTGGTTGGCCTGGTACACAAAATCTACGTAAACTGTTTCGGCTTCTCCCTTCCTTGGTAGTTTTACAGGCACTCCTTCAGCAGAAACGGTTTCTCCTGTGGAAAGTACTTTATTTAGCAGCCCTTCCAGTCCTTGATTTTCAGCCTCTGGAATACCATCAAAAACAGGTTTACCTAAGATATCTTCTCTTTTTACTCCCCAAAGCTCCAGCATTTTATTATTAGCTAATTCCACTATATAGTTTGGCCCTTTCATAATGCAGATAGCTACAGGAGCCTGGAGTATGGTATCCTGCAAATGTTTTTCGTTCTGTTTTATTTTTAGGTTAGCAAAGTTAATGTCAGTAATATCAGCAGCGGTATTCATCACACCATATACCTTCCCGGCAGCATCAAAAAGAGGTGTAAAACTGTAATTAAAGTAATGTTCCTTTAGTTCACAATTAACATTTAAAAAAATCTTCTGGTTTTTTGCATGAAAGGGTTCTCCACTATCATATACTTTCAAAAGCTTTTGATAAACCTGCTGGTTCTCTAATTCAGGTAGAACCTCAAAGTAGGTTTTGCCCACTATATCATACCCCCTGGACCAAACATCCATAATTGACTTATTTGCCAGCACAATTCTCATCTCCCTGCCTACATAAACACCTATAGGAAAAGGGGCATTTTCTACAATACTTGCCAGCCTTTGTTCACTTTTCACAAGGTTTTGCTGCGCATTTTTCATTTCAGTAATATCAAGGCAGGTACTTAAAAAGCCTTTAAATACTCCATCATTACTAAAAAGGGGAGGTATTTTAGCTAAAATCCATCTATATTCATTATTTTTATTTAAAAGCCTGAGTTCTATTTCAAGCATTTCCCTATTCTCAAATGCCTTGCTATAAGATGTCAAAAATCTCTCCTTGTCATCAGGGTGCAACAAATCCCTCCAACCTTCGGTGATTAGTTTTTCCACGGACCTACCGGTAAAGTCTTCCCAGGCTTTATTGAAATAATCAATCCGTCCATGTTCATTGCTTGTAGCAATCAGCAAATCGGCATTCTCCGCCAACAACCTAAATCTCTCCTCACTCTCCTCCAAAGCTTGACGGGCTTTTATTTTACTGGTAGTTTCAGTGCAGACCACCAAAACACCTTCCACATTCATATCGGAAGAAAAAATTGGGCTATAACCAAAAGTCCAGTATACATCTTCAAGCTTGCCATTTCTGTAAATGGGAAGCAGTTGATCTTCGCTCCAAGTGGCCTCTGCAGTTGTTCTCACTTTATGAATTAGAGGATAGATGGTATCCCATATTTCAGGCCAGCATTCTTCAGCTTTCTGACCAAGCGCTTTCGGATGTTTTCCTTCATTGCCCAAACTGGGGCGGTAAGCATCATTGTAAAATTGAATTAAATCATCTCCCCACCATAAGAACATAGGAAATTTTGATGACAAAATCATGGAAAGAGTCAATTTTAAACTTTGTGGCCAAAGCTTAGGAGGCCCAAGAACAGTCTGGGACCAATCGAAGGTCCTTGTCAACTCGCCCATTTCCCCACCTCCTGATATAAAAGACCACTCCTTGTGATCTTCAGAAGCCTTATTCATAAAAAAAATTATAGTGTTAAGTTAAAAAATTTAAGTTAATAAACTAGTATAAAGTCAGTGGGACATGTTATTTTCAATAATGAATTGCCTAAACTGTACAGATAAAAATCAATAAAACAGCAAAAGGATAGCACTTAAAGAATATAGCTTTAAGCTTTCTTTTCTGCAGTTAATAAATGCTTTAAAGCTTTAATTAGTACTTTTTAAAAGGAACACACCTCCTCTTTTAATTTTTAAAAATATGTAATAAGTTAAGAACAATCAAACCACTTACACAAAATAATAATGACATACTTAAAGAACTAAAATAAAAGCATGTTACCTCACATATCATTTACATACACAACAACCTCTTCTGTATATAATACAATTACAAAAATTAACATATTGATTTGTTACAGGTAAAACCTATCAGGATAAGAAAGCTTTACCACTTTTTCTCATTTTCCGAACATTCCGGGTACTCCTGAGTTTTTACTACATGTCGAAAATCAAAAACTTAAAAGCCGAAGAAGTAGATAGAATAATTGAAATGGCATGGGAAGACAGAACTCCTTTTGAGGCTATCTCCCAGCAATTTGGCGTTCCTGAAAAAGAGGTGATTAAAATTATGAGAAGAGAAATGAAGCCTTCAAGCTTTCGCATGTGGAGGAAAAGAGTGCAAGGAAGGGCCACAAAACACATCAAACTCAGATCCGAAGAGGTAAAAACCTTCAAATCAACCCGTCAGAAAACTATTAGTCTGAATAGATATTATTAATGTATTCTATCAGCTCTTGGTTCCAGGTTTTTCATAATTTCTCCCTCTCCTTTTAAAAGTTCTTCCCACCTTTTTCTCACCACATCCTTAGGCATATAAGTTTCTGCCAGCTCAAGAAAATTTCTATAATGTCCGGCTTCCGAAACCATTAGCTCATAGTAGAATTTCTTTAGCTCTTCATCTTTCAGGTGCAGGTGCAACTGCCTGAACCTTTCGCAACTTCTGGCCTCAATTAATGCATTGATCAGCAATTTTTCCATTACCTGATGCTTCCTGTTGCCTCCTTTAATTTCCAGCTTCAACAACTGCACAACATATTCGTCTTTCCTGGGGAAGCCCAGTTTATAACCTCTTTTATTCAGTTGTTCAAGCACCCGTTCAAAATGCGACCATTCTTCTGCCACTACCGGGGTAAGCATGTCAACCAGTTCTACCATATCAGGAAATAAAGTGATTAAACTAATACACGAGCTGGCTGCTTTCTGCTCGCAGTAAGCATGATCAACTAAAATATCTTCTACATTTTTTTCTGCAATATCCACCCAGCGAGGGTCTGTGGGTAAAGTAAGGCCTAAAGTAAATTTCTCCATTGCTAATTCTATAATTTCTAAAAGCTATAGTGCAGTTACTGATTATTAAATAACGATTTGCGAAAATTCATTTAATCAAAAAATGACCAGCTAACTCCCAAATCAAAGACGCTCTGCTGACCTGTGTAATAAGGTGTAGTAAAGTATCCATCAGCATTTAAGCCCTGGTTAAAGTGGCGGTACTTAAGAAAAAAGCTGGCTGTATTGATTTTAAAACTAAGGTATACATCCCCAAAGAAATATCCGGGAATTTCAAAATCGTTTTGCAGGAAAAATTGTTGCGTCACGGGGTCATAATCATCAGCAAAATAGGCGGACTGATAATGTGCATCTATCCCAAACCTGACATATAAGTTTTTGATCAGGTTACGCTCATAATAGAAGTTAGCTGTTAAAAAATGCTCCGGAATCCGGAATAAATTGGCATCGCTTCCTTCAATGGTGGTAAAAATATAATCTGCATCTAAATGGAAATAGGAAAAACGGCTTTTTACCTCCAACCCGGGATGTAACATGGTAGCCGTTCCGCTACTCTGCTGAGGCATTGCCTCTGTATCAAAATACATATGGTTAGTTACCACTTTTATCTCCGCTTTAGGGTTGAGCTGTATATTATCTTTCCAGTTAAATTTAACCCTTCCCGAAAGTTTTTGAATCTGCTCACTCCCAAAACTGTTATCCCAGTAGTCGTGGTTTCCGAAGTATCTTTCATTAAAAAATGGTGCAGGGAATTGCATTGATAATGCCTTCACCTCTAGAAAAGGGATATTCAAGGTGCCTTCCAGCTTATAATTCCCGCTTAATTCAGTCTCTGCAGAGGCTTCCAGTTGCCAACCTTCCCTGGGAGCCAGGCGGATATAACCTCCACCATAATTTTCATCCAGCGGATTCACAGAATCCAGATATTTTACCGCATAGCGGATATCCTTCCGCTTCAGATAAAAGCGATAAAAAAGCTTAGAAAGGTCTCCTTTAAGCCCTACTTCATTTTGAACATAGTAATATTTAGTAAGATCAGATGTGGTATCGGTTCGGATTAAAAAGTTATCAAAAAAATCCACATCATCAGCCCCATCCGGATCGGTATCCCCAAAAGTATTCATCCGTTTAGTACGATCAAAAGTATGATAGAGCTGCACTATATTATTGATTTTATACTGTTGGTAAATATGGTACTGCTGCCTTAATTCCCCTGCCTGAGCATTTCTAAGGTTAATATCTGCATCTTCGTAACCAAATAAGTTATCATAAATAACTTCTGAATCATCCGTTCTGATACCACCTGTTTCATTGACCTTGTGATAGGTTCGGGCAAAATTAAAAAGCACTCTGTATTTTTTATTCGGGGTCTGGTAATCGGTAAAAAAATCGTAAGAATGAGAGATCGCATTCAAATCGCCCCGGCTTTGCAGTGGCCCGATTTGTTTATCTACTGTCCAGCGCCTGAAGGAGAAGCCTGCATTCCAATTTTCCGTTATATTTCTTGAAAAATCTATGCCTATATACGCCCGGTAATTTCCTCCGATTACAGATCTCAATTTGGTATAAGGTGATTTAGTATCGTAATACCTGAAATCATCAGGAGTTTTCATATAATAGTCAAAAACGCTGAAACCGCTTCTTTTTCCAATAATTTCCGGAGCATCAGTAAATATGGGCTGCATTGCAGTTCCCACAGTGCCTAAATTTTGATAGTAATAGCGTTCTTGTTCTACAGGATCCCACAAATGCACATTATCCAATGTAGTATCTACCACCTGGTATTTAATATTATTATTCTTAATAGCTTCTTCAGTGGTGTAAAGTGTGGTTTCAAACCCATACACCAACTTGGTGGAGTCATCAATTACCTGGGAATAGGCAGCCCTTCCTCCCAGAAAAAAAATCGATATGAAAAGTAGTCTTTTAATCAAAACAGTTGCGAAATTAATTATAATAGTGGATTTTCTATTTGTCTTTCAAGGATTCTTCAAGCAATTGTTGAAAAGACTTCTCCTGCTCCAAAAATTGTACCATCATTGGCATGTAAAACAGATTGTTTTTCAAAGATGAATCAAATAACTCATGATTACTTAATTTAACCCAGTCTTTCTCGGTAGTAATCACATCCAAACCTTTTTGCTGAGCAAATAAAGATATTTCTTCTATTTCAGTAGACGAAAAGAAATGGTGGTCCGAATATTTAAAGTGCTTCACAACGGTATACTCTTTCTGAAGGAAATCAATAAAAGGAGCAGCATGTGCAATTCCGGTAACTACTGCAATTTCTTTTTTTATCTTTCTTTCAATAAAAGGTGAAAAAGCATTCTGGTAGCTAATTCCTGCAAAATACACGGGCTTGTTTAAAAAATACTTCGAGGCTGACTGCCTGATTTCCTCTTGCTCTTCCCGGGAGAGATTCAAAGGACATTTGGTAATCACCAGCGCATCTGCCCTGTCAATCCCTTTTCTGCTTTCCCGCAGCCTGCCGGAAGGCAATACATAATCCTTATAAAACGGATGCTGGTAATCCGACAGTACGATGGATAAATCAGGTTTTACACTTCTGTGCTGAAAAGCATCGTCTAAAATAATCACTTCGTTTTCCGGGTGTTCATAAATTATAGTAGGAATGGCCAGAACTCTCTCCTCGCCTACTGCTACCCTAACTTCCGGAGTAAATTTGTTATAGATTTGATAAGGTTCATCCCCCAGGGTTAAAGCAGTATCTGTTTCTTCTGCCAACCTGAAACCTTTTGTTTTCCTTCCATATCCACGAGACAAAACAGTTGTTTTTCCGGCATACCCCAATTGAAGTAAATGCCTGCAAATATATTCCACCATAGGGGTTTTTCCTGTACCTCCCACAGATAGGTTGCCCACAGAAAACACTTTTGTTTCAAACTCAAATGAAGTTTTTGACCCTATATTGTACAGGTGGTTTCTAAACTGAGTTACCCACTTATACAATAAGCTAAAGGGCGACATTACTAACTGCCAATATTTATTATCGAACACGCACTATTCTTTTAGCTTCAAAAGTAATTATAAATTCCCCCTCTTCAAATATGAGAATTACATTTCAATAGAACGGCATGCTATAATGAGCTTCTTTTATGATGAATTTTAGACGCATATATAAACAATGTGAAAAGTGGATCGTAAAACTAAAAACAAGCAATTTCTATTACCGCGCAGAAGGTTACTATTTATACAACTAACCTTCTCATTTCAGAAATGTATATTTTTTAGTGATTTGATTGTTCAGGCATAACTGACTTCTTATTTAAAATCAGGTTGAACCAACTACCTTTTTAAGGTTAAGATTTTTACATTAAAATAATTGAGAAGGCTATTTAAGAATATATTCAATTGCTAAAACTCCTGAGAAATTGTGATAGTGAAAAACTGCAACTAAAAAATTATGGATAGAATTATCAAAAAAATAGCAGTATTAGGGTCAGGAACAATGGGAACCCAAATTGCCTGCCATTTTGCCAATATAGGTGCAGAAGTCCTCCTGCTGGACAGAGTGCCTCCGGAATTTACAGAAGAAGACAAAAATAATGGTTTAAAAGAAGACAGTACCTCATTTAGAAGCAAATTTGCCATTAACAATCTTAAAAAAGCGGTAAAAACACAACCATCCCCACTGTTCACTTCAGATTTTGCTTCGAGAATTAAACCTGGGAATTTTGAAGATGACCTGGATAAAATAGCAGCGTGTGACTGGGTGCTGGAAGCCATTATTGAAAAGCCTGAACCTAAGCGAAAGTTGTATGAAGAAGTAGAAAAGTACCGAAAAAATGGCACTTTGATTACCAGCAACACCTCAGGAATTGCTATTAGTAAATTATCGGAGGGCCGATCAGAAGATTTTCAGAAACATTTTTGTGGTACACACTTCTTCAATCCACCACGTTACCTGCAATTGCTGGAAATAATTCCCGGAACTAAAACCAGTGAAGATGTTATACAATTTCTCCAGTCTTTTGCTGAAATACACTTAGGTAAAACTGCCATTACCTGTAAAGATACTCCTGCATTTATTGGTAATCGAATTGGTGTATATGCTATCATGCTCACTATTCAGTTAATGCAAAAAATGAATCTGAGTATTGAGCAGGTAGATGAATTGACAGGCAAAGCGGTAGGAAGACCCAAAACAGCTACTTTTCGCACCGCAGACCTGGTGGGCCTTGATGTGCTGGCTGATGTGAGCCATGGTTTGTATGAAAACCTAAAAAATGATGAAGAAAGAGCCGTTTTTAAACTCCCCGATTTTATGCGAAAAATGCTGGAAAATGGATGGATTGGAGATAAGGTAAACCAGGGATTCTATAAAAAGGAAAAAGAAGGTGGTGATACTAAACTATACACCTTAGACCCTGCTAAAATGGAATACCGACCAAAAGAAAACCCCTCCTATTTAATTGTGGAAGAGCAAAAGAAACAGGAGAGCCTGGAAGACCAGTTTAAATCGATGGAAGCAGGAAAGGTGGAAGAAACTAATTTCCTAAAAAAAATATATCTTAAAGTAACAGGTTCAGACAATGATAAAGCTGTCATGTTCTTTAAAGAATTTTATTACCGGCTTTTTGCTTATTGCTCTAACAGAGTACCTGAGATTACAGAAGAAATATACAAAATTGATGAAGCAATAAAAGCCGGGTTTGGCTGGGAAGCCGGTCCCTTTGAAATATGGGATAGCCTGGGCCTGGAAGAGACTACCAAAAAAATGAACATGGCCGGCTACAAGCCCGCTGGATGGGTGGCAGAAATGATTCAAAAGGGCCATTCCTCTTTCTATTCCCACCACAATGGCAGAAAAAATTACTACCATCTCCAAACAGAAGAAAAATTACCGGTTCCTCTAGCCAGGAGGCTTATTATATTAGAAAATTTTAGAGAAGATAATACTATTTGGCAGAACGCAGGCTGTAATGTTATTGATGTGGGTGATGGTGTATTGGTAGTGGAATTTACCTCCAGAATGAATACCATTAACATGGAAGTGATGGAAGGCATTAACAAAGCGATAGACCTCGCAGAAAATGATCCCCGGTTTAAAGCTGTAGTGATAGGAAATGATACGGATGATTTTTCTCTTGGAGCTGACTTAGGGATGATAGGTAAAAATGCGGTGGTTCGAAATAAAAGCACCATCGAGGATGCTCTACATGAATTCCAGGACCTGATGTTAAGGATCAGGTATTCTTATATTCCTGTAATAGCTGCCCCCAAAGGCAAAACTTTAGGAGGAGGATGTGAACTTTGCTTATACACGGATAGAGTGCAAGCGGCAGCTGAAACCTATATGGGTTTGGTTGAAATCGGTGTAGGGTTAATTCCTGCAGGAGGAGGTACCACGGAAATGGTAAGAAGGGCAAGTGCTGAAATGGTGGATGAAGCCCCGGACTCCCCGCATCTGCAGTCATACCTGATGAATATTTCCACTGCTAAAGTAAGTACTTCTGCTGAGGAAGCTTTTCAAGTTAAATATTTAAGAAGAGGTGTGGACAGAGTAAGTATGAATAAAAAAAGGGTTTTGACGGATGCCAAACATCTTGCTTTGGAACTGGCTGAAAACTATCGCCCCCCTGTAAAAACCAAATCGATAAACGCATTGGGTAAAAATGCCCTCAGCTTTTATCTATCAGGAATAGCCAATATGCATACAGGTAATTATATGACCGACTATGATAGGGAAATAGTAGAAAAATTAGCTTATACCATGTGCGGAGGTAGTCTTTCAGGAAAGAATACGGTAGAGGAAGAATACATGATGAGGCTGGAAAGAGAAAGCTTTTTAGAATTAGTCACTAACATGAAAACCATTGAAAGAATGGGCAGCATGCTACTAAAAGGCAAACCTAAAAGGAACTAATCAGGAATGAAACAATTATAAAATGATTGCTTCCTAATGACCGGTTCCCAATAACTAACTCTTAATGACCGGTTCCCAATGACTAATTCCTAATGACCAGTATAATAAATAAGAAAAAGAAATTAAAAAAACAGCGAGATGAACAGCGCATACATTGTAAAAGGATATAGATCAGCAGTTACAAAAGCCAATAAAGGTAGTTTTAGAGAAACCAGATCGGACGATTTAGCTGTGAGCGTGATAAAATATCTTGTAGAGAATACAGAAGGTCTTTCTGCAAAAGATGTAGATGATGTGATGGTTGGCTGTGCTGTCCCTGAAGCTGAACAAGGCTTACAAATGTCGCGCTGGATAGCACTCATGGCATTAGGAAAAGAAACTCCCGGTGTAATAGTGAATAGATATTGTGCTTCAGGGCTTGAAACCATAGCCATGGCAACTGCCAAAATTAATATGGGTATGGCTGATGTAATTATTGCAGGAGGCACTGAAAGTATGTCAATGCTTCCTACCAGAGGGTGGAAAACATCTCCTAATTATGAAATTGCCAAACACCATTCGGACTACCTGATCAATATGGGGCTTACAGGAGAAGAGGTAGCTAAAGATTATAAGATTTCACGGGAAGAACAAGATAAATTCGGGCTCAAATCACATCAAAACGCTATCAATGCAATCAAAAATGGATATTTTAAAGAGCAGATCGCTCCCATAGAAGTGAAAAGAAACTACGTGGAAAATGGGGAACCTAAAGAAGAGGTATTGAACGTCACAAAGGATGAAGGACCTATGGCTAACACTAATTTGGAAAAAATGGCCAAATTACCTCCTGCTTTCAAAAAGAATGGGACCGTAACTGCCGGTAATTCCAGCCAACGCTCCGATGGAGCTTCCTTTGTAGTGGTAATGTCAGAAAAAAAAATGAAGGAGTTGGGACTTGAGCCGGAAGCACAATTAATAGGATGCTCAGTAATGGGAGTGGATCCGCGGATAATGGGAATAGGTCCTGCCTATGCTGTGCCAAAAGTACTAAAGCAAACGGGGTTAAAGTTGAAAGATATTAACCTTGTTGAGTTAAACGAAGCATTTGCAGCGCAATCAGTTGCTGTAATTAATGAGCTTGATATGGACCCGGAAATCGTGAATGTAAATGGAGGTGCCATTGCTTTAGGGCATCCATTGGGTTGCAGTGGAGCGAAACTGACTGTACAAATCATGCATGAACTTAAAAGAAGAAAGCAAAAATACGGTATGGTAACGGCCTGTGTGGGTGGCGGCCAGGGAATAGCCGGAATAATTGAACGTTTTTAAGTATAATCATATCAGTAAAATTGCGTTGCATATAAAAGTTAATAACTTTGAAAGAATACTTGTTAAATATATATGGTTAAAATTAAAGAGGTCATCAACCACTTAAATTCCATAGCTCCAATGGCTTACCAGGAAAGTTATGATAATGCAGGGTTAATTGTGGGAGATGCCAACAAAGAAGTTAAAAACATATTAATTACTTTAGATGTAACTAAGGCTGTTGTTCAGGAAGCAAAAAATAAAAACTGTGAGTTAATAGTTGCCCACCATCCTATTATTTTCAAAGGGCTAAAGAAGCTCACAGGAGCTAACTATGTTGAAAGAACAGTGATTAAAGCTATCCGGGAGGAGGTGGCCATTTATGCCGCCCATACCAACCTGGATAATGTAAAGCATGGAGTAAATGCCAAAATCTCAGAAAAAATTGGTCTCCAAAATTTACAGATATTAGTTCCTAAACAGCAGCAGCTAGCAAAATTGAGCGTATTTGTCCCTGAAGAGAAGGCTCCTGAGCTCAAGAAAGCACTTCATAATGCAGGTGCAGGTCAAATTGGAGAATATAAAGATTGTGCCTTTGAAAGCAAGGGAACAGGTAGCTTCTCCCCCTCTGAAAAAGCAAATCCCACCATCGGCACTAAAGGAAAGCCTGAAGAAGTGCAGGAAATTAAAATTGAAGTCATTTTTCCTCTGCACTTAAAACATTCAGTATTGGAGGCCATGCGAAATGCACATCCTTATGAGGAAGTGGCTTACTATTTACATCAACTGGAAAACGATTATACGGATGTAGGTTCAGGAATGATAGGTGAATTAGCCATCCCTTTACCGGAGGAAGATTTTCTGAGGCATTTAAAGGAAACGATGAACCTTCAGGTTATAAAACATACCCACTTTATAAATAAAAAAATTCAAAGAGTTGCGGTTTGCGGTGGGTCGGGCGCATTTTTGATTAAAGCAGCAAAGGCACATAAAGCAGATGCCTATGTATCAGCAGATATAAAATACCATGAGTATTTCGATGCTGAAGACAAACTATTAATAGCCGATATTGGACATTTTGAAAGTGAGATATTCACAAATGAATTATTTTATGAGATTTTGCGAGAAAAATTTGCTAATATTGCACTCCAATTAGGAGAGACTGTTACGAATCCGATAAAATATTATTAATTGCATGGAAAGTACTGTAGCACAAAAGCTTGATGCCTTAACAAAATTACAAGGCATAGATTCAAAATTAGACGAAATTAAGAAAGTAAGAGGTGCACTTCCTGATGAAGTTCGCGACTTAGAAGATGAAATCGTAGGATATGAAACCCGTATCGAAAAATTTGACGAGACGGTAAAAGCAATACACGATGAAATTGAAGCCAGTAAAAAAGGCATCAAGGAAGCAGAAAAAATGATTGCGAAATATGGTGAGCAGCAAATGACTGTTAGAAATAACAGGGAATATGATGCTATAACTAAAGAAATAGAACTTCAACAACTTGATATCCAGATTCTTCAAAAAAGAATTAAGGAAGCAGAAGCTAAAATTGAAGAGAAAGTTTCCGGTATTGAAGAGACGAAGAGATTACACGAGGATCGTCAGAAAGACCTCGAAAACAAAAAATCAGAGTTAGAAAACATTAATTCTGAAAGTGAAGAGGACGTTAAAAAGCTGGAGAAAGACAGAGAAAAAGCATTAAAAAACCTGGAGGACAGGTTGGCAATTTCTTACCAGAAATTAAGAAACAATGTGAGAAATGGTTTAGCTGTAGTACCGGTAAAAAGAGGTGCTTGTGGCGGTTGTTTCAATACAGTTCCACCTCAGAAGCAGGCAGATATTCGAGACAGAAAGAAAATCATAGTTTGTGAACATTGTGGTAGATTATTAACCAACGTTGAAGAAGAGGTAGTTGAAGAAAAGCCGAAAAAGAAACGTACTGTAAGAAAAACAGCTTCTAAATAAGCTAACAATTTCATTTACAGAAAAAGGCCTGAAGGTAATATTGCTTTCAGGCTTTTTTTATGCATACAGGAAAAAATAACCAAAAGATTTTGCCTTTAACTACTTAGGCACATTTTATCTCAATAGGACAAAATGATATACACAACAATTCGGCATCCATCAGCTACGCACAATCCTCCATTATTGCTCTAAGGGTTCTATTGCTTAGCCGCTAAGATGAATTCAAAGCTTCAGAGCGCTCACATTGCTCAGATGGTACTGTTATGAATTTGTCGCTGTAATAATATTGGCATAGTGGTTCTTGTGCTATTTGTTTTCATGACCAAAATACCTACTATGCCTAAGCTGGAAGACAGACTCAGTTTAACCCCCCAAGAAAAAAGTCAACTCAGTGCTAATTCAAACCTGAAGAAAATTTGTACATAAAAAAGGTGCCAAAGAATCACTTTGGCACCTTTTGTTTGAATCAAGAAATTATTTTTTTTTAGAATTTCAGTCTATATTTTTGCATCATACAGGCACCTCATTAAATAAATCCCGACTACAAACCCTGTATTTCTTTTGCCTTTATAAACAAAGGTTATTTGACCTGTGAATATTGGAGAATATATAAGAGTGCTCTGCAGAATCTAATGTCTGGTATCTAATATCTGCTCCCTAATCTATACTCCCTGATGCTCTTTCCTCAAAAGGTCATTCACTGTTTTAACAGGATTAAAAGTCACTAAAGGTACTTCTACAAATAAGGTGATCCAATTTGACATAGCACCATTCCATAAACCCGGCAACTCCTGTGCTTTAAGCGCCTTCCCATCTTTCGACTTTTCTGTTATAAATCCTGTTTCCGGATCTATGTATTTTAATAAGTCGAATTTCCTTCCATGTAAATCCTTCAATCCGCAAACCACATCTACAGGGTTAAAATGGGTAGCTGACTGCAAAGCTTGTTGCGCTGTGGGGTCGTTAGGGTCTATCTGAGAAGTTTCAGCAATTTGAAGAGATAAAGAGCCATCTGACTCGCTTACCCAAAATGGCCCACCACCAGGCTCTCCTGTATTAGGCACCATTCCACAAACACGGATAGGTCTGTGAAGCAAATATTCAACGTACCCTACTTTTTCTGCAAAAGGCAAATCGTCATAGTCATTTTTGAAAATGATATTTAATTCCTTCTTGGCAAAATTCTCTATTTCTATTAATTCCAGTTCATTAATGGTGCGCTCAAGTTGGTTTTGATAAGAAAATATCTTCAACTGCACATTCATCAATAAACCACCCAGTGCCTTTTTATACCTGATAGTTTCCGACTTCAAGTGGTCAGGTACTACATTATCAATATTTTTGATGAAAACGATATTTGCATCAAGGTCATTCAAATTCTCGATTAAGGCGCCATGTCCTGCCGGCCTGAAAAGAATTGTTCCATCACTTTCGTAAAATGGCTGATTGTTCATATCCACCGCAATGGTATCTGTTTCCGGCTTCTGCTGAGAAAAAGTAATCTCAAAATTGGCAAAACCTTTATTAATTTTATCTACATGTTCCTGAAAGGCTTTTTGATGCTCAGGAGAAACAGTAAAGTGTAATCTTACCTTATTGTCTTTCCCTTTGGCATAATTCTCGCCCTCTGTAAAATGCTCTGCTACAGGAGTTTTAGCTTTATCTCCATATTTATGAAATTCCAAAAGCCCCTTAGGTTGCTGCCCATAATTTAAGCCTTCTTCAGTTAATAAAACTTTCACAATACGGTGATAATCTTTGTTTTGTAGAGACTCCTGCAACCCTGAACCATGGGCTTTTAAAGCTTTATCCAGGCTGGGTGCAAAGGCAAATTTGTTAATATTTGTAAAAAATTTGATAAGGAATTCATCTGTTTCAGCTTTTGAGGCATCTTCATCTAAAAAGGCAAATAAATTTTTGAACATTCGGCTGGCTGCACCACTTGCAGGAACAAATTTACAAATCTCATAATCAAGAGCGCGCTTTTCATAAAAAGAAATGAAATGCTCCATGCTATCATCGCTTAGCTTAATAATCCCATCCTCAACAGTGGCCGCTCGTTGAATGGGTAAATAAGGAAAACCTGATTCAAAGCGTCTTAACTGCTCCTCAATAGTATTTAAATTTTTTCCAGATTGAGTTATTTTATCTTTTACTTCTTGGTTCATGTGTGGTTTTTAGTTTATTATATATTAAAAAAGTGTTTTTAATGCCATTTTATAGCTTTTCTCATAGGCTGAGTACAGGTTTTTCCAATCAAATGCTTCGGACAAATCTTCTGATTTATTTCTCATATCTATTCTATCTCTGCCACTTATTTGAATAAATCTCCACATCAGATCTGTAAGATCCTCGGCTGCTTCATCAAAACTACGCTCTGCCCTTTTTACCAGGTACAATCCATGTGCTTCATCAGCAATAGGAACATTTTTCAGGTAATCACCAAAGCCCGATAGATCAGAAGTAACCGCGGCTACTCCCCTTGCCAGACATTCGATTGGCGTATAGCCCCAGGGCTCATAGTAACTTGGAAAAATACCCAAATGACAAGCTCTCACAAAATCATCATACTCCATTCCGAACAATGGATTAGTGGAAGAAATAAAATCCGGATGATAGACTATTTTCACATTGTCTTCCTTCTTATTGACCAAATTTGATTTTCTGAGAAAATTCAAAATCTGATCATTTGCATCGTCCACTAAATTGTGGGTAACTACCGGGGGCAGCTCATCAGATTTCCATGATTGAATGGTTCTTCTGTGCCTCAACCGCCAATAATCATCCACCATTACGTTCAGGTTAGGTAATTTATGGTCTCCCTTACTTGCAGCAGCCTGTCTGTATAATTTATTCTTTATCTGATCAACGATAGCATCGCAATTATTGTTGATCTTATCTAACATTGCTCTTGCATTTAATACCTCCGGATTAATAGAATGAACCGGCTGTTTGGTAATAAAGAACATAACCACTGTCAACGGAGAATTTGCTTTATTAAGCCTGTGGTTCAGTCTTGCCAGCGCCTCTAGCGTGAGATCATACCCTTTATTGGAAAACTCAAACCTTCCCGAAGTGAAGAAATACATGGTTTTATTGAGATCAAATGAGTAGCTCTTAAAAAAGTGCCCCATAATGAATTGTTCCAGCTGCTGCTTGTATTCATGGTGCAGGTTTTGCACTTCATGCAACACTGAAAACCGTTCAATATTAAGCCCATTGGGCAATATCAGGTCAGGGTTTCTTCCCAGCAAGTGAAAGCACTCTTTTCCTGTAACTTCACTTACGGTGGTAAAAACATGGGCACCGTGTACACAGGCTCTTTCAAGCTTTACATTTGCCTCAATATTAAAATGATTAGCTTCCTTATTCCAATCCAAAAATGGTAAGTGATCATAAAATTGAGGATCATTCATTGCTAAATACCTGCCTAGCAAAGTGGCATGCGTAGTAAAAACAGTTTGAAGGGGCACCTGATCTCTTCGCAAATCAGGGATAGCACTTCCTGCCATCCATTCATGAAAATGAGCCAGAGGTTTTAATTTATGATTTAAAGCTGCTCTTGTAAGTTCTGACAAAAATATATGTACCATATAACCAAAAGCTAAAACTTCATCCATTAAAGGATCATGCTTTTTAAAATCGATTGCATGGTGTTGCCAGTAGTAATATTTAATATTACCCAGTTCATGAAACATGGCTTTGTGATTAAAAAGCAATGTTTGAGGCCTTCCTGAGACCAGCCAATGTCCGGATTTTATATCCAGCCCATTATCTCTGCATACTTTTAATGCTTCATTTACTACAGGGTGGTCTAAATCTGATTCCTCAAAGTCAGTAGAAGCTTCTTTAGCAATGTAAGGACCTATTAAAAAATAATTATCCCCCCATTTTTTAACCATTACAGGTGCTTTTGACCTAATTACAGTATAAATCCCTCCTACCTGATTACAAACTTCCCAGGCAACCTCTGTCAGAATATGATTATGAGTATCTAAAACTGCTGTCTTCTCCATATATTCTCAAATTCTAAAAATGCGCTTTTGTCATAAATAATTAACCTATATTTTATAATACGTATTAAAGAATAAATGATCAATTAGTCTTTAATTTATAAAATGATTTTGATTTCAGAAGACAATCTGAAGAAAAAGAAAAAAACAGATCAAAAAATTTAATTACATACTTAGTGTATAAGATACAATAAGTATGTAATTTGTGCTTTAATTCACTGCAGGTGAAATACTTGATTTCTTAAATCAAAGCAAAAAAATGGAAGAAAATAAAGAGAGCGTCCAGGCAAAAGATAGCAATTTTGAAGGGAATTATATAGAGAAATTTACAGAGAGCAAAGAAGAGGAGTTTTATCCGGGTAGCATCATTAGCTGGAAACAGAAAAAAAATAAAGTTAAAATATATGCGGAATTTTCTACTTTAGAAGTAAGCATAATTAGTGAAAGCATTTTAAAGTTCAGGTTTGCTAATGACGGCTACTTTGAAGATGATTTTTCCTATGCAATTGATCCTGAATTTGAAATAAAAGAAACTGCTTTTAGCTTTAAGGAAAAAGGGGAACACCTGGTAATAAGAACGGCTAATCTTCAATGTTTTATCAATAAAGCTGATAGTAAAATTAAAATCTCCGATTCTTTTGGTAAAGTTTTAGTAGAAGATGAGAAAGGCTATCATTGGAAAGAGGAAAAACGTTTTGGAGGCCATGTGGTAATTTCCACGCTTAAGTCAGTAAAAGAAAATAAGTATTATGGCCTGGGTGATAAAACCGGGAAGCTTAACCTGAATGGCACCAGAAAAGAACTTTGGGGCACCGACTGTTATGGTTATGGCAATGAAACCGATCCGGTTTATAAAAACATTCCGTTTTTTATAGGTTTAAACGGAACAGAGGGTTATGGCATCTTTCTGGATAACACCTTCAGGACATTCTTTGATTTTGGAAGCGAGCGGCAGGAAGCATTAAGTTTTTGGGCGCAGGGAGGCGAAATGCGCTACTACTTCATTTATGGTCCTCAAATGACAGATGTAGTAGAAAAATATACTGATCTGACAGGTAAATCGCCCATGCCACCAAAGTGGGCTTTAGGCTATCATCAAAGTAAATGGAGCTATTACCCTGAAAGCACAGTGAGAGAGCTGGCAGCCACTTTCAGAGAGAAGAAAATACCATGCGATGTAATCCACCTGGATATTGATTATATGGATGGCTACAGATGTTTTACCTGGAATCAGGAAAGATTTCCCGAGCCGCAAAAAATGATCAGCGATTTACGAAAAGATGGTTTTAAAACTATAGTCATTATTGATCCGGGCATTAAAATAGATCCGCTTTACTCCATCTACCAGCAAGGAGTTTACCATGATTACTTCTGCACAAGAATGGATGGAGCGAGGTTTAAAGGAAGCGTTTGGCCCGGTCCGTGTCATTTTCCTGACTTTACCAATCCTGCAGCCAGAAAATGGTGGTCTGGCTTATTTTCAGGTATTATTCAGGACGGTGTTGCCGGAGTTTGGAATGACATGAATGAACCTGCCGTATTTGAGGAAGGTACCTTCCCCAGAGATGTGCGCCACGATTATGACGGACATCCCTGCAGCCACAGAAAAGGCCATAATGTGTATGGTATGCAGATGGCAAGGGCTACTTACCGTGGACTGGAACAGTTTGCCGGCAATAAACGAAGCTTTACAATTACCCGGTCTGCTTATGCAGGTATTCAAAGATACAGTTCCGTGTGGACAGGTGATAATATGGCCTCCTGGGAGCACTTGCATATTGCCAATATACAGTGCCAGCGGTTGAGCAGCTCAGGCGTATCATTTGCCGGCTCTGATGTGGGAGGTTTTATAGGCTCTCCTGATGGTGAACTCTATACAAGGTGGATTCAATTGGCTACTTTTCATCCATTTTTCAGAACACACTCCTCAGGCGACCACGGAGATAAAGAACCATGGGTTTTTGAAGAAAAGTTTTTAAATATTGTGAGAAGATACATAGAGTTCAGGTATGAACTTATGCCTTATCTTTATACATGCTTCTGGAAGTATTCCGAGTTTTCTACTCCAATGCTCAGATCTATCAGCCTGGCCTACCAGGATGACCGAGAAACACTTGACAGAGAAGAGGAATTTTTACTGGGAGATCACCTACTGATTTGTCCTGTATCTCAGCCAGGCGTTTCCTCCAGAATTATGTATCTTCCTGAGGGTAACTGGTATAACTTCTGGACAAACGAGATGGTAGCAGGAAGAAAAGAGATTTCGGTTGACACACCTCTGGAGCAAATACCACTGTTTGTAAAAGAAGGGGCAATTGTTCCTTTTCAACCAGTAATGCAGTATACTGATGAATTTGTACCTGAGTTTATTACGCTCCATGTGTACAAAGCATCAAATAAAACGACCTCTCATTTCTATGAGGATGATGGTGAAAGTTTAGATTTTGAAAAAGGAATTAACACTGTACGTACTTTTACTCAAGAGGGTTTAAAGGATAAAGTTAAGATAACGCAGAAGAAGGAAGGGCTGTACGATGCCGGGAACAAAGGATATAAATTAAAATTACATGGGTTTAGCAGTGAAATCAACAAGGTATCGGTAGATGGAAATGAAGTAAGCTGGGAATTAGAGGATAACTTACCCATTTTAAATATCTCCAAAGACTTCAAATCAATAGAGATTATTTAAATATATGGTCGCTTGAGCTACTCCTTATTAAAACAGATTTTTTAGCCATTTCTTTAGTGGCAAAATTGACATCATTTGAATTTTTAGTCCGTTTAAAAGTACTTAATGTAAGAATTGACTATCAACTTATAAACTAAATTACATATGAAGATTCTGATGATTGGTCCTGGTGAGCCAAGCCGCATGAATAGCGGAATGGGAGTTGCATGTAATCATATTGCTGAAGAACTATCCCAAAAAACCGATTTAAAATTATTTTCTCCTGAAACTTTAGAACAGGGTTCAAAAAATACTGCTCATAAAAAAAATACAGTAAAAATCCATATAGATAATGAGCTTCAGGATATCCAAAAACTAAATGCGGATATAGTTCATATTCAGATTAAGAATAGTATCAATCCTTACTTCTATCTATCCCAAACTGAAGAGGAACTTTCTGAAGAAGAAAATAATCAGATAAAAGATTCATTAGACAGTTACACAGAAGGATTAATTGTAGAAGGAGAAAAAATAGAATTTGATCTTATTTACGCGCATGATTGGATGTCAATTTCTGCGGCAATTGCCTTAAAAAAGAAGTTTAAAAAGCCAATGGTGTTGCATATCCATGCATTGGATTATGACAGAACAGGCAAGAGAAGTAATTCGTGGTTATATAAGTTGGAAAAAGAAGGCCTAACTGAAGCAGATGCCATTATAGCGGTGAGTCAGTATCATGCTGATATTATTACAAAAAATTACAGTATCTCAAAAGAGAAAATACATGTAGTACACCATGGGGTTACCCCGGCACAATTAAAGCCTTTTAAATCTCCTTTTAAAGAACCAATTGTTCTGTTTGCAGGCAGGCTCTGTGCCCAAAAAGGTGCAATGGATTTTGTGGAAGCCGCAAAAATACTCCATGTAAAAAAGGAGAACCTACGATTTGTAATGGCGGGAGAAGGTGAATTGCTTCCTGCGCTGATTAATAAGTGTACAGAAGATGGTATGATGGATAAATTTCACTTCACTGGCCATCTTACACAATCGGAATTATTCACTTTGATGTCTGGCTCAGCTATTTTTGTTATGCCTTCCACATCCGACCCATTTGGTTTAAGTGCATTAGAAGCAGCCAATGTTGGCTTACCTGTTATTCTATCGGACCAGTGTGGCGTAAAAGAAGTACTACCTGCTGCAGAAATAGTCAGTAAAGCTGACCCTAAAATTTATGCACAGAGAATTATTAAACTGACACAAAATAAAGAAAGCACAGAAGCACATATTAAAACCAACAAAGAAGCTTTAAAAAATCAAAGCTGGAATAATTCTGTAGCTCAAATTGTTAAAATATTTGAAAATAGTATCTAAAATGGACAATTACCAAATCATACATTTTCATCATCCGCTTAAGCTAAAAAACTTATCGTTTCTTGAAATCAGCAAAAAAGCGAAGCATATCGATAAAGAGGCCTCCGTGGATGCATTTAACCTTCAGTACCAGGATAACATTCAGCCCCGTTTGAGAACTTTACTTAAAATGGCTGATACTCAACGTAATCCTCTGGTATTCTTTAGTATTTCCTTTTTGGAACAACTGGAAAGTACAGATCCTGACATGCTTTTGGAATTGCAGGAAAATGTAAACAAAGAAAAAATTTCGCTTATCGGCTCTTGTGCCTACCACTCCTTCAGTTATTTATGCTCTCATGAGTTGTTCAAGGAAGAGGCAATGCTCCATAAGAAACTACTGAAGAAATTCTTTCAGCCTTCTCCAGAAATTTTTATTAATACAGCATGTTTATTCGATGATGAGATAGCCAACATTGTACAACAGTTAGGATACAATTCAATAGTGGCTACAGCCAATACTTGGCACCTGGCAGGCAAACATTCAGGCCAGTTGTATAGGGCTAACACAACGGATGACTTTAATATTTTACTTGCCAATGGTGATGATAAAGAAGGTTTCCAAATCAGCCTGATAAATGGTTACGGAAGTGCATATGCCAGCAATCAAATAGACGACCAGATAAAGAACGATGTTAAAATCAATCAGTTGTTTATAAGTACCAGCGGAAAGGAACAGCCTGTTTATGCAGTAAGTATGCCTTTAACTTCTCCTTCATGGCAATATAAAATACCTGATTATACTAATAATCCTTTACAAAAAGCCTTGCTTCAACAAATAGCAGATTTATTCAAAAATAAAGGTAACATTAAAGATCCGGAGGATTTAAAGGTGCTAATGCTTCTTTGCCAACCAGATCATTTAATGAGCATCAATCAATTCAGTAAAGATAATGGCTATAATAAATTCATCAGCAGCATGAATATTCTTACCGATTTAAGTCTTAAGTATAACAACTAAGACTTTAAATCGGTAAAGTTTCCCAGGTCCAATGTCCAGTCATAATCTTTATATTCCACATCAGGGTCAGCATTTTGAGGGATAATGTTATAGCTTTTGAGCACCCCTAAAACGCCTCCTCTACTAGAGAAATCACCTTTGAACCAACTGAAAAGAGTTGTAACTTTCACCTCGTCCTTAGAATATATGGTAGTTCTTTCAAGAAATTGACTGGCAATAATGTCAAGTTCTTCATCAAGATTAACTGCACTGTAAATAGCGATATACGGACAGCTTTTTGCTCCACAATTTAATGCGAAATGCACCCTTCCATCCGTTTCACTCACTCTAAATTGCTTCTCAATTTTACCTGCAAAAGGATCTTTCAGAAAACCCATGGAAAGTTTTACTTTGGATCCTCTGATAATTCCATGCTCTATAAAGTCAAAACTCATCATTTCACCTCCTATATTGACTTGGTCAGCTTTAAAAAAAGCATTCCTGTCTTTAAATAATGAAGGTTTCTCTGTCAGCAAAATCTGGATATATGCATTGTAAATATTAATCCAAAAAGCTTTTGTCTTATTATCAGTATCTAATGATTTGGATAGTTTATCCAGTGACAGCTCTTTTAGTTGTTTAGTATAAGTTTTGTAATCCTGGTCATTTTTAATTGCTCCTAAAAGCTTCATACTTAGCTGAACATATTCGTTTTTCTCATTTTTGATGTTACCTTGAGCATTTATTGAATGATTTTTGACCAAAACCAGTGTAGCGATAATAAAGGGGATAAATATAAATCTTTTCATGTTAGTTATTTCGTACGTTTTGATCAATTTACGCAAATTTAACCAGTATAGATGTCTTCCACTAAACATAAGAAATTATCTGTCATTATCCCGACTTTGAATGAGGAGAAACTTATAGGTAAGTTATTGCAGCATATAACTTTAAACAGCAATGGCCATGTAGCTGATGTAATTGTGGTAGATGCCAACAGCAAAGACAATACTGAAAGCAAAGCAATACAACTTGGAGCAAATGTCATAAAAAGTGAGGAAGCCAGTAGAGCACTCCAAATGAATAAGGGAGCCGAAATGGCAACCGGAGATATATTATATTTTGTTCATGCCGATGCCTTTCCGCCCGTAACTTTTGCTGAAGACATTTTACAAGCTGTTGATGAAGGTATAGATTTTGGATGTTACAGGTTTCGGTTCAAATCCTCGAACCCTCTATTAAAGATCAATTCATTTTTTACCAGATTTAAGTTCTTATGGTGCCGGGGGGGTGATCAAACACTTTTTATAAAAAAGGATATTTTTGAAGCTGAAGGCAGGTTTAATGAGAAGTACGTGGTGATGGAGGATTTTGAACTCATTCAAAGACTGTGGAGAAAGTATAAATTCACAGTATTGCCTAAATCGGTAATAGTTTCCGCCAGGAAGTATAAAATCAATGGATACTTTAGGGTAAATATCGCTAATTTGATAGTGTTCAGGATGTTTAAAAAGGGGAAAGCTCCTCAAAAACTTAAGGAAAAATATCATCAGTTAATTAGACATCCTAAAGATCAGGAACCGGGTGAGCAGGGCTCTTAGAATCCTGCTCACCGTTTATAACAAAACTAAGTAGTATCTTATTGATTATCAGGCTTTCACTTTATCTTTAGGAAGCCTTTTTTTGTCTTTTCCACGCTCAACATATTCTATAATCTTTCCTGCAATATCAAAACCGGTGGCTTTTTCAATACCTTCAAGGCCAGGGGAAGAATTTACTTCAAGAATCAGTGGTCCTCTTGATGATTGTAACATATCAACACCAGCGATAGCTAAACCCATAGCTTTTGCGGCAGTTAATGCAGCCGTTTTTTCAGCTCTGCTCAACTTAATCACATTTGCTGAACCACCCCTATGTAAATTACTACGGAATTCCCCCTCCTTTCCCTGTCTTTTCATAGAGCCTACCACTTCACCATCCACAACAAAAACACGTATATCTGCTCCGCCAGCTTCTTTTATAAATTCCTGCATAATTACTCTTGCCTTCAACCCTTCAAAAGCTTCAATTACTGAAACCGCTGCTTTCCGCGTTTCCGCTAATACCACACCTAAGCCCTGGGTGCCTTCCAGCAGTTTCAAGACTACCGGGGCCTTGCCCAAATGCTCTAATATATAATCACCGGCATTTTCAGAAGAATTGGTAAAAGCGGTTCTTGGCATTCCTAACCCACTTCTGGATAAAATTTGAAGGCTTCTTAATTTATCTCTAGACCTCGTAATAGCAAGAGAATCAATGGCGCTAAAAGTTTTCATCATCTCAAACTGACGTACCACTGCAGTACCATAAAAGGTAACAGATGCCCCAATTCTTGGGATGATGGCGTCAATCTTATTCAATTGCTCTCCATGGTAATAGATAGAAGGCCCATCCTCATCCATAATAATGTCACAACGCATATGATCAAGAATTACTGCTTCATGACCTCGTAGTTCAGCCGCTTCAATAAGCCTCTGTGTTGAATATAATTTAGGATTTCTGGAAAGGACTGCAATTTTCATTCTGCTGATTTAAATGTTTTGATTTTGAAGCCCGAAAGTAATATAAAATAGTTCGACTAACCTAAATTATTGCATGTGTATTGGCAAGTTTTTTCAACAGGCTTTCGGGTAAATTTATGATTGATAACGCAGCACCTTCTTTAGATGTTTCCAACAAAGTACCTAATGATGCTTTCACAATCTTATAATTTGTTTCACTTACCAAAATTTCCTCCACATTTAAGTGATGTAATACCTCTTCATTCCCTGCCACGTAATAGTAATCACTAGTAGGTTCTATTTTTTTAAAAGTGGTGAGAGATGCTGGTAATTGATATCCCCTATTATAAATAATATCTGATAAATTAGAAACTACCGCAGAACTGGTGGGAAAACTACCTGCCCCTTTACCTTTAAAGAACTGTCGATTAGCATATTTTGCATCAATCTGAACTGCATTATATTCTTCATCTACAAAGAAAATATCTTCACTGGCCTCCACAAATTGTGGAATAACAGAAGCCGACAAGCTACCATTTTTCTGAATAGCCTGACCTACTAATTTGATCTTTACTTTATTTTCAGAAGCGAATTCAATTGCAGAATCATCAATGTGCTCAATACCTACCATAGGAATGTCATCCGCTTTAATGTGTACCCCAAAACTATGAAGTATGATAATTGATAACTTGAATCTGGTATCTTCACCACTTACATCGGAGTAAGGATCTAATTCTGCAAAACCTAAATTCTGGGCTTCTTGTAAGGCTTTAGTATAGCTCCATCCTTTGGCAGACATTTGGGTAAGAATATAATTACAAGTGCCATTTGCAATAGTAGTCACTTTATTAATTTCATCTGCACCAAACTGCTGATCCAATAAGCGAATAACAGGTATGCTTCCACAAACTGCGGCCTCATACAAAAGTGTTCCATCGGTTTCCGAACTTAGTTGTAGAAGTTCCTGATGATAAAGGGAAATCATTTTCTTATTGGCAGTTACTACTTTTTTTCCATTTCTTAATGCTTGAGATACTATTTGAAAAGCCTCGTGAGGATCATTGATCAGCTCTATAATAATTTCCAGAGACTCATCTTCCAGCAACTCACTTGCATCCGTATAAATTTTTGAAGCATCCACCTCTATATTTCTTTTCTTTCCAGGATTTTTTACGGCTATTTTCTCGATGCTTATCGGGAAATCTTTATTGTTTGAAAGAGTTTGAAACACTCCACTCCCAACAACTCCTAAACCGAATAAACCCGCTCTATATTTTTTCATTTACTACTTTATTAAATTTTTTATTGATTAATTCACTAATCAGGTTGCCTTCCAATAAAAATGCGTCATGGCCTTTATCTGAATTGATTACTTCCAGGCTGGCATTTGGAATCTGATCACTTATATATTTTTGCTCCTGCACAGGAAAAAGGAAATCTGAATTTATCCCTATGCAAAGTGTTTCAGCTTTTACTTTTGATAATACCTCTCTATCTGTAGCCTCTCTATTTGCGGAAATATCATGAGCATCCATCATCAGAGAAAGAATTTTGTATGCATGGGAATTAAACCGCTTATTAAATTTCTCTCCCTGGTACTTCAAATAAGAGACAGCTTTATGATGGTTGTCTGCCCCTCGCCCACTTTGCTTCAACTCGAAATCCGTGTAAGACCTGTAACTTAGCATAGCAATTCCCCGGGCTACAGAAAGTGCTTCATCCACCTTCTCCGGGTTATCCCCTCCTAGTTCAATTGCTCTTCTTTGCAAATCGTTAAAAGCTATTCCCCAGGCAGAATGGCGTGCGTTGGAAGCAACTATTACTTGCTTTGCTATAATTTCAGGTTCTGCAACAGACCACTCTAATACCTGCTGCCCTCCTAATGACCCCCCGATAAGATAATCTATCCTGGAAATGCCTAAAGCTTTTCTTAGATGTATAAATGAAGTCACAACATCCCTGTTATTCAGAAGAGGAAAATCGGCCTCGTAAGCTTTACCCGTTTCAGGGTTTATAGAAAGGGGCCCTGTGCTGCCATAGCATGACCCTAACATATTGGCGCATATTAGTACATGTTTATTTAAATCAATGAACCCTCCATTTTCTTTAAACAAAGTAGGCCACCAATCAATAACTGTGGCACTTCCTGTGAAAGCATGACACACCCAAATAATTTCTTTTCCAGGCAACACCTCACCTGAAATTTCATAATAAAGAGAGGCGTTTTTCAACACCTCTCCATTTGCTAATGTAAAAGACTCCGGTAATTTATGCTGTGGCATATGAGTTCTGATGGATTTTTTGAAAAGATTGCTGAAGATCGTCTGTAATATCATCGATGTGCTCAATACCCACAGAAATCCTTAGCAAGTTAGGTAAAACACCTGCAGCAAGTTGTTCCTCGTTGGAAAGTTGCTGATGAGTGGTAGCTGAAGGCTGTATAATAAGCGTTTTGGCATCACCAACATTTGCCAAATGACTTACAAGTTTTAAGTTATTAATAAAAGCCTTGGTCTCTTCTTTGTCGCCTTTAAGTACAAATGAAAGCACACCGCCATAGCCATTTCTCAGGTATTTCTTGCCTAACTGATAATATCTGCTGGATTCTAAACCAGGATAATTAACTTTTTCTACCAATGGATGTTTCTCTAACCAGTAAGCTAGTTTTAGTGCATTATCCACTGTTTTTTGAACCCTCAAAGAAAGCGTTTCCAAACCTTGCAACAATAAGAAACTATTAAAAGGGCTTAATGCTGGTCCGTAATCTCTTAAACCTTCTACCCTTGCTCTTATGGCAAAAGCAATATTAGGCAAACCTAGTGGATTATTATCCCCGAAAGTTTCCCAAAAGTTCAGTCCATGGTAACCTTCTGACGGCTCTGAAAATTGAGGGAATTTGCCATTACCCCAATTAAAATTACCTGCGTCAACAATTACACCACCTATAGAAGTGCCATGGCCGCCTATCCATTTAGTAGCTGACTCTACTACTACATTGGCGCCATGTTCAATAGGCCTGAATAGATAACCACCTGCACCAAATGTATTATCTACAACAAAAGGGATATCATGTTTTTTAGCCAGAGCTGAAATAGCTTCAAAATCAGGAATGTTAAATGCAGGGTTACCGATCGTTTCAACATAAATAGCTTTTGTTTTACCATCAATCAGCTTTTCAAAAGCTTCTACAGATTCATCTTCTGCAAACCTGGCATCAATTCCCAAACGTTTAAAAGCTACTTTAAACTGGTTATAGGTGCCCCCATATAAAAATCGTGTGGTAACAAAATTATCTCCGGCTTCTAAAATATTATTGAGAGCAATAAACTGAGCAGCCTGACCGGATGCAACAGAAACAGCCGCAACCCCACCTTCCAATGCTGCTATTCTTTTTTCAAAAACATCATTGGTAGGATTCATGATTCGGGAATAGATATTTCCAAACTCTTTCAATGCAAAAAGATTGGCTCCATGATCTGAATCGTTAAAAACAAAGCTTGATGTTTGATAAATTGGCACAGCACGTGAATTAGTTGTACTATCAGGCTCTTGTCCGGCATGTAACTGTAGTGTTTCGAATCTTAAGGAATTAGACATAAGTATAAAATTTATAATGTGTGAAAAATGAGATTATTAAGATAAAGCAAGCTCAAAACAGAAGAAGCTGTAGAACCTCAGAATGCTTTTAAACTTGTGTTTTTTTTGAAATTGATATTAATGTCTGTTTAGACCATTTCAGAGAGTGTGGGCCAAAAAAGAATTTGACGCTTATTACTCCTGAAGAATGAAGGGGTTGTTGTCAGCAACAACAACGCATGCACATTCGCATGTAAATATTTGCTGAAATTGAATTGTTGATTTTGGAAACTAAGGTCTTTGAATTAGAACCTTTAACATTTTTGAACTCGCTGGATGCGATGCTTTTCCTGTGTGTCATTGTCTTCTTATTTATATTTCCCTTTGTTGGGCAGGATTTGGCACCTTGAATCAGGTTGCCAGAGGATCACAGAGCCTGTCTCTCACCTCTTCGTTATAAATTGAATTATGCCTCAAATGTATGAAAAGCATTTCGAAACAAACAACATTTTTACTGAAAAAAATTTCAGCAATTTTTAAACAAAAACATATATTATTAATAGTCAAACAGTTGACTCATATTTCAACAAACCATTAACTATTAACCATTGTGCAGAAATATATGTAACCATGACTAATAAGCCGGCAAAAGGAATTGTCTCTGAAAATCTGTTAATGGCTAAAATGGAATCTGAAATCACAAAAAGGATAGCTCCTCCGAAGACCCACTGAAAGCTCGCTCTGGTGGTTTGCCCTTTTCTATACCAGGCAAATATGAGCATGATAGAAATTACAGTAGTATACAAAGCAACAGGGATCTGGATTACGCCATCAGTGTATGGAATGATTAAAAAACCCATTAGCACTGCATAGCCAATGATAATTAAAGGGATAAAAGAGAAGCCAAATTTAATTCTCCCATGAAAAGTAGCTTTCCAATAAGCCAAAATATAAAATACATGGGCCACCAAAAAACCTGCTAAGCCTGCAAAAAAGAAAAGAAAATTTTTATCAGTAAAGAGTAACATAATATCTGCTACCCAACTGAAAGCTAGAGCTAAAGTAACATGAAAAACCCACTTATCACCTTTTTGAGCTTCCGATCTATCCCAGAAATAAATTAGTAAAGTTAGTACAAGTAGAGGTTTACATATTTGATGCAATAACTCTATATCGAAGAGCAGAGCTATGATTTCGCCCAGCGCTGCAAGAAAGAAAAAATACTTTTTAGCAATCATTCCAATTCATTTGCTAGAAAAGTAAGTAATTATTCCTGCTTAATAAAAGAAATAGATAAGTTTTGTAGGAATGGTAACTTTAACTGAAAGAAAAAATTAGATGAGAGTATTCTTATAGATTCTATGAAGACATAAAAGCAAGAATTACTTTTTAATAAATTTTTTGATATGCTTCTCCGTACCTACACTTAATAACACATAATAATGTCCTGAAGGCATATTACGAATATTCAACTTATACAAACCACTATTGATTTTTTCTGAAGATGAATTCATTTTATTTCCTATGAAACTCATTACATCCAGCTTAACATCTTTGCCACTATTGTTATCTAATTTCACATAGATATAATCTTCTGCAGGATTTGGGTAAACATCTATGTTTAGAAGAGTAAATCCTGAATTTTCTTTAGGTACAATTTCTAGCACGTTTTTTCCGTTGTGTATACCAGAACTCTCAGCAAGTGCGTGATGACCACCAAATGGTAAAAGAATAGAAAAGAAAATAAGATATATAAGTAAATTTTGTTTCATGTGTTACATTCTTTAAAGTTAACCCCCATTTCATCTGAGTAAACTGTAATCTTTTTAACATAGGCTTTTTATTTCACAAATTCAGCATTATTTGAATAAATGTTGTTTATGAATAACATTGCTTCCAATGCTCTGTTAGCCCATTACTTGTTTATAGGATTACGTAGGTCATTAGTTAAGAGTTGTATGTTTCTTTCACTCATCCAAATTCATTTCCGCAAAGGAAAGGTAATCTGCAATATTTGAAGGAGTCATAAAATTTTCTCCCAAATAACTCTTAGCCAAATCTCCAGCTAACCCATGCAAAAATACTGCCAATTTTACTGTTTCAAAAGTATTTTTTTTACGAGGATAAATTCCTGCGATAATACCACAAAGTAAATCTCCGCTACCTCCTTTTGCCATTCCTGAATTCCCTGTAGAATTGAAGCTAATTTCCCCCTTAGCACTACATACTGCTGTATATTTCCCTTTAAGAACTGTTATCACCTGATACTTTTTACAAAATGATTGAAGAAGCTCTATTCTCTCAAAATCATTTTCGGCCTTGCCAACCAACCTGCTGAATTCCCCCGGATGTGGCGTAAGAATGGTATTTTTAGGAAGCATCTCCAACATCTCTCTATTTTCAGCAAGAATGTTTATTGCATCTGCATCAAGCACAAGTTGTCCATTATAACTTGAAAGTACTTCTCTCAAAAGTATACAGGTTTTATTAGCATTACCTATTGCAGGGCCCATAACCAATACATCCTGATTGGAATAATCATGCAATGTTCCTAAAACATAATCGTTTTCATCCTGTAAAATTAATGCTTCTGGCACAGCTGTTTGTACCACATTTACACTTGGAGGGCACACCTGTGCGGTGAGTAAACCGATACCGGAGTGTAAAGCTCCTTTTAACACCAGAAGAGCTGCTCCCATTTTGCCGAAACCTCCTGCAATAACAGTGGCTCGTCCGCGAGTTCCTTTATGGCCGAATGGTGTCACAGCCTTCTCCCTATAATCTCTAGCTTCAAAGTAGGATTTATCAGTATCAACTTGCCTGAGGAATTCCTGACTTAACCCAATATCCAGAATATGCCATTCGCCAACAAAAGGATAATTTTCCGGCATCATAAAAGCTAGCTTAGGAGTTTGAAAGCTCAAGGTATGATCTGCTTTAAATATTGATTTACCAGTAGAATGTTTATCTGCATAAATACCGGAAGGGATATCAATAGCCAATTTCACCCCATAATGTTGATTAATTGTATGAATAAGTTCTGCCGGCTCTCCCTCAATATCACGTGACAAACCTGATCCAAAAACTGCATCAATATAAATTTTTTCACCACTTATACCTTCAAAGTCCTCAGCTTTTGAAACAAAATTTACAGATGATAAATTTTTCAGCCTATCCAGATTTTCATTAAAATCATCAGAGCCTGCGCCTCCCAAAACCAATAAAACATAAACTTTATAGCCATAACCATTTAAAATACGGGCAACTGCCAATCCATCTCCTCCATTATTTCCGCTTCCGGCAATTATACATACTTTAAACTTTTTTGAAAATCTGTGCAAAACCCACTCAGCCACTTTTTTGCTGGCTCTTTCCATCAGATTTATGGAAGAGATAGGTTCGTTCTTAATAGTGTATTCATCAGCTTTTCTTACTTGCTCAGTCGATAGAATCTTTATCATAAGAATTTAAAAGTTTTAAATGATCATTAAACAACATCCTGAACCTTCTTACCTGAAGATTTCCTGCATCTTTCACTACAGTATTTCACATCTCCCCAATCTCTTGCCCATTTTTTCCTCCAACTGAATGGCCTTCCACAGGTTATACATTTTTTCTCAGGTAAATTGGCTTTCTTAACTCCCTTCATCTTTTATTATGTACTTCAATATAATTTAAATGTTATTAATTTCTTTGCTCTACTTATATACTGCCTCCGGAAATAAATAAATTTATGTTATGCTTCTCAGGAAGAATGATTAATTTTGAAATTAAAATCATCTTCAGTTATGCAGCAGTACCACCAATTAATGCAACATATTTTAGATAATGGAATACAAAAAGGTGACAGAACCGGCACCGGAACAAAAAGTGTATTCGGTTATCAAATGCGTTTTGACCTTCAGAAGGGCTTTCCACTGGTTACTACTAAAAAAGTACACCTGCGCTCTATCATTCACGAGCTTTTGTGGTTTTTAAAAGGTGATACTAATATAAAGTATCTAAGAGAAAATGGTGTTTCCATTTGGGATGAATGGGCTGATGAAGAAGGTAATTTAGGACCGGTTTATGGTTCACAGTGGCGAAACTGGCCTACACCTGATGGTCAACATATTGATCAAATCTCTGAAGTAATAGAGCAGATAAAAAATACGCCTAATTCCAGAAGAATGATTGTGAGTGCCTGGAATGTTGCTGAAGTTCCTAACATGGCTTTGCCTCCCTGCCATGCATTTTTCCAATTCTATGTGGCAGATGGAAAGTTATCCTGCCAGCTTTATCAACGCTCAGCTGATGTTTTTTTAGGAGTTCCTTTTAACATTGCTTCTTACGCGCTATTAACTATGATGATTGCGCAGGTGTGTGGACTGGAATATGGTGATTTTGTACATACATTAGGAGATGCGCATCTTTACTCAAATCATATGGAGCAAGCAAATTTACAACTTTCAAGAGCACCCTATCCTTTGCCCCAAATGAAAGTCAATCCGGAAGTAAAGAATATTTTTGAGTTCAAATTCGAGGATTTCGAGCTGTTGAATTATCAGCACCACGCTCATATTAAAGCACCTGTGGCGGTTTAACATCTTCTTACTTCTAACATGTTTAAGTCAAAAATCATTTTCTTGCTGCTGGCAGGAGTATTGTTATCTGGTAATTGTCATTCGCAATCGTATGATTGGTGGATAAATGCTCAGGCCATAAAAGGTTTTATATTGCCTCATAATAAAAAAATTAACCATTTAATTAGTGGTCACCCTGAAGGATTGGAGCTTAATATACAGCAGGAATTAAATGGAAAAAGATATTGGGAAACTATTTACAACAAACCAGTAGTAAATTATGGTCTTTCCTATTATAACCTCAACAATGATGAACAATTAGGCAGGTTATTTATTGCTTCAGCTGCAATGGATTTACCCCTTTCACGAAAGCAAAACACTGCTTTATTCATTCGAATTGGCACAGGGCTAGTCTATTGCACCAATCCTTATGACCGAGAAGCGAATAACCAGAATACGATGATTAGTAGCACCATCAGCTACCTGCTACAAACAAGGCTCACTTACGAGATTAAGCTTAACGACAATTTTAAGCTGACTCCAAACCTTAATATCACTCATGCCAGCAATGGTGCTTTAAAATCACCCAACAGAGGAATTAATTTAATTACTGCTAATTTAGGACTCTCTTATAGGGTTATTAGTAAAGATGAAACACAAGATGAATCTGTTTTAGCTATTCCTGAAGAGGCTCCTTATAAGTTTTATATTTTGGCAGTTACCGGCAAGAATACAAAGAGTTTACAAATAAGGGAGCCTCAAATTTTCTTTAACATCATGTTAATGGGACAAAAAACACTTAATCATAAAAGTGATTTGCAATTTGGAATAGACTATTCTCATAATAATGGATTGAAAGAGGAAATAAAAGGCTCATGGTTTTTAACAGAAGAAGAAAAGAAAGTAGATTTCAGAAGAGTTGGTCTATTGATAGGCCATGAATTAAAAGCTGGAAATTTGGGCTTCATTTCACAATTAGGCATTTATGTATACAACCCAAGTAACTCAAGGATGCCCGTTTACCAACGTTATGGATTAAAGTATCAGTTCAGAGAACATTTAATTATTCAAGCCTCTTTAAAAACTCACGCAGCTACAGCTGAACAGGCAGAAATTGGTTTAGGATGGAAATTTTAAAATGAAAACAAACTTACATTATATAGCACTTTTACTTTTTCTGATTGCTAATGCATGCAGTTCAGAAAATGCATTTGATTGCATAAAAAAAACTGGTGATATTAAAACTATCCTCGTAAATGACTTTTCGGAATTTAATGATCTGGTTATTCATGATGATATTACGCTGGAACTAATAGAAGATGAAAGTGAGTATTTTGAGGTAATTTACGGAGAGAATTTAATTCCTAAAATCAAATTTGTTTCTGATAAAGACTCTCTTCTTATTTATAATGAGAACTTCTGTGGCTGGACAAGAGACTACCAAAAGCCTTTGGTAAGATGGCATACCACTAAAGAACTGGTAAATATTAAATCCTTAAGCTCGGGTAATATATTTAATAATGATACTCTTGGAGTGAACCTGCAAATAGAGGCTAAAGATATCTCGAATAAAGTGGAATTAACGGTAAATTCAGAAAATATTCTTTTGATAAGTAATTCTATTTCAAATTTTAAAGTGATAGGACATTGTCAAAGACTCACAGTCCGGTCTTATTTCAGTGACAGCCATTTTGAACTAGGCCAATTGCAGTGTTCAAGAGTAAATGTACTTCAAAGGGGCTATAATGACATCATAGTGAATCCTTCAGACAGTTTAGTAGGCAGTATAGAAAATGCCGGCCGCGTGATGTACTATGGCAGCCCTGGTATAAAAATGGTGGTTGAAAACGGAGGAGAATTAATCAAGTTAGAAAAATAATCGCATGAATGTTGTCCAACCCACTTTATTGCTTGACGAAGAAAAATGTAAGAAAAACATTCTTAAAATGGTTAATAAAGCACAGGAGAGTAAGAGTGTTTTGCGGCCTCATTTTAAAACACACCAATCAGCAGAAGTTGGAGAATGGTTCAAAGAAGCCGGCATTGAAAAATGTGCAGTTTCTTCTTTGGGAATGGCTGAATACTTTGCTCATGCAGGATGGAAAGATATTACAGTAGCTTTTCCCCTAAATGTTCTGGAAAAGGAGAAAGTAAACAGACTAGCTAAAACCATCACATTAAACTTATGCATTGAATCTACTGAAACAGCCAGGATTTTATCTGATTTCGTACAACATCAGTTAAATGTGTTTGTTGAAGTAGATGCGGGCTATAACAGGTCAGGCATTTCTTCTGAAGATTACGAAGAAATTGCTGGAATTATTGACATAATTCAACAAAATAAGTTACTCCATTTTACAGGGTTTCTTCAACATGCTGGCCATACTTACCAAGCCAAAGGAAAATCAGAAATTGATGAAATTCATGCTTTCACTAGCGATAAAATGCGCTCTTTAAAAAATCATTTTCAAAAAAAATACCCCGAAATTATAGTTTCCAATGGGGACACACCCACCTGTAGTGTGAGTGAAAATTTTGAGGGAGTTGATGAAATGAGGCCCGGCAACTTTATTTTTTATGATGTAATGCAAGCCGAAATTGGATCTTGCAGTTACGAAGAAATAGCAGTGGCATTGGCCTGCCCTGTCGTAGCGAAATATCCTGAAAGAAATGAAATTGTCGTATATGGAGGTGCAGTTCATTTCTCTAAAGACCGGATTGAAAATGAATCAGGCACTAGCATGTATGGGCTAGTTGCACAAAAATCAGCTTACGGATGGGGCAATCCAACACCTGGCTTATATATGAAAAAGTTGTCGCAGGAGCATGGAACCATTCATGCAACTGATGAATTTATACGGCAGACCAAAATTGGAGATATCCTATACATCTTACCCATTCACTCTTGTTTAACCGCTAATTTAATGGGTAAATATTTTACTTTAGAAGGCAGAGAATTGGGAATGTATAGGTTTGGTTTTTAATAATAGATAAAAGTTTCTTTAAACTTCAAGTTATTTAGTTATTTCCATGTAATCAAGTGTCAAATTTAAAAAGGCTTTCACTCCTGTAATCATTCCTGATTCATCAATATAGAAATCCGGTGTGTGATGCCCCCCCAATGCTTGTCCTTCCTTTTTGCTGGCTGGTTGTCCGCCAATAAAGAAATATAGCCCGGGGATTTCATTTTGAAAATAAGAGAAATCTTCTGCTCCGGTAATGGCTTTCATTACATGTACATTTTCAGCACCAGCTGTTTTTATTAAAGAAGGAACCATTTTGTTAGTTAATTCAATATTATTGTAAGTGAGAGGTGCGTTTTCCTGAATTTCGACCTCTACTGTGGCCCCTGCTATTTCAGCAATATTTTTGGCAGTAAGTCTGATTTTATCATGAATTTTCTTTTGCATTTCTTTATCCAAAGTACGAATTGTACCTTCTAAATGCGCTTCCTCGGGAATAATATTAAAACGAACTCCAGACTGCATAATCCCAACTGTAATTACCGCTGCTTCTTTAGTCAGCTCGGCATCCCGGGAAATAATATATTGCAACCCATTAATGATCTGTGCTGAAACCGCAATAGGATCTACGCTGGCCCAGGGAGTAGAGCCATGTGCCTGTTTCCCATGAATTTTAATGGTAAACCGATCAGATGCAGCCATTATGCCTTCGGTTTTATATTTAATATGGCCCACAGGGGTCCCCGCATTAATATGCAATCCAAAAATAGTCTCCACGTCAGGATCTTTCAATACTCCTTCTTCCACCATCATTTTGGCTCCTCCCCTTTCTCCTGGTGGCACGCCCTCTTCTGCTGGCTGGAAAATGAATTTTACTGTACCCGAAAGTTCCTTCTTCATACCTGCTAAAACTTCAGCCACCCCCATCATTATAGCTATGTGAGTATCATGACCACAAGCATGCATTACCCCTGTTTTCTGCCCATTGTACTCTGTAACTACTTCTGATTTAAAATGCAGGTCATTTCTTTCAGTAACAGGTAAAGCATCTATATCAGCACGCAGACCTATAGCAGGCCCTTTTTTCGCACCTTTCAAAATACCTACTACACCCGTATGTGCTATTCCTGTTTGCACTTCAAGCCCTAAGCTCTTGAGATGTGCAGCTATTTTCTCAGCTGTCTTAAATTCCCGATTTGACAATTCAGGATTTTCATGAAAATACCTTCTCCATTCAATTACTTTCTGCTCAATGGCATCAGCTTTTTGCATCGCTAATTGGTGAGCATTTTGGCTGTAAAGAGAATAAGTAATGCAGTAAAGAATGATGAATGGTAGTACAAATAATTTCATAAATGGAATGAATTAATATTTTTTACTCTTAAAGATAATAAATTTAGTTATAATCTGGAGAAATCATAATATGTGCTCGATGCGTACCAGGATCCATAATCCAGGGGCCGCCCGGCACCAAGGGCCTGATTGGTAAACCTGTAGATTCAGCAGTGGCAAATGGAATATACACAACATACCTTAGTCTGGCATTTTCCACTTCATCAGTCTCAGTATTATATTTAACATCATTTCCTCCGTATAGCACATGAAGCGTTGTAGGATTAGCTGGCATTTTAAGTGTTCCTGCTTTGGCCTCTTTCTCACGGATCGCAAAAATTTCATCCGGTCTTTTGCCTTCTTTTCTCAATTCATTCCCCCTGTTCATAAAAGGTTCTAAATCCCGATGGTAGCAAACCACCTGGAAGCCTTCTTTAGCCGGATCATCGGCAACACAAATCATCTCGTTACTACCTGCCCGCATCAGTACCATTTCACCTTGTTGATTATATCCATATACTTTAGCTGCTGCTTGTTTTTCAGGAGGAGCGGCCTTTACAGCTATTGCTATCTGCTCCCTGGAACTTGCAACCTGGGCTTCGGAATAAAAAAACAAAGAAGTACAAAATAAAAAAATGAAGAACCGTTTCATAAGCATAATTTTTAAGAGTGAAGTTTCAATTTACTCAAATATCCCATCTAAAAGAAGGGTTAAACTTTGAGTTGTTAGCTTTATTTCCCTTCTAATGACGTGTTAATTCAAATGTTAATTGTACTAAACCAGATTACTATAAATTTTGGGGCAATTTTATAAATGACTATTATTGCAACACAAAAGCCTTCTTACAATGAATCAGAAATTAAATCTCAAGAGCTTAGCTCCTCATATAGTTGCAATCATCGTTTTTATTATTCTGAATATAATTATGTATTGGCCACTGTTTATGGAGAATAAGACTCTTAATCAGAACGACATATTACAAGGTGCAGGCGCAAATCAAGATATTGTAGAATATAGAGAAGCTACAGGTGAAGAAGCCTTGTGGACAAATGGCATGTTTAGCGGTATGCCTGCCTACTTAATCAACGTTCATTGGTCAGGCGAATTAACCAGGTACATTAGACAAGCGGCAAGTCTGTGGCTTCCCACTCCGGCAAGTCAAACCTTTACTGCTATGTTGGCTTTCTATATTTTATTGTTGGTATTCAGAGTAAACCCTTATGTGGCAATTGCAGGAGGTATAGCTTTCGGTCTTAATACTTTCTTTCTTATAAGTGTGGAAGCAGGGCATATCTGGAAGGTAGCTGCTATAAGTTATATGCCTTTGGTTTTGGCAGGAATAATTTTGACTTTCCGGAAAAAATATTTGCTAGGCTTTACTTTAACAGCCGTTTCTATGGCCATGGAAATAAGCTCCAACCATTACCAAATCACTTATTACCTGTTATTGATAGTGATGATATTTGGAGTATTCAAATTAGTAGATGCAGTTAAAAATAAAACACTGCCAGGTTTCGGGAAAACAATAGGCATACTATTTTTAGCCGTTTTATTAGGCATAGGAGCCAATATCGGAAAAATTTGGACTGCTTATGAGTACGGAAAGTACTCAATCCGTGGAAAAGCTGAGCTTAGTTCAAATACTGAATCTTCAGGCGGGTTGGACAGAGATTATGCCTTTGCCTGGAGCAACGGAATTTGGGAACCTATGACCTTTCTGGTACCCAATTTTTATGGAGGAGCAACACAAGAAAAAATCTCCATGAATTCAGATTTAGCGGAAGGTCTAAGGAAGAAAGGAGCAGGTAGTGGGCAAATCAAGAGTTTTGTTAATTCTGTACCAACCTACTGGGGTGACCAGCCCTTTACCTCCGGCCCTTATTACATGGGAGCCATAATAGTATTCCTGTTTATCTTAGGGGCCTTTTTTGTTAAAAGTTATGTAAAATGGTGGTTAATAGCTGCATCAGTATTTGGCATCATTCTTTCCTGGGGAGATAATTTCTCTGCCTTCAACTATTTTATGTTTGACTATTTTCCCGGATATAATAAATTTAGAGCTGTTTCAATGACAGTAGCTATACCCTTCCTCTGTATGCCTCTTTTAGGCTTCATTGGCGTGCAAAAATTAATTGAAAGTGAGTGGAAAGAAAACAAAAAGCAGTTTTTGAAGGCCTTAGGAATTACAGCGGGTTTATGCTTGCTACTTATTGGGGTATCATTTGTGATGAGATTTAGAGGTGCTGTTGATGCTCAATTGGGAGATCAGGCATGGTTAGTTGATCTTATCAGGGATCAAAGAGCCAGCATGTTCCGTATAGACACTATTCGATCTTTCTTCTTTATAATTGCCTCAGGAGCCATTCTATTTTACATGAAGCAAGGAAAAATTAAAAAAGAAATTGCTTTGCTATCGCTTGCAGGGGTATTAGTTGCTGACTACATTCCTGTTGCTAAGAGATACCTTAATGAAGAAAATTTCAAAAGGGATGTAAAAGGAGCATTCTTTGCTCCAACAGAAGCAGACCAACAAATCCTTGCAGATAAAACGCATTATAGAGTACTAAACCTTAACAACCCTTTTAATGAAGCCAGAACTTCCTACTACCACTCTTCTATAGGTGGATATCATGGAGCTAAAATGAGGCGCTATCAGGACTTAATAGAGAATCATTTGCAAAGTGAAATAGGTACTGCCATAGAAATACTCCGTAGTGGAAGTACTGATTTTTCTGAGCTGAACGTACTTAATATGCTAAACACTAAATATCTAAAGTTTGGTGATCAGGCTGGACAAATTGTGCGGAATGAAGCGGCATTAGGAAATGCATGGTTTGTAAAAAAGGTGAAAAAAGTATCCTCTCCAGATGAAGAAATATCAGTGCTTGGTGAAATTAATACTAAAAATGAAGCTGTAATAAATTCAGAGAGGTTCAATATATCTGGCACTAATTTTTCTGATGGCACTATAGAACTAGCCAATTATACTCCTAATGATTTATTGTACAAAAGCTCAAATAGTAATGCCGGATTGGCAATTTTCTCTGAAATATTTTACCCTAAGGGATGGAAAGCATATATTGATGGCAATGAAGTAGATATTTTACAAACGAATTATGTTCTGAGAGCATTGGAAATACCAGCAGGAGATCATGAGATAAGATTTGAATTTAAACCTGCAGCGTACTATACCGGCAATAAAATAATGTGGGGAAGTTCAATATTACTCATCCTGCTAATAATTGGAAGCATTGTCTACAGCATCAAAAAACAGATTTAATTGAATGGTTTCAGTTATTGTATGCACTTATAATCGAGAAAAATATTTACCTGATTGTCTCGAGCATTTGTCTCGCCAAACAGCTGCTAAGGAGTATTATGAAATATTAATTATTGACAATAAAAGCTCCGACAACACACCAAATATAGCTGGCGATTTTGTAAGAAAAAATGATAGGAATGCTTACTATTTTCTAGAGGAAAATCAAGGCCATACTTACGCTCGAAACAGAGGGATTAGCGAAGCATCAGGAGAAATACTTACATTTATTGATGATGATGCTTTCGTAGGTGATAATTTTATAGAAAACATCCAAAACTACTTTGATACAAATCCTGAAGTACAGGCGTTGGGAGGTAAGATTGTTCCAGTTTATGAAGGCAAAGAACCAAAATGGATGTCCAGATACCTATTGACATTGGTCTCAGCAATTGATATGGGTAGTCAGCCAAAGCAATTTTCTGGAAATAAATTTCCCATTGGGGCAAATATGTCCTTCAGAAAGCATGTTTTTATGAGATACGGCTTATTCAACACAGAACTTGGCCGTAGAGCTGAGGGGTTGGAAGGAGGAGATGAAAAGGAGATGTTTTTGAGGATGAAGAAGAACAATGAAGTAATTCACTACGTGCCTTCCGTTACAGTAGATCACATTATACCAGAAAAACGGACTAAAAAGGAGTACATCAGAGGTTTAGGCATTGGTGTAGGAAGCAGTGAAAGAAAAAGGTTAAGAGGTGCAGGTCTTAAACAGTGGAGTAAGAAAGTATGGAGTGAACTTATAAAGATTGCCGCCTCAATAGCACTCTTTCTAGCCTATTGTTTGAGGCTCAAATTTAATGCTGCATTAATGTTGATTAAATTTAGAATTTGGGTAATTAAAGGCTTGCTAACCAGATCAAATATTTTTTAATAATGAATATTTTTAAGTCCCCAATACAACGAGTGTTTGAAAATATTTTCCTAACCACTTTTTCTATCCTGAAAATGATAATTTTGGTCCGAAAAAGAGGTAAAAGAATTACTGATCTCACCCATAAAAAACATTTTGTCATTTTAGGCAATGGGCCGTCCTTAGTAGACGAGCTCAAATCAATTAATAAAATACCGAATGAGACAGAAGTAATTTGTGTAAACCATTTTCCTTCTACAGATCAATTTGAAATAATAAAACCTAAATTTTACGTTACAGGTGCACCTGATTTGTGGCTGGATGATATTGATGTGAACTTTGTAGAAAACAGTAACAAGTTGTTTAATAATATAGCAACGAAAACTAAATGGGATTTTAATTTATTCATCCCTTTTGAAGCAAAAAGATATAAACGCTGGCAAGAGCCTCTTAAAAACAATCCGCACATAAAAATACAGTATTACAATAACAATGCTGTAGAAGGTATTAAAAGCTTTAACTATCTTTGCTATAGAAAACAGCTAGGCATGCCAAGGCCGCACAATGTGATGATTCCTTGCTTAAGTCTCTGCTTACAAAGACATATTCAGGATATTTTACTTTTAGGGGTAGGTCATACATGGCTGAGAGATTTAGCTGTAACAAAAAACAATGAAGTATTACTAAATCAGAAACATTTCTACGATAAAGATAAATCTGATGCTAAACCTTTAGATAAAAGAGGAAAAGGAAGTAGAAATCTTTATGAGGTACTTAGTAAATTTACTTTGGCTTTTTATGGTTATTTTGTTATAAATGACTACGCAAATAGCCTAAATGTAAAAATCTACAATGGAACAGAAGATTCCTTCATCGATGCTTTTGAAAGAAAAAGTATTGAAGACTATATCAAAACCTATAAAAATGAGTAAAGGATTTAATTTTAAGTATAAAGCACCGAAAACGGTTGCTGAGATTGGTTGTAATCATAAAGGTGATTTCGAAATAGCTAAAGAATTGATTGACCTTGCGAAAGAATGTAAAGCTGATTATGCCAAGTTTCAAAAAAGAAATAATAAAGAATTACTTAGCAAAGATCAATATGAAGCACCCCATCCCAATCCGGCCAACTCCTACGGTGAAACATATGGAGCACACAGAGAATATCTTGAACTTACAGTTGAGCAACATGCTGAATTAAAAAAGTATTGTGAGCAAATTGGCATAGGATACGCTACTTCCGTTTGGGATGTAACATCTGCCAGAGAAATAATTTCTTTACAACCAGATTATATAAAAGTTCCTTCTGCTTGTAATAATTATTATGAATTACTTAAAGTACTAAGAGATGAATACCAAGGCGGGGTACATATCTCTTTTGGGATGACTACCCACCATGAAGAGGAAGAAATAGTGTCATTCTTTGAGCAAACAGATCAGGCGAAGGACAGATTAGTAATTTATGATTGTACATCAGGCTACCCTGTTCCATTTGAAGATATTTGCATGCTGGAAATTAACCGAATTTATGAAAATTTTGGGCATAGAGTAGCTGAAATTGGATTCTCAGGACATCACTTAGGCATTGCTGTAGATATAGCTGCTTATACATTGGGTGGTAGATGGATTGAAAGACATTTTACTAAAGACAGAACATGGAAAGGAACTGACCATGCAGCTTCTTTGGAGCCAACAGGTTTAAAAAAATTAGTGAGAGACCTACATGCTGCTTACAAATCTCTTACTTATAAACCTACTGAAATATTACCTATTGAAGAGGTACAACGGAAGAAACTAAAATTCAGGAATTGAAAAAAATAGCTTTTATACCGGTACGTGGCGGGAGCAAATCAATTCCTTTAAAAAATATTAAGCTTCTAAATGGAAAACCATTAGTCTATTACATAACTGCTGCTCTGCAGGAAAGCGATTCTATAGATGAAATTATTGTTGCCACAGATAGTACAGCTATTGCAAATGTGGTAAGAGGTTTCCACTTAAGTAAGGTAAAAATCTACCATAGGAAAGAGGAAAATGCGGCCGACCATTCATCAACAGAGAGTGTAATATTAGAGTATATACAGGAAGCCAACGTTTCCTCTGACACTATTTTCATTTTAGCCCAGGCTACCTCCCCTTTCACAAAAGCTGTTGATTTTGATCAAGCATTGAAATTATACCAAAATGGTAACTACGACTCCTTATTAACCTGTGCACGCATTAAACGCTTTTTCTGGGATAGAAATGGACAACCTATTAATTATGATTATAAAAACAGGCCCAGGAGACAGGATTTTGAAGGTGATTTAATAGAAAATGGTGCCTTCTATATTAATACAGTTGCTAATATTATTAAAGACAAGAACAGGCTTTCAGGAAAAATAGGAATCTATGAAATGCCGGAATATACTCAACTGGAAATAGATGAACCATGGGACTGGCAATTAGCCGAACAGCTAATTCTCAAGTATAACAACTTGCCATCGGAAGATAAAAAACTTATTAAGCTTGTTCTATCTGATGTTGATGGGGTTCTGACTGATGCTGGTATGTATTACTCCGAAAACGGAGATGAATTGAAGAAATTTTCCACATATGATGGAAAAGGTTTCGAACTTTTGAGGGTCAGGGGCATTAAAACAGGTATCATAACTGCTGAAGATGTTGCTCTTAATAGAAAACGAGCAAAAAAGCTTCAATTAGATTTTGAGTTTCATGGCATTAAAGATAAAGCTTCTCAACTTAAGTCGATCATTAAAGAAACCGGGATTAGTGCAGATGAAATTGCTTACATCGGTGATGACCTTAATGATGAAGAAGTATTAAAAACAGTAGGAGTTGCAGCATGTCCTGCTAATTCAATATCTAGAATTAAGGAAATTCCTAACATAATCAAACTCCAAAAATCCGGTGGACAGGGAGCCTTTCGGGAATTCGTAGATGAACATATTTTAAAGAATTTTATATGAGTACCTGTATCATTTGCGGAAGCAAAAACATCAAGATATTTGAGCATATAACGAGAGACAATTTCCCTTTGGAGTTTAAAAAATGCGGCAAGTGTAATCATATTGAACAAATACCCCGAAAAGAAACAGATATTTATACCAGTGGTGAGTTTTCTGAAAAATTCAGGGATAGCGCTACCCCTTCTTCCAAAAAAATTAAAGAGTTAGATAAAAGAGCCCTTAAGAGATTTGATTTCTACAAAGACCATATTCCCGATAAAATTGATTTTGCACTTGAAATTGGTAGCTCCATTGGGTCATTTCTTCATATTCTAAAGCTAAATGGTGCTGAAGTAGAAGGGGTCGAGCCGGATAAAATTTTTGCAGACTATTCTCAACACCAGTATGGGTTTAATCAGCAAGGCGTAATGCTGGAGGATTTTCAAAGTTCCGAAAAGTTTGATTTTATCTGTTCATTCCACGTGATAGAACATGTTCCTGATCCTCACGATTTCCTGCAAAGATTAAAATCTGTAGCCGCTGAAGGGGCTACCATTTTACATGAATTCCCTTCTATGGAAATATTTTCATGGGGTGATTTGAAAAACACTTATTGGGAACCCCACCTGCAATATTTTAATGCGGCAAGTGTGTACCTCCTATTTTCACAATATTTCAAAGTAGAAAAAATAGGATATTATGGCGCGGCTCTCTTTGTGGTAGCAAAGAATGAGACACCTGAATTTAAGGAAGCTGCTTTTAATACATATAAAAGAAAAGCTGCCATAGTAAAGAATTTGATTAAAATTACACCCTCGCTAAAACTGAAAAAAGATATAAACCTGAAGGAATTTGGCTTTAGATTATTTACTGAAAAGAATGATTACCTGAAAAAAGCATCCTTTTTTGGTAAATATGCTTTAAAGGAACTTAAGTACGTTCGGAAAGAAAAAAATAAAGGTGGAAAGCATCTTTTTCAGCATTTGACTTATTTTAGGGGTTGGGAAAATGCAGGAGACACAGTATTATCAAAAACTGTGAGGGATACCTTTAATCAAAAAGTATCCATACAGTGGCAATTAAATAAAGTAACGGAAGAAGTCACTGAAAAATCTGTAGAACATTACAATCGAGCAGAACTCATTATAATTGGAGGCGGAGGCCTTTTTCTACCGGATACCAATAAAAATGATAAAAGCGGGTGGCAATGGCCCATAAGTGCCGATTTATTATCACAAATTACCGCACCTATTGCTGTTTTTGCTGTTGGCTACAACTATTTTCCAGGTCAGAAACCCAATGACTTTTTTATTAAAAACTTAAATGCTCTTGTAAAGAAAGTAAAGTTTATTGGCTTAAGAAACTCAGGTAGCATTGATGCTGTCAAGCAATTGGTGGATGCTGATTTAAGAGATAAGATAGTTTATCAACCTTGTACAACTACTATTATAAGGCAACTCACTCAAGAGCTACCTGCTAAAGTTAAGTCCCGGAACATAGCCATTAATATGGCATTTGACAGGTACGAAAAACGATTTGGATCTAAAATTTACGAAACCCTAGATCAGGTTGCGCTAGCCGTAAAGAAGTTAGAAACGATGGGTTTTAAAATCCATTTAACAGGTCATCTGCAAGAAGACAATAAGTTCAGGATTTCACTGGATAAACATGGTGTCTCTTATAAATCTCACACTCTCCAGTTTATGACACCTTTAGAGGTATACCGCTTTTACAATGAGATGGAGATAGTAATTGGGATGAGAGGACATGCTCAAATGATTCCTTTCGGCTTAAACTGTAAGATTGTTACTTTGTCGACCCATAACAAAATGAGGTTTTTTATGGAAGACCTTGGAACCCTTGAATTATTGGTTGACCTTAAAGTAGATATTACAAGCATTACGGAAAGAATCCTTCACTCTGTTGACTTATTAATAGGGAAGGAAGCTTACTACAAAGAACTATTTGATCAGAAACAACATGAATTCTATGTTAAAACTCAACAAAACATACAGCAAATATTAGGTGGGTATAATTAATTATTTTTTTATACAAATGTAATTTTTGCTTTAACGCATCAATATTTATTTTTAAGAAATTCACATCTGGAATTTTATCTAAAATAGTACTAGCGCCTTAAAGATCAAACAGGGATTAAATTAATATATTAAGTAATTTAAAATACAAGTAAAAAAAGGAGACCTCTCAAAGAAGTCCCCTTTTGACACATTAATTGCCTTTACTTATTATAAATTAGAGAAAGTCACATAAACCCCATCTAAATCAAATCCTATAATATCAGACTTGCCATCACCATTCACATCTGCTGTAACACGAGGTTGTAAAATAACATCCCAACCATCATTGTAACCAAAATTATTTGACCAGAGTTGACGATACTGAAATGAACTTCCATTAGAATATGCAACAAATACACCTTCATTGCCAAAACCCACTATATCAGCATTTCCGTCACCATTCACGTCTGCTACTGTTCTAGGATGCTTTGAAACTTCCCAACTGCCATTAAAACAGAATGTACTTTGACTAGAGGTATACCAGGGTTGTCTGTATGAAAATCCAGTACCAGTGGATAATGCTACAAATACTTCATCATTTCCAAAACCTACTATATCAGCCTTTCCGTCACCATTTACATCTGCTATTGTTCTAGGATGCTTTGAAACTTCCCAACCACCGTTAAAACAGAATGTACTTTGACTAGAGGTATACCAGGGTTGTCTATAAGAAAATCCAGTACCAGTAGATAATGCTACAACCACTTCATCATTCCCGAAACCAATTATATCAGCTTTCCCATCTCCATTTACATCTGCAACTTCTCTAGGATGCTTTGAAACATCCCAACCGCCCTCTACGCAGAAAGTATTTTGAGAAGAAGTATACCACGCCTCTCTATAAGTAAACTCTGAACCGGTAGATAAAGCAACAAACACGCCTTCATTGCCAAAACCGATCAAATCAGCTTTTCCATCGCCATTTACATCCGCAACTGCTCTAGGATGTTTTGAAACTTCCCAACCACCATTAACAGTAAAAGTTGGCGGAGTCCAATTAACCCAATTTTCTCGGTAAGTTGAACTTGTTCCATTTGATAAAGAAACATAAACCCCGGCATCACCAAAACCAATTAAATCAGCTTTTCCATCACCATTTACATCTGCAGACATTCTAGGATTTTTACTTGCAGTCCAACCTCCGGTATTATAACCAAAGGAATCGTTGAAGTAACTGATTTCATCATCTATAGAATGAACTACTAAATTATTATTTAATAGACTTTGGTTAGGTAAAGAACTTGTCTCTTCCAAATCATCACAACTACTAAAACTAAACAGGGAAATAAATAAAATACTCAATAGGGAAAAATTAATTTTTTGATCAATCATAATTGTAAAATTTAGGTTAAAACTTCACAAGTGTAAAATAATAATATTTATGATCAAAGGTTTTAATAATATATTAATACCGGTACAAAAGATAAAATAGCCAATATTGGCTTCATTATCTTATTGAAAGAAAATATTGATGGATAATACTTTATCATAGGCTACCAAAATTGTATTAAATCGGCTTTAGCAACAAGGTGCCAAGTTCGTTCAACCGAGCATCAACAGGAAGGCAATAATTTCCTGCACAAGTATGGTATTATTTATAAGTCAAACATTCTGTAGTTTATGACACTTAGTGAAGTATATCATTTTTAAAATGAAATGGAAATAGTAACTAGTATGCAAGGACATACCCAGATGATTTTTTCTGGCTTAAACTGCAGGTTTATTACTTAGATTTAAATATTGTAAATATCAATATAGAGGCCAAAAGTACAGAGCTTATAAATGAAATTTATTTTTCATAAAGAGCCTAGTTCAATTACAAATCAACTTTCTGAAAATAAACCTTTGCTGCCTTTATTACTTTAGGAGACAGTATGAGTGCCGAAATCATCGTTGGAAAAGCCATAAGCGCGTACATTCCATCAATAAGCCCTATAACTGCACCTAACGAGGTAACAGAGCCCCACACCACCATTCCAATATAAAAATACTGGTAATAATGAATATGCTTTGCCCCAAACAGGTAAGAGAAACATTTTGCTCCATAGTAAGAATAGCTGAATAAAGAAGTAATAGCAAAAATTAATAAAGCTATCATCAATATATATCTTCCACCTATTAGAGTATCGTCAAATGCTTTGATGGTAAGAGTCACACCACTTAAACCTTCTGTATGTTCCTGCCAGATTCCTGTAATTAAAATAGCTAAAGCAGTCATGGTACAAACTATAATAGTATCAATTGCTGGCCCCAACATGGCTACCAGCCCTTCACGAACAGGCTCATTGGTTTTAGCTGCACCATGAGCCATAGGAGCTGTACCTATGCCTGCTTCGTTTGAAAATGCAGCCCGCCTGGCACCCGCTACAATAATAGCCCCTACTGCTCCACCCAAAACTGAATTAGCAGTAAAAGCATCAGTAAAAATCAATAACAAATATTGAGGCACCAGCTCATAATTTAACAGTAAAATTGCCACTACAGCAATAACATAAATGGCTACCATCACCGGAACCATACTACCAGCTACCACACCAATTCTTTTTATTCCTCCTAACATTACAAGGCCTACAATAACAGCAAGAATAATACCTATGCTAATTCTAACACCGAAAGTCATTTCTATCCCCAAAGGAATCAATAACCCCTCTCCTAATGCAGCGGTTAGCTGATTTGACTGAAAACTAGGAATAGTACCGAAAATACCAGCAATACAGAATAGTATAGCTAAAGGCTGCCACTTTTTACCTAACCCTTCACGAATCACATACATAGGCCCCCCCTGCAGTTGGCCAAGAGAGTCTCTCCCCCGATACATCACTGCTAATGTGCAGGTGAAAAACTTAGTTGCCATACCAACAAAAGCACTTACCCACATCCAGAATATAGCTCCGGGACCTCCCATTGTAATAGCAACTGCCACTCCACTTATATTGCCCATACCTACAGTGGCTGCTAAGGCAGTGGATAGTGCCTGGTAATGGTTAATATCCCCTTCACTCTTTTCCCCATCATACTTTCCTCTAAGTATTTGAATAGCATGTTTAAAATATCTGAAAGGAAGAAAGCGTGAGTAGAGCATGAAAAATAATCCACCACCCATTAGGAGAATCAATAAAGGTGTGCCCCACATTCCATTGCCAAAGGCGGTAAGTAATTCTTTTAATGTCATTGATTATAAATTCGTAAAATGCTAAAGTACTAAAGAATTAAATATTAAGAGGTAGCATGGTACTGATAAAATGAAAATCAATTTATGTTTGAACTAAAAGAGATTTTAATAGCCATATTTCTTATTGATAGTAAAATTTAATTGCTTTCAATTTTCTTTATAGTATTTAAAAATAGCATTTACGTTTATTTGGATTGATTACAAATAAAATATAAGTTTGCATTGTTTTTAATCAATCTAAATAAATTCTATATCACTATAAAGATGCGTAAATTTTTACTACCGATATTTCTCTTAGTCGGAATGCACTCAATTTTTGCACAAAGCAAAATCACAGGTAAAGTAACAAATCCGGATGGCTCCCCGATTGAATTTGTGAATGTGGTACTGACGGAGGTTAACCTGGGAGCTGTAACCGATCAGGAAGGTAAATATACAATCACTTCTATCAAGCCAGGCCGCTATAATTTAGTAAGCTCTTTTGTGGGCTATCAGTCATCAGAAAGACAAATTCAGGTTCAGAAAAATGAGAATCTACAAATCGATTTTATTTTAAAAGATGATGCTCTACAATTAGATGAGATCACTGTAAGTTACACCCGGAAAAACAAATTCCACAAAGACAGTAGTTTTATTGTATCTAAACTACCTTTAAAAGATATAGAAAATCCTCAGGTATATAATTCCATACCGAAGTCAATTTTGAAAGAACAGGTAGTAACAAATTTTAACGATGCACTAAAAAATGCCACGGGAGTTATACGGCTGTGGGAATCTACCGGAAGAGGGGGAGATGGAGCCGAATTCTTTTCAATGAGAGGGTTTTCAGTGCAGCCCACATTAGTTAACGGAATGCCTGCCATTAATAGTGGAGGTTTGGATCCTGCCAACATTGAATCTCTGGATATCATAAAAGGGCCAACAGGAACTTTATTCGGGAGCCCGGTAATTTCTTATGGTGGTTTAATAAATGTCACCACAAAACAGCCATACGAATCATTTGGAGGTTCTATTAATTACATCACTGGCAGCAATGGCTTAAACAGAATTGCTACTGATGTGAACACAAAAATATCAGACAATTCATTTGCCAGAGTGAACATGGCTTACAATAAGCAAAACTCCTTTCAGGATGCAGGGTACAGTAAATCATTCTTTATTGCACCTTCTTTAAAATTTACTCCCAGTGAAAAGTTAACTTTCCTGGTAAATACGGAGTTTTTATCGAACGAGAGTGCTAATGCTCCTATGCTTTTCTTAAACAGAAATGCTGAATTATCTTACAACAACATCAATGTATTTCAGAAATCCTATACAAAATCATTCACATCCAATGATTTAAACATTAAAAATCCATCATTCGGATTACAAGCCCAGGCACTCTATAAAATTTCTGATAGCTGGACTTCCCAATCAGTAGTATCTCGAAGCAATACAAAGGCAAATGGATTCTACCAGTATTTATGGGATCTGACAGACGGAGAGAGCTTTGCCAGATATATTTCCAAGAGAAATACTGAAACGAATACAACTGATATTCAACAAAATTTTATAGGAGATTTTAAAATTGCAGGTTTAAGAAATAGAATGGTAATTGGATTAGATTATTACAACTCTCTACTTACAGATAACAGCTCTGCTTATGCGCAAAATGGAACTGTGAATATTCAAACTCAGGAAGATACAGGTATATTAACTTCTGCAGGAACAAATGCTTTATTGGAAGACGACTATTCAGGTATTAATGAGGCTTCAAATGAAGTAATAAGTGCGTACATTTCAGATGTAATCAATATAACGCCTGCACTTTCTGTTATGGCGAGCTTGAGATTAGACCGTTTCGGAGGCAAGCCTTCTATTTATGCTCAGGAAGAAATTGATCTGCAATATGCTCTTTCTCCAAAATTTGGCTTAGTCTACCAGGTATTAGAAGAGAAACTTTCAGTTTTTGGTAATTATATGAATGGATTTACAAACGTTCCCCCACAGCAGGTAACTGATGTTGATGGTTCAAACCCCAGAATTAAAACTTTTGATCCTGAAAATGCTAATCAGTATGAAGGTGGAATCAAATCAAACTTCCTTAACAATAGAATTAGTGCTACTGCCAGCTACTATCACATAACTGTTGCCAACAGACTAATGACTGATCCTGAAAACATCAACAATTCAATTCAAGGTGGAGAGGTTGTTAGTCAGGGCTATGAATTAAGTTTAGCTGCTAACCCTGTAAATGGCTTGAATATTATTGCCGGATATAGTTATAATGACAGTGAAGTAACGAAGGACTTTGAAGCTTCAGGGTATTTGGGATTGAGACCTGAAGAAGCCGGACCTGCAGAACTCATTAACTTTTGGGCAAGCTATACTATTCCAACTGGCTCTCTAAGAGGACTGGGGATTGGTTTTGGAGGAAATAGTGCAAGTGAATATAAAACCTTAAACAGAGCAGGTACAGGAACTTTCATACTTCCAGCCTACCAGGTTTTTAACGCTTCCTTATCTTATTCTACATTTCAGTATGATCTAATTTTCAAAGTAAATAATCTTAGCAATGAAAAGTATTTCTCCGGATGGTCAACCATTACACCTCAAAATCTAAGAAATGTCTCGCTCAGCCTGAATTTTAAATTTTAATTGAGAAGGAATAGTCAAATAATAAGATTAAATAGCTCGGGTGTGTACCCGAGCTATTATTGTTTGTAGTGGCAATAATTAACTTTAAATTGATGAAAAAAGTACTTGGCAAAATCCATCTTATTATAGGTCTGGCATCGGGTTTAGTAGTGTTTATTGTGGCAATTACCGGCTGCCTATGGGCTTTTAAAGATGAGATTAAATCATTTTCTCAGGAAGAATTGCGATTTGATCCATCTGATAAGTCTTTTATAAGCATTTCAGCAGCCGAGGAAATTGCCCACAATGTATTTCCTGGGAAATTGATTCATGGTATTTTATATGATGATATAACTAAACCTGTAGAAGTAATCTTTTATCAGCCGGAGCCTTTATTCTACAGTTCCATTTTTCTTCATCCCACTGAAGGAAATGTTCTGAAAACAGAGGATCATTTAAATGGTTTTTTTGCTTTTGTACTGGATGGTCATATTCACTTATGGCTGCCTGAAAAAATTGGAACGCAAATAGTAAAATGGTCTACGGTACTATTCTTTATTCTGGTACTAAGTGGGATTTACCTTTGGTGGCCTAGAAACAAGAAAAACTTAAGACAGCGATTTAAACTTGATTGGAAAAAAACTACAAAATGGAAAAGGAAAAACTTCGATCTACACAGCATCCTGGGTTTTTACATAAGCGTATTTGCTCTGGTTTTTATCTTAACAGGCTTGATAATGGCCTTTCCTATAGTAAACGAAGCAGCTTACCGCGTTATGGGTGGAGATAAAAAAGCTACATTTCTTATTCCGAACGCTTCCAAATATAATGGAGCACAGGAAGAAAAACCTATTGATCAATTACTTGTTAAATTACAGAAAGAGTATCCTAACGCAAATGATTATGAGATTCACTTGCCATATACTGATTCATCCTCTATTTATGTAGAAGTCTCTAATCAAGACGGAGTATTTTATAATTCCGACTTTGTATATTTTGACCAAAACACTTTGGAAGAAGTACCCTCGGACACCTATTATGGAAAGTATGATGAGGCAAGTGTTTCTGATAAAATTATAAGAATGAATTATGATACCCATGTAGGAGCCATAGCAGGCTTACCTGGTAAAATAATAGCATTTCTTGCAAGTCTGGTGGTAGCATCACTACCTGTTACAGGTAGCCTTTTATGGTATGGTAGAAAATTTAAGAAAAAAAAGAAAAGAAATAAGGTTCAGACTAAACATGTAGTTGAATTTTAACCTATACTCTACATCATCTTTTAAAGTATTAATATGCTGGAATTCTTTGCGTTTTTTTTACAATGATTTACATATTTAAGATGACTGGAATATTTAAAAAGCTAAGAAAGTTGCTACATACAACCAAAATCATGAGAAAAGGTCTCTATGAAATTATTCCTAAAATAAATAACAATATATTTACAAATCGTTTATTCTCTTTATGAGTAAGATTTCTTTCATTGTTATTATCACATTACTTCTTTCCCCACAGTTAAGTATTTGTCAATGTCTACCTCAATCAACCGCTTACAAAGCAGGTGAAGAGATATGGTATGATGTTAAGTACAACTGGGGAATTATTTGGGTAGATGCTGCTGAGGTAAAATTTGCAGTAGAAGATGCTAAATGGGAGGGCGAAGATGCTTATTGGTTTAAGGGCTATGGCAGATCAATGCCCAAGTGGGACTGGGTATATAAAGTAAGGGATTCCTTTGACGCGATTGGCACAATTCAACAATTAAAACCTCTTTATTTTCACAGAAATACCAACGAAGGAGGCTACAAGGTTGATGAAAAATACTGGTTTAAGGATGAGCAAAATATTATCAAATCCTCTATTATCACCAGTGAAAAGGATGAGAAGCAGGTAAAAACTTTACCCTATAAAGATTGCATCTGGGATGTTTTATCAGCTATCTATTATGCCCGCAACCTTAACTTTGAAGGGTTTCAACCAGAGCAAAAAATACCTTTTAATTTGATTGTAGATGGGAAAATTCATAACCTGTTTGTACGGTATCTTGGCAAAGAAGAATTGGAAATGCCGGATGGAAAAATCTACAAGACCATAAAATTCAGTGCATTACTGGTAGAAGGAACCATTTTTGATGGTGGTGAAGACATGACTGTCTGGGTTTCAGATGATAAAAATAAAGTCCCTCTCAAAGTGCAGGCCAAAATAAAAGTGGGTTGGGTAAAAGCATTCCTAAGAAGCACAAAAGGATTGAAATATAGTGAAATTGAACCGCTCAATCCTTAAATTGCATCTTAATTATGCAACAAGATATTATCAATAATATTGCAGAAATCTGCTATCGTCAGGGAATTTCTAAAGCAATCATTTCACCCGGTAGCAGAAATGCTCCCTTAACATTAGCGTTTGCACGCCATCCTCATATACATTGTTTCTCTATTAGTGATGAACGCTCAGCAGCATTTGTTGCCTTGGGAATGGCGCAGGCAGGTAAAAATCCCACAGCAATAATATGTACTTCCGGATCAGCTGCACTAAATTATGCTCCAGCTATTGCTGAAGCTTTTTTCCAGCAGATCCCTCTTCTAATTTTAACTGCTGACCGGCCTCCGGAGTGGATTGACCAGTGGGATGGGCAAACCATCAGGCAGGAAAACATCTTCGGAAAGCATGTAAAAAACTCATACAATTTTCCTGTTGACCTATCACATAAAGATGCTAAATGGCAAGCCTACAGAATAATTAATGAAAGTATTTTATTGAGCAAGGTAGAAAGTAAAGGACCAGTTCATGTTAATATTCCTTTTCGGGAGCCATTCTACCCGGCAAAAGAATTTGAGTGGAAATATGATCCCCATATTCCAATAATAAGCCAATTTTCAGGAATAAAAGAGTTAAAGGCAGATGCAAAAGCCCAATTGCTTGAAAAATTCTCAGCGTGCAACAAAGTGGCTTTTTTACTGGGACAGGAGGATTATAATCAAGACTTTCTACAAAAGATTGATGAAATTTCTCAGAAGCTGAATATTCCTGTTTATGCGGATGTAATTTCAAATGGACATAATTTAAAAAATGCCATCACCCTTACAGATACTTTGTGTATGTCGTTGGTAAAAGTAGCTGACGATAAATACGTCCCTGATTTACTGATTAGTATGGGAAAAAGCATTATTTCGAAAAATCTGAAGTTATTTCTAAGAAACCACACTAAAAGTCAGTGGCATGTAAGCGAAGCTTTGCAATTTATTTCAGATCCTTTTCAAACACTTCAACAATTGGTGAGCTGTACGCCCTACTCCTTTTTAGAAATTATAGGTGAGGCAGAAGCCAAGAACAATGAATTTCTATACTTGTGGAAGAATGATGAAGATAAAAAGCAAGTAAAGACTTCGGAGTTTTTAAATAGTAACACTTCTGATTTCAATGAATTATCAGCTTTACATCAGGTTTTAATTAACTTAAAGCAGCCAACGCAACTTCATTTAGCTAATAGCCTAAGTGTAAGGTATGTAAACTTTATAGGGTTAAAGAACTTACCAATAGAAAAAGTTTGGGTAAATAGAGGTACCAGCGGCATTGATGGTTCTAATAGTACAGCTATGGGGCATGCGATTACTAACAATCATAAGCAACACCTCTTAATAACAGGGGATGTAGCCTTTTTTTATGACCGGAATGCATTCTGGCACCAATATCCATATCGCAACCTGAAAATAATTCTACTCAATAATCAGGGGGGCTCTATTTTCAGAATGATACCCGGCCCGCGTGACCAGCCGGAACTTGAGAATTTTTTCGAAACCAAACAAACCCTTAATGCTCAATGCTTGTCCAATGAGTTTAACATAAAGCATTTGGAGGCTAATTCTTTCGAAAAACTTAAAGCTAAAATTGAACTCTTTCTTGAATCAGAACATACTTCCCTTTTAGAAATTAAATCAGATAGTATCACAAATCAAAAAACATTTGAAGCATTTAAAACATATATAAAATGAGCAAAATACAGTGGACAACAGTAAAAGAATATACTGACATTACTTACAAAAGAGCAGGAAATGTAGCCAGAATAGCTTTTAACAGGCCAGAGGTAAGGAATGCATTTCGACCAAAAACTACTTCTGAATTGTTTGATGCATTGTTACATGCACGTGAGGATGACGAAATAGGAGTTGTACTTCTTTCGGCTGAGGGACCCTCCCCTAAAGACGGTGTATATGCATTTTGTAGTGGTGGAGATCAAAAAGCAAGAGGAGAACAAGGATATGTGGGAGATGATGGTGTAGCCAGGCTTAATATCCTGGAAGTTCAACGTTTGATTCGTTTCATGCCCAAGGTAGTGATAGCTGTAGTGCCAGGATGGGCAGTAGGCGGTGGTCATAGTCTACATGTTGTGTGTGACATGACCCTTGCCAGTAAAGAGCATGCTATTTTTAAGCAAACAGATGCCGATGTCACCAGTTTTGATGGAGGTTACGGTTCAGCTTATCTGGCTAAAATGGTAGGGCAAAAACGAGCCCGTGAAATCTTCTTCCTGGGTAGAAACTATTCAGCGCAGGAAGCTTTTGACATGGGAATGGTAAACGCTGTTGTTCCGCATGAAGAGCTGGAAGATACAGCTTACCAATGGGCTCAGGAAGTACTGGAAAAATCACCACTCTCAATCAGAATGTTGAAATTTGCTTTTAATGCCACTGATGATGGTATGGTAGGTCAGCAGGTGTTTGCGGGTGAAGCTACTCGTTTAGCTTATATGACGGAGGAAGCAAAAGAAGGAAGAAATGCCTTTTTAGAGAAAAGAAAGCCTGATTTCAATAAGTTTAAAAGAGTGAGTAATTAGGGAGCAGAGATGAGATATTAGAGTCTGGATTTTAGATTCTGTAATCTAAGCCTCATAGTTCTGGTCTTATATAGTTTAGTACTTAGGGCGTACTTGATAATTACTTTAGCCAAAGGAAAACATAAGAGCTGGACTGATGAAGTTCAGCTTTTTTTATTTTGATCCTCGATGTTTAGGTGTTTAGATTCTTGGAAAAGTACAAAATTACAGATGTTTCTATTTGTAAATCTGAAGAATTTCCTATTTTGAATAGTATGGACACACTGATCCCATGACATTTTCCGACTTAAGTTTATGCAGCCTGAAGTAGGGGTGTTTTCTCTGATTTCCGTTTGCTAAGCTTAACAGCATTGGCCATCATGACAGCGAAGAAAACATGCATCATTTCTCGTTTCTCTCCCTTAACCTTGATTTTATTCAGGCCGTAGGCCGTTTTATGGGGTCCAAAACTTCCTTCCATCACCG
>NZ_BMEC01000004.1:348444-385490 GCF_014636295.1 Marivirga lumbricoides | reverse complement strand
TTTAATGCAAAGATCAAAGCCTTTAGAGCTCAGTTCAGAGGGGTCAAAAACGTAGCTTTCTTCCTCTATAGACTCTCAAGAATCTATGCTTGAAATTACTACTCCCCAACTTTTCGGGTTGATCCCTCAATTACTAAAGTCTGGTCTTCACAGCAACCTTTTTTAGTCACCTGCTGGTGTTCGCAATCCGGATCATGCTTATCATTGGCACAAGGTGATTTTTGAGTGGCCATTTCGCAGGGCTCAGCCCCGGAAAAAAGTGCAATGCTCTCTAGCTGGCCCATACAGAAATGCATACCAAAGGTGAAACTCGTGGAACTGAGTAGCACCAGGCAGGATAACAAAATGGCCGATATTTGTCTAAAACGTTGCACTTTGGAGAAAGTCTAATGCGAATTTACGGGATTTAGTTCAGAATGTTCAATTTTAACGTCAAAAATAACGGTTTTCATTTCAAATACTTCAACATGTGGATGTTCATGCTTTATTTCTATTGGAAAATCATAGTTTGCTGATGCTTATTTTTGGAGTCATTATCTTTTACACAGCAGTAAAAAGAATCCCATGTGGATGAGTCACCCACACGGGAGTTCCGTCAGAAACTAATCACCGCTTCAACCACGACTCCACTAAATTCAGCCCCGGCAAAACGCCCTGTCCAAGCATTGCCTTCATATTGCTGCTTCATGTACTCAACTTTTGTTAAAACGTTCTTTGAAAGATACCAGCCTCCACCAAAGTTGATTCGGCTGATATCGAGGTTCTCTGATGCACTTTCACGCATCTTGCCACTCACTGTATTGTATCTGCCCCCAAGATAGAAACGTTCATCTGCTCCAAATCGGTACAATACCTCTGCGGCTATTTGTGTGAATGCACCCTCTGTGTCAGCTTGAGGTGTTGTGAATTCGTTGCTCCCATCGGCCAATTCATATATCCCGAAGAATTCCAAGCCTTTGAACTTGATAAATGGGTTGATCTGCAAGGCTGTGAGCTTTGTAAATCTGGCATTGAACTGACCATCACGAGGGCCACCTTCTGTATTGCCATCCACATCCGGTACTGTAAAAAGTACATTGTAATACCTGGAGCCTCCTCGGTCACCACCATACAGATAGGTGCCTGTTGAGGTTCCTTTATTGATGTACCAAGATCCGGTCAATCGTACTCTCAAATCCTCACTCAGTTGTTTATCGTATCCCAACTTACCGTAGAAAGAAGGCTTATTGTCTGTATTGTCGTTCACCGTTACATTTTGATTGAGCTTGCCGTTTGTGAGCCCAACCACCGCCAATAAACCATTCTTTTGAACTGTAAGCTCTCCGAATGCCTCGGTCGAGAATGCATCCATAAGATAATTCCCCACAAAAGGGTTGAAAATACCTCTGGCATTGTCTGTTCTCCTGAAACGTGCGTCCCCATAGTTGAACTCATCTAACCCTATGGTAATACTTGCATATTTCATCACTCCCTCCAGAAACCCAGGTTTAACAAAGTCAAGATTATCCACTCTCATGTATCCACCCTTAATCCATGCTTCGTTGTGTGCTCTGGAAGAAAGATAGGTCCTAAGATGCATGCGAACTCCGTCCAATACCTGGACGTCCAGGTTGAGGTTGGCAGACGGCAAATTGAAGTCTGATCCCAGTTTGGTCAGGTTACCTGCCGTATTGCTTTGCCTAATACCTTGAAACTGCATGGCGAAATCGCCACCAACCCTCACTTTTAATCCATCAAAGATAACTGTATCCTCTTTTGATGGCTCGAATACATTCAGGCCGTTTTTATCGTTTGGCCTGAAATACTGCAAGGCCGGTTGCTGGGCATACACTACGCCAGATGCCAATATTAGAATGGCAACAAGCAAGGATTGAATTATTTTATTTCTCGTTTTCAATTTGTTTGAATTTTTAATTGTTTGATTGTTTAAAAAAGGTTTCGAAAGAAATCTTCAGGTCATTTCCTGTCTTTATGGTACCAAATACTGCTGTTGGCGGATCCATATTGAACTGACTGAAAGTCACGGGCAGGCTTCCTTTGAAGCGAATGTTTTTTCCAGAAACCCGATAGTCTACCTTGAACTCAACTGGCCTGGTAGTACCGGCAATGGTGAGCCTGCCACCGGCAAAGATGGTGAGGTCATCCACCTGTGCCCTGGTCAGTTCAAAGTGGATGTTGGGATGTTGCTTCGCTCTCAGCGCCTTATAGGCATTTTCGTCCATCCCACTTTTGCCGCTTTTCAACGTATTTACCGGTATGGTTACCGACAAGGACACTATTTCCTTGATCCGCTCACCGCTCAGGGTAATACTTGCCGAACCCTCCGGTTTTTCAGAAACCATCTCCCAATCGTGTAGGGTGGAGGTTCCTGCTACCTTCAAAGATTGACTGCCCATCAGCTCATAGTGCTGTTGTGCAGTTGCCGGTAGGGAAAGCGCTACGACTGCCAAAAGCAGGAAATATGTTTCTATTTTTATGAATCGTTTCATTGTTAGGTGGGTTAATGACCAATATCCAGTACCATACGGCCTTCTATCTGTCCCTTTTTCATTTGATCAAAGATTAGGTTGATATCTTCCAGCGGAGCGGATTTTACCGTGGTGGTTACCTTTCCTTCCATTGCAAAGTCGATAGCTTCCTGCAGGTCTTTCCTGGTGCCAACAATGGAGCCCCGTACCGTATAGCGATTCAATACGGTTTCAAAAATGGGCAGATCAAAGCTACCGGGAGGAAGTCCATTCATTACCAGCGTTCCTTTTCTGCGTAGCAGGTCCAGCGCCTGCCGGAAAGCCACTGGTGACACAGCCGTGACCAACACGCCATGAACACCCCCTGTTTCTTTTCGGGCATTCATCACTTCATCGGGATTCTTACCGTTGACGGCCATATCGGCTCCAAGTTTTTTGGCCAAGTTCAATTTGTCATCTGCCACATCCACTGCAAGCACATGCAGCCCCATGGCTTTGGCGTATTGCACTGCCACGTGACCTAAGCCACCTATACCGGAAACGGCCACCCACTGCCCCGGTCGTACTTCGGTTTCTTTTAGGCCTTTGTACACCGTTACGCCTGCACATAAAATAGGTGCCATCTGTACAAAGTCTATGGTCCCACTGAAACGACCAACATAGTTAGGGTCGGCCAACACGTATTCCGCAAAGCCGCCATCTATGCTGTAGCCTCCGTTTACCTGCGACTCGCACAGTGTTTCCCAACCCGTAATGCAATGCTCGCAATGACCGCAGGCACTGTAGAGCCAGGGAACACCCACGATATCTCCTTCTTTGGTATTTTTTACATTGGAGCCCACAGCCGCCACATAGCCAATGCCTTCATGGCCAGGAATGAGCGGCAACCTGGGCTTGACAGGCCAGTCCCCATCAGCTGCATGCAAATCCGTATGGCATACTCCTGATGCCATTACCTGCACCAGGATTTGGTTTTCATTTGGGGCCTTTACAGGCATCTCTTCAATTTTAAGCGGTTGGCCAAACTCTGTAACCACAGCCGCTTTCATGGTTTTTGGTAACATGATTTATTATTATTTAAATGAATAGTAATCAACTGAAGGGGAGATAAAAATAAATGATACCAGTGCATAGAGTACGGCTGTCATCTGAAAGTCAGGCGCTGAAACAGACTTGACGATACTCAACTCCTCACTGCCTTCCAGTATGAGGGTGTGGTCTTCACAGCACCCTTTCTTAGTTACTTGCTGGTGTTCGCAATCTGGATCGTGCTTATCATTGGCACAAGGTGATTTCTGTGTGGCCATTTCGCAGGGCTCAGCCCCGGAAAAAAGTGCAATGCTCTCCAACTGCCCCATGCAAAAATGCATACCAAAGGTGAAGCTCGTGGAACTGAGCAGCACCAATATGGAAAGCAGGATGGCCGATATTTTTCTAAAACGTTGCACTTTGTAGAAAGTCTGATTCGAATTTACGGAATTTAGTTTAGAATGTTCGATTTTAATATCAAAAATGATGATTTGTATTTCAAATACCTCAACATGTAGTTGTTTGAGCTTTATTTTCCATCTGAAAATTCAGGTCTGCAGATGCTTAATTTTAGAGTTATTGTCTCTTACACAGCAGTGAAAAGAAGAATCCCGTGCGGGTGGACTCATCCACACGGGAGTTCTGTCAGAAACTAATCACCGCTTCAACCATGACTCCACTAAACTCAGCTCCTGCAAAGCGTCCTGTCCACGCATTGCCTTCATATTGCTGCTTCATGTACTCAACTTTTGTTAAAACGTTCTTTGAAAGATACCAGCCTCCACCAAAGTTGACCCTGCTAATATCGAGATTCTCTGATGCACTTTCACGCATCTTGCCACTCACTGTATTGTATCTGCCACCAATATAGAAACGTTCATCTGCTCCAAATCGGTACAATACCTCTGCGGCTATTTGTGTGAATGCACCCTCTGTGTCAGCTTGAGGTGTTGTAAATTCATTGCTTCCATCAGCCAGCTCATAAATACCAAAGAACTCCAGGCCTTTGTACTTGATGAATGGGTTAATCTGCAAGGCTGTGAGCTTTGTAAATCTGGCATTGAACTGACCATCACGAGGGCCACCTTCTGTATTGCCATCCACATCCGGTACTGTAAAAAGTACATTGTAATACCTGGAGCCTCCTCGGTCACCACCATACAGATATGTGCCTGTTGAGGTTCCTTTATTGATGTACCAAGATCCGGTCAATCGTACTCTCAGATCCTCGCTCAGTTGTTTATCGTATCCCAACTTTCCGAAGAAAGAAGGCTTATTGTCCGTATTGTCATTCACCGTTACATTTTGATTGAGCTTACCGTTTGTCAACCCAACCACTGCCAATAAGCCATTCTTTTGAACGGTAATCTCTCCGAATGCTTCGGTGGAGAATGCATCCATAAGATAGTTTCCCACAAAAGGGTTGAAAATACCTCTGGCATTGTCTGTTCTCCTGAAATGTGCGTCCCCATAGTTAAACTCATCTAGCCCTATGGTGATGCTTGTATATTTCATAACTCCCTCCAGAAACCCGGGTTTAACAAAGTCAAGATTATCCACTCTCATGTATCCACCCTTAATCCATGCTTCGTTGTGTGCTCTGGAAGAAAGATAGGTCCTGAGGTGCATCCGAACACCTTCCATTACCTGTACATCAAGGTTGAGGTTAGCTGAAGGTAAATTGAAATCGGAACCAAGCTCAACCAAGGTACCTGCTTCATTACTTTGGTTGAGGCCCTGAAATTGCATGGCGAAATCACCGCCTACTCTTACTTTGAGGCCATCAAAGATGATTGTATCCTCTTTTGAGGGCTCAAATACATTGAGGCCGTTTTTATCGTTTGGCCTGAAATACTGCAAGCCTGGTTGTTGGGCGTATGTGGTATTGATCACCATCAGTGTCAAGGCAATGAATACCAATTGAATTTTATGAAACGTTTTCATGATTTTAACATTTTATTGAAAGTCTGATTAAAGAAACTTGATGATAGTTTTGTCGGATAGATCGTGTCTAATGCTGTTCGAATATCCCGGAGCAGCTATATTTCACAGAACCATTTCCGACATTGCCCGAAGGTTTTGTACCGGGCAACTAACTGATAATCAGATGTTAGCTAAAGAAGAAATGACTGGAACAGGATAGAGCGATACCGCCCTGACCAGCCGGAGGGAGCCTTTTTAGAAGTTGTGTAGTTTCTTGACTCGAAAAATTGTGTAGAAGGCAAATGAAAAGAAGGCTGAGCCAATGCCGCTGTTGAAGAAGCAATGACAGGAATGTCAGAATGAGGTGTCCTGAAATCATCGAGAGAGAAGATTGATTCCTGATCCTCACAACCATCACAAGGGTTGCTGTGATCGTCACAGCATGGTTCGTGGTGTTTTAGAAAAAGCTCGAAGCTGATCAGTTCGCCCCCGCAAAAGTGCTGAAACACTGCCATCCCTTTGCCAGGGAGAAGCATTACAATGAGCAGGACGATATATAAGTTGCGCTTCATGAGCCTTTTGATGTAAAATGCCATTCATTGAAGGGGTATCAATTTAGTATTCCCTTCAATATGAGTCAAAAGTACGCAACGGTTATTGAGAGCGCTATGACATTGCACATGTCAAAACATGATGTATGTCACATAAAGCATTGTCTTCCCTAGCAACATGCTTGATCAGAATCCAATTGTACTGGTGGACAAGGTGCTGAGCCATAGGAGCAATACACGCAACAATCCCCTTCCTTCGGTTTTAACAGATGATAACAGAAAGCAGGCTTACGCTTAATAATGTATTTTCTTCATTGTAAAATTCAAGATTTTAGAACTTCAACTATCCTTATATCCCAAGTACCGTTTAAGTGATTGTCCTCTTTATCTTTCACAAAAACTTTTAGCTTGATCTTCCCGGTGTTTAGGGATTTGACTATTTCTGAAGGTGTATCAGAACTCACAATAAAAGTCTCCCCATTAACATTTACTTGCCATGCATTTTCGTTCTTAACCAACTGGCCAACGATGGTGACTTCAGCATTCTTGGCTGAAAATCCATTATTCCTCACCTCTTCCTGAATCTTTTGAAGTGTCAATTTATTATCAGATGCGAGCTTAAGGTAAGCTTTACCATCATTCAAACTCACCTGTACCTTTTCCAGCCCATCCATTTTCTTGAGTCCACGCTCCAGGCCATAGGCACAAGGTGCACAATCCATTCCAAAGACCTCTTGATCTACTTTGATCAACTGAGCCATTACACCGCTCAAACTAAAAATTGTCAACAATGCTATTATTCCTAATCTTTTCATTTTCTTCTGTTTTTTAAAATTTATAACCAATAACTAATGTTCATTGAAAGCCTGTATTCCTCTTTTGGACCCTGTGTTATATCCTGATAGAGCGGAAATAATGCTCCAAAGGATATACCCCAAGCTCCATAAAGCCCCAGGAATGAAGGGCCAATCATTACTTTTTTTCCTCTTTGATCAATGGGGATAAGCTGACCTTCACTGGTACTAGTGCCTGGAAACTCTGCTAATGACTCTACAAAAACACGCCAGTCGGGTTTTGGGTAATCCCCCATAAAGATGTTTGGGCGATAACCGACTACAAGACTTGCATAAGGAAGGTCGCCTAATTGATCATTGCCTTCCTCAAAATAATATTGATAACCACCGCCTACCCAGGCATACCAGGTACGTGAAGCATAACCGGTAGAGATTGCTCCATGAATAGAGTTGCTTACATTAATACCTCCCCTGGATTCTTTGGTAGGTGTCGAAACACTTAAAATAGCCGTGGATTCAAAGCGTTTGCCAACACCAAATGCATTGGAAAAGAAACGGTACCATACCGATGCTTCTATATCGCCATTTGCCGGCATGTTGTTGTTGCCTCTTGTTCTGGGTGCTTCAGACAATCTGTTGACCATGGTGGGTGTTGTGATATTAATTTGCAGATCTTCTGTCACGCCATACGACCAGATGTACCTAAGCATAAACGATTGATCATCTTCGGTAGCCAGGCTCATAGCTGCTACATTAAAGTCAAATCCTCCTTTTGCCAATGTGGGAGTTTGTAAACCATATAGTGGGCCATGTCCCTGAGCACTGACCTTAGAAATGGCTGTAACAGTTAGTAATATTAAAAAGGCTGTTCTTTTCATCGTATTATTTTAAAGTCCTAAAAATTGTTGAATTGGTAGTAGCAGGTAAGCTGAGAATAGTCCGAGAAGGTATAAACCAAAAGATATCCATAGGATAATTTTACTCCACCGGGCGGCTGTATCGCATGGTGTCTCATTGCCATATTCGTCTATTTCACAGGCTTGATCTCTTTTGCGGCCATAAAACAGCCAAAAGTTAAATCCGATCAAAATACCTGCTGCCAGAAAAGTCCATTCCTTATACTTGCTCAACCAGATCAATGCCGGAAAATCCGAAACCATTCCGGCCACTACCGCTCCCATACCCACCGCTACGAGCAATGACGGAAGGGCACAGCACAGCAAGGTAAATACTGAGGTAAACAAGGACGCTATGCTGACGAAATCCTGCTTTAGTGATTTTAAGACTTCCATAAGATTATGCCGCCATTTTAGCGCAACTTTCTGCGCAGGCTTCACATTTTTCAGCACACTGCTTGCACACCTCACTGTCAAATTTGCCGCATTCTTCTGCACAGGCTTTGCATAGGTCAGCGCAAATGGCACACACCCTGCTCGCGTAATCGGACTGGGAGGCCAACATCTGTGAACATGCCGTACAAAGGGCAATACAATCCATGCAAAGCTGGTGGCACTTTTGCATGTCCGGTTCGCCTAAGTGCTGATCCAGACAGATGCGTGCTGCAGTTATACAGGCGTTACAATTGTCAATACATTGCTGTAAGTCATTATTTAAAGGTTTCATCGTAATTATATTTTAGAATGATTTCCCGTACTGGCACGGCAGCAAGAGAAAATAGAAAATAAAGTAAGCCGTGCCTTACTTGTTTTTACCCTTGTCCTATACCCGCTTGGATCAGCTTTTCTTTAGAAATCCCCTGGTTTTCACAGCAGGATAAAAGTGAGCCATTCACAGTAATAGCAGGTACTTTTTTGATCCCATATTCTTCCAGCTTGCTCAGACAGGTTTTGTCCTCACACTGCTTCACCAAATCATAAATGGTGATCTCACATTGCTCACAAACCAGTTCTTTCACCATTTGAACTACCGGATCGCAAACAGGGCAGTTTGCTGTAAATATTTCTACTTGTCTTTTCATCTTTACCTCCTTTTAAAATGTTCAGTTTTACATGTTTGAGATTCTCTCTGGATAAGAACAATTCAAAGGTAAGTTCAGGGAGGGGGTGGTAGCCAAGGGGGAATAGCTAAAAAATTTGATTATTTTGTTGGTAAGAAAAAAAGTAAAGATCGGCAGTAAGGCAGTAAGGCAGTGGCTAGAAAGGGGAAAAAGCCTATGCAGTATAATGCCAAAGTAGATAACTAATGTCTACTAGGCTAAAACTTTAGTATAAAAATGGGAAAATTGAGTTAATCGTTTTCTTTAGCATGAGTTTTACTTATTCTTTGCTTGAGCTGTGATATTTCCTTCATTTTTGAGGTCAATGAGTCAAGCTCCAGAGTGGGGAACTGTTGTCTAATAAACTCTATCCGGTCTTCATTGCCACAATTACCCGGGCAGGCTTCAACGGTTTCCGAAATCTTAATAGCAAGAGCTTTCCGGTAGGCTTCATCCAATAATAAATAATGGGCCTTATCAAGTCCTTTTTGCGCAGCTTTGAACTGTAATAAAATTTTTTCCGGATCTTTTCCTTCATCCAGCATTTTTATCAAACCATCCATTTGGCCTTTGATGCTTTGAAGCCTGGTTTTTATATCCTTTGTCAGGTCTTTGGGTATCATAATACTTCGTGTTTTGTTAAATATACGTTTCCAACTACGGTGGTCAACAACATATTTTGTGGTTTTTTAATTTAGATTAAACCATTGACCCAATATCCGATCCCATCGATGGATAGGCATAAACTATGTTCCGTATGTCAGAAACTGTTAGTTTACCTCGAATAGCCATTGCAAAAAGATTAATCATTTCTTCTGCATGGGGCCCGATGATGTGTGCTCCTAAAATGTGACCTTCTTTGTCGGAAATTACTTTATACGCGTAAGTTGATTCATTGATTCGTTTGGCATTGTACCAGTTTGAAGCAGTGCCATCCTTTACTTGATATTCTAAGCCTGTTTCTTTTGCCTGCTTTTCTGTCATCCCAACAGATGCCAAAGTTGGTAAGGTGAATACCGCACTCGGCATTTCGGTGTAGTCGGGTGTTTTCGAATTGCCTTGAATAATATTGGCTGCCACAGCATGCCCTTCCATAACAGCAACGGGTGTGAGGTTTAGTCCATGGCTGTCCGCTGCATCTCCCGCAGCGTATACTGATGTATTGGTTTTGCTTTGCAAGTATTCGTTTACCTGAATTCCTTTTCTGTTGTAAGAAATATTGGCCTTTTCAAGATTCATGCCATCCAATTCAGGCACTCTGCCGGCAGCATTGACAACTAAGTCTGTTTGAATAGTTTTTTCACCATTTTTTGATGCTGCCTTTACGGTAAACCCATTATCCGTTTTTTCTACTGCAACCACATCCCACTCAAGGTGAAGCTCAATTCCCAATTCTTCAGTGGCATTTACCAAATGATTTACAATATCGGCTTCAAAGTTTTCTAATGGCATTTGGCCCCTGTGAATTATGGTTACTTTAATTCCAGCCCTGGCAGCTAGATGTGCAAATTCCATAGCAATGTAACCACCTCCTATAAAAGTGATGTGCTCCGGAAGGTGGATAAGCTCCAGAAAATCTGTGCTGTCAATCGGTAAGTCACCTCCAGGTATATCAAGGATTACCGGTCGTGCACCTGTTGCAATTACAATCTTATCCGCTTCTAATAGATTGTCTCCAATGCGGACAGTGTCTTCCGATTCAAAGCTGGCTGCTCCGTGATACATGTCTACACCCGCTTTTTCATATCCTTTCTCTACACCTTTGGGCATTTTGGAGACAAAGTCGTTTTTATAGGCCATTAAATCCTGCCAATTGATGGAGATATCTCCTTGAATGCCAATCCCCTTCATTTTATTGGCTCGGTCAATGATCTCTGCTGCTCCTACCAATATTTTCTTAGGATCACAACCACGCAAAGCACAGGTGCCTCCATATGGCCTGGAGTCTGTAACGGCAGTCCTTAATCCTTTTTTAGCACATTTATTGGCTATGGTCATCCCTGCCATGCCTGATCCGATGACGATTACATCATATTTCATGAACAACAGCTACTTTTTCCACCGTCCTGAATAGGAGGACATGCCACAGTTCCATACGAGCAATACACACAGCAATCCCCGTCTTTTGCCTTTAAGACTTGTTTGCAGCTTTCACACTCATAGAAATACTGACACGCATCTGTCGGCATGGTTTCTTCCTTCTCATGTCCACAATTAGGACAGGTAATAGTGGATTGTAATACGATTTCTTTTTCCATTATTTGTCGTTGTTAGGTTTTAGTACTACAGCTTTATAGCTGGTTTTTTCTTCAATGGCTGCAATGAGCTGCTCAGGCTGGGTCTTTTTAGGATCATAGTCAATCACTGCAATATCACTGGGATATTCTACCGAATTGTCTAAAACTCCTTTTGTTACTTTCAAGACTCTATACAAATGACTGGCACAGCCCGCACAAGTGAGACCGGTGACTTTCAGCTTAACAGTCTCACTTTTTTGAGTAGTCTCTGCTGTTTTTTGAGATTCGGCAGTTTGCGCCATTCCATGTCCTGCAAGCAGGAAAACGAACGTTAGGCTTAAAATTATGGTTTTCATTATTTTATTGATTTGAAGTTTTATCTTGTACAATTTTCTTTTCAGTGACTTTATAGCCTGTGCCTTCTTCTATCGCGTCAGCCAATTGATCAACAGATACTTTTGTTTGATCAAACTTTACCGAAGCAGTACCATTTTCATAGGAAGAAGAAGCTTCGAGAACGCCTTCACTATTATTAAGTGCTGCATTCACGCTATGCTCACAACCGGTGCAGGTCATGCCGTTGATACTAAGCTCAGCATTCAGAATATCATTTTCATTTACCACAATAACCTTATCAGCATTGCTGTTATTTGAGAAAAAGATGCCGGAATAGGTAGGAAATGCAAGCATTACTACCGCAAAGACTGTAACTATTCCCAGGAACTTCTTAGACTGCCAAAAGGATGGTTTTTCATCCTCATCACAGGCACATTCGATTTCCTCCTGTGTCCTGGATCTTCCATGCCTGCCTGTCGGCAGGCATTTTTGATACCAGGCAAACCCCAATACCAAAACGGTAAGGCCTATCAAATAAGGTCTGAAAGGTTCCATCCATGAAAAGGACGAAGCAATGCCTCCAATCCCTGCCAGGGTGGCAAAAATGGGGGTGATACAACAAAGTGACGCTGTTATGGCCACCAACAAACCGGCTCCTATACTTTTGGAGGATGAATTTGCTTGATTTGAATTGCTCATGATACTGGTTCTTTTTTATTGTTATCAAATAAGCTTTTTAAGACGCGCTTGATCACCTGTATATTATCTTCTACCAGTGAGTAGAAAACCGTTTGGCCTACTTTCTCGCTGGTTACAAGGCCTCCTTCTCTCAATTTCTTCAGATGTTGGGAAATGGCAGGCACGGTCATTTCCAAAATGTCACTCAGGTCGCAGGGACAAAGTTTGGTTTCTTTGCTAAGTAGGTAGAGAATTTTTAAGCGGACTTCATTGCCCGACAGGCTCAATGCCTTAGCTACGGTAGTTATGGATGGTGCTACTTTGTTAATTTCTTCTTTGCACTGTTGGATCTGCTCAACATCTGCAAAAACCCGGATACACGATTTACTCATACTTCTTTATTATTTAAGCAACTACTTAAATAACGAAGATAAGAAAATAAAGGTTTAAGAAAATGCTTAAATAAAGTGAATTTCGAAAAAAAATGAATTTAATGCACCTTCATATGCCTATTCAATGCTTTTACAGAATGAAAGCCCTTTCCGCATTCTTTACATAGGAAATCTTGTTTACTTTGGTCGTTTACACCATTGTTTACAGAATTGTAAACGGACTTTTTTCTTACCGAGCGCTTGTTTTCAGCGATTTTATCCACAAACAGTTCAGCATAGCTATAGCCTGTAAACGCCAGCACCCCAGCTAGAAATACTTTCGTGAAAGCTACAATTAGAGAGGGTTCAATAAAAGAGAATGGATTGTAGTACAGCAAGTTCATGATAAATACGAAAATGGCATATAGGCCAGGCTTTCGTTTGATCACGTGGATTGTAAAAACCAGGATGGTCAAGTCAAAGCTGATGGCATAAAATAAAGCATAAAAGTTCTTCCAGAGCCGGTTGCCTTCAAAGGGCGAAACATTATAAAACAACTGGTGCGAGTGCATGATCATAGGGATAGTTCCGGCAATTACTACTATGAAAATGAATTTGCGCGAATAGAGAAAAGCCTCAAATTGCTCAAATACATCTGTTTTTCTGTTTTCTTCCATTATTTTCAAGGTTTCTCACACCACATCAACAGTCGGTCCAGTCATGCCATCTTTGACTAAACTCTTGCACCTCTTTTAAACCTTGCCAGCTCATTGCCTCTAGGTTCATTTTCATAAACGATGGCAGTCTCCCATTGTCCTTTGAAGGTTTCCATCAGCATTTTTTCCAGTCTTCGGATGCCCAGGGCCTGATTGGGTTTTGCCCGTTTATGCGTTTTGTCCAGGGAATAAAAGGTGCGGACGTTACCATCATAGAACCAGACGATGCATTTAGATAAAGCCTCCCGTTGCATTTGTTCACTGAGCATAGGCTTGTTGTTTACGTTTCAGGTTTTGCAGATGTAAACTGCGTTGTAAACATTGCTGATAGGCTTGATTCAGGGATTCATCCCGGTATCCTGCTAGTCGTTTCTGTTGAATCCGGAAGAGCTGTAAACGGGTCTTTTTACGAAAACGGCCTTTATTCTGTTCATGTTGCTGCCATTCGGCTTTGACCTGCTGAAGCAGCAGCTGGTTCCTGATTTCAATTTTGAGGGTTTCCTGTTTTACATACCACTGCCATGTTTTTTTGAAGCCGTTCCGCTCATTGTTGGGATGAAAGTAAATGTGCGGTTTGGGTATCCAGTGGCCAGGGCTTCTGGCCAGCCAACGAGCAACCATATTGACCCGGTTAAAAGCTGTATCCTGGTACTTGAGCCAGTCTTTTTCAGTTGCATTCGATTGAAGCTTGCCGTAAACCGACTCCCAGATCAGGTTGAGTATTTCCCGGTCTTCCGGCTCTGAAAGCACTAAATCCGGATAAAGCACTTTTCGGGCATAATCCCAAAACTGCCGGATGAGTGAAAGTAAGAAAATGCGCCCCGCCCCAGGCTTTTGTTCCTGTTTTTCGGCTTTACAATGCCTTTCAGGAGCTTTTTCTTGCCTTTTTGAGGCAGGGTTAGCATTTTCCTCCGTGTTCTTGTCTTGTTCATGTTTTGTTCTTGTGGCTTTGCCACTCTCGTGACCGTAGGGAACCCCGCTTTTATTCACACTGCTATTATTATTCAATTGTTCTTGATGTTCATGAACTAAAGGGTGAAAATTTTTCGCTTTTTCATAAAAAATAGAGGTTGCATCCCCGATTTTCAGCACATTATCCCCATAGTTGGTGGATAACTTTGCCGTGCCCAAAACTTCCCGATTGAGCCAGATTTCAACGCCTCCCTTACCTCTATGTTCGTCCTGGGTAATGAAACCTGATTGTTTAAGGCGTTCTTTATGATTGATAATCGTGCGCTTTGTACAGCCTTTACATTTGGCCAAGCTCTCGTTGAAGGTGCTAAAGCCGGGAAGACTGTTGGTATTAAGATCACCTATCTGAGCCGCCTTGTTAAGCTGCTTAAGATAGAGCCGGATTATCAGCTCGGCTGTAGCCCGATGGTTGGCATTGAGTTTTTGGGTGAGTTGGGTTTGCCGGTTGTTATACTTGTCAATGAATGACTTGGTATTCTGGAAAACCTCTCCAAAACTGAAATGTACCTTTTTATCATTTTGCTTTTCCATGCGCTGACATTTTAAAAGTTTGGAGTTCTTTTAAAGAAAAAATAATAGCCTGGGCGAAATGGATCTTCTCTGAAACTTCTTCGTCCAGAATTGAGATGTTCTTCTCACCAAATTCTTTTAGCAGAAAGTCGTAAACCAGTTTACAGCGGTCATGTTCCTTCTGCATAAAATCAATCTGTTCTTGTAATGAAGCCATGTTTACATTGTTTACAGGATGTTTACATATCAATAGCTGGGTACATTACGGTCCAGGTATTCCAGGATGCTTTTCTTGGAATAGCGTATGATCCGGCCATGTTTGGTAAAGCGTATTGCTTCAATGTCCCTGAGTTCCTGTAGCTTGGTTTTGCTGCGGATGCCCAACAGCTTTTTGGCTTCCTCGGTGGAAAGCCAGTCATTAGCTGGATCGGCATTGGCCAGGGCTTCTTCTCTTGCTTCCCTAATGGCTTGTTTGACCATGCTTATCAGGTCTTTATGCATTTGTTGATAAGCCTCTTTTTCAAATACGATTATTTCCATCACTTTTCAGTTAAATGTTTCTCAATTACAGAGAGTAGCTCTCTCCTTGAAAAGTATTGATGGCCACCCTGGACAAAACCAAAGAGCTTTGACTGATCTACCTGCTTTGGTAAGCATTTGATCAGATTATCAGCTAACACCCATCGCAAGGTGAGTTGAACATCTTGGTGATTTTGACCTATGTGATTTCTTACAGCCATCAATTGCTTTTCTGACTGTAAAGAGACGGGTTATTTTAATGCGAAAACAGTCCTTCACCGGTCTGAGTTACCCATGAAGGGCAGGTAAAGAATCTGTTAATCAGGGCGTTATTGCAATGGATTAATACAAAGTTTTTTAGTTGATACTTCACAAATGAGGTGCTATATTCGTTTGACGGCTATAAAGACCGATTTGTATCATGAAAAAGTTACCCCCTGGGGACCCCCTAATTTTGTATATTCCGGTAGATGAGCTACCAATTATAGAGGAATTGTCCGCTTTTATGCGGCAGATGGAGTTTAAAAACCTCAAGGAGATGCTGGAATTTAGTGCCCCGGATCTTTTGAAAACGAAAGGGTTTGGGTATAGATGTTTACAGAGCTTGCTCAGCCTGCTGGACGATCATGGGTGCATTGAGCTTCTGAGGGAAAGGGATAATTTTTAGTAGTTCTTTCCTGCCCCTTCAATATGGGCCAGCATCTTTTTCATCATCCTACCAACAGAACGTTTGGTCCCGGTATCAATCTTATAGTATTTCCCTTTCAAACTACCGACCGATATATTTTCCTGTTGATCAGTTCGGTAATGTCTGCAAACAAAATCCAACAATTCCTGACGGGTACCATCCACCAGACCGGTTTCAAAAAATGCTCTGACAAATAATGAAAGCTGTGGCACCGACATCTTTAACAGTGTTTTGTCATCGGTGGATTGAAGACCAGAAAGTGTAGTAGCATACTTTAGCTTTCTTTTCTGGAAATTGATTTCCTCCTGCAGCCAAATCGACATTTGGTCTTTTAGAGGAAGTAAGTTAGGGTTATAGCTGAGGTGGGTTTTTACAGGTAGCTGGTTGCAGAGCTTCTGGTAGTAATACAGCAGTTCCAGTTTTTCTTCCATTGTTTGGTTTTCTTTTAATTCTTTATGAATCTGGTAAGTCAGATAATTAAAGAATTTCAATATATTGAAGTTCATCCTCCAGAGGATCAGAAAAACCTTTTTAGCATCGAGTGCTTCTTCCTCTTGCGCATACCGGTAAAAAGCCAGTAGATAATTCTCATGATAGGTGTGGCTGTGATAGGTAAAAGTCAATGGTTCTAAAATACCCAACTGATCAAAAGGAATGGTAACAATTTCGTGCAACTGATGATCCAAACCGGCCCTTTCCAGATGATCAAGTATTTCGCCAAGCTTTTCAGCATGTTTTATGGCCAACACTAACCTACTTTGATAGGGAACGGGTAGATCGGTATCCAGATAATGGCCAAAGGATTTTTCAAGGTAAACCAATATATCTTCAAGGGTTTGATAAGTAAGCTTGAAAATATCAGTGGTGGTATGATCATCAGAAATTTGAAATAGTGATTTCCATTCTTCTTTTGGGATATAGTCATTGAGGATAGTCTTCATATATCCTATGATCAAAAATTGGTATCTTCTGATATGAAGACGGATTTGCCCCTCATCATTCAGTTTGAAGACTTTTTCGTTCAGTTTCCTTGTAATTATTGTGTATGCATCATCAAGGGTTTCCTGATAGTAGTAGAACTTTACAGTCTGGGCAGATAATTCCTGATAATCATCTTTTACCAATAATTCCAATATTAGATAAGGGCCTTCTGCAACTATCACATGATCTATCACCCTGCCAGGATCTATTTTTAGCTCTTCTGAGAGAAAAGCCAGGACATCTGGATGATCTGCAACATGGCGGTTATTAATTGATGATGATGGTTGGATATTGCTGAACCGGAATTCCTTTCGTTCATGAACTACATAATCTTTGATTGATTTGCCCAATTTCATTTTAAGTTGATATCTGGCTTCCGGATATCGCTCTTTCAAATAGTTGAGATATTGTTCTGTAGTCGATTGGTGAATTAGAGGGGAAAGGTCATCATTAAGTATCCGGTAAAAAATCGCGATATTTTCCATAGACCACAGGGGTTAAGTTGAATCACATGATAGAAAGAGCTTTTGGTGACTTAGAAGGCAATAATTTAATGGTTTATTTATAATACTGTTGCGGATAGTATTGGTGACCAGTGATTTTTTGACAAATGTCAAAAAAATCAAAGGATTCTTATTTCTGAACGAACCCTACTAAGCGTTTCACCAGAAATACCAAGATAGGAAGAGACATGGTTGAGAGGAATTCTTTGGATGATCCTTGGCTCACTTTGAAGGAGCATGATGTAACGTTGCTTGGCTGTAAGCGTCTGGAGAGCTGTTAGTTTATCGAGCATCTGACGACTAAAATCTTCCATTATTAATCTTCCCAAGCGCTCCCATTGTTGATATTTTGCGTATAGACTATTAAGCTCATCATACTTCAAACTCAAAACGATGCAGTTTTCAATAGCCTGAATGTATTCAACAGATGGAGTTTGAGTTGTAAAGCTACGCAAGGAGGTTACGAAAGTGTTCTCAAAAGAAAACCAGTGAGTCACTGCCTTTTCATTCTTCACATGATAAAAACGACAGCAACCCTTGATCAGGAAATACGCCTCTTTTGTCACTTCCCCTTCTATAGCCAGAAAACTACCTTTACGAAAATTTCTCTTGACAAATTTTCTTTCAATTTCAAGAGCAGCCTCTTCGTCTAATTTTACAAAACTGTTAAGATAGACCTGAAGTTGCTCATACATAATTTTAGTTTTATACCAATTTGGATTAAGATAAGATATAAATCTTAATATTTTTGAGCGACACAGTTGAAAATCCAAGTGATGTAAGAATTTAAACATTTATTTTCGGAAGCTTAATATAAAAAGTGGTGCCGCTAGTGGTACTCTCAATCTCGATCTTCCCATCCAGCTCGTCTACCAAGCTTTTGACTATATACAGACCTAACCCATGCCCTTGAATGCTATGGTTAACTCTGAATCGCTCTTTGAAAATTTTCTGTTGTAATTCAGTAGGAATACCTAAACCATTGTCTGAAACCGTGATTACTAATCCATCATCTGTCTGGTCAAACTGCACATGCACGAAGCATTTCTTTTTTTCAGCATCTCTATATTTTATCGCATTGTCGACCAGATTCTGAAGAATTGAAAAAAGTTTATTGTAATGACCTTGGTAAGAGTTTAGACCATGACTGTAAACTTCAATTGTAACATCACCTGGAGGGTTAAGTTGATTTAAAACATTTTGAGAGGTTTCTATTAAGTCAATGTCGGTTACAGAGTGGTCAGGTTCAAAATATTCCCTGATAAGCTCCTCCACTCGGGTGGTTAAATCTGTCGAAGTTTGTAAAAGTATACTGGCATACTCATTCTTTCTCGATAGGTCCGATTCTTCCTTAGTCAGTTGAGCAATTCCCTTAATGGTGTGAATGGGACTCAAAATATCATGTGTGACCCTAGCTATGAGGGTTTTTAATTTTTTTTCTTCCTTTAATTCCATAGTTCAGTTGTTGACGTGTTAACATCTAAGATAAGGAAACACGTTTAATACACCTAAATAGATGTACCTATTTAAGAGTAACTTTTAAGCAAAAATATTCATTTTTTTACCGGATGGATAAAAAAGAAGAGCAGGTAAAAAATATAGATATAGATAAGTTGGCCAAGAGAATAAAACAACTCAGGCTGGAGAAGGGACATGTGAATTATGAAACCTTTGCCATAGAAAATGGGATTTCAAGATCACAATACTGGAGATATGAACAAGGGGAAGATTTACGCTTTAGCAGCCTCATGCGGGTCATTCGAGCCTTAAAAGTCAGCCCTGAAGAATTTTTCAGTGAAGGGTTTGATTGATTATGACTTCTTAATTTCAACCACGGCAGTCAATTTTTCTCTAAAAAAGATAAACGAGTGTAATCTGAGAAAATAGGCAAGACTGGGATATGCCATAAAAAAACCCTTGCAAATCATTGATTTACAAGGGTTTAAAAGAGCCTCCTATCGGGATCGAACCAATGACCTACTGATTACAAGTCAGTTGCTCTACCAGCTGAGCTAAGGAGGCTTATTTCCTTTTTATTTTCTTCATCATTTATTGAAATGAAGAAAATATATATCTGATTTTCTTTAGTCTTTTTTGTTTTGGGAAGCCTTTTGTTTCCCTCATTGCGGGTGCAAATATAAAGGCTGTTTTGTTTATTACAAACCCAAAAACAAAAAAAAATAAAATATTTTTTAGTCTACCGAACGCACAATTCGTAACTGCTTCTTTAACAGGGAGATTTCTTTTTCAGCCTCCGCAATTTTCTGATCAAATTCTTTCTTTAATTTGTCAGCAGTTTTTGAAGACGCAAAAAATTCTAAATTATTTTTCCATGTAATAATATCATTTTGCAAGTCACCAATCTTTTTTCTCAATACATTTTCCTTTTGGTTCAGCTTTCTGTCCGAATTAGGGCCAGCCATAATTTTAGTGAGCTGAGCCATCAGTTTTACTTTAGCGAGCTGCTCATCGTTTAAAACATCTTCTGATTTCTCAATGAACTCAGCAATAGCTTCTGAAAAATGCTCTTTTACTTTTTGAATAGAGTTACGAGGTACAAAACCTAATTTGCTATAAGCTTGCTCATAAGCTTCCAACTGCTCAATATCTCCCGGATTTAATTGCTTAATCTGGGATATAATATCTTCTTTAGCTTTAAGGTTTTCCTTAAATTCTTTTTCAGACTCCTGGTTTCCAGCTCTTTTTTGTTCAAAGAAGGCATCGCAAGCACTTTTAAACTGTTTATAAATACTTTCCCTATATTTTTCAGGAACCGGACCAATCTCCTTCCACTGATTTTGTAACTGCTTTAGTTTCTCTGCAGTTTTACCCCATTCGGTACTTTCTTTTAAAGCTTCGGCCTGCTGCACTAACTCCTGCTTTTTCTTCATGTTTTCTTCTCGCATGGCATCCAGCCTCTTGAAGAACTCATGTTTATTGGCAAAAAATTGTTTAAAGTTGCTCCAGAAACTTTTATTGATCTCTTTCGCATTTTCTTTAGGCACCTGGCCTGTAGCTTCCCATTCCTTTTGAATAGCCAGCACTTCTTTAGTTTTTGTATTCCATTCTTTAATACGGTCGGAATTAAATGCTAAAAAGGACTGAATTTTGTTGATGATCTCCTGCTTCTTTACCAGATTGCCATCCTGAATAACTTTGAGATCCTTCAGGTAGTCCTTACGCTTGTCATAAACCGCATCAGAGGCAGCCTTAAACCTTTGCCAAAGCGGCTCCTGATCTTCCTTAGGCACTGGCCCAATATGTTTATACTCTTCATGAAGATCATTTAAAGTTTTGATAGCAAAAGGCACATCATTTGACTCAGCCAATGCTTCAGCTTTTACGCATAGCTCTTTCTTCGCTTCAAGATTCTTTCTTCTGTCAAGTTCTTTCAGCTCGTAAAGAATGCTTCTTTGGTCATAGTAACGGTCAAGAAGAGCATTATAATTGGCCCATAGAGTTTTAGCCTGGCTTCCCGGCACCTGCCCTACTGCTTTCCACTCCTTCTGTAATTCTTTAATTACATTTAAACCAGTAATGGTTTCCTCACCATCTACCAACTCACGTAATCTATCTAATATCTCCTGCTTTTTCTTCAGGTTATCATCCTTCTGCTTCTCCTGCTCTTTAAAATGCTTTCTCTTTCTGTCTTTATAAAGCTGCAAATTAGCTTCAAAACGATCAGTAAGTTCATCGTTCTTCATGGCAAAATCAGCTTCTTCGCCTCCTTCTGCCAAAAACTTATCTAATGCTGTTTTCCTCTCCTCTTCATAAATTTCATCAAAAAGAGGTTTGATTTCGCTTAATATTTTATCTGCTCTTCTGAAATTATCAGAATGAGAAATTTCTTTTATGGCTTCAACTAGCTGGGCCTTTGAGTAATTAGAGTAATCAGGCAATTCTTCTTCATGATCCTCATCTTCTTCTGAATCATCATCACTCGATTCACTATCATTTACATCCGAAGCAGCAGCTTCCATTTCTGAAGAACCGATGGACATATTTTGTTTTTCATCTTCAGCCTCGGCCTTAGCAGTTAATGCTCGGGCCTCTTCCTCCGCATGGGTTAAATCATTGTCTTCAGCAGGAGATTTTCTTGTGAACTCACCATTCTCTGCCTTTGGTTCATCCTTTTCAGCAGATTCATTTTCAAAGTCTGTAGCGGAAGCCTCCATCTCAGAAGATTTTATAGGTTCACTCGCATCAGATTCTGATTTCTCCTCAGAATCATCCACTTTTTGAGTAAAGGCGCGTGCCTCTTCCTCTGCCTCAGAGATATTCTCTTGATTTTCTACAGATTCGCTTTTTTGCTCATCATTTAACTGTTCTGCATTAACCTTCTGTTCTTCCATTTGATTGTCTTTCTTTTCCGGATTTTCAGAAGTACCTTTTTCGTCCATCATAATTCTTGTATACTTTTATCGATTGATACAATATTAATTAAAAAATGTCAATTCTTTTAATCAATTCAGTTTAGGGTCGGAAGGATAGTTAGCATACACCTTAAATCTGCCCCCCATTTTCTCTAAAATATTTTTCCAAAGTTTTTCAGGTGCCGTATTAAATATATAGGATGGATGCACGCCACGCGCTACTATCCACGTATTTTGGTCTATTTCCTGCTGAAGCTGTTCCTCAGACCAACCACTATACCCTACAAAAAACCTGATTTTATCCTTATCAATTTCCCCATGCTGTACCAGCCACAGCAACTGATCAAAATCTCCACCCCAGTATAAATTATTCGCAATCTGCTGACCACTCTCCCTTAAAACAGGAATATTATGTATAAAATGAAGCGTGTTCTGCTGCACAGGACCTCCCACATATAAATTTGTATCAAAAGAATTAATCTCCTCAAGCACCTCATCCACCTTCAAAATAGACAACTTATTCAGTACAAAACCAAAGGAACCTTCTTCGTTATGTTCACACAATAGTATCACAGTCCTGTCAAAATTATGATCAGGAAGCAGAGGCTCTGAGAGTAACAGGTCCCCTTTCATTGGGTGATCAATATTTTTATATTCGAAAAACTCCATTCAATGAAGTGCTGGTTTTAAAGGTAATTTAGCTAAAATTTCGGCTTCTACCGAACTCATTTCATCAAGTCGGGTATAAACTGTTTCTTTATCAAAATAATTTAAAGCCATATCTATAAAAATTTCCCCATGCCTGGCTTCTGAAGCCCATAAACGGTGATAAAATTTCTTAATTTCTCCCTCAGGTAAGGCTTCGTAAACCATTTTAAACCTTTCGGCCCCTCTTGTTTCTACGATGGATGCCAGTAAAAGTCTATCTAAAAAGCGATCTTCTTTACCATTTCGGCAAATTTCCACTAATTGGCTAACATACTCATCCTTACCTATTTGATGAGGTAATTGAATACCTTTCTCTTCCATTAACTGGTAAACATCTCTAAAATGTTCCAGTTCTTCAACTGCAGTTTCTATCAGTTCCGGAATAATTTCCAATCTATCAGGAAACTTAGCTACAAAACTCATCGCCATGCTGGAAGCCTTTCTTTCACAGTTGGCATGGTCTTGCAAAAATGCATCAAAATCTGACATTACTGTATCAATCCACTCTTTACTACTCTTAGATTTTAGATCAATTCTTAACTTCATTACTTATAAAGAAATATTTATCCCTTAATTAACTTATATTATTTTGAAACAATATGAAACAATAATAATTTTAAATCCGGAAAGCGACCAGTATTTATCTAATTAATTGCAAAAAAATAATCCGAGCATGAATTTCATTATCTCTGCCGCTGGTAGCATGAAAGGTAATTTAAGAAACTATACCCAATGAAAAAAAATATCGCTGATTTACGTGAAGAATATACCAAAGCAAAACTGGAGGTAAACGAAGTCTCAAAAGACCCGGTAGATCAGTTTATGACGTGGTTCGATCATGCCATTAACTCTGATATTATGGAACCCAACGCAATGAATCTGGCCACTATTTACAATGAAAAGGTTTATTCCCGGATTGTACTTTTGAAAGGTGTGGAAGAAGGGGCTTTTCTCTTTTATACCAATTACAGTAGTGATAAAGGAAGGCAAATTGAACATAATTCCAATGTAGCACTTAACTTCTTCTGGCCTGAATTGGAAAGGCAGGTTCGCATAGAAGGCAAAGCAACAAAAGTTTCTTCAGAAGTAAGTGATAGCTACTTTAAAAGCAGACCCAGAGGTAGCCAGATTGGTGCCTGGGTATCACCACAGAGCCAAAAAATTGAGGCGAGAGAGGTTTTGGAAAAGAAGTTATCTGAAGTAGAATTGAAGTTTGCAGAAAAAGAAGTAGAGCGCCCACCACACTGGGGTGGCTATGCGGTGAAACCGGAACGAATAGAGTTCTGGCAGGGAAGATCAAGCAGGTTGCACGACAGGCTAAGCTATACTAAAGAAGAAAATGGTAATTGGACTATAGAAAGATTAGCCCCTTGAGTCATTCTACCTATTTTGAGCGGTATGCATATCCCGAACGCTTTATCAGGGAACCAATGGCTCCAAACACATTTCTATCGGTAGTTATACCTGTTTATAACGAAGAGAATCTATTAAAAACCTTGCAATCTCTGGATGCTTGTGTAGCCCCTCAGTTTCCTGTGGAAGTAATCCTGGTGGTTAATTTCCCGGAAGAAGATTCCGAAGATGTTATAAAAACCAGCTTCAAAACACTTAATGAAATTGAAAGTTTTAAAAAAACTCAAAAGTCGCCTTTTCTAACTATCCGTAGTATTGAAGCATTTAGTTTAGCCAAAAAGCAAGCTGGTGTGGGACTAGCCAGAAAAATAGGCATGGATGAAGCAACTTATCGCTTCAGCAAAGCTAATATAGATGGTGTAATTGTATGTTTTGATGCTGATAGTGAATGTGATAAGAATTACTTAATAACTATTGAAAACTATTTTTTAACACATGCAGATTGCACTGCAGCATCCATTCATTTTGAACATCCCCTTTATGAAAATGAGAAGCTAAATGAACCGATTATATTGTATGAATTGCATCTTCGCTACTATGTACAGGCGCTAAAGCATGCTGAATATCCTTATGCATTTCATACAATAGGTTCCAGCATGGCAGTAAAATCATCTATTTATCAAAAGCAAGGTGGTATGAATACCAGAAAAGCAGGTGAGGATTTTTATTTTCTTCATAAGGTGATTCCACTGGGAAACTACCGAAACATCACTTCCACCAAAGTGATTCCTTCAGCGCGAAAATCAGACAGAGTACCTTTTGGTACAGGAAGGGCTATGAAAAATTATGAAGAGGACGAATCAGCCCTATTGTATTCTTACAATTTTAAAATATTTGAAGAACTTAAATTGTTTATAAATTTGGTAGAAACTGAAGAGTTTCCTCAAAATTGTAACTTCAAAATTTTACAGTTTTTAAAAGACAATGATTTTGAAGAGAGTATTGAAAGAATAAAAACTCAGGCAAAAAACAAAAAGCACTTCAAAGAGCGCTTTTTTCAATGGTTTAATGGATTCAGGGCTTTAAAATTTGTACATTATTTCAGAGATGCCTACTACCCGAATATTTTACTGGTTGAAGCTACCTCTATTCTATTCTCGAATATAAAGGATCTCACAGCTTTTTCTTTAGAACACTCAGCCCACCAGCAATTATTGCATTTGCGCGCCTATGAGAAAGAAAATCCCTAAAGCCTTCTAAATTAAAGTAGTCCTTTCAGGTTTTTCACACCTATATATTTATCTACTGTATAACCCTCAGCATACTTCACTCCTATTATCTGACCAAATTCCATGGCACGTGCTTCAATCATTTTCATAAAGCCCGGACTTGATATGTAGGTATCCGGTTCCTCACTATCAGGGTTATAAAACTGAGATTTAAAAGCTTTTATAGCGTTCATCTTTTTCTCCCAATGATCACTTACATCTACCAACAGATCGGGCTTAAGAGGAAGGCTTTGAATATAATGCAATACTACCTGAGGTCTCCAGGGCTCCTGTAATTTACCATCATCCCCGTAAGTCTCTACTTTTTTGAGCCCTGCAATAAAAATTGCGTTCATAGCCAATTCAGAAGCTCTGGCATGATCAGGATGACGATCACTTACTGCGTTTGCCAATAAAGTATCCGGGCGGTACTGCCTGATTTTCTTTACCAACTCCAATTGATGCTTTTTATCATTTTGAAAAAAACCATCCTCAAATTGAAGATTGTCTCTTACTGAAAGTCCTAATATTTCTGCACTTTTACGGGCTTCTTCCCTTCTGATTTCCGGTGTACCTCTTGTTCCCATTTCACCTTCTGTAAAATCCACTACACCTACCTTATCTCCTAAAGCTACATGTAAAGCAAGAGTTCCTGCACAAGCAAGATCTGTATCGTCAGGGTGGGCCGCGAGGGCCAATATATCTAGTTTCATAATTTAATTCGAATACTTATGGCTTTGTGCAGGCATTATATTAACCTACATCCGCCTGAAATAAAAAAAGTATGAACACACTATATTCATACTTTCATTTTTTTTAGATTAATATGCTATTTAGCCTGGTGAGCCACTTCACTGGCTTCAGATTCTTCACTTTCTTTCTCAGCGAGAAACCTTTCTGCATCTAATGCAGCCATACAGCCTGTTCCCGCAGCAGTAACTGCTTGTCTGTAAATGAAATCCTGGGCATCACCGGAAGCAAAAACTCCTTCGATATTAGTTTTAGCACTTCCCGGCACTGTTAAAATATAACCCGCTTCATTTAGATTAAGGTAGTCTTTGAAAATGTCAGTGTTCGGTTTGTGGCCAATTGCCACAAAGAAGCCTGTAGCAGAAATATCAGTTTTTTCACCTGTTACATTATTAAATACCCGCACTCCTTCTACCTGGTCTTTACCTAAAACTTCCTCTGTTTCAGTATTCCACAGCACTTCAATATTTGGAGTATTTAATACACGCTTCTGCATAATTTGAGAAGCACGCATTTCTTCTCTTCTTACTAAAATAGTCACCTTTTTGCAAAGCTTGGACAAATAAGTTGCTTCTTCAGCAGCAGTATCACCTGCTCCTACTACAACCACTTCCTGACCCTTGTAGAAGAAACCATCGCAAACCGCACAGGCAGAAACACCCATACCGTTTAATCGTTGTTCTGATTCCAAACCAAGCCATTTAGCAGAAGCACCTGTAGAAATAATTACTGCATTTGCAGTGATTTGATGTTTCTCATCTATTACCACCTTGTGAGGGTAGCCGCTAAAATCCACAGAAGTAGCTAATCCAAATCTTATTTCTGTTCCAAATCTTTCGGCCTGTTTCTGAAAATCAACCATCATTTGTGGTCCGTTGATCCCATCAGGATAACCCGGATAATTTTCAACATCATTGGTAATGGTTAACTGCCCACCAGGCTGTCCACCTTGATATAAAACTGGCTTTAGTCCTGCTCTGGCAGCATAAATTGCTGCAGTATAACCCGCAGGGCCAGAACCTATAATTAGAACATTTACTTTCTCTTCAGTCATTTCAATAAAATTTTACTATTCAATCTTACGAGAATATATTTTTAGCGATGTAAAATATAGTGCAAAAATAAAAAAAGGTCTTCTAAAAGACCTTTTTTATTCAGAAAAATAAATTTTCTTATCCTAAATAAGGCTTTAATGCCTTACTACGTGATGTATGACGTAATCTACGGATCGCTTTTTCTTTAATTTGTCTTACCCTTTCTCTTGTCAGGTTAAATTTCTCTCCAATTTCCTCAAGGGTCATAGAGTGTTCACCATTTAAACCAAAATAAAGTGTAATTACATCTGCCTCCCTCTGAGTCAAAGTAGATAAGGCTCTTTGCACCTCTCTTCTTAATGAATCATTCATTAATTCATCATCAGGGGACTCTTCGCCATCATTTTCAAGCACATCTAACAAGCTGTTTTCTTCACCTTGTACAAATGGTGCATCCATTGATACGTGACGGCCTGAGATCTTCATTGTATCAACTACCTCATTAGCAGTTACTTCCAAAACCTCAGCTAACTCATCCGGAGATGGTTCTCTTTCAAACTTTTGCTCCAAAGCAGAGAAGGTTTTTGAAATCTTATTTAAAGATCCTACCCTGTTCAATGGAAGGCGAACAATTCTGGATTGCTCGGCCAATGCTTGCAATATGGACTGTCTGATCCACCATACTGCATAAGAAATGAATTTAAAACCTCTTGTTTCATCAAAGCGTTGTGCTGCTTTAATCAGTCCTAAGTTTCCTTCATTAATCAAGTCTCCCAAGGATAAACCTTGATTCTGGTATTGCTTGGCTACTGAAACAACGAAACGAAGATTGGCTTTTGTTAATTTTTCAAGTGCAAGCTGGTCACCTTGTTTAATACGAACGGCTAGATCTACCTCTTCATCAGGTGTTAACAAATCTACCTTGCCGATTTCCTGTAAGTACTTATCAAGAGATTGACTCTCCCGATTGGTAATCTGCTTGCTAATCTTGAGCTGTCTCATTAATTATTATTAGGTTTAACTTTAAAATGCCTTATTAACACAACAAAGAAACTACATAGTTCCTTTGCTTAAATCAAAAATCAGGGATTTTTTGAATTATTTTCTAAAAATCCTATTCAGCTTTTTCAGGTTTAGGTAATAATACCTTTCTTGACAACCTTAATTTACCGGTTTTTTTATCAATGTCAATTAATTTAACCTTGATTTCTTCACCTATTTCTAATACACCTTCAAGAGATTCTACTTTTTCCCATTTAATCTCAGAAATATGAAGAAGACCATCTTTACCCGGCATAATTTCAACAAAGGCACCATATGGCTGAATAGCTTTCACTTTACCATCGTAAACTTCACCCACTTCAGGTTTAGCTACAATGCCTTTTATCCATGACACTGCTTTATCTAAAGATTCTTTATTAACGGCAAAAACATTGATTTTACCACCTTTTTCAGTCTCTTCGATTACTACAGTAGCACCAGTAGTTTTTTGGATTTCCTGAACCACTTTTCCTCCAGGACCAATTACTGCGCCAATCATCTCTCTTTCTATCTCAATATTAACAACTCTTGGTGCAGTTGGTTTATAATCTTCTCTAGGAGCAGAAATAACTTTCAACATTTCATTTCTGATGTGATCTCTACCAGCTTTTGCCTGGTTCAATGCTTCCATCATTAATTCTGAAGAAAGTCCATCTACTTTTATATCCATTTGGCAAGCAGTAATCCCCTTCTCGGTACCAGTAACTTTAAAGTCCATGTCACCAATATGATCTTCGTCTCCCAAAATATCTGAAAGAATAGCATACTTTCCTGTTTTAGGATCAGAAATTAAGCCCATTGCAATACCTGAAACAGGTGCTTTAATAGGAATACCTGCATCCATTAAGGCTAAAATACCTGCGCAAACAGTAGCCATTGAAGAAGAACCATTAGATTCAAGAATATCAGAAACTACTCTTATAGTATAAGGTAATTCTTCAGGAGTAGGTAACACCTGTTTGATAGCTCTCATAGCTAAATTTCCATGACCAACTTCTCTTCTACCCGGACCTCTGTTAGGTTTAGCTTCTCCTGTTGAAAAGCCGGGGAAGTTATAATGCAAGATGAACTTATTGAAACCTGCGTGCATGGCTCCGTCAATCATTTGCTCATCTAACTTAGTTCCTAAAGTTACTGTAGTTAATGATTGCGTCTCACCTCTTGTAAAAACAGCAGATCCGTGAGCAGAAGGCAAATAATCTACTTCACCCCAAATAGGACGAATTTCATCCAATGCTCTTCCGTCAAGTCTTTTACGTGTTTCAAGCGTGGCATTTCTGATTGCCTTTTTCTGCGCTGCTTTAAAATATTTTTTGGCTAAGCCAGTATTTACTTCGTGCTCTTCTGGTAATGCATCAAAGTAGGCATCTGATACTTCTTTGAAAAGCTTTGCTCTCTCATGCTTATCTGCTAAGCCATTAGAAGCAATTTTGTAAAACTGATCGTAGTATTTATCTGTAATTTCCTTTTCTAAAACTGTGTCATCTTCCTCTTCATGAGAGTACTCTCTCTTCTCCTTCAGGCCAAATTCCTGCGCTAACTCAATTTGTGCCTGACACTGTATTTTTATTGCTTCATGAGCGAAGTTGATGGCTTCCACCATTTCTCCCTCTGAAATTTCTTTCATTTCGCCTTCTACCATCATGATGTTGTCAGCAGTAGCTGCAATGATCATATCTATATCAGAAATTTTCATCTGATCCTTGGTAGGGTTAATAATCATTTTACCGTCTATTCTTCCTACTCTAACTTCAGAGATAGGTCCTGCAAAAGGAATATCTGATACTGCAATCGCTGCCGAAGCCGCCAATGCCGCCAAAGAATCAGGCAAAGCATCTTCATCCGCAGAGAATAACTGAATAAACATTTGTGTATCAGCGTGGTAATCATCAGGGAATAGAGGTCTTAATGCTCTGTCAACCAGTCTGCTGACCAATACTTCATGGTCAGAAAGTTTTCCTTCTCTTTTAAGGAATCCTCCTGGAATTTTACCTGCAGAAGCAAATTTCTCCTGATAATCAACTGACAATGGCAGGAAATCTACTCCTTCCTTTGCTTCTTTATTAGAAACAACAGTTGCTAAAAGCATGGTATTACCCATTCTTACTTCTACTGCTCCATCTGCTTGTTTTGCTAATTTTCCCGTTTGAATAGAGACTTCGCGTCCGTCAGGAAGGTTGAATTTTTTAATTGTTGCTTGTGGTATAGCCATAAGTTTTCTTTACTGTTTTCTCGTCCTATTGTGTGTAATAAATTGTTTGCCGCATTTGCTATACACGTCCTGTAAAAAAGATGTGGTATTTAGAATGGGAATAATAGAAAAAGGGAACCGAAAGATTCCCTTTTTAATTAATCTTAAATTATTTTCTAATATTAAGTTCAGCGATAATTGATCTGTATCTCTCAATTTCCCTGTTTTGAAGAAAATCTAATAATCTTCTTCTCTTACCTACTAATTTCAAAAGACCTTTTCTTGAAGAGTGATCTTTCTTGTTGATTTTCAAGTGCTGGGTCAAATGATTGATTCGGTAAGTGAAAAGCGCGATTTGTGATTCTGCTGAACCAGTATCGCTTTCTGCTTTTGACCGACCATGATTTTTGAACAGCTCTTGTTTCTTCTCTGTGCTTAAATACATAGTTAGCTTATTATATAATTTTACTTTATTAAAAGAGGTGCAAATATAGAAACATTATTTTGTAAAATAAAATCTGTTACCCAAATAATAAATTACTCTATTCTTTAGAGACACCCTGATTAAAGTCCCTTTTTAACTTTTGCTCCTGGTAAAAAAGGCTTTTACTTTTTCAAAAAACACCAGATAATTATCCACTTCAAATAATCTGGAGTCATTTCTGGCTTGTCTCAGAAAAAATAAGCCAAAAGGAAACAACAGCAGGTTGGAGGACCATACTGCCATAAAATTACTTATATCACCCTGACGCCCTAGTTTAATACCTGTTGTATTTATTACATAAGATATAATAAAGAACAGAATAGATAATAGAACCGGAAAACCTAATCCACCCTTCTTGATAATAGCACCTAATGGCGCTCCTATTAAAAACATTACTATGCAGGCCACAGCATCAGATAGTTTTTTATTGGCTTCAATAGAATATACATTAATCTCAAAATCTCTGGCATCAATACGCTGGTTCTCTCCTTTCAGTCTGTTTTTAGCAAACCTTGGCTTATCCAGCAGATTAATTTTACCTCCCCTATTTATAGCAGCAAATGCACTATCAGCTTTTGCAATAATAGCAGAATCATATTCCTGAATTTCAGCAACTTCTGTTATCTTTTTTATAGGTTTTAGCTTTTTATCTGGTAGAGAAGTATTTTCTTTTTTCAACTTTTCAACTTTCTGATCACCTTCATCAGTTACTTTCTGCTTAGCTTTTTCAGCAATTACCCTGTTAACAGACGATTTGGAAGAATCAATTGTCAGATTTTTCTCAGGTTTTAAACCTACGGGTGCCGGCCCTCTTTCTTCCCCTTCATTTAAAGTATCCTGTTTTGCTTTAAGCGCCTCCCATTCCTTTACTGATTCAGGCTTAATATCATCTACATTTGAAAGGTGGAGATTAAAAAATCTTGGAGTGTAGAGGTATAAATTCCTTTTTGATTCCAGGATATCTCTTTTCATAGAATCCACATCATTACGTAGTTGCAACTCATTTAGCATGAGACGATTAGATGAAAAGAGTTCTTTGTCTGTTCTCTCCATTTCGAAAGAAGCTAAACTGAAAACCACTTTATTGTGTTGAAATTCGTTTCTAACAAAGGTGGCAGCCTTCTGAGGTCGGCCTGTAGTGGTAGTATTTTCCTCTTCTGTATAACTTCTTCCATCAAAAAGCTCCATTACAAGGTATTTATCACCTAAAATGGTATACATCAAAGCAGAATCAGCCAAAATGATTTCGTTATTTCCTTTTCCTTTGGAATGATTATATATGATCAAATCACCTAATGATTTGTCATCATCATATTTCTTATTAGCTTTTATACTATAACCAGGTATCCCCCCGTAAAAAGCCCCTTCTTTAATATCTATTGAAGGTTTCTTTTGTTTTATATCATATAACAGGCTGTAAGCATTAAGGTTAGCTTTTGGTACTATAAAGTTATTGGAATAATAAACTACAGCTGTTAATAAAACTACAAATATAAAAAGAGGCCGCATGGCACGAATAAGAGAAATGCCAGCACTTTTAATAGCTGTGAGTTCAAAATGTTCCCCCAGGTTACCAAAGGTCATTAATGAAGAAAGTAATACCGCCAAAGGAAAAGCGATAGGAGTCATATTAATGCTGAAGTAAGAAATAAGTTCTGCAAAAACATTAAAGCCCAAATCCTTGCCTACAAAGTCATCGAAATACTTCAGCATGTATTGGGTAAGCAGGATAAAAACCACTACAAAAAAAGTGATCAGAAAGGGACCAATAAAAGATCTTAAAATTAATTTATCTAATTTTTTCATTCAGCTGATTATACTTCTACTAAAAATGTTCTTTCACTTTGCAAAATTGAAATCATCTGCAAATTAAACAAGAATTATGCTAAACTTATCAGAACTTGTGAAGTGATCAGAAAAAGAGGAAAAAAAATTGAATAATGCTTTTCGATTAATTTTCTATCATTCACTCTTTCTTATCATATTTATTTCTACATAAAATTTCTAAAAACCATTTTTGGGTATAAATTATGAGGTATCTTGTATCTTTAAGCCTTAAGTAAGAAAAGTAGATTAATGGAGTTTTCCAATGAGATAATAAAACCTTTATCAATAGATTGTATTGTTGCAGGATTTAATTCAAACCTGAATATACTTCTGGTAAAGCACGCAAGTGGAATTAGTAAAGGAAAATGGGCTTTACCTGGTGGCTGGATTAAATATAATGAAAGTCTGGATGCTGCAGCAGGAAGAATTTTAAAGGCGCTAACCGGTCTTTCTGATATTTATTTAAAACAATTAAGAGCATTTGGAGAGGTAGACAGGTTTCCGAACAAACGTGTAATTACTGTAGCCTATTCGGCACTTATTAAATATGAGGAGTACGAAATAATACCCGGATTTACTGCTTCAGATGCCAAATGGTTTGCTCTAAAGGATGTTCCGGAAATGCCTTATGACCATAATTGCATTTTACATGAATTTATGGAGGACTTAAGGCTAAAAGTAAAAAGAGAACCGATTGGTTTTCAGCTCCTGCCTGAAAAATTCACATTACTCCAACTTCAGGAGTTATATGAATCGATCTTAGGGGTGACGCTTGATAAACCTAACTTCAGAAGAAAAATCAGAAAAATGAATCTTTTGGTTGATTGTAAAGAGAAACAGGAAGGTTTGGCCCATCGTTCTCCCAAATTGTATCGGTTTGATGTAGAGGTATATGAAAAACTGAAAGAGAAAGGCTTCAATTTTGAATTTTAAAGTGATATAAAAAAAAGCTGAATCGGATATAGTTTCCCTAATCCGATTCAGTTTTTACTTATCAAAAATTAAATACAGTTATTAATTATATTCTCTAATAGTTCCTGCTTGCCACTTATTGCCGGAATTTCTTTCACAGACTCAGCATACTTTTTAAGATCTGCCAATGAAAGCTTACCATTTTCAAAATCCTTGCCTTCTGCTTTGTCAAAAGTAGCATATCTGTCAGTTCTGATTTTCTTATAGTCTGTGCTTTGCAATACCTTATCTGCAATCAATAACGAACGTGCAAAAACGTCCATTCCACCGATATGTGCATAGAAAAGATCCTGAAAATCAGTAGAGTTCCTACGTAACTTCGCATCAAAATTAACTCCACCGCCAGCTAAGCCGCCTGCTTCCAGTATAATTAACATGGCTTCTGCAACTTCAAGTAGGTTATTAGGGAATTGATCTGTATCCCATCCGTTTTGGTAGTCTCCACGGTTGGCATCTATACTACCTAATAAACCTGCATCGGCAGCTACCTGTAATTCATGTTGGAAAGTGTGACCTGCTAAAGTGGCATGATTAACCTCTAAGTTTAATTTAAAATCTTTATCTAATCCATTAGCCTGTAAAAAGCCTGTTACTGTTGCAGCATCAAAATCATACTGATGTTTTGTAGGCTCAGCAGGTTTTGGCTCTATGAAGAAATTACCTTTAAAGCCCTGTGATCTGGCATAATCTTTAGCAGCATGAAGGAAAGTAGCCAAATGGTCCAACTCTCTTTTCATATTAGTATTAAGAAGAGACATATAACCTTCACGGCCACCCCAGAAAACATAATTTTCTCCATCCAGAGCAATTGTTGCATCCAAAGCATTTTTAACCTGAGCACCAGCGTGGGCAACCACTCTAAAATCAGGATTAGTTGCTGCTCCATTCATATATCTTGGATGTGAAAATAAGTTGGCAGTACCCCACAGTAATTTAACACCTGAAGCAGCCATTTTTTCTTTAGCATATGAAGTAATTGTTTGAAGTCTTTTTTCTGACTCAGCAATTGTACCGGCTTCTTCAATCAGGTCGAAATCATGAAAACAGAAATACGGCAAATTCATCTTAGTGAAGAATTCAAAAGCAGCATCCATTTTTGCTTTCGCTCTGCTTTCTGCGTCTTTCTGAGTCTCCCAGGGGAAAACATTAGTTGCCGCTCCAAAGGGATCTCCCCCACCGTTTCCGAATGAATGCCAATAAGCACAAGCAAATTTGAAATGCTCTTTCATTGTTTTGCCAGCCACTTTTTTGTCAGCATCATAATATTTAAAAGCGAAAGGATTGTCTGAGTCTTTTCCTTCAAACTTTATTTGGTCAATACCTTTAAAGTATTCTTCTTTACCTTTTATAATATTCATTTTTCTAGTATTTAATTATTTAACAAAATTTCTAAATGATTTTTCCAGTTATTGTAAGCTATTGTATATTGATCTGTTAGTTCCTTTACGGGCGATAACTTCTTTACAAGTTTTAAACCTTCAAAGGTTTCTTTTTTACTTTTATATATGTCAGCTCCTAAAGCAGCCCCTCGGGCAGCTCCCTCGGCTCCATTTGTTTCATATAACTCAAGTTCAGCACCTATTGTATTAACAAATGCTTCCTGGAATACAGGGCTTAAAAACATATTTGCCAATCCTGCCTTCACCACCTTGCTATCTGCACCCATTTCTGAAATCACCTCAAAGCCATACTTCAGGGCGTAAACTATTCCTTCCTGAGCAGCACGAAATAAGTGGCTGTCAGTATGCCTGTTAAAATCCAAATTATGAAAAGATGCATTCAGAATTTTGTTTTCCAGCACACGCTCCCCACCATTGCCAAAAGGGAATATTTGCACACCTTCGGCTCCCACAGGAACTGTAGCAGCTTGTTTATTCATTTCTTCATAGTTCAAGCTATTTTGGGTCATATACCTTTTAAGCCAGCTATTTAAAATACCTGTTCCATTCACACATAAAAGTATTCCATACCTTTTTTCCTGTTCATCATTATTAATATGAAGGAAAGTATTTACTCTGGATTTGGAATCTTTCAGCGTTTTATCCGTAACTGAATAAATCACCCCTGAGGTACCTGCCGTTGCAGCAACTTCACCAGGCTCTGTTACATTTAAGGAAAACGCATTGTTAGGCTGATCACCAGACCGGTAGGATACCGGAATTTGAGGTGTAAGCCCAAGCTCCTCCGCCATAATATTTGAAACAGCGCACTGAATACCAAATGAAGGTTTTACAGAGGACAGTAAGTTTTTATCAATTTCATAATACTCAAGCAATTCCTGAGACACTGAATGTGATTCAAAATCCCAAAAAACACCTTCTGATAGACCTGATGCAGTAGTTGTACACTCTCCGGATAGCTTTAAAGCAAAAAAATCTCCAGGAAGCATAATCTTATAGATGCTTTTATACACTTCAGGCTCATTTTCTCTAATCCAGCGAAGCTTAGAAGCCGTAAAATTACCTGGTGAATTCAATAAATGTTGCTGGCAGAAGGTTTCTCCTAAAGCTTTGTTAGCCTTATCACCTATAGAAATAGCGCGACTATCACACCAAATAATAGCTGGTCGTACTGGCTTTAAATCTTTATCTACCGTTACTAACCCATGCATTTGGTAAGAGATTCCCACACATGAAATTTGTTTACTATCGATACCAGATGTTTTGATTAACTGAGCAAATGCTTTTAAAAAGCAATCCCACCACATTTCCGGATCTTGTTCTGCCCAGTTTTTAAATGGAGAAGAAATCATCAACTCCTGCTCAGGGTATGTGGCGGTTCCTGCCGAAGCTCCCTTTTCTATATCAAGTAAGGAAACCTTAATGGAAGAGCTTCCTAAATCTATGCCTAATGAGTACATAATCTAATGTTTTATATTAACTCTTAAATTTCAATTGAAACTTTATTAACTTCTTCAGAAGCTGTGTTCCTTTTAATTATTTCATGTGGAAACGTTTGCTAAAACGAGTCAAAAAAATAACTGAAAGAAGATGTTTTTTCAATTGATAAAATAAAATTACATACTTATAGTCATTTTCACCATAAGTAAAGCAAATTTATTTTTAAAGTAGCTAATATTCCTGGGTGCTAGATTAAAATGTTAGGCAAATATCTACACACTGGTTGAATGAAAGATTTTAAAAAGTAAATGATAAATGAAAACGATGAGCAGATTTAAATTACCCTTTGGGTGCTGACGGATATGAATCCTGAGCTATTCTACAAAGTCTAGGCATACTTTTCCGATATAACTTGCCAGATAAATGCTCTCCCCCTGGCTGACTTTAACGCTTTCTCTCGTTTCAGTGCTGCTCTTTTATCAATATAACTTTCAGTATATAATACATCCCAAGGACGATACCTTGTGGTATATCCCTTTTTTGAATACACATTATGGCTCGCAAGGCGATTGGATAGATCTGAAGTATAGCCAATATATATCTTCTTAAAAGTTGGGCTATATAGAACATATACGGTAAACATGGCAAAAAAAAAGCACCCAATTAGGGTGCTTGAGTAGCGAGAAGCAGATTTGAACTGCCGTCCGCAAAATGGCGGATATGAATCCTGCGCTCTAACCAACTGAGCTATTCTACAAAGTCTAGGCATACTTTTCTGATATAAGTTGCCAGATAAATACTCTTCCCCTGGCTGACTTTAACGCTTTCTCTCGTTTCAGTGCTGCTCTTTTATCAATATAACTTTCAGTATATAACACCTCCCAAGGACGATACCTTGTGGTATATCCCTTTTTTGAATACACATTATGGCTC
>NZ_BMEC01000004.1:294329-348347 GCF_014636295.1 Marivirga lumbricoides | reverse complement strand
AGATCTGAAGTATAGCCAATATATATCTTCTTAAAAGTTGGGCTATATAGAACATATACGGTAAACATGGCAAAAAAAAAGCACCCAATTAGGGTGCTTGAGTAGCGAGAAGCAGATTTGAACTGCCGACCTCAGGGTTATGAATCCTGCGCTCTAACCAACTGAGCTACCTCGCCATTTATAATTTTATTTTCTCTTAATCTTCAAAAAACCTTATTCGCAGATTTGAACTGCCGTCCGCCAACTGGCGGATATGAATCCTGCGCTCTAACCAACTGAGCTACCTCACCATTTATTTAATTTCTTTTTTCTCCAATAAAAACCTTTATTCTTAAAAGCTGTAGTCTTCACTAAAGTATTAATCAAATATAAATCCTGTGTTCCAAATACTTAAGTCAAAACTATCAATTAAATAGATTTAGCTTCCAATATATCTCAATGATAACCGTTTGTCATCATGAAATAAATAACAATCATTTTGGTTAATTATGATTATTATTTCTATCAGTTATGAATTTGTTAAAAGTCATTTCCTGAATGGGAGTGCAAACTTAATAAATTCTCTGATCAAATTGCAAATAAAAATCAGAAAGAATTTTATTGGTATAAATGAAATTAAGTCATAACTTATCCTTTCCTAAATAAAGTAAAAAAAGAATGAAAAAATTTACTGCAGATTTTGAAATAAACGCATCTAAAAAGATGCTTTACCCTTATATAAGTACAGCGAGCGGACTGGCTCAGTGGTTCGCGGATGACGTAAATATAAATGAAGATAAAGAGTTCAATTTCATTTATGATGATGAAGACCACCCAGCCAGATTAGTAGGTCATAGAATAAACCAATATGTTAAATTTGAGTTTTACGAGGACGGAGAAGAAGATGATAAATCTTATGTGGAGATTCATCTTGACGAAAATGAAATTACTCAATCCATGTACGTTAAAGTAGTAGATTATTCTGATTATGATGACGAGCAGGAGCAGTATGAGCTCTGGAGTGAACTAGTCAACAACCTTAAGGATATTGTTGGAGGTTAAAAACAATATATTTTAACCCACCACAACCAAACATGAAAAGCTTCAGCTTTTGCAAATCAAGTACTCCTCCCCACATTTATCAATTATAACACAAAATTTCTTCTATCAAACGGATTTATATTGCTATTACAGATGTTAGTTCAAAATATAATTCCTTAGATTAAAGAGTCGTTTAAAAATTAAATGAGAAATTATAAATTTTATTTACTGTTGTTGTTATCCTTCGGATTACATCATTCTATTTTAGCTCAATCTGAGAGCAAAGAAACGGTTACCTATTATTACGAAAAAGCACAGGCAGAAATGGAAGCAGGTAATTACGAACAGGCAAACCTTTCTTTCAGAAAAATCCTTAAAACCGGTTCTAAGCTTCCTGCTGAAATGCCCTATCTGTTTTCAGAAACACTTTATTATGTTGGACAATACCAGAATAGCCAAAGTTTTTTAGATAAATACTTCGAAATAATGGGCAGTGCCGGAGCCTATTATGAAAATGCTCTTAAGCTTAAAGATATGCTTAAGCAGAAGCTGAACAGAAATTTCTCTTGTGAATTTTGTGACCACAGTGGCTATAGACTTAAAACCTGCCCTACTTGTAATGGAGAAAAGCAACTTTTAAAAACCTGTAACTATTGTGAAGGTGTGGGCAAAGTAGGGTGCTCCATCTGTAGTGGAGATGGGGTAATTATCTATCTGGGCACTATGGGAAACAAAAGCTATAAAACTTGCCATAGATGCAATGGAGTAGGCATCCATACATGCCCTGTGTGCGAAGGTGATAAAGAATTCTTTAGTTACTGCCCTACCTGCCTCGGCACTGGTTCAATAACCACCAACGTCATTTGTAATCATGAACCTTTAAACAAATAATTACCAACCTAAGCTGAGAAAACAGGAATTCCGATTTAGTATTTTTAGAAAATAATTCTGTAGGCCTTACCAATTAATGAATAATATTCCCGTGAGGTAGAAGACTTGATATCATTACTCCAGTTTATTCTACTATTACGATTTTCTTTTATTAAACTTAATATAAGATATTTGTCTTGATTCTTCACTGCTAAAAACATATCATTAATCCAATTCTCTGCCCATTGTTGTATATCACGCTTGTATTCCACTTTATTTAAAGCCTCAGTAAAACAATTGATTAATTCATTCATCCTAAACAAAAGCTCTCCTCCATCCTATTGAACCTGATCAGTTTTTCATTTGAACCCACATATATTCATAACTTTTTTAACATAGCGGAAGCCATTAACCACAAATCCATAGAATCTGGGTACGCTTCTGTAATACATTTGACTGTATTTATTTTATATTTGTCTCTGATTTTGAATGAAAAAACAAATATACAGATATTCTTTATTAACAGCAAGAAAAATAAAGAATATCTGTAAGATTTTTTAATATATGAAAGAAACCGTTAATCAAAGATTTAATAAGGCTGTAAATTATCTTTTAGAGACTAAAAGAGCAAATAATAAAAAGCAGATAGCAGAATCTTTGGAAGTTTCTCCTTCATATTTTACAGAAATATTAAAAGAAAGACTCAAAATAAGTGGTGACTTACTACAGATATTCTTGAATAAATGGCAAATTGATCCTAATTTTATTTTCGGTAACTCAGATCAAATTCTAGGTATTGAAAGATATGAAGATATGGCCTCAGCAAAAGAACCTTTTCACCAGTATAAACACCAACCCCATGAGTCAAAAAAATTTCCTAAAGCAGACGCATCCAACAGCGTAAAAATACCGATGGTTTCAATAGAAGGACAGCAAGCTTATTTGTCAAACCATAAAGATTCTGACTATATTCAAACTTTACCTTCATACTCTATTCCCACACTTTCTTCAAAACTAACCAGAGCTTTTGAAGTAGATGGTAATAGCATGGCACCCACCATTACCCATGGAGACGTTATTTTTACTGAGTGGATAGAAAGCCTTGAAGATATTATTGATGATACTGTTTATGTTATTGTATCAAAAAAGGACGGAATTCTTGTAAGAAGAATAGTTGACATAAACCAAGAGCTTGATTATATATTAACTAAAGCGGATGCAGTCATTAATAAAAGACAATACCCTGATCTAAAATTAGCCTTGACAGATATACTTGAGCTATGGAAGGCTAAAATGTTTCTTAGTGCTAACTTCACTAACCCAAAATCTTTATGGGAGCGAATCACAAATCTGGAAGCAACTGTTGAAAATTTGAAAAAATCAGAATAAAGCTTTTGTGAGTTAAGCTCTATTCTGACAAAAATGCTTCAATTTTTCAATCGGCAAAATTATTACTGATTATTCAGTAAGCATACCAAAACTTACTTACAATATTTCTTGTATAAATCTTCTGCCTCCTTTATGCCCATATTACGTGCTTGCTGAATATCACTGCAACCACCTGTTGACTTATTAAGAAATAGTTTAAGTGCTCCTCTGTACATAAAAGCTTCTCCATTCTTGCTGTCGTTATTGATGGCTATATTATAATACTCCATCGCTTTTTCTACCTGACCTGCTTTATGCAGTGCTCTGGCTAGTAATAGAGCGGCCTGAGAGCTGGACGTATTTGCTTTATAAGCTTTTTCAAAATGAAAAGCTGCATTTTCAAATTCCTTCAAACGAAAATAGTTTTTACCTATACTCAATAATGCACTCTCGTTCTTAGGATTAATTTTTACTACTTTTTCGAAGTCTTCAACTGCTTCATCATATTTACCCAACTCCTCATAAGCCCTTCCCCTATTGTAAATAATAGTTTCGTCAGCTGGTTTCATAGTAAGATGTTCATTATACGCCTCTATTGCTTTTGCATACTCTCCACTGCTATAGTATTCATTGCCAATATCAGCATTATCTTTTTCAGCACAGCTTACTAATACAGAGCTGAGTAAAAGAAATACATAAACTAACTTTTTCGACATCATTATTTTGTTTTTTTTCTAATTAATAAAAATCAAAATTAAGCTTTATGTTTTAAACATTAATGCTCTAACTAAGATAAAACTCCATAAAATTGAGGTTGCTGATAATTTAAGTAAAGTATTATTTAATCTGGTGGATAGTTATTTTACCATAATGTAAATAGCTTAAGCTTTAGTAAACGATATAACAAACTTATAGTCTATTTACTCATATCAAAATTTATAGGATGCTTCACATTTTTGAAACCTGTAATTTCCAACCCTCCGGATCCTACATATAATTTAGCATTGATTTTTAGCGGGATTTTATTTTTATCATCGGAAAACCATGCTAGCACAGAATCTTCTCCATCAAAAATTTTATTATCAGGCATTACGGGAGTAACCTTATGCGCCCGAATTTTTCCAACTGGTGTATCAATCGTTTCTTTTCCTAAATAAACTACTTGTAGCTTATAAAAAGTATCTTCAAAAAAAGCGGGAATTGTTATAGTATCACGAACTTTAATTTTATTAAAATCGAGTGACCTGAAATACGCGAACCCACTTATGAGATCACGCACCTGCTGGGGAAATTCATAGTACATAGGCTCTTTAAAATCCGCATCATTTTTGCCTTTGGTTTTCACCTCCAGCATTTGACTATTATGATCGTAGTTAACTACCTCAGTTTTTCTATAATTCCCTTCTTTAATAATTCTGTACGCTTGATGAGGCACCAATGAAGTAGTATCAATATACCCACCCCATTGGTCATCAATTTTAGCTACCCAGTCTACCATTCCTGTGGTTTTAGCGCGCACATCAATTTTATAAGCCCCGCGCTTATTCACCTTGAATGGATTCTTGTGCACTTTAAATTGCCCTTTCCCTATAGTGAAGAAACCATAATAAATCTTATATTGAATTTCTTCACCAAAATCAAAGGGCCTGTTTTCTACTACAGGGAAATCCGCTTTCGGATTAGCCGAGAAATAATCATCATAATCCTGGCACTTTAAGGTATTCGAAACTAATATTAATAACGCAATTATAAATACTCTCATGCTAACACTTTTCTCAAATTAGGTGCCAAAATCATTTCTCAATTTTTAAACTGCTACATCGTTCTCACGAAGCGCCTGATTTAATGAGGTCTTTTTATCGGTACTTTCCTTCCTCTGTCCGATAATTAACGCACAAGGAACATTATATTCTCCTGCCGGAAATTTCTTTGAGAAAGAGCCTGGAATAACAACAGATCTTTCTGGCACATAACCAATATACTCCTTAGGTTCGCTACCTGTTACATCTATGATCTTTGAGCTTGCAGTTAATGTAACATTGGCTCCAAGCACTGCCTCTTTACCAATCCTTACCCCCTCTACAATGATGCACCGGGACCCTATAAAAGCATTGTCTTCCACAATCACTGGTGCTGCCTGAACCGGCTCCAAAACTCCTCCGATTCCAACCCCTCCGCTGAGGTGAACATTCTTTCCTATTTGCGCACAACTACCAACCGTTGCCCATGTATCTACCATGGTTCCACTGTCTACGTATGCTCCAATATTTATATATGAAGGCATCATCACAACACCTGAATTAACGAAAGATCCGTACCTTGCAATCGCATGTGGCACCACCCTCACTCCTAATTTTTCAAAACCTTTTTTTAGCTTAATTTTATCATGAAACTCAAAAGGCCCCAGTTCTATGGTTTGCATTTTTTGAAGAGGGAAGTATAAGATCACAGCCTTTTTAATCCATTCATTAACGATCCACTCGCCACTTTCCGCAGGCTCTGCCACTCTTATTTTTCCTTCATCTAATTCTTCAACAACAGTCTTCACTGCTATCTGTGTTTCCTTATCTTTAAGGAGCTCCCTATTGTCCCAGGCTCTTTCAATTAATTCTTTAAATTCCATTTTCTATTTTACCTTTATACCAGTGGATACTAAAATCAAAATACTTATCGCTTCTGTTTTGAAACCTGTCGATGATGTCAGGGCTTATCAAAAGATTGGTCGATCGCTTGCGCAAACAAATAAATATGATGTAAATATCATAGGCTTTAATTCAAAAATGATAAATAAAGCTGAAAATATTTCCTTTCATCCTATTTTTAATTTTAAAAGAAACTCAATTTCCAGAATAAAGGCCTCATGGAAATATTATAAAGCCTATATTAAAGTAAAACCTAAACTCATAATAGTTAGCAGTCCTGAATTACTGATAGTTAATTACATTATCAGAATATTATTTGGAACTAAAATTCTTTATGATGTACAAGAAAATTACAGATTAAACCTAAAATACAGCCACGCTTATTCTTCCAAAATCAAACCCATTTTATCACTTGGTATTAAAAGCATTGAGTGGATGTCACGTTATTTCGTATCAGGCTATCTGTTAGCTGAAGAGGTATATGTGAGGCAGTTACCATTCTTAAAGAACAGACCTTATGAATTCATTTTCAATAAAACTGCTATAACCTCTGTACAGCATATTAATGAACCGCTCAACTTCCCCGTAAAAAGTAAGATTTCCTTCATTTATTCAGGAACAATTGGAAAAGAATACGGCACTTTAGAGGCTATAAAATTTTGCCAGAACCTGTACAAAACAAACAGTAAAGTAAGTTTAACTATCATCGGTTACTCCGCTGATTATAAATATCTTAAAAAGATTACTGAAAGCATTAAATTAACGCCATACATCTCATTAAAAGGAGGTGAAAGACCTGTCCCTAATGAAGAGATTCTTAAGGAATTGCTAATAGCAGATATAGCAATAATGCCTTACGAAATCAATGAAAATACAGCAGGTAGAATCCCTACCAAATTTTACGAATGCCTTGCACTACACAAACCAATGCTTATTCCAAACCATGTAATGTGGCTTAATATGCTTGAAAAGTACCCTGCAGCAATAGGTGTAGACTTTGAGGATATCAATATGAAAAAGTTTGAGGCTGAACTTTCTCAAAAATGGTTCTATAAAACTTTGCCAGGTAAAGAAATCCAATGGTCAGATGAAGAGAATAAACTAATTCCATTTGTTAAAAAACACACCCTAAAATAATTTTTAGAATAGTCTAAACCACGTTAAAATTTAAAATTTCGAATATTTTTCCGAAATTAACTTTATTTAATAAAATTTTTAGATTCATCTAATTTTATTTTATATTTGCACAAAACACTAAAAGCTATGATCAAATTAAGCTTTGCCGAAGAGAACTATCTAAAAGCTGTATATCATCTTTCAGATGCCGGGGAGCATGACGTTTCTACCAATGCCATTGCGGAAGAAATGAGTACCAAAGCGGCTTCTGTTTCGGACATGTTACGGAGACTTTCTTCGAAGGAATTGGTTATTTACAAAAAGTATCAAGGGGTAAAAATTTCTGAAAGTGGAAAAAAATCTGCGCTGCAAGTAATAAGAAAACACAGGCTTTGGGAAGTATTTCTAGTAGAGAAATTGAAGTTCAATTGGGATCAGGTACACGAGATAGCTGAACAACTAGAGCACATAAAATCTCCCCTACTCATACAAAGATTAGACGAGTTTTTAGGCCATCCCAAGTTTGATCCGCACGGTGACCCCATACCTGATGAAAATGGATTATTCAAAGAAAAGCCTCAGACACCACTTTCTGAAGTGGACATAAATGAGACAGGCATAGTTGTGGCAGTCAAGGACGCCAATCCATTGTTCTTACAACACTTGGATAAGATAGGTATTTACCTGGGAGCAAAAACCAAGATTATTGATAAAGTACAATTTGATGGATCTATGGAAATCCTGGTTGACAGTAAAAATAAATTATTCATTAGTAAAGAAATTGCGCAAAATGTATTGGTCACTAATTAATAAAATAGCCCTGATTATTATGTTGACATCGTCCCCCCTTTTGATGGGATCATGTTCTAAATCAGATGAAAAAAATAACGAAAAGCTAAACATTGTCTGCACCACAGGAATGATAGCCGATGCAGTAAAAAACATTGTAAAAAACCAGGCAAATGTAGAAGCTTTAATGGGGCCGGGAGTGGATCCTCACCTGTACAAAGCAACCCATGGCGACCTCTTAAAACTACAGGATGCAGACATAATTGTCTATAATGGTTTATTTTTGGAAGGAAAAATGGGAGATATTTTAAATAAGCTCAGCAAAAAAAAGAACGTTGTTGCAATTGCAGAAAATGTACCTTCGTCCTCCCTGATTAATAATTCATCATTTCAAGGTGCTCATGATCCTCATATCTGGTTTGATGTAAGCCTCTGGAACAGAGCATTGGCTATCTTACCAGATAAACTAAGCGATTCCGATTCTACAAAAGTGACTGCTTATCGTCAGAATTATAAGACCTATTCTGCCAGATTGGACAGCCTTCATTTAGCAGTAAAGAGCAAAATTTCTTCCATCCCTGATTCCAACAGAATTTTAATAACTGCCCACGATGCATTTGAATATTTTGGAAAAGCCTATCAAATGGAAGTGAGAGGGCTACAGGGAATTTCTACATTATCGGAATATGGTTTAAGGGATGTGAGCAATCTGGTTGACTTTATAGTAAAACATAAAATTCCAGCTATTTATACAGAGACTTCTGTTTCCAAAAAGGCAATTGAAGCAGTTATAGAAGGATGCAGAGGAAGAGGACACGAGGTTAAAATTGGGGGTAGCCTCTATTCAGATGCAATGGGTGAAGAGGGTACAGAGGAAGGCACATACATAGGAATGGTAAATGCCAATGTTCAAAAAATATATAAAGGTTTAACAGCTGAATAAATTAGCTATTAATAAAGCATTGAAGATGCAATATTTATGATACAACAAGTTGAAAACCCAATAATTGAAGTACACGATCTGTCCGTTTCATACGAGAAAAAACCTGTGCTTTGGGATGTGGATTTGAGTCTGCCATCGGGAAAATTAATAGGAATCATTGGACCGAATGGTGCTGGTAAATCTACTTTATTGAAATCAATAATGGGCTTGCTCCCATTAAGTAGCGGCTATATTAATATTCTTGACAAACCTTTAAAAGAAGTACGGGATAAAATTAGTTATGTGCCACAGCGGGAATCTGTGGATTGGGACTTCCCTACCTCCGTATTTGATGTGGTGATGATGGGCCGATATGGTCAATTAGGATTGTTAAAAAGACCTAAAAAAGCTGATAAAGAAATAGTGATGGATAGCTTAAGCAAAGTAGGCATGGAAGCTTTTAAAGACAGGCAAATTTCTCAGCTTTCCGGTGGCCAGCAGCAAAGAGTTTTTCTGGCCAGGGCATTAGCACAGCAAGCGGAGATTTATTTTATGGATGAACCTTTTGCAGGAGTTGATGCGGCTACTGAAAAAGCTATAGTGGAGCTATTACGTCAAATGTCTGCTGAAAAAAAGACAGTTATAGTAGTCCATCACGATCTGCAGTCTGTAGCCAGGTATTTTGACTGGATTATACTTTTGAACATGCGTTTAGTAGCCAGCGGGCCTATTGAAAATGCCTTTACACCGGAGCTTTTACAGGAAACATATGGCGGTAAGCTTACTTTATTGACTGAAATCAGTGAATTAATCCAGAAGAATAGATTTCCTAACAGAGAGTAATATGCTGGAAAACCTACGAAATTTCTTCTCCTTTCAGGACATCAATGTCCTTTATGTGTCGCTTGGCACCATAATTTTAGGCGCCAGTGCGGCAGTGGTGGGCTCATTTACATTTTTAAGAAAAAGAGCCCTTATCGGTGACGCTATTGCGCATGCTATCTTGCCTGGAATATGCCTGGCCTTTCTTTTAAGCGGAACCAAAAACTATTTATTACTCATAGTAGGTGCCTTTATATCAGGATGGGTTTCAATATTACTGGTTGATTATATTTCAAAAAACTCAAAGATTAAAGAGGATACTGCCATTGGGCTCATCCTTTCAGTTTTCTTTGGTTTTGGGGTACTTTTATTAACTTATATTCAACAATCTGGTAACTCGGCACAAACAGGATTGGACTCTTTCCTGTTTGGAAAAGCTGCCTCTATGGTGCAGCAGGATGTGATCATTTTTTCCATCATTAGCATCCTTTTGGTTGTAATGGTGGGTTTGTTCTATAAAGAATTACAACTGATTAGCTTCGATGAAAATTTTGCCCGCTCAATTGGCTTACCTGTGAAAGGCTTAATTTTTATGTTAAGCTCTTTAACTGTTTTAGCTGTGGTTACAGGCATTCAGGCTGTTGGTGTAGTGCTAATGGCAGCATTACTGATTACCCCTACAGCAGCTGCTAAATATTGGTCAGGGTATTTACCCAGGATTCTATTAATTGCAGCCTTTATAGGAGGTTTTTCGGGTTTTTCAGGAACAGCCATCAGCTATGTAGCACCTAATATGCCAACCGGACCATGGGTAGTGATGGTGCTATCATTAATAGCTTTTATATCCATATTCTTTTCCCCCAAGAAAGGGATTATTGCGAAAGCTATTATACAAGTAAGGCACAGGCAACGTATTCAGGATGAGAATATAATAAAAACATTCTTTCAGATTGCAGAAGCTGAGGAAAGCTTTGGAGAGCCCAAAACTATAAAAATGATCAGGGAAAAACGCTATTATAGCGATAAACTCATTCTGAAAATATTGAGAAGGTTAAAAAGACATGGCTATTTATCTCAAACAAAAGAAGGTTACTTTCTGAGTAGCTTCGGACAAAAAAAAGCGGCCAGACTGGTGAAACTTCACAGATTGTGGGAATTATATCTTACTGATTACTTGAGAATTGCACCTGATCACGTTCACGAAGATGCTGATACTATTGAGCACTTAATTACTCCTGAGTTGGAAAAGAGGCTGGAAGAAAAGTTGGGTTATCCTGAAGTAGATCCTCACAACTCCAAAATACCTTACGATTAATGAATAAAACATGAACATTCAATTACTTTAAACGATTGTACTTATATAAACAGATAATAAATTAAATTAATAGTTATGAAAATTTTAAAAACAATCTTAAGCGCTTCTATCCTGGGTTTGGTATTCGCCTGCGGAGGAAATACCTCAAATGAAAGTCAAAATGAGGAAAGCCAACCCACTTCCCAGGAAATCATTAGCCAAAGAGCTCAGGAAAATGCTGAAAATGCTGAACCTGCACAAGAAGCTGACATGAATGCTGATGCAGAAGTTGTGGAAATAGTGATTGAAGCTACTGACCAGATGAAATTTAATAAGCAGGAAATCAGGGTAAAAGCCGGACAGAAAGTTAAGTTAACTTTAAAACATGTAGGAGAAATGTCTGTAGAGCAAATGGGTCATAACTGGGTACTTTTAACAAAAGATACAGATTTTATGGATTTTGCTCAAAAAGCAGCAACTGCAAAAGCGACTGATTATATTCCTGAAGAGGCTTCTTCAAACGTAATTACCCATACTGAGTTATTGGGTGGCGGAGAAGAGGATACTATTGAATTTCAGGCACCTGAAAAAGGAACTTATACTTTCATTTGCTCTTTTCCAGGTCATGCTGCTTTAATGAATGGAGAATTTATTGTTGAATAAATCATTACATTTTGAGTCCTATTCGAATTGAATAGGACTTTTTTATTTGAATTCATATGTCAGGTTTCTACATAATTTTAACAGGTTCGCTCGTGGCTATGTCCTGCGGTATACTAGGTTGCTTTCTTATTCTAAGAAAAATGGCTATGGTCGGAGACGCAATTTCCCATGCAGTATTGCCCGGCATTGTGATAGCTTTCTTATGGTCTGGCAGTAGAGATTCTGTAACAATGCTGATTGGAGCAGGTATATTGGGCATTTTAACTACTTTTTTAATAGAGTTTTTCACTAACAAAGGCAAACTGCAATCAGATGCTTCCATTGGCGTAACCTTCACCTGGCTATTTGCACTGGGAGTAATCCTGATTTCAGCTTTTACCGGCCAGGTAGATCTGGATCAGGAATGCGTTCTCTATGGAGAAATAGCTTATGTTCCTCTGGACACTATTGTTTTGGCTTCCGGATTGGATATAGGTCCATCAGCCATTTATCTTTTAGGAACAGTTTTTATTCTGGTCATCGCATTTATCATATTGGGATTTAATCAATTAAAGATTACTACTTTCGATCCTCAATATGCCATCTCATTAGGTATTTCAGCCACTTTGTGGAATTACCTGTTAATGTCTTTCGTTTCTTTTACCACAGTTGCCTCCTTCGAATCGGTAGGGGCTATTTTAGTAGTGGCATTTTTAATAGCACCAGCAGCCACAGCCTATCTACTTACTCAGGATTTAAAAAAGATGATTATTCTTTCATGTATCATTGGAATCTTATCAGCTATAGGCGGACATTTTCTTGCGCTCTCAATTAATGGATCGATAGCGGGAGCCATGGCCAGTGTTGCTGGCGTTTTATTTGGAATAGCATTTGTATATGTAAGAATAACCAGTAGAAAAGTCGCTAAAATTACATCAGCTGAACCAATTAATGCATAAATTTGTATGAAATTTGAGTTGAATAAATTTTACTTTATATTCAACTAATTAATTGAATAGATATGAGGAAATTAATCTTACTACCTGCTATTGTTTTATTGATAGCATCTTCAGCTTTAGTAAATAAGCCTGAGGAAAAAGCTACTATTAAATGGTTAACATTAGAGGAAGCATATAAGCTTAACCAAAAAAATCCTAAGAAAATATTTGTTGATGTTTACACAAATTGGTGTGGATGGTGCAAAAGAATGGATAGAGATACTTTTCAGGACGCCAAGGTGGCAGAATTTGTTAACGAGAACTTTTATGCTGTAAAGTTAAATGCTGAAAGCCAGGATAAAATCTCTATCGGTCAGGATACTACTACTTCACAAATGATGGCAAGATCTATGGGAGTTAGCGGCTACCCTACTATAGTTTACATTAAAGAAGATTTTAAAACTATTCAGGCCGTCCCGGGATATCAAAAGCCAGATGCTTTCCTTGATACACTAGAGAAAGTTTTAGCCTGGAAATAGAGTCATTTTATATTTGTGCTTAATACGGAAAGAGGAATGTTGGTAATCAACATTCCTCTTTCCGTTTAACAGCCTGAGCAATAAACTTTTTCAATTACACCTCTAAAGCCAACTTGGTAGCCTGCCTGATAGCATGCTTAGCATCCAATTCAGCAGCTACTGCTGATCCTCCAATTAAATGAACAGGAATGCCCATATCTGACAAAGGTTGGAAAAGACTTTTCTCAGAAACCTGTCCAGCACATAAAATAATTGTATCTACTTCCAGAAGTTCCTGTTTACCATTTCTTGTATAATGCAGGCCTTTTTCATCTATTTTATCATACTGCACATTTGTTACCATATTTACTTTTCTGTTCTTAAGCGCAGCACGATGGATCCAACCAGTAGTTTTTCCTAAGCGAGCTCCCATCTTTCCCTCCGAACGCTGAAACATGGTGATTTCTCTTGGAGATTTTTCAGGTTGAGCTTTTACATTGTTAACCCCGCCTCTTGCCGAAATAGCCGCGTCAATCCCCCACTCTCTTAAAAACTCTGCTGTATCCAAACTGGCGCTTTCACCCTTCTGACTGATAAACTCAGCTACATCAAAGCCAATCCCTCCTGCTCCAATAATGGCCACTCTCTCTCCAACAGCTTTCCCTTCTTTTAAAACTTCTATGTAGGACAACACTTTTTCATTTTCCTGACCTTCTATTTTAGGGTCTCTTGGGTTTACACCACAAGCAATTACCACTTCATCAAACCCCTTTAAATCATTAGGGCTCACTCTTTTATTTAGCTGAAGGTTTACACCTGTTAATTCAATTTGCTTTTTGAAATACCTAAGTGTTTCATAGAACTCTTCCTTCCCGGGTATTTTCTTTGCCATATTAAACTGGCCTCCAATCTGTCCATCAGCATCAAATAAGGTTACTTTATGTCCTCTTTTAGCTGCCTCAGTAGAAAATGCTAAACCTGCAGGCCCTGCCCCCACTACAGCTATATTTTTGCTTTTTGGAGTAGCTTTACTCACCAATTCTGTTTCAAAGCATGCTTTAGGGTTTACCAGGCAACTGCTCACCTTATTTTGAAAAACATGATCCAGACATGCCTGATTACAGGCAATACAGGTATTAATTTCGTTTTCCCTGTTTTGCTCAGCCTTAATAATTATCTCAGGGTCAGCAAGAAATGGCCTGGCCATAGAAACCATATCAGCTTTTCCCTCTGCCAGAATATTTTCAGCTGTCTCCGGCATATTAATCCGATTGGTTGTAATCAAGGGAATATTAATTTCCTGTTTCATCTTTGCAGTAACCCAACTATAGGCACCTCTTGGCACCATGGTAGCAATTGTGGGCACCCTGGCTTCATGCCATCCTATACCTGTATTGATGATGTTAACACCTGCTTTTTCCAGTTCCTTAGCCAATTGCACCACTTCTTCCCAACTGCTACCTTCAGGAATTAAATCCAGCATCGACAGCCTGAAAATAACTATAAAGTCATCTCCCACCGCTTTTCGTACTGCTTTTACTATTTCTATTGGTAAACGAATTCTGTTTTCGTAGCTACCTCCCCACTCATCCGTTCTTTTATTAGTATGTTTTACTATAAACTGGTTTATCAAATACCCTTCAGAACCCATAATTTCCACACCGTCATATCCAGCTTCTTTGGCAAGGGCAGCACTGTTAGCAAAATCCTTTATGGTTGCTTTAATCCTGCGGGAAGACATTTTGAATGGCTTAAAAGGCGTTATAGGTGACTTTACAGCTGATGGCGCGAGACTAAAGGGGTGGTAGCCATATCTTCCGGCATGTAGAATTTGCATACAAATTTTACCACCTTCTTTGTGCACAGCCTCAGTAATTACTCGATGCTGCCGTGCGTGTTTCTTTTTTGTCATCCTGATGGAGAAAGGCTTTAACCATCCCTGCCAGTTAGGTGCAACACCTCCTGTTACTATAAGAGCCACACCTCCTTTTGCTCTTTCAGCATAAAAAACAGCCATGCGTTCAAAACCACCTTTAGCTTCTTCCAGGCCTGTATGCATAGAACCCATTAAAACCCTGTTTTTCAGTTCTGTAAAGCCCAGATTTAATGGTTTAAGTAAGTGAGGATATTTAGAGTGTGTCATATTTATTTTTAGTATGCATGCCTAATAAAATCTAATTTAAGTAATCTTTTTCAAAACGAAGGAAATATCGAAATTTTATGATAGTTTCACTCTTCAATTTATCAAAAATGCAAACATTAGAATACAACTCAGTAATTAGAAGCAACTTTAAGCACTTAATTGAAAGTATGAAAGTTGAAGATTTAAATATCATTCCAAAAGGGTTTAAAAACAATATTATTTGGAACTATGGACATGCAATAGCTTCACAAAACATACTTATTTACAAATATTCAGGCTTATCTTTTACTTTGCCTGATGACTTTATCGACACTTACAGAAAAGGAACATTTCCTCCTGATATTGATGATGTTAAAGCAGAGCTGGAAATCATTCATCTTTTCTCCGACCAGTCAATGGCTCATTTAAGAAAAGACATAGCAGAGTATAAGTTTACCGATTATGAAACTTATGAAACCAGCTTCGGAGCAACGCTAGACAGCTTTCAGGATGCTATGGCTTATAATAACATCCATGAAAGTTTACATTTAGGCTATGCTATGGCAATTAAAAGAGCATTAGGATATTAAATTAACTCAATTTCCTGCCAATCTTTATGAGCATTATAATAGATTTCCCCATTTTGAATGGTTAAAGGGGATTCAATATTATTATGGTATAATTTACCGGTACCCAAGCCTTGAGGCATATTAACCTTAAGATAATCAGCCAGCTGGCAAATAGCATTTAAACCAATGTTAGATTCCAGCATACTGGTAAGCCACCAGCCAATGTTGTGCTTTTTACATAAATTAATCCACTCTAAAGTAGCCTGTATACCCCCAATTAATGTGGGTTTCAAAATTATATACTGAGGATTAATTTCTTTGAGAAGTGTCTCTTTTTCAGCAGGATCATGAAGGCCAATTAGCTCTTCATCCAAAGCAATTGCTAAAGGAGAATTCCTACATAGCTCGTGCATCTCTCTTCGGCTGCCTGCTTTAATCGGTTGTTCAATAGAATGCAAATCTAAAACTGCAAGTTCATTCAGCTTATTGAGTGCTTCCTCCGGAGAAAAGGCACCATTGGCATCAACTCTTAAAGTTATTTGCTCTTTGCTGTAGTTTTTTCGTATGGATTTCAGCAATTTAAGTTCTGTTTGAAAATCTATTGCTCCAATTTTCATTTTTATACAATTAAAGCCTTCTCTGAGCTTTTCCTTAATCTGTTGTTGCATAAAATCCTCTTCACCCATCCAAACTAATCCATTGATAGGAATACGTTTCTGACGTTTGAAAAAGCCAGCATCAAAGATCATTTTCAGTCCACCATTTCTGGCATCTAACAAAGCTGTTTCAACTGCAAACCTTATAGAAGGAAATGCTTTATTGCAAATTTCATTAGCCAGCAAAAAGCAATCACTTAGAGTATCAGGTATGCTATTACCTTCTAATTTTTTGGCTATCAATTCAATAGCTTCAGGCATTTCATCTATTTTATCGATGCTTAAGCCTCTTAAAGGACCAGCCTCTCCTACTCCTATTACACGAGTACCTTCATATAAAATGAGATACCAGGTGTCCTTGGCATTCAATTTCCCTCTGGAGGTACCTGCCTCAAATTTGAAATCAAGAATATGATGCTTTGCTACAACTTTAGTAATCTTCATCTGATAGTATTAATTATTTTACTATGCTTTGCATGTGAAGCTATTGGTTATTCCTGTTAAGCTTCCTCTTTAAAGCATTTGAACTTATCTTTGTGGCAAATTGACTATTTTATGCCGAATTTGTTGGAAAAAGCTGCAAAAATTAATTTACAGGATTATAAATATACACTGGAAGATGACAGGATTGCCAAATATCCTTTAGCACAACGTGATCACTCCAAATTACTTGTCCATAAAAATGGTCATATTAAACACGATCAGTTTTTTAATATAAGACAACACCTGCCTGAAAAAAGCACTCTATTCTTTAACAATACTAAGGTAATTCCTGCCAGAATTCATTTCAAAAAGCAAACAGGAGCTTCCATTGAAATATTTCTACTCTCTCCTGTTTCGCCAACTACCGAGATTGCTGAAGCGATGCTAGTGAAAAACAAATGTACCTGGCATTGCATGGTAGGAAACAGGAAAAGATGGAAAGCAGGTGATCTTCTGGAACGATTTTTTGAGACTAGCAATGGTAAAATCAAGGTAACAGCCTCTTATTCAGTTTACGAAAATAACCACATCCGCTTTGAGTGGGATAATAATTCCATTCCTTTCGTTGAAATAGTGGAATTAATGGGAACCACCCCCCTTCCACCCTATTTAAACAGAGATGCTACAGATGAGGACAAACCAAGATACCAAACAGTTTATTCAAAGAATGAAGGGGCCGTTGCAGCTCCCACAGCAGGACTTCATTTCACTGATAGCTTAATACAAAACCTTAAAAAAGAAGGATTTAGTGACATGTATTTAACTTTGCATGTAGGTGCTGGTACTTTTCAGCCGATTAAATCAGAAAATGTTTTGGAGCACCCCATGCATTGTGAACAAATTCAGATAGATAAGTCGACTATTGAATATTTAGCAGAAACCCAAAACCCCATTATAGCTGTAGGAACTACTTCAGTACGTAGCCTGGAGAGTGCCTACTGGTTTGGCGTAAGCCTGATTAACAACACAGGTAAAGAATTTAGGATCAGCAAATTACTTCCTTACGAAATAGATTTTCAAGACTTACCTACTAGATCATCATCTTTTCAGGCTGTGCTTAATTATATGAATAATAACAGCCTGGACACCCTGTTTGGTGATACAGAGATTTTTATTTTCCCAGGTTACGAGTTTCAGGTGATTAGTGGGCTCATTACTAATTTCCATCAGCCGGAATCAACCTTAATGCTATTAATTGCCGCACTAGTGGGAGATGGCTGGAAGAAAATTTATGAGGAAGCATTAAGTAAGGGCTATCGTTTTCTTTCTTTTGGAGATTCTTCTCTTTTAATTCCATAAAATATATATCTTCGGGATATGGATATAATCAGTGAAAGCTTTGAGGATGTACTTAAGAAAATTAATGAAATCCTGAACATCGTTATTTTTGATATAAAAGGAAGTGATTTCACAATACTTACCCTGTTATTTATCATTGTATCCAGCTTTCTATTGGTATTCCTTTCCAATAGATTTAGCAGAATTCTGGTTAAGAGAGTATTAAACAGATATATTAAAGATACTGGTGTTAGCGCATCTATAGGCACTATTATTCGCTACATTATTATTGTAATTGGTTTTATCACTATTTTTCAAACCGCAGGTTTTGATCTCAGTACCCTGGGGCTTCTTGCAGGAGCACTAGGTGTTGGTATAGGTTTTGGTTTGCAAAATGTGACGAACAACTTCATATCAGGTATTATCATCCTCTTTGAAAGACCAATAAAAGTAGGCGATAGAATTGAAGTAGGTGATATTAATGGCGATGTACTTTCCATCTCCATGAGATCCACCACAGTAATTACCAATGACAATATCTCCGTAATTGTTCCTAATTCAGAATTCATTAACAGCCAAGTGATTAACTGGAGCCACAATGATAGAAGAGTAAGATTTAAGATACCTGTGGGCGTGTCATATAAGGAAGATCCGGAGAAAGTAAGACAATTGGTTATTGAGGTTGCAAAGAAACATTCTGGCGTATTAAATTATCCTGAGCCCGATTTATGGTTTGATGAATACGGTGACAGTTCACTAAATTTTAACCTCATCATCTGGACTTCAGAGTTTATTCAAAGGCCTAATGCATTAAAAAGCCAGTTGTATTATGAAATTTTCAAAACTTTTGCTAAAAACAATGTGGAGATACCTTTTCCTCAAAGAGATTTACATATCAGAAGTGGGTTACCCTCATCCATGAAAACGGATGATTAAATTTCTTAATAAATTTTAACTTCTATTCTCATTTTACCCTTTAGGTTTTATAGCTTTGCTAACTTGAATATCAATTCATTATGGACAAGTATTTTATCATAGATTTCGATAGTACCTTAACACGCGTTGAGGCAATGGACTTATTAGCTTCTATTTCTTTGGAAGGGAAACCGCAAAAAGTAGCAGCCGAAGCCAAAATAAAGGAACTAACGGACCTTGGAATGAATGGAGAAATTTCATTCAGGGATTCCTTAAAGGACAGGTTATTGCTTTTGGAAGCTAACAAATCACATTTACCACAATTAATAAATGCTTTAAAAGATCAGGTTTCTGTGTCCTTTCAAAGAAACACAGAATTTTTTGCTACCTATTCTGATAAAATATACGTGATATCGAATGGATTTAAAGAATACATTGAGCCTATTGTAACAAGTCTGGGAGTGCTACCGGATCATATTTTTGCCAATGAATTAGTATTTGATGAGAAAGGCAATGTAACTGGTTTTGATGAGAATAACCCTCTTTCCAAAGATGGTGGGAAAGCTGAAGTAATTCGCGCTTTAGATTTGGATGGTGACATTTATGTTATTGGTGATGGCCACAATGACTATGAAATAAAAGCTGCCGGACTTGCCAACAGGTTCTACGCATTTACTGAAAATGTTAGCCGGGAAAAAGTAATGGAGAAAGCTGATCACATTGCGCCTTCACTAGATGAGGTGCTTTTTGTGAATAAGATAGCCTCAGCTATCTCCTACCCTAAAAACAGGATTAAAGTTCTATTGCTGGAAAATGTGCATCCTATGGGTGTTGCCTTATTAGAAAATGAGGGCTTTTCTGTAGAAGTTTATCCTGCAGGACTAGATGAAGATGAGCTTTGTGAGAAAATTAAAGGTATTTCTATTTTAGGAATCCGTTCAAAAACTCAGGTCACTCAGAAGGTGATAGAAAATGCTAACCGACTGATGGCTATTGGGGCCTTCTGCATAGGAACCAATCAAATTGATTTAGATGCTTGTCAGGACAAAGGTATAGCTGTATTTAATGCTCCGTTTAGTAACACGCGTTCTGTGGTAGAACTAGCATTAGGAAGCATTATTATGTTGATTAGAAATATATTTGACAAGTCCATATTAATGCACCATGGTAAATGGGATAAATCAGCCTCTGGCAGTCGGGAAATTAGGGGTAAAAAACTAGGGATTATTGGCTATGGCAACATTGGAGCTCAGCTTTCGGTAGTTGCTGAAAGTATTGGAATGGATGTTTACTATTACGATGCTGAAGAGAAGCTGGCCTTAGGAAATGCTACTAAGGTGGAGTCAATGGAGGCCTTATTAAAAACAGCTGATGTTGTCACCTTGCATGTGGATGGAAGGGTAGAAAATACTAACATCATCACAGAGAAAGAATTTAATTTAATGAAAGATGGTGTCATCTTCCTGAACTTAAGCCGTGGACATGTGGTGGACATACCTGCTTTGAAAGCTGCCATTAAATCTAAAAAGGTAGCAGGATGTGCCATAGATGTTTTTCCAAAGGAGCCAAAGAGTAATAATGATCCTTTCGAAAGTGAATTAAGAGGTTTGCCTAATACCATTTTAACACCACATATTGGAGGTAGTACGGAAGAAGCACAAGTAAATATCGGTCAGTTTGTGCCTGCCAGAATAATGGATTACATCAATACCGGCACCACTACAAACAGTGTAAATTTTCCAAATTTACAATTACCGAGGTTACAAAATGCTCACAGATTGATTCATATACATAAAAATGTGCCAGGCATAATTGCTAAAATAAATCAGCTTTTTGCGCAGCATGAGATAAATATTGTTGGCCAATACCTAAAAACCAATGAAAAGATTGGGTACGTAATCACAGATATTGATAAAGCCTATCCTAATGACCTTATCAAGTCTTTAAGAGATATTGACCATACTATTAAATTCAGAGTGCTGTATTAATTATTGGAAAGCCTTGTAGGCGTTGAAAGATGAAAGCTATCTATACAATTGGGCTGCTAATTTTGTCAAACACTTTTATGACATTAGCCTGGTATGGTCATTTAAAGTTTCATGAATGGAAATGGTTCAATAAGCTTGGCCTCATTTCCATTATCCTCATAAGCTGGGGGCTTGCTCTATTTGAATATTTCTTCCAGGTACCAGCCAACAGGATTGGTTATCAGGAAAATGGTGGCCCCTTCTCTTTGGTTCAGCTAAAAGTATTGCAAGAGGTAATTACTTTAATTGTTTTTATGTTGTTTACTTTTACTTTTTTCAAAAATGAAACTATTAAGTGGAACCATTTGGTAGGTTTTATATTTCTTGTGCTTGCAGTTTACTTTATCTTTAAGAAGTAGATATTGTAAAGCTTTTAAAAAAGTAATCCGATTTTTAACTAAAATTTATCAGCCGGGATTACGGAAAGTATGAAATAGAATCATAATAGAGATTTATTTTTAAAATAAACATACATCCTGCCTTTCTCTTAAAAAACTACACCTCTTCAATACATAAATTATCTTTCTGGATTTTTAAAATGTGGCATACGATTAACTATCCAATAACTTCGATAAATATTAAATTTCTGAAACCGCCTGCCAAAAGGCTACAAAAAGGCTAAAAACAAGCCACAAAAAGGTACATAAAACTACTTACCTGATCTGAATCTATATAGAACAATTACTACGATTATGTTGTATAGAAAAATAAAATTAATTGTAACAATATATGATACAGCAAGCAAATGATCAGAATCTTGAAGAAATCTTGAAAAACAATGAAAATATAATCATTAAGTTTCAAGCAGACTGGTGTGGGATTTGTAAGGCTATTGCTCCGGAGTTTGAGAAAATAGCTGAGCAAAATTCTGAGAATGTCTCTTTCTTCGAAATAAATGCACCAGACAACCCGAAAGCAAGAATGCTGGCAGGGGTATATAGTTTACCTTTCTTTGCGAGTTTTAAAAATGGTGAACTAGTAGAGAAAATGGCTACCTCTGATAAGAAAAAAATACTGAGTATGATTAAAGAGGTAGAATCCCTTAATCCGGAACTTCATTAAAAAGATTTTCAAGGAATTAACTATCTGAAAGATAGTTTTGAAAATAAAATGCCCTGATCACAGGGCATTTTATTTTATAACAATATTATATTTTTACTTCTATACTATTCCTGCTTTTCATACTTCTCTTTAAACTTCTCATAAAGTCTCTGCTGATGAGCATCAAGAGTGACCTCTCTACCTTCTACAAAGACATGCTTTAGCTTATTAGTTTTCATGTCCAACAAGTCACCTTCTGAAACCACTATAGAGGCCAGTTTGCCAACTTCCAATGAACCAATTTTGTCATCTACCCCCATTATTTGGGCTGGATTCAAAGTTACCATTTTTAAAGCTTCTTCTTTCCCTAATCCGTAAGCAGCAGCCGTACCAACACCAAAAGGCAAATTCCTCACTTTCATCACTTCATCCCACTGGCTGATAACCACTTTTAGGCCAGCTTCTTTCAATAAAAAAGGAAGTTGGTAAGGAAGATATACTGCATCGCTACTCTGCTCAGGCAGTCGGTGTGTATCTTCCAGAATAATAGGAATATTGTTTTCTTTCAGGAAACTTGCTACATATAAAGCCTGGTCCCCTCCTACCAGAACAATCTTCTTCACTCCATGCTCCTGTGCAAACTGAATGGACTCAATGATCTCTTTGGCCCTCCCAGTATGAATATAAAGCGTTTTAGAGCCATCAAATAGCCCTGACATAGCCTTCATTTTCAAATTAGGAACAGTAGGTTCACCCATTTCTCCGTAAGATACTGCTTCTTTAAAAAAACCACTTAACTGATCGTATTCAGCATCGTACTCCTCATTTACACGCCATTCTGTTTCACCTCTCCACCATCTTGGATAAAGCATACGTGATGGCCAGTTTAAATGAATTCCCTCATCTACCTTAAGTGCTGCATCTTCCCAATTCCATGCATCCAAACCCATTACAGATGAGCTGCCTGAAATCCTTCCGCCTCGTGGTGTGGTTTGAGAATACAAAACACCATTGAACCTTGTGGTAGGAATAATCTCTGAGTCAGTATTGTAGGCTACCAGCGCTCTAATGTTCGGGTTAAACTCTCCTACTTCATCCTGATCCCGTGTTGCACGTACCGCTGCAATCTCCTCTAACCCTATAATTGTATTGGAAGCAATCAAGCCGGGGTAAACATGCATCCCTTCTGCATTGATAACTCTAAAGCGGCTTAAATCAAGTCTGATTGTGGTGGCATCTGCCACTACAGTAAGTTTACCATCTTCAAAGGTAATAGCCGAATTCTCAATAACTTTTCCATTGCCTAAATGTGCTATAGCATTCATTATTGCAATAGGTTTAGTCTGCGCATCACCCGGTGCAGGTACTTGTGCAAATGCCGAGGGAAAAATTACCAGCAGCAAAAAACAAGTTAAAATATGATTTATTAATTTATTCATTCTTCAATTATTTTAATGATGAGTAATTTTCAATTTCAGTCTCACAGTGGTAGATAATCTGAGATTTTGGCTTTCCTTTTTGAGTAGCCTTGCCGTTTTTCTTATCTCCCTGCATCTCTCTGATTAAGCGAGCACGCTCTGATTGAATTCCTGCCAGTATTTCTGTTTCCTTATCCAAATCATAAAAAACCGCTCCTTCGATAATTGTCTTTTCGGCTTTAGCATAAATAGAAAGCGGATGATCAGTCCATAGCACTACGTCTGCATCCTTTCCTACTTTTATACTTCCTGTTCTGTTATCCAGATGAAGTAATTTAGCAGGATTTATGGTCACCATTTTAAGAGCTTCCTGTTCTTCAACATCACCATATTTTATAGTTTTGGCAGCTTCCTGATTTAACCTTCTACCCATTTCAGCATCATCAGAATTAATAGCGGTTACTACTCCCTGACCATGCATTAATGCCGCATTATACGGTATTGCATCATTTACTTCGAATTTATATGCCCACCAATCAGCAAATGTTGAACCTCCCACACCATGCTCTTTCATTTTATCGGCTACTTTATAGCCCTCCAAAATATGAGTGAAGGTGTTTATTTTGAAATTATATCGGTTAGCTACGTGCATCAGCATATTTATTTCGGACTGAACGTAAGAGTGACATGAAATAAAGCGCTTACCATTAAGAATTTCTACAATAGTTTCCATTTCTAAATTTCTCCTAGGCGCTGATGCATTTGCTTTTTCTTTTTTCGACAATGAATTATAAGTTTTCCATTCCTTTTCATAAGCCAGGGCTCTGGTGAAAGCATCTTCAAAAACACCTTCAACTCCCATTCTGGTTTGAGGAAAACGTACTGTATTTCTATCTCCCCAGTTGGATTGTTTCACATTCTCACCCAAAGCAAACTTGATAAACTTGTCTGCTCCTTTAATTTTCAACTCCTCAGGACCATAGCCCCACTTTAACTTTATAATAGCTGAGCGGCCACCAATAGGGTTAGCTGAGCCATGTAGTAACTGTGCTGAGGTTACCCCTCCTGATAATTGTCTGTAAATATTGATGTCATCTGAGTCCACAACATCTTCAATGTTTACTTCTGCAGTAACAGCTTCTGAGCCTTCATTTACACCTCTGCTTATAGCGATATGCGAATGTTCATCAATAACTCCGGGCGTTAAATGTTTGCCTGTTCCATCTATCACTCTTGCACCAGATGCAGAAAGGTTTTTACCTATCTTGGCTATTTTACCATTTTGCAATAATACGTCAGTGGCTTCTAACACACCATCTGCTTCACTGGTCCAAACAGTAGCGTTTTTGATAAGAATTGTTTCTGAAGTTGGCTTTTCAGGTAATCCATGAGCCACAAAAGGGTAAATCAGTTTGCCCGGCTCTTCTTTATCTCCTGCTGACTTTTCATCTTCTTTCTTTTCTTCTTTCTTCTCTAGATCCCCAGTTCTTTTCGCAGACCACTCAACCCAGCTTCCATCAGCCATTTCTGCTTTTCCGTTTAGTCCATTCTCAGTTATCCAACCTGAAAGTCTAATTTTCCCGGTTGCATTTACTGTATCTTTTGGCTCAAATGAAAGCGTTACTAAAGTTTTATCAACTGAAGACTTCACATCAGTCTTCACAGAGTCATTTTCGATTATATGAAAATCAGGTTTCGTAGGTTTTCCGGAGATTTGAAGTTTAAAATCTAACTTTCCGATGGTAAGGTCATATTTACCATTCAAATCCTTTTCTGAAATATCTTTATAGGAATTGATATTTCCCTGCACCCAGTTTTCGAATATTTTAGTATCCTTTTTAAAAGGGCTACCATCAGTAATGATAAAGTTAGCAAGCATACCCTTTTTTAAGCTACCAACTTTACTTTCCATACCAATAGTTTTGGCGGGAGTAAAGGTCAATGCTTTCAAAGCCAACTCTTCCTTCAAACCAACTTCAATCGCCTTTTCCAACATTTCAGATAACTTTGATAAATCTTTTAATCCATCTGAGGTAATAATGAACTCAACACCTGCATCTTGTAACTTTTTTAAATTGTAAGGCGCCATTTCCCAATGCTTCATGCTTTCATAGCTTACATTAATGGCATCAAGAGGGTCTTCCACATCATAAGCAGCAGGAAAATTAACAGGTATAATTAAAGTAGCATTTGTATTTTTTATCTCCGCTAACCTCTGGTATTCATCTCCATTACCTTTTATGATATATTGAACACCAAATTCATCTCCCAACTTATCCGCTCTTAGAATATTGAGTTTATCTCCTCCCGCATCAAAAAATTGGGTCAGGTTTTTATTGTTGTTAAACGCTTCAAGAGAAAGGTCTACCATTTTGTTCTGATTTTTATACCAATCAGCATCAAGGTAAGTTTGCTTTATTAAAGCAATAGCCCCCATTAGTGAGCTGGGGTTGTCCTGCGTAGAACTCCCTTTATCAAATGAAAAGTGTGATGAAGCTCTTTCTTTTAAAATCTCTAAATTCTCAGCTTCAGTGCCTAAAGCAACAAATGCCCCTGTTCCTCTAACAAGACCATCTTTACTGTGAGTTAGTACGGCACCGAAACCAGCCTTTTTAAGCTTTTCAGCATCCTTTGTATTTACGGTAAAATGAGACGCAGCATCATAATAAGCTTTTATTGCATCATTTGCATTATAAGCGCCTTTGGTTGTGGGGGCTAATTGTGGCCCCGCACCTCTAGAAGACTCTTTATCAGGCAAGCCTAAATCTGAGGAAAGCTCAATGAAGGACGGATATATATGCTTACCCATTAAATCATGAACAATAGCTCCTTTCGGGATATTTACACCATCGCCTGCAGCAGTAATCTTACTTTTTTCAATTATCAAAGTAGCATTCGGAATCACCGTTTGATAATCTACATGTAAAACCGCATTAGTAAAGGCATGTATGCCGGGCCTCTCATCTTTTACACCATTCACCTGATAGGTATCCTGGGCCTTTAATGAGAATACTGCGAGGCACATGCACGCTAAGAGTATCTTTTTAATCATAGTATAATTATTTTTATTTAAACACTGAAAATACACTTTTTAGCAATATCAACTGTAATAAATTAAGTACAATTATTTTACTGGTGATATGGAGATTTGGATGGAAGAGCAATTCGTAAATCATTTTATTGAACAGAATTTTACCTGATGAGTCTAAACAGGTTTGAAATCAAGCTTTTATTTTAGAAAAAATTGAATTACTTTAACTTTCAAATCTGGTACTCAATGAGAAAATTCTTTAAAACACATCTTATTTCAATCGGGATATATAGCGTATCAACACTAATTTTATTAAGCGTAATATTATCTTTTTATAATAGAATAGTAATGCGTAATGCATTGGAAGTGAAAGAGCAAACCAATCTTGTTACGATGGTTACAGAGAATACTATGCTAAATATGCGCCAAATGGACATAAGCGGAAGAGGTTATGCCCTTATACGAGATGATGGCTTCCTTTTTTGGAGTGTAGATGTAGCAAGGAGGACAAATAGAGATAATTTTAGAACACTGGATAGTTTATTTGCCATCCAAGGCTTTAGTGACCCGGTTAATTACCCGCGGGTTAAAGCAGGTTTTTATGAGTACGCTGATATGTATGAGCAAATGGTAAAACACCTTAAAAATGATGACATGGAAGCATATCTCAAAATCCTTTCCAATGACTTTGGCAGAGACTTTTGGCCTGTAAATGCAGCCTTCAGTAGTAATTTGGCCCAGTTTCAAGAGCAACTTATTGAGAAAGCAGAATTAAGATATGAAAATGCCATTTTTAGAAATTCAGTAGTACAATTACTTCTTCTTTTGATAGGATTGCCTACACTTATCTTCGTTCTGATAAAGTTAAAAAGAGAGCATAAAGAAAGAACTGCTCTTTTACTCAATTTGCGAGAAAACAATAAGAAATATTTATTTAATGATGGTGAAACTGGCTTTCGCGGAGCTGAAGGAATTCTCAATAACTCCATAAGTAACCTTAAAAAGGCTGCTGAGTACGTCACCAGTGTGGCATCTGGCAATTATCAGGTGGAGTGGGAAGGAATGGATTCTAATAATAAAGAACTTAACAAAGAAAACCTGGCAGGTCAGCTAATCAGCATGAAACAAAAAATGGAGAAGGTAGATGCTGAAAATAAGAGAAGGATCTGGACCACTGAAGGGTTATCAAAACTTACAGAAGTAATTAGAAATAGTGAGCAAAATATAAATGAACTCACTTTCGAAGTGACTAAATATCTTAGCAAATACTTAAACGCCCAACAAGCAAGTCTTTTCGTTTTAGAAGAATCAGATAACACCGCCAATAACCACCTGAGACTGGCTGCTGCGTATGCATTTGACAGAAGAAAGTTCATGAAGAAAAAAATTGAAGTAGGTCAGGGACTTGTGGGACAGATTTTCAGGGAAAAAGAGACTTTACTTCTTACAGAGATCCCCCAGGAGTATACTATTATAAAGTCAGGTTTAGGAGATGCTACACCAACATGCCTTGTTATTATACCTATGATGTATAATGAGAAAGTTCAGGCCATACTTGAGATGGCTTTGTTTCATAAGCTTGAAGATTATGAAGTAAGCTTTCTGGAAAAGGCGGGTGAATATATAGCTTCCTCAATTGCTACCACACAAAATAATGAAACTACCAGGTTACTGCTGGAACAAATGCAATCTCAGGCAGAGGAAATGCGGGCACAGGAAGAAGAATTACGTCAAAACATGGAAGAGCTGGAAGCCACACAAGAAGAAATGAGAAGAAAAGAAAAACTGGCTGAAGAGATACTTCAAAAACAAACGTGACGCTAACTGACCTCCAAAGTTCTTTTGGAAAGAGACGGCATCTTTACCATGATTAGCAGACCAATACCAACTGCAAAGAATAAACCTAAAGCGATGGTACTATTTCTCATACTGCCTGTCCATTGTTCAATAAAACCATAAGAAAAAGTACCGATTACAATAGCTACTTTTTCAGCAACATCATAAAAGCTAAAGTAAGAGGCATGGTCTTTCGTGTTCTCAGGAATCAATTTGGAATATGTACTTCTTGAGAGAGATTGAATTCCTCCCATTACCAGACCTACTATAAAAGCAAGAATGTAGAATTGGTAGGCTGTATAGACAAAGTAGGCATAAAGGCAAATAAATATCCAAATGGCAAGCATCATTAATAAAGAAAACTTATTGGTTTTCAATTTAGACAAATATGCAAAAGCATAAGAACCTATTATAGCCACAACGTTAATAATCAGAATAGTAAGTATAAGTTTATCACCAGGTAAAGCCAGTTCCTTACTTCCAAATGAAGCTGCCATATACATTACTGTTTGAACCCCCATGCTATAAAAGAAGAACGAACTCAGAAAATATTTCAATACTCTTCTATTTCTAACTTCTTTCACAACCTTTAGCAGTTCTAAATAGCCATTTCTTACAATATTCAAATTGAATTGATTTGCGCTTTCTGGTTCAGTTAAGCTTCTGAAAGTAATTTGTGCAAAGCCGATCCACCAAATCCCTACACTTAAAAAAGAGATTCTGGCAATTATAGCAGTGTTTTGAAGATTGAACCACTCAGGGTTAGAAATACATACTAAATTAATTACTAAAAGAATAATACTACCCACATAACCTAAAGAGAAGCCCTTTGCACTCACCATATCGTGCCTCTCGGGAGTTGCTATTAAAGGAAGAAATGAATTATAAAATACCAGGCTTCCACTATAGCCTATACTAGCTAAAATTGAACAGATAATAGCCCATTCAACATTTTCTCCAGTAAAAAAGAATAAACCAATGCAAGACACCCCTCCTAAATAAGTAAAGAACTTCATGAATGCTTTCTTATTACCTGTAAAATCAGCAATGCCTGATAGCAATGGGGACAATAGCGCTATAACAAAAAAACTAAAAGAGATAGCAAATGAATAAAGTGCTGTATTCACTACTTTAAACCCGAAGAAATCAACCACATCACCCCGGAAGAAATTTTGAGTGGCTGTATTATAAAATACCGGAAAAATCGAAGATTTAATTACTATTGCATAGACTGAGTTAGCCCAGTCGTACATACACCATGCATTAATAGTACCCCGTCTGTTTAATTCCAAAATATTAGAGAGAGAAGTAAAAGAAGAAACTTAAAGTATAAAAAAAGCCTACACTTATTGTGCAGGCTTTGTAATTTAATAATATTCTATTGATTTATAAACCAGCTTTCTGTAAATCAGTTAGCTGTCTTGTATTATACATCAATTTCCTCGCGTTAGCTTCTCTTAACTGCTGTTGAACGTCAGAAATAATACCCATCTTTGCTTCACTATCTACTTTTAAAGCAATGGTTATCTTATCTCTCTCAACTTCTGCTAATTTATCCTTTTCTTTAGCTACCCACAGCATCACCCCAGAAGGCTCAATAAACACATCATTGGCTTGTATTTTAGCTTCACCACCGAAAGCCTCAGTTTTCTTAGGCTTACCTATGTAAAGGTAGCTTACCAAAGATTTACGTTCTATTTTTCTTAATTGCTCTGCTTTAGGGATATCCTGCTCTACTAATATATCAGTTTCCCTCAATACAGTAGTAACCATAAAAAAGAATAAAAGCATAAAGATAATATCCGGTAGTGCTGCTGTTGGAATATCCTGGCTGGCACTTGTCTTTTTCTTAAACTTTGACATATTCTTCTTTTTAGGTTATTGTCCAATGCTTGAAGGTTCAGCAATCGAAATTGCCATAGGAATACCTTCTCTACCTTTATCATATAGAGCCTGATCCTTAGGATTACTTAAATCCAATGTACGGAATTCCTCGGCTGTAAGGCCTACTTTCTGTCCATAGATTTCGTAATATGCACCTTGTAATTGATCCAATACATTGATGTAGATCTCATAACTGGTACCTCTATCAGTTTTGTAAGATACAATCGCATCTTTCGGAGACTCAGCTAATTCAGGATTATTATTCGGATTTAAAATATGTTCAACTAACATATCTTTAATCTGAGTATAATCATCCATTCTTTCGCCCTCAACCAATAATGCATCTGCAGAGTTAATAGCAACTTTAAACAAGTTCCTATCCTTAATTTTAATATCTACAATATCTACATCATCTTGTTTAGGAGGTAAAGTGATTGTTAATCCCTTATCCGATGCAATGGTAGTAGTTACAAGAAAGAATATCAGCAACAGGAAGGCAATGTCTGCCATTGAGCCTGCATTTACTTCTGATGATGCTCTTGATTTACTTCTGGCCATTAGTTTGCTATTTTTCTTATTTCAGAATAAATAATTGATAATACTGCAATACCCATTAATAAATAGGTAGTGATCAAGACTCCTCCAATTACTTTTGAAGAAGTAGATGTAATATTGAATTTAGTATACACGGCAGTTACCTCATCACCTGAAACACTCCATGATATTAAAAATATAACACCTATTGCTGCTATCCCTAAAACCGACTTTAACAGGCTTTTTGGGTTTCCCAATGCATTTATCAGTGGTAACACTATTGCACCTAATGCTGCAAGTATTACCAATAAATAAGATACATATAAAACTATATTAACAAATGATTCCATCTAGTAAGTTTAAAAAGTTAAAATTACTTAGTTAAGTTATGCTTTACTAATACGTCTACTAAAGCAATTGAAGCATCTTCCATTTGGTTAACTAAAGAATCTACTTTAGAAACGCAGTAATTGTAAAATAATTGTAAGATAACGGCAACAATCAAACCACCCACTGTAGTTAATAGGGCAACTTTAATACCACCGGCAACCAATGAAGGAGAAATATCACCTGCAGCTTCAATAGCATCGAATGCACCGATCATACCAATTACTGTACCCATGAAACCTAACATTGGAGCCAAAGAGATAAATAATGAAATCCATACTAAACCTCTTTCTAAACGACCCATTTCAACAGAACCGTAAGCGATAACTGATTTTTCAACCATTTCAACGCCTTCAGACATTCTCATTAAACCTTGAGTAAATATTGATGCTACAGGGCCTCTTGTATTTTTTGTTACTTCTTTAGCTGCTTCTACACCACCTTGGTTTAATGCATCTTCTACATTAGCCAATAATTTGTTGGTGTTTGTAGTAGCTAAGTTTAAAGTGATGATTCTTTCAATTGCAATAGCTAATCCTAAGATAAGACAGATTAATACAACTGACATAAATTCCCAACCACCTTCAATAAATTTTTCTTTTACAACTTGGTGAAATCCTTGTTCTTCAACCACTTCTTCGTCTACAACAGCCGTAGCCATAGTATCTTCTGCTTCAACAGGTTCTTCAGTTACTGCTGCTGTATCTGCAGCCTCTGTAGCACTTGTATCAGCCTCTTGAGTTGTATTTTCTTCTTGAGCAACTGCGTTGCCTGTAAAACCGAATGACATAGCTCCGGCCAGCATCATTAAGACAAATAGCTTTTTCATAGTTAAGTTGTTTGTAATTCTCTTTTTTAGTTTGTGTTTCAATTTTTAAAATTATTCAGAATTCAATTTTACACAATTATCAACAAACAGAAAATAATTTAATAAAATCTTTATTCGAAAGATGTATTATTTGTTCTATTTGGTAATAATATCTCTTTTATATTAAAAAAAGCGGAGAAGGAGGGATTCGAACCCTCGGTACCCGTGAAGGCACACTCACTTTCCAGGCGAGCCCGATCGACCACTCTGGCACCTCTCCTATTCATTAAAATCAAAGATTTATTTCAATTGAACTCTTTCCAATCGAATACAAATAAATCAATTATTTACTGCCTATGCAAACATAAAATGTTAAACGGTCAATAATAATTACTTTCTAAAGCCATAAAAAACATCTTTTATCTGAATCGTTATATTTTTCATTTCTTTTTTTATGTAATTACATATATATAGCCTGCATATTACTCATCAACTTAGAGGTAGCTCTCCTCTTGGAATTAAAAATACATGAGCTTTGTAAATAATCTATTCCATTTCACCCCTCAGTGGCTTTATCAGATTAAGCCTCTGTTGCTCTAAACTTTCTGCATGGCTCAATACATACATCATTTTGGTAATAGCCGCTTCTGTTGTTATATCACTTCCGCTAATAACACCTATTTCTTCCAGTGCAGAACTGGTTTGGTATTTCCCCTGAATCACTTTCCCTCCCATGCACTGTGAAACATTTAAAATAAGGATATTTTTACTTATAGCCTTTTTTAACTCTTCGATAAACCATTCATCGGTAGGTGCGTTTCCCGAGCCATAAGTTTCTATTACTACTCCTTTTAAGCCGGGAATTGCCAAAACGCCTCTCACAAATTGAGGAGAAATTCCTGGAAAAATCTTTAAGATAGCCACCTCCTGATGAATATTCTTCCTGACTTTTAGCTCCGTATCCGGTTGATAAGCACTTAAGGCAGAAAAATTATACTCAATTATTACTCCTGCTTCCGCCAAAACAGGGTAGTTTTCACTTTGGAAAGCATCAAACTGAACACTTTCAACTTTTTTAGATCGATTGCCTCTTAAAAGTAGGTTATCGAAATAGATACATACTTCTGACACTACCGGTCGGTGATTTACTTGTTGGGAGGCTATTTCAATAGCTGTTATTAAATTCTCGCGCGCGTCCGATCGTGCCGCACCAATGGGCAATTGGGCTCCTGTAAAGATCACGGGTTTATTCAGCCCTTCCAACATAAAGCTTATGGCTGAAGCACTAAAAGACATGGTGTCTGTACCATGAATTACTATAAAGCCGTCATACTCTTTATAAAACCTTTCAATCAGGCCTGCAATATCACTCCAGTGACCTGGGTTCACATTAGATGAATCAATAAGCTCCTTAAAAGAGGCTACTGTTATTTTAAGGTTGAAGTTTTTCAGAGAAGGTACTTCCTGTAGGATATGTTTGAAATCAAAAGGCACAAGCGCCTGCTGTTCATTATAAACCATTCCCAATGTACCGCCAGTATAAATAATTAAAATGGCGTGTTCAGGCGTTTTAGGAGTAGCCGTTTCAATATGTGTTAATACGTATGGATTCATCACTTGAAGAGTTTACTGGCATTGTTAGTAGTAATCTCGACTAAATCATCGAGAGGTATTTGCTTAAGGTCAGCTATCTTTTGTGCAATTAATTTTAAGAATGCCGGTTCATTTCTTTTTCCTCTATTAGGAGTAGGTGCCAAATAGGGTGCATCTGTTTCTAAAACTATTTGATTGATATCAATAGAAGGAATATGTTCTGCTACTCCTCCATTTTTAAAAGTGACCACTCCCCCGATACCAACAAAAAAACCAAGTTCAGCAACCTCCGCAGCTTGCTCTGCTGTTCCTGTAAAGCAATGGAATACTCCGCTTAAATTTTGATCATGTAAAGATTTTACTATCTCGAAAGTTTCCTGAAAAGAATCTCTACAGTGTAAAATAATAGGTATTCTATATTTTTTTGCCCATTCAATCTGGATTTTCAACGCTTCTTCCTGCTGAACCCTGAAAGTCTTATCCCAATAAAAATCAAGTCCAATCTCACCAACTGCAGCAAATTTACGCTTGCTTAACCAATTCTCTACTTCATAAAGCTGCTTTTCAAAATCTTTCTTCACATAGCAGGGGTGCAATCCCATAGTAGCAACAGATTGTGGAAACTTTTCCTCTACTTCCAGCATAGAATCAATAGATTCACTATCTATATTAGGCATGTAAAGTTTGGAAACCCCTTCTTCCAGTGCCCTTTCCAACATTTCATTTCTGTCATTGTCAAATTCCTTCGCATATAAATGCGCATGTGTTTCTATCATACTTTTGCGTATTTTCTACCTTTCCATTTTACCGGCAAAGGTAGCAGATAATAGACCATGAGCGCAACTGATAAAAAACCACTGTAAAATTCAAACATAAACAGATGGCCTAGAGGCATATATTGATTAAGTCTTTCCAGTATTTTATTTACGAAAAGGCTTTGTAGGGTAAGTTTAAGTCCGAAAAGTGGAATAGCTACCAGTGGATTGATGAAAATGAGTACAAGCATGGCTGGAAAATAAGTTGCCTGAATGATCAAAAGTGTTTTCATGAAAGCAGGAAGTTGCATAGCACCACTCATCCATCTTTTCCTTTGCTCCAGAAGCTCCCAGAACCCTTTGATGGCATTGGTTTTTACCATACTTTCTTCATTAGCCAACTGCTGAAAAGCAAAACCTTTCTGAACAACAGCCTGAAACAGGGCAAAATCTTCAGTTAAAGAGAATGGAATATTTCTAAAACCTCCTACTGCTTCATACGCTTCTCTGCTCACTATCATATTATTACCTACGGCAGTAACAGGAACCTTCCATCCGCTTACAATTTTCACCATTCCCAAGGCAAGTCCCCAGTCTATCATTTGCATACTGGAAAAGAAATTTTCTGTTTTTACAAGAGAGAAGCCACTTTGTACACCCATTCCCGTTTTCCAACAAGCCAGATGTTTACTTATCCATGAAGCAGGAACTTCAACATCAGCATCAGTGATCATGAAGTATTTTCCTTTGGCACGATCAGCCAACTGAGCCAGTACATTGGCCTTTGCTTTTAGTTGATATTGATTTGCCTGAATGGGAACATAAAAAAAGTTATTAGTTTCTTTATCCCAAGCACGTAAGATCTTTGTACTGCCATCATCAGAACCATCATCCCCCATTAGCACTTCAAACTTATCTGCGGGGTAATCAAGCTTTTCTAAAGAATTAAGCACGAAGTTAACGGTATGTACTTCATTTCTGACAGCAAGCAGGATAGAAATAAAAGGAAGCTCTCCTTCAGGTGGCATGGCATTCATAGGCTTAGGTTTCCAAGCCATCCACAAGATCAAATCTACTATTACTACAGTCAATATGATAAATATTAGCAAATAGAACAGAAGAATCATAGTGAGAGAAATTTGAAACCAAGATTTGAAAAATGTTGAAGGTATTGTGGCAAAACTGTAAGCACATTGTGCTGCGCTTTCACATTATCATGGAACACAATAATGCTTCCTTTACCAGTTGATTCAATCGTTTTTTTCCTGATCAATTCAGGAGAGAGCCTAATGTCATAATCTTTCGAGAGCACATCCCACATAATTATTCTATAGCCAGCCTGGCTAATTTTCCTGGCCAGTGAAGGGCTTACCTGACCATATGGTGGCCTAAACAGTCTCTTTGAACCTGCATAAAACTTCTCAATATTCTGCGCACATTCTTCAACATTCTCCAGGTAATGATTATGCCGGGTCCTCCACCCTTTTAAATGATTGTGAGTATGGTTTCCGATAACGTGGCCATCAGCAATTACCTTTTCAAATATTTCAGGATGCTTTCGAACATTATCTCCTACGCAAAAAAAGGTGGCTTTAGCATTATAACTCTTTAAGATAACAAGTATTTCTTCCGTAAGATATGGAATGGGCCCGTCATCAAATGTGAGATAAATTTCTTTTTTGTCTGTTGCTACTTTCCACTCCACTTGTGGAAGCAGATATTTTATAAAAGTGGGTGTTTTATAAAATGAGGAATCAAACATTAAAATCGCACACTAAAAGGGTTATATCATCAGAAAAAGCTCTCTCCCCTACAAAATTATTTAAATGTTCCAGTAAATCCGCGATTATTTGTGAAGGCGAGGAGTTACCATTAGCTTTTAAAAACTCTTCAAGCTTTTCAGCACCGAACTCTTCATCTTCTTCATTAAATGCCTCCGTTAAACCATCGGTATAGAGAAACAACTTCTGCCCATCCTTAATATCTAAATGACCTATTTCAAGGAAAGGCAATTCTTTAAAAGCACCTAAAACCAGTGTGCCGGTATTAAGTTCTGTAATTCCTTCAGCATTTAGCAGGAAAGGTGGATTATGGCCTGCATTTACATAAGTAATATGATCTTTTTTCATATCAATTAAGGCCATAAAAAAAGTAATAAAGTTTTCTCCGTTAGCACTTTCAAACACCTGATGATTTAGATCATGAACAATTTCCTCCAAATCAGAAGTTTTTCTTAAAAGCGTGCGTAAAGAGGCCTGAAAGTTGGACATTAGTATGGCTGCCGGAACGCCTTTTCCTGAAACATCAGCAATACAAACAAATTTTCTTTCCTCATCAATTTCAAGCCAATCATAATAATCTCCTCCCACGGTATTATGAGGAGAGTAGTGTGCTGCTATTTTAAAATTATCCTGATCCGGCAGATAATTAGGAAACAGTAACTGTTGCACCTTTTTGGCAATTTCCATTTCCTTGGCATACACTTCTTGCTCTATTGTTGCCCTGGCCATTTTTTTATTCTCAATGGCCACCATTATGATATTGGTAAGTGCCTGGATAAAATTGAGGTGGTTTTCTATAATCTTCTTTTCATTTCCTCCTGCAACTCCTCCGAGAAACACTACTGCCAATAAATCATTCTTATGAAATACCGGGATTCCTACTTCAAACTCATCAAAAGGGGTGTCTGAGAGATCATTTTGAAAGAGTATTTTTTTATTCTCGATCAATTCAGGAGCTGGCACTTCAAATTCAAAAGATTTTGAAGTGCCAAATTCAATTTTACTTTGCCATCCGTTTTCCTGAACCAACAAAACCAATTTAGCAAGCCTTAAATTAGCTCTTAAGGTGAAATTATAGATTTTATATAAGGAATCTTCAGACAAATTATCATTAATAGCCTGTGTTATCTCAAGAAGAGCATTTAGTTCCAGCTCTTTGAGTTCGTATTGATTCGCTATTTGGTAGCTTGTATCCATATTCTACGATGAAGGTAATATATACAAATGGATTTATATAAAATTTAAAGCAATTTATTGCTTTGAGAATTATAAATTATGCAGAACTAGAAGCCGTTATGTTGTAACAAGCCTTTCTTAGTAGCAAGAAAATAGAGCTCTTTCCAGGGAATAGTATCATAATTATCATTTTGATTTTTGTATTCCTCATCATGTGCTTTAAGAATTTTGATATAGCCCTCTTTGTATATTGATGTTAAAGTTGCTATTAAACGATGATCGTTCCAATTGATAGCATCTTGAATTTCTCTGTATGATTGCACAAAATAGAGCTCATCTAATAAATCGAATTCATCATCTGTCATATTTTCCGTAATTTCTTCCTTTCCACTGATAGGTAGCAAAGTTAGCAAGCAAGCCAAACAATACGACATAAATACTATAAAAAAACTGGAGAAAACAGAATGGTAAAAATCCAGTCGTTTGCTGCTGATCTCTTAAAATTGAGTGAATAAAAATATACTCTGCCACAGCTTTTGCCATAACTGCTAAGAGAAGAAACACATTTTGAGGTGCCTGAAAAAGCGTTCCTAAAGCAATAAGGTAAAGCAGGTGAAATGACCACACTGCAATGGCAGGTATTTTACTCTTTCTTTCCGATGCCGCCTTCCATTTTGAAGCCCAGCGTATTCTTTGATTGACAAATTCTCTTAACGTGGGGGCACCTGTGACAACAACAGCAGACTTTTGAAAATACACTCCTTGTGGGTATTTGGAAGAAATTTTCTGAAGTAAGAAAATATCATCCCCTGTGGGAATATGTAAATTATCCTCAAATGGCTGTAGTAAAATAAATGTATTTCTCCTGAAAGCAAGATTAGCTCCATTGGCCATTGTAGCATTACCTTTTTGTATGCTAATAGCCCCCACACCTATCAAAGGGGCAAATTCCATTTGAAATACTTTGGAAAGAAAGTTTTTTGCTTTAAAAACCACACTGCCACTTACCAGCTGTATCGATTGATTATGAAAAGAGGCCTGCATTTCCCTCACCCAGTTTGCAGGCAGATAGCAATCCGCATCAGTTGTAAGAATCAACTCTGCATCTGAATAAGAAATACCTTGAATTAATGCGCTTTTTTTACCTTCGCTGTTATCTGATAAGGAAATTACCTTATACCTGAAAGGAAAAGACTGAAGCGATGCATTAAGTATTTTTAATGAAGCATCCTGAGAGTGATCATTTACAAAAATGAAGTTAAGTAGGTGATGAGGATAGTCAATTTTAGTAAGTGAATTAATTAAAGGAATTAAATTATGCTCCTCGTTTCGGAAGGGAATCACTACAGAAACTCCTAATAATTTTTTTTCTGCAGCAGATACCGAAATAATCCTACTCCAAAGTAGAGTGAAATAACCCAGCACAGCAGCATACAATATAATCAAGAGGTTCAAAAACATCATGAAGGGTCAATTTTAAATTGAGGAACAAAAAATAATCCGATTAAGGCCGGAAGTGCTATATTAATTAACCAGAGCAGAAGACTGGCTAGAATAACAGGGGCTGCACTTATGTCAAAAGTTTCAAAATACAACACTGCGCTGAACTCCCTTATTCCTAAATCATTAAAAAAGTTGAAAGTGGGTAAAACAGATTTAGCCAAAAACATAAAAGCTATCCCCAGGAACTGCTGTTGAAATGAAATAGGAAATGAAAATATGGAAAGCAGCAACATAAACTGCACTGAAAAGATGAAATAGCGTACAGAAGATAAGGCCACTAACTGAGCAACAGATTTGAGTTGTAATTTTCGGATGAGATCGAAATAATACATCCATTTTTTGTTCTTAACACCGTATTTAATAAACAAAAATGACAAAAGTAGGAAGGCTATTAATCCTGCTACAGGAATAAGCCAGGAGGTATAATCACTACTGTAATCATCAAAAACGGGCTTTCTTTGAATGAAAACTATGAATGCAACTGCTCCAAAGGCCAGGGTAGGTATCATTTGAGACATTCTTGCTACCAGGATTGGTCCGAGAGCCTTTTTCCGGTCTTCATGACTAAAGGACCATATTTTAGCGAAATAATCTCCTACAGCATGCGGTGTAACAAAGCCTAGTGAAACTCCCGAAAGTACTCCTGCAGTTGCCTGTTTAAAAGGAAGATAAGTGAGAGATTTGATACTCAACTGCCATTTAAAAACCTCCATCAGGTAATTGAATGGCATTAAAAGCAGTGCAGCAAGTATGATGGACAAATTAGTCTGGTAGCTATAAAGTGCTTCTTCAAATGCTTCTTTATCAGTAAAAATCCTATAAAGCAAAAAGCAGAATATGCTTAAGGAAATTACCAGCTTTACTAAAAATAAAAAACGCTTTTTCAAATATGTGCACTTAATTGAATCCGAATATTAACTTTGCAATAATGGTGGTTACAAAGCAAACTTCAAAGGCAGAGAAAATTATTTTAGGTTTAGATCCGGGTACATCGGTAATGGGTTATGGAATAATTAAAGTAGTAGGCTCAAAAATGACCATGTTGCAATATGGGGTAATTCATTTGTCCAAATATGCCAATCATGAAGTAAAACTCAGAAAAATATTTGATCGGGTAACCAGCTTAATCAATGACTATCTGCCCGATGAGGTTGCCCTTGAGGCGCCTTTTTATGGAAAAAATATTCAATCCATGTTGAAACTCGGGAGAGCTCAGGGCGTGGCAATGGCTGCCGCTTTGCAGAAAGACCTTCCTATTACAGAATATGCACCAAAGAAAGTAAAGATGTCGGTTACCGGAAATGGAAATGCCTCTAAAGAGCAGGTAGCAGAGATGTTAAAAACATTATTAGGCATCAAAGAAATACCTAAGCTTTTGGACGCTACTGATGCCTTAGGTGTAGCTGTCTGCCACCATTTTCAAGGTAAAGGTGGTGTAAGTGTAAACAAGAGCTGGAAAGCTTTCATTAGTGATAATCCCGGAAGAGTAAAGTAAGTCCCGCCCATTTACTTCTTCTTTTTGTCAGAAGAAAACCAACCTCGAAATTTAGATTTGAACCGGGCAATTTTATCAGAGGAATTTCCCCTACCTCCTGCCACATCGCTACTGATCAGTAAGCCAACAGGTTTTAATTGGGTAAATTCATCACACACCACTTTAAGCATTGCCACAAAAGGCATAAAGAGGATCATTCCGGCTACACCCCACACAGCTGCACCTATGATAAGACTGATAATAGCTGCCAACGCATTTACATGCATACTATTCCCCACTATTTTAGGACTTAGAAAATTACTTTCTGTCATTTGAATCGCTTGAAAATATGCGATAACCAAGAGTGGAGTCAGGAGATTATCTGAGGTCATGAAAGCGTACAAAATAGGAATAACAGCCCCTGCCACTGTACCTACATAGGGGATGATTACCAATGAACCTACAAAATAGCCAAAGAGAAAAGGACTATCGATCCCTATAATCCATAGTGCGATGCTGTGAGATGTGCCCATAATTAAAATCAGGGTGAACATACCGGACAAGTACCCCTGCCCTACCTTTTGCACTCTTTTGAGCATGCCAAGAGTTTGCTCTCTTTTATCTCTCGCAGAAAACTTGACAAACCCTTTGGTTAATCCCACTCTGTATATCAAAAAAAGTAAAGTAAAAATAATGGTGGAAATGAGCCCTCCTATAATAGCGGCTATACTATTTACCACAGTTTTCATGATGGATGCACTGGATTCATTCATCCATTCTTTACCTCTTGTAATTACTTCTTCTCTTGTTAATTCATCTATGAAATTGATGTTCTTGTTGATAAAAACCAGCACATCCGAGAAGCTATCCATAAATTTTGCACTCAAATTCGAAACTTCCTTTGAAAGGCTGATTATCTGTGTGGAGAAAAGAAAGATAGCACCCGAAAGGACTAAAATCAGCATCAGAATAGCCAAAAATGCTGACAAGGTTCTATTTACGCCCCATTTTTCAAGTCTTTTGCAAACTGGTAGCAGGATAAAAGAAACGAGAAGGGCCATCCCTATTGGAATAAGAACTATTTTGGCAAAACCTAAAGCGGCAAAAAGAGCAAATGAAGTAGCTAGTACAAAAAATAATCTTCTAAAAGATAAGTGCATATTAGTAGTTAATGAAAAAGTTATAGCTTACATAAAGTAAACTATAACCTTACTACTTAAGTTACTAAAATTGACTCTTTTCGTGATTACCCATTTAATCCCTAGTAAATTTGATTATTTAATTATAAATTTTAAAGCTTATCAAAAAGCTGAGTAATCTCCAATTCTATTTAAACCAGGCTTTAATTTTCTTCACCCATTTTCCTTCCTCATCTTTTTGCCTCCCATCATTGCCTATTACATCCGAACCCAAAATCATTGCCAAAGGCTTTAATTCCATAAATTCGTTACAAAACACTCTTAACATAGCTGCGAAAGGCAGAAATAACACCATGCCGGCAATGCCCCATACTGAAGCTCCAATAAGTAAGCTTAATATAGCTGCTAAAGCATTTAAATTTAAACTGCTTCCCACAATTTTAGGATTAAGAAAATTGCTTTCTATGGTTTGTACACCCCAAAACAAACCTATCACCGCTACAGGAGTCCAAATAGAATCAGTGGTCATAAAAGCATAAATTACAGGAATAGTAGCACCCAGTGTTGTTCCCACATAAGGAACAATAGACATCATGGCCGCTAAAAAACCGAAAAGAAAAGGGCTGTCTATGCCGATAATCCAGAGACCAATGCTGTTAGCAAGGCCTAAAATAATAATCAGTATAAACATCCCTGATAAATATTTTTGACCTACTTTCTGTATATTTTTTAACATATGAAATACCCGAAGCCTGTTCTCTTCGGAAGCGATATACATTAAGGATTTAGTAAGTCCTGCCCGGTATATAAGAAAGAGGAAAGTAAAGATCACCGTGGATACTAAACCCGCGAAAAAATTAGCTGTTCCACTAAAAGTATTTCTTAAAAGAGAGCCCGAAGAGTTCTTCATCCATTCTTTTCCCTGATCGATGAGCTGATCTCTCTCCAGGTCATCTAAAAACTGTACATTTTTATTCACTACAACCAACGCATCTGAAAGTGTGGTCATAATTTTATCAGTAAAACTGTTTACCTCCTGCGAAAGACGGATGATTTGTGTTGAAAAAAGGGTAAGCCCCCCTCCGATGATGATGAACAGCATAAGAATCGACAAAAAAGCAGCCACCATTTTATTAGCTCCCCATGATTCTATCTTTTTACAGACTGGAAATAGAATAAAGGAAATGAGAAGTGCCATTCCGAGAGGTATTAAAACCACTTTGGCCAGACCCAAAACTGCAAATAATCCAAAGGCGGTAGCCAGTGCGAAAAATACTCTTTGAAATGATAAATGCATAGTAATTAAGGTTAAAAAGTTTGAGTTATAAACCTGTAAATGTATATAAATAAAAGCTATCCGGAGCGCATAGATGCTTTTGTTTTTTAAAATATATTGCGTTGATAGTTCTTACTTTCCAGAGTTTTGAAATGATACTTTCTTCGGGATATAGGTAAAAAATTAAACCCTTTTTTATTCTTCTTCAAATGCTTTTTTAATCACCTCCATAGCTGCTTTATTCTGCGGTGTATAAGCCTTAATTGTTCGGGAATGGAGTCCGTTTTGGGTAAGGTGCCATTTCCAGATAAATCCTCCGCTCCACCAGCTCTGATTATTAAAAGTCTGGTATACAGCTTCAAAGGCAGCTTTCTGGGCTAAAAAATTTACATCAAGCGTATCTTTATCAACGCTCCAATGGCCTTTGCCAGGATAATCTGTGCTTTCATACCCATATTCTGTGAAGAGAACAGGTTTATTGAGCGCTTTAGATAATTGCTGCATTTCCTTCATGGGCCCTTGCCATGCCTGCACTAATTCCGCCACTTCAGGGCTCTTTGCTTCGCTCAAGGGAAAATAAGCATCAATACCAATGTAATCCAGCTTTTCCCAGAAGCTCACCTTTGTATATTCATCCCAATTAGCGGCATAGGTAAGCTTGCCATTATACTGACTTTTAGCAGAATCTATCAATAAATTCCAAAAGTGTGATCTCTGTTGAGTAGAATTACGCACCTCTGTTCCTATACAAAACAATTCAACACCTAAGCTGTCTGCAATTTTCACATAATTGATGATGTACTTGAGGTAGTGATCTTCAAAATTATTCCACAAAGCCTCCTCACGAAAAGTAAGGTCTCCTGCCCAGCCTTGTCCGCCTACCCACAAATGGGGCTTCAGCATAACTTTTAAGCCAATCGATTGAGCCATGATGATTGATTCCTTAATTCCTTCTGACTTTTCTCCCCACCACTGACGGGGATGGTCAAAAGTTATTTCTCCTGTAGTTGCATCACAAAACGCATAAGGTACCAGGGCAACCCATTCAGCACCAGTTGCCTTTACTTTTATCAGGGAATCCAAGAGGAAAACCTCTCTTGGTGCTACTAAATTAAAGCCATGGATTTTTTTTGTTCTGATAGTGTCAACACCTTGCTCAGGCTTAAGGTAAAAAGCTCCTATAGCCGAAACAATGAGGAAGAAAAGAATAAGTATAATATTACTGAAAGCCCTTTTATTCATCTTAATTTGACAATACTATTTAGTACCAGATTGAAAACAATTTTCCGGAACGAATATACAAGTAATCAGATGATTTATAGCATTTTAACTACAATGATATATTGATTGTGGAAATTATTATGCATTTTTATCATTGGATTATCTGCTTATAGTCAAAGCTTTAGATAGTCGAAAGAAATTTATAAACGATGATGTATACCGGAATCATAAAAATGCGTGCGAAGGCTGCTATGAGAATCTACTTTACCATTTGTATAGTGGCCGTATTCTCTTTTCCTTCCGAACTACTGGGGCAGAAGATGATTAGCAATGATTCTTTGCGAATCTCAAATGCTATTGATTCCTCCCGCACCATTCACAGAAACCAACATAATGATTCGCTTGAAAGCTATTACAGTGAATTAGCGGTAGAACTTGCTTTTCAATCTGGCGATAGCCTGCTTTATGCCCAGGCATTGGATAATTCAGGTTTGTTAAACAGGTACCATCAAAGGTATGAAGAAGCTATTACACTACACGGTAAGGCTTTTACGCTGGTTAAAAATAATGAAAAAGCTGCCCCCCTCTCAAAAATGATCTATGCAAATAATGCAGGTGTGGCCAGCAGGTATGCCCACCAATTAGATAAAGCAGTACTTTTTTATAAAGAAGCCCTAAAAATTGCAGAAGAAGAGAATGATTTAAAAAATATTGCAATCGCATGCAACGGGCTGGGGAATACGTTTTTAAATATTCCTAACCGGGGAGATGACGCCATCAGTTATTTTGAACGCTCTCTGGCTGCCGAAAAGGCAAGAGGTAATAGCCTTGGCGTGGCAATGAACTACCTTTCCATCAGCGATTTCTATAACCAAAAAGAAGAATACTTAAAAGCACGCTCCTATCTTGATGAATTACTTGCGATCAATACAGAGCGAAACGATACTTTCGGACTGGCGATTACCTATGAATTTTTTGGGCTGAACTATTTTGATGAAGGAAAGAACTACCCACAGTCAGAAGCTTATTATTTAAAATCGCTGGAGTTATTCCAAAAAATAAAAAACACACACAAAGAAGCTGATGTATTACTTCACCTGGGCGAGGTGAATAAGGAAAACAAACTATATCTGGAAGCAATTAGATATTACCAGCAATCATGGGCGTTGGCAGAACAGATTAAGAGTAAAGGTTTATTAATGGATATTTCAAATTCTTTATCGGACACTTATGAACAGCTGGGGAACTATAACAAAGCACTGGATTACTATAAAATTTCACAAGCTTACAAGGATAGCGTGGCTTTGAAAGAACAGGAAACCCAAATTGCTGCCATTGAGAAACGTTTTGCCATTGAAAAGAAAGAGTCGCAGATAGAATTACTTGAGAAAGACAAGAAGCTTCAACAGGCACAACTAACAAGCCAGGAGACTACATTACGGACACGCAATTTTATTCTTCTTCTATTACTTATTGGCTTAGTGGCCATAGTAGCCATTGCCCTCCTTCAGTACCGGAATATTAAAATTAAGAAGAAGTCTAACTTGCTGCTGCAAGACCAGAATAGTAAAATTTTGGCTCAAAAGGAAGAAATTGAAAAGGTAAACAAGCAATTGGAAGCTGCTTTCCAGCAGTTAATCACCCAACAAAAAGAAAATGAAGAGAGGAAAGTAAAGTTAATTGAAAGTAATTTCGAAAATAAAATACAATCCCTCACTTTACAATCGCTGGAATCTCAGATGAATCCCCATTTCCTCTTTAATGGCATGAATGCTGTGCGCTGGCTGGTGATACAAAATAAAAATCAAAAGGCGATGAGATATCTCGATACTTTTGCCAACCTACTTCGACTTAGCCTGACCAATAACCGAAAAAATGTGATTGAACTGGGAGAAGAACTCAGAACTACCAGCCTCTATTTAGAAATAGAAAAACTAAGGTTTGACAGTGAGTTCACCTTCTCTGTAAATATAGATGAAACCATTAACGAGAACAATATTCTGGTTCCACCTAAAATACTACAACCCTTAGCAGAAAATGCGGTGAAGCATGGCTTATTACCCAGCAGAAAAGTTAATAAAAAACTAACCATTAATGTATTGGAGAGGACTGAAGGAGTGTGTATCCAGGTGATTGACAATGGAACGGGGTATAAAACCGAAAAAAAAGCAGAGAATGTGCCCAGACCTGACGGCACTCATTTAGGCTTAAAGCTTATTGAAGAGCGTCTGGTTATTTATAACCAGCAGAATAATTTACCTATAACTTTTGAAATTGGCAGCTACTATAACGAAAGTGATCAAGTGGCTGGCACTAAAGCAGAAATAATGATCGTAGTAGAAAAAGAGAGAATTACCCGCCTTACTATCTGATTTAAAGGATCCGAGATTTGATAAACATTAAAATGAGAGATGAAGTACTGGTGAGTTCACTTCATCTTCTCACTACCCCTATGAAAAATTAATCTAATGCATACATCCTGTAATACGAGCCATGATAAATCCGGTTTTTAGTGCCGGACTTTCTTTTTGTAAGGGTAAAAGAGAAAGTGGTTTGCTCTCTCTTTTTAGGTTGATTTAAACTTCCTGTTGTATGGTTTGTAATCAAATGCAGGTTATCTACAGCCATTTCGTATTTTAAAGACTGGTCAACAGTTATACTTTCAGGTTTTTCTATATTAAGGGCATTATCTTTTGAGAAAGAGGTTAAAATAAAGATGGCTGTCGAAACATATACGATTTTTTTTGTAAGCTCTTTCATAAGGTTCTAACATTTTAGTTTATGATAGCACCAGAGGTTAATGCGCACTCTGTAGCTTTGCTTTTTTATCAATCACATTTGAACTTACAGGGAATTTATTGGTAATTAAACAGGAAATTACCAGGACTTACTTCCTGATTACTAGCTGATAAGGATCAGTGAGAATTCCTCAGAAGAAAAGGAAAATGAAGGATATTTAGCCAATTCTCACCGAAAGCTTTAGCATTTTGTCTCATAAGTGATTAATCCTCACTGAAAAGCCGTAGATTAATTAAATTGCTGCTATTAAATGATTATAATTGCTTTTGTATTTTAAAAAACATCCATAGTTTAAATTATATGCTCCTTACTGAAAAACACTAGGATTACGCTATGAGAATAGGAATAATTGATGATGAAATTCATTGCATTGAAAGTTTAATCATGAGCCTCAAAAAGCTGGACAGCAGTGTTCAGGTTGTACTCAAGGCTTCCCGTGTGGATGATGCGCTTGAGATGTTGCGGAGAGTTGATATAGACCTCCTTTTTTTGGATGTGGAAATGCCCCGATTGAATGGCTTTGAATTGCTGGACCAGCTGGATGAAATAACTTTTGAGGTGGTTTTTACCACGGCCTACAGCCAATATGCCTTAAAGGCTTTTAAATATCAGGCCTTAGATTATTTGATGAAACCTGTGGATGAAGGAGATTTAAAAAAGCTGTTGAATAAGCTTGATGTTAAAAAGCCTGATAAAGATAATACACCTGAGAATGATATAACCCAATTCATCAACCTACTAAAAAAGGATAAGATAATTAGCGCCAAAATTGCTGTACCTGTTAGTGAAGGACTTGAATTTATTAAAGTGGAAGATATTATCTATGCCCAGAGCCAGAACAATTACAGCATGCTTTATTTAGCAGATGGAGAAAAGCTGCTATTTAGTAAAACACTTAAAGATGTAGAAAACACTCTTAAAAACTATTATTTCATAAGAATACATCAATCCTACCTCATCAACCCAAACTACATGAAGAAATACCTTAAAAACGATGGAGGATCTGTATTGATGGACAATGGAGCTTCATTACCCATTAGCCAAAGTAATAAGGAAAAAATAGTTTCACTTTTTGAAGCCATTGCCAGAAACAAATCCCTTTAAACAATCAGAAACTTAATTCTTCTTCTCCTTATTTTTACCAAAGCCCAGTTTACTCCAAAAGGATTCTTCCTCATTTGAATTCCTATTTTGCTCTATTTCAGCCGGAGCAGATGCACCTAAAGTGGATTTAAATCCGGTTACTAAACTTTGCGACCAATAGTTAAACATTGATTTGCGCGTGTCTCGTTCAAAATTAATTTGTCCTACACGGAATTTACCATTAGGCCTGGGATTAAATTTTGGTAAAGCAACATTGGCTAAAAATGCCAACGAATTTCTAATAAACTGACTCTCTATTTTTTCAGAGTCTACATTTATCTTCAGGTCAGAATACCTGAAGCGCATACGCCCGGTGGTGGAGTACCTGGTGCCTGAAAAGGTAAAATACACCCCATCATTTTGTCCTTCTTGAATGTTTACCGGCAGCACAACCCCAATAAAATCATTAAAAGCAGTTAATTGCATTGGTTCTAAAGAACCTGTAGCGCTAAAATCACCATTTTCTGTTTGTAAGCCATATACGATTTCAGCGCTAAGTACTGCTTTATTAAACACTTTAGCAGAGGCTAGTATTTCAAGAGAAGCATCTAAAGCTTCTACACTGTCGGCAATATTTGTAAAATGCCTAATAGTGCCTGTTAGATCGTTAAAAGTGATTTTACCTGTGCTCTGCTTGCCTTCCGGTTTTTCTATGTATTCAATAAACATATTTTCCACCAAAACTTTTCGGATAAACACAGGCAATTCCATATCCTCCAATTGGTCGATTATAATGGGCACAAACCTGTCATCAGGCAAAATATAATTCTTATCCCTCAGCACCGATAAACTTGGTTGGTACACCCTTATTTCCTCTGCAATAGCTGCTTTCATCGTTCCCTTAGGGATGGTAATATCTTTCAATTGAATGCTATCCACTTTTAGCGCAATATAGCTGGTGAGCACCTCTTTTTTAGCTGCAAATTCTTTCCAATCATAAACCGGCTTCAATAGCACATCATTAATCTGCGCCTCTCCCACCAAAGGTCTGAAAATAGTATTTCTAATCTGCACCCTATAAAAACCATCCGGTAAATAATAATCCATGGCATTAGTTTTCAGCTCTACGGCACCTATTCCACCGCCAGCAGGCATAAATTCCTTTTCGCTGTCATAGAACACATCCTGTATTACCAATTCATAAGCCGAGGTGAACTGCCCTGTTTGCTCTCCCCTTTCCTTGTAAAAATTGAGCTCACTATTTGATAAGATAATATCACCCACAGCAATTTTAAAAGGTGTGCTGCTACCGGCATCTTCAGATGCCTTCGGTTTCAGCTTTTCGAAATCAAAAGGAACATCGGAGAACACTTTGTCAAGCCTAAGCGCTTTTACTTTTATCGTATCATCAGTGAAAAAATCTTTATAACTGGCCCAATTGGCTGTAATAAGCTCTATTTTCAGGTTGGCAAGTGTATCGGCTCCTGACTCACTGAAAATTGTAAGCCGAACATTAGAAATGGAAGCATTCTTACTAAAAAACCGGAAGGTTAAATCATCGAAATCGAAAACTACCCGGTTAGGCCATAATTTATTAAGTTCAGTTTGCGCCTTCTCTTCTAAAAACTTTTCTATTTTAAAATTTTTAACAAGCTTCCAGGCAATGAGAATCAGTAGGATGAGACCAAAAAATATCCCTAAAAACCACTTGGTTTTCTTATTCATAGTGTCAATGGATTAAAAATAACGTATTTTGGTAAATACTCTGTTAATGTACGCATAATAATGATAAATGAATGAAAGTACTCCATACTTTTAAATAACAGCTTTTGGATAAGCCAGTGGATGAGTGTCTATACAATTTCGATAAACTGATGATTCTTCTCTATTAACCATCCGAGTGTAAAATTATATATTACTTCCTTTGTGTCTTTTAAAACTTACATAAAAACATGAAGAAATTATTTTTATTAGCAGCTATGGTATTCTCATTGCTTTCTGCTAAAGCACAAATATTAAAACGATCCACTGTGGATGAAATTAAGCAAGGTAGAGTGATTGTAGCTCTTAAAGATGATGAGCGTTTGAATGAAATTTAGAGAGCAGCTATAGAGAAAAGATGGAATTATACAGAAATTATTGATTACGTGCCAGAAGATGATGCATTCGATAAATTAAAAGCAGATGAAGTGGATTATGTATTATACTTAGACACAAAGGTTAAAGCAAAATCCCGAGGATATGATAGAGGTGATTTCACACATTATTATGTAAATGAAGGTATGGCCATTACCCTAAGAAATGGTAAAAGAACTAATGCTGCTATTCAATACATTCCACCTTTCGGAGACGACAATGAATATGCCGAAGCTTTTATCAACTTCGGACTTGATGCTTTTCAATATCAATTTGAGATAATTACTAGCAAAGAATTAAAATCTAACACTAATCTCTATGCAAAATTCAATGAAAATGGTAATGAACTAAAGGAAAAGACTTTACTAGTACTTGCAGAATGGATTCATAAAAAAATCAGTATTGAAGAAGTGAAGGAAATTTACGAAGGAAAAATTGAGGCAGTTCCATTTGCCGACTGGAAAGAAGCTATTATGGAGAAACAAGAGGGAAAAGCTTATGTGGTAGTGGTACCAATTCCATTAGGAAGGTCATATGTTTACTATCATTATTTAATGGATGCTGCAACTGGTAGGATTTTAGGAATGGGTCAGCCTAAGGTTTCATTTGGAGTTAATATTGGTGCTTATAATTATTCAAAGAATAATAGTGGATTTGTAAATGAGAAAAATTTAGAAATTTACAATGAACTAATGGATTAAATATTGAAGATTTATCAATATATAGAAGCCCTATACTGAAATAGTTTAGGGCTTTTTTATGACTTGTTTTTTCTTCGCTATATTGTGTAACAGAGTAGGAATTTTAGCTATTGATTGTGCCAATTAAAGGAAATAAAATTGGTAAATATGTATGGTATGGACAGAATGAACACATGCGAAACGAGTACACCAGCGGGGGAAATAAATGAAAGCAAAACAGTAGAATATTTAAAGAAACTATAATCATGTTAAGACTATCTTTTACCGTATTTTTCATTTTGTGCATTGTAAATATTTCATTTTCACAAAATAGCTTAAGAGATTCCTTGCTTACTATATATACTGAGCATGAATTAAAAGAAATGTCATCCCGTGAATTAGGCAATGCTATACGAAAAATGAGAGGTCAGGAACCTATACCTCCCAGCCCTACAATTCAGAGGTCGGATGAAGATAAGTATGGTTTTAAAATTATTAGAAATATTAATAGTGACTCATTAGAAAGTGAAATTAATAAGAGTGTTTCTGATATTACGGTTAAAGCTGATAAATATGAAATAAAAATTTTCCCGAATTCTTATGTTGATATAATCAATAGATTTGAATATGGGTTTTATTCAAACCTTAAAACGAGAGAGCTTAGACATAAAAATTATCATAATCTCGATTATTCCTACGAAGGAGATGAAACGTTTAGATTAAATACATTTACAAACAATAGTAGGCGCACATATTTTCTTGATGAGAATGATTCGATTCAAAAAATAATTATCGAGACTGGAAAAAATGTAAATCCGGGGAAAGAATATGATTGGCCATTTTCCATTCAATACCAAAAAACTACTTTTTATGTTAAGGGAGGTAATTTACTATATGTGAAACAATTATTCTTTGGTGAGGATTTCAATGGAGATCCCGCAACACTAGAGGAAAGTGATTCTTTAAGTCGAGCTGAGGTTAAAAATTATTATTTTTTCAAGAACAACTTTATTTCATCTTATAGTGCAAAGTCTTATCATAAAGACATTGAAAGCATTGGTAATAATCTATTACATAAAAGTGAGTACTGCAATAATGAGTTAGCCGCACAATTCAAGAATTATATAAAAGAATATTTTGAATATACTAAAGGTGAAAATGACTACTTAAAACCTCATGAGGGCTCATATACTCAACCAGAAACTATTTTTCTGGATGAAAAATGAACCCCTCTAGCACACGCGTTCCGCGTGTGTCTGATAGAACAATTAAAATAAACTAAATGAGTAGGTTATATCAAAAATCATCGAATAAAGTAACAGCAAAGAAATAAAAATTATCCCACACTAGTCCTCGTATGCAACGAGGATTCTTGAGGACAGCATTTTCAATGCAAAAATAGATTTTAAAATGAGTATAAAATAATAGGAAAACAAATGTCAGGTGACAGATATAAAATACAAGACCAGCAGGGCTGCTACTTCACTACAATGACGGTAGTACATTGGATCGATGTATTCAGCCGAAGAGAATATCGTGACATTATAGTTGAGTCATTAAATTATTGCATTGGTAATAAAGGGTTAAAACTGTATGCTTGGGTAATTATGAGCAATCATGTGCATATTGTTGGTCAAATAGAAAGTGAGCTGGGTATATCAGGATTTTAGAGAGATTTTAAGAAATATACATCAAAACGGATATTAGAAGCTATCGAAGAAATACCAAAAAGCAGAAGAGAATGGATGTTGGATAAGTTTTCATTTGAAGCGAGAAGAACAGGAAGAGCGACAAATTATAAACTATGGAAGGATGATAATCATGCGATTGAAATGAGTGGCATAGATATGATGAACAAAATAAATTATAACCACAATAATCCTGTGGATAATGGATTGGTGGCAGAACCGGACCATTACTTATATAGCAGCGCGATTGATTATGCAGGAATTAGGGGTATGGTAAAAGTAGAACTGATATGATAATGGCTGTTGAAAACAGCTTGCTCATGCATCCTCGTTGCAAACGAGGACGAGGACAGATTTTAAAAAGGAAAAATTTGTACAGTGGTTATCTGCTAACAAATCAAGCATTGAGAATTTAGGGTATGATAAAATTAATCAGCTATTTAATACATCTTTTAATGAGTTTACGCCAAATAATCTATTATCTCAAACAGTCTTAAACTATTTCAGTATTACAAATAACTATAATGCTATTATCAGATAAAATATGTATTCTCTAACTTATAAACTAGAAAAAATAAAAGCTTCCTCTTTTAAAATAGATTATCAAAATCAAGTATTTATTAATTTTGATAATCATATCGGTTTTTTCGATGGAGAGGACATGAAAAAAATTGACAAATCCTTTGATAATGAAAAAATTACAATTGTAAAAGATAAAGATGTTTGGATTGCAGAAGCTTCAACTGGTAAATCCTTTATTTATAGTGGAGGGAAATATAAACAATCAGTAAATTATATAGCTACAATTTCTTCCAGGTTCATAAATTATTTCTCTACTGAAGAATATTTCTATCCAACGATATATCTCAATGGAGATTTTTCTATCTCTTATTATGCAAGAGTTCTAAATAGAGATTATTCCATTGTTGATGTAATAGCTGAAAATCTAGGATATAAACATATTCGGTTGGTTATAGATGATAATTCATTTGTTTCTTGTGGCATTGATAAAATAGGAGTATTTGATTTTGATAATAATAAAATATGGCGGTTCAAGTATTCAGATTTTATAAAATCAGACAAAGCAATTTTACATAGCCAAATATTGAGCTTTAATGGTAAACTTTTCTTTGTAATTGATGGCAATGACAATAGAGGTCTATTTGTATTGGATGTTAAGACTGGTCGAGTATTGAAAAAGTTTGAAGGGCTTTGCTACGAGCTTTTTCAAGATTACGAGTACATCTATACTACACACTTTGAAAATATTCTATATAGAATTGACGCAAAAACTCTAGAGATTGAGGAATGGGATTGTCATGAGTTAATAAAATCAAAAGGCTTTGAAAGTATTCACGATCATCGCTGTGATATTGTGAATGGCAAGTTCTTTTTCACCCAATCACTGGGAGATAACAGAGCAAAATTAGGGGTCCTAGATTGGGAGAAAAAAGAGCTGGTTTATAAACATGACTTTGAACCTAAAAACGGAGCAATAGGCAGTATACATGTAAGTGAAACGAGAATATTTGTACATACTCAAGATAATATACTCCACATTTTCAAAGAAGAACTTCCATAACTAGCAAAACTTAAAATGAATAGGTGAAAATCTAACATCTTTTACCTCCCAGCTAGCGCACGCGTGCCGCGTGTGTCTAGTAGAAAAAGTAAAATGAATAGAAATGAGCAGAAAATATAAATTTCATAATAAAGAAGGCCTGTATTTCATAAGTTTTGCCACAGTCTACTGGATAGATATTATGGTAAGGGAACAGTATTTT
>NZ_BMEC01000004.1:0-294233 GCF_014636295.1 Marivirga lumbricoides | reverse complement strand
CAGTGCAATTGACTATAGTGGTGGAAAAGGTGTTTTAGCTATTGATTATGTTAATTAACAGAAATGAAATTGGTAGATATTTATGGTTTAAATGGTATGGTCACACGCGGCACGCGTGCGCCAGCGGGGGGGGGTTGAAAAACCATATCCTAAAGGTCCTGATAATAAGTATTTAGAACTAGAATCAGGAGATTTTCGATGGACACCTGGTAATCAGAATTTTTATAAAAAAGTAGATGGAGAGTGGGTTAAGCATACTTGGCATCATCATCAAAATGGTAAAACTATTTTTCCATTAGATTCAAGAATACATAGTACTAGTGAGCCTGGTAGTTCTGGGTTTCCGCATCCAGGTGGAGACACCTTAATAGAAGAAGGCTTGAAAGAAATTTTTGAATCACCAATATTTGATTAAGTATATGATGAATGGTTTAAATCTATTAAAGAGTCGTTCTCTAAAAGAGAAGCTCGATTTTCTTGCAATTGAAGAGAGTTACGATATTTTAATTCCTCCAATATTAAAAGTGTTTTTCGATTCATTCGAATGGGATAATACTTTGGTTGACGGAAAAGAATTTTATTATTATCCGGAATTAGTAGGAGGAGAAGTTGCTTTTCCTTTTGTAAGTGGTATTGAAGAAAATTTGAAGTCAACAGTTAATTCTTCTGATGAAGAAATCATAGATCGAAAATTAATACTGATAGCAACCAATAGGTATGGGTTTTATGTAGGAACTTTGGATGATGAGCAAGATAAAATCCTGACAAAGACAAAATCAACTGAAGGTGGCTTTAAAGTCGTAGCTGATAACATATTTGAATTCCTAAGAGGAATCACGGATAATTTGTCAGATTCAGCAGATACAGAAGAAGAATATCGTCAATTTATGATTTCACTAGGTTATGAGGATGATGACTTGGAAGATGAAATAGATGACTGGAAAAACTACAAAGGAATTTAAGAACTCCGCTAGCGCACGCGTGCCGCGTGTGTCTGGTAGAAAAAGTAAAATGAATAGAAATGAGCAGAAAATATAAATTTCATAATAAAGAAGGCCTGTATTTCATAAGTTTTGCCACAGTCTACTGGATAGATATTATGGTAAGGGAACAGTATTTTTCTATCATAATTGATAGCCTGAATTATTGTAGAAAAAATAAAGGATTAGAAATTTATTGTTATTGTATCATGCCAAGTCATATACATTTGATTATAAGAGCTAAGGATAATAATCCTGAAATAGTATTAGGCAGGTTTAAAGAATTTACTTCAAAACAACTACAAGCTTCTATTAAAGAAAATGTTCAGGAAAGCAGAAAAGAATGGTTGCTTTGGATGTTTGAAAGAGCAGGTTCTAAAAGTAGTAATGTAAAAGGAAGTCAATTATGGCAACATAATAACAAGCCGATAGAATTGTACAGCAATGAGGTAATTGATCAGAAGGTAGATTACATCCATCAAAATCCTGTTTTCTCAGGTTTTGTAAACGAGACTTATCATTGGAGATATAGCAGTTCAATTGACTATAGTGGTGGAAAAGGAGTTTTAGCTATTGATTATGTAAATTAACAGAAATGAAATTGGTAGATATTTATGGTTTAAATGGTATGGTCACACGCGGCACGCGTGCGCCAGCGGGGAGGACGTTAGTAGTAATGGTCAAAAATACGTTAAAATGGTTTGGGAAGAGATAATTTAAAAGAAATGAAAAATTGGACATTGAAAGATTTTGAAGAGGAGTTAAGGAGGAGTGAAGAAAAAAATAAAAGTATTTCTTTAGAGCAAGACGATGCACTAGTGAGAAAAGCGAGGTTTATGGAGGCTCGTAATACTTATGAGAGGATTAGCGAAGTTGAGCGAGAACAATCGTTTTTCAAATTTAGAAATTTTGTTGGTCTCAATGAAAAATTCACTTTTTTTTGGATCACTAGATCCCCATTTTCTCAATGGTTTAAATGTAATTTCACAACTAATTTTATAAACATTAAAGAGCCTAAAAATTCGATTGATAATGCTAATCATTGTTTTACTTCAGCGGAGCAATATATGATGTATAGTAAAGCAATGTTATTTTTAGATAGAGATATAGCCTCCAAAATATTAAAAACTAATGATGTCAAGAAAATTAAACGTTTAGGAAGAGAGGTTAAATTTTTTGAAGAAGTAGTTTGGGAATTTAATAGGGTTAAGATAATCTATGAAGGAAATAAAGCTAAGTTCACACAAAATGAAGATTTAAAAAAAGAGTTATTTTCTACAAAAGGAACAACATTAGTAGAAGCTGCTCCCAACGACAATATTTGGGGAATTGGTCTTGCTGAAGATGATCATAGATCAAGAATGCGAAAAACTTGGTTAGGTAAAAACCTCTTAGGAGAAATACTTACCCAATTGCGGTTTGATCTAATGGGAGAATATTAAGCTCTTACTACTCTAGGTAGCGCACTTGTAAGTCTAGTAAATAATTAAATGAGTAGAAAACATTAAAGTCATTGAATCAAATAACCGGCAAGAAAAACAACCAAAATATTAATTGAAGTAACATAATATGAAAAAAACTTTACTGATATTCTTTATTATACTGACTACATTGGCTCCGCTGTTGGCATTTTCCGGCAGTATAGGAGCAGACAGTGTAACTATCAAAATAACAATACAACAGCCATTTCAATTGCTAAGCATGCTTCTCTTCCTGTGCTTGCCAATGCTGTATTGAACAAAAAAACCGAGTACTCCTCACCAGATTCCACCACCTCTTCCCCAATAACTAATGACCAACTACTAGTTTCCCAATCAACCAATCCCCAATTACTAGTTCCTACCCCCCTAATTACTAATCAACCAATGACCAATTCCTAATTAACCATTTCCTAATGACCATTTCTCCAATTCTTATTTAATTTCCATGTCAGTTTAGCCCTCTGATTACATTTTTTTGATCACAATAGCACCGATAATTTTATTTATTTTGCGAAGGATTTATGAACAAGAATCAGAAATACCTGCTTTTATTCTCCCTCCTGCTCACTTTAATGTTATTAAATACATTAAGCGTTTCGGCTATTGAGGTAAATACAGACTGGTTCCTTCAGCTTAAAAACGAAATTGAAAAAAAAGATGCAGAAAAGCTGCTTCAGGAAACAGAAGTGAGCCTTTACGATGCCAAAGACCTTCAACGCAACGATCTCATTACCAGGTTTCTCAAGGAACTGGCTTTCATTCACATTTACAAGACCAAAGACCTGGAAAGTGCAATGGAACTCCTGATGGAAGCGCTGAAACTGGATGAGGGTTCAAAAGACAAAAACAACCTGATTTATACCTACTTTGGCATTGCTTTAATATTTGAGGAAGTAGACGACTACTTCAATAGTGCTCAATTTCTGGAGCAGGCAATACGACTTAACAGAGAAGGGCAATCCGAAGATTTACAGATATTGCTCAAGCAAAAATTAGGAGAAGTTTACACTAAAATGGAAGAGCATGAGAAGGCTTTTGTGCTTTATCAGGATATATTAAATTATGCTCAGGATGTAAGATACCCTGAACTGGAAGCAAAAACCTGGATGAAAATAGCCAGGCTAGAGCAACTACAACAAAAATATGATGCGGCCTTAAAATCATTAATCAATGCGCTTACCATTCAAAGAAGAATTAAGGACCTGGAAAACGAGGCGCGCTCGCTTCAATCAATAGGTGAAATATATGCCTCTTTGGGCAATACACAGCGCGCTTTAGAAAATTTTAAAGTAGCCTTAGGCTTGTGGGACGAAATTTCTCCTAATGAAATGGGGCTCGCCACTACCTATAATTCTGTTGCCAGCTTATACCTTTCTGAAAAACTACCAGAAAATGCTTTAGCTAATTTGAAGCTGGCACTCAGAAATGCTCAAAAGTCGCAGCACCAGCCTCTAATTATGTCTACTTATCAGCTCCTAAGCAAAGCATATAAGGCAATGGGGGATTATCAACAGGCATTTGAGGCACAGGAAATCTATGTGGCGCTTGATGATTTCATCCAAAAAGAGAAAGAGGATCGCTCTATTTTAAAGATGCAAAACAGGTACCTGATCAACCAAAAGCAAAGCACTATTGATGAACTGGAATTTAACAGAATCCAACGTGAGTTTGAGCTGGAAGAAGAAACCCGTTCGAAGAATTTTATAATGATATTGTTTGGTTTTGCTGTAATTGTACTATTGCTAATCCTGGCTTTTCTCTTCAACCAGAAAAGAAACAATAGAAAACTGGCAGCGGCCAACGCACAGGTAGCCTCACAAAACAAAGAGTTACAGGAAGCCAATGCCACCAAAGATAAATTCTTCTCCATTATAGGTCACGATTTAAAAGGGCCTCTCAATTCTTTAACTTCTTTCTCCAGCCTGCTGATGCACCATACTGAGAGTTTAAGCAAGGAGGAAATTCAGATGCTGGCAACAGATTTAGATAAATCACTTAAAAACCTATTCGCACTGCTGGAAAACCTTTTGGAATGGTCCCGTTCGCAGACAGGTAATATTGAATTTAAAGCAGAATTGTTTGATTTAACAGAAACACTGCATAAAAATGTGGGATTACTCAGTCAGCAAGCTGAAAATAAAAAAATAAAGATTCAGGTAACCAATATTGAACCCATTCCTGTAAAAGCACATGAAAATTCTGTCAATACCGTTATCAGAAACCTGCTTTCTAATGCTATTAAATTTACTCCTGAAGGAGGGAAAATTAAGTTAGGTATTACAGAAAAAGACGAGTTTTGGGTGGTTAATATTGCTGATAGTGGAGTGGGTATGCCTGAATCGGTAGTAGATAAAATTTTCAGAATAGATACCAAGCACAGCACGCAGGGTACAGCAAAAGAAAAAGGTACAGGGCTTGGCTTAATTCTGTGTAAAGAGTTTGTGGAGAAAAATGGGGGACAAATTTCTGTAAAAAGTAAAGAAGGCAAGGGCTCCTTATTCTCTTTTACTTTACCTAAGACTTAAGTAGAGCCTATTAGGCATTTACAAGAGAATCAACAATAAATACCTGAAAATCAGCAGCAAATGATTAGCCATTGTGTAGGGTGCTCATGATAAATACTACACTGTTCAATAGCCAAATAATGTTTGTTAAAACCGAGCGGGCTGGTCGACAAAAAGGCGGGGAGTGCGTTGAATTGTAGCGTGGGAGCATCTTTTTGTCTTGATTTTTTGCATCTTTTTGATCAAGCAAAAAGATAAAGAATAAAATTTTGTTTAAAATAGCTTAAAGTGTAATTAAGACCTCGATTTTTATTAAAATTTCTCTTTTTTGAGGTTTTATACTTAGTTTTAAAGTTTAAGAAACACTTATTAAGGTCAGTATATCTAGTTTTTGAGTTCAATTTCATTTTCCATGAGTAGCCTGTGTAATCTAATTTTAGATCTCATATAATTTCAGAATGAGTCAATTTTAACAGAGAGGCTTTGTTTTTTTAAAAAAGCTCATTAGAAAGCTATTTAGGTTCCGATCCATACTGATCATATATTTCCTAGCAAGCAGGTGAAAGTTTAAGAATGATTAGCAATCAATTATAAATTAAAGGTCCCAGCTGCTTTACTGGCAACAAAGCCTCTATTACAGTACCCTGATTTGGGAGGCTATTTCTGAGCTTAAGTTCACCTCCTAACCTATTCATCACCTTTTTGGAGATGTAGAGTCCCATTCCTATATTGACATCCATCCGTTTACCTTTAAAGAAAACATCAAATACCTTATCATGAATCTCTTCAGGAATTCCCACGCCATCATCTTCAAATAAAAGCTGATAGAACTGATCACTCTTTTTACTTACTGTAATCGTAAATGAAGTATCGTAATAGCTATTATGTTCAAACGCATTTTCTACCAAATGGAAAATCAGCTTTTTTAGCAACGCTTTATCAGTACTTATAAAATTAGAGGGTAGGTTTATTTGAACCTTCACCTTTGCCATTTTAATATCCTTACCCTTGTTAAAAAAAATAGATTCCAGTAGTTCACAAATAAGTTCTTTTAAATCGAATGTTGTAATCCGGATTTCATTGTTTAAAATGAAGCTTACTTCTTTAAAATCGTTGAAGATATGCTCCAGTTTTTGGGTGCTTTGCTCCACTAAAGTAAAATATTGTAATATATCATTATTAGTAGCGGTCATTTTTCCTATGCTGGCTAAACCTAATATATTGGCTATAGGCCCTCGAACATCATGCGAGGTTTTATACATAAAATTTGCCAACTCTGCGTTCATATCTTTAAGACTAAGGTTAGATTGTTTCAGTGGTGTTACGTCCAGCATAAACTGAAGGAAACCTATAGGCTTTCTATTATCATTAAACAGAATTGAGGTACTGCACTCCATCCATACTTTTCTTTGAGATTTGGTAATAAATTCTATCTCGCTGTCCAGAAAGTTAAATTCGCAGTTCAACAAGGCAGTCTTTAACTTTAAATCGCTGCTAGCAAAATCCGCTTCCATTAGCTCTGTAATTGTGGTATCGATCAATTCTCCATCAGAGTATTCCAATAGAGAATGAAATAACTTAGGGGCCTTTATAATCTTATGATTAAGGTTTTGCTCAATAATCATAACCGATGAAAATGACTCCACCTTTCTCCTTAGAAATTCACTCTCTCCCAACTCTTTTTCTTTTCCTCTTCTGCTTTCTACCTCCTGCTTTATTCGTAAGGTTTTCTTACGCACTTGCCTTTTCAGCATCAAAATGTATGATAAAACGAGCGCCAGGCCCGCTAAAATTAATGCCAGGCTTAATATAAAATATTGCTTGTATTGTACCCACCAACTTTTTTCAGGCAATAGCCACTTTTGATAAATTCGGTCATACTCGCCTGAGGCCTTCACTAATCGCAAGCCCCAATTCAAAGAATCTAGCAAAGCAGAATCTTTTTTGTTAACTACAAAAGAGTATTCGGAAATGAAAACAGGATCGCTTGAAGATTGGATTTCATCAATATCTGACAAATTCATTTTGTAGTTAGTGCTCATATAGGAAGTGATGGCACAATCTGCTTCACCTGCAATAACTGCTTCAATTGCTTCAAATTCTGAAGAGTACCTTTTAATATTTGCAGTATCAAGAAAGGCCAACTGAAGAAAATAATCATCCACAATAGTATATTCCTGAATAGCCACTCTTTTACCAGCCAGAGTAAATAAATCCTCTATTGGTATTTTGTCCGACCTGGAAAATATTGAGTAATAAACCAGGCTTATAGGTTGGGAGAAAGATACCACGCTTCCCCTTTCAGCAGATTTGAAATAAGCAGCAACATTTACAATTCCCGTCTGTTCAAGTGCTTTTCTCGTATTCTTCCAACTATCAGGAAGAATTACTACCTCCTTCCCCAGCTCGGCACTTATTGCCCTGATCAGCTCTACATTAAATCCTGCAGCATTGCCATCCTCATCCACAAATTCGTAAGGTTCATAACTTGAATCAATGCCATAAATGATAGTATCCGGAGAGTTCACAATCTCCCCATTACTCCTAATTTGAGCGGAGCTTTTGAAACAATAAATTAAAAGAATACCAATAATTAATTTTTTCAAAGTTGCGAGGATTTAGAAACATTATGTCAATATAATTAAATTTAATCTTAAATCCTTATAACAAAAATAAGATAGACTAATTTCATTCAACATTTATTCTACCTGTAAAAAGTGGAATACCATTTTCTAATACGTAAATTTATAGTTTAATGGAGTGTTAGAGCTGATTATAGCCATAGCTTTAACCAAAGAATTAAGAAGATTTTAAACAATGGCAAATAATTATACTGATATACCTGACAGATCCGCACATTGGAAGCTAAAGGCCTATAAAATAATTTTTGAAGCTGATACCTTTTGGGGTAAATTTTTTGATGTAGGCCTACTTATAGCTATTTTCTTTAGTGTTTTAGCAGTAATATTAGAGACAGTTGTTGCAATTAGAAGTGAATACGGAAGGGTTTTTCTTATTTTAGAAATCACTTTCACCATTATCTTTCTTATAGAATACATTATGAGAATAATTGTGGTGGAAAAGCCACTAACATATATCAAAAGCTTTTTTGGCATTGTGGATTTGATTTCAATACTACCTTCAATAATCGGTTTTTTCCTTGTGGGAGCTCATTCTTTCATGATAGTGAGAAGCCTGAGGTTACTGAGGGTTTTCCGAATATTTAAACTTACGCATTACCTGGGAGAGGCTTCTCACCTTTCCAGAGCATTAATTGCAAGTAAAAACAAGATCATTATATTTATGGGTACTGTAGTTATTCTGGTATCTATCTTAGGTGCTGTAATGTACCTTGTGGAACCTCCGGAAAGCGGCTTTACTAATATACCGAAAGGGATTTATTGGGCCATTGTTACTTTAACTACAGTAGGTTATGGAGATATTGCTCCTATTACTCCTTTAGGTCAGTCAATTGCCTCTTTTGTGATGATTTTAGGATATGGAATAATTGCTGTTCCTACAGGAATAGTCACTTCTGAAATGAATCAGCAAAGAATAAAAGAAACTAATAAACCTTGCCCCAATTGTGGTATTAAGCAGCATTTGGAAGAGGCAAGGTATTGCCATTTTTGTGGTGAAGAAATGACTTAGATATGATATTTACTCATTCATATTTTCAGAAACTAAACCTATGTAATTTTTAAAAAAATGGCATTAACATTTTCTTCAAAATAATCGTTGTAGCTACATGGAAAATTCAATAATAAAAAATATCAATAAACTGGGGTCTCCCTGGCAAACGCAGGACCCATTTCTATTCTGTGTTCACCATGAAGATTTCTTTCCTAAAGGAAATAAGCACCTGGGGCCTGATCCTTCAGAATTAAAAGGAAGAATGATTGGACAGGATTTTAATCCAAATGGTAGCTGGCGAATGTACCATGGCTCAAGAGTGCCTGGCTTTCCAGCACATCCACACAGAGGGTTTGAAACAGTAACCGTTGTGAGAAAAGGTTTGGTAGATCATTCTGATTCTTTGGGCGCTGCCGGGAGATTCGGCAATGGTGATGTGCAATGGATGACTGCAGGAAAAGGAGTTCAACATTCTGAAATGTTTCCTTTGCTGAAAGAAAATGAGGAAAACCCATTAGAATTATTTCAAATTTGGCTCAATCTGCCAAGAAAAAGTAAAAACGTGGAGCCTCATTTTGCTATGTTATGGAGTGAAAACATTCCTATACATACCCATACGGACGATAAAGGTAATAAAACCTCTATTGAGGTGATAGCAGGAGATATTGGAGATTCCAAAGCTCCTGAACCGGCCCCTGATTCATGGGCTAAAGACCCTGAAAATGAAGTAGCTATCTGGCACATAAAAATGGAGCCTAATGCCACCTGGGAAATACCTGCTTCTAAATCGGAAGTAAACAGGAATCTTTATTTCTTTAAAGGGGAAAATTTACAAATCAATACCACGGAATTACCGTTATACCACGGAGCTGATTTAATTTCTACCGGCAAAGCCGTTATTCAAAATGGTAATGCTGAAAGTCATTTGTTATTATTACAGGGTAAACCAATTAATGAGCCTGTAGTGCAACATGGACCTTTTGTAGTAAATTATCCTGCTGAAATACGAGAAACCATTTTAGAGTTTCAAAAAAATGAATTTGGTGGATGGCCATGGCCAAGTCATGAGCATACTCATGCCAAAGAGAGAGGCAGGTTTGCAATCCACGCAGATGGACGTGAGGAAGTAAAAGACTGATTAAATTAATTTATGCAAGAATTATTTTTAAAGCAATTATTGGCAGAGCACAAAAATGCAATGGACTGCCCTTCTCCTGAAAAAATCACTTCTTTTTATGAGGCTTTACTTAGCTTTATTTTTCCTGACTATGGGAATGAGAAAATCAGTGATGGAGAGCAATTGCAGGAAAAATATGATTCTTTGCAAAATGAATGGAGAGCAATTTTGAATCAACGCTGTAAGCGCATGCAGCATCCTGAAGAAGCAAAAGCTTCCGATCTGTTTCAGGCTTTAGAAAAAATTAAGCAACAACTGGAAAAAGATGTGGACGCCATGTATGAAGGAGATCCTGCTGCAAAAAGCAGAGTAGAAGTAATTAAAACTTATTTAGGATTTAAAGCTATTGCAGCGCACAGAATTGCTCACCATATCTATCAAAATGGATTTCATTTGATAGCAAGGTTTATATCAGAATATGCTCATGGCAAAACCGGGATTGACATTCATCCGGGTGCTAAAATAGGCTCTTACTTTTGCATAGACCATGGTACAGGCATAGTTGTAGGTGAAACAACAGTAATTGGCGACTATGTAAAAATTTACCAGGGAGTTACTCTCGGTGCAACCAGCGTTAAAAAAGAAGATGCTACCACTAAAAGGCACCCTACTATTGGTAACCACGTGGTAATTTATGCCAATGCTACGATATTAGGAGGCAATACAGCGATTGGTGACAATTGTATTATTGGTGGCAACAGCTGGATTACGAAAAGTGTAGCTGCCAATACTAAGTTGTATTATGACTCTAAAAATAAACATCTCCAGGAGAATTCAATAAAGTAAATTATGTTTCTAGAAGATTTAGTGGGCAACACGCCTATCGTTGAATTAAAAAACATTCCTGTTAATAAAAATGTGAAAATTTATTGCAAACTGGAAGGGCAGAACCCTGGAGGCAGCGTGAAAGATCGGGCTGCTTTGGGTATGATTGGTGCTGCCTTAGAGCGCGGTGAAATAAAGGCAGGAGACAAATTGGTAGAAGCAACCAGTGGAAATACTGGCATAGCACTGGCAATGATTGCCAAATTGAAAGGTTTACACATGACCTTAATTATGCCTGAAAATTCTACAGCTGAGCGCATTCAAACCATGGAAGCTTATGGCGCCAAAGTAATCTTAACCAAAGCGGAAGGTACAATCGAATATAGCAGAACTGTGGCTGAAGAGATGGCTGCTACAGGAGAATATTTTATGCTAAACCAATTTGGTAATCCTGACAATTACATGATGCATTATAAAACTACCGGCCCTGAAATTTGGAAAGACACAGAAGGTAAGATAACACATTTTGTATCTGCTATGGGTACAACAGGCACTATAATGGGGGTTTCCAGGTATTTAAAAGAACAAAATCCAAATATTCAAATTGTGGGTACACAGCCCACAGATGGTTCTAAAATACCCGGAATCAGAAGGTGGTCCCCCGAATTTTTACCCAAAATTTTTGAACCGGAAAGAGTTGATCAAACTATAGATGTAAGTGAAGAAAATGCCAAACATATGACACAGAGATTGGCAAAAGAAGAAGGTATTTTAGCCGGAATGAGTAGCGGAGGAGCCCTTGTTGCCGCTTTGGAAGTAGCCAAAAATATTGAGTCGGGATTGATAGTATGTATTACCTGCGATCGTGGAGATCGTTATCTAAGCTCAGATCTTTTTCAATAACTTCTTATAAAATATAGCTCAGGCTTCTCTTCTAGCTTGGATTCTAAGTTAAGTAGCATTCAGCATTTTAAGCTGAATACTTTAAGTTATTGATCTAATAAAACAATATTAGTATAAAAGTCTATTACTTTTAACTTCTAATATTTGATCTAAATCTATTTTCAGAAAACTCTTTGGTCCATTTAGTTAAAAAAGCCGCAGGTGTATCATCTGGATTAATTCCAAGTTTTTTTGATTCATCATCTTTCTTATTATGCCAGCTCATTTGGAGATCATGTAGTTCCTCAGTTGAGAAGTTATCTGCTAATAGATGCTTGAGATAACTTGTCTTAACCTCACTTATAGGACATTCTAATTTTTTAGCTAATAACTTTAGGCTGATCTCTCTATCATTACTAGACTTACCTACATTCTGTAGATAAGTCCCTATTTTATCTAATTTCTCATGCATTGGTGAATATTCAATTATATCTCTATTTACAAGTTCTTCTTCTAAAGCTAGAAGTGATATATGACTGGTAACCTGTTTGTTTCTATATTTTTCTTTTAAAGTTTCATCTGATAAATATTTAAACTTTTCTTTTGAATGGGCAAATTCGACCATCTTTTTCTTTATATCTTGCCTTGAGTGTCGCTCTACTTTTATTTTATCGATTTTCTTCAAAGCAGTTTTAACTAGCTTTGAGTTCGCAATTTTCTGAATTACTAGTCCGATTAAATACCCCCAAAACATTCCGCTAATAATTCCTACAAACAACCAGTTTCCAATATCCTTACCATCCGATATCACTAAACCAAAAATCATTCCGATCATTCCAAAAATTATTCCGCTGGTCTTAGCCAATTTATTGTGATCAGTTTTCATATTTCATTAGATAATTTCATTTCTTCTTTACAATTTAATAAAATTTATAAATATTTTGAAGCCTTTCTCTTGATTAAGGGGTTATATTTATTCTACAAAGTAATGGAGTCCATTTCCATAACTTTATAAATACTGTTTTCCAGAAAACTAATTAGTAACCCATTTCAAACACCATCTAGCTCAGACTTCTCACCTGAATTTTTTTATAATTAGCTTCCCAGTCTTACGATTGAAATATTAAACTTTTCACATAATGGTATTGGTGTTATATCGTTTATTCTACATCTATGTATTTTCATACTTTGTTGCTTGAATGAATGCAGCTTTTGCTTAACATGTGCAAATACCTGTCGTAACTATTTGTATAAGGTTTATATAGATAAAAATAAAACGATATGGATATTCAAAGAAGAGAAGAAAATAATAAAGGAAGATTTTTTATACAGGAAAATGGAACTGAAACTGCTGAAATGATCTATTCAGTGAGAAACGGAAAGGAAATCGTAATTGAAAGCACCGAAGTAGATAAGGAAAAAAGAGGTCAGGGTCTGGGAAAAAAACTGGTAATGGCCTCTGTTGATTATGCAAGAAATAACGACTTGCAAATAATTCCGGCATGTCCATTTGCTGAAGCTGTTTTCGAAAAGAATGATAACATTAGAGACGTTTGGGAAGGTAAGAATGCTAATTAAAATCATAATTAACCTGATAAACCATCAGCCCCGAAGCAGGGGCTGAATGTTTCTCAAAAGTCAACTCTTTATTTATCAGTGAATTCTCTAAATCCGAAAGAGTGATTTCATGTTTACCCAATAAAAACAAAGCACCCATCATCATTCTTATTTGATACCGCATAAACCCCTTACCTACAACCCTAAAAACGAATGAGTTTTTAGGAAAAAAACTTGCCGTAAATTCCTTATTATCAAATATTTCTGAAATTTTAATTTCCCTCACAGTATCTTTTTCCGGCTTGGGCTTATGGCAAAAATGAACAAAATCATGTGTTCCTTCATACAATTTTGCACCTTGCTGCATTAATATGATGTCCAGGTTCTCAGGAATGCAAGCCATAAAAGGTGCGGAAAATGGATGTTGTTTTTCTCCATAGCCAAAATAATACCTATACTCCTTAGAGCTCACATTCTGAAGAATATTAAAATTTTCATCTACGGCTTGCCAACTCAAAACTTTCAAGTCGCTTGGTAAATTTTGATTGAGGTCAGCAAAGAATGTATTCTCATCAATACCATTTTCCAGGAAAAGCTCGAAGTAAGAGGAACTTGCAGAAACCATTGCATCAGTCCTACCCGATCCCATAATTTTGAATGGTTGCTCTTCTCCCAAAACAAATTTAACCGTTAACTCCAAAAATCCCTGAACGGTTTTTAAGCCATGTTGAAATTGCCAGCCATGTAATCTGTAGCCTAAGTACTGAATTTCAACTAAATAAAAATGATGAAAGCGCCTGGACATCTATAAAAGAAATGAAATAAAAAAGCCCATCAGATTCTAATGGGCCTCATACAAAATTAGTTAAAAATTACTTTCTCTCTATCCCTTTCAGATAGTTAATACTCTTCTCAATACTGGCAAATGGCTTATTATCCCTTGTTGCATCTTGCTCCACAAAATAATAATCGAGACCTGCTGTGCTGGCATGGTTAAAGATTTCCTGCCAATTAATAACACCTTCGCCTACAGGGGCAAAAAACTGCTCCTCTCCTGCTTCCATATCTTTAACATGCCAAAGCGGAAACATTCCAGGATATTTCTTAAAATATTCCACCGGGCTAATTCCAGCTCTCTTTGCCCAATAAAGATCAAGCTCATATTTTACCAGCTCTTTATCACAGCTATCCAAAAAGATGTGGTAAGGAATTTCACCTTCCATGTTTTCAAACTCAAAAGCATGGTTGTGATACGCTAACTGAACTCCTGCCTTTTTAGCTATCTCTCCAGATTTATTTAGCAGGTCGGCTACCTTCTTATAATCATCAAGATTTCTTCTTTCAGAGTCCGGTAAATAGGCGCAAACAATGTAATCCTGGCCAAGTTTAGCTGCATCTTCAACTGTGCGTTCCCAGCTATTAGTGAGGGTACCAATATTATCTGGCATGCTGATACCTGTTAGTACATGACTGCTTCTTACTTTCATGCCTAAATCCTTCATGAGCTTTTTTACTTCAGTAATACTATTGCCAAAGTACTTACCATCACTATAATTGAACAACTCAATATTCTTATAACCTAAATCAGCTACCTTTTTCATAGTGCCTGCAAAATCCTTTGCTAATTCCTCCCGAAGTGTGTAAACCTGCAAGCCAGCATTTTTAACTCTTCTGGGGGCCTTTGAAAAACCAAATAAGGAAGGTGCTATAATTGATCCTGCGGCAATGGCTCCGCTTTGGTATAAAAATTTCCGTCTGTCCATAGTATTAATATTTTAATTTATCTAAGTTAATAATTTTCGTTAAAAATAGCTGTTAAAGGATGCTTCATCTCAACTAAAATCAGAAAATGTTATAAATTCATTCTTTTTAATTCATTTACTGCAAAATCCACGGCTCTGGCAGTTAAAGCCATATAGGTTAAACTTGGGTTCTGACATGCTGAGGAGGTCATCGCGGAACCATCTGTCACAAATACATTAGGTACTTCATGCAACTGGTTGTTTCCATTAAGCATAGATGTTTTAGGATCTCGTCCCATCCTTGCTGTACCCATTTCATGAATTCCAAAGCCGGGAACTGGTTTTAAATTCACTGCTTCAATATTTTTACCGCCAGCCACTTCCAGCATTTCCCTGCCGGTCTTCAACATATCCTTCCTCATTTGCAGTTCATTTTCTTTAAACTCACAGTCAATATGTAAAGTAGGCAAGCCCCATTTATCTCTAATATTACCATTTAGAGTCACCCTGTTATCTTCGTAAGGCAGGCATTCTCCAAAAGGCATAAATGACATTTCCCAGGGTCCCGGTTTCATTAAATCATCTTTAAATTTACCTCCAAAACCAGCTAATCTGTTACCATAACCCCAGCCTAATCTGTTACCACCTCCCTGGAAGCCATAACCTCTGATAAAATCCGGATGTTTATCTTTAATATTTTGAAACCTGGGTATATAAATACCATTAGCACGATAGCCAGTATGATATTTATCATTAAAATCATCAAATTGAGCTTTTACGTACACTTCAAAATGATGGTCCATTAAATTTCTTCCAAGTGTATCGCTGGTATTGCCTAAGCCATTAGGAAAGCGATCACTGGTAGAGTTGAGCATGATCCAGGTTGAGCCCAGCGTAGAAGCACACAGAAAAACGACCTTTGCATAAAACTCATGAATTTCATTAGTTTCAGCATCAATTACGCGGACACCTTTTGCCTTACTTGAATCCTTATCAAGAATTACTGACTCAACAATTGAGTTAGGCCTTAAAGTTAGATTTCCAGTATTGGCGGCAGCTGGCAAAGTAGAGGCATTACTGCTAAAATAAGCTCCATAGGGGCATCCCCTGCTGCATAAATTTCTGTACTGACAGGCTGACCTTCCATTATGATTTTGAGTGAGATTAGCTGTTCTTCCGATAGTCATTTTTCTATCAGTCCAGTTTTTTTCTATAGCTCCTTTTACCTTTTCTTCCACACAGTACATATCCATGGGAGGAAGAAACTGTCCATCTGGCAGCTGATCAAAGCCTTCGTTCTTACCACTTACTCCAATAAATTTCTCTACGTGATCGTACCAGGGAGCCAAATCCTTGTACCTAATAGGCCAATCGACAGCAATACCATCTTTCAAATTGGCTTCGAAATCCATTTCAGATAACCTATAACTCTGCCTGCCCCATGTAAGCGATCTGCCACCTACATGATTTCCTCTTATCCATCTAAATTCTTTGTCTTCCGGGGTGCTGTAAGGGTTTTCTTTATCATTCACCCAAAAGTGCTTCGTAGCCTCATCAAAAGCGTAGGTTTTGCTTTGCACGTAATAATCTTCCTGCACTTCCTGAGACTCCTTTCCACGGTGATCAAATTCCCATGGGGCTTTATTCATGGTTGGGTAGTCACGAATATGTTCAACATTTCGGCCTCTTTCCAGCACTAATGTTTTTAATCCCTTTTCACATAATTCTTTAGCTGCCCATCCTCCGGATATGCCGGAACCGACAACTATTGCATCATAAATTGTTATTTCTTTACTCATTTTAAAAATAATTCCCCACTCTTAATTTTTGATCTGCCTTCATTGGTTCGCATCCTGCCAGCTTCATAGGTACCGGCATATATTCAAGGTGATTGGTCATAATCTCTTCTGAGGTGAAGTATCCTAGAAGTGTAAGTTCTTTTAACATCATGAAAAAGGGCTTTTTCGTAGGATCTGCTTCATAATCAAATTGCTTTATCTCGCTATCCATCTGAAAAAGTAAGTCATATTTTTCCTGAGAATTGAGATCTGAGAATAATTCCCCGCTGGAAGTTTTGCTCTTCTCATTAATAGCATCCAAACCTCTAATAAATTGCTCTTGCTCACTGCTTGAATATACCTCCCCTACCATTTTATCAATGAAAGCATCAACTCCTACATCCAGGGCACCTGGGGTATCTGTCTTAGGTAAAATTTCATTGACCAAATCTGAGACTAACTGAGCCTGATCCTTAGAGAAAAATTGAGGCTTCCAGTTTAATGTTTTCTCTGAACCGCATCCTTGCAAAACCTGCATTAAAACAGGTGAACTAACAGCAAAACCGAGTAACAAACCGGTTTTTTTAATAGCTTCTCTTCTATTCATCAAGGTAATTTGTTTACTTTATAAAATAATATTAAAGAAGAAACGATAGTGTTTCAAAAAAACACAAGGTAATAAAAATAAACTTATATGAGCACATTAAAAATGGGGATAATCGGTGGCGGTCCGGGGTCCATGATTGGGGATATCCATAGAATTACTGCTACAGCAACGGGAAAAGCTAAATTGGTTTGTGGCGCATTTAGCTCCGATCCTCAAAAAAGTGCAGAAAAAGGTAAATCACTTGGCCTTAGTGAGGATAGAATTTATGATTCCTTTGAGGAGATGATAATGAAGGAAGCTAACTTACCTGAAGATGAAAGAATGGATTTTGTAGCTGTAACCACTCCCAATTATTTACATGCAGAAATCTGTACATTGGCACTGAATGCCGGTTTTCATGTAATGTGCGATAAACCATTAAGTTTTGATCTGGAAGAAGCACTTGCCTTACAAAAAGTGGTTAGTCAATCAGCAGGTATTTTTGCTATGACTTATACTTATCGCGGCTATCCACTTCTTAAAAAAGCAGCGGGGCTTATAGCCAACAAGCAGCTAGGCGAAATCAGAAAAGTAAGAGTTGACTATTCCCAGGGATGGTTAAGTCAGTTAATTGAAAAGGAAGGACATAAGCAGGCATTGTGGAGAACTGACCCAAAGAAATCAGGTAATGGTGGAACAATTGCGGATATAGGTACTCATGCTTTTAATCTTTTAGAGAGCGTAACAGGAATGAAAGTAGATAGCTTATGCGCTGATGTATCTGCCCTGGTTAAAGGAAGAGCGATTGATGATGATGCTAATATTCTTGTCAAAATGGAAAATGGCGCCAAAGGAACATTATCAGTTAGTCAAATTAGCACAGGTGAAGACAATGATTTTAGCCTGCACATTTATGGGGATAAAGCCGGATTGGTTTGGAGACATACTATTCCTTATCAATTACATATAAAATATCCGGATTTTACAGAAGATATTATTCAATTGGAAGAGAAAAATGAAGAAACTACATCCGAAGTTAATATACCCGGCCATTCTCCTTATTTTACAGAAGGCTTTCAGAACATCTATAATGCATTTTTTCAGGCAATAGAAAGTAAAGGACAAGCTACGGAGGAGACTTTTGCTAATACATTTAGTTTGCCTTTAATAGAAGATGGTGTAAGAGGAATGTTATTTATTGATAAAGCCATTGAATCCAGCGATAAGCAGGCTTGGGTAAAACTGGATTTCTAAAGCAATTATTTTTAACCCACCGAGAGGGTTTTGACACATTAAAAATCTCTTAATAAATTTTTACGCTCCGTATTAATTTCAATCTGTTAAATTAGCCGGACAATATTTCTTATCATGACTCTAACAACTGACCCCAATCAATTTAAATTTTCGGAACAAATACAAGTAAGATGGACTGATTTAGATCCATTATACCATGTAAACAACTCAATATATATTCAATATTTTGAGATAGCCAGAGGCAGATACATGCTGGAGGCAGCCCCAACCTGGGACTGGCAAAAGGACATGTTTCTTTTGGCTAACATCAATTGTAATTACCTGAAGGAGTTAAAAATTGCTACTCCCGATACCAGATGCTGGGTGAGAACAAAAGAAATGGGAAATAAAAGTTTTATTCTGGAGTATATGATTACCACCAACGGAACGGAAATCCATACTTTGGGCACTTCTACACAGGTAATGTTTGATACAAAAGCCAGAAAAACAATTGCTATGCCTCAGTGGTTAAAGGATGAATTAATAGCATACGAGAAAGAGAATAGCATTATTATTAAATAATATGCCTGCCGGGCGACAAAGAGGCAAAACTCTGTTTCCGTGGCAAACCAAAAATAAACTCCTATCGTTACTGGATTAAATTTAAAATTATGTCTAAATATTATTTCTTACTATTATCATCAATTATCATTTTTTCCTGCTCTGCCAAAACAGAAAATCAGGAAAGTTCAAATGAAACCCCTATAGTTGAAGCAGCCCAATCTTTCGAAAATACCGACACAGCTTATTTTGCCGGAGGATGTTTTTGGTGTGTAGAAGCGTCCTTTGATCAAATAAAAGGTGTAAAAGAAGCAATTTCAGGTTATTCAGGGGGTGCTGAGAAGAACCCAACTTACAAAGAAGTAAGTTATGGAAAAACTAATCATGCGGAAGCTGTGATGGTAATTTATGATCCGGCAGTTATCAGTTACGATACCTTACTGGATATATTCTTCACCGCTCACGATCCTACTCAGCTCAACAGGCAAGGCCCGGACGTAGGTAAACAATACAGGTCTGCAATATTTTATACTAATGAAATGGAAAAACAGAAAGCACAGCGGAAGATGGAAGCTCTAGCTGGTAACTATAAAGACAAAATAGTGACAGAATTAACCCCTTTTAGTACTTTCTACAAAGCTGAAGAGTATCATCAGGATTATGAAGAAAAGAATCCTAATGATAGGTATATTGTAAATGTTTCCAGGCCTAAAATTGAAAAGGTAGCTGAAAAATTCAAAAGTATTTTAAAGGATTAATCAGCATACTTAAAACTAAATTACCTTTTTAAAATTCGATTTTTCCCTTTATTTATTAGTTTCTTTATTATTATGTCTTGAGAATGTTACATGAGTGATGTTCTGAAACAAAAAACCTCAAATAATTTGAAGTAGAACCTTTAGTTTTACTTCAAATTATATAATAAATATGAATATACTTCCATTCAAGTTTGTAAGGAAAACACATTTAGCTTCACTAGAAGAAATATTAAATAAAAAGGAGCGTACAATCAGCCACGCCAGTGGTTTAATTAAAGAAATTGAAAAAGGTAATCTTGACTTTGAAGTAAATGAAGCCGGGGATGACGAGCTTGGAAACGCAATAATCAGTATGCGAGACCAAATGAAGAGTTTTGCAATTGCGGAAAAAGAGCGAAACTGGGCTACTGAAGGTCTTTCTAAGTTCGTGGACATACTCCGGTCAAATAATGATGATATAAAATCTTTATGTGAAGACATCATTAAAAACTTAATTAAATACCTTGATGCTAACCAGGGTGCTTTATTTATATTAAATAACGACAACCCTTCAGAGGTCTTCTTAGAACTTACAGCGTGTTATGCTTACAATAGAAAAAAGCATGCTCAAAGGAAAATAAGCATAGGAGAAGGACTTGTTGGACAAACTGTATTGGAAAAAGATACAATATATCTTACAGAAATTCCTACAAACTATATAAACATTACTTCAGGACTTGGTGATGCTCCTCCAAGAACTATCCTTCTTGTTCCTCTAAAAATGAATGATGAAATATATGGTGTAGTAGAATTGGCCTCTTTCCATGATATTTTCCCCTATCAAATTGCTTTTGTGGAAAGATTAGGGGAAAGTATAGCATCTACTATATCTTCAGTAAAAGTAAATCAGAAAACTAAAGTGCTTTTACAAGAATCCCAGTCTCAAACTGAAGAATTGCGCGCTCAAGAGGAAGAAGTAAGGCAAAATATGGAAGAGCTTTCTGCCACGCAAGAAGAAATGAGTAGGGTTTTAAAAGAAGTACAGGGTAATGAGGCATTTATGAATAATTTAATCAATGCTACTGACGACTCTATCATAAGCATTGATAAAAATTACAACATCATTGTATGTAATAAGACTACTACCGAAACTTACAGCGCATCAGGCCTTCAGGTTGGGAAGGGGTTTAATATATTAAGATTATTTGAAGAAGAGCAAAAAGAAATATATAAAGGATATTATGACAGAGCACTTTCCGGAGAAAAATTTGAGGTAAGTGAAAGCTACAAATACAATGGAAAGGAACAATTTTTCATTGTCAATTATAGTCCTTTAAGAAATGAAAATGGAGAGATAAACGGTTGCGTTGTTTTTGGAAAAGACATTACTGAATCCACTGAAGCTAAAATGGAAACTGAGAGACTATTAAAGGAGTCTCAACAACAATCAGAGGAATTACGGGCTCAGGAAGAAGAGCTTAAACAGAACATGGAAGAACTTTCTGCTACTCAGGAGGAAATGGAGCGGGTAATGAAAGAAGTTCAGGACAATGAGCGATTTATGTCTGATTTAATAGATGCCACTAGCGACAATATCTTCACAGTAGATAAAAATTATAATTTGTTAATTTTCAATAAGGCTTTTCAAGACGTGTGGCATGGACAGGGTTTGGACGTAAAAAGAGGAATGCCCATCAGTAAAATTTTTGATGAATCGGAAATAAAAGGCCATATGCAACTGATTGACAAATCATTAAAAGGAGAATTAATTCAAATTGATGTTGAAAAGTTAATTGGCGGAGAAATAAATCACTTCAATGTAATATACAGCCCTATTAAAAACGATGAAAATGAGATTGTAGCGGTTGCTATTTTTGCTAAAAACACAACAGAAGTAGAAGTAGCAAAAAAGAAACAATTAGAATTATTTAAAGAATCACAAAATCAGGCAGAAGAATTAAGAGCTCAGGAAGAAGAACTGAAGCAAAATATGGAAGAACTTTCTGCCACCGAAGAAGAGGTGAGACGAGTGCTAAATGAGGTTGAAAATAAAAGCCATTACAATAATGAACTATTGAATGCATCAAATGATTCAATAGTAACAATTGATAAAAATTATAGAATAATAAGTTTCAATAAGGCTTTTAACGTTGCTTTTGAAGAGCAAAATATAGATATAAGTGAAGGGTTTGATATTTTGAGCATCTTTCCGGAAGAAATACATGAAGAAAAAAAGTCACTTTATAATAAAGTGTTTAAAGGGGAAACTATCTACATAGATGATCAATTGGAAAATATTGGAATAAAAAATTATTATAATGTACAGCATTCACCGATAAAAGATCAAGAGGGCAATATTATAGCTATTTCCATCTTTGCAAGGGATATTACCGAAATAAAATCATTGCAGCTGGAGCTGGAAGAACTCAAGAAAAAGAAGAAATAACTAAAAAGGTGCTCAAAAGCACCTTTTTATATTTAAAGAGTTAATGAAACTACCAATTTCATAATAGGGATAGTACCTTCTCAGGTGGCCTGCCAATAATAGCTTTATCACCTTCAATAACTATTGGCCGCTCGATTAATTTAGGTTCTGAAATCATAGCATCGACCCATTCAGACTCACTAAGTTCTTTACCTTTGTAATTTTCTTTATAAACAGCTTCATTCTTTCTTATTAAATCCTCTGCTTTTATACCCAGCTTAGCAATTATTTCTTTCATCTCAGCTTTAGTAGGCACATTTTTCAAGTATTCAACAATATCTACATTTACTTCTTTATCAACAAGAATTTTAAGAGCTTCCCTACTCTTTGCACATCTGGGGTTATGCAGTATTTTCATATCACTTAACTTTTTCAATAACTAAATTATGATTTGTATAGATACAGATATCAGCTGCTATATTCAGGCTCTCACGCACTATATCTTCAGCAGATAGCTTATCTCCTGCATGCTTTTTAAGAGCCAAAGCTGCAGATTGTGCATACATGCTTCCTGAACCAATAGTAGCTATTTGATTGTCCGGCTCAAGTACATCGCCTGTTCCTGAAATTACAAGAACCTCCTCCTTATCAGCAACTATCATCATGGCTTCCAGTTTTCTCAAATACCTATCAGTTCGCCATTCTTTAGCCAATTCTATGGCTGCCCGTTTCATACTGCCACCAAAAGCATTTAACTTCTCATCAAATTTCTCTAACAAAGTAAATGCATCAGCTGTTGAGCCGGCAAAACCTGTAACAATTTTACCATCCTGAAGCTTTCTGATTTTCTTTACGTTACTTTTTGCTACCGTATTTCCCATTGTAGCCTGTCCATCGGCACCAATTGCCACCTCTCCATTATGGATCACCGCACAAACGGTAGTTGATCTTATTTTTGTCATATCTTTATTTAATAATTAATTTTCACACCCTGGAGTGTATAAAAAAAGTCTCGTTTTATAAACGAGACTTTTATAAGCTTGTTGGAAAAATACTTAAATGAGGATTCTTACAGGGTCTTCAAGTAAACCTTTCAAAGTTTGTAAGAAAGCCGAACCAACTGCACCATCTACTACCCTGTGGTCGCATGACATTGTTACCTTCATTACGTTTCCTACAGTAAGCTCTCCATCCTTAACAATTGCAGTTTGTTTAATACCCCCTACAGCTAAAATACAAGCGTCAGGCGGATTAATAATGGCCGTAAATTCTTCTATACCGAACATTCCAAGATTAGAAATTGTAAAGGTATTACCTTCCCAATCTTTAGGCTGTAATTCTTTATTTTTAGCTTTTTGTGCAAAATCCTTCGCTTCTGTTGCAATGTGCGATAAAGTTTTATTATCTGCAAAACGAATAACAGGTACCAATAAACCTTCCTCTACTGCCACTGCCATCCCAATATGAATATGGTGATTTTTCCTTATTTTGTCTCCCATCCAGGCGCTATTCACTTTAGGATGCTGTCTCAGAGCCGCAGCGGTAGCCTTAATTACCATGTCATTAAAAGAAATCTTCACTGGAGAGATTTCATTGATGCTTTTTCTGGCTTCCATCGCTTTATCCATGTTGATTTCCATGGTAAGGTAGAAGTGTGGCGCTGTAAACTTGCTTTCCGATAATCGTTTACCAACGGTTTTGCGCATCTGTGAAACTTTCACCTCCTCATAGCTTTCTTCGCCTACCACTTGAGGGATAGACATTTTTGACTCTGAAGAAGCTGCTGATTTAGTAGCTTCACTTGATGAGGCGGCAGCTTTAGATGGAGTAAAGTTTTCTACATCAGATTTAATTATTCTGCCGTTATCTCCGGAACCATTTACTTGTGAAAGATCAATTCCTTTGTCTTCCGCTATTTTTTTGGCTAAAGGACTGGCAAATATTCTACCACCTGAAGAAGTTTTTGAACTACTTCCATTAGAACTTCCTGAAGTAGCATTAGCTACATTCTGAGGAGCTGCGTCTGCTTTCTCAGTTTTTGCAGCAGCACTTTCTTCTTTTTCCGATGAGGAATCTTCAGACTTGCCTGATGCCTTTTGTTTATGAGCTTTAAGTAAAGCCTCATAATCAGCTCCTTTTTCACCAACAACAGCTATTACGCCATCCACAGGAACAGCATCTCCCTCTGCAACACCTATATGAAGTAAAATACCATCTTCATAAGCTTCAAGCTCCATGGTGGCTTTATCAGTTTCTACTTCTGCCAGAATATCTCCTGACTCTACTTTATCGCCTTCTTTCTTCAACCATGAGGCAATGGTGCCTTCCTCCATAGTATCGCTCATTTTAGGCATAGTAATAACGGAAGCGTTAATTTTAGAGGTATCTATAGCCTCAGAAGAGTCTTCTTTTGATTCTTCCGATTTAGATGCTTCCTTTTTTTCTTCTTTTTTATCCGAAGAAGAACTACTTCCATTTTCAATTTCTTTCAGGAGATCTTTATAATCTTCTCCTTTTTCTCCTATAATAGCGATTACACCGTCAACAGGTACCGCGTCTCCTTCTTTTATACCGATATACAGAATGGTGCCATCTTCATAAGATTCAAGCTCCATTGTTGCTTTATCAGTTTCTACTTCTGCCAGGATATCACCGGATGATACTTTATCTCCCTCTTTCACTAACCAGGAAGAGATTACACCTTCCTCCATGGTATCGCTCATTTTGGGCATTTTTATTACTTCAGCCATAAAAGTCGTTTTGTATTAATTGATTGTCAAAAATAATCGTAATTAGTGCTTATTTCAAATTTAATATGATAAACTATTAAGAATAATCTAAATCTTGTAAATATATTATAAAATAAAAAGCCCGGTTCGTTAGGAACCAGGCTTAAAAGTAACTTCTAAGTCAATATTATTCGGCAGTTTTCTCTTCAGTCTCAGTTTTAGTTGAGTCAGAAGCGTATGCTTCATTTAAGCCTTCAATTACCTGCTTACTAATATCTAACTGGTCGTTGGCATATAAAACACCACTTCCTCTTGAATAGGTTAAAACCAATTCCAGGTTGTTCTTTTTGCCATATTCTTTCAAATAATCACTCACTTTATCGTAAAGCTCCTCGTTTAATTTAGCCTCCTCCTGTCTGAGTTGCTGAGTTAAGCTTTCCTGATAACGCATTAAGTTCTGCTGCTTTTGCATTAAGCTTTCTTCTAAAGCTTTTCCCTGAGCTACTGTTAAATTGGCTGCAGTTCTTTGAAAATCATTAATTTCCTGCTGTAAACCTTGTGCTCTGTTTTGGTATTCTTTCTCAAATTTCTGCTGTTTTTCAGCTAACTTTTGCTCAATTTCCTCAGTTAATTTATAATTAGTTAAAAGAGAGTCTGAGTTAATATAGGCGATAGAAACATTCTGAAAGGCTTCTGAATTCACATCCCCTGCTTCAGCTGATTTAATCTCTACTGAATTACTAAAATGAGCTACGTAAAGATAAGCTACCGCAACAAGTAAGACTACGTTTAAAATTATTGATAAGTTTTTCACAGTATTGTTTTTTATGATTTTGTAAAACGACCACAAATATAATGAAACATATGAAAGTGCAAACAAACTTTGGCAGGACTGAAATTAATAAATTACCAAACCACCTTTGGTAAAATTGATGAAATGGCATTATAGGGCTAAATTGTATTATCTATTACTTCTAAACCATAACTTTTAGCAATCGGCTGAACTTCTTTCAGCACATTATTCTTTCTTTTGTTTTGTGTCAGCAACAACTTCTCACCATCCGAAAACTTTATAAAGCATTTATAAACATATTCTTTTAAAGTAGTGGACACATTCGCCCTGGAATACATCTTCTGACTGGATTTAATTTTATTCACATATATTTTATCTACTCCTTGAATATCTTTCCATTTTCCAAAACGAATCCTGAAAAAGGAATTGTACTCTCTGTAACTGTTACTTGTAAGGTCAAATTCACAACCTGAATAGCCCGTTAGCATGAAACAGGCTACCAAGAGTATAAAAATGGCTACTGCTACGTTTACAATGAACAAAATAGCACTCAAAAACAATAAGGTGTACGCAAGGAACTGAAATTGAAGAGGAAATAATCTTTCCCTCTTCAGGTTAATCTTAGTGGAATTCATTAGTTATTATAAATAAGAATCATCCTTCAAGCCGTCCTCTTTTTTATCTTCAGCGTTTTCTAAAGAAAGCTGTTGGGGTGCTACCTTCAGCAATGGAGGTTTATTGTGAGGAAGCTTGGGCGCATAATGGTATTGAAAATTCTGGTCGGGTAAGGTAAAAGTAATTTCAGTAATTTGCTGTATTCCTTCCTCCTCTTCCTCTTCAGCTTTTTCAAAATGAAGCTGCAATTCAGCCTGACCTGCAAACTCATCTTTTAAATAAACTGCTACTATTAAACCTGAAAGCAGCCCCATTAAATGTGATTCCCAAGATATATGGCCTTCCTGAGGAAGTACTCCATAAAACATACCTCCGTATAACAAAAGAACAACGAAAGACAATGCTAAAGATGATTGGTTTTTCCTTAATAATCCGCTAAATAAAATAAATGATGCTATACCGTAAATAACACCGCTGGCTCCAATGTGGTATGCCTCTCTGGCTATAAACCACACGCTTACCCCCGTTAGAATGTACACAAGCAAAAGTGCTTTTAAGGCTATTTTATCGTAAAAAAAGAAAAGTATAATTACTAACAGCATCAATGAGAAGCTGTTTGAAAGCAAATGCAGAAAATCACCATGAATAAAAGGTGAGGTGAATATTCCTATTGTACCTAACAGATGGCGTGGATAAATGCCGAAATGTGCAAAATTTGCAGAAAATGCCCATTCTATTGATTTCACCAACCAAAGCAAAAGGATGATGTAGCTGGAAAAAACTACGCTTTGTCTAAAAAGTGATCTTTCTTTGGACATCTCTACTTGTTATGCTTCATTAAAGCTTTAACACAATTAGTAATGATATTAATTTGTAAAGCTAAATAATCAGCATGAATTTAAATGTTACATAAGTTACGAAAATTAGACTACAAATGCTGAAGTTTTTAGAAAAATATTTCTTGAGCTATTCTATAGGTATTAGCATGGGCTTCAAGTATGTGAGATATTTTCGCAGAATACCCACCTCCCATACTTGCAACTACTGGTATTTTATTTTTATAACATAATTCAAACACTACCTTATCTCTTCTTTTGCACCCATGGATTGTCATACCTAATCTTCCGAGCTTATCTGTTTCTAATACATCGACTCCTGACTGAAAAAAGATGAAATCAGGTTCAACTTCATCAATTAATTGAGGCAAATGATTTTCTAAAAGAGTAAGATAAGTCTTATCATCGCAGCCATCTTCCAATGCTATGTCCAAATCAGAGAGCTCTTTATGCATAGGATAATTGCTTTTTCCATGCATACTGAAAGTAAATACACGCGGCTCATCCCGGAAAATCTGAGCTGTACCATTTCCCTGGTGCACGTCCAGATCTACTACTAAAATTTTCTTGGCCTTATTACTATTTAGCAAATAGTTAGATGCTATAGCAATATCATTTAGTAAACAAAAACCTTCGCCCCTATCAGTAAAAGCATGATGTGTTCCTCCGGCAATATTCATAGCTACACCATGTTTTAAAGCATAATCTGCAGCTTCAATGGTTCCCTGGTTAATTATGCGCTCCCTATCCACCAGAGCCTGACTAAGTGGAAATCCTGTTTTCCGTTCTTCCTGTCTGCTAAGTGATAGCGTTTTTAGTTTTTGCCAATACACTGCATCATGTGTAGACAATATGTTACCTTCAGTAAGAAAACCGGGCGCAAAAAGGTTGTCGTTGCTTATAGTACCTTCATATAAAAGTTGTTCCGGCAATAAGTTATACTTCTCCATTGGAAACCGATGATTTTCAGGTAATGGATGAGTGTATTCTTTTCTGTAGGCAATTTTTAACATAAAAAAAGTGTTATCGAACAATAACACCTAAATTTGAGACTTGTTAGAGAATCTTACAATTAATTTTCATCATATTCCTCTTCGTCAGACTGAAAAGAATATAGTGTATCATCTAACTGAATAGTGTCATTCTTAAAGTCTCTGATAAAGTTGTTGATTACCTGATCTGTTACTTCTTCAACATTAAGCCCTATATCCAGACCAATACCATAGTCACCACAATCGTCCATGTCCACATGTTCCTGTACTTTTACAGCCTCCTCATCCTCCAACTCATCTATCATTTCAGCTATAAAAAGACCAATTTCCTCCTCCACATCATTGAGCGCTCTCAAATCTCCATTTTCGTCTTCCTGAAAACGAATGGGCTTAAAATTGGGGAATTTTTGTGCAGCTTTATGTTCTGCCATTTCATAAACTTCACTGGCATGATGCAGTCTTAAAGAATAGATTACAGCATCAAAAATGGCTTCTTTTCCTTCGTACTCTCCTATAAATCGGAAATTTTTATACTCTTCATTATTGTCTTCTGAATCTATAAGTACAAAATCGTTTTTGCTTTCAGCAATTTGCTGCTTCAGTTGTTTTATTTCTTCTGGGTTAAAGCCCGGGTTTAAAGTATTCATCTTGTTAAGGTTAATAAGCTAAAATAATTTACAATAAAAAATTGAATAAATTAGCTCGCAATAAAAATTTATTCAGGTTTTCTGCTGATTGCTTCAAAAATTCCATTGACCAGAGCCAGTATTACACCAAATAGCAGAGCCCACCAGAACCCATCCACCTGAAAACCAGGAACGAAATAATCAGCAAGTAAAATCATTAGTGCATTAATCACTAATAAAAATAGTCCTAAAGTAAATACTGTTATAGGAATAGTTAATATCGTGAGAACAGGCTTGAGTGTTGCACTAAAAAGCGCTAGAAAAAGTGAAACCAGTAAAGCAGCAAAGAAATTTTCAATATGTGCACCCGGCAATAAGTAAGAAGCGACAATAACTGAAAGTGCCGATAATATTAGTTTTATGATAAAATTCATAAAAGTGAACTTTTAGTGTTTGAAATAAAAACTGGATAAATAACTGACTGTAAATACATTCACTCTCCTTTTTTTACATTGGAATTTTATCTATCTGTAATACAGCTTTCAAAAAAGGAAATATACGGGATAGAAATTTTAAAAAGCAAATTTTGTGACTAAAAAAAGCCTCTATATCAATTTTATTGATCTTTAGCTTCAGTTAGATATCGTTCTTTAATAATTGTAAGATGATGGTTCCAATGACCTGCAATAATATACCACAAGCTTGCTACAGAGACTGTATGATTATCCATTTTTCCGTTAAGATTATGCAGGGTTTCATGCAGCATGCTATAGAACGACAAGTTACTTTCTCTCACTAGCCTGAAGTCAGTTATAATATGATTTAGTGAAATATGTTGAGACCGGGTATTTTCTACATATACATTTTCATTAAATCCCGGAAGATTAGTTTGCTCGCCTCTGCTAATCATTAATGCGCGAACTGCCATAATCCTTTCCACATCAAGACAATGGAGTAATACTTCTTTTAAAGTCCACTTACCCTCTGCATATCTATAATTTAAATTATCCTCCGTTAATGTGTTGAGAAATTTATCTACATGGGTTAATTGGTCTTCTAAAACTTGATGGATTGATCCTTTGATAGTATTTACGTACTTATTATAAAAAGGCGCATGGACTAAATTCATTATATATACAATCAGTTTTTAATGGTTAAATTGAATGACCAAAAGAGCATTATTTAACGCAAAATATAAAATTATTAAATAAAAAAAGGGATTTAAAAAACCCCTTCAAAATTATCATTTTTTCTAAAATGAAATAACTATTTACCTTCTTTCTTATCCAAAGCATCCAGTTGTTTAGAAATTTCATCGGCTCTGGCCATTTTTTCATCTGCCTTTCTTCTGTCGACAGTACTCAGTTGATGGTATTCTTCCATCGCCCTTTTATATTGATCATTCAATTTTTGACGTTCCGATTTTCCTTTAAATATATTAAACATAATTATAGCGTTTTGAGGTTAGCATAAATAACACATCCACATTATAATTGTTTTACTTTATACTATCTAAAACGCTATGTAGGAAAGGAATTAATGTTTGCTCAGCTTCAGCCAGTTGCGCAACGGGAAGTTGCTTACTCAATTTTATAAAACTATTTTCTTCTATTTGAGAATTTATCTCTTGCAAGCTCAGGGCTGTAATAGGTTTGTAGTTTTTATCATCATAGGTATATTCCCATGGAGTTGAATTGATATTAAAATAAGTATCCGGATCCTGAGCGAATTGTTTAATTAACTTATCACCGAATAAATCACAGTATTTACCTTGCAGATGAATAGTAAAAGAAATAAAATGACCCCAATAAAACATTGTGCGAAAAGCAAAGATATGGTACCTTGTGAAAAATGCAGGGAAATCTAAAATTACATAGGGAAGATATTTATAATTCTCCCCCCTCGAAATTTTGCCATTATTAAGATTAATCTCTTTTGGAAGCGAATGGTTATTTAAATTGAGTTCATGGTGAATAGCATGCTCCAATTCCCCCATTAAGCCATTCACTTTCTCCATAATTCTGTTCTTAATTAACAAAATGTAAGGATTTTCCGCTATATCTAATTCCTGCAATGAAAATAATGCCATAGAGAAATGCCTGTTACACACTTTATAAAGTTAAAAATTAACCTGCATCAGGCTTTTGAATAATCTTAAGAACCACTTCGTGTTCGTCCTGATCAGAATCTACCAACTTAATTTTAAGCATAGGGTTATCTTCTTTAATCCTATCTTCAATCGCACTAATTTTGCATGAGTTCAATTTTGCTTCAATTTGAGGGGCTAATTCCATTATTGCCTGTGCAATTTCTACTTCCAATTGGCTGGGATTATACTGTTTAGTAATCATAGTTATGTGTTTGTTTTTTTTAAATCTAAAGAAAATCTGGTAAAATCATTGCTTTCACCGGAGAAATTGGATTTTACCACCTAATTAAAGCAGATCCCCAGGTAAACCCACTACCAAAAGCAGCAAGACAAACTAAGTCTCCCTCCTTAATTTTTCCCTCCCCCCATGCTTCACTTAAAGCAATAGGTATAGAGGCCGCAGTTGTATTCCCATATTTCTGAATATTGTTGAATACATTTTCATCTGGCAAGCCTAATTTACTCTGTATGAATTTAGAAATTCTCAGGTTGGCTTGATGAGGAATTAACATATCTATATCTGAAGCACTAAGGTTGTTCTGGTTCAATGCTTCTTCAATTACTTCCTGAAAACGCACTACCGCATGTTTAAAAACCATGTTTCCATTCATGTAAACTTTAAACCCAGAAGTATCTAAAATCTGTTCAGGCTGTCTTTCCTCCTTCGTTCTGCTACTTCCGGGATCCTTCACATATAACTCCTCTGCATATTTCCCTTCTGCATGCAGATGCGTAGATAAAATGCCCTGCTCTTCACTGGCACTTAATATAGCCACCCCTACTCCATCTCCGAAAATTACTGCTGTAGAACGTCCTCTATCAGTTAAATCTATTGCCGTGGACTGGATTTCTCCACCTACAACCATTATATTTTTATACATTCCGGTTTTGATGAACTGATCTGCTACTGAAAGGCTGTATATAAAACCAGAGCAAGCATTTCTAATATCCAAACAGCCAATGGTATCCATTTCCAGTTCACGTTGTAATAGTACGCTGGAACCTGGGAAGAAATAATCCGGAGTAATACTTGCAAAGATTACAAAGTCTATGTCATCTTTAGTTTTACCAGCTCTTTCTAAGGCCATATCAGCAGCTTTTTTAGCCATTTTCGCCAATGAGCCTTCTATTTCAGGATCAAAAAACCGTCTCTCTTTTATACCTGTTCTTTCAGTAATCCACTCATCTGAAGTGTCCAGTATTTTAGATAAATCATCGTTGGTTACAATCGTTTGCGGCACTGCATGACCTAAACCTATAATTTTCGAATATTGCATAAAATTCTTCTTTAAAGCATCAGATTGAATGATGAAAATCAGTGTTTTCATCACAAAAGCTGCCAAATATAGCCGAATTATCAAATCATTTCCAAAATGAACGCTTTAAAATGGCAAAGAGTTTAGCTTACGATATTTAGAAGAGATAGAAATAAGTGTTGTCAAAAAACAATATAATTTGAAATTTCAAATTATAACTATTTTCTTAGTAATTACTTTGACACCATTATTAAAAATTAGAAAATAAACACCTGAAGCATTATCTGGTAGTTTCAAGAAACTTTGTGAAGTTTGGAATTTCATATCTTTAAAAATCACTTGCCCGTTGGCACTTACTAGGGTTAGATTAAATGGTTTAAAACAGGTCTCTGAAATCTTAATATTTACAACTCCACTTGTAGGGTTTGGGTATATAATGTACATACTAGCTTCACTACAGTTTAAAATAGGATTATCGCTAGTTGTCAACCCTTCAAATTCATACTGCATAAAGTTAGGAAATGCTTTGAAATTAAATCCGTTATCTGGATAAGTAATATAAGAAAACCTTAAATTTTCAATAGATTCGTTAGGGTTATCAATACGGTAAAGCCTATTTGTATTATTCCCACTAAAATACAAACGACCATCTAAACCTGTTTGAAGATGTTTATTAACAAAAAAGGGAACGTATCCATCAATAGTACTCACTTCAACTTGATTAAAAGTATAACTTTCTTTGGTTAAAATATCTTCTAAACTGTATTGAATAAAATGTAATTCTTTATTTGCAGATGAGTCAAAAACAGAAACATATAATTTTTTGCTGTCTGGGGAGAAAGTAGCTACATATTGAAACAGGAATTTATTAAGAGGATAATAAGTTCCTAAACTTCCCTCTTCTGCATTAAAAGATAATAAGTCTATAGGAGGGCGGTAAGAATTATCACTTGACCAATGTGTATTCACAATATATTTACCATTAGGCGAGAAATTTAATGTACCTGTTCTGTTTTGAGTTGAATCTGGAATTGAAAAACCTTTAGATTGCTTATCATGAAAAAACACTCCATCACTATTTACCTGATAAATTATAAAATCATTACCTGAAAAAGAATGCAACAACAACCAAAACCCATTGCCACTTGTGATAGGATAAGCTGTAACATTTGGGGACACGTTTGACTCAAGTTCTAAGTTTAAACTATCAATTGAATAGGAATCATCAGTCCTTGAAATATAAGAGTAAGTTATATCTGATGAAATTAATAGTCCATTATCATCAAAATTAGTTTGACATGTAAATAGATAGAAACTATCAAAAGATTCATTCAATGGCAATATCAGACTGGTTTGTCTTAACCCACTACCTATTTTAATATTCTCTTTTACCAAATTTAATTCATTTCCTGACCAAAGATTGATACCGTCAAAATACAGTAGCAATTCCCCTGTTTGAGGATGAGAAAAAACAGTAGTTCTATCATCTTCTGCAAGTGAAGGGCTATTAAAATTAAATTTTGCAGTTCCTTCAATAAATTCAAAACGCAATTGGTTGAAAAACAACCAATTTTTGGTAGTCTTTTGACATTGTAACATGTTAGGCAAAATGAAAATAAAAATAAATATAATTTGATATTTATAATTCATTATTTTTCGAAAATAAACCACTGCATTTTTCAAATTCTGTAAATAATTTAAAGGGACATTTTGTCCCTTTAAATTAAGATAATTAAATTATAAGTTGTTGGGCACAAGTACAATTTAAAGCGGAACTGCTACTTCCACTATTGTCAGTTGGACCAACAGCTCCTATGATACCAAATGGAGGTAAGGAAGAAGATGTTGTGATACGAATTGTCGCATTTCCAGCACCGGCATCCCTACATGCTTGAGAGGTAAATCCATTGCTAAACACTATGCAATACGCTGCATTAAGAGGAGAAGCATAAGTACCAGAATAAATAATTCTAATATCATATTGGGTATTTGGTTGAGCATTTGAAGGCGATATTTTAGTCCCTCCTGTTGTATATAAAAGAGCAGAGTAGGTGCTACTTTGATTAGAACACGGTGAAGGATATTGAGATTTAACATCGTTAAAAATGCTAAAAGAACCAAAAAATAATTAACTTTTTCATAATCTTATACATTAAAATTTAAAAATAATTTTCAACCAATTAAGCCAGTTGTGTAGGGCTTGGAGATTTTGGCTGCTTCAGCCTCTTTTCCTCACTCATTTATAAATTTTGTCCGTGTCATATTGTAGGGTTTGGTGAAATTATAATGTAATGTAACCTTTATAAACATATAAAACAATATACCTATTTAAAACATTTATTAATTTAATAGTCATAATGTTCGATTCGATATTAAAAGCAAGGTTTGAAAATTATAATCCTTACCAATTTATTACTAAAATCCTCCCAAGCCTTCTATATTTGCATTCCTAATCTAATCAGTACAATTAAGTAGATACCAATATGCAAAAGAATTTTATTGAAGAATTACAGTGGAGAGGCATGATACATGATATGATGCCCGGAGTAGAAAAACAACTTGAAAAAGAAATGAGCAGTGCCTATGTAGGCATTGACCCTACCGCTGATTCATTGCACATTGGCCATTTAGTAGGGATAATGATGCTAAAGCATTTCCAGGATGCCGGCCATAAACCTATAGTATTACTAGGTGGGGCTACAGGAATGATTGGTGACCCTTCAGGAAAATCACAGGAGAGGAACCTGCTGGATGAAGCTACTTTAAGACATAATGAAGAGGCTATTAAAAACCAGGTGATGAATTTCCTGAATTTTGATGCTACTGATAAAAACAGTGCTGAAGTGGTAAACAACTACGACTGGATGAAAGACTTTAGCTTCCTGGGCTTTATCCGTGATGTTGGAAAGCATATCACTGTTAACTACATGATGGCAAAGGATTCTGTAAAGAAAAGATTATCAGCAGAATCAAGTGAAGGAATGAGTTTTACAGAGTTCACTTACCAGCTGGTGCAAGGCTATGATTTCTTACACTTATACAAAGCTAAAAACTGTAAACTGCAAATGGGAGGTTCGGATCAGTGGGGCAATATTACCACTGGTACTGAAATGATCAGGAAAATGGAGCAGGGAGAAGCTTTTGCAGTAACCTGCCCACTTATTAAAAAAGCAGATGGCACCAAATTTGGCAAGACTGAGTCAGGAAATATATGGTTAGATCCTAAAAAGACATCCCCTTACAAGTTCTATCAATTTTGGCTTAATGCTTCAGATGAGGATATGAGTAATTTCATCAGGATTTTTAGTACAAAAGGAAAAGAGGAAATTGAAGCATTGGAGGCTGAACATAAGGAAGCTCCTCACCTAAGAACTTTACAAAAAGCTTTAGCTGAAGAACTCACTATCAGAGTACATTCTCAGGAAGCTTTGGATATGGCTTTGAAAGCATCTTCTATTCTTTTTGGAAAGTCAACTACTGAAGAATTGCAAAGTATTGATGAAGACACCTTATTATCTGTTTTTGAGGGAGTCCCCCAGGTAACTATTTCTTCTAAAGAGTTGAAAGACACTGCTACTCTCATTGATTTTCTATCTGAAACTACTCAGTCGGTTATTTTTCCTTCCAAAGGTGAAGCAAGAAAAATGATACAAGGTGGCGGTGTAAGCATCAATAAAGAAAAAGTAGAGGATGGAAATGCAACTCCGGCATTAGAATTATTGCAGGGAAAATATATATTAGTACAGAGAGGAAAGAAAAATTACTATTTGGTAATTGTGGATTAGTGCGAAATATAGCGTATTGAGTACAGAAATGTGAGACAGTGTATTATGAATTTGCAACAAAACCAATAGACATCAGATCTAAAATAATTCTGAACTAAGAAATAATCTAATCGCAGAAAATAACTCCGGATTTACCAGTACCTAATAACTAATATTAACAACCATGAGTAAACATAACATCATCATTATTGGCGGAGGGATTGTTGGCCTTGCTACAGCTTTAAAAATTAAGCAGAAAAACGCTCAGCTATCTGTGCTTTTACTAGAGAAGGAAAGCAAACTGGCGCAGCACCAAACTGGTAATAATAGTGGAGTTATTCATTCTGGTGTTTATTATAAGCCGGGTAGTTTAAAAGCTAAAAATTGTATTGATGGGTATAACCAATTATTAAAATTCTGTGATGATGAAGGCGTTCCTTATGAATTATGCGGTAAAGTAATTGTGGCTACAGATAAAAGTGAGCTTCCCACCCTAACAATGATTGAAGAAAGAGGTAATCAGAATGGATTAACTAACCTCAAAAGATTAACGGGAGAAGAAGTCAACGAACATGAGCCTTATATTAATGGAATTGCAGGAATACATGTACCTCAAACAGGCATTATTGATTATACTGCTGTCTCATTAAAATATGCTGAAAAATTTCAGGAACTGGGAGGAGAAATTAAACTTGGGGAAAAGGTAGAAGATATACAGCTAAAAAATGGGGTAAGCACTGTCATCACTCACAATGCAAGTTTTGATGCAGACCTGATAGTGAATTGCGCGGGCTTATATTCAGATAAAATTGCAAGACTAACTTCCAAAAAATTAGACCTGAAAATCATTCCTTTTCGGGGTGAATACTTTATGATCAAGCCTGAGAAGCAATATTTAATTAAGAATTTGGTTTATCCGGTGCCTGATCCAAATTTTCCTTTTCTGGGCGTGCACTTTACAAGAATGATCAATGGAGGAATTGAAGCCGGACCTAACGCAGTTTTAGCTTTTAAAAGGGAAGGATACAGAAAAACACTCTTCAACCTGGTAGAACTTGGAGAATCTCTGGCTTGGCCAGGCTTTCAAAAAGTAGCTTCTAAGTATTGGAAAACAGGATTTGGAGAAATGTATCGTTCATTTTCTAAAGGTGCTTTCACCAAAGCTTTACAAAAATTACTTCCTGACATTACCGAAGACGACCTAACTCCCGGAGGTGCCGGTGTAAGAGCTCAGGCATGCGACAGAAATGGTGGGCTAATTGATGATTTTTTAATTCTTGAGGAAGAAAATGCAATTAATGTTTGTAATGCGCCTTCTCCGGCAGCCACCTCTTCCCTATCCATTGGAGACCATGTTAGTAAATTGGTTTTGAAGCGGTTCTGACATCTTTCTAAGAGGAAATCAGTATTTAATGAAAGGTTATCTTTATATTGACCTGATAAATTCTCATGATTAAAGATATTTCAGAATACATAGAAACCCATTGGCAAATCAGCCCTGCGATTCAACACAAAATCTTCTACAGCCTGGTAGCAATTTTGATTTTACTATTGGTCAGGTATTTTGCTTTGCAGTTTGTTTTCAAAAGATTTCACGATGCGAAACATCGATATCTGTGGAAAAACAGTATAAAAAACACTTACTACATCCTCCTGATTCTCATTATCCTTAATATTTGGATAGATAGAATTGACTCATTAGGTACATTTTTAGGACTTGTAAGTGCGGGTTTAGCCATTGCTTTGCAGGTTCCTATTGTAAACCTGGCCGGTTGGTTGTTTATCATGATTCGCAAGCCTTTTGAAGTAGGCGACAGAATAGAAATTGACGACAATTCAGGAGATGTAATAGATATCCGGTTTTTTCAATTCACCATAAATGAAATAGGTAATTGGGTAGATTCTGACCAAAGCACAGGAAGGATTATCCATATTCCCAACGGAAAAGTTTTTAGCCAAAGTCAGGCCAATTATAACCAGGGGTTTAGCCATGTATGGAATGAAATAGCTGTTAATATAACCTTTGAAAGCAATTGGAAAAAAGCTAAATCCATACTGAATGAAATAGTGAATAAGCATGCGGAAGAATTAAGCTTTTCTGCCAAAAGAAAACTAGTGGAAGCTTCTAAGAAGTTCATGATCTTTTATAGCAATCTTACACCAATAATTTATACTTCAGTAAAGGAAAGTGGCGTTCAGTTAACAATCAGGTATCTATCATTACCCAAGCAAAGAAGAAGAACAGAACATATAATTTGGGAAGAGATTCTGGAAAGATTTAACCAAGAAGAGGACATAAGTTTAGCATATCCTACCCAACGTATCTATTTTGATGGAAAATAATAATATACCTATCTACTTAGATAATGGATTATTTTATAAAACTATTGATGGATACCGATCTATTACTTAAATTGTTTACTGAAATAAAAAAAACCTTCTGCTATTTCAAACCTTCATAGGTTGTACTTAGTACAACAAAAGTATAAGTTGAATTAATCAGAGATCATAATTGTTTTAATCATAACTTGAAAGCTTTCTTCCAATATATTGCCGAAAATCCTGACTACATTATTTTAGCATGTAGCTCCGCCTTTTTAGTATCTTATTTTATTCGCTGGGTCTTCAGAAACAATAATAATTCTGATGACGATGAAGGTGGCGGAGGTGGTGGCTCGTCAAATGGAACGGACGATCCTGTTTTGGATTTACCACCGGGAGTATGTCTTCCTAAAGATAAAAATGAGCCGGAATTAGTTTAATATAAATTTAGCTGGTGATAGCTTATTTAATGTGATTTAATTTTGTGTTAAAATCCCTCTAATCTCTTATCAAATAAAGAAGTAAGCTATCAAATGTAAAATAGGCCTCAAATCACCTTACATACAAGCAAAACTTATCGATTAAGCTGTAATAATATACTCAAACTTAAGCTTTGATTCAAACCCCTTAAACAGTATTTTTGCACCAGTAAACTGAAGAACCAAAACTGTATTTAAGCGTAGATAGATAGTTGAATGTTGTTACACTAATTAATAATTTCATCCAATGTTAATTGCTTAGGCTTATAAAAGATAGTTGAGGCTATTTATTTAGTTTTAACATCATGAATTGCGATCACTAAAACAAATAATATAACATGAAAGAATCTGCAAGTACTACAAAACCTTTGAGTATAGTAATTGCCAAAGGTGATGGTATAGGTCCTGAAATAATGGACGCCACGCTCAAAATACTGGAAGCTGCCAATGTTCAGATTGATGCTACACACATCGAAATTGGAGAAAAAGCCTTTTTAGCCGGCAATACTTCAGGAATTACAGAAGATGCTTGGGATGCTATTCATCAAAAAAAGGTGATCTTAAAAGCACCAATTACCACGCCTCAGGGAAAAGGTTATAAAAGTTTAAATGTAACTATCAGAAAATCATTGGGCTTGTTTGCGAATGTCAGGCCTGCAGTTTCCTATCACCCATATGTTAAAACCAATCATGAGGTGATGGATATTGTAATGATTAGAGAAAATGAAGAAGACCTTTATGCAGGTATAGAGCATCAGCAGACTGATGAGGTAACTCAGTGTTTAAAGTTAATATCCAGACCTGGTACTGAAAAAATCGTTAGATACGCTTTTGAGTATGCTAGAAAGTTTAACCGCAAAAAGGTTACTTGCTTAGTGAAGGATAATATTATGAAAATTACTGATGGATTGTTCCATAGTATTTTTAAAGAAATATCTAAAGAGTACCCTGATATTGAAGCCGAAAGCCAGATTATTGATATAGCTTCTGCAAGAATAGCTAACAGGCCTCAGGATTATGATGTATTAGTAACGTCAAACTTATATGGTGATATTGTTTCAGACATTACTGCAGAAATTTCGGGTTCTGTAGGCCTGGCAGGTTCTTCAAATATTGGTCAGGAATATGCTATGTTTGAAGCCATTCATGGTTCCGCTCCTGATATTGCAGGTAAAGGAATTGCTAACCCTTCAGGTTTATTACATGGTGCTATTCAAATGCTCCAGTATTTCGGTGAAGCTGAAAAAGCTGCCTACATTCAAAATGCATGGTTGAGAACCATAGAAGACGGAATGCACACGGGCGATATTTATAATGACTCAATCAGCAAGAAAAAGCTTAACACCAGCGAATTTGCTGATGCGGTAATTGAAAGATTAGGTCAAAATCCTGAGCACTTCGCTAAAATAGAGTTCAATAGTGACGATACCAGAATTGTTATTAAAGATACTGAGCATGCTCCACGAAAAAAAGAATTAGTGGGCGTGGATGTGTTTATTGATGATAAAAACAGAGATGCAGAAGCTTTAGGAAACAGCCTGGTTGATGCTTCAAAAGAAGTTTTAAAACTTAAAATGATTACCAACCGTGGTGTAAAAGTATATCCGGGAGGTATGAAATCTACTTTCTGTACTGACCACTGGAGGTTAAGATTTATTTCGAAATCTGCTGAAAAAGTAAATGGGCAGTATGAATATAAAAATATTACTGCACAAGAAGTAATAGATATTCAGTCCCAACTGGTTAAAAGTGGCTTTGATGTGATAAAAACAGAGAACCTATATACTTTTGACGGAAAAATAGGCTTTTCATTAGGCCAGGGAGAATAAACACTTACAAAGGGGGTTAACAGAAGATACTCCCTTTGTTTTTTACTGAATTAATTTATAGCCTACCAAACCATGAGATTAGCCCAAGCAGCAAGAAATTTATCAATTACTACTGATGATATTATTGCTTTCTTAAGTAAAAAAGGAATTGAAGTAGAGAAAGATTCAAATACTAAACTGGATGAAGAGTCTGTTTCACTTCTTTTTGATTATTTTGATACTAAACCTGTTGAAGAAAAAGAAGCTGCCAAAAAAAACGCTGACATAGACAATAAAGGCAAAGCTGAAGTTGAGCCAACCACTCACGATGAAACAAATAACGGGAAAGATTACGTAGCTTTAAAAAGTAATGAATCAAATGAATCAAATGAATCAGTTGAAAAAGTTTTACCGAAAGATCAATCAGTTGTAACACAAGAGCACTCAGAGCTTCATTCAGAAGATAAAAACAGTAATAGCAAAGATTCATCATTTGAGCCTGCTGAAACTCAGGAAGACAATAAACCTGCAGAAGAAAACAACATGGATGTAGCACACATTCATGTTGAAGGAAAAGTTGATGAAAATGATAAGGAAAAAATTGATGAGTTGACCTCAGAAGTACAGCCCTCTTCTAAAAGGTATAAAACTGTTGCTGACATTTTAGACTCTGAAACCACTAGTTCTACTGAAGAGGACATAGTAATAAAGGCTCCTAAAATATCATTAAAGGGATTAAACGTGCTGGGTAAAATTGATTTACCTGAGCCTAAACCCAAAGAGGAAAAGCAAAAACACTCTGCCGAAAAGGACAAGTCATCAAATATTAATAAAAAGAAAGCTCACAGAAGGCTGAAAGATAACTCAAGAGGGAAAAAGCGAGAACTTACTCCTCAACAGATAAGAGAAAGAGAAAAAAAGAGAGAAGCCAGAAAGCAGGAAGAAGCCGAAAGGCTTAGAAAAAAGAAAAAAGAGGCTTACTACAAAGAAAAAATACTGAAACCTACCCAGGAAAAGCAGAAAAAAAATAAGCCTAAAAAAGCGAGAACCTCTAATACAGAAGTAAATAAAAAACAAGTTAAACCTCAGCCTACCACACTTTTGGGGAAATTTTGGAGGTGGCTAAACACATAAAAACATAAAACAAATTGAAAAAAGGAAATAAGTTATATAGTATTTTTAAATTTAAATGCCCCCGATGTCACGAGGGAGATCTCTTTGAATCGCCAGCATATAATTTAAAAAAGTTTCAGAAAATGCCTAAGCATTGTAGTCATTGTGGACTACGATACATGTCGGAGCCATCTTTTTTCGATGGGGCTATGTATATCAGTTATGCTATGCAGGTAGCTTTGATTATTACTGTTTTTACAGCCCTTAACATTTTGGGCATAGCAAAGCTTTGGCTCATTTTAACTTTATCCATTTCTGCCTCCATTTTACTTATCCCAATTACCTTTCGCCTTTCCAGAAGTGCCTATATAAATATTTTTGTAAAGTATGCACCTGAAAAAAGATCAGAATATTAAAAAAAACTGTTTAACTATTGTTGTGATTTATTAAACAAAATTTCTTAACTTTGAGTATCAACTTTAACCACTTTTAGCTATGAAAAGAAATTTTTTAATAATCATCGGAATTCTTGTTGCTACACTAATAATTGTCACATTTATATAATAAAAAAAGCCAGATATTTTAATAAATTATCTGGCTTTTTTATTCCTAAAAATAAATTTTAAAAATTATCTATTATGCTCTTCCAGCTTATTTAAGGCTGTTTGTAACTCTCTTTTTATCTTCACTTGTTTCTCATGTGAGGTTTTTCTTAGTTCTTCCAACTCATTATCAACCCTTGCTTTATCAATCTTTGTCTGCCTGGTAACTTTATGGCTATTGTAAAATAAGTAATAAACCACACCTAGAGCTATCACCAATATTGCTACTATTGACCAAACAAGTGCATTATAACCTGACTTAGTCATAGGGATACCCAGGAAAAAAATCCCATCCACCAACTTTTGAGTTTCCTCCAGATTAGTTGTTAACTCCTGAACTTCACTTCTCAAGCTATCTGCTGTTTTCTTTGCCGCTCTTTCTTCATTTTCAGCTACGGCAATTTCATTCTGATACCTGCTCAAAGTGTCAGAAAGTTTACCTTCAAAACTGTTCAATTCAGCAATAGGAATAACCTTATATTGTTTAAAAGTCTCACTATTCTCTATTAGCCCTCTATAATCGCTTTTTAAATTACTTTCCTGTGCCTCTGCTTCAGATTGTGCAAGCAAAGAAAACGATGACAGGAAAAAAGCTCCTGAAAAAATAATAGCTAATCTTTTCATTTTATTCATGTGTCTATATTTGTTCTTTAGTTATGGCATGTAATTCGCAAAATTAATATTCACCCTCAGGTGGTGACTATCGATTATACTCATTTCATGAATGTATATTTAGTTTTTAGTTGTTCTTTGAATTTCAATTTGACCATCAATCTTAAAAAAGTGTTTATATCGACTACCCGCCTATAATACACTCGCATAAGTTCTGAATAGCCAATTTTAGCAAACGTAGCTTTTCATTTAATATTGATATAAATAACCCTAATTATTAAAGTCAATAAATTTTATCGCTAAAATATCAGTATTAGTTCCTGACAAATGCAAGTTTAACGAAACAAAGGTAAAAAAAACATATAATTACCTTTAATTTTGATTCAAATAAAACCATTCTCCTGAAATGGTGAGAAAACAGCTCTGCCCTGACTTATGAAGCACATCAATTTAAAACTTACCAGATTGCTTAAAAGTAAGTGTTCGGTTTATATTCTTTTTTTCTTTTATTTAGCAGCAGGTGTTAATCATTTCATCAACCCATCTTTCTATCTTCCTTTAATACCTGATTATTTACCCTATCATCCAACAATTAATATTATAAGTGGTATTGCAGAAATAATTTTAGCTATAGCAATTCATTTTCGGGCAATAAGAAAAGTAACTGCCTATCTGCTCATCCTAATGCTGGTTGCTTTTATTCCTTCCCACATATATTTTATACAGGAAGGTTCCTGCATTCAAAGTGGATTATGTGTGGCTGAATGGATTGGGTGGGCACGATTATTAGTTATACATCCACTGCTTATTTATTGGGCATTAATGGTGGGGAAATCAGCTGATAAATAAGAATGCTTCCGGATAAAATTATACCCTATCTGATTAAATTCTTCAGGACTATCAATATTACAAATATGACCTGCATGATCAATAACCACTATGTTCACATGGTTTTGGTTGCAAACAAAAGATTGAGCAGCATTTAGAAAAATGTAATCTTCCTTACCCATGATTACTAAACCCGGAAAACTAATTTTTTGATAGAAAAACCTATTTAGCAAAGCAAAAAATTCTCCATAAAGACCTACCCACTTCATATACTCTTGTGCTGTAAGCTTTTGTGCTTGTATTTTATAAATCTTCCTCGATCGCTGATGTCTCTTCTTTGGCATTAAGAGATATGAAAATATATTGTACATCCAGCTGTAAGGCAAAACCACATTTAAAAACCTTGCCATTTGCACAAACGATTTTATCCATACATTTGCTTTAAAGATGCCTCCGGCAAATATTGCAGAGGCCACTAACGAAGGATATTTTATACTTAAATCCTGTAATAAAACGCTGCCAAATGATAGCGTAATAAAATGCGCTTTTTTGATATAATGCATTTGCAATACGTCCATCACATCCTCCGTAATCACATCGAAAGTATAATTAGTATGTGACGGTTCTATTTGTTTGGACTGACCATGATCCCTAAGGTCAATTAATAGTAGATTATAATTACCTTTAAACTGTTCTACCTGATATTTCCATGTAGCTGTGCTTCCTCCTGCCCCATGCAAAAACACAATCCATTCACTATGAGGCCCAACCATATAAGTTTCCGAATACAACCTGTTTTTTGTCATCTTTTTTAAACACCTGAAAAGAAATAATGTTAATCAATTTTAATTTAAAAACATGATTCAACTTATAAAGCTATTAAGTGATTTTGGGCTTCTCATATTAATATGGATAATCCAAACAATTGTTTACCCCTCATTTAGTTATTATTCATCATCAGAACTTCTTATTTGGCATGAAAAATATACTCACCTGATCACCTTCATAGTACTTCCTTTAATGGCTACTCAACTATTTAGCTCATGTTATTTAACCTATCATGAATTCAACTGGGTTAATTCTATACAGCTTATACTTATATTAATCATCTGGTTTTCAACGTTTTTACAAGCAGTTCCTCTGCACAACCAAATAGCAGTGGGAAAAGACTTATCCGAGAACATCATAAAATTGGTTCAGGTAAACTGGCTTCGAACCATCTTATGGTCAATTGTATTCTTGCTAAGCTTTTATAATAGCAGCAAAGAACTTATCTGATAGGCTGGCGTTACACTAGTTGTTTTTACAAATACTTAATGAGCACATCTGACGAATTTGGTAATAAGCCAATCAATTTATTATTAAGAAAACAAGCTATACCTGCCTCCATTGGTATTTTGGTTTTATCTGTATATGGCATAGTTGATACCATTTTTGTTGGGAACTTTGTTGGTTCATTGGGTATAGCTGCCATTACTGTGGTACTTCCTATTACTTTTCTCATCTCGTCCATAGGAATGGGGATAGGTATAGGTGGTGCCTCCATCATTTCTCGTGCTTTAGGCGCTAAAACACCTGAAAAGGCAGGCAAAACATTAGGGAATCAACTTTCTCTCACTTTATTTTTAGGTGTTACATTTTGTATATTGGGTTATGTTTTCATAGAACCCTTACTATCAGCTTTTGGCGCAAAAGGAGATATATTAAAGCCAACAGTAGATTATTTCAGTATAATTCTTTTAGGAATTCCTGTTTTGGCTTATACAATGATGTCCAACAGTATTATCAGAGCAGTCGGCTATCCCAGAGTAGCCATGTATGTGATGATAGTACCTGCGGTGGTGAATATCATACTAGACCCACTCTTTATCATTACTTTCGATATGGGTATAAAAGGAGCTGCGTGGGCCACCACCCTCTCCTATCTGGGAAGCGCTAGTTATGTGGCTGTTTTTTTTATTCAGGGTAAAACAGGTATTAAGCTCAAGGCAAGTGATTTCATTCCGAATTGGAAAATTACAGGAGAAATCTTTTCTATTGGTTCTGTGACTTTTGCCAGGCAAGGAGTGGTAAGTTTGCTTTACTTAGTATTAAATAATTCTCTTTACAAGTATGGTGGAGAGTCAAGTATTGCAGTATATGGAATAATCAACAGGATGATGATGGTGGTAAATGTTCCTGCTTTAGGAATTACACAGGGCTCTATGCCTATTGTGGGCTACAATTATGGTGCAAAAGCATGGAGAAGAGTAAAATTAACCATGAAAAATTCAATGCTTTCAGGCACTATTATTTCCTCTTGTATTTTTGCGTTGATCATGATTTTTACCCCTCAAATAATTAGAATTTTTTCTTCCGATCCTGAATTGATTAAAGAAACTGTTCCAGCATTGCGAATTACCTTTTTAGCCACACCACTTATCGCATTACAGTTAATTAGTTCTGCTTATTATCAGGCAATTGGTAAATCTATTCCTGCTCTACTCCTTACCTTAACCAAACAAGGCTTTTTCCTGATTCCTCTTTTACTTATTTTACCAAATTTTATTGGATTGAAAGGACTATGGATAGCCTTTCCAATTGCAGATGTCTCAGCAGCTCTTGTCTGCATGGCATATCTTTTTTATGATAATAAGCGTATTTTAATAAACAGAGCCTAATTAGGTAATTCAACGAGAATCAATGGTATGTATCTGAAAATGAGCAACAAATGATTACCGATTATACAATCTGATTTTAGATTACATATAAAAGGGAAAAGTGCTATTCCAAGTAATTAATTTACAATCCGCTTATCCTCATTAATACCTTGCTTACCGATTAGTTTAACCATTTATGTAGTATAAAAAACATACTCTAAAGGAAAGAGTCTACCTTTGTGAAATAACTTATAATATGAAGAATTTATTATTACTAATAACAATGGCATTAAGCCTTCAGCTAAATGCTCAACAAAGAGGCGATTATGGCGCTGCTAACTCTCAAATTACAGGAAAGGTAACAGGAACTGTTGTAGATGAAGCTACTAAAGAAGCTATTCCTTACGCCACAGTGGTGATTAAATCATTAAAAAATGGTGAAACTATTAATGGAGTAATAACAGAAGCTGACGGTTCTTTTAAAATATTAAATGTAAAATTAGGTCAATACCAATTGCAGGTTTCATTTGTAGGTTACACAAGCTTGCAACAAACTATTGAACTTACGCCAAAATCTCCTGATGTAAATATAGAAAACATCGCTTTAAAAACTGATACAGATGTTTTAGATGAAGTGGTAGTTGCAGGTCAGCGTGAAGTGATCGAGAATAAAATTGACAGAATAGTGTACAATGCAGAGCAGGATGTTGCCAATACTGGTGGTGACGCTTCTGATGTACTTAGAAGAGCTCCGCTCTTATCTGTAGACCAGGATGGTAATGTTTCGCTAAGAGGTAGCCAAAATATTCAGATATTGATTAATGGCAAGCCTAGTAGCATGTTTGGTAGCAGCCCGGGAGATGCATTAAAAATGATTCCGGCAGATCAAATAAAAAATGTTGAAGTAATCACCTCTCCATCGGCTAAGTATGACGGAGAAGGAACCGCAGGAATTATTAATATTATCACCAAAAAACAAACTCCACAGGGTTTTGCCGGCAACGTGGATGTTACGGCTGGAACACGAATTAATCGTGGTGTAGTAGGTTTAAATGCCGGGGCAGGAAGGTTTGGTTTTAATGCTAATGCAAGTACCTTCTATTCATGGCCTCAAACCGCTATTAATGAATTTTACCAGAGAACCACTAACGCTCAGGGTGAAGAGTTTATTCGTGAGCAAAATGGTGAAAACGAAAGCAACAGACTGGGCTACTTTGGAAATATTGGAGCCTTTTACGATTTCAACGCATTCCACAGTTTATCCACCGCACTGAGATTAAGAGGATTCAACAGCAATTCAGACGGAACAAACATTGTAGAAAATACTTCTCCATCAGAAGTAATCACATTTGACAGATACACAGATAATAGCTCACAAAATGCGGGTTATGAATGGTCATTAGATTATATCATGAAGTTTCCTGACCAACCCGGAAGAGAGTTATCTGCATCTTACAAAATAGATGGTAACATCAACAATACACAATTTGAAATTGAGCAATTAGCGGCCGCACCAAATTACGAAGTAGCCAATAACAATAATGACGGTAACAACAGGGAAAACACTATACAAATTGATTATGTCCATCCCTTTGGAGAAACCTTCAAATTAGAAAGTGGATTTAAAAGTATTTTAAGAGATATTGAAAGTGATTTTGAATATGAAACAAAACCTGAAGGTGCTAATGAATTCGTGATAGTAGATAACAGAACTGATATCTTCTATTATGATCAGGATGTATATGCAGGTTATATTTCTTCTCAATATAATATCACTAAAAAACTGGGGTTAATTGCGGGCGTTAGATATGAATATACCGGCCTGAACGGAAGTTTCAGGGATGCTACAGAGCAAAATTTTGACCGTCAGAGTTATGAAAACTGGTTGCCAAGTGTAATTGTAAGTCAAAAATTTGGTAAAGTAAGCTCTGTAAAAGCTTCTTACAATAGAAGAATTCAAAGGCCTAGTTTAAGAAATGTAAACCCATACGAACAAATCGGAAATATTGGAAACGTAAGCTTTGGTAATCCAACCCTGAATCCTGAGCTTTCTGACAACTTCGAGTTAGGTTACAACACTTTTGTAAAAGGAACATCCATAAACCTATCTGTTTTCTATAACCAAATAAATCAGGTTATTCAATCTGTTGTTATCCCTATAAGTACTGACACCGTAGGAACAACTTTCGACAACGTTGGCCAGCAGGAAAATGTAGGCGCTAACCTTTTTATTTCTACACAATTATTTAAAATATGGACGATAAGAGGTGGAATAAATGCTAATTATTTCATGGCTGATGGGGTAATTGAAGGTAATAATGTTTCTAATACAGCACTTTTATTAAGTGGAAATATTAATTCATCAATCAAACTCAAAGGCGACTGGGTAATAGATATGTTTGGTTTTGCCAGACCAAGACAACAGACTTTACAGGGCTTTAACCCTTCATTTTCAATATTTGGCTTAGGTGCTAAAAAAACCATTTGGGATGAAAGAGGATCTATAGGTGTATCTATTATTGAGCCTTTTATGGAAAGAAAATCATTTGAAAGCGAAATTGAAAGCGAAAACTTATATCAAAGAAGCAATTTTGCCATTCCATTCCGCTCATTTGGAATCACTTTCGGTTACAAATTTGGTAAGCTGGATTATAAAGCGCGCCAAAGAAGAAGTAAAATCTCCAATGAAGATCAGAAGGGTGGAGATGATGCAGGACAATCATTTTAAGATTTGTAGCTAAAGAACAGTGAATAGAAAATAGTAAGAAAGCATTCAAAATAATAAACGGAGGTTAGAAGGGGTCAAATTTATTTGGCTCCTTTTTTATTTTGAATCAATCGCTTCTCTCAGAAAGTTATTGTTGCGGTATAATTTAAATAACAACACAATAATACCGAAATTCGCAGCAAATAATTTGAAATACACTCTATGCCTTTCCAGTTAAGCAAAATTGATTTACCTATTGTTGAAATTATTCCTGCTATCACATCTTCTTTAAAAACACAGCAAACATTAATTATAAATGCTGAAGCAGGAGCCGGAAAAAGTACCATCATTCCGCTTGCATTAATAGAGGAAGCAAAAAGGGCAGGAAAGAAAATTATTATGCTTGAACCAAGAAGGCTGGCAGCCAAATCTATTGCCAAAAGAATGGCTGACCTTCTTGATGAACCACTCGGAAAAACAGTAGGCTACCGGATTAGGTTTGAAACTGTAATAAGTGAGACCACACTTATTGAAGTAGTAACAGAAGGTATTTTGGGCAGGATGTTAGATTCTGATCCTGAATTAAAAGATGTAGGAATTCTTATTTTTGATGAATTTCATGAGCGCAGTATCCATGCTGATGTAGCTTTGGCACTGGCAAGACATACCCAAATAAAGAGCAGGCCCGATTTGAAAATCTTGATCATGTCTGCTACTCTTAATCAAAAAATGCTCTCCGAGGCACTGGAAGCTGAAGCAATAATTAGTAAAGGGAGACAATATCCTGTCGAAATTTTTTATGCTGGCGAAACAGACTATCACCTTTTAGCTGAAATGACAGCTTCCATCATTCGGAAATCTGTACAGCAACATGAAGGAGATATTCTGGTTTTTCTACCCGGGCAAGGCGAAATTAATGCAGTAACACAAGAGCTGAAAATGCTAAGAAAGGATCTGGCAATCTACCCTTTATATGGTCAGCTCCCCTGGAATAAACAGTGGGCAGCCATTCAGCCTCATCCGGAAGGGAAGCGAAAGGTAGTTTTAGCTACTTCTATTGCAGAAACCAGTTTAACCATAGAAGGCGTAAAAGTAGTAATTGACACAGGTTTTGGCAGGGTCTCGCGCTTTGATGCCAATACTGGTTTAAGCAGATTAGTTACGCAGGCAATTTCACAGGATGAAGCAGACCAAAGATCCGGACGTGCTGGCCGTGTATCTGCCGGAGTTTGTTATAGGATGTGGTCCGAAGCAGAAAATCAATCCAGAAGCAAACATAGAATACCCGAAATATTGAATGAAGACCTCGCCCCTCTTGCGCTTGATTTAGCTGCAAGAAAAATTCAAGATTCTTACCAATTATTTTGGTTGACTCCCCCACCCCTGGACAAAATGATCAAGGCAACCGATCTGTTGAATACCCTGGAAGCAATTGATGAAAAAGGAATTACAGGAACGGGAATAAAAATGCATAGTCTCCCCTGCCACCCCCGCCTTTCACACATGTTGATCCAATCTGAAGAAAAAGGTAATCTTTCACTCGCAACAGACTTAGCAGCTATACTGGAAGAAAGAGATCCTTTGTACAAGCAGGAAGGTGCAGATATAAGCTACAGAATAGATCGTTTGAGGACTTTTAGGAAAGAAGATCGCCTAACGAAACCTTTTAGGCAAATAGAAAAAATTGCAGCTTCGTATAGAAAATTATTCAATATCGCAGCTGATAATTCTGTATCTGACCCTTATGCAACCGGATTTACGCTTGCTCTTGCCTATCCTGATAGAATTGCTTCCTCTAAAAGAGGGAATAATGCACAATTTCAATTGTCTAACGGGGCTATTGCTGCCATTGGCCATAAAGATGAACTGGCAGATGAGCCATGGCTTACAGTGGCTTCAATAGATGCACGGGCAGGATTAGGGAAGATATTTTTAGCAGCTCCTTTAAACCCAAAAGATTTGGCTCCTCTGGTAAAAAACATAAAATCAGTTAGTTGGGATTTTGAAGCAGATGAATTTGAAGTGACTAATGATTTAAGAATCGGAAAGATCATTTTGAAAAAAGTTGCCATTGATGAAGAACCTGATTCGCGTGAAAAGAGAAAAGCTATTATTGAGGCCATCAGAGAAAATCCGGAAGATTTAATTTATGCCAGCGATGAGTTTCTCTCCTTTTGTGCCTCAATAAAAAATATGAAGGACAAATACCCTGATGAAGCATGGCCTGATCTTACTATTGAATATATGGCTGCCACAGCACAAAGCTGGCTGCCTCATGGCATTGAAAACAAAGAAGATATCTATCAGGAAATTAGGGATTTAGAATTAGTGAATCTGGCAGGAAAAATCTTAACCACTTCGCAAAAAAATAAGCTCAATCAAATAGAAATATAGCTTGAATGAGTGTTAAACTTAATAAAGCTCTTACTATTTAATTGAGCCTATTAGGCAATTACAAGAGAATCAATGATATGTATCTGAAAGTTTGCAACAAATGGTTACCCATTATATAATCTAATTTTAGATTCCTTATAAGTCTATAGCTTCCGTATATTGTCGGAATTTGAAAAATTCTTCCAACTGGCTTTCCGGTGCTTTATGAAGCTGGAGGGTCTCATAATAAGTATAAAATAGCGCATCTGTAATCACGTTATTAAGCAACTTTTGTAAAATCAAACTGCGCTGACTCATCAGGTACAAATTCTTATTATCTTCTTCCTTAGACACAATTGACTGATGCATCATAGAAGCCAAAGCTTGTTGATCAGAGAATTCATCAAGCCAATAAAAACCTTTTTTAACCAGAACATCTTCTATGTCAGGCAAAATCTGATGTAATTCTGAAACTGAAGAAATAAAATATCTCTTAGGCAGGTGGGTTGAAAATGATGACAATGATTTCCAGTAGGTCAGACTAATATCTTGCGGATGAAAAACCCTGTTTGAAAATTCATGCAAAATATTTTCTACTTCAAGCATTGAAATACCCAGCAGTACTTCAAGCATCATGCCATCAGCATACGGGGAAACATTCAACAAAATGAGCTTCCTTCCTTCTGCAAAACCTTGTTCAAACACTTCCTTTCCAGGTATTTTGGAATAGACGAAATCATGCAAAAAGCTTCCTATATTATCAACTATTTCTTCTTTCTGAATCATTCACTGTATAATTTCAAACCAGTTCACTAAAGAATTGCAAAGCACGTTCTTCTGCATAGGTAAATTCCTTTCCTGCCTGCATAAAACCTACGTGCCCTCCTTTATCCGAGATTTCCAGGGTTAAATTATCCATTCTATCTGCGATTTCCTGAGGAAAACATGTATCGGAAAGCATAGGGTCGTTTAATGCATTTAAAATCAAAGAAGGTACTTTAATATGCTCCAGATAAGGCAGACATTGAACATTTGTGTAAAAATCAGCAGCATCTTTAAAACCAAACATTTTAGCAGAATAATGAGTGTCAAATTCATGGAAATTCCGAAAAAGTTTCCATGGTTTCACCTCGATTAACCCAGGAAACTGCTCATTTTTCCACATCATTTTTTTTGTTAGCTTTCGCATAAACCGATTTTGGTAAAATTTGTTTCCTTTTAATGAAAGCATTTTTGAACTACTCTCTAAATCGCAAGGCACGCTTACAGCCATACCTCCTTTTATTTCTGAAGGCAAATCAGCACCGTTTTCTCCCAAATATTTCAGTGTCAGACTTCCTCCCATGCTGAATCCTACCATACAAATATTGGTGTAAGCATCAGAAGTTGCTCGTTCAACAATAGTTTCCAAATCTTGCGTAAAGCCGTGATGATACAGAATTTGCGTCTTGTTCATTTCTTCACTGCAACTTCTGCAATTCCATGCTAAAACATCCCACCCATTCTGATGAAAGATTTTGGCTATTCCTTTCACGTAGGGTCTGGTGGAACTCCCTTCCAATCCATGAGATACTATGAGTAAGCGCTCATTTCCTGATCGAAGCCAGTCAATATCCAGAAAATCATCATCAGGCGTATTAATTCTCTCGCGGGTATAACTAACTCCTTTCACCTTTCTCAGAGCACTCGGGAAAATTGTTTCCATGTGGTGATTAAAAGCATAGAAAGGGTTTTTATAGGTTTTGTTGAAGATAACAGGCATTCACTCAAATTTTGACTGATGTAAAATTACATTAAATATGGTGAATACACCGATCTGAATGGAAAATTAAGCTAAAAGCTTTTTAGTAGAGATTGAATAAATCAATCCTTCACAAGTCATCCCTAACTAATCACGTAAATAAAATTCTAACACTTTCTCTGGCATGATTTCCTTTACCAGATATAGCTGAAGTTTTTTCAACTTAATTACCCTACCACTCCTGTAGTCTTCATTTCGTATTCGTAGAGCCATTCAAATCCTTCTTCCTCCGTGTCAAATAACTTCATTTGCCTGCCGGTAGCAGCAATAATGGAATTTAAAATAAGTGAAGATAATTTGTTCAACCCACAAACCACTGTTGCCTTTGCCTTAGGGTTGTTCTTTTTAACAGTCTCTTTAATTTTAGAGAGCAATTCTGTGTTAAAACGAGCATTGGTGGCATTTACACAGGAAAGCACCGAGTGATCAGGAAATTCTGCTACTAACTTTTGAACCTTATCAAAAGTAGGAACGGCTTCACTTCCGGCTGTACCAACAATATTAGTATATACTATTTTTATAGACTTATATTCAATCACTTTACTAAAAGACATAACATTAAAATTTATCGGTATAATATAAATATTTCAATTTATTTTCCAATTTCGTTAATCTTACTCAGAAATGAAAATAAATTGAAAAAAATGATCTGACATGCAAAAACGAAATTATGTACCATTAAAGGCTGAAATTTATACCATTAGAAACAATTGAATTTCATGCTTCTGAAGTTTTGCTTATATTCCGAAAAAAAAATTACAATGAGAGTCTATCTTTTTCTTTTATTTCTGGCAATTTTTGCCTCCTGCAAGTCCAATCAAAAAGTAAGTAATACTACCACCACCACTTCTGAATGGCAGAAGAATATTACAGATGCGGAAAAATTCAGTGGTTACTTTAACTACTATTGGGATGAAAAATCAGGTAAGATTTTACTGGAAATCGATAAGCTCAATACGGAGTTTTTATACGTTAATTATCTTTCTGCGGGAGTAGGTTCCAATGATATTGGATTAGACAGAGGGCAAATCGGTGATTCCAGAATAGTGAAATTTGAGAAAATAGGAAAGAAAGTTTTTCTATTTCAGCCTAACTATGGCTACAGAGCATCTACTGACAATGAAGCAGAAAAAAAATCAGTGGAAGATGCATTTTCCAGATCGATTATTTTTGCATTTGATATAGTAGCACAACAGGATTGGTCAATATTGGTAGATGCCACAGATTTTTTTCTTAGAGATGCACATGGAGTGGCTAACTCATTAAAAAATCAGAGACAAGGCAATTATCAATTCAAAAAAGATTATTCTGCTTTCCATCGTGAAGGTTCAGGAAATTTCCCAAAAAATACTGAGCTGGATTTTTGGATTTCCTTCGCAGGAGAACCTTCCAATTGGGAAATACGATCCGTTACACCTGATCCGCAACACATTACTGTAAGGCAACACCACTCCTTTGTTGAATTACCTGATGATAACTTTGAACCACGGGAATTCGATGTAAGAGCAGGATATTTCGGGACTGGTTATAAGGACTACAGCGTTCCTATTTCAGAAGACATCAATAGAAGATACATTAACAAACACAGGTTACAAAAAGCAGACCCTGAGGCAGCTAAAAGTAAGGCAATAGAACCTATTGTATACTATTTAGATCCAGGCACTCCTGAACCAGTTAAATCAGCACTTCTTGATGGAGCCCGTTGGTGGAATCAGGCGTTTGAAGCAGCAGGATATATCGATGCTTTCCAGGTAGAAATGCTCCCTGAAGATGCTGATCCACTCGATATCAGGTACAATGTAATTCAGTGGGTACATCGGTCCACAAGAGGATGGAGTTATGGTGCCAGTGTGGTGGATCCAAGAACAGGGGAAATCATAAAAGGCCACGTTACTTTAGGCTCATTACGAGTTCGACAGGACTTCCTGATCGCTTTGGGATTATTGGCAGGCTATGAAAATAATGAAGTCAATCCTGGTATGGAGAAAATGGCATTAGCAAGACTGAGGCAGCTATCTGCACATGAGGTGGGGCATACTTTAGGCCTTGCCCATAATTATATTGCCAGCACTTTCAATGATGCTTCAGTAATGGATTACCCCCACCCTAACATCAGTATCGATGACAAAGGAAATATTGATCTATCTAATGCATATGATTCAGGCATTGGTGAATGGGATAAAGTAGCGATAACTTATGGTTATAAACAATTTACTGATAGTGAAAATAAGAAAGAGACACTCAATCAATTACTTAATAAAGCCAGTGACGAAGGTTTACGGTTTGTTTCAGATTATGACGCAAGAACAACTGGTGGGGCACATGCTTTTGCTCATCTGTGGGATAATGGTAAAGACCCGGTAGTAGCTTTAAATCACCTATTAACTGTTAGAGAGAAAGTACTTAATAAAATGGGGCAATCTGTTGTGAAAGAAGATGAGCCTTTAGCTAAAATTCAGGATGTACTAATTCCTATTTACTTTTTACACCGCTACCAGGCAGAAGCTGCAGTTAAACTGGTAGGTGGCATGGACTATAATTACAAAGTGAAAGGAGACAGTCAGGAAACCATGAAAATAATTGCACCACAATGGCAAATGGAGGCTGTAAATAGTCTTCTCAAAGCAGTGGCTCCTGAAAACCTGGCTTTACCTGAAGATTTACTGATGCAGATTCACCCTCGTCCACTCTCCTACTACGACAATCGTGAATTGTTAAAAGGAAGAACTGGTGTTACTTTTGATGCAATTGGTGCAGCAGAGCAAGCTTCCGCTATGGTTTTTGAATTACTGTTGCACCCTCAAAGAATGGCCCGACTTGTTGAGTTTAACAGCAGAAATTCTGAAAACCCGGGAGTTGCCGAAGTGTTAAATAAAGTATTCAGCACCTTGTTTAAAAGTAAACAACAACAAAACTACTACGGTGCTATTCAAATGACAGTGCAGCATGCTTATGTGATGCAACTGATGAAAAGCCTGCAAAACAGTGCAAATTCTCCACTGGTGCAGGCTGAGTTAATGGCTCACTTAAAGCAAATTGCTGATTATGCAACTACTAACACTTTCCTCTCACAAAGCGGAAGAAGAGCTCATGGGAGCTATCTTAAAACGCAAATTGATCTGTTTTTAGAGCAGCCGATGGAGTATGAGGTAAAAGAAAGCAATGATTTACCACCTGGAAGCCCTATTGGAAGCTTTTGCGAGTGAGAACTTTTGATGTATTAATATTAAAACTGGATGCAGACAATTGATTCAAATATTTTTAATGCATCCATTTTATATAACTTACAGACAAGTTTTGAAATAGTAGTAACCTGAGTTCGATTAATAAGATGGCATCCCTGCACCACCAAATCTGGAACGCTCTGAAGGACTTTGAAATAAATTAAGAATCGAACTCAGGTTTATAGCATAAGCCAGTTCTATAAAAAAGACACTACACCAACATGCTGTTGGAATGAACAGATTCCCACTATTGTAGGAATTACGGAGCTAATGTTAATTTGTGTATTAAAATTATCTTATTGCACAAATGAACAGAAAAACCAAGGTCTGTGAGCCACAGACCTTCCCCTTTTTGCTGGACTGTAGGCCGCAGACCAGTGGAAAAAAAAGACCTAAATAAGCAAGCACTAAATGCTTGTCACCACCACAAGAGCAGGCAATTATCTTCATCCTCGAAATTTTTGGAGAGAAACGGAAAAAATTATCAGGGATCTTTTCAACGAAATGAAATTTCAATATCCGAATTTTATAGAGTAATAGACAAGATTACCGCGCTGCGCTAGCAATAACCATTTAATTTTAGGTGATACTTAATTACTAAGATTGCTTCGTTCCTCGCAATGACGGAATTAACCTCGCAACAAATAGCAGGTAAGCTCCCAATGACTTTGAATAAATTAAGAATCGAACTCAGATTAGTAAGTTTTCTTTCATTCAATCCTCAATCCAATCCTTATACATCATGTAATTTTTAGCAGTACGTTCAAAAACCTCTGCTAAATCCCCTTCAATCTTTTTCACTTTCTTTGCAGGTACTCCTGCATAAATATAACCGGACTCAACAACAGTATTTTCTAAAACAACCGCACCTGCTGCTACAATAGCGTGAGATTGTACCACAGCATGATCCATTACAATAGCACCCATTCCTACCAAAGCCATATCTTCTACAGTGCAACCATGGATGATGGCTTTATGCCCAATAGAAACATCATTCCCTAATTTTGTAGCAGCTTTTTGATAAGTACAGTGAATCACTGCTCCATCCTGAATATTAGTCCGGTCCCCTATCCTGATGGAATTTACGTCTCCTCTTACAACAGCACCCCACCATATACTACAAGAGTCACCAATAACCACATCACCTACCAGCACTGCAGTATCAGCTATAAATACATCCTTCCCAATTTGAGGAGAAACCCCATTACATTTTTTTATTATTCCCATAATAAATAGCTTCTTTTTAAGAAAACATTAAATAAAGTTAAAAATACAACTAAAGTATAAACATATTAAATTTAAAATCGTTAGAGTTGCATTCAAATAAAATCACACAACTATGAAAATTTTAAAATCTACAACTGTTTTAGTATTAGCAGTTTTACTTGCAGCAGCTTGTACATCTAACCCAAAAGGTGATGAAGCTAAGGTAAGCGAAGCTGAGGAAGTTACCGAAAGCGAAGGTAAGGATATTACTATTAGTAATGATGAAGCATCATTGGAATTTGTAGGAACAAAACCTACTGGAAGACATTATGGAAACATTGCCTTGAGTAATGGTACTATTACCACCAAAGATGGTCAGATTACGGGTGGTAAATTAGTTTTTGATATCAATAACATTACTATCACTGATTTGCAAGACGATAAAGAGAATCATGATAAGCTGGTTGGTCACTTGCATTCACCTGATTTCTTTGATGCAGCTAACCACCCAACTGCTACTTTCGAAATTGTTTCTGTTAAGCCTCTTGAATCTGCTGACGCAACCGCCAGCACTTATGATTCTTTTCAGGACGACATGAAACAACCTGCTGAAGGTGAGAAAATTATGGAATTGGAAGATTATGAATTAGATGGAGCTACTCATGAGGTTACAGGTAACTTAACTATGAGAGGTAAAACTTTGGCTATTACTGTTCCAGCTAAAATTAATGTAACAGATGATTCTGTAGAAGCATTTACTAATTTCAGCATCGACAGAACCCAATGGGGATTAATGTATGGTGATGAGTCTAAAGCTGTTGATAAAGCTAAAGATCAATTTATCTACAATAATGTTGGAGTTGGCTTTAACGTAAAAGCAGATACAAAAACAATGTAAAACAAAATTCAAAGAAATTTTAAGCCCTGTTCTCCAACAGGGCTTTTTTTTGCACTTTTGCCAATTAAAATGAGGTTCCTACTAACATTTTGCTAGTTAGGTCGTCTTTCTTGTACAACTACAACTAATACACAATTTCCTCTTTTAAATAAAAAAATGTGAAAAGAACTAAAATTTCTACCCCTATCAGCCAAAATCAAGTTAAAGCTATTCTTAACTGGGCACAAAACTTCCCCTACTTTTGCTACTTCAACCCCCGGCAAACTGAAGGTTATCCTCAAGGCACTTTTACTCATCAACTGGCTTTAAGCAGTAAAAAAATCAACCTTTCACCTTGTTGTAATTTTGACTCTCTTAAAACATCCTTACTAAAATCTTCTGATCAGCATCTATTTGGTTATTTCTCATATGACTTAAAAAATGAGCTGGAACACTTATCCAGTGAGAATGATGCCTGGATTAACTGGCCACAAATGATATTTTTTCGTGCAGAGTGTACCCTGTTCTTTAAAGAAGATCATCTCATAATCGAAACAGATAACAGTGAATATTACGAGGCTCAAATCCGCACTATTTTGGAATTGGAAACCGACAATTCTTCTCAGGGAACTAAAACCTCTTTCACCATAACACCACAAACTTCTAAGGCAGAATACATCAATACCGTAAAAAAACTGCAGAATCACATTGTAGAAGGTGATATTTATGAAATAAATTACTGTATGAATTATACAGCAGAAACTTCCAACTTTGATCCCATTACATCATACCTGTCTCTATCCCAAAAATCTCCTACCCCTTTTGCTTGCTTGCTGAAAGCTGAGGCTCGTTATATTTTGTGCGCCTCTCCAGAACGATTTACTAAATTAGAAGAAGGGAAAATTATCAGCCAGCCTATAAAAGGAACAGCAAAAAGAAGCGCTATTATAGAAGAAGATGAGAAATTAAGACACGCTTTAAGAAATAGTGAGAAAGAAAGAGCTGAGAATATGATGATTGTTGATTTGGTGCGAAACGATTTAGCAAAGTCTTCAAAAGCCGGCACAGTAAAAGTGGAAGAAATGTTTGGTATTTATAGCTTCGCAAAAGTGCATCAAATGATTAGTACAATAGTGGCTGAGGCAAAAGAAGGAGTTCATTCTGTTGATATTATTAAAAATGCCTTTCCGATGGGTAGCATGACCGGGGCTCCCAAAATACGTGCAATGCAGTTAATAGAGCAGTATGAAAATTCTAAAAGAGGTGCTTTTTCCGGAAGCATTGGTTATTTCAAGGGAGCTAATAAATTCGACTTCAACGTAGTGATCCGGTCTATATTTTTTGATAAAAACTCAGGAAAGCTTAATTATCAGGTTGGAAGTGCCATTACGCATGACTCTGACCCTGAACAGGAATATGAAGAATGCCTGCTAAAAGCACAAGCAATTGAGGAAGTTTTAAACCATTAATTTATAGGTAAAAAAGACTGCCATAATGTCATTTCTGATAATAATTACTTAACTTTGTGTGTTACAAACTAATTCAGAGAATTAAAATTTCCAATCCATCAAATGAGTGATTTAATTAAGGATTTAGACATACTTGTTGAAGATAATAAAACCGAAGAAAGCTGTGGCATTCAAATTTCAAAAGAGGAGAACACAGGAAAAAATCGGAAACTCTATATAGAAAGCTATGGCTGTCAAATGAATTTTTCAGATAGTGAGATTGTATCCTCCATCATGAAAGAAAATGGTTTTGACACCACCAATGATTTCAATAACGCAGATGTGATTTTTCTCAATACCTGTTCCATCAGAGAAAAAGCTGAACTTACAGTTCGTAAGCGACTCACTGATTTTAATAAAGCAAAGGCGGCCAAACCAGAACTTCAAATTGGCGTGTTGGGCTGCATGGCAGAAAGGCTTAAAACCAAGTTGTTGGAAGAAGAAAAGATGGTGGATTTGGTTGCAGGTCCGGATGCTTACAGAGATTTACCTAATTTGGTGAAAACCGTTGATTCAGGAGAGAAAGCAGTAAACACTTTCCTCAGTAGAGAAGAAACGTATGCTGATATTAGTCCTGTAAGACTGAACACCAATGGTATTTCAGCAATGATTTCTATCATGAGAGGCTGCGATAATATGTGTTCTTTCTGTGTGGTTCCTTTCACCAGAGGAAGGGAAAGAAGCCGCGATCCTCATTCTATCGTAAAAGAAGCGCAGGATCTTTTTGATAAAGGCTACCGGGAAGTAACCTTATTAGGACAGAATGTAGATTCCTACAAATGGTCTGAAGAAGTAAATAATAAAGCCAGGCTAGAAAAAATTGAGAATCAAAAGCCAATAGAAGTAATCAATTTTGCTAACCTTCTGGAAATGGTAGCTCAGGTTAATCCTGAGTTAAGAATTAGATTTTCTACTTCTCATCCCAAAGATATTACGGATGAAGTACTTTACACAATGAAAAAGTACAACAACATATGTAAGTACATTCATTTGCCTGCCCAAAGTGGTAATTCGCGTATACTACAAATGATGAACAGAACCTATGACAGGGATTGGTACATTAACAGAGTGGATGCAATTAGAAATATTTTGGGGGAGGAATGTGGTATATCATCTGATATGATTGCTGGCTTCTGCTCTGAAACAGAAGAAGAACATAAGGATACATTAACTCTAATGGATTATGTAAAATATGATTTCTCTTATATGTTTTTCTACTCTGAAAGGCCAGGCACGCTAGCAGAAAAAAAATATGAGGACGACATTCCTCTTGAAACTAAAAAAAGAAGATTGCAGGAAATTATTGACAAGCAAAGGGATCATTCCCTGCAAAGAAATCAGTTAGACCTGAATAAGGTACACGAAGTATTAGTGGAAGGCTTTTCAAAGAGATCAGAAGAGCATTTATCTGGCAGAAACTCAGCAAATAAGGTAGTTATTTTCCCTAAGGAAGGATATAAAAAGGGAGATTACGTTAATGTGTTTGTTGAGGAATGTACAGGAGCGACTTTACTGGGAAAAGTGGTTGATAAAAAATAGAACATTGGATATACAAACTATCAAAAATAGATTTGGAATTATTGGTAATTCCACTCAACTGAACCATGCTATTAAAGTGGCTATGCAGGTAGCCCCTACTGAAATGACTGTGCTTATCACTGGTGAAAGCGGGGTCGGAAAAGAATCATTTTCGAAAATTATTCATCAATTAAGCGTAAGGAAGCATGGCCAATTTATTGCTGTCAACTGTGGCGCTATACCTGAAGGCACAATTGACTCTGAATTGTTCGGACATGAAAAGGGATCATTTACAGGTGCTTACGAATCCAGAAAAGGATATTTCGAAGTAACTGATGGAGGCACCATTTTTTTGGATGAAATAGGTGAAATGCCGCTTCCCACCCAGTCCAGGTTGTTAAGGGTGCTGGAAAATGGAGAATTTATCCGTGTAGGTTCTTCTAAAGTAAATAAAACAGATGTAAGAGTGGTGGCTGCCACCAATGTAAACCTGATTAAAGCAGTAGAAAAAGGAAAATTCAGAGAAGACCTTTATTATCGTTTAAACACTGTTCCCATTTTTGTACCACCTCTGCGGGAAAGAGGCAATGATGTGGAATTACTTTTTAGAAAATTCAGTAGTGACTTTGCAGAAAGATATAATGTGAGTCCTATTAAGCTTTCAGAAGATGCTAAATCTGCTCTTTTAAGCTATCGGTACCCCGGAAATATTCGACAGCTTAAAAATATTGCTGAACAAATTTCCCTTCTGGAAATAGAAAGAGAGGTTAATGCTGAAGTATTAATGAAATATTTCCCTCAGGAAGGCAATATGATGCCGGCTTTATACAGAAGCGAAAGTGACAAATCTTCTGATAAAGAGAATTTTTCCGAAAGGGACATTTTATATAAAATCCTTTTCGACATGCGAAACGATGTGGAAGAATTAAAAAAATTAGTCCACAGCGTACTTAAAAATGAAAATTACGGGGATGAGCTTATTAAGGACCACGAAGGACTTTTTGAGGTAAGACATAACGAATTTAAAAACGACCCATCTGATAGCAATGCCCCTTATCTTTTAAGTGCTAAGAAGGAAGAAGAAGCAGGAAATGACTATGATTTAGAAGAAGTACAGGATGCTGAACATGAAGTTGAGGATGAATCTCTTTCATTAGAAAAGCAGGAAAAAGAGATGATAAACCGCGCTTTGGCAAAAAATAACAATAAAAGGAAATATGCGGCACAGGATTTGGGGATCTCTGAGAGAACGCTATATAGAAAAATAAAGCAGTATGACTTACAGAATTAAATTACTCTTCAGCCTATTTCTCTTAATAAGTGCAAGCGGTTGCGGAGTATATTCTTTTACAGGAGCTTCCATTTCCCCGGATATACAAACAATGTCTATCCAATATTTTTATAATGAGGCAGGAAATGGCCCCCCAAGCTTGCAGCAGACTTTCACTGAGGAAATCAGAGATTATTATCAACAAAATACAAGTTTGGAATTTGTTGATAATGGAGGAGACTTACAACTTGAAGGAAGCATTACTGGTTATAATGTAAAACCTGTAGCCATTACTTCATCAGGAAACAATAATGTTGCAGATATTGCCGGGGTACAAAGGCTTACCATTACTGTAAAAGTTACTTACGTAAATACAAAGGACGAAGCATTCAATTTTGAAAACAGAAGTTTTTCTTTTTACGATGATTTTGACCCTAATACAACACAACTTACAGCAGTAGAAGATCAGCTAATAGAAACAATAACCGACCAAATAATTATAGATATTTTCAATGCATCTGTAGCAAATTGGTAAAATTTCGTAATTTTAAAGAATAAAATAGAACCAAAGTAGAATCAGTGGACAAAATCAGGCTAACATCACTTATTAAAGACCCCAATCAGCTAACAGCTGAGGATGCTAAGGCATTACGGGATTTGAAAAAGGAATACCCATATTTTCAGGCGTTAACTCCTTTAATAGTGCTTGCTGATAAAGAATTTGACCCGTATGCTGAAAAAAGTGATTTACAAACTGCTGCAATCTATTCACTGGATAGAAAGCACTTAAAGCAGTTACTTTCAAGTCACAACGGACAGTCAACTGAAATAATTAAACACCCCGTAGTAGAACAAAAAGATCATCAGGCTTTAGAGAAAGTGCAGGATACTGAAACTTCTGTAGTTAAAGTAAATGAAGATGTTCAGGTTCAGATCAGTGTTACGGAAGAACACTTACCACAATCGTTCTTCAATGAATTATCTGATGAAATGGAATCTCTTCAAAAATCCAAAGAGCAATACAGGAGAATATTAGCCAAGTTGGAAGAATCCAAACCGCAGACTACTAAAACCAAGGCTAAACCTAAGGCAAAAAAGAAGCTTGAAGCTCCGAAGGATAAAAAAAAACTCAAAAAAGCAGTAGCAGATCACGAAAACCATCATAGTTTTATTGATGAGATTCAGCTGAAAGAGGAGAAGACCATTGACGATGAAAGAAAAAAAGAGCAAATTGCTTTAATCAACAGCTTTATTGAAAATGAGCCCATCATAAGTAAGAAATTTACTACTAATGATGCTGATGCCAAAAGAGTAATTGAAGACTTATCTTTATCTAGCACCAACCTATCAGAAGATGTCGTTTCAGAAACTTTGGCAAAATTGATGATCAAACAGGGGCACAACCAGAAAGCAATTGATATTTACAAGAAATTAATTTGGAAATTTCCACAAAAAAAGGCGTACTTTGCCGAACAAATAGAGAATTTAAAAAAAGAACAATAAATACATGTTAACATTTATCATTACCCTTATCATTTTAGTAGCCATTCTTTTAGTTTTGGTTGTTTTAGCGCAAAACTCTAAAGGTGGCGGGCTTACAAGTCAGTTTGGAGGGTCAGGTGCCAGCCAAATTGTAGGTGTTAAAAGAACAGGGGATATTTTAGAGAAAATTACCTGGGTTTTAGCTATCAGCCTGGTTGTATTATCGCTTACTTCTTCTATAGTTATTAAGTCAGACAGAAGTGCAGGTGGTTATACAAGCCCTAACATGGAAAAAGTGCAGGATGAATCTATTCTTCCTGGTATGGATCAAAACAACGAACAATTATTGCCGGAAGTTGGTGTTGAGACCGAAGGAGAACAACCAACTATTGAGGCAACTGAAGAGTCTGATTCTGTAGAGTAATTAAAAACTCATTATTAATATTAAAAAAGGGGATATTTTCATATCCCCTTTTTTATGCGCTTTCCGCAAGAAAAGAAGAAAATCTCCTTTTCACAATTGGTAGCAAAGTTTCATTATAAGGGTAAGCTTCCAAAGAAATTACTCTATAGGTTGAATAATTAGAAACCAATTTCATATTACTAATAATCTTTACTTTCAGTTGCTCTAGCGTAGTGCCTATTGATTTTCTAATACTTGCAATAAAATCAGTTTGTAAACCCCTCATCTTTTCGTGGGCTGTTTCAAAAATTGAAACTTTATATTTGTAAACATGATAGTACTTATCATATTCAGGGTCAATCATGAGTAAACCCTCATTATCCTCTAAGGCCTTCACTCCTACCGGTTCAATAAATAATTGCTTTTCTACGGCATCAAAAATATTCTGTCCAATATGCAACTTGCTTTTCATCTCAGCTAAAGAAAAATTTAAAATCTCTTCCAGTTGCTGGCTACCGGCATCATCTTTAATTACAGTTTCAAAAAGCAACTCAAAGCTTTCTAAATCAACCCGCGAAAGTCTTTTTGGAAAAGAATGAAAAAGCTTTGTTTTACCATCTTTCAAGCTTGAAGCATTTCTATAATGATTAATCAAATCTGCCAAACTGGGGTAAAGTTTTTTTTGTTCAAATGATTGCTCAACATGTTGCAAATAAGCCAGAAGAATATACTTTTTGTACTCAAAGTCCAGGGTGCCTTTTGTAATCCAGTTATCGTCAAGTTTCTCCATATTTTATGAGTTTTTAAAATGCTTTTAGCGATAAATTCAGTAATTCATTATTATTGATACGCCACTGATCCATGCCAAAATACGACGAAAATCACCTCCTAATATAAATACAAACTGACAAAAAAGCATTAGCAATTTTACAGGATATATTACGTGTCATATTCTCTCCTAAAACTCTGCAATTTTGACACACAATTTTCTATGGCATACAAAATGCTATCCCTAGTACATCAAATGAATTTAAACACTAATTATAACACAATGTCAAACGTAAACATTAAACCACTAGCAGACCGGGTTCTGGTAGAGCCTGCTGCAGCAGAAGAAAAAACAGCTTCAGGTATTATTATTCCTGATACTGCTAAAGAAAAGCCGCAAAGAGGTAATGTAGTAGCTGTTGGAACTGGTAAGCCTGATGAGCCAATTACTGTAAAAGTTGGTGATTCAGTTTTATATGGTAAATATGCAGGTACTGAGATTACTGTTGAAGGTAAAGAATACCTTATTATGCGTGAGTCTGACATCTTCGCGATTGTATAAACCCATTTATTAAAAACATAAAATTTAACAATTATGGCAAAAAACATATCATTCGACTTGAAAGCCAGAGATGGTCTGAGAAAAGGCGTTGACAAACTGGCTAATGCAGTAAAAGTTACATTAGGCCCTAAAGGAAGAAATGTAATTATTGATAAAAAATTTGGCGCACCTACTGTTACTAAAGATGGTGTTTCTGTAGCCAAAGAAATTGAGTTGAAAGATCCTATCGAAAACATGGGTGCTCAATTAGTGAAAGAAGTAGCTTCTAAAACTGCTGATGAAGCAGGTGATGGTACTACAACTGCAACTGTTTTAGCACAAGCTATCTATAAGCACGGAATTAAAAACGTGACTGCAGGTGCTAACCCAATGGATTTGAAAAGAGGAATTGACAAAGCTGTAAAAGCCGTAGTTGAAAACCTTAGAACACAATCTAAAGACATATCTAATAGCAACGAAATAGAGCAAGTTGGAACTATTTCTGCCAACAATGACAGAGAAATCGGTAAAATGATCTCTGAAGCTATGGATAAAGTAGGAAAAGACGGTGTAATTACTGTTGAAGAAGCAAGAGGTACTGAAACTGAAGTAAAAACTGTTGAAGGTATGCAATTTGACAGAGGTTACCAGTCTCCATACTTTGTTACTAACACTGAGAAAATGGAAGCTGAGTTGGATAACCCTTACATCTTGATCTACGATAAGAAGATTTCAAGCATGAAGGAGTTGTTACCAATTTTGGAAGCAGTTTCTCAAACAGGAAAGCCTTTATTAATTATCTCTGAAGAAGTAGAAGGCGAAGCTTTAGCTACTTTAGTAGTGAACAAAATTAGAGGTTCATTAAAAATTGCTGCAGTTAAAGCTCCAGGATTTGGTGACAGAAGAAAAGCTATGTTAGAAGACATTGCTGTTTTAACTGGAGGTACATTAATATCTGAAGAAAGAGGCTATAAATTAGATGGCGCTACTTTAGATTATTTAGGTACAGCTGAAAAAGTAACTATCGATAAAGACAATACTACAATTGTTAATGGTAGTGGTAAAAAAGCAGATATCGAAGCAAGAGTTAATCAGATTAAATCTCAAATTGAAAATACTACATCTGATTACGACAAAGAAAAATTACAAGAAAGATTAGCTAAGCTTTCAGGCGGTGTGGCAATCCTTTACATAGGTGCTGCTACTGAAGTAGAAATGAAAGAGAAGAAAGACAGAGTAGATGATGCATTGCACGCTACAAGAGCTGCTGTACAAGAAGGTATAGTTGCTGGTGGTGGTATTGCCCTACTTAGAGCTATATCTGTTCTGGAAAAAGTGGAGACTGAAAATGCAGACCAAAAAACTGGTGTTAACATCATCAGGTTAGCGCTTGAATCTCCATTAAGAACTATTGTTGAAAATGCAGGTGGCGAAGCTTCAGTAATCATCAACAAAGTTTTAGAAGGAAAAGAAGATTACGGTTACAATGCACGTGAAGACAAATTTGAAAACATGTTTGCTGCAGGTGTAATTGACCCTACTAAAGTAACCCGTTTAGCGCTTGAAAACGCTGCTTCTATCTCTGGTTTATTATTAACTACTGAATGTGTAGTTTCTGATGAAGAAGAGGAAGACAATGGTGGTGGAATGCCAGGTGGTATGCCTGGAGGCATGGGCGGAATGGGCGGCATGATGTAAAATGCCCTGTTCTTAGAAGAAAATCAAGGCTTTGTCGATTGACAAAGCCTTTTTTATTTTCTTAACGTAAATTAAATTAAATTTACGAAATAATTAACGACTCATGGACAAACAGCATATATTCAAACAATATCAGGAATTTATCATTTTTCTTCTTGTGCATATTGCTAATTCAGATTTTACTATTAAAGGAGCTGAAATTGAAGTAATTATTTCTAAAATGGAAGATTACTTTCCTGATATAGAAGACCTTGACAAACTAAGAAGTAAATTCGTTAATATACAGGAAGCTTATGAGTCTCTAAATGATGGTGATATCAATCATTTAATATATCACAATTACCTAACTTTTAAAGACACAGCAATCCACCCGGACAGAATTGTAAATGATTTACAAGAAGTTATCCTGGCAGATGGGCTTATTCATGAAAGAGAAACCCAAACGTTTGAATCAATTAAAAAACTATTGGATATCAAAGAATAAAGCATTACAACTATAGTAATTTAAGCTGGTGTGGTTATTTCAACTGTAATAGGTTTTGGAGTACAGAATTACACCAGATACATAACTGCTATAAAATGTGTAATAGTGCCAATAAGAACGAATATATGCCATATAGCATGTGAGTAAAGCATCTTTTTATTCACATAGAAGATAGTTCCTAAAGTGTAGCTTAAACCTCCACCCAACAGGAGGGCTAAAATATGCGATGGTAAATTTTCATATAGTGGGAAAGCAATAAAAACAGCAATCCAACCCATTCCGAGATACAATATTAATGACATTCGGGGGAAGCGATGCTTATAGAAAATCTTGAAGAAGATCCCTAAGACCGCTATTAACCACACAATCCCAAACATTACCCATCCTATTGTTCCGCCTAAACCAATAAGCAAAAAGGGCGTGTAGGTGCCTGCTATAAGAATGTAGATACTTATATGGTCAAATATTCTTAAAAGTGTTTTAGTTTTTGAGTGTTGAATAGCATGATATAAGGTTGAAAATGTATACATTAAAAGAAAAGCCCCACCGAAAAAGCTACTACTGATAATGTGTAAAACATTTCCATTGAGCACAGAGAAAGTAATAAGCAAAGAAATAGCCACAACACTAAAAAGTACGCCTATTCCATGTGTTAAACTGTTTGCCAGTTCTTCCTCCAAAGTTTGGGGTCTCTGAATTTTCTCACTCATTTTCCTGATTATTTACGGAAGCTAAATTAGTATAATTTTAGAGGTTTTCAGTCAGGTTTTGATTTAATTAAACAGAGGTATTTAAGTCAAGGGATTTTATTAAAGTGAAATTAAAATTTTACAGTAATGAATATACTATTATCCAATTGAAAAGAGGTATTACTGTTAAGGGAAAGAATAATCAAGAGGAATTCAATTAGTTGGAAAATCCAAAAGGCGAGCTTAAACTCGCCTTTGGGGTTAAAATAATTGTAATAATTATTTATATACCTCTTATAAGCGTTTGGAGCTATCTCTATCTCCTAAATCGCTAATTAAATTTCTTAAAATTAAATATAAAAAGCAATCATTTTTTCATTTATTTGTTATACTAGCAATTCAGTAGTTACAAACCACGAAAGGTTAGAGAATCACTTCTGTTTAATGCCATTTAATACTAAAACAGTTTCATTTTAAATAGCTTTAAAATTTATGAAGAAAGAATGTCCTTCATGTGCAATGATGATTGATAAAAAGGCCGGCACCTGTCCTATTTGTCAATATGAATTTCCTGTAAAAGCGCAAAGTAAGATACCTCTCATTGCTTTAGTTTTGGTCATTATTTTTCTCATTAGTTTATTATTTTAAGACAACCATATGCCTAAACATTTCCCTTTTGCAATAATTAATGCATTTTCCAACTTAAAGCAGGATTTCCTCGGTAATCCTTGTGCAGTCATGCTGTTAGATAAGCCTATTTCTTCGGAAAAAATGCAAGCTATAGCTAAAGACTTACACCAGCCCGCCACAAGCTTTTTATGGGCTACAGATAAACCTGACGTCTATAATGTACGCTGGTACGCACCAGATGCAGAAATTGGATTGTGTGGACACGGATCATTAGCCTCCATTGCATTTCTTAGCAATCAATCACCAAAAGGCTCAGAAACTGTAGGGGAATTTAAACTGATCTCAGGTACTGAAATTATATCCGGACGATCTGTTAGTGCACAAGAATATGAAATCTCACTTCATAGCATTGCATCCAAAGAGCAAAAGAAAGCTCCTAAAGGTTTAGAAGAAGCGCTGGGAAATAAAATAATACATTATTTGGTGAATGATAATAAACATATAGTGGTGTTAGAAAGCGAACAGCAAGTAAAAGAAATGAAGCCTGATTTTGCTGCATTAAGAAAAATTGACACATTCGGCTATGCAGTTACAGCTCCCTCAAATGAGGTAGATTTTGTAAGCAGAACAATTGTACCACATGTTCAACAGTTAGAAGATCATGCCACTGGATCGTCTCATGCTTTACTTGTCCCCTACTGGTCTGAAAAGCTAAACAAACAACAAATGATCTCAAAACAACTGAGTCCAAGAGGCGGTTATTTTAAATCTGGGTTAGATGATGAATTCGTACATTTAACAGGGCAAACTTATAGTTCAGTAGAAGGTTCATTCTTAATGTAATTTGTAAATTTTTAAACTATGAAACAGTTTCAATTACTTTTAACCTTATTATTAATAATTAATCTCCTTGGCTGCAAAGAGGATGATGTTAATTCAGAAACAGGTAGTGGTTCTAATGAGTATGTAAATAATTGGATTTATGATGAAATGAGTCTCTACTATTATTGGAATAATGAACTACCCGGAAAACAAAATACAGGTAAAGATCCTGGTGAGTATTTTAGAAGCTTACTTTCTGATAAAGACAGGTTTTCCTGGATCCAGCCTAATTTCATTGAATTACTCAATTCTTTACAGGGAGTTAACAAAGAAGCAGGTTATGAATTTATACTGTATTTAGATAGTAACAGGCCTAACGGTGTGCTAGGACACATTTCATATGTAAAAAAGGGCTCACCGGCAAGTGGTAACAATTTAAAAAGAGGCGATGTATTTACTGAAGTAAATGGCACTCCTTTAACTATTGACAATTACCTTAATCTATTGGATGCTATCAGTGAAACACATACACTGACACTATTCCGCTACAAAGAAACATCTAATAGATTTGAAAGCTTAGGTCAGCAACAGTTTTCTACACTTGAATTTGCTGAAAACCCAAATTATTTAGACACAGTTTATACTGTGAATGGAAAAAAGATAGGCTATTATGTTTACAATTTCTTTGCTACCGGCCCCACCGCCAGTAATACTCAATATCTACAAGAAATGGATGAAATTTTCCAGAATTTTAAAGGAGAAGGTATTCAGCACCTGATACTGGATTTAAGATACAATGGTGGTGGTGCGGAGTCTGCTACTATCAATTTAGCCAGTTTGGTAGGCGCTAACATTAGCTCAGAAAATATCTTTGTAAAAAGAGACTACAATGAAGGCCTGAAGCAGGCAATTATAGATCAGGAAGGAGCCGCTTCTCTTAATAGAAAATTTATAGATAAAGCAGCCAATATAGGAAATAGTCTTCAAGGCCCTGAACTAACAGTGCTTACATCATCAAGAACAGCCTCAGCTTCTGAGCTTTTAATTAATGGGCTATTGCCATTTATGGATATTTATATTATTGGGGACACTACAGTTGGTAAAAATGTAGGATCTACTACATTTTATGAGGAAGACAATCCTGAAAACACCTGGGGAATGCAGCCTATTATTACAAAATCATTTAATAGTTTAAATAACTCTGATTATGATAAAGGCTTTATTCCCAACATAGCTTTAAAAGATAATGATTTAGTTGTAAAGCAATTAGGAGATCAGGAAGAGTTCCTTTTAAATGCGGCTATCAATTATATTACGGCAGGATCACCACTTGCACGCAAAGAAAGTGCAAAAAGCTTTCCTTCCAAATCTATTTACAGCAGCATTTCCAATAAAAGAGCTTTTGGAATTTATAATTTGGACGAGTTGAAGCTTTTGAAATAGACAATTAAAAGCAGGGAGGCATGATACAGCTCTCCCTGTTATTAACAAATTTATAATATTATGCTAAACTATCTTCCAGAGGAATAATATCGAAATCCATATCTAGGGACTCTCTGAAATCCAGGATTTCTTCTTCCATTTCCTCATCACCCTCTACAAAATTCCATACCATTTTTAAATCTAGGCCAGCTGATTCCTGCACATCTTTTAAATCAGAAAGTAAATCAAATAAACATTTTGAAGAAGAGGTATTAAAGTATTTTAAAAAAATGTTCACATCCAATTTTGACGGGGAGGTTTTTCCAAAAGCTTTTATCTTAGATCTAATCATGCTAAAAAGCATCACTATATCATCATCATATGACTTTCCTTTAATTACTAATAAAGCATTACCCTCATCAAATTTAACATAAGGTGCCGCTTCTTTGGCAGGTATTTCCAATACACTCATAAGTAGTTTAGGTCTTGTTAGTTCAAAATTAAATTACAATAATAACTATTATCACCACTTTTCCTTATAAAATTGAAAAATGATGTAAATCCTTTTCGATAAGTAAAAGATTTCAATCGATAACAACTGCTTTCTTGTATAAATAAATATTTAAGTTTAGCTTTAAAAATGAATGTGAACAAGCAGGCGCACAGCAATTTATACTCAGCTAAATTAGCTAAACTATACACGGTTCAGGCCTTTCTAAGCATAGTCACCTTTTTATGCCTGGCCTCTGTATATTTCTTTGGTGCATCCATTCTCTTCTCCAATAAAGCAGCTTACTTTCTTCTTATTGGATCTCTAATTGTTTTAACTATTTACAAACACAATACATATCAGCATCTCTACTGGTTTGTTCGCCCCAAAATAAGTGTGAGACTCTTTCAGAATCTTACCAACATTGTAGTACTTATCTTTAGCTCAATATGCCTTTTTCTAACATTTATTAATTTTTCATACAATGAAGTAATCACCTCCTTTGGTCTATTTGGTTCAATTACTTTCATTTTGGGCATACCTATTAGCTTTTACAGTTGGTTAACTTTAAAAATAACCAATCAAAAAGTGGCGGTTATTGCCTCTGGAAATAAGTCGCTTAAGAAATATTTCTCCATTGAAACTTATGTACTGATACTATCCATTGCTCTTTTTGGAATTATTTATGATTACATTCCTAACAAAGCACAGTATCTGCTATGGATTCCTCTATTTATCTTAATAGGAATTGGACTGCTAAATTTTATATTTAATTCTTTTCAAATAGAGTGGGTTTTTAAATCAATAAGTGAAGAAGAAACAGAGAGTTTTACTGCCTATAATAATACCCCCCCTGTTTTCTATGAATTGAATCCCTATCAATTTGAAAAGAACATTAAGGAAAATCTCATTTCTTGTAATACTGAAGAAAGGGTAAGAATTCTGGATACTATAAAACAGATAGTAGGAATTGATATTTTGCCACTTTTAAAAGAGTTTAAAGAAGATTATGAAACTGACGATTTATCTGAGAACATGCTTAATCTCACAATAGAATACCTGGAGAAAGTTAAGTTCAAAGTTGAAGCCGTGAAAAATCAGTATGAGCTGGTAGAGCAATCTAATGACATTATATTAATCAAAGGTTTATTGAGGAATCAGATCAACAACAAAGATAAAAACCTGGTGATTAAGTTATTAAATGATAATAGAAACTCAATAAAGAAATCGGCCAGTATAGTGGCCGGCTATAGTGATGACATCAACTTCATTTCCGTTTTAATTGAACATTTGTCTGACCCATCACTTAGCATCTGGGCTCAATTTGCACTCAAAAATATTGGCTTTAAAGCTGTAAAATATCTGGAGATCGAATTTTCTAAAAGAAAAGCCAATCTATTTTTTGTAGAAGCTTGTTTTGAGGTGCTAAGTGAGGTAAAGGAAGCACAGGAAGTTCTACTGAAAGCAATAAATGATCCTAATAAAAACATTCAATTGATTGCAGTAAAAAAACTGATTCACCAGCTCCAAAAACCTACGATTGATCAAAAGAAATATTTCAATACTTCTTTGGATGAACTAATCATCAACCAGTTGATTAATAACTACATATTAACAGAAATTGAAAAGAAGAATGAAACATTCTACCAACTTAAAAAAGCGCTGAAAAGTGAAAATAAAGAAAGTCTTTATTTGATTAAAAGTTTGTTAAGGCTTTTCTATAATAAGAAAATAATAGATACTATTTTCTCATACTATCCAACTTCAGATGTATACGGGCATGCCCTTAGCAATCATCTTATTGATTTAATTTTTGAAGATAATTATTCACTTTTATTTAAGATCAAGGCATTATTTTCACCTGAGGATCCGAGATTAATAGAGCTGCTGGAAGAAGAATTCCCGAACATAGAGTTTCGAAAACAACATATGGATGAGGAGTCTTTAATCTGGAACCTTTTAAAGATGGATTACGATCGATTCAGTAACTGGACTCGTGCGTGTGCCATTAATACTTTACAATATCTTTATTCCGAAGATATTCCATTTGAATTAGCTGCGGAATTCTTGAATAAAGACAAGTTACTAAAAGAAACAGCAGCAATTTGCATATATAAGAATATTCCAGAGTTTTACACCATTTTCCTTAACAGGTTAGATAAATCTGAAGCCACAAAACTGGATTTTGCTGTCCGTTCCAATGTGGATTTTGTGAATTCAAGGTCCCTAAGAGAAGATAATTTACTTCTTTATGATAAAGTCCAGTTTCTTATAAGCGTACCTTATTTAAAAAAGCTGTCTATTAATGAGATAAATACATTTGAGACTTTTTTCAGAACAAAAGTATTAGGTACGGGAGAACATACTGTTTCAATAAATGATGAAAATCTTTCTGGCTTTTGGCTGGTAGAAAGCGGACATGTCCAATTTTCAGACAATGGTACGGATTTCAGTAGCTTTGTTAAAAGAGATATTATTGAAGTACTACCCATTAAAAATGAATCCGGAAAAGTATATTTTTCATTGAATGAACCTGCAAGGTTTCTTATTATTGAAAAAATAGTGCTCCTAAATATTTTAAAGGACTCTCATAATATAATCCTAAACAGAATAGGGGAAAAATCAGATTTTTATAGCAAATTACCCTCAGAAAATAATTTCAAAGAAGAAGTAGCTTGAAAAATATATTAATTTATATAGTAGTTTTATTCTCTTTCTGTTGTCCGAAGATGGGCAATGCTCAGGTATTAGATATTAGTAATTACTCTAATGCGGAATGCCTGGGAAAAACTGAATTTTATGGAATGGCTCAGGATAGTAACCTGGTACTTTACTTTGCGACTGACGAAGGCATAATAACACATAACGGTGATAACTTTAAGCAGTTATTTATAAGTAAAAACATAGACCATACCTCAATCAAAGCTATATTCTATTACAATGAAAGTTTACTTCTTCAAGATAATGAAGGTATAAATCGCTACTATATTCAACAAGACTCCTTAGTTCCTCTTTTCAAGAAAAGTGTAAGTGAGATTCAACTAGTTGATCAATCACTTTACTTTATATCGGGCAAAGAGTTATATGGTTTTAATATTGAGAAGAATAGCCTCCATACAATTTATAAAAATGATTCCGACTTACTACAAGCATTTTCTATTGGTGAGAATGATATTACAGTTGGAACAAAAAAAGGACTTTACACTATTAAAAATGGTGAAGTGGCTGACAGTTACGGTTCATTTATTGATGTAAAAAGTTTGAAGCAAATAAATGACAGCACCCTTCTCATACTCGATAAAAGTGCAGTTTATTTATATGATCAAAATGTAGTAGTAAGAAGAGTAGACCTAAAAAATGATGTGGCGAAAAATTTCTTTTATTCAGATTTAGGAAACATCTGGATAGCCACTGCGAACAATAAAATTTTTCAATTTGATGGTATCTTTCTTAATGAGATTAGTAATGCCAATGGCCTTAAACCTTATAATGTTAATAAAATTCAAAAAGATGCTGAAGGAAATATTTGGCTAATGGGTAGAAACGGGCTTTCAAAGGTTATGCAAAACCAGCCGTTTTTGCAATTAAATCAACAAAATGTACTTGCTTTATTTAATAAAGAAAACTCAGCTCTTTTAATAAAACAGGGGGAATTTGTAGAATATAGTTTAAGCTTCACTCCTACTATCTATCGATTTAATTTAAGTGATAAAATCAGAAGTGCTTCATCATTTTATGCAGACAATCAATGGTTTATAATCATTAACAATAAATATTTATACCGATGGAATAGCAAAGATAATACTGCTAAAAGAACTACTATAAGTATTGATTTTCAACATTTCACCTACCTCAATGGAAATGGATTTCTGGCTTTAGATAAAGAAAAAAGATTACATCTCTTAGATAAAGATCTTAATATTTCTAAAAATTTCCCGCTGGAAAGTCATGTAAAAACACTTATCTCTTCTAAAAACAACGTTTACATAGTTCATGAGAATAACGAGGTGAGTGTAGTAGATAGTAGTGCTACCCTTAAACCAACAGCGATTAAATTAGCTGACACTCTTCAAGTAGAAAACCTGAGATCATCATCCTTAGGTTTATGGTATTTCTCTGATACCAATATAAAGCTATTACAGAAAAATGGACAGGTGATACCTTTAAACAATAACCTTGATAAAGAATTGAATAATTCTTTAATTTTTAATATTTATGAAGATAGCAATTTTAACCTCTGGCTATCTGCCAGCAATGCTATCATTAAAATTCGATTAGCTAAGGAAGGTAATAAATTAATTACAGGTGAAGTTAAATTTTATGGTGAGCATCACCATATTGCCAGCAGCTATTTTTCTAATACTATTGAATTAGAAAATGAGCAAATTTGGTTTAATAGTCAGGAAAAAATCACCATATACAACCCTCTGCTGGATAATCCTTTATTTGTAGCACCAGGAATTATGATAGATAAAGCCCGAGCACTGGTTTATGATGACTTCGGTTCGCCATTAGACACGATAAACCTGCTTAGCGAAAATTTAAATCTTAGTTCCAAAAATGAAATTTGGATTAGTACTCTTTTAATTACTCACTCCCCTTCAAGAAAATCATTTGTTGAATACAGAAATATAAATGAGGGTAATGAGTGGAAAAAGCTCAATGAAGAGGGTAGCATTATTTTATCAAATTTGAAAGCCGGAACTAATACGATAGAAATCCAGGCAGTGTCAGCAGCAGGTTTAAGAAGCAACAAGGTTGAAAAGGTTAAGATAACTGTTAATCCTCCATTCTGGCAAAGAGGTTGGTTTTATGTCACAGCATTTTTGTCAGTTATACTATTGGGGTTCATAGGCTTCCGAACAATTAATAATTATAAAGATAGCAGAACTAAAGAGCTTCATGAAAAATTAGATAAGGAACTGGAAGACCTTGAACGAAAATCTCATTTGCAAATATTAAAGTCTGAAAGATTAAAGCAGTTGAATGACTTGATCACTTCCCAAAAAAGTGAACTTGAGAAGAAAAACAAACAGATAGAATCTCAAAAATACGAGCTTTCTCTAACAAATGAGCAAATTAAAAAACAGAAAGATTTATTAGAAGAAACAAGTAGCAAGCTGAAAGCAAGTATAAACTATGCACAGAGAATCCAGAATGCTCTTATGAGCACTGAAGTGGAAATTAAAAAAGCCATTGATGAGAGCTTTGTTTACTTTATGCCGAGGGATGTTGTAAGTGGTGATTTTTATTGGTTTAACAAAGTATTCAATGAAAAAGGAGAAGAACTTCTAATTCTTGCAGCTGTAGATTGCACAGGCCATGGTGTACCGGGAGCAATTGTTAGTGTGGTAGGTATAAATTTATTGAACAACATAACGAAACTTAAAAAAATTTATAAGCCAGGAGATATTTTAAATGAGTTAAATGCAGATATCATCAGCAACTTAAGGCAAAATGAAACCCAAGTGAATGATGGAATGGATATGTCGCTTGTAACTATCAATAAAAACACTCGGCAGATTGAATTTGCAGGAGCCAAAAACCCTTTAATGTATGTTGAAAACGGGGAGCTTATTAGAATTAGAGGAGATAAACATGCTATTGGTGGACAACAAAGGGGGGATGAAAGGAATTTCCAAACCCATGTTATCGACTGTTCAGATAATATTAAAAGGAGCTTTTTCCTTTTTTCAGATGGTTATCAGGATCAATTTGGAGGTGAAAAAGGATTCAAATTCCTTACAAGCAATTTTAAGGAGCTTCTCGCCAGAATCCACGATGAACCTATATTAGAGCAGAAATCCCAACTTTATGAAACAATGGAAAATTGGAAAGGAGATTATCCTCAAACAGATGATATACTAATAATTGGCTTTAAATTTTGAAATATAAAGATACATATCGCATTATCATAAAATTCACTCAAAATGACAACATCCCAACTTCCGGACAAGATTCAGGATGGGTAGATTATTTTGCTAAAATTTTAAAAACTGCACTCAATTACCAAATAAATTCAGAGATACAAATAGTTTATAAAAATGAAACCGAACTGATAACCGCTGAAGACTTTGATACCTCTGACTTAGTTATCTATATCCTCTCCCCTGCCTTTGTTTTTTCTTCAAACATCAACCAGGATGCCACTACCTTAGAAACTTCATTTAATTTTGATATCCCCTATATTAATTTTAAGGTAAAGAAAGTTTTTAAAGCACCTGTAAAAATTGAAGAACTGCCTCTTTCCTTATCAACGCCTACCTACTATAGATTTTATGACATAAATAATAGAAATGAAATAGAGTATGAAACCTATGAAGGCTGGAATGAATTTCAGGAGAATAGTAAGTATTGGATGATAATGGCTGACATTATCAATGATACTTTTAGAATATTTGAACAAAACAAAGAAGAATTTGAACACAAGGTGTTTATTTCTAATAAAAGTGATGAGTATTTTAATGAGAGAAACAGTATAAAAAGGGAACTGAAAGCATTTAATGCACAAATTTACCCTGACGAAGATTTCTCAATTGAAGCCAATTACATGGATGATTCAGAACTTTTCTTTATGAAAAAATGTGATGTATCACTACATTTTCCAGATGAGTTCCTTGATCTTAATAACGAAGCAAGAGACAAGGCATTCAATAAGCTAGCAGAGCAAAAAAGATTTATTTGGTTTAGCCCTCAGGAAGCTCTAAAGCCAGAGAAAAAAGCGAAATACAATGAATTGAAAGTTCAGCTAAAGCCTTATAAAAATATTGAAGCAGTAGAATCACCTATAGAAGAATTTAAATCTATTCTCAAAGAAAAGCTTTTAAGTAATCCTCAAAATCAGGAGGAATCACCGGAAAATTTAGAGTCAGTTTATATATTATCAGATGTAAAATTGGAAAAAGAGCTGGTAAGTCAGCTTCACGAGGATTTTGATTTAAAAGATAAATTTCATATTCATTTGCTGAATAATGTAGAAAATGTTACAGAATATAGAGAACAACATTACAATTTGTTAAAAAATGCTGATTATTTCATTATTTTGCATTTAAATGAGAATCAAGAATGGTTAAAATCTATGGTTGCTGAAATTAGGAAAGCACCGGGGTTTAATAGAAAAAAAATAATCAAAAGAAAATATATACTAGGGCATAATACTTCTCTCCCCAACAATTACGTTGAAGAAAATTTTTTCATTATACAAATCAAAGAACCAAAAGAAATAGTACATTACTTAAAGGAAATTTAACAGATAGTGACTAATACACCTTTAGATTCTTTTTTCAATCCTTTTCCGGGTTTACGCCCTTTTGGCGTAGATGAAAGCTATCTATATTTCGGAAGAGAAGGACAAAGTGATGAGGTGCTTTCAATTCTGGAAAAAAACAGGTTTGTTAATATTTTAGGTTCTTCGGGTACAGGCAAATCATCATTGATGTTTTCCGGGGTTATACCTACCCTATATGCCGGTTTTATAAATAAGGCAGGCAATAACTGGGAAATAATTACTGCAAAGCCGGGCCTGGATCCACTTAAAAATTTAGCTAAAGGCTTCAAAGTTCATCTTGAATCTAAAAGTAAAGACAAGGCTTTTTCTCACGTTGAATCCTTAATTAATAATCATTTTTTTGAAGCTGTATTAAAGAAAAGTACAAAAGGAATTTCAGAGCTTTATAAGTTAAATCAATATCTGAAAGGCAAAAACCTATTAATTTATCTTGACCAGTTTGAAGAAATTTTCAGGTTCAGAAAATCAGGATCTGTCAAAAACCTAAATGAGTCACTTGCTTATGTAAATCTGATTTTAGAAGCTGTTGAGCAAACAGAGGTTCCTATTTATGTGGCGCTCTCGATGAGATCAGATTTTCTGGGGGATTGTGAGCAGTTTCCGGCACTAACCAATAAGATAAATGACAGCCATTACCTGATACCACAAATGACGCGCGAGCAAAAAAAACTGGTTATAACAGGTCCTGTTGCTGTTGGGGAAGGGAAAATTTCCAACAGATTGGTTCAGCGCCTCTTAAATGATATGGGCGACAGACCCGATCAGCTACCTGTACTTCAGCATGCACTTATGCGTACGTGGGATTATTGGAAGCTTTCTAACATAACTAATGATGAAACCATTGATTTTATTCATTATGAAGCCATAGGTGGCGTAAATGAAGCACTTTCAAGGCATGCTGATGAAGCTTTCTACGAATTAGACGAAGAGCAACAGCTTATCTGTGAAAAACTCTTTAAAACAATTACAGAGAAAAGAAGTGATAATGATGGGATTAGAAGACCTACGCCACTACACCAGATAGCTCAGATTGTTGACGAAGAAGAAGCTACATTAATTCCAATTATTGATAAGTTTAGGATAAAGGGCCGGGCACTTTTAACCCCCAGGGAAGAATTTGCTATTCATTCAGCTTCTGTTATAGATATAAGCCATGAAGCTTTAATGAGGGTATGGTACAGACTAAGAAACTGGGTGCAGGAAGAGTCCGAATCTGCACAGATTTATTTAAGATTAGCTAAAGCAGCAAATGACTACCAGCAAGGAAGTACTACTCTATGGAGACCACCCGATTTACAGCTTGCCACAGAATGGAGGAATAAAACAAAACCTACTTTAAAGTGGGCCTTGCAATACGATAATGCCTTTGAAGCTGTAATCACATTTCTGGACCGAAGTGAAAGTGCATATGTAAGAGAAATCAGAACGAAAGAGCTTCTACAAAAAAAGCGATTAAAACGTTCAAGGATAGTAGCTTACGTTTTGGGCACAGCGGCTATTCTTTCTGTAATATTGCTATTCTTTGCTTACAACCAACGAACTATTGCAGAAAGACAAAAAGAAATAGCATTGGAAAGTTCTGAAAAAGCTATTTTAAATGCTCGAATTGCCAAGGAAAATGAGTTAAGAGCTCAGCAGCAGAAAGTTGAAGCCAACAAAGAAGCTGATAGAGCCAATAGAGAGAAAAGACAAGCCGATTATAACTACCTTATAGCTCAAGAAGAAAGAAATATTGCCACAGATGCACGTTTTGAAGCGCAAATGAATTTTGAAGAGGCACTTAAAGCAAGGTTAGAAGCTCAGGAGGCAAGTGAAGAAACCATTCGTAAAAACAATTTGCTGCTAGAGTCTCAAAAAGTAACACAGGCATTCCGTATGAGAGAGCTGGCTCAAAAATTGGCAGTAAAATCTCAACAACAGCAGGAAGACGACACTTTAAAGGCTATTTTGGCCTACTACGGCTATAAGTTTAATGAAATCAACGCTGGTTATGACAGTAATAATGATATATATAACGGCCTATTCTATGCGGTTAAAGCTTTTGATCCAAATTACTTTAATGCTTTCAGAAGTAACTCAACTGATGTAAGATCATTGCAATTTGTACAAGGCAAATATTTATATACAACAGGCATTTCCGGTAGAATTAACGCATGGGATGTAGAGGATAAAGTTTCTACCCGAAGCATGGTTATTTTTGATGAGCCCGGTGTTTTTGTAAAGAAAATATTTGTAGATGACGCAAATCAAATATTAGTAGCACTTACCGATGGACCGGATTTTTATGTAATACATGTAGGAAGCAGGATTCGCACAATAGAAAAACATCTTTTACCTCAAACATATGCTTTCGATGTTGTATTTAAAGCTAATAGTACAGATTTTTATCTATCTGCTGCTGACAGCATTATCTATCAATTCACCAACAATAAACTTAAGCCTCACCTTAAAACGGATAGTAGAATTTATGATATTGAAATGCTAACTGACAACATGTTGGTGTCTGGTAATAATAAAGGGGAAATTGAGTTGTGGGATCTTCAGGAAAAGAGATTATTTAAAAAAATTAATAAAGCAAATGGTAAATACATTCATTCATTGGCAGTAGGAAACAATAAAATTGCAGCAGGAGATAATTCAGGTATAGTTACTTTGTATGAATTGAATAAAGATTTAGAAACACAGCAGCCAACAATATTAAGAGGTAGTGATGGTGAAATAATGACAGACTTAACATTTAATGTTACTGAAAATCAAATCATTTCTGCTAGCAAGAAAGGAATCATAAGGCTCTGGAATCTCAACAATGTAGAAGAGTTTCCAATGATTATTAGTGAGTCTGGCTCATGGGTTAATGCTATAGCCTTACTTAATGAATCTTATATATTTGCAGGCTGTAAAGATCAGGTTTTCAGGCTTTATCCTATAAAAAGTAGGTTATTGGCGCAAACCCTAAAAGAAAAAATGAAAAGGGATATTACCAGAGAAGAATGGGACAGGTATATAGGGGACGAAATTGATTACGATCCTATAATGACAGAAAGTGTTTTTGTGAATAATATAAGATGAAAAAGAACCTCTTTACCATATTATTTATATTAAGCGCTTTAATAGCCATTGCTCAGGAGAATTGCGATCAAAATTTGACCGAGGCAAAAGCTGATTATAATAATGGTAATTTGTACGCTATCCCAGGTAAATTGACTAAGTGCCTTGAAAGTGGTTTTTCAAAAGCTGAAAAAGTTGATGCTTACAGACTACTCACCCTAACCTATCTTAATATCAATCAATTAGAAAAGGCCAGGGAGACAATCATCAAATTATTAAACATTAAGACCGACTTTCAGGTAATCCAAAATGTTGATCCCCCGGAACTATATTCACTTTATAAAAAAATTGATACAGATCCCATTTATTTTATTGGGGTTAATGCAGGAATAAATTATAATACTACACAAATTCTTAACACATATACTACAGAAACAGTGGAAGGATCATTAAATTTTAATTATAAGCCGCTATTTTCTTACCAGACAGGCGCACAATTTATTCTTCCTCTGTTGGATAAACTATGGCTAAAAGCAGAAGTAGGCTTTCAAAAGCAAAGGTTCAAATACATTGAAGAAACTAAAAATCTTAAAGATACAAGTACAGTTAACATTACCTATCTCTCAAATAATAGTGGCATAAATCTTCAATTTTCAGCAAGAAATGTAATAAATTACTATTACTGGAAGCCTTTTGTAGAATATGGAATAAATGGACGCTATAACCTGAACAGCTTTTTCAGTGAGTATTTGTCAGAAAATTCAACTTCCGTAAACAGCACCATAATAGATCGTATTGAGATGAATGAATTCAGGAGAAACTATAATTTCGGATTCGATTTATTTGTTGGTACAATGATTAAGCTGGGGGAGCACTATGGAGAAGTTAAATTAGGCGCTACCAAGTATTTTCTGAACCATACAACCTATGCTAACCCTTCTTATAGATTTTCGAGAACTATTGGTAATGCAGGAGAAACTGTTGATAATGATTACAACAACCTCGTACTTCAATTGACACTTTCTTATAACGTGCCTTTCTTTAACTTTAAGTAATAGTGTATAAATTCATTCGACATATCGTTCTTTTACTTCTAATAATCTGTTTATCCGATTGTAGTGATGATAATTTAGATCCTCAGAGTTCCGAATATTATAAGATTTTTTATGGTGAAGCTGATTTGGAAGCAGTAGATTTTTCTTCAAAAAGCGAAGGCTCTGGCTACATTATCTTAGCTAATAGTAAGCTAGGCACCGACTCCGATTTATACCTGATTAGTACAGATGAAAATGGTTATGAGGAAAATACTACTCTAATCAGTATTCCTGAATTTTATGATAAGGGTGTTACTTTAAAGATTTTGGATAACCAGATCTATATTTTAGGAACGCGAAGGCTTTCTGCTGAAAGCAACAATTATGAAAGCTTTTTATTCAAAATCAGTAATCAATTGCTCAGTGAAAATGATATAATAAGTGCAGAAAATATTTCTACCTTATTACTAACTAATGCATCATCTTATGCGATGAAAATGAATGATTTCATATTTCTGGAGAATGACAGTCAGATCATTTTTGGAGGAATAGTTGAACAGGATGGACGGATAAATGAGATTGTTCAAATTTATACGGAATCTCAATTAAGCACCAGTAATGAGAATACAAATAAAATTAACCCTATTAAGCAATTCCCAAATAATTTTACTTTTGATACCACCTCCATTTTAAAGGTATTTACTGAAGAAGAAGGGGGGATATTTTCCACAGTTGGACAGAATTTTGCAGCTAATGACTCCTCAAGCTCAATACCTCACACTATGAACATAAGAAGGAAAGTGTTCAAAAACACAGTAAGCCCCTCAGGAAATCCTATCAAAATCTATGCTGCAAGAGATGTGAATTTAGGGGCAGCATTAAAAGAGAAAGGTACCAGCACTTATTTTTATGCTGGCAACTATCTTTCAAATGATAGTCTCTTTATAATTCGGGATATTCTGAATTCTTCAGATAATCCTGGTAGCATTAAAAATTCACAGTCTATTCACCAATTTTTTATTGATGAAGGCCACAAGGTAGTTAGTATGGCTCAAAAGAGTAATAAAGATATTGTTATTGCCACAACGAATAGTAACTCCACCACAATAAATGGATTATCCTCTTTACTAAAATTTTCTGCTGCCGGAGTGGAAATAGATAATGAATATATTGAATTTCAAAGTAGTAATTTGTATAATGTGAAAAAAATTATGGTTGATAATGAAGATAAAATAGTAATATTATCAAGCCTTTTATTTGAGAATGATGCTAAAGCAATCGGGCTCACTAAAATAGAGTTTTAAAATTATCGGTAATTTAAATTGTTCGCGTACGAAACACTTTTACAGAAATATTAACTTAATAGTACTACCTCTTATACTATTGCTGGCAGCAAATAGCAATAGTTTTGCCCAGGTAAATGTAACATCTGCAGGAAATTACAATTTCTGTATTAATGATGCTTATACCGTTATTTCAAATATTGTTATTAGTGAAACAGCGAGCGGAGATTTTGCGGATAATTCAACCTCACCTAAAACCTACATTCTTGCAGCTCCCTCCAACTTCCAATTTGATCCTGATTTCGGCTCTGTTTCAAATAGTGGTGATGATATAACTTTTATTGATATCGCAGTACAAACCAATCAGATAAGGGTTATTTATGTAGATGAAGGCAATAATGGAACTCAACTTGAATCTATTACTATTTCTGACATTCGTGTAAAGCCTATAAATACAGCTACCGGACCGATTGACCTGGTAAGAACAGGAGGAACAGCTAATCAGCTAGGAAATGCAATTGCAGATATACAAGAACATGCTACATTTCAAAGCTTTGCTGCACCTGTAGCCGGTACTGCAGAAAATACTACCATCTGTCAAACTGAAACAGCTTATGACCTGTTCAACGCTTTATCAGGAGAGCAAAGTGGTGGAGTCTGGACTGATGACGATGCAACAGGTCAATTGAATGCAAATTTATTCGATGCTAGTGGAGTGGTGCCCGGCACTTATAATTTCACTTATACAGTAACTTCATCTAATTGCCCAAGCGATAATGAAACTGTGACTATTACAGTTGAGGCTCCTGCATCTGCAGGAACAGCTACTAATAGGAATATTTGTATCACAAACGATAATTTCAATTTATTTACAACATTGACAGGCTTTTCAACAGGAGGAACCTGGTCAGATGATGATGGAACCGGAGCTTTACTAGGTAATACGCTTGATGCTACTGGTTTGACAGTAGCATCAAGCTATAACTTTACTTATACAGTAAATAAAGTAGCATGTTCAGATAGTGAAACAGTAACAATTACTATAACAGACACGAATAATGCCGGTACTGCACTATCACCAGTTTCAATTTGTGATACTGAAACAAATTTCGATCTTTTCTCCATGCTATCCGGTGAAGATGCAGGAGGAACCTGGAGCAATGATGACGGAGCCTCTGGTTTCTCAGGAAGCACCCTGGATGCAAGCAGTACCACACCAGGAACTTATAACTTTACCTATACCACAGCAACTACGGCTTGTGTAGAAGATAGTGAAACCATTTCTATAACAATAGAAAAATCACCAGAAGCCGGTAGTGCTACTAATACCACCATCTGTGAGTCAGAAACTTCATTTGATTTATTTTCTACGCTTACAGGATACGATACGGGTGGTACGTGGAATAATGATGACGGAGCTTCCGGCTTTAGTGGAAATACTCTGGATGCTTCCTCAGCAGGTTCCGGAACTTATAATTTCACTTACACAGTATCGGGAGCTACATGTGTTTCTGACTTTGTAACTGTAGCTATTACTATTGAAAACACATTAAGTGCCGGTAATGGTACTAATGCTCAAGTTTGCATAAATAGTACTTCTTTTAATTTATTTACTACTTTAGCTGACTATGACACTGGAGGGACATGGACCAACGATAGTGGAGCTAGCGGTTTTTCTGGTAATACATTTAATCCTTCTTTAAACGCAGCTGGGAACTATACTTTTACTTACACAGTGTCTGGAACCTCTTGCCCAAATTCATCAGAGGCAGTGGTGATTACTGTAAATGCTCTTCCTGACGCAAACATTTTGAATGAAGAAATCTGTGATGATGGAGTCGGATCAACCACAGAGAATACTTCAATTGATTTGGTAGCTCAGTATAATTCATTCATAACAACCGCAAATAACACCACCATTACCTGGCATGATAATAGTCCTCCTACTGCGGGTAACCAAATTGGTACATCCTCTACCTCAACTCCCACTATCACTGATGGAGCAACCTATTACGCAAAGATTATAGATAATTTAACCCTCTGCGAAAATGTAGGTTCAATCTCATTTAGTCTCAACCAACTTCCTACTGCTGTAAATAATTCTTACAACATATGTGAAAACTCAAGTGGATCTGGAGCAAGTTCTGTAAATCTATCAAATTACGAAAATGATGTTACGGCAGGTGCCTCTGATGTAAGCGTTGCGTGGTATAATGATGCTGCCCTAGATTATCCTGTATTTACACCTTCTAATCAGAGTGTTTCATCAGGTTCTGAATATTATGCTAAAATAAGCAATAACTCTACAGGATGTGAAAGCACAGCGAGAATAGACTTCACAGTAAATTCATTGCCTTCGGCACCTACTACCTCTACGGCTTACAATCCATTTTGTGTTGGGGATGATGATTCATCAAACTCTATTAGTGTCAGTGGGACTACTATAAAATGGTACTCAGATGATGCCTTATCAACTCAAGTGGCTACAGGTAATTCCCCTTCACTAGCTTCACTTGGAGTTAGCACTGGTTCTTCCGGAACATTTAAAAGATATGCTACACAAACTGATGGCAACAGTTGTGAAAGCCCTTATCTTGAAATAGATATTGAAATACTTGATGCCCCGGTATTTAGTCCTGTACCCTCCAATGTAATAGCTTGCTCAGGAGAGCTCATTAACATTGATTTCAATACAGTTTCAGGAGTTGATAACATTACCTGGACATCCGACAATACAGATGTAGGAAATCCGGATAATGGAACAGATAATATTAATTTTATCACTGCAAGTAATAATACATCAACTGATATAGTAACTACCATCACTGTATCAGCAGTTAATCAGGGATGTACGACTCCCGTAACCTCTTCTTTTACTATTACAATTAAGCCTACACCTGATATTCCTCCCTTTTTTACTCCTGCTTTAGTATGTGAAGACGAAACTAACTTTGATTTAACCTCAATTGATTTGAATGCTTCTCCAGCAGGTGGTACCTATACTTATTCCGGTTCCGGAGTTACAGGGGATATTTTTGATGCGTCAGCAACAGGACTAGGGGTGCAGGAAATTTCGGTTACCTATCAAAGCCCGGATGGATGCGTACTGGTAAAACCAATTAACCTGGTAGAAGTGATTGAGCTTCCATCAGCTACTGTCGATCCAACTGCAGAAATATGCTCTAATGGATCGTATGATCTTTCTAATGCTTCTCCTGCTGTTGCAAATAATGATGCAATTATATGGTCTACCTCTGGAGACGGGTCATTTAATGATACTTCATTATTAACACCAACTTATACTCCAGGTAGTAACGACAGGCTATCCGGAACAGTAACCTTAACTATAACAGCTACAGGAAATGCTTCCTGTAGTGATAGTTCTGACAATCTGGTTCTTTCTATCACCCCTGCACCTACAGCAGATGCTGGAATAGCTGGCGAAACATGCGTGAACACTGCTTTTACTGTTAATGATGCAGCGGTTACTAATCAAAATACTATTGCATGGACTCACAATGGTAATGGTTCAATTTCCAATGAAACTACAGACGCCCCTACTTATACTCCTGACCCCGCTGATGCAGGTAGTACCGTTACGCTTACTTTAACTGTAACCGGAAACGGATCTTGTGCCACTGTAACTGATACAAAAGCTATTTCTATCACCCCTGCACCTACGGCAGATGCTGGAATAGCTGGCGAAACATGCGTGAACACTGCTTTTACTGTTAATGATGCAGCGGTTACTAATCAAAATACTATTGCATGGACTCACAATGGTAGTGGTTCAATTTCCAATGAAACTACAGACGCCCCTACTTATACTCCTGACCCTGCTGATGCAGGTAATACCGTTACGCTTACTTTAACTGTAACCGGAAACGGATCTTGTGCCACTGTAACTGATACAAAAGCTATTTCTATCACCCCTGCACCTACGGCAGATGCTGGAATAGCTGCCGAAACATGCGTGAACACTGCTTTTACTGTTAATGATGCAGCGGTTACCAATCAAAATACTATTGCGTGGACTCACAATGGTAATGGTTCAATTTCCAATGAAACTACGGACGCCCCTACTTATACTCCTGACCCTGCTGATGCGGGTAATACCGTTACGCTTACTTTGACTGTAACCGGAAACGGATCTTGTGCCACCGTAACTGATACAAAAGCTATTTCTATCACTCCTGCACCTACGGCAGATGCTGGAATAGCTGGTGAAACATGTGTGAACACTGCTTTTACTGTTAATGATGCAGCGGTTACCAATCAAAATACTATTGCGTGGACTCACAATGGTAATGGTTCAATTTCAAATGAAACTACGGACGCCCCTACTTATACTCCTGACCCTGCTGATGCAGGTAATACCGTTACGCTCACTTTGACTGTAACCGGAAACGGGTCTTGTGCCACTGTAACTGATACAAAAGCTATTTCTATCACCCCTGCACCTACTGCAGATGCTGGAATAGCTGGTGAAACATGTGTGAACACTGCTTTTACTGTTAATGATGCAGCGGTTACCAATCAAAATACTATTGCATGGACTCACAATGGTAGTGGTTCAATTTCCAATGAAACTACAGACACCCCTACTTATACTCCTGACCCTGCTGATGCAGGTAATACCGTTACGCTTACTTTAACTGTAACAGGAAACGGGTCTTGTGCCACTGTAACTGATACAAAAGCTATTTCTATCACATCAGCCCCTACTGCAGATGCTGGAATAGCTGGTGAAACATGTGTGAACACTGCTTTTACTGTTAATGATGCAGCAGTTACTAATCAAAATACTATTGCATGGACTCACAATGGTAGTGGTTCAATTTCCAATGAAACTACGGATGCCCCTACTTATACTCCTGACCCTGCTGATGCAGGTAATACCGTTACGCTTACTTTAACTGTAACCGGAAACGGGTCTTGTGCCACTGTAACTGATACAAAAGCTATTTCTATCACCCCTGCACCTACTGCAGATGCTGGAATAGCTGGCGAAACATGCGTGAACACTGCTTTTACTGTTAATGATGCAGCGGTTACCAATCAAAATACTATTGCATGGACTCACAATGGTAGTGGTTCAATTTCCAATGAAACTACAGACGCCCCTACTTATACTCCTGACCCTGCTGATGCAGGTAATACCGTTACGCTTACTTTAACTGTAACCGGAAACGGGTCTTGTGCCACTGTAACTGATACAAAAGCTATTTCTATCACCCCTGCACCTACTGCAGATGCTGGAATAGCTGGTGAAACATGCGTGAACACTGCTTTTACTGTTAATGATGCAGCAGTTACTAATCAAAATACTATTGCGTGGACTCACAATGGTAGTGGTTCAATTTCCAATGAAACTACAGACGCCCCTACTTATACTCCTGACCCTGCTGATGCAGGTAATACCGTTACGCTTACTTTAACTGTAACAGGAAACGGGTCTTGTGCCACTGTAACTGATACAAAAGCTATTTCTATCACATCAGCCCCTACTGCAGATGCTGGAATAGCTGGCGAAACATGCGTGAACACTGCTTTTACTGTTAATGATGCAGCGGTTACCAATCAAAATACTATTGCATGGACTCACAATGGTAATGGTTCAATTTCCAATGAAACTACGGACGCCCCTACTTATACTCCTGACCCTGCTGATGCGGGTAATACCGTTACGCTTACTTTAACTGTAACCGGAAACGGGTCTTGTGCCACTGTAACTGATACAAAGTTATTAACAATTAATCCGCTACCATCTGCTATATCCAGATCTTATACTTACTGTGAAGATCTCTTAAATACAGGTACAGCAGAAATAGATTTAACTACTTTGCATACTGATCTTACTTCTGAATCACTAGGTTCGGTAGATATTTTCTGGTACACAAACAGCGGTTTAACTGTTTTAGTCAGTGACGAAACATCTGAAGAAGTAAGTAATGGAGCTACTTACTATGCTCAAATAATATTTCAGTCAACAGGATGTACTAATGTTTCTACAGTTGACTTTCAAATTGATGCCCAATCATTTGTTGATGCAGGATCCAATGAAGCAATTTGTGATGGAGAAGATTTAGACTTAAGTTTATCCTCTGTTACTCCAAGTGCACAAAATACTACTACCTACCAATGGACTAGCTCTGGAGACGGTACTTTTGATGACTCAAGCAAACTACAACCAGTTTATACACCCGGACCGAATGATTTAAGTAACAGCCCTATTACATTAACGCTTGAAGGAATTAGCAGCAATACCTGCTCAAACTTTACTGATGCAATGCAATTGACAATAAACCCAATTGCGGTAATTTCTCCAATAAGCGACATGTATCTATGTCCTGGTGAAAGCGAAAGTAGCATTACTTTCAGCGCTGATTTATCCGGAGGAAGCTTTAGCTGGTCAGTAACTAATTTTACTCAACTTGGTCTTTCTTCAGGCTCCGGAACAGGAAGTTTTCCTTCTTTTACGCCTCAACCAAATACTAGCGGTACTTCAGTTGCTTCAGTTGTAACTATTAATTATGAACTAAATAACTGTAATAGTGCCAGTGAAAGCTTCACTATTTTCACAAAACCAACTCCTGTTATTGATGATGTAAGCGATGTTAGTATTTGCCCCGGCGAATCTGTAAGTGTTAGCTTTAACGCAAATACTACCGGAGAAACTTTCTCCTGGAGCACGGATAATAATACAATTGGAGTTGGTCTGCTTTCAAGCGGTAGTGGAGATTTAAATTTTATTGCAGCCACAAATAATTCCGGCAGTCCTGTAGAGAGTAACTTTACCTACAGTGCTATTTTGGATGGTTGCTCAAGTATTACAAAAACATTCAAGGTTACTTTAAACCCCGATCCGGTTATAAACCCTGTAACGGACATGGAAGTCTGTTCTTTCGATCCTATTCAGACAAACTTCTCAAGTAATGTTGCAGGCACAACCTACAGCTGGACTAATGATAATACAAATACAGGTATAGCAGTCTCAGGAACAGGAGATATAAATATTAATGCCGCAGAAAATTTAACGGGTGTAGATCAGGTTAGCACCATTCAGGTAAAAGGTACAGCCAACTCATGCGAAGGGGATGTAGAAACTTTTACAATAACAGTGAAGCCTAAACCTATTTTAGCCACTGTTACGGACATTAATGCTTGTGCGGGAGATCTAATTTCTGAAATTGAATTCAGTGATAACTCATCTGGCAACAGTACTATTTCATGGACAGCTACTAACTCAGCAAATATTGGGTTATCCGTTAATTCTGGCACGGGAAGTATCCCTCAATTTACAATGGCTGCCAACAATACAACAAATACTATTACTTCTGTTGTTACAGTAACAAGTACCTGGGAAGGTTGTGAGAGTGACCAATTAATTTTCAGAATTCGTTTGAAGCCTACACCGTTGATGAATCCTGTGGCTGATAAAGTGGCTTGTGGTACTGATATGATTACGACTACTTTTAGCAATAGTCTGGGAGCCAGTTCAAGTTACAGCTGGACAAATGATAATACCGCCATTGGTCTAGCTGCTTCGGGCACTGGAAATTTAAATTTTTCTGCTGCTACCAATACTACTGGTGTGCCCATTGAAGCTAATATAGCAGTAGTTGCTCTTAATAATGGATGTACTGGTCCTTCAGAAGTATTTAAAATTACTGTTAATCCAACTCCACAAATTTCACCAATAGCTGATCTTGAAGTCTGCTCAGAAGAATTTGTTTCTATTCCATTCAACATTGATTTATCAGGTACAACTTTAAGTATCTCTAATTCAAATTCTGCAATAGTAACTAATGCTCCTGTAATTAATGGAAACGCTATTGAGTTTACTACTGCCATCAATACTACTGGTTCAGACTTAACGGGTACATTCGTATTGTCATCTACAAAAGCTGGTTGTGTTGGTACTGAAAGTTTTATAGTAACGCTGAAGAACAAACCTGTGGTAAATTCGCAATCAGATGAAGCAGAACTATGTGCAGGAACTAAAACTAGTCAACGTAATTTTTCACATAGTAGTGGCTCAGGAACATTTACCTGGCAGGTTACTGAACCATCTCTTTTCGTTAGCTCTACTCCTCTTTCCGGTTCAGGTAATTTCCCTGGTTTCCATTTAGCAGAGAATTTAACCGGAGAGAAAATTAGTGGATATATAAAGTATTTCAGTACTAGTAATGGATGCTTAAGTGAAGCAGACTCTTTTAAGATTACATTGAAACCTTCACCTGTAAGCTTAGTAAAAGACACCGTTTTCTGTGCAGGTGATTTTGTTAATTATGAATTCTTTGCGAATACTTCAGGAGATGAAACTTATTACTGGACAAACATCAGTGGAAACACAACTATAGGTATCAACAATCTAACAGGCAGCACAAACGATAAAATAACCCCTAACGATTTTCAGGTTCTCAACAATGATCCTTTAAATGATAATGTAGCTGTTTTTGAAGTATATGCTGTAAAAGATGGATGTGCAGGCCCCGTTGAAACCTTTGAGATTAGAGTAAAACCAAGACCTGTACTATCTTCATCTCTTAATTATAACCCCACAATTTGTTCAGGAGATAATTTCAACTTCTCTCCTCAGGCAAATTTAAGCAATACTGTTTTTGAATGGGAGTTAATTTCTCTTCCGGATTCTGTATCAGGCGCCACCGCTTTAGGAACTGGGGATATTAATCTTGTTTCAGTAGCGAATACCTCATCCACTACAAAAACAATTGTATACCGTATAACACCCTATAATGAGAGATGTGAAGGCACTTCAAGGAATTTGAGCATTACAGTCTACCCTGAAATAAATTTTTCATCGGATATACCTAATACTGTACTTGTTTGCACAGGCTCAGCTTTTACAATACCTCTTTCTACACAGAATAATCTGCAAAATATAATCTATAAATGGACTGTATCTTCAAATTCAGCGGGAGCCGTTAACGGACAGGGAAGTGAAGTAGGTGGTGTGCTATCCAACTCTAAACCATTTCCACAGAGAGATACTGTTATTTATACAATAACACCTACTTTAAATGACGGAATATGTATTGGCCCCTCAAAAGACGTTAGGGTAATAGTTAAAGCAGAAGAAAGGTTCAGGATTGATGATAGAGAACAAGGAAACAACATAATTTGTGCATCAAATATTGTTAATCTTAATTTCATTAATACAGGAGGAGGCACTTTTTCGGGTTCCGGTGTATCACAGCAAGGTGCTCAATGGATATTCAATCCCAGATTACCAGGAGTGACTGAAAAAACGTTGGTTACCTACTCTGTTGAAGACCCTGTTTTAAATTGTATTTCTGTTTATACCGATACAATTACAGTAATCCCTTCACCTACACTTCAGTTTACATATGAAAATGATTGCGATGTCAAAAACCGTATAATTTTTAACTATGATGGTAGCAGCTATAAGACTGCCAATGACTCCATTATTGAAGTGAGATGGATGGACCTTATTGGGAATACCAGTTTGATAGAGGGGAATAATGTGACTTTTAAACAAGCTGGAAGAAACGAAATCACACTTGAAGTTGTAACCGCTTTAGGCTGTAGCTTTAGACGCACAGTAAATATTGAAGTAGGAAATATTGATCGTACAGATTTTAGCTTTACAGAACCTATTACTAGTGAGACTGGTTCTTCAAATGGCACTCAGTTCACCTCTGAAATACAATTAAGTGGGAATGTTGAGATTCAAGAGTATCTTTGGAATTTTGACGATCCCAACTCAGGTTCCTTTAATAGTTCTAATTTGCAAAATCCGCAACATAATTTTGAAGAGGACAGACGATATAATGTCAGCCTTATAATTACCGCTGCAATTAAAGATGGCAATACCATAGTTGGAATATGCTATGATACAATAGTTAAAAATGTTGATGTTGTTAATTCAGTTTTAAGATATCCCTATTTTGAAGATTTTGAGAATGGGCCCGGAGGATGGAATACCGAGGCTGCGGATATAGAACAAAACTCCTCATGGACTTATATTGAAGTTGGAAACCCTTTTGAAAGTGAGAAAAACACTTCAAAATACTGGGGCACTATGATTAACGCAAACTCGGCCGGTTACCAAAAAGATGAAAATTCATATCTGAACATAGCCAATTTCAATCTTGATACACTTGATAAGCCAATGCTTTCCTTCGATATGTATCTTGATATAGAGGAACTAAACAGATCTGGTGCTATTTTAGAATACTCATCAGGAAGTGAAGGTTGGAAGCCTCTTGGAAAAATTGATGATCCTATTAATTGGTATAATAATATCACCACTTTTGCCAGAATTGGAGGTGCATCCAATGAACAGCAATATGCCTGGTCGGCCTCCCAAAATGAGAATTGGCAATGGGTAAGAGTAGCCTATCCATTAGATGAGCTAAAAACTTTATCAAGTATATCATTAAGGTTTAATTTCTTAGGTTTTACAAATGAAAGCTCCAGGGGAATGGCTATTGATAATTTCTACTTGGGCGAGAGAAGTAAAAATGTATTACTTGAGTTATTTACAAATACCAATAGTGCTGACTTTAATCAAACCATAAATACGGTAGAATCCTTATGCGATACCGCTGTATACGCTCAGGATATAATAAAGCTGGAGTTCCACACTTCCTACCCTTTCCCTGATGAAGTTAATAAGAATAATCGTTCTCAACTAGATTCCAGAACCGATATTTATGGAATCAGTGAATCTTCACAAATAGTAGTAGATGGAAATGTGATTGAGGGAACAATTACCTCTGGTGAGAATAGGAAACAAATAATTAAGCAGTCATTACTTTATTCCCTTGTTGATTCATTAGTACAAATAAAAGTAAATGTTCTCAACTCCAATGAACATACAGTTAAATTCAATGCGGATATAACCATAGATACCTCCATTACTAATAAAGAAGACCTGGCTATTTATCATTTTATAGTTGAGAAGCAAATGAGTCTGAATGGTACAGAATTAACAAATGTGGCAGTTCAGACCCTACCTGATATTTCCGGAGAAATGCTTTTAGGCACTGAAAACTCATTAATTAAAGATTACAGCTGGAACGTAAATTCAATATTTACGGGTGATTTAGGTATTGTTACACTTGTCCAAAACCTTAATACAAATGAAATACTCCAAACTGCTTATACTACTGTAGAAGAGCCGAAAGTTTCTGGTGCAGTATTGAGCAACCTTTCAAAGTTTAGTATTTCGGAAATAAAGATATACCCCAATCCATCCAAAGACATCTTCTATCTGGAAAGTCCGTCCGGTAATGCAGGTGAAATCTCTTACCTAGTTTTAGATAATACAGGCAAAATTGTAAAAAATAATACACTCAACAGAGATGAAAGAACTCATTCCCTTTCAATGAATGGATTTAGTACAGGCGTATACTATATTGTATTCAAAGACCATACAGGCAATATTTCCATGAAAAAATTAGTGCTGGTAGATTGACCCATTTAAACTTCTGAACCTATTAAGTGGATTATCAGAAAAATACCAAAAGAAATTACATTACAATCTGAAAAAAGTAATAACTGAAAATGTAATTAGTCGTTATATTATTTAATTAATGTAAAAACAACTGTCTGAAATTTGAGTTAAGATAAAAATAAGATTACTTATTGATCATAATCAAAACTCTGTTTCAAAACAGCGATTTTTTACTTAATTTCGAGAAATCAAAGTAAATGTTTCTAACATCAAAATAATATAATTTAATATACATGTCAGATCAAGCAAAATTAACGTACGGAGGAAAAGAATACACTTTATCTGTAGTTGAAGGTACTGAAAAGGAAAAAGCAGTTGATATCAGCAAATTAAGAGCGGAGAGTGGCCTTATCACTATAGATCCCGGCTTCAAAAACACAGGTTCTACTAAGAGTGCAATCACTTTTTTGGATGGTGAGGAAGGGATTTTACGCTACAGAGGTTATTCAATAGAAGACCTTGCCGAAAAATCAACATTCCTTGAAGTTTCTTACCTTTTAATCTACGGGGAATTACCTTCATCTGATCAGTTAGAAAATTTTCAAAAAACAATTACTACTCATACATTAGTTCATGAGGATATCAAAACTATTTTAGATGGTTTCCCATCAAATGCCCATCCTATGGGAGTTTTATCCTCTCTTGTTTGTTCACTTACTGCTTTTTATCCTGAATCTCTTGATCCTAACAGATCTTCTGAAGCAGTAGATTTAAGCATTATAAGAATATTGGCTAAAATGCCAACTTTTGCTGCCTGGGCTTATAAAAATCAGGTGGGACATCCTGTGAACTATCCTGATAATGAGTTAGATTACTGCTCTAACTTTCTTAAAATGATGTTCGCCTTACCGGCTGAAAGATATAAGGCTAATCCGGTTGTAGCACGTGCACTAGACCAGCTGTTGATACTTCATGCAGATCATGAGCAGAACTGTTCTACATCTACAGTACGAATTGTAGGAAGCTCTCAGGCTAGTTTATACGCTTCAATCTCTGCTGGTATTAATGCTCTATGGGGGCCTTTACATGGTGGTGCCAATCAGGCAGTATTAGAAATGCTGGAAGAAATTCAAGAGGCAGGTGGAGATACAGCAAAGTTTATTGAGAAAGCCAAGGATAAGAATGATCCATTCAGATTAATGGGATTTGGCCATAGGGTTTATAAGAACTTTGATCCTAGAGCTAAAATTATCAAAAAAGCTGCTGATGATGTGTTAGAACAATTAGGGGTAAACGATCCGTTGTTAGACATCGCTAAAGAACTGGAGAGAATCGCATTAAGTGATGAATATTTCGTAGAGAAAAAGCTTTATCCAAATGTGGATTTCTATTCAGGAATTATCTACAGAGCTATGGGAATTCCGACAGAAATGTTTACTGTTATGTTCGCTATAGGCCGATTACCAGGTTGGATTGCTCAGTGGAAAGAGATGAGAGAAAATAATGAGCCAATTGGCCGTCCGCGACAAGTTTACACAGGTTACAATCACCGACCTTACGAGGAAACCAGCAAAAGATAAAAAAAATCTCAAACAATATTTTAAAAGTCAATCTATTCTATTAGGTTGGCTTTTTTATTTTTAAGAATTCATTAAAGCAAATGACACTACAGGAAGAATTTAAAAATGCAGCAGAACGTTCCAAAACAGACATAAAGGAACGACCATCAAATGAAGATTTACTAAAGCTTTATGCGTTATACAAGCAAGCAGACGAAGGTGATGTAAGTGGAGAAAGACCGGGAGGTTTTGACTTCAAAGCCATCGCAAAGTATAATGCCTGGGAAGAAATAAAAGGTAAACCAAAAGAGGATGCTATGCGAGAATATATTGACCTCGTAAATAAATTAGCTTCGAAATAATTAAGATTCATTTATCGTGTCACATTCTTCAGCTCAGAGAATATTTCTTGACCATATCGGCCAGACAACTCCTTTTCCCTTTCTACTTGAAATAGAAAAGGCGGAAGGCATTTACCTTTATGAACCTTCCGGCAAATCTTATATGGATTTAATATCCGGTGTGGGGGTAAGTGCTTTAGGCCATAAACACCCTAAAGTTATTGAGGCTATCAAAAAGCAAGTAGACAATCATCTTCATGTGATGGTATATGGAGAGTTTGTACAGTCTGCTTCTAACGAGCTGGCTGAAATACTTGTAAAGCATCTTCCAGAAACCCTGAACTGTGTTTACTTTACTAATAGTGGAACAGAATCCATTGAAGGAGCTTTAAAATTAGCTAAACGCTATACAGGACGGACAGAAATGATTTCTTTCCGAGGTGCTTATCATGGAAGCACACATGGTGCACTGAGTGTTTCCGGAAATGAAAAAAAGAAGTATGCCTTTAGGCCATTGCTTCCTGATATTAAATTTATTACTCATAATGATCTGAATGATCTGAATGAAATTACCGAACGAACGGCCTGTGTAATTCTGGAAACGATACAAGGGGATGCAGGTGTACGAATACCTGACAAATCTTATATGCAGGCGCTACGAAAAAAGTGTACTGACACAGGCACCATGCTTATTTTTGACGAGATACAATCTGGCATGGGTCGCACAGGCAAGCTCTTCGCATTTGAGCATTTTGATGTTGTTCCTGATATCTTATGTACTGCAAAAGCATTAGGAGGCGGTTTACCTCTAGGTGCCTTCATTGCCGAAAGAGAAATAATGCGACATTTCACCTTTAACCCCATGTTAGGGCATATAACTACATTTGGAGGAAATCCCGTTGCTTGTGCTGCAGCGGTTGCTACTTTACAAGTACTTACTGAAGATGGATTGCTTGAAACTGTTGAAGAAAAAGGTGCACTATTTGAAAATTTAATCCAACACCCCTCTATTAAGGAGGTAAGAAGAAAAGGTCTTTTATTTGCGTTTGAGTTTGAAACGGAAGAAGAAGTAATGAAAATTGTTGAAGAATGTTTAAAACAAGGAGTTATATGCTTCTGGTTTTTATCCTGTCCTAATAGCTTCAGAATTGCCCCTCCCCTTACTATTAGTCATGAAGAAATTAAAATTGCATGTAAAGTAATTAATGAGTCCATTTTAAAAGCACATACACAATAATGAACTCACCTACGAGTAAACTAATTGACCTACAAAATATAGCCCAGGTTGCCAGCAACCTGAAGACGGCATTTTCATTTAATTTTGATACTGAAAAGCATCGTTTTATATTTCAATTAGATAAAAGCAATGAGTTTTATTTACGCTTACCATTACCTGTTACGCTTACCAAATTGAGTAAGGAAATTGAGTTAGATGATTTAGATTTAACGTATATTATTGCTATTATCCAATCTGGTAGTGCTGCTCTGGCATACTGTGAAGGCCTGCAAATAATAGAACATAAAGTATTTAAAGCCTATATGGTTAGGAAAAAGCAGGGAAAAAGTCAGCTAAAATATTTAAAGACGAAAGGAAAGTCGAAAGCAGGTTCAAGGGTAAGGTTAAGTAATACAGAACATTTTTTCGATGAAATAATAGAGAAAATGAATGATTGGCTAAGCTATTTTGAGGTAGAAAGTATAGCCATGAGCCTTAATAAAACGCTTATCCCTTATTTTTTTCATAAAGACAACACGGTTTTAGATAAAGGAGATGAACGTATTTTTAAAATCCCTAAGCATATAGAAGAACCCTCTTTTGAGAATTTACTTAAAATTCATTCTTATCTTCTTCAGGGCGAAATCACTTACCCCAAAGTTCATGAAGAAATGATTGAGACCATCATCTATAAAGACTAACCTACCTTTTGTTCATATAAAATTGATGCCCAGTTTAAGAAAAATTCAGTTTGTCTTCAGATTATGATATAATTTTTCAAAAGGTATGCTTGTAATACCATGGACAATTGTAGAAGAGAATACTATTAAGCTGGTGATAGTCCATATTTCATCAATTCCAGTCTGCTTGGCAGAAAAAACAGCATAAAACAATGCTGCTACTCCTATTGGGCCAAACCAACCCATCACTAAAATATCATACAATTTACCTTTGTATTGGGAAAAAAACGGCTTCATTAACAGAAAACCAGGCACCCTTCTTAGCAACAAAATTAAAGCGGCTATTACAACCGCAGACCATCCCAATTCACCCCACTCCTGCCAGGGAATAAATAGTCCAAATAGAAAAAATATGGGGATAGTAACTAGGCGTTCCAGTGATTCCTGAACCCTCTCTTCTTTAAGGTCTTCATTTTCCTCCAAATGTCGGGAGAAGGCCAGGCCTCCTATAAAAACACCAATAATTCCATTCATCTGCAATGACTCTAGCCCTGAAAGTAGTAGTAAAGCCAAACCTATAGAGAAAGAAATTAAAGATTTGTTAGTCATATATCCTTTTACATGTGTTTTGTGCATCAATAGTCCCGCAAAATGACCTACTATAAATGCTACAATACCGGCAAGAACTGTTTCATACAGAATTGATCGACTTAGCCATTCGGAAAGAGGAAAATCATTTCCTTTAAAAAGGAATACTGAAAAAAGTACGATAGGGTAAGCTAAACCATCATTAGCACCTGATTCAAAAGAAATAGTATGGCGAACTGATTCAGGGAGAAATTTTTCAGCCATTTTTCCGCTTAATATAGTGGAAGATATCACAGGGTCTGTGGGAGTAATAACAGCCCCTATAATAATACACTCTGTGAAAGAAAGAGTGTCAGCCCCAACCACCCAATAAAGAATAGCAGCGCTAGCAATCCACATCAGAACCATGCCAAAAAAAACCAGTGAAGACAGCATTCTTAATTTTCTTCTAATAAAATCTACTGGTATTCGTAATGCAGTAGACATTAATGCCATGGCAATTGTAATTTTACATGCTAACTCCAGAATGTGATTGCGTTCTTCAGAAGAAACAGTATGAAAGACATCTAAAAGCTGAGGACCCAAAAGTACCCCAGCCAACATTGCTAACAAGGGCTGTGTAAGAAGTAAATTTTGAATAGGTTTAACTACAGTTGCAGCTGCTACAGTAAAAAGGCTGATAAAAAAAATAACCAACATTAAATCCATGTACACCTAAAGCTTTTAAATGTGCACGAAGTTATTCAAAGGTTGGTTTCATCTAATTGATAATCTTGTGATTACATAATTCTACCAGATGATGGAAAAATGTGCTTATAAACCTTCTCCAGGTAATCGATTTAAGGTAATTTCGTCATTTTCTTTAGAAAAATATTGTGGTAGCGCTTTAGGAAAGTCAATTGGACTACCTTGTTCAATGAACTCGTTAAAATCGTTTAAAGCACTGGCATCTAAATATTCGAGAAGAACTTCAGCAAAGGTAGATGTATCTAAACGGAAGGAACCATTCTTTTCAGCTTCATTCAATAAATCAAGCATGAGATTATCTAAGCTTTTTGTACTGTTATACTGCTCATTAATCTTGTAATCTAAAAGAAGGGCATATAGAAAGCCTCTTCTGTAAGGAAGTTTTTGATAATTTCTATCACTCCAGAACTTATCGTAAGTAATTTCATTATTAGTTATTGAATTCACAGGAGAAAGTTGATGAGGAATAATAAACTCAGATATAACTAGTTTTTTCAATTCTGAAGATGTTAATAATCCATTTTTGTTCATTAACTTGTAGGCATAATACTCTGTAAATCCCTCACTAAACCAATATTGCTTTTCTTCAGACTTATTTTTAATTTTCTGACCTATCCATCTGTGAAGAAATTCGTGGTTATATAACCAGCTTACTCGTTCCATTTCTATGCCGGGATTGTTGGAAGCAAATGATATAAATGAGTTAGTAAGTCCACTACCACCGACTGAATAAGATTTAGAGGTTTCCGTCCATTCCTCATATGTTGGTAACAAACTAACTGAAAAGTCATATGCAAAACTCTCATTCCAAAATGCAAGCTGAGCTTTAACAGTCTTTTCCAGCATATTAAAAATAGAATCTTCAGAGATATTTAACCATTTACCTCGTGTGATAAAAAACACGCTTTTTCCATCAGTTTTAAACTCTCTTCTCCGAAAGTCTCCTCCCAAAAAGAAAGTTCCATAAAGCTCTTCTCTGGTAAGATGAGCCTCCATCTCAGTACTTTCTCCTAAGCTACTATGAAACAATTCAGCATCATATTGATTGATGTATTTTATATGGAGATGAGCCTTCTTTTCATCATTTGGAAAAATTTGTACCGGATAAATAAAAAGTCTCATCCCTAAAATATGGAAATAAGTATTTTGGATGATTGGCCTGTAGCGATGGTAATTTTTTACAGAATCATCAAAATCCTGCTGTATAGTATACCTTACAGTAAGTTGCTGATTAGGCTTGGCATTAATTACTATCTGGCTACTATCCGGCAAAAAATGTATTATTCTTGCTTTAGGCTCTACGCTCAGGCTCTTTATACATCTGAAAAGAGCTGTATCTCCCCATGACTCGTTTTCATATCTTAAAATCAGATTCCCCTTTTTATCGGTTTTGTAAATAAATGAAACATTTAATTGTTGGTTATCCTGATAATCAGGCACTATTGTATAAGTTATTTCGGACTGCTTTTTTTCTTGAGAATGTACAGCATCAATTAAAAACAAGCTGCTAATAAAAGCTGAAAGGAAAAGTAAGGATCGCATTTCTTAATTATTTTAAACTAAAAAGGTGACGCTCAAAAACCAGAATAGTTACACATGAAAAAGAAGATTATTTAAATTAAATAATAGATATGAGATGAAGGTATAAAAAAACCACTACTGATTTTTCACAACAGGAAGTTAAAAAAAGTGAGGTCACGAGCGGATTGTGGCTGTTGCACAACTACCTTTTATAAAAGTTAAAACTACAACTCATTTCTGGATAATTTCCGTTTTTGAACCCTGTTATAAGTAGGGACTTCTCATTACTGAAAAAACAGATGAGAATTGACTTATTTTATTGTTTATCCTGTCAATTAAACTCTTTCTTGACCAATTAGGAGCCTGTAGTGGTTTAAATTTGATAAGTTTTTTAAGGTTATAGGCAATCGCTGACATAAGTAGACATTTATTGGCATTAGATAATCCCTTAGTATTCAGTTTTTTCATGTTCAAGTAATTGACAAGGGTACCTATTATAACAGGCTCGACAGTACTATGCCTTAGTTTTTTCATTCTTTGACCTTTTCTACTTTTAACCCGATGTTCCATTTGCATGAACAGTGGCCTTGACAGCGTTTCAGTAATCATTTTCTGGTTTGATTTTCCAATACAGGACAATCGTTTTGGACAATCTCTGCAGTCGGATGCTTTGCTCAGGTATTGCTTGCTTATTGAATGATTCTTTTTTATCCCTCTGTATTTAAGTTGCTTACCTTGAGAACACACATAATGGTCGTGTTCTTCATTATAAATAAACCCTTCCCTTTCTGGCTTAAAACCTCCGAAATTGGGGATATAGCCCTTCAATTCCATCTTTTCCATTTTTTCGAGGGATTCGGTACTGCTATAGTTTGTATCTGCTAAAACTTCTTCCATTATCAAGCCTTCCCTGCCAAGATTGTCCACAGTCTGGTCAAGTACTTCCCCTAAACATTGGCTATCCCTCTTATCAGCATGAAATGCCTGGGCATGGGTGATTACATGACTTCCCGTATCAACACTAACTTGTCCTAAATAGCTTAATAGATAGGGTTTGCCGGGTTTGGTTGCTATACGTGAATCGGGATCGGAGGGGCTGTAATGGGTTTTATTGTTGCGCTTTTGCCTTTTACCAAAACGTTCATCTTTTGATTTTACAATGGGCATTGTTCTAGTTTTCCCATCATTATCATCTTCATTGTCTTTTAGTTCTGAGCTATATGTGGCCGCATCGGCCAGAATTTCCTTTTCAAGTAGGCTTTCCATAGAAGCATTGGCCTTGATAAGTACACTATCTACTGCTTGTCGTCTTCCTGAAAGCATTCCTTTATGGATACACTGCTTCAATACTTCCTGGAACAAACTCAAAAAAACATTTTCACCATATAATTTTCTGGTTCTGCTCAAAGTACTGTGCCATGGAAGAGGTTCATCAATATCATAACCTATAAAAAATAATACATCCATCCTCATGGAAGCTGATTGAATAATTTTCCGGTCAGAAGTGATGTTTTCCAGATATCCAACTAACATCAATTTAAAGAAAACAACAGGGTCAACGCTTGCTTGCCCTTCCTTACCATAATAAGGTGCTGTTGCCCGATATAAAAAATGAAAATCAATGAGTTTTAATATCTGGCGGTATATATTTTCCTCCGGAACCCGGTCAGATAATTGAAACGAGGTGAACAATTTCTCTTGATAGTTTTTTCTTCCTTGCATGGCATAATATACCAAAATAAAATAACATAAAAAACTGATAATCAAATTATTACATGTAAATTATAAGGTATTTCTATCATTTTTAATTCGCAACATTCGAGTTGTGCAACAGCCACGGATTGCTCGTACCCGCAAAAAGGCATGCCGCACTTAAAACCCCTCGCGAAGCAAAGTCTTAAAGACTTGCTTTCGAACCTGCGGTTCTCATCCGTTCAGAAAATTTATACACAAAAAAACCCCCTACTGATTTTACACAATAGGAGGTTAAAAAAAAGTGAGGTCACGAGCGGATTCGAACCGCTGTAAATGGTTTTGCAGACCACTGCCTAGCCACTCGGCCACGTGACCGTTTCATATTTGCGATTGCAAAAATAGGGATATTCCGCGGCTCTTCAAACACTAAACTTAAATATTATCTAAAAATTTCCTGATGCCTCTATAGCTAGTTCAAATCTCTCAGGAAATCTTCCATAAAAAAAGCCATTCCACAATCTGTGGAATGGCTTTAGCTATTATTTAAAAACAAAGATTACTCTTTATCTTCTTTATCGTCTTCATTTGAAGCTTCTTTCTCTGCTTTAGCCTGCTCATTTTTAGCCTCAGCTTTAGCCTTATCAGGAGCTGGAGTTGGTGTCTCAGCTTCAGATTTTTCAGCATTCTCAGCCTTTGGCTCTTCTTTCTTAGCTGCAGCTTTCTTAGCAGTAGATTTCTTAGCATCACCTTCCATTTGCTCTTTTAAAGCAGAAAGTGCATCTAAATCACCTAATGTAGAAGCAGAAGCTTGTTGTTGCTTAGGCGCAGATTTTTTCTTGCCTTTTGCACCAGCAGCCGGAGTAGCTTTTTTCTTAGGAGCCTCTTCAATATCAGAATGAACGTGTAAGTGAGATAAAACTATTCTTTTATCTTCTTTAGAGAATTCCAATACTTTAAATTCTAAAGACTCACCTACTTCAGCCATTGAATCATCCGCTTTTTTCAGATTTTTAAGAGCAACGAATCCTTCAATACCATATGGTAATTCAATGATCGCGCCTTTATCGTTCTTACTTAAAACAGTACACTTGTGGTTTGAACCTACAGTGAAGATTGATTCAAAGGTATCCCAAGGATTTTCTTCCAATTGTTTGTGTCCTAAAGCTAATCTTCTGTTTTCAACATCCAATTCTAAAACAACTACATCCAATTCTTCATTTACTTTTACAAATTCAGATGGATGCTTGATTTTCTTAGTCCAGCTTAAGTCAGAAACGTGTACTAATCCGTCAATTCCTTCTTCTAATTCAATGAATAAACCGAAGTTAGTCATGTTACGAACCACACCTTTATGCTGTGTTCCTACAGCATATTTAGTTAATACTTCTTTCTTGTTCCAAGGATCTTCAGTCAATTGCTTAATACCTAAAGACATTTTTCTTTCGTCTTTATCAAGTGTTAAAACAACTGCCTCTAGCTCATCACCTACATTGATGAAATCCTGAGGATTTCTCAAATGCTGTGACCAGCTCATTTCTGAAACGTGGATTAAACCTTCAACACCAGGAGCGATTTCTAAGAATGCACCATAGTCCGCCACGTTAACAATTTTACCTTTTACTTTAGATCCGATTTCCAAATCGCCAGCTAAAGAATCCCAAGGGTGAGAAGTCAATTGCTTCATACCTAAAGAAATTCTTTTCTTGTTCTCATCGAAATCAAGCACTACAATCTTCACTTTTTCGTCAAGATTCAATACTTCTTCCGGATGGTTGATTCTACCCCATGAGATATCAGTAATGTGCAATAAACCATCAACACCACCTAAATCGATGAATACACCGAAGTTGGTCATATTTTTGATTACACCTTCTAATACCTGACCTTTTTCAAGGTTATTAAGGATTTCAGCTTTTTGTTTTTCAAGATCTTTCTCTATCAACACTTTGTGAGAAACTACTACGTTATCATTGCTGTAGTTAATTTTCACAACTTTTACTTCCATTTTCTTGCCAACGAATACATCGAAGTCACGAATAGGTTTTACATCAATTTGAGATCCTGGTAAGAAAGCTTCTACTCCGTGAACATCAACAATTAATCCACCTTTAGTTCTTCTCTTAACAATACCTTCAATGATTTCATCACTATCCAATGCACCCTGGATTCTCTCCCATGCACCAACGATTTTAGCCTTTCTTCTTGAAAGAACAAGCTCACCGTTTTTGTCTTCTTTTTCTTCAACGTATACCTCAACCTCATCACCAACTTTCAAGTCAGGAAGGTCACGGAATTCGTTGGTTGGTACTAAACCATCTGATTTGTACCCAACGTTTAAAACCACGTCACGGTCATTAATAGCTACAACCACACCTTTCACAACTTCTTGTTCAGCCAAGTCAGTTGCTACGTTGTCGTACATTGAAGCTAATTCATCTTTTTTTGCTTTTGAGTAGCCTTCACCAAAACCTTTGGTTTCAAATGCTTCCCAGTCGAACTCTTCGTTCTTTACGTTTTCTTGATTTTCTGCCATAATTGTCAGGGCCCTCTATTTTCGATGAGCAAAGCGGACCTAATTTGCCATCGTTTTGGTTTACAAATACTTACCCTTTCAGATAAACCATTCACTCGAACGGATTGCAAAGGTAAGGATTTTTATGAACAACAAAAGTATATGCTCTGGATTATTTATAGAACTAACACTTTGATTTTGGGAGACTTAGTGAATTCCATAGTCATTTTTCTATGGTTCCATTCCTTTGTCAGCTCCTCAGTTTCAAGATTTAAATGACGATCGGATTCATATTAAGTATTATTTTAAAACAGACTATCGATTCCATCAATTTATATAACTTATTATTGCTACCGGTGGGAATTAGCATAAAACCAAAAGGTCAATTCCTCAAATTACTACTTAAACGTTTTTGAATAGCTAACTATTCAGTCTCTTTTGTTACTCTAATCCTTCAAGAAATCCTATATGTGCAGATTTTCTATCAAATGAATCATCAAACAGTAATGGCCAGTCAGGTCTGTTATATTGATCTATAATCCAGGATTCCGGATCACGTATACCCCATACAGTAATTGCATATTTAAAAGAGTCGGGGATGCTATTATATAAGTCAACAACTTCTTTATACTTTAATCTCTGAGCAAAATCACGTTCCTCTGTTAGTGAATTAACAATTTGCCTTCCATCAGGATTAACTCTGATGTCTAGCTCTGAAAAGTGCACAATTAGATTCCTTTCTATAGCTTTGTCAACGTCAACCTGTATCTGCTGTCTGGTTGGGTTATCTATACTTATATGCATCTGAAGTCCAATCCCATCTATTGGTATATTGTTAGATTGTAGCTCATCAATCATCGCATAAACATCGTTCTGCTTAGTTAAGTCTTCCGGAGTATTGTAATCGTTATAAAACAACAAGGCATCCGGATCTGCTTCTCTGGCCCACTGAAAACATTTAGCAATATAATCGGATCCCATTTTTTCAAGAAATATGCTGTTTCTTATACCCCCACCATCATTTATAGCTTCATTAACTACATCCCAGGATGTTATCTTCCCTGCATATCTTGTTACAACAGCCTTAATATAGTCTTCTATAATCTGCTCAAACTCCTCGTCCGTACCTGTAAAAGTAGTCATCCAGTCAGGCACTTCTACATGCCACACCAATGCGTGACCATGAATATTTAAATTATTTTCTGTAGCGTAGTTTACTAAAGCATCTGGTGCTGTCCAGTTGTAATTGCCAGGCCCTAAAAAAATGGTTCTCATTTTCATTTCACTCTCAGCCGTAATACTGTTAAATTCAGTAGTCAGTAGTTCATTATACTTTCCTGAGAGTCGGTTAGTGCTTACAGCCGCACCTACAAAAAAGTTGTTGGCAGCTTTATCTTTTAGAAAAACATCAGTATCAATAAGTGTTCCTGTTGTAGTGACCATTACAACGTTCGAAAAATCCGATTCGGCAGATTCTCTTACTGCCTTAACTCTAAAATAATACTGCGTTGCCGGAGTTAAACCTGTAACTTCAGCCCTTAAGCCCGTAACTTCTAACGATTCATAACCTGAAATGAAGCTGGAAAAATCACTTTGAAGTGATACATCCAGCAAGTAACTTTTTGCTGTTGATACAAAGTTCCAACCTGCAGTAAAACTAAGGTCAGTAACATCTGTGGCAGGATTGGCAATCGGTTCTTTAAGCGCAGGTAGATCCACCTCGCCTTCATCACTGGCACAAGCAGTCAACAGAAATAATATACTTGTTAAAAATAGTAGAATCAGATTTTTCATTAGTAGTTGTTTACACATTAAAATATTTTGTTAAGACAGTTGATCAATTCTATAAAAACATAAAGCGAAGTTTTATAGCTAAGCAGAAGCAATTAAGATTTCACAATAGAATTTTTAATGAACAGGAATTCAAGAAATTTCCATGATGAAACAATGCCTGAATTAATAGATTTGATATGACTTATATTTAAAACGGCTTGAAAATGACCAAGCTGTCTTGATTAAGTTTCATAACAGCGAGGGCTATGCCTTCGCTGTTATGAAAATCATGTCATAAATAGTTATTGAATCAAAAAAATTAAACTCTGATAATTAATTTCTGTATTTGATTTTCAGATTATCAAAACTAATTGTTGTAGGATTTGGCGTATCACTCTGCACAATAGAAACATTGATTTGATTCACTTGAGAGGGATCCGGATTACCTTCAACCACCTCACCAAAACCGTAATTATTCTTAAATTCTGATAATGGTATAGAGTACGTATTCCATTCAGTATCTTCAATTTTCATATTGTAAGCAAAGTTTGCTCCGTCTATTTCGTTCAGTTGAATGGCTACATGAGCCCCCACAACATTAGCACTTATGTCAATCTCAATATATACTTCTGTTGGGTCAGTATTAGTTTCATCCACAAAGTTATTCCCGCCACCAGCGCTGGTACCATTATATCCATTTGCATCAGAACCTGCCCAAGTGAATTGCGCATAATTTCCTGAAGGTCCACCTGAAACATTTGCATCAAAAGATTCAACATCTCCAAAAGAAAACCATTCTTGCCTAACTCCACCACCATCAAAATCAGAGATGTTTATTATAACAAACCCTAAGCTAACATTTAAAAATTGAGTAACAGTACCACCCGGGGTTGTAATCTCTAAATCTGCCCCACCAGTTGCCGTTTCAGGTATAAGGATTGTAAGCGATTCATCGGAAATAACACTATACTCAATGGGTTCTCCATCAAATGTAACACTGCTCACATCATAAAACCATTCCCCTTCCACAGTAGCAAAGTTTCCAACTAATGGTGTTTCAGGTGAAATACTACTAATAACAGGAACAGGTTGTATAATTTCAAAATCAGTTGTAAATGATCCACCTGATGTTTGAAAGGTTATTGGTTGTAATCCAAATCTACTGCCTTCAGAAATATCGAATGGAACTGTAAAAATAAATGCCCTATTAGAATTATAGGCTGGGTTAAAGCCTACCTCAATAGTATTGTCCAAAGTAATCTTTTCTAAACCTGAAAGCCCTTCTCCCTCTACTCTAACCTGCTGAAGCGGAAAAGAAGCATTTAATAAATCTCCGGATGCCGAAACGATGGCATCTACTTTTATTTCAGCATTATCCTCCTCACAGGAAGAAAATGCTACTAATAACATCAATAAAATTGCGATATTTTTTATTTTATTTAACATAGTAATTTTAGTTAAAGTTGTAAGGAACAGGCTCTTCCAATAAAGAAGGGTTTGTATTGATTGCCGATTGAGGGATAGGTAACTCAAAGTAATTAGCACCAGGTGTGATCTTAATTGACACTAATTCAGTCCTTGCCTCATCCGAATAAAACCCAACTTCCTGTTGGGATATAACAGAGATAGCCTCGCTAATTCCTCTTCGCTTTAGATCAAAGAAATATTGGCCCTCCAAAGCAAACTCAACCCTTCTTTCAGTAAACAATTCCTCTCTAGTTAAAACAGTTTTAGTGGGTAAACCTGCTCTCCTTCTTACTTCATTATATGCATTTAATGCAGAAGGATCAGAAGTTGAAGAAGCTCCTGCCAATTTAGCTTCAGCATGCATTAATAATACGTCTGCATACCTTAGTATGATGGTGTTCTGAGATGTTTTCATAAAAAAAACATCAGTCCGCTCAGCGGCAGAACCTACAATGTATTTTCTAAAATTGGCAGACGTGGCAGAAAGGCTCTTTTCATATGTAAATCCACCCTCAGAAGATAGTAATTCAGGATAGAAATCACCATCCTCCATAATCGTAGCTTTTTTCCTTCCATCCTCATCAGTAAAATCCTGTTGAAGTGAGATAGAGGGTAAATATACTCCCCAACCATCTTGTCCTCCAGTTATACCTGATCCAAAAGGTACAATATATGCCTGGTTAGTATTTTGTGTTCCCCAAACTGTAGCAAGCGATATCCATTGTAGCGCGAACATGCTTTCAGCACTATTATTATTTTCAGGGCTATTAAACAGGTCACCAAACTGTTGAATTAGTGAATACTGCCCTCCAATAATTTCTTCTGTCAGGCTGGCACTTTCCGAATATTCACCAAGTGTAAGATGCACTTTTGCTAAAATGCCTTTTGCCACATCCTGCGTTACAAATCCTCTTTTAGCAGCAAACTCTGGTAAATTTTCAGCAGCAAATTCAAGATCTGATTTAATAAACTTATATACGTCATCAACCAGGTTTCTTTTCGGTTGAGGTTCAGTATTAATTCCATCCACAATAGGTACTGCTCCAAAGGATCTGACTAAATAAAAATAAGCATTTGCTCTCATGAACCTGCCAACCCCTATTAAACTATTATAATCATCTTCGGGTAGCTCATCCTTTCTCTCTTCTACTAAACTCATTAAATTATTTGCCTGGTCAATTACTGAAAACAGGGAGACATAGCCCTCAGTAAGTATAGGATTTTGAGAAGTTACCTGGGCATCTCTAAATTGTTGATAGGCGCCATCGAAGCTGTAAATATTACCGGCATACATGTCACCAACAGCTATTAAAAACTTATCGTTAAATGTAAACCAAGGCTCAAAATACATTGTTTCTGCTATACCATCAAAAGCTGTAATACCATCAGGTAAATCAGTTGGCGTAAGTTGAGTTTCAGATGGTGCATCCAGAAACTCATCTGAACAAGAACACAAAATCAACAATGTAAACAGCGATACTAATCGATATTTATTTATAATTTTTTTCATATTGTACATTTTAAAAATTAATACTTCTAACAACGAATTTTTCTTAGAACTCTAAATTTAAACCAACAGAGGATATCCTTGGCACAGGAAATCTTCCGAGATCAATGCCATTTAAGGTTACATTTTGATCTAAACTTCCTAATGAAGGATCAAATCCTGAATACTTAGTGAAAGTGTATAAGTTCTGAACACTTGCGTATACCCTTATCCTTGAAAAGAACCCATTTCCTATTATTCCGGAAGGCACATTATAACTTAACATTACATTTTGTATTCTTAAGTAAGAACCATCTTCTACAAACCTGTCAGAAATTCTACCATTTCCATTAGGATCTGTGAGGGTTAATCTAGGCTCGTTGGTATCTTCATTTACACCTAATTCAAACGCATTGAGTGCTCGTGGAGTCACATTTGAAAATCTGTCTCCGAAACCTGGTACAATGCCATCTATATAATGTCGGGTAAAATTGTAGATGTCATTACCCTGACTTCCCTGAAGCGTGATAGCTAAACTAAAATTTTTATATTCTAAATTATTAATCAGGCTATAGGTAAAATCCGGAATGGCGTTACCAATGGGTGCCTGATCTTTTCCATCAATTACGTTATCATTGTTTAAGTCTTTAAACCTTATATCTCCCACAGCTGTACCATCTTCCTGAAAAGGACCAGCAGCTAACTCCTCTTCACTTCTGTAAATACCGTCAGTCACGAAGCCATAGAACTGGCCTACTGGCTCACCTTCGGTTGTTCTTGTAATAGTGAACTGATCAAACTGTACTCTTCCAAGCAAAGACTGGCCCTGACCTTGAAAACTGGTCAATTCGTTAGTGTATGTAGAAAAAATAGCAGTGGTTTTCCAAAAGAAGTCCTGGGTAGCAATATTATTGGTAGTCAGTGATAATTCTAAGCCTTTAGTTTCGATAACCCCTGTATTGATAAAGAAATCTTGTGCACTTTGGTTAGACTCATCGTTAATCCGTCTTGCCAGGAAATCCGAGGAATTTTTGACATAATAATCTGCAGTAAGTTGTATCTTATTATTTAACACTGCAGCATCAATACCTACGTTAAACGAATTTAAAGATTCCCATTTAATATCGGGATTCCCTAAATTATCAATTGTAGGGGAATTTCCTCCAAATGGAGAGGGTACTAAAGATAGTATGGTTTGAAATCTATTGGCCGGAATATTTTGATTCCCCACAGATCCATAGCCCGCTCTAAGTCTCAAATTATCAACGAAACCATTCTCAGATAAAAACTTCTCATTACTAATAGTCCACCCACCGGAAACGGATGGAAAATATCCCCATCTGTTATTAGGTCCAAAATTTGAGGAAGCATCAGCTCTAACAGAAGCTGATAAAGAATATTTATCCCCATAGCCATAAATTACCCTGGAAATGTAAGAAGTCATGGCCCATCTGCCAGACCCATTGCCATTTTCTGCCGTTTCTATATCGCCAAGGTCTAAATTGGGGAAATCTTTACTTAAAAATTGACCTGTTCTAAACCCACTCAAATACTCGTATCTGCTTTCCTGTGCTTCTTGTCCTATTAATACAGTTAAGTTATGCTTTTCACCAAAAGTCTTGTTATAAGTCAGGTAGTTTTTGATGTTCCAATAATAACTTTGTTCTTGTTGTTTAAAAGATCTGTTTAAGGTTTCTGTAATAGCGCCTAATTCAAATGCAGGAGCAAAAGAGGCAATTTTACCAAAGCCCAAGTCATATCCAAGCTCACTTTTGAAGGTTAAACCTTCAACAAATTTAATTTCCGCAAATAAATTACCAAGAAGCTGACTTCTTTGTGTTGTGGCATTATTGATTTCAGCTAAGGCTACAGGGTTAGTGGCTTCGTTTCCGCCCGATCCTAAATTACCTACCGGACCAGCAAAAGATCCATCTGAATACCTTACAGGCAATTCTGGCGACTGTCTTAATGAATTCATTACTAACCCGCCCCTGTCATCATTCCTTACCACTCTTTGAAAAGATCTATTGATCGATAGATTATTTCCGATTTTCAACCATTCCTTAACTTTACTATCAACATTTACTCTTAGCGATAATCTGTTAAAATCAGAGTTGAGAATGGTACCTTCCTGATCAAAATAGCCAACGGAGGTATAGTATCTTGTATCTTCATTTCCCCCTGATACTGATAATTGATGATTTTGAATGGGAGCAGCTCTAAAAATTTCTTTTTGCCAGTTTGTACCACTTCCCAATAACTCCGGAGTTTGATATTGAAATGGTATAGGTTCTCCATTTAATTCTAAAAGTTTTGTCTGGTACCTTGCATAATCAGGTAAGTCCAACACATCCACAAAATTGATGTTTTCCTGAATACCCACATAAGATTCATATCCTATTACGGCTTTGCCTCTCTTACCCTTTTTGGTAGTAATAAGTACTACACCATTGGCTCCGTTTGCACCATAAATTGCAGTGGCCGAAGCATCTTTTAATATGTCAATGGATTCAATGTCGGATATATTCAAGCCTGCTAATGCTGAATTTCTGGTCTGACCGTCTCCTCCTCCAAATAGTCCGAAAGAAAATGATTCATTGTTTCTATCAGGAAATACCGGAGTTCCATCTATTACATATAAAGGTTCATTACCATTAATTGAGGTTATACCTCTGATTTGAACAGAAATTCCTCCTCCCGGTGTGCCTGAATTTTGAGTTACATTCACACCTGCGGCCTGACCTACTAAAGCCTGATCTATTGATGTAAAAGGTTGATCTTGTATTTCTTCCACTGTAATAGATGAAATAGCTCCTGTTAAATCTTCTCTTTTTTGCGTACCAAAACCTATAACAACTACCTCTTTTAGTGTTTCGGTGTCATCTTTCATTGTTACATTCATGGGTGAACCGAATTTTGCCGGTAGTTTAATGGTTTTAAGACCGACAAAACTGAAAACGATAGTTGCATCTTCTGCTACATTATTCAAAGTAAAACTACCATCCACGTCTGTTATAACACCGTAACTTGTTCCTTCTACAACCACATTTACTCCAGGAATGGGTGATCCACCATATTTGACATTTCCTTCAACAACCTGAGCGGAAACAACATGCCCCAACGTTAAAATGACTGCAGTTATAATTACTTGTAAAAAATGCTTTCCCATAATATTTAGACCTTTAAAATTAATTTCAAATTATTCTTGTTTAATGATTGTATCTATTCACCTAAAATTTGCACATAGTTTTTGCTTACAATTAAATCAGTAAATCAAAACCATGAAAACGTTTGCGAAAGGTAGCTTAAGGGCACATTAATAAATAGAACAGATGAAGCATATTATAGAATATTTGATGCATTCACTTATCAATAACGTCCTCATAATGTATAAAAGAGGCATTTTGCGCTAAACAACAGTTGTAATTCAATAAAAAGATTAAATGAAAAAATTATATAAACCTGCTTGCAGGACCTCCCTAACAGCAAAAATTAGCGAGTGATAATTATATATTTATGAAAACGATTGGCATAAAAATTTCAATGGCTAACCCTCTTACTTCAAACCTTAATTCGATAAGGATACTTGCCTAGAGTGGTAAAAATGTTGCCTTTTGAAAATAGATAGTTCTTACTAGCCAGGGTGATCTTAGGTCATTTCCTTCACAATTGCAGAAGAGTATTATCACTGTTTTACTCTCCCAAAATAAAGCGTTAAATAGGCTTTGCTCTGAAAGGATTTGCTTTGATTACTTTTTTTCTTTACTCCTGGTAGGGACATGACCAAACTTGGACTTATAACATTTAGTAAAATAGGAAGGAGATGTAAAGCCGACTTTATAACTTACTTCATTTATATTGTCATCACCTTCATCTATTAAATGCTTCGCTTTCTCTAATCTTACATTTCGTATAAATTCATTAACGGATATACCAGTAAGGGACTTTATCTTACGATATAATTGGCTTCTGCTTAAAAAGACTTTTGATGATAAAAAATCAACATTCAACTCAGGTTTACTAATATTATCATTAATAATGGCTAATATCTTTTGAATGAATTTTAAGTCTACGGTTGTGGTATTTTGCGTACCTTCCTTTATAATGCCAGTGTATAAATTTTTAAAAATTATCTGCCTGCTTCTAATTAATTGAGATAAACTAGATTTTAGGATTTTCATGTCAAAAGGCTTACTCAAATAAATATCTGCTCCAGAATCAATTCCCTGTAACCTGTCTGATACCATTGCTTTCGCGGATAACATCAATATTGGGATATGGCTTATTTTAATATTAGACTTTATTTTCTTACACAATTCCAGACCATCCATTTCCGGCATAATTACATCAGTAATTATTATGTCAGGTAATTTAGCTACAGCCATATCGTAGCCTTTTTTGCCGTTCTCAGCTACTATTACTTTATAATTCGTTTTAAGCTCATTTTGTAAATAATTTCTTAATTCATTATGATCCTCAACGATTAAAAGTGTCTGTTCTTTTTTGGCATTTTCTACACTAACAGCTGTTTCCTGTTCAATGGAAGGAAGCTCAAAATTTTTAATAAAGTGCTCCTTTTTAAATGGTTTAAGGCTAAAATCTTCCTTCTCAAACATATCCTTACCTCTGGGAAAAGTTATGGTGAAAGTAGTGCCTACATTTAAGGTACTTTCAACATCTATTTTGCCTTTATTTAATTCTACAAATTCCTTTACAACTTCCAGACCAATACCTGTACTTCCGTAATAAGCTTTATTTAAATTATTTACCTGATAAAATCTGTCAAAAATTTTATTAAGGTTTTTCTTATCCAGCCCTGCACCTGTGTCTTCAACAGAAATAGTATAATATTCATCAGTATTAATTCCTGCTTTTGATAAACCTGTTTCAGCTGTGTACGCCTGTTTTTCGATGATCACTTTAATGGCTCCCCCATCAGGAGTAAATTTAAATGCATTAGAAATGAGATTAAACATGATTTTCTCAAACATTTTAGGATCCAGCCAATCAGTAAACTCCTCACTTGTGCTTTCCATGGATATATTTATTTGCCTGAGAGTGGCTTCTTCAGCAAAATAATTAACTATATCCCTCACAAATTCAACTATCTCAATTTCTGACACTTGCAGAGAAACCGTATTAAACTTAAGTGTATTAAAATCCATTAACTCATTGATAAGCCTGGCCAATCTGTCAGAACTTTTGTGAATGGTTTTCAACTTATTATAAATTGAAATAGGCAACACTTCCTGTTTGTTTCTCAAAATATCTTCCAAAGGATTGATAATGAGTGTTAATGGCGTTCTGAATTCGTGAGAAATGTTAGTAAAAAATTGCAGCTTTTTATTATTTAATTTTTCAATTTGTACTGCCTTCTCTCTCTCTAAAATCACTGTTTGTTTGGATTTAACCCTGTTTCTGTATAACCTGGCTATAAAAAATAAAAATAGACCAAGTAATATAATGTAGAGAGCGTAAGCATAGTATGTTTTCCACCATGGAGGTAAAATGGTAATCTGTAAGGTCAAAATTTCCGAGTCTAAGTCTTCATTCTTACTGACAGATTTTAGTTTAAACAGGTAATTTCCAGGCTCCAAATTTGTATAGGTGGCTGAAGTATTATTCCCTACATAATTCCAGTCATCATCAAAACCTTCTAAAAAATAGGCATATTCATTTTTTCTTGAATCTTTAAAGTCTATCCCGACATACTCAATTGTAAAAACTGACTGATCATGGTTTAAGGTTAACTGCTTTGTTTGGGAAATTACTTTCGATAGCGGAGAGTTCTTTTCATTTGGACTAACAGATCTGTTAAATAGTTTAAAATCCATTAAATACAGATGTGGTTCATTTTCAACTTCAATAACCTCTTCCGGATTAAAGTAATTCAACCCCTCATAGTTTCCAAAATATAAATCTCCACTGTTATCTCTGAAAACTGCGTTATTTCTAAATTCATTTGACAACAAACCATCTTCGCGCGTGAAATTTGTGCTCTTTTTGTTCTTAAAATCTAATTTAGTGATGCCGTTTCCTCCGCTCACCCAGATATTCTCATTATTATCTGTAATGATGGCTCTTACAGATTTTTCTTCCATATTAGGGAATGAATCATAACTGAAGAAGGTCTTTTTCTTTTTGTCAAAACTAAATAGCCCGGCACCATCAGTACCTACCCAAATTATTTTATCGTTGGACTCATAAACCGACAGGATCAGATTAATAGAACTATGATTTTTTACATCCTTCATCATCTGATCACGCATAGAAGTTAATCTAAGAGTATCTTCATCGTTTAGCGCTAATCGATATAAGCCGGAAATAGTACCTATCCACAGAATGTTATCAGAATCTACGAGAACTTTTCTTATGTGAGCTCTATAAAAATCATAGCCATCTGGAGCTATGGCTTTAAAATGGAAAAAGTCTTGTGCTGTCGGATTGTAATAATGGAGTCCTCTTGTAGAGGTACCAATCCAAATTCTTCCAGTAGAGTCTTCAGAAAAGCTGAGTACTCTGTTTGACTTTAAGCCTGAAGTATTGGAAGTGTTAAAATTCGTAAAATAATTACTCCCCTTCCTAAGCAAATAAATTCCCTGACTCCAACTGCCTAACCACATGTTTTCTTTACTATCTATGAAAATGGTTTGTATGTCTTTTGCATCCAACCCCGCATAATAATCCTGATTTTCCTCATTTACATGTATAATAGTGTTATCTGAAGGATCGAATATATCTATTCCTCCTCCCTCACTGCTCATAAATATTCTTCCCGATTGATCCTTAATTACTGAAGTGACTGTGCTGGCTTGTAAAGAGTTTTCCTCATTAGATAATGCCTCAATTGAATTGAATTTGTTATTAGATTCGTAAAAAGTACCCAAACCTTTATTATAATAGCCTAACCAAACAATATTTTCATCATCCTCATATAGTGACCAAATGGAGTTAGATTTTAAACTTCGCTCTTTTTGTTTATTGTGCAGATATTTTTGATAGACTTCTCCCTTTTCATCAACTATTATCAGGCCATCGTTTTCTGTTCCACAAAAAATAAAATTGGGGTAAACTTCGACTAAAGATAAAATTTTGTTTTGCGTAATCGGAAAAACATCAAACCGGTAATTATCAATATCAGGCTTTATTCGCATTAACCCATTTGATGTAGTCCCCATCCATAGAAAACCACGCTTGTCTAATAGCATACTTTCAATGGGAACTGTAATAGGAGATTTATTAAATTTATCTTTAAATATTTGATGAGCCTGGTAATTATGATCCAATCCAAATAAACCATAATTTGAACCAACATAAACTAAGCCTGAATTAGCTTTAGATAAACTTGAGACCTGAAAATCAGTTCTCTGAAGAAGCTCTAATGCAATTCTGGTAAATTTAAGCTTTTCCCTATCCAGCTTAAATAACCCGAAACCATAAGTCCCTATTATTAAATTACCCTCGTTGTCTTCTATAATACTATTAACTGAAGCAGGTTGACCATAGTCATTCTCAATTGCCTCTTTAATATTTACACGAATAAAAGCATCCAAATCGCGGTCATAGAAACATAGGCCCTCTTTTGTCCCCACCCATAATTTGCCATCACTATCTATAAATAATGAATAAACAAAATCACTGTTAATTCCCTTACTACTATTATAGTCGTATTTATAGCTTATATAATTGAGGCCATCGTACCTGTATAGTCCAGAACCATCAGTTCCAATCCAGATAAATTCATTTTCATCTTTTATAATGGAGGTTATAGCTCTTTTTGAGGTAGCTTCCGAAATGCTCCTAAATTGGTAATTTTCAAATTTACTCTGAGAAAATAATAGATTAAAGGTACATAGATATATGACGATTAGATATTTGGCTCTCTTTTTATCTATCATAAAATAATTATACATCTTTAATTTTACTATACAAATACGCCCGCTTCATAATTTGCGAAATTACAGGCTAATTCGGTTTAAGTTGAAATAATTTATTCTGATTTATATAACCGATCATGATTTTCTTAATGAACTCTTTTGGATAAAAATTAAGTGAGCTATAATTCTCTTTAAGGTTTCCTCTATTCAATGGATATATCATAACTAAACGATAAAAGTATTAACTAATTCATACTTCAATAGAGCCTATTAGGCAATTACACGAGAATCTACTATATGTATCTGAAAGTCAGCAACAAACCATAACCCATCGTATAATCTGATTTTTAGATTCGATATAAATCTTAAAATGATAAAGCTCATCACTGGTTTTTTATATCTCTTTTAGAAACCTCAACCCAATCAATAAAATAATAAGCCTTCGTAAATCCATCTATTAAATTGTTATTAAAAATTTCACCATCATGGCCTACATTTAGGTTGAAAATAATGTTATGAGGAGTAAAATTCTGTAATTCAAGATTTGGATCTGTCTCTTTATTATAAGTTTTTACGTGCTGGTCGTTAACAAAAATATGAATTGATCTGGTTCCACTGTCATTCATCCAACGCATTTCTATGGTGTGCCAGCCATCTGTAGAATCTCCTTCCAAATTATACTCATAAACTGTATTGTCATGAGACAAACTGCTTACTCCTACAGTAGTTCCATAAAAAATATTACTTGTGAACTTTTCACTATTGCCATAGGAGTATCCTTCCATAATATCTATTTCACCTTTTGTTGGCCATCCATCTTCATCCACCGTCCAAAAGGCAGGCCATAATCCGTAAGTTTGATCAAAATTTACAAAACGAGGTGAACCGTCAGAATTTTCACCATCCCGGGCTAATAACTTCAGGCTGGCTTTAAACCTTATTTCCTCATTTTGCTCCGGGCCGTATTTAATCTTCGATTTAATATGACCCGCCTGGAATCTATCACCGCTCCTTATTGCTGAGAGCGCTATTACCTCTCGATTATCCCAATCCATATAATTTACCTGACTAGCACGGTAATCAGCAGTTTGAGTAGAATTATAATCTGCTCGATTATTTTCAAAAATCCAATGCATACCAGAACTACTACTATCGGTAAAATCGTCTCTAAATACTTCTGTCCAGGTACCTAATTCTTTACCTTCAATAGTTTTGTCATATTCTGATTCAACAACAACAATAACCTCTTCTTCAGGAGTATCTAGTTGCTTATTGTTATTACAAGATAAAAAAGTGGTAGCTGTCAGAGCGATAAAAACTACTGTTACTAAAAATCTATTCTTCATTTTAATTATTTAATTTGATTTTGAAATAAAACAATAGAACATCGTAAATAATCGATTATATAAAACACTGATCTCACATAAACCATGTGCATGGAGCTTCCTCGAAGCCGCCCAATCAACTACAAATTGTTCTATCGTAAAACTCAGATTTATTTCTTCAATTAAATGTAATTTATGAAGCGTTTTCTAGTAAAAATGTCGCGTAAACCTAATTCAAACAGTTCATAATGATTCAATAGTATTGATCTTCAGGTTTTACTATAAACCTGAGTTCGATTATAAAACTGACGTCCCCGCCAAAGCGTGAACGTTCTAACGAGAGATAAAGCAAATTTAAAGTCGAACTCAGGTTATAAAATTGAATAACTAGAGATTTGTATTGCAAAAACTTTAAAGATACTTACTTTAAAACATTTTCTAACAGGTTTGGAAATGTTTCAAAGTATCGAAAGTGAATTAGCAGAAAATATGCCTTTAGACTATAGGTATACGTCCGGGGATACTTTTCTAACAGATAATTGTGATAGACACTCTTTCTTATCTCCTGCCTGAAGACTGAAATACAAAAAAGAGAAAATATTTCCATTCAAATTGTTGAATACAAGCCTAAGTGGCACACAATTATCAAGAAAATAAACCCCAGCGTTCTATTCCATTAACTGATCTGCGGTAAGAGTACCCGTATTGAAATCCAAAATAAGCTTTTGAAATACCAGGGTATATCTTGCTTGAGCATCATCAGATTCTGCTTTAATAAGAGCCTGATTGGCCTGAGATAACTCTACAAAATTAGCTACTCCTATCTTATACCTTTCTTTTTGTACTTCATGTGCTTCCTGAGAAGCCTCTACTCCTATTTTTGTAACTTCCGCTTTTTTTATAGCGGCTTTAAAATTCAAGTAAGCATTTTGAACATCTCTATAGACTGTACGCTTTAAATTTTCAAGGTTTAATGAATTATTGGCTAAATCAACTTTTGCTACTTCTATTCTGGTTCTGTTAACAAAATTATTGAAAATGGGAATGTTAAGGCTAAGCCCTACAGTATTGTTAGGGTAAAGATCGAAAAACTGATCTCTGAAATTCAATGTATTCAAAGAGCTATATTGTGTTCCATACTGATAAAATGCAGACAAAGAAGGGTATAAACCTGTTTTTGAAAATGCTACGTTTCTTTGTGCAGACGCAAGAGTTAATTGAGACTGCTTTAAGTCCACTCTATTTTCCAAAGCCACATTAAAAGCTGAGCTTAGATCTACTTCAGGAAATTTAATGGCAACATCAGAAGCTTCTATAGGAGCAACTTCAAATACCTCCAGAGGATTTAACTGCAAAGTTTGAGCAAAGGTAGCCTTATTGATTTCTAACTGATTTTCACTTTCTATAGCAGTTAATTCAAATTGCCTAAGCTGAGCTTGCTGTGTATACAAATCAGCCTGAGGCCTCAGGCCTTGTTTAACGAATCCTTCAATTTGCTGTAATTGCTTTTCCTGATCGGTTACTGCCTGCTGATTGATTTTGAGTAACTCTTTATCTAACAGTACCTGTAAATACTGCTGAGCAATCTGGAAAATAATTTCCTGTCGCGTTCTTTCTACACCTTTCAGTTGCGCTTCGTAATTATAAGAAGCAATTTTACGGCTATGTACCCTGCCAAAGCCATTGAAAATGGTTAGATCAGCATTCACACCGCCTGATAATCTATCGGCCTGAACGTTTTTTATTTCAAAGCCATCTTCCACTAACTGAAATTGCTGCCCGTCCTGTCGTGAAGCTTGAAAGTTAATTCCTGCAGAAGGTAAGTAAGCCATTGCTGACTGCTTTTTTTGAGCATCCAGAGAGATTAACTGATTTTTCTCCTGGCGCAACTGAATGTTCTTTTCCAGGGCAATAGCTACTGCTTCATCAAAAGAAATTACTCTTACTTCCTGAGCTTTTCCAATAAATGAAGATAGTAAGACTATTGCTAAAAGGGGTATAAACTTAAACATACTGTGCACTTGTTTTAAAATCTTTCACTACTGCGCCATCTTCCAACTCAATAATTCTAGATCCGTACTGCGCATTTTCTTCTGAATGGGTTACCTGAATAATCGTGGTGCCCTGCTTATTTAATTCCTGAAACAATTGCATTATTTCTTTGGATTGGGTAGAGTGTAAATTACCTGTAGGTTCATCTGCCAATAATATAGATGGTTTTCCTATGATAGCTCTTGCCACTCCTACCACCTGTTGCTGACCTCCTGAAAGCTGAGCCGGAAACAGATCTTTCTTAGCTACTATACCAAACCTGTCCAGCATTTCCGCTACCAGACTTTTCCTCTCAGAAGATTTTACTCCTCTGTACAGCAAGGGTGTTTCAATGTTTTCATAAACTGTCAGTTCGTCTATCAGATGATATGCTTGAAATACAAAACCAAAATGCTGTTTATGCAAGGCTGCTTTTTTTCTTTCATTGAGGGCTTCAATTTTTTCCTCTTTTAAGAGATAGGTGCCGGCCGATAATTCGTCCAGTAATCCAATAATATTTAGTAGGGAGGACTTACCTGCTCCACTAGGCCCCATAATTGTTACGAACTCACCTTCCTCTATAGAAAGGTTAATACCTTTAAGGATAAACTGCCGCTGAAATTTGCTGCTTATGTATTTGTCAAGGTCTGTTAGTGTAATCATATCTTAATTTTTGAATTATTTTTCCAATTAGTGTGCCACTTAGTAAAAAGGCCTCTCAAGTTATAAAAATGAGTTCTATTTCTCAATTGCTGTCCATAAGCGAGAGAATACGTCCGAAATCGGACGGCTATTTGAATGTTTTGTAGCTCGGTATTTAGCATACTGATTTCCTCTCATGGTGCGTATCTCTCAAACCATTAAACTTATAATGAATGTCATTGTCAATTCAGCTATCATAAACTTTCGTGAGACACGAAACTTGGCGTAGAGATTTTAAATTGATCTTTAAAATAGCTTTACAAAAGGTCTGCCCTGGTGTCGCCATGGTTCGTGTCTCACTAACCAATCGTATGGTTAATTTTCCTCTCCCTTCTTTTTTCTACTATATAACAAGACTTGATTTCCTTCAATGGAAAACTATTCTATCTCGTAAAACACCCCTGTAGTCCCCTCTAGGGTAACACCCCTATAATCCCCTCAAGGGGATAGCCTCACAGATGTAAGTAAGCAGAAAACTAATCAGCTTTAGCTCTATTTTCTAATATAGCAAAAGTCCTGTTATCTCTATTGAGGTTCAGTTCAAAGGACTGCGATAACTTGACAAAAAAGAAACAAAAAGTCAGGAAAGTTTAATGTCAGCCAAAGGCTGACCAGCCTTCGGCTGGCTTCTATCCTTATGGCCTTCGCTGGCCTGCTTCCTGAAAGCTTTCGGAACCTCCCACCCGCTTTTTCAAGTTCCTCGAAAGTGGTCGGGTTAGTCTTTTTAATATTAAATAATAGTCTGCCGTGGGTCGTGTCTCACGAGCCATTACCATAATAGTTAATTTAAACCCATTTCAGCTTTATAAAAGCCATTGTAAAACCTCCTCGATACGTCAAAGGGATCCCTTCGGGTCAATCGATGAGGAGTAGGAGAATCTTAGGTCAGATTACTCATCTTTCAAAGTATCGGCCGGATTAATCCGAATTGATTTAATGGTTTGAAAACTAATGGTGAGCCAGGCAATAACCAACGCAGCTAATCCTGCACCGGCAAAATAGTACCATTCTGGCTCAATACTATAAGCAAAGCCCTGCAACCAGCTTTTTGTTGTCCAAAAACTTATGGGGATAGCAATTACAATTGCAATAACTACCATTTTAGTAAAATCAGCAGAAAGCAGTTGTATAATTTGCAATCCACCGGCACCCAAAATTTTTCTGATACCAATTTCCTTTTGTCTGCGCTCAGCGGTAAAGGCTGCTAAGCCGAACAAACCTAAGCAGGAAATAATAATAGCAATACCGGCAAAATAGCGTGAGAGTAAAGAAACTCTTTGCTCAGCCTGATACTGGGCCTGGTAATTGGCATCCAGGAATTCATAATTCAGGGTAAACCCCGGATTAAATTCCTTGTAAAGTGCTTGTATACCTGCTAAAGATGATTCCACATTATTAGATTGCACCTTGGCAAAAATATTCAACATAAAACTTTTATCGAAATGGAACAGCATAGGCGAAACAGCCTCATGCAAAGAGGAAAAATGAAAATCTTTCACTACCCCAATTATTTCCTTTTCATTGCCCCACATTGTCACCTTTTTACCGATAGGATCTTCCAAACCCATTACCTCAATAGCCGCTTCATTAAAAATAATCTTGTCCTCTTCCGCTCCATATTTTTCAGAAAAACTTCGCCCTTCTTTCATTTCTATACCAAGAGTTTCTATTAAGCCATAGTATGCCCTGGCCTGTTCAAATAAAATATTGCTGTCAGTGTATTTGCCTTCCCATGTTACGCCTGTGGTTGAAGCTCCACTTTTTACAATTGAATGAGTGGTAGCAGAAGCATTTATTACTCCTGGCACACCTTTTAATCTATTGATAAAAGCTTCTAATCTATCTGCCACTGTTCCTTCTATAGGAAATTTTATCACGTGTTGCCTTTCATAGCCCAGGTTTTTATTTTGAACATATTCAATCTGACTATAAACCACCCAAACTGCTACTAAAAGTATAATTGAGATCACGAATTGAAAAACCACTAATCCTTTTCTTGTCCATAATTCACCAGTTGAGGTAGTCAACTTGCCTTTTAAAATGCTGACTGGCTTAAATCCGGAAAGATAAAGAGCCGGATAACTTCCTGCTACTATCCCAGTAAATAAGGTAATACATACAGTAGCAATAAAAAGGTTAACTCCCATATTGATAGTAAGATACTTACCTGTAATTTGATTGAACTGAGGTAATAACAGTAGCACAATGAGGTAGGCCACTCCTAAAGAAAGCAGTGTTATAGTGATGGATTCTCCCAGGTGTTGGAAGATTAACTGTTTTCTACTAGCTCCCATTGTTTTCTTTACTCCTATTTCCTTGAGGCGCCTTGAGGCTCTTGCAGTGCTTAAATTCATAAAGTTGATGCAGGCTATAGCCAATACAAAAAAAGCAATGATAGAAAATAGGCGCACATAAGTGATTCTTCCTCCTGCCTCTTTTCCATTCTCAAATTTCCCATGCAAATATTTGCTTGAGTACTTTTTAAAGAAAGGCTCAACATTTGTTTTCTCTACTTTATTCTTAATAGTTGGTGCTATTTTTTCATTTAATTCATCAATATCAGTTCCTTTAGCGAGTTCTACATAAGTGAGAGCAATGTAATTTCCCCAGTGATTTCGCTCTTTCCCCATTAAATCATCAATAAAGACGGAGAAAGGAAGTACAAACTCAAATGATTCAGTGCTATTGTCAGGTAAATCTTCTAAGACTGCTGAAATTTGGGCTTGCCCTTTAAACTTTAGTATTTGCCACTCTAAAGTTTTACCAATTACGTCAGTGGTTCCGAAAATTCTTTTCGCTATGGATTCGGTCAAAACAATATTACTCTTATCAGATAGTGCTGTTTTCCCATCGCCTTTCAAAAAGGGAAAAGAGAAAAGCTGAAAATATTCAGCGCCTGAAAACTTACCTCTGGCTTTCACTTTTTCTTCTCCTATGGATAATGAAAAACCATCACCAAAGTCGTTTGTTTCAGTATCCTCAACGGCAGTAATTACTTCAGGAACTTCCTGTTTCAATACATCTGCCAGAAGAGCTGGTACTGGTGGAGCAGAACGAATTTGCCCGTTCTCCTCGTGATGCATGTAAACCTGGTAAAGCTGCTTGTCCTTTTGATGGAACTTATCCATTGAAAGTTCATCGTTAACCCAAAGATAAATGAGTAAGGCACATGCCATACCTGTAGAAAGCCCCAACAGGTTAATAAAGAAAGTGCTTTTAAAACGTTTAAGATTACGGTAGATAATAAGCAGGTTGTGTTTGAACATGGCTATTTGATTTGAAATGAATAAAACTCTTAGCTGGAATATTCAATTGGGGTGCCACAGTGCAAAACAGGCTTTAAATAGAAAATTGAGAGCTTTGTATTGTCGCTCTGTTCATAATTGCTTTGAGATTGTCCATTTGCGGACGTCTGCCATTGATAGCTAATAAATTAATTTTTTTAGTCTTTTTAGCCTTTACAATTCCTTATCTCCCTCACTATAAGCAAAATAACTATCCATAGTACTTGCAAATTATTTTTTTTATTTTTAATTTCACTTATACTATCTGTAAAAATAAACTAAATGAAAGGAGGTCAATATTCAATAATAAACTTTCACACTAATTAATTTCAATTAAAACTTTAAAAATCATGAAAAAACCTATCCAGTATTTATCCCTAATTTTTGTTCCATTAATAATGTTCTCAACATGTCAGGAGCAAAAAGAATTACAATTGTTTAACTCTGATGAAATTAATTTAGAAGAATTAAACTGGACTGAACAAAAGTCAAAAATAGAAGCTAAATTATTCGATGATAATAATCGGCAAATTTTATCTAAAGATGATATAGAAATTGGAAAACCTTATAAAGTACAAATAAAAGCTGATAAACCCATCATCTTTAAGATCATTAGCAAATATGGGCTTGAGACAGATCAGAAAACATTAAAAAATATGAGCTTTTCTGAAAATTTTGAAATGCAAGTTAGATTCACCCATGAAGGCTTCAACCAAATATTTTTTGCAATTGCTCCTATTTATTTAGAAAAAGAAGAACTTATTAGAGAAAGACCTCAATCATTTTTACTTCCAAAACCTAAACAATAAAAGTCATGAAAAATTTAATTATTCTATTTATGATTATGATGGCGGCATTCCATGCAAAAGATATAAGCGCACAATGCTGTTCTCAACAAGTATTACAGGAGCAGATATTACCCAATCTACAAATCACAATTTTAAATAGTAGCGGAAATCCAGTTTCCTCATTAAGTCCTGGAACAAACTATACTTTAAGAATTAAAGCTACAAGTGGTACATGCTTTGTAAGTGGTTCAGGATGTGGCACCGGTTTAGCTCCTGCCAACTTATATGTACAATTTGCATTTGGTTGTTTGTTAGATGGAGGTACAGCACCTCCTTCTCGCGGAAGGGATGTGGGGCCATCCAATAATTATACAGCCAATATTAATCTCACCACTTTAACAGGAGCTTCTTTTTCTAGTCAAATCACCTTATTAGTCAATGCTCAGTGCACGGCTCCGGGTAGCTGCGGATTAGTTAATAATAGCGTACCAAGAGCATTTAATTTTCCTAATTAAATGCTCTAAATCAAGTAGTCGTATTTACTTAAAGTACGACTACTTTTCTCAGGATAGTATCATAGTTATTTCTAACTAAAATGAAATAAAGACCAGAAGAAAAATTACTTAAGCTTACCCCTTCATCTTCCTTGTTATATCTAAACTTAGTTATCAGCTGGCCAAAACTATTAAACACCTCTATTTCAAATGGGTACAAACAAACTGGATTATCATAACTTAAATATAAAACATCATCTGTAGGGTTTGGATAAAAAACCAGAGATTTCAAGCCCGGGCACTCTCCGTAATATAAATTTTTAGTAGGAATATTATCAAAATAATATTGAGGAAATTGAGGAAAGGACTCTACAAATCCAATATTTGTTTTTATTGCCTCCGTTTTTAAAGCTATAATTTCAAAATCAATATTTTGAATTTTTTCATTTGGATTTTTAATTATGGCTATAGTTCTATTAAGAGCCCCATTAGGGCCACGAATACTTCCTAAAAAACTATTGTAAATTTTACCATCGTATCCAGTTTGAAGTATAGTGGGAGTAATAGTATGAAATAAATCACTTTCAGGGAATACCTCATACTCAAACTTCAGGGAGTCTCTTGTCCTAATAATTTCATCCACTGAAGCAACTGAAAGATCATATTGAATCAATGGTTCCGTACCTGATCCGTCACCACCATATGTTATAAATAATTTACTATTATCCGGGGAGAATATAGCTGAGAAAAGAAAATCATAATTACCAAGTGTTCCTATTTTTACAATTTCCCCTAATACTTTATTGAAGCGAAACAATTCGACAATATTATATAAAGGATTTTCAGAGTAATTTAAATTAACGAGAAACTCACCATTGGGAGAGGATTGTAAATAACCAGCATTATCGTTCAATTCAGGCTGTTCTATTAATCCCTCTAAAGGATATGAATTTATTAAATCAATAGATTTACCTTCCACAGAATAAATAAGCAAATTACTGGTTAAGAGATCCTGCATTATCAGCCAATATGAATATTTTTTATTCTTTGGTATTAAAGTAATTTTTTCAGCAACTCCTGAAACAACTTTTTCATTAATAGAAGTCAATTCATTTTTTTCAGTATTATAAATATGGTAAAAAGCTCCATCATTTTGATCTAAAGACTGCTTAATAGTAAAGATTATATGTTCATTGTTACCTATAGGGGTAGAAATAATGGTTTGGTTTAATGAGTTGACACCACTTTTGAAAGGATTATCTCTATTCACAATACCAAAATCCCTATTCCAAAGATATTTACCATCTGAAAAAAAAAGCAATTCTCCAGTCGTTGGATCTGAATAAGAAATTGTTGAAGACCTCAAAGTTTGATCAGGATTAGTCGGGCGATTAAAAATATCAAATCTTCCATTATTAAAATTGAAGCCTATTGATTCACCTACAATCCAGTTGGAAACTTCCTTTTGAGCAATTAATGAGGAACTATTAAATGCAATTAAAATAATGCCTAAAAAAATTCTACTTAAGCTCATCTAAAATTAAATGTTTGTTAACCTATAACGTAAGTTATAATACCATTAGTTTAAATAATTAGATGTTTAAATAAAAATTCTCATATTCAAATCACTCATCTTTCAGCACCTCCGCCGGGTTGCTATTGGCAGCTTTTAGAGAGTGTAGAGCCACTATGCCAATACTAAGCAGAAAAGCTATTCCTCCCGCCAGCAAGTAAATACTTACCGGTGTATCCATCCTGAACTGAAAATTACCCAGCCACTCCGACATAAAATACCATGCAGGATAGATGGCAACCACAAAAGAGATTCCTATTAATAAAGCATATTCTTTAGAAATCAGCACTAAAATACTACTAATGGAGGCTCCTAAAACTTTTCGAATACTGATTTCTTTAGTGCGTTGCGCAATAGTAAAAGACGCGAGCCCGAACAAGCCCAAACAACTGATTAATATCGCTATAGAAGTAGCAAAAAACAACACCTTTTGTAACCTTACCTCACTTCGGTAAAAGTCCTCCACTGTCTCATCCAGGAACTGGAATTCATAGGTTTCGTTTGGATAAACTTTTTTGTAGGTATCTTTCATTTGGTCTACAATGCCGGTGACATCTACATTGGAAGCTAGTTTTACGTTTACTGTAAATAAGTTTCTTTTATCATAGCCCATCATCATTGGCCTGATAGCTTCATACATCGATTCTGTATGAATATTTGGTATCACCCCTACTATTGATAGATTGCTGCTATCATATAACACAGTTTTTCCTAATGCATCCTGTGGATCAAGAATCCCTAATTTTTCCAATGCAGCTTCATTGACCACAATCTCTGTTTCATCTGTGGTAAAATTTCTTCCTGCCAAAATAGGTACTTCATAGAGGCCTAAATAAGAGGTATCTCCTATTTTTGATTGTATATTAATTTCCTCCTTTTGTCCATTTATTTCATAATCCACCGAGGTAGTCCACAAAGAATTGGAAATCAGCATATCACTACTTAATGCAACATTTTTGACTCCCGCAATGGATTCCAACTTAGCTTTTAACAATTCAGTTTTGGAAAGTGAATCTTTAAAAGGAGTATTAATATGCAATACTGCTTCTTTGTTAAAGCCTACTTCCTTTTCCATCAAATAATTAATCTGTGCACTTATGCCTAGAATAACTATGATGAATGCAATAGAAGAGGCAAACTGAAATACAATGAGGTTCTTTCTTAAAAAGTATTGAAAATTGAATCTTCTGCCTGCAGATTGAGTACTTCTTAAGGCTTTTATAGGTGAAAATCCGGACAAAATAGAGGCAGGATAAAATCCTGAAAACAGAAGAACTATAAGCGATAACCCTAAGAGAAATAGTAAGTTCCAGAAAGTAAAATAGCTAAAATTAAAGTTCTCGGGTAATACTTCCTTAAAATAAATGATACCCAGCTCACTCATAAAAATGGCTAATACAATGGAGGTAATTATTAGTATATAAGTTTCCGTCAAAAACTGACTTACCAACTGTTTCCTGGAGCTGCCCAGGGTTTTTCTTACTGCTACCTCTTTAGTCCTTAATTTGGATTGAGCTGTCTCCAGATTGATAAAGTTTATACAGGCAATTATCAGAATAAAAAATGCAATAGCTATTAATCCGTTTAAGGTGGATTTGTCGGCAGTATGAAAAGCGTAGTTATCTGAAAAATGCAATTGATTTAATGGTTCCAGATCAAAAGTGGTAGTCCAGTTACCATCTTCTTCAATATTTTTATCAGTTATAGCCAATAATTCTCTTTTTGCCAGTTCAGTTTCTGTTGGATCAACCTTTACAAAAAGCTGGGCAGAAGAATTAACTGTTTCCCAATCGTCCACATTTCTAAACTTACGGATATGAGGATTATTTAGAATTGTGGAGTAAGACAGAAAATCGGTAAATATTAAATCTGTTTGCTCTTTTAAATCAGCTACTACTCCTGCAACGGTGACTCTAATGGTATCTGTATAAATTAATTCTTTCCCCACTATGTTGTTAAGAGTAGTATTGCCAAAATATTTTTCAGCCTTACTTTGTGTAAGTACTACAGTATAAGCATCTTCTAAAGAAGCAGGATTACCTGCCAGCCACTCATATTTGAAAAACTCAAAATATTGAGGGTCAGTAAATACAGCTTTATTGGTTATACCATAGTTGTCCTCCTTATCAGCAGATTCCACCAGACACCTAATAGTATATAATTGAGTAACAGCTTCTGCTGATTTCATTTCATTCCTTACTGCTTCAGCTAGTGGAATAGGTGAGCCAGGATTAGGCCAATCTTCCACTCCGTTAGTGGTTAAAGTAGTAAGTCTGTTAATCTTTTCCTTCTCCGGGTGAAAGGTATCGAAGCTATACTCATAGGACACCAGGTTATAAATAACAAAGCAAGCTGCAATGCCTATAGACAAACCTAGTACATGGATGAATGAGCGAAGACTATGGCGCTTTATATTGCGAAGTGCAATTTTCAAGTAATTGAGTAGCATAATGATTATGTTTTAAGGTTATTCGTCTTTAAGTATTTTTACCGGGTTGATAATTGATGCCCTAAACGCCTTGTATACAATTATTAATAATGTAATAAATACGGAGGTCAAAAAAGCTATCAAAAACACCCATATACTGATGGATATTCTATTGGTAAAATCCTGTAGCCATTGATTCATAAAGTACAAGGAAACTGGTATAGCAATCAAAAAAGCCACAATAACCAGTTTAACAAAATCGAATGTTAGCAATTGCATGATTTCAGATATACTGGCTCCCAGCACTTTTCTTACACCTATTTCTTTAGTTCTGCTCTGTACAATGTATGAAAGTAAGCCTAACAAACCGATAGCACCTATAAATAAGGCAATGCCGGTAAAGAGACTGAAAGTACGTTTCATCCTTGCTTCATTAATGTAAAACTGATCGATCGTATCATCCAAATAGCTATAAGTAAACAAATAGTCGGGATAGCTAAGCTCCCACTCTTTTTGAATGGTCGGTAGTATATTATCGGCCATGCTGTTATCTATTTTGACAGCTACCTGTGTGAAGTTTTCTTTATCGTACCACAGCGCTATAGGTGGTTTTTCCTGATGTAAAGATGTTGTATAAAAATCTTTGATAATGCCTACTACTTGCCCATCTGTTCCCCAAACCTGTACAGTGGCCCCGAGCATATCTTCATAGTTTTCCACTCCCAATGCTTTAACTGTTTGCTCGTTAAGCAAATATTCCCTTATAGTATCCTCTCTAATATTTCTTCCTGCCAACAATTCTATATCATAAGTATCTAAGTATTGATCATCAATATTTTTGACCTGCACCACATTACTGGCAATTTCTTCTGCGCCATTTTTGACATAATAAATTTTACCGCCCCAGGTGGAGCTTGAAGCTGCACCTGTATTTGAAAAAGAAACATGCTTAACCCCATCAATTTCTGAAATTCTGTTACTTAGGTTTTCAAAATTGGTTTGATCCGCATCATATACTGGCATTTCAATAATATTCTCTGAATTGATACCCATAGGCTGCGCCAGGAAAAAATTCATTTGCCTGGTCACCACTACTACGGCCACTATCATTACCTGAGAGATAACAAGCTGTGAAACTACAAGAGATTTTCTCACGGAAAAGCTAGATTTATCCACTTCATTTAATTTACTTTTCAATGCCTGTATAGGTTTATAACCAGATAGTATAAAGGCAGGGTAAAGTCCTGACAGAAGGGTTACAGTTATGAATAACCCAAATAAAGCTGTGATTAGGCTTACATCATAAGAAATCTCTGGTATATCATAACCGATAAATGGTTCAATATGATTAGTCGCTATTTCGGACAAGCCTATTGCCATAAATATGGCGATTAGCGTGATGATAGCCGTTTCCATCATGAACTGTTTCATTAATTGAAGCCTTCCCCCTCCTAAAACTTTTCTTATACCTATCTCTTTTGCTCTTTTGCTGGCTAAAGCAGTGTTAAGATTTACAAAATTGATACATGCCGCCAATAGTAGTAATATTCCAACAAGCGCAAGTGTAATTGTTTCCCGTTCTGTAGCTAACCTACCCGTGAAAGTTCCATAACGAAAATCCGTATGCATTTCAGCAAGAGGTTGTGCTACTAAACGAATTTCAGTAGGATTATCTTCTGATATATTTCTTTGTATGAAATCGGCAATTTGATGATTGAAATTCGCCATATCAACATTGTCATGTACTTTTATAAATGCCTGCACTGAACTGGATGTTGCTCCCCATGAATCCCAAATTCTGTCGGCTCCTCCTAATTCTTGATTAAGAATTAATTGAAAGGGTAAATCAGTATTAGCAGGAGGGTCTGCAACTATAGCTGAAACCAATACTTCATAATTGTTATCTAAGATGATGCTTTTCCCTATAGCTTGTTGATGACTGCCAAATAGATTTTCCGCCTGAGATTGGGTAAGCACGGCCGCATTGGCAGTATTAAATAATGACTGAGGGGTACCTTGTAAAAATTCGTAATCAAAAATGTCAAAATATTCAGCTGTCACAAATGCTACACTAGCGTTATCCAAACCATATTTTATTTTTTGACCATTTTTCTCAATTGAAATTAAACTCCCATTGCTCATATCAACCATGGCGAAATGCTCTACTTCAGGAAAACTCTCTTTAAAAGTTTTCCTAAGTGGATAAGGAATACCTATATCAAAATCTTTATCTCCATGTGTTATCTCTTCCTTTACCAATCTATAGATATTACCTGCATCATCGTGATACTTATCAAAGCTAAAGTCAAATTTTAAAATGAGAAATATTACAAAAGTAGCTGTGATACCTATACTCAAGCCTACCAAATTTATAGCTGTATGGCTCTTATTCTTTAACAGACTACGAAAAGCGATTTTTATTATATTTCTGAACATGAGCTTTGATTTTAGTTATTCTTTTTATCGAATTCTCAAATAGTATTATTCACTTTTTAAAGAATTTACAGGATTGCTTACTGCCGCTTTTATAGAATGGTAGGCCACTGTAAGCCAGGCAATTAAAAAGGCCGAAATACCTGCAATTGCAAATAATTCCCAACCAATGTTTATCCTGTAATTATAGCCTTCCAGCCATTGAGAAATACCCCACCAGGCAAGCGGTACAGCTAATAAAAAGGCCAAAATCACTAATCGGGAAAACTGCTTGGAAAGTAATAGCACTATTCCATTAACTGAGGCTCCCAGCACTTTTCGGATACCTATTTCCTTTGCTCTCTGCTCTGCCATAAAAGAAGCCAGAGCAAATAATCCTAAGCAACCAATAAATATGGCAAGGCCTGCGAAAATGGAAAACACCTGGGCCAGCTTAAGCTCTGCATTGTACATATTGGCGAACTCTTCATCCAAGAATGTATAGCTGAATGGCAAACTGGAGTCAAATTCATTCCATTTGGTTTCTATATTAGATAAAGTAGAGGCTATTTCATCTGATTGCAATTTGATCACCATTGAGGAAGTACTACTTCCCATAAATAATGCCAGGGGCCCGATATTTTCTTTCATGGATTCAAAATTGAAATCCTCTACTACCCCCAGCACCTTGTGCTGCTCAAATTCTCCTTCAATCAGGTTGTTCGATTCATCAAAAGCATTTGTTTGGATAGCATTGTCTTCTCCTCTTTTAAAACCGAACATTTCAAAGGCTCTTTCATTCAGTATTACACCGGAAGAATCTGAGGCTATTTCTTTATTAAAATCCCTGCCATCAATTACTTTCATACCCATGGTTGTGACATAATCCGGATCTACCCTCCACATCTGGATGCCTACCAAATTATTATCAGAGGCATCCTGACCCACCGGCCAGTAAGTATTATCAGTTCTACTATATCCGCTAATGGGAATAAAGCCACTGTAACTTGCAGAAACTACATTGGGAAGTTTTTTGATCTCTTCCTTAAAAGCCTCTGTTTTATTGCCCAGCATATAAGGATCATTCAACAGAATGACCTGATCCTTTTCAAAGCCGATATTTCTATTCTGTATAAATTGCAGTTGCTTGTAAATGGCAACCGTTCCTGTGATTAAAAGTATACTTATAAAGAACTGGAAAACTACCAGTCCGCTTCTTACAGCACTGTTACCGGAAGCAGTAGAAAGCTTTCCTTTTAATGTGTCTACAGGGTTAAAAGCACTCAGGTAAAACGAAGGATATAAACCGGCCAACATACCTATTATTAATGATGATGCTATTAAAACTATTATAAAAACAGGGCTGTCTACAGGTAGTACCAATCGTTTATCTGTTAACTCATTAAAATAGGGTAAAAGTAATACTACCAGGAATAGCCCCACCATAAATGAAAACACACTCAATAAAATAGATTCTGTCAGAAACTGGCCTACTAAGTTAGATCGGTAGGATCCTAACACTTTTCGCACACCCACTTCTTTTCCTCTGTTAGCTGAGCGCGCAGTGGAAAGATTCATAAAGTTAATACTGGCTAAAATAATGATGAAAACAGCGATTAATCCGAAAAGAATAACATAGTTTCTATTCCCCGTTCTGCCTATGTCAATGGTAAAATCAGACTGAAGGTAAACATCTTCCAGAGGTTGCATAAAGAAATCCATTGTGCCTCCTTCAGCTTTGAATTCTTCAATGGTTTTTCCATTCATCATAGTCTCAAGAACAATCGCTAATTCTGCATCAGATTTCTGATTAATTTTATCGATCACATTCTTCAGACTAGCATCATCACGTAGTTGGTAGTAAGTAAAGAAATTGTTACTGGTCCAGCTGTTGTTGCTCGCCTGCTCCTCTATGGAGGACATAGAAATCAGGAAATCATATTGGATATGCGAGTTTTCCGGCATGTCTTCAAATACACCGGTTATCTTATATGTTTCATCACCATCCAAAATCAATGATTTGTTAATCGCACTTTCATTCCTGAAATACTTGTCCGCCATTGTACGGCTTAACACTATAGTATTAGGTTCCTTGAGTTGCTGAGATGGGTTGCCCTTTAGTAATTGAAAACTAAAGAGGTCAAAAAAACCTGAATCCGCAAAAATCAACCTTGTTTCTTTAAAGCTTTGGCTCATTTCGGGTCGTTTCACCAGGAAAGAACCTAAGTTTCTTAGCCGAACTGCTTTTTCTACTTCAGGAATTTCTTCTTTCATAAAAGAGGCAACCGGTGCAGGAGATATTGCAAAATGATAGAAATTTTCTCCTACCTTTATATCCCTGTTTAGTCTGTAAATATTTTCTGAGTTCTGATGGAAATTATCGTAACTCATTTCATGCAGTACATAAAGGGCAATCATTAAGGAGCAAGCCACTCCTACTGAAAGACCAATAACATTGATAGCTGAATAAAGCTTATGCTTTCTCAGGTTCCTCCAGGCGATTTTTAGATAGTTTTTAAGCATGACGGTGGTATTAATTTTAAATAGCTATTCTCTAAATTCTTATAAATCTTTTATTATTCACTTTTCAAAGTCTCTGCAGGATTAACCCAGGCTGCTTTCACAGTTTGAAATAGCGTTGAGCCGGTAAAAATGATGAGGATAATGCACAGAGGTATGGTATAAAACCACCATCCTAAATCTATCCGAACCAAAAAACTATTCAGCCAGTTAGAAAACAAGTAATATGACAAGGGAACACCTACCATAAAACAAGTACTTAACCACAATAAGTATTCTCTTGACACTAAAACAAGCACATCATTAAAGGAGGCCCCCATGATCTTTCTGATGCTGATTTCTTTATTTCTTTGAATGATCAGTTGAGTAGTTACACCCACTATTCCCTTTACTGCAATAATGATGGCTACTATAGCTGCCAGACTAAAAAGTTTCACAAACTGAAGCTCACTTTTATATTGTTTATCAAAGTGCTCATCCAGAAAGTAGTATTCAAAAGGCGAGGCAGGAAAAAGCTTATTGAATGATCTGGCTATTAGAGGTAACACATTTTCAGTTTTACCTTCCTCAATATCCAAAACATAATAGTTTAAATCACCTGATGAATAGTTCAACACCATAGGATCCATTTGACTATTTACTCCTTGTTGTCTGTAATTTTCCACCACGCCTACAATAGGTACTGCATTACCATTACTATACAACTTTTCTCCAATAGCTTCTTCTGCCTTTTTTAATCCAAGTGTTTCTAAAGCTTTCTTGTTAATAATTGCTTCAGAACCTGTTTGTAAGTGGTTATTGAAATATTTACCTGCCAGAAGTGTTATATCAAATACATTGAAATAATTTTCACCAACATTTAAAATAGTGTACATGCTACCATTTTTAACCTTCCCCTCTACATGTACATTATCAGAGCGCCAATACACTTCATTGCCTGGGATTTCATTGGTGGCAGCCACGGCTTTTACTCCTTCTATTTTTGTGAACTCAGTGCTCATTTGCTCCTGATAGTTACCACTTCCTTCAACAAAGAGCATAGGAGAGCGCACTACTATTTTATCATCAAGAGAAATCCCTAATTTTTGATTCCTCATGTGGTTGAGCTGAAGATAAACGGTGAGAATTCCGGATAATATGATCAGGCAAAATATCAATTGAGTGACCAAAAGAGGCTTGGCAAAGGTGCTTTTCAATTTAAAAGTGAGTCTTCCTTTCAAAACCGCTGAGGGTGAAAAGGAAGTCAGTACTAAAGCAGGATAAATGCCGGAAAGCAAAGTACCTCCTATCCATAAAGCCAATAATGGCTGGTTAAGCCTACTAATGCTAAAAAGAGTAGAAGGTAAGTTTAGAGACAGGGCTTCAACCAGGTAACTTCCGCTTAATAAAATGATTATTGCTGCAATAGAGACTGCTATTAAGTTCAAAAAAAGCGACTCGAGCATGAACTGCAGAAAAAGCTGCTTTTTATTTCCCCCGGTTACTTTCCTTACTCCAATTTCTCTGGCCCTATTTAGTGCTCTTGCATTGGTTATATTGATGCTATTAAGATAAACCATCAACAAAACGAAAGTACCTATCCATATAAAATATTTTAATTTACTTCCGTCTATGCCGCCATTATACTCCCCTGCGTATTGCGTATTTGTATGGATATTCTGTACAGCTTGTAAAGCTAATTGCCATTCCGTTCCAGCTGTTTTTAAAGTTTCTCCATAGTTTTCTTGTAAAGCAGCATTTACCTGCTCCTCCACTAATGGAATATCATCGCTATTTACTTTAAGGTAGGTATAAAGATTTAACCAATCGAAAGACTGATCAATTTGCTTTCCTATGAAATGATGTAATGTGGCATATGAAACAAGGATTTCAGGCCTTAAGTGTCTATTCTCTGGTAGAGATTCATAAACTCCTACGACTTCAAATTCTACAGTTCCATCAAAATTGGTACTGTTGATCTCCAATACCTGCCCAGTTGGATCTGATTTACCAAATATTTTTTCAGCTGTATTTTCAGAAAGCATGGCCTTCAATGGCTGGCTCATTGAAGCAACATTTCCCTGTTTAATTTCTAAATCGAAAAAATCAAAATAGTTGTTATCTGTCAGAAATATATGCTCCTCTCTAACAAAATCATCTCCCCTTCCTGCAATTACCTCACCCATTATCACTACTCTGCTAAAATCTTCTACTGCTGCAATTTTATCTAAAGCCAGTTGCCCCATAGCAGGCGAAGTGCGAGCACTTTTCTCTACTGTAGCGTCTTCGGAGGTAGAGGAAAGGTTCAGTCTGAATAAATTACCTGAATTTTTAAGGTCTGCATCATAGCTTTGTTCAAATTGAATATATAACATGATTAACAACGCAGCAGCAATTCCTATCGATAGCCCCCCAATAGTGATGAATGAGTAAGCTTTATTCTTAAAGAGCTGACGGACGAATATTTTGAGATAGTTTTTAAGCATGATAATCTATAATTAGTGTCTACTCATTTTTAAGAGAATTAACAGGGTTCATTAAAGCTGTTTTTACAGACTGGAAACTAACAGTAAATAAAGCTACAACTAATGCCAAGAAACCAGAAATGGCAAAAAACCACCAGTTAACTTTAATTCTAAAGGCAAAATCCTGTAGCCACAAATTCATTGCATACCAGGCAATTGGTGTAGCTATTACAATTGCTATCAATACTAGTTTTATGAAATCTTTAGAAAGTAATCCAACTATATTGGTAACACCCGCTCCTAATACTTTGCGAATGCCAATTTCCTTTGTTCTGCTTTCAGCTGTGTAGGTGGCTAAGCCCAGTAAGCCAAGGCATGAAATAAATATGGCCAATACAGAAAATATGGTAAAAAGTCTTCTGAACCTAAAATCAGCAATGTATTGCTTATTGAAATCCTCATCTAAAAAACTGTAGAGAAATGGACGGTGTGGAGCAATAGACTTCCAAACAGATTCCACAGAAGCGATAGTGCTTTGAATATCGTTTGAATTCACCTTCAGAATCAAATACCTGCTGGCAAAACGTTCCAGCATTAATGTAAGCGGCTCTACTTTTTTGTGAAGCGATTCAAAGTTGAAATCTTTTACCACCCCAATTACTTTGCCTTCTTTACCCCACTGCGTAAATTTTTTCCCCACCACATCAGCGGTATTTGAATAGCCGTATTGCCTTGCTGCCGATTCATTGATGACAAGAGCATTATCTAAATCTGAAGGGAAATCTCTAGAGTATCCTCTCCCAGCAACTATTTCAAGCCCCATATGAGGAATAAAGTCAACATCTACCTGAAAAATGGGCTGAGTTTCATGTCGCATCTCTCCGCTTTCACTTTCAATGGATGTTTCTGCCTTAGGAAAATGGCTGCCGGGAATGCTCCTCGCTGCAGCCATTGAAGCCACAGATGGAATGGACTCCATCTCGTGTTTTAAGTTATCTAATTTTTCATTTACCTGTTCATCGTAATTGTAATCAACTACCAACATTCTTTCCTGATCAAATCCCAGGTTTGTCTCCAAAATGTGTCCCATTTGGGTATATACTATAATAGTACCCGAAATAAGAATAATGGAAAGTGTAAACTGAAATACTACCAATGCCTTCCTTAAGGAAACACCTCTACTTTGATTACCTGCTGCAGATGCCTTAAGTATTGCTACAGGTTTGAAGTTTGAAAGCACAAAAGCCGGATAAGAGCCAGCTAAAAAGCCAATGCCTACAATGCATAGAAGAAGTATAGAAATTGTTGAAGGTGAAAAGAAGTGAGTAAAATCGAAAGATTTATCAGTTAGCTCTTTCATTAATGGTAATAAGACACCTACTAGTGCAAATGCCAGAATAGAAGATATTACAACAATGATGAGTGATTCTCCCAAAAATTGAAAAATAAGCCCTTTTCTGTCAGCGCCAATGCTCTTTCTAATGCCAACCTCTTTAGCCCTATCCATAGAACGCGCAGTGGAGAGGTTCATAAAATTAATTATAGCTATAAACAGGATGAATAGACCTACTACTGAAAAAATGTAGATATTCGACATGCTGCCTAACTCCCCTGGCTGCCTCAATGCAGAAGAGTGAAGATATATATCTTCTAAAGGCTCTGCTTTGATATGGTATCCCTCTAAATTTTCCTCCACTCTCCTGGCTAAAAATTCAGGTACCTTCTTCTGAAATGCCTCAGGATTGAATTCCTCATTCACCAAAAAATAGGTATAGAAATCAACATACCCCCACCAATCAAATATCTCAGGTCTTCTTTGCTTGAAAGTGCTCATCGAAATTAAGGTATTGAACTTGAAATGAGAGTTTTGGGGCACATCTTCCATTATTCCGGTAACAGTGTAAATACCTTTATTTGACCTACCTCCTGACTCATCTCCCTCCAATGTTTTTCCTAAAGGGTCTTCATCACCGAAATATTTCTTTGCAGTACTTTCAGTCAACACAATACTAAATGGAGCCACTAATGCTGTATTGGGGTCTCCTTTGAGTAGTTTCCAGCTAAACACATCAAAAGCAGTAGAATCCATAAAAAACACCTCCTCTTCCTGAAACATCTTTTCACCCTTTCTTAAAAGTATGTCTGCTCTACCGGAAAACTGAACTATCTTCTCAATCTCAGGAAAATCGTTGGCCAGCGCTTGCCCAACAGGAGCATTGCCCCACACCTCATAATAATCCGGCTTTACATTATCCGATTCAGACGACTCACTGAAGCCATGAATCACTCTATAGATGCGATCCTTTTTCTCATGGTATTGATCATAGTAAAGTTCATCCTGTACGTACATGTAAATAAGAAAGCAACAAGCCATTCCCATTCCCAAACCAGCAATATTGATGAAAGAGTATACTTTCTTTTTCAGAAGGTTTCTCCAGGCGATTTTTATATAATTTTTAAACATGAGCAATCAGTTAATTTAGTCATTGGTTTACTAGTAAATAGTCATTGGTTATTGGTTTATTAGTAAATAGTTATTGGTTTATTAATAATTAATAATTAAAACTCATTTTGTTGATTATCCTGCACCAATAACTAATGACCAATTTCTTTTTCCTTTTTTTACTCTTCTTTCAAACTTCTCACGGGATTCATTAAACCTGCCCTTACAGTTTGAAAAGAGACCACAAGCACTGTAAAAACTACTCCCAACAGTATGGTAGCTATAAAAACCCATGCACCCGGTGAAGCTTTCACCTCAAACTGGTCTAACCATCTCATCATCAACCAGTAACTAAATGGCATAGCCAGTACAACCCCTATAGAGGTGATTTTCAGAAACTCCTTGTTAAACATCACTGAGATATTGTAAGCCGAAGCTCCCATTACTTTGCGAATGCCAATCTCCTTCATACGCCCTGAGATAGCCAGGGAGGCCAACGCAAATAAGCCCATAGCAGCTATCAGGATGGCAATAATGGAAGCTAAACCAACCATTTTTCCTAATCGCTGGTCGGACACATATTGCTTTTGTACTACCTCATCTAAAAATGAAAATTTAAATGGCTCCTCAGGGTATAAATTATTCCATGCTGCCTTTAAGGTTGTTAATACTGCCTGAAAATCATCTGTGGCAGGTTTAATATAAACTGTAGGGTTAGTACCTCCTGAAATGTTTAATGAATTGATGCCTGAGAAAACTGCTTCCGGATTTAAGGCAATCATTACAGGTTCAATTTTATCATAGAGTGAGGCATGGTGGAAATCCTTCATCACACCTATAATTCTGATATCCTTAAAGCCATCATTTTTAGCAGAATAAATCTGTTCCTGTAAAGGATTTTCCAGATTCATTAATTTCACAAAAGCTTCGTTAATGATTACCGCATTACTATCTGAAGGAATATCAAGAGAAAAATTCCTTCCCTTCACAAACTCAAGATTTAAAATATCTGCATATTCTGCTCCTACAAAACTGAATTTGAAATATTTCATCTGCCCTGTTTTATCTGGAAAACCACCTTCCCACCAGGTATCATTTCCATAGGTAGCATTAGCAATACCTGCTCTTTCAATTTGGGCATTTTGCTGAATTACTTTCTTAAACCGATTTGCTTTTTCAAAGCTTTTCTTAATGATGGTAATAAAACTTTGATCGGGAATAGCAGGCACTTCTACCATCAGAATATCATCCTTGGTAAACCCTAAATTATATTTATTGATATCGTTCATCTGCTTGTACATAATGAAAGTACAAGCCAGCAAAAATAGTGATAGAAAAAGCTGAAAGCCGAGAAGAAATTTACGCAAACCCTGCTTTCCAAAATTAAGGTTAAGGTTGCTTTTTAATACTGCTATAGGCCTTAACTGTGAAAGGAACAATGCTGGATAGGCACCCGCTATAAAAGTGATTAATATAAGCAGGCAAAAGATTATTGCTACCTGAGCCGGGCTGAATACTATTTGCAATGTCTTCTCAAACAAATCATTAAAAACAGGCAACAATAAATTTGCAAGCAATAAACCAACCAATGCCGCTGCTATAGTCATTAATACTGACTCCGTCATAAATTGGCCGAAAAGCTGTTTGTAGGCAGCACCCATGGTCTTTCTAACCCCTACTTCTTTCGCTCTTGTGGCAGATCGGCCTATTGATAAAGTAGTAAAATTAATGCAGGCAATTAACAGTATAAGTACCGCTATTCCTGAGAGAATCCACAGTAACTGCGGATTAGTGGAGACTACTAAACTTGTCTGGATTTCACTGTCCAGGTGAATTTCTTCGAGCGGTTGAAGAAGTAAATTGTAGGTATCTTCCTCCATGTCCCTTTTAACTGTTTCCTTTACCAAAGAAGCAAAACCTGCTTCCAGTGCAGAAATATCAGTTCCTTCAGCCATCAATACAAAACTGCCCCCATTGGTATTATGCCATCTATCCTGGTAGTTCTCACCAATAATTGTTTTCAATGTATTTTCAGGCAATAGTACTTCAAAATCAAGGCTGGAATTGGAAGGCAGATTAGCCAGTACTGATTTAATAATGAAAGGTTCATAAGTAGCTCCCAACTGAATTAGTAAAGTTTTTCCAATAACATCTGTAGTGCCGTAATACACTTCTGCTACATCTTCTGTAATAACTATCTGGTTAGCCTCCTTTTCATTTAAAAATGGGTTTTTCTCTCCTTTAATTACTTCAAAAGAGAAAATATCAAGAAAATCTGCACTTACCACATGAAGTGACTGATCTATACTTTGCTCCCCTTCTACTTTCGCTAATGCACCTGTAGTTACATAATGGGTAACTTTTTCCACTCCATCAAACTTTGCTTTAATGGTTGTAGGAAAAGCCATAGGAGTGCTGGCACTGGTGCTCACGTTTCCCTCTTCACCGGATTCCCAAAGGCCACGTGCTATCCTATCTTTATTGACATGAAAATCATCAAAGGAATTTTCATGCTGCACAAATAGGAAAATCAACATACTGATTCCCAAACCCAATGACAAACCTATCAGGTTAATGGTGGAATATAACTTATACTTTAATAAGTTTCTGAGGGCAATTTTAAAATAGTTCTTGATCATGTCTTTAGATTTTAATCCAACATTTATATTAATCTATTCTCTCTTTAAGGAATCTACAGGATTCATCAGCGCTACTTTCACTGATTGGAAACTGATAGTGAAAAAGGCGATGGCCATTACTGCAATGCCTGCTATAGCAAATATCCACCAGCTCAAATCTACTCTGTAGGCAAAATCCTGCAGCCATTTATCCATAGCAAACCATGAAATGGGTACAGCAATTAAAGTGGCCAATAATATCAGTTTCAAGAAGTCCTTGGAAAGTAATGCAATGATGCTTGTAGCTTCTGCACCCAGTACTTTTCGAATTCCGATTTCCTTGGTGCGCTGCTGAATAATAAAAGAGGCCAGGCCAAATAAACCTAAACAGGCAATAAAGATGGTTACACCTCCACCAATGCTAAACACATTGCTGACCCTTCTATCTTCCTTATAAAAAGCTGCCCATTGTTCATCCAGAAAATGATACTCCATTGAAGAGTGGGCATCAAACAGATGGTGAACAGATTCTGCATGAGCAAGCACTTCTTCGGTATGTTCCGCATTAAATTTGAGTGAGAAGTAATCTATACTTTGAAATACATTCGATCGAAAACCTAAAATCATAGGTCCCACCTTATTATGCAATGATTGAAAATTAAAGTCTTTTACAACCCCGGCAATTTGCAACTGCTGCTCAGTTCCATCATCGGTCAATGACAGAAATTTACCGATAGGTTCTTGCAGGTTTAAGGCTTTTGCGGCCGTTTCATTAATGATGACGTGTAAAGAATCTACAGCATTATTACCTGAGAAATTTTCTCCTTTCAACATCTCCATTTTATAGAGATCAATCATATCTGCATCAAAACCGATATAATTCATTTTAATAGAATCAGCACTTCCAAAGTTTTTAGTGTATACTTCAGCAATGGATTTCCACTCGCCGGGAACCCGTGAAGATACAGCCACTCCTTCTACATAAGGCGATTTAGCAAATTCCGTCTTTATGGTTTCAAAACGCTCGCGGACATCCCCATTATTAATATCTACAATCAGCATTTGCTCATTTTCGAAGCCCAGCGGAACATCCTGAATGTATTCAAGTTGTCGATAAGCGATTAAAGTGGCTATAATCATAATCACCGATAAGGTAAATTGAGTACTAACCAGCACTTTCCTAAGCAATATGCTTCCTTTACCGGTGTGCATAGCACCCTTTAAAATACTGGCAGGCTTTAAGCGCGACATCAGCACAGCCGGATAACTCCCTGATAGAAGGCCCACAATAATGGTGATACTCGATATGAGCATAAAAATACTACCAAAAGTAGCCACGTTAAACTCAAATTGCTTGTCCGTAAGCCCATTGAAAGTAGGCAAGAGCAGATCAATCAGGAAAAAGGAAAGGAAGAAAGCGATAAAAGCAAACAATGTAGATTCAGATAAGAACTGTGAGATTAACTGATATTGATAAGCACCGGAAACTTTACGGATCCCTATTTCTTTACCTCTATCAAGTGCTTTGGCTGTTGCCAGATTCATATAATTTATACATGCAATTAAGAGCATGAAAAAGCCTATCGCTATGTAGATATACACATAAGTGATTTCCCCTCTGTTTGTATCACTGGTATATTCTATGGCAGCAGAGTTAAAATGGATATCGGGTAAAGCCTGCAAATAAAAGTCATGCTCCTGTGGGTTTTTGAAATGATTTGCTACAAATCCTTCCATTTTCTGATGAATACTTTCAGGTTTTGCATTTTCTTTCAACAACAGATAAGTATAAGCCCCATACCTGTCCCAACTTGTTGATATTTCCTTATAGAAGTCCCAATCGGTAGGTAAGCCTACTAGAATTTTGTATTGAATATGAGAGTTCTGAGGTAATTTTTTGATCACTCCGGTTACCAGAAAATCTGTTTCACCACCGGAATCTAAGGTTTTTCCAAGTACATCTGTTGAGCCAAACAATCGCATTGCCCACTCCTCATCTATCACCACTGCAAAAGGTTTTTGCAACGCTGTAGCAGGATCCCCTGCTATCCACTCCAGATTGAAAAGTTCAAAGAAATTAGGCTCTGCAAAATAGTAAGCTCTTTCCTGATACGGTTCTTCATTATGTTGAAAAACTATCTGTCCCCCAAATTTGTACAACCTGGTGTAATCTTCTATTTCTTCATATTCCTCACTCAAGACTTTTCCTGTCGGACCGGGAACTATACCAAATTGTCTGGTTTCCTCGGATGTTGAATTGATTTCAACCAATCGATAAAGTCTGTCTTTCTTTTCATACATGTTATCAAAAGAAAGTTCATCAATTACCAACATAAAAAGTAAGCTACTACATGTGATCCCAAGAGTAAGCCCTAGTATATTGATGGTGGAATAGGTTTTGTTTTTCCACAGGTTTCTGAAGGCAATTTTAAAGTAGTTTTTAAGCATGGGTCCTGGAGTTTAAAATGTCTTTACTCGTCTTTAAGAGAATTTACCGGGTTGATATTAGCAGTTTTATAGGTTTGGCTAATCACCGTTAAAATAGCAATGGACAGCGCTACAATAGCTGTTAAAATAAATACAGCAACTGATATTGAAATTCGATAATCGAAATTGAGGAGCCATTTATGCATGAGATACCATGAAATCGGTATGGAAATAGCAATGGAAACAAAAACTAATTTCACAAAATCACCGGATAGCAACACTAAAATTCTTGTAACTGAAGCTCCTAAAACTTTTCTTACCCCGATTTCCTTGCGCCTTTGCTCTGCTGCATAAGCTGACAAACCAAACAACCCTAAGCATGAAATAATGATAGCCAGTGTTGAAAAAATTGAGGTGAGCGTAGCTATTCGTTTCTGACTGGCAAATTTTGCGGCAAACGATTCATCAATAAATTCATACTCAAAGGGAATATTGGGATAGTGTGTAGTAAAAACTTTCTCTACTGTTGCTAAGCTTTCTTTTACCGGAACTCCTTCTGTAAGTTTAATATGAACAACACCCATCCACCTTTTCGGACCTTCAATTACCATAGGCCTATCTTTTGAAAAAGGCGAGCCATTGACAAAGTTCTTCACTACGCCCACCACATGCCAGGCCTCATCATTATCATATACCACCTGACCAATAGGATCCTCAAACCCCATCACTTTCACAGCTTCTTCATTCAAAACCATAGCCAATGAATCGGTGGCATATGTTGAAATATCAATTTCTCTTCCTTGCACAAGCTCCAGACCAAGCGTGCTTATGGCGTCCTGATCTGCACTGTAAATATCTATTACTATTTTAGATTCAGGATCTTTGCCTTCCCAACTTAGACCCCAGGAATTACTCCACCCTTCAGTTACTGGAGACAAGGTTCTGGTAGTGGAATGAACCGCATCATTTTTCGTCAATTCAGCCCGGAAAGCAGGGAATGCTTTCTCCATTTGCTCTCCATAGCTTAAATAAATTAATTGTGAGCCATCATACCCTTTATCTCTTTTTTGGGCGTGCTCAATTTGCTGCTTAACAATAATGGTGGAAGCAATAAGCACAATGGCAAAAGTAAACTGCACAATAACAAGCACTTTTCTTGGTGCCAAAAGTGACCGTGAATTCTTAAAGGCTCCTTTGAGAACTTTAATCGGCTGAAAAGAAGACAGAAAGAGAGCCGGGTAGCTACCCGCTAAAAGTCCTGTGAATACAATAAATCCACTGAATATTAACCAAAACCATAGGTTCCGGAAAGGTATAGATAACTCCAGGTTAATAATGTTATTAAAGAATGGAAGCAACAATTGTACAAGCATAATAGCCAGTAAACCACTGATGACTGTCAGCACGATAGATTCCATCATAAACTGCCCTATCAGCATCTCTCTTCGTGCACCGGACAACTTGCGAATCCCTACCTCTTTGGCTCTTTTTTCGCTTCTGGAAGTACTTAAGTTCATGAAATTGATGCATGCTATCAGTAGGATAAAGATACCTATGAGTCCAAACATCTTTACATTATCTATTCTCCCACCTACTGGCACTCCATTTTCAAACACAGAATATAAGTGAAGCTCTTCCAGGGGATACAAAAACACTTCTGTGTCTTCGTCCGAATGCTCTTGAGTGATGGTTTTCACCTTTTCATTAAGTGCAGTGATATCAACATTTTCCTCCAGCTGAACATAGGTCTTGATGGAATTATTCCCCCAATAGTCATCTAGTTCGTAAATTTGCCCCATTAAAGACCAAGTCAAAAGAGCATCAAATTCAAATCTGGTATTACCCGGGAGATCCTTCATAATTCCAGTAATGGTTACAGGAAAACGTCCATCAGCGGTAATCACTTGTCCTAATGCTTCTTGCTCACCAAATAATCGGGTTGCCATAGATTCTGAAATAACCACTGAATTAGGAGTAGCAAAAACCTGTTTGACATCCCCAGCTATTAGCGGAAAACTGAACATTTGAAAAAAAGTAGAATCTACAAATGCAGTCTCCTGATTTAAATTTTTATCTTCTGTACTAAAAAGAAATTTTCCCGCGTCCGAATAGCGTGTATAATTAATCACTTCAGGATAATCTGAGTAAAGCACCGGAGCCATAGGTTTAGGTGTAGTGTTCCAGCACCATAATTCGCCATCAAATGTGCTTCTATTCCACGCCTGGTAGATTTGCTCTCCTTTTTCATGGAATCTGTCCACACTCATCTCACGCATAATCCACAAACCAATCAGCATAGCGCCAGCCATGCCTACTACCAGGCCTGTCACATTGAGGAAGGTGAAACTTTTGTTTCTGGAAAGGTTTCTAAGTGCTATTTTAAAGTAGTTTTTGAGCATGGTGTTCAGTTTTTTAATGTTTTTAATAATCTCTTATAGAAATCTATCGCTTATATTTTCTCATTTCTTAAAATCAATTCTATATATCCCAATTGCTCATTCATCTTTCAATACCTCTGCCGGATTAGCGTTAGCCGCACTAAATGAATGAATCAACACTATGCATAAGCATAATAACAGTGCAATTATACCCGAGAGCAAATAAATACCTACTGGCATGGAAATTCTATAATGGAAGTTGCTGAACCAATCGCTTAGAAAATACCAGGCCGGATAAATCGCCAATAAAAAGGATATACCTATCAGCATGGCATACTCTTTTGAAACCATCACTAAAATATCAGCAATTGTAGCTCCCAGTATTTTTCGAATACTGATTTCTTTTAATCTCTGCGAAATAGTGAAAGAAACCAACCCGAACAGCCCCAAGGCACTTAAGAAAATAGCCAAAGCTGTTGCGAAGAAGAGTATTTTCCTTAATCTTATTTCATTTTTAAAGAAATTGGCAACCGCTTCATCTAAAAATTGGAAGTCATTTGCTTCATTAGGATAAATCTTTTTATAGCTTTCCTGTAAATTTTCCAATGTAGTAGCCAAATTCACCTCTGATGCCAATTTAACATTCACATTATAGACTGTCTCGCTGTAAGTGAACATGGTGGGCTTCACAGCTTCATACATAGATCTCGTGTGGATATCGTCAATCACTCCCACTATTAATAAATCTGAATCTCTGTATTTAAGAGAATTACCGATAGCTTCTGAAGGGCTATCAATCCCTAGTTTTGTTAGGGCAGCAGCATTGAGGATGACTTCTTGCTTGTTGTTTCTAAAATATCTTCCTGCTAAAAGTGGCACATCATGTAATGGCAAATAGGAAGTGTCCGACATTTTCATTTGCAGATCCAGCTCTTCCAACTCTCCATTGATTTCATAGGCAACCGACCCTATTATGAGTGAGCCGGACATTAGCGCATCGAAACTTAAACTCACCTCTTCCACTCCCGGTACAGTGAGTAATTCATTTTTTAAGCTGCTATTTTTATTAAAATCGGCATCATAAGGCGTTTCAATGTAGACTATGGCTTCCTTCTCAAACCCCAGGTCTTTATTCATCAGAAAATCCATTTGTGATTTGATAGCCAGTACTACTATGATGAAAGCAATGGAAAAACCAAATTGAATAACAATTAGATTCTTTCTCAAAAAATAATTGATATCAAATTTTTGGTATTTACCACTTTTAATAGCTTTTACCGGTGAATACTTTGAAATGACCAGAGCAGGATAAATACCGCAGAAAAATAAAACCAAGAGCGATAAAGCCAGTAAAAAAACAAGATTTTCCATAGCGAAAAAACTCATATCAAATCCGGCCGGAAGTAAATTTTGAAAATAAATAACAACCAGATGGCTCAATAAAATACCACTTAAAATGGCTAACACAATAATTAAGTAGGTAGCCATTAAAAACTGACCAATGAGCTGCTTTCGGGAGCTGCCCAGGGACTTTCTGATACCCACTTCCTTTGATTTTAATTGGGCCTGAGCGGTTTCCAAATTGATGAAATTGACACAAGCAATGATCAGGATCAGGAATCCAATGATCATGAGTCCTTTTAAAGTACGCTTATCTCCTACATGGCCGTTGTAAGTGCTTGAGAAGTGTACTTCTCGCAATGGCTCCAGGTTAAAGCCTTTAATCCAGTCAATGTCTGCACTTACATATTTTTGATGTGCAGCCTTTAACCCTTCTCTCGCGGCCTCCTCCTGCTCAGGAAAAAGCTTTACAAACATTTGGCTCTGGGTACTTAATCCAGCCCAATTATTAGCATTATCCGCATCATATTTACCGAAAACAGTGGAGTAAGATATAAAATCAGTAAATACTAAATCAGATTGCTTAGCAAGATCGACAACTACCCCCTTTACAATTGTCTGTATGGTATCCCCGTATAGTAATTCATTGCCGATAATTTGATGCAAAGGCTGTTCCCCAAAGTATTTTTTGGCTGAATGAACTGTTAAAACGACAGCATTGGGTTGATCTAAAGCTGAAGATGAATCTCCTGCCAACCACTCATAATTGAATATTTCGAAGTAACCATTATCTACATAACTCACAAAATCGCTGGCACCCAGATTTTTGGCTCCATCACCCGACCTCACTATCATTTTACCTGCATGATAGACAGGGGCAGTAATCTCTATGGAAGGAAATTCATTTTTGAGGGCTTCATTCAAAGGTTGAGGCGTACCGGGATTAGAGGCTACCTTTTTGCCATAATCCACCATAGTGTTTACCCTGTAAATTTGGTCAGCATCCTGATGAAAAGTATCGAAATTATTTTCAAAACTTATTAATTTAAATACCACTACACAGACTGTAATCCCAATTGATAATCCGAACACATGGATAAAATGACGAAGAGGATATCTTTTGATATTTCTAAGGGCGATTTTAATATAATTTTGGAGCATGGCTTTATTGGTTAGATCTGTCCGGTTATTCGCTTTTCAGATTATTAATAGGGTTTCGTGTTGCTGCTATCAAAGATTTATACAAAATTGTAATTAATGATATGGCTACTACCAGTACCACTGCTACAACATAAATCCAAAATGGTAAATCAGTTCTGTAGGCGAAGGACTCCAACCACGAATTGAAAGTAAAACTACCTATTACCACAGCCAGTAAAGCCGATATTCCCAGCAGTTTAACAAATTCTGAGGATAGCATTCTCAGGATATCGAATGATTCTGCCCCCAGAACTTTTCTGATACTGATTTCCTTACTCTTTTTGATGGCTACATAGGATACCAGGCCAAATAAACCAAGGCACGCTATAAAGATGGCAATGGTAGAAAACACACTCAAAATAAGACCCGCTTGCATTTCTGCTCTGTAGAGCTGTTCATACTCCTCATCCAAAAAAGAATAAGTAAAAGGACGATGAGGGGCCAGTTCTTTCCATGATGCCTGAAGTGCTTTCATTTGGGAAGGAATGTTATCTGAAGCCAACTTGATCAACAATTGATTACTCTCCCAGGGCTGAATGAAAATAGCCAGTGGAGTAATACGCTGATGTAAAGAGCTAAAATGGAAATCTCCTACTATACCTTTAATCCTGGCAGGTTCTCCACCCATCAATACTTCTCTGTTAATGGCTTCTTCTTCTGTCCAACCTAAGCTCTTTAGAGCAGCCTCATTAATAAGTATTGGGTATAATTCTTCCCCTCTTTCAGGGTCTTCCGGCCCGAATGGCTGGCCTGCTATTACCTTAATACCTAATGTCTTCACTATATCATCATCAACGGCATAGCCTGTAGCACCAAAAGTGGCCATTTCATCTTTTGCGGGGTCTCTCAGACTGTATTGCGCCCCAATATGGGAAGGCATAGATGCCGCCAAACTGCTGGAAGTAGCTATACCCTTTCTTTCAAGTTCGGTTTTTATACCCTCGATTTCACGAACTACTTTCCCATCAATCGGGAGGGCTACAACCAAATCCTTTTCATATCCCAGGGTGTGGCTTTGCATAAAATTCAATTGTTTGAAAATCAATATGGTTGCCATGATCAAAAACATGGAAACACAAAATTGAAAAACTACCAACCCTTTCCTCATCAGGAGTTCTAGGTTCCACTTTCCACCAGCTTTTTTTAATTGTTGTAAAGGATTGAGAGCTGCAATAGCAATGGCAGGGTAAGCACCTGATAACAATATTACAATGCCTATAATAGCTCCGTACATTAACAAAAACCCTTGATTCCATAAACCTTTTAGTGGCAGGTAAACCCCTGCAATCCCTTCTACATAAGGCAATGTAAAATAGACTAGCACAAGGGCTACTAAGGCCGCAGTAATCACTAATATGCCTGCTTCACTCATAAACTGCCAGAAAAGCTGGGTTTTTGCTGCGCCCATCACTTTTCTAACCCCCACCTCTTTTCTCCTCTCTGAAGCTTCAGCAGTAGCCAGGTTAATATAATTAATACAGGCTATCACCAGGATAAGCAATGCAACACTGCCAAATATGTAGAGATACTTGATGTCTGCCGTTGTGGTAATATTGGAAGTATGGAGGGTATCAAAATGAACATTTTCCAGAGGCTCCATATTCAACAGTAATTCAAAACCATACTCACTCATTTCTTTGCCCATATACTTATCCATCAATTGGTTAACCGCCAATTCCACTTCAGCCTCTTTGGATGCATCCGGCAAGCGGACATAGGTATAGTAATTACTTGGACTAAAGCCAGGCTCTTTACCGGCACGGATACGCATAAAAGAACCCAGAAAATCAAACTTCAGGTGAGAATTGACCGGAAAATCTTCTACTACCGCACTAACCACTAATTCTATTTTGTCATTAACAGTTAATGGTTTTCCAATAGCAGCATGTACATTTCCAAAATATCTCTCAGCAGTAGTTTGGGTAAGTACCAACTGATTGATATCACTAAGTAAGCCGCTTTTGCTACCGGCCAGTAAAGGCAGGTTAAAAAGCTCAAAAAAGGAAGGGTCTACATAGGCAAATTTACTTTCCTGAAATAACTCCTCCCCGCTTTTTATCACCACCGGGCCAAAGAGGTCTACATCAAAAACTCGTGTTCCGGCTTCAACCGCTGGGATTTCATCCAACATAGAAGGCAACAACTGAGAAGGTGTGTAACTGGTGAAATTATCTCCCTCACTGCTTTTGAAATTTTGATTGATACGGAAAATCCGGTCATGATCCGTATAAGTTGTATCATAACTGTTCTCATGGGAAATGTATAAGGCTATTAGTAAAAAACTGGCCAAACCTACTGTAAGCCCTCCCAGATTGATGATAGCATAAAGCTTACGCTTTATTAATGTTCTCCACGCTATTTTTAAGTAATTTTTCCACATATCTTTATAAATTAATGAAGGAATTATCAGTTATCACACATGAAACTGCTCTCTTATATTCTCTGTAACCACTTGACCATCAAATAGATTGATCACCCTGTGTGCGTAATTGGAATCATGCGGTGAGTGCGTTACCATTACAATGGTGGTGCCTTCATTATTGAGTTGCTCCAATAACTTCATCACCTCTTCTCCATTGGCCGAATCCAGGTTACCTGTTGGCTCATCCGCAAGAATTACAGCGGGTTTGGCTACAATAGCCCTGGCAATTGCCACACGCTGCTGCTGACCTCCTGATAACTGCTGAGGAAAATGGTTTCTTCGGTGCATGATATTCATTCTGGTAAGCACTTCTTCCACCTTGGTTTTTCTTTCCGAGGAAGGCACTTTCATATAGAGTAAAGGCAACTCTACATTCTCAAAAACAGTCAACTCATCAATCAGGTTAAAGCTTTGGAACACGAAACCGATAGAGCCTTTCCTGAGCTGTGCCCTTTGTCTCTCAGAGTATTTGGCCACTTCATGATCCACAAAATGATATTCACCTGAGTTAGGGTTATCCAGAAGCCCCAGAATATTCAGCAAGGTAGATTTACCGCAGCCTGATGGGCCCATGATGGCGACAAACTCCCCCTTTTTTATTTCAATGTTAATGCTGTCTAAAGCTGTGGTTTCTACTTCCTCGGTAGTATAAAGCTTCCTTAAATTGACTGTTTTAATTACGTGATCCATATTTTTTCTTCAGTTTATAAGTGTTCAAGTTGGCAGGTTACCATGTATGCAGGTTGACAAGTTACCATGTGTGCAGACTGATTAAGCCACCTTCCGTTTTTTCGATTTTATAATTTATTAATATGTTGCAATCCTCTCTTTTCATCTACTTAGGTCATAATACTTTTACCTCTTACTTCATTGTACTTAATACTTTGTACTCAAATCTCACTTCTCTGTACTTTGTACTCAATACTCTGTACCCTGTACCCTATACTATTTCAAACTCAACTTCTCCTTATCTCCATAATTCTCATAACCCGATACAATCACTTTATCTCCTTCCGCTAAGCCATCCAGTACTTCGTAGTAATCTATATTTTTTCTACCCAGTCTGATCGGTTGTTTAATGGCTTCATTAGGATCATTAGGATTGATGACATAGGCCCAGTTACCGCCAGTATCCTTATAGAATCCGCCTACAGGCAGTAATAAAGTTTCTTCTGTGGCACCCAGCTCTAGTTTTATTCTTACAGTCTGTCCACGCTTAATTCCTGTCGGGCTTTCTCCGTTAAAGATCATATCCACTTCAAACCTTCCTCCTGAAATAGTGGGGTAGATTTTATCGATCACTAAGTTATATTTCTGACCGGAAAAATCGAAGGAACCCGACTGGCCTACATCTACCCTTGGCAGATAAAGCTCATCTATGGCCACGCGGATTTTGTAATTATTCATCACATCTATCTGACCAAGGCGCTGACCTGAATTAATAGATTGACCAATTTCCAGTTGTGGAGTAGAAAGCTGGCCTTCTTTAGGTGCTTTAATAATTAAGTTATTCAGAATATTACCCACGGCATCGAGGCTGCGCTGCATTCTTTGTTCCGAATTGGTCAGCTGTCTCAACTGAATTACCCTGGCAACAGAATCATTTCTGTAACTTGTGTAAGTGAGTTGCTTTCTCTTCACATTGTACTCGTACTGCTCACGGATTTCTTCAAATTCCCTTTCTGAAATAAATTTATCTTCAAAAAGCTTCTTAAACCTGTAGTACTGGGGTTTTAAAAGGTTTAACTGGTAGTCAATTTCTGCCAGCTGAGCCTGCTGACTCAAATCATTCTGATCCAGCAAAAGGCGGGTTTGCCTTAGGTTATTGATTTGCTCGTAAAGCTGCGTCTCCCGTTGCATTACATCCAGCTGCAAATTAGAATTGGTTAGCTTCAGGATGGTATCTCCCTTATCCAGTTTGGCTCCGGATTCTTTAATTACTTCAGCAATAATTCCGCCTTCAATAGCATCCAGAAAGTAGGTTTCGCCCGGCTCCACCGACCCTGTGACAGGGATAAAATCTTTATACTCTCCCATTTTCACGCTGGCGATGCTTAGCCTGTCCTTATTCACATTTAAGGTAGAGCGGTTATCTGCAAAAAGCAATTGGTATACAATTAAGCTCAACACCAATACCCCGGCACCAATCATCAAAAGCTTTTTAGCTGTCCACCTTTTTTGTACAATTTTCTTATCCATTTAATTATTGTAATAATTCGGAATATCCATTTACCAACTCTGTGCCAAGTAAGCCTATACCTACTCTAAAGGCATTAAAAGGCACTATCGTGTATTTGCCCTCGTTCATAAAAGCACGCAATCGTCCGCATGCGGACGGCAGCTGTTAAGGGAAATAAGTTAGTAAAATTTGGGGATATGGGGGAAGGGATATTTTTTGGGAATGAGATTATTTTATTCAGTAGGGTGAAAGCTTCGCAATTTGTTCCTTGTAGGAAAACCTATAGATAAGGTGTATGTATTAGGCCTTAAGTATATTATTTCGATGAATAATGAGTACTGAAAGGTTTATTCGTAATTTATAATTAGAGATAATGGATAACTTGAGTAAGATAGTAAAGATAGAAACTGATTCACTAGAGGCAACTTTGCTGAATATTATTAACTCAGAAGTATTTAAAATAAAAATTGATAAAATTATAATTTAACGGTAATAAAAACATAATTATTCCAATTATTTTAATTACTTTTGAAATAATTATTATAAAAATACCAATATGCTAAAGAAAATACTTCCATTATTATCTTTGATCAGTCTATTTGTGTCTTGCAAAGATTCGAATGAAAACCCAAGCGCTTTAACTGTCTCATTTAAAAATTCGCAAACAAATGTTGTAGAGTCTAATAATTCTATTTTTGTTCCCTTACAATTAGATGGAAAAAGCTCAAAAGAAATACTTGTCACTTATGAAGTTTCGGGCACTGCAGGTTTTCCTTCAGACGTAACACCACTTACTTCAACTACTTTTATAATTCCAGCTGGTGCAACGGCTTTCAATATGGAATTTTTGATTATTAAAGATGGTATTGTAGAACTTGAGGCCGAAAATCTAGAAATAAAACTAATTAGTATAAGTGAAGGTGGTTCCTTGGGAGATCAAGTTATACATAACTTAAATATTGAACCTGATGATGTGACAGTTATTGGTTTTGAAAATACAACATCAGAAATTGAATTTGGTGAGAGCCTTAAATTAACCGTAAATTTATCTCAGGCATATGAAAAAGATTTGACAATTGAACTTGATTTATCCGAGAACCCGAGTTATACATATGGTAATAATTATTTTAATGGTGGCACGAGAAGAGAATTTATAATTCCATCTGGATCCGAGTCACTTGAAGTGGAGTTTGAATTCAATAATGAATTTCGAGATTACACTTTTTCAACCAAGAATTTAAGAATTCAAATTGTAGATGCCGTTACAGACCTTGGAATAAAGCCACTTGATGTGATTGTTGATAACGAAAATGATAATGTATATCATACTTTTAGTATCACTAATAATGGAAAGCATACTCCAGGATTAAAAATTGATTTAAGTTGGACAAGTACTAATCAAGATGTAGATCTTGATTTATATGTTACTGATGCTGATGGTGATCCCATTTTTCAATCTGAAAATGATGGACCTGGTGTCACTGAATCAATATTTATTGATGCTTCCCTTCTATCAGATAATGTAAATTATTTTATTTATGTTCTTTGGTATAGCGGAAATAGTACAACCTGTTCTCCAAAATTAACTATTAGCCCTAAATATGGCATTTATTCGAACGGTAGTCAATCCTCTTTTAGTAAAGAATATTCAAATCTTACAGAGGAAGAATCATCTAGCTATTATGCTGTGATTGATAAATTTGAAAATGCAATCGATGTTGAGTTTGTCAAATAATGAATATTTAATTCGTTAAGAGAAAAATTTTCAAGGGTTGGTTTTGACGAACTAACTATCTATATATAGCAGATTAATTATAAAACACATCCTCAAAATACATGTGTTAATCGAAAATTAGAAGAATTGAGGTTCGGAAATAAATTTCAGAGTCATACTCTAATCTCCAACTATGCTTTCCTTAGAACTATAGTATGCGCAGTGCTTTCACATCGCGCATATATGCGTACTGCATTTTGGCCACGCATATATGCGTACCTGTTTCCTACCACGCATATATGCACACTGGTAAAATTTGATATGCCTGATTAAAATTTTTAACCACACATAACTTTTTCCCAAAAGCGGTATGCGCATATTTTAATTGGGTATAAAAATCAAATCAACCACGCTTAATTTTCGGTTTTGAAGGCTTTTGTTTTTACTTAGGATGAGATTTAATAGAAAAAAGATGAGAGCCTTCAGCTGGCTTCTATCCATAAGGCTCTTGCTACCTCGCGTCCCGGAAGCTTTCAGGATTCCTCCTTCCGGCTTTTCAGAAGGAAGTGGTCGGATGAGTTATCTGTTAAATGGTGTGAACAAGGACTAATAGCTAATGCTTTTAATTAAGGTTACCTACAACTGTATAATTTTTCTAGTTGATATAATCTTCTCATGCTTGGGGTCAAAGTTTGATTCATATATTTCCAAAGCTCTAGTCAAAAGTATCTGAGTTTCCTTAACATCACCAATTTCAGTTAAGATATAAGCTTTCAATAAATACATATCCCCTAGTGTCGGGTGCTTAGCTCTATGAAAAGGAATAAAATTTTCAAGTGCTTCATTTACAAGGAAAAGCGCTTCTGTAAATTCCATACTCATGAAGGAGAGTTCAGACTGGTTCATCAGTACAATTCCTATATCTGGATGCAGTTCTGGGTAATGAAATTTATAAAGTTGAAGAGATTTTTTGAATAACGAATCAGCCCGAGAAAAATTAGAATTTTTCATAGCAATAAGACCTAGTCCATTTAAAGCACTGGCAACTGACAAACTAGAATCTTTTTTAACCTCATTGTTTAATTTAATTGATTTATTGTAAAGGGTGTCTGCAACGTAACTCTGATTGGTTGCATAACTTATATATGCGAGGTCATTTAATAAGTTAGATGATCTTTCATCAATAAGAAAAGGATGTGTTTTTAAGATTCTTAAGGCTTCAGTTAGAACTTTCTTAGCTTCAACAAAGTCTTCTTGCTCTATTTTAACTCTACCAATGGTTGCTAAGACTTCGGGCAGTTTTTCACTCTCTTGACCAAGCTCCCGTTCATAAGTCTTCTTCACCTTCAGAAGCTTTTCTAAAGATTGTTTATAATTACCGACTGAATAATCATAAAACCCTTCTCTTTTTATATAGTCCTGAAATCTCACAGTCGCTATTCCATGATTCATTCTGGTTATTCGAATACCTTCTCTTAGGTTTGAAATTGCCGAATCGTATTGCGGTATCTTCATCCATGACTCGAATGACACCATATAACTTTCAGCAATGTTTTGATGTTTTTCAGTAAACACCTGGTGGTAGCAAACTCTGGCTTTTCTTGCATTTTCAATTGCCTCAATAGGATTATCTAATCTATTAGAGAGAAGTGAGTGAAAGAGGTAGTATTTACATTCCCCCTTAGGGGTTAAAAATTGCTTAACCTCCGACAAGTACTTGTTTGCTTGTGACAGGTCACTATTTGCAAGAGCGTTATAAACAAGTTGAAAGTAGGCGGTTGAATACAGATCATTTTTTTCTTTTGTGATAGAATCCGTATTCAGCACATCAATACTCGTCTTTGCAGCTTGATTTGACTCATTCCAATAGCGGCCATCAGCTAAAGATTCTGACAAGTTAGTTAAATAGGTTGCAAGTCTATCATTAGAAATACTTATACTGTCGGAATGATAAACAATGGCTTTTGCAAAAAATAATATAGTCGAATCTGTTTGCCCCAAAGCTTTATAATAAATTCCGATACTGTTTTTTGAGTCTGCCCTTTCCACCTTCCATGAATCATTTAAGGCCACAGGGTTGATATTTAAAAAGGAATCAGCTTTTATTCGATATAGGAGTGCTTCTTCATAATTCTTGGAATCATATAATTTATCAGCTTTACATACGTAAGCTTTATAAATATTAGTATAAGCACCATGAATCTTCCAGATCTGTTTTATATCCTTCTCTGTTAAAGAGTCACCTTCTATCCAAAGCCATTTTAATCCTTCCTGGAAAGATTGAAGAGAATACTCTATAGCTTTTTCGCAATTCCCTTTACCTAATTGTTCTTCTGATTGCTGCCAGTAGTCAAACATTCGCATATTATTGATCATGTCCTGATTTCTTGCATTAAGATAAATTACCACCTTTCTGTAAACTTTACTCTCTACTGGCCGGAAAGCAAAGAAAGAAGCAATCAGTAAAACTACAGTGGTACGTAGGAGAATTTGTCTATAATTTTCTTGAATTTGAGTTTTACCGATCCACTTAAAAATTACCCAACTAACTAGACATGCCGTAAATATGATATTAATTAAAGGTAATACTTTAAGCCATTCCCAGTTGCGCAATAAAATATTAAATGGTATCGTGACAAGCGAAGTTGATAAGGATAAACCCGCAAGAATCGGAATTATAATTGAGGAGTTGTTTTCTGATTTAAAAAGCTTGAAAGAAGCTATAATATAATAAAAACTTAGTGCAAAAGTTGATAGTGCAAAAAACAAATAGCTACCGGGATAATCTACTCCCATGAGCAGAAAAAAAGCTATCCAGATGAGTATCAGAATTTTTTCGGTTTTCTTCAATTATTTAAGCAGCTATATAATTCAATCACAAGACTCAAGTTATTATAATCCTAGGATAATGGATATTTGGATAGTTCATTTACCATATTTCCGCTATCGAATTCAAGTGAACCAACAAAAGTCTGTAAATTGATTATTTAATACTGATGGTTAACTGTAAACTTGAGGAATAAATATAGTGGATAAATTATAAAATAGAGCTATTGATAGAAGAGCAAGTGAATTGAGGTTCGGAAAATAGATTTCAGAGCGTCACACTTTATATATCAAGAAGCCTTTCTTAATAATGCCTTTACAGCACGCATATATGCGCACTGGTAAAATTTGATATGCGTGAGTAAAATTTTTAACCACACATAACTTTTTCCCAAAAGCGGTATGCGCATATTTTAATTGGGTATAAAAATCATATCAATCACACTTAATTTTCGGTTTTGAAGGCTTTTGCTTTTCTTAATATGAGATTTAATAGAAAAAAGATGGGAGCTAAAGATTAGGCGGACTCTGGATTAGTCTTCGACAGTTCTTAACTCACCCCTATTTATCTCCGATAAATTTTCCCCTCTCTCTAAAAAATAGAGGGGAGAAATCTCGTAAGCATCTAAATTTAATGCACAAATTAGTATTTATCATATCGTTATCAAATAGAGATTGACGGGATAGTCTGCCAGCCTTTGGCTGGAGTTTATTTATACCAACTAATCATATGTCAAATTTACATTATACGCAGGTATTTGCGTTTATCTGTTTCGTGAGACACGAAACATGGTGGTGGAATTGTCCTCTATGTACACATTTCACTTCATCCCGCTGCCAGTGATCAGTTACTTCACCCGTAATTCTTTTAATATTCTATTTTGTAAAATGTTTCTGATCTATTATCTTTTTCATTTCGAATTATCAAAGTATCATTAAGTTGCTCAATTGTGTAATAAAAAGGATTTAATAAATGACCTGGCACAATTGTTAAATTATCAAAGTCTTTGTCCACCAAAAAACTATCTTGATAAGAGTTATCAATACCATATAATTGACTTCTATTTGAAGTTCTTGTTTTAATGAAAAGTTCGTAATTGAACAAAAGTCCACTTGTGTCAGATATGAACTCATATTCTGTAACAGATAATGTGTCAGAAATATCTGAATTGGAACCGTTTACCTGTTTTGAATAAACCCAAATTCCAGAGAGCTTATCTTTGTTGGAAATTTCTTTCTCAACACAAGATGAAAATAGAACTGTTAATACAATAATATATCGCATGTAGATACTTTTGTAGTCCATAACTAGAGTCGTTTAATATCCTTTACGTAAAAAAAATAATGTTTATCTTTTACCAATGAAAATAAACTAGAGCCAGATAAAAAGCTTTGTTTATTTACAGCTACCCTCCATAGTTGTCCCTTTTTCTTTAATAAAAGGCCTTCACAATGCGTTTACATAGACACTGCATAGAAAGTATGCCACCCTGAATTCACCAAAGTGGTATACATCTTTCTCTTATGATTTATTGAATCGAATCACCCTTGTAAACCTTCATCTCCAGTAAATCATATTCATTTGCTATACCTTCCATATCCGTATCGGCAGAAGATTTTAAGTGTCGATTGAAAAAAGCAGTCACCAGTTTAGTAGTTATTTCTGTACCCAATGCGGGGTCAATATCTCCTGACTGATTAACCGCATTAATAGTCACCAGAAAAGGAATATCCATAAAGTTGGGATGGCCCGAATTAAGCAGCCTGGCATCATAAAAATAGTCGCTGCTCTTCTTCAGGTACACATGAGAGTTAATATCCATATGCTCGGCAGGCCAATCAGCAGAAATAAAAAGAAAAGGCAAATGATACACTGTATCAATCTTTTTGCCCCATTGGATGCCATCCAAATTAGCTGCTGCCTTTATTCTACTGTCCTGCATGGCCACTCTCCCGGCTGTGCCCCCTCCTACCGAATGTCCGAAAACACCTATTTTATCAAGATTAAGCTTGTTTTTCAAAAAACCTTCGCCATTCCATTGGTCTAATAAGTCTAATACATCTACTATATCATCCGCCCACCTTGCCTGAATATTTTTTTCATAATAATCCTTGATAGCAGGCCGGGCGATTTGATGTCTTTTCTCGAATTCCACCCCTTCCTCAAAGGCTTTTATCATAGGATCCATCAATTCCGCATTCCAATCAGTAACCTCCTGCTGAAACTGATAATCAAAATACTTCTTACTACCATCCGGAAAAGTAGCCCCTAAACTTTCGTAGGTATGGTTCATGTTGATGATGATATAGCCCTGGCTTGCAATCTCAGTTAGCAATGCATAGTAACCTGTAGCATTGGAGCCATAGCCATGCGAAAATAGCAATACGGGAAATTTGCCTTCTGCTACTGGAATCTTTGGGTACACATAAGTATCCACATAATCCAGGTAGTTGAGCGCATTAGCCGGTAAGCCATATTTAGTCGCAAAACCCTCTCTACCAGTCTGGTCAAGGTAGCTTTCTCCTGCTAAATTGGATACATCAGCCTGGCTTGGGTACCAAATCTTGCACAGAAATTCTCTTTTATCGTTGGGGTCTTTTGTAATTTCCTCTGCTTTATCAGTTTTAACATGAAGTATTTGCGTGCCAACCTTATAATTCCCCCTAGGTTCCGGCAAAGTAAAAACGGGTAAAGCGATGGGAAGTACCCATGCTATAACAGCTACAAGCACGAAAACGAAATAGCCACTACCTCTCCAAAAATTTAAACGAGCTGGTTGAGAAGCATCCACCACTTTTATTCTCCATGCCAGTACAAACAGCAGTACATAAGCAGGAAACATCTGCCAGCGCAGACCTTCAAAAAGTAAATGCATAGCCAATAATGAAGCGAGAAAAATCAAGACATAATTAGCTTTAAAATGTAAAAGCACTTTCCTTTTGAAAAAGGGAAGAATGGTAATAGCAAGTAGTAAAATGATTTCAAAGGTTCTCATAAGTTTCTGAATTTGATTGAGTTATTTTTATTTCAGTAAAACTAGAGAGAACAATAAAGCAACACAATGTAGAGTACCACCCTAAAGCGGTAGTCTATCTACCTTAATTGGAGTTCGGAATTTTTGAGTGCTTTTATGGATGATTTGAAACCATTATTAAGCATTTTTCTGTGAGCGTAAAACACAGAAGAAAAAAAATGTGGAAGCATTTAATAGGAGAAGGATGTACAACCGGAGAGACGGTTGTTAACGTAGGTTAACCAGAAAAACCTTGAATTTATTGATAAAATCAAAATTAATCTTTTTTAGTAGGCTGCTCCATGTAATACAAATCGAAGCCTTCTGCCCAATAATCTTTTTTCACTTCCAGGAGTTTAAACCCCATCTTTTCATAAAATAGGTAAGTGTGCTGCGAGGTTCTTACTACAATTTTATCAATGTCCGCCTTTTTACGGATAAACTCAATTCTATGCTTCATCAATTTTCTACCTATCCCCTCCCCGTGATGAGTTGGAGCGATAATATCCCATGAAATCACCGCAGTTTTAGCCTGCAGCTCATAATTAATGCCACCAGCCCCAATTAACTTATCTTTTTCTTCCACCACAAAGTAATCTTCTACTTCATTTTCGAGGTAACTAAATAAACCTGCTTTTTCTGTCTCGTCAAAAAATTGAGGAGTATTCAAATCAAACAAGTGAAGAACAGCTGCTTTATCCGAAGGTATGTAGGGTCTTATTTTCAATGGAATTTTATACAAAATTAAACACTTTTCATTGCCTATTGAAATTTCCATTTTATGAATCACCCAATCAATAGCTAAATTTCCCAGCCGAAGGGCTGTCAGGCTCCGGATTCGTCTTCGACAGTTCTTAACTCACCCCTATTTATCTCCGATAAATTTTCCCCTCTCTCTAAAAAATAGAGGGGAGAAATCTCGTAAGCATCTACATTCAATGCACAAATTAATATTTATCATATCGTTATTAAATTGAGGCTGATTGCTTCTACTATTCCCTTCTCTTTTTGAAGAGAAGGGTAGCGACCGCCAGTTGGCGGTTGACGGGATGAGTTCTCATCTGAGGTAATTATTATTATCTTTTCACTATATCCGGCCCAGTGCTGATCCTACAAAATCACTTATAAACCTTTTGAACGTATAAATTCCTTAATTTTTTCTAAAGCTTGATCCGGAGTTTCCATGATGCTATTTTCCATTCTCAACACATAAATTCCGAGTTCATTTAAGACCTGATCTCTTCCCTCATCATATTGTTTTTGTTCTTTATGGATTCCTCCATCCAACTCTATTACTAATTTCTTTTCATGACAATAAAAGTCAGCTATGAAAAAATCTTCCCTGGCAGTATTTCCACCATAAATAATTGGATGCTGCCTTAAAAATTTAAGTTGATTGAACTTTCTACCTCGCAAATACTTCCATAGTTTATTCTCAGCTTCTGTAGTGGCCTTCCTTAATTCTCTTGCTAGTAAGATTGTTCTTTTTTGCGCCAAACTTCTTCATTTCTAAAACTCACCCAGCCGAAGGGCTGTCAGGCTCAGGATTCGTCTTCGACAGTTCTTAACTCACCCCTATTTATCTCCGATAAATTTTCACCTCTCTCTAAAAAGTAGAGGGGAGAAATCTCGTAAGCACCTACATTTATTTCACAAATTACTATTTATCATATCGTTATTAAATTGAGGCTGATTGCTTCTACTATTCCCTTCTCTTTTTGAAGAGAAGGGTGGCGACCGCCAGTTGGCGGTTGACGGGATGAGTTCTCATCTGAGGTAATTATTATTATCTTTTCACTATATCCGGCCCAGTGCTGATCCTACAAAATCACTTATAAACCTTTTGAACGTATAAATTCCTTAATTTTTTCTAAAGCTTGATCCGGAGTTTCCATGATGCTATTTTCCATTCTCAACACATAAATTCCGAGTTCATTTAAAATCTGATCTCTTCCTTTGTCATATTGCTTTTCATCATTATGAATACCTCCATCCAACTCTATTACTAATTTCTTTTCATGACAATAAAAGTCAGCTATGAAAAAATCTTCCCTGGCAGTATTTCCACCATAAATAATTGGATGCTGCCTTAAAAATTTAAGTTGATTGAACTTTCTACCTCGTAAATACTTCCATAGTTTATTCTCAGCTTCTGTAGAGGCCTTCCTTAATTCTCTTGCTAGTAAGATTGTTCTTTTTTGCGCCAAACTTCTTCATTTCTAAAACTCACCCAGCCGAAGGGCTGTCAGGCTCAGGATTCGTCTTCGACAGTTCTTAACTCACCCCTATTTATCTCCGATAAATTTTCCCCTCTCTCTAAAAAATAGAGGGGAGAAATCTCGTAAGCAGCTACATTTATTTCACAAATTACTATTTATCATATCATTATCAAATTGAGATTGACGGGATAGCCTGCCAGCCTGGGGATTGAGTTCTTATGATACACTAATCATATGTCAAATTTGCGTTATATGCAGGCATTTGCGTTTATCTGTTTCGTGAGACACGAAACATGGCGGTGGAAACTCGCCCAGCCAAAGAGTTGGCAGGCTCCTGATTCGCAAGCAACAAATCTTTCCCTTCTTCTTAACTCCCCCTATTAATCTCCGATAAATTTTTTACCTCCTTTCCCTATGGGTCGATACAGCTCAAAAATAGAGTTGAGGAATCTCGTGCAAATCCTTGCTATATTTTCAATCTTTCAAGGTTAAAACCATTAGCTCCTTGAAAATAATTGCTCCCAGATATTTAAAGGGATTATCTTCGATGAAGATAAATCAGGACCGCTCAATTGATAATTTCAATCAATAATATCCATCTGCTTAAATGCCTGCATTGTCAATTCTTTCCTGATCTCAGCAAAGCCAGACATATCAAATTGTGGCTGAGGCTCAAGGTTGGTGGCGAAGAAGTAGGTATTGTTGTTGCTTTCTAAATACCCTACAAACCAACCATTATTATGTCCATTGCTGTTAGACCAGCCTGTTTTTCCACTCAATTGGAATTGGTCGTTCGCTTCTATCACCATCATTTTTTTTATGATCTTTTCCGTTCGTTCCGAAATTGGCAGTTCCGTTTGATATAAGCGCTTGAGAAAGTCTATTTGCTGAAACTGTGTGATGTGGGAGGCTCCTTCCAGCCAGAACGTGTCAATATTGGTGGAATCTACCTGCATATTACCATAATTCAGTGTATCCAGATAGAAATTCATCTTCTCTACACCAATTTCTCTTGCTACCTCCTGGTAACAAGGTACACAGGAAAAGTGAAAAGCCTCTCTGAATACTAAGTCCTGCTCCCAACTTTCCATTGCTCGCTCCTCACCACCCCACTCGAAAAGTGTACTGTCGTTCTCCACTATTCCTGTTTCAAGTGCTATAATGGAGTTGGCTATTTTGAAAGTAGAAGCAGGCAAATGCCCCTTATTTGCCCAGCGAAAATCATTTGAATAGTAGGTATTGGTAGCCTTGTTGTAAATTAAAATGGCTCCCTGCACTGCTGCAGAGTCTATAATTGATTGGAATTCGGGTATTACTATTTCCGCAACAGCTACTTTATCATTCTTTTTATCAGTCTTGTTTTCATTCTTTCCACAGGAGAACAATAGAAGTAGCAGGGCTGTGATGTGGGGTATTTTCATTGAGTGAATTAAGTTAATGGTGAGGTTTAATGTACATATAGAACCATGCTGTATATGGCTACAAATATTGCACGTAAATGGATTCGATTACAATTAAAGTGAGTTTAGTTTTTAATAAGTTTAGTCGGACTAATCTTATCAAATACAATGATGGAATCAAATTGCTTACTAACCTTATCTAATCGCCTAAATTCCTCTCCAGAGGTGAAGGGTCGGTTAAAGCCCATACCGGTACTTGCAATGTATAAAGGTTCGGATAACCAGCTGGTGGATGTAATTGGGGCAGATGGGAACTGCAGATAGTGAAAGTTCCCATTTATTTCAGCCACATGGTCTGCAAAACAATTTTCCAGGGGGATTATCTGTACAGTATCCGGAAATATATTGTTTAGGTCGGTCATGTTTTTTAATGTAAAGGAACCAAACGCATAATCTGTTCCAATGGCAAAATAGGACTTATCGAGTGCTTTCTGAAGCAGGTTTCCTTCAAAATGCGAATTGTTTTTCCCAACATGCAAACTATGAGCGAAATAGAAAATCTTGTTACTTGAATTTTCATTGAGAGTGAGAAGGATATTTTTCGTCACCTCTTTTGCTCTACTATTTCCTTTCCACTCTATTCTTAATAGTTCTGCCAAACGGTAAATTCGGTTATATTGAAGCAATGAAGTTTGGGAAATGTAGGATTGCTTATTGCTTTTCAGTTGCTTAAGAATGGTTGAAGAAATCTTTTTAAATGTCCTGTTATTATCTTTTGAAGGATAGGTATATCGATCTTTAGTTAAATATTGATGATCATGAAGAAGTTCTTCGAAAGCATCATCAACCTGGCCAAAGTAACTTAAAATTCTTTCAAACGCATATGGCTTACCAAAAATGTCCGTTCCAAGAAATTGAATTTTATTAGAGTCACTTCTCGATTCGTTTATAAGCTTAATATCTTGTATAAATGCCAACATTTGCTCATTGTGGTATTCACTGTTCTTTTGATCTGTTAATATGTTTATTCCGGCATCATTTTTCCCTTGGATATAATCATTAAGAAGAAGTCCGTGACTATAGGGAAATTCTAACATAATTGTATTGAAGGCATAATCATGAATGAGGTACTTTGCCAACTTGTGCTTAAGAATTTGAAACTCTTTAGTTCCATGGTTTGCTTCTCCTAAGCCCACTACTTTGGTTCCGTTGGGTAAAGAGATGCCCTCTAATTCTTCCGGACTTATCTGGTCAATAGGAGAAGAAAAAGAAATTACATTTTCCGTAAGCCATTCCGATTCCTCCTCAGAAAGCATCTTTTGAGCGGACAGATTAATATAATTGCTTATTATAAAAAAGAGTAAAATGATGTATTTCATTAAAGCATATAGTTATTTCTTAATTGCATAATAACCTGAGTTCGATTAGTAAAAAGGGGATTCAAACTAAAGGAAGAGCAGGTTATGACGCTAAATTAAGAATTTCTTTTTTATTCAGTAGTCTTAACTTAGAAGCTATCACAGGATAAAATTAATTGAGTTTGGAGGTATAACTAAAGCTGTATTTGCCATTTTATTTTTTGAAAAATTTTGTCCTCTCCTGTAAAAAGAAAACTCATTAACGTACTGAAGCATAAGATGAATCTATAAATAAATTCAAAATAGCTATCCTCAATACGATAATGAGTTTTTCTATCTTCTTCTAACCGTTAACCAGAAATACTATACGGTTCCGTAACTATTTGATTCACCGCCATCAATAGCTATAGTTTGCCCGTTCACATAAGATGCACCATCACTTAAAAGAAATGAAACTACTTTAGCAACTTCCTCTGGCTCCCCTAGTCTTTTACTTGGGTTATTTTGAGCATAATCAGCTTCAGCCGCCTTAGGATCATCAGGGTTTATTTGGTTGAAAGCTTCAGCTACCATTGGTGTTAAAATGGCACCAGGTGCTATAGCATTGGTGGTAATTCCATCTCTGGCATATTCCAGAGCTGCATTTTTTGTCATACCTGAAACAGCATGCTTACTTGCTACATAAGGTACCTGATTAAGCACACCACGAATTCCACCAACAGAGGCTACATTCACAATTCTACCATATTTTTGTTTTTTCATCACAGGAATCACATATTTCATCCCGTAATAAACCCCCATTAGGTTTATGTCAATCACTTTTTTGAATATATTTATATCATACTCAATCATCCCTGCCTGCTTACCTTCTATGCCTGCATTATTATAAAATCCATCAATGCGGCCAAAAGTACTTACAGTTTCATCCACATATTTTTTTACAGCATCTTCATTAGACACATCGGCTACCACCGTATGAATTTTCACATTTGGAAATTGCTTACTAAGTTCTTCTTTAGCCTCTGCTAAACTTTCTTCATTGTAATCGACAAGAGATAGATTGGTCCCCTGAGATGCTAATTCTTTAGCAGCTGCCAAGCCAAGGCCCATAGCAGCTCCTGTAATGATAACTACTTTATTATCTGTATTTTTCATTTTATTATATTTAAATTGTTAATGATAATTCTTCTTTACATTTGGTCAATTTTTAAACTCGTCATAGTAAGAGAACCTCCTACTGGCTTATCATTAAAGAAACTGACAGTGTCATTTTTCTCCTTCAGTGCCAAAGCATATAGCATGGGTAAATAATGTTCAGGAGTAGGTATGGCTAATTGAAAGGGTTTTCCTTGTTTCGAAAAGTTAATGAGGGCCTGATGATCGTCATTAAATATAAATTGCTTTATCTTTTCATTAACTTCCAAAGCCCAGTCAAAACCAAAAGTATCATTCAACCTTTTCCATTCTACCATCCTTAGGTTATGCACCATATTTCCACTACCAATTATTAATACGCCTCTTTCTCTTAGCGACTTCAGCTCTTGAGCCAGTTCATAATGATATTGTGGTTTTTGATAGTAATCTAAGCTCAACTGAACCACCGGAATGTCTGCATTAGGATATAGGTGTTTTATCACACTCCACGCACCATGATCCAGTCCCCATTTTTCATCTGATCCTATATTAGTTTTAGTGACGGTAGATTTTACATCGCTTACTAATTCCGGACTGCCAGGTGCGGGATATTGCACGTTGAACAGTGCATCTGGAAAACCCCTAAAATCATGAATGGTTGAAGGGTTTTGCATGGCAGTGACTAAAGTTCCTCGTGTCTCCCAATGTGCACTGATACAAAGAATGGCATTTGGCTTCGGTAATATTTTACCAATCCCTCTAAATTCTCTTACAAACTCATTTTCCTCAATGGCATTCATAGGGCTACCGTGCCCCAAAAAAAGCACCGGCATCTTCTCTGTTTTATTAAAAGATTCGGTTAGTTTATTTATTTTCATTATACGTCCTGTTAAAGGGAATTTTTATGCTTGAAAATCCTATTTCAAAACATCTCCTTCTCTAAATTAAAATTACATGTTGCTACATGTATTGTCTAGAACGGAAGCTTTTCATCGAAGGTTTAGGATATTTATCTATGGACTTACCACCCTTATATCTGGTTAAAACCAGCAGGGTACTTGGGGAAATCATCTACTTGAAATTAGATCGGTAAGCTTACTCTAACAAAGCAGTAGATAGAAAACAAGCCCGTCCACCACTGGCCACTAACGTCCGATATCGGACATCTTATGTGATTCTTATCAGTTGATAGATTTCAGATTACCTTTATTTAAATATCTTAAACCCACTTTTTGAGAATTTCTGATTGATAATTATATTAAATCCCCTAAAACGGTATAGCTTTTGACCAGATCTCATTAATATAGCAGGAATATCCGCTGACGATAGACTAATAATTGATAAAAATGATTGAGCAGAAGACAGGCACTATTTTAATAATTGATGATAATCTTGATTTACTCAATGCTGCCAAAATATTTCTGAAAAGACACTTTAAAAGGGTAGATATTGAAAGTAACCCTAACCTTATCCCTACACTGCTGCAAAATGATAGTTATGACATCATCCTGCTGGACATGAATTTTACCCGGGATGTGAGCACTGGTCAGGAAGGTTTTCACTGGCTGAATAAAATTCTTGAAATTGATCCTTCTGCTATTGTCGTGTTGATTACAGCATACGGAGATGTAAATACAGCAGTAAAAGTAATTAAACAAGGTGCTACTGATTTTGTATTGAAACCATGGGAGAACGATAAGCTCTTAGCCACTTTAAATGCTGCTTTAAAATTAAAAGATGCCGGGAACAAAGTATCCCAGCTACAATCTCAACAAAAAACGCTTTCCGCAGATATTGACCGTAAATTCAGGGATATTATCGGAAAAGGCCCTGCCATGCAACAGGTTTTTGATGCCATTAAGCGTGTTTCAAGAACTGATGCCAATGTTTTGATTACGGGGGAAAATGGCACCGGAAAGGAACTCATAGCGCGTGCCATCCATCGGAATTCCCTTCGGGATGACCAGGTTTTCGTAACTGTTGATTTAGGTGCAGTAACAGATAGCTTATTCGAAAGCGAGCTATTCGGCCATAAAAAAGGAGCCTTTACGGATGCCAAAGAAGACAGGGCAGGAAGATTTGAAGTAGCACAAAACGGAACGCTGTTTCTGGATGAAATAGGAAACATCAGTCTGCCGCAGCAGGCAAAGCTATTGACCGCCCTGCAAAACAGGAAAATCACTCGTGTGGGAAGCAATAAAGCTATCGATATTGATATTCGTTTAATCAGTGCCACCAATATGCCTATCCAGGAAATGATCCAAACCGGAAAATTCAGGCAGGATTTACTGTATAGGATTAACACCATTGAAATTCAGTTGCCTCCTTTAAGAGAGAGAACTGAGGATATTCCTTACCTGGCAGATCATTACATTAACTTTTACAGCAAAAAATATAATAAGGAAATTTATAAACTGAGTGATGCTGCTTTAGCCAGAATGTGTAAATACGAATGGCCTGGTAACGTAAGAGAACTACAGCACAGTATAGAAAGGGCAGTAATAATGAGCAGCCATTCTGTTTTACAACCAGAGGATTTCTTCTTTCAATCGGCTCAATCAGAAAACAAAAAAGACGGAGGCTTAAACCTGGATCATCTTAACATTGAGGACGTGGAAAAAATACTGATTAGAAAAGCATTGGACAAAAATTATGGTAATATAACTCAGGCTGCACAGGAACTGGGCTTAACACGCTCTTCCCTTTACAGAAGATTGGAAAAATACGGATTGTAGTACTTTTCCAATCGCATGAAATTAACTAATTGCTCAGAATTTAGAGGCACTTTATCAATATGGAAAACCTGTATTTAGAGAATTAATATTTGCGATAAAGTTTACTACTTTCTACAAATTTCAATCGGAGTGGCTATCCCCTTGAGGGGATTATAGGGGTGTTCTTTGATAGGGATTTATATAAATGAACTTACTAAAGAAAAATAACTATTTTCACAACCTATTAAAACTTATAAACACAAAATCATTTGATACTCAGGAGGTTTAGCATCGGACTCATTATTAGATTAATAGGAGCATTTATTACCTTAAGTCTAACTGCCTTTCTGTTTCAATCATCGGAACACTATCTGGGGCCTGTAGTTCTGCTTGCTTTAGCTATTCTGCAATTTGTGGAGCTTTACAACTATGTAAATACCATCAATAAGAAAGTAATTCGGTTTTTGGAATCCGTTCAATATTCCGATTTTTCTTCAAATTTTTCTACAGACAATAAGCTGGGCAAATCTTTTAAAAAACTAAATCAGGCATTCAATGATGTCTTAGAAATCTTTCGAAAAACAAGAGTTGAAAAAGAGCAGAACCTCATCATGATTTCTACCATACTTCAAAATATCCAGACTGGTATTTTATCTTTCGATGCCAGTGGAGAGGTAGGTTTGCTCAACAGCATGACTAAAAAATTGCTCCTAACCCCTCAAATCAGGAATATGGATGACATCAGAAGGAGCCAGCCGGAAGTATTTAAGCGTTTAGTAGAGTTAAAACCGGGAAAAAGTGATTTAATCATCGTAAACAGCGATATAAAACTGGCCTTAAGCAGCACCATCCTTCGTTTGGGAAATAAGGATTGGAAAATCGTTTCCCTTCATAATATCTATTCAGAATTACAGCAGAATGAGTTGTATGCATGGCAAAACCTCACCAAGGTGCTAAGGCATGAAATCATGAATTCCATAACACCTATAGCTACGTTGGTGAGTTCTATGAATGATATTCTGGAAGAGGATTTGACCAAACAACCTATGTCTTACGATATGCCCCTGGAAGCGCATGAGGATCTGAAGCTTGGCTTAAAAACTATAGAAAACAGAAGCCGGGGCCTGGTGAATTTCATTAATGCCTACAGGGATTACACCAATATTCCTGCACCAAAGTTCTCTACTATTTCAGCACAGCAACTCATACGATATGTGGCTAAATTGTATAAGGAGGAACTGCAGAAAGGAGGCATTAGCTTACAACTAAACCTGCCCGAAATTGATGTAAAGCTGTGGGCGGATGAAGAGCAAATTCAACTCATATTAATTAACCTGATTAAAAACGCTAAGGAATCGTTACATAACACTGAAAATCCATCATTGTCCATTACCATCATCACCACCCAGAACTTTTACTATATAAATGTGGAAGATAATGGCGAAGGCATAGTGCCTGAAGCTTTGGAAAGAATTTTTATTCCTTTCTTCACTACTAAAAAGGAAGGCTCAGGGATAGGGTTGGCACTTTCCCGTCAGATCATGCAGCTACACAATGGAAAACTCAATGCAAGCTCCACCCCTGGTGTAAATACCACTTTTACTTTGCAGTTTCCGAAGGAGCGGTAAAGTCAACTGTCATTTTTGTGACTTTTCCACTAACTTTAATCGCTTCTCTAAATCATTTAATCTTTGCTCCATCAATAGCAGCCTATTCTCAGATCGTTCAATTAGTGAAACAGGATTAAAAATACCAAATACTTTTAGTACTCGCTTCACGTCCTGCAACTGTATCTCCCGGTCTTCAAGTTTAATTGTTTTCTCATTAGCAGCATGAACAGTTCCTAATACAAAATTGTCCTTATACTCTACAATGCTCAACTGATTCTTAAGTGGTTTGCTTTCCAACCCAAAAACCAGCTGTCCGCCACTAACATAGTTATTGGCTTCCATTTGCTCAGGCTTAAGTACAACCACTCCTTCTGGAAAAAATCCGGCCAGATAGTCCGACTTCTTCTGAGAACCTCTGGATTTTATTGGGTTTTGAATATCAGGAATGGCAAAACCGCTAAGCTGGTTTACGGTAATATTCTTTTTTAAAAGTGTGTCAATTGAAATATGAAATATTTCAGCAGTTTTAATAATTGTCTCAATTTTAGGCTCTGCCCTCCCCTCTTCATAAGAACTTACTACCGCTCTACTCACATCAATCATATCTGCTAAATGGGATTGGGTTAATCCCCTCACACTCCTTATTTTTTTAATATTCTCACCATACTTTGACATATTTCCAGAATTATGATTTTAAATCATGCAAATAAAATTAACATTAAATGCTAATAATATTTGCAAATATAATTTTTTTTATTGATATTGTCATATGATTAATCAACAAAGCACCCATAATTATAAAACCAATTAAATGGACAGCTCATACAAAAAAGTACGCGAATATATTTTAGAGCTTGGATCAATCATTTTATATGAAAACGAGGATGACAACCTCTTAGTAATAGAAAATGAAGATTTAGGAGTCAAAAATATGGTGATTGGAGTTGCTACTCCAATATTAATTATCGAGCAATACCTTTTCGATGTAAAAGACGATGGGAAAATTTTTAAACAGCTTCTGATTAAAAACAGGGATATCGTTTTCGGAGCATTTGTATTAGATGAAACCGGAGAAAAGGTGATTTTTCGAAATACTTTACAGGTAGAGACGCTCGACTTAAAAGAGTTAGAGAGTACAATTAACTCATTAGGATTACTCCTTTCGGAATACACTAATGAACTGGTATCATTTTCAAAGTAAAAAACTAAAATCATGAATGTATTAAGAAGATTATTTAAAATAGGACAAGCTGAAACTAATTCCGCGATTGATAAGCTGGAAGACCCTATAAAAATGATAGAGCAGGGTCTTAGAGACATGAGAGAGAACCAGGATGCTTCAATGCGTTCTCTGGCTGAAGTGAAAGCAATGCATATAAAGCGTAATCGTGAATTAAATGATGCCATCCAACGTGAAGAAGACCTTCAGAATAAATCTGTACTTCTATTGAAGAAAAGCCAATCCGGTGAAATTGAGGCTAATGAAGCTGAAAACTTTGTGAGAGAAAATTTGAGACAAAAAGCGAAACTATCAAAAGATATTTTACTCATGAAGGAAGATGTAGCAACTCTCGAAAAACAGGTGGCTTCACTGGAAATAAATGTGAAAAACATTAAGACAGGAATCAGCCAATGGGAAAATGAGCTTAATACACTAAAAGCCAGGGTAAAAGTGAGCAGTGCCACACAGAAAATAAACAAGCAAATGACCAATATGGATAGCAACAGTGTAGTTTCAATGCTTGAGAGAATGAAGGATAAGGTTAATCAGGATGAGGCATTGGCACAGGCTTATGGAGAAATGGCTTCCGCAAGTGAAACACATGAGGACAAAATGAATAAAGCAATAGAAAATATTTCTGTAGAGGACGAGCTGGCTCAAATGAAGAAGCAGTTAGGAATTTAACTTGTTTTGCCTTGCGGCAAAACAAGTAACTATATTCTTTTTACCTATCGCTTACAGCTAATTTATTAAAATACTATAATGGAAAATCTTATTAACATAGCATTAGCCCCTGCTAATTTTATTTTAACACTGTTAGGAGGAATAATGCTTCTTTACTGGATCCTGATAATCTTTACAGGCTTTGATCTGGACTTTACAGATGCAGATGTGGAGCCCGCAGATTTAGATGGCGGTGGGTTTTGGAGTGCATTCCTCTCCTTCTTTTACATAGGAGAATTACCTATAATGTTTATTATTACCATTGTAGTATTTACGATGTGGCTCTTCAATGTAAACATCACCGCTCTTCTGGGTATTGAGAGCAACATATTTGGTTTTCTATTATACATTCCCGGCCTGGTAGTAGCAATGCTCATCACCAAACTGGTAGCAAAGCCTTTTGTAAAACTCTATTCCCAGTTTAACCACAAAGGTGAAGAAGCGATTGATTTTATTGGTAAAACAGGCAGAGTTATCTCCCCTATCAGTCTCAATAAAATAGGTCAGATAGAAATACAATTTAAAGATGATGTAATAAAAGTCTACGCCAAATCCATGGATGAGGAAGTAGTTAATTACAATGAGACAGTCATCATTCTTGAAGAGTCGCAGGATAAAAAATATTTTCTAGCTCAAAAATACAAACTTTAATAACCCCCACTAAAACAATAAATTTATGATTGAATCATTTTACGTAATAGCTACAATTTCTGTAATTGTACTTCTTGGATTGACATTCTGGCTTATATCCATGTATAAAAAAGTTAGCCAGGGCCGGGTGCTGGTCAGAACCGGACAGGGAGGAGTAAAAATCTTCTTCAATGCAGGTATGGTAATTCCTATTCTTCATAAGGAAGAAATTATGGATATTTCTGTTAAAAAGCTTGAAATATCAAGAATGACCAAAGATGGCCTTATTTGCAAAGATAATATGCGTGCTGACATAAAAGTGGCTTTCTTTGTAAGAGTAAACAAATCCGTTCAGGATATTGTAAATGTGGCTCAGACAATTGGCTGCGCAAGGGCTTCGGACCATGAAACGTTGGAAAGCCTTTTCGAAGCTAAGTTTTCTGAAGCTCTTAAAAGTGTAGGTAAAAAATTCGAATTTATAGAGTTATACGAGGCCAGAAGAGAGTTCAGGAATGAAATCATTGACATCATAGGTACCGACTTGAACGGGTATGTTTTAGATGACTGTGCTATAGATTACCTGGAGCAGACCAAAGTAGAAAATCTTGACTCTGACAATATTCTAGATGCTGAGGGTATCAAAAAGATTACTGAATTAACTGCTGCGCAAAAGATTAAGTCCAACCTTATCCGAAGAGATGAACAAAAAACAATTAAGAAACAAGATGTTGAGGCAAGAGAAGCTATTCTTGAGCTTGAAAAACAACTGAAAGAAAAAGAAGAAGCTCAGCGAAGAGAAATCGAAACCATTGTAGCAAGAGAGCAGGCAGAAATTGACAAAGTAAGTTCGCAGGAAAGATTGAAATCTGAAGAAGTTAGGATCAGGACTGATGAACAGCTTGAGATTCAGATGGAAAATAAATTACGTCAGGTAATTATTGCGGCTAAAAATAAAGAAAGAGCAGAGGCAGTTGAAACAGAGAGAGTTCAAAAAGATCGTGACATTGAAGCTACTGAAAGAGAAAGAATTGTGGCTTTAGCTCAAATTGAAAAGGAGAAAGCAGTTGAAATAGAGAAGAAAAACATTCAGGATGCTATTCGCGAAAGAGTGGTGATGGAGAAAACTGTAGTAGAGGAACAGGAAAAAATAAAAGATGTAGTAGCACTAAAAGAAGCCAACAGATCTAAAGATGTAGCTTTAATAAAAGCAAACCTCGAAGCTGAACAAGGCCTGATTGAGGACGTAAAAGCGGCAGAAGCAAGAGAAAAATCAGCTAAATTTGATGCACAGAAAGTGATTATTGAAGCAGGCGCTAAAAAAGATGCAGCAGATAAAGAAGCTGAAGCTCGTAAAATAATTGCCGATGCTAAAGCTAAGGAAGAAGCTACTATTGGAATGTCTGAGGCTCAGGTAATGCATGCCAAGGCTGATGCAAGCGAAAGACAGGGAATGGTTGATGCCATCATAATAGAAAAAATAGCAGAAGCGAAAAGAAAAGAAGGTCTGGCCGAAGCCAATGTTATCCAGGAGAAAGCAATTGCAGAAGCGAAAGGTATTCAGGAAAAAGCAGGTGCTATGAAACAGCTAAATGATGCCGGCAAAGAACATGAAGAGTTCAGACTGAAACTTCAGAAAGAGAAAGAAGTGGAGCTTGCAGGAATTCATATCCAGAAAGATATAGCTGATGCCCAGGCAACAGTGCTTGCTGAAGCCTTCAAAACCGCTAAAATAGATATAGTGGGTGGAGACAACACTTTCTTTGACAACCTTATAAGACAGGTATCAAACGGAAAAGGTATTGATAAATTAGTAGATAACTCCCAAACCATCACTCATTTTAAAGATGCCCTTTTGGGTGGCAATGGTGAGAATGGAAATAGCCCTGACTTGATTGAGAAAGTTAAAAACATGGCTATTAAGTACGGAATTACTTCTGAGGATATCAAAAACCTCTCTATTGCTACATTAATTGCAAGAGTTCAAATGAAAGCCAGTGATGAGGATAAAGACTTTTTGTCTAACATCAGCAAATTTGTAAGTGGCATTAGCGTAGAACAAAAGAAGTTGAAATAATTGAATGCGGAGCTCAAGAGAGCTTGAGCTTTCATATACTATATCAAAGACGTCTACAAATTAATCCGTAGACGTCTTTTACTAAACTGTTGATTTCCAAAACTGACCAGGGCTAAACACAAAGGTGTTCTCAAACACACTACTCTTACTATGGATAATTCTATTGAAAAAGGAACATACGAAATCATTCAAGGTCGCTTACAGGAACAAAAAGAAAGCTTGCTGGATAGGCTAAAGAAGCTAAATGAAGAACGTCAGCAAATATTTGGTGCGGTAGAATTTAAACTTTTATCCAATGTTCGTATTAAGACAGAACATAATTGCCTTGCCAGAGATATTATATCAATCGGCAGCATCTGTCTCTTTGGTTATAATGTCAGGTTAGGCCTGAAAACCGCACTAGAAATCAATGATGTATTCAGTGTATTTCAATTCAGGAATAATGAGTTTCATCCTCTTTCATTAGATATTATTCAGGATGCTACTTTCTCTGATGAGCTACAAAACCTTTATAAATTCTATAGAAATACACGGTTTTCGAGATTCTATAAAAGTGGCACCTTCCTGTATATGGTATTTCAGCTTTCTGATAGCCCGACTGATATAAAAGCTTACAAATGGCTGATTGAAGATGAAAAGCTAACCTATGTTGATTCCAGAAGTGCCGCTGAAGTGAAATTTCCAGAGCAACATGAGTTTCAATGGAAGAAGGCTACGCGCGATATGCAAAGAACTGGAAAGAACCCACATATTTCCATAGCCGATAAGGTTTTTGTAGAAACAGTAAACGGCACCTTAACCATAAAGATAGAAGACAATACCGAAGATGGGCAAGGTATTTATAGTGAAGAGGTAGAGCAAAGAGACCAATCCCTTGATGATGCAAGCTTCTTTTACTGCGATCTGGGCAATCTGGTATTACTAAAAATAAGACCGTACCTGGAAGATGACAGGTATTTTATTTTCAACAACAGAGTAAAAAAAGTGGTGAGGGTTGATACTTTGAAAGATGCAGGAATTTTACTTCCTGATGATCAGGGGATTATACTTTCAAATGGTTATTATCTTCAAACAGGTGAAAACAAAATATTTGACAGAAGAATTGAGGGTGTTAAGTTTTTGCGAAAAATCCAGTCCCCTAACGGGGAAGATTATCTCTTTGTATTCTATGAAGAAAAAAATCATGACTTTGTTATTCTCTCATACAACGTAATAGAGCAAACTGTAAAAACGCCAATTTTCTGTAATGGATATACACTTTTTGCTGAAGGGGAAATGTGTTATTTCAATACCGAAAAAGAACCGGGCAAAACCCACCTCATACAAATTTGGCAAACACCCTACACTAAAGAGCTGATTCCTAATGATGCCTTTAAAGACCATGAGCTTTACAAAATTGGTAACCGGCAAATAGTGAATGCAATGGCGGAAATCCAGGAACTGGTTGTACTTTTAAGTAAAGAGGATAGCTACAACGGGCTCTATGAAGACATTGAGAAAAGAAGCCAGGGAATACTGGATGGTTATTTCTGGTTAAAAAATGATTCACCTAATGGGCTGCACCAGCCTATTAAAGAAGTAAAGGAAATTGCCGTCTCTGCAATAGACGAGTTTGAAAAAGTAGTAGAAATACGAAATAAAACAAATGCCACACTTGCCGAAACCAGTAAGAAGGTAGAGAAAATACTTTTCAGCACTAAGAGCGCAAATTTTGACACCCTGGAGCAGTATATCTCACTTTTGTCACAAATGAGAAGTATTAGAGGAGAAATAATAGGGCTCAAAACACTTAGGTACATTGATCTGGAAAAGGTGGAATCGCTGGAAGAACAAATTGCCTCAAGAGCGGATGACTTAGCCAGCGCTTGCGTTCAATTTCTTTTAAAAGATAATGCACTTGAGTATTACCAAAGTCAGATGGCCTTGCTGGAAGAGTCAGTCTCCAAACTTACCAAAGTAATAGATGCAAGAGCATTGGAAAAAGACTTTGATCAACTTTCCATCCAGTTAGAGCTGTTAATAGATATTGTTAATAACCTGAAAGTAGAAGACACCTCCCACTCTACCCAGATAATTGAAAATATTTCATTAATCTTTGCCCAGCTTAATCAACAAAGAATTGCTTTAAGTAATAAACGAAAAAGCATTGGTGAAAAGGAAGCGAAGGCTGATTTTCAAGCGCAAATGACGCTTTTCGAGCAATCCATTGTAAACTACCTTGAATTGGCCACCTCTCCGGAGAAATGTGACGACTTTCTCACAAAGTTATACATACAACTGGAAGAACTTGAAGGCAGATTCGTAGATTATGATGATTTTATTGAGCTAATTGGGGAGAAAAGAGAAAGTATTTATGCTGCTTTTGAAGCTAAAAAGAATAACCTTGCAGAATCGAGAAATAAAAGAGCTGGATCACTATTTGCCTCAGCGGAAAGAATGTTGAAGGGAATTAAGTCCAGAGCAGCAAGTTTTAGCAACGAAACTGAAATTAATGGCTACTTTGCTTCGGATTTGATGATCGAAAAAGTAAGAAGTGTAGCAGAACAACTCGAAAAAATTGGTGACTCGGCTAAGTCTGAAGATCTTGCTAATCAGGTACAGGTTTTAAAACAAGAAACGCTTCGTGCTCTAAAAGATAAGAAAGAACTTTTTGAGGAAGGCAACAATATTATTAAACTGGGAGCACATCGATTTGCTGTAAACAGCCAGAAGCTTGACCTGACTCTTATAATAAAAGACAAGAAGTACTTCTATCACTTAACAGGTACCTCTTATTATGAACCTATTGATGCTACAACGCTTTACGATTTAAAAGATGTTTGGGAACAAGAATTACCTTCTGAAAATAAGGAAGTAAAAAGAGCTGAATATTTAGCCTGGCAACTGTTTAAATCATTAAACAGTACGCAAAAACTCACTGACCTAAGCTTGAAAGAGAAAATTAACGAATACACAGCAGCCAATTATGGTGAAGGTTACGTAAAAGGTGTGCATGACCATGACGCCCTTCTGATCTTAAAAAATTTACTTCAGAAGCACAGCGACTTAGGCCTTTTAAGGTTTTCTCCTGATACACGAATTTTAGCTCAATTGTTCTGGCATTTTACAAGCGAGGAGAAAAAAGCGTATTTTAAAAAACAGTTTGTTTTAGTAAACCTACTAAAACAGGCATTTCCCGACACTAAAGAACATGCACATTTAATTGAAAAGCTGACCGAAGCTATTCAGTATTTTGCTACGGAGCATCAATTTTTTGAACATACAAATGTAAAAGAAGCTGCAATATATTTATCGGAAGAACAGGTAACTGATGGCTTTGTAATTGATAAAGTAGCATTTGATATTCTAAAAGCTTTTCAAAAAGAGTTAAAGTCGAAAAATGCAGACCTGGGCTTTCAGAATGCACAGCAGGAATTGAAAGCTCATATAGCAGAATATTGGCACTTATGCAGGCAATGGGTAATAACATTTTTGGATTCAACGGGTAAAAGTGTTCCTGAATCTACTATAGACGAAGTAGCCGGTTTTATCATGACTGATGCAAGTGATGCTAAATACGTTCAATCGGTATCAGCTCAGGAGAAAATAGAAGGGCTCAAATCTATCACACATTCATCAGAAGAAGGGAAAGAAAGCTACTACCTTCTGGATTATCATGAATTCTGTGCACGTTTAAATCACTTTGTCAGCTACATAAAACCTCGCTATTTACAATTGCAGGAACTAAAACATCACCTTATTGAGGTAAAAAGACGTTCACTAAGACTACATGAATTTCAGACACAGGTGCTTACATCTTTTGTAAGGAACAAATTGATCAACCAGGTCTATTTTCCACTTATTGGTTCCAACTTCGCAAAGCAGATAGGGGCTTATGGCAATGATAAGCGCACCGACAGATCAGGCATGTTATTACTTATTTCCCCTCCCGGTTATGGTAAAACTACGTTAATGGAATATGTGGCTGATAGGTTAGGCTTGATCTTTATGAAAATAAATGGCCCATCGATAGGCCATGAGATAACCTCTGTTGACCCTGGAGAAGCAAAAAATGCAGCCACTAAACAAGAGTTACAAAAGTTAAACCTTGCTTTTGAGATGAGTGACAATGTAATGCTTTACCTGGATGACATCCAGCATTGTAACCCTGAGTTTTTACAAAAATTCATCTCTCTTGCAGATGGGCAACGAAAAATAGAGGGGGTTTTTAATGGAGAAGCTAAAACTTATGACTTCAGAGGTAAAAGATTCTGTGTGGTGATGGCAGGAAACCCCTACACTGAAAGTGGTGATAAATTCCAGATTCCGGATATGCTTTCCAATAGAGCAGATATTTACAATTTAGGTGACACAGCAAGCAACAAAGCTGATTTATTTAGACTAAGCTTGATAGAGAATGGGTTAACCTCTAATGATTATCTCAAATCCATCACTCAGTATGGTATGGAAAACCTATACAAGTTGGTCAGTTATATTGATAATAATGAGCAATCACTACCTGCTTTAGAAGGAAATCTATCTCCTCAGGAAATACAGGACTGCATTAAAGTACTGCAGAAAATTATGCATGTCAGGGATGTAGTACTTAAAGTAAATGGTGAATATATCCGTTCTGCTGCCATGAGCGATGACTACAGAACAGAGCCACCTTTTAAGCTTCAAGGATCCTACAGGGATATGAATAAATTGATGAGTCAGGTAGTTCCCATCATGAAAGAGAAAGAGGTACTTCAATTATTGCTGGATCATTATCAAAATGAATCACAGACACTCACCTCGGACGCTGAGGCTAACCTCTTAAAATTAGCAGAACTCATGGATAATTTAGATGAAGAAAAAGCCAGGCGTTGGAGTACAATAAAAGAGACTTTTACAAAGAATAACAAAATCAAAGGTTTAGGAGATTCTGATAGGATGTCACAAATCATAGGTCAGATGACTTTATTTGTTGAGGGGCTGGAAAATATTGAGAAAGCTTTAAGCAAACGAAAAAACTGATATTATTGGTTATTCAGGCAGGTGGTATATTATCGCAGGCCTGATTAAACACAAGTTTTACTTTGGAGTTTCCCAAGGAGAGATGAAGTCAATTAAAAGTACTTCTGTTTGTGGCTCTCCGGGGGTTGGATTTTCTTATATCTTTTAACATTTCACCTCCTCGATAAAATTTATTAAGTGATATAAAAACCAATTATTCCTGCCAGTAAATGATAGAAATTCATATGAATTTGACCGAGGAAGTAAAGCAACTCTATAATAGTCGCTAAAAAGAACCACATTATCCCTTATCCCAACTCACCAACTGTCTTGCCATTTTTCTCCTTAGTTTCATGACCCATAGCAAACACCTAGTTAAAAACTAACGTGATCTGCCTCTTCCCAAAATTGAAGCGACCACTATGATTATTAAAAGAACTCCAAACACCCAACCTAATGCCATACCTGCTTCTTTACATAATTCCTACTTCATCATTAGTTTGTAAGGAATCATCTTCTTCCTCCATCATTTCACCTTCGCTGGGATCCATCTGATGCTCATCTTCCATCATTTCGGTTTTATCGGCATCCTGCACTTCATCATTTTCTTCATTCCTGTTTTCAGCTGAATTACAAGCAGAAAAACCCACAAAAAGAAGAAGCATATAAAAGATTTGAATAATTTTAGTGTACAATTTAAACATGTTATTGCGTAGTATAATTAAGCTGTTTTGAGTAATTCTATTTCTTTAATTTACCCTTACGCAGCATTAAAATCATAGTTTAATTAAGAATGATAAAATAAGCATAGCCACAATCAGTACTCAAGAAGTGAAGTAAATTACTAATTAGGATTCTTACTAACCCTCTTTTAACACAGGCATTGATTTTGTTTTAAGAAATGGCAGCCAGCCATCACTAATGGTACCCGAAAAATCCCTGATAAACATCACATAACTAGGTTTAAAAGGCATTCGCATGAGTTTCATTCCGCTCTCCTCAGGTTTGGCATCTCCTTTTCGGGCATTACACTTTTTGCATGCTGTAACCAAATTATTCCAGGATGACTTTCCGCCTTTGGACCGAGGAATAAGATGATCTAAAGTGAGGTCTTTACTAACACCACAATACTGGCATGTATGGGCATCTCTTTTAAATATATTCTGTCTGGTTAGCATTACACCTTTGTAAGGCATACTTACATAACTTATCAATCGGATCACAGAGGGAAAAGGATAAGCTTTATTGATACTTCTCAGTTTAAGCATTTCATCTGTTACAACTAACTCCGCTTTTTTGAGATACACCAACAAAAATGCTTTTTGTATATTGCATACAGTAATGGGTGAAAAATCTTGATTAAGAACCAGGGCGCGCTTATTACCTATTTTCATGTGTACCTACTTACTTTTGAGTGACAACTTAAAAACCGCTAAAGCCGCATGAAATTCTGGTACCCTTAATGACTAAAAATATTCTTTACCCTCAGATCTCTGCTATTGCTTATTATTTTTTGATAGTAACAACAGCATCTTTTTCTTTCCTCACCACTTATTTCATGCTAAAAACCGCTTTATATCTGTTAAATAATGTGTATACTGTTTTTGTTCGACATTGAATATACCATTTTCATCAATTAAATCCACCTTTACTTTGCCAGAAGCATGAATAATTGTCTGATTTTCAAGTAAAATGCCTACGTGAACTACTTTTTTATCTTCATTTCTGAAAAAAGCGAGGTCACCGGGACGTGATTCCGCTAAAGAAGCTACTCCTTTTCCCTGCGTTACCTGCTCTGCCGCATCCCTTAATAAATTATAGCCACAAATTTTAAATACCATTTGGGTAAACCCGGAGCAATCAATTCCAAATAGAGATTTTCCGCCCCACAGATACGGGGCATTTAAATACTTCATGGCAATTGCTCTGCAGTATTCAAAGTCTCTTCTGGCACTTAAGCTTTTTGCTTCTCCATTAAAACCTAAATGTTCTTCAATCTTAAATATTTCATTATTTGAAATAGGGATAATACTTCCGATTGTAACAGGCAATAAACTCTTCTGATACAATATAGAAGCGGTCAAATCCGTACATATTTTATAATCAGAATGGTTAATCTGCTCATAATATTCATTGGAAATAGCATGAAATTGTTTCACATCAATCCAGCCGATATATTTATCGAAACATATTTTGATGTTTACCCATTTTCCGTTAGCACTTTGCTCCAATACTTCGTAATGGTCTCCAAATAGTAACTGAGTTACCATTTCTGATGTATCAGAAGCAGCTTTTCTTACGGGTATAACACTTAATCGGCTAATTCCTTTCTGACCTGTTTCAATCATGTTCAATATTACAATTTGGTGTCCTTTTCTTTTTTATTAAAAGCACTTTCCTATTTAAGAAAAGCAATAAATAACCTATTTGTTTTCATTCAATAAAAGACATTCCATTACAATTTCATTCTTGATAATTCTCTCTTTATATCCTTATCTTTTATACTATCTCTCTTATCATGTATTTTCTTTCCTTTAGCAAGTGCAATTTCCAGTTTTGCCAGGCCTCTGCTGTTAAGGAAAAGTTTTGTAGGTACTAAGGTCAGGCCTTTCTCTTCCATTCGTTTCCTGATTTTTCCTATTTCCTGCTTTTTAAGGAGCAGTTTCCGCTCACGTTTCTCCTCATGATTATAATGAGTTCCCAATTCATACTGGCCTATGTGTAAGCCTCTCACATACACTTCCCCCCTGTGCACATAGCAATAGGACTCTTGCAAATTCACCTTATTCAAGCGGATAGCCTTAATTTCAGTTCCTTGCAGAACTATACCGGTAGTGTAAGTGTCAAGCCATTCATACTCAAATCGGGCTTTCTTATTCTTGACTAATATGGAAGTACTAAAATTTTTCTTATCGGTCATAAAAATTATATTCTAAAGGATAAAAATAGTCTATTTCTGAAAGTAGCATAAACTATTTCTACTGATCCTCAATTTAAACTTATAGTTAGTTTTTAAAAACTGAATTTTGTGTAAAATCAATTAATTACTTACAACATTATCAAAAATTTGTTTGATTTTTTCTTTAGGTAAAATGCGCTGACCTGTTTTACCTGTTGCAATTTGTCTGTCTTTTATTTTAACAATGTAGTTACAGATAATTTCCCCCTTCTCAATAGCTTCAAAATAGCCTTCTATTATTACCTGTTCTCCAATTAATGCAGGTGATTGATGCTGTATGGTAAGCATAGTACCAATTCCCTCTTCATTTTCCTCAAGCATGTCTAAAACAAAAAGCCTGGTACACCATTCTATCTCTCTTGCCAGGGTAAATGTAGCACACACCTGATGCACTGCTTGCTTTTCAAATTTTGCTATATCTTCAGCCTTAACAATGAAAGAATGAACCTTTTTGTCTCCACTACTAAAAATTTTCTTCATACATTTATCTAAACCGAAAATTTCATCCGGGGTTGCGGGGAGGCATCCATCCCCAAAAAATCTTGTTGCAAGTATTTGTAGTGCGCAGTCATGGCAATCATCCCGGCATTATCAGTGCAATATTCAAACTTAGGAATATACACCTGCCAATCAAGTTGCTCTCCTTCTTCCTGCAGCATTTTTCTTAGGTAAGAGTTGGCAGAAACTCCTCCTGCAATGGCTATTTGTTTAATACCTGTGTGCTTAGAGGCTTTCTTTAATTTTTGGAGTAAAGTAGTAATCAATCTATGTTGCACGCTGGCGCATATGTCATTCAGGTGATCTTTCACAAAGCTTTCATCCTTCTTCGTTTCTCTTTGAAGAAAATAAAGAACAGCAGTTTTAATTCCACTGAAAGAATAATTAAATCCCTGCATTTCAGTTTCAGGAAATTGAAATGCGTGCGGATTTCCTTCTTTAGCATAACGATCAATCATTGGCCCACCGGGATAAGGAAGCCCTATAATCTTAGCTATTTTGTCGAAGGCCTCTCCTACTGCATCATCCTGCGTCTCCCCTAATATTTCCATCTCCAGATAATCCTTTACTTTTACTATTTGCGTATGCCCACCGCTTACAGTAAGGCATAAAAAAGGAAATTTTGGTTTCGGTTCTTCAATAAAGTGAGCTAAAATATGCGCCTGCATATGGTTTACGCCAATTAATGGTATTTTTAAAGCTGAGGCCAAGGATTTTGCAAAACTACTGCCCACCAATAAAGCACCTAATAATCCAGGTCCTTGCGTAAAAGCCACTGCATTTAGCTGCTTCTTACCTATATTTGCAGAGGAAAGCGCTTGATCGATCACGGGAACGATATGTTGCTGATGAGCCCGCGAAGCAAGCTCAGGAACTACTCCCCCATATTTCTCGTGAACAGATTGTGTAGCAATAATATTATTAAGTACTTTCCCGTTTTGAATGACAGCAGCAGAGGTTTCATCGCAAGATGACTCAATAGCTAAAATAGTTAAGTCCATAGATTGAAGAAGGAAGAAAATTTAACGCAAGGTATTAAAAAAGGTATTGCAAAAGTAATTTTGTGGCTATTCCTTATCTTGTTTTTTGTACTCAGCTTTATTGTGTTGGCCATGCAATCTTCCTATGTGCAAACAAGGGTTGCAAAAATGGGAAGTAATTACCTGAGTGAAGAATTGGGTTATGAAATTACGATAGACCGTATAAATATTGAATGGTTCGATCAAATTAAAATCAGCCAACTTGATATTAAAAATAAAGATAAAGCCCAGTTTATCAGTATTAATGAACTCTTAGTCAATTATGACATCAAGCAGTTGATTACCGCTCAAAGCATCCTTTTTGATGATGTAACACTCTCAGGTGCACGGGTAATGTTAATTAAAGATAAGGGAGATGATTATTTTAACATCGACTACCTGATTGAAGCAATACGGGAACTTACCACCAGTTCATCTTCCTCAGGCAGTCAGCCAAAGAACCTGCTTATTCAGCATATAGTGCTTGAAGATGTAAAGCTTGGAATTATCAATAATGACCAGGATAGCATTCCGGAAGGTTTTAATTACAATCAGTTTATTTTAAATGACTTGAACGGAAATGTTTATGATTTTTCCAGCAGAAGAGATACTATCCAGATGCGGGTAGAAGAACTAAGTGCTGTAGATTCTGCCTCAGGTTTATTTCTGAAAAATATCAAGACTCAATTCGAAATTTCTCAAAGTAAGTTAGCCCTCACCGAATTAAAATTAGAAATCAATGAAAGCATTATCCAAGACTCTATAGTTTTTACCTATAATGGGATGCCTAACCTTTCCTACTTTGTTGATTCAGTTAACGTGGTAGCAGATTTAAAAAACACAACCCTTTATGCCAGGGATTTAGCTTATTTTGCTCCTTATTTGAACCGCTATAATGAAAAAGTAGTAATCAGTACCAACTTTAAAGGTAAAGTGAAAAATTTTACCGCCCGAAATCTGGATCTTACTTTCGGGGAAAGAAGCAGTTTAAGTGGAAGGTTGGAAATGGATGGCTTACCGGAAATTTCTGAATCATTTATCAATTTTAATCTGAATAATGCTACAATTGCACCGGAAGATATTAGGCAATACATCAATGACACTCTTGCGGTTAGTAAAGTGCGAACCATTGGCACCATTGACTTCTCAGGAAACTTTATAGGCTTTACCAATGACTTTGTAGCAAATGGTGTTTTTAACACTCAGCTTGGCCGGGTAGAATCAGATGTTAACCTTAAAATTAATGATGACGCTACGCAAACTGAATACAGCGGTAGCATTTCCACTTATAATTTCAATTTAGGAGCCCTATTGGAAAATGATACACTGGTTCAAAAAATTCAAATGACTGGTGATGTTAACGGTAAGGGATTAACATTGGAATCAGCAAACCTCAAGCTAAAAGCAAATATTAATCTTCTGGGAATTAATGGTTATCAATACCAGAATATTAAAACAAATGCGCAGTATGGAAAGGAGTTTTTTAACGGAGAGATAACAATAAATGATCCTGTTCTTAAATTGGGAATGACAGGTTCAATAGACCTGAGAAATAATAAAAATATCATCAATGTTTTGGCTGATCTGGATACGGTTAATCTTAAAACATTAAATATTACTGATGATGATTTAATCATTAAAGCCTCTGGCACACTTGATGGTCGTGGAATTAAATTAGATAGTATAGAGGGGCAGGCGTTTCTTCGGAACGTTTATGCAAAGTATGGCGGAAATGTTTTCACGCTTGACACTTTGAACATCAACACCAATAAACAAAATGACTATCGCCAACTATTTATTGATTCCGATATACTCACAGGTTCAGTAAATGGCCCTTATTTATTCAGCCAGCTGCAAAAAGACATTAGCACGATGGTGAAAGAATTTCAGATGAATATAAGAAATGATGCCGAGGAGCTCGAAAAATATTACTCAAACTTAGATTCTGATAAACAATATGAAAAGTATCAGGTGCTTTATGATCTGAATCTGAAAAAAATCAATCCGCTGATAAAGTTATTCCTTCCTGAACTCTATATAAAGCCCAACACCAACATAATAGGAAGTTTTACCAACGGACAAACCAGTATCTTTAACTTAACCTCTAAAATTGACTCCTTAAATTATAACAACTCGTCATTTAAAAATAATGAAGTAGACCTTACTTTTTCCAAAGATCACAAAGATAAAAATGTGCTGGGAATGGGGTATGTCTATTCCCGTTCGCAGCAATTTGGAGAAAACCTCTCAACAGAAAACATTGAAGCTGAGTTGGTTTGGAAGGGAAACACTATTAATTTCAGTGGCTATTTACAACAACCTCAATTTGAAAACAATTTAGATTTAGCCGGCAACATTCGGTTTCTTACTGACACTACAACTATTGAAATCACTCAATCACGAATTGAGGCACTTAACAATACCTGGCAGTTTAAAGATGATAACCTGGCTACTTTAACAGATGGAAAATACCTGTTTCAGAATTTTGGAATTTATACCGAAAATCAAAGCATTATTTTGAATGGTGAACTTTCAAGTGATTCTACTAAAGCCCTCAACATAAAAATAGATAGTTTTAATATAGAGAATGTGAATAGCATGCTGGTGGATAGAGACTATGGAGGTTTTATAAACGGATCAGTTCGCATTCAAAGCTATCAGGATAAGTTCCTGATCAATAGTGACGTAAATGTAAAAGACTTTTACATCGATGAATTTCTGATCGGAAATATTAGTGGGGTAACAGAATGGAAGGCGGTGGAACGTTTAATGCAAATGGATTTTGTGGTAAATAGAAATGGCAAAGAAATTGTACTCATTCAAGGTACCTATTCGCCAGGTGTAGAACAAAACTCCCTCAACCTCAATGCTTCACTAAAAGAGGCCAATCTTATTATAGCTGAACCTTTTATTAATACTATTTTCTCTGATATAAGAGGCAGGGTCAATGGAAACTTTCAAATTACCGGAAATCTGAACTATCCTGTAATAAATGGAACAGGAACAGTTGCCGATGGTGCTTTAAGGGTTAACTATCTTAATACCCTCTATAAATTCTCAGGAAACGTAAGTTTTAACCAGGATAAGATAGCTTTAGAAAATATAGCCTTACTGGATGAGCAAGGAAACAATGCCTATTTATCTGGTGATTTACTGCATGATGGATTTACTGACCTATCTCTCAATTTGAGAGGCCAAATGAATAATTTTAAGGTGCTAAATACTACTGTAAATGACAATGAACTATTTTATGGCGATGCATTTGCTACAGGAAGCGTAAGTTTTATTGGTCCTACTCAAAATTTAACCATAGAGGCCAATGCGCGTACTGAAAAAGGCACTAAGCTCTTTATTCCTGTACAAAGTACTTCCAGCGTGGAGCAGGAAGACTTCATTCATTTCATTAATGTGTCAGACACTGCCAATAAAAAAACAAATACTTTCCAAAAAGTAGAAGCTGTTAATGTTACTGGTATTAATCTTAACCTGGATATTGAAATTACTCCTGAAGCTTATGCTGAAATCATTTTCGATATAAAATCCGGAGATATTATCAGAGGAAGAGGTAATGGTGATGTAAGCTTAAATATTGACACCAATGGTTCTTTCACGATGTTAGGGGATTTCACTCTGACTGAAGGAGGTTATAATTTCACACTTTATAATATCATTAACAAAGAGTTTAAAATTCAGCCGGGAAGTAAAATAACCTGGGAAGGCGACCCTTATGGTGGAATTTTAGATATTGATGCCATTTACGAACAAAATGTATCCCTGCTCCCTATTATAGATACTGTTTACAGCAGTGCTCCTGAACTCAAGAGAAGGTATCCTGCCCAGGTAATGCTGGAACTGAAAGGGGATTTGTTAAAGCCTCAGGTAGATTTCGACATTGGTATTACAGGTTATCCTGATAATATTACTAATGAAAGCGGACAACCTTTATCATTAGGAACAGAGATGGCAGCCTTTAAGGCTGAACTGGCATCCGATGAGCAGGAATTAAAACGTCAGGTGTTTAGTTTATTGATCTTGAGAAGGCTTTCTCCACGCGCTTCATTTGCAGTAAGTGGATCAGTCGGTAATTCAGTGAGTGAATTCCTTTCTAACCAGTTAAGCTATTGGGTGACACAAATTGATGAAAACCTTGAAATTGATGTAGATTTTGGCTCATTTGATGAGGAACAGTTTAATACATTTCAGTTAAGATTATCCTATAGTTTTCTGGATGGCAGATTAAGAGTAACTCGAGATGGTGGTTTCACTCAAGGAGCCACCGATGATGTTAACCAGGAGATTTTAGGAATTCTGGGCGACTGGTCTGTGGAATATTTGCTATCTGAAGATGGCAAATTAAGGGTAAAAATCTATAACCGAACCAACTTTAGCACATTAGACAGGCTCAACAATACTGCTTCAACCAGCACAGGGGTCAGTTTGCTGCATGTAACCAGTTTTAATAAGCTTCGGGAAATATTTGAGAGAAATAAGCAGAAAGAAGAACCTAAAGATGAAAGCCAACCGGAAGAAGAGAAAGATGAGCCTGTAAAGCCTAATTCTGAAGCAGTTGTAAGAGAGGAAGATGAAAATTCCTGATATTTACAAACTATCACCCCCCTCAGCGGTTAACTATCATAGTTAATTTTTAAAACTTTTATTGTGGACAAAATCACTCTATTCTGGTTCCGAAGAGACCTAAGACTTTTTGATAATACAGGCTTGCACTATGCTCAGAATGAAGGTAAGCCTGTGCTTCCCCTCTTTATTTTTGACACCAATATCTTGGATGACCTTCAGGATAAAAAAGATGCACGCGTACAATTTTTGCATGACACTTTAAGCGACATGCACGCTAAACTGAATAAGGTAGGGTCAGGCATGTTAGTAAAGCATGGAAAACCGGAAGAAATATTTGAGCAATTGATAAAAGATTACCCTGTAGAAAATGTATACACAAATAGAGATTATGAGCCCTACGCGAAAGAGCGCGATGAAAAAGTAGAGCAACTGCTTAAGAAAAATGAGATTGGCTTTTACGATTTTAAAGATCACGTAATTTTTGAAAAGGAAGAGGTGGTAAATGGATCTGATGAGCCCTATAAAGTTTTTACTCCTTACAAAAATAAATGGATGGAAAAATTACAATCAGGCCATACACATCCTTATTCAGTAAGCATGGGAAAAACAATATTTCATCAATTCAGTCCTGAGTTCCCCAGCTTAAAATCTATTGGATTTGAAAAAAGCGATGTGGAAATTCCTCAGAACAACTATCCTGAGAAAATAATTGAAAAGTATGATAAGATCAGGGATTACCCCGCAAAAAATGGCACAAGCAGGTTAGGTATTCACCTTCGTTTTGGCACTATCAGTATCAGACAGGCTGTAGAAAAAGCGAAAGCACTGAATGACACCTGGCTAAATGAACTGATCTGGAGAGATTTCTACAGTATGATTATGGGAAATTACCCACATGTAGTGGATACCGCTTTTAAATCAAAGTATGATGCTATTCCGTGGAGAAATGATAAAGAAGAGTTTAAAAAATGGTGTAAAGGGAAGACCGGTTACCCAATTGTTGATGCAGGCATGCGTGAACTCAACACCACGGGTTACATGCACAACAGGGTAAGAATGATAACCGCCAGTTTCCTTACTAAACACCTGTTGATAGATTGGCGATGGGGAGAAGCCTATTTTGCCGAAAAATTGCTTGATTATGAATTAGCATCAAATAATGGAGGCTGGCAATGGGCTGCCGGTACTGGTACCGATGCCCAGCCTTATTTCAGGATTTTTAACCCCTACAGCCAAACCGACAAGTTTGATAAAAATAAAGAGTACATTAAAAAATGGATTCCTGAACTCGGCACTGATAAATATCCTGAACCTATGGTAGAGCATAAATCCGCTCGTCAAAGAGCATTGGATACCTACAAAAAAGCACTGGACTGAAATAAGCAGATTTGCCATTTCATCTCTTATATTAGAATCTAAAATTTAAAATTAGATTACATATTGGCTAATCATTTATTACTGACTTTCAGTCACATATCATTGATTCTCGTGTAATTGACTAATAAGCTCTATTTAATTGCTCACCAAAAGATAAAATGCTAGCCGCAAATTTGCTTACTTTTGGACAATGAAACTCAGGGTATCCGGAAACTTATTTTTGCTTGTAGCTTTCTGCTCTTTCAGCTTATCATTATATGGTCAGGATAGTCTCAACAGAAGAATGCTGAAGAAGTTAATTCTGACGGAAACGGTGGTGTATACGGGCACTATGGTCGGGTTAGGCTTCATTTGGTATGGCAGTGGTGAGAGGCAGCCTTTCACTTTTTTTAATGATAATAATCAATGGCTTCAAATGGATAAAGCTGGTCATGCATTCACAGCTTACCATATAAGTAACACCAATGCTATTCTATTTCAGAAAGCAGGAGTTTCAAAGAAAAAGGCACTACTATGGAGCGGGATAGCCAGCACAAGCATGATGTTACCTATAGAAATTCTGGATGGCTTCTCAGCAGACTATGGAGCCTCATGGGGAGATTTTGTAGCGAATTCCATAGGTGCTTTTCTTCCATTTCAACAGCTAATTTGGGAGGAGAATTACATTCATCCTAAATTCTCATTTTCTCCCAGTTCCTATGCGGAATTAAGGCCAAATACTCTTGGTCACAACTTCTACGAACAATGGTTAAAAGACTATAATGGACAAACTTATTGGCTATCTGCTAACTTTAATTTATTAAGCAAAAAGAATGTATTTCCTGACTGGCTGGCCTTTTCCTTAGGCTATAGCGGTAAAGAAATGGTTTATGGTGATATTGAAACGAACAGCCTCAATGGTTACCATGCAAAAAGACAGATGTTTCTAAGTTTAGATGTGGACTTCAGTAAGATTGAAACGCAAAAAAAATGGCTTCAAACAATCTTTTATATAGCTAACCTTATAAAAATACCATTTCCTACGTTGGAATGGAGTGAAAACAAAGTAATTTTACATCCCGTTTATTTTTAAGCCAATCTTAAACTACCGTAAACATTCGGTATGGCTATAAACAATCAGAATAACTTATTAATTAAATTTTGAATTTGAAGAGATATGAAAGTAGGAGATCGCGTAAGATTTTTGCATGGTAAGGAAGAAGGAAAAATAACTCGAATGTTAGATAGATCCTTAGTGGAAGTAGAAATTGAAGACGGTTTTGCCATTCCTGTTCTTCAATCTGAATTAGTGATAATTTCAGCTGATGAAAGCACATCATTTGATCTGCCTGATCAGAAAAGTGTAGGTCAGAAAACAGCGAACATGCCTAAAAAGCCTAACGCACCAGAAGGAATTAAAGGCTATTTTGCTGCAATTATCCCTTTAAATGATCAGCTAAGCAGTATTTATCTTTTAAACCTTACGGATAATGACCTTTTGGTAATGGCTAATGAAATTAATTCCAGGAACGAAGAAAAAACGCTGATTGCTGAAAAATTATTTGGTCAAAGCTATCTGAAAATAACTGAAAGAAACTTTGACCACATCAATACCTGGCCACCACTTTCTATTACCATACTTGCTGAAACAGCTAAGTGGGCCATTCCCGGCAGACCTGAAAAAATCACTTTAAATATCAAACCCAAGCATTTTCAAAAAGAAATGCAACAAATTGCCCTTTTGAACAAAAAAGGATACTTAGTGCCACTAAGTCAGTCACAAAGTAGCCACATAACTCCTTTATCCTTAGATGCAGATAAACTCAAAAACAGCTTTTTTGAAGATAAAGAAGAAAAGTTAAATCATACAACAAAGGGAGGGGCTGCTGAAGCTGAAGTAGATTTACATATAGAAGCTATTGATCCTAATTATGAGAAATTGCCGAAAGATGAAATCCTGAGAATCCAACTTTCTACTTTTGAGAATAAATTAGATCAGGCAATAGTGGCTGGCTTAGAGGAAATAGTTTTCATCCATGGAGTAGGTAATGGAATTTTGAAGAATAATATTCATAAAATATTATCAGAAAGTACTGCTATCAAATTTTTTAAGGATGCCAAAAAAGAGAAATTTGGTTACGGTGCAACCCATGTAAAAATTAAATAAACGCTTAATTGGTTAGTTTATATCCAGGCCTGAAAATAGTATTATCTATAGCTTAATCTTTTTATTTCATCGAATTTTATTAGATTATTAATAAAAAAACTTTAATTTAATAATCTAATCAACTTTTTAACCTAAAACTAAGGAGCTATGGACTTTAACACATTTATGGAAAATTACGCCAATGAAATTGGCGGGCAGTACCAGGAATATGACACTAATAAATCAGTGGTTATTTTTCCACTTGGCAGCAACAGGTATCAGGCTGTATTAGGTACTAAAAAAAATAGTGAAATCACTAATATGCCTAGCATAGAATTCACTTCCAAGGTATGTCCTTATACTCCCTCTATTAATTTAGAAAGCCTGGTGAGAGCTAATGCCACTTTTACTGCTACAAGGTTTGTACTGCTGGATGATTTTATCCGTGTTGAGGCAGCTACCTATTTAGCAAATGCCACAGAAAATGGATTAAAAAGTATTATTGAAGAAGTTGCTATTGTGGCAGATGCCTGGGAACATAAGCTAACAGGTCAGGATGTACATTAAAGCGTTAAGCTTTAACAATCCAATAGGCACCTTTATAAAAAAACACCACTTTTAAGGCTATCCCCAAAATTGGTTGTATTTTTGTTGGTATTTAAAAAATCATACTAAAATTGCAAGCTGTCTTATCGCCTCTGGTTTTCCAGGGGAGGAAAGTCCGGGCAACACAGAGCACCGTACCTGTGGAAACACAGGGTTCTGATTGGTAATGGATCGGAAACAGAAAGTGCCACAGAAAAAATGTAGCCTTAGTTGAGTAGTTCTGCTACTCTTCAGAGGTCATAGTGAAAAGGCGAGGTAAGAGCTCACCGTTTTTGGTAGTAATACCAGAATGCATGGTAAACCTTTCGGGTTGTAAGGCCACATACATTTTTGCCTCTCGTCCGAAGAAATTCTGGAAGAGAATAAGGGCTGCTCGTCCGAAATGTTGCTGTTCGACAACAACAGGTGAAAAGGGGTAGGCTGCGTTAGATAAATGATAGGAGTTCCGGTGGATTTATTCATTGGTTTACAGAACCCGGCTTATAGGCTTGCAATTTTATTTTAACTTTAACTTATGGCAAGAATACTTTTAATTGACGATGAAGTAAGTATCAGGCAAACGCTGAAGGAGATACTGGAATACGAAAAATATGAAATAGAAGAAGCCGCTAATGGTGCTGAAGGCTTAAAAAAGATTGAAAGCCAGCATTTTGACCTTGTGCTGTGTGATGTTAAAATGCCGAAAATGGATGGTTTGGAATTGCTCAATGCTGTTTATGATAAAGCCATTGATGTTCCATTCATCATGATTTCAGCACATGGTACTATTGATACCGCTGTGGAAGCTACTAAAAAAGGCGCCTTCGATTTTATCTCAAAACCACCAGATTTAAACCGCTTATTGGTTTCTGTCAGAAATGCTTTAGACAAGTCTACTTTAGTTGCAGAGACTAAAACACTCCGTAAAAAGGTTTCTAAAAAATACGAAATGATAGGCTCCTCCCCCGCCCTGGCTGATGTGAGAGAAACTGTTGCAAAAGTAGCTGCTACTGATGCACGTGTATTAATTACGGGCGAAAATGGTACAGGAAAAGAGCTTGTCGCAAGACAAATTCACGAGCAAAGTGAAAGAAACAAGGCTCCATTAGTGGAAGTAAACTGTGCTGCCATCCCATCAGAATTGATTGAAAGTGAGTTGTTTGGACATGAAAAAGGCTCCTTTACTTCCGCTATTAAGCAGAGGATTGGTAAATTTGAGCAAGCTACAGGCGGCACTTTATTTTTAGATGAGATTGGAGATATGCCACTTGCCGCTCAATCGAAAGTTTTGCGCGCATTGCAGGAAAGTAAAATAACACGCGTTGGAGGTGAAAAGGAAATTAAAGTAGATGTCCGCATTATTGCTGCTACTAATAAAAACCTGAAAGAAGCCATAGAGAAAAATGAGTTCAGGGAAGATTTATACCACAGAATAAGTGTCATCAAAATTCAGGTTCCTCCTTTAAAAGAAAGAAAAGAAGACATTCCTGAATTAGTAGAAAAATTTCTTGCAGATATAGCCGATGAGCAAGGAGCCAAGGTAAAAGAAATTGAAAAAGCGGCTTTAGAACAATTACAATCTTATCCTTGGAGCGGAAACATTAGGGAATTAAGAAATGTAGTTGAAAGACTGGTGATTTTAAGTGATGATAAAATCACCGTTAAAGATGTGAAGAAGTACACCGAATAAAGGTGTACTTTCTTTATATTTTATTTTCTACAGTGATGTCTTTGCTGTCTAAATCGTTGAAGGTATAAGTAGGACAAGTCTTTTGTGCGCATGCACCTAGAAACAAACCTGCCAAAACTATTAACACTAACTTTTTCATACTTTTCTTATTTGTGAACCTGTTATTCAAATATAGGGGCAATATTTAATTTTTAAAAAAAAATTGTAATTTAATATTAAAAAAATTGCTTTTAATGTGTAAGCTACGTGCTTGCCTAGTTAACAGAAATAGCTTCTTAACAATTCCCGGATTTTTTTAGAACTTTTATACTTAGCTGGCATTATTCTAATTATCACTACTCCCCTTAAACTAAAACTAGTAAGCCAAAAACATTTTACTAACCATTCTAACCACTCATATCTATCTGATTTTAAGATTTTTATTTTTAAAATCTTATTCAGTATAATTTAGAAACCGCTCTGAGAACCTGTAAGTTCAATTATTTGCATAAAATAAACATAGGATTTGTAAAGCAAAAGTTACTGCATCTGTGAAACAAAGTACACTACTTAACAGAATACTATGTAAGGGAATTAATTTATTATCGCCTCTTTATTATCTCTTTAGATATTCATAATTTGTAGGAATGACAAATGAAGCATTAGAACAAAGACTATTAAAACATCAGATTAAGCCTACAGCTATGCGAATGCTGGTTTTAAATCACTTAAATAAAACTTCAGCAGCTATAAGCTTAAAAGCACTATATGATGATTTTTATCCTGCTGACAGAATAACGCTGTACAGAACCTTGAAGATTTTTGAAGAGAAAGGTTTGGTACATAGCATTGATGATGGCTCAGGTGCTCCAAAATTTGCTCTTTGTGAAGCTGCTTGTGATGTTAAAGAACATAACGATTCACATATTCATTTCCATTGCGAAAAGTGCAATAAAACTTATTGTCTGCAAAAATTTGATATACCCGACATTCATCTACCCAAAAGGTTTATTCAAAAGGAAGTAAATCTCTTAGTAAATGGTATCTGCGACCAGTGCGCTGCTTAAAATGCAATACCATTGCAAGCCTTTGATGCTTACCTTTGAAGCAAATATAAAAGGCTATGAAATTTAACATATTTATACCACCTCATTTAAAATCACATTTCGAAAATGAACTCTCAAAAAGTGATGACGCCTGGTTAAAAGGTGATTTATCTGGCTCATGGAATCATCTCGAAAGAGCACATATACTAGGTCAGGCTTACCCCTCACAGCATACCTATGTGCATTGGCTAATGCTTTTGTTTGGGCTCAGGATTAAAAACTTTAAAGAAATAGTAGGGCAAATCCCGCGATTGCTGGTAGGCGGTGTAAAATCTTTTGTAGGCACTATTCCTGTGGGCAATACAGGCGGAGCGAATGTTCCTCCATTAAAACCGATGAAAATTCCAGCTGACTTAGCAGAAATGATGAAAAAGCAATAAACTAATATGTCTCATAATCACTCACACGACAATCAGTCAGGCAAAAACCTCAAGATAGCCTTTTTTCTTAACCTGGGTTTTACAATCCTTGAGATAATAGGTGGCTTTTATGTTAACAGTGTAGCCATTTTGTCCGATGCGGTACATGATCTGGGGGATAGCCTTTCATTAGGCACTTCATGGTATCTCCATCACAAATCAAAAAAAGGGGCTACCAAGAATTTCTCTTTCGGTTATACCAGGTTTTCACTATTAGGGGCACTTATTAATAGCCTGGTACTTATTCTGGGCTCAACTTATGTAATTTATGAAGCTATAGGAAGAATTTTAGAGCCGGAACATTCAGATGCGGAAGGCATGATCATTTTTGCTATCGTAGGAGTTTTAGTGAATGGTTTTGCCGCCTATAAGCTAAGTGGCGGAAAGTCAATGAATGAGAAAGTAGTATCCTGGCATTTACTTGAGGATGTTTTAGGATGGGTGGCCGTCTTGATTGTGGCTATTGTACTGAAATTCAAAGACATTCATTATCTGGATCCTGCACTTTCACTCTTAATAACCTTGTATGTATTGTACAACGTGATAAAAAGATTGAAAGAAACACTATTTATATTTTTACAGGGAGCTCCTAAGGATATAGATCTGGAAAAATTGAAAAGAGAAATTCTTCAAATTAAGAATATCGCTTCTATTCATCTTACACATATTTGGTCTTTAGAAGGAGAGAAACATGTATTTACAACTCATATAAAACTCAAGAATATCAGTCAATTTTCTGACTACCTCCAAGTAAAACAAGATGTAAAAAGGCTGCTTAAAAATTACAATTTTGAACATTATACTGTGGAGACTGAGTTAGACGTAGAGTCTTGTGATTTATTGAAAGAAGGGTGATTTAAAATCACTCCTCTTTCAATAAGCTACTCATGGAAAATGAAATTGAATTCAAAAACTAGATATACTGACCTTAATAAATGTTTCTTAAACTTTAAAACTAAGTATAAAGCTTTGAAAAAGAGAAATTTTACTAAATATTGAGGTTTCAATTACACTTTAAGGTAGTTTAAACAAAATTTTATTCTTTATCTTTTTGCTACTATATAACAAGATTCTATTTTCTCAACTGATGCCATTTCTATGTTGCTCCAAAACACCCCTGTAGTCCCCTCTAGGGGACAGCTTCACAGATGTAAGTAAGCAGAAAACTAATCAGCTCTAGCTCTATTTTCTAATATAGCAAAAGTCCTGTTATCTCATTTGAAGTTCAGTTCCAATAACTGTGATGACTTGATCAAAAAGATTCAAAAAATCAAGATCCGTCAGCTGACGGACTCCCATGCTACAATTCAACGCGCTCCCCGCCTTTTTGTCAACCAGCCCGCTCGGTTTTAGCAAGACTTGTGCCGAACGATCGGGATATTATTTGATTATCGAACAGTGCAGTACTTATCATCAGCACCCTCAATAATATCAGAAAATACTTTCATTTTTCCGCCAATGTTTTCAAAGCCTCTTCTACTTTTTCAAATCCAAAGTCCGATTTAAGCTGTTGAAAAGCATTTTCAATTTCCGGGAGGCACAAATTGCCTATACTTCCTTCATGGCTGTGCTTTACTTGCCGCTCCGGATTGAATTCACCTTTTTCGATGGCTAAACCTACCTGCACATACGCTTCTCTGAAAGGAATACCTGATAAAACGAGTCTGTTCACTTCTTCCACACTGAATAGATACTTGAATTTATCTTCAGTCAAAAGCCCCTCTTTTACTGTGATATTTTCCAACATATAATGCATCATTTTCAAGCAACTTTTTAACTCTCCAATGGCCGGGAAAAGCATTTCTTTAATCTGTTGCAAATCTCTGTGGTAACCTGAAGGGAGGTTTTGCGTCACCATTTGAATGTTATTTGATAAACCTGAAAGTTGGTTGCACCTGGCCCTGATGAGTTCAAAAACATCAGGATTTTTTTTATGTGGCATAATGCTTGATCCGGTTGTCAAATGATCCGGAAAACTAATAAAGCTGAAATGCTGATTTAAAAACAAAGTAACATCCATTGACATTTTAGCTAGTGTTTGGGCTATTGAACCCATAGCCTGAGCTAAAATCCTTTCAGTTTTCCCTCTTCCCATTTGTGCATACACCACATTGTAATTAAGATCTTCAAAACCTAAAAGTTCAGTAGTCATCTTTCTGTTCAAGGGAAATGAAGAACCGTAACCAGCGGCTGACCCTAACGGGTTTTTATTACAAACACGCCATGCAGCCAGCATCATCTCCATATCATCCAGCAAACTTTCTGCATAAGCACCAAACCAGAGGCCAAAAGATGAAGGCATTGCCAGTTGTAAATGCGTATATCCTGGCATCAATTTAGCTTTATGCTGATCTGCCAGTGAAATCAGTTGATTGAAAAGCAATTCTACATCAGAGAAAATCTCATAGATTTCATGTCGGAAATAGAGCTTCAGGTCAACTAAAACCTGGTCATTTCTGGAACGTCCGCTATGAATTTTCTTCCCCACATTACCCAACCTGGCTGTTAGCAGTCCTTCCACCTGCGAGTGAACATCTTCTACTCCATCATCAATGGTGAAATTGTTATCTTCAATCTCAGATAATATAGTTTTTAACCCATCCAGTAAAGCCTCCAACTCTGAGGAAGTGAGCAATCCAACGCTTTCCAGCATAGTAATATGTGCCATCGATCCCAGCACATCAAATCGAGCTAAAACCAGATCCAGTTCACGATCCTGTCCTACTGTAAATTGATCCACCAAAGAATCATTATCAGTGGCTTTTTGCCAGATTTTATTCATTTTTTTCATATCTCTATAGTTTGATAGCGCGCACTAGCTTACTACCTTTTCCAATAATTTAATATATAAGTTTATGCCTTCTTCCAACTCCTTCAGATAGATGAATTCATCTGCGGTATGGCTTCTGGCTGAATCTCCGGGTCCCATTTTAAGTGATGGAGCATCTAATAATGCCTGATCAGAAGTGGTTGGGCTTCCGTAAGTAGTTCTCCCCAAAGATAAGCCAGACTTAACAATGGCGTGTTCCGGGGGAATAAAACTAGGTTTCAACCTTGTAGAGCGCGGGGTTACTTCACAGCTTACATTTTCCTTTATAATTTCCAGAGCCTCCACATTATTGTATTGATCAGTGGTACGTACATCCACTGTAAATTTGCAGGTGTCCGGCACAACATTGTGTTGAGTACCTGCCTGAATCATAGTAACAGACATTTTTACCGGACCAAGGAAATCCGAAACTTCAGGATATTGAAAACTTTTAAACCACTGAATATCATCCATTGCTGCATAAATAGCATTCACTCCTTCTTCCCTGGCAGCATGTCCTGCTTTTCCTTTTGCTACGCAATCCAGTACCATCAAACCTTTTTCAGCAATAGCCATATTCATTAAAGTAGGCTCACCAACAATAGCAAATTCGATAGTTGGCAATTGAGGATAAAGCAATTCCATACCATTTTTCCCTGAAATCTCTTCTTCAGCCGTGCCGGCCCAAATGATGTTATAATTGAGATCTTTCGCTTCATAAAAATGAAGAAAAGTTGCCAGCAAAGCTATTAAAGCTCCACCTGCATCATTACTTCCCAAACCATATAATTTCCCATTTAAAATATCCGGAGAAAAAGGGTCTCGTGTGTAGGCAGCATTAGGCATTACCGTATCATGATGTGAGTTAAGCAATACCGTAGGTTTTTCCGGATTAAAGTGAAGGTTAGTCGCCCACACATTATTAACCAAACGATTTACTTTTACTCCTTCCTTTTCAAGAAAATTGCACAATAAATCTGCTGTAGCTTTCTCTTCTTTGCTAAAAGAGGGGGTTCTGATGAGTTCCTGCAGAAGTTGTAAGTATTTTTGTTCCATTACTTTACGATAAGTGTGCCTGCATTAGAATTAGCTACTTCTTCCGCCTGCATTATTCGCACTGCCTTTACATGATGGTTAAGTGCCTGGAAAGCAGTTTCAAGCTTGGGCAGCATACCATCGGCAATGGCTCCACTCTCTTTTAAGCTATTGTAATTTCTTGTATTTATTTCTTTAATGAGCGTATCATCGTTATTGACATCTTCCAGTACTCCTTTTTTATCGAAGCAATAGATGAGTTCCACTTCAAACATCTCTGATAATGCCATCGCTAACACGGAAGCAATAGTATCGGCATTGGTATTGTAGAGCTGCCCCTTTCCATCATGCGTAATAGGAGAAAATACAGGAATCAATTCTAAATTAAGCAGTCCTGAAATCACTTTGGTGTTCACTCCGGAAATAGCCACATCTCCTACCAAGCCATAATCCACTTCTTTTGCAGGCCGCCTTGTGGCAGTAATTAGGTTACCATCTGCCCCGGAAAAACCCATGGCATTGCAATTTTGCGCCTGTAATTTGGCCACTACATTTTTATTAATTAATCCTGCATACACCATAGTAACCAAATCCAGCGTGGCTTCATCAGTTATCCTCCGCCCTTCATGCATATTTGCAGTAATCCCCATTTTACTTCCTAGTTCGGAGGCGATCTTCCCCCCTCCATGAATGAGGATTTTTGCTCCTGAAATAGCGGAAAAGTCTTTTAGAAAAGATAGTAATCGTGATGTATCATCGATGATGTTCCCTCCTATTTTGATAATCTTGAGTGGCTTCATTATTGGTTTTAGGTTTAGTTTTTAACCAGGGGTTTTACCCTTAGTTGCTAATCTTTTGCCCTTTAAAGGCTAAAATGTGTTAGTAAATCTATTTATCACTCCATCCCTTCCAGCATAGTTTGTAAAACAGCCTGAGCAGCAAAAACTCTGTTACCGGCTTGTTGTATCACCGCTGAGTGCTGGCCATCTAGGATTTCATCTGCAATTACCACATTTCTTCTTACAGGAAGACAATGCATTACTTTAGCCTCTGCAGTTAATTGATGCTTTTTATGATCAAATGTCCAGTCGGGAAAGCGATTACTTACTGCACCATAATCCTTGAAAGATGACCAGTTTTTTACATACACAAAATCTGCATCCTCCAAAGCTTTTGACTGATCATGTTCAATTGTGGCTCCTTTTGTAAATTCATCAGACAATTCATACCCTTCAGGATGTGCAATGGTTAAATCATGATCCGCTGCTAACATCCATTCTGCAAAAGAATTAGGAACAGCTTGCGGCAAAGCTTTAATATGCGGAGCCCATGTTAACACAATTTTTGGTTTCTCCACTTTCTTTAACTCAGCGATGGTCACTAAATCAGCCAGACTTTGCAGGGGATGTCGGGTAGCTGACTCAAGGCTTACTACAGGAATGCCCACATATTTCAGGAAAATGTTGAGCATCTCTTCTCTATAGTCTGCTTCCTTATCTTTAAGGCCGGGGAAACTTCTTACGCCAATAATGTCGCAATACTCTCCCATCACTGCTACAGCCTCTTTTGCATGTTCAGCTTTATCCCCATCCATTATTACACCTTCTCTTGTTTCAAGTGCCCAGGAATCTTTATCCATATTCATTACTATCACATTCATGCCCAAATTATAAGCTGCTTTTTGCGTACTCATTCTTGTGCGGAGGCTGGGATTCAGAAAAATAAGCCCTAAAGTTTTGTGGGTGCCTAGTGTGGTGTTTTGAAGTGGATATTTCTTGATTTCCAGTGCTTTTTGTAAAAGTTTGGGGAGGTCAGGGACATCATGTACTGAAGTGAAATTTTTCATTAATGTTCTTAGTTTTATCGATTATCGGATAAATAATTTATTATAGAATTTGGTTTATTTATGTAACCTTCATTTTCGTACTCACCATCTTCTTGTCAACTTCACAATATAATAACCACTTCAACATCTATATTTTTCTTATTTTCTTTTTGCTTAATCAAAAAGATGCAATGCCAAAGGCATCCCTTTGGGGAAAATCAAGAGAAAAAGATGTCAGCCAGAGGCTGACCAGCCTTTGGCTGGCTTCCACGCTTCAAATACCACCCTCAGCCCGCCTTTTTGTCGGGTCACCCGCTTTCGTCTTTAGTAACGATTTGTTATTCACAGTGCAAAAAACAGATTATGAAGGTAAAGTATTCAGAGTGATTTCAATTTATAGTATTTGATTTCGTTCTAATTAATAATTTATAAGCATTATTAAAGATCAAAGTAATAGAATACTCAACTAAAAACCAGTGGCCTTTAACTTCAATCCAGTGCTTTCTTCAAATCCTAACATCAAATTCATATTTTGAACAGCCTGGCCGGAAGCACCCTTCAACAGGTTATCAATAATACTGCTGACAATTAATTGTGATCCTTTTTTTTCCAAACGGATAAAACACTTATTTGTATTAACTACTTGCTTTAAATCCAGCTCCTCCTCTGTGATATGAGTAAAAGGATGCTCCTGATAGAATTCAGTATAAATCCTCAGGGCCTCTTCAAGGGTAACATCAGTTTTGAAATAAGAAGTAATCCAGATTCCTCTTGTGAAAGGCCCTCTGTAGGGCACAAAGAGTATATCAGGTTTTGCATCACCCAATTTACCAAAATTGTGATTAATTTCTTTAAGATGCTGATGATCAAAGGTTTTGTAGGTTGATATATTATTAACTCTCCAGCTGAAATGGCTGGTATCGGATAAGGAAACTCCCGCACCTGTAGATCCTGTGATACCAGTAGTATGCACCTCTTCCGCCACCAGGCCGTGCTTTACCATTGGTAATAAACCCAATTGAATGGCCGTGGCAAAACAACCCGGATTGGCTATATTTTCTGCTTTGCTAATGTCCAATTTGTAGAGTTCCGGCAAACCATAAACAAACTCTCTTCCATTGATTGATTCGCCTAAACGAAAATCCTGGCTTAAATCAATTACTTTAACCTTTTCGGAAACTTCGTTTTTGGTCAGAAAATCTTTAGCGGCTCCATGACCAGCACAAAGAAATAACACATCAATTTCAGAATGATATTCCTTCACAAATTGTAACTCCGTCTCACCCAATAAATCCTGATGCACTGCACTGATCTTCTTGCCTGCCTGGCTACCACTTACTGCAAAAGCAATTTCAACTTCCGGGTGATTCAGCAATATTCTGATTAATTCTCCTCCTGTATAACCGGCTGCCCCGATAATTCCTGCTTTAATCATCTGCTTTATTTTTTACCTGATGATAAATAGCAGTCTGGTTGCCGAAAATTTTGGTAAAGCCTTTTACATCTTCTCCACTCCAGCCTGTATTTTCTTCACCATACTTACCAAACTCGCTGGACATTAAATCATATTTGGATTCAATTCCCTCTACGGCAAATCTGTAAGGGTATAACTTCACCCACACATCACCAGTAACATTTTCCTGTGTATCTGCCAGAAATTTCTCAATGTTGCGCATGGTCGGATCCAAGAACTGTCCTTCGTGCAATCTGTTACCATACCACACTGACAATTGCTCCTTCCAGCTCAGCTGATTTTGTGTAAGCACATGTTTTTCTAATAAATGATGCGCTTTGATCAATAAAACCGGAGCAGGCGCCTCAAAACCTACTCTTCCTTTAATTCCGATGATGGTATCACCCACATGAATGTCTCTTCCAATCCCATAGCTACCTCCTATTTTATTCAGCGCCTGCACTAAATCTACCGGATGCTCGTATTTCTGATCATCCAGAGCTACTGGAATTCCTTTGTTGAAAGTAATTTTGATGCTTTTTTCAACTGTTTCACTCACCTGAGTAGGATAAGCTGACTCCGGCAGTGATTCCCTGCTGTTCAAAGTCTCTTTCCCTCCTACAGAGGTTCCCCAGATTCCTTTGTTAATGGAATATTGGGCTTTGGCAAAATCCATCTCAACGTTGTGGGATTTAAGAAATTGAATCTCCTCCTCCCGGGATAATTTATTATCTCGGATAGGAGTAATAATTTCAATGCAGGGAATGATAGTTTGCAAAACCATGTCGAAACGTACCTGATCGTTACCAGCTCCTGTACTTCCATGAACCACGGTGTTAACACCTATTTCCTTGGCATAATGCGCAATAGCCAAGGCTTGAAAAACTCGCTCAGCACTTACAGAAAGTGGGTACGTATTGTTTTTGAGCACATTGCCAAATACCAGGTATTTCAGGCAATCATCCCAAAACTTCTGAGTAACATCTACAGTTTTATGGCTTTTTGAGCCGAGGTCATTAGCCCTCTGTGCGATTTTAGCTACTTCTTCGGGGTCAAATCCCCCGGTGTTTACTGTGATGGTGTGTACTTCATAATCCAGCACTTTACTGAGTTGGAGTACGCAATAAGAGGTATCTAATCCGCCACTAAAGGCCACTAATGCTTTTTTATTCATTTTTTAATGGTTTGTTGCTGTAAAAAAGAATTTAATTATTACTCTATTAAATTTTATTGAAGACTATTACAAATTGTATCTGATCCCTCCCCCTTAATAAAGGGGGACCAAGAGGGATTACTTTTGTTATTTCTAAAATTTAGATTACCATTTTTTAAAATATTCCCACTATTCTATAGCTTAAAATGTTATTTCAACTTTGAAGAATCTCCCTGCCCCCTTTGGAAAAGGGGGGAAATTCCTTTATCATTAAAATCTTATTATGCTTTGAAAGACTTCAAAAACTAAAAAAGGAACCGATCATTTGAAAGAAATTCATTTTTGACTTTTGGTTGCCACTGCTATTTGCAGAAGCTCCTCCTTTTTTCTCTCTCAGAAATACTTTCTTTTTAATACGCATCCATCTTTCAAAAAGGCTGTATTCTCCTTCAAAGTGTCTGCCCCACTTCGTCTTTTTTGGCTTTTTCTTTTTCTCCCATGCAGGATCATACAACATAGCTGTACAGAAGCAGTTTGATCTGCCCTTAGCCATTAATATTTCATAATTTACACAGCTTTTGCAACCATTCCAAAAAGCTTCATCATCTGTTAGTTCAGAGTAAGTAACAGGCTCGTAACCTAACTCTGAATTGATTTTCATCACCGCAAGGCCTGTAGTGAGTCCGAAAATTTTGGATTCAGGATATTTTTTACGGGAAAGCTCAAATATTTTCTCCTTAATGCTGCTTGCCACACCTGTGCCACGGTAAGGAGGAGAAACAATTAAGCCGGAATTGGCAACATACTTGCCATGACCCCAGGCTTCAATATAACAAAAGCCAACCCACTCACCTGTTTTAGTAAGTGCAATAACAGCTTTCCCTTCTTCCATTTTTAATTGGATGTATTCAGGGGTGCGTTGCGCGATACCAGTACCACGTGCCGCTGCAGAGGAAGCCATTTCGTCCGCAATCATTTTAGAAAACTTGATATGTTGCTCATTAGCAATGCTAATGATTACATTTTGATGATTTTTCATTGATCGAAATATCAAAAATTAAAATGTGAAATAGTAAACTTACTTGTTAAGCTAAATGAAGAAAATAATACGATGGAGAATCGGCACCTGCGTAAGGCACCATAAAATATAAAGCCCGTTAGGGCCTGAATGTCCTAAGGCTAGGACGGACAGAAAAATTCAATAGAGACAATACCATAGCAGAAGGAGCGGCTACTTGAAAAAGGCCGTTAGCATTTGCTGTTGATATGTTGCTTGTATTACTCATGAATTATTGAACAAAGGTTGTTAATATTTTTTGGTAATTCCAAATGGATGAGAAAAAAACTTTATGTTTTTTTTATTTTCTATTTGGATATGTGCTTGTATAGATGATTTACTCAACTATTATTAAGCCAATTCAACATGTAGAATAATCAAAAGTATTATTATTCAATATTAACACTCAGTAAAAAATACATTATCAACTGTTTTTAACCACTCATTTCAGCATTTCATTCACCCATTGGATCAACTCCACTTCATCTACAATAGACCAGGAATGTGGGTGCCGGAGTCCTGAGCTTCTATAACCGGGTTGCTTTGCCAGCATAAATTCAGCTTTTGTATTGTTCATTAATAAAAGCCTGTTAATCAATTCTGAAGAAGCAAATGAATTGGTATCCATCAAGCTTCTTCTCCTGTTTTTCAATTGCCATACGATATCAACATCATGGTATACTCTTACACCAATATTACTAAGGAATTTTTCATTACCGGGCTGTTCCAAATTGGCATTGAAAGGTGTTAGTTCCTCATACTTAGCTTTATCATTGACAGGGTCTCCTATTTCCTTTAGCATTATTTCAGAAACATACCTGGCTTCCCCCACCCCTGCCTCGGAATAATTCTTTTTAATTTCTCTTTGAAAATATTCCCATATACCGAATAAATCCACTGGAGAGTCCACGCTGAAGACAGCTTGTGGCTGAATAGCTGCTTCTGACGGTTTTTCATAGCAATATTCTGCATACCGAAGAGAGATTGTACCCCCTGCCGAGAAGCCTCCTATCACAAACTTTTCTTTAGGAATTGCATATTTATCAATAATGTGAAGGAAGGCATCATTTAACCTCTTTGTAACATTTTCATCAGCATACAATTTATTGCCACCAGCAATTGCTACTGTTAATAAACCATGAAGGTAAGCCACATTATGAATTTTAGTTTCCGGATAAATACTTTCTACAGCCTGTCCAAAACCGGGTAAAAGCACAAGAACGCCTGTTATCTCAGCCTGAGGCGCTACAGCTAAATAGTAACCATTTTCAATGTTTTTGTTAAAGATTACTTTTTCATAGTTCTGGGCATTCAGCCGAATGAGACAACAGGATAAAAGTAAGGAGATAACTAGGGTTTTCATTTGTGGATTTTTTGGGTTCATAACGTTAATCTGTTCAATTATTATCTACTTAAAATTAAGATTTACCTCACTATTAAAATGCCATTAAAAAAAGAGCATTTAATTCAGTTTGAACTAAAGTACTAATTAACATTAGGATGGTTATGTACCACCTTTCCAAAAAAAATCAATAATTCTTCCATTTATTTTTGGAATAGTCAAATCTATCTTTTACCATTGTAGTGTATTAGTTAAGTAGTACAGTAAATCAGTTGATATGATCAGCATACAAAATTTAGAATTTAAATATTCAAAAAAGCAGCCGCCACTCTTCCATAACCTGGAATGCGAATTACAGGCAGGAAGCATTGCAGGACTGCTCGGTAAAAATGGTGCCGGTAAAACCACTTTGCTTAAGTTGATGGTAGGCTTGCTCTTCCCCACCGAGGGAAAAGTGAACATTATGGGACACGAACCTGCTAAACGCCAGCCCTCCCTCTTTCAGGACATTTATTTTTTACCTGAGGAATTTTACATACCAGGCGTTTCAATCGGCAGCTATGTAAAAGCAAATTCCGGCTTTTACCCTCGCTTTGACCAGACTTTACTACAGCAGCTCATCAGTGATTTTGAACTGCCTGAAACGAAAAGTTTACAAAAACTTTCCTACGGACAGAAAAAGAAGTTCCTGATTTCTTTTGCACTCTCTACCAAATGCAGGCTGCTGGTATTAGATGAACCGACAAATGGACTCGACATCCCCTCCAAAAGTGTTTTTAGAAAGGTGGTGGCAGGCTCGCTTGATGAAGACCAATTAGTAATCATATCCACCCACCAGGTAAAGGATGTTGAAAACCTGATCGACAGGATACTGATGCTTGAAAATGGAAAATTCATTATGCAGAAAGATATCTTTGACATTTCTGCACTGCTGAATTTCACCACCTCTTCTTCGCCAGAAGGTGAAAATATTCTATATAGTGAAATGGTGCCCGGAGGGTATAAAGTCATTACACCGCAAGCTAATGGAGGTTCCAATGTTGATATCGAATTATTGTTTAATGCCATCTCTCATGGCACAGAAAAAATGAAAGATTATGTCCAGTAATATTTTTAACGGCAAACGATTTCTTCTGCTTTGCAGACAGCATTTTATTCATAGCAACAAACTTTTATTATTCTCTATTGTGGCCTATGTTGGTGTGATATTCATTGTGCTTTCACTGGTTCAGATGAGTAATGACAGAGTGCCTCATGATGCTGAAATATTTAGGGAATTGCTATTCACATTTGTGGCTATATTTGGCATATTATATGTTGGCTATTCATTTCCTGCCTTTCGCTCAAAAGAAGGCACTATTAACTACCTGATGTTGCCGGCATCGATACTGGAAAAGTTCGTTTTCGAACTATTTATTCGTATTGGTTTAATGTTAATTTTGCTTCCTCTTCTTTACTGGATTACTTTTCATCTGGAAGGATATTTTTTCACCCTTTTTACCACTGAAAAATTTTACCCAGTGGGATTTGAAAGCACTTTTGACTTCATACTTCCCAATGATATACAAAAATCCTTATTTTGGTTTGTTTCATTTATAGCATCGCTGGTGATGTTAGGTTTTATCTTAGCATTTACAGGTGGTGCTATGTTTTCCAAACAACCGTTGGTTAAAACCTTATTTTCTCTAGCAATTATCATTATTGGCTATTCGAGTGTAATTTATATTGCTCTGGAAAAATTAGGAGTTGCAAAATATAACATCAACGACTCCCTGTGGCTGACTCCCACAAATACCAATAGTGCATTTCGGCTTTTTGCCTGTGCAGCTATTCTTGCCATTGTAGTCATGTTGTTTGTGGCATACCGAAAGTTAAAAGAAAAGGAGGTATAATATGGAGTTTCAAAATGGCAAAAGCATTTTTCTTCAGATAGCAGATACTATTACCGACAAGGTAGTAAGCGGTGAATTTCCTGCAGGGGAAAAAATACCTTCAGTGCGGGAGCTGGCTTCAGAAATGGGTGTAAACCCAAATACTATTATGAGAACCTATAGTGAATTACAGACCATGAAAATAATTGAAAACCAACGTGGTATTGGGTATTTTGTAAATCCTGATGCCCAGCAAATTATCCTCAAGAGCAAAAGAGAAGATTTCTTTAATAAAGTGCTGCCCGAGGTATTAAAACAAGCAGACTTGTTAGGAATTACCTCAAGCGAACTTAAGAAGCATTTAGACAACATAAATTCAGCATCATGAAGTTAAGCAATAAGGTACTTATAGGATTTTTCGGACTGATATTGGTCTATATGATAGCGGCTTTCACTGAAATAAGGCTGAATGGCGACCTGAACAGGTTCGATGATTCCAACAGCATAAAAGAAACTGTAGATGTAGAAAGCTTTTCTTACCTTGTTTTACCTGAGATGAATCATCGTATTGATGTGATGGGATCGGGTAAAGCAAGGCTGGAAGTGCGAAGTATATCTGGCGACTTAATTCAAAAAATAAATTACAGTATATCTGGTGATACCCTTACAATAACACCTCCTGAATTGAGTGAAAATAAAAGAGTCAAAATTACTCTTTATGTAGATAAAAATCTTTTCAAAGGCATGACGGTAAATAGTCCGGGTATGAGAATTGATTCACTAAATCAGGAATCATTGGCTATTATGCTTAACTCCGGATGGATAAGGATGCTTGGCAATAACAAAATAAGTCAGCTGAATATCAAAGCTTCAAATGAAGGAAGCCTTAACATTGAAGGGATGAAGCTTGACCTGCTGAATGTGCAGCTTGATAGTTCAAAAGTAATAAGCGATGCAGCTATCAAGGTTTTGGAAGGTTCTATTTCAAACAAATCTTATTTGCACCTGGGTGACACACAGGAAATTCGAATGAAAAAAGATGACAGCAGCCGTCTGGATTTATATTAAAAATAAAATTCTATTTAGGCTGTAACAAAACAAAGAGATAAACTTCTTATAACCAGAAAGATACAAATTAAATATTTGGATCAACACCCAAACTACGCCCAATTGAGAATACTATGAACATAGAAATTACAGGACTCACAAAGGTATATCCAAATGGACATAAAGCCATAAACAATGTAAATCTGCAGATTGGCAGTGGCATGTTTGGGCTGTTAGGGCCCAATGGTGCAGGCAAATCCAGCTTTATGCGTGTGCTTGTTACAGTGCAACAAGCTACTTCAGGTACTATCTTAATGGATGGACTGGACATTAACGAACATAGGCAGAGGATTAGAAGAATGGTGGGCTATCTTCCCCAGGATTTTACTTTTTTCTCAAAGCTAAAAACCTGGGAGTTTCTGGATTATGCAGCACAGTTAGCAACCAGCCTTAAGAAAAAGGACCGCACGATCAAAGTTAACAAACTGCTGGATCAGGTGGGTTTGTTAGATGTACGGGAAAGAATGGCCAACAAACTTTCCGGAGGAATGAAAAGAAGACTGGGAATTGCCCAGGCCCTAATAGGTGATCCTAAGTTACTGGTAATTGATGAACCGACTACAGGGCTGGATCCGGAAGAGCGAATTCGTTTCCGTAATATCCTTTCCGACTTAAGTCAGCAGGACGTAACCATTATACTTTCTACCCATATTGTGGGAGATATCAGCAGTACCTGCCATAATATGGCTATGCTCAACAAAGGAGAAGTAGCTTTTAAAGGATCTCCGGAAGGAATGATCGATCAGGTGCGCGGGCATGTATGGCAGGCACTTTTGGATGATGAGGAATTCAACCTCATAAAAACAAAATATTCAGTAGTTTCTACCATCCCCACCGATGGTAAATGGGAAGTTCAGTTAATCGCTACTGAACAACCACACCCAAAGGCGAGCCATGCCAATCCTAACCTGGAGCATGCTTATGTCTATTTTATGGAAAATGAACTAGGAGTTTCACTGGTATGATTTCTCTCAAAAACATATTGACCATCTCCAGATTTGAATCAAAGGTACTTTGGAGAAACTGGTTTTTCAGAATTCTGGCTGTTGCAGGCATTGGTTTTCTCACTATTTTCAATATCGCAGTATTTTCTGAGGCAGATGTACCCAGATGGGCTTTTCTTTCTAACAGTTGGTTGATGCCTTATGCAAGCCTTACGCTTATCAGCATACCACAAGTAGCTGCAGTAATATTTTTGGCGACAGGTCTGATTAAAAAGGATAAAAAAGTGGATACCAATGAGGTGTTTTTTGTAAGACCTATTACCAACCTTGACTATGTTTTTGGCAAAGCATTGGCACTCTTTAAGCTTTTCTTTCTTTTAAACTTAGTATTTGTTGCCTTATCGCTGGCTTTCAACCTCACCAGTCCTTATACCACTTTCCAGCCATGGGCGTATATCATTTATCCTTTACTCACCAGCATTCCCACCATTGTTTTCACGGCAGGAATTTCATTTTTACTGGTTACGCTGATCAAAAACCAGCCCATTTCCATCGTTTTATTGCTGGGAGTAGCTGGTGTAGAATTGATCTACTATTTTGATGAGTTCTCCAATATCCTTGATTTCATGGCCTTCAGACTCCCCATGTTCATCTCTGATATTTCAGGATTTGCTGATCTGGAATTCGCTTTGTTGCAGAGATCTTTTTACTTAATTACAGGCATTGCCTTACTCTTTATCACAGCATTTTTCATTGATCGCCTTCCCAGCCACCGCAGTGCCAGAATGGTAACAGGAGTGCTAGGTTTGGCAATATTAGTCGCTTCTTCCTTTATGATGCTCAGGCTTTATGAAATGCGGCAAAATCCGATTGAACTAAGACAGAATATGGTTGCGCTAAATGGACAGTGGGCAGAAGTTCCCAATATTACTATCCTTTCCAGTGCTATTGAGATTGAGCTAATAGAAGATGAAATAAATGCTTCTTCGGAAATGCTGGTAAAAAATAATACCGATGAAGTACTTAGCCGGATTTACTTCACCCTGAACCCGGGGCTTAAGGTAGAAGAAGTTGTACTAAATGGTAGTACTCAGAAAGCACATAAAAACTTCCATATAGTATCACTTGATGAGCTCAACATTGCTCCAAATCAGGAGGTAAAAGTATTAATAAAGTACCATGGTGATATTTTACAATCAGCAGCCCATTTAGAGGTAGATCAGAAAAGATACGAAGCTGCAAGAGATTATTTTATGTTTTCCATGCAAAAGAAGTATTCCTTTTTACAGGCAGATTATACTTTGCTTACGAAAGATGTACTATGGTATCCTGACACACAGATTGGCTATAACAGAAAGTCCGTAACTAAAGACCGACTATCATTTCCTGAATTTCAATTGAAAGTGACTACTTCCAATGGTCAAATGGCCATCTCGCAAGGAGAGCCTGTCATCAACGGAAATGTTTACCAGTTTAAACCAGAGTATCCTTTACCCCAAATTTCACTTGCAGTGGGTGATTATGTGAAAAAGGAAATCACCGTAGACAGCGTAAAATATTCCCTCTACCATTATAGAAACAGCGATTTCTTTGTAAATCAGCTCGATCAGCTTTCTGACACTTTAAGCTATCTCATTACTGATTTGGCCAATGAATATGAGGATGCTCAGAATCTCTCCTATCCTTTTAAGAGATTACAATTTGTTGAAACGCCACTTCAGTTTGCTACTTACAATAAAATTTATGAAAGCCACCAGGCCTACCTGCAGCCGGAAACAGTTTATTGGCCTGAAAAAGGAAGCGATATCCGTCAGTTTGACCTCAGAATGCAATTGCGGGATATGAACAGCCAGGCCAAACGTCAGAATCAGGTTTTAACTGAAAAGCAAAAGCAAGCCAATGTATTCAATGATTTGATTAAAAAGGTTTTTACTAAGCAAATCGGGGCAGATTATGCCTTTGAAGGCCTTCGTCAAGATGAGCCAGATTATTCAATCTACCCTAATTATTATGCCTACAACAGCGGTATAGTGAGCAAAGAATGGGCGTTGCTGAATCGTAGCATTGCTACTTATTTACAAAATGAAAAACAAGCAAAAGCAGATTATTCCAGAAATAGAAATGGCATATCCTTTACTGAGGAATGTAACAATCTAATGAGGGAGTCTTCCCTTAATGAAATTCTCTCGGAAGCAAAATTTAACAAAATTCAGAAATCAGTGTCCTTAAAAAGTCAATACCTCTTCACATATATTGGCCAATTGATAGGTGAAAATAATTTCAAAGACTTTTTGTACAGTTGGGTAAATCAACATCAACACCAATTAACAAGTTACGAATCGCTAAGGAAGGCTATTATCACTGAATTCCAGATGGATATTGATCCGATTATTAAGAAGGTGTACTTTGAAACTTCTCAACCTGCATTTGAAATCCTTAGCCTTCAAAAATATGAAGTATTAGATGGAGATAGAAAGCGCTACCAGGTATTGGCTGAAATCAGAAATTCCGGCAATAATGATGGCGTAATTGAGGTGAAATTTACCTCTGGAGCCACTGCAGACGATGAGGATTACTACCGTAACAAAGTGAATGTGACCGAACAAAATGAGATTCCTGCACAACTTTCAGTGATAAAAAAAGGAGAAACCAAATTACTAGGTTTTGTTTTGGATGAAAAGCCGGATAACATCACTTTTAATACAATTATTTCCAGAAACATCCCTTCAGTAATTACTTTACCTGTAGGCACTTTAAGCAAGCGTGAAGGAGGCGAATTATTTGAAGGTGAAAGGATAATTACAACAGAGAAAGCACCTAATATTTATGAAATTATAGTGGATAATGAAGATTCCGCATTCAGTAGTTTCAGCCCAATAAAACCTACCTATTTAAAGGCTTACCTTGACAGCAGGAAAACTACCAATCAAAAATATTACGGCAGCTGGGACCGCCCCTTTTCAAAATGGCTGCCCACCACAGGATCAGAATTTTATGGCACTGTAATCAGGTCTGCCCACTTCACCCGCTCAGGAAACGGAGAAAAAATAGCTACATGGACTCCTGACATAAAAGAAGAAGGTTTTTACGACCTCTACACCTATATGCAGGGGAAAAACCAAAATGAATTCACAGGAAATAACAGCAGTAACAAGCAGCATTACTACCACTTCATTATTCACCACGCTGATGGAGAGGATAATATCACCTATAACATATCTAACGCAGAGCCGGGCTGGAATTTTCTGGGTTCCTATTACTTCAATCAAAAGGGAGGCAGTGTTTCACTCACTGATGAATGTGAGCTGAGAACAGTTTATGCAGATGCTATTAAATGGGTTAAGCAATGAAAATTATGAAAAGTAATCAATTAAATAAAATGAAAAGACTTGCAGTTTATGGCAAACTGATCATGATCTGTTGCCTCCTGTCTCAGCAATTGATGGCACAACGCACACTAACACTGAAAGAAGCTATCGAAATTGCCCAGCAGAGTAGCCCCACCATCAAAAAATCGATGCTGAACCTTTACAGCAACCAAAGGAGTCTGGATGCACAAAGAGCCGCATTAAAATCACGGTTTGCGCTGGATATTACTCCTTTTGATTATAACCGGAACCGTAATTTCAATGATCTGTTTTCCCGTTGGAACACCATTGAAGATTATAATTCCTTTGCTAATTTATCCGTAAGCCAACCAATCGTAGCCACTGATGGCACTATCTCTCTGATTAACCGTTTTGGCTACCGCGATAATTACTCTGAATTTCAGGATCTCCGTACCAAAACCTACAGCAATAATTTATACCTGCAGTTGGACCAGCCTATTTTCACCTATAACAGGACTAAGCTTCAATTGAAGGAACTGGAGCTCAACCTGGAAAATGCTCAAATCAGTAACGGAATCCAGCTGCTAAGCCTGGAGCAAAATGTAACGCAATCATTCTATAATTTTTACCAGCGTCAAAACAACCTGGAAATCTCAAGAGATGAGTATGAGAACCAAAAGATCAGTTATGAAATCACATTAAATAAAGTGGAAGCCGACCTTTTGGCGCGAGAAGAGTTGTACCAGGCAGAACTGAATCTGGCCACTTCAAAATCAACAGTAGAAAACAATGAAGTACTGTTGAGCAATGCAGCAGATGATTTTAAACTTCTGTTGGGGCTCAGCCTGGAAGAAGAGTTAAGTGTGATAGTAGACATCGATTTTCTGACCCGAAAGGTGGATTTAAGAAAAGCCATAGAGCACGGATTGGAGCACCGAATGGAACTGAGACAGCGAAGCATTGATATTGAAAGGTCTCAGTTTGAATTGATCCGCACGAAATCCTTAAATGAGTTCAAAGGGGCTATCGGCTTATCATTAGGGGTTTTTGGCGACAATGTGCGAGCTCCTGAAGTGTACGAAACACCTAGCGTAAACCCCAGAATAGCCATCTCTTTCAGCATTCCTATTTGGGACTGGGGTGAAAATAAAGCCAGAATGGATGCTACCAATGCCAATTTGGAAATTAACAAAGTGGATTTGCAGGTGGAAGAAAATAATATCATCATCAATATCAGAAAAATTTACAGAAACCTACAAAACCTGGAAAACCAGATTGGCATTGCAGAACAAAACATCAAAAATGCGCAACTGACCTACGATATTAACCTGGAACGCTACAAAAACGGAGACCTCACAAGCATTGATCTGAACAGGTTCCAAAGTCAGCTTTCCGAAAAGAAAAGTGCCCTGGCTGATGCCCTCATTAATTATAGAATGGAATTACTGAACCTTAAAATTCAATCACTCTACGATTTTGAGAAGAATGAACCGGTCCTTATAAGAAATTAGATACTTGATTCTAGATACTAGATGCTAGATGTTAGATGCTAGATGTTAGATACTAGATACTAGATGCTAGATACTAGATGCTAGATACTAGATATTAGAGAATAGAGAAGAAATGGACTTAAAAATTAGTAATAGTAAATCTTTAAAAAATCAATCTCATGTCTCACTACTCACTACTTGATACTTAATAAATGATACTCACTACTTAAATTAAACAACATGAATAAGCTACTACAATTTATCTCTCCTCTCCTGCTCATCACCGTGCTCTGGTCATGTAATCAGGAACAGTCGAGTATTCAGACAGAAATAAAGATTCCGGTTTCGGTGGTCAGCATTAAGCCGCAAAGTATTTCCCGATTTATTGAAACTACCGGCACAGTGTATTCTTCCAAAGAAGGCACCATGAAAGCTGAGCTGGGAGGTATTTATCGTCTGCAAAAAAATCCGGCTACGGGCCAACCCTTTGCACTGGGAGATGCAGTTAAAGCAAATCAGATCTTGATTAGAATTGAGAATGAGGAGTTCGTTAATGGTCAACAAGTAGAAGGGAAAAAGCTCAACCTGGAGTTAGCAGATAATAATCTACGAAAGCAAAAATCGCTATATGACAAAGGAGGCGTTACCGAAACTGAACTAAAAAATGCCTCCATTCAATATGTGAATTCAAAGTACTCTTACGAAAATGCAGAAATTCAATTGGCTAAAATGGTGGTACGAGCTCCTTTTGAGGGCGTAATAGTAGAATTGCCTTACCACACTGATGGCGTTAAAATTGAGCAGGGATCGGAGCTATTCAAGGTGATGGAGTATGAAAAGCTCTTGATGGATGTAAAGCTTCCGGAAAAGCATTTGGCAGAAGTTACATTGAATCAACTGGTTCAAATCACTAACTACAACATTGCAAAAGACACTATCAGAGGCAGAATAAGTCAAATTTCCCCCATTATTGATGCGGATACACGCACCTTTAAAAGCGTACTGCAAATCAATAATGACAAACGCCTGCTGCGCCCGGGTATGTTCATAAAAGCTGCCATTTTATCTGAGCAACGCGACAGCACCATTGTAATTCCTAAAGAAACCGTCATTTCACGGCAGGATGCAAAAGTGGTATTTATAGTAGAAAACGGGATCGCCACGGAGAAAGCCATCACTACAGGTCTGGAAACAATGGATGAAATTGAAGTGCTGAGCGGCTTGAAAATCAATGACAGGTTAGTTGTGAGTGGCTTTGAAACGCTGAGAAATAAGAGCAAAGTAAGTGTATTGCAATAACACACTTCTCAGATATAAAATTAGTAATGTTCCCATTAGTTAAACCCATGTAATTTGAAAAAGATAGTCTCACTGGCCGTATCCTACCCCATTTCCATCCTGATGATGGTACTGGCCGTCATTTTATTAGGTACCATTTCGTTTGGGAAACTACCCATAGAATTATTCCCTGACTTAAAAAATCCCACTTTGTTCGTGGAACTAAAGGCCGGGATTAAACCTCCTTCAGAAATTGAAAAGCAGTTTATTGAGTCTATAGAATCGGTAGCCATCAGGCAGAATGGTGCAATGGAAGTAAGCTCCATCAGCCAAATGGGCTATGGCCGGGTGACTGTTCAATACGATTGGGGCAAAGATATGGACGAAGCTTTTCTGGATCTTCAAAAATCCCTTTCCAGCTTTAATATGAATGAGGAAATAGAAGAATTTGTGATTTCTCAATTCGATCCCAATGCCACCCCTATCATGGTATTAGGCCTTTATAACCCTAATTCCAATGATACGGAATCACTACGCCAGGTGGCAGAAAATAATTTCAGAAATGAGATTATCCGACTGCCGGGAATTGCAGAAGTTCGCCTTTCAGGAGAGCAGGAAAAGGAAATAATTCTGGAAACAGACCCCAATTTGCTAGCCTCTTATGGCCTCACGGTAGATGATTTAGTGGCTAAAATCCAAAATTACAACCGGAATGTTTCCGGTGGCTTTATTGAGGAACTAGGCCGAAAATATGTAATCAAAGGCCTCGGCATTATAGAAAATCCGGAAGATTTGGAAGAGTTAGTGGTGGGTTACACCAATCAGGAAAATACAGCAAACCCTGCAAACCCTTCACCCACAGGGGGAGCCGCTGAAGTCGTTCAAACTTCTGCAGCTCCTCAGCCAACAACAACAGCCAATCAGGTGCCTGTGCTTTTAAGAGAGGTAGCCACCCTGAAAATAATGGACAAAGAAGCTAACAGCATTGTTCGGGTGAACCAGCAACGAAGCCTTGGCATGTCCATCTTTAAAGAGACCAAATACAATACAGTAAGTGCAGTAAATGAACTGACAGAGGTGCTGGAAGATTTGAAAAAATCTATTCCCGGTTATGAATTTGTCATCATTCAAAATCAGGGCAGGTTTATACATGGAGCTATTGATGAAGTGAAGGATTCAGGCCTCTACGGAGCCCTCTTTGCAGTGATTATTTTGTTTGTGTTTCTCCGTAGATTGGGCTCCACTCTCATTATCAGTATCGCCATTCCCATTTCTATTATTGCCACCTTCAACCTAATGTATTTCAATGGATTAACATTAAATGTGATGACCCTTGGCGGGCTGGCATTAGGTGCAGGTATGCTGGTGGATAATGCCATTGTAGTAGTAGAAGCCATTTTCAGGAAGCGGGAAGAAGGTCTGAGCGTGATGGATGCCGCCATTCAGGGAACCAGCGAGGTAAGTGGTGCTATTACAGCCTCCACACTTACTACAATAGTTGTTTTTCTGCCGATTGTCTATCTTCAGGGTCCTTCAGGAGAATTGTTTAAAGACCAGGCCTGGACAGTGGCCTTTTCCTTAATTTCCTCTCTGGCAGTGGCCATTCTGGTTATTCCCATGCTTTTTACAAAAATCTTCCGCAAGGACACTGTTAAACAGAAAGAAAAACCATTAAAATATAAAGCCTACAGAAACTTTCTTGATAAAATGCTTCGCTACAGAATCGCTCTGATTGTAGTTTCATTCCTGTTGGTAGCAGCTTCATATCAACTCATCGACATCATAGGAAGTGAATACATGCCACAAGCAGGCACTAAAGCCATCTCTGTAGACCTCAGCCTGACTAATGGCACGCCACTTTCCAGAACCTCCTCTACAGTAGAGCAGATTGAAGGCCAGTTGATGCTACTTTTTGAAGGTCAACTGGAACATGTATATGCGCATGTTGGTCCTGAGAAAAACCAGTCAGGCATAGAAAATGAAAATGTGTACGATGAAAATAAGGCGAACCTAAAGCTTATCTTCAGGGAAGATTTGGAGCTGGATATTGCAAGTGTCACCTCTTCCCTTTCCACCTATTTTGATGGAATACCAGGTATAGAAGCCAGTTTTTCGAATGATGAAAGTGCATTGAATGCAGTGGTGGGTGATGAACAAATGCCACTTATGGTGGAAGTAAGTGGTGCCGACTTTAACTCGCTAAGCATGCTTTCAGATTCAGTAATGCTTATCATGAGCAGCAACAACAATATTTATGAACCGGTTTCCAATCTCGAGCAAGGGATTCCACAAATTCAGGTGGACGTTGATAAATACAGGGCCGGTTTAATGAGTTTATCTATTGATCATGTGATCACTCAAATTAAAGATCAGCTGGAAGGCAAAAAGGCAGGCACGCTGGAGCGAGGTGGAGAAATGCAGGATATCATGATCAAAGTGCCTAAAATCTCATTGGTAGGTTTGGAAAATATGAGAATAAAAAGCAGCCAGGGGGAATTTCCTCTAAGCGAAATTGCCACTGTAAGTGTGCAATATGCTGCCAACTCCATCTACAGGAAAAACCAGACCCGCATGGTTTCCATAGGTGCACGGGTAAATCCTGATCAGCCTTATGACCAAATAGTGAAATCTATTGATGACTCCTTTGCAAAAATTGCGGTTCCTCCACAATATAAGATTAAAGTGGCAGGTCAGGAAATACAGCGAAGGGAGTCGATGGACAACCTTACTTTCTCACTGATTCTCTCGGTGCTTTTGGTTTACATGGTGTTAGCTTCGCAGTTCGAATCGCTTTTACATCCATTTACCATCCTTTTAACCATCCCTTTAGCATGTGTAGGTGCTTTGCTGGCTTTTTTCATCCTGGGAATGCCTTTAAACATGATGGCTTTAATCGGTATCATCATGCTGGCGGGAATAGCTGTGAACAACTCGATTATACTGGTTGACAGCATCAACAGGAATAAATTAGCTGGCATGGCATTGCGGGAAGCAATTTTGGATGCTGCACAACGCAGGTTCAGGCCTATTCTTATGACCAGTCTAACCACTATTTTAGCTTTACTGCCACTGACATTTGGTTTTGGAGAAAGTGCAGCATTACGCGCTCCTATGGCCATAGCTGTAATTGGCGGGTTGGTGACTTCCACGATTTTAACACTGGTGATTATCCCGTGCTTCTATGAAAGTATTGAAAACCTTATCAGTAAAATCAGAGGAAATAAACACGTAAAAACGACCCCCTCACATGAGTAAACAAGGACTATTACATACTATCATTAAAAGGAAAGTCCTGGTATCGATGCTATTTATTGGCTTCACTGTAATGGGCTACATTTCCTACAATAAATTGCCGGTAGAGCTTTTCCCTAATGTGGAACTGCCTGTATTAATTGTACAGGTAGCCTCCACCTCGGAAGTGGATCCAAAATACATGGAACGTGAGGCTATTGTACCGCTTGAAAGTGCCATTAGCACCTTGGAGGGCATTGAAGAAATTACCTCCAATGCTGATAGCAGGCAGGGAATGATCTTTATTTCCTTCAGGAAGGGAGTGAATATTAAGTACGCTTACCTTAAACTGGAGCAAAAAGTAGGTGCTATAAAGTCTGATCTCACACCCGATTTTATGGTCAACATCGTCAAAATAGACACCGAGCAGTTTACCAATGCCTTCATGGATTTGCAGGTATTAGGCAGCGGTGGCGTGGATCGGGTTAGGAATGTAACCGACCAATACATCACCAACCGCTTAAATGATATTGATGGAATCGGAGGCGTGGAAGTATTTGGTGGACGTGAAAAAACTGTTGAAATCATCATGAATGATGCAATTTGTGAGGCCAATGGCATTACACCTAACACTATTAGCAATGTGTTATCGCAAAACTCCAACAAAAGTGCCTTTGTAGGGCAAATAGAAAGGGACGGACAGCAGATTTTTGTGAATGTTACTGCCGAATTAAAAGACATCAAAAACATCCAAAGTCTGGTGGTGTCTGAGAAAGGGCCATTGCTTTTGAGCGATGTGGCTGATGTGTTTTTCGGAGTAAAGGAGCAGACCTCGCTCAGCCGCGTCAACGGAAAAGATGCTGTTTCCATTAGGCTATCCAAGGATACGCAAGCCAATCTGATTGCGCTCTCAGAGGAAACACTGGAAGTAATAGAAGCCATTAACAAAGACCTGAAAGCACTGGATGTGGAGTTGGTGGTTCAAAGAAATTCAGCGGAGCAGATGACTACCAATATAGATCAGATCAAGAACCTGGCCGTTAGCGGAGGACTCCTGGCTATTTTTGTTTTGTGGGTATTTCTGCGTAGAATGAAGTTTATTCTGAGCATTGCACTGGCTATTCCTATTTCAGTATATACTGCTTTCAATTTCTTCTATGCAGCAGGTATTTCCATTAACAGCTTAACACTTATAGGCATGGCACTTGCCATAGGCATGTTGCTGGATAACAGCGTAGTAGTGCTGGAAAACATCTACCGGAATGTAGTGAATAAAAAACCAAAAGAGGAAGCTGTAGTGGATGGCACCAAAGAAGTACTACGCTCAGTAGTAGCCGCTACCTTAACAACAGTAACTGTATTTCTTCCCTTTATTTTCTCCTCCAATTTCCTGGTGACCATGATAGGGACACATATAGGCATTTCCATCATTTCCACGCTTTTGGTTTCTTTAGTGGTAGCCCTGGTGTTAATCCCTATGTTGGCACATGCCGCCATTAATAAAGATGACGAAGAAAAAGCACCACTGATCAAAAATGCTTCTATCCGGCAGCGCATGATTCAGCAATATGTAGTGATTTTGAAATCCTGCTTCAGGAAACCTTTGCTGACGGTGATTGGAGGACTGGTGCTGTTTTTTGTCACCATTGGGCTCAGCTTATTCGTAAGTTTGTCAGGCCCCACTGATGTGGAAAAAACAGAAATGAATTTGTTTGTTACCATGCCACAAGGTGCCACACTGGCTTCTACCGACCTGCGGGTGCAAAAAATTGAAGAAAAGGTGATGGAAATTCCAGTGGTCGACAAAGTGATCAGCCAGGTTTCCGAAGGCGATGCTGTTTTAAGTATTTCACTGGTGGAAGGTTTTAAAGATCTGGATACCATCTCAGTTGCTGACATACAAAACAAGCTCACCGGCATTGCTAAAAACTTTGAAGACCTGGAGATTTCTCTCAACAAGCCTCCGCAAACAGGTGTAGGACAAAGTGGTGCAGCAAGCTCTGCCTCCTCAGATTTTGAACGCATGCTGGGCATTGGTTCAGCTTCTGAACGGATCGTCATCAAAGGACAGGATTTTGAACTGATGCAGGTGATAGCCAATGATATCAACAGCTATGTAAGCAGTTTACAATCTATCGAAAATAGCCATGTGAATATTAGCCCGGAGCGTCCGGAGGCCCATATTCGTTTTGACCAAAAAAGGATGAGTGCGAATCACATCACGCAACAAAATGTAGCCATTGGCCTGAATGATTTTCAACCCTCCTTTGCCTCAGGCTCCAAATTTGTGAGTGGTGGTGAGGAATTCGAGATCACCATTCAAACGCAAAACCAAACCACGCGAGCCGCTAAAGAAATGAAAGACCTGCGGGAAATGCCCATTACCAGCAGCACCGGAGTGGCGCACTCTCTATCTGATATTGGCTCAGTAATTTACTCTTCAGGGGAAAGCACCATTACCCGCTTAAACCAGGAAAAACGCATTGAAATCACTTATAATTTTATTGATGAAGTGCTAAAATCCGAATCGCTGCTGCAATCTTCCCGACTGGAAATTGACCAGATAGTGAGTGGAATCAATGTGCCATCAGGCATGGTGGTAGATGTTATCCATGATGAAGGCCTGTACGATGAGTTATACTTCTTTATTTTTGCCTCCATTGTTATCATTTTCATGATTTTGGCTGCTGTATTTGAGTCCTTGTACCTCCCAATCGTGATCATGTTCTCCATTCCGCTGGCAGGCATTGGTGCTTTCCTGGGGCTGACTTTTACTGGCAATTCCTTATTAAACGCCAATACGCTGATAGGCTTCCTCATTTTGCTCGGTGTAGTGGTTAACAACGGCATCATCCTGATCGATTATTCCCGTATCCTCAGGAGAAAAGGCTATAATAAGTACAGGGCATTGATGATCAGTGGGATTTCCCGTATCCGGCCAATACTCATTACTTCCATTACCACCTTTGTGGCCATGCTGCCTTTGGCTTTGGGAGATGCAGAGTATGTAACCAGCATTGGGCAACCTTTTGCGGTAACGGTTATGGGCGGACTGGCTTTTGCCACCATTCTCACACTCATCTACATACCTACCATGAGTGCCGGACTGGAAAGCGTATTGGATTGGTTCAGAAATCTTAAAACAAGCATTAAGCTCGCGCAGATTATATTGATGGTAGCCATAGCAATGCTTATCTTTCTTTCAATAGAAGGAATGCTATGGCAGGTGATCTGGTTCCTTACCGCTGTGCTCCTCATTCCCGGAGGCACTTATTTTATCATGACCTCATTGCGACAGGCTAATGCCAAAATGGTAGCCCCTGATGAAGCCATGCATATTGAAATCCAGAACCTGACCAAGGTGTATGGTAGGGACAAACGCTGGCTGCGGGAGTGGAAAGGCAATAAACGTTTATTTAAAGCGCGAAATGAGGAACCTGTGTCAGGCAAAATCATGCTGCAAAACCTGATCTGGCAAGGGGCTCTAATCACTTTTCTGGTATATTTTGTCTATTTCTTTCTGGATAAAGCTTTCTGGCAATTGCTCTTTATGATTGCCCTGCATGCCCTGCTCCTTTCAATCTTTAATGATGCCGCACAGCTGGTACCAACAAGAAAAAGGCTGATGAGCTTCTTGCATGCTGTTCTGTATTGGGGCTTTCCTGTAATAAGTGCTGTTTACCTCTACAGTGATATCAATACGAAAGGTGTGGGTGTATTCCTGATAATGCTTTGGTTTATCGGCTTATTTCTTGTGCGGATGTCACGAAAACTTTCCAACCATAAAGTGGTAATAGATGAAATTAAAGGCCGCTTTGCTAAAGTCCGTAGGCTATACTATAAATTGATGCTATCTATTCCCTTTGTAAAACCGAAGAAACCTCAATTTAAAGCTTTAAAAGGCGTGAGTTTAACCATAGAGCAAGGAATGTTTGGTTTATTAGGTCCTAATGGTGCCGGAAAAACTACGCTTATGCGGATTTTATGTGGCATTATGGACCAAAGCTACGGCAAAATCTGGATCAATGGTCATGATACCACCCTCAGCAGGGAAGAACTGCAGGGACTGATTGGCTACCTGCCGCAGGCTTTTGGTACCTATGAAAACATGACGCCTTATGAGTTTTTAGACTACCAGGCAATTTTGCGCAAAATCAGCCAAAAGGATGTACGGGAAGAGCGAGTGCAATACGTACTAAAAGCGGTGCATATGGATGAGCATCAGCATAAGAAAATCGGTTCGTTCTCAGGTGGTATGAAACAGCGGATCGGTATTGCGCAAATCCTATTGCACCTGCCAAAAATATTGGTGGTAGATGAGCCTACAGCCGGATTGGATCCATTGGAGCGAATCCGCTTCAGGAACCTGCTGGTGGAGCTCAGTCGTGAGCGGATTGTGGTATTTTCTACCCATATTATTGAAGATATAGCCAGCAGCTGTAATAACCTGGCGGTGCTGATTTCCGGTAATATTGAATACATCGGCAGCCCGACTACCATGGCGGAATTGGCTGATGATAAGGTTTGGGAATTTCATCTCTCACCTGAACAGTTTGAGGTGGAAAAGGAGAATTACCTGATTGTGCACCATATGCGGGAAGGAGAGCAAATTAGGGTGAAATGTTTAGCAGATAAGCAACCGCGCGCTGATGCCGTGCATGTGCGTGCCAACCTGGAGGATGCGTATTTGTGGCTGATGAAGAGTAGAAGCCCCCTATAGTCCTCCAAAGGGGGATTTGAACTCATCCCGTCACCCGCTAGTGGGCACCACCCTTCTCTTTTGTGAAGAGAAGGGAAAGGTAAGGACGAAATTCAAAACTTTGAAAATATAGAGAAACACGAACTTAAATAAATAAAAATTGAAACGCGATCTCTCCCCCTTTCTTAAAAAGGGGGTAAGGGGGATTCTTAGATAGAAACAAAACCAAGGTCTGTGGCTCACAGACCTTAAAGTACAATGTATAAGCTGGTAGTCTGTGAGCCACAGACCACGGTGATCGAATAGTCATTGTGAGTGCAACGAAGCAATCTCTTCCAATCAACAAGATTGCTTCAGTCATGCTTCCTTCGCAATGACGAAACATTTACGTTTAATTAAAAAATTTATAATACATTGAAAAAGGATGGACTGAATTAATTGGAGTGAGCTAAGAAAGCTACCGGAGTGAAGAATAATAAGAACCTTTAGCTTTAGAACTCAACCAGCCAACGGCTGGCAAGCCCTTCTCTCTTTTAAAAGAAGGGAATAGTAAAGACAAGTATTAAAACTTTGAAAGTATAGAAAAACACGAACTTAAATAAATAAAAATTGAAACGCGATCTCCCCCCCCTTTCTTAAAAAGGGGGTAAGGGGGATTCTCAGATAGAAACAAAACCAAGGTCTGTGGCTCACAGACCTTAAAGTACAATGTATAAGCTTGTAGTCTGTGAGCCACAGACCACGGTGATTGAATAGTCATTGCGAGTGCAACAAAGTAATCTCTTTCAATCAACAAGATTGCCGCGGTCATACTTCCCTCGTAATGATGAAAAATTCGATATATCTAAAAGAACAGCGTAAATTATCACTGAATCTCTCCCCCTTTCTTAAAAAGGGGGCAGGGGGATTTTACATATAGAAAACACAAGACCAATTAAACATGAAAAGCTACTTACTACTCCTCTACAGACTCATCACCTACAACGTAAAGGTAATATTCGCGAACAAATTCGTCTACTTTGTGCTGGCGGCATTTCTGTTCTTTGGTTTCATCATTATGATCACCATTTTTGAGGACCCGGAATTTAATGAGGCAGTAGTTTACGGCTTCCTGGTGTTCCCAGGCTTGCTGCTGATCTTCTACCCTATGGCCTATGGCATTCAGAATGATGATGATTCCAAAATGCTGGAAACCATTTTTGGCATTCCCAATTACCGTTATAAAGTGTGGCTGGTGCGCTTTGTGTTGGCCATAGGCGTGGCAGGCGTCATTTTATTGGTACTGGGTAGCATTGCCAATATGACTTTGTATCGATTTAGCCTACTGCCTATGGTGGGGCAAGTCCTCTTCCCTATCGGGTTTCTGTCTTCGCTGGCCTTTATGCTTTCTACATTGATTAAAAATGGGAATGGCACTGCCATTGTCATTGTAATTGTATCCTTTATCTTCTTTGTTTTTGCAGAACCCCTGCAATACAATGTTTATAATGTCTTCCTCAACCCTTTTTCAGAACCTCGTGACATGAGTGAGTTCATCTGGCAGACCATTATTTTCAAAAACCGACTGTACCTGATGGTGGCCAGTGCCCTTTGCCTGCTCTATGGGATGTTCAATTTACAGTTTAGGGAGAAGTTTGTTTAGGGGCCTTTGATGTCTAAAAGAACAGTGTAAATTCTCACTGGATCTCTCCTCCTTCCTTAAAAAGGGGGCAGGGGGATTCTCCGCATAGAAAATTCAATTAGAACGTCATTTGAGAGGAACGAAGCAATCTTTCCAAAACCAAACATATGTTCCTTATAACATTAGGTCATTCTAATGCTAAGATTGCCACACTGCGTTCGCAATGAACGATACACTATGTGATTAACTTTCAATTAAGTCTGTTAAACCAAGGTCTGTGGCACACAGAACTTAAAGCATAACGATAAACTGGTAGTCTGTGAGCCACAGACCGCGGTGATCGAATAGTCATTGCTGCCGCAACAAAGCAATCTCTTTCAATCAACAAGATTGCTTCAGTCATGCTTCCTTCGCAATGAACGAAAAATTTGATATACCTAAAAGAATAATGTAAATTCTCACTAGATCGCTCCCCCTTTCTTAAAAAGGGGGCAGGGGGATTTTCCGCATAGAAAATTCAATTAGAACATCACTGCGAGGAACGAAGCAATCTTTCCAAAACTAAACGTATGTTCCTTATAACATTAGGTCATTCTAATGCTAAGATTGCCACACTGCGTTCGCAATGGCGGTACACTATGTGATTAACTTTCCATTTACCAATTGATATTTTCATCAATGAACTGAATAAGACTGCTGGCCATTGCTTCCTGTTCTGCAATGGAGGGATGCCCTGGAGTTTCTTTAAAAGGAAAGAAATGGATATAAATATGCTGATCATTTAAATTAGCTACGGCCTTACTGACATAGCCCGGCCATTTTGATCCTTCCTGAGTGGCATCCATATTACCCAATGCACAGATGATATCGGCTTCAGGATAGTGGCCTCTTATATCTGCCACAAATTGCTGATACGCATCAATAATGTACTCATCACTCGGTGCTGTGTCTCCGAAATTACTTTTAAATTCCGGCCTTTCCGGTAAATTAACAAGCCATGAATCGTTCTGCATCAGGTTGATCACCACCACATCAGGTGTAAACCTGGAAAAATTCCATTGACTGGTAGAGTCATTTGGGTCCAGTCTGTCATAAATTTCAGGCATAATTAAAGGGAACCAGCTAATGGTGATTCCGATGCCGCTTTTACAAATCACCTGATATTCCGCATCAAAGTGGCGGGCTGTAATGGCTGAGTAGCTTAAGTAATTGTTAGTAAAAGTACTGTCCGGCCTGTCGCTTCCAGAAGTATCCTCCACTGCGTAACCTGCTGTAATGGAATTTCCGTAAAACTCTATTTTTCTTTCTTTGGGTGCCGGTTTTGGTAATACGCTGGCATTCCCCTCTATCTTAAACCCGGCAAAAACCGTTTTGCCTCTGTCCCACTCCGTACGCTTAAAAATCCTGACTGAGTGGGCCCCTTCGGGCAGTTGTGAAGCTAATTGATAGTACTGTTGCGTAGTATCCGGCCTTAGAAGCACTGGCTCATTATTGTCAATGATTATATTGTAATAATTATCTCCGGTTTCGTCTTGTAGCAGTGCGTGAATGGATTCCCCTTCAAAATTCATTTCTATGGAGGTACCTGACCAGTAGAGGTTGGTGCCTTCATCAGTAGAATCTATTCTACCCCAATACTCAATTTCCGGGTTGGTATAATTGACGATTACTTCTTGATTACTTTTACTTTGGCAGCCTATGTTAAGGACTGATAAAATGAAGAGTAGCCTGGGAATGAGTCTCATATTTTTAAAGATTATATTTTACAAAAACAGACCGCAATAATACGAGAATAATAGCAATTGATACTTTTTTTGAGGGAGAAGTTTGTTTAGGGAGACTAACCATGATTTAAACCAAGGTCTGTGGCACACAGAACTAAAAGCACAATGATAAGCTGGTAGTCTATGAGACACAGACCACGGTGATCGAATAGTCATTGCAAGTGCAATTGACCTGCCGTAGCTCGTAACCAAATATTATTCGTTCCCACGGCTTTATGATGTTTCCCTCGAGACTTTGCATGCTTCCCTCGGCATCATTTAGGCTTCCCTCGGCACTTTTACCCCTTCCCTCCACAATTTCAGGGCTTCCCTCGGCCCGGGGAAGTCCAATAGTGGGTGGGAATGGTAAAATGTTTTTTTGTTAAATGAAAAAAACCTCAACTCTTATAGAATTGAGGTTTCGGTGCACCCCTATCAAAATAAGTTCTTCCAAATAGAAGTCAAGCTGGCTAGTTTACGGCTGGAATTCTAATTAGATCCCCCCCTTCCCCCCTCAAGGGGGGAGCTACTATGATCTGAGATTTTGCCTAGTAATTAAAACTCTGCTACATGGAAACAGTGATAAAGTAATTTCTTTCCTACTATCTATAGGGGATAATAGGGGTGTTTTTGCTGTGAAAAGGTCAACTTAAAACCGCTGTCTGTATAGGCTTTTATACCCCTTCTTCCGGCTCTCATCTTTTCGGAAAATGTATTTTCATACTCTATTCAAACATCTTGTCAATTCCTAGACTCAAAGTAAGTAAAATATGCAATAAATCATTCCCAAATTAAATCCGGCATGGCAAAGCACAGCTCCCCACAAGGAGTTGGTCAATTGCTTGGTTTTAAAAAACAGTAGGCTGACCAGAAACATACCCAGCACCCAAATGAATGTAGGAATGAGGTAAAAGCTCCAGCCGCCATCAATAAACACAATCCCAAAGTGGGCAATATGTGTGAGGGCAAAAGCTGAGCTGTCTACAAATGAGGCTCTTTTCTCACCAATTGACCTGGCAAAGCTACCATGCACAATGCCTCTGAAGAAGAACTCTTCCCCAACAGGGCTGAAAATCATTCCCGTTCCTGCCATGGAGATAAATAATATTAGTTTGTCATCTGCAGATATTACCTCTGGTATATTGTATGATTTAGCAATATAAACATACCAGTTTTGATAAGACGTGTCATAGAGTTCTGTGCCAATGAGGTATAGTATCAGGCTAAAGGCCACTCCGGCAACCAATGCTAAAATTAAGGCCCCTATTTTGTTGGTCTTCTTTATCCCGATTTTATTTCTCCCAAACCTGCTTAAAAAGAGGAAAGGAACCAGGGCAGATACTACCATAATGGCACCAATGGCTCCATAACTTCCGGTTTGATTGGCTTTTAAAACGAGAAAGAATCTGGGTATACAGATGAGTGCTAATAGAAAAACACCCAATTTCCAATCAAATTTGAAGTACTTATTCCAAAAAGGCTTTAGTTGGTTCTCCATGTGTCAACTAAGATATCTGGTTTTATCAATTATACTTATTATAGTCCATTTGCGAGAAACTCACAGCAAACCGTAAATACTTAAATTTCAACCTCTAAGCTAATTTTTTCCTTATTTAATTGCAACTCAATCATCCAAAGACAATGTAGTTCAATATTTCACATCGCATTTTTTCTAATTAATATTCTCTAGCTAATATTCAACACTGAGATATGCATGATAAAATAAAAAAACTAAATTTAATTGTAACATTTTTTGTTACAGTTAGTATTAAGTATTAGATTTACACGAATTATGAATAACACAAGGTTTGCAACAGCGCTACATATATTAACCCTCCTGGCAGATAGCGAGGGGGAATGGCTTGGTTCTGAATGGATAGCGGGTAGCATCAACGTAAACCCGGTAGTTGTTCGGAAGGAACTGGGCGTGCTTATAAAGGCAGGCTTAGTGCAAAGTAGAAAAGGAAAAGTGGGAGGCTATTATTTACAGAAAAGCAGCAAATCCATTACGCTGGACGAGGTATACCTTGCCGTAAAAAACACAGAAGTGCTTGGCAAAAAGAATTTACTGCCAAATCCTAACTGCCCCATAGGTAAGGACATTAATGTTCATCTTGGTAACTTATTTTCCGACCTGGATCAATTGGTTCTTCATGAACTGAGGACCAGAACGCTGGAAAATTTTGTAGCTGAATTTCACTGACTTTTTTTAATTATTAATGTAACAAACTTTATTACAATAAAACACAAATATTATGAAAATTGGAATCACCGGAGCAACCGGACAACTAGGAACTTTAGCTTTAGAGCAATTGAAAAGCAGAACTGATGCTGCAAATTTAGTGGCACTTGTTCGCTCACCCGAGAAAATAAAAGAGGTAGATGCAAAAGCTTTTGATTATGATAAGCCTGAAGGTTTAGCTGAATCTTTGAAAGGAATAGACAGCCTCCTCCTCATTTCTGGCAATGAAATTGGGCAAAGAGCCAGACAGCATGAAAATGTGATTAAAGCGGCAAAGGAGGCAGGAGTGAAATGGCTTATTTATACAAGTATTTTAAAAGCAGACTCCTCTACTATCAGCCTTGCAGCTGAGCACCTGGCTACTGAGAAATTATTAAAAGCCTCAGGAATACCCTTTACGATCCTGAGAAATGGATGGTATACAGAAAATTACACCGGATCTATTTCAGGAGCGCTTAGTGCGGGTACCTTTATTGGCAGTGCGGAAGATGGTAAAATATCATCCGCTGTGCGGGCTGACTTTGCTGAGGCTATTGCAGTAGTACTCACAACTGATGGGCATGAAGGAAAGATTTACGAACTGGCTGGGGATGAAGCTTATACGCTAAGTGAGTTGGCGGCAGAAATTTCTAAGCAAAGCAATAAAGATATTCCTTACCAAAATTTGCCAGAGGAAGAATATAGCAAAGCTTTGAAAGGCATGGGATTACCTGAAGGAATTGCAGATGCTATAGCCAGCTGGGATGTAAGTGCTTCCAAAGGGGATCTTCACTCAGAAGATAATACCTTATCGAAATTGATCGGTCGTCCGACAAAATCATTGTCCTACGCTGTAAAGGAAGCCTTAGATAAGTAGCATATCCTCTAAATTCATTCGGGAGATCTCTTAATAACAGTGAAATCTCCCGGATGATTTATTTTATTAAGTTAAATGTGAGAAGAAAATATTCCACCAGGAATTATTATAGCTTTATAAACCCCTGTGTTCCTCACCTTATTTCCCCCCCTTTATCTCCCTTGTTAATGTTTCAACTTCTCTTTCTAACAGCGGAAGTGCGGGATACATCATTTGTCCATGATTATTTCCATCCATTTCATAAATTCTAACCTTCTTATGCCCAGCTACTTTCATCATTCTCATCATATAGGCATTCTCTTCGTACCTTCCCAGCATCTCCAGCTCTCTGTCGCCAGTGATAATTAGTAGAGGGGGCGCATCAGGCCTGACATGATAAAGCGGAGCCATTTCGTCAATAATGGGTTGTTCTCCTGGTATTCCTCTCTCCTGCCGAACCGTAAAATGAGTGATGGCATGTCCTGAAAAAGGTATTAGCCCTGCAATTTTATTGGCATCAATTCCATGTACTGTTAAATATTGCTTATCCAGCCCAATCATGTAGGCCAGATATCCCCCTGCTGACATACCGGAAACAAAAATTAAATCCTTATCACCTCCATAATTATCAATATTCTGGAATGCCCAGGCAGTGGCCGCTGCAGCGTCTTTAATGCATTCAACAGCTTCAACATTCGGAGAAAGTCGGTAGCCAACTCCTAAAACAGCAAAGCCTTTATTTTTTAGATATTCAGGAATAAAACGTTCACCACTTGTTAATCCACCACCGTGGAACCAGACAATAGTCGGATAATTTTTTACGCTAGTGGGGTAATAGAAGTCGAAAACACACATCTTCTGCATGTAATCATCTCCTTGCATCATCTTTTCACTATAATAGGGAACCGCTGTTTCTGTTTTGTAATCAATTTTAGCTTTAACATTCTGACCAAATGTATTGTAGTTAAGCGTGATCAGCAATAGAAGAATTAATAAGTTTACTTTCATATTAGCGTAGGTTCAGAATATTTTATTGAAGGACTATATATTAGTATTGATTATAAGTAGCAGCAATTTTAAAGATATTTACTATAAATGACAATATAGGAAATATTAGAAAGAGTGGAGAATTGAAATTTGGTGACATTCGTTAATTCCACTTTCAGGCGGTACTGTTTATTAGTTTTTCTTCTGGCTGTGTCCTTTACTCGCTACAAGCAATCCTAAAACCTCTACCATTTAAAAAAGCAAAGCTCTGCTGATGTACTTGGACGTGCTATCAATCAGAGCTTATATACTTGTTAATATTTGGCTTAGTAATTACTTTAAAGATGTATTATCATCAGTTATCATTATGTTTTCCATTTGCTCTCCTCTTGCAAATTTGGATACAGCGGATTCAAAACTATCTGGAGCAAAAAGCGCGATAAAATGGGGTGCATCTTTTACTTTTACCAAAGTGACACGATTATTTTTTGGCAATTTCTCAAAATGCTTAATAGCACCTGCTAGAGGAGTTTTCGGATCAAGCGTTCCATGTAAAATCAAGGTGGGAGGCATACTGGCAGGTACCTTTCCATAATAACTGTCTCTCTGATATGTAGGCATTGAATTTTCTGCCAATAGTTTTGGTAAAGGACTAGTGAATAAAAGATTTTCGGATTCCGCAGTTATTTCACTTTTTTTAATCGCCATTCGCAAATTGTTTTCTGAGGATGAAATTACCTGTACAAGTGGTATAGAACTGGCTGAGGTTGAATATTTAGATCCATAACTGTTATAAAACTGCGTGATATCTGCTATAGCCTTATTTAGAGGCTCAAAGTTCTCTACTGATAAAGCCTTTATAATCTTCGGTATATTGTTTCTCACTTTGGGAACATCCAGCATCATACCAAAAATGATAGATAAATCCTGTTTTGGTAAATTTTGAGCAAAAACTGTATCAGTTTTAGATCTGTGAATAATATTTTGCATTTGGGTAGTTAAAGAAACCTTTCTTTTTGATGCTCCTTTATCATAATGTGCCAACACAGCTTTCCCCACTTCGTTCGTAACAAATGATCTTTGACTTAAGTCATACTGATTATCGTCCTGCAGCGGCACAAAAGAATCTAAAATAACCCCATCTAATTCCACTGTTTTAAGTTGGAGAAACCTCATTATTAGTTGCGTTCCATAAGATACCCCATAAACATACTTTTTACCAGCACCACTCAGTTCCTGAATCAGTAAATTAAGGTCATTCGCAGCATTTGTGATTGAGAAGGCTTGTACATAATTTTGATTACTATACATATATGTAAAGCATGAACCCCATTCCTCATTAACAAGACTAATGCCGTTAGGAGAGTCTATAGATTCTTCCTCAGGGCAAATTTTTCCGGAAAGGCCGGTACCTCTATGATCCGGTACTAGTATATCTAACTTCGGGAAAATTTTGGAAAACTGTTCTATTAAAGGATACATACTAGCTCCTGATTCTCCCGGACCACCTGGAATTAACCAAATTGATCCTTCTCTTTTTTCTGCAGCTGGAAATTTTCTAACAAATAGATCAATTGAATCTTTATTGCTGGCCTCATAATTCAAAGGTGCTTTTACAGTGGTACAGAAAGAGGAATTAAACTCTTGGAGGCTGTTCTGGTCATTGCATGGGTTAAATTGAGCTGCTAAGACTGTTGGTAACAAAGAAAAGATGAGTAATGATTTGAGTTTGTTTCTTATCATTTGAAAATGTATTATCTGATAATAAATTTTGTTGACTTTACGATTAAGCTGGTCCTTATCACTTAATAAAAGTCTGAAAGTAGTATTTTTATGTCTATTTAACCAACCTGCCTTCTGAAAAAACAAGAAGTATAGTATAGACTACTGTTTTTGCTATATAAATGAATAAAATAAAGCACTATATAATAGCAGATGGCGATTGTTAATAAAAAGATCGAATTAGTACTATTGGTCAATTGAGGTAAGGTAATCAGGATGTGGCAACATATCAATCAGCTTAAACGTTGCCAATCCTTAAGTCAAAGACTTGCTCAGCCTATGAAAATTGATGAAAACGCTGCTTATTTCCTGAATACTTACCATGAGTACTGGGTTTGGCGCATGAAAATGAGTAAAAGACCTACCCTGCTTAATAAAATGGCTAAGGGTGTGCAGCATAAAATCAATGGCATCATTCCTGAAAAAGTCCACATAGTCATTACCAAAGCTGTGAAAGAGATTATCAGAGGCGTGTTATTTGGAGCAGAATACACCACTTTTCAGCGCATACAGCTTGGTACTTTGGAAGAAGTGGAACAATTGGCCCGAAAAAAGATCAGTATTTACGCTTCTTCCTCGGCAGCTGAAGGTGCTATAACCGGCTTCGGTGGTTTCTTTTCCAGCCTGGCGGATTTTCCCTTGTGGCTATCTCTTAAAATGAAAATGCTATTTGAAATAGCCAATGCATATGGAATAGATGTAAAGGACTACAAAGAAAGGTTATTCATTTTACATATTTTTCAGCTAACCTTTTCCAGTCAGAAACATCGGAAAGCCATCTTCCAAATAATGAGCGACTGGGAACAGCAAAAAGAACTGCTCCCCAACGATATTCATGAATTCGACTGGAGAACTTTTCAGCTGGAGTACCGCGATTATATTGACCTGGCCAAGCTGATCCAGCTAATCCCCGGCATTGGTGCTATTTCAGGAGCTTATGTGAACCATACCTACACCAAAAAACTGGGTAAAAATGCTATGAATGCTTATAGGATGAGAATAGCTGCATACCATTCTTGAGAATTGAGGATGAAGATTTTGTACTGGTTTTTTTATTACTCCTCTCGCCTAGGTTCGTGTCCCACGAAACTTAACTGGAAGGCTATTTGTGATTAATAAAGAGCAATTGAAACTGATTATCAATTGTAACTAGGCAGCCAAATATCACAGTATCTGCTAATGGCTCGTGAGACACGAACCATGGCAGATACATACAATGGCTAACAAAGTCATTTTTGTTTTCCCTGATAGAGCGTATTTGAACCTTCATATCGTTGGTGTTTTCATCAACAACTCTAGCTGCAGCAAAGTATTGTTTTTTAAAAAAAAAGCTTGTTTGTGAAAACATCAACAAGGAGATTATACTTCTAGGGGTGACATATACTCATGAGAACTGCTATGCAGGTTTTGTCATGATTTTTTTATTACTCTCGCCTCTCGCCTAGGTTCGTGTCCCACGAAACTTAACTGGAAGGCTATTTGTGATTAATAAAGAGCAATTGAAGCTGATTATCAATTGTGTAACTAGGCAGCCAAATATCACAGTATCTGCTAAATGACTCGTGAGACACGAGCCATGGCAAAGGAAAGGTGAAGTAGTAGTTATTCCTTCCGTTTTGTTGCTGTTTTCACCAACAGGAGAAAGCTAAGCACCTCTGAAGATACACCTACCCCTCAATTTATTTTTAATTTTTTGGCCAATTGTTGCATATTTTTAAAAACTTCAGTTACCTTTACTTTGTGATTCAAAGTACTTTTATTTTTATCACTATAATTAATATTTTGATAAAAAGACAAAAGAAGAGTTAAGCACTATATGCAGCGATAAAATTTAACTGCATATTTTTTTTATTAAATACTTTGAAATACAAAGTGCTTTCGATTAAATAACTATTATACTAACTATGAAAAACACAATGAAATCTACCCTCTGGCGATACGGCTTGCTCATATTATTTAGTAGCTTCTTATTCTACCAACAAGGATTTGGGATTAACAGTCTATTGTTTACAGCTTTGCTTCTTCTTATTTTACTTATAAAACATTCACAACCAATCAAGGCCAAAGGGTATTTATGGTTTTTTATTTCAGGCATGGTATTGTCATCCATAGCTATTATCATTTTTCATTCCACCATAGCCATACTAAGCCTTTCTGCTTTCACGCTATTGTTAGTGGCAAGCCTTAATTTAAACAGCCAGTCTGTTTTTGTACTACTGGCCAATAGTCTCTATTCCGTGCTGGTCACCCCTTTAATATGGATTACCGACAAGCTTTTCAGCACTGCTACCTCTTTGGATCCCGGAGATGTAAAGGCAAATAAAAGCCAGCAATTAGCTGTTTTGCGGGTAAGTGCGGTAGCCATCCCCTTAGTGGGTGCTGTTATTTTTATTCTTCTCTATGCTACTGCAAACCCTTTATTCTCCAATGCCTTCAATTGGATTTCATGGGATTGGATTTCATTCACTTTTTGGCTCGGGGTACTCTTAGCAGGAATATGCTTTTATCATCCTTTAAATCAAATGAATCGCTGGCAGGCCCAACAAGGCAATACCATCAGCAGGAAGAGAAAACTATTGACGGACACCCACCCCCTTGCACTTAAGTTTGAGTTAAAAACTGCTGTTACGCTACTCATTCTTTTAAACATACTTCTATTGGCGTTTAATGGAGCAGATTTACAGTATCTTCTGAAGGGCATTACGCAGGATCCTGAATTTTCTCATGCCGACTTTGTGCATCAGGGAGTATACACCCTAATTATTTCAATTGTGCTGGCCATTAGCATCTTGCTTTATTACTTCAGAGGCAATATGAATTTCTATAAAAACCATCTCACCTTAAAGAGATTAGCTTATGTTTGGATTGCGCAAAACCTGCTATTAGCTGCCAGTATTACCTACAAAAACCTTATTTATATCCAGGAATTCAGCTTAACATATAAGAGAATTGGTGTTTTTGTTTATATCATTTTAGTGGTAGCCGGTCTGCTTACTACCTATGTAAAAGTGAAGAATAAAAAGACTACATGGTACCTTCTCAACATTAATAGCTGGGTAGCTCTCGCTCTCCTATTAATCAGCAGCTTTATTCCCTGGGATAGCTGGATTACCCGTTATAATCTGAGCAAAAGTGAGAATCCGGATATCAATTATTTGATCCAGCTTTCCGATGCTAATATCCCTCAGCTATTACCTCTCCGCCAGAATCCTTACCTGGCTGAAGCAACTCAGATAGCCCTGAATCAGAAAATCAGTTCATTTGAAGAAAGAGAAGAGAACAGGGGTTGGCTTTCATGGAACTACCAGGATTATCTAACACTTAAAGCACTTGAATGTGATGAATGACATTTTTAAAATCCACCTGAAGACAGCGCTAAAAACAGGCCCTTTATCCATGTTTATTTTTCTGTTAATGCTTGCCTACATTGAAGAAAAGAGCATTCTGGAAGCTAATTTCATTTTAGTATTTTGGATAATAGGAAGTGTATTAACTACTATCATTGCTCTAATAGCCAGCTTGATTCTTTTCGGAACCTTTGAGCGTATTGATGGTTATTTTAAGCTCAATTTAGCCCCAAGGGCAATGTACCATTACTTTTTGCCTTTCATGGTATTTTCCTTCGCTTTGATAAATGTATTCATACTGGCACAAGGTATTCACAAAGAATCCAGGGCTCTACTTTTCACAGTCGACATCTCGGCCCTTTTGGGATGGAGCATTTTCACCTATGAAAAATTAAAAGCAAGTCATATACATCGCTACCTCAGTAGAAATCAATTTACTCAACATCAAAAATTATAAATATGCAGATTTCCACATCAATTAAATTTATTGGTTCCACCACAAAATGGCTCTGTTTACTCACTGCTTTTTGCGGAGGCCTAATTGCTTTTCAAAGCATCGTTACTTCAAATTACACCTATTTCTTCCTGGTATGGAATTTATTCCTGGCCTGGGTACCTCTGTTTTTCGCGCTGATCTGGCAGAAACGGCTGGAAATGAGCAAACCATTAGCCAAATGGAAACAGTTCGGTTTATTCGGTCTTTGCCTGCTATTCTGGCCCAATGCACCTTATCTTATTACAGATTTGGTGCATCTTAACCGCTGGATTAACCCAGCTCAATGGATAGATATCATTGTATTCTTTTCCTCGGCATGCACGGGTTTATTGCTAGGTTTATACTGTTTATACAAGGTGCAACAAATTCTTTCCAACACATTTAGTGAGTTCAAATGCCGGCTTATAATGGCTGCTATTATTATTCTCTCGAGTTATGGAATTTATCTCGGCCGTGTGCAGCGCTGGAACAGTTGGGATCTTCTTACAAGACCGCATCACCTTATTTGGGATGCTTTGGTTCAGTTAGGCGATCCTGAAGCATGGAGCATCATTATCGGTTTCAGCTTGTTCATAGGCTTCACTTATTTTCTCACCCTTCAGATGATTAAAAATGTTAGGTATAAAAAATAGCATCAACAAGAATATAAAAAGCTACGGATATGCTCTAAAAGGTATTTATATGCTATTCGAAGAGAACAATTTCAGAATCCAGCTACTGGCTGCCACCATTGCCATATCATTAGGCTTTCGATTAGGCATTACAGCAGATCATTGGCTTATTATTATTGCCTGCATTGGCGTTGTGTTAATGGCAGAAGCGGGCAATACTGCTTTGGAAAAGCTGTGTGATCACCTGCACCCTCAACAACATGAAGTGATAGGCAAAGTGAAAGATCTTTCTGCAGGTGCTGTGCTCATTGTAGCTTTCGCTGCTGCAATTATAGGAACCATGGTATTCTGGCAGTATTTTTAATCAGCTCAATCTAATTCAATTAGATATATTTTTACTCCTCGTTTGCAACGAGAAGATAAGAGCACCGATTTAGTAAAGCTGAGCACCTAAAATGAAATCTCTTTAGCCTCTAATCCGGCTTAAGATTTAAGAATATTTATTTTTATACCGTGCATCTTCAATTTCTCAGTTATTTCTGATTCTTCATTTAAATCAATAAATTCAAATTTAGTCCTTGGTAAGAAATATCTGTATAGTGCTTCTCTGATGTTTTCAGATTTATCTAAATCCAATTTATTCAAACCAATTACATAATAAGATTCTTCTGTATCAATATAATCTCCTACAATGGGCTCTTCTGTAAGTTTTACCCCTTTCTCCTCCCACTTTTTGAAACCTTTCAGAAATTCTTGTATTATATCTTTTGATGGCTGTAAAAAAATAGTACTTGCTTTTCGGATAACTACTTTTCTCTTTTCAAAATCTCCCTGACCTAAATTATCATATACATCATCAGTAATATCTATGCCTGTCCGATTGCTTTGGATGGTTTTATAAGTAATAACAGGTCCCAAAGGTAAGCCCCACCATCCCCACAGTAATGTTATAAAATTATACTTCTTATTTATTTTACTAATTTTATCGTCTGGCCTGATAAAATAAACTCTCGATATTCTTTTTACAGGTGACCAAGGGCGGGGTATTAGATAGATGAAAAAAATAAATTTACTTCCCCGAGTTCTTTCTTCATTAAGCTGAGCAAAAGTAATATCATCTGGCAAAGATAATTTGAACGCGTCTTTTTTCATTTTTTACTAGCTTCTTATTTAATTTTATATCACTATATTTTATTAGCTTCAAAGCTGTTATTCCGTAATTTCAAGTTAACCCTTTTCTCCTCCGGCCCCAAATCCTAAAATTGAAGCTAAATATGTATTTTGTTTTAAAATACGATGCGATTTTCTAACACTCACGAATCCATATCCCAATATTACTAAAATGATCATTTTCCATAAAATACCAGTAAATAAAGCAATGGGGCTGATTAATAGAAGGATAATGTAATAAAATACAATCAGACCGAGAGAAATCCCAATAGCCATTACTGGTTTCCTGTAAGTTAGAAGACCAAACCCAATAAACATCAACCCTAAGAAAACGCTAATACCCACTACTATTGAAGAGCCGGAACTCATAAGAGGCGTAAAAGGACCGATAAGGTAGAACGCTCCCACAGCATACAAAATAAGGCGTGCATTTTTAAGTTTGCCAATTGATTCTTCCACATCACTTTTCTGTATCACTTGCCTTGCAGTAAAAGCTGCTTGTTCTTGCACCGTTCCCTGAATAGGATAATTACAAACATTGCAGATCATCACTTCGTCTCCTGCTTCATTCTTACAGTTATTGCATTGTATCATTTTCTATTTTGGTTAAACTAAAATAAGCTTTTCCTACATTTTACAAGACAAGAAGAAATATGCTCGCTCTTGTCAATTTTAACTTTAAACCTAAGTTTTTTCTAAGTGTAGAAATAATCATTCATCGAAAACTGCTGAAAATTTTCATGAATATTGGTTTGCTTCCGACAGAGTCACTACTCTTCCTCTCCTACCTCCCTCCTTTGCAACGAAGAAGTAAGAGCAAAGCTCTTGTAAAGCTGTCCATTGTAAGTGCTTTTCTTACCTACAGCTATACTACAAAAGATATAAATCAAATCTCTAATGCTACCTCTCATGTAATAGTAAGACTATACTATTGAATATTAAAACAGAACGCTTTAAATTAAATCATTCTAAACAGGTTTATTCTAAATTTCACCTTAAATTAAAAACAATGAAAAAACTAATGCCAATTCTTCTCCTCCTGCTTCTGGCAACTTTTGCTAAGGCACAGGAAAGTCTTAAATACCAAAAACCGCCTACAGAAATACTGGAACTGGTAGAGGCCCCTCTTGCTCCTTCTGTGTTAATTGATAAGAAAGGCGAAAATGTAATTTTACTTTTTCGTGATCCCTACAAATCAATCGCTGAATTATCGGAACAAGAGTTAAGGCTCGGAGGATTAAGAATTAATCCTAAAACCAATATAGGCAGCAGAACTACCTATTATAACAATATCAAAACAAAGAAGGCACTTAAACCATCTAATACTGAGGTAAAAGGGCTTCCTGAAAACCCACGATTAGCAAATTTCAACTGGTCGCCAGATCAGCAAAAAATAGCCTTTACCCACACCACCGACAAAGGAGTGCAGGTTTGGGTGCTAGACATCAAAACTTCATCAGCCAAAAAGCTGACTGACGAGATTGTAAATGCCAATATGGGCAATCCATTGGAGTGGCAGAAAGACAATTCCGGATTGTTTGTCACCACCCTACCTGCCGACAGAAAGGAGCTAATTAATACTGAAGAAGCTATTCCTGACGGACCCATTATTTCAGTAAGTAAAGGTGAAAAAGCGCAAAACAGAACTTATCAGGACTTACTAAGTAACCCAAATGATGAGTTTAATTTTCAGCAGCTGGCACTTTCAGAATTGAAACTTCTTTCTTTAGAGGGAAATCTAAAGCCATTTCTTCCGACTGCCATGTATTCTGATGTTTCTGTTTCTCCTGATGGAAAGTATGTAATGGTGGAGAAAATAAAGAAGCCATTTTCTTACCTGGTGCCCTACTATAGGTTCCCCAGCGAAACCAATGTATATGACCAATCTGGTAAGTTGGTGAATAAAGTGATGGATGTACCACTTCAGGAGGTTTTGCCCCAGGGATTTATGGCAGTAAGAACAGGCCGAAGAAGCATGAATTGGCGCTCAGACAAACCTGCTACACTCATCTACGCAGAAGCGCTTGATGAAGGAGACCCTGAAAAAGAGGTTCCTTATAGAGACGAAATTTTTGAATTAGATGCTCCTTTTAAAGGTGAAGGTCAACCTATGTTTAAAACGATCAATAGGTTTTCCTATGTACAATGGGGTACAGAAGATATTGCCGTAGCGCATGATTACTGGTGGAATACAAGGAATACGAAATCATATGTTTTCAATCCTTCAGACAACAGCCAGAAGCCAAAAGTTATAGTGGATAGAAGTTACCAGGATAACTACAGCGACCCGGGCTACTTTGTTACCACTAAAAATGAGTTTAATGAAACAATACTGGTAATCAATAATGGCAACAGTTACCTGATGGGAGATGGTTATTCAGAAAAAGGACAGTTTCCTTTTGTAGACGAACTGAACCTGAAAAATTTAAAGAAAAAAAGGCTATACCAGTCAAGTTATACTGACAAGCTGGAAAACCTTTATTCAGGTATAGATATGAAAAAAGGTGAAATACTTGTAAGGATTGAATCGCAAAATGAATATCCTAACTATTACATCAGAAACATCAATAAAAAAGAAGATTTAAAGCAAGTCACAGCTTTTGATAATCCTTTCAAGAGCATGCAGGATGTACATAAAGAAATCATCACCTACAAACGAGAGGATGGTCTTAGCCTTGATGGAACACTCTATCTTCCTGTGGGATATGATAAGCAAAACAAAGAGAAAAAGCCTATGATTATGTGGGCCTATCCAAGGGAGTATAAAGATAAAAACAGTGCTGGGCAGAACACTTCTAATCCTAATAAATTTATTTACCCTTACTATGGAAGTCCGGTTTATTGGGTTACACAAGGTTATGTGGTCTTGGATAATGCAGCCTTTCCTATTGTGGGCGAAGGAGAAGAAGAGCCTAATGACAGCTTCAGAAAACAGCTGGTGGACAATGCCAAAGCAGCCATTGATGCTGTAGATGCCCTTGGATACATAGACAGGGAAAAAGTGGCTGTTGGAGGGCATTCCTATGGAGCCTTTATGGTGGCCAATTTACTGTCCCACTCGGATCTGTTTGCAGCCGGAATTGCCAGAAGCGGAGCATACAACCGAACGCTCACTCCTTTCGGATTCCAAAGTGAGGAACGTACCTACTGGGATTCACCAGAAACCTATTATAACATGTCTCCTTTTATGCATGCAGATAAAATGAAAACCCCACTTTTACTCATCCATGGAGTGGCTGATAACAATTCCGGTACCTACCCGCTGCAAAGTGAAAGATATTTTAATGCACTGAAAGGCTTAGGTGCCACCGCAAGGCTAGTTATGTTGCCAAAAGAAAGCCATGGCTATAGTGCTAAGGAAAGTATATTACACATGCTGTGGGAACAACACGAATGGCTGGAGAAATATGTGAAAAATAAGGAGGCTAATACTGCCAATGAGAACCCTAAATAATCAAATAATCTGAAAAAGAGTTAGAATGTAGTTCTACTGATTTTACATTCCCCTGCTTTCAGAGCTGAGAATTCAAAACACCTCTTCCTACATGATTACAAGGAGAGGTGTTTTTTATTTAATAGGATTAATTATTTACAAAGATTGAGATGGGTTTAAAAATGAGATAGACGAAGCTTACCCTTCTTCTTCCTCTGTATCAGTTGTGGGGGTTTCCTCAGGCACCGCAGCAGCTTCATTGGCTTCTCCTCCACCTTCATTCTCAGACCTACGTTTGCCTTTATCTTTCTCCTTCTTATCTTTTTTACCACCAAATAAGCCCTTCATAAAGCCTCCTCCACTCTTTGTAGAGTCGTTTGCTGCTGACTGTTCTCTATTCTGTTTCGCTTGTGCTGAATCCCTGGCGGCTGCCTGTGCAAGCAACACATCGTTTCCTACCAGAAGCATATATTTTACAAAATCTACATTATAATGGAAACGTTTGGTATTATCCCAGGCATCTGAATCTTCATCAGTCAATTGCAACGTATCCATTGCTATTTCAAGACTGTCGAAATCTACCACAGGCTCTTTTCCTCTATTGGCTAAGAGAGAGTCCATTTCATCGCTTAAAACATCTTTTTGCTCAATTTGTAGAAGCTTTTGCTGCTTCCAGAAACCATATTCTTTTTCCTTCAACCCATAAATATCCGTTTTATGAGTAGTGACACTGGCCTCCAGGATCAGTGAATCATTTTTAAAATAGGAAAACCGCTCCTTCTGCTTTTGAGGATCAAGTATATAGGAACTTTGAAAGGCAGCACATACCATTTTATCCTTGCAGGAAGCAAGTAATAATGAAGAAATGATAAAAAGTATGGCTAAGCGATTCAACTATTGTCTATTTAATTGTTGTTGCACACCTGCAAATAAGTAATCCACCCACTCGGTATACATAGTAGCAGAAGGGTGAAGCTTATCTTCAGCTAAATATTTTTTTGGTTGGTTCACAGCTTTTAACGATAGCGGGGTAATGTCATAAAATTTTACCTGATGCTCTAACGCTATTTGGCGTGCAATGGTATTGTACTGCAATAATTCTTCTGTCACTTTTTTATTATCTATCCCCTTTTCTTCAGCAAAGGGTGTAATTCCATAGTCGGGTATGCTCACAACAAAAACGCTACCTGTACTCCCACCGGCTAATTCTATCGCCTTTTTCAAAAGTACTTCAAACTCTTTTTTGTATTGTTCAATTGGGTAGCCTCTATATTGATTATTTACACCAATTAACAAGCTTACCAAATCAAAGTTTGTTGCATTGCCTAAATCCTTATCTTCTTTAATAGCAGCTAGCAACTCATCTGTTGTCCAACCTGTGGTGGCAATAATTTTCTCCAACTTTACCTTTTCACCCAGTTGGTTAAGTTTTTCTGTCAACAAAACCGGCCAACGTGATTCCTCTTTAACCAGTTCCCCAATAGTATAAGAATCTCCCAGGGCCAGATAAGAAATTTTGTTCTGAGACATCAGCAGATTTGAATTAATTGTTATAACAAACAAAAATAAGCTTAAAATGGCCGTTTTCATAATATTAAGTAAATATGTTCATTTTTTATCATCATTTCAGATCTTAAAAAACATTTATATCAGCTAGCTTTTTACGCAACACAAAGATAGCAAAATTTCCTCTTGGCATAAGCCGTACCAAAACCCTAAAACCTTACATCCACTATCATCCATTTAAAACTACACTGGTTTAATACTAAGTTATACTATGTTGGTCGAAAAATAAGATTATTTGTATTTAAACCTGTGATATTTCTTCCAATTAATTCGTTTATCCTACAATTCAATGATATATTTACATGTTATTAGAAATTTAAATAGTGCGCAAATTTTATCTATATCTTACTTGTCTATTAATTCCCTATTTATCCGTTTCACAAGATAAAGTTACAACCCAGGGAATCCCCGGAAATGTAAATAGTTCTTTTCAGGATGTTAGGCCTGTTATTTCCGATAATGGTAAGGACTTATACCTAAACAGAAGATTTCATCCGGATAATATACGAGGTACCAAAGATTTTCAGGATGTTTGGGTAAGCAGGTACGATTCCCGTGGGGTTTGGACCAAGCCAACAAATTTAGGCGAGCCCTATAATAATAAACAGGCGAATGATTTGGTCAGAGTTAGTGCCAGCGGGGATTCAATGGTTTTTGTAAATGCATCTTATAAAGGATTGCGATCCGAATTGGCCCTCTTTTTAAAAGGAGATAAAAAAGGTGCTAACATGACTATTGATGGATTCTATAACAAAAGCCCCTACGTTGATTTCGATTACAATTTCAAGGAGCAGGTGATTATTATGGCTGTTGAAAGAAAGGACAGTAAAGGTGATCAGGATCTTTATTACAGCGTTTATCAACCCAAGGAAAATTCTTTTAGCACCCCAATGAGCATGGGAGACATCATCAATTCTGAAAAAGCTGATTTCGCTCCTTTTCTTACCACAGATGGCAACACCCTGTTTTTTGCAAGCTATGGTCATAAAGGAAAAGGCGGTGCTGACTTGTTCATGAGCCATAGAAAAGATGACTCATGGAACAATTGGACTACGCCTGAAAACCTGGGAAGTGTTATTAACACCTCAGCTGAAGAAACTTTCGTGTCGATTGATCCCACACTACAATACCTATATTATGACTCTTACCCAGCTGGCGCCACCAACCGGGATATTTGGCGTGCAACGCTTTCCGATGAGCTTAAAAATAAGATTATTGCAGCAAAAACTAAGGTAAGAAACAGCATTGCAGGCACTACAGCCTCCACACCAATTGAGGCACCTTTAATTTCTAATGAAGTTCAAACGAATGAAAAAGCCATAGCTTCAGCTCCTAATCAAGAAGCCACATTACCACTTTCTCAAAATGAAGTAGTAAAAGAAGCAGCAGTAATTAATCAGTCACCAATTACTGAGAAAACAAGTACTACCACCGAAACTAAGAATCAATCTTTGGAGAAAACTGCTGCAACAGAGCAAGAAGAGACTGGCTTCTTTGCCAGGATAGGAGAGAAATTAGGTATAGGCAACACTAAATCGGTGGAATACGGCCCTCCGGGCCCCAAAGGGGTTAAAATAACCTCAAATGTTTACTTTAGGTTTAATTCAGACAAAGTGCAAAACAAATACAATGGATTACTAAGTGAAATTAAAAAAGAGCTGGAGGCAAACCCTCAGTCAAAAATATTACTTGAAGGACATACAGATGGCATTGGCGGTGAAGATATTAATATTGATCTTTCCTGTAGAAGGTCCAAAAGCCTGAAGCAGGAATTGGCAGAAATGGGAATAAATCCTTTAAGGATCGAAATTAGTTGTGAAGGAAAAGAAAGACCTCTGGCATCAAATGATGATGAAGTAGAAGGTCGGGAGCTGAACAGAAGAGTAGAATTCTACATATTCTGATTCACCTCATCCCGTAACTTTTTAGGCAATTTGGATACCACCAATTCATAGCTATGGTTAATCCATTGCTTTATCTCTTTATCAGGCAGGCTACCATCCATTTCAATGGTATTCCAATGCGTTTTGTTCATATGGTAGCCAGGTTTTACAGCTTCATAGCTTTCTCTTAAAGCTATGGCCTTTTCCGGATCACATTTTAGGTTAATGCTTTGAAACAAATCTACATCTACCAAAGCGAACATTTTCCCCATTACTTTAAACACCAAAGTGTTTTCATCGAAAGGGAATTCTTCCGTAGCACCATATTTTTGAAGGCAGTAATTTCGAAACTCTTCAATATTCATTATCTCATAATTGCACGAACTGTCATCACAATTATAGCAATTAAAAACATAATAATGGAAATTTTATTGATGCCGTGCATCATTTTCAAATTGATGTTGGAAGGGGCATTAGGATCTTTCTTCCCGAAAAGTCTACCCATATAAGTAAAAACTTCTCCTAATTGAAAATATTTTTTCCAGCTTCCGGTATTCTCTTTGTTCAGGTTTTCTAAGTCTCTCTGATTCTTCATAAATATTCTTATTTCTCAACTGCTAACAACGTTAGGCTGTTTCAGGTTCTAGCCACATGCCATCTTTTCTGATTATCTCTATTAATTCATCAACAGCTTTTTCAGAAGGTACACTTTTCTTCACTACCTCCTGCCCTTTATATAGCGTTATTTTTCCTTTTCCGGATCCCACATAGCCATAATCTGCATCTGCCATTTCACCAGGGCCGTTTACAATACAACCCATAATACCAATTTTAACCCCCTTGAGGTGATTGGTGCGTGATCGTATCATAGCAGTAGTTTCCTGCAGGTCAAATAAGGTGCGGCCACAGGAAGGACAGGAAATATATTCAGTTTTTGATATCCTGGTTCTACTCGCTTGCAGAATATTGAAAGCTGTCTCGTTAACAGCCTTATCTCCCCCACAATTTTCAGCAGCTATAAACACACCATCTCCCATGCCATCAATCAGCAGAGCCCCTATATCGGTAGCGGCATATAACTGTAGCTTTTCAATTGATAAATCTTTGTAGGCTCTTCCTATTATTACCGGAACATCGCATGCTGACTGAATCAGTTCTACAAACAGACGCCTTTGTTCAGCCATACCATGCTCATTGTAGGTATCAATTAGTAGCACAGTGGTTTTATCACTTTTTAATGCCTCAATTAATGACTTATCCAATTCAGACAAAGTAGCATAGATAAAATTAAGAGAGGGATGCTTTTCTACACCACCTAAGAAATCTTTAGCATTAATAAATGGATACCTTCTGTCTTTGTTCTTTTCTTTTAACCATGTATTGTACTCATGTACTATACCTAAAGTGCCGGGAATCTCAAAATCTATAGTTTTATTGTAAGTGAAAACATAATCGCAAGCCAGGTCAGAAATAGACCACTTATCGAGAGGGACAGAGTAATTGTAACCTACTGCGAAAAGGGAGGCAGGAGTAATTTCTTTTTTCAGAGAAAAATCTGCCATTACAACAGGTACTTCTTTAGCTCCTATGTTTATTACTTTTCTACTTACTCGTTTTTCGTATTCAAAGGGATTAAAAGGACAATCAGTTATTTCGGGTATCGCATCATGGGATGACCTGTTTTCATATCTATCTGCTAATACTTTGGCAACAGGTATTTCATATTCCGGCTCCTCTGTTAAAGAAACACGGATAGTATCGCCCAAACCGTCTTCTAAAAGCGTGCCGATCCCTACGGAGGATTTAATTCTGCCATCTTCTGCTTCACCTGCTTCTGTAACACCCAAATGTAATGGGTAAGGCTTTAAACCTTCCTCATCCAGCTTTTGCACCAGTAACCTGTAGGCCTGCACCATCACCTGCGGATTACTGGATTTCATGGAAACTACAATATTATAATATTCCATGTCTTCACAGATTCTAATAAATTCCAAAGCAGATTCAACCATTCCAAAAGGTGTATCACCATATCGGCTCATGATTCTGTCTGATAAGGAACCATGGTTTGTGCCTATGCGCATGGCTGTGCCATGATCTTTGCAGATTTTCACCAGAGGGGCGAATCTTTTTCTTATTCTGTCAAGCTCTTCTGAGTAGCCCTCTTCAGTATATTCAATTGTTTCAAATTTCTTTTTATCGGCATAATTACCCGGGTTTACCCTAACCTTTTCTACAATTTTTGCCGCTAATTCCGCAGCATTAGGGGTAAAATGAATATCCGCCACCAATGGCGTGTTATAGCCTCTGGCTACTAATCCGGCTTTTATTGCCCGTAAATTTTCTGCCTCTTTAATGGAGGGTGCTGTAATTCTGACCAACTGACAGCCAGCTTCTATCATCCTGATAGATTGCTCTATAGACCCTTCTGTATCCATTGTATCAACAGTAGTCATTGACTGCAACACAATGGGATGGTTACCCCCAATAGTGATGTCACCTACTTTTACAGGAATAGTTTCTCTGCGGCTGTATTTGACCAGACTATTACAGTATTTTTGAAAGTTTTTTACAGAAATCTCCATATAAATAATTCTCTCCTCGGATTAAACAACAAAATAAAGAAATTGTTAGTGTAACAACTATATTTTTAGAGATTATTTCTAACTTCTATCCAGTATTAAATCTAAATATCAATTACTTATAGTTATTAAGCAGGAATATTAAGTTATTTTATACACTTTCGGAAAACACAGACAAAGAGGCCACCTAACCATTTAGTCAGAGATGGAAATAGAGAGTGATAGTAGTAGAAAGCAGATGAGCTTTGAAAAATATATTACTCCTGCATCTATAAAATTAAACTTGAAGAAAAAAGAGTAGTTAAAATTTAAACGCTTTTAAAATCTATTATCTCAATTTACTGATTAAAGGTTCGCGTAAGCTTGGAAACCACTTTAACAATGCTCTTAAGCTCAGAAAACAATAGGCTATTTTCTTAAATCCCTGATAAACGCTAAACCCATTCAAGTTTTTGAAACTCCTGATATACTTTCAGGCATAAATAGGCATCAGTAGCAGCATAATCCAGCTGCGCTTGAGACAGTTGTTCTCTCTCCCAGTTAGAAGTCTGTTGCGCCTTCGAAATTCTCTTATTTAAGAAAATAGCTGTTAAATTTTTAGCTCCTATTTGCTTTACATTGTTTTGTTCTGCAATAGTGCTAATATCCTCAAAGCCCTGTGGCTCAAATTTTCTTAACTTTTGCAAATCTTTGATGTCATCACGGATGCCTGCTCCTACTTTTATTATTGAGGGGTCTTCAAATATCCTTACAAGATCACCAGGGAAACCACATAAAAGGTTTCTTATTACAAAAACCTCCTCTTCAGTAGCTAATTGAATTAAGGAAACAGGATTATAGACCCCCTTTTTAAAAGCAGGTTTTGCTTCAGTATCAAACCCTAAAACAGAAGCTCTCCATAGTTTTGGAATTACCTCTTCCCAATCTTCATCTTTTTCTAAAACTTTTATTTCGCCCTCGAACTTCCAAAGCGGTAGCTCATTGATAGCTTCTTTAGTAATTTCTAAAACTAAACTCATTTATCGGTAAATCTTCTTATTTTAATATTCAGGTAAGCAAAAAGGATGGTCATAAACGGGCTGATAATATTAAAAAAGCAATAAGGAGCATATACCCATGTGGAAACTCCCAAAACAGACGACTGCGTGGCTCCACAGGTATTCCAGGGAATTAGTACGCTGGTAACAGTTCCTGAATCTTCTAATGTTCTACTCAATACTTCCGGTTTTAAACCTCTTTCTCTATAGGTTTCCGCAAACATTCTACCAGGTACAACTATGGCCAGGTACTGATCTGAAGCAGTTATATTGAAAAACACGCATGTTCCTGCTGTAGAAGCCACCAATGACCCTGTAGAGTTTGCTAATTTAATTATAGAGGCTGTTATTGTTCTTAACATCTTTGTGGACTCCATAATTCCCCCAAATACCATAGCACACATAATTAACCAGATAGTATTTAACATACCCGCCATTCCACCAGTAGACAGCAACTCATTCACCATTGCATTATCTGTGTTGATGCTAATATCTCCATACATGGCTAGCATCACCGCTTTATAGGAGGACTCAAAGAAACTACTCGCTTCGCCTGCGATAGACTCTACTATCTGAGGTTGAAAAATAATAGCAAATACCCCACCCAGTAATGAACCAATTAATAAAGCCGGAATGGCTGATATTTTTCTTACAATCATAGCAATAACGGCTGCAGGCACTAGAAATAACCAGCCATTGATATTAAATTTTGTCTGGATAGCGGACTGTACCATTCCAATTTGTTGAATATCTGCTTCAGAGCTATTCATAAAGCCCCATACCAGAAAAATGATTAAGGTGATCAAAAAGGTAGGCCCGGTTGTATAGGCCATGTATTTAATGTGGGTAAATAAATCAGTTCCGGCCATTGCAGGTGCCAAATTGGTGGTATCACTTAAAGGCGACATTTTATCTCCGAAGTAAGCACCTGAAATAATAGCACCAGCTACTACGCCTTCGCCCAGTCCCAATGTTTGGCCTATCCCTAAAAGTGCAATACCAAGTGTTGCTATAGTACTCCAGGAACTTCCTGTAGCCACTGAAACAATAGCACTTACCACGCAAGCAGCAAATAGAAATATGGTTGGGTTTAAGATCTCAAGCCCGTAGTAAATCATGGCGGGCACAATACCGCTTAAGAGCCAGGTACCAGCCAAAGCTCCAATTAACAAAAGAATTAATATTGAAGACATCGCAGAACTGATACTTTCCACTATCCCGTCCAGCATGTGAGTCCAGCTGTAGCCAATCCTTAAGGCGACTATGGCTGCAACGCCCGCTGCTAAAATCAGTGCTATTTGATTAGAACCATCTAATGTAGCATCTCCAAAATAGTAAACATTTAGACTAAGAAGTACTATTAAAAAAATGATGGGTATTAAAGCTTCCAGCAAGCTAGGCTTTCTCTGCGTTTCCGTCATGTGGCTATTTTCTGACTAAATTTTTAAATTGAATTCGAAATATAATAAAAATTATACATCAGTCATTCAATAATCTTTGTATTTCCTCTCCTATTTGAGTTCCAATGGCAACTCCCATACCTCCTAATCGCGCGCCAACCACAATTTTGTCTGTTACTTTTTTTACAAGCGGTGATTTATTTTTTCCAAATGCCATAATACCTGACCATTCCATATCTATGCTGAAAGATTGACGAGGTAAAATTAGCTCAGTAATATCATCTAATATCCTTTGCTTTATTTTTGGATTAATTCCAGGTTCTAAAGTACTTTCAGTTTCCATATCCAGATTACGTCCTCCCCCTATTAATAATCTGCTTCCCACATTTCTGAAATAAAAAAAGCCTTCATCATAATGAAAAACTCCTTTCGGTTTTAGTTTGTCAATAGGATCAGTAATCATAACCATTCCTCTTCCGGGATTAATAGTTTCGTTGGGGAGAAACTGTTTGCTGAAAGCATTGGTGCATATAGCTACCTTTTCAGCTTTAAAATAAAGGGGTTTCCCATCCGCAGCATCAACGACTTCAACCTCTACCATCTGTTGTTCTTCAATTTTCGTCACCTGGCATCCCGTGAAAATTTTAATTCCTTGCTGCGCACAGATTTCCCACCAGGCTTTCATCATTTTACCAGTATTTATTTGACCCTCATACTGGTTACTCACTACTGAGTTTATTTTTTCAGAAGAAAATCCAAACTGATTCACCAGATTTCTATTTTCCTTAAAAACATTCTCTGCAAAAATATTTTTAAGAAGCTGATTAAAGTAATCAATCCTATCCAACGCAGGAATCTCCTTCTGCCTTATTAACTCATATCCTCCATTATTTTGATAATCTATGGTTTGGTCACCCAATGTACTTCTGAGCTTTTGAAGTCCCAACCATCGCTTTTCTACAAGTGCCAGCAGGTTTTCTTCTCCCAGTTTAGGAAGATCATCTGCCAGCTCAGTTAAACTGCCAAAGCAGGCAAACCCTGCATTTTTAGTACTGGCCCCTGATGGAAAAATACCTCTTTCCAGCAAAGCAATGGATGCTTTAGGATATCTCTTAGCTAAATGATAAGCCGTGGAGCAGCCCACTATACCTCCTCCTACCACTATAAAATTAAACTTTGTAAAATGCTCTCTCTCCCAAAAACTGATCATTCTGCGCTTACTTTGTAACTTAAAAAATCTTTCATTTGAAAAATAGAAGGTTTTAAACGACATTGGTCATTTTAAAATCAACTTCTATTAACCAAATCTACTTCAATCCGATTTAATCAACAACATTATGAATCTGAATCAGCTAATCAGGAAGGCAAGCCAGTCAAAATTCTATTTATGGGTACTCAACAGAGGTCTGGATTATATGATCCCTTTTAACAAGCCTCATGGTTTTCAATTAATTAGCATTCAGGAAGATAAAGTAAGGACTAAACTTCCTTATAAAAGGAGAAATCTTAATCATATTAAGGGCATCCATGCCTGCGCTATGGCCACCGTTTCCGAATTCACTACTGGCTTAATGATTTTATATAAGCTGGATGCAAAGAAATACCGCATTATTATGCAAAAGCTTGAAATGGATTATCATTTCCAAGGTAAAATGAATGCCTATGCTGAATTTTCGATTGATGCTAATTGGGTGAAAGAAAAAGTTGAAGAGCCTTTACAAAAAAATGATGCTGTTGTAATTCCCTGTGAGATCAAACTCTACGATGAGAAAGAAAACCATCTCAGTACAGGATTAATTTATTGGCAGATTAAGCCGTGGGATAAAGTAAAAACCAAGAAATAAAAAAAACCGCTCTCCTAAGAGCGGTTTGAAAGTTTTGAAGAGTTATTTTCTAGGAGAGCTTCGTGCATCATTGCACTTTTCCCGAATCATTTCATACGCTTTTAAGTCGCCCAACTCACCTGCTTTACTTAAATCAAGACAACCTTCTGAAAGCTGACCATACTCTATTCTTAACACCCCTCTTAAAAAGTAGGCATCTACATTATTAGTATCTTTGGATAAAATTTGGGTACAGTCGTTAATGGCATCCTGATAAGCCTCAAGTTGCTGCTTAGCCTGCCCTCTTTTGTAATAGGCATCCAGATTATTTTCATTCAGTTCAATCGTTCTTGTGTAATCATCAATTGCTCCATAATAATCCTGCAGGAGGTATTTAACATTCCCTCTTTCAAAATAAGCCTCAGTCAACTTGGGGTTTATTTCAATAGCAGTGTTATAATCTTTCATGGCACCATGTACATCAGAAAACTGCTGTTTAATATTCCCCCGCATGTAGTATGCCTGGTATGATTTATTATTCACAGAAATGGCTTCATTGAAGCTAACGATGGCTTCCATGAACTCATTATTTTCGAGCTTTTTAATACCATAATCTATGTATTGCTCAGCAGTTTTTTGTGCAACCAGAAAACCGGTTGAAAGAAATGCCATTGAGAGGGAGAGAAACACTTTCCTTAATCTATTCATTGTTTGCGCGCTTTATTTTACTCTAAGATTCAAAATATCAATATAACAATAATGCTGCCAGCATTTTTGAGTTATCACTTTAGACTTATCATTGCCAAAATTATATAATCAGTTCTGCAATTATCGAATAATCTAAAGAGGAATATTACATGAGACGTTTCTCACATCTCTCTCATATATTTTGATTATTTTTTCTGAGGAAATAACATTTTATAGTCTGCACTCACCTTACCCTTGCTAATATTAGCCAGCTTTCCTTTCAATAATCTCTTTTTAAAAGCAGAAACATGATCAGTAAACAGCACTCCTTCAATATGGTCGTATTCATGTTGAATTACCCTGGCATTAAACCCCTCAAAATCTTCTTCATGCTCTTTCCAGTCTAAATCCCTGTACCTTATCCTGATCTTTTCCTGACGAAAAACATCTTCTCTGATGTTAGGTATACTTAAGCATCCTTCTTCATATGCCCACTCTTCCCCCTCTTCAGATAATATTTCAGGATTAATAAAAGCTTGCTTAATTTTAGCCTCATCGTTATCATCAATAGGCTCAGTATCAATCACAAATAATCGGATTCCCTTTCCAATTTGAGGAGCAGCAAGCCCTACTCCATTGGCGTTGTACATGGTTTCAAACATATCATCCACCAATGTTTTAACATCAAGTTCATCCTTTTCAATATCTATCGCTTTTTTCTTTAATATAGGATGGCCATAAGCCACAATAGGGTAAATCATACTAATTTTCTTCTAAATATTGTTGTAAAATTATTGCGGCACTTACCTTATCAATATTGCCGGACTTTTTGTTCCGTTGCTTTCTGTTGGATCCTGCAGCAATCATTGACTGCAATGCCATTTGAGAACTGAAGCTTTCGTCCTGCAAATGTAAAGGCATATTTGGAAATTTCTTCCTGAAAAGATTAATAAATGCCTGAACCTGCCTTGTGGCATCAGTTGCTTCCCCCTCTTCATTAGTAGGGTACCCCACCACTACTGCTTCAACTTCTTCTTTGGAAAAGTAAGTTGTAAGAAAAGATATAACATCTTTAGAGTGAACAGTGTCCAGAGGGGAGGCAATTATTTTAATAGGGTCTGTTACAGCTATCCCTACTCTTTTATTTCCATAATCAATTGCTAAAATCCTAGCCACTTTTAATTGCTTCGAATAACAGTTTCAAATTGTTTTCTAACCTGTTTCTCCAACATTAAAGCTTTAGGAAATAAAATCTCGTTTTCAATTTTAGCATGCACTTTTAGCTTTTCCTCAAAGCGCTCTAATTCAGAAAACAAGACCTTAGTATTCAGTTCAGTGGTTTGAGTGATAGGATACTGATCCATTAAAAACCTGATTCCTTTCATCTCATCGTCATGCACTTCATGATCTATAGCAAATTTCTGCATACTGAACTGCGCTCTCTGATAGAAAAATGTAGAAGGGTTTAATTTTCTTTCTTCTATCTTCTTCAACTGAAGAATATGCTCAAAAAGTGTATCTTCTTCTTCATAAATATGATGAACGAAATCTTCAACAAATAATGGGAAAACGTCTTTTAACTCCTGCTCAATGGGCACAAAGAGAGGATCCATCGATTTTGAATTATTAATGAGCTTCACTAAAAAAGGAAGGTCCTTTTTAATAAAAATGAAATGGCTGTGCTTAAGGTAGCTTATTACCAGGTCAATGGGAAATGACAATAATTTCAGATTGGCTATTTCCTCGTTAGAGGTTATCCTCTCTAATTCATCAGTTACATGATGGACCTGCAATCCTTTCAGATTACATACTTTCTCCAGAGTATCCTCCTCATATTCATAATAATCCACACCCAGATAATAGAGAACGGAGGCGAAAACATAATTTTCAGCTACTAATTCCTTTATCTTTTTTTGAGAATATTCCACTTTTATTAATTTAAGCTATTGTACAAAGGTAATTGAAATTTTAAGGCTTTTCAATTCAACGATTTACTAAATTTATGCGTTATTTGTTAGAATAAAAATTTTATAAACGTGAGTAAGATAAATAATAGTTCATTTCAGGTGAAATTACCTTTAATAGTTTTCAGTACTCTGGCTGCAGGTATTTTAATTGGTGCAACCATGGCCAACCCTGAAAGCTCAAAAGGTACAGTGCTTGAAGGTATTTCCAGAATAAAAGAAATTCTTTTTCAGATAGATCAAAATTACGTTGAAGAAGTTGACAGTGAGGAGTTGGTTAATAGCGCAATAGAGGGAATGCTTAAAAAACTGGACCCCCATACTTCTTATATCCCTGCCAAAGATTTAGAAATGGTTTCTGCGGATTTAAGGGGAAATTATGAAGGAATAGGGATAGAGTTTAATATTTTTAAAGATACTCTTTACGTAGTGGCCCCATTAAGTGGTGGCCCTTCTGAATCTGCAGGCCTGCAATCAGGAGATAAAATCATTAGTGTAAATGGAGAAAATATTGCTGGTATTGGATTAACCAACAGACAGGTTCATGAATATCTGAGAGGAGAAAAGGGCAGTGAAGTAGAAGTTAGCATTTTAAGAAGGAATGCTGATGCCCCAATGCAATACACAATTGTAAGGGATAAAATACCACAATTTTCTGTGGATGCCAGCTACATGGTGGATGATGAGATAGGCTACATTAAAGTTAGCCGTTTTTCTGCTACTACCTATACAGAATTTATCGAGGCCCTTAAAGATTTAAAATCTAAAGGACTTCAGAAACTGATTCTGGACTTACAGGATAACCCTGGTGGCTATATGGATAAAGCGATTAGCATGGCCGATGAGTTTCTTTCAAATAATGCTATGATAGTATATACAAAAGGAAAAGAGAAGAGATTCAACTCAGAGGCAAGAGCTATTAAAGAGGGCATATTTGAGAAAAGCCCATTGATAGTATTAATTAATGAGGGCAGTGCCTCCGCTTCTGAAATTGTTTCAGGAGCTATCCAGGATAACGACAGAGGTTTAATTGTTGGGAGAAGATCTTTTGGAAAAGGGCTTGTTCAAATGCCAATTCCGCTACAAGATGGCTCAGAACTTCGTTTAACTATCTCTAAATATTATACACCTAGTGGGAGGTCAATTCAGAAACCATTTGGAGAAACCCCAGCAGAGTATCAAAAAGAAATGCTGCAACGCTATGAGCATGGGGAGTATTTTGTGGCTGATAGCATTCAATTTGCTGACTCATTAAAGTACACTACAGAAAAAGGAAGGGTGGTATATGGAGGCGGGGGTATAATGCCCGATTACTTTGTAGCGCTTGATACTGCTGCCAATTCTGATTACCTAAACAAGCTTTTCTACAGCAATAGTTTGAGACAATACACTTTTTCTTACCATGAGAGAAATAAGAAGATGTTGGAAAACATGGGTAAAGAAGATTACATCAGTAATTTTGAGGTAACTGACACAATGCTAAGTGATTTGATGAAGTTAGCAGAAAGCAATGATGTGAAATTTGACTCTGCCCAGTTTGAAAAGTCTAAAAAATTAATTAAAATCTATACAAAGGCTTACATAGCCAGAAATGTATGGAACAATGAAGGCTTCTACCCTATCATTAATCAACAAAATGAAATTTTTAAAGAAGCATTAAAACTTTTTGACAGAGCCGAGACATTGGCTAAAAAATAAAAATTTATGGCGTATTATGTAAAGAAAGGAAATATCCCCCATAAGAGACACACGCAGTTCAGGCAACCCGATGGAAGTTTGTATGCTGAAGAATTAGTGAGCTCAGAAGGGTTTTCAGGGATTTATTCCAACCTGTATCATATTAATCCACCAACCAGAGTAAAAGCTATTAAAGAATCCGTGGCTTATGGGGCTACACCGGATAAGGATTTCCCTTTACAGCAGGTTCACTTAAATACATCCAAAGTCACTAATACAGGTACTGATTTTTTAGATGCCAGAAAAGTACTTTTGATGAACAATGATGTTTCAATGGCGCTCTGTATGCCAAGCCGTAGAAGCATGGATTATTATTACAAAAATGCAGAAGCCGATGAACTATTATTTATTCACGATGGAAGTGGTCATTTGTATTCACAATTCGGTAAATTAAGCATTAAGGCTGGTGATTATGTAGTAATACCACGCACAACCATTTACAAATTAGATTGGGATGCAGGTGAAGTAAGGTACCTGGTAATTGAATCAGCAAGCCCTGTTGAAACAGTAAAGCGATACAGAAATCAGCTAGGTCAGTTGCTGGAACACTCTCCATATTGTGAAAGAGACATTCACCCACCTCAGGAATTAATTACTGAAGAAAGTAAAGGAGAGTATCATTTAAAAATTAAAAAAGGCGGCTATATTCATCATTATATATATGAGCATAGTCCTTTTGATTTAGTAGGATGGGACGGTTTTTTGTATCCTTATACACTATCAATCCATGATTTTGAACCCATTACCGGCCGAATTCATCAGCCACCACCGGTACACCAAACTTTTCAGGCCCACAATTTCGTGATTTGCTCATTCGTACCAAGGCTGTTTGATTATCATCCTAAATCCATACCGGCACCCTATAATCACAGTAATATTGATTCCGATGAAGTGCTTTATTATGTGGAAGGTAACTTTATGAGTAGAAAAGGGATAGACAGAGGTTCTTTTACCTTACACCCTGGCGGTTTACCACACGGACCTCATCCGGGCACAGTAGAAAAAAGTATTGGTGCAAAGGAAACTGAAGAGCTCGCTGTAATGTTAGATACTTTCAAGCCTCTGTTTGTCACTAATGAGGGTAAGGAGTTTTTGGATAAAAAATACCCTATGAGCTGGACGGAGTAAATCTAATTTTAGCATTTTTCAAAATAGAATTTGTACGCAATAGTTGATATAGAAACTACAGGCGGTTACGCAGAAAGAAACAGAATCTGTGAAATCGCCATTATTTTGCATGATGGCGAAAAAGTAGTAAAGGAATATCAAAGTCTGATTAATCCCGAGAGAGCAATTCCTATTGGGGTGCAGGCCATTCACGGCATAAGTGATGCAATGGTAGAAGATGCTCCCAAATTTTATGAGGAAGCAAAAACCATCTACGAACTTCTTAAAGATAATATTTTTGTTGCTCATAGTGTTAATTTTGACTACTCCTTTGTACAAAAAGCTTTTGCTGAGTTGGGCTTTCCTCTCCAACTGAAGAAATTATGCACAGTACGCCTAAGTAGAAAAATTTTCCCGGGCTATAAGAGCTACAGCCTCGGTAACTTATGCAGCCAAAGAAATATTATTATAAATGATAGGCACCGAGCCTATGGAGATGCTATTGCTACCGCAGAGTTATTTACTCAGTTAGTTGCTAATGATCATGAAGATGTAATATCAAAAACGCTTAAAAAGAACGCCACCAATGTAAATATTCCTGAAAATTTAGATAAAGAAGTTTTTGAGGCGCTCCCCCATTCTCCCGGTGTATATTATTTCTTAAATAATAAGAATAAGATTATTTATGTGGGCAAAGCAAAGGATATTAAAAAGAGAGTAAGCAATCATTTTGGAGGTAAGAAAGCCGAAGTTACTAAACAATCATTTCAAAAAGACATATATCATGTGGATTACCTCTTAACAGGCAATGAACTGATTGCCTTATTGCATGAGTCTCACGAAATACGAAAGCATTGGCCCAGATTTAACAGTGCCCAAAAGAACAATAATCCGGGATTCGCTATATTTCTTTATGAAGACAGACTAGGTTACAAAAGATTACAGATTGGCAGAAAGCAACCTGGAATGAAAACTGTAATGCGCTTTGCCAATCATGCAGCTGCTTTTCACTTTCTGGTAGAGAAAAGTAAGCAATTAAATGTCTGTCCTAAAATGGCAGGTTATCAGTCGGCTCCGGCTGAGTGTTTCGACTATAAAATTAAAGAATGTGATGGTGCTTGTGTAGGAAAGGAAAGTGCAGAGATTCATAATAAAAAGGTTGATCAGTTTATTGAAGCGTGCGATGCAGAAAAAAGTGATTACATTCTTATTGGCAAGGGAAAATCAGAACAGGAATTGAGTATCATTATGGTAGAAGCCGGTTATTACCTGGGTTATGGTTTCCTGGATAAAAATGATCAGGTTACAGACTGGGAAGACCTGAAGAATTATCTACAAAGATTTCCTGATCACCCCGAAATTTATAAAATATTGAGTAGTCCATCAGCTACCAAAGGCAATCAAAAATTCAAAAAAGAGGAATGGATGCAACAAAAAGTGAGACTCAATAAAGCCGGTTAATAGTGAATAGATTAAGCGATTTAAACCTTCTTCATTTTAAATCGCTTCTTCAATTCTTCCATCTGTTCTTTAAAGTTTTTATCTACATGCATCATGTCATTTACAGATTGTACTGCATGAATAACAGTAGAATGGTCTCTTCCACCAAAATGATAACCAATTGATTTTAAAGAATGATTGGTATGTTCTTTACAGAAAAACATCGCCACCTGGCGTGCAATTACTATTTCTTTCTTCCTTGTTTTTGCCTTTAAATCATCCATTTTTACGGCAAAATGCTCAGAAATGGTTTTTTGGATATAATCAATCCCTACCTCAGATTCAATATCATGAACGATATTCTTCAAAGTCTGCTTTGCCAGTTCCAGATCAATTTCCTTTCTGGTTAAAGAGGCATGTGCAATAAGAGAAATCAATACCCCTTCCAATTCACGTATGTTGGTATCTACGCTGTAAGCAAGATATTCAATCACATCACTAGGGATATGAATGCCATCACTTTGCATTTTATTTTGAATGATGGCAATTCTCGTTTCCAAGTCCGGCTGTTGTAAATCTGCAGTAAGACCCCACTTAAAACGGGAAAGTAGTCTGTCTTCCAAACCTTTCAGATCCCGCGGAGGTCTATCACTGGTCATTATGATTTGTTTACCATTCTGGTGCAGGTGATTAAAAATATGGAAGAAAATTTCCTGTGTTCTTTCTTTACCTCCTAGAAATTGAACATCATCAATTATTAAAGCATCTATGTGGAGATAAAAATTAGAAAAATCTTGTATTTTATTGTTCCTTAGGGCATCGATAAATTGATTCGTAAACTTCTCAGAAGAAACATACAATACAAATTTACCTTCCAGGGTATTTTTAATTTCGTTACCTATTGCCTGTACCAGGTGAGTTTTACCTAAACCTACACCACCATATACCATGAGCGGGTTAAAAGAGGTTATTCCAGGCTTTTTAGCCACCGCATAACCGGCTGATCTGGCTAGTCTGTTACAATCACCTTCAATGAAAGTGTCAAATGTATAGTTAGGATTTAATTGAGAGCTCTGCTGGCTTAAATCCACACCATTTAAGGTAAAAGGATTGGAGAAAGCAGGTTCTTTCTTTACCTCTTTTGGCTTATCACTTTTATTATTATTAGGCAGGTTGATTGTAAAAGGTTTATATTTTTCATTCCCCCTATCTACAATCACAGAATACTCTAATCTACCTTCAGGCCCTAATTCCTGATGAATCACTTTTCTTAGTATGTGTACATAGTGTTCTTCCAGCCATTCATAAAAAAACTGGCTTGGTACCTGGATAGTCAATACATTATTCTCCAACTTCACTGGCTCAACAGGAGAGAACCAAGTGTTAAAACTTTGTTCACCCACACTCTCTTTTATTGAGTGGAGACAATTATTCCATACTGATTGACAGTCTTTAACCATTAACACAAAAGCTTGTAGGATTGTATTTTTATTCCCTTAATATTCAACGGGCTGACAAATTTGGTGAAAAAATAGAGAACAAAAAAATTCGTTTTTACTTGACAGGGGAATAAATCAGATATGGACAATTAATCTTCTATTATCAAAAGAATTTTCTTTAAAAAATCATATTAATTCATTTCGCTTTTTTGTCTCAGCCCATTCAACACACTGTTTAATCGTTAAATATAATAAATAAAAATCCTTTTAAAGAATTATCATTCTTAGAAAAATGAGAATTATATTACCTTTAACTATTAAACAAATATAAAGGTATGAGTAAAGTAAATCCGTTTGTAGATTTTAAGGAAAGCAAAGCAGCAGAATGGAAAGAAATCATAGAAAAAGGATTAAAAGGAAAAGATTTTAACTCTTTAATAACTGATACGCCTGAAGGCATTCCTATTTTGCCTTTTTATACTCCGGAAGAACAATCTGAACCGCTTATATCTAATCCTTTCCAAAGCGAAAACCCAGGTTTATCACCTCGGTATTGGATAAACCAATTTAAAATTATTGTTACAGATGAAAAAGCTGCCAATAGCGAAGCTTTAGAAGCCCTTAATAAAGGGGCTGACGGAATTATTTTTAATATCGATAAGAAGACACCTGATTTAAATCTGTTGTTAGAGAATATACAACCGGAATTTTGCGCCATATCATTTGAATCCACAAAAGCTCAATTTAACCTAATAAAAGACTATTTTCATTTCCTTAAAACTAAAAAACACAATGCACAAAATATAAATGGCGCCTATTTCTATGACATTTTAGTCAGTCGTGATATAGGAGTAGACACTGACATTGAAAAAAGTTATAAGGAATTAGCTTCTGTTATCTCATTAAACAAAGAATTTCCTCACTTTAAATCTTTCCATATTGATGCCTGCCTTTACCATAATGCTGGTGCCAATATTGTTCATGAATTGAGTTTCACACTTTCAAAGTTTACAGAGTACCTTGATGTGCTGACTGAACTTCAGCTGGATACAAGTTCCATTTTTAATGCCACCAGTTTTTCTTTTGCTTTCGGAAGGCATTATTTCTTTGAAATAGCTAAAATTAAAGCTTTTAAGTTATCAGTATTAAAAATAATGAGTGCGTATGAACATGAAGGTTCAGCTAATGAAATCATTATTCATGCCCAAACCAGTAAAAGAAGTAAATCGGTGCTGGACTTTAATGTAAACTTGTTGAGAAACAGTACTGAAGCTATGTCTGCCATTCTTGCCGGCTGCAATAGCTTATGGGTGGAACCACATGATGCCTCCTTAGGAAAATCAAAAGAAACTTTTAAGAGGATTGCCCTCAATGTTTCAAGTATACTGAAAGAAGAGGCTTACCTCGATAAAATTGTTGATCCTACATCAGGCACCTATTATTTAGATAATATTTTAAACACTCTGGAGCAAAAAGCCTGGACTCAGTTTCTTGAATTGGAAAATAAAGGCTCCTACTCTGCTTTATTTAAAGACGGGTATGTAAAAGAAAAAATCAATGCAGATGAGCAGGCAATGGCTAAAGCTGTAGCTGAAAGAAAAGAGATTTTTATTGGAGCTAATACTTTTCAATTAATTGGAGAAGAGTATCCGGTTATGGAGCAGGAAGCTGACCCTAATAAATACCTTCAACCAATAAGGGCTACCCACTATATAGAGAAACTTCGGGCAAGAACTGAAAAACATGTAAAAGAAAAAGGTCAGTCCGGGCGGCCAATGGCTACTATCATACTGCTTAATACAGACCCTGTTGCAAAAGCAAAATCAGATTTTAGCTATAGCTTTTTAGGCATAGCCGGAATTGGCATTCAGGATGAAACCATTTTAAAAAGTGAGGATGATCTGAAAGAAAACCTACAAAATTGCTCTTCTGATTTAGTCGTAGTATGCTACAAAGACCGGCCTGAAAACCTGGCTGAAAGTATAGCAAACTGTTCAGCGAAAGTACTGATTGCAGGAATGGAGTCTGATGAAGAACAGCTTAAGGCTAAAGGAATATATGGATGCATCCATCGCAAAAGCCCTACATTAGAATTTTTAAATCAATTGTTAACGGACTTAGGAATTAAATAAGATATGAGACCTGATTTTTCTAAAGTAAACTTAAACAAGCCAAAAGCCAGGCAGACTCAGACCGGAGAAGTGGCAACCTGGGAAACACCGGAAAAAATCACCATTCCTCCCGTTTTAGATGCTAAGTCTATTGAAGGCTTACCACATCTGAACTTTATCGCAGGAAAGGCGCCTCATTTGAGAGGCCCCTACCCTACTATGTACGTCCAAAAGCCCTGGACAATCCGGCAGTATGCAGGTTTTTCTACAGCAGAGGCCTCTAATGAGTTCTACAGGAAAAATTTAGCGGCAGGGCAAAAAGGTTTATCCGTTGCTTTCGACCTGGCAACTCATAGAGGTTATGACTCCGATCATCCTCGCGTAGAAGGCGATGTGGGAAAAGCCGGAGTAGCTATTGACAGTATTCTGGATATGAAAGTGCTTTTCGATAGAATTCCACTTGATAAAATGTCAGTTTCTATGACCATGAATGGTGCTGTAATTCCCATTATGGCTTTTTATATTGTTGCAGCAGAAGAGCAAGGTGTGAAGCCGGAGCAGCTTTCCGGCACTATTCAGAATGATATTTTGAAAGAGTTCATGGTGCGAAACACCTATATCTATCCGCCTGAGCCTTCTATGCGGATCATCTCAGATATATTTGAGTACACCAGCAAATACATGCCTAAATTTAATTCTATCAGCATCAGTGGCTACCACATGCATGAAGCAGGTGCTACTGCGGACCTGGAACTTGCCTATACTTTAGCAGATGGTTTAGAGTACATAAGAGCAGGCTTAAGTGCAGGACTAAAAATTGATGACTTTGCCCCTCGCCTTTCTTTCTTTTGGGCTATAGGGATGAATCATTTCATGGAAATAGCTAAAATGAGGGCAGGAAGGTTACTTTGGGCCAAAATAGTAAAACAATTTAACCCTGAAAACCCGAAATCTCTTGCTTTAAGAACCCATTGCCAGACATCGGGCTACAGCCTAACAGAGCAGGACCCTTACAATAACGTTACCCGAACCTGTATAGAAGCAATGGCTGCAGCATTAGGACATACCCAGTCGCTTCATACTAACGCTTTAGATGAAGCCATAGCACTGCCAACAGATTTCTCTGCCAGAATTGCCAGAAATACCCAGCTATTTCTTCAGGAAGAAACAAAAATTACCAAGACAGTAGATCCCTGGGGAGGCTCATACTATGTAGAATATCTCACCAATCAGTTAGTGGAAAAAGCTTCCAAACTCATTGAAGAAGTAGAAGAATTAGGAGGTATGGCTAAGGCCATTGAAACCGGACTTCCTAAGATGAGAATTGAAGAAGCTTCCGCCAGAAAACAAGCCCGAATTGATTCAGGCAGAGATGTAATAGTGGGTGTCAATCGTTATCAGACAGATGAAGAAAGCGATATTGAATTACTTGAAGTAGATAATACAGCAGTTTTAAAATCTCAGATAGAAAGGATTAAACGTTTAAAAGCTGAGAGAGACGAAGAAAAAACACAAGCTTCCCTCAAAGCTTTGGCAAAATCTGCTGCATCGGGAGAAGGTAATTTATTAGACCTGGCAATAGATGCAGCCAGAAACAGGGCTACTTTAGGAGAAATATCAGACGCCATGGAAAACTCTTTCGGAAGACATAAAGCTACCATACGCTCAATATCAGGTGTATACTCCGGAGAAGCGGGCAGTAGCGATGAATTTATAAAAGCGCAGGAACTGACTAATAAATTTGCAGCCTGGGATGGTAGAAGACCAAGAATTCTCATCGCAAAGATGGGACAGGACGGGCATGACAGAGGGGCAAAAGTAATTGCCACCAGCTTTGCCGACCTGGGTTTCGATGTGGATATCGGACCACTTTTTCAGACGCCAGAAGAAGTAGCTATGCAAGCTGCCGAAAACGATGTGCATATTATAGGTGCTTCAAGTCTTGCTGCAGGTCATAAAACACTGATTCCTAAACTAGTGAACGAACTTAAGAAAATAGGAAGAGAAGATATCATGATCATAGCAGGTGGGGTAATACCTCCCAAAGACTATCAATTTCTGTATGACGCAGGAGTGGCTGCTGTTTTTGGCCCCGGTACTGTAATTGCCAAAGCTGCAGCCGAAATACTGCAGAAACTAATGGATGAAACGGAAGAGGTTTAGCGGGCTAAACCTATGAAATAACTTTTCCCAGGTTGAATAAGACTCAATTTTACTCACAATAATTAACTATTTATAATTTAAATGAAGCACTTAAATAAGCATATGAGAAAGATATATTCTATTGCACTCTTAGCAATACTGTGGTCTTGCGGAAACAAGACAGAAGAAAAAGAAACTGTAACGGAAGAAGAAATAGAAGAGCCTATTCAGGAGGTAAAACAATACAGCGGTGATGAAAGACTTGCCTCTATCAATTTGCCTGAAAATTTCCATATTTCTGTTTATGCAGAAGTACCAAATGCCAGATCCATGGTATTATCAGAGAGTGGTACTTTGTTTATTGGCAACAGACAAGAAGATAAAGTATATGCTGTGAAAGATACAGATAATGATGGTGTTGCAGATAAAAAATATATAATCGCTGAAGGCCTGAAATCCCCTAATGGAGTGGCTTTAAAAAATGGTGATTTATATGTTGCCGAAATCAGCAGAATTCTGAAATTCGCTGATATAGAAAACAACCTGGAGACACCCCCTTCCTATACGGTTGTTTATGATGAATTCCCTACGGATGAGCATCATGGTTGGAAATACATCGCATTTGGACCAGATGGAAAATTATATGTTCCTGTGGGTGCCCCATGTAACTTTTGTAATCCTGAAGAGGATGTGTATGCAAGTATTACCCGGATGAATGCAGATGGAACAGGATTCGAAATTTTTGCAGAAGGTATAAGAAATACCGTTGGTTTTACCTGGCACCCGGAAAACAACAACCTGTATTTTACGGATAATGGGCGGGATCTAATGGGTGATAATGTACCTTTCTGTGAGTTGAATATAGCTACTGAAAAAGGTCAGCATTTTGGGTTTCCTTTTTGCCATTCCGGGGAGATAGCCGACCCTGAATTCGGAACGCTAAGAGGTTGCGAAGAATTTAAAAAGCCGTATAGAAATTTAGGGCCTCATGTAGCTCCTTTAGGATTGAAATTCTATACTGGCAGTATGTTTCCTGCTGAATATAAAAATCAGATTTTTATTGCTGAACATGGTAGCTGGAACAGATCCAAAAAGATTGGCTATAGAATTCAAATGGTATCTAACAAGGCCGAAGATGGTAAGCCTACCTACGAAACCTTTATTGATGGCTGGCTGGATGAAGAAGAGCAAGAGGCATGGGGCAGACCTGTTGATGTATTAATTGCTAAAGACGGTGCTATGCTTATTAGTGATGATAAAGCAGGATTAATTTATAGAGTGACTTATAAAGGGTAAATGTCTTTTCAGCATTACACATTGAAAAGCCACAGCAATTTGTTGTGGCTTTTTGTTTTAGGTAATGCAAAAAATTTTCTCAAACCTCTCCCCTCTTCATTTTTTTATCTGGTGCAGTACTCCTGTTTTTATACCCATGATACATAGAGGCAACCAATAAAATAAATGATGCCACAATTGCTGTGCTGGCAATTCCTGTATTTAGTGACCATTGCTTTACTGCTATTGCTATAAATGCCCAAATTCCTACCATTGCAGATTCCCTTAAATTCCTGCTATACATCAGGAATAAATAAATACCCATAGCAATCAATACTAATATGATAGTCCATACTTGTGGTGTAAAAGGGAAGCCATCCCAACCTATAGCAACCAAATAAGCAGCCACATTGGTTACCGAAGCAACAATTATCCATCCTAAATAAATACCAATAGGCCACCAGATAAAAGCAATAATTCTTACAGGAGCATCCCATATCTCCAAATTCAATCGGATACCCAATCTGATCAAGGTGAATAATAGAATAAACATCACGATTACAGAAAGACCTATATACTCATTTAGCCAGAGAAGCAACCAACCCATATTGGCCAGGTTGGAAACAAAAAAATAACTCCCTGTTTGATCTATACTTTCCAGATTAGTCTTTTTGTAGTATGACCACCATTGGAAGCCTATAAAAGCGATGAGTAACAAATAAATAAACCACCAAATAGAGAAGGCATAGTCAGCCGGTGTAATGAGAGAGCTATATTTTTGACTTATTTCACCTACAGATTTCCCTTGAAGCGCACCTGAACCAGCTAATCCGTTAACAATAATTACTGCAATAAGAGTGATCGTATTTATAATCAATAATAGAAGTCGTGACATAAGTTGAAATAGTTGATTGCCTGATTGAATAAAAGATGAGCTAATAGTCAGAGATAAATATCTTTCATTTTATTGCTCAATATCTTATTTATTAATACCGATAATGGCTTTATTAGTTACTGCTAAAGCCATTTATATTATAAATGGAGAGGAGTTTAAGGCAAGTGAAAAATAAATTAGAGAAATCATTTGCTATTTATCGAAAAACTATTCCTACCTTTGCAGTAATATTGAAATCCGGGGCTAGTCGAAAGGTTCGAATATATGGCTTTGGGTTTAAATTTTTTAAACACACAAATGCTAACATTCGAAGAATTAGGCCTAAAGCCTGAAATTCTTAAAGCTATTTTAGAAATCGGCTTTGAGAACCCTACTCCTATACAGGAAAAAACAATCCCACATTTATTAAACACTAACAAAGATTTAATTGCTTTAGCGCAAACAGGATCTGGTAAAACTGCAGCTTTTGGTTTACCGGTAATTAACCAGATTGATGCTGACTCTAATAAAACGCAGGCTATTATTTTATGCCCCACGCGTGAATTAGCCATTCAGATAGCTAACGATTTTGATGCTTTTACTAAATACACTAAGAAATTAGATGTATTGCCGGTTTACGGAGGTGCAAGCATTGAAGGTCAAATAAAATCTTTGAATAAAGGTGCTCAAATTGTTGTAGGTACTCCCGGAAGAGTGGTTGATTTGATCAACCGTAAAAAATTAAAATTAGAAGATATTCAGTGGGTTGTACTTGATGAAGCTGATGAAATGCTTAATATGGGCTTCAAAGACGACCTGGATTTTATTTTATCTCACACACCTGAAACCAGACAGACTTTACTCTTCTCGGCTACCATGTCCAAAGAAGTGTTAAGAATTTCTAACGATTATATGGAATCACCAGAGGAGATTTCTTCTGGAAAAAGAAACCAGGGTGCTGATAAAATTGAGCATTATTACTATGTAGTAAATGGAAGAGATAAGTATTTGGCGTTAAAGCGTATTGCTGACATGAACCCAAATATTTATGCTATTATTTTCTGCAGAACCAGAAGAGAAACGCAGGAAATTTCTGATGCTTTGGTATCTGATGGTTACAATGCAGATTGTTTGCATGGTGATTTGTCACAAGCACAAAGAGATGCCGTAATGGGGCGCTACAGAAAAAGACATTTACAGATGTTGGTAGCGACTGATGTGGCTGCAAGAGGTTTGGATGTTACTGATATCACACATGTTATCAACTACAACATCCCTGACGAATTAGAAACCTATGTTCACAGAAGTGGTAGAACAGGAAGAGCAGGAAAAGAAGGTATTTCTATTGCCATTGTAGGACCAAAAGATTCAGGCAAAATCCGTCAGCTGGAAAAAATTATTGGTAAGCCATTTGTTAAGAGTGAAGTACCGGCAGGTGAAGCAGTTATTGAAAAGCAATTGTTTTCTTTTATTGATAAAGTACTTGAAACTGAAGTTGATGAAAAGCAATTAAACCCATTAATGGAAAACATTAGTGACAGGTTTGCAGACTTAAGCAGAGAGGAACTGATTAAGAAATTTGTTTCTTTAGAATTCAATAAGTTTTTAGAATACTACAAAAACTCTAATGACCTGAACACCAGAGAAAGAGGGGGAAGAGATGCTGACAGAGGTGACCGTGGTGGTAGAAAGAGCGGTAATTATGCTACTTTATTCCTTAATATAGGAGAAAAAGATAATTTAAACTCGGGCACATTACTTGGTTTCATGAATGGATTAAAAGAAATCCCTAATGGAATTGATATTGGTAAAATTGACATTCAGAGGAATTTCAGCTTTCTGGAAGTAGAGGCTCGGCATGAAAAAACTGTAATGAATGCATTGAATGACAGTGAGTTTGACGGTAGAAAAGTTTCGGCAGAACCCAAAACTGGTGGTGGAGAAAGAAAAGGCAGCGATCGCAGAAGAAGAAGTTCTGGAGGAAGCGGTGAAAGCCCAAGAGCCAAAAGCGGATTTAAAGGTAGATTTGGTGACAGTAAGAGAAGTTCAGGAAGTCGGCCTCGTGTAAAAGCAAGTAGCGGAGGAAGAAGAAAATAAGCAATAATTGAGTTAACAATACTAAGCCGGATAGTTTTACCAACTGTCCGGTTTTTTTTGTATTAGTACATCAATGGTTAGTTTCTGTTAGGCGGGCTTAAGGGTTGTTTCCCTGCAAGAATATCAAAAAACAACTTAAAATCTGAAGCAAGACTCCATAATGGATACTCGAAAGTAGCAGGCTTATTTTTCTCGTAAAAGAAATGACCCACCCATGCAAAACCATATCCAGTAATAGGGATAAGCCACAGACCCCACCATGTTTGAGTAGCAAGCACCCAGGCCAGGATAGCAAATAATAAGCCGGTGCCTATAAAGTGTAACTTTCTGCAGGTAGCATCCTGATGTTCTGTCAGATAGTAAGGATAAAACTCCTTAAAACTATTGTATTTTCTGTCTGCCATATCTGGTGAGATTCAGGTGAAAAAACGAGTTATAAAATCGAAAAAGGATATACAGCAGTATTTTTCAATACCTACTCATTTTACTATCCCTTCCTGTCTTTCAGTAAATCCCTGATCTCAGATAAAAGTTCAATATCTTTAGGAGTAGGCACTTCAACTACTTCTACTACATCTGACTTACGCTTTAACCTGTTAAATATTCTCACAACCATAAAAATACAAAACGCAATAATCAGAAAATCAAGTATAAATTGAATAAAAGCCCCATAGTTAAGTGCCACTAATTCCTGAACTACAGTACCGGAATCATCTTTCACTTCCTCCTTCAATACTAAACTTAAATTAGTAAAGTTTACCTCTCCAATAGCAAGGCTCAACAAAGGCATTAAAATATCTTTGACAAAAGAACTGACCACTTTGGTAAAAGCAGTACCTATAATAATACCCACTGCCATGTCAAAAACATTTCCTTTGATGGCAAATTCTTTAAACTCCTTAACAATTTTCATATAACAGCTTATCCAATTGTTGAGAAATAAAAAAAGCTACCAAATTGGTAGCTTCCATTAAATATATAAATATTATTTGATATTAAAACTCAATAGGAATAGTAACTAAAGTTTTATCCCATACCATCTGCATACTTACTTCACCATTTTTCTGATCAAACATAATTGTAAAAGGCTCATAGCTCTCTTCTGCCTCACTTACAGGCACTTCAAACTGCACAAAATCCTGCTCGGGATCATATTTATACGCTCCCCACTGTCCCAGGTCTTTATTAAGGATTACAGTCCAGGTCTTTTCATTAGGAATTGTAAAAATGGTATAAGTTCCAGCTGGCACTGCTTTGCCTGCTAACGTAACATCCTTTGTTAAAGTAATTTCAGTAGCCTCATTAGCTCCTGTTCTCCATACTTTACCTAATGGAGCCAACTCAGAATTTTCTTTGAAAGCATCTCTGCCTCTAAGGTGTGGCCTGCTGTAAGTTACCTTTACATAGGCATCTTCAAACTTATAAGTAACCAAGCCAAGCGGGCTGGGCTTTTGTTTTAGAGCATCCTGTGCCAGTGCATCAAAAGTTAAGATGCCCCCCAATAAGCAAAATAAAAAAGTCGTTCTTAATATTCTTTTCATGGTTAATTTGTTTTTTTATAATATTTGAAAGCAATTTACAATTTTTCATTTCTTACTACTAAGTAAGCTTTATATTTGTTTATGGAAAAACCACAATTTGAAGATATTTTCATGGAATTAGCCGTAAATCTGGCTAAACGATCCCATTGTATTAAACGCCACGTAGGTGCTGTTCTTACAAAGGACACCAGGATTATTTCTATCGGCTATAATGGTCCACCAGCGGGAACACATAACTGCGATGAAGAATTTCCGGACAAAGGCTGCGGAAGTGATTCAAAAGGAAGTTGTATGTTGGCCATCCATGCCGAACAGAATGCCATCATGTACGCTGTAAAAAATAAAGCTTCAGTAGAAAATTCAACTTTATATGTAACTTTATCTCCATGCCTTTCCTGCGCACGCATTATATTTAGCATGGGGATAAAAAAGGTAATTTATCTTAATTCCTACGCAGAATATAAAGGGCTGGCTTCCGATGAGGGGTTAGACTTTTTGCAGAAATTTGGCGTTGATGTAGAAAAATATGAAGGAAATCTACAGAATGTTACACATATGATTTAATATAAATATACATAAAATGAAAAAATTAATTAAAAGTGCATTTTTATTTTCACTCACTCTTTTAATGTTACAGGCATGCAGCAAAGATGAAGACAAAAATACCGATCCTGAAACAGTTGTTGGTATATGGACAATAAGTGAGTTAGACCCTGATGTATCAATTAATGGTGTTGATATTACTGATGTACCACCTGAATTATTGGGTTTAGATGAAACAGAAAGCCTGCTGCTTAATATATTGCTAAGCCCCAACTCGAGCACTCTGTTTGAGAGTTTTCAAATTCAGTTTGGTGAAGATAATAAGGTAGTAATCATATCAGAAGAAGATATTGAGGAAGAAGCTACTTATTCGTTCAGCAACAATCAGTTAGTAATTTCTCAGGAGGATAATGAAGAGGAGATTATTTTCAGCGTAAGCAACCTTACTGATAACACAATGAATCTTATGCTTGATCAAACTATTGCTGTGGATTTAGATGAGAACGGCACTGACGAAAATTTACAGGTTTCACTCATAATTAACTTAATCAGGTAACTGAACCAGAAGAAAGCCATCAAATAAATTACACAAAATTCACTTCAGGACTTAGTTGCACACCAAATTTTTCAGCAACTGAATCCTGAATTTTTTTTGCCAGTTCCTCAACTGCCTCACCATTTCCTTCACCATAATTAACCAGTACCAGGGCCTGTTTTGCATGCACTCCCACTCCGTTTTCACAGTAGCCCTTCCAACCAGCCTGCTCAATTAACCAGCCTGCTGCTAACTTCACTTCTTCTTCATTAAGAATATAACCGGGTATTTCGGGATACTTGCCTGTCAGCTCTTCATATTTCTCCTTAGGTACAGTAGGGTTCTTAAAGAAGCTGCCTGAATTTCCTATTTCTTTTGGGTCAGGTAATTTTGATTGTCTGATTTTAATCACTGCCTTACTTACATCTTCTATGGTAGGCGATTCAATTTCATCTTCCTTCAGCTGTATTTTTATTGCGCCATAGTCCAGGGAAAGCACATGTTTTTCTGCAGGAATCAATTTGAAAGTAACAGAAGTAATAAAGTACTTCTCTTTAAATTGATGCTTAAAAATGCTCTCCCGATAACCAAACTGGCAATCCTCTGCATTAAATGTATGTAATTGACCAGTAGCTAATTCAACAGCCTCTAAAGAATGAAAAGTATCTTTAATCTCCACTCCATATGCACCAATATTCTGCATGGGAGCGGCTCCTACCGTTCCGGGGATCAGAGATAAATTCTCTATTCCCCCCAATCCTTTATTGATGCAGTAGAGCACAAATTGATGCCAATTTTCACCGGCTCCTGCTTTTATTAAAGTAAAGTTATCATTTTGAGAGATCACCTCAATTCCTGAAATTGCATTAACTACAACTAATCCTCTAAAATTTCTTCTTAATAAAATATTACTGCCTCCACCAATTATCAAATGAGGGTAAGAGTGCCATTCCTTTGTTAAAAATAGTTCCTTTAGATCTTCTACAGATGATATAATGACTAAATATTCAGCTGAAACATCAAAGCCAAAAGTGTTATACAGTTTTAGGGACTGTAACTTTTTAATCGATGGCATAAATTATTTTATTGAGACTTTGTTCTAATTACGAAAGCTTAATTATCCAGCTCGTGAAAAGATTGTTCTACCTTTTCCTCTGCACCTCTCAGCTTTGCTTTACAGATTTTTAGTAATTCCATTGACTCATCTACCATTGCTGAAAGTTTATCCATCGGGATATCGTCATTCTCAATTTTGTAGAGTAAAGCTTCCAGTGATTTGAGCGCTTCCTCATAACCTATCTCCTTCTTCTTAGCCATGTCTTTACTAGTTTAAATTATTATTTTATATTTATATCCCACTCATCATTTAATACACTGATGGTATGATGTGCTGTTAAATCAAACTGACAAGGCACTACCGAAACATAATTGTTTGCAATAGCCCATTCATCATTATCCTCTCCTTTATCATGATTAACAAAGTTTCCTGCCATCCAGAAATACCTTCTCCCATTAGGATCATAACGTTGATCGAATTCCTCCTGCCATTTGGCATGCGCCTGTCTGCAGATTTTCACACCTTTCAAGTCTTCATTTCTTTTAGGAGGAAAATTAACATTAAGCGTTGTGTATTTTGGCAAACCTGTTTTTAATACCTGTTCTGCAATTGCCTTTACATAGGGTAAAGTATGATCAAAATCAGCATCGTGCCCATAATCGCACAATGAAAAGCCTATGGAAGGAACTCCTTCTACAGCTCCTTCAATTGCTGCCGACATAGTGCCTGAATACAATACGCTGATAGAAGTATTGCTTCCATGATTAATCCCACTGACAATCAGATCAGCATTTCTATCTTTTAACACATGATGCTTTGCCAATTTAACGCAGTCAGCCGGAGTTCCAGAGCACTCATATGCCTGTACATCTGACCCGTAAATATCAGTAGGATCTAACCTTAGCGTATTTCCTATAGTAATTGCGTGCCCCATACCAGATTGAGGACTGTTGGGAGCCACTACTACTACCTCTCCAAGGCTTTTCATTGTTTCTACTAAATGTCGAATCCCCTTACTGGTGATTCCATCGTCATTACTTACAAGTATTAAAGGTCTTTTCATTTGTAATTTTAACTTCTCTTAATTCAGCATACCTGCTTCAAGTGATCTAATGAATTTTTGGTATCGGGAGCAAAAAAATGCTCACATAAAACCGCTACTCCTGAACAATTTCATTATAATAATTCACTATCCTTACCAAGTCCTGCTGCTTATCTACTTTCAATTTATTTTTCCTGATATACTTAGCCATTTCATCCTCATATCTGCCGAAGTAGGGTAGTAAATCCTTTTTCTTCTCTAAATACAAATTAATATCTCCATTATCCGTAAGCAGATAATAATCATAAGTGAGAATCTCCCTCGTTCCCCCGACACCTAAGGGCCTGTACATTGGGTTTCCATAGCGGTTAATACTTTCAACTACTACATATTCCCTGGACATTAAAGTTAACCTGCCTTCAGCTAATATCTCAAAGAAGACGGGCACGTTCATAGAACCTTTTAGTCTGTAGGGAATGGAATAAAAATACCTGAAGCGCTTAAAAAACTGGCAATGGAAGTTCAGAAAAAGCACTTGCTGAGAAGAAAAAGTCTTTATTTTATTGTCAATGGCCAGCTGTACCAGATTAGTTTTGAAATCATACTGAATCTGGCCTCTTAACGTGTCTCCTTCTTCCAATACAACTAACCCGGGATGCCACATTTCATTAGGTAAATCCTGACTGTGCAGAACTACTGAACCAAATAAAAATAATATAAAGACTAATGACTTCTTCAAACTAACTTTTCTTAAGGATGGTATGGCCCATCTTATCTCTTTTTGTGCGTAAATAATTTTCATTATGCTTATTAGGTGGAATTTCTAATGCAACATTTTCCACAATTTCCAAGCCATATCCTAATAATCCGGCTCTTTTGGTTGGATTATTAGAAATTAATTTAATTTTTCGAATTCCAAGCTTTCGCAAAATTTGCGCCCCTACACCGTAATCTCTCTCGTCCATTTTAAAACCCAAATGAAGATTAGCCTCTACAGTATCCATTCCCTGTTCCTGAAGCTTGTAGGCTCGCAACTTATTCATAAGGCCTATTCCTCGCCCTTCCTGGTTCATATAAACAACCACACCTTTACCTTCATTTTCAATCATTTCCATAGCCTGATGTAACTGCGGACCACAATCACATCTACATGAACCAAAAATATCTCCTGTAATACAAGAAGAGTGAACACGAACCATTACTGGCTCATCTTCTTCCCATTCTCCTTTTATTAAAGCCAAATGATTTTCATGTGTGGTAGTTTGCTCAAAAGCAACCAGCTTAAAATCACCAAAATCAGTGGGCATATGTACATCTATTTTTTCCTCCACCAGGGATTCAAGCTCCAGTCTGTAAGAAATAAGATCTTTAATTGTTACCAACTTTAATTTATGTTGGTCTGCTACTTTCCTTAAATCAGGAAGCCGGGCCATGGTGCCATCTTCATTCATTATTTCCACTAAAACTCCTCCGGGTATTAAACCTGCAAGTCGGGAAAAGTCAACAGCAGCTTCAGTATGGCCTGTTCTTCTTAAAACACCTCCCTTTTTAGCTTTTAGAGGAAAGATATGACCTGGTTTTCCCAGTTCGGAGGGCTTTGTTTTAGGATTTACCAAAGCTTGAATGGTTTTAGATCTGTCACTGGCAGAGATACCAGTGGTGGTTCCATGACCAATTAAATCTACAGAAACTGTAAATGGCGTTTCAAATTGCGCTGTATTTTTGCCCACCATCAATTCCAGACCCAACTCATCACATCTTTCCTCTGTAATAGAAGCACAAATGAGGCCTCTCCCGTACTTGGACATGAAGTTAATAATCTCAGGAGTTACTTTTTCGGCAGCGCAAATAAAATCGCCTTCATTCTCCCGATCCTCATCATCTACAACAATAATGATTTCTCCTCTTTTTATAGCCTGAATGGCTTCTTCTATACTATCTAGTGGGATATTTTCTGATATCATAAACTTAAAAAACTATTAAACCACAAAGGTAACTATTAATTTTTAGTCCCCTGCCTCTTCCCTAACGAATCCTCACTATCAGTGTTCAAAAAATAGTGGTACTGCATTTATACTTATCAAGTTCAACGCCTTCTTATTTCACCACAACCATTCCTAAAAGATTTCCAATCTCCAACTTTGCCTGATTGAGCTGCATTTGATATTGCAAAAGTTTACTTTCCTCCTCTACCGATGTGGCAGCACGAAGTTTCTGCGTATTCTGGTCAAAAAGATGCAAAATAGCCCTATGTTTGAGGCGCAGCACATGAATATAAATTGAATCATTCAAAATATGTTTTTCATGAACTGTATAAATCTGAAACTTATTTTCCCAGTTCTCACTTAATGTATACCTATCAGTAAACAATGAAAATATAGCTTTTCTCACTTCTTCAGAGCCATTTTTTATAAAATAAGCTTCATTCAAAATTTTACCTTCTGCTAAATTCAACTTAAATTCCTGTAAGATCTCCGAATATACCGGGTGAACAAATTCAGCATCACTCAACTCCTTAAGCAGGTACTCCACCACCAATGTATTTTCAGCAACCGGCAAATCTCCATAACTAAGCAGAAGTCTTACACTTTCCTTTTCCTGAATGGCGGCCACCTCAAAAGGAGAATATTTCTTCTGAATCTGCTCAGGAGCCTGGCTAAAGCTTTCACTCAATTGATTAGCCTGCCTTTGTGTAATATCACCTTTAACCTGTTTTTCCCTGAGTAGTATCTTATTCTGCTCGGCCACCAATATTGCCTCATCTATTTCAAGTATATCACTACACTCTTTAATATAGATGGCACGCTTTACAGGATCAGGAATTTTAGCAATAGACCTAACTATATCCTGAATGGTTTCTGCTTTTCGAATCGGATCTTTTTTAGTTTCCTGAAGCAGTAAGTCTGATTTGAAACGAATGAAATCTTTAGCATTTTCAGTGAGGTAATTCTTAAAAGCCTCCTCTCCCATTTTCTGAGAATAGCTGTCCGGATCTTCACCATCCGGAAAAAGGACTACCTTAACGTTTAACCCTCCTTCCAAAATAAGATCTATACCTCTTAGTGAGGCTTTAATTCCTGCAGCATCACCATCAAAAAGGACGGTGATATTTTGACTGTACCTCCCTATCAATTTAATTTGATTTGTAGTAAGAGAGGTTCCTGAAGAAGCCACCACATTTTTTACTCCTGACTGATGAAGCGAAATCACATCAGTGTACCCTTCCACAAGATAACAATTCTCAAGGTTTCGGATGTGTTGCTTGGCCTGCGAAATACCATACAGCACATCGCTTTTGTGGTAAACCTCAGTCTCAGGAGAATTTATGTACTTAGGTTGCTTTTTGTCATTTACTAAAATTCTTGCGCCAAAAGCAATAGGCTTACCTGCAATAGAATGTATAGGAAAAATGACTCTGTTTCTAAATCTATCGTAGGTTTTATCTTCTTTTTTAATAATAAGTCCAGCTTTCTCCAGCAATTCCTCAGAATGTCCTGCCTTTTTTGCTGCATTTAGTAAGCCATCCCAATTATTGAGAGAATAACCCAGATCAAATTCTTCAATAGTATTTTTAGAAAACCCCCTCTCCTTAAAATAACTTAAACCAATGGACTGTCCCTCTTCATGGTGATGTAAGAGGTTCTTGAAATATTCGGCAGCAAAATTTAAGATAATGAATAAACTTTCCCTTTCATTATATTTCACCTGGTCCTCAGGCATCAGTTGATCCTCTTCTATTTCAATGCCATATTTTTCAGCCAGTTGCTTAATAGCTTCAGGGAAACTCAACCCTTCCAAATCCATGATGAATTGAATGGCATCACCTGCCTTACCGCAACCAAAACACTTATATATTCCTTTATTTGGAGAAACTGAAAACGAAGGAGACTTTTCTTCATGAAAAGGACAGCAGGCCCATAGGTTTTGACCTTTCTTTTTGAGCGGTACAAAATCAGAAACTACTTCCTCTATATCAACACGCTCTTGTACATCCCGAATAGTTTTTTGACTTAAATTCATTGGTAATTACTTAATTCATTGTTGGAGTTACTTTGTCTAAACAAACCTAAGCAATAGTTAATTATGCAAGGGTTATAAACTCAAACTGATAACGATTTTCTGAATTTACTCTGATTTTTTCGCCTTTAATGCAAGCTATTTACAACTAATTACGGTCTAACATTGTTAGCTAATTTGAATAAGTTTAACTTCGCAATGCGATTAGCAAAAGTAAGTTTTTTTAAGCAAACATTTTATGGCAATTACACAAGATAATATATTAAAAGCATTAGCTCAAGTGATGGATCCTGACCTAAAGAAAGATTTGGTCAGTTTAAATATGATTAAAGATATTAGCATAGATGGCAATGCTATTTATTTTACAGTTGTATTAACCACGCCAGCCTGTCCTTTGAAAGAACTTATCAAAAATGATTGCATAGATGCTATTCATAAAAATGTAGGGGCTGATTTTCAGGTTTTCCCTAATATGACTTCAGATGTTACCTCAACCAGAAGTACTGCTCCTTTACTTCCCAATGTAAAAAATATTATTGCGATTGCTTCAGGTAAAGGTGGGGTTGGTAAATCTACTGTTTCTGCTAACCTTGCGGTGTCACTTGCACAGTCAGGTGCCAAAGTAGGTTTAATTGATGCTGATATATTTGGCCCATCGATACCTACCATGTTTAATTGTGAGCATGAGCAACCAGAAGTAAAAGAAATAAATGGCAAGAACGTAATTATTCCCATAGAACAATATGGAATTAAGCTGATATCCATAGGTTTTTTAACGCCTCCGGATAATGCAGTGGTTTGGAGAGGCCCAATGGCAAGCTCTGCACTTAAACAATTTTTAGGTGATACAGACTGGGGTGAATTAGATTATTTATTAATTGATTTACCTCCGGGAACCAGTGATATTCACTTAACCATGGTGCAAACTATTCCTGTTACTGGGGCCTTAATTGTTACCACTCCGCAAAAAGTGGCATTGGCTGATGCACAAAAAGCAATTGCGATGTTTAAACAGCCTCAAATTAATGTGCCAATTTTAGGCTTAGTTGAAAATATGGCGTATTTTACCCCTGAAGAACTTCCTGAAAATAAATACTTTATATTTGGTGAAGGTGGTGGATATAAGCTGAGTGAAAGATATGAAATTCCTTTTCTGGGACAGATTCCTTTGGTGCAATCAATCCGTGAAAGTGGTGATTCAGGCTATCCTTCAGCAATGAAAAATGATGTTTCTTCAGAAGCATTTGAAGAAATAGCTAAAAAAGCGGCCAGGCAAATAGCTATTAGAAATGCTAATATGGCAGGAACAACAAAAGTAGAAATGACTAATTAATTTTTTATGGAGATTATAGAGAGAGTTGAGAAAGCATTAGATTCCATTAGGCCTTATTTAGAAGCTGATGGTGGAAATGTAAAAGTGTTGGATGTGAATGATGGAGTGTTAAGGTTAGAGTTATTAGGCGCTTGTGGCAGCTGTCCGATGTCTACTATGACTTTAAAAGCTGGTGTTGAGGAAGCCGTTAAGAGAGCCGTACCAGAAATTACTTCGGTACAGGCTGTTAATATAACCTCGGCAGATGACCCGAATGCAAAATTACCTGAAACTATGAGGTAGGAGAACGTCTTATTAGTAATTCTGTAAACTGTATTTCCTTATTTAGATTAGGAAAATTAGGATATTATGTATTATTTTTAGGAAGTTTTAGGCAGGGAAATTCCCAAATAATCCTCTATTAAAATCAACCTTAAACCATTTAGCATGAGTAAAACACCCTATTTGCTTTTTAACAAAAATTCAACTGGGTTTTTAATTATTTTACTCTTGCTAAATTACTATTCTCTCCATGCCCAAAGATGCCCTGTTCCACAGTTAATTGAAGAGAGAGAGAAATCAAACCATTTTTTAAAAACTGATGAATTTGAAAATTGGTTACAGAAGAAGGTTCAGGAAAGAGCCTTGAAAAACATCTTCCAATCAAGGTCTAGTCAACAACTACAAGTTGAAATCCCTGTTGTTTTTCATATAATTCACAAAGGTGAACAGGTTGGAATAGGAACTAATATTTCAAAAGAAAGAATTGACAGGCAACTAGAGATTCTGAATGAAGATTTCAACAGGCTCAATAAAGACACTACCGAAACACTTAGTCAATTCCTGCCCTTTGCTTCCAATATTGAAATAAAATTCATTTATGCCCGCCAGGACCCGGAAGAATTCGAGACAAACGGTATTGTTCGTATACTGGGCAGTAAAGCCTCCTATAGTTATTCAAACAGGGCAATTCTAAGTGCCGAAAGTTATTGGCCGGCAGAAGATTATTTAAATATTTGGGTAGCAGATTTATCAAGTAGCCTTGGTTGGGCTGAGTTTCCGGTTTCCAATCTTCCCGGCTTGGAAGATGCAAGTAATAATAGGTTAATTGATGGCGTAAGTATTGATTATCAATTCTTTGGAGAAAACCCATCTAGCCCGGGCTTTGAAAGTTTAGGTAGAACGCTAACGCATGAAATGGGGCATTTCTTTGGTTTAAGGCACATCTGGGGTGATGGTGGATGCTCTGTAGATGATTACTGTAATGACACTCCAGAGTCAAATGGGGAAAGTTCAGGGTGTAATTTGAACAAAACTACATGTGGCTCACTTGATATGGTGCAGAATTTCATGGATTACACAGATGATGTTTGCATGAATTTATTTACGCTGGATCAGAAACAGCGCATGAGAACTGTTTTGGAAAATAGCCCCAGAAGGTTGAGCCTAACTACTTCGGTAGGCTTGGAACCTCCACCTGTTTTCGATAATGATTTAGCACTAGTTAGAGTTAACAAGCTGTATACCAGTAGCTGTACAAGTACTTATGCACCTAAAGTTACCATCAGAAATGTGGGACTTTTACCTGCCAACAATTATAAAGTTGTGCTATCAGTGAATGACGTGGTAAAAGAAACAATTGTATTTAATACTGAACTGGACTCCGCTGAATCATTAGAAGTGGATTTTACTCCCATCAATTTTACTCCTGATGAAAAGGGAAATTTCGAATTGGATTATGAGGTGTTTACCGAAGAGGGGCAACCGGATGAAAGAATTAGAAATAATAAAGTAATAGAATTTGTTCAGATACTGGATCAAAAATCTTTACCTTATAATCAGGTATTTTCTTCAGGCTTTGGAAGCTGGCAAGTAAGAAATGAAGATGGAGAAGATACATGGATGATCTTAAACGGACATGCAGGTATCCCATTTTTTGAAAACAAACAAAATATCGGACAAAGAGAGCAATTAATTTCTCCAATATTTGATTTAACAGAACTAAACTCTCCTGAGCTTTCCTTTGTGTTTTCTCAGTCGGCAGATACCCTACCCCACCGTTTTAGTATTTACGCTTCTTTTAATTGTGGAGAAAGTTTTGATCAGCTGGTGTATTCCAGCAATAGTGAAAGCATGCTTACTGCTTATGCTGTTGATACAGCTTTCGTTCCTACTCAAAGACTCGATTGGGATACTATAAAAGTAGACTTGAATTATCTTAAAGACGTTTCCTCAGTTTGTTTTAACCTGGTGGCAGAAAACAGAAATGCCAATAATTTATATCTGAACAAATTTACTATCTCTGAATCTCTTAATGCACATAAGGAAGTAACACCCACCCGGTGGATTAGTTTCAACTCTCTTTATTGTGATGAAGCAATAAGCGGTGTATTAGAAGTTAAGAATACAAGCAGGAGCTTTGTTAACTCCTTTTTAGTGGAAGTGTATGAGGGTAGTACTTTAATTTATGCCGAGGAGATAGAAGAAGGACTTTATGTAGACCAACCCATAAGAGTCGAAATCCCTCCTCTTAGTACCGGAAACTCAAATGGTAATTTAAAGGTAGTAACCTCCCTTATTGAAGAGGGTGAAAAAATTGAGAAACACATATTTTTCCCCTTTAAAGAAGACTGTAGCGTTGAATTGCCCCCTTTAAGGTTGTCCCTAAGAAATAATGAACGAGACAATTGGTTTACTTTTAATCCTGACAATAATAGCACCTGGATTTACGATAAGGATTTGGATGTAGTTAGCAGCAACTCCTCAATTATTCCACTTCAACAACAGGAGGATTGGTTAATCTCTCCACTTCTTGATGTTAGCAGGGTTATTTATTTAGGTTTAATTTTTGAGATTGCCTATAACAAGCCCTACCGCCAAAGTGAAGCTTTTGAAATACTGCTTTCAGATGAAAACGGAGAAGTTTTCACGACTTCAATTTATAGTAAAGAAGGTGACTCGCTAGCTACAGCTTATACAAACAATGAATCAGAAAAGCTGGTTTGGAGAAATGAATTTATTGATCTCTCCCCTTTTGTTTATAAAGAAAAGATAAGACTGGCTTTTAAAGCCTCTCATGATAATGGGCAGAATATTTATTTAAGGAATATATCCTTTTTTGTAGGCCAAACACCTCCTCCTGCTTTCCCGGCTGGAACCAGAGAATTTGTTGTATATCCGAACCCTGCCAATGACAGGATCAACTTACATCTAAATCTGGATAATGCCTCTCAAGGCTCATTTACTATCACTGACTTACAGGGAAATGTAATTTTAGATTTTGAAGAGCCCAAAATCTTAAATCAATTCCTTACTTTTGATGTATCGTCTCTTGCTGTAGGCATGTATATAATCCATATTCAAACTGATAATTTAAGAAGTAGTGCAAAATTTATGGTTAGAAGATAATTTTAAATTTCTTGTTCGCTCCTAAATAGTTCCTCTATTTTCCACCATCCTATTAAAACATTGCTATTGATAACCTTTTCCTAAATACAATGATAAGTGCTAAAGAACACTTACTTTTGTGGTGAATAAGTCAGCTAGATGACAAGATGATCAATTTCGTTGGAATTCCGTAGCTAAGCAGTATTTTTATGCTTTAAAATATGAAAGTACTCAAACAGAAAGGATGCTTTCATAACTTTTAAAACTTAATATGTATGAGTAAGGAATTGATAATTAACTAAGAATGATAAGGTTATCATTTCTTGCCAACCTCAACTAATAAAACAATTAGATATAAATGAAAGTAGGTATATTTTTCGGTGGTCAGTCCAGAGAAAGAGAAATTTCTTTTGCAGGTGGAAGAACGGTGTATGACAACCTAAACAAATCCATTTTTGAAGCTGTTCCCATTTTTATTGATAGTTTTGGACACTTTATACTGCTGGATTGGCAATTTATTTATAAAGGAACAATTCGGGATTTCTATCCCCCTGTGGAGTTTATGCCTGCTTCAAACAATCCTATACAGATTTATGCGGACTCTTTAACTGATTTGACAGAGGAAGAGTGGGATCAACTTATTTCTAAAGTAGGAAAAAAATTAACTCCGGATCAGCTCACCCACTATGTTGACTTCGCTTTTTTAGCTTTACATGGTCCTTATGGTGAAGATGGTAATATTCAAGGTCTTTTAGAATGGTATGGAATACCTTACAGTGGGGCAGGGATTTTACCTTCAGCAATTGGGATTAATAAAATAGCTCAGAAGCAACTTATAAGTCAATCTGGATTTGCTGTTCCCAGGAGCCGGATCTTATCCAAAACTGATTGGGATAAAAATAATAAGGAAAAGATATATGAAGTATTAAAAGCTGAGATTGGGCTTCCGATGGTGATTAAATCTCCACATCAGGGTTCTTCAATTGGAGTAAGTATTTTAAATGACGATGATGTCAGTAAATTTGAAGCTTTAATTCAAAAAAGCTTCTTTATTCAGGTGATTAACCCTTCTGAGTGGAAAAGCTTTTCAGAAGAAGAAAAAATTAAGTTCATTGCAAGGTTGGTTGATATTCGTGAAGGAGTTGGTTTACCTGTTTATGCAAATGAACTACTTATTAATACTCCGGATGCGCTCATAAACTACCTAAATAAGCAGGAAGATGAGGTTCAATTAAAAGCTTTACAAACGGAAGATCAACTTCTAATTGAATCATTTATTGAAGGTAAAGAGTTTTCATGTATTGTAATCCAGGACGAAAATGGAAACCCTATTGCCTTACCCCCTACAGAAATAAGAAAAGGAAAGGACGTATTTGATTACAGATCAAAATATCTGCCCGGTATCAGCAGAAAAATTACTCCCATTAATGAGGATTTAGATGTAATAGAAAACATCAGAAGATCCTGCTCCAGCCTATTTAAAGCATTGCAGGTAAACGTATATGCCAGAATTGATGGTTTTGTTGGTAAGGATGGACAAATCTACCTTAACGACCCCAACACTACTTCGGGGATGTTACCCTCTTCTTTCTTTTTCCATCAGGCCGCAGAAATAGGTCTAAATCCTTCACAGTTTTTGAGTTATATTATCAGAACCTCACTAGCCGAAAGATTGAAGAGCGGGAAAAATCATCGCTCTATTCAGCAAATGATTATCCAATTAGATGAGAAGCTTCAGGCACTGAAAACACAGGAGGAGAAAAAAATTAACGTAGGAATCATAATGGGAGGTTTTTCTACCGAAAGACATATTTCTGTAGAAAGTGGTAGAAATATTTTTGAGAAATTATCTTCCTCTACTAAGTATTTTCCAATTCCTATCTTTTTAACCGGTAACGAGGCTAAACACGAATTATACGTGTTGCCTATAAACATCATGCTAAAGGATAATGCCGATGATATCAAAGAAAAATTGAGTGATTTCCATGTGCATCCGGTAATAGAACAGATTAAATTTGAATGCGAAGACATCACTCAAAAATATGCTGCCCATGCTATTACTGAATTTCAAAAAATAGCTTATAGCGATCTTGTAGATAAAATAGATGCCGCTTTTATAGCGCTCCACGGCAGACCGGGAGAGGATGGTGCCGTGCAGACAGAACTTGAAAAACTAGGCATTCCTTATAACGGATCCGGAGTTGAAAGTTCTCAGGTTACAATCAACAAATTTGAAACCAATGAAAAACTGAGAAAGCATGGTATTTTAGTAGCTGATCATCAACTTATTTTTGAGGAAGAATGGAATCAAAATAAAGACACAGTTATACAAGAAATTGAAGAAAAACTAAGTTATCCTCTCATAGCAAAACCTGCTGATGATGGATGTAGCTCAGCTGTTAAAAAAATAAAAAACAGAGAAGAACTGGAAGCATTTGCAGGAATGATGTTTCGGCCTGAAGCCCAATTTATTGAAGAGCTTGCTCATGTGCTCCATCTTAAGCGAAATGAAGAATTTCCTCAAAAAACATTTTTCTTATTGGAAGAACTCATTGAAAAGAAAGATGCTGCACATTTTCTGGAAATCACAGGAGGTTTACTTACCCACTTTGATGCCAATGGAAAAATACAATATGAAATATTTGAGCCTTCCGAAGCGTTGGCTAGTGGCGAAGTGTTAAGCCTGGAAGAGAAATTTCTTGCAGGTGAAGGGCAGAATATTACGCCAGCACGCTATACAAAAAGCTTATCAGATTATGAGAAAGTGGCAAACCAAGTAAAAGAAACTTTAAGAAAGACGGCAGAAGTGCTTTCCATTGAGGGGTATGCAAGAATTGATGCTTTTGTAAGAATTTATGATGATTTGAGAGCGGAAACTATTATTATTGAGGTTAATTCATTACCAGGAATGACCCCGGCCACCTGTATTTTTCATCAGACAGCCATAAATGGGTACAAGCCTTATGATTTCATCGATAAAATTCTGGAATTTGGTATGAAACGGATTCAAAAAACATCGGTATAAATAATTGATAACAAAATTTTACAGCTACACTGCTACGTTTCTATTAGAAATAAATAACCAGGATAGCATAAGTTATTACAAAGCAAGAACAAATACATACACATGAATATTAAAAACAGTTCGTTAAAGGCAATATTGATTAATATAGGAATTATCATAGGCCTCGCTATTATTATTATCACTTCATTTTTCTACATTTATTTGCCTGCCACTACAAATCATGGAGAAAGTATTACAGTTCCGGATTTATCAGGTTTACAACTGCAAGAACTGGATGAATTTTTAGTTTCTCGTGATTTAAGATATGAAGTAACTCCTGATTCAGGATATTCTGCAGAATACCCTCCTTTTACTGTCCTGACTCAAACCCCGAAACCAGGAGATAAAGTAAAAGAGAATCGGAAAATTTATATCTCAATTAATGCGGTAAATCCGCCTTTGGTAAAAATGCCAAAACTGGTTGACGGCTCTTTAAAGAATGCACAAATGATCCTTGAAAGCTATGATTTGCAATTGGGAGAGATTATCTATGAACCTCATGAATTTCAAAATGCAGTATTAAAGCAACAAATTGACGGTGAAGAAATAGAAGCAGGAAGCGATATAGCAAAAGGCTCTGTAATTGACCTTGTGATTGGTAATGGACTAGGAAGACCGTTTTCCATGCCCAACCTGAAAGAATCTATGCAGGAAGATGCAGAATTTATAATTCAGGGAAGCGGACTGAGGTTAGGTACTGTTCACCAAAAAGACGTAGCAGATAAAGCTGCAGGATTAGTTATACAACAATACCCTAATGCAGGCGAATCGGTAAGAACCGGAGGCAGAGTTGATATTTGGGTAGTCGCTTCAAAATCAGAAAGTGAACTGGAAGTACCTCGGGAACAATAAAAGTAGCTTAATGACATATAAATTCACTTTTACTATCCTTCTTTTTTTACTTAAGCTTAGCTCTACTATTGCTCAGCTTACTGAACTGCCAATAAATTTTTCATCGCACTCAGCCAATACAAGAAGAAATACTTTGGTAGAAAGTGATACTATCAATCTGCCCTTTTGGGATGACTTCTCCAATGTTAGATATACCGTTGATTCAACTATCTGGTTGCATGGTAAAGATGTCTTTGTAAGTAACTCAAGATCTTACTTACCGCCCTCATATAATGTTGCTATATTTGATGCTTTTGACGGCAATGGCAATGCCTATTCTACCAATATATTGGCAAAAGGATTAGCAGATAGTCTGGTTTCTAAAAGAATTGATCTTTCTTCCTATACCACTAGCAGCAATGTTTTCTTAAGCTTCTTCTGGCAGGAAAGCGTAGGCGAACAAGCACCAGATGGAGATGACTATCTTATTTTAAGTTTCAGAAACAGCGATAACGAATGGGAAGAAGTTTTTAGGCAAAATGGCAGCGGCTACAGTTCGGACACGCTGGTACTCTTCAACCAGGTTTTTAAAGCTATCAACCAAAACAGGTTTCTCCATAGCGGTTTCCAGTTTAAATTCCAGTTATTCAGCAATTTGGCGGGAGATTTTGATGTATTTAGTGTAGACTATATTTATCTGAATGAAGGCAATACTCCCGTAAACACTCAAAATAATGCCTACGATTCCTACGAAGACAGAACATTCTCCAAAGAACCTGGCACCATCTTCAGCAACTATTATGCAGTACCGCTAAAGCACCTTACTGAAGAATGGTTAAGCGAAAAAATTCAATCTACTACAGTTATCTACAATAACCTTTGGGCAGGAAACGCGAATAATCCTTTATTTGCAACAGAAATATTCGGGATTTTAACTGACACACTTAAGCAAAATCAGATTATTGATTCCGCTCAAATAAATGGTAATTTCCTTACCCAAAATCAAGATACCGCTCAGTTTACAGCACAAGTAAGAAATAAAGAGCAGCTAATTACTTATCTATTGTCTGAAAAGGAAACTGAAGATTCAGTTTATCTTGAATTGCAACTGAACTTAGGCACCACAGACAGCTTATTCTTTGAAACCATTAATGGCACTACAGTATATTATCCTGACTTAAGTTTCCGGAGAAACGATACTGTATCAACTATTTATCCGCTGCATAATTTCTATGCTCAAGATGATGGCACAGCGGAATCTAGCATTTTGCTCAATTCCAAAAATTACCTGCTAGCACAGGAATTTGACATTATTGGTGAAAATTACATGACAGCTATTGATATTTATATCCCTAATTTAGGTCAAAATGCAGGTACAAAAAACATCACTTTATTAGTATGGGATGAGCTTACCAATAGCGAAACTAATATTCTTGCAGCTCAAAATGTGTTGGCAAACCCTGCACAGGGCACCAATCAGTTCCAGCGTTTTATATTAGAGCGACCGGTTTATGTGGGGGGCAAAATTTTTATTGGCTATAGAGAAGAAAATGACGAACCCGTTTCTATAGGATTTGATAAAAACAGTAACAGTGCTACCAATTTATTTTATAACCAAAGTGGCACATGGGAAGCTAATACTTTCTTTCAGGGAAGCGTAATGATTAGGCCGGTTTTTGACAGAGCCAATGTTACCGTGGCCAATAAACCTAAACAACAAACTCCCGAATTTTTCCTTTATCCTAACCCTAGTAAAGGCTCATTGAAATATGATGGAAGTTTTGATTCAATAGAGATTTACGCTTTAAATGGACAGCGCTTAATGCATAAAGCCGGGAATGACAGCTCAAAATCAATAGATATATCGCATCTTAAAGATGGAATCTATTTTGTTAAGATTATTAATCAATCTACAGTATCTACTCAAAAGATTATACTGAAGAGGTAACAACAGTCCTGGAAAGACGCCAGCAATAAAAAAGCCGGAAAGATTTTCTCCGGCTTTTTTAGGGCATCACTTTTAAATAAAACCCACTAAAATAGAGGTAATTAGCTGTATTAATCTATAGAATAAAACCCCGAAATTAGCTAGATAAAGCTTTTTTCGGGGTTTTTGATTTGTTAAATTGTAGTGTCTAATCACAATTAACACTGCAATATATGAGAGATCAAGAGCTTTTCCAACCGCAAGATTACTTA
>NZ_BMEC01000003.1 GCF_014636295.1 Marivirga lumbricoides | reverse complement strand
CCCATGATGCCCTGGGGAAAATGGCACCGATAGAATTTTCAGAATTTACCTCTGTTGGCGGTACCGCCAACAGAGGTAAAACTGTAACTTCTGACAAATAAACAGTTCTAATTAGGGGAAGCCTACATACTCAGATAGGAGCTATTTTTACTCTTATTTTTCTGGGGAGACTTCGAGAAGGGTGGAAAATTATATATTTCAAATAGCTATAGAAAATGACGAATTCGTTTCTCTTGACACCACCTCAAATAATTATTACAGGTATTACAGTTATCAGGAATTAGACACTATAGCTGTAAGGTTAATTGTATCCTCAGAATTTGGTTCTGACACTTCAAAAATCTCTATTTTTAATACAAGCCTCTTCACACCAATAATTTTAAGTGACGCTTACTCCACAGAAAATTTTATCGGTTTTAAATTTAAAAATGAAAGCAAACATAGTAAAGCGTATTAGTTGAACGATCTGTAAATAATGGACAATTTGAACGTTATGACACAATCCTCAATGTAAATCAAACTTTCTATTCAGACGAAGCAATAGTTCCTAATACATTCTACCGCTATAGATTAATTAATAAAAGAGATGACATGGTATCTAGCACCTCCTCTGCTATTGAAATCCAGTCCAAACGAATGGTTACCTGGAAAAAATTCAATGAAGACGGACTTAATAATTTATTAGATTCTATAAAACAAGGGTCCTTTAATCAGAAATTTTATAACAACGGGTTATTGTATTTACTTTCTTCTGAAACAAAGCAATTTAAAGCTTTTGATCTGGAAGCTAAAGAATTGAATACACTTCCCGATTTTATTGGAAGTGGTTATAAGAGATTTCAAGCTACTTTATTGTCAGAAAACAGGTTTTATTGCTTTGGCGCAGTAACAGAAGCAGATTCTTTGATAAAAGACGTATGGATCTATGATATTATAGAAAAGGAATGGTCAAAAGATACTATGTTACCAGCCAATATAGCACCTACAGATATAGCAACTGATGCAAATAATGGTAGAATTATAGTTATTGGAAAAAATGAAACAGGGAATGCCGTTATTTCTCAGTTTGATAAACTTGCTAAAAATTGGGATAACACAATTGCGTTAAATTACAGTTTTGATCCGTTTTTTTCTGAGATAAAAGGAGATTCATTGATTGCCTTGAGTTATTATGATAGAGTAGCTTATAATTTAAATGACCATGCAACAACTAGAAGTAAACCATTCTACTACAATTCCATACCAAATAGAGGTATTACTACACAAAACGGTAAAAACATAGCTGTTACAATATCAGGTATTTATGAAATAACAACATCAGCACCCTATTTTAAACGAACAGATATTCATAGATTAAGTCAATACTATGGATATGCATTTGTGCATAATGGAAAATTATTTTATGGTCTTGAGGATAATAATAAATTTACAGCATATGAGGATGACACCACTTACCAATATACCTATACAGATATACTTTATTATAAAGACGATACTGCACCGCTACCACCTGCCAATTTAAGGGTAGAAGAGATATCTTATACATCAGCTACATTAAAATGGATGGATTTAAACGAGGAAGATGAATATCTTTTAAAATACTATGATCCATCAGTACAAGACTACACAACTCGTTCGATAGCGGCAAATTCTGAAAGCTTCCCTCTTACTGAGCTACTACAAGATCGCTATTATGAGTTCGAGTTATTTTCTGTAAAAGATGGAAATTTAAGTGCCGCCCAAAGTGTATCGTTTCGTACTGTAAGAGGAGTTCCTTATGATGTAGAAAATTTTAAGGCAACAGTATTATCTTCTAGTAGCATAAGGTATGATTGGGATATTAATGATGATCTACCGATTGATACTATATTGTTTAACGATTATAATAGTAATACGATCCGCTTAAGCAAAAATGTATCCTCTTATATATTAGCAGACCTTCAAGAAAACTCTTATCAAAGTGTCGAAATACATACCGCAAATGAAATTGGTAGAAGTTATGGACTGTATTCTTGGGAAAAAACCCTTTTAAATGTACCTGATTTCCAAGTAATAATATACAGGGAAGAAAGTAAAATATTTGAATTAAGATGGAAGGATAACTCTGCTTATGAAGAATTTTTTAGAATATTCAGAAAATCTGCAAACGATACAGCTTTCATTCAGATTGATTCTGTTTTATCATCAGAAATTTATGATTTGGACAACCAACTTTATATTTATGAGGATGATATAGTTACTCAGAATGGAAATTATGAATATTATGTTCAAGCAAGATATTATGAAAAATACCAATCTGGTGAGTACTACTATGTTGAGGAAAACTACTCTATACCTTCAGACACTTTAAGTACAGATAATGCGGTTTTAAGTAACACATTAGCTAAAGATGCAATAACCAGAATTTACCCTAACCCTGCTCAATCTATAATTACTATTGATGTTAATACCTTATTATTGGTGAATATTGAATTGATTAGTGTTAGAGGAGAAAAGTTATCTCATAATTTGAAGGTAATTGATAATAACAAAATTGATGTCAGCAATATACCTACTGGTTTGTATTTTATAAAGCTACATACATCTGGTGGAACATTTATTCACAAACTGATCAAAAATTAAATAAAAAAATGGGTGCACTTAAAGTGAGTGCGCCTATTTTTTTTAAAAAAAACCACCCCAACTTTCGTCAGGGTGGCACAACCATTAAACTACTACCAAAAAAATTAACTCTTTACTTCTTCCAACTTCGGATAATCTGTATATCCTTTATGGCCAGGAGTGTAGAAAGTATCTGTATCAAACTCAGCTAATTCAGCACCTTGCTCAAAACGCTCTACTAAATCAGGGTTGGAAATGTATAGTTTTCCATAAGCCACCATATCTGCATCTCCGGCCTCAATTACTGCATTTCCTTTTTCCTGATCAAAGTTCGCATTGATGATGATGGTGCCTTTATAAATTGGTCTGTATCTTTTTGCTATTTGTGGTTCAGCAAATTCAACATCTGAAACATCATTAAAAGGCTCAGAAAGGTGTAGGTAAGCTAAATCATATTCATTTAACTTCTCAATAATATAATCGAAGGTAGGGATAGTTTCCTCATTCAAAGTCATCCCAAATATGCCGTGCAATGAAGGGTTTAACCTTAAACCAATCCTGTTTTCCGGCATTACTTCTTTTATAGCATCAATAATTTCGAATAAAATTCTGGCTCTGTTTTCTTTTGATCCACCATATTCGTCCGTTCTTTTGTTGGACGTACTGCTGAAGAATTGGTGCAATAAATAGCCATTGGAAGAGTGAATTTCCACTCCATCAAAACCTGCTTCCCACGCATTCTTTGCAGCATTTTTAAAATCCTGAACAGTTTGCTTTATGTCTTCAATTGTCATCTCCTTAGGAGTAACCGTATCTTTAAAGCCTTCAGGGGTATAAGATTGTGCTTCAGGATTGATAGCAGATGGCGCATGAGGCAAATCACCATTATGGAAATCAGGATGAGAAATACGTCCTACGTGCCATAGTTGAATAAATATTTTACCACCTTCTGCATGCACCATTTTAGTCACTTCTTTCCAGCCTTCTGTTTGCTCTTTGGTATGAATACCGGGCGTGTTCACATACCCTACAGCTTTTTCAGAAACCTGCGAACCTTCTGTGATAATTAAACCAGCAGAAGCACGCTGTTGATAATAAAGACCCTGTAAATCTGCTGTTGGCACTTTTCCGGGGTTATCAGCTCTACTTCTGGTCATAGGAGCCATTGCCACTCTGTTTTTTAATTCTAAATCGCCTATTTTAATCGGTTGTAATAATGCTTGTTCCTTACTCATTTGAATTGTTATTTAATTTTTCTTTTTGATTGAACTTATTTCCTTAAATCATTTAACAGCTGGTTAAGCTGTTCTATCTTATTTTCTTCTATAGAGAATTGAATCTTCTCAATAAGTGCTCTGCCTCTTTTCATCACTTCAATGCCAGCCGGAGAAAGCTCTATGTAAACCACTCTTTGGTCCATATTACATCGATCCTTTTGCGTAAATCCTTTTTCACATAATTTATTAAGCAATCGGGAAACATTGGAGCGGTCATCAATCATCCTATCTTTAATAATTTGAACATTAGCCCTTCCCTCCTTCTGTCCATGAATAATGCGCAAAACGTTTAGCTGTTGAAATGAAATATCCAATGGGGATAGCACTTTAGCAATCAGGTTTTCCAGCCAGTTGGCTGAATAAAGCAGTTCTGCAATGAGCTTCTGGCTACTATCTTTAAATTGATGATTTATCGCCTTCTCTATCTCCATCTTTATTTCATAATTATTAATTCCATGGATTTATATTCCATGGATCCTATTACGAGAATAGTATCAATAGGTTATAAAAAATGGAGGAAGCAATTGAACAGATAATTATTTAATGGCTTTGCCAGCCCCAGGGCTTTTTGGGTGGATCCACTGGTTTGGTGAGATCGAATTCAATGCTAATTGGTTTATCACTGTTAATTCTCCTCAGGTTATAAGTTAATGTGGAGTCGTTTACTGTTACCCACCAAATATTGCCAGCAGCATAAGGGATAAGATTAGCAGTTTCCTGATCAGCAGGAAAATACTGAAGGTTATCAAAGCCTGTGTTGGAGGTGCTACCTCCATATTGCGTTACTTTGTCTTCAGAACCATCCTCATGCCTGTGATCATGCTTTAATTGAATACCTTCTTCAAGTAAAGTAAATACCCACGTACGTGATCTGTTATCTCCTACCACTAAAGGAACCCGAATCACACTATCGCTACATTGAAAAAAGTGTATGGTAAGCAATTTATCTTTGAAATCTTTAGGTTCAGGGGTAGTAATTAATTTACCCTCATAACTTTTACCACAATGTAAGGAAAGGGAATTCCAAAATTTTAATTGCGGACTCTGCTGAGCTATTAAACTACTGCTGTTTAAACAAACAAAGATTAAAAGGAATCTGAAAAGCATTTAATTAAAGTTAAAGCGAAGTAAAATCTAAGCTGTAAAGATATGGCTATAATTTTTTAGACTTATTAATATTGATCATTTCTCTTTTTTCACTCATTAGAGTAAAAGCGTTTCTACTTAGGCTTTCATTCATCTCTCTGATAACTCTATCCATTGTTTCTGAGGTTTCTTTCATTTTCTCTATCAAATAAGCGGGATCCTCATATTTTTTAAAGATAGAAATTAAGCCTAACATGCTAGTCAGTGGCCCCCGTAATTTATGGGAAGTTTGAAAAGCATAATCAGCAAAGTCATTCAGCAAGTTTTCCTGGTTTATTTCCAGCTTTTTTCTTTCAGTAATATCGTAGTTGACTGACATAAATTTATATACCTCGCCAGAATGATTCCTTATTGGACTGATAATCATATCTACCCAAAACACTTCTCCTGACTTACTTTTATTTTGGACATCCCCACGCCATAATTCTCCTTTTCTTATTTTTTTCCATAACTCATGCCAGAAAGCTTCATCATGGTAGCCGCTTTCAAGCATCTGAATAGGCTTACCTACAAGTTCTGATCTATCATACCCACTTATTTCACAAAACAAATCGTTCACTTCCTGTAGTTTACCATCTACTCCGGTAATTGACACCAAAGCTGCCTTATCGAGAGATTTCTGAAAGTTTTCACGCTCAATTTCAGCCATTACCTTCTTATTTACATTGATAGAAGTAACTAATCTACACTTCATTCCTTCGTATACTGTTTTATGTGAGAAAATATTCACATAGAAAAACTCTCCTTTCTTGCTTTTATGTAACCATTCACCACTATCGCCAAACCTTCGTACCTCATTACTTAGTGACTCATTAAGTTTGTGGTGTTCTGAGGAAGGCCTCAGATCATAAAGAGTAAGTTTTTTAAATTCTAAAAAAGTATAACCATACTGATAGGAAGCTGCTTTATTCGCCAATAGGATTCTATAATTTTCTAAATCATATATCCACATAGGATTAGGGTTATTCTCAAACAACCTTTCAAAATCATTTTTGATATAGAGTAATGATTTTGTCCTTCGTCTGATAAGATAAAAAAGTAACAGAGCTGTTATTGCAACATAGAATATTCCTTTCAACGACCCTATTACATATAACAAGCCAGAAGGAACAACAAAAATGTGTCCCAAATAAAGTAGTAGGTTATCTGATAACGTGATCCAAACAAATCCTACAATAAGGTAGATTCCAGGGATGAACCAATCCTTTTCTGACATTTTCATAGAGAACAGCCTTGGTTGATATTCGACAAGTTAATTAAAAACTTACAATAAAAGAATATAAGGATGGTTTCCTACTTTAGTAGTACAAAAAGGCGAAGAGAGCTTCAAATCAAATTTGAAGATGATACCTGAGGTTCTCATTCTATGTATTATCTTTGCGCAAAAATTCACGTATGCCAAAAATAATTAAAAAGCCTCAGGAATCGTATACCATCATGACGGAACTGGTGCTTCCCAATGATACCAACCCTTTAAATAATTTAATGGGCGGAAGACTAATGCATTGGATGGATATTGTTTCCGCTATAACAGCTCAAAAACATTGCAATAGAATAGTCGTAACGGCCTCGGTAGACAATATTTCCTTTGAACACCCCATAGCTTTAGGGGATGTTGTTACGCTGGAAGCTAAAGTAACACGAGCTTTTAATTCCTCTGTAGAAGTGCATATAGTAGTGAAAGGAGAAAATATTCCTTCAGGAAAGAAATACTCCTCTAATTCTGCTTTCTTTACTTTTGTGGCAGTGGATCAGTCTGGTCGACCTATCGATATACCGGAATTAAAGCCTGAAACGGAGGAAGAAAAAGAACTTTTTGATGGCGCTTTGAGAAGAAGACAATTAAGATTAGTTTTAGCAAAGAGAATGAAGCCTGAAGATGCAGCCGAACTTAAATCAATTTTCAAGATAGATTAAAATGAAAATAGACCAGGAATATTTACCACTGATCTTTGAAACTGATATTATCTATGTAACAGAAGAAGCAAATTCTTCTGTTGCAGCAGATGTAGAAAAATTTCCAGCCATCAATAATAAATCCCCCAAAGCCGAAAAACCTATCGAGGTTGTCAATGAGGCTCCACAAGCTTATACAAGCACCTCTTCAGTAATACAGGTAATGATAGATGACAATTTCGGCGACAATGACAAGATACTTTTAGGCAATATTTTAAAGGCATTGAATACCGACTTATCGGAAGTAACAATTTTACAGGAGCACCCTGAGGATTTCAAAAATACAAATGCATCCCTTTTCCTCTGCTTTGATGACAACTTAGTTAAAAGCAGCCAATACGAGTTAAATCAGGTTTTTAAAACAAAAGTCATCTATAGCCATAGTCTTTCTACTTTGGATAAGAACAAAACACTTAAAATGTCACTTTGGAAACTTCTGAAAGAGTTCTAATAATTTTTTTAATATATTTGGTTTATAAAATAAACCACTCTATATTTGAGTATTATTTATAAGCAATAATGGCAATAATATGAAAGAAGAGCAATTTACAGCAGATGAAAGCCTCCAAATCATAAGAGAGATGGTGGCTAAAACTAAACATGACATTGCTTCAGATAGGGTAATCTATTTAATGTGGGGGTATGGAGTAGCTATAAGTAGTTTATTACATTACGGCTTTCAATTTATATTAGACATGCCTCAGAATATTGCAGCATCTGTTTGGCTAAGTATGCCGGTATTAGGAATTATTAATGGAGTGTATTTTACAAGAAAGAGTAAAAAAATAAATGTAAAGACTTATATCGATAGGGCAATGTCATCAGTTTGGCTCAGCTTTATTGCTGCATTGTTGGTTTTTCTCTTTTCAGCACCTACCGTTGGCTGGGAAATTATTTACCCTGCTCTAATGGTATTATACGGAATTGGAGCTTCTATTTCCGGAGGTATTTTAAAGTTTAAACCCCTGATTTTTGGAGGAGCAATAAGTATGGCCATAGCTTTTGTGGCTTTTCACTTTAGTTTTGAGATTCAACTATTGTTATTAGCAGCTGCAATTATTGCCAGCTTTATTATTCCTGCTCATCAGTTACCTAGAAAAAAATTATAAAGGATGTTTAAACCACTAGATCCCCTTTTACATTCACAATTAAGACTGGCGATAATGAGTTTATTAATGAATGTGGAGCAGGCAGAATTTACTTATATCAAAGAAAAAACTGAAGCTACAGCGGGTAATTTAAGTGTGCAGGTAAATAAACTGAAAGATGCAGGGTACATTACAGTAGAAAAAAGTTTTAAAGATAATTATCCGCTCACAACTTGCAAGGTCACTGAAAAAGGAATAGATGCTTTTGAAAACTACTTAAATGCTTTGAGATCCTATATTAAACCCAGTTAAGCATTAAAAAATAAACAGCAATTACAGACTGATCATCAGTCTTTTTTAATAATAATTTACTTTATAAAATAAACTACTTTATAATGAAACGTCAAATTCTGAAATCACTCGTAATTATTATCACATTAGTTGCAGCTAACTACCAGGCAGGCGCACAAACTGCAAAGGAAGTTTCTTATCAGGCTTACCTAACCAATAGTGAAGAATTATGGAAACTAGCCATTAAAAAAGCAGATAATCCATGGAGTAAAGCTCTGGCTTGTTATGGGCTACTCAATTTCACGATGGTGGCTCAAAATGAAGAGCTATTTGATGATTACTTAGACACCACGCTAGATCTGCTGGAAGAATCAGAAAATGATGAAAAGCATAAGGCTGAAGCTTTAGCGCTACGCGCTTCAATCTACGGTTTTATCATGGGCTATTCCCCCTGGAAAGGAATGCTTTATGGCCCTAAAAGCTCCAGTGCTATCAATGAAGCCCTGAAATTAAGTAAAACATCAGGCATAGTATGGATGGTGCAAGGTAGTTCTTTGTTCTATACCCCGGAATCATTTGGAGGAGATAAAGCAGAAGCTGAAAAAGCTTTTGAAAAAAGTATAGAAAGCTATGAGAATAACGGAGATACCCTAACCCACTGGCTTTATTTGAGCGCGCTTGCCAATCTCGGACGAACATATTATGCTAACGGAAAGCACAACCTTGCTAAAGCCACCTATGAAAAAGCACTAGCTATAGAACCTCAATATCATTGGGTTTCTAAAGTATTACTGCCACAGGTAAAGAAATAGACGAAACCATTCTCAATCAGTTATGCGACATCTCTCCCTTCTTATAAAGCTCTGGCTCTATGCCCATTTAGGAATTGCGCAGGTAATGGATATATCCGGAATTGTAAAAGATGCCAATACCGGGGAGGCATTACCCGGAGCGCATGTTTTGGTGCCTTCCTCATTCTCTAAAAGCAATATAACAAATGAAAAAGGTTACTTCTTTCTAAAAAATTTACGGGAAGGTGACACGCTAATTGTCACTTTTATCGGATATCAGGAAAGAATTTTCCTGGCTTCTGAAAGCAGGGACTCAATTACGATTTTATTGCAGCCAGGAAATGTAAAGTTGAAAGAAGTTATGGTGAAATCAGCTGTATTAGGGGCTGAAAACTTTTCCTTTAGTAAGCTAACACCCATTGATATTTACCAGAACCCAAACTCAAAAGCAGATGCGCTTGTAGCAGTTAATACCAGTGCTTCATCCACTACTACGGATGAAAATGCAGCAGTTTCATTCAGAGGAGCCAGTCCGAATCAAACCGGCTATTTTCTGAATGGAGTCCCTATTAAAAATCCCATCAAGTATGCTCAATTAACCAATACCGGCACCTTAAGTATCTTTAATACCGATTTTCTCAAAAAAGTGACTGTATTTCCCGGAAATCCTCCGCTTGAATATGGGCAGTCAACCTCGGGAACTATTGTATTGGAAACTGCTGATAGATTCCCTTCCTACTGGCAACAAACGGCAAGTATTTCTCTGGCCAATCTGGGTTATTCAGCCAGAGGCGAAATTGGAAAACAAACATTTGTGGGAGTTTTTGCTAATTATCAATTTGATGAAGCTTTAAAAGCTGTAAACCCCATTAACTTTGAAAATATTAACGCTTTCAATTCATTGGATGGTGGCCTCCTGTTAAGTTCACATCAGAAATGGGGTTCCCTGAAATTTTACCAGTATGGGCTTTGGGACAATTATAATTTCCAATACAGGCATCCAAGTTATCAAAACGCATTTTTACAAGAAGCTGTCAGAAGCATTTCTACACTTCAGTGGGTTCAGGAGCTTAATGATTGGCAGATAAATGCTGTATTAGGCAATTCTTATTTAGACAAAAAAATAAGTTTTGGCAACCTCAACTTCAGTGAAAAAGACTTCGATCCTTATGGTGCACTGAATTTCACATGGCGCAAAGACAATAATCTGCTAAAAACAGGATATTCTTTCTGGCATCAAAACAACTTTCGGGAAGGCAGATTCCCAACTTATTCATATGCCATGTCACCAGAACATCCATCTAATCAATTTTCCGGTGAACAATCTGCTTCCAGCCACGAACTCTACACGTTCTACAGAAAAATTTGGAGAAATCATTCAATAGGATCAGGCGTAAGGCTGGGATACCTCCCGGAACTACAAAAAAGGCTGTACAGCTACCAAATCAACTATAGATACGAGTTAAGTTCCTCACTAAAAGTAAAGGCAGGAGTAGGAAGGTATTACCAGATTAGAAATACAGAGCGGGCTATAGATTATGCATATCAAAGCAGCATAGATTTGCACTATTCAGGACCTCAATGGGCCATTGAACAAAGCTTCTATTATAATTTTAGACAGGAAAAAGAACAGACCAAAGGAGCGGAAAGCAGAATCACGTATCAACCCAATAGTAAAATTCAGTTAGATCAATCTTTATCCTATGTATCTCACAATACCAGAAAGGATCAATGGTTTATCAGATCATTTGCTATCTACAAACCTTTTTCTCAATGGTCTTTGAATGCTTCCTATCAGTCATTTGCAGGGGGCAATTCAGCCCTTGTTTCCTCTGCCTCATTTAACAATGAATTGAGCGTTTATGCGCCATTTCAATCTGGTAAAACACTTTCATTCCAACCCTATAGCAATCTCTCTTTAGGCATCAACCACCTATTTGCTATCAATGGGTATACCAATGGAATAGCCTTTATTTCAGTTACAAATTTATTAGACACAAAAAACAGTTTTGATATCAACTACAACTTTGACTATAGCCAATATGACAAAATGTACTTATCAAGAAGAAGCATTTACGCTGGTATAATTATCAATTTAATCAATAAAAAATAAAAATCATGGACACAAACGACAGAAAATTATGGGAGCAAGCCGAAGCTCAAGTAGGTTTTAAACGACATGCAGTCACTTATCTTTTTGTAAACATATTTCTTTGGGGAGTATGGTACTTTTCAAGCTCCAACTACTCAATCGGATTCCCTTGGCCAACTTTTGCAAGCCTGGGTTGGGGCATTGGTCTTGTAAGTCACTACTTAAAAGTATATGTCTTTAGGGAAAATGACGCTATACAAAGAGAGTATGATCAATTAAAAAGAAAACAGAAATAAGCTAAGAAAAGCAAAAGATAAAAGCTGTTGAAAGTTAGGATCAGCTTTATCTCCACTTACAACTAATTTTAAGCCCCTGATTATTTTACTATTTTCAAACTTAAAAGACTTGATACGAATGTAGTTAACTTTGTTGTTTTACTTTATACAGCATTGGGAATCGGAGCAATTTTTTATGCTTTAAGACAAGAGGGGTATGGGCGGTCGATTTGATTTCTTATGCTAATCCTCTTATTAGCAGGTTGGGCGGGAATGTTATGGATTAATCTGGTGGGTTCCGGTGTATGAATGCATGGATTCCCACCGGCTCATAATGCCGCTTTCAGGCCAAAAGAAAGAGGTCCCAAAAAAGAAGAAAAATCTGCTGCAATGTTTGGTGTGTTTTTCCGGGTACTTATCATATTACTTTTAATAGCCATGTTAACGGGTATTTTTGTCTGAAATACTCATTATAAAACAAGAAAAAAAACACTTCACAGACTATATTTCTATAAGGTTAATCATACATTAATAAATGTTTAAGTTAATACCGGATGTTAAATTTTAACATCAGCTGATCGATACGTGCTTATAAATTTGATGGCATCAATAACCATTTAAATCTATAAACATGAGATCAAAAATTACCGCACTAATGAGGATGATTCCTGTTATTTCCGGAGTCATTTTCCTAATTATCACTGTCCACTTTAATGGATGGGCACAATCTACAGATGCTACGATCAGTGGAACAGTTAAAGCTAACGATGGAGGCGAGCTTCCTGGCGCAACAGTACAGGTTATTAACGAATCAACAGGATTTAAAGCAGCTACTATAACAGCAGTAGATGGTCAGTTTCAATTGAGGCAATTACCTTTAGGTGGGCCTTACACACTTACCATCAGTTTTATTGGTTACCAAACACATATTAAAACGGGTATCAATCTTAATCAGGGCGATAAAGCTAATTTTGATGTAAGCATGAATATTTCTTCAGAGCAGCTGGATGAAGTAGTAGTAAGTGCTGATAACATCTCTAAAAGAGTAGATCGTGTTGGTTCAGGTATTGCCATCAGTGAAAAGAGAATGAAAAACCTTCCTAATGAAGGACGAAATTTTACAAATCTTACCGCCTTATCACCCCTACAAGGAGGTGGTGGAATTAACTTAGGTGGCCAAAGAAGAACTTCCACAAATGTAACTGTGGATGGAGTAAATGCGAGAAACCAATTAACTGCAGGGGAAATTGGTCGTGGCCCTTATACTATATCTATGGAGGCTATCCGTGAATTTGAAGTAGTAACTAATTCTTATGATGTTACACAAGGCAGACAAGCAGGGGGTGCACTTAATGCAGTTACTAAAACCGGAACTAATCAGTTGGAAGGATCGGCTTTTATTTACCACAGAAACGACAATCTTTCCAGCAACCTCGATATAAGAGGAAATGAAAGAACACAAGACTTCTACAATTACCAGTGGGGATTTAGCCTTGGAGGGCCTATTATTAAAGATAAGCTTCACTTTTTTGTAGCATATGACAGACAAGACGCAGGAGAGCCTGAATTTATTGCTGACATCAATAGTGAAAATGACGAAAGACGATTAGGAATCAGACAGGACACGCTACAAAAAGCACTTAAGATTGCCAGAGACTTATATGGGGTAAGTGATGCGCAACAAATTGGGCAGTTCAGCAGAAAAACTGTAGCAAATACATTATTCACCAGACTGGACTGGCAATTAAACAAAAAAAACAGGCTTACACTTAGAAATAATTATACTGACTGGAACAACCCGTTTAGCGTAAATGACAACTCCAATATTAACATTGCTGAAACATGGTCTGATTTCTCCTCAAGAGAAAATAGTTTACTGCTCTCCTTACGTACTGCAGTAAATGCTTTGTTAACCAATGAACTGAAGGTGCAGCTACAGCATGCGGAAAGAGAATTTGTCCCTAGTAGTCAATTGCCTGCTTCGAATATCCCCCGTGCTATAGTAAGGCTAACCAGCCCATTCCCTACAGAAAGTAATCCTAATGCTACTCAATCGAGAACTTTTCAGTTTGGGGGCCAAAGGTTTACTCCTGAAACTAACTTAGAAAGGCAAATTCAACTGGTAAACACCACTTACCTTACAAAAGGAAAGTATAATTTTTCGTTTGGAACAGATAACATGATTACCTATCTGGAAACTTTGCTTTCAAATGAGCAAAACGGAAGATTCTTTTTCAATAATATGCAGGACTTTGAAAATATGCAGCCAGCCCGGTACGCCAGAGAAGTACCTACACAAGGACTACCTATTGTTAAACAAACGGTAATGGATATCTCATTTTTTGGTCAGGTAGAGTTTGATATGTTCAAAAACTTTAATACCACCTTCGGTTTAAGGTACGATGCTACTCTCTTCATGGAAAAAGCACAGTATAACCCTATAGTTGATAGAGAATTGGGAATTAAAACAGACGTATTACCCTCCGACCCTGTTAACATACAACCGAGATTTCAGAGCATTTGGAATGTGAAAGGAGAAAATAAACATATAATAAAAGCGGGAGCAGGTTTATTTTCCGCACAACCACATTATTATGCTCAAGTTAACAACATCCAGAATAGCGGAGAATTATTGGCTGCTGTAGATGTAAGTGACCCTGACTTAATACCTGAACCTGACTTTGTACGCTACAGAGAAGACCCTTCCACGGTGCCGGGAATACCTGAGGGGGCTGAAGCGGGCATCGCTACAATTAATGCTGCAAGTGAGAATTTCAAGGTTCCAAACACATTAAAAGCAAATATTAGTTATAATCACTTTTTCAGTGATAAGCTAAGAGTGGGGATCAATGGTTTGTTCAGTAAAACTTTTAACAATTATGTGTACCAGGAAGCCAACCTTGTTGATAATCCTTACTTTACATTAAGCAATGAAAACAACAGAGGGGTGTTTGTTCCAGCCTCTTCTATCGGTGCAAATGGCCAAACCGATTGGCTCAATTCAAGAAAATCTGATCTGGTGGGTCGAACACTAGTGCTTACATCAGACGGGGAACTGACACAATTAGCTGTAGTTTTAGATGCAACTTTAAGAATTGGTAATGACGGCAATTTAAATGTCAGCTATACAAGAAACGAGGCGAAGGATAATTCATCGTATAATTGCTGCGTTGCCAACACTTCTACCTTTTTACCAGTAGAGGATGATCCCAGAGCTCTTAATTATGGATATTCAGACAACCATTTCAGCGACAAATTAGTGGTAAATGGAATTTCCCCTACATTCTTAGGCTTTAATATTGGATTTACTTTTTCAGGAATCGGTGGAACACGCTATTCTTTCCTCACTACTAACGGCAGTTTAAATGGAGACTTTAACCTAAGAAATGACCTGGCTTTTGTTTATGATCCAAATGATCCTGAAACTCCTGAGAATATACGTAACGGTATGCTAAGCATATTGAACGATCCTGAAACATCCAAAAGTGTTAAGGATTACATCAATAATAATTTAGGAAAAGTAGCAGAAAGAAACGGAGGGGTTAATCCTTTCTTTTACCTCATTGACATGAGAATGCTGAAGAAAATAAGCCTTAAAGGCAGCCATAACATTGAGCTCTCAGCCGATATCTTCAACGTAGCTAATTTACTTAATTCCGAATGGGGAAATAATAATAATTTCGGAAATAGGAATCTGCTTCGCATTACAGGATTCGACCAGGCTACTAAAAACTACCTTTATGATGTGGAAAGTAATGTGGGGACTTTGCCGGTGAATGGAAACCCATGGCGCATTCAACTAGGATTACGCTACTCATTTTAAACAGATCTCTTTGAACAATTACGCAAAATATGCATCTGAAATTCAGAAACAAACGATCAACCATTGTGTAATCTGATTTTAGAGTATATATAAGCTAAAGCAAATCAAATAAGGGAACATAATCATAATGTTCCCTTAACTCCTTCTATTTATTTAATCTATAATTTTAGAATATGAAAAAGATATATTATTTCATAGTTATATCCTTATACCTGTCTTCACCCCTGCTTTTTGCTCAAGAAAATGGAGCTTTAAAAACTAAAAAGCATGTTATATTAATTTCAATTGATGGATTACGCCCAGACTTTTATCTAAAGGAAAGCTGGCCTGCTCCCGTTTTACAACACATGGCAAAGGAAGGAAGTTATGCGCAGGCAGTAAAGGGTATTTTTCCTTCAGTTACTTACCCTTCTCATACTACTATAGTAAGTGGAAACCCTCCTGCTGCTCATGGTATTTATTACAACACTCCTTTTGAACCTGAAGGAGCAACAGGTAAATGGTATTGGGAATACAATGAAATAAAAGTACCTACTTTATTTTCGGCAGTAAGGGCTGCTGGTAAAAAAAGTGGTGCCGTATCATGGCCTGTCACTGTTGGTGCCCCAATAGATTACAATCTCCCGGAAGTATGGTCACTTAATAAAGAAGAAGATAGATTCGCGCCTTTAAGAAAAAATGCTTCTCCTGACGGCTTCGTAGAGGAAATTGAAACCAATGCAATAGGCAAGATTAATATTAACAACTTTGGAAATGGCGGTTATCTCGCAAGGGAACCAAAGTTTGCTGCAGCAGCCTGCTATATATTTGAAAAATACATGCCAGACCTGCTTGCTGTACATTTAATAGCGACAGATCACTTTCAGCACACCAATGGCAGAGAAGGTTTTGCTGTAGAAAGAGCCATTTCTTCGGTAGATGCTGCTATCAGCCAGATTTTAGAAACAGTGGAAAGATTGGGAATGATGGAGCAAACTACCTTTATAGTAACAGGAGATCATGGTTTTGTAGATATTCACTCTGTATTAGCTCCTAACATCTGGCTAAAAAAAGCCGGTTTAATAAGTGAAGATGGCAAGTCATGGAAAGCAAAATTTCACACATCAGGAGCTTCTGCTTTTCTCCATTTAAAGGACGAAGGCGATAAAAAGACTGCTGACAAGGTAAAGAAATTGCTGGAGCAAATCCCTGCAAAGTACCAGAAGTTATTTCGCATAGTTGATAATAGGGAATTAAAAAACGTTGGTGCTGATCCCCATGCAGTTTTGGCTCTGGCTCCGGTGGAAGGGATCGCAATGAGTTCATCGACTGAAGGAGAACCCCTTAAAAAAGGAAGTGGTGGAACTCATGGCTTTTTCCCTGAGACACAAAACATTTATACAGGATTTATTGCTTTTGGAGCAGGCATACAAAAAGGTATTGTGATTAAAGAAATGTCACTTATAGATATTGCACCCATTATTTCAAATATTCTTGATCTTAAGGAAGTAAAAAGTTCCGGTATATTTTATCCTGCTATATTGAAAGATTAAATTTTAGTTAATATATCATGTCAAATAATTTCTTACTTTATAACTATTTGCAAAAATCCCCTAGATATAAGGGGAAGATTTCAGAAAGGATCAGTTCCTTATTTTTTAAGAAGGGAGATTATATTTATAAACCATCCGAAGAGCTTTATACAGCTTACGAATTAGTAAAAGGTGTAGTTAAAGTAGGGAGCTATTCTAAAGATGGAAATGAATGTGTATACGATATATTAAAACCAGGAGATATTTTTGGAAACCTGCATTACCTTGACGGCAATTTTCAGGAATTTACTAAATGTTTAACTGACGTTGAGCTGCGCTTATATGACTTAGTATTTTACAAAAGGATTGTTATTCAGGATTATAACATTGCTGAGTGGTTTAACCAGTATATTGTAAGAAGATGGTGCAGGGCAGAAACAAGATTTTTCACTACTATTTCAGAAGATATTCTTATCAGGATTAAAAGACTTTACAAAGAGTTCAACTACACCATAAAAGATGCTAATGGAAAAGAAGTAAATATCTTTGCCTTATTTTCGCAAAAGGATATAGCTGACTTAACAGGTTCTACAAGGCAAAGTGTAGCACAAGCATTTCGAAGAATAGAAAACAAACAGGAATCTTTGAAAATGGAAATGGATACTGTTAAAATGCCATAAAAAAACCTGCTTAGATTTTTTCCTAAGCAGGTTTTCAAAATTATTTCTTGTTTCTAAAGAACTTATCCTTCTTCCGGCTGACCATAAATTTCAGCTAATTTTTCATGAAGTTGTTCTCCTCTTAAATTCTTTGCAACAATTTTACCGTCTGGATCAATTAATAAAGAAAAAGGAATGCCTGAAATATTGTACTGTTGCACTATAGGTGTTTGCCAGTATTTCAACTCAGAAATCTGAGTCCACTCCAGTTTATCAGTTTCAATAGCTTGCAGCCAATCCTCTCTTTTTCTATCTAATGAAACCCCTAAAATCTCGAATCCTTCATCTTTATATTTCTGATAGGCTGCCACAATATTGGGGTTTTCTTGTCTGCAAGGTTTGCACCAAGCGGCCCAAAAGTCTACTAAAACATAACCTCCTCTAAAATCCTTCAAGCTCACTGTATCACCTTCCGGGGTTGGCATCGCAAAATCAGGTGCTTCAGCCCCCACCGCGGTAGTTGCCAGGTTATCCATTTGCTCTTTGTAAAATTTAACAATTTCTGACTCCGGATGTGCTTCATGAAGACGCTGAGCTACTGAATTCATGAATTCAAAATCTTCATTTGGATTGAAGAAGTTCATCCCCTGAATTACAGCTATCGAAGGAAGCATAGTCTCTATTTTCTGCTTTATCTGTTCCTTTTTCTTCTCTTGCATTAGAAGAAAATCGTCCTGAATATTCTTCATTCTTTCTTCATCCTTGGCATCTCTGGCATTGATGAAATCTGAATTTATTTTCTGAATTTCCTCATTCTGCTCTTTTAGCATTTTCTGAATAGTAGCCATATACTCCACATCTTCAGATCCTGTAATTTCCATCTTACCTTCTCGGTCCGAGCCATCTGCTACTACATTCAAGTCCTCATCATGAACCGCTAATGTTGCTAACTGCGTGTTATAAAAGTTAATCTGATAAAATTCAGGCGATTTAGTTTCCACAGAAACAATAAAAGAATTTTTATCATCTAAAGTAATGGTATCAACAACCTCTCTGTTACCTCCGGAAAGCTTGGCAAGTGTGATAATACCATTAGCTTTAGGGTTCTCCACAGTTCCTGAAATATTTACCGCTCCACCCTCTTTCTTAGTTTCGCAAGCAACAATAATTAACATGGCAAATACTGCCACTATTCCTCTTTTTAACATCATATTTTATTTTAGTCTAATGTTTGTTTTAATAACTGACTGGCAATTTTAGGATCTGCCTTTCCCTTACTTTTTTTCATTACTTCGCCCATAAATAGTCCCATAAGTCCTTTTTTGCCGGACTTATATTCCTTCACTTTAGCACTCATCTCTGTCAGTACTTCATCAATTATGGGTTGAATACTATCTGATGAGCTATCCTGTAGCAGGTTTTCAGCTTTCGCAATGCTTTCAGCATCCTTTTCCAGACTTTGGACCATCAAAGGAAAAATCCGCTGCGAGGCAGCTGTATTGCTTACCTTACCCTCATCTACCAGCTTGATTAAACCTGCTAATTTAGCTGGTGTTACTGGGAAATTTTGCATGGTTAAACTATGCTCATTCAAATAAGACTTCACTGTACCCATCATCCAGTTAGAAGCTGCCTTATAATTTGTTGCTTCCTCACACAACGATTGAAAGTAGAGCGCTATTTCTTTTGTATCAGTTAATACTAGAGCATCATATTCAGGTAAGCCAAATTCCTTAGTAAACTTTAAAACCAACTCCCTCGGCAAAGCAGGCATTTCAGCTTTTACTCTGGCAATCCAGTCCTCATCAACGATCAAAGGAGATAAATCCGGTTCTGGAAAATACCGATAATCGTTTAAATCTTCCTTACTTCTTAAACTTGAGGTAGTTCCTGTAGCAGCATCAAAATCTCTGGTTTCAGAAGTAATCAACTCACCTTTTTCTATCAACTTGATTTGCCTGGTTACTTCGTGATCAATAGCGCGCTGTACATTTCTGATAGAATTCATATTCTTCACTTCTACTTTACTTCCATATTCTGCAGCATCATTTAGCATAACAGAAATGTTGGCATCGCACCGTAAAGAACCTTCTTCCATATTGCCATCACAAATTTCAAGATACCTTACCAACCTGCGGACTTCAGTGAGGAAGGCATAGGCCTCATCTGAGGATCGGATAACAGGCTCCGTAACTATTTCTATCAGTGGGACTCCTGCTCTGTTATAATCTACCAGGGTGTCCGTTTCACCATCCAAATGAATAGATTTCCCGGCATCTTCCTCCATATGGATTCTATTCAGTTGCACAGGTTTTTCCTCAATTGCCCCCTTAGGTTTTATCCAAACCTGCCCGTTTTTACAAATAGGAGCCTTATCTTGTGTTAATTGATATCCTTTTGGTAAATCAGGATAGAAATAATTTTTTCTGGCGAATATATTAACCTCTGTTATATCACAATTACACGCAAGCCCCATTTTAATAGCATAATCTATCGCTCTTTTATTGGCTTTTGGTAAAGTACCCGGATGCCCCAGGCTAATTACACTAATATTGGTATTCGGTGAAGCACCATATGCTGTAGAATCCGAGCAATACATTTTACTTTCTGTAAGTAACTGGGCATGTACCTCCAAACCAATTACTACCGTATATTTATTTCTTACAGATTCTTCTAACATAACTTTATAGTATCTCCTGACTCATTTCTTTTGCCTGTCTTACTACATCGGCAAGTCCTATCAGCTTCTTGCCTCCTGCTGTAGCAAAGAAAGCCTGTCCTCCTCCACCGCCTTGAATATTTTTAGCCAGTTCCCTCACAATATTACCCGCATTTATATTTTTTGAGGCTACGAGTTCTTCAGAAACCACTACTGAAATTTGTGGCTTTCCATCCACATCACAAGCTAGAACGGCAAATAAAGGATTTAATTCGTTTTTAAGTTCAAAAGAAAGCTTTTTTAAGGCATCAGCATTGGGCAATTGAATAGAATCAATTACCACATTTACTTCATTAATTTTCTCTGCACTTTTAATTAATTCCTCTTTAAGCTGCCCTGATTGCTTAGATTGCTCCTTATCTAAAGCCTTCTGAAGCTCTGCCTTTTCTTTTAGCAATTGTTCTACCGCTAAAGATAAGTCTGCAGGATGTTTTAACAAATCATTTACCTGCCTTAAAACATTTTGCTGCTCTAGCACATATTCTTCTGCTTTATCAGCCGTGTAAGCTTCTATTCTTCTGATCCCGGCAGCCACTGAAGACTCGGCAACAATTTTGAAGAACCCAATATTACCAGTTGCACTTACATGCACACCTCCGCACAGTTCTACTGAATATTTTGGATCGAAAGTAATCACACGAACAGTATCACCATATTTCTCCCCGAATAAGGCCATTGCTCCCTTTGCTTTTGCTTCTTCTATCGGTAAATCTCTATCTTCCTGACGCGTGATGTTTTCTCTTATTTTAGCATTTACTATTTTCTCCACTTTCATCAGCTCTTCCTCAGTCATTTTTGAGAAATGAGAAAAATCAAAGCGAAGGATTTTATCAGAAACCAATGAACCCTTTTGCTGAACATGGTCTCCTAAAACCTGCCTTAGTGCCGCATGCAAAAGATGGGTAGCAGAGTGATTATAAACTATTTTCTCCCTTCTTTCCTGATCTACTACTGCTTTAACAGGCAATTTTACATCAGATGGTAATTTGTCCACAAAGTGAACTATCAAATCATTTTCCTTTTTGGTATCCAGCACGTTTACTGTGTCATTACCAATTTTTAAAAATCCTGTATCGCCTACCTGGCCCCCACTCTCAGCATAGAAAGGTGTACGGTCCAACACTACCTGGATCTGGTTTCTACCTTTCGTTTTAACATTTCTGTATCTTAAAATATTGGCATCTGATTCTAAGTGGTCGTAGCCAAGAAATTCAACCTCTGATCCTTCTCTCACTATCTCCCAATCTCCGGTCTCCATTTTGGCAGCAGATTTAGATCGATCTTTCTGTTTAGCCATTTCCTGCTGAAAACCTTCTTCATCTACACTAAGGCCATTTTCTTTGGCAATCAAAGCAGTTAAATCCAATGGAAAGCCATAAGTATCGTACAATTCAAAGGCAATAGCACCTGATATGAGGCTCTCCTTTTTAGTACTTAAATCTGCCTTTATAGTCTCCAGCCTTCTCAAACCGTTTTCAAGTGTTCTTAAAAAAGCTGTTTCTTCTTCTTTAATTACCTTCTCTACCAATTCCTGTTGTGCAATTAGCTCTGGGAATACATCTTCAAACTGCTTAGCTAAAACTTTTACCAGCTGAAAGAGAAATGGCTCCTTTAAATCAAGGAAAGTATAGCCATACCTTACAGCTCTTCGCAAAATTCTTCTGATTACATAACCTGCTTTGTTGTTAGAAGGCAACTGACCGTCAGAAATAGATAAAGCGATGGCCCGGATGTGATCCACACATACTCTGAAAGCTACATCCTGCTTCAGTAACTCTCCATATTTTTTACCTGAAACATTGCTCAGCTCTTCAATTAATGGAGTAAAAACATCTGTATCATAGTTTGATTTTTTACCCTGAATAGCCATGCAAAGCCTTTCAAAACCCATTCCGGTATCAACATGCTGGGCCGGCAGGTTCTTTAAGCTACCGTCCGCTAACCTGTTATACTGCATAAAAACCAGGTTCCAAATCTCTACTACTAAAGGGTGATCATTGTTTACCAGATCTCTTCCTCCAATCTGTGCTATTTCTTCTTCAGTTCTTAAGTCTATATGTATTTCAGAACATGGTCCGCAAGGTCCTGTTTCTCCCATCTCCCAGAAATTATCCTTTTTATTTCCATTAATGATGCGCTCTTCCGGCACTAGTTTCTTCCAAAAATCGAAAGCTTCCTGATCAAATTTCAAACCTTCCGACTTATCACCTTCAAAAACAGAAACGTACAGTCTGTCTTTCGGAAGCTTATAGACCTCTGTTAATAATTCCCACGCCCAATTAATAGCCTCTTCTTTAAAATAATCTCCGAAGGACCAGTTACCCAACATTTCAAACATGGTATGATGGTAGGTATCATGCCCTACTTCCTCCAAATCATTATGCTTCCCGGAAACACGAAGGCATTTTTGAGTATCAGTAACTCTTTTACTGTCCGCCTCCTTATTTCCCAGGAAAAAATCTTTAAATTGATTCATTCCTGCGTTGGTAAACATCAATGTCGGATCATTTTTAATTACCATTGGAGCAGAAGCTACTATTTTATGCTCTTTATTTTTGAAGAAATTTAGAAATTTCTTACGTATCTCACTAGAAGTCATGGAGTAGTATGTTTGTATTTAATGTTTTACTTTAAATATAATTATGTATATTTGCTTCAAATAATACGTTCTGGATGAAAAACATTGATTTTTCTAGAACCTTTATGCAATTTTGCGACTTAATATTCAGTTCACAAAATTAGAAGTTTTTAACTAGTCTAAAACAGGATGGCAAAAATTAAATATTACTACGATACCGAAACTTGCAGATACGAGCGGGTAAAAGTATCAAAGTGGGACATCTTCCTTAACTTATTAGGTTTCCTATCTGTTTCTCTCATTTTGGCAATTGGTATTATAGCCATTTTTAATTCCTACTTCGATTCTCCAAAAGAAGCACAACTTAAAAAAGAAAATAAAGAGCTTCAGTTCTATTACGAAATGATGGAAAAAGAAGTGAAAAATGTGCAAAAAGTATTGGCATCTCTTCAGGAAAGAGATGATGAAGTTTATAGAAATATAATGGGTACCGAGCCTATCCCTAACAGCATCAGACAAGCAGGAGTTGGCGGTACTGAAAGATATAAAAACATTATTGAGAGCGACTTAGAAAGAGAAAAACTGATCCTTGAAATGATGTCTGACTTGGATAAGGTGAAGAAGCAAATGTATATTCAAACAAAATCCTATGATGAGATTTTGGAAATGGCTAAAAATAAAGAGAAGATGCTAGCTTCTATTCCTGCCATTCAGCCTATTCCTAACAAAGAGCTGAAAAGACTGGCTTCAGGGTTCGGGATGAGAATGCACCCTATCTTAAAAGTAGTAAGAATGCATGAAGGCTGTGATTTTTCTGCGCCAAGAGGCACTCCTATTTATGCAACAGGTGATGGTAAAGTGATTAAGGTCTCTACCACATTCGGAGGTTTTGGTAAGCTGGTTGTAATTGATCACGGATATGGTTTTGTCACCAAATATGCGCACATGTCATCTTTTAATGTGAAAGAAGGTGACAAAGTAAAAAGAGGTGATTGCATTGGCTTTGTGGGTTCAACAGGAACCTCAACGGCACCACACCTTCATTATGAAATTCATAAGGAAGGCAAAGTAATTAATCCAATTCATTATTTCTATCAGGATGTAACTGATGGCGAGTATGAAAAATTACTTGAGTTATCAACTATAGAAAATCAATCATTAGGTTAAGATTCCTGAAAATATTTAGATTTGAAAAGCGGTCTTCTGGCTGCTTTTTTTTTCAATTTTTTTATTATGCTGAAAAATTTTTTTACTTTCATTGCCATTGGCTTATCGCTTGCAGCCTGTAAAACTGCTCAGAAGAGTCCGCAGTCTGACGATCAGCCATCTCCCAGGGTTTCTGAAACCCTGAAACCGGATAGTATTCAACAGCAGCAGGATAGCCTGGAGGTAGCCATAGTAATTGATAGCACAAAATTTCAGGACTCTGTAAGAATTAGTGTTTATCCTTTAAAGCCTGACACCATCAGTATTATTGGAGTGGGGGATATTATGATAGGCACCAACTTTCCCAACACCTCTTACCTTCCTTCAGATTCAGGAAAATATATGCTAGCGGGGGTTAAATCTGTATTGCAAGATGCTGATTTAACTTTTGGTAACCAGGAGGGTGTAATTTTAAACGAGGGAGGAGTACAAAAAAACTGCTCTAACCCCGATGTATGCTACCTTTTTAGAAGTCCGGAGTATTTGGCTAAACATTACGTGGATGCAGGTTTTGATTTAATGAGCTTAGCCAACAACCATGCTGGAGATTTTGGTGATGCTGGGAGAAAAAACACAATGCGTGTGTTGGAAGAGCTGGGAATTCACCATGCAGGCCAGCTTGCACAGCCTTTTACTATTTTTGAAAAAGACAATATGAAGTACGGCTTTGTGGCCTTCTCTCCCAACACTGGCACACAAAGTATCAATAATCTCACCGAAGCTATAGGAATTGTGAAACATCTTGACAGCCTTTCCGATATAGTAATAGTTTCGTTCCATGGTGGGGCAGAAGGAAAAAGTCATCAGCATGTAACCAGAGAGACAGAAATTTTCTACGGAGAAAACAGGGGAAATGTATACAACTTCTCACATAAAATGATTGATGCAGGTGCTGATGTTATTTTTGGCCATGGACCCCACGTAGCCAGAGCTATAGAAGTGTACAAAAATAGATTTATAGCTTATAGCTTAGGGAATTTTGCCACTTATGGGAGGTTTAATTTACGAGGAGAGAGCGGGCTTGCTCCAATAGTTAAAATCAAAGTAGATGATGAAGGTTACTTTTTAGAGGGGAAAATTATTTCAGCTATACAGGCAGGTGCCGGCATTCCTGAAATTGATAGTGATAATCGTGCTGCTCTTAAAATAAAGGAACTAACTGAAATTGATTTCCCCGAATCGAAAATAATGATTGACCTGAAAGGGAATATTCGCTATCTTCAAAACCAATATTGATATAACGTGCCTTACATAGAAAAAGAAATAGAGAAAAAATACTACACTATTGGTGAAGTAGCTGAGAAATTTGATGTAGCCACCTCTCTTATCCGCTTTTGGGAAGGAGAATTTGATATTATCAAACCTAAAAAAAACAGGAAAGGCAACAGACAATTCACTAAGCAGGATATTGAAAATGTAAAACTTATTTACCACTTGGTAAAAGAGAAAGGTTTTACACTACAGGGCGCTAAAGATATGCTTAAAAATGACGTGCATGCCGTTAAAGACAAAATGGATATGCTTGACTCACTTCGTAACATCAAAAACTTCCTTTCGGAAATAAGAGAGAAATTATAAGTGCTAATGGATGCAGAAAAACATGCTTTACTCACACTGCATCTTATTCCTAAAATAGGGAATGTAATTATAAAAAACCTGATTAGCTATGCCGGATCGGCTGAAGCTGTGCTTCAATTACCGAAATCGAAACTGATAAAAATTCCCGGCATTGGTAATCAAACTGCAGAAAACATTTTAAGCAGGGAAATTTCAGAAAAAGCTTCCAATGAATTTTTGAAAGCTGAAAAAGCAGACGTAAAAATTATTAGCTACCTGGAAAAGGATTATCCTTACAGATTAAATCAAATTCCTGACGCCCCTCCTTTAATTTATACAAAAGGATTTTTCCCTCCTAAAGAAAATAAGCCTACGATAGCCATTATTGGCACCAGAAATGCTACTGAGTACGGAAAGAAGCTTACAGAAGAGATTATTTCCACCTTAGCCCCACTTGATCCTATCATCCTCAGCGGATTAGCTTATGGAATTGATATCCATGCGCATAGAAGTGCCCTTAAGAACAATCTGAGTACTTTTGCTGTAATGGGTTCAGGGATTGATGTTATTTATCCTGCAGCACATAGATCTACTGCCGAGGAAATGCAGCAAAAGGGAGCTTTAATTTCTGAACAAGCTTTCGGTAGCAAACCAGATGCGTTCAATTTTCCGGCCAGGAACCGCATAATTGCAGGAATGGCTGATTTAGTGGTAGTAGTGGAAGCCGCCAAAAAAGGAGGGGCTCTTATCACGGCTGAATTAGCTAATTCATACGACAGAGAAGTTGCTGCATTCCCTGGAAGAGTGCATGATACTTACTCTGAAGGCTGTAATAAATTGATAAAGCAGAACAAAGCTCATTTGGTAGAAACAGCTGAAGATGTTCTATATATCATGAACTGGGAACTGGAAAACCAGGCAACGCTTAAACAGAAAGTGCTTGATCTTGCTTCATTTGAAGAAGAGGAAAGAGAAGTTTTAAATACACTTCTTCAGAACGACAGGGTGCTTCCTATAGATATCATAAGTATAAAAAGCCAGATAAACCTCAACAAACTGGCCTCCATTCTTCTTAACCTTGAATTTCAGGGAATCATAAAATCTCTACCTGGTAAACGATATCAAATCATTTAACCACTTCTTGCTAACTGCTATTCCGCAACTGTTGTAAAATTTCCCAACCTATTAGAATTAGCTCTTACCATCGTTTTTACCACAGCTTTCTCCTTATTACTTCTCTCCTTTGTTGATTCCACATAATGCCATTCTGCTATAGCAGAAGAATCGTTCAGGGTAAGTAAAAGATAGCCATGGTCTCTTAAATTAGCATATTTAAGGTGAGGATTGATGTTGGAATTTACAATCCTTTTTTCATGTGCAGCAACGGAATCTGAGGGTACCCTTTCATCTGAATTGCCTGAATTAACACTGGTGACACCAAATTCAACCGCATAAGCACCAGCCCCATTTTCAGGATTATATTTATCGAAAGGCTTATGAGTGGTTTCAAATGCCCAGGATGAATGTGTATCACCGGTAACAAAAATAACATTGTCAATACTATCTTCCGAAATTATAGAAGCCAGTAAGTTCTGCTCATAGGGATATCCATCCCATGAGTCCAGGTTGAGGTTGAAAGTTTCATACCCCCAATTTAAGTAGGAGAAAATCACCTGATTACCAATTACCTTCCATCTTGCCTCGCTATTCATCAGCTGCTTTTCCAGCCATTGCAGTTGTTCATCCCCTAACATTGTTTGCACAGTATCTTTTAAAGTGGGGTCTTCTAAACTCTCAGCAGGGGCTGTTCGTCCTGCCAATCTTTCGTCCAGCATAATAAGATCCACCAAATTCCCATAGCGAAATTTTCGATAAAGCGGATCTACCTGACGCACTGGAATCCATTCGTAATAAGTCTGTACCGCTGCTTTTTTTCTTTCATCGTAATCCCCTTCCTCTTCCTGATGGTTTTGTGCACCACTTTTATAAGCGTTATTTGCAATTTCATGATCATCCCACACAGTGATAAACGGATGATTTGTGTGCACCTCCCGCAAGTCAGGATCTAATCGATATTGGGAATAACGAGTTCTATAATCTTCTAAAGAGACTATTTCGTGCTCAGGCAGATGGAACCTGCCTGTTGTAGAGTCTCCATAAACCCCGGCTCCATATTCATAAATATAATCTCCAAGATGAATTACCGCATCAAGGTTTTCAATTTCGGCAATATTACCATATGCATTAAAGGGTCCAAACTGATAATTGCTGCAACTTACAACTGCAAACTGTACCTTATCCGCATTTTCAGCTGCAGTTTTAGTAGTTCCGGTCACAGAACTTGCTCCCAATGCATTAAACTTATAAAAATACTTCGTGCCAGGCTGAAGGTCATCCACAATTATTTTAACCGTATAATCTTTAGCAGTATCGGTTTCAAAATCTCCTGTTTGAATGGTTTTTTGAAACATTGAATCTTCAGCCACCTCCCATGTTCCTTTAATAGCCGGCACTTTGGTTTCAGGAGTCACCCTCGTCCAGATGACAACACTTTCAGGGTAAGGATCACCAGAAGCAACGCCATGATAGAAAGGCTTGAGTGAAGCATCTCTTAAATGAGATGTACTCTCTTCAAATATAGGATACTGCTTTTCCGAACTACATGAAAAAGCAACGACAAGGGCGAATAATATGGCATAAAATTTCATACTTAAAAGTAGAAAAAATTTGAATCAGGCAGGAAAAGATATATTTTATCTAATTGTTAAGTTTAAAGTATAATTCACCTTAATAACTCCTGCTATTTTATATTAACTCAGGCAGGCAAAAACAAGAGTTGTTGGGTTCTGTAATTTTAATAGTATTTTTGCTACTAAGTAATATCTTACAAATATTGAAATCTCTTTAGTTAATGATAAACAAAGCACTTATTAATAAGCAGGCCTTCATTTTTGACATGGATGGCGTAATTGTAGATAACATAAACTTCCATATTGATGCGTATAAGGTTTTTCTGAAACAGTTTGGAAAAGATATAACTACAGAATATTTTCAAACACATGTTAATGGAAGAACAATCCAGGAGCTAATTCAGGAACTAAAGCCTGAGGCAGGCAAAGAAGAAATTATGGCCTTATCGGAAGAAAAGGAGAAAATTTACCGGGACCTTTATGCTAAGCACCTTTCCCCTACTCCCGGACTGGAAAAATTTCTTGGCTTAGCTAAAGAACAAGGTATAAAAATGGCAGTTGCTACTTCCGCAATAACCGCTAATGCAGACTTTACTTTAGATGGCTTAGGGATCAGGCATTATTTTGATGTTGTAGTGGATAGCACCATGGTGATAAAAGGAAAGCCGGATCCGCAAATTTATCTGAAAGCAGCCAAATTACTGAATATTTCTCCTTCCGATTGCGTTGTATTTGAGGATGCACTGGCAGGTATAAAATCTGCCAAAGCAGCAGGAATGGAAGTGGTAGGTCTTTATACTTCTCTCAAAAAAGAAGAGCTACCAGAAGGTTTAATTTTAAAAATTAAAAACTTTGAAGAAATTAGTTAATCAATTAAGTATATCAGGTTGCCTCCTATTGAGTTGGTTAATGTTAAACACATTTTCGGCAACTTCACAAAATGTTAAAATTGCAAAGCTAAAATACAATGGTGGCGGTGACTGGTATGCTAACAAAACTGCCTTGCCTAACCTCATTGACTTTTGCAATGAAACTTTAAATACATCCATCAACAATAAAGATTTTGTAGTGGAAGTGGGGAGCAAAGAGCTTTATCAGTATCCTTATATTTACATGACAGGGCATGGGAATGTAGTATTTTCTGATGATGAAGCTGAAAATTTAAGAAATTACCTCATTGCCGGAGGCTTTTTGCATATTGATGATAATTATGGTTTAGATCAGTTTATCAGATTGGAAATGAAAAAAGTTTTTCCAAACCTTAAATTTGTAGAAATTCCTTTCGACCACCCGATTTATCATCAGAAGTATGACTTTGTAAATGGACTTCCCAAAATACATGAACACGATGGCCAACCGGCACAAGGCTATGGTATAGTTTATGAAGGAAGACTGGTGTGCTTTTATTCCTACGAATCCGATTTGGGAAATGGATGGGAGGACAGCAGTATCCATAACGATCCGGAAAGTGTAAGGTTAAAGGCCTTACAAATGGGAGCGAATATTATTAGTTTTGCTTTCCTTCAAGATTAACACGGAAAGTCAGGCTTAATTTTTGTTGTACAAAATCCTTTAACCCGAATAGATTAATAAAATAGAAAATGTAATTTCGTGTCTATGAAATTCTCAGGTGGTATTCTTCTTTCATTTATAGTAATCCTACTTTCACTAAACCTTTCAGGTTGCGAGTCCTGCAAAGATTGTAATCCTGAAAATGCTTATCCTTATTTCAACCTGAAAATTCTTAACAGAACATCACTGGATTCTCTACGCGTAGATAGTTCAGGGTTTGTATCAGAAATTAAATTGCTTGATAGTTTGTTAGCGGATAGAAATAATGCCGCTATTGCGGATTCCTTAACATCAAGAAAAACAGAAGCTACAGATTCTTTAACTTTTGTTAAGAATGTTATCACCACTGTAAAGTCAGGTTTAATCAGTATTGAATCTATTAACAATGAAAGAGACTTGTTTACTAACAGGTTAGGTGGAGATAGTCTTACCTTTTTCCGTATACCTATTGATGGCACCTCCACTGAATCAGAATACTACATTCAGGTAGAACATGCAGATTTCATTAATTATCTTAAAATATCTTATACTTTAAGCGACACAGTCATCAATAATAAAATAACTAAGGCTGCGAAAGGTTTAAAAGTAATTGATTACGAATTCAAATCCATAAGAGGCCCTTATGGTTGTACCCCCGTTTTAGAATGTAGCAGTAATGAACTTGAAATATATGTTGAAATATAAATTTATCTTCTTTTTCATTTTAGCAAGCTGCTTTACTGTTTCCGCACAATCTGTTTCAGATTCCATACCTAAGAAACCACAATTGCTGTTGATAGGTATTTCACCGGACTACCTTAAGCTCCATACTTTATTGCTGGATGAAAGTGAAAAATGGGAAGCTGCAGTAAATTTAACGCTATTGGAGAAAGTATCATTTGTTGGAGAATATGGAATTGCCCAACTTACACCTGAAGATGCATATAAAAATGCTACGTATATATCGGAAGGCAGCTATTTCCGTATAGGAGCAGATTACCACCTTACTGTTATTCCTTCCAATTATTTATTACTGGGAATTCGGTACTCCCGATCCACTTTTGATGAAAGTATAGATTACACTTCTGAAAACCCCATTTTTCCAAATACAAGTGGCTCGATTGACAGAAGCAATTTAACTGCACAGTGGTTTGAATTAGTGATAAGTTCAGAGAAGAAAGTAAAAAGGCTATTTAAAAAGGATATTCCTGACTTCCTATCAGTGGGCTTTAGGTTGAGGCTTAAAAGCTATTTGGATTACGAAGATTTCGAGATATATGAAACAAAGGAAATTCCCGGTTATGGAATGACAAATACTTCCTTGAATCCTGAAATTAATCTTTATCTAAAATTCAGAATCAATCTACTCTAAAGCTGTTTAAGCTAACTTTCCTCAATAATTTCAGCTTTCAGAATTGAGACTTAATTTGAAACTTCATATCGCTTTAGGAGTTAAAAAAGGGATATGGAACATAAAAAGAAGATAGAGATGGAGCTTAAATTCATTTATAATAGCAATCAACTGAAAGAAAGAGAAGCACTTGCCTATATTAAATCACTTGATAAGCACGTAATTAATGAATTGGATGTTCATAAGATGAACATTACTGAAAGCCAATTAGCAGACCTCGCTCGTAAATTAGATGTTGAGGTAGCCGGATTATTAGATGAAGAAAAAGAATACTATCAGGACAACTTAAAAGGAAAAGATTTAAGTGAAAATGACATCCTGGGTATTATTGCATCCCACCCGGAAGTATTAAAAACACCTATTGTATCCTCACATGAATCAGCCACTTTTGTGGGCTCATCGTATGATTTCAATAATATAGATCTGGAATTCAGCTCCAATAAAGGTGAATTATCCAACCCTGATGAAAAAGACAATTAATTGCTCACCATTCGAAAAATGGAAAAACTTTAGCTTAAGCAGATAAACTATTTTATCTGCTTTTTTTATGCTCTTTGTCCTGATAAGCAAAATAAGCACACCTGTTGCCTGTTCGTTTCATATTCAATAACTATGAGTAGGGAAAAGAAATCCTACCAAATTAGCATGTTTTAGTAAGAGGTCTGTACAACAAGTAAACGGAGCGTAATACAACAATCCATTATGATTTTGAAAATCCGGGTGCTGGCTTTTCTAAAAAACTGTATTTAATTAAAACAAATACTGAATACTCATGTCCAGGCTTATAAAATCCGGAGAGCTATTAAAGGTAGCATTATCATTTGTTATGTTCATTAAAGCCTTTTTATAAGTTGGCGTTAAACTGATGGCATAATGCTTAGAAAAAGAGTAACTAAACTCCAGCCCCGCTAACCCACTGTAAAATACTTTTTTGTATGACTGTTTATCATTTTTATCAAAATTGATATCAGAGATCTGGTCACTACCCCCTCTGATAGTATTTTTCAGCAGTAGATCAGCTGTGGCTCCTGACACTAAGGCCATTCCAAACTTACGATCTATAAACTTATAAGAAACTATAAGAGGAACTGATAATATTTGAAAATCATTATAAAAATCGTATTCAGAAGTAACATTTATAATTTTACCTTCTGATAATTCGGTAGCACTACTTGCTCCATGATAGGGGAAAAACTGTTCGCTATTCATATCCCTGATTACAGTACTACTTTCTGATGAAGTACGATAGTTACCAAATTGCAATCCGCTTCTGATCTTCCATCTTTCGTTAATATTAACACCGGCATGAACACCAAAGGTAAGAGAGATATTACTTCTGATTGGGGCAGAACTTAAATCATCTACCACTGCTTTCTCCTGGCTAAAATTCTGAGACACATCACCCCCTAAGGATCTCCCGGCAGACCCAGGAGTATTTAAGGTAGAAAAGTTTGACGAAACCGGGCTGGAAGTGATATTTGAGTTAGGGTTGAAACTACCCGAACCAATATTGAATGATGACTGAAATCCAATATCATTGCTCTTTTTCTCTTTTTTTACTTCACTTACAGCAAAATAAGATACTTCCTCCACCTTAACATCCGCTAAATACACCTCTGAAAACTCATTATTTACAGGCATTCTGGCAGCAAGCTTGTCAAAATCAGCTTCATTTAATTCATTGATTCCTATTAAACTTTCTTCAAAAACAGAACTGGAATTCTCTCCTCTTTCATTTGCTGCTAAAGCAAAGGCTGATCCCTCACCTTCCCTACCGGCTGTATTTTGTTCAAAGGATGATGCTTTTACATCTCTATCTTCTGCAACATTACTATTGCCTTCATTAGAATTTACTTTTGTTTTAGAGTTTTCTTGTAGAGACTGTTTATGTTCTTTTTTATTGTTTGCTACCTGGGGCAAATCATTGGCAGATAATACATCAGATGAATTGTTACTCCTTTTTAATGTACTATTAGACAGATCCGTGATTTCTATTTGAACAGGTTTTATTGTATTTCTAACTCCTTGTAAATTAAAATACAAGGAAACAGCCATAAGTAACAATACAGCTGCAGCAACATTTCTATAAAATATAGCTTTCCTGCGCATTTTTACATTATCCTGCTTAAGCAGTTCAGCCTCTATGCCCTCCCAAACGGCTGAAGAAGGCTGCACCTTCGACTCACCAAATTTCTTTTTAAGAGAATTGTTGAATATATCCTTATCGTTATTGAATTCTTTCATTCCCCCACTTACTTTGCTTTTCTAAATAATCTATTAATAATTTTCTGGCCCTGGAATACTGCGATTTTGAGGTACCTTCACTAATGGACAGCATTTTTGCTATTTCTTTATGCTGATAGCCTTCCACTGCATACAGGTTAAAAATAACCTGACATCCGGTAGGCAAACTCTGCACCAACTCCATCAATTCCTCCACAGCCATATTTTCAACAGAAACTGAACCTAAGCCATCTTTCATATCATCAACATCTACCATAGGGTAGAGATACAGCTTATTACGCTGATGGTTTAAAGCTGTATTGATGATAATTCTTTTAATCCAATAGCCAAGGCTGGATTCTTCCCTGAAATTTTTAATGTATTGGAATACTTTAATAAAACCCTCCTGTAATATATCCTCTGCCTCCTGCGTTGATTTGGAGTATCGCATAGCAACCACCATCATGCCTGAAGCAAATTGCTGATAGAGTTGGTATTGACTCTTCCTGTCACCTTTTTGGCAACCTTTTATAAGTTCTGCGGTTGTTGGCATAATGAAACCCAGCGGATTCTGTTATATTTAGACTCAAATTACAAACTAATGGTTGGAAATCAGAAAAAAATAAAGCAAATAATTTTCTTATTACTCATAGCTATATTAATTAAAGCATGCGTACCACTACAACCTACCACCAGTTCCGGAAGCGATGCCTGGGTAAATTTCCCAACCATAGATTACATCACAACCACTTATTCCGGTAATATTAAAACAGTACAACTGGTTAATTTTAAAGATGGACAACTGATCTCTACCAATAACCCTGTGGTGGAACTCGGTAAAAATCAAAAACTAGTTTTGAGCTTTGATGACCTCAACAGTCAACACCAGGTGTTTCAGGCTAAAATCCTTCATCTTAACAAGGACTGGACAAAAAAAAGCAACTTGTTAGCGATGGACTATCTCTATGATTACAATCAATTTACCATTAGAGATTATGAATATTCCTTTGACACCAAAGTACCTTATGTTCATTATACATTAGAATTGCCCCCCGTTAAAATTTCAGGGAACTACCTTTTAATAGTATATAGGGGTAATAATGAAGAAGACATAGTGCTGAGTGAGCGTTTTATGGTGTATGAAGACAAAGTACAAATAGGCTATAAAATAGTCCCTTCAAATGTTGTATCTCAAAGAAGAACCCATCAGGAAGTTCAGTTTAATGTTTTCTTAAGTGATATTCAGGTCTTAAATGCAGGGTCAGACATCTACCCTATTATAAGGCAAAACAGTAACTGGTTAAATGCTATTCAACCGCCTCCACCTATGAGGCTTACAGATCAAAATAAAAGATTAGTGTACGAGTATTACAATGGTGAGCTCAATTTTCCAGGCATTAATGAATTCAGATTTATTGATCTGACTACAGTAAATTTTACAGGAGCAAATGTTATTGCCATTAATAAAGACAAAACTCCTGTTACGGCTTTAGGCGGTATTGATCAGGCCAGAGGTGCACAGGCTTACAGGGAATGGAATGATAGAAACGGAGGCTTTGTGATTGGCAACAGGGAAAGACAAACCAACGAATTAGTAACTGATTACTTTGAGACTACTTTCCAGTTGGATGTTCCTCAAAAGACGGAAGATATTTACATTATTGGGGAATTCAACAACTGGGAAATTAATGAGAAAAGCAGGATGAAATATGATCCCACTGTCGGGAGATATCTTAATAAATATCTTTTAAAACAAGGATATTATGAATATCTCTATTTCACCAGGCAAGATCCAAATTATGAAATTCCAGGGAACCACATAGATACTGAAAACGAATACGACATTTCAGTGTATTATGCCAATCCACAACTTAGATATGATCAACTAATAGGCTACGTAAAATTTAATTCTCGAGCGGCCCGTTAAAGTAAGGAATAGTTTCGCTACCTGGAACAACAGTTGCTAAATCCAGCATACCAAACCCTTTATCATTGTGCAAGCCTAATCCGCATTCGAATAAAAATTTATGCAATGTTATAGGTGCTCGTAAAACGAAAGGAAAGGTGTACCCTCTCACTTCGTAAGGAACATCATTTTCGTATAATGGATAAACCCTTGAATATTTTTTTCCTGAATCTTCTAACTTTCGGAGGTAATTTTCATCAGGTAAAAATTCGATCTCCTCACCCTCCAACAAATCTGTTTTTTGGTTGATCGCATCAATCAAAAGAGACTTAAACTCAGGTGATGTTGGATGTATAAATCTTTTCGCACTTTCATCTGAAAATTCCGGCTCCAGCAAGATGAGCGGAGAAAGGCAAATGTATTTCATCTCCTCTTCAAAATCAATTTCGGGCTCAAGTTCAACGCTGAAAGGAATGATAGAAAGCCCATTTAATTTTACCTCCGGCAATGAAAACAAAGACTTAATAATATCATCTATAAAATCTTTATCCTGACAAGAAAACACCAAAGTTATTTTTGAGCTGTAAAAGTGCAACCCGGTTTTACTTACTGTAGTTTGTCCTTTAAGACCGGAAAAATTAAAATGTTTGAAATCGTTATACGCTTCATTTCCACATTTTTTAATCAAGCCTCGGAAGAATCTGAACAAATAGTACTGATGGTGAAAAGGAACAGATGCTCCTTTATCCTTATTTTTAAATATTAATCGAACTCTCAAAATCAATCATTTTAGGTAAGTGATACTAATAGATGAAGAGGTTTGTTTAAAAATTCATCGAAAAACTTCAAAAGTTGCTTTTTGCATGAGTATTAAACCTCAAATTTTAACTTAAAAACTTAGGAATTAAAAAAGAACATGCAAAATATAATTTAAACCATATTTATTTTTAAACCACTAAACTAAAAAAGAGAATCCAAAAGAGCCAGATAATAGCAGCTTTTAAATTCTCTTCTAATTTTTAAGCTCCTGTTGGGGAGATACGAAATTTGGTTAAAAGGCGGATTTACGTTTTCATCAACTCTTTAAACATTAAATCTAAAATGCATAATATCACCATCTTTCACAACATATTCTTTACCTTCAATGGCAATCTTTCCAGCTTCTTTACAAGCTAGCTCTGTGCCATATTTCTCATAATCGGTCAGTTTAATCACCTCTGCTTTAATAAAGCCCTTTTCAAAATCGGTATGGATAACTCCCGCAGCCTGCGGTGCTTTCCAGCCTCTTTTAATTGTCCAGGCACGCACTTCCTGTACCCCTGCTGTAAAATAGGTTATTAAATCCAGAATAGAATACGAAGCACGAATTAATTTGTTCAACCCGGATTCTTTCAATCCATATTCGGATAAGAACATTTCCTTTTCTTCAGGCTCATCAAACTCTGCAATCTGAGCTTCAATAGCAGCACTTACAACAATCACCTCAGCGCCTTCATCCTTCACATATTCCTTAAATTTATTGACCCACTCATTACCAGAAACTGCTGAACTTTCCTCCACATTAGTTGCATATATAACAGGCTTATCAGTTAGCAGCATTAAATCTCTGATTGGCTCTTTTTCATCCTTGGTAAAATCTAAAGTCCTGGCATTTTTACCTGACTCCAGGGTTTCCTTATATTTATTCAGGATATTAAGCTCATTCTTTGCTTTTGCATCGCCTGTTTTAGCTATTTTCTCAACTTTCTGAATCTTCTTCTCAACCGACTCAAGATCTTTTAGCTGAAGTTCAGTGTCTATTATATCTTTATCAGCAATAGGGTTTACTCTACCTGCTACATGGGTAATATTATCATCTTCAAAACAACGAACCACATGCACAATGGCATCAACCTCCCTAATATTGGCCAAAAATTTATTCCCTAATCCTTCACCTTTACTTGCTCCTTCCACCAGGCCAGCGATATCCACAAATTCAATAATTGTAGGCACCACTTTATTTGGCTTCACTAATTTTTCCAATACCTGTAACCTCTCGTCAGGCACACTGATAACCCCTACGTTCGGCTCTATTGTACAAAAGGGGAAATTTGCTGCTTCAGCTTTAGCATTGGACAATGCATTGAATAAAGTAGATTTGCCCACATTTGGCAAACCAACGATACCACATCTTAAACCCATGAATAATCTTATTTAATTTTGAAAAATCTTATACTGCTTATATCCTTTATACAATTCAATAAATACCACACGAATAATTGTATAAACAGGAATGGCAGCTATCATGCCTACCACTCCAGCCAAGGATGCGCCTGCAAAGATAATAACAAATATTTCTAAAGGATGCGCTTTTACGCTTTTTGAAAAAATGAGAGGTTGCAACAGAATATTATCAGTGATCTGCACTACAGAGAATACTGAAGCAATCTTAATAACCAGTATTAATAATTCGTTGTTAAATTCAAAAATACCCCCTGTAGTTACTCCTACCACAATTCCGAATGAAGCACCTAGTAACGGCCCTGCATAAGGAATTAAATTTGCTACTGCTGCAAAAACTGCAATTGTAATAGCATATTTAATACCAAGTATGCTAAGCCCTACAGAGGCTATTGTAAAAATTGAAATCATTTGAAATAACAGGCCCAGTAAATAGTTGGAAAGTAGCTTTTCAATTTTGTAGATAGCACCAATTGAAACCTCAAAATACTTATTAGGAATAATGGATATAATACGCCTCCTCAAAAGCCCTTTTTCATAAAGCATGAAAAATGTAATAAACGAAACAGCTAAAACTGCCACAAATAAACTACCGGTAAAGGAGATGAGGTTATTAATCAATAAACTGAAATCCACTGACTGAAAAAATCTAAACAAGTTTTCCCTTAAGCGATCTATGATAAACCCTTCTTCATTAAGATTAGGCAATGAGGCTATAAGAAAATCTTCAACAGCTTTAATGGGTTCTGATAACCTGGCATATAAGCCATTGTAGTCCAGTTGGCTTAGTATTTGAATTTGTTCCGAGACCAGCGGAATGAAAAGACCAATAAACAGGGCTACAAATCCCAAAAAAATGGAAAATGCAATAATGATTACTACTGACTTCGGAAGCTTGTACCCATAAAAATACAGGCTGTTAAGATAATTGGTCAGAGGTCTTAGAATAGTTGCTAAAATCAAAGAAATAACAACGTAAATAAGAATATCTGCAAATAGTATTCCTATTATATAGAGGAGAAGTATTCCACCCAGCAGGTAGAAAATAGGTCTTAGTCTGTTCACAGCACTAAGTTAATATTAAAAGAAGAGAATTAAAGCTCCTGGCTAAAAAGGAGCTTTATTAATTTCTATTACTTCCAGGATAATTCGTCATTATCATCCTCTTCGCCATTCTCATCATAGTCTCTGTCAAACTGAGTAAAATCAAATTCCGGCATTAATTCAGTTTTGATATGATCAACAGATTCGTTCAAAGCAGCCATGAATTTATTAAAATCTTCCTTATAGAGAAATATTTTATGCTTCTCATAAGTGAAGCCATCCTCTTTGTATTTCCTTTTACTCTCAGTAATAGTTAAATAATAATCGTTTGATCTTGTAGTTTTTACATCAAAAAAGTATGTTCTCTTTCCTGCCCTTACTCTTTTTGAAAAAATCTCTTCTTGTTCTCTTTCCATGTGCTCTTTCACTTTCTCTTACGCTGATAAATTAGGTTGTTTCTTTATTAATGAATTTAAATATAGTATAATCAATTTCATATTTGCAAATTGTGTTCGGTTATTTGCAAAAACATAACTTTAGCAAAATATAAAAAGGGAAGAAAAAGGATGGATATATCGTTGGAAAAATTACCTGAAATACCTGCATTGGATCTACTGGCTAAGCAACTGGTGGAAGGTTTTATTACCGGTTTGCATAAATCTCCCTTCCATGGTTTCTCAGTTGAGTTTGCTGAACACAGGCTATACAATACTGGGGAAAGCACCCGCCATATAGATTGGAAGGTATATGCTAAAACTGACAGGTTATACACTAAAAGATATGAAGAAGAAACCAACTTAAGAGCCTACATACTGTTGGACAGCAGTTCTTCCATGTATTACCCGGAGAAAAATTACGGAAAAATCCGGTTTAGCATACTGGCAGCTGCCGCCCTGGCTTATCTGCTACAAAAACAACGCGATGCGGTTGGCTTAATCACTTTTTCAGACAAAATAAATACGTTTACGGAGGTAAAATCAACCAATGCACACCTGCAGAATATCTTTATCATTCTGCAAAATTTACTACAACAGGAGCCCAAAAAGGAAGTTACGGAGTTAAGTGAAACTCTTCATTTGGTAGCCGAGAAAATTCACAGGCGATCTTTAGTGATTATTTTTAGCGACCTAATGACGAAAGCCGATCAGCTGGAGGATTTCTTCAAATCAATACAACATATTAAACACAATAAACATGAAGTATTATTTTTCCAGGTGAATGATCCTGCCACAGAGCTGGAGTTTGAAATGGAAGACAGGCCTTATCTGTTTGAAGATCTTGAGAGCGGTGAACAAATGAAGCTGAACCCCAACCAGGTGAAAAGCTGGTATAAAGAAAAAACAGAAGCCTACTACCAGGAAATTGAGATGAAATGCCATCAGTATAAAATTGACTTAACCCGTGTTAATATTAATGATGATTTACAAAAGGTATTGGCCGGCTTTCTTATTAAAAGAGGAAAAATGAAGTAATTTTGAACTTTATTAAAGCGGAAAAAAGCAGGCAATGTAACAATGGTTACAATCAAAAGAATGAGCCCTGCTTATCTTTACACGCAATTAAAGAGATAAAAATTTAAGATTATGCATATAGAACAAATATATACAGGATGTTTAGCACAAGGTGCTTATTATATTGAAAGTAATGGTGAAGCAGCTATTGTTGATCCTCTAAGAGAGTCCGCTCCTTATATTGCCAAAGCGGAAAAAAGAGATGCTAAAATTAAATACATTTTTGAAACGCACTTCCACGCTGATTTTGTATCAGGACATGTAGATTTAGCTCAAAAAACCGGTGCAACTATCGTGTATGGCCCCGGGGCTAAAACAGACTTTAAATTACATGAAGCAAAAGATGGCGAGGTATTTCAATTAGGGAATATTAAAATAAAAGTACTCCATACACCAGGCCATACGCTGGAAAGCGCTACTTTCCTCTTAATTGATGAAGAAGGAAAAGAAAAAGCTATTTTCAGTGGTGATACGCTATTTATTGGCGATGTAGGACGACCTGATCTTGCTCAAAAAGCAGGAAGCATTACACAGGAAGATTTGGCAGGCATGTTATATGATAGCCTTCGCAATAAGATAATGACTTTACCTGACGATGTAGTGGTTTATCCGGCTCACGGTGCCGGTTCTGCCTGTGGAAAAAATATGAGTAAAGAAACTACTGATTTGCTCGGCAACCAAAAGAAAAGCAACTACGCTTTGCGGGCTGATATGAGCAAGGAGGAATTTATAAAAGAAGTAACCGATGGGCTGTTGCCTCCTCCACAATATTTTGCTCAAAATGTAGCAATGAACAAGTCTGCCAGTACAAGTGGGTTAGATAGCATTTTGGAAAAAGGAAACGTAGCTTTAGATGTAGCCACTTTTGAAAGTATTGCCAACCATGAAGGCGCTTTGGTTCTTGACACCAGACATCAGAACGCATTTGAAAAAGAACATATTCCAAACGCTATATTCATTGGCATTGATGGCAGCTTTGCTCCGTGGGTAGGTGCCCTTATCCCGGATTTGCAACAACCTATTATTTTCGTTGCTGAAGAAGGCAGAGAAGAAGAAATAGTAACCCGTTTATCAAGAGTTGGTTACGATAATACTTTAGGGTATTTAAAGGGAGGAATAGAGGCATGGAAAACTGAAGGCAAAGAAGTTGAACACGTCAAGTCTATTTCTGCCGAAAACTTTGCCATAAACTACAAGCAAAATCAATTAAATGTAGTAGACGTGAGAAAGCCAAGTGAGTTTGAAGCGGAACATGTAAAAGATGCTGAAAACCTGCCTTTAGATTTCATCAACGAAAACTTCAGTCATTTAGAAAATGATAAACCATATCATATCCATTGCCAGAGTGGATACCGATCAATGATTGCTGCTTCTATTTATAAGGCACGAGGATTGCACAATATAGTAAATATTTCAGGTGGTATTAAAGCTGTGCTTGAAACAGATGTACCTACCACTGAATATGTTTGTCCTTCCACTTTAAAATAATTGATTTATTAAGTCAGGTAGATGATTTCTACCTGACTTAACTCTCCCTTTTCATGCTCTCATGTGTACGATATTCATCAATGCAAATGGATATTCGGAGTGATTTAAACTAATAAGTTAAACAGGTTAGTAACCAATGAAGCCCATAATCATTTTCTGGGGCCTGATATTTCTATGCCCAATTTTAGGACATACTCAAAAAAATAACCAGCAATATGAGTCTATTGATTCTGTTAATCATGGCTCTTTTAATCCTAATGAAGCACATTCATTTAAAGAATGGTTTCAAAAAGGTCATGCCAGCGGATTAATTAGAGTTAATATGATGAATACGCTGCGCCCTGAGAGCAGAACATACTATGCAGCTTTAGCCATAGGTGGCCGACTGTATTATCACACCTCCTATTGGAAAGGTTTGCAATTAGGAGTAGGTGGTTTGTATGCTTATAATATAGCATCCACCAATTTAAGTGCTGATGACTATGAGTTTGTACCCAAATGGGAGCGTCAATTATTTGATCTGAAAAACACAAGCAACAAGCATGACCTGGACAGATTAGCGGAACTATTTATAAAATACAGATATAATGATTCATACATAAAGATGGGGAAAATGTTAGTAGAAACCCCATTTGTAAATCCTCAGGATTCGCGTATGAAGCCATCTGCTTTTCAGGGAATTTGGTTTGATTGGAATGAAGGTCATCAATTTGAGATTAATGGTGGCATTTTTAACAAGGTTTCACCAAGATCTACCACAGAATGGGTAAGCATATCTGAAAGTATTGGACTTTACGATAGGTTTCTTAAAAATGACACCAATACGCTTATTCATAAAAACATTAATTTATTCCAACTTGGAGGTCATTATAATATTACCTCAGCACTACATTATCACAATTGGCAATATTTTGTCAATCAACTGACCTACGTGAATTTTAATCAGATGGAGTGGTCGAAAAATGATTTGCAAATAGGGTTGCAATATGTTTTCCAACAAGGTTTAGATGATGAAAAGGTATTTAGCGATCAACTGAATAATAATTATAATCAGATCATATCGGGCCGGTTAAAATGGAATTTACCTAATTGGCAAATTTCTTATAATACCACTCAAAGCTTATCAGATGCTCCCTTTATTTTACCCAAAGAATGGGGGTCTGAACCATTTTACACATTTATTAGCCGACATAGAATTGAAGGGTTAACTGGAATAAATAGTCATACCATAAAGATAGATCTACAACCTTTTCATCATTGGACAGATTTTAACCTTGGTATTTATGGAGCAAGAACTTCATTTGATGAAAAAGGTATTAATACGACCAAGAAAGAAAGCCATTTCAACCAGCTAAGTTTAGATATTCAAGCCAGATTTTATAAAGATTGGGATAACCTGAGTTTCAGGTTACTAAATACATTGCTTTTTGCCAATAAAGATATTCTTAATCCTTTTTTAAAAGAAGATATTTTACATGCTCAACTCATTGTGAACTATAAATTTTAAAAGGCTGATAGTATCTGCCATCCTCTTTCGAAAAGAAATCCTGATAGAAAGAAAATTCCAATCAATTGGTTATTGCGAGCACAGCGCGGCAATCTTTTCTATTACTCTATAAAATTCCGATAATGAAATTTCATTTCATTGAAAAGATCCCTGATAATTTTTTCCGTTGCTCTCCAAAAATTTCTGGGATGACGATAATTGCCGGCTTTTCTGGTGTTGACAAATACATAGTGCTTGCTTATTTAGGTCTTTTTTTCCACTGGTCTGCGGCTTACAGTCCAGCAAAAAGGGGAAGGTCTGTGAGCCACAAACCTTGGCTTTTCTGTTCATTTGTGCAATAAGATAGTTTTTTTTACTCAAATTACAATTAGAACGTCATTCCCTCGCAACTTGTCCCGATCATTATCGGGAGGTGGGAATCTGTTCATTTCAACAGCATATTAAAATAACGTCTTTTTATAGAATTGACTTATGCTATAAACCTGAGTTAAATTCTTAATTTATTTCAAAGTCCGTCAGAGCGTTCCTGATTTGGTGGTGGCATTTTATTAATCGAACTCAGGTTGATAATTAAATAATATGACAAAAATCAGGAATTGGTAACATTTGTTACAGGCAATCAAGTGTTATAATATTAATTTTGAATTTCATGTTGAAGTCAATCAGACAAAATGTGTTCAACAAAATCATCACCAAATAAATAAAAAATCAAAGTTTATGAATCAAGTAATAGATTGGATAAGCCAACCATGGCCCTGGTATGTAGCAGGGCCTTTGATAGCATTAGTAATGTTTTCCATGTTGTTTTTCGGCAAGTCATTCGGACTTTCCTCTAACCTGAGAACTATGTGTTCAATATTAGGAGCAGGAAAATCATGTGATTTTTTTGATTTTAACTGGAGGGATCAGATGTGGAACCTAATTTTTGCCACTGGCCTGGTATTAGGAGGCTTAATAACCCATTTATACTTAAGTAATGATCAGCCAGTACATATTTCCGCCTCTACAATTGCTGAATTACAATCTTACGGTATTGAAAACCCGGGTAAAAATGTTGTACCAAAGGAAATATTCAATTGGGAAGCTTTATTCACTTTAAAGGGCTTTATTTTTATGGTAGTCGGAGGTTTTTTAGTAGGTTTTGGAACTCGTTATGCAGGTGGTTGCACTTCAGGCCATGCCATTTCCGGTTTAAGTAATTTACAACCCGCTTCTCTGTTGGCAGTGATAGGGTTCTTCATCGGTGGGCTGGTAATGACTTATTTCATACTTCCTTATTTGCTAATACTATAATCACTTAATCAAACCCTAACAACACAAATGAAAATTTTTAGATATTTATTTATAGGTGCAATATTTGGAATCACACTGGCTAAAGCTGAAGTGATCTCCTGGTTTAGAATATATGAGATGTTTAAATTTCAGTCATTTCATATGTATGGAGTTATAGGCTCTGCGATAATGATAGGAATTATTGTAATTCAATGGATCAAAAGAAAAAAGCTAAAATCAATAGATGGAGAACCTATCCAAATTATTCCTAAAAAGTTTAGTTGGGCACGTTATTTAATTGGAGGTACAATTTTTGGCCTTGGTTGGGCCATTACCGGGGCTTGTCCGGGCCCAATGTTTATTTTATTAGGAAATGGCGTTGGAGTAATTTTGGTAGTAATTGCCTCTGCTATGTTAGGCACTTATGTCTATGGAAAAATAAGACATAAACTACCTCATTAATAGCCATACCAAAAACTTTAGAATCAATTACACCAATCATTCCTGCATGAAATTCAGGAATGATTGATTTAAAATGAGACTGGGTAACATTAGTTACATTAGATCAATCATATTTAGTTTACATTTGTAAAAATGCCAGCGAGAAGCATCATATCAATCACTCTAATCATTTTGTTTGTAGCAAAATTGATAGCTATTGATGGTCGTAGCATCACCAAACTATCTACTAATGAGGAGATAGTTTTAACAAAACCTCTTTGCAAAAAGAAGATAGCTGCCACATTGTTAGAAAATACAGCTTCAGAATTATCCGCTAAAGAAATCCATTTACTAACAATCGATAACTTTTGCAATAATCTTTTAGAAGTCAGCTTTTTTAACTGGGATGACAAAGTAATAATTGTCAATTCCCAATACAACAGCTTATTTTTTACCAATTTAAGTACCAGGTATCTTACCTACCACTCTCCACCACCCCAATCTTAATTCATTTTACCTTAATAGATTCAATAAGTTAGGCTCACCTCTTTTAATATTAAGAGTGCTTGTCCAAGCTATATTCAGCAGCTAATTGAATTTACTTAGATACTTTGTAGCTTAAATCTTAAGCCACTCACAACAGTATTCTAAAATTAAATTACACAAATGATAGCCTTTTCACAGACAGCTATCAGGGCTTATTTTCAATGGGGTACTAATCATTTCCGCCAGTTTGTAAAATAGCTCCATTTAAACTTAATAAATGTAAAATGAATGATCTCCTAATCAGCCGATTTTCGGTAAAAGTTTTGAGGGTTCTCATGAGTGGAATCTTCATTGTAGCCGGTTTTAACCATCTGTTCAATTTAGAAAAAACAAGCGAAAGACTGGCTAATGCTAACTTTATTGACATAATAGGCGCAATAATTGACCCAAAATGGTTAATTATTTCTTCCGGAATAGTAATGGTTGTTGCAGGTATTGGTTTCTCATTAGGTATAAAAACCAAATGGTCTGCAATAATACTTATTACAGTTTTAATTCCTATTACACTCACTGTACAAGTGGGGCAGTTATCAACATTAGGTCCTCTCTTTAAAAATATAGCAATATTAGGAGGGCTACTTTTCTTTGTCTTAAATAATACTTCAAATGTTAAATATTAATCATATGAAAACTTTAATAATAAACTCATTAATCATTTTATCAGTGCTTTTAAGTATACAAACGCAGGCACAAAACACTAAAACAACAGATAACTATGTTGTACTCTCTAAAAAAATTGCTCAACTAAAACCCATTATCTTAAGTGCAAAAGCTCTTAAAAGTGAAAATGAAGCCTCATTTGGGCAATTCGTAGTGGTTATTTGTGGAAAAGAAATAGGTGACATAACAGATCGTGAGAAAATGGATGGGTTTATTGAAATGGCTAAAGAAGCGAATGTACAAATTGTAGCTTGTGGCTTTTCTTTATCAAAATTCAAGGTTGATCCATCACAAGTACCTGATGAAATTAAAATAGTTGAAAATGGCATACTTTACAATTTTCAGCTTCAGAAGAAAGGGTATTATAGCCTCAGTCTGTAAGGCACATAACTTCTAAAATATTTTTAATGAAAAAACTTATTGTAATGACAAGCGGGCTATTCGCCTTTTTATTAGGTGCGTGTAACCCAACAGAAAAAAAAGAGGACTTATCAAGTAAAGCTTCAACAGATACTGTGCGTATCACCATACTACAAACAGCAGACATACATGGCCAGCTGGATTCCCACCCGGAATTATTTTGGGAAAAAGGAGAAATAGTTTTTAAAGAAAGAGGTGGCTTAGCCAATATTGCTACATTATTTAAGCAGGAGCGCATTAAAAACCCCAACGGAACCATCATTGTTGATGGTGGAGACATGATTCAGGGAAGCGGTTATGCTTCATTATCCGAAGGTTCAATATTTTCTGAACTGATTGCAAAGATGGAGTATGATTTGATGATTCCCGGCAATTGGGAGGTGGTTTACGGTAAAGAGATAATGCTAAAGGTGATGAATGGATATAAAACCCAGGTAATAGCGCAAAACATGCAGCATGAATCAAATCAGGAAAACCTATTCCCTTCTTATTGGGTCAAAGAGATAAGTGGTGTTAAAATTGGATTTATTGGGGTTAACGACCCTGATGTTCCTGTCAGACAAAATCCTACTTTTAGCAAAGGTATATCATTCAGCAAAATAGATGATAAACTTGAAAAACTAATTGATAAGGTGAAAAATGAAGCACAGGTAGACGTCTTATTTTTAGTAACACATATTGGAGTTTTTAAGCAAATTGACTTATCAAATAATAAGGTAACCGAAAATGTAGATTATATATTAGGAAATGACACACATGAAAGAATTCGGGAACCTATTGTTGGAAAATATGCAAAAGTTGCAGAACCGGGAGCTTTTGGTTCTTTTGTGGGGAAATTAACTCTTCATTTTGTGGAAGGCAAAAAAGTTGATGATGAATATGAATTGATTGAAGTAGACCCTGAGGTTTATCCTGCAGACGAGGAAATGCAAAAGCTGATTGATCAAGCTAAAAAACCATATCAGAATAACCTTGAGACTATTATAGGATATACCAACACTCCACTTTTCAGGTATCTGACAGTAGAAAACCCTATGGATAACATGATTACAGATGCTGCAAAATGGAAAACCGGAGCAGACATAGCCATTTCAAATGGATTCCGCTTTGGAAATCCTATTGTACCCATAAACAATCAGCCAGCCCCCATTACTATGGCTAATTTATGGAATATTTTACCTGTAAATGAAAAAGTTAAAACGGGGAAAGCAAGTGGCAAGCAAATTAAGGATTGGCTGGAGCAGGAAATACATAATGCTTTTGCACCTAATCCTAATGAACGTTTTGGAGGGTGGATGGTAAGGTTTTCAGGAATGAGAGTAAACTTTGATATAGAAAAAGAAAAAGGAGATAGAGTTCAATCTATTACAGTAAATGGAAAACCAATTGAGCAGAATACTATGTATACCATTTCAGCTTGTGTTAGACCTGGTGACCCAATCAACAGTTTATGCAGGATGGATAATTTACAAGATATCATTGTGAAAGATTATACCATTCATGATGTAGTAATAGATTATCTGAAGGAACACTCCCCGGTTTCTCCCTCTTTAGATGGCAGAGCTTCCAGTAAAAAATTAGACAAATATTCCTTCTCAACAGTACCTGGTACCAATTATAAATTCAAGTAGTTATACTAAAAAACAAAAGCTTAGAAGTGAAAACCGGATGATGAATTAACCCTACTATTAATGAAGCGGCAACAAATATTACCGCTTCATTTTTTCATTTTATGAATTAAACTAGTTTCATAAAAAAATCGAAACGATGAATACATCTTTTAAAATACGAATCTTTAAATATAGCGATCGTACAAAAACCATTACTGCCAAAATTTCTGAGGCGGTAGCTTAAATATCTTAACTTATGAAAAACATGAAAAAAAGTATAATAGAGTATGGCGTAATTTTAAGTGTTTTTGGAATACTTTATTTAACAGGCTTACATACTGAAGTACTAGGCTTTGTTCAGCGCGGAGTACTGGTTACCGGCTTGCTCAATCCTGATGTAACTGAACAGGAAAAACCTTCCGATAATTTTTCAAATCCGAAAGCCGACTTCTCCATGCAATTGATTAATTCAAAAGGAGAAAAACTGGATATGAAATCTTTGAAAGGTAAAGTAATTTTCCTGAACATTTGGGCCAGCTGGTGCCCACCCTGCCTTGCAGAAATGCCTGGGATCAACAAACTATATCAATCAGTTGACAAAAACAAGGTAGCATTTATTATGCTCTCCGTGGATGATGATTTTTCGAAAGCCATTAAACTGCACCGTAAAAAAGAGTTTGACTTTGAAATCTTTCAAGCTCCCGGAGGAATTCCCCGCTTATATCATACTCAAAGCATCCCCACCACTTATATTATTGATGCTAAAGGAGATTTAGTGCTTACCCACTCCGGCATGGGCGATTTTAATACTGAGGAGTTTAGATCATATTTAAAAAGTCTTCAGTAAATACTTTCTACTGTCTATCTCTTTTTTAGTGTAACAATTGTTACAAAGTTCCTTCATGATTGACTCTACATTTAGTAAAACAAATTAGCACGATTATGAAAGCAAATATGGGTACCGCTGATAAATTTATCAGAATTTTATTAGCAATTGCAGTAGGCGTATTATATTATTTTGGGATTATCAGTGGAACTGTGGCTGTAGTTTTAGGAATACTGGCCATCAGTTTTATTATCACCAGTTTCATCAGTTTTTGTCCTCTCTACTTACCTTTTGGCATTTCCACAAGAAAGAAGCAATCTTAATTTTGTTCTTTCCGAGTTACACTTTCGAGTTAACCCATCGTTGGGAAAGGTAACAGATGTTACAAAACTATCTTTTGAAACTACCTTAATTCGCATTGTATTAAATAAACAAAAATGAAAAAACTCATAAATAAAACAATTATTGATGTGAGATCAGCCGGAGAATTTGCTCTTGAACATGCGCAGTACTCCGTTAATATCCCTCTAAATGAAATTGAAGCCAGATTGGAAGAGGTAAAGAAAATTGAAGGTGAAATTATTGTATGTTGTGCATCTGGCAATAGAAGTGCGATGGCTCAACAAATTTTGCTTTCCCATGGGATTAAAAGCCTTAATGGAGGTTCCTGGTATGCAGCTGAAAACTCTGTTGTAACATCATGAGCTTTTTAAGAAGAATACTCGGACTAGGTGCTCCTGTAGATTATAAAAAATTGATTAGTGAAGGAGCCATTATTTTGGATGTACGTACTAAAGACGAATTTCAGTCAGGCCATATCAAAAATTCTTTCAACATACCTGTGAGTAGCTTAGCAAATAATTTAAATAAATTGAGAGATAAGGATATGCCAATTATAACTTGTTGTGCTTCAGGCATGAGGAGCAGCCGTGCTAAAAGTATATTGATTGCCAAAGGCTACCATAAAGTTTATAACGGAGGAGGCTGGACTTCATTGAATCAAAAAATAGAATGATCCGCACCATTTTTCACACTTCATGGTCGTTTGTGAGATGGCTTAAGCTGGTAATCGGTATATACTTATTGACAATAAGTATAATAGAGACTGATTTACTTGCAGGCACCATCGGTTTTGCTTTCAGCATGATGGCAATTATGAACCAAAGTTGCTACACAGGAAACTGCAACAGTACGCATTGTAAAACACCTAAAAATACATGATTAAGAAGAAGCCGGTTTTCAACCGGTTTTTTTTTGGTTAAATACTGTCTTGATCATCTCACAATATTTTGGATATAGGTATGAAGAAGATAAGTTCAAGAATGGTTTCTTAACTCAACTATATAAAGGAATTGGACCGAGTTTTATATTTAATCTAAAAGCAGATTACACAATGCGCAATCAGTTATTACTCACTTTCAAATACTTATCATTGATTCTCATGTAATTGCCTGATACGCTCTATTTAATTTAAAAGCTTATATCTTATTTGTGTTTTTATTAATTAAAGAGAGCCTGAGAGCCTGTCCCCTGTAGTTGGTGTTTTCAACAGCAATCTTTTTTTATTAAGTTTACTCGCTTTACCTCCTCTTCATAGGGAGAGAATATTATCAACAACAAATAAACTAAGTCGTAATTCAATATTGATGGTAACATTTGTTACACCTTGCCAACTTCACTCATTCTACTTTTGCGTCATAAAGTATAGCTTATGACATTGATAGAAGTATTAGGATATTTAGGCGCTGCCGTAATAGGTATTTCATTAGGTTTAATTGGAGGAGGAGGTTCAATTCTCACAGTTCCGGTTTTGGTTTATTTATTAAACATCAGTCCGGTAACAGCAACTGCCTATTCACTTTTTATTGTAGGGTTTAGCTCGCTGGTTGGCGGGGTAAATTATGCTAAAAAAGGCATGGTAAATTATAAAACAGGAGTAGTATTTACCATTCCCGCTTTTATAGCAGTTTACCTGACACGTTTAATTGTTGTGCCTGCTTTACCACAATCCTGGTTTTTTATTGGTGATTTAGAAATTACATTACCTATAGGAATTATGGTAATTTTCGCTCTTTTGATGATTGCTGCGTCCTATTCTATGATTAAGGACAAAAAAGGACCAGCTCCAGATGTAGAAGGTGGAGAAAAGACTCAGAAGTTTAATTACCCTCTTATTATTTTAGAAGGGCTGGTAGTAGGTGCTTTAACCGGATTAGTAGGTGCAGGTGGTGGATTTCTCATTATTCCTGCGCTTGTTGTTTTAGCAAAACTGCCTATGAAGGAAGCCGTTGGAACTTCCTTATTAATTATTGCTGTGAAATCTTTAATAGGTTTTATTGGAGATGTGCAAGCAGGCGGAGCTATCAACTGGATATTTCTATTAACCTTTTCTGGCATTGCCATTGCAGGAATTTTTATAGGTTCCTATTTATCCAATAAAATTGATGGAGCTAAACTGAAAAAAGGTTTTGGCTGGTTTGTCTTAATTATGGGATCTTTTATGATATACAAAGAGCTTTTTATGTAAAAAAATTAGCTCCTCCACTGAATACACTGAAAATAATTCTTCAGCGTAACAAATGTTACTATCCTGTGCATTTAAGATTCGTTAAAAAAGTAAGTAACGAAGTCAGTATTTAAATAATAGAAAACCATGAATATTAAACATTTTTACGATCAGGCTCTTGCTCAAGGCTCGTTTGCAATAGAAAGTGATGGTAAAGTAGCTTTAGTAGATCCTTCAAGAGACATTACCCCCTATGTTCAATTTGCTGAAGAAAACAATGCAAAAATAGTAGCTGTTTTTGAAACCCATCCTCATGCTGATTTTATCAGCAGCCATTTAGAAATTCAGGAAAAATTTAAAGCCGAAATCTATATAAATGAGAAAGTTGGTGTAAGCTATGATTTTACACCTATGAAACATGGTGATGAGGTACAAATCGGAAAAGTCACATTTAAAGCATTATTTACGCCAGGCCACTCACCAGATCATAACTCTTATCTTTTGATAGATGAAAATGGCAAACAAGAAGCTGTATTCACTGGAGATTCTTTATTTGTAGGAGATGTGGGACGACCAGATTTAAGAGAAGGTGCCGGCAATATTCAGGCAAGCAGGAAAGAATTAGCAGGAATGATGTACAACACAGTTAACACCATTTTTAAAGATTTGGCTGATGACACCATTGTTTACCCTGCCCATGGAGCTGGTTCATTATGTGGAAAAAATATGAGTAGTGACTTAACCAGCACCATAGCGAGAGAAAAGGCAAATAACTGGGCCTTTCAAATTAAAGATAAAGCAAAATTTATAGATGCTTTTTTAGAGGGACAGTCCTTTATACCTAAATACTTTCCTAATAGCGTAGAAGTTAACAGACGCGGTGCAACAGAATTAGAGGAAGCCATTAAAAAGGTAGAAAAGAAAGAGGGAGCAGAAATCCCTTCAGACGCGCTTATTATAGACACCCAGCCACAGGAAGCGTTTAAAAAAAGTCACCTTAAAGGAGCTATTAATATACAGAATAAAAAAGACGATAAATTCGAGACCTGGTTGGGCTCAATAGTGGGACCCAATGAGAAATACTATTTAGTAGCTCAAAATAACAAAGACTTGGACTTCGCCATTTACAGAGCCGCTAAAATAGGTTATGAAAGCAACTTAATAGCTGCTGTAGTTCAACCTAAAGGTGAAACGGTACAGGATCCGCAAATAAATTTAGAGGATTTTAGAAAAAACCCTGATGCTTATACCATCATTGATATACGCAACTCTTCAGAAGTAGCTGATGGCAAATTCTTTCAATCAGCTAAAAATATTCCTTTGCCTGAATTAAGAGAGAGGACTTCTGAGATTGATAAGCAAAAACCAATTATTATACATTGTGCTGGTGGATATAGATCTGCTACTGGTTTTAGCATCGTAAAAAGATTATTACCTGACGCCAAAGTGTACGATTTAAGTGATGCGGTGGAAGAATTTAAATGAATTCAATACAACTCATATTTAAACAATGAATTAAGTAGGAATTTGTAGTAACATAGGTTTACATGGCTGTAAACCTATGTTACTTTAAACAATTTAGCTAACTAGAATTGTGCCTCCTCAGTAGAACCTTTTAGTGCCTGAGTGGAAGCTTTTCCTTGGGTAACTGTATTCTGTACTGCATCGAAATAAGCTGTTCCTACAAAAGCCTGGTGCTTTACTGCCTTAAAGCCTTTCGACTGCAAAGCGAATTCCCGTTGTTGCAGTTCGGAGTAACCAGCCATCCCTCTTTCCTTGTAAGCTGATGCCAGTTCAAACATAGCTGTATTAAGGGCATGAAAGCCTGCTAAAGTAATAAACTGAAACTTATAACCCATCTCAGCCAGCCTCTCCCTATATTCCAGCATCTCATTTTCTGTTAGCTTAGAAGCCCAGTTGAAGGAAGGCGAGCAATTATAAGCCAGCATTTTATCAGGGTACTTTTCTTTAATGGCCTGAGCAAATTCCCTTGCTTCTCCCAGATCAGGATGAGACGTTTCACACCAAACCAAATCAGCATATGGCGCATAAGCCACTCCCCTGCTAATGGCTTGTTCTATACCATTTCTGACAGCATAAAATCCTTCGGAAGAGCGACTACCTGTTATAAAAGGCAAATCTCTTTCATCTATATCACTTGTAATCAGATTGGCTGCATCGGCATCTGTACGAGCCACTATAATGGTAGGAACTCCCATTACATCAGTGGCTAAGCGGGCAGAAACCAATTTGTTAATCGCCTCCTGAGTAGGGACCAAAACTTTACCACCTAAATGGCCACATTTTTTAGCTGATGACAGTTGATCTTCAAAATGTACGCCCGCGGCTCCGGCTTCAATCATAGCTTTCATTAGTTCAAAAGCATTTAAATTACCTCCAAATCCGGCTTCAGCATCTGCTACAATCGGCGCCATCCAATGCACATTACCTTCACCTGTTACTGATTGAATCTGATCTGCTCTTAATAAAGCATTATTAATCCGCTTTACCACATTAGGCACACTATCTGCCGGATACAAACTCTGGTCAGGATACATTTGCCCCGCTAAATTAGCATCAGCAGCTACTTGCCATCCACTTAAATAAATAGCTTTTAGCCCGGCTTGTACCTCCTGAATGGCCTGGTTTCCTGTAAGTGCACCTAATCCAGCTACATACTCTTCCGTATTAAGCAGGTGCCAGAGCCTTTCTGCACCTTGCCTGGCCAGGCTATATTCTATCTTTACTGATCCTGAAAGCTTGATAACCTCTTCTGCCGAGTAGGCCCTTTCTACATCTTTCCACCTTGGGTTAGTAGTCCAATCAGTGATTAACTCATTAATTTTTTCTTGCTTGTTCATAGTAGTTTATTTTAAGATATGACATCCATTTAATCTCTTTTTTTAAAAATTAAGGACTTATAAAAAAGGGTATGCTTTAAGTGTGAGGAACTCTTCAAATTCCTTATTCATCACCAGGTCTTCCAATAGTATAGCTGCTAAATCAATTTTAGCAGTGTTGGTTCTTTCCGCTCCCAGGTACTTTTTGGCAGCTGATAATTCTTCGTTCAGTAAGCGGAGAAACAAAGCTTTATTTAAAATTTTACCATTTTTGAATTCCACATGATGGTGATACCATTGCCAAAGCTGAGCGCGACTGATTTCAGCTGTGGCTGCATCTTCCATCAAATTGTATAGTGCAGCTGCCCCGGTGCCTTGTAACCATGACTCTATGTAAAGCAATGCTACATTAATGTTAGTGCGCACTCCTTTCTCTGTGATCTGTCCGTAAATAATTTCCGGATTAGTTAACTCCGGGGCCATTACAGTGAAATCTTCTCTTAGCAGATGTTTTTGGTGCTTTCTTCCTTTTAAAAAAGGATCAAACACTTCCAAAACCGGTGGAATTAAGCCAGGGTGAGCTACCCAGGTTCCATCATAGCCGGCTTCAGCCTCCAGGGTTTTATCTTTTCTCACTTTTTCAAAAGCTCTCTTGTTAACCTCCTCATCTTTAGAAGGAATAAAAGCTGACATGCCCCCAATGGCAAGAGCGCCCCTCTTATGGCAAGTTTTCACCAATAAATTAGCATAAGCTTTCATAAAAGGAACAGACATGGTAATCGCTTCTCTGTCAGGTAATATAAATTCAGGATCATGGCGGAATTTTTTAATGGCACTAAAAATATAATCCCATCTTCCGGCATTTAGCCCCGCCATGTGATCTTTCAGCTCGTAAATAATTTCCTCCATTTCAAAGGCTGCGGTAATAGTTTCTATCAATACAGTAGCTTTGATAGTACCTCTGGAAACCCCCAGTTCCTCCTGAGCAAAAACGAAAACTTCATTCCATAACCTAGCCTCCTCATGGCTTTCCAACTTGGGAAGATAAAAGTATGGACCACTTCCTGATCGAATGAGTTCCTGAGCATTGTGAAAGAAATACAGCCCGAAATCAAAAAGAGAAGCTGAAATAGGACGTCCTTGCACCTGGAAATGCTTTTCTGATAAGTGCCAGCCTCTTGGGCGTACCTTTAGTACTGCTCTATTTTTCTTTAATTGATATTTTTTACCGTTAGATGCTGTGAAATCAATTTGATTTCTGATTGCATCATAGAGGTTTTGTTGCCCTGAAATAATGTTCTCCCATGTAGGGCTGGTGGCATCTTCAAAATCAGCCATGAAAACTTTCGCATCGGAATTCAGCGCATTGATGATCATTTTACGATCCACAGGTCCGGTAATTTCCACTCTTCTATCCTGCAGGGCTTCAGGAATAGGCGCTACACTCCAATGCGCATAGTCTCTGATTCTTTGTGTGGATGGCAGGAAGTCCAGCTTTTGGCCATCTGCAATCTGCCGGGCTCTCTCCTCACGCACGGCTAATAAATGTAATCGCTGACTGTTAAACATTTCATCCAACTTGTAAAGGAACGTTTTAGCCTCATCGGTCAGTAAAGGATGGAGCTGATGAGAGGTTTTTGCTTCTTTTTTTCTTACTGCTTTCGTTTCCATGTGCATCATTTTTTGGTGATTGATATTTCAAATGTAAAGAAGCGAAAAATATAAATCAAGCGAATATTCGCTATACAGATTTATTCGCTATATTAGCGAATGGATTGGGTAAGCACCTGATAAAGAAAAGCTTTCGAAAAAAAATTGAAATTATTTTGTTCGCTTCAGGAATGAATACAAAATGTATATCTTTTTTTAAAAATTCTGGTTTGTGAGACAAGAAACAGGACATAAAAAAGGTTCGTGAGACACGAACCTTGGCCTTCGTGAGACACGAACCTTGGCCTAAAGCGAGTCAACAAAAAACACAGTAGAAATATAAAATATGTCAGTATCAGAAGATAATGTTCGCCTTATATTCGGATTGAAAGTAAGGCAGTTGCGACAGGAAAAGAAAATGTCTTTTTCACAATTGGCAGAAATCAGCGGGCTATCTGCTTCTTATCTTAACGAAATAGAAAAAGGTAAGAAATACCCTAAAGCAGAGAAGATAGGAATATTGGCAGAAGCATTAGGGGTGCAATATGACTGGCTTATCTCTCTTCAGCTGAGTAAAAACCTGGCTCCTGTAAGTGAATTATTAAAATCTAACCTGCTGACAGAGCTGCCGCTGGAGCTTTTCGGCCTTGAACCCGCTACTCTACTGGAACTACTGTCTAATGCACCCGATAAGTTAGGGGCGTTCCTCAGTACCATCATTGAAATCAGTAGAAATTATGGGATGAGGGTGGAGAATCTTTACTTTAACATGCTCCGCTCCTACCAGGAAATGTATGACAACTATTTTCCGGAACTTGAAAAAGCAGTAGATGCTTTCAGAAAAGAATATTTACAAGATGCAGATTTTCCTTACGAGCTACTTAGCCTACAGCACATACTTTCAGAAGTATATCAATATAAAATTTTGGATGATGTGCTACAAAACCAGCAAGAGTTGAGTTCTATGCGCTCCGTTTATCTAAAGGGAAATCCTCCTCAACTACTTCTGAATGCCAACTTAAATGAAGGACAGAAAGCATTTGTGCTAGGGCAGGAACTTGCTTATGCTTATTTGAAGCTGAATCCGAGGCCTAAAACCACTGCCTGGCTGGATGTCAATTCCTTTGAAGAAGTACTGAATAATTATAAAGCATCTTATTTTTCCTGCTCGTTGGCCATTCCTAAAGAGCAGCTAATACCACAAATGAGCCAGTTTTTGAAACAAGATAAATTTGATGCGCAGTTTTTGCTCCATTTACTAGCTTCTTACAGGTGTTCTCCTGAAAATCTCTTCCATCGATTTACAAATCTTTTACCGAAGGAATTTGGCATCAGGGAATTGTTTTTCTTACGTTTTAATGCTGTGGATGAAAACCGTTATAAACTCACCAAAGAAATGCACTTGTCAGGTTTGCACAACCCGCATGGTACAGCACAGGATCAGCATTATTGCAGGCGCTGGATCTCCATTGACTTACTGAAAGATATGAAAGCCATGCAGGAACAGGGTAGTTCCGGCATTCTGTGTAAAGCCCAGCGCAGTAAATATGTCGATTCAGAAAATGAATACCTCATCTGGACTTTTGCCAAACCTGGTGCAGAGAATGAAGCAGGATTTGACCAAAGCAGTGTCTCTATCGGCTTGCTTATTACACCGGGTTTAAAAAAGCGCGTAAAATTCTGGAATGACCCGGCTATTCCTATCAGGCTGGTGAATGAAACCTGCGAGCTTTGTTCACTGCGCGATTGCGCTGAGCGTGCTGCTCCTGCCACTATTTATGAAAAAAGGCAGAAGGAAGAAAGTATGAAAAAGGCTTTGAAACTATTGCAGGGAGAGTGAAGGGGATTTAAAAAGGTAAAATATTGAGCGCTTTATTAAGGATGTTATTAAAAAACTCAAATTATGGATACGGACTTTTTAATACTGCATTTCAAATGCAGATTTCACACATCCTCGATGCGCCATCGGCACCCCTTCGGGGCAATCGAAGGGTGAAGGTAAACAACCATTAAGCTTTATTTGATATTATATAATTTAGCTGCCTTTTGCTGATCAAGATTTGGCTCCACTTCATAAAAATAGTTAAGCTGCCACTGCTGAGACAGCTTTGCCTGTTTGTTGTGTGCTTGGTCCCAAGCAGGGTATACTCTGAAAGCCCTTTTCCCTTCCTTTTCCTCCGTAGAGATGATCCCCTTTTGAACCAATATAGCTTTGGGAAAAACGAATTGCCCTGATTTACCCTCTGAAGAAACATTCACCACAAAAAAATCAAAAGAATCATTTTCGTGAAATGGTGCTATTGGCCCTTCCTCACTTCTTTTCCAGAACGTAACAAATTGCCCGCCTTTTTTAGGAGTGGTTTTAGCATCTCTGTATATAATATTTAGTCCATTGAGTTTAAATCTGCAGGCTGCATATTCTTTACTTTCCTTTTCAGTTGTAAAGTCTGAGACTACTAAGCCAAGCTTATCGAGAGTTTTTAAAGTGTCATTCATCTGATCTCAAACTTATTCCTTTCTTCTCCAAACATTATCAATTGTTGATAAGAATAAGAAGGTAATAACATCTGTAATTTAGTTATTCTTTCCTTTAAGCTTTCTTGTCTTTTTAGATTTTACAATATCCCTTACACCTGCATTTTTTCCGTCTGAGCAAAACCTGATAACGGTTACGTTTCGCATTGGAACTTTTTCACCATCCTTTATTGCAACAGTCCATTTTATTGGCATTTCAGATATTAACCTTAGTGCTTCTGAATCATAAGGGTCTCCTAAACCCTTTATAATTTCTGGCTGAATTATATCTCCTTGCACGGTAATAATATAAAATATAAAAACTCGACCATCTTTTAAACTTTCACAATTTATCGTGTCGGCAGATTTAATTAATTCATAATTCATATTTGCTCCAATCCACTCATAAATTGCTTCTCTACCTCCAATCGGCTCGGCAGGTATATCTGCAAATTCATAATAAAATGTTACTGAATCAATTTCCTGACTGTAGGAAGTGAATTCAAAAACGGTTGAAAGAAGAAGTAGAAAAACGATACATTTCATTTTAGTAGAAAACTTAGATTGCTATCGGAGCTTATCGCATATTTTAGAGGGGAGATTTCCAAAATTTTACCCATCTGACCTCAACCTAGTTCATTTCTTTTCCAAATCCTATGACTTGTTGATGAAAAACATCCCTAAGAAGATAGTTGTGTGTTTTTATACTCCAAACTGTCTTAAATGATGGTCAGTATGTTTGTACACTAGCACTCCTATCTGCTCTTTAGTCATATTACCGAAAAAATCATGGATGAATTGAGGATTACTAAAATTTATATAATCTTCCATTAATGAAACCCATTTTGCTTTTTCCTCTTCTACATCTCCGTTTAATTCTTTTGCTTTAAACTGATCAGAGGTGGGGATATTTTTATCAAAAGGTTTTTCATCTTTAATCATTTTTCTTAGCGCTAGTTTCCCAAATATTCTACCAAAAAAGGTTTGATAATAAGAAGGGTTTCCTTTTCCTAAAATCCAGCCGTTCCAGTAAGTATTGTGTGCGAGCATTTGGTACAAATTCATTTTACCCCAGTGGGCTTTACTATCTTCCTCTAAAAGATTAATTCTATGAACCAGACCTTCTCTTATTGCTTTATCAAATACAGTTTTCATCATCTCAATAATTAAGGTTAAAATATGATTCAAAAGTAAATTTCTTTTAGCAGTTAAAGCTTGTGTAAATTTGTCAATATAGGGTGCTGAATGCGACAATCTTTGTGATTTATAGAGTGTGGAATTGAAAAGTTGAGAAGATTTTCGACTTACAAGTAATGTTGGGCAGAACCTTAACAATTATCTATTAATGGGAAAAAGAGAGTGAGGTAATTGACTTGAATTACCTAAAATCTTTTCTTTGAAGGACGTTTTCTATTATCAAAAAAATCTAACAATATAACCGTATCCCCTTTGATTCTATAAAATATATTAACCTGTTTTAAAAGAGTAAATCCTCTGATATCCTTTTCTACATTTTCAACGGTTTCAATCTCAGGAAACTCCGATAGCACATCTAAAAAGTCATAGGTTTTTTAACAAAATTCTTTGTTACGCTCTCTCCCCATTCTAACAGTAAATACTCAAGTATCTTATCAAATTTTTTATCTGCTCTTTTCGTCCAGTTGATACTCAAAGCCATTTACTATGCTTTTTTTTCATTGTTTCATTATCAATCAGATTCTGTGAATTTTCACTTTCCTCAAAAGCAATTAATAATTCTTCTTGTTCATTTCTATTTAACCTTCCCCAAGTTTGTCCATTTTTTGAATCTGCTTTTGACCTGATTAAATCATAAAAATTTTGAAGTAAACTTTCGTTTTCAATACTATCAATCAGCGTATGGAAATTCTTTTTTAGCTCTACCTTATCCATAATTAAATGCTTTTTACAAAATTACATTATTTTTGTTAAATGTTTTTGAACCTATGTTTATCTCAATTCTTAAACTTAAATTTACTTAACAAGCTTCTCCCTCACCCTACACACAAATACAGTATCAATGGGTTGCATAGATAAATTCCAGGCGGGTTTATCTGCAAAAGTATTGTACATACTTGCGAAATGCTTACCCGAAAAGAAGGTGAGTAAATTAGGCTCTTCCGTGTAATAGTTTAATGTATCCAATCGCAAAGCCGGGTTAATATGCTGCTTTGAGATGTTTTTGGGTATAAGGATAAAATCACCCTTTTTGATACTTGCTTCATTATTTGTGTCATAAAGTTGCCAACCCTTTTCAAGTGAATACCATTGCCAACCCCAGTGCCCAACCGACCATATAGTTTGACTGTGATGTTGAGGAATGGCAATCTCTTCCGATGCATTTCTGTAAAAATCAGCGTACACCCAATCTGAAATGCCCAGCAACAACCCTAAGACTATAGTAACTACAACGATCAACCTGTTAATGGCATTAGTAGCCTTAGCGAAATATGTATGCCCCAATAAAATAAGAAAAGGAATAAGCAGTAGAATATGCCTTGTGGCATGAACCGGGGCAAATAACAAGATAAAAGCTGTCATCCCCAGCAGGGAAAGCGCAATGAAAAATTCCCGGGATTGGAAATAATAAAATTTCTCTTTCATCACCCGTTCAGCTATTTGCTTAAGCACCAAAACTGACAAGGTAAAACCTATTGCCATAAAAGTATAGTTTAGCAGCGCACTAAACTTTGCTTCTGGTAGTAAGCCTGTATAGACAAATGGAACAGCCAATACAAACAATGAAAAGAAGCCATAAATGATATATTGGTTGATTTTTCCTGGCCAATTAGCATAAAAGAATACAATCACGAAAGTTGCCATGGATCCAAGCGTTCCCATAAAGCCTTTGATTTTGTACCATGTAACTCCTGCACTTCCTCTGCCAGCCAGGTGTGCTTCACCAAATGCGGAAATATTCCAGAGCGACCAGGCAAGCAGTATCAGTGCAGGGATTAATAACACAAATAATCTTTTATAGTGTCCTGATAGCAGGATGGCGACAAATATCACCACTACCAAAGGCAGCAAAGTATATTTAATGAGCAAGCCTATGCTGAGGCTGATGGCAGCCAACACATAGTAACGCGACTGATTAGTTGCCTTTCCTTTTAGCAGAAAATAAATCACACTTAGGGCTATAGCCAGAATGGGCACATCCGTCATCAGGTTCTGGTTGACTACCAATGCAGGGTTAAAAGCGAAAAGTACAAGAAGCATTTTGGGTTTTGCCACATGAAGCATTAGTGCTATTCGATGGAAATAATATAATGCCAAAAAGCAGAAAATAGCAGTTAAAAGATGGAGAAAAACTTCGTCTGCTCCAAAAAATGACATAAAAAGAGCGATGCAGTAAAACAAAAGAGGCGGTTGATTTTCTTCATAGATAAGTGCGGCAAAATCTCCCCAATTAATTTTGGCCATCATAGGTTGGGTGGGATTTTCCATAATCCATCGGGCAGCTTCTAAATGAAAAGCATCATCCATATGAAACGCCTTATTGATATTAATGGCTGTAAGAATAAGCCACAGAAAGACGATAAGGCCGATATTGGATGTTCTTTTCACACTTAAAGCTAAGCATTTTTGCTGGAGAGTTGATGGAAGTGTGGTTGTGGGGTAAAGGAAGGGATTTACACGGAAATACGAAAAAGCACCGCTTTTATCGCAAATAGCAGCATGGCCTTATAATTTCATAGAAAGAGCGCAAAACCGTTAACAGTGTAAGTATTGGTTATTTCCGGCTACTACCCAAAACTTAACCACAATCAACAGTTTCAACAATGACGGTAGCGATTTGAATTAAATATCGTAAATTGATACAACAAACCTACCATTTATGGTTAGCTGCTTTCTTATGGCTTTTCATAACAGCTTTTGTTGTGCAACGTTTTTAATTATCTAAATTTTAATAATTGTAGAAACGCATTGATTTTTTCTAAGGCAATTTCTGGCGTATTATCTAATAAATCAACCATAATAACCTCCTCTTTTTCAAGAATTTCTGTTACTAAATTGTTTTCGTTGCTAAAATCAAAATCTAATTTTTGTAAAGTTTCATTAAAATGAAGTACGGATACTCTATCGGTTAATCCGAGTTGATATAAAATTAATTTGGATTCCGAATCAACACCATATTGAAGAAAGAGTGGCCAATTGAAAATTATAAGGTTTGGTTCGTAATCCTTGTTTTTGGCTAGCTTTATTCGAATAACCGAGGAAGCAAGAGTTTGTAAGTTATAAGCCAATAAACCATTGATCAGACGTAATACTTTATAAACTTCTGTATTCAATTTTTCAGCTATCTCACTATACCATTCACCTTTCATCCAAAGTTGCATGGTAGTGAGAATATCAGCATTGGATAATTCATTTCCTTCTTTCATTGTCCAAGAATTAAACTGATTCAGGGCGCTTTGAAATTCGTTTGAAGTTAAAAGACCATCTATTATCAAGTACTTTAACCAATCCTCGTTTAAAGGTGAATCGAAATCTTTATTCCATATATCGTCATCGAAATCAAAAATTTCAGAAAGTGATTGGAAACTTCTAAGTGAAGAGCCAGATTTGCGAACCTCAGCAAACGTTCCATCCTCTATGAAGTCTCTAATTTTTTCTGCACGTAATTGGAATATAGCTTCTTGAGTTTGCTTTTCATCATTAGAGGCTTGATGATGGCTTAATGTGTTTGAGAGCATACTACTTACTACTTGTGTAAGCTCTTCTGGCTGAATGTCTTCAGACAATAAGTCTATAAGTGATATATCAATAGAATCTAGCCATATGAGGAATTCTTCATTTTGATTATCTAGTAATTCATTCGATAGTTCTATTCCTTTCTCTTTCAAAACTTCTGTTATTTCACTAATGAGGTTATAAAGCATCCCATTTACTTGTTCCACACCTTCCTCATTGATTAACTTTTTAACAATATCTTGATCTCTTGCATGTGGCACAATGATTAGCCCTTTAGTCTCTTTACCTGCTCTACCAGCCCTTCCAACAAGATTTTTCAAGCTCCTTACAGACATTGAAACTGGTCTTTTATTTGACCCCATCCGTTGCGTGCTGTGTAAAATCATTGTTCTAATTGGTAGGTTGACACCTTCGGCTAATGTTGTGTTGCATATTACTAATCGAATCTTTTCCTTTCTTAAAGCATCTTCAATTACTTCCCGTATATCTTGTGGTAAGTCTCCATGATGAAAAACCGCTCCTTTGGTGACTAGCCTAGTTATCAGGTAGTCTTGACCAAAGACTTCAGAAAAATATTCTCTTAATTTTTGGACATATTCACCTTCAGCATAATTGATAGGATTATTTACTAAAATATGTTGATCTATTTGCCTTATTAGCTCTTCTCCTAAATCTTCAACACCACGATGCCCTCTTTTTTCGGTCGTGAACAATGCAACAGAACCAGATGGCAATGCACGAAGTGCAACTGCTACTGAAATACTTTTAATACTACCTGTTGATTTTATTTGATCATTAGAATAAAATTTTAGCGAATCTGAGACTAAATATTTATACAAATCGTATCGAATTGGATACTCTGAAAGAGGGTTTATGATTAAGTTGTAGTTGCCCCGAGTACCCTTTATTAGAAAACCATATTCCAATTGGATCGGTCTGTACTTAGATTCTATTACTGTCTCATCTGTGCCTGCTAGCCAATTGTTTATGGTATTTATGTTAGGAATTATTGCAGAGATAAATACAAACCGTCTGTTTTGTTTTTGATGAGATTTCAATCTTGAAAGAAGCAATTCATAACTCAGACCTCTTTGTGTATCATCTAGTAAATGGCCTTCATCACAAATAATTGTATCGAAAGTTTCAAGAATATCGGGTAATGCGTCCTCAACTGCCAACATTTTTTCAGGCGTAGAAACTAACAAGTTTACTGATTCTATTGCTTCTTGCTCGTCTGTGTTTGGTAAGTGGCCACCGTATATACTTTTGGTAGAAATCCCCAAACTGCGAAGATGTTTTCCCATACTCTGATTCAGCTCAGAAGCAAGTGATCTAAATGGTGCTAAATAGAGTGTTTTATGCTCTGAATCAAGTTTCCATGAGTTATAGATTATTAATTCACTAATAGCCGTCTTTCCAGCACTTGTGGGCATTTGAAGAGAAACAGTTTGCTCATTTAATACACCCGATTTCAAGGCAGACCGTTGTGAAGGAAAGAAACTCCAAACAGGTATTGAACGATCTAGGCAATATTTGACAAAAGGTTTCCAGAATTCTTTATCATCTCTATGTTGAAGCAGATCGTACCAAATATTGTCACTTCTAAATTTTTGAATAATTGAAGATGCAAGAATTGATGAATGGTATCTTTCTGCATTATCATCTTCAGAAATAATTTCCAGGTTCAACTCCCGTTCAAGAGAAGTTAAATGTTCTTCTTCTCCATTTGACAGGAATTCATGAAGATATTGGGTTAATTCATTATTTGTAGATGCTTCCCGAGACAAGAATTCAGCTATAAATTTGTCTGTGGAATTTGTGTAAAGTGAGTTATTAAATCTTCTGGCTAATAACAATGCTGACGCAGAAAAGCCTGATAGGTAGTAAAGACTTGATGAGTATAACATGTTATCATGATAACTTACTCCATCAAAGAACTCACGTTTTCCCTCCAATGAGAAAATGACTAATCCATTACCTAATGCGAGAATGTCTTTTTCTTGTTCTTCTGAAAAATTATTTTGCTTAATAAAATCAAAAGCTCGACAAAACAGAGTTATATAAAAATCATCGGAAACGGAAAGGAATGAGTAATTGGCACGGTCATCTTGAGGTAAGTCAAAATCCTTGAATGCCTGCCACGATTCTGATTGCGCTATCCAAAGGTTTAGTTGTCTGTTTAAACTCATTATAATTGGTTAAGCATTGCTTGAAAAGTCGTTTCATAAGCACCTTTAAGATTTTTCATACTTATTACTGTAACTTCTATATCTTCTTCGTCCTCAACTTTTTTTGCTATTTCATCGTCAGCAAGATCATCATCAACAATTGCGATTGCATGAAATCTTTTTTGATAAGTTGGGTTTTCATCAAGAAATCTATAACGATTGATTGCTTCTCTTAGTCTCGGCTTTCCTTCAGTCGCAAGCCTATCATGTATCCAGTTGAGAGTTTTTGCAAGACGCTTGATTTTGTCATCTTTTGCACCCTTTATAGCATTTGCAATAGGATTCCCATTACTAGCCACAGCTTTCATTTTAGACTCAACTACCTCAACACTATCATCAGTTGTAGGATTGTGTTCATGTCTATGAAAAAGAACTACATCAGAACCATGACAAGCTTTGTTCTTATCTCCTTTCCAGCGCCATTTTCTTGGACCAACAAGCCAAATACCGGCTTTATTACCTTTGTTCTTCAGCAATACAAAACAAAGCATTTCACCAAAATCACCAGAGCGTACATTCGCATATTCAGGGGTTTCAGGAATTTTAAACTGATCAAAGAAATCTCTTACAGATAATTCATTTGCTTTTGCCTGCTTTTCTAGCTCACTTTTGCTGATATAATTCATGCAGAAGTCCTCCGGTAGACTGTCCAAAAACTCCTTTCGTTCTTCCTCATTAAGAGTGAAACGCATTAGACCACCCTCTGCTACTTCTTCAAAATATTGTAATACATGCATTTAATTCTCTGGATATAATCCCATTATTTCAGCTCATTATTTTAACTAAACGTAGGCTCTTTTTAATGTTGCCCAACAATTCGCTAAATACACCTAAAGGTGCATTTAGCTACATTATATTTTTCCAAACCGACAACAAACGACTGTAAACGTTTACAAACATTTACATATGAATTTCCATCGGTTGTGAAATCAAACTACTGAACATAAGTGATTCTTACATCAAATCCTACCTATTCATCGAATAACACATGAAAACACCTATAAGTGGGTAGTGATATTAACAAGAACACAAATTTAAAAAAGCAAAATCAGGCCAAGAGTTTACTAATTACCCTGCACCACATTTTCCAGCTCAGTAATTGCTTACTTCTGCGGCTTGGCCATTAGAAATTTATTAACCTCCAGCCAATACATAAAGGCATCAAACCAACGATTACTGGTTCGGTCAGGATTGCCAAGGCCAAAACCGTGACCGCCATTTTGGTAAAGGTGAAACTCAACTGGTATGCCTGCTTTAAACCAGGACTCCACCACACCAAACTGCCCGTGGAACAGAAAGTCATCCGTAGCAATAACATTGAACATGGGAGGAGCATCTTCCGGTACCTCCACTGGCCCCATACCGCCATATATTGGACCTATAAAGGCTAAATGCATGGTTTTTGAATTGAGGGTTGAATGCATGGTTAGGCCGGCACCTGCCGAAAAACCAATCATTCCTAACCGGGTGGTATCCACCCCCCACTCTTTAGCGCGTTTTATAATCATGGCATAGGCCGCCTCAGCATCTTCAAGCTGGTCAGACAAATCCCTTTGCGGTAAAGAGGGCGCTTTTTTATCTTTTGAAGTGTCAGAAGACGCATCTGGTGTTGGCATGGGACGGCTCATCCAGGCTTTGAAGTCTTCAAGTGATTCCGGGGTTGGATGGAGACGGTACTTAAGCACAAATGCAGCTATTCCCTGCTTTGCAAGTGCCTCTGCCACTTCCCAACCTTCATTGCCCAATGAAAGCCACCTGAAACCTCCACCGGGAGCCACGATTACTGCCGCCCCATTTGCTTTTCCAGGTTCAGGCAAAAATGGAGTAAGTGTTGCCTCAGAGATATTTCGTGCCATAGGATCGCCCCACTGCTTAAACCAGGTTTCAGGAGCAGGCTGATCCTCAACGCCTCCTGTGCCTAGTGGAATAGCTTTCGGCTCTGAAGGGGCTTCCAATGGATAAATTGTACCGTCTTGCGCCATGGATGAGGCAGCAAAACCAATTAAAGTGATCAATAAGAAAGTTCTGGTTAATTTTATAAAGGTATGAAGCATAAGTAAGGTGATTGTTTGGTGAAGTATAAATATAATTATTATTCACATCATTTTAAAAATTTCACTCTTTATTCCCCAATAGTATTAGTGGCTTTTAAAATGGAAAACCCCGCAGCTAGAGCCAGCACAGGGCTTTCCATTTCATTATTTTACTACTGTCGCTTCCAGCTCCACTTTTAAAGTTTCAAAAAGCGACTTTACTTCCATAACTGTGCTGGCCTGCTGCATACCATGTTTTGTTACCCAGTCCTGAAAAAGTTTAAAATGCGGCCACAATTCTTCCGAAGAAGTAGTATAGATATTGAGTCGCACTATGTTTCTACATTCAAAACCGGCTTCTGTAATTACCTGTTCCAGATTTTGGATAGCTTCCTCCAATTGTGTTGCCATATCTGCATTGCTCGATATTCCTTCTGCATTAATGGCCGTCTGACCTGATACGTACAGTGTAGCTTCCGCATTTTTCACTTCTACGGCTTGCGCATAACTTCGTGCATCCTGCCATTTCCAGGGGTTTACTATTCTTTTTTCCATATTGATTAAGTTTTAAACTTGCCTGACAGGCAAGCATGTGATAAAAAATTTAACAGGACAAAGTTTGCAGAATGGTGCTTGTGAAGTGTGTGATGAATGTCACAATTTGGGATGTGAGTGCCAGGTAAAAACCTTCGTATCACATGATAATTAGTGAGTTCATTATAAATAGTAGTGTATTAGAAAATCAAATAATACTTGCTCCAAAAGATCGACCTGCTTTTGCCGATCAACAAGTTAGTCTGGAATTATCGATATCAATAATTTGAACTCATCCCGAGTCGCCAGCTGGCGAATCACCCTTCTCTTCAAAAAAAGAGAAGGGAATATTGTATTCAAACTTATTAGAGTGAATGTCTCTTCTCTTATCAATTTCTTTAAAAATAGACTCTGTCTATTCGAACACTGATGAATTGCTAATTTTCTTTTCCAGAATAAACTCAAACTACTAAGAAATCAGCCTACTTAATGTTTCGCGGGAGACGCCTAAATAGGAAGCAATAAGTGTTTTGGGTACCCGCTGCAGTAAAGCAGGATGACGATGCAGAAGATGTTCGTATCTCTCGGAAGCATTTAAAGTAAGGAATGAAATGATGCGTTGCTGAGAACCAATATGGCCGCGATTGGCCTTCTCAAGAAAGAAATGTTCCATTTTCTGGAGCCCTGCACATAAATTCTGATAATCTTCCAGTGTAATGCAATAAACTTCGGTGTCTTCCACGCATTGTAAGGAGAGAGTCGCGTTGTTTTTTGAGTAAAAAGCCAAAAAATCGCTTTCCCACCAGTCTTCCATAGCAAAGGAAACGATATGTTCTTTACCTGAACTATCATTATAAAGCAGCTTTAGAAGTCCTGAAACTACAAAATAAACATGCTTTACGCTTTTCCCTTCTTGAATAAGTAAATCCCGCTTTTTAGCTTTCCGGTGAGTAAAATGAGAATGTACAAACTCAAATTCCTCATCTGTAAGAGATACTATTTCTTCAATATGTTGTCTGAGTTTGCTCTGCATTGTGAGAAAATTTTATGAGGCTTAGTAATAAGTAAGAGTAGAAATAGAATAGAGTTTTGAGATCAGGACGAATAAAAGTATTTTTAAAAATACTATATTGAATATTTGAGAAGCCACTCCTTTATTTGCTCAAAATCAATTTCTCCAGTAGATATTGAAATTACTAATTTATATTTCTGATCTTGGGATGCTTGTATATCCTGATCTTCACTCATCAGAAGCAATCTTGCAAGAACATAGCCAGTTCTCTTATTTCCATCTATAAAAGGATGGTTTTTAACAATGCTTTCGAGGATTGAGGCAGCCTTATCTATAATGCCTGGATACAATTCTTTTCCATCAAAAGTTTGGTAAGGTCGTTTTAAAGCAGAATCCAACATGCCTCTATCTCTAATACCATCTGACCCACCAAAACGTTCAATAAGAATAGAATGGATTTTGAGAACTTCCTCTTCCAGAATCATTTTGCGAGCTTTTCAAGGAGCTCTTTATCCTCTGTTAAGATTTTTCTTAAATTCTGGGAAAGGGAAACTGTTTTTTCTGATTTTCCTTGAACTGACTTTAAGTAATCGAAAACCTCTTGTAAAACCTGCTCAGATGTGGTCTCCAATAATTGATTAATTGCTGTTTTTACTTCTTCTCTGCTCATAAATCAAATATACGAATTTAGTATAAGAAGTTATTCAATCAGCTAACTATGAAAGGACTAAAAGCGTTTCACTCTCCCAACCAATCCACATCTTTCTTCAACAAAGCAGCGGTTTCCTTTTCAAAATCCTCCTCCAGTTGGTAGTCATAATCCCAGCGTGCTACAGGCGGCATACTCATTAAAATAGATTCAGTTCTACCTCCTGTTTGTAGTCCAAACTTTGTACCTCTGTCCCACACCAGATTAAATTCCACATAGCGGCCTCTTCTCAAGTTTTGCCATTGAGTGTGTTTCTCCTCAAAAGGTTGATCCTTATTAATATGCATTAAATGTGTGTAAGTTGGTGCAAAAACCACCCCTACTCCTTTTACAAACTCAAAAATATCCTCCTTACTTTTGGAGACATCTTCCTTTAACCTGTCGAAAAAGATGCCACCCACTCCACGGGTTTCATTTCTGTGCGGGAGAAAGAAATAATCATCTGCCCATTTTTTAAACTTAGGGTAATAATCCTGATCATGCACATCACAAACTTTTTTCAGTTGCTTGTGAAAGTATGCTGCCTGTGTTTTATCAACAATATGAGGAGTAAGGTCAATGCCTCCTCCAAACCAGTACACTCCATTGCTTAGCTCAAAATAACGTACATTCATGTGGATGATGGGCACCATCGGACTTTTCGGATGCATTACAATGGATACACCTGAGGCAAAGAACCTCAATTGCTCATCACTCTCTTTTTTAACCTCCAAAGTTGTTAATAATGCTTCCGGTGCATCGCCCTCCACAGCAGAAAAATTAACACCTGCTTTCTCTAACACCTTTCCATTCAGCAAAATACGCGATTCCCCACCGCCCCCATTGGCATGTTCCCATTGATCAGTCCTGAATTCACCTTTTCCATCCTCTTTTTCTACTGCTTCGCATATATCTGATTGCAGTGACTGAAACCAGTCACTAATTATTTCTTTAGTAAGTGCCATTAATCCAACTATATTTTGTGCTCATCAAATTTGTAAATAATTCGCTTATCCTTAGGCCAAAATTAACTAATTTTGAGTGGAAACGAAGGTAGAAAATAAAAGAAGAATGAGTACGAAAACCAGTAATAAAAGTCAGGAGAAAATAGCAGAAGAGGTTTTATTAAAGGCATATCGTTTGATGCACACGGCCAAAAGAATGGCTGAAATTTATGATGAAAACAAAACCATAGCTTCAAAATATGTACACAGTACTTCCAGAGGCCATGAAGCTATTCAGCTAGCTACTGCTATGCAATTAAAACCTATAGATTTTGCTTCTCCGTACTATAGAGATGAGTCTTTCTTACTGGGGCTCGGCCTTGAGCCTTACGAACTCATGCTTCAGCTGATGGCTAAAAAGGATGACCCTTTCTCTGGCGGACGTACTTATTACAATCACCCTTCACTCAAAAGAGAAGGCTTTCCTGTCATCCCTCATCAAAGTTCTGCCACGGGAATGCAGGCTATTCCTGCTACCGGCATGGCTCACGGCCTCAAATTTAAAGAGGCTCATGGTTTGGGCACTGATGGAGAAAAACCCGTAGTAATTTGCTCTCTGGGAGATGGATCGGTTACAGAAGGTGAAGTGTCAGAAGCTTTCCAAATGGCTGTTCTCAAAGAGTTACCTATTATTTACCTTATCCAGGATAATGATTGGGGTATTTCTGCAACAGGAAAAGAAATGCGCGCCATGGATGCCTACGATTTTGCCGCTGGCTTTAAAGGTTTAAAAAGAATTAGGGCCAATGGAACCGACTTTGTAGATTCTTACCACAAAATGGAGCAGGCTATAGCACATGTTAGAAACAGAAAAGGACCTGTTTTACTGCATGCTAATTGCCCGCTTTTAGGACATCACACTTCAGGGGTGAGAAAGGAATGGTACCGGACAGATGATGACTTGGAGCTTCACACCATAGGCGACCCTATTCCTAAATTCCATCAATATTTACTTGACCTTCACATTGATGAAGCTGAACTACTAAAACTGCAGGACGAAGCTATTTCCATTGCCAATGAAGCCTATGAGCAGGCATTGCAGGCAGAGGATCCTGATCCTGCTGATGTAGAAAAACATGAATTTGTACCCACTCCGGTAACAGAAGAAAAAGGCGTAAGAAAACCTGAAGGCGCAGAAAAAGTGGTGATGGTTGATGCTGCTTTACATGCTGTAGATGATATTATGCAGGAGTATCCTGAAGCGTTGTTTTATGGACAGGATGTGGGTGGCACCTTAGGTGGTGTCTTCCGGGAAGCTGCTAACCTAGCCAAAAAGTATGGCGATGGAAGAGTTTTTAATACGCCAATTCAGGAAGCTTATATTGTAGGAAGCACAGCAGGCATGTCTGCAGTAGGTGCTAAGCCTATAGTAGAAATCCAGTTTGCCGATTATATTTGGCCTGGCATGAATCAGCTGGTGGAAGAGCTTTCAAAATCCTGCTATTTATCAAACGGACAATTTCCTATTCAATCATTAATTCGTGTACCCATTGGTGCCTATGGAGGCGGAGGGCCTTATCACTCAGGAAGTATAGAATCCACTTTATTAACCATCAGAGGGATAAAAGTGGTGTACCCATCTAATGCTGCTGATATGAAAGGATTGATGAAAGCTGCTTTTCTGGATCCTAACCCTGTAGTTTTTCTGGAACACAAAGGTTTGTATTGGTCTAAAGTGCCGGGAACAGATGAAGCCAAAACCTGGGAACCTGATGCTGACTATATTGTGCCTTTAGGTAAAGCCAGAATCGCTCAGGAAGCTGAAGAAGAGAAAATTGAATCCGGGGAATCGATGGTTATCGTAACTTATGGTATGGGAGTTTATTGGGCTAAAGAAGCTTCTAAACAATATGCCGGACAAGTGGAAATCATAGATTTACGCACATTGAATCCGTTAGACTGGGAAACTGTAAAAGAGCGTGTGGAAGCGCATGGAAAAGCATTAATTTTAACAGAAGAACCACTGCTTAATTCTTTTGCTGAATCCTTGGAAGGAAGATTGAATCAACATTGCTTTCAAAAGCTGGATGCACCTGTAACTGCGTATGGTGCACTTAATTTACCAGCCATTGGCTTAAATGTGTTATGGGAAAAAGCAATGCTCCCTAATGCTGAAAAAGTAAGTGCAGAAATTGAGAAGCTTTTGAATTATTAACCTGAGTCAGATTAATAAGAATGACATTTTAGCAAAGGCAGGGCTGACTAACTTACGATGACGCACCTTGATAGTTATTAACTTAATTTTAACCATCTCAAAAACTGAAATAAAATAAGAATTAATAAATGAATCACCTGTTATTCTCCTACGGAACATTGCAACTAAAAAAAGTACAGATGGAATCATTTGGGAGGTTACTGGAAGGTTTGCCCGATCAAATTAAAGCATACAGACTTGAGGATTTACCCATACAAGATGAAATGGTGCTTTTAAGGAGTGGGCTGGCTTCACATCCTATTGCAGTACCTTCTTTAAATGATGAGGATTTCATTTCAGGAACAGTCTTTGAAATTACTGATGAAGAATTAGCACAATCTGATGCTTATGAAGTAAGTGATTATAAAAGAGTAGAAGTACTATTGGCATCAGGCAAAAAAGCCTGGATATATGTTAAAAAATAAGTAACTGCATTATATATTTATAATAGTTTCCAAAATACCAGCTCATTCGCTTCTCATATTGATGTGAATTTTAAATTTATCGAAGAACATATACATTATATTTGATAGCATGATTAACAAAAAAAGCGCTTATCTATAATCTTTCATCTTACCTAAACAGACTTATACCTTCTTATTTATATCACTGCTCGATTACTCCCCATGCAAAGCTTAATTTTTGTTATATTAAATCATTTAAATAGAGGTAGATGGAGAAGTTGACTATTTGTTTTTTCATATTTTTAGCAAGTTTCAGTATAGGATATTGTGAGAACAGTAAAGTAGACAAACTTCATGAGTTACTTTCACATTCTGAAGGAGAAGAAAGAGTACGAATACTTCATGAGTTAATTTTAGAGCTTTGGCTTACAAATCCGGTTAAAGCGGAGGAATATGCTTTTAATTCAATTGAACTATCTAAAAAACTCAACAACAAAGAGTTGCAATCTATTTCCCTCAGGCTTCTCGGGGGTGTGTATACTTATAAGGGAAATTATGATTTAAGTTTATCATATACCATGAATTCGCTGGAACTGGCCTACCAAACTGCTGACACAGTCATCATTTCCAGTGCATTAAATAATTTAGGATTCATTCATTATAATTTGGGCAACTATTCTGAAGCTTTTGATAATTGCTACAGGGCACTAAAGCTAAAAAGAAAAATAAAGCCGGATTACTCTCTCAGTTATGTACTCAATAATGTAGGCCTTATTCACCTAAAATTTAAAGAATTTAACACTGCTGAAAATTATTTCACGGAAGCCTTAGAGTTATCCAGAGCGATCAATGATATGAATACTTTAGCTTATTCATTAAGCAATGTGGGGCATACTTATCTGGCACAGGATAAATTTACTGAAGCCGAGAACTACTTTAAACAATCAGCAGAAATTGCAAAAAAGTACAATTACAAAAAGTGGCAGGCAATGGCTTACAGCGGCTTAGGAAAAACTTACTTTCATACTGAGTCAGCAGCGATCTCCAAAGCGCAGTTTATGCAGGCCCTTCATTTAAGGGAAGAAATCAAAGACCTTAAAGGTATCTCTGAAATTTATTACTACCTAAGTAAAATGAATTCTATCTCTTCAGAGCTGGATTCAGCATTTTATTATCTTAATATTAGCCACGATATTGCTTCTCAAATTCAAGCAAAAGATAGGTTGCTGGAAAACTATGACCTTTACAAAAAAATATACTTTCAAAAGAAACAATTTGACAGCGCATTCTTTTTTCAAAACCTATACGTGAATTTAAGGGAAGCACAATTTGAAGAAAACTCAAGAAGAAGTATAAATGGCATTGAATTAGAGGTCCGTCAGGAAGAAACAATAAATGAGTTGGCTATAAAAGAATTGCAATTACAGCAAAAATCCCTACAGGCTAATTTTATAGCACTTATAGCTGCATTAGTACTTATTTTTGCCCTAATTATTTTTACCTATTACCTCAAGCAAAAGAAGTTAGGAAAAGATTTAGCAAGAAAGAATCAAAAAATCAATCTTCAGAAATATGAGATAGTGCTTCAAAACAATAAATTAAACGCTATAAATGCAGAGAAAAATAACATCATAAGCGTTGTAGCACATGATCTGAAAAATCCGCTTAATAATATTATTGCACTAACGGATGTGATTAAACTTACTCATGAGCGAGACAATAGTAAAACACAGGAGTATTTAGGAATGATTAAAGACTCTTCATATCGCCTCATAAATATGGTTACAAAAATATTGAATACTGAAGAAATTGAAGCTCAGGGAACTAAGTTAAACCTGGAAAAAGTAAATCTTGCAAGGGTAATTGAATCAACAATTGATAGATTCAAATTAGAAGCCAGCAATAAGAAAATCCACATCCATTCTTCCATTAACGAACAAGCCATTATTGAAGCAGATCATAGTTATGTGGAGCAGATAATGGAAAACCTGCTTTCAAATGCTATCAAATTTTCTCCAATCGATAAAAGTATCTTTATTAAACTCTCTGTTCAGGGCTCTAAGGCTGTATGTATGATAAAGGATCAGGGACAAGGCTTAAGCGAGAGCGATATCAGTAAATTATTCGTAAGATATCAGAAACTAAGTGCTACACCAACCGGCAATGAAACCTCCACCGGTTTGGGACTTTCAATTGTGAAAAAGTATATAGATGCCATGAATGGGAAAATATGGGTTGAAAGCGCAAAAGGGAAAGGGGCAAGTTTCTTCGTCAGCTTTGAAATTGCTAATTAGTAGCCTTTGCTGAAACCTAAGTTCGATTAATAAAATGGCGCCCCTGCCTCGCCCAATCGGAAACGCGCTGACAAATACCCGGAAAGACCCAGGCCTTTTGCTTACTAGCCAGGAGCTAAAAGCGATCTCAACCAACAGGCACTATGTATTTTTCACCACAAAAGCCGGCAATTATCGTCATCCCCGAAATTTTTGGAGAGCAACGGAAAAAATTATCAGGGATCTTTTCAATGAAATGAAATTTCATTACTGGGATTTTATAGAGTAATAGAAAAGATTGCCGCGCTGCGCTCGCAATAACCAGTTGATTGGAATTTTATTTCTATCAGGATTTATTTTCGAAAGAGGGTGGCAGGTACTATCATCACTCAATATCTGGTCATTCCGAGTTCTATATGCACAACTTGTTGAGCATTTGAATGAAGGAATCTGCGTGCTATGAAATGCTATTGAGAGTTGGCTGTCTACTAATAGAAAAGATTGCTTCGTACCTCGCAATGATTTAAACCTCTTAAGGTTGCTTCAGTCGTACCTCCTTCGCAATGACGAACCTTAAGAGAATTGCAGGGTCGGGTTTATTGTTTTTGCTCTAGATACGATTGCTTCGTTTCTGGCAATGACTGTTTTATTGCGGTTTTATAGCAAAGGCAATCCTATAAAAAAGAAGTTATTTCAACATGCTGTTGAAATGGACAGATTCCCTTCTGCAAGGGAATGACGTGCTAATTGTAATTTGAGTAAAAAAACTATCTTATTGCACAAATGAACAGAAAAACCAAGGTCTGTGGCTCACAGACCTTCCCCTTTTTGCTGGACTGTAAGCCTCAGACCAGTGGGAAAAAACGATCTCAATCAACAGGCACTATGATGTATTTGTCAGCACAAAAGGCAGCAATTATCGTCATCCCAGAAATTTTTGGAGAGCAACGGAAAAAATTATCAGGGATCTTTTCAATGAAATGAAATTTCATTACCGGGATTTTATAGAGTAATAGAAAAGATTGCTTCGTTTCTGGCAGTGACTATTTAATTGCAGGAGATAACTGAGTTCGATTAATAAAAATAGCGTCCCTTCCTCGCCCAATCGGAAACCTCTGACAGACTTTGAAACAAAATAAGAATTTAACTCAGGTTTATAGCACTGCCAATCCTATAAAAAAGACACTATTTCAACATGCTGTTGAAATGGACAGATTCCCACCTCCCGAGAATGATCGGGACAAGTTGCGAGGGAATGACGTTCTAATTGTAATTTGAGTAAAAAAACTATCTTATTACACAAATAAACAGAAAAACCAAGATCTGTGGCTCACAGACCTTCCCCTTTTTGCTGGACTGTAAGCCGCAGACCAGTGGGAAAAAACGATCTCAATCAACAGGCACTATGATGTATTTGTCAGCACCACAAAAGCCGGCAATTATCGTCATCCCCGAAATTTTTGGAGAGCAACGGAAAAAATTATCAGGGATCTTTTCAATGAAATGAAATTTCATTACTGGGATTTTATAGAGTAATAGAAAAGATTGCCGCGCTGCGCTCGCAATAACCAGTTGATTGGAATTTTATTTCTATCAGGATTTATTTTCGAAAGAGGGTGGCAGGTACTATCATCACTCAATATCTGGTCATTCCGAGTTCTATATGCACAACTTGTTGAGCATTTGAATGAAGGAATCTGCGTGCTATGAAATGCTATTGAGAGTTGGCTGTCTACTAATAGAAAAGATTGCTTCGTACCTCGCAATGATTTAAACCTCTTAAGGTTGCTTCAGTCGTACCTCCTTCGCAATGACGAACCTTAAGAGAATTGCAGGGTCGGGTTTATTGTTTTTGCTCTAGATACGATTGCTTCGTTTCTGGCAATGACTGTTTTATTGCGGTTTTATAGCAAAGGCAATCCTATAAAAAAGAAGTTATTTCAACATGCTGTTGAAATGGACAGATTCCCTTCTGCAAGGGAATGACGTGCTAATTGTAATTTGAGTAAAAAAACTATCTTATTGCACAAATGAACAGAAAAACCAAGGTCTGTGGCTCACAGACCTTCCCCTTTTTGCTGGACTGTAAGCCTCAGACCAGTGGGAAAAAACGATCTCAATCAACAGGCACTATGATGTATTTGTCAGCACAAAAGGCAGCAATTATCGTCATCCCAGAAATTTTTGGAGAGCAACGGAAAAAATTATCAGGGATCTTTTCAATGAAATGAAATTTCATTACCGGGATTTTATAGAGTAATAGAAAAGATTGCTTCGTTTCTGGCAGTGACTATTTAATTGCAGGAGATAACTGAGTTCGATTAATAAAAATAGCGTCCCTTCCTCGCCCAACCGGAAAGCTCTGACGGACTTTGAAATAAATTAAGAATTTAACTCAGGTTTATAGCACTGCCAACCCTATAAAAAAGAAGTTATTTCAACATGCTGTTGAAATGGACAGATTCCCACCTCCCGATAATGATCGGGACAAGTTGCGTGGGAATGACGGTGCTAATGGTAATTTGAGTAAAAAAACTATCTTATGGCACAGAGCACCTGGAACAAAAAGATTGCCGCGCTGCGCTCGCAATAACCATTTGATTTTAGGTGACACTTAATTACCAAGATTGCTTCGTACCTCACAATAACCAGCTGATTGGCATTTTTCTTTCCATCAAGATTTAGAACCAAGGTCTGTGGCTCACAGACCTTCCTCTTTTTGCTGGACTGTAAGCCGCAGACCAGTGAAAAAAGAAGACCTAAATAAGCAAACACTAAATGTATATAAGTCAACTAATTAGAGGACAATTATTCGCAAAAAAAATCCTGATCAATTTACATCGATCAGGATTTTAATTATTTCATGACTAGTTAGATTAGTCACAGAAAACACCTGATTTAGATTTTTTCAAGCTCCTCCTTCACAAAGTTCATCAGAGTTTTAATATTTGATGTACTAAAATCAAATTTGATATCTGCTGCTTCATATATTTCAGGAATGCTGTGGGTATAACCTAGTTTTAAAGCATTCATGTACGACTGCAAGCCCTTTGCCGGATCATTCTTAAAATTTCTCCACACTGCTATGGCACCCAATTGTGCCATTCCATATTCTATATAATAAAAAGGTACTTCATATAAATGCAGTTGCTTCTGCCACAACTTACTTTTATTTACTTCCAGGCCAGACCAATCTGTTATACTATCAGAGAAATCATCAAAAATCTTGTTCCATTCTTCCGTTCTTTGCTCGGTGGAATGATCAGGGTTTTCGTATATCCAATGCTGAAACTTATCAATGGTAGCTACCCATGGCAGCGTTTCTATAATTTGCTCCAGGTGTTCCTTCTTCGCTCTCTTAAGGTCATCTTCATTTTTAAAAAACACATCCCAATGATCCATAGTAATTAATTCCATACTCATGGAGGCTAATTCAGCTACTTCTGAAGGAGTGTTCTTAAAATCAGTTAACTCCAGCTCATTCATCAGGAAAGAATGCACTGCATGACCACCCTCATGCAAGAGCGTTACCATGTCCCGCAATGTGGAAGTAGCATTCATAAAAATGAAAGGAACGCCTGTTTCTGATAAAGGATAATTATATCCTCCCGGAGACTTCCCTTTTCTCGATTCGAGATCCAAGTGCCCCATTTCTTCCATTTTCTTCAAGCAATCTCCCAGAAAAGGGTCCAATTTAGAGAAAACCTCAATGGTTTTTTGTGTCAGATCTTTAGCGCCCTCAAAAGGGGTTAAAGCTTCTTTTCCTGAAATGTCAACTGCTTTATCCCAAGGCCTTAAAGTGTCCAACTTCAATTTGTCTTTTCTTTCTTTAGCAATATCATCCAAAAGAGGTACTACTTCCGATTTAACGGACTGATGAAAATCAAAGCAATCCTGAGGCTCATAATCAAACCTGCCCATAGCTGTAAACATATAATCACGGAAGTTGCTGAAACCTGCATTCTTCGCAACCTTTGTTCGCAGCTCAATCAGCTGATTAAATAAATCATCTAATTTCTCTTTATCCTCCAGCCTTCTGTCAGCAATCTTATGATATATTTGTTCTCTTAGCTTTCTATCGGTTGATTGAAGCTTTACAGCAGCCTGCTGCAAAGTCAACTCCTGACCATCGTGTTCCACTGACATGGCTCCGGAAATAGAACCGAATTTTTGGGAAAGACTTTGAATTTCTGTGTCAATCGGGATATTTTCTTCTCTAAAAATCTTGACATCTTTCTCCATTCCCCGAATCATGATATCGAACCCTTTCTGCTTTTTCAAGTTTTCCAGCTGTGGAGATGCCAAAGCTTTCTTATTTAACTGATCTGATAGAGGAGCGATATGCGGTTGAATTTCTCTAACAAAATATTCAAAAGCCTCTGATAATTGCTGATCTGTGGTATCGCATGTCATTTTTATATAGCGCCAGGCCATATCTTCAGAAACCACTGCCTCTAACTCACTCATTTGATGAAACCATTGCTTTAATGCTTCTTCTGAAGAAATATCAGCTGCAAGCAATTTTTCAAAATAAGGTTTCAGACCTTCCCAGTCTTTCACTTTAAAATCTTTGGGAAGAAAAGTTCTTTCTTTTATTACTAATTCCATTCTAATTATTTTTTTCACAAAAAAAGAGGTGCACGACCTCTTTCTTATTACTCTATTAAATGCTAAAAGTTATCCTATCTTAATTTTCACATCAGCTGATGTTGGATGACCTACACAATTTAAGATATAACCCTCTTCCTTTTCAGCATCTGAAAGACCCTCGTCTTCATCCATGTGTACACTGCCGGAAAGTAGTTTACCTCTGCAGGCCGTACATAGTCCACTCTGGCAGGAGAATGGCAAATCTATATCAAGATCAAGAGCTGTTTCAAGAATAGTTTTATCTTTAGGTACTTCAAATTTAAATTCTTCTCCATCAAAAAGAACTGTTACTTCGTAATCACCTTCCGCTCCGGATGTGGCAGATTTTTTCTCAGCTTTATCAATAGTTCCCTGTACAAAGCTCTCTTTAAATACGTGAGATTTATCTATCCCAAAGGTATCGAGGTATGTTTCCACATTTTTCATCATACCTTCAGGTCCGCACATTAAATATTGTGTGCTTTCAATTCCCCAATCCGGTACTCTGTCTAAAATTTTCTTCAGCATTTCTTCATTCAGAAGACCTGATTCACCAGTCCAATTTAAAGGAGCGTCATCCAAAATATGGATTACATGCATTCTTCCTTCATATTTGTCTTCCAGTTCATCAAAAGTTTTTTTGAAAATGATAGATTCCACATTCCTGTTTGCATAAATAAGGGAAATGATACTATCAGGCTCAGCATGTAAGATTGATTTTGAAATTCCCATCATAGGAGTGATCCCACTTCCTCCGGCAAACATAATCAAGTGTCGTTTCTTTTCTGTGCTTACCTCAGTGGTGAAATTACCCATAGGTTCAAGCACTTTTAAGGTATCTCCTGCTTTAAGGTTATCATTCAGATGGTTGGACATCCGACCATTTTCAACTCTTTTTACTGTTACTGCCGGATATTCATCTACCAAAGGTGAGGTACACAAAGAGTAAGCTCTTCTTACACTTTCTCCTTGAATATCAGTAATTAATGTTAAAAACTGGCCTGCAGTATATTTAAATTCCCATTCAGGCTGTTCAAAAACAATTACAATTGCGTCTTTTGCTTCGTTAATTACTTCACGAACAGTCAATTGTTTGTATCTGTCGTTTTTTTTCTCAGATGTTGTTGATTTATCTTTCTTTTTGAAAAAATTAAATGCCATAATATTAATTCTGATGTAAGATTAGTAACTCTTTAAAATTTGAAAAGTTCTCACAAAAATAAGAAGGATTAGCGAATATTGCTCACCTTCTGCCAATTTGCTTTCTTCAGATCACCATTAACTACTGATTGCTTCATCTAATTGTACCACAATGCACAACTTTCTTTTATAAAACCTATCTTTTGTGTTACTACCTTTTAACTTTGTAGTATACAATAAGCAAATAAGATCACTTTTAAAAATGAAAAATATCAACCCTACTTCTACAGCTGCATGGAAAAAGCTGCAAGTACATTATCAGTCTGTAAAAGACCAGCACATTAAGGACTATTTTACTAAAGACAGCAACCGGTTTGAGCATTTTAGTTTAAAAGCCAACGATATCCTCATTGATTACTCCAAAAACAAACTGACTGAAGAAACTTTAAAGCTACTGCTTGAATTGGCGGAAGAATTTAAGCTTCCTGAGCAAATCAAAAGTATGTTTTCAGGGGAGAAAATTAATGAGACTGAAAGTAGGGCCGTGCTTCATACTGCATTAAGAAATTTTTCAGACCAGCCGGTTTATGAAAGTGGTGAAGATATTATGCCTCAAATTAAGGAGGTGCTGAAGCAAATGAAAAATTTCTGTGAAAAGGTCCATAACGGAGATTGGAAAGGCTATTCAGGCAAGAAAATCACAGATATTGTTAATATAGGTATTGGAGGCTCCGACCTTGGTCCGGTAATGGTAACTGAAGCGCTAAAGCCCTATCAAAAAGAAGGTATCAAAGTCCACTTCGTTTCCAACATTGATGCCTCGCACATCGCTGAAGTCTTTAAAAAGATAAACCCGGAAAGCACTTTATTTTTAATTGCTTCAAAAACTTTTACCACTCAGGAAACAATGACCAATGCACATACCGCCAGAAATTGGTTTCTTGAAAATGGCGGAAATGAAAAAGACATTGCTAAGCATTTTGCTGCACTAAGTACTAATCAAAAAGCTGTTGAGGACTTTGGCATAGACCCGGCAAATATGTTTGTTTTCTGGGATTGGGTAGGTGGACGTTATTCATTATGGTCGGCTATTGGCTTGTCAATAGCTCTATCCATAGGCTACGATAATTTCGAGGAATTATTAAAAGGAGCGCATGAAATGGATCAGCATTTTCTTAACCAGCCCTTAGCTGAAAATGCCCCTGTTCTACTGGCTTTAATCGGTATTTGGTATAATAACTTTTTTGAGGCTGAAACTGAAGCTATTTTACCTTACGATCAATATCTGCACAGATTTGCAGCATACTTCCAGCAGGGAAATATGGAAAGTAATGGAAAATCAGTTGACAGAGGTGGTGAGAAAGTACACTACCAAACCGGTCCAATTGTATGGGGAGAGCCAGGTACGAATGGACAACATGCATTTTATCAGTTAATTCATCAGGGAACAAAATTAATTCCTTGCGATTTTATTGCTCCGGCTAATTCACATCATCCAATAGGTGACCACCATGAGAAACTTTTGGCTAACTTTTTTGCTCAGACTGAAGCTTTAATGAACGGGAAAACGGAAACAGAAGCCAGAAAAGAGTTACAGGAAAAGGGAATGAATGAGGATGAAATAGCTAAACTGGTTCCATTTAAGGTGTTTGCCGGTAATAACCCTACCAATTCTATTCTATTGGAGAAAATAACCCCTAAAAGCCTGGGGAACTTAATTGCCTTGTATGAGCATAAAATTTATGTACAGGGAGTTATCTGGAATATCTTCAGTTTCGACCAATGGGGTGTGGAACTCGGAAAGCAGCTTGCGGGCTTAATTTTACCGGAACTTAAGCATAATAACCCGGTAATTGGCCACGACAGCTCTACCAACGGGTTAATTAATGAGTACAAGAAAATGAGAAAGTAAAAAGTTAGACATAAAAAAAGCCCGGTGAAAATCGGGCTTTTTGCTTATCAATAATTTTGATGATTTATCTTCCGAAAGCTTCCACTTTATAATCAAGCTTAGTTCCATAAAGAGGGAATATAATTTTAATCATTCCATAAAAACCTCTTTTTTCCAAGCCTGGTCTTACTCCTAATTCAGCACCATATCCCCAGCCCAGCGTTCTGTTAAAATGGCCTTCAATACCTAACCTTCCACCAAACATAAATGTGTTAATCTGGCTTCCGTCATACTTGTAAAACACACTGGATGCATCAGGAGTAGGATTATAGAAAAAATCCTCTACCGTAACTACAGGAAAAATGAACAAATCCAGAAATGTAGTCAGCACGTGGTCATCTACTAATTCCTCATACGTTTTATCCGGCTTAGCAGCAAAGTTCTTCATCCAGGTTAATCCACCACCTACACTTACACCGTAGCCCAATACATTACCAAAAATTGCATCTTCCGTCTCCCCGGATATAGTATTTGAAATTTCAGCCCCTCCTTCTGTAGTAGCAGTACCTGTAACTTCAACACCCTGAGCAGCAATCGCACGGCTTAATTCTGAGGTTGTTTCATAATATACGCCACCTAATCTTGCAAATAGAATTTCTCTTCTTTTATTGGGGATTTCGGCTACCTGAGGCACTTTGGCAGCCCATTGTGCACCCTTATAATTTTTCGAATAAAGTGCAATCTTACTTTTAGATTCCTGCTCTTTGTCCCATATGTGGTAAGAAGCACTTGCTTCTATGTAAAGAAAACTTCTGGCACGTCCATCAAAATTATCACTTTTATTAGCTGCATTTCTGGCAAAGTCGCTACCGGAAAAGTAAGGTACTCTTGCGCTGGCTTTAAAGTGCATGAAGTCATTCTGGTAATAAGTAGCATCAAGCCCAAAACCTGACGTAATATTAGTAACATGAATATCACCGTATAATGGTGTAATCCCAATAAATAGCTTATTAATATCATAAGGATCGTTATACAGCTCTTCAAAGGTAACTGTTTTATTGGCTTCGCTCCTTCTGAACTGTGCTTCAGCAGCATAACCGGAAATCCCTAATATGATAGTTAAGAGTAAAAATTTAGCAAATCTCACGTTTTTATTCAAGTTATTTTTTACAAAAGTAAATATAGTAATAAAATACATTCGCACTAAAAGTAGTAAGTAAATGCAGAAAAAAACATTTAAACACGTATAATTTGTCCTGAATGTACTGAAATTGGCTATTTCACTCTTTTATTTGGCCTAAAATTACTTAAAGAAAGAAGCGAAATTCCATTTAAAAATTAAAAAAGTATTATTTCTCTCTACTTTACAATAAGCAAATAAGGTTCTGTCAGTCAGTCTGGCTTAAAAGATTATTTAAAACTTTTTTGTGTGCTGCAATTATGTCTTCTAAATCTGTAGTGCTTAATGCCGTAGATAAAAACCATGATTCGAACTGTGCAGGTGGTAGGTAAATACCTTCCTGTAGCATTCCTTGGAAGTATTTTCCAAACATCGCTGTATCTGAGCTCTTAGCTGATTCAAAATCCGTAACAGGCTGTTCTGTAAAAAACACACTAATCATTGAACCTAATTGATTGATGGTATAGTTTTTACCTATCGCTGAATTTGCAAGAGCCAGCTGCTCGGCCAGGTACTTGCCGGAGCTTTCTATTTGCGTGTAAACTTCAGGGTGCTCATTGAGGTAGGTAAGGATAGCGAGTCCGGCAGACATTGCAATAGGATTTCCTGAAAGCGTTCCAGCCTGATAAACAGGCCCTTGAGGGGAAACATAGTCCATAATTTCTTTCTTCCCGCCATAAGCGCCAACAGGCATGCCTCCGCCAATAATTTTACCAAGCGTGGTTAAATCCGGCTTTACACCAAATATACCTTGCGCACCGGCTTTAGATAAACGGAAACCCGTCATTACTTCATCAAAAATCAGAACAATACCTTCCTTATCACAAATATCCCGAAGACCTTGTAGATAATTACTTTCTGGTAACACACACCCCATATTACCTGCTACAGGCTCCACAATGAGTGCTGCAACCTCTCCTTTATTTTTTTCAACTAAATCCTTAAGGGCCTTCAGATCGTTAAATGGTGCCGTAAGTGTGTCTTTCGCAGTCCCTTTAGTAACACCAGGTGAATTTGGAGTACCCATAGTGGCTGCTCCGCTTCCTGCAGCTATCAAAAAGCTATCGCCATGGCCATGATAACAACCCTCAAACTTAATTATTTTATCTCTTCCGGTATAGCCTCTGGCTACTCGAATGGCCGACATGGTGGCTTCTGTGCCTGAGTTTACCATCCTAACCTTTTCTATTGAAGGAACCATTGAACAGATTAATTCTGCCATCTCTACTTCCTTTGCTGTGGGTGCTCCAAAAGAAAGTGAGCTCTTTAAAGCCTCGGCAACGGCTGCTTCAATTAGCTCGTTCCCATGTCCCAAAATCATAGGACCCCAGGAATTAATTAATTCTATGTATCTGTTGTTATCTTCATCATACATGTAGGCTCCCTTAGCACTTTTTACAAATATGGGGTTTCCTCCCACTGCCTTAAAGGCCCTTACCGGTGAATTAACACCTCCCGGAATTACATGTTGTGCTTTCTCGAATAAGTCTTTGCTTCTCGTTAAATCTTTCATATTAGCTTTAGCTTGAAATTTTTAATCAGTCCTCTCAACAGGATTAATTCAGATTGAGCATCTTCAGGTCTAATTTTTCCAACTTTAATATAGGCACCAGCTGATTATCATTAGAATTAGTATAGTCAAAACCATAAAATAGTTCACCCTTCACTAAACCGGAAGTATATAAACCATGTTGAAAATAGTTACCATATTTAATCAATTGTTTACCGAAAATCATCATTGCTTCATAGCCGTCATAGCTAAACTGAGTAGGCAATACATTATATTTTTCGATATATTCAGATTTAAAATTGGCTACTACCTCCGAACTGAAATCAAAATAATTCTGCCCTACCATTAGGACGCCCATTCTTTCTAATTGTTCAAAAGAAATTTGATCAATATCCAACCAATCTTCAAAACCTATCACTGTTAGTCCATCTCTCCTGGTATCAACAGCACTCAACACATTGGAAATAAGAATGTTATTATCTAATGATGCTACCATAATATGGCCAAGACTGTCCTTATTCAGGTATAAAGAATCTTCCGGGCTAACCCGCACTTTTACTGAACGACTTGTTCTCATTGATCCGTTTCTGCTACCCGTAAAAACAGTGGTCAATTTTTTCAATACTTCTGTGGACTCCTCCGCTGTTTCCACTCTTTCCATCCATGAGATTTTGAATGATTCAGCCTCAAGGTATTTTCTGTAAGCATGTGCATAAATGGAATCCTGAGAAGAACTTCCATATAGAATAGTGGCTCTTTTTCTCGGAAAGTTTTCTATAACATACTCAGCTGCTTTTTTAGCTCTTGTTTCAGGTGTGGATTTAAGTAGAAAGGAGTATGGGTTGGTCCCTATTACTGTTGAGTTGGTGGAGAGAGGATTAATCATATTAATCCTGTTTTTGAAAGTATAATCCTTCATCAAACTTACCGGATCAGGATACAAAGGCCCTATTACCAGGTCCATTTGTAGCAACTCTCCCCTAGCCAGGATTTTTGCAGTTGTGGCACTATCTCTTTTGGTATCGTAAGTAAAGAGATTTATTTTCTTTCCATTGCTATTTAGCTTTTCCGTTGCCAACTGAATGCCTTGATACAGGTCTAAAATAAACTGATTGGCTTTGCTACCTTTGCTTGTACTTAAGCTTGAAGCCATAAAAGGAAGCATTACCGCTACATTGTAGGTATTTTTCTTTTGAGAGACATTTTTATCAAAGAAATCGTACTTCGACTTATTTAAGCCAAAGGACTCTATCAAAAATTCCAGTAATTCATTTGGCCTGTCGATCAAGGGCTTTTCACTGATTACATCAGCCAAATGTTGAGCAAGCATTTTATCGTAAGGGTTTAATTCAAGTGCCTTTTGAAGAACAGGAATACTATCATAACTCACAAGATGTTTTTTCTCTACTGCTTTTGCCAGTTCTTTTAAATCTTTCTTCTGAATAGCATTTAGTACCTCAAGACCTTTTATTAATTGGCCCTGATCAAGCAGCATATGACCATACCAAATATTCAACTCATCAATTTTATCCCATTGAGGATGTGTAATTCTTATTTGCCGATACTGCTCGAGGGCTTTTTCTTCGTCATTGGTTTGGTAAGCTGAAATGCCATAAAAATAAGCCGCGTAGAGATAAAAAGGGTTTTCCTCATTAGAATTAACAATATGACCAAATTTGTTCTTTGCCATCTGATAATTTTCCTGACGAAAATAATTTTTACCAGCTAAATATTCTGACTGATAATTAATTTGTGCTATGCCCTGAAAAGCAGTAAATAAGCTAATTATTAATAACTTATACTTAGTTGATATTACCATTGATCGTTTATTAAGTATCAAAATTACAAAATGGAGAGCTAAACATTTAGCTCTCCATCAGTATTGTGTTATTCCCACTCTATTGTTGCAGGTGGCTTGGAGCTTATATCGTAAACCACCCTGTTCACCCCTTTTACTTTATTAATAATTTCGTTAGATACGTCACTTAAAAATTCATATGGCAAATGCACCCAATCGGCAGTCATTCCGTCCACACTAGCTACTGCTCTTAATGCAACAACACTTTCATACGTTCTCTCATCTCCCATTACCCCTACTGATTGCACAGGAAGCAGAATAGCCCCAGCCTGCCAAACCTCATCATACAAACCTGTGGTTTTTAAATGGTTGATAAATATATAATCTACTTCCTGAAGTACTCTTACTTTTTCAGCAGTTACATCACCTAAAATTCTGATGGCAAGTCCGGGACCTGGAAAAGGATGTCTTCCAAGTATTTTCTGATCTATTGCCAGCGCCTTACCCACTAAACGTACACCATCTTTAAATAGTGTTTTCAGAGGTTCAACCACTTTCAGATTCATTTTAGCAGGTAAACCACCTACATTGTGGTGCGATTTAATAGTAGCTGAAGGCCCTTTTACAGAAACAGACTCTATAATATCAGGGTATATTGTTCCCTGAGCCAGCCATTTTACATTCTGAATAGTTTTGGCCTCCTGGTCGAAAACTTCAATAAAAGTTTTTCCTATTGCCTTTCTTTTCTCCTCCGGATCCGATAAACCTTCTAAAGCTTTATAAAATTGATCTTTTGCATCAACCCCTTTTACATTGAGGCCCATATTTTTATAAGACGCCAGTACTTCCTCGAATTCATTTTTTCGTAGTAATCCGTTATCTACAAAAATACAATACAGGTTTGTGCCAATAGCATGATGAATTAACATGGCAGCCACAGAAGAATCTACACCACCGGAAAGCCCCAGCACTACTTTATCGTTCCCTAGTTGCTGCTTTAGCTCTTCTACTGAGGCATCAACAAATACATCCGGAGTCCAGTCCTGCGCACAATGACAAATAGAAACCACAAAGTTTTCCAGTATTTGTTTGCCCTGGATACTGTGTGTCACTTCCGGATGAAATTGAATCCCAAAAGTTGGCTCATCTTCAATTTGAAAAGCAGCTACCTCCACGGAAGGCGTGCCTGCTATAATTTTAAAGTTGTCCGGAAGCGTTTTTATAGTATCCCCATGTGACATCCACACCTGTGTGCCTAATGTTAAATTCTTCATTAGCGGATTGGACGACTCAAAAGAGTTGAGCTTAGCTCTTCCATACTCTCTTATTTCTGAAGGAAGCACATGGCCTCCATTTTTAAAAGCAAGATACTGAGCGCCATAGCACACACCTAATACAGGTACTTTACCGCGGTACTTACTTAAATCAATCTGCGGACATTCTGCATCTCTTACAGAACACGGGCTACCGGAAAGGATAATGCCTTTAATATCCGGAGTAAGATCGGGGGCATCATAAAACGGTTGAATTTCGCAATAAACATTCAGTTCTCTTACTCGCCTGGCGATTAATTGTGTATACTGAGAACCGAAATCAAGGATTAAAATTTGCTCTGCCATGGTGCAAAAATAACAGGATGAATCTGTTAAGCATAAACTTTTTTTAGCAACCTTTTTAAATACTGATAATCAACATGTTATAAAACGAACATTAAGCTAAAAAACTAACAAAACTAATTAAAGTGCAAAATTACACAAATAAAATAACAATAAAATCAATCATATAACCTGAACCCCATCACCAGGATATCATCAATTTGCTCTGTGTTTTGCATCCATTGTTCCATGGTTTCTCTGATAATTACTTCCTGTGTTTCCACTTTCTTCTCATAGATACCTAACAATAAATCCCGGAACCTATTCTTCATAAACTTTACATCTTTACTGCTGCCAAACTGATCAACATAACCATCGGTAAAAAGATAGAACATGGTGTCGGAAGTAATATCTATTCTTTTAGTATCGAAGGTTCGCGTCTGTTTCTCTTCTTCAAAGCCTATCGTAGTTCTGTTGCCCTTTAATTCAAATAGCTTTCCATTCTGAATGTAAAGTAGTGAATGATTGGCTCCTGCAAATTCTACGATATTCTTCCTCCTGTCCCACACGCAAACAGAAATATCCATCCCATCCCTGTTATCATTTTCTTCCTGCCTTAAGAGATGAATAATATTGTTCTTCAGGTTCTTCAAAATCTCCTCAGGCTCTGTAATGTGCTTTACATTAATTACATGGTTTAAAGTATCGTGCCCAATAAAACTCATAAAAGCGCCAGGAATGCCATGTCCTGTGCAATCAGCCACAGCAATAACTACTTTATCCTTCAACTCCTTAAACCAATAGAAATCTCCACTAACAATATCTTTGGGTTTGTAAAAGATAAAATGCTCAGGAATTGATTTAGCTATTCGCTCAGAAAATGGCAAAAGTGCATTCTGAATCCTTTTTGCATAATTAATACTATCTGTGATATTCTTGTTCTTCTCTTCAATGAGCTTATTTTTATTAATGACTTCCCGATTAATAAATTTTAGCCCTTCAGATTGCGCTTCAATTTCTTCCCTTTGCATTAATATCTCTTCGTTTTGCTTACGCAGTAAAGTATTTGCTCTCTGTTTGCTCTGTTTACTTCTGAAAGTAATTAATGCAAAAATGGCAATCAGCAACAATGCTCCTAAAACTGATATATTTATAATTCTCTGTTCCTCTATCTTCTTTACCTGCAACTGTTGCTCAACACGCAATAATTCGTTTTCCTGTTCTTTACGGGATGACTCGTTAAGGATTCTAAGATTAGTAATATTTTTCTGCTTTTCAACATCCATTAAACTATCCTTAAGTACCACAAATGAATCTTTATACTGATACGCTTGAAAATAATTACCTTCTTTAATAGAAATATCTGCCAGAATATTAAATGAAGCTATCTTTAGCCTAAGCGTGCTTATTTGGTTTGAAAGTTCCAAAGCTGCCATTGCATAATCTTTAGCCCGATCAATCTTATCTAATTTAATATGGATTTTGGCCAAAAGATGTAAATACTCGACAGCCCCTAAATGATCCTGTGCTTCATTAAATAGCGCTAAAGCTTCCTCACATAAACGAAGTGCTGCCTCATAATTTCCTTCCCTGAATTTAATTTTAGCTAAAACCCCATTTGCATAAGCCATACCATCAATATCGCCTACTAATTTAAAAGTGGTCAAAGCATTTTTTTCAATATCAGAAGCTTTCTCATTTTGCCCCATTGCCTGGTAAACCTCACCGATATTTAGTTGATAAGTAGCATAGCTTCCAGGGGCAATAGCGGAATCCACCAGGGCTTTGGCTTTCTCATAATATTTAAGGGCATTTTTGTAATCTTTCTGCTCAAAATAAAAAATACCTAAAGTATTGGAGGTGTTGGCCACTCCTTTTCTCTTCCCGGTAAGTTCATACATTTGAAGTGCCTCATGCAATAGCGAAGTGGCTTTTGTATAATTACCCAAAACAATATAAGTAGAGCCTAAAATATGTAGAGATTCAGCCTGTTTTTGGTGGTTACCATTTTTAACCGCTATTGCCAGAGCATTTGAGGCATATTCCACAGCCTTATCTGACTGAAGAATACGAAAGGCTATAGCTACATCTAAATATATTTCTATTTTTGTACTGTCTGGTACACTATCAACTTTAGCTAATAGTTCATCAGTTGAAACTTCCTGACCCGAAACTTTGAAGGTAAGAAAAAAAAGAACACCGGTAAGGAATAATAAGCGCATTTAATTAAATAAAGCTTTAACTTAAATTTTAGTTGATATTGAAAATACACAAAATAAAGTAATCCAATATTTAATCGTAATCAAAATATCTATTAAAATATTTATAATTCAAGACGTAATCGTTCATGAAATTACCTTTAAAGTACAAAATCTTAGTAATGCTTTGCTATTTTATAGGAACCCTGGCTTTTGGTCAGGAGTCGCCTGTCGATAGTCCTACTCCATTAGATTCTGCGGATACCGTAACTGATGAAAATTCATTTTTTCCTTTACCTGTTGTGTATTATACTCCGGAATCGGGATTGTTTTTTGGAGCCAGCCTCCTCTACAATTTCTATATAGACAGAAAAAGACCTATAAATGCCAGCCAAATGCAGCTGGCAGCCGGTTATACCACTAAAGATCAACTACTTATTTTTATACCTTTTCAGCTTTTCTGGAATAAGAATAAATGGCGCAGCACGGGGGAGCTTGGTTTTTACAATTATGCATACCCCTTTTATGGTGTTGGCAATAATAATGATCAGGATATTTCCATCACCTATAGAGCTTTATTTCCAAGAGTAAGAATTTTTTACCTAAAGGAAGTTCAACCTAATTTATATGTAGGCCTTCGCTATTGGTTTGAGAATTATGATATCATTCAGTGGGAAGACAACGGAAATTTTATTCAAAATGAAGTGGAAGGAGCTGCTTATAATAGAACAAGTGGAATTGGACCTGCACTAATTTATGATACAAGAGATGGAATTTATTACCCCACTAAAGGACATTTCCTGGAAAGTTATATTGAAATTAATAACACTTATACAGGCAGCACACATAATTATGGAGCTATCTCATTTGATTACGCTTATTACTACCCCTTAACTAACAAAACAGTAATAGCGGGTAATGCATTCAGCTTATCGAATTTTGGAACTGTACCTTTTAACAGGTTAGCCCAATTAGGGGGAAATAAAAAGATGAGAGGCTATTTTCAAGGTTTTTTTCAGGACAAAAAACTTTTATTAGGTCAACTTGAAATTAGGCAAGAACTATTTTGGAGGTTGGGAGTAGTAGGTTTTGGATCAGTGGGTCAGGTAGCTGATCAGTTTAAGGAATTTGGAATGGACAGGTGGAATTATGCCGGAGGGGCAGGTCTGAGATTCCGATTTGATATGAAAAAGAAAATTAATGTGAGGCTTGACTATGCAGTAGGAAAGAACAGCAGTGGATTTTATATTTCATTTAATGAAGCTTTTTAAAAGCTTAGGAAAGAAATTAAAAGCATTGTTTAAAATAAATGTGACGTCCTATATTAGAAGTTTCAGTATTTTTTCGGCTTGAGAGTGAGTAGGCTATTTGCTAAATATTACCTTGTAATGAAAGAGCTGTCTCAAAAGCATTGTATCTCCTCAGTATTCATGAAGCAGCGTTCTTATAAAATGTCATCCTGATGGGATTTTAAACCCATTCAGCTTCATTGCTAACATAGTTTCGTCCGCTGGGACTGATGTCTTTGACACACTAAAATCAAGTTTGTGACCTGATATGCAAGTAAGCTAATAGCAACTGAAATGTTTCGTTGATTTAAGAAACATAACTAAAGAGGGATGTGCAATGCTCAAAACCTCGTAGAGGTGGTATTCTGGTAATATATGAACCTACCATACTTTAAAAGTCCTGTAAGGACGACATTATATCCCCTCAGTATTCATTAAGCCACGTCCTTATGAAATGTCATCCTGATGGGATTTTAAACGCATTCACCTTAATTGCTAACGTAGTTTCGCCCCGATGACTGAAAATAGTGGCGGATAGAGATTATTTTCACTTTCTCACTCATATTTAAAGGATTAAGATTTAAATAAAGCCTATCAACCAATTGCACGAAAATCAATGATATGCATCTGAAAGTCAGCAACATATTATCATCTCTTGTATAATCTAATTTTAGATTACATATATATAAAAGACTTTTAGACTGATGGCACCAAAATAGAGGCCACCGCTATCAAGTACACTTTTTATGGGGTCATTCTATTAGAACCAACCAGGCCAGGATGGGCAAGCAATTGAAATTTTCTTCCGGAAAAGCACAAAGAAACAGCCCGGAGAAGGCTTTTATTGGAGGAAGGCTTAAGAAAAAATCATAAAAAAAGGCTGTCATAAAATTTCACTTTTGAGACAGCCTCTTCTAGTTATTAATTATTATGCTTATTTAGATTCTTTTGGAAGAACATTGGTGATAATCTTCACTGTTCTGTTTTCGCCAATGTTAGAAACAATAGTAATTACCTTATTTTGTCTTCCCATTTTGCCTCTGCTATTGAATTTCACAGTAAGCTCTGCTGTTTCTCCCGGTGCTATTGGCTCTCTTGGCCATGATGGAGCAGTACAACCACAAGTAGTCTGAACGTTTGACAAGATCAAAGGCTCAGTTCCCGTATTTTCAAACTTAAAAATATGCTCAACAACATCTCCCTGAGTGATGTCACCAAAGTCATGTTCTGTTTCTGCAAATGTAATTTCCGGACCATTTTTGCTATCCGCAGTTTGAGCCATTGCAATATTTACCGCAAAAAATGCTACTAGTATAAACGCTAATTTTTTCATAATGCTGATTTAATATTTTGATCGAGTTGTAAATATACAAAATTGAATTTAAAATGGTTCCATTTAGAAAAAACGATTATTAAAATTCACTAAAAAAAGTTCATTTGTTGCTCTTGTAATAGCAGTATACAACCAGCGCACATATTCTTTATCCACCATTTCATCCGTTAAGTAGCCCTGATCTACAAATACTGCGCTCCATTGCCCACCTTGAGATTTATGGCAAGTTAAAGCATAGGCAAACTTTACCTGTAGCGCATTCAGATAAGGATCTCTTTTCATCGCCTCTTTTCTTTCCGATTTTGTAGCCAAATCCATATAATCTTCCGAAACCAACTCATAAAGCTTCCTGTATTCCTCAGTACTTAGTGATGGTGAAGGAGCATGCAGCGTGTCCATCATAATTTTAACCTGCAAATTAGGGTGATCCTGATAATCTGTAAGACGTATTTCCAAATCCGCAAAGCGCAAGCCATACATTTCCTCAAAATTGATCACCTTTACAACCTCCATAAAATCTCCATTGGCAAGAAAACCTCCGGGGGTTTCTTCTGTTTGAAAAACGTAGTTATTCCTAACGATCATCAGAAAATCTCCAGCTTCCAGCTCAGCATCCATAAAATGAATCTGTCTGCGTATGTACTCATTATACTGTACTGCCATTTTGTTGGAACGACAAATGATGGTTGTATTATCAACACCATACTTATCATAAGCATACCTGAGCCCATCTTCCAATCTCTCACCTGTCATCCTGAAAATATCCTTGTAAGATCTGGTTTGAAATTTAATCTGCAAATCTTTCTTAGGCAGCTCAGCCCTCAGCAAGGTAGCATTATGTAAAATCCCCGAGTCCTGAGCTTGTCGCATTACTTCTGTAAGCTCCGTTTCAATTACGGTACTTCTAAAAGCACTTTTTAAATAGTTGGCATCTAAACCCGGACTTTGAGCTTTACCTACAGGAGGCAACTGTGCATCATCCCCAATAAAAAGTACTTTATTTCCTTCATTCTGGAAAATATAGGATACTAAATCATTTAAAAGACTTGAGTTTCCGAAACCACTATCATCAGAAAGCATACTGGCTTCATCTACAATAAACAAAGTGTTTTTATGGTAATTCTTCTGTGTAGAAAAATTAGGTTCCCCGCTCCCCGGCTCAGCTGTTTGCCTGTATATTTTTTTATGGATTGTAAGGGCAATTCTTTTAGCATAGTTGCTCATTACCTTTGCTGCCCTTCCGGTAGGCGCTATTAGCACATATTTATAATTAAATAAAGGCAAAAACTGCACTAATGCACTCACTATAGTTGTTTTCCCTGTACCGGCATATCCTTTCAAAAGCATCATGGGCCTGTCTGAGTCTTTCAGTTCAAAAAAAACATCTAATGCTTTAAAAAACTGAACCTGACCTGGTGTGGGCTCAAATGGGAACTTTGAACGGATTATGTCTGAAGCTTTAGGCATTCATTTTATGGTTTACATCAGTTGGAGTAATTACAGCCATGGTTGTGGTTGCCTTGGCTATTAAATCCCTCTTATCGCCAGAGACAGACCAAATTTCCGCTTCACAAAAGTTTAGTTTCCTACCCTTTTTAATTACATAACCTATGGCATGCAGCTTCTCACCCATTCCTGCCTTAAAATAGGATACTTTTATTTCTGCAGTAACTACATGGCAATCTGCAGGAACGGTAGTATAGGCAGCAAAACCCGCTACAATATCAGCCAAAGTAGCTGTAACTCCACCGTGAACCAATCCTTTTTGCTGCTTGTGAATAGTTTCAATATCAAGCCATCCTTCGGTTCGGCCTTCCTCTATTACACTTAAATTAAAGCCAATGTGCTTCATAAACTCCTGACGTTCAAGAAATTTTTCTACACGTGCTTTAAAATCATCTTTTACCATATTTTCACTCATTATTATTATCTTTCCGTTAAATAAATCACAAATATATGGATATTGATGAGTGAAACAGCAAAGGAAAGCATCAATGCACAGTTTGGTGGAAAGGTAAGAGTAAGAGTTGGAGGTATACTAATAGAATCGGGTAAAATTTTACTACTAAAACATGATGGGGTGGGACCTGCTGAATACTTATGGTCTCCACCGGGTGGAGGTATGGAGTTTGGAGCGGATGCCTCAGCTAATTTAAAGAGGGAATTTAATGAAGAAACAGGGTTAGACGTTGATGTAAAAAAGCTTTTATTCGTTAATGAATTTATGGATGACAAAATTCATGCAATTGAATTATTTTACGAAGTAACAAGAATGGGAGGAGCGCTTAAATTAGGGACTGATCCTGAAATGTTCCAACATCAAATATTGACTGATTTAAAGTTTTTTAGTGCTGAAGATTTAAAAAATGAAGAAAAAAAACGGGTTCATAACATGTTTCATGCAATAAATAAACCGGAAGAAGTTTTAAATCTAACAGGATATTTTAAATTTGTGATTAATTCTTTAAAATAGCACTTTAATTTAAATTCAAAAAAGACATAATACTAGGGTAAGATGAGCAAAACAAAGATTTTTTCGATAGTCCTTTTTTTAGTTGCCGTTACAATCGGTTACTTTTTTGTAAAAAGTATAGCAGATGATATTCAACAAGAAAAGAAAATTGCAAGAGAAGAGGCACTTGTGATAGAAAAATTAAAATTAATCAGGGAAGGTTTAGTAGCCTATCAGCGAGTGAATGGTCAATACACTAGCGATTGGGACAAGCTCATTAACTTTATTGACACTGGTAGCTTCTATGTAACTGAGCGTTCTGAAACAATTATTCCCAGAGATTACGGTGGGGATAGCGTTGTAATTAATATCGATACCTTAGGTACAGTACCAGTATTTGATTCTCTTTACTCTGATGTTCCTAAATTTAAGCTGGACAGACTACCTTACAAGCCAAACACTAATACTAAGTTTAACATCTTTGCTGATAAAATAGTAAAAGGTTCAATTAAAGTAGACGTTTTTGAGGTAAGCGATCCTAATCCAATTAATCCTAAAAGGAGAAAAGATGATAATGAGAAAGCTTTAAGAGTAGGGTCTAAATCTGAAGTAACAACCGCAGGAAACTGGGAATAATATTTTGACTACCACAGGAACCACATTTTTTAAACAAATACGAAAAATAAAGGACGACAAATTCTCTATTGATAAAATTGAGCAGTATTGCTTAATTTTATCAGTAGGAAGTCGTGATTTACAGGTATGCATTATTGATACTAAAAATAACAGAACTCTACTTCTGGAAGATTATATTATTGATGCTACCGAAAATGCTGAAGAAAAAGTAACTCTTTTGCAATCTCTTTTCGACCACCATCATCTGCTAATGGTGGGTTTTTGGAAAGAGGTAATACTTTCCTTCAAAACAGATAAGTTTACTTTAGTTCCTCTTCCCTACTTTTCCAAAGAAAATGCTCGCACACTTCTTAAAATGAACTGCAGTGTTGATGATAATGATTCTGTAGGATATTATAAAGTAAACAGTAATGATGCAGTTAATATTTTCACCTATGATAAAGCCATACTTCAATGGTTTAGGTCTATCTACATTAACAGCAAAATAAAAGTGACCCACCAAAGTGGTATGTTGGTAAACAGTGTGCTCCAAAATACCCCTTTAGCTAGCGAGGTAAAAGTTTCAGTTTTTATCGATAGATTTTATCTTCATGCTGCGGTATCTCAAAATGATCATCTGCTTTTATTCAACTCCTTTAAAATCACCAAATTTGAAGAGTACATTAAATACATCAATCTGGTATTGCACGAATTTAAATTAAGCAAAACAAATTCTTCTATTAAAGTGTGGGGGTTTATCAATAAAAATTCTGCTCATTTTAACTCGCTTAAAAATCATATTCCTGCAATAAAGCCAGGGAACCGAACAACTCTATTAAATTTCGGGTACAAGTTTGACGAAGTACCTGAACATCAGTATTTTGATGTTTTCGGTAATTATTTTAATCTGTAATTATGCAAAAGCGTATCGCTTTATTCCCCGGTTCCTTTGATCCGTTTACTAAAGGTCACTATGATATTGTAAACCGAGGTCTTAATTTATTTGATGAGATTATAATTGCTATAGGATACAATTCAAAAAAGCATAACCGCTATTTTGATATTGATTTTATGGTTGAAAAGCTTAATGAAACCTTTAAGGATGAGCCAAGGGTATCTGTTATTGTTTATAACAAACTGACCTCTAACCTGGCTAAAGAATTGGGTGCAGGCTTTTTATTAAGGGGGTTAAGAAACACCACTGATTTTGAATACGAAAACAGCATAGCTACGGTAAACAAGCATCTAAATGCTAACCTGGATTCTGTTTTCCTGATTACCACTTCGCAATACGCAGCTATAAGTTCCACTATTATTAGAGAGGTACATAAATTTAAAGGCGATGTGAATGAGTTTCTGCCTTACGATCTATAGAGCTAAAAAGTATAAATTCAACCAATGAAAAAACCAGCCATATTCTTATTATTATTTTTACTCATCTCATTTGAGATTTTCTCTCAAGATTCAGTTAGTTCTGAGGTTAAAAGTACCGTAGTAAAAAATGGAATAGGGCTTGGCAGTGTAATAGCTGCAATTTTATCCTGGGAAAGAAATAAGTCAATTCTTTTTGTTATCATCTCCGGACTGCTTAGCTGGTTGTATGTAATCTATTTTGCTATTACCAGAAAAGCTGATGAAAAGAAATAATTTAAGCCCTGGGATGAAATGACTTTAAGGTTTGCTGAAGAAAATCCCTGTCCAAATGGGTATAAATTTCAGTAGTGGTGATTGATTCATGTCCCAGCATCTCCTGCACTGCCCTTAAATCTGCTCCTCCTTCAATTAAATGTGTAGCAAATGAATGCCTGAATGTATGAGGGCTCACCTTCTTTTTTATCCCGGCCATTAAAGTTTTTTTCTTTACCATGGTGAAGACTGAAATACGACTTAGGTTAGCACCAAAACGATTAAGAAATACAATATCCCTGCATGCCGGCTTAAAATTCTGATGAACCCTCACTTCATCCAAGTAAATTTTCATGTATTTTAAGGCATCCTTCCCTATGGGAACCAATCTTTCTTTACTGCCTTTCCCTATCACCCGCAAAAAGCCTATATCAAAATAAACATTAGATATTTTCAACTGAGTGAGTTCAGAAACCCTTAAACCAGAGCTGTAAAGCACCTCCAACATGGCCCTATCCCTCTGCGCATTGGCCTCAGTCATATCAATGCTATTAAGAATTTGTTCAATTTCGTTATAGCTGAGTACATCAGGAAGTTTTCTACCTAGTTTCGGAGCTTCTATCAATTCAGCAGGGTTGCTTACAATTACATCCTCGAACAGCAAGTATTTATAAAATGATTTTATTCCGGAAACTACGCGTGCCTGAGTGTGCACCGTCATCCCCAATTCATGCACATATTCCAGAAAATTCTGTATGTCTGTGCCCTCAACTTCGAGAGGAGATACATTCCGATTGCAGATGTCAAGAAACTGTTTTAGCTTTAACACATCATGAACATAGGCGCTCACAGTGTTTTCAGCTAATGAGCGTTCAAGTTTAAGATAATTTTCAAATTCAGTAAGAAAGGTCGTCCAAGCCATCAACGAAATTATACGATAAAATGCGAATCATCATCATTAATGGACCAAATTTAAATCTATTAGGGAAAAGAGAACCTGAAATTTATGGGGCAGCTTCTTTCGAAGAATATTTTAAGGAGTTAAAAAAGCTTAATCAGGGGTTAGAACTAAGCTACTTTCAATCGAATATTGAGGGAGAACTTGTAGAAGCCATTCAAAATGCTGATGATAATTTTGACGGCATTATTTTAAATGCAGCGGCTTATACACACACTTCAGTAGCCCTACATGATGCTATCGGGGCCATCGGCACGCCTGTAATTGAAGTGCATATCTCAAACATTTATAAAAGAGAAGAATTCAGGCATAAAAGTATTATTTCTTCTAAATGTATAGGGTTAATAGCGGGCTTAGGTTTAAGAGGGTATCAACTGGCTATTGACTACTTTAATCAGAATTAAATAATTGATAGATATAAAAAAATCCCGACTCTTTTTCGGAGCCGGGATTTGTATTATTTACAATACTGGTTAATGTAGTAGTCCACACTTTTTTCTCCCATACTTTTAGCTTTTTGCCAGTCCTGGCAAGCGCCCTGATCATCCTCCATCTGGTATTTTATATTTCCTCTTAATTTAAAGTATGCTGATTTGCTATTATCCAGCTCTATTGCTTTGTCTAAGTCTTTCATAGCAGTCATATAGTTTTCCAGCACAGATTTAATATTTCCTCTGTAATAATAAGCTGCTGCATCATTAGGGTTCAACTGAATAATTTTATCGTAGTCAAGCAAGGCTCCCTCCCAATCCTCTAGCTCCTCTTTCAACACTGCTCTGTTATTGTAGGCATCTGTATTATCAGGATTAAGAGTTATTGCTTTTGAATAATCTTCCAGGGCCGCTCTGGCATTACCCAGGTAGATGTAGCATTGCGCCCTGTACAGGTGAAGTGCCGGATTGTTAGGATCATTTTCAATGGCTTTGTTAAAATCTGCCAATGCAGCGTTGTAGTCCTCCACTTCTAAATAAGCCCTTCCTCTTTTAAAGTATGAGTCTGGTTTAGCGGCCCCGCCTTGTACAGCTTTTTCAAAGTAAGAAATTACACCCGGCCAATCTTCCAGAACATAATAAGATTCTGCTTTTAGTAAATACATTTCCGGATTAGCTTCTCCCAGCTGCTCAAGCTGATCAACATCATTTACCACACCTTCATAATTCTTGATTTCAAAATAAGCTGCTGCCCGGTTTTCATAGGCTCTTGCATAATCTTTATCTAGCTGAATAGCTTTATTATAATCTTCAATTGCATTTTGAAGACCACCTGTTAACTGCTTGGCTTTACCTCTGTTATTGTAGTAAATAGCTTCTTCCACTCCCCCTGAAATGGCACTATTGTAATCAGCAATAGCTCCCTGGTAGTCTTTTAACCTAAATTTAGCATCACCTCTGTAGGCGTAAGCTTTGGATAAACTGCTATTTAATTGAATAGCCTTATCAAGATCCGATAGCGCTTTCTGCCACTCTTTAGTTTCATAAAAGGCTACTCCCCTTTTATAAAAAAGATCTGCCTCTTTCACCCCGAGTTCTTCAGCTTTATTAAAATCAGCAATAGCAGGCTCAAACTCATTTTTACTGAAGAAAATTGTTCCCCGGTTATAGTAGGTCTCCCCATTTTTATCTCCCAAACTTACTGCCTGATTTAAATCTGCAAAAGCCAGTTCCTGATTTTTGAGATTGAAATATGCATTACCTCTTGCATAAAATAAATCTGATGTTGGGTTGGCTCTTTGAGAAGCCTGGTTCATCGTTTCAACCACCTTCTCGTAGTTTTGAAGCTTGTAATAGCTGAGCCCCAGATTAATAAAGGTGTTTTCATCGGTTAGATTGAGTAAAATAACTTTATCATAATCTTTTATTGCATTTTCATGTTGGTTAGTAATATAGAAGCTGTTGGCCCTATTTAATAATGCCTGGCCATACTCAGGTTTAATTTGCAAAGCCTTATTATAATCCGCCAGTGCTGCATCATGGTTTTTTAGCATAGCTTTTGCCTTTCCTCTATTGTTGTAAATCACTTCATCCGTTTTACCTAATTCTATGGCCTTATCATAAGCCAAAATAGCTTCACTGAACTTTTCGGATCTAAAAAGTGTGTTTCCATAATTGTAGAAAGTTTCTGGATTTTTGCTTCCGGCACTTGTAGCCTTTTGTAAGTAATTAGCTGCATCTTCATACCTTTTTACCTCATAAAGTGCATTACCGAGGTTTTCAATAACTTGTGGCTCATTTATCCCGGCTTCTACCGCTTTGGTTAAACCAGTAACAGCTTCTGAATAATTTTTCAACTCATAGAAAGCCTTTCCTTTATTGGCAAATAATTCTTTATCGTTAATTCCTCCCGCCTCTGCTTTCTGATAATCAGCAATTGCTCCTTTGTAATCATTTTTATTAAATAGGATATTCCCTTTAAAATAGTATAGTTGAGGGTTATTTATCCCTCCCTGTATAGCACTCTGCATACTGGCTAAGGATTTGTCCCAGGCTTGTGTTTGGTAATAAGCTAATGCCAGCATCTCATGTATTAATACATTTTTGGGTTCTGCCTTTTCTAAATCTGCAATGGCGGCAGCATAATTTTTTTGCTGATAGTAAGCTGTACCTCTGTTTAATAAAGCTTGTGCAAAACCAGCATCTTTTGTTAAGGCCTGGTCATAATCTTTTATGGCCTCACTAATTTTTTCCTGATTAAATTTAGCTTTCCCTCTGTTATTATAAACTATGGCTTCATTGGCACCCAGTTGAACCGCTTTGTCATAGGCAGTAATGGCTTTATCGAAGTTTTCATTTTTAAAGTGAAGGTTACCAAGAAAATAATAAACATCAGCCACTTGAGATCCCATTTCAGAAGCTTTGCTCAAGTCAGAAAGTGCAGGTTCAGCTGATTTGAGCTCATAATTAGCTAAACCTCTGTACTCATAAATATCCAGCGACTTATCCCCGAGCTCTTCTGCTTTCTGCAGGTAAACAACCGCAGGTTTATAATTTTTCAATTGATATTGAGCGATTCCCAAAGCGCGATTGATTTCTTTGGAGTTAAGTCCGCCCTGGATTGCTGCACCCAGTGCTTTAGAGGCTTCCTCATATTGCTTTTGATTAAAGTAAGCCAAACCTAAATTCTGGTATACTTCCGGTGCGGTATTTCCCTGGCTTACTGCTTGCTTTAGTTGAGTTATAGCCTTTTCATAGTCTTGCTTTCCATAATAAGCCATTCCCAAACCTGCAGATAAGGAATTATCTTTAACCCCACCAGCTTCAGCTTTTGTTAATTGTTGAATGGCTAAATCCCATTGCTGATTTTTAGCAGCTATTAAACCACTATAGAGCAATAATTTAGGAGATTTTGCTCCTGCCGATAGAGCCTTTTCTATGCTCGATTTAGCTTCATCATTTTTCCCGGTTTCATAAAGTAGAATAGCATAATCCGCCAATACTTGAGGATTTTTAGCTCCCAGGGCAATCCCTTTCTTATAGAAATCCACTGCTTGCTCATTTCTATTGAGTGCCTGGTTAGCTTTTGCTGCATACACAAATAGGGCACTATCCTGAATTCCGAAAGAAATAGCTCTTTCCAGGTTGGTTACAGATTCCTGATAATTATTACTCTTGTATTGAGCTTCACCCAGCAATTGAAAAATAGCACCATCATTTGCTCCTCTGCTGATAGCATCTTTAAAATCTGAAGCTGCTTTTGCGTAGTCATTCACTGTTAAATAGGCTTCTCCTCTTAACTGGTAAACCTTTGCGTCATTGTATCCGGCTTGAATCGCTTTCGTAAAAAATTCAGTAGCCTGCTTTTTATCGTTGCTTTTTAAATAAGCAACTGCCAGGTCATAAAAAACCTGTTTATCAGACAAGCCCAAATCAATTGCCTTTCTGTAATCCTTAATGACAGACTCCCATTTTTCAAGGACAAAATTTGCTGCTCCCCTGTTTTCGTATGCTTTATCATAGTTTGCTTTTACAGCTATTGCCTGGTTATAATCCTCTATAGCAGCTTCATATTGCTTTAAATTATATTTTGCTTTTCCTCTATTGTTAAATAGCAGCTCACTTTTCATATTCTGACCTACTGCAACATCATAAGCTTTAATGGCTTCAGCATATTTTTCCTGTTTAAAAAGAGCATTTCCTAAATAATACGCCACCTGAGGATCTTCTGCTTTTAAAGACATAGCTTTTTGCAAGTCAGGAATGGCTAATTCAATCTGATCCAATTCATAATGAGCAATCCCTTTTGAGGCAAACCATTTAACTTCATCTCTTTTTTCTGCAGCGCCCTGGCTGAAGTCACTTATAGCTTTCGCATAGTCTTTAGTATTAAAATATGCTAAACCTCTTGTGGAAAATACTAGCGCATCTGACTTTAATTGTAATGCCTTGCTTAAATATTCTATGCTTTTTGTAAAATCCCCTTGCTGGTAAGCAGCAAAACCTGCCATCTTCCATCCAAATTCTTCTTTAGGACTGCCAGAGGCATAACTGCCAAATGCCGTAGCTGCTTTCTGCCACTCCCCGGAAGCATAAAAGCCCAGAGCAGCTAAAGCACTTTGATCAGACTTTATACTTTTAGCAAAATTTGAAAATCCATTTGTTACATTTCCCATTTTAGCAATTCTGTCCGCATCTACCAGCACAGTTCCATTTACACCACTAATGCCCGGCACAACTACTGCTACTAACTCATTATTTTTAAACACAGCTGCTCCTGTAGAGGATTTTTGAATATTATCCGGTACCAGATAAAAGTTTCCATAACCTGTCAGATTAGATGAAATAGAAAGGATAACATTCTGATTCTCTACTTTTTGAATAGCAGTGCGGGACAACAGTTTTGCACTCTCCTTTTCTTTTAAAGGCGAAGAAGAAACCTTAGCTGGCTGAAATTTTACTGTGAGGTTATTATCAACAGAAAACTTTACCAAGCCGGAGGCTGCATCAAAACCATTTATAGTGGAGATGTTGTGAACAGAGCTATCCATTGTAAAAACTTTGGCACTTGTAGCTCCTTCAAAACTCTGTTGATGGGTAACACCAGTACCCTGCTGATCTATAATGATGGCTGTGCCTGAATTAAGTGCTTTGCCTGAGGCATCGTAAGTTTGAAGAAAATATAAGCTATTTTGTTCCTGAGCATTTACATTATAAATAAAGGCAATGGAAAACCAGACTATTAAAAAAGTATAGAATTTACTCATAAATCAAAGATTTAAATAATAGTAGGAAAATTATTCATTTTTTGGCGCTTATGGAAGAAAACCCAGGCTATAATTGCAACTATTAATTTTTCTGATTCTCATTATTATGTAACTTCCCTTTCAAAAATTTACAAAAATCACATCAATGAAAAACTTATATTTTGTAAAATGGATAGTAGTGATACTTTTCCTGGGTGCTGCTTGCCAGTCACCTGAGTCCAATAAAGATAAAAATGTTGAAAAAAGTCCTTCAGCAGATGCTGGTGAAAAAAGGCAAGGACCTATAAGTCTGGTTATTCATGGCGGAGCTGGAACCATCAAAAGAGAAAATATTTCTCCCGAGCAGGATTCAGCCTACAGGGCAAAACTTACAGAAGCATTGGAGGCAGGTTATGCTGTTTTAGAAAATGGAGAACCAGCTAGTAAAGCCGTAATAGCTGCCATACAAATTATGGAGGAATCACCATTATTCAATGCTGGAAGAGGTTCTGTATTTACGAGTGCTGGCACTAATGAAATGGATGCTGCTATTATGAAAGGTGAAAGCAGAGACGCAGGAGCCGTTGCCGGACTCACAAAAGTTAAAAGCCCTATTTCTGCTGCCTTAGCGGTAATGGAAAACAGTCCGCATGTAATGATGACTGGCCCTGGTGCAGAGCAATTTGCAAAAGAGCAAGGGCTGGAAATTGTTGATCCATCTTATTTCTTTATACAAAACAGGTACGATGCACTACAAAGGGTAAAACAAAAAGAAACAGAAAATGGAACTGCTGCAGCCCTGGCCGCTTTTCCTGATAGTAAATTTGGTACTGTGGGCTGTGTGGCGCTGGACAAACAAGGAAATATTGCTGCGGGAACTTCCACAGGAGGAATGACCAATAAAAAATATGGTCGTGTAGGTGACGTACCCATTATTGGTGCCGGAACCTATGCCGACAATGAAACGTGTGGTGTATCAGCAACAGGGCATGGAGAGTACTTTATTAGAAGTGTGGTAGCTTATGATATAGCTGCTAAAATGAAATACAACGGCATGAGCTTAAAAGAAGCAGCTGATAAAGTTGTGATGGATGAACTAGTAGATTTTGGAGGTGAAGGTGGTATTATTGCCTTAGACAAAGCAGGGAACATTACTATGCCTTTTAATTCCAATGGAATGTTCAGAGGGTATAAAAACTCTTCTGATATAGCTAAAGTATTCATCTATAAAGATGAAAAGGAATAATCACCTTAACATTAATCAGCTACTTCTATAGAAAACAAGTGGCTGATTACTTTCCCTAATAGACTGGCTATGTAATATTTAACTGAATATTTGCATTACACAGTTAATGTAATTAACTTCATAACAACCTTAAAAAAACGGTAATGAAATGGAAGTTGATTTTATGCATTTTTAGCTTTTTAGCTTTTCATCAATCAAAAGCTTCACACCTATTAGGAGGTTATATTCACTCCGAATGGATTAGTGGAAATCTATATGAAATTACTGTTTACCTGTTTGTGGATTCAAAATCAGATGTTGGGGCTGCCTCAGGAATATTAAGCTTTGGGGATGGCACAAGCTTACAAGCTCCTTTTAATAGTAAAACAAAAGAAATTTCGGAAGGTTTTAATTTAGTAAGCTTTGTAGTAGCGCATACGTATAGTGGTAGCGGTACTTATACAATCTCCTATTCTGAAGAATTCTATAACAATGGCATTATCAACTTTCAGAACTCAAATTCTATCCCTCTTTATTTTTCTTCCTCACTTCTGGTTTCTCCTGTTAGCAGAACTAACAGCTCTCCACTTTTAAAATTGACTACTATACAGAGGGGTTTAAAAGGAATAATACAAAGAACTAATCCTGTAGCTTACGATGCTGATGATGACAGCCTTTCCTACGAGTTGATTATCCCTGAGCAAAGCAATTCATCTCCAATTATTAGTTACAGATACCCTAATGACTCACTCTTCTATATCAACTTTAGCAGAGGTAATCAAGAAAAAAATGGCAAGCCAGAATACTCAATTTCACCAATAACCGGAGAAATCATTTGGGATGCTCCGGATTTGTTAGGAGAATATGCTATTGCTTACAAAATTATTCAATGGCGTAAACTGGGAGGAGATTGGCAAAATATTGGAGAGAATCAGGTTATTCTAATAGATAAAATAGTTGATGCAGACAAAGAAATTGACATAAGCACGTCTGATTTAAATTGCTACGAGACTGCTAGTCAAATTGACAAGCAATTAATTATAGAAAACAATGGAAGCACTAATGACACACTCAGGGTATTTACAGATTTGCCCGGCTTGGTACTCAACAATCAGATAGCAAAAGAAAATGAATTTACTGAATTTCAGGTCAACGGTCCTTTCACTTTGTCAGTAAGACTGCCTGATAGCGTAGCATTTACTTCATTTAAGCCCTATAGAGTAATTCTAAGTATTTCTACTCCTTATCAAACAGTTACCAGTTCATGGGCATTTGCTTTAGGGTGTGAAGAGCTTCCCGAAAATATTTCGCCTGATCCGATTATAAGAGAGGAAAAGCCCAATTGTGAAGAAATGGTCATTTACCCTAATCCAAGCAATCACCGCCAATACCTTCAAGTTTGTTTGCCTTCCATTTCAGAAACAAATAGTGTAGTAAGAATAATAGATCTGAAAGGAAGAAAGCTTCTGGAACAGGACATTACCCAATCCACTTCTCAACTTACGTTGGATGTTAGTTATTTAAAGCCTGGATTTTACTTTTTACAGGTAGGAAAAATGTCTGCTAAATTTGTTGTTGAATAAAAATCAAAAAAGCCTCCATTTAAAAAAATAGAGGCTTTTTCAGAACTAGTCATCCACTTTACACCTTAAAACGGCAGTTCATCATCTTCACTTGGAGGTGGTGCATCTTGCGGACCACTCATTCCCTGGCCCATTGGGGCTTGTGATTGATAAGCTCCTGAAGAAGGCGCTCCAGCTGAAGAAGTACTTCCCTGGCTTCCCCCTCTTTCAACTGCCCAAATTTTAACATCTGTATACCATTTGCCATTATACTCGCGGCTTTCAATATTGATTTTAGCTGTTAGCTCCTCTCCTTTCTTAATATTAAAAGAATCTATTTTATCGCCCCAGGCTACAGCACATACTTTTTTGGGGTACTGCTCTTGTGTTTCAATTACAAAACTCTGCTTACGCCACTCTCCGTTTCTTCCGTTGCCTTTTTCTTCTTCCAGTACATCTATTACTTTTCCGGTCAGTTCCATTTTTTTCAGTTGTATGTTTGAGTAAACAAATTTGTTAAAATATTTTATTGAGACCTAATTGAACGATATTAAATTGAAATAAAATTGCTTTAAGCGCTTTTGGGTATTTTCTTTGTAACTATGGGATACACAATGAAAACAGCGCTCGGCCGATTACGAATTATGGCCATTTTAGAAGGAATCTCCTACATTTTACTGGGTATAACCATGCCTTTAAAATATCTTAATGATATGCCTTTACCAAATTATATAGTGGGAATGATTCATGGAGTATTATTTATTATGTACTGCCTATTGGTTGTAATAGTAGCCGTTAAAATGAAGTGGAAATTTAAAATGATAGTTTTAGCATTTCTGGCCTCCCTTATTCCATTTGGAACTTTCTATGCTGATTGGAAGTGGTTTAAGATGATGGAAATAAATAACAGATAATACAGCTTCACCCTTCCAAATCTTTCATTTTCCTTATCTTTGCAATCTTAAATTTTAATCCCTATGGAATTAACCAGCTTAAGTGCCATTTCCCCGATAGACGGCCGATACAGAACTAAAACCTTAAATTTAGCCCCATATTTTTCGGAGTGGGCACTTATTAAGTACAGAGTGCATGTTGAAATAGAATATTTTATAGCACTTTGTGAGTTACCTCTTCCACAGCTAAAAGGTATTGATAGTACAAAATTTTCTGAAATGCGTAAAATCGTCAGTGATTTTACTGAAGATGACGCGCTAATAATAAAAGGAATTGAACGGACTACCAACCATGATGTAAAGGCTGTAGAGTACTTCCTTAAGCAGAGGTTCGATGAAATAGGTGTTGGTGCCCAAAAAGAATTCATCCATTTTGGATTAACTTCTCAAGATGTAAATAACACAGCCACTCCTTTAATGTTAAAAGAGGCTGCTGAAAAAGTATATTTACCTTTATTGGAAGAAACTTTATCTATTCTGGAAACATACGCAAAAGACTGGGCTAAAATACCCATGCTTGCTAAAACCCATGGCCAACCAGCTTCTCCTACAAGGTTAGGTAAAGAACTTGAGGTTTTTTTAGTAAGAGTTAAAGAACAGCTTCTATTAGAAGCACAAATTCCTCATGCGGCTAAATTTGGTGGAGCAACAGGTAACTTTAATGCGCACCATGTAGCCTATCCTGAAATTGAATGGAAAGCCTTTGGAGATAATTTTACAAAAAACTATTTGGGCTTAAAAAGAAGTGAACCTACCACTCAGATTGAGCATTATGATCACTTAGCTGCGCGCTTTGACAGCTTTAAAAGAATAAATACTATTCTAATTGACCTTTGCAGAGATGTTTGGCAGTATGTTTCAATGAACTATTTCAAACAAAAGATAGCAAAAGATGAAGTAGGTTCTTCTGCAATGCCTCATAAAGTAAACCCTATTGACTTTGAAAATGCTGAAGGGAATTTAGGAATTGCCAATGCTATTTTTGAGCATTTATCTGCAAAGTTACCTATTTCAAGACTGCAACGGGATTTAACTGATTCAACAGTCCTAAGAAATATCGGGGTACCTTTAGCGCATGGAGTTATTGCTTTACACTCTATTATTAAAGGTTTAAAAAAACTTGAGCTTAACCAATCAGCCATTGAGCATGACTTAAATGAAAACTGGGCAGTTGTGGCCGAAGGTATACAAACAGTGCTAAGAAGAGAAGGCTACCCTGCCCCTTATGAAGCCTTAAAAGCGCTTACAAGAAAGAATGAAAAGATAACTTCAGCTACTATTGCTGATTTTATTGATGGATTAGAAGTACGTGATGCTATTAAGAATGAATTGAAAGACATCACTCCTTACAACTACACAGGAATTTAAAATAAAAGCTAATAAATTGTTTAATTTGTTAGCTTATCAGCAAATCCGTAACTAAATGAATAGCTCTACGGATTTGCTTTTAAAATAAATTTCTGAACTGCCTCCAACAGGTTTTTACATACCAATCCGTTTTGGGAAGTATCATTAGTTTCATTCACTAAAATCCCTTTTACACCCACTTTATCAGCGGCAATTAAATCCCTTTCAGAATCACCCACCATCCACGACTTATCAGGGTCAATATTATACCTGGCAATTGCTTTCTCCAACATAAGGCTATCAGGTTTGCGCAATAATGACTCGGTAGATACAGGGTGATGTGGGCAATAATAAATATCATCAATTAATTTACCTGTTTGGTTCTGGAGGTATTCGTGACATTGCATTACATCATTATCCGTATACAAACCTTTAGCTATGCCAGCCTGGTTTGTAATCACAATAAGGAGGTAATCCTTCTGCTTCAATAGTTGCATAGCTTTCTTTACCCCATCAATAATTTTGAAGTCTTCTACACGAAAAGTATACTCTCCTCGTTCTTCATTTAATACCCCATCTCTATCCAGAAAAACACATGCTTTTAAATTCATTTTAATAGTTTTGAAAAATTAAGATTCAATATCTCAAAAGATTTTTTAGTTTTGAAGTTGATCTAAATATATGAATGATAGTTTAGTAATCATACCAACTTACAATGAACGCGAAAATATTGAGGATATACTTCGCGCTATCTTTTTATTGACTAAAAAATTTGATGTTTTAATCATTGATGACAATTCACCTGATGGAACAGCTGAAATAGTTAAGGAACTTCAGAAAGATTATCCGGAAAACCTTCATTTGCTGGAAAGATTAGGTAAAATGGGTCTTGGAACAGCTTATATTACGGGTTTCAGGTATGCGCTGGAAAGAAATTATCAGTATATTTTTGAAATGGATGCTGATTTCTCACATAACCCGCTTGATCTACTGGAACTTTATAAAGCTTGTAAAAGCAATGAAGATGTTCAGTTAGTAATCGGATCCCGGTATGTTACGGGTGTAAATGTAGTAAACTGGCCTATGGGACGCGTACTGATGTCTTATTTTGCCAGCAAATATGTAAAGTTTGTAACGGGCCTACCTGTTTACGATGCCACTGCAGGTTTTATATGTTATCATAGGTCTGTACTTGAAACTTTAGACCTTGATAAAATACGTTTTATTGGCTACGCTTTCCAGATAGAAATGAAATTCCTTACATGGAAATATGGTTTTGGTATTAAAGAAGTACCTATCATCTTCACTGACAGAAGTAAGGGGGAAAGTAAAATGTCTCAGAGAATATTTCGAGAAGCTATATTTGGAGTAATTCAAATGAAGCTTTATAGTCTATTTAAAAAGTATAAAAGAAACGCTTCTTAATAAACTAAATGTGAATTATAAAAAAGTTTGAAGGGTGGGTTCGTCAATATCATGCCCTCCTTTAAACAACTTATGTTCTACCTCTACTCCTAATTCATCTATTATTTTCTGTTGTTCTTTTTGCTTTTCTTCATTGATAAAAGTATCCTCATCTCCTCTTACCATCCATATTTCTTTCCCTTCAAGTTTCCTCTTAATGGCAGGAATTTCCATATCATGAGGAAAAGCACCCGACCATAATATAAGGCGATGAAAATTTATCCGAAATTGTTGCACCCACCGGCATACAGTAGCTGCACCCTGAGAGAAACCAAGTAATGTAATTTTGCAGGTAGAGTCTCCGAAATATACATCTTCCAGCACTGCATGAAGGTAGCTAACATAATTTCTAATATCTACTTCACGCTCTTCTTTTGTCATCCAGGTGCTACCTACCCTACCGGAAAAGCCTTCTAAGTAAAATCGGGATAAACCACCGGGAGCAATGATAACACGTTCACTGCTGGCAATAGAATCAAACTTTCTTAAGAAGTACTGAGGTAGCTGTCCATATCCGTGAAGCACAAACCAAAGTTCTTTTGTGTTTTCAGTAATAGGACCTGATTGATGATAAGATGCTTCAAAAGAAAATTTAACTAGATTTTTCATAACACTATTTTAGATGTAATGTAGTAAGAACAGAAATAAATAAAGGAAGGCACAAAAAAAGAGCAGACTTTATATGAATCTGCTCTTTCAATATTCTTATAAATACAATTATCGTTTAAACCCGAGAACACTTCCTCCGCAGTAATTAGAACTGCCTTCAAAAGTATAAGTGATATAATAGATACCTGTTACCTGACAAGGAAATGCTATAGCAGAAAGTGTTGATCCCTGATATTTAGTGGACGCAACTGCTTTTCTATTGGAATCATACAAAGTTAAAACTATACCATCTGTAGATTGACCATCATTACATATTAATATTTGATAAGTTGCTCCTTTGGTAAATACGTAAGAGTATTCAACTTTATTTTTAGCTCCTCCTTCTCCATCTATGTTGTAGCTTTTCAAAAAGGTAAAACCTTCTTGTAATTTAGGTATACAAGCTTCAATATATTTTTCAGTGTTGCACTGTGCAACAGCTTGATTAAGGGTTGAGGTTACTAATATTATTCCTAATGCGAAGATTAGCTTTTTCATACAGGCTATTAATTAATAATGTTATTTCTTATTTCGTAAACCATATTTCTAATGGAAACAATATTTTCATCAGTCATGATGATCTCACTGCTGCTGTTGTCCTTAACAACAAGCATGCCATCTACAACTTCATAAGTTGGTTCACGATATACAGTTTTAATTTCTATCTTGTTAAACTCTTCTTGCAGTTGACTAAATTTCGCTGCTAAGTCCTTGATATTAGGATCGTTATTTACATAAAAAGAAAGAAGCAAAGCAACGTTATCCATAATGATTTTCTGTTCACCAATGGTTTCTTTTAATTGCTCATTTTCAGGATTTTTTTCTGAAACCTTTGACACAATATATAATGCTTCTAACCAACCTCCTGAAAGCAGTAAAACACTTAAGTTAGAACGTTTTTGGCTTTGAAGGTAAGCATTGATACTATTAAAGTTCTTAGTAGTTATCAGCAATAGTGAATCAAGGTTTTTACTATTAGTCGCCAATCTCTTAATTGTGCCAATATCGAAAAACTGGCCAATACTTAAATCATCTGCTAAAGATTTGATGGCATTTAAATAGAACAAAGCATCCTGATTTTGACCATAGATGTTAGTATATCCTAAATCTGTCCCATAAATACCTAAAGCCAATGCCTTATCAAAGTTGGTATTATAATTAGAGATATTTTCTGGATCATTCAAATGACTCTTATCATATTTTGTCTCTGCTTCTTTTAAAAGCGTAGATATTTCCAAAGGAGATGGAATCTGCTGAATGATGTCAGAAATAACCTCTTCAGAGATTGCAGGCTCTTCTATCTTGACTGAATCCAATACCCCGGAAATTTCTTCAGCCGAAGGTTTTTTCTTCGAATCACAGGCAAAGAGAACCAAAAACCCGAATAACCCAATGAGTGTGCTTTTCATAAAACTTAATTTTACCATAACAAAAATAGAAATTCCCTTACTTTTTACAAATTATCAATTTTTATAATTTAATTAAATACAATTAAATCCTTATTTTCACTTTCAATCTATTGATTATCAAACACTTAATATTTCATTTTATTTGCTTTTCTTTTTTAAGCTTAAGCCACCAAAAAAGGAGATTAACTTTCCAAATAATTCAAAATACAGTGTAAGGTAAAGCAATAAAGACATAAACCAAATCACAATAATATTAAAATAGAAAGTATCAATATACATTCCCGCAAAATACTTTTGAGGAGCAAAGAAGTGTGTCCTGTAATTCAGCGGGTTATCCGGCTCTACCGGTTTATGGAATATCGGGTCTATCTGTTGAATTAGTTTGCCTTTATATTCAATCACTCTATCCGCAACAGTTACGTTTCGAACCAGGTCCGATAAGCTCTCATTAAAATACTCATCCTTCGCTTGATTAAGGTCAAAATCATAAGCCTCATTATTCTCAAGATAGTACTGTAAAGTTTCCTTCTTCTTCACCGCCTCATTAAATTCTTCCAGATAGTGATCCCTCATTGCATCAACATAGGTATCTATTTTCTTTATAGTTTCTTTATTAATGTTTTCCTTTTTAAGGAATTCATCAAGATCAACATCTTTTAAATTAGCCTTGAGGGTATCATTCTCAATAGCATTTTTGATGATGCGGATTGCTTCATCTACGGCTTCTATATCCTCTTCTTCCTTGGAATCAATCTGGTTTTCTATTAGTCGAAGCTTCTCACGTATTTTTTTGGTCTTAAAGGATGATTTATAATCAGCCATTTTCTCAACAGCCTCTATATCATAAAAATATTCCTGATAACCGTTGTTTTTGAACATGTCAACTGTCATTGCTTCATAAGCCCAGCGGGAAGTCATTAAATCAGCAACTATAGGCACTTGTCCTTTAGTACTTACAAAGTCATTCAGCTTATCGAAACTAAATAATAGCCCACTTAAAATCATTTGAGGTATAAGCAGCAGTGGAATTAATATATAAACAGTTACGGCTGATCTAAATGCAGAACTCACGTTTAAGCCCAGTACATTTGCAAAGCATGAAGTGGAAAATAAGACCGCCCACATACTTAAGGTCATCCCTTTAATCTCCAGTACCAGTACTCCTATAATTACATAAGTCAAAGTTTGAATGGCAGACAGCGTAAATAATATAAGCAATTTAGATTGCAGATAGCTATTCCAGCTTAAATTAAGGAAAGACTCTCGCTTTAAAATCTTCCGATCCCTGATAATTTCCTCAGCACTGACAGTAAGCCCCATAAAAAGCGCTACAACAATACTCATTAAAAGAAATGCAGGTAAATTTTCGTTAAACCTGAATACATATTCCTCTCCACCAGGGGCACTTTTGTATTTAATAATAAATGCAAGAAGTAAGGCCAGTAGAGGTGCCTCTAATAAATTAATCAGTAAATATTGTTTATTGCTGATTTTAGAGAGAGTATCTCTGACTGTAAAAATATACGACTGCTTTATTCTGTTAGGGATGCTCAATGTAGAATGAGGAGCTTCTTTCTCATCCTCAACTCTACTTAGCTGAAAGTTATCTTTGAAAAACTCTCTCCACTGAACAGGATTTACCTTTCTCTTGCTTGTGAGCTGGCCGTACTCATCCACCACCTTTGCCTCAACAATATTAAATATTTGTTCAGGGTTCACATTTCCGCAAGTAGGGCAAACACCTCGCTCTGCGTCTACCTGGTTGGTAGTCTTCTTAAAATAGGTAACGGCTTCAACGGGATGACCATAAAAAATCTGGTATCCTCCCGTATCCATTATCACCATTTTGTCAAACATTTTATAGATGTCCGATGAAGGCTGGTGAATTACCACAAATATTAACTTCCCTTTTAAGGTAAGTTCTTTTAATAAGTCAATTACATTCTCTGAATCACGAGAAGAAAGTCCTGAAGTTGGTTCATCAACAAACATGACAGCCGGCTCCCTGATAAGCTCAAGCGCTATGTTTAGCCTTTTTCTTTGACCTCCAGAAATTGTTTTATCCAATACACTTCCCACCCTTAAGTCTTTTCTTTGGTCAAGGCCAAGACTTTCAAGCGTTTCCATTACTCTCTTGTGTATCTCATCTTCACTGGTACCTGCAAAACACAGCTTTGCATTGTAGTAAAGGTTTTGATAAACAGTAAGCTCTTCTATTAATAAATCATCTTGTGCTACATAGCCAATAATACCCTGCAATTCATCATGGTCGGCATTGAGGTCATATCCATTAATAAGGATCTTACCTCTGGTAGGCTTTTCAATTCCGGCCAGTACATTCAGCAAAGTAGTCTTTCCTGCTCCGGAAGCTCCCATAATACCTACCAGTTGACCGGGGCCTTCAAAAACATTTACATTCCTAAGGCCTAATTCACCATTTGGAAACTGAAAATCAATATTTTCAGCATTGAAAGAAAGTTTTACCACCTCTCCATCTGAGAGGAACTGGCGAATAAGGTCTGAATAATAAAGAGCTGCCCCTTTAGGTGTTTTGATAGTACTTCCATGGGAAAATAAGTATACATGAAAAGGCTTCATAATAAAGCCATTAAGATTTATTTCCTCTTTTCCTGTATACTTAACAAAGTACATATCCACACTATCCACACTCATAAAAAGAATCTCTCCTTTAATATCAGCATGCACATGCAAAGTTTGTTCAACAGAAGTTTGATCACTCACTGCTAAAATTTCTTCAAACTCCTTCAAGTCTGCCGCACTTTGTTTAATTACAAAGCTTTCTATCAGCTTAAATTCATTCTTAATAATGTTAAAGACTGTGGATACGGTATCAATAATTTCCATACGCTGAGGCGTGAAATTATTATCAGAAGATACCAGCTCTAACAATTTAATTAAAACAACTACCTTTTGCTTTTGAGTAAGTGTTTTATTGATTTTCTTACAAATAGCAAGCGTTCTAACGGAATCACGAACAGAAGTTAATTTTCTCTTCTTTTTTTTCTCGTCTTCTTCACTTTCTTCTCCTGCCCCTTCTTCTTCCCCATAGCCGGCAAACTTATCATAAAGCTCTAAATATTCTTTAATAGAGTCCTGATCAAGCTCCTGCTGAAAGAAACCTATAACAAAATTTCTTTCCTTCTCGGTAACACCTCCATCTTGCTTGGTAATGATGGCGAAAAGTTGGGTTAAGGCTTTGAGTATTTCTTCACTCATAGAAAAATGCTATTAGTTTAAGTGTTTATGAAAAAACTTTAAAAGTTTCCTCATTATTTGCTGTTCATAGCAAAATAAAATTCAGTACAATAGGCCAGTTTTAATGGCCTATTGAGAATTCATTGGTGTATAAATTAATAGGTTTTGAAGTCAAATGGTATTTCTACCAATTCAGAGAATTCTTCACCTGCTTCTTCCATGTCTTCATCGTCCTCATGAAAATACCAGTCGATGGATACACCTTCAATATCTTCAAGGGCTGATAACACATCCAGTATCAGTTTAGATGAGGCTGTGTTAAAATATTCTAATTTGAAAACGAATGAAGTCTCCGGATTTGGATCCTCCCCATAGGCGCTGATCCAATCTAAAACAGGCTGGTAAAACTCAGCTGAATCTTCAGGAAGGGATCTGCCGGAAATTTCAAAGATGCCATTGCCTTTATCTAGTAATATTTTCGGGGTATCTTCTGTTCCTTCTAAATTTATGATTTCCATATTCTTTATTAAAATTTATATGTTTAGATAATTTCTTAAAATCGGAGTACAGTAGTAGTAATAGAAAAGAAGTGGAATCCTTCTCCCATGTCTTCAAAATCATACTCAAGCTTCTGACCTGACTTTCGGGCCATATCTACAAAACCAAGACCTGCACCACCTTTGTCTGATAAATGGTTGGTTTTAATAATGTCTTTGTACATTTTTTTGAGACCTTCCTTATCCAATCCGTTAATCTCATCAATTCTTTTCTTCAAAGAATTGGCAGCTTCAGTATCCACAGGGTTGCCGCTGGTAACTATATAGCGGTCGTCTTCTTTCCCTACAATAAAGATTGCCGCATTCCTTTTGGATGAAAGAGGGTTGAAATCTTCAGAATGTTTCACAATATTCTGTAAACACTCCACCATCACATTAAAAACCTTTCTTTTAATGCTTGATTCTTCACCCATTGAATCCATATTTCTTTCAGCCATGGCTAAAACAGATTTAGTAATCTCCTGGGTGAATTCTCCTTCATAAACCAAAATCAGGTTTCTGGACAACATGGTCTTATGCAGATCATATATATACTTCATGTTTTCTAGATTAATTGCTTTTCATTAAAACCGGATTACTCCAAATTTGGCTTCAAATTAAATAATTTTATTTATACTTTATCTTTTACTTATTAAAATCTAATACCAATTAGCAGTACATCGTCTGTTTGTTTGTAGTCAGATTTCCAATTTTCCCATGCCTCATCAAACACATTATGCAGTTCATCCATTGATTTGCTTTGATTATCGACTATTAGCTCTCTAAGCCTTTTTGGTCCAAATTTCCTGTTATCTGGCCCTCCGAATTGATCAGGGAAACCGTCTGAACAGAAGAATACAGAATCTCCGGCTTTATATTTAATTTTATGATTATCGAAGTTGGTTTGGTTTTTATAAATACCTCCTCCAATAGGGAATTTATTTCCTTTTATTTCATCGAGCTCACCTGAAGCATGCAAGTAGTATAGTGGTCTGTGCGCCCCAGAATATTCAATGGTATTGTTCTTTTTATTGATTTTACAGAAGGCGATATCCATACCATCCTTAGTGGTCGAATCATCTCTATCCTGCCTCAAAGTAGCAGTAACCCCAGCGTCTAGTTTATCCAGAATGATCCCCGGATCACTTATCTTCTGGGACCTTACAATATCGTTCAATAAGAAATATCCAATTAATGATATTAAGGCACCCGGAACCCCATGCCCGGTACAATCCACAGCTGCAATGTAGATGGCATCTCCTACTTCAATATACCATGGGAAGTCTCCACTGACCACATCTTTTGCTTTATAGAGGATAAATGACTCAGGAAGCTTTTGTCTTATTACCTCATTATTAGGCAAGATTGAGCCCTGTATTCTTTTGGCATAATTGATACTTTCCGTGATCTTCTTATTCTTACTGGCAATTTCCAACTCAATGGCTTTCCTTTCAGTAATGTCATGGGAAACCAATAATACTGACTCCAGATTTTTCTCCTCATCATATTCAGGAATTGCATTTACCTGCATTACCCTGTCTCCCATTGCAGAAGGGAAATTCATCTCCTCGGTAATTTTGGAATTATTATCTTTTACATAGAGCAAGAGCTTATTCCATTCTTCAATGATGCGAGGCTCAATTCCAGAGTGATTTAATTCTAGTTGAATTACCTCATCAGGCCTTTTCCCGGTATAGTTTTCAATCATTGGGTTAACATAGAAGAATTTACCTTCACTGTCAATCCTGGTAATCAAATCCGGTGAGTTTTCAGAGAGTGCTTGCATTTTGCTTCGCATTCTTTCTTCCTGCTCTGCTCTTCTTCGTTCTGTTATATCTCTGGTATTGAATATAATTCCTTGTATGGCCGGATCTTCCAGCTGGTTACTTCCTGTTATTTCAACCCAAATATATTCTCCTTCGCTATTTGCATATTGATGTTGCGATGTAATAGACTCATCAGGGTTGTTAACCAATTGCTGGAACAATGTGTTAATTTCCTCTTGAGAATCCGGATGCACTTTATCAATGAAGTTGGTATTGATAAGGTCTTCCTGCTTGTAACCCAAAATTTTCTTAACGGATGGAGAAATGTAGCGAACCTGACCATCTTTTTCATAAATGGTGATAACCTCAGAAGCATTTTCAAGCAACAGCTGCATACGCTTCTGTGTTCTGTTTACCTCCTCAATTTGATCTTCCAATCGCTGGTTGGTACGCTTCAGCTCTTCCTGAGTGGCTTCCATTTCTTCAGCATTCTGTCTTAGCACTTCCTGCTGCTCCTGAAGCTCCTGACTCATTGTTTGAGATTCGGCCAGTAACTTTCTGGTTCTCTCATTAACTTTTATATTAAATACAGTACGGGCAATAATTAAACTGATCTCCTGTACAAATTTTACCTGACTAGAATCAAATTTTTCAAAACCCGCAAACTCTAATACCCCGTATACTTTTTCATCAGTAATCAATGGTACAATTAAGATACTAGTAGGTCTTTTATCACCTAAAAGCCCTGAAGTTATACTCACATAATCGTGGGGTATTTCAGTTCTTAATAAGGTATCTTGTTCAATAGCTGACTGCCCAATCAGGCCTTCAGCAAACTTAAATCTGGCTTTTAAGTACTTTTTCTTGTTATAAGCATAACTAGACTTCATTTCAATAAAGAAATCGTCAGGGTCGTCATCATTAAGTACATAAAATGCTCCTTGAATTGCATCAATTTTCTTAGTTACATATCCTAGTATTTCATCACCCAGTTGTTCCAGGTCATCATTACTTCTCAATATTTCTCCTATTTCGGCAACACCTGTTACAATCCAGTTTCTTTCTTTATCACGTTTTTCAGCTTCCTGGATGGAATTCCTCATGTTGATAAGTGAATTTCCAAGTGTATCTTCCTCTGAAATAGGTTTAAAGTCTGCCTGAAAATCGCCCTCGCCTATTTGTTTGGCAAAATTAGCAGTGCCTTTCAGGGAGCTCACAAAGCTGTCCAAAATAACTGCCATTTCTCCGATTTCATCTTCAGATTGCTTAGGCACATTATTAGGTAAAATACCTTTACCCAAAAGCTTTAAAGTTTCCTTCAGAGAAAGTATAGGACTAATAAGGACTTTTGAAAATATAAGAGAAATAATAAAAGTGAAAAACAGAATGATAATACCTGTATACACAAATGTCTCCATCAGGTCTCCAAATTGATCTTGTACTTCGCTTTCACGCACAGTGCTTGCCAGACCCCAGCCTATTGAAGGAATAGGATTCCATACTGCCAGTACAGGTGTGCCGGTATAATCAAGGTCTTTCGAATAGCCAGTTTTGCCTTTCGCTGCATTTTGCACCGCTACACTAAACTCATCACCCATTGATACAGCAATAGGTGCTATGCTATCAGGCACAAATCTTAATTTACTGAGGTAAATCGCCTGATTATTCTCTTGATAAGTTAGAATATTTTCTGAAGTCTTAAATTCAGTATTTTCATCAGCTATAATCTCCAATACAGGTGCTATATCCTTCACAAGCACAAGTACTCCTGCAGGGGCATTATAATCATTAATTAAAGGTCGGCCATATAAAACATATTTACTCCCTTCTACAGTAACCACTTTACTAAAAGTGTTAGCCATTAACGCAGCTTCAAAAAACTCAGGTTGTAAAACCTTTAGATTTCCTCCCAGATCATAATCAATACTAATTGTACTGGTATTAAGTAGTACATCACCTGAAAGATCAGTGATAAATATTGAGTGAATAGCGTAGTTATCGGTAAATTTTCTCAGCTGATTTTCCATTTGGAAAAGTACTGCAGAGCGAACACTATCCTGATTAACTGTGGAATCTTCCTCCTGAAGCTTTCGTACTCCCGATTGAATAGTTTGTAATTCAGATATATGATCTGAATTGGAAATGATATTTTCAAACCTAAGGTTGATCTTATCCGCCTTCAGGCTCGATTGAACCATTAATTTTTCATAATTAAGCTTTTCAACAGATTGCCTATTCATGTTATAGGTAATAAAGCTTATTATGACAATACTCAGCAGTACTACAAAGAGTAAAACAGCTATTATTTTAGTTCCTATTTTAATATTTTTGAACATGTGCGTTTATTTCTACTCTTACTATTTCTCCGGATTAACTTTTTGACCCTTTTCTGATAAGCTTTCGGCTATTAAACTCATAGCATCTTCAATTAGCTGTTCCTCCTTTTTACCCATTTTCTTAAAAGAAGCTATTTCTACAACACCAACCAACTGATCATCTTTTTTAATAGGGCAAATGATTAGGTAAGAAGGCTTTGCCTCACCTAATCCTGAAAGGATGGTAATATAGCCTTCAGGGATATCAGATATATTGATAAGTTTTTGTTCTTTTGCCACCTGACCCGCCAATCCTTCTCCAAACTCATAAGAAACTGTTTGACTTTCAGGAAGCACAAAAGCATAGGAAGCATACAATGAAATAATATTTTTATCTCCCTCTTTACCTGCTTTAAAAATAGCTCCCTGGCTTGCTTCAAGCTTCCCCGCCACTGTGGAAAGCAATAATTCAGCTTTTTTCTTGTTATCCTTTTGCTTTGAAAGTGCCTGGGCAACTTCAGTTAACTCAACAGACACTTCTGCTTTTTTGCTTTCATTATTGAAATCTTGCGACTTATCTTTTTTACTGTCTTTGAATTTTTCTATATATACCACATTACTATCATTCTCACTATTTTTAGAGAAAATCAGCATTATAATGGCCAGAAATCCTATAATTAATGAAACTCCGCAAAAAGTATAGAGCTCCAATAATACAGGACGAAGGGCTTCTATATCCATCAGACTAAAAACATGCGTTTGATTAGCAATACGTTCAGGAAAAATGTAGAGGTAATACGCTAAACCAATAATACTGAGGGTAAATACCAGCGATAGTATCAGCGCTAAATTTTTGTAAACTGCTTTCATCTATTTTATTATCTTTTTCTAATTGCCACACACCCCAAAAAGAATCCATGTATTAATTACTGATTGACCAGTTAGTTTAATAGCCTGGAGACTAATCTTACATGTATGCAAATGTTAAATACATTTTAGTTTGCTTTAGCCAGCCTTACGAATGAGGTTTTTCTTCTTACGGAGGCTAATTCTATTAATTTTTTAATTCCTTTTTACCCTTCTGAAATTTTCAGTAAGTATAAACCATACAAAATCCTAAAACCAATCAAATATATATTATTTATTACTTTGAGCTTATTTAGCAAAAAAATCATTTTATATATAGTTTATCCAGTTCTAGTAAAAATTCAATAATCTCTTTTATTTTTAGTGTATAATCTATTTCAGTAATATTTCTTGCAGCATTAGGCATTGTATCAATCATACATTCCTCAGGATCCTGAATGATAGTTACGCCTTTTCTATCTTTAATTCGCTTCATCCCTAAAGCTCCATCCTTATTAGCCCCTGAAAGCAAAATCCCTATCAATTTATCTTTATAGTTATAGGCGGCTGTATCCAGAGTGATGTCAATAGAAGGTCGGGAGTTATTGTACATCTCTTCAGTAGAAAGTGCAAAAGTATTTCCCAACTCAATGCATAAGTGATAATTAGCCGGAGCCAAATACACTTTACCTTTCTTAATTCCCTCTTTATCAAATGGTTCTACAACAGGCTTAATACTTTTAATGGATAAAGCTTCCACAAACCCATTTCTTACATGCTTTAACCTATGCAAACAAAGAATGATAGGCAAGCTGAAATCAGAAGGTAATGCAGAAAGTATTTGCGTGATCCCCTGGAAACTCCCGGCAGATCCCCCAATTACAATCGCTTTATACTTATTATCGAGATTAAATCGACTCATTGAGTATCAGTTAGCTGAGATCAGTCTTTTATTTTCTTATACACTTTTTCTTCATTGTTTACTACAATGAATTTATTGGCGATTTCACACCAAATAAGTGATTCCTTAGAGCCAATTACCAGATACCCATATTTAAACAAGCTTTCATGATGCTTTTTAAGTACTTCGTTTTGCAGGTTCTGGTTAAAATAGATCATTACATTTCTACAGAGAATAAGGTCAAATTTATTAAAAACCACACCCTGAACTAAATCATGCTCTCTAAATGACACGTTTTCAATCAAGGACTTATCCATTATGGCTTTCCCGTTGCTCTCTGTGAAGTAATCTTTAAACTTATTTTTACCCTCAAACCTGATATAGTTCTTTTCATTAAGTTCCATGTTCTTCATGGAATAATGTCCCATCTTAGCTTTATCTAGGATTACTTTATCAATGTCCGTAGCAATTATCTTGGCCTTATGCAGAATACCCATTTCTTTCAACAGAATAGCCATTGAAAAAACTTCTTCTCCTGAGGAACAGCCGGCATGCCAAATACTAATGGTGTTATGGTTTAGTAAGATGTTAGGTATTACGTTATCACGAAGCTCTCTCCAGAAAGAAGGGTCTCTGAACATTTCTGTAACATTAACTGTAATTTCAGAAATAAATTCATCAAAAAAAGACCTGTCATCTTTCAATCTTTTTATAAGTAAATCTGCAGAACCAAATTTATAAAGCTCCATAATCCGCAGTATTCTTCTCCTAAAAGAGGACATAGCATAATTGGTAAAATCATACTTGTATTGCTCTTTCACTAATTCCGTTATTCGCCTTAAGTCTGATATTTCTATATCCTGTCTCTCCATAGGGATTTTGTATCAGTTGGTTTTAATTTATTTGCTCTACTCATTTATGGTATGCGTTTGCACTGGTAAATGACTTTTTTAACTATTCTTTCAACTTTAAGTAATTCGCTATCTAAACGAGGGCGTTAATTACGAAAAAAATGAGAATAAACGAGTTAGATGTATGATAAAAGCAGATATTGTATTTAAAATTACACCTTCCTCAACTTCATATTTCATGTAATGTTTTGGTCTGATTACTTTAAAATTTATAATAATATTAAGACTAAACACTACCAATTGCAATATTAAAGGTTGCAGAGGAAAAAAAGCAGTCAATTTGTCATTTTTCGACCAAATATATATTCCGATAGTTTTTTGTCCTGTTCATAATGATAACTTTGTTCTTGTAAAAAAACAATAAAGATGCAAAATATATTGGTATTAGGAGCCGGTAGATCTGCTACCTCGCTTATTAATTATCTGAAAAACAATGCCCAACAGCAAGGTTGGAATATCCGACTGGGAGATTTTGACATTAGTTTAGCAAAGTCTAAAGCACAGGAACACCCTTCTTTTACGGCCATCCAGTTTGATATCTTAAACAAAATACAAACCCGCGAAGAAATAGGAAATGCTGACCTGGTAATCTCCATGCTTCCGGCTTTTTTGCACTTTAAAGTAGCAGAGGTTTGCGTTGATTTAAGCAAACACCTTGTAACTGCCTCTTATAATAACCCTGATATTGATGCATTATCCGATATAGCAAAAAGTAGTAACACTCTGATATTAATGGAGTGTGGTTTAGATCCCGGAATTGACCACATGACTGCCATGGCAGTGATTGATGAAATAAAAGAGAAAGGAGGAATACTCCAGTCCTTCAAATCCTTCACTGGCGGACTTATTGCTCCTGAAAGCGATAATAATCCGTGGCACTATAAATTTACATGGAACCCTAGAAATGTGGTGTTAGCAGGACAGGGAGCAGCGAAATTTATCAGAAATAGTAAATATAAATATATTCCCTACCATCGCCTTTTTACCAGACTGGATCATATTCATGTGAAAGGAATAGGTGACTTTGAAGGCTACCCTAACAGGGATTCCCTCTCCTACAGAAAAATTTATGGATTGGAAAATATACCTACTTTGTTAAGAGGTACTTTAAGGAAAGTTGGATTTAGCGAAGCCTGGAATGTATTTGTTCAGTTAGGAGTGACAGATGACACTTATGAAGTAGAAGCCCTGGATCAGATGACCAACAGAGATTTTATCAATGCTTTCCTTAAGTACGAGGATACTCAATCGGTAGAAGATAAATTATGTGATTATACTAAAATAAAAAGAGGCTCAGAAACTTTTGAAAAACTGAAGTGGTTAGGAATTTTTGATAAAACGCCTCTTCCTATTCAAAAGGGCAGCCCTGCAATGGTACTGCAAGCACTTCTTGAAAAAAAATTAAAGCTGGAGGAAGGGGATAAAGACATGATTGTAATGCAACATCAATTTGTGTATGAGCTGGAGGGCAAGACACATCATATCGACTCTTCTATTGTAGCATATGGTGAAAATGAGCATGATACTGCTATGGCCAAAACAGTAGGATTACCGGTAGGAATAGCGGTAAAAAATATTCTTAATGGCACTATTAAATTAAGAGGTGTACACATACCTACTGTTAAAGAATTGTATGAGCCCATATTAAAAGAGTTAGTGGAGCATGATGTGTCTATTAAAGAAACCCGCTATTGATAAATACAAAGCGAAAAGAAAAAAAGCGGGAGTTTTTAGCTTCAGAAAATAGTAAGAAAGGGCTTTAAAAGCTCAATATATCCAGGGTGGAATTCATTATTTTCATCCCTGATATAAATCACCTTCTCTGCAGGTTTTTCTGTTTCATGTTTACTGAAACCATGAATAATTCTTAATGCTGGTTTGTTTAAGCTATGATGAATTTTTAATATATGTGAAATAGAAAAACCTTGCATCTTTATTTCATCCACAAATAAAGTCATTTCATAAGCCGGCAACATAATAAATGCTTCTCCTGAATCCTTCAATACGAGAGAAATTCCAGTGGCTAATTCTTTAAATGAAAGGGTATTAGTATGGTAGGCAGTATTTTTTTCCCTAGTCACAGGAGACTGCAAATTTTTGGTAAAAAACGGAGGGTTAGAAAACACTAAATCATACTTATTTTTATTTTTAGCAGCGGCATAAAACAAATTAAAATCGACATGGTGAGCTTGTAATCTGTTCGCCCATGGGGATCGTTGAAAATTCAAACTTGCTTCATTGTATGCTCTCTCTTCTATTTCTACAGCATCAATAGCAAACCTCCCTCTTTGCGAAAGCATTAGAGAAAGAATACCGGTGCCCGTACCTACTTCCAAAGCAGCGCTTACATTTTCAGAAAATGGAAGTGAAGCTCCAAAAATAGTGGCATCAGTAGTCAATTTAGCTGCACTATCTGTTTGTTTAAGAGTAAACTCCTTAAATTGAAAAATGGACATTAATTAATAATTTCTCAGAAATAAAAAAAGGTGCCTTAAGCACCTTTCTTATAAAGTTGATGAAATATTTTTAGAAATAAAATCTTAACGATACACCTGCTCCGGGATTAAACCAAAACCCTGGCGCAAAATCGAAACCGGGTTTAAAGTCAACACCAATTACAAAAGGGATATCAGTAATGGTATACTCTATTCCTAAGATAAAGTCAATTCCTAAGATAAACCCATCCCCATCTCTGTTTCTGTAGTAGTAGTTATCATATCTGTCATTGTACGCGCCAATGTGAAAACCTGGTCCGTAGTACCAGCTTAAGTAAGGCACGTCAAATGCGTTAGCATGAATTTCGTAAAGACCAGTAAATTCGAAACCTCCTCGGTAACCACTCAACATCCCTTCCAGCGCTACATTTTCTTTAGTGAAAAATTTTCCTGTTAGTGCTGTAGGATATCCACCTCTCAAACCAATAGATCGGGAATAATCCTGAGCGGAAGATTTAGACACAAATAACACACATACTAAACCGATTAAAAATACAGTTTTTTTCATATACTTAATTTAACGTTTAAATTGAATGCTTGAATTTTTGGTAATAATAAGTACAATTCTACGAACGGCTTCAGAAAAGGTTAGAAGAATTCTGCTGTTCTTCAAAAGGTTCATCTACCATATGAGGTCCATTTTCGGCCTTTTGAACAGCTAATCTATCGCACCTTTCATTATCAGGATTGCCGGCATGCCCCTTAACCCAATGAAAAATTATTTGATACGGTTTAGATACTGAAAGATACTTCTTCCATAAATCAACATTCTTTTTCCCTTTGAAGCCTTTCTTCACCCAGTTAGCCAACCATCCTTTTGAAATTGAGTCGATTACATATTTGGAATCACTATAAATATGTACCGGATATTTAGTAGTTTTTAGCTGCTCAAGGGCTACAATTACAGCCATCAACTCCATCCTGTTATTGGTAGTATTTCTATAGCCAGCAGCCACTTCCTTCTTCTTTTCGCCAAAACGCATCACTATTCCATAACCACCGGGGCCGGGGTTACCCAGAGCAGATCCGTCTGTATAAATTGTGATCATTAAAAAAAGTTTTTAAACAGCTTAATTGATATTGCCAATAAGATAATACCAAATACTTTTCGCAATATACTAAATCCTGCCTGCCCAATTTTTCTCTCCAGCCAGCCACAGGTTTTCAGCACTATAAAAACCAATATTAAATTTAAGACTACTCCTATTATAATATTAATTTGTGAGTACTCTGCTCTTAACGATATCAAAGTTGTCATAGTACCTGCTCCAGCTATTAAAGGGAAAGCTATGGGCATAATTGAGGCACTGGAGGCAGTGGTTTCTTCATGCTTAAACAAAGTAACACCCAATACCATCTCCAGACCTATCAGAAACATTACAAGTGCACCGGCAATAGCAAAAGACCCTATGTCAATTCCAAAGAGTTTTAAGATAGACTCCCCTAAAAAAAGGAATACAATCATGATAAAACCGGCTACAATGGTAGCTTTACCTGACTGTATATGGCCTAGTTTTTTGCGTAAATCCATTACGATAGGTACTGAGCCTAAAATATCGATCACGGAAAACAAAATCAGCGATACTGAAATAATTTCTTTAAAATTGAGCATTACTTATAAAATTTCGCGCAAAGGTACGATAACAATTTGGGCTATCAATACTATTTAAAAAACTGATTTAAAAAATTACCCAATCTGTTAAAATCATCCTGCTGAATAGCTGGAAAATTGGCAATCCTAAAAGTTGATTGCTTTAAGGCTCCATAACCGCTACCCATAATTATTCCTTCTTTATATGCTGCACTTTTCAGATCATTCAGAAGTTCAGGAGTAACATCAATGCAAAACACTGTATCTGACTGAAACTTACTTTCTGAAATATGACCTTTTAATTGTGGAAAATGATCAATCATCTGATAAAAACTTTGTCTTCTTCCAGTCAATTGATTGTGAATTTCCTTAATGTTTTGCCGCTTCTTCAGCACTCTGTTAAGTAAAAAGATATTGGTTATGTTAGGCGTATGGTGGGTTTGATGTTTTTCAGCATTTGCCAGCATATAGTTGAAAGAATTATAATATCTCTCATCCTTCAGTTCCCGAGCCCTGGCTACTGCTTCAGGACTTACTACCATTATAGCCATCCCCGGAGGTAAACCAAAACACTTCTGAACGGAAGCATACCATATATCCCCTAACTCCCACTTTAATGCATAGCCTGCCATTGAGGACGTAGCATCATAAGCTATTAATTGATGAGGGAATTGCTTTCGCACATCCTGCTGAAAAGCAAAGGGTAAAGCCGTTCCGTTGGAGGTTTCATTGTGCGTAAAAGCCAATAATTCCTGCTGACCTGATATAGCTTTAATATCGGGGATACCCTCCTCAGAAAATTGAAGGCCTTGTGTTTCAGAATGGATTTTTTTCGCATACTGAAACCATTTCTCGCCAAAAGCACCATTATAGAAATGAAGACTACTTTTTTCAATAAAAGATTGAGAGATGATTTCCCAGCATTCGGTAGCGGAAGAAGTAAAAACTATTTGGTAGTTAGCCGGAATATTAAGCCTGTTGTGTAAAAGCTCTTTAGTTTCAGCATCCAGTTTCATAAAGGCCTCGGACCTGTGGTTCATTTCAAGGATCCCGGACGCAAAAGCTTCCTGTAAATAAGCTCCTATTTCCGGATAAAGCTGTGAAGGACCTGGGTAAAAGTTGCTCATGATGTTTTGTTTACATATAACCATACAAGGTTTTGGCTCCTTGTCAGTTTCACTTCAAATATAAGTGTTCTCTATAAATATTTGCTCATACCCGCAATACCATGCCACACAAACCCCCTCGCGATTCTCACCCAAAGTGTTTATTGTTTTGAATGGGTGAGATTTCAATTCCAATATGGTGCGATTAAGAGTTAGCTACAGCGGTTGCAATAGTTGAACAAAAAAGAATTTCAATTCCAGCATGGTGCGATTTATCCTTAAAATATAAGTACTCTCCATAAATATTTGCTCATACCCGCAATACCATGCCGCACAAAACCTCTCGCGATTCTCACCCAGAGTGTTCGCTTTTTTTGAATGGGGGAGAATTCAATTCCAGCATGGTGCGATTAAGAGCTTAGGGTAATGTCCGGTGTAATAGCAATACCTGTATTTCAATTCCAGCATGGTGCGATTTATCCTTAAAATATAAGTACCCTCTATAAATATTTGCTCATACCCGCAATATCATGCCGCACAAAACCCCTCGCGATTCTCACCCAGAGTGTTTGTTTTTTTGAATGGGTGAGAATTCAATTCCAGTATGGTGCGATTAAGAGTGCATGAACTGTATAATAATAAGGTTCTGGCTTATCATTTCAATTCCAGCATGGTGCGATTAAGAGTTCCGGCCTTTATACCTTACCTTGAAAATATTTTATTTCAATTCCAGCATGGTGCGATTAAGAGGTTTGTAGTTTCGAAAATCCATAACTTAAGTTTCTAGATTTCAATTCCAGCATGGTGCGATTAAGAGTCCCCAGCCGGAATACCTAACCTGTCTTTAGTGGTATTTCAATTCCAGCATGGTGCGATTAAGAGTTTTGACTTTGAAGTAAGTCTGCCCCCCATGTGTTTATTTCAATTCCAGCATGGTGCGATTAAGAGAGTCGCCAAACTCTTTGCCTGAAATGCGCAGTAAAAATTTCAATTCCAGCATGGTGCGATTAAGAGAACGGTGCAAGGGTTTATGCTGTAGTTGAAAGCAAAATTTCAATTCCAGCATGGTGCGATTAAGAGTTTATTATGCAGATTTTACGGCATGGGGAGTAGGTAAATTTCAATTCCAGCATGGTGCGATTAAGAGCTTATTATATTGTTCTTTCTCATCACCATCTTGTACATTTCAATTCCAGCATGGTGCGATTAAGAGTGTGTGGTCATATCTCATATACAACAGCTTTTTAGCAATTTCAATTCCAGCATGGTGCGATTAAGAGCAGCTATAATTTTAACTTCATCACCCGGGTTAGTACCATTTCAATTCCAGCATGGTGCGATTAAGAGAAAAATCATTAACAGAACATTTTGAGGCACTAATATTTCAATTCCAGCATGGTGCGATTAAGAGATTGACCTGAACTGTTGATGTATCACTTGCTCCTGCATTTCAATTCCAGCATGGTGCGATTAAGAGTTGCTAGATAACAGCAAATAAACCACATTAAAACGAATTTCAATTCCAGCATGGTGCGATTAAGAGTGTAATACTAAGAAGAGATTGAAAAAAACTTCTCAATTTCAATTCCAGCATGGTGCGATTAAGAGGGAAGAAAGAAGCCTTCGAGCCTTTTCCATCCTCAGATTTCAATTCCAGCATGGTGCGATTAAGAGAGTACTTGCAGTTGCTCCACCGGTAGCAAAAGCACGATTTCAATTCCAGCATGGTGCGATTAAGAGAAGTCGTTTACCGCTCCGTAACCTCTTCTTAGCAACATTTCAATTCCAGCATGGTGCGATTAAGAGAAGTCGTTTACCGCTCCGTAACCTCTTCTTAGCAACATTTCAATTCCAGCATGGTGCGATTAAGAGTAAATAGCTTCGTACTTTGCTATTAGGGAATCACGTATTTCAATTCCAGCATGGTGCGATTAAGAGTAAAAATAATGCATTGTTTTATAAAAGTCCTGCCCCATTTCAATTCCAGCATGGTGCGATTAAGAGTACAAGCAATGCAATGATTTGGTGATTGATCAATCTCATTTCAATTCCAGCATGGTGCGATTAAGAGAAATATCAGTGTACAAAAGCTATTGAACCTCACACATTTCAATTCCAGCATGGTGCGATTAAGAGTCAATTAGGTTGCATTCAACGCATAGCCAATTCATATTTCAATTCCAGCATGGTGCGATTAAGAGCCACAGCCGTATTGCGGACGATCTGGCAGAATTAAATTTCAATTCCAGCATGGTGCGATTAAGAGGATTTTACAGCTTTTAGCCTTGCATTAACTTTTCTGATTTCAATTCCAGCATGGTGCGATTAAGAGATCACTGAGCAATCAAAACCAACAAATGTTTATAGATTTCAATTCCAGCATGGTGCGATTAAGAGGCAATGGCTATAAACCATCTGTTTTCATCCAACACATTTCAATTCCAGCATGGTGCGATTAAGAGAATTCCTGCCTGATTACTTTCCATGTGCCTGAGCTTAATTTCAATTCCAGCATGGTGCGATTAAGAGATGTCATTTCTTTTTCTGATTTCGAGTTCATGTTCAATTTCAATTCCAGCATGGTGCGATTAAGAGTACGGTGGAGATCCGGAAGTGAAAAGAAGCGTACACCATTTCAATTCCAGCATGGTGCGATTAAGAGCTTGATTCGCTTGAAAAAGGCCATCATTTTGAAAAATTTCAATTCCAGCATGGTGCGATTAAGAGTTACTGCATTTAATACCTCCTCGGCTTCATTTGATTTATTTCAATTCCAGCATGGTGCGATTAAGAGTTTTAGTTTGCATTTCAAGGGTTTTATTATACATTCATTTCAATTCCAGCATGGTGCGATTTATCCTTAAAATATAAGTACCCTCTATAAATATTTGCTCATACCCGCAATATCATGCCGCACAAAACCCCTCGCGATTCTCACCCAGAGTGTTTGTTTTTTTGAATGGGTGAGAATTCAATTCCAGTATGGTGCGATTAAGAGTACATTGCTGGTTTCAATTGGCGGAGTAATAACTGAATTTCAATTCCAGCATGGTGCGATTAAGAGAATAATATATTTAATTTATAATCATACAATCCTACGCATTTCAATTCCAGCATGGTGCGATTAAGAGAATCATTTTCTATCATTAAATCTATAAAAAAAGCCCATTTCAATTCCAGCATGGTGCGATTAAGAGGTCTTGACGTAAATCGTCAATATCTGTAATATCCAAATTTCAATTCCAGCATGGTGCGATTAAGAGGCAATGTTGGCCGTCGGCCAGGGACTTTCACAAGGATTTCAATTCCAGCATGGTGCGATTAAGAGAGTCATAGAAGGTTCATTGTTAATTTCTCGAGCTTTATTTCAATTCCCGCATGGTGCGATTAAGAGTTGGCATCATAGGAGCTGTTGTCCCATCCTTTCCTCATTTCAATTCCAGCATGGTGCGATTAAGAGAAGGTTCAACAGGATCTAGAGTTATTACGCAAACGCATTTCAATTCCAGCATGGTGCGATTAAGAGATTTTCAAATATGTCTCTTCCAATACCCTTATACAAATTTCAATTCCAGCATGGTGCGATTAAGAGTTGAATAGCCAGGGAGGCAACACGCTTAGCGGTCAGTAATTTCAATTCCAGCATGGTGCGATTAAGAGCATACATTTTCAGACGAAAACCCATAAAAAAAGCCCATTTCAATTCCAGCATGGTGCGATTAAGAGTAACTTTTACTAATAGATAGAAATTTTTTTTGAGTGATTTCAATTCCAGCATGGTGCGATTAAGAGTAAGCAATGCGCTATCCAGCATCAGCCGGAATCGATATTTCAATTCCAGCATGGTGCGATTAAGAGCATACTGAAAAGGTTCTAGAAGATACGGTAGTATCATTTCAATTCCAGCATGGTGCGATTAAGAGCAATCGCCTATTATCATCTATATCAGTAAGATCAAGATTTCAATTCCAGCATGGTGCGATTAAGAGGTTAAGTATTTCTCAATTACTACAAAGAGAAATTCAATTTCAATTCCAGCATGGTGCGATTAAGAGATCATTGTTTCTGTCTTACCTTTAAATTGATCTCCATTTCAATTCCAGCATGGTGCGATTAAGAGCACATACTGAAAAGGTTCTAGAAGATACGGTAGTATCATTTCAATTCCAGCATGGTGCGATTAAGAGTAGTGTAGGAATAGTGTAGGAAACTATTAAAAACTAATTTCAATTCCAGCATGGTGCGATTAAGAGACAGACTGAGACCTACAAAACGGCTATTGAGGCACATTTCAATTCCAGCATGGTGCGATTAAGAGCCTTCCCAACGCAAATCAACATCCACGCCTATGTAAATTTCAATTCCAGCATGGTGCGATTAAGAGAGATTCCAGATAATTTACTTTCAGAACAAAAGAATTATTTCAATTCCAGCATGGTGCGATTAAGAGCTTTTTTAAGGCTATTGGCAATTTCGGCATACATCATTTCAATTCCAGCATGGTGCGATTAAGAGAAGAACTGAATTATCAACTTAAAACAAAATAACAAATTTCAATTCCAGCATGGTGCGATTAAGAGTGCGCAGGCTGTCGGAATCTCCTTCATATTCTACCAATTTCAATTCCAGCATGGTGCGATTAAGAGACCTTAATTCTTTTTCTTAAGGCTAGTATTGCGTTTAATTTCAATTCCAGCATGGTGCGATTAAGAGAACATTTGTTGGTTTTGATTGCTCAGTAATTTCAAATTTCAATTCCAGCATGGTGCGATTAAGAGTAAATAGCTTCGTACTTTGCTATGAGGGAATCACGTATTTCAATTCCAGCATGGTGCGATTAAGAGTGTTTTCGTTTATTCTGCGCTCTACCTCACCCTTTTATTTCAATTCCAGCATGGTGCGATTAAGAGAGAAAGTAATTGCCATTAATAGTAAAACTGATCAACATTTCAATTCCAGCATGGTGCGATTAAGAGTGAAACAGAATTACACGGACCGGGCAACGATTTAAGATTTCAATTCCAGCATGGTGCGATTAAGAGTGTAGACGGCAGTCAAATACTTAATAAATGAAATAATTTCAATTCCAGCATGGTGCGATTAAGAGAATAAATTTATGCACCAAAATAGGTTTCAAATAAAATTTCAATTCCAGCATGGTGCGATTAAGAGAGTACTTGCAGTTGCTCCACCGGTAGCAAAAGCACGATTTCAATTCCAGCATGGTGCGATTAAGAGTAGAGTATGATAACTTTTTTGCTGATTTGCTTAAACATTTCAATTCCAGCATGGTGCGATTAAGAGAACTTATCCCGACCTTCAAGAAATTAAAAATGATAGATTTCAATTCCAGCATGGTGCGATTAAGAGTAGATATATTTTATGTAAAGGAAGATACACTAACGCATTTCAATTCCAGCATGGTGCGATTAAGAGATCGAAACTAAACATAAAATGAGAGACTATAATGAAATTTCAATTCCAGCATGGTGCGATTAAGAGGAGCATACTTAACATTAAAGCACACCACCCACAACCATTTCAATTCCAGCATGGTGCGATTAAGAGAATTGAAAGAGCTGAATTCACAGCTTAATGAAGAATATTTCAATTCCAGCATGGTGCGATTAAGAGCCCACATCTCCATTGCATTCCTATAGTCATTCCATGATTTCAATTCCAGCATGGTGCGATTAAGAGAATATCTTTTGATGAATCTATCAATTTAGTCAATGAATTTCAATTCCAGCATGGTGCGATTAAGAGTTCGATATTGTTGCTGTGGCCTCTATAAAAACAAAATTTCAATTCCAGCATGGTGCGATTAAGAGTATTATGTTTTAGATTTTATGAATTTTAAAGCTGAATTTCAATTCCAGCATGGTGCGATTAAGAGATGCTTTTAATCTTTCGTGCCAGTTCATTTTTTTATATTTCAATTCCAGCATGGTGCGATTAAGAGATATTTAGGAGAAACCACTTCAGCGTTTTCAGCTTTATTTCAATTCCAGCATGGTGCGATTAAGAGCCGATAAATACAGTGATAAGTTATTTAATCTCACTAATTTCAATTCCAGCATGGTGCGATTAAGAGTATGATCAAGAATAAGGTTTCTCTTTCTTGTTCTTATTTCAATTCCAGCATGGTGCGATTAAGAGTTTACTTTGTTTAAAGGTAACTGAGACTTTAAATATATTTCAATTCCAGCATGGTGCGATTAAGAGAATCATTACCTTCAACATCTCAGATGCAAAAAAGAAATTTCAATTCCAGCATGGTGCGATTAAGAGATAATTGAGTGTCGCTTGACGGCTCATTTGTTTGAGATTTCAATTCCAGCATGGTGCGATTAAGAGAAAGATATTTTGTGATATAGTAAATACTGATAATACATTTCAATTCCAGCATGGTGCGATTAAGAGTTTCCATCGGCTTCGATTGTTACAAATTCCAGTATATTTCAATTCCAGCATGGTGCGATTAAGAGACAAATTCTACTGCATCAACTCAAATGAGTTTCAGTATTTCAATTCCAGCATGGTGCGATTAAGAGTAACAGCAGCGATAATATGCACACCGATTTTTGCGGATTTCAATTCCAGCATGGTGCGATTAAGAGGTTTGATTTCTGTGATGATTACTTAATTAAAGTAAAATTTCAATTCCAGCATGGTGCGATTAAGAGCAGGAATTTGACTCGTTAGATGTTGAAAAATACTAATTTCAATTCCAGCATGGTGCGATTAAGAGTCGTGTATTCTTGATTGATAATAAGAATAAAATCATATTTCAATTCCAGCATGGTGCGATTAAGAGAGCGCGCTAAAATACTTTCTTACCAGCCTGTTGAAAATTTCAATTCCAGCATGGTGCGATTAAGAGAAAATTAACTATTGCTTTTTTCCTATTTGCTCCTTCATTTCAATTCCAGCATGGTGCGATTAAGAGCCGTTAGCTTCAGTTCAAAAATAGGCTTTTTTCCAATAGATCAGATCTTTTTTAATGACTTTTTCTTCCGCAGATCGTCAACCTGCAATAAACGATTTTTACCGGAGGTTCGACAACCTCCTTTTTTGTTAAAAGAATAAGGTTTTTCTAATTGTTACAGCAAATCCGTTCAGATGAGATCAGGATGTTTTTAATCTTTGACGACCTAAATAGCTATAGGAAGGTATCAAGGTCGTTTTTCTCATTTCCAATAATCTCTTTTTCTAACCAGCGCTCTTCCCTGCTTTTAAATATAATAACGCTATCCGTTTCAGGACGCATAAACATTTTAGCCTGGCTTAAGAGTTCCTTCAATTTTACTTCTGTTATTTCGCCCTCAAAAACGGAATTCTGAATCCAGTTCAAATACTGCCGGCATAGTTTTAACATTTTCACTACACGCTTTTCTCCCATATCGTATACTAAAATTACATACATGTTGAATTATTGAATAAATAAATAAATGAATGATTGAATAGCTGAATTAAATCTAACTTCTTGGTTCTATCCTTCAACCCTACTTCTTAATTTTAGCATTTTTTCTTGCACTTGAAAATATTTTCAATAATTCCTCCGGATTCTTTAAATAATTTTTGAAACTTTGACTCATCAATTAAATCAGAATCATGACGCATTTCTAGCCAGAAGGAAGTTTCATCAGCTTCTTCTACCACAATAAACATTTTACTTAAAAACTCCGCACCTGATCTAGCCCTGCATGCCGCGCGGTAATTTGCAGCCTGCGAAGTCGCACTTTTAATAATTTGATAAGAAATAACATCAGAGGATTTTTTCTTGGGTAAATCATCACACATCTTTATCACATCAAGAGCAAAGCATTTTGACCTGGTTTGCATTTTTTTCATAAACTCAAACGCTCCTGAGACTCAACATTTTTCTTCATTATCTGATAATATTTACAATACTTATTTTAGTCAATACTTCCTACCTTCAACCTTACCACCAAATTTTAAAAGGTTTATAAGTTTCAATTCCTAATAAGTGCTTGCTTAATTTGTAACACTCCAACTTGACCAAATGCTTGTAGCTTACACTTTTGTTCAGCGTCCGGTGCTTAATAGTTTCATTCAACCGCTCTTCAAATGCTCTTATAAAAGCTTTCTTTCCCGATTCCTTTAACACTACTTTATTCACATGGAAATCAAAATCTTTCGACTGCACCTCTTTTTTGTTCAACACCCTAAATATAGTCCTATCCACTAAAATAGGTTTAAAAATTTCTGCTAAATCCAAAGCAAGTGAAAAACGTCTGTAACCTGGCTCGTGTAAAAAACTAATAGTAGGGTTGAGCTGTGTATGGTAGATCTGATCCAGACATAAGGTGTAACACATCATATTGCCAAAGGAAATTAAAGCATTGATTTCATTCATGGGAGGTTGCTTGCTTCTTCCCTCCATAGCATGGTCTTTCACTATAGTATTAAAAGCGTCATAATAAACCTGCCTGATGTTTCCTTCTATTCCCATCAACACAGGCACTTCTGTAGTAGAATCAATTAATTGGCTAAAAGCTGTGATTTTTTCCAAATGCAAACTTACATCCCGATCCCTGTTCAGGTAATAACGCAAGTTTTTGCTGATATTAAAAGCAGCTCCTTCAATAAAGCTTTTTGCAATCTTTAATCTTTTATAGGAGTCCAGATAGTGGGAGGTTTGCTGAATTTGCATTTTACCTGCCAACAAATATTCTTTAGGTTGAAAACTTCCGGTATAGTGTTCATAATAGTCGAAGAAATGGACACTTATACTATTTTTACCCAGAAAATTGTACATAGCACTGTTTGTATCCAATGAGCCGAAGCAGTACAAATCAGAGACACCTTCCACAGGAATATATTTTGCGGTACCCTCCTTCCCACTTTCATCTACAGGAACAAATTTTAAGGTGTTGTCCTTTCGGCTCAAGCGGCCCGGGTTAAATAAGTAGTAGGTTTTCTTCATGTTCAGGAGCTAAAAAGCTATTCTAATACTTCACCTGAATAGCAAAAGTCATAATAGCTGCATTTTTTACAAATTTTCAGTTTTACCAGAGGCGGGCAAGTTTCCAGATTAATTAGTTTGCGAATCTCTTCCACCCAAAACTCAACAGTAGCTTTATCTCCCTCCTCCCACCCAATCATCTGCTTCTGACGCATTTTAGGATACTCGATAATAGCAGAAGCATCATCAATCCCATTTTTGTGCAGGATGTACAAATAATATTTTACCTGTGCTATATGTGCTTGCTCTACCTTGTCGGACTTCTTTACTTCATGCACCACTTTGTTTTTGGCATCGTAGAAGTCGATTTTAATCCCATCAATAGCCAATTCTGTGTATTTCACGGCCCTTTCAGCATAGGAAGTTTCTCCTATCAGCTTACCCTCGGCCACGGTTTCTGAAGTATGCTCCATCTGAATGCCATTGGCGTATAGCCAGAGCTTGCGGTGGCAGGTATGGTAATAGGCGATATGGGTTCCGGTTATGAACATTTATCTATTTAAGCCTGGCAATTAAACCCGCAAGGTTTTGGAAACCTTGTGGGTTTTTGGGATTAATCTCTTGCTAATTGATTTTCGTAGTCAAAGGCTAACAGAAGTGCAACAAGAGCTTTTTCTGCTGTTTCCAATGCATCCACTTTTTCACTCTTAGTATGAATATATGCGCCAGCCTGAAGCGTAACAAAAGTATCTACACCATTTATGTTTTCATCAACAATAGGGTCGGCTCTCCTTGAATCTTCTTCAGAAAGCTTAGCTCGGATGCTTCCTGCTATTAAGTTAGCATTATCGCTTATGGAAAGTGCAAGTGTATCCATTAAACTGAAGGTGCGTGATTGGTTAGAAGTAATTCTCCAGTTGATAATCGCTTTAGCTAAGCCAGGAATCCATTTTTCACGCAAAGTCTTAGGTGCTACCAAGCATTTACCAAATACATTTTCTGATTCCACCCATCCTTCTCCTTTTAGTTTTTCTATGGTCTCATCAGACATTTCAGGTTCTAATTGATTGATACTGACATTAAAAAGGCGCCTGAGGTCAATAGCAACATCCATTATAAAAAGCCCGGTTGCTCTACTGTTATTTGGAATCCATTTACGACTTACACTTCTATCCTTTTCTTCAAGTAAAGAAACTACTTCTTCTTCATTTAGCTGATTGCCTTTTTCATCTCTGATTATTACCTTATTATTAGGTCTATCACTTCTATCAAAAGAAGCATTCTCAATATCCAAACCCGCAAGAAGTGGGTGCAAAGCCCTCATTGCTGAAATTGATAAAGGGCTTCTTCTTTTTAAAGTTCTCTCCTTACCACCTTTAGCAGCTTTCATCCATCCGCCAAATAGCTGATCGGCATAAGTTGGATCGCAAGTTGCATATACCTCTCCTTCCTTCAGTTCTTTTTGTTTATTTACGTCAAATAGAAAGGTTGTAGGAGAAGGAACTTGGTTGATTGTTTCACAAAGCGTATCAATCACCGATCTTTTAACTTGCTGACCGCTAGAATATGGAATCCTTCTTCCAAATTGATTATCAAAATAATATTTTTGACCATCTGAAACATTGAAAACTGTGTGCTCTGCTCTTTTTAATGTTCTAATATATACTGTGTTCATAATAATGCTTTTATTGTTTTTTTGATGATATTTTACTTCATATAATATGTTTAGAATAATGCTAAGCTTGTTTTTCTACAAAAGCATAGTCAAATTTGAGTAATGTACAGAAATATCCATATTCTTCATTCGTCATAAGATGCACTTCGTCTTTAAGTTGCTTGATACTAAGCAGCGCTTCACCATCTAAATCTTTAATCATCTTAGTGAGTGCTTCTATAAAGCCCCTTTTGGAAGGAGAGGCAAATAGCTCCTTTTCAATGAGGTTTTTCCGATCTAATTTTGTACCCTCTGCTCTATACTTTTGGAGAATCTTTGCTAAATCCATAGTATAATCTGTGATTTCTTCTTTGTTTTTTGTTAACATAGCTACTAACCAGGTTTTATATGCTTGATAATTGATTGTGTCTTCTTCTTTTTTAAATGACAGATTTTTATCTTCCTTCATATATTTTTTAAGACCTTCAGGCCTTAGTGCTTGCAATCCAATACTGCCCAATTCACAGGCTCTTTTAATATGCATACCAAATAGACTTTCGAAAATATTTTTATCTACTTTTTGCCCGCCGAATAGGTGTTGATAAACCTCCCAAAGTTTTTTCCCTGACTTTAGGTGGAATGGAATGAAACCAATGGTTTTATTAGTTTGTCCAAATCCATATACATAACCCATCATTTCTTTATTTGGAAATTGAAGTGAGAGACTGAAAAATAAACGAGACCAGTTTACAGTATTTACCTCCGCTAAAGATGTTTCCACCTTAAAGATCTTATAATCAGTAAGCGTAGAAAAATCAAAGTCTGCTCTAAAATCTTCCTGGTTCATTGAATATGCCAGCCATTGTCCATTCCAAGTATTAATCTGATTTCCTCTCAATTTTTCTAATACAGGATCATTCAAATACTTACGATAAACCTTCCAACCCTCATAAGTTTGTAAGGTAATGGCAGGATCATCAAAAAGGATGGTAAATCCACCTGCTACTCCTATCCCTAAACTGCTTCCAATCCATGATAGGTATACTTCATTTCCATCGACAGGAATCTTCACTTCACTTACTAAACCGGATGTACTAGCAAATTCTTTGGATTCAGATGCAGGAAACCCTAAAGCAAAGCTTGCATCAGGAATCTCATTCTCTGCCTTCTCAAATAAATTTTCTAGCTTTTCCTTTCTGTCTATTTCTGTCAATAGATGGGGCTTTTGTCCCTTCTTCATTTGAACAAAAGGTGAGTTTGTTACCCATTGGAGATACTTAGGGTGGTTATAAAACAATTCCCAATATTCATCTTCGAAGAATTCTTTTGGAGAAAGTTTCTTTTCATTTTTCTCATTGTATGCATCCAAAAAGGTTCTTCCTATTACTGATGGTATCATAGTATATGATTATTTACGTCAAAATTATGCTCTGAAATCTTTCTTACATCTAATCCTGAATGGTACTCGTAAGCTTTGTCCGGTATAACAAATGGTTTATTTCCTTTTTGGGCTTGATTCAAATTGCATACGGCATAATATCTAATAGGAATTTCTAATTCCAACCTCCTTTCAAAATAGGAATTTTCATATTCCTCTAAATCTCCTTCACAAATACAGGAAACGGAATCAATTTCCAACAATTCAAAAAGTATTGATTTACTTCTGTGCGTTAACTGATTAATAGAAATCTTTCCATCTGCTTTAAAAACTGAGTGATTCTCTATATTCAAAAAATCTATAGTTGGAAATACATAATCAATTTTCGTCTGTAATTCCCTTTCCTTCAATACTTGTTTATCGGGCAAAATTTCGAATGATCTTTTTAAAACCTCTACATCGTAAGGCAGAGCGTCATTTTTATTCTCAGGTGGCGGAATCACATAAATAGGCTTAGTTTTGCCAATTGTAGCTGCTGTTCTTTTCCTGTTTACTCTGCCAAATCGCTGAATAAGTGCATCGATTGGTGCAGTTTCAGTAATCATTAAATCAAAACTAATATCCAGGCTAACTTCAACAATTTGAGTGGATACTACTATACAAGCTTTGGATGATGTATTGAATTCCTCAAGAGAATTCCCTTTATCATCTAACCCCATTAATATTTTTTCCTTTTCATTTCGATCTCCTCGTTTGAATCTACTATGAAGTAGTAAAATGGGGACATCCGGATAATCATTTTTTAAGAATAAATATGCTTCTTGTGCTCGTGCTACTCTATTAAAAACAATTAGTATTTTTTCATTTTTTTCAATAGCCTGATCAATTCGTTCAGTAGCATCATTGAACGATTTAATTTTATGAATTTCATGTCGATCAAATTGATCCATCTCTTTATCAGTTAATTTGACTTCATAAACATCTTTCCCAAGCACTTCCAGAATTTTATTATATAATTCTGTAGGCATAGTAGCTGTTCCGATATGGATTCTGCAATCTAGCTGATTAAGTATTTGAACCAATTTTAATACGATAGCCTGTGAAACACCAGTATAGGTATGAATCTCATCCAGAATAATATCACATCCTTTTAAATCCAACAGCAATGCTTCAAACCCTCTCATTCCAAAGGCAATAGAGGCTAACTGATGCGGTGTTAATATTTTAATAGATGAACCAAAAAGTGATTGCAGTACAGTTTCTTCCTCTGCACCTTTCCTTTTAACTACCATTGAAGCCGAGTGCAAAACGCGGATATCCAAATCAGGATTAGTTGGTTCTAAATCTTTTGCAAGACGCTTAAACATGGCATTGATGGAAGCTTGAAAAGGAAGTGTATAAAAAACCCTTCCTTTCGTTCTTTTAAACAGAAAGTCTGTTTTTCCAGCTCCTGTACACGCAACAACAATAGTGTGTTTTTGGGGAGAATTGGTTTCTTTTAACGACAAAGGATATAGCTTATGCGTTCGGTTGAAGAAAGTCAGTTTGGGAACTTTAAAAGCCTTTTCTAATTTATTTTGTGTTTCATCAATCAAGGCTGATGCATAATGGTCAGCACCCATGAGTAGACCCCTCCATTCTGAATAGCCTCTTTCTTTCGATTTTTTCTGGCAATAATTTACGGCATCTGATAAGTTTTCTCTCGCTTGACCTTCTGAAAAAGGCTTGCAACTGATACCTAATTCATTAAGTAGTTCAAATGCTGCAAGACTCCACTCTTCCCATGTACCTATGTGATAATCTTCATAATCATAGCCATCTTCCAAATCCAGTAGACCTTTATCACCTGCATCATTCTTTATAGATTTATGATGCCCTGCAACCATTTCTATTAATTGAGCTCGATCCTCAACTGGAAATACAGAAAGAAATAATAATGAACTTATTTCATGCCTAAAAATCTTTGAATTTCTGCTTAATGATGTCAACCTTTTTTGAAATTCAGGATGTGCCTTGCCAATATCGTGAAGAATCGCACCTTTGTAAGCTAATTCTTCATCCATTTTCAGATAGGAGGCGAATGCTTTAGCTGCATAAGAAACATGTAGCAAATGTTCTTTTAGTGTAGTCCATTCAGGTCCTGATTTGGCTGCTAATCTATTCATTTCATACAGCATTTACAGGTTGACCAACTACGCGTATCCATCCGTGCATAGGTTCATTACTTATTCTATGGTAACCTACTAAAAAGGATTTCTCATTTTTCTCAAATACAAGCTCAAATCCAGTGTATTTTTCATCACTTGTTTCAAACTCTTCTTTTGTACTCTCTGAAATTAATTCAGGGAATAATATGTCTTCATTTCGGCACAGGCAAACATGTTGTTCAGCAGCACTTATCGCTTCTTCTTTATTTAAAAATGCAAGGTGAAGAATTGGATTTTGTAATACTCCCCTAACCAAAATAGCTTTGGGGCGGTCAAAAAGAAACTCTTTACCTTTTCTGGTAGAATTCCATCCACGGGTTTGAATAACTTCTTGTTGTCCAGATACCTGATCATAAGAAATACGATGCCCTACGATTTTATGGATGCCTGAGACGCTTAGTGTCTCAGGAAACAATTTCTTCTCCATACCCTCAACTATAGAAGGTGTCAAAAATTGCTGACTAAATGTTTCGCTGTCCCTCACTGCCGTCCATGGTTTGATAAAACCAAATGGCCCTGAATATTTAACTACATAATAGTTCATAATATCTTCGTTTAGACCCGCAAGGTTTTGAAAACCTTGCGGGTTTGTTTAAATTCTATTTTAAAGCTCCGAATCCTATTCCCGTAGAATTTCCAATACCAACATTCCAGGCAAAGGCTAATTGTTCCGGACTTCCTTCTATAATAACCGGACACATACTTGCCCTACAATCAATCCCATTAAAAGAGATCTTTTTTGTTTTAGGATTCTGATAGTTAGGATCAAAATATACTTTTACCCCTTCTTGATTAAGACCAGCTTTTTTTAATTTGGTTTTTAATGTAGCAATCATCAAATCTTCACTTTCTTTATCTGAATAGAGGTAGAATTTTATCCTTTCGCCTTCTTTTCTTTTAATAAAAATTGGGCTGTTAAGTAAAAACCTTTGTTTGGTTTCAAATTGTGGTTCTTGACAAATTGTAACTCCATCCACTTTCATCCCAAAATGGATCTTAGGATCATCTTGGATATTTTGGATCAACTTTTTAAGTAACCCCACATCATAAGTGCTAATCGCCCATTCTGCGCCATTTCTAAAATCTAATCCATCCTTAATCCTCTGACCTCCCTGCAACCACGATAATGAATAAAGTGAAACATCATCATGTACTTCATTTCTACCAAGCCATTTATGAAAGGCTCCTGCCAGGTATTTTTGATAATCGAAAGGTACAGTGCTTTTATTAGCTGAAATTTTTAGTATTAATCTCATAATTTTATTCTCCCAACCCGCAAGGTTTTTCCAAGGTTTTTCCAACCTTGCGGGTTTTTAGTTTTTTATTTAATATTTATATTTCTAACTCAAAATCAACAGTGGGCTGGTGCTGATGAAATTTCTCAAATTCTGTTTGCCCTCCAAACCAGTCTAAAGCCGCTTTCCGCTTCAATCGTGTAGCCTTTTTACTTAAAAATGCATGGTAGCTGCTATGTTTCCAACCCTCTAAATCCTTCACAAATCCATGGTGTACGGGGTTGAAGTGGATATAATGAATCAACTGCGTGAAATAACTTTCCTCCTCTACTTTCTTTCTCTTAATGTTATCCAAAAATAAGCTCCCACGCCTGCCGTACTTTTTATTATAGGCTTTAGCATAAGCATTTAAAAAATTACCAAATGTCCGGCTAATAAGACCCGCAAGGTTTTCGAAACCTTGTGGAGCTGCTTCTAACTTCTTTTTATACACTTGCAGCAAATCTTGCTCTTCCTTTATCCTTATAGCGAAATGAAAATGGTTCGGCATTAAGCAATAGGCGAACGTATCTGCAATAGGTGTTATGTACTGATTATACTTCATCAGGAAATAACGAAAATTCTCATCAGATCGAAATATGTTATCAGTACTGTTTCCATGATTATAAACATGGTATAAAATATCCGGTAAAAAAGGTTCTCGCTTATTTCCCATTCGTCTCTATTTTATAATTTAGACCCGCAAGGTTTTAGAAACCTTGCGGGTCGTCTGTAGTATAAATTCTATTTCACCCCAACGCATCCAAACCCCTGGCTTCCCAAATTGCCAAAACCGGCATAGTAGCCTATTTCCTGCAACTCCACCGGGGCTGTTAACTCAAATTCAAAACTATAAGCAATCAGCTTGGAAGCCTGAGCAGTATTTTGCTTGATGGTTATTCCCTTTTTATAAACTTTTCCTGTAGGTTTCAATTTTAAAGCCACTTCATCAGATGAGTAATCCATTGGTGAGCCTGCTAAAGCAAGCGCCTGTGCTTTGGAAACCAGATTGGACAGCAACAGCTTTTCGTAACCTTCATCATTTGGGTGCAGGTAATCCTCTCCCCCATCAGGCCTTTTGCTTCTGATAAATATGGGGGACAAGCAGCGGTAAGTCGTTTTCTCTATAAAAACCGGAGGTGCTAATGCCTCAATATGAGACACTCTATAATCTACTTGCGTTATTTTATCCCCTAAAGTAAATTCCTGATCCATGAAAATACCTTTGATAAACTCTTCAGCAGTCCTATCCACCATACAACTAAATTGAAAAGAAGCTTTATCTCCATAATGCTCCAACCTGCCTGCTTCAGGAATTACTTTTGCTTTATCTAAATCAAGATGGGAGAAGGTAAATAGTCGAAAGGGTTTATTTCCGTTTATGTATCCCTGATCATGTAGAAAGCGCGCAAAATCACTATCAGCCGTATGAATGATTTTATAAATCACTGATGACAGTTCATACTGGTAATTAATAGGCAGAAACCTATCTCTGCTAACTCTCTCTAAATGTATCTTAAACCTCATAATTATTAATAATGATTATCGTGTCCCCAAGGGCCAAAGTACATTTCATTTTTGACAACTTGTGTCGCAAACCTCAGCCACTCATTTTTATTCTAATCTTTATGGTTCTAATATTTGTCTTAATCTGCAGCTAAATATCTCTTTAGGATTCAAAATAGACACTCTGAAATGTAAGCATCTTACTTGTTTGCATCAATTCGATTTTCCTACTCCACCGAATTGGTTTGCCAAATGCAGTTTTTATTTTCCCAAACCAGCAACATTCCGTGCATTCAGGTTGAAAAAAGATTCCATTTTTTTATCCAGGTAGTCAAGTAACCCTTTATTATTAACGTGAAGCACTTCGCCAGGAAGCCCCAAAATAAACCGGCCAATACCTTCATATCCTCTGATAGGACCATAAAAGAAATAACTATCTTCTTCTTTTAATAAATAATCGATAGTGGCCGGATATTCCTCCCTCATTAAATTATAGGCACGTAAGCTCAATTCAAGTTTTATCCAAATGGAAGCTGCTCCGGACATACCAAAAAAGTCTCGTTCCTGCTTTGTATGTTGCGCTTCAAACTTCCATGCCTGTTCCAACACAATCACTCCAGCCATTCTTTCCAACTTGAAAAACTTAGTTTGCCCAGCTTCAACATCAAAGGCCTGAAGGGTGGAAAAATCATTTTCTATAGACAAAGGCTCAACCAATCGGTCCGCTACCCTTCCACTTTCCGCTGAATGGTAGTGCTTAACCACTACTTGCCTTTTTTCCGTTATACCAAATTTTATCTTTTCAATTAGTTGGCTTAGGCGTGCCTTAACTATCAATTCCTTTACTGGCGGCAACTCTGAGCTTTCATAAAGCTTATGCAGGACACTGTCCATTAAAGGATGTTTATTGATGGCTGCAACCTGACGCATTAATGCCAGTTCATCAGTAGTAAATACAGGGTTAATCTTTGCATCCAGGTCTTGATGGACAAAATAATTACCATGGAAATCTTTGTCAATTACAAAACCAGATTCTTCCAACAACGAAAGATAGCGGTAGATGCTTCTTTCACTCAGCTCAAGTATTTTAGCTAATTTCGGAACAGAATATCGTTGCTTTGAGGAGAGCATACTGATAATCTTTAATAAACGAAGCAATTTTGCCTGAGGAGCCATAAGGGTTTGGTTTAAATAACTCATTATAAAAATAAATAATGAATTATTTAAACTATTTCCATAAAATCTCTCGACTAAAGATTAAAAAATTGAGAAATACTAAAGCAAAACCTGCTAGTTACTTTTCCCTCTTCTTAAACCCATAAAAAAGTTGTCCTTTCAAAGTATTAGGAAATTCCTCTACTTTCTCAAAGCCCAGTGGCTCATCTCGGCCATCTGAAGGAATATAATGTGTACCAAACAGGTAGTCCCAAATACTTAAGCTGATGCCATAGTTAACCCCATGCTTTACGGGCAAATGTTTGGCGTGATGCCAGATATGCATCTGAGGATTATTAAACAGGTATTTCAGAGGCCCAAGAGGTACTCTTATATTGGAGTGATTAAAATGACCAATTGATAAGGCGAATAAATGCACTAACAGAAACTCCTGAATGCCAAAGCCAATCATTGCCAGGGGAATATATTCGATTGTTCTGTAAACAATAGTTTCCATCCAGTGAAAACGCAGATGTGCAGCAAAGCCCATCTGCTCAACAGAGTGATGCACCTTATGAAACTCCCATAACCAGGGTACGCGGTGCAAAAGCCGATGTACATTCCAATGAATAAAATCCCGAAGTATAAATAAAGTAAGCAACTGAGCCCAAACCGGCCAGGTTTGTATTTCGAAAGCTACCAGATTTGTAATTCCAAAAATTGCCAGAAAATCGTTAAAAAGCTGTACAAATACATTAGAAAAGGCATAATACCCTACTAATGAGAAAAGAAAGAAGTTGAAAAACATATAAAAAGCATCCAGCCAAAAATCCTTCCTGATGCGAGGTTGATTCTTTCTCCAAGGAAATACCAGTTCCAGTAAATAAAAGAAAACGGATATGGCTATTAGCCAATAAAAATAATTACCCCAATGCGCATTTAACACCTCATTGCCCACATAGCGGGCATAGTCGGTAAATGATTGAATAAATATTTGAAAGTAACGTGTCATTATTTGTTGCAATAACCGCAAATATGGAGGAAAAGTTGGTAACAAAAGTTACTCATTCAATTTCAAATTCTAATATCTTAAAATAGATACAAAAAAAGCACCACTTTGAGGCGGTGCTTCTTTTGCAGCGGGCTTTCAATACAACACTGCTGAAAATTAAGGCCCAAGTTTCAGCAATGCTCAGCTATATATTATATTTGTTTTATTTCAATCTCTTTTTTGTTACCGGTATTATTTCTTCCAATCGGGATAAAAATCTCTAAATTACTTTCATGGTATACGGCTTCTATGTCGTCAGTGTTTGCAAAAATTGGCAAATCTAACTTTCTATAAAAAACTGGCAATATAGCCGGAGTAGATCCTTCATCAAAACCACTTAAAGTGGCATAGATCTGTAGTGAACGTACATCTGAAATTACCTTCAGGTGCTCCGCTGAAATTCCAGGTGCATGAACTGTTATCGCAAATCCATCCTCCTGCTTTCTTACATCCATAGTTACCTGAGATACTCCTCCACTTAAAGTATTTAACTGATCTCCTTGTATCAACAGATTTCGTAATAGTTCTTTATTATTGAGTAAATTCATTGCTTTTATTTCTTATTTGCTGTTTAAACATCAAATAATATTCCAAAAGCTTTGGAGCTTACGTTTAAGCCATATTGACAGATTAAATCAACTAAACTGACATAATAGCGGTGATCTCCCGCTTTAAGCCTTATACTTACGCCAAATTGGTGGAATTCTTATTTTTCCTTCTCTGAAGAGACCCTATTCTCCAGGTGATTGAAAATGTGTTTTCTTTAATTAATAATATTTGTCGAAATAAGGACATTATAAAATAGGTGAATTAGTACCTTTGCACCCTTAATTCAGCAATGGTACGTCCGAAAATATCAGTTATTATCCCTGCATTTAATGAAGAAAATGCTGTAGGTCTTGTAGTAAAGGCTATCCCAAAAGAATGGGTAGATACTATTATAGTAGTAAACAATGCTTCTACTGATGAAACTCGCTATGCAGCCGAAAAAGAAGGAGCTTTGGTAATTGATCAGCCGATAAAAGGATATGGAAATGCCTGCCTCAAAGGTATTGGTTACCTGAAGAAAATGGAGGTAACTCCGGACATTGTAGTTTTTCTTGATGCTGATTTTTCAGACTACCCCGAAGAACTCCCTTTACTGGTAAAGCCTATTATTGAAGATAATGTGGATATGGTAATCGGCTCCAGAGCACTAGGCAACCGGGACAGTGGCTCCATGACATTCCCTCAGGTATTTGGAAACTGGCTTGCCACACGGCTGCTAAAATTATTTTACAATTATCGGTTTACCGACTTAGGTCCTTTTAGGGCAATAAAGTACAGTGCCTTGCTGGATTTACAGATGGCAGACAAAACTTATGGGTGGACCGTAGAAATGCAGGTAAAAGCTGCTAAGCAAAAACTAAAATGCACAGAAGTACCTGTAAACTATAAAAACCGTATTGGAACTTCTAAGGTATCAGGCACCGTTAAGGGAGCAGTTTCAGCAGGATACAAAATTTTGTACACAATATTTAAATATTTATAAATGCTTTGGGAGTGGATTGTCATATGGTTGTATAGCATTAGCCTGCTCTTTATATTTCTTTTTAGCCTGGGCCAACTACATCTTACCTGGCATTATTTAAAAGCCAAAAAACAGTTGAGCACCAATCCGGAACCGCAACATGATAAAGCTGTACAAAATTGGCCAAAGGTATGTGTACAGCTACCCGTTTTCAATGAACGATACGTAGTGAAGGATTTAATCAATAAAGTATGTGAATTAGATTATCCTACCGAAAAATTAATCATTCAGGTATTAGATGACTCCACCGATGACACTACAGAGATCATCCGGAAAAGCATCTCGGAATGGAAAAACAAAGGGTTTTCCATCGAACTGATCAGAAGACAAAATAGAGAAGGTTATAAAGCAGGGGCATTGCAATATGGATTACAATTGACTGATGCTGAATTTATTGCGATTTTCGATGCGGACTTCCTACCCGACCCTCAATTTTTAAGGAAAACTGTGCCACAATTTAAAAATGAAAAAATTGGTGTAGTACAGACACGGTGGGGGCATACGAATAAAAACTACTCATTGCTTACACGGTTGCTGGCGTTCGGGCTGGATGCTCATTTCACCATTGAGCAAGTAGGGAGAAGCCACGCAGGCTCTTTTATTAACTTTAATGGTACAGCAGGTGTTTGGAGGAAAGAAACCATTATTGATGCAGGAGGCTGGTCAGCAGATACGCTAACAGAAGATTTAGACCTCAGCTACAGAGCACAATTAAGAGGCTGGAAATTTCTTTACCGGGAAGATGTAGAGTCTCCCGCTGAATTGCCCATCATAATGCCTGCTATCAAGTCACAGCAATTTCGCTGGAATAAAGGTGGGGCAGAAACTGCACGAAAGAATTTTGGAAAGATATTAAAATCACCAATAGGCTTTTCGCATAAAACACATGCTTTCTTTCACTTGTTCAATAGCTCCATTTTTATTGCTATTTTGGTAACAGCTCTTTTGAGCTTACCTATGCTCTATATTAAAAGCATCAGACCGGAACTTGCTCTTCTGTTTCAGATAGGAAGTGTATTTTTGCTAGGCTTTTTCTCTATCGGCATTTTTTATTGGGTAGCTAATAAGTTTCTTTTGCCAAAAAATCATACTTCTTATTTTTTCAAAACATTTCCGGTTTTTATCACCGTTTCCATGGGCCTCTCCCTGCACAATGCACTAGCTGTAGCTGAAGGCTTATTGGGTATTAAGTCAGCTTTTATCCGAACGCCAAAATTTAATTTATCCGGCAAAGGCCAAAGCTGGAAATCTAACAGATACATTAAATTACAGTTTAGCTGGCTTACATTACTGGAAGGACTTTTGGCTATATACTTTGCTTTTGGAATAGTTTTAGGAATTCAGTTAAAGGATTATGGATTGCTCCTTTTCCACTTTATGCTGATGATAGGTTTTTCAATGGTTTTCTATCATTCGGTAAAACCCAAGGTTAAGTAATTCACATGAGAATTTTGCCTAAAATAGCTTTTCTGTTGCTCGGCACTCTTTTCATCACCATTTCCTACTTTACTAAAAGGAATGAATCCTTATTGCTTTTAAGCCAGTACGGTTTACTATTTGGGTTGTATTTATTGATTTCTAATGCAAAAGAAAATTTTACCATAAATTACATAACAGGCTTTGCCATTGTATTCCGCCTAAGCTTGCTGCTCTTGGTTCCTAATTTATCTGAAGATGTTTTTCGTTTTATTTGGGACGGAAAAATGTGGCTCAATGGATTAGACAGTTACGCCATGCTTCCTTTTGAAGCTGTCAATTTAGGCTATTCCGATTTATCCCAACCGCTATTTAATAAACTAAATTCACCAGAATACTATACTATTTACCCTCCTGTTAATCAATTAATCTTTTATATAGCTGCATTTGCTAACACCACATTAGGTAGTATTATTATCATCAGGCTATTCATTTTACTAGCTGAAGTTGGCACCTTGATTTTACTACCTAAAGTATTAAAACAGTATGATTTAAATCCCAAATATGTGATCTGGTATGCATTAAACCCTCTGGTAGTCCTTGAATTGTCCGGAAACCTGCACTTTGAAGCTTTTGTCATATTTTTTGCAGTGCTGGCAATTTTTTACTTTAACCAGCACAAACTCAAAAAAAGTGCAATAGCTACTGGCTTAGCTATCTCTTTTAAGCTAATCCCGCTTATTCTGTTATGGGGGTACTTAAAAAAAATCAAATTAAATTATTGGGTTCAATATTGTTTGATTTCAATACTCATTGCTTTATTCACTCTTCTACCTCTCTTTTTTTTAGAAGTTTTTAATGGGATATTCACAAGTTCAGCCCTTTATTTTAAGTCTTTTGAATTTAATGCAAGTATCTATTATCTGGTTAGAGAAATAGGATTCTGGCAAAAAGGCTATAATATTATTGCCATAGCTGGTCCATTAATGGGTATCTTAACGGCCTTTAGTATAATACTATATAATCTGCTGGCCAAAGAATCTACCCAACTCTCCGAGCGGTTTTTATGGACCTGGCTTTTCTATTGTTTATTTGCTACCACACTACACCCATGGTATTGCCTTCCATTAGTTGTATTCGGTATTCTCTCAGAATACAAATTTCCTATTGTATGGACATTTCTCATTTTCTTCACTTATATTGGTTATACAAAATCCGGATTTGATGAAAACTTATGGATAACTTTTCTGGAGTACATCTTGTTGTTTGGTTTCATCGTATTTGAAATAATACGAAAAAGAAAAATGGTTCCGCTTTATCATTTAAAATGAAAATATTCTTGAAAATATTACTTTTTTCCTTTCTGAATACACTCCTGGCTTGTGGTCAGCAGACTTACGATCAGAAACTGAATTCTTTATATAAAAAAACAGTACCTACTATTAAGCCTGCTCAATTAGATTCATTAAGAGCAATTGATAACCTTACTATTCTCGATACAAGATCGCCTGAAGAATATAAAGTAAGCCATATAAAAGATGCAGAGTTCGTCAATTATGATAAATTTAAAGTAGATCAGTTTCAGCAGGCTGATAAAGAAAAACCAATCATCATATACTGCTCGGTAGGCTACAGAAGTGAAAGAATAGGTGAAAAGCTACTGGAAAGAGGATATAAAAACGTCTATAATTTGTATGGAGGTATCTTCCAATGGAAAAATGAAGGCTATCCTGTATACAAAGAGGATAAAATAACAGAAGAAGTTCATGCTTACAATAGGTTGTGGGGCAGATGGCTTGAGGATGATAAAGCAATTAAAGTGTATGACTGATAAAAGGCTCCTGATTATATTTGTTAAAAATCCTGAATTAGGAAAGTGTAAAACCAGGCTTGCTGCCACTGTGGGAGATGAAAAAGCCCTGCGATTTTACGAGAAAATGCTTGAAAGAACGCTTGAAGTAGTGACCCCTGCTAAAGCGAACAAAGCTATCTATTACTCTTCCTTTATAGACAAGAACGATCTATGGCCTGAGAATGAGCGATTTAATAAAGGGATTCAGATAAATGGGGACTTAGGAAGCAAAATGTCCGCAGCCTTTTCAGAAGCATTTCAGCAAGGGTATACATCCGTCTGCATTATAGGAAGTGACTGCTATAAATTGGATACCTCAATAATTGATAAAGCCTTTGAAGCATTACAAAATAAAGATGCTGTAATAGGCCCCAGCACCGATGGAGGTTATTATTTGCTTGGCATGAACCACCTTATTACTGAAGTATTTGAGAACAAAGAATGGAGTACTGATAGTGTTTGTCTTGAAACTGAAAAAGATTTCAGAAAGCTTCATTTAAGCTTTAGTAAGTTGCAAGCTCTCACAGACATTGACACAGAAGAAGATCTTAAAACTATTCCGGAGGAAGTGGTTACCAGCTTTTTAAAATGAGTTGATTATTAATTAGATATCTTTCATTTTATATCCATAGCTCGTATACAAATACCTTTCTAATTAAGCACTTAACTTCCTATATTTAGGAAAATGAGCCAATAAAAAAGGCTCCTGAAAGGAGCCTCTTTAAACTAAACTATTTGGATTTGGCAATTAACCGATTGCAACTCTTTTGAAAGTAGCAACAGTCATTCCTTTATTTACGCTATCCAGGTATTGTGCGATAGATAATTTATTATCCTTCACGAAAGCCTGGCTTAATAATGTATTTTCTTTGAAAAACTTGTTCAATTTACCTTGAGCAATTTTTTCAAGCATTTCTTCCGGCTTACCTTCCTGACGTGCAGTTTCTTTACCTATTTCTATTTCTTTTTCAATTACTGAAGAATCAACGCCTTCTTTATCTACAGCAACCGGGTTCATAGCAGCAATTTGCATAGCAACATCTCTACCTGCTTCAGCAACATCAACACCACCAGTATTTTTTAAAGCTACTAAAACTCCTAATTTACTTCCTGCATGCACGTAAGAAACTACTTTCTCACCTGTGATATGCTCATAGTCACTGATCTCAAGTTTTTCGCCAATTTTACCAATGTTCTCTACCACTTTTTCCTGAACAGTAGTATTGTCTAATGGTAAAGCTTTTAATTCTTCCAAAGAAGCAGGCTTTTTGTCAGCTACTAACTCAATTATTTGCTTTCCAAGATTTTGAAAATCTTCATTTTTAGCAACAAAGTCAGTTTCACAAGTTAATGTAATCAAAAAAGCTTCAGTGCTATCTGCATTGGTTTTAATGAATACGTTTCCTTCAGAGGTTTCTCTGTCAGCTCTTTTCTCTGATAATTTTTGTCCTTTTTTTCTAAGGATTTCAATTGCTTTGTCGAAGTCACCATCGGCTTCTGTAAGTGCCTTCTTACAGTCCATCATTCCGGCACCTGTCATTTGTCTAAGCTTATTTACTTCTTGTGCTGTAATAGCCATGCTTGATAAATTTTAATGGTTTATATTTTTTGTTTACTTGAAAGTGATCGTAAAAAAAAATTGAACATCGAAGCTAGCCCAATGTTCAATTTTTCATTACTCAATATTATTAGTTTGAGATAACTTATTCAGCTGATTCCTTGGACTCCTCTTTGGTGTCAACTGCCTTTTTCTCTTCCTCTGCTTGTTTCATTTTAGCATCATCCTTCTCAGCTTTTCTTTCCATTAAACCTTCTTCAATTGCTTTACCGAAAGTTTTCAAGATGATACTGATTGATTTCCACGCATCATCATTTGCCGGAATTGGATAATCAACCTGGGTAGGATCAGAGTTAGTATCAACCATTGCGAAAACAGGAATATTTAATTTCTGTGCTTCTTTAATAGCGATGTGTTCTCTTTTGATATCCACTACGAAAAGTGCTGAAGGCAAACGATTTAAGTCGCTGATACCTCCTAAGATACGCTCTAATTTTTCACGCTCACGCTGAATCATTAAACGCTCTCTTTTTGCAAGGTTTAAATAAGCTTCTTCTTTCATTAGCTTATCAATACCTGACAATTTTTTTAATGACTTACGGATAGTTGCAAAGTTGGTCATCATACCACCCAACCATCTGTCAGTAACGTAAGGCATGTTCAACCTTTTAGCTTCTTCCTGCACGATGTCTTGTGCCTGCTTTTTAGTTGCAACAAACATTACTTTTTTACCAGAACGTACATGTTGCTTAATAGCGTGACAAGCCTCATCAAGAGCTGCCAATGTTTTGTTCAAGTCAATAATATGGATGCCATTACGCTCCATAAAAATGTAAGGAGCCATTCTTGGATCCCATTTTCTTGTTAAGTGTCCGAAATGTACACCAGCTTCCAGTAAGTCTTTGTACTCAAGCTTTGCCATAGAAATTTATATTTATTAAGTATGTATTGATTAACGCTTGCTAAACTGGAATTTCTTCCTTGCTTTTCTTCTTCCGTACTTCTTACGCTCAACCATTCTTGGGTCTCTTGTAAGAAATCCTTCTTTCTTTAATGCAGGTCTGTTTTCGGGATCAACCTCGCACAAAGCACGGGAAATAGCCAAACGAACAGCTTCAGCTTGTCCTGCAGGGCCACCACCATCTACATTAACTTTTAAATCGAAAGAACCTTCAACATTAGAAGTAGCTAAAGGTTGCTGTACAATTGCTTGTAAAATTTCAGTAGGAAAATAAACTTTGAAGTCTTTTGAATTCACAGTAATGCTTCCTTTGCCTGATTGTAAGAACAAACGGGCAACAGATGTTTTTCTTCTACCAATGGTATTTATAACTTCCATCTATTATATTTTTAGATTTCTTTAATTGTTGGTTTTTGTGCCTCATGCTGGTGCTCAGCGCCTTCATATACATAAAGGTTTCTAAACAACTCTCTACCTAATCTGTTTTTAGGTAACATTCCTCTTACTGATCTTTCTACTAATAAAGCAGAAGATTTAGCTTTTAACTGACGAGGAGTTGTATCACGCTGTCCACCCGGATAGCCAGTATACCTTTGGTAAACTCTATCATCCCATTTCTTACCAGTTAATATGATCTTATCAGCATTGATTACAATCACATTATCCCCACAATCCACATTAGGAGTATAGCCGGGCTTATGTTTTCCTCGGATTAATTTTGCTACATCACTTGCAAACCTACCTAAAACTTTACCCGCTGCATCTACTACGATCCAGTCTTTGTTTACAGTAGCGTTATTTGCCGAGATGGTTTTGTAACTAAGCGTATCCACTATTTTTTCTTTTTGATTGTTCTTAACTTCTTATAAATAAGCCTTTTAGAGTTATGTATAAGACTAAATAAGGCATACTTCCCTCTAAATGGGACACAAAGATAGAAGCTTAATAATTTAAATGCAACACTCTATGGAAAAATTAGTATGAATTGACTGCAAAAGCACGCTTTAATGCTTATTTTTTTCCAATTGCTTTACCGCTACCGCAAAATCTTTAGGGTAAGGTGCTTCATAAGAAATAAAATTACCGGCTAAGTCGGTGAGTCCCAATTGAACAGCATGTAAAGCAAACCTCTTCATAATAGGCAATTCTTCTGATTCCTTTCCTGAATGGTATTTCTTTTTAAACTCCGATAATAGCAATGGCGTTCCGCCATATGCCTCATCTCCTGAGATGGAAGCTTTAATAGCTGCCAGGTGTACTCTAATCTGATGCATTCTACCCGATTCCGGTAAACATTCCACCAAAGTGTGCTTTTTATATGCTTCCAGCGTATTGAAAACGGTTTTGGCCGCCTTTCCCTTTTTATGTGACACTTTTACATAGCCTGAAGAAGTGATATGAAGTGGCAGGTCTACCTCCTCTTCTTTAAACTGATGTATACCATCAGCAATGGCATGATATTTTTTTACTACCTGCCGCTTTTCGAACTGGATAGCTGCATTTCTATAAGCTTCCGGATTTTTAGCTATCAGCAAAATTCCAGAGGTTTCTTTGTCAAGGCGATGGCAGATCTGCGCATCATCCCAATACTCCTTAGCAAGTGACAAGATTGTAATAGTATCGTAGCGATCCGAAAGTGTGGAAAAAAAAGGTGGTTTATTAATAAAAATATAATCGTCTGACTCTGCAAGAATCAGTGTTTTCAAAGAGTTAATGTACATATCTTGCTTTTAAACTGCTACTTCACTTCAGGCAACTTTGTTTTTTGTGATGCCTTTTCTGCTTTATCTTTTTGCCGGGCCTTTTTTGGCAACTTGAAACTAAAAGTAGATCCTTTGCCCAGGGAACTGGTAACTGTAACCGATGAGCCATGCGCCTCCACTATATGTTTTACGATAGCCAGGCCAAGCCCTGTACCTCCCCTGTCCTTCGATCTGCTTTTATCAATCCTGTAAAATCTTTCAAAGATTCTCTTGATATGATCGGGTGAAATACCTGTTCCATGATCTCGCACAGAAATCTCCACTTCACTGGATTTTATTTCAAAGCCTACAATCACTTTTGTATTGTCCTCTGAATATTTAATAGCATTGGAAATTAGGTTAAGCATTACCTGGTAAATCCTGTGGTAATCAGCATATACTTCAATTTCCTTGGTATATGCTTTATCAAACTGCAAATCAATGCTTTTCTTGTCTGCTTTGCCCTCAAATTGATCGAAAACATCCTCCATAAGTGAAAGGAGGTTAAAAGTTTCGAAGTGCATTTTAATTTCACCGGCTTCTATATGAGACAAAGTGAGGAGGTCATTCACCAGCATTTCCAGGCCATCCAGGCTTTTGGCAGCTTTTTTCAGAAATTTCCCACGCACTGCCTTGTCCTTTACAGCACCATCCAATAAAGTATAAACAAATCCCTGGGCGGCAAAGATAGGTGTTTTTAACTCATGCGAAACATCTGCTAAAAACTCTCTGCGGTAAGCCGCCATTCTTTTTAGCTCCTCAATTTCCTGTTGCTTAATGGCAGCATAGGAGTAAATTTCCTGGTTTATCTTCTTAAGGGGGTTGAGTGATTTCTTCTCCTCCATTTCCTCCACAAAAGAATAATCTTTTTCCCCTAGTTTATTAAAAACATCGTAAATCTTATTTATTTCTTTAAAAAAGAGAAATTCCAGTACTATTGAGATTAGTAAATAGGAGCTTGAGCCGGATAATATAAATGTAAGAATAAGAGCTACATCAGAAATATTTTCCAGCAAGCTTAAAAAGGCAGTTGTAACGATGGAAATCGATAAAGCCAATAAAATAGAAACACCCCTTGAATTATAGAACATAACTTGTGAGTGCAAATATAACTAAACCAAATCGAATTTATATCCTACACCTTTTACTGTAGTAATATAACCTTCTCCTACTTTTTCCCTTACTTTTCTTACGTGAACGTCTACAGTTCTTGCAAGCACATATACATCTGATCCCCAAATATTCTGCAATAAATCATCTCTGTTAAATACTTTATTAGGGTTTTGCGCTAGGAAGTACAATAACTCAAATTCCTTTTTAGGAAGGGTAATTTGTCTGTCGTCAACGGTAACCGTATAACTGGTTCTGTCAATAGTGAGCTTACCTACAGAAATTTTGTTACTGTCTTTTTTCTTCTTTACATCTCTTCTGAAAAAAGCATTAATTCTGCTCATTAAGGCACGTGGCTTAATGGGTTTTGTAATGTAATCATCCGCACCGTTCTCAAAAGCCGCAACTTCAGAATATTCTTCCGAGCGTGCTGTAAGGAAGATTACAAATGAGTTCATTGTTTCCGGCAAATCACGTAGTTGGCGGCAGGTTTCTACCCCATCCTGATTAGGCATCATAATATCTAACAATACAAGTTGGGGCTGAAAAGCTTTAGCAATTTCTACAGCCTTTCTTCCATCGTTAGCAGTTTTAACATCGTAGCCTTCTTTTTTCAGGTTGTATTCCAACAATTCTAAAATGTCTGACTCATCATCCACGACAAGCACTTTAAGGCTTTGCTTGTTTCCCATAATTAGATCATTTATTTAACAGCATAAAACTCGCTAAAAATATTTATAAATTAAGCAATATCTCTCTTAATAACAATTTCTTAACATCAGGAACACATGAGACAACATTTATTCCTAAACACATTACAGCGAATTGAAATGAGTAGCGTAATAATTAAGCATTTTCTTTAAATCCGAATGGTGCTCGCGCTTAAATTCCTCTTCCAAGACAGATTGTGTTCCTCCATACCGCTTATACGACAACAAATGTGCATTATTAAAATCCGGGTTTTCAATGATAAATTTGCCGTAATCCGGGTTGAAAAACTGAACCTCCTTTAACTCCGCTTTAAAATTTTCAAAAGTTTCGTACTTAATTTGTTCCTTCTCTACAACGGAAAGATGCCTTATTTCCTGGTAAACCCTTTTAAACCTGGGAAGCCATCCTGATATAAAAGTATTAAGGGTTTCTTTATCAGTCAGCCTTTTTTTGTACCGTGATAAAATGGTACTGTCATTGGGGTAATGCTTTTGAAGAAAACCGACAGCCCCTTTTGCGCCTATAAATGAAGCCAGGTTCTCATTAAAATTCACACTGTCTTTTATATAGACCACATCATGGGTTAATTCATGGATAATCATCTCAGCCAATCTTCCTTCGGAATAAGCTAGCACATTGCTTAAAATAGGGTCGTTAAGCCATCCGAGTGTTGACCATGCACCAACACTTCTTAAACGGGTATCATAGCCTTTACTTCTAAGCTCGCTTTCCAGTTCTAAGGCTTTATCATAAATAAAAAAGCCCTTGTATTCAACCTTTCCTAAAAAGGGGAATTCCCAGCTGTAATTGCTTAGTTGGTAAGGATGGGAAGCTGTTACTACCCAAAGAATATCCTTTCCTTTCTGATCGTACATTTTGGTGTACTGATCGGAAGCAGGCATATTAAGCTCAGTTACAGCGTAAGACTTAATCTCGTTAACTAAAAGGATTTTTTGTTTGATAGAATCAGGCACTTCATCGCTTTCCAGGAAATCTTCCAGAGGTTGGGCTTTGGAAATTACTTCCCACTGTCCTTTTGCCTGCATTAACCCATAGGAAACTAGCTCCCACTTTGCTGCAACTATTAATGCCACTATCACCAGAAATATGCCGGCTATATGCCTTGAGCTTATTTTCATAGAACTCTGTTAGTTATTTTGAGGTGCTTAAATAATGAAAAAAATATAACTACTTGTCCGCCCTATTCTTTTAGATATATCTTATATTCTATTTCTTAATAGGAATTGTTTTAAAGATATTAAAATAAATAGCATGTGAAAACTCAAATACGTCATTTTCAAAGTCCCAATAGGGCTCAAACCTTAAGAGTAACTTGGCAGAATTACCAATGTGAAACTCGTTCATTACCCTCAGAATCAAGAGCTGCCTTACGTCCTGAAAATTACGGGAATCTGTAATAGTAGAATAGGACTGATAAATCCTCCCTCCTTTGTAAGAATAAAAGTGGTCCCCGTACCAGTAACTGAGCATAAAATCACCCAATTTAGTTTTTAAAGTACCGTTGAGGTAATAGCCGTATCCCTGGATATACGGCAGTTCGAAAGAGTTTGAATTATCCAGAAAATGCACATAATGTCCTTCCCACTTATAACCTTTGAAGAGATGGTTGTTCCATTTTTTCTCATACGAAAGCCCTAACGAATTATTAAACCGGGTAACAAGTGGCTCATCAAAAACGGAATCAATTTGCCCCGCTTTATGGTAGGCCCTGAACTGATAATGAAACTGCAAATGATCATTTTCATCTTTGTGCAAATCGTAAGTACTTACCAATCCTCCTGATACTCTTTCCTGAAAAGGAGAGTTGGTATAAATCATTCTTTCCCAGTTAATCCAGAAATCAGCAAAAATCTTCTTTTTTTTATAGATATACTGAATGCCACTTTCAGGCACATCATATAAAAGCCTCTCAAAGTCTTCCAATGGTTCAATTTGGCGGTGATGGACAGAGCCGTTTATATTCCCAAGCAAAAGCTGGCTATTTCGCCAGTCATATAAAATGGCCAGAAAGGGAATGGCGTAGGTAAGTTGATTGTTGCCAAAATCTTTTTGCAGAAAAACTCCACCCTCTACTTTAACCTGCTTATTAATTTGCCATCCTACAGCAGGTGTTATTCTATAACCAAACAGGGTGTAACCTTTTACAATTGTGTTAAAATATTCATTGTTTTTATTAAATGCCAAAGTACGAAGTGTAAAACTGAAGGGCGTTTCCAAAGTGGTGTCTTTAACTACCGGTTGCTCCAATCCACTATTATCCAGCTGGGCTTTTAAAGAAGAAAAAGGGATTAATAAAATAATAAATACTAAAATAATAGATTTTCGGGCGTGCATGAAGGGCTAATTTAAAAAGCAAATATAAAGCATTTGGCAATTGACACAAATCCTGCTAAATTCGATTCGGCAAGTTACAAATTAGGCATATACAAATAAGACCATGAGCGAAAAAAACGAAAAATTAAAAGCTTTACAGCTTACAATAGATAAATTAGACAAGACATACGGAAAAGGTTCGGTCATGAAACTCAGCGATGAAAAAGTGGTTGATGTACCTGCTATTCCTACCGGCTCTTTAGGTTTGGATATTGCTTTGGGTGTGGGAGGAATTCCGCGCGGTAGAGTGATTGAAATCTACGGCCCTGAATCCTCCGGTAAAACCACTTTGGCAATGCATTGTATTGCTGAAGCACAGAAAAAAGGAGGCATGGCTGCAATTATTGATGCAGAGCATGCTTTTGATAAATCTTATGCTGAAAAGCTGGGAATAGATACGGAAAATTTACTTATCTCACAGCCTGACAATGGTGAGCAGGCTTTAGAAATAGCTGAGCATTTAATTCGTTCAGGAGCATTGGATATTGTAGTGATTGACTCTGTTGCTGCTTTAGTACCAAGAGGTGAACTGGAAGGCGAGATGGGTGACAGTAAAATGGGATTACAGGCAAGATTGATGTCTCAGGCTTTAAGGAAGTTGACCGGAGCTATTAGTAAAACTGGTTGTGCCTGTATTTTCATTAACCAGTTAAGAGAAATTGAAATTTTATGCCTCTGTAAGGTTGGATATTCGAAGAATAGGAAGCATTAAAGAAGGGCCCGATAATATTACCGGTAACCGCGTAAAAGTGAAGGTAGTTAAAAACAAGGTAGCACCTCCTTTTAAAGTGGTTGAGTTTGATGTGATGTATGGCCAGGGAATTTCTAAAGTAGGAGAAATTATTGACTTAGGAGTAGAGCTGGATGTTATTAAAAAGGCCGGGTCATGGTTCTCTTATATGGATAATAAATTGGGACAAGGCAGGGATGCTGTAAAAACATTGATCTTAGACAACCCTGAACTAATGGAAGAACTGGAAACTAAAATCAGAGACATAATTAAGGGAGGTGCAACTGAAGAGAAAGCAAAACCCAAAAAAGAAGCTGTAAAAAAATAAGACTTTAAGTTCTATAATAAAAGCCAATGAGATTCATATTTCATTGGCTTTTTTTCTGGTGGAATTTAAACCCGCTAATCCTTATTTTCAAATGGGGTTAAAACGTTGAGAAAAGCATCTGCTGTCTCCTGAAAACCAGCCAATATTTCTACATTTTGTTCACCAGTTAAATCGAAAAAATACTCTGTTGGAGACTTATTTAGCTTCTCTATCTTTACACTTGCAATGATCTGTGGGGGCGAAGTGAAACAGTTATAAGAAGGATGACGTGGATACGTTATTCCTTGATCTTTATCATCCCACGGAATAATTTCTTCTATGCGATCTATTAACTTCTTTAGCTCCTCAAAATGGATAAAATAGGCTGTCTGAAATAAGAACTTATTTTCAAAAGGTGAAATATAATTATTAAGTTGATAATGATAAGCAAGTATTGAATCATTATCAAACTTTTTAAAAACCCACTTATTATGTATTGTATTATAATCAAACGAATTCTCACAGTGACCTTTTAAAGCATAGGATAATTTAAAAATTGTTTGTTGAGAATATACTTGTGTATATGAACAAAAAAGAATTAAATAAAATATACCTCTCATCATCCTATAGAAATTCTATTTACATTCTTCAGCGCTAAGTGCTTGTTGTCCTCTGCCCTCTCTACACTTCCAGGCTGTATTAATTTGAGTTACCTGCCAAATGCTTCCTCCCAATTTTAACTCCACTCTAAAATACTGATCTTGCAATCTTTTATCTTGCAAGTTTTTCTTTTCAACCAGCACCACTGCATGAGTCACCAGTTCATTTCCGCTCAAGCTTTTTGAGACCACATTCAATTCAGAACTAACCATTTGCTGACCTGCTATCCGCAGTGCGATTGTCAGCGGACTATAGGCCCATGGCAAGCGCATGGAAAGCGCTTTTTCTATGCTTTTATTATATTCATCAATAGGAATACTCTTGCCGCTTTTAAGAACCTCAGCTTCATATAACCATAAAGTATTCTCAGCCGTTTCATTTTTTGTTTCAGGAGAACAAGCTGAAATAATTAATACAATAAAACACCAAAACCTCATCTTCATTTAATAAAATATTTTTAATGAAAGATTTTTGGTTGAACTGTTCAATGTGAACTTAGCCTCCTCATACTTAGGGGCGCTGAAAGTATTTACTGCATCATTACTGGTACCATATCCTTCCTTTGGCGCACCTACAAAATTGGTATCCATATCTTCATTATCATTTTCATCGTGCAGAAAAATAACAGCATATTCGCCATATGGCACATCTTCAAAAACTACTTCATGCACTTTTTTATTCACTTTCACTTTCTTAGTCCTAAAAGCTTTTTCACCCTTATCAGGAAAATGTTCACTGGAATTAAAAAGGGAAACCAAAAGATGACCTTCTGTATTTCTGAATTCTTTTACCTGCACTTTTATTGTTCCTGTTTCTGCATTCAGATTATTACCACTTATTATCATCTGAAAGGCAATTAAAATAGCATATAGCATATTAAGATAATTTATTTGTTATGAAAATGTATTAACGATATGTAATTGATATAGGTATAAAACTACTTGATTAAAAGCTTATAATGAAATGAAACTTTTAAAACTGACAGTTACTCTTTACGTCATATTCTTAATTAGAATACTTTTAACCTGAGTTTGATTCTTAATTTGCTTTAAAAGCCCTTCAGATTATTCCCGCTTTGGCAGGACAAGCTATTCCGGTCCCAATCGATCGGGATTACATTTTTCAAAAAAAAATCAACTTGAGCCGACACATCGGCATCCATAGTCTGATTGTACTATAACAGGAGATATTTCAATTGGTCGGCACAGGCAGCATAATTAAGCCTTTGGAAAAAGTAAGTCTTAATTTTGCAGCATAGCCTGCCTCTCCTTAGCGGGCACGCCATTTTATTAATCGAACTGAGGTTTTTTAGGTTAATAGAGCAAGTGTAATTAATCTTGTGAAATCCCTTTTCTATTATTTCAATTATATATTTTAAAGACTGAACTTAAGAGCTGTTTTACGCTATTAGAACTTTCGCAAATCAAGCTTAAAGCTACTATTACAGCACTTTTAATATAATTCTTAATTATAAATCCTATTATCTAACATAATATTTGTTAGTTTTGCTCACACTCATAATCTTTAAAATATTATATCAACTCATATTTTATGCAAGAAGTTAATAATTTCCTTGAATTAATTGACAGTTATATTGGCAGTGCCGCGTGGTTTCCTTACGCCCTGTTGGGAACAGGATTGTTCTTTACAATTTATCTTAAATTCCCTCAGATAAGATTTTTCAGACATGCTGTAAGAATTGTTTCAGGGAAATTTGATAGAAAAGATTTGCCGGGAGATACTTCTCACTTTCAGGCACTGGCAACTGCCTTATCAGGTACAGTGGGCACAGGAAATATTGCAGGTGTTGCATTTGCCATTCACCTGGGGGGGCCGGCTGCTCTATTCTGGATGTTGATGACCGCAGTTTTAGGTATGTGTACAAAATTTGTGGAAGTAGCGCTATCTCATAAATACAGAACAAAACTTGATGATGGTTCTATGGCTGGTGGCCCAATGTATTATATGAGAAATGCTAATTTTACCCTCGGCGGAAAAAAAGTCAGTTTGAAATGGCTAGCTGCAATTTTTGCGTTTGCCACTGTTCTTTCGTCTTTTGGAACAGGCAGTTTACCTCAAATTAATAGTATCTCCAGCACTTTACTGGCTACTTTCGGTATAGATCAGGTTTTAACAGGAGCTGTTTTAGCAGTTTTGCTCGGGTTGGTTATCATTGGAGGAATTAAAAGAATTGCAGCAGTTACCTCCAAACTTGTACCGGGAATGGCCATTATTTACTTCATTGGTGCTTTTGCGGTAATCTTCTTTAACTACGAAAATATTATCCCTTCCCTTGGTGCTATTTTCGGTGATATTTTTACCGGATCCGCTGCTACTGGTGGTTTTATTGGTGCTAATTTGGCCTTTGCTTTTAACAGAGGGGTAAACAGAGGATTATTTTCCAATGAAGCAGGTCAGGGTTCTGCGCCTATTGCACACGCTTCCGCTAAAGCTAATGAGCCACTATCAGAAGGTATGGTGGCCATTCTGGAACCTTTTATTGATACCATTATTATTTGTACAGTGACTGGCCTGGTGCTTTTATCATCAGGTGCATGGAATGAAAAACATACTAATCAATTTGAGTATACTGAAATTGAAATACTTTCTAAACAATTTGCAGAAAACAATCCTGAACATGTTCAGAAGGTTTATGACCACTTAAATGACAATGAAAAGTTAGCTGAATATACTGGTAATATTGAAGTAGAAAATGGAAGAATCACTAACAATGAAGCTTTCACGTTTCTGCATGCCCGAAGCTTCGCTGACAGCATAATTGTTTATAAAGATGAAGGCTTGCTATCTGATGCATTATTCACAGGCTCAATTGCAGTTAGCAATGGAAATATTGTAGATAAAACACCTTTAAAGTTTATTGGTAAATCGCTGGTTCATAGCTCTCCTCTAACTGCTTTAGCTTTTAACAGAGGCTTTTTCGGTGACTACGGACAGTATATAGTTGCTATTGGTTTATTACTATTTGCTTTCAGCACAGCCATTAGCTGGTCTTATTATGGAGACAGAGCTATGACTTATCTATTTGGCACCAAGTCGGTAGTTTACTATCGTATCGTTTATGTGGTGGCATTTTTCTTTGCTTCTTTCCAAGATACCACCATCATCTGGACTCTATCTGCTATTACTATTGCTTTGATGACTATTCCTAACTTAATAGGTATTATCTGGCTAAGGAAAGATATGAAGAGAACCATTCGTGAGTATGGTGAGTTTTTTGAGGAGAATTTCCCAGGCGTTAAACACCCTAAGTTTAAGTAACTATTTTAGCGAGGTCACATTAAACAAACAAGGCACGGAGATGATCCGTGCCTTATTTGTTAATTCCCTTCAGAATTAACAACCATTATTCAACCAATACTCAAAGTTTTAGAATATTCTGTAGAAAGAGATATTATCCACATTCAGAAGAAAATCAGCTTTAGCCATATATTTTCTTAATTGAATATCTTCAGTTTCAAAAGAAGTCAATTCTCCTTCATAAACTACCTCGTCATTTTCTCCTAAGATTTTTACGATTGTTACGTTATCACATAGAATAACACCTTCATCAATCAGCTCTCTTTCCATTCTATCCAAATCAGATTCTGCAGTCATCTCTGCGATATATTTGGCTTCTTTCGCTTTTTCCACTGCCTTATCATCAGTGTCATTTGCCATTACATCTACTGTTGTGATGCAAGCAATTACAGTTGCTATCAAACTTACTTTTGCGGAGGTTTTTAAATTTTTCATGTTCTTAATTTTTTTAGTTTTTTGTTTCTATACTGCTAAGACGCTGCCAAATATTACATAGTTGCATATCGCCATTTAAAGCATTTAAAAGCAGTTTTTAAAAACTCCATGTTTCAGCACTGTACACTAATGAACACTTTTCATCCCAAAAAAGAACACCGTATTAAGAGATTTTTTTCAATACATCGCGGATGGAGTGCAGGTAGGAATTTCCAAATAGATTAAGATGAACAAGAAGCGGATATAAATTATATATCCCTATCCTTTCCTGAAAGCCGGGAGAAAGAGGAAAGCTTTCTTCGTAGGCTTCATAAAACTTTTGATGAAAGCCACCAAAAAGGTATGTAAAAGCTAAGTCAGTTTCTCTGAAACTATAGTGGATAGAAGGGTCAATTAAGTAAGGAGTTTGCCCTTTACCCACTACAAAGTTACCACTCCATAAATCACCATGCACTAAACTTGCCTGAGCTTCAGGAATAATATCAGGAAGTTGTTTGAACAGTTGCTCAAAAGCTGCATTATCTTTTTCACTAAGCGAGTTATTCCTGTTTGCTAAAGCTATTTGTTTTTGAAGCCTCTCTTGCACGAGAAAAGGTAAATATTGTTTTTGCTGTCTGTTACTTTGATGCAAGCTACCAATATAATTATCATGCTGCCAGCCATAAAAAGGAGCCTCTTTAAAATGTAACGCTGCCAGATTCTGTCCAAATTGCTCCCAAAACAATTTTCCAGGCCTTTCCTGCTCAATAAATGGAAGCACTAACACTTCATAGTTACCTACATTTTCACAGGCTACTACTGAGGGTGTAGCAATAGTATTGGTAGCAGCAATAGCAGACAGGCCTTCTTCATCAAAATGTATAATATCCGGAAACTGCCTGGAGTCATTATATTTTAGGAAGAATTTTTCACCTTTAGCCAAATAACTAAAGCAATTATTTATACTGCCACCCCCTGTCACAGAGACATCTGCTATATCACACTGGTGAAATTCTTTAAGGAAATGAAGTATTTCTGAAGCAATCATTTCTAAATTTTATAAAAATCCGGCAGAAATGAAAGGGGTGAAAAACTAAGACGTGATTTTACTTGGGGAATGCAGTCAATTCTTCTATTTTTGCACAAACTTAAAAATGAGTATTAATGAGCGTTTTAGTAAATAAAGATTCCAAAGTTATAGTGCAAGGATTTACCGGTTCTGAAGGTACTTTCCATGCTGAACAAATGATAGAATATGGTACTAACCTTGTAGGCGGAGTAACTCCTGGAAAAGGTGGCCAAACTCATTTGGGCAAACCTGTATTTAACACAGTTAGTGAAGCTGTTGAAAAAGCAGGCGCTAATGTTTCTATCATTTTCGTTCCACCAGCTTTTGCTGCTGATGCAATTATGGAAGCTGCTGATGCCGGTATAAAAGTTATTATTACTATTACTGAAGGTATTCCTGTAAAAGATATGATGCAGGCTAAAACCTATATTCAAGATAAAGATTTAGTTTTAATAGGTCCTAACTGTCCGGGAGTTATCACTCCGGGAGAAGCTAAAGTTGGTATTATGCCAGGCTTTGTTTTCAAAAAAGGTAAAATAGGTATTGTTTCAAAATCAGGGACTTTAACTTATGAGGCAGCCGACCAAATAGTGAAAGCCGGGTTTGGTATTTCTACAGCTATAGGAATTGGTGGAGATCCAATTATTGGTACTCCTACTAAAGAAGCTGTTAAGATGTTAATGGAAGATGATGAAACTGATGCCATTGTAATGATTGGTGAAATTGGTGGAAACTATGAGGCTGAAGCGGCTCGTTGGATCAAAGAAAATGGTAACAAAAAACCAGTTGTAGGTTTTATTGCTGGTAAAACTGCTCCTGCAGGAAGAAGAATGGGACATGCTGGTGCTATTATCGGTGGAAAAGATGATACAGCGGAAGCTAAAATGAAAATTATGGCTGAGTGTGGAATCCACGTAGTACAGTCTCCTGCTGACATAGGCGAGACAATGAAAAAAGCACTAGCTTAATTAGAGCTAAGACAAAACTTTATAATTAAGAGGGGATGATGAAAATCATCCCCTTTTTATTTTGTTTGAATTAAATTAATAGTAATAAAAAACACATCCCTAAACTGCTGAAAATGTATGCTTTATAACAAAAGTTGTTTTTATTTTACATTTTTTCTTTTTAAGGGGTTACTTTTGTTCTGCGAGATGTATATAACTATACAAACACACAAATTTATTCATACACCTGTTTAACACACAGAAAGCCTCTTTTTAACACGGGAGGCTTTTCTGTTTTAAAACTTTTTAACATGCTGCATTTCAAATGCATTTCAGCTATTCTTGTTACAAAAGAGGATGAGTAAAGCAGTCTTTCATTTAAAAGTTACCGGATCAAAAAATTGTTGTAACTAGTTGTGTCAAAAGCAGAATTCAGGCAACAACCAGAATTACCCCTCTGAGCCTCCATACCATGTGTCTCACGTACCATCATCTAATCTTAGTTTTTTACGAGATTTTTGTTTACTAAAACCCATTGACTATCAGACGCTTGAGATAAAGTTAACAATTATTTAAAATTTCTTTTAATTGAAGGGTTACTTTTATTCTGCGAGATGTATATAACTATACAAACACACAAATTTATTCATACACCTGTTTAATATTAAAGCCTTCTTTGAAAAAAGAGGGCTTTTTTTATGCTCCACACTTTTTTATGCATTTGTGCTTTTTATCTTTACAGTATGGAATTCATAAAAGTAGACAACAGCTATAAAAAACACATTGCACTTATCACCCTTAACCGACCTAAAGAATTAAATGCTTTAAACCTGCAGTTAATGGGGGAGCTGAGAGATGCATTAAAAAACTTAGATGAAGATGATACAGTGCGTGCCATCATTCTAACAGGCAACGAAAAAGCATTTGCTGCCGGAGCAGACATTAAACAAATGGCAGGTAAAACGGCTATTGACATGCTCAATGTAGATCAATTCAGCACCTGGGATCAAATCAAAAAAACCAAGAAGCCTATTATTGCAGCTGTTTCAGGATTTGCTTTAGGTGGTGGTTGCGAGTTAGCCATGACCTGCGATATGATAGTTGCTTCGGAAACTGCTAAGTTCGGCCAACCTGAAATAAAAATTGGGGTGATGCCGGGAGCAGGTGGCACCCAAAGGCTCACCCGAGCCATAGGTAAAGCAAAAGCTATGGAAATGGTTTTAACAGGCAAATTTATATCAGCTGATGAAGCAGAGAAGGTGGGACTAATTAACAAAGTAGTACCGGTGGAAATGTATTTAGATGCTGCAGTAGAACTTGCAGAACAAATTGCCCAACTATCTCCTGTAGCCGTAAAATTAGCGAAAGAATCAGTTAACAGAACTTTTGAGACTCACTTAGATGAAGGGCTGCATTTTGAGCGTAAAAACTTCTACCTGACATTCGCCTCTGAAGACCAAACCGAGGGGATGAATGCCTTCGTGGAAAAAAGAAAGCCGGATTTTAAAGGGAAGTAATCCAGATACAATTTAAATCGTAATTATAAAATTATCCCCCTCTTGGCCATGGTACGTGTCTCACGTTCCACTATACATTAATAAATGCCTGTTTCTAATACTGATTGCAAACAAAGGTTTATAGCTCAGGAAGTATACGACTCCTAGTTACTTGCTATTAGTATTCTCAAATACAATACCTCCCCTCATTGTTGCAAACAAGTATGAGGGGGAATTCAAAAGATTGCCGCGCATAATTCTCCCCTAAAGGCAGAATTGAATGCTCGCAATAACCAAACCTCACTAAATTTAAAAAATGTCTTGGCCATGGTACGTGTCTCACGTTCCACCATACATTAATGAATGCCTGTTTCTAATACTGATGGCAAACAAAGGTTTATAACTCAGGAAGTTTGCAACTCCTATTTACTTGCTATTAGTATTCTCAAATACAATATTCCCCCTCATTGTTGCAAACAAGAATGAGGGGGGATTCAAAAGATTACCGCGCATAATTCTCCCCTAAAGGCAGAATTGAATGCTCGCAATAACCATAGACATCTTATGCAAAGACATCTCTAAAAAAATAGAAAAACATGCATAAAATGCCTAATTTTGCAAGCTTAATAAGAAATACATAATAAAATAGCATGTCGGCAACAAAATACAATCCAACGGAAATAGAAGACAAATGGTACCAATATTGGATGGAGCACAAGTTTTTCGCATCCAAGCCTGATAAGAATAAAGAGCCATATACTATTGTCATCCCTCCTCCCAATGTTACAGGGCAGTTGCACATGGGCCACATGCTCAACAATACCATCCAGGATGTACTTATTAGAAGAGCCAGAATGCAAGGGAAAGAAGCCTGCTGGGTACCAGGTACCGATCATGCTTCCATTGCAACAGAAGCTAAGGTAGTAAACCTGCTTAAAGAAAAAGGTATTAAAAAAAGTGACCTTACCCGTGAGGAGTTTATGAAGCATGCATGGGAATGGAAAGAGAAATACGGAGGCATCATCCTCCAGCAACTTAAAAAATTAGGGGCTTCATGCGATTGGGACAGAGAGCGTTTCACCATGGAAGAAGACCTTTCAGCTGCTGTAATTGAAGTTTTTGTAGACTTATACAAGAAAGGTTATATATACAGGGGCATTAGAATGGTAAACTGGGATCCTGAAGGAAAAACTGCACTAGCTGACGATGAAGTAATCTTTAAAGAGGTACCCTCAAAACTATATCATATAAAATACCGCGTGGAAGGTGGTAATGATTATTTAGTAATTGCTACTACACGCCCGGAAACTATTATGGCGGATGCCGCAATATGCATTAATCCAAATGACTCACGTTTTGAGCACCTAAAAGGTAAGCGTGCCATCATTCCTATCATTAATAAGAGCATTCCTATTATCGAGGATGATTATGTTGACATGGAATTTGGTACAGGTTGTTTAAAAGTAACTCCTGCTCATGATATTAACGATTATGAAATCGGCTTGCGCCATAACTTACCTGTTATCGACATTATCAATGATGACGGAACACTTAATGAGAAAGCGCAGATTTTAGTAGGAGAAGACAGGTTTATCGCCAGAAAGAAAATAGCTAAAATGTTTAAAGAAGATGGCATTTTAGAGAAAGAAGAAGAGTATACAAGCAATGTAGGACACTCCGAAAGAACCAATGCCGTAATAGAGCCTAAGCTTTCACTACAATGGTTTGTAAAGATGGAAGAGCTGGTAAAGCCGGCTTATGAGAATGTAATGAATGATACTATTCAGCTCATTCCGCCTAAATTCAAGAATACTTACAAGCATTGGATGGAGAATGTACGCGATTGGTGCATTTCCCGTCAACTATGGTGGGGACAGCGAATTCCTGCCTATTATTTGCCTAATGGTGATTTTGTAGTGGCCAAATCGGAGGAAGAAGCACTTGAACTGGCAAAAGAAAAAATGTCTGATTCAACACTTACTTCAAAGGATTTGAAGCAGGAGGATGATGTTTTGGACACGTGGTTCAGCTCCTGGTTATGGCCAATGTCTGTTTTTGATGGATTTAAAGATCCTGATAATGAAGATTTCAATTACTATTACCCTACTAATGATTTAGTAACAGGGCCGGATATTCTATTCTTCTGGGTAGCCAGAATGATTATTGCCGGTTATGAGTTTAAAGGAAAAAAACCTTTTAACAATGTTTACTTAACTGGTATTGTGAGAGATACGCAGGGACGTAAGATGTCCAAGCAACTGGGTAACTCACCTGACCCCTTGGACCTGATCAAAAACCATGGAGCAGACGGTGTTAGAACAGGACTTTTGTTATCATCAGCTGCCGGAAACGACTTGCTGTTTGACATTAAACTATGTGAGCAAGGTTGGAATTTTGGTAATAAAATATGGAATGCTTTCCGATTGATTAAAGGTTGGGAAATTACTGATACAGAAACTCCTGAAGCGTCAGTTAAAGCACAAAAATGGTTTGAAGCACGTCTTAACCAATCTCTAGTTGAAATAGAAGATCATTTTAGCAAATTCAGAATTTCGGATGCTTTAATGACCGTTTACAAGTTAATCTGGGATGATTACTGTTCATTATACCTTGAGCTGGTAAAGCCACCTTATGGAGATCCTATAGATCAAAAGAGTTATGATGCTACCATTACCTTCTTTGAGGAGTTAATGAAAATCTTGCATCCATTTATGCCGTTCCTTACCGAAGAGCTATGGCAACAGATTCAATCAAGATCACCTAAGGAAGCATTAATTATTGCACAATGGCCGGAAGCCAAATCATTTGACGAACAGATTGTACTACAAGCACAGGTTGCATTCGATTTAATATCTCAAATCAGAAACATTAGAGCCTCAAAAGGCATTTCTCCTAAAGAAGCATTAAAGCTCTATGTGAAAACAGATGAGCAGATAGTTTATGAAAAGTACAGCGCATTTATCTACAAGCTAGCCAATCTCGAAACTATAATTTTCACAAGTGAAAAGATTGATAATGCTGTCAGCTTTTTAATTAAATCTGATGAATGTTTTATTCCCATGGAGGGCGCAATTGATGTTGAAAAAGAGAAGGCGGAAGTAACCAAAGATCTGGAATACACTAAAGGTTTCCTTAACAGTGTAGTGAAAAAGTTGAGCAACGAAAGGTTCGTAAATAATGCTCCTGAGCAGGTAATTGCCATGGAAAAAAAGAAACAGTCTGATGCGGAAGCTAAGATTAAAACGTTGGAAGAGAGGTTAGAGAGCCTGAAATAAGTTTTAATAAGTTAGCAGGTATTCAGGTTGATATATGTTGATGTTGACAGTTTTTTTAAGTTTAAGGCCTTTATTTTCAAAGTCATCTTCTGGTCTAAGCAGTGGTACGTGTCTCACGTATCACTGTTATGACACTTTTCTTGTTATTTGTTTGAGCTTTGGATAGTTAAACTTTAAACTGGCAAGTACGAAGGGTTATATTTATACCAGTTGACCTCAATCAGTTACAAGTTTATCATTTTCATATACGATTTTGAGCATTTATTTAGCTACTAAGCCTAATAAATAACGGTTTACTCAATTACCTTGGGTTTTACTGCAACGAAGACTTGTACTGTACTCCTCCTCTATTTTTTGCCAAACAAGATTCTGATCATACTTAAGAATAGAAGGCCTTGCATTTTTAGCTAAGGCCCTTCTTTCTGATTCATTCTCCATTAACTGTTGCATAGCCCTCCTCAAAGAAGCTGATTCTTTTGCAGGAACAATAAGCCCGTTAAAATCCTTCTGAATGATTTCATTACAACCATTAATATCTGAGACAATAGCCGGCAAGCCCATGGCTGCAGCCTGGAGTACCACATTGGGAAAACCCTCTCTGTAAGAGGGGAAAACGAATATATCTGAAGCTGCAAGATAAGGCCTTATATCTCGTTGAAAGCCTACATGTTTTATTTGTACATTGCTTTTGATTTCCTCTTTCACATCTAGTCTTACCGGCTCGCGCTCATCTTCAAAAGGCCCCACCAATAATAAGAAAGCATTCCCTTTTAATGCAGTAAAGGCCTCTACCAGCTCATGAATACCTTTATCCTCCACCAACCTACCCACAAAGACAAACAAAATAGCCTCCCCTGGTATTGCAAGTTGATTCCTAAGTTCAGACAGTTCTGCACTATCCAATTGCTCCATAGAAAAATGCTTTGTATTTATTCCATTAGAGCTACCCTCTCCAATTATTTTAAACTTATTTTCATAAAAAGAAAACGCTCTTTCCATGTAATTCATTAACTGGAAAGAATTAGGATACACCTTACTTGCACAGGCATAGGTCAGCCTTTCAGTTACTTTCAAAATACTCCTGGTGGCACCTGTAGCTTCCATTAAAGGCATTCCCGCTACAGTATGCATCCTTACTTTTACCCCACAATATTTTGCGGCCATCATACCTAAAAGTCCTGCCTTAGGTGTGTGAGTATGCACTATATCCGGCTTTTCTTTTTTAATCAACCTAATTAATTGCCAAAGTGCCTTTAAATCCTGCAAAGGACTTAAGGTTCTTGTAAAGGTGATTGGGAAATGTTTTACTCCTTCCCTCTTGCAAACTTCTTCGATCTCCGGACCCGCTGCACTGGCGGTAATCACTTCATAACCTTTACTTTGCATATAGTGAAGCTGTCCTTTAAGCAGGATATTAAGGGAAATGGGTACTGTAGTAATGCGAAGGATTTTAGTCACTAGATTGCAAAATTAGGAAATGGGCGTAGTATTTGACAAAGCAGTTTTATCTAATTTATCAGCTATTTCTGACATATTCAGACTTCGCATATTGAATTTATTTTGTAAAGATTTAAAGTGCTGCAAAATTTCAGCTAATCCTTTCATACTTTGTTCTGGATATAAACCAAAATTATGCGGGTGCCACCAAAGATGGTAAAATTCACCATTTTGTGCCGCTATGGACATCTCCTTTTTTATTCTGTTAATTTTCTTTTGATTGAGAAAAGTTTCCTTCGGATTGTAAGGCCTTAGCAGCCTGCTAGCAGGTAGCAAATATACATTCTCTTCTTTCTTGATAGCCTGAGAGGTGTAACTAGTTTTACCTCCAATATTAAAATAGGCATCTAACCCTCTGTTGAATCTCTTCCATTTTGATTCTTTCAATGCTCCATCTGCAGTATTCCACCACCAATCCACAGGGTTAGCCCTTACAATTTTGATTCCGTTATTATGACACACTTTTAAGTAGTCTGCATTAAACTGGTTTCGGGGAAACACTAAAGATTGTAGATCTTGATTATATTTTCTCGCTGCATATTGGATGGCCTTACAATCAGCATCAAATTCTTTTACATTCTGCCCCTCTTCATTACAATAATAATGTGCAAAACTGTGGGAAGCCAGCTCCTGCCCTTTATAATCAGGGATTTTCTTTACCAAACTATGCGCAAAATGATAAGGATCTTCTTCTTCATTATTACCGATACCCTGTGTTTCAATAAAACTGTAAGCAGAAAGTTCTGATTGCTTATATCTTGGCTTCAGAGCTGGAAAGTTCTCAATCAATTCTGACTTTTTAGTGTGCATAAGCATACCGACAGTAGCCCATGTTACATGTACTCCATATTGTTCAAATTGCCTGAGAAGTTCGGGTATGAGTTCTCTGGTGTTATCGAAATAACTTCTTTTTGCCTGATCAAGAGGCCATTTCTCAAAGCCTCCCCAGTGGAGTTCTAAATCTAGTGATATGGTGAAGGTTCCTGTCAAATTACTGTTTGTTGAATTGGCAAATATAAAAAAAGATAGCCGCTTGAATGTGGAAATTTAAGATATATAGAACCTAGACGCTACAAGCTAGATTAAAGTTAGAAACCACTTTCTTTTCAAAAAACCTCTAAATCCCCTAATGCAGGGTGCCAGTTTTTAAACTGTTGAAATTCCTCTACCTCCCTTTTAGCAAGAGGGCGTATTGTTACATCCGGGCCTATATTCATTTTCCTTTTAACTAAACCAGGTAAGCATATAGAAGAAAAACCAGTGATGCTCATATAGTCAAAAGTGCAGTTTTTATAAACATGCTGCAAAAGTTTTTCAATTGCTGACTGCTGTCCGAAAGTATCACACACCCGTAACTCAATGCCCAAAGCCCCTGCTTTTAATCTAAAAATACAGCATGCTTCTTTATTATAATGTGCATAGTAAGGAATGATGGGGATTTCGGCATAACGCCAATGTAAGTACTTCAGGTCATAAGCTGTCTGCCAATGATTCTTGGGTTCAAAATCGAAAGTATAATTATCCAACGCAGTTTTCAAATCGAACTGATTAGCATTTTTCACCTTTAGAAATTGAGTTTCTTTTCCACCTTTAATTTTTGCCTTCAAGATATGAAATGGTCGTTTGAAGCTTATTTTTATTGGTAATTTACCTGCTTCCTGCCAGCCCATTTTTAAATAGCCTGGTTTACTCTGACTATTAGGAGTGTTGAAAACCAAATCTATTCCTTCTGCTTCGCATTGCTCCAACAGCCCTAAGGTCAGTTTCTTAAATATACCTTTTCCCTGATGGGAAGGGTCAGTTGCTGTATCAACCGCACGAATAGCATTTAATACCATACCTTCTTTTTCCCAACTCCACTGCATGAACGCACGAACACCTATCAATTGGCCCTCCTCTTCAGCCACCCATACCGGTGAGGCTCCAAAAGGATTGTTTATATGTTTCCATTGCCAGTATGCTTCTGATTTTGGCATGAGTGATTCTCCAAGACTATTTTTTAGCAACTGAATGATTTGAGGTATATCTGAATGAGTAGCTTTTCTAATATTCATAATTTAAATTAAAAAAGGTTAATGTATCGATTGATTATATAACATCTCTAGCTCCTCCACCATTCTTCTCAAGCTAAAAGCCTCCACCACTCTGAGTCTGGCGGCTTCAGCAAGTTTATTTCTTAGCGTATCATCTTTCAACCCTTTAAGCTTAACTGATAATTGTTCCCATTCTTTTACTGGCACCATTAATCCGTCAATACCATCCCTTACTACCTCTTTTACACCACCAGCATCTGTAGTTACTACGGCACATCCCGTACTCATAGCTTCCAATAAAGCAATGGGTAAACCTTCAAATTCCGAACTCATCATGAAAACATCCATTATAGAAAACCATTCCTTTGTGTTGGTTTGCAAGCCCGGAATAAAGAGCTTGTTATGCAGCTCCAATTCATCCCTTAGCTGTAACATTTGCTCAGCAAAAGGGCCGTTTCCTACGATAACACCCCTTAAATTTTCATTTTCTTGTGTTGCTTCATGAAAAACTTTAATCCATTCCAACATGCGTTTTTGAAACCTGAAAACGGCAACACTTCCTACAACCAATAATTCATTATTTGATTGCTTTAGCTTCAAAAACTCCTTTAAAACATTATTACCATTATCAAATGGAAGTTTCTTTTCAGCCTTTTCACCAGTTCTGAAACTATTAGCATCTTCCACTTCAAGAGGTAAACTCTGAATTGAAACTGCTAAATCGCTGAGAGAATACCTTTGAAAATAATCCGTGTTTACACCGTTCAGAATTGTTTTAACAGATGTATTAGGTTTTATATTTTTTTGAATAGACTCAGCCACATCCTTACTCACAGCTACTGCAGCTGACTGCCAATTAAAAGTTAGTTTATTTAATAGAAAAGTTATTTTGTGGTAACGCTCCTGCTTATTATGTTCTGTATAAATGACCGGGATACTGGTACTTTTATATATAAAGCGAGACAAAAATCCTGCCCAGGGCAAGTGCGCATGCACTAATTGAATATTGTTTTTCTTAATATATGCCTTCACTTTACCAATTTGTTGCATGAGCTTAATATTATTGCTCGCTGGCATACATGTAACTTTTCCTCCGGCTGTCTCTAAAGTGGATACCATTTGGTCTTTCCACGGAAGGAAATAAATATAATGGAATTCAAATTTCTCCTGATCATGCAGCTTCAGCGTTTCAGGTAGAAGCATTTCCGCCCCACCCCGACCAAGGGATTTGATGATATGGAGGATTTTTATTTTGTTAGGTTTTGAAGTTGTCATTTTGGGGAATGGTCAAGTTAATGGTTCATTATAAATTTTTAGTTGACAATTCAATTCTTTTAACAAATCTTTAGAATCAATTTGCTATTTAAGGCACAAAGCTAAAGTTTTTTTAACAACAAATACTCGAAGATACTTCGGGATTACAGTAAGGCTAAAAATTAATAAACCTCAACATTTAAATCTCAAAACAAAGTATAATGAGACATTCCATTATTTAGCTTTCGAAAACACACTTTTAAATAGCATAATTCATGTTTCTTAGCGTCTTCATACCGTAATAATTCTCTTAACGAAAAGAGGAAATTTTAAAATTCATCGCACATGAAAGCCTTTAATTTTAAATTTATTCTTTATGACTTCAGTTCCTTCAATGTCTTTTGGCTGATCTTAATTTGTTACCTTTGCATTATAATTCTATTATCTAATGATCTACGGCATCTTTATCATCATCATTTCATACTTTATCTCCATGGCGGTGATTGATAAAATGATGCCTGTACGCAGAGGTAGAAACAAATTTTCCTTACCTAACCATAGCGCAAATGACAATAAGTTCCTCAAGAAGCTTTTTTGGTACCATCTCTTACTTTCTTTTGTGTATTATATCTATTCTGTTTTTAACAGATCAGATTCTCATTTTTATTATGAAAAGATTGTAACTGGTTTTAGAGGGCCAGATTGGAGTTCATTTTATGGCACTTCTACTACATTTATAGAATGGACAGGGTACCCATTTATAAAGTGGTTGGGATTTAGCTTTGAAGCAATAATGGCACTATTTGCATTTTTTGGTTTTTTGGGTTTTATCTATTTCTATAGGTTTTTTAGGGAGAGAATATTTTTTAAAAATACTTATGCAGGATTTGATTTATTGCATTTGTTCTTCTTGCTACCTAATCTTCATTTCTGGTCAGGTTCGTTTGGTAAGGGGGCTTTTATTTTCTTAGGAATTGGATTGCTATTCTATGGACTCAATAATATCCCAAAAAGATATTGGGTACTGCTAATCGGTGCTTTACTTACTTATCATATCCGTCCTCATATTTTATTAGTAATTTTAGCCTCTTCATTGATTGGTTTTACTTTTAGTAGTAAAGGAGTGGGTTGGGGTGTGAAAATTGTTATGATATTAATTGCTGCTATGGCACTTGGTTTTATTTATAAAGATGTTTTAAATATGGTAGGGTTGGAAACTGATACTGTATTAACTGAAGGGCTGAACATGAGCAATAGAGCCGCAGAATTATCTAAAGCCACATCAGGCCTTGACATTACTACTATGAGTTTACCAATGCAAGTATTTACTTTCTTGTTTAGGCCACTATTTTTTGATGCGCCTGGGATGTTGGGCATCATTGTTTCCTTTGAGAATGTATTTTTATTATTTATTACCCTTATTTTTCTATTTAAGGGAGGTATACTTTATATTATAAAAGGAGATTTTGCGGTGAAAACTGCTTTTTTTAGTTTCATAACAGTTTCTATTGCATTGGCGCAGATTTCAGGAAATTTAGGGATTGCAATTAGACAGAAAAGCCAAATTATGATGCTTTTTCTCTTTATTATCATTCAGATGTATGACGATAAGAAGAAGGAGGTATTCAAGAGCAGAAGGAAGACTGTTAATCAAAGAGAGACATTAATTAGGGAATAGAGGAAAGTTAAATTATGAAGGGCGCTTAATAAATAATTATAATTTTGATCAAAAATAATAGTAATTATATCAATTTCAATCACTACTGCATGTTCTTTATAATTCTATTTAATCCCTCTTCTAATTTAAACAAAGGCTGATAACTTAAAGAATTCTTTATTAAATCTATGTTAGCTGCGCTTTTTTTAATATCTCCCTTTCTGGCCTTCTGATATATAGGTGATCTAGGATAGTTAGTTATATTTTTTAGCACTTCATAAAGCTGATTTAGCGAAGTAGTTTGCCCGCTACCGACATTAAATAGACCGAACTTCTGCTCAGATTTAGCTCCCAATAATAAAGCCTGAACTACATCTTCTACAAATACAAAATCACGGATTTGTTCTCCATCACCAAAGATTTGGATTGAATCATCTTTTTGCATTCTGTTCATAAAAATAGAAATCACGCCTGAATAAGGAGAATCTGCTCTTTGCCCTGGACCGAAAACATTGAAAAATCTAAAACCTACACTTTCTATGTTCTCCCATTCCTGAAATGCTTTGGCATATTGCTCATTTAGTAATTTGCTTAAACCATAGGGGGATTGAGGATTAAGATGAGCGGTTTCTTTAATAGGCATTTGAGTTTGTTCACCATAGACTGCTGAGGAAGAGGCATAGCATAGTTTTTTAACTTTCAGCTTTCGTGCCAGCTCCAACATATTGATAAAACCACTTTCATTGGTTCGGTGAGTCAAAAATGGCATCTCAAATGACTTAGGAACGCTTACCACAGCCGCTAAATGGAAAATATAGTCGAGTTCTTGTATGGATTCTACAGAAGATGGCTTGGCAATATCTTCATTTATAAATTCTACTTCCTGCAAAGCAATAATGTCTTCTACATTGCTTTTAAGACCTGTAGATAAATTATCCACAATGTAGAGTTTAGCTGGCTTTTCTTTGATAATGGCTTTAACCAGATGATACCCAATAAAACCTGCACCGCCCGTCACTAAAATAGACTTTCCTTTTAAAAAACTATAATTCATATAAAATAATTATAAGCTTAAGCTCTGTTATAGAACTTACACAGTTATTGATACACTCCCCTTTTTTTATATTTTTTATACGTAAACTTAGTGTCTTTACGTCTTCGCGGTTAGGCACAGCCTTCGGCTGTCAATTATTTCTTTGTAGTAAGAGGAGAATTTTTCCGCTATGACCTCATTCATAAACTCCTCTTGCACCAATTCAAAAGCATTTTTGACCCTTTCTCTAGTCAATTCTGGTTTTTCAATGGTTTCTTTTATGGCTTTAATAAAACTCGCTTCATCATTTTTCTTCACCAGAATCCCCGACTCCGCATTTTTCACCACCTCCTTAACACCACCTACATCATACGCTACTACGGGTGTTTGGCAATCAAATGCTTCTAAAATCACGCCAGGCATGCCTTCAATGATACTGGGCAGAACAAATACATCTGCTTCTCTTACATATTGCATAGGATCAGACTGAAAACCCATAAATTCAACTGAATTAGTTATTCCTAAAGATTTCGCTTGCTCTTCTGTCTCTTTCCGTAGAGGGCCATCTCCCACCAATTTTAATTTTGAATTAGGATAATCAGATAAAAAACGTTTTAAAATTTTCAGTAGACCTTTATGGTTCTTTTCAAAACTAAAACCTCCAACATGCACCAATTTTATTTCGTCTTCTATATTTTTCCTGATTCGTTCCTCTCGGAATCTCCGCTGCGTTTCTACTATTGATTCAATTCCGATAGGAATCACCCTTGACTTATCTAACGTTATTGGAAACAATTGATTCAAATCCAGTTTAGACTGATAACTAACAGAAGCTATCGCATCTACTTGATTGTATAAAAATCCATTCAACTTTTTAATGATAGGGTTTTTGATGTACAAACTCACCATAGATGCATTTCGGAAAACAACTGGCTGTTTCCAACCTAATAGCAGGCGGGACAGAATAGCATATTTTAAAGTATCTCCGGCATTGGCTTGTACAATATCAGGCTTTTCATCCTCGATGACTCTAGCCAATTTTTTAAACCCATTATAATCTAACCAGCGAACCTTAGCGCTTAAACCTAAGTGAATTTGTTTTCCATTAAAACTTAACTGACCTTCTCCTTTAAATAAAGAAACTAAAACTACATCATTGCCCCGAGCTTGTAAATGATTGCTCAATTGGCTGGCAAACATCTCTGCTCCGCGTAGCTGGGGTTTCTGTATGACCTGAATTATTTTCATTTTAATTATATGCTCTGTTTTTGAGAGCTAAAGCTCTATGGAAACGCAAAGACACAAAGACGCAAAGAATGTAAACAAATTATTTAACAGTTCACTGATGGCAATACAATTAGAACTCATTAATTTAAAAAAACTTTGCGTCTTTGCACTTAGTCGCGGTCTCTGGCCGCCAATACACTTTGATAAAACTCCACCATTTCTTCGTGGATTTTATCAATTTGAAAATGCTTATTAAACCTTCCTAAACTATGATTACCCATTTCTTTTCTTACTTCTGGTTTTTCTACGAGCTCTTGAATTTTCTTTGCTAACTCCTGTTCATTTCCAGCTTCAAACATTAAAGCATTCTTACTCTTTTCAGCCACTTCATTCAATACAGGGATATCTGAGCATATAACAGGGAGAGAAGCGGATTGTGCCTCAATTAATGACCCTCCCAGCCCCTCATATAAAGAGGGAAAAAGAAAAATATCAGATGCTTTCATCATCTTAGGCACATCCTTTCTATGTCCAAGAAAATGATAAGATACTCCCAACTCATTTTCTTTTAAAAATGTCTTTAAAGAAGCACTGGCATTACCTTCTCTGCCAAGGAAAAGAACTTCCATTCGATCTTTGACATCATCTGGCAAAATAAATAATGCTTTCAAAGTATGGATGTGGCCCTTTTGGAATTCTTGTCTCCCTACCTGAATCAGCCATAATTTGTTCGTACTAAGCCCAAGCTCCTTGGCTATTCTTTTTCTCTCTTCCAGTTTATTAAAAGTATTTTTACTTCTACCTCTGAAAATCACTTGCATTTTTTTTGAGCTTAACCCGAGATAATCCTGATAATGGATTCTGACTGTATTAGTGATGGGGATATAAAAATCTCCAAATAAATGAGCTGTGAATTTGTCAAGCAACCTATAAGCAGTTAATTTATATGCAGCAATATTTTCATCTTTTAAGCGGGAAGGATCATAAGTGCAGTTGACCAGGCTTTCGAGTAAAATAAATTTTGTAAATAACTTTGCCAATCGCGCTCTCAATGTAGCTTTAAATAATACTGAATGCACTAAATCGGGTTGAAATGATGTGATATATCTGGCTATCTTTTTTGCAGTTTTTAAAGGGTTTTGCTTATCTAAAAAAACCACATCAAAACCTGTAGCAATAATCTCATTCTCTATACCTACGGATCTATGTTCGAGAACAAGTATTTTAATTTCTATACCTTGATCTCTTAGGTAATACCACAAATTGGCATTGCTACGCTCTGCGCCTCCCGTACCCAAGGAATCCTGAACAAATAATATTTTATTGAGGCTTTTCTGCCTGGTAATAGCCATATTCCTTAATTACTTTTTCTGCGCTTTCGTTTATTACCTTCCAATCCTCAATACTTAAACTTTTAAAGCTTTTTACATTTTGATTCTTAATCTTCATAGATTTACCGTGTACTTTCATTTCTTTTGAAAAGATACTGGAATTAAAATATTCAATTTCTAAGAAATCACAGATTTGATTAGCCCATTGTTGTGGATTAGCTGTAAAATCCTCATAAGTTAAATCAAATAAATTATGAATCTTAGCTTTTTCATTTTCAAAAAGCGTTTGAGAGGCCACCCATTGCTGAATACAAAGCTCCATAGGATATTGTTTACCATATTTTTGTAATTTTTCACCCATAGGCTGAGCCTTTCTTTGTATACCCTCTGCTACGGCATAAGGATTTCTCCTAATATGAATAAAATATGTATTCTTGAAATACCTTTGAAAAAAGGGGATTCTTAACATATTAGCAATTGATTTCTCTACTACAATTTGAGATGTTACAGGCATAAAAAAAGCCCATTGTCTCTTGATCGCCTCTGCTGATTTTATATCTAATTTCAAATCTGATGACTTAATCATCTCAATACACTTCCACCACATTCTGCGCCAGCCAAAATCTTCAGGCCTTTTCAATTGATTGGTAAGCATAACCCCCTCATCTGGCAAAACTGTTAATTGTGGGTGTTGATTCAGTAATTCAGCCAATAAAGTAGTGCCTGAGTTGTAACAACCCAATATAAAAACCCATTTTTTAGGTTTTAGAGGTTTTTGGGTAAGATTTAGAAAAGCATTAAGTAATGTATTATTTCTAAAACGCGTGTAAAAGCGAACCTTGAAGGATTTTTTACTCAATTTTTTGCTAAATTATATGATATGCTACTGACTAACAATGCCCACTTAAGTTTGCTCGAAGAGAGCGGATGGGAGGACAAAACAGCGGACCAGCGAAGCAGCATTGTTTTGTCTTGAATTTTTGTTTCTTTTTGTTCAAGTAAAAAGAAAAAGAAAAGAAATTCACCATTAGCTATACTCATAAAAACTGCCCAATAAATTTCACTTTTTTAAAAACCCAAAAATTCTTTTTCTCAACGGCAAAACCTTAGAATGCCATCCACTCAAAATAAACTTTAATTTCCAAAGTGGCGTATCATCATTCACACTTAAGCGTGAAATCCGCATAGCATTAATCTCCCCTTTGTTAATTTGATGATCAAATAAAAAGGCATATTTAATGCCTTCTTCTTTTAAAACCTTTTCAGCTAATTCATTATAATTCCCATTCGGATAAGCAAAAATATCATAGCCCTCCAATTGATGCTCTTTAAAAAAAGCTTTGGTCTTCTTCAATTCCTCCCTTAATTCTTCCTCAGTACATTGATCAAACATAGGATGCGAAAAGCTATGGTTGGCAATGGTGATGCCCGTACTTTGCATTTCTTTTAACTGCACAACTGTTAATTGTTGCTGCCTTAAAATCGGTTTTTTTGAAGCATTCCTTAATTCTACTAAATAGGCCGATCTTTCCTCATTAGGAATTGTCTTTAATCTCTTAAGTTCTGCCGCCCCTTTTTCATTTCCTAAATAATATATTAATTCATCCCACCAAAAAGGTTTCTCCGTACTAATTAACGAAGGCACAATAAATAGAATGGCAGGAATTTGATATTGCTTCAGTAAGGGAAAGGCATTTTGATAGAAAGAGATATGTCCGTCATCTACTGTTATTAATAATCGATTATTTAATAAATCTATTTTTTTAGATGTATAATGATTTTTAAGGTATTTTAAATGCCTTGCAAAAGCATCATTATTAAAAGTATGGTATGCTAAGACCTTCAAAAAATTACAATTTGCTTTTAATTTTCTTAAGAACTTTTGTTGGAAATAAGCTAATGTTGTAAAGTTTATTTCTAAACTGAAATCTTTGTTCATCAAAATCAGTTTCTGACAATTGCGAATCAAGCTTATTCCTACAATAATCGTATAACTTATAATCCCATTGATTGATATCTTTTACAAGCTGTTGATCAACAGGATTAATCAACTCAGCCTTCTTATTTTTCCCTTTATTTTGAGTCCAGTAATAGGGCGATTTCCAGTTCATCAGTTTACTTAATAGGAATAGAGAAGCATTGAAATTTTCAGTTAGCCCTACAAATAGAAAGTGTTTTTCTATATTTTGAATGGCTTTTTCATAATGTATTTCAGTAATTTCGCCAAATGGTACTTCATTTCCTACCCCTGAAATTCTTCTTACCTGACCATTATCCACATCTAAGATTAATTTTGATTTCAGGTATTCCTCAAAGCTCATGTTTTTGATTTCTCTATAAAAAGCACTGTGGGAGTCTCTTAAAATATGAAAATAGCCAGATTGTACTCTTTTGAAGGGGTCTCTTAAAATGGTAAAGTATTTTACCTCTTCATTGATATGTTCATGTAAGCCATAATTAAAATGACCGTAAATTATTTTATTTTGGCTTAGCTTATTGAAATCATAATTGTTTTTTAAATAGATTTCATCCTTCCAATTCGTCCAATGCCAGTTAACTACCCCGAAAGAATGAGGATACTTTTCCTTGATGATATAGCGTAATGTGGAACCAGCGGACTTAGGTATGTGTAGAAATAGATTCAAAGCTTTAATTCTGCAGCCCCCATTCTGCCGCTTAAAGCATCATTATATGCTTTTATTCTTAATTTTATTCTTTTAATTTTTTGGTTGCGCATGATGAAAGTAATTAACAAGCCTCTTATAAATTTTAACTTTAATTTAAATCCAGAAGTACCTTCCTTTAAAGCATGATAATAAGCATTTCTACTGGAGTAATACTCTCTGAATAGACTTTGCGCTGGAAAAAGAAAAACTCTGTTACCAAACTTGAGAACTTTTTTATCCTTATGCATATCATGGTGGGTTAAAGCAGAAGTAATTCTTAAGCTGTAGCCTCCCATTTTATATATTCTTTTATAGAAATCTATATCTTCCCTTCCAATAAAAAACTCTTCATTTAAAAAGCCAACTTTTTCTATAATCCAGGTTGGAAGGAGTAACCCATTAAAAGATAAGCCTCCTTTATAATTATCAAGCTTGGTTTTATCTACTATTTCTGCAAAGCCAGTAGAGTTGAAAATGAAATGTTTGTATTTGTCGAACTGGTAATCGTTTTTTTCCACAGCACAATAGCAAGCGAATTCATCTCTCTTATAATGTTTCACTAATTCCTCTAAACAATTGTCAAATGGAATGCAATCATGTTCTAAAGACCAGATAAAATCTGGATTATATTTATCTAGAGCATATTTCCAACCCGTGTTATGCCCCTTACCTACTCCCTCATTTCGTGTTAATTCCAGCAGCTCTACATCAGGAAATTCATCTAGTTTAAAACCCGGACTCCCATTATCCACTACTATTATTTGACCCACATTATAAGTCTGATTCTTAACCGCCTCTATAACTTTTCTTAATGAATTTATTGAGTTGTAATGAAGGATAACTGAGGATATATTAAAAGACATATAATAGAGATTTATTTGATAAACATTTGATGCATCATATCAGTGTGAGGAGCTTACTTCTGAATCAGATCTTGCCTGCAATTTTTACAATTTAAAACCAATACCTGAAATCTTTTCAAACTCTTCCATATCCTTTACTAATCGATCTTTTACTGATCTATAGGTTTGGTCATCTAGGGCAGGTCTTTTTATTTTTCTATTAATAAAATAAAAAAGTAGATGATAGACTTTCCGTAAAGTAGGCCTTTGAAGTCTTTTTATTTGATCGAAATTCTTAATCCAGTATTTCTTTTCCGTGGTGTTGAATTTTCCGATGGTAAAATCATATGCAGAAATGCTTAAGAAAGAGCAGATTTTATTCATTACTAACTGAGGATTCTCTAAATAATCCTCAAACTGTAGAAATAGTATATTTTCTAAACTAAAGTATTTCAAATAAGGCTCAATCTGGTAAGCATATTTACTTGTATTTACATATTTATTATCCTCTTCTAATGCAGATGATATTTGGCTAATCTTCAATCTATCTCTATATAAATCATGGTGCAAATGAGAAATCATCCTCTTTATCGGATCACGAACAACATAAATAAGCTTCATTTTTGGATTACACTCATGAATCAGCTTTGCTGTATCTACATATTCATCTCTTTTTGTATAATTTGGTGATGACTCACCATTAACAAAACCTTCCTTAAATTTTGCAGAGTACCATTCCATACCCAAATGATATTTCTCAGAAAAGAAATTTATTTCCTTTGCTGGATGACCATATATCTGTGAGTGTTGAGCTAAATTCTTGAAAATGGAGGTAGTTCCACATTTCATAGCTCCTATAATAATAAAATCAGGTAAAATCATCTACTCTTTTGTAACAACTTTAATTATTCTTTTTAAACAAATAACTAAATGTATATTTAAGAATTCTTAAGAACGAGTTAATGGTAGGTTTAGTAATAAAAGAATTAATTAAATTCTTAAATCCTACTTTATATAATTTTAATTTAAAAGCATTAACACCTACTATTGCTTCATATTTGGCCTTAGCTTTGGGTCTTTCAGAAAAGAAAGCTTTGTGCTTTGTTAGACTATAGAACGCACCTTCATATTTCATTTTAGGATTAGTCCTAATTCTTTCTCCTTTATGCATGTGAACTTTAATAAGGCAATCCTCTAAAGCTATTATGCTGGCATTTCTTTTTTGCAGTAGGGGTATTAACCGAAAACTTAATTCTGTATGTTGACCAGATTTTAAATCTTTATCGAAGCCTCCAATTTTTAAAAAATCTTCCTTCCTCAGAAAAAAGACTCCCCCATTTGTCATCTTATATCTTACTTCTCCAAAGAGGTTAGTATTTTTATTTGGTAATTTCTTTTCTACTAATTCACCATGGTGATTATATTTTTCACAGCCACAGCTAATCAATTGTGCATCTGTTCTTTGTATTAATTGAGTTACTTCAAAAAGCCAATTATCTTTTGCTTCATCATCGCTATCCAAAAACGTTAACCACTCAAAATTTGACTTCTCCACTCCTATATTTCTAGAATGCGCTGCACCTGTATTCTCTTTCTCAATTAATTTTATTCTATTATCAGAAAGAAAAGGTTGTATAATTTCTTTAGTATTATCCGTACTTCCATCATCAACAATAATTAACTCCCATTTCTTAAAAGTTTGGTTCACAACGCTATCAACAGCCCTAGAGATAAGATGAGCCCTATTATAAGTGGGAATTATTATTGAGATCATTTACTTGATATAAATCTTAATTAAGTGTGAATTTTTCATTAAAACTTTGGAAAAGTGAAACATCTTTATGAAAAAATTGCCTGATATAGAAGATACATACCTATTAATAATAATTTTTAATGCTCTTGAATCAACATTCTCCTTATTAATAAAGTCTTTAAAAACTTCCTTATGAAATAAGCTTCTTGTTTTTTTGTTCCTTGAGGATATTCTATTGTTTTCATGCACTCTCCGTATAGCAATTGGTTGATCAATCAATCCAGGATATAAGTTACCAAAATGAGCTAATCTATACCATAAATGCGTATCTTGATGTAATTTCAAACTTGTTTTGAAGACTCCTGACTTTTTCAGTAAAGACTTTTTAAAGGTTATAGCATCAGTTGTGAAACGCCCTTTATAAGATACATAATAATAAAGTAAATCTTCTGGTTTTAATTTATAGTCGAAAGTAGTTAATTTATTTTCAAGAATTTGACCCTGCTCATAGAAACCTGTGGCTCCGTAAACTCCATCTACTTCGGGGTTTTTAAATAGCTCTTTTTCAGCTTGAAACCTATTCGGTAAGTACCAATCATCAGCATCCAAAAAAGCAATATATTCAAATATTGCTTTTTCTATTCCTAAATTTCTACTAGCTCCTGCCCCTCTATTTTCTCCATTTGGATGTTGAAACAATTTAACTTTTTCAAATTCTTGTTCTAATTCTTTACATATTTCTAAAGCATTATCGGGAGAACCATCTTCAACTAATATTATTTCTCCAACTTCCTCCAAACTAACGGCTGATTCTACAGCATTTCGAATAAATTCTGCCGCATTATAAACTGGAGTGATCACTGAAACTTTGAAATCAAACATGGTCCAAAATCTTCAAATATTTTAGCATCATTTCGTTTAGTGAATAGTTTTTAAGCACAAATTCTTTACAATGATTGATTATTGTCTTATTTTCAATATTATTTAAAGCAAACTCTAATTTAGAAAGGCACTCAGGTATGGAGTGATTATCAAAAAGTAATGTATTGTGATACTGATCTGGAATTATTTCACGAATAGCTGGAATATCCGATCCTATAAAAATTTTTCCTTCGGCTAAATATTCCAATACAACATTTGGACACCCTTCTACGTAAGATGCGAGAATAGTAACATCAACATTTTTTATAAATGCATTAGCGTTTTTGAGAGAACCTAAATAGTAAATTGAGTTTTTTTCATCATAATACGGCTCAAACGGATGATTTAAACTTTGACCAATCAATATTAATGCAACATCTTTATACCTTTTAGCAAATTGTTTCCAACTTTGAACAAGCAATTCGTGATTTTTGGAGGAAAAAAAATTAGCAGTCATTAAAAAGGATTTTTTACCTTGTAGATGATCCGCGATGAATAGTGTGTCTAATTCCTTTGTTGATCTCTCAATAAAATTCGTAATATAACTTGTTCTTGTTTCACTCACTCCAAAATATATAGCTAATTCTTTTGAAGCATGTTTGGAATTAGTAATAAGAAGAGAGGAATTTTTAACTGCCCAAGTATCTAATAAGTTAGCTTTAGTTTTATATCTCTCTACTCCACTTCTTTCCATAAAAAAAGATTTCTTAGCATTAGAAAATTGCCACGCAGTATTAACTATTTTAGCTATACTATAAGTGTATGAAAAAATCACTTCTGGCTTTAATTTCTTATATATTATTCTGTTTATTCTCACCGAATTAAAGATTGAGAGATGTTTATTGCTCCAAAATCTTTTTTTCCACCATGGAGAGAAATCATAATACTCAATCGATTCCTTTTTTAATTCTTCAATAAAATCCTTGCTGCATTTATTGACTCCTGCAATTATAGGGTAATATCCATATTTAGTTAATTCAGTAGCTAGCTTTAAAACTTGTTTTTGTATACCGCCTAGTGTGAGATTAGGTATAATGAATAAAATCCTCATATTAATATAAAAAATGAAACCACTTTCGCTTATTTTCAAAGCTAAAGTTGAAATACTCTAACTCATCTTTATACTCATTATCCACTATCTTTTTTGTTCTTTGATTAAAGTATTTTGAATAATGACTTCTTTCGGCTTTCTTTTTGTGTGGTAAATCTAAAGCATTTACAGTATAGTTTCCTGTCAAATAATTTTGGAGGCTATTTTCCAAATCCTCAAACTTTAAGATATCCTTTATTGCTAAACTTCCATTTTTAAAGTGAGTATAAGATAATTGAGATCTTAGATGAACATGCCTTCCATTCATTTTAAGTAATTGCTCAAATTCCCCTCTTTTGGTCAAATAATTTTCAAATGTATCTTTTGTATTTGAAATTTTACACATAAATAGATATGCAGAAACTAATCGGTCATAAGTATTTCTAACAATGGTAAAAGAACTCAATCTTTCAAAATCACCATACTGTAAATACCCAAAATCTACAAGCTCCTGCGGAGTGGCGTGTTGTAAAGGTAAATTATTTTCTTTATCAAAACCCACTAATTTCACCTCATCTTTAATACGCCAATCAAAAGGTTTTATTTTAAATAAATATTCAATTGATGTGCCCGCACATTTAGGAATATGGATGAATATTAAATTATGTTCTCTTGAAATCATTCTATATTTCTTGTAAATTAACCATTTTATCAAACTCTTCAGAGCTTGACTTTAATTCATTAAATGATCCGTCCCCCACTATTCTACCATTTTTTAATAAAATGACTCTATCCATGTTTTTTATAGTTGCTAATCTGTGAGCCACTATTAATATTGTATATTTGCCTTTTAACGCATCTACATTTTCCTGAATTGCTTGCTCCGTCTCTGAATCCAAGGCAGATGTAGCCTCGTCCATAATAAGAATATCAATGTCTTTATATAATTCCCGAGCAATAGAAATTCTTTGTTTTTGTCCACCACTTACTAAAATCCCGTTATTTCCTAGTAAAGTTCTATCTTTTTGTGGTAATTCTTTAATGAAATTTGCGATAGCAGCTCTTTCGACAGCCTTCCAAAATTTAGAAACATTCTCTTCTGATCTATCAGCCCAGAAAGTAACATTATTATAAATATCATCACTAAAAATTACAGGCTCCTGTGTAATATACCCAATTCTTCTCTGATAGCTAGGGATATGTATATTCATACTATCAATCTTATCTATAAAAAACTTACCGTCATCTATAGGAATTAATCCAGATAAAATATTAATTAAGGTGGTTTTACCACTACCACTTTCTCCTACAAATGCTATACTTCGATTTTTACTAATTGATAAATTTATATCCTTTAACACTTTTGAGTCTTCTCCATAGCCAAAATTTACATCTTGAAGCCTTAACTCCTCTTGAAAACATTTGATTTTCACATGTCCAAAATGATCGCTATTAGACTTTAAATCAATCATAAAGCTTGTCATATTTTCTAAAGAACCAGAATTATTTAAAAATTGATTCCACTGCATTTGTAAAGCCATCAAAAATGTAAGAGATCTATAAAAAAACAATAATGCTAAAATGATAAGCCCTAAACTTTGGCCCATTAATGTAGTTTGAATCAAAATGACTCCTATCACAACTCCTACCACTAGAGGTTCCCTTGTAGCTTGAAGCAAAGTATTATACCAACCCATTTTCACCTGAATAGCTTCAATATTTTCTGCTGTAATTTTTAATTTATTACCGTATATTTTGGCAAGACCTGTTGCTTTAAAATATTTAAAAAAGGCAATTATTTGTATCAATTGGCCTTGAAATCCACTATTACCTTTAACCAATTGATTAGAATTCTCTTTTGTTTTCTTGTAAATCTGTTGATATGCTAAGTTTGACAGTCCCCCTCCAATACTTACTAAAATTGCAAATTGTGGATTTGCCATAAATGCAAGAAAAATATAGACTAACACCATTACAGAGGCTTGTATTACCTTAAAATAAGCTCTATATGCTCCCACCACTCTACCTATTTCTCCACTTAATGTATTTTGAAGATGACCAACGTCTGAATTGACAAAGGCCTTGAAAGAATAGCTTGTTAATGCATCAATATTTTCAAATCTTAATTCCTTAATGAAGAAGCGAGTCAGAATTACATTGTAAAAACTTTCAAAAAATTTAGCTATACCTTTTAATATAAAAAATATAAGCATAACAACTAAAACAGAACTTAATACCAGAGGTATATTTAAAAACTCCATTCCATCCACCAAAAATCTTAAGCTACCCATTGCTTCAGGGTCTCCCCCTTCACCATCCACCATCTGCAATAGAGGTAGAAACATAGCTAGGCCTAATCCATCTAAAGCCCCAACTATTATACTTAATGCCATAGCAATAAATATTCTATATCTCAGTCTTTGAAAGAAATAGACAAAGTGAGAAAAGTATTTTTTTATAAATTTCTTAAAGTTATTCATTCACATATCCCTTTACACTTTTCAATAAAAATTCATTAAAGACCTCAACCCCATCTTGATTTAAATGATGTGAATCATAAAAATGTAAACTATTATCTAATGGCAGTTTCTGATTGTTATAATTAATATAATTTTCCACTTTATCTCCTTTTACATAATTTTCAAAAAAGTTGTCAAATTCTCTTCTATTGTGAAGGTGTTCATAATTTTCACTAGTTATAGGAGCTTGAATTAACAGAGTAGGAATTCGCTTTTTATTTAAAAATTCAATTGTACTTTCAAAAGATTCTATTTGAAGATTATTAATTTCAGTTTTTCTGGAATTTAATTCTTCAATAGAATTATTCATTTGTTTTTTTTTTTCTACATACCCCCCAGATATATATATATCATCTTTTTTTATAATTGCTTCATTGAAATTAATAGAGTTATTAAAAGCGTAATCAAATAAGGACGCTATCCATGTGTTGTAAACTGGTATTGAATTAATTTTAAGCGCCATTCTCCATAAGCCTAATGGGTTTCTATAATTAGAGGCCAAATCAATAAAAGACTCAAATCCGTCATTTTGAAACACGTTAGGATAAACTTCATAAAGCACAATTTTTGGATTTAATCTTTCAAGATATTCCTTTACTAAAAATTCTGTTTGAATGTGACTTTGACTACTCGAACCTAAATTAAATAATTTATAACCAGCTCTTTCAAAAACTCTTGGGTCTATACCACGGTAGGCATGAGAGGAACCTAAAACAAGAATATCTATATTCTTAATAGTATCAGCTTCCTTCAAGCGGGTGAAAAGGTGCCCATTGCCCCCTTTTTTAAATTTAATATTAGCCTTTAAACTATCCAAAGAAGACAAATGCACCGACCCTATAAAAATTATATAAATTGGAACAAAAAAGAATAGGAGGATTAATAATTTTATTAAAAATTTATACATTAAAATTGAAAATAAATGAATTCGGTTTCATTAAAAGCTCCGAATAATCCTATAAGTAACAAAAGTCCAAAATAGACCACATATCTTAGGATTTTTACGCGGAGATGTTTAATGCGAATAGCAAAATTCGAATTTCTAATTTGCCATTCTACAAGCACAAAAATTGTTATACAAAAAAACACAAACAAAGAAGGTCGCATGTTGAGGTTTAAACGATAGTTCATAGAAGAAATCCTGGTTATATAACTCCAAGCATCCCCTACACTTTCTGACCTAAAGAAAACCCAGGCCAAGCAAGTTAACCCAAAAGTACTACCCATTTGCCATAGTTCTCTTAGGTTAGGCAAGACTCTATTCTCGGCTACCGTATCTGTGTTCTTTCTGTTTTTACCCATTAGTAGGAGTGGTAGAAAATAAACTGCATTTAAGGCACCCCATACTATAAAAGTCCAGTTAGCGCCATGCCAAAAACCAGAAACCACAAAAATAACAAAGGTATTGAATACCGCCCTGCCTTTGCCAACCCTACTTCCTCCCAATGGTATATACACATAATCCCTAAACCAGGTAGATAACGATATATGCCATCTTCGCCAAAACTCTGCCATATCCCTGGAAAAATATGGAGTCCTGAAATTGGTCATGAGGTCAAACCCAAATAACTTGGCTGTACCTATGGCTATATCTGAATACCCGGAAAAATCTCCATAAATTTGAAAGGCAAAAAACACAGCTCCTAAAATCAGTTCCAATCCACTAGCAGTTTGGTAGTTGGCAAAGACCTCATTTACAAAAATGGCACAGTTATCAGCTATCACAACTTTTTTAAATAAACCCCATAATATGAGGCGCATGCCATCAGCTCCTTGCTCATAGCTAAACTCTCGCTTTATCTTAAACTGTGGTAATAAGTTTACGGCCCTTTCTATAGGTCCTGCTACTAGCTGCGGGAAAAAGCTCACATAAGCGAAAAAAGCAATAGGGTCCTTTTCTGCTTTCATTTGCTCCCGATAGACATCAATAGTATAGCTCATGGTCTGAAAGGTATAAAAACTAATCCCAACCGGCAATATTACATTTAACGACCACGGATTGGTTTGCATACCTACCATGTTCAGCATATCTGCAAAGGACTCTGTAAAGAAGTTGAAGTATTTAAAAAAGCCAAGAAAACCTAAATTGGTGCAAATACTTATCCATAAAAATAACTTCTTCCTTGCTTTGGTATTACTCTTTTCTATTTGTTGCCCCGCTATAAAATCAACTAAAGAGCTAAAAGCAATCAGGGATAGAAAACGCCAGTCCCACCAGCCATAAAACAAATAGCTAATGGCTAATAAAAAGAAGTTCTGCGCTTTAAGATGTTTCTTAAATACAAACCAATACAGCAAAAAACTGAGTGGCAGAAATAAAGCAAATTCAAATGAATTAAATAACATCTATCTTTTTAATTGAATATTAACTGAATCAGCTATAATACACGTGACAGAATCTACATATTTATTTTGTATATGATTGCCATCAGTAGTGATATAAGTGTTGGACAAATATTTTAAATTAATGTATCTTCCATTCGAAATCGCCTTCATTCTTTCATCAAATTTTGGAGCTAATTCCTCCTCCAAAACTAACATTTCATTTGCTACAGGCATCCGAACTAAAAAAACTTCTCCATATTTACTTAGTTCTGCTATCGTTTCAGAAAGATATTTAAACCTTCTTTCATCCTTGATTACAGAATTAAATTTATTTGCATAAGTTTTCATTTTCGTTTTAATATTTTGATCTATTAATGTAGAATCAAATTTTTTAGTAATCACCATTCTTCCTAATTCATTTACATAGGAGTTTTCTTTTCCATCAGAAGGAATAATTAAATGCAAGTTTGGGAAATCATATCCACCAGAAAAATATTCAAAGTTAGGATGTATATTAGGAAATACTATTGAATTAGGGGGTGCATTTTCCTCTGGAAAACTGTTTAATTTACTTGATTTGCTGTAAAAACTCCAGAGGTTACATTCAATAATAAATAATGCTGAGGTATCGCACTTCTTTAATTTCTTTTTTATTGCTTTTAAATGAGAAGGTCCCCAAACAGCTCTATTCACTGTAAAGGCATAATTGTAAATTTCATGCTTTAAGTTCAAATTCTTCATCAAAACAAGCGGCTCTATTCCTTGAGAAGCCCTGGAGCTACCCAGAATAAAACTGCAGTATTTAGGACTAATTATCTTAATATATATAGTATCAGACTTATTGGTTGCAAATAGATAAATATATAAACCGCATAAAATAGTGAAGATAGTACCAAACAAAGATAATTTAAATAAAAATCTACCCATCAAAATTGAAAATAGATAAACTCTTGATTATTAAATCTCCCTAAAAGAAATATACAGAGCGCGATTGAAAAATAGATAGTGTATCTATTGATACGATTAATAGTTTTTAACCTAAAAATGCCCTTTTCTCTAAAACACCATTCGAGGAAAATGAATATAGGCAGTGTTAAATAAATGGAGTAAGGTAAATCAACATTAAAGTCATGATTTAATGTAAATAATTGCAAAATATAACTCCAAGCATCCCCTACACTTTCTGACCTAAAGAAAACCCAGGCCAAGCAAGTTAACCCAAAAGTACTACCCATTTGCCATAGTTCTCTTAGGTTAGGCAAGACTCTATTCTCGGCTACCGTATCTGTGTTCTTTCTGTTTTTACCCATTAGTAGGAGTGGTAGAAAATAAACTGCATTTAAGGCACCCCATACTATAAAAGTCCAGTTAGCGCCATGCCAAAAACCAGAAACCACAAAAATAACAAAGGTATTGAATACCGCCCTGCCTTTGCCAACCCTACTTCCTCCCAATGGTATATACACATAATCCCTAAACCAGGTAGATAACGATATATGCCATCTTCGCCAAAACTCTGCCATATCCCTGGAAAAATATGGAGTCCTGAAATTGGTCATGAGGTCAAACCCAAATAACTTGGCTGTACCTATGGCTATATCTGAATACCCGGAAAAATCTCCATAAATTTGAAAGGCAAAAAACACAGCTCCTAAAATCAGTTCCAATCCACTAGCAGTTTGGTAGTTGGCAAAGACCTCATTTACAAAAATGGCACAGTTATCAGCTATCACAACTTTTTTAAATAAACCCCATAATATGAGGCGCATGCCATCAGCTCCTTGCTCATAGCTAAACTCTCGCTTTATCTTAAACTGTGGTAATAAGTTTACGGCCCTTTCTATAGGTCCTGCTACTAGCTGCGGGAAAAAGCTCACATAAGCGAAAAAAGCAATAGGGTCCTTTTCTGCTTTCATTTGCTCCCGATAGACATCAATAGTATAGCTCATGGTCTGAAAGGTATAAAAACTAATCCCAACCGGCAATATTACATTTAACGACCACGGATTGGTTTGCATACCTACCATGTTCAGCATATCTGCAAAGGACTCTGTAAAGAAGTTGAAGTATTTAAAAAAGCCAAGAAAACCTAAATTGGTGCAAATACTTATCCATAAAAATAACTTCTTCCTTGCTTTGGTATTACTCTTTTCTATTTGTTGCCCCGCTATAAAATCAACTAAAGAGCTAAAAGCAATCAGGGATAGAAAACGCCAGTCCCACCAGCCATAAAACAAATAGCTAATGGCTAATAAAAAGAAGTTCTGCGCTTTAAGATGTTTCTTAAATACAAACCAATACAGCAAAAAACTGAGTGGCAGAAATAAAGCAAATTCAAATGAATTAAATAGCATTAAATATTAACTAATAGTTAAAATGATAAAATAATTGCCTGTTTTGAATCAGTTTTCTTCCCATAGCAAAAGGCTATCTGTTTGTTGGAACCTGGTTTGCTTATATTCCTCTGCTGTCATATACAAAAATCTAATCTTCCTCTTAACTAAGCCTTCAGCCTTTTTTACGAGCTTTGCTATATAGTCGTAATTAAAATTGTCCCCCACAAGAAGCATATCTACTATACCGCTATCTGTTCCTTTTGCGTAGTCTCCAATTAAATACACTTTCTCAACATTACCTATCTTACTACTTATTTGGTCAATAATTCTATCTATGCCCACATATTTCTTTACCATCTGATGAATTTCATCAAAGAAGGGATGTGACAAATTCGCCTTATAAATTTTTTTATTCCCTTTGAAGTCTGCATCCAACATACCCGCCTTTTCAAATTTATTCAATTCTAAACGGATAGCATTGCTGCTTTCTCCAAATTCACTTTCTAAGTTACGCAAATAGCTGCTGGTACTACCGTTCAGGAAAAACTTAAGCAATAGCTTTATTCGTGTTTTAGAAGTAATAAGGGTTTCTAGCATTATTTAGGCAAGTATGTCTGCAAGTTGGCAAGTTTACAGGTTGGGAGGATATTAAATTTTAAGGTTTTTAGTCTATTTTCTACTGTTTATTTTGGATTTTGGCGGGTAACTGATTTATCAGTTAGACGGTTCCACGATACAATTCCTATTTAAAAATTATTAATTAGGAATAAAATACTGCTCCGCCCTTTCAGTCCCATTCAGGACCTAGCAGAAAAGAAATAAAATGAGTAGTATTTCTACTCATTTTCAAAATTAGAGGAACACTTGCAATTTTCCAATCAGAGAAGAAAAGATTTATTATTATTTGTTGACCAATGTAATTAATAACATTAAATCGAACATTTCCTCGAATAATTGAGATTGAGATGAAATTTGTGAGACCAGAGATTGATACTTTCATGAGTTTTCTCTCTAATAAAAATATAATTACCAACTAACTCATAAAATATCTCAATCCTAGGATTATTTCCAAGCACAAATAAATCTGAAAAATAGGAAAAGCAATTTAATATACCAATTAAATTATTTTTTTGAAGCAAAAAACCACTACGCATTAATGCTGTAGAAGACTGTATTTAATGTTCACAATTACCACTCATCAACTATGTTAAACTTACCCCAACTGAAATACATCAAAGCAACTGGCTTAAGCAAAATATTCGGGTGTTATTTACTCTTCCTCCAAAATCTCTTTTTGGACTTTTTATGATCTTCATCATAATAACCATAGCCATAGCCACCGTAACCCATACCGTATATATAACCGCCATAATAACCATATCCTTTCTTCCGCATTTGGATATCGTTAAAAATTACAGACATAGGTTTGATTTTACCGTCTTTGTAAAGTCCATTCACCATACTTAGTGCTTGCTTCATACTCACTCCCTGCCTCACAATCAAAAGCGTGTGGTCAATAAAGGGAAGTATTTCCATGGCATCTGCAACCAATCCTATTGGAGAAGTATCTATTACAATAGCATCAAATTCATCTCTGAGAGCGGTAAGGAATTCACCCATTTTCCCCCCTGCGAGTAACTCTGAAGGGTTGGGGGGAACAGCTCCGGCACCCACGAAAGAGAGATTTTTTGTTTTTCCACTGGTAATCACCTCTTCTTTACTGGCATACCCCGCTAAATATTCACTTAGTCCTTGATTGGGATAAGTTTCAATAAAATCAGTAAGATTCGGTTTCCGCATATCAGCACCAATTAAAACTGTTTTTCTTCCTGAAGCTGCTAATGTATATGAAAGATTAAGAGAGCAAAAAGTTTTACCCTCTCCACTTACTGATGAAGTTACCATAAAAGATTTTGCCTGCTTTTTATCTTTTCCCTGAAGATACTTTAAGTTAGCCCTTAATGCCCTGAAAGACTCTGCAACCAATGATTTAGGCTGATCTTTCACTATAGTATTAGTATCTACAACTTTATGTGCAATATTCCCCAATAATGGCATATCAGAATTTCTATCCAGATCATCTCTATCCATTATACGTGGGTTGGTAAAGTCTTTTACAAAAAAGAAACCTATAGGTAAAAGTAAACCCACTGCCATAGCAATCAGTAAATTCCTCTCCGCATTAGGTCGTACTGGGTTACTGGAATAGGAAGGTGCTTCAATAAGTTGGTAATCGGACGTAGCAGAAGCCTTGGAAATAGCTGCCTCAGTCTTTCTTCTCAAGAACAAGTCAAATAAACTTTGATTTAACTCCAACAGCCTCTCGAACTGGTTCAGTTCTCGCATTTCTCCTTGCAATTCGTTTATTGAGCCCATGAAAAAATTACTTTTTTGATTGATTTCCTTCAACTGTTGTTGGTTCACTTTTTTATAGCTTCGTAAAGATTCATAAATATTTTTCTCTAATCTTTTACGTAAGCTATCTTCTCTATTCACCAAAGGATTTTTATAATTTTCTGAGTTGCGGTATACTTTATCTTCCTGCCTTTGTTGTACAAATTGATTCACTAATTCATTTAAAAGCGGAGCATCTAATCCTATTAAACTTGGAGCAAACACTTCTGAAGCTTTATTCTGATTAATATAACTTTTCAGGTAATCATAGTAACGCTCTTGCAATAGTATCTCTGCCTTTTGCTGATCCAATTCATTTAGTTTAGTAAATATGGTTTGGCTTCCAAGTGTTAATTCGCGGTTTTCCAGTTGTAATTGATCAATACTTTCCTGAAATCGGATAATGGAATCCGAGATCATGGCCATCTGCTCATCTATAAAATTGATGGTATTTTCCAGGTTCTGATTTTTTTCTTGTAACCCGAGCTCTTCTACTACCTGATAATAGGTGTTCATGAACTGAATATCTTTTTCCGGAATGACCGATTCCATAGACATATTCAGAATGGCTGAACCCTGCTGTGCCCACGAGATATTTAATCGCCTTTTATATTCATTAACAAGACTTTCTTCTTTATTAATGATGAAGAAAAATTTATTTTGCTCCATAGAAGCATTACCATTACCTCCTTTGAGTTGAAATATCCAGTCTTCTATTCGATAAGTTTGGTTGTAGTTATAGTTTTTGTCCTCAAGAAGATTCTCCCATTTCTCAGAATCTTCCACATTGAATTGGAATTGTTGATTTGATTTCTTGTTGACAAATATTTTCAGACCATATGGAACATCTGAGCCTATTAAAGTATCTATTACTACCTGATAGCCATTCCCGCTACTTTGTTCTACAGTTTTCACATAACCTTCTGCAAAGTAACTCACCCTGAAGTTTAACCTGCTTAATGTTTCCTCAATTTTTTGATTGGATTTCAATAAGGGTATTTCCTCGTAAACTTCCTGCGTACCTCCAAGGAAATATCCGGCATCTACTAAACCCGGAATTACAGATTTATTTTCAGTAAATTTCTTGGTAATAAACTGTCCTTTGATGGAATAAACAGGGTTGGCATAACGATTATAGAGAATTCCTAAAGTCGTACAGAAAATAAAAAATAATAGGATCAGAGGCCATCTTCTTAATATTTTAAATACATATTTAAGAATATCAATCGGCTTCTCTTCTTTGACCGCTTCATCCTGAAAATCAAATCCATTCATTTACAAATTATTTTAATTGGTCTGATTTAAAATAATCAGAATAAGTGACAATGTTGAGGCTGCTACTCCTACAATAGTACTAGTTGCCGGAAGTATATAGTTTCTTGTTTGTCTTGCTCGTAAAGGAGGAACAATAATCAGATCATTCGGTTGAAGATAATAACCTTCCTGTGCCAGCACGTCTTCCCTAAGAGTATTTATGTAATACACTTTTGCCTCACTGCCATCAAACCTTACCACTTTCAAACGGCTCCTGTCAGCAAAATCCGTCAAATTTTCCGCTAAACTTATGGCATCTATTACGCTTGTTTCAGAATCAAAAGAAGTATACCTTCCTTCATTATTAACCTCTCCTAAAATAGTAAAATGAAAGCTCAGTAACTGAATACGAATCATGGGGGTTTCGAAATAATCTTTCAATTTCTCTTTTATTAATTCTTCAGCTTCCCTAATACTTAGGCCTTCCAACTTTACCACACCTATTTCAGGGAGTTCCAGATTCCCCTGTCTGTCAATGGTAAACCCGGTTTGTTGCCTATCTAACATAATAGGTGCCAAACCCGAATTCTCTTGTCCGCCATTGCTACCAAGTCCCTGCATCCGCATATTTTGTCCCCCACCATTCTCAATACCTTGATTATACTGATTTAATTTACGGATTTGACCTAATTGCTCTTCATATTTTTTCACGAAGTCAAACTCAGCAGGAGTTAAGCTGGCAATCCTTAAGGAAATTATGTCTTCAGGCTGAAGTTCATAAGGTTTATTATGAAGCTGATAAGATCTGATAAAGCTATCAGACTCCATAACTTCACCTATATCAGGATCCTCGGGATGTTGTAAATAAACAATTTTCCGGTTAGGGACACATGAGAAGAGGACTGTACCTATTACAAATAAGATACAGCTATTAACAATTATATTTTTTAACATTCAACAATTTCCAGTAGTGATAGTTTCTGACTATTAAAAGACAAATTTATGCAAACTTACCTTGTTTACCTAAACTTATCCTATTGTGGAGGTTGATTCAAATATGAAAAATTAAGAAAGCGTGAAGACCTAACGAAGTTGTAGAAAAGAAATTACACGAATTACAAACTAATTATTGTTCCACTATTTGCGCAATTAGGACTAACACATTCTTAATTAGCATGGGAAGTAAAGTAAATGCCAACACACTATACTTCTAACTCCCTTGGGCAATCTAATCGCCAGCAAGCCTATTTACATATTGATTCCTCTCATACAAAATCTGCATAATACCATCCTTTAAACCACTATCCGGCACAATAATACTGGTGGCTTTAGCCCATTTCATTACGGACATATAAATATCTAAAGCAGGTATAATCACATCTGCACGATCAGGATTCAGCTGCAGTTTATTAATTCTGTCATCCATACTTAAATCACTGATATACTTTTGGATTTCTGATATTTTCTGCAATGAAACAGCCTTACCGGGCTTCTTTCCGGACAAATCCAATACCTTATTAATATTACCTCCTGTTCCTATCGCCATTACTTTTCCAAACTCCTTTTTTACTTCAGTTTGAATCCATCCTTTCATTTCATCCCATTTTTCCTGATTACCGGATGCATTTAACCTTCTTACTGACCCCAAAGGAAAGGAGCGCGCCTTAATTTTGGTATTGTTTACATATAGGTTGAGTTCAGTGCTCCCCCCTCCCACATCAATATGTAAGTGAGTCTTATCTGTCATATAAGGAAAGATGGCTCTATTAATAATATCTGCTTCCTTGTCTCCATCAATGATTTCTATAGTTAATCCCAGTTTCTCTTCCACCTCACGTATAATTTCCTCACCATTTTCAGACTCTCTCATGGCAGAGGTGGCACACCCCATATAATCATCCACTTCATATAAATCAATCAATAATTTAAATGCGTGCATGAGTTTCATAAATTTCTCTCTGGAACTCTCACTTATTCTGCCCAGTGTGAACACATCCTGCCCTAATCGCATAGGAAAACGAACATATTCAATTTTCTTGAAAGTGAGTTTCCCTTCATAGGTCGTTACCCGGGTAATCTGTATTCTGATGGCATTGGAACCAATATCTATTGCGGCTAATTTAAGCATGGATTAAAGAAGCAAAATTTTAAGCTAAAAACGATCAGCAAAAAGGAGAATTTATATTTTTTTTATAAAGAAGCCTTCTCCAATTCAATCTTCATCACTTTTTAGTTACGTTCTGAATCAATTAACAGATTTTGAATACCCAAACATATGTTAGCCGTTACAATTAAAATGGGGTCATTGGTAAATAGCGTTTATAAAATAGATTGGAGTGTCCCTTATTTTAATAAAAAATAATTATCTTTGTTTAGAATAATTTGTATGAAAAAGATCATTTTACTTTTATTTCTCTTTATCATCACTCAGGATGTAATCAGTCAAAATTTTTATTCCAGAAGAATAAACAGAAAATGGATAGCTACCGGAGGTATAGGTTATGCCCGTTCTTTAAGTGACTTAACTAATCCCGGAACTTATTTTGATACTAAACTCAATATTGAAGGAGGGATTCAATATAGAGCTACAAGCCATTTAAATATAAGAACCAACCTACTACTGTTTCAACTATCAGGTGATGATGGTGAAATAGACCCTGAATTAAATACCCGCTCCCGTAATCTTTCCTTTGTATCGAATAATGTGGAATTAAGCGCAACTGCAAGCTATAGCTTGTTTGAGCATGTCCCCAGGTTTAGACAGAGAAAAGCAGTGAACCCTTATGTATTTGCAGGTGTGGGGCTATTATATTTTGACCCAAGGGCAGAGATCCCTTCAACTGTTTTTATACCAGGCGAACCTGAACCCGTAATACTAGAAAATGGTGGAAAACAAGTATCGCTAGCTAAATATGATACTGAGCGACCTAATGATTATAGTAGATTCGCGGTGGTCATTCCCGTAGGTGCAGGCATTAAATTTAAAGTTTCAGATTTCTTAGATGTTTCCGCAGAAGTATCCAATAGAATTACTTTCACTGATTACCTGGACGATGTTAGTGGAAAAAGTTACGCAGATCCCTCTTTATTTGATTTTACTCAGCAATTTGATAGAGAAGCTTATGCACTGTCCAACCCCACCGGCACTAATAGTGACACAAGAGGAAATCCTGAAAACAATGATTATTATTTGATAGTTAATATTAAAGCAGAATTTTACTTAAAAGGAGATTTCTTTGATAAGTTGTTCGGTATTGAAGGGAGAAAATTTAATCTTAAATCAGGGAGACGTAGAGGCCTGTTTAATAAAGGCCCTGCTAGAAGAACCCCTTAAGGCATAAGTTTTGCACATTATAAATTATATAATAAAAAAGCCATCCTTACTACTTGAGTAAAGATGGCTTCTTCGCTTTTATTTTTTTTAGTTATTTCTACAATCCGGAATTATTCAGATTCATTTTGCGCCATTTCTTCCTGGCTCTCATTAGCATCTATATCACCACTATAGTTGAATACTTCCACAATACTGCTTTCTATCACTTCCGGCACCTGAAATGTAACTAACATGTTATTCAGGCTTAAATAAATCCTGTCATAAGCATCCTTCACATTATCTGCAGTAACAATCATTTGATTAGTGATTTTCTTTTCCTTACCACTCTCTTCAGCCACATAATAAGTCACCTTACATTTGTGCCAGATGCTGGAATCCTCATAATGAAAAACATCTACAATTTTACTTTTGCTGATTCCTGTGATCATGAACTCGCCACGTACTCGTTCACCCATTTCTTCATACATCCGCGTTTCCGCCTCAGTAAAAGATACAGCATCAACTAAATAAGGCTCAGTAACTGACTTTAAGCGTCCGTTTTCATCCTCTTTCTGGTACTTTACTTTGCACAAAAACCACTGCTTCATTTTCTTCTTAATTAATATGAATTGCAAATATAAGCCAAATCAAAATCGAATCGAAACCACATTAAAATTTGTTTAACTTTGCAGGCATGATTAAAAGTAAAATAGTATTGCCTTGCCCTCCTTTTATTGCTCCAGTATTAAGAAAAGAAGTGGAAGATTTAGGCTATTCCGTTTCACATGAAGGCCCTTTGGAAGTCTCTTTAATGGGAACAATGAGTGATTGCATGAAGCTTAACCTTCATTTAAGAACTGCAAATAAAGTTTTATTCCAATTAAAGGCTTTCCGAGCCACCTCACCCGATCAACTTTATCAACAGCTTTACCAAATCAGATGGGAGAATTACCTTTACGAGAATGGGTACTTGTGTATTACCTCCTATGTGAACAATGAAAAAATTCTTAACACCCAATTTGCCAATGTGCGGGTTAAGGATGCTGTAGTAGACAGGCTAGTGGACAAAACAGGCAGCAGACCTGATTCAGGACCATTGAGAGACCAAATGGTTTTATTTCTTCATTGGCAGGAAGACCAGGCAGCTATTTACCTGGATACCTCGGGAGAAACCATTGCCAAACACGGATACAGAAAAATACCTGGCAAGGCACCTATGATGGAGTCCTTAGCGGCAGCAAGTATTTTGGCCAGCAACTGGCAGGCAACACAAAGCTTTACTAACCCCATGTGTGGTTCAGGAACGCTTGCCATTGAAGCTGCATGTATAGCTACAAAAAAAGCCCCCGGACTAAACAGAGAAAAATTTGGTTTTCACTATTTTAAAGGTTTTGATGAAGCAGCATGGGAAACTTTAAAAGAAGAAGCCATTAAGCAAGAAGTAAAACCTACTGTTGAGATTATTGCGTCAGACCATAGCAGGCTTGCCATTCAGGCAGCCGAACAAAATGCGGAAGTGGCAGGCGTTTCGGATTTTATAACCTTTAAAAAATGTGATTTTAGAGATACACCCATTCCTGAAGATGAAGGCGTGGTTTTCTTAAACCCTGAATATGGGGAAAGATTAGGAGAAGAGGCAGAATTAGCTGTTCTTTATAAGCAGATTGGTGATTTTTTTAAGCAGGATTGCAAAGGTAAAACCGGATACATTTTTACCGGAAATTTGCAGTTAGCGAAACGAATTGGCTTAAGAACTAAAAGAAGAATACCTTTCATGAATGCTAAAATAGAATGCCGGCTGCTGGAGTATGAGCTATACCAGGGAACAAAAAAGGTAAAGGATGAAAGTAAATCGTAAGGAAAAAGAAATTATTGAAAAAGCACTAAATTCTTGGTCAGCCGAGCAATTATTAAGTGAAGAAAAGAGTAGTGAGCTTAAAAATTCTTTAGAGCAAAAACCATTTAATTGGCAGGCAGTAGCGTATTATTCTTTTATATTTGCTGTGGCCAGCTTACTAATTGCTGTAGCAAGTATTTTTGCTGACAAAGCCTTGCTAGCCCTGATCGATTCATTAATTTCTACCTCCTACGTAACCAAATTTATTGTTTTCGCCTTGCTAAGTGGCTTATTCTTTTGGCTGGATTGGAAATATGCGGGCAACACTCTTAAAAAGAAGTATAGCAAAGAAGTTTTCTCCTTCTTAGGCGCTATTTTTCTCGCTATCGCTACCGGATTTCTATGCTTCTTATTGGGTATTGAAGAAAGGCCTGGCATCCTTATTTTCATCCTGTCCATTATTTATTTCAGTATTGCCTTTTATCGCAAAAAAGAACTTTTATGGTTTTTTGGACTCATTGCACTAATGATTGGTTACGGTGCAATCACCTACAACTTAAGCAGAGACAATGAGCTGTTTTTAGGCATGAACTTTCCATTACGGTTCTCCTTTTTGGGCTTATTAATACTTGGTGCTACTTATTTCTTAAAACAGGTTAACTCTCTTCAATCCTTCATCAACCCTACTTATTTTAGTGGTTTGCTGATATTCTTTCTCTCCCTGTGGTTTCTTTCCATCTTTGGAAATTACAGTTCTTATTCCGCCTGGCTGGAAATAAGGCAGTATCAACTATGGTTTTATAGCTTTCTTTTACTGGGAGCTAGCATAGCAGCAATAGTTTTAGGTTTAAAGAAAGAGGATGTTCTGTTAAAAAACACAGGAGTCACTTTTATTTTCCTCAACCTTTACACCCGCTACTTTGAATACTTTTGGGACACGATGCACAAAGCTGTTTTCTTTGGCCTAATTGCTATTTCATTTTGGCTGATAGGTAAAAAAGCTGAGAAAATCTGGGACAGAGGAGATTAAACAGAGCCTATTAGGTAACTACAGGAAGATCAATGATATATGCCTGAAAAGTCAGCAAAAAAAATGATTACCATTGTGCAATCTAATTTTAGATTGTACACACAATTAATATGAGAAAAGAAAAGTCGTCTGCTTAAAATCAAACTATAGTAACTCTGTTTTTTTTTAATAAGTCACAGGTTTCATTAGCTCACGGGTTACAAAGCAAACCATTCTCCCATCAGTTAAGATTACTGCATTCATGACAAGAAAACTCAATTAAAGGATTATGAATTACTTAGGAATTCTCGTCCAGCGTGAGAGTTTTATTCAAAACTGTTTTGATGAGCTTATCGATTACTTTATCTGAATTTTTGGAGAACTCATTAGTAATTCTATTAGCAATAATTGCATTGCAACTTAATACTTCATGCCCCATCATTCGGCCAAGTGCATAATAGCCGGAGGTTTCCATCTCGAAATTTGTCAACCACAAATCTCCATAGTGGAAGGTAGAAAATTTCTCACCAATTAAAGGATATTTTATGGGTGTTCGTAATTGCCTTCCCTGAGGGGCGTAAAAACCAGGGCATGTAATGGTATTACCTACTGCCATGTCTTCGGAGAAATGGTTCAATAATTTAGTAGAGCCTTCCACACAATAAGGACGAAAAGGCAGCTCTGCTTCCAGTTGCAGTGCCGCTTCCACGTTCAATTCTGCTTCAGTTCTTTTTAGTGGATAAAAATACATAAGTGTATCCAAACCAATAGCGAACTGTGACAATATAAGTGAGTCAACCGGAATATCCTGCTGCAATGCTCCGGAAGTTCCAATTCTTATTATCTTCAGAGATTTCCTCCTGCTCTTATTTTCTCTCTTTTTAAGATTAATATTCACCAGAGCATCCAGTTCAGTCATCAGTATCTCCACATTATCCGTACCCATACCCGTAGACATTACTGTGAGCTTTTTGCCTTTGTAGGTACCTGTATGCGTAATGAATTCCCTTTTGTTCATTTCAAAAGTGATCTCATCAAAATATTGACTTACTTTATGTACCCTGGTAGGATCCCCTACTGTTAATATTACATCTGCAATATCCTGAGGCCTCAAACTTAAATGATAAACAGAGCCATCTTTATTTAAAATTAACTCGGACTCAGGATAAAATATCTTCATATTATTTTACTTTATTGAGTTTACCTTGAAACCCTTTTAAAGGGTTATAACCATTTGTTGCCTTTTGATAGTATCCTGTTCCATTATAGGGTCTTTTCTCAGGATGTTCTTTACATTCAACCGAACAGGCACCTTCCATTTCTTCACCGCATTTCTCACATATAGGCACATGCACATTGCAGGTTGGGTTAGCGCAATTCACCATTCTGTCTGAAGGTGTTTTACACACATAGCACTTTGAAAGAATACTAGGATTCACTTTATTAACATCTACCGCCAGCCTGTTGTCAAAAACATAGCACTTCCCTTCAAAGTCCTCTCCTTCAGCTTCCAACCCATATTTAATAATTCCTCCATGCAGCTGATACACATTATCAAAGCCCTGATCCAGTAAGAAAGCACTGGCCTTTTCACACTTAATACCTCCGGTACAGTAAGTTACTATCTTCTTTCCTTTAAACTGCTCTAATTCACTTACTTTTTCAGGAAAGTCACGGAAATTTTCGATATCAAGAGTAACGGCATTTTTAAAACGACCTAATTCATGCTCATAATTAGATCGAACATCAAGGATAACCAGGTCCTCCTCTTCTTTTATCATTTTTCGGAATTCTTCCGGCTCCACATAACCTCCGGTTCTCTTCCGGGGATCAAGTTGAGTCAGGCCCGAATGTACGATTTCAGGTTTAACACGAACGTTTAATTTTTTGAATGTGTGTGCCGGATGTAGTTCCTCTTTAAAATCCACATGGCTAAAACGAGGATCGGCTTTTACTGCTTTCATGTAAGCATCACAAGCCTCAACTGTTCCGGAAACAGTGCCATTAAGCCCTTCCTTAGCAACAATTATTCTTCCTCGTAAATCTAATTGGATGCAAAACAGATGGTGTTCGTCTCTGAACTCATCAGGATTTTCAATTTCCGAATAGCAGTAATAAAGTATTACTTTGTAGTTGTTTTCTGTATTTTCCATAATTTCTGCCTTAGTGTAAATAAGGTGATTTAGTGGTTTATTAATGAACTTTTAATTTTATTCTATTGCTAATCCTTTATAGAGGAACATGCAAAATAGATAGTATTGTTAAGAATTTAGCTGTGAATCTGTTAATAAATTATTATTTATAAAATAGTTAAGACAAGATTTTTAAAAACTCTTTATAACTTAATTGCCTCTGCAGGATTACCAAATACTGTTTCTCCATCTTTCACATCTCTGATTACTACTGAGCCGGCACCTATATTAGCTTTCTTTCCTATTTTGACCCCTGCCACTATAGTAACTCCAGACCCAATGAAGGTTTCTTCCCCTACAACTACTCCGCTGTTAATCTGGCTCCCCGCGCCAACCTGCACAAAATCGCCCAGTTCTACATTATATTCTATGATAGCTCCGGCATGCAAAATGCAATGGTTAGGTACTTTAGCATTAGCTCCCACCACTACCCTCGCATCTACAAAGTTACCATAACCCAAGTGGGCTGAATCAGAAACTATGGAATGGGCATGCAAGGCATTTGCGGGCATCACTTTTCTTCTATCATTCAGCAGGTTCACCATTTTTTTACGGGCTTTCATATTGTCTTCCGCTACAAAAGCATCGCATTTTTTCCCTATGTACTTTAGAAACCCATCATCATCCGTATTTCCCAGTACAGAAATATAGTCAATCTCAGTCCCATGCATGCTCTTGTCATCATCCAGAAAACAAAACACCTCTACCTGATTGCTTTTAAATATTTCCGCAACCGATGGGCCTATTCCTTTCGCTCCTAATATTATTACTGGTTTTTTATCCATCTCTCCATTTTTTAAAGCTGCAAAGTTAAGGCTAAATCCAGCGTTCCACAAACAAGAGATTACATCTTTATTTATGTCAGAAGCAATGAGATAACATGAAATACTGGTGGATTCCCTAGCCTTTGTTTCTTTGATTGAATCTTTTGCTGACAAACCATAGCACCAGAAACCATAAAAAAGGCATATAAGCTACTTTGTAGCGGAGTAATGAACCGAAATTAGGTGTAGAAAGGGCTATTACTGTAGCCAGAACTGTACTGTAGATTATAATGCCCAAAATCCACCAAATCTCTTGATGAGTGATTTTAATAACAAAGAGTAATCTGATAGCAAATAAAAAAAGTAGTACAAAAAGGAATTGTTCTGCGGCAGCAATATGTGAAAACAGGTTAAAAGCTTCCCACGGAAAAGGACGAAACATACCAGTGAACCAGGCCAGCGGAATATTTTTTATAAAAAAGAGAAAAGGGGTTGTTGCATCAATAAAGACTATTTTTGCTTCAGTGGAATGTTGTAAAATAGTGTCATGACTAACTTTTATCAGTTCAAAAAAGCGACCACTGCTGAAGACGGGATGGAGAAAGGACAAAGCCAAACCTCCACTAATTATTAATAAAAAGTAAATAGTTAATTTCCAATGAAAGCGAATATCTTTCAAAAATCCTGGTTGAACAGAAAACAATAAGGTAAGTAAAAGAATAGGCACAAGAACTATCGGGACATAATACTTCAGCAACCATAATGCCCAAAACAGAAGTAGAATCGGGATTATTAGTAGCCATCTTGAATTTTTATGATACCATTTGATAATGAAATAGCCCATAAAATACAGTAGTGTGACCATAAAAGTCTCCTTCAATACGCCCGAAGACCAAAAAGTGACGGAAGGAATAAATAAGAAAGCTACATAAATAGCTGATTTATGATCTGGCAGAATAAGGGTTAATCTTTTTACAAATTTCCAGGCTGCAAAAACAGCAAAAAGGCTCATATAAATTGCCATTGTAAAATATTCACCCTGAGTTAAGGCAAAAAGGTAGCTTAGCCAGCGCACAAAGAAATAGGTACGTGGTTCAGTTTGTGCTGAAAATTCCTCTACTGTTAAATGAATTTCCTGAAAACCGAACCATTCCGCAAAGGAAACCTGCCCAATTTGAAAATAATTATAAAGCTTCCCAGCCTGATCGAAAAAGTAAAGTGTATCTCCCGTACCTCCATAATAGCCCCAGTAAAGCCACCCTAATAAAACTCCGCACACTATTTTAATAAAAATGGCTGTAATGAAAACAGCCTTGTCCTCTACTTTCAGCCTTCTTTGAAAAAGCAGCGCAAGAATAAAAATCAGGGCAATATGAATGGCTATACTTATCATTACTTCATAATAGAAATTCCCACACTGCAGGAAAGACACTTTTTAGGGTTACAGTAAGCATTATGTAATTGAATGTAAGCCTGAGAGTCAAAGGCTGTTTTAACAGAACTACCCAAATCAGCAAATTTCCTGGTAATAAAATTCTCTTCTGCCTTAAGTTTACTCAGAAATTGAATGGCTTGTTCAATATATTTATCTTCACCAATACTTTTTGCATAAAATGAAAGAAGTGGAGGCACTGTATTTAATAGCAATACCTGTACAGAAGAATCACCTATTTTTTTGACCTTAGATTGAGAACGCTTATCAAACTGAAAGTGATTTTCCCAGTAGCTATGAGGTGCTACTTTAAATTCTTTGAGCAATTTTTCAGGCTCCAAATCAAGCACAAAAGCATCAAACAGCGATGGCAGATGATGAAGCAATGAGGCTAACTGAGCAATTCTTATGCTGGGAAAGTTAGCAGGCCTCAACCTTAGAAATCGCCACTCATGAAGTTGCATGGTAGTACCGATTGTTTGGTGATGCTTGTGTTGGAGAAACTGCCAATCTTTCTTCAATTGGTTGGGGTATTCATCTTCATAATCATCAGATAAAAAACCTGCTACGCCAAATAGGGCTGCTTCCAATAACGCAGGATGATGTTTAATTTTTTTGACGAGAGAGTAAGGGAATAGAGTAGCTAACCTCTCAAAAGGGTGCTGGTTCACTTTAAAACCCATTGCTGAAAGCAACATGATATAGCTCACCTCTTCCCAGTTTTGCCCGGAAAGCTCAAAAAAACCGGCCGCTTTGCTTGCTTTGTCATTCAACCTTTCCACCAATACACGCTCCAGCATTTCAGTTTTGTAGAACGAGTCTACCATAGGCCATTGGCCTGAACAGGCTATCTCATCGGAAGACTCCACAAGGTTACTGTATGAACGTAGAAGGTCTAAATTGACACGGCTTTTCAATTCAAGAGTAGGTATTTCAGTACCATCGGGATGTAAAATTACTTCATCCGCCTGCCAAACCACATGCAAAACTACATTCTGGTAAGCGGCATCAACCTGATGTTTGTGTTTGTTCCAGTCAGAAGCTTTAATATGAATTTCCACTGCCCCAGCCCATTCCACCTCACCTATTTTTACTTTGGCCTGTAAAAAATCAGGGCCTGCATTGGTATGCCCGAAACCAGTTTTTATTACCTGAACCGGAAGGCCTGAAACGGTTACTGCATTGTGAGCATTAAATTTCTGATAGCGCCATATGTAGTGTAGAAAGTCCTCTCGCATCAGAAATCATGTTATAAAGTCTTAATTAATTGTGTTATTTTATTATTGAACTAATTGTTTCTTAACCTCTGTAAGCAGTTATTAAATCTACAAGCATTTCCATCTGCTCCTTGGAATGTGTCGGGAAGTTGGCTATACGGATATGCTCGGGCTTATATTTCCCGTACCCTGTACCAATATGAATATGCTTCTCCTTTAAATACTTAATTAATTGAGTATTCTCAAAATCAGTTTTAATAACCGAAACTGTTTTAGAGCGCACATTTGCTTCCTTTACAAAATGTTCCATCTGAGGATGTTCCTCTACAGCAATATTGAGAATAGCTGCTTTATAATCAATCTCCCTTCTGATGGCCAGGATGCCTTTTGTAAGCATATCCTCCGCTACTTTTGCCAGCGTGAAGATTCCCAGAATATTTGGCGTTTCAAGTGTTTGGTATTCAGCAGCTTTTTCTACCATTTCCGGTAATTGATGGTAAGAGCCTATCATTACTCCTTCAGCAGCTAGTTTCTGTGCTTTTTCAACACATCTATCATTCACAATCCAGATGCCTAAACCAGCTGGTAGCCCGAAAGCTTTTTGTACAGAAAAGTAAATTGTATCAATAGAATTGAAATCAACAGGTACCACTGGCAATGCAGAAACACCATCTATAGCCATCAGTTTATCAGGATATTTATTCCTCAATTCTTCAATCAGCTGCAAAGGAAAAGCTGCTCCGGTACCTGACTCATTCAGGCAAATAGTAATTATTTCTGCAGCTTCAGGCACTTTAATCTCTTCAAGAGAAGGCACCTTTCCATCTTGTACCTTCAGGTTATGTGTATTCTTTTGCAACTGTGAAGCTATTTTTTCAATACGTGAAGCAAAAGGACCATTGCTGATATGATAGCTATCGGACCTTACACAATTCTGAATAATTCTTTCCCAGGCTTCATTGGCAGAAGAAGTGATCAGCACATGAAAACTGTCTGGAATTTCCATTAATAGTTTAAGGTTATCAGCACATGCTTTGTAAATATCCTTAAACTGCTGCCCCCGGTGCGAGGTGTTTACCACACCTGTTTTGAGGGCTGTTTTAATGTGCTCTTCAGCGGTAAAATACAATGCTGTGGGGCCGGGGGTAAAATACAAATCAGGCATGGGTTTTGGCGTTTAGTACTTTAATCTTTTTAGTATAATCTTTCAATGTAATGCCATAAAATAATGTCATCGGTACCAGTGTACTTAAAGCACAAAACAGGTACATCTGCGAAAGAGAAAAAATTTCTGCGATATTTCCTAATAAAAAGGCTCCGATTCCTATACCTAAATCAATTGCAGAGAAAAAAGTACTGGTTGCCACGCCTCTTTTTTGTGGTCTCACCATGTTGATAACCATGGTTTGAAGGGTTGGCATTACAATTCCATTTCCAAAGCCTAAAACAAAAGCTGCTATTAAAAAACCTGTAAGGGCCGTACTTTGCGATAAAAGTATTAGTCCGCACACTGTACCCGTAAAGCTTAAACCCATTACAAAACCTGGCCCGCTTTTATCCATCATTTTCCCTGTAAGCGGACGAATAATGCTTACACCCGCTGCATAAATCAAGAAAAACAGTCCTGTGTTTTCTATAGATAATTCCTTAGCATAAAGTGTTATGAATGACATGACTCCGGCAAATGGCAATGCTAGAAATAGCATGATCATGGATACCTTCACCACGTTAGGTTCAAATACATTGGCCCATTCCAGCTTATTTTTCCTGTTGCTAACTTTAGGATGGTTCACAAAAAAGGACATACAAACTGCGATAAAACAAAGAATTCCAGCAGTAATAAAAAGCACTTGATAGCTACCTGTATTCTTTAATATTTGCAAACCAATCAGTGGCCCTACAGCCATGCTTAATGTCATAGATAATCCAAAAATTCCAATCCCCTCTCCTCTTCTGGTTTCAGGCACTATATCAGAAGTAATTGTGCCTCCACCGGTAGTAACCACGCCCCAAATACCACCATTGAGCAATCTTAAGAAAAGCAGGAAACCGAAGGAAGCTGCCAGACCATAAGAAGCCATGATGATCGCATATAAGAACATAGCAAACAGAAAGAGATTTCTTCTTCCATATTTATCAAATAAGTAGCCACTAATTGGCCTGATCAACAAAGCTGAAAGCGCATAAATACCTATTATATAGCCTACTTTATCTGCATCTTCACCCAAAACATCTGTAACAAAAGTAGGTAAAGTGGGTAGTAAAAAGTAAAAAGAAACAGCCATTATGAGATAGCTGAAACAATGGAGAAGGAAATCCCTGGTGTAGAGTGGTGCTTTATTCATTTTCAATTATTCTGAACAAAATTAACAGAAATATGCTACTTAAGTTATTTTGGAAATGTTTTATAGGCGGAAAAGGTCTGTAATGAAGCTATTCAATTTAATCCCGCAGTAATTCACGCAGAATTTCTTTTGCTTCTTTTACACTCACTTTGTGATATAATTGTCCATTGGAGACCACATTAGGTCCGGATTTGCAAAAATCCATACATTTGGTTTTTACAATAAGCGCTTCTTTTTTAAGACCATTTGATTTGATATAAGCCTTAAGAGCAGATTTTACTTCCTCACTGCCATTTTTACTACAACTTTTGGCACTGCAAATAAAAATAAATTTTTGAAGGGTATCGGATTGCATACTATTAACTAATGTTAACCGCTTTAACCCCAATAAGAAAAATTAGTTGAGCTAAATTGGTAATAGCGCCATATTATCAGGAAATTTCATCGCTTACATACAGAATTCCTCTATCTACTCTATTTTGCCTCCGGTTTTCTTGTTAAGGAGATCTACTAATTTGGATAATGTATTTTGAAAAGTCTCTATTTCTTCCTGAGTAACCGTTTCACCCTGAAAAGATTCAATAATTGACTCAGGAATAGATAATGCTTCTTCTTTTAAATTTTTACCCTTTTTTGTCAGAGATATCAAAACCGTGCGCTCGTCCTTCTTAGATCTGTTTCTTTGAATCAGTTCCTTTTGTTCCAGCCGTTTCAATAAAGGTGTTAAGGTGTTGGATTCCAGATATAACCTTTTCCCAATAGTATTCACACTTTGCTCATCATATTGCCAAAGTACCATCAAAACCAGGTACTGGGGGTAGGTGATCCCCATTTTATCAAGATAAGGTGTATAAATTTTAGTTGTGAGGCGCGAAGCCGCATATAGGGGAAAGCATAATTGGTTTTCTAAATAGAGCAGCGCAAATTTGTCTTTCATATGTTGAGGGTTTCTAGAATGGTTTTCTCCATTTTTTCCGGTTTAGTGGTAGGAGAAAATCTTTTTACCGGATTGCCATTTTTATCAATCACAAATTTCGTAAAATTCCATTTTATTCTACTACCAAAAAATCCTCTTGAAAGTTTCGATTTTAAAAATTTAAACAAAGGATGAGCATCTTTTCCATTTACATCTACCTTCTCAAACATAGGGAAGCTCACTCCATAGTTTACCTGACAAAATTCCTGTATTTCATCCGATGTGCCTGCCTCCTGGTTAGCAAATTGATTGCAGGGAAAACCGAGAATTACTAAATCCTTTTCCTTGTATTTTTGGTACAGCTTTTCAAGTCCTTCATATTGAGGAGTAAGACCACATTTGCTGGCAGTATTGACTACTACCACAGTTTTCCCTTTATACTCACTCATATCTACCTTATTGCCATTAAGCTTTTGAGCTTCAAAATCGTAAAAATTCATATCTGTTTTTTATTTTAAAAGCAGAACTTACCTACTATTTATTATGGAAACACTCTGCTATAAATCATTCATTTCAATCATTAACTAAAAGAGCTCTTGCAGAAATCAGGAAGAGCCTTTCTTTCGGTTTAACAAGTATTTTAACGCACCGGTTGACCAAAGCGCCCATAAAATAAGCACTGGTTGAAAAAATAAACGGATTAATCGCTTTCTATCTGTATCCAAACCAAAACCATCTAATTCATTGGTATATTGAGAAATATTGCCGGGAAAAATCAGTATATAAAAAATAGCCAACACTATCCCCACTTTAACCTGATGTTTCCAGAGGAAGATCATGGCCAGACCAAAGCAAATCTCCACAATTCCTGAAGAAATGACTACAAAATCCATAAATCCCGGATCAGAAGGCAACCACCTTGGTACTTGTGCCTGAAACTCTTCCCTTTGAAAAGTAAGGTGACCAATACCTGCCAGAACCATAAAACTGCCCAGCACAACTTTCATTATTTTCTGAAATAGATTAGTCTTTGCCATATCGCTTAAAATTAAGTCGTAAACGATTCAAATTTATTTACTTTTTCATTAAAGACAAAGTTAAGCATGGTATTAATCCCTATTTACAGCTAAAAATACATTAAAGTAGTTATTATGTGGAAAGGAGATCAACAATCCTTCACACATACATTTTTTAATAATCAACAGTAAGCCTAATCACAAAGGTGGTAAGTTCTTCTATTTCCCCTTCTTTAAACCGCCAGATATCGCAATACCCAAAGCGCGTTTCGGTTCCGTCTTGCTCAGTAAATGTAATAAAGCCCGTAGCTGTTTCATAATCCTCTTCCGCCATCAATTGCTTTACACCAAATACATGAGATACTTTGTAGGCTTCTTTTATCCTCTTCTACAATTGCTTTCTTACTTTCAATCCAATCTAAGCAAAGTGCTTCCTCCACAGCCTGCTCCCAGTTGATGGTATATTTTGCTGGTTTCTTCTTATAAAAAACAAGCCATACAGCCTTGTTGGGAATGGTGGTTTTCTCCAACCATTTCCTCCATGCTATACGGCTTGCCGGATAAAATACTTCTATCTCTTGTTACTGCATTTACTTTACCACTGTTGCTTCAAGCTCTACTGTTAAAGTAGCAAAAAGTGCTTTTACTTCAAGCAGAGTAGTAGCTTGCTCTATGTTGTATTTTTTCAGGAAAGGCACATAAACATCCATACAATTGCTGAAAAAATCCTGGGTAGAGGTGGTATAAATATTTAGCCTTACAATATTTTTACATTCATAGCCAGACTCACTGATCAATTGTTCTAAATTAGAGATTGTTTGTATAAGTTGCGTTCTTATATCAGCATTACTAGGTACTCCAGTAGCACCAATAGCAACCTGGCCTGAACAATATAAGGTTCCAGCTACACTTTTAACTTCCACTGCTTGTACTGAATTGGTGTTTTTGCCCCATGCCCATGGGTCGAATGATTTCTTTTCCATCTTTATTACTGATTTAATTATGATACAACAAAGATGAAGTGGGACTGCGACAGCCTTATGTCAGGGGTTGAAAAAGCTTAATAATATTTATCAAAATATTCCTGCAAGGTCATTTTATGTGGTTTAAACTTCTCAGCCATTGTCTCCATTTTGGCTATTCTATCCAGCCGGAAGTACCTAAACTCTTTTCTTACGTGACACCATGCAATTAAAAGCCAGTTTTCTGTGGTGCTGATTAATGAAAATGGCTCTATAATTCTTTGGGAAGTTTTGTTCTGCTCGTTTGTGTAATCAATTCGAACTAAAAGAAAGTTGGTAAGGGCGTATTGTAGCTGTGAAATATTATTGCTATTTCTCTCCCTGTTAATGTTTTGTTCAAATCGGGTGCGGTCGGCCAAAAGGTTGGCTTTGTCTTTCTCCGATTGCCTAAGCACTGCTTTTATTTTTTCTATTGCTTCAGTATAGTCTTTAATAAAAGACGTATCCTTATTTTTCAGTACTAGTTGTTCTGCGAGAATTAAGGCATTTGCCTGACTCTCCGAAAACATAACAGGTGGAACTTTATATCCTTCCATAAGAGAATAGCCTTTACCTTCTTCAGTAACTATTGGCACACCTGCCTGTTCCAGCGCCCTAATGTCGCGGTAAATGGTTCTTATACTCACATTAAATTTATCTGCCAGTCCGCGGTAGCTGTAAGTAGCCGCTTGGTTTGCAGTTGCGTAAGAATAGCAGCTAATCTGGAAAGCCGCGAGGTATCATTGTTATTCATAGCGGGTAGTACTGGTTTGATTTGAGAACATCATAATTTAATTAGTACAATAAGCTGCAAAAGTAGTAAGATGGCAAAAGTAAAATCAAGGTGGAGCTAAGTATAGAATATTTCAATACTAATATTATCCATATATTTGCTTTTCAATTAAAACTACTCCTAAACTCTAAAGGAGAAAGATTTACTTTGTTCTTAAACAGTTTGCTAAACGATTGGGAGTATTCAAAGCCTAATGAATAGGCAATTTCACTTACTGTCAGTTCTGTGGTAGTTAGTTTCTCTTTCGCCTTTTCTATTAATTTATCATGGATATGTTGTTGCGTGCTTTGCCCTGTGAGCGTTTTAAGTACACCCGTGAGGTAATTAGGTGATGTATTTAATTGAGCGGCTAAATTTTGAACTGTAGGAAGTCCGTTGTTGATCAGGTTATCATCATTGAAACATTCATCAAGCAGTTTTTCCAGCTTGTCCAGTATTTGGTGGTTGCTAATTTTCCTTGTAAGAAACTGCCTCTGATAAAATCTATCTGAATAACTCAAAAGTGATTCAATCTGCGATATAATTATCCCTTCGGTGAACTTATCAATATGTGAATGGTACTCTCTTTCAATGTTTCCAATAAATGAAGTCAAAACACTTTCTTCCTCCTCTGAAATAAACAAAGCTTCATTTACAGCATAACTAAAAAACTCATATTTCTTAATATTTTTTGCCAATGCTGCCCCCCAAAGAAAGTCAGGATGAATAAGTAGCATATAACCACTGCTTTCAAACCCTTCCTCGGCCTGAAAACAAAATACCTGCCCTGGTGCTAAATAAAATAAAATACCGTCATCAAAATCATATTGTTGCTGGCCGTAATTATATTTCACGTTTCCTTTCGACACTTTTTTGAGTGAAATCACATAGAAATCGAAAACAACGTTTACCTTTTCTTCACTCACATAAGGCTGTATTTCTTGCAAGGAGACAACACTTATGAGTGGGTGTTTAGGGCTGGCAATACTAAGAATCTGGTAGTATTCTTTTATGGATTTAATTCTATGTGGTTTCATTATTCATTATACTTTAATGCAAATTCTTTTGCAAAATCTTTCATTTTTATTTTACCCAGAACTGCTGGTTTATTTTTATAGTAATCTTCAAACAGGCTTCCATTGTGCATGGTGCTATTCATTTCGGTAAAATCCAAGGCTATCTGCTTTTGTGCACCAAATTGTTCCATCGCACTGGTCATTTGTTTATCGCTTATGAGTGCCCATTTGAGGTAAGGCTTTCCTATAGCATCCCCAAGAATAGAAGCCACTTCCTGGCATGTAAGTTCTTCACTTGCTACATATCTTATTTTTCTGCCATTTTGATCTGATGAAAATTCTTCAGCAATTGCCGAGGCAATATCTATTGGAGAAACCCATGCTACCTTGTCATCTGCACCATAATTGGAAAGTATAATACCGGAATACCCTTTTAATAAGCCACTGATTCCATAATGGCGTAAGTAGAACATTTTTCCGATAAATCCTTTTAAAAAGCCATTGCCTTTTACCATATCCATAAAAGCGTATAAGTTATAATCAAAAGAAACAGGACGAATGTGAGTGATGGCTACATCAGCAGGCAGTTTTTTCAATGTATTTTCCACAATATTGTGAAAAAGCAAAAGTCCCGTTCCACTTTCTTTTTCAGCACCCACACTGCTTAAATGCACTACTTTCTTTATGCCAGCCTCTTGAATGGCTTCAACGTAATTATTGGCAATATTCAGTGCCTCTTTTTTATAGTCGAGGTTTTTATCTTCAAAAAAACTGAAAGGCGGAAGCATGCAGTATGCAGCATCCTGCTCACTAAATGCTTCTTTCAAAAAAATGATATCTTCAATTTTACCAATGGCAGACAGAGCGCCTAAAGCTTCTATTTCTTTTTTTCTTTTCGCACAACTACTGATTACCATTACCTGATGACCTTCTTTTACCAATTGAATAACTAAGGGTTTGCTAATATTTCCTAATGAACCTGTTACAACTATTTTCATCTTTCTTTTCTGTTAAAAATTTATGATACAAAGTTGTGCTCATACAAAAAGAGGAATGTATCCAAACCTACGTTTGTTGTGTTCAAAAAATAATTCTTGATAATTGGCTTAGCAGATATGAATACAATTCATATCACGGTTCTCAAAAAAAAGATACTTTGGTTTTGGAGAAAAGATGCTGTGGTTTTTACCTTTCCCAAACCACATCAGGTTGCCAGGGAAAGGTAATGAGTAACAGGTAAATCAGGCTTTTTATAGGTGAGGGTCTTCAACATTGTTCGTAATTTGCTTCCCGGCCTGAATAGGATCTTTCCGCTTAAATGTTGATGAATACATTCATGAATAATATTAGGTACGGTATCTTAAAATAGCTCCACCCCTGAAAAACTATTTCAATCTCACCTCACAGCTTTTTCCTTCCAATAGCTGTATTTGCTTTTGTAAGGTAAAATCAGTTTTTTCTTTGCTCATCTGCTCCTGGAAAGTTTTCTTCAACTCTCTCCTCTTGATGGCTTCAGCAAATCTTCTGATGTCGGTTTCATTTTCCAATAATAATGGCGGCACTTTTATTAATTCGCCATTGTCGTTTTTTGCCACCATAGTGAGGTAGCTGGTATTCGTGTGCTTTACTATGGAAGTTCGCACATTCTCAGCAATTACCTTAATGCCTATCACCATACTACTGGTGCCTACATAATTTACTGACGCCAGCATAGACACCAGGTCCCCCACTTCAACCGGCTGCAGAAAATCCACGTCATCCACTGAAACGGTAACACAGTAAGCTCCGGAATGCTTGGAGCCACATACATAGGCCACCTTATCCATCAATGAGAGTAAAATGCCTCCATGTATTTTGCCTCCAAAATTGGCATAAGAAGGAATCATTAATTCTGTAATAGTAGTTCTGGAAAATTCGGGTGATTTCGCTTTCATGAGTGTAGTTTTATTTAACTTACTTAAATTGGCTGATCAATCGGGATAATGCTAATTTATGCAAAATATTTATTTCTCAAGATAGATTGTACAAGGGATTCATTCACCATAAATATTAGTAGAGCATAACCTAAACCGTAAGAGCCAGGACACATGAAATGAAACTTCTGAAAAGAAGAAAACATTAGGGGGGGCAAGAAGCTTGGTCTAAGAAAAAAAATGCTTTTCTACTTACCTGTCCAGGGCATTAATGGTAACATAATAACGGTAGGCAATCAAAGCTTTCTGCCATTTACTCAGTTTGGTAAGGTCTTTATTACCAAAACTTGGCAGAACTGCTTTATTAAATTTGGCAAGTGCTTTAAAAATAGCTTTTTTCATATGCTTAATTACCTTTCCTGCTTCAGGCTTAAAAAATCAAACTATTCTTAGCCCTGAGCTCAATGATTCTCAGTTTATACTCTGTTTTCTTAGAAAAGTTTAAGTTTCTGATAAACCATTTTTCAGAAAGCAGCTGAATACTTCATAACCAAAATAAAAGATTGTCAATTAATTTTTGAGCATAAAAAAGCCCCTGCGTATACAGAGGCTATTAATTACGGTGTAAGATTACCTTAAAGAATGTTTCTTAACTCTTCTTTTCAATTCCTCTCTGTCTGAAGTGATGCTCGGATCACTGAAAATACCTTTTGATAACTCGGCTACTGCTTTCTTTTTAAAGCCCAGTCTTTCCGCAATATCCTGACAGAAAACAATTTCACTCTTATATACCTTACCATCAATTTTCATCAACTGGACAATGTTATATAAGTACTCAAAACGCTGGTCTTCTGAAAGAGTATCAAGATTTTTATATGGCTCAGGATTTTTCATCATCCCATATATCTCATCTTCAGTAATGCCATTTGCCTTTCCTATTTTCTCAATAAGGTTTGCTTCTTTTTCAGCTAATTCATTATCGATAGTAGCTAGTTTAATTAAGATTTTAAGCTGTTCTTTAAGCATGGTATGTGTTTTAAACTGTAGTTAATGTTTTTATGGTAACTTAAAATAGATAACTCTATATTTTAAGCAATACCTCTGGTTTGGCAGATATTACTTAAAACGGAATTATTAAAAGCATTTAAATATAGTAATACTTTTTAGAATTCTATTTGATTTTCCACATCAATGTAATGAATTTAATTAAAATTATGGATAATTACAGAGCACATAAGCTGTATCATTAGCATCTATAAATAGGGTGCATGCTGAGACCACATATCCTCCAAAATTTAAAAAAAACAGACTACTGCTAATTTACGTAAGTCCTGAAGTATCTATGCTCCTTATCGGCAAGGTATCATTAGAATAGTTTTAAATCAATTGTTAGCAATTTCCCCATATGAATCCAGGTTTTTATTTTTAATGGATAAAATACCAGATTAATTAAAAGGGTAAGAACTACATTTTTTTTTACAATTTCTGAATTTCTGATTCGAGGTTGAACAGTAATCAGAAATGCAAAAGACTCCATAAAAATGAAGAGAGAAAAAGTAAGTTTCAAAAGTGCTCAGGGAAATGAGCTGGCAGCCTACATCGCCTTCCCGGCTGATCAGAAGCCAAATAATTATGTGATTTTTGCGCATTGTTTTACCTGCACAAAAAACCTGAATGCTGTAAGAAACATCTCTTTTGGGCTTTCAAAGCATGGTTATGCGGTAATGAGCTTTGATTTTACCGGACTCGGGGAAAGTGAAGGTGAATTTGCTGACACCAACTTTACTTCCAATATGGAAGACCTGGTGGCTGCGGCTAACTTTCTAAAAGAAAAATACCAGGCTCCTTCACTTCTTGTAGGGCACTCCTTAGGAGGGGCCGCTGTTTTAATGGCTGCAGCGCAAATAGATTCAGTTAAAGCAATAACTACAATCGGGGCTCCGGCACAACCTGAGCATGTGCTGCATTTGATTAAGGATGGCGTGGATCAAATTAAGAAAAACGGAAAAGCTGAAATTTCTATTGGCGGCAGACCATTCACTATAAAAGAGCAATTTTTAGAAGACCTGAAGCAAAGCAAAGGCCTGAAGCTACTGGAAGATTTAAGAAAAGCAGTGTTAGTGATGCACTCTCCACAGGACAATGTAGTGGGTATAGAAAATGCCAAAGAAATTTATGACAGGGCTTTTCACCCTAAAAGCTTCGTTTCTCTTGATGGAGCTGACCATTTGTTGAGTAAAAAGGAAGATTCTATTTATGCAGGTGAAATGATTGCCATGTGGGCTGGCAGGTATGTAACACAGCCTAAAAAAGCTGAAAAACTTTCTACTGATGCGCAAACTGTGGCACTAATTGGCCCTAAAGAAGATAATTATACAACTCAAATTGTAGCAGAAGGCCATCACCTTTTAGCAGATGAACCAGAGGATGTGGGAGGGGATGACTTTGGCCCTTCTCCTTATGGATTTCTCACATCAGCACTGGCTGCCTGTACTGCCATTACCTTACGAATGTATGCCAATAGAAAAAAGTGGGAGGTAAATGAAATTCAGGTACATGTAAACCAGGATAATTGTCATGAAAAGGATAGTGAACATTGTGAATCTGACGAAAGTAAAATCACCTACTTCAATAGAAAAATAGAAATTAAAGGCAATTTAACCGAGGAACAAAGAGAAAGATTAATTGAAATAGCAAAGAAATGTCCTGTACACAAAACCCTGGAAAGCCAGATTGAAGTAAGGTGATAAAATTTTTCAAATAAATAGGGTACTCTTGATAAATATTCCAATGTTCGAAAATCAACTAAACTTGGCACGATAAAGCGGGCGTAGGGACAAAAAGGCAGGAAACGCGTGGAATTGCAGCTGGGTTCGCCAGTTGGCGAATTGTCTTGATTTTCCCCAAAGGGATGCCTTTGGCATTGCTTTCTTTTGCATCAAGTCATCGCAGTCCTTTGAACTGAACCTCAATTGAGATAACAAAACTTTTCTTACGATAGAAAATAGTGTTGATGCTTTTAGTTTTTTGCCGATCTTAAGCCGTGTGGTTGTCCCCGCCAGCTGGCGGGGACTACAGGGGTGTTTTGGAGCAACAAAGAAATGGCATCAGCTGATAAGATAGAATCTTGTTATATAGTAGCAAAAAGATTACGAAATTTATTTTTCATGAAAATCTTCAAATAATCACTTGATCTGAGGAATAAGAACTCATATTAGCATAAATGCTAAATAAGCCCTATTAGTTGTTAAACGGCAATACCTGCGGCCTGCCAATTTGCATTTCCAGGAAATCACCAGGATAGTTATTGAACAACCTTAAATCCGTAGTATTAGGATAACCACCAGGGCTATTATAATAAGTGAAATTTAATTCTATTGTTGGAAACACGAAACTCTCATTTAGTATTCTGACACCCGCACCAAAAGAGGAGAAAAGTCTGTCCTTATCAAAAAGGTTGTCATTGCTAAGCCAATTGATACTATTCCTGTTGTAAAAACTAAATTTGCATCCGTAAAAGTACCAAGGGGCAAAGTACACAGATTCAAAAGTCATGTTAAAACGTTTTTTTCCTAAAGGCCTTAACTCGTGATCTGTTTCAAAATTTTTATCAACCACCAGTACATCTTCAAATTTTCTATTGATCCCACGAACATAATTCACATTAACGAACTGTCTGAAAGAAGATTTACCTGTTATAATTAAAGGACTAAAATAATTGAAATAAGTGTTTAAGACACCATCCTCCCAATGATTCGAGTACCTATATGCTCCAATACCGACATTGGCACTTGCATACCCCACATTTTTGAAATACTCTGCAAAGCCTGCCTTTACCTGCCAATAGTTCCTGTTATAGAATTCATTGTTATCAAAAGCATAAGTTAAAGAAAGCATCTTTCCTTTGGGCACATCCTCTGTTCGGCCAAAACCACGGATTAACTTACTTTTTGAATAGGTTCGCTTTACCAAAGATAGACTGGCAAAGTACATATTTGTACTTAAGAAATAACGGTTACTATCTTCTGTTACTTTAGGCCTCTCCACATAATCGGTACTGCTAAAGCGCGTTTGAACGATAAAGTTGGTCCTCTTCATAATCTGGTAAGACCTGCCCAACCATAAGGATGCTTCATTTTTAGTATATGGGATTTCAAAAAATACTGTATCCAAAGGCTGATAGTATTCCGATACTCTTCTCAGCGTAGCTCCTCCCCCATATTTTATTTCAGGGGTAAAGAAGTCGCGCATCAAATTGGCACTAATTTGCTTTCGAAAATAAGCATTTTCGTATTGAAATGTTCCCTGAATAAAACTACCCCAAAAGTTAGGCACCCTGTATTGAAGTCCGTAACCGTGCTTGGGGGTTTCATGCTCATCAAAATAATAACTGACCTGAAAATCACGTGCATATCCTAAAATATTACGGTCATAAATGGACATATTAAAATCATTGATAGAAGAGTACTCCAGTGAACCTCCTAAGGAAATCACATCTTGTGTCACTACTTTTACATCCACAATATCAGGATTGTCTACTCTGGGTAGTAGGTAAATTTTAGCATCACGAATGGTTCTGAACTGCCTCAAAATCCTTTCATTATCAGCCATCTGGAAAGGATCTACCTCCTCTCCTGTTTTAAATAATAAATTCTGTTTAATAATGCTATTTCGTGTATTCATATGCACTCTGTTAAGCATTTTACCATACCAGGTTTTGGATACTTTACTGGTATCGCTTACAGACCCTTCAAGCACAGGAACTTTAACAAGTGAAATTGCACCTATTGTTTTACCTTCAAATGGCTCAAAAGCAGCTTCTCCTCTTGTGATCGGTTTTTTATTGGATATATTCTGACTGGAACTTTTAAATAACAAAGAAAAAAGCATCCTTGTTACCTGCGTATTGCCAGCTTTGCTTTTTAAGGAATCATAAAACTTATCAGATTTAAAGTAGGGGCTTGGCTTTATTTTATAAGTTTTACCAGCAGGGAGAAAAATAACAGTATCTGTTTCGGGCAAATAAAAAGTATCCTCTAATATTAAAACATTACCCGATTGAAGGAAAATAGAATCCGCAACTGCTGTCTTTTTTGATTCTTGCGCCACCAACAAACTTTGACAAAAAAAAGTAAATAATACAATAATCAGCAGCCGCAAAGAAAGATATGTATTTAAAGAAATATGCATTTAAAAAGCAAAATTACAAATATATTTAACTGGCCCTTTATAACTTTAAAATTATAAGTTTCAGTATAATCATGTATTTATTAAACTTGAGATAGAAGAGGTGATTCATTCGCCTCACTATAAATGATCATGTTGGAAGTATCGGTTTTCAAATAAGTTTGTATATTGGATCATTCAATTACAAGCAAGTAACAGTAAAAGCTAGTGGCTGATCAACCAAAACATTCTAATGAAAACACTGCTCACCAGCAAAGTGGACAGGAAAACACCCATTGGCAGAAAGGCTTACAACCCCGACAGATGAGCCGCACACTTTCTCGTGACATAACCAGATTTTCATATGTTGAAAATCATACTTCTGAAAAACCAGAGCAGTTTGCTCAACTTAAGCCTGGCATTATGACTTTTGGTGTTAAAGAACCTTCTGGTGTTGCCCGGAAGACACAAAACAAGGAGCAATATCCTCAGCATCAAATCCTTCAGAAGAAAAACCGAAAAGAAAGCGATATCCCCGAAAATAATAACTCTAACTCCACCGGCTTACCCGAAAATTTAAAATCAGGTATAGAACACCTTTCCGGCCATTCTATGGACGATGTGAGAGTGTACAGAAATTCTAACAAACCTTCTGAAATGAATGCTTTGGCTTACGCACAAGGTACCGACATACATTTGGGACCAGGTCAGGAAAAACACTTACCGCATGAAGCCTGGCATGTAATCCAGCAAAAAGAAGGAAGAGTAAAGCCAACTAAGCAATTAAAATCCAATATTTCCATAAATGATGATGCTGCTCTTGAAAAAGAGGCAGATGAAATGGGGAATAAGGCTATGCAGTTTAAAGTTGGTGGGAATATTCATCACAACAGTGATGTAAATTTATATAATAAAAACTCTCCTCATAAAATTTTACAAAAAGTTTCAGGACAAGACGCATTAGACCAAATAGCACCGCAACAGGCTGTATACGAATTTGCTGCGCACCATCTTGTTTACAAACCGGAAAACTCTGGATTAACTGAGCAAGAAAGAAATTTTTTAACTAATAACGGCTATGAGGCTAGCGAGTCAGGGATAAGCTGGATAGGAAGGTCGAGTGGCGCACAATTAGGATTTCAGGCAGTGCTAATTAAATCCAGATCAGAGAAAAATGATATTTTAGCTATTAGAGGAACGATTCCCGGAGGAGGATCAGAAAATTTAATGACAATTTATGTGGATTTAGATCCCCGAGCCGTAGGCTTACAGCAATTTGAAGCAAATAGAAATCTAATAGAAGCAATATTAAGTAGAGCAGATGGCCCTGTTGATGTTACGGGTCATAGTTTGGGTGGTGCAATGGCACAACATACTGCTGTTAATTTCTCTGGACAGGTAGCTAATGTATCCACCTTCCAATCTCCCGGTATTGATCAGGCTTCTGTTGATCGTTTCCAAAAAATACCAGAAAGCGAGCGGCCAAAAGCTATTCATCATATTGTTACGGGAGATATTGTTGATAAAGCAGGTGAAGCTAATTTGCCAGGCACAACCTATGAGCATGATTTTGGCAGACACCTGGATGTAAATATTTTGATAGATAGTCTTAGTGGTCATATTGAGACTATTAAGGAAAGTATATCTAATTTTGATCGCAATATGGCGGAAGTGTTATCGATAATCCGTCCACAATTTAAATGGCCCCGGGAAGCTGCTGAAGACGTCATCCGCCTAAGAGATATTATAAACAAATTGAATGAAAACCAGGCAGCTGTTGGTAGGGAAGTGAATGAAATAAAGTCTCTTTTGGCTGATACAGTTAGTGGTATTGCAGAAGCACATGCAACTCATGTATTTTCATCATCGCATTATAGTAAAATGAGAGAAGCATCAGGTGCAGAACAAATCAACAATATTGAAATGAATAAAAGCCATCATTCAACAGTAAGCTCCTCTAGAGCTTATCCTCATGATCAACAGAGGAAAGTAGCAGAACCGCTCAGGCAAAACCTGGGAGGAAAAGTACAGGGTATTCTACATGCTTATATAACAGTAGTAGAAACTTACGAAGAAACAGTAATTCGGTACAACCGCTTCAAACAAGGTGCAAGTGATGCATGGGAAGGATTTAAAGATGGAGTAACTAACGCTATCGATGATGCCTCCAACCGAATTTATTCAATTTGGAATTGGATAACACAATAACTTTATGTTCAGAATTATAACATTATCAACTTTATTATTCTTAATAACCTCCTGTGAAATGGCAAAAACTTATAGCGACAAAGAACTTGAAAATATTTTAAAAGAAAGATACAACGATAAATTTAATGTTTTAAGCAATGATTTTGTCCTCAACCTTGGCTATCATCAATTTACAGCTGAGTTAGCAAATAATAAAGCGATAGTTATTCATGGAACTTATAAACAAAAAGGGGAGGAAATAAGTGATAATTTTCCTCAAATGCTGCACACCTATCAATGCAGTAATTTAATAAAAGCTAAGCTTAATAATTATTACCCTACTTTTAAATTTAAAAACAGTACCTCCTTCAATTACAAAGAAATTAATCATAATCCCATCCCCCCACTGGAAGAGATAGTAATGAATGAATCTGTATCCGGTTCTGTTGATCTGATTTTATACTTGTTTGAAACAGCAAAAGAAGAAAATAAGAAAGAAGTATTAGAAGGGGTTTCTGCTATCGTGAAAGAATTCACCAGATGGAAAAATAAATCATTTCATATCAGTGTGAAATTTTGGGAAGATGGACATTTCAAAGGCAAGGACTTGGATAATATAAACTTTGGCTTCAATGTATATAAAGAGGAGTATTATGATAGCATTCCTGTAGAAAACGAATACATTCAGCAAGTGCTCTATTTTGAGTTCGACACCAAAGATTCAATTCCTAATATCTCTACTGATGATTTATACGAAAGTATATATCCTTTCGAAAATGGCAAAGGATTTAAGCAGAAACTAGTGAAGTTTTAACAATACTTAGAGTAGATCCTAAAAGAAAAGAATGAGAAAATATTACATATTAATTGCAATATTTTCACATTCACCTATTAACTTTAGTATTCTTTTTGTTAATTTACCGATACTAATAGTAAAGTTGCTATTGGTCTTTTAGAGTACGACAATTAAAAGATTACTCCCACCAGCTATTCATCATTACTGGCAGGACAAAAACACAATGAAAATTGTAAAAAATAACAACCAAAACCTTTCAAGAACCCACTCTGAATTGGTTAGTATTATTCTTTTTGGAATAGGCTTAGGAGTTATGCTGGCATCAAGCTTTCTTGGCAGCATAAACCTATACTTGACTCATCTTTCTTATAAAAGTCTACCTTATATTGTTTTATATTCGGGTATTGTAGGAGTTTTAGTTTCATTTTCCTACAGCTACCTACACAAAAGATTCTCAATCAGCACTTTATCTACTATTTTCCTCGCTCTCTTTGCTATTTTTTATTACTACCTCTTCTATAAGATAACATTTTCCGATAACCCGAAGCTTTATACTACCTATGCTATGATGGGGCTGTTTCCAACTATCTCTATCCTATTTTCACTATATAATGCATTCGGCCACTCACTTTTCAACATCAGAGAAAACAAGAAATTGTCACCTATAGCTATTATAGGTATGCTTTTGGCAATTATAGTTGTTTCAGCAGGATACACTTATTTGCTTGAAAACACATTTCTGGAAGAAAGACATCTTTTCTTTATGGTATCAGCAAGTGCCATTATAACAATTTTTACAGTTTGGATTTCAGCTTTGAAATTCGAAAACATAAGCGAAATTCAACTTAGCGCCCAATACATAAATTACTACAATAAGTTTAGTAAGCTCATTAAAAACAGGTATTTTCTCTACCTGAGTATTTTCACTATTTGCTTCACTATCACGCTGTGGCTAGTAGATATTCTTTTTCTATATGCGGTGGAACAGTCGGCCAAGCAAGGGACGGAACTTCACCAATTCTTTAGCTATACCACACTAGGTTTATGCTTCTTCGCTTATCTCTTCCTCTGGATTTCCCAGAAAAAGCTTGTGAGACAATACGGAATTAAAGTAAGCTTGCTTGTACTTCCAATTTTAACCATTTTACTAACCGCGGCAGCCTTTGCAGTAGGCTATTTTTACGGGTTTGAAAGAGATTCTCTTTCATTTATCAGGTTTTTCATAATTATTATAGCAGGAACGGTACTTATTCATGGGCTGAAATATGGTATTCAGAATACACTTTTCAGACTTTATTTCTCCCCTATCGAAAGCAATCTCAGGTTCGACATACAGACCACCATTGATAATATGTTGAGGCATATAACCACTTTTTTAACAGGCTTATTGCTTATAGGAATTGTACGACTTGGCACCTCAGAGTGGTTCAGTGCCCTGCTTGCAGATATCGATCAACCTTACTTTCCTGTTTTAATTATAAGTGCAATTATACTCTTTTCCATAGGGTGGATAGTAAGTATAGTTCTTATGTATAGAATGTACAAAGGACTCCTGGAAGATAATTTGGGTCAACAACGTAATTTAATTAAACACGACCAATCTTTAACCCAGAGCTTCCTTTCACAATTGGAAGAAAGCATTCCCAAAAGTGATTACGAAAAAGCTGTATTTGAACTAAATTTATTAAAAGTACTTGACCCTGTTATTTACAGAAAAATAATCGTGGAATTGGCCGCTCACCAAAATGAGCACATTCAGGAAATAGCCCTTTATGAGGTTCTCAATTATCATTTATTAGAAGCTTTGCCAGCCATTCAGCAGGTAATGAGTTGGAAATATTTCCCTGCTTTAAAAACTGCTTCCCTGGTGAGAGAGGTGAATGTAAAATTAAATGAAGCCCTTTTCAGGCTTGAACAAGTTAAGTATGTGGATCAGCTCACCTCCTCAAAATTAGTAAATGAGAGGATTTACGGTGCTTTGCTGGCACAGCACCTTGATTCCACAGAGAAAGGAAAGGTTTTAAACCGACTTTTTGGAGATTCCAATCAACCTGTTATTTATAATGCCATAATAGCGGCAGCCAAAGCAGATGATACTTCGCTACATAACAATATCATTCTTCAGCTTAAGCATCCGGAATATTCAAATGCCGCAGTGGCTGCTATCTCCGCTTCCGATGATTCCTTTTTAAAAATGCTGGAAACAGCCTTTCAACTAAATAAACATGATCAACGGACACAGCAAAGAATTTTACAGATTTATGGAAGAATCAGTTCAGAAAGTGCAGTAACATCACTTCTTAATAAGCTCAATTACCCTAACCAAAATGTAGTAGCAACCTGCCTTGATGCTTTAAGCCGATGTGGATTCACAGTAACCGATAGCATTAAAGCTTTACAAGTAAGAACTGAGCTGGAAGAAGTGTGCAATGCCATGATCTGGAACATGGCAGTTTACATTGATGCAGAAAACAACAACTGCTCAAACCTGCTCTTGCGGGCTTTGGAGTATGAAATATCTACTAACTATGAAACAGTTTTCAGACTACTTGCATTGATTTACGATCCTAAGTCAGTAGAACTTGTAAAAGTAAATATCAATAGTAATGATGTAGAAGAGTCAGAATTCGCTTCTGATTTACTGGATATCTTTATTAATGACGAGATGAAGTCATTCCTGATACCAATTTTCAAAATTTCCTCCTATCGCTCAAAAGTGGAAGAGCTAATGAACATCTTCCCTACTGAGCCAATGGAAAAAGCAGAAATGTTGGTGAATATTGTTCAGAGAGATTACAAATGGATTAATAGCTGGACTAAGACCTGCGCTTTAAAAGACCTTTCAAAAGAAACTAATTTCAATTCTTTTGAAATAATGGCCAGTCACCTGGTAAATCCTGATGCTATATTAAGAGAAACTGCTGCACAGGCACTATTTGAAATTTTTCCTGATGCATTTGAAAAGTTGGCCAGGCGATATGAAAAACAAAGAGAGTTTCATTTTGCTTACGAAACAACTGAGGTGATCAGAAAAATAAGTACAGAAAAAAGCGAAGTGCCTGCCCTCAAGTTTGATATGATCAACTTCTTAAATGAGATAAAGGAATTTTCAGGAATTTCGGGGCTTGTACTTTCAGAAATTATTAAAAGAGTAAGCATCCTGCAGTTTAAGCAAGATGAGATAGTGAGTAAAGGTGAAATTGATAGCTTAGATTTCTTCTTCATATATAAAGGGGAAGTTCAACTTAGCACCAGGCTGAAAAATTATCAATTCTCTACTAAAGAAATGATCCCTAACTTTCAACTGAATCATCATGACCATACACCTGTACAAATAAAAGCTTTAACAGGCGTGACTTTGATGAAGGTTGATAGAGATGTATTTCTTGAGTTACTCTCTTTCTATGAAGAAATACCTCAATCTATGCTTAAGCAATACGTACATGAAAAGCATGGGGAAAAATATGACATGGTGCTTAACTAAATCCAAAATGAATTATTACGCATGAGTGAAAACAGAGAAGATCTTGTAGCTACAATCCAAAATCCATTCCCCGGCTTGCGTCCATTTAGGTTTGGTGAAAGCCATATTTTCTTTGGAAGGGAAGGCCAAATTGAGAATGTGGTTGATAAAATCATGAACAAAAGATTTGTTGCAATCATTGGCGCTTCAGGTGTCGGTAAATCCTCCTTCATGTCATGCGGGGTATTATCTGACATTCTCAAAAACAATAAGCAGGAAAAAGAAAGCTGGGAAGTTTTTGTGGCAACACCGGGTAATAACCCTATGCATAACCTTGCAAAAGGTTTATTAAACGGCATAAGTGCTGAGACAGAATTGTCTGATGAAAATAAAAAGTCCGATACCTCTGATATTAAAGCATTAACAGAACAGTTGAGCGCTTCACCTTCCGGACTCATTGACATTTTACGGGAAAGAAATACAAAAACCAGGTATCTTTTATTTGTAGATCAATTTGAGGAAGTTTTCAGGTTTCCTCCCGATGATGCGGACGCAAATGAATCAGTGAAAGCATTGGTCAATTTAATAGTTACTTCTATAGGTCAAACTGAAGTACCTATTTACATTGTGCTTTCCATCAGATCAGATTTTATTGGAGATTGTGCAAGGTTTCCGGAGCTTACAGCGGCCATAAATAATAGCCAGTATTTAATCCCACAATTAACCAGAAAGGAAAAACAAATAGCTATTGAAGGCCCTATTCATTTTATGGGAGCAGAAGTAGAAGATGATTTAGTACAGGAGATTTTAGAAGATGTTGGAGAAAGCGGAGACCAACTTCCGGTAATGCAACATGCTATGATGCGTACCTGGGATTACTGGAAAACCTACAAATCCGCCAAAGAAAAAATCTCATTAGCGGATTACAACGCGATAGGGGGCATGAAAAATGCGTTATCAGAACATGCCAGGGAAGCTTTCAGAGAGCTAAATGAAAAAGAAAGACTCATTTGCGAACGTATTTTCAAAGCCCTTACTGAAAAAGGAGAAGAAGGAAGAGGTGTTCGAAGGCCTACTACTCTCAAGGATATTACAGAAATAGCCGATGCTGATAAAAATGAGGTTATTAAGGTAATTGAATATTTCAGAAGACCCGGAAGATCATTATTAATGCCTCCTGCTCAGGTGTTGCTGGATGACGAAAGCATGATTGACATTAGCCATGAAAGTTTAATGCGTAACTGGGTGGAACTGGTGGAATGGGTAGATGAAGAAGCTGAATCTGTAAAACTCTATTTAAGATTGGCAGAAGCTGCAGGAATGCACCAGGAAGGAAAAGCAGGACTTTGGAGGCCACCGGACTTACTATTAGCTCAAAACTGGAGAATAGAACAAAACCCAACAAAAGCCTGGGGGTTGAGGCATCATAAATCCTTTGAGCGTACTATGCTCTTTCTTGATCATAGCGAAAAAGAATATGAAAGAACCCAACGTATAAAAGAAAAGCTGCAAAAAAGAAGAATAGCAATTTTCAGAAGAATAGCTGCTGTAATGTTCTTGCTATGCCTTGTGGCAGGTTGGTTTTGGATAGATGCCAACGAACAAAAGGAACGGGCATTTGTAGCAACTGAATTAGCGCAGCAGGAAAGCGAGAAAGCTGAAAAACAGAAAATAATTGCCGAAGCAAATGCAGAAGAAGCCAAAAAACAGCAGGAAATAGCAGTAAAACAAACTGGTGTGGCACAGTACAACGCTAAGCTGGCTATAGAACAACAAAAACTGGCTGAGGCAGAAAGAATTAAAGCACTTCAGCAGGAAAGCATTGCTTTCTTTAATGCCAAAATTGCCATTATGAGTGAGAAAGAGGCGACAAGCTTAAGGTTGCTTTCTATAGCTAAATCAATGGCCATTAAATCCATACAAATTACTGAACCTGAGGTGAAAGGTCTTGTGGCTAAGCAGGCCTATAATTTTAACAGGGATCAGAATGGAAAAACAAATGATCCGGATATTTATGATGGATTATATTATGCACTTAAATCACTTAAAAGCACTGACTATTTTAACCTGGAAGAACATGATCAGAACGTGAGGAGTTTGGTAGCTTCTAAGGAAAATGATAAAGTTTACTCTACTGGAAGTGATGGTAAAATAATTGAGTGGAATTCATCAGCTAACCCCACTCCAAAGCTTATTAGCGGAGGAGGAAATGTAAGAATAAATAAGTCATTAGCATTAAGTAATGATGATGCAAGACTGGCTGTGGGAGGTGATTTCAGGTTTATTGAGATACATGACCTCAGGAACCCATCAAGCAAACCTGAAAAAGTACCAACTACCTGGAATGAAACTTGGTTTCTTGCTTTCTCAAAAGAAAATGACCTTCTTTCTGTAGGCTCCAACAACAAAATAATGTATTATAAAAACGGACTTTTCAGGCCGATTTCAGGAGGGGCCAATAAGATTAATGCATTGGCGGTGAGCCCTGAAGATAACAGTATTGTAGCAGCACAGGATAATGGAGCTTTAATTAAATATAGCTTAAATGGAAAGGATTCTGCTTTACTTTATAACAATCAGTATTCATTATTTTCTGTAGCATATAGCAACAATGGAAGGTTTTTAGCTTTTGGTGATGAGAAAGGAAGAATTATGTTGATGGATTTACGCTACTCCACTACTAAAATTTTACCTGGCCATACAGCCCGAATTAATAATATTGCTTTTAGTAATGATGGTACTCGCTTAGCTACAGGAAGCTTTGACAAAACAGTGAGGGTGTGGAATTTAAATGCGCTGGAAGATGCTCCCATCATTTTAAGGGATCATAAAGATTGGGTATGGTCAATCATTTTCAATAAAGATGATAGCCGATTGTGGGCAGGCAGTAGAGATTACCTTATAAGATTATGGCCTATCGATACCAAAGAAATGGCTAATCAAATCTGTAATGATTTGCGGAGAAATATGCTCAATGTAGAAGAGTGGAAAAAGTATGCTGGAGATGATTTCGCCAGAGCAGACACCATTGTAACCTGCCCTAATTACAGTAGTTTTTTAAATAATTAAAATGACAAGAAAGATATCAAATGTGAAGGTATTATCTGTAGCTTTTATTTTGTGTTTTGCTGCTCTTCAAAATGCATATGCACAAAAACCTAAAGAAGAGGATAATGCCTGTGTACTTAATTTGGAGCGAGCAAACGAAATGTACAGGGAAGGTAAAATCGACCTCATTATAGATCAGTTGCTTCCCTGTCTTAATGGAACACGACTAAACAAAGAAAATAAGGTAAGGGCCTATCGCCTTTTAGTAATCACTCAGCTATATTTTAATGAAAGAGATGCAGCTGCCGATTATATGGTGGAATTATTAAAACTTGAGCCCGAATATGAAATTAATGAAAACCTCGACCCCACTGAATTTATTCAGCTTTATAACAGGTTTCGAACTTATCCTATTCTGCTGGTTGGCTTGCATGCAGGAGGTAATTACTCTTTTCCTACGGTGCACAGGAATTTCAGCCTGGATAATACAAGTACCTCTTTAGGCTCCTACACTCCTGAAATGGGGTACTCTGTAGGCATCTCATTAGAAATACCCTTTTTTAATAAATGGTCGGTACTCACAAATATAAATTACCTGTATAATAAATTTGAATACGATAAAAAGCAATACAATTATTCAGAAGTAATCTATCTTGAAGAGCAATCATGGATGGAAATACCTGTTGAAATAAAATACTACATCAATGAAGGAGATTTCAGGCTTTATGCCCAGGCCGGTGCATCGGTTCAATATTTATTAGATGCCAGTGCCTCCATTACACGTTTGGATAGCCTCAATGAAGAATTGGGGAATCAAACTGTTGCCGGCCCATCCGTGAACATGAAAGATCACAGAATGCCTTTCAACCTCTCTGCCAAAGGAGCAATAGGCTTTACCTGGAAAGGAGTAATAGGAAACGGATATTTACTGGGAAGTATCAGCTATACCTATGGGCTCAACGATGTAAATAACCCTAAAGAAAGATATAGTAATTCGGAATTACTATATGATTACAATTATGTAGATAACGATTTCTCCATGAATAATTTGAGTATAAAAGTAGGTTATGCCTTGCCTATATATAAACCAAAATTGATGGATAGAAATAAAAGAAAAAAACAGAAATAACTAATTTCCCATGCGTAACTTTACTTATACACTATCCCTTTTATTAGGAACTTTCTTTTTTCTTTCCTCCTGCGAGTTTGATGAACCTGAAATAGGTGAGCCTGCGAAGCAATATCAAAAATTTATAGGAGGAGCTTTTAATGAAACTCTTGCGAAATCTATTGTTTTAGAAGATGGAAGCATCCTAATATTAGCTTCAAAAGCTAATGGGACAGCAAATGTTTCAGATTATTACCTGGCTAAGGCTGACAACTTTGGAAACCTGCTATGGGAAAAACAATATGGAGGAAATTTTGACGACAGACCTAAAGACATGATTCTTCTTGAAGATGGGAGTTTAATGATTCTCGGTTACATGACTGGCTCAGATGGCGACAAAGATTTTGTGCTATTAAAGACAAATAGCGAGGGAGATCTGCTTGATAGCCTTTCTTTCGGTGAGCCCAATAGAATAGAGGAAGGCAATAAAATTGTTCAGTTGGCAAGTGGGAATGGCTTTGTAATGGGTGGAACAATTAAGATTAATAACCAGGTGGATGATAACCTTTTTTATAAAATCACCAATGAAGGTGAAATTACCTGGAGTTTAAACTACGGTAACCTTATTGCTCCTGGTGATGTAATCGGAATTGCGGAACTAAATAATGAAAAAATACTTTGGGTAGGCAATTCCAATCTTCAATCCTCCTCTGATAGCGATATATTAATTAGTGTAATAAATAAACTCGGACTAAGTCAGGTAATTAATTACTATGGAGAAAACAACTCGACAAATGAGGTGGCTAATTCTCTAATCCAGTACGGAACACAGTGGCTAATCGCAGGAAGCACAGTAAGTAGTGATCAAAATGCTACCAATGCCCTTGTAGTAGATTTCTCTTATAATGATGACATAATCATCAACCAAACGCTGATAAATGAAAAGGAGGAGAACCTTCAATTAAATGACCTGGCCATCTCTCCTGACGGAAGATTAATGGTAACCGGCAGCCTGGAGAGTTCACCTGATAATTATGATATTTATTTATCAAAATGGGAGTTAAATGGTAGTGCTATTTGGGAGAAAACTTATGGCGGGGCTTCAAATGACGAGGCTATCAATATTGCTGTAGGAAATAATCAGATTACATTAACAGGATCGGCTACCGTTGCAACTAACCAATCTCTTACTATATTAAGAACAGATTTAGAGGGAGAACTCACGGAATAAATCAATGTGCTTCATACATCAGCAACTTAAGGGGGCTTTTTCTTATTAAGGCGGTGGTTAAACCAGATTTAGCTCAGTTACCTTATTAATGAGTTCAATTGAATTTTTAACATCTAATTTCTGCATCAAATTGGCGCGGTGTGTATCAACAGTACGGTTACTTATAAATAAATCTTCTGCTATTTGCACGCTGGAGTAGCCTTTCATAATTAGCTTTACAATTTCCATTTCCCGTTTGGTAATGGTTACTTTTTGCTGTGTCAGGTTTTTTTTCTTTTGCTTAAGGCTGTTTATGTAATTACTTACCATCACCTCTCTTACTTCTTTACTATAAAAATTCTGGCCAGTCATTACCTTCCTCACTCCTTCTATCAATTCCTTCTTATCCGCTCCCTTGTGAATGTAGCCGTGTACTCCTGTTTCCATGCAGGTATTAATATACTTTTCATCCAGGTACATACTCAGCATGATTATTTTAGGTATGGGTTTGTGTTGTAGGATTTCAGTGGCTGCTTCAATTCCATTTTTCTCTGGCATTGATATATCCAAAAGCACCAGATGAGGCTTTAATTCAGCGTTTAATTCAACTGCTTCCAGTCCATTTTTCGCCTCTCCTATCACTTTAAAATCAGCTTCTGATTCAAGAAACATTTTAATACCATCTCTTACCAGATGGTGATCGTCCGCTAGCAAAATTTTAAGCATAATTCTTAAGCTCGTTTAAATGAATGATAATGCTGGTTCCAAAGTTTTTATCCGAATGAAATTCTATCTCCCCCCGCATGGCACTTACTCTATCCGTTATATTGATGAGCCCATGAGATTCTTTTTCCAAATTTTTCTTTAATTTAACAAAATCAAAACCGATTCCATCGTCTTCAATGCTAATCCTCACTTTTTCTTCTTCTTTATAAATCTGTAACGAAATTTTTTTTGCCTGAGAATGTTTTAAACTATTATTGAATGCCTCTTGCACAATACGATAAATATGAATCTTATAATCATCCAATTCTCTCTGTTGCAGGTTTGAGTTGAAGTCAATCTGAATTCCCGTTCCTTCAAAATCTTCACACAAAGAATTTAGGCAGGATTGCAAATCGAAATGCCTGAGTTTTGAAGGCATTAAATCATTAGATATTTTCCTTGTTTCCTCAATGGTTTGATCAATTAAACTCAGCATACTTGTAAAATTTGCTTCATTATCATTAAGGTTGCGCGCCTTCATCTTAATAACATTCAACATTTGCCCCAGGCCATCATGTAATTCCCTGCTCACCCTCGCCCTTTCATTTTCAACCCCTTCTAACTGGGCATTTAATTTTTGTTGGCGCTTTATTTTAGACGCTTTCATTTTGCTTAATCGCTCCCTTGCGTCTGAAAACATAATTAAGTACTGTTCTTCCTCAGTTTTGAAAAAATTAGCTTTTGTTATATATATATTATTTACTGGATATTGTCTACCCCCATAATTAATGTAAATAATTTTTTGCGAAGCCAGCTCTTCTGTATCAGTCTTGATAAGACTTTGAAAACTAATGGTTTCATCAGTTAATGATGATAATTTTATATCCTCCCCAAATACAAAGCCTGTGAGCACATCTGTGGGTATGTTCAATAAATTTCCTAAAAACCTGTTGAGATATTTTATTTTATACTGCTGATCAAGCACTAAAACCGCACTTTTAATTTTACTTAAAATCGAAGATAAAAGCTCCTCACTCTGCTGGCGGGACACCTCATATTTATGCTTAAAAAGTGTAAGTTCAACATTGGCCAGTAGCTCAGTCTCTGAAAAGGGCTTGGTAATAAAACTATAAGGGAAAGTAATTTTAGCCCGATGGATAGTAGATTTGTCATTAGTAGCTGTTAAATAGATAACAGGAATGTTTTTGATTTTATTAACCTCTATAGAAGTCTCAATACCATCGTACATACCTTCCAGCATTACGTCCATCAATATAATACCCGGTGTATTTTCTTTTACATATTCGATTGCTTCAGCACCGGAACTTAAAATTGGAGCCACTTCATAGTTAGCTTTTTCCAGCACGCTTTTAAGATGTATCCCAATAATAGGGTCATCTTCTACAATCAAAATCTTGTTTGAGGGCATCTTTGGTTGATTTTATGGTAATTATAGTGTTTCTAATATTGTCAATTTCCTACAAAAACCCTAATAAATTTCTCAATCTCTATTTTATTAAACAAATCAAAATACTTAAAAAAAATCATTAAAACCTCAATATCATTAAAACTAGGTATTATTACCTACTCATAAATCTGTAAAATATACTATTAAAAATACGGAATTTCATGGATTGACTCTGCTACCTATCCGAACTTACCTTTACTAAAAATTAAAATCATAAAACTATGGTAAAAGCAGCCACTAAATTAGAAGAAAATTTAACTTCTAAACCCAACGGAAAAGCAAACGATGAAACTCAGGATTTGCAAAATTATTTAACTGCTATTAACAATGCTTTTATTTCTATAGAATTTGATGCTACAGGAAATATACTGAAAGCAAATAAGCAGTTTTTACAAGCAACGGGTTATACTCTTAAGGAAATACAGGGAAAGCACCACCGGATTTTTGTTTCGGATGAATACGCCAAAAGTTCGGATTATAAGAAATTCTGGCATGCTCTGCACTCAGGAGAAGCCCAAAGCGGTGAATTTTTACGGTACAATAAAGCCGGAGATCAAGTTTGGTTACAAGCTTCATACACAGCAGTAAGCAATGAAAAAGGAGAAGTAACTAAAGTTGTGAAATATGCACTTGACATTACTGAGAAGAAACTAATAGAAATTTCAGGAAATGAAGCTAAAAACAAGCTAGAGAAATCCATGAAAGAGCAAGTCGAGATTATTGAGGTTATTCGTGCGATGGCTTTGGGAGATCTTACTCAGCGAGTGCAAAGTAATTCAGAAGTTGCTGGTGAAGTAAATAGTGCGCTTGACAACCTTAATGAAGTATTAAACAAAATAAACTCTGGTGCTGAGTACGTATCTAAATCATCGGACAGCTTGCTAACACGAAGCGAAAGTATTAAAAACAGCTCTAATGAAGTGGCTTCTGCTATTTCTCAAATGGCAAAAGGAGCCCAGGATCAGGCACTAAGAACTGATGAGTCGTCCAAGCTGGTAGAAGAAGTGATGAAATCATCTCTTAACATGCAACAAAAAGCTGATATCATTAATAAAACTGCTGAAGCAGGTCAAAAACGATCAGAAGAAGGTCTTAAAATTATAAAGAACCTGGTAGTAAATATGGCTGGCATTAATACTTCTGCAGAAAAAACTTCTCAATCAATCACTATCCTTACTGGTAGAGCAGAAGAAATTGCCAGAACACTTAATGTAATTACTGACATTGCTTCTCAAACCAACCTACTGGCACTAAACGCTGCCATTGAAGCCGCTCGTGCCGGAGACGCAGGCAGGGGCTTTGCTGTAGTGGCAGAGGAAATCAGAAAGTTAGCTGAGGACTCAAGAAAATCAGCAGTGGATATTGAAAAAATTATCAGCGATGTTCAGAAAGACACTGTGTCTGCCGGAAAAGCTATAGAAAGTATGCAGTCCAGCGTAAATGACGGTGGCGTAGCTACCAGAGATGCAGAAGAAATTTTTGAGGAAATTGCCAGTTCAAGTGAAGTTACCTTCAGACATTCCAAAGAAATTCAGGATACTACCAACAACCAAAAAGAGGCTATAGAAGCTGTCGTTAAAAATATAGAACAAATTGTAGTAGTAGCAGAGGAAACAGCTGCAGGCACGCAACAAATTGCCAGTTCTTCTCAGGAGCTAAACGCAGGTATGGTAGAAATAAGCCAGTCAAGCAATATGCTTAGAGAAATTGCTGATGACTTGAAAGGAAGCATTAAGAAATTCACTTTAGTTTAAGCCTTAGTCAGATGGAAAAAGTGAAAGAAGCAAACACTAGAGCCGAAGACACCCGGAAATTTCAACTGGTGGTCATTCGGTTAGGCGATGAAGAATATGGCCTCCACATTGATCAGATTAAAGAAGTGGTATTAACCCCAAACATTACCAGATTACCACAAACTCCTAATTATGTTAAAGGAGTGGCCAATGTGAGAGGAAACATTATTGCTATTGTGGACCTGGAAGAAAAATTCGGCTTACAGCAACTAATAGAAAATCAGCAGAAAAAGGATAATTACACGCTGGTAATTGAAAGTGAAGAAATGAAAATGGGAGTGCTTGTTAAAGAAGTGCCTAATACCCTCAGTGTTACTATGTCACAAATTGAAGAAGCAGGTAATATTGTTCAGGATGGGCAATCAGATCAGTCCTATATAAAAGGGATTGTTAAGCTGGATGACAGGCTTGTGATTATGATTGACATCTTCAAAACACTGAGCGAAAATGAAATTTCAGGCATCTTTAAAATGAATAAACAAAATGCAGCAGTCTGAATTTGCCCTCAACCTGGGCGACTATGTAGTAACAAAACAAAGAGCACATATAGCTTGCTATGGATTGGGTTCATGCGTAGGTCTTTTCCTGTTTGACAGAGTAAATAAGATTTCTGCTGCTGCTCATATAGTACTGTCAGACGACCTGGAAAAACACACTACATTAAATGCTAAAACAGCTTTTGAAAAACTCCTGGAGGAAATTGAAAAAATAGGTGGCAGCAAAAATACATTAAGAGCAAAATTAGTAGGAGGTGCCAATCTTTTCAATTCAGGATTTAACACAGGTAAAAAAAACACAGATACCCTACTAAAACTTCTGAGAGATAATAAAATCTATTTAGCAGCTAAAGATGTGGGGGGCTGTAAAAGCAGAACTGCAAAATTCAATACAATAAACGGAGAACTATCGGTCTCTTCTCAAAATCAGATTTACGCAATTTAAAAATAACCAAGATGGGAAAAAAAGTATTAATAGTAGACGACTCTCTTTACATGCGCACCTTAATTAAAGACGCATTAGAAGAAGGAGGATATGAAATCGTAGGACAGGCTGCCAACGGAGAGGAAGCCATTGATCTGGCATTTGAATTACAACCGGACATCATCACTTTAGACAATATACTTCCTGACATGATAGGTACCGATATATTGAAAGTTTATAAAGATGAAGGTCTATTGTCAAAAGTATTTATGATCAGTGCTGTAGGGCAGGAATCCGTAATACAGGAAGGTATGAAACTAGGCGCGGAAGATTATATTGTTAAGCCATTTACCTCAGAACAATTAGTACAGGCGTTATCCAAAGTGTAAGGTAAAATGAATTTAAAAAAGCGCATTTCCGTATTGATTGTTGAAGATTCAGCCCTGATGCGAATCCTACTTTCAGATATTTTAAAAGCAGATTCTCAAATAGAACTTGTGGGAGCTGCTAAAAATGGACGGGAAGGTGTAGAAAAAGCTGTTTTGCTTCATCCTGATGTTATCATTTCTGATATGTTAATGCCTGAATATGATGGCCTTTACCTGGTTACCCAAATGATGAAGGAAATGCCAATTCCTATTATCCTGCTAAGTGCGCTTAGTAAAGAAAATGAATTAATTTTTGATGCCCTTGAAAAAGGAGCTTTTGATTTTCTCGATAAACCAAAAGAGGATCTTACTCAATCAATTAAGGCAAAGAATTATCCATTAATTGATTTGGTTAAAGTTGCGGCAAAATCATCAGTGAAGGCTATTCATGTGAAAGAAAACAAACATGAACACTCTTTCCAGGGCCCACTCAATTATTCTGCTATTGTAGTAGGCGCTTCCACAGGAGGGCCAGGTGCAATTGAAAACCTTATAAAGCAATTACCAAGTAACCTTGCTTTACCTGTTATTATTGCTCAACATATGCCGGAAAGCTTCATCGAATCTTTTGCCAAAAGACTTGATTCTTTAACACTACTGAAAGTCTCAGTAGCCAAATCAGGAGAAGAGATACTACCGGGAAGAATATACCTGGCTCCCGGGCATGCTAACCTTCAACTCAGGAAAAATCCGCATGGAGGAGTAATTACATATTTTACTAATAAAAAGTTTACAGAATTCAACAACCCCTCTATAGACTGCCTAATGCACTCAGCAGCAAAAGTGTATGGCAGCAAAATGATTGGTGTAGTACTTACCGGTATGGGAAAAGATGGTACACAAGGTTTACTTGAAATTAAAAAAGAAGGAGGGCTAACACTAGCGCAGGATGAAGCAACTTCAGTTGTTTTTGGAATGCCAAAGTATGCTTTTGATACTGGCGCAGCGCAAAATTTAGTACCTATAGATCAAATGGGGGGATATTTGGTCAGCTGTTTATAAAGATTGTAAGTTATGAGCAACAAAGAAAACGAATATAAGGAACTCTTCATTTCTGAAGCTTCTTCTTCTGTAGAAGAGCTAAATAATTTAATGACACGTCTTGAAAAATCTCCCGCTGAGGTAAAGACAATCGATAATATTTTCAGAATAACTCATACTTTAAAAGGCAATGCTGCCGGAATGGGGTTTGAAAAAATTTCCAAATTTGCGCATGCTCTTGAAGACGTATTTACTGAAATAAAGAAAGGAAGCTTGCTACTTGATAGTGAGATTTTTACAGTACTATTCAAATCTATAGACATTCTGACTGAATTAATAGATTCCATCAACTCAACTGATGCCAATGTAAAATATAGAGGCATTCAGAAAAAACTGGAGGTATTGGTTGAAAATCTACGTAAAAAAGAAAGCGCTGCTTCTCAAACTCTAAAGACCACGTATACACGCAAATCCTCAACAACAAAAAAAACTAAAGTTGCTGGTGAAAATCCTTCGGAATTACAGGAAACTATAGACAAAAAAAATAAAACAGACCTCAAGGATACTGGTAATGCCATAACAGAAGTTCAAGATGTTGCAGAAGTTGTAGTCACTGAGGAAACAGACACCAAAAAAATTACTTTTTCAGATGTTGTTCAGGTACCTGTAAAAAAACTGGACAACCTGCTGAATCTTGTAGGGGAGTTGATTATTGAAAGGGACAGATTGATTACACAGCATGAAAATAATGTGTCTAGAAATGAATTTAACAGGCTAAAAAGAGTCACATCGGACCTTCAGTATTCTGTTATGGATGTACGTCTCGTTCAGGTGGGCTTTCTATTTAATAAATTTCATAGAGTAGTGAGGGATGCAGCTACCTCCGAAGGAAAAAAAGTAGATTTAATTATTGAAGGTAGCGATACCGAAATCGATAGAAATATCTTACAAATCATTTCAGATTCTTTAATACACTTAATTAGAAATGCCATTGGCCATGGTATTGAGGACTCTAAAGTTCGACAATCAGCAAAAAAGTCAGAATCAGGTACATTAACCCTTTCCGCACGCAATGAAAGTGAAGGAGTGGTCATTGATATAAAGGACGATGGAAAAGGTATTGATATAGCCAGAATACGGGAAAAAGTTATTCAAAAGGGTTGGGTAGATGCCAATGCCGCTAAAAATATGTCTGAAGATGAGATCATTTCATTCATTTTCGAACCTGGTTTCTCCACTAACGAAGTAGTAAACAGCATCTCAGGACGGGGTGTAGGGATGGATGTAGTTAAAAAAGCTGCTGACTCAGTAGGTGGAAATATCAAAGTAACCACTGAGGCAGGAAAAGGTACTACTTTCACCCTTATTTTACCTTCATCCATGGCTGTAAAAGCTACTTTACTTTTTGAAGTGGGCCACACACAATATGCTATTCCATTGGCTTATACAGATGCAGTTATTTCTGTACATAAGAGTAAGATACTTAAAATGCAAAACAGGTTAATGGTTTCACATCTTGATAAAACCATAGAAACGCTATTCCTGAAAGAACTCTTCTTTAAAGGAGAAGAAAATGTAAGAGAAAAAGCAATTCAGTCTGATGAGAAATGGCAGATAATAATTATCCATTACAATGGTAAAAAGCTCGGCCTCATTGTAGATAAACTACTCCAACAGAAAGAAATAGTAGAAAAACCCCTGAAGAAGCCTGTAGACTTTGTGAAATTTATAAGCGGTGTAACCATTTTAGGCAATGGTAATGTTTGCCTGGTATTAAACGTGCCCCAAATCATTCAAAAACTATTTAACTACTCTCTAAATGTAAATGCTACGGCTGTAGCTTAATTTTTTAACGATCATGGACAAAAACATAAAAGCATTTACAGCCGACATATTTAAAAAAGGCTTCGAAAAATCATCTAAATCTTTCTCAAACCTTTCAGGAGAAAAAGTAGGGATTAAAAAATTTGAGCTTTCGTTGGGAAAAGCTAATGACCTGATGGAGAAAATATTCAAAAATAAAAATCTATACGTACTTATTACTGACGTTATAGGGGAAGCTAAGGGTAAAAGTTATCTGGTTCTAAACCATAATGATGCTGAAGAAATAACAGGCATGCTGATCAGGAAAATGAAGAACATTGAAAACAATGATTTCTACAAAGAAGCTATACTTAAAGAAGTGGACAATGTATTGGCCGCATCAGTAATCACAGAATTATCTAATGAGCTGGATTTAAAGATTTTTGGAGATGTACCTAAATTCATTAAACCTGAAGAAGCCAATCAGGAATGGCTCAGGAGCGAATTGGAGTTAATGAATGGCACCATCGCAATTTATTCTTCCGCTAACTTCTTTTTTGAAGCAAATCTCAAAATATCTCCTTCCTTCATCTGGATTTTAGATTCTGATTTTAATAAAGCAATCAACCAAAAAAGTAAAGAATATGCCACTTGAAAAATACCACCGCCTTTTATTTACTGCTTTTACAGGGCTGCTCATTTCTATTTCTGCAATTGTTATTATATGTTTTACTAAAGAGGCTGTCGGGATCTACAGAATTGTTTTCTACTCCATTGCATTTTTCTTTTTAGTACTCACCTGGATTTTTTACCTAAAAGAAAGAAAAGCAATACAGGAAGCAAGCGAGGCCGCATCTGATCTTTCCATAGAGCATATTAAAAGGTTGTCGGAATCCAGAAATAAATGGACAAGTGCTTTTTACAGTAATATTTATCGTAATAACAACAAGATTGAAAAAGCTACACAGTTAATCAACTCCTTAGCCAAAAATGAAACCATAGAGGTAGATGACAAAGACGAAGACCAACTTTCAACTGCTATAGTTAACCTCCAACAGCAATTAGTAGCTTTCAGAAGTGCTGAAGAAAGAAGAACATGGCAGGCGCAAGGTCTGGCCCGGTTTGCTGAATTATTGAGAACAAATAACCAAAATATGAAAGATTTTGGCTTTAAAATTATCAGCGAAGTCATTAAATATATCGAAGCAAGCCAGGGGGCTATGTTTTTGGTAGATAAAGAACAAGATGAAGAGCATTTACAAATGATTGGGTGTTACGCTTATGAAAGACGAAAAGCTACCAGTTTGCGCGTAGAAAAAGGAGAAGGTTTACTGGGCCAATGTTTACAGGAAAAAGATATCATTTATATTACAGATGTCCCTGAGAAATATGTAAAAATCCAATCAGGACTAGGGATGGCTCTGCCAAGACACATCATAATTATACCTTTAATAAATGATGAAAAAATGGTTGGAGCGCTGGAAATAGCGAGTTTTCATATTTTAGAACAGTATAAGATTGAATTCCTGAAAGATGTAGCTAAAAACATAGCTGCATCTATCTCAGTGCTTCAGGTAAATGAAAACACCCAAAAACTATTGGATGATTCGCAACATTTGGCCTCAGAATTACAATCAAGTGAGGAAGAAATGCGCCAAAGCATGGAAGAGCTAGAGGCTATTCAGGAAGAAATGGCACGTAACCAAATGGAATTAAACAGTGTGTTTTCTGCCATTGACAATACCTGGTTAAAAGCAGAATTTAATATTTCAGGTGACCTTATAAGTGCTAATAATAAAATGATTGAGTTTACAGGTTGGACAGCCTCTGAGCTTAAAGTAAAAACACATCAATCTATTTGTACAGACCCTTCCAAACATCAGGAGATCTGGGAACATTTGAAGCTTGGTAAAAGTATACAGATAAATTACCCTATCACAAACGCACAAAATGAAGAGCTTTGGCTAGGAGCCTCCTATTCACCGGTTGTAAATAATGCTGGCAATTTATCTAAGGTGCTTCTATTAGGCGAAAATATTACCCAGGAAAAACTTTTGGAGAAAGAAAACGAAAAAAACCAGGCAGAACTTATGAATCATATGGAGGCAATTAATAAAACAATTGCTTCTCTTGAATTTGACAAGACTGGTATAATCACCCATGCAAATGACATTTACTTAAGCATTACAGGCTTCACTTTAAAAGATATTGAAGGAAAATCATATTTTGACCTTTTACCTGAAAAAGACAGAGAAAAGCCACAATACCAATTAATGTGGGAAAGCCTGAAAGAAGGAAAATTTTTCTCAGGTGAATTTAAGCAAACTGACTGTAGTGGACATGAAATGTGGTTATCAGGAACGTTAAACCCTATATATGGCAGTGATAAAAACTTAAAGAAGGTAATGCTTTTGGCACAATTTACCACCAAATCAAAGCAGAAACTGAATGAACTAAGTGGTTCAGTAACCGCAATGAAAGGTGTAATTCCTATACTCGAATTAAATAAAGACTTCACCCTGAAGAATGCCAACCCTCTATTTTTTGAAGCCACAGGCTATAGTCGTATGAGTCTTAAAAATGTAGATTATAAAAGTAACTTTAAGCTCGGAAATGAATGGACCCTGGAAGGAGTTTTGGCTGAATTGGAAAGCGGAAAAAAAATTGAAACTGAAATACAGTTCAGAACTAATGAGGGTGAATGGACTAGCTCGGTAGTAAGTATTGCAGGAGTACAAAATCTTGACCTGGAATTGGATAAGATCATTTTTCTCTTCGTGGGTATGATTCAAAACTCCTTAAACCTAAAAAATGCAAACTGATTTAGAGAATGGCTTTTTGGTAGAGATTTCTGACGCTGAAATGCGATCAATACAAGATGCCATACTAAAAAGGTATGATGTTGACTTTCATAATTATGAGCCAAAGTCATTCAAGAGAAGGCTACTACGAATCTACAGAAAGTTTAATTTCACTTCCAGCTTTGACTTATGGTCTCGCACATTAAAGGATAAAGATTTTATCCATGAATTTATCAATGAAGTTTCTGTGGGGCTAACCGCGCTCTTTCGAGATCCTGAATTCTGGCAGACATTGCAAGAATTGATTAAAAAGGAAATTATTTATCAAAAAGAAATTCACATCTGGCACGCTGGCTGTTCTTCGGGAGAAGAAATATATACCGCAGGCATTATTTGGGAAGAATTAAAAATCACTCACAAGGTGAAGAGTCTGGCAACTGATATTTCTTCTAATGCTTTAAATGCAGCCAAAAGTGGTGCAATAGTAAAAGCAAAAGCACCAGAATATCAGCGTAATTTTCTTCAGTTTAATCCTAAAGGAAATTTCGATCAGTATTTTACTGAAGATGCTAAAAACCTGTATGTAAAAAAAGAATACTTCTCCTATGTAAACTTCGTGAATTCCAATTTGATAATGGATGAGTTAGCCTATATGGATACAGATAAATATGATATTGTATTTTGCAGAAACGTATTAATCTATTTTAACAGCCAAGCAAAAACAATTGTAATAGATAAAATTTTTAAAGCGTTAAAACCTGGAGGCTTCCTTATAGTTGGTTTTCTGGACTCCCTGGTTAGCTACCTGGATGAAGATAGATTTGAATATTACAATATGAACCAGCGGATTTTCAGAAAAAAGATATAAAAAAGGTTCAGCAATAAACTGAACCTTCAATTATTGAATAGTCACTTGTTAAAGAGGGATATTTCCATGCTTCTTTTTAGGAAGAACATCTACTTTATTTTCAAGCATAGCAAAAGCTTTGATTAATTTAGCTCTTGTGTTTTCAGGCATTATAACCTCATCAATATAACCTCTATGAGCAGCCCTGTACGGGTTAGCAAACTTTTCAGTATACTCATCAACCTTTTCATTTAATTTAGCTTCTGAGTCATCAGCAGCCGCTATTTCTTTCCTGAAAATAATCTCAGCAGCGCCCTTAGCCCCCATCACAGCTATTTCTGCTGTAGGCCATGCATAATTCATATCGGCTCCTATGTGTTTAGAGTTCATTACATCATATGCACCGCCATAGGCTTTTCTAGTAATTACAGTTACTCTAGGCACTGTGGCCTCGCTAAAAGCATATAATAACTTTGCTCCGTTAGATATAATTCCATTCCATTCCTGGTCAGTTCCCGGTAAAAACCCAGGAACATCCTCAAACACCAATAATGGAATATTAAAGCTATCGCAGAATCTGACAAAACGAGCGGCCTTTTTACTAGCCTCGTTGTCTAAAACCCCTGCTAAAGAAGCTGGCTGGTTACCCACTATACCTATACTTCTTCCTGCCAGGTGGGCAAACCCCACTACTATATTTTCAGCATAATTCTTATGCACTTCAAAAAAGCTCTTTTCATCCACCGTTCCTTCTATCACCTCTCTCATATCATAAGGTTGGTTAGGGTTATCCGGAATAATTTCATTCAATTGTTTTCTACTCTCATCTTCTTTTTTCTCATAAGGAACAGATGGAGCAGGATCTTCACAATTTTGAGGCACGTAGCTCAATAATCGTTTAATATTATTGATGCATTCCAACTCATTAGCACAAGAAAAATGCGTTACCCCACTTTTTGTACTATGGGTGCTTGCACCCCCAAGTTCTTCTGCTGTAACATTTTCCTGAGTAACAGTTTTTACCACATTAGGCCCTGTTACAAACATATAACTGGTATTTTCTACCATCATAATGAAGTCAGTCATAGCAGGCGAGTAAACAGCTCCTCCTGCGCATGGCCCCATGATAGCAGAAATCTGTGGCACCACGCCTGATGCACGAACATTCCTGTAGAATATATCAGCATAGCCCCCTAAAGAAACAACCCCCTCCTGAATTCTGGCACCACCTGAATCATTTAAGCCGATAACAGGAGCACCGTTCTTCATTGCCATATCCATAATTTTTACAATTTTTTCTGCATGGGTTTCAGAAAGTGAACCTCCAAATACAGTGAAATCCTGCGAAAACACGTATACCAATCTACCTGAAATAGTACCATAACCAGTTACTACACCATCTCCGGGGTAATGTTCATTTTCCAATCCGAAATCTTTGCAGCGATGCATCACGAACTTACCTATCTCTTCAAAGGATCCTTCATCCAGCAGCAAGTCCACTCTTTCTCTGGCTGTCAGTTTCCCTTTCTCGTGCTGTTGAGCAATTCTCTTTTCTCCCCCACCTTCTAAAGCAGCCTCATTCTTTTGTTTTAACAGCTCAAATTTTTCTTTTGAAGTAGGTTTAGTATAGACAGGTTTTTCTTTATCGCTTTTAGCCATTCTATTTCAAATTGATTAATATTCAAATATAGCTTAGGCATTATGAAAAATGAATTATAATACTCGTTTAATTCCAAAAATTATATTCCATCTCCGCTTTTAAGGATTAGATTAAAAAATAATTAACATTTCTATTGGTCTTACTACATCTGATTGTCGGTTTATGAATATATAGTATATTGCGCAAATTTTTCAGCCCAACTTATAATATGGATAAAGTAGCAGTTATAGATATTGGAACAAACACCTTCCATTTATTAATAGTAGATGTATCGGGAGCAGAGAGGGAAATTATTCATAAGGAGAAAATAGCAGTTAAGCTCGGTGAAGGAGGGATAAGTGTGGGCAAAATTACGGATGCTGCACAAGAACGGGCATTACAAACATTAAGTCATTTTAAGAATAAAATTGACTCGGAAAAAGTAGACAGAATATTTGCAAGTGCTACCAGCGCTATGCGAAATGCCAGTAACGGTAAAGACATCATCCGTAAAATAGATCAGGTTTGCGGAATAAAAGTAAAAATTATTTCTGGAATTGAAGAAGCTCAATTTATCCAAAAAGGCGTTAAAAAAGCTATAAAAATAGGCTCCAAACCTACATTAGTAATGGATATTGGAGGTGGAAGTGTAGAGTTTATCCTATGCAATGAAAAGGAAATATTCTGGTTGGAAAGCTTCGAAATTGGAGCACAACGCCTATTAGACAAGTTTCACAAACATGATCCAATTTCGAAAGAGGACATTGAAAATCTTTATCAATATTTAGAAAAAGAATTAAGTCCACTGACAGCCCAATTAGAGGAATGGCAACCTCATTCGCTAATAGGTTCCTCAGGCACTTTTGATACTTTAGTGGATATGGCTTATGCTAAAAAAACAGAAAACAAACCGGACGATGTAGCCTTTACCTTAAGCTTGGATGACTTTCAATTACTTTTTGATGAAATAATACATAAAGAAAGAGCTGAGCGCTTAGCTATTCCCGGGATGATTGAAATGCGTGTGGATATGATAGTAGTTGCCATATGCTTAATTCAATTCATACTCAGAAACAATGATTTTAACGCCATCCAGGTATCAACGTATGCTTTAAAGGAGGGGATTCTTGAAGCTATAGTACAAGAAGAAATTATAGTATAATGAAAAACATTAGTTACAACTCACTTAAATTATTTGCTGAAGAGGTTTTCCTGAGAATGGGCTGTCCGGCAAAGGAAGCTCATGAAGCTGCTGAAGTATTATTAAGTGCAGATTTAAGAGGAGTAGACTCACATGGAGTAGCACGTTTGAGCGGCTACATTCGGCTATGGGAGCAAGATAGAATAAATGCCAAGCCGGAAATTAAAATTGTTCATGAAACGCCAAGTACCGCTGTTATTGATGGTGACAAAGGCCTTGGACTTGTAGTGGCCCCGTTTGCTATGCGGATAGCAATAGAAAAGGCTAAAATTGCAGGAACAGGATGGGTTTCCGTTAAAAACTCTAACCATTACGGAATTGCAGGCTATCATAGCATGATGGCTCTTGAAAATGACATGATAGGCTGGTCTATGACAAATGCCAGCCCATTAGTTTCTCCCACATTCTCAACTGAGAGATTATTAGGTACTAACCCTATCTCTATTGCTATTCCTGCAGATAAACAACCACCTTTTGTGGCAGATTTTGCTACCACTACAGCTGCCAATGGAAAGTTGGAAGTTTTAAAAAGAAAAAATGAGAAAGCACCTCTTGGCTGGGTACAGGATTCAAATGGTAAACCCACAACAGATGTGGATGCACTCAAATCAGGTGGAAGTATGTTGCCATTAGGGGGAGATAGAGAACATGCAAGTCACAAAGGCTATATACTTGGATCAATAGTAGACATATTTTCAGCAGTACTATCAGGCGCTAATTACGGCCCATGGGCTCCTCCATTTGTTAGTTTTTTACCTTTAAGAGAAGATCCTGTAGGAGATGGACTGGGTCACTTCTTCGGAGCCATGCGTATTGATGCTTTCAGGCCTGCCAATGATTTCAAGAAGCATATGGACAACTGGATTGAAACATTTAGAAAATCTTCTGTGACTGAAGAAAATGATAGAGTGCTTATTCCTGGCGATCCTGAAAGAGAAATTTCAAATGAACGCTTAAAAAATGGTATTCCTTTATTAAATCCTGTTATTGAGGACCTAATAAAAATTGGTGATCAATTTAAATTGGATTTTAAAAGTTATTTTAAAGACTAAAGCCAAGCCTTAATACAAAAGCATTATTATAGGGAGATTTGAGGGGATCATATAGCAGGTTGTACAAAAGCATCAAATTAACACCCGCTCTTCTTCCTATCGGCTGAAAATAACCTGCTCCTACAAACATCCCAGGTACCCATTCTCTTGCTACTTCCTGAGTGCTAAAATTAGCTACGTCAAGGTTTATATTTTCAAATTCAGTATAAGCAAATAGAAAATCAGTAATATTATATCTGCCAAATAGCTTCCCTCCATAAATATTGGTACTGATTTCGTAAACCTGAGAGGGGCCTTGCACATTCGCTTTGAAATATTGGTATATCACTCCTACTCCAGCAGAGAATTTGTTATTGACCATATACCCAACTGCTGGGGAAACCTCAATTTGAGTAACATTAGTCCCTATCTGTAAACCGAAATTACCTCCTAAATAAAGCCTTTCCAGAAAAGTACTTTCTTCATCAACATATTTTTGGGCGAAAGACTGGGAACAGATAAATGAAACTAAGAGAAGAGATAAAATATACTTTTTCATAAGATTAAAGAGTTCTATTTTTCTTTCTTAACTATAACAAATAAATCTTCCTCTGCCTGCTTCATCAAATACCTCTCTCGGGCAAACTTCTCAAGAAGTTCTTCATCACTCATTAAACCTTCTCTATCCAACTCTACCTCCTTAATTTTCTCCTGGTAGTATTCTTTCTCTTCCAGCAAGTCATTGTATTTAGATGATAAACGCAATTGGGATATCAAATCATTGTTATCTAAAAAAAGCATCCACACCAGGAAAATAAACCCTGTTACGAAATAGAAGTTTTTAAATATTTTAGGAATTCTGTCCATATCCTTACTGTCCTAAATTAATAAATCTGACTGAATGATAAAACAAATAAAGTTTATATAATCAAAAAAAGTCATTAACCATTAGGTTAATGACTTTTAAGAAATCTTATTGTAAAAAAAATTAGAAATTAATACCTGGGAAATAAGCCATTTCTCCTAGCTCTTCCTCTATTCTCAAAAGTTGATTATACTTTGCCATTCTATCAGAACGCGAAGCAGAACCGGTTTTAATCTGACCTGAATTCATAGCCACAGCCAAATCTGCAATAGTGGTATCTTCTGTCTCTCCTGATCTATGAGAAATAATGTTCTTGTAAGAAGCTTTATCTGCCATTCTGATAGCATTAATAGTTTCAGTCAAACTTCCAATTTGGTTAACCTTCACTAGTATAGAGTTAGCTATCTTCTCATCAATTCCTTTTTGAAGTCTTTTCGTATTGGTTACAAAAAGATCATCTCCTACTAACTGAACAGTTGTTCCAATCTCTCTGGTTAATTTTTCCCATCCAGACCAGTCGTCTTCCTGCATACCATCTTCAATAGACAGAATAGGATATTTCTGGCTCCATGTTTTCCAGTAAGCTACCATTTCATCAGAAGTAAGCTCTTCTCCTGTACTTCCAAAAACGTATTTCTTCTTATTGCTATCATAAAATTCAGAAGCAGCAGCATCCATTGCAATATAGATGTCCTCACCTGGTCTGTACCCTGCCTTTTCAATAGCAGTAAGAACCACCTCAATTGCTTGCTCATTAGATTCGATGTTTGGCGCAAAACCTCCTTCATCTCCTACGTTGGTAGAAAGTCCTTTGCTCTTTAAAACCTCTTTAAGGTGATGAAAAACAGATGTACCCATATGCAAAGCCTGAGAAAAAGTTTCTGCATTCACTGGCATCACCATAAATTCCTGGAAATCAATTTTATTATCTGCATGGCTTCCTCCATTCAGAATATTCATCATAGGAACAGGTAAAGTATTAGCATTAACTCCTCCAATATATCTGTACAATGGTTGGTTGCTTAGTTGAGCCGCTGCTTTTGCTACTGCTATTGAAACTCCCAGAATAGCGTTAGCTCCTAGCTTAGATTTGTTATCAGTACCATCTAACTCGATCATTAACTTATCGATTAGATTTTGCTCGTAAACAGAGAAACCAATTAACTCTTCCGCTATAGTTGTATTTACATTATTAACGGCCTTTAAAACACCTTTCCCCATGTAAATACCCTTCTCCTTGTCACGAAGTTCAACTGCTTCGTGCACACCTGTGCTGGCACCGGAAGGTACTGCTGCTCTACCAAAGCCGCCTCCGCTTGTTGAAACTTCTACTTCTACGGTAGGGTTTCCTCTTGAATCTAAAATTTGTCTTGCGTGGATGTTCTCTATTATACTCATAGTTTTACTAGTTGATTAGTGAAATAAATTGATCAAATAAATAGCGCGAGTCGTGAGGACCCGGAGATGACTCAGGATGATACTGAACTGAGAATACTTTCTTATCTCTCATCTTCAAGCCTTCAACAGTATCATCATTTAAGTTAATATGTGTAGCTTCAACGAGCGTTGATTTTTTAACGTCATCAGCATTTACACTAAATCCATGATTTTGGGATGTGATCTCGCCCTTACCTGTAATAATATTCTTTACAGGCTGATTAAGTCCTCTATGTCCATTGTGCATTTTATAAGTACCCACACCATTTGCTCTTGCAATAAGCTGATGTCCTAAACAAATACCAAATAAAGGTTTATCACTTTTAATAATTTCTTTAGCAGTATCAACAGCATATTCCATGACAGCAGGGTCTCCAGGACCATTAGAAAGAAAATATGCCTTTGGCTCCCATTTTTCAGTTTCTTCAAAAGTTGTTCTGGCAGGATAAACTTTGCAATGAAAACCTCTGTTAACAAGCTGCTTTAATATACTTGACTTAATACCATAGTCCATTACCGCAAGCTTAATCCCCCCCTGCTCACCAACTTCATAAGATTCTTTAACAGAGACCTGCGAAGAAAGTTCTAAGCCTTCCATAGAAGGTACCTCATCCAGATGCTTTTGTAGTTCAGCTATATCCAAAACCTCGGAGGATATAATTGCATTCATAGTTCCCTTATCCCGAATATGCCGTACAATAGCCCGCGTATCCACATCACAAATACCTGGTATATGATGTTTAGAAAGATAATCCTGCAAACTACCATCAGCTGTAAATCTGCTAAAATTATCTGAAAAGGAATTGATAACTACACCGAAAATTTTAGGAGAATCAGACTCTGTTTCATTTATAAGAGTTCCATAATTACCTATATGAGCATTTGTATTAATCATTATTTGACCATAATAGGACGGGTCAGTATATAGCTCCTGATAGCCTGTCATACCCGTGTTAAAGCATATTTCTCCTCCTCTGGTACCATGATGCCCTATTGATTTTCCTCTGAAGACTGTACCGTCTTCAAGTAACAAAACAGCATCAGTCTTATTTGTGTACTTCATTGCTATAATTTTTGATAGTAATAAATAACATTCGTTATGGGATGGGCTTTGATTGTTTAAATAGTCTTGAGAGAGCAAAAATAAAAAAAGGGATTGAATAAAATCCAATCCCTTTTAATTTTTTAACTAATCTTGAAGAATATATTTATGCATCCTCTTTCTTATCTTCTGAATCGTCAGATTTTTTATCTTCTGATTTTTTTGCTTTTGGCTCTTCTGATTTAGCTTCAGAATCATCAGCCTTGGCTTCTTTAGAAGCTGCTTTCTTAGTCTTTGGCTCTTTAGTCTCTTCAGCTTTAGCTTCAGTAGCGGAATCATTAGATGCAGCAGCCTTAGATCCACCACCTCTTCTGCTTCTTCTAGTTGAAGTTTTCTTCTTATCAGACTTCTCTCCTAATAGATTTTCGTTGTAATCTACTAATTCGATCAACGCCATTTCAGCATCATCACCTAAACGAGAGCCTAATTTAATAATTCTGGTATAACCACCAGGTCTTGAAGCAATCTTTGCTCCTATCTCATCAAACAATTCTTTAATTGACTCCTTATTTTTTAAATAAGAAAATACAATTCTTCTATTGTGAGTGGTATCCTCTTTTGATTTAGTTAACAAAGGCTCAACATACTGACGTAATGCTTTTGCTTTTGCAACTGTAGTTGTTATCCTCTTAGATAAAATCAAAGAAGAAGCCATATTAGCTAACATCGCCTTACGATGTGGAGCAGTTCTGCTTAAATGATTAAATTTCTTACCGTGTCTCATTATCCTTATTCTTCATCAAGTTTGTATTTGGAAAGATCCATTCCAAAAGTAAGCCCCTTGTCTGCAACTAATTGCTCTAGTTCAGCAAGCGATTTCTTTCCGAAATTTCGAAATTTCATCATATCTGAAATTTCAAGACCAGCCAAATCACCTAAAGTTTTTACATCTGCTGCTTTCAAACAATTATAAGCTCTTACTGAAAGATCCAAATCATTTAAAGCAGTTTTTAACAGCTTACGCATGTGAAGCATCTCTTCATCTACAGCCTCAGGCTCATCAGAACCACCTGCATCTAATACCATATTCTGGTCAGAGAACAACATAAAGTGTTTGATAAGAATATTTGCAGCACCTTTTAATGCCACTTCAGGATGGATACTTCCATCTGTTTCAATATCCAATATCAATTGCTCATAATCCGTTTTCTGCTCAACACGTGTGTTTTCTACGCTGTATTTTACATTCTTAATAGGAGTAAATATGGAATCTATAGCGATATAACCAACAGATTGCTCTCCATTTTTATTATCCTCAGAAGATAAATAGCCTCTGCCCTTTTCAATTGTTAATTCAATCTCAAAGTTTACAGACTCGTCCATATGACAAATCAATAAATCAGGATTAAGTATTTCATAAGCTGAAGTGAATTTGTTTATATCACCAGCTCTGAACTCAGTCTGATTTTTTAATGAAATTGTTAATTTATTATCAGCGCTATCCGAAATTTTCTTAAAACGAACCATTTTAAGGTTAAGAATAATCTCAGAAACATCTTCTACAACCCCTTCAATTGAAGAAAACTCATGCAACACACCAGGTATTTTAATACCTGTTATTGCATAGCCCTCCAGTGAAGAAAGTAGGATTCTTCTTAGCGCATTACCTACGGTAACTGCATAACCTCTTTCTAATGGTTTGAATGTAAAAAGCCCGTGAAAATCATCTGCTTTCTCCATTGCCACCTTTTCAGGCATTTGGAATGCTAAAATGGACATATTATAAAATTTTCTATTTTTGACTAATTACTTAGAGTACAACTCGACAATAAGCTGCTCATTAATATTTTCTGGAATATCTTCTCTCTGTGGTACATTTACCAATTTTCCAGTCATAGAAGATTTATCAAACTCCAACCAAGGATATTTTGATACAGAATTAGTTGATAAACTATTAGTGATAGCTTCCAAAGATTTAGATTTTTCTCTCACGCCAATTGTATCACCTTCCTGCAATTGATAAGAAGGAACATTTACAATTTCTCCATTCACTAGAATGTGCTTATGAGAAACAAATTGTCTGGCTGCTCTTCTTGTAGGAGCAATTCCTAAACGAAAAACTACATTATCTAGTCTAGATTCTAGGAGTTGCAATAATACCTCACCTGTAATACCTGTTTTACGAGAAGCTTTATCAAAAAGATTAGCAAATTGCTTTTCTAATACACCATAAGTGTATTTCGCTTTTTGCTTTTCCATCAATTGAACAGCATATTCTGATTGCTTTCTTCTTCTACCACGACCATGCTGACCAGGAGGATAAGCCTTTTTAGTAAGTGCCTTACTTGCACCAAAAATAGGTTCATTGAACCTTCTAGCTATCTTGGATTTTGGACCTTTATATCTTGCCATTTCTTAAATATCTTTGACTGTGTATTAAACTCTTCGTCTTTTAGGAGGACGACATCCATTATGTGGTAACGGAGTCACATCCTTAATAACTGTTACCTCAATACCAGTATTTTGTATAGTTCTGATTGCAGAATCTCTTCCAGCTCCAGGGCCTTTAACAAACACTTCTACCTTTCTTAAGCCTAAATCATAAGCAGTTTGTGCAGCATTTTGTGCAGCAACCTGACCAGCATAAGGAGTATTTTTCTTTGAGCCTTTAAAACCCATCTTTCCTGCTGATGCCCAAGAAACAACTTGTCCTGTAGAATTAGTTAAGGATACAATGATATTGTTGAAAGAAGCTTTAATGTGCGCCTGACCAACAGCCTCAACGTTTACTACTCTCTTTTTAGCTTTATCTTTTCTCTTTTGAGCCATGATCTATAAATTACTTAGTAGCTTTCTTTTTATTAGCAATTGTTTTTCTCTTTCCTTTTCTGGTACGAGAATTATTCTTGGTACGCTGACCTCTAACCGGAAGTCCTTTTCTATGACGTAAGCCTCTGTAACAACCGATATCTAATAATCTTTTAATACTCATTTGTACTTCAGATTTTAGAACACCTTCAGTTTTAAAGTTTTCACTTATGATGTTACGAACAGCATTGGCTTCGTCCTCAGTCCACTCGCCAACTTTCTTATTCTCATCTATGCCAGCTTGCTCTAGAATCTTCTGAGCTGAACTTCTTCCAATACCAAAAATATAAGTTAATGATATTGCTCCTCTTTTGTTATCAGGAATATCTACACCGGAAACTCTTGCCATAATTACCCTTGTCTTTGTTTGAAACGTGGATTCTTTTTGTTGATCACGTAAAGTTTGCCATTTCTTCGGATCACTTTACAGTCAACACTTCTCTTTTTGATTGAAGCTTTAACTTTCATAATTCGCTTTATTTATACCTATAAACGATTCTTCCCTTTGTTAGATCATAAGGGGACATCTCTAATTTTACTTTATCTCCCGGAAGAATTTTTATATAATTCATCCTCATTTTACCTGAGATATGGGCTATCACCTCATGACCATTACTTAACTCAACGCGAAACATTGCATTCGACAAGGCTTCCGTTATCGTACCATCCTGCTCTATTGAACTTTGTTTTGCCATAATCTTGATTTAAGCAACCGCACTGGTTTGCGATGACCTTCCTTTTAATTTACCTGATTTCATCATACCTTCATAATGGCGCATTAAAAGATAACTTTCAATTTGCTGTAATGTATCTAAAATAACACCTACCATAATAATCAGTGATGTACCACCGAAAAACTGGGAGAATGAAGCTCCTACACCTGCCATAGCTACGAAAGCTGGCAATACAGCAATTAATGCTAGGAATATTGAGCCAGGTAAAGTGATTTTTGTTAATATATTATCTATAAAATCTGAGGTTTGCTTTCCTGGTTTAATACCCGGAACAAATCCTCCATTTCTCTTCATATCATCTGCAATTTGACTAGGATTAATAGTGATTGCAGTATAAAGAAATGTAAATATGATAATCAGTAATGCAAAGGTTAAATTGTACTGCCAACTTTGAAAATCTGAAAATACAGTTCCTATATAAGAGGCCGTATCACTTTCATCAGCCCACACATTAGCTAATAAAGCTGGTAAAAACATTAAAGATTGAGCAAATATGATTGGCATAACACCAGAAGCATTTACCTTTAAAGGGATATACTGTCTTTGTCCTCCATAAACTCTACCCCCAACTACTTGCTTTGCATACTGTACCGGAATTCTTCTTGTAGCCTGAACCAACATTACTGTGATCATAACTACAAAGAATAAAGCAACTATCTCAAGAATGAAAAACAGCAAACCACTCATTCCTAAAGAAATAGCTTCAGCAACGATTGATCCCGGAAACCTTGAAATGATACCTATCATAATCAACATAGAAATACCATTTCCAATTCCCTTATCTGTAATTTTCTCTCCCAACCACATGCAGAAAACTGTACCAGACGTTAAAACTATCACCGAAGTAATAGTGAAAAATGTCTGACTCATCATAATAGCTTCTGCAGGAATTGTTCCGGCCACATAACCAGACCCTTGAACAAAAGTGATTGCAATAGTTAATACCCTTGTTATTTGAGTAATCTTCTTTCTACCAGATTCTCCTTCCTTCTGTAGTTTTTGAAAGTAAGGCACAGCTACAGTTAACAGCTGAATAACAATACTAGCAGAAATATAAGGCATAATACCCAACGCAAAAATGGAGGCATTAGAAAATGCTCCACCTAGTATTGTATCTAGTAAACCAAATATACCTTGTGCATCACCAGACAATTTTGTTGGATCAACACCTGGAAGTACCACAAAAGAACCTAAACGAAATATAATTAAGAACCCAATAGTGTTCAGAATTCTATCTCTAAGTTCCTCAATGGAAAAGATATTCTTTATGGTAGAAAAAAAACGATTCATATTATAATGTTGATGCAGTTCCTCCAGCTTTCTCTATAGCTTCAACAGCAGATTTAGAGTATGCATTAACTGTTACAGTTAATTTAGCTTTCAGTTCACCGTTCCCTAAAATTTTAATTAAGTCATTCTTACCAGCTAAACCACTTTCTTTTAATAAAGCGGTGTCGATAGTATCTACTTTCAACTTTTCATGAAGTGATTGCAAATCACTTAAATTAATAGCTTTATAAGCAACTCTGTTAGGACTTCTGAAGCCAAACTTAGGAACCCTTCTTTGAAGTGGCATTTGACCACCCTCGAAACCGGCTTTACTTGAATATCCACTTCTGGATTTAGCACCTTTGTGACCTCTGGTTGCTGTTCCAGCAGCTCCCGAGCCTTGACCTCTACCTATTCGCTTACGTGTTTTTGTTGAACCTTCAGCAGGTTTTAATGTATGTAATTTCATCTTATCCTTCAGTTACAGTAACAAGGTGACTAACTTTTCTAATCATACCCTCAACTTGAGGTGTAGCAGTCTTCTCAACCGTCTTATTTATCCTTCCTAAACCCAAAGCCTGAATTGTCAGTTTTTGATCGTTAGGTCTTCCGATGACGCTTCTAATTTGAGTTACTTTTATTTTCTTTGCCATCTTACTTATCCGTTAAATACATTAGCTAATGAAATACCTCTGTTTTTAGCAACAGTAAAAGGATCTCTCATTCTGGTTAAAGCATCAAATGTAGCTTTTACCACGTTGTGAGGGTTAGATGATCCTTTTGATTTTGCAAGAACGTTATGAACTCCTGCACTTTCAAAAACAGCACGCATGGCACCTCCAGCTATTACACCAGTACCAGGAGCAGCCGGCTTAACAAGTACAAAACCACCGCTATATTTACCTAATGATTCGTGAGGTACTGTACCTTTCAAAATAGGAACTTTAACAAGGTTTTTCTTTGCGTCATCTATTCCTTTAGTGATAGCATCAGTAACTTCATTAGCTTTACCTAAGCCATAGCCAACTACACCATTTCCATCACCTACAACAACTATGGCTGAAAAACTAAATCTTCTACCACCTTTAACTACTTTAGCTACTCTCTTTATTGCAACAACCTTCTCTTTAAGGTCGATTTCACTTGCTTTTACAGATCTTATGTTACTTTGAGACATATAATTAAAATTTTAAGCCACCTTTACGGGCACCGTCAGCCAATGCTTTTACTTTACCATGAAATCTATAACCGCCTCTGTCAAAAACAATAGCACTGATTCCGGCTTCTTTAGCTTTAGCAGCTAATGTCTCACCTACTTTTGAAGCAGTTTCTATATCTGCATTACTCTTTGCTCCTAATTCCATGGAATTTGTTGCAGCTAATGTGTGACCTTTAAGATCATCCACTATTTGAGCATATATCGCACGATTGCTTTTAAAAACAGTTAACCTTGGAATATCAGATGTTCCTGATATTTTTCTACGGATTCCCTTTTTTATTCTAGCTCTTCTATCTGATTTATTAATAGCCATTATCTTAATTATTTAGCGGCAGTCTTACCTGCTTTACGTCTAATATACTCACCAACAAAACGGATACCTTTACCTTTGTAAGGCTCAACTGATCTCAATGACTTGATTTTTGCAGCTACCTGACCGATTAATTGCTTATCGATACTTTCAAGTGTAATGGTAGGATTCTGACCTTTAACTGTTTCAGCTGTTACTTTAATTTCATCAGGTAAACCCACGAAAATACTATGTGAATAACCAACGTTAAGTTCCAATACATTACCTTGAGCTACAGCCTTATAACCTACCCCAACTAACTCTAACTGTCTTTTATACCCCTCTGAAACACCTTCTACCATATTAGCCAGAAGCGCTCTATAAAGACCATGCATAGCTTTATGTCTTTTAGATTCAGTAGGCCTTACTAGTGTTAACACGTTATCTTCAACAGACAACTTTATAGCTGGATTAACCTGCTGCTGTAAAGAACCCTTTGAGCCTTTTACAGTCACCATATTATCTTTAGCAATATCAAGGGTAACACCCTGAGGCAATTTTATTGGACTTTTACCTATTCGTGACATTTCAATTTTTTAATATACGTAGCACAAAACTTCACCACCAACTTTCAAATTCCTAGCTTCTTTATCAGTGATAACACCATTAGAAGTAGAAAGAATAGCTATTCCTAAACCATTTAAAACTCTAGGAAGCTCTTCTGAATTACAATATTTTCTAAGACCCGGTTTTGAAACTCTCTCCAATTTTGTAATGGCAGAGGTTTTACTAACAGGATCATACTTTAAAGCGATTTTAATACTACCTTGAGCATTAGTATCTTCAAACTTATAGTTTAAGATATAACCTTTTTCATGAAGCACCTTTGTCAGACTCTTCTTAAGATTAGAGGCTGGCACTTCAACGATTCTATGCTTTGCTTTAATAGCATTACGAACCCTTGTTAAATAATCAGCTATTGGATCAGTTACCATTTCTTATATTATTAATCATTTCATACCTCTGCCGAAACAGGCCTGCAAAGATAAGAAAATATTTTGTTAATTAAAATTTACTAATAAAAAATCACCAACTAGCTTTAGTGACTCCAGGAATCTTACCTGCTGAGGCCATTTCTCTAAACGTTACCCTGGAAATTCCAAACTTCCTCATGTAACCTTTAGGTCTACCAGTCAATTTACATCTGTTATGCAAACGAACCGGTGAAGCATTCTTAGGTAATTTATCAAGTGCTTCATAGTCGCCATTAGCTTTTAATTCAGCACGTTTGGCAGCAAATTTAGCTACCATTTTTTCTCTTTTCCTTTCTCTGGCAATTACTGCTTTTCTAGCCATAATTAGTTATTATTTTTACTTGCAAATGGCATTCCGAAAGACTTTAATAACTCAAAGCTCTCTTCATCTGTATTTGCTGTAGTGACAAATGTAATATCCATACCTGAAATTGTAGCAACTTTTTCAATGCTTATCTCAGGAAAAATAATTTGTTCTTTAATGCCTAAAGTATAATTACCTCTACCATCAAAGCCCTTATCCTTAACACCTCTGAAGTCACGAACACGTGGTAAAGAAACTGACAATAATCTGTCAAGAAACTCATACATCTTACTTCCACGAAGAGTAACTTTAGCTCCAATTGGCATCCCCTCTCTCAACTTAAAGTTTGAGATTGAGTTCTTAGCATAAGTAGGCATAGCTTTTTGACCAGATATAGTAGATAACTCCTCTACTCCTACATCTACTAATTTTTTATCAGCCGTTGCAGCACCAATACCTTTGTTGATAACTATTTTCTCCAACTTAGGTACCTGCATAATAGACTTATACTGAAATTTTTCCTTTAATGCAGGAATAATCTCATTGGTATATATATCTTTTAATCTTGGATTAGCCATTGTTAATTACCTCCCCTGTTTTCTTAGAAAATCTTTGCAATTTACCTTTATCGTCTGCTTTTCTACCTGTTCTGGTAGCTTCACCTGTTGCAGGATCTACTAACATCAGGTTACTGATGTGAATAGCCGCCTCAACTTTCTCTATACCTCCTTCAGGGCTAGTAGCAGATGGTTTTTTATGTTTAGTTACAATATTAACACCTTCAACAAGTGCTCTTTGCTTCTCACCAAACATCTCCAAAACTTTTCCACTTTTACCTTTCGAATTACCAGAGATTACTTTTACAGTATCTCCTTTTCGAATGTGGAACTTTTGTTGTTTATTTTTCTTCCTTTCCATTATTATAATACTTCAGGTGCTAAGGAAACTATTTTCATGAATTGCTTCTCTCTTAACTCTCTTGCTACAGGGCCAAAAATACGAGTACCTCTAGGCTCATCATTAGGGTTAAGTAATACAGCAGCGTTATCTTCAAATCTGATGTAAGAACCATCTTTTCTTCTTACTTCCTTTTTAGTTCTAACGATTACCGCACGAGAAACAGTTCCTTTCTTAAGATTACTAGATGAAAGAGCTGATTTGACACTTACAATAATCTTATCTCCGATAGAAGCATACCTCTTTTTAGTACCCCCTAATACACGAATACAAAGTACTTCTTTAGCACCACTGTTATCCGCTACACTTAATCTTGATTCTTGTTGTATCATGGTTATTTAGCTCTTTCTAAAATTTCTACTAATCTCCATCTCTTATTTTTACTCAAAGGACGAGTCTCACTAATCCTTACAGTATCACCAATACCGCAATCATTTGATTCGTCATGAGCCATAAACTTGGTAGTTTTCTTCAAAAATTTACCATATATAGGGTGCTTCACTTTTCTTTCAACCGAAACAGTGATAGACTTCTCCATTTTGTTGCTTACAACAAGCCCTATTCTTTCTTTTCTAAGGTTTCTTTCCATCTTAGCGATTATTTAGCAAGTTCTTTAGCCCTTAGCTCGGTCTGTAACCTAGCTATATTTTTACGAGTTACCCTAATTTGCATAGGGTTTTCTATAGGTGATATAGCGTGGGCAAACTGAAACTTCTGAAGCTTCTGCGCTTCATTATTGATATTCTCCCTGAGCTCGTCAATAGATAGTTTTTTGATATCTGAATTTTTCATGACGATTAATTTTCTGCGTAATCTCTTCTTACTGTAAACTTAGTTTTTAAAGGAAGCTTTTGAGCAGCTAACCTTAAGGCTTCTTGAGCTAACTCAATTGGCACTCCACCTGCTTCAAACATGATAGTTCCAGGTTTAACAGTAGCCACCCAGTATTCAGGAGCTCCTTTACCTTTACCCATCCTTACTTCAGCAGGCTTTTTTGTAATTGGTTTATCAGGGAAAATCCTAATCCAAACCTGACCCTGACGCTTCATAGCACGAGTCATGGCAATCCTGGAGGCTTCAATTTGCCTACTAGTAATCCATCCCGGCTCAAGCGATTTTAAAGCAAAACTTCCGAAAGCAATGGTGTGTCCTCTCTGAGCGATACCTTTTACTCTACCTTTTTGCTTCTTCCTAAATTTCGTTCTTTTCGGCTGTAACATCTTATATTATCTTTAAGCTAAAATCCGGAGATTATTTTCTCTTTCTTTTAGGACGTTCACTTCTTCTATTATTACCAGGACCAGGTGCATTGCCTTTAGTTTGCGCACCAGCGCCAACATTAAGAGAAAGATCTCTCTTACCAAATACCTCACCTTTGAAAACCCAAACTTTGATACCTATGATACCATAGATCGTGTTTGCTTCCGATACTTCATAATCGATATCTGCTCTTAAAGTATGCAAAGGAATTCTCCCTTCTTTATACATCTCTGTACGAGCCATCTCCGCTCCGCCCAAACGACCGGAAACTTTGATTTTAATACCTTGAGCACCAACTCTCATTGCCGAAGCAATAGATTGCTTCATTGCTCTTCTATATGATATACGAGCTTTTAATTGTTGAGCTATTGATTCCCCGACCAACTTAGCGTCTAATTCAGGTCTCTTAATCTCAAAGATATTAATTTGAACATCTTTGCCAGTCAACTTCTTAAGCTCCTCTTTTAATTTATCTACTTCGCTACCACCTTTACCAATAACAACACCAGGACGTGCAGTATGTATAGTAAGCGTGATTCTCTTTAAAGTTCTTTCGATAACTATCTTAGAGATCCCTCCTTTTGGGATACGCGCAAGGATATATTCCCTTATCTTATGATCTTCAATTAGCTTTTCAGAAAAAGCATTACCTTTTCCACCGTACCAGTTGGACTCCCAACCTCTAACGATGCCTAAACGAAAACCGGTAGGATTAACTTTCTGTCCCATCTATTTTTTATTTTCGGAGTTTTCAGTTTCAACTATTGCATTCTCTGCTTCAGGAGCGCTATCCACAATTAAAGTAACATGGTTAGATCTCTTTCTTATTCTGTGTGCTCTACCTTGTGGTGCAGGTCTTAACCTTTTTAGCATTCTACCACCGTCTACTCTAACTTCCTTTACAAAAAGATTAGCTTCTTCAAGATCAGTGTCAGGATTCGCTTGCTGCCAGTTAGCTATAGCTGATAATAAAAGCTTTTCTACTTTTGCAGCACCATTCTTTGATTCAAACTTAAGGATACCTAAAGCTCTATTCACTTTTTCTCCCCTGATAAGATCTACTACCATCCTCATTTTTCGAGGTGAAGTGGGTACATTATTTAACTTAGCAATAGCTTCCATTATCTCTTACCTTTATCTTTCTTATTAATATGACCTCTGAAGTTTCTCGTTGGAGAAAATTCACCTAATTTGTGCCCTACCATGTTCTCAGTTACATAAACCGGAATAAACTTATTGCCATTATGAACTGCAAAAGTATGCCCAACAAAATCAGGAGAAATCATTGATCTTCTTGACCAGGTTTTTATCACAGATTTCTTACCGGAATCAGTCATATCATCAACCTTCTTCGCAAGTCGGAAATCAATATATGGTCCTTTTTTTAACGATCTAGCCATTTATTACTTCTTTTTACCGATAATTAATTTATTGGAATATTTCTTAGGGGTTCTTGTTTTAAGACCTTTAGATAATAAACCATTTCTTGATCTTGGGTGACCTCCTGAAGACTTACCTTCACCACCACCCATTGGGTGATCAACTGGGTTCATAACAACACCTCTAACCCGAGGTCTTCTTCCTAGCCATCTTTTTCTACCTGCTTTTCCTAATCTAACAATCATATGATCAGAGTTAGAAACTACACCCACAGTTGCAAGACAAGCACTTAGTACTAATCTCATTTCACCTGAAGGTAACTTAATAGTAGAATACTTACCATCACGTGCTAATAACTGAGCATAAGCACCTGCACTTCTAACCATAGCAGCACCTGAACCTGGACGGATTTCAATGTTATGAATAATGGTACCTAATGGTAAAGATGATAAGGGTAAAGCATTTCCTAACTCAGGCGCTATTTCAGTTCCTGATAATACTTTATCTCCTACTTTTATACCATTTGGCGCAAGTATATATCTTTTTTCACCATCAGCATAATGTAATAAAGCTATAAATGCTGTTCTTGATGGATCATACTCAACTGTTGCTACTGTAGCAGGTATTCCATGCTTGTTACGTTTGAAATCAATGATACGAACATTTTGCTTATGTCCACCACCAATGTATCTCATGGTCATTCTACCTGAATTATTTCTTCCTCCCTTTTTTCTCAAAGGTGTAAGAAGTGACTTTTCAGGCTCTACCTTACTTAACTCGGTATATACCGGAGCTAATCTATGTCGTTGTCCAGCTGTAACTGGTCTAAATTTTTTAACTGCCATTTTTCAGATCATTAAATTTCGCTGTAGAAATCAATTATTTCACCTTCAGCTACTGTAACGATAGCCTTTTTATAATCAGGTTTTCTACCAGTTAAAACTCTGGATTTAGTATAGCGTGATTTTTGCTTGCCTAAATACTTCATTGTATTTACATCCTCAACATTCACACCGTATCTCTTCTCAACTTCTGATTTGATTTCAACTTTGTTTGCTCCATTAGCAACAACGAAACCATATTTACCCTTTTCATTCAAGGCAGAAATCTTCTCTGTAACAAGTGGTTTTATTAAAACGCTCATATCTTTTCCTTAAATAAGTTTTCAACTTTTTCTACAGATCCTTCTACTAAGAATAACTTATCTGCATGTAATACATCATAAGTATTCAACATATCAGCTGTAATTACTCTGGTATTCTTTAAATTTCTACTAGCCATTACAACGTTTTTATCGTTTTCAGGCAATACAATTAAAGTTTTAACAGAATTTACAGAAAGATTATTTAACACTGCCAAAAATGATTTAGTCTTAGCATCATTTAAAGAAATAGATTCTAAAATACCGATCATTTGGTCTTTAGCCTTATAAGTTAAGGCTGACATTCTGGCAAGACGTTTTACCTTCTTGTTTAATTTAAAACTATAATCTCTTGGTCTCGGACCAAAAACTCTACCACCACCTTTAAAAACAGGTGATTTTATACTTCCGGCACGGGCTGTACCAGTACCTTTTTGTTTCTTAATCTTTCTAGTTGAACCAGCAATTTCAGCTCTTTCCTTGGATTTATGAGTTCCTTGTCTTGCATTAGCTAATTTCTGCTTCACGTCTAAATAGATAGCGTGATCATTAGGTTCAATGTCAAAGATGGCATCGGATAAAGAAATTTTTCTTCCCGTGTCTTCGCCTGTCGATTTAAATACTGAAAGCTCCATCTTTATTTTTCTATTATTACAATTGAATTCTTTGCACCGGGAACTGACCCGCTAATAAGAAGTAAATTCTTCTCAGGAATTAGTTTCAACACTCTTAAGTTAGTGTTTTTCACTCTTGCTCCTCCCATTCTTCCAGCCATTCTCATACCTGGGAAAACTCTTGCAGGATAAGAAGCTCCACCAATAGAACCTGGTGCTCTTCCTCTGTTATGCTGACCATGAGTAGCCTGACCAACACCACCAAAACCATGACGTTTTACAACACCTTGAAAACCTTTACCTTTTGAAGTACCAGCAACATCAACAAAGTCACCTTCAACAAAAATGTCTTCAATTTTAACTAACTGCCCTAAAGACAAGTTATGAACAAAAGGCTCCTCACCTTCATGCTCTTTAAACTCTATGAGTTTCCTCTTTGGTGTTGTTTGAGCATTTGCAAAATGTCCTTTCAACGCCTTAGGTGTATTCTTTTCTTTGCGCTCGCCAAAGCCCAACTGAACAGCAGAATAACCATCGGTTTCCAAACTTTTTACTTGCGTTACCACACAAGGACCAGCCTCTATCACCGTGCATGCGACATTACGTCCATCGGCACCGTAGATGCTAGTCATTCCGATTTTTTTTCCAATTATTCCAGACATTATTATTTAATTATAAACCTTTCAAAACGGGATATATTCTAGCTTTTCCCGAAAGGACTGCAAAGTTAGCAATTTATTGTAAGATACAAAACGTACTAACTTAAAAATTATAAATATTTTTAGATAAAAAAAGGAACCAATGAATTCAGGCTCATTGGTTCCTTTATTAACAGAAATAAGCTCTGTCAAACTTTTATCTCTACATCAACACCACTAGGTAATTCCAGTTTCATTAATGCATCAACAGTTTTAGGACTATTTGAATAAATATCAACTAACCTCTTAAATGTGCAAAGTTGAAATTGCTCTCTAGACTTTTTATTCACGTGCGGTGAACGCAAAACTGTAAATATTTCTTTCTCAGTAGGCAAAGGAATTGGTCCACTTACCACCGCTCCGGTAGTTTTAACCGCCCTTACAATTTTCTCAGAAGATTTATCAACCAAGTTGTGATCGTAAGACTTTAATTTTATTCTAATTTTCTGATTCATAATTCCAATTATTTAACAGCTTCACCCTTTACCTTAGCAATTACCTGTTCAGCAAGATGATTTGGTACAGGATCGTAATGTGAGAAAGTTAAAGAAGCAGTTGCTCTTCCAGATGTAATGGTTCTTAAGTCGGTAACATATCCAAACAATTCAGACAACGGCACATCAGCTTTAATAATCTGAGCTCCACCTCTTGTATCCATTCCTTTCATCAAACCTCTTCTCTTGTTCAAATCACCTGTTACAGGACCAGTATATTCATCAGGTGAAGTAACTTCAACCTTCATAATAGGCTCTAATAACTGAGGACCTGCCTTTTTAGCGGCTTGTTTAAATCCAATTCTTGCAGCCAATTCGAAAGAAAGTGCATCTGAATCCACATCGTGGAAACTACCATGATACAATTCTACTTTCATAGCTTCTATTGGATAACCTGCTAACGGACCATTGTTCATTGCTTCGGTAAACCCTTTTTGAATAGCTGGGATAAATTCTTTAGGAATTACACCACCAGTAATACTATTCTGGAATTGCAGACCAGGCTTAATTTCTCCTGTAGTTGCATCTGGTTCAGCTGGAGATAATTTAAATACTATATCTGCAAACTTACCTTTACCACCTGACTGCTTCTTATAAACCTCTTTATGATCTACCAAAGAAGTAATTGCCTCTTTGTAAGCCACCTGAGGAGCACCTTGGTTTACCTCAACTTTAAATTCACGCTTCATTCTATCCATGATGATATCAAGGTGCAATTCACCCATACCTCTTAGGATAGTCTGACCTGTTTCTTCATCTGTATTAACCTGAAGCGTTGGATCCTCTTCCACCAACTTAGCAATAGCCATACCCATTTTATCAACATCCGCCTGAGTTTTAGGCTCAATAGCATATCCGATAACAGGTTCAGGGAAAGTCATAGATTCCAAAACAATCTTATGATTCTCATTACAAAGCGTATCCCCGGTTTTAATATCTTTAAAACCAACTACAGCAGCAATATCACCAGCTTGGAGCTGATCAATTTGATTTTGCTTATTAGCGTGCATTTGGAAGATACGGGAAATCCTTTCTTTCTTATTAGTTCTTGTATTAAATACATAAGAACCAGAATCTAAGAAACCAGAATAAGCTCTAACGAAACAAAGTCTTCCTACAAATGGATCCGTTGCAATTTTAAATGCTAATGCAGCAAAAGGATCTTCTTTAGAAGGTTTTCTTGAAGTAGGCTCATCAGTATCAGGATTAGTACCAACAATATTATCTCTATCTAAAGGTGAAGGAAGTAACTCCATCACATAATTCAGAAGAGTTTGAACTCCTTTATTTTTAAAAGCTGAACCACACATCATTGGCACAAAAGCCAAATCGATAGTTGCTTTTCTTAATGCACTAATTACTTCTTCTTTGGTAATCGATTCAGGATCTTCAAAGAATCTTTCCATTAATGACTCATCATATTCAGCTACAGATTCTAATAATTTCTCTCTGTACTCTTCTACCTCATCAGCCATATCTTCAGGAATCGGAATCTCCTCGAAAGTCATTCCCTGATCTTCTTCATTCCAAACCGCAGCTTTCATTTCTACCAAATCAACCACACCTCTGAAATTTCCTTCAGCTCCAATTGGCAATTGAAGTGGAACAGCTTTGGTCTTTAACATGTCTTTAACCTGTCTGCAGACATTAAGGAAATCCGCACCATCTCTGTCCATCTTGTTAACAAACCCAATTCTGGCAACTTTATAGTTATCAGCTAATCTCCAGTTTGTTTCAGACTGAGGTTCAACACCATCTACGGCACTGAACAAAAATACCAGGCCATCTAATACTCTTAAAGATCTGTTTACCTCAACAGTAAAATCCACGTGACCCGGAGTATCAATAATATTGATGTGATATTTGTCATTTTTGTAAGGCCAGAAAACAGTAGTAGCAGCAGAAGTAATAGTTATACCTCTCTCCTGCTCCTGCTCCATCCAGTCCATTGTTGCAGCACCATCGTGTACCTCACCTATTTTATGGCTTACCCCAGTATAGTAAAGGATACGCTCAGTAGTAGTAGTTTTTCCAGCATCGATGTGTGCAGCGATACCAATATTTCTTGTTAATCTAAGATCTCTTGCCATTATACTAGCTATTAAAATCTAAAGTGTGAAAATGCTTTATTTGCTTCAGCCATTCTGTGCGTATCATCTTTCTTCTTGATAGCAGCACCTTCGCCTTTTGAAGCAGCAATGATTTCACCTGCAAGACGCTCCATCATTGTCTTTTCTCCTCTTTTACGAGCATAGGTAATCATCCATTTTATACCCAAAGAAGTCTTTCTTTCAGGTCGTACTTCCAATGGCACTTGAAAAGTAGCACCACCCACTCTACGGCTTTTAACCTCTACAGAAGGTGAAATATTTGCTAAAGCTTTTTTCCATGTCTCAATACCGTTCTCTTTAGTTTTTTCCTCTACTAATTGAACAGCATCATAAAAAATAGCATAAGCTGTACTTTTCTTTCCGTCTTCCATTAAATAGTTAACGAATTTTGTCACCATTGTATCCCCAAATTTAGGATCAGGTAGTACGTATCTCTTTTTAGGTTTTGCTTTCCTCATCTCGATTTATTTCTTAGGTCTTTTAGCTCCATATTTAGATCTCCTTTGCGTACGACCATTTACACCAGCTGTATCTAATGCTCCTCTGATGATGTGGTATCTTACACCTGGTAAATCTTTCACTCTTCCACCTCTAATTAAAACAATAGAGTGTTCTTGAAGATTGTGTCCTTCACCTGGAATATAGGCGTTAACTTCTTTTTGATTGGTCAATCTTACCCTGGCCACTTTCCTCATTGCTGAGTTAGGCTTCTTTGGAGTGGTTGTGTACACCCTTGTACAAACCCCTCTTCTTTGTGGGCAAGAATCCAGCGCAGGAGATTTTGACTTTGAAGTCAATTTCTTTCTACCTTTTCGTACTAATTGCTGTATAGTAGGCATCTATTATTACTTTATCTTCTTTACTACTTGAGATTTTTAGGACTGCAAAGGTAAAAAATCAGATGCATTATCCAAATACATCTGACTATTTTATTTCACAATATCCTAATTTATAAGGATTAAGCTTTAAGCTTCCCCCATATTAGACCCAAAATTCATTGGAAATTTGGGTACCTCTTCAGACTGTTTTATGGGTCCGAAGTTCTTTTCATACTTGTTTATATTATCCTTCAGGGCATTTAATAACCTTTTTGCATGCTCTGGTGTAACTACTACTCTGGATTTAACCTTAGCTTTAGGTACTCCCGGCATTAATCGGATAAAATCAATAACAAACTCTCCATTGGAATGAGCTATCATGGCAAGATTTGCATAAACTCCTTCCGCTACTTCCTCTGAAAGCTCAATGTTAATTTGATTCGGATTTTTTTTGTTCTCTTTATTATCCTCCATATTCCAATTATCTCAATTCGTTATTGACTTTATCTAAAGATTATTTATTTCTGAAGCTCTCTTTCCTGAGAAGTTAAACGATCTTCCTTAATAGCATCTAACTCTTCTCGTGAACCTACTATAATATCATTATAGTCTTTCAATCCTGTTCCTGCAGGAATTAAATGTCCAACAATAACATTCTCTTTCAGTCCATTAAGAAGATCTGCTTTACCACGTATGGATGCTTCACTAAGCACCTTGGTAGTTTCCTGGAAGGAAGCCGCTGAAATAAAGCTTTCAGTACCTAAGGACGCTTGAGTAATACCTTGCAGAGTAGGCTTAGAAACCGCTGCTTCAGCATCTCTCACTTTTACCAATTTCAAATCCTTTCTTTTCAAAGTAGAGTTTTCATCTCTTAACTTTCTTGACGAAACAATTTGACCAGGTTTAAGATTAGGTGAATCTCCAGCATCAGTAACTACTTTCATATCCAATATTCTATCATTTTCTTCTCTGAAAACGAATCTATCTACTACCTGATTAGGCAAGAAAGTTGTATCCCCTGATTCAAGTACCTGAACTTTTTGCATCATTTGTCCTACGATTACTTCAATGTGCTTATCGTTGATAGCCACACCTTGTAAGCGGTAAACTTCCTGAATTTCATTTACTATATATTCCTGAACCGCTGTAGGGCCTTTGATAGATAAAATATCGGAAGGAGTTGTAGCTCCATCGGATAATGCATATCCAGCTTTCACAAAGTCATTGTCCTGAACAAGAATATGTTTTGAAAGAGATACGAGGTATCTTTTCTTAACACCATCTTTAGATTCAATGAATATTTCTCTGTTACCTCTCTTAATACCTCCATAAGTTACTACACCGTCAATCTCAGACACTACTGCCGGATTGGAAGGATTTCTAGCCTCAAATAACTCAGTTACCCTTGGAAGACCCCCTGTAATATCTTTGGACTTACTGGTTGATCTTGGGATTTTAGCTAAGATTTGTCCAGGCTTAATTTTCTCATTTTCACCCACTGATAAGTGAGCTCCTACAGGAATATTATAAACCTTAGGCTCTTCTCTTCCTTTCGTATTTACAATTACAGCAGGGTTCTTAGTTTTATCTTTTGTATCGATAATTACTTTTTCTCTGTGACCTGTTTGATCATCAGATTCTTCTTTATAAGTAATTCCTTCTTCTATACTATCAAACTCAGTAACACCTTCAAATTCTGATAAAATAACAGCGTTATAAGGATCCCAGAAACATAACTCATCTCCTTTTGATACTTTGTCGCCTTCTTTTACTTTCAGAATAGCACTGTAAGGTACGTTATTGGTCATCAAGACTTTCTTAGATTTAGGATCTACAATCTTAATTTCACCTGAACGACCCATTACTACAGTCTGAGGATTTCCATCACTATCAGTTGATTGGATAGCTCTTAAATCTTCAAATTCGATTACACCATCAAATTTAGCTTTCACTGTAGCTTCAACAGCAATGTTAGAAGCCGTACCACCAACGTGGAATGTCCTCAACGTAAGCTGGGTTCCAGGTTCACCGATTGATTGAGCTGCAATAACACCAACTGCATCACCCTTTTGCGCCATTTTTGAAGTGGCAAGGTTTCTACCGTAGCATTTACTACATACCCCCTGACGAGTTTCACAAGTTAATACTGAACGTATTTCAACTTCCTCTATATTTACCTCATCAATTATAGCAGTGATTTCATCTGTGATTTCTTCACCAGAAGCAACAATTAATTCATTGGACTCCGGATGATAGATATCGTGAACTGATACTCTACCTAATATTCTTTCAGAAAGTGATTCAACAATTTCCTCGTTATCTTTCAATGCAGAAACTGTAAGACCTCTTAAAGTTCCACAATCTACTTCATTAACAACAACATCCTGGGCAACATCTACCAATCTTCTGGTTAGGTAACCCGCATCGGCAGTTTTCAAAGCCGTATCTGCAAGACCCTTTCTGGCACCGTGTGTTGAGATAAAGTATTCAATAACATCTAGTCCTTCACGGAAGTTAGAAAGAATCGGGTTTTCAATGATACCACCAACTGATCCTGCAAGGTTTTTCTGCGGCTTGGCCATCAACCCTCTCATTCCACCTAGCTGACGAATTTGCTCTCTTGAACCTCTGGCTCCTGAGTGCATCATCATATAGATTGAGTTGAATCCCTGATTATCTTCCTCCAGCTGCTGCATCAAGGAATTAGTTAACTGGGAATTAATTCTTGTCCAGATATCAATTACCTGATTATAACGCTCGTTATCAGTGATAAGACCCATTAAGTAGTTATTCCAAACTACATCAACTTCTTCTTTTGCCTGTGCAACTAATGTTTCTTTGATCTCAGGCACCATTATGTCACCTAATCCCATTGAAAGACCACCCTTATAAGCCATCTGGAATCCTAATTCCTTAATATCATCAAGGAATTGTGCTGTTCTGGCAGATCCACTGATCTTATAAATGTGTGATATAATTCCCTGAAGTTTTTTCTTTGTTAATAATTCATTCACAAAGCCTACTTCTTCAGGAACCGCCTGGTTAAATATTACTCTACCCGCAACTGTTTCTATTAATTTAGTCTCAAGCGATCCATCAGCATTTCTAACTTTAGCCCTAACTTTAATATTGGCATGCTTAGATACCTGACCTTCATTCACGGCAATGATTACCTCATCAGCATTGTAGAAGCTCTTACCTTCTCCTTTTACCACTTCTTCCGGAGTAGATTTCTTCCCTTTGGTTACATAATATAAACCTAATACCATGTCCTGAGACGGTACAGTAATAGGCGCACCATTGGCAGGGTTAAGGATATTATGCGAAGACAACATTAAAGTAGATGCTTCTAAAATAGCCTCATGTCCTAATGGAACGTGAACAGCCATTTGGTCACCATCAAAATCCGCGTTAAAGGCTGTACATGCAAGTGGGTGTAATTGAATAGCTTTTCCTTCTATAAGTTTAGGTTGGAAAGCCTGAATACCTAATCTGTGCAGCGTTGGCGCACGGTTAAGCAACACCGGGTGTCCTTTCAACACGTTTTCAAGAATATCCCAAACTACAGGATCCTTTCTATCTACAATTTTCTTGGCAGACTTAACAGTCTTTACAATACCTCTTTCAATCAATTTCCTGATAACAAAGGGCTTGAAAAGCTCAGCAGCCATTTCCTTAGGAATACCGCACTCATGCATTTTCAATTCAGGGCCAACAACAATTACAGAACGACCTGAGTAATCCACACGTTTACCCAACAAGTTTTGACGGAAACGACCTTGCTTTCCTTTCAGCATATCTGAAAGGGATTTTAATGCCCTGTTACCATCAGATCTTACTGCATTTACTTTTCTTGAGTTATCAAATAAAGAATCTACAGCTTCCTGTAACATCCTTTTTTCATTTCTAAGAATAACCTCAGGAGCTTTGATATCAATTAATCGCTTTAAACGGTTATTTCTGATAATAACTCTTCTGTAAAGATCATTCAAATCTGAAGTAGCAAATCTACCACCATCCAATGGAACTAACGGACGTAATTCAGGTGGAATTACAGGAACCATTTTAATAATCATCCATTCAGGACGGTTTTCTATTCTTGTTCTGGCATCACGAAATGCCTCTACTACTCTTAATCTTTTTAAAGCTTCTGCTTTTCTCTGCTGAGAAGTATCTGTTGCAGCCTGATGGCGTAATTCATAAGATAACTCATCTAACTGGATTCTGCTTAAAAGCATATCTAATGCCTCAGCTCCCATCTTAGCGATGAATTTATTAGGATCATCATCATCCATCTGCTGGTTTTCTCTTGGAAGTTTATCCAGTATATCTAAATACTCATCTTCTGTAAGGAAATCCATATAAGCAACACCATCCTCTTCCTTCACACCCGGCTGAATAACCACGTATCTTTCATAATAGATAATCTGGTCAAGCTTCTTAGTTGGCAAACCTAAAAGATAACCTATTTTATTTGGTAGAGATTTGAAATACCAGATATGTGCAACAGGAACCACTAATTCAATATGGCCCATACGTTCTCTTCGAACTTTTTTCTCTGTTACCTCAACCCCACAACGATCACAGATAATACCTTTATATCTGATTCTTTTATATTTTCCACAATGACATTCCCAATCTTTTACAGGACCGAAAATACGCTCACAAAACAAACCACCCATTTCAGGCTTGTAGGTTCTGTAATTGATAGTTTCAGGCTGCGTAACTTCACCATGAGAGCTTTCTAAAATTGACTCCGGAGAAGCTAAACTGACTGTGATTTTTGTGAAATCAGTATTGATTTTTTTATTTTTTTTGAACGCCATAATTTTTGGTATCTAAAATGGGGGTTCGCACCCCCGATTAAACAAAATGATATTAGTCTAAGGTAATTTCAAGTGCAAGACCTCTTAATTCATGAACCAATACATTGAATGATTCAGGAATATTCGGTCTTCCCATGTTCTCACCTTTCACGATGGCTTCATAAGCTTTAGCTCTACCAATCACATCATCCGACTTAATTGTAAGTATTTCCTGTAAAACGTGAGATGCTCCAAATGCTTCAAGTGCCCAAACTTCCATTTCTCCGAAACGCTGACCACCAAATTGTGCTTTACCACCTAACGGTTGTTGCGTAATTAATGAATAAGGACCAATTGAACGAGCATGCATCTTATCATCTACCAGGTGACCCAGTTTAAGCATATAGATAACACCTACTGTAATTTTTTGATCAAATCGAACACCTGTTAAACCGTCATATAAGTGGGTTCTACCGAATTCAGGTAAACCAGCCTCTGCAAGTTCATTAGAAACCTCTTCAGAAGAAGCTCCATCAAAAATTGGAGTAGCATACTTTCTACCTAATTTTAATCCGGCCCATCCTAATACAGTTTCATATATCTGGCCGATGTTCATCCTTGAAGGTACACCCAGTGGATTCAACACAATATCAACCGTTGTTCCATCTTCCAGGAATGGCATATCCTCATCACGTACAATTTTGGCCACAATACCTTTGTTACCGTGACGACCTGCCATTTTATCACCTACTTTTAGTTTACGTTTTTTAGCAACATAAACTTTAGCCAATTGAACAATACCTGCAGGAAGTTCATCCCCTACTTCAAGAGTAAATCTTTCTCTCTTAAATTTACCCGCAATCTCATTTCTCTTCTTGTTATAATTTTTAACAAGCTCTACAATAAGCGCATTTACCTCTTCATCTGCTGTCCAGTTGTCAAGGATTAAATCAGAAATAAGGTTTACTTCTTCAGGAACATTGTAATTGCTTTCATCTCTATAGATATTCTTTTCAGGGAATAAATTTTTCTCAATATTGTTTCTTGAGAATTTAACCCCCTTACTCATTATCTCATCTCCAAATTTATGTTTAATACCCTGAGATGTCTTTCCAGATAGCAATTCAGTTAATTTCTGAATTTTCAATTCACGTAAATTCAATAATTGCTTACTGTACTCTTTAGATAAAACCTCTACTTCTTTCTTGGCAGCTGCTCTTCCATCTTTATCTTTTTTATGTCTGGCAAATAATTTAGTATCAATTACCACACCTCTTAAAGAAGGAGAAGCTTTCAAAGAAGCATCTTTTACGTCACCTGCTTTGTCTCCAAATATTGCACGTAAAAGTTTTTCTTCAGGAGTTGGATCTGTCTCACCCTTAGGAGTAATCTTTCCAATGATAATATCTCCCTCGGAAATTTCAGCACCAATTCTGATGATACCATTTTCATCTAAGTTTTTAACTGCTTCTTCACTTACGTTAGGTATTTCAGAAGTTAATTCCTCTTCACCTCGTTTTGTATCTCTTACTTCCAGTTCAAACTCTTCCACGTGTATAGAAGTAAAAATATCTTCTCTAACTACACGTTCAGAAATCACAATAGCATCCTCAAAGTTATATCCTTGCCAAGGCATGAAAGCTACTTTCATGTTTCTTCCTATAGCCAACTCACCTTTTTCGGTACCATAACCTTCACACAAAATCTGTCCTTTCTTAACTCTATCACCTTTATAAACAATAGATCTTAAGTTAATAGTAGTATTTTGGTTGGTTCTTCTGAACTTGATCAGGTTATAAACTCTTTCTTCATCTTCAAATGAAACTAATTTCTCAGTTTCATTCATATCGTATTTTATTACAATTTTAGTAGCATCAACAAAGGTTACAACACCATCTTTTTCTGCTACTATTAAAGCTCTGGAATCTCTTGCTACTCTACCTTCCAAGCCTGTACCTACAATAGGTGCTTCAGGTCTTAGCAATGGAACAGCCTGACGTTGCATGTTTGAACCCATCAAAGCACGGTTAGCATCATCATGCTCTAAAAACGGAATCATTGAAGCTGCAACCGAAACAATCTGGTTAGGAGCAATATCCATGTAAGACAACTCTTTTGGCTCCAAGATAGGGAAGTCACCTTCAAATCTGGCTTTAACTCTATCATTCAGGTAAGTACCGTTATCATCTATCGGTGCATTAGCCTGCGCAATGTTATGGTCATCTTCTTCCTCTGCAGTTAGGTAAAGTACGTTTCCACTCATATCAACTTTACCATCTACTACCTTTCTATAAGGAGTTTCAATAAAGCCCATACCATTTACTTTAGCATGCACACATAAAGAAGAGATCAATCCAATATTCGGACCTTCCGGTGTTTCAATTGTACACAATCTACCATAGTGAGTGTAGTGAACATCTCGTACCTCAAAACCAGCCCTCTCTCTTGAAAGACCTCCAGGTCCTAAGGCAGACATTCTTCTTTTGTGTGTAATCTCAGACAATGGATTGGTTTGATCCATAAACTGAGATAATTGGTTAGTTCCAAAGAAAGAATTAATCACAGAAGATAAAGTCCTTGCGTTAATTAAATCAACAGGCTTAAAATCTTCATTATCTCTCACATTCATTCTTTCACGAATGGTTCTGGCCATCCGCGCAAGTCCAACACCAAACTGAGCATACAATTGCTCACCTACGGTACGAACTCTTCTATTACTTAAGTGATCAATATCATCTACAATTGCTTTTGAGTTGATCAAACCGATCAAATACTTAACAATATGAATAATATCAACTTTAGTTAAAACTTTAGTTTCAGCATCTATGTCAAGTCCTAACTTCTTATTTATTCTATATCTACCTACTTCTCCTAAGTCATATCTTTTCTCACTAAAGAAAAGGTTATGAATAATCTCACGGGCAGTTGCCTCATCTGGAGCTTCAGTATTTCTTAGTTGTCTGTAAATTTGTTCTACAGCTTCCTTTTCGGAGTTTGAGTTATCCTTTTGAAGCGTATTATAAACAATACTGTAGTCAGTAATATTAACATCCTTTCTGTGGAAAATGATTGATTTCACACCTGAATCGATGATCATATCAATATCTTCCTCTTCAAGAACGGAATCTCTTTCAAGAAGCACTTCATTACGGTCGATGGAAACTACTTCACCAGTATCTTCATCAACGAAATCTTCTGTCCAGGTTCTAAGTACCCTTGCAGCAAGTTTACGTCCAACGGCTTTTTTCAAAGCAGCTTTGTTGGCAGTTATCTCTTCTGATAAATTAAAGAGATCTAAAATATCCTTATCAGAACCATAACCTATGGCTCTTAATAAAGTGGTTACAGGAAATTTTTTCTTTCTGTCTATATAAGCATACATAACGTTGTTAACGTCTGTAGCAAATTCTATCCAAGAACCTTTGAATGGAATAATTCTAGCAGAATAAAGTTTTGTACCATTGGTGTGTTTACTTTGAGCAAAGAACACACCTGGTGATCTGTGTAATTGAGATACAATTACACGCTCGGCTCCATTGATTATAAAAGAACCTTTCTCAGTCATATAAGGAATATTTCCTAAGAAAACCTCTTGTTCAATAGTTTCGAAATCCTCATTATCCTCATCATTGCACAATAAGCGCAATTTAGCCTTTAAGGGCACAGAATAAGTTAAGCCTCTGTCGATACAGCCATCAATATCATATTTAGGCGGATCTACCAGGTAATCAACGAATTCAAGTACAAAGTTCTCTCTTGAATCAGAGATAGGGAAGTTTTCTTGAAATACTTTAAAGATACCTTCTTCAGCTCTCTTCTCCGCTGGTGTTTCTAATTGGAAGAAATCCTGAAATGACTGGAGTTGAACATCAAGGAAATCAGGATAATCAATGATCCTCTTGATTGAAGAAAAATTGATTCTTTCAGATTGATTTGTATTAGCCAAGGCTCTGAATATTTAAAGTTGTGTATTTATATATGTAAATGCTTTTCAGCGCTTTCCGGTTCCAACAATATTTAAAAATATGTACAAACAGGAAAAGACCTGACTCCAAACACTCTAATGAGGTATGGAGACCAGGCCTAATTTCTCGGGCAGAAATCAGTTAACCCTTTCAGGATCAACTAATTACTTCAATTCTACTTCTGCACCAGCTTCTTCTAGTTGCTTCTTAAGTGCTTCAGCTTCGTCTTTAGCTACTCCTTCTTTAACAGCTTTAGGAGCACCATCCACTAATTCTTTTGCTTCTTTTAAGCCTAAACCAGTTAATTCCTTAACAGCTTTAACTACCTGTAATTTAGCAGCACCTGCAGAAGTTAAGATTACATCGAAAGTAGATTTAGCTTCAGCAGCATCTTCCCCGCCACCAGCGCCACCTGCTGCAGCAGCAGGAGCAGCCATTGCTGCAGGTTCGATACCGTGTGTTTCTTTTAGGTAATCAGCAAGTTCATTAACTTCTTTTACTGTTAATTCTACTAATTGATCTCCAATTGCTTTGATATCAGCCATGATTGTGTTATTTAATTTTTGATGATTTTGTTCTTAATTATTTTATTGTGCTCTTTCTTCAAGTGCTTTTACTATACCAGCTACTTTGTGACCTCCGCTTTGTAGAGCAGAAATAACATTTTTCGCAGGAGATTGAAGTAATCCGATAACATCTCCAAGCAATTCTTGCTTAGATTTAAGTTCACTTAGGAATGTTAAGTTTTCTTCACCTACAAATACGTCCGTATCTATAGCAGCAGCTTTGAAAAGTGGCTTTTCGCTATTATTTTTCTTGCGAAATTCTTTGATTACTTTAGCAGGAGCATTTCCAACTTCCGGAGAAAAAAGGATTCCTGAGAAACCTTTTAACGAATCGTACATTTTTGAAAAATCTGCCTCTTGTTTTTCTAAGGCTTTTTGAATCAAAGAGTTTTTAACTACTTTATATTCGAGACCTTTGTCAAAGCATAACCTACGGAAAGCATTAATCTGCGCAACAGTCAATCCTCCCGTATCAGCTACGTAGAAATGAGTTGTTTGAGATAATTTTTCAGAAAGCTCCTCTATAAGTTGTCCTTTTTCTTGCTTATTCATATTAAATTCCAGCTATAGAGTTTTTATCAATTGAGATGCCTTTGCTCATCGTTGATGACATAGTCATACTCATAAAATAAGTACCTTTAGCAGAAGCTGGTTTCAGCTTAGCCAAAGTTTGGATCAATTCATTCGCGTTTTCAGTAAGTTTCTCCGGAGAGAAGGAAGCTTTACCTACACTTGCATGAATGATTCCGAATTTATCCACTTTGAAATCAATTTTACCTGACTTCACTTCACGGATAGCCTTACCCACATCAAGCGTAACAGTTCCTGATTTAGGGTTAGGCATCAGACCTCTAGGTCCGAGAACTTTACCAAGTCTACCTACTTTCGCCATAACAGTAGGCATGGTAACAATAATATCTATATCAGTCCAACCACCTTCGATTTTCGTAATATATTCATCAAGACCAACATAGTCAGCTCCGGCATCTTTAGCATCCTGCTCTTTATCAGGAGTCACTAAAGCCAAGACTTTGATATCTTTACCTGTACCATGCGGTAATGCAACAACACCTCTAACCATTTGATCTGCTTTTCTAGGGTCTACACCCAATCGAATATCCAAATCTACGGAAGCATCAAATTTCGTTGTTGTAATTTCTTTAACAAGAGAAGATGCATCTGCCAAAGAGTACAACTTATTGGCATCTATTTTCTCTGCTGCTATTTTCTGATTTTTAGTAAGCTTAGCCATTTCTCTATTATTTATGATTCCCAGGGTGCAGTACCAGTTACTTTTAAACCCATACTTCTTGCAGTACCTGCTACCTGACGCATAGCTGACTCAATTTTCAGAGCATTTAAATCCGGCATTTTAGTTTCCGCTATTTCCCTTACCTGATCCCAGGTAACAGAACCAATTTTGTTACGATTAGGCTCTGGAGAACCTTTTTTCTTTTTAGAAGCATCTAAAAGAAGTACAGGTGCAGGCGGAGTTTTAACAACAAAGTCAAAAGATTTATCTTTATAAACGGTTATCAAAACTGGCATTACCTGTCCAGCTTTATCCTGAGTTCTCGCATTAAATTGCTTACAGAACTCCATGATATTAAGACCTTTACTACCTAAAGCAGGCCCTACAGGAGGTGAAGGATTTGCTGCCCCTCCCTTAATCTGTAATTTTACGTATCCACTTATTTCCTTAGCCATCTTGCTATTCTGTTTTTTCTACTTGCATGTAATTCAATTCTACAGGGGTATTTCTACCGAAAATTTTCACCATTACGTTGAGCTTTTTCCTCTCTTCGAAAACCTCCTCAACGGATCCTGTAAAACCGCTAAAAGGTCCGTCCATCACTTTCACTGATTCACCTACTATAAATGGAGTACTTAATTTTTCATCCATCTCTTCAGTTTCATCAACTCTACCTAATATCCTATTTACTTCAGAATTTCTTAGTGGAACCGGAACTTTAGCATCGCTAGATCCTTCACCGCCTAAGAAACCTATCACTCCAGGGATACTGGTAATTACGTGATTCGCTTCACCATATGATAAGTCAGCTGAAACAAAAACATAGCCCGGGAAAAAGTTTCTTTCCCTCACTCTTTTTTTGCCGTTCCTCATTTCATATACCTTTTCAGTAGGTATAAGAATCTGAGGGATATAATCGCTTAATTTTTGACGAGCAATTTCATTGTCAAGATAAGATTTTATTTTCTTCTCCTGACCACTCACTACTCGCAAAACGTACCATTTAAGTTCTGACATTATCTAATTTATTATTATAAATGCTTAAAAAGCATTATAAAACCAGTCCATTGCATTTTCAAATGCCAAGTCAATAACACCAATTAATATCGAGAAGATCAATGATGCAACCAATACTAAGATTGAGCTATTCTGCAACTTAGAATAAGTTGGCCAAGTAACCTTGTATCTCATCTCAGACCAAGACTCTTTAATGAATGTCGTTAATTTCTGCATCTTCTAATTTGATCTAATTTTGCACGGGTGGAGAGACTCGAACTCCCAGCCAATGGTTTTGGAGACCACTACTCTACCAATTGAGCTACACCCGTAAACACCCATGCAACTCAAAATGGTGTGCAAAGGTAGATAAAAGTTTTATATGAAACAAATGCGCTCCCAAAAAATTGAGAACGCATCTGATTTTTGATATAAATATTTAGAAATTAATCTAAGATATCAGTTACCTGACCAGCTCCTACAGTTCTACCACCTTCACGGATAGCGAAACGAAGACCTTTTTCACAAGCAACTTTATTGATTAATTTTACTTCGATTGTAACGTTGTCACCTGGCATTACCATTTCTACATTCTCAGGCAAGAAAATCTCTCCTGTTACGTCTGTAGTTCTTAAATAAAACTGTGGACGGTATTTGTTAAAGAATGGAGTGTGACGACCACCTTCTTCTTTTGACAATACGTAAACCTCAGCTTTGAAGTGTTGGTGAGGAGTTACAGAACCCGGCTTACAGATAATCATACCTCTTTTAATTTGAGATTTTTCAATACCTCTTAATAAAAGACCTACGTTATCACCAGCTTCACCTCTATCTAAGATTTTTCTGAACATCTCAACACCAGTAACTGTAGATTTCAAACCTTCAGCACCCATACCAATGATATCAACAGGCTCACCTGAGTTGATTACACCTCTCTCGATTCTACCAGTAGCAACAGTACCACGACCAGTAATAGAGAAAACATCTTCAACAGGCATTAAGAAATCTTTGTCAGTTAAACGCTCTGGTAATGGAATATACTCATCAACAGCTTTCATTAACTCATCTATCTTAGCTACCCACTCAGCTTCACCATTAAGTGCACCAAGAGCAGAACCTTGAATTACAGGTAAATCATCACCAGGGAATTCGTAGAAAGAAAGCAATTCTCTTACTTCCATTTCAACTAACTCTAATAATTCAGCATCGTCCACTAAATCTACTTTATTTAAGAAAGCAACCAGAGAAGGAACACCTACCTGACGAGCCAAAAGGATGTGCTCACGAGTTTGAGGCATTGGACCATCTGTAGCAGCTACTACAAGAATAGCTCCATCCATTTGCGCAGCACCAGTTACCATGTTTTTAACGTAATCCGCGTGACCAGGGCAATCCACGTGAGCGTAATGCCTGTTCTCAGTAGCGTATTCTACGTGTGAAGAGTTAATTGTAATACCTCTTTCTTTTTCTTCAGGTGCATTATCAATAGAAGAAAAGTCTCTCATTTCTGCAAATCCTTTATCAGATAATACTTTACAGATTGCAGCAGTTAATGTAGTTTTACCATGATCCACGTGACCGATAGTACCTATATTCACGTGGGGCTTTGAACGGTCAAAGTTTGCTTTAGCCATATTTGAAAAATCCTCAGTTTAGTTAAAATTTATATTATATTTATTCGATAACACTGATTGAGCCAACGAGGGGAATTGAACCCCCGACCTCTTCCTTACCAAGGAAGCACTCTACCCCTGAGCTACATCGGCTTAAAAACATTCCACAAAACTAATTGCTTAAAAGTTTTCATCAATACTCAAAGAGTATTTACACCAATTTTTGGTATATCCTATAAAAGGCAGCCACGAAATCGTTCTGCCTTAATGAATAAGAGAATGCTCAATATTATTGAGCGGGAGACGAGGCTCGAACCCGCGACCTGCAGCTTGGAAGGCTGCCGCTCTACCAACTGAGCTACTCCCGCCTATTTACCTATAACGGTAATAGTTTTTGTGGGGGAAACAGGATTCGAACCTGTGAAGTCGAAGACAACGGATTTACAGTCCGTCCCAGTTGGCCGCTTTGGTATTCCCCCTTTCATTAAGCAATTCCCTAAATCACTTTCGTTTTAGGAAGTGCAAAATTATATGGATTTTATATTTTATCAAACATATACCCAAAAAAAGATTGATTTTTTTCTGATGAAATAGATTTAATTTTGAAGACTCTTGACAATCAGACGATTACCTGATTATTAATTTTAATTTATTTACCCTTCAAAAAGACTACGAATATTTTTACCCCTAAAATCATCAGTAAAAGTGTGAAATCCGAAGCTAGTTTTTATCTTCGTGATAAATTTGAGCTATGTATAAAGTAAAGATAAACAATACAGAAGAGGAATTTGATATTTCATTAAAAGAAAATGAAATCTTTCTTAATGATAAAAGCTTCGATTGGGATATCTATCCTATTGATGAGAATTCCTTTCACATTCTCTACAAGAATCATTCTTATACAGCACATATTGTTTCTATTAATTTTGACAGCAAGGAATTTGTTTTCCAAATTAATGGTGAACTTATCTCTCTTAATTTAAAAGATAAAATGGATATTCTTCTGGAAGAAATGGGAATAAGTGATTTGGCTCAAACTAAAGTAAATGACGTTAAAGCACCAATGCCAGGCCTTATTTCTGACATTTTGGTGAAAGAAGGGGATGAAGTTACTCAGGGACAATCATTGATTATTCTGGAAGCCATGAAAATGGAAAATGTGATAAAATCTCCTGGTGAAGGCACCATTTCAGCTATTAAGGTAAGTAAAGGAGATAGTGTGGAGAAGAACCAAATCCTTATTCATTTTTAGTTTTTTACCCTATATTTACAAAAATTTTTTTCATGAAATTCAAACGAATATTATTAAAATTAAGTGGCGAGTCTTTAATGGGCAACAGCGGCTATGGTATCGATCCCAAAAGACTTGAACAATATGCCCAGGAAATAAAAAAAGTAAAAGACCTCGGTGTAGAAATAGCTATTGTAATTGGGGGTGGCAATATTTTTAGAGGGATTCAGGCTGAAGGTGCAGGAATTGACAGGGTTCAGGGTGATTACATGGGAATGCTTGCTACAGTAATTAATGGAATGGCTGTTCAGGGTATACTTGAAAATCATGGTATGTTTACACGTTTGATGTCCGGAATTAAAATGGAGCAGGTCTGTGAGCCCTTTATTAGAAGGCGGGCTATCAGGCATTTGGAAAAAGGACGTGTGGTTATTTTTGGTGCAGGAATAGGTAACCCATATTTCACTACTGACTCAACAGCAAGCTTACGTGCTATTGAAATTGAAGCGGATGTAGTTTTAAAAGGCACAAGAGTAGACGGGGTTTACAGTGCAGATCCTGAGAAGAATGCAGATGCTACCCGCTTTGTCAACATCTCTTTTCAGGAGGTATACGAAAAAGGTCTTAACGTAATGGACATGACAGCTTTTACCCTTTGCCAGGAAAACAACCTGCCAATAATTGTTTTCGATATGAACAAGCCCGGTAATCTGGTTGATTTAATAAATGGAAAAAATGTTGGAACTTTAATTCAGTCATAATTAATTAAACAGGAATGGAAGAAATTGAATTAGTATTAGAAGACACTAAAGACCTGATGGAAAAGGCAATTCAGCATACTAAAAGCGAATTGTTAAAAATTAGAGCCGGAAAAGCTTCTCCTTCAATGTTGGAAGGCCTTATGGTAAAATATTATAATAACGACACTCCCATCAGCCAGGTAGCCTCAGTAAGCACACCTGATGCACGTACCATTGTAATTAAGCCCTGGGAAAAAAACGTGATTGGAGAAATTGAGAGAGCAATTATTAATAGTGATTTAGGATTTAATCCGCAAAATGATGGGGATATAGTTAGAATCAATATTCCGCCACTTACTGAAGAAAGAAGGTTGAACCTAAGTAAGCAAGCCAAAAACGAAGCTGAAGAGGGTAAAATTTCTATCAGAAATGCCCGTAAAGATGCTAATGATCAATTGAAAAAACTACAGAAAGAAGGCACTGCAGAGGATGATGTGAAAAGAGCAGAAGAAAAAGTGCAGGCACTTACTGATGGCTACGTGAAAAAAATAGATGAAATACTTGAGCAAAAAGAGAAAGAGATCATGACTGTTTAAATCTCTTCTTATCCTTTATTGTTATTAAAGCTTTCTTTATAGAGAGCTTTTTTTATTTACAGATAATCCGGCCCGGTAAAACCATATGACCGATAGAATAACCCTCCTCCAAAAGAAAATAGTTGCTTTCTCTTTTTATTCATCTTTATTAGTTTCAATAGAAATACTGCCACCTAAAGTTGTGGCGATACCCACCCTAAAACCAATTCCTTTGTATTTGAAATCTTCATAATTAGTAGCTATTTCTATTCTGAAAAACTTAAGGATTCCATCTAATGAATACCCTAATTCAGTATAGTTATTACTTTGTTTAGTATTTAAATAGTTCACAAAAAAACTTTCTTTCAATCCCATAAACCTTGTAGCAGGAATTTGAGTGATAAGAAATTTTCTGAACCTGTGAAAAAGAAATGTTTGTAAGTAATAATCATCGGTACTGTAAAGGTAATAGTTGAGCAACCGGAAACTTTGTACAGGGTCCAGTTGAGTAATAAAAGCACGGTTTCCTGGAAAGTGTGCAAAGTCCATAAATCCTAAAGAATTATTGTTAAGAAATGCTCCAGCCCTCATGCTAAAATAAGTGGTTCCTTTAGCTCCTATTTCATAATCATCTTTAAATTCAAATTCTATTCGGTCAAAATCAACATCACTATTGGCTAAACCTTTAATGCCTTTAAAATAGGCTAATGATAAAATGGGGCTTTTATCGGTAATAGGAAACTTACGACCATTATTAATAACGTATTTTATGTTTGGTATATAAGTAACTTTAAAATCTGCAGTTAGCGCTTCCTGACCATCAAATTCTTCAATTGGCTCCACATTTATTGGAAGGTTAGGCGTTAAGCCTCTTTCCCAGTCGATAAATGTATAATCTGTATTATTCAACAATCTATATCTATTTTCAAACTCCACACTGCCTGATATCCTCCATTTATGAGAAAAATTATTTTCAAACTTTAACTCTACAAAATCTTTTTCATAAAGCTTCATAAAATTCTGCTCCCACATTAGAGTGAAACTAGTATTAATTAAAGGAGTTATAGCTGGCAGATCATTGAATTGATTAACATATCTGCCTCCTTGTAAGGATATATTTCCTTTCTTAAATTGATATTTCCCCAACAACTTACCGGTAAATTTTTTACGGGCAACAGCGTATCTCATAGTCGGTTTTATTAGAATAAAAGGTGGTTTAATTAACATATAATCACTTTGCATCATATCTGCGGAATCAACTTTAAATTTGAAATTCTTTCGCAATCCAATGCTGTAATCTACATTTAAACCTTCTACTGTATTAAACTGAGTGCTGAGCAAGGCATTGTAGATAATAAAGCTCCAATCCTTTTTCTCACCAAAAGGGTATCTACCACCAAACAGAATATCGGAAAATTCAAAGGTGGAACGGCTGGCTTCTTTTAAAGAATCTTTCTTATTTTCCTCATCGTTAATTATGTTGATACTATCAATCTTAGCATAACCTCTTATTTCACTTTTGGAAAGAGGAATAGGGCGAACCTGCTGCCAAAAAAGTGAGTCTTGATTGTATGCCCCAGAATCAATTTTATAATTGTAAACACCTACTACATCTAACTTGGAAAGTGAGTCGTTTTGATTTTTTTGGTAGTCCTTCATCAAATCTGCTAGCTCTTCAGCTTCTACCTTAACAGACTTAGAGTTTGAGCTTTCTTTCAATTCACTTACGGACTGAGCAACCTCTTTATTGCTAGTTTCTTTGGCTTCTTCTTTGCTTAACACCTCTATTTTATTAGGTAGAGCCGGGTTTAAAGTTATTGTATAATCTGCAACAGATGCCAGGTATTTAAATTCGAATGAAACACCCATTAATTTACCTTCGATATCAAATTGATAGCTAATGGGCATCCATGCTAGTTGATTAATATTTTGATAAATTTGTCTGATCCTTACTTCTATCCCAAGTTCAATTTGAGTGGAAACATCTACACTATAAAGCGCCCAATCTTCTTCAACCAGCTGAATAGTACCCTCAAAAACATTGGGAGCTTTAACTTTTGGTGTAACTTTAATTTTATTAACCAAAAAGCCTCCATCCATAAAAGCACCTAAGTGTTTAAACTCATAATACTGAAAGGCCTTTGAGGAGAGTGGGGAAATAGAGGCGGCTATTTCATCCTGGTAAAAGCTTCCTGAAATGAAACGCATAGGGCTGGCATTAAAATCATTTTCTTTAGAGGCATATACTGAAATTACTTCTTCAGAAAACTGGTTGGGTCTTTTGTATTTGACTTTACTAACTGATTCAGTAATGATCATTGTAGAGGTGTCAATTCCTTCATTCTTTAAAACACTTCTTAAATAGAAAGGAATACTTGTAACCCTCCCTTTACCTTTAACATACACTTTGCCAGAGTAAGCATCAATTAGCTGTCTGTGGTAGCTACTTTTGGCTATTGCTTTACGCATCATCCAGTTAGCCGGATCTGTAGCCTTAGCTGTGGTTGTTACCTCATTCAGCAATAAAGTTTGTTTCTCAAGGTAAACATCTTGTTGCAAGAAAGACTGACCGATTTCAACCTTCTTTATTACCGTCTCAAACCCTACAAATTTATATTGAAGGGTATATTTACCTGGCTTTAGATTCAGTTCATAATAGGCTTCCTGATTAGCAGCTGTCCCTGTACCAAGTTCTTCTACATAGATAGTTGCATAAGGCAACGGCTGACCTTCATTATCATAAATTACTCCTCGTATTCCATTTGAAAATAAAGATTGAGAGAATAAAAGAAAGATGATAATTAGTAAATAGATGTGCTTCATCAGATAGTTTTAGAAGTAGATGCATAAACTGCATAAAAGGTTACAAGTGCCTAAAACTAATTTAAGAAAACTTTTATCGAAAATTTTGCCTCCTTATTATTAATCTATAAATAACTTTTTTGCATTTATCCTCTCTAATACGGCATCTGGAACTAAATATTTTACAGATCGGTTATTTTTTATTGATTTTCTAATAAAAGTAGCTGAAATATCCATTTGAGGCGCTTCAATAAACTTTACGTTTTTATGCTGCTCTAGCGGAGAAGTTTTAGCATTTGGCCGTGGATAAACGAGTAACCCGTACTGGTTTAGAATGACTTCATGATTTTTCCATTTCGGAAAGTTCTTCAGATTATCCTGTCCAATTATTAGCTTGAATTCTACTTCAGGGTACTTATCAGTTAAATAAGCCAATGTATCGGCAGTATAACTTGGCTTAGGCATATGAAACTCAATATCACTCGCCTTCATACTAAAATGATCTGCAATTGCTGCCTCCACCAAATCCATCCTGTCAAATTCGTGCGCTAAAGTGTTTTGTTTCTTGAAAGGATTTTGAGGTGATACAATAAACCAGACCTCATTAACAGCTTTTTCCTCTAGCATTGTATTGGCTATGATTAAATGACCTACATGAATAGGATTAAAAGAACCGAAAAATAAACCAACTGTCTTTTTCATTTAATTTTAATTCAATAACTAATAATTTGAAGATTACTCTAATTTAGGAAGGGTTCAATAATCAGAATAAATTTTTCTATCCCTGCTTCAAAAAATCAGCAACAACTTTTTCTGCTTGTTGCAGAGAGTGCTCCAGGTCTTCATTTACAAGAGTATAGTCGAACTCCTTCTCAAAGGTCATCTCAAATTTAGCTTTGTAAAGTCTTTGAGAAAGGCTGGAGGAAGATTCTGAATTTCGGTCTTTTAGTCTTTGTTCAAGTATTTCGATAGAGGGTACTTTCACAAAAATAGCTAATGCCTTATCACCAAAATATTGTTTGAGTTTTATTCCTCCTTTTACATCCACATCAAATATAACATGCCTGCCGGAGTCCCATATGCGCTGAATTTCACTTTTTAATGTACCATAGAAATTCCCTTCGTACACCTCTTCCCACTCTACGAAATCTTCGCTATCAATTCTTTTTTTGAAATCATCTACTGACAAGAAATAATAATCCACTCCATCCACCTCAGTTCTTCCACGTTTATCCCGCGTGCAAGCTGATATAGAAAAGCCTAATTCCGGGTGTTTTTTAATAAGATGATTGACTATTGTTGTTTTACCTGCTCCTGAGGGGGCAGAAAAGATAATTGCTTTTCCGGAATTCATTTATTTCAGGCTAATTCTAAAACTTTGGATTGGATTGAGGTAGCTAATTCTGATGGCAGGTTTGGTTTTTTTAATCTACTCTTCAAGCCCTCTTTTATTGAAAGGCTTAACTCAAATTCATTTCTACAGCATTCGCATTTCGGTAGATGCTCATCTAATTCATGTCTCTGCTGCTGAGTAGCTTGTCCATCAATTACAAGTTGTAACAACTCTGAACATTGTTGTTTCTTCTCTACTTCCATCGGTTAATTACTTACTTTAAAAATTTCCCTGACATAGTTTTTTCCTTTCGGATAGGTTATAGTACCAATACAAATATGCCGAATGTTTAGTTCTCAAAAAATTTATTAATTAATTTATTTCCTTTTATCCTTGTAACCCATTGAAGTAGCATAGTTTACTAACTTCTCTTTTAGAAGATTTCTTGCTCTATGCAATCTACTTCTAACTGTACCAATAGGAATGTCGAGTATTTTCGCCATCTCTTCGTAAGTAAACCCCTCTAAATCACATAAAATGATAACCGTTCTAAAATCTATATCCAGCGAATTTAATGCATTGGTAATTTCATCACCAATCATATGCTGAACAGTCTCCACCCTTAAATCCGTGGTAATTTTCTCATCGACCGATTCAGAATTATAATAAGATTCAACCTCCTGGTAATCTACTTTGTTAGGCTGCTTGCTTACCTTACGATAGTTATTAATAAAACTATTTTTGAGTATGCGAAATAGCCATGCTTTAGCATTAGTACCTTCTTCAAATGAATTAATGAAACGGAAAGCTTTCAGATAGGTCTCCTGCACAAGGTCTTTTGCATCATCTTCATCTAATGTAAGACGATAAGCAAAATTATACATCGCATCAATATGCGGCATAAATTCCTTGTTAAAAACCCTTTGTTTATCTTTGCTCTTATATGGCATACTTTCCCCCACTGACATAGTAATTTTAACGGTTTGATCTTCTTATGTATATAACCAAAAATAACGTAGAAGGTTATATTCTATTTTTATCTGATTAGATTTTGTTTTCAGAATTATAAATACGTTTAGGGGTTAATTTTATATCAATTATTTACGAACCAACCTGAATGTTGGTTTCATAGTATTTAAGGAAGGACTTTATTCTATAATTAAAACCAAAAATTTTTAATGAATATACTTATTTTATGTGCTCAGGGTGGAGTAGCAGGCTCAACTTACAGCATTTCCTATTTAGCTAAAGGTTTAGCAGAAAAAGGACATCAAGTTTTTTTGGGGCTGAAAGAAAATACTTTCCTGGATTCCTTAGTAGAAAATTCTGCTGTACATCGGATTTATATGCCTTTTAAAGGTAAATTAGATAAGAAAACCAGGACCATTATTACAAAAATAATTGATAAAAAAAACATACAGGTTATCAACGCTCAGTCTTCAAACGATCGGTATGTAGGCCCAATCATAAATTTATTTAGAAAGAATAAAATATTAGTGGTACAGACAAGAAGACAGCATCCAAAACAAATGTTGGGCGCCAATAAATTTTTTCAAAATATCTTCAATAATTTCTTTTCTGACTACCTCGTAACAGTCAGCCATGAGTTGAAAAAAATTTTTATTTCGAGAGGCATAAAAGCTGAAAAGATTAAAGTAATTCATAATGGCACCCCAACTGAGCAGTATATTCAGAATAAAAGATTAAGTCAGCAACTTAAGCAAAATTTAGGCTATACTGATGATGATGTTGTAATTGGCTGTGTAGCCAGATATAAAAATCAACCTCAATTGGTAAAAGCACTTAAGTACCTGCCTAAGGAATGGAAAGTTCTTTACGTAGGGCTCGATGAAAAATCTTATCGTGAAAGGTTCCCTGATGAACCGGATATATTAGATGTACCACAGCAGGTAAAATGTACTGGTATAATAGAAAATAAAGCTGAAGTAATTCAGTATTATACTTTAATGAATGTTAATATTTTACCTTCCACGATGGATGGGTTTGGTTTGGCATTAGTGGAAAGTATGGCCATGGGTACTCCGGTGGTAGCTACTAATTATGCAGGAATTAAAGATGTGGTGCAACATGAAGAGAACGGGCTCCTTTATGAAAATGAAAATTATGAGGATTTAGCCCGACAGATTGAAAAAGCCGTATTAAATACTCAATTAAGAGAAAAAATGATCCAGATAGGCTATGAAGCAGCTTTCAAGAAGTTTTCCATTCAAAATACTATTAATAATTATGAAAGTTTTTTTGAAGAAATTATTGAAGCAAGAAAAAGCAAAAAAGATTTAAAGATTATGGAATAAGTCTACTCCGATTTTAAAATTTTTATTTACAGCTAAAGTATCACGAGCCACTCTTTACAGAGATAGTTATTTGCAGTAAAGTAATTTTCTATCTCTTTATAAGTAGTAAATTGATATGATCAGTTTCAAAAACAAGCAATTTAGGCTGGTGCTTAGCCATATTAAACATTTTAATTATTTCAATTCAATAATAGCCTTCTGCATCTATTTGTAATACATCTATATGTTTAATATTGTATTTCTCAAATAAAAACGAGAAAGACTTAGTCTCAACTTTTATCTTTTCAATAAACCCTTCTTTATTCTGAGGCGGTTCAACTCTATTACTTCTGGCAGTTGTTGCAATGCTTCCTGAATCTACCTTGTCTTTTAAAATTTTTAAATTCAAGGTAGCAAATCCTGTTGCCCAACGTTCTGAACAAAAGCTTAATCGGTGCATATCCATTAATCCCACCTCATGGCAGAGTGCTATATTTTCCAGGTGAATACCTTTGTTTATTCTTTAAAGTGGTAACAATTTATGGTGAAAAAGGTCAGGTCGAGACTCGATTAAAACACCCGACCAACCATCTGTTTTGATTAATTCATGAATTGGATCATGATTAATACTATCATTGGCTCACACCTGCATCACAATGATACTCTTCAGTTAGCGGGATAGCTTATATCATAAAAGTATGACAGACTTCCTTCTGAGGGCTTGTAAAGGTATCTATTAAAAAAATAAAAAAAGGATAGAATTTCTGGCAGATAAATTAAATACAATTTAATTATATGAGCAGACTAACTGTTTTTAATCAAAATGGATATTTTTTTTTAAAAACCTTTAACCTACAATAATATTATTATTTTAATAATCCTGTTTGAACCTCAATGAAAATCAACTGATAATAAACAGATTAAATATATATAATTCTAAACTTAAATTATTTCGCTAATAGCTCTTGATAAAATGCTTCATATTCTTTCACGGTTCTACTGGTATGAAATACTGTTTGAATCCTATTTTGTGCTGCCTCTCCGTACTTTGTAATCAGTTCAGGATGCTGCAGATATTGCTTCATTCCTTCTGAAAGTTCCAATGCGCTGCCGGGCTTTACAACCAATCCTGATTCACCGGAAATAACCAAATTCTTATTCCCTGGTATATCAGTTATTAATGGGGCTTTTCCTAAGGACATCGCTTCAATTACTGCCTTGGTAATGGCTTCACCATAAAGGGAACTTAAAACAAAAACATCACAGGCATTCACGATTTCCAATATATCTTTTCTAAAACCGAGGATATGGATTTTACCCTTTAATGGGCTCGCATTAATCAGCTTGAGAAACTCAGGTTTATCCATTCCATTTCCAGCTAAAAAAAGATGTAGAGGAGTATCCTCTTCCATATAATGAGTAGCCTTCAGTAAGTGAACCACACCTTTCATTTTTCTGTCATTAGCTGCACAAACAAAACTAACTTCCCCCTCCTTAACGCCATATGCTTTAAGATCAAAATCTCCTTTCACCTTGTACCAACTGATATCATGTCCCTTATTAATCGTTCTAAACTTTTCTTTTGCCCATGGTGCATTTTTAATAAATATCTGCCGGATCGCTTCAACAAGGCACACTACGCCATCCACTCTTGGACTAAAATATTTGAAATACATAAATGGATCATACCATGCAATATTTCCCGTGTAGCCTCGGTATAAAACCACTTTTACAGGCAATCCTTTTGCAGCCGGCAATCCGTTTAAATAAGCCAGGCTGTTAAACATTTGTAAAATATCATATTTACCTTTTACCAGTTCTTCCCTGATGAAAGCTATGCTCTTCTTATCTCTTTTCTTTTCAGGATGGAACGGTATCACACGAATTCCATTTTCAATAAACCTTTGATTATATTCCGCATCCTCGTAAGTCATGATAGTAACCTCATGACCTTTCTTTTGCAAACCTATAAATATTTCTGCCTCAGGTCTTAAAGTAACAGTTAGTCGGTAATCAGATATTACTAATATTTTCATTTGGCTAAATCCTGGTTAATCTTTTTTGGGCTATTTTCTTTCATTTTTTGAAGCTCCCAAAGTTTTATAATTTTCAAATACGTTTCTGCGGCAGAAAGGAAACAAATAGTTAAGCCCCTGTACCCGGCCATAAAGCCTCTCTTTAAAAAATAATCCCGAAAAAAACGCCACAGTGGTTTCGATATAAGTTTCAATATGCTAAACCTTTTTCCGGATTCGTATGCTGCTTTTGCTGCTATACTGGAGAAATAATTGATTTGCGATCCATGTTCTGAAATTGTATTATAGGTATAATGCAACAAATCACCTTTTAAGAAATGTACCTTTTCTGTTGACAGAACCACTTTATCGTGAGGGTTAACTCCTCCCCAACTTCCAAAATTTTTATTAAAAAGCCTTACTTTTTTATCAGGATACCAACTGCCATACCTGATAAATTGCCCACAGTAGGAAGACAACCTGTTGAAATAGTAAGCATCATACTCCCAATCATTCTTAATACTTTGAATCGACTCTTTTAATTCCGGAGAAAGCGCTTCATCCGCATCAAGAGATAATACATGAGGGTGTAAGGCTTGATCCAAAGCATAATTTTTCTGCTGGATATGGCCTTCAAACGGATGTTGAATAAATTTGCAATTAAATTCAGCACATATTTGAGAAGTGGCATCTGTGGAAAACGAATCTACCACAACAATTTCATCGGCAATGTCCATAACCGATGACAAACATCTTCTGATATTAACCTCTTCATTAAAGGTGATTATTACAACTGATAATTTTACTTTCAAGCTGAATTATTCAAGTGAGACAAAATTTGATTTGCTTTTTTACCTCGTAAATGTTAAGCACACATTCTAACTCTATTAAAACTTAATGTTATTTTAAAAATAGAACAGAATCAAAATTACCATATTACATTTGATATTTCAAAAGATTAATCTACTATGAAGCATAGGTTGGTCATTGGAGTCAGTAACTTATTTAATTTAATTGTTCTTCGCATAATCACCAATTATGAAGATTTTATTTACAGGAAAATCAGACTTTCAGTACAATAGAGTAAAAGTATTAACTGAAGGATTGAAAAAATTAGATAATGTAGAACTACTATTTTATCCTATCATCAATCGTAAAAAATTTAATAAAGAGAAGTTTCTCGAATTAGAGAAGAAAGTAGATTTCATTTATATCCCCCCATTCCGACATAGAGATGTTTCATTTATCAGGAAAATAGCGTCCAAACCACTGGTTTTTGATCCTCTTATTTCAAAATATTTAACCAAAGACGACTATGGCCATTTTTGGAAGCTTCCATTTAAATACCTGCTGGATAAAATACCATTCTGCAAAGCTGATATTTTACTTTCAGATACTGAGCAACATAAAATCTACTTCTCGAGAAAGTTTAACATTCCGGAAGAAAAAATTGCTGCTTTGCATATTGGTGTTGACACTTCTAAATTTAACATTAGCGAATATAAAAAAGACTCATCTCAACCATTTGTAGTAGGTTTTTACGGAAGCTTTGTCCCCCTACAAGGTACCGATAAAATTATTGAAACAGCCAATATTTTAAAAGATCGCAAAGATGTGGAGTTTCAAATTATTGGAGATGGCTATGATTTCAAAAAGGCTGAAAGTTTGGCTAAAAAGTGGGGTCTTACAAATATTCGCTTTTTAGGATCTGTTGAGTACAATGCACTAAGTGTTCTTATTAATCAATTTGATATTTGTCTGGGCATTTTCGGTGATTCAAAAAAGGCGGATTATGTTATTCCTAATAAAATTTACCACTACGCATCTATAGGTAAATGTATAATTACTAAGAGTTCAGAAGGCATAAGCGAGTTATTTACTGATAATGAGAATATTGTATTAAGTACTATTGAACCATCTAATATTGCTGAAAAGATACTAGCCTTAAAAAGCGATGATAACAAGAGAAAAAAGATAGGTGAGAATAGCTTTAGACTGATTACAGAAAAATATAATGAAGTAGAAATTGCTAAAAAGTTTGTAAGTATCCTTAAGGAATATCAAAAAAGCCACTCATAAAATATATAAGTGGCTTTTGAAATTACTGGTTAAGTATAATTAATATCTGTAATACTCCGGTTTGAAAGGACCTTCTACAGTTACTCCAATATAGTCAGCCTGTTCTTTGCTTAAAGTATCAAGCTCCACCCCTATTTTAGCTAAGTGTAAAGCTGCCACTTTTTCATCTAAATGCTTAGGCAAAGTGTAAACCGCATTTTCATATTTATCAGAATACTTCCATAACTCAATTTGCGCCAATGTTTGGTTGGTAAATGAGTTAGACATTACAAATGATGGGTGACCAGTAGCGCAGCCAAGATTTACCAATCTTCCTTCCGCTAGTAAAATGATTTGTTTTCCACCTTTCATTGTAATTAGATCAACCTGAGGTTTAATATTATCCCACTCAGCATTTTTGTGCAACCAGCTCACATCAATTTCATTATCAAAGTGTCCAATATTACAAACGATAGCTTTATCCTTCATTAATTCGAATAAATCACTCGTAATAATATCTTTATTTCCTGTAGCAGTCACAATTATATCTGCTTCCTGAACAGCTTTTCTCATTGGCTTCACTTCAAAACCATCCATAGCCGCCTGAAGCGCACATATAGGGTCAATCTCTGTTACTATAACTCGAACCCCTGCTCCTCTCAATGATGCAGCTGAACCTTTTCCAACATCTCCATATCCACCAACAACAGCTACTTTACCGGCCATCATTACATCTGTTGCCCTTCTTATCGCATCTACTAAAGATTCTTTGCATCCGTATTTATTATCAAATTTTGATTTAGTTACAGAATCGTTCACATTGATGGCAGGCATAGGAAGTGTTCCTTTTTTCATCCTCTCATACAACCTGTGAACTCCTGTAGTAGTCTCTTCAGATAGTCCTTTTATGCCTGCAGCTAATTCCGGATACTTATCTAATACCATATTAGTAAGATCTCCACCATCATCAAGGATCATATTTAAAGGCTTTTTATCGTCTCCGAAGAAAAGAGTTTGCTCAATACACCAGTTAAATTCTTCCTCAGTCATCCCCTTCCAGGCATATACCGGAATTCCGGCAGCTGCAATTGCTGCCGCAGCCTGATCTTGCGTAGAGAAAATATTACAAGAACTCCAGGTAACTTCTGCACCTAAAGCTGTCAAAGTTTCTATTAAAACAGCCGTTTGAATTGTCATGTGCAAACACCCGGCAATTCTGGCTCCTTTTAAAGGTTGCTCTTTACCATACTCTTCTCTAAGTGCCATTAATCCTGGCATTTCAGCTTCTGCCAGCGTAATTTCTTTACGTCCCCAGGCAGCTAAAGATATATCCTTTACTTTGTATTTTTGTGTCTCAACCATTGTATCGATTTTTTTTCTGATATTAAATAGAACTCAAAATTACCACATTAGTTTTATAATAGAAAATTTGTGAATCTTTAACTACCCCCGGCTAAAAAACACTTATAAAAATCGTACCTCTTTGAACTGATATTTTCTTATATATTCTGCTTCATCTTCTATATGCAAATTACCTTCAGTACTTGTCCCTCTAATAATCCCGTTGAATTTACCTTTACTATCCTCGAAAAAAGACACCTTATCTTTTTTATACAACTGCTGCTCATAAAGCTGGTGAATTACCCGCACATCGTTACTTCTTAGCATTAAATAATAATGTTCAATCCTTGAAATAATGGAAGAAAGCACCTCGTTTAAAGCAAAAGTTTTTTCAGTTATAACCTTTAAGGAAGTAGCTGTTGAGGGAAGTTTTTCTGTTTGATTGACATTAAGCCCAATACCAATAATGCTTTGGCTAATTTGTTGATAATTGATGTTATTTTCAATTAATATACCGGCAATTTTAAGGTTCTTCACATACAAATCATTAGGCCATTTAATAAAGGCTTTCATGTCGTTGTCTATAGATTTGATTACATCAAAAAGAGCAAGGGAAACAATACGATTAAGTTCGAATTGCTGAGTAGGCTTAAGAAATTTAGGCTTTAAATAAATGGAGAAAGTAAGGTTTTCACCAGGTGCAGACAGCCAGGTATTACCGCGCTGTCCTTTTCCTTTGGTTTGGTTTTCCGTGCTTACTACTGCACCTTCATATATAGACCCCTGTACTGCCATATCCGCTACAATATCATTAGTAGAATGACAGCTTGGCAGAGAAATAAGTTGTTTCCCTATAAATAAGGTATTGGCAAAGATTTTATGCAATATTATTTCGTAGATTTACAGCAAATAAACAAGTTAGTTTTGAAACCAAAAAATTTTTAATGAATTCAGAAGCTTTAAGCAAGTTAGTAGTGAAGGGAATGCAAGAGAAGAAAGCAAATGACGTCACTATATTAGACCTTTCTCAAGTTAAAAATGCAGTTGCCGATTACTTTATATTATGTTCGGCTAACTCTGACACTCAGGTAGATGCTATTTCGGATTCAGTTGAAGAGTTTGTATATAAGCAAGCTCAGGAAAACGTTTGGCAAAAAGAAGGCAAAAATAATAAAGAATGGATACTCTTAGATTTTGTGACGGTAGTAGCTCATATATTTAAAACAGAAAAAAGAGCTCACTACGATTTGGAAAATCTCTGGGGAGATGCCAAAATAATAGAAGTAGAGAACGTATAATTAATAAACAAATTATAAGATGCTCCCGTTTAGCATCAAGCTAATTGAAACAGTAATAAAATATAATGGCAGAAATACCTAATAATAAAGACAAGAGAAAAAAAATCATCCCAAAGCCACCACAAAAGCCTAATTATCAGGTGTGGGTTATAATTGCTATTATAACAGTGGTTTTCGGTATTTCAATATTTGGCGGCAGCAATAGCGCTATTCAAATATCTGAAAAGAGATTTGAAAGGATGTATACAAGTAATGACATCAGAAAGGTGGTATTACTTAAAAACCAGGGTGTAGTTGAGGTTTATCTCAAAGAAGAAGCGCTTAAAAACTCCAAATACGTTCAGGAATTGGAGAATAGCAGTAACCCGTGGAATTATCAAAAAGGTCCGCACTACACTTTTGAAGTACCCAGCCTGGAAATATTCAATAAAAATTTTCAGGAACTGGAGACTAAAGTACCGGAATCACAGCGAATTGGCTACGAAGTAGAAGAAAGAACTTCATGGACAGAAATGTTCTGGAGCTATGGTTTCTTAATATTCTTACTTTTTGGAGTTTGGTTCTTAATGAGACGAATGACAGGCCAGGGTGGCCCCGGTGGTCAAATATTCAATATTGGCAAATCTAAAGCCGCTTTATTTGATGCTGAAAACAAGGTTAAAATAACTTTTAAGGATGTAGCTGGCCTTGATGAGGCGAAAGAAGAGGTAGCTGAAATTGTAGAATTTTTAAAGACGCCTTCAAAATTCACCACATTAGGAGGTAAAATACCTAAAGGTGCCTTATTAGTAGGCCCTCCGGGAACGGGTAAGACTTTATTAGCTAAAGCGGTAGCAGGAGAAGCAGGTGTTCCTTTCTTTTCATTATCAGGTTCCGATTTCGTGGAAATGTTTGTAGGTGTTGGTGCTGCAAGAGTTCGTGACTTATTTAAGCAAGCTAAAGAAAAAGCACCTTGTATTGTTTTTATTGATGAAATAGATGCTATAGGCCGCTCAAGAGGAAATGGTAGAATGCCGGGCTCTAATGATGAAAGAGAAAACACATTGAATTCACTTCTTGTGGAAATGGATGGTTTTTCAACTGACTCGGGAGTAATTATACTGGCTGCAACTAACAGACCTGATGTATTAGATTCTGCCTTAATGCGACCAGGAAGATTTGACAGACAGATTAGCATTGACAAACCAGATATAGTTGGTAGAGAAGCTATTTTTAAAGTGCATTTAAAACCATTAAAGGTAGATGAAGCACATGTTGATTCGAGAAAATTAGCGGCTCAAACCCCAGGATTTGCCGGTGCGGAAATTGCGAATGTTTGTAATGAAGCTGCATTAGTAGCTGCCAGAAAGAACAAGAAAGCTATTGAAATGCAAGATTTTCATGATGCTATTGATAGAGTAATCGGTGGATTAGAAAAGAAAAATAAGCTTATATCTCCTAATGAGAAGAAAATAGTAGCTTACCACGAAGCAGGACACGCTGTGGCAGGTTGGTTCCTGGAGCATGCTGATCCATTGGTTAAAGTAAGTATAGTACCAAGAGGCGTTGCTGCATTAGGGTATGCTCAATATCTGCCAAAAGAGCAATTTCTATATCAGACAGAACAATTAATGGATGATATGTGTATGGCTTTAGGAGGTAGAGCAGCTGAGCAAATCACCTTTGGTAAAATATCTACTGGAGCATTGAGTGATCTTGAAAGAATTACCAAAATGGCATACAGCATAGTGACCGTTTACGGTATGAATGAAAAAATCGGTAATGTATCATACTACGACTCCAAAGATGGTGGTGATTACAAATTTACCAAACCTTATTCAGAATCTACTGCTAAGACGATAGATGAAGAAGTAAGAGCTTTGATAGATTCTGTTTATGAAAGAACTTTGAAGTTATTAACTGATAAGAAAAAAGAGTTAGGCATTTTGGCTGAGCAACTTCTTGAAAAAGAGATTCTGTTCCAGTCTGATTTAGAAAAACTTATTGGAAAAAGACCTTTTGCAGAAGACACCACTTATGAAGCATTTACTAAAAATGGTAAAATATCTGTAGCCGATGCAGAGAAAAAGGATGAAAATAAAGTAACTGACTCTAATGAGGAAGAAGCTTTAACAGGAAATTCAGAAAAAACGGATTCAGGAACGTCATCCGATGAAAAGAAAGATTAAATTATTTCTAAATAATTTTAAAAGTCCTGAGCAAGCTCAGGACTTTTTTTATGCCAAATCAAATTAGTCACTTATTCATCTATAATCTAAAATCAGATTACACAATGGGGAATCATCTGTTACTGAATTTCAGATTCATATCAAAGACTCTCAAGTAATTGGCTAATACACTCTATTTAAATATTCTTTTATAAACAGGCTTTCGATAGGCAAATTGCAACCATAGTATAGGATACAATAAGAAGTCCATCAAGAGAAATGGTGATCTAAAATGGACATCATCTACAATAATTGAAGTCCTATCTTTCGATTTTTTAACAATATGATGGTGTTTCCACTTTTTAAGAAAGAAAGGGAGTTTGGTTCCTTCATCGATAAACTCGAAACATTGTTCGTCTGTTTTGTTAAATGTTATGAGGCTTATCCAATCTTGCTTAAAGAATAAAAAGTTTAGCCTTAAGTGCACCTTATCCCCCTCCTCACTGCCTCCAAATTCAAGCAAATCCACTGGAGGGAAAGGAGGATTTAACTTCATGAACAATTCACTATTAAATCCTTCTTTTACTTGCAGGTAATCCTGTTTTACTTTAGTACTTAGTTTTAAATGCATATAAGTAAAAGTAAATAGCAAGTAAATTGTTTACCGAACAAAGCCTTTAATTAGACTTGCTCCCGTACTGATGAACCAACACTTTGTTAGAAGGCAGATGCAATTCAAATATTTTATCGTACTCATTTTCGCCAATAGATGCCTGGGGCCTTTCCGCGCCTAAAGCCTCTATTTGTTCTAAAATAGTGTTGCTATGACCAATTACCAGAATAGTATCTGCATTTAGTTCCTTAAGTGTATTTGAAAATGCTATAAAATCAGTTGGATTATATTTAGCCAATGTAAGGTTTTTAGCTTCTATCAATGGTTTTGCAGTCTCAATATTCCTTTTTGTGTCAGAACTGAAAACTGTATCAAGCTTTATTTTCTTAAACCAACTTGCAAGGTCCACAGATCTAATCACGCCATCAGTATTTAATGGAGGGTCATTTTTAATTTCAGTTTCCTTTTCTGCATGGCGAACAAAATAAATAGTTTTATTCATTTTTTCTTTTTCGTTGCAAGCGGTAATTCCCATCAATACAATCAGTAGCGCAATAAAATTTCTCATAAATGAAAATTAGTACAAATCAATTTTCTGAAATTTAGAAAGATATAGTAATATTTCATACTGCTTCAGGAGATTTGATTGGCACAGATAACACTTCTTCAAAAGAAAAATTATAGTTTAAAACTTTTCAAAACGGTAAGCACACATAATTTCTCGTTTTTATTGAAAAAAAAGATCAAAACATACATTTCATCGATAAAGATCAAAAATAACACGATAAGCAAATTTTCGAAATGAAAAAATAATTACTTTTGGAGCTAACATAAGTCTTTCAACATATGGCATTAACTCCACTCAATGAAACTTTAGGTCGCCACAGGGCAGCTCACCTACTCAGAAGAACTGTGTTTGGAGCTACTCAAACAACTATAAATACTTTTGCTTCACTTACTCCCAGTGATGCGATGGAAAGGTTATTCAAAGATAATCTGGAAAGCCCACTACCTCCTATAGACCCTGCTACGGGAACAGAATGGATGACTACAGGCACCACAGATGCAAATAGTGAGGGATTTGAACTCGAAAATTATTTCCTCAGATGGCATTTAGGGCAATTCCTGGGAGGCTTATCAACAGGCGAGGATCAACTAGCCTATATATTTAAAGAGCGACTTGTTCTATTTTTGCATACTCACTTTACCACAAAAAAATCTGTAGTTAATAATAGTCGTGCCTTGTACTTTCAAAACGAATTATTCAGAAAATTCGCATTTGATAGTTTTCTGCCTGACGAATTGAATTTTAAAGCGCTTACTGTAAAAGTGAGCCTTGATAATGCCATGCTAAGGTTTTTAGATGGAAGGTTCAATGTGAAAGGGAACCCTAACGAAAATTATGCAAGGGAACTTTTAGAACTTTATAGTGCAGGAAGAGGTCTTGAAGGTGCTGATAAAAACACGCAAGAAGAGGGCGATTACGGCACATTTACAGAAGAGGATGTACAGGCAGCTGCAAAAATATTATCAGGATTTGATTTTGATGACAGCTTTTCTGAAATAGATCCTGATACAGGTTTGCCAACAGGTAAAATTAAAAGCAATGGCAATCAGCATGACAATAACCCGAAAACCATGAGTTTCCGATTGGGTAATACAGTAATTGCACCGGATCCTGAACTATTGGTAAATGGAGAGCCTACCCGCGAAAGTGCCATTGATGAAATAAGACAATTGATAGACGTTATCTTTGCACAAGAAGAAACTGCAAAGCATATCTGCAGAAAAATATATAGATTCTTTGGGTATCATGAGATAGATGATTCGGTGCAAGCGGGTATTATCACCGATTTAGCCAATGTATTCATAGCTGCTGATTATAAAATTCAATCTGTATTAACTGCATTTTTCACCAGTAGAGAGTTTTATGAGGGTGCTACAGGTGTACAGGATGATGTTTTCGGTAGTATTATTAAGTCTCCGATAGACCTGGTGGTTGGGCATGCACGAGCTTTTGAGCTAACACTTCCTAATTATATTACCAACGCATCAGAGTTTTATGAAATAACAGGTTTTATGATGGGTAAAATTGACGACATGGGTTTAAGTTATTACGAACCTTATGAAGTAGCAGGATATTCCGCTTACCATCAATTCCCTATTTACCACAGAGGTTGGATCACTACTACTTATCTAACTCAGCGATATGCTTATATGCAAAACGTAAGCTTGGGCATGATGGACAGTAATCCACTATCCACCCTTACACCTATTGAATATGTAGAAAAACACATTGATTTTGGTTTAGCCTCCAACGCAAAATCTCTTGTGGAGGAAGTATGCAAGCAGCTTTTAGCAGTATCAGAGAATGTTTCATTTACCAATGCTGCCAGTGAGCTTTCAGAAGAAAGACTTAATTACTTTTTGAATGCTTTCTTATCCACCTTTCAGATCGACCAGGACCCGGAAGGTGCCTGGACAACCCGCTGGACTAACGGAGTAGATAGAGAAACTGTTGTAAGACAATTACAAGACTTGTTTAACTCCGTATTTCAATCACCAGAATATCAATTGATGTAGCCATGAAAAGAAGACAGTTTCTAAAAAAATTAGGTTTCGCTGCCGGAATGCCTTTCGCACTCTCCGGTATACCTATTCAAATGTTGGCATCCCACGAGCCATTAAAAAATCTTTTGCATAAAAGCACAAACGATAATGTATTGGTGATTTTGCAGATGCATGGTGGTAACGACAGTATCAATACCTTCATACCAATTGATGCTTATGATCAGTATTATAGCAGAAGAGCCAACATCGCTATTCCTTATAAAAGTGGCAACAGAACATTGATCCCATTGGATAGTACAGTAGACCTGAAAGATCAAGTGGGGCTACACCCTGACATGACAGACTTTAAAGCTATGTATGATCAGGGACAGGCAGCTGTTTATCAAGGCGTTTCTTATCCTAAAAATAATGGATCGCACTTCCGTGGCCGAGATATCTGGTTCATGGGAGGTGATTATGATGATTATTACTCATCAGGATGGATAGGCAGATACTTAAATCAGGCCTATGCTCCTGCTGCTTATCCTGATGACTTTCCAAATTCTGAAATGCCGGACCCATTGGCTTTGGAAATGGGAAATGATTCTTCATTACTTTTTCACCAGGAAGGAAATATTCCTACCTCTATTTCTCTGGGTAATAGTCCGGGACAGTTATTAAACCAAATTGAAAACCTGGAAGGATTTGCTGATCAGGGAATTGATCCCAGAGGTTTACCTCCAGAATTTCTGAATGGTTCCGCTTATAAAAAAGAAATGGATTGGATTTTGGGTCTTGAGGACAAATCTGAAACTTATATTAAAAGATTACAGGAAATCTATTTAAGTTCATCTGATTCAGCTAATGAATACCCTGAAATATATCCCTTTAACGCACCTTCCGGCAGTAAGAGAAACCCTCTGAGTGGTCAACTCAAATTAGTAGGCAGATTATTAGGTGGTGGCATTAAGACCAAAGTGTTTTTAGTGAAAATTGGTGGCTTTGACACACATGCAGAGCAAGTGGTTTCCACTGATACAACTATGGGTGTGCATGCTACAAAGATGTACCACATTTCTGCAGCACTTAAAGCCTTCCAGCAAGACCTTAAAAACAGAGGTATCTCGGACAAAGTATTAACTATAACCATGTCCGAATTTGGAAGAAGAATCCCTTCAAACGGAAGTTATGGAACGGACCATGGAAAAGGTGGTGCTGTAATGCTCTTCGGAGACAAAGTGAATGCCGGTATTTTTGGAACCAATCCTGACATGAATAAAAACAATATCGACATGCAGTTCGACTACCGTCAGCTGTATTCCGGTATTCTGCACGATTGGTTTGGCGTAGAGCAATCTGTAATTAATCAGGATATCTTCTTCAGAGACTTTTTTAATGCCACTGACGAACAAGGCAATCCTCTTCCGGAAGTAAAGATTATTTCTGATAAAATCACCGGAAATAAAGATTGGTTAGTGGAGAGGTATAACGTGTCTGCCCCATATCCTAACCCTGCAAAGGATCATACTTACCTTAGTGTAACCAGTAATACCAGAGGAGTCGCGAGCTTCCAAATACTGGATCATAAAGGAGCAGTTTTAAAAAGTGTAAAAGAAAACCTGCAACAAGGTAAAACTGAAATAAAACTCAATACAGATTCTTTGAAACAGGGAATCTACTATGTAAAAATTGACTCACAAAACATTCATGAAACCAAAAAGCTTGTTATTCAATAAACTATTTACCTATACTCTTCTGCTTGCGACAGTATTGCTTTTGCAAAACACGGCACAGGCGCAATCTTTCAAAAAAAAGAAAAATAAAGGAAACTTTGCAGAAGACTTCCTGAAGACTCAGTGGTGGCTAGGTATAAGAGGTGGAATAAATTTCACCAACGTAACTCCTATTAATCGTTTCTCTGGCTTTAACCCTGTCAATTACAGTGAAGAATCTTTAGAGAAAGAATATAAGAGTTTCGAAAATCCAAGCTTTAATATAGGAATGGATATCACTTTCTATCATGCAGGGTTTTCAATTTCTACCTTTCCTTCATTCTTTATTCATAATCTGGGTTATGAAAGTAACAGATTATGGGAAGGCGATGCGGCCGCAGATCGATACGAAACTAAATATTCAGTAGATCAGTCCATCACATTTATTGATCTTCCTGTGGCTGTAAAATATGATATCCTGAAAAATAAGGTTCGCCCTTTCGTGATGGCAGGTGCTTTTTACAGCTTTAAATTTGCTGCAAATAAAGAAGTAAATATTCAGGAAACTGATTATGCCTCAGAAACACCTCAGGCATATGACAGAGCTACAATTAACCTTAATAATCCGCAGGAATTTAACAATAACTGGGGAGTGTTGGGAGGTATTGGAGCAAGTTTTGACTTCTGGAATATTCGTACAATCATTGATTTTCAATACCGTCATAGTTTTGAGTCTGTAGTAAATCCGGCCGAACGATTCAGAGAAAGTGAATTTTCAGCTTTCGGAGAAGTTCAGGATGATTATAGCCTGCAAAATTACAGCGGATCTATCAGCTTCGTTTTCCCATTAAGATATATCGACAGCCAATTTAAAGCTTTATAAATGAGAATTTTAGTATCTTTATTCTTAACAATCCTACTATTTTCTTCCTGCAGCGAGGAAGAATTCAATCCGGAATCTGCCTTTCTTCAGATTTATGATGACAATAACTACAATGTAGCCTACAAGCCTGTAGGGCTGGGAGCCTCAGATAGCAACTACTTTATGTTAGCGGAAAGAAACCTTGATGTCAGCAACTTTTCAGGTATCAACCTGGTAGTGGCAGATTTGGAAGGTACGTTTAAAAATGAGATTCAGTTGGAAGACCGCTTTGTTGCGCCTACCAAAGGTTTACTAAAAGTGGGCAATGTGCATTACTTCTTCTGCATGGATAGAAACACTTTAAGACCTCATTTAGGAATCATACCAGCATCTGGTGAAACTGTGGAGTTTATCTCTTTAAATGTTTCAGCATCGTACCCTTTAGCTGCATCTTTAAGTAATGATAATAAGCTAATTCTACTAAGCTATAATCCTGAAGGGCAAACTTCAGTGCTTTCTGATATAGATGTGCAGGGAACCGTAGTGAAACAAGTGCAATATTCTATAGGGCCTGGAAATGATGTTTTAAGTGCAGTAGTAAACCATTTTACTAAAAGAAGTGAGCGTTTACCCTTTTTCTGTGGGCAGGCTCCGAGTGGAACCTATTACTTTAATGGCTTTTTTAACTATACCCTTTCATTAGTATTCACTACTTTTGGTGATGAGCCGACTGGTGTGGTACAAGGACAGGCATTAAATGCCGGAATGCAGAGCTTATTACCGGTGGGCGGTAATGATTTTGCCTTTATGGGCTTTCAATTTTCAGATCATTTTATTTCCGGAAAAACTACACTTTCCAGTACAGAGATAAGTTCATCCGTGAACTACTTTAGCAGAAATATTCCTGAAATAGCTGAAAAAGCCAATAGCAAAATTGTTTCTTACAGCACCACAGAAAGTGACATGGTCATTTTTGCATCGGAAACAGAAGGCAGGCAGGTAGTATTATACTTTTATGATACCTTTACCGGCAGCCTGATCAACACCTACTACATTGGTACACTTAACCCATTTACTTTTTCAGATATTATGGTTTTCGAAGATGGCAGCATTGCTGTAATGGGCACTACTTATTTAGCGGGCCGCTTTGAAAGAATTTACTTAACCAAAATCAGCAGAGAACAGGTTTTGGAGATACTTTAAATTCAAATATGATTCCATATAGTCCAGTTTAGTTTTTATAAGCTGGACTAAAATAAAACAACTATCAAACCTTCTGAAAAGCTACAACAAAAGTAGCCCCTTTACCCAATTTACTTTCGCACCAAACACTACCATTCATTTCCTCCACGTATTTCTTTACTATAGATAAGCCTAACCCTGTAGAAGATTCATCTCCGGTGGGCCTGGCACTTAATGTTTGGTATTTATTAAAAAGCTTATCCTGATCTCTTTTAGATATACCAGGCCCTTCATCCCGAATACTAATATGACAATATTCATCAAAAAAATCTGAAGCCAAATAAATAGTGGTTCCAGGTTGGGAAAACTTAATAGCGTTGCTGAGCAAGTTTTCAAACACTTGTCGTAAGAAAAAAGGATCTGCCAAAACAGGTAATTCTCCGGATAGTTGAGAAGTACTTATCAAAATTCCTTTATAGTCTGCCTTCTCTTTGAAATCATTGTAAGTCTCAAACATTACTGCCACCATATCGGCAACTGTAATATTATAGTTCATTGCTTTTTTTCCTATTGCTTCCAAATCCAAAATCCGCTCCACAAGCTCCTTTAAATGTCGATTGGCAGCTTCTAATTTTTCATAAATTTTGACTTCCTCTTCCTCCCAACTATCATTCTTAAAGCCAATCAAATTAATTAATCCACTCATTTGATTAATGGGACTTTTTAGGTCATGCGCAACTATTCCTATTAGCTCATCTTTCTGTTTATTAATAGCAAGTAGCTCATTATTCTTCTTCTGTAGTAACTGTCTTTGTGAAGTGATTTCATCCTTTTGCGCCTTTACCTGGTCAAATAACTTCTGCATTTCTTGACTTTTCTCCGTTAGCAAAACATTTTCCCGGGCTTTAATTCTATTGTTTTTAATTAATAACAAAGCGATAAAGAAAATAAAGGTAAGACCAATACTGATCGAAACAATAATGACCCTTTGAAGCTCCTGCTCGTTCTGAGAGGCCAGAAGGCTTCTACTTTGTAATTCTTTTTCTCTTGTAAGAAAGTTAATTTCATCACTCTGGTTTCCCAGCTTGTTTCCACCAGCGATACCCCAAATCAATTCAGAGTACTCATTACCTAAATATTTTCGAATAATTTTGTCTGCCTCTGCTTTATAAAGATAACTGGCAAAATAATCTTTTACTGGTCTATCCCACCCTTTGTTGTGCTGATAGATAAAGCGATAACCATCTCGTTTTATTTGAAAATTAGGTTGCCTTTTTACCTGTTTACCGCTATTTAACTCAATTACATAAAAAGGTAGCCCAACATAACCGATGATATCACGGTTTCTACTTACTAAATCAATAACATTTTCATCATTTTCAGATTCTATATAGCTGAAATCTAGTGCATAATCATTTGAAAGTTTCTGCAAATCATATTGATAGGTAGTGTTTGAAATTGTTGCAGCCTTTAGGCCACGTAAATGATTGATCAACATTGAAGTATCTTGCAAGAGAGGCACCGAAATATGGGTAATTAGAACGCTTACATCGGGCATATAAGCATTTGAAAAAGCTACAGATTTAGCCCTTTCTTCCGTTCTTGAAATAATTGAAATTCCGAAGGCACCAGATTTGCAATTAGCTACATTATCAACTAAATCTTCAAAGGCATTTACCTCAACCCAATCCTGATGGATTTTAACTTTATACTTCTTTTCAACAAATCGAAAAAAAGAATCCATTATTTCTTTTTCAACTCCTTCAATTTCCCCTAAATGGTTTCTGTAGACGAAGGGCTCAATAGGAAAGTAGAAAATTGTTACTCTACCGGAACCATCTCTTAAAATTTGATCCCAGCTTTCGGCAGAACTGTTAGCTATTGAGCTAATTTGAATTAAAACCAGAACTAAAACAAATTTATTCCTATAATAAGGCAGCCTTGGGAGTCCAAAAATCATATACTTAATCTACTGTAGAACAGAATTTTACAATTACCCTTATTTAATAAAACAAATAAAATTGCGGATAATTAATGTAAAATTAAAAATTTAAATATATAAATATTTCCTGAATAATCTATTGATCTGGGGAAGAACAAGGAAAAGAGGTAATTAATTGCTGTTTTTAAAGTCACCACGTTTAATGGATTTGAACAGCTCTACCCATGCCATAGGATTTAAAAGCGGATTAACCGGCACTGAGTTTCTTCTTTGCTCATAGAAAGCTTGTTGCTGAACAAACCACCTGTGGTTCATGGAGCCATCAGCTGGTAAAGTCATGTACATCTCTTTTAGTACAGCAGGATCAAGGTTCCTGTTAATATTATCATACTGACTGGGTAATTGCATTGCTAAAATTGCCTTTTTAAAGGCATCTGCCGTAGGAGGTAAATTATAAACCTGTACTTCATTTAAGACCGTTGTATCAGGTTCTAATCGGAAGATCACCTTCAAAGTTTGTCCATCAATAGCGGGAATGATATACCTGCTTTTCTTAAACCCTACTGCACTTATTATTAAACTATCTCCTTCCAGAGCAGGCATAGAGAAAAACCCATAAGAATTGGTAGAAGTTCCTCTTCCATAAATAGGAGTATAAATATGCACTCCCGGCACTCCAATACTATCCTGATCCAAAACAACACCAGTAAATTGAATTACTTCCTTTGCCGATTCATCAGAATTCTGAGACCAGCCCAGAAAAGGAAGGCTCAATAAAAAAAACGTGGCTATAAGATGTTTCATTTGAATCATGATAAAACAAATATAATACATAAAACGCTAGATTCTAAACGAAATCTTCCTCCAATAGTTCATTTATGATTAAAATACCAAATACTGTTCAGGTAATATTTAGAAATACTTTTTATTATTTTAAAGCTATTGCGCCAAGGCCTGCTATCTTTACAAATGATCAAAAGGTTGATGTTTATGAGACTTAAAAATTTTACACTTAATTTCAGCGTTCAGGTTTTTAAATGCCTGGCGGATGATTCTCGGTTAAGAATATTATTTCAGGTGCATGAAAATCAACAAATGTGTATTTCAGATCTAGAGCTAATACTTAATTTTACTCAGGCAAAAACCTCGCGCCATCTACTTTACTTAAAAAATAATGGGGTGCTAAATTCAAGAAAAGTTGACCAGTGGGTATTTTATAATGTAAAAGAAGAGGTGAAAGACCTTCTTTCACAAGCCTTCAGGTTTGTAGAAAAAGATCAATTATTACAAAAGGATTTAGAAACTTTTAAGGTGATGTATTCTAACAGGGAGTTAGCCTTAAACAAACTGCACAATAGAAAATGGATAAACTAAAAAAATATAAGCACATATTCTTTGATCTGGATCACACCCTGTGGGATTATGAAAAAAATTCTGCTGAAGTACTAAACGAACTGGTAGTTAAACATCAACTAATTGAGATGGGAATACCTAGTGCAGAAGCATTTTCCAGGACTTTCGAAAAAATAAATGTTGGGTTGTGGAGCGATTTTAATAAAAATAAAATTTCCAGGAAAGCTATCAGGGAACAGCGGTTTCTCAAAATTTTAGCCAGCTACCAAATTGAAAATCCTGACTTGTGCAACCGTTTATCGGATGAATACCTAATGCAGTGCCCTACAAAATCACATGTTTTCCCTTTTACTTTTGAAGTGTTGGATTACTTAAAAGAGAAATACCACTTACATATTTTAACCAATGGCTTTGATGATGTACAATACATAAAGCTTGAAAAATCAAAATTGGCTCCTTATTTTAAAACAGTAGTAACCTCAGATGGAGCAGGGTATAAAAAGCCTATGGCTTCTATTTTTAAATTTGCTATTGATAAAGCAGAAGCCCGAAAAGAAGAAAGTGTAATGATAGGTGACAACCTCCAGACAGATATTATGGGCGCACGGAATTTCGGCATGGATCATATTTATTTTAATCCCGGCAAACTTAGCCATAGTGCCTCAGTAACCCATGAGATCAATTGCCTGAGCGACCTGCAGAAAATACTTTAAGAAAGTATCAATTAAATGTAAGACTAAAAAAGGCATCTGAAATAAAGAGCTAGCAGAAGGTTCTATTTAAACCTAACTACTATTTTAATCGTTCTGAAAATGTTCCAACCTGCTTAGCTTCTAATTAAAAAAACATATACAATATAAAAATTTTGTTTAAAATTGGAACAATAATTGCAGTGGAGCCTTCAAGAAAATAAAGAGTACGCTTCTATAAACCATTATTTAAAATGATAAACCTTAATCTAAAGAATCCCTTCACCCTCTTTCTCCCTTTATTTCTTTTATCTACAATGGTTTATTCACAAAAAACCACTGAATTCAGCTCACTCAACCAACATGATTTTCAGATAAAAGGCGACTTTATAAAGGATGCTGAAGCGGTGATTTTGTTGGATAGTGGTTATAGTTATTATACTGATAGTCTGGAACTGGTTTTTCGACATAATACAAGAGTTAAAATTTTAACTGAAGAAGGTAAATCCTGGGGAAATGTACGTATTCCTTACAGTACGGAAGATTCGCTTATCAACATAGATGCTATTGCTTATAACATCACTCCAAATGGTGAAATAACTTCCAAAAGATTACAGGCTGCTAACATAAAGCGTGAAAATGTTACTGAAGGTGTGGTAACATCTTATTTTTCAATTCCTGAAGTAAAAAAGGGCAGCATTATTGAATATACCTATACACTGAAAATAGCAGACTGGCAGAATTTAAATAACTGGTATTTCCAAAATGAAGTTCCTGTACTAAAATCAACTTATACCACAGCAATTCCTTCCTTTGTATTATTCTATAAAAATTTAGAAGGAGTAAAAGGCCTCGATGATTTGCAGAGATCTCCTGAGAAACAAACAATACTGGAAAGTGAGACAGCTATAATAAAGGAAACTTATGTAATGGATTCTTTGCCTGCTTATGTGGAAGAAATGGATATTCCCGGGGACGATTACTTCGTGTCGAAAATTAAATTTTTCCTTGCAGAATATACATTGCCAGGAAAAGAAACTCAGTATTTATTACCGGAAGGCTACGAAGAACTTGCTTTTAACTGGGCAGGTGATCCTTATTTCAGACAGGTTTATTCAAGAGGAGGATTTCTATCAGAGAAAGTGAATCAAATTTACTTCCGCGAATTTTCAGCTCTCAAAAACATTCAAAGTTTCTACTATTATGTAAGAAATAATTTCGAACTGGATTATACCAATGAAAGTACAAACCTAGAAGATATTTACAATGCGAAGGCAGGTAGCCCTCAACAAATTAACATGCTTTTAACTAAAATGTTAAATCAAGCCGGTTTTGATGCTTATCTTATTGCACTTTGTACTATTGACAATCGCCCTACTTATCCGGAGTATCCTAATTTTGAAATATTTAATCATTTTGTAAGCATGGTGCGGCTAAATGGTGAAAATTATTTTCTTGATGCCTCCGATAAGAATTTATTGTTTAACATGTTATCCCCCAACAGTATTAATAGCGGAGGTTTAGTGGTGTCCAGAACTGCTCCAGGCTTTGTTCCTTTGGAATTTAAATTCGAAGATAAAGAACAAGCTATTGGCAACTTTATAATTAGCGATTCTGCTTCGGTATCCGGAGAATTAGAAGTAAAAAGAGACGGCTATAGTGTTTATAATTTCGATTACAGATTTCTTAACAGTAACAGAACGTATAACGACTATTTAATTGAAACAATTTTTGAGAATATTAAATGGGATATTAAGAAGCATGAAGTTAACGACACATTTGAAGGAAATAAAGTAATTAAAGAATTTCTGTCATTTACAAGAGCTGCCGATTCTGTTGCTAAAAACTATATGAGTATTAAACCTATAGTATTTAATGAATATGAAGAGAATCCTTTTCCTGAAAATGAAAGACAGAACCCTATCACAGTTTATACCCCTATTGTGCGAAAAGGAAGCTACAATTACGAAATACCAGAAGGCTGGGTGGTTCAAAAATTACCCCAATCGAAAAGCTTTGCATTAGATGAAAACAAAGCACGCTTTATGTACAATGCAAGTCAGAAAGGAAATAAAATAATAATTGAATATTCCCTTGATGTGAACCAGGTAATTTATATGAGCCCGGAGTATCCACAGCTTAGGGGCTTCTTCGAAATGTTGGTACAGCTTATGAATCAGCAAATCGTATTAATCCGCTAAATTTCTGCTCAATTAGTGATTATCATGAAGATATTGAAGGCTTGTAGCCACCACATCGCCCATGCTTTTACTTTCCAGAAAAGAAGAGTGTTTGTAGTGGTCTGCCAGTTCTTTCTTTAAATTACTCACATTTTCAGGGATTGAAATCTTATCCTTTCTCATACTTCTCATTAAAGCCTTCAAATTATGAGTTGAAGCTTTCATCCTATTTACAATTAATGATCTTTCCTCTTTCTGGTACTGCTTTACTGTGGCAGGGGTCATCAGCTCAAGCCCAATGTTTATAATAGGATTGTTTTGTTTAAAGTATTGCGGCATATAAACCACTTTTCTTCCCTCATAAGATTGCTGGTCGAAATCAATAGATTTTATCCTGTAATGAACTTCCTCAAAGTCGGGCGTTACATCAATCACAAAATTGTTAGAATGCATATCCCCCAACAATCGGACAAAACAACGCTCCGTAAATTTCACAAACTCTTTAGCGATTCGAATTTTATTAAGCTTTTCATCATTCATATAGCTTTTAATAAATTGATCACCTGGAATGCCGGGAATATGTTCTTCAATTAATGTGCTACCATTCACAATGTAGCTCATTCTGTTGGGGGAAAGCAGGTGTTCCAGCTCCAGCCCGTAAATTCTGGAAGCATCAGCTTTTTTAATATAGAAGTAATCAAAGTTATCGTTAATACGATTAACTATACGAACTCTGAAAGGGTAAGTGTTTCCGTAAGTACAGGCATCTACCCTGTCAACATACAAATGTTCCATTACTGAAAGGTCTCCATCTGCTTTAAGGATGGCGTATATATTTTTTAAGCCAAAATATATATGATTCATGTCATCCTGCGGAAAAAACAAGGTTTCCCAAAGAGTGTCTTTTCCATCACCATCATATAATGGAATAGCATTATTATACCTCGTGAGATCGCTATAGGTAATAGGAATTTCAATAGCACGTCCGTGATTAACCAGGTAATTACGGAGCGGATCACCTATCGGATAAATATTCTTCTTTTTACTGATAAGAGCCATACCCGAAGATAAAGCCTTTCAGCAAATATTACATTATGCGGTGCGCTTTCTTAAGCGATCCAATGCATCCTCCATGCTGAAATCATGTTCGTCTTCATCTTCAGATGGGTGTGCCTTCATGGATACTGTATTCTCTTCTTTGCTATCTGCATAGTAAACAAGGCTCCATTCGCCATTTTCGTCCTCTGCCAGTGCACTCAAGGACTCAACCCAGTCTCCTGAATTCATGTATGTAATACCATTAATTTCTTTTAAAGCAGGCTGATGAATATGACCGCAGATTATTCCTTCACAGCCTTTAATTTTAGCAATCTCTGCCAGTTGTGTCTCGAAATCATCAATATAAGAAACCGCTGATTTTACTTTTGACTTTACCACCTGACTTAAAGAGTAGTATGGAAGGCCTTTCTTTCTTCTATAAAAATTATATCGGGCATTTAGCCATAATAGGAAAGTGTAACCAATATCTCCTAATTTGGCTACCCACTTAAGGTTGGTAGTAATTGAATCGAAAATATCGCCATGGACAACGTATAGTTTTCTGTTATTACTCTCCAAAACATAATCCCTCACAATGGATAGGTTTCCTACCTTAAATGGCAATACCTGATCAAGAAAATCATCATGGTTACCCCTTAAATAAATAACTTCAGTGTTATTTAATTCAATCATTTTAAGAATCCTGTTGAAGAAACGAGTATGTTTCCTTTTCCAGGTACCATACTTTTTCAACTGCCAGCCATCAATAATATCTCCGTTAAGAATAAGCTTTTCACAGGTGCTTTGCTTAAGAAATTTTACTAATTCTTTGGCTTTTGAACTACTTGTGCCCAAGTGAACATCTGAAATAACTAATGTCTTATAATGTGTCTTCATGGAATCTTTTGGTTTCCTAAAGATCGTCTATAATTGTTATTCAGGCTTTATGCAATAATTATGGTATTAATAAATATATGGGAAAGATAGACGATTATGATAACACGTAGATAAAATTAGTAACACTTAAATAACCTGAATATAAACTGGTTATGAATAAACAGCCGCTACGTTTTGAAAATTCGGCAGATCATCTATTACTTTTCATCATCTTTAATAATAACCTCCTGCTCCAGCACTGAACTAAACTGAATATATCCTAAAGGGAAGTTTTCAGGTGTAGTGATGTTTGAAATATTGCTGGTGGCATTAACAGGTGGCGGGCTAAAAACCCCTCCATCATTAAATAATAAGTTGATAAATTCTGTATAATAGTCATATACAGCCTCATCCAATGAAAATAGTCTTAAAGAAACAGTATCATCTTTTTTATAAGAACCTGGAATAGGTAACCCTCTAAACTCACTACCAAAAAATTCAGAAGATAAAATAGAGTTAGCCAGATCTGATCGTGAATTCTTTAAAGTGTCATTTACTTTCAATTGTAACTTAAAATATTGTACACCTGGTCGGTTAAGGTTACCATTAGCAAATAAAAAATACCCCTCTCCAAAAACGGGTTGGCCCAACATTTCAAGTTGTTTCTCGGAAAGGTAGTAGAGTGAATCTAAAGTGGCATTTCTTAAAATAGTACCTTTTGCCCGGTAAATATCTCCATCTACTTCTATTTGAACAATATATGTTTTACTTACTTCTCCTTTCAAGCCTTCAGGACTTAGGTAGGTACTATCCTCAGCATTATAAGTAAATGTAGAAAGCAAGTTTTCGGCAGAATCCAACAGTTGTACTGCAGCATCTGTTACAGGAGGCGTTTTACCGGTGTCATAATAATTAATAGTTTTAGATATCTTTATTCTATGAGGGCCGTCTGCATCCGTGAAAATCCCCTCTACTACAACCCGCGACTCACTTTGTGCTAAATCTAACTCAATAAGTTCCTGGCAGGCAAGTGAACATCCTATAAAACAGGCAAAAACAAGTATATTTCTTAACTGAGTCATTTACCGGTAAATTTAAAGTTATATGTAATAGAAGGAATGATTCCGAATAATGCAGTTTTAACAGATTCAGGAGTAGTACTGGTTACAGGTCCATCTGTATCGCTATCATAATTAGGATTTTTATTATTCACATTCTTGAACTCAATAGAAAAAACATTCTTTCTGTTATAAGCATTGTAGAGTGAGAAATTAAGTTCATGCTCATAGCCTCTTCTTTTGCTATTAAGTTTCCAGTTAAGGGCAACATCCATTCTATGATAGCTAGGCATTCTGCTGGTATTACGTTTGGAGTCATCGTAATAAGGGATTGACTGTCCATCGATAACATATCTTCCTTCAGGGAATGTAACTGCTGCTCCTGTAGCATACACCCAGTTGCCGGAAAGAGAAAGTTTGTCGTTAATTTGATGCGAAAGTACTACTGAAATATCATGTGTTTTATCATATCTGGCCAGATAAGGATTACCGGAGGCTACACCATCAATCTGCCGCTGAGTGCGCGCCAATGTATAACTTACCCAACCAGTAGTTTTACCGAGGTTGCGCCTTATTAAAAATTCACTTCCGTAGGCCCAAGCTTTCCCTTCAGCCACTGCTGTTTCAATTTTATCGTTTAGCAGGATATCCTCTCCGGGAAGGAAATCCACTACGTTCTGCATCCATTTATAATAACCTTCTACCGACACCTCCCAGATGTTTTCAGAGAAATTTTTGAAATAACCCAAAGCTACTTGATCTCCAATTAAAGGCTTTATATAGGAATCAGCCGGAATCCATCGATCTGTTGGAAAGCCGGCAGTAGCATTACTAGCTACCTGAAGATACTGCAACATTCTGTTATAAGAGGCTTTTACTGAGTTTTTAGAATCAATCATATACCTAATACCAAGACGTGGCTCAAGCCCTCCATAATATTTAACCATCTCCCATGAATCATACACATCAACACCTACTATGTTTTCCTCTGCTCTTGGCATACCCTCCTCGTAAATAGATACTGAATCACGTCCTACTTTAGCAAAAGAAGAATAGCGCAACCCATATTCCAGGCTAAGTTTCTGGCTAACTTCATGCAGGTTTGATATATAAAATGCAGTTTCAAGGGCATAATCATTTGCCAAGCCCAGGTTTCTGATATTAGAATCTTTTGATTCAATATTAGCAGGCGAAAATACATGGTATATTGTATTAGCTCCAAAACTGATGGTATTGTTATTGTTCAGATAATAGTTAAAATCGAATTTAAGGTTATACTCTTGCAATCCTGACTTCCATTGATAAGCCAGTCCGGCTGTATTTACATCAAATCCATAATCGAAGTTACTGTAAAGAGCCGTGGTGTTTAAAAATAACTTATCGCTAAACAAGTGGTTCCACCTCAATGAGAAAGTAGAGTTTCCCCAATCGAATCCAAATAAATCCTGAAACCCTAATCTATCCCGTCCGAAATAACCTGAAACAAAGATTTTATCTTTTTCATTAAACTGATAATTGAATTTAGCATTCAAATCATAAAAATATAAAGTGTTATTTCTAATATCCTCATCCTGCGCCAGGCCTAAAAAGATATCAGCATAAGTTCTTCGGCCGGAAACAAGCAATGAAGATTTATCCTTAATAATAGGTCCTTCAGCAGTAAACCTACTGCTTATACTCCCTAAGCCACCTGACAACTCCAATTTTTTATTATTCCCCTCTCTCATTTGTATGTCCAGAATAGAAGAAATTCTCCCCCCATACCTGGCCGGAATCCCTCCCTTGTAGATTTCCACATTTTTAATGGCATCAGGATTAAAGACTGAGAAGAAACCTAATAAATGGCTGGCATTATAAACAGTTGCCTCATCTAATAAAATCAGGTTCTGATCAGAGGAACCACCTCTTACAAACATCCCGGTTGTTCCTTCACCTGCTGAGGTGATTCCGGGAAGTAGTTGAATGCTTTTAATAACATCTACTTCTCCAAAAAGTGCAGGAATTGATTTTATCCTCTCAATCTGAAGCCTTTCTGTGCTCATTTTAACAGAGCTTACATTCTCATCTTTTCTCCGGGCACTTACAACAACTTCTTCCAAACTGGAGGTTTCCTCTTCTAACTCAAAATTAATTGTAGCATCACTATTCAGGTCTACTTTAACTTCTTTAGGCTTATACCCAACAAAGGAAACTCGTAGAGTATATGCTCCAGGCTCTAATTGCAATGAATAGTAACCATATACATTAGATACCTGCCCCACCGAGGGGTTAGCTGCATCTATTACGGTAGCTCCTATGAGGGATTCCCCGGAAGAAGCCTCTTTAATGTATCCGCTTACTGAAACTTTTTGAGAGAAAACCTGCATCAATGACAGGAAGGACACAATGACTAGACTGGAAAGTACTTTCATACTGGCTGATGAAATTCTGAGATTAATAATTCAAGTGGCATGAATGCAAAAAATATAGAGCGGTTATGATTCTACTATTATAGGTATATATTTAATAAAATTATGTAATTAGTTAGCTATAGTGCTATATTCAATCTGTTGAAAGCAAACTTACTAAGATCAAAATAACAATCTATTACTTGTATGTTAAGGTTAAAATTAACTTTGAGAGTTTTAGTGCTTTTCACTTAAAACACCTTTAAAATATTGGCACCATCTGCTTGTTTCATTAATGAAAGGTGGGAAGATCTCTTCTTACAAACCAGATCTTTCTCTACCCAACTTAATTGTCCCTAAATTTCTCTGATTAGCATTAGAATACTGATAAAAGCATGATGTTTAAATACCTAACTTAAGCTTTAACACAAAAAGACCGCCATTACAGTATCCCCCTTTTCCCTAAATATTTTAATTAAGCAACTAAGAATAGCAGACAAAATTTGCTTTTGCTCCCTCAACACAATCAATAAAGTATTGGTAAAAATTGCTAATACCAATATTTATTTACCCCTCACTTAGTTTAGCATCAATGTACTTTACAGCCTGATTTACGGTTGAAAGTTTCTCAGCATCCATATCAGGAATTCTGATATTGAAGTTCTGTTCAAATTCCATCACCAGCTCAGCGTAATCCAATGAATCAATACCCAGATCTTTGATGAAACTAGCATCCGGGGTTACTTCGGACTGGGGGATTCCCAGTTTCTCTACCAATATATTGGTAATGGCTTTTTGAATTTCTTCTTTTGGCATTTTTACAATATTTTCCACAAATATAATTTTTTAATGTGTAATCACTAAAATTTTAAGGTAAACTCTGTTCCCGTTCCTAACGCAGACTGAACAGAAATATTTCCCTGATGCTTTCTCATTATTTCCTTAGAAAGGCTTAGTCCAATACCTGACCCACTTTTCTTGGTAGTAAAAAATGGAATGAAAATTTTCGTAAGTGCTTCTGGTTCAATTCCACTACCATTATCACGCACTGTTACAGTGACTCTGTTTTTACTATCAAGGTTGGAACTGATCCATATCTTTTTTTCCCCTTCTACATCTCCGAAGGACTCAGAAGCATTTTTTACCAGATTAATTATTACCTGCTCTACCAATTCACGATCTATTTTTATGTCGGGCAGATTCTCATCAAAGCTTTTTATCAGATTAACATTATTTTTTTGCAGGTCTTTAGCCATCAATAGACAGATGCTTCCCAGAATAATATTAATCTGTTCATCCTTAAATTTAGGTGTAGGTGTATGTGTTAAGCTTCTGAATTCATTAAGAAATCTGATCAAGCCTTCGCTCCTGTTCTCTATAGTTTGAAGGGAAGACTGTAAATCCAACATATCTTCATGTTCAATTGAATACCAGGGTTTTTCTTCTTCCATTTGAGCGGCCAACATCCCTTTTGTTGTGGCTGAAAGTGAGGATATAGGAGTTACTGAATTCATAATTTCATGCGTAAGCACCCTAATTAGGTTTCTCCATGCTTCCATTTCCTTTTCATCCAACTCACTTTGTATATTCTGTATAGAAACCAGTTTGAACTGCTTATCGTGTAGCTGAAGCTCTATAGCATATACAGAAAGTTGTCTCATTTCCTCTCCGATATTAACCTGAACCAGCTTCCTCCCTCCTGTTTTCAGGGTCTCAAAAGTTTCTACCAATTCAGGACTCACACTTTCTAAATCGCTGATTTTCTTAATCTGGTAAGAAGTATTCAAAAGCTTTTTAGCGGCAAAATTGTAAAGCTGAATTTCCCCATTTTGATTAAAAGTAATAATGCCAATACCTACGTGCTGCACAATATTTCTGAAGTATTGATATTCCGCTTCTTTTTCTTTTTGCGAGGCACGAATTGCACTCTTAATCTTTATAAACTCAGCCCTTAAAAGAGGGTCATTTTCACTGTTAAAACCATCCGTTCCATCTAAATTATTATTCTTTAAACTTTCAAGAAAATCGCTAGTAGATTTCTGATTAGCTGTTTGCTCTTTTACAAATGCATGTGCCTGAACAGCCACCAGCGCCAGCATTATAACATTTACAATGAAATAACCACCTTTTGCCATAAATACAGACCAAAGAAAAAAGGTAGCCAGCAGAATCAGTAACCTGATAATTATTCTTTTGGCAAGCGGGTTACGATATATCATACTTACTTATCCTTCTATATAAAGAGGCTCTGGTTAAGCCTAGCTCTTCTGCGGCTTTAGAAATATTACCTCCATGAATTTGTATGGCTTTTTGAATAGTTTGCTTTTCCACTTCATCCAGATTAAAACTATCTTCCATGCTATCACTCTGCTCTGTAATGGGGCCTTTATTATTTAAAAAGAAGAAATCATCGGATTGCAAATTTACATTATCACTCATAATGGTGGCTCTTTCTATTGCATGCTGTAGCTCACGAATATTTCCCGGCCACCCATATTTCTGAAGCAATCTTATGGCAGAAGGATCAATTTTCAGGCCTTCTTTTTTATATTTTGATGCATAAAGCGTCAAAAAGTGATCTGCCAGCAATGGAATATCTTCAATGCGATCGCGTAAAGCAGGCAAATGAATTTCCACCGTATTGATCCTGTAAAGAAGATCCTGTCTGAAATTACCTTTTGCAACCATGGAATGAATATCTTCATTGGTGGCGCAGATTAACCTGGTGTCAAAAGGGATTGCCTCATTACTACCCAGCCTTGTAACAGTTCTGCTTTGAAGCACATTCAGCAACTTGGCTTGTAAGGCAGCACTCAGGTTGCCGATTTCATCAAGAAAAATAGTGCCTTTATCAGCTATTTCAAATCGGCCTGCCCGGTCTATTTTAGCATCTGTAAATGCTCCTTTCTTATGCCCGAAAAGCTCACTTTCAAACAATGAATCAGTAAGCGCTCCCATATCTACACTTACAAATGAATTATCCTTCCTTCTGGACTTTTTATGAAGCGCTCTTGCAATTAGCTCTTTCCCCGTTCCATTTTCACCTAAAATCAACACGTTTGCATCAGTGGATGCCACCTTGTCTATAATAGTGAACACATTACGCAAAGCTTTACTTTCGCCAATGATTGACTTAAAAGGTGCATCAATAGATTCCTCCAGCTGCTGCTTTTCCTGCTGAAGTTTATTTACCTGATTGTAGGAGTTCTTCAACTTGGCTGCAGCATGGATTGTAGCTATTAGTTTTTCATTTTGCCATGGTTTTAAAACAAAATCAGTGGCTCCTTTCTTTAAAGCATTTACGGCAGTCTCAACATCGCCATAAGCGGTAATTAATATCACCACGGCATGAGGATCTCTTTCTTTTATTTGCTCCAGCCAATACATCCCTTCCTTACCACTGGTGGTATCCTGGCTGAAATTCATGTCTAAGAGGATTACATCGTACGATGATTGATTGAGTAAAAAAGGAATTTTCCGGGGATCTTTCTCAATTAAAACTTCTTTCACATGTTTTTTCAGCAACATTTTTGCAGCAAACAAAACATCCTCATCATCATCTATTATTAAAATCTTCTGAATTTCCTTTTCCATAATTTCTATATTCTCTATTATTCTACTAAATATGATGCCAATTCACTAATCAGCCTTTTATAGACAAATTAAGGAAATATCTGCATTTTTATGTTCAAAAATGAACAATAATGTTACAATTATGAACATAATGCGCATTAAACTACCAATAACTTTTCATTGGGGAATGTATACCCTACCTTTGTGGTTTATAATGCAAAATAAAAAGCAAAAATTATGTCAACAGTAAAGAAAGGCGACAAAGTAAAAGTTCATTACACTGGAAAATTAACAGACGGAACTGTTTTTGACAGCTCTCTTCAAAGAGAACCTATTGAGTTCGAAGTAGGTGCTGGACAAATGATAGTAGGTTTCGATAAAGCTGTTGATGGTATGAAGATTGGCGACAAAAAGGTAGCTGATATCCCGAGCAGTGAAGCTTATGGTGAAAAAAGAGATGACATGATGGTACCTGTTCCTATGGATAAGTTACCGGAAGACATCAAACCTGAACTGGGAATGCAGTTATCAATGCAACAACCTGATGGACAGGCTTTACCTGTAGTTATTGCTGAAGTAAATGATGATCATATTGTTCTGGATGCAAACCATCCTTTAGCAGGAAAAGATCTGACTTTTGAAATTGAACTAGTTGAAATTAACTAAACTAGATTATTTTATTTTCTTAGGCAGCCCTGGCTTTTTAGTGTTGAGTAAACAGATAAAAGTCAGGGCTGTTTTTTTTATTCTGTTATGATGGATTTAGTTTTGTTATATTCTGAGCTCCCAACCTCTACGATAAAAAATTTAGGCTTATAATAAGATAAATCATATTCCTTACTAAAGGAACCATTGTCAGTAACAGTTTCCTGCAGCACTAAATTACCTGTTATATCATATATTTTCACCTTCAAAGCTTTATCCTGATTTTTATAAAAGCTCAAAATAAACTTTCCTTTTTGAGTACTTTTTAATTTAAAATCGAAGTCAGGATTGACTAGCAACTTTTTTGGATATTTAAGCTCTCCATCACCCTGCACTTGCGTTGTTTTAGATCCTTTCTCTGATTTTGGCTTTTGTGCATGGACAACATTTCCGAGAAACAAGAAAAATAATAAAATAAAAAGTATAAGTTTACTCATAAGGAAAAACGTTAATTATGCTATTGGAAAGTTTTCAACACAAATTCTTTGCCAGTAAATTCTACAAAAGTATAATAATGCACCCACTCTCCTAAATTTATGTATCTGGAATGTTCTCCTACCGGCTCATCAATTGGTAAGTGCCTATGTCCGAATATATAGCAGTCATAATGTTCTTCCTTTTCCTTTTCCTTAGCAAAAGACCATAGCCATTCGCCTTCTCCCAGAAATTTGGAGCTATCATCAGTACTACTACTAATTCGACTGCTTGCCGACCATTTATTAGCAATCCAAATACCCAGATCAGGATGAATTTGCCGGAATAACCATTGACAAACTTTGTTTTCAAAAACTTTCTTCAAAAATTTATATTGATAATCACCAGGCCCAAGCCCATCACCATGCCCGATAAATATACGTTTTCCATTCGCATTTAATACCTGGGGCTCTCGATATACAGGAATACCTAATTCCTCCGTAAAGTATCCAAACATCCACATATCATGGTTGCCCGTGAATAAAAATAGGGGAATGCCTGCATCTACCAATTCTGCCAACTTACCCTGAAACCTGATAAATCCTTTGGGAATTACTTGTTTGTATTCATGCCAAAAATCAAAGATATCGCCTACTAAAAAAATAGCTGCAGCATTAAGCTTAATACTCTCCAGCCAATTAATTATTTTTAACTCGCGGGTCAGGCTTTCTTGCTTGTTAGGGGCACCTAAATGAAAATCGGAAGCGAAATAAATGCTTTTGCCTTCAGGTATGTCAATATTAATTTCGCTCATGGTTGCAATCGTTCTGCAAATCTATAAAAAGCCACCTTAAATTGAATGATTTTTCTTATTAAAACACCAAATTCCTTCTTTTACTTTTTTAAGAACAACAGCTATTCAATTTTTCTGCAGTATTAACACACCTTCTGTTTAGCAACTTTCATCTTATTGCGTTTACTTATCGTTTTATGAATGCTGACAATTCCGTACTTTAGCCCTTCAAATCAGAAATCAGGAAATTGACGAAATTAAAAAGAGTAATCGGACGTACTGATAAGGTAGACTTACCGGAGCTGGGACTTGCGGATGTACAAGCCAAAATTGATACAGGGGCATATACCTCTGCTATTCACTGCTCCAAAATACATATAGATAAAGCAGATGATGGCAGGGAGCTTCTTGTATATACAATAAGTGGTAATCGCCTGGGAAAAGGAATGAAAGCAAGAGTCTTTAAAACAGATACTTTTAAATTAAAAAAAATAAGGAGTTCTAATGGGCAAGTACAACAGCGCTATGTTATAAAAACCAAGCTTCGCTTATTTAATAAAAACATTAATACTGAATTTTCCTTGTCAGACAGAAGCCACATGAAAAACCCAATATTACTGGGCAGGAAGTTATTAAAAAGTAGATTTATTGTGGATGTGGCGCTGGAGGATATTTCTTATGATGAGAAAAACCGACTAAAAAAAGGTAGGGAATAAAATTTAAATTGCGTGAGTAGAGACTATTTCTACATTAAATATTAAAGAATATAAAATTAAATGAAGATAAAGATAGGTACAAGGGGAAGTAAGTTGGCGCTATGGCAGGCTTATTTTGTACAGGAAAAGCTTGTAAAAGCCGGACATGAAGCCGAAATAATTACTATAGATACCAAAGGAGATAAAATTTTAGATGTAGCTATATCCAAAATTGGAAGTAAAGGTGTATTTACTGAAGAAATAGAAGAGCAATTAGCGTCAGGAGCTATTGATATTGCTGTGCATAGTGCAAAAGACATGCAATCAAAGCTTCCGGAGGGGTTTGAGCTTATCGCATTTTCAGAAAGGGAAAAAGTAAATGATGTTATTGTGTCATCAAATACAAAGATAGACCTTAAGCAACCTATCACTTTAGGGACTTCCTCTACCCGAAGAATTGCTACTTTAAAACACTTTTATCCGCATATTAAAACGGTGGATATTAGAGGGAACCTGCAAACCAGGATACGTAAAATGGAAGAAGGTTTATGTGATGCTATATTGCTTGCCTATGCAGGTGTTCATAGAATGGAGTACGATGATAAAATAGTACACAGCTTATCTATTTCAGAGTTTGTACCAGCAGTTGGGCAGGGTGCCATTGCTATTGAGGCACACGAGCAACTTTCTGGTGAAAAAAAGCAAATTGTAAAATATGCGATCAACCACAAAAACACAGCCGACTGCTTAACCGCGGAAAGAGCCTATCTCAAATATATGGACGGAGGTTGCAGTATTCCGGTTTTCGGCCTGGCTACTTTACAAGGTAATAGCATTGAAATGGAGGCGGGTATAATCAGTTTAGATGGTAAAACAAGAATTTCTTTTAAACTCACAGATGATGTAAGCCAGGCTGAAAATCTGGGGATATTGTTAGCAAAGCAAGTACTTAATGCAGGCGGTGATAAAATTTTGAAAGAGATAAAACAACAACTTAATAAATAGAATAACCACCCTCAAATCCTAATCAGACTAATCTTAAAACTACCAAAACAGAAAAAAATGAACAAATTATTTTTAAACTTACTGGTTTTCATTCTTCTTTTCAGCGGATGTCAGGCTTCTAAAGACTCCATTGTAATTTTCCACACCAAATACGGAGACATGAAAGCCATTTTGTATGAAGAAACGCCCAAGCACAAACAGAATTTCATCAAGCTTATTGAGTCAGGGCAATATGATAGCACCATTTTCCACAGAGTGATAGAGGACTTCATGATCCAGGGAGGAGACGTTAACATTAAGCCCAATATAAAGGAAGAAGAGAAAGTGAATTACACTATTGAGGAAGAAATAAATGATCAGTTTTGGCATGTTAAAGGAGCTTTGGCTGCTGCAAGACAAGGTGATCAGGTAAACCCAAAAAAGCGTTCAAGCGGTTCACAATTTTATATTGTTCAGGGTCAGACTTTTGAAGGGCCTGAGTTGGATCAATTGGCAGAAGGGCGTAAATACCAGGAAAAGCAAGCAAAGGTAAGAGAACTACTCAGCATGAATAAATACTCAGACCTGAGAAACAAAGTGATCGAGATGCAAAAAAACCAGGATTTAGAAGGTTTGCAAAGCTTTATGGAGAAAGCTGACTCCCTTATAATTAAAGAATTTGGTGAGATTGAGCTTTACCAGTTCAGCGAAGACCAGAAAGCAGATTATGCAAACAAAGGAGGAGCTCCACACCTGGATGGTGAATACACAGTATTTGGACGCGTTGTAGAAGGTCTAAATGTTATTGATTCGATAGCGGCTGTAAAAAAAGGCGCTGGAGATAAACCCATTGAAGATATCTACTTAACAGTGGAGCTCGATAAAATGTCGAAAAAGAAAATTACAGAACAGTACGGCTACCAATATTCTAAAGAAGAAAAATGAAAATATTAATTACAGGATCCAATGGTTTACTAGGACAGAAGTTGGTTCAACTGATCACTACTATTGGTAAACACGAACTTATAGCCACTGCCCGAGGGGAAAACAGATTACCCGCGGATGAATCTTATAAGTACCTAAGTTTAGACATTACTAACGAAAAAGAAGTAATGCAAACCATAGAAAAAGAGCGCCCGGATGTAATTATTAACACTGCGGCCATGACTAATGTGGACCAATGTGAAACCGAAAAGGAGAATTGCTGGAAACTGAATGTTGATGCCGTAAAGTACTTAATCAATGCTTCAGAAAAGATAAATGCATTCTTACTCCACTTATCAACGGATTTTATTTTTGATGGAGAAGGTGGCCCCTATAAGGAAGAAGATACACCTAATCCTGTGAGCTATTATGGCGAAAGCAAACTGGCGGCAGAGAAATTATTACTGGAAAGCCATATAGACTGGGCCATTGCCAGAACTGTATTAGTTTATGGAATTGCCCATGATATGAGCCGCTCTAATATCATTTTGTGGGTGAAGAAGTCGTTAGAAGAAGGTAAAAATATTAATGTAGTAGATGACCAATGGAGATCCCCAACTTTAGCTGAAGATTTAGCCCAGGGTTGTTTTTTAATTGTTGAAAAGAAAGCGCGGGGAATATTTAACATTTCAGGAAAAGATTTCATGACTCCTTATGAAATGGCCATTCAAACGGCTGATTATTTCAAGCTTGATAAAGCACTCATCACCAAAACGGATGGTTCTAAATTTAAACAAACTGCTAAAAGGCCTCCGAGAACAGGTTTCATTCTAGATAAAGCTTATAAGGTTCTGGATTATAAACCACACTCTTTTAAAGAAGGAATAGCCATACTTTCGGGGCAACTTAATCAATTATCATAATATGAAAAATCTTTTCGCGGTAGTACTAGGTGGCAGCGCCCCCAAGTCGAATACTGAGCTACATGATGTTGTTTTTACAGTAGGTGAAACAATTGAAGAAACTTATCATGATCTGCTTGACAAATGGTTTGGTCTTCCTCAAAAAATGCATATTGATTCTTACATGGTTTTAGATGTAGTAGATGGGTATGAAGTTCACTTGAAAGAAGAAAGGCCTGATCAAAGACAGAAGCTCTTCTTTATTAATTTAGGGGCTTATAAAAAAGGTGATTTTATGGAACATCATGCCAATACTTTTCTTGTATCGGATTCTGTTATTGAAGTAAAAAAGAGGGCTAAACAGAACTTATTGAAAGGATATGAAGAAGTTCATAAAGATGATCTTTACGAGATAGACGACCTGCTTGAAATAACTGAACTTAATGGATTGCATGTGCACCTGATTCCCACCAACAGGAAGCAGAATTTAGTTCCTGTTAATGGTTATCATGTGCTCCCCAAAAGTGTTGTAAAAGAATACCTGGAGAAAAAATAAGTACTAAAATTCGCATTAAATACCATCAGTCAGTTTTAACTGATGGTGTTTAATCCTTATCAGGCTCTCCACTTTTAATAGCCTTCACAAGAAAAACTAAAAAGCCACCTACTGTAATCAGTAGGCATATCATCATTCCTATTATTGCTTCAGTACTCATTGTTTTACAAATTTTCTATAGAACCATCCATTAAAAATTAAGCCAATAAGAAGTGCTACTCCCCATTGCGTTACAATACTTGCGTTGCTGTAAACATCAAATACGTTCCAGTTGCCCTGCTCATCAAACCAAGGGTTTTTACTGTATCCCTGACTCATCCACCAATAAACGAGAAATATTCCCAAACCAAAAATAGTGACCATCATTGCTTTAAAATATAAGTTATTCACTGTGAAATCAGAATTTTGATCAATAAAATCTCTCTTAAATTTCGTAGCACCATATTTTAAAACCAAAAAGGCAATAAAAATACCACTTACTAATAATCCTACTCCCCACACCCAATCCTGATTAGTAAAAACATCTATAGAAAAGGCAGATGGAAAGCCAACAACAAAGCAAGCTACCCCTGCAATAAATGCTGCTTTTGGCCTGCTTAACTTATAATCAGTTAGGTTACGGATCAATAATTGCATCATTGGCAGAAGTGAACTAAAGGCAGCCATTAAAAAGGCTCCAAAAAATATAAATGAGAGAAAAGGGCCACCCGGCATTTGGGCAAATAATTGAGGAATAACTGTAAAAGTTAAAGCCTGGCTTCCTTCATGCAGATAATCGGTTGCTGCCTCAGGGGTAGGCGCCATTGCAAAAACTGCCGGTAAAATAGCCATTGCAGCTAAAAGAGCCGCTGTATTATTTCCAAAAGCCCCTAAGAAAGTATTTAAAGTAACGTCCTCTTTCTGATTGGAAAAGGACCCGATTGTAATCATGAGGCCCCACCCTGCTCCAGTGCTCCAGGCTGAATCAGATATAGCTTCAATCCAAATTGTGGGATTGGAAAAATGATGCATTTCTATAGTGAATAAATATTCAAGTCCTAAGTAACCGCCTTCCATATTTAAGGCAAAAGCTGACACTATAATGAGTAAAATAAACAGCGTAGGGATCAATATTCTGTTTACCTTCTCCAGGCCTTGTTTAATTCCTTTACTTAATACCCATATGGCCAGTAAAATGGTAACCATATAGCATGCAACTGCTTCCCAGCTTGAATTAGATAAGTCGTCCCAGAAGCTCCCCATATAAGCAGTATCCGCTCCTATTTGAGTGTTCATGGCTCCTGATCCGAATAGGTAGTCTGTTAAATTATGTGCATTGAAAATAAAGTACCTTAACGACCAGCCTGTTACTACTGAATAATAAAAGGCTATCCCTACTGTACAAATGGTTACAAATACACCCATCCAGTTAAATTTCTTACCAGACAAACTGCCTAAGGCTCCTAAAGTACCTTTTTTGAAATGTTTACCTATGGCAAGTTCTGCCATTAACAAGGGAATTGACCACACCAGCAAGAAGAACATCCACAGAATAATAAATGCTCCACCGTATTCACCGGCAATTCGGGGAAATCTCCAAAGGTTCCCGGCTCCAATAGCCATTCCTAATGAAGCCAGAACTATCCCCCACCTGTTACTAAACTCTTCTACTTTTTCTGACATTAACCTTATTTATTTTTTTTCAAAAAGTTAATTTACGGAAAGCGCAGATGAACACAAAAAGAATCCGCTTTAAGACGAAATAAAGTTGATAGACGGTTCTTTTATCAGAAAAAATATTATTTTACGCTGAGTAGAAGCTTAATTCTTCTATTAATTAAAAGTTTTATTTATTAGATTATTACAAAAATATAAAATAAAAAAGCCTGCTATCCGAAGAGAGCAGGCTAAACTACTATGGAAACGATTAATAGAAACTAGCTTTAATGAGCGATTGGCTTTTCAAAGCTTCTATTGCCTTTGTTAACTATAACACTATAGTTACCTTTCTCTAATTGAGAAATATCATACCTTTTTTTGTATTCTGACTGAGCACCTAAATAGTCCTTAAATACTACTCTACCTTTGTCATCAAGAATTAAAACCGTAGTTTTTTCAGTATCAAGATTTAACAAGTTGAAATCGAAAACACCACCTTCATTCATTTTAATATAAGGCTTGTATAGAACTGCAAAATCAGTTTCAACAATTTCAATGTCAGTTCTTGTTACTTTAATTGGCAAAACCTTAACATTCATTTCATTTTCAACTTCAATTTTATAGTTTCCTGCATTCAGGTTGGCTAAATCAAATCTTTTAAGAACTTCATTCTTATCTGTTACCTGCTCACTGAACAACATATAGCCTAAGTCATCTTTTAAAGTAATTCTAATTGTCTCAGACTTTATTGCTGCTATTCTTAGTGTCAGATTCTTATTTTCCTGTTTTGTAAGTTTTACAAAAGGAAAACCATTGGCAAAGCTCATAAGCGGAAGGATAGTTAACATCAAAACCGCTGCGAAATTTGTAATTCTAGTCTTTTTCATAAGCTTAATAATTAAATTATATTACAAATGTAGTAGGCATTTCAGGGCTATGCTATGATAAAATTTTCCAATATGTGTACTAAATTACCCTAATTATGTTATCTTCGTATAAATAGCAGGTAAATTCAGACAATATTGTATTATTCCACCTACTAAAAGGGTAAAATTATGCAGACTTATAAACCAACTTTTGAGCAAATAGAACCTTCATTTGGGAGTTCTGTCCTGATTAAGAAATTCGAAGAATCTAATCCTAATAAAGATCCTTTTTGGCATTTTCACCCTGAAATTGAGTTAGTATTTGTGCGTGGGGGAAATGGCAAAAGGCATGTTGGTAACCATATTTCATATTATCAGGAAGGTGACTTAATGTTAATAGGAGCCAACCTACCGCATTATGGTTTTACTGATAGATTAACCGGAAATAAATCAGAGACTATCATACAGATGCGGGAAGATTTCATGGGAGATAAGTTTATGGATCTGCCTGAAATAAAATCTATTAAAGAATTGATTGAGAATGCAAAACTAGGCCTTGTATTTACCGGAAATACAAAAGAGGAAGTAGGTAGCCAGATTGAGCAACTTATAGAACTCCCTGCTTTCGAAAGATTAATGTCATTAATAAGTATTTTAAAAAAACTGGCTCACTCAAAAGAATACTTTGTTTTAAATCATGAAGTAGTTTCAATAGAAGCTAAAGCAGTGGATCAAAACAGGGTAAATCTTATTTATGATTATGTGAAAAAACATTTTAAACGAAATATTGCTTTGGAGGAAATTTCCACTGAGGCATCAATGACAGTACCCGCTTTCTGCAGGTATTTCAAAAAAATCTCTAATAAAACTTTTACGCATTTTGTAAATGAGCACAGAGTAGTGCATGCGTCAAAATTACTATCAGAAGGTAATTTAAACATTACTGATATCTGCTACGCCTGTGGATTCAATAATATTTCACACTTTAACAGGCAGTTTAAAGAAATTACAGGCAAAAGTCCTTCCGACTACAGAAAAGAACTAAAGAAAGTTTTGAAGTAGAATACTGAGAAGAAAAAAAGGAGCCATGCAGCTCCTTTTAATTCTAACTTCAACTTCTTCTTCTTACTTAATCAATCTTGAAGTTAACCCTACGGTTTTGCGCCCTGTTTTCAGGAGAGGTATTTGGTACAGCAGGTTCAGATTCTCCCATACCTTTGTAATTGAGCTTGTTTTTTTCAATACCACTTTTAACAAGGTAGTTTACAACAGCTTCTGCTCTTCTCTCGGAAAGCTCTTTATTATAAGCCTCCGTACCAATGTTATCAGTATGTCCTATAATATTTACATTAATATCATTTTCACTCATTACTTCTACGATTCGGTCTAGCTCTGATTTACTTTTTGGAAGCAACTGGTAGCTATCGAAGTTAAAAAACACATTATTAAGTGAAATTTCGGCAGTAGATTTTACAGGAACCATAATCATATCATTGGAGAAGCTCTTTGACTCTCTTTGATTGGTTAAGTCCACATTTTCACTAATAGGTAAATAGCCATCCACTTTAACAATGTACTGATACTCCCTTCCAGCAGGTAGTGTGATAGTATATTCTCCTGTAGTTGGATCAGTTTTTACTCTACCTACCTCTTTACCATCATCCAATGTTTCATACGTAACAAGGGCATCTAGTGGCTCCTGGGTTTCTCCATCCATTACCCTTCCTGAAATAGTAATTACTGGGTCTATCTCATAGAATAATGGCATTGGCAACCTAAAGATGTTCATATCACCTAAAGAGTCCTCTTTTGTATAGTAAGCATAATTTCCCTCTGCGGGCATAGTAAAGAAAAGATCGTCTCCATCATCGTTAACCTGCGGCCCCATATTCAATGGTTCACTCCAATTTTGCCAGGTATCATCGAGTCTTCTACTCATATAAATATCACTTTTACCAAAACCAAGATAGCCTTCTGAAGAAAAGAATAATGTTTTATCATCTGACGCTAAAAAAGGAGATGTTTCAGGAGAAGCCGTATTAATATTCGCACCCAAATTCATAGGAGCAGTCCAGGATCCGTCTCTTTTCATGAAACTAACATAGAGATCCCTGTCTCCGTAAGAATCATCTCGGGTAATTGACATTAGCATTGTTTTTCTGCTATTAGCCATGAAGAAATTAGCCTTTTCAGAAACATTATAAAAATCATCTATCTTCAGTGCAGTAGGTTCTGACCAACCATCTCCTTCTTTAGAACTCATAGATACTCCGGAAATTAATCTTTTCTTTTTAGAGTCATATTCATTTCCAATTAAAAGCACTAAGGTATTACCATCAGGAGTAATAGAGCTTACCCAGTTAGGGCCAGAATTATTTAAAGGCTCACCTACGTTGCGTGCTTCTTTCCACTCATTAGTTAATGTATCAAGCTCACTCACCCAGATGTCTTCATAATCATCCACACCCCCTAAATTATCAGGGTGGAACTTTCTACCGAAGAATAACTGCTTTCCATTAGGGCTTAAAGTTGGGCCTAGTTCTTCATAAGGGCTATTCACTTTAGCACTTAATTTCTCTGATTCTAACTCTTCCTTCACATTAGGAACTAACTCAAGCTGCAAGTCAATAGGTGTTTCTGAATCTGTTATACCAATCGCATCAATGCTATAATAACCTGGAACAGCATCTCCCCGAAACTCTAGTTTAACTGCAGCAACATTGTAAGTAGTTAATTCAGTAAATAACCTCAAAAATCTACCTGGCTGATTTACAATTACAGGTTCCCTCTGAATGATTAAGTATTCAGTACCTTTTTCATCATAAAAGTAAATTCTTGATAAAGTACTTGGATTGTAAGATTCAGCTATTGCTATTTGCCTGATCGGCTTAGGGTTAGCAAAACCCACCTTTACAAATTCCTTAGAACTTGGTTTTGCAGGTGTCCAGGCATTAGGGCTACCTTCACCCCAGGGGTAAACATTTGGTTTTCCTAATAACTGCTGAATTGAATATTGCTTCTCTTCCAACTGAGAGGAGTATTCAAGCACCTCATTGGCCCACTGCACATCTTGTGCCACCAGAGACAAACTGAGTGTTTGTAATAAAAGGATAATTAAAATAGGTAGTAGTGTTTTTTTCATTTCATTTACATTATTCAGTTTTTAGAATCCGGGCTTCAACCCTTCTGTTCTTTAATTTTGCTTCTTCTGTACTTTCTTTACTTACGGGCATAGAGCCACCGAAAGCTTTTGTTTTTATTCTTTTGGAAGAAATATTCTCGGAAGTAAGATACTTCTTTACTGCCTCAACTCTTCTTTCACTTAATCTTAGATTAGCTGAAGCACTTCCTCTAAAATCGGTATGCCCTTCTAATTGAATTTCCATTTTAGGATATTCCTTTAGCATTTTAACCATCTTATCTAGTTCCTCAAATGAATCTTCCATAATTCTGGCTCTCCCCTGTTCAAAATTAATATTCAGGCTTAATAAAGCTCCTTCCCTATTGGGTATCATTTCTATCAACAAAGGTGCTAAGCCTGGCTCAACATTAATTTCCTGAGTAACATCCATGTAACCTTTTGCAGATACTTTTACTTTATATTGCGTATTAGCAACCACTTTGAAGGAAAAAATACCTGAATCAATATCGGACTTAAATATTCTGTTATCTGCACCATAAGGTAAACTTTCTAACTGTATAGTAGCATAAATTGGCGATTCCATTATTTTATTAACGATTTTTCCTTCCAGACCTATCCAATTCTGCTCAGTCTGAGAGCAAACAATCAGCGTATTTATAAAAAATAAAATGGAAAATAAAACTAATTTCATCATGAAACATCTCTTAAACATGTAAATTTAATTTTTTCAACCAAAATCATGTGCAAAACTAAGAGATAATTCTGAAAATATTTTAATATTTTTTAAAAGTTAGCTTTAAATCTATTCAAGAGGCTTGGGGTTAAACATCAGGAAACCAATATTCAACAGAACAAAAAAGGGGTTTTCATCATCATAATAATGAGCAGAGAGACTTACAGGCCCCACTGGGGTAGAATAAATAAAACTACCCATTCCTGAAAGGTGGTAATTTGGTGTAAGGTTCCCCAGCTTTACTTCACTATCCTCTTCGATCCATTTGTAAAAAGGCTTAAAAGCATGCGCTTCGGCCCTAAAGGCAAAGTTTCTAAATATGTCTATTTGGTACTTTATTCCTGTTGCCAAAAAAAGCGGAGACCTGAAATTAGTTAAGTACAAGCTAGTACTTTCAAAGGTAGGGTGATAAGCTGGCGTATTAAGTAACGTTCCGTTTAAGTTCTTAAATGCACTGATGCTACTAGCCTTCATATTCACTACCAGACCCAGATCGCCTTTAGGAAGTCCCCAATACTTCTCATAATAAGCACTCAATTGAAGCCAGTTATGCGACTTTTCAGATTTTGTCAGATCAGAAGTGGAGCCGGGTTCATATTTTTCTGTACCTAAGTTATGGGAAAGTTCAACATTAAATTTTTTTCCTCTTATGGGGAAAACCCTGTCATTCAAATTGTTAAACCTTAAAGAAAGACCTGAGTGTAAGCCGGAGAAATAATCTTTATCAAGTGTATCTGTTGATAGAAATCCTTCACTATTACCATATCGATTCCGCTTATCAAGTATGCTGGCTTTGAGGTTAAACTTCATTTTTTGCTTTACTGGAAAAGCAAAATTAAACCCATAATTTCTATCATATTGAATGATATCATTTACAGATATATCTGTAAGAAAGCTACTTATCCCCAGATAATTCCAGTTATTATAGATGAAAAAGGGTTCTACAAAGAAAGGCGATTTGGAGGGCACACTTATTTTTACGCTATATAGGAATGACTTATAAAATTCTCCTATACGGCCACCTACATTATGGCTAAACAACCAATTTCTCAAGTGATCCAACTTTCCTCCAATATAAATATTGCTTAAGCTACCTGTAGCAATATTACCTCCTAACTGTAGCCTTATTTTCTCATTTTTATCTGAAGAAATAGAAAAATCATACTTTTGCGTTTCATTATTGAAGGTGATGGCAGGAAATAAGTCAGAAAAGTAAGGCTGCTCCACTAGCTTATAATAGTTGGCACGGATATCATCTATAGACAATTCTGACGAAACCTCTCTACCTAATACCTTCCTAATATAAGCTTGTTGCTTTGAATTAAATCCTTGAAGTTTGATGTCGGAAAAAATCAAAGGCTTCTGCAGCGCTTTAAAATCACTTCTCCTTTGCCTTAACCTTTCGGGATCTGCCCTCCGTTCTATTTCTTCGCGCATTTTTGGCATTAATTCCATTGCGGCCACATAGCCACTGTCAATGATCGATCTCGCCTCTTTAAATTTAAAGCCTGAAAAACCTTCCAAATTAGGCTCAATATAAAAATTATCTTCTCCCAAAGATGAAGGGTCTGCTTTATCCATCATCATATATAAAAGGGAAGAGGAAACCAATTTCTGGTCAATTCCTTCAGGGTAAGTAGCATAAATCTTAGAAGCCACATTTACTCCAATGATTTTATCAGGATTATACACCTTTTTCATGGGCTCTACAGGGAAATTATTGTAGATACCTCCATCAAAAATATACTGACCGTTTATTCTAATAGGTCGATAGACAAAAGGCACCGACATAGTGGCTCGCATTGAAGCGCCCAGGTTGCCTGAATCGAGCATAACGCTTCTCTGGGTAAATACTTCCGCTCCAATTGCTTTAAACGGAATAAATAATTTATCGAAATCAGCATTTGCCACCTGGTTAGGAGCTGCCATATTTTCGGCTAAAGCAAAATTAAGTGCTAAATCGTTGGCCAACTTAGGGTTAAATTGAGTTTCCAGGGTAGAATCCACCCCCAAACTCACTTCGAGCCATTTAGGAACCGGATCTGGCTCCAGATAGTATACCTTATACTCATCAGGTATTTCCCCATTCACCCATTGAAGAAACTCTTTGCTTGTAGTTATTGAATCAATTTCCTGAGGTGAATAACCCGCGGCATACATTCCGCCTATTATCCCCCCCATGGATGTACCTATAATATAGTCTATAGGGATATTGTTTTCTTCCAGTGCCTTGAGCACCCCGACATGGGCTAAGCCTTTAGCTCCACCTCCACTAAATACTAAACCCACTTTTTGAGCGCTGGATAAATGTAAATTCAAAAGCAACAGCGCTACAATAACAACAAATATGCGGGGCATCTTAGAAAAATTTAGAGTTCTTTGCGAAAATATAAAGAACTCTTGAGAATATTATTGCATACCTGCCAGTAAAACCTCCTCTTTTTCTTTAGGGTATTCAACTTTGTCGAGCTTGCTCTTAACAAAATCTTTATATCTTGTAAAGGAGGTTAAATAATCCTTTTTGATTGGCTCAGAAGGAGGTAAATCAACTTTAAGACCATCTACTTGTTTACCGTTTTTCCAGAAACGGTAGCATAAATGTGGCCCCGTAGCTAAACCAGTGCTTCCCACATATCCTATTATTTGCCCTTGCTTTACTCTGCCACCACTTCTAACCCCGGAAGCAATTTTTGACATGTGAAGATATTGTGTGGAGTAAGTTCCGTTGTGTCTGATTTTAACATTATTACCATTGTACTTTTCGTAAGCAGCTTTTTCCACTACACCATCACCTGCAGCATAAATTGGGGTACCTGTGCTGGCAGCAAAATCAGTTCCAAGATGTGGCTTATTTCTTTTTTGAACCGGATGATATCTGTTCATTGTATAACGAGAACTTATCCTGCTAAATTTAACAGGGTACCTTAAAAAAGCTTTTCTCAAACTTTTACCCTCATTATCAAAATAATCTACTCCCTCTCCCTGATCAAATGCAATTGAAAGGAAAGGACTATTTGAATGGATTAATTCGGCTCCAATTACTTCTTCTACTCCAACTGGTTCACCATTTATAGTTCTTTCACTATATAAAATTTTAAATTTATCACCTGCATAAATTCTACCAAAGTCTATCTGCCAGCCGTACATATCTGCTACTAAATCGACTAATTCGGGTGTCCCTCCATTATTAATTATTTCGTTATATAAAGAAGAGCTAATTATTCCGCTAATGGTTTTTTCTTTAATTTCTATAGGTCGTTTCTCAAGGTAAACATCAACAGAATCCCTTAAATTGAATACAACATATTCCTCTGCATTAGGCTCATAAACCATCGCTTTGGCGGAAGGAAGAGAATCCTGATCCTGATAAATGATGGTATATTTTTTATTTGCAGCTATCTTTCTAACATCAAAAATATCACGAGCCTTGTTGGCTAACTTAAAAATAACCTGATGAGGTACATTGTAAGCCTGCAAAATATCAGAAATGCTTTCATTTCTCTTTACAGAATTTTCTGCCACCTGGAAAGAATCTATCACCATACCATACAGAATAGTGGGCTCTACCTTAGTAACATTAGTACTGACGCTATCTACCAGCGCTGTATTACCTTCAGTAATTGAAGTATTTTCCTGGTAAATAAAGTAATATGCTGATAAAATAACTGCTAGTGAGAGAACAAGAGAAATAGTTTTTTTGAGCATGATTGTAGTTAGTTCTAAATTTTAAAGTGACAATATTATTATATTTTTCTTAATATCAATAGGTTATAGATAATATTTTAAAGTGAAGGTTTAATTTTTTGATGTAATATTTCAACCTCTCTTTCATGTTAGGAATTAAATTAAATAATCAGTTTATCAATCTTTAGCGCAAACCAGAAAAGATTAACTACAAACTGTTAGAATAAAGTTAATATTTCATACTTCTGATGCTATATTTTAGAATAATGAATTTATCCTGTCCCGTGTAATGATACCCTCAATAAACCACCACTTTTTTTCAATAAGAGCCATGATATCTCCGGATAAACCATTCTGAAAACAAAAGTAAAAATATCAATAAGTATAGCCAGTAATTTTCTGTAAGTGGTTTCTTTTGAATGTCACCAGTTATAATTTCAGGATACGTCTTTGCATTTAAATAATTTAAAAGTTGTTCCGACCGGGAGGCAAGAAAAAACTCTCCATCATTTTTTGCTGCCACTCTTTTAAGCAATTCAAAATCAGCCACTAAATTCTGTTGTTCTATCTCAAAGTCTCGCACTATAAACTGCCCTGAATTTTCATGTTTCTTTTCGTTGATTTGCGTGCTACCAGTGTACCTGTAAACTCCTGAAGGCAGGGTGCCTAAAATAAAGTCCGGTTGTACGCGGTCAGGTGTAAATTGATAGTTAAAAGCGCTATCCCTTTCATTTTCTATTTTTAGATTTATTTCATTTCCATAAACCCTATCATACACCTGGTTATATAATTCCACTTTAAAGACTACCTGATCGGTATTTGAAAACTCTTCTTTTGAAGGGTAAAGCTTAAATTGATCTTTTTCATTATTTGCAGTTAAGTACCTAACAGATTTACTTACCCATTCATCAAAAAACTCAAAAGAACCAGTGTTTAAATGTTCTACCAGTCTCCACTTCCAGAAACCTTCCATCAATAAAGTAGCTTGCTTGCTCTCTTCATCAGAGTAAAATACAAAAATCGGATTATCTGTTTTAACTGATCCGATCTGTTTAAAAAACAGCCCCACAGAGCGTGGCGTCATTTGAAAATCGCCAAATGGCACATTAACGGGAGGCAGATTTCTAAGCTGATTTTTTTGTTCGCTGGTTAAATCAAAATTATCGAAGTCAGGATTAATGTAGGCGCCTGCTTCATCAGTGTCTGACCATGGCAGTAGTTGAAGAGATTTATTGATAGCATTTAAGCGACTAATATTCATGCCGAAGCCAGTAACAAACCATAGTGGAGTACTTTTTTGCGCCAACTGGTTTATCTCTTTTGTAAAGGAAGCTTTTTCATTAGGCAGGTGAAATAAAATTGCAAGATCATATTCCTGCTCCTCGTATTCCGATAAGCCCTCTACAGCAACATAAAACTCATAGTTTTCATTTTGCTCAATCGATTTTTGTAAAGCCTTAATGTCAGGATGGGGAGCACCAGCTAATAATAAGATTTTCTTTTTCCCTTCTACAACATTAATATAGGCTGTCTGCTGATTATTGTTTTTATTGTATTCCTCTTCAAAAGGATTAACCTTCACACTGTAAGATTGAAATCCTTTTTTTGAAGCATCGAGCAAAAATTCCACTGACTGTACCGAAGCATCGGATTGGAAGTTGAGCGTCCTACTATCAATCAGCTTTCCATTATTATATATAGCTACGGTAGTTGATTTCCCATCCCATCCATTTTGAACAATTTCTGCCACTATAGGGAATCTGTTTCCTTCATAGGACACTTTATTATAATTCAGGCTTTTCAGCTCTACATCTTTCTTTTCCACCGTATCGCCAATCCCTACAGTACTTACTTTAAAGGGATAGGAAAAGTACTCTGGCGATATGCCTCTATTATAAATACCATCTGAAAACAGCACCACCTCAGATATGAGGTTAGTCTCATAGCGTTGTGAAATTTGTTTTAGCGCAGGATCGATAGGAGTTACTGTTGCTGCCCGAAGTACAGAATCCTCTCCTGAAATTAAATCACCATTTAAATTAAGAATTTCGACCTCTACTGACTTTTCACTTTGAAGCTGCTGAGCTATATCATTAATGGCTCTCCATAACTGCTGCACTTCTCCATCTTTTAGGCTGCCTGTAAGGGACTGGGAATCATCCCATAAAAACACTATTTTAGAAGATTCTGCTGAAGAAACCCTTGTGCTTAAAAAAGGTTCGAGGAAAAGATAGGCAATTGTGGTAATGACTAAAAACCTAAGTACAAATAAAACTCGATTCCATACTTTACTCCACGGCTTAGCTCCATAAGAATAGAGAAAGTAGGAATAAGCCAGCCCAATTAGCAAACATACAATAATCCAATAAGACGATAATGCTGAACTGAGCATAAATACTTTTAGAAGCTTAAATGAAACAGGTAATTAATAAGATTGAATGCGCCCAAATCCATTGGTTTTGAAAAAGGACTATATAACAAAACACTCCGCAACATTATTACGGAGTGTTTCTTAAAATATTGTATAAGTTAGGTAAGCATTCCGCCATCTACATGAATTACCTGACCTGTAATGTAAGATGACATGTCGCACCCTAAGAATACACAAGCCTCAGCTACGTCTTCAGGCTTCCCTCCTCTTTTTAGAGGTATTGCATCGCGCCAACCTTGTACAGTCTTTTCATCCAATGCATCTGTCATTTCTGTTTCAATAAACCCTGGAGCAATCGCATTGGAGCGAATATTTCTTGAACCTAATTCCAGGGCCACGGATTTCGTAAAACCGATTATTCCGGCCTTTGATGCAGAGTAATTCGCCTGACCTGCATTCCCTTTTACCCCTACAACAGAGGTCATATTAATAATAGAGCCACTTTTTTGTTTCATAAAAGTTCTCGTTGCAGCCTTCACTGTGTTGAAGCAAGACTTTAAGTTGATATTGATCACATCATCCCACATTTCTTCACTCATTCTCATCAGGAGGTTATCTTTAGTAATACCAGCATTATTAATAAGAATGTCTAAGGCACCAAAATCGGCTACCACATCATTAATTAGCTTTTCTGCAGCGGAAAAATCTGAGGCATCGGAACGATATCCTTTTACTTTCACACCAAATTTAGCTAACTCCTTTTCAAGTGCTTCTCCTTTTTCCACGCTTGAAAGATATGTAAAAGCTACATTAGCTCCTTGTTGCGCATATTTTTCTGCTATAGCCTTCCCAATTCCTTTTGATGCTCCGGTAATTAGTGCTGTTTTTCCTTCTAATAATTTAGTCATGTTTGGTTTTTAGTCGATTAATGGCTTAAAATTACATTTCGAATGCAAATTAAGAAACTTATCCATAAAATTGAACTAAATACAAGCTCAAAGGCTCTATTTCAGTATTCTAATCTATCAAGAATAAATGAAGTAAGTTTTCTACTATTGATATTAGTAATAGCTTCAACTATTTTAGTGTATTGCACAAGTGGTGGACTGATATGGACATCCGATTCTTTCCAATACTGGGCTGCTTCAAGAAGCTTTCAGGAAAATTACACATTGGTAAGTGCTGATGGTGGAAGTTATATCTACTGGCCTCCCTTGTTTCCTGTTATCCTGAGCTTATTCACTAGTGAAAGCAGCTTTTATTTTGCCCACATAGCTTTTTTCAACTTAGCTCTTATTTTTATTTACCTGTTTTTAAAGGAAGTAAGCAGCTCTGGGAAATTAGCGCTTATTACTTTATCCTTATTTTGCATAAGCTTGTTCCCTTACTTGATAGCTTCTTTTTTTTGGACAGAAATATTATTTACCCTTTTCCTTTTTAGCGGACTCTACTACTATCTCTTATGGAAAAGAAAAAGAAACCTTATTTCTTTTATATGTTGGGTTGTGCTATTTAGCTGTATGTGTCTACAGAGAAATGCAGGCATATTTATGATGGTTGGCCTCAGTCTCTATGAAGTGTTACTATTTTTGCCACGAAAGAAATTTAAGGAAATACTCTTTACTGGAATGGGGATTGTGATGTCGGTGCTCCCTAACATTTTGTGGAATTTCTCACTGCTAAAAGATGCCTCCTCCACAGATTCTGAGGTGGAGATTCATTTTTTAAACGGTTTTTTCATAAACCTTTATCATTTATTATTGACATTATTTAATAGCCTTTTTCCTACGCAATTAGCACCACAGCTTTCACCTCTCTTTTTTATATGCTCCCTCAGTGTGCTAATTTTTATCATCATTAAGAAAAGCAATTTTCTACCTCTGATCCTCTTTATCACCTATATCATATTACTCAGCTGCATGCCATTGATTGAAGTGGAAAGTATGGATCGATTTTTCGCTCCCTTACTCCCACTATTTATTTATTTATTGCTCTCAGTAAGCTCCTTACAATTTATTAGCCTGAAAAAGCCTTTAAAATATTGTATGATCTTTTTAGCAGGAGGCATTGTACTTTATAATGTGATGCGAACTTATCAAAACGTGGAGAGATGGCACCAAAGAAGTATTACCAATCCTAAAGAGGCTAAAATTTTTTTCTAGGGGCAAATCCTTTAAATTTGCGAACGATAAACAAGTACTTATAAACTAAAAATATAAATATGGCTTCAAAATACGATGTTATTGTTGTTGGCACTGGTCCTGGGGGCTATGTAGCTGCCATTAGGGCGGCTCAATTGGGCAAGAAGGTAGCAGTAATAGAAAAAGAAAGTTTAGGCGGGATCTGTCTGAACTGGGGATGTATCCCTACCAAGGCATTATTAAAAAGTGCCAATGTTTTCGAATACATCTCCCATGCAAAGGATTATGGTATTGATGTTAAAGAAGCTTCTGTAGATTTTCCAGCTATGATTAAAAGAAGCCGGGGAGTGGCCGAAGGCATGAGCAAAGGTGTACAGTTCTTAATGAAAAAGAACAAGATCGATGTAATCATGGGTTATGGAAGGCTTAAAGCTGGAAAAAAAGTAGAGGTAGAAGATAAAGACGGTAAAAAAACCGACTACAGCGCTGACCATATCATTATTGCCACAGGCGGAAAAGCAAAAGAATTACCAAACCTGAAAATCGATGGCAAGAAAATAATTGAGTACAGAAAAGCTATGTCTTTAGAAAAACAACCTAAGTCTATGGTAGTAGTAGGTTCAGGAGCTATAGGTGTAGAGTTTGCTTATCTATATAATTCTATCGGCACTGAAGTAACTATTGTTGAGTACCTTGATAGAATTGTTCCGGTAGAAGATGAAGAAGTTTCTAAAGCATTAGAGAAAAATTACAAGAAAGCAGGTATTAAAATAATGACCAGCTCGGAAGTAACTAATGTGGATACAAAAGGTAAAAATTGTAAAGTTACGGTTAAAACTGCCAAAGGGGAAGAACAATTAGAAGCAGAAATAGTACTTTCAGCTGTTGGTGTGGCCACTAATATTACAGGAATAGGCCTTGAAGACGTTGGAGTTGCAACAGAAAAAGGTAAAATCCTGGTGGACGATTTCTACAAAACCAATGTTGAAGGTGTTTACGCTATCGGAGATATTGTTCATGGCCCTGCTCTTGCTCATGTGGCTTCAGCAGAAGGAATTATCTGTGTGGAAAAAATAGCAGGTGAAAATCCGCAACCATTGGATTACGGAAACATACCGGGTTGTACTTATTGCAGCCCTGAAGTGGCTTCTGTTGGCTATACTGAGAAAGCAGCCAAAGAAGCAGGTTATGAGCTTAAAGTAGGGAAATTCCCTTTCTCAGCATCAGGTAAAGCAAGTGCTGCCGGGGCAAAAGATGGTTTTGTGAAATTAATTTTTGATGCAAAATACGGAGAATTACTCGGTGCACACATGATCGGAAACAATGTAACTGAAATGATTGCTGAAATTGTTGCTATAAGAAAACTGGAGACTACTGGCCACGAACTTATTAAAACCGTACATCCTCACCCAACCATGAGTGAAGCAGTGATGGAAGCGGCAGCTGCAGCTTACGATGAAGTAATACATTTATAATATATTTTTAAACAAAAAGCTGTTGAGAAAAGATATCTATATTGTATCTGCTCAACAGTTTTTTTATTTGAACATATATTATTTTATTTACCGTTGGAAAAACACCAAAAAATTATTAGCCCGAAAATAAAAATATCAGAAGAAGTATTAATACAAGAGCTATTGGCTAAAAAACCTTCAGCACTTGAATATTTATATGATAATTATAGTGCAGCACTTTTTGGTGTAATTATTAGAATAGTAAAATCCGAAGAGGTAGCGCAAGAAGTGCTTCATGATATATTCATGAAAGTTTGGAATAACTTCTCTGCCTATGATGCAGGTAAAGGGAGACTTTATACCTGGTTAGTGAATATTAGTCGGAATGCCTCCATAGACAAAATAAGATCTAAGGAAATTAAAAAGACATTGAAAACCGATTTAGTTTCAGATAACGTACATACAATTGATTATGCAAATTCGCATACTCTTTCAACAGATGGGATTGGCCTTGAAAAAGTGCTTGATCAACTTCCGGAAGAATTGAGATTTGTAATCGATCAAATGTATTTTAAGGGGTATACGCAAACTGAAATAGCCGAAGAATTCAACATTCCTTTAGGAACTGTGAAAACGCGGACCAGGACAGCTATGCGTGAATTAAGAGCGTTATTATTGTGAATATTGAAAACTACATATCGTCAGGTATTATTGAAGCCTATGTTTTAGACCAGCTTACTGAGCAGGAAAGACATGAAGTTCAACAGATGGCAGAGCAACATCAGGAAGTACGAATTGCTATTATTGAAGCAGAAGACACCTTAATTGCCTTTGCCCAAAAAGGAAGCATTACTCCCCCTGTTTCTTCTAAAAATAAATTATTCCAAGATTTAGGTATTGAGATTCAGCAGCCACCTGTTGAAGAAAAAAAAGAAGTGGAAGAGTCACTAAAAGCGAATACTTCTACCAGTGAAATCCGCCCAGCTGTCAAAGAACGATCTCTTTACCAGTACATTAGTGCTGCGGCAAGTATTATTGCTATCTTAGGTATAGTATTATCATTTTATTATAGAGGCCAATGGTTGGAAACGGAGGATAGACTTTTTTCTTTAATTTCACAAAACGAAACCCTGGCCCAGCAATACAATATTGTAAAAAATCAGGCAGATCAATATGCCAGCAATTTAGATATTCTACGCCAACCCGGCATTGAAAATGTGCTAATGGATGGTCTGGATATATCTCCTGATGCAGAAGCTGTTGTTCACTGGAATAAAAACACTAATGAAGTGTACCTGAATGCAAAGAAAATGCCTTACAATGAGGATGCTTACCAATACCAACTTTGGGCAATTGTTGATGGAAAACCAGTTGATATGGGGGTCTTTGATGTAAGTGGAGATATGACAGGTTTGTTAAAAATGAAGAGCATTAATAAACCTTCTGCGTTTGCAGTAACTTTAGAGCCTCGAGGCGGCAGCGCAAATCCCACCATGGACCAGATGTATGTAATTGGTCAGATATAGTAACTCTGTAAACCACTTATCCTTTTTTTTACAACGTTCATTATCAATTTCTTTAAGTTCATAAGTTCCGGGTGCAGTACCGCCCATGTATTATTATAGTTCATTCTTTATAGAAATTCTTAAGTGCGGGTTCTAACTTTATAATTCAATTAAAATTAGAACCAACATGAAAAAAGTAATAACTATTCTTCTGATCATAACATTTTCATACTCCAAAGGTGTGAGTCAAAACACCTCACTTGCAGAACAATATACGGACTGGTTAAATGATGCAGGATGGTCTGAGGGCACAAGCCCTGGAGCTAACCCTGTAGATCAGGAATTAGTAGTTGATGGCAGTGTAACCAGGTGGGGGGATTTATCCATCAGGAGAACACTTTTTGGCAGCATGACTTTAACTATTAATACCGGAGATTCTCTGGTTATAGATGGAGATCTTACTGTTGGTACTGAGGCAGAATTAATTGTTGAAGAAGGTGCTTATCTCTATGTAAATGGAGACTTAAATAATAATGGAACCTTCATTTTTTTTGGAGGAGATATATCCAATGATGGTGTTATAGCTGTTGCAGGAGATTATAATGAAGCTGGAGGAGCCAGTTTAGAAAGAGGTGAAAACAGTAAGTTTTATGTTAATGGAAATAGTGATAGTGATGAGCCAACCGATGGAGAAATTCCACCTGAAGTAGAAATGGTTTATACTATTTTACCTATTGAATTAAAATCTTTTTCCATTTCCAAAAGAGGTGAAACTATAGAATTAGATTGGATAACTGCGAAGGAAGAAAATTTTTCTCATTTTGAAATTGAACGAGCAACATCTGATATGAATTTCGATATGATAGCAATTATAGAAGGCACAGGAAATAGCCTTTCTGATATTTTATATAACTATCGTGATTTCGATGCTCCTTTCGGAACTCTTTACTACAGATTAAATGCAGTTGATATAGATGGTTCTAATAAGTATTCGGAAATAGTCTCTACTCATAAAACGTTTGAGGGAACTGTGAAAATATATCCTAACCCTGCAAATCATCAGGAATCTGTAAGGATACAACTCCCCACTAATAATTTCAATCAACAAATCACCTCGCTCAACATTTATGATACTGCAGGCCAATTGGTAAAAACATACCACGATTTTGACCCTGTTTCTGATGAATTAAATTTCCAAAATATTCAGAATGGCATATTCATCATAAAATTGGAGTATAACGGAATAGTAGAAAATATTAGACTAGCTGTCAGATAAGGTTAACCAGTCTCTACTAAAAGGCTTTTCATGCTGTTATGAAAAGCCTTTTATTTTTTACTCGCATTGAAAAGCTTTTGCTTCTCATCTTTACTCAAACTCTCATAACCCTTCTCCGAAATTTTATCAAGAATCCTATCTATTTCCTCCTGCGCCACATCAGACGATTTAGCGCTATTTCCATTACCTTTTGAGGCATTTCTAGCGGAACTACTGCTACTTGTTTTGTTACTTCTGTGGGTCACTCTAATTTTAGGTTTAGACTTAAACAGATTGGTGATCCCTTCCAGAAACTTCTGAATCCATAAGCCAAAATCATTTCCTGCCTGAAGCCCTCTCACATAAAGAAAACCAATACCTGCTCCTCCTAAATGTGCAATGTTACCTCCTGCATTTGCTCCTGCAGAACCTAAAATGGACATAATGATATAAACTGCAACTATATATTTAATTTTAACAGGACCAATAAAAATCAAATGAAACCTGTAATCAGGCAATAAAGTAGCAGCAGCCGTTGCCACAGCAAATACTGCTGCGGAGGCTCCAACCATTCCATTGGTAGTTCTTTCTGCCAGTAAAGGAATAAGATTGTATGCCAGTATAAAGATTACTCCTCCTGCCAAGGCGCCCAATACATACAGGTTAACCAATTTAGCACTACCAAGGTACTGAGATATGAGCATTCCGAACCAGTAAAGTGCGAGCATATTAAATAGTATATGCATAAAGCCAGCATGAGAAAATGCATAGGTTAATAATGTCCAGGGCCTATATATAAATCTTCCCAGATCAGGCGGAATAGTAAATTGTGCATCAATTATTGCATATAATCCATGTAAATCAGTAAATGACCCTATTACTTTTATTAATCCTAATGCCACAAACACAATTACATTAATTATTATCAGCTGATTTAATGCATTGTTAGGTCGCTTAAAATTTTGTTTTAATTCATCAAAAATTCCTGCCATGATATTTAATAAAATGTTCTCCTATTGTCTTGCCATATTTTTAAGAGAATAAAAGCAATTAGCATACCACCGAGGTGTGCCCAGTGAGCCACATTGTCTCCCGGTGTTCTCTGTATGACTGCGTATAACTCATATAAACCATAGAAGGTTACAAGGTATTTAGCTTTGATAGGGATGGGTGGAAATAATAAAAACAGTTCAGTATTAGGAAATAGAAACCCAAAGGCAAATAGAATACCGAAAATAGCACCCGAAGCACCAATCATTGGAATGTTACCCTGAAAGCGAACCACCTCTCTTACTCTTTCTATACTTTCATTAACATAACTTTGGTTCTCTTGGTTGTCTCCGTATGCATCAATAAAATCGTACCATTGTTGATAAGCGTAATTTGCATTATCTCTAATGAAGGCATTAAATGCTTCATAACCGGGATTTTCAATATATTGCTTAGCGGCACTTTCTAATTGGTGCATTTCCACAAAGGAAACCATTCCGTACAAAATACCTGCCCCCACCCCGGTAATCATATAAAATAGGAAGAACCTTCTCGCTCCCCAAAAGCGCTCCAGCATAGGGCCAAATATAAATAGAGCAAACATGTTGCCTAATAAATGACCAAATCCTGCATGAAAAAACATGTAGGTAATAAATTGAAAAGGCTTAAAATTCTCAGCAAAGATATAATGTAGCCCAAAAATGCCAGATAGCTCTAAATTAAGCATTGAAGTTATTAATAAAAGAGCAATATTGATCAGCAGTAAATATTTGACAACAGGGGTCAGTCTTGCGAACATATAAATTTATCGGTTAAAGAAGCTTGAGATCTTATCAAGATCAAAAATAATAAAAGTAGAATTACCTGAAGGAGCATAATTAGGGTTCTCACAAGCAAATAATTTATCAATCAACGAATTCATCTCCTCAGGGTTAAGTTTTTGTCCTACTCTGATAGCCGATCGCTTAGCCAGTGACCTGGCAATGTTTTCTGACTTCGAGAGGGTAAGTACATTTTTATTATGCTTAAATTGATCTATAAGCCCTTCAAAGACTGATTTTACAGAAGAATCAGTTAATTCTGTAGGCGCGCCATTGATAACAATAGTATCCTTACCAAAAGAAGATATGACAAAGCCAAGGGCCTTTAGTTCATCCTCCATTCCAATTACCAGTGCATAGTCAGCAGGAGACAAATTAATTTGCTCAGGAAAAAGAAATTGCTGAGAAGCCCCATTATGCTGAGCAAGATGTTGGGAAAATTTCTCAAAGAGTATTCTCTCATGAGCAGCCTGCTGATCTACCAGCATTAAACCAGATTTAACCTGAGTGGCAATAAACCTGCTATGAATTTGAAAAACACTCCTTTTACTATCCTTCAATTCCTGACTGTAAGGCTTTTCGATAGCCGCCTCATCAGCCAGATCATTGATTGAACTGCCGAAAGTTACTGCCTGCTGCTGAGAAGTCTCCTCTTCATCTTTCTGTTCCTCTTGTGAAATTTTTTGGCTCAGTTCCTGAAAATTATTAAGGATTTTGTTCCATTCATCGTTTTCGCTTCCCGACTTAAATTTTTGATAATTTGAACTTTTAGCGGAAAAATTTCCCAAATCAGCCTGGCGAGGCTTTGAGAAGCTAAAGTTTACGTCACTTTCAAAATCTAATGCAGGAGCTACGTTATGTGTGCCAATTGCTTGTTTTACAGCCGCACTCATTATACCATATATGGTACGCTCATCATCAAACTTTATCTCCGTTTTTGTAGGATGCACATTTACATCAATCCGTTGGGGATCTATCTCAATAAAAAGAACATAGAAAGGGTATGAATCCTTTGCCAGCAAGCCTTCATAGGCATTTATAACTGCGTGATGCAAGTAACCACTTTTTATAAACCTGCTATTCACGAAAAAGAATTGCTCGCCCCTGGTTTTTTTTGCGTGTTCCGGCTTGCCAATATAGCCATGAATCCTTAATTGATCTGTACTTTCCTCGCAAGGAACCAATTGCTCTTTGTAATTTTTTCCAAATAACCCTACAATCCTATGGCTTAACTTTCCTGCAGAAAGTTGATAAACATCCAGATCGTTCTGATGAAAACTAAACCCAATTTCAGGATAAGAAAGAGCAATTCTTTGAAACTCCTCAATAATATGCCTTAATTCTACAGGATTAGATTTGAGGAAATTTCTCCTGGCGGGCACATTGTAAAATAGGTTTTTAACAGAAATGGAAGTACCCTGAGTGTAGGCAACATGAGATTGATTTTTCACTTCCGAAGCTTCAATTTGAATTAAAGTCCCCAATTCTGCCTGCTCCGTTTTGGTTTTAAGCTCAACCTGAGCAACCGCTGCAATGGACGCCATCGCTTCACCTCTGAAGCCCATCGTCTTCAATGAAAAAAGATCTTCTGATTTTCTGATTTTAGAAGTAGCATGCCTTTCAAAGCACATTCTGGCATCAGTTTCATTCATTCCTGAGCCATCATCTACTACCTGAATCAATTGCTTACCTGCATCTTTTACTATTAATTTAATATTTTTGGCTCCCGCATCAATTGCGTTTTCCATTAACTCTTTTACTACGGAAGCCGGTCTCTGAACTACTTCCCCGGCCGCAATCTGATTGGCTATTGCATCAGGTAATAACTGAATTATATTAGGCATGAAAAGTTTTTATCTCTTTTTTCTTCTTAAAAAAATGTACAATGGAATTAATAAAAGCAAAGTATAATAAATATTCGCTCCATAGAAAACATAACCTCCCAAGGCTACGGAAATAATACCAATCATTAAAACCTGGAACAGATCTGCTGATTTGTTGGAGTTTCTGCGAGCCGCATAAGCCTCTCTTATACTCTCGGACTTTATACCTTTCTTCTCATTATTAATTTGCTGCCTGATTCTACTGGTTCTTTTATCCAAATCTTCCTTTATAGGATCGTAGTACCTGGGCTGAACTTCAAACCTCTGATATCTGGGCAGTCGAAATATTGATGGAACTTTCATGTCTAAAAGTTTTAAGTTAAAAATACATTTTGGGCAGTACGTATACGATGTACAATTTATCACTTTTATTCTCCTAATCAGGATTTTTTCTTATTTAGTTACCCTGACTGGCCTGTTAAAAATGGAATTTAAAGATTTCTCTACAATCTAAGCTCACACATTCTTAAGTTATAAAATAATGAATAAGATGTTTATAATTTAAACTTCACAATTCAAATAAGATAAGCTCTAAACTTTAACGTATTCTTTCATTACACTTTATTTTAATCTTTAAGCTTACATAACAAACGAATTATTTGTTCTTTTCGTTAGCTTGCTGTTTAAGTGGAAATTAGTAAAATATTTACAAATAAAATTTTGAAGTAACCAACAGCTTATTTCCCAAAAAACAAACTTAATGCTAATTTCGCTTTAATCATAAATTCAAAACTACAGCATGATCAAAAAAGTTTACCTTTCTCTAATACTAACTTTTGTAGCTTCCTTGGCTGCTGTTTCTCAAAATTCTGAGAGTAGTAACTCAATAAACCAGGAAAAATGGGTGAATACTACTTATAAATCCATGACTTTGGATGAAAAAATCGGACAGCTTTTTATGGTAGCTGCCTATTCCAATAAAGGTGAAGAGCATGTTAAAAACTTAAGTTTACTGATTGAAAATTATCATATCGGAGGACTCATCTTTTTTCAGGGGGGGCCAGGCCGGGAAGTAGCGATTACAAATCGCCTGCAGGAAAAATCTAAAATTCCACTTTGGATAGGAATGGATGCGGAATGGGGATTAGGTATGCGACTGGATAGTACGATGAATTTCCCAAAACAAATGACATTAGGCGCAATTCAAAATGATAGCTTAATTTATTATATGGGTGCAGAAATAGCCAGACAGGCTAAGCTTGTTGGAGTGCATGTCAATTTTGCTCCTGTGGTAGATGTTAATAACAATATTAAAAATCCGGTAATTGGCTATCGCTCTTTTGGTGAAGATAAAGTAAACGTTGCTAAAAAAGGAGTTGCTTATATGCAAGGTTTGCAGGATAATGGCGTACTGGCCAATGCCAAACATTTCCCCGGCCACGGGGATACCGGTTCGGATTCTCACCTTACACTTCCTGTGATAAGACATTCCAAGGAACGAATGAACGACCTTGAGCTTTACCCTTTTAAAGAGCTTATTGCCAATGGAATAAGCAGTATGATGGTAGCTCATTTACATGTTCCTGCTTATGATAACACCCCTAATAAAGCCACCACTCTTTCCTCAGCCGTAGTAACTGACTTACTTAAAAAGGAACTTGGCTTTAATGGCCTCATCTTTACAGATGCGCTTAATATGAAAGGCGTTAGCGATTTTTATGATCCGGGTGAGACTGATTTGCTGGCTTTTAAAGCAGGCAATGATGTGCTTTTATTTCCTATGAATGTACCAAATGCTGTAGGAATGATTAGAAAAGCCATTCAAAAGAAACAAATTAGTGAGGAACGTTTAGAAGAAAGTGTAAAAAAAATACTCTCAGCCAAATATCAACTTGGTTTGGCTGATGGGTTTAAGAAGCTGGAACTGGAAGATATCCATGAAAACCTGCATCAGGCATCATCAGAAAAACTCTTAACACAACTTTATGCCGAAGCGGCTACTCTTGTAAGAAGTAAAAATAATTTTGTCCCTATTAAAATTATCGATACCACCAATTTTGCCTCTCTTTCCTTAAGAGGGGAGCTGAATTCAACCTTTCAGCAATATTTAAGTAAATATGCCCCCTTTACTCATTATAATCTGGGCAAAAATGAAAAAGATCCTGCCATCTTCACCCGACTTATGGACCAACTCTCTCAGTACGAAACTGTAGTTGTGGGAATACATGATATGGGTAATTATGCATCGAGGAGATTTGGGCTTAGAGAAGATGACATACTTTTTTTACAAAAGCTGGCAGAAGAAACCAATGTTGTATTATCAGTTTTTGGAAATGCATATAGTTTAAGTTATTTATCTGACTTTGAGCACATTTTATTGATGTACGAAGATACTCCGGAGACCCAAAAAATCGCCCCTCAAATATTATTTGGTGCTCTCCCTGCCAAAGGCAAGTTACCTGTAAGTGCTTCAAAAAATTTGCCAGTTGGAACGGGCATCCTTACTAAAACTTTAAATCGTTTTGGATTTACAGATCCTTCAGAGGTGGGAATGGATGCTTCTGTACTATCAAAAATAGATCTAATCGCGCAAGAAGCGATTAACAACAAGGCAACACCTGGCTGCCAGGTATTAATAGCCAAAGATGGGCAGGTTGTATTTCAGAAAAACTATGGACACCTCTCCTACAACAGGCAGGAAGAAGTAACTGATGAAACTATTTATGATCTGGCTTCCATTACTAAAGTAGCTGCAACACTTCAAAGCATTATGTTTTTATATGATAGAGGCATGATTGATCTGGACAAAAAGATTTCGGCTTACTTGCCAGAGCTAAAAAAGAGCAATAAAAAGAATATGACTTTAAGGGACATCCTGACCCATCAGGCAGGATTACTTCCATACATACCCTTCTGGATGCGCACAAGTGATTTTTTCGGCACCAAATCTCCATTATATCAAACAGAATTTGATCCATTGTATCCAAACCAACTAGCCTCAGGCTTATATGGCCACACTATGCTTTCAGATTCAATTTGGCAATGGGTAGTGGACTCGGACTTACTAAGCAAGCCTAAGTGGCAAAAGAATTATGAATATCGATATTCCGATATGGGGTATTATATTATGCAAAAGATTTGCGAGAGACTTACTAATGTAAGTCAGGATGAGTTTCTTCAGGAGAATCTTTATCAGCCGCTGGGACTTAGCACCTTAGGCTATCTTCCCCTTTGTAATTTTTCTGCTGAGAGAATAGCCCCAACCGAAAATGACAGGCTATTCAGAAATGACTTAATCCGTGGATGGGTTCATGATCAGGGAGCTGCAATGGTAGGAGGAGTAGCTGGCCATGCAGGTTTATTCAGCAATGCAATGGATCTTGCTATCTTAATGCAGATGAATTTGTGGGATGGAAAATATGGTGGTACCCGCTACTTTTCAAAAGGTACAGTGCCTTACTTCACTAAAAAACAATTTTCTGACAACAGGCGCGGTTTAGGTTGGGATAAACCCGTAGGAAATGAAGGCCCCTCCCCTACCTCACATTACGCTTCCCCTCTTGCGTTTGGGCATACAGGATTTACAGGAACAGCCGCATGGGCCGATCCGGAATTTGGCTTAATTTACATCTTTCTGTCAAACAGAGTATATCCGGATGCAGAAAACAGAAAACTTATCAGCACAAATGTCAGAACGCGAATTATGGATACGATATATGAATCTATCTTTGAGTTTGAGAAGCAGCAAGTTCATTATATAAATTAAACTTCATTAATTGAGATATATTACTGATAGAAAGCTAGTAAACAAGTAATGAAATAAATAAAAAAACAAGCAGGATGATTTCCCCGTTTCACCAATGATTTTAACCGGCTAACGTTGCACTTAACGATCAGCCTCAAACAAAATAATACTTAAATGAAAATAGGCATTGTATGCTATCCTACCTTTGGAGGAAGTGGCGTTGTAGCTACCGAGCTGGGTAAAGCGCTTGCAAAAAACGGACATAAAGTTCATTTCATAACATATTCTCAGCCTACAAGACTGGATTTTTTTAATGAAAACTTATTCTACCATGAAGTAGACCTAAGATCTTATCCGCTATTTCAATATCCTCCTTATGAGCTTGCCTTAGCTAGTAAAATGGTGGATGTTGTAAAACATGAGGGGTTGGAGTTACTACATGTACATTATGCCATACCTCATGCTTCTGCAGCCTACATGGCTAAACAGATATTGAAAGAAACAAACATCAACATACCTGTTATAACTACTTTGCATGGTACTGATATAACATTAGTAGGCAAGGACCCTTCTTACGAGCCGGTAGTAACTTTTAGTATTAATAAATCTGATGGGGTTACAGCAGTTTCTGAAGACCTAAGAAAGGACACATTAGAGCATTTTGATATTTATAAGCATATAGAGGTGATCCCCAATTTTATAGATCTGGATAGGTTTAAAAAACAGAAAAAAGATCATTTCAAAACTGCTATTTGTCCACATGGTGAAAAGTTATTAGCGCATACCTCCAACTTCAGAAAAGTGAAGCGTGTGGAAGATGTAATTCATGTTTTTAATAACGTGAGAAAAAAAATACCTGCTAAATTACTTTTGGTGGGAGACGGGCCTGAAAGAATAAAAATGGAAAAGCTCTGTCGGGAGTTAGGAACTTGTGATGATATCCGGTTTTTAGGTAAGCTGGAAGCAGTTGAAGAAGTGCTTTCTGTATGCGACCTATTCTTGATGCCTTCTGAAAAAGAAAGCTTTGGTTTAGCCGCATTGGAGGCAATGGCATGTGAAGTTCCCGTAATATCTTCCAATGCTGGCGGACTACCAGAGCTTAATATTGACAACTTAACGGGCTTTACATGCAATGTAGGAGATGTTAAAGATATGACAGAAAAAGCTCTTTTTGTGTTAGCTGATGAAAATATTCAAAGGTTTAAAGATGCAGCCCTTGCCAGGGCTAAAGAGTTTGACATTACTAACATACTGCCAATGTATGAGCGGTTTTACCAGAAAATAAAAGACACACAAGAACAGGAAAAAATTAAAAATTAAAAAATACTGATATAAATCATCGCTAATTTGATGGTTCTACTCAACAATTATATTTATTTTGTCGTTGATTTATTTTGACCGGCTGATTTTATATATAGAAAAAGGTAATGGAGACAATACAAGAACAAGAAGTTAAAACAACAGGAACAAAACAACTATTTAAAAACCCGATATTAGAGAGATTAACCAGAAGCCATTTCTCTATTCCGTTGAGTATTCTGACGGGGATATCGTTATTTTTAAGCTACTGGGCAATCGCTGAAATTCAATTTTCAGTCAGTACTTTTATCATTTTATTTATAGTAGGTTTTTTTAGTTGGACGTTGGGAGAATATTTTATTCACCGCTATGTATTTCACATGAAAGATGATAAAAAATGGAAAAGAGCCATTCAATATACTTTTCATGGAGTACATCATGAATATCCAAAAGATAAAGACAGAATAGTAATGCCTCCGGCAGGAGCCATTATAATAGGTTCTTTAATCTTTGGAATTTTATGGCTACTAATGCAGCAATATGCATTCGCTTTTGCTCCGGGTTTTCTAATGGGGTACGTAACTTATGCATTTGTACATTATGCAATCCATGCTTACCAGCCACCTAAAAATTTCTTGAAATGGCTTTGGATTTACCACAGTGTACATCACTATAAGCATCCTGATAAATATTTTGGAGTTTCTTCCCCTTTCTGGGATCATATATTTCAATCTATTCCGAAGAAAAAAAGAAGCTAATAAGCTCCATCAATAATGAAGCAACTAAGCATTTTAGGCTGCGGTTGGCTGGGACTTCCTTTAGCAAAAACCTTTATTAGTAAAGGATACAGTGTTAAAGGAAGTACCACATCTTCATCTAAATTACACACCCTGCAAAATGCAGGTATTATTCCCTTTCACTTCGAATTACCTGATTCTTCTATTGATCCTTCTTTTTTTGAATCCGATTACCTTGTAATTAATATTCCTCCACGTACCAGGTCAAAAGGCCCCGATGCACATTTTAGTGAGATAATTTCACTAATCCCTCAAATTCCGTCTCAAATAAAAGTGATCTATATCAGTGCTACTTCTGTTTACCCGGATATTGATGAGAAAATTACTGAAGAAAATGAGGTAGACAGGAATTCTGATCGTTCTAAGGCACTATGGCAGGTTGAAGAACTGCTGAAAAGTAAATTAGCAGATCAACTTACCATTATTAGAATGGGGGGATTACTTGGCTACGATAGAATCCCCGGGAAATATTTTTCAGGGAAGAAAGTAGAAAATGGAGGTCAAAAAGTCAATTACATTCATAGGGATGATGCAGTAGGCTTAATTATTAAAGTGGTTGAAGAAGAGAGTTTTGATGAACTTTATAATGGAGTGGCTCCATTACATCCAACTCGTGAAGAAGTATTTCTTCAGAATGCAAAAGAATTAGGCTTTATGCCGCCAGAATTTGATGAAAAGCCATCCACACTTACTCAGAGATTTATTAGTGGCGCTAAAATTGAACATAAGCTAGATTATTCATTCTTATATCCTGACCCTCTCAGTTTTTATTATTCTAATTGACAAAAGAGTTTTTAAAGCTCTCATATTTTTGTAATATTCTACATCTTCAGGAGAATGTATGTGTACTTTAACTTATTTACCACTTGAAAATCAACAATTTATAATTACCACTAACCGGGATGAAAGTCCCGACAGAGGTTTAGTTACATTTCCTGTCTATCGGCATATTGAAGGAAAAAATATCATTTTCCCACAAGATCCAAAAGGAGGAGGATCCTGGGTGGCAACAAGTGATAATGGTATAAGTGCGTGTCTGCTAAATGGAGCTTTTGAACCTCATGTTCCGCAACCAGAGTATAAAATTAGTAGAGGAATTATTCTGCTAGAGGCCATTGAATGTATAAAGCCTGATGAATTCTTTAAAAATTATAACTTTGAAGGTGTTGAACCCTTCACAATAGTAGTATTTTTCCATGACCCTGAATTAACCCTTCTGGAATTTAGGTGGGACGGAATAAACAAGCATCTAAAGGAATTTGATGCTTCCAAACCTCATATCTGGGCTTCGGCACAACTTTATACTAAACAGGCTATTAAAAACAGACAAAAATGGTTTGGTGAGTGGTTAAGTAAAAACCACAATTTCAGCGTAAAAGAAATAAGGGAATTTCATAAAAATGCAGGGTCAGGAGATTTATCAAACGATATGATAATGGATCGGGGAATAGTTAAAACAGTAAGTATTTCTCATATTTATTCTAAAGTAGGACTTATAGAAATAGGACATGAAAACATTCTTACGCATAAGTATCAGGAGTTAAGTTTATCTCAGCATGTCAATCAGCAATTTTCTCATCAGGTTTTGTAGAAAATTTTAAATGAAAATTTACTCATAAACTGAAAAATCTATTTTAGCGTTAGTACATTAAATGTTCAGGTGTTTTATGATTAATTAAAACTACCTTTCTTTCAATATTTAAAAAATATGATTTGCCTCATATATTCCGGAGAAAGGAACATTAGCAAATAATTATAGTTTAATAGCATTATGATCGGATATAGATTTACTAAATACTTAGCACACAAAGACTTATCAGACACCACTTTTGACCAGCTCTTTAATGTGTTTAATGAATTATTACTGATTACTGGTGGAGATGTATCGGAAGCCTTAAGTTGGCTCACCAATATAGATAAACAATATAACATCAGTAATTCGGAATATGGAATAGGTGATTTTATTGATGACCTCAAAAGCAAAGGCTTTATAACTGATAAGACACCAGACGGCTCTTTTGAAATTACTGCTAAAGCGGAACAATCTATTAGAAAAAGTGCACTTGAAGAGATTTTTGGGAAATTAAAAAAATCAGGTAAAGGAGAGCATAAAACTAATTTTACAGGCCTGGGAGAAGAACCGGGTACCGATAGAAGAAATTATGAGTTTGGCGATTTACTTCACCAAATCTCAATGACAGACTCTCTCAGAAATGCTCAAATTAATCATGGCCTGGGAGATTTTATGCTTACAGAGGATGATTTGGAAGTGGTGGAAAGTGAATACAAAACACAAACTTCCACAGTGCTGATGATTGATATATCTCACTCCATGATATTGTATGGTGAAGACAGGATTACCCCTGCCAAAAAGGTTGCTATGGCTTTGGCAGAACTGATTACTAAAAAATACAAAAAAGATACACTGGATATTATTGTTTTTGGCAATGATGCCTGGCAAATTGAAATTAAAGATCTGCCTTACCTGCAGGTGGGGCCATACCATACCAATACTATTGCCGGCTTGGAATTAGCAATGGACCTTTTGAGAAGAAGGAAAAATAAGAACAAGCAGATTTTTATGATTACTGATGGCAAGCCTACCTGCATGAAACAAGGAATCAAATATTATAAAAACAGTTTTGGGCTCGACCCTAAAATATTAAATAAAACTTTAAACTTAGGTGCCCAATGCAGACGGCTTAACATCCCCATTACCACATTTATGATAGCCTCAGATCCTTATTTGCAAGAGTTTGTAAAAGAATTTACTACGGTAAATAATGGCAATGCTTATTACAGCAGTCTTAAGGGGCTGGGCGATCTGGTATTCGAAGATTATAAAAGAAACAGAAAAAAAAGATATTAATACATACTATGAGCTATAACAACATTAGCAGTTCCGATAAATTAAAAATAACTACCCTTAAAGCGCTTAAAAAATCAGGATATTCACCAGAACCTGTCAAAGAAGAATTGAGAAGAAATCTTATCTTTAAAATGCGAAAAGATGAAAACATTTTTGAAGGCATATGGGGGTATGAGGATACTGTTATTCCTGATATTCAGAGAGCTATTCTGTCACGGCACAACATCAATTTACTGGGATTGAGAGGACAGGCAAAAACCAGGATAGCCAGAATGATGACATTGCTGCTTGATGAATATATTCCTGTTTTATCAGGCACTGAGTTAAACGATGACCCCTTGAATCCCATATCCAGGGAAGCAAAAGATATCCTGAAGGAAAAAGGTGATGAGGCCGAGATTCACTGGATGCACAGAGATGAAAGATACACAGAAAAATTAGCTACACCGGACGTGTCTGTAGCAGATTTAATAGGCGATGTTGACCCTATAAAAGCTGCCACACTAAAACTACCTTATTCTGATGAGAGGGTAATACATTACGGCTTAATTCCTCGCTCGCACCGTGGCATCTTTGTAATTAATGAGTTGCCGGATCTGCAGGCAAGAATTCAGGTAGCTTTATTTAATATTCTGCAGGAAGGAGATATACAAATAAGAGGTTTTAAATTAAGGCTTCCTTTAGATATTCAATTTGTATTTACTGCTAATCCGGAGGATTATACCAACAGAGGAAGTATAATTACCCCCCTAAAAGATAGAATTGATGCGCAAATTATAACGCATTACCCTGGCTCGATTGCTATAGGAAGAAAAATTACAGAGCAGGAATCAGCCATTAAATCAGAACAATCTGAAATGGTGGAAATGAATGATCTTGTTAAAGATTTAGTTGAACAAATAGCTGTAGAAGCCAGAAATAGTGAATATATAGATGAAAAGAGTGGGGTTTCGGCTCGTCTAACAATATCAGCTTATGAGAGCCTCGTAAGTGCTGCTGAAAGAAGAGCTTTAATAAATAAGGAAAAAAATACATTCGTAAGAATGACAGATTTTGTTGGAGTTATTCCGGCCATTACGGGCAAGGTGGAGTTGGTTTATGAGGGAGAACAAGAAGGTCCAGGCATTGTAGCTCAAACCTTAGTAGGAAAAGCCATCCGTACAAAATTTGTACAGTTTTTCCCTAACCCTGAAGAATTAAGAAAAAACAGGGAGGCTAAGAATCCTTACAAGCCAATCAGTAAATGGTTTAATGATGGGAATCAGCTGGATATATTTAATGATGAGCCTATTAAAAACTATTATAATAAGTTAAAGAGCGTACCTGGCTTACAGGAACTGGTAAAAGAAAAACACAAAAACCTTAGTGAAAAAGAACAGTACCTTCTAATGGAGTTTGCTTTACATGGCTTAGCGGAATACAGCCTCCTTAGTAAACACAGGCTAGCTACCGGACATAGCTTTAAAGATTTATTAAGCAGCATGTTGAATTTGGAAGATTCCATGGATAATGATGAAGATTATAGCAATTGATAGTATATTTACATTTTAAACTCTGAGTAAATTATTTTTTTGGAAACTCACACCTCTTTAATAAAAGCTGAGATTAGGTCGCTATTTGATACAGCTATAGGTATCTCGATAAAGGATACTGCTAAAGCTATAGAATTAACCGAAAAAGCACTTTTCAAAAGTCAAAGGATTAAAGAAAAGAATGAAATCCATGCAGACGGCCTCAACCTAGTTTCTATGCTGCATAGAAAGAATCGGGAAATTGGAACCGCTAAAAATATGGCTGATCGTGCTCTTAAGCTTTCTGAAGAAATAAAATATGAAAAAGGTGTTTATGATGCCAAGTATAATATTGCTAAAGCATTATTAAATCAGCATAAATTAAGTGAGGCTATACCACATTTACTTGACGCTTCAGTGGGATACAAGAAAATGAATGAGTTATTACCTCACGGAAAAGCACTCTGCCTGATTGGAAACATTTATGAAGAGTTTCAGGACTTTAAGAATGCCCTAAATACCTATCAGTATGCGCTGGAAGTAAGTCAGCAAACTCAGAATCAGACACTTGAATTTTATTGCTATCTTTATTTAGCTAACTTATTTCTACAATTGGAGAAATCAGTTAAAGCTGTAACTTACATAGGTAAATGTATAGAACTAAATAAGGCTTTAGAAAATGATGAAGATTTAGCCAAAGTTTACTTTGTAAATGGCAAAATCCAATTGAAAAGCAGAAAGTATGAAGCCGCAACGGAAAGTTTTCTTAAGGCTTCAGAGTTGTTTTTCGATAAAAACGATTTTGTAAGTGGTGTTGAGGCGCAGGAAAAACTCGCCTCCACATACTTAGCCCAGGATAAAACAGATCAGGCTATTGAAACTCTAAATAGTGTCATTCAAAAATCAGAAAAATTTCAATTAAACAGCGTTTTATTCAACACACACTACATGCTGTACCAGATCTATAAGGAAACTAATGTTACGAAAGCATTAGAAGAACTTGAGCGGTATGTTGAATTAAAAGGAGAACATGATAAAAAATTCATTAATAGTGTAGTAAATAGTTATTCCGTGCTTTCCAGAATTGAGGATAGTGAAAAAGAAGCCGAGAAGGAACAGGAATTAGCTTCCATTATTGAAAAGAAAAATTCAGAGATGGATTCATTTTTCTACCGGGTGTCTCACGATTTGAAAGGCCCAATCGCCTCATTATTAGGGCTAAGTGATTTAGCTAAAAGAGATGTATCTGACACCAAAGCTCTTCATTACCTCAAAATGTATGAAAACCAAATTAAACGGTTGAATATGATTGTAATGGAGTTAATTAATATAACGGAGCTTAATTACAGGGAAATAAAAAGAACGGATATAAATTTTTATGAAATAATTGATAATTGCATTACTGCCTATACTTACCTTCCGAATTTTGATAGTATAGTTTTCAAAATTGAAGTACAGAGTAACCTTACTTTCTCATCAGAGTGGTATATTGTTAATACTATACTTCAAAACCTGATTGAAAACAGCATCAAGTATCTTGATAAAAATAAAGAAGAATCTACAGTTCATATCACTGTTTATGGAACAAAAACAGATATCCATATTGAAGTAAAAGACAACGGACAGGGGATAGATAAAGAACATCAAGGTAAAATATTTGATATGTTTTACAGAGCAAATAATTCTGCACAGGGAACCGGTCTGGGTCTTTTCATTTTAAAAAGAGCTGTTGAGAGGCTTCATGGAGAAATCAAATTGGAAAGTACGCCTGGAATAGGAACTACCTTTAATATTTCACTTCCTAAAAATATCTGACATTTATTATCTAAGCATAATTTCTATCCGGAGAAGGTCAGAAAAAAAATAAATAACTTTTATTTCACTAAAAATTTAAATGGAATCATTATTAACGTTTGATGCACTTTTGAGCCTTGTATCTCTTACTTTAATGGAGATAGTGTTAGGCATTGATAATATAATCTTTATTTCAATTCTATGTAATAGATTGCCTGAAAATCAGCAGGACAAAGCCAGAAGGCTCGGCTTAATGCTCGCTCTGGTCATGAGAGTAGCATTACTATTTGCTGTAACATGGCTTGTAGGATTAACATCTCCACTATTTACGGTTTTCGATTTCTCATTAACCAGCAGAGACCTGATATTAATGCTGGGAGGCTTGTTTCTCATCTATAAAAGCACAACAGAAATCCATCAGAAATTAGAGGGGGAAGAAGAAGATGAGGGTACAAAGAAAAAATTGAGCACTTTTGGAGCTGTACTAGTTCAGATTGTTTTACTGGATATTGTCTTCTCGTTTGATTCAATATTGACGGCTGTAGGACTGGTGGACAATATTTGGATAATGATAATTGCTGTAGTTATTTCACTGGGAATAATGTTGGTAGCTTCAAAAAGTATTAGTGATTTTATCCATAAACATCCGACAGTAAAAATGTTGGCTTTATCATTTTTATTATTGATAGGCGTTCTGCTTTTTGTAGAAGGCTTTCACGTTCACGTTCCTAAAGGTTATATCTATTTTGCTATTTTCTTCTCTTTGGTAGTAGAAGTACTTAACCTCAGAATGAAGAAAAAGAAAAGTATTAAGAGTATAGAGTTGAAGCAACGATTTGATAACGGACAGGATTAATTTAGGCTAATCTGGTTGTCAGCTATTCTCTTTTGAGTTTTAAATTTATAAAGTTACCTTAGCAACATCAATTAAGGGGTGCCTCAATAAATCGGGCTGAGAATATACCCTGGACCTGATCCCGGTAATGCGGGCGTAGGAATAAATGATTTAGCAATGGATTTTTTTAATGAACTGTACAATGGCTTATTAGCCATGAGCTGGCTGGAAGGAGCTGGTGTTTTATTTGGCATATTATATATCATCTTTGCTGCCAGAGAAAATATTTTGTGCTGGCCTGCAAGCTTAATTGGTGTCAGTATTTATTTAATTATTTGTTACCAGGTAAAATTGTATGCTGAAATGGGGCTACAGTTTTATTATTTAGGCACTACAATCTACGGTTGGTGGCATTGGAAAAATCCGGGCAAAAAAGGGGAGTTGCCTGTTTCTAAAATGAAACTTCCAGAGCATGTTCTCTTTATAGTAACCGGAATATTAGTCACCCTAAGCTTAGGATACTTTTTAGTAGAACAAACTGATGCTCAATTACCTTATCTGGATTCCTTTACTACAGTATTTAGCATATTTACAACCATTTTAGTTACTCGTAAAGTATTAGAGAATTGGCTATACTGGATAATTATTGATGCGGTTGAAGCTTATGTTTACTTTCAAAGAGAATTATACCTCACCTCTGTACTATTTGCAGCCTATGTAGTAATTGCAGTTATAGGATATGTAAAATGGAGGAGCTCCTTCAAAAAAAGTAGAACTCTTGTGGACAAACCAGAAGATTCCGTAAAAAAACTTTAAGCAAAAATTATTTAAAATGAGCGTAAAAAAAATTGCCATTATTGGACCAGAAAGCACAGGAAAAAGTACGCTCTCAGAACAACTTTCTTATTTCTTTGACGAGCCCTTTGTTCCGGAATTTGGAAGAATATACCTGGAGCAACATGGTACACCTTATACTTATGAAGACTTACTGAAAATAAGTGAAGGGATGCTTCAGCTCGAACAAGAAAAAGCAAAAGCAGCCAAAAATTTTCTTTTCTGCGATACTGATTTGATTATGATGAAGGTATGGTATGAAGTAAAGTATGCCAAAGTACATCCCTGGATTATTGAGCAGTTGGAAAACGCTCCTTACAATTATTACCTTATTTGTAAGCCAGACCTCCCCTGGATTGCAGATCCTTTAAGAGAGAATCCTTCGATAAGAGAGGCTCTTTTTAAGAAATATTTAGAAAATGTTAATTACTACGGTATTCCTTATCAAATTATTAAGGGTTACGAGCGCTTACAAAGTGCTGTTGAAGCATTAAAAAAAGAATTTTAAATGACCCTATTGGTAATTACACAAAAATCAATGTGATGTACCTTAAAGTCAGCAGTAAATGATTACTCATTGTGGAGCCCGATTTTAGATTACATTTAATAGTTACCATTCTCTTATATGAACTAAGTCAGCCTCCTCAAATATCCCTAATGGCCCCTCATAAATTCCACCATCAAGCCCAATATCAATCACTTTAACTGCTATCACATTTTCACTATTTTCTTTGAGGAGCCCTTCAGGAATTCTGTAGATTCGAGTTTGCATGAAAGACTCACTATTTCCTAAACCTCCGCCATCATAAGTTTCTCCTACCTTTTTACCATTGAGATAGGTAATATCAAAATCATCAATTTTACCTAACACCAGATAATATTTTTTGCCGGGTTTCTGTTTGAAGCTTAGCGTAAAATGTTTCCTGTACCAGGCTGTTCCATCCAATGTTTTATAACCATGGTTATCCCAATAAGCAGGAGCCAGAATATCTTCCCAACCGGAATCATCCAGTTCTGGATTTTCAAAACCAGATTTGTTAAATTTATTAAATTTCCATACCCCATATAGGTTTTGTAACATCTGGGAACTATTTAACTTTTTTAAAGTATACAGTCCAATTTCACCAGCTACAATACCGCCACTTCCCATCTCATCAAACACTCTTACTGCAATTACATTATCACCCTTAAAGTTGATGGCTTCTGAGGGAATGCTATAACTGCGATGCGAATTATAAGCAGTTCTGTTACGAGGCGGGAAAGATCCACTTTTACCAATTAATTTACCATTAATATAGGTTTCATCCACATCATCAATAAATCCGAGAACCAGAAAATATAATTCTGACTGATTCAAAGTGATTCCATCAAAATGGATTCTATACCAAGCAAAACCATCGTACCCATTAAAGCCCTCATTTTCCCAATCTGCTGGTACTGCTACTTTTTCCCATTTCGTATCATTATAATAAGGGTTTTTCCACTCAATATTATCGCCAATGTTAAATTTCCATGCCCCTTTTAAATCCTTTGCCAAAGTTAAATCCTGATGATAAACCTGATGTTGGGGTTGAATATGCGCATAACCTTGCATTTCACTCCCCGAAATCATTTCCCAAACCCAATCCAGCAAACTTTTACTTTCTCCAGCCTTTCCATGCTGCTGAGCCTTAAGAGAAAGACATGAGAAGCAGCACAAACAAAGAAAGATGAATCTGTATGGACAAGTTTTTTTCATTAGACAAAGATCCTCTTAATTAGAATTGACTTTTAAGGCTTCTGAGGCAAGAAAACCTGTAGAATTTTTAAGCATCACCACCCTGTCTGAACTCATATCAATAACAAAGCCATGATGTCTCATCATTTTAGTACCAATAATTGCTGTAATGGTTTTTCCTGTTCGTGTTTTAATTGAGTGAACAATATTTGATATATCATATGCTAAAATATTACCTTCAAGTTTCACCTCATGAAAGCCAATTTCTGCTTTTCGGATGGTATACATATGATTTAATTCTGTACCCAGACCCTGAATTTTATATTTTGTATTATCAAGCTTATAAGACTCATATTTAAAACGATTTTTAGTAGCAATGTTTAGAATAGTGTATTCTGATCCTGTATCGAGCAGTGCCCAAATTTTTTTCCCGTTTAAAGTCATTTCCACTATAGGTTTACCTATAAATTTAGATTCTTTACTTACTAACCCTTGCGCAAAACAAGTATTAATGGCCAGTAATACTATTATTACTGCTGTAATTTTAAAAGTTTTCATGGATTTTTAGTTTATGTTTTCATAATTCAAACTAAATCAAATCCATGTTTTCAGGTGTCACGCCCAGGTAAACAAATGTAAAAGATTGTCACAAAGTGTTCATATCATTTTATAACCTACCCCATGCACAGTTAAAATTATTTTAGGGTCGTTAGGGTTAAGCTCTACCTTTTGCCTTAACCTCAAAATAAAGTTATCTATTGTCCTTGTAGTAGGGAACTCATCATAATGCCAAATATTTTTAAGAAGCTCATCCCTGCTCACCACCTGATGCTTATGTTGTAGCAAAAAATGAAGCATCTCAAATTCTTTATGACTCAACTTTACTTCCTCCCCTCTACTATTAGCCAGGTAGTGTTCAAAATCTACTTCAAGCAGACCTATTTTAAAAAGCTTATCCGGTTTAACCGTACCTCCTGAATTTTGTGTCCGTCTTAAAATAGCTTTTATTCTGGCAAGTAGTTCTCTTAAACTAAAAGGTTTGGTGATATAATCATCGGCACCTAACTCTAACCCCAATACCCGATCTATTTCTTCTCCTTTAGCGGTGAGCAATATCACAGGTGTTTGTATATTTTTCTGTCTTAACTTCTTACAAACATCAAATCCAGACATTTCAGGCATCATAACATCTAAAATAATTAGATCAAATGAATTGCTCTCTGCCCTATCTAAAGCTATTTTTCCGTTTTCGGCAAGCACCGTCTCATAGCCCTCAAATAATAAATTATCTGAAAGCCCTTCACGCATTGCTTTTTCATCATCAACTATTAATATTCTGATCATTTTTAACTTCAAGAGGGAATTTTAAAATAAAAGAACATCCTTTACCAAACTTGTTTTTTAATCTCACTTCACCTCTATGCGCCTCCATTATATGTTTTACAAGGCTTAACCCCAATCCTGTCCCTTTCGTTTTTTGGGTTAAAGAACGTTCCACCCTATAAAATTTATCAAAAATCTTGGATTCTTCACCATCAGGTATCCCTATACCATTGTCTTTTACTTCGCAATATGCATACTTGGTATCACTATAGGTTGAGATAATGACTTGTATAGAGCTTTCATTATATTTAATTGCATTATCAATTAAATTAGAAATAGCTTCTTCCAACGCTTGTTTATCAGCAGATATATAAATTTCCTTTTCATTCAATTTCAACTGATTCTGAACCTGCTTTTCCTCAAAGCTATGCGAATATTGCTCATAAACATCCTTAACAACCTCATTTAAAGATATTTTACCCATCTGATAAGTTTTTCTGTTAGCCTCTATCCGGGAGAAATCTAAAATATTATTTACCAGATAAGTAAGTCTGCCTGATTCCTGAAATATAACATTGTAGTAATGCTTCTTCTTTTCGTCAGTAGGAGCTCTACCTAATAAAAGAGTTTCTGAATACATTCTGATAAGCGATAGAGGGGTTCTTATTTCATGGGAAACATTAGCTACGAAGTCAGACTTTAATTCCGCAATCCTTAATGCTTCTCTGATATTTTTAATAATTACTATCACACCTATTACTATAATTAACACTGTGATAATTAAGAATGTGAGATTTTTTCTACTTCTTTGGCGCACTAAGTCAATATAATTTTCCCCGGATGACTGTATTGCGATTTTCATGTTTGGCAAAATCCATAAATTATTCTTTACGTATCCTTTTGCCAGGTTGAAGTTTCCTGTACTGTAAATGACTTGAGGAGGAGCTTCATTATTAAATTGCAAAACTGCCAGTCCAAAATTATCAGTAGCTATTTTTTGCATTTTCCCTCCTAAAACACCCTCAGTCCAATACCTCTCTTCCAGTAAAATCAAAGCATTGTAGAGGGTGGCAGAATCCTGATCAAACAACATAAATGTAACACCTACCTGATTATTCCCCAAGCTATCCTCATCAATCCACTCAACAGGCTGAATTTTCTGAAAACCAGCCTTCATATAGCTTGAGAGCTTATTTAATAGGCTATCATTCTTTGCAAGCCACTTCCTCATTTTCTCGCTATTATGCTGCGATTTGTTAATGTAGTCGCTGTAAAACAGCGTATCTTTTTTGGAATTAATATTGGTTATTGCCAGCAATTGAATGGATTCGTTTGACAAAATGAGCTCTTCAGCATTTTCATATAGGGAACTCTCTCGAGCACCTAACTGCCTGGCCCAGCCCGACATTACATCATCCGCATATTGATTGAGTGAGAAAAGAACAGTTTCCATCTGCTTCTGATATATTTTTTCTGCCATTTGCTCATCATCGCTCAATGATAATAGCTGCAAATATCCATAAAACAAAACCGGAACAATAATGACCGCTATAATTAGTAATATGATGCGAAGCTGCTTACCCATAACCTCTCAAAGGAATAATCTAAAGTAGTAAATTAATCAATAGTTAAACTAATTTCTTCACCTGCTATTTTCATTATAAATTGTTGGGTACTTCCACTTTTCCACTATACCTTTACATAAAATAAAAGGGGGTGCCTTATAACAACGGGCTGAGAGTATACCCTAAACCTGATCCCGGTAATGCGGGCGTAGGTATTTTTAACTTAACTAATTCTATAACAATGCATACTTTAAAAGTAGCACTTGATTGGACTCCCAACACCAATCATACAGGCTTTTTTGTAGCTAAAGCAAAAGGCTTCTATTCGGACATTGGTCTGTCCATTGAATTAAGGTCACCGGAGGAAGATAATTATCAGACCACCCCTGCAAAGTTAGTTGCTGGAGACAAGGCTCATTTTGCTATAGCTCCTTCAGAAACTGTAATCAGCTATCAAACGCTTCCTGCCAAACCAAATTTAATAGCTGTGGCTGAAATGATTAAAAAAGAGGGTGGCAAAGGAAATCATATTAAAATAACACCAGCAAAGCTGGGAATTTGGGCTTTTGAATGGAGCAGCTGAAATTTTAGCCAACTCATCAAAGCACGACAGCTTGAATGATATAGAATTTCTGAAAGAAAGCCAGACGTATATTGCTCAATTCTATGTTAATAAAGAAAACAAATGGGGCCGGATGGAAGCCTCCAGATGGGATTCATTTTTGCACTGGCTCATCAAGAATAAATTAATTACCAAAAAAGAGGAAACTTTGTTGGCTCAACAAACATTGTATACCAACAAGTATTTATCATAAAAATTTAGCTTTACAAAGCTAGGGGTGCCTTAATACAACGGGCTGAGATTATACCCAATGAACCTGATGCCGGTAATGCGGACGCAGGGAGAGGTTTAAGGAAAAACAAAGAGAAGTAAGTACCCCGCTTCTCAAATGTTCAACTTACAAACAACAACTAAAATGTTAAAAAAAATCACCAAGTGTGTAGCAATTATATGGATGTGTATAGCTACTAATGCTGCTGTGGCACAGTACACGCTAAGCGGAAAAATTACTGACAATCAAAACGAACCTTTACTAGGTGCCAATGTGTACCTGCCTGAATTAGAGAAGGGTGCTGCAACAGATGCCTCTGGCAATTACAGGATAGATGACATTACTGCCGGATCCCATCAAATTAAAGTCACTTTTGTCGGCTTTGACGAAGTGCTTAAGCAAGTAAACTTCAGTAAGAACATGATTCTCGATTTCACATTAAGCCCTAAGACATTTCAATCTGAAGAGGTAACGGTAAGGGCTATCAGAGCAGAATCACTTGCTCCTATTACCCAGCAAACGCTCAATCAGGTAGAAATAAATGAGGTTTTTAATGGGCAGGACGGTGCATTTGTATTGGAAACTTTAACTCCCTCCATACAGGTAAACTCGGATGCAGGAACCCGCTTTACCAACTATGGAAGCATGCGACTGCGTGGAATTAGCCAAAAGAGGATTAATATTACACTTAATGGTGTGCCTTTAAATGACATGATGGATCAGGGCGTTTACTTTTCCAACTTTACGGATTTCACCAACAGTATAGAGTCAGTTCAGGTACAGCGAGGGGTAGGCACCTCAACTAATGGAACAGCCTCTTATGCCGGTTCTATCAGCTATGAATCAGAAAATCTGAATCAGCCAAATCCTGAAACAACGGTTTCTTTATTAGGAGGTTCTTTTAATACATGGCAGGGAAGTGCAGAAGTAAAAACAGGCCTTTTGGAGAACAAAACAGCTTTTTATGCCAGAATGAGTAAAACTTACAGCGATGGCTATCGCTACCATTCAGGCACAGATTCTTACTCAATGTTTTTCAGCGGAGGTTATTTCGGAGAAAAAGATGTAGTGAAAGTGACCGGATTTTTAGGTAAAACCAAAAATGACCTGGCCTACAGCCCGGTGCCTCTATCACTTATTCAGCAAGACCCTAAAACCAATGTAAACAGTTCTAACGACAATGATGATTTCGGACAATCTCTGCTTCAGGTGGAGCATGCTCATTTTTTTAGCGGACAAAAAAGTATTACTTCTTCTGTTTATTATGGTGCAGCCGGTGGTGATTTTCCTTATGGTTATGATGATGAAGGAACCTTTACTCAAATCAACTATCCATTGTATAATGACCACTTTGGAGCAATGAGTTATTACAATGAGCAAGCTGGTAATTTAGATTGGAGCGCAGGTGTACATGCTTATACTTTCCTGAGAGAAAATATTGAACAAATTGTACCCAACTATACTGACCCATACTATCAGGATCAATCAACCAAAAATGAAATCAGTGTTTTCGCCAAGGCCTCTTATCAATTGAATAATTTAACTGCCTTTGCTGATGTGCAAGCACGATTTGTAAGTCTGGACATGGAGCCTGACCCAGAGTTTTTAGGTTCTGATCAGACTATACCTACCTATAACTGGCAATTTTTAAACCCAAAAGTGGGAGTTACCTATCAGTTAAATAACTGGAGTAATGTATATGCTTCCTTTGGAAGAAGTGGAAGGGAGCCCAATAGAGGTGACTACCTGGGAGATACACAAATTAATGCAGGAAATATTGACCTTCTGCAAGATCAAGAGGCTGTTCAGGCCGAATATGTGAATGATTACGAGTTGGGATACCGTTTAGGAAGATCAGATTTTCAAGTAAATGTAAATGCTTTCTATATGGATTTTGAAAATGAAATTGCTCCAATCGGTGCGTATATTCCTCAGTATTTCCTTCAATTATATGAAAACCAGGAAGACTCCTACAGGACTGGAATTGAACTGGACTGGAATGCAAAGATCATTAATCCGCTAACATTCTCAGGAAATGCCACCTTTATGCGAAGTATAATTTCCAGCTATAGCCCTGAGGGAAGTACTGAAACCTTTGAGGATATAAAAACACCGTATAGCCCGGAAGTATTATTAAACGCCCTTTTGCAGCTAAAAGCAACCAAATGGCTAAACTTTGGGATTCATGGCAGGTATGCAGGAAAAAGCTATACAGAGCTAACCAACAATGAAGACTTTATTTTACCTTCCTACTTTGTTACCAATGCAAGAGTGAATACTAAATTTGCTAAAAACTATAGTTTTGAAGTAGAATGGAATAATATTTTTAACGAGAGATATTATACTGATGGCGCGCCAAGTGGAAATGAAATGGCGTTCTTCGTGCAGGCACCTAGCCATTTTTACTGCACTTTTACGGCTAAATTTTAATCCTTCTTAATAAGAACCTATCCAATTTTTTCAACTTTGGATAGGTTTATTTCCCTTTAACAAAGAAAAAAATATGACTATCAAGACTTTTATCCCTTTTTACGACATTAAAAATCATCCTGATGAGGTATTAATAATTGATGCGCATCATCCACTGGGGTTTGACCTCTCTCATTGGAGAGGAGCACCCGTGCCGGAAGGATGTGAAGCTGACACAAGTACGGAGATAGTACTTAAAGCTCTTGAAAAAGGCATTCCTGAACTGGATAAAAAGTATGTAACTAACAATCATTATGATATCGATGGTTTTCTGGGGATATGGGCTGTCTGCAACCCGGATTTAGCAATACAAAACAAAAAGCTATTAATTGAAATGGCTCAAATTGCTGATTTTAGAGAGGTAAATTATAACAATCCGCAATGGAAACTTGCTTTAAAATTAGTATGCCTGCTAAACAAACTGGAAGCCGAGAAATTCTATCCTCCTTTTGGAGCACCTGATATTGCAGAAAAAGAGATGGAAGCCTGCGTTCCTAAATACCACTACTTCCTGGAAGAGTTTGGAAAATACCTGCTAAGTCCGCAAAAAGTCGTAAAAACAGAGGAATACCATCAAATCATGCGAGAAATTGAAGGGGAAATAAGCAGAACTACTCTTCCTTCCATAAGAATGCATATTGCGGAAGCCAAAAATCCTCTTCATTATTACAACTTATATGCCCAAAGCCAGCAGGCAGATATAGTAATGAGTATATATGGCGAGAATAGGTATGAGCTGGAATATAAATATACAACATGGGTCAGTACCACCAGAAAGCATTACCCAAGAATAAGTCTTCAATTATTATGCGATACTTTAAACGCATTAGAGCCCTCAGAAAAAAAGTGGACTGCAGAACACTTTACTGATACGGCACCTATACTAAGGCTGCAGGGAAAAAAGTTATCTAAAAAAGAACGCTACCTAAGTCCTACTGAACGCCCTATTTACAGTTCAGGAATCTCTCCGGAAGTATTCAAGAATATTTGTATCGAGTACTTCGAAGAATTCTACAAAGAATTAGAGCCTGGTGAAACACTGGAATGGAATGAAGTGAGAAGAATTAATGAGACACTTTTCAAAAGCGTAAAAAATTAATTGCTCAGCTTTAAGAAAATTAAACAAAGGACAATAATCACCCTTGAAAATTTTACTAACTCCACTAAAAGCAAACTTTTATACTGATTAAATAAATAAAAACCATTAACAAATAACATTTTTTGTGATTTTACTTTATTTCTAAATAATAAAGACTTAGTTTTCGGACATCAAGTAAATAATGTCACAAAATCTAAGTACATATTGCTCTTCTTGTTCCGCTCGTATTTCTCAATACGCCAGTGGATTCATAGCTATTGGCATTTCATTTACTACAGGCATTACAATTACCCCTTTGCGGGGTTAAATTTCACATATCCTCCCAGAAGCAGGGCTTCGCACTTTCAACTTAAGTTTTAATTATTACTTTAATTCAATATTACCATGCAGGTTTTAAAATTTGGAGGTACATCCGTAGGTACCCCGCAAAACATACGTCTTGTAAAAGAAATTGTAGCCGAAAAATCATCTCATGAAGCTACAGTAGTTGTAGTTTCAGCATTCAGCGGCATTACTAATAAGCTTATTCATTGTAGTAAATTGGCAGCCAAAGGAGATGAGAACTATCAGGAATTGCTGAATCAAATCATTCAAAAACATATTGAAACTACCCAGGAGTTAATTAGTGTGAAAAATCAAAGCCCTATAATGGGGCAGGTACGCTTACTTTTAAACGAGTTGGAAGATATTCTCCGAGGTGTGTTTCTGGTACAGGAACTTTCCGCTAAAACCACAGACAAAATAAGCTGTTATGGTGAGATATTATCCGCCAGGATAATAACCTACTACCTTCAGGAAATGAAAATGGATGTTGCTGCTGCAGATCCTAAAAAATTTATATTTACTGACAACCATTATGGAAAAGCCAATGTGTTCTTTCAAGAGACCAACGAGGCCATCCATCAATATTTTGACGGCTCCAGGAAAGTCTACGTTTGCCCGGGCTTTTTAGCATCAGCCCTTAATGGTGAAACCACCACTTTAGGGCGCGGTGGCTCAGATTACACTGCTGCCATTATTGCAGCAGCTTTAAATGCTCCTTGCCTTGAAATCTGGACCGATGTAAGCGGAATGATGACCGCTAATCCGCAATGGGTACCTAATGCTTATGTAATTGATGAAATGGATTATGAGGAAGCGATGGAACTAACGCATTTCGGAGCAAAAGTACTTTATCCACCTTCTATAGCTCCCGTACTGAGAAAAGGAATCCCAGTTTATATCAAAAACACTTTTAAAAAAGAAGATGCAGGCACCAAAATTCATGGCTTAGGTAAAAAGAACGGGAAGATCATAAAAGGTCTTTCATGTATTGAGAATATTGCCCTGCTCAATTTGTCAGGCAGCAGCATGGTAGGTATTCCTCACTTCTCTTTCAGGCTTTTCCAAACGCTGGCTTCAGTAAATATTTCTGTGATTTTAATTACTCAAGCTTCCTCTGAACACTCAATTTGTGTGGCAATTGATCAGGAAGAAGCTGAAAAAGCAAGAGTGGCAATTGAAAAAACCTTTGAAGAAGAAATCCGCCAGCAGAAGTTAAACCCATTGACTATCGATATGGATTTGGCCATTGTTGCCCTTGTGGGTTCCAACATGAAAGAACAGATTGGGGTAAGTGGAAGAATGTTGAGCATTCTGGGAAATAACGGAATCAACATTATTGCCATAGCCCAGGGCTCATCAGAAAAAAACATATCTGCGGTTATTCAAAAGAACCAGATCAAAAAAGCACTTAACAGTTTACACGAAAGCTTTTTCCTCTCTGATATCAAACGTGTAAATCTGTTTGTAGTAGGCACCGGAAATGTTGGAAAAGCTCTTCTTAAGCAGTTAGCACTACAAAGTGATTATTTAAAAGAGAAGTATCATTTGGATTTGCAGATCGTTGGAATCTCCAACTCAAGGAAGATGTGTTTTGATGAAGAAGGGATTGATCTTAGCGATCCTGTTGCAAAATTAGATCAGAGTACAGAAAAAATGGATATCAATAATTTCCTTCAACGTATGATCAGCATGAACCTTCGTAATAGCATCTTCATTGACAATACTGCTAACGAAAGTATTGCTGAAACCTACGCTTCCATCTTACGGCAAAGCATTTCAGTGGTTACACCCAACAAAATTGCCTGCACAGGAAAATATGCTGATTATAAAAATTTGAAGACCACCGCATTACGTTATAAAAGTCATTTCCACTTTGAAACTAATGTGGGGGCAGGCCTTCCTATCATCAATACACTAAATGACTTGATTAAAAGTGGGGACGAAGTAATGGGCATTCAGGCAGTACTTTCAGGAAGTCTAAACTTCATTTTTAATAATTACGATGGCAAAGGAGCTCAATTTTCTGAAGTGGTGAAGCAAGCACAAGTGGAAGGTTATACAGAGCCGGACCCAAGGCTGGATTTAAGTGGTGCGGATGTAAAAAGGAAAATCCTGATTTTATTACGCGAAAGCGGATTTGAAATGGAAATGGATGATATTAAGGCAATTCCTTTTATTCCTGACGAGTGTATGCAGGCTCCAACTGTTGATGCATTCTTCGATTTGATGGCCAAAAACGAACCTGTATTTAAAGCAAAAATAGAAGAAGCTGAAAAAGCAGGTAAAAAGTTGAAATATGTAGCTACTTATAGTAAAGGAAAAGCAGAAACAGGATTGCAGCTGATAGAAAAGTCTCATCCACTTTATAACCTGGAAGGAAAAGACAATATTGTGCTTTTTACTACGAAGCGATATCCGGAACAGCCTTTAGTTGTAAAAGGGGCCGGGGCCGGGGCAGATGTTACTGCCTCTGGAATTTTTGGAGACGTCATGAGAATAGCCAATACTTTTAGAGAAAATTAAAATGGACAAAATTAAAATTTTCGCTCCAGCCACTATTGCAAATGTGGGCCCGGGATATGATATTTTCGGGCTCGCTTTAGAGCATATTGGCGATACTATTGAAATGAGTTGGAGAGATGACGACCAAATTCAAATTGATCCATTAGATGGATTTCCTGAAATTCCGGTAGCAGCTTCCAAAAACATTGCCGGAATAGTAGCACAGGAAATGCTCAAGAAACAAAACATCAAAAAAGGACTGAATATCCGAATCAGCAAAAATGTAATGCCTGGTAGCGGACTGGGGAGTAGTGGCTCCAGTGCTGCAGGGGCTGCCTTCGCCCTGAATGAACTGCTAGGAAAGCCCTTTTCTTCAACTGAACTTATTCAATTTGCTATGTTAGGAGAAAAAGCCACTTCAGGAAAAGCGCATGCAGACAATGTAGCGGCTTCTCTTTTAGGAGGTTTTACTATTATTAAAGGCTACAAACCTTTGCAAATTTTCAATATTCCATTCCCTGAAAACTTGTATATAGCAGTGGTACATCCTCAAATTGAAGTAAAGACTTCTGATTCAAAAAAAGTGCTTAAAAAAGAATTAGGGCTTGATGCCGTTATTCAGCAAGGAGGAAATATAGCAGGACTGGTTGCCGGCTTAATGGGCAATGATTTTAAATTAATTGGAGCCAGCATGAATGATTTAATTGCTGAGCCCATCCGCTCTTTTCTTATTCCTGGCTACCATCAGGCAAAAAAAATGGTGCTTGAAAATGGAGCTATTGGTTGTAGCATTTCAGGATCAGGACCTTCTATTTTTGCTTTTACGGATGGAAAAGCGAAAGCAAAAGAAATTGCCAAATTACTTTCAGATTTTTATAATCAGCTGGAAATTGACAATAAAGTATATTGCTCTGCTATTAATAAAAAAGGATGTGAGGTTAAACTGTAATCCTCACATCCTTTCAAAAAAGTTAAATTCTTTACTTCTTAAATATTTACTAGTATTTAACACAAACATTTTTACTCTCTGTAAAGAAATTCAAGGCCTGTAGACCTCCTTCCCTACCAAGTCCACTTTCTTTCATTCCTCCAAAAGGAGTGCGTAAATCGCGGTTCATCCAGCAGTTAACCCAAACAATGCCCGTTTGTAATTGCTCACTAACCCGGTGGGCTCTATTCAGGTTACTGGTCCAAATAGTACCTGCCAATCCGTAGTTTGAGTTATTAGCCATTGAAAGCGCTTCATTCTCCTCTGCAAAAGATGCTAAGGTGACTACCGGACCAAATATTTCCTCCTGATTCACTCGGCAGTTGGGCCCAAGCTTCTCAAAAATATGGGGGCCTAAAAAGTATCCGTTTTTGCAACGATTATTATAAGCTTCTACTTCTTTTCCATATAAAAGCTTCCCTCCTTCCTCTTTGGCTAAATTGATATAAGATTTGATTTTTTCAAGGTGATTAAGAGATACAATAGCACCTAAATTATTCTCTTCCTCTAAAGGGTCTCCAACTCTTAATTGCGCTACCTTTTCTACAAATCTTTTTTTAAAATCCTCATAAATAGATTTTTCCACAAGAATTCTGGAAGCGCATAAGCAAATCTCTCCCTGGTTGGTAAAGCTAGCTTTTACCAGCTCCTGCACAGTGAATTCTAAATCACAATCAGCAAAAACCAATGCCGGATTTTTACCCCCCAACTCAAGTGAAACTTTCCGCAACATAGGTGCTGAAGTTGCTGCAATTTTTTTACCCGTGGCTGTTCCGCCTGTAAATGAAACTGCTTTTATATGTTTATTCTCAATGAGTGCATTTCCAATTCCTGCTCCTGACCCATGTAAAATTGAAAGCACACCTGTCGGAAGACCTGCCTCTATGCATAATTTACTAAAAAGATAAGCTGTATAAGGAGTTACTTCAGAAGGCTTGGCTATTACACAATTGCCAGTTGCCAATGCGGGGGCTATTTTCCAGGTAAATAAATATAGAGGTAAATTCCATGGAGAGATACAAGCAACAATTCCCAGTGGTTGTTTTAAGGTGTAGTTAATTGCATCAGGTGTAGCATGTGACTCAGAACTGAACTGAGTGATTGCCTGAGCGAAGAAACGCATATTAGCACTTGCCCTGGGAATATCTATTGTGCGAGCCAACCGCAAAGGCTTGCCTGTGTCAGTAGTTTCTGCCAGAGCTAATTCTTCAGCATTGGCTTCTATCAAATCTGCTATTTTAGTTAAAACTGTTGCTCTCTCCATAGCAGAGCTACGGCTCCATAAAGGAAAAGCTGATTGAGCAGATTGAATAGCCTTATCTAAATCAACAGCTTCACACTCGGGTACTAATGAAAAAACTTCAGCCGTAGCAGGATTTATACTTTCGTTATACTTTCCGGACGAAGGAGCGTGAAGTTCTCCCCCAATATAATTACTTATTTTCTCCATTTACATACAATCTAATCTACCTCCATCAACCGGTAAATTGACACCTGTTATATAGGCCGCTCTTTCGGAAGCCAGGAATAAAACAGCATCAGCCGTTTCATGAGGTTCGGCAAAGCGCCCTGCAGGAATTTGCGCATGCATTTCTGTTGTAACTTCTTCCATGGATTTGCCTGAATCTTTACTTTTTTTCTGAATGAGGGATTCCAAGCGCCCTGTTAATGTATAGCCAGGTAAAACATTATTAACCGTTATGCCAAAACCACCTAACTCTTTAGATAGCGTTTTAGACCAACTCGCCACAGCACCTCTAATGGTATTGGAAACACCCAAATTAGGTATTGGCTGCTTTACTGAGGTAGAAATGATGTTGATAATCCTTCCTGAATTAGCTGCTTTCATTCCTGGCAAAACTGCTTGCACCAAATATTGATTACATATTAAATGCTGCTGAAAGGCCTGCAAAAAATCATTGACATGGGCATCGGAAATAGCCCCGGGCCTTGGCCCTCCTGTATTGTTAATAAGTATGTCAATTGCATTTTGCCCTACATAATTATTAATTTCACTTTTAACCAATTGAGGGTTGCTAAAGTCTGCCACTAAAAGATGATGTTCCTGCCCCTCATCAGTGGCTAACATACTTAAAACACCTGCAAGCTTTTCCTGATCTCTGGCCATTAAAGTAACAGCCGCACCTTCTCTGCTTAATCCTATAGCAATAGCTTTTCCTATGCCGGCAGTACTTCCACAAACTAATGCCCGTTTGCCCTTAAGTTTTAAATCCATGATTTCAATTTGTAAATTTTATCTATTTTCAGATCTTTTTAAGATACGATTTTGCGTATATGTCGCTATAAGAATAATGGAATTTTTTACCCTATAATTATCCTTGAGACTTTATTCTCAGTCTTAATTTCATTAAATTTAAAGGATTAACAAAGCGTGAGCTGATTTTACTTCCTGAAAAATATATTAAATATTTGACTTTATGGCAATTAATAAACCTTTCAATTTAATTAAGTGGGTTGAGGAAAACCGTGAGCTATTAAAACCACCAGTTGGAAATAAAAATTTATATACTGAAGCGGATGATTATATAGTGATGGTAGTAGCCGGCCCCAATGCACGTAAAGATTACCATTACAATGAAACGGAGGAGTTATTTTACCAATTGGAGGGTGAAATAACGGTAAAAGTTCAAGATGAGGGAAAAGCTGTTTCTATGGATTTAAAACCAGGAGATATGTTTTTATGCCCGGCCAGAACGCCTCACAGCCCAATTCGTAAAGAAGGTTCTATCGGCTTGGTGGTGGAAAGAAAAAGGAAAGATACTCCAATGCAGGATGGGTTAATGTGGTTTTGCGATAATTGCAACAATAAACTACATGAAACTTTTTTCCCCCTGCATGACATTGAAAAGGATTTTCTTCCTCGTTTTAAGGATTTTTATGGTTCTAAAGCATTAAGAACCTGTAATAATTGCGGGCATGTAATGGAAACAGATCCAAGATTTGTCTGAAATGGAAAAAATAAGCGACATAGCATATAAAAGACCTTTAAAAGTTGATATCCATACCCATATTTTACCCAAAACATGGCCTGACTTAAAGGAACGTTATGGTTATGGAGGATTCATCAGGTTGGAGCACCACAAACCGTGCTGCGCAAGAATGATGATGGACGATAAATTTTTCCGCGAAGTAGAGGATAATTGCTGGGATCCTGAAGTAAGAATCAAAAGCTGCAACCATCATCATGTGGATGTGCAGGTGCTGTCTACCGTACCGGTTATGTTTAGCTATTGGGCAAAAGCACATCATGCATACGATCTTTCCATGATTTTGAACGATCACATTGCATCGGTAGTAAACCGCTACCCCGACAGGTTTATTGGATTGGGCACACTTCCTATGCAATCTCCTGAATTAGCCATTAAGGAATTAGAAAGGTGTGTGAAGGAATTGGGCCTGGCAGGCATCCAAATTGGCACGCACATTAATGAATGGAACCTGGAAGCCCCGGAAGTTTTTGCTGTATTCCAGGCAGCTGAAGATCTGGGGGCCTCTGTATTTATCCATCCGTGGGATATGATGGGTAAAGATGAAATGAAAAAATACTGGCTTCCCTGGCTGGTAGGAATGCCGGCAGAAACCAGCAGAGCCATTTGCTCCATGATATTTGGAGGAGTATTTGAGCGCCTCCCTCAATTGAAAGTCGCTTTTGCGCACGGTGGAGGTTCATTCCCTTCTACTATTGGTAGAATTGGTCACGGATTTGAGGTAAGGCCGGATTTATGTGCTATCGACAATCCCATTCACCCAAGAAATTATTTAGGGAAATTCTTTGTGGACTCCCTAGTTCATGACACAAACAGCCTGAAATATCTGATTAAAACAATGGGGGAAGACATGATTGCTCTCGGAACAGACTACCCTTTTCCATTAGGAGAACTAGAGCCCGGTAAACTTATTGAAGAAAGCAATATAAGCAATACGCTGAAAAATAAATTATTAGGCCAAAATGCCCTCAATTGGTTAGGGATTCATCAGGAAAAACATGTCGCACAATAGCTACTATTATTTACAAACTCCTCTCGGCTTTTTAAAAGTTGAAGTCTTAAAAAATAAGTTAATTGCTATTTCATTTGTGGATGAAAAGCAGGAGACTTCAGGTATAAAACCAGAAGTGATAATGCAATTAGAACAACAATTGCAGGAGTATTTTAACGGTCTGAGAAAAAAATTTACCGTACCTTACCTACTTCAAGGCACTGAATTTCAGATTCAGGTGTGGGAGAAATTAAATGAAATAGCTTGTGGAAAAACCATCAGCTATGGTAAATTTGCTGCACAATTAGGAGATATTAAGAAAATTAGAGCTGTTGCAAATGCAATAGGCAAAAACCCCTTACCTATTATTATACCGTGCCATAGAGTGGTAGGTGCACAAGGCCAGTTAACTGGTTACCTGGGAGGTTTACAGAGAAAAAAGATTTTAATAGAAACTGAGCATCAAAAGCAACTGAATCTATTTGCAAAATAATTGAAGCAGAACAAAGTGGATTAGTTGATAACATGACAGCTGCACAAGCTGTTAGAGAATTAAATTTTATAAGAACTGAATGAGTCAATCATACGAGAACACATTGGCATTTGCCAAAAAAATGGATCAGGAAGATCCTTTAAAAAAATATAGACAAGAGTTTCACATTCCGGTAATTGACGGAAAGCAAGTGATTTACTACACAGGTAACTCATTAGGTTTGCAACCTAAAAGAACACGTTCTTTTATAGAAAAAGAATTGAAAGACTGGGAGCTCTTTGGTGTGGAAGGTCATTTCAATCAACAAAAAGAAAACATCTGGTATAATTTCCATAAGTACAGCAAGAAAGCACTGGCTGGTATTATGGGCGCCAAAGAAGAGGAAGTGGTTTCAATGAATAACCTGACAGTAAATTTACATTTGCTAATGGTTTCCTTTTACAGGCCTACTGCCAAAAAATTTAAAATCATTGTAGAAGCAGGTGCTTTCCCTTCCGATCAGTATGTATTTGAATCTCAACTTAACTGGCACGCTTTCCATGGGGGCAATAAATTATTTGATCCGGTTGAAGCTTTAGTTGAAATAGCACCAAGAGAAGGTGAAAATACCTTAAGGAATGAGGATATTATAAACACTATAGAAAAACATAGTGAAGAATTAGCCCTGGTACTTATGGGAGGCATACAGTACTATACAGGCCAATTTTTCAATTTGAAGGAAATCACGGAGGCTGCACACAAGGCTGGTGCTTATGCCGGTTTTGATTTAGCCCATGCAGCAGGAAACATGCACTTGAAGCTACACGATTGGGATGTTGACTTTGCCACCTGGTGTACCTACAAATACCTTAACTCAGGTCCTGGAAATGTATCCGGAATTTATGTTCACGAACGTTTTGGCAACAGTCCGGAAATTCCGCGATTAGCCGGCTGGTGGGGACATAAACAAGATGAACGCTTTAAAATGAAAAAAGGCTTTATTCCTATGGAAGGGGCTGATGGATGGCAATTAAGTAATATGAATATTATTGCAGGAGCTGCACATTTATCTTCTCTGGAGATATTTTCTGAGGTAGGAATGGAAGCATTGCGCAGTAAAAGTATTTTACTTACCGGCTATTTAGAGTACCTGATCAAAGAAATTAATAAAGAAGAAAAAATCTTTGAAATTATTACTCCGGAAAATCCGGAAGAGAGAGGTTGCCAGCTTTCTCTTTTCACTCTAAAGTATGGCAAATCCTTATTTGATAAGCTGATGAAGAGAGGTGTTTTAGCAGATTGGAGAGAACCTGACGTTATCAGATTAGCTCCAGTACCACTTTATAACACTTTTGAAGAGCAATATCAGTTCGCTCAGATTCTGAAAGAATCTTTAGCAGCGCTTAAACAATAAAATTTTGAGCAGAAAAGTAGAACATATCGGTGTATTGGGTGGCGGTTTAGTAGGAGCCCTTAATAGCATCTATCTCAGAAAAAGGGGATACAGGGTAAGCCTCTTTGAAAAACGCCCTGATATCAGAAAAGCAGGAACTGACTCTGGACGGTCTATTAATTTAGCGCTTAGCAGAAGAGGGATTAAAGCTATGCAAGATATAGGTGCCTTTGAATCAGTAAAAGACATTTTACTACCTATGGAAGGACGGATGATGCACAGCCTGGAAGGCGAACTAACCTTTCAACCTTATGGAAAAGAAGGCCAGTTTATTAATTCAGTTTCACGAGGGAGATTAAATGAAATCCTCATCAACAAAGCGGAGGAAGCCGGAGTGGAAATTCATTTTGAACATACCTGCCATCATGTAGACCTGAATAAAACTGAAGTGAGCTTTACGTCTCCAAAGGAAAATGTAACTTATCAATTTGATTTAGTGATTGGTTCAGACGGTGCATTTTCGCAGGTAAGACAGGAAATGGTTAAAATCCCTCGTTACAACTATCAGCAATACTATATACCTCATGGTTACAAGGAGCTGACCATTCCACCTACTGAGGCGGGAGACTTTGCTATTGCCCCCAATGCGCTGCACATTTGGCCCAGAGGGAAATATATGCTGATTGCACTTCCTAATGTAGATAGAAGTTTTACCTGTACATTATTTTTTCCCTTCGATGGAGACCCGTCCTTTGAGAGCCTAAAAACACCGAAGGATGTAAAGCAATTCTTTCAAAAGACTTTTCCTGACAGCCTGGAACACATCAGAAATATTGAAGAAGAGTATTTTAAAAATCCCACTTCAGCTCTGGTTACCATAAAATGCTTTCCATGGGTGAAAAATAATTTTGTTTTAATTGGCGATGCTGCCCATGCCATCGTTCCTTTCTATGGGCAAGGAATGAATGCCGGCTTTGAGGACTGCCACGTGTTGAACCAACTTTTAGATAAACATAATGACAATTGGGACGCTACACTTACAGAGTATCAACTGCTCAGAAAAGATGATGCAGACGCCATTGCTGATTTAGCTTTAGATAATTTTGTTGAGATGCGGGATTTAGTGGCAGACGAAAAATTTTTAATACAGAAAAAAATTGAAGCTCGCTTGCACGATCAATTTCCGAAACAGTGGATCCCTCTTTACACGATGGTTACTTTTAGCGATTTAAGGTATTCAGAAGCTTTAGAGGCAGGAAAGAAACAACAAGCCATAATGGATGAAGTGATGAAAAGAAAAGATATTTTGAAAAACTGGGAATCTTTAAATCTACAGGAGATAGTTGATCAATTATAACCCTCTGATTAACCCTTATTATTTCTATTCTATCTACTATTAAAAAACAGTCATGATCAGTATGTCTTGTTATATAAAAAAACAAACCAATTGTAACACGCTATGCTATCACAACTTGTATTCAACTGGTTGAAGGGGGAACCTAAAACCATTATGAATTTATATGACAAAATAAAAGAAGATAGCAGACACACTAATTGTATAATGGTATCTCCTTCTCCTAACTAATTAAGGAAAAAACATTTCCAAGCTGGCATATGGGCTCTAAAAATGTAAGTGAAAATATAATGGATTATCACCATAGAAGAACATTTGATAATATACTTGCAGGTAAGGAGCAGGAAGGGGAGAGTGATAAATACTCTTAAGAAATTCTCTAATAGCAACTAAAGCTGCGATTCTCCATGGAGAAGGCCTGTTGATCGGTTAGAAATTTTCTTCCTATTTGATAAGTTCTAACATTATTCTTACAATATTTGGTCTTCCAGCCCTAATTCCTTTGTAAGTTTTGAAATTGTAGAATTCTCTTCAGCCGAAATTCCATCTGAAGCATGTGCGAATAGGTACATTGTTTCAATTACGAACTCTTTAGCCGCTTCATTCTTTTTTAAATATTCCTTCAAAGCTTGTAAAAACTTCTTTCCCCAAAGCTCCGAATTCTTGATCAGATATCTGAATTCTTCTTTGTAAACCAGCATTAGATTCTCTTTCTTCTCCTTACCCAGGTTTTCAGAAGCAAATTCATCTCCCAGAATCTTGGCTAATCTTTTAACAGCAACCCATTCCTCATCGTCTACCAATCCATCACTTAGTGCTACCCTTAATGCAGGAAAAAGTGTGATAAGATACATAAATTGTTCTTTATCCAACCTGATGGATCGCTCATCAGAATATTCAGCATAAAGTTGATCCAACTGTGCCATATTTTCTCATTGTGAATACTTCACTTTAAAGTACGGAATTATTTGCCTGTAAATTGTTATCCTCCGGTTTTTTTAACAATTGTTTATACTGTTTAAACCTTTCAAAAATTTCCTCTACATAATTTACCGGTTCTGATCCTCTGCAATAGCCATATTTCACAACAGGATCAGTATAATATTTCAATTTTGATTTGAGGAGTAAATACTTAGCAACATTTCCTTCCCATACATCAGGATCGCCACCATACTTTTCCGTTAATCTACGAGCATCCTCTACATGGCCTATTCCAACATTATAAGCAGCTAAAATAAATTTTTGCCTCTCTACACTGTCTTCTATATATTCCTTCATGGTGTTTTGCAACCAGTTAATATAGGCCGCCCCTGCCGTTAAACTTTGCCGGGGATCATTGAGATTTTCAGCTCCAAATTCTGCCGCAGTATTCTCTACTAATTGCATAAGTCCCTGCGCTCCTGCCCATGAAGAAGCATTGGGATCAAACCTGCTTTCCTGGTAAATTAAAGAAGCTAAAAGTCTCCAATCCCAACCAATTTTTTCTGCAGTCTCTTTAATTTGTTCATCATAGGGAGAGAGCTTATCTCCGCTTACGGATGAAAATTCACTGTAAGATCGACTAGCAGATCTTTTCAGATTCTTAAAATACTTATTATAGATGACGTAGTAATCCGTCTTTTTCTGTTTATTTTCCAACCATTGATTAACAGTTGTTTCAAGAGAATCTGCATTAGAGCGGATAGCCCAGGCAATGCGCTGCGAGAAGCTGATGGGTGTTTTTACATCTATTATAGGGTAAAATGTGGCGCTAAGCATGGCAACATCTTCATCAGCAATTGTATACTCAATCTCTCCTTCTGCTACCATCCTGATGAGTTCTTCAACTTCCAGGCTACTGCTATCTTCCAGAATTACTATATCTCCTCCTATCTCCTCAGATAAATTTGCCAGTCTGGCCGCAAAAGCCGAACTTTTCCTCACATGTACATTCTTACCAATCAGTTCCACAGGATCCCGGATTAATTCTTTTTCAATTTCATGAATTTTCATTCTGCGCCAGTTCTTCGGCTTCTTTTGCACCAGTACCTGCCTTGCCAGGTATAATGGCTCTGTAAAATCCACATATTTCTTCCGCTCCTTGGTAATGGTAAGGTTGAATGCGGCAATATCTCCTTCTCCACGATTGAGTTTTTCGAGTGCTACTGCGATATCATTGGTGATGATAATCCTGAGCTCTACGCCTAAATCATCGCAAAACCATTTCAGCATTTCATACTCATAGCCCATTGGGCGACCTTTATAGATAAAATAGCTCGTTGCGCTATTGTCTACAATTGCGTTTAAATATCCTCGCTCCTTAATTTTATTAAGGTCCAGATCAACAGGCTCAATTGCATAACTCTTTTCAAGTTCCTGATCACTATTTTGATTATCTGTTCGTGTAGAACAGGAAAGAATCAGGCACAAAAGGGGTAATATTAAGAACGTTTTCTTCAGTAGAATCATAAATTTGAACAGAAAACTAGCTGGCTGACCAGCTGTTTTCATTTTTCCAATTTATAATATACGCCATTATGCCTTATTATGTGACATAAATTTCATTTTTTCGATAAAAAAGTGACTAAAATCGGCAAAAAGTACATTTAAGATAGCCCGAACCTGATAGTCCCTTCAACTGAAAGGCAAAATAGTTCTCTCCTTCCGGATGGCATCCTGATTGAAAGCATGGATAAAATGTATTCGGTCTAACCTATATACTTTCAGGAATAAATGAGATTAATGAAAAAGTAACAAGGAGATTCCTCAATCTGCTACAGCAAGGTTTCCGCTAGTTGCTAATAAATCTATTTCAGCAAGTTTTGCCTGATAAATAGCTGTTAACAATCTGCTTTCCGCTTCTATTGAATTTTGCTGAGATTCCCTTAATTCAATGGCATTAGATCGACCCAATTTATATCTATCCATAGCAATTTCAGCATTCTCCTTAGCCACCTCAACATTAGCATTTTCCAGATCGATCAGGTTAAGCTTATTTTCATAGGTTACATAAAATGAGAGCAGATCTCCTAAGAGTTGATTTTCCAGCTCTGCCACTTCCACTGCATTATTCTCCAATGCAATTTTGGTAGTCTGGTGTCTTCTTAATCTGTCCAGCTTATTAAAAATACGCCAGTTCAGGCTTAAACCATAATTAAATCCGGTTGACAAATTCTGAATTAAGAATCCAGCATCTGAATTGGAATTTTGATAAGCATAACCTCCAAATAAATCTATCTGAGGAGCAAGTTCAGTATGCACAGTTTTATTCTGAATCCTAAGGATATTTTCCTGCTGCATGAGTGCGAGCAATTGCTTATTATGCATTCTGAAATCTTCCCTTAACTGAGATAAATTCAGGGAATTGTTCACTGTTATCGTATCAACAGGAATGATTACTTCGGAAGGATCCTGCCCAATAAGTAAGTTCAAGTTCACAATGGCTTGTCTTACCAATTCATCCTGCTCAAGCACCGCACTTTTATCTCTATTCAGGTCAACTTTAGCTGATAAATAATCCGTTTTTGAAAACCTTCCTAATTCATAATTATTTTTCGCAATCTCTAAACGCTCTTCGGAAAGCTCTACAGCACTTTCAAAAACTTCCTTTCTCTTTCTTTCAAATACCAAATTATGATATGCCTTAGCTATTTCACCAATTGTATTTTCAATAACGGCCCTGGTTTCCAGCTGAGTCTGCTTGTATTCAAGCTTTAGCCCATTATAATCAAGAAACATTTTTGTGCCATCAAAAATTGTCCATGTTACTATTGCAGAAGCTGTTAAAGCATTAGATTTGGCATTATTAATTTCCGTAGGCGCTCTTTCTACGAAAGTTTGGTTTACATCCTGAACCTGGAAATTATACCTTCCTGTAGCGTCCAAAACAGGAAGAAATGAAGAATAAGCCAATTTGGCTCCCACCTGCGATGTCTCTTCCATATTTCTTGCAGTCCTGATAGAATAATTATTTTCAAGGCCGATTTCCAATGCTTCGGAAAGTGTTAATTCCTGTGCTTTTACTGAAATAATAGCAGTGACAAGTATAATTAATAAGCAACTTACTTTTTTAAACATAATATTAAGAATCTACTCGTGCTAACCTTGCTTTTTTACTGGTTAAATATGGATAGATAGCAGGAATAATAAATAAAGTTAATCCTGTTGAAATTATAAGGCCTCCCACAATGGCAATACCCATTGAAACCCTGCTTTCTGAACCAGCACCTAAAGCCAAAGCAATAGGTAAAATTCCCAGCACAGTAGAGAGGGAAGTCATTAAAATAGGTCGGAACCTCGATTTAGCAGCTTCCGAAATAGCATCTACTACGTTAAGTCCCTGCGCCTTTCTTTGGTTAGCAAATTCAACAATTAAAATAGCATTTTTAGATACCAGGCCAATTAGCATAATAATACCAATCTGGCTGAAAATATTGAGTGTTTCAGAGAAATACCATAAAGAGAGGAAAGAACCACCTACGGCTAAAGGTACTGTCAACAATATAATAATTGGATCCCTAAAGCTCTCAAACTGAGCAGCCAACACCAGATAAATTAAAACTATTGCAAAAATAAAGGCAAATAGAAGGCTTGAAGAACTTTCAAAATAATCTAAAGAAGAACCGGAAAGTGAAGTTGAGTAAGTTTCATCTAACACTTCCCCCGCAATTTGATCCATAGCCTCCACTCCATCTCCGATAGTTTTACCAGGGGCCAAACCAGCAGAAAGTGTTGCAGAAATATATCTGTTATACCTATAAAGCGATGGTGGTGTTGAAGACTCACCCAGCTTAACCAGATTATCCAACTGCACCATTTCACCATTTCCCGCCCTTACATACAAGGACCTCAAATCGAGAGGATCATTTCTGTCATTCCGCTGCACCTGCCCAATTACCTGATACTGTTTTCCGTCCATTATAAAATAATCGAACCGCTGCCCACTTAAGCCCAACTGTAATGTTCGGGCAATATCAATTACAGATATATTTAAGGATTTGGCTTTTTCCCTGTCTATTTGAATATCTATCTGCGGTTTAGTAAACTTAAGATCCTGATCAACGATAGTAAAAGTAGGGTTTTGCTGAGCTCTCTCCAGAAATTTTGGCAGAGCTTCCTGCAATTTTTCCAAAGAAGTAGCCTGAATTACATACTGAATTGGTAGACCTGCCCTTCTGCCCCCTATGGTCTGTTGCTGAAAAGCAAAAGCTTTTGCTGCAGGATACTGCCCTAAAAGAGGTGTAAATTCATCAAACAATTCTTGCTGTGATTTATCTCTGTTTTCTGCATCTGTTAATTTAATCCTCATAAAAGCAGAGTTGGTTCCTTGCGTACCAAAACCGGGGGATGTTACTGATATAAGGCCGTTAGTTGGCAATGCTTCCATAGCAACCTCCACCATCTTATTCACATAATCATCCATATATTCAAAAGTGGCTCCTTCCGGCCCTGTGGCATTCACAGAAATCTGTCCTCTATCTTCCAGAGGAGCTAATTCAGAAGGTAAAGTTTTGAACAAAAGAAAAATTAACCCTCCTGCCAACAATACCACCACAAAAGAGAGCCACCTTGCCTTCATAAACGAATCTAAAGCACTACTATACCTTTTATTGAGCCAAACAAAAAATGGCTCGGTTTTTCTGTAAAAGATATTATGGCGTTCCCTCCTTTTCAATATTTTACTACTCATCATGGGGGTAAGCGAAAGTGCCACAAAAGAGGATATTATAACTGCAGTGGCCACTACAATTCCAAACTCCCTGAATAAACGACCTGTTATTCCTTCAAGGAAAATTACAGGCATAAATACAGCCACCAAAGCTACCGTAGTTGCTATTACAGCAAAGAATATCTCTGTTGACCCTTTTATGGCCGCCTCCATTGGCTTCATTCCACCTTCTATTTTGGTGTAAATATTTTCAAGCACCACAATAGCATCATCCACTACCAGCCCAATGGCCAAAACAATCCCTAGCAGCGTTAGTACATTAATTGAAAAACCAGCAAGGTACATCACGAAGAAAGTTCCAATTAAGGATACCGGAATTGTAGCAATAGGAATAACGGTAGTTCGCCAATCACGGAGAAATGCGAAAATGATTAAAATTACCAGGATAAATGCTACCAATATGGTCTGCTGTACCTCGGTGATGGACTCTCTTATGTATTCTGTCTGATCAAAGCCAATACCTAATTTAATATCTTCAGGAAGATCCTTTTTAATACCTTCCAGTCTTCTGTAAAACTCATCTGCTATGGCAATACTATTGGAACCTGGTTGGGGAATTAATACCACTCCTACCATAGGCACTCCATCCCTTTTCAATACAGTTCGCATGTTAAGCGGACCCAATTGCGCATAGCCAATGTCAGAAAAACGGATAAAGCTACCATCCGATTCAGCAATGATCAGGTCATTAAATTGTTTCTCAGTTGATAGCTGGCCTTGCGTACGTACTACCAACTCAATCATATCTCCTTCAATACTTCCTGAAGGAAGCTCAACATTCTGACTCTCCACAGCCTGCAATACATCAAGAGGTGTCAGTTGATAAGCTGCTAACTTAAGCGGATCCATCCATAAGCGCATGGCATAGCGTTTCTCTCCCCAGATTCTCACTTCACTCACTCCTGAAATGGTTTGAAGCCGCTCTTTAAATGTATTTTCTGCAATAGCAGAAAGTTCCAGCAAAGACCTTTGCTCACTATTGATATTTAAGAAAACAATTGGGTCTGAATCAGCATCTGCCTTGTTTACTGTGGGTGGTTCAGCATCTTCAGGCAAGCTTCTTCGTGCCCCTGAAACCTTATCCCTCACATCATTTGCTGCTGTTTCAAGGTTTTCCCCTAAATTAAATTCTACCGTAATCCGGCTTCTGCCTTCAGCACTTGTGGAAGTGAGGGTTCTGATTCCGGCAATACCATTAATGGCTTCTTCCAGTGGTTCTGTTACCTGCGATTCGATAACGTCTGCGTTAGCCCCTGTATAATCGGTTGTTACAGTAATAATGGGCGGGTCTACAGAAGGGTACTCCCTTACACCCAGAAAATTAAATCCGATGGCACCAAAAATAAGTATCACCAGAGATAATACAATGGCTAAAACCGGTCTTTCAATACTAACTCTTGATAATGCAGCCATTATTTTTTTCCTCCTTCCAATCTTTTAATTTCTACAGGTGCCCTATCCTTAAGTTGAGGCACACCTGCAATAGCGATGGTATCACCTCTGGATAAACCTGACAACACTTCCACCTGATCAGCAGTTCTTACTCCGAGTTCTACTCGTTTAGCTAATGCCTCTCCATCATTTATAACATACACTAGATGTCCGTCAGATTCAGGCATAATAGCAGTGGTGGGCACTAAAATAGTTTTGGAATTAGAATCCAATGTTAATTGAATTCTAATAAACTGACCTGGGATAAGTGCCCCATCATCATTATTACTTTGTGCCCTTACTTTTAATGTTCGTGTTACAGGGTCAATTTGCGGCTCTATTGCATACACTGTTGCTTTTCTCTCTTCACTACTTGCTTCTGTTGTGAAACCAATCTCGTTTCCTTGTTTTATCAGTGTGCTATACCTGCTAGGTACAGAAAATTCAACTTTGATCGGATCGATGCTGTAAAGTGAAGCAATCTGTGTAGAAGGGGAAATATAACTCCCTTCGCTTATGTATCTTAACCCAATATAACCAGAGAAGGGCGCAACTATTTTGGATTTGTCAATCTGCGCTTTCAAAGATTCTATTTCAGATTGAGCCGTTTTATAATTAGTGAAGGCAATATCATATTCCTCTTTGCTGATAGCTCCCTTTTCCAATAGTTGCTTTTGCCTGTTTTCTGTTTGCTCATTCAACTGAACCGAATATTGCAATCTCTGAAGGTTTGCCTGAAGATCGGCTACATTGGTAGTTACCAGCAGTTGACCTTTCTTTACATACTGGCCTTCATCAAAATATATTCTATTTACTTTTCCGGAAATTTCACTTGAAAGATTTACAGACTCATTGGCTAACAAACTACCAGTGAGTACAATGTTATTATCAAAACTTTTGAATTGAACGATTTCCGCATCAATGGTAGTAGCTCCTGCGCCAGGTGCAGGAGTATTTTTTGAAGCTGAAGCAGTACCTTCCTCATTAGCAATCGGTAATTTAGGATAGATGATTAATCCTAGTACAATTAAGATTGCAATTAGAGTAATTACTCTTTGAACTGTTTTGGACATTTGAATACTATTAGATTATAATTGGTCTTTTAGAGTTTTGAATCCGTTGAGATGCAATTTTACTATTTATAAACTTCTACTTTTCCTTTTTTGAATTTCCCCGAACAGCCTAGAAAGATTTTATTCTTGAAAACATTTCAATTAAGAATCTTAATTAAAGTTAACTATGATTTTTACCCACTTGAAAAACATGATAAAAAGAATATAAATCGGTTTACATGTACAAACATAAGGGAACTGTAACAGCTAAAAAACAGAAATTGTTGCGCATTAGAAAAGCATTGTCATAAACGGTAAAAGGAGGATATGAATGGAAACAAAAAACCCCAGCCACTAGAAAGTGACTGGGGTTCGGGAAAGATATTATAAATCAGATTATTCTCCGAAAATATATCTTATACCAAATTGCATTCTCCAAATAGACGCAGAATTATCTACTTGCCAAGCCTCTTCTCTGTCAGAGTATGTATATAATGGACGACCAGTATCAGAATCAACACCTCTATAGTTTAGTAAAGAATAAGTATTAAATCCTACAAAATATTGCCTTCCCCAATCTCTATTCAAGAGGTTTGCCACGTTTTCAATATCTAGAGTAAGTTGTAGCTTATTACTTTTACCTCCAACATTTAATTTGAATTCCTGCATGATTCTCATATCTATCAAAGCAGTCCATGGAGTTCTAGCTGCATTTCTTTCTGCTATCTTTCCTCTATTTTCGCTTAAATAATCATCTCTCTCAATAAAAGCATTTAACTCATTCCATGATTCTAACTGGGTAGCAGCATCAAATTGAACAAAAGCACCTTCCGGCTCTCCTGTTTCAGGATCTATTGGACCTATGCTATCATCAAAATTACCGAATAAAATCTCATCCTGACTAGCCGGAATGTATGCCTGATCATTACCGGAGGAACCATCACCGTTTAAGTCTCCGTTTACCATATACGTAAATGGTGATCCTGATTGTGCGTTGAAGAATAAACCTAATGAAGTGGAAGCCAATTTCGAATAATCAAATACATAATTGATATTTGAAACTATTCTATGACGTAAGTCCCATACTGAATAGCTTAGAATAGGTTCATTTGGGCTACCTGGTGTAGGATTAAATTCCCAACCAGAATTGGCTGTCGTGTGAGTTCCTCCATTTACGTCTTTCGCTTCACCATAAGTATATGCTACCATAGCAGAAAAATTTCTCGACCAAGATTTATTCAATTGACCAGTAAAACTATATTGATATCCTTTATTTGTATTACTTAACAAGAAAATATCATTAAAATTACTATTGGTTCTTCTAGTGGCGTAAGTAGGTCTTCCATTTTCAACCGGAATTGTTCCGGCAGGCTCAGGAGTTTGGAGATTGTCATAGTATATAGCATTTACCGCTTTAGTATAGATGGCTTCTACCGTACCTGTCATTCCCCAAGGTAAACGCATATCTAAAGCTAGGTTAGCTCTTAAATTCTGAGGTAATTTAAAATCTGAATCTAATAAATCCACCTGAGAACGTGGTGAGTTTTGCTGTCTGGATTCAATTTCTGCTCGAACAGCAGGGTTATCAACATCTACTCCTAACAAATCAGCAATATAATACTCATATGTTCTGTTACCGTCTGGATAAATAGGCACATCACCAGCATCACCTCTTTGATCAGCTGTACTAAGCGTAGCTCCTGCATTTGTATACGCATTGGATATCCATACAAAAGGAACTCTTCCAGTAAATATACCAACCCCACCTCTTAGTTGCATTGATTTATCCCCTTTTAAATCATAATTAAATCCAACTCTTGGAGACCAAAGTAACTGCCCGTTAGGCAAATTAGTATTATCACGATTAAATTCTTGTTCTAAAAGAGGGTTCGCAGCAGGCTTATCTAAGAAAAATGGAATATCAACTCGAAGACCTCCTGTTAATTTTAAATTACTATTAACATCCCATTCATCTTGCACATAAAAGCCTGACTGAAGAAAATTTAGATCAACAGGTTGAAAACGGTCATTATAATAATCCAATGAATAAGCTACTCTGAACCTTGCACTTCTATTGCCTGCAAATGTATTATTTAAGAAATTATCAAGACCCTGGTATTCATAGTGACCATTATATCTATTAACGAAAGAGTTATAGATATTAAACCATTCATTGTGAGTACCAAATGTAATTGCATGCTTATTTTTAAATATTGTAAAATTATCCGTTAATTGTCCAATACCTTGTCTTAATTCATTTCCAACAGAACTTCTTTGAGATCCTGCACGAATTACCACACTATTTCCTAAATTGATATCTATATGTGGAAATAATGATCCATAATCGTCTAAATTTCTTTCTCTATTAATTTGAGTATAACCAACAATCAGGTTATTAGACATATTACTACCAAATCTACTTCTCAATTCTGCAATAGTAGAATTACTGGTAACATCATTTAAGTAGCCATTATTTGTAAACTCTAAAACATTTTGGCTTCTTCCTAAGTTTTCATCAGTTGCTTTTAAGTAGCTATGTCTTAAAGTTAATTGATGATCATTGTTTATATTCCAGTCAAGCTTACCAAATAGCTTGTTGTTCCTTGTTTCCGGTGTAAATGCACCAAATGAACCTGGATCATAATTGTAATTATCTATTAAATAATCTTTTACAGATTGCGCTTGTTCAATACTGATTCTTGAAACATTAGAAGGAATCTCTCCATTGAAATTATTTAATGTTTCTTGATCCACTAAATTCACCTGAAAAGGAGATTCTGCAACCTGCTGCTCAGCGTTTACAAAAAAGAATAATTTATCTTTTACAATTGGTCCACCAACTCTTAAACCATATTGTCTATTGAAGAATGGTGCTTGTTTTACAGGGTTATCTCCTAAAGTTTTTCCAGCAAGATTTTCATTTCTATTGAAAAAATAGGCTGACCCCGTCAATTCATTAGTACCACTTCTTGTAACCGCATTAATTCCACCACCAGTGAAAGATCCTTTCGTCACATCATAAGGAGCAACTAATATAGAAATCTCTTGAATAGCATCTAAACTGATAGGCTCCGCTCCTGCACTGCTACCTGGCAAACCATTGGGATTCAGTCCAAAAGCATCGTTGTTAATAGCTCCATCAATAGTGACATTGTTACTTCTACTATTACTACCAGCAATTGAAATACCCCCATTACCCACTCCAGAAGCAGCTTGTGGTGTTAATCTGGTAAAATCCTCAATGGATCTACTAATAGAAGGGTTAGTATTAATTGTTTGAGTTCCCACATTAGTTGAAGCACCTGTTCTACCAGAGTTAATTACATCATCTGTTGCAGCTCTAACAACTACTTCTTCTAAAGTAGAAGATTCTTGCTCTAAAGTAAAATCAATATTTCTTTTTTCTCCTAGCGAAAGCTGAACCTCAGTTACAACTTTAGTTTCATAACCTACATAGGAAACTGTAATTGTGTAAGGTCCGCCTACTCTAACATTTGGAAAAAAGAAATATCCTTCAGTATTTGTTACAGTACCATAATCAGTGCCAGTAGGAACATGAAGTGCAATAACGGTAGCACCTACCAATGTTTCTCCTGTGGCATCTTTAACTTGTCCATTCAAGGCCGCTGAAGTTGACCCCTGCGCAAAAGCCGATGATGCCGCCAGTGCCAGCATAATCGTCAAGCCACAAATTCTTTGTAAAATTCTCTTCATTTCGTTTTTGTTTTTTTCTGGTTCAAAATTACGTCTACTTATTCTATTGTTTATTGTACACTCATTAATAATAGGTTAAAAATAGTTAGAAAAAAATTAACATTAAATTAACATTGGCAGATTCTTACAACCTCAAAAAGTGCCCAAAACAAGAAATAACCATTTAAACAATATACAAGCAATTTTCTATATTAATTTCTTACCTTAAAATCTTTAAAAATATATAATCTATGAAATTCACACTTTTACTCTCTTTAATTACATTAAACTTTCATTTGTGTTTTGCACAGACTTCTCTTAACTACTATCTGCCGGATAGCGTAACTTATAATGCTGAAATTCCTACACCTGCTTCAGTAATTGGACATGAAGTTGGGGAATGGCATGTTACCCATGACAAGTTGGTATACTACATGCAAACTTTAGCCAAAGCATCTGACAGAATTGAGATTATTGAAACCGGCAAAACCTATGAGAACAGGCCGCAACTGCTTCTGACAATCACCCACCCCGATAACCTGAAAAGTATAGAGGAGATAAGAATCAACCATAAAAAGCTAACAGATCCTACCCAATCTGGCAATATGAATGTTTCAAAAATGCCTTCAGTCGTGATGATGGGGTTTAGTATTCATGGTAACGAACCAAGTGGCAGCAATGCTTCTATGCTTACCGCTTACTACCTTGCTGCAGCACAGGGACAGGATATTGAGCAAAAGCTTAAAGATGTAGTCGTTCTTTTAGATCCTTCCTTTAACCCTGATGGACTTAACCGATTTGCTACATGGGCCAATATGCACAAAAGCGAACATTTAGTAACGGACCCTAATGATAGGGAATTTAATGAAGTATGGCCAGGAGGCAGAACCAACCACTACTGGTTTGACATGAACCGGGATTGGCTACCCGCACAATTGGTTGAATCGCAAAACAGGCTGAAGCAATTTCATGCATGGAAGCCTAATATTTTGACTGATCACCACGAAATGGGTACCAACAGCACTTTTTTCTTTCAACCGGGCATTCCTGAAAGAACGCACCCAATTACGCCACAGAAAAATCAAGAGCTTACCGGTAAAATAGGAACCTATCATGCAAAGTTCTTAGATAGAATAGGTTCTTTATATTATAGTAAAGAAAGCTTCGATGATTTCTACTACGGTAAAGGCTCAACATTTCCTGATGTACAGGGAGCGGTAGGCATTTTGTTTGAACAAGCTAGTTCCAGAGGCCATGCTCAGGAAAGTGTAAATGGCGTATTAACATTTCCTTTTACTATCAAAAATCAGTTTACAGCTTCTCTTTCTACCTATCAGGCAACTTATGAAATGAGAGAAGAATTACTGAATTTCCAGAGGGAGTTTTATCAAAATGCTGCAAAAGAAGCCTCTAATGCAAGTCAGCAGGCATGGATTATTTCTGACAAAGATGCTTCCAAACTTTACCAGTTTGCCAAAATGCTTAAAAGACATGAAATTGAGGTGTATCAATTGGCCCAAAATTATAATCAATATAAAGCAGGGAATAGCTATATTATTCCTACTAACCAATATCAGAATCAGCTGATTAAAGCAATATTTGATGTGAGAACCTCATTTGCCGACAGTCTGTTTTATGATGTCTCAGCCTTTAATATGGGCATGTCCTTCAATTTAGATTATGAAAGTTTAGATAAAAAAGCCTTCGCTCAAAACCTATTGGGTAAAAAATTTACAGAAGAGGATAAACCTGAGAGTGAAATTTTAGGAGGAAAAAGCGATTACGCTTACCTGATGGAATGGCATGATTTCTATGCACCTAAAGCCTTATTCAAAATTCAAAAGGCTGGCTTACAAACAAGAGTAACTACCGAGCCAATTACAATGACTAATGGTGAAACAATGCCTGTTGGCTCCATCTTAATTCCAGTAAAACAACAAAAGCAAAATGCTGATCAAATTCAGCAAATCGTAAAAAGTGCTATCGAAAACACCGGTGTAACAATGTACGCTCAAAAAAGTGGCAATACAGGTGGTGTAAATTTAGGAAGCCCCTCCATGGAGCCACTTGAGCAACCCGAAATTGCCATGCTGATTGGAGAAGGCATCAGCCCATATGATGCTGGTGAGATATGGCACTTAATGGATCAGCAATATGAGATCCCTGTGACAAAGATTGATATGAATGATTTTGGAAGAGCTGACTTAAGCAGATATAATGTGTTAATTATGCCAGATGGAAGATATAATAGTATCAACCAGAAAGTGCAGCAATGGGTACAAAATGGAGGTACTTTAATTGCCTATCAGGGCGCTGCAAAATGGCTGGCAGACCAGAAATTAATTAAACTTCAGTTTGAAAAAATCAAATCTGACACAACCGGCTACAAACCCTATAAAGATTTAAGAAATAACAGAGGAGCGCAAGTGATTGGTGGAGCTATATTTGAAGTAGAACTCGATTTAAGTCACCCTATTACCTATGGCTTAACCAAAGCTAAAATGCCTATTTTCAGAAATACTACTCTATTTATGGAAAAAGCGAAAAATGAGTATGCTAATCCGGTTCGATATACTAAATCTCCGCTATTGAACGGCTACATCTCTGAAGAAAATCTTAAGTTATTGAGTGGAACGAGTGCCATTACTATTAATAGAATGGGAAGAGGGAAGGTAATTTCTTTTACCGATAATACTAACTTCAGGGCTTTCTGGTATGGCACCAACAGGCTTTTTGTCAATGCAGTGTTTTTCGGTCAAACAATAAGTGGAAGTGCAGCGGAATAATTTATAGATTACAATAACCTGGGTTTTAGATTTAAGACTTAATGATCTAGGTAGATAATTGATAGAGTCTAGATGCTAGAATCCAGCGCATAGACTCTGGTTCGAGGTCTGATAGATAACTCAGAGATGATAATAAAAACTATTGGTTATTGCGAGCATTTAATTCTGGCTTGAAGTCAGAATTAAATGATCGCAATTTTTTTCAAAAGAATTACTCTTCAATTGAAGAAATTACTTTTATACTGGCACATAAAATCGATTATTAGAACTTGAAGCCCAGGCTATATATGTTTTTTTTTTTAAAGGGGGGGGGATTTATAATCTTACAGGATTCCAGAATCTACTTTCTAATGTACAAACTGTAGTTTCTAAAAAAAATATTATCGATTTTGTAATAAAAAACATTTACCAGATACTAATTCAATAAAAACAGTATGATAAAATTTCTCCTTCGCCATCAATGGTACCAATTTAAAAGGTCGGGCAGCTTTGGAAGAGAATTAGGGCTCACTTTATTCATCACTGCAATTGCAATAATTGCTTTTTTGTCTTTGATAAGCCTTTCTTTTACTCTGCCGCATTTAATAAGAGAGATTCCTGCCGCGGCAGATAATCCCTTTCTATTTTTTAACAAGGCACTGATCTACTATTTCCTTGCAGAGCTATTTATTCGCTATTTTTTGCAGAAAATTCCTGTAATGGATGTGGAGCCCTACTTAAACCTCCCCATTAAAAAGGGGAAAATTGCAGGTTTCCTCCTGGGTAAATCACTGATTAGCGTGTACAATTTAATTTCCCTCATTTTAGTTGTGCCTTTCGCAGTTTCAGTTGTGACTCCAGAATTAGGGGCATTGGCAGCATCAGCATGGGTTTTGGCTATTTTCTTCACTTCAATTGCTATTCATTTTTTCAATATCCTCTTTAAGAAGAAATTGGAAAATATGATTTGGGTATGGATCGTGATTTTAGGAGTTGCAGGTGCTAACTATGTGCTGAGTTTATACACTTCTATCGACTTTCTTGCGCCATTGGCAAAAGCTTTAGTCGCTATTACAGAAATGCCTTTATTGGCCATTGTACCGCTCGTTGCTTCAATTAGCCTCTACTTCATCAATTACAGGTTTATTACTCAAAACCTTTACCTTGAAGAAATAGGAGAAAAAAGCAATGACAATGTTGAAAACTATTCGGATAGATTAAGCTTTTTAGGCAATAATGGAGTTTCAGGAGCCATTATTCTTCAGGAAATTAAAATGATTATCCGCCATAAACGGACACGCTCTGTACTCTTTCTTTCTCTTTTCTTCCTGCTTTATGGTCTAATGTTTTTTGGGAGAGATCAGTACAATGACATGAGAGGCTTCTTTGTTTTTGTGGGGATTTTCATGAGTGGACTATTTTCTATTAACTATGGACAGTTCCTTTGGAGTTGGAATACCAACCAGATGGATTTCTTCTTTACCAGACCTTTAGGTATTGAAACCTGGATTAAAGCCCGGTATAAATTAGTGATGTCTTCTGTTGTTCTAGCCACTATATTATCAATTCCTTATGTGTACTTTGGATGGGAAGCACTAGCTGTGATTTTGGCCGGAAGCCTATACAATGCCGGCATCAATATTCCTTTAATGATGCGACTTTCTTTGTGGGGGCCAAAACCTATTGACCTTAATAAAGGTGCTTTCATGAACTACCAGGGAACCGGAGCAGCTCAATGGGTAATGGGCTTACCATTATTTTTAGGTCCTTTTGTTTTCTACACTCCTGTTTATTTCATTTTAGGGCACTGGGAAGGAGTAATTGCAGTGGCCATAGCAGGAATTATTGGTTATATTTTTAAAGACTACTTCCTCAAAAAAATCGCTGAAAAACTAAGCGAAGAAAAATACAGACTTATTCACCAGTTAACGCTATAATTATGCTATCGATATCTAATTTAAAAAAGACTTATAAAGAAAATACCGTTCTCAACATCCCTGGCCTGGAAATCCCTCAAGGGCAGTCATTCGGACTTATAGGAAATAATGGAGCAGGAAAAACCACCCTTTTCAGGATAATTCTGGACCTCATCAGAGCAACTGAAGGCACTGTAACTATAGACAACCAGGATGTGAGTAAAACGGAAGACTGGAAAAAATTCACAGGCTCGTTTATTGATGAGAAATTTCTCATCGGATACCTTACTCCTGAAGAATATTTCAACTTTCTTGCTGAAGTATACGGTTTATCAAAAGTAGATCTCGAAAATTTTCTTCAGCAGTTTAAAGAGCTTTTTAACGATGAAATCTTCGGACATAAAAAATACATCCGAGACCTCTCAAAAGGAAACAAGAAAAAACTAGGGGTAACAGGCGCACTAATTGGCAGCCCAAGTATGGTATTGCTGGATGAGCCTTTCGAAAATTTAGATCCTACTTCCCAAATCCGATTGAAAAAAATTATTGCTCAATACAAGAAGGATAAAAATGTGACTTTCCTCATTTCCAGCCATGATTTAAACCATGTCACTGAAATAAGTGAAAGGATTGTGGCATTAGAAAAAGGAGAAATCATTAAAGATCTTTCAGTAAATGAGCGTACACTGGAAGAATTGAATGAATACTTTCAGGGGAATGCTAACACAGTAGTTGTAGAATAATATAAAAACTACCGAAATGATAGTTTATTGAATAAACTTATCATTTCGGCATAACTTCACTTGTTTTTATTTATAAAGTCAAATACGGTAAATCTCTCACATTTAACCTTTGCTTAACAGCTATACAATAGAAAAAGCTTAAGTTCGCAAAAATTTTAAGTTATAAATCTTTAACCTAAGAGCATTATGCTATTTCAGAAGCTTATGCTTAGCGTTAAAGATTTATAAACTATTCATCTGATTGTTATAAGGTTATTTATGAAGTATCTTTTTTTATTGATATCACTTGCATGTGCTTCTAAAACTGTGGCTCAGGAAAAACAGCAATATGTGTTGATGATTTCATTTGATGGCTTCAGGCATGATTATGTAGAGATGTACCCCACACCTAACTTTGACACATTTATTAAAAATGGTGCAGCTGCTGAATCGCTCATACCATCTTTCCCAAGCAAAACTTTTCCTAATCACTATACACTAGTAACAGGCCTCTATCCTGCAAATCATGGCTTAGTGGATAACAGTTTCTATGACAGAGGCAGAGATGTAGTTTATTCCATGAGAATGAAGGAGTTGGTAACAGATGACTATTTTTACGGTGGTATTCCCTTGTGGCAACATGCGCAAAATAATGGTCTTAAAACTGCTTCTTATTTCTGGGTAGGCTCGGAAGCTCCCGTTGGTGGTAATTTCCCCTCTTACTACTACAATTATAACGGCAGCATTAGCAACGAAATGAGAATTGAACAAGTGCGGAAATGGCTGGAGCTCCCGGAAGAGGAGCGCCCCAGGTTTATCAGCCTATACTTTTCCCTGGTTGATTCAGAAGGGCATCGTTATGGTCCGGTTTCACCACAGACAGGTGAAGCAGTAAAAGAAGCTGATAGGCTGCTGGGGTTGATCAGGAAAGAATTATCCCAAATAGATTTGCCTGTAAACATTCTGATTACTTCAGATCATGGAATGGTTTCAGTGAAAGATGAAAAAGATAGTTTTATACAATTAGAAGATTATTTTGATGCGGAAAACCATGTTTTTCGCATGGTTAACAACAACACCCACGCCCATTTATACTTTAAGGATAAAAGCAAAATAGATTCTGTTTTCAATAAGTTAAGAGATATTTCTAAAGATTTTAAAGTATATAAAAAAGGTGAAACACCTGACCATTGGCACTACAATTCTCCAAATGACCGGATTGGTGATCTTTTAATAAGTGCAGAGCCCGGTACAGTTTTAAGCACCAGAATGTGGGAAAAAGGGGACTCTCCTAATTTTGGCGTGCATGGCTATGATCCCTCATTTAAAACCCTGCATGGAATTTTTTATGCCAATGGCCCGGCAATAAAAAAAGGAGAAACGGTTCCGTCTTTTGAAAATATCCATGTTTATCCACTCGTATGTTTACTTTTAGGCATTCCTGTTCCAGAAAATATTGATGGAAAACAAGAAGTACTTGAAACAATTATCAAAAATAAATAATCAGGGAGCAGATTGATTGATCCGGCAAATCGAAAAGTTGAGAAACTGACTTTGTAAGGCATAAAAAAACCTCATATTTTCACATGAGGTTTCTATACTATGGTGGGTGGAAGATGGGGCTCGAACCCACGACCCTCGGTACCACAAACCGATACTCTAACCAACTGAGCTACATCCACCGTTTTGGAGAGGCAAAGGTAAATCATTATTATCGAATTGTAAAACCCGAAAACAAAAAAATGAAAGATTTTTTTGTTCCTTGTCAACTCTTGAAATCACACAGCTAAATCAGAAGGTGATTTTTCACACATAAGTAATCTAATATGCACATATCTGCCTTCCAATTTGGAATTAACTTGCTTTGTACCAAGCATAATACCCGTTCGGAAATTTCACAAGTTGATAATTTTTGTAATCACCTAAAACTTCAACGGTATCTTTTAAGGAGCCCGAAAAGTAACCAGACTTTTGAATATAAGAGTCTTTTAAACGGGTGGAGTCTGTTAAAACAATAGATTTAAGAGAATTTTCATCTGCCTTTTCTACCAGTGTTTTGTAAATGAAAGCCTTCTCTCCATCTGGCAGGCTTATTCTGTACCAGTTATTTAAAGCAGCATCTACCAACATTAAACTATTTTTATCGAGAGATTTTAAAATAGAAGATTTTGTCGTTGGTGCTTCTCTCAAATTAACTTTCATATTTTTCACCCGGTGATATGTACCTAAGAACGTAGAATCAGATAGCTTGATGTTTTCATCTATTTTTGTGCTGGCAAAAAAAGGATAGGGATTCAAAGCACCTTTCCTCATACTGTAAATACCAAAATGCAGGTGTGGAGCTGTTGTAATAGCATTACCTGTATTTCCCACCAATCCGAGTGTATCTCCTAGTTTTACCCTTTGCCCAATATTGACCAACTGACTATCCAGATGAGCATAATAATAACTATACCCTCCGCCAGATACAAAAATCACCTTGCCCCCCAAATTGTTGTTGCTTACTCTTCTCACAAAACCATGCATTACTGCTACTACAGGCGTTCCCCGAGGAGAGAATATATCTATTCCTTCATGCTTACGTCTGCCGGCATCTCTTGCATCACCATAGTAGCTACTAATATTTTCAAAAGTTTTTCCCGGCACTGGAAATGCCAGCGTAGCACTGAAACCAATATGTATTTTATATAAGCCTCCTCTCAATAGCTCAGGTTGAATCCTTATGAGGTGTTCCGCATCTTCTTCCACATGGTATTTAAGCGAATCACTATCAGCCTCATGAGCCACTTCTTTCATACCTTTCTCACCAACAGCAAACGCGTTAAGAAAAACTTTAGAAGAGTCGTCTGAAATTCTTTGCAGGTATATTTGAATATTCTGCCCTTCTTTTACAGTGTATTTTAAAATGACCGATTTCGGATTAGCGGGATCAAACCTTGTTAACTCTGTATATGGTAGTGAGACAGATAATGAATTTTCACTTGTTATCCGCCCTGCTTTAATCCAATCTTGAGCCAAAGCTGTTTTGGCAAGTTCGATGGTATGCAGCGCTTCAACGTATTTCTCATACTCACTTTGCTGATTGAAAATAGAATCAACTTTGCATGATACCAATAAACTAAGCATGCAAAAGATAAAAAATAAGCTTCGGACACAGTGCATAAAAAGTAGGTTATTTTTGTTCGAGCAAGCAGCTTGCTGAATTAAGATTATCAATTAAACATCGGACTCTGTGCTAAGAGTTCAGAACACGCCCTATAATAATTGTGAAGCATTTCCCCTAATCACTTTTATGGATGTTACTTTGACAAAGTAGTTTCAAGCCCTGTTAGGATACAATTTGCTTCTTCATATCAATTCTCATTATATTTAATGAAAACGATCTGAAAATTTATAACATGCTCTAATGTTTTCCCCCTGATAAGCTTCTAAATTATTTTTCCCATACTACTTCCCAATTGCTACCTCATCTTTTTTATGGTAGATTTTTCCAAACCCGTTGACACACGGCTCTGCACTTTCATTAATAAATGTGATATCATTCTTGCTTTACCGGATAGGCCCTGGAGGGTGCCCTTTCTCAAGTGTAACCGACTTTATACTCCTAACTTCCACTCTGAGCTATCAATGTTTAAAAGAACAAATATCTCCTCTATATAATGTGGAATCTAAAATTAGATTCCACAATGGGCAATCATTGGTTACTGACTTTCAGACACCTATCATTGGTTCTCGTATAATTGCTTAATAAGCTCTATTGAAGAAATAGATAAGCTTCCTTCTTAATAATATGAAAAAATACGAGGATACTGAATTAAGTAGATTAGTAAGTAATCATCAGGGGTATTTATTTTTAATCTCCCATTGGTAAAGAAAAAAGGTTTTAGCAAGAGCAGAGCTAATTCAATCTGATTTTCAACGGCTGTAAAGAGAAGATTTTTAAGCAACAATTCAGGTGCTAAATTGATCAAATTAAACTAAAAAAGCGGTTTTAATACATAAAAATTTTTATCTTGAAAAATAAGAAATCTAAGCAGCAAAGCAAAAATCATCAAGAGATATGAAAAAGTTAAGGAAATTGTTTTTAAATAATGCTATCTCAATTTTGTTGGTAATTGTTGGGGTACTTATGATTTGGTGCTGCTTGCTAATTATTAAAAACAGACGTATAATAGATGATACAATTCAGGTAAAAGAAGCTGCCAATGCAATAAAATTCCAATTAGATGCACATTTGGATATAGTGAGGGAGCTTGACGTTTCCCTACGTGGATTTGCCATCACAAAGGAAGAGCGCTATTTGTACATTAAACCTGATCAATTAAAAGCTAAAATGCAGGCGACTTTTGCAAAAATGGATAGTCTTCTGAATGCACAAGGCTTTGATAATGAAGAAGCTATTCAAGCGCTAAGAGACTACCAATCTGTTATTAGAATGCTAGTGAATGATCATGCTACCATGGCTGGCTACATAAGGAATGGTAATGAGGAAGGTTTTTTAGAGATTTTCATGTTGGACAAAGGGAGCAAACTTGGACCTCCCATAGAAGCCACGAATAAGCTTATCAATGGCTACCAAGATCAATTGACCCAGCAGGCAGAGGAAAGATATCAGGCCGCAATGCAAAACAATATTATAATACAGGTTGCCATGGTACTATTGGGAATTCCAGCGATAGGCCTCGTACTCTACAAGGTGAATAAAGATGGTGAAAGAAGGCAAAACCTGCTCAAAGAGCTTGCAGAAAACAATAGCAAATACCTTTTCAATTCTGGAAAAAAAATAGAGAAAATCACTGCTGAAAATGTGATTGAAGGATCAATTAATCAACTTCAGAAAGCTTCTGATTTTATTAATAAAATTTCAGAAGGAAACCTTGAGGTTACCTGGGAGGGTTTAAATGAAGAAAACCGTCAATTAAATGAAATAAGCCTTGCAGGAAGGTTATCCGTTATGCGAGATAAGATGATCCATGTTAAAGAAATGGATAGTGAAAGAAATTGGACTAACGAAGGGCTAAGCATGTTGGGCGAACTGCTAAGAAAAAACAATGACCTGTCCGAAATCTGTGACGAAATCATCTCTAAATTGATTGTATACCTGAAGGCGAATCAAGGCGCATTATTTTTAATTGAAAAGCAAGAAAGCGATGAAGAGGAATGTTTAATTTTAAAAAGTGCTTATGCTTACAATAGAAAAAAATTTATTGATCGTAAAATATCTTTAGGTCAGGGTCTCGCAGGTCAAACATGGTTAGAAAAAGAAACAATTTATCTTAAAGAAATACCGCAAGACTATATTAAAATAACTTCCGGACTGGGGGAAGCCCTACCCGAAAATATTTTGATTGTACCACTAAAGCTTGATGAGAAGGTTATAGGGGTACTGGAAATAGCCTCTTTTAGCGAGTTACTACCTTATCAAATAACTTTTGTGGAGAGGTTAGCTGAGAGCATGGCCAGTACATTTATTACTCTGAAGATGAATGAACAAACAAAAGAGCTATTGTCCCAAGCACAGCAACAAGCAGAAGAAATGCTTGCACAGGAAGAGGAGATGAGGCAAAATATGGAAGAGCTGGAAGCCACCCAGGAAGAAATGAGAAGAAAGGAGCGACAGTTTTTGGAAGAGATTGAAAATTTAAAAAAACAAATCTCCTAAATCCGTATAAGCTGCAACACTAGATAACCTGCAAATTGCTAAAAACATGGCCCAAATTGCAGAAAATACTTCTTTAGCTAAAGGGTTGCTCCCGTCCAATCACCCTGTGAATTTTCAGAATGCTTTTTAACCTGAGTTAAATTCTTAATTTATTTCAAAGCCCGTCAGAACGTTCCCACTTTGGCGAGAAGCAATTTTATTAATCGAAATCAGGTTACATGTTTCCCCGTTCTTGATACAGTAAAGTCAACTTGTAGAAGACTGAAATCGATCAAAAACATCTCTTTTTCATCGTCACTGCATGCCACGAAAAATACTGGAAGTGCTACTAACATAGTAATTCATTTTCTCATGATTTCTGCTTTTTGTTTTTACAAATTTGGCTTGGGGATATCACAAAAAAGTCACAGAAGTTTAAAGCTTTTTAAATGTCGCAATCCCCCCTTCATTATGTCTTAGCCACACAGCTTCAAAACACTTTGCTTTGATTAATTTTATACTATCATTTAACCTTAAAGATTATGAAAACAACTAAACCCACAAAAATCATCTACTGGATCTCCACAGGTATTATTTTCTTATTTGAAGGTGTATTGGTAGCACTTACAAGTCAAACTGAATTTGCAAAAGAGGGCATCAGGCATTTGGGTTACCCGGAATACTTTGGAGTACTGCTGGCCATCCTGAAAGTAGCAGGTGCCATTGTTCTCATCTTGCCAATGATATCAGCCAGAATTAAAGAATGGGCCTATGCAGGTTTTTCCATCACTATTATTGCTGCAGCTGTAAGCCACTGGGCAGTTGATGGTTTTGGCGGACAAACTATTTTCCCAATAGTATTTTTCGCAATTCTGGCTACTTCGTATATTACTTATCATAAATTACAAAAAAACACTATAGCTGCAGTTAAAACTATATAGTTATGTCATTCCATGCCTATCTAAAAAACATTCAGGGTAAAACAGGGAAATCCCCCTCGGATTTTCAAAAGCTAGCAGAACAAAGAGGCTACATGGAAAATGGCTTACTGAAACCCACCATAAAAGCTGGAGAAATTGTAGAATGGCTTAAAAAAAACTACGCCCTTGGCCATGGACATTCCATGGCTATTTATGCACTCCTAAAAGGAAAAAAAGAATAGCTGAAGTTTATTAAAATCTTTAACTTTATACAAATGAATATTCAGCAAGCATATAACTCCTGGGCGGATCAATACGATACCAACAAGAATAGAACACGAGACCTGGAAGCGTTATCTTTAAGAGAAACACTAGCCAATAGAAAGTTCAACAGTTGCCTCGAAATTGGCTGTGGGACAGGAAAGAATACCAAATCGCTGGTTGAACAAGTAGAAAATTTAACTGCTGTAGACTTTTCAGAAGGAATGTTGGCAAAGGCAAAGAAAAATGTTAGCTCCCACAAGATAAATTTTATTCAGGCAGATATAACAGAGGATTGGCATTTTTCTGAAAGTCACTATAACCTGATAACTTTCAGTCTGGTGCTGGAGCATATTCAAAATTTGCTTCCCATATTTGAAAAAGCTGTGCAACGCTGCAAAAAAGGTGGCCTTATTTATATAAGCGAACTCCATCCTTTTAAGCAGTACAGTGGTTCGAAGGCAAGGTTTGAGACTGAAACCGGGACGCAAGTTGTTACCTGTTACACACATCATATTTCAGATTTCACAGAACCAGCCAAAGCCAGCGGCTTATCACTGGTGCAACTAAATGAATATTTTGATGATGAGGAACGAACTTCTCTCCCCAGACTTATTACTTTTCTTTTTATGAAAGATTAAAAACTAATGAAGTATGAAAACCATCTCCATACTTGTTCCCGAACGCGCTGTACCGGCTGCCATTGTTGATCCGCAGTACATGTTCTCTGCTATCAACATGTTCTATGCACAAGCCGGGATGGCCCCTGCATTTAAAGTAGAATTGGTAGGTGTAACTAAAGAAATCCGATTAAACAATGGTCTGCTAAGTTTTCATCCTGACAAACTATTAACAGAGGTAGAAACGACTGACCTTATCATTATGCCCGCCACAAGTGGTGACATCTCAGAAGCTATTGAACTAAACAAAGCAATTCTACCATGGGTGGTATCACAATATAATAAAGGATCAGAGGTAGCGAGCTTATGTAATGGAGCATTTTTGCTAGCCTCAACAGGTTTACTCTCCGGGAAAACCTGCTCTACTCACTGGCTGCACGCGCCTACATTTCGAAGTATGTTTCCTGATGTAAAACTCGTAGATGACAGGGTGATCAGTGAACAGAAGGGCTTGTACTCAAGTGGCGGAGCAAATACCTACTGGAACTTACTGCTATATATTGTGGAAAAATATACTTCCCGGGAGATGGCCGTAATGGCTTCAAAATTCTTTCTACTGGATATCTCTAAAAATAACCAACTACCTTTTTCAATGTTTAAAGGCCAAAAAGCCCATGGTGATGAAATTATAGTAGCCGCTCAGGAATACATTGAAAAGCACTATGATGCAAAAATTAGCGTGGATGACTTAGCTGAACGTTTTGGAACTGGAAGAAGAACTTTTGAAAGAAGATTTAAGAAAGCAACCTCTAATTCTATAGTGGAATACCTTCAAAGGGTTAAAATTGAAGCTGCCAAGTTGCAATTGGAAACAGGGAGAAAGAATGTGAATGAAGTAATGTACGAAGTAGGATATAATGATCCTAAAGCTTTCAGGGAAGTGTTTAAAAAATATGTAGGTATATCCCCTGTAGATTATAGAAATAAATTTTCAACGGAAGTTGTACCTTCCTGAAACAAGATTAATTATGGAAAGTGAAGTGGATAAAATGAAAAGTATAGCCAGTCAGCTAAGCTGCCCTAGCGGGGAAGCAGGTCTGGATATGGCAGAGCAGATGAACCAATCCAATCATGGCATGACTGCGAATACAATCCATCATTTGGAGTTAAAAGCTAATGAGCATGTTTTGGAGGTTGGTCCCGGAAATGCAAAACATTTATCCGAAATAATGCTTTTAGCACCTTCTATAAAGTATACCGGTCTGGAAATTTCAGTAGATATGAAAAAAGAAGCTGAAAGATTGAATGTAGGGTTTATTAATCAGAAACAAGCACAGTTTCATCTTTACTCAGGTGAAAAATTCCCTTTTGAAGAGGCTGTTTTTGATAAAATAATGACGGTAAACACACTTTATTTTTGGGAAAACCCATCCGCTACATTAAATGAAATTTACAGGGTACTGAAGCCAGGAGGTGCCTGCATAATTACTTACAGCCATAAAGATTTTATGAAAACTCTTCCATTTACCCAATATGGTTTTCAGTTATATAATGATGAGGATGTACTGGCTCTTCTGGAAAGGACAATTTTTAAAGAACCTCAGGTTTTCTTAGAGATTGAGACTGTTAAAAGTAAACATGGTGAAATGATTACAAGACCCTACTCTATTTTAAGGGTTACGAAATAAAGACATAAATACTGAGTTAAGGTAGTATTTATGAAATCTAAACATCACCACTTTTTTATCAAATTATATTGAACCTACTCTTTTTAGTTAGTATTATTCACTCGTCCGTTTTAAAAAATCCATTTAAAGCAAATCCTCTTTTAAATACTTCTACGTTCTTAGAAATACTATTTAATATTGAAAATCCTGTTCAGTGATAAATAAATTACTTCTTCAGCTATAAAAACCAAATGCTTCAACGTAAGCATAGTTTTTATTTCAACTGAAAAAAAATTATATTTACTTACACTCAATTTCAATCAATATGGATCAATTAATCGATTTTTTCAAGAATCTTTTTTCAGCTAACGATTGGCCTGCCCGATGGGTATGCGGGGAATGGTCTACTTTTCATGGTTGGTTATATATTACAAGTGATATCGCCATTTGGCTAGCATATTTTGTAATTCCCGCAATTATTATTTTTTTCATTCAAAAAAGACACAACCTCCCTTTTTTACCTGTCTTTTGGCTATTTGGTGCATTTATAATTTTGTGCGGAAGTACTCACCTGATTGATGCTGTTATGTTTTACTGGCCTGCCTACAGACTTAGTGGTCTATTACGCCTCCTCACCGCGGCAGTAAGCCTGGCTACTGCTTTCGTGCTTATCCGTGATTTGCCAAAATTAATAAAAAGCAAACCAGAAGATAAATTGAAAACCTACCAACTGGAAAAGCAACTTGAAAAGTATGAAGCTGAAATCATAGAACTCAAACAAAGACTCAATAGCAAAAACTAATGCTTTCCAGGCGTAAATCGATGAGGCTTATCCAAAATGCAGGACTTATATTCCTGGCATCAGTTATTACCTACGTCATTTTCTTAATTGATTTGAGAACACACAATAGTTTAGCGGCAGCTTGCCTCTATATTATTGTGATTTTATACAGCTGGCTTTTGCCAGGTAAATACTCTACTATTTATACTGCGGCCCTGTGTAGTGCACTTACTATCTTCTCAACTTTTGATATAGGCGAAATGGATGGTAATAGCAAAGAGGAATTGAATAAAGTGAATATGCTGATCTCACAAGTGGTAATTTGGGTCAGTGTAACATTGGTTTATATTGCGAAGAGTAGTTTCACAAGTCTGGAACACATCAATAAAGAATTATCTGCAAGCTCTGATATATTATTGGAAAAAGTAATTAAATTAGATGAGCAGCAAGAGGAACTCTTTGCGCATAAAAATGAACTTGAACGTTTGAATGAAGAATTAATAATTAAGAACAGAGAACTTGAGCGATTTACAAGTATTGCAAGTCATGATTTGCAGGAACCCCTCAGAACTATAGGTAACATGACTCAGTTAATTGAAAAAAATTACGCTACAAGTTTTGATGATCAGGGTAAAAAATTCCTCCAATATGTTACAAATGCAACAGGAAGAATGACACACCTTATTAAAGGCTTACTGGAATTCAGCAGGATCGGTAACAAAAGAGAGGTACAACAAGTTAATTGCCAGGAATTAATTGAAACAATTGTTGAAGATTTTGAAGTAGCATTAAAGGCAGTGAACGGAACTGTTATGTTTAAGGAATTACCTAAGGTACAAGGCAACCCGATTGAATTAAGAATGCTGTTTCAAAATCTTATTAGCAACGCCATAAAATTTAAGAAAAAAGATGAACCACCTTTTATTTCGATAACTTCTATTGAAAGCAAAGAGAAGGTAGAGTTTTGTATAACGGATAATGGAATTGGAATTGATGAGGAGAATTACGGAAAAATATTCTTTATTTTTCAACGGCTTCATCCGGTGGAAGAATACGAAGGAACTGGGTTAGGTTTGGCTTATTGCCGCAAAATAGTAGAATTACATGAAGGTAAAATATGGGTTAAATCACAAAAAAAAGTGGGGACTTCCTTTTATTTCACATTAAAAAAAACAGTATGACAGCAAAAAGTAACAAATTAGATTGTATTCTTCTTATAGATGATGACGAGGCTACCAATTTTTACCACACTATTATTTTAGAAGGGGAGGGTGTTGATGCACATATACAAACGGTAAAATCTGCCAGTGAAGCATTAGATTTTTTACTTTGTAGAGGTGCTTATGCAAACTGCCCTCAGCCTGGAATAATATTTTTAGACCTTAACATGCCTGGCATGAGCGGTTGGGATTTTCTTGAACAATATGATGAATTATCAAAGGAAATACATGAACGCTCAATAGTAACTATACTAACTACCAGCATGAATCCCGATGATAAGGAAAGAGCTGCCAGAATTCCTGCTGTGAAAGAGTTTGTACCAAAACCCCTTACGCCAGAGGTATTCTGGAAAGTGGCAAATGAGAATTTTATAATAGAAAATTGAGCAGGGTACCTATCAAATCATTAATCTTCAGTACATTCATCAAAATAATGAAGGGTTTATGGCAAGCTTATGAAAAGACAGCTCCATAAGCTTGCCATAAATTGATCAACCTATGCAGCATTTCTGGCAGCATTCACAATTCCAAACATGGCTCTTAAAACCAGTTTCTTAAAAACCTCTTCATCGTCAACTCCTTCTCTTAGTTTTTGAATGGCATATTGCTGAATAGTGATCAATGGAAGTACAATCCGCTCGCGAATAGCAATGGAAGCTTGCGAAACAGGGGCTTCATGTAAAAGGCCTTTCTTCCCACTAATTTCATCTAACTCTGATTTGCTGAGATCGAACTCATTTTTCATTAGATGCCAGAATTCTCCGTATTCCTCATCCTTGCCTAAATAGGCTGTAGCCGGATAGAAAGATTTAGCAATTGACTGCATGGAATTGCCTAATAAGGTCCGGAAAAAAAGCGAGTCCTTGTATAACTGGTTTAATTCAGTACTTTTTCCTTCTTCTTTAATTGATTGCAAAGCCGTTCCTACTCCATAAAAACCGGGAATATTTTGCTTCATTTGCGACCAGGCACCTACAAAAGGGATAGCACGTAAGTCTTCAAATTTTAATTCACCCTTTTTGCCCCTGCTGGTGGGCCTGCTGCCTATATTAGTATCTCCAAAATATTTTAATGGCGTTACCTCTGCAAGATATTTTGTAAATTTAGGATGACTTTTAAAATCCTTGTATAACTGGTAACTCACCTCTGCCAGATCATCTAAAAGTCCTCTTTCCTTATCAGTAAGTACTCTATTTTCATCGGCAAATAAATGATTTTCCAATCCTGCAGAGAGGAGCTGCTCCAGGTTATAACGGCAGGAGCCCGTTTTACCATAATTGGAACTAATGGTTTGCCCTTGTATAGTTACCTGTACCTCCTGATCTTCAATGTTAGAACCTAATGAAGCATAAAAATCGTGCATATTTCCACCTCCACGAGCCGGAGGACCACCACGGCCGTCAAAGAAAATCACTTTAATTCCATACTCTCTGGAAATTTTTGTCAGCGCTTCTTTTGCCTGAAAGATAGACCAGTTAGCCCGCAAATATCCACCATCTTTTGTACCATCAGAAAAGCCTACCATGATTGTTTGCTTATTATCGCATTGCTTTACATGCTCTCTATAGGCAGGTATTTCATAAAGTTGCCTCATGATATCTGAAGCATTGGCTAAATCGTCAATAGTTTCAAACAGTGGTACCACATCCAGATTACCGTAAGACTGCTCACTCATTTTGAGTCTGGCCAGCTGAAAAACCTCCATTACATGCAATGCGGATTGACAGTTACTTATAATATATCTATGGCAAGCTCTATCGCCATTTCTCTTCTTCACCTCTTCCAAAGCATCAAAGCTTTTCAACATCTCCTGATGGAATTCTTCATAATCGTTCACTTCGCCTGGAAGTTCTTTCAGGTTTAGCAGAAAGTTGATCTTATCAGTCTCTTTCATTTTCTCATATTGGCTAATGGTGCTTTTATCATCCATTTTCCCAACTATTTCCTCCCAAAGCGTATCATGCTTCCTGCTATCCTGTCGGATGTCCATAATAGAAAAATGGAACCCAAATACCTTTACTTTCAGTATGAATTTTTCCAGTAACTCAGAAAATAGCCCCATGTGTTCTTTTCTGAGGTAATCTAATGCAGCAAAAAGTGTTGTCAGTAACTCATCGGGTGACTTGTATCCTTTTGACTTATCTCCATACAATGCATGGTAGATTTTACTTTCCGCTTCCTGCAGTTGATTTTCAACTCCTTTAAAAGTAAGCCTTCTTTTTATGGCTCTAATATCTCTATAGTAGCATTTCAAAATGGTTTCCCTCAACCGATCCGCAACTTTTAAAGTAATATCATGCGTAACAAAAGGGTTACCATCACGGTCACCTCCCGGCCAAAAGCCTACATTCAGTAAATCAGGATTTACCCATTCTTCCCATGGTTCATCTAATTCTGAAATTAAATCATATAAAATAGCAGGAATACTTTTGTAAAAAACATTTTCCAAATACCAGCATAAACTCACTGCTTCATCATAAGGGCTTGGCTTTTCCCGATTGATGAATGGCGTTTTACCTAATTGCTGTAACAGGGAATTGATTGTATTTAAATCTCCGGCTCTGACAGCTGCTTCCAGATCATTATTAATTGCCAAAACATTGCCCGGGTAAAACTGAGTAGGATGCGCTGTAAGCACTATTCGGACTGAAAAAGTGCTTAGCTTTTCCTTTAACTGTTCCATTTTATTGGCATGACGCACCCTTCCTATAAGCTCTTTAACAGAGCCCTTACCTTGCATATTAAATATCTTCTCAAAAGCGGCATCCTCAATGGAATCAAATAGTAAAACCTGCCTTTCGATATATTGAATGAGCTGAAACAAAAGCTTATGTAAGTCTGATTCCTGTTTAGCTCCCAGAATTTCCTTCTTAAATTGTTGGATGATTTCTGCCGGTTCTTTCCCTTCTTCATAGCCAGAATGGCTTAATTGCTGGAGAATAGGCAGCATTGTTCCTGTTCTGTAAATATGATCATATGGGAGATCAAGAAACAGACTGTTATAAACCGTGAAACGCGTGGCTACTTCTTCCTGGTAATTTAATTTCTTCATAAAAGGTTGAGCTTTTATTATTTAATTTTTTGTTAAAAAAACGCACTGATTCTTAAATATAACCAATTTAACGTAGGAAAACATAATAAAGATGAGGGGTTAACCCTATTTCAAAAGCAAAAAACACACGTTATTTTTCCTTCTAAGAGGATACAAACGTTTGCATTTTAATTTGAGAAATCATATTGAATGTCTGGAAGAAGGACAGAACTGATCCTTCTTAATGTAAGAATTGTTAGCGCTAAAATATTCCGGGGAAGCATTAACTAAGCAATCAATTGCTTGTCAGCAGTAGAATTCTGTAAGTATTGAATCACCAGTTGCACCACCTCTTCAGATTTTAAGTTATGCCCCAGGCCTTCAGTGGTAATTAATTTTCCTTTTCTCCAGTTTTTCTCAAGAGCAAGGGCATTTGTATAAGGCGTATCAGAATCATCCTTATCGTGTATAATTAAGCCGGGAATGTGCAAGGCCTGGACATATGTAGATGCACTTATGTGTTTGATCTCCTGTTTTGCATACAATTGAAATTCATTTACAATGCCCTCCATTGTTCGGGGCTCCAGATTGAGTGAATCTAAATAAAACTGAAAAAACTCCTCTGCTTTTGCAGGAGAAGCCATTAAAACCAACCTATCTATTTGTAGCTGTGGATGGTAAACATTGGCATACAATACTGACATGCTGCCAATAGAATGTGCAATTACAGTATCAAAACCATTGTACTTTTCGCTTAAGAGAGATAACAGATAAGCATTAAGGGGTACAGTAAATTGTTTATTGCCGCTCAATCCATGGCCGGGAGCATCATAGGCAATTAATGTATATTCATCCTCAGAGAGACCTTGGATATATTTTTTCCAGCGATAAGAGTGACTTTGCCAACCATGTACAAAAAGAACTCTTTTAGGGCCTGATCCCCATTGATAAATTTTAATGTTGATTCCATTAAAATTAAAATCTTCCTGCCTGGCAGTACTTAAAAACAACAAGTGATTTTTCCTTAGTTTTGTTCTTTGTGGCGTACAAAATAATTTAAACCCTACTTTAGCTCCTCTTTCAGGAGATATCTTACTGAGTGTATTCAAATAAAACCCAATAGATTGATAAATAAGTTTCTTCATAGCTGTCTTTCTGTAGGTACCAATCGGTATCTTATTTGTTAAATTTTTTTATATTTTAATTAGCTCAATTTGTGTTTCCAGATGCTTAATAATTATTTTCATCTCTTTATTTCTATTTCTTATTTTGCTTAGTAAAACTGCTCCTTCCAAGGTGGCTACAAAAACTGTTGAAAACGAAACGGGATCTGTTGAAGGTTTTAGCTGCCCATATTCAATTCCCTTTCTGACAATATGTTCCAACGAACCTTGAAAAACCTCCAACAGATTAATCACCTTTTTATTAAGTCCTGGCTTGGTATCATCAGATTCCACACCTGCATTTAAAATCGGGCATCCTCCTTCTATAACTGGGCTATGGATGTAACTGTAGAAAAAGCTACATATAGCTTTAAGCTTATCAGCTGCATTGTTTTTAGTTTTAATAACAGCTTTAAATTTCTCCTGCATCCGCTCAGACATATATTCATAAGCATGCTCTTCCAAATCTTCTTTATCCGTGAAATGCCTGTAAATAGCACCTTTAGTGAATCCAGTAGCAGTAGTGATATCACTGAGTGAGGTAGCTTTAAATCCTTTTACATTGAATAAGGCCGCGGCTTCCGATAAAATCTTCTCTTTGGTTATTTCAGCATTTCGCATAATCAAAGATACCGATTGGTATCTTAAAAGCAAAATTTTCATCCTTAATATCACTATTAAAAATCCAATTCATTAATATCTGACATTACAAATGTCAGATAGAGTAGCAGAACAATGTTTACATTGTAGCTGATTCTCACCAAAAATAGCCTGCCGCAGAAAAATACTTCTTCCCCTTTTCTCCTAAAAGACGACACTACTGCTATCCTAAATAAACCAATAAAAAAGGCTGAACCCCATAAGGAATTCAGCCAAACATAAACCACACTATTGAAATCTACTTATTGAACAATGAGTCTATTAACTATTTGAGCAGGTGTTGTAAAACTTCTTATCTCTTCGTCATTTAATTGACCATTACTTGCCAATTCCAACTCATAGATTAAGCCTGAAACAAAAATGTGTTGCATTTTCAGATCGGTGTAAAAGTTTGCAAATTTTCTCTTGCCCGTTAAATTAATTCCGTATAAGTGAAACACATCTACGATTTTTCTGAGTGATGTATAGTTTTTCATAATCTTTATTTATTAATAGCTATAAGTGGGATTAGGCCAACAAGCTAAAGTACCCGCCAGCCTTTCCCTTATTTAATCAACGTAAGCTGCTGCCTCTGATTCAAATTCTTCAACAGGTGTATCGTCCAATATTATTTCTTGTTTGTTATTCTTCCCTGTCTTCTCTAAAAACCTATCGAAAATATAGTAGATGACAGGTACTACAATTAATGTTAAAAACATAGAAGAAATTAATCCCCCAATAATTACCCAGGCCAAACCATTCTTCCATTCTGCACCTGCTCCTGAGGCCAATGCTATCGGCATCATACCAAAAACCATGGCTAGCGTAGTCATAAAAATTGGTCTGAATCTGATTTTTACCGCTTTTTCCAAAGCAACTCTTAAAGAGACACCCGCTTTCTTTAATTGGTTGGTAAAATCGACTAACAAAATTGCATTTTTAGCAACCAGTCCCATTAACATAATCATCCCCATGATACTGAAAATACTCAACGTCCCTTTAGTAAGGGCCAAAGCCAAAAAGGCTCCGATTATTGCCAAGGGAAGGGAAAACATTACTACAAACGGATACACGTAGGAGTCGTACAGAGCCACCATGATCAGATAAATCAGAAGTATAGACGCAAGCAAAGCAATACCCAAACTTCCAAAACCCTCACTCTGGTTTTTCATATCCCCTTCATAGTTGATTTCTATTTGTTCCGGAAATGTGGTAGCAGCAATTTTTTCCTGTAAGGCAGCACCTACTGTCCCTGAAGGTACACCTGCTACCTGCGACTGAACTTTTATTGAAGAAATACGATCCCTTCTTTCCAACTTAGTTGGGCCTTCTGATTGAGTAACTGTAGCAAACTGGCTCAGTTTAATTAATTGGCCTTTGTTATTTGTGAAGGTTAGATTCTCTACATCACTAATAGATTGCCTGTCAAATTCATTCAGTCTTATTAGTATATCATATTCAAAATCGCCATCTCTGTAGGCAGAGTTGTCATTGCCATTAAAAGCTATTTGCATGGTACCTCCCACCATATCCATTGCCAAACCCAGCTCCGCCATTTGATCCCTGTCAACCTCCACCTTAATTTCTGGATTACCTTCTTCTCTGGAACTCTCTACTTTTCTGGTACCCGTAATGCTGTTCAAAATTTGTACTAACTGGTTGGCTGCAACTTGCAAGCTATCCTCATCCGGACCCGAAACAATTACCTGTATGGGCGCATCGTTGGCTGTACCCATTATTGAAATTGGCACTGCAGTATATTCAGCTCCTATGATATTTTCCTGCAAAGCTCTTTCCACCTGCCTTGCAACCTGCGGGCCTGTATAATTTCTTTCACTGGCTGCCACTAACTTTACCGATATTTCTGAGGTGTAAGGAACTGATTGCGATCCGGAAAGAGAACCACTTGTTCTACCCACAGTGGTAAATATCTCTCTTACTTCCGGCAAGGAAGAAAGGTACTCCTCTACTTCACGTGTTTTAAAATTGGTTTGCTCCAAAGTAGCATCTTTTGGGAGTTCCACTCTAATGATAAACTCCCCTCTGTCTCCCTGCGAAACAAATTCGCTACCTATAAAACCTGCGCCTACCAAAAACAATGAGGTAAAAAATAATACAACAGTAATACTTAATACAATTATTTTGTGGCTAAGGCTCCATCTTAAAATTCCTAAGACCCAATCAATAAAGCTATCCAGCCCTTTTTCAAACCCATTCACAATTTTTCCGAAGAAGGAAGAAGGATTAATATGTTCCAGTTTGGAAAACCTGGAAGTTAATAATGGAATTAAAGTAAAAGCCACCAGTAAACTTATAAGCGTGGCAGTAGCTACTGTTATACTAAATTGGGTAAGAATACCAGAGATTAACCCACCTGTTAAAGTTAAAGGCACAAAAACTACTACAATTACGAGCGTAATGGAAATTACTGTACCGCCAATTTCCCTGATCCCATCGTAGGAAGCCTGCCAAATTGATTTGCCCTGCTCCAGGTGTCTGTAAATATTCTCAATTACTACAATTGCATCATCCACCAAAATACCTACTACTAAGGAAAGTGCAAGCAAACTCATTAAATTGAGTGTAAATCCTGCAAGCAGCATAATAGTGAAAGTAGCAATAATTGATGCAGGAACGGCTATCATTACAATTATTGCATTTCGGATACTATGCAAAAACAGCAGCATAATTAAAGACACAAGTACAATAGCAATAAGCAAATCTTTAATTACATCATTGGCTGCTTCCAAAGTAAACTCTGAACTATCCTGAGAAATCTGGAAACTCAACCCTTCTCTTTTGTAAGCACTTTCTAACTGATGAAGACTCTCCTCCACTCTGTGGGCAACTTCCACTCCGTTAGCATCAGATTGCTTCTGAATAGTAAGACCGATTGCATCTTTTCCATTTAACCTGTTGATGATTTCCTCTTCTTTAAAGTCATCATAAATTTCCGCTACTTCTTTTAATCTGATAGGAGATTGATCCTTCTTATATGCTACAACTATATTTTCAATGTCGTTTAAGGATTTAAACTTACCAGCCAATCGTATTAAAATCTGTCCTTCTTCATTTTTTATTCTTCCTGTAGGAAAGTCAAGATTGCTGGAATTAATAGTGCTGGAAATAGCCAATGGACTTATTCCATAAGCATCCAATTTATTTCTGTCCAGGTTAATTTTAATCTCTCTTTCAGTCCCTCCTAACATATTAACCTGAGCCACACCCTCAATTTGTGCCAGAGAAGGTTGCACCCTATTCTTAATCAGATCATAAAATTCGGCTTTTCCCAAATCAGAATAAATAGCCATTTGCATAATAGGCAAATCTCCTAAGTCAAATTTTCCGAGGCTGGGAGGATCTGCCTCATCCGGTAAATCAGCTAAAATAGCATTGATCTTTCTTTGCGCATCCTGCATTGCTAAATCCACGTTTGCACCACTATTCAGTTCTATTGTTATAATAGAAATGCTTTCTAAAGAGGTGGATTGTATAGATTTTATACCTTCCAGGGAAGCAACAGCATCTTCAAGTTCTTTCGTTACTGAGTTTTCCACCTCCGTAGGAGCAGCTCCCGGATACACTGTACTAATAGTAATAATGTTTGGGCTAAATTTCGGCAGCAACTCATAAGAAAGTTGTGTATATGAAAATATACCCAATAAAGTTAACACCGTAAATAGCACCACAACCATAGTGGGTCGCTTTATCGAAGTTTTTGTAATCTGCATATTATTGTACTTTTACTGTAATGCCTTCTTTTACATTAATTAAGCCTGATGCAATAATCTCATCTCCCTCGTTTAATCCTGAGATTACCTGTACTGAAGAAGAGGAAACAGGCACGATTTCTACGGGTTTTCTCTTTGCTACTCCATTTTCTATCATAAATACCGCAGGGTCTTTCAGTCCACCGCTAATAGATTTTCTATTTACTACCAGAGTGTTCATTTTTCCCGAAGCACTGAATTTTGCTGTACCAAACATTCCGGGTCTTATGGCATCATTATCCACTTTTTCCAATACAATAATTACTTCATACTTAAAGGAGCCATCCGCTTTATTGGAGATGAATTCTACTGTACCTTCAAATGTCTGATTAGGAAGTGCATTGGCTTTTACTGTTACTTTCTGTCCTTTTGATACAGTTGCTACTTCATTTTCAGAAACATTCACCGATAATTTTAATGGGTTGGTATTAATAATTTCAGCTAAAGGCATTCCGGGACTAACCAGCACACCCGGCTCATAATAATCTTCATTGATATAGCCAGAGATTGGAGCAGTTACTTTCGTATCATTATACCTTTTTTGTAAGGCCGATAATTGTGCTTTAGATATTTTAACAGCTCTTTCACTGTCTTCATATTGCTTTTTAGTAATCGCATCAGTTTCAATTAAATTTTTGAATCTTTTTAAGTTATCTTCTGCCTGATTGAGATTTAATTGAGCAATAGTCAATTCAGATTGGATCAATTGATCATTAGTTTTTAAAAGAACATCTCCTTTGCGCACGTAGTCACCTTTTTTCTTGTAAATAGCTACTACAGCTCCATTAGTCTCAGACATAACTTTCACTTCCTGATGTGCCTCAAACACACCATTCGATTCGAAGTTTACATCAATAGTTTGAGACTTTACCTTCTCCACAGTTACAGGCACATACTTACTTTGTTGCATGGCCATTTGTGTATCCGCTTCCATCTCTGTTTTGTTGTTTTTCAAAACAAAAGCAACTGCAACAATAGCTCCTATTATTATAATGATGATGATAATGTTTTTAAATTTCATTGCTTTATGATTTATAAAATGATCTCTTTGATTTTACCTGTAGATTTTAAAATTTCAATTTGTGCGATTTTCACCTGAACTATCTGATTGTTGTAATTAGTCCGTGCCTGGCGCTGTGCAGATTCTGCATCTAACACTTCTGTTAGCGGGCTCAGACTTTCTTTATAGAGCAATTGAGTTTCATCAAGCACTTCATTAGCAAGGCTTAAATTTTCCTCTAAAGATTTAAGAGTACGGATCGAGTTATAATACTTCTTATTAGCATTATCATACTCCATTCGGGCAGCATCTTTTGCAAGGGAGTAGTCCTGTTGAAGCTGCAGCTTTTTAACTTTTACCTGCTGAGCTTTTGATCTGGTAACAAAGCCATCAAACAAAGGAACCTGTAATTTCAAGCCTATCAAAAAACCCTGGTACCAGTTTTTACTTTCCGATAAATAATCAAACTCAGTAGCAAAACTATTGGTATTATAATCTGCAAAAGCCACAAGGTTAGGGTGCAGGTTGGCTTTGGTATTTTTATATTCAAAATCCAATAATGTACTTTGCATTTCCAATACCTGAAGGTCTTTCCTTTCCGTAAGATCCAGCCTATCCACAGAGTAAGTGAGGGGAAGCATTTCAGAAATTATTTCAGATTTTTTTAACTCGAAATCAGTTTCCTGCGGAACCCCCATTAACAGTTTCAGATAGCTCTTATTCTGAAAAATACTAACATCAAGGTTTTCAAGCTCACTATTTAAGCTGGATAAACTCACTTTTATCCTTTTCAGGTCTACACTACGGGCAAGGTCATTCTCCACCTGTGCAGTCACAATCTTCTCTAAGCCTGTTAATTGATCTATATTGGCCAGCAGGTTCTCACGATGAAGTGAAAGCTGTACGGTACCCAAAAAAGCCATGGAAATATCATAAATTACTTCCTCCTCACTCTGAGAGCTAAGTAACCTATAGAACTCTTCAGAAGTTTTAGCAGCTTTTAAACCAATAAAAAAGGAGCTACTGTACAGTAACTGATTAGCCTGAATGCCAGCTTGCAAGGACTGTGGCACACCTAATGCGATTACATCCACCTCTCCGGGAGTGCCTGGACCAAATAACCCACTTGGTACAGCTTGTGGATATACCTCTATAAAATTATTATAATTACCATATGCATTTAACTGAGGCAAACCTGATCCTCTTACTTCTTTTTTGAGCAATTCAGCAGATTCCTCATCAAGAACTGCTTTTTTGAGTTCCCTGCTATTTTCCAAGCCAAGCTCAATAGCATCCTTTAAATTAAGCGAGTCAGATTGTATAATCTGAGACTTTGCAGGAAAGTACATAAATGACTCTACACTCCAGATAAATAAAACAATAAGTAATTGATTCTTTGTCATAGTTAATTCTTTTAGTTCTTTAATAGAAGAACTAAAAAGATAAAATTTTTTATCTCTTTAGGATTCTTAGCTTGAATGTTTTGAAATTATTTTTCACTTTAATTATTCTGAATGAGTTCATAATACGCCACAAATATATAAAGGTTTTTTTAGTTCACAAATAAAAGAACTAACTAAATAAAAAGTTTCATTAGAATTTTACAAAACTGCTAATTCTAAGAAAAAACTCAACCTTGAGGTTTATTGAGCATCTTCTTAAAATTCTCAAATAAAACAGGGATCCTGGTATTAAGGTATTCAAGAAAGAGACATAGCTCATGAATGCTTTGGTTAACTTCAGGCTTTTTGTCACCCCGGACAGCAATCACGTCCTTAAAAAGATTTTTTATTTCAACTATATGAAGAAGCTCCTTTTCCACATCTCTTTCCCAGTGTTTTATAGTGAGATAGAAATATCTTTTTCTTTCGCCTGGCTTGGTTCTGTAAGCCACTTGCTTTTTTATTTGCATAAAATTAAGCGCAGTACTCACTGCACTTTTACTTACTTTGAGATAGTCAATTATCTCATCAAACGTAGCTTCCGCATCGTCCAGGACTAATAGTAACCCTAAAATCCGGCCCATTAAAGGTTGCATCCCATTCTGCTCATGAAATACACCTATTTTCTCAATCAATTCTTTCTGCTGTTCGGTTAGCTGCTGTGTCATTACCAGATATATTTAAATACAAATTTAATAAGTTTTTTTAGTTCACCAAAAAGTGAACTGGCTTTTAGAGCCAATAATATACCTAACTAGCTGCGTTATCTATATCTAAAAATTTAACGAATATATCTCTCTAAATCTAACAAGTTGAATTTGCATAAATGCGAATTCAGGAAGGAATAATTAACAAAAGGCAATTAGATAAATCATTGCCTTTTGTTAATTATTTGAAAGCGTGCTGAAATAATCAGCTATTAATTAAATAGTTGATCAGTTGTTGAGGGGTTTCTACAGTATTGGCTTTATCATCTGCCAATTCTCTTTTTAATTCGTATTCCAACTCGAATACCAGCCCTTGTACAAAGCTTCTCTCCATGTGAAGACCGCTGTAAAAATTGGCAGATTTTCTTTTGCCTGTCAGTGCAATGCCGTATAACTGAAAAACATTGATAATCTTCTTTAAAGATGTAATCTTACTCATGGTTTTATTCTATAATTTTTCTTTTCCTTAATTGAGTCGGCAGTAGCTATTCCTTGAGTATTGTAGCAAGTTAATTTTCAACTGGTATTCAAGCCTCAGCTGTAGATATGAAAATGCTATTGTAGAATTAGTTTAAACCGAATTTCCCCTGCTACACGTAATGAGACATCTAAAGGTTTTTGCCTTCCTTTAGATCTAGCTGGTAAAATTCAATAAAAGAATAGGTTTTCTTACATTCTAAAACCTAAGAAAGAAGGATTAATTGAAAAATCATCTTTGAATAATATTCTCTAAAGATTACTTAAAGAGTAATTCCTGACTATAGCAAGCTTTTTTAGTATAAAGTCATTCCACTAAATAACATCTTTATGTATTACATAAGATCTATTTACTCATACTAACAAAAAGAGTGCAAAATAATATAATTACTTAGCCCTTTTACGTGTATAAATCTCTTCATCCAGAAGCATTGCTTCATTTAAAAGTCGTATTACTTCTTGTTTATCAACTTCCTCAATTGAATAATATATTTTCCTTCCCACTTCCTGCTTAGGTATTACTTCCAATCCTGAAATGTGGGCTCCGTAGCTAAAACCTAGCGCTACTCCCTCATTCACAGAACCCCATGGAATGGAGGCTGGCCAAATAAAACACATTCGGTAGCGCCTGTAATAGAATGGAACATTGTAAGCGAGTTTCTCTACACATTCCGGAGCATTTTCCAGAATTATTTCCCTTAAATAATTAACGATATTCAACTCTGATTCTGGTAGATCTTCTAAAAAGTCTCCGATATTCCTGTACTTAACTTGTTGTGGATTTCCCAAAGCCCTATAATTTTAATGCGACAAAATATCATCTTACAGGTTTTGGTTGAATGAATACTTAAATTACTGCAAATAACCAGCAGATCAAACTTTGTTCATTTATATTTCGATCAGCTAGTGATTTAACTCTTTGAATTACTGATAATAGCAGGTCTTTAGACACTGTAACAGTTAAAATCAAAATTAGCAGATAATGTTTTGGATTTTTATTATTTACTATAAATCACTCTCTAAATGTAATAGCCATTCAGCACTTTTAAAGGGCTGCCACTCTACTGCTGCCAGATTCACATTAGGGTTATATAAGGCGGTTCGTTTTTTTCCATTCAAACCCACCTTTCCTTCAGCATAAATCTCTACTTCAGTTAAACCTTCTTTAGCATACTCTTCTTTTAAATACTGAACATACTGCCAGCAGATATCTGGTTTTGTAGCCACATTACGTTGCTGATCACGAGTTAAATGGAGCGATTGATCTACTATAAAAGTACTGTCATTAACAGGATTCACTACTTTGAAATTGACGTATCCACTTTTACTTCTTAGCATCATCCTCCACGATAAACGATGTCCTTCTTCCGTCCAATTTACGTCTCCCGGGAAAATCCAGTGGCGAAGGGGCAAACTAACTTGCAGAAGCACCCATAATGAAAGCAATGCTATTAATTTTTTGTTAACAAGGTAGAAAGAAGCATCTGCTACCGGCAATCTGTTTTTAAAAAACAACCTCCTAATTGTATCAGGTGGAAAAAAGAAGATGCACATGCCTATGCCCATGAAAGGAAAAATACCAACCTGAAAAACAGCAGAATTAAATAAATGAAAAAATACCGATAGGCCAAAGGCAAATTTACGGGTTCTTTTCCAAAGCAATAAAGGCGTAATAAACAGATCAAAAAAGGCACCCCCTATAGCGATAATCCAATGCGCCCAATTTTCCTGCAAGAATGAACCTACCATCCATAGATCTGCCTTGCTTCTTAAAATAATGGCTACGGATTCAGTGCTTAACCAATCAGGGTTTAATTTAGCAATGCCTCCATAGGTATAAACAATTCCTATCTGCACAATGAAAATAAGCCTGCACCAATTGGGGCAGGTAAAAGACCTGAATTCAGGACTATGTTTAGCATCCAAAGAATAGGATCTGTTGGCCGGCACCAGGCACATAATGAGGCATAATAACACCAAAAGGTAATAGTGATTATTATAATTAGACTTTTGCATGAAGTACACTGCAGCCCACATTAAGCTATATGCGCTAATAGCTAAACGATATTTAAAACCCAACATCACCATAACGCCAAAGCAACCCATTATAAAAAAATAGAAGTACATCCCATTGCCGGGCAGGGGTTGCAACCAAGGAAAATCGATAAACGAAAAAGTAAATGAAGGCGTAATAAAAGTTCTTTCAACCCAACCTGTAAGAATGGCTCCCCAGGCTTCAGCAGTGATTAAAAAACCAAAGATTACTCTAAAAACTACCAAAAAACTATTGTCGACTGGTTTGAATAAAGAGTATTCGAGTTTTTTCATCTGGAGTGTTCTTCAATTAAAAATTATGTATTTACCCCAAAAGTATTAAAAGTTTTAATTTCTTTTTTTTTACAAAGAAGAATATTGAACTCTAAATTTAAGCCTCGATATTAAATAATTATATCATTAGAAAGTCCATTGCTTGATATAGCCGGATTGTTAGGTTGGATATAAGCCTGAATAAAACTATCTCAAAAGGAACTAATTGTATTTTTCCCTTTTGAGATAATATGGCTTACAATATTAATGCCGTAGCCTGAACTGCAACTAAAGCAAATATTAGTTGAAATGAATGAGCAATTTGATACAAACTTAAAGACCCCAATATTGATTGACGAACAAAGCAGAATCAACAATCTCAATCATATATTTTTGTTGTATCTATCTGCTAGCTTCAAAAACCGCATCAATATTATAGGTTACGGTTGCACCATTTGCATTCATAGTTTGGGTAAGACCTGTTGTCAAACGGAAGCTATTAGCTGTTAATTCGCTAAAGACACCTTCACTAGCTTGCCCATCAACTGTTGTAAGTATTTTGTCTCCGTTTAGCTCCCAGGTTCCGCTGCCTATGACCTGCTCTCCGGAAATGGTAGTAGGCTGAGTAATTGTTTGACCACCAAAAGTATAAGTCAAATTTATGGTATAAGACCCTCCGCTTGTGAAAGTGTTGTCGGAATTAAACGTAACCTGAAAGTCACTTTCAGTGCTCTCCCCTGTGAAAGGACTAGTCACAGCAGGTATGCCAGGATAAGTCGTTGTAGCTGTCCCTCCATAGGTGATATTATTCACATTCCAGGTACCCACAAGAGGATCATCTATACTTGGGCCGTCATCGTCAGTTCCGCAAGCATTTAAAATAATAAAAGTAAAAAGTGCTAAAACAATAGTTGAAATATTCTTCATCATGATAAGTTTAAGTAGAATCCTTTCCTACAGCTATAAGCCAATGTATAAATTGACCCTGTAACGGATTGTTTGTTAAATTATGTTTATATGTTACAATAAATAAAATCCAAGTATAGCTATTAAAAATCAATAAACCAATGAATCATTATAGTTGAAGCTCCTTTATGATTCTTATTGATAAAAATGGTAAAGCACGAAAAACTATCTTTTTTTTGTCTGAAAGTTGAAGAGAATAATCTATTCAAAAATTCTTTTCTCTTAACCTGAGTTCGATTTTAGATTTGCTTTTAAAGGCACATTAGAACATTTTCACCTCGATGGGAACGTCATTTTGATAAGTCGAACTCAGATTTTAAATAGCTTTCGCTATAATAAAGAAAACCAAAAACAGGTTCTCTAATAGGTTATTATTCAACAGCTGAACCCCTTAACGTGACATCTTTAATTCATTCCTAAATCAACTCTCCATTTTTCCCATTCATCCAAGAAATAGCTTAAAATTACCGGATTATCAATAGTGTTAATCTTAGTTTCTTGCAGAGCAATATCTTTAGGAAAAATAAAAGAATTGTGAAATACTGTATCAGTTAAAAATTTTAGCTGATCAGGCAATTCTTTATGATTACGAACATCAATTTCTTCACCTGATGCTATCGTAAAGCCCCAATTACCAAAAGAAGGAATATGAGTTTGATATACTTCAACATGATTAAAAACCTGATCGACAGTATTTTTGATACAACTAAATGTATTGTTTGAATAATAAATTTCTCCAGATTGAGTAACAAACAGCCCGTTTTTGCTCAGACTCTTTTTTATCAACATGAAAAACTGTTTGCTATATAAACGAGCCAGTCCATCATTAGAAGGATCAGGCAGATCTGAAATGATGACATCATATAATTTCAAATTATTGTGCAGGTATGAAAAAGCATCATCTACTATCAAATTTACTTTCGAATTATTGGCAGCTCCCTGGTTAATTTTTAGCAGTGTTTCATCGTTTTGGGCCAGATGAAAGATTTCTTCGTCAATATCTACAACATCAATATAATTTACTGTAGAATGTTTTAACACCTCTCTACTTGCCAAGTTTTCTCCCCCACCTAATATTAATATGTTCTTCGGATTTGAATGTATAGAAAGAGGAACGTGCACCAGAAGTTCGTGATAACGGTACTCATCTAAGGAACTAAACTGCAAAGCCCTGTTTAAGAATAACCTTATATCTTCTTGTCTTTTGGTGATCACAATTTTCTGATGAGGCGTTTGTATATTAGTCACTACAGGACTTTTATAAATTTTCTCATCCCATATTTTCAGTAGATAACCTGTAGAAGCCACAAAGCTTAACAATACTATAAGCGACATTAATCCGAAATAAAAGGTTTTATTCCTTTTTCTGATCAACACCAAATTTAACCACAATCCCAGGCAAATATTTATAATACCGAATAATAAGGAGGAATAAAACAAACCTACAAAAGGCAATAATATAAATGGGAAAATTAACGTAGCTATTAACCCACCCAAATAATCAAGCGAAAGCACGTTTGACAGATTGTCTTTATAATCATCATCCGTATTAATAAAAGTAAGGAGTGGTACTTCCATACCTGTAAGTAAACCTATAACAAACATAATAGCTAAGCATATGATTTGTAATACCATAGGGCTTACATATATGAACATAAAATAAAGTAAAGGCACTGACATGCCTCCGATTAAGCCGATTAAAAACTCTATACTAATAAAAAAAGCCAGAGGCATTTGCTTAAAGAATTTTGAGCAATAGGCACCTATTCCCATCGAAAACAAGTAAATTCCAATGAGTATTGAAAACTGCCTAACCCCATCGCCCAAGAAGTAAGAAGCGGTGGCACTAATTAATAATTCATATATTATAGAGCATAAACCTGCAACAAATACCGAAAATGAAAGGATTTTTATTTTGAAATTCAAGATTCTAAGATTACTTTAGTTTTTTATTTAAAACCAAATATGAAAAAAAATACAATCAATATTTCAACTTGGCTGAAAAAAATAGGAGTAATAAGCTTTTCGGGGGTGTTTCTTGCCGTGCAAAGCTGTGGTGGAAATGGAAGTCCAAGGCTAAAAGAAGGCGGTGAAACCAAGACCGTACTTGAGGCCACTAAAGGTACAGCAACTGAATTAGAGGAAATTGAACCTGGCGATGATTATAAAATTATTGACGAGCGCCTTATCGATGAAAGAGAAAATTCTATCGCGATTGTACACAACTTAGATGGCACTACGGACACATTAAGTTTAATGAAGATTAAAGCAGAAAACACTTCTGGTACCGGAAGCCCAAGATATAGAGGTTTAAGTAGCATTTTGATGTTTGGGCTAGCGTCCTCTTTTTTCAGAGGTAATCTTTCGCAAACTACACCTAACCCTGGTGCATATAAAAATCAAAACGCCTATAATAAATCAGTTGCCTTAAACAATGATCTAAAAAATTCAGCTACATCAAGAAGAGTTACCTCTCCTGGTAAAGCTTCAAGAGGTTATGGTGCCGGCAAATCTTTCAGATCGCATGGAGGATAATCGTTTTAAAGCTGCTTCTGAGGTTAAAAACAAGAATTTACCTCATCATCTGAAACAATTAAATGATGATGAGTATTTCTCTGAGGAGTTACTTGGCTTGCACCCCAGTGAATCCCAACATTTTGCCGGGATAGCACAGGAAACTTTTCGACTATTTGAACAAGCCACTGACAAAATCATTAGCGAAAAGGGTTTGTCTTATTTAAACATTCCTCCGTTTTTTCATTCGGTTATTGAAAAAACCTGGAAAAACCGAGAAGAAAACCCCTTTTTGTATGGTCGTTTTGACATTAATGGAGGTTTAGATGGAAAAGAAGCAAAGACAATTGAATTTAATGCCGATACCTGTACTTCCTTGCCGGAAACGATCCATTGGCAAGATATACAATTAAAAGAATTGGGAGGGAATTCAACTCAATTCAATAGCTTATTTGATGACCTCAAGACCTGTTTAACAAAAATAAAGTCACGGTTCTCTTTCGATGATCCATTTATTGTTGCATCATCATTTGGTCATAAAGAAGATATTATTAATTGTAATATTGTATTAGATGCGGGCCGTGATGCAGGCTTTAATTGTTACTACTGCGATTTAGAACAGCTCACTTTCTCTGAAGATGGCATTTTTTATGACGTAGGGGGAGAGTACCAGCCAGTAGATGTATGGTTTAAATTAATTCCATGGGATTGGATTTTTAATGAAGAACCTAACTTAGCAAAGGAATTGATACATATTATTGAGAAAAAACAATGTGTGATATTGAACCCTCCTTACACGGCAATTTGGCAAAATAAAAAGTTTTTAGCATACATTACGCAGCATTTTCCTAATAGAGTAATAGCCGAAACATATACTGATAAATCTTACTTGAGAGGTGAATATGTGCAGAAACCAATTTATGGGAGAATGGGGGAAAATATACGTGTAGTATCAAACATGGAAAATGAAACTTCAGGTGGTGATTACGAAACTCAAGAAAAAGTATATCAAGCGTATTATCCATTACTAAAGGATGGGGAAAATTATTATTACCAATTAGGTTTTTTTTATACAACACAACCAAGTGCTATAAATTTTAGAGCACAGCCTTCGAAGATTATAACTGACGATTGCGAATTTATGTCGCATTACATCATAACCTATTGAATAGAACATTAAACAATTGAAACCAATTATATGAAAAAGATACTTTTAATAGCTGCCTTCTCAATAGCCTTGCTTTCTTGCTCAAGTCAGGTAGATTTAGCAATTGATAACCCTACAATGAATCCTGTAATTGTAAAAATTGACACTTTAGCAGTAGAAATACCAGCTCGTGAAGTTGTATGGGTAGAAATGGGCAAAGGCAAGCACACTGTTACTACAGAAGATAATAACACTGTGGAATATGATTTCCAGAAATCATTGTACATGATTAACCCAACATTATCACAATATTTGGAATATCAGGAAATTTATGGAAGGCCAAGTCCGTTCGATCAACAGATTAATAGCAATAGTGAACAAACTGTTAATTTCTTAGGAATGGAAATGACAGGTAACTATAAAGTATATGACAAATTAATTACCCCAGTAACATGGGATTGTGGCCCAAGAGAAGCATTACCTGAAACCATCGAGATAGAGGAAGGTGAAAGTTCTGTTGTACTTACAAAACTACTTGACCCAATTGAATTTATTGAGTTAGTGCAAGCTGCTGATAGCGAATCTAATGCTGAGTAAATCATTTCATTCTTAATGATCGAAACTTTTAAACATTTTAAATGATTGGATACCACACCATATGGGATATATTTGAATGTAACCCAAATAGTATTTCTTTTACCAATTCGGTAAAAGAATTACTGAATGATATTGTAGCTGAGTTGAATCTATCAAAAGTATCAGAATCTTATAAACAATTTGAACCAGTAGGTGCTACTGGTTTTATTTTGCTAGAAGAAAGCCATATCAGTATTCATACATGGCCAGAGCATGGTTTTGCTGCGATTGATGTGTTTTCTTGTAAATCTTTCAATACAGAAAAAATCAATGATATTATTCATGCTGCTTTGGGAACAAAAAACATCTCAGTTAAAACAATTGAAAGAGGGGTATCTTTTGAACACAAGGTTCTTAAGTGATAAAATTTAGTTAATAATGAAGGGCCTTGAGTGGCCCTCCTTTTGACTCATCACCTCTGACATCCTCTCTTTCTAAATTTCTAAAAGAGTGCCGGATTAAGTTGAATTAAAAACTCCTGAAATTCAACCTGTCTTATTCTTCCCTTTTCTTCTGTTTAGGATTATAAAAAATGATGATTTGAATTAAAATAGCCATCACTATCATTACTATAATCTCAATTTGGGTGAAGAGGTCAATGGTGCTCATGGCCTTATTGCTAATAAACATCTGCCTTCTCCCCTCTTTCAGCTGCACTTTCGATAAATCGTATAAATTATGCGCTATTTCGTCAATACTTTTAAACAATGCTATTCTGTTAGAATAGTTTGAATTGATATGTTTCTCTTCGAGGACGAGTAAATGATCAATTTCCTCCTTCATCTCTTTTAATATCTCTTGCTCCTCACGGGTTAGTTTAGTTTGTTCGTAGCTTTCAATCAAAGCCTGAATATCATCATTGACCTTTTTATTACTCCCCTCAAAAAATGAGGAGTCCGATATAGCCAATGCCACTTCTTTTTCCTGAATAAGAATTTGTAATTCAAATAGTAAATCGCTGGCCACTACTCTATCCTCGTAAATGGTAGTTACTGAATACCTGAGTTTATTAAAATTATCCTTATCTACCAGGTTTGTAATCAGAACAATAAAAAAAACCAGTAAGATACTTGCAACCCATCTAATCTTAGAATATATAGACATGTGTTATTTTTTAAATCTATTTATAATTTAACGTTACCGTACATCAATATACGCTAACTTTTCTGTTTGTAAAATTCAAATACTTAAAATAGGAAGTAAAAAGCATTCCACCAATATTTAAGTCAGTTTTAAAACTATATTTTCAGCTTCACTTCATTTTTGATGCGTAACAATGTACTATCAATGCGCAACAAAGAAGATACTAAGGGCTTTCTTAGCATTTATGAAAGTGAAAGAAAAATAAACACCTCCTCAAATCTCTGCTAAATATTTATGCACCATGCTAATCGTCATGGCACCTTCACCCACAGCGGAAGCTACCCTGTTCATAGCACCTGAGCGTACATCTCCCCCTGAAAAAACTCCGGGAATGCTGGTCTCTAACAAATAAGGATCTCTTGGAAGCTTCCATATCTTCTTAAACTGAGGGTAATGCTTTAAATCAACTCCGGTAATTACATAATTTCGTTTATCCTTCACTACTGACTCAGGCAACCATTCAGTAACTGCCTTTGCCCCTATAAAAATGAACAAAGCTGCTGCCTCTACTTCCCGGCTTTCTCCGTTTTTAAATACTACCGAAATTTTCTCAAGCTTCTCCTCCCCAATTACTTCTTTGACCTCTCCTTCTGTCCAGAGTTTAATGTTTGGTGTATTGTTGATCTGCTCAATCAGGTAAGAAGACATGCTCTCTTCCAACCCCTTTTTCCGGATCAAAATCACTACTTCACTTGCATACTGACTTAAATACATGGCAGCCTGACCTGCAGAATTTCCTCCACCAACTATCATCACAGATTTATCAGTACAAAATGAAGCTTCTGTATTAGCTGCTCCATAGTAAATTCCCGCACCTAATAATTTTTCTATCCCCGGAGCCTCCAGTTGCCGATAGTTCACTCCTGTGGTAACGACTATACTTTTTGCGTTAATCTGTTCACCTGTAGTAAGAATAATAGTTTTATAGGGATCATTAAATTCTACTGCAGAAACTTCCTTCGGAGATAAAAACTCAGTACCAAAGCGAGTGGCTTGTGTAATTGCTCTCCTGGCAAGTTCTGCGCCACTAAGACCATTGGGAAAACCCAGATAGTTTTCAATGCGAGAACTGGTACCTGCCTGGCCTCCCGGTGCTCGTTTATCGATCAACAAGGTTTTAAGCCCCTCTGAAGCTGCATAAACCGCAGCTGCTAATCCTGATGGGCCTGCTCCAATAATTACTGTATCGTATAAGTCGGATGAAGCCTGGGTATTAAGCCCTAATGCCGCACCTAGTTTTTCAGCGCTTGGCTGCAAAAGAAACTCCCCATCTTCAAGAAAAACGGCAGGTAATTGTGAATTTTCTATATTATTTAAGCTCAGCAGAGATTGTGCCTCTTCATTAGTTTGTATATCCATCCATTTGAAGGGAAAAAGATTACCGGATAAGAAATCCTTAAGCTGGTGAGATTTTGGCGAAAATTGATACCCTATTACCTTTAAACCCTTGTAGTCTGGCACATAAATTTGCTCCCATTCTTCCAGCAAGTCATCTATTACGGGGTAAAGTTTTTCAGTGGGTGGGTCCCATGGTTTAAGCAGGTAGTAATCTAACTGCACTTCATTTATAGCCTTAATAGCAGCCTCAGTATCAGAATAGGCAGTAAGTAATACTCTTTTGGCTAGTGGAAAAATGCCCCGCGCCTTTTCCAAAAAATCCACTCCCATCATTTCCGGCATTCTATTGTCAGATAAGAAAAGAGCCACCGTTTCTCCCTGATTCTTCAATTCCAGTAAACTATCCAGTGCTTCCCTGGCAGAAGTTGTGCTCAAAACCCGGTATTCTGAGCGATATTTACTTTTCAAGTCCCGAGTAATAGCCCTCAGCACCTGAGGGTCATCATCAATAGAAAATATAATAGCTAATGACATATTTTTAAGAAATTGGGAGGCATAATTCAAAGGTAGTGCTTCCCGGTTGAGATTTTAACTTAATAGTTCCATGGTGTTTTTCTACAATATCTTTTACAAGCTCCAGCCCCAATCCTGTACCCTTTCCCATCTCTTTGGTAGTGAAAAAGGGCTCCCAAATTCTGGCCGCAATTTCATCCGGTACTCCTTTACCATTATCAATTATACAGACTTGCACATCTTTACCTTTCTGGCGCGTCCGCAGAATTATGCCGGGGTCATCGGATCCTGCCACAGCATCAATGGCATTATCCAGCAGATTGGTCCATACCTGGTTAATTTCGCTAACGAACAGACAAACTGCAGGTATTTCTTCATCAAAATCAAGCTTAATTTTAGTGCCGGAGCTTTTAATTTTGTGGTTAAGAATATTCAGTGTATTGCGGATGCCTTCATGCAAATCTACTTCAGACTTCTCCTGTCCCTGATCCATGTGAGTATATACTTTTACCGAGTTAACCAGGGTAGAGATCCTTTCAGATGATTCCTGGATATCACCCACCATTTTCTCTATGGCGAGGTTATCACTCATCCAATGTAATATGGCCCCTATATCTTCCGGTTTTACCTGCTCAGCTAAAGATTGAATATCTTTTTCCTCAAAACCATAATCAGCTAGGTTTTCAGCAAGTTCCATGGCATCATCCACCTGTAAATCTTCCAAAAGAAAACTTAAATCATCTTCCAGATCCTTTCTTTTCATTAAAGATTTAGGTGCTGAAGGGCTTTGGATTTTATCAAAGAGTAAGTCAGTAATACGATCTGTGAGCTCTTCAGTAAGCTTAATTTTAATTACCTTCTTAAATTTTTTCGGTTGCAGACTTAAATGTTTTTTCAATTCCCCCGCACTTCTTACTATAGCCGAAGCAGGATTATTAAGCTCGTGAGCAAGCCCTGCAGATAATTTGCCCAAAGCAGCCATTTTTTCAGTTTGCTTTTGAAATCCGGTAAATTCACGGACACGGGAAGTCATTTCATGAACCAACACCTGGCAAAGTTCATAATGATCTCTTAGCATTTCTCTCTCGTAGGAGCGATTAAGTCCAAGAATTATGGTTTTTTCTATCACCCTGCCTACTCCTGAAGCATTTTTAGCCCTGGAAAACGGTAGAAAGCCTGAGACCTCTCCTTTTATTTTTGTAGCTATTTCTCTTTCCTGCTGATTACTAATGGAGAGCAACCGAAAAGCTCCCTCAATAATAATGAGTATTTCATCAATTGCATCTCCGGGTTTAAAAATAGTATCCCCCTCCTCATAAAAATGTAATTCCGAATGCTCTGCAAACCATTCCAGCTGCTCTGAGGGTACACCCTTAAAAAGTTCAAACTCTTGAAGCCGTACAAGTATTTCTTCTTTCTTCATCGTATTACTCTTTTTCATAACTCAGGATCTTCTTTTAGAACTATCCCAGGCGACATCCTCTCTTTGATCTAAAAATTTAGCATCCTCAGCCAGCAAACGCTCCTGTATTTCAATTTCATTACGTACGCTTTCTACATAACCCGTTTTTTCATGACGAAATTTGCCAAGTTTATTTAAGGCCTTTTCATCATAATGTATAAATTCGGCAGCCTTTCTACTTGCTGTATATTTCCTTTGACCTAAAGCATGGAGCACATCTATTCCTAAACTTACCGAAGTATGTAATGATTCCCTGTAAACATCATTAACTCCCAACTCAATTAATTCATACGCGTCCATCCGATTCTTGGCCCTCATAAATAACTGCAAATGAGGGAAATGTTTTTTAACCTCATCTACTAATTGATAATTGCGCTCTGGTGAATCAATAGCTGAAATTAATATTTTAGCTTTAGAAGCTCCTGCTGCTTCCAGTAAGTCTACTCGGGTTGCATCTCCATAAAATACTTTAAAACCCATTTTCCTCAGCAGATCCACTTGCTCACTATCATTATCCAAAATAGTGGCCGACACACCGTTGGCACGTAAAAACCTTCCTATAGTGCTACCAAAATGACCAAAGCCTGCAATTATCACACTTTCATTACCCTCCACATCATCCGCTGGCCTGCTTTCAGCCTGCTTTACCCCTAATTTTGGGTCTATAAACCTTTCATTTATATATAAGAAAAGTGGGGAAAGAATCATGCTGATGGTAGTAGCCGCCATTAAAAAATCAAGTGTTTCCTTATCTATTATCTCTAACTGCCTGGTAGAAGCTAATAAAACAAAAGCAAATTCTCCTACCTGACATAGAAGCAAACTAAATAATAAATTCTGATCAAGCTGAATATTAAATATTTTGCCAATGGTAAATAATACAACTGCCTTTATAAGCATAATCAATAAAACAAATGAGAATACAGCTACAGGATCGGCAAAAATCAAATCAAAATTAATAGTTGAGCCTACTGCTGTGAAAAAAAGGCCAAGCAATACTCCCTTAAACGGCTCAATGTCGCTTTCTAATTCATGTCTGAATTCGCTATTGGCCAACAACACCCCTGCCATAAAAGTCCCTAAAGCTGCACTAATTCCAACTTGCTCCATCAGCCACGCAACTCCAATTACAATAAAGAGGGCCGAGGCAGTAAAAAGCTCTCTCATTCTTACTTTCGCTATATAATGCAGGAATGGATTAATAAGAAAGCGGCCCATTATGTAAATGAAAGCTACTACAGCCAGAATAATTAATGTGGAAAAATGAGGATCTAAATCAGCAATTATGCTATGTTTTGAATCCATAGAAGTGATGGTATTGGTAGCCAGCAAAGGAATAATTGCAAGAATAGGGATTACTGCAATATCCTGAAGAAGCAGTACAGAAAAAGAGGATTTCCCCGCATGGGTATTGGTGAGGCTTTTTTCTTTTAAAGTTTGTAAAACAATGGCAGTTGATGACATGGCAAGTGAAAGTGACACCGCTACTGAAGTATTGAAAGCTTTGCCAAGTATAAAATAGAACAAAGCAAAAATTAGTGCAGAACTCCCTATCAGCTGGCTCAGCCCCATTCCCAGGATAGACTTTCTCATTTTCCAAAATGATTCCGGATTGAGCTCTAGCCCAATCAAAAAGAGCATCATCACTACGCCAAACTCTGCAGCATGCATAATATCCTCTCCTTCATTTCCTATCAAACCTAAAATGAAGGGCCCTATTATAATTCCTCCAAGCAAATAGCCCAAAACACTTCCAATACCAGCTTTTTTAGCAATGGGAACAAAAATGAGGGCTGTTCCTAAAAGGATTACTGCTGTTTGTAAAAAAGAGCTTTCCATTTTTCAGAAGATAAGTCGTTAAAGTAATTGTACTTTAAAAATTCCTGTAAAGGAGTTTCGGTATTTTGTATACCTGCTACCAGCTCAGCATAAAACGCACCATAATTTTGCAGTTCCTGTTTTGAACACCTTAAAGCAGAAGGAACAATAAAAGGAGGCAAATAGTGACCAAGGCAATGGTTTACAGTTTGTTCAAAAGGCTGTAATAGTTCTTTATAAGTAAAGTTATTTCTGCCGCCCTTCCTGTACACATCAAAATTACCACCGGATGTTATCGCACTTAAAAAATATTTACCCTTTAGCTGATCTCCATCTTTTCCATAAGCCCATCCATATTCCAGCACGAGATCAATCCACTGCTTCATTAAAGGAGGACAACTATACCAATAGAAGGGATGTTGCCAGATGATGATATCGTGCTCCTTAAGCAGTTGTTGTTCTAATTTTACATCCACATGAAAATCCGGATAATACTCATACAAGTCTCTAAAGGTGACGTTATCTACATTTTTAATAGCAGAAACTAATTCTTTATTTGCCTGTGAATCTTCAAAGCGTGGATGAAAAAAGAGGATAAGAACCTTCTTGCTCATGTTTAGTTTATCCTATACTTAAAGCTCCGCTAGGACATTTGGCCACTGTATCTTTGATTTCTCCAGAGCTACCTTTATCCATCTGGATCCAGGGCTTCTGCTGTGGGTTGAACACTGGTTTCAAATTTTTTACACAATTGCCGGAGTGTATACACTTTGCTGACTGCCATACAACAATAACTTCTCCATTGGAATAGTGCTTGGTTACATCATTTTTATCCATGACGGTAATCATTTAAAAGGTGATAGTGCTACTTTAGTACGTCTCTGATTGCTTCGGTTTTATCGAATACTGACTTGGCAAAGGGACATAGTGGTAATATCTTAAGATTATTTTCTCTGGCATAATTAACGGCTGCCATAACCATCCGCTTTCCGGCACCCGTGCCCCTGAGCGCTTCCGCTACTTCCGTATGATCAATTATGAACATGTCTTCTCTGGCTTTACTATAAGTCATTTTAGCCAGCTTTTTTTTGTCTTTCTCTATGAAAAACAAGCCTTTAGATTCGAATATCTGATGTTGAACTTCCAATTTCTTTTACTTATCTCCCAATTTAAGCCTTTTTTACAAATTCCTTTCTGCTAGAGACTATTTGTGGCAACTTTGCATTAACCCATTCAGCTAGCTGAAGAGCCTGTTGCATTAAGCCTTCACCTAAATCTGTCAATTGATACTCGACCCTGGGTGGCACTTCAGCATAAATTTTTCTACTCACAAAGCCATCCTCCTCTAAATTTCTGAGTGTAACTGTAAGCATTCTTTGAGACACATCGCCAATTTCTCTCTTAAGCGTATTAAAGCGCAATGTTCCATGAGTTCCTAAAGCCAGAATTGATAACAGACTCCATTTGTCACTAATTCTGTGAATGACATCTCTAACGGGACAAATCTCACTATGGTCTTTTACTTTGTCTAAAATAAATTTCAATTTTTTTTCATCCTTGACCGATTCAGCCTCATTATTAGTCACTTCCGTGTTTTCAGATTTGCTCATTATAACTCATTTCACCCCCTGCTAGTTACCAATTAATTTTCAGTCATTTAAAGTAACTATTAATTTTAAATATTAAAATGGGAATGAGAAAATTTTAATTAGCGGCCCCACAGGAATGAAACATTAAAAATCTCTAAAGATGAGTGGGTTCATCTCGATTTTACGAACAGCTACACTTTGTAAGGAATCCACTGAAAATGTAGACAAGGTTTTCTTATTAAGTTAATACATGCTTTAACTTTTAACCATGATAAAATTCCAAAATATTTGATAGATGTTCTCCTGCTAAGGTATTAGCCGATTGGTTTATCTTTCCACTTATAGCAAAAAATAGAAGAAGAATTATTTAGAAAAAACAGGGAAATAAAAGCCTTATAGAAAGGGATAAGGGAAGTGAAAAAAAAAGCAGCTCCCTACCGGCAGCTGCTTTATCAATTTGGAATTACTCCTCAGTAACTCGTTTCACATTATCTTCAGGGATTCTGTCCACCAAATAGTTGTAAGGATCTATCCCTGCTTCATAAGGCTCTTTGTCCACTACAAAGGTAAAAGTGTTTTCAGCCTGAGTAATTTTCTTTCTTTCATAAACCAATGGTTTTCCAAGATTACTTTCTGATTCAGACTTTTCAAATACCGCCACATCAATATAATCAGCTAATGGCTCGTCTGTTTGTGTCCCTAACGAATCAGCCCTGAATTTTTCAGAAAAAGTGGTTAAAGTCACTTCATACTTATCTCCCTTTTCTACATATCTACTATCAACAACTCTATTGGAAAACAGGGTGATATTCTCAAAAAGATCAGCAATTAAATACTGAAGTGAATCAGGAGTTACTTCCCTGAAAGCACTAACCGCTGAGATAGAAGTTGGAAAAGGGGGCTCCTTGTAAGCATAATCATCTAACAACCTGCTTAAGGCCTTGTTCACACTGTCTTCTCCAATCATTTCTTTCAGATAATACATCACTACTGAGCCCTTTTGATAGTGAATATATCCCTGTTGTTCTGTTTCCATAAGTGGTCGCTCTGCTTCAAATTCACCACTTCTTCCATTGAGGTAGCCATCCATTTCATAGCGCAGAAATTTCTTCATTTTATCCCTTCCATATTCCTCTTCCAGCACCATTAATGCCGAATACTGTGCAAAAGTCTCACTCATCATTTCAGAACCACGCATGGCCGGACCAATTAACTGATGTGCCCAATACTGGTGGCCCATTTCATGTGCCACCACGTAAAACACCAAATCTATATCATCATTGGTTACTTCTCTTAAATCTGCAATAAAGCCAATGCCTTCACTATATGGCATAGTACCCGGAAAGGCCTGTGCAAAAGAAGCGTAGCGTGGAAACTCAATAATCCTACATTGTTTGTGGAAGTAAGGACCGAAATTTTTGGTATAGTAAGCCAAAGACTTCTTCATACTACTAATCATGTTAGGCACATTATACTCATGCCCTTTGATATAGTAAACTTCTAAATCGATATCATTCCACTTCTCTCTGGCTACCTCATAACGTGCGGAAATAAAAGAGTAGAAATTTAAAGATTTCTGGTCCAGCTCATACTCAAAGTACTTTCTATCACCTTCCGTCCACTCATTAATAAGACTACCGGGTGCCACAGCAATTTGGTCAGCTGCTGTGCTAATAACAGTATGTACATTCACCCAATCTGCATCTCCGGATATGTAAGGATTTTTTCTTGCTTCATAATTGGTACTATCCAGCTTCGCCAATCTTAACCGCTTAGGCAGATCTAACTTTGCCCGCTTGTTTTTATCTGAAATCTCATAACCTCGGTTATACCCGAAATTAGGCAGCAAATCACCATTATTAAAGAATGTACCATTTTGCGTAAGCGAAGTAAACGAAACACTGTTTTCAAAACCTTTTGTGATTTTGTTAAAAGCTATTTCTATTTCCATACTGTCGCCAGGCTGCATAGGCTGTTTTAAAGTATAAATCCTGTAATTCAATCTATCATCATCTACCTTTATTTTTGCATTAGGAATATTTATTTCCATTGAATCAGGCATGGTAGGAAGCGTAAAATGAAATTCTGTTATTTCTTCATCTGATTTATTCACTACCATTGCATTAACCTTAGTAGAAAGATCTCTTTGATAGGGGAAAATATCTATTTTATAATTCAGATTCACCCAGTGCGGCTGAATGATTCCCTCATATTTTTTATAGGTCAGCTCATAGTCTTTCTGCCTGTTTTCCTGTTCTTTAGAAGAAACATACGTATTAAGTATTTCCGTATTGTAATACACAAAACCTGCGCAAACAATAAAGGCCACTACCGCCACACTTAATAAAACACCTCTTTTCTTTAGTCGCTGAGCGGCAAATTTGGCTCTTATTTTAAACTGAGTTTCCTTACCCCTTACATAGAACGCGTAAATAGCAAAACATAATATTATGCAAAATAAGGTCCAGTAAACATTGAACCAGATAATACCTGGCACAAAGGGGCCAAATCCATTCATATCTGAGTATCTCCCTGAAGGCACAGCTCCAAAATCAAGCATATTGGAGTCAATTTCCATCACCGACCAGATGAAACTGTTAACTATAATAAAGGCAACAAAGGCAAAATAAGCCAGGTAGCGGTTATTTATCAGGTAATGAAAAAGTAGAGAAACCACCACCAGGAATACAAAGCTAAGCATATCTATTACCAATAAAGATTTGATATAAACATCAAGCTCATAGCGTGAATAGCCATAAAAAGTTTGCGCAATCATTCCTACCAATATTGAGGCTACTAATACAATAAAAATACTAATGAACATGGCAATTAGCTTCGAACTGAAAAGCACTCCAGTTCTTGAAGGTGTAGCATCCTGAATTTCGCTTATCTTAGCATCCCTTTCTTTCCATACCAAAACACCTGAGTAAAAAGTAATAATTCCAATTATAAACAAGTAGAACGCACCACGAATTGTATCAATAACATCATAAGTAACAGGGTAACGGGCTGTTCCATAGTTTCCGGTAAAGCTGGTAAGGCTGGCAATTAAATTGATTAAACCTATCAGCACAATAATGATAAAAGTTTGATTCTTGATGATGGACTTTGTCTCAAATACAATCATATGCCATAAAGCCTTCAAAGAAAACTTCTGGTTAGAGGGTGCTTCAAAAGTTTTTATCTCTGTTACAGGTTCGAAAGTTTCCTTTCCCCCTTCTTTCAATTTTTTCTTACTCACCTTTTCCTTCTTATTACTGAAAGAAAAACGGCTATACATAATAAGTAACAGAACTATACTGATCCCAACCCATACCAACCTGTTTATTAACAACTGCCCGGTTACTGCAGTAGCCGTTAAATTCTTTTCATCAATGGTTTTATATTTAGTAAGTGTGCTGAATGGCTGAAAACCGAAAGGATCCAAAATATTGGCAAGCCATTCTTTTTCAATATCGGCTGTGAATCCCTGACTCACTACGTAAAATACGAGTATTAACATGGCGCCCACAAAGGAAACTATGTTGTTCTTGAAGATAATAGCTAATGAATAAAGAATAACACCAGCTATAATGGTATTAGGCAATGCAAAAGCCAAAATCCCCTGAATATGACCTCCCCAAACCACCGGACCATAGCGTTCAGGCTCAACCCATGGCATTAAAGGACCTAAAAGCGCTCCTAAAGAAACTCCCAAAAGAGGAATGATGGCTATTGGCAACACCCCTAAAAACTTCCCGAAGAAATAATGTCCTTTTTTAATAGGAGACGAAAAGACAAACTGGTGCATTCCGGTGCTAAAATCTCGATTAGCAGTTGCATTCATGAATGCAGTAGTCATTAGCAGGCAAAGGAGCGACATTACTCCATAATAATTCTGAATAACGGAAGGCGCATTTTTATAAACATTGCCTACTCCTCCTCCAATTTGAACCTGATCAAGTGAAACTGCCAGGAATACAAGTAGTGTTATAATGATAAAGAAAATCCAGAGCATTGGAGATGTTAACCAATGCTTCCATTCATATTTTATAAATTTCCACATAATTTCAATTTTATTGGTTTACACTAGCTCATTTAACTTGGCAAAAAACACATCCTCAAGCGTCTCCTCTGCAGAACTGAACCCGCTGTTCAAAGGAGTTTCGGAATACACATGAATCTGTGGCTTGCCACCCACCAATTTATTACTGATCACTTTATAATCTGACTGATAAGTGGCCAACTCTGTTTTATCTACCCGCTTCTCATATACTTTATCTTTTATCTGCAGCAATGCTTCATCGGTAGTTCCTGAATAAAGTACTTTTCCTTTATTCATAATGGCCATATTGGTGCAAAGTTCACGCACATCCTGCACAATATGGGTAGAAAGTATAACAATGGTTTGTTCTCCTATTTCACTTAATATATTATAGAATCTGTTTCTCTCACCCGGATCGAGGCCTGCGGTGGGCTCATCAACAATTACTAACTTAGGGGTGCCTATGAGGCATTGCGCTACACCAAATCTTTGGCGCATACCTCCTGAGTAACTGCTAACCGATTTTTTCCTGTGCTCATAAAGATTTACTTTCTGAAGCAGGTAGTCAACCATCTCTTTTCTTTCTTTACTACTATTAAAACCTTTTAGAATAGCCAGGTGGTGCAATAAATCTGTTGCTGATGTTCGTGGATATACACCAAATTCCTGAGGAAGATACCCTAATACCTTTCTTACCTCATCCTTATCGTTTAACACATCAATATTTCCTAAAGTGGCTGTTCCGCTGTCTGCATTTTGAAGGGTTGCCAATGTACGCATAAGGGAAGATTTGCCAGCACCATTAGGACCCAGTAAACCAAACATGCCTTTTTCAATAGTGAGAGTTACATCATTTAATGCATGTACTCCGTTTCCATACTGTTTATTCAGGTTGTTGATGGTTAATTGCATAATATTTATTTAAATGAACGATTGATTTCTATCCCATTAGTAACAAAATAGCTTATTTTATTACAAGATTCCTGTCGAAAATAAAATTTCCTTTGCTGGGTAGATGCACAAGAGTGTGAAGAAGTTGCGTCCAGATTTAAAATATCTTACAATATCTAAAGAATTGGGTAAGTCTATCCAAAACCGCACGTAATGGTTAACCTATCAGTAAATAAAGGATTGTATTAAATTAAATAAAAAAGCCATTTACCCTTAAATCAGAATAAATGGCTCAACTTGAAACAAATATTATTTTAATTATTATCAAACAGTAACCGCCTACTGCTCATACGTTCAATAATTCCACCATTTTCGTAAACCATTTTACCATTCACAAAAGTAGATTGAATGGAAGCATTAAAGGTGTGCCCTTCAAAAGGAGACCATCCACATTTTGATAGTATATTATCTTTCGTTACCTGATAAGGAGCATCCATATCTACCAATACAAAATCCGCAAAATAACCTTCTCTGATATAACCTCGATCCTGAATCCTGAATAAGATGGCCGGATTATGTGCTGCTTTTTGCACAATCTGTTCTAAAGTCATTTTTCCATTCTTGTAGAAATCCAGTAGCGCCAGTAAGCTATGTTGTACAAGCGGCCCTCCTGAGGGTGCATTAAAATAGGTATTCTGCTTTTCTTCCATTGTATGAGGAGCATGATCGGTTGCAATTACATCTATGCGGTTATCCAGCACAGCTTTCATAATTTCCTCTCGGTCATGTGCAGTTTTCACTGCCGGATTCCATTTAATATAGGTGCCTTTTGTTTTATAGTCATCTTCTGAAAACCACAAATGGTGGATGCAGGCTTCTGCTGTTATTTTCTTATCTTTCAAAGGCAGTTTATTGTCAAACAAAGCAGTTTCCTTAGCAGTTGAAATATGCAACACATGTAATCTTGAACCATGTTTCTTAGCCAGTTGAACCGCTAATGATGAAGACAAGTAACAAGCTTCTTCACTTCTGATTTTAGGGTGCATCTCAATTGGCACATTCTCCCCATATTCAGCTTTAAACTTTTCAGTATTGGCTCTAATTGTGGCTTCATCTTCACAATGTGTGGCAATTAACATGGGAACTTTTGAAAAAATATTGTTCAAAGTTTCTTCATTATCCACCAGCATATTTCCTGTTGAACTTCCCATAAAAACTTTTACACCGCAGACATTTTCAGGGTTTGTTTTCAGTACCTCCTCAATATTATCGTTACTGGCTCCCATAAAAAATGAATAATTAGCAAGACTATTCTTTTCAGCAATCCTATATTTATCTTCCAGCAATTGCTGAGTTAAAGCATTAGGCACTGTATTAGGCATCTCCATAAAGGAGGTAACACCACCGGCAACTGCAGCACGAGATTCTGTAAAAATATTGGCTTTATGAGTAAGGCCGGGTTCACGAAAATGCACCTGATCATCAATCAGGCCGGGAAACAAGTGCTTCCCTTTCGCATCAATTACTTGATCAGCTTCTTCTGCATTAATTTGGGAAGCAATTTTTTCAAAACGCTCATCTACGATTAAAACATCTTTCTGCTCAATCTTCCCTTCATTTACTATCTTTGCATTTACAATCAGTAGCTTTTTCATCTTTTTGCCAAAATTTAACGGTTCATGTCGCAAGATATCTCATCATTTCAGGATTTTAAACTAAACAAGCAATTATTCAATGCAATTGATGATTTAGGATATGAAGCACCAAGTGCCATTCAGCAAAAAGCCATTCCTTTAATTCTGAACGGACATGATGTTATTGGCATTGCTCAAACCGGAACAGGTAAAACCGCTGCCTTCGTATTGCCTTTGTTAATGAAGCTAAAATATGCACAGGGTGATGCCCCTCGTGCTCTAATTATAGCGCCCACACGAGAGTTAATAATGCAGGTGTATGAAAATTTAAATGCCTTAGGCAAATATACTGATTTGAGAGCGGTGTGTTTGTATGGAGGGATTGGTCCTAAAAAGCAAGCAGAAGAGGTGGCCGCGGGATGCGATATTTTAGTAGCTACCCCCGGAAGGCTTTTAGATGTTTACAATATGGGAGTGCTTGCTACCAAACATATTAAAACTTTTGTACTGGATGAAGCAGATAAAATGATGGATATGGGATTTATGCCACAAATCAGAAATATTCTGGAAATTTTACCTATGAAGAAACAAAACCTGTTTTTCTCAGCTACATTTCCGGAGAAAGTAGAAAAGTATGCTTATGAATTTACTGATTTCCCTGAAAAAGTTGAAGTAACTCCGCAGGCAACCACCACAGAGTTAGTAAAGCAACAATTATATCACGTACCAAACTTCCTCACAAAAATTAACCTGCTTCAGCATTTATTGTTAAATGAAAAATTAGGAAGGGTGATCATTTTTGTAAGCACCAAAAAAACTGCAGATAATGTCTTTCACTTTATTGACAGAAAAATCACAGATAGTGTAAGAGTAATTCATGCCAACAAAGGGCAATCCACCCGAATTAATTCCATCAGAGAATTTAGTGAAGGAAATATTAGAATTCTGGTTTCTACCGATGTAACTGCCAGAGGAATTGACATACACGAGGTAAGCCATGTAATCAATTTTGATGTACCTAACAAGATAGAAGATTATGTGCACCGGGTAGGCAGAACTGGAAGAGTAAAGCATAAAGGTGTTGCCATCACTTTTGCTAATGAGGCCGAAACTTATCATATAGAAAAGATAGAAGAACTTATCAGAATGAAAATCCCTGTTAAGCAGCTTCCTTCAGAAGTAAATCGTGAAAGAACATTACCTGAAGAACAAAAAGCCATTGATATGGAAATCGACAGACTGAAAAGGATTGAAAATCCTGATTTTAAAGGTGCTTTTCATGAGAAGAAAAATCCGATGACACAGAAAAACAAAAAAGGTGGCACTGGCAAAAAGCAGAAAGACAGAAGAAGGAAGAGATGAATGCAAACTTAGAATTACTTTCTGTTTTTTTAATCTTCTCAAGATTTTCGACATCGTCAAGGTCTTTATGCCTTCCTAAACGCTTCTTCTCTTTGATTAAATCATTTATATGAATCACCTGAAATTTAATGCCATTAATTTCCCCTTTCACTGACCTCTTATATACCTCATTAAAGTCTGCCTGTTTAAAGAAGCTGGTATAGGCCATAAAATAAGCAGTAAAACCAGAATCACCTATAGTTAAGCTACTCCATCCTGGAATGAGAGGTACATTTAAAAAACCTTCAGCAGCAGGAACTCCTATTTGAGATAGTGCATTTACCAGTCTTTTCTTATTTTCGGGCACTTCATTTACCCATAAATCAATATCGCCCGTGGTACGAACATGTCCGTGAAACACTGCTGCTACTCCTCCTACAAGCATGTATTCAACATTACTTTCAGAGAGGCTTTGGAGTAATCCTAATACTTCATTATCATTTATATCCATAAATCCTCTAGGTTCATTTTCTTTATTAGAAAAATAAAGGCTTTTAGCTAAACGAGTAAGTTTGGTAAATTGTATCAGGTTAGCATTATGTTTTGAAACATTCATGATTTTACTATTTTGTAATATTTGATGCTTACGATTACTAACGCACGATACAATTCACCAGTTATTCTTACAGTTTATTCTTCCACCAACGGTCTGTTTTCACGGTTGGCTAATTCCCATGCTGTATAGAAAACCAAATCTGCCCTTTTCTTTAATAAGTCGAACTGAATTTTCTCCACCGTATCAGTAGGCTTATGGTAATCAGGATGAGTTCCATTAAAGTAGAAAATGATAGGCACACCATTTTTGGCAAAATTCCAGTGGTCTGATCTGTAATAGATTCTATCCGGATGGTCTTCTGCATTGTAAGTGTAGTCCAAATCCAGCTTGGTGTATTTCTGATTGATGTTTTCGCTGATATTATGTAACTCAGTAGAAATTCTGTTAGATCCAATTAGATATACAAAATCTCTATTCTCCATATGAATGGAATCCACCCTTCCAATCATATCTATATTTAAATTGGTAACTGTGTTATCAAGAGGAAAAACCGGGTTTTCTGAGTAGTGAGCTGAGCCTAACAAACCTTTTTCTTCACCTGTAACAGGCATAAACAAAATGCTTCTTCTAGGTGTAAAACCATCCTTTTTAGCAATTGCGAAGGCTTCTGCAATTTCTAATACTGCCGTTGTTCCTGAAGCATCATCATCGGCTCCATTATAAATCTCACCATTTTTTATCCCTTCATGGTCATAATGAGCAGTTATCACTAAAATCTCGCCTTTCTTTTCTCCACCTTCTAAAAAGCCCAGTACATTTTCTGTTTCTATTACCTCAACATTTACTTCTCCTGAAAGCTGCGCCTTAGCTTTATCTCCAATTTTCAACTTCTCTAAAGGCTTGCCAAATATTTTGTTAGCCATTTCTTTGTAGGTAACTACACTAACAAGTCCTTTATCAGAAGGCTTATTTCTGGAAAGAGAACCATTAGTAACATAATACTGCCCATACCTGAGCACCATACTCATTTTTGAGCTGTCTTCCGCTAATACCAAAGCTCCTTTAGCTCCTGATTCCTCAAGCCTTTGCAAAACTGGAGTAAACTGACCTTCTGCCTGAAAAACTACAAACTTATCCTTTACTGAAAACTTGGTTAAATCCTCTTTTGAAGCCTTGTTTACATACACCAAATCAACCTTTTCCTTCTTCATTGGGTTATCAGACCAATACACCATTTCCTTCAGGTTTTTCAATGTATCTTTTCCCAATATCATTTCTGCCTTTCCTCTTTTAACTTTATACAAGTTAAATTTCTGATAGTATGAATTCCCATTTACAGGAGCCTGTAACCCTAATTTTTCAAAATGATTTTTGATATAATCTGCAGCCATTTTCTGCCCTTTCTTACCTGTTTCCCTTCCTTCCAGCGAGTCTGAAGCTAAAATAGTAAGATGCCGCGTTAAATCCGCTTCGCTAATTGTTGAAGCATACTTCTTGGCAGCTAGCTCGTTCACCTGCGAATAAGACAGGTATGAAAGTAAAAAGCACGAACTGCAAATAATTAAGAACTTATTCATATTTAAAGATTTAAGTGGGTAAATAATTTTTGTTTTTTTTAAGGTTAACTAAACAAATATACTCTCAAATATATTGTACTTTTGTGGCATATTTCAAAAAGCAGGATATCCTGTAATATTTACAATTGTTATATGACTAATAAATTTCATAAAACAACAACCAAAAAGCCTTCTAAAGTAACCGTTTTACCTAATTGAGTATAATGCTTTTTCTATATAGTAATTGAAAATTAATACAATAAATATGAAATTAAACCCTCGTTACCAAGAAAGATTTGATGTGAGGCATAATGCACCGGATAATCAGCAAATAAAAGAGATGCTTGAAGCGGTGAATGCCAACTCTTTGGAGCATTTGATAGAGGAAACCATTCCTGGAAACATCAGGTTAAAGCAAGATTTAAATTTACCTGAAGCGCAAACGGAATTTGAATTTTTGGAATCTTTCAAAGAAATGGCTTCCAAAAATGAGATTTTCCGCTCTTATATTGGTTTAGGGTATTACAATACGCACGTGCCTGGTGTTATTTTACGAAACATCATGGAAAACCCGGGCTGGTATACTGCTTATACGCCTTACCAGGCAGAAATAGCACAGGGAAGATTGGAAGCCCTCATCAATTTCCAGACAATGGTAATTGACCTTACCGGAATGGAAATAGCGAATGCTTCACTTTTAGATGAAGGAACAGCTGCTGCTGAGGCTATGACGATGTTCTTTGGTATGCGAAAAGGCAAGAAGAAACAAGCCAATATATTCTATGTTGATGAAAATATATTCCCACAAACATTAGATGTGTTAAAAACACGAGCTATTCCTATTGGAATTGAATTACGTGTAGGAAATATTGCTGATATTGATGTAAATGATGACAATATTTTCGGTTTATATACTCAGCAAATTAACAGGCATGGAGATATCATCGATTTAAAACCCATCCTTGAAGCAACTCAGGAGAAAGAAATATTTTCTACTATCGGTGCTGATCTATTGTCTTTAACACTATTAACTCCTCCGGGAGAGATAGGTGCTGACTGCGTAGTAGGTACCTCCCAAAGATTTGGAATCCCTATGGGATATGGCGGTCCTCACGCTGCTTTCTTTGCTACCAAAGAAGCTTATAAAAGACAAATTCCAGGCAGAATTATTGGCGTTTCAGTTGATAAAGAAGGCAATAAAGCTTACAGAATGGCCCTTCAAACAAGGGAGCAGCATATAAAAAGAGAGAAAGCCACCTCCAATATCTGCACAGCACAGGTATTATTGGCAGTAATGTCCGGAATGTATGCTGTGTATCATGGCCCTGTTGGCTTGAAGAAAATTGCTGTAAGAACCCACTCTTTGGTGAAATTACTGGCAAAAGGATTAGAATCTCTTGGATACGAGGTACAAAATAAAAACTATTTTGACACTATTTGTGTAGGGTTAGAGTCCGATAAGCTGAGAGAGAAACTTCATTCAATTACCCTTGAGCATAAAATCAATCTTAATTTTAGTGGTTCAAAAACGGTGACTATAGCCTTGAATGAAACTACCAGAATTGATGATGTAAGTGAATTGATCGAAATTTTTGCGCTAGTACTGGATAAAGATGCTTCTTTATTTCCACTAGAGAAAACAATTGATTCTTTAGAGTTAGATTGGTCTGGTAACCTTATTAGAAAAAGCAACTACCTTGAGCACCCTGTTTTCAATAGTTATTTTGCTGAGCATGAAATGCTTCGTTACATCAAAAAGCTGGAAAACAAAGATCTTTCTTTGGTACACTCCATGATTTCTCTGGGATCATGCACCATGAAGCTAAACGCAACCACGGAAATGATCCCTGTTACGTGGCCTGAATTAGGAAATATACATCCTTATGCGCCTAAAGAACAGGCATTAGGCTATAGAGAAATGTTCATTAAGCTGGAAAACATGCTGACTGAAATTACTGGCTTTGCAGCTACTTCTTTACAGCCTAACTCCGGAGCACAAGGAGAATATGCCGGTTTAATGGTTATAAGAGCCTACCACCTAAGCAGAGGAGATGAACAAAGAAATGTTACCATCATTCCTTCATCCGCACATGGCACCAACCCTGCTAGTGCAGTGATGGCAGGTATGCAAGTAGTGATTGTAAGGTGCGATGACAATGGCAATATTGATCTTCAGGATTTGAAAGAAAAAGCGGAAAAACATTCTGCTAATCTTTCTGCACTGATGGTTACTTATCCTTCTACTCACGGAGTATTTGAAGAAGAAATTCAGGAAATTTGCGAGATTATCCACCAAAATGGTGGTCAGGTTTATATGGATGGTGCCAACATGAATGCTCAGGTAGGATTAACTTCTCCTGCTAATATTGGAGCAGATGTATGCCACTTAAATCTTCATAAAACTTTCTGTATCCCTCATGGTGGTGGCGGACCTGGAATGGGCCCTATTTGTGTTGCAGAACATTTAAAAGAATTCTTACCGGGCAATCCATTAACTCCAACAGGAGGTGATAATGCAATTACAGCTATTTCGGCTGCTCCATGGGGCAGTGCCAGTATTTTAGCAATAAGCTATGCATATATCAGCATGATGGGCTCTCAAGGATTAAAAGAAGCCACACAACTGGCTATTTTAAATGCTAATTATATTAAGGCAAAGCTTAATGACCATTATCCTGTACTTTACACCAATAAAAAAGGCCGTTCAGCACATGAAATGATTATTGATTGCCGTGCTTTCAAAGATTTTGGTGTAGAAGTAGAAGATATTGCAAAAAGATTGATGGATTATGGATATCACTCACCTACTGTATCTTTTCCAGTGCCGGGAACAATGATGATTGAACCTACTGAAAGTGAAACCAAAACAGAGCTTGACAAATTCTGTGAGGCAATGATTTCTATCAGAAAAGAAATTCAGGAGATAGCTGATGGAGTAGCTGACAAAGAGAATAATTTGCTAAAGAATGCACCTCATACTATGTCAGTAAGCCTTGCAGAAAACTGGACACTGCCTTATAGCAGAGAAAAAGCAGTTTTCCCACTGTCTTATATAAAAGGCAATAAATTCTGGCCTAGTGTAAGCCGTATTGATAGTGCTTATGGTGACAGAAATTTAATGTGTAGCTGTATCCCTGTTTCGGAATACGAAACAGAGGAAGAAGCAATGGCATAATAGCCTGATAAAGCTCATTTTTAAAGCCACTTTCAGTTATTGGAAGTGGCTTTTTTATTGAATTTATTTATAGCTTCCAACAAGCTTTTCTGGTAAAAAGAAAACTTTTAAATAGTATTTAAAGCTATTTTTACTGAAAGAAAACATTCTCATGAAATACCTCACGCTGCAATCGCTTACCATTCAACAAAAAGAGGAGATCCTGCAATTATGGAATAATGAATACCCTACAGTTTTAAAACACGAATCAGTAGAAAGTTTTGATCAATATCTAGCCTCTCTATTGATTGAGCGACATATCCTTATAAAAGGAAAAGATGAAAAAATTAAAGGGTGGTGCTGCGTATTCCAAAGAAATAATGAAACTTGGTTTGCTATGATTATAGATTCATCAATCCAAAAACAAGGTTATGGAAGTAAACTACTTTTAAAAATTAAAGAACTATACTCCCCTGTTAATGGCTGGGTAATAACTAAAGAAGGCTATGTTAAACAAAATGGAGAAGCTTATTTCTCACCTGCAAATTTCTATAAAAAGAATGGCTTTACTCTTCACACTGACATCATATTGGAAACAGATAAAATAAAGGCCCTTAAAATAAGCTGGAGCAAATAACTAATTTTTATTTAAGCCGCTTCACCATTCCTACTCCTGAAATAAAAAAAATAAAACCTAAGATGGTCATAGCCCAGGGATTTAATGCTACAATATTACTCCCAAAAATCCCTAAAACTCCAAAAGTAAGACCTAATATACCTGCGATAGTGAGGGAAATTCCAATAATCTTTATTGCCATAATAAATTAAATAATGATTTACCTTTCTAATTAACGACAACATAAGCAATGGGTTTATTATCGGGTATTTAATGCTCTACAGTAGAAGGCTAATTATTATTAAAACTCCTTTTCTTTTTGATTTTGTTACTTTTCAATTATTACAATCTTCTGGTTTACCTATAAGATAAATATAAAATAATTAAATCTTCTTAAAATCTCATTATTAGCTCGCCCTGAGATAAATTATCACTAAATCGATTAAATAATAACGCAACTTAATTGCATATTCAAAATAGCTCCATAATTTTGCAACAATATTGCATTTAATATCTGACTCGCACTATGCGCAACAATAAAAATCTAATTGCATTAATAATTATCTGCTTCATTTCAGGAGCAGATGGGCTATTAATGGCTCAAAGCAAATTGATTTCCGGAGAGGTAGTAGACGAGTACAATAAACCTTTGGAAGGTGCTACAATAAGGCTTATTCCGGGCAACCATTTAACCATTACTGATTCGAATGGTGCTTTCCAGATTTCTCTCCCCTCCACTGGAACACACACCTTAATTATTTCCTACATAGGCTACGCCTCTCAAAAGGTAGAATTGAATGTTTCTGATTTGATAAAAGACATTCATATAAAACTTCAGCCAGAGATAGCACAACTTAATGAAGTAGTTATAAAAAAGGATAGGGTTACATCTCTAAAGAAAGAAGAATCTCTCACCATAGAGTCTGTTAATAAAAATTTTATCAGGCAAAACCTCAGCGGAAGCCTGATGAAATCTATCGAAAGAATACCGGGAATAAGTACAATAGGAATTGGTTCCGGTCAATCTAAGCCTATTATAAGAGGTCTTGGATTTAACAGGGTAATGGTGGTAGATAAAGGTATTAAACATGAAGGCCAACAATGGGGGGCAGACCATGGCCTTGAAATTGATCAGTTCGGAGTAGCACGGTTAGAAGTAATTAAAGGAGCAGCTTCCTTTTTGTATGGCTCTGATGCCATTGGAGGAGTTATTGATATAAAACCGACACCTGTTCCTGATCAAAACACATTAGGTGGTTCTGTTGATTTAGTAGGCAAAACAAACAATAACTTATTTGGAGGCTCTATCAACTTGTATGGCCGCGGTAAAAACCTCTTTTTTAATACAAGAATTACTCACCAGAATTATGGCGATTACCGCGTCCCTGCTGACACTCTCTATGTTTATGATTATGCAGTAAGGCTGCATAAAAACCACTTGCGTAATTCCGCAGGAAATGAGACCAATTTGCATCTCGACTTCGGATTAAAAAATGAACAGGTTCAATCCGCATTTTATTTAAGCAACATTAATAGTACCAGTGGTTTTTTTGCTAATGCACATGGGCTGGAGCCGAGAAGAGTAAATACAGCTTTACATGATGCCTCAAGCAGGGATATACTTTACCCCAGACAGAAAGTAAATCATTTTAAAATTATTAACAAAAGTGAGCTTTACTTCTCGGATCAGTATATGATGGAAACTGAAATAGGTTACCAACATAATTTCAGACAAGAGTACAATCAATATGTAAATCATGGTTATATGCCACCCATCTATCCTGAAGACACTCCTATTCCAATAGATTTAGAGCGAGAATTTGATAAGCATGTTTTCTCTGCAAATATTAAAAACTACCTGTGGTTAGGCAGGCATGAAATTGCGGTTGGTATAAATAGCGAGCATCAGGACAACTCCATCGGTGGATGGGGTTTTCTGGTGCCAGCCTTTAAAAAAACATTAGCTGGCGCATTTATTCATGATAAATACAAGTTTAATGATGCCTTTGTGCTTAATGGAGCACTCCGGTACGATTACGGCATCATTAAAATTGAGCAATACAATGACTGGTTTCCTTCAACAGTTGAGCAGAATGGAGAAACAGAATCCCTTTATATTGAAAGAGCCGGCAACGAGCAGAGGGAATTTAATAGTATTGTATGGTCAGTAGGTGCCAGTTACAATAAGGATAAGTTCAACCTGAAAGCAAATATTGGTAAAAGCTTTCGAATGCCAATAGCTAAAGAGTTAGGAGCAAATGGAGTTAATTATCATTACTTCAGCTATGAACGAGGAAATATTGACCTCAACCCTGAACAATCATATCAGGGTGATTTAGGGCTAAGCTGGACAACTTCGAAGTGGTCAGTAGCATTATCCCCTTTTTACAATTATTTCTCAAATTATATTTACCTGAACCCTACCTCACGGCATGATTACTTATACGGTGCTGGAAACCAGGTATTTGAATATACACAAAGTAAGGTATTAAGGTATGGCTCCGAATTGCAGGCTAAATGGAAATTTCATAAAGCATTAAGTGTTGAAGTTTTAGGTGAATATGTTTATGCCCGACAGCTTTCCGGTGATAAAAAAGGATTTACGCTACCATTTTCACCACCCCCTTCTGCATTGTTTAATCTGGAATGGTCTCCTGAATTTGCCGATAAACTAAATGAATCATTTTTATCAGTCGATTGGCGGGTTACTGCAAAGCAAGACAATATAGTACCCCCTGAGAAGAAAACGAAGGGGTTCAACTTTTTCAATATTAGGGCAGGGACAACAATTGATGTAAATGATAATCCTATAGCTATTAATCTTCAGGTGCAAAATGTACTGAACACCCGGTACATGAACCATACAAGTTTCTACAGACTAATAGGGCTTCCTGAAGCGGGTAGAAACATTATTTTATCTATGAATATACCTTTTAACTTAAAATAAATAATAATGATGACTAAAACAAAACAATTATTCGATTTAGCCAACCTAAAATTATTAGCGATGGCATTAGTACTATTTAGTGTAATGGTAGCCTGTGATGACGATGAAGATCCTACACCGGAAGGACCTGAAATTATGAGCTTTGAATATGGTAGAGGAAGCGATCACGGCAGTGGATCTGTAGCTTACAAAGGTTCGGACATTCACATGGAAGCTGAAATAAATGCTCCTGCAAATGTAAGTAGTATATCTATAGAAATACATGGCCATGACTTAACAGTTGGAGAGGGAGAGGAAGAATGGGAATTCTCAAAAACATTTACTGATGAAAAATACAGGGTTAAAAATCCTGAATTTCATGAGCATATTGATGTCCCTGCAAATGCTCCTGCGGGTGAATACCATATTACTATAACAGTTGTTGATGAATTAGGAAATGAAGTAGAATCCGAAGGACATATTGATATACTATCTCCGATAACCGTAAGTGATATCTCAATTGATGAGTCTGTGGCCCGTGGAAATGATTTTCATGCAGAGTTTATGATAAATGCTGTTCATGGTGTACATCATATAATAGTGGATATTCACGCACATGGAATTTCAGTAGGAGAAGGAGAAGTGGAATGGGATTTTGAAGCAGAATTTGAAGAAGGATATCACGGAGAAACTGAAGTAGAATTTCATGAGCATATTGATGTGCCTGCAACAGCTCCAGCAGGAGAATACCATATGGAAATAACCATAGAAGATGAAGAGGGTAACACTTCGGTAATAGACAGACATTTAGAAGTATCCGCTTCTTAATTAAATTAATTTTTAACTATTCAATAATTAAAATGTATAAAAAATTAAACTTTTTGAAACATGCATTCCTTCTTTTAATAGGAGGAATGTTATTTTTTTCTTCCTGTGATGACAACGAAGAAAATGAAGTAAAACCGGAGCCCGCTATTAGTGAAGTAGAAATAGGTTCAGGTAATAATGGGATAGGCGTCATTGGAAGAGACTTCCATTTCAACGCAGAAATTTTAGCAGGTGATAAAATTGATAGCGTATTATTACAGATAGTTCCAAAAGCTGGTGAAAATTACGAGTCAGATTGGTCTTTTGAAATAGTTTATATGCAGTACAAAGGTTCCAAAAATGCCACTGTACATAAACATTTTGACATTCCTGAAGATGCTGTGGAAGGAAAATACGACTTTTTAATTATGATAACAGATGAAAATGGTACTAGTTTGCTAGAGACTCGTGAAATAAATATTTATACTCCTGAAAACCTACCTGTTGATCCGCAACTTTCCACATTAAACATAGGAGGTCTTGCAAGTGGCTTCTTCTACAGGGATGGAGAATTTATTGATGGTAATGTACTTCAAAAGAACGATACGATATGGTCTCAGGTAACCATCGAAGGTGTAAAAGGAGATGGTATTATGTACGTTTTGCTAATAAAAAAAGACCTGGGGCACAGGCCGGAAACTACCGATGCCATAGATTTTTCAAAAGCCATTGTGTATGATGTGTATGAACATAAAGGGTGGGAAGATGTAGATTATTTCTCGAATGAGGTTTTTGATTTAGAAACTTTCACATTTGTTCGTAATGCGCCAGACTTTAAAATAGGGGCAGAAGCTGATAATAATATACCCGAGCCAAGCCCGATCAGTGGTGAAAAATCATGGGAATCCGGGGAGTATTACTTTGGGGTTGTATACAAGAACACAACTTATAATTTTAATTTTTTCCATTATATAGAGTTTGAGGTGGCTGGCTTCTAATATGTTATATATGTAACTTTATAAGCTTGATGATTTGGGATATCTCTCTCAGATGATATTTTTTGATTATAGTTCACTAGTTTGAAAGTTTCCTGATCCGGCTTCATTAAAGTGATAGATAATAATATACCATATACCACTATTCTAATAGGTGGTGAATAGACTTGTGTAATTAAGAGGCTATTATTTTCTGATGTAACATAATACGTCACCACCTATTATATGAATCTCTCTCCCTACAACTAACTTAAGATAAAGCATTTTAAAAACTGACAAACATTTTCTCTTAATCAATAATCATATACAATGACAAAACTACAAAAGCTGATTTTTAAAAGATTTGTTCAAATTCTGGGCTATGCAGCAATTATAATTGTTACGGCATGCTCCAAGGATGATGAAGCCTCAATTGCGCCAGAACCTTCAATAAGTGAAGTAGAAGTAGGTTCAGGTAATAATGGGATAGGGGTGATTGGAAGAGATTTCCATTTAAATGTAGAAGTGCTTGCAGGAAATAAAATTGATAGTATTACTATTAAAATACAGCCGCTTCCTGAAGAAACATATACCAGTGACTGGAGATTTGAGCTAAACTGGCTGGAGTTCAAGGGAGCAAAAAACGCTACTGTTCACAAGCATTTTGATATTCCTGAGGATGCAGTCGAAGGAAAATATGATTTTATTATCATCGTTAAGGATGAAAACGGAACTCAATTAGAGCAAACATTTTCTTTAGAAATTATTGACCCGGCTAATCTTGCTGTAGACCCCTACTTATATCTATGGGATTTCTACACTACTGATAACCAAATTTATCAGTATGTAAATGAAACGCTTGAAAACCCTGAAGATGTTAATTATGAAAAGGGCGATACGATTCAATCTTCTGCAACTATTAATAAGGTAAAAGGCGATGGAAGTATGTATATTGTTTTTATTAAAAAGTCCGCAGAACATCGTCCTGAAACAGTGGATGATATTGATTTTTCAAAGGTGATCGTCTATGATACCTATGAGCATGAAAGTTGGGAAGATGTAGATTCCTTTAGTAATATTATCTATGGCGGCATCCGTCCAGTACCTAAATTAGTTATAGGAGCATCTGCTGATAACAATACTCCTGAGCCCAACTCAATAGATGGTGAAAAAACCTGGGAAAATGGAGATTATTATATGGGATTAATATACACTAATTACACTTACAAAATAAGTGTTTACCATTATGTAGATGTGACTCTGGAAGGATTTTAATAAAATAAGACTTATCAAGCAGTATTGATCACGAGTCAATACTGCTTTTTTTAAAACAAATATAAAACATATTTAAAAAGATGAATTTCTTAAAACATATATTGACCTCCTCAACCTTCTTAGCATTTCTTTTATTTTGTAGCTGTGAAGAGGAAGTTGAAATTGACACTGAATATCCGGAAATAGACATTGCTTTTGATGAAGCTTTTCCTAAACAATGTAGTAGCATAAACAGAGGAGAGACTTTCATTTTCAAAGCCAGATTTACTGATAATATCCAATTAGGAGGTTACAGCGTGGATATTCACCATAATTTTGACCACCACACTCATAGTACTGAAGTAAATGATTGTGATATGGAGGCTGTAAAGGCACCCGACAACCCTTTTTTATTTATTCAAAATTACGCTATACCTGAAGGACAAAATGAGTATGTTGCCGAAATGGAAATAGAAGTTCCTGAAAATGTAGATAGTGGAGATTACCACTTTATGATCTTACTAACTGATGCAGAAGGTTGGCAAACCATTAAGGGTTTAAGCATAAAGATTAATTAGTGAATTACCCGTTGAAATGGATGATAGATTCAGTTAAATTGTTATTATTTAAGTATCTGAATCATCATTCATTTTGCTAACCAACTGATCCAAATCAAGATATCTGGATGCTTTTAAATATGTATCATCATTGTAATAGGCAAATATTACAGTTTTACCTTTAATAGTATCTATAACTTTTCTGCTTAAGCCTTTAGGTAAGGCCGGGCAGCCGTAACTTCTTCCTAAACGGCCATATTTTTTTACAAAATCTTCACTTACGTAAGAAGCTTCATGCATCACCACCGCTCTTTTCATCATATTATCATTCCACCCTTTTTCATCACCAACTAACCGCATGCTATAACCATTTTTACCCGTATAAGTACCTCCGGTCACATAAAAACCTAAACTACTGGCATTAGAAGATCTTTCATTAGAAAATTTAGTCGCCATATCTCCCCCGGTATTTCTCCCATGGCTTACCAATGAATAATAAAGGAAGTCTAACTCTTTAAGATTTATAGTATAGAACCTTTTATCACAACTGCTTTTAGTAAAATCAATAATAGATAAAATCTCTTTATCATTTAATCTTTCCTCTTGCCTTAAAGTATAATAGCCAATCATAGCATATCTGAAGGGGTCATAATCCATTTTAACCTCTGGATTATTCTCCATTAGTTCTTTATACATAGACTTCAATGTATCCTCAAAGTTCAAGGTATTATTAAATTGGCTATGTTGAAAAGCAGATTTTTTCCTGATAGAATCCACTTCCATATCTTTCTCAAGCACCCTTGGTTGAGTAAGGGAATCCTCCCCTGCATGAATAAGTCGTTCTTCTTTTGCCTCCAACTTCTCTGCTTCACTTGGTTTATTAGAACAGGCTATCAAAGTGACAAAAGAGAATAACAAAGGGAGAAAAAAATTACGTTGTACAAGCATTAATATCAAAAAAAAATTATTTTAACTAAAATCACCCAAATAACGGGGACACTCTATTAAACTTCCTCTTCTTAATGGATACATACCTCAAATAGTTCCTCCGGATGGTGCAAAATCTGAATTTCTTAATTTACAAAACCAGATTAAAAATCATGAATAATCCTTCTCTGCCTTTTTAGCTAATTGCTTTAACTCATTCAGTTTCTCAAGCTGCACCTTATCAAATCCATATATATCATCAAAAAGCTTTAGTCTTCCTTCAGCAGTAATCCATGCCGTTAAATAAGCAATCTGGACATGGTATCGCTGATCTAAATAGATTTTTTCCGGCTCCTCTTTTTGCAAAATATCATACATCTTTTCCTTACTCCAATTTTCATTATCTGAAAGAAGGTAATTAGCAAATTTAAAAGGCTTGTTTAACCTGATACAGCCATGACTCAAATCTCGATTGTTCTTGTCAAAAAGTACATCTGCAGGTGTATCATGCATATAAATACTTAAATTGTTTGGAAACATAAATTTCACTTCCCCTAAAGAATTGGAAGGACCAGGTTGTTGTACAAATCTGAAATAATATTTCTTTTTCAACTCCATATCTTGCCAATCAATCATATATGGATCTACTTCTACATTATCCTGATAAATTTTGAAATCCTCTTCATAGTGGCCGGGGTTCTTCCTTAGCTTAGGTACCATTTCTTCCCAAATGATACTTTGAGGCACTGTCCATGTTGGGTTAAAAACTATATGACTTAAGGTATCACTAAAAACAGGAGTAGGTTTCATTTCTTCACCTACAATTACTTTCACTTTGGCAGTTACTTCATTTGTTCTATAAACTCTCAATTTATATTCAGGAATATTCACCATAATCAGATTTTCTCCTATCCCTTCAGGAATCCATCTCATCCTTTCAAGATTAAGTGCAATGAGGCTCTTCAAGTCATCATCCCGCATGTTAAGGAACCGCAAGGTAGACTCACCGGGAAGCCCATCCGCCTTCATATCAAAAGAAGCCTGAAAATCCTTAATATTCTCAACTAATGCAGTGTCTACCACCAAAGGATTAGTAGCCATATCAGCCTCTACTCCCCACTGATTCAAATTGTTCCGAAGATATTTTACTCTTTTATCTTTAAATCCAACTTCAAAATTTTCAAGGTCATCAAATTGAAAAGGAACAATATCTCTAGGCTCACTATGATTTAATTTTCGGAGTTGATCTCTCAACTGTACATAAAAAGGAAAATTAGGTTGTAATGTATCAATTATATGAGTAATCGTCTCTTGAGGATCTACACTGAGAAGCTTCAGGGTCTCAATTCCCTCCTGATCTCCTTTAAACCAAGGCTTTTCACGATAACCAGGTTCCAAAATACGTCCTTTGTTTAAGTGAATAACAAATAATAAAAATGAAGCGGTAGCATCTCTGTCGAGATTACAAAGTTCCTTAAAATCTATCTTATCAGCCGAATAAACAGCTTTTGATTGAGATTTTAAGTAGTTATAATTATATGTTTCAGAATAAAGCCCATAGTCTTCAGCATTTCCTATCGTTTCAATTAATGAATGGAAAAGATTAGTTGCACCACCACTTAATAACCATTTAGTTTGAGCACCATTTTTCTGATAAAAATTGATCAACTTTTTAACTACTTCGTTCTTTCTGGCGGTATCAAGAACAAGTGCGTTTTTAAAGAAAATAGAATCTGTAGCTACTAAAGTAATGGGAGCACTATTTCCCTGAGATGATTTATCCTTATCACAAGAGGCTAATATTAGAAAAGTAAATATTGATAGAGTTAAAAAAAATCTAGTCACGAAATTGAAGTTTAAAAAATTAGATTATTCACAGAATAATCAAGAATAAAAAAAAATTAAAATCCCACCAGGGATAAAGGCTTTTCACAAAAAAATAGGTAAAAAAAATTAAGCTAAATCAGCATTTATTAAAAGAGAATTATATTCTAAAAATAAAAACACTAAGTCTTTGTAATTCAGCAATCAGTATATTCCTGCTTTGTTTAAAGCCCTAATTAAATATACTAGTTAAGGAAGAATAAGTTACCTTACATCAGAGTTAGTTTATAATTATTTCAGGATTTACTTATTAAAACACTTATTGCTGCATATCAATTTCACCTTACCTTTACTTATAAAATTGATATAGTATCAACATTAAGCATCTGTTATTTTACAAAGAGCAATACCTTGTGAAAAATTACAAAAAAATGAAAGCAGCAACAATCAGTGAAATAAAACGAGAACTAAAAGAAAAGTCATCTGAGGAATTAACTCAACTATGTTTACGGCTGGCAAAATTTAAAAAAGAGAATAAAGAATTACTTACCTACCTCCTGTATGAATCTGAGGATGATACAGCTTATATAAATTCAGTAAAAGCAGAGTTAGACATTCAGTTTGCAGAAATAAATACCACTAACTATTACTGGATAAAAAAAACACTTCGAAAAATTCTTCGCAACACAAAAAAATATATCCGGTACACACAAAGTAAAGCAATTGAGGTGGAGCTTCTAATCTATTTTTGTAGCAAAATGAATTTGATCCAACCTTCAATTCATAAAAATGGCACCTTGAAAAATCTTTATCTGAGACAGGTTCAGTTAATTAAAAAAAACATTTTACTTCTTCCTGAAGATTTACAATATGACTACACAACGATATTAAAAAATGAAAAACTAAGTGAGCATTAAAGCTTCATAGCAGCCTTTATTTTTTAATAAAAATTTGAGTATAGTATAAAGTACCGTTCTCTTTCTCGCAAATACCTATACCTGTAAGGTTATAATTACCTTCAATGTTCTTTTTGTGGCCACTACTATTCAGCCAACCAGCTACCACACTTTGTGGAGTAGGATATCCGTTAGCCACGTTTTCAGCACTTGCTCCACCATCAATTTTTTCATTTATTCGTTTTACCCTATCTCCAAAGCCCTGGTGTCCGAAAGGAACAGAACCTTCTGCCATTTGGCAACTATGTGCACGTGCTTCCTCCATAATAACAGTATTTAACTCCAAGTTGGCCAACCCCAAACTTCTTCTATGGTCATTAATGAGAGACAATACTTCATCCTCCACAGTTGATGGTTGAGGGTCATCATTTTTGTCACAAGAAAATACTGTTATTGTAAGCAGAAGAACTATTATATTTTTTTTCATTAACACCTAAATTAGATTTGGCTCAAAAATGCACTGAAAAAATTCGTGAAAGAGAGAATAAATACTATAAATATTACATTGAATCTTATGAGTCGAAATTTTCTTAAAAAAACAAATTTCAACCCCAAGCCTAATTTATCCACTTCCAATGTAAGAAATCCAGAGTAACTATTAATAGTAGTGAGTTGCCTTCTATTATAAAAATCTATTGCCTAGTCTGCTTTTTTATCAGCTCTAAAGCTTAAAACTACTGCTCCTCCTATTAAAACAGTGCTGAAACCGACTATTCTAAAATCATAATCCTCATCACCTTCAAGGCTAAAGAGTTGTGACGTAATTCCTGTAATTCCGATACCTGCTAACGTACCTGCACCAAAATTGAGTCTTCTACTGAATTTCATTAACTTATTTGTCTGCTTGTTTCCTGCCATCAATTTCACCACCCTTCCGATAGATACCCTCTCCCCCAAAATATAGTATTGATTCTGTAAAATTACCTTTCGCCTATCTACTAAGAAGGAATGTAATCTTGAGCTTTGATAAAACTAAGGTTGGAAAGAATGAGTAGAAAGGACACAATAAAAACTCTCATCAAGATTTAATTAGATTAATATAAAAGTCATATCTCGGAAAGAGAATCACTATGCTTAATCCACGCAATAGAACAGGATTTACACACGTACTTTTGTCAGTAATTTAGATAAATATTATAGGACATAAGTTCCTATTTTTGGGAAAATCTTGAATTAAATGCGAAAACTTTTACTTATCCTATTATTCATTCCCAGTCTTGCATTCAGCCAGGACCCTAAAGTGCTCTATAAATTAGAAGAACTTGGTAAAAATGTAAATACTCGTTATCATGAAACTGCTCCCATGATAACCTCCAATAATAAAAGATTATATTTTACAGTATCCAACCACCCTCAAAACACTGAAGGAACCGATAATACCCAGGACATCTGGTATTCAGATAAGTTAATTGATGGTACCTGGGGGCCGGCAATACATATGGATGCTCCTTTAAACAAAAGGAAATTTAACCAGGTACTTACCATACTTGATGAAGGTAAAACTCTTTTGATCAGGGGAGGAAAAAATAAAAACAAAGAGGGCTTTTCTTTAACTTTTCAGGAAGGTGATGGCTGGTCTAAGCCGCAGACACTTGACATTAAAGATTTTGAAGAAATGAATAAAGGCCGGTTTTCCGGAGCTGTTATCACGCAGGACCGATCAACTATTGTGATATACATGAGTGAAAGAACCGGAAAAGCTTATAGTGACTTATATGTCAGTAAGCTCCAAAGTGATGGTTCTTACTCCAGACCAAAAATGATCGAAAGCCTGAGCACACATCAGGATGAGTTTGGACAATACCTTACCAATAACGACAAAACAATGTTTTTTGCCAGCAATAGAGCCGGTGGACTAGGCGATGTTGATGTTTGGAAAACAGAAAGGCTTGATGACACCTGGCAAAAATGGTCGGAGCCTGAAAACATAGGGCCACCCATTAATACTTCAGGATTCGATTCTTATTTCTCGATAGATGAAAGCGGACTACATGCATTCACTACTCGTACTTATGTAAGCCCGGATGGTAGCAATATGAATATTTACGGTTTAGTGCCAAAACCTAAAATAACTGTGAAAGGAATTGTGAAAGATAGCAAGACCAACGAACCCGTAGCGTTGAATTTAGAAATTACCGAAGGCGATAAAAAACCACAGGTAAAAACTTTAAAAGACGATGGCATGTATAGCTTTGTAACTTATGAAGAAAAACCATTTTCTTTCAGTGCTCAGAAGAGCGGTTACCTCACTTTAGAAGATGAATTAGATCTTTCTAACATACATGGCGACACTACCATTATTAAAAATCTGTTTATTGAACCCATTCAGTCTGAAATTTTCTTATATGGCTATATACTGGAAGCTAAAAGCAAATATCCTGCAATAGTAAATATTGAAGCAACCCAAAAAAAGTGGAAAGATGAAGCGCAAACAAATTATGCTGATGGTGCCTACAGAATGCAACTGAATGAAGAAGGTGTGTATGCTCTGGCTATAAATGATTCTCTTTACAATCCTGTATCTGAAAAGCTGGAGGTCAAACTGGGTGAAGGAGAATTCTATAAAGAAATCAGAAAAGATTTTCTATTAACAAAAAGAGTGATGCCGTATATAGTTTCAGGTTATGTTTTTGATAATAAAACAAAGGAACCAATTGCTGCCAATGTATATTTTGACCTCGATGACAATATCGTAGCCACCACCAAAAGTGATGAGGATGGATTTTACACTATAAACATTAAAGAAGCAGCAAAATACAAAGTGCGGGCAAATAAAGTGAATTACCTAAACCTTGAAGAGTCCATTTCCATTTTCGAAAACCAGGATTTCCTCAATTATAGCAAAGATCTTTACCTTGACCCAATAGAAGTTGGGGTAACTGTTATTATTAAAAACATTTATTTCAATTTCGACAAAACAGACCTTACAAAAGAATCTTACCCTGAACTTGACAGGCTTACAAATCTGATGGAGACTAACCCAGGCATTACTATAGAAATAGCTGGCCATACTGATGACAAAGGAAGTGATGACTATAACATGACGCTAAGCGATGGCAGGGCTAATTCGGTAATGCAATACTTATTACAAAAAGGTATCCGCTCAGATAGAATGGTAGCCAAAGGTTATGGTGAAACAGATCCCATTAGCACTAATTATACTGATGAAGGCAGGGCTGAAAACAGGAGGGTTGTATTTACCATTTTAAGCAAGTAATTAAACATATAGCCCTTATAAAATAACAAGGGCTATATATGTTCTTTCTTAGGCAACCACTTTACCTGTTTTAGGAAATGGTCTGTAAGCGTAATATTGTAAAACAGCTTCAATAGCCACTTCAATAGCTTCATTAACAGGTAGCATTTGGTTCGCTAACCTAAAATCAATTTGCATCAATTTTTTATAATAATCAGAAAATACCGGAACAGGCTCATTCCTTTTTAGCATTTCTATGGCTTTCTCATAATTTTCGAGCTGCTGCTCTTTTATGATCTTACAGGTTACCAACCTTAACTGCCCGTATTTATCTTTTCCGGCTCCATAGCCGAACAACCGACATATTAATCCTCGGAAAGGGTAACTACTACAACTACCTTTAGCTTCATCCGAAACAGAAAGAGGGCTATATAGCATGCAAATGGCAGATTCATTGGCTTGCAATCTGTCCAGCATCTCATTAGCTATACCTTGTTTAAACCAGTGAAAAGCAAGTGGAAGAAACTCTAGTGGAGATGCTTCAATATCAGGTTTATTACAGCACCTTCCACAGCCTGCCAAACATGATATCTCGGTACTTTTCTTAAATGATTTGATATCTGAATCAAGGCGGGAGTATAACTGTTCCACCGCCTTTACTTTTTGAATTATACTCATATAAATTGCGCAAATCTACGCTAATAGAATGAATATTTTCAGTTTGTCACTTAAAAAATATTTAACCTGTAATTAACTGAAAGTCAACACGAAACATTTATTTATACAACTTTTATTTCGCAATAAGTCTGAGAAAAATATTTCTTGCTTATTTCTAAAATCCTGGAGGGCGAAATAGTACGGATGGTATGAATGTATGCATCGAAATAATCCTGATAATTTACTTCTTCTGATAACTTCGATTTATAATTTTCTGCCTGGCTAAAGATAGTGTCCAGATTACCCGCCATTTTGCCTAACATATAGTTTTTCACAGTTTCCAACTCTTCCAAAGAAACTTCTTCCTGCTGCATTTTTTCTATTTCCTTATGAATTTCTGCTATTGCATCATCCACAAAGTCAAGCTTCACATCTGCTCCTATAATCTGATAATCAGCATACTGCTGGTTGATTATCATAGAATAAATCCCATACGTATAACCTTTATCTTCCCTGATGTTTTTCATCAATCGTGATCCAAAATAACCACCCAATATCTCATTAGCAATGGATAAAGCAAAATAATCAGGACTCTTCTTAGGAATACTTAATGCTCCCAGCCGAATAGATGCTTGTACAGACCCGGGTTTTTCAAAAGTTTCTTTAGAGTAATCAGGGCTTAATTTGCCTTCAAATTTCACTCCCTTGCTTGAAAATTCAAGTGTACCAAAGCTGTCATCCATCTGCTTCACTACTCCTTCAGAAATATCTCCTGCTATTATTAAATCTGGCTGGTGCTTATAAGAATTGTTATAAAAACTAACAATGTCTTCCAATTTCAATTTATTGAGGTATTCCTCATCCAGAACTATTGAATAATTGGTACCATTCAGTAACTTATTTCTAAGTAACTTAGTGGCTATCATTGCATTTTTTTGGGCATTAACCCTAACCTTTTGAATTTGCTGAAACTTAATTTTATCAAAATCCGCCTGATCAAAAAGAGGTTCCGTTATCACACTTTTTAAAAGTGGTAAAAGTGTATTTACATGAGTTTTAAGGCATAGTAAAGTAACCGTAGTAGTATCATAATCAACAGCTACATCAAGATGGGCACCATAATGATCCAAGGTGTTCTGAAATACAGCACTGGAATAACTCTTTGTGCCTTCAGTTAATAATTTCGCACATATTTGGGCTTGTCCCGGCACCTCATCATTCAACTTTCCGAAAGGGAAAAGAATATCCACCTTTATAACCGGATTTGTGCTATCGGAAAAGCTATGTAATTCTAATTGATTTTTTAGCGTGCTGATGTCAGGCTGAGATAATGCCAAATCATCAAGCATAAAAGCCTCGGGGGCTTGTGTTCTATCTAACATAAATTTTATTCTGTTACTGAATCGCTACCTGATCTGTTAATGTTTTCAAGGCTAAAAGTTGCTGTAAACCTAAGGGTCTCAGCTAAAGGATTCTGCTGTTTAGTAGGAATCAAATAAGAAAAATCCAAGCCTAAAACCTGGTACCTGAATCCAAGTCCGGCAGTAAAATATTGCCTTCCACCTTTGCTAACATGCTCATAAAAGTAGCCTGTTCTTACTGCAAATATTTTATTATACCAATATTCAACTCCTGAAGCGATACTAATTTCTCTTAGTTCCTCTTGAGCTCCGCCTGGTGCATCACCAAATGAACCGAACATTCCTTCCAACAATGTTATGTTAGAAGACGATGTGTCGTTAGGATCAGGTGTCGGCACCATAAGTTTATTCAGATCAACAGTAAAAGTAAGAGTATTATAAGGATCCAAAGCTGTAGTAAATGCGGTTCCCAATCTTAAATTAATAGGCAAAAACTGCTCATTGTCGTCATTGGAATAGGTCACTTTGTTAGATATATTTGAAATTTGCAACCCAGATGAAAATTCAGATTCATTACCATTAAAAAGAACAGGCTTTGTATAGAACAACCCAACATCTACACCTATGGCTGTAGCGGGTTTAGGGTCTTCCAAGTTTGAGCCCTGATAGTCACCAAACAAGTTTGACCTTACAAACCTGGCTGTTAAAGCAGCACTAAAATTATCACTTAACTTTCTTGAGTAAGCAGCAGCGATTGAAAAATCTTTAGGAGAAGCTTCAAGCCCATCTCCCTGCACGCCAGTATCTGTAAAAAATATACTGCCTAAGTCGAAATACTTCATTGAAAGACCAATTACTTGCTCCTGTCCTATTCTGTAATAACCACTTAAGTAAGAAATTGACATGTCATTAACGCCTATTTTAGTAAGCCATGGAGAATAAGATACTGAAGCGCCTATTTCATTTTCCACAAAGGCTAATCTGGCAGCATTCCATTGCATAGCATTAGCGTCAGGAGAAAGTGCTACTCCGGCATCTCCCATACCTGCTGAACGGGAATCAGGTGATATCAAAAGAAATGGCATCGCTGTTGTAATTACATTTCGATCGTCATCCACAGTAGTGCCCACAGGGGTAACACCGCCTCCGGTAATTTGTGCTTTAACTGATGGAATTATTCCTATTAGAGCAATTACGTAAAATATAAGTTGGGTCTTTCGCATGTTATAGGTATTTATCTCAAATATACTCAATTGATTACAATTAACTTTTTAATTTGCTGGGTTTTTGATTGATCTTCTAAAGAACGAACAAATATCCTGATAAAATATAAACCAGGAGAAACTTTTGATCCATTAGCGGTGCTAAGGTTCCAGGTATCAGTTCTTTGTTGCTCTGTAGTTACAAAACTTTGTTCATATACAATTTTCCCATAACTGTCAGCAATACTGTAAAGCACCTCTACCTCATCATTTTTTCTGTTTTGTGATATACTGAAGTTACTCAACTCTTTTGCAGGGTTTGGGTACACTATAAAATCCATTATCTCAAGTTGCTCATTGTCAACCACAAAAAATTCTATATTGCTTTCAGAAGCATTATTGAATACATCTTTGGCCTGTAATTTCAAATTATGCCAGCCTCCTTCCATATTCCTGAGATTGTAGTTTACTTCCCCCTGCTGGTAGGAATCTTTATTATAATAGAAGAAATCATTCAACTCAACAGGTTCTTCTTCATCTAAGGCGAAAGCGATTCCATTATCTAAGTCGTTGCTGGAAATACTGATACCATGTTCATCAAATAATTGTATCATCAACGTTGCATCGCTCCCTACTTTGTCCCTGTTCTGAAAGTTATAATTATCCATAAAGGCAGAAATAATAGGCCCTTCATTATCATTGATTATAATACTATCGCTTCCGCCAACTACAAAATCATTATAAAAACCATTTGCGTCCTCAATGCCCTGGTCAGGATAAGCATAAAAACTAAATTTACCTTGATCCAATTTATAGTTTAAATTTTTAGGCATATAGAAGGTAAAAAAGAACTCACCATTCACAACGGTGGCTTTGCCTCTGTAAAGTACGCTTTCGAAATTTGTAAAAATTAGCTCCGATGCATTTCGCTCAAAAGTTTTCTTTCGGACAGGCTTATCAAAAAGTTCAGCAATAATAATCCCGTTAAAATCATTTAACTTTTGGTTATTAAAGGAATAAATTTCGCCACTTACAGAAATTTTACTCATGCTTTTTAACGTATCGGTAGCTCCTTCTGTATTAACTATTTCTGTTACCCTCACCTGGTGCATAGGCTCTGCTAAAGTAAGAGCCGGATCCCCCATCAGGATAAAATTCCTGTTATTAACACCATCCAATCCATTATTTTTAGTTAATCTGATAATATCTCCTAGTTTTTGGGGAGTGTTACCTACTCTATCAAACACACTATTATAGAAAGATTCATTTAGCTTATAATTGGAGTTGGAAAAAACAGGTCTTGCTGTGGTTAAAAGACCTATAGCACCTGCACCTTTCTTTAAAATAAGTACTTGTGCACCTGAAGTTATTTCTGGATTATCGTGGCGTCCAAATTCACAAGTGGCAGTCACAAAGAGCGGTAACTTGTCTCTGTTTTGCCACTGGCTAATCATATCTCTATTTAATATACTTTCATCTGCCCATGAGAATTCAGACCCATGCCCTATGTAATTAACTATTAGAGCACCCTTTTCTATCATTTTATCGATAGCTTCATTCATTTTAGGAGACTTCTCAGTGCTTGCTAATACCTCTTGCTCAAAAGCTCCCAGGTAAAGTTTATTAATATTAAAAAATCCATATTCAGAGGCTACATAATCGGACAACTGTTCCGAATCTTGCTGATATCTGTTACCATCTCCATCATCTCCTATAAAATATATTTCATTTCTCCACTTCCTAAAAGTAGAAGGGTTGGTTTCATAATGAATAATTTTCTTCACCACATTCCGTGCTTCTACCAGGGTTTTGCAAGGAATTCTTCCTATTCCTATATCAATATCATCTACATTATTTGAAACTTCTTGCCACTCTCCTTCATTTTCGTCAAGTAACCCATAAAAATCATCAGAGGCATAAGTAAAAACCGGATGTAAAGAATTTCGGGATTGGTAAATAGGAACAAAATTAGAATTGTTATTTACCCTGTCTTTATAATCATAAGAAGCAGCCCCCATCAATAATACATACTTCAATTTGCCTCCGCCATTTTGGTAAAGGTATTTAATATAGTTTCTGATGGCAGAAATATCCCTTCTTCCTGATCCAAATTCGTTAAAAATAGCTTCCGTAGTGGCTACTTCAACAGCAAATTTATTGAAACTTCTACGGTAAGTAGCTAATTCATTTGCTGCAGCCTTAAATTTTGGAGCGGTAATAATTACGTAATCCGGGTTAGTATTATTTTTTAGATTCTGAGCTTCAATACCCGCTATAAACGTTGGAGTAAATGCTGATTGTTTGTCGAACACAACAAATTTAATCTCTTTCTCATTTCCAGGATTTTGAGTAGTAAAACTGCCTGCTTGATGGTCTACAGCTTTTGTTTGCAATGGATTAGAAACATCCCAAATTGAATGATTTGTGATATTTGCAATTGAAATATTATAGATTCCTGCTTGTTGTATTTCCCTATTTCTTAATACAATTTGCCTGTTATTATACTTTAGCTGAAGGGGCAATGTTAAAAATAAATTATCAAGGTAGCCCTCTGATTCCACCTCACCCCCATTTTCAAAAGTAAGTGTTACATTTAATGCGGTACCTGCTAATAAGGAAGTGCTTACTTCCATTTCTTCAGTTACAACATGTCCCTCCAGGTCATACGCTATACCAGAAACTAAAGGAAGAGACAAATTAGCAAGTTGAAGATTATTTAAAGAAATCTTCAGACTGGTGGGAGTTTTAGACTCCACTAAGAAAGCACTACGTAAGTGAAGCTGTTTATTGTTTGCCAGGTTACCTTCCATCTCAAATACAAAATCTCTTGTTCTATTATTGGTAAAAGACTCTCCGAACCATTCTCTTCCTGACTCAAGTCTATTATTTGCATCTAACTCATGAAAAGCAACTTCCTCATACCAGTTTATGGGTGTTAAACCCTCAGTTGTGGCAATTGTTGAATGCGTGGAAAGCTGTAGGCTGATGTCTTCTGCAAAAAAATCTATATAAAAGTAGAGTGAATCTGAATAAAGGTTATTACTATAAATATAAGTGCCCGCTTCAAAATCGTAGTCAATATTCTTAACTGCATCAGAGTAAAAGAACAATACTTCATCAGCCTCGAAAGTTGTATTTTCATTGGCATCAACCTGTACAGGAATTTCACTGGGATCAGAGGGATATTCAATAGCATTAGCCTGGGGAATGTGACCTCCCGGCATTCCATAAATCTTCACTTTATGAGGGTCTATTTCTTCCGGATTCAGCGAATTAGCAATCAGGAAATTCCTATCAATTTTGTAAACTCCTTCTTTGAAAGTAGCAATTTTTATCAGCCCTTGCTTATTTAAAACAGACTGAGCCTTGCCTTCTAAAGAGAATAGAGATATTAATATGAATAGAAATCTGTAACGCATTTACCGGTTGAAGAAAAACATCAAGTGATAAAAAACACTTTTCCTGAAAAATTAATTTCCTCTTAAGGAAAAATACTGAATTGCTGATAAAAAAATATAAAAGAGAATAACGAGCGGAATTGCTGAAAATTTAAAAATTATCAAAAATATTATTGAAAATATAATAGTTAAAAACCTAAAGGCATTCCCTTTCCATTTTAAGTTTTTAAACTTTAAAGCAATCATAGGTAGTTCAATTACCAAAAGAATTGAGAATATAAAAGTTATAATTACTAATGAGGTAGTTTCAAAAACAAAATCCAGAGAAGGATTACCTTCCATAAATATTAAAAAACTAATAAAAAGAGCATTTGCAGGTGTTGGCAATCCCAAAAACTGATCAGTTTGCCTTGTATCAATGTTAAATTTAGCTAATCTGAACGCTGAGCACACCGCTATAAAAAAAGCAATAAAACTCCAATTTCCCATCCCATTGTTTTGCAAATACTGAAACATTACAAAAGCTGGTAATACCCCGAATGTAACCATATCAGCCAATGAGTCTAACTGTTTCCCTATTTCTGAATGTGCTTTTAAAAGTCTTGCCACCATTCCATCTAAAAAATCAAAAACGGCAGCCAGCGCAACAAAATAAGCTACATATATAAAGTTAGACTGAAGTGCAAAGTAAATACCAATACAACCTGAAACTAAGTTAGCTGCTGTTATAAAATTAGGAATATTCTTTCTTATCATATTATGGTCAGGTTAAAAAATTGGCTTAATGAATGGCACAAAAAGGATTTGTATTCTTTTCTTTCAAAAGCGTGGTTTCCGGTCCATGTCCGCAGTATACTACCACATCATCATGGTACTTAAATAATTTTTTCTGAATACTATTAATTAAAGTATCAAAGTCGCCTCCTGGTAAATCTGTCCTACCAATACTCCCGTCAAATAGTACATCGCCTCCTATAAATACACGTTCTTTCTCATTCATCAATCCAATATGCCCCGGAGCGTGCCCGGGTAAAAACAAAACTTCAAAGGGAATACTGCCAATGAAATGCTTTTCGCCTTCCTTTAAAAATTGATCCGGCCTGGAGGGAACGTAATTAGCGAACCCATAACCTGCCGCATAAGAAGGTACAGCTTCAAGTACAGGCAAATCTAGCTCATGCATAATTAACGGAACCTGATACATCTCTTTTACAAAAGCATTCCCTAAAACATGATCTATGTGGCAGTGGGTATTGATTAATTGAGTTACATTTAAATTTTCATTCTTAATGAAAGACGTAAGTTCATTCTGTTCATATCCCTCATAACACCCCGGATCTATAATAGCAGCTTCTTTATTGTCATCATAAACAATATAAGTGTTTTCCATAAAAGGATTAAAAACAAAATGCTTTATATGTATCATATCAATAATCTTTCCTGCAAATTTGTTGAAATTTAAACTGAATGCCTAAAATATGATTTAATTAAATAGGAGCTTTTAGGCAATTGTACCCTAATGATTGAAATTTATTTAGTATCAAAGGTTAATTCTTTTTGTTATTTAATTTTTAGAATACTTAAAAACATATGGTAGTTGATTTTCTTATAGTTGGCCATGGCTTAGCGGGTGTTTGTGTGGCCCAGCACCTGGAAAAATATGATGCATCTTTCACGGTAATTAACCAAGAGCAAGAATTCTCAAGTTCCAAAGTAGCAGCTGGCCTCTATAACCCTATAACGGGAAGAAAAATGAAAAAAACGTGGTTGGCTGATGATATTTTTCCCTATATGGAATCATTTTATGAAGCACTCGAAGAAAAATTGAATTCTCGGTTTTTGATAAAAAGAAAAATCTACCGACCCTTTACTTCTATTGAGGAACAAAATGAGTGGATTGGGAGCGATGACAGTGATGAGAAATTAAATTTCATAGAAAAAGTAAGCACCAATCCTCTTTATGGAGATTTTATTGATGATCCCTATGGAGGAATTTCACTATCTCATTGCGGATTTTTAGATGTAAATGAAATGCTTACTGCACATAAGGAGTACCTTATAAAGCAGGATAAGTATTTGAATAAGAAACTAAATTACAATCAACTAAAAATTTCCAGTTCATTAATTGAGTATGAGAATTTAAAAGCTAAGAATATTATTTTTTGCGATGGTGCCCTTACCGATAACCCTTATTTCAACTGGGTGCCTACTGCACCAGTCAAAGGAGAAATATTGCATATTCAAACTGACAAGCCCCTTCCAAACGATGTCATTTTTAACCGAGGCGTATTTATTGTTAAGCATTCTGAACAGAATTATTACCGCGTTGGTGCTACTTATGAATGGAAAAACCTTGACCACCATCCAACAGAAAAAGCTAGAACTCATTTAATAGGAAAACTAGAAGAACTACTAAAAATACCTTTTAAAGTAGTTGGGCAAGTGGCAGGAGTTAGGCCGGCATCAAAAGACAGAAGGCCTTTAATAGGGAACCACCCAAATAAAAATAACGTTTTACTTTTCAATGGTTTAGGAACAAAAGGTGTCTCTCTCGCACCATATTTTGCCAATAACTTTTGTTTATCTATATTAAAAGATGAAATTTTAAAAGAAGAGGTGAGTATAAGTCGTTACTATTCCCTAAATTCAAGGTAATGTTTTAAAATATATGTCAAAAAATAGTTTTCAATATAGCTGCTGTTTCTTCATTATAATAATGATTTCCTTATCCTCTGCAGCAATTTGCCAAAATAATGATGTTACCTATGGTAAAAATAGGATTCAATACAGGTCCTTCAATTGGAGATTTTATAGCACTCCTCATTTTGAAGTCTATTATTATGACGGGGGGCAGAAAATAGCTAAACATACTGCTGATTTTATTGAGGAGGAATACAACAGGATTACAGATATTATGGGATATGCACCCTATATAAAAACGAAAATCTTCATCTATAGCAGCAATATTGACCTCAACCAAAGTAACGTAGGATTGAAAGAAGCCACTTTTGACATTGGAGGTCAAACTAATTTTTTAAAAACCCATGTAGAAATAGCTTTTGAAGGATCAATTTCCGCTTTCGAAAAAGATTTGGTTTACAAAGTTTCCAAGCTGTTTATTGACGACATGTTATTTGGGGGTTTAATTTCTGAAGTTTTCCAATCTACTTATCTCTTTACTGTTCCTGAGTGGTTTGTATCTGGTATAGCAGCTTACATTGCTTATGGTTGGGACGCAGAAATGGATGATTTTGTCAGGAATTTTCTAAAGGATAATAGTGCAGAGAAAATAAAAAAATTATCCGGAAGAGAGGCAACGCTGGCAGGACAATCCATCTGGAATTTTACCTCTGAAAAATACGGGAGGATAAATATATCCAATATCTTAAACCTTACCAGAATTATAAGAAATGAGGAGAAAAGTATACAAAACACTTTGGGTATACCCTATAAAGCTTTCCTCAGTGAGTATCGCTTCTTCTACCTTAACAGCGCAATTGAGCAGGAAACTATGCAACCTGTTAAGAAAAACCAGCTTTCAAAGCCATGGAAAAAAGAACTTCGCTACAAATCTTCCTTTAGTCCGAATGGAGAGTGGATGGCTTATTCTATAAATGATAAGGGAAAGTTTCAGGTAAAAATTAAAAACCTTATTTCGGGTAAAGAGAAAAAGCTTTACAAAGGTGGAATAAATAGGTTAGATGAGAAATTCTATCAAAATATTCCTGTAATGGATTGGGGAGACAGTGCAACTTTTGGCTTTGTAACCCATGAAAGAGGGATAAACCTACTTAAGTTATACAACCCCTATACAAAAGAGTGGCAAACAAGAGACTTAAGAAAATTTGATCAGGTAAACCAAATGGATATCTATCCAAATGGGAAAACAGCAGTTTTGAGTGCAAATATTAATGGCCAATCAGATTTATACCTGGTAAGTACCGGAAGACCGAATGTGAGAAGACTCACTAATGACGTTTTTGATGATGTTTATCCAGCCTTTATACCTGATACAAAAAAAATAGTTTTCTCGTCTAACAGGTCTGTAGATTCTCTGTCAAGTAACCTTGGATATGACAAAATTTCTGAAAACTATAATCTTTTCGAATATGATATTGATGAAACAAAAGACTTCCTTAATAGAATAACAAATGATTTTGGGATCAACAAGAGTATTAAAATAGTTGATTCAACTAGTTATTATTATCTTAGTGAGAAATCTGGAATTTTCAATTTGTACAAGTTGAACACAGACAAAAAAGTAGTAGACCAGCTTACTTCATTCAGTACAAGCATCAAATCTTATGATATTCTGCCAGATCAGGATAAATTTAGCTTTGTTATTGATAAAGAAAATGGCCAATCATTATTTTATTATCCTGATTTTCAACAGACTGAATCTAAGTTTCTTCCTTCAACCTTAAGAAAACAGGTTCAGTTGAGTAGAAAGCTTTCCGAAACACAGAAAAAGCAATCTTTTCAGCCTAGTTCAGAGCCTCTGAATACTGCCCCCTTTCCTGAAAATGATTCTATAGCAAGTGAAGAACTAAATTTAAAAGACAGTGCTGATGTAGAGGGAAAGCTGAATGCTGACGATTTTAATTTCGAGAGCAGTGCATTTAATCAAAGACCTAAAGAAAGCTCCTTATTAAAGAATCTGAATAAGTTAAGACGCAAGTCTAGCTTGAATGGACCTTATGAGTATAAGCCTACATTTACTGCCGACAATGTTGTTGTTTCTTTTCAAATTGATCCTCTGATTGGTTTCGCCCCTTATACAGAGTATCAAATGAATGACATCATGGAAAATAATAAATTCTTTGGTGGATTTATGATATCTGCAAGAGACTTTAAGAGTGGAAGAATTTTTGGTGAATACCAACATCTTTCAAGACTTTTTGATTATTCCGTAAGATTTGAAAGAAAGGTGTTAAATTTTTCTGATTTTCAGAGTGGATTAGTAGAGCAAACTTACGCTTTAAACACTTTAAGTTTCGGAATCTCTTATCCTTTCACAACTACTTCCAGAATCAGCTTTAAACCTCATTTTTTACTGAAGGAATTCACCGAGACTAGTGGAAATATTCTTAATCCTGGTAACACGCCTGCTAAAAGTCCCATTCAAAATGATTTTATGTTTGGAGGGAAATTAGAATATGTGTACGATAATTCAGAACCAATTGGCCTTAATATCCGCCAGGGCCTAAGGGCTAAAGCTTCATTAGAAACCTATATAAATGCTTCGGAAGGAAATCAATCATTCTCTAAGCTGTATGTAGATGTGAGAAATTATCAGAAATTATTTCGTGAGATAACTTTTGCCACCCGTTTTTATGGCGGAGGATTTTTTGGAAATAATGCTCCCTACTATATGTTAGGAGGAGTTAGTAACTGGATAGGCCAAAAGGTGAATGAAGCTGAAGGGAATGAAACTACTGCAGCTCAAAACCCTCTAGCATTAACTACCACAGAAAGCCCAATTGATAATACCAATATTCTCTTCCATGAGTTTGTTACAGGCTTGAGAGGCTTTAGGTTAAATGAATTTAGCGGAAGAAACACCATACTTTTGAGCAATGAATTAAGAATTCCTATTTTCCGAGTACTTAGTAACGAAGCCATCTCTTCATCTTTTTTAAGAAACTTCCAAATTATAGGGTTTTATGATATTGGCACAGCATGGCTAGGAGGAACACCTTGGGATAGAAATAACAGCATTAATAAACAAGAAATAGATGGTGGTGACGGAGTGTTTAAGGCAGTTATCCGTAACTACAAAAACCCTTGGCTATCTAGCACAGGTATGGGAATTAGAACCACTCTTTTTGGCTATTTTGTTCGCCTTGACTATGCCTATCCTATAGAGGACTACATCCTAAAAGACCCAAATTTTCAATTAAGTATCGGTTACGACTTTTAAATAAATTTATGATTAAATCTATGACTGGCTTCGGTATAGCTGAGGCTCAAACCCCTTCTTACGAGATAACTGTAGAAGTAAAAACATTAAATTCCAAATTCCTTGACTTAACATTGCGTTTACCTAAACTGCTCAATCAAAAGGAAATTGAAATTAGAAATATAATAAGCGATGAATTAATTAGAGGGAAAATATCAATATCCATACAGGTTAATGAAAAAAGCTCAGAAGCTCAACCTCTTTCAGTTAATGAATCACTATTCAATAGTTACTACAATCAACTTCAGGAGCTTGAAAAAAATACCGGAAGAACATTTTCAGATATTTTAAAGATTGCACTTGAATCACCTGAAGTTATCTCATACAAAGAATCAGCACCTTTAAATGAAGAAGATTACCTGCAGATAAAAGAAGTAATAATAAATGCTATAAATGACTGTAATACTCACAGGATTCAGGAAGGAGATACTGTTAGTTCTGTGTTAATCAGTTACATTAAACAAATAGAAAAGGCCCTGGAAATAGTAGTATCTCTTGAGCCAAAGAGATTAGAAAAAATAAGGGAAAAACTAAAAGCTAACCTTTCTGAACTGGTAGGCTCCATCAACTATGATAAGGACAGATTGGAACAAGAATTAATATACTATTCCGAGAAACTTGATGTTAACGAAGAAATTGAAAGGTTAAGGATACATCTGAATTACTTTCAGGATACACTATATAGCAAAGCTCCTTCCCACGGCAAAAAGCTTGGTTTTATAACACAAGAAATGGGTAGAGAGATAAACACATTAGGTTCAAAAGCTAATGATTCCAATATCCAGGAACAAGTAATTCTGATGAAAGAAGAACTCGAAAAAATCAAAGAGCAGATTTTAAATATACTTTAATAAACTCTAACTCACCTAGAAACATTTAAGCTCAAGTTGGGAAACTGATTTGAGCTTTTTCATTTTTCTTTTAAAATAATAAACTATCTCATCACAACTATTTCCTAACCTGAGTTCCATTGTTATAGATACAGTCCGTCATACTGGAAAATTAAGACTTAACTTTTCAAAAGTCTTAATTAATCCTGTCTGTCAAAGGCTACCAGGAATGTTTTAATAAAATATTATATCAATTTTTAAAATCAAACCTAGGTTTCTACATGCAAAAAAAATAGCCGAAGGCTGTTACGTTTAACCCTCGGGACATAAAAAAAGCCTTAGCAGTGTTAGTACTAAGGCTTATTTAATAAAAGGCTGGCAACGACTTACTCTCCCACCTGTTACGGCAGTACCATCAGCGCTGGTGGGCTTAACTTCTCTGTTCGGAATGG
>NZ_BMEC01000002.1 GCF_014636295.1 Marivirga lumbricoides | reverse complement strand
GTTATCGAATTCCTTTAAAATCCGTGCGATTTGTTGTGGTGAAAATTTACTCTTCTTCATAACTACTGTTTAAAATTAATAAATATTTCTATACTTTTAAACAGTTCGGTTTTAAGGGAAGCTTACAATAGTAAATGTCAAGTCATAAACCATAAAAAGCTTCCGGAAATTTATTTTTAATACTACTTACTTTTAAGTGTTTTTTATTGCTTTTCGATGGAGTGTTAGGATTTGGTAAAGAAAGAAGTTATGTTCATGGCCTTAAAAAGCAAGGCGATAAAATATACTATGGTAATCTTGTTCGGATGTTATTGAGAATTATAATAATTGCCAATGGATACTAATCGAGATATTGAATTTGAAACTGATTATCGTAGATGGTTAGTTTTTAGTGAATCTGTTAATAATGCTAAACAACTAAAGAATCTAGAAAATGCATTAAACAAGAGAAAATCTACTAATGACATATCAGTTAAAAAAAAGAAAGATGGTTCAGCTTATGAATATTTTATTGTAGAAAATGGTAAGTCAAGTGGTCTCAAAATAAGTGAAGAAAATTATATTCAATTCCTTAACTATTTTCAAGAGCATTATGGTAGAAAAAAGATAGAAAATAAACCTTTTACTATAGACAAGCAAAAGTCATTGAAATATAGTAGTAATGGCTTTTCGAAGAGAAATTTAGGTCAAAAACAGATGTTTATATCCGTCCAAGAAGAGGGAGTAAGAATACCTTTTTTATTGGAAAAAATATCATCTTCGAACAAATTAAAACATTCTTTTACTTTTAGTTTATTAGCTCTGCTTGTTCTTCAAATCTTAATAATCCCAGGAAACTTTGGAGGGTTTAGCTTTGGGGATATTGGTACCTATACTTTTTTTGGCATAATGCTACTAATGTGGATTCTTAGCTTTTGGTCCTATTCAAAGTTATTCACCATGCAAAATTCCTATAAAGAAATATTTAGACTGACTGCTAGCTATTTTTCAATTCTGTGGCTAATAGCATTCTCTGAAATCATTATTATAACTGTTTTTGAAGGGAGATTTAATTTATGGTTTTCTTTATTTCTTTTGATTTTAGGTCAAATTTCGGGGTTAATAATTAGCCTTTTTGCAACTATGATCATGTATTTTATTAAAGGCGGAAAAGTTATCAATGTTAAATAAACTCTCTATAATATTCTATAATAAATCATAGCTGTTCAGTAGATTATTGTTTCTTTCGCTCTTTGTGGGAAGCTTGGTCAATCTGCAGAATTGACTTACTGTGTTAGAAAAAGTTAGCAAGCCAATCCTGCTGATTGCCTCGGAAGTAAACTAAAATTTTAGTACTTTTAATCAGCCTCGAATTCATACATTGGTGTTAACTACCATTTGAGCTGAAACAGAAAATTTTACAAATAACAACAATGATAAGACCATTTTCAGCCAATATTTCCGAAGAAATTCTTGATGACTTAAAAAATAGAATTAAAAATACACGCTGGCCAGATGAAATAGCTAACTCAAATTGGATTTACGGAACCAATCTTTCTTTTATGAAAGAATTATCCAATTATTGGCTGTACGAATTCAACTGGAGAAAAGTAGAAGCTGAAATAAATTCTTTTCCAAATTTCATTGCAACCATTGATGGTTATGATATTCACTTTATACACGTTGAAGGAAAAGGCAAAAAAAGAATTCCATTAATCATAACTCACGGTTGGCCGGGTTCCTTTATCGAAATGCTTAAGCTAATACCTTTGTTGACTAATGATGAAGAAATTTCTTTTGATTTAGTGATCCCTTCCCTTATTGGGTTTGGATATTCAGGGAAAAGTCAGGTTGAAGGCTGCAATTCGGAATTTGTGGCGCATTTATGGCACAAGTTAATGATGGAATTGGGATATGAAAAATACGGAGCACAAGGCGGAGATATTGGTTCCGGGGTTAGCTCTTGGCTCGCTTTAAAATATCCTCTCAACCTAATTGGTTTGCATCTAAATTACATTTCTGGCTCTTACAAACCATTTTTAAAAGACGGGGAGCAATTGACAGATGAAGTGGTAGCTTTCCAAAAATACGCATCAGAGTGGGCTTCTAAAGAAGCTGCATATTCATTTATACAAAGTACAAAGCCCATCACATTAGCCTTCGGATTAAATGACTCGCCAGTAGGATTATGTGCCTGGATTATTGAAAAATTTAATTCGTGGAGCGATAACAATGGGGAGATCAATTCTATATTTACAAAGGATGAATTACTTGCCAACATAACACTCTATTGGATGACTCAAACGATTCATTCATCCATCCGAATGTATAATGAAAACAGCAAACATCCCTTACAGTTTGGTGAAAATGATTATATAAAAATCCCTGTTGCATTTGCAAAATTCCCGAAAGAATTACCTACGCCACCACGTTCATATATCGAAAAAGGATTCAATATCACCCATTGGACTGAAATGCCGGCTGGTGGACATTTCGCAGCAATGGAGCAACCAGATTTGTTAGCAAAGGATATAAAAGATTTTTTTAAACAATTAGCTATTTAGAAAAATTTAATAACTTCAAAGGCACAGCTGCATGTCTAGATGTTATAGGGCACCTCCGGAAATGCAATTAGAACGTCATTCCCTTGCAGAAGGGAATCTGTTGATTTAAACCGCAGGTTTAAATGTTTGTAGTTAGAGGTGATAACAATGCTTTCGCATGGTTGAAAAGATTCCCGACAGCTTTCTCCGTTGCCCTACGAAAACTTCGGGAATGACGGTGTCTGATGGCATTGTACTTGGTTCAGGCAAAAGTGCAATCTGAAATTATGGGAGCTTAAATAGTATCTTTAAGGAAAAATAGAATTAGTAGGTTCCCGCTTAAATTGTGGTGCAGACTATTCCCTTTTTGCACAAGTGGCACCTTCAGAAATGAAATTAGAACGTCCCCGCTTAAATTGCGGGGCAGGCTATTCCCTTGCAACTTGTCCCGACCCTTATCGGGAGAAGGGAATCTGTTGATTTAAACCGCAGGTTTAAATGTTTGTAGTTAGAGGTGATAACAATGCTTTCGCATGGTTGAAAAGATTCCCGACAGCTTTCTCCGTTGCCCTACGAAAACTTCGGGAATGAAGGCATCTGATGGCATTGTACTTGGTTCAGGCAAAAGTGCAATCTGAAATTATGGGAGCTTAAATTGTATCTTTAAGGAAAAATAGAATTAGCAGGTTCCCGCTTAAATTGTGGTGCAGGCTATTCCCATCTTGCACAAGTGGCACCTCCGGAAATGCAATTAGAACGTCCCCGCTTTAATAGCGGGGCAGACTATTCCCTTGCAACTTGTCCCGACCCTTATCGGGAGAAGGGTATCTGTTGATTTTAAACCACAGGTTTTAATACTTTTAGTTAGAGGTGATAACAATGCTTTCGCATCGTTGAAAAGATTCCCGACAGTTTTCTCCGTTGCCCTACGAAAACTTCGGGAATGACGGCATCTGATGGCATTGTACTTGGTTCAGGCAAAAGGGCAATCTGAAATTATGGCAGCTTAAATAGTATCTTTAAGGAAAAATAGAATTAGTAGGTTCCCGCTTAAATTGTGGTGCAGACTATTCCCTTTTTGCACAAGTGGCACCTCCGGAAATGCAATTAGAACGTCCCCGCTTAAATTGCGGGGCAGGCTATTCCCTTGCAACTTGTCCCGACCCTTATCGGGAGAAGGGAATCTGTTGATTTAAACCGCAGGTTTAAATGTTTGTAGTTAGAGGTGATAACAATGCTTTCGCATCGTAAAATCTACAGCAATTCCCAATTCTTTCCCACATCTTACAGTAAATTTATGGCGTGAAAATTTTAGTAATCGAAGACGAACCACAGTTGCTTAGCAACATTAAAGAATCACTTGAAAAAGAAAAATTTCTCGTAGAAACCGCTAGTGATTATCATAGTGCCCTCGATAAGATTCTCATTTATGAGTACGACTGCATTTTACTTGATATTATGCTACCTAATGGCAGTGGACTAAATATTTTGGCAGAACTCAAAAAAGAGGATAAGAGCGAAAATGTAATCATTATCTCTGCAAAAGATTCCTTGGATGACAAATTGAAAGGACTGGAACTTGGAGCAGACGATTATCTTACCAAACCGTTTCACCTGGCGGAGCTTAACGCAAGGGTGAAAGCGGTTCTACGAAGACAAAGGTTAGAAGGCAAGAACACCATTGAGTTGGGCAATATCCTTTTAGATTTAACTGAAAGATCATTTCTTGTGAACAATCAAAGCATTCCTCTCAACAGAAAAGAGTTCGATATATTGAATTATTTTTTGCTCAACAAAAACCGACTGGTTACAAAATCTGCATTAGCTGAACACGTTTGGGGAGACAACTCTGATAATGCCGACAATTATGATTTTGTATATTACCAGATAAAAAACTTAAGAAAAAAGCTGCAATCATCTAAAGCAGAAATAGAAATTGAATCCATTTATGGCATCGGATACAAACTTGTTGCCTTATGAAGCTTCTTAACCAATCCATAAAATATTTATCCGTATCAATACTGGCAATTGTTACGGTTTGGGCCGTTATTTTTTATTTTAATATGCTTAATGAAATAAAAAGTAGCATTGACGAGGGGCTTGAAAATTATAAACGAATCATCATTCAAAATGCAGAAAAGGATTCAACCATACTTACAAAAAAATATTTTGACGAAAGTTTTTTCACTATTCAAAAAATTGATAAACAGCAGGCACTCTCAGTAAAAGATAAATATCTTGATACCATTCTATATATGCAGGATGCGGATGATGAAGCACCGGAACCAGAACCAGTCAGGATGCTCATTACCGCATTTGAACTAAACAATGAATATTACGAACTGAAAGTTGCCAACTCAATGGTAGAAGAAGACGATTTAATGAAAGAGCTTCTCTACGATATTATTTGGTTATACATTAGTTTGATAATTAGTATCATTTTCATCAACAATCTGGTCCTAAAAAAACTTTGGAAGCCTTTTTATGACCTTTTAAATCAGTTAAAGAAATACCGTTTGGGAAAAAGCCCGACTCTGCCCACTGTAAAAACCAAAACAAAGGAATTTAACGATTTACAAACTGCTGTAAATACATTGTTACTACATACTATCGAAGCCTATGAGCAGCAAAAACAATTCATAGGAAATGCCTCACACGAATTGCAAACACCTTTAGCAATTGTCACCAACAAATTAGAACTCCTGATTGAAGAGGGGAACCTTCAAAATAAGCAAGCCGAAAACATTGGAGAAATAATGAGTATTATTGAACGTCTGGTTCGTTTAAATAAATCATTGTTGTTATTGTCCAAAATAGAAAACAAACAGTTCTTAGACAATCAAAGTGTTTTATTTAATGAAGTGGTTCAAAAAAATATTAGTGATTTTGAGGAAATTGCCCACTTCAAAAATGTGAATCTTTCCTTCATTGAAACTGCGAAGTTATCTGTTCAAATGGATAGTTCACTTGCTAATGTGATTATCTCAAACCTATTAAAAAATGCTATTTTTCATAATGTTTCGAACGGGAGTGTATCAGTAGAAATTTCTGATAACCTTATCAAAGTAAGCAACACAAGTAACTCGCAAAAACTTGATGGGAATCTTATTTTTAATCGTTTTTATAAAACCAATAGTAATGCTAAGGGCACAGGTTTGGGCTTAGCCATTGTAAAAGCTATTGCAGATTTGTACAGTTTTAAGGTTTCTTATTCTTTTGATAACACTTTACATTCTTTTCAGATAGAATTTTCTCCTGAATAAACTCCATTCCCAAGTCTTTCCAGATTCGGGTCTTTCCTTTGTCTTGTAATTAAATGATTAACCTAAAAAAATCACAAGATGAAAAAGCAAATTTTAATTTTCGCAGTAATACTATTCATGGGATCGACTTTGCAGGCACAAGACATTCCGCAAAGCCAGGTGCCTTCAATTATTGTAAATGAATTCACAAGTAGATTTCCAAAAGCAACAGATGTGGAATGGGAAATGGATGGCAACTTTTACAATGTTGAGTTTGAAATTGGCTGGAACACAGATCACGAAGTATGGTACAATGCTGAAGGCAAAATGGTAAAGCACAAAGAAGATATTTCTAAAAGTGAATTACCTAAAGCAGTAAGTGACAGAATAGAAACAGACTTCAAAGGTTATTCTATTGATGATTTAGAACGCATAACCGACAATGGAAAAGTAGTCTATAAAATGGAGCTTAATGCACTAACTCAAACCGATTGGGATATTGTAATAGATTCAGAAGGTAAAGTATTAAGTAAAATAGCTGATTAATGCGTTTATTTCTGTCAGGTATCTTTGTGCTAGTGGTGAATTGTTCACTGCTGGCACAAGAAAAGAATAGTTCCCAAAAGTGGTATGAAAAGATCCACATTGGTGGATACATCCAGGTTCGCTATAATGGCTTATTTGAAACAAACCCTAATTTAAACTGTGAACAGTGTGATGAGAATTGGGGAGAAGAGGGTGGGGGACTTTCTTTCAGACGTGTCCGCTTTAAAATTAAGGGACAAATTTCACCTCGTTTATTTTTTTATTTTCAACCCGATTTTGCCAAGTCTATAGGCGAAGCACACCATGTAGGTCGCTTAAAAGATGCCTACATAGATGTTGGCTTGGATAAAAAGAATGAATTTCGTCTTAGAATCGGGCAAAGCAAAGTGCCTTTCGGGTTTGAAAATATGCAGTCGAGCAGTAATAGATTGCCACTAGATAGAAATGATGCCCTCAATAGCGCTGTAAAAGATGAGCGGGACCTTGGAATTTTCTTCTATTGGGCTACCCGGGAAAAAAGAGAACTTATAAAAGGCCTTAGAAAAGCAGGCTTAAGCGGTGGCGATTTTGGACTATTTGCATTGGGGTTTTACAATGGGCAAACTGCCAATCACTTTGATGAAAATGATGTATTCCATATTGTGACACGTTTTTCCTATCCTATAGAACTGGGGAATCAGGTAATAGAACCAGGCATACAGGCTTATTCAGGAAAATATGTTGTAACAGAGCATAGTTCAAATATTGATGTTAACACAGGTGGTTATACAGACCAGCGAGCAGCATTATCCTTTATACTCTATCCACAACCTTTCGGTATTCAGGCAGAATATAACTTTGGTAGGGGGCCGGAGTTTGATAAAGCCACCAATACCATTCAGGTTTCCCCTCTTCAGGGTGGATATGCTACATTTTCTTATTTTATAGAAAAATGGCATCAACAGTTTTATCCATTTATTCGCTTACAATTTTATGATGGTGGAAAAAAGCACGAGTTGGATGCTCGTAGTTATACTGTTAAAGATACTGAAATAGGAATCGAATGGCATCCAATACCTCATTTTGAATTATTAGCTGAATATACATTTTCAGATCGAAGATATGAAGATTTTGAAAACCCTGTTAACCATCAAAAAGGAAGACTAATGCGAATTCAGGCACAGTTGAAGTTTTAAAGAACAACCGATCAATAAGTACTTGCAAATGCTTGCCAGCGATTGTTGCTGGTCAGGAAAAATTTTGAAAAAATGGGAATATAGGTTTGATAAAACTATATATTAGCATTGTTGATTTATATTGTGAATTTTTTAAACCAGGTGAATTTTAAAATGAATAAGAATCCAGCACTAATCTTTAGAGATGCCAAAAACTATTTTTTGACGGAATTAGTGAGGAGGAAATAGAAATAACGTCACAAAAACAATATATCTAGCTCTCATTCAATAAAGAACTAAAAACAGAAATATGATACCAATTAGCGATTTACTATTATTTGGATTAGCAGCATTGATTATGGTTCTCTCACCAGGGCCAAATATGATTTATTTAATTTCAAGGTCACTATCACAAGGTAAAAAAGCAGGGGTTATCTCTCTTTTGGGTGTAATGTGCGGATTTTTGTTTCATATTCTTATGGTATCTTTTGGACTGACTGCAATATTTTTTGCCATACCATACGCCTTTATAGTTGTCAAATTTCTGGGGGTCGGATACTTATTATATTTAGCTTTTAATACCGTAAAATCAAAAAACAAAATTTTTGAAGCAGACCAAAATCTAGAATCGGATAAGCCTTTTAAACTATTTAATATTGGGCTTCTGACCAATATTCTGAACCCTAAAATGGCAGTATTTTACCTTTCCTTTTTTCCTCAATTCATAAAACCGGAGTATGGTTCTATTTTAGGACAAAGCTTTCAACTAGGCATTACTCAAATAATAATAAGCTTTTCAGTTAATTTTTTGATTGTTGTATCCGCAGCCAAAATGGCGAGTTGGTTCTCGAAAAAACCTGTTTGGTTAAGAATTCAAAAGTGGTTTATGGCTTCTGTTTTAACCGGACTTGCCATAAAAATGGCGTTGGCAAAAGCGAAATAAAACTGTTTCGCAGTATGCTATGAAAAGCCACGCATGACAGTACGCCATAAATTGTGATTTATTAAATCATTTTAAACTATTTAAGTAGAATCATTGCTTTTCCTGTTGCTCAATCGGCTTGAAAACTCCTTTCTCTCTGAATAATTGGTAAAAAAAGTAGTCTCACAAAAACCAAATTGTTTTGTAATAGTTTAATACAAAGGTTGGTATTTGATTGTTCAACCATTAAATACTATTTTCAGCTTTTATAACAAAATTTTTCTTTCCCTCATTTTTGCATAGAAATGAGGTGATTTTTTAACAATTGCTAGAGCACAGTGAAAAATAAGATCAACCCTTTACCATAAAGTATTTCATTAAGTAGCTGCTATATATTTCCTTTCGGATTAAATTATTCTTTCCCCTTACTGTGTAATAGCCAAAATCATCCGTATTTATGTATTTTTATGCCGTTTCGTAATAATATGTAATACATCCGGACTCCTAAATGGTTTTTTGAAAGATTTAAAAAAGATAATTAAATGACAGCACAGAATGAAAATGCAGAAGAGTTAGATGATCTTTATATAGTAGGTGTAGGAACTTCTGCAGGTGGGTTGGATGCACTGGCAAAGTTGCTGGGAAGCTTTAACGGTCATTTAAAGAACCTTGCAGTGGTAGTTGTGCAACACTTGAGTCCTAGTTTTAAGAGTGAGCTGGCTGCTATACTTTCCCGCTCATGCAAATGGCCGGTAGTAACAGCAGAGGATGGAATGAAAATTCAACCACATCAGGTGTATGTTACACCTCAAAATAAGCGGATTCTTTTATCAAAAGAGCATCACTTAAAGCTGACAGAACTATCTACTGAATATGCGCATTCACCCTCAATTGATGAGTTTTTTACTTCTTTAGCGGAAAACGAAGACCTACATGCCATTGGAATAGTGCTTTCAGGTTCCGGTAGTGATGGCTCTGAAGGAATCAGGCAGATCAAAAAGTATGGTGGCTTTACCATCGCCCAAACTCCAGCTTCGGCACAGTATAAAGACATGCCCCATGCAGCTATTGAAACAGGTATTATTGACCTGGTGCTGCATCCTGCAAAAATATTTGAGGAGATTTCTTATTACATTAAAAACCATCGCTTAATTAAAGAAACACAAACTAGTAAAGATAGTGTTGATGTGATTTTTGAACTGTTAAGCAAGCGTACAGGAATAGATTTTTCACAGTATAAGCCCAATACCATCATGAGGCGCATGGAAAAGAGGATGGAAATCCTTGATGTGAATGGTATAGCTGAATACTATCAATACATCAGAAAAGCACCGGCAGAACTGGATTTGCTGTTCGATACCGTACTAATAGGTGTAACTGAGTTTTTTAGGGATGAACAGGCTTTTGAAGAACTTGGGGCTCAATTAAAAAAGCAACTGGAACAAAAGCACTTTAGTGATACCATTCGGGTGTGGTGCGTGGGCTGTGCCACCGGGCAGGAACCATATTCTATAGCCATTCTGATCAATGAGATATTGGGGGATACCATCTCCAATTATCATCTGCAAATTTTCGCCACTGATATAGATGAGAGGGCTCTAAACTTTGCCCGGAAAGGTCTTTATCCTGAAAAGGAGGTTAAAAAGCTCCCGGAAGATATTCTTGAAAAGTATTTTGAAAACACCGTGGAGGGCTTTGAGGTAAAAAAGGTCGTAAAACAATACATCCTTTTCTCGCGCCATGATATTACCAATGATCCTCCATTTGTAAAACTAGACCTGATTGTTTGCAGAAATCTGTTGATATATTTTAGCAATTACCTGCAAAAAGAAGTGTTACGGCTCTTTAACTATGCACTTAAGCAAGATAGCATGCTTTTTCTGGGTAAATCTGAAAGTGTAAGCGTAACCCCCGAGTTGTTTGAGAAAACAGATGATGAAAAGTTGTTCAGAAAAGTACAACACACCGCACCACTGAACTTGCGTTTTTCCAGAAACAAACTCAGGCTGAGGATGGAGGAGCAAAAAAAGAGTGATTCCAAAAATATTTCCATTGTTGACATGGTGAAAGAAACCATGTACTATAGTAATAATAATCCATTTGTAGTTATTAATAACCAGGGAGATATAAAGGAAGCACAAGGAAGTTTGCGACTTTACATGGATATTGGCAAAGGTGGAGCCACTAATAATGTGATGCAGGCTGCCAATAAGGAGTTTACGGTAGAAATTCGTTCTTTATTAAATCAAGTGAGTAAGTCGGGCGAAAGCCATACCAGCCGGGTAATAAAATTTCACCTCTTCGATACCGACCGTTTTGTGAAATTACGTATTACGCCTGTGATTTACCCCACTATCAATAGTCAGTTGTATTTACTGATGTTTGAAAATGTTGAGCCGGATGCAGGGTTTATGCAATTTTCTAAAGAACTAAACCAAAGGAACTTTGAAGATTATCGCATTAAGGAATTAGAAGAAGAAGTGAAAATGTTGCGAGAGCATTTGCAGACTTTCACTGAGGAGTTGGAAAACACTAATGAGGAAATGCAGGCCATTAATGAAGAGCTCCAATCGGCCAACGAAGAATTAAAATCTACTAATGAAGAACTGGAAACCAGTAATGAGGAACTTCAGTCAGCTAACGAAGAACTAAATACCTCCAATCAGGAGCTACGGTTTTCCAATAATTCGCTTATAGAAAAAGAGGAAGAGTTAAAGAAGGAGAGGCAAGTAAGCGATGAGAATGCTATTTTGTATAAAACCATTGCTGAGAACCTGCCCAATGGAACGGTTGGGATCTTAAACGATAGGCTGGAAATAGAATACGTAGCTGGTCAAGGAATGCAGCTCCTGAACTTTAAGCTAAAAGACGTAGTGGGGAAAAAATTGCCTGAACTCAATCCTTCTGAAGCAGAGCGGAATAAACTGAATAAAGTTTTTAAGGAGACATTATCAGGAACTTCTTCTTCCATTGAATTTTCATTTAATGAGCGTACTTATTCATTAAAAACAGTGCCACTTGATTTTGAGAGTAGCAACCGAACAGGTATCATGTTTTTGACTCAGGACATTACAGAGAAAATTCAAAATGAAATCCTGATCCGCCAGAATGAGGAGAAGTTTCGTACGTTAGCTGATAATATTCCTACATTATGCTGGATGGCCAATGCTGATGGCTGGATTTACTGGTACAATTCCAGGTGGTATGAATATACAGGTACCACAGCAGAACAGATGGAAGGTTGGGGATGGCAATCGGTTCACGACCCTGACTTTTTGCCTCTGGTAATGGAAAAGTGGGAAGAATCTATCCAGCAAGGTAAATTCTTTGAAATGACCTTCCCTCTAAAAGGTTATGATGGAAAGTTCAGGCCATTTCTCACCAGAATCTTTCCTGTAAAAGATGATGACGGCAATGTGCTTCAATGGCTGGGAACCAATACTGATATTTCTAAGCATCAATTGGAATCCGAAAAGCTTGAGAAACTGGTAATCTCCAGAACCAAGGAACTTGTTCAATTAAACGACAAGCTGGAAATCAGAAATAATGAACTGATTGAGAGCAAGGAATTTTTGCAATTGGTGATTGATTCTTCCATTGAATACATTTCAGTGGTTGACCAAAAGCTTCGATATGTAATGGTGAATAAAGCCCTGCGTAAAGTATTAGGTGCTTCTGAGCAATCTGTTATAGGTAAATCTATGATTGAACTTTATCCGGAGATTGTCGATAGCGCATCGCACAAAGCTATGCTTAAAGCACTTGAAGGAGAGGTCAGCCATATAGAGAAACATTTGAGTTACTATGGCCCGGGCTTATTTGTAGATAGTTATTTTATTCCTTTTGGCAGTAAAGAAAATCCTGAAGGTATTGTAATGATGTCCCGCGATGTTACCCATATAAACAGGGTAGAAATGGAGTTGGAAAGAAAAAATAATGAACTAAACCGCTCAAATGTAAATCTTGAACAATTTGCCTTTGTTGCCAGTCATGATTTAAAGGAACCTGTGCGGAAAATCAAAACTTTTGCTTCTATCATTATGAGTCAGAATGAAATGCCCACTCAGAAAATGATGAGGTATATCGAGAAGATCCATTCTTCCTCAGGCCGTATGCTTGATATGGTGGATGGTTTACTTACTTACTCTTCACTGGATAAGATAACAGGGAAAATGGAGGAAGTAAACCTGGAGGCAATTATGATGGATATTTTGAGCGATCTGGAGCTTTTAATCAATGAAAAGGATGCTGAAATCACTTATGACTCTTTGCCAGATGTGGATGGTATACAGGATATGCTGTATCAATTATTTCTAAACCTCATAAAAAATTCCCTGAAGTTTTCCAGGGAAGATGAGATACCAATTGTTCAGGTAAATTCAAGAGTTTTTAATGAAGATGGGAAGGATTTTATAGAAGTGAAAGTGAAAGACAATGGGATAGGTTTTGATCAGGAAGATGCTGATAAAATTTTCGGAAGATTTGTTCGTCTGCACTCCAAGTCAAAATACGAAGGTTCAGGTTTAGGCTTATCAATTTGTGAAAGAATTGTGGACTATCACAAGGGAAAGATTGCAGTAAAAAGCCAACTAAATGAAGGTGCTGAATTCTCAGTAATTTTGCCTAAAAAACAAGCAAAAGAAGACGATAATTGATTTTTATAGAATTTTTATATTAACTTAGAGCGGTTTTTTAACAAAATACTAAACAAGGACAGGAGTACCCTTAATGAGGAAAATTATTTTACTGGCAGATGATGATTTTGATGATGCCGAAATATTTAGTGAAGCATTGCAAAATGTAAAATCATCGGCTGAATTTATTCACTTTGAAACCGGCCAGGCCGCCTTCGATTATTTAAAATCTTCCAAAGCTGAGGCCTTACCGGAGTGTATTTTTTTGGATATTAATATGCCCGTATTAAATGGATGGCAAACGCTTTCAAAAATCAAAAATAGTGAAGGGTTTAATAACATTCCGGTCATCATGTACACTACATCCTCCAGCAGTAGTGAAAAGAAAATAGCGCTGGACTTGGGTGCAGAAGCATTTATTACCAAGCCCACAGATATATCAGATCTGATGAAAATTCTTAAAGAGGTTTTAGCTGCTAATTATAAGGATTTATAGCTGAAAGAAAGTTTTGGAAGAAAAACAGTAAAGAATTCTATAGCTAATGTTTATTAATGTGTAAATAAGCTTAAACTATTTAAAGGCGCGGCCACTGTAATAAAAAACAAATCATCTTGTAAAAATTGAAGATTACTTAGAAACAATAATTTTGAAAGAATTTCCCCAGAGCATTATTTTCAAGTATCCTTGGAGAAATTATCAGCAGCGTGTACTTAAAGAGCTTGAAGAACATCTTGATGATAATCATTTGCATGTAATTGCTCCGCCAGGCTCGGGTAAGACTGTACTTGGATTAGAAGTAATGCTAAGGCTTAATAAACCTGCCTTAATACTTGCTCCAACTATAGCAATAAGGAATCAATGGGTAGAGAGGTTTTGTGAATTATTTTTGCAGGTTAAGAATAGACCGGACTGGATTTCTACAGATATAAGAAACCCAAAGCTAGTCACAGTATCAACTTATCAGGGCTTACATGCGGCATGTTCAGATGGGAAAGTGTTGGAAGAGGGGTTTGATGAGTTCGATTTAGAATCAGATGATAAATATAAACCTACACGGCTTTCTGAGGTTCTCAATTCTCTTAAGTCTTTAAATTTAGGAACAATTATTATAGATGAGGCTCATCACTTAAAAAATACATGGTGGCAAAGTCTTATTCAAATTAAGAATAATCTTAACACCACTGTTGTAGGTCTAACTGCAACACCTCCTTATGATGTTACATATACTGAATGGTCACGCTATATAGAATTAAATGGTCCTATTGACACTGAGATTTCTGTACCGGAGCTTATAAAAGAAGGAGATCTTTGTCCTCATCAGGATTACCTTGTGGTTTCAGAGCCTACTTATAATGAAATTGAAAAAATTAGAAACTATCGTAATACTATTACAGATATTTATAGTTCTTTATCAATTGACGAACAAATTGTTCTTCACCTCGGTTCCTCGGAGCTGATGAAGGCACCTGCACAGCATTTGGATTGGATTTTCTCTAATATGCAATATTATTCTGCATTATTAATTTTCTTAAATCATAATAAATTTGAAATAACTAGAAATCATGTTGATATCACAGGTAATAAGATTTCCAAGCTTCCAAAACTAACTAAGGAGTGGTTGCAACTACTTTTAGAATTTTATTTAAACAAATTTGATTCAGATGATATTCAGGTAATTAAACATCAAAAATATGTCTCACTTATTCTTCGTAAGGCTGGTATTATTGAAAGAGGGAGGATCAATTTTTCTGATGATTCAAAGCTTGAAAAATACCTGATCTCCAGTTTAGGTAAACTTAATAGTATATATAATATTACAAAGTTTGAGTCTGCAAATCTTAAAAGTGAACTTAGGCAGGTAATACTGGGCGACTTTATTAGAAAAGAATACCTCTCAGATAAAGTCGAAATCAATAAACTGGGTGTGGTACCTATATTTGAGAGCCTTAGGAGGAAAAAAATTGAAGGAGTTAAGATTGGAGTACTTACAGGTTCTTTAATAATAATTCCTAAATCAGCCATAGGTAAAATGACTGAAGAGGCAATTAAATTTGGAATAGAGGAAGTTATAACAAAACCACTTGAGTATGATCCTGATTTTTTAATTGTAAATGTAAATAGTCAATCAAAACATCATATCGTTCATATTATTACTCGAATTTTTGAAGCGGGTGAAATTACTGTTTTGGTTGGAACAAAATCTTTATTAGGTGAAGGTTGGGATGCTCCATCAATTAATGTTCTCATTCTTGCAAGCTTTGTCGGGTCCTTTGTTTTGTCAAATCAAATGCGTGGAAGAGCGATTAGAACAATTAGATCCAACCATGAAAAAACCAGTAACATATGGCATTTGGTTTGCGCAGATCCTACAAGTTTAAATGGTGGAAAGGATGTTGAAATCTTACAAAGAAGGTTTAGGAGTTTTGTGGGTATTTCGGAGCGAGAAAACAGAACTATTGAGAATGGTTTAAAAAGGCTGATGATCCCTAAAACATTAAATGAACAAACAATTGATTCATTTAATAATAGGATGTTCCATTCAGCTAGTCAAAGAGATTTGCTCAGAAATCAATGGTATGAAGCAATTGATAATGGTACCTCACTTGTTGAAGAAATCAAAATTCCCTTTGAGGAAGAAGAAGATTATCATTCCCTTAAAAGACTTTATTTAAATAAGACTATCAAATTCTTCTTAGTGGAATTAGGTCTTGGCTTATTAATATATACTAACGAATACCTAGACCTACTAGCAGAATTCAGAGACTTGTTCAGAACAGAAGAGGGTAGATGGACAATTTTAACATTCTTTATTTTAGGTGCATTTTTATTTTTTGGTAGAAAACTTTTTAAAGCATTTAAACTATTCTTAAAGTATAGAGATATCTCAAAAGATATTAGTAATATAGGCAATGGACTTCTTCAAGCCCTAATATCTACAAATCAAATCCAAACTCCTATTTCAGAGCTAAAAGTAGAGTCAACTGTAAATCGTTTAGGAGAAGTTTTATGTCATTTAGAAGGAGGCACAACATTTGAAAAAAGTGTTTTTATAAAGTGCCTTCAAGAAATTATAGTTCCTGTGGATAATCCTCGATATCTGATCATTAGAAGAAGCAGGGTTTTTAGCTTGATCAGGCAAAAAGACTATCATTCAGTGCCTGATCTTTTAGGTAAGCATAAATTAATGGCTGAAAAGCTTGCTGCTTGTTGGAAGGAGTATGTAGGAAACTGCTCTCTCATATTTACCAGAAATTCTGACGGGAGAAGAATATTATTAAAAGCCCGATTTAATTCACTAGCATCTGAGTTTCATGAGAAACCAGAGCGTATAAACAGATGGAAATAATAGCTAAAGATTAGTATATTTTTTTTGAAAATAGAAGTAATTGGATTCGAATTTTACAGAGTATATGTAGAAAACGAAACAGATAAATGATAATCTATTGTTGCAGATAAAGCTATAAGCAACTATATTAATATCGATATTAAAACATCGAGCCATTGAAAATAGCAGCTGCACAGATTAAGCCAATTAAAGGTGATATTCAACAGAATATTGAATGCCATACAAGATGGATTGAAACTGCTGTGTCTAAAAAGGCTGATTTCATCCTGTTTCCGGAATTGTCGCTTACAGCTTATGAGCCCCGGTTGGCAAAAAAGTTAGCCATCTATCCTGACGATGACAGGTTCAACATATTTCAAGAATTAAGCGACTTAAATAATATTACTATCGGAGTGGGTGCGCCCACAAAATCAGGAGATAACATCTTAATTAGCATGATTCTCTTTCAGCCAAACCAAGAGAGAAAAGTCTATTCCAAGCAGAAACTACATTCCGATGAGTTACCTTATTTTGCTGAAGGGAAGGAACAGTTGATGTTACAGATAAATGATAAAAAGCTGGCACCTGCAATTTGCTATGAATCCATTCTGCCGGCACATGCTGAGAATGCGAAAAAACAAGGAGCAGCAATTTATTTAGTAAGCGTTGCTAAATCTCAAACTGGTATTGAAAAAGGCTTCGTTCACTATGCTGAAATAGCAAAGCATTTATCTATGCACATTGTAATGTCAAATAGCACCGGGTTCTGCGATAACTTTTATTCAGCAGGGCAAAGTGCAATTTGGAATAGTAAGGGAGAGGTACTGACTAAATTAGAAAGTGACAGGGAAGGGTTAATTATCTTTAATACCAAAACCGAAAAGGCCTTTATAGTAGAAGAAGTTTTACATTGATTTCTAAGAATTTTATTTAAAATGGCTTAAATTCATTATTCAGCAAGTTTAATACAGTTTAGTTTACGTCACATTTTGTAAACCTGAACAATCAAAATTTCAGCATATGAAGACTTCCCTATTTATTTTAGCTTTCTTTGTTTTAGCAATTTCCCCTCAAAAGCAAGAATTAACCCATAAGGAAATAATAAAGCAGTACTACGATGCTTTCAATCATTCAGATTTCGAGAAGGTAAAGGAGCTTATTGCAGATAGCATTGTTTTTACGGAAGGTGATTATGTAATGCCTTATTCCAAAGAAAGTTTTCATGAGAAGTTTAGGTGGGATTCCGTATTTAAACCTACTTACAAAATAATTGAATTGAAAGAACATGGCAATCAGGTGATTGCGACTGTAGCCGTCACCTCCTTGCGCTTTAAGTTTTTGAAAAATAACCCATTAACCTGCAGTCATAAATTCTCTTTTAAATCAGGGGAAATAGTGAAATCAGAGGCACTTGATTGTATTGATGCAGATTGGATTGTATGGCAAAAAGAAAGAGATACCTTAGTGAAATGGGTGAGCATGCACCATCCTGATTTGAATGGATTTATTCATGATTTAACAATGAAAGGGGCTGTTAATTATGTAAGGGCCATGAACTTATACACGAATAGAAGGGATTCTCTATAATTTTTATGAGTTTTCTTCATGCTTGAAGTGCTTTAATGTATGCTAAAGATAATCTGAAGTAATAAATGAGTAACAACAAAGCGATAATATTTGACATGGATGGAGTCTTAGTTGACTCGGAGAAATTTTGGGCGCAGGCAGAAAATGAAGTCTTTACTTCTTTAGGTGTTCAACTGAGCAATGAGTACACTGAAATCACCAAAGCGATGACAACTCTTGAGGTTACTCAGTTCTGGTATGAAAAGTATCCATGGAGGAATGTTGCCCTGGAAGAGGTAGAGCAAATGGTGATTTCCCGGGTTATTGAATTGATAGAATTAGAAAACTGCCATATAGAAGGAGTGAAGCCATTTGTTGAAAAATTAAGAAAAGAGAATTATAAAATTGGTTTGGCTACTAATTCTCCCGACAGGATCATTCCCATAGTATTAAAAAAGCTGGATGTTCTGCATCTATTTGATACTGCAGTATCTGCAGAGTTTGAAATAAAAGGAAAACCGGATGCTGCCGTTTACCTAAGGGCTGCAAAAAAGCTTAATATCCTTCCTCAAAATTGTATAGCCATTGAAGATTCAAATTCCGGTATGGTGGCAGCCAAAAGTGCCGGCATGAAAGTGGTGGCTTTTACCAATGGAAATGATGAAATTCATTTCGAAATGGCTGATTACAGAATTAGCAGTTTTGAAAATGCGGAAGCTGAACATGTAGCTCATCTCTTTTAAAAAAGCAGAAAGTCGCAACTAAGGCTGTAAATTATTTAGTAAACTAAAGCCTTCTTAAAGATTGCATGTAAATATTTTTATTAGAATTTTTCATATCTTTTTCAAAAAGATGTCCAAAAAGGCCGATGCCAATTGTCTTTGATATAAATCTAAAAATGATATTATGAAAAAATTTTTGTTATTACTGCATGAAGATGCCGGGCAAATGAGCAAACTATCTCCTAAAGAAATGGAGAAATTGGTAGAGGCACATATGGAGTGGGCTTCAAAATTAGGTGAATCCGGACATATGTTGGCCGGAGATGGATTACAGGAAACAGGAATCCAAATTAAGGGAAAGGAATGCATTATTAAGGATGGACCTTATATGGAATCCAAAGAAATGATTGGAGGTTATTATTTACTGCAGGCCGATGATATGGATACAGTGGTGGCTATTGCAAAAGAATGCCCCTGCCATTTATGGGGAGGTACCACTGAAATCAGGCCCATTGCTACTTATGAAGAATGAGGAATCAGTAGAGCTAAGCTACAGAACTTATTATGGGAAGCTTTTTGCTTCCCTTATTAAAAAGTTTGGTGCTGAGCATGTCAATTCCATAGAGGATGCTATCCATAATGCATTTTATCAATCTTTAAAAAGCTGGAAGCCGGGTAAAATACCTGAAAATAGAGAAAACTGGCTTTATATAGTTGCGCGTAATGATTTGCTCAATCAGTTAAAAAGAGCCAAAGCTGATGTAGCAGATTTTTCAATTGCTACCGTAGATGGTGTGTTTGAGGAAGATCCCCGCTTACAGACTATTCTTTACCTTGCATATTTTAGAGAAGTTTCCCCTCAGGCCAGAACCCTGTTTATGCTGAAGAATATTTTTGGTTTGCAGGTAAAGGAAATTAGTGAATGTACCCTGCTTTCGGAAGAAGCTATTTACAAAAGTATTGTACGTGCTAAAAAAAGTTTACGGAAGGGATGGGATAATCAACAAATGCTGGCTGTATTTGATAAGGCAGGAGAGGAGGAGCTTCAACTTATTGAAGAAATTTTATATGCAGTTTTTAATATAGGTTTTGATTCCTTTAGCGAAAAATCACATTCTATAGTGAATGAAGATCTATGTTTAGAAGCGTTGGCTTTAACCAGGCTGATGTTGAAAAAATACAATAGAACAAGCACAAGTAATTTGATTGCTCTTTTCTGTTTTCATGTTTCAAGGATTCCCTCTAAGCTGCATGAAGGCAGGTTGCTTTCTTTTTATCAGCAGGATAGGGAAAAATGGAATACTGAGATGGTTGATTTGGCTTTTCATCATTTAATTAAGCCAGATCAGATAAATAAATATTATCTGGAAGCCTTGATAGCCAGTAAGTACATGGTAAGCTTCTCATACAATCAAAGGCACTGGGAGGATGTAATTATGCTTTATAGGCTTTTGCTGAAGTTAACCAGTTCACCTGTAGTTAAACTAAACCTTTGCTATTGTTATCATAAAGCTAATAAGAACCAACATGCACTGGCTTTGCTGGAAGCCATTGAAAAAGAATTACCCAGGGAACACACCTATTTTGCATTGGTAAAAGCCCATATTATCAAAGAGGTTGATAGAAAAACATCTGATGAACTAATTTCAGGAGTGATCACCCGGATGAGCCAATCTATCAGAAAAGAATACCTGTTGCGGTCTATGGGCGAGGTCAACTGAAATTAGCCTCAGGTTCTGAATGATATCTTTAGGAAAAGTAGAATGAGAACGTGCCTGCTTCAATTGCGGGGCAGGCTATTGCCTTGCAGAAGGGAATCTGTTGATTCCAACCGCAGGTTTGAATATATTTAAAAGTCCGCTAGTCCTCGTTTGCAATGAGAATTCTCAAAATATGAGTTTTCAACTCAGAAAGCTAACTGTCCTAAATATGTTCTTCAAGAATAATCTCTCGTTGTATATGCTGCTATTTCGCATGAGTTAAATGTTCGCAAAAATTAGCGGACGGGCTATTTCTTTTAAGCATTGCAAATGCTGGGTCTAAGCATCCTCTTTACAAACAAAGATGAGAAGGGTTTCGAAGTAAAACAATCTTATCCTTTTTACAAACCAATAAAATCCACCCTGCCCACTTTTTAGGAAAGGGGGAGAATGATCTTGGGGGTGACCACGTCATTTGCTGATATTTCATGCAAGATGACACCTGAATGTTTGACCTTTTTAAGCTACTGACATCGAATCAATATTTTCAAAAACGTACATAACAACTGTCCACCATCGGACTTCCAAATCATTAAAAACTCATTCAAAACTCTCCAAACCGCATTGGCATTAACATTGCCCCTATTCTTAAATAATCACACAATCCCTGCGTTTATAGTTTATGGAAAAAATAAGAGCCTTCTTTTGGTACTGTTCCGGAGCAGATACCGAAACACTGAAAAAATGTCCTACTGATTCCAACAAGTATGTAGGCATTGGCGCCACTATCTTTTTTACAGGAATTTTCGCTGCATTAGCTGCAGCCTATGCTTTCTACACAGTTTTTGATAATGCCTGGGCAGCTACAGGTCTAGGCTTACTTTGGGGTGTAATGATTTTCAATCTGGATAGGTACATTGTTTCAGGCATGCGGAAAAGAAACCGGGGTTTTCAGGAACTGAAAATAGCTCTTCCAAGGATTTTACTTGCGGTGATGATTTCAGTGGTGATAGCCAAACCGCTGGAGTTGAAGATTTTTGAAAAGGAAATTAATGGAGAATTGGCATTGATGGAACAGGAAGCTTTTGCAAGACAGAAGGAAGTGATTAGTGATCAATTTGTGGCACAAAAAGCTGCTTTGCAAGCTGAAATAGCTGTATTAAAGGAAGAAATCAACCAAAAAGCTGCAAAAAGAGATGAATTAGCGCGGATCGCTCAACAGGAAGCCGATGGTACAGGAGGCACCGGGAAGCGAAACCCGGGACCAATTTATCAAATTAAAAAGGCGGATGCCGAGCAGATGGAGGCTGAACTGAACGAGTTACGTGCAAATAATAACAGATTAATTACGCAAAAAGAACAGATGCTGGCAACATTAGCTGCTGATGAACAACAGAAAATCAGCGATTTAAAGTTAGCTGCAATGGATGGTCCTGCCGCACGATTGGAAGCTTTGGACAGGTTGAGTCAGCAAAGTACAGCCATCTGGTATGCCAATCTATTCGTGCTTTTGCTCTTTATTGTAGTAGAAACATCTCCTATTATTGTAAAGCTGATCTCCCAAAAGGGACCCTATGATTATGAATTAGAGAAAAAAGAATATCAGCATGAAGCAAGTTTTTATGAAGATAGAGCTGCTTTACATGATGAGATAAAAAAGAAAAGTGAAGCAATGGCAGAAAGGGAAAAGAATTTTGTAGAGGAAAGGTTGAACATTAAGCTGGATCAGACTTGAGCAGATTTATTAGCAAACTTATTATAATTTTAGATATATCTTATTTGAAATGATCTTCAGTCTATAGCTGAGAGAACTATCATTTTTTAGGCTATTAGTTAGTTAAATACTGGAAAAAAGATAAAATTTAACTTTCTGAAAGTGTTCAGTTCTTCAATTATCTAAACTCCTAATGAAGCAGTTTTTCCGGTTTTTAACCATTCATGCTAAATACCTTTATCAAAACCATTTTTATTATCGGAAACACACTAGCAAAACGTTGAGGGAATTGGAAGGGCAGTTCGATATTGATTCCCTGTCTTTTACGAAGTCACAACTCAAAAGAATAAAGCTTTATAAATATGTTGGCCTTTATGTAAACGACTGTTTTGCCACTTTAAGAGGAGAAAGAATGAGCCCTCAGGAAATAAAACTGACATTCTGCTTAAGCCTTTTAACGCCTCTTTTGGATGACCTTACAGATAATCAGAACCTATCTTCCTACCAAATTCTTTCAAAGCTTCAAAAGAAGAGCTCTGTCGATGATTCCAAAAATTTGCAAGTAGCAAACAATCTGTATCATACAATTATGAAGGAATGCCAACACGAAGTGTTTCCGGATATTTTTAAAGAGGCACTTATTTCTCAGGACGAAAGCCTGCAACAATTGGGTAAGGTGAGGCTTAGTCATGCTTCTTTAATGCAGATTACTCGTGCAAAAGGAAGTGCCTGGACATTGTTGTTTCGTTTAATGTTACAACACCCTCTAAAAGAAGGAGAGAGGGAAGTAGTTCAAAGGTATGGCGCAATTATCCAGCTGACAAACGATATGTTTGACGTATATAAGGATTTGCAGAATGGACAGCAGACATGCTTCACCAATGCACATGATATCGAATTAATGCAAAAAGAATATGAAAATCAGGTGGCAGTCATGATTCAAAATTTATGTTTCCTCAGTTACCCTAAGAAAGCCATTTATAAATCCCTTTATCAATTAATGATCATGATTGCTTTGGGAAAAGTTTGCCTTAAGCAGCTAAAAAATTGTCAGCAACAGAGCGGAGGAATATTTATAACTGCCAATTACCTGCGTCAGCAGTTGATATGTGATATGGAAAAGTGGGGTAATCGCTTTGACTATATGGAAAATAACTTCAAATTGTATGCAAAGGTAAATGCCACAAACAAGGGAAATTATAAATTATTGAGAAGATAGTTATTCTGAAAACTGGCAATCATACTTTAAAGAGATAACTGAGAAGATTTTATGGAATCTAAAATTCGATTACACAATGGGTAATCATTTGTGGCCGACTTTCAGATGCATATCATTGATTCTCGCGTAATTGCCTAATAGGCTCAATTTAAATGGAAAATTTACAAAATATATGGGGTCAACTGGCATCTTCATACACAGCAGACAAAGCGCGTATTAATCATTTATGGAATGAAATAGCCACCAGTTATTCCCAAAAAAAGCGATATTATCATAACCTCAATCACTTGTCTTACATGTGTGATAAGCTTAGCACCTATCAGGAGAAGATTAATGATAGAGACACGCTGCTATTTTCTATTTTTTACCATGATATAGTCTACGATGCTACAAGGCAAGATAATGAAGAGAAGAGTGCTGATTTAGCTCGTCTTCGCCTGGCAGAGCTAGGTTTTCCGAATCATCAGATAGAAAAATCTTCACAGCAAATTATTGCGACCAGGAGCCATCAGAAAAGTGATGAAAGTGACACTAATTTCCTGCTGGATTTTGACTTGTGCATTTTAGGAGATACTCCCGAAAAATACCAGGAATATATCAGGAACATCAGGAAGGAATATAGCATCTATCCGGATTTTCTATACAAAAGAGGAAGAAAGAAGGTGCTAAAGCATTTTCTAAAAATGAATCAGATATTTAAAACTGCTGAATTTGTCGTGACATTTGAAAAGCAGGCAAGGGTTAATTTAGAGAATGAATTAAAAAGCTTATGATAAGGATATTCATCTGTTTTTCTTATTGGTTAGTTTGCTTGCTTGTCAAATAAAAAAGTAGAGATTGATGGAGTCATTAAGCAAAGGTGTAGAGAAGCTGTATTTATAATACTGGAGCAAACTGATGACATGGTAAGAAAATATTATCCACAAGAAGATAAGCAATGTGTCAATTACTTCTAAAATAAGTTAATCTATTTCGGAATTAAAATTTGCTATCTGAAATATAACTTCTATTGTAAGTAAATCTGAAAAGAGACTATTATAACCTGGCGCTGCGTAACCTCAATGAATTTGCAATTACTGAAACAGAGCTAAAACTCATGGCTAAAGCTGCTATCATCGGGGAAAGCAATAAACCAAAAACAGGATATAGTATACCTGCCGCGATTGGGATGCCCAGCGCATTGTAGCCTAATGCAAAAAAGAGGTTTTCTTTTATATTTCGCATCACTTTGTGGCTCAATAACTTAGCTTTTGCTATACCTTCTAAATCACCCTGCACAAGAGTGATAGAAGCACTTTCAATGGCAACGTCAGTTCCTGTTCCCATTGCCATACCGATATTAGCTTGTGCCAAAGCGGGAGCATCATTAATGCCATCTCCTGCCATTGCCACTTTTTTGCCCTCATTTTGAAGTCTTTTTACCTCTTCCAGTTTATCCTGAGGTAGCATTTGAGCTTTAAACCCATCTAAGTTTAGTGTTTCGCTCACTGCTTGGGCAGTTTCCGGGTTATCCCCGGTTAGCATAATCACTTTCAGCCCTTCAGCTTGCAGCTTCCGTATAGCTTCCTTGCTTGATTTTTTAATTTTATCATAAATCACTACAAAACCTATAGCAATTCCGTTTTCTGCTAAAATGGAGACCGTCTTGCCCTTTTGCTGCTCAGTTTTTATCTTATTCAGAATGTCCTGGTCAAGTTGAGCCCCTATCTGCTCCATCAGTTTTTCATTTCCTAAAGCCAACTTTTTCTCTTCCGATTTAGCAATAACTCCTTTTCCGGTAATAGACTCAAAGTTCATCACTTTTGTAGGCTCAATATTTTTTTCCTTTCCATAGCGAATAGTGGCCTGTGCTAAAGGGTGTTCGCTACTATTATTAATCGAAACAATTTTTTGAATCAGCTCTTCTTCATTGTATTGAGAGGTGGTGCTGATTACCTTTTCTACGGAAGGTTTTCCCTCTGTAACAGTGCCTGTTTTGTCAATGATCACAATGTCCATCTTGTTCATTTCTTCTAAGGCACTTGCATTTTTGATGAGCACCCCGGATTGCGCGCCTTTCCCCACACCTACCATCACGGACATAGGTGTAGCCAATCCTAATGCACAAGGGCAGGCAATTATTAACACTGCAATGGCATTTACTAAGGCATATACGTAGGCAGGTTCTGGCCCAAAGATAGACCACGCGATAAAGGTTATTATGGAAATTATAACAACTATAGGTACAAAATAGCCTGAAATTTTATCTGCTAGTTTCTGAATAGGCGCACGGGACCTGCTGGCACTGTTGACCATTTCAATAATTTGTGAAAGCAGTGTATCAGCTCCCACTTTCTCCGCCACCATTGTGAAAGTTTTATTTCCATTAATGGTACCAGAGCTTACTTTGTCGCCTTCGGATTTATCTACAGGAATAGGTTCTCCTGTAATCATTGATTCATCAATGGAGGGGTTACCATCTTCAATTTTGCCATCTACAGGAATTTTTTCACCTGGTTTTACCCTTAACAAGTCATCGGTTTCAATATCATCAATAGCAACCACTAATTCTTTTCCATCAATAATTTTAGTAGCCTTGTTAGGTGCTAATTTCAGAAGCTCTTTAATGGCAGAATTGGTTTTTCCATGTGCCCTTGCTTCCAATACCTGGCCGAGGAGCACTAAAGTTAGTATTACTGTAGCAGCTTCAAAATAAACATAGACAGTACCGCTTTCTGTTTTAAATTGATCCGGGAAGATTCCGGGAAAGAAAAGTGCCACCACACTGAATAGCCATGCAACTCCTGCTCCTATACCTATCAAAGTAAACATATTTAAATTCCAGGTAATGATAGATCGCCATGCACGCTCAAAGAAAATCCAGGTAGCGTAAAATACTACCGGGATAGATAGAGCCATCTGCACGAAGTTCCAGTACTTAAGGCCCATCAAATCATACAATGGGTTATGAGTCAGCATTTCGGACATGGCGATAAGGAAAACGGGAAGCGTAAAACCAACAGCCCACCAAAGCTTCTTTAGTAGCTTTTTATAAGTCTTATCTTCCTCTTCTGCATTTTCCGTCTCTATCGGAACCAAATCCATACCACATTTTGGGCAGGAACCGGGTTTATCCTGCACTATTTCAGGGTGCATAGGGCAGGTATACTGAGCTTTCTTCTTGGGTGCAGGTTGTTCAACCAAGTCCATTCCACAAACAGGGCAATCTCCCGGCTTATCATAAGTTTTATCCCCTTCGCAATGCATAGGGCAGTAATAGATGCCTGAACCTTCTTCTTTCGATGATTTTTGATCCTTCTTTTCAGGCTCATTTGTATGTTGATGATTTTGGTCCGATGGTAAAGAAATGCTGTAGGTACTCCCTTCAAGTGTTTTCTGAAGGTGTTCAATTGACACATGACTATCCATTTCAATGGTGGCTTCAGCTTTTTGTAAGTCGACTGAAACGGCAGTTACATGAGGAGCTTTTTTTAGAGATTCCTCCACGTGGCTGCGACAACCATTGCAGCTCATGCCTGAAATTTTATATGTGTGTTGCATAATTATTCCTTAGTATTAACCACTACTCAATGCAGCTTTTATTGGGCTTTTAGTGATACAAAGTAACATATTTCAGCTGTTAATGAGCTTATATTTTGTGGAGGAAGATTTATATGATTTGGAAAAGTTGCTCTAATCTTTTTCCGTTATCTATCACTGGATCGGATAGCAATTCCTAGGTTAACTTTAGAACCCGGCCAAAGGGCTGGCAGGATTCTGATTTGTCTTCGATAAATCCGTTCCCTCTCTTTCCAAAAGATGAGCATGGTTTATCGGAGCAAAAGCGGGATAAGTTGGAGCTAATCCTTTAAAAGATTTTTTGCTGAGGGTTTGATCAGCAGGTGGAGCTGTTTTGCTCATACTTTATCAATAGAAGTACGCTTGTTTTCTTTGATTTTCTTGAAGTGGGAGGGAGTAAAACCTGTAACTTTTTTGAATTGTGCACTCAAATGAGCCACGCTTGAAAAATTAAGCTGGTAGGCTATTTCGTTTAAATTCAGTTCATCATATACCAGTAATTCCTTTACTTTTTCAATTTTTTGGGAGATGTAAAATTTTTCAATAGTAGTGCTTTCAACTTCGGAGAATAAATGCCTGATGGTATTATAATCTACCTGTAATTTTTCACTGATATAATCCGACAGATTAGATTTCAGCTGGTTATTTTCCTGATGGATGAGCTTAATAATTAGCGCTTTGGTCTTTTCAATAAGCAAACTCTTCTTATTGTCAATTAGCTCGAATCCAATAGGTTGTAAGGTAGTAGCGATAGTTTTTAATGTAGCCTCATCCAGAGTTTCAGGAAATTCTACTGCACCCAATTGAACTGAAAGTGGTTTTAAGTCTAATTTATCTAATTCAGACTGTACCACCATAATACAGCGGTCGCAGACCATATTTTTGATATGTAGTTTCATAGCTTGGCTTTGAGTAACAAAAATTTCGTCATGCCGCAAAATTAAGACTTGAGTTAAGTTTTAATTTTGCGGTATAACGATAATAAGGTTAAATATTTCTCACATCTAAAATTACTTCCTGGTATTTTTCCGGATGATTAAGGATTTGGAAATATTTTTCTGCCACTTCTTTCTCAGAGCTCAATTGCTGGTCTTCTTTGAGGCTTTTAAATCTGTTTACACCGCTAAAATCCTGCTCGTTAGTAGATCTTATCTGCGTTTGCATTTCGGTATCTACCACGCCCGGTGCTATAGCATGAATTCTGAAACGTCCATTGTCCAGCTTATTTTCTTTGGCAGCTACTTCAGTGGCCATGTCCAATGCGGCTTTAGAGGCACAATAGCCTGACCAGCCATCTACAGCATTTTTGCCTGCTCCTGAGCTGATATTGATGATGGTTTTATCACCTTCAAAATCTCTGTAAATTTTCATGAAGGCATTCATGAGTAAAATGGGAGCTGTTACATTCAGGTTAAAAAGATGTGTGATAGACGCAGCATCTATTTTGCCGAGGTGTTTCACATCTCCCAATGTACCGGCATTATTTATTAACACCATGCTATCGAAATCCTTATCTGTAGTTAGTAACTCTTCTGCTTCTTTTTCAAGTTTCTTTACGTCTGATAAATCGATGCTTATGCCTGTATAATTAGGATGGTCAATACTATGCGTGCGACTTATTCCAATTACATGGTTATTCTCATCTTGCAGTGCATATTCAGCCAACCCTTTTCCTATTCCTTTGCTACTTCCGGTGATGAAAAATAGTTTTCTCATTTATTGTTATTTGATGTTTTAAGATAGTATGATGACGCTTTATGCAGCCCCTAAGTTACGTACAATGAACAATGGAATAAATTAAGCTTATCTTTTAAGTATTTTTCAGACAATATTTTTCCCTGTTTATTCAAAAAAAAAGCAGCAAAATTTCTTTCACTGCTTATTCATGCTTTATCTAATTTTCTATATTACAAAATGTAATGGCTTAAATCTTTATTTTTAATCAAACCGGCTAGTTTCTCTGTCACCATTTCTTTGGTTACAACAATTTTAGCATTCGGCCCAATTTTGTCCGGTACATCAAAAAGCAGCTCATTAAGCAGTTTACTCATTACCGTGTGCAACCTTCTGGCACCAATGTTTTCAACTTCAGCATTAATCTGGAAAGCCATGCCTGCCAGCTCTTCTAAAGAATCTTCATTGAATTCAAGCTCTACTTCTTCCGCTTTTAAAAGCGCTACATACTGCCTTGTTAGTGCATTTTTAGGCTCTTTCAAGATTCTTAGGAAGTCGTCTTTAGTTAAACTGTCCAATTCCACTCTGATAGGAAACCTACCTTGTAACTCAGGAATCAGGTCTGATGGCTTACTCACATGAAAAGCACCGGCTGCAATAAAGAGCACATGGTCTGTATGAATAATTCCGTACTTGGTGTTTACTGCACTACCTTCTACAATAGGAAGTAAGTCTCTTTGAACACCTTCACGGCTAACATCGCCACCGCTGGAATTTCCACTGCCTTTTGCAATTTTATCGATCTCATCAATAAAGATCATTCCAGTATTTTGGGCTTTGGCAATAGCTTCTTCTTTTACTTCATCCATATCGATTAACTTCGATACTTCCTCTTCAATCAATAATTTACGGGCTTCAGCAATAGTCACTTTTCTCCGCTTGTTTTTCTTAGGCATCATGTTGTTTAACATGTCCTGAATATTGATCATAGAAGTTTCATCCATCATTCCACCGCCAACTACACCCATTCCGTTGCCTGCTGGTGCTTTTACGTTGATATCGATCTTCCGATCTTCCATCTCGCCATTGCGTAATTTTTCTCTGAAGCGCTCACGGGTTTTTTGATTAAGCTCATAGTCATCCTGAGGTACTGAAGTAGAATTTTCCGCAGTTGTATTAATGGGTTTTTGGGAGGTACTTCGCATCGGTGGAATCAGTGAATCCAAAATAATATCCTCAACAGCCTGAGATGCTTTTTCTTTCACCTCTTCTTTTTTAGCGGCCTTTACCAGGTTAACTGATTGCTCTACCAGGTCACGTACCATGCTTTCCACATCTCTGCCCACATAACCCACTTCTGTAAATTTTGAAGCTTCCACTTTTGTGAAAGGGGCGTCAGCAATTTTGGCCAATCTTCTGGCAATTTCTGTTTTACCTACGCCTGTCGCACCTATCATTAATATATTATTAGGCACAATTTCATCCTGAATTTCTGCAGGCGTATTCATTCTTCTCCATCTGTTTCGTAACGCAATCGCTACGTTTCTTTTGGCATCGTTCTGGCCAATAATGTATTTATCAAGTTCTGCTACTATTTCTTTTGGTGTAAGAAAGCTCTTGTTATCCATTCTGTGTTATTTTAAAATCTCGTTAAAATTAGTGCCTAAAGTAATAAAATGCGCTGTTCCCCCTATTTGGTATATCGCATTTGAATAGGCTAAGTTTATTTTCTTTGTTTCAAATAGCAATCCAAAAGTAAAACCTCCGGCTCCGGCACTTTGTTCCCCCTTTAATGATTGCCTGATTAAATGGTTGTATCCTGCCCTGAGGTTAATATTTCTCCCTAAAATTATTTCGGTTCCAATTGTTACATGTTGAAATAGCTTATCGAAAGTCCCCGGCTCTTCATTATTTATATTTGTAAAAATATTATTGCCGTTTTCATCTACCTGAGTAAAATCATAATAGCTCAAATTGTACTGATAGAGCCTGTTGGCAGTTACAGAAAATCTGAAAGGCATAAATTCAGGCTTATAAGTAGCCCCTAACTGTACATCAAAAGGCAGGTTTCTATCTTCTGCTTCCAGCTTGCGGGTGTAAAAGCCCAGGTTTTTTATCACCATCCCTACACTCAAATCCTGCTCAGGATGAAGGAAAGCCATTCCTAAATCTGCCATTAAAGCAGATTGATTAAAACCGCTCACTTGAGTGCCGGCAAATTTTAATGTAGCTCCATACTGAAATACTCCTTGCGATCTGCTATGAGAAACCTGCACTACAAAATCGTTGGCTGTAAAATCTTCAGTAGGGGCACCGGTATTATCAAAGCCTTCAAAATTACCATAATTAGCGTAGAAGACTCCTAAGCTTAGCATTCCCAGCTTCTCAAAATCCTTAGCGTAGGTGATGTTAGAATTGTAGATGCCCGCCAGGTAAGGAGAAAGTGTAAAGCTTATTTTACCGTCCATTTCTCTTGTTAGCAAAGCAGGATTTTGCCACACCATGTTTACATCTCCCGCCTTGGAGCTGACATTTACAGTACCCAACCCTGCAACTCTTGCATGATTAGGTACTTCCAGAAATTCAAAAGCTCTTTTCCCGCCAATCTGGCTCAAGGCATCTACAGTGTAAATGCTCATCATGAAGAAAATAGCTATGAATTTCAGGTGTTTCATACAGTGGCTTCGGAGCTTTGCTGTTCTGTGGCAGTCACAAACCTGATCGGATTTTTGATCTTCTCTTTTAGCAAAGCAATTTCCAGCACTTCACTTACGGTGTCTACGAAATGTATGGTTAAATCCTTCACATATCGTGCATCAATTTCCTCTATGTCTTTTTTGTTTCTGTTACAAAGAATCACCTCTTTTATCCCTGCTCTTCTGGCAGCCAAAATCTTTTCTTTCAACCCGCCAATTGGTAAAACTTTCCCGCGGAGTGTTATTTCTCCTGTCATGGCCAGTTTGTCCTTGACCTTACGCTGAGTGTAAATAGAAGCCAATGATGTGATCATAGCAATACCTGCTGATGGTCCATCTTTAGGCACTGCACCCGCAGGCACATGAACATGCAAATCGTAATTGTCAAAAGTTTTATAATGGATTCCCAGTTCTTCAGCATGAGACTTTAAGTAGGAGAGGGCAGTAATAGCAGATTCTTTCATGACATCTCCTAACTGACCGGATAAGGTCAATTTACCTTTACCGCGACTTAAACTTGATTCAATAAACAGGATTTCACCACCTACTTGTGTCCAGGCAAGTCCTGTTACCACTCCGGCAGTTTTATTATCTGAATAAATCTCTTTTTCAAAAACTTCGGCACCTAAAATCCTCACTACATCTTCTTCTTCAATTTTGTTGTTGTATTCCTCTTCCATAGCAATGGATTTGGCTACATTTCTTACAATCTTCCCAATTCTTCTTTCTAACCCACGTACTCCGGACTCACGAGTATAATCTTCTATAACCTTAGCAATTGCTTTTTTACTGAAAGTTACATCCTTGGCTTTTAAACCGTGGTCTTTTTTCTGCTTAGGGATTAAGTGCTTTTTAGCGATCTCTACTTTTTCTTCTAAAGTATAACCCGTTACTTCAATAATTTCCATTCTGTCCCTCAAAGCCGGATGAATCGTATCTAAAGTATTAGCCGTAGCGATAAATAACACTTTAGAAAGGTCATATTCTGTTTCCAGGTAATTGTCCTGGAAAGTTTCATTTTGCTCAGGATCAAGAACCTCCAGTAATGCGGAAGATGGATCTCCTCTGAAATCAGAACTTACCTTATCAATTTCATCTAAAATAAATACAGGATTTCCGGTCCCTGATTTTTTCATGTTCTGAATCACCTTTCCAGGCATAGCGCCTACATAAGTTTTTCTGTGCCCACGAATTTCAGCTTCATCATGTACACCGCCTAATGACATTCGCACATATTTTCTGCCTAATGATTCAGCTACAGATCTGCCCAAAGAAGTTTTACCCACTCCCGGAGGGCCATAAAGGCAAAGAATAGGGGCTTTCATATCATTTTTCAGCTTTAAAACAGCTAAGTATTCGATGATCCGCTCTTTTACTTTGTCCAGACCAAAATGGTCTTTGTCCAGAATTTTTCTGGCATGTTTAAGGTCAAAATTGTCCTCCGTATATTCACCCCAGGGAAGATCTACCATAAACTCAGCATAATTCATTGATACAGGATATTCAGCCGCCTGAGGATTGATACGGCTTAATTTATCCAGTTCTTTTTCAAAATGCTTTTTAACACTTTCAGTCCACTTTTTTTTCTCCCCTCGCATACGAAGGTTGTCTATTTCCTGGTCAGGGCTGTCTTGTCCCAACTCATCCTGCAATACTCTTATTTGTTGCCTTAAGAAGTAATCGCGCTGTTGCTGGTCTATATCAGTATGTACTTTTTTATGGATTTCCTGCTTTAGTTCCAGCATCTGGATATCCTTTAACATAAACTGAAGCAAGAGGGTAGCCCGCTCTTTGGCATCAGTTTTTTCCAAAAGGTTCTGCTTATCTTTTACTTCCGCATTAATATTGGAAGAAAGAAAATGAGTAAGGAAGTTCGGGTTTTCAATATTGTCCAGAGCTACCTGTGCCTCCTGAGGTATTTCAGGATTTAACTTTAAAATTTTACTGGCAGCATCTTTTAAAGATTGGATAACTGCTTTATTGGATTTTAAAGAAGCGTTAAGTTCCTGCTCGTTCAATTCAACATAAGTAGCAATCAAAAAAGGATCTTCCTGCGTAACCTCTTTTACCTCAAACTTTTGCTTTCCCTGAATAATAATAGTAGTGTTTCCATCAGGCAAAACAATCATTTTCAGAATACGCGCTACAGTACCAATTTTGTAGATATCATCCTTGCCCGGATCTTCCACTTTATTGTTGGATTGCGCTACTACTCCAATAATTCTATCTCCCTTGTAAGCTTTTTTTACCAGTCGGATGGATTTTTGCCTTCCTACTGTAATTGGAATAACAACTCCCGGAAATAAAACGGTATTTCTGATGGGTAAAATAGGTAAGGTGTCAGGTAAATCGTCTTCCTTCATGCTGTTTTCTTCATCAGTAGAGATAAGCTGGATCAACTCACCAGTTTCATCATCATTTACTTCAGAAAGAAATTGAGCATCTTTAAATATAGAATCCATAAATTTTTTTTATATTCTTTGCGCCAAAATGGCGTTTATTTATATCTGTATTTTTCGCAAAATATTGGTGCAGGGATAATTCAATTGTTATGCCAAACAATAATTATCTAATTTTGTAGTCTATAATCAAAATATTTCCTGCATTTTTAGTTAATATTTAATTAATATACTGACATAATTACCGTAAAACTACCAAATTGTCTTGAAGTATTTTTCACATACCGTTATTGCGCTCTTAATCACTCTTTCAACCAGTACTATTTACGCTCAGGTAAATCCTCAGGTTGATTTAAGTAAGAAAGAAGCTGAAGCACTTTTCCCTTTTTATTTCCCTAATGTGAATAAAATTAATTTCTTTCAGGATGCTGATGCCATGGGGAAAATTAACAGGGTGAGAGGGGAGAAAAAGTGGGAAAGATTAAGAGGGTTACTTACTGAATATGTTCAGCAATTTGGAATTGAAAACTTCTATAAAAACACCGAACTTATCTGGCAATTAGCCAAGTTGGAGGAGCTGTATGGCGATTTAGAAAAGTCAAAATCGCTGTACCGTTTGGCATTGAAACATCACCAGGCCAAGATTAACCTGAAGCAGATGGAGATTTTTCTTGATTCTGTGAAGTTGGAGCAGACAGAAGACTATGTGCCCATAGATTATTATTATGAGTTGGTTGACTTCAGGAAATCCATAGATACTCTGATTCCTCCCCGTGGAGTTTTGCTCAGTATGGGAACTGCAGTAAACTCAAATATGGCTGATTATGGACCTGCTTTAACATTAGATAACCAGACGCTGCTTTTTACCTCCCAGCGAAGCATTACGGGTAATTTGTTTTTCTCCGATAAAAACAATGAAGACTTATATATTAGCCACCAACGTGGAGGGAAATGGGAGAAAGCGGTTCCCCTGAAGGATATTAACAGTAGCTATAATGAAGGTTCGGCAACCTTAAGTGCTAAGGGAGATCTTATTATTTTTACCCGCTGCGAGGCACCTGATGGCTATGGTAATTGCGATATTTATGAAACACGAATGCAGGAGGACAGCACCTGGAGTAAGCCCGTGAATTTAGGAGCTAACCTTAACTCCAAAGCCTGGGATTCCCACCCGAGCTTAAGCATTACGGGGGATACTTTGTTTTTTGCTTCTGACAGAATTGGTGGTTTTGGACTTTCCGATATTTACTTTTCAGTACGTAATGCAGCGGGCAATTGGGGGGTAGCTACCAACCTGGGGCCGGTGGTAAATACCAGAGGTAATGAGGTGAGTCCCTTTATCCACCCCAGGTATAAAATTTTATACTTTAGCTCCAATGGTCATTTACTTAACTTTGGGGGCTTCGACATCTATAAAACTATGGCAGAAGGCTTTTTATGGAAAGAGCCTAAGAATATTGGTCCTTTAATCAATAATGAAGGAGATGAGTACTACTTCACTATTGATTCAGAATCCAAAGATTTGTTTTATGCAGGTAGCTCTTCTATGAGAAGCTCCAACCTTGATTTATTTTCATTTCCATTGCCTATGGAAGCGCAACCGGGAGCCACTACCCGTGTTTCCGGTACCGTGCAGGATACTGTTTCAGGCGTTCCTTTCAGAGGAATAGTTTCAATCATTGACCTTGAGAATGGTATTGAAATAGCACCTAAATTTACTCGGGAAGATGGAAGCTACGAGTTTGATTTGATTAATAATACCAATTACGTAATGGTGGTGCAGGCAGATAAGCTCTTCAAAATTGAAGAAATGTTCTTCCTTTCCGGAGATACTACAATTAATAAAAATGTAGATCCCATGGCCAGTAAAATCAGGTTTAAATCTATTGAGTTTGCTGAAAACTCTGCCAAGTTAAGGCCTGATATGTATGCTGATCTTGATAAAATAGTAGACTTTCTGCTGGATTATCCTGAATTCAGATTAAAAATTTCAGGCCATACTTCGTTTTCGGGTACAGAAAACAGGAATAAAAACTTGTCACAGCAGCGTGCTGACGCTATTCGCGAATACATTATAGAATTGCACCCGATTGAACCTAAAAGAGTTGAAGCCACAGGTTACGGAAATACGCGTCCTATTGTGAAAGATGAGCAGACAGACGATGACAGGCGCCTCAACAGAAGGGTTGAATTTGAAATTTTTCGTTCAAAAGAAGAATGATAGAGAGCTGTTGGCTTAAAAAATTTTAAAAAAAAGCATTTATCAACTATATTCCATGTAACCATAAAAAAAAAATATATATACATGAAATCAGCAAGAAGAAATTTCTTAAAATCCGGATTGGCACTTGCTGCCGGAGTGGCTTTGAAACCCTTAAAAGGATTAGCAGAAGCTCCTTTTTTGAATAAAAAAGTGAATAAACCTATTGTGTTAAGCACCTGGAGGTTTGGAATTGAAGCCAATAATGAAGCTTGGAAAGTATTGTCAGCAAATGGAACAGCGCTTGATGCTGTGGAGAAAGGAGTGAAGCTGGTGGAAGGAGATCCTAATGAGAGAAGTGTAGGATATGGTGGTAGGCCTGATCGTGATGGGAAAGTTACTTTGGATGCATGTATAATGGATGAAAAAGCAAATATAGGATCAGTAGCCTGTCTACAGCATATTAAACATCCTGTTTCAGTTGCAAGGGCGGTTATGGAGAAAAGTCCGCATGTGATGTTGGTAGGTGAAGGTGCTTTTCAGTTTGCCTTAGAGCAGGGGTTTCAGAAAGAGAAATTATTAACAGAAGCTTCTGAAAAGGAATGGAAGGAGTGGCTAAAAACATCTCAATATGAGCCTGTGGTAAATATCGAAAACCACGATACCATAGGTATGATTGCTTTGGATGCTCATGGTAACTTATCAGGTGCCTGTACCACAAGCGGAATGGCTTATAAGTTACACGGAAGAGTGGGCGATTCACCCATTATTGGAGCCGGGTTGTATGTGGATAATGAAGTAGGCGCAGCTACTGCAACAGGCCATGGGGAAGAAATAATAAGAGTGGTAGGTTCTCATCTTGTTGTAGAACAAATGCGCCATGGAAAATCTCCCCAGGAAGCTTGTGAAGCTGCGGTTAAATTGATTTTACAAAAGTTTAAGCTGAGGGGCAGGGATTTTTCCACTACGCAAATTGGTTTTATAGCACTCAATAAAGCAGGAGAATATGGCTCCTATTGCTTACAAAAGGGATTTAATTTTGCTGTACTGGATCAGAAGAAGGGTAGCAGGCTTATTGATGCAGGACATTTGGTGTAACTGCTGTTTTAAAAGTTACTGACCAAGACTGTCTCCTTCCTCATGATCAATGTAGGCCTTCTTCATCATAGGCCAAAGGCTATAATTTGTTTGGGAAGGCTCTATAGGGAAATCCTCATAGTTTAATAAGGTGGAACTGATATTGAACTCCTTATTGTCATTGGTGCGTACTCTTATGAAAGAATAGTTGGACCATGGGGTAAGCATGCGATGATTTCCATCCAATTTCTTCTTGTGGTAAAGTGGTAAATGCCTGGTTACAGTAAGGTCTTCATAAGCATACTGAAACTCTTCTTTCTCTTTAAAAGTAATCTGATTGGCGTGCGGATCAATAAGCACTTCAAAATTCCTATTGGCAAAGAAATGTGATAAGTGCATAATGAGAGTAGGCAAAACTCCCAATGCCATAAATCCTAACAAATTAATGAGAGGCACGATTTTAATTGCCTCCATCCATCCATAACCCTTTATAAAATGGGCAATAATTAGAGGGGGACACATTAAAAGTGGCAGCAATAGCACATTTCTTCTCAGGTATTTAAGAGAATTAAAGGTTTCTGCTTTATTTATTTTTAAGGGTTTACTCAATTCTGATTGATTTAAACTCTGCTAAAGCTGGCAAATTTAGGTCAAATAATTTAAACAGGCTTTAAAATGTACTTATTTTCCGTTTTTTAAAGAAATATAATTAAACCAAGTAGTGTAATTCGCCAGCTGGTAACAGATTCCTTAACTTTCTTTGGAAGCCTTTCCCAGCTCTCCGTTTTTTAATTTTTTGAGGTAGTCGGTTAAGTCGGAACGTACCTCGCCTGATAAAATATAAAGCCCCACAATATTCGGAAGTGACATGGCTAAAATCATCATGTCAGAGAAATCAAGAACAGAACCAAGGCTTACAGATGCACCCACAACCACAAAAATCAGGAATACTACTTTATAGGACATTTCAGATTTCTTGCTTTTACCAAAAAGATAGGTCCATCCTCTCATTCCGTAATAAGACCAGGAAATCATAGTAGAGAAGGCAAATAGAAATACAGCGATAGCCAATACGAGTGGAAACCAGGAGATTACAGTGCCGAATGCTTCAGAAGTAAGTTTAACTCCTCCCACACCGGGTACTTCGTGCATTCCTGTGAAAATAAGTACCAATGCAGTGAGCGTACAAACAACAACAGTATCAATAAAAGGCTCCAGTAAGGCCACAAAACCTTCTGAAGGAGGATGATGCGTTTTTGTAGTACTATGGGCAATGGCAGCAGAACCTACTCCAGCCTCGTTAGAAAATGCGGCACGCTGGAAACCTACGATGAGTACTCCAATAAAGCCTCCTTTAAGGGCGTTAGGAGAGAATGCTCCATTAAATATGGCAGAAAATGCAGGTCCGATATTTTCAATATTGATTCCAATAACTACTAAAGCCGCCACTACATATACAAAAGCCATGATGGGCACCACTTTACCTGTTACTTTTGCAATACTCTGGATACCTCCAATTATTACAACTCCCACCAAAACAGCCATTCCTACACCAAACCAAAATCCATAACCTTCCAGAAAAGAAAATTGTGAAGCCATTATCTCAAAGGATTGGTTGGACTGAAACATATTACCTGCACCAAAGGATGCACCTACACACAAAACGGCAAATATGCCGGCCAGAAACTGTCCTAATTGCTTTAAATTCCTTTTTTCCAGTCCGTAGCGAAGGTAATTCATAGGGCCACCAAAAATTTTCCCTTCTTTATTGATAAATCGGTATTTTACACCAAGTGTACACTCCACAAACTTTGATGACATTCCCAGAAAGCCAGCTAAAATCATCCAGAAGGTAGCGCCTGCACCCCCCAGCGAAATAGCTACTGCAACCCCTGCAATATTCCCAAGTCCAACTGTAGCGGAAACGGCAGTTGCCAGGGCCTGGAAATGTGTTACCTGACCTGGCGCATCCGGATCGCTATATTTTCCCCGCACCAGTTGAAGGGAATGTTTGAAACCACGAAGATTAATGAAGCCCATTCGGAAAGTGAAAAATGCCGCACCAAAAATGAGCCACACTACAATAAATGGGATTTCCTTTTTCTGAATATCACCATTAGGATATTTTAATGGTACAGGCTCATCATATTTTATACTTGCCAGATATTGTGCACCTTGCTCAATCAGATGTTCACTGTTTTCAGGATTGAAAATGTAAGCCCCCTCTTCTGTTCTAAAATTTACTATACCTGTTGCCAGTGCTTTTACCTTCTCTTCTTTTGTACCATCTATAGTAATTATTGCTATGTTTTGGCCTTTTTCTACGTGTGCTCCGTTTTCTACCAATCTTTTGCTTAAAGTATAAGATTGGTTTGTAGTAGCATTCCAGCTAGGGGCAGGAATTAGTTTTTCTTCGGCATAAATAACCGGATCATACAAACTGATGGCGGCAAAAGGATCCCAGAATAATACCTGTCCCATAATATCAACCACAGGTTTGAAAACGCCATTGAATTTTTCAGTTATTGATGAAGCCTTTACTTTGTAGGATTTAGAAACTGAATGCTGTCTGCTATCTGTGATAACCACATCGTATTGAATACCTTCCACTAAACCAATAGCTTCGTTCGATTTTAAGGGAGTTGCCTGATCAGTCCATTTGTAAGTATAAGGAGGTGTACCGCCAATTACCTCCAAATTAATAATACCGTCATTTATTGTCTTAGTTGGGTTTTCAATAGTAGCTTTTACTTCAAAATCATCGTTTTCATCTGTTGCTTCCTGCGCATGAAGTACCGAAAGTGATAAAGATGACCCTATTAAAAATAAAAGTAAAAATTTTCTCATAGCTATAATTTATAGTTTTTGATATTATACGATTAAGTTTTTATGAAAGTAAAAGAAATTGTCAGTAGTAGATAATAAGCCGACTGCAAGGTTGATTAAAAAAAAGGGAATGAAGTGCCTGCTCAGTAAAAATGAAAAGGGCAGGCTTAAATTAAAATTGGAGAGAGTAGTATAGAAGGACGTTTCGTATTCGATAATCCTGATTTTTGAGTTAAAACAACAAATATATTGTAAGAAAGTAACAGGAACAAGTATTTATTGTTTTGAATAATTAAAGCAACTCTTAAAGGAGCATAATTAAGCATAAGCTTTTATTCATCGAAATCTGTTTAGAATTGATCTTAATAAATTTGATTATAATGTATCTACACTTACATTTGCAATCTATTTAAATTCAATCTAAATACAGTTAAAATTTTGAGCAGGCATCTTGTAAGGATAGTTGGTTTCTTGGTGATGTTTTACATTCCGCTGGGTGTGTTTTCGCAAGATAATGCTGCATTATCCGGAACCGTTATGTCTAATACAGGAGAGCAGTTGATAGGGGCAGTGGTATTATTGAAAGAAACCAATCAAGGTACCACAACTGATTTAGAAGGAAAGTTTGAATTGCTTAATATTGAATCAGGGACTTATACATTACAAATTAGTTTTCTGGGTTTTGAACCACAGGAACAAACAATATCACTTCAGGCGTCTCAAAAAAAGGTGCTTCAAATTAAGCTAAGTGAGAGCAAGCTTGTACTGGATGTTGTGGAAGTAAAAGGAAAGTCAATGGCTACTGAAGTGAATGAACAGTCCTATGCTGTGACGGCTATCGCTGCAAAGGAATTCAATAATAGCACAACGGATGTAAAAGAAGTACTTAACAGAGTATCTGGAGTTCGGGTATTGGAAGAGGGTGGTTTAGGGTCAAATTTAAGTTTTTCACTCAACGGTTTTTCTGGTGATCAGGTAAAATTCTTTATGGATGGCATACCTATGGACAACTTCGGATCTTCTTTAAGTTTAAGTACAATCCCTATCAATTCTATTCAGCGTATTGAGGTATATAAAGGAGTAGTGCCGGTATGGCTGGGAACAGATGCTTTGGGTGGTGCGGTCAATATTGTCACTCATCAGAAGAGTGATTTCCTGGATGCTTCTTATTCCTTTGGTTCTTTCAATACTCATAGGGCATCCCTTAATGGAGCACAAACCAATGATAAAACAGGGTTTACTGTAAGAGGAAGTATAAACTACAATTATTCGGACAATAACTACAAAGTGCATGTGCCGCTAACTGATGCATTAGGTAACAACTCAGAGAATAAGATGGTCAATGCAGAAAGATTTCATGATGCCTATAGATCAGGAATGGCAAGGCTGGAAACAGGGTTTGTCAATAGAAAATATGCAGATCAGTTATTGTTGGGAATTATAGCATCTGTTGACGAAAACGAATTGCAAAACGGAGCTACCATGTCCCGTCCGTTTGGTAATATGACAAACACAAGTAGGACTTTTGTTCCAACACTGAAGTACCGTAAAGAGAATTTTTTAACAGAAGGTCTGGATATTAGTTTCAATAGCTCCTTTAATATTACTGAAACCAAAAATATTGATACGCTTACCTCATTCACTTTTAATTGGTTAGGCGAGAAGATACCTTCACAAGATAGTAAAATAGCCGAGAGTGGTAAACCTAACAATATAGACATGGATGATACAGAGTTTACCAGTCAAATGAATTTATCCTACCAACTGAACTCTCGGCATTCATTGTCTTTAAATTATTCTTATCAATATTTTAGCAGAGAAACTTACGACTCTGAAGATCCTGATAATATAAGTAATCAGATGGATAATACTTTAGAGAAGACAGTATTAGGGTTGGCTTATAAGTATGATCATGATAAAAATTGGAGCACCACCCTATTTGGTAAAGGATATTTTCTTCAATTAAATACTTCCAAAGAATTTGATTTTGGAGAAGATACCAGAAGAATTGATGCTTATGAGAATAAGAGCGAAGAATTTGGATATGGAATAGCAACATCTTACGTTATAATCCCTTCCATTCAAATAAAAGCGTCCTATGAACATACCTACAGGCTGCCATGGGCTAATGAAGTTTTCGGAAATGGTCAATTTATCCTTCCCAACCCAGACTTAGGTCCTGAGCAAAGTGCTAATTTAAATATCGGGGGCTCTTATATGGTGAAGTTAAACGGTCAACATCGCTTAGCAATTGAGAGCAGTTTTATTTACAGGGAATCAAAAGATTTAATTTATCAGGTCATTACTGTGGCTAATCCGGAAACCAGGTATAATAACTTGGCTGATGTAAGGACTTTAGGCGTAGAGGGGAGTGTAGACTACGAATGGAATAACCTTATAAATGCCGGAGCCAGCCTTACCTACCAAAACATTACAGATCAGGCAGATCAAGTTTACAGTGATTATGCAGGTTACCAGACAAATTTTAATAAAGGATTTCGTGTCCCAAATAAGCCGTATCTGTTTGGAAATGGAAGAGTTGGTTTTCATAAGGAGAATTTGATTTTTGCCAATTCTTCCTTTCGAGTAAACTACTTCTACAACTTTAATAAAGAATATTTCCTGAGTTGGGCGAGATTTGGTACTAAGGATAGTAAACTTATAATTCCTGGTCAATCCTCTCATAATGTAGAACTAAGCTACAGCTTAACAAATGGAAAATATAATATAGCTGTTGAATGTCGCAATTTAACCGATGAGCGATTATATGATAAATTTTATTTACAAAAACCAGGTCGGGCTTTTTATCTAAAGCTGAGATATTCCATCGGAAAATAATTCATTTTTAAACAATAAATAGATAGAGCAAATACAATATGATTACATTAAATAAAATGAGAAGCTGGGCTATGGCCATATTAGTAGTAAGTGCTACTGCTTTTGTAACAGCATGTAATAATGATGATGAAGTCGCACCAGCAGGTGACTATGCTTTGTCTTTAGCTATTCAAGGCAGTGAAGGAGGCTTCACTTATTATACAGTACCTTTTGCCGATGTAATGACAGGTACCTTATCGGCTGTCGGAACAGGTATTGAGCAACCTGGTTATTATGATTTCACACAATTTGATCGCACAATTTATAGCATTGGCGGATTGGATGATGTTAATGTGGTAGCCATTACTCAAGGAGCAGATGACCAATTAAATCAGGTAGGAGATGTTTCATTTGCCAATAGTTTATCTGACATTGTAAAAGCGGATGATGGCACATTAGTATCTGTATCTATTTCAAATGATTCAGAGGTTGTAACATTCAGAAAGTTTAATTCTAATTCGATAATTGTAATGGATACTGTGGAGCACCCGGTTTCCCTACTCACAGATAAAACGGGGCCTTCTTATTCTGGAATGAGAATTAGCGGAGATCATTTATTTTTAAGTTATTATATCAGTGATCCGGATGACTTCGCTACGGATTATACTAATGAAGCAAGTGTAGCTGTATTTTCTTATCCGGAATTAGAATTTGAAAAAATCATTACTGATTCAAGAGTAGGGCCAATTGGTGGTTTTGGTGTAAAGTCAGGTTTAATAGAAGATGAGAATGGCAATATTTATGCAGTTTCTCACTCTAATCCAGCCAATGGCTATAGTCAAAGCACTAAGCCTGCTGGTATTTTGAAAATAAAAAGAGGAGAAACTGAATTCGACAAGGAATATTTCTTTGACATAGAAGCAGCAACAGATGGATTAAATACTGCCCACCTAAAGTATTTAGGCAATGGAAAAGCTTTTGCAGAAATTAATCAGGAAGAAAGAGATGTGCAGGCGCGTTGGTCTGATGGTCCTTTAAAGTCAGCTATTGTGGATTTGGAAGCTAAAACAGTTAACTACATAGCAGATGTACCTGAACATGCTGGACTAGGCCGGAGGTTAGCTGCCTTACATGACGGCAATTTTGTTTATACCTGTATTCCTGAGGAAGAAGGGATCTTTGTTTATAGGATTGACCTACAGAGTTTAACTGCCACAAAAGGAGCCAGGGTAGAAGCTAATTTTGTTGCAGGTTTTTTTAGATTTTAGAAATTGAATAAAAGTAAATATCGGCCTTAAGCGCTGATATTTACTTTTACTGTTAAAATAGCTTCCTATGAAAAATAAGAAACAGCAGAAGAAAAGCGGTATAAGGCGATTGAATGATTGGTTGCACCTTTGGTTAGGGCTAGGATCAGGTTTAATTGTTTTTATAGTGAGTTTAACTGGCTGCATTTATGTTTTTCAACAGGAAATAAAAGATGCTTTAGAACCATGGCGTTTTGTAGAAGTGCAGGATAAAGCATTTGTACCTCCCAGTCAAATACTTGATACGGCACAAACTTACATGCCAGATTCAAAACCTACAGGTTTGACCTACAGTAATAAAGAAGGAGCAGCTGCAGTGGGGTTTAGCTCTTTTACTGATGGGAAGCGAAGCTTTACAGCAGTATTTTTAAATCCTTATACAGGAGAGTTCCTTAAAAAACAGCAGTCAATAGGGGGCGATGAATTTGATTTCTTCCGATTTATTGTTGATGGACACAGGGCTTTGTGGCTCCCATATAATATAGGAAGGCCGATTGTAGGAGTAGGCACCCTTGTTTTTGTTGTGCTCTTAATAACAGGTTTAATCATGTGGTGGCCTAAAAACCTAAAGAAGTCAAACATAAATAAGAGCTTTAAAATTAAATGGAATGGAACCTTCAAGCGTGTAAACTACGATCTCCATAATGTTTTAGGCTTTTACTCTTTGGTGTTGGCTTTTGTGATAGCCGTTACAGGTTTAGTGTGGAGTTTTGAATGGTTTGAAGATTCTCTTTATTATGTTACTTCGGCAGGAGAGGAGAAGCCGGGTCATCATCATCCTCATTCTGACACTTCACAAGCCGGCTTATTGGCCAATGATAGCATTCCGGTGCTGGATCGTGCCTGGTACAAAACTTTGGCACATGAAAGCGATGCTCAGGGATTTTATATGACACCTATAATAGAAGACGAAGATGATGCCATTGAAATTATTGCTTACCAAAACCATGGCTCCTGGTATAATCATACTACCTATTATTATGATCAGTACACCTTGGAAAGATTTAGAGTGCAGGGAGATGATTTTAAAGAAGCAGACTTTGCGGATCAGCTATCTATGATGAATTATGATATCCATATTGGCGCAGTCTTGGGTTTTCCTGGTAAGCTGTTGGCCTTCTTTATCAGCCTGATTTGTGCCAGCTTACCAGTAACCGGCTTTTTGGTGTGGCTGAATAAAAAGAAGAGAAAAAAGAGTAAAAATCAACCAGCAACTCTATTTAAATCAAAAAGAACTGAGACTAAAATAGCAGAAAAGGTATATTAATAAACGCACCAATTATTTTGCTTATTTTTAATAAGCTATCATAGCTCACAAAGAAAAGAGAAATTGTGAAATCATCTTTTTTTATTAGATACAATCAAGAGATTTTTTGAAATGAGGAAAACTAATGAGAATAATAATTAATTCCCCTCGATTTTAAGTATATTAGAAGTAACATGCATTGATAAAGAGGTTTGCAAGAGGCATATCTGCCCATTAAATCTCTTATTTTTTTAATCTATAAATAATAATATTATGAAAAACCAAAACCCTAAAAACAGTCATTATTTATTCCCCAGTGCATTCAATATGCGTAATTGGTGGACTTTTCTAATTTTCACTTTGCTTTCATTTCCTCTGTTATCACAAACACCGGTTTCTTCTAATGGTGCATTATCTGTAAATGGTAACCGGATTGTGAACGAGAACAATGAAGTAGTAAGCTTCTCAGGTACCAGTTTATTTTGGAGTAACGATGGGTGGGGAGGAGAAAAGTATTACAATGCTGACGTGGTTGATTGGCTACAGCAGGATTGGGAAATAAGCTTAATCAGAGCAGCTATGGGCGTTGAAGAGCCCGGAGGTTACATTCAAAACCCAACAAGCAATAAGAATAAAGTGACTACTGTAGTAGATGCGGCTATTGCCAACGGACTTTATGTAATTATTGACTGGCATTCGCATCATGCGGAAGATTACCAGGCTCAGGCAATAAGCTTCTTTCAGGAGATGGCCACTCAATATGGAAATACTGATCATGTAATTTATGAAATTTATAATGAGCCTTTGGGAGGTTCATCGTGGTCTAATGATATAAAACCATATGCTGAAGCAGTAATAAGTGCCATCAGAGCCATAGACCCTGACAACCTTATCATAGTAGGCACACCTACCTGGTCGCAGGATGTTGATGTTGCATCAGCTAATCCCATCAATGGAAATAATATTGCCTATACATTACATTTTTATGCTGGTACACATACCCAATACTTAAGAGATAAAGCTACCACAGCTTTGAATAATGGAGCAGCTTTAATGGTGACAGAATGGGGTACAGTAAATGCTTCCGGAGATGGGGCTGTAGCACAGAGTTCCACACAAGAATGGGTAAGCTTTATGGAGGAAAATGATCTTAGCAATGCAAATTGGTCAGTTAATGATAAGGTGGAAGGTGCCTCTGTATTGAAGCCGGGAGCAAGCGTTAACGGTGGCTGGTCAGATGGAATGCTTACCGAATCTGGTTTACTTGTTAGAGAGATTACGAGGAATTGGGAGAATGGAAGTAATGGTGGTGGAAATTCATGTGACCCTACAGCTATTACACCTGTTTATAGAATAAATGGTGCCTCTGCTGTTACCTCCAGCCAGATAAGTGTTACAGCTGGAGATAATCTGGAATTAGCACCAACTGCTGCTTCCGGAGGAACCTGGAGCTGGACAGGGCCTTCCGGTTTTACATCAAATACAAGAGTTGTTTCATTTTCTAATGTTCAGGAAAGCCAGGCAGGTAATTATGCGGTCACATACACTAATAATTGTGGAACAAATTCGCAGGAAACTATTTCAATAGAAGTTAATGGAGCAGGGGGAGGCGGAAATGAAACTTGCCAAAATCCCACTAGCGTATCTGTTCCCTTTACTAAGGAAGGAGTTGATGAGGCCTGTTTTGAAACCTCCGGAAACATTTCATTTGTCAACTCGTGGAGTGTTGACCTTCTTGAAATTAACGGTGTTGATTTCACCAATAAGTGGTCCAATTCCATGCCTGCTAAAATAGATGGTAAATATTATATTCGTTATAGCTCTACCGTAGGCTGGGGGCATTTTGAAATGAGTGGAAGTAGTAATAATACTACAAGTGCAATTGAGACGAAGTCTGGTAAATCTGTAATTTATCCTACACCATCTTCTGGAGTCATCAATATTGAGATAGATGAAAAGGAATCTAATGAACAACTGAATGTTAATATATTTGACGCTAATGGAAATGTAGTGTATCAAAAAGATATTTCCGGAAGTTTAAATATTAAGGTTCATACGGAACTTCCTTCAGGAGTTTACAGAATAAGAGTTGCCAATGACCAAAAAATATTGATAGATCAGAATACTATTATAAAATAACTATAAAAGTGAAATGGCCGGACTTATTTATCCGGCCATTTATAATCGAAGTAAACTTTGCGCTTACAGCTTTAGTACACGTAAATGAATTAGCTTTTCAAAGAATGCTATTTAATACACCCCCATCTGCTCTTAAAGCAGCACCATTGGTAGCGCTTGCCATAGGACTACATAAGTAAGTTGCCAGGCTGGCTATTTCAGAAGTATCGATAAATCTTTGTAATAAGGAGGTAGGATTTAAATGCTGCATAATACCATTCTTTACTTCTTCTATGGATTGATTTTGTGAGCTTGCAAGCTGTTCTACAGCAATAGCTACACCCTCTGAATAAGTGGGGCCTCCAATAATTGAATTGACTGTTACTTTTGTGTTTTTAGTCATTTCAGCAAGACCTCGGCTAACAGAGATCATAGCGGTTTTTGTCATTCCATAATGGATCATGTTGGAAGGAATGTTAATTCCTGCTTCGCTGCTAATAAAGATAATTCTGCCTTCATTATTATTTAGCATTCCTGGTAATAAGGCTCGGGACAGGCGTATTCCGCTTAATACGTTGACTTCAAATATGTTTTGCCAATCGGAGTCTGTAATTTCAGTGAATTCCTTAAGTTCGAATAAGCCTACATTATTTACCAAAATATCTATTGCTGGTAGCCTTTCTATTAATTCTTTAATCTCTTGCCCTTTAGTGAAATCAGCTGCTATTCCTGAAATAGTGGCTGACGGAAATTCTTTTCGAAGGGTGAACATTGCAGTATCTATTTTTTGGCTGATTCTTCCATTGATGATGACATGAGCACCTTCTTTTAGCAGTTGCTTAGCAATAGCAAAACCAATTCCCTGCGTAGAGCCACTAATAAATGCAGTTTTTCCCTGTAATTGTAAATCCATTATATATTATTTTAGTTATGAAATTATTTTTGTGTTGATCATTACAAAATTTGATAAAAAAATTAGTTGATTATTTCAAGTTGCATCTCAATCTGCTCTGCCAGCAATTTATTGTCAGGATACATTCGTCTTGTTACATTAATGCCATTCCATAAGGTGATGAGGTATCTTCCTAAAATTTCAGGAGCAGTTCTGGTTTTTAGTTTGCCTTCTTTTTGGGCTTTCGCAAAGGTTTCCGTATAAAATTGTTCTACCTCTTTAAGAATGGCTACGGCTTCTTTTTCCAATTCCTCATCCAGAGATGCCATTTCAACAATAGTATTTGCTATAATGCATCCTTTCATGTGAGTAGAAGAATCTGCTTTTGCAATGTCTCTGTAAAAGTTCTTGATCATTTCTACAGGGTTTTCACTTACTGCTGCAGCTTCCTGGAATGCTTTAAAGGCTTCTCTTCTTTGGTTTAATGCTTTTTTGAATACTTCTTTCTTCCCACCTTTAAAAGCATTATAAAAGCTTCCGCTCCCCATACCCATAGCTTGTAGGATATCTTCCAGTGAAGTGGCGGTAAATCCCTTTGACCAAAAAACCTGCTGTGCTTTTTGTAAAACTTCTTTTTCCTTAAATATGGATGGCCTTCCTCTCATTTAATTTTGTATTGATCATTACAAAATTAGAAAAATATCTTTTATTTTAAAATAGCAATGGTGATTTTAATGTATTAAAGCGTTAAAGGAACAGTAGCTTCTTTAGCTGTGAATCACGATAAGCCTATAATTGCAAAGGCTGCTTTTGTGGAGCTGGTCTGGGGGTAAATAAAAAATCCAGATTAAACAGTTCATGCTTAATCTGGATTTAAAGAAAACTAACGATTCAACTATAGATATTTATTTAAAAAGCACCAATGTAGTGATTACCTGGTTTGTTAATCAATTGAGCACCTTTGGTTACTTCGCCTGTCTGGCTGTTTAGCACATAGATATTTCCGTTTTTACCAATAGGAGTAACAGCCATTAATAAGTTATCGCCACTTACATGGAAGCCCTGGTACTGATGTAAACTTAAATCTGCATCATTAGGGATTTCTTCCACAACCTTTGCAGTTCTTGCATTAAGGTCTACAAGAGCAACAAAGCTTTGGTCCGATTCCCCTTTTCTGTAAACTACATAGCCTTTACCATTTCTTACGTATCTCCAGGTTTGCACATACACATCGTTTGCTCCTAAGGCCTCATCAAGGCTGAATACATAGGAATTATCATATTCATTATCAGGAGTTATTTTAAGGATATAAGATCCTTCTCCATTAGGATTCCTTTGAGTAGCTTGATATATGTTGCCATCTTCAGCAAGGAAATTTACATTACTTCTGTATCCTGAGCAATCGCCATGGGCTACTGTAGATGTAATTACTTTAGCGTTTTTTAAAGAAGGATAGTCTACCACAACTGATTTAGTTCCTAACCTATCCCACTCGCTTTCTCTATCACCTGATTCAGGATCATACTTACGCATCCAGGTACCAATGATCAGCTTGTTTCCTACCTGATTTAATACCGGAGCATCTAGGCGGAAAATAGTGTGGCCGGCTAACTCTTCCTCTTGAGATAGTGGAATTTCGTATTGTTGGTATCCTGAAATTTCAACATTCTGTAAATCTAAAGCCAGTATTGTTGCTGTGCCTCTATAGTATTCAAAAGGACCGGTTTTCTCATCAGAGTTTTCGTCAACTGGTGCATTGTTTGCAGATATATCTGCAATATTTACTGCAATACCTGTTTTGTCACCATCATATAATTTCCCCCATCTTGGTGCTGTACCAGCATATTGAGCAATACTTACTGTAACATCTTCCTCAACATAACTAGCTCCACCTCCAACAGCAAATCTTGAAAATTCTCCACCGTTTTCACCTGCATAAGCGATATTAAAAAGTGTATTTCCATCTTCTGAAACCTGTATTCTGGCAGTTCTGTTGGATTTTACCGGCTCCCCATCCTCATAAACATCTATTGAAACTTCCGGGTTAATAGCATCTTCATAGCTTACTGCATAAATTAATGTTCCTCCATTTCCATCCCCGGGGTTTTCACCCATAGCAGCTCCTGCCACAGTTACCCATTGTTCATCGTTGGTGGGGTCAGGTCCTGTAGCTCCATCATCTTCATTACAGGATGTAAAAGCTAAAAATATAGCTCCGCACATTAAAAAGTTTAAAAATCTGTTTTTCATTTTTAAGATATATTTAGAAATTATTGATTGTGTAATTGATTTTAAGGTAAAAAGCTCTTCCAGGCTTTTGCACAGCAAAATTGTCATAAGCTTGTTTGTCAAATATGTTTCTGGCGTCAGCGCTTACCACAAATTTTTTATTAGGAAATACATAACTTACTCCCACGTCCTGAATAAACTGGCGAGGTGTTCTAAAATCTTCAATTTCTAACCAGGTAGTGTAGAATCTATCTACAAAGCCAAAACTATAATTGAAATTAATAGCGGAATTCTTTTGGATTAAATCATTAAGGGTATATTGTGCATTGCTATTTACAGTAAAGAAAGGCTCATTTGGTAATTGCTGATTGTAGTTATTGTATTCATTTCCATTGGCATCGTACCGAAGGTTATATACTGAGTTGAATCTGGAAACACTTAGCAAAATATTAAGGTTGTTGTCCAGCTCATACTTTAATTCTGCTTCAAAACCAATTGATTTTGTTTTACCCAGGTTTTCGAAAGGATCTGTCTGTACGGCATCGTTTAGCCTGGGATTAATTCTTTGAACTATCTTATCTTTTGTGTCTCTGAGAAATCCTGAGGCATATATATTAAACCTATGGAGACCATTACCATAAGGCCCCGCTCTGAATCCAATGTTAAGATTATTACTTATCTCTGGCCTGATTCCAATATTTTCTACTATATTATCACCTGGGCTTCCAAAAATTTCACCTTCTGAGGGCATTCTTACCGCTTTTTCTGCAGAAAAGAGTAATAAAAGTCTGGGCTTAATAGTGTATGAAGATGCAAAACCATAGCCAAAAGTATTTCTATTACTTTGAACTCTGTCTTCTGTTTTTCTGCTTTCTCCGTTTTCTTTTATTAAGATAGGGTCTATTCTATCAATTTTTTGTTGGTAAAATTTTCCAAATATATTTGCTTTTAAATTGGAGTTAAAAGCCTCTACTTCATAGGCCAGTGCAGATATGTTTTTAGTTAAGTCCCTTGTTCCAATAAATTCTCTCTCTACTGCTGATTTTCTCATATCTTGTTGATTTCTGTCAATAGAATAGAACATGTGGCTAAAAACAATTTTATGATTTGTATTGAAAGTATAAGTTAAACCTGACCGGAAAGTGTTAACATTTCTATCAATGTGGTTAAGGGTGGGAGCTCCTTGCTGAGCGCCATCAGGTCTTAATATGGGGTCACCATTTAACCCTATACTTTTTTCTCCAAACCAATTGTAATTCCATTTTACCGTGTCATTTATAATTTCATTTCTATCACTCACCATACCATTGAAGGACAGGTTAAGTCCCTTAGTAAGGAAATCATCTTTTTGATAGCTAAGATTAAGTACATGGGCCTGTGATGTTGAAAACCTTCCTTTATATGGAATAGACATATAGCGACCATGTTGGATTTCATTATAATCATCAGATCCGTTATAGCCAATAAAGAATTGATCTGCCCACTTAACATTCGTAAAACCAAGTTGTACTTGTCCTCCTGAAGACCTGTAAGCATCATTAAATCTTTTTGCTCTAACATAATCATATCGGCCATTGGCGAGGATGTTTCGAACAAATTTACCCCATACTTCATAGTTATTATCTGAATAATTATGAAAGCCGGACGCTCTTACCGTAAAGCCTGAATGATTGTCACGATACATTCCGCTAACTGAAGCCTGTTGTGTATTGAAAGAGCCATATGAAACGGAGGCAGTGAGGTTATTAGTCATTTCCTTCTTCAGGATTACGTTAATAGCACCCCCCAAGGCATCGTCTGCGAGGTGTGCGGGTATAACGCCTTTATATATATCTATTCTCTCAATTAAAGAAGGAGGGATGCTGTTTAAGCTAAATGATGGGCCATAAGTAGAAATAGGAATTCCATCAATAAAAATACGCACAGAATTACCTGACATGCCATTGAGATTATAATTTACGGAAGAGCCTAAACCACCATTTTGTCGCACTCTCACACCAACTGCCCTGTTAAGAAGATCATTGGTTTGTATGGATTGAAGAGAGGCCTTTTTTGTTTCAACTACATTGACAGCAAAACCTGTCTCCTCTATTTCAGCCTTTATTGATTTTCCTTCTACAACAACCTCATTAAGCTGCTGTAAATCTTCTTTCATTTGTATGTCTAACTTTAGTTGCTGACCCTCCTGCAGAGAAATAGCGTGATGTTGAGCAGTGAAACCTATACCTGAAATAAGAAGTTTATAGCTGCCTGGAGCTATACCCGTAACTTGGTAATTCCCCTCAAAATTGCTGGCATTTCCTATTGTGGTACCCTCCAAAACAACTGTAATTCCCGGAAGAACTTCTCCTGCTTCTGAACGAATGATACCTGAAATAGCACATTCTCCTTTTCTAATTACCTGGGCTAAAAGCAGGAAAGGTGCCATAAGAAAAAAAAGAAGTAAGATGGAGCAGAGATATCGTTTCACTTTCTTTATTTAGACTAATTATAACTGGAAGCAAAAATATATTCCTCCATTAGAAAAACCTAATTCTATTTAGATTAATTTTAAATAAAAATTAAATGAAATTTATTGAACTTCATTTGACACTCTGTGAATGTTCAATACACTTGCTTATAGCACTTTATATATGTTAAAGTGTGCTCTTACAAAGACCTTAAAAATTATTTTTGAACTAAAACCTTGTTTTTCTTTTTCTTTGCTGCCCTTTTCTTCTTCAATTTATTAATCCAGATAATTATACCGGTTACAGGTAAGCTGGTGGCAATTAAACAGCTGATGAAGTAGAGTATCTTACTAAATAGCCCAAATATTTCTCCCGTGTGAAGTGGTTTAATGGAAGAAGCTATTTTTTCATTGAAAGGCTTATCTGCGAAACGTTCTATCTTAATAATTTCTGCATTATAAGGGTTCAGCTGAATTTTGTCTGAGCCTGAAGAAGCAAAAAAGCCGACACCAGACTTCTGTATTGTTATGGCTTCCTCCGCATTGTATGGAATTGAAATTCTGTAGTTTCCTTCATAATCAAATTCATCGTTAGCGGTAGCAAGTAATGCTGCCAATGGCAGCCTTGTGGAGTCTGCTGGTACCTGAACCTGCTCTGCCGAACCTCCTCTTCCTCCAAAAACTTTGGCGCCAATCACATTGCTTAAGCCATCCCGATACCACCCGAACGACCAGCAGAGGCCTGTTAAAGCCATGATGAGAAGTAAAATTGCTGAATAGAAGCCCAGGGTATTATGTAAATCATGATTTACCCTCTTCCAGTTGGCGTTGTACTTTATTTTGAACCCTTGTTTCCAGTTTTTCCATTTCTTTGGCATCCAGATAACTATTCCTGAGATAATTAGAAATACAAAAATGATAGTAGAAACACCTACTATGATTTTACCGGCATCACCCTCAATTAATAACCATCGGTGTAGCCTCATTATTACCAAAAAGAAATCTGACACTGCGCCTCCTTGTGTTCCCAGTATCTCTCCGGTATAAGGATTTACATAGTAACCAGTTCCTCTTCTTTCCTCAGGAGAGGATTTTACCGACAATTCATAAGAGGAAGTTTCATCTGCGGGAATAGAGATAGAGGTCACTTTTCCTGAGGTCTCTTTTTCAACCAGCGCTATTAACTGATTGGAAGAGAGGAGTGAGCTGTTTTCAGGCTTCTTTACTTCATACTTTTCAGGCTCCAAAGCATGCTCTACTTCATGCCTGAAAGTGTAAATTGTGCCACTTAAACACACAATGAATAAAATAATACCACTGGCTACTCCCATCCATAAATGAATGTCATTAAAGAATTTTCTAACTGAATATTTGCCCTTGCTCATGATTGTATAGGTGAAGAGTCTTTGTATTTAGACTAATTTTAAATAGTTCACAAATATAGGCTCCATGGAATTAAAAGCAAATTTTTGTTTTGATAAATATTATCCAATTGATATCAGCTGATATTCGTAAGCACTTACTGATGAATGGCTTGAGTGGAAAACAAATGGTGCTTTTTAGGTATCCTCCTAATTTGTAGTGGCGTTACTTACTTAGAACTACTTTTTCATAAACTAAAATTTTTTAATGATGGAAACGAATAAAACGATCAACTCAAAAGGCTTAATGCGAACTCTTTTTTCTGCAATATTTTTAGCAGTTGCAGTCTCATCTGTTTCTGCGCATGTAACAAAAAAGTACGAAACATGGGATGTCAATGAAGACAACAATATTGACAGAAGTGAATTTAACTCCTGGTATTCTGATAATGAGTTTGGAAGTGACTGGGATGAAAACAATGATGGTTATTATGATGACAGTGAAATTAACGAAGGCCTGTATCATGACTGGGATTCAAATAATGATGGCAGACTTACTGTAGATGAATACAATAATTCCAATTGGGGTGATGATAATTTTGAAGCATGGGATGCAAATAATGACGGAGTTTTAGATAATAATGAATATTCCACAGGTATGAGTAATTCAGGAATGTATAATGATTGGGATACTAATAATGATAATCGATTTGACGATAATGAAGTTCAAGATGGATTTTATAATACCTGGGATACTAATAGTGATAACTCTATTGATAATGAGGAATATGACAGATTTGGAAGTACTTATGATATGTAAAGCCTGAATTAGTTAAATATTTTTAATTCGATACTGTTATTTACTATGCTATTAATAATAGGTAACATAATTGGATATAATAAACTGCTATTAAAGAGAGTATTATGTTGACTAAATGAGCCTCAAAAGCTGTTTCATTATAAATTACTGAGGCTTTATTTTTATCGAAATAGTATTTTGTTTTTTAATTTTAGTCACCACACAATAAGTTGTAGATAGGTGAAATAATTGCTATAAATATTCCTCAGCTTTTTCATTATTATTAAAGAACTCAATAACTCTGTAAATTACAATTACTTCTAGTATTTCGGCAGGAATTAAAATTATAGGGCTGATGAAAGCTAAAATAATGGATAATGATAAGCATGCTGCTAGTATTTCTAATATTCCAGCAAGCTTTGCCAGCCTTCCAAATTGTGACCTAAGCTTTATTAGTGAGAATCCAAAAATTAATCCGCAGAGTCCGAAGCTTACAGAATATAACAAAACCATAAAATCAGTGGGAATTAAGCCTGTTAAAATAGAGAAAACATCCAACCCAATGATGATCAAATAAAGACTGATGCTTACTGCAGAAATCATTTTGAGTAATTGATTGCCAACTAATGAACCAATAACAACAAATCCCCGGAAAAAGAAAACAGCCGCCAGCACAATAGCTATTTTAACTAAAATATATGATAGAGGATCAAATAATGATCTATCAACAATTCTGGAATACTCTACAGCTCCTTCAAGGAATCTTATGATGAAGAAGAGGATTCCACTAACCCAGGCTATTTTTATTTGTTTAATATAATAGTTGATAGGTTTGTTTGCAGATATCCTCAAAATATTGAGGCTCCAATTTGATTCCACGTTTTCTTCTTTCTCTTTGCTTACTTGGTCCCAATCATAATCCAAAGCATTCAGAATTGTTTTCACTGTGTAATCTCTGGGACTAACTTCTCCCGCCTCAATTCTTTGAATGGTTCTTATGCTGATGTTGCACTTCTCCACTAACTCCTCTTGTGTAAGTCTTTTTGTTTTTCTAAGCTCAGCTATCTTTTTACCTAATTTAGGTTGTCTCATGCCAATAATATTTAGTTATTTGATTGCGAAGAATTATCCCAGGCGGTAAAAGACCAATAATTATCCTCATAGAGTTTAATAGCCATTTTATCTCTTTCATCATCATGTTCAAATTCTACTTTTACCCTTTCCTTTGGTAAATAAAATATATTGGTTGATGAAGGAATTAATGGTAAGGACATTCCATCTTCAAAAGTAAGAACAATTGTATTTTCCTTTTCTTCAACTATAATTTTACCAATATAGTAATTATGATAAACACCTGAGAATTGATTTATTTCCTCTTTAGCTAATTTGGCAGAATGAGGTTCTGTCCATTGTGTAATTGGTCTTTCTTCTATAAGAGATTTTAGGTCGTTAAATGTATAAGACTTCTGACCTTTTCTCAGCATTTCATGAATGTTGGTGTGTACTGTAATTCCAGGATTATGTTGAGAGAAAAGCCAAACTTCTCCGGTGCTAAGGTTCTGAATATTAGAGTACATTGTTCCTCCTGTTTTTTGGGAAGTTGCACGGCAGATATCCATCATAGTAGCTAAACTGGCTCCATATTCAGCTAATTTGGCTTTAGCAATTGGATATCTCCAGCAAGATGAACCGTCTTCCTTTCCACAGATATCAAAATTAGTAGAAACTAAGTTTTCACCTTTTTCTACCAATTGAATACCAGATGCACTTATAATTGCAAATCTACCGTTTCTATCTGCCACATGCATTTGTGCACCTCTAAAGCCATTCTGAAACCAGTAGGTTGTAAAGAAAGCAATAACTTCCTCTACTGTGCTCATGTTGGCCAGTATGTGTGGTAATATAGCATCATTACCAGATGGAAAAACTTTTCTGTTCGATGGATCAAAATCTTCTACCCAGTCAATCGCATCAAAGTCAAAAGTAAGTCCGGCCTCATTCATTCCACCCTGAATACTTCCACCTGTGCCATTACGAGGAGACATATAAGACAGCGTGAAGTAGCCATATTTAGTGTTGTCTAATTTTGGAAATACGTTTAGAAAGTTGGCAATTCCTTTCGGCCCGTCTTCATTATTAGCATTCCAAACATGACCATTTCTGGCAATGGCACTTACGGTGGTGCAAGCAAAGTTTGAAAAAGGATACAATAGAAAACATATAATTAGGGTAATTATGATCTGGTTGGTAAGTTTGCTTTTATACTTTTTCATTGTTCAATAAATTTAAAATGTTGTGATTGATTTTAACTGCAAGCAATTTCACAACAGGCTGAAAAAAAATCAAAACATAGGGCATTACTTTACCCGCCATTCACCCGCCATTAGCTTCCAGATGATTTAAGTGCAGTTTTTAATTTCCTAAAAAGGCTTTTAGAATATTTCTATATACAGGATATGCCGGAAAGATTTGCTGGAGTTTAATAGAAATATAAACGACTCTTGACCTAATTAATGAACCTTTTAAAATCTTTGAAAAAAACTTTTCAATTTTTTCCATAAATCTGTTGAATTCCTGAAATATCTCCCTTTTGCAATCCAGGTAAATCAAACTTTGATTCATCAGGTGCCATAATATTTGAGGAGTTCACATGCCCAAGTCCTAAAACATGGCCTATTTCATGTAGTGCATTAATATAAAATGCGTTACAGGATTTTTCTTTCGAATTAGCATTGAAGATCACATCTCCACTCAATGTTTTACAGCTTGTATCGGTAAAATTAGGAAAGGCCACTGCAGACTGAAAGATGGCTGCAGTATAAAATTGGATGTCACTATTACTGTTTTGTGGTAATTCTTGAAAAGTGATATCGGCTACCTCTTGCCATTCAAGTATAGCTTTTCTAATTTCTTTTTGAGCACAAGATAATATCTCTTTCCACGATTCAGAAGGTACATTAATTTGCCTGTGTGTATTTATAGTCCCATTTTTTTCTTGAAAGGAAAATGTAATTGTACCTCCGGATGTTTGAGGGCCAACTGCATTAATTCCACTTTGATCAAAATTCTGATCTGCTCCCCATTTGTATCCGAAAAGACAATAAGCCGCCTGAGGACTTTGGGCGCATGATGACAAGTTGGCGTTGCATATCGCAAAAGCATCCGACTCATTGATAATGGAAATTTCTTTTGAGCAACTACTTAGTAATAATATATAAATTACAAAGCTTAACTTAATCCAGACCAACTTTGCAGCTTCTATGTGAATGGAGTTTAAAATTGAACTAATACATCTTACGCACATCGTTTATGAATGAATGTTAAACTAAAATAGTGAAGATAAGTGGCATCTGCAATCACTTTATTTAGCAAGAAGCCAGATAGACTTAGGAATATTGTTCTTTAATATTTATTAATGATGCCGCATTGCCATAAAGTATTTTACTTTGTTCAGTAGGTGTTAAGTCGAGTTTCATTACGGCATTAACAGTTTCTTCAAGCGTCCGTTGAGGAAAATCTGATCCCGTCAGTATTTTATCTATTCCAATGTTTCTTAGTATCCAAACAAATTCATCTTCAATTGGCGAATCTGCTAATAGGGATATAATGCCAGAAATGTCAATGTATATAGTTATTACAAAAGTCTTCGTTCGTTTTTATAAGTTTGAGAATATTCCACAGGAACGGAAAGACATTCCTCCCATGTGCGCGTAAATAAAAGTTGTTTCTTTACACTCCAGAGCCAAATTTCAAAGATGCTCTACATCTCCAGGAGAGGTAATATTAGCATTATCAATTAGAACTGTGATTCCAATTTCTCCTGCTTTTTTGCGTAATTTTAAAACCCTTTCGTCATCTACCTTCAATTTCTTGAGAAAAAGGATGTAACTTAATTATAGCCACTCCTTTTCCCTTGAGCCTTTCTATCTCTTTTAATGCAAATAATGAGTCATAAGGGTGAACAGAGCAGATAGGAATAAGCTTTGGGTTAACATGTGAAAGTTTAATTATTCTATCATTCCGGCTCGCCTGTCTTTGAGTGTTTCCTCTGTCAGCTATAATTATACCTCCGTAATATTGCACAGAGATATTTAATGAATCCAAATGAGAGGTATATTTGTCAATTAAGAATTGCCTCAGGTTAAGTTACTTTTTTTTAATTTAAAAAGTGAAATCTTTTAATGTTCGTTTTTCCCTGCTGTACTGCTGCGGGGTCATATTAAGATAGCTTGCCAGAAATTTTTCCGGAGTACAACCCATTAATCCTTTAGATCGCTCTACATTTTCATAAAATAGTCTGAACCGTTTTGAAGGATTCCGGTATTGCAGTAAAAACATTCTGTTTTCCCTGTCCAGCAGAATGTTCTCGTGTATTTTGTACATGAGGTAACTGAATTCATGACTCTTTGCCATTAAAGCATCTAAATCATTCTTTTCCAGATAAAGTAAATCCACATCTGTAATGGCTTCCTGCACCTCAAGAGAGGGGCAACCTTCAATATAACTTTTGAGACTGTTAAAAGGCAAACCACCAGGGGTTAGGTTAGTTGTAATAACTGTATCTTCATCATACACAAACTGATGAACAACACCCTTTAAAACAAAATTGGAGTGTGTTTCTACTTCTCCCATTTTTAAAATTGACTGTCCTTTTGTAAAAGATTTTGTTTTAAGTAAGTGACTTATTTCGGTTTGAAGATAAGTGCTAACTGGACTTATCTTATTGAAAAACTCAAATACCATCTGATGATCTGCAGAATTCATGGTTGATTTAATACCTAATTAAAAAGTGCAATATAAAAAATGGTGCTTTTAAAAACTTGAAGATACATTGACTATATGATAAATTTAACAAATTGAATCATCATTTTAGAGAAAATATTATTGATTAATTAATTCAATAGTTTAAAGATTAGAATATGCTCATTCTATAAGAAAGCATGACTATTCGTTTTCTAATTCTGAATTGTCAGATCTATGTGCTTCAATCAGTTTTTTCATACTTTTATTCAGGTTGGGCAGATTACTTCCTAAACTTGAAAAAAAGTCAATATCAGCATTTTCAACCTGTACAATAGCTTTTTGAAGTATTTGACTGCCTTTGGAAGTAAGATTTACAATCTTGGCCCTGGTATCTGTGGCGTGCTCTTTCCTTTCTATCAACTTTTTAGTCTGTAAGGTTCTCAGCACTTTAGAAACCATCATTCTGTCATAATTATTAAACCTGGCAATTTCTACCTGTGTAATTGTAGTGTGTATGCTGCTTAGCCAGGCAATAGAAGAAAGTATTACAAACTGGGTATGGGTTAATTCCAGAGGGTCCAGCACTTTTTTCTGATTGCGTTGCCACAGAATTGTTAATTGCGCTAAAAGATATCCTGGGCTTTCTTCAGGACCGGAAAAATGAAATTTTACTTTATCTGACATGTTTTTTCATTGAGCATTTTAGAAGCAATAATACTATAGTCGTGCTTATTTATTTCAAAGAAACCAAATCGAAATGGGAAACCCCATTTTTTTTTATTTTGTATAAAGTTTAAATCATCAATCAGAGGAAGTATGGAGATATCTTCACTATTGTAGAAGTATACTTTTCGCCTGGCAGGACAAAAATTTTCTGTAATTTGTACTGAGTACACTTGTTCATCTTCTACTTTTCCGATAGCTGTAAATTCCTGGCATTTTGCAGGATTTCCCATTGTTTCCTTACCAGAGTAAAATAGTACTAAGTCTCCTTTTTTCATCCGTTTTAGCGGAGCAGTTTTTCCATGACACGTTTGTGCAATTCCTTGTTGAATAGCAGACTTCACATGGTCTTTTGAAGCAACAATAATCCAATATCTCCTGTCTTTCTCCATGCTTAATTTGTTTCCAAAAAGGTTAATTTATAACCATCAGGGTCTTTTACGTGAAATGCCTTGCCAAATGGAGTATCCATTACAGGCGTGGTAGTTGTTATTCCATTTGCTATAAATTTTTCTTTTAAAGCATCTACATCTTCCTTAACCGCAAACCAAATGGCTACCCCCACACCTAATTCCTTACCTTCAATGGGTTCAAGCGGTGTGCGAATGGCAAAACTTGCCTCTCCCTCACCATATTTAAACACGCATGCCTGTGGATTACTATTTTCTATTTCAAAACCTAAATTTTGTGTATAAAAAGCTATAGATTTTTCCAGGTTTTTCACTTGTAGTGAAGCAAAAGTTAATTGTCTCATATATCACTAAATTTTATTGTTGCCGTAAATATAGTATATGCGACAACAATAAATTAATTTTTAATATATTTTTTTGCTCAAATAAAAAATGCTGGCCCAACAGAGCCAGCATTTAATTTAATAGACATGTACTTTTAAAGTTCAGTAATAAAATCCTTTTTAGGAGTTCTTACTTTTTTCATTTTTACTAACCAATCATTTTCTTCATCTCTATAACCCAAAGGCAGTAATAAAATACTTTTCAATCCTTTTTCTTTTAATCCTAAAATTTTATCAAGCTCATCAGGAATAAAGCCTTCCATTGGTGTAGCATCTACTCTTTGTTCTGCAGCAGCTGCTATAGCCATGCCAAAAGCTATATACGCCTGCTTGGCAGCATGATGTGCATGCCATTCCTGAGAAAGCGGCTCATAATTGCTCCATAGTCTTTCTTTATAGGCATCCATCGTATCGGGTGGGAGCTTTCTTTCTTCCAGGGTTTTCTGAAATACTTTCTCAATACGTTCAAGAGAGTAACCATCCCAGCTGGCAAATACTAATAAATGGGATGTGTCAGTAATTTGCTCCTGCCCCCAGGCTATTGGCTTAATTTTTTCCTTTAAAGACTGGCTGGTGATCACAAATATTTCATAAGGCTGAACGCCTGATGAAGAAGGAGCCATCCTTGCTGCTTCTAAAATGTAATCTACTTTTTCCTGAGGAACAGGTTTTCCGTTCATCTTTTTAGTTGCATAACGCCACTGTAAATCCTCTGCTAAACTCATTTTATATTAAATTTTAATAAATAGAAAAGTACTATTACGAAGTAGCTTACTTATAGTTACCAAATAATAAAAAGTGAGTTTTACAAATCTACTAAATATAAAATAGTGTCGATGAATTAGCTTTTCGTTTCTGTATGTTTATCTAATGACTTTCTGTTCTGAATAGTGCCCTTTTGCTCTAACCATTTTATAATAGCATTATTTGTTTCTTTTGGCTTTTCTTGCTGAATGCAATGTCCACAATCTAAGCTAATGATGTCTAAATTCGGAGCAAAATCTTTTAACGCGTGTGATTTCGGAATCGAATCTTGGTCACCATATATCATCAATGTTGGCTGTTCAATTCTGGGCTTTACATTTGCCATTAAATGCCAATTGCGATCCAGATTTCTGTACCAATTTATGCTCCCCGTAAATCCTGATGATTGGAAGGCAGAAATGAAAATAGAAAGTTCATTTTCATTCATTAAGGGTTCACCGAGGGGTTCATCTGCTCTGGCCAGGTTGATCATTAACATTCCTGGTTCTGGTGGAACAGGAGGTACATTCTTGCGAAACAGGTTACGAAAGAACCGGGATGTATGCTCTTCCAATACAGCATCTGCCACTCCTGGTTGTCTGTTAAAGTGAACAAAATAGAAATCTTGGCCCAATACTTCTTCCATCAATTCAATCCAGGGTTTTTCTCCTCGCTCTTGATAAGGTAAAGCCAAATTTATCACCTTGTTCACCCGCTCTGGATACAATAGAGCGAGATTCCAAACTACATTTGCGCCCCAATCATGGCCTACAAAAGTGGCATCCTGGTACCCGTAATAATCGAGTAACGCCACTAAATCTCCGGTTAGATGCTCTATGTCATACGCTGTTACTTCGGCTGGACGAGATGAGTTTCCATACCCTCTTTGGTTAGGGACAATAACATGATAACCTGCAGTTACAAGTGCAGGAATTTGATAGCGCCATGAAAATGCATGTTCCGGAAAACCATGACACAATACAATAGGCTTTTTAGTGTTTTGCTTTCCTCCTTCGAAAACTTCCAGTTCTACTCCATTAACTGAAATCATTTTAGCCTTAGGAAAATCAATTGAATTAAGTTCTGTTTTGGTTACGCTTGTCATTTTTTTTATGTTAAATTTTAATTGCACAAACGTAAAGGCAGCAAATGACAGCCTTATGTCAGGAGGTAAAAGAATTAACAAAATTTATGGAATTGAATTTGAAAATGCCTCGGTATGAATAGTCAATCTGTGATTTTGAGTTATGGGCTGACTAAAGAGCAGTATAATGTCTATCAAAATTGTTTTCATAATATTCATTTTATGTTTTTAAAGATATATTCAATGCTGGGATGGTCTCCATAGTGTTTTCCATAATAGGCCATTTGTATAATTCCGGATGCATCTACCAGAAAGCTGGCTGGCATTAGATTCAGATCACCATCAATCTCTATGTCTTTAGGCTTTTGCTTTACAGCATTCATTATCAACCTGGGATGAAGCAATAACTTGATCGCCCCAACAAATGATGATTCCGTAACACAGTAAGATTTATAGATGGTTTTATCCTTATCTGATAACAATGGAAAAGGCGATTTTTTGCTTCCTACATAGCGTAACAGATTTTCTTTATCAGACGGCCAAATGGATATGATTTCCAGATTATTTTTCTCGAAGCTATCGTAATGACGGATCAATTCATTAGTTCTCAAATTGCAAAATGGGCAGGCGGCAAAACGATGAAATGTTAAGTAAACCCATTTTTCTTGTGTCGGAACATTGATCTTTTTATCCCATAAATCAAGGGTGCTTATAGCCGGAGCAATATCTCCTTGTTTTAGCATTCTTTTCATCTGTAAGCTTTTGATAAGAGAATTTTCAATATAACCACTTGTATTACCATTAGTAGTGGCACATAAACCGAGACTGTAAAGTAGTTGGCACCAAGGGGCAACTCATACACTTTTTCAGACATTGCCAATGTTAAAACCACTAATATGTCAATGATACTTACCACTGAAAAAAGCCAGGTAAAAGCTACAGCTGGTTTCTTATGAGATTTGAGCAAAATCAGGGCAATTAATGCCAGTATTCCTGACAGAAAATCACCATGAGCTACAATTTCCTTTAAGTAGAGAGGAAAGTCAGCCGAGACCTGACCTGGCATGAACAGTGAAAGAGGCAGGTAGCGAAATGCGTTAACTAAAAGTAGCAGAGCTAGAATATCAAACTTTGTATCTTTCGTGATTTTTGGAATCACATACCATTTGATAGTCAGAAAAAATAATAACATGCTGAAAGTGCATTGTATGCCTAATACGACTAAGTAATCCATATCATTTTTGTTTAAGATTAATAACTTTAACAAAGATATAGTCTAGGTATTCCCTGCAGCTGTGATGAAAAGTCCAGATAACAGGACTTATGGTTCAATTCATGAGAGCGACTTATTTTTTATGAGCTTTCCTGAAATCAGAAGGCAGAATATCAAATTTCTGATAGAAAAGACGTGAGAAATAGGAGCTCTGTCTTCATAGCCAATTTGAAAGCTTATTTCACTTATTGCGAGCGAAGAATGAGACAACAAGTCTGCTGCTTTTTTTAGACGTTTATTGCGAATATAATTGGCCGGAGTATCATCGAAATGCTTTTTAAATTCCCTTTTAAAAGTAGAAAGGCTTTGGCCAGCCAGAAGCGCCATCTGTTCCAAACTTAGATTCGAATAAAGGTGAGACTCTACTACATCGGCAATGCTGGCTTTTTGGGGGGTAAATAAATAACTATACAACTCCAGAATGGTATCTGCCGCTTCAGTATGTAGCAGCAGTAAAACAAGTTCCTTGATTTTGAGATAGAGTATTTCTTCTTTTGCCATCTCAGGATTGTCGAAATAAAAATCAAGACTTTCTATAAAATGGTCAATGACATTTTTCCGGGAAAGGCTGTACGTATATTTACTGGATTTTTGTTGTTTCAGAAAAAATGGAATTTCTTCTTTAAATATTCTTTCAAGGATGTCAAGGAAAAAGTGAATTACGCATACTTCACAAATACCCGTAGCACTATTTTGAAAAAGATCAGCGAAGTAGGTTCCACATTTTAGTAAAACACTTTCCTTCTCTTTAAGGGTAATTTTTTCTGTTGGGGCAGAGACATGAGAACCACCTTCATTAAAATACAGGAAACAAGCTTCATTTTGAAAAACCGGATTTTGACGCAAAGGAGGAATAACTTTTAGTTTCTCAATAACTGTTCTTCCCTTTAAGTCAATATGAAATCTGTTTTTTATCATTGTATTTATTCCTCAAAGAATAAATTTAAAACGATTTTTTTTGAACAATTCTATTATTTATTAGTTTTATTAAGTCCTTCCATAAATTGATTGATTTCACGTAAATTACTATTTTTAAGTTTGTAAGAATAAAACAAATTTTGCTCAGTGATTTTAGCAGATTTAATAACTCTCTTAATCAGGTTGTTTTTTAATTCTTCTTCACATAATTGGCTCGGTACAACACCTAATCCTGCATTGTTTTTTAAAACTTCTATTATATCTATATAAGAGGGTAATATATATCTTGGTATTACTTTAGGCTTGGTATTAAAATGAGTTTTCCAAAATTTCTTAAGATCTGCCTGATCATTATCATACACAAACCAGGTTTGTTTCTGCAACCATGCTATCAGTTGATTGTCATTATTTTTAATTTCAATGGGTATATCAATAGCAGTTGAGCTTATTAACTCTAAAACTTCATTCTTAATAAAAGTGAATTGATGGTCGTAAATATTATGCTTTTTTATTCCAACCAATAATTGAATTTTATCTGACTCAAGTGCCTCAATAAGCTCCTTTTCACTGCCAAAATGAGTCACTATATACATATCAAAAGAATAGATTTTATTCCTTAATTCTTGATTAAAAAAATCTCTGGTACAACCAATGGTTATCGCAGCTCTTACTTTTTTGGCTCTTTGACTTGCATAATTCTCTACCTTTTCTAATTGATGTAATGGCGTGCTGATTTGCTGGTATAAGAATTTTCCATATTCGGTGGGTATTAGCTTTCGAGTAGTTCTTTCAAATAATTTTTTACCTATATGATTTTCCAAAGCAGATAAATGCTTGCTAACACCAGGCTGAGTTAAGTTTAACTTTTTTGACGCTTCTGTAATGTTATTGCATTCATAAATAGCGCTAAAAGTTCTTATCCATTCCAAATTAATCATAATATATGTTATTAATGAGCAAACAAAAATAATTAATATTATTAATAGGTTCGATTTATATTTGTTGAAAATGATACAATTATGACACAAACACTAGTAATTAATTACACTCCTCGTAACGGTTCTTACACCAAAGTTTTATTTGACGAATTTGTTAAACTAGCTAAAAATAAGACGACCATTAAATACCTGAATTTAGTAGAGACTCCACCAGATTTATTACTGACCAAAAACCTGAATTTGATTATGGAATGGAATATGGGCAAAAGAGATTTTTCTGAAACTGAGCTCTCAATTTTATCTAATCATCACAAACTGATTGAAGATGTGCTTGAGGCGGACAACATTGTATTAGCATTTCCTATTTACAATTTTACCATGCCTGCCACAGTGAAGGCTTGGATAGACGCAATTGTTGTAAAAGATAAAACATTTTCTTTTAGCCCTGAAACAGGTTTTAAAGGTCTTTGCAATAACAAAAAAGCTTTGTCTATTATGGTAAGTGGGTTTGATTATAGCCTTTCTGATAATATTAAAGAGTATGCTTCCTCAACCCTCAAACAGAATTATGATTTTATGGGTATTTCTTCGGAACAGATTTCAGCTTTTGGGGTTGACCAAAATAGAGATCAGTTAAACTCTATTCTTGAGAATGCAAAATTGGAAATAAAAAATTTGACTGATAGGTGGTTTCCCGGTAATACTAACGTGCTTTTGTAAAATTACTTATGCGTTTTGAGCGTTTAGTTTAGGTAATATAAACTGTTGTATAGATACCTATATTTCTTTAGTTCAACTTTAGCATTGCAGTATCTTCATTCGTTTATAGAAATTTATTAATTAGTTTTCGATTCCTCTTAGTTCAAACTGTTTTTATTTTAATGTCGGTAATAATTATCAGCTATTGCTGATAATTATTATGATTAGGTGGAAATAACTTTAGAAGTTTATTGGCTATCAGTACTCATTAATGATATATTTTTAAAATAAAAAGATAATAAAATCACAACTTGTTCCAACCTTTTGAATCTAACCTCTGACTATATTATTGTGCGCACATTGTATTAAATAATAATCTTCCAAAGCATAATTAAAAAACAATGAAAATTATAGATAATCTTAATAAGATATTTTTTTTAGGCTTCATATTCAGTTCTCTTTTGTTTACTTCATGTGATGATGATGAAATAGAACCTGAAACGCCAGAATCTAAAAGTATACTAGCAGTAGATGATTCCTTCGAATATTCCAATGAAGAATGGATTGATTTTACTGAATGGGAAGAAGCGGATATCTATTATGCCACATATGATATACAAAAGTTACTTGAAAATGATGAGCTACTTGAGGGTGGTAGTAGTAACCTACAATTTGAATTGGTGACCCAACCTTCATTTGGCACGGTAAACAAGTCAGAGCAGCTCTTAGTGTTTTATTTTCCTAATGATGATTTTAACGGAGAAGACTCTTTTGAATATCAGATTTGTAAAAATGGTGAATGTAGTAAGGCAAAAGTAACTATTAAGGTAAATGGTTATCAGAAGCCTGAAGGAGAGGAAACTCCCGATGAAGAACCTACACCAGTGGCTGAGGATATTTTAGAGTTTACGAATGAAGAATGGTTCGAGAAAACCAATGGTGAGGAGCTTTCCATATACCCTAAAGAATTAAATGTTTATAAAAGTAAATTTGAAGGTATTGATATTACAAAGCTAAGAGTAATCTCTGAGCCCTCTTTTGGTAGCACTAAAATTTACAATGATCCATCTTCCTGGGATTTCCCTTATTATATTTCCTATTATCCTAATGATGATTTTGATGGGGAAGATTCATTTGAATACGAGATATGTAAGGATGATGAGTGCTATAATGGTACTATAACTATAAGAGTGGAAGATTTTGATAAGAGCACCATCCATTTATCTCCGGATTCTTTTAAATATGGATATAATGAATTTAACAGGAACCATACTCAAATAATTATGGGAGAAATAACTGCGACATTATCATATGAGTTTTCGGATTTTGTAAGTCAGGATGAACTGGGAGGCTTATCTTTTAACGATATTGAATTAGAGGTTCAGCAGCCATCTAACGGTGAAGTAACTGTAGATAGCGAAGGTACTATAAATTTTGTAGGAGAGTATAGTTATGAAGATGCGCGTGAGAACGGGTACGAGGTAACTATTGAATACAGTATAAAATATGAAGGCAAAGTTTATAACTCTAGTATAATCGTCACAGTTCAGAGGGAGGACTGGGGCAGTGGTTGGTAAAGTATTAAAGGTTGGAATACTATTTTAATATCTATTCCAACCTTTTTGTCTTTCTAACTGACTAAAGATATAGGGCTAAGAGATTAAATTCATTTAAATCATTTTCTATGCTGATGAAGAACAAAGTTACTTGGAGTTTACTTCTAATACTATTAGTATTCGCAGGGTGTGATTCCTTTGAGAATGATGTTTACCCTGATAAGGATCAGTTGAAAAATACAAGTGATGTGGTTATGTCGCTTACACCGGGTTCTCCTGTTATTTTGGACTTGCTGCAGTCCACCCAACTTACAGGCAATGCTTCTATAAGTATTACAAAGCAACCTCTAAAAGGTACTGCTTCAATTACTTCAACAGGGTTACTGAAATATATTCCAAATCAGGATTTCATTACAGGAGCTGATTCCTTAAACTACACTGCCTGCATCAATACTAAATGCGATGAGAGTAAAGTAGAGTTCAAGTATGCTGATGCCGGGAGTAGCTGTATAACCAGGGCTGTATATGATAAATCTACTTTGTTAGAGAACTCAATTATAATTGATGTATTAGCTAATGATATAGCCTGTGATGAGACCTTTGATATTACTTCTTTAAAAATTGAAGAATCACCTGTACAAGGAACTGTAGAAATAAGTGATGGTAAAGTTTTATATACTGCCACTAATGAAAACGTTGAAACCGATCAGTTTATCTATGGGGTGGCAACAAACGAGAATCCGGAACTGATAAAGTACGGCATTGTAGATATTGTGAAAGAGCAGGTTATCGCCTTGAAAGCTAATAATGACATATTCGAATACACTTATGAAGAATATATCACTAAAACTGACGATTGGGGAGATCAAGCACTTCTCACTTTTACGCTTGAACAAATACTTTCTAATGATGAATTATTTACTATCCCTGCTGCTGACTTATCAGTAACTATGTCTAATTCTGTGAATGGGTCTGGAAGCTATGAAAATGGAGTCTTTAATTTTACTACTTCATCTGAATTTAATGGCACTGCAAGTTTCGAGTACCAAATATGTTATGAGAATATCTGCTCTACAGCTATAGTAAACATTTCAGTGCCAGAGTATAATGATGGGCAGATTCAGGCCATTAATGACACGATCACTTTTGCTACTTGGCAGGAGTTCTACGCAGCTATGGATTCTACCTATCTAAGCCTTGATTTTACGATGGATGATATTTTTGGTAATGATGACCTGGAAGGTCTTAATTATAATCAACTGTATATTTCAGTTTATGACCAGGCAGCACACGGGAATGTGACCTACTACGATTTAGAGATGATCAGATATACACCAAACGAGAGTTTCGCAAATTCCGGTGTTGATACCTTTTATTATAGCATATGCTACAATAATGTATGCAGCGAAGCGACTGTAATTATTAAAGTTGAACAATAAACAAAAAAGAAATAAGGTATTGGTTTACCTTTTTTACGCATGAAACAGGAGCTGATAAAGGGTTGCAGAAAAAACAATCGTAAATCTCAGGAGTCTTTGTACCATCTATATGCCCCTAAAGTTATAGGAGTATGTAGAAGATATGCTATAGCAAGAGAGGATGCTGATGATATTTTTCAGGAAGCTTTTATCAATATATATTCTTCACTAAAAAAGACAAATGATGAGATACAATCTTTAGATGCCTGGGTAAGAAGAGTTACTGTTAATACTGCCATTAATTATTATCATAAGCATAAAAAGTATACTGATAATCTGTCCATTGAGTATGTATACGAGGAGAGTCATAATCAGGACTATGAGAATATATTAAGCAAGTTAAGTATGCAGGAGTTGCTAAAGTTAATAAGTGATCTGCCTATTGGCTGCAAGCTTGTATTTAACTTGTATACCATAGAAGGTTATAGTCATAAGGAAATAGCAGAGAAATTGAATGTTTCTGAAGGTACTTCAAAATCCCAACTTTCCAGGGCGAAGAACCTTATGAAGTTAAGAATTAATCATTTTAATAAAGTAAGCTATGAGTCGATCGCTCGAAGAGGATAAATTCGGAAATCACTTTAGGGATAGATTTGAGAGCTGGGAAGATGTTCCGCCTGCCGATGGTTGGGAAAAATTAAACCAGCGTCTAGATGCTAAAGATAATTTCAACAAAAGATGGTATGCTTTATCGGCACTGCTTCTATTATTATTAACAGGGGCAGGTTACTATTTCATTGATGCCAGTTTTACGGATTTAGAAAAAAAACCGAAAATCGATTTTACAGATGAGGTAGCTGGTAATAATCAACAATCAAATGAAGAGGTAAATAATTCTGAATCCCAATTTAGCCATAATAGAACCATTGATTCTGCAGCGTATTTAACTGATAGTAACTACCGAGAAATCAACTCTCAGAAAAGTCAATTTGTAGATACTCAGTCTCAAAAAAGTAATGAGGCTTCGGTTAATGATCGCATCGCAAATTCTCCTGAAAAGGCACAAGCGCTGTCATCGTATAATCAGGTTTCTAAGTCTTTGAGTTTTTCATCTAAAACCAATGTTAGCGATGAACTAACTGAAAGTAAGAAGGTTCGTGGAAATAGTTCAGATGACAGCACCGGGAATACTTCAAGTGAAGTTGTTCCAAAAAAGGAGCAATTTACTGATGTTGATGAAGAAGGAATGGTACAACAAGCTACTTCTATAAATGAAAGAGATATAACTGACAGGAAAGACAATGATAAAATTATAATGACAAAATTAGAGAATGACGATAATAGAGTAAATAGAATTTACGATTCGAATGACTATTTTAAATCAGATGTGAACGATACTTCCTATACTGAAGAGGATACTATCAAATTTAAGCATAAGGAAGTTATCAATAGGCAGAGCTCTGATTTATATAATGACAGTACATCAGAAACTATTCTATTAAATAAAACAAATTCAGCAATTTTAGGCATTAATGATACCTCTCATCTTAGAACAGCCAATAGTGAAGAAAGTAAGAGTAATGAACAACAGGGCTATAGATTAGAAGACAAAAAATCTTTTTTAACGAATGATTCATTAGCGCTTGAAAAGTCCATTACAAATGAAGAACAAACAAAAGAAGAATATCAAGTAGAGGACAAGAAGGAGGAAAATGAATCAAATTGGTCTTTGTTGCTGGCAGCTGATGTTAATTATAACTTTAAGCGTATTATGCCTCAAAATGACCTGCTTTATATATCATCACTGGATAACCTAAATGAGTTTTCTATGGGAAATGTGGGGTATGAGTTTTCCTTTTCCGCAAGGTATAAGTTAAGTAACCGGACATCAATTTCCGGAGGAGTTAGCTGGTTAAATTTGAGAGATAATATTGTTTATAGCTACACTCCACTTATAGCCGATAGTGCAGAAGTAATAAATGTAACCCCCGAAGGATTTGAGGTAAACACATTTATGAATGCCTCACAAAATGAAGTTCAAAATAGTACACAATATGTGGGAATAAATATAGGCTTTCTTCATAGACTGAAACTATTTTCTGTTGATAGGAGCCTTTTTGCTGATTTTAGGCTCATGAAGTTGATATCATCACAAACCAACTTAAATCAATCAGGCCATGTTTTTGACAGAAATATAATAATGGGGTCTGTACAAATGGGGGTTGAAAACCCAGTGAATATTCATGGATTCCTCATGGTAGTGTCTCCTTACCTGGAATTACCTTTTACTTCAATGTACAACGATAGGGCTGTATACTTAATGAAAGGATCGCGTATTGGGATTAGCCTTGGAATACCATTAAAAATTGGTCATAAAAAGTAATGTCAAACATTCACAATATTTACAATAAATCAATCAACACAAATATTAAATAGCATGATATCAAACATCAGATCACTATTCTTATCTATCACTTTCTTCTCTTTATTTTTACTAGTGAGTTGCCATTCTTCAGATGATACAGATATTACTCCACCGGAGGTCAATATTGAAGAAGCCAAACTATCAGATTTTCCATTATTTGGTGTTGATGTTACTGAAATTAATATTACTGACCCGGAAATTATTAATAACAAAGAAACAAAGTTTGGAGAGATCAAAATAATAGTGCCTGCTAGAACTTCTTTGGACGAAATAGCCGCATCCATAACATCCCAGGAACTTGATTTAAGTAAATTTAGTATAGCTCCGGGTAATGACGAGCTTTTGTCTTTCGAAAATGAAAAAGTACATGTATTTACAATCAGTGCTATAGCTACTAATACAGATATTCTGCATTATGAGGTGAGCATTGTAAAGGAAGAAGTGCTTGTTCCTGAAACACTTAGAATAACAAGTTTTACTTTTGAGAAGAGTAAAAATCCAAATTTGCCAGATGATGTAACAATTTCAAAAACAGTAGAAGCTTCAGGGCTAGATAAGATATACTTGTTTGTGCCTTCAGGAACAGATTTTACAGATTTGATCCCCACTGTTGCTTTTGATGGGACTAAGCTATATTACTCTCAGGAATCGTCTAGCCCTGGGCCAGGTATTGAATATCCTGCAGAGGATACAAGTTTCGATTTTAAATACCCCAAAGTTTTTAATTTGACAGTAGAGGATAGAAATGGCGATAAGCGGAAAACAACAGCAGTAATTGTAGATGTGATAAATCCGGTGAAATTAGAAGCTATTTCTGTTACTACACCAGATGTTACACAAGGTACTTCCCCATATTTTACAGGCATAACAAAATGGACTAATCAGGGGAATCATATCATAAATTTCCAAAAAGCCACAACCTATGAAGATGTAAGTCCGGTAATTACACCTGCGCCTTCTGAATGGCCAATTACTGTAGATAGAAGTCTTCCTGGTGGAGGCTTAAAACCCGGTGAAAGTGCGAATGTAAACGTTCAAGTATCTCAATATTATCCAGAAGGCATTTATAAGTCCACTGCAGTTTTTTATACTAGAATATTTCAGGATAATGATAGTGATGACTTACTTGAACCTGCTAAACTTCAAATAACTGCTAACATTGTTAGTGATGACGACTGGTGAAATTTTTAAATAGCTTCAAATCAAATTTTTAAATAATGGCCGAACAGGTTCATCTTTTCGGCCATTATCAAATCATTCTTTTACTACACGAATGAGTGCATGTTCTTCTCCATTAGAAATCTTAACAAGATACAATCCACTGGGTTGTTCTAAGTTGAGCATCTCCTGTTTTTGAAAGCTAAATTGTTTTTGACTTACAACTTGCCCATTAGCATTGTATACAGTGACCATAGTTAATGGATATGGCTTATCCAGTATAATTTTAAACCTGCCTTGGGTAGGGTTAGGGGCAATACTAGCCTCACCTGAGAAAGTGTTCTCAACTATACTTGTTACTACTATTTCCTCGCACTCAGATATAACAGAACAACCATCTACCGTAACCTTTACGGCATAACTGCCTGCTTTAACTGGTTGGAAAGTTTGATTAGTTTCTCCATCAATAATAGTCATGTTGTTACTACAGTCTAGCCATTGGTAGATAGCGTTATCTACATCTACTGACAGGGTTCCATTATCTGAAGTAATTGATGCTGATAACCCGGCAAGTTTCACAGCTTGCGTTTGCGAGCTCGGTGCCCCACTTCCATTGGCAAAAGTCCAGGTGACTTCTTTAATGCTGGCATCTGTAATGGGAAACTGTATATCGGCAACTCCTGTTATTATATTTCCACACCCGTTGGTTGCTGTGGGGGCTTCAGGCATTTCAATCTGGCAAACACCCATAAGGGTAGGTAAATTTTCTGCATCGGCTATAGGGGCTCCACAGGGTGTTGGTGAGTTTATACTACGGTAAAGAATTGCCACAGAGCCACGCTTACTCAGTCCGGTAATTAAAAGCTCAGGGATTTTATCACCATCTATATCTGCTGACGCAATCGAAGGATTTTTAACTACTTCCAATTGGGTATTTTCCATTTTAGTGAAGTTTCCTTGGCCATCATTAGCATACAGTTCAGTAACTGCTAATTCATCATAATCCATACCGGCGATGAGCACATCCTGGTCTGCATCTCCATCAACATCTACAAATTTGATGGAGCCCAGCTGTACACCAATGAAGGGAGTGTTCTCTACTTTAGTGAAATGTCCGGCCCCATCATTTTTGTAAAGAGTCGCTTTGCATTTGCTGTTCCGGTTATCTCCACTTATAAGCAGGTCAATATCCAGGTCTCCGTCTATATCCGCAAATGCCACAGAAGAGAGTACTAACCCTTCCAGCCCGGCACTTTCCTGCTCAGTGAAAACGCCTTTACCATCGTTGGTATATAACCTGGTAATTGGTTTTTGATTGATATTCAACCCACTGATAAGAAGGTCATTGTCCTGATCATTATCTATATCAGCAAAAGCAGCAGCAGAAAACTGAACGTTTTCAAGCGTGGTTAATTGAACACGGTTAAAGCTACCTGCTCCATCATTGGTATAAAGTGTGGTGCTTGGTTGGAAAGATGAGTTCATGCCGGTTACAATTAAATCCAGATCCTTATCCCCGTCTATATCTGCTAAATCCAGGCTTGAATACCGTACTTGCTCAAAGGATGTGTTCTTTGCCGCTGTGAAATTACCTTTTCCATCATTTATGTATAACGCAGTAAAAGCAGAAGAGAAGTCTCCTTCTCCCGAGATGAATAAATCCATATCTCCATCCCCATCCACATCGCCCCATGCAGAGGAGGGACGGATTAAACCTTTTATATCATTACTGCTGTTAGCAGTGAAATTGCCATCTCCATCGGCAAAATATAACATTGATGAAAACTCTTCATAACCTAGTTGGCTATTATACCCGCTAGTAAACACATCTTGATGGCCATCTCCATTAACATCTACAAAGTTTGCTTCAGAGCTGGAAGTGCCTGCAAAATAAGAGCCTATAACACGTTTAAATATACCTTTTCCAGTATTTCTATACAGCACAGCGCTAGGTGGTTCTGTAAGTCCGTGGCTACCTGTAGATAGTAAATCCGGATAATTATCGCCATCTATATCTGCAAAAGCAATGGAGGAGTTGCCCACACTTGCAAATGGAGTGTTGTTAACAATTGTGAAATTACCGCTACCATCATTAGTGTAAAGCAGTTGATGAGTAATATTATCAGTGTCTGTTCCTGAAATAATCAAATCTACGTCATCATCAAGATCGATATCCGCCAAAGCAATAGAAGGATCTATTACACCTATGAAACTGTTAGTAGTGACATGTGTGAACTTTGCATTTCCGTCATTAAGATATAAAAATGAGTAAATTGACTGATTGAGATTTTGTCCGCTGATAAATACGTCCAGATCATCATCTCCATCCACATCTGCAATAGCCAGTGAAGAATGGGCAAAATTATGCAACCCTGAGTTTAACAATTCATTAAATGTTCCTTTACCATCATTGGTATAGACAATAGTATTGGGTATATATTGGCCAGTTGAGTAATCAGCACCTGTTAAAATTAGGTCTGCATCATTATCTCCGTCCAGGTCATCAAATGCTACGGAAGAATAGACCAAACCAGGAAAAGAGTCATCTGCTATAGTGTAGTTACCCTCTCCATCATTAGAATACAAAATGGAAGTATTAGAAATGTCATTGGTTCCGGAAATCAGCAAATCCTGATCTTTATCACCGTCAATATCTGCAAAGGCAATGGAAGAATGGTAAACTCCTCCGAAGGGTGTGTTTTCAACTTTGGAAAAATTTCCAAGCCCATCATTTTTGTATAATGTGGCAAGAGGAACCTTATTAACATTTCTACCCGTGATTAACACGTCCGGATCACCATCACCATCAACATCTGCAAAGGCTATAGATGAAAATGCAACTCCTTCAAAAGAGGTATTTTTAACTTGCGCAAAGTTGCCGTTGCCATCGTTGAGGTACAAACTGGCACTCGCATTATTATCTGCACCCAAACCAGTAATGAGTACATCCTGGTCTCCATCACTGTCAACATCGGCCCAGGCAACAGAAGAATAACTCACTGCAGTGAATGGGGGAAGGGTTTCAGAGGATGAGCCGGGGATAGGCTCGTAACTAATTTGACTCAATAAACGGCTGGTTGCTACCAGTAAAAGGAATAATGTTAAAGTTTTGAATTTCATGATTCTATTTTAAAAGTTGTAGAAATTTTTTTTCACCATCCCCTTTTTTTGCTAAAAGTTAAAAGTTAAAAATTCACTCTTAACTTTTAACTTTTAGCAAACTTTAATTGCGGTTTAAAAAAAGATAATACAATCGAGGTAGGGGTAGCTGTTAAGAAAAACGTATAAAAAGACTAAATGAATTCAGCTATATGTTATCTCTATGATGTAACTCTATCAATCATGTAATGAATGGTTTAGAGTATAAGCTGTTTCTCTTTAAATTATTTCTTTAATGATTTGTTGATCTTTATCCATGTGTCTCGCATATTCAATTTTATTGGTGTACCCGATCCATATTTCCGTATCATCTACTAATTGGTAAACATATATGTGAATGCCGCTCCCAATATCCTTAGAAGGTTCGCCAAATTCTTCTAGCAAAGAATTGTAAGTCATTTCTAGATTTAATTTTAATTCAAAATCGGCATATTCCAGTGTTTTGGTCTGAGAGGAATCATCATCCTGAGTGCACGACATAAACATTACTACTGGTAGTAGTAATAGGTAGATTTTGGTTTTCATAATTTTTGTGTTTGTTTTAATGATGACAAAAATGACCTTAGAAAGGTTGGAATGTTTTTTTAAAAATACATGAATATTTAATATGTCATTGCCTCAGAAAATAGCAGGCCTTTACTTTTTTTGAAATATGGTTTACAAATGATGAATGTTTGATCCTTAGTAAGTACAATAACAAGCTCTCAGTTCAAATCACTACTTTAATAGCTGTAAACTGTTAAAGTAGCGATTAGATAGTACAAGCCGGCTATCTTGTAGGGCGGTTTAACATTAGGTCTTTATAGCAATTCTGGCTTTTGTTATCTTTTTATTGTAGAAAAATACACCCATATAATAAAAAGAACCTGTAAGGGTACTCTGAACCATAAATACACCAATCCATTACCCTCAAAAGTGCCTTTTTGGTAGTCAATATGTTTTAGGGCTGCGTATATATTGGCCGGTAAAATGAGAATGAAAAAAGCAATCAATAACCACGCTGTAATAATTCTGAGATTAGGAATAAAGAGGCCGATGGCTGCAGCAATTTCAATAATCCCCGTCACATAAACTGTTTCCGTTTTGAAAGGAATAAAATCAGGTAACATCATAGACATCCCTTTGGTAAAAGCAAAGTGTGCTATTGCCGTAAATACAAGCATTACGGACATTGCGATTCTAGCCGACAAAGCGATTTCATAGTTTCCACTAAAAATCCTGTTTATTGCTATTGAAATAGCAAACACTGAAAGTAATACTATAAGAGGTTTCATAACTTGTTGTATTTAAATTTTATAATCCATTCTTCATGATGCTGTCTGAAAGCTTAGGCGAAAGCCGATTGATGAATTTCAACAGCTTCGTTTTGCCGATATAACTTTCAACCTTGTCTTTTTTAAAGTTTTTGAAAAATTCATCAGTTAACTGTTCAGGCGATATTTTGGATTTGCCCCGCCCACTAGTCATAGGTGTGTCAATTAATGCAGGGATAATTTCAAAAACTTTTGTCCCCGTATTTTCTAACTGGTAGCGCAAAGTCTTACTGAAAGTATGAATAGCAGATTTACTGGCACAATAAACCGAAGCGGATTTTTTTGGGGCAATAAAAAGTCCGCTACTAACATTTACTATTGCACTATTATTGTTTTTTAGCAATAATGGAAGCAACAAACCTGTCAGTTTTATGGGGGCTGATATGTTTGTGGAAACCTCATAGTCAATTTTGTAAATCAGCTCTGGCTCATCAATAAAACTGTAGTTGTATTGAACCGCTGCATTGTTTATGAGAATATTCAGCTCAGCATGTAGCTGCTCAATGAATAAAACGAGCTCGTCTAATGAATTTTTGTCCGTTAAATCGCCAGCAAATGTCTTTATTTCCGGAAGATCATTATGTATTTCTTCCAATTTGTTTTTGTCTCTTCCTGTAATGATGACTTTATTGCCGAGTTCCAGAAAACGCTTAGCCAACACCAAGCCAATTCCTGATGAACCGCCTGTAATTAAAACTGTGTTTCCTGTGGTTCTCATTGTTTTTCCTTTTTAAATCGTTCGTTAAAATCTTCAAACAAGTTCTCCTGCCCAACAATAATGTCCTTAATTTCAAAATAAGGAGCGCCATACACTTTAGTATCACGAAGTAATTCAATGAACAACTTGTAATCATCTAAATCGGTAGTACTTACAATCATAAAATCTGAAACAGACGCATGAAAATACTCACTGTCAAACAATTGTACAGTTACGGTTTTGCTAACTCGAACGAAAATGGGTGTTAGTTCTTTTTCAACAAAATCACTTCGTTCATCTCTGTTTAGTGTAAGCCATTGTGGTGTTGCGTTCATCAATACCAAAATGGTATAAGGTTTCTGATTTTCCATATTATTATGTTTTTTTTGAGCATGGGCGTTTAGCGATAATGCCACTAGTAGTATTAAAATTATCTTCTTCATTTTGTTTTGTTTTATATGGGACCTAAAATTAGATTATACAATGGTGTAATCGTTTGTTGCTGATTTCCAGATGTATATCATTGATTCTCGCGTAATTGCCTGACAGGCTCTGTTTAATTGATAATCAAAGTTGTGGAAACAAAAAGTCAATTGCATTTACATAGGTTGATAAATGCTGGCGATCAAAAATTAATTATTCTCTGGTCGGAATCATATCAGAACAGTCCACCGGGTAGCTGTCATACTTGTTATAGAGTTTCAAGTATTTTTCAGCATCGATAGGTGTATCATTAAGTATTTCGTGTAAACCCCTGAAAAATCCTTCTCTTTTAGAGGAGGGATTAAATATGAGTAGTAGAATAACTTCCTCTTCTGTATCATTTCTGAAGCCATGCGGTGAAAATCGTGGAGCATAGGCTACAGAGCCGGCCTCTGCCTGTAATGTGTTTTCGAAGGTTTCAAATGTCAAAATACCTTTTTTAACAATGAATGTTTCATCCATATATCTATGATAATGTAACTTTGCTCCAATTGACATAGGTGCAAGTGCAATTTCATAAACCCCTAGTTGATCATTGGAATGTTCACTGGTTAGCTTAAAAGTGAAAGAGTTGTTTCCTATTTCGTAGCGTTCACCCTGATTAGGAGAAATAAGGATTGCGTTATTCTCCAGTTGGTCGTTAAAGAAATCTGTTTTCATACTGCTTTTTTTTATGTAGAACCTTTTTATTGAAAAACAAAGATTCTACATAGGGAGCAGTTAAACATTTACATAGGTTGATAAATGCTATTTGCCTGAACGTTTTTTTCTTATGCGGCTTAATTGAGTTGGTGTAATGCCTAAATAAGAAGCAATATGGTATTGCGGAATTTCTTGTTCCAGCTGCGGAAAGGCTTTTTGAAATATTTCATAGCGCTTATCAGCATCCAATAATACAATTTCAATTTCCCGTTGTTCTTTTTGTACAAAAAACTGTTCGGCTAAAACTCTTGCACAGCGTTCAATGTCAGGGGAGGTTTCATACAGGTTTTGTATGTCTGCAAACTTTGCCACCTGTATTTTACATTCGGTTAATGCCTGTTGAATAATTTGATTGGGGGTGCCAGTAATGAGAGAAGCATAACCTCCAATAAAGCAAGGGTTTATGAAAAAATGTTTGTTGTATTCAATGGCTTCATTGTTTCTGTAAAAGGCGCGTATAATGCCACTTTCTAAAAAACCAATTTCCTTTGCTATTTGTCCGTCCGTAATAAAGTAGTCACCTTTTTTTAAAATCTTTGGGGTGAAAAGTAACGAAAACTTTTCCAGGCTTTCTGTTGAGGTTGGTGATAAACTATTGAAAAATGTTTTTAAATCAATCATTACTTTTAATATATCTCACTGTTTCAGTAAGCCTGTTAACCAGTTTGGCATTTAGGGCTTCTCATAGCAGTTTTCATTAGCTGATGTTTTTTACTTTTTAGAGTTAGTTGCTATTCTAAAACCCAGATCGTCTATTTTGAACGAGAAAGGATGACTTCTTCTTCGGGTTGTCGCCATAACGCTTCTTTCCTGATCGCACCAGCCGCCACCACGGAAAACACGGTAGGTTCCGTAAACAGTTTCGTCATAGATATCTGAGCACCATTCCCAAACATTTCCCAACATATCGTAAAGTCCCCACTGGTTAGGTGTTTTTTGTCCGACTTCTTGTGTCCGGTTATTGGAGTTGTCTTTAAACCAGGCAACTTCTGTCAATTCCCCGTACCGAATGTCTTTAGCTCCTGCTTGACAGGCATATTGCCATTCCGCTTCTGTTGGCAATCGAAATCCATTAGAGTTTGGAATGAAAGTTACTTTTTCTGTTGCCAGGTCAATCGCATAGCATTTGTCTCTACTTAAAGATTCAGATAGGTTATTGCAAAAATTTACAGCATCAATCCAGGAAATGGTTTCTACTGGTAGTCTTTCACCCTTAAATGTTGAAGGATTCTCGTTTGTTATCGCTTTGAATAAATCTTGTGTTATTGGGAATTTTAGGAGCTCAAAAGAATTTATCTCAACCGACCAGGTTTCTTTAGTTCTGTCGTCTCTCATATCTACCGTTCCTGCTGGAATGGTCACTAACATTTTGTTAATTAGTTGTTTATCTATTTTTACATCTATCGTATTCACTGGTGTCTTTATATATAACTGCTAACGGTGGTGTATAATAACATTAGGTTTAGGAAATTTATACCATTGGCTCGAGCCAATGGTCTTTTTTTGATTTACAATTTACATTTTTAAGAAGTAAAACAAAAAGCAACTTTACAAATAGACCTGAACTTTTAGGTTATTGCTAAAGCTGCCCTCTAGCTTTTAAATTTTGTTGGCAGTAGTTCATCTGCACCTAAAAAAATATCTAATTGGAAAAGAACATATTTATACTTTCGTTAATATCATCCATTACCGCATCATAATGTTCGTAGTGTTTATCTGAAGAGACGCCATCATAATTACTCAATATAAAAAAACCTGCATTTCCCGGCCCACTAAAATGAAATTCAGAACTAATACCAGGATCTCCACCACTATGACCGAAAGCATTTACTCCCGGGTCAATATCCCAAAATATAGAATAATTAGAAGAGGTTTCTGCAAATAATAAATCATAATAGCTTTCCTTAAACAAAAGGCTTTCTTCTCCTCTCTGGCCAGCTATCATAGCTATCATATATTTCATCATATCTTCATTAGAGGTTCTTAATCCGCCATCAGGAAATGATTCTAAACCGTAAACTGGTAAAGGCGTATTCTTGTCATATATTATCATTTGTAGTAGTCTAAAAATTCCTTTTTCTGCATTGTACCAACCTAATAAAGTGATACTTGCTAATATGAATAATGAAACAGAAAGGTATTTATTTGCGCGATTTTTATAAAAGGGGGATACTAATAATGAAATACTAATAAAATAATCTACTGTGCTACCAATGATAACTGTAAAATCTAAAAATGTGCTATTCACAATTATTTATATAAAATCTTGTTGAGACAATTGCAATACTGACTTTTATCTTTGATTGCTTAAAAAGCACCATACCTAAATTTTACTTCCTCTGTTTTCTTTAATGAATGAATTCTACCTTCTATACCTAATAGCTGTTCTTAGGTAAGTGAAATGCTTGTTGAAAAAGTGCTTATTCTTTGATTAACCGACCTACGCTTTTATATTTATCAGACCTAATATGGTACAAATAAAGACCTTTTCTTAAAGTGCTTATGTCAATACTTTCAGCTTTATTGACGCTTGTCGAGATTATTTTTTTTCCGTTAATATCGTATAATTCAAACAATACCCGGGCAAATTCATTTGGATAATTTATATGTATGCTTTCCATAGCCGGATTCGGATAAATGCTTATGTTTTCCGATAAAAAGTCATCATTATCGGTTACTTTTACATCTATAGGGGAATAATAAAACGCTACATTCCTGTATTTTTCTTCTTGCTTTGTGTCATGATTATATTGACTTAGGCTTGTACTTAAAAGCTTATGATGATACTTAAACTCCTGCTGATTTAAATAATTGGGTAATAAAATATCATTAAATACCATGGAAAAATCGAATTCATATTTTTCATACATCAGCTCATGTTGAATAGAGCCATCGTCACGAGCTTTGAACTTTACGTTAGCATATTTCTTTAAATAATCATTGCTATCATAACTATAGTACTGTCTATTTGCCAATTTCCAGTTATCTTCACGTGCATCGTCCCATACGTAGTTTGATAAAGTGTATAACCGCCATTGCAAGTCATATAAATACCAGTCCTTTTTGCTCTCTATCCAATGCCTGGTATTGCTATCCCAATTAGAATAAAAGATATAATGCAGTTCTTTGTCATTTATATACTCGTAATCAACCTTCTCTTGTAATTTCCATTCCTCTGAACTGGGATACCACCAATATAAACTGTCGGTTAACGGTTTTCTTTGATCATTATAACTATACTCCCACCTTTCAGTCAATAACCAATCTTGCAAATCATACTTCCATTGATAGCTGATCCTTTGAATCAATTCATCGTTTTGATTATATGTAAATTCCCATTTTGTCTCTTTATTCCATTGTTCTCTTGCCCAAACAAATCTTGTATTAACCGTTTTGTTTTCTATCTCATTATACTGCGTTTCCTCTTTTAAATGATTTACCCATATAGTATCAGTAGCGTTCCAGGATGAGAAAACCCATAATATTTCATTTAAATCATCATCGTATGTAAAGGTCTTTTTTGTAAATCTCTTATTCCAGCTCCCTGTTACTTCATCATAGTTATACTCTATAATGCTATCTAGTTTTTCTTTGTAGACATGTTTTGTTTTTAAGTTTTGCGGATCCAATCTATTGGCGGAGAACGGATCTGTCAACCCTCTAACTGAATATTCATTTAAAACTGAAGTTCGCATTTCTTGCCCTAAAGCGGATAAACAGAAACAAGAAATAATAATCAAAAATGAGTACTGTCTTTTCATTCTACTATTTTTATATGCTCGTAAAATAGTAGAATATTATTCGAAGTGAAGTTGCCTCAAGTCAACTTATCTCATTTTTTTGCTTTTAGTTCTGAAAAAAAATCCTAGTTACTATAGGACAATATGAAAAGACGCTATTTAATTTTAATAGCCGAAATTATTGATAGAAGACACCTGTTATTTATGATTGGCCGCTATTTTTTTGGCTTTTATAGCAGCATTTAAGCCACTTACTATTTTTGTTCGTCAATTGAAATTAGAAAAGATTTACATTTCCTCTCGTAAAGTTTATTGTCACTTTTCTTCGTATAATTTTCAATTTCAGTCCCTATTTTTCTATAAAAATCAAAAGATTTTGGATGGCTACTACTTACTTGAATTTTATTATACCCTCTCTCTGAATAATAGGGTATGATAATGGATTTGAGCCAATAACTTCCATATCCTTTCCCTTTTTCAACAATATGAAAGTATTTCAGTAAAAGTGTGTCTTCTTCATTTATAAAAGATTTGATTCCGAGTTTATTTAGGTTTCCACCAACAATTGTTACTACTCCTTTAATCTCTTCTTTTTCCTCTATAGTATGTATCTCATACCAAACTTCGTCAATTTTATTAAGGCTTTCAATATATTTTATAGCGTGATAGAGTTCATTATAATCATCCCAATTATTTACTAATTTCCAATTTACATATTTGCCAATCGGCAAAAAGAGTCTATTTTCAAAATTGCTGTATAATTTAAAATTTACCTTATTTTCTTTAGTGGCAATTATTTTCATTCGCAGTTTTTTAGTTTGTGCTATTGAGTTGGTATATGAGCTGTGGCGTATTTTAACAGTAACCTTTCCAAATAAAAAGGGCTTTAGAAAGTCCGCAGGATTTTCCAGGTAAGCACAGACCATTTTATCACTTATTGTTCGTATGTAATAGTATAAGTACTTAACAGATAACCCCTTAAGTTAAGGTTTGAGAACAAAACTAATAAGGAGCAAGGACTTATGGAAATACAAGTTAATGATTTTTCAATGAATATTGATGTAGGAATAGATATCCACAAAGCCGGTCATTTACAGTGCTGTAAAGGGATATGAGTAAAATAAGTTTACCCAGTTGACAAGTGTAAAATTATAGGAAGCCAGTGAGTTAGCAATTGATTGCTATGATATAAAATTATATCAACGCTTTTTAATCAAACGACAGATTGACAGCTAACTAACTGTAGCTGATAAGGAAACAAAAACCTGTCTGAAACACATTAATCCCAGAGGCTACATGCTTTTACCTTTCTTTTTTTGTTTTTTCAAATCTTATTATTTCTTGTTTAAGTCCTGATTGTCTATTTATTCTAACTGTCATTGAGGAATCCGATAAATCAAGTAGCTTCCATGATCCTTCATTTTCTAAAAACCTGTTTAAGAAATAAATCCTTTTTCCATCTGAAGTTAATTCCCATTTGCGAGAACTGATAGGGTTATATTTCTCGATGTCAATATGCCTGATAATTGGTAACTACCAATTTTCCATGGCAAATTGTAAGATGTGTTCTTTTCCCTATCATTGGTATAGTAAGCTTTTAGGAGCAAAATGGTCGTTTTTGACCCAATCACCACTCTGAACGAGAAATGGATGTTTCTTCAATTTATTCATTGTGAAATGAGAGAGCACGTAATCAAATTCCGAATCCGTAATTGATGTTATCTCTTCAATATGTTCCCTTAACTTAATGCTCATTCGGAGCTAATTTTTTTTCTAAGGATTGTGCACAACGGTTAAGTATACGCCTGGTGCAGGCTTTGAAGTATTTAAATTTCGGTTGACGAAATGTTTGTTCCTATTTGCGTCTTTCCAAAATAGCATTTTATCCCGCATTAGGCAGGCAATGTTAGTGCTGCCTATCATTCCGTTTTAATGCGCTTATTGCTTTTGGCCGTTTCTTTTCCCCATTGGGCAATCCCTTTAAGCAACGGAATGAGTGTTTTTCCAAATTCCGTGAGTTCATATTCTACTTTTAATGGCGGTTTGGTGGTGTATACAGTGCGCTTGATCAACCCATCCGCTTCAAGTTGTTTCAGTTGCAAACTTATAGTCCGCTCCGTTACCATTGAAAGTTCCTTTCTCAATTCATTGTATCGTTTTTTTTCGATTAAATGAATGAGGATGACCGCTTTCCATTTTCCACCTATGTATTTCATTGTCAGGCTCGTGCTGCAAGGAAATTGCTTGTTGTCTATACAATACATCTGATACTATCCTTTTTGACCGTTATTGCAAAGATAACATACTGTAGTTAATATTGTAACTATAAAAAGTATAGTTAATTAAAATGATATAAAAATGAGTTTTTTAGACCTGGCCAAAGGCAGATATACAACAAAAAGTTACAACGCAAACAAGAAAATTTCCGCTGAGAAAATACAGCAGTTAAAAGAAATCTTGCGGTTGAGTCCATCATCTATCAACAGCCAACCCTGGCAATTTATTTTCGTTTCGGACGAGAAAACCAAACAGGACTTAGCAAGTGCTTCTTTCTTCAACAAACAAAAAATCAATGACGCAAGTCATTTGGTGGTGTTTAGTGTCATTGACAACATTGAAAAATTTGAAGAACAAATTCGTCAAAATTTGCCGGAAGGGGCAGTTGGTTATTATAACAATTTCCTAAAACCGCTACCCGAAACGGAAATCAAATCCTGGTTAGCGCATCAGGTGTATCTTTCACTTGGTTTTTTCCTTTCTGCCTGTGCAAGTCTTGAGATTGACAGCTCACCTATGGAAGGTATTGAGAAAGAAGTATACGATAAAACCCTAAAATTGGAGCATTACACCTCTCTTTTTGCTGTGGCTATTGGGTACAGAAATCCCGAAGACACGAATCAACCGTCCGTTAAGCCCAAATCCCGTTTGCCCTTAGCAACCATTATTCAATCCATATAACTATGAAAAAATCTCTTTTAGCTTTTAGTTTAATAATAGGTATTAACGCTTATTCTCAAAAGGTCAATAATGAAGTTTTTGCAACTGTTGATCAGTCGGTAGGCAATATTGCTTTTACGCATCAGGGCGATTTGGTATACAGCCATCATCCGTTTTTCAATCCTAATTTTCGGGTAGTCAAATATGATAGCAAAACCAAAACAACTGCACCATTTCCAAACAAAGCATGGAACACGCCACGAGAAACGGATGACCATTATTTAAGCAATGTATTAGGTATCAGAAATGATGAAAATGGTATTGTCTGGATGCTCGACATGGGTCAGCGCAATCCGGTTACGCCAAAAATTGTAGGCTGGAATACCATTACTGATACCTTGGAACACATTTATTATTTGCCCGAAACTGCGGTTGTGCCGACTTCACAACCCAACGATATGGTTGTAGATACCCAACACGGTGTGTTTGTTATTGCAAACGAAGGCATAGGCAAGGGTGGTGATGGCAGTGCGGCAAGCTTGATTACTGTCGATATGAAAACAGGCAAGACGAGAAGATTACTGGAAGGGCATCGCACCACTCTACCCGAAAATCGGCCAACGGTTGTCAGTGGAAAACCTTTAGCAGTAAACGGTAAAAATTTACTGGTGGGTTGTGATGGTATTACGGCAGACAAGGATTTTGAATGGTTATATTACGCACCTTTGAATGGGAACAAAGTTTACCGTGTACGATTAGTTGATTTATTGGATGAAAGTTTAAACGAAACAGCATTGGACAAAAGAATTGAAACTTACGCTGAAAAACCTAACAATGGTGGTTTGAGTATCGATACCGAAGGTAATTTGTATTTGACAGCCATGGAAACCAATAGTGTAGCAGTAATTCTTGCCAAAGACAAAAGCGTGCACCACATTTTCTCTGATGAAAATTTGCTCTGGCCTGATGGTGTGAGCTACAACGTTGCTGATGGTTATATGTATGTTTCGGCAGCACAAGTACATTTGGGTGCCGTCTTTCATAATGGCAAAAGCCAGGCAAAAGCTCCGTTCTATATTTTCAGGTTCAAACCGCTGGCAAAAGGAGTCCCGTTTAGATAGTTTTTCGAATCTTTTTTGATAGCAGATTTTTTCAGCCTAAATTCAGATTGAGCACAGATTTTTCTATTTGGCCGGTTTCTCTGCCGTGAAAAAACAGTCAGTTTTTGGTTTGGAATATCAAAGTCCAAATTCTCAATACTTGAAATTCAGTCCGGTTTCATTCAGATTAAGCTTTCTGCCGAAGGACAGTCCATTTTGGTTATTCAAATATGGTTTTCTTCATTTAGTTTTTCAATACTATTGATTTATAACGTATGGCTTCGGATAGCCCTGCATTAGCCGCTGCTAGATTCTGGTTTTCAACAATTGACGAATTTGCAATGTTTTGTATTTGTTTCAATTTGTACCGTTGGATGTTGAATATTGTATTTATTCAAGCGTTCTAAAATAGTGGTATAGACTTTATTTTCAGAAGGATTATCGGGGCTGTCCAACACAGCGTGTAGCGAAGCCACATGGTAATTTCCGTCTAAACTCCAGATATGAAAATCGTGAATATCGGCAACGCCTTCAATATTATTCAGTTCTGTTGTTAAGTTTTTCAGATTCACATGTTCAGGAACAGCCTGCAACATTATTTTTAATGTGCTAATTAAATTTTTGGTGGCATTGTACGAAATAAAAGCAGCAATGGCTAGGGTAAGTAACCCATCTATCCAATTCCAACCGGTGAAATAAATAACCACAGCACCCATTAAAACAGCTACCCAACCCAACACATCTTCCAAAAGGTGAAGCATAATGGCTTTGCTGTTTTGATTGTGGGAATGTCCATGAGCATGATGATGGTGATGATGGTGTTTTCCGTTTCCATTTTTTATTCTAAGAAATGCAAATCCGTTGATGCTAACCCCTAACACAGCTAACCAGAGCATACCTACACTATTGACTTCTTTTGGCTGAATAAATGATTCTATTCCACTTTTAATCATAAAAACAGCTCCGATCAATAGAAATAAAGATAAGCCTAGCGCAGATAGTAATGAAAATCGTTTATATCCGTAAGAATAACTGGTAGAACGTTTCTTTCCTGATATTTTTTCAAACAAAACCGCTATTCCTATAGCAATGGCATCTATAAAGTCGTGAAAAGCATCTGCAATAATCGCTGTGGAATTGGTAAATATCCCGCCAACAACTTCGATTATAGCAAAAATTAAGTTCAACCAAAAGGCTAATGTGAGTCCATTTTTGGTTTCTGAATGCTGATGTTCTTTGTGATTATGCTTGTGTTGATGTTCGTGATTATGTTTCATCTTAATTTGTTTTAATGTTTTTTTGTGATGTAAAATTTAAAGGCATAAACAACAGTGATTACAGTCCCTTCTTTCCCTCAAGCCAATACCCCTGGTGAAATATTCTTCCCGTTACTTTGTGTTTTAAAACCTTTCTAAAAGTTTGAACCGACTTTACATTTCCTGTTAAAATATAATTGGCCGATAGCCAGTCAGTGGTCTTACAAATAGGTAACTCATTGACTTTCTTTTCATTTCTGAAACTACCATCTTTTGGAAAAACAGTAAAGTTTTCTAATCCCAAAAGTTTGGGAACATTTTTGTTTTCTTCATCCAATTCAAAATAGAATTGAAATTGATGATGATTATTTTTCATTAGGGGTAATAATGCACAAGCAAGGCCTAATGAAGTTTCATCACCAAAAAAGAATTGATTTTCTATACTTGGGTTGTATAGCTTTTTTCCTCTCGATGGACCAATAAATGTTTCATCGTCAGCTTTTAAAGAATCAAAATATTCACTTCCAACGCCATTGGTATGAATATGAAAGATTATATCTATTATTGCTTTTGCCTTGTTGTAATAAGCAGCCGTATAATTTCTGTATTCAGTTTCGGAAACACGAAGCACATTGGCATAGCCAATCTCAAAATTCATTTTTGATATATCTCCTTGAAAACGTATCTTCTTAATCTGGGAACTGAGATAGGAAGTTTCTAAAACTTTTACATTGGGCCGAAGTGTACTTTCGAACAAATCACCCACCCACTTGGGTATGCTTGAAATCATTGTTTATTGCTTTTTGATTTAATGCAAAGGAACAGTGATTGAAAATTTTAAACAATGCAAGAATAAGGTATGTATTGGACTAATCGTGGTTTTTGTTTCGGAATGCCAAAGCGGTTGTTCCGGCAACTTTTGTAAACAGCCTTGAAAAATAAGGATAATCGTCATAGCCCAGTTCCGCTGAAATTTCTTTTACCGAGATATCGGAATGGTAAAGCAAACGCTTGGCTTCTAGTATTACACGCTGTTGTATGTGGTAAGAAACAGAATGTCCTGTAGTGTTTTTAACGCATTCGTTGAGGTAATTCGTAGAAATATTTAGTTGTTTGGCGTATTCTGCGGGTCGTTTAGCCGTAACAAAGTTTTGTTCCAACAACTCTTTAAAGGCTTTAGATACAATTTCATACCGTGAAAGTTTTTCAAAGGGTTTTGATTGGACTAAATACTGTGAAATAACAAGTCCAATTAAGGTATTGCAACTCCCTTTTAGCAAAGAGTAATATAGTTTTTCGTTTTTGCGTTCAACTATTTTTATACAAAGTGATATAGCTTCTGTAATAAGTGTAAACGTTTCCTTATTTATTAACAAAGGTTTGGCTGGCGTTATATCTTCCAATAATTTCAGGTATTCGGGGTTTAGATTTTCATTACTAATTGCCCAAATACTTGCTGCTGCATTTTTGAATGATAAGGTTCTATGTACTTGATTCTGATGAATGAAAATAGCTGATGAAGGCTTTAAGGTGTATTCCTGAAAGTCAATTTCAATGGTTGTTGTTCCTTTTTCTTGTAAGAAAAACAAGTGATATTCGTCCCTGTGCGATTGTTTGATTTTGTCAAATCCCTCAAACCGCTCATATTCGTGTACATCTTTGCTGTACATTTTACCTATGAAAATGCCGGTGCCAAAATCGGCTATTAAAGGATTTACAGGAATATGTTTTGATTTTTTATACATTGTTTCTTTTTCTTTAAACAAGTTAAAGATAGATTTTTGTATTTGTTGGAGGCACAATGTTTAACATATATGAAAAGTAGCAGATTAAAAAGTACTAACCTTCCGTTTTGTACTAGCTTTCTCCAAAAAGCAGACCTTTGATTTAACCTTCAACCCGGTATTTCTTATGCGCGCTGTTGAACTCCACCTAAGGTAGCTGAAGTGTTTTGTTTCAACTGCCTTGACGTGGTTCATTAGAGCTTAAATGTTAGCAATATGCTTTTATTTTGTTTCTTTAATAATAACATTCTGATAGTTATAGGGTATTTCTATATTTTCTTTATCAAATCGTTCTTTTATGGAGCGCAGTAAATCACAATACATTACAAACCCATTTGGTGCATTGTCAGAGTAGGCCCAAACTTTTAATGTAATAGATGAATTTCCCAATGCAATAACCCTTGATATAACTTCAGGTACATTGTTTTCTATATCTTCTGCAGTTCTATTATCTATATGTAGCGGGTGATTTATTACCTCTTCTTCCATTATTTTTAAAGCTCGGCCTATGTCAGAATTATATCCAATACCAATTTCAATCATTTTACAAATTCTCGTGTCATTTAAGTTTGAGTTGACAATAACATTAGAACTGATTACTGAGTTGGGCACCACAATCCTATTATTTTCAAAGTCTCGAAGTACGACTTGCCTCAAATTGATTTCTTCTACAGTTCCGGTATAAATTTGGTCAAACGTAATTCTATCGTTGATTTTGAAAGGTTTAAATATAACGATGAGAAATCCACTCATAATATTGCTCAAAGCCTGTTGAGAGGCCAATCCTGCTACTAGTGATAAAATTCCTGCCCCTGCCAATAATGAATGACCTAAAGTTTTCATTTCAGGAATTTGAATTAATGCAAATGAAATACCTATAACAAAAATAATTGCTGTTATGAGTTTAGTTGCAAAGACATAGCTGGTTGGGTCAATGTGTTTTGTTTTTACCAGGGCATTTATCTTCTTTCTGGATAAATATTTAAAAGCCAGGGCAAAACTAATTGTTAAGGCAACTATAATTCCGATTGTTATAGCGGTTTTAAAGTCTGAAAAAAAAGAATTTATCATAATTTTTGTTCAAGTTTTTTTAAAATTTTCAACTGTAATTCTTGACTTTCATATAGGGTTTGAATTTGTTCCTGGATGAGAAGTTCAATTTTCTGATTCAGTGCCTTTATTTCCAGTTCCGCTTTTAAGTTAATCAAGTAATCATTTTCCGCTCTTTTTCTGTCTTTTTCCTCCTGTCTATTTTGACTCATCATTATAACCGGAGCTTGTAGTGCTGCAATACAGGAAAGAATGAGGTTCATCAATATAAATGGGTATGGGTCAAAATTGTCTTTTGCAGGAGTTAATGTATTAAACAGAACCCATACGACCAGAATGATGAAAAATGAAATGATAAAAGCCCAACTCCCTCCAAATTTTGCAACCTTATCAGATATTGATTGTCCTCTGGTGAGTATTTCTTTTGGCGGATTTAAAAGATTGTTGGTAATTAAAGTTTCTTCTTCAATTGCTTTCTTAACAATTTCCTGAAGTTTTTTTACTTGCTCGGATTTAGCAGTTAAAAGTTTATCTATGTCTTTGTCCATTTTCTAAGCGTTAGGCTCATCATCTAAAATATAAATAGTATGAGCAATTTAAGTAAAAATTACGGATGGTTAAACACCAGGCCTTATTCAGCCAGAAAACTAAACTCCTCCATCTGTTTTAGCATTAAAACTACTTCAAATTGAAAGGGAAATGTGGGGGGCGGTTTACCAGTAGAAGTGTAGCCTTTGTAGTCTTCCCCTAATCAGAACTGTTTTTTTGTACAAAGTTACAGTTTTACTCCTGCTGGTGGTACAGTCAGTAGGGGTAAAGTGTGAAAATTGCTTTGATGTCGCAGTGGAATGTGACGCAAGCAAATACGCCAATGAGAGAGGTCACCACTCTGTCCCATGGCATTGTACTTGACGTATTGCAGCTATATGCCATTTTTCTTTCGTCTAAATAGCTTAGGTAATTGTTTTTGTGAGGCATTTTCTACAATTTCTCCTATTCGTTTTTGTTTTGTGGCCTCTGTCTTTGCAAGGGCTATCCATTGTAACAGGATTTTTTTGTTGCTTTTGCTCAATGAAGAAAAATAGTCTTTGGAACCGTCAAATTTTATAAACTCGTTCTCTAATTCTACCGGCACAATAAGCGCCTCAACGGTGTCTAAAATAGTCCATGAGCCATTTTGTTTAGCAATTTCTATAGCATCAAAGCCTGCCTGGGTCATTTGATTATTTGAAGTCAATCTTTCAGTTTTCTCTTTATTGATTTTACTCCAGGTACTATTCGGTTTTCGTTTGCAGAAATAATGTCTATGACTTTCGGTATCTAAGGTTTCAGCTTTGCCGTCAATCCAACCAAAACATAATGCCTCGTCCACCGCATCACTCCAGGAAATTGTTGGCTTGGTTGATTTCTTATTATAAAAAACCAACCAAACAGCATTTTTGCGCATATAGTTTTGTGTCAACCATTTTCGCCAATGCTGTTTGGTCTTAGGGTAAAATAATTCTACTTCCGGTTTCATTTCTTTTTCATTGCCACCATAATAAGACAAGATATTAAAATACCCACTAATTGATAAGCTCCCACAAGTAAACCATATGGCATAGGATGGGGTATATTTGGATTGATGGCTATATTAAATGTATTGGCAACTAAAAACCCTAAACCAATAATCAATGCAAACTCGATGGCTGCCTTTTTAGTGTTGATATTTAAAGTGGCCATCAACAAAGCTATTGTAATTATGGTGGGTATGACTGTTAAAAATGGCCCATAAAAATAAATGGGGTCTGGATTGGCAGGCATTAAACCTAATTTGTCTAATGTGCTGGCATATTGATTAGGAAATAACACCGTAAACCATAGCCAACCGAGAAATGAATAAAATACTATAGAGAGGAATACACCCAACCAACTAATTTTAGAAATTTTTTGTAGCATAACTTTTTGTTTTAATTAATAATGCTTCAAAATTATTATGCCTCCTTGACAACAGTATGTCAAGGGTATTTACTGGTCGTGATATTTTTCAAAAAATTCTTGAAGAGTCATTTTATGAGGGGTAAATGTCTCTTGTTGAACTTGTAATTTTTGAATTCTGTCCAACCTAAAATATCTAAATTCTTTTCTTAGGCGACAATAGGCAACCATCAACCAACCTTCCAATATGCTTAAGAGAGCAAAAGGCTCAACAACTCTTTCACTCAACTTATTTTCGGCATTGATATAATCTAATTTTACAAGATAAAAATTGGTGATTGCATTTTGCAAGGAGGATACAATATTACTGCTGATTTCATAATTTTCAAGCTTTGCAAATTTGGTTCTCAAAGAAAGTAGATTGGCTTTGTCTTTTTCACTTTGCCTCAAAACCGCCTTTATCTTGTCGATGGCTTCGGCATAATCATTAATTAAGGACTTGTCTCTGTTTTTTAATACTAATTGTTCTGCAAGAATTAATGCATTTGCCTGGTTTTCACTAAACATAATGGGTGGAATTTTGTAGCCTTCCACTAGCGTATAGCCTTTCCCTTCTTCTGTCAAAATGGGCACACCTGCCTGTTCCAATGCTTTTAAATCTCTGTAAATTGTTCTTGTGCTAACACCAAATTTTTCTGCGAGGTTAGTAGCTGTTACGAGTCGTCTTGTTTGTAACTGCGTTAAGATAGCTACAAGCCTCGGAAGTCTTTTTGTATCGTTATCATTCATCCTTCAAATTTCGGAAAATTTTGTTTTTTGTGTGGTATCGCTTAAAATGAAATATAACAGTTTGATAAACTTCTGTTTTAATGATGTTTATTTATTTGCTGAAGCTAAGGTCTTTCATATTTAATTAAAAGACCGTCTGAAATCTAAAGGGGTAACTTGCGTTTTGGTTTTGAAAAATTTACTAAAAGATTGTGGATGCTCAAAGCCTAAATCATACGCTATTTCACTTACACTTAATTGGCTGGTTGAGAGCCTTTCTTTGGCTTTTTCAATGAGCTTTTCATGAATAAGTTGGAAAGTATTTTGACCAGTAATACTTTTCAAACAATCGCCCAAATACTTAGGGGAAAGATTGAGCTTAGCCGCTATAGATGTTACAGTAGGTAAGCCTTTATCGGTCACTTCGTTTTCATAATAATCATTTAAAAGCTTTTCAAACCTGGCCAACAAGCTGTCATTTTTAGGTTTGCGCAAAACAAATTGCCGGTTGTAATATCTGTTACAATAAGTGAGCAGCAGATCAATATTTGAAACCACTAGGTCCTGGCTAAAACTATCGATCGGTAAAAGGTATTCCTTTTCAATTTGCCGAAAGATGGTTTCCAGGGATTTCTCTTCATCTTCTGAGACTATCAAGGCCTCGTTTACAGAATACTCGAAAAAGCTGTAGTCATGGATTTTTTGTCCTAATGGATATGTTCTGAAAAAGTCAGGATGAATAGACAGTTGCCACCCTTTTTTAGCAAAGACAAAGTCTTTATCAATGATACTCACCTGCCTGGGGGCAAAACAGGAAATAACGCCATCGTCAAAGTCAAACATCGTTTGTCCGTATTGAATTTTACAGGCTGCTTCTGTTTTTAGAGTAATCTGGTAAAAATCACAGATGATTTTAACACGATCCTCATTTTCTATTGCAGGAAAATCCTCAAAGCGTGTAATACTAAACAAGGGATGTTTCGGTTTTGCCAGCCCCGCTTTCTGGTGCAGTTGCGCTATGCTTTTGAAATGCATAGTTAAGTTATCATTGCTCATCAGAACACTTATTTCGAATAAATTTACACATTATATTTTACATGTAACCTAAAATTAAATTACACAATGAGTAATCATTGGTTGATGACTTTCGGATATCTATCATTGATTCTCGTGTAGTTTTCTAATTAGGCTATATTTAATTCTTTCTGATACGATTTAGCTATAAATCTGGCTATCCGTACATTGGGAAATAGTGCTGATATAGTAGCACCGAATCGGTTTAGCCTTCCCGAAATAGCAAAATGCTTTCTTTTTTCTAATGCCTTCATCATTTCATCAGCTACTTCTTCGGGGGTCTGGGTAGGGGCGGTGTTGTAGTCAGAACTGAGCCCTTTGGCTATTTCATTATCAATACCTGCCGCACTGTTAAAGTTAGTTTTGGTAAGACCGGGACAAAACAACATGATATGAACCTGATAAGGTAAACATTCCTGGGTAATGGCTTCTGTGAATGAGCGTACGAACACCTTGCTGGCAGCATAAGTGGCCATATAAGGAACTGGACCAAATGCCGCCATAGAAGCCACATTAATAATCGTCCCGCTTTTTCGATTTTGCATTTGAGGCAAAAATAAATGCGTAAGTGTCACCAATGATGAAATATTTAGCTGAATTAAATCCAATTCTGATTTTAGAGATAACTCTGAAAATTCTCCGCCCGAACCAATTCCCGCGTTGTTGATAAGCATATGTATTTCTAAACCACGTTGTTGTGTTTCTGCAAAAACCTGTTCTGCACTCGAGGGTTTTGCCAAATCGGCTTTAATGAATTGTGCATTGATCCCAAATTTCCCGGCAAGTTCTTTGCATTGCCTTGCTAGTTTATCGGCATTACGGGCTACAAGCAAAAGATTATGTTTTCTTGCTGCCAGTTTATTTGCGATAGCTTCACCAATTCCTCCCGATGCACCTGTTATTAAGGTAACTTTCATTTTTCTGTTATTTTAAATTTATGGCACAAAGTTCGGGCAAGTCATCAACTCATAAGTGTCCAAAAGTCGGTTTGTTGTGTTTATATGTCGGGTGAATAAGGTGCTTACATTACTGACAATAGTTGGCAGCTACCCAAAGGAGTTGATTTCGAAACGCTTCACTATCAACCAAGTAGGAACTTTGATAGAAGTAGTTCAGACCTTTCATAACAACGGACGAGCAACCTTTCTTTTTCGTGTAATTGTGGGTCTGTTCGGTACATCATTCTCGCAGGTCCAGCGGTCAGACACATTTTGCCATTAACCAAAAAAAACAAGACTGCGTTGTCGCATTTTTTTATTCATTAAACTCTTTTGGATATTCAACCATTCCACTTACTCCTTTCAGCCCATTCTCTAATTCAATCACCATACAATTCTCTTTTGGAACTTCAAACGGCAATTCTATAAAAAAGACACTATTCCAACATGCTGTTGAAATGGACAGATTCCCACCTGCCTATAATGATCGGGACAAGTTGCGTGGGAATGACGGTACTAATGGTAATTTGAGTAAAAAAACTATCTTATTGCACAAATGAACAGAAAAACCAAGGTCTGTGGCTCACAGACCTTCCCCTTTTTTCTGGACTGTAAGCCGCAGACCAGTGGAAAAAAAGACCTAAATAAGCAAGCACTAAATGCTTGTCACCACCACAAAAGCCGGCAATTATCGTCATCCCAGAAATTTTTGGAGAGCAACGGAAAAAATTATCAGGGATCTTTTCAATGAAATGAAATTTCATTACCTGACTTTTCTAGAATAATAGAAAAGATTGCTTTGTGCCTGGCAATGACTGTTTAATTGTAGGTTTATAGCATAAGCCAATTCTATAAAAAAGAAGTTATTCCAACATGCTGTTGAAATGAACAGGTTCCCACATGCCGATAATGATCGGGACAAGTTGTGTGGGAATGACGATCCTAATTGTAATTTGAGAAAAAAAACTATCTTATTGCACAAATGAACAGAAAACCAAGGTCTGTGGCTCACAGACCTTCCCCTTTTTGCTGGACTGTAAGCCGCAGACCTGTGGAAAAAAGACCTAAATAAGCAAGCACTATGTATTTGTCAACACCAGAAAAGCCGGCAATTATCGTCATCCCCGAAATTTTTGGAGAGCAGCGGAAAAAATTATCAGGGATCTTTTCAATGAAATGAAATTTCATTACCTGACTTTTCTAGTATAATAGAAAAGATTGCTTTGTGCCTGGCAATGACTGTTTAATTGTAGGTTTATAGCATAAGCCAATTCTATAAAAAAGAAGTTATTTCAACATGCTGTTGAAATGGACAGATTCCCACCTTCCGATAATGATCGGGAAAAGTTGCGTGGGAATGACGGTACTAATTGTAATTTGAGAAAAAAAACTATCTTAATGCACAAATGAACAGAAAAAGCAAGGTCTGTGTCTCACAGACCAAAGATAAAAAGATTGCCACGCTGCGCTCGCAATATCCAGTTGATTGGAATTTGCTTTCTATCAAGATTTCTTTTCTAAAGGGGAGGATACTATCATTGCTCACTCACTATCTGGTTATTCCGGGTTCTGTATGCACAACGTGTTGAGCATTTGAATGTAGGAATCTGCGTGCTATGAAATACTATTGAGAGGTTGGTGGTCTACTAATAGAGAACATAGCTTCGTTTCTGGAAGTGACTATTTAATGGTAGGTGATAACCTGATTTCGATTAATAAAATGGCACCCCTGCACCGCCCAATCGGAAATGCTCTGACAGACTTTGAAGTAAATTAAGAATCGAACTCAGGTTTGTAAGAAGATGATAAGTAGGAAGCTTAATGAATTCATGGTTAATTCTATTAATGCTAAGGTTTAGTACTAAGGTTTAGTGTATGATTTTGTAAGGGATTTCAGACTTCAAACCTATCTAGTTACTACCTGAATTTGATGCGGGTGATGCAGCTTGAAAACCTCTAAACCCCTTTTAAATTATAGCACACATTGTTGTGGTATTGTTATTTCTTCAATACTCCTAAATAGCTGATCCAAGGCCCCACTTCTTTAGTGTATTGTTTTGCCATAACCCTTGTTATCTGTGCAATATGTCCTAAATCGTGAACAGCCCAGGTTGAAATCAATTGTTTAAGAGTCACGTTTCCAAATTCAGGGTGAATCCCAACTTTTTCGAAATCTTTTTGAGAAATATTCAAAAATTTTAATTCGTTTAGGTTTTTTTTTCTCAATAATTTGAACTCGTTGATTAGATCTTCAATCGGTCTGTTTTGATTTTCATTTAATTGAGCGAACCTGTCAAAAGGTTCAAATAGTTTGCTTTCAGAATCACTCAAAATAGTTTTTATTCGAATAATCCAATCAGTTTTTTCTCCAGATATTAGGTGTCCAACTATGTCATATGGACTCCAGGTTTTTGCTCCTTCATTATTTTCAACCCATTCTTTTGATAAACCACTAAGTAATGTCTCCAAAACTTCTGGTGTTCTCTCTAAAATTTCTTTTGATTTATTCAATTCAAAAATCATTCTTTTGATTTTGTTTTAATGCACCACAACGAGGCGCGTGTATGAGCAGTAGCGGATTCATCCCACTGAACTGTCAGTTAGCACCTACCTTTAATTTATGGTATTTTACTTCAAATTTGCACTGAACCCACCATTACTTTTATACCTTTTGTGTGCCCAGTATGGGCATCAGGTAGCTAAGATACCATATTATTGCAGAGGGTGCAATGCCAGTGCCGAAAAATCGACATCCCTTGCAGGCAAGTTGGTGAAGCCTGTAAGTAAGCTGCAAAACCTGTCTAGATTATTTCTCGAGGCTGGTTATCCGTGGGGTATGCACTGAAAAAATGAAATGCATATACGAACATAAAAAAATAAACGAACTGCGAATAAACGGCTGTAGCTGGCCAGCAGATGAGGGACTCACTGTGAGCAGTTTGGCTCACGGCCGTCTACTCGATTGAATAGTAATTTTTCCTTATTTTCTTAACCAACCTAAAATGCGGTCGTTTTTTATTTTCCACTTTCCGTTTTCATTTATCAAGTCATATTCTTCTCTGGAATTCCCAAATGGCCCGGGATTTTGTTGAATAATCTCAATTTCGTTTTCGGTTACTTTAGAAACAATAGAAACATGTCCATATTTATTCAGCGTTGTTCCCGAGTAAATTACTAAATCATTTATTTTCGGTTTGGATTTACTCGGATTTTTGAACTGCCTTAAATTCCGCTGTTTGTTTATTTCTCCGTCTTTGATTTGTGAGTTAAAAAAATCTTTAGCGTGACCATAAGTATCAGGCATTTTGTGGTTTAATTCTTCGTAGTAATATCGTTTTACGAATTCCACACATTGATATTTCAGTCCAAGATTATAACCATCTTCTGCTAACACTCGCCCGTCCACATTTCCAACTCCGCCATTGTAATAAACAGCAACTCCATTCAGACTATCAATTTTTTGTCCGACTTTATAATTCGGATTCAGATTGATTTTTTTAGAAAAGAAAAAACCAATAAAGAGTAAAATCAGAATTCCGAGTATTAGTAAAAGTCGTTTTTTCAATTCGTTCGTAGTGTTTCTTGGGTATTATTTACAACGTTTTGGGTATGCCTCGTTGCGGGTCAGACAAAGAGATTTTTCAGTTAAACTGTAAAGTTAGCAAAAAAGCACTAATTTTGGTTTATGCCGCAATGAGCTATGCAAGATGTTGCCTGTGGGCATTTTTTAGAAGTTTCTTTTTGTTATTCTGTAAATGTGGTTTTTGTAAGTTCGAGACTCTCATTCCACAGACATTTTTGAAATACTTTGTTATAAGAATCAACGGATGTATTAACCACTTTTCCATCAGAGAAATAAATTCCTTTCAAGTTTCTATACTTTTCAGAATACGCAAGGTTTGCTAAATTCTTTCCTGCCTGAGCTGGTGTATGTATGTTGCTTTTTATTAGGGTCAAAACAGGAAATACGTTTTTCCATAAAAATCGCATAATAGGTGAGTAAGTTTTGGCAAGGCCTGTTCCAGGTGTCATTCCCGGGTCATAGGCATTTACCCTGATATTTGTGTGCTTTAATCGCTCTTGTAATTCATAAGCGGTCATTATGTTGCACAACTTTGATGTGGAATATCTCCTTTGTCCAACAATGCTAGGTTTTTCGGACGTTTCTTTTGGGAAAGCAAGTTCTTGAGCACTGGTGTAAATAGGAGGCTCTATGGGTGTTTTGAGTGCTGGGTCGTGTGTTTCGCTAGATGTAAATGTTATGTGTCCGTCATTTTTCATAAAGGGTAATAATTGCATAGTCAAGGCAAATGCACCTAAATGATTTACACCAAATGTCTGTTCAAACCCGTCTGTGGTATATTGCGTTTCACCAATATTCTGCACGCCTGCATTGTTTATCAAAATAGAAATAGATAGATTTTTTTCTCTTGATAATTTCTCTGAAAATTGACGGATAGATTGTAATGAAGCCAAATCCAATTCTAAAGACCTTAGGTTTTTATGACCTGTTTTGTCCTTTATCCTTTCAATCACTTCTTTTCCTGCTTTTATATTTCTGGCAGGAATAATAATTTGCTCATTCTTGGCAATATGAGCCATACGTAAGGCACATTCAAAACCAATTCCGCTGGTTGCGCCTGTAATAATTATTGAATCCATAATTTTTTGCTTTTTATTTAAATGATGAAGCAAAGTTCAGCACTTCAAAAGCAAAAACTTTTGCCATTTGGCAAATTTGGCAAATAATGAATTTAGATACTTTTTCTAACCCTGCTTAATGATGATTGTGTGATTCCTAAATAGGAAGCGAGATAGGAAAGGGGAACCCTGTTGGCTAAATTCGGGAACTTTTCTAAAAAACTAAGATACCTTGTTTTGGCATCTTCGGCTAACATTGGACTTAGTTTATTTACCTTTTCAACCAATGCTTTTTCGGTTATTTTATTGATAATGCCGTCCCACTGGATGATTGTGGCTGACAAATCGTTGAGTGATTCTGTAGAAAATACAAGTAGTGTACAATCTGTTACAGCCTGTACATATTCGGAAGAGGGGATTTTTTGATTGAAGCTGTTTATGTCCACTGCAAAATTGTTTTCATCAACAAAGTATTTGGTGATTTCATCTCCTTTGCTGTTGTAGTAACACACTCGAAAGATGCCTTCTTCTATAAATGCTACTTGCCTTGGTATTTTCCCTGCTTCAGAAAAGTAGTTGCCTTTTTTTAACTCCAATAACTGTGCTTTTCTCTTTATCAAGTCAATTTGCTGTTGATTTAGCTGTCCAAATTCAAGTAGATAGTTTATTAATTTGTCCATAACACAAAGGTTGTAAATGTATTTCTTCCGGAATTTGTCAAATGGCAAAAAAGGGTGATTGATTTTGTGCGTTAGTATTTTTTTTCGATAACTTTTAAGACAAAATCCGCTCTTTCACTTACAGTTTTTTTGGGTACTTCAACAATATTATATCCGTATTTTGTGTACGTTTCGCTCATTTTTTCAAATGTTAAAACTGCTTCTTTCCAATCTTGTTTTCGCTCGTTATCAGTTTCATAAATCTCTTGCCAAGGTGGAAGTATAAATACATTTTTATTATACCTCCAATTTTTTGCATAGGATTTCATTCGTTCACTTATTTCCGACTCAATTAGTTCTGCATAACAGATAGTATCCAAAAATCCACGGTCAAAAAAAATCGGTTTTCCTTTATTTGTGTTATTCTCAATTTCCTCAAAACTCCTTATCGAACGGTCAAACATCATTTCTTTGTATAAGTTCTTGTTTTCCCAAGGCAAAGCTTTTCCGTTGTTATTTTGTTGTTCTTTTATTAATTCACGAGCGATTTCAGGAACAATTTCATAATTTTTCCCCAGCCTCTCCAATAAAGTCGTTTTTCCTACTCCTGGACCTCCTGTTATGACATAGAAATTATTATTTTCCTTTAGTTTAATCATTTGTCGATTTTGGCTTGTTTTATTTGGGCACAACGGTTTGCACATGGCTTCTAGTGGCTTCGAAGCACTTCCTGTCCACCGAAACCATAGCTGGCTAAGGAGCATTTTGCTGATAGCCTTTCACCAGCCATAAGCTATATGCATTGTGTGTGCCTTGAATGGTGAATATAGTTTAATAAATAGAACGTTCCAAAGGGTGTAAGTCCCGGAAGCGAAGCAAGTGGCAAGGTGGTTTATCGCGAGATATGTACTACCTCAGAGGAATATGTATTTCAAGTTTTCTCCACTTTCAAATCTTTCAGTTATTCCTTCTAGGTTATCTTTCATTTTATTAATGGTAACGTCTCGGCTAAAAATCATAGCTATCCCTCAGGGTAGCTATGATTTTTTAGCAGCCATTGTTAGCGGTAGGGGTTTTTAATTTATTCCTTTCCACCATTGTTTAAATGGTTGTGTCGTGTCATTCAAATTTACTATTTCTCCTATCATTGGTGTTACTAATGACACGTTATACTTTTTGTTCAGTTCGGTTATTTTCTTCAAAGGTTCGTCCCAAGAATGGGCAGCAAGTGCAAATTTTGACGAATGAACGGGGAAAAGTCTCTTAGCTTTTAAGTCTTGTGCAGCTTTCAATACATCTTCAGGTAGGTTGTGAATGTATCTCCAGGCCTCATCATATTGTCCATTGTCTAAGATAGCCAGGTCAATAGGGCCGTATTTATTCCCAATGTTTGCATAATGTGTATCATAACCGCTGTCTCCACCAATATAAATTTTCATACTTGAGGTTTGTACTATATATGATGCCCATAAGGTGTTGTTCGTTGACAAACCCCTACCTGAAAAATGTCTTGCAGGTTCTACAAATGCAGTAAAGTCAATATCCAATTGTACTTTTTCATACCAATCTTTTTCAATGATTTGGTCAGTTGTATAGCCCCAATGTTCGAAATGTGAACCTACACCTAACCCACAAATCACTTTTTTGGTTTTGTCCTTTAAGGCAATTAGGGTGCTGTAATCAACGTGGTCGTAGTGGTCGTGTGAAATAAACAGGTAGTCAATGTCGGGTAAATCCGCAACATTATAAGCGTCTGTACCTTTAAATGATTTTACAGTTCCAGGAAGCGGAGAAGCATTGCCGCTAAAAACAGGGTCAACCAAAATTCGTTTCCCGTCAATTTGAATGAAGTAGGATGAATGCCCAAACCATATCAGCACATTCGAGTCAACTGACAAACTCAACAAATCAGTTTTTAGCGATGGTATCGAATCTGCAGGATGATGCCATGGTATCTTCTTTATGTAATTGTTGTAAATAACTTCAAAATAATTATGTCCTTCAGTTAGTTGAGGTGTTTTGCTCAAATTTTGAAACTTTCCGTTTTTGAAATTTGGTGATTGTTTTATTCTTTCAAGTCGTTCTCCTCTTGGGCTTTTGCCAAATTTATCCTGTTGCATATATAGCGCAGTAGCGATTACTAATACACCTACTACAATTGAAGTGATAACCATTATTCTTCTAATTATTTTTTTCATCAATAAGTTTTCTCATTTCTGTTTTTAGAAAAGTTCTGCATTCAAGTGGGGTTTCATACTTCGGGCAATAAGTTTATCAAGTAAACGGTCTGGTAAATATTTGATAAGAACCGAAAGCATAGCTGCATCACTTCCAATGGTGTATCGCGTACGGGGCCGTTTATTGTTTAAAATGTTAGCAATAATTTGACCTGCCTTCTCTGCCGAAACAGCTTTATCAATATATGATTCAGCCTGCGAAACCATTGCATGCATTAGTTTACTATACCTGCTACGCTGTTCCTTAGTCATTTCATTTGTAATTCGCTGCGCGTTTGAGCGGACTCTTTTGCTCATTTCAGATGTAACGGCTCCTGGTTCAACGACCACTACTTTTACTCCAAGTTGCTCAACCTCTCTACGTAATGAATCGCTCACTGCTTCCAATGCGAATTTTGTTGCAGCATAGGGACCATATCCTCCCATTGCTACTTTTCCTCCAATTGAACTGATATTAATAACAGTTCCTTTACTTTTAAAAAGTTCAGGCAAAAGTGCTTGAATCATTGCCACTTGACCAATAAGATTAACTTCAAATTGTCTACGCCATTCTGAAAGAGGCAGTACTTCAATCGGTGCGTTTATTTCAATAGCGGCATTATTAATCAATGCACGTATTGGTCGTTGCTTCTTATCTGAGGTAATACGTTCAATTAAAGCAGGAATGTGAACCTCGTTTGTAATGTCAAGCATTATCGGTTCTATATTTATATCTCGAATCTTGTCCGCATCCATATTGGTGCGAACACCTGCCAACACGTGAAAACCACGTTTCCCAAGTTGTCGGGCGGTTGCTGCGCCAATACCAGTCGAAGTACCTGTAACAACAACCATTTCTTGGCCAACAGTGTTTATTTTAGTTATCAAATTTTTCATTTTAAATTATTTGCTGACAAAAATAGTTACTAACTTTGTAACTACAAAGTATATAGTATGCTTTATACTTTATAAAATTTAAAACAACAGATTATGTTAATAAAAGAATTATCAAAACGAACAGGGCTACCAATTGCAACCTTAAGGCATTATGAGAATTATGGTTTATTTAAAGGAACGTCAAATGATCAAGTGGAAACTAACAACTACAAAAATTATGATGAAAGCCTCGTAGAGAAAATTATACTGATCAAAGGGGCGAAGGAAGTAGGATTTTCTTTATCAGAGATTAAAGAATTATTAGACAGTTGGTTCAGTAAACAAATGACAGTTGACAGGAAAAAAGCTGTGGTAAATAAAAAAATTGAGGAAATTGATGTTAAGATAAATCAACTAAAGCAAGTTAAAACAACCCTTATTGAAGCTATAAAAGATATTGAGAATGGTGAATGCTAAATTTCGCCCAATTCGTTACCTGACCACCAACGCTCAACTAAAATGAGTATGCGCTCCAGTTGCTAGAAGCACCAAAGATTCTAGTTTGCATTACTCTTTCAAATGGCTCAGTTCGCATATTCATTTTAGTGTTGTTGGCGATAGTATTCTTTAAAGCTGGACCTCCATTCTATCTCCTTGATAAATTATTTCTTTGGTAGTCACATCGTCATCGGGTGAATCAACCCCAACGTCACTGCTCACTTTTACCAGAAATATTTTCCTGCTTTCAGGCATTCCATCATATTTGCCCTGCTGTGCCTCAATGGTAAACTTTTGAGTTGAATCGTCCCATTTCATTTCAAAGGTAGCATAAGCTCCCTCTTCATAATTGTAATTATCACGCTCATCATCATAAAATGTAAAGGAGCCATTTGCGCCCGGGTAGATGTACACGGTGAGTGGCCCGATTTCCTCATTAGCATATTGCACTTTAGGACCAAATGGGATAATCGAACCTGCTTTCACATAGAGAGGTATAATGTCAATGGGTACCTCACGTTCGATAGTCTGGCCTCCATCATATAATTCACCTGACCAGAAATCAAACCATTTTGTACCCGCTGGGAGGTAAACATTCGTAGTTTTCAAAGTACTAAAATCTTCTCCTCCTGCAATATATTGATCGCCTTCTTTTCGGTATTTTACGTACATCGGCTCAGTAACCGGGCACACGAGAATGCTCTTCCCGAACATATACTGGTCGTTGATATCAAGGGCCATTTTATCATCTGCAAAATCCATCATGAGGGCGCGCATCATGGACGAATGATTTTTAGTTACATCCCACGAGGTTGAATAGATATAAGGTAGCAAGCTATATCGCAATTCAATCATTTTCTTGAGCGCATCATAGGTCCAAGACCCCTCTTCCCCATAATGCCATAGTTCGCGTGGTGTATCGGTACCGTGTGAACGCATCATTGGGCAAAAGGCCCCAAATTGCATCCATCGCACATAGATTTCATGATAGGCTTTATTCTTATAGCCGCCGGGGAAATTCCAAACAAAAAAACCTCCAATATCACTATTCCAATAGGGGATACCCGTTAGAGAGAAGTTCAGTCCCGCAGAGATTTGTTTTTTCAATACGTCCCAGTCCGTGATTACATCTCCCGACCATGAGTTGGCCGCATGTCTTTGCTGCCCGGCGAATGCAGAACGAGTCAAGATGAATATTCGCTTATCACTATCTTCCTTTCTTTGGTGTGTATGTACACCTCCCACGGTCATCAGGGGATAAGCATTTCTAACTCTCCGAAAAGATCCCATATTTGTCTTGTTATCCAGATCAGAAGGCTTAAACTCCATATGATCGGGTTCTGTTGAGTCCATCCACCATCCATCGAACCCATAAGTAAGCAGTCCATTTTTCAGGTATTTCCAATAGATGTCTCTTGCGGCTGGATTATACGGGTCGTAAACTCTCACACCGGATGGATAATCCATATCTGGAGGCCAAACGTCTTTTCCTGACATAGGCCAGGTGAGAAAATCCATGAGCATATTGTTTTCATTCAGTTCTTTGTATGGCTTTGTTTTGGGGCCGAACGAAGACCAAATAGAAATGATGATATGGGCATTCAGCTCATGGATATCATTCACCATTTTTTGAGGGTCAGGAAATTCAGGGTTGAGGAACTCCATAGCATTCCAGTGATAATTATCTCCCCAGTATTGCCAGTCCTGAATGATGCCATCGATAGGTACACCCAACTCACGATACTTCTCCACTATACCGACTGTTTCCTTCTGGCTTTTTGTATCTTTCTTTGCTTTGCCAGTACCCAAAGGTCCAATAAGGCATCATTGGAGCCTGGCCTGTCAAATCCCGCATATTCGCAATGACAGCATCGGCATTGTCTCCGACCATGAAGTAATAATCAATACAATCGCCCACCTCAGAGTCAAAGGAGGTGGTTTCAATGCTATCAGCAAATACTGTAGGTGAATAATTGTCCCATTACATACCGTAACCCTTATCAGACAGCATGAATGGAATAAAGGTGTCTTTGTTGCCCTGAATCATTTTTACCGTCTGGTTCCTTTGTGACATTTTTCCATTTTGCAGTTGCCCAAGGCCATAGATAAATTCATCTTCCTCAAGTTTGAAGGACTGCTTTACAGCAAAGGTGCTTTCGCCAATATCCTCTTTAGGAATAAAACTAGAGCCATCGGCTATTTCTGTTAATAGTGGGCTGTCGTCTGCTGATAAATAGGAAACCGCTCCGGTTCTCAAATTCAGCACGACTTTTAATCTTTCTGTTGAAATGCTAATACTGCCATCATCTGTTGATATTGTGGTAGTGACCTCTTCTGCATCCTTTACCACAGCGAGGCTTTTCTTTTCATATGTAAACCCCTGTTTAGACTTTACAACCCGCACAACCTCTGGTGAGTAAAATTGAATCTTGATTACGGTAGAGTCAACATTGGCCTCCAACCCATTTTCAGTTAATGTGTACTCCTGCTGACAGGAGCAAATTATTGAACAAATTGCTAAAAAACAGGATGCAAATATTATATTCTTCATAAGCTTTAATCTATTGGTTATTCATGGGATAAAATGAAGTCGTAACTTATTATCGCCAACGCTCAACTAAGCTCTGTAGGCTTGGTCTGTCAAATATCTGTAAAAGTATCTTTTAGTACAGCCTTTTGCAAATGGATCATTTAGCCTATAGAGCTTAGCATCTGTGTGTGTCCAGTATGGGCATCTGGTATTGAAGATACCATATTATTCCAGAGGGTGCAATGCCAGTGCCGAAAAACCGGCATCCCTTACAGGCAAGTTGGTGAGTGTGCAACGGCTACCATTGTTGGCATTAGTTTTTATTTATTTCTTTTATCATTTTAAATTTTTTTCATTTTTTGAAATAGATTGTGTTTGCTAAGTTTTGTAGGTCAGCAGAGTCGGTATTGCAAAGAATGATTAGAATTTTGTCGAAGTCTTTATTCACAATTATTTCAGCATTGAAACCGTCAATATTTCCGCTTCTTCTATAAACATTTGCTTTGTCGTCAAAATAAAACCCAATTGTTGGTTTCCCTGAAAGCCAATCAATATATTCATTAACTTGCGGTTTTAAAAGATATTGAGTTTTTGATTTTTCAGAAATTAATTTATTGCCTTTTATAGCGAATAAAAGTTTTAACAAGTCTTCAGTAGTCGAATATATCCCGCCTGCTCCAAAATAATTTGAGATATATCTTCTATCATTGAAAAGAGGTTCGTCTTTGTTTCCTTCTCCGAACGAATAATTGTGATAACCATAAGCTAAATTATTGATAACTTCATTTTCACTAACAAACCCTGTATTTTTCAATTTTAAGGGTTTCAAAATTAAGTCTTCGATTGATTCAGAAAATGGCTTAGTCGTAACCATTTCAATGATTTTAGACAGCAAAACATAATCCACATTGTTGTAGTTAAATTTTAACGTGTCATATGATGATTTTTTGACAAACTCCTTTATATAATCATCAATCAAGTATTTATTTACAACAGCTTTGACTGGCTCATTTTCTAAACCCGAATAATGGATCATTAAATCTTGGATTGTAATGTCTTTACATTCTTCGGAAATATTGGGAATGAATTTTTCAATTCTGTCATTAAAATCAATTAGGCCTTTTTCTTGAAGTTGGATGATTGCAATGGATGTGAAGAGTTTGGTTACTGATGCTATCGGAAACCGAGCTTTATTATCAATTTCTACATTAAATTGAATGTTAGAAAAGCCTTTGTTGATTTTTTGAGTTTGCTTTCCGTCAAAGTACAAAACTGTTCCGTTAAAATGTCCTTTTTGAAATTCTTGATTTATTATTTTTTCAATATTGTTTTGACCAAATAGGACTAAAGGAATACATAAGAATGTTGTCAGGAAAAATTTCATATTTTGTTTTTTATGCGATTTGTTCTGTCAAAATTACCTCCAACGGTCTCGTGTATGAGCACTATAAAATTATATACACTAACTGTTCAGTTTGGAGTAAAGATAGTTAAAAAGTAGAAACGTAGAAATTGGCACTTTCTCCGCTATTGCTTATAGCATTGTTGTAGCCAGTTATTTTACCTTCTCATTTTTAATTTTTTCTATCATTTTCTCTGCATTTCCTTTTGTTCCACCAAGACTTATTGCTTTGTTATAGCTATCTAATGCTAGATCATATTGTTTATTTGTATAATAGGCTTCTCCTAAACTATCAAATAGATTAGCATCTTTAGGAAACTCCTTTGTAGCTAATTTAAAAATTTTTATTGACTCATCATTTTTGCCAAGTCTTAATAGTTCATATCCTAATTTATTCAGTTCGCTTGGGTTTTGAAAAGTGTATTCCTTTTCAGAATTTTCTTTGAGCAAATAGTAAGTCTTTATAGCTTTATTTACATCGTTGACAGATTCTTTTCTTATAGCTTGATAAATTGATTTTTTAGGAATTTCATAATCCTTTCCTAGCATTAAGTTGTGGATAGTATGCCCTAAATCCCAAACTCTATTTCTATTATTGGACAATAGAATTATCGTAATATCATTTTTAAAATCATTCAAAAAGATAGATTCAAATTTATATGATATTCCATTGTGCCTTTGTAGGCTATCTTCTTCAAAGTATTCGCCAAGTGATGATGTTTTGTCGTTTGCGTATGGGTTTTTCAATAAAGTTTGAAATGATTTTTGAGAGATTAAAACATTTGAATTCATTGCTTTTATCCATTTGTATAAATCGTTGATGTCAACCCATAACCAACCACTAATAAAACTCATTTCGGGACACTTAACATTATCAAAATCATAACAGGAAGTTCGGTTTTTATAATCTTCTTTTGGGTCAAATACCGAGTTTGTCATTTTCAAAGGTTTAACTATGTTTTCAATGACAAATTCCTCGAATGATTGTCCGCTTACCTTTTCAATGATTTTTCTTTGCAAAAACACGTTACTATTGTCATACATAAAACTAGTTCCTGGTTCAAAAAGTAAACTATCGTTATTTTTCAAAATCTTCCAAGCCTCTTCATCGCTACTTGGATTTAATGGGTCGATTTGAGGGATTCCTCCTGCGTAATTTATAAGATGTCTAATTGTAACCTTTTCTGACCATTTCGGTAATCCGAAATTAAATTTAGAAATCGTGTCGTCAAGTTTTAGAAGACCACGTTCATTAAGCATGATTATTGCAACACCATTAAATTCCTTTGCAATAGAGCCGATATTAAATATTGACTTATCATTTAAATTCGTTTGTTGTGTTCCATCTGTAAAGCCAAGCGATTTTTGATAAAGGATAGTATCATTTTTAGTGATAAGGACGTTTCCATTGAACAAGTCTCTTTTATAAGCTTTTGTCATTAAGGAATCGATTTCGCTTACACATTCAGCTTTATTGTCTTTTTTTGAGAGTTGACTTTCACATCCATAAACTGATAGTACAATGAGTAAAAAAATAATTCTTCTTGTATTTTTTAAAAATTTCATAAAATTCTGATTTCCTTAAAGACTAATAAAATTGTTGAATGTTGCATTTCTAAGTGGCTACAACGCCTATGTATGAGGCGTGGGCTCTCACTAAAATAGTGAAGTGAACCGCTGTATACAAGACCCGTACGTACAGTGGTGTGAGAGGCGCACCCCCGATAAAAAAAATCGGGGCAGGCTGTGGGCTTATGGCTCACGGCCGCCTACTCGATTGGCGGGTCGTTTTTTTATTTTTCAGTCAGCTACCGATATAAATACATCAACTTCTGCATCATTCCAATCTTGACTTCTTTCATCATACACTTCAAAATCAAATCCAAATTCACGATTTAAGTTAGAATTCCATATCCTTTTCCAAGTGTCAGTTATACAACCGGTCATTACTCCTTTAGCTGTAAACTTGAGATACTTCTGGGCAGGTATTTTTAACTCTGAAAGTTCTTGAGGTGGTTCAGCGTCATTTGCTGCTTTACACCCTATAAAGTAAGAAAAAGGAGAGGTCTCGTCCTTTTCATAATCAAAGTAGACTGCATAAATTTCATTAGATAACTTTTCAGGAATGCGGTCAAAAATTTTTTCAGTCTCAAATTTCTGCCATAAGTTGCCACAATCTTCACTTGATTGATTGTTTTGATTTGTTGTCTTTCCCTTTAGTTGTAATCCAACTAGTTTAAATTTGTCTTTCTTTTCACTCATAAATGTTTGCTTTTTATATGCACGCCAACTTAGCGCGTATATGGCGAGTAGCGGGTAAATGGGCAAGAACCTTTCCGCCAAACACAAGGCAAAAACCAATTTCTAATTTGTATTTTTAAAATTACAAAATTAAATAAATTGGTTTATGGCGACTTCGCGAACTTGCCGGAATTTTCGTTTTGGAAAAATCCCCGCTATTTGCTACATACGGTGTTAGCATCACGGGTTTTAATCTCACGTTATTGTTTGAATTTTGCCATTTCAGCTTTATAACTTTCTAATGATAAATCACCATTTGAAAATTTTAAATTTAATAGTCCGATTTTTTCAGTATCAGATAAAGGTTTTTTATAAATCATCTCTAATATTTCATTTTCGATTTCAAGCGCTTCCAAAATATGTTTTTGTTTGCTAAAAGCTTCAAAATATCGAATACCAAAAATTCTTTGAGAAGATGCATTTAAATGAATTCCATCAGGATTAGCATTTAAACCTGAGGCCGTTACGAAATAACAATTGGGATTGTTTTTAGCGAATTTTTCTAATTCTTCATTTACAATAGAATATGATTTGAAATATTCTCCGTATATACCTTGTGTTAAAAAGGCTCCAAGTCCTCCGATAATTACTGGAATATTTGGAACCTCAAGTTTTTCTCTTAAAGTTTGAACAATGGCAGAAAATTTTTCGCCATAATTTTTAGCATTTGTAGGTTGGCAATCATTTTCTCCTTGATGCCAAAGAATACCTTTCAATTCACTTGTTTTTTGAGCAATTTTTGCCTGAAAAACAGCATTTTTGAAGAGGACTTCATCAACATTCCAATCGTCTAAACTGGTTCCTCCATCTGCACAAGGAATCAAACCGATGTCATTTGTTTGATTTTTCAAATGCAATGCAGCGGCAAAGGAAGAGGCTAAACCAACACCTGCATTTGGGCGGTCATAATTTATTGGTTCAACCATTGTCTGCCATCTCCCGTTTCGAAGCATTTTTATATGTTCGTTATAAATCGTTGGTACATCCTTCAGGAAACCACGTCCTCCCATATTTGACTGACCAATCATTAAAAAAGAGTGCGTCATTTTTATCTTAACTTGTTTTTAAATTGTTTGCTTTCATTTTTCTGTCTTGCCTCTAAGGATAGTGTATATGAAAAGTAGCATTTTTTACGCACGGATTTTTTTCGGTTTGATACTGATTATAAAATTATGAAAATCACTTTGGATTAAGCAATTCAACCGCTATTTTTTATATACTTTTTTAGCGGTAGTAATTTTTTCAATTAAATGATGCTCTGAATTGCAATGGCGTTTGTTGTGTGTTTTTTTTAAACATAGTACTGAATGATTGAGGGTATTCAAATCCCAAATCATAAGCGATTTGTTTTATGCTTAAATTTGTTGTGGAAAGCAGTTCTTTCGCTCTTTCAACTATGGATTCTTGAATATGGGTTTGCGCATTTCGGCCGGTAGTATTTTTCAATAAATCACTCAAATAATTGGGAGAGACACTGAGCTTTTCCGCAAAAAAGTTGACCGTTGGAACACCCGATAGTGTAGCATCACTTTTTAGGTATACATCCATTATTTCTTCCATTTTCACTAAAATATCACTATTTATAGACCTTCGTGTCAAAAACTGCCTATTGTGAAAACGTTTTGCATAATTGAGAAGCAGGTCAATGTGTGATACTATTAAATCCTGACTGTAATGGTCAATGTTATTTTTTAGTTCATCCTGCATTTGAAGCATCAAGGACATAATGATATTGTCCTCTTTTTCAGAAAGGTGAAGTGCTTCTGCAGTAGAATAGGAGAAGAATCCATAATTACCTATAACTTTACCTAATTCATAATGCCGTATAAGGTCAGGTTTAAAAACCATCATATATCCTGATACGGGGTAATCCACAGGATTCGTGACAGAAAAGATTTGACCTGGCTTGGTAAAACTCATTACTCCTTCATCAAAATCATAATGACCTTGTCCGTACCGAAACTTGCCTGAAGCCTCTTTTTTAATAGCTACACAATAGAAATCATAATAAAAGCTGCTCCAAATTTCATTAGAATCGAATTTCAAATGCTCAAAATCGATCACGCTTATCAAAGGATGAATTGGTTTTGGCAAATTGAATAATCTATGAAGTTCAGATATTGACCCAATTTTATATGGAGCAGTTTTTTTCACACTATTCTTGTTTAAAATCAGTTGATAAAGATAAGGCTTTCCATTGTTCCATTTCTCCTTTTTCGTTTTTACGAACCTCCAAAATGGCATTGTAACTATCAGAACCTAATGGAAGATGCAATGGCGGATTGGGCATTTCTGCAAGTTTCACAACTACCTCTGCCAATTTTTTAGGATTACCCAATTGTTTCCCGTCATAGCCTGTAAACTGTTCTACCTGTTTACCTAAATTGTAGGCTTCAATTTTATTTTCCACAACATTGAGTGTCTCCTCATTCATAAAATTTGTACGAAATGTTCCTGGAGCAAGGATAGTTACTTTGATGCCATGTGGTGCTACTTCTTGAGCAAGTGCTTCTGATAGTCCAATAACCGCATATTTAGATGCACTATAGCTTCCGTTAGCGGGATAACTCATATAGCCCATCATAGATGCTGTATTGATAATATGCCCCGATTTTTGCTTGCGTAGGTGTGGCAAAACATTTCTGATGATATGGGTCATTGCAAAAACATTAACATCCATTGTTTTTCTAAACTCGGCATCACTTATTTCTTCGATATTACCCAACAGGTTATACCCTGCATTATTGACCACTACATCTATTTGTCCAAATTCATCTATACCTTTTGAAATAGCATTTTCAACCTCTTTTTCATTGGTGATGTCCAGCTTTATTGGAAGCAAATTTCCTTTGTGTTCCTCAATTTTTTCTATAAGCGTGTCCGTATTTCGAGAAGTCGCAATGACTTTATCGCCATTACTCAAAACTGCTTTTGTAATTTCAAGTCCCATCCCTTTAGACGCTCCTGTAATGAACCAAACTTTCTGTATATCCATAATTTTTTGTTTTCTACAAAGCTACAAGGCATACAGATTTATAAAGTTCTCAAATCAAGGATAAATGTATTTAAATTCAAGATTACAGTTACTTTTGGCTTATTACCGCTAACTGGTTTTGTATATGAAAGTAGTGGATTTTTAAACACTAATTTTCGGTTTATTACTGACTTTTATTTTATTAATTATTCTTGGTTTAAGCACTAAAACCGCTATTTTATATATGTTGTTGCCCACAGTACTTATTTTTTCCAATTTTGAAGTCGGTCGAGATATAAATAACTTTCTACGAAGTTTTTATGTTCAGAACTTGTCATTTTCTCCAATAAATTCAATGCTGAAATATAACTTGCTAAATTTCCATTTGACGAACTGAATTTTCCATCCTCAACAAATGTTACCAAACTGTCATTCTGTACTTTTAAATTCGGATAGTCTTTTTGTAGTTGTTCTCCACCACCAATCCAAGTAACGATTTTATGTCCATCTGCAATTCCAGATTTTCCGATTAATTGAGCTCCAGCACAATTGCTCACAACAAATTCAGTTTCTTTATTTTTCTCTTTTATGAAGTTTACGATTTTTTCGTTGTGAACTTGTGCGTACATATCATAAGCACTTGGCACAAAAAGAGCTGTTAATTTTGGGCAATTATCAAATGTAAAATCTGGCAAAATTTTTATTCCTTCTTCGGTTGTGATTGGCTTTTCAGTTTCTGCAATTGTTAATACGTTAAAAATCTGTTTTCCACTTTTGGTTGGTTTTGCGAAAACGTCAGAAGTTGCAATCACTTCGCTTTGTAAAACTCCATTATACATCAAAAGGCCGATTGTTGGCAATTCCGATTTGAATGGTTTTAAGTGTTTTGTTAGCGTATCCGATTTTATTTCCGTTTGAGTTATGTTCTCTTTTTCGATATTATTTTTCGTTTTTTCAGAGTTGCAACTTATCAGAATAATTGCGAAAAATATTATTGTTAAAACTCTAAATTTTGTCATTTCGTTCTGTTTTTATCGTATTGTAGGCAACGGTCTCGTGTATGAGCACTAGCGGCTTATATGCACTAACTTTTCAGTTTAGAGTAAAGATAGCTAAAAAGTAGAAACGTAGAAATTGGCACTTTCTCCGCTATTGCTTATAGCACACATTGTTGTAGCCAGTTATTTTACCTTCTCATTTTTAATTTTTTCTATCATTTTCTCTGCATTTCCTTTTGTTCCACCAAGACTTATTGCTTTGTTATAGCTATCTAATGCTAGATCATATTGTTTATTTGTATAATAGGCTTCTCCTAAACTATCAAATAGATTAGCATCTTTAGGGAACTCCTTTGTAGCTAATTTAAAAATTTTTATTGACTCATCATTTTTGCCAAGTCTTAATAGTTCATATCCTAATTTATTCAGTTCGCTTGGGTTTTGAAAAGTGTATTCCTTTTCAGAATTTTCTTTAAGCAAATAGTAAGACTTTATAGCTTTATTTACATCGTTGACAGATTCTTTTCTTATAGCTTGATAAATTGATTTTTTAGGAATTTCATAATCCTTTCCTAGCATTAAGTTGTGGATAGTATGCCCTAAATCCCAAACTCTATTTCTATTATTGGACAATAGAATTATCGTAATATCATTTTTAAAATCATTCAAAAAGATAGATTCAAATTTATATGATATTCCATTGTGCCTTTGTAGGCTATCTTCTTCAAAGTATTCGCCAAGTGATGATGTTTTGTCGTTTGCGTATGGGTTTTTCAATAAAGTTTGAAGTGATTTTTGAGAGATTAAAACATTTGAATTCATTGCTTTTATCCATTTGTATAAATCGTTGATGTCAACCCATAACCAACCACTAATAAAACTCATTTCGGAATCAGGTACGTACTAAAAAACAAAGAAGAATATGTACTGGGAGTGGTAGAGTAGAATAAAATAATTAAGAATAGAAATGATTTTTAACCACTTATAAGGCAATTAATGAAAGAGGTGATCGCAAAACACTGTTTGCAATGCTTCAGGTATTTGCATTTTTAGCATGCGACCCTCTTAACGTTAAGTATAAGCGTAGTGCGGGTTTCATAGTTTTTCAGTATCGATTATCTCTATTTTTATTAAAAGCAAAAGAAGCTCTATTTTAGCAGTTCAGCCCGCATTACGCTTATACAATGTGCCTGTTGCACAACTCAAAAATAATGAAAGTTTGATTGCGTCTTTCTTTAGTTTTCAGTATTTTTAAATAAACTCTTGCAAGGAAAAAAGCACCACCAACCCAAGCTGTTTACCACCTTTCAACTCTCTGATAGAGTGCCTTTAAATAACTTTTACAGAAGACTTAAGGACGTTTTGGACATACGTTCTCTTTATAAAGAAACACGCAAATACTACGGTGTTTGCGGTCAAAAATCACTCGATCCTGTCGTATTTTTTTAAGCTTTGTTTAGTGGGATATTTAGAAAATATCATTAGCGATAGAAAGTTGATAGATCATTGCAGCATGCGTTTAGATATCCTGTTTTTTCTGGACTATGATATAGATGAGGAACTGCCCTGGCATAGCACACTAAGCCGTACCAGGCAGCTGTTTCCAGAGGAAGTGTTTGAATCAGTATTTGAGCATATTTTCGGTATGTGTGTAGTAAAAGGAATGGTTTCAGGTCATACCCAAGCCATTGACTCAGCTCCGGTTAAAGCCAATGCAAGTATGGATAGTCTCGAATTAAAGGTGCCAGAGGAAGACTTAGAAGAGCATTTACGTAAAGTACGTTATATGAGTACTCTTGACCGTAGTCGTAAAGCTAAGGTAAATAAGGCTGACAAAAACCAACAAACTATAACTGCCAGCCAGGGTGAGTTACAAGAAATTAAGAGTCGTAATAAAAAGTGGAGCCAGGACCAGGATCAGCGTGTAGGTGCAGGTAATAAAGGATCTAAGTATACCAGTAATAAAACCCATTACAGTCCTACTGATCCAGATGCGAGAATAAGTGTGAAGCCAGGAAAAGCAAGAAAGCTCAACTACCTTTCCCAGATGTCAGTTGATACAGCCCACCATGTGATTAGTCACATAACAGCAGACTTTGCAGATAAAAAAGATAATCAGTGCCTTCCTACTATTATCGAAAAACTAAAGCCAAGACTTCATAAAAAAGGAATGTTTTGGAATAACATACTTGCCGATACCGCTTACAGTAGTGGAGAGAATTATGCCTTACTAGAAAAAGAAGCTATAGACTCCTACATACACCTCACGGAACTTATAAAGGCGGTCCGGATGGGTTTACATACATAGCAGAAGGAAATTATTACCTGTGTCAAAATAATAAAAAACTCCTATTTAAGGGAGCCAAATATAATGTAAAAGGCATACTGGACGATCACTATGCGACCCGCAGACAAGACTGCATTGACTGTCCTTTTAAACTAGAATGCAAAGGAAAAAGCTATGAGAAACGAATACGTGTAACTTCCTACAAAAAGGAGTATGAGCGAGCCATAAGCAGGGTTAAAAGTAAAAAAGGTCGGTACATGAAAAGCAAACGGCAATCCACCGTAGAGCCGGTTTTTGGAACGTTAACTCAATTTATGGGTTTACGTAAAGTAAACACGCTTGGAATTAAGCAAGCCAATAAAGTAATGATGATGGCTGCGGTGGCCTACAACATCAAAAAATACCTAAAATTCACCAAAAAACTGACCAATATCATGAGCAAAGAAGCCAAATTGGCGGCTACATACTTTATTGATCAATTTTGGCGTAATTTCTTCGCTTCTAAGCCTGGGAAAATAACAAACCTATTCTGCTGATTCTCCAAAAATGAAGGCCTAAAAAGACCTTAAATGTGCTCAGTATTTTTCATTCAAGAGGGTTGTGCAACGGCTACCTTTGTTGGCAACAGTTTTTATATGGTTCCTTGTTTTAAAAAAAAAGTTTTTACATTCTTCTTTTCTAATAAGCTTTTAATAAAATTTTCAATTTCTATGTCTGATAAGATTGGACTTTCAATTTGCATCGACCTTAATGAACCGTCTTCTTGAGGTGCTATTAAAATTGTTCTGCCGTGTTTTAAGTTAAAAAGACGCATATTTACTATTGCATACTCATCTCTGTTAGATGTTAAAAAAGCGAGATAATCTATTTTATTGTTTTTTGTTTTGAAAAATCCCTCGCCAATGTAATCTGGATTGTTTCTTGAACTAATATATATACCTGCGTGTGAGTAATCTTTTGTGTCAATGAAGTCTGTTAAAATAACAATGGAAAAAAAGACTTCATTTGGTTTGTTGTTGAGTGATTTTTGATTGAAACGGTTTTTATTAACTGAAAAAAAAGAATAGAGCAGCTTTTTCTCATTTAAGTCTATTCCAGTAAAATTTCCTCCATTTCCAACTCCATTGAAAGTGTCTTCTCCAAGAAGAGAGTATTCTGGAACTGGCCAAGCTCCAAAATTAATTGGTAGTCTATTTTCCTTACTATTGCGGTATTTAATATCTTGTTTTAGCATTTCAATGTTCCATTTTGTGGAATCCTGCCTATTATTTAGGTGCTCAAGTTCTTTAGTTTTATTCCAATTCAAAGAATCTTTTTGTGCGTAACTTTCTAATGATAGAAGAAAAAATAAACTTATAAGGATTATTATTCGTTTTTTCATATTGTTAAATTTCTATATTCAACTAAAGGACGATGAAAATTTGTCAATGTTGCAAAATTGTGCCTAACAAGCGCATAATAACATAAAAGTTGTCATTATATCCGCTATGTCCTTAAGTGCAATCTAATGGATTTTTTATTGTTTTAAAAGCATCCGTTGCCACATGAGTATAAACTTCGGTGGTTCTTGTTGAAGCATGCCCTGGTAATAGCTGAATATATCGTAAATCTGTTCCAGCTTCTAATAAATGATTGGCGAAAGAATGTCGGAGCATATGTGGTCTGACCTCTTTATTTATATTGGCAGCTTTTGCTGCTGTTTTAACAATTTGCCTTACACTGCTCCCGCTATATGAATGTCCTGCTTTTCCTTCAAACAAATAGTTTTGAGGTTTATATTGCTTGTAATACAACCGTAATTTTAACAGAAGTTTATCACTTAATATGCTAAAACGATCTTTTTTACCTTTTCTTTGATTCACTCTAATGGTCATGCGTTTACTGTCTATATCTTTAATTTTTAAATTGAGCAGCTCACCTCTCCTAAGTCCCGAGGAGTATAATAAACTGATGATGTACTGGTGTTTAAGGTTAAATGTTTTGTTGATCATTAATAATACTTCTTCTTTACTCAAGATTTCCGGTAAACGTTCGGCTTTTACGGGTCGCTCTATAGAATAAAAACGGTTTGGCATTCCTTCTACCACCTCGTAATAAAATTTAATGCTGTTAATTGCTACATTAATATAGGAGTCGGAATACTGAAGCTGTATTAAGCCTTTAAGATAATTTTTGATGTCACTTTCATCAATACCCATCAACTGTTTAGAAGGAAAATGCCTTCTGAACCGATCAAAGCAAGAGGAATAATTTTGCGCTGTATTATAAGCATACCGTTTCAATTCCAATTTCTGAAAGTAAGCCTCCGGAATCTTTGGATATTTCTTGCGCAAATCATCTATTTTTACCTCTTCCCCATACTTGCTTACTGGCTTATTTAGATCGAAGTATTTCATATTAACCCACGCGATACCTTTGAAGGTCTTTAGTATAGAATAAAAATTCTTTTGTGTATTGTTTAAATACACCATTTGAAATTTCTCACTCCATTTTACTTCAGGCATTGATTTAATCAGAGCTTGAATAACTTTGTCGGGATAAAACTGAAGACCAATTTTCTTTTCATTGTTAATTAACAGGTGCTTCAGAGTGATTTTCTTCTGTAAATTCATGATTTTCAACATTTTATTTTCTTTAAATAGAAGGTAGAAGCGTTTGAAACCAAAATTATCCGTAGATTTAAACGTATAATAAACGTAAAAATCTACGCTTATGAGAAAATGTCCTAATTGCAAAGAGGAGATTATTGGTAGGTCAGATAAGAAATTCTGCTCGCCTTACTGTAAGTCGAACTACCACTACGAGCATAATAAACAAAAGGAGAGTAGTCTTTTTAAGCAAATAGACAAACAGCTTAAAATCAACAGAAAAATCCTTAAAAACTTCAATAAAGCAGGTAAAGCCACTATTCGCAAAGATAAGTTGTTAACAGAAGGCTTCGATCCTAAATACTTTACCCACTACTGGAAAAATGCAAAGGGAGAGGTCTATTTATTCTGTTATGAGTTTGGTTTCCTGGCTAAAAAAGATGCTAAAGGTATTGAACGCTTCATTTTAGTGCAATGGCAACCTTATATGGACTAGAGTTATATTTCGTATCCGACAGTAAACGTTTACAAACGCTTACAAACGAATACAAAAGACATCAAACGTTTATCAACCGATTAACTTTTAGCCCATCCCACACCTTTGTGATGTTGCTGCCAAAGTGGTAGCCACTTAAATCAATAAATAACAATTAAAATTTAAAACCATGTACAATCTAAAAAACAACGTGCAGTTAATTGGTCGCTTAGGTGCTAAGCCGGAAATTAAAACTTTCGAAAACGGAAAGAAATTAGTCAACATTAGCCTGGCTACAAATGAAACCTACAAAAACCAAAAAGGAGAGAAGGTGGAAGAAACTCAATGGCATAGGTTATCTGCCTGGGGTAAAATTGCAGATATCGCTGAAAAATATACGGATAAAGGCATGGAAGTAGCTATTTCCGGTAAATTGGTCTACAGGAATTACGAAAACAAACAGGGAGAAAAACAATATATTACCGAAATACAGGTGAATGAATTGTTGCTGCTAGGCAATAAATAATAAATGCAAAGCTGCGGACCTATGATTAGTCCGCAGCTTATTTTCGTTTAATTAGGGTACTCTTTATAAAAACTAAGATGTTCGAAAACCAAATAAACTTTGCTTGTGAAAGCGAGCGGGAAGCGCGTGGAATTGCAGCGTGGTTCGCCAGCTGGCGAATTGTCTTGATTTTTCCCAAAGGGATGCCTTTGGCATTCTATCTTTTGTATCAAGTCTTCGCAGGTTGATAACTGAACCTCAGAGGAAATAACAAACCTTTTGGTACAGCAGAAAATAGTGGTAAAGCTAAAGTTTTCCTGCTGATTTAAATCTGTGAGGCTATCCCGCCAGCTGGCGGGGATTATAGGGGTGTCATTCGGTAACCAGCCTCAAGAAAGAAGTTTAGCTAACAGATACTAGTTATATAGTAAACAAAAGATTAAGAATAAAATTTGGTTTAAAAATTCTTGGAACTTAAGTTAAACCTCAATGCTCAATGAAATTCCTGTTTTTTGAGTTTTTGTACTTAGATTTAATATTGAAAATATTAATGTAAAAGCAAAAATACCAAGTTTATAGGTGGAATTTATTTTTCATGAGGAGTCTAATAAAATCTTCTAAAAATCTCTTTATAGTCTCAGAAAAAATAAACTCTCGAAATTATTGTAATCATTTTAGCCAGTCGTTTCTTTCCTTAAAAGTCTTTGCTTAAATTCATGCTCTGATTTTTTTAATACCCAATCAAGCTGCCATTTTATGTACTTAATTTACGATACCGAGACCACCGGACTTCCCCAGAATTACAATGCACCTTTAACAGATGCAGACAACTGGCCTCGTTGCGTACAAATAGCCTGGCAATTGCACGATGCCAAAGGAAAACTACTGGATGCACAAAACCATATTGTGCAGCCGGAAGGTTATGACATTCCTTATAATGCTGAAAAAGTGCATGGAATCTCTACAGAGCGTGCCCAAAAAGAAGGAAAGCCACTTATTGAAGTACTGAAAGCTTTCCAGGAAGTATTGGAAAAAACTGATGTGGTGGTGGGCCATAATATCAGCTTTGATATTTCCATCATGGGTGCTGAGCTGCTCAGGAAATCCCTCTCTGAAAAGGTACTCACTGAAAAGCAGATTATTGATACCAAAGATGAGTCTACCGATTTCTGCGCCATTCCCGGAGGCCGTGGTGGTAAATTTAAATGGCCGACACTTACTGAGCTACACACTAAACTATTTGGAAAAGGCTTTGGAGATGCGCATGATGCAGCCTACGATGTGGATGCCACGGCCAAATGTTTCTTTGGGTTGATCAAAGCCAATGTGATAAAGCCATTAGGTGACACTTTAGTAGAAGCTATCCATTATGAGCCTCCTGTATTGGAAGCAGCCAATTTTGCCCAGGCAGGAAAAAGCGATGAGAAAGCAGCTGAAGATGCCCTCAAAAAAGCTAAAAAAGCAGATATTTCCGGGCTGGATGATACCCCTTTTGTACACTTACATTGTCATACGCAGTTCTCTGTTTTACAGGCCACTACTGAAATACCTGCCATGATGGCCAAGGCCAAAGAACTCGGAATGCCTGCCATAGCTATGACGGATCATGGCAATATGATGGGTGCTTATAATTTTGTAAGAGAAGCCCATAAGCAAGGCATTAAGCCTATTGTAGGCTGTGAGTTTTACCTTTGCCAGGATAGGAATAATAAGAAAAGTAAGGACGATGGTTACCAAACCGTGCTCCTGGCGAAAAATAAAAAAGGCTACCATAATCTTGCTAAATTATCATCCACAGCTTTCGTGGAGGGTTTTTACTATGTTCCGCGAATTGATAGGGAAGTGCTGGTACAGTACAAAGGAGATTTAATTGCTACCACAGGTGGTGTGTGGGGAGAAGTGCCTTTCCTCATTCTTAATGCAGGTGAGCAGCAGGCGGAGGAAGCCTTTGTTTGGTGGAAAGAAACTTTCGGGGACGACTTCTACGTGGAACTCAATCAACACGGAATTCCTGAAGAACAGAAAATCAATGAAGTACTGTTGAAGTTTGCCAAAAAGTATGATGTAAAATATTTCGCAGCCAACAATACTTATTATACCAATAAAAATGATGCAGAAGCACACGATATTCTAATCTGTGTGAAGGATGGTGATTTTGTAACCAAACCCAAAAAATACATAGGGAAGCGTGGAAGGGAGTACCGTTATGGTTTACCTAACGATGAGTTCTACATCAAATCTCCTGATGAAATGAAGAAGCTTTTTGCTGAGTATCCGGAAGCCATCAGCTGTACTGCAGAAATTGCTGAACAAATAGAAGGCTATGAGCTGGCCAGGGATGTTCTTTTACCTAAATATGATATTCCACAGGAATTTGTTGATCCTAAGGATGATGAGGATGGAGGTAAAAGAGGAGAGAATGCTTATTTAAAACATATTACTTACGAAGGAGCCAAAAAGCGTTACGAGGAAATAACGCCTGAAATAAAAGAAAGGCTTGACTTTGAGTTGGCAACCATTGAAAAAACAGGTTATCCCGGTTACTTTTTGATTGTGCAGGATTTCACCACAGCAGCCCGGAAAATGGATGTAGCAGTAGGGCCGGGCAGGGGTTCGGCAGCAGGTTCAGCCGTAGCCTATTGCATAGGGATTACCAATATGGATCCGATCAAGTACGATCTCCTTTTTGAGCGTTTTCTGAATCCTGACAGGGTTTCCTTGCCCGATATTGATATTGACTTTGATGACCATGGCAGGCAGCGGGTTATCGATTATGTAATTAAGAAATATGGAGCCAACCAGGTGGCACAAATTATTACTTACGGTACCATGGCAGCCAAGTCGGCCATCAGAGATACTGCCAGGGTAATGGAATTGCCACTTTTTGAAGCTGATAAAATTGCTAAACTAATTCCGGATATCAAACTCAAAGCTTTATTTGATTTGGGCGAAGATAAAAAGAAGCTTTCTGCTAAATTGAAAAACAATGGAGAATCCATTGCCATGGCAGAGCAGTTACTGGCTTTGGCTAAAATTGATGATCCGGCCGGAAAAGTAATTAAGCAAGCCAGAATTTTGGAAGGCTCTGTTAGAAATACCGGAATTCACGCCTGTGGTGTAATCATCACGCCTGATGATATTACCAAATTTGTGCCTGTGGCCTTGGCCAAGGATTCAGACATGTATTGCACCCAGTTTGATAACGCAGTGGTGGAAAGTGCCGGCTTGCTGAAGATGGACTTCTTAGGCTTAAAAACCCTGACACTCATTAAAGATGCGGTGCGTATTGTGGAGGAAAGGCATGGTATCAAGCTCGATCCTGAAACTTTTGCGCTGGATGACCAGAAAACTTATGAACTTTTTCAACGTGGCGAAACAGTCGGGATATTCCAGTATGAATCTCCCGGCATGCAAAAATACCTCCGTGACCTGAAACCAACAGAATTCTCAGATCTCATCGCCATGAACGCCCTCTACCGTCCGGGCCCGATAGAATATATTCCTAACTTCGTAAAGAGGAAAAACGGGCTGGAGGAAATCTCTTATGATTTGCCGGAAATGGAAGAGCTGCTGAAAGAAACTTACGGTATCACAGTGTACCAGGAGCAGGTGATGTTGCTTTCGCAGAAATTAGCAGGCTTTACCAAAGGTGAGGCGGATGTTTTGCGTAAAGCGATGGGTAAGAAGATATTTGCCTTACTGGAGCAGTTGAAGCCAAAATTCGTGAACCAGGGAGCAGAAAGAGGCCATCCGAAAGATAAATTAGAGAAAATTTGGAAGGACTGGGAGGCTTTTGCTGCTTATGCCTTTAACAAATCCCACTCTACTTGCTATGCATGGATTGCCTACCAGACGGCCTACTTGAAAGCCCATTATCCGGCTGAGTACATGGCTTCTGTGCTAAGCAATAACATGAACAACATCACCGATGTCACCTTCTTTATGGAAGAGTGCAAGCGGATGGAGCTGGCTGTTTTGGGGCCTGATGTGAACGAATCCAATGCCGGTTTTACGGTAAATGATGCAGGTCAGGTCCGTTTTGGCCTGGCTGCGATTAAAGGTGCAGGAAGTGTTGCTGTAGAAAGCATTATCACAGAAAGGAAAGAAAACGGAGCATACAAAGATATTTTTGATTTTGCAGAGCGTATTCCGCTAAAAAGTGTCAATAAAAAAACCTTTGAAGCATTGGCTATGGCAGGTGGTTTCGATTGTTTTACCGAGTACCATAGAAGGCAGTTCCTGGAGGGCAATGGCGATGACTCCAATCTTATAGAAAAAATCATAAAATATGCTCAGAAAATTCAGCAGGAGAAAACCAGTGCGCAAACTTCTTTATTTGGTGGGGATACAGGAGTAGCCATTCCTCCACCGAAAGTGGAAGCCATGGAGCCTTACTCAGAATTGCACAAACTGAATATTGAGAAAGAGGTGGTAGGGCTATTCATTTCCGGCCATCCGCTGGATACCTACCGTTTCGAAATGGAAAGCTTCTGTAATACAGCACTTTCTGAGTTGAATGATCTGGAAAGCCTGGCTAGTAAAAATGAGATTAAACTTGGAGGGATAGTAACATCTGTTGCTCACCGAACCACTAAAACCGGCAAGCCATTTGGTACCATTACTATTGAGGACTACGCAGGATCATTCCAGTTTTTCCTGTTTGGTGATGATTACCTCGCCTACAAAAATTTTATGGAAACAGGTTGGTTTGTGTATGTTTCAGGCAGAGTAGCACGAAAGAAGTGGGGGGATGGTGCTTTGGAATTCAAAATCAGTAATTTTGAACTGCTTTCTGAATTAAGAAACAAACGAAGCAAAGGTTTAAAAATCACTATCGATTTACAGGATATCAATGAAGCCCTCATCACTGAACTGGATAATTTGTGCCAGACTTTCAAAGGAGAGTGCAATGTGCAAATTCAGATTACAGATAAAAATGCTGGCTTTTTGGTAGATGCGATGTCACGAAAATATAAAATTAACCCTACTAATGAGTTAATTAGTGGCTTGAGAAGATTGCCGGAACTGAGTTATAAAATACTGACTTAAAAAGAGTAATGGTTAAAACAAAATGAAGTAGTGAAAAAGCAGAATAATAGCTAACTCAAGAATATCCCATCCGTAGGAAATCAGTATGGTCAGGATATTATCTATATTTTTCATTATTCTATTTACCTTAACTTTCAAGGCTCGGTCTCAATGGACTATTGATTTGGAGACAGGGCTCGCTTTTCAATCTTATAATGATGTAAGGATTCCCAATCAAGGAGCTACCTTATTTGATTTTACCAAAGAATTTAACCCGGAAGGCCCTGTAATTCCTTTCCGTGCCAGGGTGGGTTATACAATTGCAGAGAAAAATCATATTATTTTGCTCTATGCTCCGCTTTCTATCGATTATGAAGGTACTCCTTCCAAAGATATCCGCTTTGCAGAAAATGTTTTGGAGCAAGGTGTGCCCACAAATGGCTATTATCAATTTAATAGCTACAGAATTACTTATCGCAGGGATTTCATAAGAAATGATAAATGGATTTGTGGTGCGGGATTTACTGCTAAAATCCGAGATGCCAGCGTGAGGCTTGCAAATAATGAAGGAATTAAAGGCAGAAAGGACAATACTGGATTTGTTCCTCTTTTGCATCTTTTTACCGAATATCAGTTTTCTGATTATAGTATTTATTTTGAAGGAGATGGCCTGGCTGGCGGTCCAGGAAGAGCTTTCGATCTTTTCCTGGGCGGAAGAGTACTGCTGACTGAAAAATTGTCAGGAAAAGTAGGCTATAGACTTCTGGAAGGAGGAGCAGATGTTGATGAAGTGTATAATTTCACTTTAGTGAACTATGGAATTGTAGGATTAATCATGCAATTCTGAATTTAAATCTGTAATATCAGGAATTATTTAATCATTTACCTTTACCTATCATGTTCAATCCATCAGTTAAAATTACGAAAACTGAAATCCTCTCTGATAACTGGTATACCCTGAAAAAAATATTTTATGACATTCAAAATAGCCAGGGAGAATGGGAAACTCAAACCCGTGAAGCCTATGACAGAGGCAATGGAGCCACCATTTTACTGTACAATGCCCAAACTAAAAAAATAATTCTCACCAGGCAGTTCAGGCTCCCCACTTTTATAAATGGTAATGAAACGGGCATGATGGTAGAAGCCTGTGCAGGTTTGCTGGATGAAAACAATGCTGAAGATGCCATCCGTAAGGAAACAGAGGAGGAAACCGGCTACAAAGTGAGCAATGTGAAAAAGATATTTCAGGCCTATATGTCCCCCGGATCAGTAACAGAGATCATCCATTTCTTTATTGCTGAATATGATAAAAGCATGAAAATAGGTGAGGGTGGAGGCCTGGATGAAGAGCAGGAAAATATTGAGGTGCTGGAATGGGACTTTGAACAAGCTTACAGCAAAATTGCTACTGGTGAAATCAATGATGGAAAAACCATTATGTTGCTGCAGTACGCGAAAATCAATAACTTACTCCATAATTGATGCTTAAGTTTATATTCCTGTAAATTAACTAAAACGGAATTTTTATGAAATACTTGAATTTAGTGTGGTTAATAGCATTCAGCATTATCAGTAATTTATCAAAGGCACAGGAATCTATTAAAACCGATCTATTGCAGAACATCCAGGGAAGAAATACTACTTCTCTCAATGGGATGTGGGAAATTATTGTGGATCCTTTGGAGAATGGCTATTATAATCACCGTTATAAAGCCAAACCTGATGGGTATTTTATCAACAAAAAGATGGAATCTCCTTCTGATCTGATAGAGTATGATTTTGATTCAGATTGGCAGATATCTGTTCCGGGCGATTGGAATACTCAATTTGATAAATTGTATTATTATGAGGGAACGGTCTGGTATAAGCGGGACTTTCATTTTAATGGAAACTCGGATGAGGCAGCTTACCTTTATTTTGAAGCTGTAAATTATGAAGCCACTGTGTATTTGAATGGCGAGAAATTAGGCACACATGTTGGCGGATATACTCCTTTTCAATTTGATGTGAGTGGAAAGCTAAAGGAAGGTGAAAATTTTGTTGTGGTTAAAGTGGATAATAAACGTAAGCGTGAAGCAGTTCCCACTATCAATACCGACTGGTGGAATTATGGAGGAATCACACGGTCTGTACATTTAATCACAGTTCCTAAAAAGCATATTTTCGATTATTCTATACAGCTTGCCAATAACAATCCTGACTTAATTGAAGGTTGGGTAACAGTTAAAAATGGCAAAGAAGGAGAAGAAGTAGCTATTTCTATCCCGGAATTAAAAAAATCAGTTACAGCAAAATTAACAGATGGAAAAGCTTCATTCAGTATCAAAGCCAAACCTGTTCTGTGGAGTCCATCGAACCCTAAATTATATGAAGTCAACTTAAGCCTTGGCAATGAAAGGATTACAGACCGGATTGGTTTCAGAACCATCAAAACGGAAGGCGCAAAAATTGTATTAAATGGCAAGCCTGTTTTCCTGAAAGGAATCAGTATTCATGAGGAAGCTCCTTTTAAAACAGGAAGGGTAGTGTCGGTAGAAGAGTGCAGGATTTTACTGACCTGGGCGAAGGAGTTGGGCTGTAATTTCATCAGGTTAGCACATTATCCTCACAATGAAGCAATGGTTAGGGAAGCAGAAAAGATGGGATTCCTCATCTGGTCTGAAATCCCGGTGTATTGGACAGTGCTGTTTGATAATGAAAGCACCTATGCTAATGCTGAAAATCAATTGAAAGAAATGATTTCCCGGGATAAAAACAGGGCAGCGGTTATTCTTTGGTCTGTAGCCAATGAAACACCTGAAGGAGAACCAAGGTTGAAATTCTTGACACAATTAGCCACAAAAGCAAGAGAACTGGACGATTCCAGGTTAATAACAGCTGCTTTAGATACGCAGGGCAGCAGAGAGGGAGCTAAATTCATTGAAGACCCTTTGGGTAAGGTGGTGGATGTAATTGGAATTAATAATTACTGTGGATGGTATGCTGGTGCACCCGGAGATTGTGCTGATATAAAGTGGGCCACTGACTATAATAAGCCAATGATTATGAGTGAGGTAGGAGGCGGGGCTTTGTATGGTTTGCATGGTGAGAAAAATGAGCGTTGGACGGAGGAATACCAGGCCGATGTATACAAAAACAACATTGAAATGATGAGAAATATCGATTTTCTTGCAGGTGCTTCTCCATGGATTTTGATGGATTTTCGCTCTGCCAGAAGGCATTTAAGAAGAATTCAGGGAGACTTTAATAGAAAAGGGCTCATTTCAGAACAAGGAATGAAAAAGCAGGCATTTTACATTTTGCAGGATTATTATCTGAATGAGAACAATTAGAGCTTAAATTAAAGTGAAAATTTTCTAATATTCTCTCACTGTCAAGGTTCGTGTCTCTCGAACCACACCCCATTTGAACCTTTGTTCAAATCTCACGAATTATCAATTTGAATCTTGCTATTGCCGCGGTTCAAGTCTCTCGAACATATCTACCATGGTTCGAGTCTCCCGAACCATATCCAATAGCCTCAATTTTACCATTCTTGTAATTTCATGCTTCAGCAATTAATTCATTTACTATATTTCCATAACTAATCATTAACAATTTACAGTATGGGTAAAATTAAACTACTAATCTTACTTTTCTCCCTGACAGCCTTGCATTACAATGCCAATGCTCAGGAAGAAGAGTCTAAACCTGACAGCACTAAAAAAGCCACTAAAGAGCTTCCGTTAGAGCCGGAACGCACTATTGAATTCTCTACCAAAGAAGGCACATGGTTATCATTGGATGTTAGCCCTGATGGCAGCACCATTATTTTCGATATGATGGGAGATTTGTATACCATCCCTGTATCAGGAGGAAAGGCTACCAAAATTACTGAAGGCCTGGCTTACGATATCCATCCACGCTACAGCCCTGATGGAAAATCTATAGTTTTTATTTCAGATAAAAGTGGCTCGGATAACATCTGGACGATGGATTTGGCTTCAGAGGAAATGAAGCAAATCACAGAAGATGATAACCAGAATTATTTTGCTGCTGATTGGAGTATTGACGGTAATTATATAGTGGGAGCCAAAGGCAGAAGAAATATAAAGCTACACATTTACCATAAAGATGGGGGAAGTGGCGCACAGCTCATTGATAAACCTGACAACTTAAAAGCCATCGATCCGGCATTCAGTTATGATGGAAAACTGATCTATTTCTCCAAAAGAAGCAGTGCCTGGAACTACAATGCACAGTTTCCGCAGTATCAAATTGGTACTTATGATATGGTAGATGGAGATATGGCCACTATCACCACCCGGTATGGATCTGCATTTACACCAACACCATCACCTGACGGCAAATATTTAGTCTACGGTACACGTTTCGAAACGGAAACAGGACTTGTACTGAGAAACTTAATCACCGGAGATGAAGAATGGCTGGCATACCCTGTTCAGCGGGACGATCAGGAATCTATCGCGCCATTGGGCGTGTATCCTGCCATGTCATTTACACCGGATAGCAAACACCTGATTGCCAGTTACGGAGGGAAAATCTATAAAATTGATGTAGCCGCCAAATCAGCTAAAGAAATTCCTTTCGAAGTGGATTTAAAATTAGAGTTGGGACCTCGATTGAAGTTTAAGTACCCTATAAAAGATGAGAAAGAAGCTTTTGTAACCCAGATCAGAGATGCAGTACCTTCACCCGATGGTAAAAAATTAGCTTTTACATCTTTAAACAGATTGTACGTAATGGATTTGCCAAACGGCAAACCTGTCAGAATCACTAAAAATAATTTTACAGAGGCCATGCCTGCCTGGTCTCCGGACGGAATACAGATTGTTTTTGCCACATGGGAAGAAAAAGAAGGAGGACACCTTTACAAAGTAAATGCCAGCGGTAAAGGAAAGATCACAAAATTAACCACTGATCCAGCGCTTTACATCGATCCGGAATGGTCTTACACTCAGAACAGAATTGTGTTTAACAGAGGTGCCAACCAGGTGTACAAAGATGCTATCGATCCATTTGGCTCATTAATGATGGAAGATTTGGCCTGGATTTCTGCTGATGGCGGAAAAGTTACACTTATTGATAAGGCAAAAGGTAGAAATACACCACATTTCACCAAAAATGAAGATAGAATTTATTTGAATGGAAAAGATGGTTTGATTTCTATCCGATGGGACGGAACAGATGAAAAAGAGCACTTGGAATTAACCGGAATTACTACTTTCGGTTCTTCAGTGGACATGATTCATGCGCATGATGGCAGCCATAATTTATTACCGGATGCAGAGAATGCATGGAGGGAAAACAACAAAGCTTCAACACCATCGGAAATCAGAATTTCACCGGATGGAATGCAGGCATTGGCTAAAATCAACAATGATGTTTATGCTGTCACCATTCCTAAATACGGACAAACGCCTAAAATATCAGTGTCAAACCCTGAGAAAGCAGCTTTCCCGGCTATGAAGCTTACGGTAATGGGAGGTGAATTTCCTGCATGGTCTTCCGACAGCAAAAATATTCACTGGTCGTTAGGAGCAAGCCATTTTATTTACAATCTCCCGGAAGGAAAAGCTTATGCTGACAGCGTTGCAGCTGCTAAGAAAGCGGAAGCTGAAAAGAAAAAGGAGGAGAAGAAGGATAGTACAGAAGTTGAAAAAGAGGAGAAGAAGGAAGGTAAAGAAAAGGAAGAAGATAAAGGGTATACCGCCAAAGAGCTAAAAATAAAAGTAGCTTATACCAAAGATATTCCTGAAGGAACCATCTTACTAAAAGGTGCACGCATCATTACTATGACGGATGCTGGAGTAATTGAAAAAGGAGATATTCTGATTGAAAATAGCAGGATTGTTGCAGTAGGAGAGAGTGGCTCGTTGGATGTTCCGAAAGGGGCTAAAACAATAGATGCGACCGGTAAAACCATTACTCCGGGTTTTGTTGATACCCATGCGCACATGTGGCCCAACTGGGGCATCCATAAAAATCAGGTATGGATTTATTCTGCTAATTTAGCTTACGGAGTAACTACCACACGTGATCCGCAGACTTCCACTACCGATGTGCTTACCTATTCCGACATGGTGGAAGCAGGTATGATCCATGGGCCTAGAGTGTACAGCACCGGGCCTGGAGTAGGTTATTGGATGTACAAAATCAAATCATTGGAGCATGCTAAAGAAGTATTGAAGCAGTACAGTGAGTATTACAACACCAAAAGCATCAAAATGTATTTGGTGGGAAATCGTCAGCAGCGCCAGTGGATTATCATGGCTGCCAAAGAATTGGAATTAATGCCAACTACCGAAGGTGGTCTTGATTACAAGTTAAACATGACACAGCTTTTAGATGGCTATCCCGGCCATGAGCATGCATTGCCAATTAACCCGATTTACAACGATGCCATTCAAACTATTGCTGAATCTAAAATGGCAGTTACACCTACTTTGCTGGTTTCTTACGGAGGGCCATGGGCAGAGGAGTTTTACTATGCAACGGAAGATGTGTACCACGATAAAAAACTGCAATATTTTACACCTTACGAGGAACTGGCACAGAAATCACGAAGAAGAAGTGCCTGGTTTATGGAAGAGGAGCATGTTTTCCAGAAGCATGCAGAAACTATGAAAAAACTTGTTGAGGCGGATGGGCTTGCCGGAATCGGAAGTCATGGACAGCTGCAAGGACTAGGCTATCACTGGGAGCTGTGGTCTATGGCTAGCGGGGGGATGGAAAGAATGGATGTACTTAAAGTGGCTACCATTTTAGGGGCTGAAGCTTTAGGCCTGGAAGGTGATTTAGGGAGTATAGAAACAGGTAAGCTGGCAGATTTATTGATCATGGAGAAAAATCCGCTGGAGAACATCAGAAATTCTAATACATTAAGCCACGTGATCAAAAACGGAAGAGTGTATGATGCCAATACTTTAGATGAAGTAGCTCCTGATGCTAAAAAAGCAGAAGCTTTCGAATGGCAAACTAAAAGGCCAGAGGCTGTTCCCGGAATGAAGAAATAAGTTTTATTACAAGCTATATTAGAAAGTCTGCTTCGAAAGGGGCAGACTTTTTTTATGCCCATGTGGGGTATTCATCTACTACGGATCAGTGATATACTCTCTATCGTCTTTTTAAACTTTCTTATTTTAAGCAAAAAAATAAATATTTATATCCAATATTAGGATATCACTATCTTTGAGATATATTTGTAACTAATATTTATGAATAATTAACCATATATTCCGGGGTCTATAACAATGAAAAAAATAGCAATTATTTTAGGCGTTATCTTGGTTTCTTTAGAATTAAATGCTCAAACTGGTAATTATTTTGATCCTGAAGAGAGACCAAAATTTTATTTAGGCATTGGAACTGGTATGAATAGTTATACCGGACTGGCAGGAATTTCAGCAAATTACATAATCGATAATAAGTTGTTTGCTCAGGCAGGTCTTGGTTTAAGTACCTGGGGTTTTAGAAGTTCTATTGGGCTTCGTTATGACCAGTCTTACAATAATGGCTTGACCTTTGGCATAAACTATATTCATTCATCAGGGATTCCTGAAATAGATTTAGAGCTTGAAGATAACAGTGGATCTACAAGAGAAGTTAATATGCTATTTGAAAGTGTTGGTGCCATTAATTTAAAAACTGGTTATAATTGGTGGATTGGGAAATACACTATCTTCAACATGAAAGTTGGGTATTCTATTCCTTTTAAAAGTAGTCCTTGGGTAGTGAATGATGGCACTAATTTGTCACCTATCTCAGAGGAAGTGCTGAGGATATTAGCTCCGGGAGGTATCATTTTTGAACTTGGGTTCTCTTTTGGACTTTGAGGGTCAGATCTAAAAGTCTATGTTTTTAATGTGCAGGTGTATCCCAATGCAAAGAAGAACTTTAATTTCATCATACTAGATTTACTCATTTTCATCTAATCATTTAAGCTTAGCCTTCTACATCTACATCGAAGGCACCATTCAATATTCTTCCATTTCGCTTCATTTGTACGTAGATTCTATACTTACCTTCAGTCGGAAAAGTATAAGGAAACCGGACTACCGCATGATCTGGATGGTCAGGGTCATCAATACTAGGGTGGTCCATTCCTACCAACAAAATGCTATCGCGTTGAGCAGCCGGCAACGCATTTAAAGAGGCAATTGCACGGTCAACACTATCCCGAAAGTCAATGGGTTTTAATAGTGAATCCCAATTTATCTGGCCACTTCCGCTGCTTAACCGGGCCTCCATGGTTTCTTGTGAAGCCATAGAATAAGAACCGACAGGGTGAAGATGGATATAAACGCCTCCATCTTCTTTAAATACTACAGCATGCCCCATCATTCCCAAATATGGATCTAAAGTAGCAGGCTTTCCAGTTTCATCCTGCACAGCCAGGGTAAGATGGTATAAGTTATCTTTAGTAAACTTACCCTCTTTAGGGAGTTCCAGGGTTACAAATGATCCATCAGGCAATACAGTTCTCTTTCCGGGACTACCACAAACTACTATATCGCCACCTGGCATTAGTGCTTGCTCAGTACTGCTTATAATAGGATCTGTTATGTAATAAGTATCATCAGTATCCATTAACAGGGAATCGTTCCAATTTTGAGTGAGAGAAGATGGAGGCTCAGCAATCATCAATGTATCAGCAATGGTTTCGGAAAATCCACTAAGCCGGGAAACATCCGTAAAAACATAATATTCTCCTGCCGGCAGAGGTGGGATAATGGTTTCAAAATGAGCAGAATCTAATCTTTGAGGATGCAGATGTGCAAAAACATCCAATTGGCCTGCTCTTACCAGAAACATGTGCATGATTTTTCCATGATCCGGAATCAAATAATTTAAGCTTCGGGTAAGATAAAGCGACTCCAGTTGGGTAGAATCGACCAAAAACTGTAAAACCTGTTTATTGTCTTTTTCATAAACGGAGGAAGTAGCAGTAAATGGTTTGTACATAAATCGCTGGTAATCTTTTTCCCAACTGTTCCACCAGGTACTGCCACCCCATAATAATAAAGCTAGAACAGCAAATCCTATGGTAGCCCCAAGCCATCTTTTCCTTTTTATTTTCCCTGAAGTGGGCTGACCGGGTTTCAGCAAAGTATCGCCACTGCTTAAACCTATAATGGTAATCATCAGAATTACCAGAAATAAACCTAAGCTAGCTAATGACCAGCCTAAAGAAGCTTCCATTGTTTTCTTAGCAGTGGAAACGGCCATTACTGGCAGTAGAATTTTACCATCTCCTTTATCTCCGTTTACCTCAATTTCCAGGCTTGCACTACCGGGGCTCATGAGCCAAATCTCGCCCTTATAGTGGCCGGTTTCACCGGGTACAGGTAAGGCTTTGTCTGCCCGGGGTGTACCCTCAGCACCTGCAAACCAGTAAACAGGTTTAAGTTTTACTTCTTGAATGGTATTATCAGTCACATAAACATCAACGGTGGCGGTGCCGGGTATTACATCCGGTGAGTTAACGACTACAGTAAGTGAATAGGGACCTGCTTCACCTTCCAATGTAATTCCCGGGCTGCCAATATGCCCTTGGAAGAGTATAGCAAATAAGATAATTGCGAAATTGAATAATATTTTTTTCATGTTATTGAGTAGCACGTTAAGAATTACCGCATGATATTTTGCATCCATTTGCCCCACCTGATAGACAGTCGGGAAACTAAAAATCCAACTCCTAATGCGATTGAAAGACCTTTTACTAATTCTAAGCCAGAGGTAACCATCCAATCCGCATAGGCATAGCGGAATTCCCAGGTGGGATCAGACCCGAAATACCAGCTTTCGGTGCCAAATATCCAATTTCGTGCAGCGTCAGACATTAAAAAATTACCAAAAGGCCATTGAAAAGCAAGAAAGACAGTCAGGAAAACAACGGCATAGAAAAGTGATAATAACCATGAATTTTTGTGTCCTAATTTTTGAGTAATAAGATCTATCCCGATGGCTGGAAAGATGATTAAAAGAGGAAATTCGAAAGCCTGAAAATGCGTAATAGGATTTAAAACCGGACCTAAAAGCGGCTCTGCCTCAAATAAAGGAAGAATCCACACCATCAGTATCAGGAAGATGGTATAAACCAAAGCGGCAAAGGTAGCTCCCCATCGGTTTGGTGCTGAGCGGGAAGCAGCCACTAATAACAGCGGAAATAACAAACTGGATACAATGTAGAATGTACTGCTATGCATATCGTGCCTGTTCAGGTATTGAGATGCAATAGTAAATAGCATAGTAAGCACAAACCCTGAGGCAAGCGCAAAATGAAGAGATAATTCCTTCTTCAGTCCCTCATCCTGAATGTTTTTTACTTTCATCCTATTCTTTACTGCCAGCACAGTAATCATTGCTCCGAATTGTATAGTAATCATGCCTAAAAGCAAAACAGTGTGTGGAGGGGATAAAATTGTCACATCCAATCCGTAGGTATTATGCCACCAATCATCAAAAGGAGCAGAGGTAAGCATAGCTATGGCACCCCAAATGCAGAATAAGGCACCCAGAGATCCATAGAAAATTCCCCAAAACTTATTGCTTTCCTCTTTTTCCTGTTTCGAGCCGAAAAAAGAAATTTTCAGCACCTTGATACCTGAAAATATGCCTGCTAAAATACCTCCAAAATAGATGGCAATGTGCGGGGGAGAAAGAAGACCATCCCTGCCAATACTGGTATGCCAGCTAATATCCCAGACTAAACCCACCATAATGCTAATGGAGGCAAGCACAGTGGCATATAGGTACAATGGGATAGTAACAGCCCTTTTGCTGATGGCTGTTGGTTGAACAAATTCCTTCTTTAAATTAAGTGTTTCCATGATAGAGAAAATAGCTGAGATGAATTTAATACTATTTTTCTAATTTACATTCATGCATATTATTATGCTTTGGATATGAGCAGGTTAAAGGTTCTTTGAATAAAATTAAATGTTAAATCCTATTTTAAATTTTACTAATTAATCAAAAGAATAGAAAAATAAATTAACTTTGAAATACAAAGTACTTTTTATAAATTTGTATTCTTAATTAAAATATCATGCTAAAATTCAACAAATACTACTTTCTTTTAACTGTCATTCTATTTATTACTGAAGTACTCATAGCACTTTATGTCCATGATAATTTTGTGCGACCTTACCTGGGCGATGTGTTGGTGGTGATTCTCATCTATACCTTTATCAAGTCATTCCTGGATCTTGCTGTTTTGCCAGTTGCTTTATTTGTACTTGCTCTTTCCTTTACCATAGAAATGCTGCAGTTTTTCAAAATTGTAGAACTGCTGGGGCTGGGGGATTCACGCATTGCCAGAATAGTCATTGGAACTTCTTTTGCCTGGATTGATTTAGTAGCATATACAGCAGGAATTGTTATTTTGCTGTTGGTGGAAAAGTACGGATTAGGGAAAAAACTGTCCTTCACTACAGCGAATGCCCCTGTTTAAAAAGTCTGTAAAATTTGATAAAGATATATGAGTACTGAATATTTTGTTGATCAAAACTCTATAGTCCGGAAGATCTGGGGAAAGAGTGATATCATATTATTCATATTTGCAGGTGCCTCAGCAGAGTTTGCACTGAATAAAGCAGTAGATTGGCTATATTTTACGGGAAGGCTTCCGGCTGACCCGATGGGAAGGTTATTTTCCACTGTTACGTATGCCCGGTCAATCGTTTTTTCTGAGAAGCAGGCAGCTTTGAAAACCATTGATGTTATGTCTGCCATACACGCCAAAGTGGAGGCAAATCGAGGTGCTTCCATTCCTGACTGGGCCTATAGAGATGTACTTTTTATGCTCATTGATTATTCCATCAGGGCATTTGAGGTATTGGAGAGGAAGATGAATAGTGGGGAGAAAAATGAAGTATTTCGTGTATTCAACAGGGTAGGGGAGAGAATGGGATTAAAAGGCTTGCCTACTAACTTTGAAGCATGGCAGCAGATGCGCCATGAACACTTGAAAGAGAATTTACACTACAGTAAGTATACTGCTGATTTATTCAGGCAATACAGAAAGCACGTGGGTATAATTCGGTACAGTATATTGCTGGAAGCACAAACATTAGTAGTGCCTGAGAGGGTAAATTATTTGCTCGGTTTCCGCAAGTTTTCTCTTTTGCAACCAGTGGTGGGTATGTATAAATTAAGTAGGCTAGTGAAAGCTGATGCAGTGTTAAGAGCAGCTATCCTTCCCCCTAAGTACAAAAAGGAAATTGAAGCCCTGGATGCTTGAGGAGTAATGTCATTCCTGCGTGACTTATGCTGATCATTAATCGTGAAATCATCTCTAATATCAAATAACAATGCTTTCGCATCGTTTAAAAGATTCCCGATAGCTTTCTCCGCTGCACTTCGAAACCTTCGGGAATGACGGTATCTGAAAGTATTGTTGTTGGATGCTATCAAAAGTGTAATCTGAAATTATAGGATATTAAATGATACTCGTAATGAAAAATAGAATTAGAACGTCATTCCCTTGCAGAAGGGAATCTGTTGATTTAAACCGCAGGTTTAAATAACTCTTATCTTCTAGCATAGTTAACAATGCTTTCGCATCGTTTAAAAGATTCCCGATAGCTTTCTTCGCTACTCTTCGAAACCTTCGGGAATGACTGTTCCGGGACAGATTTTGCGTTTGGTTTTTCTTTGATTATTTTTCTAAATATATTAAGGTTTTGATATTTCCAACGTTCTTTAAAGCTATTATATTGAAGGCCTATGGGAGCAAAAGGTGGATATGTTTATATAGTAAGTAACGTAACAAGAAGTACACTCTATATTGGTATAACTTCCAATTTAGCTGAAAGGAGCTACCAACATAAGTTTGAGGAGGGTTCGGAGTTTACTAAAAAGTATCATTGCTCTGATCTGATTTATTATGAGTTTTTTGAGTCCATTGAAGAAGCGATTGAAAGAGAGAAGGTATTAAAGAAGTGGAATCGTCAGTGGAAGATAGATTTAATCCGTGAGCAAAATCCGCTTTTCAAAGACTTGTATGATGAAGTTGCCGAAATGAAGTAGAAGTATGATGTAAACATAAAGTGTTATTAGAACGTTCCCGCTTAAATTGCGGGACAGGCTATTCCCTTGCAGAAGGGAATCTGTTGATTTAAACCGCAGGTTTGAATACCACCAGTCTGCTAGTTTTTGATAACAAAGCTTTCGCATTGTTGAAAAGATTCCTGATATTTTACTCGTGCCTCGCAAAATTCTGGAATGACGAAGATGGTTGAGATTTCGAGTGTTAATGGCTGCTTGACTAGCATGTGAAAAGAACTTACTTTTTTTAAGTTAAATGCACAATAGCATTAGCACTTTCCTGCTTTAATTGCGGGGCAGGCTATTCCCTTGCAGAAGGGAATCTGTTGATTTAAACCACAGGTTTGAATATCTTTAATCTTCTAGCATAGTTAACAATGCTTTCGCATCGTTTAAAAGATTCCTGATATTTTCCTCGTGCCTCATAAAACTCTGGCCTGGCAGCCCTTTGGCATTCATTGCAACCAGATTCGTTTAACTTAATAAAACACTCCCCCTTTCCTTCAAAGGGGGCTGGGGGGATTACCGCGATTATAAAACCTATTGGTAAAAATGAAAACCATCTCTCCTCTTATAAGTTAAACTATAGGAAATATTGTCAACTCTGCTGCAAAGAAAATGTCATCTCATTCACTGCAGTAGAAAAAATCTAAGATTGGAGAAAAGTAAAATCACAAAAATATTCGGGACAGACAAAAGGGTAGTAGTGTTAGGTATTGCAAGAATGGCTGATGCCATGGGCAATTCTTTTCTGATTGTAGTACTACCCTTATACATTGCAAGCAAAAGTGTGAGTGGTGACTTTTTCGGATTGACTGAAACTCTGGTGACTGGTCTTTTGCTGGGTCTTTTCGGTTTAATCACCAGTGTTTCTCAGCCTTTCACAGGCGGGTTGTCTGATAAATTAGGCAAGCGGAAGCTGTTTGTATTACTCGGCCTGGTTATTTTTACCTTAGCCAATTTTTCCTATTCTTTGGCTCACAGCTACACCTTACTCATGGTCATTCGCACTGCGCAAGGGCTGGCCGCTGCTTTTACCATTACAGCCAGCCTGGCACTGGTAAGTGAAGTAAGTACAAATAAGACCAGAGGTAACAACATGGGCATATACAACACCTTCCGGTTAATTGGCTTTGGAATTGGCCCTCTAGCCAGTGGCGTTCTTGTTGAAAACGGACCTTATCATATACCTTTATTTGGTGAGATTGACGGATTTGTCGCCTCATTCTGTTTGGCCTCATTGGCAGCTTTAGTGAGTGCTTTACTGGTAGCCTTCCTGGTAACTGACCCTGAAGAAACAAAGCCCAGCAAAAGAAAAATGAAGATTCGTGTGAAGGCTAAAGAAGAAGGAAAGCTTTTAGATCCTATTTTTGCACTAGCACTTGCCACTTTGGTAATGAGTTTTGGGTTTTCACTGCTGGCGCCTATTGAGGCAGAAACCAACCAAAGATTATCTCAAGGCGCCTTTAAGTTTTCTCTGGAGTTTAGTGCGTTGATAGCCGCCCTGGCTATTAGTCAGCCTATCATTGGGAAAGCAAGCGACCGGTTTGGAAGAAGGATATTTATCGTTATTGGCTTAATAGGACTGGTGCCTATCGTTTTTTCAGAAGGATTAGTGACTGAACCCTGGCAATTGATAACAGCACGTGCTATGCAGGGTATTTGCGCAGCAATGGTTTTTGCACCTGCCCTGGCACTGGCTGGCGACTTAGCAGAAGAGGGACGCACCGGCTCCCAGCTGTCGGTGGTAACCATGGCCTTCGGACTGGGTATTTCTTTGGGATCGTTTGTTTCAGGCTATGCAGTAAGGTTTGGCTATGTTGTTCCTTTTATTGCCGGGGCAGTGATGGCTGCACTAGGTGTTTTAGTGGTAGTAACCCAGGTGCCCAAAAACGTGGAGGTGTTGGAGTAGTGATACCTTTACAGAGCTCACCCAGTCGAATGAGCCTGCTTTTTTTTAAGGAGATTTATTGTGTAAAGAATGACATTACGAGAATAGAATTTTATAGATGATTTTCAATATTCCCTTCTCTTGAGAAAAGAGAAGGGCGGATCTCTGAAAGAGATTCGGAACGGGTTTAAGCTCACGGCAAAAATGGCTAACCTATGTTGGAAATTTATTGAAACTGATCACTCCCCCTTTTTTTCAAAGGGGGCAGGGGGTATTCATTAGATAAATCCCTCTTTCAACCCTTTCCCTCATTTTCCCAAAAAATACTACCTACTTATAGATATTTTGCTGTGCTATCGATGAATAGTTAGGATTTAAAGAAAGAAGAAACTATGTTCGATACTTTAAATGTAGTAACCGAAAGCAAGCTGATTGTAAATGTTTGTAAGTAATTACATTTATTTGTTGTCGGTTAAAACTATAAAAGATATAATGAAAACTTTTATGTTATCACCGAATGTTGTGCACAAGCTGAAAAGAAACCGATCACGTTGATAAGAGCAGTTAAAAATATTGTAATTCCGATGCTCACTTTATTAGTCTCATGTCTATCAACCTCGAACAATCAAGGGATTGGTGAGGACATGTCTACAGAGACTACAACCGAACAAATCAAACAGAAAAAGTACAATTGGCCAGAGCCAGAGGATTATACCCCGCTTTCTTTCATAGAAGAAGTTAGAATTAGAGATGGGGAACACGGAGATACATTATTTAGAGTACTTACAATGATCGACAAATTTTCCAACGACTGGGTCAAAAGAAATGACATTGATACTTTGATGAATTTAATTCAATCAACCGAAAAATGTGCTTGCTTTCTAAATCCTCTTTCCTCTTATATACCAATTGACGATTACGCAGAGATTGGCGGGTTTGCAAGACTTTTCATTCAATCCTACAAGGAAAACCAGCCTATAGATTTAGGGCTCTACCTTTGTCCAAAGGTGGACAAATTAAAAAATGAAGAACTAACCCAATGGTGGAGAAAGTAAAAATAAAAAAAGCCTGTACATAGCAAAGTATATAATAAATACGAATGAAAAATAAAATACTTATAGGTTGGCTAGCTTCCTTACTGCTGCTCTTTTCTTGTGATGAGAAGAATCCAGAAGTAGTACCTATTTTTGAAACGTCTCAATTGGAAGCTCCACCACTGAGTTATACCTACTTCAATGCTGAAATTGATGAAGTGCAAGAAAATCAAATTATTGACTTAATTGAAGATCATGGTTTTGTATGGTCCACTTCTCCAGATAATTCTCTCGATAACCCTAATTCCGAAATAATAAGAATAGGTGTTAAGAAGCCTAACTATGCCTTTTCTTCCTTCGTCAAGAATTTAATCGGAAATACAACTTATTATGTAAAGGCCTTCATTCAGATGAATAATCAAGTGTACTATGCAAATGAAATATCATTTACTACAAAGCCAGGCACTTGGAAAAAATTAAAGGATTTTCCAGGAGACCCCTTGGTAAATGCCACTGGTTTTTCAATTAATGGCAAAGGATATATTGTGAAGGAAAGTCAAGTGTGGGAATACATTCCTTCTACTGATACTTGGGAGAGAAAAAATGATGCGCCCTTTTACGCTCCGGCTCCTACAAGTTTCGTGAAAGGAGGGGAAGCCTATGTATTTTGTACAGACTTGTGGCATTATCAAGCAGAACTAGATGAATGGGAATTAATAGAGCATGCTAACACTAATAAATCTTCAAGGGTTTGGGGCTGCGATGGCATGGCTTCCTTTGTTGTTGGAGAGAAGGTGTATTTTGCTGGTGGAGAAAGAAGACTGAATCAACTCTTAATTGAATTTGATTTTGAGACGATGAAATGGAGTTACCCTTCAAAGCAACATGTATTTAATAGAGCCTATGCTTCCGGATTTTCTTTAGGTAGTTCTGGATTTATTGTCGGAGGCGATATTAGTGGAAATGATGACCTGGGTATTGTAAAATACAATACCGATGAGCAGTCTTTTAGCTATTGGGGAAAGCTGGTTAATGATCGAGGATATGGATGCGACAGACAAGAGATGATATGTTTTCAAATCAGTGATAGAGTTTTTATTGGCTTGGGATATGGTGAATTTGTACTTGCTCCTGGCATTGATGTAAAAAGTCAATTTGACTTCTACGAGTATAAGCCTGATGAAGGAGTATGGATTCCACAAACATACCCTGTTTTTGTAGATGAAAATAACGATATAAATTTTCTGGGAAGAAGCGGTGGCGTTTCATTTGTTATTGAAGGAAGAGCATTTATGGGTTTAGGTGAAAATAGATCCTACAATAATGATACTAATCGATATCAGGACTTTTGGGAGTTTATACCTAATTAAAAGGTTACAACATTTTCTAAAATGAATTTGGTGATAATAGCCTTTTTTGTAAGAATTGCGAATCAAAAACTTCAGTGCTCTTTGCAGCAGGAGAGTGCATACTCTTTTTATTTGAGCGTTGTAGCTTATGCTCAATAAAGCTTAGAAAACTACTTTATAAGCTATCGGAGACAAAAAATATAAAAGACGATGAAACATTTAACACTGATTTTTGCAATATCATTATTTCTGATATCAAACTATGGATTTGGGCAAGATGATCAGGGTGAAAATTATATTAAAAGTAGTCTACCTCAATGGCTTTTTGAAAACAATATATTGAATGGACTAATTTTAAATCAGGGCTACAAAATTGATAACAGGCTCAATCCCCTTAATCTGCAAGCTGATTTTAATGGGGATGGAAAACTAGATATTGCTGTTCCAATTATGGAAATCAAAACGGGAAAAGTTGGATTTGCAATAATCCACAGAAAGAGCAATGAAGTACATATTCTGGGGGCAGGGACTAAAGTTAAAAACGGAGTCTCTGATGACATGAGCTATATTGACCTTTGGAAGGTTAATGTTGAGAAAGTCAATGAAGCGGGACTTGGAGAAAATACGGGGACAGGAGAAAAGGGAGAGCTTATTCTAGAAAATCCGTCATTACAAATTGAAAAATCAGAAGTGGGTGGAGGCCAAATTTATTGGGATGGGAACGAATATGCTTATTTTCATCAGACTTGTTAAGGTATTGGATTCGTGAAACAAAAATTTCAAATAATATTTATTCTATTCTTGACTTTGACCGCCTGCGATTGTCAATACCATTTATCTGGCATTGTATTAGACAAAGTGACTAAAAAGCCTATTCAAGATGTAGCAATAGGAAAAACAGATACAACTGATTTGGATAATCCTTTTAACAGGAAAACTATGACGGGAAAAAATGAAGACTATGAGGTTGATGGAATAGCGGGAACATGTGATGAAATTACTATGTATTTTAATAAAGAAGGATATGAACCAGAAAAGATAACTTTTCAAAATAACTCGATAGACACAATTTTACTTCAACCAATAACCAGGAAACAGACTACAATATTTGACTTTAACTGTGACTTTGAAATAATAAACCTTCAAAAATTAAATCAATATCCAGCTTCTGATCCTGATACAACCACATGCATCAACTGGAATTTGAATAAATTGGAAGTAAAAAAAAATATCCGGGAATCTCAAATAAGCGGACCGGAATGGCATTATATGTTTGGACACTATCCCTGTAGAATACATGGGAAAATACTTCAAGATTCGGTGGAATTTGAATATTCTATCAATAGTGGTGCATGGTTAACAATAAGTTTGTCCGATACGACCTTGCTTCTTGGAAGTTTCAAAGAAGAGAATAATAACTATTTCCAAGACACGGTTTGGTCAGAGGAAGAAATGTTATAGAAACTAGCGCCAGTATCACCTAGCTTCTTCTTTCGCGAAAATTGAGTACTTTAGCTTGCTCTTAGGCTTGTGCAATCGGAAAGTGATTCGCTTTGAAAGCCTGCACTGCGCTTATACTGAACGCTACGCATCAATAAAAAAACGATGAATATGAAAAAACTATTAATAGTAAGACTTGCTCTTTCTCTCATATTATTTCAATCAGCAGCGGCTAAAGATATCGCTGTAAAATCTCCCAATGGAAAAATAACTGTAACGGTTAAATTGGCAGAAGAAATAGCGTTTAGTATTAATTATAGGAAGCAGCCTCTATTAGAGAAAGGTATTATTTCATTAGCGCTTTTAAATGAGACATTGGGAGAGAACCCTAAATTGATTTCATCTAAAACACATACCATTGAAGAGGTACTTTATCCGGTTATACCTTTAAAAAACAGCGAATTAAGAAATCATAGCAATGTATTGAACTTACACTTTCAAAACGATTATCAGTTGGAATTCAGGGTTTTTGATGATGGAGTGAGTTATCGGTTTATTACAACAAAGCAAGATGAAATCATCGTTTTAAATGAAACTTCCAGCTACCAGTTAGCAGATAACTATAAAGCATATCTTTCAAAAACAGAACGCACCTTTAGTAATTACGAGCATATTTACGCACCCGTTTGGATACAAGACTTTACAAAAGAAGACTTAGCGGTACTTCCGTTGTTTTTGGATGCACAAAGAGCTAAGATGTTAATTGCAGAAGCTGATTTACACGATTATCCTGCCATGTTTCTGGAAGGTGGTGAAGGTAACACTATACAAGGTTGGTTTCCCAAATACCCGGAGGAAACAGCAGCACAGTCGGATAGACGCTTAAAAATAACTAAAGAAGCTAATTATATCGCTCAAACAAATGGCAGTAGAAGTTTCCCCTGGCGGGTGTTTGCTATTGCAGAACAAGATAAAGACATTGCTACCAATGATTTAGTTTACATTTTATCAAGTCCATCGCAATTTGACAATTTTGATTGGATAAAACCCGGACAAACTTCATGGGAATGGTGGCATGCCAGTAATATTTATGGTGTCGATTTTAAAGCCGGGTACAATACCGAAACCTATAAATATTATATTGACTTTGCATCAGATTATGGTTTGGCTTATGTGCTGATGGATGAAGGTTGGTCATTAAGCGTTTCTGATATCAGCAAACCCAACCCGGACATTGATTTAGACGAGCTGGTGAGATATGCAAAGGAAAAAAATGTAAAAATTATTCTATGGGCATCGTGGTTAGCTGTAGAAAATAATCCCGCTTTCATAGAACAGGTAAAAGAAATAGGAGCTGCTGGTGTAAAAATTGATTTTATGGACAGAAGTGACCAGTGGATGATGAATTACTACGAGCGCATTGCCAAAAAAGCTTTTGAAAATGAATTGCTGGTTGATTTTCATGGCTCAATAAGCCCACGGGGATTGAGGAGAACCTATCCTAATGTTATTTCATTTGAAGGTGTTACAGGAATGGAACAAAATAAGGGAGGCGGTCATGATACACCCAATAACCGTGTAATTCTACCTTTTACCAGAAATTTAGTAGGGCCGATGGACTATACCCCCGGAGCAGTAAAGTCAGTCCATCCAAAATATTGGCGTGCTAACTGGTATAATCCTATGAGTATTGGCACACGAGCGCATCAGGTGGCACTATTTGTGGTTTTTGAAAGCGGATTACAGATGCTGGCAGATAACCCTTCAGATTACTATAAAGAAAAGGAATACACGCAATTTATTACCGATGTGCCCACCACGTGGGATGAAACAGTTGTGCTTGGTGCCCAAATTGGTGAGTATTATGTTGTGGCTAAAAGAAAAGGCAATGAATGGTTTATAGGAGGAATCACCAATGATAAGAATAGGGATTTTGAAATAGATTTCTCTTTTCTGGATAAAGGAAAGGAGTTCTCGATGACCCTGTTCAAGGATGGGATTAATGCCGATAGCTATGCTACGGATTATAAAGTCATCAAGAAAAACATTCAGTTGGGTGACAAGATGCTGATAAAAATGGTAAAGAACGGTGGATTTGCTGCTAAACTAACCTCAAAATAAAAATGGCACATAATAACTAAGCATTCGTGTGGTTGGCATAGTCTATACCGCATCATCGGTAACCCAACATAACAATTATTACAAGTTAACTGAATAAACGAAGAAAATGGAGATATTGATAATAACAGGACCACCTTATTCTGGTAAGGGAACACAATGCGAAGTCTTGAAAACTCAACTAAGTTTTGAACATATATCAACAGGAGATAGATGCCGGTTAGAAAAACAAAATGAAACGGCAATCGGGAAAATAATGTCGAAATATGAAGAAAAAGGGGATTTGGTTCCTGATTCAATTATGAAAGAACTTTTTAGCCAAATACTTGATGAAAACAGAGCTAAAGAGGGAATAATTTTAGATGGTTATCCCAGGACTATTCCACAAGTCAATGATTTAATTGAACTGATAACTTCGAAACAACTGGCAATTGGAAAAGTATTGAATATTGATGTTCCGAAATTGGAGTTGTTGAAAAGAGCTAAAAAGAGAGCCGAAACTTCCGATCGGAAAGATGATAAAGACCCTCAAATCCATATAAAAAGAATTGAAGTCTTTGAGGAATCTACAAGACCTGCTATTGAGTATATGAAGTCGAAAATTAAGGTTTTGACTTTTGATGGGCTCGGGACGATAGATGAAATTACGGAACGAATAAATGCCAGCTTGTAGTTAATGACTATAGTAATTGCTTATTATCATCTATTCTACTAGAGGCGCCATGAGTGATAAACTACATGATTAAAATCTATATAATAATATTCTTAGGGCTAGCAAGTTTTCAAGCTGTATGTCAAAATGAAGTTGATGTGACTGAAGTAATGTGCTGGGGTCGAATTTGTGAATTAACAGAAAAGCAACTGAATAAATGCGGCCCCATTAAACTAGCATTTGCAACAAGCTCATCTGAAGCGGAACAGCTAGCCAACGAAGATATTGCAAATGGAACTATTTTTCTTCTTTTAGCTGGAGGAATTTCGCCTACAATAATAGCTACAGATGCAGCATTTGAACGGAAATATGATATTTACTTCAACGAATTTGGTTGCACCGGACCTGAATATGAATTAGTAACGGCTTACAATAGTGTGGTTTTCGAATATTTAACACAACAGTATGGAAAAGGATGGTACAAAGAAATTCGGAAAGATGTGGTTGGCCTGAAAGATTGGAAAAAGAAAGATTAACCTCGTACAAAGAATACCTTCTTAATTAGGTATATGAATAAAAGCCGACTATAATCTATATTTTATTCTGTCAATTTTTATTTTTCAGATACCTATTAATATTATATGAAACTCTTTAACAGTGAAAGTACCCCTCTTGTATCATATAGAAGCAACTTTCAAAAAACCTTCCCCTCCAAATTTAACCTAAAAACTACTACCTACTTATAGGTATTTTGCTGTGCTATTCGATGAAATATTTGGATTAGATGAAGGAATAACTTATGTTCAATGCTTTGGATACAGTAACCGATAGAAAGCTGTGAGTAAATGTTTGTAAGCGTTTACAGTAGTTTGAAGTCGGTTAGAGAAAAATATAAGGCAAGTATGTGTACCTCGGGTGCAGATATATAATGTTAGGGTCAATTCGTAGAAATCAAAAAATATGTGGACTGTAAAAAATGATAACTGGAATGACAAGCATACCTCATTAACCAAATACTTCCTAGAACTAGTAAAACAGCGGGTTGATTCAGGTGAACTAATTTCCAATAGACATAGAACTACCAATGGACATACACTACTCGCTGAAATTATTCTTGTCGCTTCGTTAGTACAGTCTAATCCTAAGTTTAAAAGTCGATTAACAAGTCTAATAAATGAGGCGAGAGATAAAAATCTCAGATCGAATATTGTCAATGACTTCATTTTAAAAAACTACTTTCCAGACATAGTTAAATATTTCAAGGATTTTGACATAAAGCGTCTTGACCACTCAAATTATTTTACAGACTTCTTACATAATTCACGTGTAAAGTATGAAAGGACGCTTAAACACTATTTCTCGTTTCTAACTGATGAAATAAAAGGAATTGATTACAAGAACGAAGAACAATTTGTAAGGAACTCTAAATCAATTAATACATTAGTCGACCTTCTAATCCCATATCTTCTTTATGTAGGATACTCTGCTACGAGCATAAGTGATTTAGCTTTTCGATATGTGTCAAGACAAGGTGGGGTTTCGGCAATAGAAAAATTTCTTAAAAACTTTGACACCAAAGACAGTGAATATAAATTTCTCTTCAAGGTTCCCTTACAAAGCCTTGAATTCAAATTCATGAAAGACAATTTGAATGAAGATAAAGTTAAAATTAAGCCGATCAATTTTGATAAAGTAAAGTCTAAAATTCTGCAAGATGGATTTGAGCCAAAACAAAATGAAGAACTGTTTGAGGTTACGACTGATGCAATGGATCCTCATAATTTCATTCGAGCAATCTATGACGTAGGTCTTAAAAGATTCGTAGCATCAAAGGAAAGAATGTCACTTTCATTTTTCAATCAGTTTTTTGATAATATTCTATGGAGATTTAGCAAGGCAAGTGAACATAAATATATAAAGAGCAGTATTTATATCGATCCAATTAATACTCCTTTCAGAGTCAACACCTTAAAACAAACTCTTTCGAGACTATCCAAGGAATATGACTTTGACTTTAACAAGGATTCTGAAATTCCACACATAGAAAGTCTATTTCAACCAATATATTTCTATCATCTGGCACTTGGTTCTAAATCAATTGAAAATTCCTTGTCATTATTATGGACTTCACTAGAAACCCTACTTCCATACAGGAACAAAAGTTCAGATATTGAAAATGTTAAGGTATTTGTTTCTAAGTCTCTCTCAATTGGATCACTAGGCAGGGATATAATGTCTCTTGCAGTGAGATTAATTGAAACAAATAAGGCAAATGAAAACAAGTTGTCCACTTTGGGAACTCCACAATTTGGATTTAAGCCATCAAATATTGTTGCATGGGCAAATTGGCTGACAACATCATTTGATAAAGAAAATGACCCTTTTTATTCAATAAAAGAATCTTCAAATTTACTATGTACTCAATTCTGTCATTTAAATGACGTCTACTCCGGAAAAATTTGGACTTGTTCGGATTTGCTTGAGAGAATTAAGGGATCTTCTAAATCAATTTCCTATCAACTTGATCGTATTTATTTGCACAGAAACCAAATTGTTCATTCAGGCAAGTTTATTAATGAATACTCTAATCTCTGGTCTAACCTAGAATGGTACGTAGGTAAACTACTTTCTTTAGCTGTATATAATCACTTGGTAGATAGGAATTATAACATTGAAAATATCTATCAAGAACTTGAAGGAGATTATGAACAAATAATGAATTTATTGGAGGTTAATCGTAATAAAAAGGTATCTGAAATTCAGCATCACTTCCCGATCCTTTTTGAACATTCTTGGCAGAGTTTTTAAAAAGACCCTAACAAATACTATCATCCATAAGCTTACTGAGCTATTTGCAAAGCCTGGTGGGATCAGATACTTTTATAGATAATTAGAAAGTCCAGCTTACGGATGATAGTTGGCCGTTATTAGAAAATATTTTCGTCAACCATCCCAAAAATTCGAAATTAAAAACCGTATAGCTTCTCTTTGTTGTTTATGAAATCAACCTATATTTTATCCATTATAATAATCTTATTTAGTTGCCAATCAGGTACTAAGGATCAAAATATTCAGACTGTTGAAGATGCTGGAAACTCAACTGTTTTCATTAAACGTTACGGTTCTCGAAGTGAATTAAAAGGAATAGATTCTGCCGTTCTAAAGGTTGCCGAGCTTGACAATTCAAAGCGCTATCAATATGTGCCATATGATAAACCAGATGCTAACATCACATACTATGAATTTAAGATATTAGAAAATGAAGATAGCTTGTATTTTTATGAGGCCCCTTGCCCTTTAATTGATACTGCGATTTATTCTGTAAACAATAAAGATTATAAGGTTTTAAAATATTATTATGATGTTGAAAATTCAGTTGATGAAGAATCTGTGATATATTTTACAGATAAATATGGAGTTTTAATTATTTTTAATGAAGGTTGGTATATTATGGAAGGCATATTTGATTATGATGAAATATCGAAGCAGTTAGCAAACATGATTCTAAGTGATTCTACTCAATCATTTCCTGTATGGGAAAGCAATGAGAATTAAATTTACTGTATCATTGATAATTATAATTCAATTATGATTCCACACCAAAAAGTGAAAAGTAAAGCAAAGTTTTGGGCCGTTACAGGATTGATAATTTCCTGGACGACCTTTTGGATGTTCCTGCTTTCACCTGTGGGATTAATAATATGGGTTGCTATTTTAATTTATCTGATTGTTAAGAAATCGCATTTAAAATGGTATGTCATTTTTTCTGCCTGGCTCTTTGTTCCAGGTTGTAGCTTCTTGACAAGTTCTGCCAGCTATTTTGCAGGCAATGCTTCACTACAAGGAATTGGTGGTCCAGCGATTTTTCATGGTGTAGATAGAGAGACTCGTGTAGCTTCAACATCTTCAGGATGCCTCTTCGTAGGTTACGAACCATTTGTATTCCCTGCTAACAATGCGGCAATCCGGTTTTGGACAGGTATTTTCGGTTACCAAAGAGGTGCTTATACTGGAGCTTTTCCGACAGAGGAAGAAGCTAAAAAACTACTAGAGAATGCTGCGATAATAGATGTAAAACAAAAGGGGGGATATTACGACTTTGCTTTAACAGAAACAGCGGTTCAACTCGATACAGCTGACTTTTACAGGTCTGATTATTATGCAGCGCCTCTAGACAAGGTAGCAGTAAGAGCCTTGGATAAAGAATGCTTCCTTTTTCAACGGATTGATTTAGAGGGGATTGGGTATGGGCCAATTTGCATAGTGGACATAGAGAATAAGAAACTTTTAACACGATATCTTGACCATTATTAATAAAAGTATGGATTGCATATATGTAAGCTCTAATAATAGGCATTACAAACAAATGACCCCTCATTAGGCTTCTGGTCAGCCAGACTTCAAATAAATATTTATCTCGAAAGCCATAATCTCTTTAAAAAGGAGGACTATTGATAAATACTCCAAGGTTGGAAAACCTGAGAAACTTTGCTCGAGAAAGCGGGCGGGAGGACAAAAAGGCGGGGAGTGCGCTGAATTGTAGCGAGGAAGTCCGTCAGCTGACGGATCTTGATTTTTTGTCGACCAGCCCGCTCGCTTTTAGCCCGCATTATATAGTTTTTAAACTTTGCAGAATATATGAAGAGCTCTGAAGTTAATTAAGCATGCAGATTCATTTTAAAGTAATTGGCGTTCTACTTATCATGTTGGCTTTTGTGCATGTCATCTTTCCGCGGTACTTCAACTGGAAAATGGAGCTGAAAAACCTGAGCTTAATCAATCGGCAAATGATGACGGTGCACACCTTCTTTGTTGCCCTGGTTGTTTTTCTGATGGGTCTGCTTTGCCTTAGCTCTTCTGCGGAATTGGTCGAAACACCATTAGGTAAGACTATTTCTCTGGGATTTGCTATTTTTTGGTCGCTACGGCTTTTTATACAGTTCTTTGGCTACTCCGGGGAGCTGTGGAGGGGCAAGCCTTTTGAAACGTTCGTGCACATTGTTTTTACCGGATTATGGAGTTACCTAAGCACAGTCTTTTGGCTGAATTATTTGGGGTAGGTGAAAAAATGTAGAGGCGCGATTCATTGCACCTCTACATTTTTTTATATTGGTACTACAAAAACCCAAAACCATGTCCCAAAAATTCCAAAACAAATACCGTATAGCCTCTGCCAGATTAAAGAATTGGGATTATGGTTCGAATGCTGCCTATTTTGTAACCATCTGCACCAAAAACAGGGAATGTTTTTTCGGTGAAATCCAAAATGGTGAAATGATATTGAATGATGTGGGTAGGATTGCAAATGATTGCTGGTGGCAGATACCTGAACATTTTCCATTCGTAAAATTGGGAAACCATATTATTATGCCGAATCACGTTCATGGCATTGTCGTGATTGATAAACCTACCGATGACCGCAACGATATACGAATGATAGAGACGCAAAATTTTGCGTCTCTACGCACCCCACAAACCGGCAACCGTTTCGGCCCACAATCGAAAAATTTGGCATCTATAATTAGGGGATTTAAATCAGGCGTTACAATGGGTGCACGATCCATCAACCCTGATTTTGCATGGCAGGCTCGGTATCATGATCATATCATTCGTGATGATCAATCATTTCATCGCATATCTGATTACATTAAAAACAACCCAAAAAATTGGCAGGGTGATAGGTTTTGTAAATTGTAGAGACGCAAAATTTTGCGTCTCTACAATTTATTTCCCTAATCGCACCACATCCTCCAAAATCATATACAAACAAGGCACGATTACCAGAATGATGGCGGTGGCGAAAACAATCCCAAAACCCAGGGATATTGCCATAGGAATCAGATTGTTGGCCTGGTTACTGGTCTCTAATATGATAGGGGCCAGGCCTCCAAAGGTTGTGAGCGTAGTAATCATAATCGGGCGGAATCTTCGGGTGCCCGCCTCATGAATTGCCTGAAACACAGGTTGATCTTTCCGCTGTTTATTGGCATAATCTATCATAATCAGCGAATCATTTACCACCACACCGGAAAGCGCAATAATCCCCATCAGACTCACCAGGGAAAGATCATAGCCCAGGATGATGTGGCCAATTACAGCACCCACCACACCAAAAGGAATGGCAGAAAGCACGATAATAGGCTGTAAATAATTACTGAAGGCAATAGCCAGCAAAGCATAAATGAGCAACATAGCCAATGCAAAACCACCGGAAAGGCTGGCGGTCGACTCCCGCATGTCCGACTGACCACCTTCAAAGCTCCAGCTGATACCGGGATAATCCGCTTTGAGCTTGGGCAATTCCGTATCGTTTAAAGAAGCCAATATTTGCGTAACGGCACTTGCAGGCTCAGCATCCATGCTGACAGTCACCACCCTACGGCCATTTCTGCGGTTGATGGAGGTGAAGGCTTCCCTCTCTTCCACAGTTACCACATCGTAGAGAGGTACTTCTGTGCTGTCCGGTGTGCGAACCACAAAATCTTCCAGATTGTAAAAATCACGCCTTTCTTCCAATGGCAGCTTCACCCGGATTTCCACTTCATTGTTGCCCCGCAATTGCCTCATGGCCAGCGCACCAAAAAAAGCATTCCGTACCTGTTGGCCGACATCGGTGGAGGTTAAGCCGAGCAATCTTCCTTCCGGCAGCAGATGGAAATCCAGCTGCGTTTTTCCCTTATCGTAGTTGTCGTTTACATCGCGCGTATTTTCATAGTTTTGCACCCTTTTCAGAAATACCTGGCTGGCTTCTTCCAGCACATCAATATCTGAGTGAGAGAGGTCTACACTAATATCCTGCTGGTAACCGCCCGGCCCACGTTCTGCTTCAAAAGTAATTTGGTCAACGCCTTCAATCTCGCCCATTTCATCACGCCATAATTCAATGACTTCATTGGCGGTCATGTCCCTTTCAGTGGGTGGCTTCATCACTATTTCCACATCAATAAAGTTCTGGTTCCGCACATTGGTTTTAATGCCTTCCGCCACTTCGTAGAGGTTGTGCTTATCAAACATCTCAAAGCTGGATTGCGTAATTTGCCGGGCAATTCTAGCTGCCTGCTCAGGCGTGGTGCTTACGGGAAGACTCACTCCGGCTTCTATTTCATCAGCTGCAACCTCGGGCATTAATACTATACCCATGTGATCGCTCAATCCATAGCCTCCCACTATCAATAAAAGTGCAATGGCAATGCTGAGGGTGATGTAGCGGAATTCAAGGCAGCGTTTGAGGAAGGGATTATAGTACTTATTGACAAAGCCCTCGAAGGATTTCGCTACCTTTTGCTGCAGGTTTTCGAAGCGTTCTACAAATTGAGACTTTTTCTTCTTCTTCTTTTTGCTATGCCCCAGGTGGCTTGGGAGAATAAACAAAGCTTCAAATAATGAAATAGTCAAAACAATAATCACTACTGCCGGAAGTGGCCACCAGAATTTGCCCGTAGTGCCGGGAATGAAAAGCAATGGTACAAAAGCGATAATGTTAGTGAGAATACTAAACACTACCGGCTTGGCGATATCACGCGTTCCTTTAATAGCCGCCTTTAGCGGAGACATCCCCTGTTGTCGGTATTCGTGGATATTTTCACCCACTACCACGGCATCATCTACTACAATGCCCAGCACCACCAGGAAGCCAAACATGGAAATCATGTTAATGCTGATGTCCACCAATGGTAAAAATAAAATTCCCCCGATAAAAGAAATGGCCATTCCCAGCATTACCCAAAAAGCTAATTTATACTCCAGGAAAAGGGTGAGGATGAAGAGCACTATGAAAATGGCGATAATACCGTTTTCAGTAAGCAAAGAAAGCCGCTCCTGGTAATCTTCAGCTGTATTGCTGTCAATTCTCCATTTCACACTGGGTGGAAGGGAAGCTTTGAAGCTATTCATGGTATTTTTCACAGCATCAGCTATTTCCAGTGGAGATTGATTACCGATTCTGTAAATAGTGAGGTCTACTGAATTTTGCTGGTTGAACTGTCCGTGGAAACCAATTTCTTCAAATCCGTCTGTTATTTCGGCTATATCCCCCAGCGTAACCACCGCCCCGGAAGAGCCTGTAACAAGCCTTATTTTACTATATTCATCTGCCCACTGCTTCCGCTCTTTCATGCGAAGCAAAATTTCACCTGTATTGGTTTCTACTGCTCCTGCAGGTACATCCTCACTGCTTTGCTGAATAATATTGGCTACATCGCCTAAAGTAAGGTTATACTCCCTAAGCTTATAGCGGGGGATTTCAACATGCGTCACAAATTCTGGTACATTACCTATTTCTACCTGGGTGATGGATTCGTTGTTGAGCAGTTGATCGCGCAATTGTTCAGCCAATACACGTAGGGTCCAGATATCTTCATCTCCATATAAACCAATTTCTATCACAGAGCGCTGGCGTGATTGTAGCCGCACTTCGGGTTCTTCAATCTCATCGGGGAAAGTTCTAATCCGTGCCACGGCCTGGTCAATTTCCTGAAAAGCACTGATCCGATCGGTGCCCGCCACCAATTCAATGCTTACTGTTCCGGAACCTTCTTCGGCTGTGGAGACTACTTCTTTTATTCCCTGAATACCTCGAACGGCCTCTTCCACAGGCAGTAAAATACCTTGCTCAACTTCGGCAGGAGCTGCTCCTGGGTACACTACAAAAATTTCCACTATGTCCAGCTGAAACTGAGGATACACTTCCTTTTGCACGCTGTACATGGTATAGCCACCACCGGCAATAAAAAGAATCATTAGCAGATTGGCTATAATCGGATTTTTAGCCATGTAGGCAATAGGGCCCTTGCTGTTTTTCAGTTCCTCTATTTCATTATTTTTAGTTGAGTTACTCATGACACTCCCTGTTTTCCATTTTGCCACTCTCGGTATCCTCTTCTTGCTTTAGTCGCAATGGCACATCGTTTGCCACAGTGGCCAGGCTGGTAGTTACCACGCTGTCCTGATCGTTCAGCCCCGATGAAATGTAGGCATAGCGTGCATCCTGTAGCATTATCTCCACTTCATTAATGCGGAGCTTGTTGTTTTTCATCACCCAGACAGTCTCATTCTTCCTCACAAAATCCCTGTTGAGCCTTACCACATCTTTAATTTCTTCAGCTTCTATATTAACTTCCACAAAAGCATTAATCAGCATGGAAGGCTTTCCTTCATTTTCCGGCTGTAGTGCCAATGGGTCGGACACTGAAACAATAAGCCGAGCCATCCGGGTTTGATTTTCCAAAGCACCTATCAACTCCCGTAGGTTACCGATTCGGTAGCTACCTTTTTTCCATGCTTTGGTGTCCAGAATTTTTACTGAGGATCCATTAGAAGTTTCATTGGCTGCAAATTTTAGCCAGGGAAGTTTAGAAACCGGTAAGCTCACCACCACCCAATATTCATCAGTGGAAACAATTCGGCCGAGGTTGTCACCTATAGCCACCTGAGACCCCTGGTTTACATTTCTCGTAATAATTTGGCCATTAAACGGGGCTTTGATGGTGGTTCGTTGTAAATTTAAGCGTGCCTGGTTAACTGAAGCCTGGGCTGCCTTGTAGCTGGCTTTTACTGCATTTAGTTGGGGTTCACGCAAAACAAGTCTTTCATCCATACTTGCCATAGTGTCACCTATTAGCTGGTAGTCCTGCCGGGCAATATCCTGCCGACCCTGCTCAATAGTTAAATCAGACTGAGCCTGCATCAGTTCACTTTGCCTTAACTGAAGTGTGTTTCGGTAATCAGCGGGATCGATTTGTAAAAGCATTTCACCTTTTTTTACTGTGGTTCCTGGTGTAAATTGATCTGCCCTGCGAACTATTTCACCGCTTACCCTTGGGCTTAGCATCACATCTTCAGCGGGTTGAACATTTCCTGTTGCTTCAAAAATGGGTGAGAAGTTTCCACGTTGTACAGTCTCAATATCAACCAGCATGGCAGTTTCTTTGGTAGCGCCTGATTTGGACGCACTGGGTTCAGTCATGAAGATGATCAATGTAACTGCGGTGGCAGCCACTAAAATGATCACAGATATAATGATGGTTTTCTTCTTGCTCATGCTTTTTTCCTCTTTATCCGCTGCCATATCCCTCTTTTAATTGACTGGTTCTTCTTCAGTTTCGCCTCTTATTTCAAACCCTCCGGCCAGTGCGCGATACAAAGAAATTCTGAATTCCAGCAGGTTTAGCCTTGCTGTGATTAAATCCCTTCGTAATTGCTGTTCCTGATTAAGAGCAGTTAGCACCGCCAGGTAATCACTTAACCCATTAAAATATTCTACTCTTAATTGCCTGCTTACCTTATCTGCCAGCTTCACTTGTTGCGTTAAGGCTTCAATAATTTCTTTCTGCTTGTTTTCCTGAACCAGTGCATCTTCTACTTCCCGAAATGCCACTAAAACAGTTTGTCCGTACTCATAAAATCGTTGGTCTTTCACTGCTTCGGTTCTGTCCACTTCTGCACTTAATTGCCCTCCGTAAAAAATAGGAGCCAGCAGGTTGCCCGCCAGGGAATAGGCATAGTTATCAAACAGGTTTTGAAAATTATTGGAGCGAAAAGATAAGTTAGTATTTAAAGTCAGTCGGGGATATTGATTACTGATGGCCGCTGCCAGCTCGCGGTCTGCTGCTTTTAATGCACTGAAAGATGCCTGTACATCCGGTCTGCGTGTGATCAATTCTGCAGGTATACCAGTTTGAGGCAAAGGGGGCAGACTAGGTAATGAGTCTAATTCCGGTTCTTGAATATTTTGAGGAGTTTCCCCTAACAGAACAGCTAACTGATTTTTGAGCAAGGCCAATAGTGTTTCTACTGCATATTGCTGTTGTAATGTTGATTCCACCAATTGCTGTTGTCTTAAAATATCCACAGCCCTGATTTGGCCACTGCCAAAGCGCGCGCGGATCAGTTTTAAAATTTTCTGATTTGTTTCCGCCTGCTGCTGCAAAATCTGCAATTGAACTGCGGCGGCTTCCAATCTGTACCAAATAGTGGTTATTTCAGCTGATAGTGATATTGCCGCTGCTTTCATATCATTATAAGCAGCTGTGGCACGGTATTCTTCAGCATCTATTTGCGCACGTATTCTTCCCCATAAATCCACTTCATAGCTTGCCCTTAAACCGAACTGTACATTTTCACCTCCCACAAAATCCGGCTCCGGCCTACTGAAAGCACTTTGCACAAAACCACTTACCTGAGGAAAAAGACTGGATGATTCCCTATCAACAACAGCTTGAGCAGCTTCATATCTTTTTAAAGCAGTTATTAAATTCAGGTTGGAATCCAATGCCTGTCTGACTATTTCATTGAGTGTAGAATCTTCAAAACTTAACCACCATTTTTCAGGCAATTCCATCGTTCCACTATGAGAGAAAGTTTCGGGAGTTTCAAAAGGTAAGTCACTTTGAACTGTTTTAGTGGCACAGCTCCAGACAAAAAGAGCAATTGTAAGGCAAAGGAAATTGAAAGACCCTTTTAAAAAGTATTTTCTCTGAGAGATATTAAAAAGTAAGCTTCTGAGGGATTTAATTTTCATTTTTTCCTTTTAGGATAGTGAATTTTAAAGTCTACCTTATTTATTAACAGCGATTTAGCAATGATGTTTCAATTTATTATCAGAACGGGCTGCGTAATATCTACCTTGGTTGGATTCCGAAGGAGACAGAACCTCTTCGGATAATTTTATATTTCAATAATGACTCTTTCTCTCCCTTTTGTATTAATACAGCGTGCTAATTGTTACCATATTGTTAATAAAAATCATATTTGTTAACATATAATTAATATTAGAATCAGAAGAAAAGGTGAACCTAATTTTGGAATTACGTTATAGCTTTTGTGAGTTATTAATAGTAACCATTGGGTTTCAGTTCTGCTAAGGCTGTTTTAAAATAGATAATATTTGAAATGGCTCTCTCTGTAGAATTTAAAATAAACTGTCTTTCTGAATATACTTTTTAGCTCTCCTAAACCGAATGCGAATGAAGAATTTTACTACTGTTATTTATATAATTTCTGTTTCACTGTGTTTTCTCTCCGGATGTAATCTGGTAGAATTTAACCCTAATGAAATCAGGTTAGATGAGGAGGAAAAGGATCTGAATAGTAAGGCTATTACAAAGATTCAGTCAGCTGGAAAAAGAGATACGCTTACTTTTGTTTTCATGGGAGATACACAACGCTTCTATGATGAAACAGACGAATTTGTTGAAAGTGTGAATGGGCTTGCTTACCCCATAGATTTTGTAATTCATGCAGGAGATATAGCTGATTTTGGATTAGCAGCTGAGTTTAAATGGGTTCATAATTCCATGAAGAAGCTGAAAGTTCCTTATCTGGCAGTAATAGGGAATCATGATTTGGTGGCAAATGGACCTATAATATACAGGAAGATGTATGGTGAATTTGATTTTGTTTTTGATATAGACGATTACCGTTTTATTTTCTTTAATTCAAATTCCAGAGAGTACAATTTTGCAGGAAAGGTGCCTGATTTAGAGTGGATTGAACGTCAGCTGGAGGAAACTCCGGCAGACAAAAAAATCTTTTTAGTATCCCATGTTCCTCCCTTCAGCAGTGATTTCGATAGTTCATTGGAAGAAGATTATACGCAGTTAGTAGCAGGTAATCCTTCTGTTTTAGCTTCGTTGCATGGGCACGAACATAGCTTTAACAATATTGTAGAAAAAGGAGTACGCTATTTTATTACTGCCAGTGTTACCAACAGAGGATATGCTTTATTTAGGGTGTCTGCCAATGCTTTAGATGTTCAACAAATCCGCTATTGAAAACCATGAAAAGGACGATTATATTTTCACTAATTTTATTGATTCTTGGACAAGGTACATTGGCTCAGGAGGTGCAGGATAAAGAAAAATCATGGTATCTTCCGGATTATGCCAAACTACAATATGCCGGGGCTATTGGTTTTTTGTCAGCCGGAGCAGGTTATTCCCAGTTTGATGGCAAAATGGAAACGGAGCTAATGCTAGGCTTTTTACCTGAGCGTATTGGGGGCGATAATCTTACTTCACTCACACTTAAAAGCCAGTTTTTACCATGGACGGTCAATTTAAAAATAGATAAATATGACTTATTGCCCTTGTATTTAGGAGCTTATGCAAGCTATACTTTTGGTGATCAGTTCTATGTTTTTACTCCTGAGCGCTACCCCCGATGGTATTATGGCTGGCCTACTGCTTTAAGATTAGGCATTTTCGCAGGAAGTAGATTACGTATTCATCTGCCGGAGATGGATATAATTAAGTCAGTAGATTTCTTTTATGAAGTAGGCTCTTACGATCTGAAATTAGCTAGTTATATACAAAATTTAGAAGCACTTTCCCTTTTGGATGTCATAAATATTGCAGCAGGCATCAAGATTGAATTTTAGAGCCGGCCCCATATTTCCTTGAGTGTTGTAGGTGCTCTTCCTTCTGGCCTGAATTTGATGTTAAGTCTGGGATGAATAAATATACCAGGTTATTATCCTAATTAATTCAACATAGGTTTCTAGGCATAAACTTCTATTTTTTACTATCTTCGGCCTTTGAAAAATTCATCATCATTCAGCAGAAAGTAATTACCTGTTACATTTTTTAGTCAATGAAAACGTTCATCATCGGTAGAATCAGAAGTTTTAAATATGCCATAAAAGGAATGCTGATTTTACTTTCCACAGAACATGCTATTATTACACAATCACTGATTGCTTTAGTAGTAACAGGGGCAGGTATTTACTTTAATATCAGCCGATTTGAATGGATTGCCCAGATTTTTGCTATTGGATTTGTCTTAGCCATTGAAGGATTAAACACTGCTGTTGAAAAGCTTTGCGATTTTATTCATCCTAAATTCCATAATAAGATTGGCTTTATAAAAGATGTTTCTGCCGGAGCTGTGGCGTTTGCAGCAACTTTTGCAATTATTATAGCTGTATTTATTTACTACCCTTATTTTATTTAATTTTTCCCTAATCTCTCTACCTTCCTTGCATCCGGGTAGGTATAAGCAATGTACTTGAATGCTTGTTCTAAATAAACAGGCTAAAGCTTCTGCAAAAAAAATGCGTTGAGAAAAATCAAGACATAAAAAAAAGCCCCTGCCAGTGAAATAGAGTGAAGAAGATTCTACTTTAAAGGGGCTTTAATAGTGACCTAAACTGATGCAAAGATGTGGACTTCCTTTTTACTATTTATCTCTCATAGATGGTGAAATTGTGAAGTTTATATTACCAGAATATTAGGTGTTGTTTTTACAGAAATGCAGGTTTTTCAGGTGAAGTGTTAAAGAAAACACTAATGGAACATTGTCTTGGGTTGAAGTGGATTTTTGGTCTTTTTTTTACCCTAAAGCTTAATAATTATGGTTTTTTTAGTTCATTAAGATCTTTTACTCAACAGGGTGCTTTACTTTTTTTCCGAAAAGAATGAAAGTCAGAAGGGTCAGTCCTGCCACCGCTCTACGCGGTTTGACAGCTCTTAGATATCAATAACTCAGTGTTGAAGTTTTTGTTTTTTTGGTAATAAGGGGTTCAATTGAATTTTCTGCGATTTCATTTTTATTATTTGCAATCTAAAATTAGATTACAGAATGGGTAATCATTTGTTGCTGCATTTCAGATACATATCATTGATTCTCATTTAATTGCCTAACAGGCTCTATTTAATATGCGTAAATGAAAATTCTAAAAATTAGTATCCTTTTATATTTCCTGCTTTTTGCTTTTGAGGAAGCAGCAGGCCAGGTACAGCCGGTAAGCACAGTAAAAATTTTATTACTTGGAAACAGCCTCAGCTATACCAATAATCTTCCGGAACTTTTGCAGCAGGAGTATGCCTCAAAAAACATAAAATTAGAGGCGGATATATTGGCCAAGCCTAATTATTCGCTTGAAGACCATTGGAATGAAGGCATTTTCCAAAAGATGATAGCTTCAGGAGGGTACAATTATATTATAGTGCAGCAAGGTCCTTCCTCCCAGGCAGATGGACTGGAAATGCTACTTGATTATGGCCAGAAAATAGCAAAATTATGTAGGCAAAAAGAAGCGAAATTAGTTTTTTTCATGGTTTGGCCTTCTATAAGCAATTACCATACATTTGAAGGGGTAATTAACAATTACACTAAAGCTGCCGCAAAAGCCAATGCCATTTTATGTCCTGTAGGAAAAGAATGGAAAGCCCATTTTGAGGCAACAAAGGATTTTTCCTTTTTAGGGTCTGATGGATTTCATCCCTCTCTGAAGGGAAGCCAATCTATAGCGGAGATTATTGTCAAAACTATAAAATTGGAATAGTAAAAATGCTTTTCTTTACATTGGCTGATATCCTGTCTTTGCAAGGATAATCACCCTTACAATTTTTATACTTTTACTAAATATTTATTTTATATGCGCTTAGGTACTATTATCTTCTTTTTTCTTCTTCATCTGGCTCGGTTACAAGCCCAAACTTATCAGGATCATTTTAAAGCAGCTGCAAAAGCTTATGAAACAGAAGATTACAAATTGATGCTCTCAGAGGCACGAAATGCGTATCAGCTTAGGCCACAGCATCAGACTTTAATATACTACCTCTCAATGGCGTATGCTTTAAATGATGAAGTGGATTCTGCTAATTATTGGCTGAGAAAACTTATTACAATAGATGCTGAAAATTATGATATTGACAGAGAAGATTTTAATGCCATCAGGCAGTCAGAAGGCTATAAAAGTGTAAAAGCCTATCAGCAGTTTATGAATAAAGCGATCATTCAGCCTGACACTGCTTTAGTGATTCCTGATACTCAGTTACATATTGAAGATGTAGCTTTTGATACTGCGAAGAACAGATACCTGGTAAGCAGCATCAATAAAAGAAATATTTTCTGGGTTGAAAATAATCAGTTAAGGAAATTATTCCAGAAGGATTTTCCCCTTGCAATTACAGGAATGGAAATGCAGGACAAAATACTTTGGTTTACAGCAGCCGGTTTTCCTGAAGCCGGAATTCCTGCCGGAGATCCAGAGTTGGACACCTCGATACTTTATAAAGCAGATTTAGAAAGAGGGGTTTTGCTTGATAGTTTCAGTGTTTCTGACGGTGCACCTCATATTTTTGGTGATTTGCTAATAACTGAAAACAATGAGGTTCTTGTTTCTGATAGCAAGGCTAATAAAATCTATTTATTGAATGAAAGAGAATTGGTAGAATGGTTTTACGCTGATGAAATTATTTCATTACAGGGGATAGCCCACAGGGGAGATGATTTCTTGCTGGCGGACTACAGTCAGGGCTTATTCCATTTTAATTCAAAAAATAAAAAATTAACAGCTATTCAGCCTACTCAGGATCTTTCATTGAAAGGGATTGATGGCTTGTATACATATAAAGATGGACTCATAGCGATTCAAAATGGAGTAAATCCTCATCGTGTTACTTATCTTCAGTGGGATAGAGATTCGAAAAAGATTATTTCTTTCAGGTATTTGGAGAAGAATCACCCTGCAATGGGCGAACCAACTTTAGGTTTTATTGCCAATCAGCATTTGTATTATGTGGCTAATAGTTTTTGGGGCATAAATAAAAATGGAAAGATTAGTAATTCTGATAAAATACAGCCGGTGATATTGTATTTGAAGCTACAGGATATTTTAGGTTTTTGAGATAGAACTCATATTGGAAATTATTTTTCTCGGTAATAAAAAACCGCAAGCCTTCTAATACCTGCAGTTTTCAACCTAACAAAAAAAACCGTAACAGAAGTAAAATTCTGTTACGGCTTTTTTTTCAATATAATATTCGATAGTGCTTGTTGAGATGCTTTAAAATTGTTCTTCTACTATAAAAATAATCATTAATCTAATTTACATTATCCTTCTTATTAAGAATATAAAACATAATATCCTCAATTTCAGTATAAATTACTGTGCTTCATATTTTATCATCTTATAAAATTTTGAAGTCTTGAAAATAAATAGATTTAATTAAATAAAAATCAGATGCTAGACCCATACAAAATTGTAAAAGAACTGAAATCTTCCAAAGGCAACCTTAAGTATTACAGCTTGCAGGCTTTAGAAGAAAAAGGCAAAGAAATCTCCAAACTTCCCTTTTCAGTCCGGATTCTGTTGGAGAACGCATTGAGGAATTTTGACGATTTCGCTATTACAGAGGAAAATATTGAAACGTTACTTAATTGGAAGCCAGAACCTTCTGAAAAAGATATCCCTTACAAACCAGCCAGAGTGTTAATGCAGGATTTTACAGGGGTGCCAGCAGTTGTAGATATTGCTTCATTGAGAGCGGAAGCAGTAAGAAAAGGAAAAGATCCTAAAAAAATTAACCCATTAATTCCTGTTGATCTAGTCATTGACCATTCGGTACAGGTAGACTATTTCGGCACCAATTATGCCTACAAAAAAAATGTGGATGTTGAATATGAAAGAAATGGTGAACGCTATCAATTTCTAAAATGGGCCCAGAAATCATTTAATAATTTCTCTGTTGTACCTCCCGGAATGGGCATTTGCCATCAGGTAAATCTTGAGTATTTAGCAAAAGGGGTGATTGAGAGAGATGGCTATGTATTTCCTGATACACTTGTAGGTACTGATTCTCACACGCCAATGGTAAATGGTATTGGTGTAGTTGGCTGGGGAGTTGGAGGAATTGAGGCAGAAGCAGCTATTTTAGGTCAGCCTATTAATTTTATAATGCCACAGGTGATTGGTTTAAAACTTACTGGCAAATTGCCTTTAGGCACAACAGCAACTGATTTAGTGCTCAATATAACTCACTTGTTAAGAGGGCATGGTGTGGTAGGAAAGTTTGTAGAAGTTTTTGGTCCCGGGCTTGATACTTTATCCGTTCCGGATAGAGCCACTATTTCAAATATGTCTCCGGAGTTTGGTTGTACAGTCACTTACTTCCCAATAGATGACCAAACATTGAGCTACATGAAGAAAACCAACAGAGAGCCTGAGCAAATCGAACTCGTTGAGAAATACACAAAAGCCAATATGCTTTGGAGAGAAAATGAGGATAAAATCACCTATTCGCATGTGCTTGAATTAAACCTGAGTGATATAGAGCCTACTGTTTCTGGTCCTAAGCGTCCTCAGGATAAAATTTTTGTAAAGGACTTTGATGAGAAATTTAAGGAGTTACTTAATGAAGGGTATGGTAGAAAATACCTCGCCTCTCAGGACAGGGAAATTAACAGATGGTATGCTGAAGGTGGCACCCAGCCTGACCCGAGAAGGGAAAAAGTGAAGGAAGATGGAGATGTAGTGGTAGAAGAGAAAAAGGAGGATTTAGAAGGCTTGCAAACTGTTCATATTAAAACCCGACAGGGGGAATACACTGTAAGTGATGGCTCTATTGCTATTGCTGCCATAACAAGCTGTACGAATACATCTAACCCTAGTGTAATGATAGGTGCCGGTCTGGTAGCTAAAAAAGCAAGAGAAAGAGGAATTGATGTGCCACCATGGGTGAAAACAAGTTTGGCTCCTGGCTCAAAAGTAGTAACTGATTATCTGAAATCGGCAGACCTTCTGGAAGATTTAGAAGCATTAAGATTTCATGTAGTTGGCTTTGGTTGTACTTCCTGTATCGGGAATTCCGGTCCTTTACCGCCTCCTATAGCAAAAGCAATTGATGAAAGTAATCTTGTAATGGCTTCAGTGCTTTCAGGAAACAGGAATTTTGAAGCGAGGGTGCATCCTCAGGTGAAAATGAATTTTCTGATGTCGCCTATGTTGGTAGTAGTGTATGCGCTGGCTGGCCGTGTAGATATTGACCTGAACAATGAGCCCATTGGTTATGATAGTAATGATGAGCCTGTATACATGAAAGATGTGTGGCCAAGCAATGATGAAATATTTGAAGTGATGAATAAGGTGCTCACCCCTAATGATTATAAAAAGAACTATGGGGAAATTTTTGATGGAAATGAGCAGTGGAGAGAAATGAAAGCCCCTGATACTGATGATTATGAATGGGAAGAAAATTCTACCTACATCAAAGAAGCTCCTTTCTTTAAAAATATTTCTGAAGAAGCTCCGGAATTAAAAGATATAAAAGACGCCAACGTATTATTGATGTTGGGAGACTCAATCACTACTGACCATATTTCCCCTGCAGGTTCTTTTAAAGGAGATTCTGCCGCAGGTAAATACTTAAAGGAAAAAGGTGTAAGTGAAGACCAATTTAATTCATACGGATCAAGAAGGGGAAATGATGAAGTAATGGTTCGGGGAACTTTTGCCAATGTAAGGATTAAAAATAAGCTTGCTAATAAAGAAGGTGGTTATACCACACATATTCCTTCAGGTGAGGAAATGACGGTTTTTGATGCGGCAACAAAATATAAAGAAGCAGGCACTCCAAGTATTGTACTGGCTGGTAAAGAATACGGTAGCGGATCTTCAAGAGATTGGGCCGCTAAAGGAACATTTTTACTTGGTGTTAAAGCAGTGATTGCTGAAAGTTATGAAAGAATTCACCGTAGTAACCTGATTGGAATGGGTGTATTACCCTTACAATTTAAAGAGGGTGAAAATGCGGAAAAGCTTGGTTTAAAAGGAACAGAACAGTTTACAATTAAAGGTATAGCGGAAGGGCTAGATGTGTTAAAAGAGCTTTCTGTGGTAGCTAAAAACCAGGAAGGTAAAGAAATTACATTTAATGTAATTGCCAGATTAGATTCTAAAGTAGAGATTTCTTATTATCAACATGAAGGCATTCTTCAATATGTATTAAGAAATTTCCTTAAGGATTAAATATTTCCAATCCAGATAAATTAAGCCTGTTCTACGAGTGTAGACAGGCTTTTTTATTAAACGATCTTTAATCAGATGGATTAATAACTCATTGTAATAACTAGTGGAAGCCTGCTATTATAAAATTTCCTTAGGTATAAAATACTAATATTATTCGCTTGAAAAAACCTGTTCAACTTGTTTGGCTCAAAAGGGATTTACGGATTTCTGATCATAAACCATTTTCAGAAGCCTCCAAAACAGGTTTGCCCACTATTATTTTTTATTGTTGGGAACCTTCATTGATGAGTGCGGAAGACTATAGCGTGAGACATTGGCAATTTGTTTCTGAATCTCTCAACGCAATGGTAAGTTCTCTGAAAGATTTTAATAAATCTATTCTTCAACTACATGCTGAAGTGGTGGATTTTTTGGAGTGGATTTCTGAAATATACGAGGTGAAATTTCTGCTTTCTTATGAAGAAACCGGAATTGCATTAACTTATGACAGAGATAAAGCTGTAAGCGCATTTTGCAGAAGAAAAGGAATTGCGTGGAAAGAATACCAGCAGTTTGGAGTACAAAGAGGAAGAGTCAACAGAAAAGGTTGGCCTGAGGAATGGCATAGCTTAATGTCTCAACCCATTGAAAAAATTCATTGGGATAAGATATCAACTCTCGAGTTAAATGATTTACCCGAGGAGTTCCACTATAGTTTAAAAACTGAGGTAGTAAATATTCAAAAAGGAGGGGAGCATTTAGCTAATAAATATCTTCGATCATTTCTGGAAACAAGACACTTTTACTACAATAAAAATATTAGCAAACCTACTGAAGCCAGAATATCCTGTAGCCGGCTTTCTCCTTACATTGCCTATGGTAATATCAGTATGCGTCAGGTTTTCCAGTCAATGCTTGTGGCAAAGGAGCATGGCTCAAAAAGTGCCTTAAATAATTTTGGCTCAAGGCTCAGATGGCATTGTCATTTTATTCAGAAATTTGAAATGGAGCCTCGGTATGAATTTGAAAATATTAACAGAGGCTATAATTCCATAAGGCTAGAGCAAAATGAAGCATTTTTTACTGCCTGGAAAACCGGAAGTACAGGCTTTCCTCTGGTGGATGCTTGTATGAGGTGTGTAAATGAAACCGGCTATCTCAACTTCAGAATGCGGGCAATGCTGGTCTCCTTTTTAACATTTCACCTCTGGCAGCCATGGAAGGAGGGGGCACTCCATTTAGGTAGGCAATTTTTAGATTATGAACCGGGAATTCATTATCCGCAATTTCAAATGCAGGCAGGAGTTACCGGAATCAACACTATCAGAATATATAATCCCTTGAAACAATCCTTAGATCATGATCCGGAAGGCTTATTTATTAAAAAGTGGGTGCCGGAATTACAGAATTTACCAACGGCCTTCACACATAAGCCCTGGGAACTGACATATTTAGAACAAAAAGATTTAAAATTTGAGTTAGGTCAGCACTACCCCAAACCTATTATAGATTTTGATTTGGCAGGAAAAAAGGCAAGAAAAATAATTTGGGAAATGAAGGATGACCCACTCGTAAAGAGGGAGGCTAAAAGAATTCTGGAGAAACATACAGTAGCCAACCGAATGGTATGATTTCTAAAATATGACTAATTTTAATTTTTCTTAAATCTAAACTCTTAAAAGAGTCCGTTTTTAAAACACTATCTTTAAATTCATTAGTAGTCATTGAAAAAAATACTATCAAAATTTTACCACAACTATCAAAACTCTTCCTTCAGGTGGATAGTGGCCTGCCTATGGTTAATTAGTACTGCTGTTTCAATATACCAACTCAATCATCTCTCAATTAATTTTGAATTCGAGAGGCTGTTTGGTGAAGATAATGAAGACAGGCAATTCTATGAGCAGCACCTCAAAACTTTTGACTACGACAACGATTATCTTATAATCATACTTGAAGCAGAGAACACTGTTTTTGATACTACCTTTCTTCAACAAGTAAAAAGGTTGAGCAGAAAAGCTTCTGAATTGGAAGGAGTGGAGTCGCTTCTTTCCCCAACTGAAATACCACACTTAATAAAATCCCCTGTAGGTTTAAGTGGTATTCCTCTTTTGCATACTAAAAATCCTGATCGGCTGGCATCTGATAGCATAAGGATTTATACTCACCCTCTTTATAGAACTCTTTTTGCTGATGACGCAGAAGCTCTGCTGGTACAACTCAAGCATAAGCATTTCCAAAAGCCAAAAGGTGAACAATTACTGCTGTCAGAATTAGAATCCAGCTTATTAGAAGCTGATTTTCCTAACTATAGAATAGTGGGTAAGCTTACAGCGCAAACGGAGTTTATCAATTACATAAAGCATGATTTTTCTATGTTTTTATCTCTTGCTTTATTAGTTACTGCAGTTTTGCTCTTGTTAATATACCGGTCGGTTAGAAATATGCTGCTGCCTTATTTAATTAGCCTAAGTACATTAATCTATCTGCTGGGGATAATGGCTTCTATCGGTGTGGAATTAAGTATTTTGAGTGTGCTTATTCCTCCCATCATACTGTTTGTGGCTACTTCGGATGGTATTCACCTACTGAATGCATACAGACAAAATGAATCATTTTTATATGTAGATAAACTGAAAGGCGCAGTACTGAAGATTTTTACTCCTACGCTATTAACTTCCGTTACAACAGCTATTGGTTTTTTTAGCCTAATTTCTATTCCATCGGCACCTGTTAAGGAATTAGGAATATTTGCAGGTTTAGGTGTTTTAATTGCTTTTATCACCAACTTTATTTTGGGTCCCCTTCTGTTACCTCCAAAATACAAGGTTAAGCCACTAAATATACCTTACAGACAGTTCACTGTTGGGATTATGAGGAATAGATTTTCAATTACTGTATTGTCTAGTGTGATAGTGATTGGAGCACTGATTGGAATTTTTCAGCTTAAAACAGATGCTTATCTTCTAAAAGATTTACCTGAAGACTCGGAAATAAAGTATGACTTCGAGCTGGTAGATCAGGAATTTGGAGGCTCAAAACCATGGGAAATGGCCATTTGGCCTGCAGATAGTAACTTATCAGTCTGGGATTACCATTTTTTAAAGGAGGCAGATATAATTGATAGTTACTTGCGATCTGAATTTGGAATGCAGCGGTTATTTTCACCAGTTGATTTGCTAAAGTATGGTTATCAAATAGAGAGGGGAGGAGGAGCTTCTTTTTATAGATTTCCTCCTGAGGAGGCCTTTGAAAGTAGCCTTAAAAATATCCAGCGGATTAAATCAAGAATGAATAGTGCCACCATTGCGGATTCTTCGGGCAAATATGCTCGCTTTGCTGGGTTTATTCCTGAATGGGGATCTTACGCTACCAGGCAAAAAAATAGTGATCTGCAAAGTTTCATCAACACTCACGTAGATTCAAGTATAATACAATACAGGATTACAGGCACTACCTATTTGATAGATGAAAGCAATGAAATGATTTCATGGAGTTTAATTAAAGGATTATTACTAGCTACAGCATTGATTTCTATCGTTTTAGCATTCTATTTTAAATCACTTAAAATGTTACTAATCAGCTTAGTTCCTAATTTTATTCCGCTATTAATAACAGCTGGTGTTATGGGATTTATAGGTGCGCCTTTAAAGTTAACTACAGCCATTATTTTTGCTGTTGCTTTTGGTATTGCAGTTGATGATACCATCCACTTTTTAGGGGCATACAAAAAAGCAAAAGCGACTAGTCACTCATGGAGATTGATAAAAACTTTCCGTTCAGCGGGCTTATCAATAGTAATTACTTCAGTTTTAATAATTGGGGGCTTTATACTTTTTACCTTCTCTTCCTTTGCTACTACCTTCTATTTAGGGCTATTCCTTTCTTTAGCAATGCTTAGCGCTCTGATCACTGATCTTTTTTTACTGCCATTGTTGCTAAGTGGCGAGGAGTAACTACATTATTTTTCATTTACTAATCTTCTCAAAAGAAGCAGTAAATGAAGTTTACTTGTGTATAGTATAAATTTTGATTTATGTAAGTTGAGCCCTATATTGTGATTTAAACATTTAATGCCTTGAAACTATTTCGTCAACTTGTTTTAATATTTAGTTTTATTTTATCATTTAATACAATTTCAGCTCAAGTAAATGAACATCTATTAGTAACAATTAATAGATCGAACATATCAGCTCCCTCATTTATAAAAGAAATTGAGCAGTTGTATGATGTGAGGTTTCGTTATAAATCAGAATGGTTAGAAGATATTTTTATCACAGTTAATGTCTTTCAAGAACCATTAAACAAAGTACTCAATGATGCTTTCAATAGGTACCAATTAAGTTTTATTTTTAAAGAACCTAATTATATTATTTTTTTAAAAAACAGTCCTGTTTTAGTGAATGTTGATTCAAAAGATAAAGGTAGAGATTTGCAGATAATTTCATTAGGTGAGCCTAACTTTAGAGACAGTACTGCTAGAGTATCCGGATTAGTAAAATCCGGAGAAGATGGAAGCGTTATCCCCGGAGTAAAAGTATCAGCTATTGAGGCTAAATTAGCAACTGTAACAAATGAGAAAGGTGAGTATGATATAAATTTACCTATTGGTTACCACACATTGAGATATGAGTCTGTAAATGTTGAAGCTTTTGAAGTTTCCATTATTCTTAACTCCTCGAGTAAGTTAAATATGAGTCTATACAGTGACTTGGTTCAATTAAACGAAGTAGTAGTAACAGCTAAAGCGCTGGATGAAAATGTATCTGAAACGATTACAGGTTCAGATAGAATAACTATTGATGAAATTGAAAAAATGCCTGCTTTTCTTGGGGAAGCTGATATTATCAAAAGTATTACTTCTCTACCGGGAGTAAATTTAACAGGCGAGGCTTCAGCCGGCTTCAATGTTAGAGGAAGTGGAGTTGGAGCAAATTTAGTTTTACTTGATGATGGAACAATATTTAATTCCTCCCACCTCTTTGGTTTTTTTACTGCTTTTAATCCAGATGGTGTTGAAGATGTTCAATTATATAAAGGTACTATTCCTGCCAGATTTGGTGGAAGAATAGCCTCAGTATTAGATATTAGCATGAAGAATGGTAACAAAGATGAATTCGAGGCATCAGGAGGGATTGGTGTTATTTCATCTAGACTGAATATTACTACTCCAATAATTCGAGAAAAGAGTTCAGTTGTTTTTGGTGTTAGAGCAGCTTACCCAAATTATATTATAAAATCCGTAAAAAACAAAGATTTGAAGCAAAGTAGCTCCTCTTTTGGAGATGTAAATTTTAAATATCATCATTTGATTAATGATAAGAATCAGTTTGAATTAACCGCGTATGGTAGTAATGATCAATTTTCCATTAGGAACGAGGTAGAATATAATTATATAAATGAAAGCCTTACTACTAAGTGGAGGCATAATTATAATCCACAATTTAGTTCTGATTTTAGTTATAATTATAGTAGGTATCGCTATTCATTAGTAGAAACATTAAGTGAAGATTTGGAAACTTTACTCAACTCGAAAATTGAAAATTCTAAGATTAATTGGTTTTTTAACATTGATAATAATGAGGCTCACAGGATTAAATTTGGAGTTAACGGAGTATTTTATCAATTAAATCCAGGAGAATTGAGTGCAAATTATGAATTGCGCTCAGAGAGTTCAAATATTGCCAGCGAATCAGCTATTGAATCAGCCCTCTATGTAAGTGATGAATGGAAAATAAATAATAATATATCTATGTACGGTGGATTAAGATATACATACTTTATGAGAGGTAAATTAGGGAGTGGTAATTATAGTTATGGTGGGTTGGAACCCAGATTTTCTTTCAATTATAAAGTAAATAATAAAAGCTCTATTAAATTTGGCTATAACAGGATGCAACAGTTTATCCATTTAATTTCTAATACGGCTTCAGTAACTCCTGTGGATATATGGAAGTTGAGTGATTTTAATATCAAACCTACAATTTCCGATCAATATACATTAGGTTATTTCCGGAACTTTTTTGCGAATAATATAGAAGGATCTGTGGAAGTTTTTTATAAAAATATATACGATTTAATTGACTATAAGAATGGAGCTCAGCTGTTAGGTAACCATAAAATTGAAGATGAATTATTACAGGGCGAAGGTGAAGCCTACGGGATGGAAATGTATATTAAGAAATTAAGAGGCAAATTAACTGGTTGGGTGAGTTATACTTATTCAAGATCCCTTATAACTGTTAATAGTGAGAATTTATTAGAGAGGATTAATGAAGGTAATGCATTTCCAACAAATTTTGATCAACCTCACAATTTATCGTTATTCGGAAATCTTAAGGTTTCCAGAAGATTTGATATTTCCGCAAATTTCCTGTATAATACAGGAAGGCCTATTACTTATCCTGAATCTGTTTATGATGTATTTGGAGTTAAAGTAGCTAACTACACCAATAGGAATGGTGATAGAATACCTGACTATCACAGACTGGATTTATCTTTTCACCTCGGTACTACCTTGAAAAGAAATAAAACTGTTAAAGCTAATTGGGTACTCACTTTCTACAATGTATACAGTAGAAGAAATGCTTATTCTGTATTTTTTAGATCGTCTGATTCCCTAAGAGAAATTGATGCTTTTAAACTTTCTATCGTTGGACAGATAATTCCTGCCCTATCTTATGATTTTAAATTTTAAATAATGAAGTATCAATCTATTTACTATCTCATATTTATTATTGTCTTATGTTCATCTTGTATTGATCCATTCGATCCGAAATTAACTAATAATGATTCTCGGTCTCAACTTGTTGTTGAAGGATTAATATCAAATAATAATAGTGTTAACATCATTACCCTTAGCAGAACATCTTCGGTTAAGGGTAATTCAGGTTACGAAAGGGAGAGTGGTGCTTTAGTTTATATAATTGATAATGATAGCAACTGTTATCAACTTGAAGAAATATCTTCTGGAAGATACGCAACAAGTCCATCTGACTTTTTAACTAAACTTGGGAATTTTTATCAACTAAAAGTAGAATTAAACAATGGACAAAAGTATGAATCTGATTTTCAGGAGTTGATAGTACCTGATGAACTTGATTCTCTTTGGTTTAAATCAGAAGAGGAGACATTTTTAAGTGGAAATAGTATAGTTGCCAGTGAAGTTATAAACTTTTATACAAAAAATGATATCCGGAGAGATCCGCTTTATTATAGATACGATTATAGTGGAACTTTCGCTTTTGAGTCTGTATTTCAGGGAAGTTCAGCATGCTTTAAGGGTGGAGATAGATCAGCTATTAAAACGCAAGATTTGATTTGTTACAGGAATGAAACTGTTAATTTGCCCTTAAATATTGTTAGTACCGAAGATTTACCTATTAATTCAGAGTCTGTTATAAAAGTTTTGACAGTGGTCCCCTCAAGACAATATTCAATAGGTTATAGTATGTTGATAACAAGATACTCGTTGACCTCCAGTTTCTTTCATTTTTTAGAACAACTTAAGGCACAAAGAGATGTTGGGGGCAGTATGTTTGATCCACCTCCGACAGAAATTGTAGGAAATATTACTAATGTCAATAACCCTGAAGATAGAGCTGTTGGTTTCTTTAGCACCTCTTCAAGTACCTCTAAAAGACTCTTTATAGATAGTAAGTTTTTGAAGAAAGAAGTCAGGGATCCTCTAAATAATGAAAATTGCGGACATAATTTAGATGAACCTGGAATTGCTCAGCTACCCGAAGAATACCTGCGAAGACCACGTGATTATTGTTGCGATTGTAGACTCTACCCCGGAGCGACAGTCCAAAAACCTTCATTTTGGCCTTATTAAACTAAATAGTTAAGATATGTATTTAAGAATAGTTTTATTTTTGCTACTCAGTTTTGTGACCATGAACTTTTGCCGGAGTTTTCAGTCAGACCTTCATGGGGGAATGAGATATGAAAAAGTTTATCTAAATACAGATAAACCTTATTACATTTCAGGGGATAAAATCTTATTTAGTGTATATGTTGTGTCCTATGGGGATAATCTTCCTTCGGGTAAGAATGGGATTTTATATTTAAATCTTATCGACTCAAATAATGAACTTATCTTAGATGAAAAAGTGAAACTAACAGGAGGAACTGGAAGTGGTTTTATATCTATACCTCCCCAACTTAAATCAGGTAGCTATACATTCCTTATGTTTACTAAAGATATGGTCAATTTTAATAGATCTATGCCATCTCAAAATATTGGTATAATTAATATTAACGATAAATATGTAAAGAAAGAAGATTCGGGAAAACTATCAGCGGAATTTTTTCCGGAAGGGGGAAACCTGGTAAGTAATCATCTCAATCAGGTAGCAGTGGAGCTTCAAAATTTTTCTGATGGACTGAGAGGTTTAGTTGTTGACGAATTTGAAAATACCGTAGCTATAGTTGATGATATAAAAGATGGATATGGTAAATTTAAGATATTTCCTAATGATAGTTCTACCTATACTGCATTATTTATTAATGAAAAGGATACGATGTATTTTGATTTAGGTAAATCATCTTCTGATATGTTAACTATAAAACTTACAGACCTTGATAAAGATACTATTTCAGTTTTTTTGAATTTGGGGTATAATTTTGAACAAGATAAAGTTGGTTTTTTACTTCAAAACAAAGGAAGAGTTATCTTCTCGAATGAACAAAGAGTGACGGGGAGAAAAATGAAATTTTTGCTACCTAAAGGTGATTTACCAAATGGGTTAAATCAAATTGTTATTTATGATTCCGAAAGAAAAATTCTTTCGGAAAGAATTTTCTACTTGGAGGATGAAAGCAAAATGGATTTAGATGTCATTATGAGTGACAATACATTTAATACTAATGAAGAAATTGAGTTTTCGCTTCGTATAAATAATAATAACAATGATAATTCTAAATTATTTGCTTCAGTTTCAGTAAAAAACTTAAACTATTTTGAAGAAAATAGTATTAGCAGAATTGATTATGATCTAAACTTATTTTCAGAAATTAATTTCATTCCATTAAGTTTAGATTTTTATACGCATGTTAAAAATATCGATTTTCTGGATAATTTTCTTTTAACAAAAAAAATAGAGACGTTTAATGTAGATGAATTTTTTCGAGGAAATACTAAGATGAAGTTTCAGGATGCAGATAACTTGAACAGTATTATAGTGTCTGGTAAGGTATATGACAGCCGTACTAATGAATTGGTAATTGACTCCACAATTTACTGCACAGTTTTGGGTTCTGCGCAACAATTTTATATTTCGCCAATTAATGCCAAAGGAGAATTTAAAATAGAAATTAAGGAATTTAACGGTACAGCTGATATTATACTTAAATTGGCTAATGTAGATGAGAAGCAAACTAATATTATGTATATCTTAGATAAGTCTATTGCAGACTCTACTTATGTTGTTTCTGATACAAGAAGTTATCTGCCACCTCAGCGTTATGCTAATAGTTTAATAGAATTTCAGAAAGAAAATCAGATTATTAAAAGGGTCTATTATCCAGATCAAGTTAGAAAAAATCTGCAATCTCTAAATTCCTTCTCCAATGGTTTATTTAAGAATTATGACTTCTCAAGAGATATGAGAGAGTACGTAGTATTAAAAAATTTTGAGGAAGTTGTCCGAGAGTTGATTCCAGGAGCTGTTATAAAGGTCAATAAATCAAACAAGAGTAAAAGATTACTCATTAGATTGTTGGATGATAAAAAAGGATTATTAGCACCAATAGGAGATAATCCATTAGTTTTAATTGATGGACTTCCAGTTTACAATCAGGAACAAATATTTTTAATTGAACCTGAAGATCTTTCATTTGTTAAGTTAATAAATAAAAAAGTTTTCATTAATGGTAAATTTTTCGATGGTATATTAGAAATTGAAACTGATAATAAAGACTATTATATGAGAAATACAACTAACCATAGCTACACTAACATTAGTGGTTTTTCATTAAAAGATCAAATTAAAGATGTCTCATTATTACCTGATAGAAGCACTTCTGATAAGTTGCCAGATTTCCGATCTATATTGTATTGGAACCCTGAAGTTATTATCGAGCCTGGCAAAGTAGAAACTCTAAAATTTAGTACATCGGATGACATTGGGGACTTCTTAGTTGAAGTTCAAGGAATGAACAATCTAGGTAATCCAATTTATTTTAAAAAAATTATATCAGTAAAGTAGAAAAAATGTAAATTGTTTTTGGCATCATTATCTTACAATGTGATCTTCTCAAAAGAAGCAATAACTCCTTTCACCATTGCAGCGCTGAACCCATGGTGTTCCATTTCATTTAAGCCTACAATGGTGCAGCCTTTAGGTGTAGTTACCTTGTCAATTGCTGCTTCAGGATGAATAGGCTGTTGAATCATCATTTCAGCGGCTCCTTTCACTGTCTGATTCACAATGTCGCTGGCAGTTTTAGCATCAAATCCAATTTGTATTCCTCCTTGTATCATGGCTCTCATGAACCTCAACACATAAGCAATGCCACATGCTCCCAGTACTGTAGCAGCCTCCATTAAATCTTCATTGATAGTAATAGATAACCCTATACTATTAAAAATTTCCTTTACAGCTGCTTCAGTTGCTTCAGAAGCATTAATTCCGCAGATGCAGGTTACAGATTCATTAATGTCAGCAGCAATATTAGGCATGGCCCTGAAAATAGGAATATCGTCTCCTAAAATTCCGGAAATTTGCTGAATTTTAACCCCTGTAGCTACTGAGACTATTGTTTGCTTTTTACCTCCTATTGCAGGCTTAATTTCTTCTAGTACCTCAGTAAGATTGAATGGCTTTACAGCCAGAATAATTATATCTGCACTTTCAGCTGCGGCTAAATTATCAGAAGATATGGCAACACCAAGTTTCTTTAGAGGGGATAGACTCTCAGTTTTTCTCTTTGTTAATGTGAGAGAAGAAACATCAAATCCCGGAGTTTTGATAAGCCCATTGGCTATTGATAGGCCCAAATTGCCACATCCTATTATTGCTATGGAGTGCTGCATGCTTTTTTTAATTTAAAATAGATACAGGGAAATTAAGCAATTATCTCCTTAAAGTATGGAAAGTAGGTGAAAACTGTTTGCTTAATTTACTTCTTGTCTTTTGTATCTATAATAATTGTAACAGGGCCATCATTAATAAGACTTACTTTCATGTCAGCCCCAAATTCACCACTCTTTATTTCAGTAGGAATGTTTTGATCCAGCGTAAGCAGCATCTTCTCATAAAGAGGAACTGCCACGTCAGGCTTGGCAGCCTTTATGTAAGAAGGTCTGTTTCCTTTTTTAGTGCTTGCATGCAGGGTAAACTGACTGATCAGAAGAATTTCTCCATCAACCTCCAACAGGCTCTTGTTCATTACGCCTTCATCATCATTAAATATTCTTAAATTGATAATTTTTCTGCTAAGCCAATCAATATCTTCTTGACTATCATTATCCTCAATACCTAATAAAACCAGAACTCCTCTGTTGATTTTTCCTTTAACAGTATTTTCTATTTTTACTGAAGCCTCACTTACACGTTGTATAACAGCGATCATATAAGCTCTTTCATTTGATCTGATTCAAGTATTTTAAAGCTTGATTTATCATTTTTAGCAGTCTTTACCATTGCCTCGGCTATTTCATGAGCATGAATTGCTCCATATTTTTTTAACGGACCTGTAAAAACAAAATCAAGTTTGTCAGCTACCCACAGAGCTACTTTTTCTCCTGTTCTGCTTTCATTTCTTTCTCCTTCTATAAAAGATGGTCTGTAGATAAAAGCTTTACTTAGCTTCATGGCCTGAATAGCTTTCTCAGCCTCTCCTTTTACTTTATTGTAAAAAATAAGGGAGTTGGCATTTGCGCCCATGGCGGAAACGAGGTGAAAAGAGCTAGCACTGTTTTCTCTTGCTATAGCTGCTAATGAAGCAGGGTAGCGATAGTCTACTTTTTTAAAAGCTTCTTTTGAGCCAGCTTTCTTCATAGTTGTACCTAAGCAACAGAAATAGTCATCGGCTTTTAGCGCTTCTACATGATTTTCCAGATCGTCAAAATCTTCTATTATAATCTCTTTCAGCTTTCCATCATCTCCGCCAATGCTTCTTCTTGTCAGCACTTTCACAGTAGAATAATAGTCATCTTCCATAAGTATATCTAAAAGATGTCCTCCAACCAAGCCAGTAGCTCCCGCTATAAGCGCTGTATTACTCATGTGTATTAAAATTTTTTATCAGACGGATAAATTCTTGTTGTATTGTCTGCATTTTATCATCAGCATACCACTTATGGATGCTTTCTACAAATGCCAATTTATCTAATGAAGGTTTTTGTTTTGATTCTAAAACCATTTTCTGAATCGGCTCAGGTCGTGGCCCCCATTTTCCCTGCTCCTCCATTTGCTGGTTCAACATTACCAGGATAGGAATGGATTTTGCTCCGTTGGTAAGGTAAGCATCCATTACTTCAGGATGTTCATCTCTCAAAATCAGTCGGAGATTTATTTTCTCATTTAAGTCAGCAAGCTTAGCAATAAACGGAATATTCTGAGCAGCATCTCCACACCAGGCTTCAGTAATAATTAGCCAATTCATAGCAGGCAGCTGTTTTACTATTTCAGTCAATTCTTCATTGATCATTACCTTTTTATCCCAGCGGTTCATCCTCTGGTCATTCATTTTGGTATACGCTACCATCTCATCTGAGTGGTTATTGCCAGTGGTTTTTCTTTCTTGAAGCAATAATTTAATCATATCACGATAGCCATGATAATCCAATGCCCCATTGATCAAATCCTGATCGATTACATGTACAGTGTTATTCATTGATAGAAGTTATTTGCTTATGCTTACTCTCCCATTCAAGAAATTGTTTCACTTCGTCTCCCAATTGTTTATACAGCCAAATAATGAGAGCAGCATCATCTACAAATCCACCCACAGGAAGAAAATCAGGAACAATATCGGTAGGAGTTACAAAATAAATTAGCACGCCAACAGTATAGAGCATATTTTTTACAGATACCTCTCGATAGTATCCTTTAATGTACGCCCTTACTAATCTTATAAAAGTAAACAGCTGAAACTTTACTGCCTGAATTTTTTCAGAAGTCTTAGCTTTGCTTTGAAAAGTATCTTTTGTATCATGAATTAAACGAGTTACTAATTGCTTGTCTCTCATTATTTCAGTTGCTCGCTTTAAAGCGTTTTTATATGAAAGCTTTTTACTCATCCTCTTGTTCTTTTAGTTTCTTATTTTTTTGAATGGGTATAATAATATACACAAATAAAGTGTAAAGCGAAAAGGAACCTAATAGGATCAGATAAAGGTCTTTTAGTAAGTCTTTATAAATAAAAAGAGCCCAGGCTAGAATTAAGCTGATTGCCCCCACCCAAATTCTTATGTTATTTGCTTTTATTTGATTGTGCTTATGTGGATTTTGCATAATATAAATGTAATTTGAACTGCAATGTGAAATTAGCAATTTTGGTTCAATATTTTTCTTAATCAATTAGTTAATGAAAAAGCTTTTTATAGTTGTAATAGTATTAACCTGCTTTTTAAGTAGTAGCTATTCTCAGATAACTGATCCTAAAATAGAAAAGGTTAAACCTGAAGATTTAAGGGTTAAAGTGATTGTTTATTTAAAATCGGGCGAAGTTTACAAAGGATATTTTATTGCCCAGAACAAAGATTTTTTAGAAATAGAGAATGAAACTGTTGGTAAAATTACCATTGCCACTAATCAAATAAAGAGTATAGAATCTGATGATTCTAAAGGTAAAGCTAAAATGATTCTTGAATTAGATGAACTTAAACCCATTAATTCTGCTAAATATTTCTTTGGCAGTGCTGGTTTTAATTTTGAGAAAGGAGGGGATTATCTCAGCAATAATGTAATGACTTATCATAGAGGGATCTCTGAAAATTTTTCAATAGGAGTTGGGACAAGCTTATTTACTTTAGTGTTAGGAGCACCAATTTTTTATGTTAATCCACATTATACCTATTCATTTCAGGAAAACATACACTTTAAAGCAGGTATGGATGCCTTTATAGGTTTTGGTGAAGGGGAAGCGGCTGCTGCAGGTTTTTTAAATACAGGCTTAACACTAGGGAATCCGGATATCAATATAACGGGTACTATTTATTATGGTGCTGTATCAGACGTTGGTTTTGTTGACCAGCCGGCATTTAGTGTGGCTGGTCTGGCACGTATCTCTAAAAAACTATCATTAATATCCGAAAATCTAATTTTTTCAGATATAGACTCCGAAGGATACTTTATTGGCTCGTACGGAATTAGATATATGACAATTAATGGCAGTTATGATTTGTTTTTCATAAATAACCGAGACATTGCTGAAGTTTTCGTAGTAGGCTTTCCGGGAATTGGATTTACACTAAAGCTTTAATTGTAAAATATTAACTATTAATTTTTAATGATATGATTAAGTACCTTCTTATCACCTCCTGTATTTTCCTTGTTTCAAAAACGAGCAAAGCTCAAAATGAAACCGAAAATGTAAATAATCTCTTAAATGCCTGGCATAAGGCAGCGGCAACAGCTGATGAAGATTTTTTCTTTGGAACAATGGCAGAAGATGGGATTTATTTGGGTACGGATAAAACAGAAAAGTGGACCAGAGATGAAATGCGTGAGTGGGCAAAAGAATATTTTGAAAGAGAAAGTGCATGGTCATTTGAAGCAACCAGTAGAGACGTTTATTTTTCTGCAGATGGAAAAACAGCCTGGTTTAATGAGAAACTAAATACCTGGATGGGAATTTGTAAAGGAACAGGCGTGTTGGTAAAGCAAAAGGGCAAATGGAAAATTGCGCTCTATGATTTATCTGTAACCATTGATAATGATAAGATTCAGGAGTTTGTGAAGTTAATAGAAAAATAAAGCTTATTTGCCATCACCTTGACAATGGTTAGAGAGCCTCTACTTTTTAATTAGAATTCCTGCTGAATTTCATTTTTAAGATATGTTAACCCGTATTCAAGGCTGTCAATTCTTTTTTCCAAAGACTCCGCATAAATAGCTTTAACTAACTCTATACTCTTTGCTTCAGGGTCAAGAGGCTTGGCGGCCTGATTAACAAGCATTATTAACTCTTCTTTGGCATTTTTGATTATTTTCCATGCTTCATCACTCATATATACCTGCTGGGAAAGGTTATGATTGAATTCTTCCCGTATATCGTTAAGAAGTACAAATTGCAATTCTACTACATTCATTTCACTCCTATGAATCCTTTTTATAATTTGATCTGGCGAGATCCTTTCAAGAAAAAGGGTCATCCTTTCATAAGCTTGCAGACGAATGGGGAGTACAATTTCTTTGTTTTTGGATTTCATTTCTATTATTCTTGCTTCATTCTGCTTCTGAAGCATGGTCTTTACTACTAAAAACATTGCATAAAGTACTATTCCAGCAGGAATGATTATTTTCAGTAAATCCCAAATTGGTTCCATATTAGTGTTTTCTTACTTTTGAATTTCAAAATTAGTTATTTTCCATCTAAATAAAAGTGGTAAAATTCCTTTAAACTTTTAGAATTCTAAAAACGTTTCCCTCATTAAATCGAAAATATATACAATGGATCCTATCAAAATTACCTCTACAGCCATAGAAGAGATTAAAAACATTATGGAGAATAAGAATATTCCTTCAGAGTACGGGTTGCGCGTGGGTGTAAGAGGTGGGGGAGGCTGCAGCGCTGCAGGGATGAGCTATATGCTGGGGTTCGATAAACAAAAGCCTACTGATAAGAGATTTGAAATTCAAGGCGTTCCAGTATTTATAGAAAAGAGCCACGTGATGTACATTATTGGTATGGAGGTTCATTTCCACGATGGCAATGATGCCAGAGGCTTTATGTTTGTTAATCCTGATACACAGGAGACAACAACAATATAGTAGGTTCTTTTTTTGCTTTATCCCGTGATTATCCATGTAATTTTTAGTCTGATTTAGTAAAATACATTATTATAACTTCAGATATAAATAAAGAATAGGATCAATTGATGTAGTTACAGTCAAAGGTGTAAATCTTATAATTTTATTTATAAATAGTGTAAATATTGGCGCAGAACCTCAGAAAAGTTTAAGTTTCATATAAAAACTATTTTGATTAATTTTTTTCAACCGTTAATTATTTGTTAAGTTTGTCAATAGTGTAATAAATTTAAACCTAAACAAACTAAAATGAAGAAGATTCTACTAACATGTCTCATGTTGGTGTTCGTGCTACACGCATGGGCACAGGATCGCACCGTTAGTGGTAAAGTTACCGATGCCAAAACAGGCGAAGGCTTACCGGGTGTGAATGTGTTAATAAAAGGAACAAATTCTGGTGTTAACACCGATTTGGATGGAAATTACAAAATATCAGTTCCTTCTGATGCCAATGCTTTAGTTTTTTCATTCATTGGAATGGCAAACAAGGAAGTGCAAATTGGAAACAGATCAGTAATTGATGTTTCAATGGAGGCAGATATTCAGCAATTAAATGAAGTAGTTGTTACCGCATTGGGTATTGAGAGAGAGCAGAGATCACTTGGTTATTCTGTTCAGGAAATTAGTGGCGATGATATGGTAAACGCTGGTGAAACTAACATGATTAATTCCATGCAAGGTAAAGTTGCTGGTGTTCAGATTAGCGGTAATGGTGCTATGGGAGGTTCTTCCAATATACTAATAAGAGGGGCTAACTCTATAGCTGGAAATAATCAGCCTTTATTTGTAGTTGACGGAGTTCCAATTGATAACCAAAATTTTAATAGTGCTGATCAACAAAGAGGAGCCAGTGGTTTTGATTATGGTAATGCTGCACAAGATATTAATCCAGCAGATATTGAAAGCATGTCTGTATTAAAAGGAGCAAGTGCTGCTGCTTTGTATGGTAATAGAGCTTCTAATGGTGTAATTATTATCACAACAAAAAAGGGGAGAAAGAATAAAGCACTTGGAGTAACCATTAATTCAGGAGTTACTTTTTCTAATCCACTAGTATTACCTGATTATCAAAATGAATTTGGAGGAGGTTTTGGTCCATTTACAGTTGAAGATGGACAACATGTAGCAGGTTTTGCTGTTGACCAAAGTTGGGGACCAAGATTAGATGGTAGGCCTGTAAGGCAGTGGTATAGTTATTATCCTGATAATCCTAACTTTGGAGAAGAAACTCCCTGGGTAGCTCATCCTGATAATATTAAAAATTTCTTTGAGACTGGCGTTATGTTAAATAATAATGTGTCTTTATCAGGCGGAAATGACAATGGCTCATTTAGATTATCCTACACCAATTTAGATCAGAAGCATATCATGCCGAATGCAAATATGCAGAGAAACACTTTAAATTTTAATGGGTCCTACTCTCTATCAGAGAAATTGACGGCAAGTGCAGGAGTAAACTATGTGAATTCAGAATTTGAAGGTCGCCCGTCTCAAGGATATGGAGATATTATTGTTCAATTTAATCATTTTGGACAAAGACAAGTGGATATGGATGAGTTAAGAAACTATAAAGTTGAAGCAACAGGGGAACAAAGATCATGGAATAGAATTAGTTCTGAGGACGCTACTCCTTTGTATGCTGATAACCCATATTGGATTAGAAATGAAAACCTTCAAAATGACAGTAGAAATAGAGTGTTTGGTAATGCTACTATTTCTTATGATTTCACTGAAAACTTATCTTTAACAGGAAGAGTTTTAACAGATTTTTATACTGATAGAAGAGAGCAGAGAACTGCTGAAGGTTCAGTAGCTCAATCATCTTACCAAGAAACTGTATTACAGCAATCTGAATTAAACACTGATTTAATTTTGAAATACCAGGGCAATATTAATGAAGATATTTCTTTAACGGCATTTGTAGGAGGTAATATAAGAATAGATGACTTTAAAGAAAATACTGGAATCACCGTTGGTGGTTTAAGTGTTAGAGATTTTTACAGTTTGGAAAATTCTAACAACAGACCAACAATTGTAGATAGAACAAGAAGAAGACAAATAAACAGCTGGTTCGGTTCTGCCACAGTAGGTTTCAGGGATATACTTTATGTTGATGCAACTATTAGAAATGATGTTTCCTCAACTTTGCCTGATGGTGATAACTCTTATTTCTACCCTTCAGTAAGTGGAACTTTTATCTTTACAGAATTAGAACCTCTTGATAACGAAATTTTATCTTTTGGTAAAATTAGGGCTAGTGTTGCTCAAGTAGGTAACGATACAGATCCTTACAGAATATCATCAGTTTATACTCCTCTGGCAAACTTTGGAGATAATCCAGTTTATTCATTACCTAACGCGCTAAATAATAGTAATCTTCGTCCGGAACAAACGCTTTCGTACGAAATAGGAGCAGAATTAAGGTTTTTATCAGATAGGATTTATTTAGATGCGACATATTATAATAATACTTCAACTGATCAAATTTTTGAAGTAGATGTATCAGGTGCGTCAGGATACAGGTCTCAAATCATTAATGCTGGGGAGATTGTTAATCAAGGTGTAGAAGTATCTTTAGGAGCAACTATAATTAATGCGAATGATTTTAGATGGAATATGGATATTAACTGGGCTAGAAATAGAAATGAGGTAGTTGAGTTAGCACCAGGTATAGATAATTACAGAATTGCTAACGGGGTTTTTGAGGCTACTCTTGATGCTCGAATTGGCCAACCATATGGATCTATTTACGGAGCAAATTTTGTATTAGATGAAGATGGAAATAGAGTGATCGGAGAAGGTGGTAACTACTTACAAACAAGTGCAACAGAACCTTTAGGTACTTACTTAGCTGACTGGACAGGTGGTTTAAGGAATAGTTTCTCGTATAAAGGCATTAATTTTAGCTTCTTATTTGACATGCAAATGGGAGGTTCATTACATTCTGTAACAAATTTATTTGCTAAATATTCAGGAATGGTTCAGGAAACTGTTGATGGAAATATTCGTCAGGTGGGTATTGTTGCTGAAGGAGTAGTTCAAAATGATGATGGAGAAACTATTGGGCCAAACACTACAGCAATAGATGCAGCTTCTTATTTTTCAGGTCAGTTTGGTCTTGCAGCAGCACACGTATACGATGCAAGTTTCTTGAAGTTAAGAGAGATGACTTTAGGGTATTCGTTACCTAGATCAGTAGTTGAAAAAACACCTTTTAACTCCGTTAATTTTGGATTAGAAGGAAGAAACCTTGCTATTCTGTTCAAAAAGGTGCCGCACATTGATCCTGAAGCTTCGACAAATGCAGGTAACGTACAAGGACTTGAAGGAGGTGCTTTACCTACTTTAAGATCATATGGATTTAAAGTGAGCCTTGGATTTTAAAACTTTATAAGTAGAAAAATATGAAATTTTTAATAAAAACAACTCTATCGATATCTATGATCTTTTTGATGATCACAGGATGTCAGGATTTGACAGATTTAAATGAGGATCCTAATAGACCGGCTGAAGTGTCTAATGATTTCTTGTTAACTGCTGCTCAACGGCAATTGGGACTGAGGTATTATGGGAACTTTGATAATATTTCATTTGGAATGACTATTGCGCAGTATTGGGCTCAAAATGAATATTCTGATGAAGTAAGGTACCAATACAGACCCCAGACAAATAACACATTTTGGTTGGAGTTTTACACAGCTATTAATGATTTACAGGAAATTATAAGAATCAATAGCGAACTTGATTTAGAAGATCCAACAGTAGATGCTGCCCAGATAAGAAACCAAAATGCTATTGCAACAATTATGAAATCATGGGCATATCATAATATGGTTGATATTTATGGTAATATCCCTTTTTCTGAAGCATTACAAGGTGCTGAGAATCCAAGCCCATCTTACGATAGTCAGGCTAATATTTATGAAACATTAATTTCAGATGTTCAGGCTGCAGTTGCAAGCATAGATGCTGAAGCTCCAAGTTTTGCAGGGGGTGATGTTGTATATGGTGGTGATTTAGAAAATTGGATTAAGTTTGGTAACTCTCTGTTGTTAAGAATGGGTATTAGATTGTCAGATGTTAACCCAACATTGGCTCAGGAAGTGATTAGTGCGGCTGCTGGCGAAGCTATTTCAAGTAATTCAGAAAATGCTGCAATACAATTTATAACAGAGCAACCAAGCGTTAACCCATTATATACTTCTTATGTAGTAAATGGTAGACAGGATTATGCAGCTACTGAAAACTTTGTAAACTTATTATCAGGATTAGGTGATCCAAGGTTGGAGGAATATTTTTCACCTGCATCTGCTACAGGCACTTTCATAGGCTTAACATATGGATTAGAAAGTGCAGAGGCTGCGGCAATACCTAGGAGTGCTGTTTCTCAATTGAACCCGAAATTGTTAGAAGCAGATTTTGAAGGTATGCTAATGGATTATGCAGAAACAAGTTTCATTTTAGCAGAAGCTGCTGCCAATGGTTGGGTAACTTCTGGGTCACCTTCTCAATATTATGAGCAAGGTATAAGAGCTAGCATGGAGTATTGGGGAATTACTAACTCGGCTACAATTATTAATTATATTGCTGCTAACCCTTACAGTGAAAATAATTTAGCTATACAAAAATACATTTCCTTATATATTCAAGGATGGCAATCATGGGCTGAAATCAGAAGATTAGATTTAGAAAATATTCCTGAAGCTAATCTAGTAATTTACGAGCCGGATGAAAATTTTATTGATATAAATGGGATACCAAAGAGAAGGATTTATCCTTTAGATGAGCAATCTTTAAACAGTAGTAATTATTCAGACGCATCTAATGCTATAGGTGGTGATGAATATGATACAAACTTATTTTGGGACGTAGATTAAAAGTAACTATGAAGAATTATAAATTATTTTTTAAATTATCCTTTGGCTTAGTATTAGCATTTGTATTTGCTGCGTGCGAAGGAGAGGAGGAAACAATTAGTTTGACTCCTGGGACAAGCCTGTTAATTTCAGGTTCTGACGAAATTCTTACTTATGATCCTACACGTTATTTCGTGAGAGGTCATAGTATAGATGAAGAATATACATGGACAATTACAGGTGATGGAGAAGCCAGTGTATCTGAAGTAGAAGGCAGGTATGGGGAGTATGTAAGCGTTCTAGCTGAAGAAGTTGGTACATATACTCTGACTGTTTCCAGTTCAAATGGTCTAGATGGTTCTATCATTATTGAGGTTGAAGATGTCAATGAATTCATTGGTGTTGGCTCTGATACTACCTATATATATGAAGAGGATTATCTTTCAGGGGCGGATACCTTATTTTTTCCAATTACAATATCTGAAAGAAATGTTGATTCTACAGCAGTGGAATTTGAAGTGATAAATGGGACTGCTATTGAAGGTCAGGATTTCGAGATTTTGAATAAAAATAACGTATTAGGCTTCTCTGCCGGACAAACTGAAGCATATGTGAAGATTCTCACTAAGGACAATATTACTGCAGAAGCAGATAGGAGTTTTAGAATTGTACTTGGAGATATACTTTTAACAGGTGATGGAACTTCAGCAGTTAATCATGCTCCTGATTCAATGAATATTGGTCAGGCTGTAATTTATATTAGAGATGATGTTAAAACAGTGAATCTTATAGTGGATTTTGCTGAGGTAGAAGTAGATGAAGCAGGTAATTTCTTTATTAATCTGGCACTTAACAGAGCAGTTGAAGAAGATGTTATTGTAGAATACTCAATTGCAGGACTTCCATTAGGATCAAATGCAGATAAAACGAATGGATCAGTTACAATTTTTGCTGGAAGTACAAGTGGAGAAATAGTATTGGATATTGATCCTGCTTGGTTAGAGGTAGGTGAAGACGAATTGGTTCTTGATATTCAATTAGATGATGTTATTTCTGATGATGAAGAGGTAACTCTTGGTCAAACTACAGAATTTAAGGTAGTAGTTGTTCCTGAAGAGGAAGAGGAATAAAGTACTTTAATTGATTAGTAATTAGTAATTTATTTATAAGAGGTTTTCGTAAGAAAGCCTCTTTTTTTTAGTAAAAAAAATGCCGTTTCAGGCAATTAGTATGATTAATTTTTACTATGAAATCAATAGTATAACTATGATCTTTTGGCATTTTTCGTTTTAAAAGTTTGGCTATGATTAGAATATATATAGTCTCTTTGCTAATGATGATTTCTCTCTCGGAGGGATTGTCAATCCAGCAAGGACCAACCTACCACTTAAAAGGGAAGGTAATTGAGAAAAAAAATGGTGAGCCAATAGTGGGAGCTTCAATAACATGGAATAATGGTACTGAAGGAAAGGTGACAGATGTAAATGGTGTTTTTTCTGTTCAACTTTTAAGTGGAAATTATAAGTTGACTATTTCTGCTGTTGGAAAAAAAACTATAACAAAGGAGATTAATATAAAGGAGGATAAGTCTCTTTCTTTTACACTTGAAAACGATGTAGTACAGTTGTCAGAAGTCACAGTACGTTCAACAACAGATGTAACGCATTTGAACTCTGCGTCTATGGGAGTTAATCGGTTATCTATTCAATCTATTAAACAAATGCCTGCTTTGATGGGGGAGGTGGATGTAATGAATAGTATAGTAACTTTACCCGGTATAAGTTCAGTAGGAGAAGGAGCTGGAGGTATTAATGTTCGAGGCGGATCAGTAGGGCAAAATCTTGTGTTATTTGATGGTGCTCCTATTTATTATACTTCGCATCTTTTTGGATTTTTTTCTGTTTTTAATCAGGATGTCACAGATAATGTAACCTTGTATAAAGGAAGTATGCCAGCTAGATATGGTGGAAGGGTTTCATCCGTTATTGCTGTTGAGTCATTGAATACGCTAGTGGATTCAATGCGATTTATCGGTGGTATTGGCTTGATATCAAGTAGATTGACTTGGGTGACACCTGTTATTTCAAATAAGCTAGGACTGATGGTATCTACCAGAACTACATATTCAGACTGGTTATTAAAGTCAGCAAGTAACCCACAACTTAAAAGTAGTTCAGCTTCTTTTTTAGACTTAAATGCAAAGGTAGACTATCAATTAAATGATAGAAGTAAACTCACGTTTTCAACTTACTACGGTCGAGATCAATTTGCCTTCGATGCTGATACTTCTTACATGTATGGAAATTTTGCAAGTACTTTGAATTACCATGTAGAATTAAATGGGGGTATGAATTTTACAGGGTTAGCAACTATATCTGATAATTTCTCAAGTGTATTAGGAGATTACAGTAATCAGCAATTTGAATTAAATATTAATAACAGAAACACTTCTGTTAAAATGTTTTTAGGAGCAGAATTAGGACAGCATTATGTGGAAGTCGGAGGGGAAGCAAATATATATGAATTACGGCCGGGTAACTTGAAACCAACATCTGAAAAATCAATAGTCAATGAAATAAAGATTGAGAATGATTTAGGAAGAGAGTTTGGCTTATTTACTGAAGCTACTTTCAAGTTCGATAAAATTAAATTTATTACAGGCTTAAGATATAGTGCTTACCAAAAGATGGGATCATATACCTCCTATAGTTACGATAATTCAGAAACTAAATCTGTAAATTCTATTATTGATACAACATATTATGGTAGGTCCGAAAAGGTGATAGATTATAGTGGGTTAGAACCCAGGATTTCTTTGAGCTATAATATTGATTCTCAACAATCATTTAAACTAGGATATCAAAGAACGAGACAGTACATGCATTTAATAGCGAACAACGTAGCTATTGCACCAACTGATATCTATAAGCTTAGCAATGAACATATTGAACCCCAAATTGGAGATCAATGGTCTATAGGTTATTTTAGAAACTTTAGAGCAGATATGTATGAATCATCAGCTGAATTATATTATAGAAAAACTCAAAATACAATCGATTACAAAGATGGCGCACAACTTTTGTTGAATAATGTGTTGGAAACCGAACTTGTAAATGGAGCTGGTATAGCTTATGGTGCTGAATTCTCCTTAATAAAAACGGCAGGTAAATTAACTGGCCGACTAAGTTATACTTATTCCAGGGCTTTCATTCAAGTGGATGGGGAGTTTGACGAGGAGGTTATTAATGAAGGAAAGCTATATCCTGCGTATTATGATAAGCCTCATGACTTTACAACAATTCTATCTTATAAATTATCCTCTCAACTTAGCTTAAATATGAATTTTACTTATAGCACAGGAAGACCCGTGAGTATCCCAATAAGTAAATATGAAGTTGGAGCAATTGCAATAGGTGAATTTTCCAATAGAAATCAATATAGAATCCCTGATTTTCACAGAATGGATGTTTCATTTAACTATGTTCCTCAAAACTCAAAAAGAAAGTTTGAAAGCAGCTGGACATTTGGAATATATAATTTATATGGGAGGAAAAATCCATTTTCTGTTTTTTTCAGAGATCAAAATGGTGCACCTCCTCAAGCTTATCGCTTAGCCATATTAGGTATTCCTTTTCCGTCCATCACTTATAATTTTAAATTCTGAAATGAAGACAATTTTTTTTATTCAATTAGTTTTTGTGATCTTTCTGAGTGCATGTATTGATCCGCTGGAAGTTGAAGTAAAAGATACTGCTGCAAAACTTGTTGTCTTTGCAGAAATTACTGATCAGGCAGAGCCATACTTTGTTGAACTGAGTCGCACTGCTGATTACAAAGCATATGTCAATCCAAAAGAAGAGGGGGCTGATGTTTCTGTATTTGATTCTGATGGATATGAATACAAATTCAATGAAACCAAGCCTGGGCTGTATGAGTCTTGCCCTACCGAATTTGTAGCTGAAGTAGGTAAAAAGTATTCTTTAAAAATAATTACATCAGATGGGACAGTTTATCAATCTGATGAGGAACAAATTCCTGCAAGTGGAATAGTAGATTCTGTTTATTACAAAACTGATGAGGTTGAAGTGAAGAAAAATGGAATAGATAATACAATTAAAGGTGTTCGATTATATTGCCAGTTTTATGATAGTCCATCTAAAGACTACTTCAGAATTGATTGGGAGGGTACTTATCAATACCAAGCTCCATCATCCGATATTAACAATTCCTATTGCTGGAATACAGAATATTCTAAATTCGATATCAAGATATTTGACGATCAGTTCACGAACAATAGCTTAATAAATGATTTTGAAATCACTTTTCTTGAAGATGGCTTAAGGTTTACTGAATCCTATAGTTTTAAAGTAAAACTGAAGTCTATTAATCGAGGTGCATATGAGTTTTGGAGCTTAGTAAAGCAACAATATCAGAATGATGGTTCTATTTTCGCATCATTACCATCGAGGATAGCAAGTAATATTAAATGCAGTTCAATTGATTCTGAGCAGGTCTTAGGTTATTTTTTCACATCATCTGTTTCTTCCATGCGAATTAAAATTCCAGGTTCAGCTATTTCTGGTATAAATGAGGCTAAATTAAGATGTGATAGATTTTCTCCGAATGATCCTTTACCCGACTATTGTTTCGATTGTACTAAGTATCAAAACAGTGTTAATAAAAGACCAGATTTCTGGTAAAATTGAAATTTGTTTTAATTCTTTTCTGTATTTTTAATAAATTTTATAATTTATTTTTGATGAAAAGAAACAGTACTTACCTATTCCCTTTAGGAGCTATATTAGTAATGACGATCATGTATTTTAATATCTCAAACAAGGGTTTGGATATTGGTGAAACGTCTTTAAGAAAAATCTGGTCTGCCAAGAAAGCGAAAGTGAAATCTGGTAATGCAGAAGCTTTCATGAAGCCAGATGGTTTCATTGAATATTATAATAGCATTTCAAAGAAAATAGGAGAATCTGAATCTGGCTACCTAAAAGGCTATAGGTTTAGAGAACTTTCTCAATCTATTAGCAAAAAAGCACAGGCGAGAAACTCAGCTCCTTTCACGGTAGAATTTATATCAAGAGGTCCCGGCAACGTTGGAGGTAGGACAAGGGCCATTGCTGTTGATCCTGATGATAATACTCATTGTACATGGATTGCAGGTGCGGCTAGTGGAGGTTTATGGAAAACGACTGATTGCGGCCAAACCTGGACAAACATATCTCCTGAGCTACCCAATCTTTCTACTAATTCTATAGCTCAATCCATTTCTAATCCGGATGTGATTTACGTAGGAACTGGGGAAGTATTTTCTGGAAACTCTGCTTTCGTGCGTGGAGACGGTGTATATAAAAGTATAGATAGGGGTCAGACCTGGTCATTATTACCATCCACAACAGGAAATGCTGATTACAATTCTGTAAATAGGATAGCTGTTGATCCTACTAATGAAGAGGTTATTGTTATTGCTACGAATTCAGGAATATACAAAAGTTTAAATGGTGGAGAGTCATGGATTGAAACATTTGATGCCTTAGGGCTTGGTTCTGTACAGGATTTGCAAGTTGATCCTAATGACTTTGCTATTCAGTATGCCGGAGTTAATAGTAGTGGAATTTTTAAATCAGTTGATGCAGGTGAAACGTGGATACCGTCTTCTGAAGGTATAGTAGATGGAGTAAGGTTTGAAATTGCAGTTGCTCCTGGCAATTCTAATATAGTATATACTTCCAGCTATGTAGGTGAAACAACTTTATTATATTATTCGGAAAATAAAGGTGCGAGTTGGGTGCAGGTGGAAGACTCTCAATATAACACTGACTTTTTAGGAGGGCAAGGCTGGTATGATAATACAATTGCTGTTAATCCCTATAACCCCTATGAAGTATTTGTAGGAGGAGTAAGTATCGGGAAATATTTAATTGATCCTAATAATGTATCTGAAACCACCAGGAAATTTCTAGGGGTGGATTTGGAAGGTACCCCTGTTGTTGCATTTGTAGATTTTGGTGCAGAATTTAATGGAGGGACATTAAATGTGTCAGACGGTTCCAATAATCCTTCTCAAAATCCTGTTACAATTGAGATCCGGTTTGGGGGAGAAAATACTCAGAAGGCTCATCGTTTTACTGTTCCTCAGGGAGCTACTTCGGGGGTTGATATAGCTGATTATACTTATCAGGATTATATAGATGTGCCATTCGAGGTTTGGGATATTGAAAATGATAAACAGTTGATGGTATCTTTTAGAGACCAGGAGAGAAATGGTGAGTTTAATTTGAATAAATCCAGTTCGGCTGATGATGCATTATCAACTGCCAGAGAGTATTTTTATGTTCATGATTTAGAGTATAATCCAACTACACCTAATGCAAATGTAGCGGTGAATGGAGGCGTTGAGTTTGCCAACATGTACTACTTTTGGCCTGTTTTAGCAGAGAATGCTCAATGGAATCCTTCCACATTCATAAACTCTGTTATGAGAATAAAGTATGGATCACAAACTATAGCAGCAGCTGAAGCAGTAGCTGTTTATGATGCTTATGGTGATTATGAAAGCCAGAATATAAATACAGTCCATCCTGATCATCATCATCTAACATTAATAAAAACAAATGATGATTCCGAAACTTTCATGATCATAAATGGAAATGATGGAGGATTTAGTATTTCCAGAAATAATGGAATAACAATGAATCAATTAGTAAATGGATATGTGACTAGTCAATTTTATGGAGCAGACAAAAAGCCGGGAGAAGATAAATACGTAGGAGGTACGCAAGATAATGGTACCTGGGTTTCTTCTGGTACCTTCGTTGATGCAACAAATGCTTACAGTGGAGAGATAGGGGGTGATGGCTTTGAAGTAATTTGGCATGCTACTGATCCGCAAAGAGTGATCGGTGGGTATCAATATAATGGTATCCAAAGATCAACTAATGGAGGCAATTCTTTTTCAAATGCTTTTAGTGGCATCAATGTGATTGCCCAATTCCAAAATGATGGCCCTTTTATCACCAGGCTGGCAGGTTCAACTACTTCTCCGGATATAATCTATGCAATAGGGCAGGCTGGAGTTTATAAAAGTACTAATTTCGGTTCCAACTGGATTATGAAACCAATTAGCAGCGATAAATGGGGAGGAAACAATAGTGCTTCTGATGTAGAAGTTTCTTTAGCTAACGATCAAATTGTATGGGCCGGGGCAGGCATGGCAGAAGGGGTATTAAACTTATTTGTTTCAACAGATGCAGGAGAAACATTTTCAGAAGTAAATAACTATTCTCCTAACCCTCAAGCTTATTATACAGGCATCTACACTCATCCCACGGATGAAAACACCGCTTATGCACTATTTTCAAGAGCAGATTTCCCTAAGATTTTGAAAACAACTGATTTAGGACAAACCTGGGTAGATATTTCGGGCTTTGCTGAAGGAGGAACTGAAAGTGCCAGAGGTTTCCCGGATGTATTTGTACATAGTTTGTTGGTAATGCCTTTCAATACAGACATTATTTGGGTAGGAACCGAGATAGGGTTATACGAATCTCTGGACGGAGGGGAATCATGGAATATAAGAAATGATTTGCCGGCAGTTTCTATCTGGTCAATGAAAATTGTGGATGATCAGGTAGTAATCGGTACGCATGGAAGAGGTATCTGGACAGCAACTATTGAGGAGCTACCCAAAGCAAATCTTCTGGCAAGTAATTTTAATTACTCAAAATATGGCAAAGCAAGTATTGATCTAAGTTTACCTATTAATTATTCCAAAGTACAGCTTATAGTCAATGATGAAATTCTGGAAACTATTAACTCTCCCGTTTCAGGACAAAGGGAAATAGTGTTCCCTAATAATGATGTTCCTTTTGAGGGTGCTAAAATCAGATTAAAAGGTGAATTTGAAGGTGTAGAATATCTGTCGAAAATTTTGAATACTGGCGAAATTGGCAAAGTGCCTCAAATTCTTAACTACAGTTCTTCTGTTGGAGATGGATCATATCCTGTTTCTATAGAGTTAGAAAATACTGAACCTTTTGATAGTGTGGAGGTATTATTTGGAGAAAATAAAGTATACACAGACTATCAGGTTTTAACACATCAAGATGGCGCTAGGTTGATAGAATTTGAGTATCCAAAAGCAGAGCGTTTTAATCTTCAATTGAAAGGATATATAGGAGAATATATTTTTACAACAAATTCTATGAATGTTGTTACGGCTAATAAACAGCAGCAGTTAAATGAAGGCCTGAAGTTATACCCTAACCCGGCTAATAAACAAATGAATTTAAACGTTGCAGGGCAGCATATAGTGGAGCTGTCTATTTATACTTCAAATGGTCAATATGTTAAGAGTCAGAGCTTATCAGGTAGTACAGAAAATGCCGTAATTGATATTCAGAGTTTAAAGCAGGGAATGTATCTCTTGCAAATAAAAGATAATAAAGGGGCATTAAGAACTAAAAGATTCGTTAAGCAGTAAGAATGAAAAATCTGATTCTCTTAATTTTAGTTATTGCAACTTCAGCTTGCAATAAAAAGGTTAGCTCGCAAAACAAGAGCAGTTCCTCTAATTATCAGGCTGTCGCTTATGAAGCCCTGGGTATAACACCAGTTGCGTTTCAAGAGAATGAAACCAACGAATATGTGCTTGCTACATTTCAAGAAGAGGGAACAGTGCCTGGCCCTCAGCCCTTGAAATATGTCGTGATAAAAATAGCTGATAACTCAATTGTAAAAAAGGAATCCATACCTCAAGGATCAGTTAAGTGGACTAGTGACTACCAGGTGGAAATTATAGCACCACCCGGTATGATAAAAAACAATAATGAAACTATAGCAGATTATACCTACCTGTTCAATGTGAAAACAGGTGTAAAAGTCAGAAAGACTAAAGCAACTTATTAGGCTTTTATCTGGCTTACGTAATCCTGAACCCCTTCCTCTAACGGAGTGAAGGGGTTTTTATAACCTATCTTTTGAAGCTTATCCATATCAGCTTCAGTAAAATATTGATATTTGTCCCTGATATCTGCAGGAGTATCAATAAAAGATATCTTTTCAGGTTTGCCCATAGATTTGAAAACAGCTTTTACCAAATCCAGGAAAGTTCGGGCTGTGCCACTTCCTAAATTATATATACCGCTGTTTTTTCTATGATGCATAAGCCACACCATTACATCCACTACATCCTTTACATAAACAAAATCTCTCATTTGTTGCCCATCTTTATAGTTAGGGTTGTGAGAACGGAATAGCTTCATAGCTCCTGTTTCCTGAATTTGCTTGTGCGCATGCAAAATAACACTGGCCATTCTTCCTTTATGGTATTCCCCAGGCCCGTATACGTTGAAAAATTTTAACCCAGCCCAAAAGAAAGGTTTCTGTGACTGCTTTAAGGCCCAAATATCAAATTCATTTTTTGAGTCACCATATGGGTTTAAAGGTTTCAATTGAGGTATTAATGCTTCGTCATCTTTGTAGCCCAACTCTCCTAATCCGTAGGTGGCTGCAGAACTGGCATAAATCAAAGGAATTTGTTTTTCAATGCAAATATTCCAAATCTTCTGAGTGTATTCTGTATTTAGCTTAAACAATAATTCTTTATCAAATTCCGTAGTGTCTGTTCTTGCGCCAATATGAAAAATAAACTCTATTTCAGCCGTTTGCTTCTGTATCCATTCAAAAAAGATGTTTCTGTCAACTTTTTCCTGGATGATAAGACCTTCCAAATTTGTGTTTTTCACAGGATTATCGAACTTATCTACAGCTATAATGTGTTTAAAACCATCATTATTAAGTCGCTTAATCAAGTTACTTGCAATAAATCCTGCGGCTCCTGTTACTATTATCATTTTACGTTTGTTTTATTTTAAGCTATTAGGACAAAACTATTTATATTAAATGAATAAACGTATATTTGCACCCTAAAAATTAAGGTTGACATGGTTTACGTTAATCGTAAAGAACATTTTAATGCAGCGCATAAGCTCTTTAACCCCAATTGGAGTAGAGAGAAGAATGAAGAAGTTTTTGGCCCATGTGCTAATGAGAATTGGCATGGTCATAACTTTGAATTAATTGTTACAGTAAAGGGAACTCCTGATCCTGATACAGGTTTTGTAGTTGATCTGAAGAAATTGAGTACACTTATTCGTGAAGATGTAATCAACAAAGTAGATCATAAAAATCTGAATCTTGATGTTCCATTTTTGGTAGGAAAGATGGCAAGTTGTGAAGTAATTATTTCTGAATTCTGGAAAATATTGGCACCAAAAGTAGCTGAATTGCAAAAGGGGGCGAGTTTACATAAACTTACACTTTATGAAACGCCAAGAAATTACGTGGAGTATTTTGGCGAATAGGAGGGCAACTTCAAAAAAATTAATTCAACCTTCAGATTAAAATCAATTCTACTACCTAAATTATCCTGAGATTTTTAACTTGCAGTAATGGAGAATTTTGTTGTATCAGCCAGAAAGTATAGGCCAAAAGGTTTTGATGAAGTAGTAGGTCAGAAACACATAACCACTACACTTAAAAATGCTATTGATAACAATCATTTAGCCCAGGCTTTGCTATTTTGTGGCCCAAGAGGGGTAGGAAAAACCACTTGTGCCAGAATTCTTGCCAGATTGATCAATGGCTTTGATGTTGACAATATGGAAGGCTCTTCTTCTATGAACATCTATGAGCTTGATGCAGCCTCTAATAACTCAGTTGATGATGTAAGAAATCTGATTGATCAGGTACGCGTACCACCTCAGCATGGAAAATATAAGGTATATATTATTGATGAGGTGCACATGTTATCCAATCAGGCATTTAATGCTTTTCTTAAAACATTGGAAGAACCGCCTTCTTATGCAATTTTTATTCTGGCAACAACAGAAAAGCACAAAGTAATTCCTACTATTCTTTCCAGATGTCAAATTTATGATTTCAATAGAATTCAGGTATCAGATATTTCAGGACATCTACTGGATATTGCCAACAGGGAAAAAATAGAAGCTGAGGATGCTGCTCTTCATCTAATTGCTCAAAAGGCTGATGGTGCCCTGCGTGATGCTCTTTCCATATTCGATTTGATCGTTACTTTCTCTCCTGATAATAAAATTACCTATCAGGCAACTATAGATAACCTTCATATCCTTGATTATGATTATTATTTCAAAGTAACGGAGGCTTTAGTTGAAGAGAAAATACCACAGGCGCTATTACTGTTTGATGAGGTACTGAAAAAAGGATTTGATGGGCATAATTTTATTGTAGGATTGGCTTCCCATTTTAGAGATTTACTCGTTTGCAAAGATCAGTCTACTCTAATACTTCTGGAAGTATCAGAACAGGTAAAACAACAGTATAAAGAACAGGCGGCTAGAGTTTCTACTTCCTTCCTGTTATCAGGCTTACATGTTATTAATCAGTGCGATCAGAATTATAAAACCAGTAAGAATCCGCGCTTACATGTTGAACTGGCATTAATGAAACTTGCAAAAATTAACAGTGCTGTTGATTTGGCTCGTTCCAATGCAGAAGCCTTAAAAAAAAAAGTGAGCTAAGCGAACAAACTGAGCAATCAGATGTCAAAAAAGGCGCTCAATCAATTGCAGATAGTTTAGGCAATAGGGCAAAAGTTACTAAAGAATTAAGGTCTACCATTAGTATTCCAAAGCCTGGAGATACAAATAAGAAAGTTACATTACCTAAAGAGCATATAAAAGAGGAGCTTCGGGAAGAAGCTCCTACTACACAGCAACCTGCACTCATTCAGGATAAAGCTGAAAATAATAATGTGCAAGAGCGGAAACTGCTCACTTTCAATGAAGAAAATATCAAGCTTCAGTTAAAAGAGTTTCTGGAAAAAGAGAAAAATAATATTGGTGCGCTAAGTGCGAATGCGCTTACCAACAGCTTTAAGCTTGATGGGAACTCTATAATTATACAGCTGACAAACCTCTTGGAGGTAGATGCTATTGAACAAATTAAAGCGGATCTCATTAATTATTTAAGAGGAGCTTTTGGTATAGCCGAGTTACAATTAAATCATGAGGTAAGTGCCCAAAATGCTATTGAACGGCCCTACACTCCAAAGGAAAAATTGGAGGCTATGATGAAGAAAAATCCTGCCCTTGAGAAATTAAAGGAGAAATTTGGTTTAGATACTGATTTCTAGCACTTCGTTTTTTAAGCTTTAATGGCTAAAAAAACAGAACCACTTAAAATCTTAGATTTTGAAAGAAAAAGTACTACTTCCTAAAAAGTAAACGCTAAACCAATATTGATCACACTTTTAAACTGGACACCCGGCACAAGTCTAACTTCTTCTGTTGCTTCATTAACTACCACTTCTTTGGATTTTACATCTTCATCATAGATCAGCTGAGTGGCAAAACTGGAGGTTAAAAATTTATTTATTTTGAAGGTTAGCAGTGTCTCCCAATTCACATCTATTTCTGCAAGGTCTTCGTAAGCAGAAAATAAGTTTAGGTTGGTTGAGAAATCGACATTTTCCATTATAGGAGTTTGTAATGAACTGGTAAAGTTCATACCTCCTTGAAATCTTGAATGCTCTCCGGGATCCACACCATAGTTACCAGCGGCCGAAAGCGAATCATCTGCTACAAAAGTTGTTTTAGAAGAGAGTGGAGAAAGAGTAGCTGAAAATATTTTCTTATACCTATACGTGATACCAATGTTGGCTAGCAGGAAACCAGGAGACATAAATCTGGAGATTACAACTTCATTTCCGTCAACTACGTCTACCCCTTTATAAAATTGAGTGCGGAAATCAATTAAGCTGGAAATAAAAATATTGTCTTTTAGTTTTCGGCTGTATTTGGTTGATAAAATGATATTATCATCTGTTTTTACAAAAGGCTGATCTTCGTCACCTTGTCGGAGCACTCCATATGCCATATTCAACCTGTTTTCCCAGACGTCCTTGTCTTTTTGGTAGTTGGCTTTAAAGTTGGTGAGTGCGCCTATTGAAACAGAACTATTGCCCCCACCGGACCAGTTGGTAAGGCTAACTTGAGAGAAATTCAGATTTAACTTAATTTCAGTGTTCCAATAGCTGGTATCAGCAGGTATAGTGTCTAGTGGAATTATATTGGTGGTGTCTGTTTGAGCACCCACGTTTAATGAAATTGAAAATAGAAATATAACTGGTAAAATAAATTTCATAAACAAAATCTAAATATCACTTAATTTTTTGATTGATTAGTGTAAATCTAAAGACCTGATTTCATTTAAAGCATTTTCAGTAAGAGGCTTGGTAATGAATTTAATTACATGGTCATTATTTACAATTTTATCAATATCCCTCTTATTGTCTGAACTGGATAGGATAATTACTTTGCATTTATCCTTAACAGTATCAGAGAATTTTTCAAATTCATATAGAAATACAAAACCATCAACGATGGGCATATTAATATCAAGAAAAATGATATTCGGTAGCTTATCCGGATTTTCTTTATGTTCTTCTAAATAATCCAGAGCACTTTTCCCTGAGTTTTTAATTTCAACGTGTTTCGCGAATTCAGTTATTTCGATGATACGCTTGCTGATGAAATTATCAGTGTCATTATCATCAACAAGCATCACTAAATCAACAGTTTTTGCAGCTGTTACCATGTAATTTCTACTTGATTCTATATTAATTACCTACTGTTAAGAGATATCTCTAAACATAGGTAAACTTTTTTTTATTTAAAACTAAAATTGCCCAAAAATGACATATTTCTGATTAGCAAGTACAAATGTAAGATAATGTAGCCAAGAATAAATGTTTTCTAATGTAATTATTTCTTTTTTATCAGGATAACATCCCCTGTACTTAATGAATAATCAGATTTGTCATTCCATTCCATTATTTCTTTTAATGAAACTCCATATTTCTTAGCCAGACTGTACATTGTTTCTCCAGCTTGTACTTTGTGCTCAATAGCTCCTGAAGGCGTATTTGTAGCCATTTGCGTAGAGCTTGAAGGTGTTTCTTTATTCAAGGGGTTATTCTCAATACTCCCTGAATATTTATTTACACTTATTTTTTGACCTATTGATAATGTGTCCCGAATGTTTAGCTGGTTAAATTCAAGTAAGTCACTAATGCGCATATTAAAGCGGTTCGCAATTGAGAAAAATGTATCTCCCTTCTTTATCTCATAAATCATCAATTCCTGACGTGGTTCAATTTCTTCTTCAACCATTTCCTCATTTTCTACCTCATTGATGTCTTCCTGCTTGTTCTGAAAAAATGTTTCTGCTGCTTCTTCCTGCTTAGCCTCTTGCTCAGTGGATTCTGCATACAGATTAGGGCTGGCTTTTTCCGATACAACAACCGTATCTACCACCTCAACTTTATTCTGAATAGGTTCTGCTTTTGCTTTTTCAGTTACTTTAGCTTCAGCATTTTTTACAGGAGCGATAGCCTCTGTTTTACTTTTCTCGCTAACAATCTGGCTTTCCGGCTTAGCCGCAGGTTGGCTCGTTTTTTTATATTCTATGGGAATATCGTCTGGTCTATTCAGTCTTAGCCATAAAACACGCCCTTCTTTTGGTTGCTCAGGACTTTCCATTCTGTTTTTTCTGTAAAGCTTATGCAGTTTCAATGCGTATTTTTGGCTGATCTCCCACATAGTTTCTCCGGCTTTTACTGTATGATAATAAAATTTAGCACGGTTCCTCTTTCTTTGCAAGTAGTATATGTTTCCATAATTTAATCCCTGAGCCGAAGAGATGTCATTATATTTCCTAAACCTTTTTTCAGAAATCCCTCCGGCTTCTGCCAATTTAGCTACTGTATAACCCCGCACCGCTAAAATTCCTTTTTTACCATTGATTTCAACCTGATGAGGTATTTTTGTGTCGGAAGGGTTGTAGTCTCCTTCAACCATTGGGAATTTATCCTGACCTGCTATATTAATATTTCCCGGAAGGTTTCTTGAGGTATTACGAGCAGTGTTTCTTTGCTGATATTTGGCAATATTTTCTGCTCCCTCCAAAGGTATAATAACTGTATACGTTTTATCACTTGGTACCCTACCTCTTTTAATCCACTTATTGTACTCTTCCAAAAGTTCTACCGTTACATTGTACTCGGAAGCAATGTCTTTTAAATGTAAATCTGCTGCGTCAGTCTTTTCCTGAAGAAAATACTGCACTTCTGAAGTACCTAAAGCTTGTTCATAAGCTATTTTATGCGCTAAATATTTCTTTAGATACCAGTAGGTGTTTTTTGTAATAGTAAGCTTCTTTTTACCAAAATTACCTTCATCTACTAAATTTTGAGCGCCTCCTAATCCGGCTTGATAAGCTATTAAAGCATAAGCCCAGTTATCAAAATATTTGTTGTGACTTTTTAAATAGGTGGCTGCTGCACGGGTTGACGAAACGATATTCATCCTTTCGTCAATTACCCTATCGATTCTTAAGCCATTTTCAAGTCCTGAAATTTCCTTAAATTGCCAAAACCCGACAGCATTACTGCTGGATACAGCATCGGATATCAGTGCGCTTTCCTGAATTACAAGGTATTTAAAATCATCAGGAAGACCTTCTTCAGCAAAAATTCTTTCGATAATAGGCATGTACATGTCAACTCTTTGCAATTTTTTCTGAAAATAGGTTGCACTTCTTGTCATTGCATCAACATCAGCCTGAATATCACGAATGGCATCATCTGTTAATTTTAGCTCCATATCGGCAAACTCTAAGCGAGAGGGTACCTGCTGTGCCTGTAGTTGAATAGCTATACAGGCAGTTATGAATAAAAAACTGATTTTTCTCATTTTTTCCTTAAAATCATTAATCCATCTCTGATGGGGAATAGTACATTCTGAACTCTTCCATCTTCATGAACGAAACGATTGAATTCTAGTATCTTATCGGTATCTTTATCTAGCTTTTTTCTATTTTTCTCCAGCACTTTTCCACTCCAAAGCACATTGTCAATCAAAATATAGCTTCCTTTTTTAAGCTTATCAACTATAAGCTTATAATAGTTGATATAATTGGCTTTATCTGCATCAATAAAAACCATATCCCAGGGGTAATTTAATTCAGGGATTATATCCAGGGCATTTCCATTTTTGAATTCTATCTGTTCAGAAAAGTCTGAAGCTTTAAAATAATTGTGAACTCTCTCCGCAAGCTCTTCATTTTTATCTATTGTAATTAACTTTCCTTCTTCCTGCATCCCTTCAGCCATACAAAGTGCAGAGTAGCCCGTATAGGTGCCAATTTCCAGAATGTATTTGGGTTTTATCATATGTGAAAGCACCGAAAGCACCCTGCCCTGCAAATGTCCGCTTAGCATGCGGGGTTTTAATACCTGTGTGTGGGTTTCTCTATTTATTTGATGAAGCAGAGAGTTCTCTGGCTCTGTGTGATCAGCTACATATTTTTCTAAATCAGGATCGAGAAATTCCATTTACTATTAGTTTTAATTATAAGGCTATATTATGATTGATAGGTTAAAAGGCTCAGTCTTTCTTCAGGCCATATTTCATTGGCAACTTCCTGCAAATCCCCTGCCTCAATATTTCTTATTTGATCAAATAGTTCATCCAGTGATTCTATTTTATCTTTATCAAGCAAACTTCTTCCAAGCATGAGCATAAAACTCATATTGTTTTCTTCCGCCATTGCCAACTGTCCCATTAATTGCTCTTTGGCAACATGTAACTGCAATGTGCCTAACCTGATATCCTGAAGTTTCTTAAGTTCTTTTTTCACCAACCGGATACTTTTATTTAACTGATTGGAATCAGTACCGAAAAATATACTGAAAAGTGCTGTGTCAGAAAAAGGATGGTAGCCCGCATCAATAGCATATACAAAACCATACTTCTCCCTTAAAGCCATATTTAAACGGGTATTCATGCCCGGTCCTCCTAAAATATTTACCAGCATAAAAAAAGGTAACCTTTTTGGGTGGTGGATAGGATAGGCAGTGGTGCCAATAGCACATTGAGCCTGTGTAACCTCTCTTTTTACGTGTAATTGTTGAGGCTTATATTCACTAAACGGAACCCTGGTTCTGCTTCTTTTTTGAGCAGGAATGGGTTTCAGGTATTTATTAATTAAACGATTGAGCTTATTTTCTGATAAATCGCCCACAATGGAGAAAACGATCCTGCTGGTATCTAAATTTTCCTGCAGGAAATCGATAAAATCTGATCTTTTGAATTTCTTCAGACTTTCCTGATCGCCTAAAATATTGTTTCCTAAAGGATGATCTTTAAAAATGACCTCATCAAACTGATCCTGAATAGCATCTTCCGGGGAATCGTAATACATCGACATTTCTTCCAGAATAACCTGTCGCTCTTTCTCTATTTGTTTTTCAGGAAAAATTGATTCAAAAGTGATATCAACAAGCAGATCGAAAGCTTTTTCTACATACTGATCAAGCACTGAAGCATGGAAGAAAATTTTTTCCTTTGTTGTGTAGGCATTGAGTTCACCACCTACAGCATCCAATCTGTTCAGGATATGAAAAGCTTTTCTTTTACGAGTACCCTTAAAGGCCATGTGCTCCCAAAAGTGGGCAATACCTACCTGGTGCGGTTTTTCATCCCGACTTCCAATGTCCAAAACAAAGCCACAGTGAATGATTTTTGAGTTATTAACAGGTTGATGGATTACCCTAATTCCGTTATCTAATGTTTGAATTTGATATGCTTTCATTCAATCCCCTCTTGTGATGCAAAACTACAAATTATCTTTGTTTTTAACTTAATCTTGATCGATGTATCATTAATTAATTACTTTTGTTTTTTAACTTCGAACTATGAAAATAGCTTTTGATGCCAAACGTGCTTTCAATAATTTTACCGGGCTGGGTAACTACAGCCGCTTTATTATTAATGCACTGACCCAAACTTTTAAAGAAGATGAACACCTGCTGTTTACTCCTAAAATAGCAGAGCATACTGATGCGGAAACTTTTTTAAAACTTCATAAAGACAAAGTGAAACTACCTTCAGGAATTTGGAAAGTCGGTAGCTTGCAAAGTTCATGGAGATCCTCTAAAATAGGTAAGCTGGCAGGTAATGCCGGGGCAGATGTTTTTCACGGCTTAAGTAATGAACTCCCTTCCGGCTTAGGTAAAGGTATTAAAAAGGTGGTTACTATACATGACCTGATATTTCTACGTTATCCTGATTTTTATCCTGCAATTGACAGGATGATCTATAAAAAGAAGTTCAAATCAGCTTGCGAAAGAGCAGATCAAATTATTGCAGTAAGTGAACAAACCAAGAGTGATATTATTGAATTTTTTGGTACAGATGCTAATAAAATCCATGTGGTATACCAGGGAGTGCACCCGCTGTATACACAGGATATAAAATCTCAGCGAATGGTTTATCTGCTAGAACAATATAATCTGATGCAGCCTTACTTTTTGTATGTAGGATCCATTGAAGAGAGAAAAAATGCAGAAGATTTAGTGAGGGCATTTAAGTTAGTGCTTGAAAAGGTAGATGATGATTTACTTTTGCTGATTGTAGGAAGAAAAACGGATTACCAGAAGAAGGTAGAAAATGCTGTAAAAGAATTGCAATTGGATGGAAATGTGAGGATTCTTAATCAGGTACCTTTCAAAAATTTACCATTTCTGTATAAAGGGGCACTAGCTTCTGTGTATCCTTCTTCTTTTGAAGGTTTTGGAATTCCTGTGTTAGAATCTTTAATGATGCGCACACCAGTTGTGTCAGGAAAAGGTTCAAGTCTGGAAGAAGCAGGCGGAAAGCATGCCTTATATGCTGATCCTAAAAACCATGAGGAGCTTTCGGAACAGATGTTAAAGTTGGTTTCGGAAAAAGCGATGGCCGATAATATGCTAAAAGGTGTTGAAACTCATTTGGAAAAGTTCTCACCTGGAAATATTGCTCAACAGATGAGAAGGGTCTACGAGTTGTAAAACAGAGGTATTTAGCTAACTCAATCGACCCATTCTATTTCTATCAATAGTTTATTTCTACTCACAACAGTGGTAAACTGAGCTTCCTCTTTTCTTGTAATCGTAATAACGGGTTGACTTTCCTGCATTTCGATAATTTCCTGTAAAATGACACTTTTTTTATCTTTTTTATGGAAAACGACTAGTTCAGATATTTCGTCATTTTCCACAGTGAAGGTGTTCGATTTTTGCTGAACGCTTACCAGCTTTCTAGTCAGTTCATTACCTTTTAGCAACATAGCAACTTCTTCAGCATTAGGCACTCCATGTCCGAGATAATTATTGGGTGCTTCTGCCAAATGCCCTGACTTCTTTATAATATCCATTACCTCATAATTAGTTAAGGTGCTGTCATACTGCCAGATGCACGCTGCTAAACCAGTAATTATCGGAGCGGAAAAAGAAGTTCCGTTAGAGGCAAAGCAGGATATGTCTGGCTTTGTGAAGCTTACAACTTCAGGTCCAATGGAACTGTAATATACTTTTGACCATGTATCAAATCTTGTGGCACCAACAGTTAGCACATCATTAGCATCAGCAGGTAATGATAATGTTTTCCATTTTCCATCTCCATCATTGCCAGCAGCAAGTACTATGAGCATTCCTTTTTCTGCTGCTTTCTGGGCAGCTTGCGTAATTAAACTGCTTTTTCCATCTACCTCTTTAACTTTATGGTTCTCTTTCCTCTTGTCAAAACCATCAGTATAGCCCAATGAGGAGTTTACGAGTCGAATTCCCTGCTCATAAAAATTTTCAATTGCCATAAGCCAATAGTCCTCTTCTAATCTGTTTTCCCGCACCCCATGGTCTGTTCTTGCAAGGTAGTAAGTGGCTTCAGTGGCCATGCCAAGTTGTAAACTATTTTCAGGGTCATACCCGGCAATCATTTCCAGTACCTGGGTTCCATGATTATCATGCGAAAACCATTTACCATAATAGGGATCAGTATTTTCAGGAAGAAGGTAGTCCTTGAAATACCTTATTTGTTTTTTATTAGCCATTGTTTTAAGTGCTTCATTTTCATTAGCTTTCATAAACCCTCCATCTACTACTCCAATTTTAACACCTTTACCATTCAATTTCAGGCTATCTGTAAGGTAGGAAGCATTTATTTGTTCCAATGCATAACCCAACTCCTTGCTTTGCTTAGCCCTGTCAACCTCCATAGAATGTATTGCCAGTTCTTTCACTATTTCAACAGACTTCACAAACGGAAATGAGATTACCTTATCAATAAGCTGTTCTTCTAAAGTAACTGAAAGTGAGTTAAACCATTTTGAACGATAGTGAATAGTTAAATGCTCGGCTTCAACAAATTGATGCCATTCTGAAGGAAGAGGATAAAAACTTTCCATGTCAGAGTTACCATCATCTTCAGAAAAGTGGACCCAATATTTATTTTGGGCAAAGGATGCACATGAAAATAGTAGTAGAAATAGTATATTTACCCAAATCTTAAAAATGAAAGTGTTTTGCATCTGAATCGAATTAATTTTGCCTGATTTAGAAGTAAGGCAACACAAATTTAAATCTAAAAGTTAAATTATGAGGTATAACCCATTAGACAAATCATTGTACATCAACAACAGGAAAAATTTCAACCAGCATTTACCTGCTAAATCTTTAGCTGTTTTTAATTCTAACGATATTATGCCAACCAATGCTGACGGCACAATGACTTTCAGACAAAACAGCGATCTGTTTTACTTGTCGGGAATTGATCAGGAAGAAAGTATTCTTGTTTTATTTCCTGATTTTGCTAATGATGCCTGGAGGGAAATCCTTTTCCTGAAAGAAACTAACGAGCATATTGCTATTTGGGAAGGACATAAATATACTAAAGAAGAAGCCACAGCGGCTTCGGGTATTCAAAATATCATGTGGTTATCTGAGTTTCCGGTGGTGTTTAATACTTTAATGGCAGAAGCTGAAACTGTTTTTATCAATACTAATGAGCACATCCGTGCGGCCTCTGAGGTTGAAACCAGGAATGCACGTTTCATTAAATGGTGTAAAGCAGAGTACCCGGCTCATCAATACAGAAAAGCAGCTCCTATCATGCATCATTTAAGAGCTATCAAATCTGATGAAGAGATAAAGCAAATGCAGATTGCCTGCAATATTACCAGAGATGCATTTCACAGAGTACTTAAATTTACCAAACCTGGTAGAATGGAGTACGAAATAGAGGCAGAATACCTTCATGAATTTGTAAGAAAAGGCTCAAAAGGATTTGCTTACACGCCAATTGTGGCTTCAGGAGCTAATGCGTGTGTGTTGCATTATATCGACAATAGCAAAGCCTGCAAGGATGGTGATCTCATTTTGATGGATGTAGGGGCAGAGTACGGAAATTATAATGCTGACATGACACGTACAATTCCGGTAAATGGAAAATTTACCGAAAGACAAAAAGCAGTTTATAATGCGGTTTTGCGAGTGCAGCGTGAATCAATGAAAATGCTTAAACCTGGAAATGTTATTGCCGAGTACCACAAAGAGGTAGGCAAAATAATGGAAAGCGAATTAATAGGTTTAGGCTTATTAGACAAAACTGATGTAAAAAATCAGGATCCTAAAAACCCTGCTTACAAAAAGTATTTCATGCATGGAACTTCTCACCATATTGGTTTGGATGTTCATGATGTTGGGAACGTTTACAGAAAGATGGAAGAAGGAATGGTATTCACTGTAGAGCCTGGCATTTACATCTTAAATGAAGGCATTGGTATCAGGCTGGAGAATGACTTAGTTATTACCAAAAATGGACTGAACGACCTGATGGGAGATATTCCTATCGAAGTGGATGAAATTGAGGATATTATGAATAGCTAGAAAGTAAAAGAGACTACCTACGTATAGGGTGGTCTCTTTTTTTATAGATCAATTAATTAACAATTGATTGCTTATTTATATTTTTTGACACAGCCTTTAAAACTGAGGTTAGAAATTCTTTCTCAACTCTTGAGTTTCTGATTTCTACAATAATTTCGTCCGAATCTTGTGTGTCTATCCAGGTTCCATTTACCTCATTAAGATTAACTACTTTTTCTCATCCTTTTTAGTAATAGACTCACTTAACTTATTAATTAATTTTTTCTTGGTGCGGCTATTAAGTCTTGATTGAAATCCGAAATATTTATCAATTGTGATAGAAATTAATGATAAAGTCATAGATACTTTTTAATGAAATTACGAAATATTTTGCAAGGAGTGTTTAATGTCACCCAATTGGAAATCAAGTAAAAAGAATATATTGAATTGTAGAATTGTAATTGTTGAGTAATTTAAAAATTGTTGAATTTTGATGTAAATCGCTTTTACCTTAAAATTGATCAAAACTTTTTTATTCAAATTTCGATATGAAAATATGATTTGGTTAAAAGATGTCATTAAAGATTTAAAGGAAATCCAGCAGTTTACTAAAAATGAACTACTGGAGCTTTCTGAAGAGGAGTTAGTATGGAAGCCGCAGCCGGACAGGTGGTCCGTTGCTGAATGTTTAAAACACATGCTGATTGCCAACAAGTTATATCTTAATGATATTGAGAATAAACTGAAGAAAGCTGAAGTAAGAACTATAGAACACCCTATAAAATTCTCTCTTACCGGCCGTGTCTTCCTGTTTTTTGTTGATCCTAAATATAAGTTTAAAGTACCAGCCCCTAAAATTTTTAAGCCTATAGAAAAGAATAGTGTGGAGAATGGTAAGGCAACTGTGCGGGATTTCATAGAGCTACAGCAGCAGATTATTTCTTCAGCTGACCGAGCTTGTGGCTACGACCATTCGAATATTTATACTTTTAGTCCTTTAAGTAAGTTACTCAGATTTAATATTGGTGAGCAGTTCTATATTATGATGCGCCATACTAAAAGGCATTTAAATCAGGCGAAGAATGTTAAAAACTTGCAACAAGAATTGATAGTAAAAAATGGATAATATTGATAGCATACGAAATTCAGAAAATGCTCCCCGGCCGGTAGGTTTATATCCACACGCCAGAAAAGTGGGTAACTTACTCTTTCTTTCAGGAGTTGGGCCCCGCAAAAAGGACGGTAAGGATATTCCCGGGGTCACTTTGAACGAAGCTGGAGAAATTGAATCATATGATATTGAAACACAGTGTCATGCCGTATTTCAAAATGTAAGAACCATCTTGCAAGATACAGGGAGCGATTGGTCTCAGTTAGTGGATGTAACAGTTTTTCTTACCAATATGAAAGCTGATTTTGCCACGTTTAATAAAATTTACGCCCAGTATTTTAGTGAAATTCAGCCTTGTCGTACCACAGTGGAAGTAAATGCATTACCCACCCCAATTGCTATCGAATTAAAATGTATAGCGCTGATTAACTGATTATTACTTCTCTAAAATTAAACATTTAGATTTCTATTGAGTTACATAAAATGTAGCCTAACTCAAAGCCATTATTTTAAAGTGAGTCTATTCTTTAAACGGCTTTCAATGGCTCTTTATGTAAATTTTCCTGCTCACTTATCGCTATTTAAGTTGGTATAATAGGAAGTAACGTGATTGTATACTGCTGACTCAGTATGCCCGGGAAGTTTCATGTATGTACATTAAATGTAAAACAAATGAAAAATCTTATACTAGTAAGTCTGATCTTTTTAAACTCATTTCAAGCTTTGTCTCAGTCAGTCACAGTAAGTGGTACTGTATTAAGTGCAGATTCGGGTAAAGTACTTCCTTATGCACAAGTCGCATTTTATAAATCAGGGTCTGACAAAATAGTGACTGGTAGCACTACCGATGGAAATGGTGCTTTTGAAGTGGGGCTAGAGCCCGGCAAATACCGTTATGTAGTTACTTTTATAGGATATGAGGATTATTCTCAGGAGGTGAAAATTGGTAAGCGAGGAAAAGATTTAGGGGAAATTGCAATTCCCGTAAAAGCCGAGGTAATGAAAGAAGTAAAGGTGGAAGGCAATGAAATAAAGAGGCCTGTATTGGCAACTATGGAAGGAATGGAGATAGATCCTGACCAGACCATTGCAAATGTAGGTGGGAGTTTATTGGATATTTTAAGAAATACACCTTCTGTAAATGTCTCTGATGATGGTAGCGTTTCTTTACGGGGAAGCGGAAGTACTAATATTCTAATTGATGGCAGGAATTCTGCACTGGCTTCAGATCTGGAGCAAATTCCTGCCAGTGCTATTGAAAGTGTCGAGATTATCAACAACCCTAACGCAAAGTATGATGCTTCATCAGACGGAGGCGTAATCAATATTAAATTAAAAAGAGGAGAAGAGATAGGAGCTAATGCCAGGGCTGAACTTACGATGGGTACACGTATGCGAACCAATGCCAGCGTAAATCTTTCCCAAAGAACTACAAAGTATGCGGTGTACGGAGGTTACAGCTTTAGGAAATGGCCAAGGGTAGGCCGGGGAGTGACTGAGAGAAGGAGTTCATTTGATGGTGATAATGAATTACTCAGACAAGAACAAAATAGCACAAATGAAGACCTGGAAAATACCATTAATTACGGTGGAGATTACTTCTGGGGTCAGAATAAACTTAGTATAGAGGGGGTATTCAACACAGAAGATGAAGATGATTTTCAATCTAGCAGTGCTTTTATTCAAAATTTGGATACAGAGGAGATTTTGACTTCATATGTTAGAGATAATAGTGAGACAGAGGAAAACGCTACTTATGATAATGCTTTGATATACGAGAGGGATTTTGATGATGAAGATAAGTTCTTTAGGGCATCGGCAAGTATTTCCATTAGAGATCAAACGGAGAATCAGGATATTTCCATTTATAATAATACACTATTAACTGAAGGAGACCCTGATAGGAGAGAAGGAAGTACAACTGACGAATTTAGAAATACTTCTGTTCTTCAGGCTGACTACGCCACTCCGGTTTTAAGTGGATTACTGGAAGCAGGTTATAAGTCGATATTCAGAAAATTTGATAATGACTATATCTATGGATTAGTTGATGGCGCAAGTGGAGAAATTACTCCTTATGACAGCATAAGTAATAGCTTTTTATATCAGGATCAAATCCATGCACTTTATGCAATCTATTCTGATAGCCTTAGCAAATTTAACTATGCCGTAGGGTTGAGGGCAGAGCAAACCATTCTGCAAAATGAACTTTCTAATGTGAACACTTCTTTGGTCTCACCTGAGGACTTAAATAATGAGCAACAATACCTTAATTTCTTCCCTAGTGTTCAGCTGGCCTACTTTTTAAACGATAAAAATACTTTCAAGACTACTTACTCCCGAAGAATTGACCGCCCTAATGCGTGGAGATTAAACCCCTTCCCTGATTTTGCAGATTCCTTAAATGTTAGGGTAGGAGAGCCTAATCTGCAACCCGAGTATATTAACTCCTTTGAACTGGGGCACATGTACCAAAGTGGAGGGTTTACTTTAACTACTAATGCTTTCTATAGAAGAATTGATGGTCAGGTGGATTGGATTGTTAGAGTTGAAGATGGGATTTCTTACCGCGGTCCGCAAAACCTCAATACCGCTAATTTTTATGGTGTGGAATTAATTAATACTACTCAGGTTACCGATTGGTGGAATGTAAATGCCAGCTACTCTATTTTTGAATCTAGAATTGATGGTACTAACCTGGATAATAGTTTTACCAATAGTGGGGTGTCATGGTATGCAAAGGTAACGACTGATGTGAGCCTGCCGCTGAGTTTAAACCTGCAGCTTACGGGTAATTATTTTGCACCGGAAATAGAAGCGCAAGGAAGGGATTTAGCCCGCTATTATTTAGATGCCAGTTTACAAAGATATTTTTGGGATAAGCAGGTTTCCGTAAGTGCCAGCTTTAGGGATGTTTTTGATACCAGAAATTACGCAGGAGAAAACTATGGAGAGAATTTTTCTCAGACTTATGAATATAACAGGGAAACACAGATAGTTTTGTTAACTGCTTCCTATACTTTTAACCAGGATATGTGATTTAATCCTGCTCCACTTTTTTCTCTTTCTTTCTTACTAAAAGAAACCAATCATTTTCGAGCGGCAGGTAACCGTGGTCGAAACAATAGAAATATACATCGCCTCGCTTGTTAGTATATGTGTGCGTATGATATTTAAAATTGAAGCCTGATTCCGTGAGTTTTTCGCGAGGGGTTTTGTAGGTGTCTTCACCATTCATTAAGGTTTCCAAAATATTTCTGTTTCTGCGTAAAGCATTTGTTATGTTCCTGATAAGGTTTATACTTCCCCTTTTTGATTGGTTGTTATACACATTCCGGCAATAGTCGTCACAGAATTTTTTATCGGCTCTGCCTTGTATAGGTGCCCCACATTGCAAACAAATTTTACTTTCCATTTTAGGTTGAAACGAGGTGAAAATATTAACTAAAGTAATAATTTTTTATTAAATGGAAATTAAGGGAATATTAGCAAACCAAAAAGACAGAGTAGTATTATGGGGTGGAGCGGTGTTTTATGCGATGAATTAAATGCAACAGGCTGTTGGCGTTTTGTGTGATTTATCTCATGTGTAATCTAAAATTAGATTACACAGTGGGTAATCATTTGTTGCTGATTTTCAGATACATGTCGTTGATTCTCGTGTAATTGCCTAATAGGCTCTATTGAATGATTTATCACCTTCTATTATCATCATCAGCCAGCATACTCAGATAATTCTCATACCTGAAAGGGGCTATTTTACCTTCTTCCATCGCTTCTCTGAAGGCACAACCTGGCTCATGAATGTGGGTGCAATTATGAAACCGACAGGCACCTATGTATTTCCTCATTTCAGGGAAATAGTGAGAAAGTTCCTCATCGCCAATGTTCCACAAACCTAACTCCTTTATTCCTGGCGTATCAATCACATAAGTATTATTCCATACCTCAAACATTTCTGCAAAGGTTGTAGTATGTACACCTTTCCCTACGGCATCGGAAATTTCACCCACTCTTTGCGAAATTTGTGGAGAAAGAAGGTTGAGTAATGTTGATTTTCCCACACCTGAGTGACCGGAAAATAAAGTGGTTTTACCGGTTAACTTTTCTTTTAATAATTCAATTCCTTCATTGGAGACAGCAGAAACCAATAAACATTGGTAGCCTAATTCCTCATAATCAAATTTTAATTCCTGATAATAATTCAAGGCTTCCTCATCTAGCAAATCTGCTTTGTTAAAGGCAAGGATAGCAGGAATTCTAAAGGATTCACAGGCCACTAAAAATCTGTCAATAAAGCCGAGGCTTGTGCGGGGAGCAACCAAAGTTACTACCAGCACTGCCTGGTCAATGTTGGCAGCAATTCTATGGCTATGTTTCTTCTTTCTGGTAGATTTTCTAATAATGTAATTCTCGCGAGGCAAAACTTCCTGGATAATGCCTTCTTTTTCATTGTCCATTATGATGGAAACCCAATCTCCTACCGCTATAGGGTTGGTCACCTTTTCATCATCCAGCCGTAATTTTCCTCTTAGTCTGCATTCTACAAACTGATCATTCACTTTAACAGTGTACCACGAGCCGGTAGATTTAAAAACCCTTCCCTTCATATCTTTTCCATTTGATGAATGAGTGGAGTAACATGCTCCATTATTTTATCGGTAGCGCCCAAGTTTGAGTTTACAAATTTTTCAGCTTTTACGGACATCTCTTTCAGTTTGTGGTCTTTCAGGATTTCCTCCAGCTTATTCTTAAAGTCTTCACCTCTGTTTACAGCAATAGCAGCTCCTAAAGCAATCAATTGATTGGCTTCCTGAAATTTAGTGTAATTTTTATTGCCAAAGAAAATTGGCAGGCCAAAACAGGCAGCTTCCAAAGTATTGTGTAAACCGGCACCGAATGAGCCCCCAATAAATGCTACTTTTCCATATTGATAAAGGCGCGATAGCATGCCCACATTATCTATTATAATCACTTGAGTGCTGTCGGGGATTTCACTCTTCAGTTGGCTGTATCTGAGTGAGCTAACTTTCAAATGCTTTTCATGAAGTTTCAGATTTGACTCACTTATATCATGCGGAGCAATAATGGCTTTCCAGTCCTGATGTTGTTGTAAAAAAGGTGCGATGGCTTCAATATCCGGCTCCCAGGTACTTCCTCCTATTATAAGATTGTGATCGGCAGCAAATTCTTTAAAAGGAGACTCAGGCTTTACAGTTGTGGTAATTTTTATTACACGATCGAAGCGTGTGTCTCCGGTAATAGTGAGGTTATTGATGGAGATGCCTTTCAGCAAAGCCGCTGAACTTTTATTTTGTACAAAGAAATGATCTATTTCCTTTAATAAACTTCTGTAAAAGCTACCATAAAATTTAAAAAATACCTGATTACTTCTAAAAATTGCCGATACTGAATAGGTAAAGCAGTTGATTTCTGAAAGTGCTTTTAAATGGTTATACCAAAATTCATACTTAATAAAGAATGCCATTTTTGGCTGTGTCATTGTTACAAATTTTTCTGCGTTTTTAATAGTATCAAGAGGCATATAAGTTACATAGTCAGCATGCTCGTAGTTCTTTTTTACCTCATAGCCAGAGGGTGAGAAAAATGTAAGTAAAATAAAGTAATCCGGAAAAGTGGCTTTAAATTTCTCTATCAGAGGTCTGCCTTGTTCAAATTCGCCCAGGGAGGCACAGTGGAACCATACCACATTTTTAGTATTCACTTCCATTTTTAGCTTTAATTCAGGAAAGAGGATCTTTCTTCCCTCAACAGCCAGCCTGGATTTTGAATTAAAAGTAGAGTGGATTTTCAGCAATACTTTAAGTAAAAAAATGCCAAATTGATAGAGCTGTTTTCCCATCGGGCAAAATTACATTGATTTTTATTGCGTGGAAAGTGAAGCGCGGATATTTATTGAAGGCAAATCTTAAAACAAAAAAATCCTGCCCATTTGCACAGGCAGGATTTCTCAGTATTATTAATCTAAAATGCTTATTTTTTGTTGCTTGACAAGTAAGAAGATACACCTTCTTTAGTTGCCTGCATAGCATCTTTACCTTCTTCCCAGTTAGCAGGGCATACTTCACCAAATTTCTCTACATGGTGCCATGCGTCTACAATTCTTAACATTTCATCAATGTTTCTGCCTAACGGTAAGTCGTTAATTGTTTCATGACGAACAACTCCTTCTTTATCAATAAAGAATGTACCTCTGTAAGCTACCGGCTGACCTTCAAAAATTAAGTCGCCTTCTTCATTGTAATTCCAGTCACCAGCTAAAACACCAAAGTTGTTAGCTACAGTTTTTGAGGAATCAGCAACTAAAGGATAAATTACACCTTCAATACCACCATTCTCCTGTGGAGTGTTTAACCAGGCTAAATGCGTTTCTTCTGTATCGCATGAAGCACCAATTACTGCTACTCCTCTTTTCTCAAACTCTGCCAATTTTTCCTGAAATGCAATAATTTCAGTAGGGCAAACAAAAGTAAAATCTTTTGGATAGAAGAAGAAAATAACTTCTTTTGATCCAATGTACTGCTCTAAAGAGAAGTTTTCTACTATTTCCTCTCCATTAATTACAGCAGCTGTGTTAAAAATTGGGGCTTTTTTTCCTACTAAAGACATTTTGTTTTTATTTTATAGTTTAAAATTTACTTAATTGAAACAGATAGTTTCTGATCTATTTTATCTGCGTTTATTTGTAATTGAACATCTTTTATTTTAATGTTTTTCAGGTCTTTCTTCTTTAAATACTCAAGAATTAAATCCTGCAATTCCTCATCATGGTAATCAATAATCTCTTTTGAATTTTCAAGATATATATGATTGTGATGAGCTAAATTGGCATCAAACCTTTTCAAATGATCAACAGACAATACTTTTTTTGCCAAATCAACTTCCACGAATTTGTCCAGCGTTTTATGCACTGTGCCTAATGACATGGAAGGATTCTTCTTTTTTATTTTTTCGTAAATATATTCCGCTGTGGGATGGCTCATACTTTTAATCAGCGCCTCATAAATTACCAGACGCTGATGGGTAATTTTTAAGCCAGCCTGCGTTAATTTTTCCTGTATGTCAGTTAATGATCCCACTTATATTTATTCCTATTCAATAATAATTCTCATTTAGGAATTATTGTACAAAACTACTTACAGCAACGATGCCTTGCAAGTGATGTTTCATGTTTTTTGTGGGTTCCGGAGCTTAGAAAGGCTTATTTTGAGGGTTGTTGTAAAATATAATTTTGCTGATAAAATATTAATCTATTTATTTTAAATCTGCAATCGTTTACCGCTTAAAGGATCATCTGACTTAGAGCAAAAACTCATTATTTAATTTATTTTTAGAAAAAGTGCTATTTGTCAATTTTTATTTCCGAGAATGGAGATGTTTAGAGGAAATAAGCTTTCTGATTTTTCTCTCTGACCCAAAAGCACCTATCTTTATGAATTGAATTATTAAAAAACCAGTTGGAGAAATATTAGTTTCCTGTCTGGAGAAGAGTAGAAATTACATGAACAAGAGTATTCAGCAGATAATAGAAAGGATTAATCAGCAGATTGGTCAGCTAAATTACGGGGACAATCCAAAGGAATTGTATGATCCGATCGCTTATATTATGGATTTAGGCGGAAAGCGTATGAGGCCTTTACTTACTGTTTTAGCTTATCAATTGTATAATTCATCAAGTGATGAAGTAATGGATGCAGCTTTGGCAGTTGAAATTTTCCATAACTTCACCTTAATGCATGATGATATTATGGATGAAGCACCTTTAAGAAGGGGGAAAGCCACGGTTCATGAAAAATGGAATGCTCCTGTAGCCATCCTTTCCGGAGATGTAATGTTGGTGAGAGCCTATGATCAGCTAATTGACTTTTGTCCGGCTGAGAAACTGCCTCTTATTCTTAAGAAATTTAACCGATGTGCTGAGGAAGTATGTGAAGGCCAGCAGCATGACATGAATTTTGAACAGAGAGAAACAGTAGGCGAGGAGGAGTATATCAGTATGATCAGGCAAAAAACTGCAGTTCTTTTAGCATTTAGCCTCGAATTGGGCGGTATTTTGGCTGATACAACAGCGGAAGATCAACAGAAACTCTACGAAATGGGCATTAATATTGGTATAGGCTTTCAGTTGATGGATGATCTGTTGGACGTATATGCTGACCAGGATAAATTTGGTAAGCAGGTAGGAGGAGATATAATTTCCAATAAAAAGACCTATTTGCTGATTAAAGCAAAGGAGTTGGCAAAAGCTGAAGATAAAAAGCAATTGGAACACTGGTTGGCTTTGGAGGATTTCGACAAGGCTGAAAAAGTTGCAGCAGTGAAAGAAATCTACAGCCATTTAAAAATTAAAGAATTAGCGGAAGCTAAAATGAATCAGTATTTTCAGAAGGGGTTTGAAAACTTAAATGCAATTAAGGGAGATGCCTCTCAAAAAGAATTATTATCAGATTTTTTCCAATACTTAATCAAGCGGGAGCAATAAAATGAGTACTACCATTATCATTATCATCATTACTTCAATAGTTTCTATTGCTGGCTTTAGCGATCGCTCAAGGCAGTATGCTTTTCTGATGAACCCTTACCAGATAGTGCACAGAAAACAATATTACAGAATGGTGACCTCCGGCTTTTTACACGCTGATTATGTTCATTTGATTTTCAATATGCTTACCCTTTACTTCTTTGGAGGTACTGTGGAAGCATATTTCAACATGCTCTCGGAATATGGTACTTTGCTTTATGTTGTAATGTATGTAGTTGCAATAGTAGTTTCAGATATTCCTTCGGTAATAAAATACAAAGACCAGCCTCAGTACAATGCTTTGGGTGCTTCAGGAGCGGTTTCTGCGGTGGTTTTTAGTAGCATTCTCTTCAATCCTTTAAATGAGCTTTGCCTTTACGGGCTACTTTGTTTGCCGGGTTTTATCTTTGGGGCCATCTATATTATTTATTCCTATTATCAGGGAAAGAGAAAAGTAGATAATATTAACCATGATGCGCACTTGTTTGGCGCAGCTTTCGGTGTTGTTTTTACTATTATCTTATGGCCTAAAATTATCCCGCATTTTATTGATCAGCTGGCTCAGTTTAGTATTTTCTAATAAATGGTTGTTGTTTTATTTGATTACATAATGATGTAAATAATGCACCGTTTGTAAAGTATCATCTCAGTATATCTTTGATATTTTATTAACTTTCACTTTAATAATTGAATCAAATTAAATTATATAAACTATGTTAAATATAAGTAAATGGCGGATGGTTTTTCTGCTTTTATTGGTGTCTTCTGTAGGTTTTGCGCAGGAGAAGTTTGCTACTTTTGCAGAATCGCTAGGTCAGGTAAGACCTTTTTATGGAGAAAGTGGTCCTGATAATGTAAACTGGATCAACGATGGACAAGCTTATTCTTTCACTGAAAGAAATGAGTCTGGAGCACAGCTAATCAAAAGCTTTAACCCTAAAAATGGTGAAGAAAAGTTAATTTTTAGCACCGAAGGTTTAACCATTCCTGATTCTGATCAGGCTTTTGAATATATGTCTTTTCAATGGTCTGACGATTCTCAATATTTGCTTTTCCAGACTAATTTTCGTCCTGTTTGGCGCAGGTCTGGCATCTCAGATTATTACTATTATTCTGTTGCGGATAAAACTTTGAGCCTTGTAGCCAAAGATGCACAAACAGCTGAACTCTCCCCGGATGGTAAAAAAGTGGGTTATGAAAGAGGCGGAAATCTTTTTGTTTTTGATTTGGCGGGTAAAAAAGAAACGCAGCTTACTGATGATGCAGAAGATGGTTTCTACAATGGCCGATTCGGATGGGCTTATGAAGAAGAATTTGGTTTAGCGCAGGCATGGGAGTGGTCGCACGATAGTAAGTACATCGCTTTTTGGCAATCAGATGAGCGGGAAGTACCTGTTTTTCAAATGACAGACTATCAGGGAACGCATAAGGAATGGGTAGAATTGCCTTATCCTCAAGTAGGTGATACTAATCCTTCTGTTAAAATTGGAGTGATCAATGTAGCACAGAAATCTAAAAAATGGATGGATGTGCCTTTAAATGATGGATACATTCCAAGAATTTACTGGACAGCTGAAACAGCTAAGCTGGCAGTAATGCAGATGAACAGGGCGCAGACTGAAATGCGATTATATATGGCAGATGCCAACAGCGGATCTGCGAAAATGATTTTTGAAGAAACTTCTGATGCCTGGATAGACGTATTCGATTTCTTTGCCGGAATCATGCATTATATGTTCTTCCCGAAAGATGCGAAAGAGTTTTTCTGGATTACAGATAAAGAAGGTTACGCACACTTGTACAGATATGATTATAACGGTAAGTTGATTAACCAGGTAACAGAAGGTAACTGGGAAGTGGTTTTTGTACATTCGGTGGATAGTAAAAAGAAAAAAATTTACTATACATCTACGGAAGGTTCACCTTTGCAAAGGCAGTTATATTCCATCAACTTCAATGGTAAGGGTAAGAAGAAATTAACAGAGTTACCCGGTAAGCACTCTGTTGATATGGCTCCTGAGGCAACTTATTATATTGATCGTTTTTCTAATGTAAATACTCCTCCAAAAGTGGAGCTGCACAGTGCCAATGGTAAACTAATTGAAACACTTGCTGATAATAAAGAAGTGAAACAAGCATTGGAAGGAAGCACTTTTGTTACTCCTGAATTGTCACAGTTCACTAATTCCAGTGGTGATAAAATAGATTTGGCTATTTATAAACCGGCAGGGTTTGAGTCAGGTAAGAAATATCCTATGGTGCTTGATGTGTACGGAGGACCGGGAGCTCAGTCGGTTTACAATCAGTGGAGTGTAAATGCCTGGCATCAGTATCTATTGCATAATGGCTATGTAGTAGTACAAATGAACAACAGAGGCGGTGGCGGTTACGGCCGTGAGTTTGAGAAAGTTGTCTATAAAAATTTAGGACATGCAGAAGCTCAGGATTTTGTAGATGGTGCTAAACATATGGCTGGTTTAGGCTATGTGGATGGTGATAATATGGCTATCAGAGGACATAGCTATGGAGGCTACATTTCCAGCTTTACTATATTAAACCATCCAGATGTATTTAAAGTAGCACTTGTGGGTGCTCCTGTTACCGACTGGAGGTTATATGACAGCATTTATGCTGAAAGATATATGGGCTTGGAAGAAGATAATACTGAAGGGTACCTCAACTCAGCACCTACCACTTATGCGAAAAATCTGACCGGTCACATGCTGATTGCACATAGTACAATGGATGAAAACGTGCATGTACAGAATACATTTCAATTAGTGAAAGCGTTAGTTGATAATGGTAAAGACCATGAGCTGAAAATATTTCCTCCGGGAGCACACGGAGTAGCTTACAATTACCCAAGCTACCTGCTATTGATGAATAGCTATAATAACTATTTAGAGAGATATTTAAAGTAAAGGTTTAATTTTTATCGGTTGAAGGGAAATATGCATGGCATGTTTCCCTTTTTTTAACTATATGAAGTATTTTTTAACAATATTATTTTTAACAACATTTCTTGAGGTTAAGGCACAGGGGAATACGGATTCACTAATCGCAAAATGTTATCCTGAAGTATCCGGACAATATTTTAACGAAACATATAAACAATCTGTCTTTATAGCTTTTAGAATTGGACCAGAAGGAATGGTTGAGGAGGAAAGTATTAATATTTTACATCATTTAACACCAGAAAAAGATGCGAAGGCAGTAAAACTATTGTTAGAAACATCATTTGAAAATACCAAGATAAAGAAAAAGCGAAATAGTGAGGAAATTGAGTGTATAACAATAGCTATTTCTTTCCATCCAGAATCACCAGGTCTTTATTATGATCTCGTGAACAGTCATCACATTGCTTACAAGACCTTATATCAAAATGATATTTCCAGTGCAGCAAAGGGAAAGAAATATTTCGCTGAAGAAAAATATGATTTAGCCTATGAGCAATTTCGAATGGCCTTAAGTAAAGGTAATTATGGCAATGCAGAGCTACATTATTATATGTTTCAGTGTCTAAATGCCTTAGGCGATGAACAGAGTGCCTGTATTTACCTTGAACAAGCTAAAAACATTGACCCCACCTATAAAAGTGAATGGAAAGAAATCTGTAAGTGAGACCATTTCAAAAGTGTTTCGTGAGAGAGGAGTTTCCCCCTTTATTGGAAAGGGGGAGGGATTACGTACTTTGTATCTCATTAACGATCTATGCCATGATTCGTGTCAAAAGCCATGCTTCGTGTCTCACGAAGCATCGATCCCTAAACATGATTGTAGCAAACCTTTACTTTATCTCCAGTGTGCTGTAGCCCTGCCCATGTCTTTTTAGCTGAATTTGGGTAGCTATGCGCTCTTTCAATGAATCCACATGGCTAATAATGCCAATGGTTTTGGAAGATTCTGCCTGAAGTTTTTCCAACGTATCCAGGGTCTGGTCCAGCGTTTCAGGATCTAATGTGCCAAAACCCTCATCAATAAATAAGCTATTGATTTCTACATTGCGGGAGGCCATATCTGATAAAGCCAATGCCAGTGAAAGGCTTAGCAGAAAAGTTTCTCCTCCTGAAAGTGTTTTAACAGACCTGCGCTGTCCACCCATATGCTCATCAATTGCTACCAATCCATCATCCTCTGACTCGGTAGGCTTATCGATACGGTATCTGTCGCTTAAATCCCCAAGTCGTTTATTGGCCAGCACCAGTAATTGCGAGAGGCTGAGATCCTGAGCGAAATCATTAAACTTTTTACCCGTAGCATCACCAATAAGCTCATTCAAAAGTCTCCACCGCTTTGTCTTTTTTCCCTGCTCAGCAATCTCGGTTTTAATGCTTTCAATTTTTTGGAGGTTGTCAGCATCGTTTTTTAGCATTCGTCTCAGGTCTTCACAAGCTTTAAGTAACTCAGCCGAAGCTGTTTTTTTCTCCTGCAGGAGCTCTTTCAATTGCTCAGTATTTTCGGGAACATCTTCTGCCAGAAGTGCTCCCAACTTTTCATTCAGTACAGAAATGGTGTTTTCATGTTGAGCAATCATTTTTTGGATACTTTCTCTGCGCTCTCTCAACTGAATATATTCTGCGTCTGGCAGCAAAGCGCCTCTTGCTTCAACAATTGAGGAAAACCCGGCTGTTTCAATAGCCGGTTTTAAGGAGGTTTCCAATTGAGAAAAACTGGTAGTTATCTGCGCTTCTTTGGCTTGGATGTCATTCAGTTGTTGATTTAAAGACTTAGCTTCCTGCGAAAGCTTAGTCCACTGTTGCAAAATTTGGTTGGTGTCCTTAAATATGTCATCACCAGAGTACAACTCTGCAATTTCAGCTTTTAGTTCTTTACCTTCGTGTACCACCTGCTCTAAATTCTTTTGTAATGGAATAGCATTTTCAAGGGCGGAAATTTGGGAAACAAGAAGTTCATACGCTTCCATTTGTTGAAGCTGCTTTTTAATATTTTGGCTACTTTCATCCCATGAACCGGACACTCGTTGCTTTTCAAAATCTGCAAACTGACTGGAAAAAAGATCACTTTGTTGTTGCAGTTCCTCTTCTGCTTTTTGCTTGTTGACCAGTGTTTTCTGTAGCTGTTGAGTATTGAATTTTAATTTGTTTTCCGCTTCAGAAAGCTGCTTTCGGATAGCTTCCAGATCTATGGTGGTTTTCTTTATAGCATTTACAATTTCAGAAGTCTCTGCCGGCTTGCCAGTAGCAAAAGGATGGTGTACAGCACCACAAAGAGGGCAGGGTTCGCCATCGGTTAGCTTAGCGCGGTGCTCTTCCAGGCTGGCACGTAATTCCTTGTTTTCCTTTTCAAGTTGTTGTTTTTGCAGTCTTTCATTTAGTGTTTCCTCTTTCTCTTTTAAAGAATTAATATGTTGGGGAAGAGGTTGGTTTTGCTTATTTATTTGTTCCTCTTCCTGTTTAAGCTTAGCGAGCTCATTCTCAGTTCTGGTAATGTTTTCTGCCAGCTGCCGGGCTTTGAAAATGCTTTCTAAACTGTTATTTAACCTGCTTTTTTCTGTGGAAAGTTTGCTTACATCAATTCCTTGAAGGCTTTGCCTATAATCATCAAGTTGTCTTTCCAGGGAATCCTTCAGTTTGTTCAGTTGGTTAAGGTCAGGTTCCGAACTTTTATCTTTTGCTTCAAAATTAAAATGCTGCAATTCTCTTTGCAGTTGCGCTTTAAGCGTTGAGTAGTCTTTTACCTTTTCAGCTCTTTTCTGAAGCAATGCATTAATTTTTTTACTGAATTCCTGAAGAGTAGCCTCTACATTTTCTGGTTGTAAGTTCTGATGGGTGAAATTGGCTGCTTCTTGAAGAGTTACAGATTGTTGCTTTGCATTGTTAGCCTTATAATCATTCAGCTTCTCAATGTCAGCATGCAATTCTTTTAGGAGGTTTGATTGTCTGCCCCATTCACGAAGATCATCTGCATGTTTTTGAACACGCTCATGCGTAGCAATTGCTTGGCCATATTTTTCTTTAAACTCATCTAATTGCTTTACTTGGGCAGCCTTTTTATTCTCCTGATCCTTAAGCTCTAGCTTTTGCTTTTCAATCAGGCTTTTTTGTTCAATCTTTTTTTCCAGCGCCTTTATTTCAGCCTCCTTAGGTTGGTATGCCCTTTCTTTTTCCGCCAACTCATTTTTCTTCTCCTCTTTGAGATCAGGTGCCAGTAGGTTTTCCTGTAAAAACAGGATATTGTCTTTTCTTGTTTTAATTTCCTTGTTTACTTCCCTGAACTTATCGTACGCTCTAATTCCGAGGTTTCTATAAATGCCGGTTCCTGTAATTTTCTCTAGTAATTCACCTCTTTCATCCTTTTTAGCCCTTAAAAACTGTGCGAATTCACCCTGCGCCAACACTACAGATTTAATAAACTGGTTATAATTTAAGCCAATCAGTTCTTCATTTTTTGCAGGCACTTCCGATTTTTTGCAGTCAATCAGTTCTCCCGATTCAAAATGGTAGATTTCCATTTCATAATCATTCAGGTTGTTATTCCTGTTGATGGCGATGCTCCATTTTGAGGTATAGTTGCCCTCTGCACAAGCGTAAGTCACAGCTGCGTAGGCTTCTCGCTGGTTTCTGGTAAGTAAAGCACCTTTCTCCAAAATTTCCTTCTTACTAATTTTTCCAAGTCTGGGTACATGGTTAAAAAGGGCAAGAGAGATAACATCTAGAATAGTGCTTTTTCCACTTCCGGTGGGGCCGGTAATGGCAAATAGCGAGCCTGAAGTGAAAGGAGCTTTTGTAAAGTCGATTTCATGGCTACCCCTAAGTGAGTTGATATTCTGAAAAGCTATTTTAAGAATTTTCATGCGTCCGCAGCAGTTTTATCATCCGATTGTACTTCTTCCAACAGTTCATCAAATGCAGCTAAAATCTCTTTTTGAGTTTCAGTATCATATTCATGTCGGCTAATTAATTCCTCAAATACCTCTTTTGGCTTTAAATCCTGCAACTGTGTATGTTGATTGTAAAGCGCAGATGCTCCCTGAATTTTATGAGTAAAATCAGTGCGATGCTTTACTATTTCGAATCCCGGTTTCTGGAATTCTGTCACAAGCTGATCGAATCCCAGGATTTTATTGGCATCATAACTTTCTTCCTTCAGGATCAGCTCTATCAGCGTATCAAGCGCCCTTGAGTTTTCCAGCTCACTTAGTTTAAATTGAAGTGCTTCAAGGTTGCCCGAAATTTTTAACAGTTGTCGGAAGGAAGGAATAGCAATGCTTTCCGGTTCATAACCTTTTTCAGTATCTAAAATCAGAACCCTTTTTTTATCGGCATACTCACTGAAAGAAAGAGGGATAGGGGAGCCACTGTAAAAGGTGGGAACTAATGCTTTTACTTGCTGTGGTTTATGAATATGCCCTAAAGCGATGTAGCGAAAATAATCTCCAAAATGAGTGGCTTCAAAAGCTGCCAGGTTACCGATTTGTATGTCCCGCTCACTTTCAGAGGTGGACATGCCGGCAGCAAAAAGATGTCCCATGGCAAGGGCGGGCACATTGGGGTAATGCGTTTTGCAAAGATCAGCTACTTGATGAAAAGTGTTTTCAATTCCTTTTTGAACGGCTTCCACACGCTCAGCATAGGTTTCTCCTTCAGCGGCACTGCGCAAGTCCGCATCACGGAGAAAGGGAATGGCAGCAATTACCATTTCATTTTGCCCCGATTCATTTTGAATAGGAATGAGTGTATCGGCTAAATCTTCAGGCAGGCCACCCACTACATGCATATCCAATTCTTTTAATATTTCCCTTGGTGCATTCAGCATGGCCGGAGAATCGTGATTGCCTCCCGTAAGAATAATTTTGCAATCAAGCTTACGCAGTTTCATCAGGGCACGGTAATATTGTTTTCTTGCTTCAGATGAAGGATTGGCCAGGTCAAAAACATCTCCGGAGATTAACAGCAGTTCCACTTCCCTGGCGCTAATTGTTTGGCAGAGCCAGTCAATAAACAGGTCGAAATCAGGAGCAAGCTCATGTTTATGCAGTTTTTTACCTATGTGCCAGTCGGCTGTGTGGAGTATTTTCATGAGGATTGAAGAATTTAATTCAAACTTATAAAATAACGCAGAGAATTCTGACAGATTTTTGAAATCATCATGCCCTTAAATTTGGATAGGAAACCTCTATGTCACACATTGCTTTATCTTAATACATAAAGTTATTAGGATAGTTAACCCGGCAGAGAAAGTTGAAGTATGTACTATCATGTTATTAGAAGGATACATTTACGTTGGCTTTTTTATCTTTAAAATATACTTGTAAGGCTTTAGCTACTTGAAAATTATAGTCAATATCCTTTAATGCAATGACCTGTATTTTCATTGTTTCTTGAATTATAGCTATACGATGAAGAGAAAGGATTTATGAATGGTTTTGTACTTCAGTTGATGTTTGGTATTAAATTTCTTTAAGCTTTTCAACCTCCCCCTGAAAGAATAAAAAATGTTTCTTGTTACAACCTCTTTAAAAATACTTTACTTAAATTACGCAATCGATTGCGAAAAATGTAAAATAGTTTTGTTTTCTACTTCATTTTTACAAATTTTAATCGCTTGATGGTTTGTCGTCAGAATAATTTGATCCTTACATACCCAATTACCAAATTTTTAACCAATATGAAAATTATAAAATTACTATCCCTATTTGTGCTTCTATTAACCACACTCCAATATGCTTGTGGGCAAGACTTGAAACTTAATGAGCTTGAATATTTCGAGAGGCAGGGAGTAAATGTATTGGTTTACAATAATCTTTTTACAGGTGGTTTTAATGATGAGAAAAATGCTGGTATAGAATTAATTCACCATGGAGTGAGAACGGCACAAGGCGGTGCAGTGCGACTCTCCAGCACACCAGAACAGTGGGACCTTGTGCCTAATATTATCTCAAGAAAGGTTGACAGGAAAGCCAACTCTATTGAATCTACCTTGCGATATAAAGACTATGATTTTGAATCTCGGGTAGTTGTAAAAGCGAAAGGTAAAGCCGTTGAGGTTTCTGTTTACCTTGACAAACCTGTTCCTAAAGAACTTGAAGGAAATGCAGGATTTAACCTCGAATTTCTACCTTCTAAATATTGGGCCAAAACCTATTTGATGGATGACCGAATAAATCGATTTCCACGCTATGTGGTGGGCAATACTGTTACTAAGCCTAACAGTGAAAAGCTTAAGCAATTTAAAGGATATGTCACTTCTGACGACAGGGGTACGGGCAAATTCATAGAACCGCTTCCGCTGGAAACCGGCCGTACATTGCTTCTTGCGCCTGATGAACCTGAGCAGATGGTCAAAATCACTTCTCAAGATGCAGATCTAATGCTTTTTGACGGCAGAATCCTGGCTCAAAATGGCTGGTTTGTTGTACGGAGCTTGCTTCCTGCAGGGAAAACAGGTAAAGTACTTACCTGGACTATTGAACCAAATGCCATCAAAGACTGGAAAAGAGAGCCAAATATAGGTTTCTCTCAGGTAGGCTATCTCCCTTCTCAACCTAAAGTCTCTGTGATTGAACTTGATAAACAAGATAAGCCACTTTCAAATGCATCGATCTATAAAATTGGGAATGACGGTACAGCTACTGAAGTATTCAATGGTAAAATTGAATCGTGGGGCGATTATTTTAAATATCATTATGTGAAATTCGATTTTTCCTCCGTTAAAACGCCTGGCATTTATTATATTCAGTATGGCGATTTTAAAACCAATAATTTTATAATCAATGAGGATGTGTATGACAACATAACCGATGCCACCAGCGATATATGGATTCCTATACACATGAATCACATGTACGTAAACGAAGCCTACAGGACATGGCACGGAGAGCCCTTTAAAGATGGCTACCTGCAGGCACCACCTAATACCGATCATTTCGACATCCATTCACAAGGCCCCACCACCGACACAAAGTATAAAGCGCTGGAGTTGATCCCGGGTTTAAACGTAGGTGGCTTTTTTGATGCCGGAGATTTTGATATAGAAACAGGATCTAACATTGGTGTGGTACAGAATTTTGTTCAGACCTGGGAATATTTCAAGCCTATGAGGGATCAGACTTTTATAGACCAGGAGCAGCGCTATGTTGATCTTCATCGTCCGGATGGCACGCCAGATGTGTTACAGTTTATTGAACATGGAACCTTGCAATTGGTAGCTCAGGCGGAAATAATTGGTCATATGGGCTTAACACTTACCAATTCAGTACTTGATAATTATCACCACTTAGGTGATGCAGCCTCTCTGACAGACGGGCTTCCTTACAATGCGGAACTCGGCCCTTATGAGGTAGCTCCTGATGGCAAGTCAAGTGGAGTAAAGGATGATATGTGGGCATTTACAAGCCGCAGTGCTGCCCGGGATTTAAGAGCTGCGACCATGTTTGCAGCAGCAAGCCGGGCATTAAAGGGCTATAATGATGATCTTTCTGAGAGAGCCTTGTTTCAGTCGAAGCGGCTGCTCAAAGAAGCGACCGAATTATTAGCCACTCAGCCACAGGATAGTTTTGACATGCGGTGGGGAGCATTAGGAGACATATCTACTAATCTGCAACTGTATATCTCAACAGGCGAGCAGCAGTATGCAGATAAGTATCAGGAGCTTCTGTGGCCGGCTCTGGAGCAAAATGTGAATTTTATATTGTTAACAGCACTACATGCCATTCCACACATGAATCCTTCCTACAAAGAAAAGCTCAAACCTTATGTAGTAAAGTACAAAGATTATATCAGCGAGCTTGAACAAGATAATCCTTACGGAGTACCAATCGGTCTTGGTAACTGGGCAGGCAGTGGAATGATTGTGAATTTTGGTACTACTATCTGTTTCGCTAACAAGCATTTTCCGGATATTATAGAGGCGCGCCATGCTTTTAAAACCACGGATTGGTTATATGGCAATCATCCATACCATAATTATTCATTGGTGGCTACAGTAGGCGCAGCTCGTCCTAAAGAAGTTTTTTATGGTAATAACAGGGCTGATTTTTCTTTTATCCCCGGGAATGTTGCTCCCGGTCTGTTGTTCAGAAAGCCAGATCACTTTGAAAACTATGATGACTGGCCATTTTTATGGGGACAAAACGAAGGCACTATTGGCGGGAATACCAGCTATTTGATTTTTGGATCAGCATTTAAGAACCTGATAAAATAGAGATTTTATATAGTATTCTTTAAAAGAATATTTCAGCATTTTTCAAGTGCCAGCCATTGACATAGATGAAGGCTGGTATTTGAAATGTGTTGTTATCCGGTGTTTTCATTGCTTTCATGAATTATACATATATGATGAGGGAAAGCGGTTTATGAATGCTTTTAAATTACAGTTGATGTTTGGTGTTTTTAACTGTCTTCCATTTTTCTAATCATTTGTTATAGTCTTAATAAGTTAAGAGCATTTTTCTATTTTTTTTCTAATCATTTGTAGGAATAGTATAATTAACTTTTTATATTTAACAAGCTAATTATCAGTCTGTTTCAAAGAAAATAGAACCCGTAAAAGATGCCTTCTCAACCAAAATCCACGACTCCAAAGGATCAAAACCTGCACCAGCGTTCACAACAAGCTCAAAACAACAACAGAAGTCACGGTATTCAGCCCAGGCAAATGGGAAGAGAGATGAAAAGAGATTTAACACGATTTCATTCTCCTACTACTGAAAATAAGGATTCAGTACCCGTACAATTAGAAGCACTATCTGCCAGCAATACTTTTGCAGAGGGTGATTCTGGAAATAATGCTTCAGAGATAAAAAGAGGGCATCATCAAATTACACAAAAAATGGGTAGGAGCATTTCAGGCAATAAAGAAAAGCCTGATTTAGATCTAGCTGAAAGTCCGCCTAATAACCCTCAACATCAGATAACCCAGAAAACAAGTAAAATTACTGAAAGCATCACCGAAAAGTCAAACTCAAACAACACAGGTTTACCCGATGATCTCAAATCCGGAATAGAAAATCTCTCTGGTTATTTGATGGATGATGTGAAAGTCCATAGAAACTCAGATAAACCCGCACAGCTTCAGGCCCATGCTTATGCACAAGGTACAGATATTCATCTTGGATCGGGGCAAGAAAAACATTTGCCTCATGAAGCCTGGCATGTGGTCCAGCAAAAACAAGGCAGGGTAAAGCCAACCATGCAGATGAAGGGAGGAGTGAATGTGAATGATGATAAAGGTTTGGAGAAGGAAGCGGATGTGATGGGTGGGAAGACTTTTATGTTTGTAGACAACCGTCCTGAGGCTGTTGCGCAAAGAGGGGTACAAGAAATGGAGAACCATACTGTGCTGTTACATCAAACGATACAAAAAAAAGCTGATTATTTAGATTCTATTGCTTTTAATGTCACTCAATTAAATCGATGGGGGGAATGGGAAGATTCTCTTTCAAAAGTAACCCCAAGCACAGCAGAGCTTGCAACTTTTGGGATGTCCATTGTCAATATGTTTCGAGACAGAGGAATTCAAGCTAGAATTGGAGGAAGCTTGGCCGCAAAAATGTATGGAGGGACCCGCGATCCGTTAGATTTAGATATTGAAATCCCCGGGCGTTTGGAAAATAGTGCTGAGGCAAAAGGTATATTTCAACGCTTAATCGGACGGCCTGAAATAGCTTGGATTCAAGGTAAAAGTATATTCTTCATTACGGATTTTTCCAAAGCTTCAGGAGTTATCAATATAACTTATAAAAGTGGTGTTACCGAGCGTGAATTGGATCCACTTGAGGATGATGAGGAAATTGAAAGTGCTTTTGACGGTCTGGCGGAAGCACCTGCTTTTCAAACTAGCGTAGATTTTTCAAGTGAATCTTTATTTGCTTCTAAAGATTTAGAACCAACTTCCACTCAAAATGATGATCGCGGGCACTATGGATGGGATTATTTGGTTGCTTCATATTTAAACCGCTTAGCTTCTAATTTGGAAGAACAGGTTCCAGATCCCAAAGATGATCGAGGACAGGTAAAAGCTATTTTGACACAACTTATTGAAAGTAAAGGGATTAGTAAACTAGATATAAAAGAATTTATCGAGAATTGTAAGAAAATAATAATGGGGTATGTGAAGAATTCTAATGATAAAAGCGAGAGAATTATCAAAATTTACGAATCGATTGGAACGGAGGTTGAAGAAAGTTTCAGTAAGTAGAAGGTACTTTCTGGAAAAACGAAGGTATATATACGAAACCCTCCAGAGGAAAGAGAAACGTTAGACTTTGTATTGTATATGGTTAGTGATACTTATCTAGCCATTGAAGAATTAGCTGAGGATAGGGGGCTTGAGGTTGAGGCTGAGCTGGTGCCAGGTTTTAAAAGTGGAGAACCTTTCTTCAAGAGACCAAATAGAAACAGCCTTATTGTATTGTCTCAGTGGTGCCTAACAAAAGAAGTATTGTGGATAGTATAACAGATTATATCGTTGAAGAGTATGGAGGGTGATTTTTTCTATACATTTAATAGCCCTAGATATCCAGGATTTGCAATCCCGAACTTCTAATATAGAGCATTTTTCCAAATGTATAAATCCTATAACACCAATAAACGCCATTAAAACAAGTGTTTATTCAAAACATTGTAGGACATCGCTCTTAATGTCAAACTTTCTAACCTATATTAGATTCACATCATTAACACAGCAAAAATTCTTACAAAATGAGTAACTTCACCTGATAATTATCTATCCTCAAAGCCCATGGAAACAAGGCCTATCAAGCAAAATGACTTAGCATTTGATTTCTAACTTGTTGAAAGAAAATAAGCTTCCTTATGAAGACCTGCTTAGCTCGCAGGTGCTATTTATCACCAGAAAGTCAGGTGAGAAACTGATTGCCTGTATAGGCATTGAAAAGTATGGTTCAGAGGCACTTTTACGCTCATTTGCAGTGGATGATTCATTTAAAAATAAGGGAATTGGAGCTGAATTGCTTCACGAATTACTTACTAAATGCGAAGAAGAAGGTGTGAAAACTTTGCATCTGCTAACAACCACTGCAGCTGAGTATTTTTATAAAACAGAATGGTATGAAAAGCTAAATCTAGTTGAATTTTGCTTTGAAGATGAAGGTAAACAGCTTCATGAAGTATGTAATGACTTCCTGAAGCGGGAATTCTCCGCCTATAGATTTGTCGATGGGATCATTGTGGAGGTTAATTCAAAGGAGGAAATTATTGAAATTGAAGAAGCATTAAATCAGTCCGACAAGTTTAAGCCTGTCAAAACACATTTATCTACCGCACTTAGATTGCTTGCAGACAAAAAGTCTCCTGATTATAGAAATTCAATAAAGGAATCCATTTCGGCAGTTGAATCAATTTCAAAAATAATTGTTGCCGACAATTCTACGACATTAGGACAAGCTCTTAAAGAGATTGAAAAGAGACATAAGATACCAAAAAGCTTAAAGTCTGCATTCAGTACCCTCTACGGATACACTTCAGACGTAGGAGGGATAAGACATGCACTACTAGATGGCGATGATGAAGTCAAGCTTGAGGAAGCGAAGTTTATGTTAGTTGCTTGCTCTGCTTTTATAAACTACCTAATTACCAAAATATAAAACCTTTATGATTCATAGCTGGGACTTGGATAAAGCAGTGGTAGAGCTTTGTAGGAAGTCCGTCCATCCGTAGGATTGAATTACGGGGTGGGAAATCGCAACTATATTACAAGAAAAACAATAACTATGCATACATTGTCCGTTAACTATAACCCTCAAAGAAAACATTAAATGAATTACGAAGAGCATTTTAAAATATCTTGTGAAAAGCGAGAAGATTATTGGAAGAGTATTGGAAAATTATTTCCTGATGTTATAGGAAATATGATAAATCCATCATTCATGGGAGGACCAAGATGGCCCTGTTTGAGACAAGCTCATATTGGAGTACAATTACACGATAAAATAATTATCTCTTCAGATGGTTTAAGTGATCCATATGATGATTATGATGCAAACACTGAAAACCAATCCTACAATGGTATTGGCATAGAACTTTATGCCATCTCTGAAAACAAGTACAATAATATTCAAGAAATTATTGATTCGTGGGAATTTAATATTCTTAGACAAGTAAGTAGTATGGCTGCTTCCAATCCAAATATTTCTTATATGTTGAATGATTACGGTTATATTTCGTCAACTATTAACGGAATTGACTTGCCGAGTAAGTTTTTAGGTGTAAATGGAGAAACTGGTGTTCTATTAGGATTAAAGACGAATGAAGTTTTAGATAAAATCAAGCTAAGTATTGAGGAAATATCCTTAGTAAATGTAGCTATTTTAACAAAAAGAGAATTGGACTATATAATTGAGAATGGTGCAAAGGGTAGAACAGAAGTTGCAAACAAACTGACAGAGCAAGGATATTATAAGCTATCAAAAGATAGAGAATCTGTAATATAAATCTATCGCTGACACAGTTTTTTCAAACATATTAAAAATGGAGATGGTACACCTCTTGTAAATGGCAAAAAGGTTACTGGATTTTCAAATACTGAGTAGGAAGCTGTACAGTTAACTAATGTTGTAGCTTTTACCAGTAAAAGATATGCAAAAAGAAAAATGTGGTATATTTTCAAAAGGAGATGACTGAGGCCAATATGCTCAAGAAGATAGCTTATTGATCACTGGTCGAAATCCAGCTTCTCCATAACTAGTAGCTGAATTCTTATTTAAAAAATTGGAAGAATAAATTGCTCACCACAGGTGCTAAAAATCCATAGGTTTACCGAACTGCTTACAAAGCACGTTAAGATCAGATAATTTTAAACAAATTAACAATCAAGCCTATTGATTTTAGCCTGGGGTTAGCAGTAATCTGCACAACACCAACAGCCTAAACATAGAAGTGACTACATCAAACGTAGATTAGGCTACCTCATTCTCTTCTTCCAACCCTAACTTTGTTCTATAATTTAAAAACAGAAAGATGAAAATTGTAGTAACGGGTTCTCTGGGAAATATAAGTAAACCGCTCACAAAAATTCTGACAGCAAATACGCACCAGGTTGTTGTAATAAGCAGCAGTACGGACAGAAGAGAGGACATTGAAAAAACAGGAGCTACTGCAGCGATTGGTAGTATTGATGATGTCTTATTTTTGAACGCAACCTTTCAGGGTGCTGATGCTGTGTATTTGATGATTCCGCCAAATTTTAAGGAGTTCAATAGTTTGGGGTACTATAAAAGAATCGCAGAAAATTATAGAAAGGCCATTCAAAATTCTGGTGTTGAACAAATTGTATTTTTAAGCAGTTGGGGAGCACACCTGGATCTGGGAACAGGAACCATTCTGGGATCCCATCACGCTGAATTCATCTTAAATGAGTTAGATGCTGTACATAAAACCTATATCCGCCCCGTATCTTTCTATTATAATTTGCTCAATTATATTGAAATGATCAAGAATACCGGCATTATCGGGTCCAATTTTAAAAGGGATGATAAAATAGCCTGGGTACACCCGGAAGATATTGCACAGGCGGTGAGCGAAGAATTGATGGTAAGAGCTGAAGAAAGCACCAGAATTAGATATGTAGCCAGCGATGAAAAAACCGCGGCAGAAACCGCACATATTTTAGGACAAGCGATTGACCGCCCTGATTTGGATTGGGTTCCTTTTTCAGATGCCGATGTTGAAAAAAGTTTGAAGGAAAGGGGACTTCCAGAAAAGTTCGCGCAGGATTTAGTAGCGATCAATGCTTCCATCAGTTCAGGACGAATGGGTGAAGATTATGAAAAAAACAAACCCGAATTAGGTAATATAAAATTAGAACAGTACGCAAGGGAGTTCGCCAAAGCTTTTCATCAACAATAAAATATAATCATGGAAAATTCAATTTCAACACTTACCTATCCCACAAAAAATGAAACGAGCGTGTTTCATGACCTTAGGGGATGGCATATCGCCATACGAACAACAGCCTACACAGCCTTTATCGCCTGGTACCAGAAAAACCTGGACTTCAGGTTAGTGAAAGAATTTACTGCCGGAGAAATGCAACTGGCACTTATTGCTCCTCCGGGAGATAACAATTTTATCCTTGAAGTATTAGGAGTTAAGGACCATCAGGAATCACTTTCAGAAGTAAAACTGGGTTATGATCATCTGTGTTTTAACGTGGATAATTTGGAAGCTACAATGAGCGCATTGAAACTTCGGGATATTGAAATTGTCAGAACTTTTGAAGTTCCTGTTATTGGAAAACGTGTAGCTTTCATTAACGATCCTTTTGGAAATAAAATCGAATTTAGTGAAGAACTAAAACTCCAGAACCCATAGCATGAAGCAAGTAAAGCCTCCAAAAATATGGAAAATGATGGTGTTGAGCTGGATATGTATTTATCCCTTATTAAATATTATTTCTTTTTTAATAATGCCCTATCTTTCAGATCTTCATCAGTTAGTGAGAACGCTGGTATCCACGATTATTTTGGTGCCATTGATGGTACTTTTATTAAGTGTTTTGCAACGTAAATTCCGTAATTGGCTCGTTAAATAAGTCAGAAATAAAAGCTGGATGGAACAACAAAAATTAAGTCATTTTAAAACGATTAGCGAATTTCATCGCTCAAGAAATTTACCGCCACCTGAGCACCCCTTAATTAGTGTCATTAACGTTCAGGACATTAAGCATTACAGCGAACCTATCAATATGGTGCTGGACTACTATTCAATTTCTTTAAAAAGAGATTTTAATGGCAAGTTCAGCTATGGCCAAAGTGAATATGATTTTGAGGAAGGACTAATGTATTTCATCTCGCCCAATCAGGTTTTTAGAATAGAGCATTCTAAAGACGAACTGATAAGACAGCAAGGCTGGTTGTTACTCATTCATCCTGATTTTTTTTGGAAAACAGCATTGTCAAAAACGATAAAGCAGTATGATTTTTTTGATTATTCCGTGAATGAAGCCCTGTTTCTATCAGATAAAGAAGAACGGATCATCAATGCCATTATTGAAAACATTAAACAAGAATACCATACCAATATTGATTCATTTAGTCAAAGTATCATTGTTTCGCAAATTGAAACCCTGCTCAACTACTCCGAACGGTTTTACCAAAGGCAGTTTATTACCCGTAAAATCGACAATCATAAAATTTTAACGGCTTTAGAGCATACACTGAACAACTACTTTAAAAGTGACGATTTAATCAGAAAAGGGCTTCTTACTGTTCAATTCATTTCAGATGCACTGAACATTTCCCCCAATTATTTGAGTAATTTATTGAAGTCACTAACAGGTCAAAGCACACAACAACATATTCACGATAAATTGATTAGCGAAGCCAAACAAAGATTATCCACATCCAATCGATCCATCAGCGAAATTGCCTATGATTTGGGCTTTGAACATTCGCAATCATTCAGTAAACTATTTAAGAAAAAAACCAACATTTCACCTTTGGAATTCAGACAATCATTTAACTAAAATAGCCCCTCTGCCAGCCTTCTGTGCTATGAAAAGCCATAAGAAATCCAGCCAAGCAGCGAAGATCGGTTTGTGCTATTCGTTGATGATATTTAATTCAAAACACTACTTTCATTGTTGAAACGCTCAGGGTTGCAAGTGCTCCACTAGTACTTCTGAAGAAGCCTTTATTTCCAAATTAAATGATTAAATCCACTACCTGATTCCAGGTATTTTTCATTGCTTTTCAATGAGACCTTAGGATTTGTTTGAGGAAGAAGCTATTTTGAGTGCTTTGAATATAAGAACTGCGAAATAAGCATTTGTAAATGCATGTAAGTCTTTGTTGTCGGTTAGGAAAAATATAAAGTGAATAAGCGAAATTGTTTGCCTGTTAAAATGTTGTAGCTCATAAGGATGAATCTATTTCTAAAGTTTATTTGTTTGATTTCAACTGCGGCTTGCCTTTTTCTGATAACTCAAGGTAAGCTGTTGACAGAATCAATAATAGGGCTGCTTATGTCTGGTGGCTTATTGGTATACATGATCAAGGAGGATGAGTACTACGAATGGCTAAAAAGATTCCGAAGAAAAAAATTCAATTGCAGGATTGAATCAGATCATTTTTATTTCCCAAATGGTTATTATTTCAGACACGGTTTTTTAAAACGATCTAAAAAATTACCCTTTTCAAAAGTCCAGGAGCTTAGAACTAATACCCATCCAGTCAGTGCCTTAGTTAACAATAACGAATTGATTTTCTTACTTGGAATTGAATCAAAAGACGTTCTTGCACATGACCAACTCTCTATCAAGGCAAAACAAAGGAATGACAACTGGTCATTATTGTGTGAGGAATTCTTGGATACAGAGTTTTCAGAAGCCTTACAAAAAACGAATATTGCCAAATTGGAAAAGGCTGGAATTTCTAAAGAGGAGCAACAAGCAATAAAGAAGAGACTTAAAGTAAGGTTCTTGATAAGAACAATGGTAACTTGGGAATGGGTTTATTATGGTCAATATGATGTTCTTTGTGAACTCTGGCCATTAACTCAAAAAAAATATTGGTGGACAATGGATGTAGCATTAAGAAAGAATGAGCTACAACAAGTGTTATGAGTGAATGGAAGGCATCGGTCTGGATATTTTTGTGGGGTTTCGAAAGCTTTCGATAGGAAGATCCGCCACTCCCGATATGTATGAGGATAAATTTATATTAAGGTGTAGCTTTTGTGAGGAAAGGTTAGATTTTTTTAATCCCCGTCCATCATAGATTGTATTTAGACACCGTCAACAAAAAACCAATGGACAAAGAAAAACCCAGACTTGCAAGATTGACAGCAATTCTCACCCAGTTACAATCCAAAAGCCTTGTAACTGCAAAGGATATTGCCGAAAAACACCATGTAAGTATTAGAACAGTCTATCGGGACATCCGAACCCTGGAGAAATCAGGGATTCCAATCGTAACGGAAGAAGGAAAAGGCTATACTATGATGGATGGTTATAACATTCCGCCAGTTATGTTTACACAGGAGGAAGCAAATGCCTTGATAACAGCCGAACACCTCATCAGAAAAAATAAAGACCAATCCTTTACCGAACATTACGAAAAAGCAATAACAAAAATTAAATCGGTCTTAAAATATAGTCAAAAAGAAAAAACGGAGCTGTTGACCGACAGAATTCAAGTACGAAACAATTTGGAAAATGAAAAAACAAGTAATTTTTTGATACAACTTCAATCTACTCTATCAAATTATCAAACGATAAAAATTGATTATGTGTCATTGGAAAACAGGGAAAGCCAAAGAGAAGTAGAGCCATTTGCATTGTACACCACACAGGACAATTGGGTATTGATCGCTTTTTGCAAATTAAGAAATGATTTTAGAGCATTCCGTTTGGATTGCATCCGGAAAATAGAAGTCTTGGATAGTCATTTCGAACCGCATAAAATGACTTTGCAACAGTATCTCGAAAAATGTAGAGAAAAATATATGAATACCCCTGACACACCTATGGCACAAGGCCAACCTACATTTGCATCAAATCATCAAATTTTAAAAGATGCAAACAGTAAAAATTGAACCATTTAACATTATCGGAATCTCGATTAGAACAACAAACGAGAATGGACAGGCAAATAAAGAGATTGCTGAACTATGGGAGGAGTTTATGTCCGGGAATATTTTGACAAAAATCCCTAATAAAGTTAACAATGAAATTTATTCACTTTATACAGACTATGAAAGTGACTATACAAAACCCTATACAGCAATATTGGGTTGCAAAGTTGAAAACCTGGAAAGTGTTCCCAGGGGTATGGTGGGCAAATCATTTGAAGGTGGGACATACCTAAAAACCACAGCAAAAGGAGACTTGATGAAAGGTTTAGTTGTTAATCAATGGCTGAAAATATTTGAAATGGAACTGGAAAGAACCTATGATGCCGATTTTGAGATTTTCGGAGGAAAAGCACAAAATCCATCGGATGCCGAAGTAGATTTTTATATAGGTGTAAAATAAGAAATGAATGGGTAAATTAACATTTAAAACAGACCCACGAGTAAATGAAGTTTTTGCAAATTATCCCGACTTTGTTCGGGATAAAATGCAACGTCTTAGGGAATTGGTCATAGAAACAGCAGAAGAAACTGAAGGTATAACCGTTTTGGAAGAAACCCTGAAGTGGGGAGAACCCAGTTTTGTGACCAAACAAGGCAGTACTCTGCGAATGGACTGGAAAGAAAAAACACCGGGCCAATATGCTATGTATTTTCAATGTACAAGTAGATTAGTTGATACATTTAGATTGGTTTTTGAACATACATTTCAGTTTGAAGGAAAACGGGCAATCGTCTTTCAATTGAACCAAAAAATTCCAGAAATAGAATTGAAGGAATGTATTAAGGCATCTTTGACCTATCACAATGTTAAAGAACTGCTTACATTGGGAATTTGAAACCTGAATAAAAAAACATAGCTAATAATGTGTATAAGCAATAGCGGATTAAGTACTTTGTCTATTGTTTTTTGTAGACGTAAGGTTTGTGCAAAAGGTACTTTAACTGGCGTTAATCAGAAGACTTACCAAATATACCCGTAACTAATAATCTATTATAAAGAATGGAGAAAATCGATATGTTTTGGAACACTTTTCTCAACCCATTCTTTCGATGTGTTCGGCTCCATTCCATACCAGACTACAAACCATAGCGAGACTTTTTGTAGCCTGGGCCACTGCAGGAAATTTCCTCTATCTTTCAGGCTACGTTGTTTAAGAAGATATAAATTACTAGTTTCAAATTACATAGCCTGCTCGCTCCGGCAAAAAGGGGGTACAGGCGTTAAAGAGCGTATGAGAAATTGGACTTTCACAATATTCCTTTTATTCAGTTTAACGAGTGCTTTTAGTCAAACTGCCAGCACAGGGAAAACGCTTCAAGGGAAAATAAAATCAGCAAATCAGCAAATAATGTTTGCTACCGTTGGAATTGCAAAAGCAAACGTTGGGACTGTTACCAATGAAAAAGGAGAGTTTGAGCTTGTAATACCAACTGAACATCTTAACAAGATGTTGACGATTTCACATATTGGATATAATACTGTAAACCTGAAATTAGATAGTCTGTCGGCATATGACTATGTTGAGATTGAACTAACTGAGAAAGCAGAATTCCTCGAAGAAGTTATTGTAGCCTCAAAAAAGCTAAGAGGAAAAACAAAGGAATATGGAAATAAGAAAAAGCATAATTCATTTATTTGGATTCAAAAAGGAGACAGAGGTTCTGAGATTGTGATGTTAATTGAACCTAAAACTGAAATATTCTTAAACTCGGTTAGTCTGAATATACTAAATGAACTAGAAAGAGAATTCTTACTTTTACTCAATATCTACACAGTTAACAAATCCACAAACTTACCAGAGGCACAGGTTCTCAGAAATCAGAAAGTGATTCGAAGCACTTTAAAGAAAGGTTGGCTTGAAGTCGATTTAAGTGATGAAAATATGGTGCTGACTGAACCATTTTACATTGGATTTCAATGGGTGGAAATTGAGGAGCCTCTTCCTTTAATAGGATGTAAAAGCAGTACCTCACTGAAATCTTTAATCAGGTATAAAGCATTAGGTAAATGGGAGGAATTTGTTGAATGGGACATAAAGGTAATGGGGACATCTTATGAAGCTCCATAACAAGCATTAAAATGAAAATATCGAGTTAACACGTTATTAATAACAAATCTGTCCCCTTTCTTCCGAGAATAGAGGGGACAGATTTGTCGATGATAAAGCAGGAGTCTGCCAGCCCTTCCTTTGGCTGGGTGAGTTCTAAAAAGGCAGCATCATGATAGCTATCCAGGTGAGGGCAAGTTCTCTTCATTAAGAGTAGTACCACTTTATTTCTTGTGGGGCAATCTATATAATTTGATTGTGTATTTAACTTTCTGGTAGCTCACGAACTTTTAAATGTGTGATATATAGGAACTCATCTTGTAATTAAGCCATTTTCAAAACGGAGGAGTCGCTATTCTTTATCTGAAGATTGCCTACAGGAACTCTTGATAAATTGCCGGGTAAATTTAAAGGCTTTTGTATAAAGAGTAGGAACTCTATTAGTGGTTAGTTTGCATGTAAATGTCATTAAATCTCCTTCTTTAACCTCATGAAAATCACTACCTGGCAGAGGGCTCTGTAAACAGTTTATAGGTCGGGAAAAATCTTCTAACCCCTTTCTGGCGATTAGATTTAGTTTTTTGTTGATAAAATTCACTTTTTCTTCGCTAAGTTTATTTTTTAATATATCCTGCGCTACATACACCAAGTCCCTACCAATAACCTGCCCATCTCTGGTAATAGAATCACCAATAGTGAACCTGTTTCTAAATAGCGTATGAACTGTCGCAACTTTTACAAACCTACTGTCTTTAGTAAAGTCAAGTGCTTCATAATTGCTTTCTTCACCATCATCACCTTCTTTATTGTTCATAAATGTTGATATATCTGATTCTGTTTTGTCATACCAGATTTCGTGCATTTGGTATTCATAACCTTCTAGTAAACGACCATCGGATTCTATATTGATAGCACATCGTGTATACATTTTTACTGAGGTCGCTTGATAGTGAAAGCCATCAGTCTCTATATAGAGGGGTATTTTGTATTTTTTATTGAGTTCCCATTGCCCCTGTAACTTATAACAAGGGAAGTTACAATCTGCGGGAAGCTCCTCTAATTTAGTGTACGGGTTTACAAATTCGGTTTCAAAAGCCCACCTTAATGTATAGTCCCTTGAGTAATCTTCAACATTTGTTTTTTTGGCTGTAAGATTTAAAATCAATAGCGTTGAAGAAGTTAATAGTAAAAACAATAACGTTCCTATGATCCAGTTTTTCTTTTTTATAAGATAGAATTGGGGCGAATTGCTTTCCTGAGTATTCTCTTCGAATTCTTTTATCTTAAGTATGCGATCAACATTCTGTAATGTTCTCTCGTATTCCCCGGGTGTGGCCGTCCCATTGATTAAACGTGAAAACTGGGCATCACTATAGCCGAGGTCACGTGCAATTTTTGAATTGTTCGATTTTTTGAATCGCTTTTTGTCGGCATCAAAGGGGCCGTATAGTTTCTCTAATTTTTCTGTTATGTGTTTATAAAGGTCATCCATTTAGTTTAATTGATTTTAAATTGTGATTATAGGCATTATAGAGATGATTTTATTTATATATGATTCTGACCCATCGATATTTAAAACAGGTTATTTAATGTAGGATTAGTTACCAATAACATCTTTACAATTTAGAATACATTTTTTAGGAATTGGGAAAGAAATTCATTTGATCAATTATCCCAGTGGTCCTCATTTTGAAATTTCACGATTGTTAATCCTAAAATAGTCCGGCTATTTTTAAGGGGACTGACAGTACATCTCTACCCATTAATAGACTCCGGTTTTTAATATCCATAAGTTTAATACGACTCTTTAATTTAATATTCTGAATCAGAATATTACTAAATAATTAGTGATTAAATAATAAAATTCAATGAAATTCAATAAAAATCGATGAAATTCAATAAAATCCAATTTAAGCATAGAATAGCTAAAAAATATCTATAAAATTATCGACTCTATAAGGTTTTGAGGTTGGTATTCACCAACTAAAAGCATCAATCTTTTGAGTTTTATATAGGTAAAGTCTATTCACAATTTAAATAAAATACTCATGCTTAAAGAGGTACAGAATATTCCTGTCAAGAGAATTCCTGTCAAGAGAAATCCTGACAGAAAAGAACCGAAAAAATGGAAAAATTATGCACTTTTTTTGGGGCCTTTGGTTTTTTGTGCACTACAATTTTTAGATACTCCGCAAACGATTGCACCGGAAGCGTTCAAGGTTTTGTCTATCGCAATTTGGATGGCAATATGGTGGGTTTCCGAAGCTGTACCTATTGCTGTTACAGCCCTTCTGCCTATCGTTCTGTTCCCATTGACGGGTGCATTAAGCTTAGAGTCTACAACACCATCCTATGGTCACAAATACGTGTTTCTATATATTGGAGGGTTTATTTTAGCCCTGGCGATTGAAAGGTGGCAACTTCACAGGCGCATTGCATTAAACATCCTGAATATAGTTGGTTCTAAAGTGAAATATATCATCCTGGGCTTTATGGTATCCACTGCATTTTTGTCAATGTGGATTTCCAATACGGCAACGGCAGTTATGATGCTTCCCATAGGTACCGCCATAATTAAACAATTTGGTACAAAAACAAGTAAAAGGCGGGAGAAGAAATTAGGCCGGGCACTTATGCTATCCATTGCTTACAGTGCATCTATCGGAGGGTTTGCCTCTTTAATAGGTACTCCTCCCAATCTGGTTTTAGCAGGGGTAATAGAAGGGCTTTATGGCGTTAAGATCAGTTTTGTGCAATGGATGCTGTTTGCCTTACCTGTCTCAATTTTACTGCTTTTTCTGTGCTGGATCTATTTAACAAAATTTGCTTTTAAGGTTAGTGACGAAGTCTTTCCGGGAGGTCACAAAGAAATCAAAAGCATGCTTCAAGATCTGGGTAAGATTTCCTATGAAGAGAAAGCGGTATTGATTGTATTTGTCTTAACGGCACTAGCATGGGTCTTCAGGTCATTTATTCAAATTTTTGTTCCCATTATTGATGATACGATCATAGCTACCATTGCTGCGATAGCCTTATTTATGATATCTACCAAATCATCAAATAGAAAGCTATTGCTTTGGGAAGAAGCCGTAAAACTACCCTGGGGAATCATTCTGCTCTTTGGTGGAGGTATGGCCCTGGCAAAAGGATTTACAGATACAGGGCTTGCTGATTGGATTGCTTCACAATTCTCCTATTTAAAGGGAATGGAACTCTTCCTTCTTATGCTTATTCTGGTGGCAGCGGTTAATTTTCTTACTGAAATCACCTCTAATCTTGCGACTACCGCCATGCTACTTCCGGTATTAGCTCCTATTGCATATTCTATGGGAATACACCCCTATATGATTATGGTTGCAGCCACACTTGCGGCATCCTGTGCGTTTATGTTACCTGTAGCAACACCACCTAATGCTGTGGTTTTTGGCTCCGGATACCTTAAAATATCGTCAATGGTCAGGGTAGGGGTAGTGCTGAATATAGTTTCTATCCTGGTGGTAACCGTGATTACGTATTTCCTTCTGCCTTATTTATGGGATATAGATAAGTTTCATTTTCCTGAAGTTTTTAAGCAATTTATAAACTCTTCACATCCATAAGCTCCCAATTTTAATTTCTTAAAACTGTAAAATTATGATTTTTAAAACATCTAAAAGTTTTAGAATAAGGCTTGCTGTGTCGGGTATAATTTGCCTATTGGGCATCCATAGTTTGATAGCACAGCCTAATACGCTTAATAAAGGGGAAAAAATTCTCTCCAACTTATCGATAAATGGTTCCGGGCAGCTTTGGCTGCGTTATAGTGATTTAAACCCAGGCACTACAATCAATAACAACCCGGCAGAAAATGTATGGGATATATCGGTAAGAAGATATCGCTTAGGGTTTAAAGGGAAAGCTTCAGACAAAATAGATTTTGCTTTATTGTTGGGCAACAATAATATGAATTTAAAATCACCCAATATGTCCCCAATATTGTTGGAGCTTTATATGAGCTACAAGCTAAGTGATCATATTATAATCACAGCTGGAAAGAACCCCTGGACTGGCTTGTCAAGGTATGCGGCACCTTCTTCGTCTAATTCTTTAGGGCTCGATGTAAATTTTGCATCCGGGCCATTACTTAATTTTCAAGATGATTTGTACCGTAAATTCTCTGTAGCTGCACACGGCATTGCAGGAAAGTTTGATTATCGGGCAGTATTGTCAAAACCTATGAACAGGGTGAGTAGCACCGCTCTATCAGAAGATGCTAAACTAACCTATAATCCAAACGCAGTATATACTTCTGCTTATGTGAAGTATCAGTTTAGAGAGCATGAGCCTAACGCCCCATTTAGTGCCGGCACCTATCAAGGGACAAGAAATATTCTTAACATAGGTGCGGGGTTTACAAACCAAACCAAGTCGTCTCAAAGCCTTACCGCACTAAATGATACTTTAACCCACGCAGCGAGATCATTTGCTATAGATGCTTATTATGAACAGGCACTTACCAATAATCATTCTTGGACGCTTTATACAGCCTATATAAACCATGATATTGGCCCCAATTATGTACGTAATCTGGCGGCCAATACTATAGCAGATGCTGGTACAAGTACTTCTTTTAACGGTGTGGGGAATGCGATTCCCGTAAACGGTACGGGAGACATTTTAGTTTTTCAGGCAGGCTATTTACAAAAGTTTAAACAAGATACATTCATAGAAAGTGTACAACCGTATTTCCTGGCTCAATATTCAGATTTAGACAAATTTGAGGACCCGGTTATGCTTTATGAAGGAGGGGTTAGTTTTTTGGTTGATGGTCATAATTCGAAATTCGTTATGGGTTATCAAAACTGGCCTGTAGTTATGAAGGACTCTTCAATAAAAAAACTCAAGGAATTCCCTTATGGTATTGATGTATCAATTCAAGTTCAAATAGTATAAATGTACATTCCGGAGCTGCTACCTTTGCCCGGACAAGAGCCTTATTCTTAGGGTTTATATGTAATCTAAAATGAGACTACACAAGTGTAAATCATTTGTTACTGACTTTCAGGTATATATCATTGACTCTCGTGTGATTGCCTAATAGGTCCTGTAGGCTAACCCTCAACAATTGCTGCTAACAAGTCGACAAGAAATAACTCCAAATCTAATAAATTATACAGGAGCTATATTATTTTACAAGGTGCAATTCATATATTCTCCTCTAAGATTTCCTGAAACCCTTATTCCTTACCTAAACCTTCTGCGTACTTTTAGGTATTTTGCGGTGATTATTGCCATTGAAGATTATCGCTTTAATGACGGTTCGGCAGGAATTATGCCAGTTAAGTACCCTAGAAACGATACAACGAAATTCAAAAAAATGCTTCGTGAAGAATTTCAAATTCCCGAAGACAATATCACAATATGGTTAGACAAAGATGCTACAAAAAGCGCATTTGAAAATGAATTACCATATAGTATCAAACAACTTTTAAAAGATCAAAAATTTATTTTCTATTACGCAGGACACGGTTTCTTTTTTCATTACAGAACAAACTAACTTGTTGGGACACTCACCTGTTATACCAATAATTTTTCAACTTATCCTGTGCCTCTTAAGGACTTATCTCTTGCAAGTCTACCTAATATAGTAGTGGGTATATTATCAAATGCTTTGGGAATTTTTTTGCAATTGTGAAGGAATTAATCTCTAGATATGCTAGTATTAGATAAAGTATAATATCCTTTCACTTTATCTATGGGATCTTCTCTCTCTCTGTAATCACAAAGCACACAGAAAGTCGTTTTTTTATGTCTTGATTAGCTTGCCTTTTTGGGTAATCATCTAAAAGTTCTTGTCTTATTTTACCAACCCACTAGAATCGTTGTATTGGGAAATAACTTTAATCTGACAGACTGCCTTGTTGGATACCGCATAAATTGCTAGGTTTAACTTTTCATAACCAGCGTAAAGCAAACAGGTTTTATCCAAGCTGTTTTGCTTCATTTAAGCCTACAATAGATCAAATAAAACTAAAACTGAATGATAGGACCAGATAAAGACGCAAAGTTCCCACTAGAAAATTACGACAGACTTTGTTTCTTAAAAAATGTAGTGAAGAACCCTAATATAATCATTGGTGACTATACATACTATGATGATTTTGAAAATGTAGAGAACTTTGAGAAGAATGTAAAATACCATTTTGACTTTGTAAGAGATAAGTTAAAAATTGGGAAGTTTTGTATGATTGCCTCTGATGTTAAATTCATAATGAATGGGGCAAACCATTTGACTGATTCATTATCAACTTATCCTTTTGCCATTTTTGGGAAAGGTTGGGAACATGCAATGGCTGGAAAGAGTTACACGAAAAAAGGGGATATTAATATCGGTAACGATGTCTGGATTGGGTATAACGCAACTATTATGGCTGGAGTAACAATAGGAGATGGAGCAATTATTGCCACAAACTCAACTGTTATTAAAGATGTTGAACCCTATTCAATAGTTGGAGGAAATCCTGCAACAGAAATTAAAAAACGATTCTCTGAAAACAAAATCGCAAAATTATTAGAACTTAAATGGTGGGACTGGGACGTAGAAAAAATCACGAAGAATATTCGGAACTTGTCAGATAACGAAATTGAAAAAATAATTGAATAAAAAATGAACGCAAAGCAATGGCTAATACGCCATAGCCGAGATACGTTTTCAATAGGGAATTATTAGAGAATTGACAAAAGATAATGAACTGCTTTTTAAAGTATGGAGATCCCTTCATTAGCTAATTTTCTTTTTGTGGGTTTCAGACAATACATTGTTCCGGGAAGGCTCACCATTTTGATCCTGGAATTTTTGTTTTTGGATAAGGCTTTAAATTTGAGTAAGCTGATTTAGGTTATTGATTGAAGCCATAGTTAAATCAAGGTTTGAAGTAACTGTTTGTCTTTTTTTTAGTAAAATTTCCCACCCAATTTAGTAGTGAAACCCCTCTTTGTCTCTATTTGGAATGGGGAGAGTGGGAAGCACATTTTTTACTCTAACTGGTTAGGTGAGCAAAATAACCTTTCTTTTGTGATGTAAATTCAGCTATGGAATTACTTCCTGTTTCATTAAAAATGAGGGTAGATTATATTAAAAATAGAACAGCAAAATTCTTGCAATTTTATTAACTTCACCTGATAATTATCCATCCTCAAAGCCTATGGAAACAATGCCTATCAAGCAAGATGACTTAGCATCGATTTCAAACTTGTTGAAAGAAAATAAGCTCCCTTATGAAGATCTCCTTAGCTCGCAGGTGATATTTATTACCAGAAAATCAAGGGAGCAGCTGATTGCCTGTATAGGAATTGAGCAGTATGGTTCAGATGCACTTTTACGCTCATTTGCAGTGGATGATTCATATAAAAGCAAAGGAATTGGGACGGAATTGCTTCACGAATTACTTAATAAATGCAAGGAAGAAGGCATTAAAACTTTACATCTGCTGACAACCACTGCAGCTGAGTATTTTGAGAAAAAAGGGTTTTTGAGAGTGGAAAGATTAAGTGCACCGATAGCAATTTCCCGTTCCAAAGAGTTTTCGGAATTGTGTCCTTCAAGTTCTGTATACATGAGGAGAGACATTACTGAGCTTATACCCTCATAAAATTGCTATGAGCACTTAATCCAAATAGTTAGGTTATTCCATATGTTGCACGGAGGGCTGGCTACAAAATTATTTGACACTACTTTATTACTATGTCGCTATTATTTACTCTTACTTGTTTTGGTGTAGTCAACGGTTTGCTCATTGGCGCCTATCGTTTGCTGAAACCTAAAAGAAAGGTGCCGGATCTTTATTTAGGAGGTCTTCTGTTGGCATTAAGCATAAGAATTGGCAAGTCAGTACTTTATGTTTTTACTGAAAATGTGGATTTACTAATTCTACAGATAGGCCTTTCCGCCTGCCTGCTTATCGGCCCCTTTTACTATCTGTTTGTAAAAAGTGTTAGGTTGAAGCAGAAAAGGACGGAAAGGAAAGATCGTATATTTCTGCTCTCATTATTGGTTGCTATAGTTAGCATTGGATTTATCTTTGCTTATAGGCAGTTTCCTGCCATCTGGAATGGTTATATTGTTTTTGGTATTTATGCTGTTTGGTCAGTTTGTATGCTTTTAGGAATTGCTCAATATATAAAGGTGCTCAGGCAGTCAGGTTTTTCCATCAAAGGGATGTCCAGGGAGCAGCATTACCTTACAGTTATAACCATTGCTATTCTTAGCATTACTATAACTTACCAAATAGCCTTATTTGGAGTATTTACCTATATCTGGGGAGCTATCATTTTTTCCTTGGTCCTTTATTATATTATTGGGAGCATTTTACTTTCATCAGGTAATTTTACAGTTCAGATGAAAAACAGAGAACTGAAAGATGAAGATCAACTGTTGGAGCGCTTGCTTCATCATATGCAAACTACCAGGCCTTATATGAGATCTGATTTGAAATTAGAGGATCTGGCGATGGCGCTTTCTATTAACAGGCAAACACTTTCCCAATTGTTGAACAAGCATTATACCCATGGTTTTACTCAGTTTCTGAGAGAGTACAGAATCAATGAAGCCAAAAAATTGATAGCGCTTCGTCCGGAGCTATCCATGGAAGGTGTGGGGTCCGAATCTGGATTCAGGTCTAATTCTGCATTTTATGAAGCCTTCAAAAAAATAGAAAACTGCACCCCCGCAGAGTATAGAAGGGAGCTTAAAAAGGCTTCTTTGGCCTAATTTCCTTCTGTTTGATCATTCCGAAGAACTCTGAATGCCTATTTTTCCCATTATATTTTGTATTGCTGTATGATTGTGAAAAAATAATACACATGCAAACTTTCAAAATCACAGCCTTGTTTTGGCTCTTTTTAACAAGCTCAGTCTTCGCACAAACTGACCACGAGCAGATCACTCAAACCATTCAGAAATTTATTGTAGGTACTACTTACAATTATCCGGATTCTATCAATGCCGCATTTTTTCCGGATACACGAATGTTTTTATATAATGGGACAGATTCAGCCTTTTATATGACTTCTAAGCAATACGCTTCTTTGTATGATAAACGTGTTCCGGGTACTTACAATAACAGGATTAATAAAATAGTTGATATCCATATTGTGGAGGATGTGGCTTTTGCCCAGTTGCAGATAGATATTCCATACTTTGGGAACAGGTACAATGATCTTTTACTTTTGAAGAAGATACTGGGAGAATGGAAAATTGTCTCTAAATGTACTTCAGCTGCACCACTTCCTAAAAGCCCTGCTGAAATGGTGGCAAATCCGGCAAAGGAAGCAGTGGTTGAAGGCCTAAAACGGCCCTGGAGCATCGCTTTTTTATCTGCTGAAGAAGCAATTATTGCTGAAAAAGATGGCAGTATTGTAAAGGTCAATCTCCAATCCGGCTTAAAATCCGGCATCTCAGGCTTGCCTAAAGATGTAGCTGGTCCAATTAAAATTGATACAGTAAAACATCCAAATGGCGTATTTCCGGCTCATGCTCAAGGGCAAATGCATCGCTTTAATGCCGGCTGGTTTCAGGTGCTACTTGATCCTGACTTTCAGCGAAATTCCTATTTGTATATTTCTTATGCTGCTGAAAATGAAGCTAAAGAGAGTGCTCTTAAGGTAGTAAGAGGGAAACTGACTGGAAATAAGCTAAACAATCTGGAAACATTGTATGTAGCCGGACCTTATTCCCATGGTTTATTTCATTACGGAGGTGGTATGGCTTTTGGTAAAGATGAAAAACTATACATTGCCACTGGGGAGAGAAATTTTTATGAGCACCTAAATCCGCCTTTGCCTACAGCGCAGGATGTTACAGATAAAAGAGGGAAGATCATAAGAATCAATCCGGATGGCACCCTGCCTGCCGATAATCCTGATTTTGGTAAGAATGCTGCCCCTGGATTATTTGCCTTAGGCATAAGAGCAACACAAGGGATTATTTTACACCCTTCAACAGGCGATTTATGGTTTACTGATCATGGATCTTTCCAAGGTGATGAACTGAATATTCTTGAAAAAGGAGCCAATTACGGATGGCCCTATAAAACAAGCGGAGGCTACAGAACAAGTGATTACACTCCTCAAGTGCCTGAAAATATAGTTTTTAAAGATCCCGTGCATTTTTGGGAGCATACCATTGCACCAACGGGCCTCACCTTTTACAACGGAAGAGAATTTCCGTTATGGGAAGGGGAGGTGATAGTTCCCGGCTTAAGCAAAGGCAACTTATGGCACCTGAAATTAGAAAATAAGAAAGTTGTTGCTGCTGAAGAACTATTTATTAATGACAGGGTGAGGCTCAGAAAAGCAGTAGTGTCTCCGGATAACCAGCTTTACCTATTGACGGATGAAGAAAATGGCAGGCTTTTGAGGGTGGTAAATAAGGCGGTTAAAAATTGAAAATGAACTAATAGGCATTCTTTATCATAACAATCTGCTGCGGTAAGTTCTACGGAGCAGATTGTCATGATGTAATTAATCAAGCTGAAAGATTAATCACTTGATAAGAAACTAACACCTACTTCCATTTATTTTTCCTTGCTTTTAGGATGAAATCTTAGGATTTGATTGAAGGAGAAGCTACTTTAATATAATAATCATGAAATAAGCATTTGTTAACCATTTTTAATAAAGAGACTATGAGATACTTATTCCTTGTAATTTTTAACCTATGTATATTAGGTGAAGTTCTCGCAGATTGCTCTTCAGGTGGGATTTGGGTTTACTCTACAACAACAGAGTTAAATCAGAATAGTATAATCGTAGTTGAAGGCTATGCGAGAAGCCAAAGAATTATTGACTCCCTTAACATAAGTTACTTTATTTATCTAGAGTCAGGAGAACAGAGAATAGAACTTGATGTACTTGAAAGATGTAAAGGGATGTTTTCAATAACGCAGGCTTTGGTAAGGCCTAAGTCCAAACTGACAAAAGGGAAAACCTACACCCTTAAAATAAGTAATCTTGATGAATGGGAAAATAGAATTTGGACAAAATGGAATTCAGAGAAAGAAGAATATGAGCCAATTTCATGGAAAGTCAATGATAAGCTTGATGAAGAAAATCCAAAATGGATAAAAGAGCCAAAACTAGTGGATAAGACAATCATTTGGTATGGTTGTGGTCCGGCCATTTATGTCATATTTGACTTAAAGATAAATGGCTTGTCAAATTCTTTAATAAAAACAGAACTTTATAATACCAACACTAAAGAAGAAAACACCTATTATCTGATTATGGGTGAAGACGGAAAATTGGAGGTGGGACACGGAATGTGTTCAGGTGCTTTTGATTTTGAAGAAAATAGTCAATATAAAATCCGATTTAGCTTGATGGGTTCTTCTGGAAACTCTGATGAAAAGTGGACTAATTGGATAACGTTCGATAGTCCTTACGAAGGCTATAAATGAAAAAGCCACTGCCTTCTTTTCATTTACAGATTATCTCTCAATCCCACTACCTACCTTTAGGCATTTTTCATTGCTTTTAAATGAAATCTTAGGATTTGATTGAAGGAGAAGCTACTTAAGTGCTGTGAATAAAACAAACGACAGCAAGCTGTTTGTAAGTGTTTACAAGCGTTTGTTTAAAATGAATCTATAAAAGGTATAGTGACAACTTTTATATCATTAGCTAATCGTTGGGTGTAATTTGCTTAATATACCAGTTTTTGGTACTTTTAAGAAAAGAATAAACAAATGAGTAAAAATACATCCATATCTCTTGGGGATTATTTCGACCAATTTGTTCAGACTCAAGTATCTGCAGGCAGATATAAGAATGTCAGTGAAGTAATCAGAGCTGGACTTCGACTATTGGAAAATGAAGAAAGTAAGGTGATTGCCCTAAAAACTGCTATACAAGAAGGACTGAATAGTCCGAGAGTTGAAAATTTTGATTTTGACAAAAACCTTGAACGGTTAAAGGCAGGGAAGAGCAAAAATGGCTAAAGTTGTTTTGAGGCAAGAAGCCATCGATGACTTGAATGATATTTGGGAATATACCTTCAAAAAATGGTCGGAAAATCAAGCCGACAAATACTACGCTACCATCAAATTTGCTTGTAAAGGAATTGGAGAAAATCCTGAAATTGGGAAAGAATACTTTGGAATAAGCAGGAATTTGCTGGGACTGAAAACTGGAAAGCACATCATATTTTACCATATCATTTCAGAAGAGGAAATTGAAGTGATTAGAATACTTCACGAAAGGATGGATCTGAAGAACCAAATAGCAGCTACACCCAACATCCTGTAATAAATCATGGGTGCTAGTAGGTTATTGTTATTTAACTCTTTGTAGAAAGCCCGTCAATCCGCAGGGTTCACTTATTAGTGAAAATTAATTTAATAAGCCAATCCTACGGATTACCTCGGTAGTTAACCTAAATTTTCATACTTTTAATCAGCCGCGAATTTATACAATGGCATTGTGCTTCATTAATAAAGACTAAATGACAAGAATTGAATTCCTGGAATTTCTGAAAGGATTTAGAGAAGACCTAAAAGAGAATAAATCGAATTGGGAAAATAATACTCTTGAAGACTTTCTATAAGCAATGGAAGCATATACAGAAGATATTCAAAGCTTCAGACTGGAAAGAAGTTAAAGAATTATATGAATTGCTATTGAATGAGAATTTTGAACAGATTAAAACCAAAATAAAATAACGAAAGCACAACATAGGGGCTAAAATTGCATTTTAGACTGACAGTTAGCTTTCCATAAAACAAGATAAAATACTTGAAGTAGATATAAAGAACAATAATAAACCATAAATACAATCCAGTGAAATTCGTGAAAAAATCCTTAGTCCTCAATCTAAATCTGTTTAAAATTCTGCTGTTCATTTGTTTTTTCTCTTTTGGTTTTATAGGAGAAGCACAAGTTAACTGGACCAATGAGGGAGACTCTTATTTTAAATTGGAAGAAAATCAATTAGTCAGATATACATTACCTGATCATGATGCAACAACGGTAATTAGTAAAGCACAACTTACTCCTAAGGGGCAACCAGAGCCAATAAAAGTTGCTCATTTTACTTTTTCAGAAGACCAGGAAAAAGTATTGCTTTTTACCAATACTAAAAAGGTCTGGAGGCTAAATACTAAAGGTGACTATTGGGTTTTCAACTTCAAAACAAATAAGTTGACCCAAATCGGTAAAAAACTACCCTCATCCTCCTTAATGTTTGCAAAATTCTCTCCTGATGGTAACAAAATTGCTTATGTTTCAGGAAATAACTTATACAGTGAAGATTACGAAAGTGGTAATATTCAAGCCTTAACTACTAACGGAACAGTTTCTTTAATAAATGGAACTTTTGATTGGGCATACGAGGAAGAATTTGCCTGTAGAGACGGATTTCGTTGGAGTCCTGACAGTAATTCTATTGCCTATTGGCAAATTGATGCCAGTAATATTAAGAAGTTTTACATGATCAATTATACCGATTCAATTTATTCTCAGTTAATCCCTTTAGAATATCCTAAAGTTGGGGAAACTCCTTCTGCTTGTAGAGTTGGTGTAGTATCTCTTTCCAATGCCAAAACAACCTGGATGGAAATCCCCGGAGATCCTTCACAGCACTACTTAGTAAGAATGGAATTTATTCCATCAACTAATGATCTTTTAATTCAGCAATTAAACAGAAAGCAAAATCATAGCAAATTATTCATTGCCGATGCACTAAAGGGCAATGCAAGAATGATTCAAGAAGAATCAGATGAAGCATGGGTAGATTTATTTATGTTAGGTAATCAATATGAGATTGATTACACTAGTAATTTTATATTTCTAAAAGACAGAAACAGCATTCTTTGGGCCTCAGAAAAAGATGGATGGAGACATTTATACCAAATTTCTTTAGAAGGAAAACCGGAAATTCTTATCACAAAAGGAGAGTATGATGTAATTGATGTAAAACATATAAATCACGAAGAAGGATATGTTTATTATTTAGCTTCACCAAATAATGCTACTCAAAAATATTTATTCAAGACGAAGTTAAATGGGAAAGGCAAAAAAACACTGTTAAGTCCTGAAAGGTTAAAAGGAACACATGATTACTCATTTTCTTCTAATGGAGCTTATGCAGTGCATTCTTTTACAAACCATTATACTCCTAAAACTACGGAGTTTATTGATGTTGCCAAAAACAAAGCATTAAGCCGGGAAGAGAGCATCCTTCAAAACATAAATAAGTTAGAGAGAGAACCAAAAACTGAGTTCTTTACCATTACAACTGCAGAAAACATTGAAATGGACGGATGGATGGTAAAACCCACCAATTTTGATCCAAATAAGAAATATCCAGTCGTGTTTTTAGTATACACAGAACCTGCAAATGCTACAGTAAAAGACAGCTATAACATCGGCAGGAACTTTTTGTATAAAGGTGATATGCAGGGCGATGGCTATATTTATATTTCAATTGATAACAGAGGTACTCCTGCTCCAAAAGGTAGAGAATGGAGAAAGTCCATTTACAGAAAAATTGGCCTTGTAAATATTGATGACCAGGCAATGGCAGCCACAGAAATTTTGAAATGGGATTTTGTAGATTCTGAACGAGTTGCAGTTTGGGGTTGGAGCGGTGGAGGATCCGCTACTTTAAATTTGATGTTTCGATATCCTGAGATATACAAAACAGGTATTTCAATCGCAGCTGTAAGTAATCAATTAACGTACGATAATATCTATCAGGAACGCTTTATGGGGTTACCCCAGGAAAACATGGAAGATTTTGTAAAAGGTTCTCCCATTACTTATGCCAAGAATCTAAAAGGTAATTTACTTATTATTCATGGTACCGGAGATGACAATGTGCATTATCAAAATGCAGAACTTCTATTAAATGAATTGATAAAATACAATAAGCAATTTCAGTTTATGCCCTATCCAAACAGATCTCATGGACTGAGTGAAGGGGAAGGAACATTCGAACATTTATCCACCTTATATACCAACTATTTAAAATTACACTGTCCTCCGGGAGGAAGATAAAAAGTATCTCCTCATGAATTATGATAGGAAAAAAGAGATTGTAATTGCGAGGCAAGAAGCAATGTTAGTAATTAAGTATCAGCTAAAATCAACTGGTTATTGCGAGCACAGCGTGGCAATCTTGTCTATTACTCTATAAAATCCGGTAATGACGATAATTGCCTGCTTTTGTGGTGGTGAAAAGCATTTAGTGCTTGCTTATTTAGGTCTTTTTTTTCCACTGGTCTGCGGCTTACAGTCCAGCAAAAAAGGGAAGGTCTGTGAGCCACAGACCTTGGTTTTTCTCTCAAATTACAATTAGCATAGTCATTCCCACGCAACTTGTCCCGATCATTATCGGGAGGTGGGAATCTGTCCATTTCAACAGCATGTTGAAATAACTTCTTTTTTATAGAATTGCCTTTGCTATAAAACTACAATTAAACAGTCATTGCCAGGCACAAAGCAATCTTTTCTATTATTCTAGAAAAGTCAGGTAATGAAATTTCATTTCATTGAAAAGATCCCTGATAATTTTTTCCGTTGCTCTCCAAAAATTTCTGGGATGACGATAATTGCCGGCTTTTGTGGTGGTGGTAAGTATTTAGTGCTTGCTTATTTAGGTCTTTTCTTCACTGGTCTGCGGCTTACAGTCCAGCAAAAAGGGGAAGGTCTGTGAGCCACAGACCTTGGTTTTCTGTTCATTTGTATAATAAGATAGTTTTTTTCTCAAATTACAATTAGAACGTCATTCCCTTGCAGAAGGGAATCTGTCCATTTCAACAGCATGTTGAAATAACTTCTTTTCTATAGAATTGCCTTTGCTATAAACGAGAGTTAAATTCTTAATTTATTTAAAAATCCGACAAAGCGATTTCCTGGTAACAAAAAAAGAAATTACTGAAAGTGGGGGAATTGTAAATTTAACATTCATTGCCCGAAGTTATCCTGAGATAACTTTGGTTTAATGCGGTCGATTTATTTTTGCATCTGATAACAATAACCTTGTATAGAATGACAATACAAAATACAACGTTTTGGCTCAGAGCATCCACCAGCTGGCGGATATCGCTTTCTACCGTTCTACCTGCTATATGCTAAAAGTTGTATCTAATGTTGACAGGTGCCAGGTTCAACCTTGTAAAAACAAAAACAGAAAATATGAGAATTAAAGCAACCCTAATAATTATTCTTTCATTCACCCTTTTGTTTTCCTGTGAAGAAGGAGAAGAAGAAGGGCCATTAAAAAAATTAACCCCTCTGATTAAAGAGTTTAAATTTGAGGTTGCCGATAACAATAACCTTTCTGAAGACATATATGGAACAATAGATACGGAAGATAAGGTAATTAATGTAATATTCCCAGCCCATACATCTCTCATAGACTTAACACCAACAATAAGCGTTCCGGAAGGAGTTGTTATTAGCCCCTCCAGTAAGGTTCAGCAAGATTTTAGCAAGCCAAATGTATATACCCTTAGCGGGGAAGGCTATATCACTACAGAATATACCGTGAATACTTCTGTAAAAGAAAGTGAAGAGGCAGATATTATTTCGTTTAACTTTTTAGCAAGCAATAACGCGCAATTAGAAGAAAATATAATGGCTGTTATTCAAGGCAAAACAATAAAAGCTCAAACCTCAGATACAACAGATTTATCAGCATTAATACCTTCTATCGAAATATCGCAAGGTGCTTCAATTAGCCCTGCAGGTGATCAGGCCATGGACTTTACTGGAGAGGTAAAATATACTGTTACAGCTCAGGATGCCACAACAAAGTCAGAGTATATTGTACAAATCGATAAATTAAGTAGTGATAAGAAAATCAAGTCATTTAAGTTCAATATTAACGATATTCTATATGAGGCTGGTATTGATTACAACAATTACGAAATATCTCTTGCATTACCTTACAATACAGACTTGAGCAATCTAACTCCAATTATTGAGATTGATGAGGCAGCAAGCATTACTCCAACAACCAGTAACCCTCAGGATTTTAGGAACACAATTATTTATGAAGTAATTGCGGAAGATGGAAGCAAGCAAGAGTATAAAGTTTATGTGACTGTTTTATCTGCTTTAGAAAACGATAGAGCAGTTCTGGAAGAATTATACCTTGCAAATGAAGATTATAATTACAGTTATACTTACCTCGATTGGGACTTGAGTGCCGATACCATGGATGATTGGCAAGGTGTAACAATCTCTGAAGGTAGAGTAACTGAATTAATAATTTCAACTGTATATATAAATAAAATCCCCAATAGGATAAAAGAATTATCTGAGCTAAAGAGTTTGACGATTGTTGGAACTCGTTTAGAAGAATTACCAGTTGAAGTATGTTATTTGGAAAAATTAGAAGCATTGACTTTGAATGACAATAATCTTTCATCCATACCAGCAGAAATAAAAAACTTAAAATTGGTAAAAAGGCTACACTTACAGGAAAATAATTTGGATGAATTACCTGTTGAAATAGGGCAAATGTCAAAATTACAATGGCTGGATGTTCATGATAACTACATTACAGCACTTCCTGTTGAGATCGCAGATATACCAAATTTATTAATTTTAAATATTAAAAATAATCCATTAACTAGTATTCCTCAAGTGATATGCGATAAGAAGTCTGAAATCAATAATTTAAGGGTGGTAATTACAAAAGATGATGAGGACATATGTAATTAGTTAAATTCTACTTTGAAAATTATCGAATATATTTATTTATAGGCTATATGATATAAATTGATAATGGTAGTCAGTTTAAAACTGGCTATAATACGCAGCTAGAAAACATTGTGCGTATAGTGTTATATTTAAAGTAAATGCACTGAATTCAGCGATAGCCAAAGAAAATCTTGAATTGTTTTAAAATTGATAAATTTTGGTGTCAATGTCAATTCAGTCCAAATGCAACACGTAACTGCCCTGCACTCAGCTGCACACAGAGAAAACCTTAAAATAATAGTGTAACTACTTGTAGAAAATGGCGCTGAAATTGAAAAGAAGATGGGCATTAAAATGTACCTGATTATCTGTTAAATACTTTAGAAGAAATTAAATGAGTGCATAGGCACAGCGTCATATGTGAACAATAACTCACATTAATATATAACCAATACCACACTAAGGAAATCAAAATGGAATCAATATTCAAGGCCTGGAAAACTAGCAGAAATCTCTATCTGGAGTATTTCGAAAAATATACATTAGAACAACTGAATAAAATACCTGTTGGATTTAATAACAACCTGATTTGGAATATTGGGCATATAATAGTCGCCCAGCAAGCTCTGGTTTACAAGGGATCGAATCTGGAGGGATATATACCCGAAAAATTATTCGGGCTTTACAAACCTGGAACAAAGCCAACCGGACAGACCACTCAAACTGAAGTTGATGAATTAAAAGAGCTACTCATCTCTCTGATAGATCAAACTATCCAAGATTTTCGAAACGATACGTTTGAAACCTTTAATGAAAGAATGACTGGTACAGGATTTCATTTATCATCACTTGCTGACGCTTTTGAATTCAATAATTACCATGAAGGCTTACATTTAGGCTACATGATGAGTATTCGAAAGTTTGTGTAGTTATAGAATAGGATACTAATGCATTCGTATTTTGCTATGAAAAGCCCACAAGAACACCAACCTATCCACGAAGGGTTGGCGCTCTTTTCATTTAAAGTCTGTAGTTCAAAACCTTCTACCTACTTCTAGGTATTTTTCATTGCTTTTTTGTGAATTATTAGGATTAATAGAAGGAGATAAGTATACGCCTCATTGCTAATGCAAAGCCGATATTAAATGTTTGTAAGCGTTTACATACGTTTGTAGACGATTTAACTAAAATATATTGTGGATATAATGGCAACTTTTATGCTATTATCCGCTTGTTACCAACAATACAGCCTAGTTTGAAAGGATAGATACAATAAAAAAACATATATAAGCAAAAGAAATAATTTTTACATTCTAACATAAAAACAAATTATGAATAAAAGCATCATCTTATTAACTGTAATAATGCTGTTGTCAGGTAGTTTGAGGGCTCAAATCGTTTCGGATTCTCTCCAGACAGAAAAACTAAAAGTAAAACAATTTATTGTGCCTGGTTCCCTAATTATAATTGGGTCTGTACTTAGTGGAAGCCACTTAGAAAAAGAGATCAAGAATAGTTTTCACGATGGTTCTGAAAACGACATTGATTTTGCACTTCCTATTGACGATTTAATACAGTATGCTCCCATTGCTGAATTGTATATTGCTGACGCATTGGGCGTGAAAGCCAAAAATCATTGGTTCGACCAAACGAAATATCTAATAATTGCCAATGCTATTACTGCAGGTATTACTTGGGCTGGGAAATCCATAATTAATAAAGAACGTCCTAATGGTGCAGATTATTCTTTTCCATCGGGACATAGCTCTTTTTCATTTACAAATGCAAGTGTTTTGTATTACGAATTTAAAGATACGGCACCAGGATTAGCATACAGCGGATATACCATAACAACATTAGTTGCGGGATTGCGTGTTGTCAACAATAAACATTGGCTTTCTGATGTAATGGTAGGTTCGGGACTCGGAATCTTAGTAACAACAATGGTATATCACTACGAACCGTTTAAAAATTGGAATCCATTTAAAAAATCAGAAAATATAACATTTGTACCAAGCTATAATAACAGTGGAGTTGGATTTTACTTTAGTTATAGTTTTTAATTTTTCAAAAAAATGCAATTATATATGCTGTCGTGTATTATAAAAATTTAATAGATAATTCATTACGGTATTGATGAAAATAATAAAAGTAAAAAGTAATGTTAACATCTAAGCTCTAATGAAGCGCGCTAAGGGCGCGGTTCAACATTTGCTATAAGTAATTGCTTGTTCTCGCCTACTTCTGAAAATCTGCAAGGATTTTCAAGTTGGTGCGTACTTGCAAAGTTAAGTGCTAAACCACGCAACTACTCTTAGCCGAGACCCTAGTGTGTAATTTTAACCAGAGAAACATGAAAATAAATATTCTTGGAGCTTCAGGTTCTGGAGTAACAACACTCGGAACAGAATTATCACTCAAACTAGGAATTGACTATTTTGACAGTGACGACTTCTTTTGGAAAAAAACGGAAATACCTTTTTCAATAAAAACTGACCCCAAAACTAGAGATAGTAACATTTTGGAACAATTATCACAAACGGAGAGCTGGATATTGGGAGGCTCGGTAATCAATTGGAGTAAAGAAATCTATAGCTTATTTGACTTGATAGTCTTTCTTCATATTCCTCAAAAAATTAGAATGGAGAGGCTAAAAACAAGGGAATTTGAAAGATATGACAAGAAAATAAAAACAGATACTTTTTGGAAAAGCAAATTCGAAAACTTTATGGTATGGGCAAAAGATTACGATGAAGTAAAAGGAATCGCTAACAGAAATATAAAAAATCATAAAAGCTGGCTGGAAACACAGAATACAGACAAAATGAATTTAATCGGAGAAATGCCACTTGGGGATAAGATAGAAAAAATTATAAACAGAATAAAAACTACACACACACAACACTTTGTGCTATAAGTAATGCCAGGTGATGTGGCAAATGTCAAGGTTTGTAATCCGCTCAAACTACGTAGCGGTTTAACAGGAAACTACCACGCAATCTGCCACTCATCATAGTGTGCCGAGAAGCAGTAACGGCAATAAATTTACTGCATGCTATAATTAAGATGGTGGAATCTGCTATTTTGCAGATGACCCACCGAGGTTGTATTACAGGATAGAGCCTCAAACCACCTAAAGGTTCTGTGGTAAAGAGCCATGGTACTGAGCGTTTAGGGAAAGTTTCGCCAAGAGCGAGATCAGGTATGAATAAAGGAGGTGAACGAAAGTGAACCATCGAAGAGGTGTCGAGAAGTGGGAACATCCAGTCAAAAGCCACGGAGTATGATACGCGGTAAAAAGTAGGATTGAGAAATTCTAAATACGGAAGTTACCTGTTTACTTTCCGTATGGCTGGCGTCATTCAGATGGCATGACCTTTATTTAGGCTTAATTATGGAACTCGGGAATCTGCCAGTGAATGCAAAGGGAAATACACAATAGGATCAACCTAGAGGTAGAAAACCAAAGTTGCAGGGAGAGACGGACTAGCCTGTAGTAGTGATGAAGTTTCTGTAATGAGAATGGAGCGAAGGGGCTAGGTTATACGGTGTCATAACATTTACCAACTCTTAGAAGAGGATGAATTTATGGAATGAGACAAAATCAATACCGATAAGCCGCCAAATGGTGTGATCGGCTTACAAGAAAGTGCGATCCAATAAAGGGAGTGCAGGAGTAGATTCTGTAAGCATGGCAGAGTTCGATGCAAACAGGGTGAAACATCTGTATAAACTTTGGAACCGTATGGCATCGGGAAGTTACTTTCCGCCACCAGTTAAAGAAGTAGAGATACCTAAGAAAGACGGCAAAGTACGAAAGCTAGGTGTACCTACCATCAGCGACAGGATCGGGCAGATGGTTGTGAAAGAATATATCGAACCCCGTCTGGAAAAGATATTCAGTACCAATTCTTATGGTTATCGTCCGAACAAGAATGCACATCAGGCGCTTGAATCAGTACGGAAGAATTGTTGGAAAACAGACTGGGTAATTGATCTGAACTCTAAAGCTGAGCTATTACTCATTTCGGTACAACTGCTAACTCTTAACAGTGAGGACAAAATCGTAGAATCTGTGCCTAACAGACGCTGATCTGGCATATGTCTAAGTGCATTCTGTCTGGTTTCAGCGGAACTCGACCGTAAATCTGCCGCTGAGAAACAGCAGTGCTTTCTACTTAATTTTGCCCGCAGGAGTTTTTGACTTTCAGCGCGCAGTACCATTTGGAACCGTTGTAAGCTACGGCAGATTTCACTACTTTAGTGCTATTCACTAGCTTCGTGGCATACGCCCGATAGCTGATCGTTATATGTATAATTATGCGAAGCTACATCATTCTCTTTCTTCTAGTTAACTCCTTTTTAACTTTTGGCCAACTTGTAGATAAATCAGAATTTGATAGACTGGTGATAGTTGACGAATACAACAATAACTACAATATAATCTACGGTAGAATATATAAAATAAACTTACATGACAGCTTGCCTAAGCTAATTTTAACTAACGAATACAAATCGCCAGATACTCTTCAGAGTTTTTATCATGGTCGAATCCCTAACTGGGATAAAATTCAGAATAGTCAACCAAATGATACAATAGGCGAAATTAACCCTAAATTAGTAGACAAGCTTATTGAAACCTTAAACCAACCCAAAAGTTTAGGAAGCCTGTTAGACTATTACAGTATCGATAGTTCCTGGCACCTAGCAAACAAGGATCGACTAATTCATAACTGGTTAAATACTGACGATAACAGCGAGAAACTTGAAAAGGAGTATGCTAAATATATATTGAACGATTTTGAACAATTTAAAAAAATGGCTTATCATCATGTAATGCAAAGAAACACATCGGATTATGATGGGGTTGTTATTGCCTTTGAAAATAAATATGATACCCTTATGATAAGTACATCAGGACAGGAATCATTTCTAATACCCTGGATTGCTGACTCTACTTATAAAAATTATGATCCAGAACTTTCTAGTATTGTTAGTGAATTTTTACCTGAGGATGTAATTATTAACAAAGACACATTAAATCCTAGCCTTGAAAAGTTTGAAACAGGTGTGTTGGAAGAACTATCATTCAAAGTTAATTTTTTCGATAGACGAGCATTTAAGAAATATGTAAGGAAAAACCGATAACACTTTAGATAGCTTATGGGGCTAAAGCGATAAAAGAAAATTTTGTACATTTAACTAACTTTAGTGCGGCAGATCGGAAAGCAATTTTAAAGCTACACTCTTAAAGTTATTGAGCGTTTACTCAAGAGTTAAATGAAAAGAATAAGTAAGTTTTTAGAAAACCAAATAACTCAAAGACTTATCTATGGATCAGGTTTGATATTATGGATTTTCATATTTTGGGATATAATTGAACGAGGACTTTGGAACTCTCAAAGCTCTTTGGGTATATCTTATTTAGCGCTGATAGCGATTCCTTCTGGTCTGCTTTTAGTCCAAGCAATCTTAAATAAGTGGATTCTATGGCTGATAATAACAATATCGATCTGTTCATATTTTTTTTATTCGATTTATAGTATCATTATAGACATTATAACTCGTAGACTTAACCCTCAACACGTAAAATATCTGCCATTAGAATTTAAAGATTTCCTGATTCTAGCAATATTCACAGTAGTTATCTTTTCAGTCGTATGGACTCTTTTGAAGATCAAACCAAGAAGACTGAACGCTCTCCAATAAATGCCATGAATGGGTTTATCCATCAGGGTATTTTTATTGCTTTTAGATGAACCATTAGGATTGACAGAAGGAAATAAGTATGTTCATCATTGCTAATACAAAGCCGATATTAGATGTTTGTAAGCGTTTGTTGTCGGTTACGAAAAATATAAAATAAATAAATGCATCTTTGGGTGTATTTATTGAATTATTTCCCACTGTTATGGAAAAAATCTTACTGACATTAACTATTTGTTTTTTTAGTTTAAGCAATTATGCTCAAGAACAGATTACGACTGAATTAAAAAAAGCGTACGGAGAAGAAAAATATGACTTGATAATTTCCGAGCATTCTGATAAGGTAAGTGAATATCCAGCTAAAGCAATTTATTATGTCGGAATGGCTTACTACATGAAAGCCGATGACAATAATGTGCTTAAATTAATGGATTTGTCAATCGAAAAAGATAAGACTGACCCAGACACACATTTCATTAAAGGAATGACTTTGAATTATATGGGACAATTTGATAAAGCAATCGAATCTTTCAATAAAGCAATCGAACTTGATTTGAGTAACTCAAATTATTTTAGTGGATTAGGCGACTCTTACCTTAGCCAAGAAAAATACGATAAGGCACTTTCTTCTTATATAACAGCTACAGAAAAAAATGAGCCAATCGATAGACCTTTTACTATGATTCCACAAATCTATGCGGAACTCAATCAACCCGATAAAGCTTTAGATGCCTTTTATAAATCAAAAGGGACTATTTCAAAGGAATCAGATTCTTATATAAATGCATTGTATAATATTGGACTATACGAGTTTCTTAATAAGGAATATGATAAATCCGAAATTGCCTATAAAGAATTAATTGAATTAGTACAGACCGACTATCATTCTTACGCTAAACTAATTCAAGTTTATTATGGTAAAAAGGAATACGAAAAAGCAAAACCACTTAAAGAAAAACTTTACCAAGCTTACGAGCAGGGAAAATTAACAGATAATCTTAAGAGTATGTTCTGTTTTGACCAATTTGATTGGAAAGATAAATTGATTCTGGCATACGAAAGGTTTGCCGTAAAAGAAGGCGAATTGTATTATAAGCATGTTTTTTATGTTACTAACGACAAAGGAGAGACAGAATTCACTATACAAACTGAAAATTCACCTATATCGGTTGAATTAGGTGGACCGAAATACGTACTTGGAATGGATAAAAATGGAACTCACTCAACTTTTAGATATGGATTTGAAGAAGACTTTAATTATGAGGATTTGAAAAAGACAGTAATCCTTGTTCTAGATGAGAAAATTAAAGCTGGAGCTAGTTCACGACCAGCAAAAAAGAAAAAATAACGCTGTATAACAATGGCTGCCACAAGAACCAACCCTTCATCAATAGGTTGGCGTTCTTTATATTTACAGGTTGTGCCTCAAACCTACTACCTGATTTTAGATATTTTCATTGCTTTTTGGTGAATTACTAGGATCGACAGAAGGAAATAAGTATGTTCATCATTGCTAATGCAAAGCCGATATTAAATGTTTTTAAGCGTTTACATTCATTTGTGGGCGATTTAACTAAAATATATTGTGGATATAATGGCAACTTTTATGCTATTATCCGCTTGTTGTGCGTCATTAGGAAAAGCACTACTTTGAACAACTACTAAGAGAAAATAAAATTATGGCAATAGTTAACACCTATTTATATTTTAACGGAAATTGTGAAAAAGCATTTGAATTTTATAAATCTGTTTTTAAAAAGGATTTCAAGTTTATGGGACGTTACAAAGATGTTCCTGAAGTTGCAAGACAGAATTTTCCAAATTGCGAAGATGAACATATTATGCACATTGGATTGCCGATTAGTGATGAAACAATTTTAATGGGAGCCGACATTATTGATAATAGTAGGAATGAAAAAAATGCTTCTAAATTTTTCTCGCTTTATATCAGTACCGAAAGTAAGGAAGAAGCTGATAGGTTATTTAATTCACTATCAAAAGAAGGAGAAATAAAACTTCCTATTTCTGACCAATTTTGGGGTTCATACTATGGAATCTGTATGGATAAATTTGGTGTGAATTGGAAAATTAGTTTTGCTTTTGAAAACAAGTGAATATAAATAACGAACAACACTATGTGCTAAAAAATCATATCTGCCCTGCGGGACAGCAACGCTTTTAGCCGAAAAGTTGGCAGCCATATAAAAATGACAGAAATAGACGATAAAGAATTAGCTAAAAGGATAAGGCAAAACGTCATGAGTATTTTGGACTTGTGGTCTTCGAAAGAAGAGCAATTAGAATATCAAAAAAATGTCCCGATTGCCCAGGTTTCAGCTGAACTGTTCTGTCAATGGGCAAATGACTTTTACCATCCCGAATCGACTCAATTCAAAATGGCGTTTGATGAGAAAGAAAGAGAAATTCTTGCTGAATTTGACAAAACGTTCAAACATATAAGTGACAAGACACCGAACGATTTACCATACATTGATGACTTTGTGAAAACAAAGGAATGGGAAGTTGTTAATCGGGCGGCAATTAAGACGTTAGAAAAAATAAAAAATACGGCTGTCAACAATGGTAGCCGTTGAACAACGCTCTTGAATGAAAAATACTGAGCACATTTAGGTTTTTTCAGGCCTTCATTTTGGAAAATCTGCAGAATAGGTTTGTTATTTTCCCAGGCTTAGAAGAGAAGAAATTAAACCAAAATTAATTAATAAAGTATGCATCCGCCAATTTGGCTTCTTTGCTCATGATGTTGGTCAGTGTTTTGATGTTGTAGGCCTCTGCAGCCATCATCATTACCTTGCCTTGCTTAATTCCAAGCGTATTTACCTTGCGTAAACCCATAAATTGAGTTAGCGTTCCGAAAACCGGCTCTAAGATGGATTGCCGTTTGCCTTTCATGTACCGATCTTTTTTACTTTTAACCCTGTTTATGGCTCCCTTAAATAAGAGTTTTTTATTATTTTGACACAGGTAATAATTTCCTTCTGCTATGTATGTAAAATAGCCATATTGTGTTTTAGTTGGATGTTATGCACAAGCCCGCCCCATCTCGTCCTAAAACAGGTTGAATGTTTACTAAGGTACTTCATTTTAGCCTACAACAAAGTCAATTTTGGCTACATCGGATTTCTTTCTTCTGCTGAACTTTGTACCAACAAAATACAAAAACAATGAAAGCAGTAATAATCAATGAATTTGGCGGAACGGACGTATTGAAAATTGAAGAAGTAGAACGTCCTGTTCCAGCAGCAGATGAAATTTTAGTAAAGGTTTATGCGAGTGGCGTTAACCCCGTGGACGGGGCAGTTCGTGAAGGCGGCAACGATGTATTGCGACCTTACTTAAAGTTACCCTTAATTTTAGGTTGGGATGCATCAGGTATTGTAGAAGAAATCGGGAGCAACGTTACCAACTTCAAAAAAGGCGATGAAGTATATGGCGTTCCTAATTTTCCAGGTAACGGTAGCTATGCAGAATATGTAGCAGCAAAAGCAAGCCAATTTGCGTTGAAACCCCAAAGTCTTTCTTTCAATGAGGCAGCCGCAGTTCCTTTAACGGGGCTTGTAGCAGCTAATTCAATTTTTGACCTTGGAAAACTGGAAGCAGGACAACGAATTTTTATTCAAGGTGCATCAGGAAGTGTAGGAAATTTTGCAGTGCAATATGCAAAAGTAAAAGATGCTTATGTTATTGGTAGTGCTTCTACGGATAATCAGGAATTTGTAAAGCAACTTGGCGCGGATGAAGTGATCGATTATAAGACACAGCACTTTGAAGAATTATTGCAAGATATTGATGTTGTATTTGAAGCTTCATCGGTTAGGGATAACAAGGAGCGCTTAAAGAGTATAAGTGTATTAAAAAAAGGCGGAATTTTTATTAGTGCTAATGTGGACTTCCCTTTTGATGCTGCAGTTAAAACAGCAATGGAGAAAAAGAATGTCAAAGGAGAATTTCTTGCTGCACAAACAAATCACCTGACATGGCTCAATCAATTTACGCAGTGGTTTAATGAAGGCAAAGTAAAAGTGACTCTGGGCAAAGTGTATGCTTTAGAACAAGTTGCCGAAGCACACGGGGAAAGTGAAAAAGGGCACGTTCGTGGCAAGTTCATATTAGAAGTGAGAAAAGAAAATTAAAATGACAAGACACATTAAAACCATACCCGAATTTCATCAATACAGGGGTTTACCCAAACCTGAACATCATTTAATTAGTGTTATTGATGTTGAAGATGTTCAACACTGGCACGCTGATGAACCCATGAATTTGGCGTTGGATTTTTATGTGATAGCTCTCAAAAGAGTTTTGAGTAAAGGCAAGGTTAATTATGGGCAAGACCAATATTATTATGATGAAGGCATTATGTCATTTATGTCACCCAATCAGATTTTTAGTATTTCTAAAGAGAACAATTCAGCATTAAAACAATCGGGGTGGGTGTTACTTATTCATCCCGATTTTCTTTGGAATACTGCATTGGCAAATAAAATGAAGCAATACGAGTATTTTGAGTATTCGGCAAATGAGGCATTAATGCTTTCAGAGAAAGAAGAAAAAACGATTGTCGGAATTATTGAAAATATTCAGCAGGAGTATCACGCAAACATTGACAATTTTAGCCAGGACATCATCATAGCCCATTTGGTAACGCTATTGAATTATGCCAACCGTTTTTATCATCGTCAATTCCTCACCCACAAAAAAGTCAATCATCAAATTCTTGATAAGTTTGAAAAATTATTGTTGGATTACTTCAAGAATGCTACGGTAACTCAAAAAGGTTTACCAACAGTGCAGTATGTTTCTGAGGAATTGAATGTATCTGTAAGTTATCTAAGCCGTTTGCTTAAAACCCTAACCGGACAAAGTACGCAACAGCACATTCACGACAAATTGATTGAAAAAGCCAAAGAAAGATTATCAACAACAAAATTAACTGTTAGCGAAATTGCATACGAATTAGGGTTCGAACATTCACAATCTTTTAGTAAGCTTTTCAAAACAAAGACGAAAGTTTCGCCTCTGGACTTCAGACAATCATTTAATTAAGGCAAGGTTAGCTGTATTTACTTGCTCCATTATAAGCGAGTCTTCATCAAAAAAAATATGAACTTAAAACAAAAGCAAACTGAAGCCAATTTAAAACCCGGAAATCGGACGGTACCGGGGCGCACAATTCCTGTGCCGCACAGGGATATCAGCGAAAGAGCTCAGGAAATGATTGCCGCTCCATATAATGTTTTCATCGATTGGAATCTTAATCCTCCCACAAAAGAGGATTGGCGTAAAATGGTCACGATGGTAAGTGAAAGTTCAGCACCAGCGGTTAATAAATTGATTAAAGAGCTGGGTTTAACAGTAGAACAACTTCAGATTGGGGGTGTAAAGTGTTATAGATTAACTCCGGATAGCATCCCTGAAAATCATCGCAAACAGCTTGTAATTGTGGCGCACGGAGGTGCCTACGTATACGCTCCCGGGATAGGATCGGTTAGAGAAGCAGCCATGTTTGCCGCTTTTGGTAACTACACGACAATCTCGGTTGATTACAGTTTATCTTACGAGAAGCCTTTTCCTGGTGCCATTGAAGATATGATTGACGTTTGGCGGGCAATACTAACAGCGTATGATCCCCGTAGTATTGCAATGACTGGCACTTCAGCAGGAGGTGGCCTTATTATGGCAACCATTTTAAAAATTAAAGAGCTGGGACTTGCAATGCCAGCAGCAATAGCTCCGTCTTCCCCATGGGCTGATCTTACCGAAACGGGTGATAGTTATAAAACCAACGAATGGCTAGACAATATTCTGGTGAGCTATTCAGGTTATTTAGGACGAGCCGCAAAACTTTACGCCAATGGCAATGATCTTAGTCATCCTCTTTTATCGCCTATAAACGGGGATTTAGAAGGTTTTCCACCTACCATCCTCACTTCAGGCACACGAGACCTCTTTTTAAGTAATACAGTAAGATCTCATCGTAAATTAAGACGCGCCAGAGTGCCTGCTCAATTACAGATTTATGAAGGTATTTCTCATTCTCAACTTTCCTTTGACCCAGACCTTCCGGAAACACGAGAAGCCTATCGTGAGATTGCTGCATATTTCGATCAATACCTCATTTCGTAGTGTCTGCTATTCTGTACTACTAATCATTTTCGTTCAATCTGAAAATCGTAGATCTAATTGATGAAAGGCACTACCACTAGCAACGGCTGCCACAAAAACCACAAGACCACCGATCCTTCATCAATAGGTTGGCGTTCTTTTCATTTATAGCCTATGCCTCAAACCCTCTACCTACTTTTAGGTGTTTTTCATTGCTTTTTTGTGAATTATTAGGATTGACAGAAGGAAATAAGTATGTTCATAGCTTTAATTCAGTGATCGACAGCAAGCAGTTTACAAGCGTTTGTTGTCGGTTACGAAAAATATAATAGAGATAAATGCAACTTGGGGTGTATTTAGTGAATTGTTGTAAAACATTTCTTTAACCATGTACAGACTTATATCAATTTTATTTATATCACTACTTGGTGCATGTGCAGATGAAGAATACAGCATTGAAGGAAAATGGATTCAGGCGAATGTGTCTGGTGATAATATTACTTTCATTCGAGCAGACAGTTTGACAGAGGATAATTTTGGTTTTGAATTAGATGCAAATAATGAATTAACAAGAGTACAGCTCGTTGGCTTTTGTGGAACTGAACCTATACAGTTTGAAACTGTCCGAGGAAAATGGAATCAAGTGTCAGACACCTCATTTAACATCGAGTACCCATTTTGGAGAGGACAAGGAAAAGATTTATTTCATATCAAAAAGGTGTATAAGGATTCTATGATAGTTGTACTCTTGGAAAAGGATGTAATCAAGAAATAACGTTTTACAACAAGGTATAAAAAACCATTTGCTCACCACCTTGTAGGAAATTGAGTGCTAAATAGCCCGTGATTTATGCTTGCTTTTCATAGCTGATAACCAAAGAAATCACGTTGGTCAAGTACTGTGCTTAATTATTCTATGCTTTTGCAATTAATGAAGTCCATCAGTTTGCTGAGAAAGCATAAATTACTACTTTCAGTATTTCATAGACCAGTATAACCAACGGGTTTTATACAGTCGTTGGCGGTCATGCTAAAAAGACGACAGATACCAATAGAACGTTAGTATTTTGACAAAACCGTTCTTAAAATTTGTATTTTTGAGACCTAAATGGCAGACAAAGCATACATAACACCGAATGTTCTGAAATTGATGAGTTAGACATAAAGTTTCGATGTTCATTAACGTAATTGACGACAAAAAAGAAGCACGACCTGTTAACATTGTATAATGCGTGATAAAACGCTAAGATTAAGCGAACTGAATATTAACAAACATATCGTTAAACCGACAGTAAATCGCTCCAAAATCCCGTACTACGCTTATACTTGATCGTTAGTAACAAGCAAATTAACAACAGAATAGAAACAGCATTGAAGTGGAATCCTTAGAAAAATTTTATAAACTAAAATTTCAAACACCTCCAAAAGTCAGAGATCAGTCTATTGGTTTGTTTGACGTGTTCAACATTGAAGAAAATATCAGAGCTAATTACCAGACCCCCGCTTTTGTTAGAAGAGACTTTTATAAAATAATGCTCTTTGAAGGAGAGAATGTTTTTCACTTCGGAGATGAGAGCATACCAGTAGCAGATAAAACATTACTTTTTTTCAATCCAAACACGCCCTACTCATACGAATCATTAAAACCAGAGACAAAAGGTTATTTTTGCGTTTTCAAAGAAGAATTTTTCAAGGAAAATCTGAGGATCAACCTCTCTGATCTTCCTTTATTCAAGTCACAAGCAAAACCTATCTATCAACTTTCGGATGACTTGTCAGCGGAAATACGTGCTCTATTTGTTAAAATGGAAAAGGAGCTTACAGGTGATTACTTTTATAAATATGAACTGATAAAAAGTTATGTATCTGAGCTGATATTCTCAACGCTGAAATTTACTCCACATAAGGTAAACCCACAATCTACTGACTCCAGCGCACGTATCACTGCCGTCTTTATGGAATTGCTGGATCGGCAATTTCCTGTTGAAAGCACTTCCTATACATTTAATTGCCGTACTCCGGCAGATTTTGCAGACCAATTAGCCATTCATGTTAATTATTTAAACCGTGTTTTAAAAAAGGTCACAGGAAAAACAACTACTCAGCATATTGCAGAGCGGTTGCTAGCTGAAGCAAAAGCTTTACTCAAGCACACCAGTTGGAATATCGCTGAAATCAGCCAGGTGTTAGGTTATGAAGATCAGTCGCACTTCAATGATTTTTTTAAAAAGCATACCCGGTACTCCCCGTCTGAATTCAGAAATGTTTGATTAGCGCAAATGATGGTTTGCTTAGCATACTTACTGACGGAGAAGCCTTCCTTAATTTTGTAAAAAATAAAAATTATGGAAAACTCAAAAGTATGGTATATCACCGGAGCTTCTAAAGGGCTCGGGTTATCACTCGCTAAACAACTATTACAAAAAGGACACAAAGTGGCTGCTACCAGTAGAAACATACAGACTTTAACTCGGGAACTGGGAAGTGAATATGCTGAAGCATTTTTGCCGTTAGAAGTGGACTTGACTAGTGAACCTTCCATCAGGCACTCAATTAACTCTACGATAGAGCAATTCGATAAGATTGATGTGGTGGTGAATAACGCTGGTTACGGAACGGGAGGGGCGCTAGAAGAACTCACTCAGGATGAAATCCATCAGAGCTTTGAAGTAAATTTCTTTGCTGTCATTAAAGTAATACAACAGGCTCTTCCCTACATGCGAAAACAGAATGCCGGTCATATTATTAATATTTCATCTATTGCTGGCTTCGCTTCGGGTACGGGTTGGTCAGTGTATGGAGCAGCCAAATCGGCCATTAATGGATTGTCTGAAGGCTTGGCCAACGAGCTGAAGCCACTAGGAATTAATGTTTCTATCGTTTCTCCGGGCTGGTTCAGAACCAGTTTTGCTAAAGAAGAATCTATTGAACTAAGCGAAAAGCAGATTTTAGATTATGAACATGTTAGAGCGGCACACGAAAAGTTCAAATCAACCAATGGTAAGCAAATTGGTGATCCTGATCGGGTAGCTGATGTGTTGATAAAACTTGTCAATGAGCCAGATTCACCCATCAACCTGTTCATGGGCAGTGACGCCTATGAGAGAGCTTCCTCCAAGGTTGAAGCCTTAACAAGTTCTATGAAAGAATGGAAAGTTACCTCCTTTTCAACTGATTTTAAGTAAATGTTTTTTTTGGTTTCAACTGATATGTGATAGGCTAAATTTTTTCTTTCTGCTGAAAGATCAGTAACTTTTAAGCCCGCCTGCTCACAGCTAAGATGTTAACAAACCTCTAAAAGCAAAATCATGGATCAATTTTACTTCGGAATGAAGGTTAAAAATGGTGAGGAGATTGGTTTGGTAATTAAACCTGAGGTTAATTCTGATTGGGATAAAGAACCCGGACTAATTCGTTGGGACACACCTAAAGAAAATGACATAGAGGACTGGCGTGGACTTTTTGGAAGTTTTACAGACTCTGGAGGTATGGAAATCTCCGCGGACACCGAGTTCAGATTTATTACAGAAGAAGGAGAACTAAAAAAGTAAAAAAATTACACCTAACAGTAAACAATTTTCTTTAAGTATCCACAAGCCTTTCTCTTAACTCATTCATAAAATCTTACCCTTCAATACTCTTCCACCTCATCTAGCAGGCGTTTAAGCGCACGAATCCTCCGGATATAAAACATCCACATATAAGCAATCAGTACTACGTTAATAATGGCAAGCAGTAAAAGCAGCCATAAACCATCCGCTGAGGATAACCACTCCATCCACTCCATGCCCGGGGCTTTCCAGGATTTCATCAGCACGGTAACCATTCCTCCAACCATTTGGATAGTAATGAAGTAAGCTATTACAAAGTACCTGAGGGCCCTGATGCACTTTGTCAGAAATTGCCTTACACCCTGCAACGGCTCAATTTGATTTAGCTTCCATAAGGTAAATAAATTCAATACCCAGCCAATAATAGTAATTGTACCCACAAGCTTAATCATTTCAGGACTAAGTAGATGAGTAATCCATAGAATAACCAGCATAAAGCCCGAGATGTACACTTCCCATTTCAGCACATGCTTAAAGCGGTCTAATTCTGATACAGATTTTCCATTCATTGGATTTTCTATCTCCTTTTCGCTCAGGGAGACTTCGGGGATATCATTCCACATTTCCTGCAAGTCGCTCATCTACAATTTCTTTTAATTTTTTCTTAATTCTATTTACTTTCACACCCACGTTGGACACACTTAAGCCCACCACTTCGGCTATTACGGCATGTTCCTTTTTTTCCAGGTACAGCATAATAATGGTTCTCTCAATAGGTTTTAACAGAGCAATGGAGTCATATAATATTCTCACGGGGCCGTCCTCCTGAAAGAATTCGTGCTTTGCATCTGCCAGTTCGGTAACCACTTTTCCTTCCATAGGATAGTCTACCCGCTTTTTCCTTTTACTCAGGTTATACAGGCAAACATTTAATGTAAGCCGGTACACCCAGGTGCCAGCGCTCGACCTCTCCTCAAAGCGATCAATAGATTTCCATAGCTGATAATGTACTTCCTGCACATTGTCTTCAAAGTCCTCCACATTGTTGGAATAACCCCTGCAAAGCTTCCGAATAATACCCTGGTGCTCTTTTACAAATAAGGTAAAGCGTTTTTGTTTCTCTTCTTTGGTCATCGCATACATCAAACTCCTATAGGGTTAGTAATAGGCACCACTGATTCCTTACAAGTAAGATGATTTTTTTTAAGATTTTTTTAAAACTGTAAAGAATAGTCCTTCTTCATTACTAATCCGGTCAAATATAAAATCTAAACAAATGAAAAATATGAAGATGACCATTTTAGGAATAGTAATAGCTATTTTTTCTGTACAAGTATCCTTTGCGCAAAGGGTGTTAATTAAAAATGTAAATGTTATTGATGTAGAAAGGGGAGAAGTTCAAGAAGGCCGGGATTTATCAATTGAAAATGGAGTTATTCAGGCTATATCGCCCACTAAAAAATACAGAAAGAAAGAGGAGAACACTACCCTTATTGATGGAGCCGGAAAATATGTGATCCCCGGCTTTATAGATACACATGTGCATACGGCCATGGGGCCGGCAAATGTATCGTTTGACGGTGAAACGCCTCACCTCACTTTAACTCCGCTAGCGGAGCTACCGGCAATTACGGCCAAGCTATTGCTGCAACATGGAGTGACAACCGCAAGGGATCCCGGAGGTAAAACTGAAATAACCGTGCAAACAAAAATGGATTTGCTGAATGATAAAATGGAGGGGCCTGAGCTGATGGTGGCGGGTAATATTATTGATGCCACTGAGTTTACCAACATGGTGGTTAAGGTAAGCAATGAAGAGGAAATACTGAGCGAGATAAGAAAACAGAAGAGAGCAGGAGTCGATTTTATTAAATTATATACCTCATTGAGCCCGCAATTATTGAAAAGTGGCATTGAGGAATCCCACAAGTTAGGGCTTCAGACTATCGCCCACCTGCATGGCACCTCATGGACGGAGGCATCTAACCTGGGAATTGACAATATTGTTCACATAGTACCCGGGCATGAGCGTTACCTTCCTGAAGCAGACAGGACTGCTTATCAGCAGGCCTCATTAATGGGTTCCTTCAGTTTTTATAAGTGGTTTGAATATGTGGATTTAAATAGTGATGAAATTGCGGAGTTGATACAAACGCTGAAATCAAACAATACCTCCATTGATCCTACTTTAGTGGTTTTTCATGCTACATTTTTTGGTAATAAGCAGGAATATGTAGCTAACCCGATGCTTGGCAAGCTCCCTTCTGAGTTGGTCGACAACTGGAAAACAGCATTCAACTTTAACATGGGGTGGACAGAAAAACATTTTAGCGAAGCACAAAAGACCTGGCCGAAAGTGCAGCAATTTGTAAAGCTACTGCACGGTAATGGCATTATGCTTACAGCAGGCACGGACACCAATAACCCCTGGGTGGTACCGGGAGACAGCTTCCATAAGGAATTGACTTTGTTGAGGAATTGCGGACTGAGCAATGCAGAGGTGCTAAAGATAGCAACCCTCAATGGCGCTAAATTGCTGGGGATTGATAACAGAGTTGGCAAAATAGAGGAGGGCAAAGAGGCTGATTTGGTGCTATTGAACGCCAATCCATTAGAGGATATTAGCCATAGTCAGGATATTAATTTGGTTTTATCTAATGGCATGGTGGTCGATTAATGCGATTTCATATATTTTTCATTGATTTTAGATGAATTATTTGGATTAAGAGGAGGGAATAAGTAGGTTCATTATTATTAATGCAAAGCCGATATTAAATGTAAGTGTTTTATTCGCATGTTAGGGCCAATTAGTATGAGGAGAATTTTACAATTATTACTTTCTTTAATTTTGATTACATTTCGTATCTACGGACAGGAATTATCTGGTACTTGGAAAGTAGCCTATATACGTTCGATGGAGGAGGTTGTTTCGATTGATAGTTCTGAAGATTCCATTGAAACAATGGAATCATTTTCAACAGGGACAGGAATTGTTGAGTTCTTTGGAAACATTGTCAAATTTCATAATTTCAAAGAAAAGCCAAATAAAGCAAGAATTAAAAAGGAAGGACTTTTTAAGCTTAAAGGAGAGAATGTGAAAATTGAATCATTCAATAAAGATAGTGTTATCCTAAGACCTAATGAAGACAAGCGAACCTATATTGTACTAAAACCTTTCATTTCCGAAGAGTTAAAATTGAGTCCTAGTGATTTTACAGATACTGAATGGCAAATTGAATCCGAAGTGAGTTCACTTTCATCTTTGAAACTGCATTTTTCTGACTCAAGCACTGTAACTTTAAATTATCAGGGAGAAGAATACGGGTACGCAAATTATGGAGAATGGAGATTGGTCAATAGTGGAAATTACTACGGTCTTTACATAGTAGATAGAGAAGCTTTAAAGGAATATTTCTTCTATTTAAGATATGAATCTAATGACAGAGTGAAAGCCGAAGTTGCATTGCAGGAGTGGTCGCGTTTTCCAGAAGAGCTTATTGTTACTTTGGTAAATACTGGACTTCCATCAAAGGAAGATTTTAAAAATAGAGAAACTCAATTAGTAGGTAAGTGGTCTTTTTCAAGATTTGTCAACAAAGTAGAAACACTGAGTTTTGACTCAATTTTAAGTGTTAATTTCTCCATTCAATTCATGAATAATGGATGTTACGTATCAAATAATTATATAAGATTTATCAGAGATAAGCAGGAAAATGATTTCAGCAGTATTGAAGAAGGAACTTGGAAATTAGCTAAAAACGGATCTTACTTAATAATTAAAAATAATAGCGGTTGGGAGGAATACCTATCAATAAAAAACTTGAATCAAGGTAACTTAACCCTTGATTTAAACTATAGATATAGTGATAGAGCACGCTTTTCATCACGGATAGAATTTGAAAAGTAAAGTCCCAAACTCCATCTATAATCTATGGCGGTATTGCGAGGGAATTGCTATTATCTTGCTTTTTACTAACTTTATTTAATCTTATATACAAAGTTATATAAATCCGCCACAGTTTATAGCCATATTCGATGTAGCCAATTTTGAGACAACGGTTAAGAAAGGTTACTATTTGAATAGTGCAGCAGTATGAAATTTATTATTACATAATAGGAAAAAATGATAAATCAAAGAGCATTAATACTAGTTTTAGTTGTTGTATTTATATCATCTTGTAAAAACCATCAAAAAGAGTCAACTACAGAGCAAGCGGAAATAGCGGAGTATGTTGATTTTGTTAAAGAACACAAAAATAATTCAGCAAAGGAATATATTCTGAATCTGTTTGATAACCACGATTTTGTTATTATTTGTGAAAGAGACCATAGGGACATCACCCAATATGATTTATATAAAGAAATTATCTCAGATCCTTATTTTATCAACAATGTTGGGAATGTTTTTATGGAGATTGGAGTAAAAAACTCTCAAGATAGAATCAATGATTTTATTTTCTCAGAAAACTTAGATTCTTTAACAAAGTATACAAAATTAAGAGAAATTCATCGCAATGCTTCCTATTATCCAGTTTGGGAAAAATATAACTACAGCTATTTTATTGAATCCATTTATGAATTAAATCAAAAACTAGATACTGCGCACAAAATCAAAGTATTTCCCTCCGATATCCATATGGATTGGAATGAGATTAGAAGTTACGATGATATGATTGAAAATTATAGTCGCAAAGCAATAAGGGATAGCTTAATAGCAGAAAATATCATCAAAGATATTACAGCTTTAGAGAAACAAGAAGAGGGCAAAATCAAAGCATTATTGATATTAAATTATCATCACGCTTTTAACAATCAGTTTACTTTAGAGCCTTCCAGTGGCAATTTCCTGTTTAAAGCCTATAAAGGAAGAATAGCTAATGTGTTAATGAACTATACAACAGAACTGGTAGAATCAACTAATGGGACAGAGGTTCCTTTTCAAAATGGTAAATGGGATGCAGCCTTCCTGGTAAACGGAAACCCAAGCGTTGGATTTGATTTTAAAAATTCACCTTTTGGTAAGGACTCCTTCGACTTTTACCCGTATGAACCGCATAACTACACGTATTCAGATATTTTTACAGGCTATGCATTTTACAAGCCTGTTTCAGAGTTCAATCTCGTGTTGGGCTTTCCCGGTTATCTTGAGGATGGCTTCAGCGAGGAGGCTAAAAGACGGATAGAACTTTTAGCACAATGGCGTAGTAAGGATTCAACTATACACATAGACAAACTATCTCAAAGGGAATATGATAGATTCAACAAACTAAACTATATTCAAGTAGAAGATTTAGATACCATTCAATATATGATTAATAATAAAAAGAGTGAGTATTTAAGAAAGTAAAACTGGCTAAACAATGTATAGTGCATAAGGGATGCAGAGGTTTTTGAGCGGTATCGCTCAAATAGAATTTGTGGTAACTTGCAGGTTTGTAGCCTGTAATCCCTTACGAAAACATATACGAACCTTTGATGTTCATCAGCTGCTAAATGAAAATATTCCTGAAACTTCTACTTTTCGCAATCCTTATCCTAATAGCAATATTTGAAGTATACATTTGGAACGTTAGGAACTACGAAACTCAAATGAGCAAGGTGACTCATGTCGACATCTATTTATCAGAACCCATAACGAACCTTGAATTTATCGAACTGATTATCTGCGACAGTATCTACCAATATAGTCTAAAACAAATTCAAGATACAATTTGTGAGAACATTGCAATTTCTAACAGACAATTTCCTTGTTTCGTTGAGCTGGAATATCAATTCACGAATGGGGGAACAACTCGACTCAAGGTTGACAGTTTCAACTGTGCTGGCTGCTCTGGCTCTAACTCTTATGCTTTATCAACTGACGAAGTAACTTACAGCTACACAGACTAATAAAAAAGAAACACCAACAAGCGATAACATGAATGCGCAACTGCCCCTTTGAAGGCTTCTGCGGGAACTTCACTATGAATCAGCCGCTGGGAAATCGAAGTGCTTTCTACTGACTTCAGTCTGCAGGAGTTTTAATCTTCTGAATACACCGCCTCTTGGATACTTTAATTTTTATAATCTGTACAATGTTCTGCCAACCTTACGAGCTGAAGAACAGAAAATCATAACTCTCAAATGACGACTATAAAGAAATATTAGAAAGCATAGAAATTCCTGAGAATCCAGAATATGACATTTTCATATCAATTAATAGATTTATAAATGATACAACTTTTATTATATCAATATCTCAAACAAGCAGAAAATTGTAAGGATCAGAACAAATAACTCCTTTTGATTATAAAGAGATGGATACTTACTTTTCATTAAATAGATTTAATTCATGGGCTCCTGACTCCTATTATAAAGAATTACTTATTGAGACGAATGAATGTTATTTTAATTTCTACGAGCTCAATTTAATTAATAGCTTTTTATTAAAAGAGAAAAAGTGAAGGTTCGATACAACTGATTTATTTAATGTAGATGAAATACTATAACCCCTCACAACATGCTATAAAATCCACTTACTTATATACTCATTAATATGCGTTTACTACAAGAAGTCCCACAATTTATACTTGCATTTCATATCTCGCAACTGAGGATAATACTTTGGAAAATTATTGCTCTTAATAATTTTAATAGTTGCAATTACTTAAGTATATCGCTTTGCTAAGATCACATAAATTACTACTTTCAGTATTTAATAACCTAGTATAGCAAACGGTTTTATAAGGACATTATCAGCAATACACTTCAATGAGCAGAGTTAAACTGGGCTTTAAGAACTGGAACTTTTCAGTAGACAAACAAACAACTTTGGAGGCCTACGAACAGGTTGAAACATCTGGAGCTGAGTCTTGTGGATGCGATAACTGTCTCAACTTTGCTGCTCAACGAACCAACGTCTACCCTAACGAAATCAAGGAACTTTTGACAGAACTCGGTATCAACTGGATGAAAGAAGTAGAGGTTAGTCATTATGCGAGAACTGCGCCCGAACAGCATTACTATAGTGGGAGGTTTCATTTCCTAGGAACTTTTGATGGCAAGAACTGTGAAATTCCATTGCAGGGCGGCAGTAATGGGTTTTCCCTCGACTTAACACCTATAAGTGAAACATTTAGCATTGGCTTCCGACATAGTAGCGATTTAACAGCTTTCTCAGACAAAAATAAACTGGTACAAATTGAATTTGAGTGCAAAATTCCATGGGTTTTAACGGAGAAGTCTGAGCCTGATTGAAAGCTGTTAAGCGGTATAGTGAATGGCCATACTGCGTATTTGATACTTTTTGGCAACTTGCTCATTCTGTTGGCTTTTGTCTTCTAGTTACTTCAATCTTTTTGGACTTAGACTTGCTGAAAGCAGTGCATCCTGGACACTGTTGCGGAGCTTAGGCAGTTTCACTACATTAGTGCTTTTTACAATGGGTATAGCTACTTGCCATATTTGATCGTTATAGGGAACCTCCATCTCACGAAAAATGAAGAAACATAATGTCTTGCCAGTCATCTTCGGAGCATCATTAATGCTGGTAATCATATTTGAAGAATTTCTTTATCGAAAAATCTGGGTATTTGAACCCATACTGATCGCTATTATAGGTATAGGTAGTTTCTTTATTCTATTAAATTCTTTAATGAAAAAAAACTGGAAAAATGCTATAATCATTTCATTATCGGGTTTGATTGCTGGAACTATTTATCTTCCAAGGACTGAACTGCTAAAAAGTAAGCCTATACTTAAGGCGAGATTAATTGACGATTTAAGCAGTTTAAGCTTAACTCTTAGAGAAGATAAAACTTTTGAACTTGTTCAGGAAACCTGGATGGGGACGTTAGAAGCGTTTACAGGTAAATACCAAATTGACGGAACAAGAATTATTTTTCTAGATGAACCATATGACAATGATTTCATACCTAACACAGTGGACATATACAATGATAAAATAATTCTGAATGGTGATATAAATAAACCAGATACATCTTTTGCACAATTTTTTGACATTCAATTAAACTTGTTGAAAAATCCCGATCACAAAGGATAAAAACATAGGGTTAGCGCGCAATTAGAATGTTGATCGAATTTTGGAATATAACCAAGTATAGTTAAATGTATAAGCCAGTATTGGCTCGTAGGGAATGCAAAACGCAGTTCAATCCCTACTTTTTTTATCCAGAAATTGCACAACGTACTGCCGGAAACTATAACCTCCCCCATTTATAATCCTTAATTAGACTACACAAACCCTCAATTAGGCTACATACAGCGAATTGCTACAAACCATCTTTGTATTTCAAAACTTAAAAAGTAAGAAATATGAAAATAGTATTGACAGGCTCATTGGGCCGTATTGGAAAACCACTCACACAGCATTTAGTGGAAAAGGGGCATCGGGTAACTGTAATCAGCAGTAAAGCCGAAAGACAAAAGGAAATTGAAGCGCTTGGAGCCACAGCAGCCATCGGCAGTATGCAGGATGTAGATTTTTTAACATCAACATTTAAGGTTTCTGATGCTGTTTACCTCATGATCGCCTGGGATGCTATCGGTAACATCTTCGATAAAAACATTGATTTTCCTACTGAATTCAACAAAATCGCTAATATCTACAAACAAGCTGTGGAGCAATCGGGCATCAAAAATGTGGTGTATTTAAGTAGTATAGGAGCACATACTAACAAAGGTATAGGAAGCCTTTCTGTATATAGCGGTGTGGAGGATATCATGAATCAATTGTCTGAGGAGGTATCCATCAAATTTATGCGTCCTGTGGCATTTTATACTAACCTGTACAGATTTATGCAAAGCATGAAGACCGATGGCACTATTGTGCAAAGTTATGGTGGTGACACTAAAGAACCGTGGGTGTCACCAGTGGATATTGCCAATGTGATTGTGGAAGAACTGGAAAAGCCTTTTGAGGGCAGAAGCTTTCGCTACATAGCCAGTGAAGAAGTCTCGCCCAATGAGGTGGCCAACATTTTAGGGGAAGCCATAGGAAACCGGGATTTGAAATGGAAAATAGTACCGGCTGAGCAGTTACTGAATGGCGTGCTTGCCTCAGGCATGAATGAATGGGTGGCCAAAGGATTTGTAGAAATGCAAACAGCACAAGGAAATGGAACACTCTATGAAGATTTTTATAAAAACAAACCTGTAATGGGTGAAATCAAGTTGACTGATTTTGCCAAAGAATTCACCTCAGTTTACAACCAGGAAGTTTAAAAACAATTAAATGATGATTAAAAAAGTATTAATTACAGGAGCCAATAAAGGTATTGGATTAGAAACAGCAAGGCAATTATTGCAACAAGGCTATTATGTGTATTTAGGTAGCCGTAGTATTGAAAGAGGGAATATTGCCGTAGAAAAACTGAAAGAGGAAGGGTTTACCAATGTAGAGTTCATTCAATTAGACGTAAACGATATCGCTTCGGTAGCTGCAGCCAGAATGGAATTGGGAAAAAGGACAGATGTATTGGATGTACTCATCAACAATGCAGGAATCAATGGCGGTATGCCTCAGAATGCATTGAATGCAAATATTGAGCAGCTGCAAAATGTATTGAATACCAACTTGTATGGGGTTGTACGCGTTACACAGGCATTTGTAGATTTATTGCGTAAATCTGCTCAACCTCGTATTGTCAATGTATCATCAAGCGGCTGCTCCTTAACCTTGCATAGCGACCCAACCTGGAAGTATTACGACCACAAATCTGCAGTGTATGCCCCTTCAAAAGCAACCATGAATATGTATACCATTGCCCTGGCTTATGAACTGAAGGATGAGAATTTTAAAGTGAATGCTGTTTGTCCTGGCTTTGTAGCCACCGATTTCAATGGGCATCTCGGCACCGGAACAGTTCAGGAAGCAGGAACGCGTATCGCCAAATATGCTACCATTGGTGAAGAAGGGCCAACCGGAAAATTCATTAGCGAAGAATATAATCCTGAAACAGGTGAATGTCCCTGGTAGAATGCCGGACAATATTTAGTAAATTTATAATATGAAAAAAGCAGATAACAGTTTTCAAATATTTCAATCTTTATCTGATTTGCATCGGGTGCTTGGCTTACCAAAGCCATTGCACCCGATGATAAGTTTTACAGACATTAAGGATATCAAAATCTTGCGGGAAGAGTTGGGCAACGCTTATATACTCAATTTTTACAAGATCTCTTATAAATCAGATCTTTGCGGACAAGCAAAGTACGGGCAAAACTATTATGATTTTGGTGAAGGCGGATTGGTTTATACTGCGCCCAATCAACTTTTTGAATTGAATCACAATCCTGGTACCGGTTTTTTATTGCTCATTCACCCCGATTTTTTGCTAAACTATCCATTGGCAAAAAAGATTAAGCAGTTTGGTTTTTTTAAATATTCAGCCAATGAAGCCTTACATATTTCAGAGAAGGAAAAGGAGACCATATTTTCTATTTTTAGTATAATTGATGAAGAACTACAGAATAGAATTGATGATTTCAGCCAGGATGTGATGATTTCACAAATAGAATTGTTATTGAATTATAGTAACCGATTTTATAAAAGACAATTCATCACCCGGAAAGCAGTAAATAACGACTTGCTGGAAAAGATGGAAGGCTTTTTAGACGATTACTTCAATCAGGAGAAATCACTTACTCAGGGAATTCCTACCGTACAGTTTCTTGCTGAACAACTCAATATTTCTCCAAGTTATTTAAGTGACCTTTTACGCTCCTTAATTGGGCAAAGCGCACAACAATACATCCATAGTAAACTGATTGAAAAAGCAAAGGAAAAGCTCTCAACCACAAAATTAACAGTGAGTGAAATTGCCTATGAACTGGGTTTTGAACACTCCCAATCATTTAGTAAACTTTTCAAAACAAAAACGAACCAGTCACCATTGGAGTTCAGGCAATCTTTTAACTAAAAATCAATTACAGTATTCATCACATCTATGTAAGCCTGGTAAGAGAAATCAACACCAAAAACACTAATACTCACCAATCATAAAAAGTAGATAGGATTTTATTTCTGAATACAGTATGTTCATGGCTTTTAATCAGCTAAACGACAGTAAGCTAAGTGTAAAAGTTTTTTAATATTTAGAACTGGCTAAAGCACAACAATACCTGAGCTTTGGGGCAGTCTGAAAGGTTTCCTCTTCTCTATTATCTTTGGTCATGGCTAAATAGATGGCGTTTGAGAAGTCTGCCTGAAAGCTTAGCAAATTGTTTGAGGTAATTTAAACACACAAATGAAAATCATTATAAGGCTCACGATTTTATCAGGGTTAATTTTTCTGGTTTCATGTAAATCAGAAAATGGAAAAACAGAATTAAAAGAGAGTTATTCTCTATCTGAACAGGAAATGCTTCAAGATTTTGAAGTGTTTGAATCCATTTATAAAAAAGCAAATGCAGGTCTTTATAAATATCATTCCCGGAGTGAAATAGATAGTGTTTTTAGTAAGAATAAAGCGGAAATAAAAGATAATGTTTCCTACAGAGAATTTTATAATATTCTATGGAATGTAATTGATTATACGGGAAGTTGTCATAATGAATTAACTTACCCGGACTCTTTAGACAGCCATTTAAGTAAGCAAAAAATATTCTTTCCAATTCCTATTAAATACCTAGAAAACAAAGTTTTTACGAACCTTGAGTATAAAAACATACCAATAGGAAGTGAAATAATCTCTATCAATAATGTAAATGCAAATCAGTTTGTAACTTCAATAGCAAGGTATGTAAGCACGGACGGGTTTAATAAAACAGGTAAATACAAAAAAATAGAAACAGATTGGTTACCATTTTATATTTATTTATCTGAGGGAAAGCTAACCCAATTTGAAATAGAGTATAAAGCACCCAATTCCGATAGCCCTAAAAAAAGTACAATCGAAAGTGTTTCTTACAAAGATTTTTATGCGAATTACAATAAACGATACTCGAAAGAATTTGAGAGTAAATTTAACAATGATTATTCCTATCAATGGATAGATAGCTTAAGTACAGGATTTCTGGAAGTACATACATTTGCAATGGGTGGGCCGGAAACTGATGGGCATAAAAAGTATGCTGCATTTTTGGATTCTGTATTCACAACACTTAAAACGCAAAAAGTGGAGACCCTAATTGTTGACGTGCGAGGTAATGGAGGTGGAAACGACCCTAACGATTTGTTATTGTACTCATATTTAACCCAAAGAGAATTTAAGGAAAATACTTCTGCATTTACCTTATTTCAGGAAATACCTTTTCAGGAATATTATATTGATGATGATGTTGAAGAGTTAAAAAACGACCTTAAAGAAGAACACTCAATATTGAAAGAGGGTAAATACTACCAAAACAATAATTTTAATAAAGTGTGGAAATCCCGGGAAAATGCTTTTCATGGAACCATTATTTTATTAATTGATCCTTATGTTGCCTCTGCGGGTTCATTATTTGCAAGTTTGGTAAAGAGTGATGAGAACACAGTTGTTATTGGGGAAGAGACCCTGGGTGGTTATTATGGACATACTGGACATATACCGGTAAATTATGAACTTCCTAACTCGAAACTTCATCTGACATTCTCCATTGTTGACCTCAACCAGGATGTAACGCAATTATCAGATGAGAAATTTGGTGATGGCGTTAAACCTGACTTCAAAGTTGGCCAGTCTTACCAGGATTTTATGAATAATAGAGATACTCAACTGAACTTTGCAATTCAAAAAATAGAAAAACTGTAGCTAATGTTGAAATAAGATGTGCAAAGTGTCAATTTTAAACTAAATGAAATTAAACAAATATAAGGTTAACGTATAAATGAGGCTGAATTTCATGAGAAATATTGACTTGAAATTAGATATTCACGAGAGTGACTTTATTCATTGGTTTCAAGAATCTATTGATCGACCAGGTTTTCTTGAAAATGCTATAGACAAATCGGATAAAAATTTGTTTGGCCAATTGAATGAGAAGGAATTCTGGATAGAAAAGAAGAATAAGTTCTTCTTCAAAGGCCGATTTTCTCCCTTCGGGTTGGATCTTAGTTCAATATCTGGAATATATGAAATCGGAGATAACTCAATTCAGCTATACCTCAGGATAATGTTGAAGCCACAGATAAGGAACATTGTATTACCTGGAGTATTGATTTGGACTTTAGTAGGCTTTTATCAGTACTTTGCATTCAAAAATACCTGGACAATCCAATTAGCAGGTATGCTTTGGTTGGGTATAGCTTTTATAATTTGGAGAATTAATGCAGATGCTAAACTGATAAGAAAGTATATAAAAGAACAATTTGAGTAAACCTGTCTATAATAAAAAACACTAAGAACAGCATAATAATGCCAGCCCATCATACAAGAAATGTTTACTTTAGAATATTTCCTGAACCTGATAAGTGGCAGAGACCCTTTAAAAACAGCCTGTCATAACTCAAAAGAATATTAATGGTGTGAGTTGTTTTAGCTTTGTACCATATTATTTGTAGCTACACACTAGTAGGCCTTTACATTTGTTGCTTTGGTCGAAATAGTCTTTTTTCTTTTGCGAAAATATCTATATTTCCGAATTCGAATGATTAGCCAAAGCACTATTTAAAACCAAACCTTATGAATTGGAAAAGAAATCTTTCAACAACTTATGTATTCTTAAGCTTGTTTTTTCTGTTTTCCCTCTATAGAATTTTAGTTTCAATTGGTTCAGAATCATTTATCACTGAAATTATTATAGTGACTCTCTCTTTAATTGGTATGTATCTTCACTTTTTTTATATCAGAAACTTGAAATTGTTATTGGAAAAAGATGCAGTAAATGAAAAAATGATAAAATCACATGCAGGAGCATACTTCGGGTTAACAATATACCTGGTGCTCTTTCTGGAAGTTATCGCCGGTGCAGTTTTAGTTTTTTTTCAAGGCATCAACAATACGCAATTTATTCTTATTAATGCTTTTAAAGCTATTGTTTTGGCGGGTTTAGTTATTTTGCTATTACGATCTGTAAAAATGGGAAAGAGAATTAGCCCTGAAATTAAAGAAACTAAAAGAGTAGGATTTTTTGGTACCTGGAAATCAGCTGTGGTGCTTATCGTATTAGGAGTTTTGAAAGTACTATTACTTGGTGTATCTAATGGAATAGGAATAAGTTTAATTGTTTTCGGGCTTATCAATTTAATCATCTATTTAAGTAAGCATTTGGAAAGGTGATTGACAAGTAACCTCAATTAAACAACACTTTAATATTCTAATTAGGAAAGCATATGAGTAGCATTAAGTTTGGCGTAAGAAGTGTAAGAGTAAAAGCTTATGATTTATCCAAGTTTCACATATCAAAAGAAGAAGCTGAAAGTTTTGCTGTGAAATATGAATTGCTTGATCTATGGAATTTTGATAAAGAGCATAAAGTAGAAGCTCCTCAGGTAGAAAAAAGAGTGATGTATTTTCACATTATTTTCATTCCTATTTTTCCCGTAGCTGTTCACTGGACCATAAGAAATAAAGAGGGTATATTCAAGGTAAATACTATCTGCAAACAGAAAATTAAATCAGTTTATCCAAAGAGCTATGGCCCTTGGTATTCATTTTTAGCCCCTATTTTGTTGTTAGCAGGACTAATTATGTATGGTGTTTTTGATTTCACAGAAAGTAAATTAAAAGAACATAAAGCAAGTATAAGAGTTAAGGCCGAAAGACGAAGCTTACTAAAGGCGCTTGATACTACAAAAACACCTTTCTATTTAGTGTTAAGTGCTCCTTTCAAATCTGATAAACGTTTTTTACGAGTTGATTCTATCGTTAGAAATAACTATTACATCAGTAGCTTGGCTCAGGATTTAAATATTTTTAATTATCAGTCTGTAGATTACAATTACCACGATGCATTCAAAAATTATTCAACTTTTTCCAATGTGATTGCTGGAGACTCTATAATTGCATTAATCCCTGAGAACAGAGAAGATGACTCGTTCCGTAACAGCAATTATAAATTAAGGAGAATAGTGCCTGTGGATAGTATGGAAATTCCAAATATAGAATTTGACTTTCGTCTTAGAGGAATTACCATTAAAAATCATGGTAAACCTGTTTCCCTCGTTGATTTTAAAGACAAAAGTGTTACACCTGGCAGGTGGGAGGTAGAAACTGATAAATATCTTGCAATTGAAACAACAACCAGAGCGACTTATCTACCGACAGATAAAGAAGTAGAGTCCTGCCTCTTAGAATTTACCTTTACCGATAATAAAAACCTGTATACTTATGAAGTGAAAGGAGTTTACAAAAAAGCAAATACCTATACCGCTTTTACTGAGACCTCCGTAATGAGATTATAATTATATTTCTCCTTAAAACTTTAATTCATTATGAATACAATATGAATGGTCGCTAAAGTAATATTGGCGTTAATTTATAATAGAATATGGTGTTTAGATAATAAAACCAGGTGCAGGCCTCCTTTTTATTTAACTACTAGTCTCCCTAATTTAAGTAGTAAACCATTTTCATTTCCCATGAGTAACCTAAAGAACGAGAGCTAACAAATGTTAAAATAAATGGACAACCGGGTTTTCAGCAAACTACTACGTTCGATTCAGAAAAAATCAGGGGTTATGGAATAAAAAAACAGGGAGCTTTATTTTATTAAGAACTCCCTGTTTTATAATGTAGGTATGTAGTAACTATTCTAGTAAAACACGTCTGGTTTCCGAGCTATCATCAGAATATTGTAATTTTATTAAATAAGTGCCCGGCACTAATCTATTAGTATCTATTGTTAACCCATCATTAGTTGATTGAGTATTGTAATTGTTAACTAATTCACCTTTTTCGTTAATTAAAGTGATTTGTTTGATTTCCAAATCTGTGTTTTTATTAACAATGCTTAAACTCCCTGTGTTAGAGGGGTTTGGGAAAACAGAAACTTCAGAGTTAACTTGCAAAGGTATTATACCTCCCCTTACAGTAACATTTGTGCTAAAAGTTTGTCCGTCACAGGGGCCTCCTGAAATGGTCACAGAAATCGTATATGTTCGGAAACCGGATGAAGGTGTAGGTACTCTAAATGTAACAAATGATCCTGAACCAAGAATTGTAGCATTAGGAGAAATTGACCAGGAGAAAGTAGCACCAGTTCCTGCATTCAATACCTGAGCATCAATAATTGCAAACCTCCCCAGATTTTCCGCAAATGCCACGAGGGAGGCAGTACAAGAAACAGGAGGGTCCTGAACATTTAAATATCGAACTACACCGTTTCCATTTGTAGCTCCCACAGATATAATTGAGGTACTACCTTGTATTTCGCGGCTCACTATAGCATTGCTAATGTTTGTGCTGGAGGTGTTAAAAATGTTTACACCGTTTACAGTACCAATACCTACTGACCATTGGGAAGGTGTTCCATTAAGTCCTGTGACCGAAGCTGTAAAAGGCAACCCTTTGATTACCGTATTATCGTTAACTCTGCCTGGTCCGCCAGTTACAGTAATTCTTTGGGCAATGATCGATGAAGATACTATTGCCATACAAAACAGAAGTAATAGATATTTTTTCATAATTTTACTTGTTAAAGGTTTATGTTGAAAATTAATTATTTGGCAAACATTCTATTTTTAAAAATGTTTCATTTTTTTTATTGAAAATAATTTGTTGCTAATGAATGGATGCGTTTTACTTAAGTGAGAGCATATTTAATACTTTATTATCATTGCTTTTCTGTTGAAACAGATAGGATTTTATCTCTGAATCCAGTAAGTTCAGTACTTGGAATAAGCTAATAAACAGACGAGTGTAAAGGATGTAAATTTGTAGAGTTATCTGTTGTTGGTATTATAAATATTATAAAGAGCATAATTACACTCTGCTTATTTTATTGGAATGTCATAACAAATTCTACAGAAATATAAATGACAATTATCGAAAAGGATAGTCGTATTGCTCCATTTATAAAAGAGATAATTCTATTGGAGAGTGATAGATGCTTTGACCATAAGCTTCCTTTCTATGCAGATGGCTATCCAGGGATTATGTACTCTGAAACGGATAGTGGAGTAAGACTCCTTCCTGCCAATAAAACTCTTCCCATTTTTTTTCTGTACGGACAAACCATTGAACCGATAGAGCTCCAAATTAAAGGAGCATATAAACTCATCGTATTTCAATTATATCCTTTTGCTACTCGTCTACTCCTGGGCATCAACCCAAAAGATATTAATGATGAATGCTATGATTTAGCAAATGTTAAAAATGTGGATACAAAAGCCACCATTTCTCAGCTTATTATAGAAAATACAAATAAGCAAATTCAAATAATTTCAGATTACGTACTTGAATTAGTAAAAAATTCTTCTGTCAATCCTGATAATGCAATAAAATTAGCCGTCTCAACTATTATCAACACACGAGGAGTATTGCTAATTAAAGAGCTAAGAAAACACCTTTTTATTACTGAAAGAACTTTTGAAAGGCGCTTTGCTAAAGAAATAGGAGTTACACCCAAGCAATTTGCTAACATTATTCAATTCAGTTTTTCTCTCAATCAAATTAAGGAGTCTGATTATACCAGCTTCACCAATATTGCCTACGAAAACGGATTTGCTGACCAATCTCACTTTATAAGAACTTTTAAAAAGTTTACAGGAGCTACTCCTAAAGAAATGCTGCCAAAGATCTTATAGATGTTTTTGACGGTTTTGTTCAATTTTCTGCTTTATAATCTTCCCACTTTTACCTCATAAAATTTCTTGATATGAAGCATGTATGCTGTTGTCATGTATGCTCTTGTGTATCAAACCCAAAAAATGATATAACACTCAGAATAACAAAAAAACATTCAGGTAAATAAAAAACTAACTAAATAAAAAGATGGAAAAGAGAATTGTAATATTTGGTGCTACGGGTGGTACCGGACAGGAACTCGTAAAGCAAGCCTTAGCAAGTGGAATTAGCGTAACAGCATTTGCAAGAACCCCTCAAAAACTGAAAATATCTCATAATAAGCTGAAGATTATTCAAGGAGATGTTTTGAATTATGATGATGTGATTCATGCTGTAGATCAACATGATGTGATATTCTGCAACCTCGGAGCACCAGCTTCGGATAAATCTAATTTACGTGCAGACGGAACGGCTAATATTGTAAGAGCAATGGAAGAAAAAGGAATTAAAAGATTAATCTGTCAAACTTCTTTAGGCTATGGTGACAGTAAAGGAGTATTGCCCTGGTATATGAAATATATAATAGTTCCATTCATTTTAAAGAATGCATTTCAAGACCATGAACTACAGGAAGTAGTTATTGAAAAATCACAACTTGACTGGACGATTGTAAGACCTGGAAATATGACGAATGGGGAAATGACAGGAGCATATAAGCAAATCCTTAAACCAATCGAAAGAATAAAATTGAAAATTTCGCGGGCTGATGTTGCACATTTTATGCTTAATCAAATAGAGAGTAATCAATACCATCGTAAAAAGGTGGGAATATCATATTAAAAAGTACGCAGGCGCTATTCATCAGCGAATCGGAATTAGGTTCTTTAGAGCTTCTGTTGAAGCCACCTCGAAGGCAGGCTCTGCTTATAAACCTGCAGATGTTTTTCTATGTGGGTTGAATAGTAAGGATAAGAAATGTTTTGTAACATCGCTTAGTACAAAACACACGAATGCCAGCCCAATTGTTTGGTTAGTGTTCCGCTAATTTTAAAGGTGTAATTTAATGATCTACCGTTGATTTATATATAATTGTACTACCTGTAAGCCCGGATAAGTCCATAAAGTACTTATCAGTCAATGTTTTAACAGTTGATGGTATAGATTGATATTATAAAATCACCATATTAGTGTTCTGAATTTTAAGAAAATGATGGATCCAACTAGAAAAAAGGGAATATGAAATATAAGATTTTAAGTTTGATATTAACTCTTGTAAGCCAACTGTCATTTACACAGAAACTGCCAGAGAAAATCAGTGAAAAGGACTTTTCGATCGGTAAATCAATTATGCTCAAATCATCAATATTAGGTGAAAATAGAGAATTAAATATATACTTACCCTTAAGTTATTTAACAGATATTTCGAAAACATATCCGGTTATCTATTTGTTGGATGGCTCAAGGGACGAAGATTTTATACATATTTCAGGTATTGTTCAATTCGGTTCTTTTTCCTGGATTGATATGGTTCCTGAATCAATCGTTGTTGGAATTGAAAATGTTGATAGAAAAAGAGATTTTACTTATCCCTCTCTTAATAAGCTGGACCAAAAGGAATTTCCAACCTCCGGAGGGTCAAAGAAATTCATAAGCTTTTTAGAAAGTGAACTTCAACCATATATCAATTCTAACTACAGAACGGCCACTGGTAAAACTTTAATTGGACAATCATTAGGAGGGTTGCTGGCAACAGAAATTCTATTTAAGAAACCTGAATTATTTGACAACTACATCATTGTTAGTCCGAGTTTATGGTGGGATGATGAAAAGCTCCTTGATATTCAGCCTGTTGCTTATAATTCAAATAAATCCATTTATATAGCAGTTGGAAAAGAAGGAGAAGTAATGGAACGAACTGCTAAAGAATTGTTTGATAAACTAAAGATGTCCCAAAGGGAGAACACAGACTTGTTGTATGAGTTTTTGGAGGATAAAACACATGGTGATGCATTGCATACTGCTGTGTATAATGCTTTCGAACATGTTTTTAGAGCAGAGAAAGAATAAACTTTCCCATTGAGAAGGAGGTACGACTGAAGCAATCTTAAGAGGTTTAGATCATTGCGAGCCCAGCAATCTTTTTGTCCCAGGTGTACTGTGCAATAAGACAGGGTTTTACCTACTCAAATTATAATTAGAACATTATTCCCTTGCAGAAGGGAATCTGTTCATTCCAACAGCATGTTGGAATAACGTCTTTTTATAGAATTTCCTTTGCTATAAACCTACAATTAAACAGTCATTGCCAGGCGCAAAGCAATCTTTTCTATTATTCTAGAAAAGTCAGGTAATGAAATTTCATTTCATTGAAAAGATCCCTGATAATTTTTTCCGTTGCTCTCCAAAAATTTCGGGGATGACGATAATTGCCGGCTTTTGTGGTGGTGACAAGCATTTAGTGCTTAATTATTTAGGTCTTTTTTTCCACTGGTCTGCGGCTTACAGTCCAGCAAAAAGGGGAAGGTCTGTGAGCCACAGATCTTGGTTTTTCTGTTCATTTGTTCAATAAGATAGTTTTTTACCCAAATTACAATTAGAACGTCATTCCCTTGCAGAAGGGAATCTGTCCATTCCAACAGCATGTTGGAATAGTGTCTTTTTTATAGAATTGGCTTATGCTATAAACCTACAATTAAACAGTCATTACCAGGCACAAAGAAATCTTTTCTATTATTCTAGAAAAGTCAGGTAATGAAACTTCATTGAAAAGATCCCTGATAATTTTTTCCGTTGCTCTTCAAAAATTTCTGGGATGACGATAATTGCCTGCTTTTGTGGTGGTGACAAGCATTTAGTGCTTGCTTATTTAGGTGTTTTTTTTTTCACTGGTCTGAGGCTTACAGTCCAGCAAAAAGGGGAAGGTCTGAGAGCCACAGACCTTGGTTTTTCTGTTCATTTGTGCAATAAGATAGTTTTTATACCCAAATTACCATTAGCACCGTCATTCCCACGCAACTTGTCCCGATCATTATCGGGAGGTGGGAATCTGTCCATTCCAACAGCATGTTGAAATAGTCTGTGCTGCAATAAGAGAATTATTCTCAGATGAAGCTAATAATCTTTACTTTGTTGATTTAATACAAAAGGTGTATCCGGAATAACAATTGATGAAGAAGATATTTACATTGCCTGGGGAAATGGGTACTTATAGAGCTTAAAGTAATTACTACTGGTAATAAGTATATAATTCATAAGAGGTTTGGAGGTTTTTAGCCTGATATTCCGCCTGAATTTGGAGGGTAGCTTGGGATAAGTTTGCATTACGAAATCATAAACTCAGCTTTGTAGCTAATGCAAAAGCTATATTGCACTTTATAAAAAACATGGATAAATTAATAGGAAATATAACAGCATATATACCTCTTAGTGGAAATGAAATTCAGTTGCTTAGAAATGCGGTAGATAAAAAAGTTTATCAAAAGAACGAGATAATTTTTACCGAAGGAAAAGTATCAGATGAAATCTATTATGTCACAAAAGGATGTGTTAGACTGTTTTATAATGTGGAGGGCAACGATAAAACCGCCTTTTTTTATACTGAAGGACAATTTATATGTGCTGGTGAAAGCTATACCTTTAACATTCCTGCAGTTGAAAATTATCAGGCGATTGAACAAACAGATATATTAGTACTGGGAAAATCAAAAATTGAGAGGCTGTTAAATCAAGTGCCTAAACTTGAAGTGATTGCCCGAATAGCCACTGAGAATGAATTAATAACTTGCCAAAAGGTCATTGCCTCATTCGTAACAAAATCAGCAGAAGAACGCTACATTGATTTATTGAATACGAACGGAGAACTATTCCAGCGGGTACCGCAGCAATATATAGCATCATTTTTAGGGGTGTCTCCAGAAACTTTAAGCAGAATTAAATCTCGGGTATTCAATAAAAAAAGTTCTTGACGATCGTCAAGAGTAAGTGGATATGCAGCTGCTAACTTTGTAAAAAAAAAGATGAAAGCAAAGAAAGTTTTGGTAGCGGGAGCAACAGGATATTTAGGACAATATTTGGTAAGAGAGCTTAAAAGCAGAGGTTTTTGGGTGAGAGTTTTAATTAGAAAAGAAGCTCAAAAAAGTAAGTTTAAAGAGGTTGACGATTTTTTTATAGGGCAAATAACTGAACCCAACTCAATAAGAGGAATAACTAATGATATCGATTGGGTCTTTTCTACCATCGGCATTACCCGCCAAAAAGACGGAATGACTTATATGGATGTTGATTATCAAGGGAATTCAAATTTGCTAAAAGAGGCATTGAAAAATGAGGTTGAAGCATTCCAATATATTTCAGCGATAAATGGAGATAAACTCAAACAGCTTAAAATATTTGAAGCCAAAGAGAAATTTGTAGATGAATTAAAAAATTCCGGGATCTCGTATTGTGTATTGAGACCGAATGGCTTTTTTTCTGACATGAAGGATTTCCTGAATATGGCAAAAGCAGGTAGGGTATACTTGTTCGGAGATGGATATTACAAACTGAATCCAATTCATGGTGAAGATTTGGCAAAAGTTTGTGTTGAAAAGATGATTGCCGGAGTTAAAGAAGAAACAGTAGGAGGCATTGATATTTTAACCCAGAATGAAATAGCTGAACTAGCATTAAAAGCATGGCGAAAACCAATAAAAATAAGTCATCTTCCAGATTGGACAAGACAATTTATAATTTGGGTTTTAAGAACCTTTACATCTTCGAAAACTTACGGCCCAATTGAGTTCTTTCTGACAGCAATGGCATTTGATAATATTGCAAACCCATACGGCTCAAATCATCTTGAAGACTTTTTTAAATTAGAAGTAGAGAATGGAGGAAAAATAAGCACTGGCAGGAAAAGTCCTGAATATTGAGTTTGGCATTTTGCCCAAACTGCATAGCTGTTTAATAGGAAACTACAATGTAATCTGCTACAGGTTCCCCTTATAGCTGATGCAAAAGCTATAGTGCACTTATAAAAATGGATAAATTAACAGGAAATATAAAAGCATATATATGCCTTGATGAAATTGAAGTTCAGTGATAAAAAGTTTATAAAAAGAATTAAACGATTTTACAGATGGAAAAATATTTGTTCTTCTGAAAAGCTATGCATGGGAAGTAAAGCTTGAAGAGCTGATGCTTCCATTTTGATTAATATCCCTGAAATCCGTGATTTTATTTCAGTTAAATCTACTCAATTTTGTGAGCACCCTGTTACTTAAACATGTAGGAGTATAAAATTAGCATTAGTCAAAACTTTTAGCAGGAACTTTAAATTAACTCATTATGATAAATATACACCTAACTTCAGCTGGTTTTGAAATCAATAACACCCCTGTGGTGTTCCCTGTTTCATTAGCTGCGTTAGAAAATTTACTAGGCGAAAAGCCCCGTCATTTTAAAGGTAAAAATGGCGGTGTTTACACCTGGGATCAACTTGGCATCTTAGGCTATTCTAAAGAAGAAAACCTGATCTATGCTATCAGTGTCATCTTCGAAAAAGAAGATTATAAATTTAGCCCTTCCCAAACTTTCTCCGGAACCTTTAGTCTGGAAGGTGAAGATATAGTGAGCTACTATCTTAAACACCCGGAAAAGCGTGTCAAATTATTTGAAGGAGATACCACTGGTGCCTTAGTTTTAAATACGGTAAGCGCTTGGTTCGATGTTGAAGAAGACGGCATTAAAGCCATTGAGGTCAGCCATTACGAACCTTACGACCGAACGGCAGGTATTCCGAAAGATAAATATGTTATTACTATACCTGATGAAGAGCTTATTACCTTTACAGACTTAGGATTTAAACTTTCGGTGATTGAAGAATTGATGTATACACAAGGCCTGTTAACTCCTAAATTTGATGTCTACGAATTTGCTAAATGGTACACCAAAAGAACTATTGATATAGAAGAGGAAGGCTACGAACCCATTGAAGAAGTGACGCAATATTTCAAAGATTTTCCGGTTCCTAAGCGTTTGGCAACAAAACTAACAGAGATATACCAGGATGGTGGTAACGATATTTATATGAATTTAGTGCCGTTCTCCGGTGGCGAAGAAGATTATTGGGAAATAGAAAGTGTGGAGGATGCCAAACACTTCCCCAACTTAAAAAAAGTAACCTTATGTTACGCTAAAGAATATATTGTTGAAGATTTCGAAAAATTAGGTATTGAAGCGGAATGGCTTTGAACAGAAAACTATTAAAGCTTTTGAAGTAGCCGGCCTACCTTAGTTATTTTCAAAGTTTAAAAGTACCCTTTACTTTCGACAGGTTACCGAATAAATATTAAAAAACAGACAGTTAAATATAAAGATACAATCCCAGAATCACATGTCAGTACTTCCAGGGACTGATTAGAACTTATAATCTCTTATTCAAGCTAATAGCTTACTTACCTTTCAAAAATTTGCATTCATCGAAAATATATTACCTCCGCTTGTATCTACCTTTAAAAGGTAATTACCTTTATTTGTTTTTAGCATTTTTCATATTTTTAATTGTTTCTATAAAAGTATTTTTTTGATAAATGAGGAAGCTGGAATAGTGTAAATTTTAACAATTAAGTAATTAAATAGTATGAAAAACAAAGTATTATACCCTCTATTCTTTTTATTGTTGGGTTCTTTTATGTGGACAAGTTGCGTAGATGACGAAGATATTGATGCAAACTGTTCGCAAATAGATTATAAGGTTACTAAGGTTACGATCTCAAGAAATTATATGGCTTCTATCTATGAAGTGTATCTTAACCTCAGTACCCCTGATGGAAAACCTTTCACAGAAAATTTAACAATAAATTTCGATGTTGCAAGGAGGGGGAGTAGTAATGATTCTGAAACTGTAGTCATAAAAGCTGGAGATGCCTCGCCATATCTTATCTATGAGGATGAGGGAATGGATGCTGATTTACTCTATGTTAGGGAAATAGAAATCATTACTGAAGATTGCCCTGAATCAGAAGCTATAGTAAAAGACAATGATGATATAAATGCTGATACAGAAGAATTATCGTGTGATGCGGAGATTGTGGATATTAAAGAAATCAGGTGTGGTGATGAATATACTTTTGAATGGAGTGCCCTAAATGGTGAAAGCTTAAATGGCTACACTTTTTCAGTATATGGTGTAGAAATAAACTTGAATACAGGTAATTCAGCAACTTATAAACTTAGCGAGCTTAATTTAAATCAAACTTCTAGAAACCTCATTTTCGAAGGAAATAGTTGTGAACTTTCCAGCTTCAACGTGAGCAATTGTACAGGAACAACCGGTACTCTTACATTAACCGATCCGATTGAAGGTGGTGATAATTTGACTGTTACATTAGCTGACGCAGATCTTGCAGGAAGTGGTAGTTATCAATTAACTATAACAACTAGTTTAGGTGAAACGGAGAGTGTTACACTTTCTGAAACTGAAGCACAGTCCGGAATATTTGAATACAGCATACCAACTATATTATCAGCTACCAAAGGTGCCAATGGTGATGGGTTTCTTCATATTGAAAAAGATGTAATTGTTTCTGTAACCTACGATGATGAGTTTGATAACGAAGGGAATAATCCTGAACCAATCACCTCTACAGTAATTGTGGGAGGAGAGTTAGCCCCAACAGAGCCGGTAGTTGGGGAGGTTACTTACAAGGGGGTAACCTATACTTTAGATGATGTCGTCTATCTTGACGACCCAGAAGAAGGATTAATAACATTTTACCTTAAAAATAATACCGAATCACAGGAATTCTATGCTGCCATATCATTGGAAAGTAGCACTACACTTTCTAGTGGTACTTATACTTTTGGCGCTCAAGACTTCTTTGTTAATACTGAATTGAGTGATATAAATCTGGAAAATCAGGTCGACACAGCTGTACCTTTTACTTCCGGAAGTGTGGAGCTGACTGTTGGTACAGACCGTTATACTTTAGTGATTAACTTATCCACTGCAGAGGGTACTCTCACAGGTACGGTTGAAGCCGCTTTTCCTGAATAGTAGCTTTGAATAAATTATATGAGAAGAGCACTCTACTAAAAGGGTGCTTTTTTGTTTTAGATAGGGATTCACTTTCTTAGTATGAGTAAGCCTAGCGCTGATTGATTGAAACCTTATAGGTAAATATTAGAGAAATTTAATAAATTACCAGAAAATGAGGTAGATATGGTTGAACTCTCTTTAGAATATTGGAATAAACTCGCACATCAAATTCTTTTAATTACCACCTTGCTCAGTGGCTTTTCAATTGCTGTGGTAGCCAATTTATTGGTTTATGAATCAAAAAGTCGTATTGCAATCAATATACTAAGAATAGCAACTGTTGCAGCAGGTAGCTTTCTTATTAATGTTTTTGCTATGACAAGAATAATTATGATGACAACTGATGGCTACCCCCTAAAAGTTATTGAAAGTGACATCAACTTACCCAGAATTATAGGTGGCGTGTCATTCTTCCTTGGTATCATTTCTTTAGCCGGCATCATTTCTCTGTCCGGTTTTACAAAATCAAGAAAAACAGGAATATTTACCACTATCGTGGGTGTTTTAACGCTTGTGGGAATATTATGTATGCTCTAGCAATTATTATAAAATTAAGCTTATTGTAAAACCCATTGTTTGGTGGATAATTTGAAGCCATGATAATGAAGATATAACAACAAAATGAATAACTTTAAGAACACAAAAATATAGCTTCTAAATCCCGCACTCGTTTACCATAAATACTGTGTCTAATTAAATAAGAACTTTAATGAAATTAAAAGCCCTTATTATAATTCCATTTGCTCTCTTTGCCATCAATTCGCAGGCTCAGATTAGCTGGCTGACTAAAAAACAAGTAACTGAAGACATCAAATTTCTGACAAAAACCTTAAATGAAAAATCTTCTTATGCTTATCTAAATGGTTATGATTTCAATAACGATTTTGAAAATTATCTGAAAACGGTAAAGGATTCCACAAAACTTGAAGATTTCGGAATGTTTATTACCCGCACTTTGGCCAAAATAGGAGACAGGCATTCTTCCCTAAATACAATAAGAGGTTACAGTTTAAATGAATCGCTATTTTTACCATTCATTTACGCCCCGGTAAATAATAAGGTAATAGTTTTGGATTTTAATAGTAACAAAGAGTTGAAAATACTCCATCCTCAATTTCCTTATCTTAAAAAAATTGATGGAATGGAGATTAATCTATTCCTGCAAAAAACACGACCGGAAGATATAAAAGCACCTACAGAAACCTATAATACACTGGCGATAAGAGATATTCGTGATATTCAAAAAAATTATATACTTCTTAATAAACAATTACCTGGGCAAATCAAATTAACCCTTTCGGATGCTACTTTCCAAAACGATACCCTTTTAAACGTTTCGCTAGTGGATAAGTCAAAAAGGCTGAGGCCATGGGACGAGAAGTTTGAGTTAGATTACCTTTTTGTAAAGGATGAAGACTATAATAAACCAGAAGTTATTGAAAAACTCTTTAGTATAAGAGATGGTGTAGCCTATATAAAAATCCCTGCCATGGTTGAAAAAGATGAAGCGCCTCTTCTTTTTGAACAGGTCAATTCTTTTATGCAATCTATCCAAAAAGACAGCAAGGCGCTCATTATTGATGTAAGAGCCAACAGTGGAGGAACCCGTGATTTGTTGTATGAGTTTTCCAAATATTTGATACACCCTGATTCTATTTATATTATAAACGCTACCAAACAAAGAGGGCCGCTTCCATTGCCTAATGATTACAAAGAAAGTTTATATAGTCGGTTTTTATTTCCCCTTTCCCGGTTGGATAGCAGAGAAGCAAAAAAAGCTGTTGAATTTTTAAAAACATTTCAGCCAATGTATCAACTAGATGAAAAGAAATACAGCGAATATTACTTTGGCATTTTGAATGGCAACAAATTAGCCCAACCAGCTTTTTATTGTAACAAACCTGTTTATATTTTAGCCAACGAAAAGACGTTTAGCGCAGCATCCGTATTCGTTTCTGCTTTAAAGGGACTTCCAAACATTAAAATTGTAGGGGTAACCACTGATGGCTCAAGTGGCAACAGTGAGTGGTTTGACTTGCCCAATTCAAAATTATTCGGAAAAATCAGCACTATGGTTTCTTTTCAAAAGAATGGAAAAATCCTTGATGGGTATGGTACAGCTCCCGATATAAAAATTGAGAGGGACATTAACCAGGTGCTTTGGAAATCTGACACGCAACTAGAAAAATTGAGAAAATTAATTCTAAGCAAAGATTAAAACTACAATAGCAGCGAGCTTATAGTAAATGAAGCGATGTCAGTTAAAAACAACTCCTTCGCCAGCTTTACTTAGGGTGCTCATAATAAATACTGCATTAATAATTGCCCATCTAAGATACTATTCATATGCTAAATAGTTATTAAGCTACCTCAAAACCTATCCTCTTTATTTTTTGGCTACAAACATTCCGGATTTAGCTACTTCTCTTACTGACCTGATGAGCAACTTTGTATCATCAAATTAAAACTTTAGAGAAAATGAATAAAACAGCAATTGTAACAGGCGGAAGCCGTGGACTAGGAAAAGAAATGGCATTGAAGATTGCCGAAAAAGGTTTGGATGTAATTATTACTTACAGAAGTGAAAAAGAGCTAGCAGAAACAGTAGTGAAGGAAATTCAGTCGAAAGGGAGTAAAGCAACAGCTTTTCAGCTGGATACCTCCGAAAACCACACTTTCGATGCTTTTATAGAAAAAGTAAAAGCGTACTTAAAGGAAACTAAAGGAAGTGAGCATTTCGACTATCTGGTAAATAATGCAGGACTGGGAAGTTACCAGAACATCCTGGAATCTACAGAAGAAGAATTTGATGCCATGGTAAATGTTCACTTGAAGGGAGTTTACTTCTTAACCCAAAAAGCGATTCCTTTTATTAATAAAGGAGGAGGTATTATTAATGTTTCCTCAGGTTTGGCTCGTTTTGCTATACCTGGATATTCGGCTTATGCTATGATGAAAGGTGGCGTTGAAATATTTACCAATTATCTGGCGAAGGAACTGGGGCCAAAAGGAATTAGCGCCAATACCGTGGCACCAGGTGCTATTGAAACTGATTTTCAGGGCGGTGCAGTGAGGGATAATAAAGAGCTTAATGAATACATGGCATCAACTATTGCACTGGGTAGAGTAGGGCTGCCCCGGGATATTGGTGGTGCGGTCGCTTTTCTTTGCACGGAAGATGCCCGATGGATTAATGCCCAGCGCATTGAAATTTCCGGTGGGCAAAATATCTGATTTATCTGTAAAAATTAAGAACTTGCATTATTATGACCAGCAATCAGCCTCAGAGAATAAAATCTATCAGTGACTTTCATCGCTTCTCAAGTTTGGCACAGCCTGAGCATCCATTAATAAGTTTGGTGGACTACAGCCAGGTGAAGCACCAATCACCCACCAATCAGCTTAGGTGGGTGCAGGGTTTCTATACCATTTCGCTAAAGCGAAATGTAATTGGTAAATACAGATACGGGCAGCAATCTTATGATTTTGATGAAGGACTAATGACATTTTTCTCTCCGGAGCAGGTTATTTCTGTAGAGCTAGCTGATGATGTGGAAAAAAAACCTTCAGGGTGGATACTGGCTATCCATCCTGATTTTTTATTCGGAACCTCTCTGGCAAAGGAAATTAAAAAGTATCAATTTCTTAATTACTCAGTGCGTGAGGCACTTTTTTTGTCGGAAAAAGAGGAGAAAACTATTACTGAGATTCTCCTGAATATTGAAGCGGAGTACAAAGCCAACCTTGATCGGTTCAGCCAGGAAATTATTATAACACAGATAGAACTTTTGCTAAATTATGCTGAGCGCTTTTACCAACGGCAATTTCTTACCCGCAAAGTCGCCAACCATCAGATATTGTCTCAAGTGGAGGAGCTTTTGAATACTTATTTTAGCAGTGCAGATCTAATTGAGAGAGGTTTACTGACTGTTCATGAAATTGCGGAAAAGTTAAATTTAACGCCTGATTATTTGAGTAGCATGTTAAAAAGCTTTACGGGGCTAACTACACAGCAGCATATCCATACCCGATTAATCGAAAAAGCAAAAGAGAGATTATCCACTACCAGTTTATCTGTTAGTGAGGTGGCATACGAGCTGGGATTTGAGCACTCGCAATCTTTCAATAAACTGTTCAAGTCAAAAACCAATTTAACACCTTTACAATTTAGGGCTTCTTTTAGTTAAAACCACTAGCGCTTTAAAGGTGTTTTTTAGTGTTGAGTGAGGGGTATTTGCTAACAGTTTTTGAGATAGGCTCCAACATATAAATCAATAGTGTTATATTGTGGGCAAATTCTATAGAGAGTTTAACCAATTATTAGTGGCTATAAAACCTTAATTTCAAAATGAGAATACATTTAACTTTAATAATACTGTTACTATCAGTTTTAACCTCAACGGCTCAATCGAATTCTGCTCAGTATTACAAGGACAAAGCAAATGAATACATTGAAAAGCAAGACTATGAAAATGCTATGAAAACATTGTCAAATGGAATTAATGAAATGCCTGACACTGTATTTCTTTATGATATGAGGGGGACTCTCTTAGAAGCATTTGGCCTTTATGATGAAGCAATTATGGATTTTAAAAGTGGAGCTGAAAAAGCTAGAGAAAATAAAGTAAAATCGCATCTTTTAGCAAACCTTGGGGGCACAAAACATAAAATTAGAGATTTTACTGGCGCCTATTCAGATTTGATTTATTCGATTAAGTTGGACTCTACAAATATTGATGCTCTAAATAATCTGGCAGCTACTTGCAAGGAAATTAATAAAACTAGTGATGCAATTAAATATTTGAATCAAATCATAAGAATCGACTCAACATATGTGCCTGCTTACATCAACCTCGGATTTACATATCAGGGAATTGAAGACCATAATAATGCTATACTTTTTTTTGACAAGGCAATAAGTTTAGACCCTTCGGAAGCTTTCGCCTACAGCAACAGAAGTTTCAGTAAGCTTAAAACGAATAATTTAAAGGGAGCTATGAATGATATCAATACCTCCCTTAAGCTAATGGCCTCCAATTCATATGCTTATAAAATTAGAGCTTTAATAGAAATTCAAAATAAAAACTTAGATAGTGCATGTGATGATTTGAACAAAGCAATTGAACTAGGTTATACAGAACAATATGGAAAAGAAGTGAGTGAATTAAAATCTAAATACTGTAAATAAGGCCGCTAACATTAGGTATGAAATCATAACCACACAAAGCAAACTAATAAACCCAGGCTATGATTCATGCATTTAGCGTTGGTGCTGTAAAATATCAAAAGACAAAATGACGACAACTTTATATAGACCGGTTAATAAGAAAGAATTGGATTTGATTAAGGGTTCTGATTGGAAAAAATTTCCTCCCAGATTGCCCGAACAACCAATTTTTTATCCTGTGTTGAATTTAGAATATGCTCGACAGATAAGTGTGGAGTGGAATGTACCTGCTTACGGGAATGGATATGTAACAAAGTTTGAGGTGAATAGTAATTATCTCAAAAAATTTAAAATCCAGAATGTGGGAGGAGATATTCATAACGAGTTATGGATTCCATCCGAAGAGTTGGATGAGTTCAACGATAATATTATTGGACTGATTGAAGTGATAGAATCTTATGAAAAAGAAAACCCAGCCACTAAATAATTATATTGTCAAGAGATTATTTAATGAAAACCAGAACTCACTAATTGTAAATAAAAAAATTATTACTTGGTGGGAAAATCTTTATCCCTTCAAAACCAACTTATAACCAATCCCCCTAACATTCACAATTTTTACATTAGCATCGCCTTCCAGTTTTTTGCGCAATTTGGAAATAAAAACATCCAGCGTACGCCCAATGTAGCTTCCCTCATCCCCCCAAACAGTCTTTAAAATATATTCTCGCTCTACAGTGCTATTGGCTGAACTGAGCAATAAAGTAAGTAAATCGGCTTCTTTGCTGGAAAGCTCACTAACTTCATTTTGGAACCTAAGCTCCATGCTTTTACTATTGAATAGATAGTCGCCCACGGGAATTATATTCGGGTCAGGTTTAACCGGAGACTGCTTCTTATGAAAATATAGCCACAAACTTGTTAAGAGAAGCAGCCCAATAACTATTAAAGTTGGAAAAAGGTAACTGTTTCCTTCTGCCTTCATGGTTGCTTTACCAGACTTGGAAGGTAATGCGTGTAAAGAGTTGATCCAGCTCTCTTGCTCCAATAAAATCAGCTGAATCCGGTAACATGCTTCAGGAAGAATCCTTTTAATACAAGGCACCAAATCATTTTTAACCGAATTCCCTATTTCATAACTATAAACCACCTTGTGGGAAGTGCATTCTACCACCTCTACAATATAACTTTTGGCTATGCCGGCCTGCCTTACTACACTGTCAATTGTTGCAACAAGCACTTCAGGGTTCAGTTGTAACTCATTCTCAAACTGAATACTGTATCTGTCGTTTGCTTTTGTGATGGGCAATACGAGTGAACTGCTGTCACCTGAATTGAGCAGGATTTGATGCCCGATCATACGCATAGCCACCTGGATATGCTTTTCGTTTATACCTTCCTGAGCAAAACAAAAGGAAAAGTTGAGCATTGCTGCTATAACGAAAAGGGCTGTTTGAATACGAAGGCTCATCATATTACAAATCTATCCGATTCTGCTACTATTAGAAATGATTTACACTTCTTTTACATTAATTTACACTGGTTTAACGTGCGAATAGGCGTATGAGCGTAACATTGTACAAACAAAAAATCTCAACACGATGAAAAACAAAACTCTTTCGCCCCAAAGCTATTTGCTCCTTTTCACTTTAGTGTGGATGGCTGCCTGTAGCCAACCCAACAAGTTAAACTATGAGCATGAAAGTAATAAAGAAATAAGTACTGCTCCGACAGAAGCGGTCAATAAACAAGCTTATGTTGCTATGTACCAAACTCAGGTAGAGAATACCTTGTATGGCGCCAATTACCAGGTATTTGACAAAGATGCGCAGATTAGCGAATACGTGAGGAAAATATTTCAGGATAAACAAGGAAACCTCTGGTTTGCATCCAATGCCGTTGGAGTGAGCCGGTATGATGGTAACAGGCTTACTTACTTTTCTGATAAGCAAGGTTTAATTGGTAGCCAGGTAACAGGTATAGTTGAGGATAGAGAAGGAAATATGTGGTTTTCTACCAACGGAGGAGTATCAAAATATGATGGTAAAGCTTTTACCAACTTTACTACTCAAAATGGACTAAGCAGTGACAGGGTCTGGAGTATATTCCACGATAGCAAAGGAATAATATGGGCTGGCACAGCAAAAGGTTTGTCTCGATACGATGATGGCAAATTTAAGTCTTTTCCTATTCCCAACCACCCGCAGAGTGTGGTGCGGAGTATAGCGGAAGACAAACAAGGTAATCTTTGGTTCGGTACAGATGGTGAAGGTGTTTTTAAATATGATGGAAATTCGTTTACTGCTATTACCCCAACAGATGAATTGAGCGATAAGCATGTGATGAGCATTTTGGCAGACTCAAAAGGAAATATCTGGATTGGCACCAGGTTTGGTGGCATTAGTAAGTATGACGGTCAGTCATTTGTTAACTACTCCACAGACAACGGAATTGGAAATAATGAGGTCTGTACAATTTATGAAGACAGGAAGGGAAGTATATGGTTTAGTGCTGAAGGTTTCGGTATCTATCGCTATCAGAAAGGTGAAATTACTAATTATAGCCAACAAGTCGGCTTAAATATTCGTGCGGTGCAATCCATTTTAGAAGACAAACAAGGTCGTTTCTGGGTTGGAGGTGGAGATGGTCTCTACCGAAGAGCAGGAAATGAATATATTAACATCACCAAAAATGGACCATGGGATGATTGTTGATAGAATTTTGTCATCATAGGCTTCTGCAATTACTTTTCCCTCTCTGTCTCCTGGAGGGAATTAAGTGAGCCGTTGTTTGAGAAATAGTAAAAGGTATCAGCTGAGTAAATTATATATAGTACATGATTAGAAAAAAAGAGGCTTTAAAGGCCCATTTTATTGAAGTGAAAGAATTGATCAATAAGTACGGTGTAATTGCTTCGCAGCTAACTCCTGAAGGAGTAGCAGAAATATGTCCGGTGGCTACTAACCAGACTGAAGAAGGAAAGGCATTCAATAGACGAGTTGTAATGGTGTTGAAGAAATGAAAGGATAAGATAATTTATTAGAGAGAAAAGAAATTGAGAAAACTGCAGAAAGTACTATAAATGAGTAGTATAAATCTACAAGATAGTAGAGAAGTCTGTTCCGGCAGATTTAAAAGATTTATCACTTCACCAACCAATCAAAGCAGATGCTTTTTCCAGTGTGGCTGTGTGCTACTATGGTATACTGACCTGAGGATAATGCCAAAGTAGCGGTGTCATTTTTATTGGCGATTTCCACTATATCGACAGGGATTCCATTTTTTATAGGTTCATTCGCTTTATAGGCGAGCAGCATGATAGGGAAGGAGAGCTCTGTTCCATTTACTGGAATCGCTACTTTCTGCTTATCTGCGAAAAGCCAGTCGGCTCTTCCTTGCTCATAGGTGGTGGTAGGATGCAGAACAGCTACATCGGTGAAGGATTTTCTGCGTGTATAAGCAAAAGCATTTTTATCCCGATCAAATAATATAGAAGCTTCCTTAATGTCGAATAGCTTCAGTAATTTTGGGTTGTATTGCGCCTCACTTTTTTCACTGTAATCTTCCTGATTAATAGTGAAAGGATCCAGCCCGGATAAGTCTTTTAATTCCTGCGCCATGGCTTTGCCCCAGGCTTCATGCTCACCCTCCAGCACATGGTCAAAACCACAGTGGATAAGCACTTTTTCTCCCGGGTGCTTTTGCATGTGAGCGTAAATGTTTTGGGCTTGCTGTACTTCGCGCTCTTCACGTTTTCCCGTATTTTCATAAGGAAAAACAGTGTAACCAATTTCCAATGCCTGCCTCAGGAGTTCACCAAAGGCCGGAGCTTTCAGGTACCACCCTGATTCTTGAATCGGATATTGACGGTCATTCAGTTTTTTATCCTGATGCATGTCATTAGCTAGTGCTTCTAACCCCAGGTGCCGGTAGCCTTTTTCGTACAAATCTTTTAGTAAGCTGGTAGTGAAAGCGCGGTGTAAGTTGCTATGGTGTGCTTCATTAATGATGGTAATTTCATGTTCAGCCGCAATTTTGATAATGTAAGGAATAGCAGGCACAGGATGGTACAATTTCCTGATCGAATCAGCTTCTGCCTGGCTAAAGGCCATATTTCTTTTGCCCATAGCTTCATCCCAGGTGAGAAGTGCTTTTTGATGATCTCCTTTAGCAGCATAGGCAGCTGCCGCGGTCTGGTATTTCCACGGTACTGTATCGGTAGCAATCTGGTCTTCAATTTCCTTGTTGAACTGGTAAGGCGGTTTGAAAGAGATCTCTTTTTTAGGCTGTTGACCATAAGCAGATTGGCAACTAACAAGCAAGGAAAGTATAAAATACAGATAAACAAGATATGGATGCTTCATGTTACAATTATAACTAAATAATTAGTTTAAACGAATTTTTTAGTTTTGTATTATTCGGTAGATAATATTCTCAAGATCATGCAAGCACTTTCTTATTGTGCGTATCATAGTTCTCATTCTGGTAGATGTATGGTGCACCTCACAAGAGTTCCAGCCAGAAGTTAACAATACGCTCTACAAAAAATAATATCAGCAATACACCCACTGCACCAATAACAGTTCCCGCTTTAATGAAGTCTGAAGTAGCAAGCTCACCTTTTGAATAGGCAATGGCATTTGGTGGAGTACTGATGGGCATAGCCATGGCTAAACTGGCTGCCAGAGAAATTCCAATACCATAGAACATGGTGTTTTCGGTAAAACCAGACATGGTTGCAAATGAAATACCCAAAGGTATAATGAGGTTAGCTGCCGCTGTGTTGGACATAAACGTGCTCAACAGTATAGTGGTAACTATTAGCAATAAGAATACAAAGGTATTATTATCGGGTATGAGCCCTACAATAATCTGATCCAGACCGGTAAGTTTCATTCCTAAACCTAGTGCAATACCACCGGCAATCAACATGAGAATATGCCATTCCAGGTTGTTGAAATCGGTACGGTTGATAATTCCTGTGGAGGTAAAAGCAACAGCAGGAAGGAGTGCCACTACTGAAGAGGGTAGTTTATGGTAGTAATCAGTCAGCCATAGTAAAATGGTAATACTAAAGATAGCGATGACAAAATACCCTCTTGCATCAATGGCATGTGCTTCCGTTTTGATGCTGAGCCCTTTATCAGTTGGTTTATAGAGAAACCAAACTAAAAGCCAGGCAAATAACAATAAAAAAAGGGTCAGGGGTACGGCAATGATCATCCATTGCATAAAGGAGATTTCGAAGCCGCTGCTTCTTAGAAAACCCACAGCTACTGCATTAGGAGGAGACCCAATAGGTGTGCCCATTCCCCCGATATTGGCCGCAAAAGGGATGCATAGCACCAATCCTTTTTTGAATTTATCGCCTTTCGGGATGGTACTAAGTATTGGCAGGATGAGGGTAATCATCATGGCAGTGGTAGCGGTGTTACTCATAAACATGGAGAATACCGCGGTTACGAGCATAAAACCCAACATTACCCAAAGTGGTTTGCCGCCAAATATCTTTAATAAGGAGCTGGCAAGTGCTTTATCTACCCCTTCTTTTACCGAACCTTGTGCCAAAATAAAGCCACCGAGAAATAAGTAAATAATTGGATCGGAGAACGGGGCCAATAAGGTTTTGTAAGAAGGACTCTCTCCATTACTAAACCCCATGTTTTCCCAGCCTCCTGGGTTGGCAATAAATATGACTTCCAATGCGATAACCAATAGTGCCGTGGCAAACAGTGGTAGTGCCTCTGTTATCCATAAAAAGGCTGCTATCACGAATATTCCTCCCATGTAAGCGGCTTCCTGAGGTATTCCTTCAGCGGTTTTTAAACTTTGCGTTACTGCAAAACCGATTAGCAGCGATAACAGAAATAGCAAAGTGTTTTTTACATAGATTGGCGGACGCTTTTGAAGCGCGATTTTGCGCCAAAAATCTACACGTAAAAGGTCCTGATTGATGTGGTTTCTGCTAAATGGCTTTTTCATGACGTATATCTTTAAAGATAAATTTGCACTTGCATTATAGCCAGCCCTTTATAGCTTTCAAGTACTAATTCCATACCTTGAGCTTTGTAAACAGGTCGGTTAGAAAATTGTAAAGAATATTTAAGCTGGTGTGATTGCTGGAAGTAATTCAACCCTATATCCACACTGAATGAGTTATCTGCCAGGCCTTCCAACTCTTTATATGTAAAGCCAAAGGTAGGTTGCCAAATACTTTTAGAAGCAGTAGCCATGCCGAGTCCTGAGGAAAAATACAGCACTTTTCCTGTTCCGAATACATAATGTGCATTGCCCGGACCTTGCGGAAATACAGCTCTGTCGGCATCGGTCATTTGGCCAATGTTCATGATGCCACCCGCTCTCAGGAAGTTTGGCCCATAATCATAGGCGTAGCCGGCCAGATAAGCATTTATAAAATGGTTGTTCTGCAAAGGATGCTCCAAAAACACATCAAAAGCCATGGTATGTCTGCTTTGTATGGTGTATCCCTCATCATTTTCCGGCAGATATTGAATAGATTTTGGATGTACATCAAAACCAGCCCCCAGGTTGAGTATCTTACGTTTTCCCAGATAGCTCATAGGCAGGTAACAGGAACTGGTTTTTTCATTTTCCAAAAGCTGATAGTAGAAATAGCCTTTATAGGCAAAAGATTCACTACCAACTTCTGTTGCAATCCCTGGGGTTAAAGAAGGTGTTTGCTCATAAGTAAAAGGTTTGGTAAGCGCTATTCTGTAATTCAGCGGCCCCAGGTAACCGCCTCCAAAAATGCCCAATTGTCTGGCCATAATATCGGTATGCTCCACATTAGGGTAATTGAAACCGGGATTATCGAGCATGAAGTTTTTAGCGTAAGAAATATTGGATAATCTGGAGATACCGTTGAAGCCATTCAGACCAGCTCCAATAAACCACTTATGGTCATTACCGGCTGTTTTGATCCATAAATCATGAATGAAAATAGGTTGTTTGGCAGAACCTTTATTGAAAGAAAGATTATTAGTACCCATCTGGGTGTACACAAAAAGGTGGTCATTCCAGTTGAGTGTAACGGAAATTCGGGCTCTTCTGATGGCTATATCCTCAAAATGAGAGGAGGTAACACCGGAAGGATCAGTTGTGCCGGGGTTGTTTTGGTTATACCGTGCCCATAATTGTATACCACCATGAATGGTCACTTTCGGGGCGGACAAGGTCAGTGTGTTGCTTTGATCATCCCGCTGTGTACTATCGGGTTGAGCAGAGGCAACAAGTACGCTCATAAAACATAAGAACCAGCTTACCAATAATCTGAAAAGCATCTTATTGCATTTAAAAGTGAAAAGAAAAGCAATTAAATCGAAGGAAAGCTTTGCCGAAGCTATTCCGATTTATCTACTTTAAATAAAGGATTTGTTTTTTTGTGCAGGTTAAAGATCCCCGGAACCAGTCCGGGGATTTTACCATTTTGAATTCATCCTCTAACAGGACTTCTCAAATATCCACTTTGCCTGTATGAGGAGCACCCTTCAAAATGTCATCGTTAGCGAACTCTTCAAACTTGCTAAAGTTTTCTATGAACATCTCCGCCAGATATTCCGCTTTATCATAGTACTGATCAGGGTCAGCCCAGGTATCCACAGGATTAAGTATTGTGGCTGGTACATCAGGACATTCCTGCGGAACCTGAACCCCAAATACAGTATGCTCCTGGTATTTTACATTGTCCAGTTTACCTTGTAGTGCTGCGGTAATCATAGCGCGGGTGTAGTTTAATTTTATACGTGCTCCTTTGCCATAAGTACCACCGGACCATCCTGTATTAATTAACCACACATTTACATCATGCTGAGCCATTTTTTCTCCCAGTAACTCAGCATAGCGAGTAGGGTGCAATGGCATAAAAGGAGAACCAAAGCAGGCTGAAAAAACGGGTTTTGGCTCAGTGATACCTGTTTCTGTCCCCGCCACTTTCGCTGTATAACCAGATATGAAATGATACATGGCCTGGCCTACAGTAAGCTTTGAAATAGGAGGTAACACTCCAAATGCATCGCAGGTTAGGAAGAAAATATTCTTAGGAATACCTCCCACGCTTGGTTGTTTCGCGTTAGCAATATGCTCTATCGGGTAGCTTACGCGGGTATTCTCCGTAATTTCCTTATTGGTATAATCTACCTTTCTGGTGCCTTTATAAAACTTAGTGTTTTCCAGAATGGCGCCAAACTTAATAGCATCCCATATTTCAGGTTCTTTTTCGCGTGTTAAGTCGATTACTTTTGCATAGCAACCGCCTTCAAAGTTGAAAATACCTTTGTCAGTCCAGCCATGTTCATCATCACCTATCAGGTATCTGTTAGGGTCCGCAGAAAGTGTGGTTTTACCAGTACCAGATAAACCGAAGAAAATTGCAGTATCTCCCTCTTTACCCATATTGGCACTACAGTGCATGGATAAGATATGTTCTTTATCAGGTAGCAGGAAGTTAAGCACACTAAATACTCCTTTTTTGGTTTCACCGGTATAGCCGGTGCCACCTACCAGTATTAGCTTTTTGGTAAAGTTGATGATCGCAAAGTTTTCCGCTCTTGTGCCATCTTCCTCAGGATTTGCTTTAAAACCTGGTACAGCCAATATGGTAAAGTCTGGCTCGAAGTCTTTCAACTCTTCCTCCTCAAGTCTCAAAAACATATTGTAACAGAACAGGTTATGCCATGCTTGTGTATCGATCACGCGTATTCTCAGTCTGTGGTCAGGATCAGCTCCGGCCGCTGCATCACGTACATAAAGCTTTTTACCACCCAGGAAGTCTACCATTTTCTCATATAAGCGATCAAATTTTTCAGGCTCAAATGGAATATTGATATTACCCCACCACACCTTATCTTCAGTGTTTTGGTCTCGCACAATGTATCTATCCTTTGGTGATCTACCTGTAAATTTACCGGTATTACATACAAGTGCACCATTATCAGCTAGTACACCATCTCCGTTTGTTACTGATTCTTCAATCAGTTCAGCCGGCTCCAGATTCCATTGAATACCTCTGGCATTATGGATGCCAAGATGCTCGATGCTTTGTAAAAGACTTTGAAGATTTACCTTTTTCATGACCGTAGTTTTTAGGTGGAAATTTGGGTTTAATAAGTTGCTCTTTCGGCTTTTATTATCATGAAGTTACGATCATATCTTATAAGCATCTCTGAATTATATTATGTTAAAAAATGATTTATGTCATCGTAAATCGTTTGCATTGAGGGTTTTAGCGAAAAAAAAGTTCATGACTCTATTTTAGGTGTGTGAGGAATACAAAAATTCAGGAGCTACCCACCATTTGAAATACCAGAATGATAAAGATAAGGCCACCGTACAGTAGGGGATGTAATTTCCTTCTGGCGGCTATATCGTAGATGAAAAAGGATATCCATAAAAGTATCCATATGGGAGCAGCATAAACTATGGGGTTGAGTCCTAAATTTCCACAAAAGCGGCTGAGTATAGGCTCCATGCACAATAACATCCCAGCAAAAATGAGGTATTGGTGGAGCACTTTATTATGTCGTTTCAGGTAGGAGAATAACAACATAAAAGCAAATACAGGAACAAATATTCGGTTGGCTTTCCCAAAAAATGGTAAATCCACAAAATCAGGTTCTGTATAAGCGAGATAGTTGATACTTAACAGCATGAGAATAGCAATGATAAAACCTATTATACCAAATTTTTTATGCTGAGTAAGATTTAGCTTTCGGATGTGATTGGTTTGAATGATCAAAACTATCGTCCAGGAAAACATGATTAAACCGTGAATAATCATAAATGGATTACTGTTACTAGCTTGGCTGACATCAGTAATCATATTATCGGAGAAAGCAATCAGGCTCATGATAAAAATAACGATGCTTAACCCGAAGAAGTAGTTTGTGGTGTAGAAGTTCTTTTTCATCACATTTTTTATTTTACTTTTTAATTTCAAGCCTTAAAAAACGGGCTGCATTATTATAAAATATGTCTTCTTTTTGAGCTAAAGAGAGAAACGGAGCCTCATTGATAATATCAATACTTTTCCCAATCAGGCCTGGCCAGTTCATGGAGTCAGAGCCAAACATGATACGTTTGCCATAACCAGCTAACACCATTTTCTTTAGGTGGTACTCATAAAAATAAGCTTTGGGATAAGTCCACATAATACCGCCCAAATCAACATATAGCTGCGGGTATGTGTACATCATGGCAATCATCTCATCTATGAATGGCTCGCCATAATGCATGACAGACATCCTTAAACCGGAATACTTGTTTAAAACCTCTTCCAGTTGAAGTGGATTCGAAAACTTCACGCGGTAATTTGGAAAACCCAGATAGGGAGCGCCCGGAGGACCTGAACCCAGGTGAACAGCTACAGGAATATCGAGTTTAACCGCCAACTCCCAATACTTATCCATTCCTGGATCATTTGCAGCTATGCCATGATATTGGTTACCTATTTCTCCAATCACTTTGATATTATTAGCTTTTATAATCGCTTCAAGACTATCTATAGGCATTTCGTCTGCAGGTAAGCTAAACTTCAAGCTGGGAATAAATCTGTTAGGAGCGGCTTTCAACCAGTCTGGCAGAAAATCTACTTCTCCACTCAACACAGCCGTTATATTATGCTTTTGGAGCTGCCCTACTGTTTGTTTGATCAGTTCTTCATCTGTTTCGGGCGACAAGAGTAAACCTTCACAGTTCGGGTTTTCTGATGCTTTCATCACCACTTCCATCCAGGTATCTTTAGGATCAAAATGCTGGATCATAGTGGATATAGGTACACAAAACGGAAGTGGTGGTGGACCATTGGCATCAGCATGGTAAGCATGTAAATGCATATCGATGATTGGGCCTGTATAAGGCACGTTATTTTTTGATTCATCGGGCTGTCCAATAACGGCCGTCTGCATCAGGTAGAAAATGATTAGTAGGAAGTAGTTTTTCATGATTTTAAGCGTTTGATCAACTTGCAGAATTGCTTATAGGGGAAGCGGGAAAGATACAAGTTATCGTTTGACATGCGCCTGACTGATCATATGACTCACTATTTTCCACTGCCCATCTATTTTCTCATATACCCGTAAGTGATTGATATCGCGATCAGGCATCGCTTCTCCATTACTATATTTTTGACCTTCCCGGAGATTCCTTGATCTTAACAGGGCTATGTTATCACCAAGAAAAGTGAGGTCGTTTTCAGCATAGTTTTGCTTGCCCGCCATCACGAAATCCAGGGTGAATATTTCTGTTAAAAGCTCACGCAGCTCCTGCTTTGTACGTACCCGGTCGCCAAAAGCATTCGTCCAGTCTGTGGAATCGGCATAATCTTTTAGTACCAGCGCTACATTTCGGTTTTCCCAACCCTTATTATGGTTTTCAATAGTGGTCATGATTGCTTTTTTATCCGCTTGACGATCAATTTTTTGAGAGTTTTGCTGCGCCTGAGAGGTTATTGCATACAAACTTAAGAGGAGGTAGATGATAGTATTTTTCATGTTAGATTTTGTTTAGAGAGATAATCTTTTACCCTTTTATCATACTTCTGAGCAAGGTTTGAATGGCTTCTGATTTACCGATCGGTACCACAAAGCAACAAATGACATTGACTACAACCGCCAGATATGTAGCGGGATGCTTTAGTTTTTTATATTTCCATGCCGTTAGCAAGAGGAGCAGAATGATGAGTGCCTGCGAGATATAGATAGGCGTGATGATGTCAATATCCGGCCAGTGCTTTATGTTGGTGATAATAAACAGATTTTGGATACCTCTGCCCACAGCAGGCATCATAATAAGAAATACCGTGGAAATGAGCCACCAGGCATGGTCTTCCAGACTTTTTCGCTTGATGATGCTCATGATAATTGCGAAGCCAAAAGCCGTCATCATAATGATTTCGATACTGGCAATTCCAAAGAACAACCAGGGCTTAAACGGGCCAAACCGTTCGGGTTCGGCAAGCGCCAGATCAGAGACCATAATGTCCCGATGCATCATAGAAAGAGCAGTGAGACAAACTCCCCCGGCCAGAAACATGCCAATGATTCCATTGGTGCGGTGCTTCTCCATTTGGCCATGTGTGGCATAATAAGGCTGAATAATCAGGTAGATATACCAGATGGTGCCTGTCCAGTAATGAATATGTACTGACCAGGCATTATCGGAGAAATCACCCCAGTAGTCCATGAAAATACCCAGCTGCATAACTACCATTGGGATAATCATCCATAAATGAAGGCTTCTATATTTTTCCATTATTCTGGTTGTTAGAGGTTAGCAACTCCTAAATTCTTCTTAATCGGTTGCATTTTACGATAAGTAATTACACGCCATAGCCATTCCATCGGGCCGTATTGAAATTTGGTCAACCAGACATGGCTAAAGACTAACTGAAATATCAATATGCCCAATCCTACTGCTGTAAAAGCCAGTGGCCCATCGGTACCAAATAAGCCTAAGCCATAACTGTTGTAGATAAGGCAGCAAATGATGCTCTGCATGATGTAGTTGGTAAGGGCCATCCTGCCAAAAGGAGCAAGTACCGATAAAATGTTTTTAAATATTTGTTTTTGGTAGAGCAATGCGATGCCACACGCATAAAAGAGACCTAAAGCAGGCACTCCATAAGCGTAGACAATTGGCTGAATAATGCCTAATGGAGCAAAGGAATAATAAGCCTCACTTGTCATCAGTTGTGCAAGTACCACATTGCAGGGGATACCAATGACCACGCCCCACATCATTACTTTTTTGAAAAGTGGTCGGTGAGCTGCGATGTTCACAAAGAATTGTTTACGAGCCACATAAAAGCCTAGTAAAAACATCGCAAATACCCTGAAAAACCTGCCTGTGAAAATCAAGTCAGGATACCTACCAAAAACCAGCCCTCCGGCATTGAACATAAGAATATCCTTTAAACTACCCGACTGATAAGCCAGTATTAATTGCTCAAAGGGAGGGGCTCCGGCAGCTCCTGTTACCTCTGCAATTGAAGCAGTCTGCTGCCCATACCACATGAAAGCATATTGTATAACTGGAATAATCAGAAGGATGATAGCCCAACGCAACAGGCCTTTATCGGAAACTTTAGTGAAAAGTAGCAATACAAAACCCAATAAAGCATAGACCGTAAGGATGTCCCCTACAAAAAAGAAGACTGCATGAAGGAGTCCAAACAAAAACAGAATGAGCAGTCTTCTGGAAAAGCGACCTGCAAATGGCTCGTTTCTATCTAGTGATCTCTGTAATTGTAGGGCAAAACCAATTCCGAAAAGCATAGAGAATATAGAGTAGAATTTCCCGTCTGAGAAGAAATGTAGTAGCCACATGAGTACATGACCCGCTTCTGCTTGTTGCATATTTGCCTGCGCTTCAGGAGATAACATCCAGAAGCCGGAATGATAAGGCATATTGGCGAAAAGCACACCAATTAGTGCGAATCCGCGTAGCACATCTAAAATAAGATGGCGTTCATGGGGTTGAGTCGGTTGCATAGTGTTACTGTTTTAAGAGGATCTATTTCACCTGGGCTGAAGCCAATTCCCTATGCAATCGCCAGTTGCCTTCCTTGTCTTTTTTCAGGATGACCAGGAAGGAGTCTTTCAGTTCAATGGTATTGCCCAATGAATCGGTGTAGTACACGGAACTCACTCCAAAATCATACGCTACAGTGTCGCTCACAATAACCGTTTCCTTGGGATGCATAATAATGCTGTCGTAACTGAATAAGCCTTTTGGTTCTTCGCGCATCTTGCGATACGCCTCCCAATCGGCACTGCCCGGACCTATCGCAATAATATCTTTGGTGGAATATTTGCTTAAATCGGCATAGCGTTTCTCTTTAATAGCCTGCTGAAAATTATTTCGCATGGTTTCTATCCGAGCCAATTCTACTTTTATATCGGTAGCAGGTGTAGATACAGGTGCTCCTTTTGAGGCACAGGCCATGGCAAGGGCAATCCCTATTGCGGGGATTAGTGTTTTTGCAGTTTTCATACTGGTGATTTGTTTAAGTGAAAATTAGTGTAGTGCTCTTTTGAGTTTTCGTTTTAACCTAATAGCGATGATGGTGGGGATTAGAGCGATGATAAGGCCAATGAGCAATCCTTTCATGGTAAACCTCATGGTTTGGTTGGTATCGATATCATGCCGGTGGTTCCAAAGTTCCACAATTTTACCTTCTTCATTGAAGCGGAAAACATTGATAATGGGAATGGTACCTGATCCAAAAACAACCTTACCCAAAAGCGTAGTGGGGTTGTAGGTAGCTTCCCATCGGGTGGCCACAAGGTCGCCATCAGCCAGCTGATAGTTAATTTTTGAATCCCAGGTACCGTTATTCCAGAACCTATCGGCTGTTATTTTCTGTTCTATGGCGGGTTCGGTAACGTTCTTTCGGTCTCCTATATCATGGGCCACATAGGTATCGGCCATGTATAAGGTATAGTTACCCGTGTTGTTGGTAAACCACAGGTCTTTATAGAAATTATGTGCGATTTCTTTATTGCGGGCTTCGCGTGCCTGTTGCTGTGCCAGCGCTATAGAATCTGTTTGAGGGTGTGCATTCAGGCAACAGGCCAGGCAAAGGGCTGCTATTATTAAGCGTTTCATAAGATTGATATTAAGGTTCGTGTTCGTTTGTCTTATGAAAGTCGGATTAATAAAAAACAAAGGGTGTCAGATATATCCCAAATACTATCAGAAATGTAACAAAGAGGGTTTAGAAGGTTTAAAAGTAGTTTTTTTGACTAGAATTCGAGAATAAAGTGCCTGTTTAAGGAAGATTGTTTCATCCTAAGCACCAAATAGGGTAAATACTGCACTGTTCGATAATCAAATAATATCCCGATCGTTCGGCACAAGTCTTGCTAAAACCGAGCGGGCTGGTTGACAAAAAGGCGGGGAGCGCGTTGAATTGTAGTGTGGGAGTCCGTCAGCTGACGGATCTTGATTTTTTGCATCTTTTTGATCAAGTCATCGCAGCCTTGGAAATAAACCTCAAGGGAGATAACTTGCCGCTGGTCAGCGATTGTCAACTTCCAGCTTTTTGAACTCATCCCGAACCCCGCCAGCTGGCGGGGCCCACCCTTCTCTTTTATGAAGAGAAGGGAATATTTGCAGCGGTCATTGTTACGTAACAATAGTAAGTTTAATGAATAATATCGATTTTTACGAGATTTCTCCCCTCTCTCCTCAAGAGAGAGGGGACAGATTTGTCAAAGACGAATCAGGGGTGAGTTCTGCAAAGGTGGCTTCACAACTATCCGTTTAAGCTACTTATATAGTAGCAAAAAGATAAAGAATAAAATTTTGTTTAAACTACCTTAAAGTGTAATTGAAGCCTCAATGTTTAGTGAAATATCTCTTTTTTGAGGTTTTATACTTAGTTTTAAAGTTTAAGAAACACTTATTAAGGTCAGTATATCTAGTTTTTGAGTTCAATTTCATTTTCCTTGAGTAGTCCAAATAGTCGGCTTAGGCAGGCTGTTTCGTTTGTGATGTATTGAGGTACGAGTGAAGAAGCAATCTCCTGCTTAAGTTTACTAATAAAATATAACGGGAGACTGCCGCGGTCGTTCCTCCCTCGCAGTGACGACTTTTATTTATAACCAAGGTCTGTTTTATAACCAAGGTCTGTGGCTCACAGACCTTTAAATAATAAGTTGATATGCATCAAGTGATCTGTGAGCCACAGATCACGGTTGTAGGCAGGCAGTGACGACCTTTATTTTCCGTGATTATGAGCGAGGTATGAGTGAAGCACTCTCATATTGAGAAGGCGTTACACCATACTTTTCCTTAAAACATTGGGCAAAATAAGAAAGACTATTGAAACCACAGTTGTAGGCAGCGTCAGCCACTGTGGTGCCATGAACTGTTAACAGATCAGCAGCACGCTGCAACCGAAGGTCTCTAATAAACTCACTGGCAGAGTGGTTTGTGAGTGCCTTCAGTTTCCTGTGTAGCTGCATGCGGCTCATGCCAATGGCTTTTTGAAAATTTTCAACTGTAAATTCCGGGTCGCTAATATGTTCATCCACAATGCTTAGCGCTTTCTTTATAAAGAGTTCATCGGGGGATGTTACCTCGATTTTTGAAGGAGCGATCATTAAAGTCACGGAATATTTATCCCTCAACTTTATTCGCTGATCAATCAGGTTTTTAGCTCGAATGTTCAATTCATCTGCATCAAAAGGTTTGGTGAGATAATCATCCGCACCCGTTTTTAGTCCATCAAGTTTACTTGGCTGGTCTGCTTTAGCTGTCAACATAATGATAGGAATATGGCTGGTTCGCTCATCCGCTTTCAACTGCCGGCATAGTTCCATGCCATCCACTTCCGGCATCATCAAATCAGAAATGATAATGTCAGGAATCAGCTTGAGCGCCTTTTCTAAACCCTCTTTTCCATTCCGGGCTGTGTGAACTGTATAACTGCTTTGCATCAAGCTACTTATATGGTTTCTTAAGTCAGTATTATCTTCTACCACAAGGGCGATGGGTAAGCTGGTTTCAGTAGGAGAGGGCTCTTCCCGGGGGATTTGGTGAGACACATTTTTAACTTTAATTTCAGAAGCAGTAGTTTCATAAAAGGCGGACTGTTTATAAGCCTGTCTTGTAAGTGGAAGGGTGAATTTAAATGTGCTTCCTTTGTCTGGTTTACTATCTACTGCGATGGTGCCACCATGAAGCATTACCAGCTCTCTGGTTAGCGTAAGGCCCACACCGGTTCCGCCTACTTTTGCAGTTTGTTCATTTTGATGGAATCTTTCAAATATTTGTAGTTGCTGTTCAGAAGACAGACCGGAACCACTATCCTTTATGCTAACCACCAATTTCCCCTCTGTAGAATGTACGCTAAGTAAAACCTTTCCTCCTGTGGGAGTGAACTTAAAGGCATTGGATAGTAAGTTGTTGAGAATTTTATATAATTTATCTTCATCATAATAAGCCTCATCAGGCAAATCCTGAATAGTAATTTTAAAATCAATTTCCTTAGACTCAGCCAGAGATTCAAAAGAAGCTGCTATAATTTCAAGTAATTCCCGGAGCTTACCTTCTCTTACTTGTAAAGTAAGTTTGCCCGCTTCCAGTTTAGAAAGATCCAGCAACTGATTAATCAACTCCAACAAGCGATTGGCATTCCGCTGAACTACCTGCAAGTCCTGAATGGTTTCTTCATCTGTATGCTTTCTTAGCACTTTTTCTAAAGGACTTAAAATTAAAGTAAGTGGGGTGCGAAATTCATGGGAAATATTAGTGAAGAAATTGGTTTTCAAAGTGTCCAGCTCTTTTAATTTCTGATTGGCTTTTACTTTGAGCTGATAGCGACTGTAGCCCAAAGCCACCAACAAAATAAGTACGATGGCTAAAATCAACAGGTAATTTCTGAGATTTTGTTGTTTCTGTAGTTGAAGATTAGCCACCTGATTTTCAGCACTCAATAACTCTATTTTCTGTTCCTTCTGGCTGATCTCGTACTTGGCTTCCATTTCGGCTACTAATTCAGACTTTTCTAAGTTGGTGAGGCTATCACTGAGTACTTTGTAAGATTCATAATAACTTAAAGCCCTGGCGAGGTCTCCTTTGCTCTTGTACAAATCACTTAGCCTTTCCGCAACTGCAATTTTTGCTGGTAATAATTCCAGTGTATCAGCCATTTGGTGGGCCAAAAGAAGTGTATCTTCCGCAGGCTCATATTTTTTCTCAGCCAATAATACCTTCCCTATACCTAACAGGTTATTGCAGATCCCTACATAATGGTCAATGGACTCTTGTATGGCAATACTGCCACGATATTGTGATAAAGCTTTCTGATAATTGGCGCGGTCAAAATACAAGTTGCCTAAGTTGGTTTTAATATCAGATACATTGTATCGCTCATTAATATCAGTAAAAATTTGTGTAGCCTCATTAAAATAGTCGATGGCTAAATGATAGTTGCCCGATTGCTGCTCTATACTGCCAAGATGCTGATATACAAAAGCAAGCGCATATTGATTACCAGACTTTTTACAAAGTGCAACGGCTTCTTCCAGGTATTTCCTGGCTTTGCTAAAATCAGCCAATTGCTGGTGGACAAGTCCGATGTTGATGAGAGATGTTTCCTTGATGGAAGGATTTCCAAGGTCAACACCTTTCTGATAATGCTCAAGGGCTTTAATATAAGCTCCTTTTGAAAGATATATATTGCCAATGTTATTGTTAGCACTGGCTATTAAAATATTGTTTCCGGCTTTTTGTGCTTCATTAATTACAGTTTCGAAATGTGGAATTGCTTTTTGCCAGTCACCAACCTGACAATAAGTATTTCCCAAACCTGTATGAGCATCTGCCATACCAGACAAATAATCTATTCCTTCTGCTACTTTTACCCCTTTCTTAAAATAAAAGAGTGCTGAGTCATTTTCACTACGAATGCGGTACATGTAGCCCATTGTGTTGTAAGCATCTGATTCACCTTTGGCAAAATCAATGGCATTGCTCAGCGCTGCAGCTTTTTTGGCAAACTGGATTACCTCTTCAGGATTCTTGTAATATAAATCGGTATAGAAAAAGTAGAGATAAGTATTGACCTTATTTGAATCGTTAGGTTGGCTTTTAATGAGCAGACGTAAAGAATCGACTTCGTTTTGTGCATAAGAGAAGCTTGGGTTACCTATTAAAATCAATAGAAATAGCAAACGAAGTTTCATTGTAGTAGGATTTATACTAAATATAATCAGATAATTTATAAAAGGCTACAGGTGAGCTACTTTACTCGAATTTTTAGTTAAAATTGATGTGGAGAATTCTATGAAAAAATTTTTATCATTTTTAAGCAAAAGCTACTACCTACTTATAGGTATTTTGCTGTGCTTCTATATGAATGGGTAGGATTTCATTGAGTAATAGTTTATTATTATCATTATTAATCTGAAGCCGGTATTAAGCGTTTGTAAATGTTTACAGTCGTTTGTTGGTTAGGAAAAATATAAAGTAAATAAATGCACCTTTTGGTGTATTTAGCGAATTGTTGGCACACATTAAAAACGACACATGAAAAGTAAAACGACAGCAGCAATATTGGCATTCTTTTTAGGTGGTTTTGGAGTTCACAGGTTCTACCTTGGACAACCAATACTCGGAATAGTTTATTTGCTTCTATGTTGGACTTTTATTCCTGTGTTTGTCGGACTAATTGACTTCATAGTGTTACTGTCATATTCTGACCAAAAATTTAATTCAAAGTACAATAAGACAAATCAAAAAACGAGACATTTTCAACCCGTATCAAATCCTAACAAAGGCAAAGCAAATACCGATGATTTAGTGAATTTAACAAGTCGGAAAGTCGGCAGTAATACAACTGAAATGACAATCGACCTTAACGAAGAAAACTTAGTCGCACTTTTTAAAGAGAAACAAAAACAACGAGAAGCTGAAATAAGGAATTTCAATTATGTTCTAATGCAGATTCAGCGTCAAGGTCTTCAACTTCTTGAAAGTATTAACATACTGAACACTACCAAAAATCTTGACACATTAATTGGACGATATGACTTCGTTTCAAAGATGTATGATGACTTTGTAAAAGCCTCACACAACAAAAGATATATTTCTGATATACAAGTGGCAATCGACCAATACAAGTCGATGTACTATGACAGAATTTTAAAAGACTACGAACTTCAACTTTTAGTTCGACCAGACCACGAAAACTTAACCGATTACTATTCTGATTGCCTTTTTAACTGTTTCAACGGATTTTATAAAGAGCAATTGGAACAGATTGAAAACCTTAAAAGAGATGATGCAAAGCAGAGAAGAAAAGAAAAGGTTGTTGAAATTGCAGATATGACTATTTCAGAGTTTGACAAAAACGGCTCAGACAATGACCGATTTAAGCCTATGTTAAACTCACTTAGAGAAATCATTGATAATTTGGATTCTCGTGAAAGAAAACCTCTTGCCGAAACAAAGGAGTTAAACAACCCTATTGTAATAAATCCTAAAAGCACATTTGAACTCACCTTATACAACGCAAATCAAAAGGAAATTAAGAAGGCGATTCAAATCTTGAGAGACGATAACATTTGGAATAAGGAAAAGGATTTACTCCCGTTATTTACTGCTCACAATATAAAGTGCAAAGAGATTGAAGATTACATTTCAGAGTATAAGCCACAGTATCACAAATTCATTGAACAGGCAAAGGCAAAATCGGACGAATACAAATCAGCTTCCGAAATGGATAGGTTGGATATTGAAAATGAATTCATAGAAGAAGCAATCAATAATCTTTACGAAAAAGCAGCTTGTGAACTTGATATACTTTTTGAAGGAAGTGATATACCTGAAACTTTTGACGATGAACTAATTAAAGAATATGGTTTCGAGACCATTTCCAAATATATCGGCTTTAGTTATCGTAAAGACAAGATTATAAGCAATTGGGAAAGAACAGAATTTGAAGATTTATTAAAAGCAGATTTAGCCATTTCGGGCAGCGACCTCCCAAATGAAGAGGTGTTGTTTTCTCTAACTTTAAAAACGCTCAATAAGATTGCTGAAAAAGAAGAAGGACTTTTTAAAAGAAAGCAAAAAGCTGTTGACTATTTGAAAGAAAACCCAAAATTATTAGACAATATCGGCAAGCACGTTTCGACACGTTCAATGTTTAAAATCAAACCTTTACCTGAGAAGTTTAAGAATATTGATTTAGACAGCCTATCTGCTTCATGGTCATACGTTAAAGAGTACATAAGACTATTGACACATACTTACAGAGATTCAGAACGCTGTACAGAAGACATAAAAGGCGACAAATCTTGGATTAAAGGATTTAGAGTTGAGAAACATGAAGATTTTGTTCCTGACTTCATATGCCAACGAGCCAGGAAAGAATGCGATAAAAAATACAGTAAAAACCGACCTCCAAAACTTCCTTTTCATGTGGGTTGTAACTGTAATTTGAGAAAAGAAATATAAAAAAAACGTGTACCAACAACGGTAGCCGTTGCACAACCCTCTTGAATGAAAAATACTGAGCACATTTAGTTTTTTTTTAGGCCTTCATTTTTGGAGAATTTCCGAACAAGAAATTTATGATTTTTTGAATTATACGCTTTTTGAAGCAGATAGTGCTATTGACGATAGACGGGAGTTTATAAAATTAAACTGTTTTTCATTAAAGCACAGTTCGGAATTAAAGAAGTTCATAAACTCACAACCTGATACGATTCTGACCATTCAGGAAAAAAATCATTTGAAATCCCAATTTGATAGTCAAACGTTTTTGTGGGACAAAAACAAGTTAATAAACGTATGGTGCTTGACACCTAAAGACCTTTACAAAGCTCAAGAAAATGACACAATAGATTATTGGGTAAATTTTAGAGAACTATTTGGGAATTATGGGCATCACCACTATTCTAAGCCAATTTTCAATAAAGACAAAACTGTTGTTGTCGTTGAACATAGTGGACAAGGTGGTTGGCTTTTCGGTAGTGGAAGCATTTTACTATTCAAAAAGGAAAATAGTAAATGGAAATTAATCAAAGAATATAATTTATGGATAAGCTGACAAGAGAAACTGCTACCAACACTAAATATAGGTCATTGGGCAGATAGTGCTAAAGTTGAAAATGCTTACATTTAATAAAATATGTAGCGAATTGGAAGTTTGGAGACTTGAATAGCCTAACGCACCATATTCTTAACGTTATCTTTAAATTGACGATTTTCTAATGAAAAATTTAGTATTCCTCTTAATATCTGTATTCCTGTTTCAATGCTGCAACGACAGATCATATTATTATAACATGTCTCCAGATTGCTCGGAAATAGAGTCCCTAGAAACAAAAAAAATCATAATTTTCTTTGATGAGCAGGGTTTGGTACCGGATAATGAATATCAAAAATCACCAAGTAAGCAACTCAAATTAAGTATTTTGGAAAATGACCAGATACAGAAAAGAATTAAAGATAACTATGACTTTATTGTCGTTAATCAAAAATGCGAAGAAGCAAAAAAGATTTTTGTTAAAAATAGTATCAACTCTTTTCCGACTATCATACTATTTGATGAGAACGGCAATGAAGTTGTGAGAAATGTTGGTTTAACAAGTGTAGATGCTTTGAACAAAAAGCTTTTTGAGCAGCCACTTTCTCAAAGTTCAGTTGAAAAGCTCTACAGAGCGTATTACCCTGAGGATTCTATATATTCAGATATGTTTGATGAAATTTGGGACTTCTGGGATGTAACTTCTGGATCTCTGGAGTTATTTAACTATAAGATAGATTCCACTAAATTCATAAATTTCAATCCAACAGGATGGTGGAGTTTTGGTGAAAATTATGAAGTTAGACAAGATCATTTTATCGAAATTTTTAAAAACAGACAACCTGAAAAATCTTTTGATTTCTATATGCAATCATCAGACACAATTGTATTTAGGCAGCTAACATATAAAAATATGAATGGAGAATTACTTGATAAGATGCTCGTGAGTGATTCCTTAATTTGCGCATTTGAAATAAATAATAATGAAGTAAAAATATCTAATCATACTTCAGAAATAATAATGGTTCGAGATTCATTGAACAACTGGAAGGTTAGGTGAGGAGAGGCTTCTCTAAAAGTTGAGTATTCTTTAACTGAAACCGGTTCTGAATTGATCTCTTTTATTAATCACTTAAGACAATGGGGAGATAAGCAAATTGAAAAGAAAAGTTGATAGCAAAGAAATGCTAATGGATGATGTGCTTTAAGTTGCATTTAGCGAATTGTTGATGGTAATAAGAACAAGTTGACGTAAAGAATCCGCTTCATTTTGTCCGTAGGTAAAGCGAGCGATGCAGGCACAAATAAAGAAGAAGAATATTAGAAGTGAAGCTTCGGTTAGTTTTGTGTTAAATATAAACAGATAATTTATAAAGCGCTATAGGTGAGCTACTTTCCTTATGGGTTTAGCTAAATTGGAGCGCAGAATTCTATAAAAACCTTTCCGTCATTTTTAAGCAAAAAGTGCTACCTACTTACAGATGTTTTCATTGCTTTTAGATGAATAAGTAGGATTTCATTAAGTAATGGTTTATTATTATCATTACTCATCTGAAGCTGGTATTAAGCGTTTTGTAAATGTTTGTTGTCGGTTAGGAAAAATATAATACGTATATAACAACTGTGGTTACTATATTCTGGCGTTGTAAACCATTAAAAAGTCGAACAAAAAATTAAATGGAGAAATTTGAATTAAGATTTACAAGAGACGATCTTGCTAAGATAAAATCCAAAAGAAACAAATCCAATATAGCCTTTTTTATTGCTTTTATTCTTCTAGGAGTTATAGTTTACTTTATGGAATCTACGACACCAATATTTCTAAAAATAATTGCATATTTTTTCTTTACTATAACTGTTTACATAGTTTTTAATATAATATTCGGAGACAATTCGAAGAAAGATTTAAAAAATCAAATTAAAATAGCAACAAAAGTGAAAGTGGCCCAAAAACGTACAGAATCTGATTCTGGAGGAACCACATATATAATTGAATTTGAAGGAAATGAAGATATTAAAGAATACTACGTTAAATATAAAGTTTATGAAAAAATAAAAATAGGAGACATAATTGAATTAGAATATTCTAAAAATTCTCTTTGGATTCTTAAGGTACTTTGGAATAATATAGACATTGAAAATAAAAATTACGTTAAATAAAATGGTTTAAAACACCATGTATAGCTCATTGCTGCTGAATTTCCTTTCGGAAATTCAATCTTATTCGCTAGCTTTTGGTTATGGAGGGAAATCATAGCTGATTTCCAGCAACGAGCCATACACAAAGACGTTATGACTCGCTATCTACAGTACTGTTCTTAAATATGATGAAATTATACTACTGGTTAGCAGATAAGTTGTTTTACATTGGAACCGCAACATGAAAACGGAAACTCCAGATTAATAATATACAGGAATCATATCCTGTTGAACCCGTTCTAATATTTAATTCTCAGCCAAAAACCTGGGAAGGACAACTCTCATAATTCTGGCATTTACTGCTATAAGCTACCTATTTTACAATTTACTTCAATATTTCTATTTTTAAGTATTCCATAAACTGTAGAATACTCTATTTTTGTACGATTCTTTATGTAATCCGTTCACAGAAAAGATATATTACTTACTATGAAAAACTTCGTCAAGATAGCATTTTGCCTTATCATACTTTCCTCGTGCAAGAATGATAGTAAAAATAGTGATAGGGAAGAGGGCTTTACTAAAGAGGAGAAAGACCACATCACCCTATCGCGTGAAGAATATGCTGATCAACTATATGGTTTTTGGTTGGGGCAGTGCATTGCTAACTGGACGGGTTTAGTAACGGAAATGGATAAAATTGGAAACATTGGAGAGATAAAAACCGGAGATTTTTATACCGGTGCAGATTGGGGCAAACCTGATCAACCCAGTATATGGGGAGAAGGGGTGCCTAGTGACTTATCCGAAACCATTGATTTTGTTCTTAGAGATGAAGATGAAATTTGGGGAGCCGATGATGATACCGATATTGAGTATATGTACCAGTATCTGATGTTTGTCAATAAGACCAGCATTTTAACACCTGAGCAAATACGGGAGGGCTGGAAAAAGCACATCAAAGCTGAGGAAGAAAACTACTTGTGGGTATCTAACCAAAGGGCTTTTGATCTTATGATGGAAGGCGTTTTACCCCCTGAAACTGGAAACCCGATAAACAATGAGCATTATGAAATGATTGATGCTCAGCTTACAACAGAAATATTTGGCCTGTTTGCACCTGCAAGGCCGGATGTAGCTACCAGAATTGCACTTCTACCTGTTCAAACCACTGCCAGAGAAGAGGCAGAATATATTGCAAATTTTTATGTTACTATGCATTCATTGGCTTCTTTGAATACAGGAAAGACTTTGAGTCAGCGTATACATGAGATGGCTGATGAAGCCAGAAAGGTGCTCCCGGATAGCACCTATCCAGCAAAAATGTTTGATTACACAAAGAGGTTATACCAGTCAGGTATTCCGTGGGAGCAAACCAGGGATTCTATATATTATAAATATCAGGTCAATCAGGAAGATGGTTACGATATTACCGCAAAGAACTTGTACTGTAATGGTTGCTTTGCCGCAGGGATCAACTTTGCTTCAAGCTTAGTAAGCCTATTTTATGGCGAGGGTGATCTCAAAAAAACTATAAAGATTGGCACACTCTCAGGTTGGGATTCCGACAATCCCACAGCTACCTGGGGAGGATTGATCGGTTTTATGATAGGGAAGGAAGGAGTTGAAGAGGCTTTTGATAGGTCATTCTCTAACAGATTCAATATTCACAGAACCCGACAAAACTTCCCTAATGATGGGATAGACACTTTTGAAAATATGGCGCAAACAGGGCTTACGGTGATTGATAGAGTAGTGAAAGAAGAAATGGGAGGAACTATTAATGAGGAAAAAAATGAATGGGTTATTCCTTTGGATTGACAAATCACTTATGAGTATCTATAGTATCAGCCAGGTGTTACCTTATAGCCACAAAAACTGAGCTTTTTAAATGGGAGAGCTGACTTTTTGATTGCAAAGTACTTCTGCTTTATTGATGAAAGTAGCTGATCTACCTGAGGTAGGGAAAACTAATAGTTTTTTGTAACCAATGGCATAAAAAAAGCCCGGATAGCCGGGCCTTTCAAAATAAATCCAGGGTATTAAGCTTACGCTTTCATTCCTCCATCTACAGAGAGGGTAGTACCATTTACATAGCTGCTTTCATCAGAAAACAAGAAAGTAGCCATATTACTAATGTCTTCTGAAGTGGCATATCTCTTTAATGGCACTGAATTCTCCATCTGAGTTTTTACTTCATCTCCATGTCCCGGATTCATACCATCTTCCAGAGAACGCATCATTCTGTTATCTACCACACCAGGATGCAATGAGTTCACTCTTACGTTTCTCGATCCTAGTTCCAGAGCGGCAGTACGCATAATTCCAATCACAGCGTGCTTACTGGTAGTATAGGCTACCACGCCAGGGCTCCCCTGAAAACCTGCCACAGATGAGGTGATTACAATACTTCCTCCATCTTCAATTTTAGGAATTACATACTTCATTCCTAAAAATACCCCTTTAACATTTACAGCCAATACTTTATCGAATGTGTCTTCTGGGTAATCCTGAATTGGTTTTACTACCCCTTCTATACCCGCATTATTAAAGAAGAAGTCTATTTTACCGTACCTTTCGATACAAGTATCTACATAACTTTTCACTTGATCGCTATTGGTAACATCTGCTACGCAATATGAAATTTCAAGCCCGGCTTCTTTCGCTTCTTTCTCTTTCTCCTGAAGTGCTTTTTCATCTATATCTACAATAAGCACTTTAGCTCCTTTTTCAGCCATATTCTTAGCAGTCTCAAAACCAATACTTCCTGAGCCTCCAGTGATTATGGCTACTTTATTATCAAATTTTTTCATTAAATTATATGTTTAAACTTATATTGTTTATTTTAATATCGTCAACGATTTAAAATTGACTCAGTTTCATAAATAATTTGTCTCTGGAGGCAGAAAAAGAGAAATGAATTTTAAATTACTGAATATCAAGGATTCAACTGCGAACAAAAAGAATCTTGTTAATAAATTTTTTACTGAACTATATAATCCGGAGGCATCCTCTCCTTAGATGTAAGTATTTTATTTTTACACGACACTATTACTTAATCATCCATAATAATGTAGTCTTTTGCTATTCAGGTTTTCGGTATTGAGCAGGAAGTTGCGCATTCAACGCTTTCACATCATCGGAGATACTTTTGCCCGCTTCCACAAAGCGTACTTCCGTCAGCTGATGCGCCAGCATGTTATAATGGAAAAACATCAGACCTTCGTATTGTTGCATACCAATGCGCTCATCGCCTTTCACTTTCTGGCTGGTTGCTTCCAGTACGCCATAGAATTGTGCTACATTCTTCTGATTAACCCAGGCTTCCAGTAACGCATCACGCAAATCATAGGTAGGTCTTTGGCTGGCTAAAACAGGTGTAAGCACCTCCATACACTTTTCTTTTATCTGATCCAGCTCGCCACCTTTTGCCACTGTATTCAGGCCAATATACAAATCATCTCGTGGCTCAGTCAATGCTATTTCAATTTTGTATAAGCCATCTGGTTCTTCCTCCGTCAGGAAAATTACATCCATATGAACCGTACGATAATTAGCATACTTTCGGATAACTGTTGTCACTTTTTGAGCTGTTTTACGCATGAAATCAGCTGCACCATCATTGACCGCGATTTTCACTTTCCAGTAATCTATATATTCCAGTTGAGCTTCATCTCCAATCGCCTGCTCAATATCCTTTTGCATGGCATAATCTTCCAATGCTAGCTGGTATTGGCTATTTAAGCTATATTCCTTCTCTCCATAGCTCGACCGGGGTTCTTTCAATTTAGCATCCCAATAAATCCAGAAAGTCACTTTCGGCTCCTGGTTCGACTCCAGTTCTATATAAAACATATTCGGATTCATATTACCTTCATTAAAAAAACGGGTAGCCTTCTTAATAGTCCAGGCAGAATCATATTGTGTCCGGATAATATCGGTTAGTTCGTTCCTGGCTTTTTTCTCAGAAATGGCAAATAATTGCATAAAACCCATGCCCAGAAATAACAACAAAAAAGGAATAGCTGCCATTACAACCAACCCAATTCCTACCCAAATGAGAATCTTCATATGTATGCTAATTAGCTTATTTTAAAATATACCGGTTGACAAACCGATGTCAAAATAATGTTAAATATCTGCGAAGATAAAAACTTCTTCCTCACGGAATTCCGTGAATTTATCTTTTCACCCCTACTGGTTAAAGCTGATTGCTCAAGGCAAAATACCTTTGTAACAAAGGTTTTAAACAAAAATATCAAATGGGATTACAAGAGAAAAAAGCGATTCAGAGCATCAAAGATCAGTATATGGACGATCTTCAGAAAGAATTAAATGAGATTGTTGGAAAAGAACTTCCAATTGAAATTGAGTGGGATTCATTCAGCAATGATGCTGACGCCATCAAATTTATTCCAGGTGTAGCGGTAAGAAGACCAATAGATGCATTCCGTGACATTTGCAGTGATAATATGGGTAAAGAAGCCGTTCAGGAAGCTATCAACCAGCTAAGCATTGTGAATATTGAGAAGGAAAATGCAGAAGCCAACAAAAGCATGGAACTAAAAGGTGGTGTATTTACTATTAAAGCCAGTTTTGGTGGTCATTACAGTGGTTTCTTTAATGATACCCAAATGAAAGAGTATTTAGAAAATAACTTGTAATAGTTTTATAAGCAATGAAGAGTTAGCCATCTGCTAACTCTTTTTTTTTGATTACTTCTTTTAGTTAAATTCTATTCTTTTTACTATAATACTCATCTGTGGTTTGTAATCCTAAGCAGATCATGCGCCAAACGATTCATTATAAGAATACCCTTGCGCACTATGGAATACTACTTCCCCCAACGCTTATCCAGCTTCACAATTTCATCTTCGGTATTTTTCAAACGGATTTTTGATGCACCGATTCATTTAAGGATTCCTTTCCTAAAGTATCTTCCGTTACTTTTCCCGCAGTTAACCGAAAATGCACAATTCGTTGTATTTTAACTCTTTCACAAAGGTTTCTGCTCACTCAAATTATCCCCTCACTGAATACCGTGATATTCCCATATCACCCGCTAAAGTGAAAGCACTCCGGATTGTATCTAATAATTTAGCAGCTAAACCAATCGACATTATGGCAGAAGAAAATAACATGAACAAGCTTTTAATAAACATACTGAAAGCTAAGGGTTTAACAGAAGAACAGGTTAGTGCACTGGAACAAGCCGATATAACCAGTAAAGCTGATTTTGAATACATAGGAGATTTCCAGACACTGATGGATATTAGTGGCATTGACGAGGAAACCAGTAAAAGTGTAATGGCCTGGGCACTTGGTAATAAGTTTGAAAGCAATACCAGTTCCGCTTCTGCAGGAGCAACACCTTCGGCTCCCATAATTGTAGAAAGTGCAGATGTAGTGAAATGTACTCACTGTGGTGCCAGGCAACCCAAGGATTACCAAACAGGAGATTTATGTCTATCCTGCGGGCATCAGGCTGAACCGGTGCTGAATTGCCACTGGTGCTTAAATTCCGGGCCGGGGAAGTTCTGTCGTGAATGTGGCTCGGAGTTTTTAAGTGCTTCTGATTATGAAATCGGCATTTTTCTAAAACGAGAAGGAGAATCAAAAAATGCCATTGTAAAACTGGTGAAAGAAATGACCCCGCAGGAAAAAGATTCTACCTGGGCAAAAATCAGAAAAACGAGGTAAGCTATGGCAGCAGTAATATATTGTGAAAGTTGCGATGCTCAGCAGCCTAATGACTGGAAATCGGGGGACTTATGTCACCAATGTGGAGGTACTGTAAGAGAGGAAGTACGCTGCGCCTGGTGTGCACAAAATACTCCTAAAGGAAAGTTCTGTAAGCATTGTGGCAATGAAGTACAATCCGACAGGAACTTTGGTCCGGCCCGAATCCTGAAAAGCCTGGGAGTGGATCAGTTAGCGCTTACGCAAAAACTAAGTGAACTTGAGGATTCTAAACGGGAGCAATATCGCAATCAGTTCAACCAGCATTATGCTTTTATTGAGTTAGCCCGGCAGGATTTACAGCGGTTAGAAAATCATGTGGTAATCAAAGGACAGGAAAAGTTTACCGCGCTGGAAAACGAATTACTTCCGGAAATTCCTTTTGATAAGGCCTATCTGGACCGTTGCAAAGCTTATGCAAAACTGGATGCAGCTCAAAATGAGATGGACTTCCTTAGCAGGCGTAAATCCTTTACCAGTGAGGTAAATAAGGCACTCGCCAAAATTGCTTATGTGCGACAGGTGCCTTTTCCTACTGCATTGGATAAGAGTACTGCTTCACAATATATTCGGAACGGGCTTACACAGGAGGCCTCTCTTTTTAAACAGGAGAGCCTGCTTTTCTTTAGCCACATCAATAGCTTTTTACCGGTTTTCGACTGGCAAACCATTAAAGACACAGCTGAAGTTCTTAAACCAGAGGGAAAAGACTTCATCAGCTACTGTATTGAATTGGCCAATCCTTTGCTGAAAATCAATTACATCAGGCCATATGCAGCTTTGGCTGTTGCTCATTTACTGCAACAACTGGAGGCCAAACGGCATCCGGAATTTGAACGCTTCAAACTGGTAGCAGAAGAAGCATTAAGCCATGATGATAATACCCTTCGGCTGGCCGCGGCTATACTTTTCGAACAGGCTGACAGGGTACTCACTGTAACCCATCAAGACTCACCTGTTTCGGCTATTGCCATTGCCTGGCTCATTGATCATGCGCCACATAAACTTCCGAAAATTGTGCGTAATAACAAATTAAGTGCGCATCAACTAGATGTTTTGGAGGAAGAGATTCAGAAGCATCCACTTGTGTTGCCGGAAGCATTGAAAGCTCCATTTGAGCAACTGGCACAATATGCATTGAATAACTTATTGGAAGCGGAAGGGTTTAGAGCCAGCGCTAACCATAATGCATCTGGAAAGGCTTTTTATTATCGCATCATCGCATTTGCAGGGCAATTTGGTAAAATCACACAAGAACAACTGGACAAACTAGTTCAGAACAGTCAATCGAGTGGTTATTTCGATGCGGCCGAGGCTATTTTGAGCTATGTAAGTGCTAACAATCTGGACTTACAGAAAGTAAATGCACTCTGGTTCGATAGGCCAAAAGAATTTGAAATCTACGAAACAGGATTTGCCTTTCTGGAAAAGGCGCTTGCCATGGTACAAAATGGCAACTACCCCAGTGAGCAGTCGCTGAGCAAAATTCTGATGTTTCTGAAACTACATTTCAGCAAAATAAGTATTTCTGATAGTGTAAATAGAACGCTTATGCTCAATTTCTTTAATGAAATAGCATTTGCTCAGCATCCGGTTTCCTACACATTTGCAAAATTTCTGATCAGAGAACTGTTTGATCTTACCAATTACTCAACAACCGATTGGCTCTTATTTGTGACTTGTACCTCCGGCTATTTAAAAGGCCAGTATTATGTAGGTAACTCCAGAGAACCTCGTGATTTTGCTTTAACAGACACCTTCATAGAAGACTTCTTTGATGGATCATGGGAAAAATTTGCCGCCAGCTATAATCAAGTAATGACATTCCGTTGCAAGATGGACGCAAACTATGAGTATAATGATATTATTGAACCATGGATTGAGCCTGTTAAGGAAGAAGTAGCCCAAACATTAATGGAGAAACCGGCTATTACTCATAGCTTACTGGAAGGGCATAAAGAAGCCATTCTATTTGGTTTGCCGGGTATTTTTCAAATTGAAACCCACGATAATAAATTTCCATTTATTGAAGCATTAGGGAATAAAGAAAAATGGGATACAGGGGATGTTATACTTTATGCGCACAGGCCAAATGTCCTTCATTATAATCAATCAGAAAAATGTTTAAACCACTTTCATGAATGGTTAACCCGCAATAATTTCCGAAATTATTACAGCCCTATCTTTGCGAAATATGGCAGAGATTTCTTCAACTTTTCTGTAAAAAGTGAGCAGGTGCCATTTGGCATGATTAAAACATGGCTACAGATGGCAGCTGTACGCAATAAAAATGAGCAAATTGCCGCTTTCTTTAATGATCGTTTTGGTTGCCTGGTGCCCTATTCCGCCAGTAATCCAATGGTTAGCGTATTAAAAGACGGAGAGTCATTTGCACTGACCGGAGCCTACGTTATAACCCACCTTTTTAAGGATTTTGAGGAAGTAATCGCTTATGCACAACATAACTTTCCTTATGGACTCAATCATAAAACTAACGCATTTCTTCTACATGCACTGCAGGATCTAGGTACTGAAATTCAGGAGCACCTAACAAATCAGGAACAGATTACAAGCTTGGTGAACAGTCTTTTCCTTATGGCTAAGAATACTGAAAACAATGAACATTCCAGGGAATTCTGGCTATCGGCCGTTCTAAATGTATTGTTGCAAATAGCTCCTGTCGTAGAGGATAGAAACTTCATCATCGAGCGGGTATGGCAAATGGCTGATCTACATTTCACGCTTACTGAAAAAGTGTATGACTTCGTGAAAGCGCAGGTAAGCAATATGCTGCAACATAATCCGGTATATGGTATCAAATTCCTTTATGCCTACCTGGAAGATTACTATTTCAGAAAATACAGTGCGCCCTGGGTAGCCGATGTTATGAAAGAAAATATTGAGGACATAGCCAAAGGCTTCAGTCAGGATAGCACTTTAATGGCTGAGAAAATCAACCACCTGATTGCCTTTAGTAATAAGGAACCCTATGACAGCGATCAGAAGCGTATTCAGAAGGAGTTTGAAAAGCATGTGATCGCCATACTTGACCATATGCCGAAGGAAGACATCTCGGATGATATCTGGCTTGATTTACAGTATAAAATCCATCTGGATGAGATCAACTTCTTCTTTAAAACGGATCTGGAACGTTGGATGGAAGCCAATGGTATTTCATTAGAATTAGAAGAGGCTGAAACCTTTGTTGTAGCATCAGAAGATTCTGTCTCAATGCCAGGCTCCAGCATGGAAATTCCGGATAATATAGACTATGATCCGGATGAAATATACATGGATATGATGGAAATCAGCACTTTCATGGGGTCATTTACAGTAAATACCGAACAAATGGAAAAGCTGATTAACCATATTCCTTATTACAAAAAAGACAAAAGTAATAACCCCATGCTGCTATCAGTACTCAGCATGAAGCAGACTGAGATAAGAACATTTTTAGCCGAAGACATGGGAACAGCCATCAACCTTTACCAAAAACTATTTGAGGTGCTGATAGACCCGCTTTGTGCACCTGATGGTCCATTTTCAACCTACGGTCTTTTGGCAGCACTGCAAATGCAGCAACTGCTTGATGGTTCTATCTTTGCTATGCAGTATATCAGCTCGGTAGAAACTATGCTAAACACGGGTGCCTATTCTGCTGCACACACCCAAATGCTTCAAAACTTACTAGATCAACTTAAAGCAGCTTCTTAATCATGGAAAAAGAGATTTTATCAGATGAATTGTACTGGGCTTTAAGCCTTTCTGCTTTGCAAATGCAACACCTCGATACCTGCCAGCACCAATCGCTGCTGGGTTATGATAGAATGGACAGCAGTATTGTGCAGCATGTAAAAAGCTACCTGGCAACTCAGCAAATCCATAGTGAAAAGGAGGTGAAAGACCGACTTTATTTCTACGGAAATGATTTGATGTACAACCAGCTATTTCAGCAAATGGCACATGGTACGGACTTACTAAGTGATGCAGAATTTACGGAAATGCTTGAGGGACAGGAAAGTGTAATAGACAAAAAGCGATTAATACTGGCGCGTTATTATGGCAGCCAGTTACAACAAACTGGTTTGGTTGGTTATGATATTTCCTGTTATGTAATGCTATGCCGGCTGTGTACATTATGTGGCTACATGACGGAAGAAGAACTCACCAGAAGAGTTTTAGACATTGCGCAAAAAGCTAAAAAGTACTTTAGCACCTGGACTGCCTTTAACAAAAATGTAATCCTCGGGGAACAGTTTGTAACCGCTTCAAAAACCTATTACATCCAGCAAAGCTCCTTTCAGGGCAAGCTTTTAAGTACCTATTACCAACTGATGGAAACAGTTCACCTTAACGACCACCCATTTCATCAAAATACCTGGACCGCCTAAACGATTCACCATGACGCAAGAATTTATACAATGCCTAAGTGAGGCAAAAGAATGCTATAAAGAGCTAAAAAAGGCTAAAATGCATGCCGAATTAAAGAAAGCCAGCACCTATTATCAGCAGGTACGTGAAGAGGCAGCTGCTGATGATCTGGCACTTTATCATCAACTGCACATTCGCTTTTATCTATGGCAGGATGGTCAAAAGGACGTTGACAACAGGGCTAATATGGTATTTCAACATCTGAGCGAACTTGAGCAACTGGATAAAGCCACCGCTAAAGAATATGAACTAGCCACTTCTCTATATGCACAGGCATCATTTGATGTATTTGAAAATGCCTTCAGGCTATATCCGCACAATGCAGTTATCAAAACAAACCTGGCTAAATATTATGTACACAATGGGCAAATAGCAGAAGCCAAAAAGTGCCTGAAGCATGCATTTGAAGAAGCTCCGTTCGACCTCTCTATATTGATAGAAGAACACGAGATAGCCGGAGCAGAATTGGCAAAAATTACTGATTTCGAAGCGGATCATGTGCCACCTGAAGCTTTTGAAGAAGTATTAAAACTGTCACATGAAGCGCATAAAGCTGATTTTTGTCTGGCTTTGCTCGAAAAAGAAGAAGCAAAAGATCACTTTACGGAAGAAGCGAGAATTCATTTGGAGTGTATTAACCTTTGCCGAAGCGATGACTGGCAAAGTGCCCTGGACAAATGGCCCTATATTTATGATGAAGAGACCATTGAAAGTCCTATTGGTAAAGTAGCATATGCTGAAATACTTACCATGACAGGCGAGTATGAAGAAATAACGCAATTACTGGAGGATTTCCCTGCCTATTCAGCTCCCCGGGTACCTAACAGCATTAAAGAGTTGATGGAGCATGAAACCACATCCATCCCGGCCAGTGTATATGCCCAGATGCATTATGTACATGCCAACGCCTTGAGAGGTTTATCATTGCATGATGGCGCGCTGGATCAACACGAAAAGTCTTTAGGTATTTTGCCTGATAACGCACTCGCTATAATAGGTAAAGTCAGAGCACACTTTGATCTGGAAGAATATTCAGACTCATTAACGCTCCTCAACGAAGCTTTTGCCAGTGGATTGGATCAAAAAACATATTACAGAGAGTTTGCTGAAATGTATTTTGCGCTGGGTGACTGGAAAAATGTGATAAAGGTACTAAATGCGTTTCATCAAAATGAGATGGTAACCAGCCGCTCGGCTTATTTAATGGGACTGGCGCTGTACTTTTTACGACATACACAGGAAGCCTTGCAATGGCTTACTAAGACCATTACTGAATTTTCCGAAACCTACAATACGCGGCAGGCGCTTTATTATAGAGCCCTGCTCTACAGGAGTCTTTTTTATTTTAATGAAGCCATAAAGGATATAAACCAACTTGTACCCTTGTGTAGCGTCAATAGTAGAGAATACTGGGATGCTATGCTACTTATGGCAGATATGGCTTATCAGGTGGGGGCTTTCGATAGATCCTATGAATACCTGGCGCATATTCATAGCCACCATCCATTATCAGGTATTTACTTATTGTATCTGCAACTGCTCATCCATGATGGCCACCACAAGCAGTCAAAAATAGAAGTACCGGAGGGCATTGAATTATTATCAGAAAAATCGATCATTTCAGCACCTAAAGATGCACTGGATCACCTGATAAATGCCAAAGTCTTAAGCATTATGAATAAATATGCTGAGGCAGCAGAAGCTTTTACGCAGGTAGCTGAACTGGGCTTTAAACCCGGGACTCATTATGGGCAGGCCTTTCATCATGCATTTGAAGCCAAAGATTTTGATAAGGTGGTAGAGCTATATGATAAAGTGATACAACATGCTCCTAAATTGTTTGATGATGTGTATGGTGCCAGATGGGCTTTCTCACTGTACAAACTTGAGCGCTACGATGAAGCCATTGCTGCTTATAAGGAGATTCTGTATGATTACCCGGTAATAGCAGAAGACCTTGACAGCTCAATAAAATGGACTTCCGTTATGTTTGAGGCACATCGGAAGAAGGGTTATTACGAGGATGCCCTGAAGTATTTAAGCACAAAGTGTAGTCAAAAACAGGAATCTACCTATTACGACCTAAGAGCTTTAGAAGAAATAGCTGCTAACCAAAAGGAGTACAGTGAATTAAGCCATTTAGGAACTTTACTGATTATGGACTATAGCGAAATGGAACTGTCGCAAAAAGAACTGGGTAAGCTGAATCGCTTACGGAATAAGATAAAAGAAGAAGTTTTTTATCCATAATGAACGACTAAACAATGTGACACAATTGAATGAGGGCTTTTCTTACGGAGAGCCTTTTTTCATATGATAAAAATATTGCTTAATGGGAATTGGTCGGCTATAACAAATGTGGACTAAAGACTTAAATGAAAATATTATTTTTAAATAAATTTACGGTAGGAGAAAGAGGAATTGGCTTCTAAATCCCGATATTGCTATAACCATAAAAGTAGTGGTTGTTTTTAAGCACACTTAAAAATGGGCAAAGGCACAAATAGAGATGAATGCTAAATGGAAATAATTGAAATTACTTTTGACGACTTTATAATTACAACAGACAGATCGAAAATGGATATTGTGGCAATCCATGATTTTCTTTCAAAACATTCAGGTTGGAGTGACAATATCCCTTTTGAAAAAGTAAAAATATCTATTGACAATTCTCTTAATTTCGGATTATTTCATAACAATAAACAAATCGGCTTTGCACGGGTAATTTCAGATTTTTCAACAATTGCCTATTTAGGTGATATTTATGTATTGGATAATTATAGAGGACAAGGACTCTCAAAAAAGCTAATGGATGTTGTTATGGCACACCCCAATTTGCAAGATCTCAGGCGATGGATTTTATTAACTTCCACTGCTGACTGGTTATATGAAAAATATGGATTTGTGAAACTACCAAAGCCGGAAATCTACATGGAATTATTTAATCCAAACGTTTACGGTAAATAGCATTTTAAATGAAGATAGAAGAACTAATAATTAAAGTAATTGATCTTTCGGATGAAGGAAAATACAAAGAAGCTTTGAAAATCTGCGACTCGATTATTGAAAGCAATTCAGATTATGATAGAGTTTATTTTGAACGTGGAGTGATTTATTTAAACCAGGAAAGGGATGAGCTTGCTCTTTTGGATTTTGAAAAACTTCTAAAGATTAATCCTGATTACCCGGGTGCTAAGGATTGGTACTCAAAAACACTGTCTGACTTAGGAAGGAATTCAAAGGCGGCAACTGTAAAATTGGAAGAATTGAGATCACAGCCTGATGGCAAATATGGAATGGGTGTTTCTCCTAATGACTGGGCTGAATGTGCACGTAATTTTATAGAAGCAGGATATGACGAAATTGCAAAATCAGTTCTTGAAGAATATTTCAATCAATACGAGCCGAACGTAAGAAATTACAAATCTTATGAAACAGCTCCTATTCGAGTGTATGCGAAATTATTATTAAGCTTGAATAAAAAGGAATTGGCGTTGTCAGAATCTGGAAAAGCTATTGATAGTCAGCATACCGTACCTGCGGACTATGAGGTTTACATAGAAGCATTGATTGAAAACAATCAGACAGAAAAAGCTAGCATCGAAATTAATAAATACGTTTCAGAAATTCACGATGGGTACGAAACTTCTAAAATTGTTGAATTAAAAAAGAGGATAAAATAATTGTACACTGCAATAGACAGCAGCATAGTCTTAAAGCGCTAAACCCAAATTTGAACAGTTGCGGAAAAGTTTATACAACTCAAAAAAGGCAAAGTAACTCAATTCTGCTACCTACTTTTAGGTGTTTTTCAATGGATTTCTACTAAAAATTAGGATTTGAGTAGGGAGGAGGGTATTTTCAGTGCTTTAAATATACAAATCACAAATTAAACGTTTGTAAACGTTTACTATAGTTTGTGGTCGCTTAGGGAAAATATAAAGTAAATATGTGTACCTAGAGGTACACACATAGCGAATTGTTAGCAGCTATATTACAAACGGCAAAAAACAAAAAAGTGAGAAATATTTTCAAAAAAATGACTTTTGACTTTTTTTCTACTATTTATTAGAAAATAGACAAAATGGAAAAGACAAATACGCATAAGACAAAATATATAGTAGAACAAGTACATAAGCTGAAAAACAAGCCTTACGAAATTCTTTTAATCGCACCTTTACTTACTGACCCTGAACTGTTAGATATACGACCATTTACACAGCACAGCGTACAAAGTGATTCGGGATTATTTTTTATTGACTTATACTACTCAGACCTAAAAATTGCAATTGAAATTGACGAAGAATACCACGAGAAACAGATAACGGAAGATACGGAACGAGAAAGGATTATAACTGAAAAAGAACAATGTACTTTTAAAAGAGTAAAAATTGATGATAAATTCGATTTTACAACAACTTTGAAGATATTGAAGGAATTCATAGTAAGCAAAAGAGATGAACTTATAAAATTGGGTAGCTTTACAAAGTGGACAATTAAAACTTTTGATATTTCTCAAGCTCAAAAAGACCACCCTAAAACCGTATTTTTTAAAGCGACAAAACCCTTTGACAGTGGTTTTGACCCAACAAGGGGGCCAATAAGAATAAGTGAACAAATTAGAAAAAATGCAGACACGTTTGCAACCATTTCTGGTGACACCGTGACGAACGTATATTCAATTAAACTTGAGGATTGGGAAAACTACGGACAGGGACTTGGTTATATACACAAAGGACTGGAACTACCTAATCATTCTTTGTTATCAAGTGGGACAACAGAACAGTGGATTGTTACATCAAACAGAATATTAGGAAATGATTTAAAGGAATAAATACAGCCGCAAACCGCTGTGTGTCATTAAAAGAAAATGAAATTAATACCAGTAATAGAAATTGGATATGCAAATCAGGGTGTTGAAACTCCTGAACATGGACCTTATTGGGAATATCCGAAAGAGTGGGATGAATTCAATAATGAGTCATACAGAAAAGCAGGATTTAAAGACTCATTTAAGCCATTTGACCCTGGCGCGTCTCTGTACGAAATTGGGCTAATTAGTGACGACAACCTTAAAAAAATAGTTGTCGATCATACTGAAGAACTAAGAAAAGGCGAGTATGACCGAGAACAAGCAAGTCCTTTATTTGGCGGATACGTCCTTGAAATTAATGGAGAAAGACTTTTCTATCCTCAATGTTGTGGAGACTTAGGAGATATCCAGTTTTGGAGAAACATATCAAATGGCAAAGAATCATTTTACGAAGGACACCCTGCTCCCATAGTGAAATTTGAAAATGAAGAGATTCTGTTTGACTTGACCGCTCAGGAGTTTGATGAGGAGTTTACTCCAATTCCTGAGAGAAGAATTTTTCGATTTAATAAAGAGGAATTGAAAAAAGCAATTAAAGAAGCGGAATTGACCTTGGAGAAATTTGCAAACCGAATTCAAGCAATCAATGAATCAGAAAACTTGAATTTAGAAAGGATTGAAGATTTGCTGGTTTGGGAAAACATTAATTATCAATAAAACACGAACACACAACAAAGGCTAAAAAATCATAGCACCCTGCGGAATGGCAACGCTTTTTAGCCGAAACGTTGCCTTTAATGATAGCATCTCTTTTCAAATAGTTTCCATATAAATCAACTTTTTACTATACTTGCTTGTTAAACCAAAACAGGGGCTGAATGAATAAAAAATTTGAAGTCATATTTTTGGAAGAAGCACTTAGTTTTATCGACTCTTTGGACTTGAAAACCAGAAAGAAAATTTACTATAATTTTGATAAAGCCAGGTACGGAAACGATCCAAAGCTATTCAAGAAATTGACTGATGAAATTTGGGAATTCAGGACAAAATATAGCGGACTTCAGTATCGCTTTTTTGCTTTCTGGGATAAAACAGAAAAAGGTGAAACTCTGGTTATTTCAACCCATGGAATTATCAAAAAAGTGAGCAAAGTACCTAAAAGTGAAATTGAAAAAGCAATGAAAATTAGGGCTGTATACCTTGAACTTTAAGACAATTAAAAAATATGGCTATTAAAGACAAAAAATTAAAGATGATGACCCTCGACCAGTTAAAAGACAGGGACATTGGAGAGGTTGGTACTCCAGAAAGAGACCAGTATGAATTTGAACTTAAAATGGAAGTCCTTGGCAACATGATAAAATCAGTCAGAAAGGAGCGACATTTAACACAAGAACAATTGGGACAACTGATAGGAGTTCAAAAATCGCAGATTTCCAAACTCGAACGCAATACGAAGAATGTGACGATTGAAACAATTTTAAAGGTTTTCAATGCTTTAAAGGCGAACGTTAAATTCAGTGTGCAATTAGACCAATCTGATTTGAACATCGCTTAGAATAAGACACTGCAGGTAACATTCTATATAAATCATGGCTGGTAGGTGCTCAACGAAACTTTGACTCTTCGTAGAAAGCCTGTCAACCCGATAGATTGACTTATTGATACAAATTAATTTAATAAGCCAATCCTGCGGATTGCCTTGATAGTTAACTGAAATTTATACATTTTTAATCTGCCACGAATTCATACAGTGGCTTTACCTGTAATATCAGCTAATCTACAATGCACTTTATAAACGACCCCAAAATAGAAATTGTGAGTAATAAAGAATTGACCAGTCATCCCGATGATATCAATTCTTTTATTGCAGAATTAAAATCCGTGAATGCTAGTTTGATTTTGACTATGACTATCCTTGCACGAAAACTTAAACTATCATTAAAGGAGGTCACGCATATTGTCCTCAATTCGCCTTCATGGATTGAACATAAAGAAAGTTTTTATCAGTTCAACGAAGGAGTTTTTAAAGAATGGTCAAAAAATGCAGACAAAGTTGAAGTAACTGATGACAAAATCAGTTTAACATTTGATTTAAAGAAGGATTTGGATAATCCGAGGCAATAAAATGGGGTGATAATAACTACCTAAAGCACTAATAAAAGATAAATTTTTTATTTATTAAATAAAAAAGAGCTGTAGTCATTGCTGAAACCCTCACCAATATTCATTCTTTACTCTTACTATCGAACCAACTTTAAAGGCACTTTTGAATTATTAAATTCAACTTACTACCTACTTTTAGGTATTTTTTAATGGATTTCTACTAAAAATTAGGATTTGAGTAGGGAGGAGGGTATTTTCAGTACTTTAAATATACTAATCACAAATTAAGCGTTTGTAAATGTTTGTAAGCGTTTACAGTCGTTTGTTGTCGGTTATTAAAATCACTAATATAGTAGTGCGATAATAATATGTATCAACAATGTTGATATATTTATGTTGTACACCATAGATGGAACGGATAAAATCAAAAATAGAAGAACTTGCAAATAGAATAAACGCTCCCAAAGAGTATTTGCCAACTTATGGTTATTCTGAAGATTTTGCCAGACCACACATAGAGGTTAAAGGAAATGAGCTACACTGGGTAGTTGTTGAAAGAGGATAGGAATTACAAAGACGCCAAACCGTTGATGAGAAGGAATTCCTTTTTTGGGTATTTGACGCAGTAACTTTTGAAATCGCAACTTGACTAGAATTAGAGAACAGGAATGAAAATGAAGATTTCAGAATTCAACTTTTTAAAATTTAGGAAGATCTTATAGGCAAAATTGACTCTGAATATTCTGAACGCTTAAATATCAAACACCGAAAACTTTTAAAAATATGAGCTGGGATATTGTACTATTTAACTCCAAGGAAACAATAGATTCAATTGAAGAACTTGACGAGCACAAACTTGAACCAATTGACTTCACAGGTATCCTCGAAAAATCATTCAATGACATTATCATAGATGATAACCACCGAGAAATAAACGGAAAAGACTTTTCTATTGAATTCTTTGCTGATGATGAACTCGTAAGTAATAAAATGTTGAGTTTGTATGGGGAGAATGGACTATTCGAATTGATAGAATTGGCAAAACGACACGGATGGCAAATTTTTGATACAGGATTAGGAAGTATGATTGATTTGGAAAACCCAGAGAATAACGGATTTGAAAATCATAGAAACTATGTAGCTCATGTGATTAATATAATGAAAGAGTAAAACGGTGTACAACACTCTGTATATTTCATGGCTCGTTAGTGGTTTTCGAGGCTTTGGTTCTTCGTAGAAATCCCGTCAATCTTCAAGATTGACTAGCTTCGGAGGGCAAATTTAGCAATCAATCTTGCAGATTGGCTCAGTGATAAACCGAAATTTCATTACCTTTAATTCAGCCACGAAAACATACAGTAAACGTTAAGTGCAATGAATCAATATTTATGATGAAGAAGGAGGAAACACAAAACGAAGAACAATCTGATATAAGTAAAAACCATCTTAGCTTATTACTGTCCTTTTGTTTGATATTCGTTTTTCAGTTTTTTACAAATTATGTTGACTCAATTGTTGTGAATATAATTTTTCTCCTTGTAATTTTTGGATTAATAACATACTTCTATAAGGTATATAGATCCAAATTCAACAACCTTTTGATTCTTTACATCCTTGTTCTTTTAATCGCATTTGTCTTCCCCTTTTTCCATTTTATTTTGTTCAGTTTTGATCGAAACAACTATTCATACAGTGAAGAGTATTTGAGGTATCAGAATACAATACTGGAACGCGAAATAGAACATTATTCGGATTATAGTATTTTAGAAGAATTACTAGACCAAAAAAATGACAGTATTCTCAATTCAAAAGTTGAAAACTATCAAGTCAATACAGTAATAAATGTTGGTGTTTTTTCTTTAAAAGTGAAAAAACGAAGTGATATGACGAGACCAGTTGATAGAGGTCATGAAGGCTATGAAGCAAAAACAATTGATATCACGCGTTTAACTAAACCCAATGAAATAATTGGCTCGTTCAATATAATTGATGAACCAATAAAAAAGGCAATTGAAATCAAATTAATTCACCGAAATGAAATAATATCAATGATTAAAAACCCAATCAATTATGTTCAATTTAAAGATGTTTGGCTTGAATGTACTACTGCTTTCTTACTTAGTAATATAAAACCAATTTCCTCTACTGCACAGCTATTTCAGATAATTCAGGTTTTTATATTATTTGTAACTGCGACAATATTTGGGAATTCGTTAGGAAGTTCGAAACACTTTTCGATCACTAAAAAAAACACTTAACATTGTATATAAAAAACAGGCAAAATATTAGTAAAATCAAGGCTTTTGTCTTGTATCAAACATTGTGTTTAACAGAAAGTTTGGTTCTTAGAAATCGCCTACTTTTCATATACTAATCGTTGTGCATAATTGTAAAACCAAAATTCAATAAATGAAAAAAACAATAAAATTTATCCTGAAAGGTCTATTAGGATTAATCATACTTGCATTTTTATTGTATACTGGATTTAGAGTTAGGGAATATTTTGTTGGTAATAAATATGTAAGCTACTTAGAAAAAAACACTCTTGAACAAACCCCAATAGCAGATTCTTTAGTGTTAAAATTTAATGACCAATTTTATAACAACAATTTATTTTTGGTAGGCGAACTTCACGAAGTGGCAACTTCCCCAATCATAGATGTTGCAATGTTTATACATCTAAACGAAAAAGTGAATATCACAGCAAACATTGCCGAAATGGATATTGCTCAAGCCTATTATTTAAACAAATACCTGAACGGTTCATCAACACAAAATCTGGAAACCATCTTAAAAAATTGGAGTGTTTTCATCGGACAGGTAAGTAAAGCATATCGAAACGGAAAATGGGGAAAACTGAAAGATTATTATCAAAGCTTACCTGACAATAAGAAATTTAAGGTTTTTGGCATTGATAAAATAAGTGATTTTAGTCTTTTACATAATCTTTTAAATGAAAAAATACCCTATGAATACCAAATTCCAAAGGGTGAAGAAAAACTTATCAAATGGGGAACGGCAAACATTCCAAAGATACTATCAAATCACGATTTTGGATTTAATGAACGCCAGTTACTTGAAAACATCTATTATAATTTATCAAATTATAAAAATATCAAGTATCGGGACGAGTTTATGTTTGAAAACTTTAAACGTTTTTATAAACAAAATGACTGGGCGAATAATAATCTATACGGCTGTTTTGGTTTTTACCACACGCTTCAAGGGTTACAAAGAACTTTTGCAGGGAGGCTAAGAAACAGTAATCAACCTAATATAAAAGAAAAAATGGTTTCTATAAATACTATAAATACCAACGCTCATATAACGGTTTTAAGCTCCTACTTACCCTCATTTATTGCCGATAATACAGAATATACAAGATTGTCTTTTTCCAGCGACAATATGTTTGATAATTATATTTTGGGTATTGAAGATTTCAAAAGAGCTGGGAAAAGGAAATCGATTAATCTATTTCAACTGAATGCTGATGAAGCACCCTATAAGCATTCTTTAAGAGGAATATTAAATTTTAGTTTACTTCCTTTCGCTCCCAGTATTAACATTAAGAACAAAAACACAGCAACAACTGACTATTTTCAATATATATTTGTTGTAGATGGTGCCGATTGGATTCAACCTGGCTAAAAAACAACTATGCACAACACCGTATATAACAAATAGCTAAGTAATTTCAAGATCAAAAATTTTGGTATATTGAGGAAGTCGCCAAATCTTTTGATTTGGAATTTTAAACAGAAAAAATAAAAACAAAATACAAAAATTTTGGCTTGTTGCTTTACTGAAAATATCCGCTAACTTTCACGCTACTTGTCATATACAAAACCGTTATGCTTAACTAAATGAAAGTTCTCAAAAGTACCATATTGAAAAAACGAAAGTCCGAGTTCGGTAATTTCGAGCTGGTGCCAGATATAGGATGGAAAATTTCTCAGGCATTCATTGATTTCGAATCTGGACTTTTAGTAGTAAGTGAAAGTGACGAAAATGAAGATAATTGGATTGTTGGTGGTGGAATCAGGCAAATCCCAAATAGGCAATTTATTATCGACCCAAAAACAGGTCAGATTCTTAATCATACTGATTGGTCTAAATATTTCAATTACAAAACTACCGAATCATATAGTGAAGATGGAAAACTCAAATTATTAACAACAAGAGTTCATGAACCAGAAAGAAATACTGACGGAATACAGGAGGAATTGATAAATGTTGAATCAGGGCAAACGCTGTCTACTTCTACTGGAGTTTCTTTTAGGAAAGAAAAAAGAGAAACGTTAATTGATGGCTATTATGAAAGCATCGAAAGAGCTAAAAGTTATAAAAAGCAATTAGAACTAGGGGAATATCCCGAAGGCCTAAAAGATAAATATTTTCAAAGTCTTGAGTCAGGAAGTCAGGTTATAGAATACTATAATGAACAGTACGTTTACAAACTAACATTTGATAATAATCGCTTTATATTAGGTAAAGCCACTCGACCTAAATCAATAGAAGAATGGGATAATTATCAGATTGAAATTCTCAATGAATTCGCACTAATAAATGAGTTTTGGAACTACTTATCTAAAAATGATAATTGGTTTGAAGTTCTAAAACCTAGAAAAATTCATCCATCTCTTCATTATTATATAATTACATGGCATAACTATTTAATTCATGCCAATGAATTGAGTTATTATAGCCATAAAGCTATAAATGAATGGATGAATCAATGCTGGGATAATTCACTAAATAGAAATGTTTATTGGCAGTTTTGTTCTAACTGTAAAGCGCGAGTTTTATATTATCCTCGTTATCCTAAACACGCATGTCGGAAATGTGTTGATTTAATTAAAGATGAAAAGGGAAACGATTTAGATTATAAAGATAAACACGAGTTAAAATATATTGATGGAGAATTTCAACTTGTGTTCAAAGAATCTGATAAAAGTGTGAAAATATTTATAGGGACTGATGAATACTTAGCTTCAGAAGCAAGATTTGGAGGTGTAGTCCATCAAAAAAAAGAAAATAAGCATAACACCATGTAAAAATGCATTAAAACGCATTTTACACTCAACGTTAGCTGAAATTAGAAATCATGAGTCAAGATGATTTAAACAAGCAAATAGATTCCCTGAATGAAACTATCCAAGGCCTAAAGTCTTATAATGAGCTTCAAGATAGGTTAGAAAAACAAGTCAAGGATCATAAAGAATACCTAGAAGGACTCTTCAATAAGACAGTTCGTATTCTATATGTGATTGCCGGATTCTTAATTGGTATTACCGGCATTTTAGGCATTAAGACATATTGGGATATCGAAACGAAGTTGAAGGATTATGCTGACAAGAGAATTGAGAAAGTAATAAGTGAAGATCATATCACAGAAAGTGTAGAAAAACAAGTTCTGGAGTATAGTAAAGGAGCCTTAATTCACTATCTCAGTATCATTTCAATAGATAAAAGTGATTTCAAACTAAGTGCAAGTGAACTGTCAGTTATTGAACTTGAAATTAATAGTTTAGAAACTCAATACTTTGGAGATTTACAAACTATAATTAGGAACTTTCAATACTTTAAAGAGGAAGGTAAAGAAAAATTTGGCGGAATTTTAAAAGCTCAGCTATCATTAGCTCTTGAAAAAGATGAGTTTGAAGAAAAATCAATTGAGCTTCTCCATTCTTTAAGTATACTTGATTATAAAACAGGAATGAATGATTTCCTTTTCATTGTAAATGACAACTCATATTCAAATGAGTTACAGAAGAAGTACATTGAATTGATTCCTAACTTAATTAGAGATAACAACGACAAAGTTGAAATTTTAAAAGCTCTAAAAAGGGATTTACGTACGTTAAGAGATGAGAACTCTGAAGTTTACATAAAAAGAACTTTGGCAATATTCCAAATTTCAAATTCGGAAGGCATTGATATTCTAATTGGACTTGCTGATCTACTAGATAAGAAAAAATACATCGAACTATATTTAGACATCATTGAAGGAGTAATGTCTAACACAAGAGAATCACGATTCCTTCGTGGATCAAGGAACCCTTTTGACGCTAGAGATAAGCAAGTTATAAAGCCGCTTTTCCTTAGTGAAAAAGTATACTTTTCATTTTCACCCTCCGACCATTTTCGACATGGAATAGGACGCTATGGGCAAGAATCTAAGCCCTCTATCTCTCTGATGATTAACGATGACGATGGAAGTGGAGCATCAGGTGGGGGTTGGGAAAGGTTCATTGATAATGATTGGCTCTTAAGAATACTTGGTGAAGTCTACTCTGAAATAGAAACAAACTCTTCTAAACTTAGATACTTAAAAGGAATCATTATTCCAATATCGACTTACTACATGTATTATTTTGAATACGAAAAAACTACAGGAGTTATTGGTCCAAATGCAAATAGAGTTGACTGGCAAGATGGTTTCTATTTGTCACTAACCAATGGTACCAGTAAAAGTATCTTAACCGGAATCGAGGAAGGTAATTTTACTTCAATAGAAAAGAATAAAACCAATGGAATTGACAGAAAAATAATTCCTATATCAGATGTACAAGGATTTCGATGGGCTTCAAGGAGTAACAGATTACGAAATAGGTATTATTAACTTCAGCTAACAAACACTAAAAATGAATACGCGAACTGAGCACTTTGAAACTAAAATGCGAACAGGATACATTAGTGCTTCTAGCAACTGGGGCGCATACTCATTTTAGTTAGACGTAAGCCATTGATAAAAAATGAAACTAAAAATATGTTTACAAATAATGTTCTTGTAATAATTGAAGTTAATGAGCCAAATAAAGCTTCAGACATTAGATATATTACAATTGGAAGTACTGATAATACAAAGTCTGATTCAGAATTTGCATCACAAGCTGTTGCAACATTTAAGGCTGAAAAAAATTACTCAGATGAAACTACTTTTAGCGTCAAAGACGTTTTAAAATTTGACTCTCAAGAAACTTATATTAATTATTTTGAGAATCAATTATCTGATTATATCGCATCTTTAAAATAAACCTGTAATGAGCGATTTTAGCTACGAAAAACCAGATGAAAAAACATATTTTCAGGCTGTCTTAAAAGTTCTTGAAAAAAAAAAGAATTAGCAAGTAAATTAAAACTTGGAAAATGTACTATTTCTGACTCTTCAACATTCTCTCAAAAAAGATGGAATGGAATGCAAACCACGATCTATTTTTATGTTCCAATTGACATTATTGACCAAATTGACCATTCTGACAAAACAATTTTGTTGAGCGTGTGTGATATGATAATGCCGAAAGAAACAGGATTTGATATAACGGAAATAGAAATCGGACCACTTTTAGATTCAATATCTGCTAACAAAACTCTCCAAGATGACTTAGAGGATATAACCAAAAATGAATCTTATGCAATAATTCAAACACTACCAGAAGACATAAAAGATAAAGGACAGGAGATGTCTGAAGTGTACTCTTATTTATATTGTATTGAAAATACACTTAGAATTTTTATAGAACAAATTGGGACTGATAAGTATGGAGACGATTACTTTAATCAATTATCGATATCAAATTCTGTGAAACGAAAAATCGAGCAGAGAAAAGAAGAGGAAGAAAAAAATCAATGGTTGTGTATTAGAGGGAATTCGGACTTACTCTATTTAGACTTCAAAGAACTTGGAGATATTATTGTAAATAATTGGGAGAATTTTAAACCATTTTTTCCTGAACAAGCATTTGTTACTTCTAAAATAAATGAATTGTCAAGGTGTCGAAATTTAGTTGCTCATAACAGTATGATTACTAATTCAGAAAAAGATTTACTAGGATTATACTATAATCAATTTTTAAGTCAGATTAACGGAACCAGACACGAATAAAACGGCTTACAACACTGTATGCTATGAAAAGCCATAAGAAAGCCAGCCATAAAGGGTGGGTTTGTTCTATCATTAGTTCAAGACACTACTATCAACTGCTTGGCTATCTTTCTATAACATTATAAGCCATGCTGCTTTTTGTGCTATTTGCTATAGAAGCGGTGCTTTTTCGTATTATTATGTTGGCTAAGTGCTCAACCGAAAGATCATTCCTTTTAATTCCAATACAAATCATAGATAAGCAGCTAATTGCAGTGCTGGTAAATATAAACTTGTTAACCATTTGCATAGCGCTTTTTGTGATCCACTTATGAAAAGAAGTAAGTTAAAAAGTTGAATTGCAAATGAGTCCCGGATGGGCCCCATAACCATTTTTGCTGCCAGATGTTTAAGTGAAATACGCCAACAAAGCATATTTGCTCTCGTTCTTTTAAATAACTAAAAAAGAACTACCATGAGTGAAATAGCAGAGAAAGAAAATAAACTAGAGACCATCAACCCAGCCACGGAAGAACAACTCAATACTTATACTTCAATGACTGATCAGGAAATGAATGCAGCTATAGAAAATTGCCATAAAGCATTTCTACGGTGGAAGGAAAAAACTCCAAAAGAACGAGCAGAGGTAATTAAAGCTATCGGCAAGCAATTGACTGAGAGAACTGATGACCTGGCCAAGATGATGACCGAGGAGATGGGTAAAATGCTTAAGCATGGCAAGCAGGAAGTGGAATTGTGTGCTGGTATTTGCGAGTATACTGCCGCTAACGGCCCTGATAATTTGAAGGATGAAGAGCGTGAGTTGCCTGATGGGGGTAAAGGGATAATCACCTACTCTCCAATAGGTGTGATTTACGGTATTCAACCATGGAATTTCCCTACTTACCAAGTAGTTCGCTACGCCATTGCTAACCTAATGGCTGGTAATAGCGTGCTATTGAAACATTCCAGTTCAGTTACCGGCAGTGCTTTATTGATCCGGGAAATTTTTGAAGCAGCAGGTTTGCCAAAGGATCTCTTTACTGTATTGATCATCAGCCATGATCAGTCCAATGCGGTCATTGAGCATAAGCTCGTAAGAGGCGTTACCCTCACGGGAAGTCCCGGAGCAGGTAGCAAAATAGCTAAGATGGCTGGAAAGCATCTTAAAAAAACCGTGCTGGAATTGGGAGCCAATGATGCTTACGTTGTATTGGAAGATGCTGATGTAGAGCTGGCAGTGAAAATGTGTGTGAAAGGACGCGTGTTTAATAATGGAGAAACTTGTGTGGCGGCCAAAAGATTTATCGTGACAGATAAGTTATATGACACATTTAAAGAAGGTTTTGTCAAAACAATGGCTGGCTTGAAATATGGTGATCCTAAAGATGACAGCAACGACTTAGGTCCAATGGCTCGTAAAGACTTGAGGGATGAGCTACACGAACAAGTGGAGCAAAGTGTAAAAAATGGTGCTGAAATATTGTGTGGAGGTAAAATTCCTGATAGGGAAGGCTATTATTATCCGGCTACGGTGCTAGGCAATGTAAAGCCCGGCCAAGCAGCTTATGAAGAAGAACTTTTTGGACCTGTAGCTTCCTTAATTAAAGCAAAGGATGATGAAGATGCTATGCGCATTGCCAATGATAGTAAATTTGGTTTGGGTGGTGCCATTTTCTCAAGAGATGAAGACCGCGCACTCGAATTGGCAAGCAAGCACTTTGATACAGGTATGGTACATATCAATTCCTATGGATTGGCCAATCCTGGTATGCCTTTTGGTGGAGTGAAAAATTCCGGTTACGGCCGTGAGCATGGTGGTTTCGGGATGAAAGAGTTTGTTAACGTAAAAGCTATCACCCTGTCAAATTAAGTGATCCATAAATGAATGATTAAATAATTCAATAAAAGCCACTGGATATATAAATTCAGTGGCTTTTTATATGCAGGTAATCCAAATATTTGCTCAAAACATCGAGTTACCGAAAATCACATTGTAAAAGCAGCCCATGTGAGTCAAACATCCACAGTAAATTGAGTTCGTTTTATTAAAAATTGACGTAACGTTATATAATGACGTCATCTCGGAAATTTTCTTTTTACATTTTTCAAAAAAAGAAAATTATCCGTGATCTCATTAATATTTACTATAGGCTACTCATGTAAAATGAAATTGAACTCAAAAACCAGATATACTGACCTTAATAAGTGTTTCTTAAACTTTAAAACTAAGTGTAAAACCTCAAAAAAAGAGAGGTTTTACTAAATATTGAGGTTTCAATTACACTTTAAGGTATTTTAAACAAAATTTTATTCTTTATCTTTTTGCTACTATATAAGTAGCTTAAACGGATAGTTGCGAAGCCACCTTTGCAGAACTCACCCAGCCAAAGGGCTGGCAGGCTCCTGATTCGTCTTTGACAAATCTGTCCCCTCTCTCTTGAGGAGAGAGGGGAGAAATCTCGTAAAAATCGATATTATTCATTAAACTTACTATTGTTACATAACAATGACCGCTGCAAATATTCCCTTCTCTTCATAAAAGAGAAGGGTGGGCCCCGCCAGCTGGCGGGGTTCGGGATGAGTTCAAAAAGCTGGAAGTCGACAATCGCTGACCAGCGGCAAGTTATCTCATTTGAAGTTCAGTTCCAATAACTGCGATGACTTGATCAAAAAGATACAATGCCAAAGGCATCCCTTTGGGGAAAATCAAGATCCGCCAGCTGGCGAAATTCCACGCTACAATTCAACGCGCTCCCTGCCTTTTTGTCGACCAGCCCGCCCGGTTTTAGCAAGACTTTTTCCCGAACGATCGGGATATTATTTGGTTATCGAACAGTGCAGGATTTATCATGAGCACCCTATGTAATGCAAATTTTGAATTACGCCATCACCTCATAGTGTATAGACTTAAAAGTACCACCATTGCTGTCTTCAGCGGAGCAGGCAGTTAGCCCCACAATTAAATCCATCTGGGCTTCGAATAGTACATAATCCCCTGCTTTACTCAAAGGAGGCTCTACACTTAGCTTGCCTTCGGCATCAAATTGCACATTCATAAAAATGTTGAAAGCAGTAGGAATGTCATCCGCATCAATATTGAGTTTAGTTAGATATGTAGACATAATTTATTATGTGCAATAAGTGAATTAAAATAAATTTATGTTCTTGTTTTAATTGTAAAATGGTATATTAGACAATATTAAAACTAAAACCTTATTACATAATGTCTAATATTTTGAGATTATTGTTATTAGTTATCATTCTATCTTCAGGGTGTCAAAGCGAAGATGATTTTAACATTGCTCCTACAAGTGAGCTTCAAGTACTCGATGGGCCCATCTATCCATTTCCCGAAAAACCTCATCTTTTATCTGCCTTGGTAATAGAGAGTAACTGTGCTAGAGATGCCAAGTCTTACACATTATATGCTTCATCGGGAACAAAACATACCGTTTATGATAGACATGTTTATGTGGGAATAATAAGTAATAATAATATTGTTGAGGCAAAATTACTTAAAATACCTGCTTTACAAACGAAATCAAACAATGTTGCAGTATTTGATACTCCAGTTGGGGTACTAAATACAGTAAAAGTTAAAATTTACGGTGTTTATAAAAATGGAGTAGTAGATATCAAGAGTGATTATAATCTTTTAGAAACTACTATGTCATCTGTGAATTATTGTTTAGAATATTCTGGAAGTAGCTCACCTTGTAATGGAATTATTGATTTAAATGAATCTCCTTCAGAGACTGATGATGATGATGGAGATGGATTGTGTAATGGATCAGATCCTGACCGTGATGGCAATGGAATACCAGATATAATGGAATAGTATCCATAAGGTTGAATTCACATGCAATATGTACATTGCATGTGAATTTAAAATCTGAAACTAGTTTTTTGAAGTTAAATAAAAGTGATTAAGAAGCTTCTATTTAGAAAACGAAATCACTGTCGAGAATAAAACTTATTTTTGCTAGTGTTAGCTTTATTTGCAGATTTTCAAATCAACCACTTTGAATAATTTACAGTCTATTTAGTAGGTAGAAACTGCTTACACTTTATTTATATCTTCTATTTAAGTAATATCTAATCCATCACCTCATAGTGGATAGGCTTAAAAGTACCACCATTGCTGTCTTCAGCGGAGCAGGCAGTTAGCCCCACAATTAAATCCATCTGGGCTTCGAATAGTACATAATCCCCTGCTTTACTCAAAGGAGGCTCTACACTTAGCTTGCCTTCGGCATCAAATTGCACATTCATAAAAATGTTGAAAGCAGTAGGAATGTCATCCGCATCAATATTGAATTTTGTAAGGTGAGTGCGCAGGTTCTCAAAGCAACTGGGATGGTAACCGTCCACATCATACATAATTTTGAAGGTAGCAGGGCTGCAGGGAGCCAGCAGAAAATCATTTCTGCCATTGGTGTCTTCCAGAACATGCATCATTTTGTTGCTTCGGTTGCTCCAGAGGTAGTTCCCTTCTGTTATCAAAATGCTTTCTTCAAAATCCATCGTTTTACCACTGGAAATTTTCTCGCGTCTGTCATGCGCATTAAAAAGCACCATGTCACTTACTTGTCCACCTTTTGGGTCAATTACTTTTAATTTTTGGCCTTTTTGGATTTGGAAGGCTACTCCACTTTGTTTTTCAATGATCTGTGCCATGAATTTCTTTCAATTGTTTGCTTATTTCGGAAGCCTGGTAGTTTTCCTCTTTTTCCAGCTCCTTTGTAATGTTATAAATGTCTTCTTTTTTAAAACCCTGGTGAAGTTTTGCAATCCCTTGTATTCGTTCCGGATACAGCCAAAAACCTGTAATCCGCTTAAGATGATCTTCAAGCATTTCTTTGGGCAGCTCATGATAAAGTAGTGGGTCGTGGCGATCTTTCTCAAAATGATATACCAATCGCTTAAGGCTTTCTACCAATTCGTCACTTGTCTGCACTTTTAAGCTGCAGTTGATGTGCAGTGCAGTATAATCCCAGGTGCTTATATTCTTCTCCTGGTACCAGGAGGAAGAGACGTAACTGTCCGGCCCTTTAAAAATAAGTAAAGCTTTTACCCCATTTTTCAAATCCTTCAGTTGCTCATTCTGGTTGGCTATATGTCCGTAGAGAGTAAATTCCTCTGCATCTTCCTTTAGCAAAATAGGGATGTGAGTAGCTATTAAGTCTTTCTCTGAGGTAACAAATGTGGCAAAAGGATGTGTTTTGATGAAATTAAAAGTGAAATCTCTATCGCTCTTTTTATATTTTTCAGATTGAAACATACTACTTCTTTTCTTAAGATTATTGTACAAGTCTTGAAACCGGACTTGTAAGGTTTGGGTAACACCAAAATCCGGTTATAAGATGCATTTGTCGTTCAATGATGGTGTTTATTTTTTCGGTACAGGTATTTTCTTTACCATAAAATAGCCTGAGGCGCTCGAACGTTTTTTCCAGGCTACTCCTCAACTCTTCCTCTGTCTGGAGCTTTAATTCCCCATTAATGTGCACAGCGGAAAATTCTGTTTCAGACTGTGCCTCAGGAGTATCCAATGCCGAAGTACATAAATCTTTTTCCTGGAAAATGATCAAAGCTCTTTTCTTGTTTTCCAGGTATTTATACTGCGCATTATGCTTAGCCATATGTCCGTAAAGCACAAATTCATCAGCTGTACCTTTAGTTAAAATAGGTACAGTGGTGGTTAAGAAGTCATTTCCGCTTACAATAATATTTGCGATCGGGTTTGCCTGAATGAAATCAAATATCAGTTCTTTTTTGGTTTTAGTGTGTTGGTCTACGCTTTTCATCACTCCTTATTTTTAGCATGAAAAGGGCATTTCCATTCTTTATTAACATTGCGACCGCTGTATTGAAGTGCTTCACTGCTTTTTCCAAAATCTTCCAGTACAGGGTTAATGTGCCCTTGCAGTGCTTTATCTCTTTCCCTTATTTTATCCCTCACATTTTCATAAGCTTTCATGTCGCGCAACTTTTCAAATTGCCAGTGGAGGTTAAATATAATAGTTGGGTAGGGGCTTCTTCTGGCATATCTTGAGCTTTCAGGATGCATACCTACAATATAGAAAGCCTTTCCTAATATGCTGAAGCTAAAGTTTTTATCTTCCGGATTGTTGCTCACAGTTTTATCCCAACTTTCTGTATCCTGATTGTGTAAAAGCTGCAACTGCTCCCATAAAGCCTGCTCAAAAAATTCTTCTGAAGGATAAGCTTCATTAGGGAAAGAGGCTATGAAAGTTTGGAAGTTATTGTCTTTAAAGTTATAATCCTTAATGTAATTGCCTAAGTCTTCCAGAATGAGGGTAGTTGTTACTTTATCTCCTAATTTTTCATAGGTATGAAGTTCAACTTCTCCCATTTTAAATACAGATTGCGCCATCAGACAAGGATGATCCTGTGCTACAATAAAGTTCTCAAATTCTTTAAAAACTTGTAATCGATCGGGTATTAGTGTGGTAGTTTCCATTATTAAAAAGTGCATTATTTGCTCTGTCAATTATTGACAGGCATCCTGCTTTTGTTAAAAAATACTCTTCAACAATTAAAAAAAAATGGTCATGAAGAGAATGAAAAAAATAGTAATAATCTTATTTTTTTAGTTTACTGGTTTTGAGGATTGATGGTTGCGCAAGTTTGTTCAATTTTGTTTTAATATCCCTATTTTGAGATGAATGGTTAGAAGTGAATATATTTTAATTCCTCTGAAGTGTATTATCTTAATTTCTTTTAATAAAATAGGTAATTAGCTTAAATAAGTGAAGATGATTGAACGAGGCAGGAAATATAACTAAAATAAGATTTATTTACATATATATCTATGTGTTTAAGAGCATTTTCGAGTGCGCTGTTGGTTCTTAACCCTTTTTATCAGGCTTTACCGTGCTGAATTTAAGTACAGAAACAAATAAAACTCCGCCAATCAGGTTGCCTATTGTAGACCATAATTGAAAGTGGCCATATTGCGCAAAAGTTATGTCAGTGACTAAAAGACCGGCAAATACTTCAATGGAACCTACTATAGAATGGTGAAGTCCACCGATGCCAATTAAGAAAGTAACTATAACTATTACAACAATCCTGCTGATGGTTTCCTGCGATGAGCTCACCAGCCACGAAACTAAACCCATTAACCAGCCAGCTACAATGCTGCTAATCAGAATGATATCAAAACTATAATCTACCAGCTTATGGGCTAATTTATAGAAGGTATCATAAGAAATAATGTCCATAGCCGGTCCCAGAAGAGATAGAATCAAAGAGACAAGGTATCCACCCACCAGGTTGCCTACAAATACCAATGTCCAAACGCGCCCTAAACTAGAAAAAGTAGCTGATTTATTTAAAACAGGAACAAAAGCCAGGTTGGTATGCTCTGTAAAAAGCTCTGAGCGACCTATTATTACAAAAATAAAACCGATAGGATAAGCCATGGCCAACAATACTTCCAAATATGATTTTGAAATCTCCTCATAGAACAAGGTGTGTACAATTCCCACCAACAGCAAAGTAAAGCCAACTTCCATTCCTCCTGCTATAGCCGACATAAATAAACCTCTTGAGGGCCTCTTGTGCTCTAATTCACCTTTTTCTACCTGCTCCATGAAAATTTCGTGGGCTGACTTCGGCTTTTCTATAGCATCTTCTACTTTTCTGGACTTTTTTTCGGTTTCAGACATTGTGGCTGGCAGTTTGGTTAAAAATGGCTTATTTACCATTAAAACTTTTATCGCATCAGTTTGTTTGGAAGCTATAATTACGACATTGAGAGATAAAAGATGAATAAGTGCTATTTTATTATAATTTTAAATCTCCCAAAGTGTCTGCTAAATACGGAATTAATAAGAAGAGTTAAGTAAAACCTGAACCTCCTTTGGAGAAAAAGTGCAGCTCTGGTGAATATTATTCCACGGCATCTGCTAAATCCCTTAAATCTACAGGCACTACGCGTGAAACTCCTTGTTCTATCATGGTAACACCATAAATAATATCTGTACTGGACATAGTACGCTTATTATGTGTTACCACTATAAATTGCGACTCATTAGAAAACTCTCTGATGATATTATTGAATTTGTCAATGTTGGCATCATCCAAAGGAGCATCTACCTCATCAAAAATACAGAAAGGAGCCGGCTTCAGCAGGTAAATTGCAAAAAGTAGCGAAATAGCTGTTAATGTTTTTTCTCCTCCTGATAGCTGATTAATAGTTAATGGCCTTTTACCTTTTGGCTTAGCCATAATTTCAATTTTGGATTCCAGCGGATTGTCCGGATCGGAAAGCTGAAGATCACACTCATCCTCTTCTGTAAACAGAGCCCTGAAAACCTTCATGAAGTTTTCTTTTATTTTCTCGTAGGCTTCAATGAAGTTAATACGCGCTACCTCATCAATCTCACTTATCGTATTCAATAAAGACTCCTTGGCATTTCTCAGATCCTCACGCTGCGAGATAATGAAATCGTTTCTTTCCTTAATTTCCTCGTAGGCTTCCATGGCCATAGGGTTTATTGGCCCCATGCGCTCCATCTTTTCCTTCAGGCGGGAAACCTCTTGCCTTAATTCTTCGGTATCTGGCGCATTCGTCTCACTCTCTTCATCCTGTTCGGCCATTATTTTATCCAAATCGATATCAAACTCTACCGATAGCCTTTCTTTCACACTATTAAGTTGCAGCTTGGTCTCATTGAGATTATTTTGCATTTCCATCAATAGCGTATCAACCTGCTCTTTATTGCGTTGAATTTGCCTGGTTTGCTTTTCTATTTCATCAATTTCCCCTCTGGCTGAGTAATACGCTTTTTCCACCTCGTTTACACCCAGCTCTATGGATTCCTTTTCTTCATACATCCCGAGAAGCTCATCATCATTGTTTTCGGCAGTATCTAAAAGGTGCTTAATGTCTTCATCGTTTTGCTTTAGCTGTACCGTGTTTTTCTCTAACCTTTCGCTGCTACTTTCAAAAGCATTTTGTTTATAACCAATTTCCTGCTCCAGACTATTCACCCGGTTTTGCTGCTGGTGAAATTCAATATTCTCCTGGTTGTAAGCAGAAGACTTCTGGCTTAACAAGTCATCCTGGATGCTGAGGTCTTCACTAATGAGGTTAAGTCGCTGCTCAATATCTTTCAGACGATCAGTTTTTTCCTGCGCTTCAGGCTTTATCACCTCTATTTCTTCGGTAAGTCTTTCCTGTTGCTCCTCCAGCCCTTCTCTTTTATTAGCGGCCGTGCTTAACATTTGAGCAAACTGCTCCTGTTTTGTTTTAACAGATACATATTCGGAATTTACTTCATTAATTTCCGCTTGCAGTAACTCGATATTTTCCCTGTAGCTATGCTGTTTTAGGTTTTCGAGGTCTTTTTGCCTTGTTTCCAGACTCTCCTTAATTCCTGTAATTTTTTTGTTGAGCTGCTTAATTTCTTCCTGAAGCTTTTCCAGATTTTTAGCCCTACCAATTCTCTTTCCTTCAAAAAGCCCTACTGAACCACCGGACATGCTAAACTTACGCTTCGTCACCTTTCCACTTTCTGTGATAAAAGTGCTTTCCCTGTCCTGAGGCATCTTGTTATAATCGCCTTTTACCACATATACATTATCCAGAATATAGGCAATCAACCTTTTGTATTTAGCATCAAACTCCACAATTTCAGTGGCTGCCACAGCATTGTCATACAGTTTTGTGTCGGAAGGCTGGAAATTTTCGAAACTATCCAGAATGAAGAAGTGAGCCTTTCCTTTACTGGCATCACTCAATAGGTTTACCGCTTCATAGGCCTGTGCTTCTGTTTCTACAATATAGTAGTTCATATAAGGCTCCAGAAAGTTTTCTATGGTGATCCTGTAATCTTCCGAACAGGTTAATACATCGGATAGGAGGGGAGCATTCTTTCCCCATTTGGAGCTTTTCTTTAAAAATTTGATGGCTTCAGGAAAACCTTCAAGGTTATCTACTAAAGATTTCGTGAGGTTATACTCGTTCTCTCTCGCATCCAGCTTTCTGGATGACTGGGTAAGTTCTTCCTTAATTAACTCAATGGTATGTTTACCTTCCTCAAGCTGCTGGTTAAGGTGGTTTTCCTTATTCTTTAGGTTTTGAAGGTATTCATTTTTCTCCGCTAAAAGAGTGGAGAGACTATTTATTTTAGAATCGAATTCTGCTACACTGGCGCTTTGTTCTGAGCTGTCGCTGGTACTTCTTTCCAGTTCTTGCTTCACTGAAGAAAGCTGAATTTCTTTGATCTCTACAGATTTATTCAGCTGGTATACTTCATCCTGCAGGCTTTTCTGCTGCCTGTTAAGTGTATTTACCTCTTCTCGGATGGCTGCAGTCTTTGCTTTTTGTGCTTCATACTCAGCCTGTAGCGTTTGAACTCTTTGCTCAGTCTCGAAAAAAATCTTTTCTGCTGATTCTTTTTCCTGGCTTAAGCTTTTAATGCTGAATGCAGCCCGTTCATTACTTTGTTTGTCCTGATCAATCTGTTGCTTCAGGCTGTCACTTTTATCTTGCAGAAAGCGTAAGCGTTCATTTTTTATCTTTTTTTCGCTTTCGTACTGGCGTATTTTATTGACATGTTCATTCAAAGCTTTCTGCCTGGAAGCCAGTAACTTTTCCTGTTGTAGTAAGTCCGCTTTTGCCTTCTCTAATGTGGCTTCCTGCTCGGCTGACTGCCTGTTAAGACTTATCTTTTTATCATTTTCAGCTTCCAGTTGCTTTGTTAACTTAAGGAAAACATCTCTTTTTTCGGCAACGGTTTGCTTGGCCAGTTGCACACTTTTTTCTTTGTATGATGCCTTATGCTCATAATACCTTTCCGCCTGCTTTGCTTGCTTTTCTAAAGATTTCAGGTTCTTCTCAATCTCAAATAAAAGATCTTCCACCCGCTCCAGATCAGTATCTGTATCCTCAAGCTTTTTAAGCGTTTCTTTCTTCCTTATTTTAAACTTACTTATCCCTGCAGCTTCTTCAAATAATCCCCTTCTTGAGTTATCCTTATCAGTTAAGATATCATCCACCATTTTTAATTCAATGATGGCATAGCTGTTGGAGCTAATACCGGTATCCATAAAAAGGTTGGTGATGTCTTTTAACCTGCAGGTGACACCATTTAACAAATATTCACTTTCTCCGGTACGGTAATACCTTCTGGTAATTGTAACGTTTGAATATTCTGTAGGGAGTAAATTTTTGGTATTGTTAAAAGTAAGGGATACTTCCGCCAGATTGCTCTGTTTACGCTTTTTGGTCCCGTTAAATATGATATTCTCCATTTTATCGGAACGGAGCATCCTTGATTTTTGCTCGCCCAATACCCAACGAATTGAATCAACAACATTGGATTTACCACATCCATTAGGGCCTACAACACCGGTAATACCTTTATCAAAATTGATGACCATCCGATCACCAAAACTTTTAAATCCCTTAATTTCAAGTTTGGTAAGCTGCATATCGTATCCAAAGAAGTATTCTGCTTAAAAAAAGCGAACAACAAATTTATCATTTATTTGGATAACTGCGTAATGAAAAAGATAAAAACCCAAGGTGACTTTTATATTGACAGATGTCCCGTGGAAACTATACTGGAATTGAATACAAGAGATAGAATTTATAATAATTATTCATCTGATAAAGAAGAATTACTTAAAACGCTTTCAACTCAAGTGAAAAAGTATCTGCTATCAATAAAAACATTTATAAATTAAGAATCTTGAGGCCGCTACATTTCTTTCTTAAAATAGATTCTTACAGAAGGCTTATTTCTATCATCATCTTTCTTTTCATACCAAATTCTGTCATCATCTATATAAAATGAAATAAATGTTTCCGCTGTCTCTTTATTGTTAAAGAAGTTAATAGCGGTCAGGTTTTCGTCTAACTGCCAGTAACCTGTATTTTGATTGTTATCTTTACCTCCGTTGTAAAACTTTCCATTCTTGGACAGTAGAATCCATCTTTCCGGAAAAGCATACTCCTTTGTGTTGTTATATCCGTTGATAGTTACTTTATCCACAATCCATTTTCCTATAAGATCCTTCTCAGTTCTAATGGATATTTCCGGCAGGTTTTCAATTCTGTTCAGCAGGATTTTAAAATGACCATGTTTGTCAGTCAATTCCAGTTGATTATCAGAAGCTTTGATTTTCCACTGCTTTACACCTTGTACGGGGCTACCATTTAATAAGAGTAGCTCATTTTTTTCTGAGTAAAGCATCCAGCTTTTATTGGAAAGGCTGTCAAGCACTCCGCGAGTATAAGTGCCGTCTTCCGAGAAGATGATAAATTTGTTGTACTTATTAACAAATTGTGCAGTGTTTTCATGTCCGTTTTCAGTAATTTTGACAATCTGCCATTTTCCCACCACCATTTCAGGTGGTGTTTCGTATTTACAACCTGAAAGTAGTACAGCCATTAATGTGAAAGTCAGTAGCTTTTTCAAAATTGATACATCATTTGTAGTTTAACTTCTGATTTTGTATTGCCCTCTATTTGTTCGTTTCCTTTTCCTATTTTTTCCAAATCCAGGTATTTGAACCGAGCCCAACGTGCCCACATCTGTAGCTTTTTAGACAATTTGTACTTCAACAAGGCGTAAGTTCTGGCCCCCGTATTTTGATAGGCAGGAATAGAAAAAGCATATAAAACATCTTTTTCGTAAACGTACTGCCTGTTTTCAAAATCATCAGTTTCAAAAATAGCATAGCGGGTACTTAATCTTAATTTCCCAAAATCAAAGTTTAGGTCTTGAATTAACGCTACTCCATTGCTATATCTCTCATTAAAGAGAAACTCACTAAACTGAATTCTGGATTTTATAGATACAATACTTTTTGGTCTAACATCTAAATTTAAGATATAATTTCTTTTTTGCCCAGTTGATAAACCATAAATCACCGGGTCATTAGCCTTTTCACTGTTTCTTTCCTTATTTTCTACCCGTACCTGACCGTACAGTGAAATGTTTCGGTTGATATTGTAGGCAATTCTGCTCAGGAATTCATTGCCTGTTGATGGGGCATCTACTCTGAAGCGAAGCCATGGAAATTTAAATCTGTCGTAATAAGCTGACACTATAAACTTCCTGTTGGGCTGGAATTTTAAGCCCCAGAAAACACCTTTTTCATTAATATTCCTGGTGCTTTCACCAAAAGCAGTACCGTAAAAGGAGTGAAAGTCTCTATCATAATTTCTGAGTATAAAGCTCATTTGTAAATCGGGAGAGATGGAAGCAATAAAGCCACCAATAGCTCCAATTCCTTTCGACTGGCTTATAGCAGCTTCTCCAAACCAATGAAAGTTGCGCCAATAATAATTAGCAAATAAGCCAACATTTCTATTGAGCTTTCCTGCAAATTCAAACTGATTGTACTTCCTGGGATTTCTGATAAACTCTTTTTCATACATTGTTTGAACATAGTTTAAGCCAATATTGAGGTTTTCAGCTTTGGTGTGAAACAATAGGTTGCCACCAAAATCCTGTGATTGTATAGCATTTTTTCCAGCCAGTTCAGAGGCAGTTCTATGAAATCCTGCCAGCCTGATGGAGGTAAAGAATTTTTCCGTGCTTCGTGCTGAATCAAACTCTACACTAGCATTTATAGCGTTATAGCTATAGAAGGCAGTTAAATCCAGTTGTTGGGTAAGTGCTATTGTTGCAGCTGAGCCTCTGAAAAAGTTGGTTTCAAGCACAGAAGTATAAGGGAGTATGCCGAGATTACTTCTTCTGGCAGTGGCTACAGTTTCACTTCCTTTTCCAATAGCAAATCCGGCACCAAATAGGAGAGACTGACCAAACTGTAGCTGGTAATCTCCTAAAATAATATTTTTAACCCTTCCCAGATTCTGTAGTTGAAAGTGATATGAGAGAAAGTCCGGACCGTACTGTTGCTTCTCCGGATTCCATGCGAATTGCTCGCCTGCATCTTTTTCTGCCGTAAATCCCAGGCTGAAATCATTGGTATGCCTTACTCTGAATCTGGCGTAAATCCTGTTAGGATCTCCAATATATTGTCTTTCTCGCTCCTCAGAAGATTTGTAACCTCTTTTTTTCTCCAATATACGGTCAGCTCTGAGAATGAGATAGTTATTGTCTTCATTTGATATTCTTTTTAAAAGAGGTCTGTTGTCTGATTGCAACCCTTCATCTCGCACCATTACAAAAGGCAGCATTTTGTAAATTGTATTCAAATCCATTTCCGGAACTGCCTGAAGTTCATAAATGCTTAAAAACCTGCCATTCTGATTTCTATAATTTAGGAATTCATTTATTTGTAGGTTGCTCAGTATCAATAAGGACTGCAGGTCCTGCCTGTTAGCCCGGTTAAGATTTACCGGTGACTGATAGAGCTGAAATAAAGCCTCATAGATATCCTCGTAATTGATATCATCGTCCTGAACTGAAAAGTTATTTTCTATAAAATCCTGAAGATCAAAGTCGGTATTTCTTTTCTGCGCGCAAAGTATAGCTCCCTTAATCAGCAATGTTAAAAATAGTATCGGTTTTATTGAGCGTTTCATTTCTTTCTTAAGAGGTATTGCATGGAAATAGCATGTGAAAAACCCAGTTCAGGATGGTTGCTGAGCGCGTAATCCCATTGGAGGGAAAGATACTTAAAGCCCAGGCCATAAAACGTCTGGAAGGAACTGCTCTGAATTCCACTTCTGAGAAAGAATTTTTCAAGAAAAATATACTCTGCACCTGCCTTTAGGATAGTTTGTTTTTCAATATCTTTTTCAGCTTCCAGATTAAGCATAAAATACTTCTTAGGCCTATAGGAAATGCCTAATTTTAGAATTGAAGGAACTGTTTGCTCATCTTCCTCACTTAAAGTACTTTGGCTTATATTGAGTGCCTGCGCACCCACCACCAGTTGTGGAGTAAGATATGTTATTCCTCCAAAATCTATTGAGTAGGTGCTTTTTGTGCCGAAATCCTGTACCTGATACTGTAAATAGTTTATTCTGCCGCCTAATTGGATAATGCCGATTTCATTGGCATAGCCTAAAGATATTTTATGTTCATTGTACAAATGATCTCCAAAGCGAAAAGCACCTATAAACGCATGGCCGAAAGGTATGGGGCCGGAAACACCAGCAGCAAGAAAATTAAATCCTTCCATTCCATAACGATTTTCGTAAGCTACTCCTGCCGATAGAGATTCCAGGTTGGAGATGCCAGCCGTATTATGGAATCCGCTCCAAAATCCTGCAAGAGTGGCAGAGGCATCTCCCATCGCAATTATTCTACCTCCAATAGGAGCATAAATGGATTGGGCTTTAGAATAGACGCTGATTAACTGTGAAAGAATGATATGAAGTAGAATTCTTCTCATCCTTTTGTATTTTTGAGGAGAAAAAAATGACAACAGAGCATTAGATTGTTAGGTTCTGGTAAAACTGATCTCAAAGTATGAAAAATCTCTATAAAAGTAAGTATTTTTTAATAGTTATTTGGCTTCATACTTTTCAATTATCTCATGCGCAGACTGATTCTTCCTTCTATGAAACAGGTAATTTAAGATCTGTCGGAAAAGTGCAAAATAGTATGAAATCAGGCACATGGAGGTTTTATTATCCTCAGGGTGCTTTAAGTGCTATCGAAAATTATCAGGAAGCGAAACTTTCAGGTAAGGCAGAGTATTTTTATCCTTCCGGTAATCTTTCAGCCATTGAACAATGGAAAAATGACCAGCTTACTGACAGTGCATTTTACTTTTATGAAAATGGTCAGCTGGAAAAGAAAGGGATTTATGAAAGGAGCCAGTATGAAGGGAAGTGGCTATTCTGGAATGAAAATGGAAGTTTGAGGCAAATTGGACATTATAAAAATGGACTGCCTGATGGCTTGTGGAGCTTTTATGAGGAAAACGGAAACCTGGAACAGCGCGGGATTTTTAAGGAAGGAAAGATGGATGGATTCTGGGAGTATTTTGATTCGGAAGGAAGAAAATTGTATGAAGGATATTATGAAAATGACAAAAGGGTAGGCGATTGGTACTATTTTACCAAAAGAGGGAAGAAAAAACCAGTAGACCCTGCCGATTTGGATTAAATACCTGCTTTTACATTAATAAAGAATCCTGCTTCATTTAAAGCATTGATGGAATATTCAAACCTGACTACAGCATCATAAAAAGTTACCAGGTCAAAACCTGCTCCATAGCTGTAAATGTACCTGTTGCTAAATAATGATTCATTGGTTACACTAAGGTTATTTTGTACATATCCCTGATCAAAGAATACCTTAAAATAACCTGCAATAGGAATTTTACGAAATTGCTTCAGTGGCATTAGCTTACCCAGGTTAGTTTCAAAAGAGAATATTCTTTTTTTCAATTCACTCTTATGCATGATATAATGCTGTCCCTGAATCACATACAGTTCATAACCCTTCAGAAGTTCATTGGCAAAACCCAGGCCTCTTAAAGTAGTGTAGGGTTGCTGCTTAGGAAAACTGGTATAGCCTGTTACTGAGCTGGCTACATTGAAGTTATATTTAAGAGGTTTATACTGATTCAATTTTAATTTAATGCTTCCCTGATTGATATCGTTAAAAATTCCCAGGCCATTTTTCTCAACAGCAACATCAATTAAAAAGCCCTTTAGTGGGTAATTATTTCTGTCACGAAAATCTCTTCTAAAATTATAGCGAAGGTTTAAAGAGATTTGCTCCGGCTCACCATTATTCAGGTAAATAGGATTAAGGGAACTAATAGTATCTGCCACGGTAATCTGGTCATAGAAAAGAGCAATTGCATGTGTATTGTAAAATGATTCCCTATAGGTAAAGTCCAGAGATGCATAAAAGTTAGTGGATATAATATTTCTTCCGGAATTATCTCCAAAAAGACTGTCAGCATCAATGAACAGCCTCTTATCCCCTACGTTTGTAATATCTATCTGGTCAAACTCACTATAGGAAAAGTTAAGACCCATCCCTAGCTTTTGTTTTTTATTAAGGTAAGGAATTCTGTAACCGAGCGAAAAGCGCCTTTTAAAGCCAAATTGAGCCATAACCCTAAGCTTTTCGTTTAAGCCTCTTACATTGTATTGGTCAAATCTGAAACCATATTCAAACCTATCTGTGGCAGCATTCTGATTGAATAACCAGTCACTGAAATTTCTATCCGCCAGGTTAAAAATAATGCTTGGCCATATATACCAGCGTTCTTCCATAAAGAAAATCACTTCCACCTGGTTTTCAATAGCAGGATCGAAGGAAATTTCACCTATTACAGAAGTAAAGAGGCCGGTATTAAAAATTTTGTTTTCATCCAGCTTCACCAGTTTCTTCAATTCTCCAACAGTGTATCCTTTACCAACTTCAATGTCTATCTCTCTGGTAATAATTCTTTTCTTGGTTTTTTTATTGCCAACAATTCGGATATCTTTTACATTAACAATCCTTTTATCAATGCTATCCGTATCAATATTGCTTACTTTTATTCTTTCGTTTTTATTCTGAACCGAAATTTGTGAAAAAGCATTGAAATAAAAGCTGCAGAAAATTATGGGGAAAAGCAAAGCCCTCATAAACCAGAGTTGTTTATTTAGTTGCTTTTTTAAATTAGTATAGTATATATATTTGCTAATAGTGATTTGGTTAAAATTAAATATAAATAATTGGCATTTTCAACAAAACAAGAAACAATAAAATTCCTAAGAAAAGTAGTGTCATTGCCTATTATCTTTTATCAATATGGAATTTCTCCCTTTTTTCCTGCTTCATGTAGATATACTCCAACTTGCTCTGAATATGCTAAACAGGCAATTATGAAACATGGAATAATTAAAGGTACTAAATTAGCAGCCAAACGGATTGCGAAATGTCATCCGTGGGGAGGTTCAGGCCATGATCCTGTGCCTTGATTAAAATCCCTCTACCAAACTTATATTCTCTTTTCTGCTCTAAAGGATTTTATAATAAAGAAAACACCTGCCAATACAAGAGGGATACTTAACCATTGTCCCATGTTTAGCGCCAGGTTATCTTCAAAAGCTACCTGGTTCTCTTTTAGAAATTCGTAGAAGAATCTCAATCCAAAGCTTCCAATAAGAAAGATGCCAAATAGTCTGCCATCCGCAAGTCCGCTTCTGTTTCTGTTCCATAAATAAAAGAGCAACAAGAACAAAAAGAAGTGAGAAATGCCCTCATATAATTGAGCCGGATGCCGGGGAACACCATCTCCATAAATAGTAGCGATTACCTGGCCTTGTTTTTCATTATAATTAATTGTTGGGTTTGTACCAAAAACAGCATACTCAGTGATGTTGTTATTTTGAAGCTGCTCCAGAAGTTTGGTTTCGGTAAAGTTTTTAACTGCTGCTAAATCATTTCCTGCACTATAAGTAATAGTTAATTCCACAGGGTACTTCAAACGGCTTTCAATCCCTTCTAATGAAGCATTATTTTTTGGTTTACTGATAGACACATCCTCTATAGCAGCATTTAGATAATTTATCCGTGTTTCCACGTCCCTGCCAAACACTACACCATAGTTACTTTCTGTAGGGAGGCCTATTATTTCAGAATTAATAAAGTTACCCGTACGTATTAAAGTGGCTGTTATAGCTACAACAATTACTATCCTGTCCAAAATCCACAAGTAGCTGATGTCTTTGTACTTTCTGGAAAAGAGGTAAAGGGCAATTAAAATTCCTGCTGCACCACCATGGCTTGCAAGTCCGCCCTCCCATACTTTAAAAATATCAATAGGATTGCTTAGGTATCGTGCGGGCTCATAAAATAATACATGGCCTAAACGCGCACCAATTACTGTGGCTATCACCATGTAAAAAGTAAGCACTTCCACCTGCTTTTCAGTTTTTCCTTCTTTTTTAAAGATATAAAACATTATTTGCTGGGAAATAATAAATCCTAATGCAAATAATAAGCCGTACCACCTTAATTCGGTAAATCCTAAATCCACAATATAAGGCTTGGGTGACCAGACGATGTAACTCAACATAATTTAATAATTTATGACAAAATTAGCCTAAAAACTAAGAATTCAATGCTTTAATCCCATTTTTCCAGTATAGATAATTCTTCTTTAAAGCCAGAAGACAGAATAGGGAAACGACACCATGTTTTAGGATCAACATTAAAGGTATCGAGGTGAAATGACGGAGCTAGCCTTTCCCTCTTCCATTGGTTCCTCGTCCATAGTTGAAAGAATTTTATAATGGATTTTTTTAACAAATGTTTGTCGGCTATTGCAGCATTCTTCAATGACTCATATACTTCAACAGGGGAGAGTTTGTCTCTTATAGCCAGCTTTTCAATTTCAAGTAATAACTCGTAAGGCATTAAATCCTGCTCGTCCGTTTGCTTTTTATCTTTTGGCCTCAATTCTGCACTCGGGCTGAGTTTATTTACATAGCTTAGGTTTTTATAATTAAGTGCGCTTTCAGCCCACTTCAGCCAATTTATAATGAAAAATTTATCTATTGCTGCTATAGGCGCTATACTTCCACTTGTATCTCCGTCCATAGTGGTATACCCCACATCTCCTTCACTTCTGTTAGAAGTAGTAATTAATAAAGCGTTGTTAATATTGGCCAGCATCCAGATGATAGGAGACCTGGCCCTAGCCTGAATATTTTGGAGAGCTACATCATCTTTCTCCCATGTAAGCGGTCTGTTAAGGTTTTGCTCAATTTTTTTGCTATAAGTTTCTACTTCATCGTCAATATTCCAATGGTAGAAAACAGCACCAATCTCCTGTGCCAATTTTCTTGCTGCTTCATAAGTGCTATGCCCGGAATTTGAGGTGCTCTGATAAGCAGTAGTTAAGAGCTTCTGTGCAATTGTGGTTTCAGGCCTTTTATTTTGAGTGATTTCCTGCATCCATTCAGTTTTATGAATTTTCTCCAGGAATCTCTTCAGGCCTAATTCTTTCAGTCCTATTTTAATCATTTCTGAAACCAGAATAGCACAAGTGGAAGAATCGGCTCCTCCGCTTAAGGAAAGTACAAATCCGTTGCTTTTGCTTTTACGCAGGTAGTCGAACAAAGCCAGGGCCACAGCATATTGAAATTCCTCATTAACGTTGCTGACATATAGTTCTGCTTCTTTGTTACTTTCAGAATTATCCCAAAAGCATATTTGATAATCTTTAAAAGAAAGTAGTTGATTTTTCACAATAAGCCTTCCTTCTTTTGCGATCATTATCTCGCCATCAAAAATCATTCTACCCGCCTCGTTTCCTAATAAGTTGGCATAAACATAAGTGCATTCAAACTGTTTTGAACTATTTACTACCAGCTCCTGCCTTGCTAATGACTTATTGAGAGCAAAGTGGCTTGCGCTTGGGTTCAGGATCAGGTTTACTCCTCTTTTCTGCAACCGATTAGCAGGTCGGTCTGTTCTCCAGGCATCTTCACAAATTTCAAAGCCAATTTTGTATTCTTCATACTCAATCACATGATCCCCGATAGGATAACTTTTGTCTTTGTAAGTAAAAGTTTCCTGAAGATCTACAGGCCATGCTGTAAACCATCTTACCTCATAGTGTACGCCATCATTAGCCAAATTCTGTTTAGGAACTAAATATTTAAGCTCTCCATTCTCAATAAATGCTGCACAATTATAAAGTTTATCATTGTGTACCAGGGGCAAGCCAACTACACAGGCTATGCCTTTAGTATGAGGAAGAATTTTTTCTGTTAAAACATCAAAACACTTTTTCCACAACCAGTTGCTATAAAACATGTCTTCACATCCATAGGCACAGATGCTTAGCTCCGGGAAGCAGATAAGATCTAGCTGTTTTTCTTTAGCTTCAGATAATGCTGAAATAATGTTTCTGGAATTGCCTTCCCAGTCGAAAGGAGTTTGATTTAAAGTAGCACCTGCTATTTTCATTATTATCTATCTTTATTTCCGGTTTTATTGTTTTAACTCTGCTGCAAATTAAAGTAATAGTTGAATGGAAATTACTATAAATCACCTAAAGAATAAGTGCATTAATTTAAATTAGAAGCAAAATAGTTAGTTGATTTTTTGTGCGAAAACAATGAATAATGTTTCACCACAAAAGACTTGATAAACGTAATAAGGCTAAGTAAGTTTGAAGAATTGGCATGCCTTAAAAGCAGCGTTTTGCTCAGCTTTTTTCTTGTTGAGACCTGAGCCTTGTGCTACTTTTTTACCATTTACAGTTATTACAGCCTGAAATTCCTTTTTTCTTCTGTCTTCAATAATATTTTCAATATTAAAAAAGATTTCCTTGTTCTCTTTCTGAGACCACTCAATGAGGATGCTTTTATAATTAGTATTGTTTTCTATAATCTCATCGAGGTCATAGTGGGGGAGGATGAGCCTTTTGATGATGAAATTGTGACAGAATTTATAGCCTTTATCCAGGTAAACAGCTCCAATAAAAGCCTCCATCATATCTCCATAAACAGATTTATAGCTATACTTATTTTGGAAAAAATCGACATCTAACAGGGTGTTGATGCCTACTTTTTTGGCCAGCTGAGTGAGTGACTCTCTATTGACCAACCGGGAGCGTATTTCAGTGAGAAAACCTTCGTCTTTAAAAGGATATTTTTTGAATAAATAATCAGCTACTACAGCACCTAAAATGGCATCTCCCAAATACTCAAGTCGCTCGTTCGATTGCTTGAAGCCATTGTGATGCTTTTTGGCGATACTGCTGTGTTGCGTAACCAGCCGGTACAGTGCTAAGTTAAAAGGCTTATACCCCACAATATTTTTTATTGCGGCTATAAGCCTTTTATCTTTTTCTGTTTGTTTCTTAAAAGTAAAAAAAAGATGCTTAATCAATGTGAGTGATTAATCATTAACTTTTTTCATCACGATGGAAGTATTATGACCACCAAACCCGAAAGTATTACTTAAAACAGTATTAACTTCTCTTTTTTGGGCCTTATTGAATGTGAAATTCAATTTAGGATCAAATTGCTCATCATCAGTGAAATGATTAATGGTTGGAGGAATAATTTGTTTTTCCAACGCTAAAATACAAGCTAAAGCTTCTATAGCTCCGGCAGCACCTAATAGGTGGCCAGTCATAGATTTGGTAGAGCTAATGTTAAGGTTATAAGCATGCTCACCAAATACTTTTTTGATAGCAGTAGACTCGCTTAAATCTCCTAATGGAGTTGAGGTACCATGTACGTTGATGTAATCAATGGCTGTAGGCTCTAAACCTGCATCTTCCAAAGCATTTTTCATCACATTAGTTGCTCCTAATCCTTCAGGGTGAGGGGCAGTCATGTGGTGAGCATCAGCAGACATTCCACCACCTACTATCTCAGCATAAATTTTAGCACCTCTGGCTTTGGCGTGCTCATACTCTTCAAGAATAAGCGCTCCTGCGCCTTCTCCCAATACAAAGCCATCTCTGTCTTTGTCAAAAGGTCGGGAAGCAGTGCTGTAATCATCATTTCTTTCAGAAAGGGCTTTCATTGCGTTAAAACCGCCTATGCCGGATTCTGTTACAGAAGCTTCGGATCCACCGGAAATGAATATATCGGCTTTACCTAATCTTATATAATTAAATGCATCAATTAAAGCATTGGTAGCCGAAGCACATGCTGAAACTGTTACAAAATTTGGACCTCTGAAGCCATATTTAATAGAGATTAAACCGGCACAGATGTCTGTAATCATTTTTGGAATAAAGAATGGATTGAATCGTGGGTTTCTGTCGTTGGTAACAAAGTTATCCACTTCCTCCTGGAAAGTTTTTAGCCCGCCAATACCAGAGCCCCAGATTACACCTGCTCTGTCGAGATTTATTTTTTCTAAATCTAGTTTTGAGTCTTTTATTGCCTGCTCAGCAACGATCATTCCGAATTGAGTGAAAGGATCCATTTTACGGGCTTCCTTTCTATCGAAATAATCTTCAGCGTTGAAGTTTTTTACTTCACAGGCGAACTGTGTTTTGAAATTTGACGCATCGAATCTTGTAATGGGACCGGCTCCGCTTTTACCCGCAGATAAGTTTTCCCAGTATTCTTCAACTGTGTTTCCTATAGGTGTGAGCGCACCCAGTCCCGTTACAACTACCCTTTTTAAATTCATAAATGAATTTTGGTGATATGAAATTATTTTACGTTTTCTTCTAAGTAAGAGATGGCCTGACCAACCGTCCCGATATTTTCAGCTTGATCATCAGGAATGGAAATATTGAATTCTTTTTCAAATTCCATGATTAACTCAACTGTGTCAAGTGAATCTGCTCCTAAATCGTTGGTGAAACTTGCCTCAGCTGTTACCTCTGATTCTTCTACACCTAGCTTATCAATGATAATTGCCTTTACTTTCTGTGCTATTTCAGACATTATTTTAGAATTTTAGTTATAAATACTCCGCAAAGAAATGTATTTCCCTCATTAATGTCAAACTATTTTTTCATTCTTAAAGTATTTTAAATAATTTGATGATAAAATCAAGGCTGAATATGAATCCTCAAATTTTTAATTATATTCTACTCCATGCAGAAGAAAATTTTAAAGACTGACATCCATTTCGATTTCACTTTACTAGGCATCTCATCAGGTCTGCCCGATTTCCAGTTGGCCTGGAATATTAATCAGCAGTTGAACATTCATTTAAAAAAGGTGGATGACCATCGGATTGAGTTTCAAAATAATCAATTCTTGCAAACCTCTATGCTTCAATATTCCACGGAACATGTTACTATCAAGTTAATCAAAAATAAGGTGGAGGTAAGTGAAAGTTTTGCTTTTGTAATTCCTGAAGCAAAAAATATTGATTATTTTCTTTTGATACAGGATGATACAGGAGATTTGGAAATACTTAATGTAAAAAATACACTAAGTAAAATAAAAAATGTAATTTTGGTTCAGGAAATGGATATTCAAAGGTTAAAATCTATCGATAATTTAATTCTTAACTGAATGATTTTCAGATTAATTAACACTAGAATTTTACCAAAAGAGCGAACTGAAAAATACATAAATAAAAGAGTGAATTTTTATGAAAAATCAATCAATTCAATTTAATAAGTCTAAAATTGTTGCTACTGTAGGGCCGGCATCTAATACTAAAGAGATGCTTAAGAAGCTTGTACTGGCAGGTGCTGATGTTTTTAGACTTAACTTTTCTCATGGTGATCATAAAATGCACCAGCAAACATTTGATTACATTAAAGAAATAAATGAAGAGTGGGGAACTAATGTAAGTGTGCTACAGGATTTACAAGGCCCTAAAATAAGATTGGGTGAGATAAAAGGCGGAGAAGTTGAAATAAAAGCTGGAGAAGAGTACATTATTACTACCAAAGAAATGGTAGGAGATAATAAAAAGGGTAGCACCACTTATCAGGGTTTGCCTAATGATGTTAAAATCAATGATAAAATTCTGATTGATGACGGTAAAATTGAATTGATTGTTAAGGGAGTAGAGGGAGACGAAGTAATTACTATGGTGGTGTATGGCGGACCGCTAAAGTCTAAAAAGGGAATTAACCTTCCTTCCACCAAAGTATCAGCACCCAGCCTTACAGATAAAGACCTGGAAGATTTAAAATTTGGATTAAAAAATGAGGTGGAGTGGATAGCACTCTCTTTTGTAAGAACTGCGGCTGATGTACTGGATCTTAAAAATAGGATTCGTTATGCAGGTAAGAGCTGTAAAGTTGTTGCCAAAATTGAAAAACCTGAAGCCTTAGTAGAAATAGATCAGATTATTGATGCTACAGATGCTTTAATGGTAGCCAGAGGAGACCTGGGAGTTGAAATCCCGATGGAAGATGTGCCTCTTGCCCAAAAAATGATGGTGCAAAAATGTAATAAAGCATGTAAGCCGGTTATCATAGCTACCCAGATGATGGAAAGTATGATTGAAAACCCTAGACCTACCAGAGCGGAAACTAATGATGTAGCTAATGCGATATTAGATGGAGCTGATGCGGTAATGCTTTCTGCTGAATCTGCAGCAGGTAAATATCCGGTAGAGTCAGTGCAAAGCATGTCTCAAACAATTTCAAGCATTGAAAAACATCATAGCATTTACTTTAAATATGGACATGTTTCTACTAAGTCAGAAACTTTTATGAGCGATAACTTAGTGCAAACCGCTTGTAAGTTAGCTGAAGAAACCAATGCCAAAGCGATTGTAGGTATGACAAAATCAGGATATACAGCCTACAGATTAGCAAGCCACAGGCCAAAGGCAGGTATCTTTATCTTCACCGGCAATAATAAATTACTGGAAACTTTGAATCTGGTTTGGGGAGTAAGCGGATTTTCCTATGACAAATACGAAACTACTGATAAAACATTTGCTGACATAGAAGCCATTCTTAAAAAGAATAATCATGTGCAAAAAGGTGATACTATCATATTAACAGCCAGTATGCCTATTAAAGAAAAGCACAGGACAAATATGTTAAAAGTGAAGGTGGTAGATTAAACTGAAAACAAAATAAGACAACCCAAAAAAGGAAGAGCTTAAATGCTTTTCCTTTTTTTTATTTGAGAGTTCTCGTTTGAGGCTTTAACGGAATCTCTACATAAATTAATGTTCCTTTGCCCGGGATTGAGTCAATTACCATTTTTCCTGACAAGCTTTCTGTCCTTTTTCTCATATTAAATAAGCCCAAACTACTTGTCCCCTCATTAAGGGTTTCTTCAGTATTAAAACCCTTGCCATCATCTTCAATCATTAATTGTAATATATTATCTTGTAAAACCAGTTGAACAAAAACCTCTTCAGCTTCGGCATATTTCAAAATATTATTGAGCGACTCCTGTGTTATTCTGAAAAGGTTGTATTCAATATTCTGATTTTCCACTCGCTCTTTAAGGTTGGTATAAAATCTAAATTTGGCAGAGGTAGTGTTGTTTAACTCATCCAATAGATTTTTAACCGTTTCAATATAACCAAAATCTTCTACTGCTTTAGGAATAAGGCTGTACGCAATATTCCTTGTTTCATGCAGGCCTTTTTCAAGAAATTGAAAACCCCGCATATATTTTTCCGCCTTAGATTCCTCCATGATTTTAAATACATTGCCCACCGACTCAAAATTCATTAGTGCAATGGTAAGCGTTTGCTGTAGCCCGTCATGGATATCTCGTGCTATTCTACTTTTCTGACGGTCCTCTGCTTCTAATACTGCGGACATTATTCGTTCTTCACCCAAAACTCTTTCAGTTATATCCTGACTTACCATCATAAACCCGTACACCTCATCTTTACTCGTGAGAGGGCCTATCAAAGTGGAGTACCAATTATATTTTTGATAAAAGTCAAATCCCCGTGTAATAATATTGACGTTTTTTTTATGTTTCTGAACTTTACTCATTGCTGTTACAAAGGATTTGAGTTCATCTTCCGGTATAAAATTAGTGATGTTCTTGCCTACATCCGTTACTTTGATTCCTCCATAGCTTTTATTAATTTCCTTTATAACACCTTGTGTGTCCGTTTGAATGATTTGAGCAGGAACATTCTCAGAAATTAATTTATATTTTTCTAAAGTCTGTTGAAGCTGTTTATGGTAATAATTTTTCTGGCGCACAGCCTTTGCCATTAGGTAGGCATTGTCTATATCCAGTTTGAGGGCTTCAAAGTTGTGCGTCTTTTCGTGAAACCGGTAAATGTCGACCTGATTGATTGCCTGAAGCATTACATCCTGGTTAACCACTCCTGTAAGCAATATTCTCCCTACTTCGGGTTGAATGGTTTTAATTTTGCTCAAAAACTCAATACCGTCCATCGTAGGCATAATCTGGTCGGTTAAAATCACATCAACCTCATTCTTCTTTAAATAATCTATAGCCTTTATTGGATTATCCTCACCAATTACCTCGTATTTGTCTTCCAGATGGGCCGTCACTAAAATGATATTAATTTCATCATCATCCAGATAAAATACTTTTGGCTTTTGTCCTGCTGCGTTTAGCATAATTAATTACTTTTATATTATAAAGTTATTATTATATTTCGGAATGATAAAGGTTACTTGTTGATGATCATCGTTTAATAAGAGACGGTATCAGATTCTACCTGGAATCAGAGGATAATATTGCTATTGCCGGTGAGGCGTCTAATGGCAAAGAGGGACTTATTTTTCTGGAGAAGAACCCGGGAGAGGTAGATTTGGTACTTACGGATATTAGTATGCCGGAAATGAATGGTGTGGATTTTACTATTGCAATTCAAAAGCATTATCCTCAGGTAAAAGTGCTGGCGCTTACCATGATTAAAGATAGCCAATATGTAAAACAGATGTTACAGGCAGGGGCTTCAGGATATTTGCTGAAAAATGCCCGTGAAAAGGAAATCAAAGAAGCAATAAAAACTATTATAAGCGGAGGAACCTACTATGCACAGGAGGCCACTCAGGCTATAATGGATTTTATGAGTAAAAAGAAACAAAATCATGAATTAGTATCTATCTCGACCCGGGAAAAAGAGGTGCTAAGACTGATTATTGATGAGTTAAGCAATCAGGAGATAGCAGATAAATTATTTATAAGTATTCGGACAGTAGAGGCTCATAAGCGCAATTTGTTGGAAAAGACGAATTCTAAAACTTTAGCAGGCCTTGTAAAGTATGCCATTAATAACTTCATTTTTGAAGATTTATGAAATTTGTGACTATCATTTTTATATTTACTATCGATACTATCAGCTCTTTTATAAATAGAATTTCTCCTGTTTTTAAATGAAAAATAAGTTTTTGAAATTTTTCAACTCTTTTCCTATTCAGCTGGTAGTTGTTCATCTCAAGAAAAATCAATTACTGCTTCTGTGTTGGCTTCTGCTATTTTTGATAATAAATGGGGCTTTTGCTAAGGGGTTAGGTATACCCTACCTCTTTCTTTCACCTGAGTATTTAAATGAAGTAAGCTTTTTCAGTTTTTTATTGGTTGGCCTAACTTTAGGTGGCTTAATGGTAGCTTTTAATATTGCATCCTATATTTTAGATGGTGCCAAATTTCCATTTTTGGGTACTATTTCTAAACCCTTTACAAGCTTTTCGCTTAATAACTCTATTATTCCGGTGGCTTTTTTGATCAATTATCTGGTCAATATTATTCATTATCAGATGGTTTATGAGTTTATGAGTTTCACGGAAGCCACGCTTTTATCTGTGGCTTTGCCAATAGGTGTTATTCTTTCAATAATGATTTTACAGCTGTATTTTTGGTTTACCAACAAAGATCTGAGGGATATTCTGGCAGAGAGGGTGGAGCGAAGAATTAAAAAGCTAAAAGTTGCCAGAATTGCTGCTGTTAAGCGACACAAAGATTTAAAAACCAAAAAGCTTTCAGTTTCTGGTTATATAGATTACAAGTTTAGGTGGCGGAATATCAATCTGGACAATAGCGACAGGTATAGTATTATAGTCACCCGGATTTTCAATCAAAATCATTTAAATACAGTAGTTGCAGAGCTTTTTATTTTCGGGTTAATACTTTTTTTGGGAGTTTTCAGAGAGTATGCTGTTTTTCAGATACCTGCAGCGGCCAGTGCTGTCCTTTTCCTTACCATCATTATTATGTTTATTGGAGCCATTACCTACTGGTTCAGGGGTTGGGCTATCTCAGTAACCATTTTATTCTTTTTTATTATTAATATATTAGTTACCCAGGATTTCCTTAGTAAAGAACATTATGCCTATGGGCTGAATTACTCAACGAAACCTTTTGCCTATACTTTGGAAAATATACGATCCCTCAACAGTAAAGAGAATATTGAAAAGGATAAGAAAACTACTATAGGAATTTTAGAGAAATGGAGGAGTAAGTTTGATCATCCGCCTAAGCTCATTCTACTTACTGCCAGTGGAGGCGGGCAAAGGGCTGCCTATTGGACGATGAATGCACTGCAACATTTAGATAGCATGAGTGGGGGAGAAGTTTTTAAACATTCTGTTAGTATTTCAGGTGCCTCAGGGGGATTAATAGGCGCGGCTTATTATCGTGAATTAAAATACCTTCAGCAGACTGACTCCAGCATAAGCCCTTATGAGAAAAAATACCTTGATAATATTGGAAAGGAAGCTTTGAACCCTATCATTTTCAGTTTACTCACGAATGATATTTTTATCCGATATCAAAATTTTAGTTATGGAAAATATTCTTACCCTAAAGACAGGGGCTATGCGTTTGAGCAGAAACTCAATAAAAACACGGAAGGTATTCTAGATAAACGCATAATTGATTACCGTGATAAAGAGTTGAATGCAGAAATTCCCATGCTGTTTTTAGCCCCTACTAGTGTGAACGATGGTAGAAAGCTGTATATCACTCCCCATTCAGTGAGCTATATGGCTGAAAACTCCTCCGATTCTGATTCTTCCAATTCGATGTTGCAAAGCAGGAGCATAGATTTTTTGAGAACATTTGAAGAACAGGATGCGCAAAACCTTAGCTTTCTTACAGCTTTACGAATGAGTGCTTCTTTCCCATATATTACCCCTAATGTGAATTTGCCCAGTGAACCCAAAATGGAAATTATGGATGCAGGATTAGCAGATAATTTTGGAATCAGTGATGCTGTTCTTTTTCTCCATACTTTTCAGGATTGGATACAGCAAAATACATCGGGTGTTATTATTCTATCTATCAGAGACTCCAAAAAATCTGCCATTATAGCCGAAAAGGAGAACCTGTCCATTACAGGAAAAGTATTTACACCTATTACCAACATTTACAACAACTGGTCTAATATTCAGGATGTTAGGAATGATCTGCTGATAGAATATGCCAAACAATGGTTTCCTGGAGAGTTAGCTAATTATGTAATTGCCTATGATGCCGGGATGGAAATAAATAATGGCAAAGAATCCGGTTTACAGCATATTGAAGAACGTGCTTCACTTAACTGGCGGCTTACGGGAAGAGAAAAATTTAACATCAGAAATGCGATTTGGGCAGAAGAAAACCAGGAGGTAATCAGGGTGCTAAATCAGGAATTAAATAAAGCCTATTAACCTGAGTTCAACTTTAAACTTGCTTTATATCTCATTAGAACGTTCCCTCTTAAGCGGAATTATATTTGAAAAAAAGGAAAAATTAACTTGTGCCGACCCATCGGTAACTGCAATCTCATTGTATTTTAAAAGAAGATATGCCGATGAGTCGGCACAGGCAGCATAAATCAAGACTTTTTAAAAATACTGAAAACTAAAGAAAGACGCAATCAAACTTTCATTATTTTTGAGTTGTGCAACAGGCACAATGGCTGCTATGAAATCATAGCGCCCTGGGGGATGCCAGGACACCATACGCGGTACCTTCTGGGTAATTGCTGGAAATGTTGATTTAAAATGTTGTCAAAAGAGAACTCATGAAAAAAAATAAAAATTTAAGCTTAATTGAGGTTGTAGCCATGGCAGTTGGCACAATGATAGGTGCAAGTATTTTTTCAATCTTTGGTTTAGGAGCTAAAATTGCTGGTAATGACTTACCTGAAGCATTTATTCTTTCCGGTATTTATGCGCTGGTAGTTGCCTATTCCTATGCCATTTTAGGTAGTAAAATTATTTCTAACGCAGGTCCAATTGCCTTCATTCTGAAAGGACTAGGAGATAGCCTTGTAACAGGTGCCTTAAGTATTCTGATGTGGTTAACTTATGTGATCTCAATCTCACTTTTCGTGAAAGGTTTTGCAGGCTACCTGTTACCATTTATTCATATAGAATCAACACCTTTAACCATTGGAATTGTTGAAGTAATCGTGATCGCATTCTTTACAGCACTTAATTTTTTTGGGAGTAAGGCAGTGGGGAAGGCGGAATTTTATATTGTACTGGTTAAACTATCAATTTTGTTAGTGTTTATACTGGGTGGTTTTATGACGATCAATTGGGGAATGGCAAAGCCAGGTTTCAATGCAGAGCATACGAGCGGCTTGTTGAATGCTTCTATTATCTTTTTCCTTTCTTATATGGGGTTCGGACTCATTACCAATGCATCAGAAAACATTAAAAATCCCAAAAAGAATGTTCCGCGAGCCATATTCATAAGCATCCTATTCGTAATGGTTTTCTATATCTTAATTTCACTTGTGACCATTGGAAATTTACCCTTAGCAGATATTGTCAAAGCACAAGAAAATGCATTAGCAATTGCAGCAAAACCCTTCTTGGGGAATTTTGGTTTTATTCTAATTACAATTGGAGCTTTATTCTCTATTTCATCTGCATTAAATGCGACCATTTTTGGTGGTGCCAATATTGCCTATTCCTTAGCAAAGGATGGTGAATTACCCGAATTTTTTGAAAGGAAGATTTGGTTTAAATCAAAAGAAGGCTTGTACATTACCGCTGGTTTAGGACTTCTCTTTGCTCTGTTTTTTGATTTAGGAGCGATCGCCTCCATTACAAGCACAGTATTTACGGTTATTTATGTATTTGTCTTGATTTCGCATTTAAAATTACAAAAAGAATACGGAGGGAAAAGAATACTTCTTGTCATTAACTTGATCATTCTCTCAATTATTTTCATTGCACTCATGAAATATCAATGGGACACACAAAGAAGTGCTTTTTACGGTAGTATCTTCACCTTTATTGCAGCCTTTATTGTGGAATACTTTTATAGAAAATATGGGAAACGTAAAATGAAAGACAATAAAGATAGCACATACCCACAACAATAAAAATAGTGCATTTGGCAAATAGGGCTAAATATTAAGGAAGTACCAATGAATATGTATAGTGGTAAATTGAAAGTTTGAAGCATTTCCATCCCAAAGACCCATATTCTAAACATTATGGGTAATTAGCGTATTGTAATGGGGTTGATTAGATATTCCACTTATCAAGATTATCAAAGAGCCTACAATGGAGCTTGCTTTTTAAGTACAGAAGATAGTCCTGAATTAGTTTCTATGTATGAAAACATGATAAGCATTCAAATCTTTAATAATCGACCTCAGGTTATTAAGCAATTACACAAGAATCAATGATATATCTCCGAAAGTCACCAACAAATGATCACCCATTGTGGAATCTAATTTTAGAATCCACATAAAATAGATTTCAGGTGCTTTCAGTTTAGGTGAGTGGTTCTTTACCTTTTGGTGAAAGCTTGCTTTCAGCATTTAAGTTAACTCTTGTTTTGGGTAAAGATTCAGGGTAGTTTTCCTGAATAAATACTAACATCTTTTCTCTGATAAAGCATCTTAAGTCCCACGCTGTAGGAGAGTTTTTGGCAGTCATCAATAATCGTATTTGCATCGCTTTCTCAGTGCAATCTACTACCTGAAGTACCTGAGCCTTTCTATCCCACAGCGGTGTTTCTTCTAAAAAGCTTTCAAAAGCACTTCTTAATGCATCAATAGGTACGCTATAGTCTGTATAAAGAAATACTGAGCCTAAAATGTCAGCAGAATTTCTTGTCCAGTTCTGGAAAGGAGTATCCGTAAAATAAGTGATAGGCACAACCAATCTCCTTAAGTCCCATATTTTTATCACTACATAAGTCAGGTTTATCTCTTCTATCCAGCCCCATTCATTTTCAACTATTACTGCATCATCAATTTTTATTGGCTGCGTAAAAGCTATCTGGAAACCTGCCAATAAATTTCCTATTGTTTTTTGAGCGGCAAAGCCGATGATAATCCCTGCCACTCCTGCAGAAGTAAGTATGGTAGCGCCATATTTTCTTACTCCATCAAACTGTAAAAGGATTAGACTGATGGCAACAACAATCATTATTACAATTACAATTTTTCTGATAAAAGTAATTTGAGTAACCACCTCACGTGCTTTAATATTATTTTCTTCTTCAACATTATATTTTTGAAACAATACGTCCTGAATGAAATAAATTAACCTTATCGTGATAATGGTAAATGAAACCATAATGGTGATTTCCAATCCTTTGCTAATTATGTTTAACCAAAGTTCTGAAAAGCCAATTGTTGGCAGATATGTTAGAATGATAAAAGCGGGAATAAATAGGAATATGCTTCCTTTAAACCTATTTGCCAGTTTTTTTACAAGTGCTTTGTCACTTTTATCATTGGTCTTTAGAAGGAGTTTAAAAAATAGATAACGTATCAGCAAGCCTATTCCAAATGAAATAAGTACTAAAAAAATAAATTGAAGAACAGCCGATTTGTTCCAGTTTTCTATAAATGATATCATAATTCTTTAGTGTTGGCACTTTGTAGCTATTGCTGATTTAACTGCTGGAAGAAAACATTCTACAACAGATTTTCTATTTTTCTTTAGTTAAAATGAAGACTTTATTCATTTGTTCCAGTTGAAGTTCCTCTTCCTCCGGATTAAAAGTTATTTTAAGGCCGGCAGCATCAAATTTGAATACTTTTTTTGTTTCAGCAGTTAAAGGAAATGAAGGCTGGCCGGTAGCCTGAGCCATTAGCTGATTTCCTTCAGCTGAAATGGTAATTTTAAGAGGGAAGCTTTCGGAAGAATAGATTCCAGTAAGTGCTTCTAATTCTTCTGCACTGACTTCTACTGCTTTAAATGAAGGTATTTTGTATGGAATGTTAAAATAAATTGAAAGCATCCCAATGAGTATACTGTTGATAGGGTAAGCTACAGCATTATGTAAAATTGTAAAACTTATGTTTTCTTCAGGAAAGTAGACGCTTACCGACTGAAATCCATCTATGCCTCCATTATGACCTAAAGCCATTTTATTTCCGAATGGAATAGGAAATAAGCCGATTCCTACATTGTTTTCAAGTTGCTTCATTTTTTGTAAGGAGCTATCTGAAACTATTTTACCTGAAAATAGAGCATTAAAAAACTTACTGAGTTGTTCTGCATTGGAAACAACAGCCCCTGCCCCCATAGGTATGCCTGTGTAGGTTTCCGGAAGCTTTTCCCATTGTTTCTGTTTTTGGTAGGAATACGCTTCACCAGCTTTAGCATTAATGCTATGTCCGAATTTGATTTTATCCAGTTTGAGCGGCCTGGTGATTTTATCTGTTAAAATTTGCTCATAAGGCTTTTTGTAAATGTCTTCCAGGATGTAGGAGAGCAACACATAACCTGTGTTGGAGTATTCTAATTTTTCACCCGGTGCGAAATTAAATCCTCCTGTCATTAATTTTCTAAGTACCTCTTCCTTACTCAGAGGCTCATTCATATAGGACGCATATTCCGGAGAATTAGTAAAATTATACAAACCGCTTTGGTGCCGGAGTAAATGCTCAATGGTAATTTTTTTACTATTAGGGAATTGAGGGTAAAAGTTTGCCAATGGGTCATCAAGCTTCACACTACCATCCTCTACTGCAAGCATCACTAAGGTAGCAGTAAAAGTCTTAGAGATTGACCCTATTCTATAGATTGTCTTGGCTTCTGCCTTTTTTTGCTTTTCGAAATCACTATACCCGTATGATTTATTGTAAATTAACTCACTGTTTTTTAGTATAGCTACACTGCCCATTCCCTGATCTTCCCGTTCAATAGCATTAAATAGGCTATCCATCTTTTGTCGGTTGAATTGCTGAGAAAATGATGTAAGTGAAAAAAAGAGTAGGAATAAAAAAAGGGGCAGTTTCATTGATAGTTGGTTTAAAAATGAATGGTTAGTTAAAAATAAGGCAAAAAAATAGCACATACAAGAGTATGATGCTTAAAGAGGGGTATTCAAAAGCCACTTTTGTTTAAAGAATCAAATTCTGGTTGGGGTATAAAAAAACCGGCATTGGGGGTGCCGGTTTGTAATTCTGAATTTAAATTTTCTTCTTAACTTTATTAACATGATCGGAAAATGCATTAGCAGAGGTAAAAAAAGCTTTGCTTAGTTCTTCTAAAGTTGTATCGCCAAAATGTTCCATCTCATCATATTTAGCTCGCAGCTCTTTTTCTCTTTCGTCTAATTCTTTAATGTTGTCCTCTATTTCCTTTTTTCTTTCTGCCTGAGCATTTCGTGCTTCTGCTTTTAGGATTTCATATTCACTTAATACTTCATCTATTTTCTGCTTACTTTGCTTTTTAGTTATTTCGTGTTTTTCCATTCTTATATGTTTTTAGGATAATATCTTTTTCATTTCATACTTTTAAAAATGATTTCAGTAAAGTAGAAAGAATTGAGATACTTTTTTAATAGGTTATTTATCGTAAAAAATGTGAATTAGTTGCTTTTAATTTAAGTCTGGAACTATTTATCAGTTATAGCTGCTACTTAAAATGATAAAAACAGCTACGTTAAATGCTACTCCAAAAACCAATCCTCTACCTACTCTTCCCCACTTTTTCAACTTGGCTTTTTTCATGTAAGCATCGTAGTATACAGGGTTTTCCAGTAGTTCTTTTTCAGGAATGAGCACAGCAATATTGGGCGTAACAATTCCTGAAATTAGCCCTGCGGCTAATCCTACCGGCAAAAAGATGATCGTTCCACCAAAAGTAGTCCAGAATGGCCATTTTTTGTTATAATTAAAATCTGCATCTAGGGTGCCTTTATAAGCGAGGTTCAAGCCTGGCTCCACAGAGGAAGCGGGTCTTTTATTGGATGCTGAAGGACTTTTTTGCAGGAAAAACTCATCTCTTCCATCTTCATAGGTGATTTTAAGCACATCATCTTTTGCAATTACATAATCAGGCCCTTCTAAGTTTTCAAATTTTTTATAGGTAATATCAGAGATACCTATAACAATTACCTTTGAAGAAATTTTTTCACCATTATTTAAAACTATAATATCCTGAGAAAATAGTTTGTGGTGGCTTGCTACTACTATTAAAAATAAAGCAAGCATTACCTGCATTTGTTTCTTTGCTCTCATGTGTTTATTTGGTCATTAATTGTTACATCAAATCTATGCCTTTTTCGGTATTTAAGTCCTCTCTTTCAGTCTTTTAGCAATTGGTTAAAAGCCTCAAAAATTCATATTGATTTCATGTCATTAAAATACAAATAATTATTCGAATGCAGCTATACCCGTAATTTCTTTTCCTAAAATAAGCAGGTGAATATCATGAGTGCCTTCGTAAGTAACAACAGATTCCAAATTAGCCATATGTCGCATCATAGGGTAGTCTCCTGTAATGCCCATTCCACCATGTATTTGTCTTGCCTCCCTGGCAATGTTGAGTGCAACTTCTACGGCATTTCTTTTAGCTAAGGAAATTTGTGCAGTAGTAGCTTTTCCCTGATTAAATAGTTGCGCTAAGCGATAATTTAATAATTGTGATTTAGTAATTTCGGTGAGCATCTCAGCCAGCTTTTTCTGAATCAGTTGAAATGACCCTATGGGTTTTCCGAACTGAATACGCTCCAGGGAATAATTTTTAGCCGAATCATAGCAATCCATGGCAGCACCGATAGCTCCCCAGGCTATTCCAAACCTGGCAGAATCAAGGCATTGCATTGGAGCTCCTAGGCCTGATTTACCCTCTAAAAGATTTTCTTTTGGTACTTTTACGTTATCAAAAACTAACTCCCCTGTGGTACTTGCTCTTAATGACCACTTTCCGTGTGTTTCAGGTGTAGTGAAACCTTCCATGCCTCTTTCCACAATTAATCCGTGAATCCTACCTTCTTCATTCTTAGCCCAAACTACAGCCACGTTACATTTTGGAGAATTAGAAATCCACATTTTGGATCCGTTCAGCAAGTAGTGATCTCCTTTGTCTTTAAAATTGGTGGTCATGCCACCAGGGTTAGAACCATGGTCCGGCTCAGTTAAACCAAAGGAGCCCAGCCACTCACCGGAAGCCAGCTTAGGTAAATATTTTTTTCTTTGAGCCTCATTACCAAACTTATATATAGGATACATCACCAGCGACCCTTGCACAGAGGCTGTAGAACGCATGCCTGAATCACCTCTTTCTATTTCCTGCATTATTAAGCCATAGGAGATATAATCTAAACCACCACCACCATATTCCTGTGGTATAGTAGGACCAAATGCACCTACATCACCAAATTTTTTCACAATTTCATAAGGGAAATGTGCTTTTTGTGCCCACTCTTCTATGTTCGGACTAATTTCTTTCTTCACGAAATCACGAACAGACTGGCGGATCAGAAGATGCTCTTCCGTCAACAGTTCATCCAATACATAAAAGTCAGGAGATTCAAAGCGGTCATTTGAAGGTGTAGTCATATAGAATTGGTTTATATTTTTGTAATTTTGTATTCTGTTTCGAACATCACAAATTTAAGAGGATTTTTTTGTAATCCATTACTATATATAATAGAACAAGCAACCCAAAAGTTTTGAAAAAGTGAACAAAGACCAACTCTGCGAAAACCTGGAAAAATTAAACGAGAAATATCAATCTATGGGACAGGATGCCTCTTCTTACCTGGATGGTTTGCTCCTCTCCAACTATACTAATTACTGGGATTATATTAATGTAGATACACTCCTCACTTTACAAAAAACAAAGACTGACTTCCCGGATGAGTTAATTTTCGTAATGTACCATCAGATTACAGAATTATACTTTAAACTTTGTCTTCATGAAATAGAACAGGTGGCAGGTAATGGAAAAATCGTTACTAATAGCGGAGAAGATAGAGGCTGGAATGAAGAACTCAATCCTGATTACTTCATTGCACGAATGGAACGTATGGTGAGGTACTTTGAAGCACTGACTAAATCTTTTGAAATCATGGTACAGGGAATGGAAAAAGAACAGTTCCAGCGGTTTAGAATGGCCCTTTTACCTGCAAGTGGATTTCAATCGGCACAATATAGGTTAATTGAGTTTTCATCTACTCCTATTACTAATCTGGTGCAAAAAGATAAAAGAGAAGCTTTACAAAATGCCTCATTAGAAGAACAATATGAAAAGGTTTATTGGAAACAAGGTGCTACAGAGCTGGAAACAGGCAAGAAAACACTTACTTTAGAACAGTTTGAAAGGAAATACCAACCGGAATTTATTTCCCGGATCAAACGATTTGAAAATTGTAATCTCTGGAGAAAGTATCAGGAGCTACAGAAAGCAGATCAGGAAAATGAAAAGTTAATTGAAGTATTAAGAAATTTTGATTTGCAAGTGAACGTTTTCTGGCCATTAGTGCATTATAAGTCCGCAGTACGTTATTTGCATTCTAAAGAATCAGATATAGAGGCTACAGGAGGTACCAACTGGCAGAAATACCTTCCTCCCAGATTTCAAAAGAGAATATTTTTTCCTGATTTATGGTCAGAAGAGGAGAAAGAAGAGTGGGGAAAGGGTTGGGTAATGGAGCAAATAGTAGGATGAAATCACTCATGTAGATATGAGAATTAATTTAGTAGTTATCTTTTGTTTTTTATCAGTTCAGCTCTTAGCTCAAAGTAAAGAGGTAAGGGTTTACTATGATGATGAAAGAGAAATGCTGCAGGAAAAGTATTTCGTTAAAGATATGGATCCCAGTGTTTTATATGGTGACTATGAGTCCTACTACATGTCCGGTCAATTGAAGAGTAAAGGGCAGTATATTGATGATGAATCCTATGGTCAGTGGGCTTACTATTATGAAAATGGGGGGCTTAAAATGAAGGGGCAACTCAAGAATAATTCCAATCACGGACTATGGTCCTATTACTACGAAAATGGAAAATTAAGTATGGAGGGCCACATTTATAATGGGCTCCGTGAGGGAGATTGGGTATATTATTATGAGACAGGAGTAGTCAAAAACCAGGGTGCTTATATAAATGATGTAAAGAATGGGCTTTGGTCATATTATTATGAAGGCGGTACATTAAAGGGGCAGGCTATTTATGATAAAGGAGATGGATTCTACAAGGAGTTCTACCCTGATGGAGCTCTAAAGCTGGAAGGTTTTATCAAAAATGAAAAGAGCGATAGTCTGTGGAAAAGTTATTATGAAACAGGGGAATTAAAGTCCAAAGGGTTTTATCTGGAAGGAGAAAAAGAAGGTAAATGGACTTATTATTATAAAGACGGTGGTGTGTCTGGTGAAGGAGATTATGTAGATAATTTAAGCCATGGCAAGTGGGTGTATTATTATGAAAATGGTTCTGTAAAAGCTGAAGGGGCAGAGCGGGGAGGTAAGAAAGAAGGATTCTGGAAGCTTTATTACGATGATGGCGTATTGAAGGGTGAAGGAATATATGAGGCGGGAACAGGTAACTACAAAGAGTTTTATGAGAACGGTAAACTTAAGCTAAAAGGGCAAATAGTTTCCGGTAAAAACCAGGGGCAGTGGGTTTACTATTACGAAACAGGTGAAATAGAAGGGACTGCCAGTTTTAAAGATGATCTGGGAGAATATACTGGTTATTACAAGAATGGAACTGTTAAGATGGCCGGCACTATAGAAGACGGAAAAAAGGTGGGAACCTGGGAGCTTTTTGATGAAGAAGGAAAACTTGCAGGTTATTACAAACCTGTTTATGAGGAGTATGAACCAATCTTAAGGCAAGCAAAAAATAATTCAGGTAAAAACCAGAGTACAAAGTATAATAAGCCGGACTATAAATTCCGATCAAAAGGAGCCTCCTACTTTCAACCGAAGAATTCAGATTTTCCTACTATTATTTTGCAGGTAAACCCCTTTAATATGCTTTTTGGTGATTTGCAAACTTCCATTGAGTATAACATACAGCAAAGAATTGGTTACGAATTATTGTTTCATACATTCAGAAATCCATTTTTCTCCCGGTCACTTAACTTAAAAATAGGGGAGGACTTTTTTGAAGGATTTGGTTTTAGTTTAAGGCAGCGCTTCTACCATAAAGATTCCAAATTAGGAGTGCCTTATTTTGGGCATTCGGTTTCTTATACTAATATCAGCCATTTTAAAGCGTATGAAGCAAATACCAATGGAGCAGAGATGAAAGCAAAATTAGATGCCCATGGTATTCGGTATGGCTTATTGGTGGGTAGCAGAATTTTACAAAATCTTAATGATAGTGGCTTCACATTTGATATTAATGCAGGCATTAATTTCAGTTATTACTTTTATAATAATGAAGAAAATACAATAGGGCAACCGGAAATATTTCAGAATTTAAAGGAGGAAAGGTTTAAGCTCCAGCCAATTGTAGGACTCTCCTTTGGTTATGTTTTCAGGTTGAAAAAAGTTAACACGCTCAATCCCTAATTAAGAATACATTTTATGTACATAAAGGAAATCATTTTATCTCCTGAACAGGCTTTTGATGAAGTTCATGCTTTAGATCATATAAGAAATGTTTTAAACCTGAAGAGTGATGCAGCCGTGAGAATCCATAAGCGATCTATTGATGCACGCTCTAAGCAGGTGAAGGTACGTATGCAAGTTGAAGTGTTTGGCAATGAGCCTGTTCCTCCCAGGGTTAAATATGCTGTTGAAAAGCTACCTGATGTCAATGGTGCAAGAAGAGCTGTGGTAATAGGAGCGGGCCCTGCAGGTTTGTTCGCAGCTTTGCGGCTAATTGAACTGGGCTGGAAACCTGTACTGTTAGAGAGAGGCAAGGATGTGAGAGCCAGAAGGAGGGATTTAGCTGATATTAACAAAAAGCACATTGTAAATGGAGAGAGTAATTACTGTTTTGGAGAAGGTGGTGCCGGGACATATTCAGACGGTAAATTATATACCAGATCAAAAAAGAGGGGAGATATCTATCGGATACTTGAAATTTTGGTGGCACATGGGGCTTCAGAAGATATTATGATTGATGCGCATCCACACATTGGAACCAATAAACTTCCAAAAATTATACAGAATATCCGTGAAACCATTATCGATAAAGGCGGAGAAGTTCATTTTAATACAAAAGTCACGGAGTTTATAGTATCCGGTAATGAGCTAAAAGCTGTAAAGGCAGAAAGTGGAGAACTCTTTGAGGGCGAATCTTTTATTCTTGCTACAGGGCATTCAGCCAGAGATATTTTCGAAAAACTGCATCAGGCAAATATTACTATAGAGGCCAAACCTTTTGCACTTGGGGTACGGGTGGAGCATCCTCAGCAAACTATTGATAAAATTCAATATAAATGTGATGACAGAGGCAATTACCTGCCTGCTTCATCTTATGCATTAGTCCACCAAACTCATTATAAAGGGAAGCAAAGAGGTGTATTTTCTTTTTGTATGTGCCCGGGTGGTTTTATAGTTCCCTCAGCCACGGCAGAAGGTGAAGTAGTGGTAAACGGAATGAGCCCTTCCAGAAGAGACTCAAGGTATGCCAATTCAGGAATAGTAGTTGCTATTGAACTGGAGGATATGGAAGCATACGAACAATACGGACCTTTAAAGGGCTTGAAATTACAAAAAGCTATAGAAAAGAAAGCCTGGGAAATGGGAGGGAAAACACAAACAGCACCTGCGCAGAGGTTAATAGATTTCACGAAAGATAAACGGAGTACAGATTTGGCAGAAACTTCATATCAGCCTGGTTTGCTTTCCGTTGATATGAAGGAAGTATTACCTGATTTTATTCACAACAGGTTAAAAGATGCATTTATTTCTTTTGGTAAAAAAATGAAGGGCTATCTCACTAATGATGCACAAATTGTTGGGGTTGAAAGCAGAACTTCTTCACCGGTTCGTATCCCGAGAGACAAAATATCGTTGGAACATATAAGCACCAAAAGACTTTTCCCTTGTGGAGAAGGAGCCGGGTATGCAGGTGGAATAGTTTCTGCGGCAATGGATGGAGAAAGGTGTGCGGAACAGATTGTAGCATTATACCAGGAATAAAATGAGCAAGAAAACATTAATTGTAGGAGCCACAAATAACCCCTCAAGATATGCTTATCTGGCAGCAGAAAGATTAACCGGAGCAGGGCACGAAATTGAACTGGCAGGAATCAAGAAAGGATCAGTTTTAGGACAACAGATTCAGGATATAAAGACTTTTCCCGTTTTGAAAGACATTGATACCATAACGCTATATATTGGGCCTCAGCATCAACCAGAGTATTATGATTATTTAATAGGATTGAAGCCTAAGCGGATTATTTTTAACCCTGGCACAGAAAACCCTGAATTTGCTGAAAAAGCGGCTGAAAAAGGTATTGAAACCGAATTCGCATGTACCTTAGTAATGATTGGTAGCGGGGTTTATTAAACAGATAAGGATTGAATATTATTTAGTTACTCTTTTGAATGTTAGCGTAAATTTCTGACTTTTAAGCCAGGATTGCATTTCTCTTTTTAGCTTAAATAAAATGTCTGATAAAAATTCAATGAATACCAACCCCTGGAAAACCACCAGCTCAGAAGTTAAATATGAAAATCCCTGGATCAAAGTAGAAGAAGATCAGGTGATTAACCCAGCAGGAGGAAATGGTATTTATGGAAAGGTACATTTCAAAAATATTGCAGTTGGCGTTGTACCAATTGACGAACAGGGAAATACGTGGTTGGTAGGTCAGTTTCGCTATCCTCTTAACCAATATTCCTGGGAAATTCCGGAGGGTGGCAGTCCATATGGTGAAGAAGTTTTAGCCACCGCAAAACGAGAGCTCAAAGAAGAAACAGGCTTTACAGCTGAAAAATGGGAGCATTTACTGACAATGCATTTAAGCAATTCCGTTTCCGATGAGGTAGGACATGTTTTTGTTGCCACTAATTTAAAGGCAGGAGCAACAGAATTTGAAGATACTGAAGACCTTTCTATCAAGAAAATTCCTCTAAAGGAAGCAGTAGAAATGGTGATGAAGGGAGAAATTACCGATTCGTTAAGCGTTGCTGCTTTGCTTAAGATAGATAAGTTGATGAAGGAAGGTGATTTTATTTGATATTTTATTCGTTGGTAGTGAAACAACAAAACCTTATTAACAGATCATTTGTAGCACTTAGTATAAGTGCTTTTTTATTTTTTGCGAGTTTTAATATGATCATTCCTGAGCTACCGGATTACCTCACCAGCCTGGGTGGTGCAGAATATAAAGGCTTGATTATTGGACTATTTACCATCACAGCTGGGTTATCCAGACCCTTTAGTGGAAAGCTGGCGGATAAAGTAGGCAGGCTGCCGGTGATGATTTTCGGTGCAATAGTTTGCTTTGTAGCAGGGTTAAGCTATCCTTTTGTAACATCCGTCATTGCTTTTTTTGTGCTTCGTTTGCTTCACGGATTTTCCACAGGTTTTACCCCTACAGGCAACTCTGCTTATGTAGCAGACATTGTTCCTTTCAACAGAAGGGGAGAAGCTATGGGGATTATAGGTGTGGCAATATCTGTGGGGACTGCAACAGGAAATGCATTAGGCGGTTATTTGGGAAGCATGTACCCGGTAGACTATGTTTTTTATGCCTCTGCTTTAACAGCAGTGTTGAGTATTATAATTGTGGCAGGGATGAAAGAAACATTAGCAGATAAGGTACAATTCCAGTTTAGCATGCTGAAGCTAAAAAGAGATGAAATTATTGAAAAGCGCGTGATGGTACCTGCAGTTTTTATGTCATTAAGCGTGTTTTCTTTTGGCCTGGTACTTACAATAATGCCGGATTATTCCAGGCATTTAGGCATTAGCAACAAAGGCTTATTTTTTGCAGTTTTTGTACTAGCTTCACTGCTTGTCAGAATTTTAGCGGGTAAAATCTCAGATAAAATAGGCCGTATTAAGGTGTTAAAAGTTTCTTCTTTTCTATTGGGTTGCGCTATGATACTTATTGCCTATTCTAATTCACTTTATACGTTGATAGGAGCAGGTATCATTTTTGGTTTGGCAGTAGGTATGAACTCACCTACGGTTTTTGCGTGGGCAATTGATTTAACCGATGACAGAAAGAGGGGCAAAGCATTAGCCACCCTTTATATATTCCTTGAAATTGGAATTGGTATGGGAGCTTTTATTTCAGGATGGGTGTATAGCAACAATGCTGATAACTTCAAACTTACTTTTTTTACGGGAGCGCTATTAGCTTTCAGTTCTTTTATTTTTTTAAATGTAATTTCTCCTAAGTTTTACCAGCTGAGTAAAGTAGAGAATACCTGATTTTAGTTTTGTGTAAAGGACATTTTAAGATTTTGCTGGCTTTTTACTCACCAGGTACACTCCATAGAAAATCATTAAAGCAAAAAGAGCTTTGTTCCACTGGAAATGTTCCAATCCTAAACTTAAAGCAATAGCAGTGGCAAAAAGAGGCTGTAGATAAATGTAATAACCTACAATGGTAGAGCTGACATGTCTCAGAGCCATAGCATTTAATAAGTAAGCTAAAAATGTGGTTCCTATTACTACATACCCAATACTCCACCATATTCCCGTGGAAAAGGTGCTAAAATCTGTTTTTAAAAGAGGGAAGAAACCAAAAGGAATAATCATAATGGAGCCGAAAAGGAATATCCATTTTATCACTGTGATTGGCTGATATTTTAACATAAGCGGCTTTACCATTACAAGATAGATACCATAAAAGGTAGCATTCAGGAAAATGAATAAATCGCCTAATAAAGAGTCATTTTCAACACTTACTTCCTTATTTAAAATCAATAGGATTACCCCTGTGGCTCCTAATAGTATACCGCCAATTTTTCTGGGCGTAATTCTTTCATTAATTAACCATGCTGATATTACTAATACAATTACAGGGTTCACTGTCATGATGATGCTGGCATTTACCGGACTCCCCAGGTTTAATCCATTGAAAAAGATTAATTGATTGGCAGCTACTCCAAATACCGCACATTTTATAAAACTGATGTAATCTTTCTTATCATGTACCCTTTCTTTAGAAGTAAAGAAGTGGAATATCCAGAAAAGTAAGGTGGCTGCTGAAGCTCTTAATAATATGAAACCATTAGGCGTCATATAATTTGGCATTACTCCCTTGGCAATAATATAGTTTGCCCCGTATATAAGACTTACTAATGCAAGAGTACCATGAATTTGCCAGTTTTTTGTCATCTGGCAAAAGTAAGAGATTATCCTCATATTGCATTTGAATTTGATACGTTAACTTTTATATGTTCGGAGAAGATCAACCATTAGCAGAAAGAATGCGACCCAGTTCATTGTCGGACCTGGTAGGTCAGCAGCATTTAATAGGAGAGAGAGGTGTTTTGCGCTTAAGTATTGCACAAGGTAAGGTGCCTTCAATGATATTTTGGGGCCCACCCGGAGTAGGTAAAACTACTATAGCAAATATAATAGCTAACCAGGTAAAAGCTCCTTTTCAGACATTAAGTGCAATAAGTGCGGGTGTTAAAGATGTGCGTGAAGTAATTCAACGAGCAGCCAGAACTGGCAGAATTATTCTATTTATAGATGAGATTCACCGCTTTAATAAATCCCAGCAGGATGCTTTATTAGGGGCTGTTGAAAAAGGTGTAATTACTTTGATTGGTGCCACTACAGAAAATCCTTCTTTTGAAGTTAATTCTGCATTGCTATCCCGTTGTCAGGTGTACACTTTGAAAGCACTTGAGATAGATGAACTAAAAGGCTTGATTCAAACTGCTTTGAAGAAGGATGATAAACTTAAGAAGCTATCAATTGAAATAAAGGAATATGAAGCCTTGCTTAACCTTTCAGGAGGAGATGCCAGAAAGTTGCTTAACTTATTTGAATTAGTGATAGACGCTCATGAAGCAGGAGAGAAGATTCTGATAACAAATGACCAGGTATGGGCCATTGCGCAGCAGCGAATGGCCATGTATGATAAAGGAGGAGAGCAACATTATGATATTATCTCTGCCTTTATTAAGTCTATCAGGGGTAGTGATCCCAATGCTGCTGTTTATTGGCTATCGCGAATGATAGCAGGGGGCGAGGATGTTAAGTTTATTGCCCGAAGACTATTAATTTCAGCCTCAGAGGATATCGGAAATGCTAACCCTACCGCTTTGGTGATTGCCACTAATACTTTCCAGGCAGTACAGATGATTGGTTATCCGGAAGCTGAGATTGTACTTTCTCAATGTGCAGTATACCTCGCTTGTTCTCCTAAAAGCAACGCCTCCTATAAAGCCATCAAATCAGCCAATCAGTTGGTGAGGGAAACGGGTGATTTACCTGTTCCATTGCATTTAAGAAATGCACCCACTAAATTAATGAAGGATGCCGGCTATGCAAAAGGATATAAATATGCTCATGATTATCCTGGAAATTTTGTTCGGCAGGAATTTTTACCGGAAAAGATTTCAGGACAAAAATTATACGATCCACAGGAAAACCCCAGAGAGCTTGAGTTCAAAAAGAGACTGCAAAATTTATGGTCTAAAAAATATCACTATGAATAATCTAAGAATCATGGTATTTTTTTTATTATATTTGCTTACCTTTAACTACAATCATTAACTAAACTAAAGAAATAACATGGATCCGAAACTGGAAAAGTGGAAGCAAATAGAATTTAATGTTGACTTACCGCACGCCAAATACGAAATCTCGAATTATGGCAGAGTTAAAAGTTATTCTACGCGCGAAACAGGAAAAATTATCAAAGGTTCAAATGTAAATGGTTACCAGGCCATCATGGTGAGATTTGATAAACGCATTACACAAAGTTATTATGTTCACAGGTTAGTAGCGGAATCATATATTCCGAAGGAGCATGAAGACCAGCACTATGTAACGCATCTTGATTATGACAAATCCAACAATCACGTAAGCAACTTGAAATGGGTTTCTGAAAGAGAACTGGCTGATCATAATAATAAGAACCCAAGGGTTATAAAAAAGAGAGTTACAGGCTACAAATTAACTGAGTCAGATGTAAAGGTGATTAAGAAAATGCTGAAAAACGAGAAAACACGTTACAGTCAAATCGCCCGTCAGTTTGGTATTACACATACTCAATTGAATAGAATAAGAAAAGGACAAAACTGGAGTCATGTTACTATTGACGATTAAACTTTACTCCATTAAATTATATAAGCGTAAGAATTCCTAACCAAAATTCTTACGCTTTTTTTGTTTGCCAGGTCAAAAGCTTAATAGTGAGCGGAAAAGTTTATACGGAATCTAAAATTAAATTACACAACGGGTAATCATTTGTTGCTGACTTTCTGAGACATATATCAGTGATTCTCGTGTAACTGCCGAATAGTCTCTATTTATGATCTTTAGCTTTTACCATAAAAAAGCCGATATACATAAAATGAACATCGGCTTCAAGCAAAAACTTAGATAGATTTAATTATCTACTGTATTTAAATCAACAATTTGTATCTCAACTCTTCTGTTTTCCTCAGGATTTTTTGAGTCAGATTGAGTGGCTCCGTATCCTTTTGCAATAATTCTTCTCCTCACTATCCCTTTATAATTAAAGAAATTAACGAGTTCAATTGCCCTTTCATTAGAGAGCTTTCGGTTGGCTTCCGGATCTCCTTCCGCAGAGGCGTAACCCGAAATTTGTATACCTAACTGCTTATTTTTAGAGAGATGATCATATATCTTTTGCAGAGTTTCATTGTATTTAGTATTGTATTCTGCCTTCCCTACATCAAAATATATTTTATAAACAGGCTCTAATAGAGATTTATCGTAATTGGCTGTTACTACCTTGTTTTTATTTTCTTTTTGTTGCTTCGCTTCTTCAGTTACATACATGGTAGGTAGGGAAAAAATCGTCTCGCCTTCTACCACTCGGCTTTTCAGTGTTGTGGTATCGCTTTCGTCATAATAGTAAGTACGGCTGGCAATTTCCATGTCGTCAGGATTACTTGAAAAATCCACATCGTCAATAGGATTCACAGAATACATTAAATCCATAAGGTAATTAAATGCAGCAGTATCTTCTGTGGCAATAATTGCATCCATCATTCCGTACACATCTAAGCTGTCATTTTGAATAAGCATAGCTTCATTAGCTTGCCTTGGTGTATATTCACCTTCCTGTTGTGTATCAAAAAAGGCATTATTCACTGTTACTTCCTGACCTACCACTACATCAAACTGTCTGATTAAGTTAAGGTTAATTTTTTGATACAATTCATAGAAATATGTCTGATTAGGAACATTAATATTTAATGTATAAGGTAAATAACCATCAGATTCTATAATTAGATCATAATTTTTTCCCGGAGGTAAAATGATAAGGTAATTTCCTGTGTTGGGATCAGGATCATACACGTAATCCACCTTAGTATTATTTTCGTTATCAATTAATTTGATTTTTGTAGGTACAGGCTGTTTATCCGGGCCCGCAGTTATTTTACCTTTCAACATGGTTAAAGGAATATTGGCATACTGCTCAGGCATTTTAAATGAATAGATATCCTGTCCTCCATAACCACCTTGTCTGTCTGATGAAAAGAAACCTGTGCTTCCATCAGCAGTAAGTGTGAAATAATTGTCGTCCAAAGGCGTATTGATCGGGTAACCCATGTTTTCAGGGGTTTTCCATTCTTTTCCTATCCTTAGTGTTTTGAAAATGTCCCTTCCTCCCATTGAGTGCTCACCATTAGAAGTGAAGTAAAGGGTTTTCATATCTGGATGGATGAATGGTGCATCCTCATCATACTTAGTGTTTATTTCAGGGCCAAGGTTTTTGATATTTCCCCAGTCACCGGAAGCTAATTTTTCAGCAACATAAATATCCATTCCTCCAAATCCACCGGGTCTGTTACTGGCAAAGTAAATCTTTTTTCCATCTGGCGTTATTGAAGCGGTACTTTCTAAATTATTTGAATTTAGGCCTCTTACTGGTGCCGGTTGGCTCCATGTATTTCCATTTTTGCTCATTATATAAATGCTGCCTTTATTACCTGAGCCGATAAAAACCAACATTTGCTGTCCATCAGCTGAAATCCCGGCAGTACCCACATTATCATTAGTGTTTAATGGTATTTTTGTAGGCTCTCCCCAGTTGCCTCCTGATCGGTAGGTAATATATATTTCCTCAACAGCTCTTCCCGTTCTTGCATCAGGTCTTAAAGAAGTAAAAGCCATAACAGACTGATCTGCTGAAACTACAGAGTTGTATTCTGTAAATTCAGTATTGATAGGAGGTGCCATTTGTACCACATTGATATCTTTTTTATCACCCATTAAACGCATAGCATTTTCGCTTTTCTGCTTTTTCAGACTTACTTCAGCCAATAGTTTCGGATCAGATGAACCTATCAATGTAAGGTATTTATTATAGTATTTACTGGCCTTTTGCAATTCAAGGTTTTTGTGAAATGCCTGCGCTGCGTAATAATAGGAGTCTTTCGGAAGCTTGTCAGGAAAGCCTGCCTGTTCTATGATATTCCAGCTTTTTAATGACTTTAATTGATCTGAAGCATTAGGGTGTTCCATATAGCTTACTCCAAGCATATAATGTACTTCCAATGCTGCAGCACCCAATTCCACAGCCTCATTTAATGACTTGGCAGCTTCTTTGTAGTTCTTAATCTTAAATAAATTCTCTCCTCTGTAAATCAGGTCATCAACTTTTGCTTTCTGACTAAATAATTGGATAGAGAACATTAAAAATGTTACAATAAGAAAAGTACTTCTCATAATATTATATAATTTAACAAAGATTAAATTTTTGAATTTTAATCATTTTGGGACAAACACGTGCTATCAATATAGATTAATTTATATTAATTCACACACAATAATTACAAATTAGCCATAAATATATAGCATTTCTTTAAAATAAAAGGAATTATGATTTACTACTTTTAATAGCCTTAAGTCTTTGAAGCAGTGGAGGATGTGAGTAATGTATGAATACGTACAATTTATGGGGTTTTAAATTGCTTAAATTATCAACAGAAAGCTTTTTAAGGGCAGATTGCAATGCTTCCCCCTTGTAAGTATTTGAGGCAAATTCATCTGCCTGAAATTCATGTTTTCTACTCATATAATTAGAGAAAATGCCAATTAGTAAACTCACCGGTGTATAAATAATACCAAACGCAATGAAGTTGACAGCAAAACTTAGGTGATTAGCCCCCAAAGCTTTACTTAGTTCCGGACTAAAAATCATAAATGACATTAAGAACAACATAAGCCCCATTTGTAGGATTCCGCTAAACATTCCGGAAATCGTATGCTTCTTTTTATAATGTCCTACCTCATGCGCTAAAATAGCTACCAATTCACTATTAGTATGCTTTTCAAGCAACGTGTCATACAACACAATTTTCTTTCTCTTCCCAAAACCTGAAAAAAATGCATTAGCTTTTGTTGATCTTTTTGAGCCGTCAATTACATAAATGTTATCGATAGGGAAATTAACCTGTTTTCCATAATTCATTATCTCTTGCCTCAGCTCACCATCCTTCAAAGGAGTCAGCTTATTAAACAGAGGAAGTATCAGGCTAGTATAGAAAAAGTTAGCAGCTATCATAAATAATGAAATCACTATCCAAAAGATCCACCAGTAAGATTGTCCTAAATAGCTGATAAGGAATATTAATAGGCTGAGTAAAATGCCACCAATCACTGCAGTCAATACATAGCCTTTTAGTTTATCTTTCCAGAAAATTGCAGGTGTCAATTTGTTAAAACCATATTTCTCTTCAATGCTAAAAGTAGCATACCACTGGAAAGGAATGTTTAAAAGGTCATTTACAATAAATATAATTCCGAAGAAGGCCAGGGTTTGTGTGGTTAGCGTTTCAAAATTTGATCTAACAAACTCATCTAATATACCAAAGACGCCAAATACTATTACCAATATAATTAAGGCAAAGCTAAAGAGTCCACTTACTAACCCAAAATTTGTATTTGCCCGCTGGTAGGCTAAAGCTTTAGTATATTGCTTCTCACTATATATGTCTTTCAACTCAGCAGGTAAGCCTGCACTTTTCTTTCTTAAGTTTAGCCAATCTACTAAAGTGGTTAATATATATTCCGAACTTACAATTACTAATATAATTGTAAGAAACTGTTCTGACGTAAAATGCATAAATGCTAGAATTTAGGGCAGGGAATTCTAAGTTTATCCGCAGGTGGTCTGCGTGGATCAGTTAAGGATAATACGTAGGAGATAGAAATCTCATGAGCTCCACCACTTCTGATGCCAAGATCAGATAAAGTATAATCAAAGCTGTAACCAACAGATAGCCTGTTGTAGGCGTAACCTACTAACATTACAATAGATTCAGAACCATTGAACCCATTGGGAGCATTAAATGGTATTCCGCGGTACCATAAACCTACAACCATAGGTTCCAGAGTACCATACACACCTAAATCTAACTGCTCAAATCCACCTTGCATTTTATATTGTGCAGTAGGGGTAATACTTCTTTCATCCCCATCTTTGGTGTAGCCAATTCTTCCATAGCCAACATTTAAAGGGATTTTGTAACCCAAATGAAATGAATGCTTCATTGGTAACTTGCTTTCTTCTCCCAATATAGATTGATTAGGCTGATTTAAATGGAAGACAGAGTAGCCGAACCAAAATCTATCGGAATATAAAACTCCTCCAAAAGAGAGGTCAATAAAGTTTTTGCTTTGTCCTGTAGCAGCTTCACCCGTTGGGTTTTCAAAGCTTTGCGTTTCAGGATTCCACTGGTCTCCGAAGGTAAGCCTGTCAAAGTTAAGGTTCCTGTTATAATAAGCTACCTGGGTTCCTGGCCGGAAAGTTAATTTGTCAGTTAAACGTAACTGGTAAGCATATTGTGCTCCTACTGAAGTAGACCTTAGCCCTACAATCCCTTCCTGATCTCGGGTTACAATTAATCCTACACCGCTTCTTATTCTGTCAAAATAATGATCGAAATAAGCGGAATAGGTAGTGAAGTTTGCATCAATGCTGGGCCATTGGTTTCTGTAGTTGATCCCAAATCTGCTCATCTGCGTGTTACCTGCAAATGCCGGGTTTAGGTAAAGAGGGGCAGCATAAAACTGAGAAAATTGTGGGTCTTGAGCTTTTAGCTCCGTTTGGAACAAACAGCACAGGCAAATAATACTTGCCTTTACAATAAGAAACTCCGTTTTTAATATTTTACGCACAATATAAATATTCATCAAAATTCTCGAAAGATATAAAATAACTCAGAAAGCGTAATGTTAAAATAAATAAAACACATGAAAAAACTTACATCTCTGAAAACAAAGTAAGTTTCTTAAATCTTTACGGTTTTATTTAGTAATTTCGATACTGCGAATAAACGATAATAATATCAGAATAATATATTTTTGTCGGATTAAAAAATTAAACCCTGACAGCTAGCGTTTATCATTAACAATATTCAATAATTCAGTATATGAATCATTTTACAAAGAAGGCCGGAATTCTATTTTTCTTTCTGTGTGCTACTATAAATCTTTCAGCTCAAGAATTTTCAGAGTCGTTCTGGTATTTTGGTAATACACCTCAAGCGATCCAGTTTGAAAGAAACGCTGGCAGGAACGCGCTTTCCATCGATAATCAAACCGTGCCGTTTGGCAATAATGGCTCAGCAGTTGCCGCCAATGCTGTTGATGGTCAATTGTTATTTTATTCGGATGGGGAAATCATATATGGAAAAAATCATACGGCTATTCCGGGAGGTACAGGTATTGGTGGTGATAATAGCCTGAGGCACCCTGTGGCAATAGTTCCTTCTCCCATTGCTGATGACAATACATATTATGTTTATTTTATTACTGCGGGAAGAGCATTGTCTTATGTTGCAGTAGATCTTGCTGCTGGGCAGTTTGGTGAAGTGAACTCAGCAGCCATAGGAACAGGTTTCAATAACCTTTCCCAGATGGTAAAAAGTTTTAAAGCCGGGGATAATTATTTTTTATTATTTGAAAACACTAGCTTAAATGAACTTCAGCTGGCTCAGGTTGAAAATGACGGTACCATTACAATTGTCAGCAGCCATAATTTCTCAGTTCCTTTTGCAGTAAACAACATATCTGTAAGGGATCCTCAAAGCGATATTTTAGAATTAGCTTTGTCTTCAGAAAACGTAGCGGGAAGTCCTAAAAACATTATTCTTTTAACACTTGATACTACTGATCCTCTCAATTTAATATTTCAGAATGAGGAGATCATTGCTAATTCCGGTGCTGTAAATCAATTGATTACTGATGTGGAGTGGTCTGCAGGAGGTAGAAATTTATATTATAGCAGAAATAACCCCACCACAAATACAGGAAGGATTTTTCAATTCAATCCTGATAGCACAACTAATACCTCTATTCTCAATCGCTCAATAGCTGAGGCTAAAGCCTTAAAGAACGGACCTGACGGATTGCTTTACTTTTTATATGGTGATGGTTCTTCAAGCAGACTCAGCCGAATTACCCAGGCAGATTCTATTGCGGATTCTGTAAGAGTAGAATGGGATCTTTTCAATAACACAGTTTTCGGACAGGCTAATAATCTTCCCAATATTGCACCTCCTGCCGTTATTGATGGAACTGTTAGCTTTGATTGGTACGATACAAGACTCAATAACCCTATCTGCCAAAATAATCCAGTGTCTTTTTTTGCTGACTATTCTGCTCTGGATGACATAACAGAGATCAGCTGGGATTTTGGAAATGGAACAACTTCTGATGCCATTAGTCCTAATGTAGTTTTTGAGGAAGCAGGCTCTTTTAATGTTGTGCTTACAGTAAATTCAGGAGGGAATATATTTATAGATTCCTCTTTAGTGCAGATTGATGCCTTTACTGCCGAGGTACAATTACAGGATACAACAGTTTGTGAGCTTCCGCTGGAAAACTACGGGCCCACATTAAGTGATCAGTCGGAGCCGGACAATATCACCTGGATTAACCCTGATCCTACTAAATTTACTATTAACGCTGATGGGACGGCCACTTTTTTGGAATCAGGTACTTACTCAGCTGCGGTTACTGTCGGTAATTGTACCGTTACAGCTTCATTTGTGTTAACACTCTTTGAAGAAGAAAAACAAGGAGCCAATTTTTGGTATTTTGGAGATGGGGCAGGTATTGATTTTAACGGAGAAAATGGGCCTGAGGCTGTCACAGACGGGGTGATAGAAGCTGAAGAAGGATGTGCTACAGTATCTGATGATAACGGAGAATTGCTTTTTTATACTAATGGAGATGTTATATGGGATTCAGAGCATAATGTAATGGCAAATGGAACTGGTTTGGGAGGTGATCCTTTAGCTTCTCAGGGTGTTTTGGCAGTGGCGCATGGAGCAGACCCTTCGTTATATTACATTTTTGTGGCTGACGATGTTTCTAATGACACCAGTGCTTTTTCCTATGCCTTGGTAGATATGAAATTAAACAATGGCCTGGGAGATGTAGTATTGAAAAACAGGAAAATTTACTCTAAATCCACAGAAAAAATAGCAGCTCAGGGTACTCAAAATACCGATGTTTTGACGCACGAACTGGGAAGTAATTCTTACAGACGCTACACTGTTAATGACCGTGGTATTAATGCTGCGGAATATATTTCGGAAGGAAGTACTTATATTTCAGATCAGTCAGCTACAGGGTATTTAAAATATGCTGCAGGGGGAGAAAAAGTAGCACAGGCTTATAATTCTGGAGGAGCGTTTGTGGATTTTTTAAGGTTGGACAGCCTGGATGAAAATTGGGAGACAGCTCTTATTGATATAAATTTTGGAGGAGAAGTCTATGGACTTGAGTTCTCTCCAAGTACTAATTTTTTATATGCTACATTAAGAGATGGTGTTAATTCTAAATTGGTTCAAATTCCTGTTGATGATGATTACACAATAGAAGATATTCAGAATCCTGATAGTATTACAGTGGCTGATTTAGATTTTGAAGCTGGCGCTATTCAAACCGGTCCTGATGGTCAGTTATACATTGCAGCTAATAATAGCCCTGATGTTTATACGATTGGATCACCAGACCTGCGCTTTTTGCCGGAAAATGGAGATAATTTAGCGGCTACACTTCAACCATTTAATTTGGCTGGCAGAATCAGTCGCCTAGGTTTACCTAATTTTGTACAGAATATATCTACACCTACACAAGAACCTTCCATAAATGTAATTGCAAACTGTTCTTCTGAACCTGTAATTTTAGAAGGTAGCGGAAAAACCAATTTTGATGTATTCAATTGGACCATTACTCCGGTAGGTAGCACGGCAAGTGTTTACACCTCTAATCAGCAGAATGATACGGTGGATGTTGAATTAGCACCTGGCAGGTATGAAGTAGCATTACGAATAACAAACCAATGCGGTTATGATGAGTTGCTGGTTGAAAATATAGAAATTTTTGCAAGCCCTGATGTAAGCCAGGTGGTGAGCCCGAGAGTATTCTGTGGCGACACATTGGTTTTAGGAGAAGAAATTGTTGACGAACCGGGTCACACCTATTTATGGAGTACCGGAGATACTACCAGAACTATTTCAATAACTGAAGATGGACTATATTCTGTAGTAGTAACCAGTGCAGCTGGTTGTACCTCAAGCGTTGATATTGCAGTGGGGCCTCCATATGAAGTAAATATAGGAGAAGACCAAAGTGTGTGTCAGGATGAGACACTAAGACTAAACGCAGGTGTTAATGCTAACAATTATAGATGGTATGTAGATGACGTTTTACAGTCTGCTACAGGTCAGAATTTTAATGTAAACACTGCTACCCCCAGGTATTTTCATTATTAGGGTAGAGATTCCGGATCCTCTTGACCCTAATTGTTTTGCAGAGGATGAAGTTGAAATTACTGTAAATGAAACACCTGAAATAAGTGTTATAAATACTGTGAGTCCTACTTGTTCCGGTGCCGATGGAACTATAGAAATTAATGGTTTAGGAGGCTCTGGTGATTATTCTATAAGCTGGAATGGCCCAACCAGCATTCCGGATGATACCCGAACTGCTCAGGGTCTGGCTGCGGGTACTTACAATATTACCATTACAGACAACCTTACTTTATGTACAAGTACAGAAACTGTTGCACTTTCTAATACAGATTTTAGTGTAAGTGTTGACCAGCAATCTCCTGCAGACTGTGACTTAAATGAGATAGACGTAGATATTATAGCAGGAACGGGTACTCCTACTGCTAATTTTGTTTGGGAAATCATTGATCAGTCTGGCGGTATTGTGGATAATGGAACCTCAACATCTCAAACGTTTACTGTTCCTGATCTGGTTGAAGGAACCTACAGCATTGAAGTAATTGATAACAATGGTGCGGGTTGTTTAGGAGTAACTGATTTTACCATTGTATTACCGGATTCTGTGGACTTCAATCCGGATGATAATGTGTTCGATTGTGGAACTACGTACGATTTACAAGGCTATTTAGAGTCTGTTAATTCAAGCCTTACTTACGCCATTACACCAAACCCTGCAAATCCCAATGCTGTTTCTGCCGGAACTTATACAGTGGAAGCAACTGATGGAACATTATGCCCTGTTATTGCGGATATTACAGTGGAACTCACTCAATCAGCAGAATTAATTGATATTGAAAACGAAATTAACTGTGAAGGTGGAAATGAGTTAACAGCCATTTTAAGTTCAGGTAATCCTGCAGATTTTACCTTTTCCTGGAGCAATGGTGCACAAGGTCAAACCATTGCTGTTAACCAGCCTGGAACTTATAGAGTAGCTGCTTATCCTAGAGGGAATGTTAGTTGTGCAGACACTTTATCTGTAGCTGTCAATACTATTTATGAACCTCTTACTGCCACTTTAAATTCTGAAACTAATTGTGAGGATGGTTCTATTCTTTTAATAGGCTCAGTTAGTGGTGCCAGTGGAAATTACCTTATTAATTTAACTAATAGTCAGGGAACTATCATTCCTACAATAGATCCTTCTCAAACTACTTTAGAGTGGAACATTGTAGAATCTGGTACTTATACTTTAACAGTAACTGATCAGGGACCCGGAGGTTGTGACCCTGTGGTAATTACCCGTGCGCTAACTGTGCAGGAGGTTTTTGCTCCAACCATTGAAGATACTTACTTTATTTGTACTACAGGGAGGGAAACTGAAAGATCAGTTATCCTGGATCCGGGTTCTTTTGGCTCTTATCAATGGACATTACCCAACGGTACAACATCTACCAGCAGAACAGTAATTGCTAACCAGCCTGGTGTGTACAGTGTAAGATTAACTGCAGCTGGCTGTGAGTTTAATATCAGCACCAGAGTTCTGGAAGATTGTAAACCAAAGGTTTTTGCTCCTAATGCTATTCGTCCCAATGGAAGCATTGCAGCCAACAGGACTTTCAGCGTTTTCCCTAATGAATATGTAGGTGAATTTCAGATCATCATTTTCAATAGATGGGGAACTATCGTTTACGAGTCCAAGGATAAAAATTTCCAATGGGATGCTACAGATTTTTCCGGTAAGCAAGTGCCTATGGGACTTTATGCTTATGTGATAAACTTTAGAAGTACAGAGCAAAATGATACTCGTGTGTATGAGCAAAAAGGTGGTGTGAATGTAGTGCGGTGATCGAATAGTTAAGTGTGCTTTATCAAAGAAGAGGCTGTCTTAAATGGATCGCCTCTTTTTTTTGCCTAAATATTATTTTATATCTCATCACAGAATACGTAAAATCATCAAATATAAGATGCTAATTAGAGGTCTTAACACTTTTTCGGCTTAGGAGCCGGCTATTTTCAATGTAGGATGCTCACAACCTCGTAGAGGTGGTATTGTGGTAATATAGACTTACCATGTTATATTATACAGTCCTGTAAGGACGACATTATATCTCCTCAATATTTATTAAGCTACGTTCTTATGAAATGTCATCCCTACGGGATTTAACCTTATTCAACTTAGCTGCTACCATAGTTTCGTCCCGCTGGGACTGGTCGCTCTGATACACTATGGTTAAATTCTTTGACCTCATATGTAAGCAAGCTAAGAGCATCTGAAATGTATCGTGAGACAAGAAAAATGGCTGAGATGGCTTAAATAATGTTTCGTGAGACACGAAACATGGCTAACGTGAAATGCCCATGGTCTAAAACCTCGTAGAGGTGGTATTATGGTAATATGAACTTACCATGCTTTACAGTCCTGTAGGGAGGACATTATATCTCCTCAATATTTATTAAGCTACGTTCTTATGAAATGTCATCCCTACGGGATTTAACCTTATTCAACTTGGTTGCTACCATAGTTTCGTCCCGCTGGGACTGATAGCTCTGATACACCATGGTTAAATTCTGTGACCTCATATGTAAGCAAGCTAAGAGCAGCTGAAATGCTTCGTGAGACACGAAGCATGGCTGAGATGGCTTAAATAATGTTTCGTGTGACACGAAACATGGCTAACGTGAAATGCCTATGGTCCAAAACCTCGTAGAGGTGGCATGATGGTAATATAAACTTACAATAATTTAAAGTCCTGTAAGGACGATATTATACTTACACTTTTCTCCTTCCAACTTCAACTGTCATCGTGCTGGGATTTAGAAATTCTATCACATTAATTGCTACCATAGTTTCGTCCCGCTGGGACTGGTCGCTCTGATACACTATGGTTAAATTCTTTGACCTCATATGTAAGCAAGCTAAGAGCAGCTGAAATGCATCGTGAGACAAGAAAAATGGCTGAGATGGCTTAAATAATGTTTCGTGAGACACGACATGGCTAACGTGAAATGCCTTCTAAAACCTCGTAGAGGTGGTATTATGGTAAATATAAACTTACCATGCTATACAGTCCTGTAAGGACGACATTATACACCTGTAATATTCATTAAGCTACGTTATTATGAAATATCATCCCTACGGGATTTTGTAAACCATTCAGCTTGGTTGCTACCATGGTTTCGGCCCGATGGGACTGGAAATATTGGAGGGTAGAGATTATATTTATTTCCCCGCTAATTTTAAAGGATTAAAAAAAGGGGCTGTCATAAAATTTTACTTTTATGACAGCCCCTTTTTATTTTCTGGTTTCCGAATGTTTTTTGTTTTAATTTATTAATTCCTTAGAAGTTGGAGCAGCGGAGCTATGCTTCTTTGTCTCCTTCAATAAATTCGCTGGTAGCTTAATTGATTCTACAAGTTCATTTTCCAGCATTTCAGCCCAGGAAAGCATATATGCTACTACATCCTCCTTTTTGTTGTGGGAAAGAGATTTGCCATGCTCGCCCATGTAAACTCTTACATCATGGTTGCCAAGCCTCTCAAGTTCTATCATATCCTTTCTTTCCAGCCCTGATTCCATCATAGATGAAATGATTTCATCCATTGGCATTTGGCTTGTACTACAATAATCCTGTACCTGATCTGTCCAGTCACCTGATTTTCTCATGGCATACTCATGGATTTCACGTTTGGAATAGTTTGTAAGCTCTTGAGCCAGGTGTCCACAGTTACAGCCTCCCATATGTCCCCATTGATAGTCTGTACCTGATTTAATTTTCTCAGCAGCTACTTTAATTGCTTTTATTAATTTAAAATTTGCTCTGGCCATATTCTAAATATTTTTTAGTACAACTAATTCAATGCTGATAAAGTTTTTCAGTTTTAGAAAATTATATACTCTTTCCAATACCTATTGCCATCAGCACCCAGGCAGCTATTAAAAACAAACCGCCAATCGGAGTAATAGCCCCCAGCTTTGTTACTCCTGTAGCACATAAAAGGTACAAACTTCCCGAGAAGATCACTATGCCGGCTAGAAAAGAATAACCTGAGTAAGTAAGAAGTTTATGGTCGAATTGAGCAAATAATATCCCGAGAAGGATTAATGCCAGACTATGGTACATTTGGTATTTAACAGCGGTTTCGTAAGTATCTAGCCGTCCTGTAGCAGTTAAAGCTTCCTGTAATGCATGTGCGCCAAAAGCACCCAGAATTACTGAAATGGCACCTGATATAGCTCCAATAATGATAAATAATTTATGCATACTATCTAATCATCTGATTAATGGCTGTTTCTCTCCCCAAAGATAGCACTTCCTACCCTAACCATGGTACTACCTTCTTCAATAGCAATAGGGTAATCACCACTCATGCCCATTGAGAGTTCTTTAAGATTGAGTTTTTCGTCATTGAATTGACTGTTAACTTTATCAAAAATCTTCTTCAAAAACTTGAACTCTCTTCTTATTTTTTCTTTATCTTCTGTAAAAGTGGCCATACCCATTAATCCTTGCACTTCTATAAAATTCATGTTTTTAAATTCTTCAGAAGTGAGTAGTTCATGAAGCTCATTTTCGTCCAGTCCAAATTTAGTATCTTCCTCTGCAATGTGCATTTGTAGTAAAACCGGAACCACTCTTTCTATTTTTTCACCCTGCTTATTAATTTCTTTTAAAAGTCTTACGCTATCCACAGAATGTATCAAATGAACAAACGGAACAATATATTTTACTTTATTTCTTTGCAAATGGCCTATCATGTGCCATTGGATATCTTTAGGTAAAGCATCTGCTTTGTCTGCCATTTCCTGCACTTTATTTTCACCAAAAGCCCTTTGCCCTCCCTCGTAAGCAGCTAAAATATCTTCTTTGGGTTTAGTCTTGCTAACAGCAATTAGTTGGCATCCATCTAATTTTTTTTTGACCTCATTTATATTTGATATGATACTCATTGAATATATTTTGTTAATTTTCGCTATTATTAGGTAATTAAATTCTAAAGTAAAGGTTTAAAAACCGACTATAATTAAATAATTTGATTTTTATTTATTTCAATTGTACAAATGGCACTTTTAGGTAACCTTATTAAAAGAGGAATACGAATTAGAGAGGGTTTGGATCAGGATTTTACGCCTCCATTCGATTTACAAAAATCTGAATTAAGAAAAATGCTTATTGCTGCGCGTAACACGCAATTTGGCAAGCATTATAACTTTGAAGACATTCTACCTAAGCTTAAGAGTAGTGATAGTAAAGCTTTTTATCAGGATTTCAGTCAGAATATCCCTATTCATAATTATGATAAAATGTACAACGATTGGTGGCATAAGCTTTTAGAAGGCCAAAAGGATGTAACCTGGCCGGGTAAAATAAAATATTTTGCACTCAGTTCAGGCACTTCCGGTGCTTCTTCCAAGCATATTCCGGTGTCGTTACAAATGGTTAAAGCTATTCAAAAAACCAGTGTTCGCCAGATCTTATCCCTTTCCCGCTATAAAGGACTTCCCGCAGAAGTTTTTGAAGGGGGCACACTTATGGTAGGAGGTAGCACCGATTTAAATGATAATGGTAATTATGCTGAAGGTGATTTAAGCGGTATTACTACCTCACGGATTCCTTACTGGTTTCAGCGGTTTTATAAACCGGGAAAAGCAATTTCCAGAAAAAAGGATTGGGAAGAAAAACTGGAGCAAATGACACTGAAGGCTAAAGACTGGAATATTACCATCATTGCTGGGGTGCCTGCCTGGATTCAGATTTTAATGGAGAAGATTATTAAGCATTACAATTTGAATAATATTCATGATATCTGGCCTAATTTCGAGATTTATGTTCATGGTGGTGTGGCTTTTGAGCCTTACCATAAGAGTTTCGAGAAGCTGTTGGGTAGAAAAATAAACTATATCAACACATATCTTGCCTCTGAAGGTTTTATTGCTTTTCAGGCCAACCAAGGAGTTAATTCCATGAGGTTGGTGCTAAACAATGGTATTTTTTATGAATTTATTCCATTTAATGAGCAAAACTTTGATGAAGATGGTAATCTCCTTGAAAGTGCAAAAGCGATAATGATTGATGAGGTAGAGGAAGATGTGGATTACGCACTTCTGATTACCACATTTTCCGGTGCATGGAGGTATTTGATAGGAGATACAATAAGGTTTGTCTCTAAAGCAGATAGTGAAATTGTTATAACCGGACGTACCAAACACTTCCTAAGCCTCTGCGGAGAGCATCTATCAGTAGATAATATGAACAAGGCATTAATTGAAGTTTCAGATGCGATGGGCTTCAGTATCAAAGAGTTCACAGTGGCTGGGGTATCTCATGATTCCTTATTTGCTCACCATTGGTATATTGGAATAGATGAACCTGTAGATGAAATAGCGTTGAGAGACAAGCTGGATCATCATTTAAAATTACTCAATGATGATTACAAAGTAGAGAGGATTGCTGCTTTAAAAGATGTAAAAGTTAAGGTCTTGCCTACTAATGTTTTTATTGAATATATGGAAGAAAATGGTAAAGTAGGTGGACAAAATAAATTCCCAAGGGTAATGAAAGGAGAAAAACTGGAAAGCTGGCTTAATTACTTAAGAAATAGAGGGTTAATATAGGTAAATGGGTTCAGTAATAATTAACGGAATCTTGTTCGGACTGCTTTTGGCAGTAATGTTAGGGCCGGTCTTTTTCGCACTTATTCAAAATAGTATTGTAAAAGGCCTAAGAGCAGGCTTTTATATGGCTTTAGGCATAACGATAGCTGATATCTCCTATATTTTTTTAATGTACTTCAGTGTAAGGCTTTTCAAAAACAATGATACTATCTCTGTCATTTTAGGTATAGTTGGAGGTGCCATTATCCTGGTAACAGGTATTATGAGTCTTTTAAAAAAGGCTCACACTACTGAAGAACAGGTTAAAACTGTGAAGAAGGGGTTTATTCGCCAATTTCTAAAAGGTTTTGCGCTCAACGGAATCAATCCATTTGTTCTTCTATATTGGTTAGGTGTAATGACAATGGTTACAGTTAACTATAAATATGAAGGTTCTGAAATTGTTGCATTTTTCGTTTCATTGATCACAACATTACTGATTACTGATACTACAAAGGTTTTTTTAGCACATAAGCTTAGGTCATGGATCACCGATTACCGCCTTAATTGGATGAATAAAATTGTGGGAGTAGCACTTATACTTTTCTCTCTCAGGTTATTCTATTTCGCATTTGAACATTATCATTAAATTCTGGTAATTGTTATATGAAGAAGTATATTCTTTTACCGACTGCCTTTCTTTGCTTTTACTTTTTAAGCAGTACTGCTTTTGCCCGTTCTTTTGATCTATTGGAGGTTTACCATATTGACATTGAGATTCGTAAAGTGGGCATGGCTATTTTAGGGGTATGGGCACTTGGCAATATTGTAATCGGCAGCATGGTTAGAAATAGGCTAGAAGGCGAAAAGGCTTATTTCCATGAAATGAACGTTTTTTGGAACATCATAAACCTTGTTATAGCCGGAGCAGGTTACTATTTTACAATCACTGGAGCTGTTCCTGCCACTGGAGCAGAACAGCTTTCAGGTCAAATTGAATTTCAAAAGATTTTACTCTTCAATTGCGGTTTGGATATAGCTTATATAATGGGTGGAATTTATCTCCTGGAAAAGGCTAAAAATATATCCAAGAAACCTCTTAGGTTAAAAGGTTATGGTAAGTCTGTCATCCTTCAAGGGATTTTCCTGTTTGTTTTTGATTTACTACTTTATTCAATCCATCAAAATAATACCATCTCAATAGTTGAATTGATAGGTAATTAATAACCGGGTTCGATTATCAACTTGCTTTTAAATTTCGTTACAACATTCCAAATTAAGCAGGACAATCATTGTATTATAACAGGAGATATACCGATTGGTTGACACAGGTAGCTTAAATGAAGACTTTTTGAAAAAGTAAATCTTAATTTTGCAGCATAGCCTGCCCCGCCTTAACGGGGCAGGTATTTTTATTGATCAACTCAGGTTAATAACCCTACTATTTAGGGAATAGGTAGGTTTATTTACCTGTTTTCTTTTACGTAAGCGAGGTATTTTGTAGATAAGTCTTCCTTTTGGTTATTATTGAAAACCTTGCCTGCAATCTGAAAAAATTGTTGCTCTTCATCCTCTAAATGGTGAAAGATTTTTTCTTCTAATTTTTTGGCAGTAACTAACCAGCCTGCAGAACTCATATCTGTTTCTTCTAAATCCTCTACCAATTCATCCATTTCATGATGTTCGGCTATTCCATGCCTGGATAAATCCTGGCTCATATCATTGCTGATTAATGGTTTGTAAAAAAAGCGTTCTTCTGCATCTGCGTGTACGGCTAACTCCTTTTTGAGCTGGTCAAAAACGGCTTTTCGCCTGGCTGTATCCCCTGAAGTATTTGTTAACTGTGTAGCTAAAGTTCTTTGTGTTTCATGATCTGCCTTTAAGGCTTCAAAAATAGTCATAATAAAAAAATCTGATTTATAAGTTAATTTAATATATATCAACTCTTACACCAGTATTTTGTTTAATTATCATCCTATAAACAGCGGGATGCTTAAACAAGAAAGGCCTGATTTTAACAGGCCTTTCAATATAGCTTTTGCTTTTATTTATGTAGTCCTTTCAGGTATAAGTTGAATTCCAGAGCATTGGATTTCTTAAATTCATCAACTTCTAAATCTTGCTGAATGTCTTCATCAAACTTCATTTTAGTTTTTTCTATTGCCCCGTCCGGATGAATGATTAACTCCAGTCCACTGTAGTCAATAGGGTTTACCTGTACAAGTACCATATAATCATCAAATTGGCGTTTGTAGTATTCATGTACTATTAAACTACTTTTCATATTGCTTGATTTATTAAAATTAGGTTACACAATGCGTAATCATTTGTTACTGAATTTCAGATACATATGATTGATTACTCGCGTAATTGCCTAATAAGCTCTATTTAAACTTAAACTACAATGTTTACGATTTTATTAGGCACAATAATCATTTTTTTGATTGGCTTACCTTCTATCCATTTCTGAATAACAGGATTAGCCAATACAGCCTTTTCTATTTCCTCTTTAGGGGAATTAACAGCAAAAGTCATGTTGTCCCGATGCTTACCATTAACGGAAACAGGATAAGTGAAGTCATTTTCCTTGATAAATTCCGGGTTGAAAGCCGGCCAGCCAGCTTCAGAGATGCTTCCCTTATTACCTAAAAGCTCCCATAATTCTTCACAAATATGCGGAGCGTAAGGAGCTATAATCCTTACTAAGTCGGAAAGAATAGCTTTATTATTACATTTCAGGTCAGTTAAGGTGTTCACGCATATCATGAAAGTGGAAACAGAGGTATTGAATGAAAAATGTTCAATATCGTACTCTACTTTCTGAATAGCCAGGTGAAGCGCCTTCAACGCCTTTTTATCTACTTCACCTTCTGCAACCTCAAATTCTCCTTTTTCATTATGGAATAAACGCCATAGCTTTTTTAAGAACTTGGAAGTACCGTCAATTCCATTGGTATTCCATGGCTTAAATTGCTCTAAAGGACCTAAAAACATCTCGTACAAGCGTAAGGTGTCTGCTCCGTATTGCTCAATTACATCGTCTGGATTCACAACATTATGTTTGGATTTAGACATCTTTTCTATTTCAGTACCACAGATGTATTTTCCATCTTCCAGGATAAATTCTGCATCAGCATTTTCAGGTCTCCATCTTCTGAATTTTTCAATATCTAATTCATCATTAAAAACGATATTTACATCTACATGAAGCATTTGGGTAGTATAGTCATCCTTAAGATTTTTCGACACATAAGTGTTTTTGCCTTCCACTCTGTAAACGAAATTACTTCTTCCCTGAATCATTCCCTGGTTGATCATTTTCTGAAAAGGTTCATCTACAGTGATGTAGCCTAAATCAAACAAAAATTTTGTCCAGAAGCGGGAATACAATAAATGGCCTGTAGCATGTTCAGAGCCTCCGATGTATAAGTCTACATTTTTCCAGTATTCTTGCTTATTTTGGTCAACAAACGCTCCTGAATTATGGGGATCCATATAGCGGAACATATACCAGCTGGAACCTGCCCAGCCAGGCATTGTACTTTTTTCCAGTTCATAACCTTCCTCAGTTTTCCAGTTTTTAGCCCTGGCCAAAGGTGGTTCTCCATCTTCAGTGGGTAAGTATTTATCCACTTCAGGAAGCTCCAATGGAAGTTGGTCTTCTTCCAGTAAATATGGAATATCATTTTTAAAATACACAGGAACAGGTTCTCCCCAATAGCGCTGCCTGCTGAAAATGGCATCACGCATTCTATAGTTAACTTTCCCTTTACCAATTCCTTTTTCTTCGATGTAGCTCACCGCTTTTGCAATTGCTTCTTTAATGGGTAATCCTGTAAGGAAGTCGGAATTAACAATTTTATCATTTTCAACTACCTCTCTCACCGGCAAGTTGAAATGCTGAGCAAAGGCTAAATCGCGTTCATCATCTGAAGGTACTGCCATAACAGCTCCTGTTCCATAACCTGCTAATACATAATCCCCAATCCATACCTGAATTTTTTCGCCTGTAAAAGGATGTATAGCATAGGCACCCGTAAAAACACCTGAAACACGTTTTACTTCAGTCATTCTTTCTCGCTCTGAGCGGTTCTTAGCCACCTTTACATACTCTTCCACTGCTTCTTTTTGTTCAGCAGTGGTTATTTGAGCTACTAATTCATGTTCAGGAGCCAGCACCATGAAAGTTACACCATAAATAGTGTCTACACGTGTGGTGAATACTTTGATTTCTTGATTCTGATAGTCTGCTACCTCAAAACTTAGTTCTGCACCTACTGATTTACCTATCCAGTTACGCTGCATTTCTTTAACGGGTTCTGGCCAATCTAAGCGATTAAGACCTTCAAGGAGTCTTTCTGCAAAAGCACTAATTCGCATGCTCCATTGCATCATTTTCTTTCGTTCTACCGGATGGCCACCTCTTTCACTGTATCCATCTTTCACTTCATCATTAGAAAGTACTGTACCTAATGCCGGACACCAGTTCACTATTGCTTCAGAGAGATAAGCAATTCTATATTTTAAAAGTATTTTTTGCTTTTCTTCATCAGAGAAATGTAGCCAGTCATTGGCTTTAAAACTTTCGGTGTCTTCATCGCACGCAGCTTTAATTAATTGATTACCGGCTTTTTCAAAATGCTCAATCAATACACTGATAGGGCGGGCTTTATTATCGGTAAAGTCATACCAGCTGTTGAAAAGCTGCATAAAGATCCACTGGGTCCATTTATAGAAAGAAGGCTCGCTGGTTCTCACTTCCCGTTTCCAGTCATAAGCGAAACCAATATTTTTAAGCTGCTCTATATATCTTTTTATATTTTGCTCTGTAGTAATGGCAGGATGCTGTCCGGTCTGAATGGCATACTGTTCGGCAGGAAGTCCGAAAGAATCAAAGCCCATTGGGTGTAAAACATTAAATCCCTGTTGCTTTTTAAAGCGTGCAACTATATCAGAAGCAATATAACCTAGCGGGTGCCCAACGTGCAAACCTGCTCCTGAAGGGTAGGGGAACATATCTAATGCATAATATTTAGGTTTCTGAAAATCATCCTTAGCATTAAACGTTTGATTTTTTTCCCAAAAGGCTTGCCACTTTTTTTCTGTTGCTCGAAATTGATATTCTGCCATTCTTACTAAGTATTATCAGGTAATAACTTTTATTAAAATTTATTTTTACTAGAACCAGCAAAAATAAGGCTTTTGTGAATGGATAGGGTAAAATTTACAATCTTTTCATAAAAAAAAGGTGTCTTTCGACACCCTTCTTTCATTAACCAACTAATCACTAAACTATAAACTAACTAAAAAAGTGGTATAAAATAGGAGTAGATTCAGATTTGGATTCTGTTTCTACTTTCTTTTTAATTTTATGTGTAATATTTTTATTGAAACTGAATCCGCCAAAAAAGAGGAATATCCCTACCAGTATTCCGATCAGAAGTATTAAACCTCTCTTATTCCTTTTCGATAAATTCTTTTTCATTTCTTTTTTATCTATTTAGTTACACAACAATGATTGTGCCAAATGTGAAAAGGTTGCATCATTTCTTCATTTTATTTTAAACGATAATTTAGATATCTTCGTATTACAAAACCTTAAAAAATTTCAAAACAAATAAAAGGCACATGAAAGCAAAATTAATAGCAGCATTATTCCTGTTTGGGGCAGGGGTAGCATGCAATTCTCCTGAGAAAAAACAAGAAGAGACTACTGCTGAACCTGAAATGGAAACTTCTGCCATTGAGGAGAAAGATAGTACAGTGTTCGGAGAATCTTTCGATATCGGACAGGCGAAACAACCTGAAATGGTTTTAGCGAATCTTCAGCCGCAGGATTCCCTCAACGCAACTATCAGAGGAACTGTAAAAGAAGTGTGTAAGGCGAAAGGGTGTTGGATGACTATTGATTTAGGAAATGAAGAATCAATGAGGGTAACTTTTAAAGATTATGGTTTTTTTGTTCCTAAAGATATTGCCGGTAAAGAAGTGATATTTACTGGCCAGGTAAAATATACAGAAACTGATGTTGAAACATTGAGGCATTACGCTAAAGACGAAGGGCAAACGGAAGAGGAAGTGTTAGCCATTACTGAACCTGAACAAAGCTATAATTTTGTAGCTACAGGTGTTAAATTAGTTGACTAAATAAAACAGAGGACTATCTGTATAGTCCTCTGTTTCTTTCTTTTTTAAACAATTTTCGGAATCTTAAACCGCTTAATGTGCTAAATCCTCCTACTAAAGCACCTATCAGAGCTGTTATAATAATCATGTAAACGCCATTGGACAAAGTAAAAAGCGCTGCTATTTTATCTGATAAAAGCCCTTCTGACGATTGATGTATAATAAAAGCCTGAATAAGCCAAAGAAACCCAATTCCTAAAAAGCCACTGAAAAAGGAGCTTGTATTAGATCCACTAAATAGTGCTCCGGCAAAAAAGCCACATACAGCAATAGACCACCATGGGAAATATAGAAGGGCAAAATGGGCTACAACTGCAATAATTATTGTTCTGAATAGAAATTTCATTCTTCTTCTTCGTTTGGTGTTAATGTTTGAGTGAAGATAATATTTTTAAGTGCCTGCTGATTACTGTTATGATCCAGCTCATAGTATTCACCTTTGGCCCAGGTATCAATCATATTGTTGTAATAGAAGCTGCCAGGGTTGCCGGATTGCCCACCAGGATACACGCCATAAGCTCTTACCGGATTCTCTAATGAAACAATCATTCTCCACGATGCACCATGTCTGCCGGAAGTAGCATTGATGATATGTTTGTTTCCACCTATTGGAACCCGTTCTGTACTAAAGGCAGGTAGTCGCGCTAAATGTTGAACAGTAGTGTTCTTAAAATTACTCCATTTAAGCTCCATTCCTGTTATGCTTTTCCAATTCTCTACAGAATCTACAGCTTCTATGAAACCGGCCGTATATAAATCAGTGATTGATTCTTTTTTATTTGTATTTTGATTGTCAATGTACGGATCATTTGGAAAGCCTTTTAATATTTCTATGGTTCTTGGAAGTTCCGGTTTTCTTAATTTTTCTTCTGTGTTCAAAAACTCATCCCAGAGGTTTTTATACACTTCATCCCACCAGATTTCGAAGTAAGCAGGTGCTACAGCGTCTTTATCACTAATGAAATTCCAATTTGATAAAACATCAAAAGCTTGTTTCTGTACGTCAGTCAAGCTGTTTCTGTCCAGGCTGTCAAGCATAGTGGGTAAAATCTCAAATGCAAAGAGGCTGTAGTTGTCAGTTTGCAAGCGCTTCATGTCTTCAACAGTAATGTTTTCCAAAGTAGAAAGCTGGGAATTAATCCTCCTGTTCCTATAATGTTCATAACCTTTGTCGTAATGATAGTAAGGGTAGGTGCTGTCAACAGGAATTTGGTTGGCAGAACTTAAAAATCCCTGTTGAGGATTTTTCATAAATGCATTATGTTGATGGGGGATAAAGTCCTTCCAGTCCATATCTGCTCTGGAACCATCCATAATAAATTTCCCCTGTTCCTCCCATCTTAATGGAAATTTGCCATTTACCCATAAGGCAATGTCACCCTGTACACTTGCGAAAGCAAAATTCTGAGCAGGACAATCGTAGTAAGATAAAGCTTTTTTATAATCTTCATAGTTTTTTGCCCTATTGAGTAAATGAAAAGTTAATTGTTCATTAGAAGGATCATGAGCTGTCCATCTTAAGGCAAAATTGGCTTTTGAATCTTCTGCTTTAAAGTTCTTGTCATAAACAATAGGGCCATGATGAGTGTAATAGATAGTGTCAGTAAATTCTTCAGCGCCTCTTATTTTAAAGGTTTGAACAACTTTCTGAGTTTTTAACCATTTATTATTATACAGATATTCTGTTCTGTCATCATCTTTAAACTGAATATGATACCAGTCTCGCACATCTCTTGTGGCGTTGGTTTCGCCCCAGGCTATGCTGTCATTAAATCCTATTATAATACCCATTGCGCCTGGCAAAGTGCCACCATAAGTATTAACGCCTGGAGCATTGAGATGCATTACATACCATATAGAGGGTAAGTTCAAACCTAAGTGTGGGTCATTTGCTAAAATGGGTTGTCCTGTGCTTGTTTTGCTTCCCGCAACTACCCAGTTATTGCTTCCATTAGCCGGGTTTGGTTGTTGGCCTTCTCCTTCAGGAAATACTAACGGAAAAGTAATAGAATCAGGTCGGGAAACAGGAAGAGGTTCAAACTCCCATTTTTTTGAGGAAGGAATTACAGGATCCATTTTCGAGTATCGGTCTGGAAATAGAAAGTCAAATCTATCTTTTCCTAAAACTTTAAGTAATTCAGTGTTTTCAATGTCATAATCACTGCCGGCTAAATCGTTTGCCATGTATTTAAGTAACAAAGCGGACTTCATGTTAGTCCAGGGTTCAGGTTTATAGTCTAATAGTTTATATTCCAAAGGCAGGTTTTCGTAAGTTAAAGATTCAATGTAGCTATTGATTCCTTCAGTATAAGCAAAAAGCATAGGGCCAATAATAGAGTCCTCTTCCATTACTTTTAATCCATTTTCTGCCCCATAGAGCAGGCCATTCCTTCTTTGATAACGATCAAAGCTTAAAGCATCGGGTCCTATAATTTCTGAAACTCTTCCGGCCGCAGCATGGGTCTGAAATTCCATTTGCCATAGCCTGTTTGTTGCCGTAACATAACCCTGAGCCCTGTAGAGGTCAGCATCATTTTTGGCAAAAACGTGAGGGATTAATAAAGAGTCATAATACACTGAGACCGCATCTTTTAAGCCTCTGATAGTTACATTTTCATTAAAAGCGATGTCTTTATTATGAGAATTGGCCCAAAAACCATGGTAAGGGTCTAAAAATTTTCCTAACGGAGGAATTTGTCCCCACTTTTCATTTAAACCAACAACTAACGCTACCGCAATGATAAATGAAAAAAGGAATTTTATAAATTTCATGTGTGTATATTGGTTTTTTAATGGTCGCACAAAATGTCTATAACATACTCGTTCTTCCATCTGAGAACCTCTTCCAATATTTTTTTCAGATGATGTAATGAGTCTGTAGACATTTCTAGTATACTTAAATATTTTAGTGATCAATACCTGCTTTTAATATTAGGCAGGATGACTTATTCATTTCAATTTTTTTTGAAAATCTCTTTTTGGACTATTTCATGTTGGTTGAAAATAGGTAACAGCAAAGACATTTCAAAAATTGTATTTTATGAAATGATTGCCTAATGTATAAAAAAAAGGTTTTGTATGATAACGAAGCCCAATAAATATTAACGAATCTGTATCTTTGTAAGAATATGCAACAAGTAATTAAAAAATTTCCTGAAGAAATTGTACAAAAAGCACAAAAGATTAAAGCAATTGTAACAGATGTAGATGGCGTTTTAACAGATGGTGGAATCATTTATGATGGAGGAAATGAAGAGTGGAAGAAATTTAATGTAAAGGATGGACAAATTATAAGACCATTAAGAGAAAATGGAATAATAATAGCCGCTATTACAGGTAGAAATTCCCAGGTAGTGAAAAGAAGGCTGGAGGAGCTCAGGTTTGACTTTCACGTACATGGGAAATTAGATAAGATCAATTATTTTGAGGAAATTCTTAAGGTTTTTGAACTACAGCCCGAAGAAATATGCTATCTGGGTGATGATTTAACGGATATGCCTTGCTTAAAGGCCGCGGGATTAGGTATTTGTCCCAAAGATGCACTCAGTTATGTAAAAGAATATGCCGACTTTATAAGCGAAAAAGAGGGAGGAAGGGGTGTATTGCGTGAAGCGGGGGATCTGGTTTTGGCTGCTCAGGGTAAGCTGGAAAAAGTACTACATCAATATTTAAGATAAAACGCATTTAAAAATAATAATGGAAAAATTTAAACAACCTATTCAGGTAACTGATAATATTCAATTAGGCGGAGATAAATTAGTGGTTTTTGCAGGCCCTTGTGCAGCTGAAAGTACTTCTATATTATCTGAGACGGCCTCTGAGTTGAAAAATATTTGTTCTAAGCTGGAAATTGATTTGGTATTCAAATCCTCTTTTGATAAAGCTAACCGTACTTCTTTAAAATCTTACAGAGGACCAGGGCTTGAGAAAGGAATGGAAATGTTAGCTGAAATAAAATCAAAATATAACCTGCCCTTGGTTACCGATATTCATGAAACAGCCCAGATAGAGAGAGTGGCGGAGGTAGTGGATGTACTTCAAATTCCTGCGTTCTTATGTCGCCAAACGGATTTACTGGTGGCTGCTGCTGAAACAGGAAAGTGCATAAAAGTAAAAAGAGGCCAGTATATGGCTCCTGAAGATATGCAATACGCAGTAACTAAGGTACAGGAAAGCGGTAATAATAATGTGTGTTTAACAGAAAGAGGAGCTTCTTTTGGTTACCATAATTTAGTGGTTGATATGCGAGCTTTGCCTATTATGCGCCAGTTTGCACCTGTCATTTTCGACACTACTCATAGCGTGCAACAACCAGGTGCTGCCGGAGGTACTTCAGGAGGCCAGCGTGAATTTGCTCCATTTTTAGCGAGAGCTGCAGCGGCTGCCGGCATAGATGGCTTTTTCATTGAAACGCACCCTGATCCTTCAGTAGCTAAAAGTGATGGGCCTAATATGATCCCTTTGGCTGAAATGGAAGGCTTTTTGCAAATGCTGAAAGAAGTATGGTTGGTAGGTAGAAAATATGTTTAATAAGAGGAGCTAAAATAGGCTAGAAACCTTCATCATCTTTTAGCGTTTTAAAAAAGAAGTATAAAACGATAGATATGAAAAAAATAAATAAAGAAACCCTTCTCAATTATTCTTTAATAGTGTTAGCTATTTTTTCGCCTTCGCTGGCAAACCGTTTAAACGATAAAATTTATCGTAAAAATTTAGTGTATCAAAGAGTAAGAAGTTAATTAATGTTATAAAAAATCATAAAGAAGAGACTGTCTCAAAAGGGTAGTCTCTTCTTTTTTGCCCAAATATTACCTTATAATGGAAAAGGCTGTCTTACTTTTGAGATAAACCTCATGGCTGAGAGGGAAGGAGGGAGGGAGATTCAAAACCTCGTAGAGGTGGTGTTATGGTAATAATGAACTTACCATACTTTAAAGTCCTGTAGGGACGACATTATATACCTATAATATTCATTAAGCAACTTCTTTATAAAATGTCACCCCTAAGGGATTTTAACCTCTTCACCTTGATTGCTACCATAGTTTCGTACCGAGGGGATTAAAAATATTGGAGGGTAGAGATTGTTTTTATTTTCTCACTGATTTTTAAAGGGTTAAAAAAAAGAGACAGCACTGCTATCTGATTAAAAGACCTGTGAAAATAGCAAATGCAAAACTTAGAAGCGTACCGATCAGAATATATTCAGATTGAGCAAATTGCTTTTCTTCTCTTGAAGTTGCCGTTCTAAGTATAGATTTGGCGGCTATAATGAAACCTATTGCTGTATATTGCTGCAATAAAACCAGGGTGAGAACCAATAAGCGCTCGGTAATACCAATCCATTGCCCGGCATTTTTCAAACTAGGTACAGTGTGGTTTTTCCACCTTTCCGTTAGTTTTCCAATGATGATTCCTGCTGGTGCTGTAATGAAGATATAGGCAGTAGTTATTTTTAAAGCTTCTGTACTGATTTCCAGCTTTTCAGGGATAAAGGAAAAATCAAGTAAATAAAGTGTACACATAACCAGAATTAGCAAATGAGCTGCCTGGTCAATAAAGAATGCTTTTGGGGAGTCAGTAAATTGCATCTTTGTCCAATCAATTAATGTGTGGGTGAGTGCAACAAAAGCAGCTATCGGCCAAATTTGAATGTCCCAAAAAATGAGCAGTACAAATAAGCCTGTAATCAGGCCATGCAAGTACAGAAATACTGATTTACCCTTATGTTTGAATTTATGGTTCACCCACTTTTTGGGCTGAAGGATAAAATCTGTAATTAAATGACTTAGAAGGAGTTTGGTTAATATTTCCATTTTAAAATTGATTTACTATTTCTTCATATCTTTTCATAAAAAGTTCAATAACTGGCCAGTTGGCAGTTTGGAGTCTTTGGTGTACAGCCGACTGGGAGATATTGAGTAATTCTGCAATTTCCGACTGTGTTTTGCCTTCCAAAATATAGTAAATTACTTCAGTGGATTTTACAGTCCAGTTGCTTAAAATGACATCCAACATACTACAGGATAGCTCCAGTTCTTTGTTGGTTTCATCCGATACCGTTTTAATCATAAATTTTTTGTTGGCAGGTTTCAAAGAGTCTAATGTTCTGCCCGAAAGCCTGAATGCCGTACCATCAGATTCAGCAAGGTTTTTTTTCATGTATTCTATCGGACCTATTCCAATGGCAATTCTCACATCTGATTTTTCAAAAATCAGTAATGATTTTATTTTTAAGTAGATATTAAATGCCTCCAGTGCATTGCATATTCCCTGAAATGCGTCACCTCTATACAAGGAAAAGCTGTTGGAGGAGTTTCTCTCAAATTGTGAGAACTCCTGTTTTAGCCTCTTAAGAAGTGCATCTCTGTTTTCTACAGAGGAGGAATTAATGATATCACCTGTAATAACTGCTTCCATTCGCTACAATTATAAGGTTATTTCCTTATAATTACAATATATAAGCTTAAAACCTTATAATGTTATTTTATAAGCTTAAAACCTTATAATTTATTTACCATTATCAATGTGCTTTCATTGCTTCGGGTACTTTCCATCCCAATTTTTGCATGTAATTTACTTCAAGCATAGGATAACCATGGTCTTCTACTACTTTGCCTTCAATCAAATAAAAACCCTTACCTTTAAAAGGATACTTCTTAGCTTCCAACGGGAAGTGCACAGTATCAAATACTTCTCCTTTTTCATCATAAAATGTTCCGAAGTGCATTAATTGCTTATTAGCAGTAGAGGTGTTTTTTGTAGTAACTACATAGCCAATTACTTTTACTTTTTTACCTAAAAACTGAGGCAGCTCCTTTGCATATACCTGAGGTTTTACATCACTATCCATTAATAAAAAAGGGTTGCAAAGTGGAAATCCCAATATATCCAGTTCATCAAATGCCTGTTCCAGTGGCTCACTTTCCAAAGCGGGAAATTGATAATCTCTTACTTCTTCAAATAACTGCCCACTATAAGTTCGTTTAGTATGCCTGTTAAAATGTGCATGTGCTTCCCACAATAGTTGTTTTTTAGGTTTATCGATCCATCTAAAAGCACCCACCCGAATCAGAATGAGCAATTGCTCTTGCTTAATGGGGATTCTCTCTACAAAATCAGTTAGGCCTTTAAAAGTACCCCATTTTTGGCGCTCCTGTGGGATTAATTGAGCTATTTTAGTCTCCAGTTCTTTAATATGAATAAAACCAATATGAATTTCATTACCAGTAATATCAGTAAGATAATGGCTGGTATTTACACAGGGGGGCAAAATGTGTGCTCCATTCATTCGGGCTTCATGAAAGTAAAATTCAGTTTTGTAAAAGCCTCCGAAATTATTGATCACACCTACCATAAACTCAAGCGGGAAATGTGCCTTTAAGTACAAGCTTTCGTAGCTTTCTACTGCGAAACTGGCTGAATGGCCTTTAGCAAATGAGAAACCTGAGAAACTTGAGATTTCATACCATACTCTTTGAATTACTTTTTCATCATATCCTTTCTCTCTACAGTTTTTAAAAAACTGATCCTCCACTCGCTGAAATTCTGATCGGGAGCGGTATTTACCTGACATTCCCCTGCGCAGAATATCTGATTCAGTTAAAGTAAGCCCGCCAAAATGATGCGCTACCCGAATTACATCTTCCTGATATACCATCACACCATACGTTTCTTTCATCAATTCATCCATCACCGGGTGAATGGCTTCATAATTACCATTGCTGTGGTGGCGTTCAATGTAAGCCCGCATCATTCCGGATTGAGCCACCCCCGGTCTTATGATGGAACTGGCAGCTACCAAAGTAAGATAATCTTCGCAGTGAAGCTTTCCTAAGAGCATTCTCATGGCTGGGGATTCTACGTAAAAGCATCCCATGGTATTGCCGGTGCTGATCAGGGCTTTGATTTTCGGGTCTTTCTCAAGCACATTGGTATGGATATTTCCGGGATTTACTTTTTTACCCTGATTTTTCTCTACCAGCGCAATGCTATCTTTTATATGCCCTAAACCGCGCTGACTCAATACATCAAATTTATAAATGCCAATGTCTTCTGCATTATGCATTTCAAAATGAGACACAGGAAAGCCTTTAGGTGGTATTTCTGTTGCTGTATAAGCATAAATAGGCCGTTCTGTGATCAGTATGCCTCCTGCATGAATAGAAATGTTGGCAGGGAATTCTTTTGCCACCATATGTCGGGTATAGTGAAGTACCTTTTGCAAATAAGGATCTTTTTGACCGTAATAAGCAGAGTTTTCTGCCAGTTTATCAATCTCTTCTTTAGGCAATCCGAACACTTTGCCCAACTCGCGGATCATCATCCTTGCTTTCATAGTAGTATGAGTGCCTAGCAGGCTTGTATGCCGGGTGCCATGCTTGTCAAACATATACTGAATAACCTCATCACGATTTTGCCAGGAAAAATCAATGTCAAAATCCGGAGGAGAGCTTCGGGAAGGATTCAGAAATCGTTCGAAATATAAGTCCAGGGCAATAGGGTCTACATTAGTAATACCCATGCAATAGGCAATCATGCTATTGGCCCCGCTACCACGCCCTACATGCGGAAAGCCTTTGCTTCTGGCAAACTGAATCATATCATGAGTGATCAGATAATAAGAGGTGAAATCTTTTTGCCGAATGATCTCCATCTCTCTTTCAAAGCGTTCAGTAAGCACAGGGTTTTTCTTTCCATACCTATTTCTAAAGCCTTTTTTTGCTTCGGATTCAAAAAAGTGCCAATCTTCAATAACAGATCCTAATAGCGTTTTTTTATTTTTGGAAACCCCCAATCTGATTTCAAAATGACATTCATCCAATAGCTTTTCAGCATTTTTCACCAAGCTTTCTGCTCCCTGATAAAGAGCTTTTGCTTCCTGAGGTGTTCTTAAATATTCATTAGGTTGAGCTTGTAATTCAGCAGGCAACCTGCTTAATAATTGATTTTGCTGTATGGCCCGAAGAAGTCGGTGCATATTGTAGCCTGTTTTATCAATAAAGGTAACCGGCATTAAGGCCACTAATTTGTTTTCAGCTACTGAAAGCTTTGAGAAACGGAGCCGATTCACTTCTTCCGGACGCACACCAATAAATTCATTGCTTTTTAAAGTAGAGACAGGGGTGTGTAGTGGGTAAATAACCACTACATTGTCGGTAAACCGGGGCTTTGTTTGCAGAGGTAGTTCGTTACGGTTATGGTAAGAAAGAAACGCATTAAGTTCTTCAAATCCATCGTTATTCCGTGCCAACCCAATAAAGGCTAATTGCTCATTAGTTCGGAACTCGATACCGGGAATAATTTTAAGGGGAATTTCAGGATACTCTTTTTCCAGTAGTCGGAAAATTTCAATATAGGCAGCTGTACTGTGAATATCAGTTAAAGCCAGGGCAGTAACCTTTTTTTTATGTGCATCCAATACCAGTTCTGCGGGAGAAATCGTTCCGTATTTAAAGCTAAAATGGGTATGACAATTAAGAAACATTTAACTAATATTTTTAGTAAATTTAAGAATAAAAACTAAAAATATTGGCAAAAATAATAAAATATCATCCTTATTTTTTATTCAAAAGTAAGCTTTACATTAGAGCGAAGTTTTAATAACTATTTTTTATGGATTATCAATTAATTGTTACAATCTGTGTGATTGTAGGGGCAATGATACTTTTTGTAACTGAAGCATTAAGAATAGATTTAGTAGCTATTTTAGCCATGGTGGCATGGGTAATATTAGGCGTTCTGGAGCCTGAAGAGAGTTTTCAGGGATTTGCCAATAGTGCTACCCTAACAGTAGCAGCTATGTTTATCCTGAGCGATACACTGATACGAACCGGGATTGTGCAATTGATAGCTCCATTGGTGGTAAAACTTTTTAATAAATCTTATGCGGCTGCTATTTTCGGGATGGGGATTGGAACAGGGCTGGTCTCAGCTTTTATTAACAATACTCCGGTGGTGGCTACTTTTATTCCTATAGTAAACGATGCTGCCAAAAAAGTAAAAATGGCGCCCACTAAATTTCTTATTCCGCTTTCCTATGCAGCTATTTTTGGTGGAGCCTGTACATTAATAGGTACTTCAACTAACTTACTAGTGGCAGGAATTGCCAGCAATTATGGAGAGAAGGGCATCAGTATGTTTGTGATGACTCCTTTAGGTCTGATTTTTATGGTGATAGGCATGCTATACCTGATTTTTATCGGCCGAAGGTTTCTTCCGGATGAAATAGGTAAGCCATTACAGGATGAAGGGGAAATTAAATCTTATCTGACAGAAATAGAAATTACCACATTACCGGAAGAGGATAATGGGCTTACACTAAAGCAGCTTTTTGAAGATAAAGATATTGAAGTAGATGTGTACCAGCTAAAGCGAGGTAAAGAGACGATTAATAAACCTCAGCCGGACATCCCTTTACAAACAGGCGATATTTTGGTAGTATTAGGAGCTATTGATAAAGTGAAACAAGTAATAGCTGATAGTCATTTAGACATCGTAGGATCTATAAAAGACAAGAATTTCCCGGAAGAGGAGACTAAGTTAGTGGAGGTCATTATTATGCCGGGCACCCGCCTGGTAGGTAAAAAGCTTGAAAATGTTAACTTTTTATGGAAATACCGGGCCAATGTTTTGGCTATTAGGCAGAGAGGTAAAAGAAAATTTACCCACCTGGATAGCATAAAGCTTAATGTAGGTGATTTGTTGTTGCTTCAAACCAATGAAAGAGGGCTTCAGCTCATTCAGGAGGAAGAAAACCGGGCGAGTGCTCCATTCATGTCGGTGAGCCAAAGTGCACTCAAAGTGCCTCAAAAGAGAGATTTGCTTATTGTAGGAGGTGCACTTTTAGCAGCTATTTTACTCGCTACTTTTAATGTTATTCCCATTGTGGCTTCAGCGTGGGCGGCTGTTGTGTTTTTGGCAATCATCAGGATTATATCCATGCCGGATATTTACACAGCTATAGACTGGAAAGTAATTTTTTTACTGGTAGGTTCTTTAAGTTTTGGAAAAGCGATGGAAGAGAGTGGGTTGTCTAATATAATAGCTGATCTCATTAGAGATATTTTAGATACCTCGATGGGGCCAGTACTCATTATTGCTGTTATTTATTTAATCACCACTTTACTCACTGAAGTAATGTCCAATAATGCTGCAGTGGCTTTAATTACACCTATTGCGATTGCTCTGTCTAAGGCAATGGAAATCAATGCTTTGCCGCTTTTAATTGCTGTGATGATGGCAGGAAGTGCCAGCTTTTTAACGCCCATTGGCTACCAGACCAATACCATGGTATATAGCGCGGGTAATTATTCATTTAAAGATTTCTTTAAAGTGGGTGGCCCGCTCAACTTACTGTTTTGGATTATAGCTTCTGTGTTGATACCGGTTTTGTACCCTTTGTGAGGAGGAATATAAAGGAAAAGGTATGATATAAGGGGATTACCTCACCCCAAATCACCAGTAAAGAAGTTTCTGTTTTCTCTTAATCGTTTATCCAGGCCTAAAGTGTTGGCACGTACAATACTTTCAATGCCATGCTTGTTACGGATGGTATCCATTGCCTGGAAAAGCTGAATATGCTCCTGTGTATCGTCAAACAGGTTGATCTGGTAATTGCCATGAACCAGTCCGCTAAGGCGTACACCTATCATCCGAATCATCATTCTGCGGGTGTACAACTGCTGAAAGAGTTCTTTTGCGTAGCGAATGAGTGTTTCATCATTGGCTGTATAAGGGATTTTTTTCTGTTTATTTTCTGTGTCGAAATTACTGTATCGTATTTTAATAGAAATATTACAAGTCAGCCGGTTCTGACTTCGGAGTTTGTAAGCCAGCTTTTCCACCATGGCTGTTAAAATAATCTTCATTTGTTTTACATCCATTGTATCATGGTGAAAAGTACTTTCTGTAGAAATAGATTTTTGCTCGCTGTAAGGTGTAATAGGAGAGTGGTCTATTCCGTTCGCTCTTTGCCATAGCATGGTGCCATTTTTTCCAAACGTCTGTTCCAGCAGTTGGCGGGGCATATTGCGTAATGTCTCTACTTTATGAATGCCCATTTGCATTAAAAACTGAGCTGTTTTCTGGCCAATCATAGGGATTTTACGAATTGGCATAGGATCCAGAAATGCGGTTTCAGTGCCGGGCTCAATATGACGGGAATTATTAGGCTTGGCTTCTCCCGTAGCTATTTTGGAAATTAATTTATTAACAGATAGTCCCATTGAAAGGGGAAGCCCTGTTTCTTTGATGATTTTGCTGCGCAGTTCTTTCCCCCATTGAAAGCAACCAAAATATTTATCCATTCCGCTTACATCAAGGTAAAATTCATCAATAGAAGATTTTTCGAAAATGGGAGCCACTTCAGTTATAATTTCTGTTACCTGATGCGAATAGCGACTGTATGCTTCCATATCCCCGGAAATAACAGTAGCATCGGGGCATAGCTGCAGTGCCAGCTTCATGGGCATAGCCGAATGCACACCAAATTTGCGGGTTTCATAGCTGCATGAAGCTACTACACCCCGGTTGCTTCCCCCAATAATTACAGGTTTGTGAAGCAACCTGGGTTCTATTAACCTTTCTACTGATACAAAAAAGGTATCCATATCCATATGGATGATTGATCGGGAAGAATTCACCATAGTAAAACTAAAATAATTAGTATATTTATTGATTATTCAGATTTTAACACTAAATTTATGATCAAAATTACTAATAAAAATAGTATTAGTGTTAAAAAAGTTCAGAAATGAAAATAAGATTATCCAGTAAGCGATTGCACTCAGGAAAATGCCAGGTGCGGTTTCAGGTGGCTGAAGAAAGTACCGGAGCCAGCTGGTATGGTTATGCTTTGGCAGAACCTAAAGAAACCTTAAAAGAAGTGGTAGAAAGAATTGAATACCGTTTCATACAGCGTAAGAATGGTTTAAATCTTTACAGAAAAGCATTATATAATATGAATACTTTTCGCACTTCAGAAGAAAATATGATGATTTTTAGAGATCAAAAATAAATGATAATGCAAGGATTATATATCTTAGCAATCATTTTTAGATAAAGCGTATAGCTTGTCAGTAAGGCGTTCATTTATAGTTACTTGTGTTTTGTAATTACAAATAACTGCTTTAAAATAAAATAGGGAGTTAATATCAGTAAAATCATCAATAAAGTAATAAGAAGTGAGTTTTGTAAGCAGCAATATAAAGTATTTACGTAAGCAAAAAGGATGGACACAGCAGGATCTGGCTGATCAGCTGGAAATAAAACGCTCACTTATTGGCTCTTATGAAGAGAGTAGGGCTGACCCGAGAATTAGTACTTTACTTAAAATAGCAGAAGTATTTAATCTCAGCTTGGATGACCTGCTGTCTCAGGATTTAACCCAACACATCAGACCGGTAAAACCTACTAAAATATTGGCAATTACTGTTGATAGTGAGGAGAGGGAAAATATTGAATTGGTTCCGCAAAAGGCTGCTGCGGGATATACTTCCGGATATTCTGATCCTGAATATTTGCAGGACCTTCCCCGTTTTCAATTGCCTAACCTTCCGAAAAACAGAACTTACAGAGCATTCGAAATTTCAGGAGATTCTATGCTTCCTATACAACCAGGTACTATTATTATTGGACAATATGTGGAGCAGGCTGCTGATATCAAGAATGGAAATACATATATTATTATAAGTGAGCAGGAGGGTGTGGTATATAAAAGAGTATTTAATTACATTGCTGAAAAGGGCACACTTTATTTAGTTTCCGATAACACCTTGTATGCTCCGTATGAACTTTCAGCAGCTGGTGTTCTGGAAATTTGGGAAGCTAAAGCTTTTATCAGTACACAGTTCCCCCAGGCAAAAACCAGTGGAAATACTCCCTTAACCATGCAGGAGCTCACCCAGATGGTACTGGATATTAAAGCTGAAGTAACCAGACTAAAAAAATAGCCCTGATTGAAAATCAAGGCTATTTAAGGATTTATTGGGGAAACACTTCCCCTTTTTATTTACTTCTTTTTGGGAGTGGTTTTTTTCTTAGCAGGGGCTTTTTTTGTGCTCTTTGCAGTTGTTTTAGTTTTAGCCGCTGTTTTTGTTGCAGTTTTCGCTGCACCACCTCTTCGTCCTTTTTCAGGAGTTTTTTCAGCAAGTTCTACGCATTCAGCATAGGTCAGGTCTTCCGGTTCCTTGTCTTTAGGGATTTTAACATTCTTTTTCCCTGCTTTTATGTAAGGCCCCCATCTCCCGTTTAATATTTGCATTTCAGGGTCTTCATCAAATCCTTTAATGAATTTTTCCCTGTCAGCTTTTCTTTTTGCTTCAATAATTTCAATCGCTCTTTCCGCATTAATTTCTAAAGGATCATCTTCCTTAGGGATTGAATAAAATTTGCTGTCGTGCCTAATGTAAGGTCCAAATCTGCCAATGGCAGCTACCATTTTCTTATCTTCATAATCGGCTATATCTCTAGGAAGCTTAAATAGCTCCAGCGCATCTTCCAATGTAATGCTTTCTATAAACTGACCTTTTCTCAGGCTGGCAAATTGTGGCTTTTCGGCTCCTTCATCGCCTTCTTCAGGGGTTTCTCCTAACTGCACCAAGGGTCCGAATTTCCCAAGTCTTACAATTACTTTTTTGCCTGTTTTCGGGTCTATGCCTAATTCTCTACCGGTGTTTACATCTCTTCTCTCAAGGCTTTCTGCTTCATCCACCTTTGCGTGGAAGTTCCCATAAAACTGGTCAATCATTTTGTTCCATTCCTTCAGCCCTTTTGCTATCTCATCAAATTCTTTTTCTACATTGGCTGTGAAATTATAGTCGGTTACATTCGGAAAATGTTCCACCAGAAAATCATTCACTACCATAGCCAGGTTGCTAGGGTAGAGTTTATTCTTCTCTGTTCCGGTAACTTCAGTATTTTCAGTTTTATCAATTTTTTTGTTTTCTAAAACTAACTCCACATATTTTCTTTCCTTCCCTTCTCTGAACTCTTTTATTACATATCCTCTTTTTTGTACGGTAGAAATAGTAGGGGCGTAGGTTGATGGTCTTCCGATGCCTAACTCTTCCAGTTTTTTTACCAGAGTAGCTTCGTTGTATCTTGCAGGAGGACGTGTAAATCCCTCTCTTGAAGTCATTTTGTTCAGCTGTAATGCCTGTCCCAGCGTTAATGGAGGCAACATTCCTTTAGCTTCTGATTCCTGCTCGTCATCTTCATCAACCGACTCAATATAAACCTTCAGGAAACCTTCAAACTTTATAACCTCACCACTTGCGCTTAAGGTTTCTTTTGTGGTGGAGATATCTATACTAACATTTGTTTTTTCTATCTGTGCATCAGCCATTTGAGAGGCAATTGCTCTTTTCCAGATCAGCTCGTACAAACGCTTTTCATTATAATCAGAACCTGCTTCTTTATTACTGAAATTCGTAGGTCTAATGGCTTCGTGTGCCTCCTGTGCTCCGGCTGATTTTGTTTTAAACTTTCTTGTTTGCACAAATTCATCTCCAAATTCTGATGAGATCTCTGCAGTAGCACTTTTTACAGCATCATCAGAGAGGTTAAGAGAATCTGTTCTCATGTAAGAGATTTTACCTGCTTCGTATAGCCTTTGTGCTAATGACATTGTTTGTGATACAGAAAATCCCAACTTTCTGGATGCTTCCTGTTGCAAAGTGGAGGTGGTGAAAGGGGGTGCGGGAGTCTTTTTAGCAGGTTTTTTTTCTAGCTTTCCGATAGTAAAATCTGCATCCACACATTTTTCAAGAAACTCTCTGGCTTCATTTTCAGTAGAAAACCTTCCCGGTAATTCTGCCTTTAGAGTTTTTCCGCCTTCAACCTGAAATATAGCTTGAATCTTAAAAAAAGATTGAGCTTTAAATTTTTCAATTTCCCGCTCTCTTTCAACAACTATTCTCACTGCTACCGATTGCACTCTCCCTGCAGAAAGTCCGGTTTTAATTTTTTTCCAAAGGATGGGGGAGAGTTCAAATCCTACCAGCCTATCTAGTATTCTTCTGGCTTGTTGGGCATTTACTAAGTCGTTATCTATTCCTCTAGGGGAATTGAGTGCGTTTTGGATGGCAGATTTGGTAATTTCTCTAAAAACTATCCTTTTGATCCTGCTTTCATCTAATTTTAAAGCTTCTTTTAAATGCCAGGAGATGGCTTCACCTTCGCGGTCATCATCCGTTGCCAGGTAAATCATCTCTGCCAGTTTAGATTCTTTAGTGAGTAATTTAACCAGATCTTTTTTATCCTTCGAAATTTCATAGGTAGGTGCAAACCCGTTTTTAACATCTATAGCATTATTTCCTTTTTGCAAATCCCGAACATGACCGTAACTGGAAAGTACTTTATAATCCTTTCCAAGGTATCCTTCAATCGTTTTTGCTTTTGCGGGAGACTCTACAATGACTAGATTTTTCGACATAATTAATTTTATTTAATGCTAAAGAGTTTCAAATATCTACAAAAAAAGTTAGAAAAAAAGAATTTAGGTTTTTCCTCTTTTTTTTAAATAGTTTAAGTATTAATCCTAATTTTACTTTAAACAGGTAAATGAACAAATGGTTAAAGAGCTTTATTTAGTCCGACATGGGCAGGCAGAACCCCAGTCTGGCAGTACAAAAGATTTTCAACGACAGCTTACATCAAAGGGTTATCAGGATGCATCAAAAATTGGTTTGTATTTAAAATCAAAAGAGTTTTATCCGGATATTATCCTTCATAGTAGCTCAGTGAGGACCACAGATACCGTAAACAGGATTAATGAGCAACTAGGGATCGATTTAGACCATATTGAATCTTCAGAGGAAATCTACGAAGCTTCTGTGCGCATTTTACTTAGGGTAATTAGTGAGATTCCTGCAGAATTGCGTTCAGCCATTATTGTAGGCCATAACCCTTCAATTACTTATTTATCTGAATATATTACAGGAGCCGAAATTGGGCATGTGGGAACTGCAGGTATGGTGCATATTCAGATTCCTTTTACCTCATGGTCTGAGGTTTCAGAAAAAAATTGTGACTTTATTGAATATATAAGTCCGGAAGATATTTATTGATTTATGACAGAAAGCAAAAAGAAATTAATCGAAGAGTTTGACCCAAATGGTCTCGGAGTAAGTGGAACCATTTTTGGATTGCCTTTTGATGAAAAAACAGCAGATCTTATTTTATTACCCATTCCATGGGAGGTTACAGTATCGTATGAGGCAGGAACCGCAAACGGGCCTCAGCACATTATGGATGCTTCCACTCAGGTTGATTTGTATCAGAAAGATATAGAAGAGGCCTGGAAAATGGGAGTACATATGCTGCCCATTGATTCTAAGTTACGTGGGATTAGCGATACACATAGAAGTTTAGCAGAAGAATACCTGGATCATTTAGAAAGTGGTACTCAGGATACTGCGGAGGCAAAGGATTTATTAAAGAAAATAAATAGAGCCTGCGAAGAGATGATTGATTCTGTGAAACAGCAAACTCTTCAGCAACTTAATCAGGATAAATTAATAGCCCTTGTTGGTGGTGACCACAGTACTCCGTTAGGAGCCATGCAGGCTATGGCTGAAAAGTATGAATCTTTCGGTATTCTTCAGATTGATGCACACATGGATTTGAGAAAAGCATATGAGAATTTTGAATACTCTCATGCTTCCATTATGTATAATGCATTAAAATTACCCCAGGTAAATAGTCTTGTACAGGTAGGGATTCGTGATTACTGTGAGGAAGAAGTGCATTTTGTAAAAAAATCCAACGACAGAGTAGTGGTATTCTTTGATGAAGACATCAAAAACGGAATGTTTGAAGGTGAATCATGGACCATTATCTGTGACAGAATAATTAAGGAGTTGCCGGAGCATGTGTTTGTATCTTTTGATATAGATGGCTTACGTCCTGAACTTTGCCCAAATACCGGGACACCTGTTCCGGGAGGACTAAGCTTTTCGGAAGCTACTTATCTGTTAACCAAGTTGGTTAAAAACGGAAAAAAAATAATAGGTTTCGACTTAAATGAGGTAGCGCCAGGAGAAAATGACTGGAACGGAAATGTGGGAGCCAGACTACTCTATCGCTTGTGTAATCTAATGGGAGTGTCCAGAGGAAAACTTAAGTGGAGTGAGTATTAATACAGAGTTTTAATAAAGGCCGGAGAATTTTCCGACCTTTTTAATTGATAAAAGTATCTAAAGAATAACTATTAACTTAAATCTTATCAGTAGAATTAATATTTTAGTAACCCTTTCATTATAGAATTAGGCAGAGAAATTAAATAACTTTGAAATATTTATACTTATAAAGTAATTTCTACAAAGTTATGTCTGATGGGGAAATGAAAATATTGCTGTCTCAATTTCAAAATGGTGATAAAGAAGCCTTTGAAATAATATATAACCTTTATTGGAAAGAGCTTTATTTTCATGCTTACAAAAGACTAGGTGATGAGGATCATGCAGAAGAGTTAGTTCAGGAATTATTTGTACAACTTTGGGAAAAGAGGGCTTTTTTAGCAATAGAAAAATCTTTAAAGGCTTACCTTTTTGGAAACATAAAAAATAGAATATTACACTTTTACCGTGAAAAATATAAGCAATCAGCTCATTACGAGGCATCCTCGGAAGGGACTTTGGAATTCAATAGTGATACTGAGCAAGGTATTATACAGCGTGACCTGCTTGAAAAAATTGACTTACTCACTCAAAAACTGCCTTCCAGATCAAGGGACATTTTTGAGTTGAGCAGGAAGAAATTCCTTTCAAATAAAGAGATTGCAGAAAAACTCAATATATCTGAAAAAACAGTACAATACCATATCCATATCTCTCTTAAATATCTAAGGGCTAATTGTCCCGATTACCTTCTTTACTCTTTTCTATTGCTTTTTTGGTGGTAGTATTGCTTCTTTTTATCATTCAATATAATTCATCTCAATACTATAATGAGCTTCACTTTTTTCTACGGAAGCCTCTATTAAAAAAGCTTGTAAGCAAATTATTTCTTATTAATTAATCATTAAGAAGCGAGAATAACACTTAATAATTACATAACCAATAATGGCTAGGGTAAGGTGGCTCTTAAGTAACTACCTTATTGAAGACTATTATTATGGATAAAGAAAGATTAAAGTATTTGCTTACGCTTTATGAAGCAAATGCACTCAGTACAGATGAAAAAGAAGAGCTGGAAGAATGGTATGAAAGCTTTGATACGAAAGAAGACGATGCCCACCTAATAAATTTAAGATTTCAAGGCAATAAAAAGGGGCAAAAGATGTATGCCAACATTCTTAACAGAATTAAAGAGAAGGAAGCAGTAACACCCCGTGAATTTTATAGGAAAATTCCATTACGCGGAGCCGCAGCCATTAGCTTACTTTTAGTGGCTTCCATATTACTTATCTCCAATCGTTCCTCACTTTATAAGGAATTAATTACCGCCACCAATAAAACCATTTATGTTCCTGAAGGGAAAATGCAAATAGTGAGCTTGCCGGATGGCTCAAAAACATGGTTGCGTTCAGGTTCTACTCTAACCTATAACCGTTTTTTTCTGGGAGGTCAACGTAACCTGTTTTTAAAAGGAGAAGCTTATTTTGAAGTAGAAAGAAATCCTGATAAGCCTTTTGTTGTGCAATCGGGTAGCATGAAAACTACTGTTCTGGGTACATCATTTAATATTAAGGCACTCACGGAATTCGAGATTTATGAAGTACTTGTGCGCACCGGAAAAGTTCAGGTAAGTGATTCCAATAGCATACTGGCCACCCTCCTGCCAAAAGACAGGTTGATGGCTAAACATAACCAACACATTTTAGATAGTGCCAATGTGGATAACTACCTCCGTTGGCGCAATGGAAACCTGCGGTTTGACAGTAGCAATATAGAGGAAATAGCATGGTACCTCGAAAACCGATTTGGTGTAAATATAGAATTGGCTGACATGAAAATGAAATCATGCACCTTCTCGGGGGATTTTACAGGCCTTTCCCTCAGCAGCATATTTAAAATTATGCAGGAGGTACACCCTTTTGAAGTACAATACCTTGGAAAAGAGAATATTAAAATTATTAGCGGGCCGGGCTGTAGTTTACCCTAAACCAAAAGCCTTTACTTAAACAAATTAAATAAACCATCAATAACAAAATGACTGCTCTACGAGATTCAAAAAGAAGAAAATCAATTACTATAACCTTTGGGTGGGTTGAAGTTTTCTTAATCTTCTCTTTTGCCCTTCTCTTTTATTTACTCATGCCGGATAAAGAAGACAGAGAAATGAGGGCTACAGAAACACATGAATTATTAAATACTAATCATCATCAATAACAATATGCACTTACACTTACTTTTTAAATATAGTTTTATAATAGGTTTAATCCTGGCTCTGATTTTTGCCGGGAACTACCAGGCTTATGGTAGTAATGCAGTTACCTCTTTAAACAATAGTTTGTCTTTTGGCATACTGGATACCAAAGTTAATATTTCCTGCCAGTCATGTAGCATGGAAGAGGTATTAAGGCAATTGGAAGAAGCTTCCTCTACCAAATTTATTTATAGTCAGAACGATATCAGGGGTATCAAATTCGAATCATTGTCTTACTCCGGGCGAGCCTTAGGGAGCTTACTCAATGAGCTATTGTCCCCATACGATCTCACCTACAAAGTGATGAACGACAGAGTGATCATTAAAAAGGAAAAACAAAAAGGAACGGGTACCATTAAGGGCAAAGTATATGACCAAAAGGACGAAAATGAGGTACTGCCCGGAGCCTCTATCCGAATTGAGGGAACTACCAAAGGTACTGTTACCAATGTAAATGGTCTTTTTGAAATAGAGAACCTGCCTGAAGGCACTTATACTTTAATTGTCTCTTTTGTGGGCTATGCCACACAGCAGGTTGAGGGAATAAAAGTAATTGAAGGAAATGAAACTGTAGTGAATGTGCCACTGGGCACCAGCACTACGGAACTTAGCGAAGTGGTAGTAAAAGCAGATATACCTGTGCAATACGCCCCCATCCGTAATTCCACTGAAATCTCTTTGCTTTCCAGTATGAAGGCAGATATTGGGGTGGTAACGGGTATTTCCAACCAGCAAATTTCCCGGAGTTTGGACCGCGATGCAGCAGATGTGGTAAAACGGGTACCCGGCATTACCATTCTCAATAATTTTGTGTTGATCCGGGGACTTTCCCAACGCTATACCATGACCTATATTAATGGCATGCTGGCACCCAGTACGGAAGAGGACCAGCGTGCCTTTTCATTTAACTTATTGCCTTCAGGACTGATTGACAATATAATGGTTTATAAAAGCCCTAGCCCTGAACTGCCTGCAGGTTTTGCAGGAGGAATAGTGAAAATATCTACCAAACAACCTAACGTAGCAAGAAGGTTACAATTGAGTATAAGTGGCCAATATAGGGAAGGCACCACCTTTAACAGTGGTTATACCAACAGTGGTGCCAGCCAGGGTGATTGGCTGGGCCTGGGCCTGGAAGACCGTAAATATGCTGATAACTTATATACTCCAACTTATAAATTTCCTGACAGGCAATTTTCCCCTGCGGCATTAAGTGAGGTAACATTGAATTTCCCCAAACCTTATGATTTGCAACCATTATCTAAAAACATAAGCCCGGATCTACGGGCCCGGCTCAATTACTACGACTCCTGGAAGCTTGGAGGTCAAACACGCATTAATAACCTTACTTCTATTGGGTACACAGGACAAACCCGCTTTATAACAGGTGAAACCAATGGGGATATTGTGCCACAAGCTACAGCAGAACAGGCTCTGGAGGAAGTACCAAGCATACAGGCTACAGATAGCCTGTATGCAAAAAATGTACGCATTAGTGTGCTGCAGAGCCTGAACCTTAATTTGAATGACAACCATAGTATAGGCTTTACAGCTTTTTATAACCGCTCGGTAGATGATGAAACCAATATAAGGGATGAAAAAGTTTTTAGTAGTAATAACAGTTTTTTAACAGACAGAGTCGTTAACTATGAGTACAGCGTACAGGATTTGCTAAGTGCGCAATTAAGCGGCACGCATACACTCGGCATTCATCAGGTCGACTGGCGAGGTGGTTACAATTTTAGCTCTAAGCAGGCACCGGATATACAAAGCCATCGTTTTAATGCAATAGATTCTTCACGTACTACGGGAATATATCAAATAAGGGGCAATGCAGACAGAGTACTAAGAAGAGGCTCCTTCTTTACTGATGAAAAAGGATATACCACAGGCATTGACTATAGTGTAAGACCCATTCCCAACCTTAAATTAAAAGCCGGGGGGATGTACCAAACTACTGATCGCACATTTGAATCCTGGTATTATGGATTAGATCATACTACTTCTGCTACTAGCTATTCTTTCGGACAAACCCCCACCCCTTGGTACAACCTTAGTACGCTACTGTCCGATTCACTGGTACTTACTGCAGATGGTTCAGAAGGATATTATTTATTTAGGGATGTAACAGAAGGCCTTTTTAGTGTAGAGAATGGATATTATGCTGGGTATACCGGGGCTGAATGGAAAATACTGAATGATAGACTGCAGCTTAATGCAGGCATTCGTTACGAAAGCTATACCCGCCAGTTGTTTGATCAGTATGACAATAAGCTTTTTACTTCAGGAGGATATGATTACAATAAGCCACTGACAGGTGGTGGCTATGCACCAATTGGAGATACCATTACCGGCCCTACTTTTGCGTACTGGCTTCCTTCTGCAAGTATTAACTGGTCTTTTTCCGATAAAATGAAAATCACTACTTCTTATGGAAAAACCATCGACCGCCCTGCTTACAGGGAAACTACACCATATGATTATTATGACTTTGAGAATAATATTATAAGGGCAGGAGATGCAAGCTTACTAGATGCTACCATACAGAACTATGACCTGCGCTGGGAGTATTACCCTAAAGAGGGGGAATTTATTGCTCTCGGTGCTTTTTATAAGGATATGGAAAATGTTATTGAATCTATAGATGTAACAAATATATCTGCCCAATCTGGTTATAGACGTTTTGATTTTATTAATTCCCCTGGTGCCACTATTAAAGGATTGGAAGTGGAAGTTCGCAAAAATCTTAGCTTTATTCCATGGCGCCCGCTTCAGTACTTTTCTGTAATTGCCAATTATGCCCTAATGCAAAACAGGGTAGAGTTTTTTGAAGTTGAAAATGAGGAAAATGCCCGCACATTTGTACCTGAAGGAGCTCGTTTCCGCCCTTTTGTGGGAGCTGTACCCTATGTGTTGAATGCTAACCTTTATTTTAACCAGCCGGAATGGGGTACCACTTTTTCTGTACTGGTAAACTCAATTGGGCAAAAATTGGTAGCCACAAGTGCACCACGCTTAGCACCTATTTATGAACTGGGCCGCACTACGCTGGACCTGGTATGGAACCAACGCTTAAACAACTGGCTCTCCCTTAAGCTGGGCGTACAAAACCTGACCGATGCAAGCATTACCCAGTATCGCGATACGAACCTGGATGGACAATTTGATGAAGGTAAAATTCAGGAAGTGCGCTTTAAATATTTCAAGGATGGTGATAATGATGGTGTGCGCTATGGCTATGATTATAAAACAAGGAGCTACCGTACCGGGGCCTATTATTCAGTAGGATTAACAATGGAATTTTAAAAGCAATGACCAAAAGACAATAGATACTAGACATTAGACAATTACTAACAACCCAATTACAAATTACCAATAAACACCCAATAGTTAATTAACCAGTACCAATTACAAATGTGAAACCTATATAAAGAAGTGCTTATGAAACAGTAACCTGAAAAAAAGCTCCGCGCCACCAATAGAGAGGCAGGTGGAAGCGGAGCTGGTTGTCCCACCGACCATAATCAAGTGGGAACAGTATAAACATAAACACAAAAATAATGAATATTATGAAAACGTTAAATTTAAATTTCTTTTTATTAATAGCAACTGTGCTACTATTTACTACGGCATGTGAAGATGACCAATTAATGGTAGATAACCCATCAAACGGAGATGTACAGTTTGAAAGATTTGTTTCAGGAAACCCTCAGGTTGTATTAGGAGCTTCTCCTGATGCCGATGGAAATACTTTCCTGACTAACAGAACATTGGATAGTGATACATGCTATATATTGAACCAGTTCGTTCGTGTACCAAGTGGAGTTACTTTAACCATTGAGGCTGGTACCACTATTTTAGGAAGAACAGGTACATTAAGTGGTGACCCTGCAACAGGTATACCTCCGGGCACTTTAATTATTGAGCGTGGTGGTAAAATTGAAGCAGCTGGTACAGCCGGAAACCCAATTGTATTTACTTCCGAACAAGAAAATCCTGCCATTGGCGATTGGGGTGGAGTAGTGATATTAGGAAGAGCTTTTGTAAACTTACCTGGTGGTGAAGGTGAAATAGAAGGTATTCCTGAAGCTACCGGAGGAGACAACGGTTATGGCGGTACTATTAATGGAGATAATTCCGGTACCTTACAATATGTACGTATTGAATATGCCGGAAACGTATTAGTGGATGGAGACGAGACCAATGGCTTAACCCTTGGTGGAGTAGGTTCAGGTACTACTATCGATCACGTACAGGTTTCTTTTGGAGCTGACGATGGGTTCGAATTTTTTGGTGGTACAGTAAATGCCAGCTATTTAATAGCTTCTCGTAATACGGATGATGATTTTGATACTGACCAGGGCTATAGCGGTAAAATACAGTTTGGTATTGTATTAAGAGATCCTAACAACTTCTCTTCTTTGCCAACCAATGGTTTTGAGTCTAACGGTGACAGCGATGATGCTTCGGGAAGCTTTACCAATGCTACTTTCAGTAACTTCACTGTAATAGGTCCAATCAAACCAGGTTCTACAGCTGCTGTTAATTCAGCTTACAGATCTGGTGCTTTGATCAGAGATGGATCAGAATTGGATTTATTCAACTCTATTATTGTTGGTTTTCCTGTTTATCAATTAGAATTGGAAACTACTGCTGACTTCGGTAGTGCAGTGCAAGTGGAAGGTACTACTATTGTTTTCCCAACTTACGGGTCATATACTGCTTCATTCTCCAACGTTGCGCCTGCTACTTATTTAACTTCTGGTTATAATAATGAAATAGGCAATGCGAATAATAGTGGTGTTGGACAGACAACTACTGGTACATTACCACAACTTACAGGTTTAAAAGTTGCTGCATGGTCTTTAACTGCGCCTGATTTTGTTCCACATACTGAAAAATCTTCTGATTTCTCTAATAGCCTTTTAACGGCCGGTTTCTTTGATACTTCCGTGGATTTCCGCGGAGCATTTGGAGCAAGCAGCGAGGCTACTGAAGGTACGGATTGGAACATAGCAAGCTGGGCACGCTTTTAAGTAAGCAATCCCGAAAACTGGTTGATTAAGTGTTGTTTATTTGGATAAGGCCGGCAGTTCTGCTGTCGGCTTTTACCTAAACAATCCCATACCTAGTGCACTTAGCTGGCCATTAAATCAAATCAAAACCTTTAAAAAATACTTATGTCAAAACTTATACTAATTAAAAAGGACTAATTCCTAATAACTAATAATTCATTAAATATTCACTTTTAAATAAATATAAATATGAAACCGTTCAAGTACAAACAACTATTTACCATTATTGGCCTGTTTACCGGCCTTGCCATTGCTTTTACTGCCTGTAAAGAAGACGACAATACTGATCCTGAAGGACCAGGCACAGAACTCTCCATTACAGACTTTACGCCTAAAACTGCCCGCGTGGGAGATACTGTAGTGATAACAGGTACAGGCTTTAATGCTGATTTTAGCCAAAACACAGTCTTTTTTACAGGAAGCCAAACAAATACTACTCCTGGCTTGGCACAGGCAGTAGTGATCGCAGGCAGCACTACAAGCATTTCTGCACGCGTACCGTCTGATGTACTTGATGGCCCTATTACCGTGCGTACAGGAGAGGAAGAAGCTGTTTCCGAAGCGGATTTCACGCTGGACACTTCTTTGGGAGCACCTGTATTGAGCAGTATTGACCCTACCAATGGCTTGCCGGGTGTAACAGTAACCATTAGCGGGGAAAATTTCGGAGACGCAGTGGAGGATCTTGAAGTATTGTTTGGGGAGACAGAAGCTACAGTAACGGCTGTAACCAATACTAGCATTACTACAAAAGTACCTGAAAGCCTTGCAGAAGGTGAAGTACAGGTGAGTGTAAGCCGTGAGGGTACTGCTGCTACCAGCACGCTTTCATTTACAGTAAACCCATTACCTGTTGACGTTAAAACCGCTTATTGGACTTCTCTGGAAGGAATTCTTCGTGGTAATATTACCGAAACAGGGGTGGATATAACTACTCTTTATGACGAGAGCAATGAAGGTTTAGGTAGCCCTTCAGGTATTGATGTTGATTTTGTGGGTGGTATGATTTATTTTACTTCAACTAACGGAGTGAGCAGAGCTTCTATAGAGGGAGATGGTACTGTTGAGCTTTTGTATGAATCAAAACAGTCCACAGATATAGCTATTGACCCAACTGCCGGTAAAGTATATTTTTTCAGTATTGATGGAGCTGCGGAGCAGACTTTCATCATCAAAGGAGATATGGATGGTACTGGTGAGGCTGATACATTGTATCGTTTTGATTATACCTTAAGCTTTGAAACATTTTTATACGAGGGACCGCAACCTTATACACCAAAATTATTACTGGCTGATAATCAAATCTACTGGACTGAAACGGGTACAAACCCTAGGGTAATGGTGGGAAGTGTAACAGGAGATACTGACCCTGTTGAGCTGTACGGAAGCGATGAATTGATCCAACCAACCGGTATCGCATTAGATCCTGTCAACCAAAAAATTTATATATCAGACAATGGAGTTAATGAAGCACTTGAAAGCACTATCTATGTAGGTAATTTGGATGGTTCTGGTAGTTTAGCAGTATTGGTAGGGGCTGGTGACTTCGTGAACTCACCTAGTGATATGGAAATAGATTTGGAAAATGGCTTTATTTACTGGCTAAATGTTAAAGAAAGTACATCAGGTGCAGTGGCGCCTTCCGCGCTGGTTCGTGCAAGTTTAGATGGTAGTGCAGTTGAAGTACTTTTTGACGGATTTTCTGGCGCTATATTCTTCGACCTTGAAATTGGCGTGGTAGAATAAGCCAAAGCCTAAGCATAAATAATATAATTTTTGGGAGGCTTGCCTCCCTCTCAATTAAACCAGGCAGGTATAAAACCTGCCTGATTTCTTTTAATATTAAATCAATCAACACCTTTCTAACATTTTACATTTATTATATAAAAATTTGATACTATGCCATTACAATATACCCTAAGCGAAAACAAAATAACACAAGATATACCAGATGACTTTGTAGGTGTTCCCCAAGAAGTTACTATGCATACCCGGGACGGGAGGATTTGATCAAAGCTGTTACAGGCCCCGGCTCTATTTTAAAGCCTACTGAATCCAATGCTGTAATAGATGCTTATTCGGCACAAATTGCCAATTGGATCAGTGAAGGAGAAGGTTATGCAGATGAATACGTGAGCATCCGCTTTAGCAGAGGGTGTGTGTTTATTACAGAGGATGATCGCTTCGATAGCAGCCGGCACAGCCTAAACGTAATCTCCACTTTAAAGCAGCAGTTACTTAACCGTGGTATGGATGTATAGCTACAATACATTAAAGCGGATGACCGTAGCCCTGAATAGAAAGCGTGTATGACTGGGGCAGCAATTACCGCATAAAAATAAGAAATACTGCCTACAAAGGTAAAACTATAAGAACAGGTGTTTCAGGAGTTATTTTTGAGGTAGCCTAAGCAATACAGTACAGCTTTCTCAATGTTTACAAACCGTTTCCTGATAATTTTGGGAAAGTTTGTTATTTTTTTTTCATGAACGATATTCCATAGTTCGGTAATTCATAGCCTTACCACGCCCTACCACTCAGTGCTTCTGTCCTTACTGCCCACGTGGGCCGGGTAGTAAAGAATTTCTGAAAAAAGTATATATGCTAGGTTTTTACCCTTATTTTTAATCACTATTTACCCAATACAAATAAGTATGAAAAAAAGAAAATACTTACTTTCAAAGCATATTGCTTGTAGTTTATTGTTTTTTTTCTTGATAGGCTGTGGTACTGAGGAGGAACCTATGCCAAATTTTACAGAACAAACGTATGTTTTCTGGACCAGCCTGGGAGATATGAAAATTATGAGAGCCGTATACGAGGAAGGGCAATACCTTCACATCGATACACTCTACAATATGGTGAAAGGCCTGGAGGGGCCGTCAGCCATTATAGCTGATGCTACTAATCAACTGATTTATTGGACAGATTTTTCTACCAGGCAAATATTGCGTGGCCCATGGGATGGAGGAGGCAATCCAGAGCTTCTTTACGCTGCACCTTACAATTCTCATGGTCCGGTAGAATTAACATTGGATTTCGAGACACAGTTGCTTTACTGGACACAACCCTATGATGACCTCATCTTAAGTGCTCCTGCAGATGGTAGTGGCCAGGTTGATACACTTTTTACATCAACTGATGGGCTTTCCGGCCCATGGGGCATTGCCTTATCAGCGGGGTATCTTTATTGGGTAGAGTTCCTTGATAACGAGATTTGGCGTGTAAACCTTTCCGACAGAGGGAATCCTGAATTGCTTTATGCTGGTGGGAGCGGATTTTTAAGGCCTTTTGGCGTGGCTATAAGTGAGGTAACTGATGAACTGTTTATCACTGATAATGCTTTGCCCGGAGCAGCATTTTCCGACAGGATATTAAAAGGCAGTCCCGATGGAAGAAAAAAGCTTGAAATTGTATATGATGGTGAAGACAATGTAAGCAATGCTTACAATGTTTTGGTGGACGGAGATGACTTATACTGGCACAATCAATTAAATGATGGAGGTATATATAAAGGCTCTATTTATGGTGGGCAACCCGTACAACTGGTAAGCTCTAGCAATGTAGGTCAAGGATTGGCTATTGCCAGATCAAAAATAGTTAAAGAGTCATTATTTTAGATTTAATTTAAGGTTTCGCTAGAAGAAGAAATAGTCATAGTTTAATTGGGAGTTTTACTGATAGTTAAAAGTTTTCTTCAAATTTCTCAAAGCTTACGCCAATCACTAGCATGTCATCAGTTTGCTCCATTTCCCCCTGCCATCTTTGCATTTCCAGCCCTAAGCTAATTCCTTGTTGCTTCATGTTTTTCTCTGAAATTGCTTTCAATAGATTTTTAAAGCGTGAGGTCATATATTTTTTCTCAACAGAATGGCCAAATTGATCCGCAAATCCATCGGAACTTAAGTAAATTTTTAGTTTTGGGTGAATACTTATTTCTTTGTTAGTGAATTCTTTATGTGGAGATTCATAATATTCACCAATGGTATATTTATTTCCTTTAATTACTTCTATTTCACCCTCGGAAATAATGTATAAAGGCCTTTTAGCACCTGCGTAGGTTAAAACACCTTCTTTTTTGTCAATTTTGCAGATGGACATATCCATGCTATGGTTTCTCATGGAAATTTCCTTTTGCTTCAAAGTCTCCATTACCTTACAATCCATCATTTTCAGAATAGTGGCCGGATCCGTCATTTTTTGTTCATTAACTATCTGGTTCAATACTGCATTTGCGATAACCGTCATAAAAGCACCAGCCACGCCATGGCCTGTGCAATCCACTAACACCAGCATGTCAATATTATTTAATTGACTGTACCAATAAAAATCCCCGCTTACAATATCTTTTGGTTTGTAAAATATAAAGGAATCCGAAAGGTTGCTTTCAAAATTATGATGGTTCATGATCCCTTCCTGAATATTTTTAGCATATTCAATAGAGTCGGTTATGTTCTGATTCCAACTTTCTAATTTAATTTTCTGAAGTTCTATTGCCCTTTTACTTAGTAAAATCTGTTCATGTTGTTGCTCCAATAGAGCTTTAGCCTTTTTGCTTTCTCTAAATTTTAAATAAACCACAATGGCTAATAGTAACAGCAGAATAGAGAGAATAGCAGTACCAAAATTTAACAACTGGCTGTTTTGATATTGAAGTTGGTTGATTTCAGCTTCTTTTTTAAGTAGAGCAATCTCCTTTTCTTTCTGCTCTAAATCGATGCTTTTTTCAAGCTCTGCTATAGATTTTCTGGTCTTCTCATTAAAGAGGCTATCTTTTATAGAGTGATACTGGTTCATGTACAAATAAGAACTTCTTATATCGTTGAGATGAAGGTATACTTCAGCCAATGTACTATAAGCATCCATTAAAATAGGTTGAGAATCTACAGAACTGGCAATTGTTACTGCTTCTTCCCCTGAATTTAAGGCTGCACCATAATTACCTTGAGCATTCTGAACGCGCGAAATTCTTACAAGCGTTCCTGCTATTCCAAACTTGTTTCCAGTGCCAATTTCATATGCTAATGATTTATTAAAGTAAAAAAGTGCACTATCATATAACTCATTGTTGAAGTATATTTTACCAATATTGCTGTAAGGATCAAATAACTCTTGCGGCTCTTGGCTGTTGTTAAATATACTTAATACCTTCTTGTAATATGTAAAAGCTTCCTTTTCCTGCCCTATGTCAAGGTAAACATTTCCAATATTATTAATGAGTCGTGTAAGATGGGCTGTGTCGTTTAAAACTTTAAATATTTCTTGTGCCTTAAGATAATAATCGAGTGCATTTTCAAAGTCTCTATTCATTGAATAGATATTTCCAATATTGCTGAGTGCTTTGGCTGATCCATATTTGTTATCGAGGGAGTCATACAAGTTGAGTGCATTTTTATAATATTGAAGTGAAGTATCATAATCACCTTTTTGTTTATGATATACTCCCAGGTTATTTAATGCTGTGGCTTCTCCTTCAGTATATTTCAACTTTTTTGAGAGTGATAAAGCTTTTTTAGCATATTCAAATGCTTCAATAGGTGCTTGTGTTCTGGTTGATTTAAATAGCTGGTTTAAATTGTCTACTTCCTGTGTGTTTTCAGCTGACTCCTGCTGCCTGGCAAATACCTTTTGCAGTACAGTATATTGCAATAGTAAAAGGAGTAAAATATTTAGCAGAAGTTTACGGAGTCCCATTAATTACAAAACTAAGCGAGGAGTTGGTAAATATTTTGCTAATATAATTATTTTTAATGCATTGGTTTTTCACAGTTTAGTAGATTCTGGTTTTATTTTAGGAAATCAGAAAAAACTTTACAACCTGAAAGTAATTATATGTGTCTTAAGTGCAATAATTTATTCATCTTGAACCATTTATATGAACTGCCCAATATATGAAACAAACTATGCCCTCTTTAAAGTTTAAGCCAGCCCTGCTTTTGCTGCTATTGCTTCCTTTAATTTCTTGCGAATTTTGGGAACCGGTTCCTGATTTTGATGTGGAAGAAATTGAAGGTATGAGGCCCATTTATGCAACTGAAAGTGAAGTAGAAGTAAAAAATCTTAATGCGCAGCAAATTGAAAGCCCCGGAAAGATTTATGTCATCAACGAGTATCTTTTAGTAGTAGATCAATTAAGAGGAGTTCATGTTTTTAATAACACTGATCCTGAGAATCCTCGAAACATAGGTTTCATTCAAATTGCAGGAAGTAATGACGTGGCTATCAGAAATAATATACTCTATGCAGACCAGGGGAAAGACTTACTGGCAATAGACATTAGTAATCCTGAAAATGTAAAATTAATGTCCAGAGTAAAAGGTGTTTTTCCTTTTGCTGCTCAGTATCCTATGGTAGAGGGTACTTATTTTGAATGTCCTGATCCTTCCAAAGGAATTGTAGTTGGTTGGGAAGCCGCTATTTTGAAAAAGCCTGAGTGTTATCGTTAAAAGCCCTTTTAAATGACATTAAAAATGAATTCTATGAAAAGTTTAAGGGTACTTACCCTGCTGCTGTTGGCTATGCTGGCAATACTTTTTTTCTTCAGCTGCGAATCGGAAAATGATATTGGTTCAGGTGAGGGGAAAGGTGGCTCATTGGCCCGATTCACTTTTTTGAAAGGGTATTTATATATTGTTGATGATGTTTCCCTCAAGACCTTTGATATCAGCAATCCTGATAATCCTGAATTGGTAGGTACAACAGAAATAGGCTCTGGTGTGGAGACTATATTTCCTTATGAGAATTATCTTTTTATCGGTACACAATGGGGTATGTTTATTTACTCTGTTGAAAATAGCCCGGTTCCTGTATTCCTTTCTAATTTTGAGCATTCTTATGCCTGCGACCCTGTTGTTGTGTCCGGGAATTACGCTTATGTTACACTGAGAAGCGGTACCTCTTGTCAGTCGGGTTTTGACAGAATGGAAGTGATAGATGTAAGTGATCTGCGGAATCCACGTTTATTAAATACCCTTGGAATGCAAAATCCTCATGGGCTAGCAGTAAGTGATACGCTTTTATTTGTTTGTGAAGGAGATTATGGTTTTAAGGTTTTTAATATTAAGCAAAAAAACAATCCTGTAGAAATTGCCTATTACGATAGTATTCCCAGCTACGATGTTATTGCCAATTATGGCAGGAAAGAACTGATTATTACAGGCAAAAAAGGTATTTTTCAGTACGACTTCTCCAACCCTTATGAAATGAAGCAATTAAGTAAAATCCTAAGTTTGCAAGCCAATGAAGAGTAAGTTTTTTATTTTGCTCATCTCTGCTTTACTACTTCATAAAATTGCTTTTGGCCAGGATGATGAAGTTGATGACAGTGATGACAGTTATTATCTTGCACAGTTCTCAATCTCCAGTTTTTTTGAAAGATATAATTCTGTGGATGTAGGGATGCTTAAAAGTATTAATAATAGAGGATTAGGTTTTCATTTGGGCTATATTTATGATATCAACAGCTTCTATGAAGAAAATGAGAGTAACTGGTTTAAGAATGTAAATGGGCTTAAATTGTTCCTCCAATATCGTTTTTACATAGAAGAGGGAAGCCAGTACCCTTCTAATTCCTGAACCTTCTTTGAGATTGAGTCTGCTTTCTACTATGTTAATTTTAACTCTGAGCGAATTGTGGGGTATGAATGTAGAAATGAATTCGGGGATTGTGAATACTACAGGTATTTTGACAGCGAGATCAATAGGTTCTTACCCTCTCTCTATCTGAAATTAGGTAAAGAGTTTGATTTTGATCCTCTTGTAATTACGCTTACTGGCGGTTTAGGGGTACGGCATATTTTTGATGTTTCAGATGTACCTAAGGATCCTGAACCCGATAAATTCTTTTTTACTAACGGAAAGGCGAATAATATGTCCTCAGGAACCAGGTTTAATCTCAGGTTAGGGATCCTGATAGGTTATAAATTTTGATAAACAACTTTTGAATAGGGGTAAAAAAAAGCCCTGAAGTAAGTTCAGAGCTTTTGAAATTTTATTTATTGGATTTAGTTTGTTCTCATATGAATATCTCTTTGAGGAAATGGTACCTCAATGTCATTGGCATTAAACGCATTATTAAGTGCTTCCATGTTTTCCCAATACACTGGCCATAAATCATCAGTATTGCTCCAGCATCTTACACTTAAATCAAGTGAGCTGTCTCCAAAATTTGAGAATCTAACTACAGGTGCAGGGTCTTCTTTAATACGTTCATCTTTCTTCAAAGTATCTAAAATTACCTGTCTCACCTTTGCTATATCACTTCCATAGGCTACTCCCACAGCCATATCCACTCTTCTGGTTTCCTTGGCATTCATGTTAGTTATGTTGGAGTTTGCCAATGAGCCATTAGGCATAATGACTAATTGATTGTCAAACGTCCTCACGTGTGTGTGTAAAATATCTATTTTCTCGACCACTCCTACAAAGCCTTGAGCATTTATAATAGAATCAACTTTGAAAGGCTTAAAGGTTAATATCAATATACCACCAGCGAAATTTGATAAACTTCCTTGCAGCGCCAAACCAATAGCTAAACCGGCAGCACCTAGCACCCCTAGTAATGCAGCTATTTTTATATCAAGGGTTTGGGCAATGATCAGTATAAGAGAAATGTATAAAACAAACCTTATAAAATTATTGAGAAAATGCTCCAGTGAAGGTTCTATCTTAGATTTTACAAAAACTTTGTGAACAGCTTTCATCAGGTAGCGGATCACAAGCCTACCTATAATAAGAATAAGTACTACTTTAATGAGTGCTATTCCAAATTCTATAGCATACAATTGAATTTTATCCAGAAGTTCCGGATCTAAATCTTTGAACATAACTGTTAGTTTTTAATTGTTGATTTTCAAATATAGATAAAAAATATCGCAGAGGCATCTTGGAATGCTTGCTATAACCTGATCAATTTACAATTACGATAAAAAAAAAAGAGTCGGATTTTCCCGACTCTTTTATCATAAAATATCAGTATGGATTCTTAGTTTTCTCCTAAGTACTTTTCAAAAGGAACGTGAGGTAAGCCGAAAGCATCTGCAACAGCATCATACACAACGTCACCTTTTATAATATTTAAGCCAAGTGCTAAATCACGATTATCCTGACATGCTTTTACCCAACCTTTGTTAGCTAACTGCATAGCATAAGGTAAAGTAGCATTGGTTAATGCCAATGTAGAAGTGTAAGGTACTGCCCCAGGCATGTTAGCAACGCAATAGTGAACAACATCATCAATAATATAAGTAGGGTCCTGGTGAGTAGTTGGTTTACATGTTTCAATACATCCACCCTGATCAACTGCTACATCAACTAAAACCGTTCCCGGTCTCATTTCTTTCAACATATCTCTGGTAATTAAGTGAGGAGCCTTAGCGCCAGGTATTAATACCGCTCCAACAATCAGGTCACATACTTTAATCATCTCACGAATATTGTATTCGTTCGACATAAAAGTATTGACATTAGCAGGCATTACATCATCCAAATAACGTAACCTCTGAAGGTTCACATCCATAATAGTTACGTCAGCACCCATTCCTGCAGCCATTTTAGCAGCATTGGTACCAACCACTCCCGCACCTAGTATTAATACTTTAGCTGGTCTTACTCCTGGTACACCACCTAGTAATATACCTCTTCCTTTCAATGGTTTTTCCAAATACTTAGCACCTTCCTGAATTGACATTCTTCCAGCTACTTCTGACATAGGAACCAGCAAAGGTAAACTTCTGTCAGGTCGTTCAACCGTTTCATATGCAAGGCAAATTGATTTGTTTTTGATCATTGCATGCGTTAAAGGTTCATAAGAAGCAAAGTGAAAATAAGTGAATAATAGCTGGTTTTCCCTTATCAAATTATACTCAGGTTCAATAGGCTCTTTCACCTTCATTATCATTTCAGCTTTGGCATACGTGCTTTCTATATCAGGTAAAATTTGAGCCCCGGATGCAATATATTCTTCATCCAAAAAGCCACTACCTTCTCCAGCTGTACTTTGAACATAAACGGTATGTCCATTTTTTACAAATTCTTGTGTGCCTGCAGGTGTAAGTGCTACACGGTTTTCATTATTCTTTATTTCCTTAGGTACGCCAATGATCATAACTGTACGATTTAAAAATTTTTTAATTGCGGCAAATATAAATAAGTAAAGAGAATTAAATCAGTATAAGCTGTAATTTTTTAACTCTCTGAAAATGAGATTTTTCTAATCAATTTAATATTTTATTTTGTGCTTTTGTGCTGATTAAATATTTGGCGAAACAATATATTAGCAAAATGATGAATCGGTATTTTTTGTTTTTACCCATTTCCAAAAATTCCAAAATATTCTGGTTTGAATGCAGGGGTTTGAAACCCCCGCCATTTTGGTTATTTTTGTACACCTTGTTTAATAGGGATATTGTATTTTTTCAATAAAAGGCTTTTCAGATGGCAAAATCGAATAAATCAAAAAATAATACTTACCAATTAAATACTGCAGAAATTCTTAAAGACTACCAGCTAGCCTGCGAAAGCAGACAAGCCAGCTTAATGGGAAGAAAAGAAGTATTTATGGGAAAAGCTAAGTTTGGTATTTTCGGTGACGGAAAAGAACTGGCACAGCTTGCTATGGCAAGGGCCTTCAAAAATGGAGATTTCAGATCAGGATATTACCGCGATCAAACTTTTATGTTTGCCATAGGCCAGCTAAGTATTCAGGAATATTTTGCCCAGTTGTATGCCCACACCGATGTTAATGCAGAACCTGCATCAGCGGGAAGGCTCATGAACGGGCACTTTGCCACCAGAATGCTGGATGAGGCAGGTCAGTATACAGATCTTACAAAATCCAAAAACAGTTCTTCTGATATATCCCCTACAGCAGCTCAAATGCCAAGACTTCTTGGTTTAGCATTTGCTTCTAAATTGTTCCGCGAGAATAAAGAACTGCAGCAGGAAGAGTTTGAGAAATACTCTATCAATGGAAACGAAGTGGCTTTTGGAACTATAGGAAATGCTTCTACAAGCGAGGGCATGTTCTACGAAACAATTAATGCCGGGGGGGTATTACAGGTTCCAATGTTAATTTCCGTTTGGGATGATCACTACGGGATTTCAGTTCCTCAGGAATTTCATACTACTAAAGCAAGTATATCAGAGGCTTTGGCAGGTTTTCAAAGAACTAAAGATAAAAATGGTTATGAAATTTTAGTGGTAAATGGTTGGGACTATGAAGCGCTCATAGATACTTATCAGAAGGCTGCTCAAATTTCGAGGGAGGAGCATGTCCCTACTTTAGTGCATGTAACTGAACTCACACAACCTCAAGGCCATTCAACCAGTGGGTCTCATGAACGCTACAAATCAAAAGAAAGGTTGGAGTGGGAGGCTGCACATGACTGCCTGGTGAAATTCAGAGAGTATATCATTGAGAATAAACACGCCACTGAAACAGAAATAGAAGAAATAGAAGAAGCCGCAAAAAAGACAGCTAAAGAGGCCAAAGAAGCTGCCTGGAAAGCATTTATTGGTGATATAAAATCAGAGCAAAAGGAAGCTTTACATCTACTGACAGGTTTAAAAGAGCAATCTGATAACGGAGAAACAATTGATCAAATTATTCAGGATCTTAAAGCCGTAATGAATCCGTTGAGGCTCGATGCTATCAAGGCAGTAAAAAAAGCGTTGAGGTTAGTGAAAGATAGCCAATCTGATGCAAAGAAAAAGCTGGCGAATTGGCTAAAAGCTGTTTTGGAGGAAAATACTGACCGTTTTAGCTCACATTTATATAGTCAATCTGAAAATGCGGCAATCTCCGTAGAAGCAATTCCTGTTGAGTATGATGCTGATGCAAAAAAGGTTGATGGCAGAGAGGTTTTACAAGCTTGCTTTGAAGCTGCTTTGAATCGCGATCCTCTGGTTTTTGCTTTTGGAGAGGATGTTGGTAAAATAGGAGATGTAAACCAGGCTTTTGCAGGGCTTCAGGAAAAATTTGGTGAAAACAGGGTAATGGATACCGGTATTAGAGAATGTACCATTTTAGGGCAGGGGATAGGAGCAGCACTGCGTGGTCTGCGGCCGATTGCTGAAATTCAGTACCTGGACTATCTGCTTTATGGGATTCAAATTTTATCTGATGACCTGGCAAGCTTACAATACAGAACTAAAGGAGGACAAAAAGCACCACTGATCATCAGAACCAGAGGCCATAGATTGGAAGGTGTTTGGCATTCGGGTTCTCCTATGGGAATGATCCTCAACAGCATCAGAGGAATTCACATATTGGTACCGAGAAATATGACGCAGGCAGCTGGTTTTTATAACACAATGCTTAAGTCTGATGATCCTGCAATTATTATAGAGTGTCTTAATGGCTACAGGCTGAAAGAGTCTATGCCTAAAAACATTGGTGAATTTACGGTTCCTTTAGGTCAGCCGGAAACTATCAGAGAAGGTAACGATGTGACTATAGTTACTTATGGTTCAATGTGCAGGGTTGTGATGGATGCAGCTGAACAGTTAGAAGAACATGGTATTTCATGTGAAATTATTGATGTGCAAACATTACTGCCATTCGATTTGGGGCATCAAATTGTTGAATCTGTCAAGAAAACTAACAGAGTGGTTTTTGCTGATGAAGATGTACCCGGAGGAGCTTCTGCTTTCATGCTTCAGCAGGTAGTGGAAAAACAAGAGGCATTCAGATATTTGGATACAACACCGATAACCATCTCGGCCAAAGCCCATAGGCCAGCATATGGCTCTGATGGTGACTATTTTTCCAAACCGAACATCGAAGAGATTTTTGAACGTGTATATGATATGATGCATGAATTCAATCCTGTAACCTTTCCCGAGCTTTATTGATTAAATTGGCGCTGTTTTAAGGAAATTCAAAAACTGCTTCTACCAAAAAATGGAGCAGTTTTTTTTTAACCTGAAGATTAAGTTATTTATACTTCTTTATAGAACCTGCTAAAGACGGACAGTGTGTGAGAGGTTATGTAATTATAGAACTTAATTGATTGACTATCATGGCGTTTACCTTCAGTCTTATAAGGAAATTCCCTCTACTTTCACTTCTACTAGTTATTTTCTTTTCCACTTTAGTATGCTCAGTTATCAGAACAACTACCTGACAGTGAAGAAAAGATTTCCCAAGGTGAGGAAGTTTTCTGAAACAACTGTACCATCTGCCATGCAATTCGTGAACAAGTGATTGGACCTGCGTTGGTAAATGTAACAGATAGGAGGGCTATTCCTTAGTTAGTCAATTTTATTTGTGATTCTCATGCAATAATTTCGAAGTGGAGATCAATAGATTGTTAATCTGTTTAATCAATATGGGAAAACAGTGATGACGAGCTTTGATTTCTTCTCTGAAGATGAAATTAAAAGTATACTAGCTTATATTAAAAACAGAATCAGAAATTAAGTCTGCGGAGAACAAATAATACTCCACAAGTAGGCAACACTCTCATGACTACCTCCGCCAATAATGATGTATTGTCTTCTTCCTTTCCTGGTTTTATTTTCAGTGTTTTTTTATTATTGTAATGATTCTTGTACTGGTGGTAATGATTCTAATGATCATCGTTTTAAGGAAGTTTACGAATTAATAGCATTTTTAACTTTTAATAGTATTTCAATTTAATTAGCTATTAATTTCCTATCTAATTTCAGAATAGATACTCCCTTTTTGCCATAGTATTTATTTCTAAATTATTGAACTACTATAAATGTAATAAAAGGTTGTGAAAAACAATACAATATTGTAGTTTGCTAAAAATCAGATAATTATCTTTTTTACTTATAACATCATAAAAATATGAGTTAGTAAAGGCTCTGATTAAACTAATTTATTATTAAAAGAGTCTGTTTTGCTATTTTACAAGAGTAAAGCAGGATTTTATTAAGATTCCATTAATGATTTTGGAAATATTTATTTATAATCTTTCTAAATTAATTATTTAATCTTATGGCTTATAAGCAATAAAGTGCTATAAAACAGAAAATTAGCTCACAATTGCAGAAGTCAGGTAATAAAACGAGAAAATAGTATTTAAAATGTATTTGAAATAAAATCTACGGGTGGTAGATTTGCGCTGTCTTAATAATTAGTATTCTTAAATGCTAAATGAACAAATAAATATGTCTTTAAAAAAGTATATCACTCGCTTATCTTTTATTGCTTTATTTTTAGTGGGTATTTTATCCTTGAGCAACACTACTGCGGCATTTGCTCAAGATGCAGAAATTCCAACTGACGAAGCAGTTATAGCAAATGGTAAAACGTTATTCAATAATAATTGTACTGTTTGCCACGCAGTTCATGAGAAAGTTGTAGGACCAGCACTGATTAACGTGCACCAAAGAAGAGAGTTGCCGTGGTTAATCAATTTCATCTCGAATTCTCAAAAGGTTATTCAAAGCGGTGATGAATATGCTGTAAATCTATATAATGAATACAGCAAAACAGTAATGCCAAGCTTCGATTATTTTTCTGAGGATGAAATAGTAAGCATTTTGGCGTATGTAAAGCAAGAATCTGCCAATCCTCCTTCATCTGAACCAGCTGCAACTGCAGCAGATGGAACACAATCGGCTGCCGGAGCAGCGGGTGGAATAGGAATTCCTTCAGAGTATTTAACACTTATAATTGTAGGTTTTGTTATAGTTCTTGTTCTTATTTTGGTTGTTTTGATCCTAATCATTACAGTTCTTAAGAAATTCATCAACCAAAAAGAAGGAATTGAAGCTGAGGATAAAGAGTATGTTAATCAAAAACTAGATGTAGGCAAGCTTGTAAAAAGCAACGGATTTTTATTTTTCGTAATAACTATTTTCACCATCGTAGTAGTTAAAACTGTAATTGATGGTCTTTATACAGTAGGCGTACAACAAGGCTACCAACCTACACAACCTATTGCATTTTCACATGAGCTTCATGCAGGTCAGTACGAAATTGAGTGTCAATATTGCCATACAGGGGTAATGATCAGTAAAAGTGCTAACATTCCATCAGCTAATATTTGTATGAATTGTCATACAGCCATTAAAACAGAATCTAAAGAAATCGCAAAAATTTATAAAGCGATTGATTATAACCCTGAAACTGCTGAATATGGAGATAATGTGCAGCCTATTGAATGGGTAAGAATACATAACCTTCCTGATTTAGCTTATTTTAACCACTCGCAACACGTTAATGTAGGAGGTATTGAGTGTCAAACCTGTCATGGTCCTATCGAGGAGATGGCAGTTGTGAAGCAGTGGAGTACTTTAACGATGGGTTGGTGTATTAACTGCCACAGAGAAACCAATGTGAATTCCAAAGGAAACGACTACTATAATGACTTAGTAAAAGCGCATGACGGTGGTGAATTAAAAGTTGTGGATATAGGTGGTCTGGAGTGTGCTAAGTGTCATTATTAATTTAGAAAGTTAAAATCGATTTCATTAATCATAGATATGAGTAATCATCAAAAAACATATTGGAAAGGAACAGAGCAATTAACAAATGATCCTTCATTTGTTAAAAATGCAGACAAAGAATTTCCGGAGTATCTACCAGTAAATTCCAACAAGGAAAATGATAATGGTGGCACTTCAAGAAGGGATTTCTTAAAAATGATGGGCTTTGGTATCGCAGCAGCTTCTTTAGCAGCTTGTGAAGCACCAGTAAGAAAAGCCATTCCTTACCTTAATAAACCTGTAGATGTTGATCCGGGCATAGCTAATTATTATGCTTCTACTTATTCAACTGGTGGGGATTATGCCAGTATTGTGGTAAAAACACGAGAGGGTAGACCTATCAAAATAGAAGGTAATAAGCAATCTCCTATTACTCAGGGTGGTGTAAGCGCTCAGGTTGAAGCTTCGGTTTTATCTCTTTATGATCAGGAAAGATTAGTCGGTCCTTTGAAAGGTGGTAAAGCAGCAAACTGGGAAGATATTGATAAAGATATCATCAACCAACTTAATAATATTAGTGCTAGTGGCGGGCAGATAAGAATTATTTCTAATACTGAAAACAGCCCCTCTACTTTAAAAGTAATTAATCAATTTGCTGAAAAATTTGGTAATACGGAGCACGTGATGTACGATGCTGTATCTGCTTACGGGATTATTAAAGCAAATGAATCTTCATTTGGAGTTAGTGGCATTCCTTCCTATGACTTCAGCCGCGCGAACGTAATAGTAAGCTTTGGTGCAGATTTTCTCGGAACATGGCTATCGCCAATAGAATTTACCAAACAATATAGTAGAACAAGAAAGGTTTCCAGCGAAGACAAAACAATGTCTCGGCATTATCAATTTGAAACAAACTTATCTCTATCAGGTGCAAACGCTGACTATAGAACTCCAATAAAACCTTCTCAGGAAGGTTTAGCTGTAGCTGCTCTTTATAATGAAGTTGCCAAATTAACCGGTAATTCAGGTATTAGCACCACTAAGTTTGAATTTAACCATATGGCTAAAGCAGCTAAGGATTTAGTAGCTACAAGAGGAAAATCCTTGGTAGTTTCTGGTTCTAATGATGCGGATGTTCAGATTCTGGTTAATGGAATCAATAACATGCTAGGAAATTATGGTACTACCATTAACCTAAACAAAGTAGCTTATTTTAAGAAAGGCAACGATGAGCAGTTCAGCAACTTCATAAAAGAAGCAAATGCTGGAAATATTGATGCTGTTATCTTCTACAATTCTAATCCGGTTTATGATTCCGGTATGGGTGTTGAATTAGAAAAAGCACTAACTAAAATTGCTCTTACCGTTTCCACATCCGATAGAAATGATGAGACTACAAGCTTAGTGAAATATGTGGCTCCTGATCACCATTTCCTTGAGTCATGGAACGATGCAGAGCCTAAACAAGGTGAGCTTAGCTTAGTACAACCTACAATCTCTCCTTTGTTTAAAACCAGACAGGCCCAGGATAGTTTCCTTAAATGGAGCGGAAGTCAGGTAGCATATTATGATTTTCTAAGAAGCAACTGGGAAAGCAGTTACTTTGCTTCTCAGGAACCTACATTTGATATTTTCTGGGACAGAACTTTATATAATGGCGTTTTATCAGTTTCTGGTGAAGCCTCTGAAATAAGCATGAATACAGCTGATTTAGCAAGTAGTGCTTCCAGAATCAATAAAAATTATACTGCCACCAATAATGGAATGGAATTGTCACTTTATACTAAAGTTTCAATAGGAACAGGTTTCCATTCTAATAATCCATGGTTGCAGGAATTACCGGATCCTATTTCTAAAGCAACATGGGAGAACTATGCTTCCATTTCGCAAAAAATGGCGAATGAATTGGGAATTAAAATGTTTGAAGGTAAGACTTCAGTAATTACTGTTACCATTAACGGACAGACTATTGAAATTCCTGCATTAGTTCAACCAGGACAGGCCGAAGGCACTATTGGTATAGCTTTAGGTTACGGTAGAAAAAAAGCAGGTAAAGTAGGAAATGATATAGGTGTTGATGCTTATCCTTTTGTTGCTACTGTGAATGGAGTTAAATCTTATTCTTTAACAAAAGGTGTTTCAATAGATGGAAAAGGAGCTGAGTATCAATTAGCTCAAACACAAACTCACCAAACCTTTATGGGGCGTGAGACTGTAATTCAGGAAGCATTACTTTCTGATTATAAGAAGAAAGGTTGGCATAGAGACTTTCAGCCTCAGATTGCAACAAGTAAAGGTAAAGTATCACCTTCTAAATTAACACTTTGGAATGGTCATAAATACAATAACCATCACTGGGGGCTTGCAATAGACCTTAATTCATGTACAGGTTGTGCAGCATGTACAGTAGCCTGCCAGTCAGAAAACAATATTCCGGTAGTAGGGAAGGCTGAAGTAGCTATGAGAAGAGATATGCAGTGGATGCGTATTGACAGATACTATAGCTCTAATGCTGATGTAAGTGATCATGAAGGTTTGGAAAAAGCTGCAGAGAATCCTGAAGTGGTATTCCAGCCAATGATGTGTCAGCATTGTAATAATGCTCCTTGCGAGACAGTTTGTCCTGTTGCAGCTACTACGCATAGTTCAGAAGGTTTAAACCAAATGACTTACAACAGATGTGTTGGTACAAGGTATTGTGCAAATAACTGCCCTTATAAAGTAAGACGTTTCAACTGGTTTAAATACCATGACAATAGCAAGTTTGACAAGAATACTTCAATGAATAATACCTTGGGTAAAATGGTATTGAACCCTGATGTTACAGTACGTTCTCGTGGTGTAATGGAGAAATGCTCAATGTGTGTTCAGAGAATTCAGGCTGGTAAACTACAAGCTAAAAAGGAAAAGAGAAAAATGGAAGATAAGGATGCTACTACTGCATGTGCAAGTGCTTGTCCTTCTGATGCCATTATTTTCGGAGACTTAAATAATCCTGATTCCTCAATTTCTCAATATCTGAAATTGAAGAATCATGATGATGAGCCAATCAAAGAGGTGAATAACGAAAGAGCTTACCATGTATTGGAAGAGCTTAGAGTTGCACCAAATGTTTGGTACATGACCAAGATCAGAAATAAAGATAAAGTAAATAACGAAGCTTAATTAATTAACGATAGCAATATGGATGTCACTTCACCTGTAAGAGAGGTACTAGTAACAGGAAATAAGACTTATCATGATGTATCTCATGATATTTGTAGGCATGTGGAAGCAAAGCCTAACCCAAAATGGATGGGGGCTATGGCCATCTCCCTTGGGGCTTTATTTGTTGGAGGTTATGCTTTAGCCATTACCCTTTGGGATGGTATCGGCATGTGGGGATTAAATAAAACTGTAGGATGGGCCTGGGATATTACCAACTTCGTTTGGTGGGTAGGTATCGGTCACGCAGGTACTTTGATTTCCGCAGTATTGTTGTTATTCCGTCAGAAGTGGAGAACGTCCATTAACAGAGCTGCCGAGGCGATGACAATATTTGCAGTAATATGTGCTTTGTTATTCCCGTTAATTCATACAGGAAGGCCTTGGTTAAGTTTTTACTGGTTCGTTCCAATTCCAAATACATGGGGTTCACTATGGGTTAACTTCCACTCTCCGTTACTTTGGGATTTCTTTGCTATCAGTACCTATTTTACTGTTTCACTGGTTTTCTGGTATATTGGTTTAATTCCTGATTTTGCTACTATCAGAGACAGAGCAACTAATAAAATATCAAAAGCTATTTATGGCGCATTAAGTTTCGGCTGGGATGGTGCTGCAAAAACATGGCAGCGTTATGAAACAGTATCTTTAGTATTAGCAGGTTTAGCTACGCCATTGGTACTTTCAGTTCACACCATTGTATCCTTTGACTTTGCCACATCAGTAATTCCAGGATGGCATACAACTATCTTCCCTCCTTATTTTGTGGCTGGTGCTATCTTCTCAGGTTTTGCGATGGTGCTAACCTTGATGTTGGTTACCAGAAAAGTTTATAAGCTTGAAGATTATATTACTATCAATCATATTGAGTTAATGAACATCATTATCATGATCACCGGTTCTATTGTGGGTGTGGCCTACATTACCGAGTTATTCATGGCGTGGTATTCAGGTGTTCAGTATGAGCAGTATGCATTCCTTAACAGAGCAACTGGTCCTTATTGGTGGGCTTACTGGTCTATGATGACTTGTAACGTTATATCCCCTCAGCTATTCTGGTTTAAAAAGATCAGAACCAATCTATATGCAACTTTTGCTTTGTCTATAGTGGTAAACATAGGTATGTGGTTTGAGCGATTCGTAATTATTGTGACTTCTTTGCACAGGGATTACCTACCGTCAAGCTGGGCAATGTTTAGCCCAACTATCTACGATATGGGTATCTATCTTTTTAGTTTTGGTTTATTCTTTACCTTATTCTTCTCTTTTGCTAAGTTTTTCCCTGTAATTAACATGGCCGAAGTGAAGTCTGTATTGAAAACTAGTTCTGGTGAAATTGTAAATAAGAAATAATGATGGAAAGCGGTAAAAAATTTATCGTAGGAATTTTTGATGACGAAAGCATTTTATTAAGTGCTGTTAAAAAGATTCGTGGCAACGATGTTAAAATAGATGAGTGTTATACTCCTTATCCTGTTCATGGATTGGATGAAGAGTTAGGATATAAAAGGTCAAGAATTTCAATTGCAGCTTTTATTTTCGGACTTATAGGTACCTCTTTAGCTTTTCTTATGATGATCTATATGATGGGTATTGACTGGCCGATGATTATAGGAGGAAAGGATCATATTGCAATTCCTTCATTTATACCAGTTGCATTCGAAGTAACTGTACTTCTGGCTGCTTTAGGTATGGTGGCTACTTTCTTTATCATTAGCAATTTAAAGCCTTATGGTAAGCCAAAAACTTACGATATCAGAAGTACTGATGATAAGCATGTAATGGCTATTGATTTAGCTAAAAACAGTAAAAATACTCAAGAACTAAGCACCTTGCTAATGGAATCCGGTGCTTCTGAAGTGAATGAAAAAAACTTTTAATTGAATCAAGCAAAATGTTAAAATTCAATAACTATAAAATATTTTCAATTCCTGTATTGGCCATTATGTTGGTCTCTTGTGATGCCGGAAAGGATGACACAGGAACAGAATATGCTCCCAATATGTACCATGCAGTTTCATATGAACCATTAATCCAGATTACAAATAAAGATGCTGGTGAATGGGTTTCTTCAGATGATGATATATATGGTGAGTACTACAGCTCTAATCCTAATAATCCTTTTGAAATGAACATGAGAGAGCCTGCTGCAAATACAGTTCCTCGTTCAGGAAGTGGCATGTTACCCTACAGGCTGCCAAAGGATAGTTTAGATTTGGCTTCAAGAATACTTGAAAATCCATTTCCTGCTTCAGACGAGGTAATTGCAGAAGGAAAAGTTTTGTATTCCAAATATTGTCAGCATTGTCATGGAGCAAATGGTGGTGGATCTGCTGATGAAACCGCTAAAGTAGGAGTAGTCTTTAAAGGTGTTCCTTCTTACAGTGCAGGGAGAGTATCACAGGTATCAGGAGGACATATTTTCCATGTAATAACTCATGGAAAAGGTAGAATGGGTGCACATGGTTCTCAGGTACAACCTGAAGACAGATGGAAAATCGTTCGATTTGTGCAAACCTTACAAAAACAATAAAGTAGCAACAGTTTATAAGATAATATATCATGGCTGAAGAACAATTTCAATTTACATCAAAAGCAAAAAAGACTATTTCTATTATTGCAATTGTAGGTGTAGTATTATTAGGATTAGGCATATTTTTTACCGCTAGTGATTCAGGACATTCAGAGCAATCTGGCCATCAAACTGAAGATACGATGGATAATTTGCCGGTAGTGGCAGATGACCTTGAAGATGCACATGCTACGGAAGATATAGACCAAAAGCATTTTGGAGAGCCGGAGCATGGCGAAGGAGAACATGCCGGAGCTGAACATGGTGAAGAGCATGCTTCCTGGTTAAAGAGAATTTACGCTAACCTTTGGATTAACAACATGTACTTTGTAGGTCTGGCTTTACTTGGTGTATTCTTTGTTGCTATTCAATACGTTTCACAGGCAGGTTGGTCAGCTTCTCTTATTAGAATACCAATGTCTTTTAGTAGTTGGCTTCCTATCGGAGGTGCTTTAACATTGTTAATATTTTTATTAGGTGGTCATGATATCTTTCACTGGACGCATGATTATTTATATGTAGAAGGTACAGACGCTTATGACGAAATTATTGCGGGTAAACGTGGATATTTGAATACTCCTTTCTTTATTGGTAGAATGATCGTTTATTTTGCTGTATGGTACTTGATGTTCCGTTTTATAAGAAAGAAATCTTTGGAGGAAGATTTGAAAGGTGGTCAGGATTATTTCTTTAGATTGAGAGCTTTATCAGCAATATTCATTGTTTTCTTTGCTGTAACATCTTCTACCGCAGCTTGGGATTGGATTTTATCTATTGATACACACTGGTTCTCCACAATGTTTGGTTGGTATGTTTTTGCCAGCTGGTGGGTTACTGCTTTGGCTGCAATTACATTAGTAACAGTTATTTTAAAAGAAAACGGATACCTGAAAATTGTTACTACCGGGGTGCTTCATGATTTAGGTAAATTTGTTTTTGCCTTCTCTATTTTCTGGACTTATATCTGGTTTTCACAGTTCATGTTGATCTATTATTCTAACATGCCTGAAGAAACCATTTATTTTATAGAAAGGCTTTCAAGTGATCATTATAGTAAGGTGTTTTTTGTTAATTTAATATTAAACTTTTTCTTCCCTTTTCTGGTTTTCATGCCAAGGGATTCTAAAAGGCATACCGTATTCCTGAAGATCGTAACTATTATCGTTTTAATAGGTCACTGGTTTGATTTTTACCTTATGATTACCCCTGGAGTAATGAAAGAGGATGGAGGTTTTGGATTCTTGGAAATAGGAATGGCATTGATTTTTGGTGCAGCCTTTTTATTCGTGGCTCTAAGAAGCCTATCTAAAATACCATTGGTTGCTAAAAACCATCCAATGATTGAAGAGGCAAAACATCATCATGTATTTTAATTAAAAAGTTAATCAATAGTATATGTTTAATTTAGCTATCATTTTAGGTGTAGTGCTTTTATTAGCGATATTATTCCTGATTTTCAGGATATCATCGCTTATCAGTGTTGCCAAAGGAAATTCCAATAAGATTGTATCAGGTTCCAATAAAATTAATGGGGCCTTGTTTATGCTTTTTTTAGTAGGAATGGGTTTCTTATTCTTTTGGTATTCATTTAAGGAATTTAAAAATTATAATTTACCTGTTGCCTCAGAGCATGGAAGTCAGTATGAGTTCATGTTCTGGACTACTATGGCTGTAACGGGAATTGTATTTGTGTTGACACAAATACTTTTATTTTACTTCTCATGGAAGTATCAATACAAAAAGGAATCTAAAGCTCTATTTTATCCGGAAAACAATAAATTAGAAGTTATCTGGACTTTTGTTCCGGCCATTGTATTGGCTATTCTGGTATTTACAGGCTGGAGAGTTTGGACAGATGTAACAGCTCCAGCTCCGGAGAATACTAATAATATAGAGATTATGGGCTACCAGTTTGCCTGGGAGATAAGATATCCTGGTAATGATGGTAAATTAGGTAATACAGATTACAGAATCATTGATGCAACTAACTCCTTTGGGATCGATTTTGCGGACAAAGCTTCTTATGATGATTTTACCTACAGAGAAATGGTAATCCCTAAAGGTGAGCCTGTAACATTTAATATTAGAGCGAGAGATGTGCTTCATAGTGTATTTGCTCCACATTTCAGATTAAAAATGGACGCAGTACCTGGTATGCCAACTTCATTCACTTTTACAGCTACAAAAACAACTGAAGAAATGCGTGCTGAATTGAATGACCCTGAATTCAATTATGAAATTGCCTGTACAGAGATTTGTGGTAGAGGACATTTTTCTATGGCCAAGAACTTAGTTGTATTAGAGCCTGATGAATATCAGAAATGGTATGCTGAACAAGAATCATTCTTACAGAGAAATCCGGAGTATTTATCTAAAGTACCTGCTGACCTAAAAGAATTAGCGATGTTGAAAACAGGATTAGGTAACAAAGAGTTAGAAAAACAAAATTAAATAATAAAGTTATGTCAACAGCGACTGAAGTGAATATAAGTCACGAGGTTCATCACGATGAACATCACGACCACGAGCAAAGCTTTATCTCGAAATATATTTTTACAATGGATCACAAGATGATCGGTAAACAATTTTTGGTTACCGGTATCGTGTGGGGAGTAGTTGGAGTGTTAATGTCTGTACTCTTCCGTATCCAATTAGGTTTTCCTGAAGCTAATTTAGAGTGGCTACGTCCTCTATTAGGAGGCTGGTTAACAGAGGCTGGCAAGATTGACCCTGAATTCTACCTTGCTTTAGTTACTATGCATGGTACTATCATGGTATTCTTCGTACTAACTGCTGGTTTGAGTGGTACTTTTAGTAATTACTTAATCCCACTCCAGATTGGTGCAAGAGATATGGCATCAGGTTTTATGAACATGCTGTCATATTGGTTTTTCTTCCTTTCCAGTGTCATAATGATGTCTTCAATTTTCATTGAGACTGGCCCGGCTGCCGGTGGATGGGTTGTATACCCACCATTAAGTGCTTTGCCTCAGGCAATTGCAGGTTCCGGTTTAGGGATGACAATGTGGTTGGTTGCGATGGTTTTCTTTATTGTTTCTATGTTGTTGGGAGGTATCAACTATATAACAACAGTAATCAATTTAAGAACTGAAGGAATGTCTTTTACCAGACTTCCTTTAACAATTTGGTCTTTCTTTTTAACCGCTGTAATTGGATTGTTATCATTCCCTGTTTTATTTGCTGCAGCTTTACTTTTAGTATTAGATCGTAGCTTCGGAACATCTTTCTATCTTTCGGATATTTATATTGGTGGTGAGGCTTTACCTAATATGGGAGGTAGCCCTATTTTGTATCAACACCTTTTTTGGTTTTTAGGTCACCCTGAAGTGTACATTGTATTGCTTCCGGCATTGGGTATTACCTCTGAGGTAATTGCTACTAACTCCAGAAAACCAATTTTCGGCTATAGAGCAATGATTGGTTCAATGCTTGGAATTACTGTGCTCTCGTTCGTTGTTTGGGCACACCACATGTTCGTATCAGGCCTGAACCCATTTTTAGGATCAGTGTTCATGTTCCTAACATTAATTATTGCCGTACCATCTGCCGTTAAAGTATTTAACTATTTAACTACTCTATGGAAAGGTAACATTATTTTTACACCAGCTACCCTGTTCTCAATAGGATTGGTGTCCTTCTTTATATCAGGAGGTTTAACGGGTATTTTCTTAGGTAACTCAGTAATTGATATTCAGTTGCACGATACTTATTTCGTGGTAGCTCACTTTCATCTGGTAATGGGTAGTTTATCAATCTTTGGGTTATTGGCTGGTGTATACCACTGGTTCCCTAAGATGTTCGGCAGAATGATGGATGAGAAGTTAGGATATATCCACTTCTGGATGACCTTCATAGGAGTTTATTTAATCTTCTTCCCAATGCATTATATTGGTATTGCCGGTTTCCCGAGAAGATATTATTCATGGACTAATTTCGATGCATTTAGCTCTTATACAGATCTAAATATGTTTGTAAGTATTGCAGCCTTTGTAACCGTTGCTGCGCAACTCATATTCTTGTTCAACTTCTTCTACAGCATGTATAGAGGTAAGCGAGCTCCTCAAAATCCATGGAGATCAAATACCTTAGAGTGGACTACACCAATTGAGCCTGGACATGGAAACTGGCCTGGTGAGCTTCCTAAAGTGTACAGATGGCCATATGATTACAGTAAACCTGGTGCTGCTGATGATTATATTCCGCAGACTGTACCTCTTTCGAGCACTCCTGAGTCTAACCTTGATCATGAGCAGGAATTAGCAAAACAAGAAAAGCTGGCTAATACAGCGCATGCAAAGAAACAATTTTAACAAATCTGGAATAAACAGCTACTACAGTAAACTTACTACAGTTACTTTAGTGGCTGTTTATCTTTTGATTTTAGCTGGAGGAATTGTAAGAAGTACGGGTTCAGGAATGGGATGTCCTGATTGGCCTAAGTGCTTTGGTACATGGGTGCCACCTACAGACGTTAGTCAGTTACCGGAAGGCTATAGAGATTTCTATGCGGATTACAGGCACCAAAAGAATATTCGGTTTGCAAAATATCTCGACTTCTTTGGATATGCTGAGATAGGAGAGACTATCCTTGCAGATGAATCTATTAGAGAAGAGGCTGAATTCAATAAGTATAAAACCTGGACAGAGTATGTCAACAGGTTGTTAGGAGCTACATTAGGCTTACTTATCATACTTTGTTTTTTGGGTTCATTGAAATATTTCAGAACTAAAAGAAAGCTTTTTTGGCTTTCAGTTGCTAGCCTCATTTTAGTTTTATTACAGGGATGGATTGGTTCTATTGTGGTCTCCACGAATCTTTTGTCATGGTTGATCACTTTGCACATGGTTTTGGCTCTTGTTATTTTAGCTGTGTTAACGGCTCTTTATTACCATAGCCATTCCCATAAATATGAGAATAAAGTCATGAACGCTGGAAAGCTAAAGGTGCTGTTAATAATAGGGATGCTTCTGATGCTTATTCAGATAGTTTTCGGAACTCAGGTAAGAGAAGCTTTAGATGTTGTTTCAGAACGATTAGGAGAAATGCAAAGAGACAGTTGGATTGATGGATTGGGACTTAATTTTTATATTCACAGGTCGTTTTCAATAATAATTGCTTTGTTTCATTTTTACCTCTTTTATAGTTTACTTAAAACGAACTCAAAACAATTTAAGATAGTTTTTCATACAAAGATTTTGTTGTCTTTAGTATTATTGGAAATCCTTTCAGGAGTTATAATGGCTTACTTCAGTGTACCATTCTGGGCTCAACCAATTCACTTGGTTTTAGGAAGTATGATTTTCGGATGGCAGTTTTATCTTTATTTACAGATATCATTTTTAAAGGAAAAAATAAATTCTTCTGCATATGCAATATCCTGAATCACAAAGTTTGGGTATTTATGAATTATTAGGTACTTATTTAAGAGGCTTTTATGCGCTATTAAAACCAAGATTAAGCTTTTTAGTAGCCTTTTCCTCAGCTTTTGGCTATGTGTTGGGTTTTTCCGGTGGCTCATTAGATTGGATGATTCTGAGTTTTCTGGTATTAGGTGCATTTCTTGTATCCGGATCTGCTATAACTATTAATCAGATCATTGAGGTGGAGTATGATAAGAAGATGGATAGAACTAAGAATAGACCACTACCTACGGGAGTAATCAGTAGAAATCAAGCAATTATTTTTTCTATTGTTACTGGTGTGACAGGACTTGTTATACTTCTTATATTTACTAATTTTTTAACTACATCTTTATCTTTATTATCTCTCATGTTATACAGCTTTGTTTACACCCCTCTTAAAAGGGTGGGGCCTGTAGCTGTTTTTGTGGGGGCTATTCCGGGTGCTTTACCTCCTTTGTTGGGATGGGTTGCTGCAACAAACGGCTTTAGTGTAGAGGCATGGATTATTTTTGGAATTCAATTTATATGGCAGTTCCCCCATTTTTGGGCAATTGCCTGGGTAGCAGATGAAGATTATAAGAAAGCAGGTTTTAAGTTATTACCATCAGGAGGACAAAAAGATTTAAATACTGCTATCCAGATAATGATATACACTTTATTTCTTATTCCTTTAGGCTTATTGCCCACTTTATTTGGTATAACAGGAGTAACATCAGCTTTGGTTGCTACTATTTGTGGCGTGCTGTTTCTTAGTCAGACTTTCTATCTAATGAAGGAATGTACTAAAGAGGCAGCCTTAAAGATTATGTTTGGCTCATTTCTCTATTTGCCTATAGTGCAAGTGGCGTATTTATTAGATAAAATTTGATAATGGATAAATCAATTAATATACAACAAAGAGATATTAAGCCCAGCTTGAAAACTTTGTCAATGCATCCACTTAAGTTTGCATTGTGGCTTTTTATTGTAAGCATAGTAATGATGTTTGCTGCTTTGACAAGTGCATACATTGTAAGACAGGCTGAAGGTGATTGGCTAATCTATGATTTACCAACCATTTTTTTAATTAATACTATTATATTAGTTTCCAGTAGTATAACAATGCACATTGCTTATATTGCTGCTAAGAAGGATAATTTCAAAACCTTAAAAGTAGCTATGGTATTTACGGCTTTGCTTGCTATAGCTTTTTTAGTAGGTCAGTTTTTCGCATGGGGTGAGCTTGTAAACATTGAGGTTTACTTTGTAGGAAATCCTGCAGGTTCATTTTTATATGTAATTTCAGGATTACACGCTTTTCACCTTATCACCGGAGTAATATTTATATTTATTATGTTATTTTCGGCTTTCAAATTCAATGTTCACTCTAAAAATATGGTGAAAATGGAAATGTGTACAACATATTGGCACTTTTTAGATGGACTTTGGGTATATTTATACATATTTTTGTTGTTAAATCATTAATCTAATAGAACAGTAAACTTTATGGCAACTACTGCAACAATTGAAACGGGTAAAAACCGTTGGGGAGGCGGAACTGCTCCGATGAACGCAAGTTATGGAAAGCTGATGATGTGGTTTTTCCTCTTATCAGATGCTTTTAGCTTCTCAGCTTTATTAATAACTTATGGATTGATAAGGTATGCACATCCTGCATATGCCGGTTCAGTGGAAGATTTTCAGTTTAGCACTGAATACTGGCCTATTCCGGAAAAAGTTTTTGAAGCTGTTCCTTTTTTACATGGTGTTGAAGCTCCATTGGTTTTTGTGGGGATTATGACATTCATCCTAATATTAAGTAGTGTTACTATGGTGCTGGCTGTTGAGGCGGGGCATAGAATGGATAGAAAAAATGTAATTAAGTGGATGCTGTGGACCATCATTGGGGGGTTAGCATTTCTTGGTTGTCAGGCTTGGGAGTGGAGTCACTTTATCCATGGTACTGCCGAAGGTTTACAAGTAGGAGGAGAAACCATATTTGGGGCTAATCTTAAAGTGAACCAGTATGGACCACCATTGTTTGCTTCTTTATTCTTTTTTATAACTGGTTTCCATGGGTTTCACGTATTCAGTGGAGTGGTTATTAACTTCATCATATTCTTTAATGTTGTAGTAGGTACTTACGATAAAAGAGGACACTACGAGATGGTAGAGAAATCCGGATTATATTGGCACTTTGTTGATTTAGTTTGGGTATTTGTATTTACGCTTTTTTACTTGATTTAAAAATATTGAATTATGTCATCACACGAAGAAACTCATCATACACATGTAATTCCTGAGGATAAGGAGAAAACAAAAAAGATCTGGAGAGTAGCAGGCATCTTAGGCTTTGTTACCATTATAGAATTTATTTTTGCTTTTACAATGCCAAGAGGGATATTGCTAGTAGCTATTTTCCTTGGTTTAACAGTTGTTAAAGCTTTTTATATTGTTGCAGAATTCATGCACCTTAAGCACGAACAGAAGACACTTATTTGGTCTATTATAGGCCCTATTGTTCTGATAGTTTGGTTGGTTATAGCTTTAATGGTTGAAGGTAGTGCTATATTTAGCCTTAGGTATTAATTTATCTTAAAAATCTTGATACAAAACTGTAAGATCAGGCTGAGCAATTGGCCTGATTTTTTTATATAATTTAGCGAATAAGCCTTCGTATTTCTTTTAGAACCTGAGAGTAGTGCGATTTGGGCATAATGTGGAAAGAAATGAATTGATGTTTTCTTCCACAATCAAAGAAGTTTTTCAGCAGGAATAGTTACACACAAATGAAGATAAAAAAGATAGCAGTTCTTCTTATTGTACTTAGCCTTCCGGTTATACTTTACCTTTTTCTGACGTATTTCGGTAATAATGAATTTGACTTACCTGTATACTTTGCTGATGGCAATGATCATTGTGCGGAGTTTAAGCGTTTGGAAGAAGTTTCAGAACCCTTTACATGGCATGGTAATAGCGCAGTACTTTCAGAAATTTTAGAGGGAAATATAAATATGGTGAATTTCCCAAATCCTGAAGCAGATAATCAGCAATTGATTAATGAACTTAACCGGCTAGTAGCTACTTTGTCTGATGAAGGTTCTGTGAAAGTTCATTCCTTTTATTTAAGTGGTAGTGTTTTAAGCGATCAACAGCTGTTAGAATCTGAAGCAGCACAGACTTATGAAATAGATACAGTGCTTTACAAAAGCTTTGCTGACTGTTATTTTGCTTTGCCTACAGCCATATGGGAGGGCAGACATCCATCAGAAATGGAGCTCAGAAGAGAACAAGTTTTAGTACTTGTAGATGAAAACCTGGATATTCGAGGTTATTATGATGGATTGGAAACAAAAGATGTAGACAGATTGATATTAGAAATAAGAATATTGTTAAGTAATAGACCAAATGAAAACTGAAGTACAGACCTCTAAATCTTATACCGGGTTAATATGGGCACTTTCAATAATTGTTCCAGCCCTCGTAGCAGTCTTGATTTTCGCTCCTCAAAAGCTGGAAGGAGCGGGTGATTGGGTATATGTATTACCTCATTTAAATGCTGCATTAAATAGTATTACTTCTGTTGTTTTAATCTTAGGCCTTTTCTTTATACTTAGGAAAAACATTGCTGCACATAAAACAATGATGTCAATTGCTTTTGGGCTGGGAAGCTTATTCCTAATTTCATATGTTATTTACCATGCTGCAGCTGATTCAACAATTTTTGGTGATGTAAATGGGAATGGTGTGTTGGAAGAAGCAGAGAAGACAGGTGGGATTATGTTTCAAAGAGGGGTTTATGTAATTATTTTACTGTCTCACATTGTATTGGCTGCAATCGTAGTGCCTTTTGTTCTTTTTGCCTTTTACTTTGCTCTAACTAATAGAGTTGAAAAACATAAAAAAATAGTGAAGTTTACCTTTCCAATATGGCTATATGTTTCTATTACAGGGGTAATAGTTTACTTAATGATTAGTCCTTATTATGTTCATTAAGTGGAACTCAAAAGAGTAATTTCAGGTTTAAAATGAAGTTGATGTCATCCATATGAAAAAGTTTTTTTTTACTTCTATAGCATTTATAATTCTTGGTTTAAACCAATTATCTGCACAATGCGCTATGTGCAGAGCCACTGTAGAAAATAACGTAAATAATGGTGAAGCAGGAATAGCTCCTGGTTTGAATTACGGTATCCTTTACTTATTTGCTGCGCCTTATCTTCTGATAATGATTATAGGTTTTCTTTGGTATAAGAAGAGCAAAAAGAGTAAAGGAAAAATTAATATTAAAGAACTTCTTTCTACAGCAAACAGAGGAACTGCTAATTAATATGTTTTATATGGTTAAAATTTTCATTCATCTAATTTCCCCTATCTGATTAATTCTTTTTTTTACATTTATATTATTTCTGCTCAATTTTAATCCCAAGTACGATTATTGCTATATTGGTGTGAGTTAAAATATCTGAATGTGTGAAAAAAAATCGCTTAATAGCTTCCAGTATTATTGTAATCGTATGTATTGTGGTTTTACGCTTGCTATATGCCAGCTTAGAAAACAATTATCTGGATTTTGTTAAGGAAACAGAGCAACATCTTCAGGTTGAAATTGCTGAGGTGAGAACTGATGAAGCCTCTGTAGTGGCTTATTTAAGTGAAAGTAAAGATTTTTCTTTTCAGGAACTTAACAAAATTAAGTCAGAATATCCTTTCTATATATTCAAAAGTTCTCAGCTGGTATATTGGTCTGATGATAGAGTAATTCCCCAAGTCGACAGGTCTACAACTGAAGGTTGGCATTTCCACTCACGTAAATCTGGCCAGTTTCTTTATTTAGTAAGGAAGTCAGTTGAAACTGAGGTGATGCTGGTTTTTGTACTTCCGTTGCGTAAGAATTACGACATTAATAACGATTATATTCAGTCGTCTTTTAATAATGCAATTTTTAAGCAGTCGAATTTTACTTTAAGACAAGCAGAGTTTGGGGATAGCTTCCCGATAAAGTTAAAAACCGGGGAAACTATTTTTTATCTTGACCTGGATGATGAATTCAGAAATCACAAGGAGTGGCTTCATGTGCTAATTATTATATTGGAGATACTTTCTATTATTTTGCTGGTTGTATGGTTGTGGTTTTTTGCTAAAAGTAAAATAGATGCAAGACGCTTTTTGCCATTAATTATCTTTATATCAGGTCTTTTTATAGTTAGGATAGTAATATGGCTGGCAAATGTACCGTTTCAGTCGGAGGAGATGGGGCTTTTTGATCCGAAATATTTTGCCTCTTCTGCACTTAATTCTTCTTTCGGTACATTACTACTCAATTCCGTTTTTCTTTTAGTTGCAGTTTATTTCATAATAAATCAACTTCGATTACTTACCTACAAACATCAGCTTAATTATGGTATTTTAAAATCTGTTTTTTTCCAGTTTATTAGCTATGGAATTGTGTTGCTTACTTACGGCTTCATCGAATTAATATATCGCCACTCCAAATGGGGAATGGATATTACAAACAGTGTTGATTTTAATGGATTTAAGTTTTTAACTTTCGCGGGACTCATTATTTACGGACTTATCATTTTTGAAGTCCTGAGGTTTATTCACCAATGGAATAGCTCCTATATTCCGGATAGAAATACTTTTGTGAGAGATCAGATAGGAGGCTTACTAGTGCTTTCCATCCTCTTTTTCCTGATAAATGCACCATTTCTTTTAGTAATAATTGTTGTTTTTTTACTGAACATAATAGTTTATAACTGGCATTTAGCACACAGTTTACTAAAACTAAGTTTTCTAAGCTTTATTTACTTATTCTTGCTCGTAAGTGTAATTTCTGTGGTTTCTTCTTACTCTGTTCAATACATGGAGGGTGTGATTGAGCGAAATGAAATAAACAGCCTTGGTAATAGAATTTTGAATGACAGTGATTTACTTGCGGAATACAGACTTACACAAATTGATGCAAACCTCAGGAATGATCAATTCATCAGGAAACAATTTTTATTACCTATTACGCCCTATAAGTCAGTAGTAGAGAAAATACAGAAGTATTATTTAAGTGAGGACTATTTTGATAAGTATGAAAAAAGTATAACTATTTACGATGCAAGTGGACAAGCGCTATACCCTTCAAGCTCTCCTTCTTTTGCTACTTCCTATCCTTTAGGTCAACTAAGCACTGTTAATAACAGACAGGAAATCAATTTATACCTTATAGGCACTGCGGAAGGCAGTCAGGTAAGAAATAAGTATATTTATTTTTTGGAAATCAAAATTAGCGACTATGTTTTAGCTACTATAGTTGTAGAGTTAACTCTTAAAAAGATAAGGCCTGATAATGTGTTTCCTGAACTATTGGTTGATAAAAGATTTGTTCCTAATGTAAGTGAGATTCCTTACGACTATGCTTTATATAAAAATGATACTTTGTCCTACAGCGTAGGTAAAGTAAATTTCCCCAAAGTGATAGATTCTAAAGCTTCTTCTCCTGAGCAAAATTTCAAAGACATGCAACATGAGCAAAAGCTAAAAATATCAACCTTAAAAGGGGAAAATGAGTTGTTGGTTTTTAGTACTATAGATCAAGGATTATTCAGGTTCTTCTCAAACTTCTCATTCTTTTTCATCCTTTGCTTTACTATTATCTTTATTTTTTCCATCTTCTATTTTCTAAAGGCATACTGGAAAGCAGATTCCATAGGTTTAGGAGCCAAGATTCAACTTTATTTCTCCCTTGCTTTTTTAGTCCCATTAATTTCTGTGAGTGCCAGTACTGTCAGCTTTGTTAACTCCACATTTTTACAAGATATTGTTACTTCTTATGAGGAAAGAACTAGGCGTGTGGCAGAGCAGGTTACAGATTTGGTGATGGACTTGAATAGAGGCTATATTTCTAAAGAAGATTTTAATAGCGAACTGGTAACCATCACAAAAGTGGTAAATAGTGATATCAATATATATGGTATTAATGGTAAACTTCTGGTTACTACCCAACCTCAGATTTTTGAGAAGAAATTACTTTCTGAGTATGTGAATCCGGAGGCCTTCGCAACCATCAAATTCGATAATAAAAAGATGATTACTTTGGAAGAGGAAATAGGCTCTTTAAATTATAAGTCTGCTTATATAGGTATAAGATCTTACGATACCGGTGATTTGCTTGCTATCCTGGCGAGCCCCTTTTTTAAATCCAATAAGGAATATGATGCGCTACTAACAGATTTACTTACTAATGTTTTTAATATTTTTGTTGCATCCTTTATCATTTTCATGTTTTTAGCCTATGCAGCTACGAAAATACTTACTAATCCTTTAAATTTATTAAAAGAAAAGTTAGCTCAGGTTAACCTTGCAGCTAACAATGAGCCTATTGTCTGGAAAGTAGATGATGAGATAGGCTTGTTGATTTCTGAGTATAATGCCATGTTGCTGAAGCTGGAGAAAAGTAGATTGGCTTTGAGTAGAACTGAAAAGGAATCTGCCTGGCGCGAAATGGCTCAACAAGTAGCCCACGAAATTAAAAATCCTTTAACACCGATGAAGCTTTCTCTTCAACACCTTCAGATGAGGCTTGAGAGCAGTGATAATCCTTTACCTGAGGCTGCAGCAAAAATTAAAGCCATATTATCTCAGGTAGATAATCTAAGTGATATTGCTACTTCCTTTTCATCATTTGCTAAAATGCCGATTCCGGATAATGAAAAAGTTTGTATTTCAGAAATTCTTAGAAAAGTAGTAGCTCTCTTTCATGCGCAGCACAACCATATTAACCTTCATTTACCTGAGGAAGAGGTTTATGCTTGGGTAGATATAAAAATTATTGAACGAATTTTCAATAATATGATTATCAATGCACTACAAAGCAGAGAAGATGTAGAATTGGCAGAAGTATTAATAGAAGTAAGTATAACTAAGGATAAAGTATTAATATCAGTAGCAGATAACGGAGTTGGTATACCTGAAGAAAACCATCAGAAAGTATTTTTACCTAACTTCACTACAAAGGAAACAGGATCCGGCATTGGCCTCGCTATTGCAAAGAGAGGTGTGGAGCATGCCGGAGGTAAAATTTGGTTCGAGAGCTCGGTAGGTATTGGTACTACTTTTTATTTGGAATTGAAGCGTATGATGTAGGTTGACAAAGAAAACATTTAAAATAGTATTTTTCTTAATTGGACTTTCAGTAGTTGCTTTTTCTACAAAAGCCCAGAATTTTTGCTTTCATACAGAGCAGACAGCTATACTTTTGCCTGATTCAGTAATTGTCCTTCCCTCATCTATTAGTGTACAGGCAGATAACAATGACTCAGTACCTTTTCAATATGATAAAACTTCTCACTTACTCAATATTAAGGCAGCTACACCCCAGAGCACTTATAAAGTTTGCTTTAATTACGTGTTGAAAAAATCAACGGTAGTAAAAGCTCCTCTTTCAATTTCATTGTATGACAGCACAGTTTTATTTAAAGAGAAACTACAAAAAAATAATCACACCAAAAGCACCCAAGAAGTGTTGGGGCTTTCCGCTTTAAACATAGAAGGGGCTTTTTTAAGAAGTGTTTCTGCCGGTCAGCGTCAATCCGTTTTTATGCATTCGGTAATGGATCTGAGTATTTCAGGTAAAATTTCTGATGATCTGATGTTGCAGGCCAGATTAACTGATCAACAAATGCCTTTTGAACCAGAGGGAAATACACAGAGGTTACAAGATTTTGATAGGGTAAATGTTCAGTTGAAGCACAAAAACTGGTCACTTCAAGGCGGTGATATAATCATTCAATCGGCTCCTCAGGCTCATTTTCTGCGTTATAACAGACAAGTTCAGGGGGTAGGTATTTCTACACCTAAACTATCTTTTGATTCAGCTATATCTAATACAGAACTTGTTAGCTCATTTTCCAGAAGTAAAGCTGGCATGCAATTACTGCAGCCAATAGAAGGGGTACTGGGACCATACAGGATAAAAGGTCCTCAAAATGAACCATTTATTTTTCTTTTAGCGGGATCAGAACGGGTATACCTGGATGGTCAGTTGTTGCAGAGAGGGATAGAGAATGACTATGTGATTGATTATAATGCTGCTGAGATTACTTTTAATGCTTCAATTTACATCAACAAATTCAGTAGAATTCAAATCGAATTTGAATACTCCGACCAGCAATATTCAAGAAATGTGACAGCTTTTAATCACCAACAAAGCTTTGATAGGCTTTCTATTAGAGCTTCGGTGTTTCAGGAGGCCGATCAACCGAATAGAGCTCTTTATGACCTCTCTTTTGATGATATGCAGGCAATATCTAACTTAGATGCAAATGCAAATGTGGGCCGAATTCCGGCTGTAGATAGTATAGGGTATCAGGAAGGAAAAATACTCTATGGTAAGAAAAAGGTGATTGAAGAGGGAAACGAATATGATGTTTATTACTACTCATCTCACCGAGATTCTGCTCTTTATCAGGTTAATTTCTCACTGGTGGGAGATAATAAAGGGAACTATATTATTGCTTCCAGTGAGCAAAATGCAGTAGTTTATGAGTGGGTAGCACCTATAAATGACATTCCTCAAGGTAATTATGAGCCACTAAAGCAGGTAGCTCTTCCTAGAAAGCAAAGAGTTTTAGCATTAGGTGCTGACTATAAGCTAAAAAATAATGATCTAATCTCATTCGATTTTGCTTCATCTGAAAAAACTAACAATAGATTTAACCCCCAAGCGTCTAAAAATGTTGGAAAAGCTTTTTCATTGGCTTACAAAAGTAATCCCCGCAAACTATTTTCAGGTAAGGATTTCCTTTATCAATATCAGCTAAGCTATGAATATCTTGATTCTGCTTTTTTGCCTGTTCAAATTTTCCGATCAGTTGATTTTAACAGAAACTGGGGGGTAGAACAAACTGGAAATTATATTGCAGGAAGAGAACATCTGGTTGGATTTGGAGGGAAAATTTCCAATAAGAGCCAGCACCTTACCTATCAAAGTTATTGGAGGGAAAAGGAAAACTTTGGTCAAGGTCATCAACAAAATTTTCAATATCAATACATGGGTAATTGGAAGCTTAATTCTGACTTATTTTTTATGCAGAGTTCAGGAGAATTAAATGATACCCAATGGCTTAAGGCATTGATGGATTTGTCCTACAACCGATGGAAAATAAATCCTGGTTATAGATTTCAATCGGAGAAACATTCAGCTTTTCAGCAAGATTCAATAATTAGCAGCTTTATGAATTTTAATACACATCAAATCTATCTTCAAAAGCAGGATTCTTCCCACTGGAATTTTAAAATTTCCCATGATTTTCGATCAAATTACCAGGTTTTTGATCACGAGTTTCAACTTCTGGAGAAATCACAAACCACACAGGTTACCTCTGGATTGAATTATGGATACAATAATGGTTTTACCGTAACTTTGCTAAGACGTAATATTCAAGCAGCCCATGAGTCTTCAGATGCACAGGATTTGTATCAGGGAGCTGTTCAATGGTCTGCTGAATTGTGGAATGGAAATATTGTGCAATCATTGTACTATCAAACGGGAACAGGCAGAGTGCTTGAAAGAAATTACTTTTTTAGAGAAGTAGCACGAAGAATGGGTACTCATTCATGGTCCGATTTGAATGGGAATGGTGAACAAGAGCTCAATGAATTTTTTGAAGATCAGACGGAATATGGTGATCGCAATTTCATTAAAATCCTCACCATGGGTGATGATTACCAGACTGCCTATGTTAATACGGCTCGGTACCAGCTTAACTTAAGAACGCCAAATAGCTGGAAGAAGTCTTCAGGCTTATTAAGATATGCGGGTAGATTTTCTTCCCAATTTCAGGCAAATTTAGAAACTAAGAACCTCTATGATAGTTGGGAAAAGAGAATGTCACCTTTTATGTCTAATACTGGCACCAAGGATGTGTTGTCCGGTAAGCAGTTTTTAAAATGGAATATTTTCTATAATAGGGGAGGTAAAGCTTCCCTTGATTTTGGAATTACAGATTCAGAAAGGAAACAATTGTTAATGAGTGGTTTTGAAGGTAATCAAATCAAAGCCTATCAGGTAAGTGGTAGTTGGAATGCTTTAAGTGCTTGGGATATCATGGCCACATATAGAAGTGGGTACAATAAGTCTTATTCTGAAGTAGTTGCGGAACGTGACTTTTCTTATTCTTCTCAGCTGATAAACCCTCAATTACACTGGCAGGGCTCAAAGAATTGGCGTACTATATTAAGTTATGAAAACCATTCAAAGGATAGTCCTGATGAAGTGAAAGGTGGAAATGTGACTGTGGATCAGCTGAGTATGTCAAATAAATTCATACAAAGTAGTGGGGGGATTTTCGAAAGCAAAATTGGTCTGGTGCAGGTGAAATCCAATTTGGCAGATAATTATAGTCCATTAGCGTATGAGATGTTTGAAGGCTTGCGCGCAGGGAGAAATTATATCTGGAATGTTTCACTGCGTCAGAAAATAGTAGGTGACCTTCACATGGTTTTACAATATGGGGGTAGAAAATCTACAGAGACCTCTGTAATACACAATGGTTCAGTACAACTCTCTGCTCTTTTCTGATAAAGAATAGCTTAGGCGAAATACATATTACAAGGTTTTCTTTAATTTCTTCATGAACTTACTTGCAAATATGAAGTCTTGCAAATCCTCTTGATCAGCTGAAATTATCGTGTCAGAATTTCCTTCCCAAACATTTCTTCCATTGGCAAGGTACATGATATACTCGCCAATACCCATTACTGAATTCATGTCATGTGTAACAACTATAGTGGTCACATTTAATTCATGCGTAATCTCCTGAATGAGTTCATCAATTAACAGTGAAGAGCGGGGGTCAAGACCTGAATTCGGTTCGTCACAAAATAAATAGTTAATTTCATTAACGATGGCTCTTGCAAGGCCTACACGCTTTTTCATACCCCCACTTATTTCAGAGGGCATTTTCTTATTTACATTTTCCAAACCTACCCGCTCCAGCACATTATTTACCCTGTCTGCTTTCTCACTCTTACTCATATCTGTTAGCAGGTCAAGCGGAAACATCACATTTTGTTCTATGTTTTTGGAATCAAAAAGGGCATTTCCCTGGAATAGCATGCCGATTTCTCTTCTCATTTGTGCTTTTTCTTCTTTATCGGCTTCAAGAAATTTTCTTCCATCATATAGTACTTTACCTTCTTCAGGAATAATTAAACCTACTATACATTTAAGTAATACACTTTTTCCTGTACCACTGCTTCCTATAATCAGGTTGGTTTTCCCTCTTTCAAATTTCCCTGATATATTGTGTAAAACCTGTGTTCCGTTGAAAGTTTTGGATATATTCTTAACCTCAATCATATACTTAATTTAATAATAATTCTGCTAATAAGTAATCAGCTAAAAGAACTGCAATAACACTTTTTGTTACTGCGCTGGTACTGGAAACCCCTACCTCTAATGCTCCACCAGTAGTATAATACCCTTGGTAAGCTGAAATGGAAGAAATTAAGAAAGCAAAAACCACGGCTTTAATCAAAGCGAAAGAAACCGTGAAAGGATTAAAGCCAACTCTGATACCATATACGTATTCAGTTTCAGTGATAATGCCGGTTATAGTACCTGCTAAGTAACCTCCGTAAAGAGAGAGGAATCCTGCTAATATTACAAGAAGCGGATACATAAGCATAGCCGCTATAATTTTCGGCAATACCAGATAGGAGATAGAGTTGATTCCCATCACCTCTAATGCGTCAATTTGTTCGGATATTCTCATAGTGCCTAATCCACTTGCCATGCTAGACCCCACCTTGCCGGCAATTACAATAGCTGTTATGGTAGGAGCTAGTTCGAGAATTACCATTTCCCTGGTAACCTGGGCCACTACATAATTTTGGATTAAAGGGCTTACTAAATTATAGGCTGTTTGTACTGTTGTTACAGCCCCCATAAAAGTAGATGTTATTGCTACTATTATCAATGAGTTCCACCCGATGCTGTGACATTCACTGATGACTAGTTTGAAGTATGAAGAGAAATTTTCTCTCCTTACAAACATGGTCCCTAAAAATATAAGATACGATCCGAATGATTTCATTTACTATTATCTAAATTTTACTATTGAGTTGAACAAATAAGCTTTTTTTAGCCATACCTGTAACTTTTTTATTTCTTTTAATTTATTCCTATTTGTGGAGTAGTGGTAAATCTCCTCCTAACCAAAAGACGAATTTTGAAACGTTTCTTATCAATTTACGAAGCTATTCTTTCATGTGCTTCATTAAACATATCAATTTCATTTAAAGCAAAAGAATCAGATGTTTGATTAACTTTGCGATCCTGTTGCCATAATCAGTTCTAAAATTGATTGAATTTATAATAATCAGCAAGGTAAATTGAAAATGTTGGTAAATAAATTTTCACAATGTACTTTATAATAGGAGTTGCGCTTTCGATTTAACTCTTTCTTAATTTATAAGGTTGTTTAACTTGAATAATTATCATTAGTTTCGCCACAGGATTAATAATCAAAATTATACTAATTAATCGATAGATAAAATATTTACTGAAATGAAGGGGTTTGTAGTGATAACAGGTGGCACAAAGGGCATTGGTAAAGCACTGGTCCATCGTTTTGCAAAGGCAGGATATGCAGTAATAACCTGTGCAAGAAATGAAAAAGATTTGATCAATTTAAAAGCTACTATTGAAGATAACTATAAAAGTGAGATGTACTTTAAGGTGGCAGACCTTTCACTTAAATCCGAAGTGCAGTCTTTTTCCGAATATGTATCTGAATTAACTGATAATGTTACTGTTTTAATTAATAACACAGGTGTGTTTATTCCAGGTAGTATTACAGATGAGGAAGAAGGTAATCTTGAGTTGATGATGAATACTAACCTCTTTTCTGCGTATTATTTAACGAGAAGTTTGATACCTAATATGATAAAGAATAAAAAGGGGCATATATTTTCGATGAGTAGTATTGCAGGAATCACTGCATATGCAAGTGGGGGTTCTTACAGCATTACTAAGTATGCCATGCAAGGATTTACAAAATGTTTAAGAGAAGAATTAAAAGATAAAGGTATTAAGGTTACTGCTGTTTTACCAGGGGCAACCCTTACAGCAAGTTGGGAAGGCGTAGATTTGCCGGAAGAAAGGTTTATGAAGAGCGAGGATGTTGCTGAAGCTGTATGGTCAGCTTTTCAGATGTCAGACAGAACGGTGGTTGAAGAAATAGTTTTAAGGCCTCAATTAGGGGATATATAAATGGAAGAACGTATTTATTTATCCGCTCCTCACATGGGCGGGCAGGAGATCAATTTTATACAAAGGGCATTTGATGAAAACTGGATTGCACCATTGGGGCCCAATGTAAACGGTATGGAGCAGGATCTGGTAGCTTACTCGAAGGTTTCACATGCTGCAGCCTTAAGTTCAGGTACTGCCGCAATCCATCTGGCACTTATTATACTAGGCATAAAGAAGGACGATATAGTACTGGCTTCAAGCTTTACTTTTTCTGCAACAGTTAATCCAATAGCTTATCAAGGGGCTATTCCCGTGTTAGTTGACAGCGAAGAGGAAACATGGAACATGGATCCTGAATTATTAGAGCTAGCTATTAAAGATTATATAGAGAAAGGGAAAAAGCCAAAAGCAGTAGTATTTGTTCATTTATATGGAATGCCCGGAAAAATTGAAGAAGTAGCTGCTATTTGTAAAAAGTATGAGATACCATTGGTAGAAGATGCAGCTGAAGCGCTGGGGGCCTCTGTAAATGGTAAGATGGCAGGTAGCTTTGGTGACTTTGGTGTGTTTTCTTTCAATGGTAATAAAATAATAACTACTTCAGGTGGTGGCGCATTAATGTCAGAAAACAAAACCTGGATTGAGAAGGCACGTTATTTAGCCACACAGGCCAGGGATCCTGCACCTTATTATCAGCATTCTGAAATTGGTTATAATTATAGGATGAGCAATATTTCAGCAGGTATTGGAAGAGGGCAGATGCAGGTTCTTAATCAATGGATTGATAAAAGAAGAGCTAACTATTCTTTTTATAAGGAAAAGCTGGAGCATCATGGCTTTACATTTTTAGAAGAAGGGAAAGGGACTTTTTCTAATAGATGGCTTACTTGTGTTTTGCTGAATGAGCAATTTTCATTTGATAATGAGACGATGAGACAAAAGCTCGAGCAATCGAATATTGAGACACGACCTTTATGGAAACCAATGCATCTGCAACCAGTATTTAAAGATTGTAAAGCTTATGTGAATGGAGTTTCCGAGAAGCTTTTTAAGCAAGGTTTATGTTTGCCATCAGGCTCTTCTTTATCAGATAGACAAAAGGAAAGTGTTGTTGAAAAAATAATAAAAATTATATAATATTTAACAAATACAGTATATTTGTATAATAATGATTAAGAAGATTAATAATATAAGTTTTTTACCGAGATGGATCATCCTATTAATTGATCTTTCATTTTTGCTGGCATCTATAGTTTTTGCTTATCTTCTTAGGTTTAATTTTAATATTACAGAAGTCTTAGCTTTTAAATTCACAGAGGGTATAATTCTATATACCATTTGTCACCTTTTAGCTATATTTCTTACCCAAAGTTATGCAGGTATTATTCGGTATACGTCATTGCAAGACGGATTAAGAATTTCCTTTACAACTCTTTTAGGTACACTTCTTAGTGGTGTTGTGAGTTACACTAACTACTTTTTTAATGGGAGTGTGGTTATTCCTATTTCTGTATTGATCATCAGCTTAGCGGTAGCAGTTTTAATGCTCTTCTTTTACCGCGTAATGGTGAAAAATTTGTTCTCTTACTACCGCGATGCGGTGAGGCATAGGAAAAATGTAATGATTTTCGGTGCAGGACAGTATGGGATCATTACTAAGCAAGTGATCGATTACGATCCAAATGCGCGATTAAAAGTGGTAGGATTTTTAGAGGATGATCTTAAGAAAGTAGGGAAGGTAATAAATGGTACCTCAATTTATGATGCTGGCTACAACTTGAAAGAAACTCTTAAGAAACATGCTATTAGTGAAGTAATAATTGCTATTGCTAATATCTCTGTTGATCGAAAAAATGATCTGGTAGATTTATGTTTAAAAGCGCATGTTAAAGTTAGAACTGTGCCTTCACCTGATAAATGGGTGAATGGTGAACTAAGCATGAATCAGATTAAAGAATTGAAAATAGAAGATCTTTTGGGGCGGGCTTCAATTAAATTAAACAATCCGAAAGTAAGTGAATGCATTAAGAATAAAGTGGTTCTTATTACGGGTGCTGCCGGATCAATTGGTTCAGAAATTACTAAACAAATTCTCAAGGAATATCCAAAGCAGTTAATTATTCTTGATCAGGCGGAATCCTTTCTGTATGCTATTGATATTGAGCTTCAAAATATGAAAGAAGCTGAAGGTGTTGAAATCATTCCAGTTGTAATGGATATTACCAATAGAAGAAGGCTAAATAGTATTTTTAAGAAATTTAAGCCTCAAATAGTGTATCATGCAGCTGCCTATAAGCATGTGCCATTGATGGAAATTAATCCTTTTGAAGCAGTAGCTTGTAATATTTTTGGTACTAAAAACCTAGCGGATCTTTCAGTAGCTCATCAGGTAGATAAATTTGTAATGGTTTCTACCGATAAGGCTGTAAATCCTACGAACGTAATGGGAGCCACAAAGCGTATCTCGGAAATCTATGTTCAGTCCTTAAATGATTATCAGGAGGATGATAGCGCGAATGTTACTAAATTCATTACCACCCGATTTGGCAATGTACTAGGCTCTAATGGGTCTGTTATTCCATTGTTTAAAGCACAAATTGAAAAAGGAGGTCCTGTAACTGTTACTCATCCTGATGTAACGCGCTATTTCATGACTATTCCTGAGGCTTGCCAATTGGTGATAGAAGCTGGAGTAATGGGTTTTGGGGGAGAGATATTCGTATTTGATATGGGGAAATCTATGAAGATAGTGGATCTGGCTAAGAAAATGATCCGCCTTTCAGGCTTTGAGGTAGGCACCGACATTGAGATACAATTTTCAGGATTGCGGGAGGGAGAGAAACTTTATGAGGAATTGTTGAGTAATAAAGATACCACTCTGCCGACTCACCATGAAAAAATAATGATTTCTAAAACTCACAGAATGAATCATAAGCAGGTTTTGCAAGAGCTTAATAAGCTTTATGATTTACTAATAAATGAAAATGAGTTAGGAATGATATTACAAATGAAAAATATCCTACCTGAATTTATTAGCCAATCATCTCGGTATCAGGTGCTTGATGAGCAGCTAAAAGAAGAGCGTTCAGAGAAATGGAGAATTTCCAGAAAGATTAGCTAAATAATTAGGGCATCACTTTTAAATAAAACCCACTAAAAGAGAGGTAGTTATCTGTATTAATCTATAGAACAAAACCCCGAAATTAGCTAGATAAAGCTTTTTTCGGGGTTTTTGATTTGTTAAATTGTAGTGTCTAATCACAATTAACACTGCAATATATGAGAGATCAAGAGCTTTTCCAACCGCAAGATTACTTA
>NZ_BMEC01000001.1 GCF_014636295.1 Marivirga lumbricoides | reverse complement strand
CGGTGATGGAAGGAAGTTTTGGAACCCATAAAACGGCCTACGGCCTGAATAAAATCAAGGTTAAGGGAGAGAAACGAGAAATGATGCATGTTTTCTTCGCTGTCATGATGGCCAATGCTGTTAAGCTCAGCAAACGGAAATCTGAGAAAACACCCCTACTTCAGGCTGCATAAACTTAAGTCGGAAAAAGTCATGGGATCAGTGTGTCCATACTATTCAAAATAGGAATTTCTTCAGATTTGCAAATAGTAATATCTATAATTTTGTACTTTTCCAAGAAGTTAAACACCTAAACATCGAGGATCAAAATAAAAAAAGCTGAACTTCATCAGTCCAACTCTTATATTTTCCTTTGGCTATAGTAATTATCAAGGACGTCCTATTTACTTCTCTAGGAGTAGTAATATAAAAGTCATTGAAAAGAATCACATCCTTCACATAATGGGTTCGTACAATGGGTTTATTTAGGGACTCAATGGTAAAAATATTGTAGGTAGATTCAGTTCCTCCATGAGTAAGATCTCTTTTGATTATCCAGTCAAATGCAGTATCAACTGAGATTTCTCGATGAGCATCAAAAATAAATTTATCATCCTCTTCGGTGACTACGAAGATTCTTTGTTTTATTAGATTGCGAGTAGTATCAGAGTATTTTAAATCATAACTTTTTGTTGTCTCTTCAAAATCTTTTATCAGTTGTATGTTATGTATGTCAATAGTGGTTAACTTGTCAGTTACATTTTTTGATTCTGCACTATACCAGAGCTTTTTTGAAAAATAATCTTTTAAATAATCTGAAGAAAATGCGTAGCCGTATCGAGCAAAAATCTCGTTCCTCATTATGCTTAACTCTTTCTTCGATTTGCCTGCTAGAAATTCTTTAGTGAGTTTAAATTGCTCTGGAGTATTCTGTGCATTAATTGAAAATAAAGAAAAGAGGGATATGATAATACATAAGGTGATGTTTATAAATACCTTATTTATTCTTTTATTGTTTGTAATAAAAGTCCAATTAATATGTCTATATATTTCTAAACTAAGCATAATGCCAATTTATGCATAAAATCCACTTTTTTTGATTCCATTGTAAGCTTTGACATTTAATTAAATGATGAGCCTACACCTCTAACTGAGATTCTGTAAATGAAATGAACAACATTGAAAATCTGACCATCGTGTAATTATTTAGAAATATCATGGTTAATGTTTACTTAAATAATTTTTTATCACCTCAATTTCTATACGCTATCTTTGGTATGCGAATTCAATTACCTGGCTATGCTTTGAATTGACCCTATCTATTAAATAAGTGTGTTTTCAGCTATACTTATTTACTTTTCTTAACCTCCAACAAACAGCTACAATACTTACTAGTATTTACAAATTACTCTATTCAAAACAGTGAACATAGTTTCTTACTTTATAAAATCCTAACTATTTATAAAATAGATTAAGAATACTCAGCATTGGGTATAGGGATTGGAGTGGGAGGAGGCAGGTTATTCACCATCAGCACAAATGCTCCATTCATTTTAGTAGAGCACCTTTATGAAATGAAGTGGACAATACTGCTGAGCTCAGTGTATAAGTAAGAGGGAACAAAGAAAAGGTTGAAGTATCTTGTTTGGTCATATAATCAGCAATGCTATCATAGATTTAACTTAATTCACTTTTAAGTGAAGAGTTATTAACTGAAACAGCACGGTGCCTGCACGTGGTAATTTAAGTCAGGATGTAGTTAGAATTTCTAAATCAGGGTGCCATGGGTAAGCCTAATAATCCTCCTTATTCAATAACTAAAATGCAAAATATTTAATTGATAGAGTAGAAAATGGGATCATTTTGGTATAAAATATTAAGTATAAACGGTTGAGATATAATATATTGAGATAATGATGGGTATTTGTTTATTGTTGTTAACAATAATGGGTTAAAAGCATTTTACTCGTGAAGAAAATCGCTTTTTTTATTATTAAAGTTACATTTATCGATAGTTTTTATTTGTTTATTCCTCTTCTTATTAACCCAATTGATCGAATTAGGCGTTTAACCATCTATTAAATCCATATCTTAGTGGGAGAATTTTCTTTTTTAATAATTACATCAGAAAAAACAGAAAACATGAAAGAACTATTACCAATGAGAGTTGGCAGGTTAAAAACACTGCTGACATTGTCACTTACGTTACTGACGCATTTTATGTACAGTCAGGTAGTTAATATTGGATCTTCGCGCGGCACTATTTCCCTCAGTGTGGAGGCAGGAAATACAGCTGAGCAAACTTTTACTTTAAGTAATTCTGGTAATGCCACGCTGGAGTGGAATTTAGAGAATATAAGAATTGGGGAGGAGGTTACTTTTACCAAAACGGACTTTGCTGATTGGACATTGGAGGAAAATCAAGATAGAATTACAGAGCAGGTGTGGATTACCAGAGCTAATGAGCAAGGAATATTTAATTTTGCTTATGAGAGTAGCTTCAGGAGTGATGAATCCCCGGCAGGAACAGAATGGTCATATGGAAATTCATTAAATCTTAGCTCAGATGATTACAGAAATTGGTTAAGTGCTATTTCTGAGAACCCTCCAGAAATGGTCGGAAGAATTATTTCTATGCATGCTATTGAGGAAGATAGATATTTCGATATTGAGTTCACCTCGTGGACAGAATGGACAGAAGAGTCTTCTGGTGGTGGATTTTCCTACATCAGAAATGAAGTGTTTACACAGGCTGGTTTATCATCAAATAGTGGTGAGATAGCAGCTGGTGCTTCTGGCGATATTACTCTTACAGTAGATGCGCTAAATCTTGCTGCAGGAACTTATTCTTTTAATATTGTAATTGCTAGTAATGCTACGAGTACTCCTGAATTAATTATACCAGTAGAACTTACTGTTACAGGTAGTGCGGAGCTGGATGTAGCTGGCTCTTTGAGTTTTGATAATACATTCATCGGAGCAAACACTACGGAGGTATTAACTATTGTTAATGATGGTACTGCCTCTTTGACAATCTCCGAGATCAGTTCAGATAACGAAGCTTTTGCCTCTTCATTAAGTGATTTAACAGTTCCGGCTTTCTCGTCCAGAGATATTGAGGTCATTTTCACCCCGGCATTAGCGCAAACCTATACAGGAACACTTACTATAACCAGTAATGATGCTTCAAGTCCTACAGAAGTTTCCTTGTCAGGTAATGGGTTTGATCCTCCTGTAATAGAAGTGAGCGAAACATCTTTTGCCGAAACACTTGATTATGGAAATACGACCACCGCTACATTAACCATTAATAATACAGGTGCTTCATCACTTAATTGGGGTGCAAAGCTGGTGATTCCTAATTCTACTGTTTCTTTTGAAAAAAAGAATTATGCCGAAACATCTGAACCGGCCAATCAGGATAGAATTACTGATAATGTTTGGATTACGCGTGACGTAAGTCAGGGAATATTTAATATTAAACAAGAAAACTCTTATATAGGTAGTTCCCCTTTAGGTACGGAATGGGTAGATGAAAGTACTCAGATAGCCCTGAGTGATGATCTAACTTACTCCGGATGGAGAAGTGCACATGGTGGTTGTCCTTCATGCATGATAGGGGAAACTTATTCCATGAGAACTACAGATGATAACAGGTATTTTGATATAGAACTTTCCCAATGGACCGAAGGAGGGAATGGTGGTGGCTTTGCTTATACCAGAACCGAAGTTCCGGGGTGGATCACCTTATCTGATTATAGTAATACTGTGGAAGCTTCTTCTTCTACCGAAATCACGCTTGAATTTAATGCGAATAGATTCGGAGGTACACACGTAGCTCAGCTGATTATTTATTCAGATGACCCACTTCAGCCTGAAATTGTTATTCCTGTAACAATCACCATTAATGGAACTCCTGAAATTCAAGTACCTGTAACAACTTACGATTTCAATAGCGTATATGTAGGGGCTACATCGATTGCCACACAAGTAGAAGTTGTAAACAATGGAACCGCAGATTTAACCATAACTGATGTTGTTTCAGATAATACCGCTTTTACGGTGTCGGCTACATCAGCAGTTATTGCAGGAGGTGGCGGATCTTCATTTTTTGAAGTTTACTTTACACCAGGCACAGCAGGTGATGCTTCTGCTACTCTTACCCTTACCAGCGATGATCCTGTAAACAGCAGTGTGACGCTTGATCTATCTGGTAAGGGGGTAGTACCTCCATCTATTTCAGTTACACATAATGAATTGACTGTGGATTTGGATGCAGGCGTGTATGATGAAACCATTAGTATTGCCAATACAGAAGGAGCAGATTTGAAATGGACATTTTCTGCTAGTATTGATGAAACCTTAGTGAGTTTAAACGAGAACTTTAATTTGATTTTAAACCAACTACCAGGTTACTATGAGTTTAGGTATGATGGTGGTTCTGGTAACATTGGTGATGGTGGAAATGATATTTACGATGGAGGGAATGAACTTTCTACTGATTTAAGTGGTGGTACCATCGATTACTCCGACAATGTAGTGGCCGATGGAACCGGATTGTTTGGGATTGGAACAACTTATTATACCAGGCATTTCAATGGTTTATTTGTACTAGCTGCTGATTTAAACGGTGTAAGTGAATTTACCATAGACGGCAATATTGGGGCAGATGGTAATGGTGTTGTAACAGGACCAATCTTGGAAATAGAACATCATGGGGTAACATACCAGGGCTTTGTAAAAATAGTATCGGAAGGAGGAGACCCTTCTATTCATCATCTTATTATCCTTGAAAAGAATGCAGATGTTACACAAGAATATGATGAAACTTCAGAAGACGATTATCATAAGTTAAGCGGGCTTTCAGCATCTAATCGTTTGTATTATTTGCTTTTTACGCGTGAAGATGGGACCGCTTATAGCGAGGAGCAATTGAAAGCCGTAATGAATACATTTCTTGATATAACTGCAGGAGTTCCGGGTTATATTAGTCTTTCAGCAACAAGTGGTAATACAGCTAGTGGAAATGCTGATGATATAACTATGCGTATTGATCCTACAGCGGTTCCGAAAGGAATTAGTGGTACTGAGCTAAAAGTAATTAGTAATGACATAAATACTCCTGAAGTAATTATCCCTATTACTTTTATAAGTACTCCTAAAGCTATTGTTTCTGAAGCTGAGCTTAGTTTTGGTGATGTATTCCAGGAATATCCTGAAACGCAGGAATTTATTGTAACCAATGAAGGTCTTTCCAACCTGGAAGTAACCAGTATAGTCTCTGATAATGATCAGTTTACACTTGAATCATCTAGTTTAAGCCTGGCAAATGGAGAGGAAGCTGTGGTAAAAGTTATATATAGCCCATCCATTGATGGAACTGCTACAGGGACGATTACATTAACGACCAATGATCCAGCACATGAAACTATAGAGGTATTGGTTGATGGTAATGGTTTAACTGCTCCTGGTGCAGTGGTGTCACCTGAGTCCATTACGGTGAAATTATTCCCCGGTGAATCCACCACAGAAACAATCTCTATTGAGAATACTCAGGGAATTAATCTGGACTGGACTATATCAGAAGGTTCTATGGCCGGTTCTTTAGAGAGTGTATTATCTAATTTAAATAGTGGGTTTAGCAATATAACAGGTGTTATTCCTTCCAGATATGATTTTACATATGATATTACAGGGGATGCTGCAATAGAAACAGGAGGGAATGACATGTTTAGTAGTGGCAATTATATTATTAATAGTGCCTCACCTAGCACGCCATTGTTATATTCGGATAATGTGATTATAGAAGCACAGGCAGCTTTTAACAATTCTAAGGGTTACTTCGGAGAAGGGTCTATGGTGTTTACCAGGCATTTAACAGGATTGTTTGTAATGGTGGCTGATGTGAATCAACTAGATGAATTTGGAATAACTGGGGATTTGGGATCTTCTGTTTCTGTTGACGGTACAGTATTGGAGCTTACGTATCAAGGTAAGGTTTATGAGGGCTTTGTTAAGCGAGTATATGGAGGCATAACACCTTCTGTAAACCATATTGTAATAGCGGAGAAAACAGGTAATGCCACTCAAGATATTGATGGTTTTTTTATGGGGGATGACGATCATTTAGTAAGTGGTTTGAATGGTACAGATAGAATATATTACCTGATGTATGGTGGTACAGAGGGAGCCTATATTGACGATACAGCCACAGAGACTATTATGCAGACCTTCCTGGAAACTATACTTCCTGAAAGTAATTTGTCCGCAACAAGTGGCTCTACCGCTGCTGGTGATACAGATGTGATTGATTATACTTTTTCAGCAGATGATTACCCTACCGGAATTACAAGATTTAATGTAGTTGTTAATAGTAATGACCCTGAAAAACCTTCGATTTCCATTCCTGTTACGGTTTCAGTTGGAAATGTTCGTGTAGAAAATATAATCGATGATATAATTATAAATGAAGGCTTTGGTACTGAAGTAATTGATATATCAACTACTTTCCGTGATGCAGATGATGATGTTTTAACATATATCCCTGCATCAAGTCGTGAAGATTTACTCTTAGCATCTGTAGCAGGAGAATCACTTACGCTTACTGAAAAAGGTATTGGTACTTCCAGAATTTCAGTGGCTGCAACAGATGGTACTAATACTGCTTTTGCTGACTTCAATGTAAGAATAAATGCGGTGCCGGTTGCCGTGAATCCCATTGAAGATCAGGTGTATGAGAGAAGCTTCGGTACTGCACAATTTGATTTAACTACTGCTTTTGAAGATGCCGATACAGAAGATGAACTAAGTTACGCTGTTTCATTAAGTGTAGCGGGTGTTGTAGAAGCAAGTATTGATAATGGAATATTAACGTTAACAGAAGTAGCTGCGGGAACAGTCAATATCACTGTATCTGTTACTGATGGCGTAGGGGGAGAGTTGGACTATACCTTTGAGGTATCAGTTAATAAAACTGAAGCTACAATTACCATTACTGATTTAAGCTTTGAATTTGATGGCACAGCGAAAGAAGCAACTATTATAACCAATCCTGCGGGGTTAAATGTTGTTGTTACTTACAACGGTAGTGAAGAGGCTCCTGTTGAAGTGGGTGAGTACGATGTTTTAGCTAGTATAGAAGATGTTAATTTCAAAGGTAGTGCTAGTGCCACTTTAATAATCAGAGCTGTAACTGCAATTGATAAAGAGCAAATAGCTGATATTGTTATTTATCCCAATCCGGCTAGCAGTCATTTAAATGTAGTACTGGGGATTGAAAAAACTGATGTAGATATCATTGATATATCTGGAAGTGTTATAAAGCATATTGCTGGTTATACATCTGGTGAATCTATAGATGTTAGCACACTTAATTCTGGCGTTTATATTGTTCGTGTTCAAACAGAAGACGCAATAGCAAACCTTAGATTTATTAAAAAATAGATTTTTTGATCAATGAAAATTGGAAAAGGGGGAGCAATAGCTTCCCCTTTTTTTATATTATGTGATTTTATCTTATAGTGAGAGGTGATGAGGAAAATAATTAGAACTCACTTCTTCTATAAGTGTAGCTGAAGCTTTAGGTTTATGACCCAACGATTTAATCATTAATTATATCCTTCAACATTTTTTTTACTGTCTTACTGAGAAGGTTTGGTGTTTTAGGTCCACTTTGATTAGTTATGATGGAGATGCCTAACCGATAATCAGGAAAAATAAACAACCAGTTTTGTGTACCGCTTGTACCTCCATGATGATTGTATGAAGTACCATGTTTATCATTCCATACTCTCCAAAAATACGCTATTTTAAAAGTTTTTCCTTCTTCGAAAAGCACTTTATGGGACTCAGAGGCAATTGGGTCTTCATTATTTAGTTGCAATTCAATATAACGGAGCATATCAGTAAGATTCATTTTCACTCCACCTGCTGATCCCCATAACGGGTTGAGCTGATTCGGTGATAGCGTTGTATTGTTCATCCAATACCCTTTTACAAGTTTATCTTTTTGAATCTGGTTTAGTTCTATAGCTGTATTAGGCATACGATATGTATCCAGGAAGCTATCCTTCAAAAGTTCATCAATGCTTTTTTCATAGACTATTTCTAAAACATACCCAATTAATTCTGCTCCAGCATTAGAATATGTATACCGGGTACCCGGCTCAACATTTATAGAAACCTTTTTCAGATCCATAAGGAATTTTTGTTTATCATATGATTTCTCTATTTCATTGTACCTGGTTGGAACGTTTTCATCCAGATTTTCAAATACGCCATTTAATTCTACTGGCATAGTCATAGGTAAACCACTGGTATGCGTAAGGAGATGCTTTATTGTAATGGGCTTATCATTGTATTCTAAATTTGGATAATCTTCTTTCAAATAAAACCTAACATCTTCCTCTAAGTTAATTTTGCCCTCTTTTACAGCTTTTGCAACCAAATAGCCAGTCATTGTTTTAGTTACTGAGCCCACTTCATAGATAGATTCATTATTTGGATTATTAGCTCTTCCTTTTTCAAGCGCGCCAAAGTGTTGGGTGTAAATTTCTCCGTCATTAAACACACCTATAGAAACAGATGATATGTTTTTATTACTAACAAAGTCTTTTCCGTGTTTTTCAATAGTTTTTACAATAATATCATTGTTGTTTCTTTCTTGTGAGTAGCTCTTCTTAGATAAAAATGTTAAGCTTAAAATAATTAAGAATAGGTTGTGCTTTATTTTCATAAATGTTGGGTAACAATCTTTCAAATGTAATTTGAGGTACTCTTATTTACTTTATATTTTCCCCAGGTACCAACAAACGCTTGTAGTCGCTTAGTAAAAATTTACAAGCCGATTTATGCTGGTTACTTTATTCAATACTCTGAACATAGCTAATTTTTTATAAATATAATCTACTGAAGATCAGCGAAAAATATCCGTTCCTGGGTGTGTGTTTTGGTCAAAATGAGCAATACAAGTAAGAGTTCTGCATTGTAAATGCACTATATCAAATTAATCTGTGAAATGGAATTGAGGAGGCGGTGAAGATAATTACTAAAAATGATTAGTTTGAAATGCGTTATCATGGTCAATTTACAATGCCAGCCATATATTTTTTAGGCACTGTTGTGTGTTCTTTTCAGTTCATAAACGAAACATTCAGACTCATCAAACTGTCTCTCTTCAATAAACTCAAAGCCAAGCCTTTCATAAAATCTGTGGGCTTTTACATTGGATTTTAGTGGGTCAATAAGTATTCCGTCTACATCTTGATTCTGGAAACATCTTTGAATTGCAAGTGTCATCATTATGGTTCCATACCCTTTGTTCAGGTTGCTTTCTTCTCCAATCCAAATGTCAATAGCTTTTTTGTTTTTCTCAACAGTTCCCCAATAATGAGTTTCTTCTAAATAAGGATCAATTATTTGAATAAATCCAATTGGCTCTCCATTCAACTCAGCTATTAGTTGTTCTCTCCATGTAGGATTTCGATTAAGCTCAATTTCCCAATTCCATAAGCCATCAGGATCGCAATCAATTACGTGCTGTTTTGTGTCCCAGTGTTTTACTAAGTCAAGGTCATGAATTGTAGCAACTCTTAATTGCATTGATATCCCATTTTTTCAGCTTGCATATAATAAATTACTATATGCCCTTTAAAGTACACATATTTACTTTTTTCTTAACCGAAAGCAAAGGCTTGTAAGCCGTATTCTTTATTCCAACAGCTACAAACTATTTTAAGCACTATGTATTAACAATATTTAGTATCGTTTTATATCCTTAAGTATAGGCTACCCATTGCTTATCCACCTTTTTGTAGATCAAACTTCGGTTCATTTCTTCCACTGAATGGCATCCTGAAGCAGCCAATAATTCCAAAAAGTCTTCCAATATATTTTTGTGGTAATTCCTAACTCGCTTCCATTTTTCGGACACTACCAACCCTCTTACAAATTTTGGGTCGTTTGTAGCCACAGCGGTAGGGCATTCGTTGGTGTTGCATTTTAATGCTTGTATACAGCCCAGCGCCAACATCATACCGCGTGCTGAATTACATACATCTGCTCCGATGCACAGCGCCTTGAATATGTCAAAGGCAGTAAAAATCTTAGTGGCTGTGATGACCTTAATTTCTTGTTTCAGATTATACTTATTGAGTGTGTCAACCACAAAAATCAAAGCATCTTCCCAGGGCATGCCCACGTAGTTGGAGAAATCAATAGGAGCAGCGCCTGTACCTCCTTCGGCACCGTCTACAGTGATGAAATCCGGCTTGATGCCTGTTTTGAGCATTTCTTCACATATTTCAACAAACTCCTGCTTACTACCTATGGCCAGCTTAAAGCCAACAGGTTTTCCGTTGGACAATTCGCGCAATTGCTGAATGAACTGCAATAATCCTTCCGCATTCCCGAAAGCAGAATGACCTGGAGGGGAGAGTACCACCGTATGTGGTTTTACACCTCTTATTTCTGCAATTTCGGCATCATTTTTAGCTGCAGGCAATACCCCCCCATGCCCTGGCTTGGCTCCTTGTGAAACTTTGATTTCGATCATTTTCACTTGCTCCCAATTGGCCTTCTCTTGAAACTTATCCGCATCAAAGTTTCCCTCCTCATTCCGGCAACCAAAGTAGCCTGTGCCTATTTCCCACACTAAATCACCACCTTTCAAATGGTACTTTGATATACCGCCTTCGCCTGTATCATGAAAGAAGCCTCCGGCTTCTGCCCCTAAATTCAATGCTTCCACCGCATTTTTACTCAAAGCACCAAAACTCATTGCTGAAATGTTAAACAGAGAGGCGCTGTAGGGTTGTCGGCAATCTTTACCGCCAATCATAACGCGAGGAGGACGCTCCATTTTTTTGGCCGGGTAGATGCTGTGCTGCATCCATTTATAATCATCGTGATTAATGTCCAGCTCTGTGCCGAACGGGTGTGTTTGTCGCTCTTCTTTGGCGCGTTCGTAGATATAGCTGCGATGATTTCGATCGATGGGCTTTCCATCCGTGCCTGATTCCACGAAATACTGATGCAGTTCGGGACCAATCATTTCCAGTAAGAAACGTATATGGCCAACTACAGGAAAGTTTCTGAGTATGGTATGCTTTTTTTGAAACATATCATAAAAGCCAATGGATGCTAATAGGATAGCCAGAACAATAAAGCCTGGCAAAGGCCATAAAATAATCCCAATGATTATTCCAAAAATAATCGAGGCAATTAAGGTGAATTTAAGTGCTTCTTTCATAATAGATTACAATTCTCTCAGGTATTTTATGTCGCTTTTGGTTGTATCTACTATTTCTGCAAATTTTCCATTCAGCATCATTTTGGACATAGATTTAGCAAAGCCTTTCATTTGTTCAAAAGTGAGAGAGGGGGGCATGGCCAGCGCATTTGGATCCGTGAAAATGTTGACGATGGCAGGCCCTTTATGGTTGAATGCATTTGAAAGTGCTAATTCGACATCTTTGGATTCTTTGGCCTCCCAGCCGGCAATGTTCATTGACTCAGCCAATTTAACAAAATCAGGATTAACCATATCGGTTTGCCAATCCATGTAGCCTTCCACACGCATTTCCAGTTTCACCATCCCCAGCGTACGGTTATTAAAAATAATGATTTTAACCGGTATTTGATATTGGCTAATGGTCATCAAATCGCCTAAGAGCATGGAGATACCTCCGTCTCCGCAAAAAGCAATTACCTGACGATCAGGATGCGATAAGCCGGCACCCATGGCCATCGGCATGGCATTGGCCATAGATCCATGATTGAAAGAGCCGGTCAGATAGCGATTTTTCCCCGCTTTTAAGTAGCGCGCAGCCCACACAGCACTCATTCCAGTATCCACGGTAAATATGGCATCATCATCAGCTAATTGATCTACCAAATGAGCTACATATTCCGGGTGGATGTTTTTTTCAGAGGATTTATCTTTTACATAGCTTTCATAGGTGTTTTCAATATCCTGATGCAATGCACGCATTTTGTCAAGAAACTCAGTGGAGGTTTTTGCTTTCAGGAGAGGCAGGAGCTCTTGCAGGGTTGATTGAATATCGCCACAGTACCCATAATCTACCTTGGCCCTTCTACCCAATTTTTCCGGTTTGGTATCGATCTGAATGATTTTACATTTTTCCGGAAGAAATTCACTGTAAGGAAAATCTGTACCCAGCATCAGCAGTACATCTGCCTGATGCATGGCTTCAAAACCGGATTTATTCCCCAGAAGGCCATTTAAACCCACTGCATAGGGATTGCTAGCCCGTTCAAAAAATATTTTCCCTCTAAAACTATAGCCCAATGGGGAATGGAGTCTTTCGGCCAGTTGCATCACTTCATCTACCGCATGGCGACAACCATGTCCGCAAAAGAGCACCACTTTTTCATTTGTGTTGATGATCCCGGCAAGTTCATCAAGATCATCGGTGTTTGGTATCACGCGTGGCTGCGTATAGAAATTTTTATTGGCAGAGTGCACTGATTCTATTTGAGCAGAGGCTACATCACCCGGCAGCCCTAACACAGCTACCCCTCTTTGGCTGATAGCGTGCTGAATGGCAGTTTGCAACCCATTTTGTGCCTGTTTTGGCGTATTGGCCATAAACACGTATTTCGAACAATCCTGGAATAGTGCTTCGGGTCTTGTTTCCTGAAAATTGTCCAGCCCCAGTTTATCAGTATGAACGGTTGAAGCAATAGCAATAACAGGATTTTCGGCTCTGTTGGCATCATATAGGCCATTAACGAGGTGCACATGTCCCGGGCCACTGCTCCCCATACAACAACCGATGCCATTCAGTTCCGCATCCATAGAAGCTGCGTAAGCACCTGCTTCCTCGTGCCTGACGTGAATCCACTGCAACCTGCCATCTCTTCGCACGGCATCGTTTACGGGGTTGAGACTGTCACCTGTGATGGCATAAATTCTTTTTACACCTGCGGCAACAAGTGTTTCTACTAAGTGGTCAGCTACATTTTTTGACATATTAATTTTGGTTTGATAGTATTAAATTTATTGTTGCTTTAATTCGCTATAACGCCAATATAAGAACCGTAGCTTTGGCTTGCTCATGGCATTATGGAAATATAATTTTCACATATTTTAGCAGCTACTTTTCATTCATCAGTGATTTCAAATTTTTCCTGATCAACATCTGATTTAACTTTTTGAATCAATTTCAAATTATCAGTTGTCGCAATAAAATAAGCCGTTTCAGACCATTCCCAACTTTCCTGTTCTCTTACATTAGTACCATCTACTTCGTAATAAACAGAAATGGAATCTCCTTTAGTGTCAATTACAATTTTGTCGAAAGTATTTTGGCTTGTTGCAGTATAAGGAATTGTCGGGCAGTTTGATTTTTGTAGTTCGGATAAAACCTCTTTGTCACCTGAGAACCATTTTCTTAAATAACCAAGGTGTTTTTCTGAACATTGATAGCCTAGTCCAAGAGCGGTGATTATTTTACAGTCTAAATTGCTTCTATCCTCATTTGCCTCTCCGTCCCACCAACACTCGTTTCCTATAAAGGTAGACACATATCCAATCGCAGCTTTTTCCTGATTGGTCATTGTGTTAATATAGTCTGTATTCAAAAATATTGAGCTGAACGTCTCTTTTAGTGTTGAGTCGTACTTCATGTCTCTCCACATGAAGGTTATTGTCGTATCGGTTAAATTTAATTTAGAAGTTTCAGCTTCTTCTTTTTTTCTGTTTGTTGATTCCTGTTCAGTTTTTGTGTTTATCCGTCCACAACAAGTCAAAAGGGTGAAGACTGTAATTATTTGTATTAGTTTCATTTTTTCAATTGTCGCTACCAATTTGCTAAGTACACCGGAAGGTACACTTATTTACTTTAAAATTTTCACTACCCAACTATAATTACTGAAAATGCTTACAACATTTACAAATCATTTTTGCTAGTTACTCTATTCAAAGTTCTGAACATACTTTCTAAAAAAAAGAACCAACCTTTTAAAGAAGGCTGGTATAATTATGTTTTTTATATTCTCTATATTTCTATTTCGTTTCAATTTCGATTATTTCTTTTCCTTGATCGCCCAGATAATGAGTTAATATTCTTTCGTACACTTTATAGCCATCATCCACATTGGTGAAGATAATTAATCCTTTCTGGGTTTTTGGAAATATAAAAACAATGGTTTGAACCCCATTGTCAGCCCCTCCGTGGGATAAGGCATAATCTCCATTTTTAAAATTGTACACTTCAAATCCCAGCCCGAAGTGCTTTCCATTTTTGGTGGCCACCTGATTGCTTTGCATTTCTTTAAACACCTTCTCTGAAAGACCTTCACCCTTCATGGTGCTGATCAAAAAGGCTGCGTAGTCTTCTATGGTAGTGAGTAAGTCATCTGCAGCATTTTCATATTTTCTTTTATACGTTTCGTAAGTATTCCCCTCTTTGTCATACCCTAGTGCCACTCTCGATTCATCTGTCGCTTCATTCCAAATGTATTGGGTATCTGTCATTTTCAGAGGCTCAAAGATCAATTCCGTTGCTAGCTGATTTAAAGATTTATCAAACTTCTTTTCTAATGCTTTCCGCAAATATTCAAATCCTTCTCCTGAATATTGATATTGAGTTCCGGGAGTGAATTCAAAGTGCAACTTCCCATTTTCATTATTCTCCCGCCAGTTAGGAAAGCCTGTTTGATGACTGAGAATATGTCTTGTCGTCAATTTTTTAACCCTATCCTCATTCTTTAGATCCGGATCGATCCAATATTTGTAAATAGGTTCATCCAAATCCCACTGACCCGCACTGACTAATTTTAAAGTGACCATTGCAGTAACTGGCTTGGTTAATGAAGCTACATTGAAAATGGTATTATATGGAGCGGAAATACCTGCTTTAATTTCTCCAAAAACCTGTATTTGTTTAAGTGCTCCATTTTCAATTAAGCCAAGACCGAGCGTTGGAACTTTATTTTCTTTGAGCCATTGTTCCATTTCTGCGTTATTTTCAAAAATCGGTTTTTCTGTTGCTTGCACTTCATAGGCCCGATGTCCATAACTTAAAGAAGTTCCCAGTTTCCACAGGCCATTTTCCAGCACCCATACATTTGAAAACCTGGCAATACCGGGTTGGCTTTCTTCGCTTTCATAAAACAAATGTTTACCATTATGAATGGCTCCATACAAAACTCCATTTTTATATAGAGGGAAAATCTCTGTACTTTCTTTTACTAATATTCTTTCTACCTGGCGCGTTTCAGGACTTTTGCACAGTCCGTTTTTTAAATCGTACAGAAATTTTGTCTTATCAGAGATTCCATCTTTATCGTGGTAAAACTTTAAATCATTACTTAATAGGTATTCAAATTGGCTGATGTCGCAGGTATTAAACCCTACATTGAAAAGTAAGCTGTCTTGGGTTAGTATGGTATTATAGAGTGTTGAATTTTTGTCAACTTGCGCTATGCTATTTGCCTCAAAGATAATAGAGATCACGAAGCATAGAATGATTTTTTTGGACATAATGAATTTTGTTTTGCTGTAAATAATAATCTCAGCAAAAGTGAAAAACTCATTTACTTTATTCTAAAAATCAGCCCGACAATAACTCGACAATCACCCGACAGTTTTTATATCATATTGAAATTCAGCTTGTAGCGGAGTGTTTGGCGTTTATCAATCTCTCTTGCATTCCGAAGAATAATGAATAAGTTCGATAGAGCAATTGTTATCATTAGCAGGAAAGAGAGCTGGTTACCAGGCTTAAAAAAGATGCCCAGCATAAATACGATAGGGGCTAAAATTGTCCAAAGTATTTGTATTGAAATAAGCTGTTTAGTGAGGCTGTTTTTTTGTTTCATGGCGAACATCAGAACAAGCGGGATGAGGATGTTTAAGGGTGGAAAAATGATAAAAGGGATGGACGAAAGGTTGATTAATTTTAGAGTAGAATAGTTAATGAATGCCTCGTCCTGGAACTCTTTTTTCTCTTCAATGATAGGTTGTTTTGCCGGTTCAGGCTTTTTGTGAAGCAAGTCACTTTCTTTTATTTCTAATGCTTTTGCCAAAACTCTAAGAGTATGCCCTTTAGGCTCTCTTCCTGTTTCAATTCGCTGTATGGTTCTTGCAGAAATTCCGGATTTTTCTGATAACTCTTCCTGAGTCAGATTTTGTTGTTCTCTTAATGCTTTTAACCTGGACATTCTTCTTTTTTAAATCGCCACCAACAATGCTATAAACCCTGAATGAGTTTTGATGCAATATATCAAGATTCCCAATATGTTTTCACTTGGGGATTTTTAAATAAAGCAAATACTGGTTAACCTATAAAGGGAAAAAACATTTATTTAAGTTTTTACTTAGCTTTTAATCTGTAGAATTTAATGCAAGAAGTGCAGAAGTAAATAATTTCATTATAAATATATTTGTCGGAATATTGCCTGTATTTACCGGATTTTTTCTAATGATAAGGATAATCTCTTTTATATATTTGCAATTAGTGGTTTAATTACCCGTTACCAGGTAATAGTTCATCTGAAAATTAAGTTCAACCTAATAACCCCAAAAAAGCATGACAGCTTTCACATCTCAGTACTTCCGGTTTATAAAATGTGTACCCGATATTAATAGTAAGCTGAGTTAGTATCATAAACATGGAGTCTCCGCTAAGGCGGGGCAAAATCAAGACTAATTTTTTTAAAAGTCTTAATTTATGCTGCCTGTGCCTAATAATCGGCATATCTCCTGTTATAATACAATCAGATTATGGATACCGCCTGGGAGCGGCACAGGCTAATTTTCTTTTTTCTGAAAAATATAATCCCTCTTTAGCGAGACCGAAATAGCTTGTCCCGCCAAAGCGGGAAAGTCCCGAAGGACTCTCAGAATGCCTAATTATGCATTCATTTAATAATTCTTAAATCAAATTTTATAGTTAGCACATCAATACAATTCAATATAAATCAACCCTTTCAAAAGAAAAGACTATGGATAAGATCACCTATGCTACCCGGCAAAATGTAAAACAAAATAAGCAGTCTGAAGAAACGATTTGCACCTTTATTGACAAACAGGCCTTGCAGTACCCTGAACGCACTGCTTTAATAGATGGTGAAACAGAGATAAACTATAAGTACCTAATGAAAAGAGCAGGTGCAATTGCAGGCGAGCTTTTGGCACGTGGTGTGAAGCCCGGGTCATTAGTAGGAGTATGCATGGGCAGAAAATGGGAGCTTGCGGCCACTATCTTGGGAGTATTGCAGGCAGGCTGTGCGTATGTGCCGCTTGACCCCGCTTACCCTCGCGAACGTGTTAATTATATGTTGAAACACTCAGGGGCTGTAGCAGCAATTGTAGATACTGAAAGTACCGCTGAACTTTGCTCAGGAGTAAACGAATTAATATGGTTGGGTGATGCGATAAGTAATGAAACTTCAGACCATACAATTTCTCCCTCCGGAGATGATCTTGCCTATGTGATCTATACATCAGGCTCTACAGGACAACCAAAAGGAGTAGCCATAGAGCATCGCAATGTGGTGGCCATGATTGAGGCAATGGATAATATACTGGAAGAGGAAGACCTGCAGGGAATGCTGGCTGCGACATCAGTCTGTTTCGACCCATCGGTTATGGAAATCTTAGGTACCTTATCATTAGGAGGAACAGTGGTACTGGCCAATAATATGCTTGATCTGCCAGCGCTGACTGAGGCAAAACTGGTAAAAAGTTGCGTAGTGGTACCATCTGCCATACAAGCATTGCTTTCTTCAGGTTGGGTGCCGAGCGGTATGAGAACTATCGTTTTTGGCAGTGAAGCACTAAAGAAACCACTGGCAGAAAGGCTTTTCGCCCTCAGGACAGGAGTGAGGGTATTTAATTTATATGGACCTACCGAAGATACTGTGTTTTCTACTGCGACTGAGATCTTTGAAGATACACCTACCATTACTATTGGAAAGTCGGTGCCTAACTCCCGCTCATATATTCTGGATGCTTCTATGAACATAGTGCCCGATGGTGTGGAGGGAGAGTTATATTTGGCGGGAAACAAGCTTGCACGTGGCTACTTATATGATGAAGCCCGTACCAATGAACGATTTGTAGTGCCAGATTCGAATGATGCTATCCCTGAAGAAAGATTGTATAAAACGGGAGATCTATGCAGAAGAACTGAAAATGGGGATATTGAATTTCTGGGCCGCGTAGATCAGCAAGTGAAGATCAAAGGATTCCGGATTGAACTTGAAGAGATCGAGTCTGTGCTGGAATCTATGCAGGGCATTAAAGCAGCTGCGGTAGCCGCAGTGGAAGGTGGCAGTGGGCAAAAAGTACTTGTGGCCTATGTGGTTTGCCAGAGTAAACTAATTACAGATGAAGAGGTGAAGGCCTATTTATGGGAAAGAATGCCAAAGTATATGGTGCCTCACCTGATAGTGCACCTGGAGGAACTTCCCCTTTTGCCTAATGGAAAGCTAGACCGCAATACTTTAAGGAATTTAAAAGAAGTACATGATGGCAAGGAACCGGCTTCAGGCAGCAATGATATTGATCAATCAGGTAGCTTGATTCAGAGTCTGACAGAATCCACCAAAAGCCAGCAAGCCACCCTGCTTTCCATCATTCAGGGTGAAGTGGCTTCACTCCTGAACATTGATAAACAGCAGGTTTTGCCAAACCATTCTTTCACTGGCCTTGGTCTCGATTCTCTTACCACGCTGGAGTTGAGTAGCAGGCTTTCAAAGATACTAGGTAAGAGATTACCTGTAACAGCAGTGATGGAGTATCCTTCTCCCTCAGCACTTGCTAATTACATCTTTCAATTGATGAAAGGTAACACAGATCATGAATCTGCAGAACAGCAGTCCTGCAAGGTGGTTTCAGATTCTCTCGCCACTTTTCAGACGCATATTCAGTCGAGCCACCCTACTTTTCAGGCCGCCAAGGTATCTGCCTGGTCTGCTCCTGATAAGAGTAAGCTTGTGCAGGAAGTATTACACCTGGTGAATGATCAACGCAGAAACCCTTACAGTAAGGTACTTCGCACAGGAAGTGCCACACGGGGTATGGTAGCAGATGCGTATAATGATGAAGAACAAGAGGCTATTATATGGACAACCAACCTGTACCTGGGTTTGAATCGTGATGAGGAAGTGATCAGAGAGGCTACTAAAGCGGTACAGGAATTTGGTACCGGAATGGGAACTTCTGCTGCGGCTTCTGGTATGACTGATCACCACTTGCAGTTTGAAAAAGAATTTGCTGAGCTAACCGGAAAACCAAGTGCCTGCCTGTTTCCTACTGGCTACACGGCAAATGTAGGTGCTGTTGCAGGAATTCTGGGTAAGAATGATGTAGTCATTATCGATCAGCTTTGTCATGCATCCATCGTGGATGGCGCACGACTTTGCGGGGCCACTATCAGGTCGTTTCAACACAACAATGCCGCTGATCTGGAAGCTATTCTGAAGTCGGAAGCATCGCCATACCGCACTATGATGGTAGTACTTGAAGGTGTATACAGCATGGGGGAAGGTGCAGCTCCGGTAGCAGAAATTGTGCATACTGCCAAAAAATATGATGCATTGGTACTGGTTGATGAAGCTCATTCTTTCGGGTTTTACGGGGATCGTGGGGCAGGCATCTGTGCGGCTCAGGGTATTACGGAAAAGGTAGACTTTATTATGACTACACTAAGTAAGGCACTTGGAAGCCTGGGAGGTGTGGTGGCAGCTTCGCAGGAGCATGTGGACCTGATGAAATCTTCATCTCGTGCCTATATCTTCCAGGCCTCTATCAGTCCGGCCGATATGGCTGCTGCACTCACTTCTTTACGTAGGCTTCGCTCAGACGACAATTTAAGACAGCGCCTTTGGGATACCACCCGCTATATGCGTCAGCAATTTACTGAAGCAGGCTATGACCTGGGTACAGGAGATGGCCCCATTGTTACTCCGCATTTTAGTAATAAAGATAAGCTTTACGCCATAGTTCAGAGCATGTATAAACGGGGCATACAAACCTCAGCTGTTACTTATCCTATTGTGGAAAGTGGACGCGGTCGTCTCAGGCTCATCTGCTCGGCTGCACATACAAAAGAGGATGTGGATAAAACGCTGGCAGCACTTATAGAAGCCGAACGTGAGGTGGATGAACTGCTAGCAGCGATCCCTGCAGGTACTGAAGGCTCCGTTGCTAAGCAATCTGATTTAGAGGATTGGGCCTATAGCTTTTCTGTTTATCTGAAAGAGTGGGTGGATAAATCTCAGCAACCTACTCCGGATCTTGTTATTTTGGTCAGAATTTCCGAGCAGGAAAATCCGGTAATGATAGTGGTCAATAAAGGAGAAGTTATGTTGAAAACTGAAGAAGTAACGGGCCTCCCGGTTTGTTCGCTGCTTTTAAAGGACAGTGAGGCACTCTCTGCATTACGCGCTTCAAATGTTCAGGGACTGCTTCAGAGCATTGGTAAAGGCACATGTATATTGAATGGTCAGGTAGAGCCCTTTGTATGGTTCATCGGAAGGATGGTTGAACAGCAACGTGGTGTGAAGAAGGCTGAAGGAGAGAAGTTACTTGCCTGAACCAAATAACTAACAAACCCCCGAAGTCTGAGGCTTCGGAGGTTTAAATTATATTATTGTGCTTCTAATTATGGAGTTGTGAATAATTTGAATAGTCTAGAGTTATTAATAAACAGCTTCATGGTACGCACATATCTGTCAAGAAGCTACAGATTTATCCAATAGCTGCTAGTATGCTCAGGTAGTTGTTTTTAATGACTGAATTAAATTGTCAATGATTTCCATGTGATAGTTCAATACAACCGGACTGCCAGGGAATGAACCGGAAACTTCTGCTGATAGAACTTTAGTATTCCCTTTTTCGTTGTAGTTCAAGGGTTTCATCACTGTTTTGTACTGTTCGTTAGCTGCGGCTATCCAATGTTCAATTTCTTTTCTTCCATTGTAAGTCTTGCCTTCGTCCACTACTACAGCCATTTCTGAAAAACAATTAGCATAAGCGCTGCTGTTAGCATTATTTTGAGCCTCTATTAAATCGGTTATTACTGTCGGTAAATTTTTCATTTTATTTATTGTTTTAAGTTATTAAATAGTTGGTAGGGTGCCGCCATCAATTACAAATTCGGTTCCTGTTAAGTAGGCTGCTCGTGGAGAAACTAAAAAGCCTACCAATTCAGCAACCTCTTCTGGCTGGGCGGGTCGTCCCATAGGAATTCCCCCCAATGCTTGCATTACACTCTCTTTGGCCTCTTCGATAGAAATTTTTGAACTTTCAGAAATCCTCTCCATCATGCGAGAAGAGGAATCTGTCATAATCCATCCCGGTGAAACAGTCAAAACTCTAACCCTCTTTGAGGCAACTTCTTTGGATACCCCTTTGCTGTAATTAAGGAGGCCGGCCTTTGCAGCTGCATAAGGTAAGGTTGAATCGTATAAGGGAAGCTTTGCCTGAATTGAAGCAATGTGTATAATTACACCACTTTTTCGGGCAGTCATTTGAGGTAGAAATTCTCTGTCCAGTCGAACAGGAGCGAGTAAGTTTGTTTGAAGAGTCTGCTCCCAGTCATCATCGGACAAGGCGGAATAGCCCCCTGCTTTAGTTTCTGATCCCCCCATATTATTAATGAGAATATCCAGCCCTCCGAATTTTGAAAAAATTTCTTTGGCAACTTTCTGGGTGCCTTCGGTTTTGCTCAGGTCTGCAGCAATAAAATGTTGATGATCGCCCTCTGTATCGGGTTTATTTCTTGCTGTGATAATAACCGTTGCACCTGCTTTCACCAGTCGATCCGCAATTGCTTTGCCCGTGCCCCTGGTACCCCCGGTTACCAGCGCGATTTTGCCGGATAACTCATTATTGAAATTAAACTCCTGTCCCATTTGCTATAATATTTATGCAAAAATGGTTTGTATGTTGAGTTTGTACAAGTACGGAAAATCGATTCAGATAGGGATAAATTTATCCCCTATTGTGCATTTTAGTACATTGGGGTAAATTTACATTATGTATGAAAGAAAGATACCGTTAAGCTTAAATTGTGGCCTTGATCTTATTGGAGAGGTACTTTATGGCAAGTGGAAAATTCGCCTGCTATGGTTCATCAATGAAGGTTTTATGAGGCCAAGTGAATTGCAACGAAAAATTCCTGATGCCTCCCGGAGAGTTTTAAATATGCAGCTAAAAGAATTGGAAGAGCATGAGTTAATTAGCCGAAAGATTTATCCTGTTGTTCCCCCAAAAGTTGAGTACAGCCTTACAGAATTTGGCAATACCTTAATACCGGTAATTTCAGCTTTAGGTCAATGGGGTGATGATCATGAAGAACATTTACGAACGGTAATCACGAAAAGGTTAGAAAAATAGGCTCTGCATAAGCCTAACAAATCGATGGATAATTAGCTTCCTCCTGAAGTTTTATTGTGTAATCGTGAATTTCATTATTAAACAGATATGATTTGCAGTATCCTCAATTAAAGCTGGCTCTAAAGGCTAAAGGAGTCATTTGGGTTTTTGATTTAAACAATTTGCTAAATGATTGCGGATGTTCAAACCCGAGTTGATAGGCAACTTCAGCAACAGAGAGGGAGGAGATACTGAGTAATTCCTTAGCTTCTTCTATTACCAGATATTGAATATATTGCTGAGCATTTTTACCGATAAGCATCTTTAACAGATCACTTAAATAGCGTTGTGATAAACCAAGCTGGTCACTAATAAATGCTACTGAAGGCAGGCCTGTGTCAAGTCCTTTTTTCTGTTGAAAATAATCTTTTAATATTTGGTCCAGTGAATCAATCACCTTATGATTAACTGCTTTTCGGGTAATAAACTGACGGTTGTAAAAACGTTTGCTATAGTTTAACAGTAACTCTAGTTGTGAGACTAATACATCCTGACTAAATTGATCAATATTCTCATTTAATTCAGCGCTCATAGTTTGAAATAGTTGTTCAATAATCGCTTTTTCTTTTGCAGATAGGTACAACGCTTCCGAAACGTTATAAGAGAAAAAACCATATTTGTCAATGCTTGTTCCCAGCGGATATGTCCTGATGAAATCCGGATGAAAATATAAGGCATAGCCTTCATAGCTCTCTAAATTGTTATAGGGAGTAACTATTTGGCCGGGTTTTAAAAATGCGAGTCCTCCTTCTTCAAAATCATAATAATCCTGCCCATATTTAATTTTTCCACTGAACTTATCTTTAAAAGAGATTTTATAAAAATCGATACTTAGTTTTTGTTTACTCTCTGTTTGCTGTTGCGATGTTTGATTATAATCTATCAGGGCGAAAAGAGGGTGTTGCGGAGCAGGCAAACTCAAATAGCGCATCAATGTTGAAATGCTTTTAAAATGTTTTATTTCCGGATTACTCGCTCCCATACAGCCCTCAAGGTAATTAAATTTTAATTTTGTACAGCAGGGCGAATAACAATATCCCCAATTTCCACCTCTTTGGGTTGGCTTATGGCATAGATTACGGCATCTGCAATAGCTTCAGGGCTTATGGCTATTTTATCTCTGTTCTTTAAAATAGCAGTGCGCATCTTGTCATTTTTTATATTTTCAGCAAATGCTGTATCAACAAAACCCGGAGAAATTCCGGTAACCCTAATAGCACCATCCGACTCTTGTCTCAAAGCTTCAGCAAGGGTTCTTACCGCATTTTTGGTGGCAGCGTACACGCCCATAGTGGGTGTTATGGTGAGGCCGGCAGTAGAAATTATATTTACTATGTGTCCTGATTGCTGTTTTTTGAATACAGGGATGGAGGCTGCTATACCATGTAAAGTTCCATTGAGGTTAATGTTGATCATTTCCTCCCAGCCTTCCACATCCAGCTCATCAATTCTGCTTAACTGACTGATGCCAGCATTATTTATCATTACCTCCAGTTTTCCCCATTCAACCACAGCGCGTTCTACTAACTGAAGCAAATCCTGTTTTTTTTGAACATCTGTTACTACATAGATTGCCCGGCCTCCGTTTGCTGTAATGTCATCTACTATAGCTTTTAACTTTGCCTCTCTGCGGGCAGCCAATATTACTTGAGCACCATTTGCGGCTAACTTTATGGCGATAGCCTTGCCTATTCCGCTACTGGCTCCGGTGATGGCAACTACTTTTCCTTTCATTGGATTTTCCATATTTCAATTTTTATTTGAAATACAAATTTCAGCTTACTGGGGATTTAAAAAGTAGTTCAATCCGTAAATAGTGTAGCTATGTTTGCAGATTTTTATGGTGGAGGAGGAGGGAGATGTTTAAGCCCTTTAATACTTACTTAGTAACATAGTTGAAATTCTTTTTACCATCTTGGATTTCAATTTTGGCAATCTGATCAAGGGGGATTGATTTACTCATTGCAGACATAAATCTAGATTGTACACCATATAATTTATTATCCTCAATAATAATTCTATCGAAGTAAAAGATAGTTTTCTTGCCTGAAGTCTCAGTCAGCCGAATTTCAATTGAAGGTTTATTAACTAATTCCGCTTCATTCCCTTTCTTATCAGTTACTTTTATTATATCTATCGGATTAGCCAGGTAATTATATTTTTCTCCAAGAGGGCCTCTTACAGTTACGGGAGTTAAAGCAGCTGAGTCTACTTGAGCAAGTTGAGTTGTTAAACTATCTGTTGTAACCAGATAAGTTGTGCATGAAGAGCAGAAGATTGCAGCAATTATCACTTTTAGTAAAGTAAGCTTTTTCATATCATGGAGAAAGATTATTTAAACGAATAATGCGTTTTCCTGCAATATATCAACATTCCTGCAATATATTTTCAAATATTCCGAAATGCTAATTTAATCCCCTACAGTAAGACTTACTGAGTGCATTTAGTATCAGCCTATTTTAGCATGGGAAAAATGGACATAAAAAAACCTCCATGGAGAGATGGAGGTCTTTTACCCAACAAGTAATTGAAAATATTATCGTCTTTTACGTTTTGCCGGTCTAATATCATTTACAGGGCCAAAATGCTTAAATTCCAGCACCTTTTTCTTTCCTTTTATTAATTTAATTTCAGCAGGAGCTAGCTTTAGGTCAGAAGTCTTGACAATGGCTCCATCAAAAAAGGTTTTGGCCTGGTGAAATTCTCCCTTGTCAAAATCATGGCGCTCCTTGTTAGATTTTACAGGTAGCCCAGGGATAACGTGATACAAATCTACTTCAACAGCATATGTTGGCTTAAATGAAGTAATAAAACCTTGAACACTCTTCTTAATACTTTTGATCATACACTTAATGATTTAAAGCTTTGAAATAGTTTAAAAAAAATGGTTTATGCAAGTGTGGAAGCTTTCGCATTAATTACACATGACGTAATTTAAAGGGACTAATTGTATGGTAAAACACTCATTTTTGCGTGAAAATCATGATTTTAAAATATTGTTTGGATACTTGCTATGTATGTTATGCATAAAAATAGCTGGTTACATAATTGAGTATGTGGTGCAGGTGAATCACCTAAGTACATATGTATCGATGATGCAACCAAACGGCAATTAGTGTACTAACCTGAGTTCGGTTAACAAAATGGCACCCCTGCACCACCAAATCGAAAATGCTCTGACTGACTTTTAAATAAATTAAGAATTTAACTCAGGTTTATAGCAAAGGCAATTCTATAAAAAAGACGTTATTTCAACATGCTGTTGAAATGGACTGATTCCCTTCTGCAAGGGAATGACGGAGCTAATGGTAATTTGAGTATAAAAACTATCTTATTACACAAATGAACAGAAAAGCCAAGGTCTTTGGCTCACAGACCTTCCCCTTTTTGCTGGACTGTAAGCTGCAGACCAGTGGAAAAAAAGACCTAAATAAGCAAGCACTAAATGCTTGTCACCACCACAAAAGCCGGCAATTATCGTCATCCCCGAAATTTTTGGAGAGCAACGGAAAAAATTATCAGGGATCTTTTCAATGAAATGAAATTTCATTACCTGAATTTTATAGCATAATAGAAAAGATGGCTTTGTGACTGGCAATGACGTTTTAATTGAGTTTTCATTTTGTTTCTATCTGAGAATCCCCCCTGCCCCCTTTGAAAAAAAGGGGGAGAGATCCAGTGAGAATTTACGCTGTTCTTTTAGACATATCAAATTTTTCGTCCTTGCGAAGGAGGCACGACTGAAGCTGTCTTAGTGATTGGAATCTTTTCTTTGAGATTGCTTAGGTTCCCACTAAAGAACAGTAAGATTGCTTCGTTGCACCAGCAATGAATTCTATAACTCACCCAGCCAAAAGGCTGGCAAGCTCCTGATTCGTCTTCGGGCAAATCTGTCCCCTCTCTTTCCCGATAGGTCGGGCCAGGCCAAAAATAGAGGGGCAAGAATCGAACTCAGGTTAATACGTTTCGGGAAATCCGTTTTACTTAAAGCCCTCGGAAACTTCAATTTTTTGTCCTGTTACAGATGGTGCATCGTCAGAGGCTAAAAATACAGCAACTTTTCCAATATCACTGGGTTGCGCCATTCTCCCCATTGAAGTTCGTGACATCATTTGGTGGATCACTTCTGAATCTTCTGTCATACCCAAAGCCTTCATCCTTTTTTAGGAGCTTTTTTGCTTTCTGAGAATTTTTACTATTCTGTTATTGATGATTTCTGACAGGTTCCAATTGTACAACTTAGGATCTGTTGTACTGTAAAACTCAACCACAACTGCATCGAGGTCTTTGTAATATTTTGCGAAACTCTGGTAGCCGGGAACCCAGCCGGCATGTTCATACTTGTAGAGGGAAGAGTAAATTTCCTGTTCTCCTTTATCAAACAAAGAACCCTCGTTTAATGCTCTCAGGAATGTACCGACATCCTCTGCGGTAGCTAACATACCATGTTCGTCCTCCTTTAAGTCGAATGGATGTCCTACATGGTAACCACTCATTACATTGTCCATATTTACTTCTGCTAAGGAACTGAATGTGTGGTTTAGCTTCAGGGGAATCAAAATTTCTTCCCGAATGAATTGGAAGTTATCATAGCCCAGCGTTTCATCCATGATTTTATTGAGCAACAAGTAATTTGTATTACAGTATTCATAGTCTTCGCCTGGTTCAAAGTTGGCTGGCATGTCCAATATCAAAGCAAGGCTTTCTTCATAAGACTGGGTGGGGGTGGCCCAAAAATTTGGAGTGTCTGTAAAATTGGGAATACCACTTCGATGCTGGATCATCATTCTCAAAGTAATTTTGTCTGCGTTTTCGATTCTCCCGACAAGCTCAGGTAAATAATCAGCGATTGTCATATCTAAGGAAAGCCGACCCTCACTTACCAATTTTGTAACAGCTACAGCATCGTAAAGCTTGCTAATGCTGGCAATTTTAAACAGGGCCTGGGGTTTAGCAGGTATCTTAGCTTCTCTATTATGCCAACCGGAAGCAAAATATTGAGGTGGCTGACCCGCCTGCTCTATGTAAACAATCATCCCGTCAAATCCATGAGTTATGGCTTCATCTAACTGTTTCTGCACGGTTTCCGGTACGGGAAGTATCCATGCCTTCACCAAAAGCCAGGGTACAAAATACAAAGAAACAATAGTTCCGACTAGCAGTGTGATTCTGATTATCAGTGTTTTTTGCTTGTTCTTCATTTTATCTCCTATTGATGAGGGTGTTCATAATGCCATTGTATGAAGCATGAATAATTAAAAGTACAAAAAAATTTAGTTTACTACTGAGGCAATTTATTTGAGCATGAAAGTAAATCCTGTCGATAGACTGTAAACCAGCCATTATTTTATAAAGTGTTTAAGTGTTGACACTATCCAATTAATACAATATTTAATTTATTAGACTCAATATGCCTTTATCTTTTTTGAAAATCAAACCAACAATTCCAACTGTTAGCGCTATATGTCCTGAAATTATAATTTCTCTACTACCAAAAGCAAAAGAGCCTAATCCTGTGATGATAACTCCTAAAATGTTCATCAAAGACAAAAAAAAGTATGTTTTCTTATGAATTTTCCAGCGTTTATAGCTAAACCAAGATAAAATAAAGCTCGTCCGATAGTCATAAATGGAATTCGGATTGATGGCCTTTCCATTATTTGATTTGTCAAATTGTTCATTCCTTCATAAGCAGTTCCATAACTCCACCAAAGAAAATCTATAACTGCTTGTCCCATTAAGGCAATAATACCTATTAAAGTGAGAGCAGTTGCTGTGTTATTAAAAATACCATTTGAGAATAATTAGTTTAGGGATAAACTTAGTAATACACCTAAAAATAATAACCAATGAACATAATATATCGGCTCTTGAGTTGGAATGAATTCTTTTCCCTTTAGTAATAATAATTGATTAAGTATTAAAAATAACAATCCGACTGTAGCATAAATTTTCAGTTTCATTGATTTTTATTTAGACGGTTCAAATGGATTCAAATACCAAATTTTTTGTTCTATTATAAATTTACATTTTCTGAATTGTTGAATAAGCTTGACGAGTTGTTGATAATTTGCACAACACTTAGGCTATGACAATTGCGGGATTTTGAAACCACTTATTTGCCCGCCTTACTAAAGCGTATTAATTGCAATATTTTAATTTTTAACGATTTAACCAGCATTGGCTATTGCTGATGTGTGTTGACAGTATAGGGGTCGAAGTGTTAGCCTGACGGCTATGGCTAACTAGTGGATCAGAAACGCACACCCGATAAAAGATCGAGGCCGGTTGTGGGCTTATGGGGCTCACGGCCGTATACTCGATTGTAAGCAGTTTTATCCATCGAGGTTGAAAAAAGCTATAATTTAACATTCATTCCGGATTTATATATTGCAAGACCTATTTGACCAAAATTAGTAACACTAACTTTAACTCCGTTTTTAAGAAAATTATCTTTAATCCAGCTTTCTTCAAAAGAATATGTGCTAAGACCTTCTGGTGACTCGAATAGTACTCCTTTAGCACTTCGGCTTATCAATAGGTCGGTAAATCCACTTCCGTAATAATATAAAGCTCTTTCTTTATTGGCTAGTTCACTGCATGTATAAGTAAATATGATGAAATCCACATTCAACCTTGATATGGAATTAATTGCACTTAAATGATTGTTAATATTTCCAAAGCTATTAAATGGATAAATTGCAATTGACCTTTTCTCAGGCGTTAGGAACCTGAGTTCAGAAATATCAGCTAGACATTCCGCATTGCCATGTATAAGTTTACAATCACTTCCCATGTAATTACTAAAGAATCTAGTCCCATAGTCAATTTGTTTTTTGCTATAGTCGATACCCAAATATCTCTGATTTTGCTCTCTAACAAATTGCAACAATCTTCCATGCATGCATCCAATCTCAATAACCTGACTGTATTCACTTATCCCATTACAGGTTATCTGTCTCTCTAGTGAAATAAACTCACTAATGGCTCTAGAGTAATTCTTTGAATCAATCAGCCTATTGCCAATTTCGTTGTCGTAGATACTACTCATTTACACATATTATTGGATTCCATTTAGTTTAATTTATTTAGGTTATCATAGATTACTTTAATCTCTTTCAACTCTTCAACAGTTCCTATATACTTATCCTTCAAACTATACATCACAGATGCTTCACCAAAAATTTGAGTAAATATAGGCAAGTAATCGCTGAACGATGAGGTGCCCCATTTTGTGAAGCTTTCATCACCATCTTGTTGAAGTGGATGAAGTGTAGCAAGATTTAATGAGACAACTTTAGGTTGCTGAAATTCGCTCTGCCACTTTTTAAGTTGCTCAAGTATTTCAATTCTCTTGCGATGTGTTTCACCAAGACCATATAGGATAGAAAAGCCACAGTTAATTTGATATGAGTGCAAAAATTCAATTATTGACTTAGCCTTGGTCATCCATGGCGTCTTCTTATCTGTGTTCTTATTCATGGTTTCAGCAATCTCTTCAACATTCGTCTCGATACCAATAAATACATAAGTTAATCCAATAGTATTCAATTTTCGAATAGCCTCTCTATGGCTTTCTTTTTGAAGCAAATCAACTGTGTATTGCATTCCGAATTCAATGTCTAGTTCACTGCCCTCCATTAGGGTATGAAATTTATCGAGTAGTTTTACATTTCCTCCTAAGAACACACTATCCTCCACAAAAATGCTTGCCTTATGACCTACAGCCTTTGTCTTTTCACTAACTACGCTGAATTGTTGGTATAGTCGATTCGGTGCGGTAGATGACTGACTCATCATTCCATTAATCTGTCGCTTTTCACTACAGAAAAAACAATCAAAAGGACACCCTTTGCTCATATAAGAATAGGCATGGAAAGTCACATCTGAATCGAAAACTGGAAAATGGCTCTTGCTATAGAAAAATTCACATGGAAACGGAAGTATATCTTGGTTTAGTGGTTCATTTCCAACTAAGTATGATATTTCGTTCGACTCAATATATCCTCCAATCCAATTACCTTTTGCCAAAGCCAAAGAATCCGCTTTTTTGAGAACAGAACTCACAGAGAATTTGTCTTCCAGATTTACAATGATTTTTCCTAGTTCATAAATAACCTCTTCACCGTCTCCACTCACAACTAGATCAAAAACTTTTGGTACTTCACCTCTAATCATTTGCCTTAAAGTACAGGATTTATTACCACCGAGTTCTCCACTCTCATCGAGAAAAGTAGTTTCTATTATGTGCTTTCCCCCAATTGCAATAAAGACTTGATCGCCAAGTGTTTTCCTAGCAACTGATGCAATTTCAATAGCTCCCGGATAGCCAAGCGTCATAGTGCATATCACTATCAAGTTAGGTTTAATACTCTGAATGCGTGAAATATAATCGTCTAGTTGATTTTGAAAGTATTCATATAGCATTATACTCTCTTTCAGTCTTTCTCTGCAACTCCAATTTGATTCATACCATTCATCTTCTTTATTTGAAGCTGCTTTAACGCAAAGCCGAATCGCATTCTGAAGTGAAAAAGGCTCTCTACTATTCAGACTTGTTTGAGAGTCTGGATTATGGGATTTAATCCAATGAGGTGCTGTTACAGCGAAAGCCCTAAGTTTCTTCATAACTATTATTTTTATTATTATTTAATAATACGGTTATATTCTATTCTATGTCCCGTAGGTCATGATCTATACAGAGTGTTGTAGAGCGTTTAGTATTTTAATTTCAAACCCGTTTCCAAGGCATGAAAATCCTTGTAGATAGGACCATCATTCCCAATTTTGTATGATATATTCCAAAATAACTTTTTGCTTATACGCTTGTCAGTTGAGCATTTAAGTTTTCCTGCAAGGTGATTGTCATAGATTGAGTCATTTTCTGAAAGAATCGCGAAAAGATCACCTGATAACTTAAATACCCGGTTTTCAATGGGTTTATCTTTTTTGTCCTTTGTTAATAATCGATACTTTGTTTCTAAGATAAGACCTGCTACAGAGTAAAAGTTGTTTGCGTTTAAAGATTTACTAGTCCTTTGTCCTAAATTAACAAATGGACTTATGGCAAATAAAAAGCCTTTTTTTACGTAATCTTTTTCAGGATCAGAATCAGTAAACTTAGAGCCAATCCAATTCAGCTGATAGGATATTTGTCCATAATACAGATACTCTTTGAAGCTTTTGTCTGCGGTGAAAGATGGACTCAATTCAAGCCCTTGATTGAATTGATGTTGTTTCAGGTTTTCGTTTTTTAATTCACCTAAGAATACTTTGCCTAATGAAAACTGAAAAGTCACATTATTTTCAGAAGAGGTAGTACCTTCTCCTAGATTAACATCAGATGATGGCGTTAGATATATTCCATTTTTATTGTACAGAAGTGATTTTCCCGACTTTTCTTTTACGCTTTCCGTTCTGTTAAAATCAAATGAAATTGTTTGTATAAAGGAGGTAGAATCTTTTAAGGATGTTCCTACTCCAAAACGAAACATGTCTTGTGAAAATCCGGATTTCCCTATTAGGGTAAATAATACAATTATGAAGAGTGTTTTTTTCATTGGTTTAAGATTCTATTAATTTTATTATATCTTCTCCCGTTTTTATTGAATCAAATAATTCATTATGTAAGTCTGTACAATTAATTTCAGGCCATTGGTTACAAATATCATTCGCTAAAGAATCTTTAAATTCTGAGGCGACATATCTGTCTTTTATTTCCTTAGATAAATCAATCATGCTATAAATAAATGGATTATAGGAGGAAATGATTTTTTGAAGTTTTATTTTATTCATGATTCTTGTTCTTTATGTTCAACAACGACCAAATAAAATGAGTATGGTCCCCAGTTGCTAGAAGCACTGAAACGTCTGTTTTGCATTGTCTTGTCAAAGGGCTCAGTATGCATATTCGTTTTAGTGTTTGTTATCGGCTTTACTCTTTAAGGTGCTTTGATTTCCTTTGCGAAGCTCTGATAAATGGTGTTGTTAGCAGAGGCTGTAGCTTGAACCAATGACCTGAAGGTTCTCATTACTTTGTTTACCGTATTCGTGTTCTTAAGTCCGCCGTCTAGACCATCATTTAATTGGTTGCAAAATGGAACTGTGACATCTATTATGTGTAACCATATAACTTCGGCTTGTGCAGGACTTGTCTCATTTCCAAAAGAAATCCTGAAAATGTTAGGCACCTTCCGCTCTAAGAAAATTTCAAGGCAAGATGCTATCGCTGAACTAAACAAAAAAATTGAACCTCTTTGTCGGAAATAAGCTAAATAGTCTTCTTCAGCAGCAGTCAAATTTGATTTTTTAGATTTATCAACAATCTGCTGTTTCTTAGACTCTACTGATTTGAGTAACGAGTAAGCAAAAACAATGTGTGCGGCCTTTGTTTGCTCGTTGAAATATTTCGAGTACAGTCGGTCGTTAATCCAGATGGCTGACTTTTGATTATAAGCTATAATTGGCTCTAAATTTATACAAGCCAATGCCTGTCCAACTGTATAAGATGGTAAAAGATTGGCTCTTCTTCTAATTACTTCGGCAGAACCACCACGTCTACCGCCTTCATATTCAGCTGAATTAATGCTATCAAATTCTTGTTTCAGCCGCTTTTGAATTTTATCAGTGCTTCTAAAGTCAGACGCTTCAACTTTATTCTGACTATTGTTATACCTAATAATACTATGAATTAAATCAGTATCGGAATCAGTTGTTGCCACAAAGCGAGCTTGTACTAAAGTGTTTTTGTCTGGCAACTTATTTAAGGAACCAATTGCACCGGTGGTTTGAGCCCCATTAACAATTGAAAAGCCTTTAATTTTTAACTTTTTTGAATATGAATCGATGATTTCATGGGTTAGGATAGTTAACCCGTTATTGAAGACCCAAAAATTACCAGGGTCTTCCTCAATTGTTTTCCTAATACCATTATTAATATTGGAATCAGTTGATCGTGCTCCTAGATAGTCACGAATGTTAGCAGAGAATATTTTGGTTTTATGTTTTTTGTACATTCTATACAAGAATTGAGCTGGGATTGAAGTCGAAAAGGATTTCCATTTTTGGCCTTTTATTTCATACCCTCCACTGAAATCAATTTCTAAAACCTCATTTACTAGAATTGGGGATTGAGATTCTTCATACCACTCAGTAAGAGTATTTTTGCCAACTTCAATCGCACTTATCTTTAGTTTGTTTTCTGTAAAATCGGCCTCCAATATACTTGTGGCAGTTTGTTGAACCGTGATAAGTTCATTTTCTACATTTTGAGATTCAGGAAGATTATGAATATACCAAATATGTAGACGCTTTACTGTTTTGTCTTTAAGGCAGGATCGTAGTTCCTTAGCCGCAGACTTTATTCTTTCAGGTACTTCATTAATGTTTCTTTGCAGCAACCAGCCGATAGCAGTATTTAAGTCACTTGCCTTATTTGCAGGAGCCTCTTTTTTATCTTTAGAGCTCATGTAACACTGAGCAATTACAGCATATTCCTCTTCGGAATTGATGTAAACCATATCGCACTTTTTGTCATCACTACCGTCAGTAATGGCATCAGATGCTATAGTTTCTAAATCTTCTACACCAAATTTCAGGGCCAAACCAAATAATGCTAGGCCATTATCATCATATTGGCTTAAATCTTCTCTGTTTTCAAATGCTTCTTTCCAGTTGCCCATTATTTCTTGTTTGCAAAGTTGCCGATAGCAATTCGCTAAATACACCCAAAGGTGCATTTAGCAACTCTATATTTTCCCTAACCGAGAACAAACGACTGCAAGCGTTTACCAACATTTGCAAATCGCTTGATGATGGTTATTCAATGATTTGAACATAGCTCATTTATTTTTTTTAATACAACATAATTACCTGAAAATCAATGAAAAATACCCAAGGTTGGGTATATGTTTTGGCTAAAAAGAGGGGTGAAGAGGAGAAATGTAGTGAACATTCCATAGCCCAAGGTTTAAACCTTGGGCTATGGAATGTTCACAATATCCCTGATACTACAAACGATTATTTGCGATTATTAAGCCCATATAATTGAGCAAATTCATTATGCTCTTGGCTGAAAGATTTCTTTTGGTGATGTGCTTTTTGGTTTCTGATGTATTGAAAAACCCTTTCTACCACCGATTCTGAAACAGAATAAGCGGCATACCCGGCAAATTTGTCAGCTGTGAGGTTGCTTTGGTTAATAAAATGAGAACTGCTCCCTTTTACCTGTTTAATGGTTTCAGCAATAGACTTCTGGGGGCTTAATAAAAACAATGCGTGCACATGATCTGGCATTCCATTAATAATTCGTACCGGAGAGCCTGGTTCACGCAATTGTGTTGAGATGAAATGATAGACTTTTTGTTCAATGGAAGGACTAATGAAAGGTATTCTTTCCTTTGTTGCCCATATAGCATGAATCCAGATTTTGTTAAATGAATGTGCCATTCCTATATTTTTTGTGGAGCATTATAAATCTTACCCGATAAGCCCCTGGTTTAAACCATGAGCTTTATTGTATATCCTCAAAATAGCTTCTTTGCAAATGAAATCCCAAAGAACCCGACCAATAGTTAGCTTCTGCGATGCTTCTTAATCGTGCTACACTTTTAAAAATGATTCTTAATCTGTCAGCCATAGTAAGAGTTTAAAAAGGTAGCTGTCATAGTTTGAGATTCCCCTTATTTCTTATCTCTACCCTGTTTTTTCCTCCAATTGTACACCCATTGTACACCTGCATTTATCAGCACGTTTCTTTTTGTCTACCTCATTTATTAAGCAGTTTTTCTTGCTGAACCTACATTTGTATCAGTTCAAAAAAAAAGAACCTGAAAACCATTATCAACTATTTGTACCAGAAATGAAACGCATTTTCAATTATACCCCGCTCAGTGGACTTTTGGCAGTTTTTGCCTTAAATGCATGCACTTATGAAGTCATTCCTGAAGCAGCAGCATGTCCTGAGCTTCCCGTTCTAGAGCTGACAGCCACTACGGAAGCCAATTGTGGAACGGCCAATGGCGCACTCTCTGTAGCGGTTGTAAATCCGGCAGGCAGCTCTTTTATATTTAAGCTGAACGAGCTGGAAAATACAGATGGTGTATTTACAGGCCTGACTGCGGGCAATTATTCCATTACCGTGGAAAATGAAGAAGGCTGCACCAGTAGCATTGATGCTGTTATAAAAAATAAAGATGGCGTAAATATCACCACGAAAACAAAAAATGCCTCCTGTGGCAGTAATAATGGAAGCATCACTATCGCAACAGAAGGCGGGGTGGAGCCTTTGCAGTTTCGGATTGATACCAATGATTTTCAGAGCACCAATGTATTTAATGGGCTTGCGCAGGGAAAATACCAGGTATTGGTGAAAGATGCCAATGGCTGTGAAGTTTCCAGCGAAGTAGAAATCACTTCCGATGTGGTTTTCAGTGATGTAAAAGCCCTCATTAGCCAGAACTGTGCTACAGCAAGCTGCCATGGAGGCAATGTCTCTCCGGATTTCCGGCAGGATGGTAACATAGTGAGCCGTGCCAGCAGCATTCAATCCAGAACAGGAAGCAAATCCATGCCGCCCCCTTCCAGCGGAAAAAGTCTTAGTGATTCACAGATTCAGCAGATTGCCTGCTGGGTAAATGATGGAGCAAATCAATAACCTAAAAATATAACCATGAAAACGCAAAAAATTATTCTGGCAGCATTTTTAATGTTGTTTGTTGTAGTAAAAATTACAGCACAGGAAAGTAAGTACTTCACCACTGACGGAGTCGCTGAATTCTTTTCCGAAGCGCCTTTGGAGAATATTGAAGCACGCAACGAAAAAGTGCAGAGCATCATTGACCTCAGCAAAGGGGATGTAGTCATCAGCATTCCTATTAATGGGTTTGTATTCGAGAAATCACTGATGCAGGAGCATTTCAATGAAAACTACATGGAATCAGAGAAATTCCCCAAAGCGGAGTTTCAGGGCATTTTTACATCAGCCACTCCTATTAAAGCATCCAGAAATGGTACTTATGAAGTGGAAGTAAAAGGGAACCTCACCATCCATGGAGTTAGCAAGCCTTTAACTACCAAAGGAATTATTAAGGTAGATAAAAATACCTTAATAGCCACCACTACTTTTTTTGTGAAAGTGGCAGATCATAAAATTGAAATTCCTCGCATTGCTTTTAAAAATATTGCGGAAGAGGTAAAGGTTACAGTGGAAATGAAATACCTGCCTTTTAAGAGCTGATATTGATTGATAAAACTTCATAGTTAGGTTATAGGTAGTAGGGGGGACTGGCATAATGCCGGCCCCCTGAATGCCTGGTTGAAACCTTCTCTGCATACATCAACCAACAATTATATACACATGAAATATTTACTTTTTATCTCTGTTTTTCTCTTGCCATTTTTCAGCTCAGCCCAGGATAATGACCTAATGGCACTTCTGAATGACCAGGTGGAGGAACCAATAAACTATGCTACTGCTATTTTTAAAGGCAGCAGGCTGATTAACGGCCACACAGTACAAACCAGAAAGGCAAAAGCTTTTGAATTCCTGATTTCTCACCGATTTGGCAGGCTCAATTCAGGTGCTTATGAGCTTTTTGGACTAGATGGAGCTAACATAAGGCTGGGATTTGAATACGGGTTAAACGACTTTCTTACGGTAGGCCTGGGAAGAAATTCCTTTGAAAAAACGTACGATTCATTTTTAAAATTCAGGTTGTTTAGACAAAGCACCGGCCGGGTAAACAGGCCTATTTCATTGGTGTACCTCACCAGTATAGCTTTAAAAACTTTAAAGGATCAGGAACATTTTGATGATCTCTCTTCAAAACTTTCCTACACGCATCAATTCCTGATTGCACGCAAATTTAGCCCTAAGTTTTCCCTTCAGTTAATGCCTACACTGGTTCACAGAAACCTGGTATTAGAGCAACAAGGTGCCAGTGATATTTATGCTTTAGGTGCTGGCGGCAGGTTTAAGCTTACTCAAAGGTTGTCCTTTAACTCAGAATACTACTACCGCTTAAATCCGGAAGAGGATGAACTATACTATAACTCTATAGCTGTAGGGGTGGATATTGAAACCGGAGGCCATGTTTTTCAATTACACCTTACCAATAGCAGGGCCATGATTGAGAAAGGATTTATTACCGAAACTACTGGTAATTTCTTTAAAGGAGACATTCATTTTGGTTTTAACGTGTCACGTGTTTTCTAAAGTAAGATAGACTGATAGTATTTAATTAATAGATTGATGAAAGCAATACATTTTCTTACCAAAGCGCTCTTCGCCCTCACCATTTCTGTATGGAGTCTTTCAGCTTGTAACCCTACGGAAAAGGGTGATTTTAAAGCACCCCTCTTTGACAATCTTGGGGATTATGCGATCAGTATTTCTACAGAATCAAAATATTCTGAAAAGTTCTTCAATCAGGGGCTTAATCTGGCGTACGCCTTTAACCACGCGGAAGCAGAAAGATCCTACAAGGAAGCCATCAGGCTGGATAGCAACAATGCAATGGCCTATTGGGGCGCTGCCTATGTACTGGGAGCCAATTATAACGCTGCTATGGAGGAGGGAAACAAACTTAAGGCTAAAAGCCTTATAGAGAAAGCGGTGGATTTGGCCGAAAATGCTAATGACTGGGAAAAAGCACTTATTAATGCCACAGCCATTCGCTACAACTATACGCCTGGGAGTGATCAAAAGGTAATGGATTTGGAATATTCCACTGCCATGCGAAAGGTATACACAAGTTTCCCCGCTAATGATGAGGCTGTGGTTTTGTACGCAGAATCTTTAATGAACCTGCACCCCTGGGACTTTTATACAAAAAAGGGAATAGCTAAGCCCTGGGCTAAGGAAATTGAGGATTTACTGGAAAAGGTGTTGGAAAGAAACCCGGATCATCCCGGAGCCAATCATTTATATATTCATGCAGTGGAGGCTTCTTCCACCCCTGAAAGAGGTCTGCCTGCAGCTGAAAGGTTGCCCGCTTTGGTGCCTGGTGCAGGCCATCTGGTACATATGCCTTCCCATATTTACATCCGAACAGGTGACTACCACAAAGGCAGTGAAGTGAACGAATTAGCAACTGAAGTGGACAGCCTTTATATAGCTAATTGCAGTGCGCAGGGAGTTTACCCCTTGTCTTATTTCCCTCATAATATTCATTTTTTGGCAGCTACTGCAGCATTGGAAGGCAGAGGAGAAACGGCTATTAATGCTGCTTTCAGAACTGCTTTCCACACAGATACCACTGTAATGAGAGAGCCGGGTATGCAGACTTTGCAGCATTACCTGATGATTCCTTATTATGTAATGGTGAAATTTGGTCAGTGGGATAAAATTCTGTCGCTTGATAAACCTGCTTCAGACTTATTATATCCTACAGCCGTATGGCATTACGCACGCGGAATGGCTTTTGCTAACAAAAATAATATGCAAAAAGCGGGCATTGAACTGCACGAAGTAAAGGACATCTCTCAAAACCCTGAATTGAAGAACATCACTATCTGGGATATTAATTCAGCTGTAGAACTAATTCAAATAGCCAAAAATGTACTTGAAGCAGAGATTCTGAGAAAAAATGGTGAGTTCAGGGGAGCTATTCAATTGCTTTCCGAAGCGGTGGAAATTGAAGATCAGCTGAATTATAATGAACCGCCAGACTGGTTTTTCTCTGTGCGCCATACCCTGGGAGCTGTTTTAATTGCTGAGGGGCAGTTTGAGAAAGCACAGCAGGTTTATGAGGAGGATTTGTTTTATTTCCCTAAAAACGGATGGGCACTCAATGGCTTGTACAATAGTTTGATGAACCAAAATAAGTTAATGGAAGCTTTAACTGTACTGCAAAAATTTGAGGAGGCCTGGCAATATGCAGATATTGAGTTGAATGGTTCTTTAGTAAAGCCTAAAAATTACAGCAATATTCAGTTAGTGCCAAAGCTTCAGGATACCTTACTTACGTCTTCGCAAGTTATTCCTTTATGCAGAAGAAAAATGAAGAGCACTTATTTGATCAAAAACGGCAGTTAACCTTGATTTCTATTTTTAATGCAATTTAAGTACCTAATTGGTTGCCATGTGTGGGTTTTAGATGACTGGTATTAATGGTGTTCAGCGTTGAATAAAAGTATAATTACCTCAGTTCATCAGCTGTAGCAGTCATCTCAATCCATTATTAAAATCATTTTATTTTTATATTTCAATCACCTGTTTTTTTAAAATTGTTTACCTTTTGTCTACTTACTTTACAAGGTGTTTAAAGTAGATTAGCTTACTTTTGAGGCTAAATTTCACCAATAGGTTTTCAACTAAAATCAAAACAGACACATGCAGAACTATGAGGATGTTCCTTTTTCTATAATCTGGAAGTATAAAATTAAAATAGAGAATAAGGAAGAGTTTGAATTTGAATATGGCAAGGAAGGAACATGGGTAAGGTTATTTAGTGAGTCAGCAGATTACAGAGGCTCCATTATGTACAGTGAAACCATTTTAGACGACACTTATATTGTAGTGGATACATGGAAGGACGAAAAAAGCTATTTGACATTCTGCAAAATTATTGAAGACATATATCAAAGTATAGACCAGGAATTTAGTTCATTGTACATTTATGAAGAAAGGGTAGGAGGGTTCAATCAATGTTAGTATGTAATTTACCAGGTGTTCATACATGTGAAGCATTAAGGGAAAGATTAGCCTGATTTTAAATGCAATTAATTCAATTTTGATAGAATTGCCTGTACTTACCTTTTCCGTGAACTTAAAAATCGGTAGAAGCTCATAAAATGGTATATTTACGCGCCAAAGCTAAAAGCGACCCACTTATGAGATTTTTGCTTGTATTAACTCTGTTAATTAATAATACCCTGCTGGTAGAAGCTCAGAACATTGTTATTGATAGCCTTAAAAATGAATTACATCAAAATCCGGAAAGAAGGGAGCAACGTGTAAAAATCCTCAATGAACTAAGCTACAGGTACTGGATAGTTGATCCGGTGGAGGCTGAAAAATATAGTAGAGAGGCACTTTCTATTTCCGAGGATATGCAATATAAAAGCGGGAAGGCTTTTGCTTATAGATCGATAGGTGTAACCAATTGGGCACAAGGTAATTACGAAGAAGGTCTTGCGGCATTAATGCAATCTTTGGAATTATACAAGCAGATGCAGGATACCCTCAATATAGCAAATGCCATGATGAACACCGGGCTGATTTACAGTGAGCAGTTTAGCTTTGAGGAAGCATTGGCCTACTATCTTGAAGCACTAAAAACTTTTAATTTGCTGGACAGACAAGAACGTGCAGTGAATACACTCAACCATATTGGTGAGCTATACCAAAAGCAAAAAGATCATGAGAAAGCTTACGAGTATTTCCAACAGGCTTTGTCTCTAAGTTTTAAAAGTAATCACTCTTACGGTAAGTCAACGGCATATTCCAATCTCGCTAATTATTTTAAGGATGTTCAGCAGCTCGACTCCGCTCTCATTTATTCTAATAAAGCCTTACAGATTCAGAGAGCCACCAGTGATTTAAATGGTAAAACATTCTCTCTCTATACTATCGGACTTATTTACTACCTGAAAAGTAATTATACAGAGGCTGAAGATTATCTTTTAAGGGCACTGGCAGAGGCTGAAAGCATCAGTTCTAAAAAAATGAAGCAGGATATTTATTTTAAGCTACAGCAAGTGGCCACTAAGCAGGGTAATTATAAGAAAGCATTGAATTACTATCAGGATTATACCAATGTAAAAGACTCTTTATTCAATGCAGACAAATTAAGGGAGTTTGTCAGGCTGGAGAATAAGTACGAATTAGAAAAAAGCCAGCAAAAAATGCAATTGAAGGAGCAGGAACTGGAAATAGTACAGCAAGAGTCTGAATTAAATAAGCTTTGGAGACAAACACTTCTTATTGGCATAGTAGCTCTTATTCTCATCTCTTATTTTATATACAGCAGGCAGAGAATCAATATCAAAAGGAAAAATGAACTATTGTTAAAAAACCAGCAGATTTACGATGCCAGAGAAGCGTTAACAGTAGTAGAACTGGAGAATGCTAAGTTGAAAGAAGAAGAATTAAATCAAAAAATAGCATTTAAAAATAAAGAACTCACCAGCTATACGCTCAACTTTATGCAGAAAAATGAGCTGATGGAAGAGCTAAAGGAGGCAATTAAAGAAATTAAAAAATCTCCAGGTAATGATGTGGGTAAAAAGCTGGGTGCATTGAATAAAATGGTCACTAACAGTATGCAAATTGACAAAGACTGGCAGGATTTCAAGCGGCACTTTGAGGAAGTGCACACAGATTTCTTCACGAGGCTTAAGTCAAAATTTCCGGATATAACCAGCAATGAACTTAAGCTCTGTGCTTTGTTAAAGCTGAATATGAACCTGAAAGAAGCTGCAAGTATAATGGGGATTTCTCCTGAGAGTGTTAAAACAGCCCGTTACAGATTACGGAAAAAGCTACAGCTGAGCAAAGAGGATAACCTGGTGGAATATATTATTAACCTGGAGAAGGAGATAGTTTGAACGTGAGTAAGCCCACAAAAACCTTACGGGATAGAAAAAAGAAAAGACCTTTTACCAGTTGATATGGGAGCTTTTGGACAAAGTAAAACTAGTTTGAAAGGGATATTGAACTTTGATATGGGGCGTTATAAAGCATTTTGAACTGTTGAAACAAATATTATATCTATAGAATATCTTCAATCGTCTTTTGCTTTTTTATAACTAGAGCTTTCAGGTGAAACCCACTAAAAAATATAATGAAGCAAGGGACTAACTAAATTACGACTTTCATCGAATAATGAGGCTATTTGATAGCTAAGAATAAAAAAGCATACATAAAACAAACCCGGAAATTTGAAGGAAAGTGCCAGTGTTTTCCCTGAAAACCTTTTGAATATTTTTAAAACTGAAATTCCCCAAATTATAGAAATTCGGATTATAGCACCGGCCAATATATCTGTAGGGTAGTGTAATCCTAAATAAATTCTCGGAAAACAGATAACGAACAAAACATAAAAATATGAGATGATACCCCACTTTTTAGAAACAAGAAAAACTCCGGTGGCGAGAGAAAAGAAAAGAACCGCATGATCACTTGGAAAGGAACTCCAGGTTTCCAGACTGGATAATGAAGCTATTTTATAATTGAAATCGAATTCCGGATTAAGAAGAGGCCTGGCTCTGAAAGGAAGTAAATTAGCCAAACCTCTACCAACTACTATTGCAATGATGCAACCATATAAAGTACTAATGATTTTTTCACGGTTATTAGAGTTTTTGCTTTTCTCGTTAAACCAAAGATACCAAAGAACTGCTACAATCACTCCGCCCTTTACAAGCTTATTGCTTACTATTAAAGCCATAACTTTGGTGAAAAAGAATGCAATATTGGCTAGCGTATTTAATATATTAATAATAAAATCATCCATGAACTGTAGGTTTTTCCGATCAGTACCTTTGTGTCAACTTACACTTTGCAGCCTGAATAGCTTCTCAATTGATAGGTGAAATTTACTTAAGGATAAAATCAGGATCACTTATAAGTATTATACCCTATTATTTTGCAACGAAGCCTCTTATTACTAAGATTATCTTTTAGGCATATTTCTTTAAGTTATTGTTAATAAAGTTTTTGAAATAGCTTCTGAACGGATTGTGCTATGATCGAGTATCCACAATATAAATCACAGGCATTTTTCCACTCTATGTAGTCAGAGCATCTGGCCACAAAGATACTGGCAAACTGAAACTTCATAGTTGAAAGCAACAGCTATGGCTTAGGTATAGCACCGTTGTATTTAAAACAGGTAGTTTACTCCCAGGGAAAGTGAGAGGCCATAATGGTTTATTCTCTGGCCTCTAAAGTACTCTGAAGTAGTGACTGTTGTGAAACTGTGCTGATAGGCAACCGATGTTGATAGCGCAAAGCTGCCAGGGAGTTGAAAGTTTACGCCAAATTCTGCTAAACCGGCAAAGTCAAATTGCGCTACATTCTCTGTTACATCAACTGTACTAGCTTCTGCGAGGCCAATAATTGCAGGAGTTAAGGTTTCAGCATGTAAAAGTATTGAGGGAACCACACCAATATTCACAAATGTTGAAATTGTATTTCCTTTTTCAAATCCTACTTTTAAAGGAAGGGATAAGTAATCGTAATTAAACTCCATATCAATAGTAGCTGCATTTCCATCTGCATCAACGTAATTGAGATCAGTTTGAAATCCCTTTTGGGAATAAAGCATTTCTGCACCTGCATTAATGTTATTGTTGATTCTATAGCGATAGCTGAGTCCTGCATTCAGTCCTTTGCGGCCCGATGTATTTTTTATAAGATCGCCCGTATTAGCATTTGCCCAGTTAATGCCACTCTTTAATCCAATAGAATGTTTTTGTGCAATAGTTTGGAGTGATAACGCCATCAAAATTAGTAGGGGAAGGGTCTTTTTCATTATGGTTGTATTTTTTTTGATTGAAAAGTAAAATGTGTAGTCTACAAGTTGATAACTACGGACGGATTAACGCTTGAATGATGGGTTTAGTGTTCAATAGCATTAAGTTTAAACGGCTCTGTTTGAATTAATTATCTCATTCATAAACCTTTTTTATGAATGAGATAATTATTATTAATTTTTATTTATGAATTCAATCTTTTTGTTTTGTGAAAAACAAGCATTATGCAATATTATCTTTTAGCACTCATTCCAATTTTAGCTCCTTTAAGCCTCTTTCTCTATTCTTTAGTGATTGTAGCCGGCAAAAAATCACGATGGGCCCTGCCCGCAATTTTAGCAGAATACCTGGGCTGGTTTGGTATTTTAGTGGCATTGTACACTGCATTTTTAGTTTATCTGAAAGGCACTTTACAAACACCAACATTAGGCTGGGATGGCCTGGGCTTTTCCCTGAGGTTGGACCCGCTCAGTATCACCATGCTGTTGATGATCTCGCTACTGGGTTTTATCATTTTAAGATTCAGCCGAAACTATCTGGAAGGTGATGCAAGAAAGATGGTTTTTTATGCCAGGCTCTCAACCACCATTGCCTCAGTGCAACTGCTGGTGTTGTCTGGCAACCTTTTGCAGCTACTGGTTTTTTGGACTGCAACCAGTATTTGCCTGCACTATTTGCTGGTTTTTTATCGAGAGCGACCGCAAGCTATAGCCGCGGCAAGAAAAAAATTTGTAATAGCACGCCTTGGAGATCTTAGTCTTTTTGTAGCAGTAGTGTTACTCTACCTTTCCTTCGGAACAGGTGATTTACAGGAAATATTTACCAGCATTCAAAATGAGTTGATATTGAATAACTACTTAATGTGGGCGACAATACTATTGGTGATAACTGCAGTGCTTAAGTCTGCGCAGTTTCCTACATACGGTTGGCTAATCGAAGTGTTGGAAACTCCTACGCCCGTATCAGCACTTTTACATGCCGGCCTTCTTAATGCCGGCCCTTTTCTGATGGTAAGGTTAGCACTGCTGATGAACGAATCTGTACCTGCTTCTTTATTATTAATTTCTATAGGAGGTATTACAGCTATGTTTGCCTCAGTTGTTTTTCTAACTCAGCCTTCAGTAAAAGTAGCTTTAGGCTATTCAAGTATTGCCCACATGGGCTTTATGCTTATGATATGTGGTTTCGGGGTGTACACCGCAGCTATTTTACATTTGGTAGCCCACTCCTTTTACAAAGCGCATGCGTTTCTTTCATCTGGTAGTGTGGTAGAGTCTGTTAAATCCGGCAGGGTAGTAGTGCCTCGGAGAAGGGGGAACTCCTTGAAAATAGCATTGAGCATAGGTCTCTCATTTCTATTTTACCTTGGATGTTGTTATTTGTGGGGCGTCCACCCGGAGGAAAACTTTTCATTGATGGCTACAGGAGCTATCATCATCATGGGCTTAAGCCAGATTATGACGCCTACTCTTGATTCCACAGGAAATTTTAAAGGGGTATTGCTTTCAGCTTTAATGGCATTTGCAGTTGCGCTGGCCTTTTTCTCTTTGGAACACGGAGCCCACCTTGTATTGCATTCTCAAATTCCTGCAATTATCCAAACAAGCTTTATTGTAAAAGTGGCAACCACCATTATCTTATGCTGCTTCGTTTTGCTGGTGGTTTTACAGCTTTTTGCGCCAAAGCTTAAATACACTGCTACTGCGTACAAACTTGGAGTTCATTTAAGAAATGGCTTCTATGTTAATATCATTTTTGACAGATGGATAGGAGCTCTGAAACGCAATAAGTTTAAATGGGCTAATTTGGATGTTAGAGAGAACCCCTAAAAAATCTACCGTTGATTTTTCTCCTGAATGGAAAGACACACTTCCTTCAATATCACAAAACTAAAAAAACTGAATTCCATGAACCTAACGCAGAAATCTGATAAAACCCTCAGCATTCAATCACTTTTAAATAAAGGAGTAAGCAGAATCGCTCCTCTTTGGTCGCTCGACAGTTTTGTAGCTGTTAATCTATACCTGGGTCTAGCGGATATGAAGTTTCAGGATGCGATGCTGTTTCTGCATAAAAGCAGTAAAGTGGAAGCTACCTTGCCACTTTCCTTTTATCTCAATGCCTTACATGAAGATATTATCAGCAAGCAAGATCTTAAAGAAGCTTTTAGTAAAGATGGATCAGGTATTGTAAAAGAGGTGGATGAATTTTTATATCACCTTCAGGAGATAGATGAGCAGGAATCAGAATTCAAGTTATTGACTTTGGCAGAAGTGGCCAGCAGTATTTACAGCAAGGAATGGAGCAGGTTTATGGTAGATCGTGTTTCTTTCTGGGCTTCAGCCTATTTTGATAAGGATCAGGCGCTTTGGGATACTGCTCCTCGTTCCGCCTCCCTTTTTAAAGCATGGAAAAAAGAAGCAGAAATAGATTTTAGCATGGAGGCAATGGGCTTAAAAGGCTTTAGAAAATTCCTTCGATCATTACCTGATAATCATTTAGAAGCGGCTGAGGTAGCCCTGGAAAAATTAAAGCTTCCTGAGGGTTTGGTGGAGGCTTACTTAACAGGCTTGCTGATGACATTGAATGGCTGGTCTGGTTTTGCTGCCAGAATAGACTGGGATGCCAAATTGCAAAATAAGGATAGCCAGGCACTGGAAGAGTTTCTCTCGATTCTTTTAGTTTGGGAATTATGTTTGAAAGAATTGCTGGAAAGTGATGAGCTCGCAAACGCGTGGAATGCGCAGAAAGTTAAGGCAGACATTCAACTTAAAAAACATAATGTAAATACAGCATTCAATACTCAGCTTATTATGCAGGAGGCATTTGATCTGGCTAACCAAAGAAAGCTGATAACGAAAATCAACACAGAAAAAGTAAGCCAATCAAGAGAAAATAAACCAAAAGTTCAGGCAATATTTTGCATAGATGTTCGCTCCGAGTTATACCGAAGAAATTTGGAAGCGGCTAACCATGAAATTGAAACCATGGGATTTGCGGGCTTTTTTGCTTTCCCGATTAAATACGTGCCGCTTGCGTATCATGAAGGAAGTAGCCAATGCCCTGTGCTGCTTACCCCTTCACATACGGTAAAAGAGGGCCTGGGAAATTCTGAGGAAGAAAAAGCTGCTGTTGCCGGACGTACATTGAGGGCACATCTTCTAAAGGCATGGAAATCCTTTAAACTTGGTGCTATTACGTGTTTTAGCTTTGTGGGACCTGTGGGTTTAGCCTACCTGCCAAAACTTTTTTCCGATTCTTTCGGTTTTACCAGGCCAATTACCCATCCTGATGTTTCAGGTTTAAACAAAAAACAGTTTCAGCATAAGCAGGTAAACATCAACGAAGGGAAGGGAGATGCCTCCGGAATACCCGCTCAGGATAGAATTCAAATGGCAGCCGGAGCCTTAAAAGCGATGTCATTAACCGAAAATTTTGCTGAAACGGTGCTTATAGTGGGCCATGGTTCTTCTACAGTTAATAATCCTCATGCTACCGGGTTAGATTGCGGGGCATGTGGAGGAAATACAGGCGAAGCCAATGCAAAAGTTGCCGCAACAATATTGAATGATCCTGAAGTGAGAATAGGTTTGCAAACCATGGGCATCAGCATTCCTAATACTACTGTTTTTGTGGCGGCTCTGCATGATACCACCACGGATGAAGTAAAGCTCTTCCATACTGGAAATGAAGCTTTTACTATGAAAGAGGAAAACCTGAAGCAAATACAATTTTCACTGAAATTGGCAGGTGAAACATCAAGGAGAGAACGTGCGGTAAGAATGAAGCTTACAAAGGGAAATATTAACAGAAAAGTGCTGAAAAGAAGTACTGACTGGTCTCAGGTGAGGCCCGAATGGGGCCTGGCAGGTTGTTCCTCATTTATTGTTGCACCCAGAAAAAGAACAGAAGGTCTGGATTTTAAAGGCAAAGCTTTTATGCATAGCTACAATTGGCAGAAAGACGAGAATTTTGCTGTGCTTGAGCTGATAATGACTGCGCCTATGGTGGTCACCAGCTGGATCAACCTGCAATATTATGCCTCTACTGTCGATAATAAAAAGTTCGGCTCAGGCAATAAAACACTGCACAATGTGGTAGGTGGACTGGGAGTTTTAGAGGGTTTCGGAGGGGATTTGAGAGTTGGCCTTCCTTATCAGTCGGTTCATGATGGTGAACAATTTCAACACGAACCTCAGCGCTTAAATGTATTTATTGAGGCGCCCATAGATGAGATGAGTAAAATACTAGCCAAAAATGATACAATTAAACAGTTGTGCGACAATGAATGGATCTACCTCTTCGGAATGAATGATGACGGAAAGGTAGCTTTTCAATATTGTGGTGATTTACAGTGGGATATGATTTAAAAAATAGCCGGTAAATTATTGAGCACCATCTGAATATAGATACAAATTTGATGAAACACAGGTAAAATAGCTTCTTTGAACCATATCCTTTTTTTTAAAGAATTTATCAAGAACTATGTATTGTAACTTCTGTAACCCTTAAGTAGGAATAGAAGATCATTCTTTTATTGAAAGAAAATGATCAACTGAGCCTACTTAAAGGATGAGAAGAAATTCAGGTATTTAATTAATGTATTTTTTTAAGAGGTCATATATTATGAGAAATTATAGTACTCTCCCGGTAATGTATAGAGCAATAGGAAATGCATCTGATGAAGTTTTCCAGGGAGAGAAACTTGATTCCCGCATATATTGTCCCCCTTCTTCATAGCCTTTTCCATAAGTGAAAAAAATGTTGTTATAAGTTTTATTACTAAACCAGACTTTTACTACCTCATAGCTAATAATTACATCCTGATCAATAATAATTTTTTCATTACTAAAATCTTTACTTATCCATTTTTGCCCTTTATAACTTTTCATGTATAGTTCTTTACTTAAAATTGTCTGGTCGGGCAGTCCGTTTTTAATATCTTGTATATTAATTCTGAAGAGTATGCTGTCGGTGGAGTTAAATCGCATATGGAAATTCACTTCTTTGAGCATATAAGATAAGCCCTCTGTATTAATCCGAATGCCGTAAGCCATTCCTGTTCCATAAGAGGTTGAATTACTTTGCCCTCTGGTTGTTTTGGTCTTTTTCTTTCTTCCAAGTACCACCTCTTCATTGATTTCATTTGCCTTAATACTAACTTCCTTTAATATTTGTATATCCTCAGAAAGATAGACTTTTAGAAAATCTTCATTAATAGCTTTAATGGCAATGCTGAAAGGTTGGTAGCCCACCATAGAAAAACTTAAACTATCAGCAGAATCATAGTCTTTTATAATCATATCAAATGAGCCATCTTCTCTGGAGATAGTGCCAACGTTTTTACCTGATATTCCGATATTCACAAACGGAATAGCTGATTCGGTCTTTAAATCCATCACCTTTCCACTTATACTGAGTTGTGACATGTCTTCACTATCTGTCTTGTTATATTTGTTATATTGGTCCTTAAGTTTATTCAGAGATGTTTTCATTCCACTTAAATAGGAGTGACCCTGCTGATAGTTTTTCCAAAAAACATCTACAAACAATGGAAGATAAATGAAATGCTTTTGCTGCAGATGAAATTCCATTAGCTTGTCTTCAGCCTCAGTATCTCCCAGCATTTTTCTTATAATAATTTCGCCTGATCGTGTAAAATATTCATTTACTACACCCTTCCAAGATAAATAATTTTGCTCGCGCATTTGCTCTTCAATGAATGTGAAAGCAGGAGCTGTTTGTTCAAAAAGCTCATCTGATAATTGCTTAAATGAAGGATTTAATAAAGAATGCCCTAATTCATGAATATAGATGTCCATCACTTTTGAGGTGTCCGCAAATCCCATTTCTTTATTCTCCAGCGTTTGATGGGTTTGTGCTGATAGCAAAGCAAAAGCCTGTTTCTCATCATTGGTAGCAAATCCCATATAAGGAGGTAAAGTGAGAGATGGATACACATTATAAAGTGCAAATGAATGCTGATAGAATGATTCAGCCATATCAAGCCAATCACCGGAATTAAGTATTCCACTTATTTCATCAGTAGCTGACTGATAGAAAGCACTTCTTTCTTTCCAATAGCTATCAAAATCTATTTCTTTATAGAATTTATTCATTTGTCTTAAAAAGTGGATGGCTATTTCTCTGCCTTCTTGCGGATTTTTATTTTGTGAAAACCCTGCTATATCAGCATCTGATATGTCTTTAGGCAGCCTGGCTTTAGGAAAGTCATCAACTTTCAGGAGTAAGGAGAAGAAATCACTAATCCATAAATGATCAATAAGGGGTAGCATTTAATGTATGGTTTTACTTTCTCCATATTTACCATACTTTCCGAGCAACCAGTTTCCATATTCCCAATCAGGATTGTGCGTATCATATCTCGGATTTTCAGGGTTTTCATACACAATGGTGTACATCATCCCTAAAAGCTCCATGTTTTTATTAGGTTTTACCTGTATTCTATCTTGAGCAAAGCAAGTAGAAAGTCCAAGCCCCAGTGCAATCATCAAATAGTATTTCATAATTATTTTTTGATTGCAAGAAGGTTGAAAGAAAGTATGTAGTCGCCTAATTACCGGTTTTCGGACAAGTTTTTATCTATATTTTTCAGGTATTCTGTAGGTGTGTGGCCTGTAAGGCTTTTGAAGATGGCATTGAAACTTGATTTTGAATTGAAACCTGCATCAAGTGCAATGCTTAGTAGTGTTTGCTTTTTATGCTTACCCGCTTTTAATTCTTCAATTACCTTTTGCACTCTTTGTTGGTTAAGGTAATTTTTGAAATTCATTTGATAAAATTTGTTAACCAAATAGGACAGATATTTAGGAGAAACCTCAATTTCCTTAGCTGCTTGCTTAAGTGTTAGCCCGGAATCCTTATAATAACTTTCCTCCTGAATGTAATTTTTAAAAGCACTGCAATATTTTACATGGTTATAATTGGAATATTGAAGATCAAGAACAGATACAGACGGAGGTTGGAAGAAATTGGGTTTAATATAAGCCAGGTATCCTAGCACAAATAAAGTAGCTATCAGTATAATTTCTACGGCAGTAAAAATCTGATGAGGAAATATATAATCTACCAGCCAAAGCAGGAATACCAGAAAGGAGTAAATATATACTAGCAGGTATTTGGTGGATTGCTTCTTCCATTTCATGTTTATGATTAGGACAAACCCGAGCCAAATCAATGGTGCTATTTGTGTGTAAAATATCCAGAGAACATTGTTATTAAGGAATTGAAAATCAAAATAGTAATAAGAATAATAGCGAATTACATTGACTATAATTTCTAATATACCGGGGATTAATACGATGAAGGTTAGCTTATTGGGTTTATAATTCTCAAATCTTAGCCTGTGCAGAATATAATTAAGGGCTGGAGGAAAAAGTAAATAAGAACTTAAATTCCAACAGGGGAAAGCAAAATCGCTTTGGATAGTACGAGTTTGAATTCCCCAATAGGTCCAGATTTCAATGGAAATTACAAAGAGCAAAATACCGAAAAAGAATCTGAAATAATCTGATTTAACTACACGGCTGATCAACGCAATGCTTAATATGCTTCCCTGGCCTGCAGATAGTATCAAGATTAGGTTACTCAACTATTTATTTTTTTTAAAGTACGATGGTTGTGAAATTAGCTATCCAACTTCCACCGATTAATTTAACATTAAATTTATTGCTAAGATATGCTTCAAATTTAGTGGTATTTTACAATTAACATAAAAGTATAAGCTAAAGAGAATTTACATTTTGGCTTATACTCCATACCTGTATACCTTTCTTAATTTACTTCAGTCAACAGTTTCTCTTTTGGCCACCTTACTTACTTTCAGATTCAAAAGCTCGTCTAGTTTCTCACTATTAAAACCTTCCATTGGAGTGGTTTCTACCTGTAAATTGGCTGCAGCAATTAAAGCAGTACCTAATGCAATGTAAGCGTGTCTACTTGACCATTCAATGTTCCCTTTTTTAGTTTTCTGCTGATCTAAAGCCGTGTGGCTGTGCCCTCCAGCTGGAGGGGACTACAGGGGTGTTTTTCGAGATAGAATAGTTTTCCATTGAAGGAAATCAAGTCTTGTTATATAGTAGCAAAAAGATAGAGAATAAAATTTTGTTTAAAATAGCTTAAAGTGTAATTGAAACCTCAATATTTAGTGAAATTTCTCTTTTTTGAGGCTTTATACTTAGTTTTAAAGTTTAAGGAACACTTATTAAGGTCAGTATATCTAGTTTTTGAGTTCAATTTCATTTTCCATGAGTAGCGTAATTAATACTAACCTTCCCGGATATGGTATGTGCATTCGGGCTTTCTAAAGAAAATAAGCAGATGACAATTCGTTGATTTTTAACCAAACTTATCTTGAGGCAACTTAAATGACTTTTTTGTTTATTTTCTTTACATCTGGATAATTTAAAGAGAATTACTAAGCGCTACAAGAATAAGGTTTATGTAGACAGCGCAAATGGTGTGCCCAATTAATGTCCAAACAAAATACGTAAGCGATAGCAGGTTGTAGTTGGTACGACTTTACTTAAAAGTATATCATTGCTGGAGATAAGAATTCTGTTGCTATATAAAATCACAGCTTAATAGTTGATAATAAAGTAAATAGCATTTTAAACTTAAAAAGGAGTACCAATGAAATATCAAAAGAGAAGTAAAAAAATGACATTTCGGACAGAACATATATTCATTTTAATTTTTGCTTTTATGGTCAGTTGTAACAAGGACTCTACCATATTCGACCCGCCACATCCTTCTTTGCTATCATCAAAGGATTTACACTACTTAGGCTCTTTTAGGCTTGACTATGTTACCGGGCAAGAAGCGAGGTTAGGTTTTTCTGAAGGACGTTTTGCGGTCAGCCCTGAGACTAATTCATTTTTTATTGAAGGAAAGCCTTCCAATTCGATTGCCGAATTTGCAATTCCTGAGTTAACTAATACGACTGTATTATCAGAAATGAAAAAGACAGGGCCTACTTTACAAGAATTTTCATTGTTCAACGATCGAGTGCCTTTCAAAACCCCAAATAACGACATAAGAAATATAGGGGGCATGGAGCTAATTGACGGTAAACTTATTGTGACTGTATTCGACCCCTATGACGCAGCTTCTGCTACTGGGTTTGATGTTGACAACCTGATGATTATTGAAGATCCTTCCGATTTGGCAAACAGCGATGTGAGAGGCTATATCGGGATGAATGATAAAATGCGAGCTACAGGCTGGATGTCTCCTATTCCGCTTGAATTACAAGGTGATTTAGGTGGTAATTACTTAACAGGAGGAGCACGTATGGCCTCCATTAATGCCAGATGGTCAATGGGGCCTAGTGCATATAGCTTTAACAAAGAAGACCTGTTAACTATAGGGTCAGGAGGTACCGTTCCGAATACAAGATTGCAGGAATACCCGCTTCACAATCGCTTAGCCGAAAATTCGTTTAATTACCCTCGGCCATATACTGAAGAGTGCCCTGATTTCGTACATGACGCTAGCAAATGGCGAGGGGAATGTGTTGGTGATAACGATTTATGGACTGAGCTCTCTAGAGGGATTTATGGTGTAATCGTGCCAGGTACGCGTACTTATCTTACCATCGGAAGCACCGGTGGTATTCGTCACGGAATAGCCTATAAAAACACTCCTATCGGAAGGGATGGGGCGTGTTCAGGCGAATGCCCACATGATTGGGACGATTGGGATAACTACATTTGGTTATACGATGTGCAGGATTTGATTGATCATAAGAATGGCCTTACAAAAGAATATGAGGCCAGACCTTATGAGTACGGCCCGATAGTAGTACCGGTTCAAGATCCGGATAACGATGGACATATAGCTACCATTATTGGCGCTGATTATGATGAAATAAATAACAGGCTTTACATATCACTAAAGGCAGATACAGAAGGAGGCTATGAGACTATTCCTTTAATAGCTGTATATGAAATAGCTTTGTAGGCACTCCATAGTGTGTGTGAAGACCTTGGGAATATCCAATACCCTTATGGTTTATGTAAGGGTATTGGCATGTTTTCTCATTTTTCTTTTTGGTTGGTGACTGCCGTCTTGTGCCTGTCCTCCTCCTCTTTTTTGTATAGCAAACACCTAAAATTTGAAACATTTAAGAATTATATCTTTTGCTTTATTGCTAACAGGTTTTTCATTACTTGGAAATACCGCATCTGCCCAGAAAACGCCTCTTGTAATCAATCCTATTCTTAATCGTACTTACAATTATGAGCTTGAAATGGTTTATAAGGATCTGATTAGCAAATACGGCCCTTTAGGCACTACTGAAATGTTACTACACTTTGATTACACTGTAACTTTTATTAATGCCGATTTTGATTATTATTTTCAAATCGTTGGTTTAAAAGGGTACTCTAAAGTCAACTCTTCCGATGAATACTTTAACACCTATGAAACTACCCATATAAATAAGAAGAATAGCAAACTGTATCAACTTGTGGGTAAGCGTTTTTTAGTTTCTCATGAGGGTAAAATAAGTATGCCTGATAGTGCGGACAAATTTTGGGAAGAACTAATAGATGAAGAAATGTTACATAAGTTTGTTGATTTTAATCAAACGGCAATTCCCACTCCTAAAAGTGCAAAAAAAATAAAACAGGGAATGATATGGGAAAGTGCCGATTCTATGTTGGTACGAAAAAGCAGATATATTCCTTTTTCTTATAAACACAAGGTGAAAGAGGTCTCCAGAAAATCTATTCATGTCACATCTACCGGAAAAGGGCTTTTCTCTGGTAAAGAAATAGAGGCTGGGCAAAATATTATTCTTAATAAGAAAGACGGCATGCTGTTAATGGCCAACCAATATTTACAGCTAGATGGTAAGATGGAATTGTATACCAAAATTAAACAACAAGGTGTAAACTCCCCCACTTTGCTCGAGGAGATTGACTATTTCTCTATGATACGCAATGATAACTACTATAAGTACTTGATGAAGTCCATGTATAAAGAAAGTAGTGACCGAAATGATACTTTGCCCGAATTTCCACCTATGCCACATTACACCGACCTACAGCTTAATACAATAATAGATGCTTATACTGATAGCCTTCATTTTGCAAAACATGAAGGTTACGACCTCAGCATATATTACAAAGGCTCAATTGATTTTGATAAAGATTTTATAACCAGTCCTATGAGAGGTGTATATGTTAAGTCGAAATCTGTTCGTGGAATTACCAAAGAAGGAGATACTATATCCTATCAACCAATACTTAAGAGATATATTGGCTCATATGATACTTACTCTAATATTGGGCCATTTCAAAAATCACCTTACACACGAGATGCAGAACTTACTCAGTGCCTTGTTGACCTGGATATTTTTATTGCAACAGGAACGCACAAAACCAGGTTGTCAGCTGGTGATAAAATAAAGGATAATTTTGAAATTAAATCAACAGATAGCACACTCACCCTCAAGTATTATCCCAGGAACCAGTATTTCTATACACCTATTCCTATGTACTCTTTAAAATGTTACAATGCTAAAGGTGAAGAGTTGCATTATAGACCCACTATTCCGTTTCAAAGTGATCTGACTACTCAAAATCATGTGTTTACAGCTGCGGAATTAGCAGAACTATATGCCAACCTTGAATTGAAAGACTTAAATGTAACTCAGTCTGTTTTAATCGAAGTAAAAGACCTGGATCATATTATTCTGGAGGTCTTTGATAATGTACGTCAGTTTGAAAGAAGTATAGTGATTACCCATTAGAGTAAAACATAGCTTATGAAAAACCCCATAACCAGAAATTTCAATAACTTTTAAATAGAAACCTCAACAATGAAAAAGCAAATATTAGCGATCTTAATTTGCAGTTTAATTTTATTATCCTGCAAGAAAAACTCTGACCCTGGAATAATATATACAGTCAGTAATGTCAGTACTGTGGCCCCGGCAGGTATTATAAGCTGGGAAGATATAGAGGCTGGTTATAAGGGGAGTTTTTCCTTTCCTACGGGCAGTGAAGGAGTGAAAGACCAGAATTTCTCCTATTCCTATGGAGCCTTTTGTATGCTAGACCATACATCTATAATTCTGGAAGGGCATACCTATTCTAAAGATGTAAGAAAATTAATTTTGCCAGGCAACCTAAATGGTGCCGAAGCTACTGTTGAAGGAAACTGGTTTGAGCCAACAGGTAATTTACAATCAACAGGAGAAACAAGCAACGGATATTATAGGTTAGGCGATTTGTTAAATATTGATGACCGGATATATTTTACGAAATATGTGTGGTATAATGGGAGTGGGGAGGATTATGACAGCTTTGGTTATTTGCAAAAAGGAACTTCTTATGATAATGGAACGGCACATGGAATGTGGAATGCTGATCATGAGTTAGCCCATAATATGCGGATTGGTGGCTACTTATGTCAGGCTCCTGCCAATTTAAAAGCGAAAGGGGTTACTTTTCTAGCCGGACAAGAAGGGGTATCCGGAGCAGCTTTGGGACGTTGGGGACCAAATCTTTTTGCTGTAAAATTTGATGATACTAAACCTGTGGGGGAAGATATGACGGCAATCCCATTGGTCGTGCATAGCTCTGAAAGCACAATGCCCCAGTATTGGTGGATGGCCAACAAGGTACATTCAGCTGTCTGGATAGAAACAGAAAGCAAACATGGGGTTATGATTCTCTTTGATAGGGGATATGGTGACACTTGGTATGGTGAAGCAAATGCAAACAACCCGCCAGATCCTTACGGTGGTGGCAAGGGATACCATTCATCAGGGAAACAACTTGTTGCCTGGGTATATGATCCTGTTGATTTAATGAAAGTATACAATAACGAAATGGCACCGCATGAAGTAGAACCTGTTTATGAAAAGATTTTATATGATTTAAAACCAGGTGATAGTAGAGGTGAGGAAACCAGTTACAGCTTTTTACATGAAAATAGAGAGACAAGAATGGACATCAAAGACAATAGGTTGATTCTTTTGCAAGCAAGCTTTGGCGATCAACCAACCGGTTATGTAGTTGATTTGTAAAATATAAATAAAGCCTTCCTGTCATACCTCTGGTTGAACATGGTCTCCAGATCGCTCGGTTGCATGTCTGCATGAACAAGAAAATAAGTTTAGCATTCAGACATGCATACCAGCGGAGAATTAAAAGAGCCAGTGCTCTCCTGTCTCTCTCGATTAAACGATCAAGCATCTAAACCGCACAACGTTTTGTGATATTCCAAGGGATAGCCTTAGGTCTTGGCTACTTAGAGAGGGAAAAAAGTCGTGGTCTTTAAGGACTTTGACTTTGTACTTCCCAGGTGGATTTTGGAAGGATGTTCCCTACAGGGTTCTTTCACATCCTTCCAAAAAAGGTACAAGTTGTTCGTATTAATTAAACTTTGTTGAGCTAATCACTGAGTTTCCGATACATTTGAGGAAAAATTCTCAGCTCTAATTTTTTCAACAAAACTTAGATTGAGTTTACTCCACCAAAACCTTTAGTATAGAAATCTGATGGTTTGTTTCCGCTTTAATTATAAAAAGGCCTTTGTCCTGTAAAACAATGTTTTCTGGTTTTGAGAGTTCTTTTTCAAAAACTATTTTGCCATCTATGCTCATAATCTGTACAAAGGTTTTGGCATTTAACTCAATTGTAAATTGTCCGACAGAAGGGTTCGGATAGACTTTTATAAGCTTAACCGCATGTTTTTTATCTATTGAAGTTACTATAACACGTGTAGTAAAATCGATGGTAATATCAGATTGTAAATTGGTTATTCCCTTATTTTCAGGAGAAAATAGGTAGCCATCTAGTTCCGGTATGATGGTACCAGACCAGTTTTCAGATTCGGTAGTTGAGAAGTTTCCATTCTCATCTGTCAGTACAGGGTTGGTAAATCCATTGAGTTTTACACTTGCTAGTGGATTTCCCTCTTCATCCAGAATTTGACCACTTATTGTATAAATGATGGTTTCAGGAATAGTATGCTCTAATATCACAGACTGAATAATATCAGTAGCATCAATCTTAAATTCACCAGCATAATCATTAAAACCATCAGCAGAAATGGAATAGTTGTAAGTGCCGTTTTCAAGTTCATCAATCACAACTTCACCATTTTCATCGCTCAGATAGCTTTCTTCATTGAATTCAATTTTTGCGTTTTCTATTGGCGTAGTGCCATCTGAGATATTGAAGGTGATGGAATAAAGTGTTTCTTCTTCTACAGGTATAAGGGTGATGTTTTCTATGAGAGGAGCATCATTAATGGTAAATTCACCAGAATAATCCTCAAAACCATTTGCAGATATAGAATAGCTATAAGTACCGTTTTCTAGTTCATCAATGCTTACTTCTCCATTAGCATCACTTAGATAATTTTCATCATCCATTACAATTTTGGCATTTTCAATTGGGTTAGTGCCATCGGAGATATTAAATGTGATGCTATGCTTTTCTGTATCTACAGTTGAGGCTATAAAGTTGTTTTCGGTTGAATCTTTATACAATTTATCAAACTCAATATAGGCGGGAGAGAAGTTAAATTTACTATCCACTGCACTTACTTTGCCAGACCAACCTCCTAATACTTCTACTGAATAATGCCCGTTTTCATCTGTTTTCACCTCACCTGGAAAACCTACTACAGGCGTATTTTTAATAGGATTTCCTGCTTTATCGGTAATTGAACCTTCTAATAAAATTTTATCAGATTGAGCCAGTCTAATACCAGCATAAGTAATGTATTGGGCACCAGCTAGATATTCTCTTCTTTTTATTCTAAATATTGTCTCAAAAACACCATTGGTTCCTCTAACAGATGGTCCTAAATTTGATCTAGTTTGGCAAACAGGATTAAATGAATCACTTATGCTATAATAGTTTTTATTATAATAATCCTGACAGATTTCAGCCACATTGCCTGACATATCAAAGATGCCTAATTCATTTGGTTTTAAAGACCCAATGTCAGATGTATTCTTACCATGTACTGCCACTTCAGTATAATCATTGCTACCAGCAAATTTGTAACCTTCACTTTTATTGCCCCCTAAAGCAGCAAACTCCCATTCTGCTTCAGTTGGTAATCTATAGCCAGCCCAATCTGCAAATTTTAAAGCACCATCATGATACATATGGCGAACAGGATGATTAGCATAATTAGGATCCACTTCAAAATTAGTTCCGTTCCAGATAATTGGGGCATCATACCCGGGTTCATAGCCAATATTATCTCTTTCTGATAAATCGCGAGTAGCATCAAAAACCAAACAAAGTGTGCTGCTATTATTGAGCACAACTGCCTGATAGGGAAATGCTTTTTGCCTATGTGATCTTATTGAATTTACTAAGCTTGTAAAAGGTAATATAGCATTTAAAAATTTCACATATTGCTGGTTGGTAACTTCATATTTACCTATTTTGTAATTGCTTAGGGTTACAGCATGAGCAGGGTTTTCATCTGTGATATCCCACCAAATTTCAGTACCTATATCTGTAGTTAAAATATATTCTTCTGTAGCATCAGATTGTCCCATCATAAAAGTGCCTCCTTCCACTTCTACCATATCGATAGAAAAATTTGTTGGTGCATTATTCCAGCAAGAAAAATAAGAGATTGCTGAGGTGTCTGCTATTCCTGTTTCATCTTTTACGACCATCTTCCAGTAAAGCATTCCATAGGTGCTAAATGTATGTTTATAACTGGTGGTTTGCAGATTAGTGGCAATAAGTGTTTGCGGATCAGGCTCTGCTGAAGCATAAATATCATATTTGAGTACATCTCCATCTTTATCATAAGCTTCTTCCCAATTGAAATTGATCGTGAAACCAAGGTTTTGGGTATCTAAATTCATCATTAATGGGTCAGGAACGGGATAAATCAAATCACCTATTTGAGGTGGGTCATTATAATAGTTCCCAATGGTAAAACTATTGCTTTCAGAAATGACTGCCTCATTACTATAACCGTCAACTGCTGCCACTGAAAACTGATAGTTTAATTGGTCTACCAGTTGATACGGGATAGTGTAAGTGGTATCCGTAATATTACTTGCAATAATTGAAGCATTATTATTTTCTCTTTTTAAATAAACACGGTAAGAAACAGCATCTCCATCAGGATCGGTACTTTTATTCCAAAGTAAGGTAATGTTTCCATTTTCAGTGATGCTTCCGTCTGCCGGAGAAATCAATTTTGGAGCAGTGGGTAGTTGGTTAGCCCGTTTAGGTTCACTTGTTTTAAAAGTAAAAACATTGCTTTCCAAATTGAGTCCGGATGCACTTTTAGCGACTATTTTCCAGTAGTAAGTGGTATTGGTTTCAAGTGTGTCTTGTATGTTTATATAGCTGGCAAAGTATAGTTTGTCATCCCCATCTTGAACATTGCCTGAAAAGCTAAACTCAGTGCCATCACTATTGAGAGGTCCATCTACAATTTCTATAGCTGATCTGTAAATGGGTGGGCTTGGGTCTTTACCAAGATAGATATCATAGGTAAAAGTTGCATCGGTATTTTTAGGAATGAACCATTCTAAATATATCATAGAAGTATCCACTTTATCAAAATTATCAGATGGGTTATAAGCATCTGGTGGAGTGGGTTGCGCATTTGTTAAATGCGTGATGCATACTGCTATTGACAATAGGAGTAAATATGCTTTCATTTTTTTAGATAATAATGAAAAATTATTCTTGATCGATGCAGTAAATTTGTTGCCGTTACTGCTTCTCAGCAAGCCATGATGAGTGCCAGTTTACGAAGTGCCTTCGTCTCTGCCTACACCAAAACTAATTAAATTTACAAAATTTTTCCTTAGCACTTCATCCAAATCATTGCGCAAAAACATCATCCTGGCGGAATGGGGTTTAGCGCATAGGAAAAGGGTGATGGCGAAGGAATAGAATATTCATAATGAAATCTGATTTAAGTAACTGATAATAAGCGATCTATGTTTCTTGATAATGTGGTGCTTGCAGCATGCTTGAAAAAAAGCGAGAAATATAGGTGATATTTCTTCTAAAATGAGAACTTAGTTATAAAAGTGAAGCCATGATTGTATTTGATGAACAGAATACACAAACCAGAGAACTGGCAATAATTCAGTGGTATGAGGAGGTTTTTCCTGTAGCAGCTTTATATATTAAGCGTAAGGGAGGTGAATTGGAGGAAGCCAAAGAGGTTTTTCAGCAGGCAATAGTTTTATACTATGAAAAACTGATGCTTAAAGATTTCAAGCCACAAGTAAGTGATAAAGCTTACCTGATGGGAATAGTGAAAAAGCAATGGTTAAAACATCGTCAGCAAGTTGTAGGCAATGAGCGTATTGAACAAATAGAGATATCTGAAGATAATATTCAAATACCCCTCACTCATAAACTTTTGCTGTATCTGCAAAAATCAGGGGCAAAGTGTATGAATTTGCTGTAATCTTTCTACTACGAAAAGCTTTCAATGAAGCAGGTGGCAGGTCGCTTTGGTTATAAAAGTGAGCGTTCAGCTACGGTGCAAAAATATAAATGTCTGGAAAAAATAAGAGAAGAGATAAAGCAAAAATCATTACACTATGAGGACTTCTTTGAATGAAACTTTGGAAATAGAAAACTTACTGTTGCAGCAGGGGAATCTTCCTGATCGACTGCTTACAGAGGCAAAAACTTTAACCAATGCTGAGCTGAGGAAAACAGCAGAATGGCAACTGACTGCTTACGAGGTAATCCGTTTACACGGTAGACAAAAGCTCTTACAGGAGATTCGGCAAGTAGAGCATCAACTGTTTTCAATGTCCAAGTACCAGTCATTTCAGCACCGAATTATGTCAATATTTAAATTTAAAAGATGATGAGTATTCAATCCGGATTAATTCCAATGGTGATAGATCAGCATAGCAGAGGCGAACGCGCTTATGATATATTCAGTCTGCTTTTGAAAGAAAGAATTATTTTTTTAGGCTCAGCCATTGATGATCAGGTAGCAAATGTGGTGGTAGCTCAGCTGCTTTATCTTAACAGCCAAAACCCGAAACAACAGATTGATATGTATATTCAGTCCCCCGGAGGCTCTGTTTATGCAGGTTTAGCTATTTATGATGCTATGCAAATGATATCGGCCCCGGTTTCTACAGTGGCCGTTGGCTTTTCCGGTAGCATGGGCACTGCTTTGCTTACCTCGGGAGCCAAAGGTAAAAGGTACGCGCTGGCACAGGCTACTATTCATCAGCATCCTACAGGAGGTGGCGCTAAAGGTTATACTGAAGATGTGCGAATAGCCATGCATGAGCAGGAAAGACTGCAAACCCAATTATTCCATATTATGGGTAAAAACAGCGGACATACCTGGAAAGAAATAGAGACCTTTTTTCTACGCGATCGCTACCTCAATGCTATAGAAGCAAAAGAATTTGGCTTTGTAGATGAAGTGCTGGGAGATACTTCCAACCTGATCAAGATGATGAATACTGAAGCAGGTGTTAGCTTTTATGGTAGTAGACTTAATTAGGGAGCTCATGATAAATACAGTACTGTTCGATAACCAAATAATATCCCGATTGTTCTGGACAAGTCTTGCTAAAACCGAGCGGGCTGGTCGACAAAAAGACGAGGAGCGCGTTGAATTGTAGCGTGGTAGTCCGTCAACTGACGGATCTTGATTTTTTGTATCTTTTTGATCAAGTCATCGCAGTTATTGGAACTGAACTTCAAATGAGATAACTTGCCGCTGGTCAGCGATTGTCGACTTCCAGCTTTTTGAACTCATCCCGAACCCCGCCAGCTGGCGGGGCCCACCCTTCTCTTTTATGAAGAGAAGGGAATATTTGCAGCGGTCATTGTTACGTAACAATAGTAAGTTTAATGAATAATATCGATTTTTACGAGATTTCTCCCCTCTCTCCTCAAGAGAGAGGGGACAGATTTGTCAAAGACGAATCAAGAGCCTGCCAGCCCTTTGGCTGGGTGAGTTCTGCAAAGGTGGCTTTGCAACTATCCGTTTAAGCTACTTATATAGTAGCAAAAAGATAAAGAATAAAATTTTGTTTAAAATACCTTAAAGTGTAATTGAAATCTCAATATTTAGTGAAATTTCTCTTTTTTGAGGTTTTATGCTTAGTTTTAAAGTTTAAGAAACACTTATTAAGGTCAGTATATCTAGTTTTTGAGTTCAATTTCATTTTCCATGAGTAGCCTAATTAAATACATTTATTAAAAGAAAAACTATTCTACGAATATTTATCCGCTAACTTTCGAATTTTATTGGCTGAATTGCTTACATGTTTAAAAAAATGGTTATCTGTTTTCATAAGATTTTGAATTTCATCAGCAACTCTCATTATGTGGTCGTCAACATCTGCCATAAGTAGATAATTGCATCCTGCTTTTAATGCTTTAATGGCCATATCTTCGATCGAATCGTGCCGTATACTTGCTTTGGTATCCAAATCATCACTCAAAATAATTCCTTTAAACCCGATTTCGTTACGTAGCTTTTGGATAACTGTTTTTGAAATTAATGCAGGATTTTTTTCATCTATTGTTCAACAATAGCAGGGCCTACCATAAGCATTTCCACATTACATTCGCTGGCCGTCCTAAGTGGTAAATAATTCTCTTCAACCTCAGTAATTGAGGCATCCATTATTGCATCAATATTTGTTGCTGGATCTAATTCTATATTACAATATCCTGGAAAGTGTTTTGCCGTTGCAATTACCTTCTCTTTTTGAACTCCATTTAATAAAGGCCGCTGATATTTTAATCAACTCATAGACATCTGTTGTCCATGTTCTTCCCAGTAACCAGGGATTCTTACCTTTAACAATATCTAATGTAGGGGCCAGAAAACAATTAACTCCCATTTCCCTGGCCTCAATAGCTATGTCTGAACAAATTGACTCCAAAGCCGTAGGATTCATCAATTTTACCTCTTTTCTAGTGGGTGTATTTGAAGATAAAACATGCAATCTATTAATGCCTACCAGCTCCTGGTCAACCGCAACAATTAAGCCTGGCTGAATTTTCTTTGCTTCATCAATCAGTTGCTTAATAGCTTCTTGAGTTTCATTTTGTTGTCTTTCAGCGCTCATCTCTCTATTTACATATTCCTCTCTGGTTTCAGCAAGTAGAATTGAACAGCCACCATTTGTAAGAAAATTTCTAATTGTAAGGCTTAACGATAACTCCGTAAAGGCAGGCAGTAGTACGGCATAAGAATCCTTTATAATCTGTTCTTTTATAGTCATTATATTAGGTTTAGGTTTTCAGATTTCTGATAATTACACATGGATTCCCTGCTGCAAACACATCGGAAGGAACATCTTTTGTCACAACACTTCCTGCACCAATTATGCTTCTATCACCTATACTTACTCCCGGGCAAATGATGGCACTACCACCAATCCAAACATCTTCACCGATAGTAATAGGTTTTGCAAATTCCAGTCCTGATGCACGCTCTTTATAATCTATGGGATGTGTAGCTGTATAAACCTGGACGTTGGGTCCAAACATTGTTCTACTACCAATTTTGACTCGATTAACATCTAATATCACACAATTGAAGTTAAAATAGACATCATTGCCAATCTCGATGTTTTCACCATAATCACAGTAAAAAGGTGTTTGTATATACAAGTTGACTCCGGTGTTGGGAATCAACTTTTTCAAAAGATCCACTCTTTTTGATGCTTCGTCCTCTCTCGAATCATTCAATTCTTTTAATAATAATCTGGCTTGCAAGCGATCATTTGATAATTCTCTATCAGACGGATCGTATAGTTCGCCCATCAACATTTTTTGCTTTTCTGTTTTCATTATTCTGCAATTTCGACCCAATTGCTTTCGCAATCCTCAATAACACTTTCGTAATACCCATCACCCGTAGTTCGAGGTTCTCCAACAATATGATAACCATCCTTACGAAATCTCTCAGTTAAGCGATCAACTTTACTTTTGCTCCCCACTGAGATTGAAAAATGTGTTAATCCGTAAGATGTAGAATGTTTTCTGTCCAGATCTTCTATCTCTGGACGACTCATAATTTCTAATCTTGTTTTAGCCCCCGCAAATGATAAAAAATAGGAAGAAAAACACTTTTGGGAATTTGTATATTTCTCACTACACTGCATCCCAAAATACTTGGCATAAAACTCTTTTATAATTTCAAGGTCTTTTGCCCAAATGGCTACATGTTCTATTTTCATGCTGTATTATATTTAATATTACAGCACAAAATTAGAGCGAGAAAATTTTTAAGAATTGTATATTTTAAACACTAAAATAATTTGAAATTATAGTTAATGATTTGACTTTGTTTATCCGTCTGTTTTATTAATGCTTTGTAATTTGATGGCGTTTGATTTAGAAATATCTTAAATTCCCGAATAAAGTGGGCCTGGTCAAAATACCCTGAATTTGCTCCTATTGAAGTGAGACTATCTTCACTGTCAATTAAACTACATAATGATTTGCGGAACTTTATGAGTCTCTCAAACCCTTTTGGGCTTAACCCTACTATTTTGGTGAATTTCCGGTTAAGTGATGTATAGTTTGTTTCTGATTTTTTACAATAATCTTCAATGGTATGTGTTTCATCCTCCCATCTGAATTGATTGTAAAAGTTCATGATAGGAGAGATGTCATCATAAGATTTTTGACAAAAAAGCTCACTTAGTAAGTTATACAGCTTATCAATCTTATTAGTATCACATTCGTCCATAGGAAAATCAATAGTTTTCTTTATTTTTTCAGTGTCAGGAGGATAAGGAATGGAATTATTAATCAGTTCTTTCCCCTGTAACTTAACAAACGGATACAAGCCAAATGCAAAAAATCTGATGCCAATCAATTTTGTATTAGCCGGGTAGGTTAAAACTGTTTTTTGAGTTGATATACCTTCTATTTGAGGTGTATTTATCCGGATTTGATTTCGATTAAATTTAGAACTATTAAGAGGAAAAACCAGATTAACATATTGATTGGGGGGAATTACCAGGTTCACTTCTTTTTCAAAATTATCTGCAATCCAAATTCTTTCAATTAAATCAGAGAATCGTTCGGGCTTATATGTTTCAATGTTTAGCAAGTCGGTCTCTCTTTAGATTCTGACTAACGTAAATTTAAACAATTGGTAATAAGTCATTTGTAAATCCAATATCTTCATTAGTCAGACCGAATTTATCGATTTGTTTTTTAATTCGCTTGACCAATCGGAGTTTTCTTTTCTGGTCTGGGAATAGATATTCTTCCAGATTGAGATAAGGAATACACCATGGTGAATAAATCTGGGTTGAAGACGCCAAATGCATGCAGATTCATTTCGGATTGCCCTATAGCCTCCCAATGCTAGCTGCTACCTACATCGACATCCCCTGCATGCGGATGAACGACTTCCATTGAGATTGATTCCTGTTTCATAATTAGTAAATAAAAAATTAAAGCTCTACGAGGATGTGCTTTTGGCAATAAAATGCTCTGAACGGGGTTGCTGTATCAGCACTGCCACTAAAGTAATCGCAAGCATCCCAACCAGGATTGCGCCCGTGTTTCCCGCATAAACAGGAGTAACAGTTTAAAAAGTAAATGGAATCCTATAAGGAGGATTGCTTACAAAGATTAGTCTACCCAGCGGATGAGAAGGGGCACCCCCGATAAAAAAGTCGGGGCAGATTGTGGGATTATAGCTCATGGCCGTCTACTCTTGATTGGATGTTCGGCTTTATTTCTTTATGCTAGTTTTACAAAGTCGTCTTCTAACTTTACGTGAAAGTTGATATCAGCCTTCAATGCTTTAAAAACTTTCATAATAGTATCTATAGTTGCGCTGTTAGCGCTACTTTCTAATTTAGAAATTTGGGATTTTTGAACTCCAATAAGTTTACCTAATTGTTCCTGAGTCATATTTCTTTCTTTTCTCGCAGACTTAATCATTTTGCCTAACACTTCCATTTTCAATTCATACTCATAGGAATCTCTATCAGGAGTTCCCACTTGGCCGATATATCTGTCCTTCATCTCAGACAATGTTGTCCTTCTCATTTCCTTGGTAGCCATATCATTTATTGTTTTTTTTGTCTTCAAAGTATTTCATTCTGATAACAACTGCTCTATCAATCTCCTTTTTAGGAACTTTATCGGTTTTCTTTATAAACCCATGCGTTGCCAAAACCAATGTCTCTTTGTTCCCTTCCTTATCCCAAAACGCTAGTAAGCGAATTTGTATACCTAAATACTTGGTTCTAAATTCCCAAATGTCTTTTTCTAATTTTTTAAATAGACCAGGATCTTTTGTTTGCTCTGCTAAATCAATATTATAAAGTACTTTCTTGATAGATTTCTTATCAAGAGTGGCTACAAAGTCTTCTGCATCATTAAGGAAAATAGTTTCAAAGTATTTCATTAACAACTGCTTATTGTAACATTTCAAAAGTAGAGAAAGTTTCTAAATATAGCAACTTTATAAATAGGCTGACACCTAACGCCAAGCTATCTGCTGTGTGTTCAGAGATAGCTCGAAATATAGCGGAACTACCAACCCCGCAACAGTATCCACGATTCACTGCGTTTCACAAGTACAAGTCCAGAACCAAAGAAGCTGATAAGAGCGATGATGTCTCAGAATGGGCAGAGCAGCGGTCGAGTCCAGATACACTTTAAAAAAGCAGATTGACACATGGCAGATCAGAGATTGTTAGGGTGAGTTTATTACTGTTTGGTTCCAACTATTTCGTATCTGAACCGGCACGAATATTCAGTGTTGGTATCTTCAAATGAGCATGTTAATTCCCCATTATAAATATACTTTCCTTCCTCTTCAACTTTGAATTGTATGTAAACAGAACTTACAATTAATTCATATTCAATTGAATAGGTTGTCCGTTGTGCAGAACTCTCAAATTTTAAAGAGTATAGTTGGGGAAGTTCACCATTTGATCCGTGGGTAGCGTTTTTATTTCTTTTTCAATTAGTTCATACAATTCGTTCTCCCATTCTATACCCGAAATATTTGGGTATTCAGAATTCGTTCGAAAGTCTCTTGGGCTAATTATTACCTTAACACCATTGTTTATTGCCTTCTGTGTTAAAAGGAACACTTCTTCAATAGCTTCATCACCAATCGGAATGCACCCAATAGTTGCTGATTTACCGTGTATAAAAATATCTCCGCCCATATTAGCAATGTCCGATAGTTCAGTTTTAGCCTTGTCAAAGTCGTTTGGGTAACTCACTTTTATGGAAAGATAGAATGAGCTGTTAGGATTTAGATATTCAACCTCATAAATCCCTTCTGGTATCTGCTTGTCGCCTTCTTTTAATTTGGGTCCAAGATTACCGCTGAATGCAGTAAACGGATACTCCTTAATGAACTTAATTCCATTGTAATCCTTTGAGTATACCTGTAACACTCTTTCTTCTTTAAATGCTGCTAAGATAATCTCCTTAGGAAAGTCCATTTTGTAACCTGCCATATTCAAGTTGTTTTCAAGTCGGCTCCATACTTCTCCCTCGATGGCAGTAGTTCTTGATTCAACAGTCTCGTTACCCTTCATCTTATTTATCGCAGGCATATAGACTGACCTACCATATTTCAAAAAGATGGCGACAGCTATGATTAGTCCTACTGCTAAAAGTATCTTTCTGTTCATTTTTCTCAAATGCTACCCAACAATTGGCTAAATACACCTAAAGGTTCATTTAGCTACATTATATTTTCTTACTAACCGACAACAAACATTTACAAATGCTTAATACCAGCTTGGCTTTAATAGTTATTAACATACTTTCTTCCTACTTCAAATCCTAACTATTTATCAAAAACCAATGAAAAATACCTGGAAGCAGGTCTATATTAGAAAGGAAATTTTCTGGTTTTGTTTCTGGAGAATAAGTGAAGGATTTGGACTAGTAAAATTTTAGGGACTTTAGTTTGAATTAAATATCGTAAATTCATAGAACAAACCTACCATTTATGGTTGGCTGGCTTTCTTATGGCTTTTCATAGCACATAGTGTCGTAGTGCGTTTTTTTAATTCCATACGCTTAGTAAAAATGGCTTGAGAATCTCTAGTTTTCCATTAACCTTATTCAAAGGAATTTTTGTTGGACTACTAAATGTTACTTTCTTATCGATCTCACTATTTCTAAATGACATTATTTGCGCTGAAATTATTGTCCCAAATCTGGTTACCACTCGCACTTTTGTTTCAGGACAGTAGTACCCATCTCGTCCTTCATATTGTAAAGCATCTGCTTTAACTTCATTTTTAAGTTCGTCTGATGATAACTCAACCTCAAAGGTTCTTTCAGGTGCTTCTGCTAACAAGACATTGTAAGTTTTTCCACTGTCCAAAAAATACCAACAATTAACTTCTTTGGTAGTTGGCTTGTATGCATAAGAACCAATGCCTATTAATACAAATAGAGATGCTAAAAAAACTTTTTTAGCATTCGTATTTATTAATTTAAGTTTAGTTTGAGTTGATAAAAGAAGTCCAATGCTTAATGAAAAGGGAATAACACCTAATATCATTCTTCCGTAATTACCTTCATCGAAGAATATCACAAAGCCAATTGTTTCGGCACTTGATATTAACCAAAGGCAAGCGGATGCTAGGAAAGTTAAGTTCGCTTTTTTGTATTTACTAATTCCTAAAATCAGAGCAACTACTATCAAAAGTGTTAGGAAAGGAAAATGTGGACCAACAGAGAAAAGTTTAGACCAAGCCATAAGCAATCCCCAAATTACCAACAAAATCGAAAGTATGTATTTTAGTTTTTTCATTTTTAGTCAATGCGCTACAACGCTAGTGTATGGTGTCGTAGCATCCCGAAGGGGGCTATGCACTATACACGTTACCTGCTGCCCTTTTTTTTATTTATTATTCTTTTCAAGAAGATGCTTTAGATTCTGTCCAAGAAGATTATTCCAACCCCATTCAAACCGTTCTCTTTTGAAATGTGGATGGTTGGGAAAACTTTCCAAATCGGTTTGAGTCACCCTTAATTTGGTTTTGTCCCCTTCCGACAATAAGTCAAATATTACTTCTGAACTTCCCGAATAGCCTTTGTATGCCCAAGTATGTGCCAAAGTTTTGCCTTCCGTTACTTTGGTTACAATCCACACTTTTTGATATTCAGCATTGTCATCTTCAAATTGAAATTTAAAACCGACTTTAGGTTCGAATTTTTGCAATTGAGGAAAATACCATTCTTTCATTTTTTCAGTTTCCGTTAATGCTTGCCAAACTTCTTCAACTGGTGCATTGTATGTAAATTCCTTTATAAGTGGTGAATTCATATCTTTTTGGCCTTTACAATTATGACTATTTATACCGCCACAACTTATGAATACAACTGTGAATAGAAATATTGTTGCCGTTTTATTCATATTGGGTTTTCATCCGTTTTTATGTTACGAAGAATTTTATAGTCAACATAAAATGTGCCAAATGGAACAAAACAGGCAAGAAGAACTTTCCAGGTTGTTTCCTTGAATTTCCATTGTTGTTCTATACCAACACGTAAAGCGTTAAATACAAACAAAAGGAACAATGCTCCGTGTATCGGTCCAAGATTTTTTGATAGCGAAGGATTATCAAAGTAATACTTTAGTGGAACAGCTATGAAAACCAAAATAATTAATGAGATTCCTTCTAAAAAAGCGAAAAGGCGTAAACGCCCTATTGTTGTTGTAAAAAATTTCTTCATAATTAAAATGTTCTAAAGTTTGGTCGGCTTGATAGCGGTGAAAATGACCAGGGAATGGCAATGAAAATGATGATTAGTACAATAGAAAACCAAACCAACATTGTTCTAAATTTCTCTTTGTCCGTTGGTTTTCGTTTTGCTAAGGCGGAGCCTATTGTCAATACAACAATGGCTGTCAACATTAAGAAAATATGTATCAGACCGTAAAATGTTAAGTCTAAATTCTGTAAGGCGGTTTTAGTATTTGCCAAAAAATATTTTACAACAGGACTTTGAGTATAAAGGATTATTCCAATCATCAATTGAATATGAGCAACAGTTGCTGTCCAATGTCGAAAAGCATTGTCGGTTTTTGAAAAAGACTTGTTTCTCGTATAGCCCACAAATGCTCTGTAAATGGAATACACTAAAAACACTAATACAAGCCAACGAACCAAGGAGTGCAAGAATAAAAGCGTTGAATACATACCTAAGCTGTAATCGTTTTTTGTTTTTTAAATACTTTCCAAATTGTAGGTGCTCCAAGGAAAAACCAAAGTGCAAGTATTGGGTCGCATACCGCACAACCAGCCGAAGAAGAAGGTTCAAGGTAAACGATTGGATTGCCGTATAGATGGTGCAGTATGTCCCACCCTGTGTGCAAAAGCCAACCAATACCAATAAAGTAATAATGTTTCAATCCTTTGTAAGCAATAAATAGCATCAGCGAACCAAAAACAAATTCCCAAACACCTAAACCGCCACTCCAATAAACTGCCCCTGCCCCCGCGATTAATAGTGCATTTATTTTCTGTCGATAGGGCTCTTTTACAAACGACATTATTGTGATAAATGCAAAAGCAATCAACACGGCCGCTAATGCAGCATTTATTGTAAAGTCGGGAACAATGTGATTATGTGTATCCATATTTCTTCCAATTTTCTGTTGCAAAGATATAATAAAACATACTAGTTGGTATGTTTTTAAAGAAAAAAATTATTCTAGGCTTTTTAGATAGTTCTTAAGTTCCTTTAAGTAAGGTAGATAAGCCTTCTTGCTATTCTCTAATTTTCCAAAGTTTCGTATGCCCCAATAGCCTGACATTACAAAAGTTGTTACCTGTTTTGCATTTACGTCTTTGCGGACAAATCCGTTTTCTTTTCCTCTCTCAATGGTGGTGGTCATTACTTTTGTCCATTGATTGGTTATTTCGTTTAGAGCATTATTAAAATCAGTATTCCAAGGTGTCATTTCCTGAGTGAAATTTGAAGCAGGACAGCCATATTCAACTTTCAAGAACTCGTTTTCCATTAGCAGGTTGTAAATCAAGTTGTAAATAGCGACCAATGGACTTTGTTCGTTTTGCAACGGTTCTATAAAACTTTTTGTGAGCGTTGGTTTCAGGATTTCGTTAATAATGGCGAGTCCCATTTCGTCCTTGTTTTTGAAATGGTAATAAAATGCACCTTTTGTTACTTGTGTCGTGGCGATAATGTCGTCAATGCTTGTTGTCTGATAACCTTTAACGTAAATCAGTTCAAATGCTTTTTGTAGAATTGTCAGCCGTGTTGTCGCTGCTTTTTTCATAAAGATACCACTTAGTATTTTTCAAAGAAACAAATAAGTATCGTAGTTCCAAAATTTCGATTGGTTCGTTGTCCTGTTGCGGTGTCGTCTTTTATGGGTTGCAGGTAACGATTAGTATATGAAAAGTAGGCGATTTCTAAGCACGAACCTTTCGGTTAAACACAAATTTTGATACTAGCCAAAAGCCTTAAATTTGCTGATATATCGCCTATTTTTTATATACCTTGTTGTAGGTAGTTTTATTTTAAGATTCCTTCATCAATTAAAATATCTGCAATTCCGTTTACTTTGCGGTAAGCCTCTCCTGAACCAATATTTGAAAGCACTATTACTGCAATTCCGTCATCAGGAAATCGCAATAATTGAGAGCTAATTCCCCAATCTCCTCCATCCCAAGCGACTATTTTTCGTCCTTTAAAATTTCCAATGTATAGACCAAAAACTTGATTGTCTCTGTCGTGGTTAAACTTTATGGTTTTGTGCATCAAGTCATAAAATTCCTCTCCACCAAAACTTTTTCTTGTCATATTTGAGCTCCATTTCAGTAAATCATCAATAGTAGTTACTACTCCACTTCCCCCATAATGAGGTGAATTTCTTGGATGTTGAATATATTCCCCTTCTTCTTTGAGTTTAATACCATATTCATTATATCCATCCAAATATTCTTCTGTTCTAGGATTGTAAGGAGTAACTCTATTTTTAATTATTTGTGTTATGTCATCATTGATAAGGGTGTTTTTCATTCCTAATGGCTCAAATAATTGTCTTTTTGCAAATTCACTAAACGATTGTCCACTTATCTTTTCAACGATTTTTGTGAGTAGCATAAAGTTTACGTTGCAATAATCCCATTTATCTCCAGGTTTAAATTGAAGGGTTTCTTCTTCAAGAGAAGTTGAAATACATTCATCAATATCAAAGTAGTTAAATGTAATCCAAGATTTGCCACTTTTTCGGTTCAGACGCGGATAGTCTGTAATCCCACTAGTATTATATATAAGATGTTTAATTCGTATAGTATCTGAGTATTTTCTTAATTCTGGAATAAAGTCAGCTGCAGCAGATTCCAATGATATCTTATTTTCTAAAATCAATAATGCGATACAGGCTGCAGTGAATTGTTTTGAAACCGAAGCGATACTAAATGCTGAATTCGATTCAATCGGTATGTTATAATCCAAATTAGCTGAACCATAGCCGTTTTTATAAAGTGTTTTTCCATTTTTTGATATTCCGATTGCATAGCCCGGGCAATTCAGGTTATCAAATTCAGAAAACAATGAGTCAATTCGAATTTTTACGGAATCAGGAATTTCGCTGTTTAGTTCATTCTGAGCACAACCTGTTAGACCGATTAAGCTTATAAAAAGTATGATTATATTTCTCATTTCGTGCTGTTCTTAAATTACCTACAACGGTTGGTACATGTTGTCGGGGCGGATTTCGGAGCGCGTTCCTGTCCGAAGGACACGGAACAGCGCTCCGAAATCCGCAGTTGGCGTACCACCGGACCCCGCCCTGCAATATGTACTGTGTTAGCTACCGTATTTTTCATTTAATTCAAGTTTATTTATTCGCGAATGAATTGCACCACCATTTCTATCGAATATCTTACTTAATTCTGTTATTGATTTTCCTTCACAGAAAAGTAATTCTAGTTTTTCATCATCTTCTTTTGTCCAAGGTGCATAGGCATTCTTATATTCAAGTTGTTTCTCAGCTTTTGTATATGCCTTCTTCGTACCTCTTTTCCCTTTTAAACAGTACTTTGGTTGTAATTTGTCAAAGAGACGCTCTTCTAATTCTTTTCGCCCTAAGTCAACAAGGATATAGGACACCGTGATATTTTCTTCAATCCAACTGTTTAGCATCCTTTCAATTTCTTCTGGAAAACTTACTTTAGAAGAAGCCTTTTTATAATTTGGCAAATCAGAATAATGAAAATGCCCTAGATTTCTTCTGATAGTGTGATTTTTAGTATTTAGAATATCTGTCATTCTTCCTCTCAGACTTCCTGTTTCTCCAACATAGCATATTTCATTTTTTTCTCGAAACAAATAGACTGCGGATTCTATGGGGAAAGATTTTGCCCATTCTCGAGTTAGCTTAATGGAATGCTTTTCAGATTCAATAAGTAATTTGTGCTCAAGCTTAAGCAGATATTCTTCTATTTCAGTTTTTGTCATACTTATGCATTTTCTACTTCATAAGTAATTTGAAAGTTAAAAGGTTGTTGTTCTCCAACTCCGTAAATATTAACTCCATAGTCATGAGGCTCATGTATTTGATTGAAGAATTTTGAGTAAATATTTACTACTCTATACCTTCTCTCACCGAACTCAAATTCATCTCCGACATTGAAAAAAGTTTCATTAGTGTCAAAATCAGTTGGAATTAATCCAATTTGGTCTAAAATTTCTTTTTCATAGAAATAAGCAATGTCTGCTCCTTGTACATGCTTAATTTTAATTCTTGTTAAAATTCCTGCCATTTTTATTTGTTTTTTGGTTTGTTAATATGGTAGCTAACGGTCTTGTATATGAAAAGTAGCGGATTTTAAGCACTAAATTTTCGGAAAGCAAGATACTTAATTAAATGCAAAAACGGTTCAGGTTAGCACCTAAACCGCTATTTTTTATATACGTTGTTACCCACTGGCTTTATTCCGTTCAGCTTGGTTTTCAGCGTTGGCAAAGACATACTCTTTTGCAATTTTTGGCGTAGCGTTGGCTCGTGCGAATTGCAAATGTGTATGGCTTTTAGCGTTGGCTTTTTAGCAACAACTTTCTTTATGTTGTATTGAAGGACATTTTACTGAACCAAAACTGCAATAGACACAACAATCGCCTTCGTTTGGTCGTAATACTTTTTTACAATTATCACATTCGTAAAAGAATTGACAGGATTCTGTTGGCATTTCTTCTACTTTTTTATGTCCACAATTTGGACAAGTAATTTCTGATTTTAATTGAACTTCCATTAATTTTCTTTTTTGTCGGTTACTTTATAACCTGTTGAGTTAATTGCTTTCTCGATTTCCGTTTCGTTGGTTTTGGTTTTGTCAAACTCAATGATTGCATTTCCATTTTCGTATGACGCTTTTGAATTTACAATTCCATTGAGTTTATTTACTTCGTGATTTACGTGTTCTTCGCAACTCGCACAAGTCATTCCGCTGATTTTAAATTCGGTGGTTTTAATGTCCGATTTGTCAACTACAATTATTTGTTTTTCTGTGTTTGGGTAAAAAATTCCAGAATAATATGGGAAAGCCAACATTACAATTGCAAATACGGTTACAATTCCTAAAAACTTTTTTGATTGAATAAATTTTGGTTTTTCGTCCGTCTCACAATCACAGTCTATTTCTTTTTGAGGTTTAAGTTTTTGATACCAAGCAAAGCCAAGAACTAAAATTGTCAGTCCGATTAAATAAGGTCTAAATGGTTCAATCCAAGAAAATGTTGAAGCAATTCCACTTGTTCCTGCGATTAGAGCCAAAACTGGTGTAATACAACATAATGAAGCTGTAATTGCAGTTAACAAACCTGCACCAATTAATTTGTTTTCGCTTTTCATATCGTTTCTAAAATTTTGTTTTTATCAAGTATCTCAAAGAATGGATTTAGCATTTTTTCGTATTCAGCCGTGAGTGAGTAAAAAATCGTTTGAGCATCTCTTTCTGTTTCTAATAAATTTCGGTCTTTCATTTTTCTCAAATGTTGAGAAATAGCAGAAATGTTCATCCCGAGAATATCGCTCAAATCACAAACGCAAAGTCTTTTTTCTTCAAAGAGTAGGTAAAGGATTTTCAGTCGAACGCTATTTCCGACTAATGAAAGTCCATTTGCCAAATAGTCGAACGATTCGTTTAATTCAGAAACTGTGTCTTTGCAACGATTTATTTGTTCAATATCGGCTTGTTGTCTTATGCAAGAATTATTTTCCATATCGCAAAGTTACACTTATTTCTTATTTAAGCAAATACTTAAATACAATATTGTGAAGCGTTGGAAAAAAACAGCTCTTTTATTTTTTTGAGCGTTGGCTATTTGCGGTGGGAAAAAATAAATGTGCTGTTTGTGCGGCTGGTTTTCAGCTTGTGGGTAACGTATTTGTATATGGTTTGTTGCGTGGTTTAAGCAACTAATTTAGTAAATAATTACCAACCAAGAAAGTTCGTGAGGACTTTCGTAAGTAAGCGAAACGCCAGCAATAAATTATATACGTTGTTATGTGCTGGCTTTTTTCCCGTTCATTTAATTTTCTTTCTCAAACTCTTCCATTTCTCTGTAAAATTCGATGGCTTTTTCAACGGATTTTCCGCCCGAACCTGCTATTAAATTTCTAAACCATTTTTTATTTAAGTTTTCGGGTTTGTGATTTTTATACAACCAAAAGGAAAAGTAAATAAAACTACCTGTTAGGATTATTTGAAAGATAATATAAGGTAATCCTACGTTTTGTGGAAACCAATTGTCACTCAAATAAAATGTTGTAAAAAAGGGAAATTGTAAACACATAATTTTGGCGTGGTCAATTATGGAAAGTTGAAGTCTTGATAATTGTTTCTGAATTTCCATTATGCTACCATCGTAATTTATATTTTTTGTCCAAGCAAGATGTTTAATATAGTCTGCAAACCCTTTTATATTTATCAAAGCGATTGCTGAAACTGAAACAATAAAATAATTACTTGCCGAAGAATAATTTGAAATAGCATACAATAGAGCATATCCCAATATGAGAAGGTAAAATACAAATGATACTATACCTGCCGTTTTTAATTTAACCAAGCCTTTTAAAGTAGATTCTGCCTTTCTGCCAATTGTCTCTTTTAAAAGTAATTTATTAATTACCAACGTTTTTTCTATTTTGGCATTTTGTTTTTTCCAAATATTTATAAGTTCTATATTTTCCATTTTATTGATTTTTAAGTTGATTGAATTCCTTTTTTATTTTGCTTTTTATTCTGCCGATTTTTGTTGCAACATTGGTTTCGGTAATTCCGATGATTTCTGAAATTTCCTTGTAACTTTTTTCTTCGAGATAGAGTAACATTAACGCTTTGTTCAAATCGTTTAATTCTGAAATTATTTGGTTTAGGAAGCCAAAGTTGGTTTCTTTTTCTTCGGCTATTTCTGTGTCGGAAAAATCGAAAATTTCAGTTGTTAGCGAATTTGAAATTCGTTTTCTACTATTCTCTTTTCTGTAAAATGAAATGGCTACGTTCAAAGAAATTCTGTACATCCAAGTTGAGTATTTGAATGTTTCGTTGTAGTTGTCATAAGATTTCCACAATTGCAATATAATTTCTTGAATGAGGTCTTTTCTATCTTCATTATTCCGACAATATGAGTTTACCACTTTGTAAAGAATGCCTTTATTGCTCTCAATTATATTCAGAAAGTTGTCTGTCTTATTTCTGTTCATAATTAGGTTTGGGTAAATGAGAACCTAATTTTACTAAATAGGTTGTGCTGTCTGTTTTTATTGGCGTTTTTGGTTTTTCACTATAATAATTTCTAGTTATTGAAATGCTACAACCTGTTGATAATATTGTAAATACCATTACGGCAACAATTATTAATCCGATGTTTTTGTTTTCCATTTGAGTTCCGTTTATTAAGAAAAATTCGTCTTTTCTTAATTATTCGCACAATGGTTTCAAAAATCACACTTTTTTCAATATTTTTTTTCGGCCAAGAACTCGACTTTAACTTTCAATGAAGAATTTTGATGTTATTCCGTAAGTTTCTTCTGCTTGCACATAACGGTCTTGTATAACAATCAGTTGCGGATTGTTTGAAAACTAAGATAGCTAAAATTCTCAACTTTTATGCTTGCGCGGTTGTGTCCGCAGGACACAATGCCGCAATTGTTGTTATACGGTGTTAGGCAACGTTATTTTTTATTAATAATTTCATTCGATTGGGCTATTACAAGTGGTTTCAATAATCCGTGATATTCCATTGTGCAAACAAATCCTATCGCATCTTCAATATTTTCTCCATCATAAAACATATCGTTTTCTCCAGGAATCATAGCTTTTATTTTATATTGAAAAACAGTTGGATGTCCAATATTACTCCAATCAGTTTCATAGTCAATATACTCTCTGAAATATCCTTTAACTTTTTGCAATTTTTCGTTTTCTTCGTCTCCTTCTGCGATTGTTCTGATTTGGTATTCCTCTGATATTGATTTTCCATATTTTGAGTAAAATAATCCTTTGAAATTTTTAATATGTAATTTTTCAATGTCATTGTAGCTGAAGCTAATTTCAAATGATTTTCCTCCCTCAATACTGAATACTCTTTCTTTCCAATTGCTTTTTCTCATTATTGAGCGTACAGCTTTAGCGGTCATTTCTTCTTTCAAATCATCATTTTCATTTAAAATTCCAATAGCATCTCTGATCTCTTGATCAATTTTGGAATAGAGCCCAATATTACAATCATAACAAGCGGGAACTGTCAATAATTCCTTTTTGTATTCTGGCGGATATGTTTTGAATAAATTTTTGGCGGGAATATGTTCAACGTGGTTAGTTTCGTCAGTCAATTCAATTCCGCAATTGTAACAATTCATTTTGCTTAGTTTTAATGTTGCCTAACGGTCTCGTATATGAAAAGTAGCGGTTTTAAAACACAAACTTTTCAGCTGTAAACAAATATACAAAAAAGCACAAGCCTTTTTGACTTGCACTTTTTCCGCTATTTTTTATATACATTGTTGTAAGCAGTTATTTTCCTTCTTTTCTTTCTTCTAAGACTTCTTTCAATATATTTATACCATTAATAGCTGATGGAAAACCTGAATAGACTGTCATTAAAAGCATAATCTCTTTGATTTCGGTTTCGGTAAGTCCGATGTTTAAACCTGCATTGATATGGAATTTCAATTGCGGTTGCGCATTGCCTAATGCTGTTAAGGCTGCAATAGTTGAAATTTGTTTGTATTTAGGGCCAAGGTTGTCTCTTGAAAAAATATCGGCATATCCATATTCCAAAGTGAATTTTACCAATTCAGGTGAAAAATCATTGTAAGCATTTTTTAATCTTTCCACTTGCAAACTGTCCAATTTTGATAGTTCTTGTTCTCCTAATTTTAGTCGGTTGATTTGCGTTGTGTCAGTTGCAGTTTTACCAATTTCGTCCTTAATTCCGTGTTCTTGACGTTCTTTTAAAACTTCTTTTAATGCGTTCATTCCGTTAATTGCACTCGGAAAACCTGAATAAACGGACATTTGTAAAATCACTTCTTTGACTTCGTTTATTGTGCTTCCTGTATTCAAAGCTCCATTGATATGGACTTTTAATTGTGGTTGGGTGTTTCCCATTGCAGTTAAAGCTGCGACAACAGCAATTTCTTTGGATTTTAAATCCAAGCCATTTCTTGTATAAATATCCCCAAAAGCGTATTCTATGATGAAAGTTCCCAAATCAGGCGAAATATCTTTAAGACTTTCAATTACTTTTTCTCCTGCCTCTCCGTCAATTTCTTTTAATTTTTCCCAACCTCTTTCAAATCGTTCCGATTTTGTACTGTTCATTTTTGTTAGATTTTTTGTTTGCCCATATCCACTTGCGAGAATGAATAAAGTGAATATTAAAATTGATAGATATTTCATTCTGTTTTTAGGCAAAAATAAGGGTTGAAAGAAGTTCGTTTACAGGACTTTTTCCAGATCTTCAGGCACTTTTAAATTCGGTGGGCGAAAGGTTTGTTTTCTGTTTGAATATTCTTGAAAAATAAGAACTGTCCTCAAATCCTAATCGAAATGCGATTTCCTTTACCGATAAGTCCGTGAAATAAAGCAATCGTTTGGCTTCCGTTATTTTCTTTTCCAAAATGATTGTTTTAGGGCTTTGTCCATAATTATCCTTGCAGATTTCGTTGAGTTTATCAACGGTCAAATTCAATTTTGACGCATATTCGTTTACGGAAACATTTTCGCAAATATTGTCTGATACCAATTTTGAAAACTCTAAAATAGTTTTTGGTTTAATTTCCTTGTTTTGAGGATTTTCATTTGATAACCTTTTTAGTTGAAGTAACAAATATGAAATTCCTTGAACGATTGTCTTTTCGCTCAATTTGTCATTTTTATTGAACTCTTCGATAAGATTTTCAAATAGTGATTTTAGAAATTTTGTATTTCTGTCGGATAAATCAAAAAATGCTTTGTTAACAAAATCAGTTGTTTCTTTTAAAAGATGTTTGTCAAAAATGATAATATATCCATTCGAGTTTTTTGAATAGGACCAATTATGAACCTGTTTGGGGCGCATCAGGAAAAGCCTGTTGTGTTTGATTTCATATTCCTCAAAGTCGATTACATTGATTCCCGAACTTTTTGTGAACCAAACAAGCGAATAAAAGTCGTGTCTGTGTGGCCATTCAACATTGGGGTCTTCCGTTCCCTCAAAAGTTCCAACGTAGAAAAATTTTTCTTTTGGATTGGAAATTATAATGTCCGATATGGAATATTCTTTTAGCAGGACGTTTGTTTTAATTGCTTACAACGGTTTTCAGCTATACGCAGGCAGGGATTTTAACCACTGAACTTCCTACGAAGAACTGAACTTCAAATTTACCACTTTCCTGTCCTACGAAGTACCAATCCCCTGCTTGCGTATAGGTGATGTTATGCCTTCGTTGTTCTTTTTCATCAGGTCTTTTGTCTGTAATTCTAATGATTTAACTATTGTCACGTCCGATTCAAAACCAAAAAGTCGGCTTATTCCTGTTTCTCTTGTTTGGATTAAGATTTTCATTTTATAGTCCTTACCGTAAGATGCTTTTTCTAATTTCTCAATTGCATCTTCTATTGTTTCATATTCTCCTTGAATCTTTACTGGAACTGGCATACCTTCAAAATGGTCTTTTAAAAATCCGTCAATTCCACTATTTCTTTGAACAGGAAAAGCATTTATGTTTTGTAAAATGGCTAGTTCTTTTTCAGTTTTCTCTTGATACTCGTTTGTTCCTTTGTTTAAAAGATTAGATTCTGAAATTACCATTTCTTCTAATCGTGAATTTGCAAGTTCAACCGCATCCTTTGAGATGTCAATTCCGATAAATTGTCTCTTTAATGATTTTGCAGAAACACAAGTTGTTCCACTACCACAAAATGGGTCAACAACTAAGTCGCCTTCGTCTGTAACGATATTTAAAATTTGATTGAGTAGTAAAACTGGTTTTTGAGTAGGGTATCCCGTTCTTTCTTTTGCTTTTGGATTTAAGTATGGAATTTCCCAAACGTCAGAAAGAGGAACACCTTTTTTCTCTTTTCCTAAAATCACATTTCCGTTTTCATCTTTTTTATAAACAGATTTTCCGTTTTCATTACGTTCTCTGTCTTGTAATATTTGGTCAAGATTTGTAGTTGCTGAATAATCAGTATAAAGTGTATTGAATTTAAAATCTTGTGTTTTGGAATAAAAGAAAATTACTTGATGTGAATTTAACAATCCTTTTTTCGCATTAGACCATCTTTTGTATGACCAAATAATTTCACTTTGAAAATTCTCACGTCCAAAAATCTTGTCCATCACAACTCTAATATTGTGCGATGCCGTTTTGTCGCAATGAAGAAATACACTTCCTGTGTTCTTCAATACTCTTTTTGATTCTAGCAAAACATTTTCAACTAGTTCCAAATACTCCTCAATAGAATTGTATTTGTCGTCAAATTCGTAAGTTTTAGAATTGTCTTTATTTGTAAGACTATGTTTGCGTTGAGTAAAAAAAGGTGGGTCAAAGTAAATCAAGTCAACTTTGTTGGCTTCAATTTCTTTGAGTTTTTCAACGCAATTTCCGTGATAGATTTTATTAGTTTCCATTTTCGGGTGTCCTTTCGTTAGCAATCTGTGTCAAAATAGCTTTTAGGTCAACTCCTGAATAAGCTTTTAAGTATTCCCAAGCTTCGTCACCACCATAGTATTCACCTTCAACACCTGCATAAAGTGTTTTCAAAGTTTCTTGGATTCTAATAGCTTGGTCTCGTTGAGGGTAATAAAACATTACCCTAATTGGTTTGTAACCGTGTTCTCTAATTACTTTAACTCTTGTGTGTTCTTTGGTAATATGGTCTCCGTCCGTAGTTGCATCTCTCCACTTTACTTCAATAGCGTCATTTCCATTTAGAAAATCAATTTCAAAAGTTTTTGGTCGTTGTCCAATTGTATTTTCAATTTTGGTCTTTATGCCTTCGGGAAATTTGAAATTCAAACACAAAGTTGCTGCTTCTTCAAGAAATGAACCTGCATACTTATAAAGAAATCGTCCTGTGTTTTGATATTGGTCAATAAGTTGTCCTTCTTGTAAGGAAATGCCCAAAACACGATAAATGAGATAATGAGAATTGTCATCAGCTTTCATTTCTTCTGTTCTGGCTTCAATTTTCCCTTTCAAGTTTGCAGAATAAACTTCAGCTAAATTCTTTATATTTTGTATTAATTCGTCCATTCGTTTTTTGATATATAATTTGTTTCGCAAGTTACGAAATTTTGTTCGGTTACGGTCTTCCTACAATGAGGCATAACGACCCGGCTAAGAAACGTAGGGGAGTTTGAAATACTGCCCTTTCAGTTTAGCACTTAGCCAAGCCAAATATTTTTATAATTATCTTTCTTTTTTCATTATCAAAATTTTGGTTTGGCGGACTTGATTAAAAACTCCAAACTTTCAATTTACCATCGAAACCCCTATGTTTTTTTAGCCATTGTTACCCACCGTTTTCATTGCTTTTCAGCGTTGGCAAAGGCATACTCTTTGACAAGTTTTGGTTCGTGCGGTTGGCTTTTGAGCGACTTGGCAATGTGTATGACTTTTAGGGTTAGCATTATTTCTTGTTCCAGTCGTATTTTGTTTCACCACAACCTCCACATCTTATTTTCTTTGCAACAGTGTCATAATTCTTTAGTGATACCATTGGTCTTTTACAGTCCGATTGTTCGCAAATGAATATTTTTTCCAATTCAAGGATGTCAGCCCAGAATGCTTTTAAATCCCCAATTTTAGGATTAAATGGATTGTCATGTGAAGAAATGTTTCCCAATATTGCCGAACTTTCTATGCGGTCAATGACTGGAAATTTTGCTTTTAATTCTGTACTACACTTTTTGATTTCTGATTTAATCCCCATAATCAATTCGTAAGGCATTCTATGCTCGTTCGAATCATTATACTGAAAACTTAATTTAGCTTCAATATTTAGGGCAATTTCCTTCAATGAGTGTTCAAGGTATCTGCGAATAGGATTCCCTAAATTCTCTATTTTACTGTCGGCTAGATTTGTTTCTATTCTTTCTCTTAAATCTCTTGGCTCTTCGTCAAGATATGTTCCTTTATCTTCTGTCCATTTAATCTCGTTAATTAGCCAGCCTTTCTTTTTTGCTAGTGGACTTACAAAATTTGTAAACCAATCGGCTTCATGAGTAAGTAAAATGATTTGATATTTTGAGAATTTTTCAAAAATCAATTCTGCAAAGCGTTTTCGGTGGTTAGAATCAAAACTTGAAATAACATCATCAAGTAGGATAAATTCGTTCTTATCGTTAAAGGCATTTACAGAAGCCAAAAAGAATGATAATCCAAAACAGTTCAAATGAGATTCACTAAAGTACTTTTGTGGCGGTGAAACCCAATTACCGTTGTACTTGTACTCAATTGTAATTCCGTTTAGTTCATCCTCATCACCAATAGTTACAATTTTAATCTCCTGAAAAGGCTCATCAGGATTCATGTATTGATAATATTCGTTGATTTTGCCTGAGAAATTGGTGATGAAATTTTCAAGTCCTTCTTTTTGAACTTTTACAAATTCATTATAGATTATTTCTAAGGACTTACGCTGTTTCTCCAGTTTTGCCTTTTGCTTTTCAAACAGTTTTATTTTTAGAAACGCGTCTTTAGAGGCAGAAATATTTGAATACAGAACTGCGGAATTGTCTTTCTTAAAAATTTCCTGTATTTGCTTAATTCTTGAAGCTATTGCCTTTTGAAACTCAAAATCTGAGGTTAAAAGTTTAAGTGTTTCCGCTTTTGGAATTTTATTACCTGAGGTTACTCGCTCAACACTTGCCTTTTGATATTCAGTGATTTTTTCTTTTAAATCCGTGAAGCCTTTCTTAATGAGTTTACTTTCCTCAATTTCAACAAGGGGATCTAAAAGAACGGTTTCCAACCTCTTAATTCGTTCAATGGTTATTGAATTAACTAATTGTTTTGCCTTATCAAATGATGCTTTTTTCTTAGAAGATTCTTCAATCTCTTTTAATCTAATGGCAATTTCTGCACGAAGTTCTTCAATGCTTTTGGGTTGCAAACAAAGAGGGCAGTTATCCGTCTTATGATACTTTTTAGCTAAAACGGTATCACCTGTTTTTAATAATTCACCTAAAAAAGTTTGCATGATGCTTTCAACATCATTTGCAATAAGTTCAAATTCATCAAAATATTTCGTGTATTCGGAATCAATAAATTCTACCTCTGATTTGAGTGTGTCCAATGCCGTGTTTGCTTTTTCTAAAAAAGCCAATTCCTTATTGAGTTTATTATTTGTTGCGTTTTTTAGGTGTGCTAGAACTTTATCAATATCCTCAAATTTCTTAACCTCAATGCCTGTTTTTAAGGGTTTGATTTTTTCGTTTATCTTTTCAAATAAATTTTCTTCTTGGCTAATAGCAGCACCTAATTTTTCAATAAGAGTTCCTTTTTGAATATTCGTTTGAGCTTCAAAATTTTGGTTCTTGATTTCGGTTTTTATCGAATTGTAGCTTTTTTTGAGAACCTCCTTCTTTTTAGTTACTTCCGAAAAACCAATAATGTCCGATAAGTACTTTAGTTTATCACTTTTTGTGTTGTCAATAAAATCGGTCAGATATTGATAACGCAACAGGAGGTTTTCTTCCTTTGAAAGCTCCAAATATTTTTTAAAATCATCAGAAGAATTAGAAAAATCCGTAGTTAGATTATCTCTTTTATAGAAAAGGGTTTTGGAACAATCAATATCAGTTTCTTTAACGAATGACACTTTAACTTCAGAAACATCATCTTTACCGAGTCCAGAGTTTCTTAAAGCATCTTTTAGGTCTATTTCACTATTACTGGATAAATGCGATACACGATTTGTGTAAAACCACTCAAGTGCATCTGAAATACTACTTTTTCCTGTTCCGTTATCACCATAGAGAACAATTGATTTGCCTTTTAATGGCAATTCCAAACTGTCTTTTGCCCCTCTAATACCTTTGATGGTAATACTATTTATTTTAGTCTTTATCGCCATCTCGTAGTTGTTGAAGTTCATTTTTAACATTGGTATCAGTCAACTTATCTTCTTGATAAAGTCTTTCCAACATTTTAGCAATGTCCGTATCAACATTTTCAATTTTCTCAATTCCATTGAAAAAATCGTCCAATATTTCTTTTCCAGATTTTACATTTTCTGCCATACTGTATTATTTAAAGTATTTCCAATCAATTTTAAAACTGGAAGTGAGTGTTTTATTTTGAATTTCAAAACCTGATTTATTATTACAAATAGGGTAAACTCCATATTGTTCCACAAAATCCAAAATGAAGTAGCTTTCCAAATCTTCGATACGGAATTGCCAAATATTTTTGAGCATTTCAAAATTGATATAGGTAAATAGTAAAGGTTCTACTTTTCTGTAATTGGTTAACCCCAGGTTTTTCGATTTACAATCAAAATGTCCCAATAAGCGTCTGCCAATGCTATTAGTTTTCTTCTCGCTCATACCTATATAAAGTAGTTTTGATTTATCAAAAGGGTATTGAATATCAATGGTCTGGCTAAAAATGAAGTACAGACCTGCAATGCCATTTAATGGCTGAATATTACTCGGCTCAAATGACAATGGGCGGTCAAAATATATGGTTACTTCATTACTCATTCCTAAAAAGCATTAAACTTATCGCCCATAGCGTGTTTCAGGTTCCATTTTTTGGTAGTGTCCAAAGCACGTTCCAGCACGATTAATTTTTGGTCGGTGTGGGTTTTGAAATGTTCTACTGTTTCATCTGCAATGGTTACATCCAAACAAATCAAAGTTTCTTTGTCTCCGTCAGTAGCCAATAGAATTTCATTCTTTTTGAATGCTTCTTGTTTGGTTAAGGTGTAATTGAGTTTGAAACCGTTTTTGATTAAAATTTCAGTAATGAGTTCATCTCTGTTAAATGCCGTAACCAATTGAGCTTCTTTGTCTCGAATGTATTTTTTGAGCAACTCTATATTTTCGTCTTCCGATTTTTCAGGATCGGGAGCGTATTCTACTCTTGGGAAATTTGATTTCTTCAATTTAAAGACTTTGAAACCTAGTCCTTTTAGTTGTTCATCCTCATTTTCCTTTTCTTGTGCTGAGCTTGCCGAAGCATTGCTGAATAAATCGGGTTGGGCTTCTTTCTTTTCCTTGATGATTTTTTCAATTACCCGCTTGTTACGCTCAATGGTGATGTCGCTTATCTTTTTGTAGCCTGCTTTGTAGGCTTCACTTTCTTTGTCAGTTTGTTCGGGTAATTGCACCAAAATGTATTTTCTATTTTCACCATCTTTTTGATTAATTTCTTCTACTGCCTGACCTGTGGTACCTGAGCCTGCGAAGAAGTCAAGAATGATGTCACTATCTTTTACACCTGAAATTTGTAGTATTCTATCTATAAGTTCAATAGGTTTTGGTGTGTCAAAAGGAACTTCATTATCAAATAATTCTTTTAAATCATTTGAAGCATCTCGGGTAGAACCTACTTCTTTGGCAAACCACAAACTTTCAGGTGCTCGACCCGTTTGGTTTGATAAATAAATTTTCCTGATAATCCTTTCTTCATCTTCACTAAAAATAATTTCTTTAGATTTTATTTTTTCTTGGACAGTTTCTTTACTCCATCTCCAACCTTTTGATGGTGGTTTAATTATTTTCCCTGATGGAGTTTTTATATCATATATTAAGTTTGGACGGTAGAGCGAATTTCTAACATCTCCTGACCTCCATTCTCCATTTGGGTCATTATCAGGATTCGAATAATTTTTATTATGCTCATCCGTTCTTTTTAATTCACTTAATTCAAAATTTTCTGATTTCCTATAAGCCAAAATATGATTATGATGAATAGAAAATTTGTCAGTATATCCTTTTGGCTGTACACTATGTTGCCAAACTACATTTACTAAAAAATTATCTTCTCCAAAAACCTCATCACACAATTTTCTAAGGTGATGTACTTCGTTGTCATCAATCGATATAAAAATTACGCCATCTTCTTTTAATAACTGTCTTGCAATAAGTAATCGGCTGTACATCATATTCAGCCAATTGCTATGAAAACGGCCATCAGTTTCAGTATTGGTGTCTATTTTAAATCCGTTTTCAGTTATTTCGGAATTTTCCCAATATTCCTTTTTATCTTGATTAAATTTATCAGAATATACAAAGTCATTTCCAGTGTTGTAAGGTGGGTCAATGTAAATACACTTTACCTGCTCACGGTAGCTGTTGCTAAGAAGTTTAAGTACCGCCAAGTTCTCACCTTCAATAATTAGGTTTTCGCTTTCAGTTGGGTTTACACTTCTTGTTTCATCATAGGCTAAAGTGGCATCCGTAGGGGTAAATGCTTCTCTTTTCGCATTGCTTTTACCAAACCATCTAAATTCGTAACGCTCTGTTTCATTCACACTTTTTGGGTCAACTACCTTTTTAAGTTCGTTGATGTTGAGCTTACCATCATTTGTAAAAAGGTCAGGCATTAATTGCTTTAGCTGCTCCAAACGTTCTTTGTTCCAATCATGTGATTGTACCTTCTCCATTGGGTTTTCTGTGGTTTCTTTTTCCTTACTCATTATGCTTCTTCAATTAATGCGTTAATATCTTTTTGGGCTTCCGTTTTAAAATACTGGTAGTCTTTTACAGGAGCTTTGTATTGCACTTCTACACCAAGCGTAGCAAAATGCTTTACAGCACATTTTATTTTGTAAACCTCACTTTCTTTGAGTGCTTTTTTGTTGTTGATGTCATTTGTTCCTTTGGTTTCAATCACAAAATAGAACTCACTTTCTTTTCCGTTTCTCAGGCTTTTCCGCTTCATCACAATCCCAAAATCGGGTTCATATTCGCCAATAGGTGTTTGAATTTTATAATAAGACGGAAGTTTCAAAAAGCAAACCACTTCATCATCTAAATCGGTAGCTAAGGCAAATTGATGTTCAACATGGCTATCCACAAGCATTTTATCCCAAATACCTCTTTTGGGTGTGTCGGTATATCCTGAATTATCCACTTGTTTAACAAAATCATTGAATTCAAAAGGAAAAGTTTCATCTGTTAAATGATAATCCAAACCTCTCAGCATTTCTTCCAACTCAATGTTTTTAATGAGCGAAGATGCCTGATGAATGTATTGCGGTGGATTTTTTGCCAAATGGTCGTGATTGGTTATTCCATCTACAATTTTGAATGTGGTGAGGTAACTCAATCCAGTGTTTTCACTTAATTCTTCTACCAAATCTAAAGCCGAGAAGTAGGCTTTCAGTTTGTAACTTTCTTTGCCTCCAAATTCATCTTCAATACCCTCTTCCGTTATAGTACCAATTGAGCGACTGCTAACTTCTGCTTCATAGTCTGCAATATCAATGTTGTTCAAAGCTTCTTTGCTTCTTTCAATCAGGGCTTCTTCGTCAAAACTTACAGTATAGTTTGTTTTTTTGGCTAAGGCATTCCAAAAACGCTTGAATGCTTTATTCAGTTCGTCATTCGGATTTCGTTTAAAATGAACTTCATTTTGTGGTTTTCCTTTATGGGTATGCGTCATTCCTGCACCAGCTTTAGAAGTTCCGTACACTTCTTTAATCTCTTCCTGATATTGGGTTACAAAGGTTTCGTAGGTTTCATTTGGAATAACAGTCAATTGATTAATCCGCTCATCATCTGCTACGTTTAGCTTGTCATAAACACGTTGTCCTTCACTGTTTACACAAATTCGTAAACCTCTACCAATTTCCTGTCTCTTTTTAATTTCAGAGTAAGAATTACTGAGCGTGGCAATATTGAAGATATTCGGATTGTCCCAACCAACGCCCAAAGCAGAATGCGAGAAGATAAATTCAATTCTGTTAGCAACGGAATCGCCATAAGTCAATAATTCTTTTTTGTCTCTCAGAATTGCATCAAACACTTCTGAGTTTTTCCTCATGGAGTTTTCATTGTCGGTAAATTCGCCTTTTCCTGTTTGAGCAAAATAAAATCCTTGGATTGCATCAATATGCTCTGCGGTGGGTTCTTTACCGTCATGAAATTCGGGGTATAGTGTTTTGTATTTTTCGATAAATAGATTTTTGATGATCGGATCATCACTGACGTAATTCGCCACCTTATCAATAAAAATGAGTGAAAGGCATTTTATGCCTTGCTCACTTAGTTTTTGTTTTTTAGTAAAATGGCGAAGAATAAGCCATTCCAATTGCAAAGCCCAAACACTTTGAATATTTCCAGAAGTTTGTTTTTCTAGAATTTCGGTTCCATTAGTAAAGGAAACAGACCATTTTCCAGTTCTTAAACTTTTGTTGATGCGTTCAATTTTGTATTTGAGATAACTCGGGTTGTTGGTAACCTCTCCAAGATTATCGCCATCTTTCAACCATTTTGTGTCCTTGAATTCTATTTTTCCACTTGCTAACTGATGCCATGCTTTAATTTTAGCTTGTATTGGATTTTTTCCGTTTTTGGTTTCAGAAAGTTCCAGTTTCAAAGTGGCTTCATCATTTTTTTCTGTAACTGTTAATACTTCAATCTTTTTTACCAGCCCTTCTTTATAGCTGTCATAAGGCGTTAAGCGATAAACTTTATTGACTGAAACTTTATGTGTAGCGGAATACCTCAGTTTAAAAAGTGGATTGAGTTTAGCAATTTGATTCACTGAATTTTCGGTATCCATTCCTTCCTGCGGTTCATCCATGATGATGACTGGATTTGTCCGTCCGATTGCTTCAATAAAAGGAATGTTTGCAAAAAGGTCTTCCCGTTTTGCTTGGTTCAGAATCTTGTCTTCCGAATTAAATGAAGCTAACGTCATCACCATTATTTGAGGATGTTGTTCCTCAATAAAGTTGGTTACTTTATTCAGCTTTTTGCTGTTGTATTCAAAGGATTTAGGGGAAAAACCATAAATTTCTTCCAACTGTTTTTCAAAAGTTGAAATGGTACTCAACACCCCTTGTCTAATAGCTACCGAAGGAACAAGAATGATGAACTTGGTAAATCCGTAATGTTTGAATAATTCATAAATGGTTTTGATGTAAACAAGTGTTTTACCTGTTCCAGTTTCCATTTCGATAGTCAATTCCTGTAATTCGTTGAGTTTGGCGGTTTCTTCATCAATGCCATTTCCGATTATTACAGATTTGATGTTTTCCGCTAATTGTTCTTTTGAAAGTGAGCAAACATTTGAGCGAATACCTTCAAAACAAGCATTGTCAAATGTGTTTTTGTTGTTTCCGTCAAAAACATTGACCACAGACTTAATGGCTGCTTGTTGGTATTCTAATTCTTCTAATTTTATTTCCATCAATCTCAGCTATTGTTTTTGTTATTGTATTTCATCTTTTGCTCGGCTGCTTTAAGTGCTTTGCTTCCCAATTCTTCATCTTTTATTTCGTAGAGAATTTTTTCGCTCAGGTATTGAACAATTAATGCTTCTTCGTCTAGTTCGAGAATTTCAGCAAGTTTTATTATCTGTTCTTTGCTTGCTTTTCTTTCGCCTCTTTCAATTTTGCTAAGTATTGCAGTGTCTATGTCAAGCATAGCGGCTACTTGCCTAAGCAACAATCCTTTTTTTTCTCTTTCTTCGCGAAGTATTTCTCCTGTTGTCTTGCTTTCTTTCATTTGTGAAATATCACTTGATTATTTTATCTTGGCAATAAGTGTCAAATATAATTAGTCTTTTTGGAAATTCCTTGAAATTGCTCTCCGAACTTATTAACAGTCTGGGAGCGGTGGGAAAATTTATACTCTTTTGGTTTTTTCGGGAGGGCTTGTGAGTTGGCAAAAACCAAATGTGTATAAATGTGCGGTGGGCTTTTTTCTAATGGTGGGTAACGGTTTGCGTATATGACTTGTGGCGGTTTTCGAAGTGCTTTCTTGTCGGCTTGCACCAAACTTACTTAAAAGCAAAAAACTTGAATTTACCACTTTCCCCGCCATAAGTTATATACGCTGTTAGCGGTTCGGTGTTTATCAAAAGTAATTTAGGTCTTTTATTTCCACCAAAAATCAAATACTTGGGTGGTATCTTTTAGGTAAACCACTTCGCCAATTTTTGGGGTTGCAATGTTTAGGTTTTCTGTTTTATTAAGCTGTGTTAGGGTTTCTAAAGGGTCGTCCCAATTGTGATTGGCCATTTTAAATTTAGAAGAGTGTGCAGGCAATATGCGCTTGGCTTTTAAATCTTTGGCAGCTTGTATAACGTCTTCCGGAAAATTGTGAACCGCTCGCCAAGCAGCATTGTACTGACCGTTATCTAAAATAGCAAAATCAATTGTTGCATATTTCTTCCCAATGGCTGCAAAATGACTATCGTAACCACTATCTCCACCTACATAAATAGTCATCGATGGTGATTTAATTAAAAAGGATGCCCAAAGGGTATTGTTGCGGGAAAATCCTCTGCCCGAAAAATGCCGAGCAGGCTCGCAATGAATGCTTAGGTCGGTGCCTTGTTGTGTGCTTTCGTACCAATTTAATTCGATGATTTTATCTTCGGGAACGCCCCACTTTTTAAGATGATTACCTACCCCTAAACCAACTATAAACTTTTCTGCCTTTTCTTTTAGATGGATTATAGTGGGGTAATCTAAATGGTCATAATGGTCGTGGGTAATGATAAGGTAATCGATTTTGGGAAAATCTTCTGCTTGATAAATATCCGTTCCCGCAAAGGCTTTGTTGGTACCGGGAACGGGAGATGCATTGCCGCTGAATACAGGATCTACCAAATAGGTTTTTTGGTCGAGTTGCATAAAATAACTGGAATGACCGAACCAAACAAGAACATTTTCCTCAATTGCTAAACTTTTCAAATCGGTTTTAATGGTAGGTAATGTTTTATCAGGAATAGGGTTAGAAGGTTTTTCAAATAGTTGCTCTTTTATCACTTGTGTCCAAGAATAATTAGGGGTAAGCATCGGTGTTGGACTGATATTTTGAAATTTACCATCCTTATAATTAGAGAGTTGTTCATATTTTTGCCTGTCATCTTTGGTTGGAGAAGCCCCAAATTTATCTTGTTGCATAAAAAGCCAAAGAGCAAGAATTAAAATGGAAACTATTACAATAAATACAATCATCACTTTTTTTAATTTTCGAAAAAACTTGTTCATCTTTTTTAGATAGAAAAATTTGATTCATTTAAATTCTTGAAAAAGCCAACACATCTAATCTTTTCCAGAAAGCTTATCACTATTTTCTTTTATTAATTTGCTAAAAACACAACGGGCAACTACTACGGGATTTTCTTGGTGGTCTTGAAAAAGTTGAATATCCACTTTAACGATGGTTTTCCCATCTTTAATCACTTGGGCTTTAGCTTCTATATCGCTGGAGGTTGCAGCGTGTAGATAGTCTATGCGCATATCAATGGTATTGAGTTTGTCTTTGGGAGATTGCAGCGTAGTAGCAGCTGCAGTGCCACCTGCTGTATCTGCAATAGCAGCTAAAAACCCTCCGTGCCAACGCTCTTGAATGAAATCTCCAATGAATTCGTTTTTAAAAGGAACGTGAAGATGTGCATAACCCGACTTCACTTCCAAAATTTTTATACCTAATAGTTGATTAGCAGGCATCAATTCTTCAATGCCTTTTTTTAATAACTCAATAAATTCTTTTTGCATATTTTATGGCTTTATTTGTCATTTAATTTGCCGGTTGCAAATAAATAAGACCGCAAGATAATTTTTTTAATGATTTCTTTTTCTTCTTCATTTCGAGGGGCATACACCATAATAAAATTATGAGTAAGATAGCCCATTTTGGCAACTGGGTGTAACTCACCCCAACCTCGGCTTATGACATATTCAGCATCTTTTAATGTTAGACCTAAGTGCATACTGCCATCGGGCACTGGATGAAAGTGAGCAAACTCATTTCCAATCATAAAGGCGTGACAATCATTGCACATTTTGTCGGAAGAGAGACACATAGCTTGGGCTCCGGGAACAGATATTTTGCTGAACTCTTTGTTGATTTCAGGAAGCGAGAATGCCCAATCCATTAGTGAATCAACGAGTTTACGGTCTTCGGGCTGTTGATTCAGCTGCATATGTGGGTTGCTTGGTGTAGTTTTGGGTTTAATCCCATTTCGTAAGGGAAGTTCAAAGGTGTTTTCGTTTATCATATTTTTAGGGATTGATTTTTCATATTTTGTTAATTGTATTTTTCCTTGATTGAAACTGACGCTAAATGAAGTGAAAATCAAAACGATTAATAGTAAGTACCAATAACAGGATACTGTCATTATTGTTTGATGATAAAACTCCTTTCCCCAAAAGCGGGAAGGGAAGACTCTGATTCAAAAAAGTAATGTATTTCATCTTTGGAATCCATCAACCCTAAACTATATAATACAGGCACAAAATGGTCGGGCGTAGGAGCTGCCAGTTTGCCTAATTTATGACTGTTTTGATAATTAATAATGTTAGAGATATTTCTTTTATCTATTTGTTCCTTAACCCAGTTATCATATTCCATCTCCCAACCATAGGGCGAACTATCATTGCTTTGCATTTTTTTCATAGCAAGTGGGAGATTGTGAATTAATGCACCGCTGCCAATGATGAGTACTCCTTTTTCACGAAGTGATTTTAATTGTTTTCCTAACTCGTAATGATATTCAGGTTTTGCATAATAGTCGATGCTTAATTGAAATACAGGCACGTCCGCTTCAGGAAACAAGTGCATAAGCATAGGCCAAGCTCCGTGGTCGAGACCCCAGTCGGTAGTTTCGCTAACCGATGGGATAATGCGTTTTACTTCTTTTGCAATTTCAGGGGAGCCTTTAGCTTTGTAAAATACATCATAATATTCTTTAGGAAACCCATAGTAATCGAAAATCTGTTGCTGTTCAGGCGATACGTTAACAAAAGTTCCTCTGGTACACCAGTGAGCCGAAACCACCAAAGCAGCTTTTACTTCATAATTTTTTTTCAATTCCTTTCCCAATTGAAATAAGGTATTCCAAAAGGTGCGTTCTTCTCTTGAAAGCGGAATATCCATAGGATTGCCATGCGAAGTAAATAAAACAGGCATCTTTTTTCCTTGAACAGGAAGTTCATCCGTATATTTTCTAAAGCTGCTTAAGGTATTCACAATTGTTAGTCCTAATGTTGCTAATATAAATTGTTTTCTATCCATTTTAAGTTGACTGTTCTAATACTGGATTTGATTAAGAAGGATTTCCACTGATTAGTCTTGTAAACATTTCAGGGGTTCTTAACCAAGCAGTTACCCAAATAAACAACAGAACGATGGATTGAAAAACGTAAGGCTCGTCATTGGCCATATGTACCAATATGGCACCTCCAAAATAAGCACTCAATAACAATACCCCTAAAACAGCAGTGCGAGGTATCAAAAACAACAATACACTTACCAATTCGCCCAAAGCTATGATGGTTATCATTGAGCCCAAGCCCCATTTACCGAAATTTTCAACCATTTCGGGGTTACCTATTAGCTTTTGGCTGGCACTCATTACTAATAAAGCGGTAAGCAATCCTGCCATTACCCAACCTGTAATTTTTCTTTTTTTGCTCATAATTTTTTGTTTTAAAATGTTTAAACTCTATTTTCATCTGCAGTCCAATTTTTTATGCTTTCTTTTATGGCTTTTGGACTAAGGTTTTCTTTGGCTGCTCGCTCTATCAATGCTGCTAATTCTTCATCTGATGCAAATCTAGTGGCAACCAGTTGTGCCATAGTTAATTTATCTTCTAATTCTTCTAATCTGTTGCCTGTCAAAATATAATAGCGTAATCGTAGTTCTGCTCTTATGGTTCTGTCTTGATTTTTTGTGGCATACAATCTAGCTATTAAAGAAGCGAGAAAAACACTTAAAGCTAAAATCAGAAAAAAGATTTTTTCAGTCAGACTGTGGTCAGAGAATAGCAATACAATACTCAATATCACCCCAACAAGTGTGAGCGGAGATAGAATAAAATGATGAAGTGGATTGTAACGGACGTGATTTTTAAAATTTTGCATATTCAATTATTTTTTGGTTATACTTTGTTTAAAATTATTTACAATGATGCTCTTTAGTTAAGGCAATTAGCTTTTGCAAGGTATGTTTCATCTGGTCCATTTCTTCTTGACTTATCCCTGAATGACTAATGGAGCAAGATAATTTTTCAGGTATGTAACTCGCCTTCTTTTTTAAATTTATTCCTTTTTCTGTAAGGCTTATCTCCACTACACGTTCGTCACTACTAGAGCGTTTCCTTGAAATAAAACCTTGACTTTCCAACCTTTTAAGCAAGGGAGTCAGGGTGTTGGACTCCAGCATTAGTTTACTGCCAATATCATTTACCGTCAGGTTTTGGTATTGCCAGAGCACCAACATCGTTAAATATTGAGGGTAAGTAAGCCCCAACTCGTTGAGCAGGGGCGTATAAAGTTTGGTTACCACTCTAGATGCTGCGTATATCGGAAAACAATACTGATTTTCAATTTCTAATTCAGCAGAATTTTTCATTTTTAAAGAATTTTTCGCAGGTAACTTTCCATTTTCTCCGGCTTGGTGGTAGGAGCAAATCGTTTGACCGGCTTTCCGTTTTTATCAATGACAAATTTGGTAAAATTCCATTTGATGTTGCTACCTAAAATGCCTCCAAGTTTGGATTTTAAATACTTAAAAACGGGGTGAGCATTGGGCCCATTGACTTCTACCTTGTCGAACATAGGAAAACTTACCCCGTAATTAATTTCGCAAAATTCACTAATCTCATTGGCTGTGCCTTGTTCCTGCTTTCCGAATTGGTTGCAAGGAAATCCCAAAATAACCAACCCCTTGTCTTTGTATATTTTATACAAATTTTCCAATCCCTCATATTGTGGGGTAAGTCCGCACTTGCTAGCAGTATTTACCACCACTATGGTTTTACCTTCAAACTCTTTCAAAGAAATGGTTTCTCCGTTGAGTTTTTTTGCCTCAAGTTCAAATAAGCTCGCTTCCATTTTAATTACTTTTTAGTTGGAAAATAAGTTTTGAAAAAGGCTTTCATATCCTTCCAAGAAGCTTTGTCGGCAGCTTCATTGTAGGAAATGGGAAGGTTGAATTTTTCCCCGGTAGCTGTAGATGCTTTATTGGTAAAAGCGTGTGTGGCATCAGCATAAGACTTAAACTGGTAGGTAATGTTGTTGTCTTTCATTTGTTGATGAAAATTATCCACATCAGCTTGCGGCACAAACGAATCACTTTCACCGTGGCAAACCAATACTTTGGTGTTTTTCATTGCAGGACTAGCTTGAAAGCCGCTTAGTCCACCGTGAAAACTAACCACAGTTTCTAATGGTACCCCTAAGCTGGCAGCAAAAAGCGAAACCGTTCCGCCAAAGCAATAACCTATGGCACTTACTTTTGAAGCGTCCACCTGTTGTAGTTGAACTACAGCATCATAAGCCGCCTGCATCCGACTTTTTATCAGGTTAGGATCCCCATAAAACCTTCCGGCATTGGCCTGGGCATCGGCAGGGTTTTCTACGACCAATCCATTACCGTACATATCCACCGCCATAGCTACATAGCCTAACTCTGCCAACATTTTAGCACGATTTTTCACATAGTCGTTCAGCCCCCACCATTCGGGCACTACTAAAATGGCAGGTTGTTTTCCCTTTTGCTTTGCAGGATAATAAACAACGCCATTGAGTGTAACCTCGCCATCTTTATAGGTAATTTCTTCAGTTTTAACCTTGCTTTTTACATTTTCTTTGCTGTTTTGGGCAGTCAGAGTTTCTACACTAAAAAGGAGTGTAAAAAGCAATAAAATGTATGTTTTAAAATTTATCGTATTCATTCTGTTTGGTTTTTAAATTTTATAAAAAGAAATCTCCATTGGCTCTATCCATAGCTGTAAACTGCAACATCCAATAAGGATAAATAGGGTTTAATGCTGTTAGCTCATCCAGGATTTTAACATCTTCTGCATCCATTTCCCAGGTAGTAGTTTTGATGTTGTCTTCCAACTGGTGAGGCTTGGTAGCTCCAATAAGTACGGAAGTTACTCCGGGTTTTCTCAAAAGATAATTTAGGGCTGCTTGTGCTATAGAAGCCTTGTGTTTGTTGGCAATTTTTTCCAACTCATCAACAATAGCATAGCCTTTTTCCGGATCGATTTGAATAAAATTCTGCTCTTCATTGGTTCTTCTTGCTCCTTCCGGCATTGGCTTGTCTTTTCTGTATTTACCGGTTAAAAATCCGCCTCCAAGTGGCGACCAAGGGGTAAAGGCTAGTTTTTGATCCAAGCAAAGCGGTATCAATTCATATTCTACATCTCTGGATATAAGTGAATAAATGGCTTGCAATGAGACGGGTTTTTCCCAATGATTTTTTTCAGCGGTGTTGATAAACTTCATTAGCTGCCAAGCCGGGAAGTTACTTACCCCATAATATCTAATTTTTCCTTGTGAAACGAGGTCATCAAGGGTTGAAATGGTTTCTTCAAAAGGAGTAATTGGATCGTAACTATGAAGTACATAATGGTCGATATAGTCGGTACCCAATCGTTTTAAACTGTTGTGACAACTCTCGATAATGTGTTTTCTGGAAAGGCCCACATCATTAATTTCTTTACTCATTCTACCGCGGACTTTGGTAGCAATGATGACATCCTTTCTTTTGTCTTTCACTGCTTTTCCTAAAATATCTTCCGATTGGCCGTGAGAATAAACATCAGCAGAATCGAAGTAATTAATGCCAGAGTCTATGGCGATGTCCACTAATCGCTTGCTATCTTCATAGCCTAGAGAACCTACCACACTCCAGTAGCCACTGCTACCAAAACTCATCGTTCCCATACAAAGTTCTGAAACTAAAATTCCTGAATTTCCTAATTGATTGTACTTCATAGTGATTTAATTTAAAGTGAATGATAAATATTTAAGTGTAAAAGTATATCTTTGAAGATTAAATCGCAAGCGATATATTTTGTTTTAACAAATTTTAGGATTTTGAAATTTTTTACACTGACCGCTAACATTGTTATATCAACATTGCTGATATATATTATTATCGCACTAATCTAATGGATTTTTTATGTTTTTAATAAAATTATTTGCAACATGAGTATAAATCTCTGTTGTACTCAAGTTGTTATGTCCTAAAAGTGACTGTATGCTTCTTAAATCTGTGCCTTGCTCAAGCAAATGAGTTGCAAAACTATGCCTTAAAGTATGCGTTCTTACCTTCTTCTTTATTCCTGCTTTTGCAACTGCTCTTGTTAAAATAGCTCTTATAGAACTGCTGGAATAGTACTCGCCATTCATTCCTTCAAATAAGTGAGTTTTTGGCTTATATTCTGAATAGTAAGTCCTCAATTCACTCAATAATTTTTTGCTCAGTAAAGTATAGCGGTCTTTTCCTCCTTTTGAATTTTCGATTCTTATCATCATTCTCCCGCTATCAATGTCACTTATTTTTAAATGGATCAATTCGCTGACTCTTAATCCGGCAGAATACACTGTTGTGATCATGCATCTATGCTTTTTATTTTTGATACAAGAAATTATCCGATTTACCTCATCTTTCGATAGTACTTCTGGGAGTTTTTCCTTCTTAATCGGCCGTTCTATTTCATAAAACCTGTTGGGCATACTCAGTACAATCTCATAGTAAAACTTAATACTGTTAATGGTTTGGTTAATGCTCGAATCACTATGCCCAAGCCGTATTAGATGCGAAAGATATTCACGGATTTCAATTTCTCCCAATTCGTCTAAAGCTGTATTTTGATAAAAATTTATAAATCCTTCAAATTGGTTTATATAGCTTCTTGCTGTGTTTTGAGCATATTTTTTTAATTCCAGTTTTAGTAAAAAACTTTCTGGGCACTTCCTTTTTCCTGAATGATTCTCACTTTCACGGTACTTTTTTATACTGAATAGCAACTCTTTCTTTATAGGGTCTTTCAATGTCGCCTTCTTATAAAAATACTTTCCATCTATCCATGCTACTCCTTTAAATTGCTGATATACTTTTTTCAGGTTGTCTCCTTCATTTGGTATATAAGCCATTCCGTATTGATTACTCCATTTGATGCCCGATAATTCTTTAACCAAAGCTTGAATAACCTTGTCCGGATAAAATTTTAAACCAATCATTCGCTGACCATTTATTTCTAAATGTCTGAGGCTTATTATCTTGTTGAGTTTTTCCATGATCTTTTTTAGTACAAACACCGGAAAAATTTTCGGTATTTAAAAATTTAAATGTAGATTTAAACGTTAAATAAACGTAAAAATCTACCGTTATGAACACATGTCCAAATTGTGGCAATGAAGTAATAGGCAGGGAAGGCAAGAAGTTTTGTAGTGCTTATTGTAAATCTAATTATCATTACGAGCGGAATAAAGAAAAGGAAAATACTCTTTTTAAGAGAATAGATAAACAGCTAAAAACCAACAGAAAACTTTTAAAATCCTTCAATAAAGCAGGTAAGTCCACAATTCGGAAGGAAAAATTACTGAAGGAAGGTTTCGATCCAAAATATTTTACTCACTACTGGAAGAATTCAAAGGGAGAAGTTTATTTATTCTGTTACGAGTTTGGTTTCTTATCCAAAAGAGATGAGAAAGGCATAGAAAAATTCATTTTAGTGCAGCATCAAGCATATATGAATTAGCACCTAAGCTTAACCGAAAACAAACACTTACAAAAGGCTAGGCATCGGTATAATAATCTTAGGATTGAACATACTTTCTTCCTTAATAAAATCCTAACTATTCATCGAAAAATAATGAAGAATACCTATAAGTAGGTAGTAGTTCAATTGGGCTCCCAAAGTTCAATTTTATTCCCTTCTTCGTCCATAATATGAATAAACTTTCCGTAGTCAGAACTTTCAATATTATCGAGTATTGTTACTTCGTTTTGTTTCAACTTTTCAACAAGCCCTTCAATATTTTGCACCCTGTAGTTAATCATGAATTCTTTTTTAGAGGGGGAAAAGTATTCACTGCCTTTACTGAAAGGGCTCCACTGAAGAGAGTTAATTTCATCCGGCTGGTTTACATTTCTGAATTCAAAACTTGCTCCCCACTGGTTCACCTCAAAACCTAAATTTTTGGAGTACCACTCTCTCATTTTTTCCGGATTGTCGGAGGAGAAGAAAATTCCACCTACTCCGTTTACTTTGGGTATATTATCATTAGTAGCTTTAGCATTCTCTTTTTCTACGGATTCTTTTTTCATGTCATTTCTGGTTCGTTTTAATGATTTTATTTACTGTGATGATTGTTTCTACTACTAATTTACTCTTATCAATTTAAGTACATTAGTTGTTTTATCCAAGTAAATGCAAAAGTAGGGTAGGAGTGATAAAAGCCTGGCCAAATTTGTAGTTGAAGAATTTTATTGAATGCTATGAAGTGAGTTGTTGATATTTTGAGGAAATTATCTGAATTCTTTTGGCCCAAATTCTCCATAAAACTATTGCCTGAATTATAGTAATTAGGCCAAAAACAATTATGCTTACGTAATGCCTCTGCTCTAAAACTTCAATTCCCGATAGGAAATACCCCAATAACATGCATAGGGAAAATACTCTGGCTGATACAGAGAGATAAGCATATTTTTTCAACTTTAGTAAATATAACTTCAAGGATTGAGCAATGTTAGTTCCTTTCACAGGGTGACCAATAACCTGATAACCCAAAAAATTATGCACCAGCATTAGGCCAACAGAAATAATTAAGGCAATATTCCAAAAAACAGGTTTTTGATCTCCATCAAACAAATTGTAATAAAGGGCCAGAAATAAAATCCAGGCTGTACTTTCTACCAATAGCTGAATTCTTATCCTTTTCAGTGTAGGATGCTGGTTCATGCTGAGCATAGCAATTAGCATTTCTTTGCTCATTGCACTTGCTTCAACTGAATTGAATTGTGATTTCAAATTTTCAAGTTCCATGATTTATACGTTTACTAGTTTTCTTATTTTTTCTTTCATTCTTGTGAGGCGTGCGCCAACATTACTTTCACTAATTCCTAAAATTTCCCCAATTTCAGCATAGCTCAATTCTTCAAAATAGAGCGATAGTAAGGCTCTGTCTGCTTCATTAAGTTGTCGGATAACAGAGAAAAGTATTTCATTATTTTCCTGTTCATTGTCAGGAGAAACTGTGTCCGGTAGTTCTAAATGTTCATCCAGTCGGGAGTGTTCCAACGAGGGTTTTCTGAATGCCGCCATTGCTGTATTAAGCCCTATTCGGTACATCCATGTAGAGAATTTTGACCTGGCTTCAAAGCGATCAAAAGACTTCCATAACTGATAGGTGATTTCCTGAAACAGGTCCTCTCTATCTTCTTTTGTATCACGGTACATTCTACAGATTTTGTGTATAATCGCCTGATGTAGGAATACTTGTTCCAAAAAGTATGTTTTGTCCTTCATTGCTTTTCAAAATAATCAACTCTTCCTCTTCCTTGTGCCTCCAGTCCTTTTATTTTAGCTGCCTCGTTCATTTGAAACATAAGCAATATGTCGATTTTACTTGAATAAAAAGAGAGTTCGTTCTTTGCCATTAAAGCAAAAGGAGGGTGGCCACCCAGCTTTGCATATAAGTTTCCTTGATGTGTAAAAACTTTTAGAAGCATTCCATTCTCAGCTAAATAGTTGCCTGCTAGTTTCTGAAGCTGTTCGTCAGCTAAAGCGACCGACTTTTCATACTTTTCAGGCATTTTAAAGGGTAAGCCAAACACTATTTTCTCAATATCTCTCCTTAATTGATCCACTGGCAGGAACGACATGTTGGAGAGAATAACAATACTGAACTTATTGGTCGGGTAAATGGATGCAGCGCTTGAAAATCCATAAGTGCCTCCACTTATGTGATAGTTTGTAGGTATATCGTTCTTTTCCTCTGTTAAATACCATCCTTGTCCATAGAGTGCTCCCTCTTTTTCAGTACTATTAAAAGTGGTAAGTGGTGAAAATGTCTGCGTTAGTATTGTCTGTCCCCAATAATCATCTGAAAGAAAACTTCTGCACCAGGTAGTAATGTCTTGTGCAGAAGCATACATGTTGCCTGCCCCTTTTAGTGTATTCATATTTCGTGGAGGTGCAACAATCACGCTGTCATCAGCTACTAAGTGATAGCCAGATGCCATGTCAGGAATAATGGAAAGTCCATTACAGGTACCGGATTCATTGAGGTTTAGTTTCTGTAGGATTTTCTCTTTCAGCAAATTGTCAAAGCTTTCAGAATAGATTTTTTCCAGGATTGTGGCCAGCAAATAGTAAGTGGGACTGGAGTAACTAAACTGGCTTCCCGGCTGAAACAAGAGCTCCATTTTAAATATTTCCCCCAGAATTTGCTCCAGACTTAAAGGTAAGAATGATTTTTCAGTCCAGTATTGGTCAAAGCCTGCCCAATGAGGAATGCCAGATGTATGAGACATGAGTTGCTTTATCGTAATTTCTTTCCATTTTTCTTGAGTTAAATCAGGAAAATATTGAAAGAGTGCGTCCTCCATTTTCAACTTTCCTTCCTGAATAGCCAGCGCTACCAGCAATGCAGTAAAGGACTTAGTCATGGAAGCAATTTTAAATTTTGAGTGGGATTGAACAGGCACATCAAGCTCTCTGGAAGCTAGTCCTACTTTCTTTTCCACCATAATGCCCTCTCCGGTGCTAACTACAACAATTCCATTAAATCCCATTTTTTCATGTTGGATCTCCAGGTACTCTGACAAACTATTTTCAAAGTCTACGGGAGTTTGAGCGCTCAAAAGGGTTGAGGTAAATAAAAGGTAAACCCCAAACCAGCAACTGGTTAATGCTTTTGATTTCATCATTTCTTCAAATTTTAGGTATATGTTGAGGAAATAATGAAATCCTTACAGGTTAAGAGATTTTTTTGAATTTCAGGTTTGACACACTAACTATTAGAGGCGGAAATTAAGTGGCAGCAAATATTTAATATTTGCTGCTCTTGCTACTTCTGGGCAGGTTTATAATATGTTTTAATATATTGATAATTAATCTATTACAAACTTAAAGCCTGAAGTGAAAATACTGGAGCGGAAGCTACTGTTGCGCTCGTACTTGTAAAATTTTAAGTCTACACTTTTCAGCCCCAATTTCCATAGGTGTAAGGAAGTAAAAATATCCGTATAGGATACCCCAAAACCATACTGATTGGCATTGAATTTTGAAAGATCATAATCAGAAGTATAATATTCATCGGTCGACAAATTCTCGTTAGCTGGCGCAAAGTATTCTGCGGCACTTTGATTGTAAAAGCGGTAAGAAGGGTATAATGTGAACTTATCGGTGATCTTATAGGGCACTTCTATGCTTGCTGTGTGGGAGGTAATGCTCCAGTCGTCAAAATAGTACCTGTAGAGCGTGCGAACAGTAAATCGCTCATTGATATACCAGTTTAACCTGCCTCCCATAGCAACCTTGAACCTACTGTCGGGTAAGCGTTCTATGTCATCGGCCAACTGAAATTTCTCTATAAAGGAGTCTTCCACATCAGCAAAATAAACCCTTTGGAATGGAGTGGAAAGAAGTCCCTGTTGTTGAACAAAATCTAAAGCCAGTGAACCCTGAACATTTCTGTGCAAGATTTGTGAAAAGCCAAAACCCAATGAGTAGGAATTTCTTCCTTTATTGTCAAATTCTGTAAACTGAGGGTTGTAATTGGTGTTTCCGGTAATTCTGTACTTTTTAAACAGTGGGTCGTTCAATCCACTATTGCCTTCTTTAAAAGGTCTTAATTCATAGGGATAGATGGTAGTCCAGGTATCTAAATACACATTGGCATTAATACTTAGCTCAGTATTTTTCTCATTAAATAGCCTGGAGTAGCTTCCTCCAAAACCCATGGAAAAGTAATCGTACTCAGCAGATAATGAAGCTTTAGCCGAAATAATATTGTTTCTATCATCGGAACTATGGCTGTATGAAGCTGTAATATTAGTCCATACATCACTGCTGGAGGCTCCTGAACTTGCTGTATAAAAGTTTGCCTCACCTTTATCGAATGGGTTAATGTTACTGGAAGAAGCCGAAGTATAGGCAGACACGCCAGCGTCAATGGTTAAAATATCATCATCATTCAGCGGTACAGAAACTACAAATGTTGAAGTCACATCCTGTAGCTCTTCCGTTCCTATACCACCGCTTACAGCTGCATTGTTTCCATCCTGCTGATAATAACTTGCCAGAAAATCTATTTCTGTGGTTTCCAGTACTCGTTTTTTATATACCTGAGTGGTATCATTGGTTTTCCCTTGTGTAAATCCAAAAAAGGAAATAAAGAGAAGAAGTGCCGATAAACTGATTTTAAATGTTTTCATGCTGTTTTGCGTTTCGCCTTAGTATCAGTAAAAGAATTAATTACAGCCGCATCCGCCACCTGTTTTACCTCCGTTAGCACCTACCGCGGCCTCCCGGTAAGAGTGCATTGTAGTTACATTTCGGTCACTCTTTTTATCTGCTAGTGCCATATCCGGATCGTTAAGGTTCACCTTATCGTATTCTTTCACCACCACACAGGAGGTGAAAGTGGTTGCTGCAAAGAGCCATATGAATAAGCGCTTGATCATAGTTTTTTAATTTGAATATTATCTGAAGTGAAAACTTTTCCGGTATCATCAATAATAATACACTCTACTTTGGGCAGCTGATTTATTCGGTTTAAACCAACCTCAACCCCCATCACAAATACGGAGGTGGCTAGTGCATCTGCAAGCTCAGCTTTAGGTGCAAATACCGTTACACTGATAATGCCGCTGGAGGGCATTCCGGATCTCGGGTCAATAATATGCGTATAATGTGTGCCATTAAACTCAACAAATTTCTCATAGTTGCCGGAAGTAACCACAGCACCGTCTGTAATAGGGAGCAACCCATATGACTTTGACTTATCCATAGGGTTAGTGATGGCTACCTGCCATTCTTCTCCATTGGGCTGCTTTCCCCAGGTGTTCATATCGCCCGAAGCGTTGATAATGCCTGCCGGAACACCTTTAGCCATCAGAAGATTTTTCGCCTGATCTGCTGCGTAACCTTTTCCTATAGCGCCAAAGCCGATTTTCATTCCTTCCGCTTTTAGGAAAACAGTGCTGTTTTCTTTGTCTAATATAATTTTATCGTAGCCTACTTTTGCTACCGAATTAGCTATTTCTTTCTCACCGGGCATTTCTTTCATTGTGCCATCAAACTTCCAGATCTTATCCATAGAAGCATATGTAATATCAAATGCACCATCAGTTAATTTTGAAATATTAATGGCTCGTTCTATTAGTTGAAATAGCTCTGCCTCAACCTTTACTGGCCGGATGCCAGCATTTCTGTTGATTTCTGAGGTTTGAGAGTTAGCATCCCACGAAGAAATTAATCTTTCAATCCTGGTGATCTCAGCAATTGCTCTATCGATTTCAACATTGGCATTAGTTTCATCATCCGCTACCACGGTAATATCAAAGCGGCTTCCCATCAACTTAAGTGTACGCTTATAGCTCTGCTGAGCAATGCATGCAAAAGAGAAAGGGATGAAGAAAATAAGGATGAGCTTTTTCACTTATTGAGCAATTAATGAGTTCAATTCTTTGATGTATTCCTCTGGTGTTAACTTTTTATAACCGGTTTCTCCGAGTACCTTACCTGTTTTATCCAGCACTACCACGAAAGGGAATATCCCGTTTTTATTATAGGTTTCTGCCAGTTTTGCATTAGCTTCTGCCTGAGCAGGGGAAAGTGCATTTGCTTTTTTCCTGGGGAAGTCAGCCTGCAGCATTACATAATGATCTTTGGCATACGCTTTAAAAATATCAGTACTCCATATAGAGCGGTCTAATTTGATGCAGGGTGCGCACCAGTCAGATCCCTGAAAAACAAGTATGATGGGTTTATTTTCTTTTGAGGCGATCTCTTTTGCTTTTACAAAGTCCGTTTTCCATTCCTGCGCTATTGATGCATTTAAATTCATCGCTATTGCTATAAATACTATTACAAGCTGTTTCATGACTATTCTATTTTAGTGATTTTTTAGATGTATAAGACTGATATCTGTGAGTTTTCTATCTGTTAATTTCGATTATTTTTGCTTCATTTCTTATTTCTTTATGGGTTATTTCTCCACCACTGTTTCCTGCGAAAGTGGCTAATACTCCATCAGTTAAGGCTACTAGTAAACATAAAATCATCAGGTATTTTGAGAACTTCGCTTTTTTAATCTCTGCGATAAGCGTAATAAAAGACAAACTGCCTAAAATCAATGTTAACATAAAAAAGGCTTCTGCATCTTCTTCGTGTAAATGCATCAACGTTTCGCTGTACCCTGCTAAATTCTCCAGCACTTCTTCAGCTCCTTCGCCACTGTAAAAAGTGACAATTGATGCAAGGGCACTAAAAATGAAAATTGCCATAGCAGTTATTTTTACTTCTGCTTTTTTAAGTAGCATTCCTGCCAACAGTACAAGAATTCCTATCAATAGACCTACTATAGGTACATGATTAACGAGCAAGTGAATATGGGCATCATTCATAATTATTCGGTTATAAGGTTAAAAGCGCCTCTAGTTAAAAATTGCGTATTTTCATCGAATGCTGAGGTATTCAATACCTCCATCCGTTCATTATTTGAAAGTCCAGTTTTCACTTCAGTTCTTTGAAAAGTATAAGCGGTAGCAGAAGAATCTTTCAATACCAGTGCATAGTATTTATTATCCAGCTCCACTACAGCCTCTTTAGGTAAGGCGCTTTTTTCTTCTGTATTAGTGAAAATTTCTGCCTCTATATACATTCCGGGATTAAATTGAGCTGCCAGTTTTTCATCGGCTAAATGTCCGTGAATACCTACTGTTCTATTTTCCTGCCCGATCGTTTTATTTACCAAATGCACTGTCGCCTCATAGCTTGCACTTTTATCTTCCTGAATGCTGAACCTGATAGACTGACCTACACTTACTTTAGCCAAATCTTTTTCAAAAATGTTTAACTCCAAATGGATATGGTCAGGGTCTACCAGGCTAACCGCTAGTTGTGAAGGAGTAAGAAAGGCTCCTCTGGATATGGCCACCTCGGTTACATAACCAGCAATAGGAGAAAGTATGGGTATAGTGGTACTAATATTTTCCACAGTAAGGGTATGAGGATTAATGTTCATCAGCGCTAGTTTTTTACTTAGCCCTTTCACTTTAGCACTTGTAACTCTGTAGTCAGATTCAGCCTTCGCAAAATTCTTCTGAGAGGTTACGCTATCCTTTGCCAGGTTTTTCTGCCTTTCGTAGTCAGCCTTAAGGTAGGATAGCTGCCCTTGTGCCTCCAGAAAATCCTGTTGAATTTGTACATAATCAGGGTTTTCAAGCATGAATAATACCTGACCTTTTTTTACTTTTTCTCCGGGCAGTAGCTTTATACTTTTAACAGTGCCTCCAAAGTAACAGCTCACAGCTGCCTTATTTTCAGGAGGTACATCAAACATTCCCCTGGCCTGTACTACCTCATGAAATGCTGTCTTTTCCAATTGCCCCAATTCCATACTTGCCGACTGAAATTGCTTTTTAGTGATTTCATAAATGTTTTCTTCTTTAGCCTGATTTAAATTTTCATTAGCCATTGGTGGCTCCGGTGTGGAGGAACAGGAAGCCAGAAGAAGGGAAAAGACAATCAAGAAAAAAACTAAAGCTTGAGTTTTCATTGCGTTCATCATTAATTATTATTCAAATAGTTTGCTTCCAGTGCTGTCATATTGTACTGAAAAAGTGTAGTGAGATAGTTGCTCTCAATATTTTTAGCATTTTCCAAGAGCTGAATGTATTGTAGAAAGTCTATCTCACCGTTCTGAAAAGCCTTTATGGCATGAAAAAGAGTCTCCTCAGAAAGCTTTTTTCCGGTCGAATGATAGTAATTGATACCTTCCTTAAATTTTCTCAAATCTGAAGCAAGCGACTGATAGCGAGAGACTAATTGTGTCTTGTAGTTCTCGCTTTGAGCACTCAGAATTGAATGGCCCGTGGCTGCTGCAGCTATCTTAGATTTATGAGCGCCAAACCATAAAGGGATGGCAATACCCACCTGAAAACCTGTATAGGTTTCTGCTTCAGGACCATTGTTTGTTCCCTGGAAAAGGGAAAAGTTTAGGTCGGGAAGTAATCTTTGTTTTTCCAGGTGAAGTTCCTTTTCAGAAAGACTGATGGCATCCCTGTAGAACTGCACTGTTGGGTGCTGCAGGGTATCAATAGGAATCAATTTTACCTGTTCAAGCGAACTGTCCAGCAAATAAAGAGAGTCAGTTTGCAGCCATTGATTAAGTATAACATAAGATTTCCGGATGCTTTCTTCCATTTGATTGAGCATGAGAGATACCTCTTTCTTTTTAGTTTCAGCTGTCAGTTTTTCAAGGTAATTGGATTCACCTTGCTCAAACCTTCTCATGGCTGCATGCTCAAAAGCAGTATATAAGCTATCCAGGTAATGGTAATTATCTGCCATTTGTTGCCAGTAAACAATTTCATAGTACACCTTAGATACTTCCTTGCTTACATAATATTGATCTCTAGCATATTGATCATTTGTTAATTGTAATTTCCCCTCCATTACTTCACGTTGTGCTCCATATACAGTAGGAAATTGAATGGATTGATTAATTCCCCACACATTCAAGGGTAAATTGTTAGGGGCTATGTTATTATTATCCTTATTGTAATAAATCTCTGTTTTTGGGATGCTGATGGCAGTACCCAACAGTTGCTGGCTTTGCTGTACCGATTGAGCCGAGGCCTGTAGAGCTTTGTTGTTTTTGAGTGCAATTTCTATTGCCTGCTCCACAGTAATTTTTTTATGCTGGCTAAAGCTAAGCATGGGGGATATCAAAAGAATGAATAGTACCATCATCTTTACAGGTAACTTTACCTTTGGAAAATGTCCTTTTCTATCGAATAGGGCATACAGAACCGGTAGTACAATGAGTGTTAGCACTGTGGCAGAAACTAAACCACCTACCACTACAGTAGCCAAAGGTCTTTGTACTTCAGCACCTGCAGAGGTTGAAATGGCCATGGGTAAAAAGCCTAAAGCAGCCGCTGATGCGGTGAGCAAAACAGGTCTTAACCTATTCTTTGTACCTATCAGAATCCTCCTGTTGAGGTTGGTGATGCCGTGTGCTTTTAATTCTTTGAACTCCTCAATAAGAACAATTCCATTAAGAACCGCTATTCCGAAAAGAGCAATAAACCCTACTCCGGCAGAAATACTGAAAGGCAGATCCCGGAGGTATAGAAGAATTACTCCACCAATTGCCGACATAGGAATAGCGCTGTAAATAATCAGCGCTTCTTTCACAGAATCAAAAGCAAAATAGAGGAGGATAAATATAAGAATCAGTGCTATAGGGACTGCAATCATCAGCCTTTCCCGTGCTGTTCTCAGGTTCTCAAATTGACCTCCGTAGGCAATGGTATAGCCGATGGGTAAATTAATTTCTTTACTGATTACCTGCTGAACATCGTTTACAACGGATTCCAAATCCCTGTTTCGGACGTTCACACCTACTACAATTCTTCTTTTGGTATTGTCTCTTGATATTTTTGCCGGACCTTTTGTAAAGCTGATACTGGCAAATTCACTCAGTGGAAGTTGGTTGCCATTCGGTAGTTGAATGGTCGCATTCTCAATATCTGAAATGCTTTGGTGGTGTGCTTTATCGAATCGCATCGCCAAGTCAAATTGTTTTTCTCCTTCAAAAACAGTTCCTGCTGACATTCCCGCAAAACCCATGCTGATGATGCTGTTGAGGTCTTCTACATTAATACCATATTTGGCAATTTTTTGTCGGTCATATTTTACAGACATCTGAGGAAGTCCTGCTACTTTCTCCACTGTAATGTCAGCAGCACCTTCAATATTTTGAATAGCCTTTTCTACTTCCAGTGCTTTTTTATACAGAATGTCCAGGTCTTCCCCAAAAATTTTAATAGCCAAATCCGCACGCACTCCCGTAATCAGCTCATTGAAACGCATCTCTATCGGTTGGGTAAATTCAAAGTCAACACCCGGTATTTCCGCCAGGGCTTCTTTAAATTTTTCTGCTAATTCATCTTTTGTCTCGGCAGAAGTCCATTCACCTTTAGGTTTCAACTTTATGATTACATCACTTTCCTCCATCGACATGGGGTCGGTGGGTACTTCGGCAGCTCCAATTCTGCTTACAACTTGTTCAACTTCAGGAAACTTTAGTAGAATACGTTCAATTTTGGTTGTGGCTTCCGTAGTTTTACTCAGTGAGGTTCCCGTTTTGAGCACAGACTGAATAACAAAATCGCCTTCATCCAATGTGGGTACAAATTCTCCGCCCATTTTTGAGAAAAGAAACGCAACAGCAAGTAGGAGAGTAGCAGCAAGTCCCAGTACTAATTTTTTCCTTCTTAGTGCCCAGGCCATTGAAGGTTTGTATTTGTCCTCCAAAAAAATGATAAGTCGTGATGAAATAGTTTTTTTAGAGGTATTGGCAGGTTTAATAAAAAGCGAAGCCATTACCGGCACGTAGGTAAAACACAGTATCATAGCGCCCAGCAGTGCGAAGCAGAATACCAAAGCCATGGGGCGGAACATTTTGCCTTCCACACCCACCAGGGAAAGTATCGGGATAAAAACAATGATAATAATGAGTTGCCCAAATACTGCAGAATGCATCATTTTAGTAGCTCCTGTAAGGGTAATATTGTCAATAAAATTTTGACGTTCCTCTTTCGGTAATGATAAAAGCGTTGTGCGTTCGGCAGTAATCTTAAAAGCAATAAACTCCACAATAATAACTGCTCCATCAATGATGATCCCAAAATCAATAGCTCCCAGGCTCATTAGGTTGGCATCAACACCAAAGATGTACATGAGAGATAAAGCAAAAAGCAGACACATAGGGATTACGGAAGCCACCACCAGGCCGGAACGCAGGTTTCCAAGTAGCAAAACGACTACAAAAATTACGATTAAACAACCCAGAATGAGGTTTTCTGCAATTGTGAAAGTCGTTTTTGCAATCAGTTCACTTCTTTCTAAAAAAGGATTAATACTGATGCCGGGAGGCAGTGAGGGTGAAATTTGAGCTACTCTCTCTTTCACAGCTTCTATAACGGCCTTGGAGTTAGCGCCTTTTAGCATCATTACCTGACCCAAAACTTTTTCCCCTTCTCCATTGCCTGTAATTGCACCAAAACGGGTAGCATGCCCAAAGCCTACTTCAGCTACATCTTTAATAAAAACAGGGATTCCATTTCTATTTTCAATTACTATATTTTCAATGTCTTCCAGGGAATTTACCAGGCCTTCACCTCTTATGAAATAGGCCTGATTGGTTTTTTCTATGTAACCACCACCGGCCACGCTATTGTTTTTTTCCAGGGCTGAATAGGTTTGGGCAACAGAAATATGGAGGCTTCTTAACTTTTCAGGATTAATGGCTACTTCATATTGTTTGAGATAACCTCCCCAGGTATTTACTTCCACTACTCCCGGAATGCCGGAAAGCTGGCGTTTAACCAACCAGTCCTGAATGGTGCGTACATCTGCTAAAGAATATATATTCCGGTAAGCAGAGTCAACCTCAATTACATATTGATAAATTTCACCAAGACCTGTGGTAATAGGCCCCATGAAAGGTTTCCCAAATCCTGCGGGGATTTTTTCTTCTGCAGCTTTTATTTTCTCAGCAATTAACTGCCGTGGCAGATAAGTACCTAGTTTCTCATCAAAAACTACTGTTACTACAGAAAGTCCGAATTTGGATACAGACCTGATTTCTTTTACATCCGGTAAATTAGCCATTTCAAGTTCCACCGGATAAGTAAGAAATTTCTCCACATCCTCAGTGGCCAAATTTCTTGAAGTAGTAATTATTTGTACCTGGTTGTTAGTGATATCCGGAACTGCACCAATAGGAATTTGGGTCAATGAATAAATTCCGAACCCGATAATTCCTGCTGAAAACAGAAGTATGATTAGCTTATGATGGATGCTGTACTGAATGATCTTTTCTAACATTAATGTGTAGCATTTGAATTACACAGTAAATGTAGAAGAGTGTTTCTAAGGCTTTTCTCAAGCTTTTCTTAAGATTGGCTTAAGATTGATTTTTTAAGCCAGGCTTATGCCGAATAAATGGCCTACCAATGCCGTAAGCCCCATAGCCACCGTACCCCAAAAAGTAATACGCAACACAGCCTTTAAAATTCCTGAGCCTCCGGTCTTGGCGGCCAGGGCTCCTAAAAGTGCTAAAAATAAGATAGCAAAGGCATATAAAAGATATTCCATGTAGGGAAGTGGCAAAAACAATGTTACCAAAAGCGGCAGTAGCCCCCCAGCGCTAAAAGCAGCACCTGATGCCAAAGCAGCCTGTAAAGGTTTAGCTTTGCTTATTTCATTGATGCCTAGCTCATCTCTTATGTGCGTACCTAAGGCATCATGAGCAGTTAACTCTTGCGCCACAAGCAGGGCGGTTTCTTTTTTTAAGCCTCTTTCCTGGTAAATTTCGGATAGCCTCTGCAATTCCAAAGCAGGAGTTTCTTCCAGTTCCTGTCTTTCTCTTTCAATATCTGCCTTTTCAATATCAGTTTGGGAGCTTACAGATACATATTCACCTGCTGCCATTGAGAGGGCACCGGCTACTAATCCGGCAAGTGTTGCCAGAATAATTGGCTCACGTGTGGTGCTTGCAGCAGCTACTCCTATAGCCAAACTGGCGGTGGATAAAATTCCATCATTAGCACCAAGTACAGCAGCTCTCAGCCAGTTACTCCTGTGTATATAATGATTGGCTAAATAATCTTCCGTTGTATTTTCCATGTCATGGTTTTTATGGTTTTTTGCTTAAGACTCACTAATGTTAAGGTTTGCCGGAGCACTTTTAGTAGCTGTTGAAAACAAAATTGTCACAATGGTGCCATGGCCAACTTTGCTGTCTATTTTTAATTCAGCGTCAATTGCATCGGCACATTTTTTGGCGATAGATAAACCTAAACCGGTACCCTCAATATGCTTATGTACAAGCGCATCGGAACGGAAAAAGCTTTCATAAATATTGTTCAAATCTTCTTCCCTAATACCAATGCCTTCATCTTTGATGGTACAGGCAATTTTATCATCAGCCCTGGCTATTGTTATGGTTATTTCAGCTTCCTGATGAGAATACTTGATAGCATTACTTACAATATTGTCTATTATAATACTGCCATAGTAGTGAGGAACAAGTAAACTATGTGAAGCTTCCATTTCCGACTTAATACTAATTTTCTTCTCCTTTATTTGGGTATTAAATCGTGATATTGATTCGTTAGCTAATTGAGACAGATCGATTAATGCGTCATTTTTTTCGTTGGTAGATTTTTCTAAACGGGCCAGCATGAGTAACTGCTCCAAAGTAGCAGCCATTCTATTAATTTCTTTCAGGCTGAACTGAATTTTTTCATGGTATTCCTCCTGTGATCTTGGCTTCCTGATGAGAACTTCCAAAGTGCCCCGGAGGGTAGATAGAGGTGTTCGAAGCTCATGAGAGGCATCAGAGGTAAATTGTTTTTCTCTTTCCAGAGCATTTTCGATGCGTTCAAGCAAAGCATTGAAATTGGCGGAAAGATTATAAATTTCATCCTGATTTTGAGGCAGGCTTACCCTTTCTTTAAGATTGTTCCGAGTAATTCTTGTAATGGTACTGGTCATTTCCTGAACTGGCTTTATGCTTCTTCCTGCCAGAAAGCGGGAAAAGAAATATAAGCCAATGAGTACAATGAAGTAAGAAATAAGAAGAACATTTCGAAGCTGTAAAATAACAGAAAGGGAAGATTCTGATGACATAGCCGCTAAAATATATCCTTCTACTTTCCCATTTTGTTCTATAGGCAATTGCACTTGCCGTATGCTGGTATTATTGATTTCGGCATCAAAATGTATTCCTAATTCCGATTGCTTAAAAGGGAGATCGCCCCCTTTTAAATTGGGAGACTTATCCATTAGTTTCCCTTTTTTATCATTTAGCTGAATAAAAACAGGGTTAACCTGCACTTCCCTGTGTTCTCTTTCTTCCCATTCGGCTTTGTTAACGAATTGGATGCTGTCGCCTATCATTCCTACTTCCTTGGTATGCTTCTCTGCTTCGTAGGACAAGTCATTGTCTAGATTAAGAATTACTGTTCCCTTTACAATGAAGAAGATGGTACTGAATACCACAGCCATAATAATGGCTGTAGCCAACATATAATAAAATGCGATTCTATTTTTGAAACTTAAATTCATACCTCTTTAGCAATATAACCTACTCCACGCACAGTTTGAATATGATTTTCCTGATCAGACAACTTTAGTTTCTTTCTTAGTGCATTAATGTACACATCAATTACTCCGGTATTGTATTCAAAATGAATGTCCCATACACTTTCTATTATTCGGGTTCTTCTGCAAACTTTGCCCTTGTTGCGCAAGAGGTATTCCAGGAGGGCAAACTCTTTTTGTGTAAGTGAAATTTCTTCAGCTTCTTTAAACACTTGATGTGTTTCAGTATTAAGTGTAATATTTCCGAGTGAGAACTGTGAGTGAGCTCCTGATTTAGGTCTCAGCTGTACTTTGATTCTTTCCAGTAATTCTTCAAAATGAAATGGTTTTTTAATGTAGTCATTTGCACCTGCCTGTAAACCAAAGATGGTTTCATCAATTGTGTCTTTGGAAGTAAGGAAAATAATGGGTGTGGCAGTGAATTCTTTTCGGAATTGGCGACAGATTTCAATCCCGCTTAAACCGGGTAACATCCAGTCTAACAATAGGATATCATATTCTCCTGATAAAGCAAGCTCCAATCCTTTTTTACCCTCATCTGCTACATCTACAGCAAATGATTCCTCTTCCAATCCTTGTTTGAGGAATGCCGCAATACCTTGTTCGTCTTCTACTACCAGTATTCTCATTCAACCAAAGTTCGTTAATTTAGGCTTAAGTTTGGTTTAGTGTTTTCTTAAGATTTGCTTAAATCTAGCAGGATTCTTCTGGTATTACACACGAAGGTTTATTAATTTGAAATTAAATATTTTGGAGTTAAAAAGTCATTGAAAGTCCCAGGCCATATTCCTTACCATTATAATAGGGCATCACCAGGCCACTTACTTTTTCTTCATTTTTAAAGAACGTACGTTTAATCACAGGATGTAGCCAATAAGCAATTTTGGTACTTAATATTCCAATTCCTGCACCTGCGGCAACATCACTTAACCAATGTCTGTCATTATACATTCTGAAGAAACCCGTTCCTGCAGCTACTAAATAGCCAGATATACCGTACCAAAGTGATACATTTTTGTATTCCTGAAATAAAAATTCTGCCCCTATAAAGGCGGTAGCTGTATGGCCTGAAGGAAAGGAATTATTAGATGAGCCATCAGGTCTTACCTCATTTCCGGTGGCTTTAATAACATTCACCGTTGTGCCCATGATGAGATAAGCAGTGCCTAAAATGATGGTTCTGTCCTTAAAGTTGTTTTTTCCTTTTACGCCTAATGCATTTAAGCCATACACTGTAATAAACGGAGCGTACTGGGAAATATCGTCCACAGTAAATTGATTGTCTATGTGCTCTTTTAATTCATGTTGCGTATTCTTGTTAACACCTTTCAATGCATGACTTTCCAGTCCTATCACACCATAAGTAATTAAAACTGACGGAATAATGAGTGTTTCGTATTTAAACCTCGTCCTTGTTTTACCTTCAAGGGAGTCAGCCTTTTGATTTTGGCTGTGCAATGCGGAGGCCAGCAAAGAAAATAGAATTAAGGGATAGATTTTCTTCATCTTTTATGACTAATCAGATTATAAACTTTAGCAAAATAAATTAAATCTGTTTAATAATTTTCTGAATTTATCTAAGGTAAGCTATTAATGTACTTTCTATTTTCACTTTAATCTTTTTCTCTCTTTTACTTTACCATGATTAATCAATAATTCAGTTGTTGAAATTAATTATCCTCTCAAGAGCCCCTTTTCTTCAATTCCTATCATAAAAATTAAAAAAAATAATCTCGGCTAACTCTGTTTAAATTAAGCTTTTGCTTCAAGTTGCTTGCAATACTCATAACTCCAAAATCCGCTTCCAAAATAGCTTCGTAGGTCAATATGTCGACAAACGAATAAATTTTGCATATAAAAACTATTAAAAATGAGACTAAAAAAAGTTAATAAGTATTTAAGCAAGGCATTTGTAGCATTAATAGCTGGGATGTTCTTATTCTCTGCTTGCGATGATGACGATGAAACCACAATGGATCCGGATATGCCGGGAGGGATGCTCACGGTGAGCGATCAAACGCTATCCCAAAATAAAGTAATGATTTCTAATGTGAACTTTGACCAGGCCGGTTGGATAGTGGTGCATGCCAGTACAGCTGAAGGAGGGCCTGTAGTTCCGGATATTATTTCAGAGCCACTCTTAGTTCAGCCTGGTTCTAAAAGCAACCTGGAAGTAATGATTAATGATTTTTCTGCTTTGGAAGATGGGGCAAAGCTTTGGGTAATGCTTCATACTGATGATGGAATAGAAGGTGAATACGAATTTGACGGAGCCAGTGGTTTTGATGCACCAATTACTGATGAGAATGGAGATATTGTTATGACTGATATTACTATTTCTGCTCCTTCTATTACAGTAGAAAATCAGGCAGTGAGTTCTAATACAGTTACTATTAGTAAGGTGAATGCTGCAGTTGATGGCTGGCTTGTAATTCATTCTGGTGAGGCAACAGGTCCTGTGTTAGGACAAACAAAAGTAATAGCAGGTACAAATACCGATGTAGTAGTCAATATAGGAAATGAAGTGTTTGAAGGAGGCGAAATGCTATTCCCAATGTTACATATTGAAAGCCCGGCTGATGGCGAATATGGATTTCCTGACAATGGAGATGCCCCGGAAGTATTTGGTGAAGATGTAGTGGTAGTAGGTTTTGAAACTTTAGCTTTAACAGGGTCTATTACAGCCGAAGACCAGATTGTTCAGGGAAATACTATTACTGCTGCGAATCTGACAGTTAATGCGGATGCCTGGGTAGTGGTTCATGCAAGTAATGCTACTAATGACGGTCCTCAGGTGCCGGAAATTATATCAGTTCCAGTGCGGGTACCGGCTGGTTCTAATGAGGATGTTGAAATTGAATTAACGGAAGCAGTAGCTGCAGGTGATGTAATTTATGTGATGCTTCATACAGATAATGGTGTAATTGGTGAATATGAATTTGATGCGGGAGTAATATTTGACGGTCCGGTTAAGACTGAATCAATTACGGTACAGGCACCGACAGGTTCATTTACTGCTAATAATCAGACACTTTCAGCTGATGGTACTATAACCGTAGAAAGCATAACAGTTGGTCAGCCATCATGGGTAGTGGTACATAGAGATGATGGAACAGGTGAAGGTTTTGTTGCTCCGGGAATTATTTCAGTACCGGTACTACTGGAAGCCGGAACCACCACTGATATTGAAATTTCTTTTGAAGATGGAGAAGAAATTGAAGATGGAGAAAGGTTATGGGTAATGTTACATAATGACAATGGAACTGTAGGTGAGTATGAATTTGATGGCGCCAATGGTTTTGATAGTCCTATCGTGTTTGACTTTGTAGATATTACAGTTCCTGCGACCAGATATGAGGTAGCAAACAATAGCACAACTGCATATTTGTTCACCGGTAATGGGTTAACGGATTCCTCTAATCCAGGCATTACATTAACAAGGGGTGAGACTTATACTTTCACAATTAATGCAAGCGCACATCCATTTTATATTAAAACAGTGCAAGGCTCTGGTACAGGAAATGCTTTCAATGATGGTGTAACCAACAATGGTGCAGAATCAGGCACTATTACTTTTACAGTGCCACTCGATGCACCGGATACATTATTTTATAACTGCCAGTTCCATGGTGGTATGACGGGCACTTTCACGATTGTGTCTTAAAAATTACTCCTAATTTTTGTTTTATGGTTTAAACAGGGGTTATGCCTCACCTGAAAGGGTGGGGCTTTTTTCTGTTAAAAAGAAGGACGCTTTCGATAAAGAAGGTACAACTGAGATATTTGCACCAGGGTGCTCATGATAAATACTACACTGTTCGATAACCAAATAATGTTTGTAAAACCGAGCGGGCTGGTCGACAAAAAGGCGTGGAGCGCGTTGAATTGTAGCGTAGGAGCCAGCCTCTGGCTGGCATCTTTTTGATCAAGTCATCGCAGTTATTGGAACTGAACTTCAAATGAGATAACAGGACTTTTGCTATATTAGAAAATAGAGCTAAAGCTGATTAGTTTTCTGCTTACTTACATCTGTGAGGCTGTCCCCTGGAGGGGACTACAGGGGTGTTTTGGAGCAATATAGAAATGGTATCAGTTGATAAAATAGAATCTTGTTATATAGTAGCAAAAAGATAAAGAATAAAATTTTGTTTAAAATACCTTAAAGTGTAATTGAGACCTCAATATTTAGTAAAATTTCTCTTTTTTGAGGTTTTATACTTAGTTTTAAAGTTTAAGAAACACGTATTAAGGTCAGTATATCTGGTTTTTGAGTTCAATTTCATTTTCCATGAGTAGTCTGCACTATCCATAAACAAAAGAGCCTTTTCGCTTGCACGAAAAGGCTCTTTAAATAGTTTAACTCTGCAATTAATTATCTATTTCAATAACTATATAATTTGAATCTTTCCAGAATTCAGCAGGGTTAGTAATGTTGAATCGGGTTACTTTATCGCCATCTTTAACAAATTCGTAACTACCTTGTGGATGGTTAGTGATAAGTACCGCTTCATCGCTATTCAATTCCAGAGTAGAAAGCTTATCTTTTTCTGCTTTAGTAAATAGTTTGTCTGAAGCGTTAGCATTAATTACTTTTACTTTACCCAATCCAATAAATCCACCTTCTTTGCTTACAATTTCTTTTTCCTTTAGCTCATCAGCTTCTCCAATAAAATAGTAAGCTCTGTTCAAATTGTTTCTTAATTCTTCCGCTATAGAAGTTTGTCTATCTAATTTTTGACCTAATTCTTCCAATTGTGCCTGCAGCGAGGTAGTCATTTCTGTCAGTTCATCCTGCTTTTCTATCAAGTTTTGGCTTGCTTCTTCTAACTTTTGCTCTAAAGCTAAAATTTGCTCACTTTTTGCTCCGGATTGCTTTCTTAGCTGGCTTAATGACCGATCCAACTGCATGATTTTGTTTCTGGAGTTCTCCATTAACTGTCGCATGTTAGCAATTCTGGCATTAATTGTCTCTGCTACTTCTTTATTGTTAGTTTCATTGAGATCACCTTCAAGTTCTGCTACCATCGATTGGTTGGCATTAATATCAGCTAAATTTTTATCAATTTCTGCAAGTGTTTGTTCATAATTCTCAATGGATACTTTTCGCTCTTTGCTTAAGGATAATAAAGAATCATTTTTCATTTGAAGCGAATCCACCTTAGCTTTAAGCGCTTCGTTTTCCTTTTTAACTTTCTGGCATCCGGTAAAAAATACCAACAGAGCCAACATCATTAATAGATTTTTCATAGTTAAGTGTTTTTTGATTTAGTGTTTGTTGCAACGAAAAAGGTTAAGCGAAGTTGGAACTATAGTAGAAATTATAATTTTTCAATATTTATAAACAGATGTTGTCCAGTAGTTTAAAAGGGATTTAGAGAAATAGATTTTATAAGGATTTAATGCCTGGAGGAAAAGAGAAGCCTCCAAAATTCTTAATCACTGTTGTCAATTTTCTCATATTCTTTAGCGCTGTCATTATTGCTAATTCCGATGCTGCTCACTGCGCCACTTAATAAGGACTTTGCCCAAAAATTGAATATTGATCTGCTCTTATCGCGCTTGTAAAAGATACCGCCTTCATGGAGTTTAAAGAAATTTGGATTCTGGCCACGTACCACAAAGCTGTTAGCGAAAAATGTTCGCAGGTTATTGTTTAGCCCGGTGGATTTATAAGTTTGTCTATCAAGAATGTTGATTTTCAGATTGTCGTACTGAAAGCTCATGGTACCCTTTGAATATTCATTGTTGCCACTGAAGTTAAAGGTCATGATATCATTAGTACCTGAACGTACTTCAACTGCTGCAATGGGCACAAGCATATCATTTAAGGTAGTGAGCTCCATTCTACCAACAGAACCTTTCATGCTGAAAAAATCCTTTTGCGAATTAAGTGGGAATTCTACCTTAGCCTGAAAGTCTCCCGAACCGTTAAGGGTACCTTTGGCTGAGAGCTTCATTGGCAGAGAGGAAGTATTGGGTCTTGTTGTGATATTTTTGATTCCTCCTTTAAGGTTTTCAAAAGCAATGTATCCTAACCCGGTTCCATCGGCTGGTACAATATAAATTTTAATATTGGTGGTTACAGAAATTGAATCAACTGTTACCGGGTATTTTACTTTTCTAAGTAGTTCTTGCGGCAGAGGTACATATTTGGTAGAGTCTAGTGGAATGTTCAAATCTCTGAAAATAGTAAAATTACCATCGTTAATCGCTATTTTTTGAATCTCGAAATTCTGATTTACCAGCTTGTCCAGGTTAATGCCTGAAAGCCTGACAGACTTAAGACTTAAGTCAAACCAGTCAGTTTGATAATCTATGTGATTACTGAAGTCAAACCTGTCATACTTATTTTCCATGTTGAAACTGGATAAGTTGAGGCCAGCATCAGGGTAAGAAAAGTTATAGTCTCCGATAGAAACGGTGTAGTTTTTCCCTAAATCCTCTTTAAAATTTTTCCCGCTGAAACTGAAGGACTGCACTCTGTGATGCAGATTTTTAACATCAAATGCTGAATCCAGCCTGAGCTTTTGAAAAGCCAAATTAGCTTCACGAATATGATACGAACGTCCCTTTTTTTGATGATAAAGCTCAAGGTTCATATCATCGGCTTTAAATTGATTAATGGTTAATTGGCTGAATGGAAGAAACTTTTTGCTTTGAAAGGAACTGGCAGAGTCGGAGTTGTTGAGAATCATTTTTAGGGAAATACCTTCGCTGGCAACTTTACCTATTTTAAGTTCATTGTCATCCCTTAATTTTATAATGTTAAGGTTTTCCAGTTTTAGCGTGCCAATTTTAGAATTGATATTATTCTTTTTGTTGGCGTATTGCAAATTATTAAGTTCTCCTTTTTGAGTAATTGTACTGTAATACGCTCGGCCTATGAGCAGAGAATCCCCATTGGGTATTTTCCCTACAAGCTTATCAAATTCTAATAAATGGCCTTTGGAAAATAGCAGGTCAGTCTTTTCACGGGAGGGATAGGAGAAATCCTTTAAAGTTAAAGAAGTATTTTGATGAGTCCACAGAGACTTTTCATTGTTTTTATTGACAAGCGTAGCCAGCCCATTTTTTATTTTTAAGTGTATAGTGCCCAGATCAATAGAAAAATCATTATTTGTTTCTTTTTTAGAAGCTGAGGTTTTTTTTGTGTTTGCTTTGTTGATTGTCTGTTCAATCCAATAAGTATCAATAGAAGAAGCAATTATTTTTAAGCTATCGGCCACCAGCTTTCCAGAGCTCAAAAGTGTTTTTTTCTCAAATGATATAAACTGCAACAATGGTATTTTAGCATTGATTTTCAGATGACTTTTATTGTTTAAAGCTTTAGAAGTAATATTTCTTATTGAGAGCTTTCTACTATTAGCCGGTAGTAAAAGACTATCAGCAGAAATACTATGTGCAAAGTCATCAATTTCTATTTTTAATTTGCCTGCTTGGAAATAGTCAAGGGAGATAGTATTGAGATAAGATATCCTCGTATTAAAACTGCTCACATTTATTTTTGTAGATGCGGAGGGAGTGTAGTTCAATGAGCCATCTTTTAGCGTGAGAAGGATGGGTTTTTCAGGTAGTTTCCAATTCGATTGCTTTTTGCCTCCTTTTTGAATTTTTTCTCTAATATTAAACACCGGAGCAGTCACTACTATTCCTTCTAACTGAATGATTTTACTTTTAATTATGCTGTCCAATTGAACACCTGAAATAATAAGCTGTTGCGTGCGGATGGCATTACCTGTTTTAGGGTCGGTATATTGAACAGCGCCTATTTCAAAATTACTTAATTGCTTTCCTGCCTCTATTTGTTGAGCATTTAAAACCATATTGTCTCTATTGAGCGTTAAGTTGTCAGCATGAAACACAATGCTGTCTGCTAAACTATGCCAGGAAGAAGAAGCTGTATCAATTTTTAAACCTCTTAGTTTAAGGCTAATTCCATTAATAAGAAACTCATTGCTAATTTCAACTCTCCCATTATTTACCTCTATTAATGAAGCATTTATTTGTTCAAAATAATTGTCCATAAAGCCCTGCAACACTTTCGGAGTTACAACAACTGAAGAATCTGCTTCGTGCTTTTTACCGGAAGCTGTTATCTCAATGGAAGGGTTTTGGAACACCATCTTTGACAGAAAGACCTGTTTATCTATCAGGGCCTGCTTAAAATCCATACCTTCCAAAGTAATAGAGGGAATTACAAAGTTATACTGAGTTATGGATTCATCCTGTTTGCTTCTGGAAGGACTAATTACAAAGTTTTTGACCTCCAAAGTGGACGTCATAGTATTGATGTTTAGTGAGTTGAATGACATTAAGTGTAAGCTGTCCGGTAGTTTGTAATTATAGTCATGAATTTTAATTTTAGCATCTTCAAAATAAGTGGTTCTGCTGTTGATTTGATAATTATTGGAATCCAGTCGGATATTGAAAAGCGCAATGCTGATATTTTCAGATTTAAATTGTTGCTGGTTGTTAGTTTTTACAATCAGGTCCAGGGCTCCATTATTTATTTCAAATTTGCTTACTTTTACCAGATCAAAAAGTGCTAGAAGAGACCTTCCAATAGTATTGCCTGAAGTCTTTTTTGAGCTGTCGGCATCTGATGCAGAGCGAATATTGATAATTGGCTCCGGAATATTTACCTGATCAATTACCAGGTGGTTGTCTTCATAGGCTTTTAAATAATTAATACCTTTTAGTTCAAGTGTAGGAATTAAAATGTTATATATATTTTGCCCTTCCTGGGTAAAAATTTTCTCCCTGTCTACCCCGGGCCGGGGTTGTATTTTTAAATTACTAAAGCTTAAAATTGAATCTTTAGTAGACAGGTTAAAGCTATCAAAAGATAGCACGTGAATGCTATCGGGTAAATCAATGGATTGGTTGGAGAGCCCCAGGTTAATAGCTTCAGAATAGAATACTTTTCGTTTTTTCTTAGAGGGGTCTATAATGAATTCAGTAACCTGGAAATCAATAGTGTTTAAAGAAAGTTGGCTGGGAGAGTGACTGAGACCACCACCAATTACTTTAAAATACTCGATCTTCAGTAGATCCAGGTAGTCTGAAATTGTTTCATACAGCTCACCGGTTTCCCGTCCGAATTTCAGTAACTTCTTCTCCGGGTTAATTTTTGTCATCCTGATTTGAGGATTCACTACTGTTACTCCTTCTACAACTAATTCATTTTCGGTATAAATTTTTATTACAGAACGAAGTTTAATATCGACAGAATCAACACTCACGTGGTAAACGTTGGATACAGTGCCGGAATCCTGCAGATTTTCGATTTGAGGAATAAGTTTAGCATTATACACCTTAATTGTTCTTCCCAGAATATCAAGGTCTATTCGGTCGAAGCTGAGCTCGTAAAGCCCGTTGCTCTCCTTCTTTACAAGGTTTAAAAGTACTTTTTCTGATATTTGATTTCCAATCCTGTTAAGCTGGTCATTTGCGTAGAACATGCCAATTACTATTATAACAGTAATCATCAGGATGATAATAATTGGCTTTAGTGCTTTACGCATATAGACAAAAGGTAGATAAAGATTTTAGTTGATCAAAGATAAAGCGAATCAATTGAATATTTATTGCCTGACGTAGACAATTGTACAAATTAATGAAATTAGCTAAAAACTTGCTGGTGAATGCTTAATTTATTAGTTAAGAAAGAAAATCAGTACAGAAACAACAGTGTATCCCCTTAGTGTTATAGTGTGTATCATCCTGAAAATAGCTGGGCTGAATTTTCGATTAGTAAGTTGGAAGGGTGCAGCTTTAAACCTTCCGGAATACCGGGTTTTTAAACCCTGATACTTCTCTGCGAACCATAAGATTTCTTGCAGAACTTGTGTTTATGTTATTTCATCCACTTTCCTATCATTCAATTTCTGCTAAATTTGCAGCATGTTAGAGACTCTCATCGAATGGGATATTCGCTTATTCCTGTTTCTTAATGGATTGCATACCGATTGGCTGGATCCTGTTATGTTGGCCATCACCGGCAAATATCTTTGGATCCCCCTATATGTGGTTATTTTAGCCATCATGATCCGTAAGTTAAAATGGAGAAGTATTTATATTATGGTTGCTTTTGCGCTGTTGATCACTTTGGCGGATCAGTCAGCTTCTGGTTTGTTTAAACCCTTTTTCGAAAGACTCAGGCCCTGTTATAATCCAGATATTCAGGAAATGGTGCACATAGTAAAACACTGCGGGGGCAAATATGGCTTCGCATCCAGCCATGCATCCAATACTTTCGCTTTAGCGATATTTCTCTGGCTGATCTACAGGAATTTATTTGGAAAGATAATGATAGGCTGGGCAGTTCTGGTTTCTTATTCCAGAATTTATGTAGGAGTACATTATCCTGCCGATATAATTATGGGAGCCATTCTTGGATTGCTTTCCGCTTTGATAGTGTATTATTTATATAAAAGAATTTTCCCTAATGACTTAGAGAAAATTCATGGTTTTATATAAAATGTCTTTGTAAGAAGCTCCAATAGGAATCGCTTTTACTTTAATGTGTACACTTAAATCTTCTATGAAATCAATTTTTTCCAGATTGACGATAAAGGAGCGGTGCACTCTTACAAATCGTTGATTAGGAAGTTTTTTCTCCACGCCTTTCATTGTATGGTGTACAATGTATTTTTTAGCTTCTGTATTAATTACGACATAATCAGCCAGTGCCTCAACAAAAAGAATATCGGCCAGCTTAAGATGAATTATTTTACCATCGCTTTTAATAAATATATGCTCAATTGAATCTTTCTTCTTGCGGAAAGCTTCAATGTTGCCTTTAGCTTTTGTAACAGCTTTGCTAAACCGATCATATTCAAAAGGTTTAACAAGGTAGTCAGTAACTTTTTGGTCGAAAGCATCCACAGCATAGCTGTCATTGGCAGTTACTAAAATTACCTCATAACCATTATTCAATCTGGCAACTAATTCTATTCCGGTCATTTCCGGCATTTGAACATCAAGAAATATAATATCAACTTCATGTTCTTCCAAAAGATCGATCGCTTTGGTAGCACTGTCAGCCTCTACTACCAGCTTCAATCCTGAGGTTTCCTTTATTTGTTTGCTGATGTATTGTCTGAAAATTGGATCATCATCCACCACCATGCAATTTAATTCTGCGGCCATAATAGGGTCAATTATTTGTTTCTGTTGACAAGTTTTTGTACATATTTCCCAATTATATCGAATTCTAAGTTTACTTCATCATATTTTTTGATTTTTTTGAAGTTAGTATGCGAAAAAGTATACGGAATGATAGCTACTCTAAATGAAGTATCTGTTACATTAAAGCAAGTAAGACTTACTCCATTAATGCAAATAGAGCCTTTCTCTACCAATACATTTTCACTACTATCGTACTCAAAATCGAATAGCCAGCTTCCATCTGCCTCCTGTACCTCCAGACATTTTCCTTTTGCATCCACGTGCCCCTGCACAATGTGTCCATCCAGCCTGCCATTCATTTGCATGCAACGCTCAAGGTTAACAAAATCTCCGGCTTTTAAAGTGCCGATATTTGATTTTTGCAGTGTTTCATCTATTGCAACTACGGTATGCGCATCAGGATGCAGCTCAGTAACAGTTAAGCAAACACCATTGTGCGAAACACTTTGATCTATCTTCAATTCATTGGAAATGTCACTTTCAATCTTTAAAATAAGGTTTCCCTTTTCCTTTTTAGCGTCTTTTACTTCGCCCAAGGTTTCTATAATCCCTGTAAACATATTGTAATATTACTCAAATGTAAATAAACATAAAAACAGTAAAGATGCTAAATAGTTACACTTAATATGGACTTGCCTGAATAACAGAGAGTTCACTCTACAATTGTACGGAAAGTAAGGTTAATTCTTGGCTCGCTCACTTTGGTAGTAGGAGGTAAGCGATGCAACCAATACGTTTGGGTAACTCCTTTCATTACCAGTAAACTGCCATTTTCAAGCCACAAAGCGACTGTTTCTTTGCTTTCTTTATGCTTAAATGCAAATTTTCGCTCTGCTCCGAAGCTCATGGAAGCTATAGCTCCATTTTTTTTTAAATCTTTTTCTCCATCACTATGCCAGGCCATTCCTTCACTACCGTTGTGGTATAAGTTGAGAAGACAGGAATTATAAGTCTCTCCTGATTCTTTTTCAGCCAGTTGTTTAAGTTCCAATAATTCTTCCGTCCAGGGCAAGGCTTTTTTCGTAGTATTGGAGTACGTATATTCAAAGCTCCGGTCACCGTACCAGGCAACTTTTCTTTTGGTGATGATGTGCTTGCCAAAGATTACTGCTTCATCGTTTTTCCACTCAATGGTGTTTAGCAACTTTTCATAATAGAACAACAATTTTGAATTAGGGACAATTCTTCCATAATAATTGACCGTGCCATTATAGGGTAAAAGGTTTTTGTGAGGATTAACAGAGTCTGAAAACAACTTCATTTAAAACAAAAATTAACATTGATAACGTATATCATCTACGCTTCAAAATATCAATTGTGAAATTAAAATGTTATGTTTAATTTTTAAGTATTTAATGATATTAAGTTTCCTCAAGAGATGTTTTTAAATAAGAGAAAAAAAATAACGGAGCAGATTAAACAGTCATTTGGAAATATTAAAGAGGAAAAATTTTACTTTCAAAATATTGAAAGATATTACCGAAATAAGAAAATAATAGGTGATTCAAAGACTATTTCGGATGAAACAGCTCTCGATCTCGATTTTGACGATCTATTTATGTATTTGGACAGAACCACATCAAAGGTGGGGCAGCAGTATCTTTATTACTTACTCCGAAACATCCATGCCGATCAATCAAAAAAGGCAATAAAAGAGCAGTTGATTCACAAATTCATTAATGATGAGAGTTTTAGACTGAAAGTTCAACTAACGCTTAATGAGCTGAGTGAGCATGAATGTCTTTACCTACCTTCCTTGTTTCAGGAGAAATATTTGTCTCCACCTAAATGGTTTTTCATACTGAAATTTCTAGCCTTATTACCAATCGTATTTTTACTTTTGGTGCCTGTTAGTCAATATTTCTCACTTTTTTTATTGGCTGCACTTTCTATAAATTTTGGAATACATTATTGGAATAAAAGCAATTTATTACAGTACATTGGCGCACTTCCATATGTCAATATTCTATTTAAGGTTGCGCGTAATCTTTCAAAAGAAGATGATTTGCTTCTATTAGACGCTACTATTGGAGCTGCTATTAAAAATGCGGAGAAAGTTAAGGGTGGAATAACCTTTTTTAAGACCAATTCTGGAATGGAAAACGAATTCACTTCCCTGGGTTGGGCGTTATTTGAGTTGGTGAAAATCCCGTTCTTACTTGAGCCTCTTGTACTGTTTCGAACCCTCAATAAACTAGATAAAAGAAGAAGTGACATGGATAAGGTCTATTCCTTCATAGGGAAAATAGATGTGTTGATATCGATAGCATCTTTAAGAAAAGGCCTTGCAAATTATTGTGAACCGAAAATAGCTGCAGAGAAAAAAAACTTGGATTTCACAGCATTGTATCATCCGCTTATTGAGGATTGCGTGTCTAACAGCTTGAATATAAAGTGTAAATCTGTTCTGCTGACAGGTTCCAATATGTCTGGCAAAACTTCATTTATCAGAACTATCGGAGTAAATATAATTACGGCTTTTGCTTTAAATACTTGTTTTGCTGAAAATTTCTTAGTTTCTAAAACAGATATTATGTCTGCTATAAGAATCTCGGATGATTTACTTAATGAGAAAAGCTATTATTTTGAAGAGGTGTTAAGAATCAAAGCAATGTTGGATAGAGCAGAAGAAAGCGAGAGCTGTCTTTTTATGCTTGATGAAATTTTCAAAGGAACAAATACTATAGAGAGAATAGCTGCTGGGAAAGCTGTGCTATCTGCTCTATCAGCAAAAAATCATATTGTATTTGTGTCCACACATGATATTGAACTTGCTGATTTATTAAAAGAGGAATATGCACTGTATCATTTTTCTGAAGAGATAAAGGATCGGTCAGTTGGTTTCGATTATAAATTAAAGAAAGGGAAGCTGACAAAAAGGAATGCTATTAAAATACTATCTATCAATAAATATCCTAAAATAGTAACAGAAGAGGCACTGCGCGTAGCAGATGAGCTTAGTAATACTAATAAGTAAGGGTGATTTATATCAATAGTTCAATACAATTCCTCATTTTTAAAAGGAATTAATGCCAGAATGACTGCTTCTGTATAGTAGCTTGTTCTGTTGACCAGATCACCTGTTAAAATACCAACAGCACCATTTTTCTGCTTAGTATTTGTGCCTCCAAAAACCATGTCATCCGCCTCACCTAATTCCTTTCCTTCAGCAATTAATTCGGTAACAGCCCTGGGAAGGTAGAAGGTGCTGGTTTTGGCTTTACCGGTTTTCTCTTTACTGCTGATTATTATCCATGCAAATACTTCCATCTCCTCATCTATTTTTTCAATTCCCCCTTCAATACCTACCCAAAATTGTGCATTTGGGGTAAGCGCTTTCGCGTTTTTGATCCTGTTAAGAGCGCCTTCTTTTGTTTCCTTACTGCTCAGTGGCTGTTCACTCACTCCGGAAGGGGAGGAGATACCTTCAAATTGAAATTCCAGAGTGGGAAACATCTTCTGAAAACCAGCTTTTACAGCATTGATCTTTACAGGATTTTTGGAGGCGATTATTACTTTTTGAATCATAATTTATTCTAAAAAGGCTAAAATTAAGAAAATCCTTATTTAGGAGCTAGTTTGATGAACCTTACAGGTTTAGTTTTTTGTAACTAATTAAGCTCTTGCGTGTTAAACTAATCATATGAATTCATTTAATAATTTATGATGAGCAAAATCTATTTCACTTTTTTACTCGCTTTTATATTGCCCTTGATGCAATGTACTGCACAAAATACTACTGAGGAGAAAGATGACCCCTACAATTATAAAGCAGGAGATCCTAGTGGCATTGGGAAATGGTACATGGGCAGGGAAATTGCACATGTGATGGGCTATCAGGGGATTAACTGGTTAGAGCGACCAGAACGTGAAAGAGAAGAAAATACAGATAAATTGCTTCAAAACATGAATATTCAGTCTGATGATGTGATTGCTGATATTGGAGCAGGTTCAGGCTACCATGTTTTTAAAATGGCAGCTTTGGCTAAAAATGGGCTAATCTATGCTGTAGATATTCAGCCGGAAATGTTGCAAGCTATGAGAGTGCGACAAAAGAAGGAAGGAGTAAGCAATATAGAACTGATCAAGGGAGCTGAAAAGAGCGTTAATTTACCGGAGAGCTCTGTAGATAAAATCCTGATGGTAGATGTATACCATGAGTTTAATTTTCCAGTGGAAATGATGGCTTCAATCGGAAAAGCACTTCGCCCTGAAGGTAAGGTATATTTAATTGAATACCGAGGAGAAGATGACTCCGTGCCCATTAAAAAAGTTCATAAAATGACTGAAAAGCAAGCCGTGAAAGAAATGGAAGCAGTAGGTTTTGTTTTAGAAGAGAATATTAAGAACCTACCATGGCAGCATTGTTTAGTGTTTAAAAAGAAGTAATATAATTATTCCCCACCTGCTTTCTGTGGAGTAGAAGCTTCTGAATACTTTTAACCCGATCCTTGTATTAGTATTGTTTCATTCCTGAATTATAGGAATTCCCTGGCCAACATTTCATTAATTTACTTTACATTTGTTGTTACACTAATTATTTTAAATGCAAGAAGCGCAGAAATATAGCCGATATTCTTTTTTGTTGGATCGCACAGCCAGACGCGTAAAGCAGTACGCCAAGCAACGGTTTCGTGAGTTAGGCTGGAGTATTACCGTGGATCAATGGACTGTTTTAAAGCAACTATTTGATAGGGGAGAGCTTAATCAAAGGGAGTTAGCTGAACTTACTTTCAAAGATCACCCAACTATGACGCGCATTATAGATCTGCTATCAACTAAGGAGCTTATAGTAAGAAATGCACACCCGGATGACAGGAGAAGTTTTAAAATTTCACTTACGGAGAGTGGAACAGAATTGGTGAAAGAGTGTCTGCCGGAAGTACAAAGTATCAGAATGAAAGCCTGGGAAAATCTCTCTGAGTCTGACTTTAAGGAGTTTAAGAGAATATTAGATAGCATTTATGACAATTTGAGTCTATAAATGCTATTCATTTGATTTATAATTGGTTCAACTTCCTGCAAAGGGAGTTCCAAAAATTCCTACTGCCAATTCGGCCCATATAAGAAAAAAGGCAATTATTACCGCAGCTAGGATGCCCATTCTATAATTCTTCTGTCTTACTTTTCTAAAAATGAGTTCTGCAAGCACGCCTGTCCCTAAAAGTAGTCCGCCCATAATTATGAAGTCTGAAAGGGTCCATGCCACTTCAGGAGTAAACTGCATAGCAATTAAAGGAATGCATAAGATAACTGCTACAGCAAGTAATATTCCGGTTAATCTTTTGTTTGAAGTATTCATGATGTTGTTTGTTAAAAGTACTTTGTATTTCAAAGTTATATCAGTTTTCGGAATTAGCAAATTTTTTGAATACATTTTTCATTGAATGGTTGGGTTTTATGGGTAAAGTATTTTATATCTTTTTCCCTGAAAGATTTTCTCAAATATAGTTAGTAAAACAACTATATTTATACGAACTTTGTTGGCACATAGTAGTTATATCATCCAAGAAGTAATTAAAGATATGATACAAACAGATATTTGCATAATAGGAGCAGGGCCTGTTGGCTTGTTTTCAGTGTTTGAAGCAGGATTATTAAAATTAAGGTGTCACCTTGTGGATGCATTACCGCAAGTAGGAGGGCAGCTTTCTGAAATTTATCCTAAAAAACCTATTTATGATATTCCGGGATTCCCTACCGTGAAAGCGCAGGAATTAGTGGATAATTTAATGGAGCAAATAAAACCTTTTAACCCGACTTTTACATTGGGTGAAAGGCTTGATACTATGGAAAAAACTGCAACCGGCTTTCAATTGAAAACCAGTGACGGTACAGAAATAGATTGTAAAGTAGTTGTAATTGCAGGAGGTTTGGGCTGTTTTGAGCCGCGTAAACCACCTATTGTAGATATCGCTAAATTTGAAGGAAAAGGAGTTCACTATATGGTGAAGGATCCTGAAACTTTCAGAGATAAAAATGTTATCCTTGCAGGTGGTGGTGATTCTGCTTTAGACTGGACAATAGAGCTTTCAAAAATAGCTAAGAAAATTACTCTGATCCACAGAAACGAAACATTCCGTGGGGCACCTGATTCAGCAGAAAAGGTTTTTGATTTGGCGAAAGAAGGTAAAATCAACTTGCTACTTAAAAGTAACCTTACCTCTGTGTCCGGAAATGGAAAATTAAATGCTGTAAAAGTGCAGGGAGCTGATAAGTCTGAATTGGAGTTAGAAGCAGATTATTTAATTCCTCTCTTCGGTTTGAGTCCTAAATTAGGGCCAATTGCTGAATGGGGCTTAAGCATTGATAAAAATGCTATTGAGGTAAATACCACCGACTATTCTACTAATATACCTGGTGTTTACGCTATTGGTGATATAAATACTTATCCCGGTAAGCTTAAATTGATCTTATGTGGATTCCATGAAGGTGCTTTAATGGCACAAAGTGCATTTAAGCACATTTATCCGGACAAGCATTTAAGCTTTAAATATACTACTGTAAACGGAATTGAGTCGTTCTAATGGCTGATATTAAAATAAGAGTCCAGGATTATACTGGTGAGATCAAAGAGATAGAAGCACCAACAGATATGAATTTGAGTCTGATGGAACTTCTAAAGGCCAATGAGTATCCGGTATTGGCAACCTGTGGTGGTATGGCACTTTGTGCTACCTGCCACGTTAAAGTGGAAGAAGGCTTTGAGAAACTTTCTGAGTCAGGAGACAATGAGCTGGATATGATTGATACTTTGCCAAATGCTGAATACAATAGCCGCTTAGCTTGCCAGTTGCGGCTTAACGATGCAATGGATGGCATGCTGGTACGTCTGGCTGCTGATGAGAATGACTTATAAAATATATGTAAAAGCAGTGAGAGTATTTTTTGCTCTCGCTGCTTTTAAATTTATACTTAATAAAGTAGCTGATTCAGTTCAGTAAAAAGGAGTTAATGAAAATTGAATTTTTAGAACTGTTGATTAAAAAGATAACAGCTCTAAAATGTTTAAAATCCTTAGTAAGACTTTACATTCGTTAAGTCAAAATTGGATATGGTACTTTTCTCCTTGTTATCAGAAATCGTGAAGATTATATCATTAAAATCTTTATCACCCCCATCTGAGGTAAATATATCCTCAAAAGCCAGTACAATTTCATTAAACTCTTGGAAAGTAAATAGCACGTGCTGTTGTTGTTGCTCCAGATTAAAATTTGTATTGGTATAAAATGTTTCTCTATTAAAATCAACTTTTTCGGAATTCCAGCCCCTTACTATTAAAAAGAATCCTATTACTGTTCCTGCGGGATATTTACTATCACCCACTTGTAGCATATCTCCCTGGTCTAGAATATCGTCACTCACGTTGGGGAAAAGTACTTGAAGGTTTAGATTAGACTTCTGGACCGTTCCTTCAGAAGGAGTATAAATATAATAACCTAAAGTGTTTTCATATTTGGCCCCTTCAGAAACAAATGTTAAAAAAACCTCTGATTCTTTTTTTAAGACTATATTTTTCTCAGCACTTACATCAAATAATTCAGGGTGAGATTCCAGAAAGTTTGTTCGTTCAGGGAATATTGAGTCTATCTCTTCTAAAACCTCAGCCTTAACTACTGTAGGAAGTATTTTCCCTGGTCTTTCTTCAATCTTTTCTTCTTCTTTTTCACAGGAAATAAAAATTGTTGAAATAAGTGAAAGTGCTATTATTGAAAATAATTGCTTCATTAATCTTTGGGTTGCTTTTTTCATGTAAAAAATAATTACTTTATATTAAAAAATTTCAATTTGTTTTGAGCGGTAGAGGTAGAAAATCTTACTGCTTTTTAGACGAAACCTATAAAATAGCTCACGAATTATATGGATTACTGTTTCAAATCTACTATGGTTATTGAATGATTTGATTTTTATTTCTATAGCTTGTATAACTACTTTAAACCAGAATGTTTAAATAGTTATATTTATTCATCTTTAGGTTTGTTGTTTTGAATTATAATATAAGTATTCATTAAATAAGCCAGGGTTTGAGTGAATGAGACCTTACCTTATCTATTTACCTATTTATTTAAAATCTGATATTTAGGATTGGTTACAAAGACATTCTTTGATAGTTGAACATCATATTCATTGATAATGACTAAGAATGCTCCCGGATCACCGTCTTTTCGCATGAACTTATTATATTTAGGTTCCGTTTAGCCAAGAAGATAAATTATTCAGCATATGTACGTACCTTTTAATGAATTGAATGAAAAAGCAAGAGTCTGGATTTACCAGTCTGATCGTAAACTTTCAGATGAAGAATGCGATTTTATTGATAGTGAAGGAAAAAAATTTTCAGAGGAATGGACAGCTCACAATCAGGCTTTAAGGGCTTCAATACGAGTGAGTCATGCCCAGTTTATTATCATTTCAGTGGATGAAACTCAAACTATGGCTAGTGGTTGTTCTATTGACAAGTCTGTGCATTTCATTCAGGGTTTAGAAAAACAGCTTAGCGTTAACCTGCTTGATAAAAGTAAGGTGGCCTTATTGATAAATGATGAGGTAGTTTTAACTCCTTTAGGTAATATTAAAAAGAAGATCGCTGATGGGGATATTCAGGAAAATAGCTTGGTTTTCAATAATTTGGTAGAAAATATACAATCCTTAAATGATAACTGGGTCATACCTGCTAAAAGCAGTTGGATGAATCGTTTTTTTTAGACTACAGGTATTTTTTTGAGTAAAAATACGTTAACTACAATACAAATTGACTTAATTACCTAAATGATTAAAAGGAAGCTATTAGTTGCATTTCTTTGCCTCTCTTTGGCAGCTTGTTCTGTTAGTAAAAAGGCAGAGAAGAAATTTGATAACGGGGAATACGATCTTGCCATAGGTCTTTATGAATCTGTTATAAAGAAAGAGGAGCAACCCGCTGAGGCTTATTATTACCTGGCCGAATCTTACAGGCTTTCTAACCGATTGGAAATAGCTACTCCTTATTACAAGAAAGCTATAGAGCTGGGTTATGATCAGGAAATGATTTATTATAATTATGCACTTTCACTTAAGGCTAATGCAAATTATGAAGCTGCAGAGCAAGTACTTCAGGAGTATATGTTGGAAGCTACTGATCCTAAAGTAAAAGAGCTGGTTGAGCATGAACTGGACAATCTTAATAATATCGATGAAATATTGGAAGATGAATCCTACTACACAGTTAATCCATTAAATGAAATCAATACATCTGCTTCGGAGTATTCCCCTTATTTTCATGATGGTGAATTGTATTTCACCTCAACAAGGGATGATGGGAAAATTTACAAAGCTACTGGCGAAAACTTTTCTGACATTTATAAAGTAAAATCAAAAGGGGCGCTAGTCGATACGACCAGCATTACAAAGCTACCGGATATTATAAATTGGCCTAATGCCAATGAAGGATCAATTGCTATTACCTCCAATGGTAGAACTATGGTTTTTGCCAGAGGAAACACTGGTAAAAGAAAGGGACTTAACGATGTAAACCTCTATATTACCAGGTATAGAAACGGGCAGTGGTCTGAACCACAACTCATGGCTATCAATGATCCCAACGCATGGAACTCTACACCTGCATTTAGTTCGGATGATAGAACTCTTTATTTTTCTTCCAATCGCGAAGGCGGTTTTGGCGGAAATGATCTGTATTCTGCTACAGTAAATAGCCGTGGTGTTTGGGGAAATGTAAGAAACTTAGGCCCGCAAATTAACACGCCTGAAGATGAGCTTTTTCCTGCTACTTCTCAGGATGGGAGACTTTTCTTCTCCTCCAATGGTCATCCCGGACTTGGTAAACTGGATTTATTTTACGCTGAAAGAAAAGCAGGAAAAATATATGTGACCCACATGGGAAACCCCATGAATTCCAATAAAGATGATTTTGCTTTGTTTCTTTATGCTCCTGACCGGGGATTCTTTTCTTCAGACAGGCCTAATGGAAAAGGTAGAGACGATATTTATACTTTTAAGAATGAAGATCCTAATCTTAAAATTGTTAACTATTACCTGGTAGGAACCACAACAACCAATAATAGTAACAATGAAGAGGTCATTTTACCAGGGGTAAATGTTCGTTTCTTTTCTCAGGATAGCGTATTGTTAGGAGAAGTGCTTACCAGTCAGGATGGTAAATTTAATTTTCGGGTTTCTGAAGAAGAAAACTACTTCATTATTGCAGAAAAAGAAGATTACTTTACTACAAGGAAACTTTTCTCTACAGTAGGAAAAACAGTTGATAAAAGCACGCTTACAGAGCTGATAACTAATAAAATTTTCGAAACAACTATTCTTTTGGAAGAGATCATTTTAGATAAAGCCTTCGAGCTGGAAAATATTTATTATGATTTCGATTCAGCCAATATTCGTGCAGATGCCGCTATAGAGCTTGATAGGTTAGTGACTATTTTAAAAGATAATCCGCCAATCAAAATAGAGTTAAGCTCTCATACGGATGCAAGGGGTGAAGCAGCTTATAACCAGGATCTTTCTAAAAGAAGGGCTCAATCTGCTGTGGCTTATATTATCAGTCAGGGAATTGATGCTTCCAGAATTACTGCCAGAGGTTATGGGGAAAGCCAATTAAAAATACCTGATGCTCAGACAGAGGAGGAGCATGAAACCAACAGGCGTACTGAGTTTAAGGTAACTGAATATGACAAGGAAATAGCAAAACGTATAAAACAGCAGGAAGATGCTTTGTTTAAAAAGGACAATGTGCAAGTAGAGGTGAAAGAGGAAAGGCTTGAGCCACAAAACAAGACTGAAGAAGACGAATTTGACTTCAATTAACTAGAGTTATAATTAATAGAACATAATATCCTGTGTTTTTCAATATATTAATGTAGCATCAGATGAAACTCTGATGCTATTTTTTTATAGAAGGTTGAAATTAGTTTATGATATGGAAATAAACTTAGTGAGTTAATGAAATACTCACTTTATCATCTCTGTAACATTATGATCAAGATCAATTTCTAAGTCCATAATTGTGTTGGCTTTAACTTAATTTTTGGATAGACTTTGTAGACTATAATCAAAAAAAAGCCCTGCTTTCACAGGGCTAAAATCTTTGTTCAAGTTAATAATAATGTTTATTAGAACATAAATCCAATGTAAATTTGAAGAGCTGAGTTTTTGCCTAAATCTCCCTCAGCTAAATCTGTATCCCATTCAACATTTTGCAAACCCAGACCATATCTGGCTCCTACGCTTACGTTATCGAAATCAAGTCCGGCATCAATAGCAAATCCCCAATCAAATGTTTGAAAATTGTCTCTGTCAAATGATTCTTCTCCTTCAAATGAGTCTCCATCATCATCTACTGCTTTAGCCTTTGCAGAAATAAGCGTAGCAACATAAGGACCAGCGCCTATGTGAAGAAAATCTGTTGGGTGAATGTTAAAAAGAACCGGAAGTTCAACATAGTTTAAAATTCCTCTTACCTCTCCATCAGCCCATAAAACATCATATTCAAAAGTAGATCCTTTTTGAGTAAAGCCTATCTCCGGCTGAATACTGAAATTGTCAGAAACAAACCCCCGATAGAATATCCCTACACCAAAACCTGCTTTCAGATTTTTATCATCCAGTTCATCCTCGTACCAGTTGGTAAGGTTAAAGCTTCCGCGAATACCTACTTTACTTTCTTTGTCTGCATCATCATCCATTTGTGCGAATGTGCTAAAGCTAAAAGGGATTAGCAGTCCCAATAAAAAAATTGTTTTTTTCATAATAAAAAGTTTTAGTTCTAGTACAATCCAACCGTTTTCACATTGTAGGGTTGTGATAAATGATAGAATTTTTCTTACTGAATATCAATCAATGGTTATTGTCCAATTTCTCCTATTATTCCTTATCTTTTGTAGCTTTAAAAAGCAAATAGCCGGAGCTAGCCGGCTATTTGTTTCATTCGAGTTCATGATTTTGTTTAGAATGCAAAACCAATAAAAAATTGTAAAACAGAATTTTTACCATTATCAAGACTTTGAACATCTGGAGCAACTTCATTTAATCCGTAATTATATCTGACTCCTGCGGTGCCACCTGTAAAGTCAAAACCTAAACCTGCGGCAACACCATAATCAAAAGTATTGAAATCATCTCTATCTAATTCCCTTACTGAATTGACACTTCCATCACCATCTATATCTTTTACTTTCGCAGCTATAAGTGCTGCTACATAGGGACCTGCTGAAATATATAAACTTTCACCTAAATGAATATTAGCTAAAACCGGAATTTCTATGTAAGATAAATTAAATCTATAATTTCCATTTCCAAATAAGCCGTTATAAGTTATCTGAGAACCTTTAAGACTATAGTTAATTTCTGGTTGTATACTTAACGCTTCACTAATTGACTTTCGGAAATACACTCCGGCAGAAAAACCGGGTTTAGTATTTTCATCATTTACATCATCTACGTATAAATTAGATAAGTTAAATGAACCTCTTATTCCTGACTGGTCATTTTGGGCGAATCCACAAAATCCTGAAAACAAAATGGCAATTACTAAAATTGATTTTTTCATAAATTAAATGTTTGATTATGGACTATTTTAACTGCTACAGCTATTTAATGGTTGCGTTGCTAAGGTTTATAGGTTGGAATTCAAATAATTAGAGAAACATTGTTGTGATTAGTATTTATTCTAAAGGTATGTTTTTGTGTTTAAAGAGAATGAATCAGCAGCTACATATTTTATAATTTTAACAGGAGTTTTTTCTTCAGATACATCAGGGATGGACTAATTTAGCTAATATAGAATATTTAAGAATTTAAGCTGTTTATTCTATTGATTTCAATTTATGGTAGAGAAGGGGTTTTATGTTTTCTTTTTTACTTGTGCTCAGGCTAAGAAATCAATCTTGCAGAAATTAAATGGAATGTGCTAATTACCTGACCAAAATAAGGTATTTTTGATGCGGCTAATATTTACCAATGAAAAGACTAATTGTAATCTTAATCCCTTTGCTCTTTGTAATTTCCCAGGGAGTAGCACAAGACGGTCACCTTTCTCTCAAACATTTCTCTGTTCCAATTCCCAAGCAGGATTATGTTTTCAATGACCTGACAATTGATGGGCGCGGAAGACTATTGCTTGCCCACAGAAGAGAGTTACTTCAATTTGATGGTAGAAACTGGGAAAAGCTTTCAGTAAATAGTAGTCCTCTTCGTTTTATAAAACTGGATTCCACCCTTTTTCTTCTAACACGTGAAGGAATTTCCAAAATTGAAGAAAATAAATACTATCAAAATAATGTTAGGCCGGTATTTCGAAATCCTGAGTTTTTAATAGGCGCTGATTTGATCAAACATAAATCCACATATTACTACCTGGCAGGAAGTAGAATTTTAGCCTTGTTCCCCCCAAATTTTAAGGTGGATACAGTTTTTAATAGTGAGTTAGGATACAACGATATTTTTACCTACCAGGATAAACTGTATGCATTTAACGGTAATTTTCTTTTAGAGTACTATGAAGGTGCTTGGTTGGATTTAAACCTTTATGCCCCTGATGATACAGACTTTATATTTTCCTGCCAGACAGACTCACTTGTGTTTTTCGCTTATGATAATGGTGATTTTTTTGCTTTTGACGGTAAAAATTTCAATGTTTTCTCAGAAGAGTTGAATGAATACCTGAGAGATAATTATCCCGTCTCGGGTAAAATTCTTGGAGATAAAATAGTGATAGCCACCTTGAATGGAGGAGCTGTCTTAGTGGATATAGCCAGTAAAAAAATCCTCAATACTATTCAATATTATAATGGCTTGCCATCCGATGAAGTTACTGCAGTAACCAGTGATGATCAGCAAGGTATATGGTTAGCCCATGGCGCAGGTATTTCAAGAGCGTCATTAGAAATCCCTATTAAAGAATTTCATCATTATCCTGGCCTTAGAGGTATTCCGGAAGCTGTGCTGATGCACAATGATACCTTATATGTAGGAACCAACGAAGGGTTGTATTTTTTGACTCAGGTGAAAGACTATGAAACTTTAAAGAAGGTGATGAAGGAAAAGGTTAGGGTGGAGTTAGAACCTGAAAGAAAACCAGAGGACGAAAATGAAAGTAAGTTTTTGGATAACATTTTTAATTTAAGCAAGGAACAAGACGGGCAGGATCAGGAACAGTTTATTGAAGAAACACTTGATAAGTATAAGAAAATTTATAGAAAGCAAGGTTTTCATTTTGGTAAGTTAAAAGATAAGCTTGCAGAAAAAGAAAGCGCTTTACGCGATTCCATAGCTAATATTAAAGCAATGGATGAGATGATGAAGTCCGAAAAGCCTGCAGCCCCTGATAAAAAGCAGGTGAGGTTTAAAACCATCAATAAAGTGGTAAACGTTTCAAAGCTTAAATCAATCAAATATCAGTTTCTTCCAGTAGAGAATATTGAAAGAAAAGTAACTGAGCTAATTGAAACACCTAAAGGGGTAATAGCTGTAACAACTGTAGGTGTTTTCCTTATTAATGGTACAATAATTACTAAACTAAGTGACCGCAGGTTTATAGAAAGAGCATTTTATCAAAAGAACGAAAAAACACTTTGGCTGGCAGGTGAATTCGGATTATTCAGCGTAGATATGTCCACCAGCAACTTTACTACTCAAAACCATTTTTCCAATGCTGTATATGATATAGCCATCCATGATCAACAAATGGCTTTGGTGGGTGATAATGAGGTTTTCGTTTTCAAATTACTGAACAAACAGCTTAAAAGCTTGCAGTCTTTCTACATTGAGAATGATTTTTCGGATAAAATGATGATTTTTTATGAGAAAGGGTTTTTCAAAGTATTGAAGCTGGATGGTGTGTATATTGTGGACCAGGATAAAGATGAGGTTATACTGGAGGATAAATTCACAGAAAGCTTGAGGTATTTTGTAAAGGACACACGGCAGACACTTTGGTTGGATACCCCTCAGGATGAATGGAAAATTAAAAATAGTCAATCTCCCTTTCTGAATTTACAATGGTTGAAAGTTTTACCTTATATCAAGTATATACATGCACCTTCTGATTCAATCATTTATTTAGTAGCGGAAAATAGGGTAATAGCTTTACAGGCAAATACCAAGAAATGGCAGACGTTACCGGAAAGCTTTATTAATTCTGTTTACAAGCAGAATGAAGAGCTTTCAGAGTATCAGGAACTAAAGTTAGAATACAGTAATAATTCTCTAAAGATTAATTTAAGTACTATAGATTATCTTTTTCCGGAAGGGGTGAGTTATCAATATTTCGTAAAGGGGCTCACTGAAGAATGGTCTGATTGGTCAAAGGCCGGTGAGATTGATTTCCCTTATTTGCCTGTTGGTGAATATGTGCTCCAAATAAAAGCAAGAAGTGGGTTTTCAGGTGAAATAACCGATTTTGACCTCTCTTTCGAAGTATTACCCCCTTATTGGAAAACGTGGTGGTTTTATGTTTTGGAGATTGCCTTTTTTAGTACTATCATCCTCATTTCATTAAAGTTGAACAGAACCAGTAGGAATTCTTATCTCACTAATACAGTCACATTTCTTACTTTAATATTGATTTTAGAATTTATTGCTACTATTTTAGAAAATAACCTTCAAGGATATGTGGAGGATTCCCCGGTTTACGCATTTATTATTAATGTAATTTTAGCTTTAACTATTTCTCCTTTAGGGAAGCTAATGAATAAGTTATTACTAATCATAAATACCAGACATATTAAAAGAGTTACTCATAAAATGAGAGCAGAGCAACTTCAAAACCAGAATAATGAGCAGAATTAAAATTGACGAACCATTTGTTTATCCTTTTGCCGCTTTTATTCATACCAGAATAACCGACTTAAATTATGGCGGTCATGTGGGCAATGACCGTATTTTTGCTTTTATGCATGATGCCAGAGTGCAGTACTTAAAGCATTTAGGTTATAAAGATGAAATGGACTTTTCAGGCACAGGAATGATTCAAACGGATGCTGCTATTACATACAAAGCAGAAATTTTTGCTCACGAAAAAATTAAAATTGCAATAGGCGTTACTGATATTAACAAATACGGGCTTGATTTTGTGTATAGGTTCAGTAAGGAGGATGGTCGGTTAGCGGCTTTAGGTAAAACAGGGATCACTTTTTTTGATTATAAAGAAAGAAGAATAGCAGAAATGCCTGAAGAGTTTGCCCAAAAAGTGACCAGGTGAGGCTCAAATTTTTTGGTGCAACTTGTAATTTATTTATATGTAGCTTAAATCTTAGCTAAATTAATATCATCGTTAGGTGATGAGTTATTAGTAGCAGTATCTTAATTATTCTCCATTTTGCTATAGCAAAAAAATACGGTTCGATTCTTGCTTTGCTATAGAGGAACTCAATTAAGATATATGAAAGCAATTCTCCTAATCTCCTGTTTTTCTGTGATATGTCTGTGTTTTGCAAATGCTCAAAATGAAGTAAATAAATCTTCTCGCATATATGAGGTAGTGGAAATCACTGGCCCTGGATTGCTTCAAGGAGCTTTAATCAAATTAGAATGGGATAGATCCCATAAACTGTTTTGGGATGCTCGCTTGAGAGACGAAAGGGGTAAGTTATTGGAATTTGAGTCAATACAGGATGCTCTTAGTTATTTAGACCTAATCGGGTGGGAAACCATTAGCTCCTATAATGATGAGGATTTTAAGGTGAAATTTGTGCTTAGGAAGAAAAATGATGAAGCAATTCTTCTTCCTACACTCACCAGGGAGTAGGTTTTAGCATCTCCTTTTAATTCAATCATCACTTTTCCGGATATTTGGCTTCCCGGGTAATAACTCTAATGATTTCAGCAGGAATGGTTTTATTTTAGGTTTGAAATAAAATTCAATAAGATTGATATATTCTTATTTCATTTATGTTTATTTAAACCCCTTGATCAAATACTGTTACCCTTGATAAATAAAAACTCATTGAGACTTAAGGTTCCCTGAAATAACATTGTAAATTCCGAGAATCTGACCTAATTTTAAGCTCAAATTAGAAAAAGATTATGCAGAGAGATACCGCCCTATTTGACCTGATCCAGAAGGAACAAAAAAGACAAGAAACCGGCATTGAGCTAATTGCTTCAGAGAATTTCACCTCGCCACAGGTAATGGAAGCAATGGGAAGTGTACTAACCAATAAATATGCTGAAGGCTTGCCTGGCAAAAGATACTATGGGGGGTGTGAGATAGTGGATGAAGTAGAAAATCTGGCGATAGAGCGGGTAAAGGAATTATTTGATGCTTCCTGGGCCAATGTGCAACCACATTCCGGAGCACAGGCAAATGCTGCAGTAATGTTAGCCTGCTTAAATCCGGGGGATAAGATCTTAGGTTTTGATCTTTCTCATGGAGGTCACCTGACCCATGGTTCTCCTGTAAACTTTTCCGGTAAATTGTATAAGCCCAGCTTCTATGGAGTGGAAGAAGAAACCGGATTGATAGATTGGGACAAGGTAGAAGTAACAGCAAAAAAGGAAAAGCCCAAAATGATTATCTGTGGAGCTTCTGCTTACAGTAGAGATTGGGATTATGAACGCTTAAGAGAAATAGCTGATGAAGTAGGAGCTTTATTATTGGCTGATATTTCTCACCCAAGTGGTTTAATTGCACGTGGAATTCTTAACGATCCTTTAGACCATTGCCATATTGTTACTACAACTACTCATAAAACGTTAAGAGGCCCCAGGGGAGGCTTAATTTTAGTAAGAGATGATTTTGAGAATCCTTTTGGAATTAAAAACCCTAAAGGTGAATTAAGAACAATTACGCAATTGTTGGACTCAGGTGTGTTTCCCGGCACTCAAGGTGGCCCGTTGGAGCATGTTATTGCTGCTAAAGCTGTGGCTTTCGGACAATGCTTAACCGAAGATTACTTCAATTATATTCTTCAGGTACAAAAAAATGCTGATGTAATGGCCAAAGCATTTATGGAAAGAAATTATAAAATCATTTCTGGAGGAACCGATAACCATTTGATGTTGATTGATTTACGTTCTAAAAATATTACCGGAAAGCAAGCTGAAGCAGTTTTAGGTCATGCAGATATCACTATTAATAAAAACATGGTGCCTTTTGATGATAAATCACCTTTTGTTACTTCCGGCATGAGAGTAGGTACAGCAGCTATTACTACAAGAGGGTTAGTAGAGAAAGATATGGAAAAGATTGTAAATTATATTGATACTGTGATCACCCACCATGAGGATGAACAAAAAATCTCTACATTAAAGAAAGAAATTAACGAGTGGATGTCAGGATTTCCTTTATTTAAAGCATAAGTATGCCATCAGATCAACCACAGGTGGAAATGAGCTTCTTAGATCATTTAGAAGCGTTTCGCTGGCACATTGTACGCTCTTTTGTGGCCATTGTTGTTTTTTCTATTATTGCTTTTGCCTCAAAGGAGTTTGTGTTCGGAACCTTAATACTAGGGCCTAGCCGCCCGGATTTTTGGTTTTATCAAATGGCTTGTAAGTTTGGCCAAACAATAGCAAATTCCACTGCCTTTTGCATTGATGAACTGCCTTTCATTATTCAAAGTAGAAAAATGACAGGGCAGTTTAGTATGCATATTACTTCATCTACTGTGGTAGGCTTAATTGTAGCTTTTCCTTACTTTTTCTGGGAGATGTGGAGGTTTATCAGCCCTGCTTTGTACAGTAAAGAGAAGCAGTATAGTCGTGGAGCTACCTTTTTTGTAACGCTGCTTTTTATATCAGGAGTACTGTTCGGCTACTACATTGTTACGCCTATTTCAGTTAACTTTTTAGCGAATTATCAGGTGGACCCTTCTGTATTGAATGAGTTTGATATCACCTCTTATGTATCTACAGTAACTATGCTTGTGCTGGCTTGCGGGCTCATGTTTCAATTGCCAATGGTAATTTACTTTATGACAAAAGCAGGAATTTTAAATCCTGAGATTCTAAGAAGGTTCAGGAGACATTCCATTGTAATAATTTTAATACTTGGTGCGCTTATAACACCTCCTGATCCTATAAGCCAATTACTGATTTCCCTTCCTCTGATGTTACTGTATGAAATCAGTATTTATATTGCCTCAATTGTTTACAGAAAAAACAAGAAAAAGGAAATGGGTTTACAAAAAAGTGAAGGCAACTAAATAAAACCTACAGCTATGACTTTCGCAGAAATACCTGGATTGGACGATTTAAAAAAGCAGTTGATAAAGGGAGTGAAGAATAATCACATTGCCCATGCCCAACTGTTCTTAGGAAACTCCGGTTCAGCTAATCTGCCTATGGCTATTGCTTACGCTACTTACCTTAATTGTGAGAACAGGGGAGAAGAGGATGCTTGTGGAGTATGTGCCTCATGCCAGAAAAATGCTAAATACATTCATCCGGATTTTCATTTTTCATTCCCTACCGCAGCCAATGATCAGATAAAGGGATCAGATGCAAAAATTAGCCAAAATTTCTTGAAGCCATGGAGGCAGTTCTTGATAAAAGATCCTTTTGCGTCAGTAACTGACTGGGTAGCTCATTTAGGAGTGGATAATAAGCAATTGAATATTTCCAGAGAGGAAAGCAGACAAATTATCAAAAGCTTATCTTTGAAGGCATTTGAAGGCAGGTATAAAGTAATGCTGATCTGGCTGCCTGAGTTTTTACATCCTTCTGCCGCAAATGCATTGCTGAAGATTATTGAGGAACCTGCTGAAAAAACAGTATTTCTGCTGGTTTCGAATAATCAGGGAAAATTATTGGGTACTATTACCTCCAGAACTCAGAGTGTTCATGTGCCTGCTTATTCTGATGATGAAATTTTGGAGGTCTTAACCAAGAGATATCAGATTGATCCTCGATTGGCCAAACAATTGGCACATATCGCTCAAGGTGATTTGCACAAAGCCCTGTCTCTGTCTGATGATGTTTCTGACGATACTCAGGCTGAGTTCGAGCAGTGGATGCGAGAGTGCTATACTAAAGATTATGCCAGTATGGTAAAGCGTTCTGAATCCTTCCATAAGTTTAGTAAAGTAAATCAACAGCAGTGGTTGATACATGCTGAAAATATTTACAGGGAGTCATTAATGGCTCTTATGCAAACCAGTGAGCTCATGCGCATACCAGCTGAAAATAAAGCTTTTGTTGAAAAATTCAGCAAAACCATTACCCTGGAAAAAGTGGCTCAAATGACTGATGTACTGAATAAAGCTTCCTATTACCTGGAAAGAAACGCAAGTCCTAAAATGACTTTCTTAAACGTCTCTATCCAAATATCAGGGATTTTACGAGCAAGTTAACTACAGCGATTTTAGTAAACCTTTAAAAATACGCATCATTTTTGGTTGAGCCTTCATAGCAGCACCTATAATTTCAGGAATAGAGACTGGCTTTAGCTGCTCCGGTGTGCATAAATCTGTTATAACTGAGATTGCAAAAACAGGCAGCTGCATATGGCGGGCGACAATATTTTCTGGTATCGTACTCATTCCTACTGCATCAGCCCCAATTGTCTCAAGGTATTTATATTCCGCTGGAGTCTCCAGGTTAGGGCCTGGTACCCCGGCATACACGCCTTCCTGTAAGTTTATTCCTGCATCTTTAGCTACTTCCATAGCCTTTTCAATAAGTTTTCTGTCATATGGCTCATACATATCGGGGAAACGACTACCAAATTCATCCAAATTTGCTCCACGCAAAGGGTTTTCGGGAAATAAGTTGATATGATCATTGATAACCATCACATCACTTAATTTTAAGGAGGGGTTAAGACCTCCTGCAGCATTGGAAATAAATAAGTATTGAATGCCCAGCAGCTTCATTACACGCACGGGCATAGTTACCTGCTGCATTGAATAACCTTCATAATAGTGAAACCTGCCCTGCATAGCTACTACTTTTTTACCGCTAAGCTCACCAAATATTAGGAACCCGGAATGTGTTTCAACTGTAGATACCGGGAAGTTAGGGATATCTTTATAACTTATTTTCTGATGGATTTCAATATCTTCCACCAGGGCACCAAGTCCTGTTCCTAAAATAATACCTACTTCTGGTTTGTAATCAACTACCGACTGAATGTAAATAGTTGCCTCTTTTATTTGTTCTATACTTACCATATGAAAAATTTGACTTCAATTTGCCTGAAGAATGCTTAGTATCAAAATTATTTTTAAAAATTTGAAACCTTATTGCCAGGAAGAGAGTTTATTGCGCATATTACATGTAGGTACATGTAAATTGAAAAACCTATAAATACTTTATCAACGATGAGAATTAAAATTTTATCAATTGCATTCGCTGCTCTTATAGTAGCCGCAGCTTTTACGTTTATCAGAAAAGAAGTAAAAGTTGACGTAAAATCTAGCCAAATTGCCTGGGTGGGAGAAAAAGTAACTGGTCAGCACAATGGTACTGTAAATATTAAGAGTGGTGCTTTAGATGTTGAAAACGGAACCATTAAAGGGGGTGAATTTACAATTGACATGACCTCTATAGATGTATTAGATCTTGAGGGAGACTCAAAAGGTAAATTAATGGGACACTTGAAGTCAGATGATTTCTTCAGTGTAGAAAAATATCCAACTGCGCTTTTCAAAATAAACTCTGTAAGTGAAAGCAAACAAGCCGATGCTACCCATTTTATTTCTGGTGAGTTAACTATAAAAGGAATCACTAATAAAATTACTTTCCCTGCTACAGTTACTGTTAATGGCGACAAAGTGAATGCAAAAGCTACCTTTGCATTGGACAGAACAAAATGGAACGTGCGTTATGGCTCAGGTTCATTTTTTGATGGTTTAGGAGACAAAATGATTTATGATGATTTCAAATTATCAGTAAATCTTTCATCATTATAATAATAGTTTTACGGATAAACTATGGGATAGGGACATTATGTCCCTATTTTTGTTTACAAGAAAAAGCACATATGATTACAATAATTGCAGGTACCAATCGTAAAAATTCTGTTTCTCTTGAAATAGCCAACTTATATAAAAACTTGCTTGACCAACACCAGCAGCAATCTCAAATAATAGATTTGGCTGAATTGCCTAATGATTTTATTTTTTCTGCTTTATATGAAAACTCAGGGAAAAATGCTGCTTTTAACGTTTATCAGGATAAATTAAAGGATAGTGAAAAATATGTATTTATCATTCCTGAATACAACGGATCTTTCCCCGGTGTGTTGAAAGCTTTTATTGATGGCATGGGTTATCCTTCAAGCTTCAGAAATAAGAAGTGTGCTTTGGTAGGGCTGTCTTCCGGTGTGCAAGGAGGTGGACTAGCTTTAAGCCATATGACGGATATTTTCAATTATTTAGGGATGCATGTGCTGGCACTTAAACCTAAATTAGCGAGAATAGAAAGAAATTTTGACGGAGAACAGGTAACAGATGTGCTTTATAATCAATTATTGGAAGAGCAGGTTAAGTTGTTAATTGAGTTCTAGTACTATTTAATGTTGGTACATTCTTGAAAGCAGGATTTTTTTGTAAGCCTAACACCATCTTATTACGATTCGTACTTAGAAGAAACTGACTAATTATGAATAGCGAAACAGGTAAATGGATTATCTTTCTGGGTTTAGGAATTATTCTAATAGGAGTTCTGATCTATTTCTTCCATGATAAGCTCCATTGGATAGGCAGGTTACCCGGTGATATCAGGATAGAAAATGAGAATATGCGATTTTACTTTCCTATCACTACCATGTTGCTGGCTAGTGCTTTACTTACCATCATCATAAACCTCATTAAAAGGTTTTTATAGAATAATTTCATGTGTTGGGGTTGTGTAGATAATCAGATAGTTTCTCATAGAATAAACCTACATGATAACCGTCCACTAATGCATGGTGGGCATGAATGGAAACTGGCATCATTCGTTTTCCTTCTTTTTCTACTGCTTTTCCCACTGCAAGCTTAGGAATTGAATCTTTGAACTTGAAGTGTCTGGCATGCGAAATAGAAGTGAAATGTAACCATGGAGTGGCTGTGTAATGAATTACATCATGCTGCCCGGGAATCAACTGAAGTCCTGAAGAATTTCTGACCCTTTCTGTCTCTTCCTTCATACCCTCAGCAAATTCTGCAAAACTGCTTTTATAAAGAATCTTTGAGAAACCAAAGGTTTTGTTGTCCCTTAGTACAGTAGACGAAACATGGACTTCTTCCATGTCAAATATTTCCCCATCAATTAGCCGGTGCCGTAGCTCTGGTACTTCATTCACAGCTTTCAGGATTTGAAAGGTGTAAAATTGATAGAAAGAAATTTTTTCTTCTTTACAGAATTGAGTCGCTTTAGCACAGTCTATTTCTACTGTCAATCCAAAAAATGGCTCATCGAATTGCCCAAAAAATTCAAAATGCTCTTTTCTTGGGTAGCTGTTAAGATCTATCTTTTTCAATAGTTTTATTTATTCAGTTGTAAAATTATTCCTTCAGAATGACTTTTAAACTCAGGAGCATACATGCTTTCTATAGTGGTGACACCGTTTAAAAATAGCCCTGCATTGTTTACCAAAAGATCGTACTCAAATACATAAACTCCTTTTGGCAATTCTTCAAAGAAAAAGTTAGTGCTGGCATCTTTCGTAGATTGGTAATAACCCAATCCATCCTGCCATTTATAGGCTGAAATAACATCCACAGGTTCCAGTCCTGCTGCACGCTGATCTTTCATATGAAGAAATTCCATATTTCTGTCGGATTTTAGTACTATCCTGATTCTTACTTTATCTCCTAATTTAAGTTGAACTGAATCAGTGACTTCAGATAAAATTTCTCCTTTGTCATTTCGGCTCACCTTAAATACTTTTTTAGTCAGTTTTAAGGGCCCTTCGGTATTGGCATCAATTTTATCAAGCTCCTCAAAGTATTGCCAGTATACCGCTCCATAAGCCAGTCCTTCATTCTTTTTAGTCACAGAAATGTTACTCATTGCTTGCTCAATCTCTGTTGGTTTCCAGCTCTTTTTAATGTAACCGGCACCTTTTTCCTTAATAGCAACATCTATTGTTTTGCTACCTAAGCTTACTTGCACCTCATCCATTTCTGATAATTGCTCCTGATTATTTTGCAGCAGCGCATAAATTGCCTGCGTGGTAGCTTTTGTTGTTGACCATTGGTTACTCCGCTTATTTTGCATAAGCCAAATTTGTAAATTCTGAATGATATTTTTTAACTCATCTTTATGTATTGAGGAATCTGATTGACCTACTTCCTCAAATAGCCTAATCATTAAAGCCTGGGTTTCAATGGGAGATTGAGTCCAGTAATAACTATTTTTATTTTCCTTCCAGTACATTCCCATCTCTTCAGAAGTAATGCTATTTTCATTCAAAGAAGCTAAAATTTTATAAGATAGATTTTTGTCGCCCATTCTAAAATGTGATAGCGCAATCATGCCACGAAGCTTTAAGTCGAATGCTTTCCGGTATTCTTTAGATTGATTGATATAATAGTCATAAGCCTTCTGCGAGGAGGTTGGGATTTCTTCATCAAAGAAACTGCGGGCATAAATTGCCTGAACCTGGTAATTACCAATATGCTGATCAGAAAGGTTTATGTTGTCATACACTTTTTTGTTTTCTAGAAGTAGTTCATAATCTTTCCGTATACCTGCATCCAGGTATTGGATTCCTTTTTGAATTATATTCCTGATTTTTGAGTCTGCATCAGAAGAAGTTATCTTTTGTAATTGTCCTAAGCCTGTTAAGATATATTGTGTGATGTATCTGTTGGCTATTCCATTTCCACTAAACCAGGGGAAACCACCGTTGGAAAGTTGCATTTGAGCCAACTTATCTATGGCACTTGTTAATTGACGATCCATCTTATCAAGATCAAATAGCATTGCTATTCTTTTTTGTTGTTCAGCTTCATTTTGCGCATCCCTAAGCCATGGCGTTTCCTGAATAAGAATACTTTTTAACTCTGCATTTTCTTCCAGGGGACTTTTAAAGTTGCCCTCCTCCTTCCATTGATCAAAAACAGATTGTATAACAGGGTTTTCAGCCAGGATTTGGCTTCCCAATTTATTGGCAAAATACCTTGAAAATATTTGTTCTGAACATTCATAAGGGTACTCCATTAAATAGGGTAAGGATTTGATCGCATTCCAGATAGGATTGGTGGTGAGTTCGAAAGTAAGCTGATGATGGCTCAGTGTGCCGGATTTATTTTCCCGTAGCTTTTTAAAAGTAAACCTATGCTCGCCTGAATCTCTGATAGTGAAAGGCAGACTTTCCGTCACCAGTTCTTTGTTAGGTAATATTGGGATGATGTTCTGCTCGCCATCGCTATAATTTCCCGTAGTGGCTACTATCTTGTACTGCAACGCATCAAATTGCTCAGGCACCTTTATTTCCCAATTCACTTCTGTAGTATTTTTTGCAGCTATGCTAAAATTTTGCTGTCCTGCAGCATTCTCAAAAGCTGTATTTAAAGATTTACCTGTGATAGCATCTTCTAAAATCAATGCTATTTTACCGCTTAGGGGCTCTGCGCTTAAATTGGTGATTTTAGTAGAAAGAGACAGAATATCTCCTTTTCTCAAAAATCGAGGTGCGTTAGGGCTTACCATTAACTCTTTCTGTGTAACAGCCTGTAAACTTTTGTAGCCTACAGATAATGATCTATTGTGCGCCAGTAATTGCAATTTCCATCGCGTGAGAGACTCCGGAGCAGTAAAATGGAATGATACTTCCCCCTTCTTGTTGGTGGTTAATTGTGGGTAGAAGAAGGCGGTCTCTTTAAAATCTTTTCTTGATTGAACTTCTAACAACATTTTATCCATTTGTGCCTGGCCTTTTTTGGTAGTAATAATAACAGCGCCATTGGCAGCTCTTGCACCATAGATGGAGGTAGCAGCTTCACCTTTTAGCACCTCCATGGAGATGATATCTTCTTCTGATAAATCCATCTCAGTTACGGGAACTCCATCCACAATGTACAGTGGAGGATTTTCGCTACCGATGGAGCTGGTGCCCCGGATTTTTAAATCTACCATTTCTACATCATCAGTATTATTGGCGGAAAACGCTTGCTGTTCAGTTGGAGCAACCATATCTAACATTATTTCTTCTTCTACTACGGTGACAGCACTACTCAAACTTCGTTTTTCTCTTTGTACGCCATAACCTACCACCACTACTTCAGAAAGTGACTGAATATCGGCAGCCATTTTAACATTGATCACATTCTTATTTTCAATAGTTATAGTGACATTCTGTAAACCGATGAAGGTAATGATTATAGAATCACCTGTATTCGCCTGAATACTGTATTTTCCCTGTTCATTTGTAAGGGTTCCTTTGTCAGTGCCTTTTACATAGATATTTGCACCAGCCAGAGGTGCTCCCTTGCTATCTGTGATTTTTCCTGCTATATATCCCTTTTTAACTGAGTTGCTACTGGTTTGTGTAATGGTAGGTGTTTGCGTAGTGAAAAAAACCGATCGGAGTTTATTGAGATATTGTCTTTGAGCATAAGAGTTGCGGAACAAGCTAAAACCGAACCAGTTAAAGGAATTATAATTATTGGTGGGAGCTATGTAATAATTGTTTCTGTAAAAATTAGACTGAAAATAACTCCTGCCAAAACCTGATGGATTTGAATACCTGTAACTGTAATACACAGGTGTTTGTAAAGGGTTAAATCTCCATTGATGAGGCTTAAACTGGTCCAGCGAGGCATCATACATGGAAGCCAAAAGCTCAGCTTCTTTTTCAGCCTTTTTTTTCCCTGATACACGAAAGCTCCATGTCTCCTCTGCTCCGGGCAAAAGTTTGTCTCTAAAGGTAGAAGTGCTAATTTTTAGTGGCTTTATTTCCTTTTTTACCGGAATAATCATTTTACCACTCTCATATCTGTTAAAATTGGCATAACTGTATAAAATGGCAAAACCTCCATGCTCATTATTTCCTGCGGGAATTTCAATAGTTTTGATCTCATCAGAAAGATGAATAATCCGGCTCTCCACTATTTCATGATCCCTTTCAATATCAAGGGTAATGCTTAGCTTAGGGGAGGAGCTTCCTATTGTTAATTGTATTTTATCTCCTTCCGAGTAATCGGATTTATCTTTTTCAATTGAAAATAATTGAGGTTCCGGCAGCTTTTTTGATTTTGGATCGAAAACTTCAAAATAGGTTTTTGCTTCTATTTTATTTCCCAGGGAATCAGTTGTCTCCAATTGTGCCACATATTTACCTAAAGGCCATGATTGTGAGGGGGACAATGATATTTCTTTAGCATCTTCTGTATTAAATTGCTTGACTGCTAGCATTTCACCTAAAGTCCACTGCTGATCGTCTGACTCAGTTTGGTGGCTTTCATGAGGGAAATATTCTTTGTATTCCTTATCACTTAAAACAGGTAAATCGGGTATTTGCCAATATCGCTCGATTGTTAGTTTCTCAGGTCCTTGTAGTTTATAAACTTTTACCTCTCCTTTAGCATCTGCTTCCTGACCGTTTAAATTTTTAATGATGACTTCGAATTTAAAATTCTGATCATTTCTGTTAATTCTTTTAGGAAGGTTAATAGTCGCTTCAAGTCTATGGTAAGCTAATTTTATTTCAGTTGTAGCGATTCTTGTTTCACCATTTATATCTGTAACATTGGCTGTTACTTCATAAATAAAAACCGGCTGTGCACTTACTTCGGAGTCAGTATCCGGTATTGCCTTAAAATCAATCTGAAAATTCCCTTCTGAATCTGTTTCAGTTTCTCCGGAAGTTATTTCCTGCTCTTCTTCACCAAAATAAGGTCTTGAATATTCGCCATAATACCATGGTTTAAATTCTGTTTTTCTGGTGACAGCATAGGTTACTTTCGCATTATTTAATGTAGCTCCGCTAAAAGCAGTAGCAGTCCCTGAAGTTGTAATACTATCATTTAAACTGTACGAGGCCGTAATAGGGGCAAAATTGACTTCAAAAGTTGGCCTTTTATATTCTTCTACTGAAATAGTTGTGCTGCTGTATTCAAATTCATCTAGCTCATAATCATAGAACTCGCTTTCTTCTTCATTATCTTCCTCAGCTACTAATGAATATTCACCGGTTAAGCCAGTTTCCGGGAGTTTAAAACTTCCTGTAGCGGAGCCAAACTCATTCGTTTTTAAGCGTAGATGAGCAACTTCCTCACCATTTACATTTTCTAAAATTACTGTGATATATTGACCGGCAACAGGTTCTGTTTTATCATTTTTTTCAGACATCAAAATTGCTTTAAAGAAAACCTCCTGTCCTGGCCTGTATATGCTCCTATCGGTCAGCAACTTTACTCTTGCAGTTACTTCGGCCTCGTTTCTATTGTAGTCATTATAGGTTCCGATATAGGAATTGGTTAAAAGTAAACTGTCATTTTCATGAACAGCCAAAACATCTAATCTGGTATAGGCTTTTGGATAAGGAAAGGTGGCAAAGCCCTTAGCATCTGTGTTTAATTGCGTAAGAGGCTGCTCTTCTCTACTTTTATACAGAACAAGTGTGCTATTGGCAAACGGGGTACCAGTGTTCCTGTTAATCAATTGAAATCGTTTTTCGTTTTTTAGTTCAGTACTGATTATTGCCAGATTACTGACTTGTAAATTATTACAGGCAAAAATTTCCTTGTCCGATGTGTCAAAAGCATTGGCTAATAAGATGTAGTTGCCCGAAGGAAGAGGAGGTAAAAGTACCTCTGTTGAATGCTCAATATAATCTTTCGGATTTGTAAGCACCTGAGTAAAGCTTTTCAATACTGGATGGGTTGCTAAAAAATGAGCCTTAGCAGAATCAGAATGTGATAATTGGTAAATATTGATAAACTCTTGCTTTACCTTAAAAAGGCTAAACTCTATGCTGTCGATATTTTTATATTCTACCAGCAATTTAGAGTGCTGATTGATGGAAAGCACTTCCTCGCTTATAATCCTTAGGTCCGGGCTTAAAATCTCCTCCTTCAATTTCTGGCAATATTCAGCACCTTTGCTTTTAGGAAATGCATCAATAGCCTTGTTGCATAAAGAGAGTGCCTGGCTTTTTTGTTGCTGAGAAAAATAATGGCTGGCAAGCTCAAAAATCAACAGCGTTGCCGCTTCATTCTCATTGTACTTTAAGAGTAACTGGTTTAAAACTTTTTCATAAAGCACATTAACACCAGTGATGTAGCTATTATTTTTGAGGTATTGCAAATAATCAATCTGTAGTACTATGGTTGCTGCTATATTTTCTTTTGCTGTATGCAAGGAAAGAAGTTCCTGGTATAAATGCAGTGAGGCTATTTTTGGGTCAAAATACTCAGTTTGAGGAATTTTAACTTGTAATGGTGCTATAAAATAGTTTGAATCAATCACTTCACTTGATTGTGCCGGACGATCCATACTAAGGGCTTCTTGTGCATAAAAATCGAGTGCGTTATGGGCCAATAAATCATAAATTGTAGGTCTGTAGTTACTGGAATCCTCTTTAACATCCAGTAAGACATAATAATCATTGATGGGAATATTTTGGAGTTTGTTTTTAGGTTGTAACGATTGTTGAAAAAGTAATTTTACTTCACTTAAAATTGTTTCAGTATCCCATGTGCGAAAATCAACAGAGTCAATTTTATCTTCCGTTTTTGTTCTTTTTCTAATCTGCCATCTATTTTGATTGTAATAATCGAGGTACAATTCTGCCAGAAGACTTTTTAATATATTTTTCTCAGGGGAAGTAACTGTCTGAATTTCTTTTTTAAAATTATTGATGATTTTGAGTTGTGCCTCTTCCTCTAGTATGAGTGAAAATTTTGATTGATAGATAAGGGCTTTAATTCGATGCTTAGGTTTTTTTCTTTTGATGGACTCTTTATAAATGGAGTCAACTAATCCGGCAGCAGACTTGGGTAAATCATCCATTTCGTATTGATAAACCTGTAGCCAGGCTTTTGCAAAAAAGTTATCCTTTTTCTGTGCGTTGGTAATAATAGGAATCAGGATGAATAACAGGAAGGTGTATTTTTTCATTAGTAATTTTTTGACATGTAAAATCTACTTAATCGATGGCAGGTTAAGCTTATGTGTTGTCTGGAGTAAAAGTGAAAATCCTATTCTTCTTTTGTTTTCTTTTCAGACTTGCTCTTTTCTTCTTGTTCAGCTACCAGTATTTTCAAACGCTCAATTTCTTTAGAGATTTCCTCGTCCTCGGGCTTTATTTTGAGAGCAGTTTCATAAAATTGTAAGGCCATTGGGTAATTACCTGCTTTATCCAGTGCTTTAGCAAAACTTTTATTAACGTAAGGATTATATTGATAAAAGGAAACATTGAAATTGTATACCAATAGTGCTTCCTGTAATCTATCTGACTCCAGGAGTACTTTGCCCAAAGTATTTAGCTCGTTGTATTTTGAGACTTTTCCATATGCTGCGTAGAAATGTTTATTGCCATCTTTATAAATTGAATCAAGAGGCATTTCTTCAAATAAGTTTAACAAGTAATTAGCAGCTCTGTAGCTGGGTGCAGGAGGATAACCTAAGGCAATTTGTGCCAGGTCCGTTACTAAATCAGTATTAGGAAATTCCACAATTCTGCCCACCTCTTTACCATTTTCTTTAAAAATAAAAGTAGGTACTCTATGGATTTTTAAACCTCTTTCTTCACCATTAGGTCCTTGTTTATACAGAGAGTCACTATCATGAAGTGCTGTAAAATGAAGCTGCTCACGCTTTAAGCCCAGTTTGTCCCACATGTGCACAAACTTAGGAACATAATTTTTGGTATCACCACACCAGGTAGCCATATAAATATCTACCTGCTTATCCTTCAAATTTTTTACCCACTTATAATCTGTTTTTTCCATATTAAAAGCATCATAGCTTTCATTAAACCATCCTGCATAGGTGGTATCCTGCTTTAGGTACTCAATAGGGAAAGGGCCCCATATGTGCTTGTCTCCAGATTCACTTTCATAGAATTGAATGCTTTGAGCTGTAATTTGAGTTGAGAAAGCAAAAAAGGCAAGTAAGAGGATAGTATATTTTGTCATGGTACTTGTTTTAAGGATAATAATTTTTCAAACTAAAGTAGAAATTTTTTCATTTAAATAAGAAGGTTTAGCTATTCATTGTTAGTTTAAATCCATCTTTTTAACTATTTTAAAGAGTATAACTTCTAAATTTTAATAATTTAATAGGGCATTCCAGTGTAAACTAAACCTAACTCTTACGTTGGAAGGTTTTTAGAGTGTCCACGAAGTGACTCTATCCTATTTTAAGAATTAATTGATGAATAAATGAATAAGCAATTTTATATTTTTTTAATATTTCTGACTTTTTGCTACAGTTATGTAATTAACGCGCAAGATACTGACATACAAGAGATTGAAATACCGGTTGAACTTCAAAATGTTTTAACTGACTATGAAATGCACTGGCGTGCTTTTAATGCAGAAGCCCTGGCAGAGCTTTTCACAGAAGATGGCTTTATTCTAAGACCAGGCAGAGAAGCTGTGCGAGGTAAAGATAAAATAGCGAGTGCTTATAAAGGTTCCGGAGGACCACTCTATTTATCCGCTTACGCTTATGAGAAATCAGAAAACATTGCTTTTATTGTTGGAGGATACAGAGCAACAGAAGAGGGGACAGATGGGGGGAAGTTTACGCTAACACTTAAAAAAGTGGATGGCGTGTGGAAAATATTTTCTGACATGGATAACGGAAACAGTAGGTGAAGTAATTACTTACCTTTAGATTGTCTCATGTTATTTTCATATCTAAATAGAAGATATTCCCGTTAAACGCAGAGAGTTTTACAGTAAAATGGTCAATTTGGAATCAGTCAATCAAATTTTAAATGAATTAATAGCTGAAGCACCTCTCAGAGAGGAGATTTTGAGCTTGGGCAGATTACGAAAAGTAAAAGCAGGACAGACTGTTATTTCACCTAATCAGTCAGCGGGTGAAATGCCTTTAGTTATTAAAGGGTTACTTCGTGTAATGCGTCATGATGAAAAAGGTAATGAAGTGTTTTTGTATTACCTGGAGGGAGGACACACTTGTGCTATGTCAATAACCTGCTGTTTGGAAGGAAAGAAGAGTACTTTTCATGTAGTGGCGGAAGAAGATACTGAAATGTGGATGATGCCTACTGCTTACCTGGATAGCTGGATTCAGAAATACCCTTCTTTCAGGAAATTTGTATTCCAATCCTATCAAATGCGCTTTGATGAACTGCTACAAACAGTGGACAGCCTGGTTTTTATGAACCTCGATGAGCGGTTGTATAATTATTTGCTGGATAAGAAACAGGCAACAGGTTCTTTTGAAATTAATAAAACGCATCAACAAATTGCAGATGAGTTGAATACCTCGAGAGTAGTGGTTTCAAGAGTTTTGAAGAAATTGGAGAAAGAAGAGAAAATAGAACAGCACAGAAATAAAATTGAGATATTATAATTTAAAACATCCGGATTCTAATTGAAAACGTAAAGCATTAGAATAATATAAATATTGAAAAAGTATAATACATATAGTTTTTAAAGTAATTTGTATTGATGAAATTAAATAAGGCTTTTACATCCCATTGGTTAAGAACCATTATAAGCGATGAGATAAAAATGAATGAGGAGTATGAATGATAAAAAGCCTGGGAAGTATGTCATTTCAAGAGGATTAGATCAGTTTTTTATTGGCGTAAGTGATGCCTACCGATTCACAACCCGTTTTTTTAAGGAATTATTTAAACCCCCATTCTATTTTAGAGAAACTGTTAACCAATGTTTTGAAATTGGACTAAAAGCCCTTCCCTTGATCTCGGTTACCGGTTTTATTATAGGGCTGGTTTTTACTAAACAATCCCGCCCTTCGCTGGAAGATTTTGGAGCAACGTCCTGGCTACCTTCCTTAATGGGAATAGCCATATTACGTGCACTGGGGCCACTGGTAACGTCTTTGATTTCTGCGGGAAAAGTAGGTTCCAGCATTGGTGCAGAATTAGGGTCTATGAAAGTGACAGAGCAAATCGATGCCATGGAAGTTTCGGCCATTAATCCTTTCAAATATTTAGTAGTGACAAGAGTATTAGCTTCTTTAGTCACCATTCCTTTGCTTACTTTTTATTGTATAGTAGTTGGTTTGCTGGGCTCTTATGTAAATGTGAACATGGAGGAAGCAACAGGCTTTATTGCCTATTTTAAAGGGGCTTTTTCTTCTATTGGTTTCTTAGACATAATTACCTCTCTTGTTAAATCACTCTTTTTTGGTTTTACAATAGCTATAGTAGGCTGTTATAAGGGCTACAATGCTACTTCCGGCACCCGTGGTGTGGGAAGGGCGGCCAATCAGGCCGTAGTTTTGTCTATGTTCTTAATTTTCTTAGAAGAAATGCTGATTGTTCAAGTAGTAAACTGGATAAGATACTTTTAATATGACAGAGGATAGAAAACTTGATCAGGATGTTATGAGAGAGCCCGTAATTGAGATTAAGGGGTTGTATAAGTCATTTGGGGATTTAGAGGTACTTAAAGGAGTAGATTTTAATCTTCAAAAAGGTCAAAACATTGCGGTGCTTGGTAAGTCCGGAACGGGTAAATCTGTGCTGATCAAAATTATTGTAGGCTTGCTGAAGCCCGATAGAGGCTCTGTTAATGTACTTGGTAAAGAGGTGAACCAGTTAAATGCTAAAGAGCTGGACGCCCTGCGTTTACGTGTTGGCTTTTCTTTTCAAAACAGTGCCTTATATGATAGTATGAACGTTTTTCAGAACCTGTCATTTCCACTCACCATGAATTTTAAAAAGCTGAGCAAAGCGGAAGTAAAAGATGAAGTAATGGATGCATTGGAAGCTGTAGGTTTAGCAGATAAAGCCAAACAAATGCCTGCAGGACTTTCAGGAGGGCAGCGCAAAAGAATTGGCATAGCCCGTACCCTTATTTTGAAGCCGGAGATTATGTTATATGATGAGCCAACCTCAGGCCTTGACCCCGTAACCTGCACGGAGATTAATGAGCTGATTGTAGAAATGCAGGAACGCTACCATACCAGTGCCATAGTGATTACACATGATTTAACCTGTGCGAAAACAACCTCGCAGAAGGTGGCGATGTTGATAGATGGGAGCTTTACCAAGAGCGAGAATTTTGAAGACCTGTTTGATATAGAGCATCCCCAGATTAAAAGTTTTTACAATTATAATTTTACTAAGTAAGTAATGAATGAATCATCCAATAAACGCGCAGTAGTTGTAGGTATTTTTGTTGTTGTAGGCCTGGCTTTTCTTATCACAGGAATTTTAATGGTTGGAAGTATCACAGGTACTTTCAAGGAGAAAATGCATGTTACTTCCTTCTTTGATGAGGTAAGTGGTCTTCAGAAAGGTCATAATGTATGGTTCTCAGGGGTTAAAGTGGGCACTGTGAAAGATGTTTCTTTACACGGAAATTCCCAGGTAGAAGTGCAAGTCAATATTGAAACCAGGGCACAGGAGTATATTCGTAAAGATGCTAAAATTAAGATCAGCTCTGATGGACTTATCGGAAATAAAATATTGGTCATTTATGGCGGTTCCGCCAGTGCTCCGCAAGTGAGTGAGGGAGATACGCTTATTGTGGAAAAGACTTTTGATTCAGAAGATATGATTGACATGCTTCAGGAAAATAATAAAAATATTTTAGCCATTACGGATGATTTTAAAGTGATTAGTAGCGGACTGGCGGCTGGCGAAGGTAGTTTGGGTAAGCTCCTTAAAGATGATGCACTTTACAACAATATGAATGCTACTGCCATTTCTCTTAGAAATGCTTCCCTTAAAACGGAGAAATTAATCACCTCCCTAAATAATTTTACGGCAAACCTTAACAAGGAGGGTACGCTTATCAATGATTTAATGACGGATACGGTAGTTTTTGAAACTATTAAAGGTACTCTGGCAGAAGTGCAACAAATTGCAGATACTGCTTCTGTATTTATTTCAGAGGTGAAAGCTTTAACCAATAATCCCAATAGTTCGCTGGGCGTTTTGCTTCATGATGAAGAGGCGGGTGCCGACCTCAAGCAACTTATTGAAAACCTGGAGAGTTCATCAGTAAAGCTGGATGAAAATATGGAAGCTTTGCAAAGTAATTTTTTATTCAGGAGGTATTTTAGAAAGAAGGAAAAAAGAGAAGCCAAAGAAAAAGACGAATAAGCAGTAAAGATAGGTTTAGTAGAAAATAGAACTGTAAAGGAACAAGTTTAGAATCCTCTAACTCCTTTACGGCTTAATCTATTCAATGAGAATTCTTTATATTTCCGGAAAAGAGTGCAAATAATCCCGCAACAAATAGTACGCTGAAAAGTATACTCAAAACTATTCTTGTAGCAAAAAGAATTAAACCGACCTTTGCCCGGTTGACCTTGTTCATGTTAGTATCAGAGCTGAAAGCCCACACAAATAGCATGATAAACCCTACTAAGGGAATTCTTAGGTTTCTTATGCGTGATCAATGCAATTCTATTATAGTAAAAATAACATTATATGGAATCTGAAATTAGATTACACAATGGGGCATCATTTGTTGCTGGCTTTCAGATACAGGTAATAGATTCTCATGTAATTGTTCAATGGGCTCTATTTAAACTAAAAGCGGGGAGCTAATATAGTTTTTCTAAAGAGTTTGAAGCAAAAAAAAGCCTGTAACAAAAATGCTACAGGCTTTTACAATAATTTAGGTATTTCTTATTGAACAGGCTCAACAGACACATAAGATCTGTCTTTTCTACCTTTTTTAAAGGTAACTACTCCATTTGTTAAAGCAAATAGAGTGTGGTCTTTGCCTATACCAACATTTTGTCCCGGGTGATGTGCGGTTCCACGCTGACGAACAATAATATTGCCCGCTACTGCTGCCTGACCTCCGTAAATTTTAACACCCAATCTCTTACTTTCCGACTCTCTTCCGTTCTTGGAACTACCGGCTCCTTTTTTGTGTGCCATGGTTTATCTTAGTTTGAAATGTTTTCGATTAATACTTTTGTGAAATCCTGACGATGTCCGTTTCTTTTCTTGTAACCTTTTCTTCGTTTCTTTTTGAAAACAATTACTTTGTTACCTTTAACATGTCCAAGGATTTTCCCTGAAACTTTTGCGCCTTTTATTAAAGGTGCACCTACTTCGACTTTCCCGCCATTGTCTACTAACAATACTTTGTCGAACTCTACGGAAGCGCCATCCTCACCCTCCATTAATGGAGCATAAACGAATTGGTCTTGCGTTACTTTGAACTGCTTTCCGGCTATGTCTACTATTGCGTACATGAAATAATGATTAAATTATTTTATTTAATTCCTCAAAAGGAATGCAAAGATAAGGATTTTATTAAAAGTTGCAAAACTAAATTGTTATTATCATTTTTTAAGTCTGAATCACTTCTTCACATTGTAACAGCGACTTTTTATTTGCTTGCTTTTTCAATATTATGAAGCACTAAAAGCTTTTATATGTTTATTAACCCAATTTTTACCCTCAATATCGCTTGCTTCGCTTGCTTTATTTGCTTGCTATACTTTAATTTGCAATAACAAATGAATAATTAAGCGCATATCTATGAAAGTTAATATTCCTGAAAAGTACACTGATCTGTACGTGAAAGCTTTGAAAGAGAAAAAGCAAATGTTACAACTTAAAATTAATCAATTTAAGGCTGAGATCAATGAGATAGACGTGCACCTTGATTCTTTACTAAACCTGCCGTTGTTTCATGAAAATGAAGAACAGAATTTAATGCATCAGAAAACCAATGCGTATCATGATCAATGGCCCTGGACCCGAAAAATCGCTTATTTTATTGATTTTAAGAAGAAATTAATAAAAACAATGGAGGTGGTTGAGTTTATTATGGAGAAAGAGCCTGAACTGAATAAAGCAAAAGTAAGGAGCTCAGTATCAGCGGCCTTATCTAATAAAATGAAAAAAGGAGTGTATAGAAAGTTTGAAGATCCGGTTACCAACACTACTTATTATGGCCCAGCTACTTACTTTCTTAATTTGCACGAACCGCATATAGAATATATGCCGCAAGATTTAAAAGAACGACTTTTATATAATAAATAGGTATGTAATATTTATTCATTCTGCCTAATTTTAATTAGAATGAATTGCTTGTGCTTGTGGAAAACTTTTTGATTTTTTTTCTATCTGTCCATAGCCCCTGAATAAGCATAAGTACAATTGAAATAAGTGTAATTAACTTACTGGTTGTTAATTAATTATGGACTTATCCACAGGCTTGTGTCTGTAACTTTCCCGCCTTTGATTTATCGGCTTCATTGTCAATATTTGTAAACACAAAAGAGAGAATAGGGGGTTATTTTTTGGTTTTGTAGCTAGTAATTTTTGTATCTGCTTTATACAGAAATGTTTATCATTTAATTACTCCTTATTTCGAGAATAATATTTTAACAAATAAAAAATAATAGAGATGAGTGATGTAGTAGAACATTTGGATGAACCTATTTTGCAGGAAAACAAAGATCGCTTTGTGTTATTTCCTATCCAACATGCAGACATTTGGGAATATTACAAAAAAGCTGAAGCTAGCTTCTGGACAGCAGAGGAAATTGATTTAAGTCAGGATTTAAAAGATTGGGAAAACCTAACTGACAATGAAAGACACTTTATAAAGCATGTGTTGGCTTTCTTTGCAGCAAGTGATGGAATTGTCAATGAAAACCTTGCTGAAAACTTTGTTGCTGAAGTACAATACACTGAAGCTAAATTTTTCTACGGTTTTCAGATAGCCATGGAAAATGTGCACTCTGAAACTTACTCTCTTTTAATAGATACCTACGTAAAGGAGCCTAAAGAAAAAAATATGCTCTTCCACGCCATAGATACTATGGACTGTGTGAAGAAAAAAGCTGATTGGGCTTTACGTTGGATTGACGAAGGATCATATGCAGAAAGATTAATTGCTTTTGCAGCTGTTGAAGGTATCTTCTTCTCAGGAAGTTTCTGTTCTATTTTCTGGTTAAAGAAAAGAGGCTTAATGCCAGGCCTCACATTCTCTAATGAGCTTATCTCACGAGATGAGGGATTGCATTGCGACTTTGCCTGCCTTCTATATAACAGCCATTTGAAAAACAAACTTCCGCAGCAAACCATTACTGATATAATTGCTGACGCAGTAAGAATTGAGCAGGAATTTGTTACAGACTCTCTTCCTGTAAACCTAATTGGCATGAATGCTGACCTAATGCGTCAGTATATTGAGTTTGTGGCTGACAGGCTTTTATCTGAATTAGGATGTCCTAAAATATACAATGCCACTAATCCATTTGATTTTATGGAAATGATATCACTTCAAGGAAAAACCAACTTCTTTGAGAAAAGAGTTGGAGATTACCAAAAAGCAGGAGTGATGAAAAAAGAAGATGATAACCAGGCAAGGTTTTCATTAGATGAGGATTTTTAAAGATCCTCAGAGGTTATACTTCTCGTTTAACAGAGAATAATACATTAAAGAATTATAAAGAACCTAATAATCATACAGTAAAAATGTTAGTAATAAAAAGAGACGGAAGAAGGGAATCCGTTAAATTTGATAAAATCACCGCCAGAATTGAAAAACTATGCTACGGCCTTGATTTAAACTATATTCAGCCAATCGATGTGGCCCGTAAAGTGATTAATGGTATTTATGATGGTGTAAGCACTCAGGAACTGGATAATCTTGCAGCAGAAACTTCTGCTTCAATGACAGTTAAACATCCTGATTATGCGAAATTGGCAGCCAGAATTGCTATCTCCAACCTTCATAAAAATACAAGCAAGTCTTTTTCAAGTACTATGAAAAGGCTTTACACCTATGTAGATGAAAAGACAGGCCAAAATGCTCCTTTGCTTTCCAAGGAAACTTATGGAGTAGTAAAAAAGCATGCTGCGCAGCTTGATTCAGCCATCATTTACGATCGTGACTTCGGTTATGATTATTTCGGTTTTAAAACGCTGGAAAGATCTTACCTGATGAAGGTGGATGGTAAAATAGTGGAGCGTCCTCAGCATATGTTAATGCGTGTTGCAATCGGTATTCATGGTGAGGATATTGATTCTGCTGTTAAAACTTATAATTTAATGTCGGAGAAATGGTTTACCCATGCTACTCCTACCTTATTTAATGCGGGAACCCCTAAACCGCAATTATCATCTTGTTTCCTACTAACTATTCAGGATGATAGTATAGACGGAATTTACGATACATTAAAGCAAACTGCTAAGATTTCTCAATCTGCAGGAGGTATTGGATTAAGCATTCACAATGTACGGGCAACAGGTTCTTATATTAAAGGTACAGGTGGTGTTTCCAATGGTATTGTTCCTATGCTAAGAAACTTTGATATGACTGCCCGCTATGTAGATCAGGGTGGTGGAAAAAGAAAAGGAAGTTTTGCCATCTACCTTGAGCCATGGCATGCCGACATCTTCGCTTTCCTTGATTTGAAGAAAAACCATGGAAAAGAAGAAATGCGTGCAAGAGATTTATTCTATGCATTGTGGATTTCTGATTTGTTCATGAAAAGAGTAGAGTCTGATGGAGAATGGACTTTGTTCTGCCCGAATGAAGCACCAGGATTGGCGGATTGCCACGGTGAAGAATTTGAAAAGCTTTACGAAAAGTATGAACGTGAAGGAAGAGGCAGAAAAACTGTAAAAGCTCAGGATTTATGGTTCGAGATTTTGGAATCTCAAATTGAGACGGGCACGCCTTACATGTTGTATAAGGATTCAGCCAATAAAAAATCAAATCAGAAAAACTTAGGTACCATCAAGTCATCTAACTTGTGTACCGAGATAATGGAATATACATCTAAGGATGAAGTAGCTGTTTGTAACCTGGCTTCTATCGCTTTACCAATGTTTGTAACGCAGGATGAAAAAGGTAACAGTACTTTTGATCATGATAAACTGTACGACATTACTTATACTGCTACAAAAAACCTTAATAAAGTAATTGATGTAAATTATTACCCTGTTAAGGAGGCTGAAAACAGCAATGTGCGTCACAGACCAATTGGTTTGGGTGTGCAAGGTTTGGCAGATGCCTTTATTTTAATGCGTTTCCCTTTTGATTCTGAAGAAGCAAGAGCCTTAAATAAAGACATCTTTGAGACCATCTATTTTGCGGCAATGACGGCCTCTAAAGATTTAGCTGCTGTGGATGGTCCGTACCAGTCGTATAAAGGATCACCGGTTTCTAAAGGTATTTTCCAATTTGATATGTGGGGTGTTGAGCCAAGCAATCGTTGGGATTGGACTGCATTGAAGCAGGAAGTGAAAAAGCATGGCGTACGTAATTCACTATTAGTAGCACCTATGCCAACAGCTTCTACTTCGCAAATTTTAGGAAATAATGAGTGCTTTGAGCCTTATACTTCTAACATTTACTCAAGAAGAACATTGTCCGGTGAATTTGTGATTGTGAACAAACACTTAATGCATGATTTAATTGAATTAGGCATCTGGAACGACAGCATGAAAAACAAGCTGATTGCAGCCAATGGTTCTGTTCAGGGCATTGATGGCATTCCTGCTCATATTAAGGAGTTGTACAAAACTGTTTGGGAGATTTCTCAGAAAGCGGTGATTGATATGGCAGCTGACAGAGGTGCATATATTTGCCAGTCGCAAAGTATGAACGTGTTCCTACAGGATCCGAACTTTGCTAAATTGACTTCATTGCATTTCTATGCATGGAAAAAAGGCTTGAAAACCGGTATGTATTACCTGAGATCAAAAGCTGCCACAAGTGCTATTCAGTTTACAGTAGATAAATCTCAGTTGGGTGAGCCTAAGCCGGAAACGGAAGTAAGGCCTGAGCCGAGAAATACTACTCCGGCTCCTAAGCCTAACACAAACAGCAATATGGATTCTTCTGCGGATGATGACCTAAAAGCTTTAAAACAGGCACAAATGGCATGTTCGCTGGATGATCCGGATAATTGCGAGATGTGCGGATCTTAAGAGGCTAGATGTTAGATACTAGATTCTAGATATTAGAATCTAGACTGAATGAACTACATAGTTTTGGCCTTTTTCATGAACAAAATGATAAATCAGAAGCTACCTGGGAAACCGGGTAGCTTTTTTATTGGGTTCAATGTCAGACATTCTACAGAGAGAATAATAATAAATGAGAACAAATGAAATTTCATTTCATTGAAAAGATTCCTGATATTTTCCTCGTACCTCGTAAAATTCTGGAATGACGGCAGTTGTTTACTGTGCTGCCTAAAAATTTATTGCAGTCATGCCAATTCAATACCTTACTTCTTTATTTATAAACAAGATTAAAGTAGAACGTCATTCCCTTGCAGAAGGGAATCTTATAATTTAAACCAAAGGGTTAAATATCGCTTGAGTATAAGGCTTTAATAAATAGACGAATATGAAGATAAATTTGATACTTTGTCATCAAGAAAACTAAATTATGGGGTTCACTAATGTCAGACATTAATTCTACAGAGAGAATAATAATGAATGATAACAAATGAAATTTCATTTCATTGAAAAGATTCCTGATATTTTCCTCGTACCTCGTAAAATTCTGGAATGACGGCAGTTGTATACTGTGCTGCTTATAAAATTTATTGCAGTCATGCCAAATCAACATCTTGCTTATTTGTAAACAAAATTACGATTAGAACGTCCCCGCTTTACTTGCGCGGCAGGCGATTCCCTTGCAGAAGGGAATCTTTTGATTTAAACTATATGTTTAAATGCACGCACCAAAATACCCCTTTTTAAGCTTTTTCCTTTTCCTTTTCAAGCAATTGATTAATATTCATTTGTACCTGTTCTTTTAACCCTTCAAGCTGGGTTAAGTCTTGCCCCCATAAGTTGGTATTAGAAAGAATGCCATTTGCATCAAACTTATCCCCATTCCAGGCATTTTTCAAAAGAGCCAGCACTTCTGCAGAATCATTTAATTGTATTTTCTCGCCTTTCCATTCGCCTCTATAAAACACAAATAGAGCAGCAAAAGATTGAAGCAGGCTCTCAGGCCATTTGTTAAATCTATTTCTGTATTCCAGAATAGAAGGAAGTACCCTCACTTTGAATTTTGAAATAGAATTTAAAGTAATACTGATGAGCTCGTGTCTGATGAAAGGGTTATTGAATCTCTCCAGCACATCATTTGCAAATTCTACCAGTTCGCTTTCAGGTAAATCCAGCGTTGGAATAATTTCCTTAAAAATGATTCTTTCCAAAAAACTGTTCATCTTTTGGTCATTGATCACCGCTTCTACAGTTCTTAAGCCTTCCAGGTAAGCTCTGTGTACAATAGAGGTGTGTGCCCCATTAAGAATGCGTACTTTCCGAGTTCTGTAAGGAGTAATATCTTTTACAAATTTCACCTGTAGACCTAACTTTTCTGTCGGGAATTCTTCTTTCACTCTTTCGTCACCTTCAATCACCCACAAATAAAAAGGTTCTGCCTTAACTACCAGTTTATCTTCATATTGAAGCTCTTGCTGTACTTGCAAAATAGATTCCCGGGGGTAGCCCGGCACAATTCTATCTACCAAAGTATTGCAGAAGTAATTGGAATTATCAATCCATTGTGCGAATTCTTCCGGTAGCTGAAAATGCTTTGCGTACTGAAGAATGGCTGCTTTAAGATTAGTGCCATTTTTATCAATTAACTCGCATGGTATTATAATAAGTCCTTTGTCAGCAGCTCCTTTATAGTGCTCAAACCTATGGTAGAGCAAAGCAGTAAGTTTACCAGGGAATCCAGCAGGCAGTTGATCAATAGACTTATCTGAAGATTCAAATACTATTCCTGATTCTGTGGTATTAGAAAATATAAAACGTAAATCGTCATTTTCTGCTAACTTCAGGAATGCTTTATAATCATCATAAGGGTTAATGCCATTTACTATGGAGGTGATAAGTCTTTTTTCATTTACTTTCTTGCCATGGCTAATTCCGTTTAACCAAACATGGTATAAACCATCCTGATCATTTAACATCTTTACCATTCCCTCCTTAATCGGTTGAACTACACAAATTCCACCATTAAAATCAGTTTCTTCGTTCAGCTTGTCTATAATCCAATCTACAAAGGCACGCAAAAAGTTACCTTCGCCAAATTGTAAAACTTTTACGGGTAGCTTTTTTCTATTTTTTACTGTATTATTATTTAATGGGTTCATAATCAATCTTTTATTATTTAATATTCTTTTTTCTTAGTGATGTTTGCCTGATGATCAGCTTCGGTTTCAGAATAGTTTTTTGCACTTTACTATGTCCATTTTCTGAATCATTTAATTGTTTAAAAAACATTTCTGCTGTGGCATGGCCCATATCTAAACTGAGCTGATCTACTGTTGTGAGCGTAGGATCAGTGAAAGAGGTAAAAGGCTCGTTGGCAAAACCGGCAAGTGCTACTTCTTCAGGAATTTTTATATTTTTTTCTTTGAGTATCTGCATAGCTCCCATTGCAGCATAATCACTTGAAGAGAATACGGCATCAACCGAAATTTTTTTATCCAGCAATTTTTGCATGCTAATTCTTCCATCTTCCAGTTGCAGGTTACTTTCTACCACCAGGTCCTCATCGTAAGGAATGCCATGGTTTTCAAGGGCATCTACATAGCCTCTTAGCCGCTCTTTATAAATACTGATTTTTACCGGACTGGTAAAATGGGCTATTCTTTTGCAGCCTTGATCAATAAGATGAGAAACTACTTCATAGGCACCTCTGTAATCATCTATCATCACCTGGTTTACATTAAGCTTCTCAGAAGTTCTATCAAAAAGTATCACAGGAATACCTTTATCAATGGCTTTTTGGAAGTGATCAGTATTGACAGTTTTTTTGCTGATAGAGACTATTATTCCGTCTACCCGGGCGTTTGTTAATGCATTAATTGTTTCCACTTCCTTATCATAATCATCGTATGATTGGCAAATAATTACCTGGTAATTAAGTTTGTTGGAAATCTCCTCAATACCTCTTATTACTGAGGAGAAAAAAGCTCTGTCTGCAGTGGGTACGATTACACCCAATAAATGACTTTTCCCCCTTCTTAATGCAGCGGCAATATTATTGGGTTGGTAATTGAGTTCCTTAGCAGCTTTTAGCACAGCTTTCTTGGTAGCTTTACTAATTCGCGGGTTATCATTAAGTGCACGGGATACCGTTGAAGTGGTAATGTTTAATTTGGTTGCGATGTCAAGTAGGGTAGCTTTTGCTGCCATATTTATATTATTTATGTTGTATGAGCATTCATACATTATGCTCAGGTTTAACAAACAGATCTTTCACAGGGTTAACTATCTTAATCAAAATTAGAGTAAACTCTTTAATAATAAAGCGGCTCTACCTGTGTTATTCATTATATCATATCTATCGCAAGATCTTCTTTGACAGAAGTTATACCGCCACTTAAAATCTTCACTTCAGATATTTGATTTCTGGCCAAAAGACCGATTTCAGTTTTTTGATTATGCGTAATCGTTTGCGCAATATAAAACAAAAAATGCATTAATCAGAATTATGGAAAAATTTTAAATTCCGAATTATCTGTAGATATATATGTCTCATTCCGATAAATTAATAGGTTAATAAGGAGTTTTTTGAAAAATTTATTGGCAACACTTGTGAAATTAACATTTTATTTCTAAAATGCAATCGTTTGCACATGATTAATGATTGTTTATTAAATTTTGTTGCACAAAAAATTGATAATAGGTTGAGTTGATTGAGTTTTTGCTGGTGTTTCCATTGGTTTCTTAACAAGCCAATTACAACAGATAATTTTCAATTGATGAGACTGTGAACTGATAAAACCTAATGTTATGTTTGAAAAATTACTACACAGCAAGAACACTTTGATCTTTGCTGGCATCATTTTGCTGACTTTCATGGTCAACTTAGATGTACAGGCACAATCTAAAGTGGTATCCGGGGTGGTCAAGGACGCTACCGGTGAAACATTACCAGGCGTGACGCTGGTTGAAAAGGGTACCTCCAATGGTACTACTACTAATATTGATGGTGCTTACCAAATTGAAGTAAAACCCGGGGCAACTTTAGTTTTTTCATTTATAGGAATGAGAACAGAAGAAGTTGAAGTAGGAGCCAGGTCAGTGATTGATGTACAAATGATAGATGACATCTCCCAACTAGACGAGGTGGTGGTAGTAGGTTACGGAACTCAAAAAAGATCTGAACTTACCGGTTCTGTGGCTTCAGTGGAAGGAGATGCTTTGAAAAAGGTGCCCGTTTCCAGCGTGGCTGAATCATTAACAGGACGACTAGCCGGTGTGCAAATAACTGGTACTGAAGGCTCACCGGATTCTGAAATCCGGATTCGAGTGAGGGGAGGTGCCTCTTTAACCCAAAGCAGCAATCCTCTTTATATAGTAGATGGTTTTCCTGTTGCAACTATTACAGATATAGCTCCTTCAGATATAGCCAGCATAGATGTATTAAAAGATGCTTCTTCCACAGCTATCTACGGATCGCGTGGCGCAAACGGTGTAATCATCATTACCACAAAAACTGGTAAAACAGGAAAAGTAACTGTTAATTTCAACAGCTTCTATGCAGCCAGTAAAATAGCAAAAACACTGGATGTGCTTGATCCGGGTGATTATGCTCGTTGGCAATATGAGTATGCAATGTTGGATGCGAATAATCCAGAGGAGGATCTTTCTTCTTACGAAGACTATTTTGGTCTATTTCAGGATATTGACCTTTATAATGGAATTGCTGCTAATAACTGGCAAAAGCAAGTATATGGTCGCACAGGTAATATATTTAGTAATGATTTAAGCGTAAGAGGTGGAAGTGATCAGTTTAATTATTCCGCCAACTTTGCCAGGTTCGATCAAAAAGCTATTATGGTTGGATCAGACTTTGTGAGGAACAACATTACGTTAAAATTAAATAATAAACCTAGCGATAGATTAGAACTGAATTTTTCCTTGCGTTACTCCGATACAGAAATTAATGGGGGTGGTGCTAATGAACAAAATGAAGTGTCATCGGCTGATTCACGATTGAAGCATAGCGTAGGATACGCTCCTTTCCCAGTTCCAGGTCTTACAGCTAATTTAACGGAAACCAATGAACAGACTGCCGGAGACCTTGTAAATCCACTAAGATCTGTAAAAGACAATGATAGAAATCAAACTCGTCAGAATTACAATATAGCAGTAGGCCTGGCCTGGAATATATTAGAGAATTTGCAGTTTAAAAGTGATTTTGGGCTTGATAACTATAATTTTACAGATAATCGGTATTATGGTTTAACTACTTATTACATCAATAATATTCCTTCTTTTGAAAACCAAGGCCAGCCGGCTGTTATCTTAAGAGAAAGAAATGAGTCTCGTTATAGAAACACAAATACTCTATCATACAACCTTAAGTTAGGAGATCATAATTTGAATTTCCTGGGGGGGCAGGAAATGCTTTTTACTGAAAGAGGTCAACTTACTTCCGTAATACACGCTTTTCCAAAACTTTTTAGTTCGGAAGAAGCTTTTAAACTAACAAGCCAGGGAGTACCATTTTCTACTGATAGATTCCTTAGTCCGGATGATAAACTTCTTTCTTTCTTTACCAGGATAAATTACGATTATAATGGCAAATATCTTTTGTCGGGGGTTTACAGGGCTGATGCTTCAAGTAGATTTTTAGGAGACAACGTGTGGGGTTACTTTCCCTCCATTTCCGGTGGATGGCAGGTTTCCAAAGAAGATTTTATGGTGGGCACTTCCGGTTGGTTAGATTTCTTAAAAGTAAGAGCCAGTTACGGTGTGGCAGGTAATAATAACATCCCTACAGGGCAAACTGTTCAAACATTTCGCTCCAGCACCACTTCCTGGATCAATAATGTAAACAGCTATTGGGCTCCAAGTGATATTTTAGCTAATCCTGACTTGAAATGGGAAACCACTTATACAAAAAATATAGGGATTGATTTTGGGTTGCTACAGGGAAGGGTGAACGGTACTCTAGAGGCTTATCAAAATATCACAAAAGACCTTTTAATAGAATTTCCATTGGAAGGATCAGGGTATGACGGTCAGTTCCAAAACCTGGGAGAGATAGAAAATAAAGGATTAGAAGCTTCATTGAACTTAATATTGATCGATAAAGAGAAATATGGTTTAAACTTTAATTTCAATATGGCATTTAACCGTAATGAGGTGTTGAGTTTAGGCTTCCGTGAAGATTTTGGTGAAAATACTAACTGGGCCTCCAGCCAAATTGGTAACGATTACTTTGTGAGTGTAGGCAGACCTAATGGCTCTATGTTTGGATACTACAATGATGGCCGTTATGAAGTGGATGATTTCAATTATGATGCTGCTACTCAAACCTATACTTTAAAGGAAGGTATTCCTGATATCAGTTTCTTAGATGTGGTGCCGGGAATGATGAAACTAAAGGATATTGATGGAAGTGGTACTGTTGATGCAGAAGACCAGGGCTTTATTGGAAATGCCAATCCTAAACATACAGGAGGTTTTGTGTTAAACGGTTATGCCTTTGGCTTTGACATGACAGCAGCATTCAGCTACAGTTATGGTAACGATATTTACAATGCCAACAAAATTGAATTTACTACTGCCAATCAAAATAACCAGTACAGGAATTTAATTACCATGCAGGCAGAAGGAACCAGATGGACTAATATAGATTTTGAAACCGGACAATTGGTGACAGATCCTACTGCGTTAGCTGCTTTAAATGCTAATACCACTATGTGGTCACCTTATATGGATCGTTATGTGTTTAGCGATTGGGCTGTGGAAGATGGATCTTTCCTAAGGTTGAATACACTTACAGTGGGTTATACTTTACCTAAGTCAATTACGGATAAGGCAAAAATCCAGAGCCTTAGATTGTATGCAACAGGTTATAATGTTTTCCTGTGGACCAATTACACAGGATTTGACCCTGAAGTTTCCACCAGAAGAAATACGCCTTTAACGCCGGGGGTTGATTACTCCGCTTATCCCAGAAGCAGACAAATCACTGTTGGTTTAAATCTCACTTTCTAAATTACATTACAATGAAAAAAATAGTATATATATCAGCGATTTTAATATTAAGCGTATTAACATCCTGCGAAGATTATTTAGAAGCACCGGCAAAATCTACTGTAGATGAATCTGTTCTTTTCTCTAGTGTGGATTTAACAAGAGCCGCAGTAGACGGAATTAAAGTGCCATTTGGAGAGACTAACTCTTACAGAGGCCGGTTTTTACCCTGGTATGGGATGAACACTGATATTGAATGGTATAACTCCTCCAATTCAGGAAATGACAACTCTGATTTGGTTACTTACAGTGCTGAACCTACTAATACAAATATGAATACAGCTAATAATGCCTGGGCTATGATGTATTCAGGTATTGAACGTGCTAATCAGTGTATAAGAGGAATTAATTTATATGGTAATCCTGAGCCGGGAACAGAAATGGGTCACCTTTTAGGAGAAGCTATTACGCTAAGAGCTATTTATTATGCAGATTTACTGAAAGCATGGGGTGATGTAGTAGCCCGTTTCGAGCCTATTACTTCTGAAACGCTTTACCTTCCCAAAACTAACAGGGATGAAATCTATAAAAGATTGCTGGCTGATTTGGAAGAAGCTGCCACTTTAGTTCCGTGGCCAAATGAATCAGGTAGTACGGGTAATGTAGAAAGAATTAATAAGGCTTTTGTAAAAGGATTACGTGCTCGTTTGGCTTTGGTAGCTGGTGGTTATTCTGAGTATCCTGATGGAATCAGATTAAGTAATGACCCTGACTTAGCAAGAGAAGCGATGTATACATTGGCTTTGCAGGAGTGTAGAGATATAATTGAAAGTGGAACGGCTCAGTTAGAGTCATCTTTTGAAGGTTTATGGAGAAAATTTAACGAAGATGATATTTCTGCAGGAGGAGAGTCACTTTGGGAAATTCCTTTTTCAGCAGGTAGAGGTAGGTGGCTGTTTACCTTTGCTGTCCGTCACAGAAGCGCAGATTTGCATACGGGACAGGGAAGAGGTGGTCAGGCTGGCCCTACACCTTTTATGTTCTACGAATATGATCCGGGTGATTTACGTCAGGCAGTTACATGTGTTCCTTATGAGTGGGGAGAAGTTCCTCCCACTGAAGCACTTACTTCAGCAATACAAGAGTTAACACCTATTGATAATTGGGGCTTTGGAAAGTACAGGTATGAGTGGAAAAATAACAGGGTAACATCTACTAATGATGATGGCACCAATTACATGTACATGCGATATGCTGAGATACTATTGATGGCCGCAGAATCTGCCAATGAATTGCAAGGCCCTTCAGCAGCAGCTCCCTATTTAAGACAAATCAGGCAAAGAGCTTTCGATCCGGCAGATTGGCCTACCATGGTGGATGCCTACATTAATGGTTTAGGTGGACAACAAGAAATGTTTGAAGCCATTGTAGAAGAGCATAAATTAGAATTTTGTGGTGAAATGCTGCGCAAGCAGGCACTTATCAGATGGAACTTGCTTAAAAGCAAGCTAGATGAAGCCAAAACTAAAATGTATGCTTTAAGATCTGCTTCAGGTGAATATTCCGATGTACCACAAACTATTTATTACAGTTATGTGGAGGATGATGAGTTGGGCCAGGTGCTGGATGTGTATGGACTGCAAAGAGGTGAAACAGAAGATAGAGCAAATGAATATACATCTTCTATGCCGTGGGCAGTTGCAGATGAATTAGAGGATGAAAAAATTGAGACAATTTATACAGCTGACCCTAATGCAAATCAGTTTTGGCCTATCTGGCAGGTATTTATTGATGCGAGTAACGGACAATTAGTTAACGATTAGGCTTAAAGGCTGAAATAATTTTTAATACTATAAATTTAATACTGATGAAATGAGCATAAATAGTAAATGGCTAATTTATATCAAATGCCAGTAGAATATTTATTGCGAATTCCATGTGATCATTAAAATTAAAATAATACACACATGAAAAATATATTTAAAAGTATTGGTCTGGCAGTAATAGCGCTATCTATGTTTACGCTATCCTGTTCAGATGATATAGATCCTGTTATAAGCGATTTAAACCTTGATAGGCCATTAGCCCCTGTTAATTTAAGAGCTTTCGTTCGTAACCAGACAGCCATCGAGTTGTCCTGGAATGTAAATGAGAATATTAGTGAGTATGTAGTGGAATTTAGTCAGGATAGTCTGGATTTTAATTCTATCATCAGAACAGTTTCCATTTCACCTGATTCATTACCATTAAGAGAAAACTTTGAGGGGGAAACTCAATATTCGGCAAGAGTAAAAGCAGTTAGAGAAGATGGAGAAGAATCCAGTTGGGCTGAGGTAGCTATTATGACAGCTATAGAGAATATTCTGGAACCTTTGGAAGGTGGCGATATCGCTGCTACTAGTGTTACTTTTAGATGGCCAGCAGGTAGTGAAGTGACTAATTTTACCCTTACTCCGGGGAGTATCAACAGACAAATCACAGAAGATGAAAAGGAGGCAGGAGAAGCTACTATTGAAGGTTTAACTGGCTCAACGCTTTATACCGCAACATTATTTAATGGCTCTAAAAGAAGAGGCTTAGTTGAATTTGAGACCTTAGTAGATATAGGAAATGCTACCCCGGTTTATCCTGAGGATGATTTGTTAGCCATCATTGCAGCAGCGGCAGAGGGTGATGTGTTGGCTTTGTTTCCGGGAAATTATGGCAATGATTCAACTTTACTAACCATAGATTTGGAGAAGTCAATTACTTTACGAGGAGTATATCCATTCGATAGACCAGTTGTTTATGGTAAATTTACAAGTGGTGTTGGTGTGGGTTCTGTTGAAATAAGGAGTATAATTTTTAAAGGAGAAGGAGAGTCGCAATTTTTCAATTCTACTTCAACTGATTTTAATCTTCAAACTTTATTGATTGATGATTGTGATGTAAGTGGTTATGCGGATCGATTTATTTACAACCAAGGAAGCGGTACTTATGGATCAATAACTGTCTCCAATAGTTATGTGCATGATATTGTTGGTAATTCAGGTGACGGGTTTGATTTTAGAGGTGGTACTGTTGGAGCATTAACATTGCAAAACTCTACTTTTGCAAATGCATTTAGAACATTTATTCGTATGCAAGTAGAGAGTGATGTAGTAGTTAATAATTGTACTTTTTATAAAGTCTCTACATTAGATAATGGGAATAATAGAGGTCTTTTTCGCGCTAGTGGTGGAGGTTCTATTGAAGTTAGTAATTGTTTATTTGTAGGTATAGGGATTCCAGATACTGAACGTGGATTTTGGACTAAGTCTGGAGATATGAGTGCTAATGCCAGCTATAGCAACAATTATTACTTTGATAGTCCGGTATTGTTTGCAGCTGGTAGTGAATATACCAACCCTGCAGAAGTTGATGCCACAGAAGCTGATCCGGGTTTTGAAGATCCGGAAAATGACGATTTCACTATCACTAATCAAACATTAATTGACAATCAAGTAGGTGACCCACGCTGGAGATAATAATAGTTTAAATTGTTTAGGTTATTTAGGTGTGGCTTCTAAAAGAGCTGCACCTAATTTTTACATTTTTATCCAACTCAAATTCAAATCAATTGAAATACTTGAAAACAAAAATAGTTGCTTCTCTGCTCCTGGTTACTTTTCTAATTAGTGCAGGAGTAGCACAAGAGCTAGCTTTTCCGGGTGCGGAAGGATTTGGAAAATTTACCAATGGAGGTAGAGGAGGCCAGGTGCTTATCGTAAGTAACCTTAACGATTCGGGTCCGGGCAGTCTGCGGCATGCTATCAACACCAAAGGCAAGAGGATTATCACTTTTTCAGTTTCAGGTACTATTGCACTTGAATCAGATTTACCTATTAATGATGGTGATGTAACTATTGCTGGCCAATCCGCCCCCGGAGATGGTATTTGCATAAAAAACTACCCTTTTAGAATATCAGCTGATAATGTTATCATCCGCTACATGCGTTTTCGGCTAGGGGATGAAAAAAAAGTGGAGGATGATGCTTTAAAGGGAAATAAAGCTAACAAGGTTATGATAGATCATTGCTCTGTGAGCTGGTCAACTGATGAATGTGCTTCTTTTTATCGTAACTCAAACTTTACCATGCAGTGGTGTATAATTTCCGAGAGTTTAAAAAATTCGGTACACCAAAAAGGAGCTCACGGTTATGGGGGGATCTGGGGCGGAACTGGAGCTTCTTTTCATCACAATCTATTTGCACATCATACCAGTAGAAATCCTCGTTTTAGCGGCTCAGCTACTACACCAAATACAGAAGACGAGCTAGTTGACTTTACCAATAATGTAATCTACAATTGGGGTGATAATAGTACCTATGGCGGGGAGAAGGGCAAATATAATATGGTGAATAATTACTATAAAGCAGGCCCTGCCACTTCGGATTCTAAAAGAGATAGAATAGTAAATCCTTCTGAGCCTTACGGTAAATTTTACGTGGCGGGTAATTTTGTAGCAGCAAGCCAGGAGGTTACTACTCATAACTGGAATGGTGGTGTACAGTGTGAAAGCCCGGAAGCGGCAAAGGCTGAAAAACCATTTGATGTAATCAGATTAAGTACTATTCAGTCTGCAGAAGAAGCTTATCAATCAGTTTTGAAAAATGCAGGTGCAAGTTATTGCAGGGACGCAGTAGATGTCCGAATTATTAAAGAGGTGGAAAATGGGACTGCTACTTTTGGCGAAAACGGAATTATTGACTCACAAACGCAGGTGGGAGGATGGCCGGAATTGAAAGTCAAAAAAGCCCCGAATGATTCGGATCAGGATGGCATACCGGACAAATGGGAAAAGAAACACAACCTCAATCCTGAAGACAGTAGTGATGCTTCTCAGTTTAGCATCAGTAAGATGTATACCAATATTGAGCTTTACTTAAATGAATTAGTCGATTAAAATCCCTTAACATGCATAGAGCATATTCTAAAATCACCATTTTTTTACTAACAATATTTCTAATGGCTTGCTCTGAGTCTAAAAAGGCAGGAAATGAAGCCAAAGCAACTAAAGGTGATTCAATTAGCATCAATGGATTGAATTTGGCCAAAGAAATGGCCACCTCTGAAATAAAGAGGGTTCCTGATGCACAGTACCTGGATTTCAGGGAGAAACCCAAGTGGGAATATACTAATGGTTTAGTCTGCTCTGCTATGTTGAAAGTATGGGAAGCCACAGACGATTCATTGTATTTTAATTACGCCAAAGCCTATGCAGACTCAATGATCAATGCACAGGGGCAGATTAAAACTTACAAATTATCGGATTATAACATTGACAGGGTAAATCCCGGGAAATTTTTAATTGAATTGTACAAAGTTACAGGTAAAGAAAATTACAAGCTGGCTATAGAGACTTTAAGGAAACAGATGGCAGAGCATCCCCGCACAAGTGAAGGAGGTTTTTGGCATAAGAAAAGGTACCCCCACCAAATGTGGTTGGATGGACTTTACATGGGCTCTCCCTTTCTGGCGAAATATGCAAAGAATTACAGTGAAGAAGCTTTATTCGATGATGTAGCCAATCAAATTTACCTCATCGATAAGTATGCCTATGACAGCATCAGTGGACTTTATTATCATGGATGGGATGAAAGCAGGGAGCAGGATTGGGCCGATAAAGAAACGGGACTCTCTCCTCACTTCTGGGGAAGATCCATAGGCTGGTTTAGCATGGCATTGGTAGATGTGCTGGAATACTTTCCTCTAGATCATCCTAAGAGAGGAATGATAGTAAATATAGCCAACAAACTTGCACAGGGCATTTTGAAATACCGCGATGTTAACACGGGTGTTTGGTACCAGGTGGTAGATATGGCCGACAGGGAAGGTAATTATTTAGAAGCTTCAGCCTCCGGCATGTTTGCTTATTTTCTACTTAAAGGAAGCAATATGGGCATATTTGAGCCCTCATTAGCAGAGGAGGCGAAACAATCTTTCAGAGATGTTACAAAAGAGTTTGTGGAAACCAATCAGGATGGAACGATTAGCCTTACAAGCATTTGTGCTGTTGTTGGCTTGGGTGGAGAGCCTTACCGCAGTGGAACATATGAGTATTATGTCAGTGAGCCACAAAGAGATAATGATCCTAAAGGTGTGGGGCCGTACATAATGGCTGCACTGGAATACCATAAATTAGATAAAAATTGAGGTTACTTATTTACCATATTGCCCTTTTACTAGCCTTCTTTTCTTTTAATGCTAATGCTCAGAAACCGGATTTCATAGTAGATGCATCAGGTAAAGGTGATTTCAGTACTGTTCAGGCAGCCTTTGATGCTGTACCCCATTTTAGAAAGAAGGAAACCGTAATTTTTATTAAAAATGGGGTTTATAAGGAGAAACTAATTCTGCCTACTTCCAAAACGAATGTCACCCTTATTGGTGAAAGCGTTGAAAAAACAATAATTACCAATGATGACTATGCTTCAAAGCCTAACGTGTTTGGAGAAGAAATGGGCACCACAGGCTCCACCACTTTCTATGTTTTTGGCGATAATTTCCACGCACAAAATATCACTTTTGAGAACAGTGCAGGACCTGTAGGTCAGGCTGTGGCTGTAAGAGTGGATGGTGACCAGGTGATTTTTGAAAATTGCAGATTCCTTGGTTTTCAGGATACGCTATATCCCCATGGTAAAGAGAGCAGGCAATATTATTATAATTGCTACATTGAGGGCACTACTGATTTTATATTCGGCTGGTCTACTGCAGTATTTGAAAATTGCGAAATTCATTCCAAAAAAGGAGGCAATTACATTACAGCTGCTTCTACCACCGAGGGCACTGAGTTTGGCTTTGTATTCATTGCTTGCAGGTTTACTGCAGAAAAAGGAGTAGTCGATATTTATCTGGGCCGGCCCTGGCGACCTTTTGCAAAAACTGTCATTATTAACAGTGAATTAGGCTCGCATATCCATGCTGCCGGCTGGCATAACTGGAATAAACCGGAAGCCGAATCCACCTCATTTTATGCTGAATATAACAATACAGGAGCGGGCGCTGATACTTCTCACCGTAGCTCATGGTCGCATCAATTGAAAGATGATCAGGAATACCAGCTAAAGAATATTTTTAACGATTGGTTACCGAAAATTGAAAAGCAGGAAGAATGAAGTTGAAATCAACAGTTATAATAATTTTCATTTATGTACTGATAGTAGCACCTCTGGCAGCACAGCAAAAGCTATCAGAGGTTTGGGTGGCTGATTTAGGTAATGGAAAATACCAAAACCCCGTACTGCATGCAGATTATTCCGATCCGGATGTAGTAAAGGTGGGAGATGATTTTTATATGACTTCCTCTAGCTTTAATGCGGTTCCCGGCCTGCCCATTTTGCATTCTAAAGATTTGGTGAATTGGTCGCTTATAGGTCATGCAATTGACAGACTTCCACCTTTCGAGCATTTTGCAAAACCCCAACATGGAAATGGTGTGTGGGCACCGTCTTTCCGGTACCACAATGGAGAATTTTACATCTACTGGGGAGATCCGGATTTCGGGATTTATAGGGTAAAAACCAAAGACCCCAAAGGCCCATGGGAAGCGCCTGTTTTGGTGCAGGAAGGCAAGGGGTTAATAGATTCAAGTCCCCTTTGGGATGATGATGGAAATGCCTATTTGGTGCATGCTTATGCAGGTAGTAGGGCAGGGATTAAGAGTATTTTAGTCGTGAATAAAATGAGTACTGATGGTACTAAACTGCTGGACGAAGGAACCATTGTTTTTGATGGTCATGAAGCACACCCTACGGTGGAAGGGCCTAAATTCTACAAGCAGAATGGTTATTACTATATTTTGGCTCCTGCCGGTGGGGTTGCTACAGGCTGGCAATTGGCTTTACGTTCTAAAAATCCATTGGGGCCTTATGAGGAAAAAATAGTGATGCATCAGGGTGAAACCGATATCAACGGCCCTCATCAGGGAGGCTTAATCAATCTGGAGAATGGAGAATCATGGTTTTTACATTTTCAGGATAAAGAAGCTTATGGTAGAGTGGTGCATTTACAGCCGGTAACGTGGAAAAATGATTGGCCCATAATTGGGGTGGACAAAGATGGAGATGGAATAGGTGAACCTGTTAGCACCTATATAAAACCTAAAGTAAATACCGAAGGAGCTAAGGCTGGTCCTTCAGAATCTGATGAATTTAATACTACGGAATTGGGGCTTCAATGGCAGTGGCATGCCAACCCGGAAGCTACCTGGGCTTTTCTCTATCCTAAAAAAGAAGTGCTACGCTTGTATACTGTTCAAGAACCCCATGAAACGGTGAATTTATGGTCTGTACCTAATTTATTGTTGCAAAAATTTCCTGCACCTGAATTTACAGCAACTACAAAAGTGACTTTTACTCCTAACGAGAAATTGGTAAATGAAAGAACGGGTCTGGTGATCATGGGAGAGGATTATGCACACTTATCCATAGTTTCTAAAGAGGATGGACTCTATTTAATTTTTAGCAAAGTGGAGGATGCCCGTGGAGGAACTGTAGAGAAAGAGCAGGTAATTAAGAAATTGGATGCCAATACTTTGTATTTACGAGTTGAGGTGAAATCAGGTGGTAGATGTACTTTCAGCTACAGTGAAAATGGTAAAAAGTATCAAGCGGCAGGCCAGGAATTAATAGCCAAACCGGGAAGATGGATAGGAGCTAAAGTAGGCATCTTTGCCACAAGAAAAGACAAAATTAATGATTCAGGATATGCCGATTATGACTGGTTTCGGATCACTGAATAACCTATTAAAACACCATGCTATGAAAAGAATATTTCCCTTTGTATCGATAATCGTATTATCTGTATTGGCAGCCTGTAATGGACAAAAAGAAACCAACAAAGCTTCCGAAATGGAAGTGGAGGTTCAAAATACCCTGGATATTTCACGTGCTAGTGGTACTATTACTATCAGTTTAGAAGAACTGGAAGCAAGTTTTCCTGAAGCAGAAGCTTATGCAGTTTATTCCGGAATGCAGGAGATTCCTCATCAATTGATCAAAGAGGGACCAAATGCAGGATTAATGATTCTGATTGAGGAAATTGAGGCTGAGGAAACTCAAAAACTGACTGTAAAAGGCATTTCAAAGGATTCAGCATCAAGCTTCCCAAAACGTACACAGGCGGAGCTTTCTATTAAAGAAGGTGGTGAATGGAAAGGTCGCGAATACATAGGAGGCTCATTTAAAAATGTGGATAGCTTACGAGTGCCGGATGAACATACTGATCATTCATGGTATATCCGCTATGAAGGCCCGGGCTGGGAATCTGACTTGGTAGGCTATCGTTTTTACCTCGATTGGAGAAATGCAACGGATGTGTTTGGGAAAACCACTACCGACATGGTGTTGCAAAATGCTGGTCAGGATGGCTTTGACTCCTATCACGAATTGAGTGACTGGGGCATGGATGTGCTGAAAGTAGGTAAATCTTTAGGAATAGGTTCACCAGCTTATTTTGATGGTGAAAAAGCTATCCGAATTGATTCAACGGATAGCATTAACAGCAAAATCCTGGCAAACGGAGCTATTTATTCTTCAGTTAAAACTAATTATTATGGATGGTCAGTTTCGGATAAAAAATTAGATATTACTTCCTTCTACAGCATTCATGCCGGCTCAAGGCTAACCCATCATCATATCGATTTCGAAGGAAATACTGACAATCTTGCGACTGGTATTGGAAAAGCTGACAGTGCAAAAATTTACACTAGTAAAGGTTCCTCTGAAGCCTTTGGATACATCGTCACGTACGGAAGGCAGAGTTTGAACAATGATAAATTAGGTTTAGCAGTATTATTTCCTTCTGAAGCACTCAAACAAATCACGGCTGATCAATACAGCGATATCGTAGTACTGACACCTCAACATAATGCAGTGGATTACTATTTTCTGGCTGCCTGGGAACTGGAAAAAGAAGGCATTACTACGGAAGAAGATTTTCTGAAGTACGTAGAAAATACTGCAAGAGAATTAGCCAGTCCATTGGTGGTTACTATTAAAAAATAAACAGCGGAATGAGATTAGTGGTACTTATCATATTGTTTTTGTTTGCGTTGACTCCGGCCTTCTGTCAAACCACAGTGGTTGTGGCGGCTGATGGCTCCGGAGAGTACACCTCTTTGCAAGCCGCAATTGATGCTTCAAGGGCTTTTGCACCAGGAGGTGTAGTAATTCATCTGAAAAATGGAATCTACAAAGAGAAAGTAACCATTCCTTCGTGGCGCACCAACATTTCCATCATTGGTGAAGACGCTGAGCATACCATCATCACCTGGGACAATTACTCAGGACAGGAGGGCATTCATACTTTTAATTCTTACACCATGAAGGTAGAAGGGAATGATTTCTATGCAGAGAATATTACCATTCAAAATACAGCTGGCCGCGATGTTGGGCAAGGAGTAGCTTTGCATGTAGAAGCTGATCGTGCCGAGTTTTACAACTGCCGTATAATTGCCAATCAGGATACATTGTATGCCGGGGTAGATAATAGCAGGCAGTATTACAGGAATTGTTTTATTGAAGGAACCACTGATTTTATTTTCGGGCCTGCCACAGCGGTTTTTGACAACTGCGTAATTCTATGTAAAAAGGATTCTTACATCACTGCGGCTTCAACTTCTCCTCATCAACAATTCGGATTTGTATTCCTTCATTGTGAACTCAAAGTGTCTGATGAGGCTGAAAAGGTTTATCTGGGCAGGCCATGGCGAGACTATGCTAAAACAGTATTTATCAATACAAAAATGGACGCTAAAATAAGACCCGAAGGCTGGCATAACTGGAAAAGACCTGAAGCAGAAAAAACTGTGTTTTACGCAGAGTACAATTCAACAGGGAAAGTAGCTGAAACGGCTGAAAGGGTTTCCTGGTCTAAACAATTGAGCAAAGCTGAAGCCAAAGCTTATACAATTAAAAATATTCTCTCATTAGCAGGCAGTTGGATGCCAAAATCTATCAAAAACTAAAAGTATGAAGACACACACAAAATATATTGCGCTGATTTTTATGACCCTGTTGTATGCTGCTTGTCAGAATGAACCAGACACAGAAACAGTAGACATCAAAGAAGATGAGGCAACCAGCCTTTATGATGGGTTGGAATTTGACATGCCTGAAGTAAAGGAAGCAAGCTTTCCTGATAATGGGATGCTCATTACAGATTTTAAAGCCATAGGAGACGGACTTTTTATGAACACAGAAGCCATTAATAAAACTATCAATGAAGTGGCAGAAAAGGGCGGAGGTAAAGTAGTGATTCCAAGAGGTGTTTGGTTGACAGGCCCCATCACTTTAAAAAGCAATATCAATTTACATTTGGAAGAAGGCGCTTTATTAATTTTCAGTGATGATAAAAGCTTATATCCTTTAGTAGAAACAAGTTTTGAAGGACTAAACACCTATAGAACGCAATCTCCCATTTCGGGCAAAAATCTGGAAAATATTGCCATTACTGGTTCAGGAATTATAGACGGAAATGGTGATGCCTGGAGACCTGTTAAGAAAAGCAAAATGACTTCTTCCCAATGGAAGAGCTTGGTGAAATCTGGAGGAGTTTTAAGTGAAGACGAAAAAACCTGGTATCCTTCTGAGTCTTACAAAAAAGCCAATGCTTTAACGGAGAATTTTAATGTACCTCCTTTTAAAACCAGGCAGGAATTTGAAGAGGTAAAAGAATTTTTAAGACCAGTAATGGTGAGTCTGGTGGAATGTAAAAAAGTTTTACTTGATGGGCCTACCTTTCAAAACTCTCCCGCATGGAATATTCATCCGCTTATGTGTGAAGATGTTATCATCCGTAATTTAACAGTACGAAACCCCTGGTACTCACAAAATGGTGACGGACTGGATCTGGAATCCTGCAAAAATGCACTCATATACAATAATAATTTTGATGTGGGGGATGATGCCATTTGTATTAAATCCGGAAAGGATAAAGATGGAAGAGACCGTGGTGTCCCTACTGAAAATGTAATTGTTAAAAATAACATTGTGTACCACGGCCATGGCGGTTTTGTAGTAGGAAGTGAAATGTCAGGCGGTGTAAAGAATGTACATGTTTCCAGGTGTACTTTTATAGGAACGGATGTGGGCTTGCGTTTTAAAAGTACAAGAGGAAGAGGAGGCGTAGTAGAAAATATTTATATATCTGATATAGATATGATCAATATTCCAACTGATGCGATCAGGTTTAACCTGTTTTATGGTGGGCAGTCACCCATTCTGGAAGAGGATCAGGAAGCTCCTGAAATAGATGAGGAGGCTGTGGCTGTAACGGAAGAAACCCCATCTTTCCGTAATATTTACATGAAAAATATCAATGTAACCGGTTCAGAAACAGCAGCTTTTATGCAGGGACTGCCGGAGATGAAGTTGAAAAACATCAATTTGGAAAATGCCAATTTCCAGTCTGAAAATGGTATTACACTAATTGATGCAGATGGGATTTCATTTAAAAACGTAAAAGTGGCTCATAATAAAGGCTCTGCTATGACAGTGTATAATGGAACTGATCTGAAATTAGATAATGTAACTTTAAAAGAATCTGAAAAAGCTTCACTGCGTGTGTTTGGTCAATCAAAAGGTATCGTAGTGAACAATAGTAATTTTGGAGAAGAAAATACCTCAAGTAGCAAGGAAGTACCTGCAGAAGCAGTAAAATATCAATAAAACCAACCGTAGTAAACCAGATTGGCAATCATAAATTTATAGTGATGATGTGAGAGGAGTTAGAGACTTATCTCAATACTCGTATCTCACATCTCAATACTTATTCTAAAACAATGAAAATATTCACACTTTTTCTAGCCATGCTTTCTCTTAGCTTCAAAATTCAGAAGGATGAGGTTACCATTTTTTTAGTAGCAGATTCTACTGTTTCCGACAAACCTTTTAATGAAGGGGGCAACCCGGAAAAAGGATGGGGCCAGATTTTTCCTCTTTACCTGAAAGAAGGGATAAAAGTAGATAACCATGCAGTGAATGGAAGAAGCACCAAAAGCTTTATGGACGAGGGTCGGTGGGATAAAGTGCTCCAATTGATCAAGCCAGGTGATTATGTGATCATTGAGTTCGGCCATAATGACCAGAAATCGGAAGACCCCAAGCGTTATGCAGATCCGGAGCTGGCATACCGTGCTAACCTGAAAAAATACATAGCTGATACACGTGCCAAAGGAGCTTTTCCAATTTTAGCAACACCAATTGTAAGAAGAAAATTTGATACAAATGGTCAACTGGTGGATACGCACGGTAAGTATCCTGAAGTGGTGAAAGCAGTGGGGGAAGAAGAAAATGTACCTGTATTGGACCTTCATGAAAAATCCCGCAAGCTGGTTTCCACTTATGGTGAGGAAAGATCGAAGCAATTGTTCTTACATATAGCCCCCGGTGACTATGCTTCCTTGCCCGAAGGCAGAAATGATGATACGCACTTATCGCCCTGGGGAGCATTTAGAATATGCGATTTAGTGGCAGAAGAATTGGAAATAAAAGTACCTGAGTTAGCTAAATATTTAAAAAAATGAGCAATTCACTTAAAATATTTAAATCAACAGTCAAGGATTTTCTTATTAGCTTGTGTGTGGTGTTTCTTGCTATGTTTGTGATATCCTGTGAGGAAGAGGAAGCGGATGCTCCCACTGTTTTTGTTGAAAGCATTGAAGTAACAGGCGAAGAAATTACTGAAGGAACTACAAGGCAGATGACTGTAACTATTATGCCTGAAAATGCCAATGATAAATCTGTTACCTGGAATTCTTCTGATCCATCCGTAGCGGCAGTCTCCTCTGGCGGATTAGTAACCGCTTTAAAAAATGGTATAGTAACAATTAGTGCCACTGCAAATGATAGAGCTACCATCACTGGAAGCACAACATTAAAAATTTCTTCATTTGATGGAGGAGGCAGTGGAGAAAGTTCTGCTGACTATATTGTAAACACTTCTGCTGAATTATTGGCTGCAATTTCTGCAGCTCAGGCCGGGGAGGTAATCGAAATGCAAGGCGGTACTTATGAATTGTTTAGTAAAATCAGAATAGTTAATTCAGGCACTGCTGAGCAAATGATTACTTTGCGGGGTGCTTTGGAAGGGGGGAGACCGAAATTAGACTTCTCAGCGATGTCTGAAAGCTCTTCTAACCAGGGAATGGTAGTGGAAGCAGACTTTTGGCACATTAAAGGGATAGATTTTTTCAGAGCAGGTGACAATGGCATGCAGGTGAAAGGCAATAATAACCTGATAGAATTTTGCACCTTTTCTGAGTGTTCAGATACAGGTTTACAGATTGATAATGGGGCTTCTAATAATACAATCCTTAATTGTGACTCTTATTTTAATGCGGACTCCTCCATTGAAAATGCCGATGGATTTGCCTGTAAGCTTACAGCCGGAACAGGCAATAAATTCATCGGTTGCAGGGCCTGGAATAACCTGGACGATGGCTGGGACGGTTACCTTAGAGGTACAGATAACATTACTACTACTTATGAAAATTGTTGGGCGATCAGGAATGGCTTAATGAAAGATGGTACAGTTGGGGCTGGAGATGGTAACGGCTTCAAAACCGGAGGAAGTGATGATAAATTATTAAAGCATAATGCCATTTACACCAATTGCTTAGCAATAGAAAATGTGGTAGACGGCTTTGATCATAATAGCAATAGAGGAGTAGTTACTATCTATAACTGCTCGGCTTACGGAAATGGCAGAAACTACAATTTCAGTAATACTAATCCGCTTGAAAAGTTAATCTTGAAAAACAGCCTGGCCTTAGGAGATTTCGGATCTACCAATACAACTACTCAAGATATTACCAATAACAATTGGACATTAAGTTTAACCGTGACAGAAGAAGATTTTGAGAATATTGATGTAAATGAATTATTGTTGCCACGAAAAGCCGATGGTAGCCTACCCGATATAGGTTTTATGCATTTAACTGCGGGAAGTGATTTGATTGATAAAGGCGTGGATGTTGGCCTGGAGTTTAATGGGGTGGCTCCTGATTTAGGGGCTTTTGAATTTAACAATTAAGAAATGAGCAGACTTTATAAATTTAGAATTTTATTGACGGCCATTTTATTGGCTCTGTCTGTGTCGTTCGCATTTTTCTCACAGGAAAAAGTTGTGACTGTTTATCTTATTGGCGATTCCACTATGGCTGATTATGCAGATAATTATGAGGAGGGTAAGGATTATATGAAAACCCGCTATCCTATTACCGGATGGGGACAGGTTTTTCAGGAATTCATGTCTTCGGACAGCATTAAAAAAATTGAATTCATTAAAGGTAGCAGAGTTGTAGTTGATGACAGAGCCCGTGGAGGTAGAAGTACACGTACATTTTTTCAGGAAGGGAGATGGCGGGCTGTCTATGAAAAGCTGCAAAAAGATGATATAGTAATTATGCAGTTTGGCCACAATGATGCTGCAGAAAACAAGACAGAACGTTATGTGGATGTGGAAGGCTATAAAGAGTTTTTGAGACTTTATATTAGCCAGACGCTTCAAAAAGAAGCTATTCCCATAGTGCTTACACCAGTTGCCAGAAATTATCCATGGAAGGATGGTTATTTAGAAAATGTACATGGTGAATATCCGGAAGCGGCCAGGGAGGTGGCTACTGAATTTCAAATCCCTCTGATTGACCTCAATCAGCTTTCAATGGATGCCTTTAGCAAAAAAGGTAAAGAGTACGTCAGTCAGAATTATTTTATGAATTTACCTGCCGGGAAATATGAAGCCTATCCCGAAGGACAGAGTGATAATACGCATTTCCAACCTGAAGGAGCAAAAGCCGTTGCTCAATTAGTATTTAATGCGCTAACAAAAGTTAGTAGGAAAAAATAATGCTATGTGCAAGTACCTCTTTATCTTTTTGATATGCTTACTTTCGGCATCTACAAGCTTCAGCCAGAAAAATGAATTAAAATTATGGTATGACAGGCCCGCAGACAATTGGAACGAAGCGCTCCCTATTGGAAATGGAAGGCTTGGTGCAATGGTTTTTGGAGGCCTGGAGGAAGAACACCTTCAACTCAACGAAGAAACTATTTGGGCAGGAGAACCCGGTAATAATATTCCTGATGGCTTTAAAGAGCTACTTCCGGAGGTAAGAGCACTCATTTTTGAAGGTAAATATAAGGAAGCCGAATCATTGCTGATGACTCGTGTACCGAGATTTGCACCATCAGATAATAATTATGGCATGCCTTATCAGTCAGCGGGAGATTTATACATTACATTTCCAGGTCATCAAAATTCCAAAAATTACAGACGCCAACTTGATATTAAGAATGCTATTGCTTCAGTGAGCTATGATGTGGAGGGAGTTACTTTTAAAAGAGAAATCATTTCTTCGTTTACTGATGATGTCATCATTGTCAGACTCTCAGCTAGTAAGCCCAAAAGCATTTCATGTAAAATAAAACTTACTACTCCACATAAAGAACAGAATCTTACAGTGGAGGGTGATATGATCAGGCTTCTGGCTACATCGGGAGATGTCGCTAATAAAAAAGGGAAGGTAAAATTTAACAGCATTGTTCAGCCGGTAGCTGATGGTGGAAAAGTGATTACCTCAGATGAAACTATTGAAATTCAACAAGCCAATAGCATAACTATCTATCTTTCAATCGGTACTAATTTTATATCGTATGATAGCCTTTCAGGTGATGCTGAAAGCAAGGCAAAAAGTAAATTGAAAGCTGCTGTTTCTCAGGATTTTGATAAGGCCAAAGAAGAACATAGCTCCTACTATAAAAAATATTTTGATAGAGTTTCACTCAGCTTCCCCCAAAGTAATAAAAATGAGCGGCCGACTGATCAGAGATTGAAAGAATTTGCCAAAGATAATGACCTTTCATTGGTCTCTTTATATTTTCAATACGGACGATATTTGCTAATAAGCAGCTCACAACCGGGCACTCAGCCGGCTAACCTACAGGGTGTCTGGAACGATAAATTGTCGCCTCCCTGGGATAGTAAATATACGGTGAATATTAATACAGAAATGAACTATTGGCCTGCAGAGGTAACCAATCTGCCGGAGATGCATGAGCCTCTTTTTTCTATGATAGAAGATCTTTCCGTTATGGGTCAGGAAAGTGCAAAAGAAATGTACGGTGCAAGAGGATGGAATATGCATCATAATACAGATATCTGGCGGGTTACAGGGCCTATAGACGGTGCATTTTATGGAATGTGGCCTATGGGTGGCGCCTGGCTAACTCAGCACATGTGGCAGCACTATTTATACACAGGTGATACAGCATTTCTCGAAAAAGTGTACCCTATTCTTAAAGGGTCTACATTATTCTATATAGATGTACTTCAAGAGGAACCAAAACATGGTTGGCAGGTTATTACGCCTTCTATGTCTCCGGAAAATGAGCATCCGGGAGGAACCTCTCTGGCGGCAGGAAATACAATGGATAATCAACTGGTTTTTGATGTTTTCTCTAATTATATAAAGGCAGCAAGCATTTTAGGAAAAGATTTGACCTTTGCTGATTCTGTAAAATCCGCATTAGAAAAGCTTCCTCCTATGCAAACTGGTAAGTTTGGGCAGCTCCAGGAGTGGATGACTGATTGGGATAATCCATCCGATAAGCATAGACATGTTTCTCACTTGTATGGACTGTATCCTTCTAATCAAATTTCTCCTTTTACCCACCCTGATTTATTCAGTGCGGCCAGAACCTCTCTTGTTCAGAGGGGTGATAAGTCTACAGGCTGGTCAATGGGCTGGAAGGTCAACCTTTGGGCCAGGCTTTTGGATGGTGACAGAGCTTTTAAGCTGATTGAAGATCAGCTCACACCGGCTTCCGATAAGGAAAATGGTGAAGGAGGGGGTACTTATGCCAACCTGTTAGATGCGCACCCGCCCTTTCAAATTGATGGAAACTTTGGATGTACCTCTGGAATTGCTGAAATGTTATTGCAAAGTCATGATGGTGAAATATTTATTTTACCAGCCTTGCCAAACCAGTGGCCAGCGGGAGAAGTGAAAGGCCTGGTAGCTAGGGGAGGATTTATTATTGATATTAATTGGGAGAAAGGGAAAGTGAAAAAGGTGAAAATAGTATCGCAATTAGGAGGAAATTGTAGAATCCGATCCGGGAAGAAGTTACAACTTGTAAAGGGAACTCTTAGGCAAGCGGAAGGTGAGAATTCGAATCCGTTTTATGCGCAGGCAACTATTAAAGAGCCTCTTGTGAAAGCGCCTGAACAAATAGTGGAGGTTAAGCTCCCTGAAACTTTTGTATATGATATGGAAACAGAAAAAGGGGAAACTTATATACTTGAATTGAAATAACTAAAAGCGAACTAATTTCTCCGCTACAAAACGCAGAGTTTTAGCCGATGATAACCTATTTAATTGAAACAGGGTTTTATGGTATAGTTGACTGATTAGTTAAGAAAAAAAAACAGACATGAGTAATATAAAAGTAGGATTGATTGGTTTCGGAATGGCTGGTCGTGTTTTTCATGCACCTCTCATTGATCATGTAGATGGCTTGGAGCTCAGCATCATCCGTGAAACGAAACAGGATAATATTGATATCATTAAGGAGCGCTATCCGCTTGCAAAAATTGTAGATAGTTCTGAAGCTATTCTGAATGATTCTGAAATTGATCTGGTAGTAATTGCAGTCCCAAACAAATTTCACTATGAAATAGCCAAACAGACACTTTTAGCCGGAAAGCATGTAGTGGTCGATAAGCCTGTTACGGTTACCTCAGAAGAGGCGCAGGAATTGATCAATATCGCAAAAGACAAGAATAAAGTGCTTTCTGTTTACCAGAACAGGCGTTGGGATAGTGATTTCCTTACGGTACAAAAAGTGATTGATTCAGGTAAATTAGGTAGAATAGTTGAGTATGAAGCACATTTTGATCGATTTCGTAATGACATCAGGCCTAATTCATGGAAGGAAGAAGGTTCGTTGGGCACCGGATTGCTCTATGATTTAGGTTCGCATTTAATCGACCAGTCTTTAGTGCTTTTTGGCCATCCGGAGAGTATTACGGCTGACATAAGAGTACAAAGAGATAATAGCGAAATACCTGATTATTTTTCTATGATGCTGGAATACGGGAAGTTTAAAGTCACCTTGAAATCCGGGATGTTGGTGAAAGAGCCTCTGCCCAAATATATCGTTTCCGGCACTGAAGGTGCTTTTGTGAAGTATGGAATGGATGTTCAGGAGGCGGCCTTAAATGAAGCAAAAATGCCACTTTCTGATCCGAATTGGGGAGAGGAACCAGAGGAGATATGGGGAGTATTAAATACAGTGAAAGAGGGAAGGAAGACTATTCAAAGTGAAAAAGGTCACTACACATCATTCTATAAAAATGTAGAGGCAGCCATCAATGGAAGGGAAGAATTAGCTGTGCGTGCTGAACATTCCAGAGATGGTATTAAGGTGATTGAATTTGCTATGCAGAGTGCTAAAGAAAAGCGAACTATTCCATTTAAGTAATGGCTGTTAGAATTCTACTATCCTTTGTATTGATTTTGTCTACTGTAAACTTGCTTCATGCCCAGTATGATTACCCGCGTGATACAAGCTATAATATCAGGAGCGCCTATTTAAAGATTAAGAAGAACCACCCTCATGTCACTCCAATTCAACCTCTGAAATTGGGAGGAATACAGGTAGAGAAGGAGGTAGTATATGCAGATATTGGCCGTGATCTTACGCTTGATATTTTTTATCCTAAAAGATCATCGGAAAAAGGTTATCCTGGTGTATTACTAATTTATGGAGGAGGATGGAGTTCAGGGGAAAAAGCCAATCAAATTCCGATGGCGCAAAAATTGGCAGCTGCAGGCTATGTGGCAGTGGTAGCGGATTATCGTTTAAGCCCTGAAGCACAATATCCTGCAGCAATGCATGATCTTAAGGCGGCTATTCGCTGGATGCGCACTAATTCAGAGAAATATAGTCTCAATCAAGCAAAAATTGCTGTTCTGGGCTGTTCTGCTGGTGCTCAATTGGCTACTTTGCTAGGCACTACAGGTGATTTAGAAAAATGGGAGGGAAGTATCGGTGTTACTGATCAGGCTACCAGCGTTCAGGCAATTGTAAATATTGATGGCATAGTTTCCTTCATACATCCGGAAGCTTCCTCAGAGGGCGAATACGCTGCTAAATGGTTGGGAGGCTATAAAGATGAAGTGCCTGAGGTCTGGCAGGAAGCTTCTCCACTTGAATATGTAAATGGAAACACACCACCTACCTTATTCATTAACAGTTCCCAACCTCGTTTCCATGCCGGCCGGGATGACATGGTCAAACTACTGGACAAGTATCATATTTATAGTGAAGTTCATACCCTGGAAGGTTCTCCACATTCATTTTGGCTGGTGCATCCGTGGTTTGAGCCCACATATGAGTTCACTGTGAAGTTTTTAGATAAGGTGTTGAAATAAGTTTAGTGAAAATCTGAGAACAAAAAATTGATTGAAACTCGTTACTTTGGTGAAAAGTTATTGAAATAAGCATAAAAATTGTCATACCGATCGGTGATGATTATGAAATATACAATTTTAACCTATCGTGTTAAACCAAGAAAGCACCAAATTGAACTTATCAATATTTGATCTGCGAGAAGAAAGCAGATAAAATAGAATAATTAAAAGTCAGTTGATACAATTAATCTCATATTATTTCTAATGAAACTAGAGCACTTCGCCCTCAATGTAAAAGAACCATTGGCCATGACGCAATGGTATGTAGATAACTTAGGAATGACAGTTGTAAGGCAGCAGGAACAAAGTCCCTATACCACTTTTCTGGCAGACACCAGCGGGCAAATGATGATTGAAATCTATAATAATGATAAAGCAGCTATTCCTGATTACGCGCAACAACATCCTCTCATAGTTCATTTGGCCTTTGTTTCTGAAAACCCTGATCGGGATAAAGAAAGATTACTGACTGCCGGTGCTGTGGAAGTCAGCAATGATAGATTGGGAGATGGATCGCACCTGATTATGCTACGCGATCCCTGGGGATTAGCGATCCAGCTCTGTAAAAGAGGAAAGCCTATGCTTCAATAAGTTAGATCTGCTAATTACAAAGAAACCCCTCTTTTCCACGGGATAAAATCATCTTGTCCTAAATCCATCGCTTTGGTAGTTCTTTCACCGCTGGCCACTTCAATGATAAAATCAAGAATATCAGCGCCCAGTTCTTCGATAGTAGATTCACCTGAAATAATACTACCGGTGTCAATATCAATAATATCAGGCATTCTTTCTGCTAAACTGGTATTAGAGGATAATTTTACAACCGGGGTAATTGGGTTGCCTGTTGGTGTGCCCAACCCTGTTGTGAAAAGTATAATTGAAGCGCCTGAGCCAGCCATTCCTGTTGTGCTTTCTACATCATTCCCAGGTGTGCATAATAAATTTAAACCCGGCTTTTGTGCATACTCAGTATAATCCAAAACATCAGCTACAGGTGAAGTGCCACCTTTTTTGGCTGCTCCGGCAGATTTCATGGCATCTGTTATTAAGCCGTCTTTGATGTTACCGGGACTAGGGTTCATGTCAAAGCCAGAGCCAACTGCCTCAGCCGATTTGGCATAAGCACGCATCAGGTGAATGAATTTCTCTGATGTGGCATCATCTTTACAACGGTTGATCAGTTCTTGCTCAACGCCACACAATTCGGGGAATTCAGAAAGAATAGTTTTCCCTCCTAAAGTAACTATTAAGTCAGACACCTGCCCAACTGCTGGATTAGCCGAAATTCCTGAAAATCCATCGGATCCGCCACATTCCATACCAATAACCAGTTTATCCAGGCCGGTAGGTTTTCGCTCTTGTTTGTTGGCTTCCACCAGCCCCAGAAAAGTCTGCTGAATTGCTTTTAGCAACATTTCCTTTTCGGTACCTTCTTTTTGCTGCTCCAAAATGTAGAGTGGCTTTTTAAAATCAGGATTTACTTTATTCAGCTTCTCCTCCAATAAAGATATTTGGGCATTCTGACAGCCTAAACTTAAAATAGTAGCTCCCGCTACATTAGGATTGTTAATGTAGCCGGCAATTAAACCGCAAAGCATTTCAGAATCCTGTCTTATTCCACCGCAACCACCTTCGTGGGTTAAGAACTTAATGCCATCAATATTTTTAAATAATTTGGATTTCCCTTTATCTAGCTGCTCTGAAAAATTGAGTTGACTGATAGCCTCTGTATCTCCTTTTTTATAGAGCTCGGCCATTTCATGTACATAATCTTTATAGCTATTTCTTTTTGCAAAGCCTAATTCTTCTAAAAAGGCATCTTTAATAATGTTTACATTTCTGTTTTCACAAAAAACCAATGGAATGACCAGCCAGTAATTGGCGGTGCCCACTTGTCCATCCGGCCGGTGGAACCCATTAAAAGTCCTGTTTTTAAAACGGCTAATATCTGGGGAAGTCCATTCTCTGGTTTGAGTTTTGGCCTCAAAGCTGGAGGCGCTGTGTTTTATATTTTCTGTGGTTAAGGCAGCTCCTGAAGCAATAGGGGAGAGTGCTTTACCTACTAATACACCATACATTTTCACTGATTCCTCCGGCTTTAGGTCGTAAATGGAGAATTTATGCTTTGCTGGCACATCATTTTTCATAGTGATGTGAAAGCCATTATATTGAATATTTTCACCGGCTTCTAGGTTAGTTAAAGCAACCAGTACATTGTCGTCAGGGTGTAGTTGTAATACTTTTTGTCGCATATAGAGCTAGATTTGTACAATCCTTTGTTCAATATAAAATTACGTATAATTTATTAATTACGCTATATATGTATGTGATTTATTATAGATTTGTGTAAACGATTGCACTAATTATGTACTTCAATAGATCGAATTTCCAGTTGAGTGTCTTAAGAAATATTGAAAACGCCCTCTTTTTCCTCTATGTGAGTTGTTCAAAGTAGATTTTGTATAGAGAGAGAACCTGCATTAACCATTGATTTCCAATCGGATTGTGTTCCTCACTTATAGCTGTTTTTCATTGCTTTTCTGGTGAAGTATTAGGATTCAATTTTGGAAAAAGTTATGTTAATAGCTTTGAATTGAGTAAGCGATAAGAGCGGTGTAAATTTTTATCGGGATGGTAAAAATTATATATAGATGATAACAGTTGTTTGCTGATAAAACATATCAGCATTGTTGGTATATTGATGTTGCGTACAATAAAAAAGCAGGAATGAATAGACTTAAGAACTGGCATATTTTCAGCTTTATCCTTATTCTACTAGTTGCTAGCCAACTAATTGTAGATAAGTTTTTAGCTGACTTGCTAATTGCTGGAATTTTTGTTTTTGTTTCTACCTACTTTCTATTTATTGGCGATACTTTAAGGCAACTAGCGAAAGAAAAAACAAACTGGTACTTTGTATTCAATTGTTTTTACCTGCTTCTTTTTTATGTTCTTTTAATATTAGATTTTCAACTAGGAAATGGTGCTATAGTCATTGGACTTAGTGTCTATTTTGTTTTTTCTTATATTTATGTAGCGGACGAGTTAGCAGTAGCGCTTAGAAAAGCTGAAGGAAAGAATACATCGGATTTTAAGCAACAAGCAGAATTTTTATTCTTTTTCCTTTGGCCAGTAGGGATTTGGTTTCTCCAACCAAGAATTAATAAATTAACTGTGGAAAGAATAAAGTAATACCCCTAACATCTGGTAAACTATTCAAGGTTAAAAGTGTGGGATTGGTGTAGTACTTTCATTTTTATTTAATTCTACTGTTATTTCATTCCTAATTTTGAATTTATGGTTTGGCTTCGTTAAATTAGTCAGCTAAGTGTGCCAAATTCACTTTATCTCTGCATTATACACAAACCGAAAAAAATGAAAATTAGACTTTCAGAAATAAAGGAAATTGACACAGATCAAATTATTGAGTTATACAAGGCTAATGGATGGAGTGCAGCTGATAAACCTACTGAATTAAGAAATGCTTTATTGAATTCTCACTCATTGATTACGGCTTGGGATAGGGAAAAATTAGTAGGCCTTGGAAATGCAATATCCGATGGTTATTTAGTCGTTTATTATCCGCACCTACTGATTCACCCGGAATATCAGGGAAAAGGAATCGGGCATATGATAGTGAATAAGCTTCAGGAGAAATATAAAAATTTTCATATGCAAATGTTGACTGCTGATGGAAAGGCCATAGATTTTTACAAAAAGGTCGGTTTTGAAAAAGCCGGAGAAACCATGCCCATGTGGATTTACAAAGGGAATGAACACTAAATAATTATTATGACAGCAAGAGTTTGGGAAGGAAAAACCAGAAATGAACATTCGGAAACGTATACTGAAATTATTGAGGAGCGAGATATACCTAATTATAGAAAAACAGATGGGTTGATAAAACTAACCTTTCTTAAACGTTCTGATAATGAATTCACCTACTTCAAGTTATTGACCTTTTGGACGGATATGGATTCCATAAAAAAATTCACGGGACCGAATCTGGAAGAGGCTGTAGCTTACAATGAGGATGAAAAGTATTTAGTGGACTTTCCCGGAAATATAATGCATTATGAAGTATTTGCTGAATAAGCCAGTGGTAACCTCCCATCTCCAATTCACTACCTCTCTGCCAATTCGCTCTTTTTCATTACAGTTTAAATTCATAAAATCTGTCTGATTTTAAACTATCTGATTTTGGAGAAACATATCACTTACCTTAAATGCCAAACAGATTGTCGAAACTGGTGAAAAAAATCCTCAGTTAAAACAATCTGTTTGGCTTGTTCATTATAAATCATCAATAAAGTAACTTCTAATAATTAGGGTGCTCATGATAAATACTACACTGTTCGATAACCAAATAATGTTTGTAAAACCGAGCGGGCTGGTCGACAAAAATGCGGGGAGTGCGTTGAATTGTAGCGTGGTAGTCCGTCAGCTGACGGATCTTGATTTTTTGTATCTTTTTGATCAAGTCATCGCAGTTATTGGAACTGAACTTCAAATGAGATAACAGGACTTTTGCTATATTAGAAAATAGAGCTAAAGCTGATGTATTCTGCTTACTTACATCTGTGAGGCTATCCCCTTGAGGGGATTATAGGGGTGTTGCCCTAGAGGGGACTACAGGGGTGTTTTTCGAGATAGAATAGTTAGTTTTCCATTGAAGGAAATCAAGTCTTGTTATATAGTAGCAAAAAGATAAAGAATAAAATTTTGTTTAAAATACCTTAAAGTGTAATTGAAACCTCAATATTTAGTAAAACTTCTCTTTTTTTGAGGTTTTATACTTAGTTTTAAAGTTTAAGAAACACTTATTAAGGTCAGTATATCTGGTTTTTGAGTTCAATTTCATTTTCCATGAGTAGCCTAATTAGCAAGAGTGAAGCAGTTGATGAAGCTCCTTGCTTTGTAGCTTGATAGCCTCCTTTTTACTGAACTACTAATCTTCCTACTTTTAGTAATAAACCGTTGTCATCGTGGACACGATACAAATACATACCAGCTTCAATTCCAAACTGACTAATGTCTAAGCTGGATCGCTCATGGCCTAATTTTTCAGCAATTTTGACTCCCAAACTATTATAAATACTGAAGTTAAAAGGATACATCATATCTCCCGAAAAATTGAGTTTTTCATGCTCTGCATTGATTGGGTTAGGATACACATTGACTCTCCTTTGTGCAGGATCAAAGTATATAGTGCTTACAATATTTGTGTAGATCGGCATTTCAAAATCAAAAATGATTTTCACCTGATTCTCAATGATGTCCCTATGGCTTAAAGTAGTTTTAGGTTTAACGCGAAATCTAATATATCCGTGACTTCCTGCTTCGTCTCTAGTGCTATCAGGCAAGTGAATTTGATCAAACTTCCATGAGATAGTATTTCCTTCTACATAAAACTCTGTCACTTCATGGCTAGTGCTTACTATTGCTAAGCTTGACATATCCAATTGACTGCTTAATTGATCCACTACCTTTACAAAAGTGGCAGGATAATTACCTACATTTTGAAAGCGAATGAGGTACTCTAGTGGCTCATTTAATTGATCAATAGCTGTTTTAGAAACCCATAAATCGTTGGGGTCAATGGCGCCAACCACTTCTGTTTGATCCTGATAGCTGTTATCTGCGCTATTGCACTCACCATTTGAAGTACTTATTTCGAACTGTGTGTTTAGAATATTTCCTATGGTAGCTCCTAATAAAGTCCTTGTGGTGAGTTTAAAAGTATGCTTCTTGAAAGACTCCAAATCAGGTAAATTCCAACTATAAGTGCCATTTCCCAGATTTATGTATTCATGTTCACTCTCTACTATTTCTACCTCGGTTGGAAGAGTAGTTAATAAATTCACTCCCTCAGCAGTTACTGTACCCATATTTTCATAAGTGATTACAAAAACATTTTCAAATCCCTTATGCAATACAGTAGTACCTGCATTGATAGATAAGTCCGGCTGATTACAGGCGGATGTGGCACCGAAGTTTAAACTTTTATCTTGTCCTGAAGCAGTCAATTGAGTAGTATAACCTGAAGCATTACAATTGCTCCATCCAGCGTTTAAATTAGCATTTAACTGATAGCTTCCATTACCAAGATAAACCTCGTAATAACCGTTTTCATCAGTCCTTAATTGATAAGTTGTTTCTCCCGAAATTGTTATAGTTTGATGCGGAATACCTAACTCACCTGCATCTTGCGTACAGTTTCCATTGGCATCATGATACACATAACCTGCTACTTTACTTGCTTCTGCTTCACCAATTTCGGTACATGTGCCAGCAGATAAATTACTTATTTTCTGAATAATACCTGATGGCCATTCTATGATTACTTCTTCCGCTTGTGTGGCATCACCTAATCCAAAGAAAACTTTAAGTGAATTTTGTGAGCCTATACCTCCGCCTGTTTGTGCGCTTACTTCTCTCATCTGCCAAACCGTTTCACCATTAATAGTGGCTCTCATTTTTACTTTCGCACCAATAGCACTTTTGTTGGATACGGTACCGATCAAGGTCATGCAGATCGATTGGTTACACCTCCCCCTACTGTTGATGTATAACTGATTAGCTTCACCAGAGTGGTTGGCTACAAAAATATCTAAATCACCATCATTGTCGTAATCGGCAACTGCTGTTCCGAATGATTTTTGAGGTGTTTCTGTCAGATCATTTTCAATTTTTTGGAAGCTTCCATCTCCATTGTTCATGTATAAAAAGTTACCTTCACCGGCATCATTTGTTACATATAAGTCCAGGTCGCCATCGTTGTCCAAATCTACCCAGGCACTACCATGTGTATTGCCTTTGTCACTTGTAATAGGAGAGTTAGTAATCTTTATAAAACTACCATTGCCCTGATTATTGTATAGTGTATTGTACTTGGTTCCCGGGTTGGCAACAAATAAATCCATGTCGCCATCATTGTCATAATCTCCCCAGCTGGCACCTACAGAGCCTAAATTTTCATTCACAATGATACCTTCGGTAATACGTGTAAACTCGCCAGCTCCTTCATTTCTATATAAGAAGTTCTCCTGCTCTCTGTTCGGGATAAAAACGTCCATATCACCATCATTATCATAATCTGACCAGGTAGCACCAAACGAACTTGAAATCGCTGTTGCGATTGATGCATCTGCTATTTTTGTAAAAGTGCCATCCCCATTATTATGGTATAGCCTATTGAATTTTGTTTGAACCATATCCAACACGAAGAGGTCTAAATAACCATCGTTATCGTAATCTACCCAGCTGGCACTATGGTCGTAACCTTGATCCGTAGCAATGTCACCACTGGTAATTTTAGTAAAACTTCCATTGCCGTTGTTGTGGTACAAAAGTCCCGGGCTTCCCACATTGGTGGCTACGTATAAATCTAAATGACCATCATTATCATAATCACCCCAGGTAGCAGTAGTTGCAGAGGTTAAGTCACTATTGATGATGGTTGAGGCGATTGTAAAAGTGCCGTCTCCATTGTTATGGTAAAGCTTGCTAGCTTTTCCGGCATCATATTCCGGAACAAATAAATCTTCATAACCATCATTGTCATAGTCTCCCCAGCTAGCGGCCCAGCTATTGCTAGCTCCACCAGATAATCCTGAGTGGGTATCTTTTTCAAATTGAATGCTTGGGTCAACAGCCAAATTAATTTCCGGTAAGCTTAAGCCACAAGTTGCCTGTCCTTGTACGTTCACCTGTAAATATTCTCCTGCTCTGAAATTCGGATTCAGCTGAACCCAAAACTTTAGCTTCAAGGTATTGTTTTCTAAGTCTAGTACGCCTGGAAGTCCATTTTCTCCAATATTTGTATCTAAGCTTGCCAGCTCATAGCTGTACTTATTGTCAACCTGATTAGGTTCCGCTACTATTCTGTAACTGTCGTTTAAATTATAAAGCAACTCACTGCTATTAGCCAAATAGCTAATACTGCCACTTTCTGGTGTAAAGAAATTGATTTTTAAGCTATCTACAGCCGCTAATTGCACTGAGCGAACCTCTACAGTTACCATCATGTCGTTAGAACAAGTTTCTGCTGCAAATTCACTTTTTATCCGTACCTGATACTGAGCTGGCTTAGGTTCTACACTTAAACTTGATTGTGTATAAGGGCAAGTAAAATCTGCGAAGTTCTCCGGATAGCCTGCACATTCATAACCGGAATAAATCTTTATACTCTCCATATTACAGGCCGAATAGCTAGCGGTGATTTCATAGGTTTTTGTAGCGCCAACACCTATTTCACCTATGCGATAAATATCTCCTGTTAAACTAATTACCTGGTCAGTAGCTGCGTCTTTCACTTCTTTTACCTGGATGCTTCCACTTGCAGAATTCAAATGTATCCAGGCGTTGCCTGCCTGTGCATTATTAGCTGTGTTTTCTATTTTAACTGTCCAGGTAACTGTTTTACCTAGCCCATCTTCTTTAGGATTAAGTGGAGTTATCCTTAATGCTGCAGGTGAGAACTTCACTTTATCGGGCTGTTCGGACATCCAATCAGTAGCAATTCCTCCTTCTAAACGCTCTGCTTTATTGAAAGCGAAAGCCCAATGAACATCTGTATAACCAGTAGTAGGAACCTCACAAGTGGGTAACAATTGTACCCTTAACCTACCTTTGAAACCATCATCACTCGGATGAATGCTTCCGCCATTTTGCTCATAATATTGGGCTAAATCAAAATAAAGTTCCTGACCATTCCGGCTATCAGGATTTAAGTTGGTGGCTTGTTGAAAAATATGGGTATTAGTAGCCATGGTTGCCCACTGTTGCATGCGGATATCGCCCACTTCATAGCCTTCAGGAATAGTCACCTTTGCTTCCTTCATCCATGACCAGTTTCTGTACTCATAAGGAAATAAATTACCTCCATTATAGTTTGAACAACAATCGCCAATACTTAGGTAAAACCACTGATCTATGTACTGACTACAGCTTGAGATGGTCGTATAAGTACCTTTATCAGTATAAAAATAGTGCCCCATTAAGGTAATTCTTTCATCGTAGAAGCCACATTGGAATTTATTAGCTGATGAAGCTGGTCGCTCCACATCGCTGAGGTAAAAAGCGTTATTCACTTCCACTTCTTTTATTCTTCCACCTAAATTCGTGCTTAGAGTGTAGTAAACTGTTAATTCAACGAGATCTTCATCTTCATACCGGAACCCACCTAAGTGTAAATTTCCATTGAACACAAGCGTAGCAACACTAAAATCCATATCAAAAATAGCTGTTTCGCCCGCTTTGGTTTGCTTTAAGTCTACATTGTTGGCATAAAGCTGTGTGTTGGCACTGGCATCAAAGATTTGCACTTCTGCGGAAATTGGTGTTAAGTAACTTCCCAGTTCAATAGTAGATTGGGCATAGCCATATTGCCAGCTGGGATGCTGCCCTGATGCTTTCACCTTGCCATAAAATACTGCTTTGATAGTATCATTGGTCATTACCCTATTGGTCTTTACTTTACTAAAATCCAACGTAGCTGATGCATCTGCATAACCATCACCATTGTTATCTGGCTTACCAAAGCTTGTTCGTTCAATGGTGAAATTCTGAAAGGCCATTCCTTCTTCACATTCATTGGGGCATATCAGTGTAGTGCTTACTGTTTGTGAACATGCTAATGCTACTGCACAAATACTTTCGCAACCAGGATCAGCAATAAAATTAACTGACATTTGAATATTTTGTGCACCGCCCTGCCCATTAGCATTGGCACAGCTTGCTTTTAACTTCAGGCTGATTTCCGTTTTTGGTAAGTCAAAATTAGCAGGATAAGGAAATTGTGCTGTAAGTGTATTATTTACAGCATTATATATAATGGAATTGGGTGTCCATACATTAGGACTGCTTGACCATAAAAGGTCATCAGCCATTCCCTCATAAACTAAACCTGCAGGTAATTGAAATAATACTTCATAATAAGCTCCTTCTGCAGCAGGATAAGTGTTTTTATGACCAGATACCAAGAAGTTGAAAGTTTTCTTCTGACCATCGCTGATATGGGCAGGTGTTTCAGTAAAAAAGCTCATGCTGGCTTGTACCGGATCTTGTCCTTTAATAGTGTTTTCAAAAGTTTTTCCACAATTGTCCTCATAAACAACTCTACTTTTCCAACCTCCCAGCTTTGCGCCTATGCACGAGTTGATACAGCAGTGTAAGGTGTTCCAATAGATGTAAACTTCTTCATTGGCACCAACATCTGGCAAATCCAAAGTAACACCGCCCACTGCGTTGGCCCCTAAACAGCTGTAATTTCCGCCAGTACTACTTAATAGGGTGGCAGATGGAGTGATTGACTTTAAAGCTCCATTTTCGCCTATTTTATAAGTTATGCTGTTGACATCGATTTTAGAATATAAAGTAGGGTCATAATCTGCATTGCTCGCATTGAAAATTTCCACACTAAGATTCCTGGCAATAGCTCCGGTGGTATTTGTTACCTTTAATATTTGTTGACTGGGTGAATCGCTATAGCATGTATTAAAGGAAGGTGTAGCTGTTTGATTTAAATTAGGAGCTATATAATCAACATAAGTGTTGGCGTAGCTTGTAGTAGTTTGGCAGATGCTTTCATCTAATAGCCAAAAAGCTGATATTTCAGAGGTATAAGTAACATCTGAACAGCTTTCTGCATATACAGTTTCTTCGATTACTATGCTTTCATTGCTGTCAAAAATGCCATCTCCATTGCCAATAGTACTGAAATCAGTAGCGGATAAACTCAGTAAGGAATCACCTGTTAATTGACCTACATTTACGTTTGTTATTTGCAAGCCCGCCAAGTGATCATCTGATAAAAAGAATTGATTAATGCCCCCATTACCACCATTCACGATAGTGATTTTTCGTACGTAGCTTTCTTTATTGGCAATAGATTTATTCTTAGAAGTTATTCTTGTAATGCTTAAAGAAGGATATAAAATATTATAAGCCGATGAAGTATGGTTAAAATTACCTAATGAAGATTGGAGACTGACAATATTTCTAAAAATATTACCTTCCCATTGGTGAGCAACAGCTTCGCAGCTTCCACTATATTGAATGCTTAATTGGTAGCTTTCTCCTGCTGGCAAATCTGCCGCTTGCAAAGTGATCTGGCTAAGGTTGCTTGCATCAGCAATAGCCACTTGAAAATTACTGGTTTCCTGAAGACTGCCCACTACATATTGCATTCCTTCAGGTAATGAAATAACGATATTTGTTTCCTGTAGTATTGCTTCAGAAGTATTTTCAATGTTGATTTGATAACTTCCGGCACTGACTCCGATGTTGACTTCTGCCTGTGGACTTGAAGTAATATTTACTTGTGCACGTAGCTCAGTGCTGATCACTAAGAATAGACTAATAAGAGGTAAAAATAGATACTTGTGCATTGTCTTTCGGGTTTTATATCGGAAGAACAAGTCTAAACACTATGCCTTTTTTATAAGGTATTGATATGTAGTTAGTTATGTTTTCGAGTGGTGTTGATATTTCCATATGCTGGAAAGGTATTCCAGAAATTATCAAATAAAATGTAAATTGAAGGTCTTGTTTTGAGTTAGAAAGAGAAAAAAAATTCTTTTAGGAGTTTTTAGTTTAATTATCTGCAAAATGATTTTTTTTGATCATTTACCTGACATCAAATGAGAGCTTATCCAAACTAGCACAGGTATATTTAATGAAATTAAATTTACATATTTGGATAAACCATTGCGAAAGTCGATTTTCTCATAAAAACACAGTTATTAATAAACTATATGGTTTGATTACAGAAGAATAGTAAGATCTGGAAATCATCTTAATATTTCTTAATTTTCAGTTTTACCATAACCAGAGACGAGTTGAGAAAATTATTTTTAGCAAACATAACTTTTGTTGTGCTATGCCTTTTAATTTCATGTGATAATAGTGAAAAGGTTGCATTTCCTCCTGATAATTCTACTATTCATGTATGGGTTTTTCTGGATGTTCACTGTCCTCTTTCCCCATTTTATTCAAATATTATAAATGATTACCAAAAAGAATTCCTTAAAGATTCTGTGATTTTCTACGCTGTGTTCCCTAAAGAAGAATCCAACTCAACTCAGGTAAAGCTTTTTGCGGAAAAACACTCTCTGCAGGTGAAGGTTGTAGGGGATCCTGAATTAGAGCTGAGTCAACGATTTAATGTGACAGTTGTGCCAGAAGCATTTGTTACGAAAGATGAGGAAGTGTTATATCGAGGTAAAATTGATAATTCATTTGAGGCTGTGGGTGAGCGAAGATGCGGTACTGATCAATTTTACGTAAAGTATGCGCTCAGGATGTTAGCTAAGCAAAGTAATTCCTTCGTAAAAAAGACTAAGCCTGTGGGCTGTATTGTTAAGTGAAAATAAAAGAGGTAGTGGTCAAAACTTCATTGATAGTGCTACCTTCATTATAATAACCTACAATGTTAAATAGCAAGATTAAATAGCAAGGAGTAAATAAAAAAAGCGCTAGCTTTTCAGTTAGCGCTTTTCATTTTCTGTTTTTTTGATCCTTTTAAAACTCTGCGTTGTCTGGTGTACGCGGGAAAGGAATGACATCCCTGATATTACCCATACCTGTTACGAAAAGCATTAAGCGTTCAAAACCTAATCCGAAACCACTGTGAGGTGCGGTTCCAAACTTTCGGGTATCCAGATACCACCACAAACTTTCTTCGGGAATATGCATCTCCTGCATCCTTTTTTGGAGCTTTTCTAAACGCTCTTCCCTTTGCGACCCACCTACAATCTCACCAATACCCGGAAATAGAATATCCATAGCAGCAACAGTTTTATCATCCTCATTCTGACGCATATAAAAAGCTTTGATATCTTTTGGGTAATTATAAATAACCACCGGCTTCTTGAAATGCTTCTCTACCAAATATCGCTCGTGCTCTGATTGGAGATCAGCGCCCCATCCCTCAATAATGTAGTTGAATTTCTTTTTCTTATTAGGGTTGCTATTTCTTAATATGTCAATAGCATCCGTATAAGTAATCCGCTCAAAGTTATTGTCTAAAACAAACTGAAGTCGCTCCAGTAAATTCATTTCCTGCCTTTCATTCTGAGGCTTATTTTTTTCTTCATCTGCTGCTCTTGCGGATAAAAATTCCAGGTCCTCTTTACAGTGTTCAAGCGCATACTTTACTACATATTTAAGTAGGTCTTCTGCCAACTGAATGTTATCCTGAAGTTCATAAAAAGCCATTTCAGGCTCTATCATCCAAAATTCTGCCAGGTGGCGTGTGGTATTGGAATTTTCAGCTCTAAAGGTTGGGCCAAAAGTATAAATCTCTCCCAAAGCCATAGCTCCTAATTCTCCTTCCAGCTGTCCGGAAACGGTTAGATTTGTTTCACTACCGAAAAAATCCTGCTTATAATCTACTTCTCCTTCGGGTGTAAGTGGTATATCTTTTAAATCGAAATTCGTAACGTGAAAGGTTTCTCCGGCACCTTCTGCATCACTTCCTGTAATGATAGGTGTATGGAGGTTGTAAAACCCTTTCTGATGAAAAAACTGGTGCACAGCGAACGACAGTGCATGTCGTACTCTGAATACAGCGCCAAAAGTGCTGCTTCGCATACGCAAATGAGCAATTTCACGCATAAACTCCATCGAGTGCTTTTTAGGCTGCAATGGATATTTCTCCGGATCGGCTGTGCCTAATACCTGGATTTGCTCAGCAACAACTTCTACAGCCTGTCCGCTGCCTGCAGATTCCACTACTTTACCGGTTACACTTATTGCAGCACCAGTTGTTACCTGTTTTAAAATTTCTTCACTAATTACTGAAGGGTCGGCAACAATTTGAATGTTGTTGATAGTAGAGCCATCGTTTAGGGCAATAAAATTGACATTTTTGTTTCCTCTTTTCGTTCTTACCCAACCTTTAACCAGCACATGCTGCTCCTTAGCCTGTTCATTCAGTAATTTTTTTATCTTTATTCTCACCGGAACTGTCATAAATTTCTTGCGTTTAACAATGGTATAAATTCGAGGCAAAAAAACGATATTTTAGCCTTTTTATCAAAGATTTAAAGAATTTAAATAAATTTGAATTATTATTCTTGGCACAATTTTTAGTTTTTAAACTTCTATGCAAAAACTCACACTAACACAAGGCTTAGGTCAACGCTTATCACCACAGCAAATTCAATTTATTAAGTTGCTGCAAGTACCTACTGCTGAAATAGATAGTCGCGTTGAAGAAGAGCTTGAAATTAACCCTGCGCTGGAGGAAGGAAAGGAAGAGGATGAAATGAATGATGAATATGAAGAAGAATCCGGCAGTGATGAAATAGATATTGAGGATTATCTTCAGGATGATGATTACGCTTCTTACAAAACTCAGGGTGATGGACCGGGGCAGGAGGAAGAAAGGGAAATGCCTATTGCCGTCAATACTTCTCTTAATGATCAGTTGATGACTCAGTTGGGCTTTCTAGGGCTGGATGAAAGAAGGAATAAGATTGGAAAGCAACTGATAGGAAGTATTGAAAGTGATGGTTATATCCGCAGGGAGTTAGATGCTATTGTGAATGATTTAGCGTTTTCTCAGAATGTAGAAACAGATGAGGAAGAAATTGAGGAGGTTTTAATGCTTATTCAGGATTTTGATCCGGCAGGAATCGCAGCAAGAAACCTTCAGGAATGCCTGTTATTGCAACTTGAAAGAAAAATTGATCAGTCAGACGCTGTAAGTTTGGCTTACCAGATTATTGACACCACTTTTGAAGAGTTCAGCAAGAAGCATTACGACAAAATTATTAAAAAGCTAAATGTTGAAGATGAAGAACTTTTCAAAGATGCAGTAACCGTAATCACTAAGTTAAACCCTAAGCCAGGAGGGTCTGGCTCAGGATTGGTGAAAACACAGTACTTGATGCCTGATTTTATACTTAATAACCAAAATGGTGAAATGGTTTTAAGTTTAAATTCAAGAAATGCCCCCGACTTAAGGGTAAGTGCCTCTTACGCTGAAATGATGAAGGCATATGAGAAGAGCGATAAGAAGGATAAAAAACTAAAGGAGACTGTAGGTTTTGTAAAGCAAAAGCTGGACGCTGCTAAGTGGTTTATTGATGCAATAAAACAAAGGCAGTTAACCCTCCTAAACACCATGCAGGCTATTTTGGAGTATCAATATGAGTTCTTTAAGGAAGGTGATGAGAGCAAACTGAAGCCTATGATATTAAAAGATATAGCTGAAAGAATTGATATGGATATTTCTACGGTTTCAAGAGTAACCAATAGTAAATCAGTGCAAACAGAATTCGGAATCTACCCGCTTAAGTATTTCTTTTCGGAGGGTATAGCAACTGATTCCGGGGAAGATGTCAGCTCCAGGGAAGTAAAAAATACACTTAAGTCATTTATTGATAAAGAAGATAAGAACAAGCCTCTTTCTGATGATAAACTTGAAAAATTATTGAAAGAGGAAGGGTATCAAATTGCTCGAAGAACAGTTGCCAAATACCGTGAGCAACTTAATATTCCTGTGGCGCGACTAAGAAAAGAATTGTAGTGTCCGATCGTTTAGCTAAAATTATATCGATTGCTTTTCATCCTTTGTTAATGCCCAGTTATATTTTTCTGGGGATTCTCTACTTTTTGCCTTACTCATTAAATTTCCCCAATGATTTGGCCTGGCGGTTTTTAGCAATGGTTTTTATGACCACTTTCCTGATTCCACTCATGGGCGTGTTATTATTGAATTTTACTAAGACCATCAGTGATTTAAATATGAGCAACAGAAAGGAGCGGTTTTTCCCTTTTGTATTCATTTCTCTTTTTTACATTGTGACCACCTATTTGTTTTGGCAAAAATTCAGGTTTCCCCCTTTAATTAATTACCTGATGGTTTCCATGACGCTCAGCATAGTGGTACTTACTATTATTTCTCTTTTCTGGAAGATAAGTGCGCATGCAATATCTATTTCAGGTGCTGCCGGGGTTTATTTTGCTTTAATTTTACAAGAGGAGCCGTCCCAGCTTTATCTGGGCTTAGCATTGTCTTTCGCATTGTGTGGCGTGGTAGCATCAGCTCGTTTAAAGCTTATAGCCCATAATAGCAGCCAGGTATGGGCGGGATTACTGTTGGGGTTCCTTTTGAATTTTATAATGATTTTAATTTTAAATGTATAAAGATATTATGTACAAATTTCTAAAATATGAACTCCATGAAGGTGTTTGTACCATCACATTTAACAGGCCGGATTTTTACAACGCTTTTAATGATGGCATCAGCTATGAGTTTCAGGATGCATTAAAAAATGCTTCTAAGGATGATCAGGTACGTGTGGTAGTAATAACAGGAGAGGGGAAGGCTTTTTGCTCAGGTCAGGATTTAAAATCGGCAAGGGATGATGACGATAAGATGTTTTATAACTCGCTGGAGAAACGTTATAACCCAATTGTGAGGGCTATGCGAAACCTGCCAAAACCTATTATTGCCAGGTTAAATGGTGTAGCTGCTGGGGCTGGCTGTTCACTTGCGCTGGCTGCTGATATGATTATAGCTGCAGAATCAGCTAAACTGGTGGAAGTGTTTATTAATATTGGTTTAGTGCCTGATTCAGGTTCTTCTTTCTTTCTTCCTAATTTAGTGGGATACCAAAAAGCTTTCGAATTATGTGCTATGGGCACTAAAATATCAGCACAGGAAGCTTATGCAATGGGAATAATCAATAAAGTGGTGGCTGATGAGGATTTGGATGAGGCTGTAAAATCATATACCAATTATTTTGCAAAAGCTCCTACCAAGTCTATCGGGATGATCAAAAAAATGCTCAATAAGGCTGCTTCATCATCATTAGATGAAATGCTGGAATATGAGAAATATAGTCAGCAGATAGCAGGTAGCTCGGAAGATTATAAGGAGGGAAAGCAGGCATTTCTGGAGAAGAGGAAGCCTGAGTTTAAAGGGAAATAATTAAAAAATAGTCATAAAAAAGGCTGCTATTCCTAAGATTAGCAGCTTTTTTTTCTCTTTTAACTTTTAAAATAAGTTAAAGCTGATGCCAAACCTGTAAGGAATTGTGGTGGTGTTTTCAGGACCTTTGCCCGGGTTAAAAAGTTCCGATAGGTCATAGTTAAAGAAGGCTCCGAAGCCGGCAATTCCCACACGAACGTGAGCTCCATACCTGAATTGATTTAATTCAAAGTCATCTCTTCGGATCAATTTTTTGCTTTCTTCCTCTTCAGTATATTTTATTTTCGTTTTTCCTCCTATTAAATAACCAATACTACCACCGGCCGCTACAAAAAGACCTCTGCCAATTTTATCTTTGTTGATGTAGTATCTGAATTCAACGGGAATGTTTACGTAATTGGACTGGAATTTTGTTTTGTCAACAAATCCTGTCCCTACAATGTCTTCTCCTATTCCGTCAAGCACGATTACCTGTCCTTCGCCTAATGCATCCTGAGCATAATTAAGGGTAAGCGCACTATCAAAAGCATACCTGGCAAATGAAAATGATAAACCGCCATTGAAGGTAAAATTAGATTTTCCTAATTGAATAGGATACGTATAACCTATTGAAAAATAGTTGTTTCCAAAAGTTCTGAGATCTAAAGCCTCCACATCATTATGTGCCAGCTGACTTAAACCAAATGAAAGGGTCAAATCTCCTCTTAAATCCGGTCGGGGACCAAAAGTATTTTTTTCTTCCAGATTTTGCGCTTTCAGAGATAAGATTGAAATAAGTAAAAGGCTAAGCGTCAATAATTTCTTCATAAATGATTTCTTGTTTTCACTTTCAGCGGACAAAGATAGTGTTTTATTTATAGCATAAAGTAAATAAAAGGCTTTTCTTATCCTGAATAATTCCATAGATTTGCAAACTCATTCAGAAACGTGGTTTCAGAAAGATTATTGTAAAATTGACTTTTTAGGTCAATTAAATAGAGCATCCTGCAAGAGGCGGGAAGGTAACAGTTTGAATTCTGGCACCTGCCAAGTCAAAATAAATAAAGAAGATATTGAAAATGGCTTCGTAGCTCAATTGAATAGAGCATCCCGCTAGAGGCGGGAAGGTAACAGTTTGAATTCTGGTACCTGCCAAGTCAAAATAAATAAAGAAGATAGTAAAATGGCTTCGTAGCTCAATTGAATAGAGCACCTGATTACGGCTCAGGAGGTTACAGGTTTGAATCCTGTCGAGGTCACTATAAGCCTGCTGGAAACAGCAGGCTTTTTTGTTATATGGAATTCCGAGTTTATATATTGTATAGTTTAAGTTTAGGTCAATATTATGTGGGCCAGACAAGCGATCTGGAAAAACGGATTATAAGACATAATAGCGGACATGGTAAACACACGAAGAAAGGCATTCCTTGGAAATTGATCTGGAGTATTGGGAAACGAAACAGGAGCGAAAGCATGGAATTAGAACGAAAGATAAAAAAACGAGGGGCTGAAAGATACCTGGCAGATCTAGGGGTAGATTCTAAAAATTAAGAATAGTTACAACTCTACTCTATGGAAAAGTTGTGTAGATTTTCCCGCTTACTCATTTTGAGACAGGCTTATAGCTTATTCCTGTTTTATCCAAATTTATCATTCTCACTATAAGCCTGCTGTTTTCAGCAGGCTTTTTTATACCCATACCATGATTTTCCAAGCCTGGAAAAAATACACCTTCTGAGATAAATAAATTTTTATATCAGCACAACATTCTTGGTGTTGCATCGTGCTAAAAAATAATAAGGTTCTTTCGAACCCCTACAATCGTAATATCACCAAGCTTTATTTTTATTTTATTTATTCACTTTTTAAACTGAAAGTTATGAAAATGCGATTATTCAAAAACAAGAAAAATTGGATTTACAGTCTGAGTTGGGCTGTTGTTTTTACATTTTTTATGGGAGCCATCACCAGTTGCGATGATGATGACGATATTATTGATGACGGTGATACTGTTCCGGTAGCTTATGTTTCGCTTTATCATGTGTCTCCGGATGGGCCAGACCTCGATATTTTGGTAGATAATAGCAGGGTGAACTATTATCCTTTTGAATACACTAACTATACCGGCTACTTACGATTTTATACAGGTGAACGAGAGTTGAAATTTACTCCTTATAATGCCTCTAATACATTATTCGAAACTTCACTTTCACTTGATAAAGATAGCTTGTATTCTGTTTTTATAACAGGAATTGCTGGTGAAAGGGAAACCATAGTAGTGCATGATCAATTTGAAGAGAATGATACAGATAATGCTCTGATACGTATAGTAAATGCCTCTCCTGATGCTCCCGCTATTGACTTATCTCTTTCAGGAGAAGATGATAATTTGTTTGAAAACATTGCTTATAGAGATGTTTCAGGCTTCATGGAAGTAGAGGGTGGAGTTACATCTTTTGAAATACTAAATGCAGGAAATGGTGAAGTAGTAACCTCTGTCACCGATATTAACTTCAGGCCTGACAGAGTTTATACATTGATAGTGAGAGGGTATGTTGAACCACCGGCAGGTACAGGGGAAGATTTAAGTGTTCAGGTTGTGCCTAACTATTATAATTTATAATAAAAGAGAAATCAACACTTTAGAAGCCCGTTATTTTAACAATAGCGGGCTTTTTGTGTTTAAACTACAGTTACTATTTTTGATCGATTGAGATCTGACTTAATTATTATTTAAACAATGAAATCAGTTATCAGAATTAATTATTACTATCTTAAATAATTAAATAGCTTTGGTTTACTAATTAATTACACTAATACACTTGATAAGCAGTAAATTTTTTTTCTACCCCCTCTTATTGATATTAACTTGCTTCACTGGTCAGCTTTCTGGGCAGGTAAATGATTTGCCTAAGTATCGTTTCGAGATAGTAGAGAATATTCCAACCCAACGTGCGGTAGCCACTATTTCTCAGGATGATCAGGGCTTTATTTGGATGGGGACTAATGGCCTAGGACTTTTTAAGTATAATGGAAAGGATTACCAATCTTACCAATTTACAGAATCTGATAGCATGAGCCTTAGTAATTCTCTTATTCATGTTACTTATGTGGACAGTAAAAACAGGCTTTGGGTTGGTACCGAGAAGGGTATTGACTTATACAACAGGGAACAAGATAATTTCCTTCATTTAAATTTATCACGTAACCCCAAAAGTTCCGGAATCTCAGTTCAGGCGATTATTGAAAATAAGCAAGGTGATATTTTAGTGGGAACTCATGAGCATGGATTGTTTAAAATAGATAATAGCTTACTGAAGGTTTCTCAAATTAAAGTAAATGATGTACCTGAAATAAGAAATTTCCTGATAAATTCTATAGTGGTATTTGATAGTAGAGTCCTGATTGGTACAATTGATGGGTTATATGAATGGAAAGATGAGCTAAGTGTAATAACTCCATTGGAATTTATTACCACAAATGGTAAAGAGAGGATAAATGCTCCCATAAAAACCATGAAAGTTGATAGCAAAGGTACAATATGGATTGGTAGCACGAGGGATGGCCTTTATAAAGTGGATGGTAACGAAAATGGGAGATATGAAATTGAACATTTCCCGCTTACCTCCAAGAGAATTTTGTCATTATTGGAAACACCACGCAAAACTATTTTATGTGGAACTGAAAATGATGGTTTATTTGAAATAGACAGGGAGGGGAAAATTATTCATCATTATCTGAATAGTAAATTCGAGATAAATGGCGTCAAATCAAATTCAATATGGTCTTTGTTTCTGGATAATAAGGATCGTATTTGGATTGGTTATTACAATAATGGTGTAGGTATTTATGACAAATTGTATGATCGGTTTGGAGACATTGAAAGCAAGGTCAATGATCCTAATTCGTTACAGGCCAGTTCAGTAACAGGCATACTGGAAGATGAAAATGGCAGGTTATGGATAGGTATGGATGGTGGGGGAATAGATGTGGTTGATTTTGATAAAAAGGATTTTATTCATTTACTGAACACCAACAATACTGTTGCCAAAGGCTTGGCATCTCCTGATGTGCAAACTCTTTTTAAAGACAGTAAAGGGAATATATGGGTAGGTACCTGGGATGATGGCATATATTTTCTGAAAAGGGGAAGCAAATCTTTTATCAACTATTCCATAGAAACCACAAAAGGCGAAATGATGTCCAACAGGATATTGAGTTTTTCAGAAGACTCAAATGGTATAATTTGGATGGGAACATTTTCAAGAGGAATTCATTCATTTAATCCCGATACCAGGAAATTTGCAGTGTATGATCAGGGTTCTTTCTTAAATGAAAGAATTAGCTACAGCGATGTAAGAAGGGTATATGTGGACAGTGAGGATAATGTTTGGATTGGTAGTAATGAGGGCTTATTCAAATTAAGGATTAATTCAGGCAGTTATACGCTGACATCGCTTTCTTCCAGGTTTTACAGCAACCAGGATAATCCCTACCCAAGCCTAATATTGGATATCTATGAAGACTCCTTTAAAAATATCTGGATAGGTACCGATGGTGCAGGCTTATGTAAATATGACATGAAAACTGATTCTTTTCAATGGGTAGGTTCAGAAACAGGCTTTAATAAAGTGACTGTTTCCACCATAATTGAAGATGATCAGAAATCTATTTGGGTAGGCGGAAATAATGGCTTATCGCGAATAGATAGAGAAGATAGTGTAATCAAAAATTTTACGGTGAATGATGGGCTCTTGAGTAATGATTTTAACAATAATGCGGCTTATAAAAGCAAAAGAGGATTGCTTTTCTTCGGAACCTATGGTGGAATTAACTATTTTAATCCCAGAACATTGCCTGTAAATTTGAGTACTCCCAAAGTGTATTTAACTGATTTGCGAATATTTAATAAACCTGTTAAACCGGGTGACCCGGGGTCACCATTAAATAAGGTTATTTCTCACACAGATCAAATAACCTTGAACCACAATCAGTCAGTGTTTACCTTAGATTATGCATCAATTGATTTTACAAGGCCTGAGAATATCCATTTTGCTTATTATTTAGAGGGGTTTGAAACACAATGGAATTATGTTAAAAGTGCAAGAAATGCTACTTATACTAACCTGCCGGCAGGAACATACACTTTCAAAGTAAAAGCAGCGAATAGTGATGGGGTGTGGAATGACCAACCTACTGAGCTAATCATTAAAATTTTACCTCCCTGGTGGCTAACTCACACAGCTATTGCTTTATACTTCCTTTCACTTTTAATCATCTTTTATTTTGTTACTCAATTTATAAATGCACGCCTAAGAGCTAAAAGGGCTATAGAACAGGAAAGAATGAGGCATCTTCAGGAAGAAGCCTTAAATAATAAGAAGATTCAGTTCTTTACTAACATTTCCCATGAATTTAGAACTCCGCTCACACTCATTTTGAGTCCTCTTAATGATATCTTGAGAGAAACTTCTGCCGTTCCTGAATTTTTCAAGGGAAAAATAAAAACCATACACAGAAATACCATGCGTTTGAACAGGTTGATAGATGAACTAATGGATTTCAGGAAATTGCAGTTCAATACTATCCCTTTAAATATTGAATCCTTTAATTTGAAGGATCTTCTTTCAGAAATAGTCGATCATTTTAAAGAGGAGGCTTACCATAGGAATATTGAACTGAATTTTATCATATCAGACCAGATTAAAACTATTTGGGCCGACAAAGGTAAATTAGAGAAAATTGTATTTAATCTACTTTCTAATGCCTTTAAAAGCACAGCTAATAGTGGAAAAATTAGTCTGCACGCAAGTATCAGACCCAATCACATTTTTAAGCTAATAGAGGAAGGAGCTACACTTTCTGCTTTGGAGATAAGCATAGAAGATACAGGTAAGGGAATTGCTCAGGAGGAAATAGGGAAAATATTTGATCGCTTTTACCAAATAAAAGACAGGAATGAGCAGTACTACAGTGGCACCGGAATTGGCTTGGAGGTGGTAAGAAGTTTTGTGGAATTGCATAAAGGAGATATTGAGGTAGAAAGCCGGGTAGGAGTAGGGTCAAAATTCAGGATCCTCATTCCATATGAAAAAGAACAATATGACTTAGCCGGTGTAGTTTCTACTATAGAGCCTCATACTATTCTTTTTAATGAGAAAGTGCCTGAAGTATCCGGAAAGGGAGAAGTTAAAGAACACAAGCGTACTTTGTTAATAATCGAGGATAACCTGGAGTTAAGAAATTACCTTATTGAGGAGTTGAGGTCAGATTACAAAGTGCTCAATGCAGAAGAGGGGCAGGAGGGTTTAAAAAAGGCTAAGAAGTATATGCCTGATGTCATAATAACAGATGTAATTATGCCAAATATGAACGGATATGAATTTTGCAATCAATTGAAAGGCGATCTGAATACAAGCCATATCCCTGTATTAATGCTTACCGCTAAAGCAATGCCTGAAGATTGGGTAGAAGGACTTGAAGCTGGTGCGGATGTGTATTTGAACAAGCCTTTCGATATGAACATAATGAAATCCCATTTAAAGCAGTTGATAATCAACAGGGAGAAGTTATTTACGAAATTTATGGCAGGGGTTTCAAAACCTGAAAATGATCATGCTACCTCTTCGCTGGATCAACAATTTATTCTTAATATCATTAAATACATTAAAGAAAATATCAGGGAGACAAATTTAAATGTAGAGAAACTGGCGGACGATTTTAGCCTAAGCAGAAGCCAGCTTTACAGAAAAATAAAAGTGCTAACGGGACTTTCCGCTAATGAACTGATCAGAAAAATTCGTTTGGAGAGAGCTAAAGAACTTCTTCAGGAAAATGCTAATATATCTATTAGTGAAATCAGCTACCTGGTGGGCTTTTCTTCACCCTCTTATTTTTCCAAAAGCTTTAAAGATTATTTCGGCATTTTACCTAATGAGGTAAAAACTAAGTAAAAAAAAATACCGGAACAGAAATTCCGGTATTTTAAAAATCTTAAAGAGTGTTACAATATTAGTTTTGTAATTCTCCTGTAAAATCTTCACTCACATCTCGGCCAGCTAAGCCGTCAGCCACTCCTTTATAAGCATGTTTTCTCTCGTAATCAGCATCAAAAACATTTGGAGATTCATCAGGCAACCAAAATTCATGTTCTTCCGGGCTGTCTGAAACATTCCAAAGCGTAATTCCATACTGCTGTGCTACAGGAATATGTTGCTTATATGCATCTATTACAAATTTATACATTTCAGCCTGCTCTGCTAATTGCTCATTAGTGGGTGAAGCAGTACCAAGCCTTATATCAAATTCGGATATTTTTATCAATTTGCCACTGGCGGCTAATTTCTGAAACATCTGCACTATATTGTCCCGATCGGTGCCAAGGGAAATATGCATTTGCGTACCAATTCCATCTACAGTAGCCCCTTTGCTTTCAATGTATTCTACATAATCAATCAGTCCATCACATTTAGCAAGGCTTGACTCCAGGTTGAAATCATTGATGAACAAAACGTCATCGGGATTTCCATACTGCCTGGCAAGATTAAAAGCTGTAACAGCAAAATCAGGTCCAAGGTATTTTACCCAGTAGAAATCATCATTGGCTAATTCATTTACATTTCCATCGCGCAAGGTACCACCTTCTCTCATGGGCTCATTTACCACATCCCAGGCTTTTACATCATCTTTATAGCGAGTCACCATTTGGGTAATCCAATACTCAAAGGCTTCTCCTATAAGTGCTGCTTTTTCTTCATCTGTTTTTTCAATAATAACAGGATCAGTTCCTGTAGCTATCTCTCCTGTAGTAAGCACTACATCATCTATGTAAAAGGTAGTGGCTATTTCACCAAAATCGAAAATAAATCTATTTCTATCAGCGGCAGTTGGGGTGAAACTTCCAGTTACTTGCGTCCAGTTAGTTGTAACTGCTAGTCCTCCTGAGTAATCCCCAGAAAAATCCGAACTCTGTAACTGAATTTGAATAGTAGCTGAAATATCAGCTTTTACATAAAATGAGAAGCTATGTTCTACACCTTCTTCAAGAGGTTCAGCAAATTCAAATACTTGCTGTGCCTCATAGGATTGTGCATCAGTAGGGTTCGTTAAAACCATTGCATAACCTGTATTTGGATAGCCTTCACCTTCAGCAGAAATGGTACGGGTAGACTCATTTCCGTATCCAAACCATGGATCCAAAGTACCACCTTCAAAATCACCATTAGTTATCAAATTAACAACTTGTGGTTCTGCATCTAAATCAACCACACTTATATTATTTACATCAATATAATACGTTACATTAGGAAGATAACCTAAATCAAAAAGAAACTGGAAAGTAGTTGCTCCGTCTACAATATCATCAACAGTGAATTTTACCTGTTGGTATTGAGAATTGGTTACAAAAAATTCAGTTGCTTCACCGGTTTCATACCAATCTTTATAAGGGTATTGATTGGTAACATTATTATCAAAAGAAATTCTTCCCTGGCCTGTTATATCAGATTTGATGTAGAACGATATTTCATAAGTATGCCCGCTTACCACAGGAATATTGGGGGAGGCTAACTGCAAATTAAAAGGTTGGGAAGAATTATCGCTGGAAATAAGCTGAATAGCCTGAGTACCGGTACCTAAACCTTCATTCTCCACAATGGTGATTCCCTGTCCTGCATTAAGTCTGCCCCATCCTGTAAATGAGCCATCTTTCAAGCCTGATAAATCCACTGAATTAGAACCGCTTGATCCCGGTATAATTGTCGGAGCGATTAGGGAATTTAAATAATTGGCATTTTGATTAGCATGCCATGCCAACGTATGGCCATAAACAGTTATACCAGCCTCTCTTGTTTGTGTCATGAAGGCATCTACAGGGGCAAAATTTATTTCACCCTGGGCATTTACCATGGCGCCATGTTTCATCGCATAGCCCACAGTAACATCATCAAAGTTTTCATTTACAATGTTTCTGTAAACCTCATTGGTCATGTACCGGTCCATGATGATGCCTGCGCCCAATACAAAATCAGTATAATTTTTTAAGGGCTCATATCTGCTGATTTTTTCCTGTAATTCCAGCGGTAATTCAGCAGTAGTTATTTTTTGATCTTCATCAAGTTCTTCCCATTCCATTATTTGGTCATCGCATGCTGAAAATATAGCTACTATAAATGCTAATGTGGGTATTATTTTTAACTTAAAATTTTTCATTGCTATAAAATTTAATTTTCTAAATCTTCTTCAGGAAAATCTGTGATTGTGGGAACTTCTAAAGACACAATTCTCCAATTATCTGTGTATACATCTACAGAAGTTTCAAAAGCGGGGAATATAACTTCGCTGCTTCCTCTGGTTACATTACCAAGGTTTACATCTGTATTATTAAAGAAGATGCCAAAATTCGCGTAATCGGCTGTTTCTCTTAAGGTTAAAACATCTTCGAAAGTAAATTCTTCATCATCGTCTTCAAACAGATAGAAATCTGTAAAAGGAACTGTTACTGTTATCCAACCATCGGTTTCAAAAGGTTCTCTTTCTCCATCTACAATCCAGGGCACATAATTATAAGTCCCACCGGTCCATTCACCTCCATTGAAGTTATTGATGAGCAAAATCTGTAAATAACCACTTTCCCATTCATTAGGCACATATATGTCAAATTGAAATGCCAATTCTTCCAAGGCGGTAGAAGCAGGGAAGAAGTCGGTAAATTGTGTACGCCAGTTTTCTTCTCCGGTGGTAAATACTTCCGATAAACGGTTGGACCCCGCAGGGAAAGCGGCTATATCAGCAGTGCGGTGAGGAACATAAGTACCCTGAGATACATTTCCTTCTCCTATCACGGCTGATTCCAGCTGGTCTGAGGTGATTGTATTTCCAAACTGTGCCATTTCTCCCATTCCATCAAAGTTGAGGATAACACCTTGTTTGAAATTGAAATAAGCAGGAGAAGCGGCATCTCCGTTGGCAGTTTCTATTAAAATAGACCCCCCGGTTTCGGCCACGCCTTCCGGCATGGTTACAGTAAAAAACTCACCATCTTCTTCATCAAAGGTTATGCCTTCGGTAACTTCTACCTCTCCCGGGAAAATTACTTTTGTCACCTCAATCAATCCGCTGCCATACACAGTGATAAGCTCTCCGGGATTAGGCATTGTATGTGAAATACTGGAAATTGAGGGAGCTGATGACCTTATTTCAAAGTCAATGGTAGTTTCATAACTATCATTGGCCAAAGTAATTTTGTTTCTTACATCATCAGATGCTTCAATAGTAGGCGTATCAGGAGATACTCTTATGAGAAAAGAGTTATCAGATAAATAAGCAGGATTAAAACCTGTCTGATAACCATTAATAAACACTCTTTTTAACCCTCTAAATCCTGATCCTTCAATTCTAATTAGTTGTCCCAGGCGAACAAAAGTAACTTCTCTGTCCTCTACCTCTGAATTCACATCCTGCAAGTATATCGCATTAACAGTAATGGGCGCTCCTTCGAAGTCATCTTCGGAACAGGCAAATAAAGCCAAAGTAATGAAGACAATCCCTAGTATGGACTTCACGCTCCAATAATTCTTATATAAAATATTATCCTTCATCTTAATTTTTATTTTAAATCGTAATAGCTATTATTCAAATAGATCAGTTATTCGCTCTTCGGTAAACTCATAAGGTACCGGGTCTTCTCTTAGTAAGGGGTTTTGAACTACTTCCGATTCCGGGTAAGGTAGTATAAATATACTGGCATCGATTGATCCAATTGCCCGACTCTCAGGGTCTCTTGTTTCATCTATTGATACTGAATTAGTTTCAGCATCATAGGTAAAAGGAATGATGTTATCTCTGCTCTGGCCATCAATAAAGTTCAAAACCTCTTGCTGTTCGTAATAGGCTCTTCTTACTAAATCGTACCAGAACTGGCCTTCCATGCATAACTCAATACGTCTTTCCTGAAAAATGTCATCGAACGTAAGACTGCTTAGAGCTCCCAGGTCTGCTCTTTCCCTCAGCTCATTAACATACATAAGCGCCATTCCGTCACTGGTGCTTTCATTATTGCCTAATGTTGCTTCTGCATAATTTAAATACACTTCAGCCAGCCGCATCATGTAAGTATTTAAAGCTGAATTTTGTCTGGAAATAGCCGGGTTGTCTCTGGTGGAACCTACCACACCTTTTTTAACATTTACATAGGTGTTTTCGTGTTCTACTAAATAACCACCATTGGCCTGGTTAATTTCAGGATAGAAATCCCCATCTGCCATCCAGGTTTCTCTTCTCCTTAAATCATTTGGTTCGTACTGAAGTAAAACTTCATAAGAGGCCCTTGTAAAAAATCCGTAAGCAGCATCATCTCCGGTAATTTCAGAGCCTAGAGCAAAAAATGCCTGATGAGGGTTATTTACACCATATTCCCCATTAGGTACCCACTGTAAAGCAAAAATGGATTCCTCATTATTGTTATTTTCTATTCTATAAAGGTCTCCGTAATCATCCAATAGCATATAAGGACCTTCATTAATCACTTTTTCCGCAGCCATTTTAGCCATTCCAAGCAATGTTTCATCTCTAGTGCCGCTATTTGGGTTGTCGCTCAGCCCTGAATAGGATAAATAGAACCTGGAGAGCATCGCAAAGGCACTGTATTTATTTACCCTTCCTGATTGACCAGATACTTCAGGGAGATATTTGGCAGCATATTCCATATCTCTGATAGCAAATTCATACACATCAGTTCTCGGGCTCTTATTTACTATTGGGTTTGCTAAAATTTCTGCCTGACTGGTAGTGATAATAGCATCACCCCAAAGTGAAGCTAAATACCAATAGGCAGTACCTCGCATAAAGCGTGCTTCCGCTATATATGGATTTTTTGTTTCTTCATTTACAGGGCTTTCTTCTATGGCGGAAATCACATTGTTGGATTGCTGTATCACTATATAAAAAGATCTCCAGGCTTCTACCAGTGGGCCTGTTAACCCTGTTTCCGTTAAATCACTAAATGGGAAAACATAATCTGAAAAAGGAGCATACAGGTTGTTTGAACGGCCATCCCCCAGGCCAAAGTAAAATTTATCATTAAAGGAAAACCAGACCCTGTTATAAAGAGGTGCTGTAGCAGCCTGAAAATCTGCCTCAGATTGAAAGAAATTTTCCTTAACAACCTGATCTTTAGGGGCTAGTTCCAGTGCGTCTTCACAACTAAAAGCTGTGAAAATTAAAATCACTAGTAGAAATTTATTTAATTTATTATAAGTAGTCATGTTGTTGAGATTTAGAAATTTACATTTAAACCAAGCGTTACTATCCTTGGGGTTGGATATCTTCCATTATCCAGTCCGGTCAAAAGTGCATTCTGATTGATGGCGCCTACTTCCGGATCATAGCCGGAGTATTTGGTAAATATGTATGCGTTCTGGATATTGGCATATACTTTTACACCCAGCATGCCATATCTTTCTATTAAATTTCTTGGCAGATTATAGCCAAAAGATATGTTTTGAACCCGAAGAAAAGATCCATCTTCCAGAAACCTGTTACTAAACCTAAAATTAGAAGCAGACGATTGGTTAGATGCTGCAATACGTGGCATATAAGGATCTCCTCCTATAATCTGAACATTGCGGTAGTCATTAGGTCCATCCGGGTTAATTAATCCCAACTCGGCATAACCTAAAGCGGTTTTAAGCAAATTGGAGTTGGCCCTGGGGTTTTCCAGGAATCGTCTTTGATAATTTATTAGTTCGTTTCCAAATGATCCGGATAGCTGAATGTTTAAATCAAACGATTTGTAGGTGAAGGTATTTCCAATACCGAAGGTAAAGTCAGGCAGTGGATTTCCAATAAACGTACGATCTTGTTCGTCAATGACGCCATCATTATTTACATCATCAAAAATATAATCTCCGATCCAAACATCATTAACGCCAATGGAGGATCCTTCCGGCAGCGCTCTTGGTACTACTGCTCCCTCAGCATTTCTATAATAAAAGTCAGTAGCATTTTCAAAACGTCCGATAACTTTGTAACCATAAAATTGAGCAATCGGCCTTCCTGCTTCGGTTCTTGTAACTATGGTTATATCTGACCCCTCTTGAAGAGTTTCATCCAGTATACCTGTTTCTGTGGCTAATGATAGAACTTCATTTCTGTTAAGCGTAAAAACAAGGTTTGACTTCCAACTAAAATCATCATTATCAATGTTGTAAGTATTCAAGGTTAACTCAATACCTTTGTTTTCCAGTGAGCCTATATTAACAAATGGTGCTGTGGCTGCTCCTACACCTACAGTTCCTGAATAATCAGGGAATGGTGCGAGTAGTAATAAATCATCAGTTCTTTTGTAGTAAGCATCTGCGATAAACTCTAAGCGATTATTAAACATGTTTAGGTCTACCCCGATATTGGATGAATAAGTTGTTTCCCACTTTAAATCAGGGTTTCCGGTATTTGATGCCAGCAACCCGGGACCAAAAGGAGTGGGGGAGGCAGAATATATAGAGGTAAACTGATAAGGTTCAATTCCTTCATTACCCACTGCACCATAGCCGATACGAAGCTTTAGGTTATTGATATACCTGTTTTCCTTCAAAAAACTTTCATTAGAGATTCTCCAGGCAAGAGCAGCTGATGGAAACCAGCCCCATCTATTTTCTTTAGAAAATTTTGAAGAGCCATCATACCTCAGGGTTGCAGTTAAGAGGTATTTATCATCATAAGAGTATTGAGCCCTTGTGAAATAGGAGGATATAGCATTTCTCCTGGTTAAATTATTAGCTATTGCAGTTTGAGCATCTCCGGCATTTAAATCTGTGGCTCCATTGCTTAAGTAGCCTGATCTTGAGCCAAATAAAGTTTCGAAATTTGAATCCTGAAATTCCTGTCCTAATATGGCATTTATACTGTGAGATCCGAGAGTCTTATCAAAAGTTAATACATTTCTGAAGTTATAATAATTACTATAGTTCTTAGTTCGCGTTCCTAAAGTTGTTTCCCGGAAAGCCAATTCACTGAAAAAGTAAGCAGGTAAGAATGAGTATCCATTGAATAACCCATAATCAATTGAGTATTCTGATCTTAGTTTAAGTCCTTCAAAAAATGTAAGTTCTGCATAGGTATTAGCCCTGATACCTGTATTTTCACTGTAGTTTTCGTTAATTGAAGCTAAACCTACAGGGTTACTTGGTGCAAATTCATCATTGTCCGGACCGGCAAAAGAACCATCTACATTGTATATCGCCACATTGGGAGTTTGCCTTAACGCTGTTTGAATAAGCCCCTGATCGGAAAATGTAGTAGTTTGATTTGTATTATTAAATGCAAATGTTATTCCTACCTTTAAAAAATCAGTGGCCCTGGTATCGAAAACTCCTCTTAAGTTCACCCTGTCAAACCCTGATCCAAGTGCAATACCTTCCTGGTTTAAATAACCTATATTCATTAAGTAGGTACTGTTTTCATTTCCACCCGAAACAGTTAAGTTATGGCTTTGCATGATGGCTCTCTGAAACATTGCATCTTGCCAATCAGTCCCTTCTCCCAATAAGTCAGCGCGAATGAATTCAGGATCCTGCTGAACGATTCCTCCGATTGCTGCCCTGGTATTTTTGTGAATAGCATATTCTTGCAGATTTAAAAGTTCCAATTGTTTAGGCAGCTCCTGGAAACCTGCGTAGCTATTTAAGCTGATGGAGGTTTTTCCCGCCCTTCCTCTTTTAGTAGTAATTAAAATTACACCATTGGCAGCTCTTGAGCCATAAATAGCCGTGGCTGAAGCATCCTTTAAGATATCAATGGATTCAATATCTGCCGGGTTTATAGAGGCGAAAGCATTTTGGCCTGATAATCCGGTGTTTCCATCTACAATTACTCCATCAATTACAAATATGGGTTCGTTAGAGCCTGTAATAGAGCTAATACCTCTAATCCTGATAGAGGAACTGGCGCCAGGTGCACCGCTATTTTGTTGTATCTGAACACCTGCAGCACGCCCTTGCAACACCTGATCTACCGTGGTAGGTACGGATTCTTCAATGGACTTATTGGAGATTGAGGCAACTGCTCCCGTTACATCGGTTCGCTTCATAGATCCATAGCCAATAACCACTACTTCATTTAAAGAAGAGATGTCCTCTTCTAGTTGCACATTTATTTTGGTTTGGTTATTTACCGCTATTTCCTGCGTTTTGTAACCTACAAAACTAAAAACAAGAATTCCGTCCTTTGGCACATTTCCAATTGAAAAATTGCCCTCCAAATCTGAGACCGCTCCATTTGTAGTGCCTTTTAAAACAATGGTAGCTCCGGGAATAGGGCCGGATTCATCTGATACAACTCCTGTAACAGTTGTTTGCGCTAACGCTGTTAATGTGAGAAAAGTCATAAGAAAGGAGAGCTTTGCAGCCCGAATCTTTGACCTGAATTTGATGAGTAACTTTTTTTTCATTTCTATTATCGTTTAGATTTTTTTAATACACCCTGATGAATTGAAGAGAAGGTTCTTTGTTATCGCTGCAAGAAAGCAGTGCGATTAATTAAAAATTTCGCAATCGATTGCTAAACAAAATTCAGCTACTATTCATCGGTAAGTATCAGGGCAAATATATCCGAAGCACAATCAAAGGAGTATCAGATTTGATGCAATTATGCATCAATTTTGAAGCATAAGGGTCTAAATAGAAGAATAGGAGGGTTTAGAATTTAGTGAACTAAAATGTATTAATAGTGAATTGCCGTAATAAATGTTAGCGTTTTCCCTCTGATATACATTAGAAAGATGGTAAAAATTTCAATCGTTTTATCGCGGATATTTGATATTTCCTTTGCTCAATAGCTACTCCATAAAAATTTTTTATCTAAGTAGATTTTATCCAACCATTTAAATATATGATGTGTCTTTAGGGAGGTTTTAATGATATCAAAGAAATCAATTCTTCAAACTTATAATTAACCTTTTAACAATTATGAAAAAAACAACTTTTGTAATCTTCCAAAGATTATGCTCCAAGCTTTTAGTAAGCATTTTCACTATTTTTTCCCTGGCTTTTTTGGCATCCTGCATTAATGATGACGAAGTAACTCCACCCAGTCAGGATCCTGTTTCTTATATGTCACTTTACCATCTTTCTCCAAATGCTTCTCCATTGAACATATTGGTTAATAATGGGCGTATCAATAGCAGGCCTTTTGAGTATGAAGACTACTCAGGTTATGTGAGAATGTATGCTAAAGAGAATAATTTTAAGTTTACTCCAACAAATGCATCGAATACTGTAGCTGATACCACTGTAAAAATGGCTCAGGATAGCTTGTACTCTTTATTTATTATAGCTGATACTAACAAAGTTGAAACCTTAATAACTTTAGATAAGATAAAATTCGATGATACAGAGAATTCTTTAATCAGGCTTATTCATGCTTCTCCTGACACACCGGAAGTAAAGGTGGTGTTCACAAAAGGAAATATTGCGACTCAAAATTTAGCCTATCGTTCTATCACCAATTTTCAGGAAGTTGGTAATGGGAACTACTCTTTTGAAGTACAGGATGCTGAATCAGAAGAAGTATTGGCTACAGTTTCCAATGTGGATTTTCTATCACAAAGAGTTTACACCATTGTGGTGAAAGGCTATAGTGAGCCACCAACAGGTAACAATAATAACTTAAAGGTTGAAGTAATGCCAAGTTCTTAATAACTGGTATTTAATGTTAAAAGAAAAAGGCCTGAGCAATCAGGTCTTTTTCTTCTTCTTCTTTGCTGCCGGGAATAAAATATTGTTAAGAATTAAGCGGTAACCCGGAGAATTAGGATGAAGATTTAAGTCTGTAGGCGGTTCGCCCACATAATGCTGATAATCTTCAGGATCATGGCCACCATAAAAAGTCCAAAAGCCTTTTCCATAAATTCCATGGATGTAGCGCACTTCATCTGCTGCTTGGTTTTCCCCTAAAATAACTACATCTGACTTAACCATTTCCTTTTTGTAGGCCGTAGTTTGTCCCATAAAACCTTTCACTAATTTTTCATGGTTTTGCGTAAGCATTGTAGGAATAGGATCCCATTTGGCTGAAAACTCAAATAGGGTAAAGAAATCATTTCCCTCTTTAATTCCAGGCCGGTCGATCAGGTTTTGATCAATGTCTGAATATTCATATTCCAATGGATTCATTTTTAAGGTGAAATCCTTAAAAGCAAAAGTGTTTTCGTAATTCAGTTGTGATTGAGCATTAGGGTCAGCCGGATCTCCATCATACACCCTTCCCACTATATCAACACCATCTGCAGCAAGGGATATGTCGTAAGTGTCTGTAGCTGAACACATAGCAAAGAGGAATCCTCCTTCAGTAACAAATGAACGAATTTGCTTTACTACTGCCAATTTAAGCTGACTTACCTTCTTAAAACCGTATTTTTGTGCTAAGGCTTTATATTCATTTTGTTGTTCCACATACCAGGGTTGGTTCGCATAGGTGGCATGAAACTTTCCGAATTGTCCTGTGAAATCCTCATGGTGGAGGTGGAGCCAATCATAATCCGATAATTTTCCTGTCATCACCTCGTCATCAAAAACCACATCATAAGGGATTTCAGCGTATGTAAGCACCAATGTCACAGCATCGTCCCATGGCTGTTTTGATTTTGGTGAATACACAGCAATTTTAGGTATTTTATCCAGCCGCATCGCATCTTTGTTGGAAGAAGGGCTTGCAATATCATCTAAAAGGGCATTGGTTTGCGCATCTGAAATAATTTCATAGCTCACCCCTCTGATAATCAATTCATTAATTATTGACTGCCTGCTTTGCACTAAAAAGCTGCCACCTCTGTAATTTAGCAGCCAGTCCATTGAAACATCGTTAGATAAAACCCAATAGGCAATACCATAAGCCTTTAAATGATTTGACTGTTTTTCATCCATTGGAACCAGGATATAGTTTGCTCTTAGTTGAAAGCAAACCAAAACAGCCACAATGATTGATAAAGAAATTTTTTTATACATGGATTTATTTTTCTTTATTGAAGTATCTTTCGCTTACTATTTATTTAATAATCTATCATAAAAATACTGTCAATCAAATAATGATGCGTATTTTTATAAAATATATCGTGAAAATTAGCGATTAATTGTTAAAATTTAACAAAAAATTCAGCTTTGGACTATTTAGAAAACATTAGAGAAGGAATTCGTTCCGTAAAAGGCAATAGATTACGAACTATTTTAACAGCTTTAATTATTGCAATAGGAATAATGTCTTTGGTAGGAATTTTAACAGCTATTGAAGGAATCCAGAGTTCTGTAGGAAGTAATTTTGCCAGTTTGGGCGCGAATAATTTTGATATAGAGGCAAAAGGGCTTGATGGCCGTGGAGGTACTTCCCAGGGTGTACAGCAGAAAAAATATGAACCCATAGGTTATAAAGAGGCACAACAGTTTAAAGATAAGTATGATTATATTGGATCGGTTTCCATTTTCTCAAGAATAACGGGAAGCGGGGAAGTAAAATATGGTTCGGAAATTACCACCCCTACTATTAATATAAATGCAACCGATGAAAATTATTTTGTGCAGAATGCTTATGAGATAGCTGAAGGGAGAAACTTCACAGCACTTGAGATACAGAATAATAATAATGTTGCAGTAATAGGAGCCAATGTGGTAAAGAAACTTTTTCCTGACAATGTAAATCCCATCAATGAAAATATTTCCTTTTTAGGTAGCAGGTTTAAAATTATTGGAGTGCTGGAAGAAAAAGGAGGGATGGGAGGAGGAGGCTCTGACCAATCTATTTATATTCCTATCGGCTTGTCAACCATCGTGGCGGACAGGGTGTTGCGCTACTCTTTAACTGTTTCAGTTCCTGATCCTTTGTTATTGCAAACTGCCATTGGTGAAGCAACCGGAGTAATGCGAGGCGTAAGAGGCGATAGAGTAGGAGAGGAAAACTCTTTCAATATAGAAAAGAGTGAATCTTTAGCTGATAGGATGGAGGAAATTGCAGGCTATTTGAGAATAGGAGGTTTTTCTATCGGTGCCATCACTTTGTTGGGCGCCTCCATCGGTTTAATGAATATTATGATGGTTTCAGTAACGGAAAGAACCAGGGAAATTGGTATCAGGAAAGCAATAGGAGCCTCTCCTGCCAAGATAAGATTGCAGTTTCTGTGGGAAGCGATTGTTATTTGCCAGTTAGGAGGGTTGGCAGGCGTAATTTTAGGCATACTTATTGGTAATGGTATTTCAGCATTGATTAGCGAAGGCGGCTTTGTTGTGCCGTGGCTTTGGATGATTGTAGGCTTAATAATTTGTGTGGCGGTGGGTTTAATTTCGGGTTACTATCCTGCGCATAAAGCTTCCAAGTTAGATCCTATTGAAGCCCTTCGCTATGAATAGGCCTATAATAAATGATCTACATCTATTCAATATATTTTTCAATACTCAGCCTTTTATTGTGGGATAAACCCATTGATGAAAGTGAGGATACCTATTTTAAAGGATTTTACCACGGTAGAAATGTTTTTATCAGGAACCCTTACATAGAAAGTGAGAAGAAGTTTTGCATTGAATCCATCTACCTGAATGGTAAAAAGGTAACAGACTCCCCCAATATTTCAGCCTATGAATTGTCGATGGAAAACCTGGCACTTGATGAAAGAGTAGTCATAAGGATCGTTCATAGTGGAGTTTGCAAGCCACAGCTAATCAACCCTGAAGTGATTCAGGAAGACCTTAGCTTTTCCTGGGTAAACTTTTATATAAATGATGAAAGTATAATTTGGGTAACCAGCAAAGAAGACAGAGAAGCTAAGTACTTTGTGGAAAGAGAATCCGAAGGGAGTTGGGAAATAGTAGATACCGTTGCAACAAAAGGAGGAATCTTTATCAACCAGTACAGTCTGGAAATAGATCATAATAAAGGCGGCAATACCTACAGGATTTCCTATTTAAAGCCCGGGGGAGATCTGGAGGTTTCCGATAGCTTTTATTTCTTTTCAGATAAAAGGGAGATTAGCCATGTGGTAGATACTGATAACTGGATGATAGAATTTACAGAAGAAGTGAGTTATCAGTTGCTGAATGAGAATGGCCGTATTTTACAAAAAGGGAAAGGTGTTTCATGTAGCATTAGAAAGTTACCCCGAGGCACCTATATTCTTAAATACGAAGGCCAGGAACATGAAGTAGAAAAGTCAGGCAGGTAAAAATATACATTTGCTGAGAGCTCTTTTTGCACTATACATTGAAGGTACATAATACATTATATTTCTATTAATTGTGTCACAAAAACTTAAAGGATTCGATTTTTACTAAAATTGCCGCTTTAAATCGAATAGAGCCTATGGTTCAAAATATGTTATAATAGATTTTAATTCTCTTCTCTATTTAATTTCTGCAATCGTTTGCAAATTGGAATAAAATTTTACAATTTACTCTGCATACAGCATAAATTAATTTATAACCAAAAACCTATCTAAAATGAAGAGAATTTTAACCGCTTTAGTAGCCATTACTTTTCTATGGTCTTGTTCAAAAGATGAAGAAAAGCTGGAATTGAAAGAGGAGCTTGTAGAAACTCCACAAACTATTGAAGTAATTCCCAAGGAAAAGATTGATGAGTTTATCATTAACAGCTTAAGAAAAAACAATGAGTTTAATTGGTCTGAGGCAAATGATGTAATGCTTTGGAGCGCATTAGTGCATGCAGATAGCCTGCTTACTATAGGTTATACCGTTTCAGGAGAGGGAAATATTAACGAAAGAATTACCTCTATCAATGTAAAAGACAGAGAGTGGGTCCGTTCCAAAGATGAAATTTTGATGGAAACCACAGAAGTTTTATCATACAAATATGATAAAGAAGTAACAGTCTCTGAACTACCGAATTTTACACATGAAGTGTTGCCTTTTGTGGAGATTAAAGTAAGTGACCTGGAAGTAATTAGCCGTTTAAGATCTTTGGATAACGTGCGCTATGTAGAACCTTTAGGCTATGAAGTGAACTTTCAGACCTATGCTGCCGGTGAGCGCTACAGCGACTCAGGTTGCTCCAATGAATCGGATTTCAACCTTACACCTGATACTTATACCACTATTTCACCCAATGCAAAAATGTCCTGGAATTACCCTCATATGGGCATAGATCAGGCATGGAATTACAGTACCGGACAAGGTATTACTGTGGGCTTAATTGATACTGGTCTTTCTCCTGATCAAACTAAATTAGGCAATGAATTTAATTCAGGTTTATCGGCTAATCGTTCGGTGGAACGTTACGGATTTTATGCTACAGGAATGTGGTGGTGGAAAGAAATTGACGGACCTGACGATAAGTGTGGACATGGAACTGCTATGGCGGGTGTAATTGCAGCACCAAGAAGTACTAATGGTTCCTCCGTAGGAGTTGCCTACAATGCTAATTTAATAGGTGTTAGAGGTACAGGAGATGTTATAATTAATGGAGGAAATGAAAAAACAGGTGTTTCCGATGCCCTGGTTTATTTAGGTAACAGAAGCGATGTGAAAATCATCAGTATGTCTATAGGAGATGTTTTTACCAATTCAAAAGTAGCTGATGCTATCCGCTACGCTTACGGAAGAGGAAAGCTTATTTTCTCAGCGGCAGGAACTTCCACCAGCTTTACCAATTGGTTTGGTGTTATTTTCCCGGCTACAATGAGTGAGACAGTGGCTATTACCGGAGTAAAGGAAGGTCAGTATGTACGTTGCGATATTTGCCACTCGGGAGATAAGGTAGATTTTACCGTGGTGATGGAAAAAGCAGGTTCTAATGCTCATCCACTCTCGTTGCCTATGAGCGGTGCACAACCTTCAACAGTAGGAGGTTCTTCAGTGGCAACTGCTACTGCAGCAGGTATTGCAGCACTCGTTTGGTCTAAAAACCCCGGCTGGACACGCGATCAGGTACTGAATAAACTCAAGCAATCAGCAGATTTTTATCCTAATAGAAATTCAAGTTTCGGTTATGGCAACCTGAATGCGCTATCTGCCGTCCAATAAAATAAATCATAATATACTATTATATCTGAGGCCAACCTATTTCATTAAGGGTTGGCCTTTTTTAATAGTTCCGGGGTCTTTAAAATCTATCAACTATATTTTTATGGAAGCTTTTTCAAAACCTGAACTACTCATATTTGATGTAAATGAAACCCTGCTGGACATGTCGAATGTGAAAGAGGAGATCAACACAGTCCTTCAAAATGAATATGCTTTCAATATTTGGTTTCCGCAATTATTGAATTACGCCATGGTAGATACCATCACCAACCGCTATCACCATTTTGGGGAAATAGCTGAGGCGACCTTAAAAATGACAGCTTACAGCTTAAATAAAAAAATCAATCAGGAAGAGCTTTCATCTATTCTTAAAACAATGGCTTGTTTAACTCCGCATCCGGAGGTAGAAGAGGCAGTAAAAAAGTTGAAGGAAGCAGGCTTTACCTTGGTAGCTCTCACCAATGGCGCGCTTAAAGTAGCAAAGCAGCAAATGGAATTTGCAGGGTTAGAGTGCTATTTTGATAAAGTATTCAGTGTGGAGGAGGTGAAAGCTTTTAAACCCTCATACAAAGCTTATAATTATGTGCTTGATACAATGAAAGTAAAAGCAAAAAATGCAATGCTTGTGGCAGCACATGGCTGGGATATAGCCGGTGCCAAATCTGCAGGCCTGCAAACAGCATTTATAGCAAGAAAGGGTAAAAGCACTTACCCGCTTGCTGATGACCCTGAAATTAAGGTAAATGATTTGACTGGTTTTGCCGATTTCATCATCAATTAATGATGATGTTACACCGCTTCTTTCTTCCGCTTTTTCAGTTTAGCTATTACTATCGCCAGTAATATAATTGCTACCCCAATCCATTGAAGAGGAGTTACAACTTCCTCCAATAACCAGCTGGAAAAGAATACTGCCACAGGTAGTTCGGCAGAGCTTAAAATAGCACTTAAACTCACTCCGGTCTGCGGAATGCCATAAGCAAAGAACAAAGGAGGAATGACTGTTCCGAAAAGTGCAAAAACTAAGCCCCATTGTGTTAAGCCATTCACAAGGCTTCCATTCCATAAAAATTCAGGAGGGAAAAGAATGAAGATGAAAAAGCAGGATCCAGTAATCATCAGAGCACTTTTTTGTACAGGAAAAAGTTTATTTCCCACTCTGCCATTGGCCCAGATAAATATAGCATAGAAGAAAGCCGCTAATAAGCCGAATCCTAAGCCTTCCAGGCTCCAGGGAATATTTTCAAATGAATAAACATTTCCAGCCAGGTAAGTGCCAAATAAAATAAACAAAACAGAAACCCATTGCATAGGCTTAGGATATTTTCTATGAACAATTATCTCTATGATCATGCTGATCCAGGTAAACTGCATTAATAGTAGTATGGCAATAGATGCAGGCAGTTCCTGTATGGATTTGTAGTAGCATACGCTCACAAGCCCGGTGCTGATGCCTGTTAGCAATACCCTCCAGCTATTTTGCCAGCTAAAGTGTACTTTAATTTTTTGAAAGAGCATTCTGCCGGATAAAATAAGCCACAGAATTAGCATGCCGAAAAAAACCTGCACACCTGTTACTTCCCCAAGGGTAAAGCCTTGCTGATAAGAAATTTTAACTAAGGTGGTAAGCACTCCAAAACTGCAGGCTCCTAATAAAACTAAAATGGCTCCTCTGATCATACTTTAAAAATTGGAGCACAAAAATGAGGAAATTTTCTTTCTTATCAGGTATAAAACCAAAATTGTATAAGATATAATAGTGACTCGACAGTGCAGATGGATAACCTTGAGTGAGCAGGCCATTCTTATGAACCATCATCAAAACAGCCTGGTATTTTGCATTTTTTAATGCTTTAATTCTCTTTTAAGAATTAATCCTAGAAGTGTTAAATAATGATTGCACATAATCGCATCATTTAAAATAATAGTGCGTAAGATTAAGTAAGTCGTTATTTTTTAATGCGTTACAGATTATAAAGTCTGTAATTTTTTTAATGTAAAATTTAAACATTATGCCGAATAAAGACATCCCTCAAATAAAGAATGAAGAGCAGTATGAAGCCCTTCGAGATCAGGGAATGAGCAAGCAGAAAGCTGCCAGAATCGCTAACACCAAAAACAAAGATATGGACACCGGTGGTGAGAAGTATGAGAAGAGAAGTAAAGAAGATCTTTATCAGAAAGCCAAAGAAGTTGGCATTGAAGGCAGAAGCAAAATGACTAAAAAAGAACTTATAGAAGCCTTAAGGAAAGGCTGATTTTTTAACCTTAAAAACCAAAAATTATGAACCAACAAGAAAATATTGATTCACTGAATAAATTATTAACGAGAAATTACGATGCTGAAAAAGGCTATCAGCAGATTGCCGAAAAAACAGATAGAAATGACTTGAAAGAATTTTTTCGGCAAAGCTATAAAGAGCGCTACCAATTTGGCCATGAAATAAAGGAGATTTTGCAGGAATATGGCGCTAAGCCTGACAAAGGTTCAAGTGCTTTAGGTGATGCTCACAGAGCCTGGATAGACCTGAAAGATTGGTTAACAGGTGAGGATTACGAAGCAATTGTAAATGAAGCTATCAGAGGAGAAAAATCTGCAATTAAAGATTACGAGGAGATTATTGATAATTCTTCTCTTCAGGTAGAACATAAAAGAACCCTTTCTGACCAATTGGGAGCAATTAAAACTGCTGAGGCAGAGTTGGAAAGTATGAGTAAAGTACTTTAATAACTCACTTAAATTAATTTAGAACTATAAAAAATTATAATATTATGGGAAGATTAGAAAATAGAAAAGTAGCTATTTTAACAGAAACAGGTTTTGAGGAATCAGAATTATTGAGTCCTAAAGACAGACTTGAAAAAGAAGGAGCTACAGTACATGTTATTTCACCTTCGAAGAAATTAAGAAGCTGGAATGGAGGAGAATGGAATTTGAATTTAGATGCTGACAAATTGTTAGAGGAAGTCAACGCTTCAGATTATGATGCATTAATGTTGCCTGGAGGCGTTATTAACCCTGATAAGTTACGCAGAAAGCAGGAAGCAATTGATTTCATCAAGCATTTTTTTGATGAAGGAAAGCCCATTGCTGCAATTTGCCACGGACCGCAAGTACTTATTGAAACAGGTGCTTTAAACGGAAGAGTGATGACTTCTTTCCCAAGTATAAGAACAGATTTAGAAAATGCAGGTGTTTCCTGGGAGGATAAAGAAGTGGTGGTAGATCAGGGATTAACTACCAGCCGCTCTCCTGATGATTTAGATGCATTTAACAGAAAAATGGTGGAAGAATTTGCAGAAGGAGTTCACGAAGGAAACAAAACTTTGTAAATTTCAATTCTGGATTAGAATTAAAGCTAAAAGCCTCAAATCATTACGATTTGAGGCTTTTTTTATGAGGTTACGTAAAGGGTTGGTAATTTCTGTTGATTAAGACTCATCATCTCGGAGCTTAGAATTTGGAATCCAGACTCTAACCTCTAAGTTCTAGACTCTAGAATCTGGAATCTATGCTCTAGACTCTAGAATCTAGACTCTATGCTCTAGCATCTAAGCTCTTCATTCCAGTATCTAATTCCTATACTCAGGATTAGGATTATCTTTATCTCCCTTTTCCGACCATTCCTTGCTGTTGTTTCCATAGCCTGGTACACCTTTATTATCTTTCAATGTTTTAGCAAAATGCATCAGGTTCCAGGTCATAAAAGTAGTGTTCCTTGTAGTGAAATTGTTTTCCGGCCCGCCTGATTCTTCATCAAGGTAGGATGGGCCCGGTCCGGCTTCTCCCACCCAGCCGGCATCTGCATTAGGGGGGATGGTGTAGCCCAGGTGTTGTAAGGAGTAAAGTAAATTCATGGAACAGTGCTTTATGCCATCTTCATTTCCAGTAATAATACATCCGCCTACACGGCCGTAATAAATGAACTGACCTTTTTCATTGGTCTGGCCTGAGCTACCATATAATCTTTCAATAACCATTGAAGCTACGGCCGATTTTTCACCTAACCATATGGGCGAACCAATGACTAAAATATCAGCATCAAGAATTTTCTTTTGAATATCCGGCCACTCATCATCCGGCCAGCCTTTATCCCTCATATCCGGATACACACCAAAAGCAATTTTGTGGTCTACCGCCCTGATCATTTCCGTTTGCACGCCATTTTCTTTCATGATGGTTTCACTCATCTTCATCAAGCCTTCCGTGTTGGATACATCAGGTGATTTTTTAAGTGTACAATTGAGAAACACAGCTTTTAAATTGGAGAAATCGTATGGATTTTCTTTGTTTAATTTTTGTTGGAATGAATTGAGTTTCATTGATAAGGTTTTATAGTGCTACATAGAAAAAATGACTCTTGCCATTATCATTAAAAACGTGCCTACGCTTAAAAGTTAGTGAACTGTGCACAAAATCTACTTTCAGAAGCATCAAAAAAAAGTCACCACATTGCTGCGGTGACTTTAAAACCAAACCACTATTTACTATTAAAATTAAAGAGAATTTAATGACCAGTCATAGTCATAAAATTGAATGCTGTAATCACCCGGGATTTTTTGCGTTCTGTACTTGTTAATATAGGCTAGTACTGTAGCATTCCCTTCTAAAAATTCCTTTTCATACCACTTGAAAATCATTGAAACATTTACCTTTTTTGTTTGATTATCTACTTTGATAAACTCCGGATTGTTGACCGCCCTGGTGGTTCTGCTCACTAATTGTTCCTCCAAATTCTCAGGATTAAAAGCAAAATTGGCTAACTCCGGGCATCCTGTTGCAGCACAAGAAAAGGCAAAATGTACGCGGGGATCCCTGAACTTAAGGATTACTTTACCCTTCTCAATCTGATCTAAAGTGAGGCTTTCTCCTGCAACATCATGTTTCACTTTATCAAAAAAGCCGTTTCTGTCCAGTGCGGATTTTAGCGGGTAGTATTTGGCTATCTGATGGATGACAATAAGATTATAAGCATTAATGTAGAAAGCTTTTACCTGTGCTTCTGTTGATTTGGATAAATCAATTGATTGTAGCGAAGAATATAATTTATCTACCTCACTGAAATTGTCCTTCAGGCTTTTATAATTTACTTTGCCTTTCATCACATTCTTCCGGAAGAACTGATCGGCCTGTTGATTGAAAGTAGAGGTGCTTTGTGCCTGCAGAAGCGTGTTATGGAACTGTAATGTTGTAATCAGTAAAATAAATAGGATATGTTTCATGAGCATATTTGTTTATATTGATGGAAATAATTACGTAAATATGGCTTTATCAGATTGAGCTTAATTGTCTTGGGCTGGACAATAGGGCTATTTTAAATGATATAATATTGTATTCAGCCTAGAAAATAAATTTTATGAGGAAAATAGTAATTATCGGTAATGGCATTGCAGGTGTAACAGCTGCAAGGCATATCAGGAAGCACAGCGATGATGCCATTACACTCATTTCAGCTGAAACCGATCATTTCTTTTCGCGCACAGCCCTCATGTACATCTACATGGGGCATATGAAATACCAACACACCAAACCTTATGAGGATTTTTTCTGGGAGAAAAACAAAATTAACCTTTTGAGGGATTATGTGGAGGAGATTGACTTCGCTCAGAAGCAATTAAAGTTGAGCAAAAGCGAATCAATGCATTATGATGTTTTAATTCTGGCGGTAGGCTCAAAGCCCAACAAGTTTGGCTGGCCCGGTCAGGAGTTAAAAGCTGTGCAGGGCTTGTACAGCTTTCAGGACCTAGAAACAATGGAGGAATATACCCCCGGAACCAGGCATGCAGTAATAGTGGGAGGTGGTTTAATAGGTATTGAAATGGCAGAAATGTTTCACTCTCGCCATATAGAAGTGACTATGCTGGTAAGGGAGAGCAGCTTCTGGAGCAACGTTTTACCTCCTGAAGAATCAGCAATGGTGAATAGACAGATCAAAAAAAATGGAATTAAGCTGCAGCTGGAGTCTGAAATTGAAGAGATAATTGATGATGGAAACGGCAGGGCAGGAGCTGTTAAGTTAAAAGGAGGCGCAATAATTGATTGTCAGTTTGTTGGTTTAACTGTAGGTGTTTCCCCCAATACAGGTTTTCTGAAAAATACAGATTTGGAATTAGGAAGAGGCATAAAAGTGAATGAGTACTTTGAAACCAACCAGCCGGAGGTGTATGCCATCGGTGACTGTGCCGAATTTTTGGAAGCCCCGGCAGCAGATCGCAAAAACATTGAGCAGGTATGGTATACAGGCAGAATGCATGGCGAAACTGTTGCACAAACGATCTGTGGAAACAAAACAGCCTATCAGCCGGGTATTTGGTTCAATTCGGCCAAGTTTATAGATATTGAATACCAAACCTACGGACAAGTAGCCAATAAACCTGATGAAAATACGGAAGAGCATTTCTATTGGGAGCATAAAAGTGGTGAAAAATCTATCCGACTGGTTTTTCATAAAGAGAATAAAACCCTCAAAGGAGTAAACCTGATGGGAGTGCGGTACAGACATGAAGTATGCGATAAAATGATCAGGGATAAATGGCCTATGAAAAAAGTGTTTACCCATTTAAAAGCTGCCAACTTCGACCCTGAATTTTTTAAAAAGCATGAAGCAGAACTCATTCAAATGTATAATGAGCGATATCCGGAGGAGGCTATCAAACCCCGTAAATTATTGGGTATTTTCTCACGCTGAATGAATGGAAAGTATAATCGAATTGATTAAAAGAAATTAAAATAGAGCAATGAACTCACTCAAAATAATACATAAAGCAGGGTTACTGATATTTATCATCGGCTTCGGCTTATTTATCAGTATGTTTTTTATTGGCAAATACGAAGTAAGCGGGGAGGTACTTAAGAAGGAGCTGGGGGAAGAAAAGTTTACCAATATGTCTCCGCAATTTCAGCAGATGCTTGGTAAAACGTATTCCAGCCAGTTTACTTTTGTAAGCGACCTGAAAGCTGTTTTTTCTGCTATTAACGACTCTATTGTACAAGTATATAGTATTGATGCAAAAGTAGCATCCGAAATTGCCGGCAAAGCCTCTGACAATGTGTATAAAAAGCAATTGGTAGAAAGTTACTTTTCTGAAGATGAAGAAGTGGCTAACTGGAGGAAAGAACAGCTTTTAAGCTATACCGGATGGATGGAAGATAAATCCTACGAATCATCCGAAGCGCTGACAGCCCAGCTGGAACAATCCATTACCCAAATAAATGCTGCCATTGCAAGAACAAGAGGCTATGACAGCTACAAGGTTGGTGACCTTACAGCCAGTATCACCAAAGCGTCCAATACAGGTCATGTGGCCAAAAATCCGTGGTTATGGTTGCTTTTAGCCATTATTATTCCAATTTCAGGTGCCTTAATATATATGCTGCCTCGCCTGAAAACTACCCACTCAGGAATTAAGAACAACCATATCTTTCATAACGCCTTGACCAGTAGAGGTTGGTTGGGTATTTTTCTGGGCACTTTCCTTATTTTATTTTATGTGGTACTTTACTGGTATCCGGAGTATATGACTACATGGATAGTGATGGTTGACCCGGTGAGTAAATTGCTTAGTGGCTTCCCGGCCAGCAGATGGTTTTTATATGGGTTTTTGTATACCATAGCGATATTGGTAATGGGAATCAGGATGCTGATTAAATACAGGCACAGCCCATACCAAATGGCCAGAACTGTTTCAGTGATGTTTTTTCAGCTCTCCTTTGCCTTCATTATACCGGAAATACTGGTGCGCCTGAACCAGCCGTATATGGATTTGAAAAATATGTGGCCGCTGGACTACAGCTTCTTTTTTGATTACAAAATAAACGAGAAGCTACAGGCAGGTACTTTTGGCATTTTTATGTTGGGTTGGGGGATAGCACTATTTGCTATTGGAGTGCCTCTATTTACCTATTTGTATGGAAAAAGATGGTATTGCAGCTGGGTATGCGGCTGTGGAGGACTGGCGGAAACTTTGGGAGATCCTTACCGTCAGCTCTCTGATAAATCATTAAGTGCCTGGAAATTTGAGCGATTTAGCGTGCATGGAGTATTGGTTTTTGCTGTGGTAATGACGATAGGCGTATTATACTCCTATTTTTCCGACTCCCAGACACTGGCAGGAGTCAATACTGCTTCTTTAAGGTCTGTTTACGGTTTTACCATCGGTTCGGTATTTGCCGGAGTAATTGGTACAGGCTTTTATCCGCTGATGGGCAACAGGGTATGGTGCCGTTTTGGCTGTCCTTTGGCTGCCTATATTGGCATTATCCAACGCTTTAAATCCAAATTCAGAATAACCACCAATGGCGGGCAGTGTATTTCCTGTGGCAATTGTTCCACTTATTGTGAAATGGGTATTGACGTGCGCTGGTATGCACAACGCGGACAAAATATTGTGCGGGCATCCTGCGTAGGTTGTGGTGTATGTTCTTCCGTTTGCCCAAGAGGTGTATTAAACCTGGAAAACAGAGACTCTAAAGGCAGGTTGAACCAGCCAGTTTTAATAGGAAACGACAGCTTTGGTGTGAGGAGTTAAGCCAGGTCATTTTTAATTAGGTACGTCATTCCGAGGCACGAAGGAATCTTTTTATTAGCAACGTTCGCGATTCAACTCAACCCAGCCCAACCAAAGGGCTGGCAGGCCAGAATTTTACAAGGCACGAGTAAAATATCAGGAATCTTTCGAACGAGGCAAAGCATTGTTACCTGTGCGATCAGATTAATCGTATTTCAACCTGCGGTTTAATTGGTAGGAATCTTTTCAAAACGCATCGTCATTCCGAGGCACGAAGGAATCCTAAGGTTAGAACTTCTCACCTAAATTCATTCCATTGCCAAAAGCACAACATCTTTTCTCCAAAACCACGTTACATTGGGTGCTCATGATAAATACTACACTGTTCGATAACCAAATAATGTTTGTTAAAACCGAGCGGGCTGGTCGACAAAAAGGCGGGGAGCGCGTTGTATTGTAGCGTAGGAGCCAGCCTCTGGCTGGCATCTTTTTGATCAAGTCATCGCAGTTATTGGAACTGAACTTCAAATGAGATAGCAGGACTTTTGCTATATTAGAAAATAGAGCTAAAGCTGATTAGTTTTCTGCTTACTTACATCTGTGAGGCTATCCCCTTGAGGGGATTATAGGGGTGTTTTATGACATAGAATAGTTTTCCATTGAAGGAAATCAAGTCTTGTTATATAGTAGCAAAAAGATAAAGAATAAAATTTTGTTTAAAATACGTTAAAGTGTAATTGAAACCTCAGTATTTAGTAAAACTTCTCTTTTTTGAGGTTTTATACTTAGTTTTAAAGTTTAAGAAACACTTATTAAGGTCAGTATATCTAGTTTTTGAGTTCAATTTCATTTTCCATGAGTAGCCTACATTTTTCAAAAAGGACAGCATGTTTTCCTCAAAACCACTGCCTTCCTGTTAAACTTGTACTAAATTTTATTTTGGAGGGTGAATACTTTAAATCAGTAAACTGATGTGGTATAAAAGAAAAGCCCCTAATTAAGTAAATCAGAGGCTCAATTTTTTATTTCTTCAAAAGATAAATGCTTTGTATTTCTTTGTCCCTTATGTTCAATTCATACAAAACCTCTAAGTCGTTATAGAACATATTTCCGAAAACAGTGCCTCTTTCATCTCCAACATCAGTGGTTTTGACAAATTGCTTTCCATAATTTTTATGATCATCGTAATGCGATACAAGTGCAAATTCTGAATTCTTTCTGATGTTATCTACATTTTGCACTTTCGAATTTGACCCATCAGGGCTAATAATGAATCTATAGTAAGAAGCAGACATTCTTCCCGCCACATTTACCGCCACATTTACTGTGCCATCAGGTAGTACAATAAAAGAGAGCCCTCTTAAACCAGGTGTAGCATGCACATTGAAATGTTTATTTTCAACCATTTCAGCATTGTCAGTAAGCTCCTTTTTCCAAATCTGATTCCCTTTAAGATCGTATTTAATTACATAAGCCCCTTCATATTTGGCAGCTATTTTCTTGAATTTTCCCGGTCCCATTAATCCATACAGATAAATGTGATTCCCTTCAAAATAAATTCCCGTGAAACCTCCATAGGTTGGATAAATAGCTCTTGATTGGTTGTTTACTGTATAATCAAGGTTGGCTTGGTCTGAAAAGATTCGCGCATGGATTTTATCTAAACGTGTTGGTCTGATAAATGCATTATCTAGTTTAACATTTAGGGTGAAGTTTTCTTTCTTGTTTCCTTTGGCATCAAATGAAATAACATTTACTTCAGAAATATTTTTCTCTTCATCCACTTTCTTAGAAGCAAGAAAAAATTCCGAATCATTAAGACCAATAAATTCCCAAAAAATCTCTTTCTCGCCTTCCACAGCGGGTAAATCTAATAGCTTTCTGGAATGTGAAAAATTATCCTTATTAAAAGTATTCAGTATTAGTTTTTCGTCCCTTTTTTTCTTGTCATGGTTCTGATTGCCATTATCTGTAGCCAAATAATAGAAATTATTATCATTACAGAAAATTGTTTGCAGTTCTTTACCGAATTCATCCCTTCCTTCAATTTCATATTGAGTTAACTTTCCTTCAGAATCTATTTTAGAAATATAATGAGTTTTGTTATGGTAGCCATTAGAAGCGATCTGCACAGTATAAAGATAATTTCCGGATGGAGAGGTGATGGTTTCTATAACAGGTTGTGTGAAATCCTTATATTCCTGTTCTATTTTTGCACTCCATTCTTTGCTGAAGTTATCACTATAATTAATTACTTTAATTTCATTTTTATGATTTATTACAAAAGCAATACCTTTTCCCATGGGTAAAGTAGCTAACAAGCGTCCTTCTTCATTTAATTCAATTTTTTCAACATCTTGAGCGACACCATTGAAAAGGATTAAAAAGCAATAAATGCATAGAATCAGTGATTTTTTGTTGGGTAGTTTCATAAATTTGGTTTTATTTTTTAGAAATTGGTCTTTTGCTTATAAAAAGATGTCAGTATTTGAGTCAGTAATGTATGGGCCAATTAATAATATTTTGTGTAAGAGGAAAAATGACTTTAATTGTCTTTTCATTAGTTATCTCATGTATATTTTGACCGTTGAAATGTAAATAATAGAGCATTAAAAGTAATAGATGAGGATTAAAATACCTTACTTTTATTAATATTTCTAAAATTGAAACCCTTTAAAAAAGAGTGGCATAGAGAAATTAAGAAGGTGTTCTGCAATATAAATTGCATTTGCATGCGGATGCATATGATTGTTTTTCTAAGAAAGAGTGAAGGTAGTAGATAATCATTGAAGCTTACCCTCAATATCATTGCCGCTATATGAAGCCAACCGCTGCAAAGCACTTACATGCCGGGAGGCACATAGAAATCTCTCAAAACACACCGTCATTCCTAGGCACGAAGGAATCTTCCGATTAGAAACTTTCTCGGTTCAACTCACCCCTGTCCAGCCAAAGAGCGGGCGGACCAGAATTCTCCGCAGACACGTCATTCCGGCCAAAGGGCAGGCAGGCCAGAATTTTACGAGGCACGAGTAAAATATCAGGAATCTTTTGAACGATGCAAAGCATTGTTATCTAATTTATTAGAAGAAAGATATTTAAACCTGCGGTTTAAATCAACAGATTCCCTTCTGCAAGGGAATAGCCTGCCCCGCATGTAAAGCGCGGGGACGCTCTAATCTAACTTTGTATTTAAGATAGCTGTAATTGCTTTTAAGGTAAATAATGCCCACCATTGGAAGGTTACTTTTAACAATTGTTGTTGTATGAAGCTCTCTGCTGAAAAAAAATATTGTTTATTCCGAGGCACGAAGGAATCTTTTCACCAGAACTCCGTCCCCAAAACACCACCTACTGTTAGGTGTATTTCTTTATTTTTAGATGAGTAGGTATGATTTGATTTGGGAAGAAGCTAATTTAATACATTTAATATAGTAACCGTGAGATAAGCATTGACAAGCAACTACACAAAATCTACATTTTATAATTCAAACCCATTTAACGATGGTTCAACTCAAAATTCTTTCATAAATTGGCTATAAGATTAACCTTTACGCCTACACTATGAGTAATTGAAATTTCAATGATCACAAATAAAGAAAAACGAGTAAAATACCTGGGGTTTGATGATAAGTGGTTTACTATTATCGGGATTTTGCTATTGGGCTTATCAACCGGCTTTATCTTTAATGCAGCCAATGTAAATCTCACCACTGTTGAATTCGTCTTAACCTTTATCGTTTCTTTATTTTTTTCCGGATGCGATTGGTTGATCAATAGGTTGATCTTAATACAGTTAAGAAAAGCGTATCCGGGCTTAAAGGATAGCGCTAAGCGTATTCTCTTCCTTTTTTTCTGCATCACAATCACTGTGATCCTAGTTGATTTTCTAGGCGTTAGCCTAATTTCCTCGGTTGCGGAGAATATTGGCGGTAATGTTCAGAGTGGTAATTTTCAAGAAAGAACCAGAACATTGGTAGTCATCGTTTTTCTCACTATGATGGTCATGGCCATTTATGAAGCCATTTACTTCTTCGTTTTACTCAAAAAATCAGTCAGAGAAGAAGAACAGGCAAAGCAAGCGATCATTCAAGCCGAGTTGGACACACTTCGTAATCAGGTGCAACCTCACTTTTTTTTCAATACCTTGAACACACTGCGCGATATCATAGACCAAAGCCCGAAAGAAGATGCCAGGCAATTTGTAGACAAACTATCGGATATCTATCGCTTTTTGCTGGAATCAGGTAATAGCCATCTGATTTCATTGAAAGCCGAGCTTAAGTTTGCGAAGGCCTATATTCACATACAATCTGAACGATTTGGCGAGAACCTAAAATTGAATTGGAACATTCCCCCAACGCTGGAAGATAAGATGATTGCACCGATGAGCCTCCAATTGCTTTTAGAAAATGCAATTAAACACAATGTGATTTCCAGGGCCAAACCTCTGGTGATTGACGTTGACATTGCTGATGATTATATTGTAGTATCTAATAAAATTCAAAAAAAGTCCACACAACTACCTTCTACCAAAATGGGGTTAAAAAATATTGAAAAACGGTATACGCTTATTTCAGACAGATCAATTGAAGTAAAGAATGATGGCAACTACTTTTTAGTTTCGCTCCCCTTGTTGAATGAAAGCACACTTAAAGAATGACGATGCAAATATTAATCATTGAAGACGAAATCCGGGCAGTGAGCCAATTACAATCCATGTTAAAAGCCTGTGACTTTACCTTCGAATTGCTGGGAATCATCGATACAGTGGAAGATGCGGTGCTGTGGTTTCAGCAAAACGAAGCCCCCGATCTCGTATTCATGGACATTCAACTGGCCGATGGGTTAAGCTTTGAAATTTTCCAGAAAACAACTGTAAAGGCTCCCATTATCTTTACAACGGCCTTTGACCAATACGCTATTCAGGCTTTCAAAGTGAACAGTGTTGACTATTTACTTAAGCCCATACAAAAGACAGATTTGAAAGGAGCACTTGACAAATTCCTTCAATCCAATAATTCTTCTACATTAGATACTGCTACTTTAAAGCAACTGCTTAGTGATTTACAAGTACCTGCTGTAAGAGAGGGGATATTAGTGAAATCAGGAAACGGATTTGTACAACTCAAAATATCGGAGATACTCTATTGTTATTCTGAGGATAGCATCACTTTTGGCGTCACAAGAGACAAACGCTTTATCATCGAGGAAACCATTGATGAGCTATTCGGTTCATTAGATCAGACCAAATTCTTTAAAATCAATCGAGCTCAGGTTGTGGCGAAATCTTCTGTTTTAAAAATAGAGCCTTATTTCAACCACCGTGTGATCCTTTCTGTGAGCAACCCAAGAGATCAGGAATTCATTGTAAGCCGACCCAAAACCAGCGACTTCAAGAATTGGATGAACGGCTAACCCGGCCATTACAATTCAACCAGCCTTGACGATAGTCCAGCTAAAACATCTTTCTAGCCTGCCAATAAGCATTGATATTGCACCCATATCAATTTAAAAAAACAGAAAGATGAAAAAATTCACACTCAGACAAATCGTATTTCCCGTAGTTACGCTGGCTATTATCCTTTTCATGTACTTTGGCCCTGTTACCAGAACAATTTTCGAGAACATCATTCTCTCTTTAGTAATTATTGTAGCTAATTATTTCGAATACAAGGGAAAACCTTTTGCAGCAATTGGAATGTATCGTAAAAACTTCACCGCGAAAAACCTATTGGTACTAGCTCCATTAACTGCTTTTGGGCTTTTCGTTTTTTATGTCGCGGCACTTGTTCCTACAATTGAGATGCTGACTGGCATTCCTATTGATTTGTCGCAATTGGCTGATTTAGAGGGAGATCTTCCCACTACCTTAATCTGGCTGGGAGTGGTTTGGGCTACTGCAGCATTTGGAGAAGAAATCATTTTCCGAGGCTTTTTGATGCGACAATTCGTTAAGTTCTTCGGTGACAGCAAAATAAGCATCGCCATCAATATTCTAATTATCTGCGGCTTCTTCGGTTACATGCACATGCAGCAAGGAATCACCGGACAACTTGTTGCCGCATCTACAGGGGCGCTCTTATCGATCATTTTCTATAAGCGCAATTACGATCTGTGGTTTACGATTATGGTACATGGCTTTTTTAATACGCTAGGCATACTCAGCTTCTACTTTGGATTGGTTCAACAATAAGCTCAAACACCGTTGCATTGAGGTATTTGCAGTTGAGAATAGTATATAAATACTGGTACTGGTCATTCCGAGGAACAAAAGGATTTGTAATAAGATAATTGGTTATTCCGAGGCACGAAGGAATCTTTTTAAAACATACCTTCATTCCAAGGCACGAAGGAATCTTAAAATTAGAACTCCTCAACTCAATTTTCCTCATACCCAAAAGCACAGCATCTTTTTTCTAAAACCACCGCATCTTTTTCAATTTTTTACGATTTATCCTCATTTTATATACCCAACCTTGGGTATTTTTCATTGATTTTCAGTCGATTATGTAGGATTTTATTGTAAAAGAAAGTATGTTCATCGCTTTGGAAACAATAACTGATCAATAACCATTTGTATATGTTTATTGTCGGTTAAAAAATAAATATAGTTCGGATATAACAACTTTGGTTACTATGTCTAGAAGGTTAGTTGCAAATTGAAATCACTTAAAACAATGTAATAATGTTCTTACAGTATAAAATATGGAAGACTTTCTAAAGAAATTATTTGAAACAGACAATAAGCTTAGCCTACTTTTATTAGAAGCAAAAGATTTATCAGATGAATATGAGGAGAAAGAGTTGTCAAGCTATATAGACAAAGAAATCAATGGTTATAAAGTCGAAGATGGGTTGCCTGATTATAGAAAAATTGCAGGACAAATTGTAGGAGACATTCAAGATGTATACGGTAATTTGACTCATAAGGAATCCCCTATTGACTTCTCCGTCCTTTCTGAAAAAGTAAGATTTAATCTTGATATTTTACATATACCAGATGGAATATCTTTTATCGAGGCATCTTTAGACGGAATTACAGGGAAAACGGCATTAAAACCTATACCTAATCAAGTGGTAAAAATGTTGAATGAAACATTTCATTTAAACAATCCACAATTACATTTAGTGGGAGCTTACCATAAGGTTCCAGTACCTACCTTAAAGTACATTTTAGTTAAGGTAAGACAAGATTTAATCCAATCCTTTCAAAAACTAAACAAAAAATTACAAAAATCAGAAAGTCAAAATACAGTTGAGAAACCCATTGAAAGCAGCAAAATGCAACTCCAACAGAGAAAAATTTTTGTTTCTTACGCATGGGAAGATGAGGAGCATAACTCTAAAGTAATTTCTTTTGTCGATTTCCTTCGTAATGAGGGTTTTGATGCTTCAATGGACAGAAAAAAGAGCCAAGAAGAAACATCAGTAAATTTTAATCAAATGATGATAGATGGTATCCAAAATAGTGATAAAGTAATTGTGGTTTTGTCAAGAAAATTTAAAGAAAAAGCTGAAAAGTTTGAAGGTGGCGTGTGGCAAGAATTTAGTATAGCAATTGAGGAAATGAAACAGAAAAAGAACAAATATATTTATGTTTTTTTTGGAAAGGAAAAGAGAGAAGAAGTAACCCCTACAGCAATTTTGGGTGTGGACATCTTGGATTTAAAAAATGACCAAGACGAAAATAATTTTAATACACTTTTCGCTAAAATAAAAGAAGAAAACACAATCTCATTTTCTGAGGTTAGTCAACAAGTAAAAGAGGTGCAAAAAATAATAATAAAGCCGTTCAAATTATAAATGCAACTAACACTAAATATAGGTTATTGGGCAGATAGTCTTAAAATCGAAAATGATTACATTTAAGAAAGTCTAAGGAATTGGTGCTTTGGAACTTTGAAATGTCCAACGCCCCATATTCTTAACGTTGCCGAAAATTGAAAAAATAAAATGAGAGAGAAAATTTGGTACTATATGATTGATAGCAAGTTTCAAGCTTTATACTTGGACTATGCAATGACTCAATTTCAGAAATATGACCTAGGCATCAATATCTTTCTCGCACTAACTTCTTCTGGAAGCATTGCGGCTTGGGCTATTTGGCAAGAACTGCAAATGGTTTGGGTGATAATAATTGTAGCGGCAAATGTTGTTACAATCATTAAACCATACTTCCCATATTCCAAATACGTCAAAGAACTCAGCGAAGGAGCACTAAAAATGCAGAACCTTCATCTAGACTATGAAAGACTCTGGTGTATAAGTTTGAAAAAAAAAAATCTAAGAAGATGGTGCTACTGAACAGTTTTTCGACTTAAAAACTCGAGGTGTTGAACACTTATGTTTAAACGATGATACTCTGGTGACAGAAGATGAGAAAATCGTAAAAGTGGTCGAAGAAGAAATGAGATTTTATGTGAAAAATAATTATAATGTTGAATACTAAAATCAAAGACAATGTCTGACAAGAATCGGAAAACTCCGCCTCCACCACCACTCAAGCCCTCTCCAGATAAAAGTTCAAAAGAAGGCTTAGATGAAAGCAAAGTACATAGCATGAAAAATTCTACTCCACCACTTCCAAAAGAGAAAAAATAACTTTCGCCAACAATGCGATAGCTTATGGCCGGTGAATGGCTTACCACAAGTTTTTCCCTTCGTAGCACATTTTGGTTTCGGTAGAAAGGGAAATACTTCGAAATTGTAAAATATGTATGTAAACTGTTTATAGAAGAAATATGAAAATATTTTTGAGCCACGCAACAAAGGACAAAAAACTTGTTCTTCGAATTAATAAAGATCTTAAATCCCATGGCTTTGATACTTGGCTTGATAGTGATAATATACCAATCGGTGGGTCAATAGTAACATTTATTCAACAGGGATTAGAAGATACAGATGTTTTTATGCTTTTTCTAAGTCCTTTTTCAGTCCACAGCAAATGGGTACAATCTGAATGGCAGGCACAATATTTTAAGCAGGTAAAAGAAAGCAAAATAATAATTCTTCCAATACTTATTAGTGATTGCGAGATTCCTAAATTCTTGACCGATATAAAGTATGCAGACTTTAGAGATGATAATGGCTATGAAAGTAATCTTTCAGTCCTTCTTGAAACTCTTAACTCTATGAAGCATGAGAAAGAAGAAATACACCGCTGGGGTGAAGGAAAGCCAAATACCAGTAGCATATATGATTGTACTTTGGATTTTCTTGAAGACATGAAGGATGAACATATTTCTCTTCCTTTAAGGGCTCATAAGAAAATAAACATTTTAGAGTCGCTAAAGAAAATCAATCGATCTGGTAAAATACTGAGGTTGAAGAAATATAAACAAGCTAAAATTCCTGCAAGGTCAATATATGATCATATTTTGTCAGTTGCATATGTAGCAGATTTTCTATTGCCACACATTGATCATGGGATCGAACAACAAGAATATGTAGAGTTAGCTCGGTGCATTGCATTTCATGAGTTAAACGAAGTAGTTCTTGGAGATATTCCAACTTATACGCCAATGTCACAAAGGCAAAGAAAATATTCAAGAACATATGCAGAGGCAAGACTTAGAAGTGTAGAACCATCAAAACGAGAAAAAATTGCAAATGATTTTATTTGGCTATTTCTAAATGAAAGACATAGAATATCAATTGATACAGTCAATAAAATCCTTTCTAACAAAACCTCAAAAATCAATTTAACATTCAGAACGTTTGATAAAATTGATCCTATAATAGCAATATGGAGGTATTTACATTTTTATAGGGGCAAACTAGGGGTAGACTCCGTTTTCTTTACAAAACTTATGCGAGATTTCTTCGAAAATCCAGACATCAAAAAATTCCTTAGGACAAATAAATTAGATAACAAGATTCTTAACTTAGTTATCAATTTGCAAGATAGAAGTAAAGCGGATCAATATTATTCTAACCCTGATAAACTATTTCAGGAAAAAAGCTTATTTCAACTTCCGGAAAGTGCTGTGAAAAGTGCAATTGAAGTAGTACCCCTTTTTTTCAATAATGTTAGTAACAAACACTAAAATGAATATAATTGAGCGGTATCCACAATTACCAAAAAAAAATGATTATAATGAAAAATTGGATTTATACTTTATTACCAGTAATATTTTTGTTCTCATGTGAATATAAAAATAATAAACCTGATAAAGAAGAATTTTTTGGATCGTGGATCTACGATACAGATGATGAACAGATTGAGAAATATGTAAAATCCGATACACTTAGCATGAATAACTTTGGATTAAATTTTAAACCAGATAATACATTAGAAAGAGTCCAACTAATAGGAGGCTGCGCAACTCCGCCACTAGAATTTGAAAAAGTTACCGGTATATGGTCTCAAACCTCTGACTCCACCATTTTAATTAAATACAACGACTGGAGAGGATCAATAAAAGATCATTATTGGATTAAAAATATTAACAACAATCAATTATCCTTAAAATTAATTGATTACCAGAGAACAAAAAGATAGGAGAGGCCAACAATAACTAAAAATTAATTCTGCTTATTGGCTCAGTTTCTATTATTGGTTTTAGCTACTTTGTAGCGATAAATAATATCTTAATTTGATCACCTCACTGAGTGTAGACTCATCGATAATAAAATTGATTAAAAATTTATAAGTTTTATATGAAATTGATTATTACCCTTGTGCTTTTAATAACCACGCTTTCAGTGGGTTGTGCTCAGGAATCCAAAAGGTACCTAAAGTTAAAGCAAAACATCAGCTATTGGGAAGGATATGTTTTAAACAGAGATTCAGTAAAGATTACTGGATTAGTCAAAGATAATTTGTTAAATGATACAAAAAAATACTCTGCTGTAACCTTTGTACAAAAAGATGGAACTAAATTAAAGCTTTACCCGAACACAATTAAGGGGTATGGATACTCCAGTCATAATTTTATATCCAATGGTTCTTCGTTTTTAGAAAATGTTCAACATGGTAGGAAGTTAAGTTTGTACAAAAATGTTACTGTCACATCATGGAGTGCTGGCGGAGCTCCGGGAATGGCTCCAATGACTCATACAAACGTAAAGGAAAACTTTTATGTAAAGCGTTATAATGAAACTGTTTTCAAGGAGGTGAGAAAGAAGAATTTTAAGCAGGATTTTAGCGACTATTTTAAAGATTGTGAAGAACTTTCAAATAAAATTTTGAATGAGGAATATAACCACAAGGACATTTCCAAAATAGTAAGAAAGTATAACTATTGTCAATAATTTCATTTCAACAATATTAGTATTTCCACAACTACTATTTAAAAAACTGGGAATAGCATAATTGAAATAATCCGAATTATTGAAACAATCTTAGTCCGTGCTCATGAAAATACGTTAGTCAGAGTGAGAATATATATTCTTTAACTCAACTTTATGAAATGGATTTATACTAATGATGACCCTATCATCCAGACTTTAATCGGTTGTGCAATCATTTTTGTAGTGATTATACTACTCACCCGTATCGTGGGGTTGCGATCCTTCGCCAAGTTCACCGCCTATGATTTTGCTTTTACAGTGGCCATTGGTAGTATAATTTCTTCCATACTTACCTCAAGCACCACACTGGCTCATGGCACTGTAGCCATTGCCGGACTTCTGATGATTACCTTTATCTTTTCCTGGCTCCAGAGAAAAAGCCCATTTTTAAGCAATTTAATTTCCAATGCGCCATTGCTTTTGATGGATGGCAATACCATCTTATATAAAAACTTAAAGTATGCCCGAATTGAAGAAGACCAGTTAATTGCCAAACTGCGTGAGGCGAACGTCCTCAATTACGACCAAGTGATTGCGGTTGTACTTGAATCTACAGGGGATATTTCAGTTTTGCACCAAGCCAGCCATGACAGCAAAGAAAAGTTTGATGCTAAGTTGCTGTCAGGTGTGAGGAGAAAACCATAGAGAATAAAACGTTTTTTTATGATGGAAAATAACATCATTATTTCAAAATGATAAACTCTTTTTTGCTAATGCGATATTTTAACAATTACTATATAATGAGCGGCTTTGATGGTTGGTGATTTCTTGCCCGTATTACGGCAAAGGCTGGTCAGCCTCTGGCTGACATCTTTTTGATCAAGTCATCGCAGTCCTTTGAACTGAACCTCAATTGAGATAACAAAACTTTTTTTACGATAGAAAATAGTGTTGATGCTTTTGGTTTTCTGCTGACTTACATCTGTGAGGCTATCCCCTTGAGGGGATTATAGGGGTGTTACCCTGGAGGGGACTACAGGGGTGTTTTACGAGATGGAATAGTTTTCCATTGAAGGAAATCAAGTCTTGTTATATAGTAGCAAAAAGATAAAGAATAAAATTTTGTTTAAAATAGCTTAAAGTATAATTGAAACATCAGTATTTAGTAAGATTTCTCTTTTTTGAGGTTTTATACTTAGTTTTAAAGCTTAATAAACACTTATTAAGGTAAGTATATCTGGTTTTTGAGTTCAATTTCATTTTCCATAAGTAGCCTATTTAGTGTAGAGTAGTGGGACAACCACACCATATAATGTAATAAAGCAGGTCCATAAAAACTCCCCGTGTAAGAAGTCAATTAATTTTTAAGGCCTTTCTTTTAGTTTTAATGTCATAATTTTCATTAAATTCGCTACTTAATGTTCACACTATCAATTGCATAAACAGTTTAGTGAGGTAATCAAATTATGCTTCGGGTAAAAGTTTTTTTGTTAATTATCATATGTAGCTCGGCCCTTCAAGCGCAAAATTTTAAAGCAAGTCTTAAAAAGGGTGATCAATACCTAAACGATAGTGACTTTAGCAAAGCCATAAGTTTTTATAAAAAGGCTTTGCAATACAAGCCCGGGAATTTGGACGCCACTTACGGATTGGGGATAGCCTATTTATTTGATTTTAGGATTGATGAAGCACTCAAAGAGCTCACTTTAGTGAGGCAACTCAATCCTACAATTGGAAATAACATAGACTTTTATTTAGGGCTTGCTCATCAATACAATTATAATTTTAAGGAGGCTATCAGATATTTCGAACTTTATAGTGACAAAAAAAGAAGTAACCGTTATCAAGCCGACTTTCATATTTCAGAATGCCTAACAGCTGATTCCTTATACAGTAAGCCTCAACCTGTAGTTGTTGAAAACCTCGGTCAAACTGTCAATTCACAATATCACGATTACTCACCCGCGTTAATGGCTGACGGCAAAACACTTTATTTCACATCAAACAGAGCAGGTTCTACGGGAGGTATGAAATTAGCGGACGGTAGTTTTTATGAAGACATTTACAGCTCTTCCCTTCAAGATGGGCAGTGGAGCAAGCCCCAAAAACTAGGCAAGAACTTAAACAGTGATTATCATGATGCTGTAATTTCTATCTCTCCTAATGGAGAAACGCTTTTTGTCTATTCTGAAAAGGGCAATGGTGATATTTATTTTTCAAATTTTGAAAATTCAACATGGACTTATCCTCAACCGCTAAGCTATAAGATCAACTCCAGTTTTCGGGAAACATCGGTGTCTATAACTGCTGACGGTAAAACCTTATATTTCTCAAGCGAGCGTCCGGATGGTTACGGTGGCCTGGATATTTACAGGTCTACAAAAGGAGAGGATGGCGAATGGGGTACTGCTCAAAACCTTGGGCCTACCGTCAACACTGAGGCGTCTGAGGAAGCACCGATGATACATCCGGACGGACATATCTTATATTTTAGTTCTTCCGGCCATCAGGGAATGGGCGGATATGACATCTATTATAGTAAATTGGAAGGTCAGGAATTTCAGGAACCGGTTAATTTAGGATACCCTATCAATACAGTTTATGATGATAATTATTTTGTGATCTCGTCCGATTTTAAGCATGCTTATTATGCTACCGGAAGACCAGATGGTTTTGGAAAGGCAGATATCTACCATGTAGATATGGAACCAACAATAGAAGTTGAAGAAATAGCCCCTTCCGAGCCCACACCTGAACCTGTATTAGCAGAAAATACTGTAATAACTTCTGAGAATGATAAAGAGGTTGATGTAGAGTTGGCTGAACCTGAAGCTAAAACTGTGGTTACTGTATTTAAAGGGAAAGTACTTGATGCCAGCACGGGCTTACCAGTGGGTGCTAAAATTAAGATGGTTGATAACAATAATAATGTATTGACTGCGGAAGCATTTGCTGATCCACAAACAGGTGAATTCGAATTGATTGTTCCGAAAGGGGGTAATTATGGGGTGTCAACGAATAGAAAAGGCTATCTGTTTAATTCGATGAATTTTAGGTTACCCGAATTTTCTGAGTATCAGGAAATAGATGTTTCAATATTGCTGGATAAGGCTGAAGCAGGTACAAAGATGGTACTTAAGAATATTTTCTTCGATAATGGTAGCTCTGATTTAAGAACTGAGTCGCTAGGAGAGCTTGATGTGATTAAAGACCTTTTAGTGAATTCACCTGAGCTAAGGGTGCAGATAAATGGACATACCGATAATGTCGGGAATTCAGTTTACAATAAGTTGCTTTCTAAAAAAAGAGCGCAATCTGTGGTAGATTACCTGATTGCAAATGGTATTAATGCCGAACGTTTAGAGGCCAAAGGCTTTGGAGAAGAAAGTCCCCTGGTCTCAAATGATGATGAAATAGGGGGTAGGGAGATTAACAGAAGAACCGAAATAGAGATCTTAGGTCAGAGTCAAAATGGTTAGATAATCAGGTTTTTGCCTGTGACTCATTTTTTCATTGCCATGTTTCGTGTCACACGAAACATTATTTAAGCCATCTCAGCCATGCTTCGTGTCTTACGATACATTAGCTGCTCTTAGTTTGCTTACATATGAGGTCAGATATAATGTCGTCCTTACAGGACTTTAAAGCATGGTAAGTTTATATTACCAAAATACCACCTCTACGAGGTTTTAGACCATGGACATTTCACGTTAGCCATGCTTCTTGTCTCACGAAACATTATTTAAGCCATCTCCAGCCATGCTTCGTGTCTTACGATACATTTCAGATGCACTTAGCTAGTTTGAATATGCTATCATAAAATTCGATCTTAGTGTATCAAAGGCATCAGTCCCAGCGGGACGAAACTATGGTAGCAATCAAGCTGAATGGTTTACAAAATCCCAACGGGATGACATTTTATAAGAAGGCTGCTTAATGAATATTGAGGAGATATAATGTCGTCCTTACAGGACTTTAAAGCATGGTAAGTTAATTATTACCATAATACCACCTCTACGAGGTTTTGGACCATGGACATTTCACGTTAGCCATGTTTCGTGTCTCAAGAAACATTATTTAAGCCATCTCCAGCCATGCTTCGTGTCTTACGATACATTTCAGATGCACTTAGCTAGTTTGAATATGCTATCATAAAATTCGATCTTAGTGTATCAAAGGCATCAGTCCCAGCGGGACGAAACTATGGTAGCAATCAAGCTGAATGGTTTACAAAATCCCAACGGGATGACATTTTATAAGAAGGCTGCTTAATGAATATTGAGGAGATATAATGTCGTCCCTACAGGACTTTAAAGAATGGTAATTTAATTATTACCATAATACCACCTCTACGAGGTTTTGGACCATAGGCATTTCAGGTTAGCCATGTTTCGTGTCACACGAAACATTATTTAAGCCATCTCAGCCATGCTTCGTGTCTCACGATACATTTCAGCTGCTCTTAGCTTGCTTACATTGAGATCACAGAATTTGACCGTGGTGTATCAGAGCTATCAGTCCCAGCGGGACGAAACTATGGTAGCAACCAAGTTGAATGGTTTACAAAATCCCAACGGGATGACATTTTATAAGAACGCTGCTTAATGAATATTGAGGACATATAATGCCGTCCCTACAGGACTTTAAAGCATGGTAAGTTTATATTACCATAATACCATCTCTACGAGGTTTGGGATTGCTACACATTCCGCTTGAGCCATGTTTCGTGTCACACGAAACATATTTCAAAACCTGCATTTGCCATAAACAGAAAATCCCCGGCAATTTTTCAATTACCAGGGATTTGTACACCTGAAGGGAGTCGAACCCCTAACCCTCGGAGCCGAAATCCGATACTCTATCCAGTTGAGCTACAGGTGCATTTTAAGATGTTAGATGCTAGAACCTAGAATTAAGACAATAAACCATCTTGATTCTAAGTTCCAGGCTCTAGGCTCTATTTTCTATGCCAGCGCTTCTTTCACTCTTTCAGCAGCATCTTTCAATACAATGGCTGAAGTTACTTTTAAGCCTGACTCTTTTATAATCTGGGCGCCTTCCTCAGCATTAGTTCCTTGTAAACGAACAATGATAGGCACCTGAATATCACCAATGTTTTTATAAGCTTCTACCACACCTTTGGCCACTCTGTCGCAACGAACAATACCACCGAAGATGTTAATCAAGATAGCTTCCACTTTAGGATCTTTCAAAATAATTCTGAAACCAGCTTCAACAGTCTGCGCATTAGCACTACCTCCCACATCAAGGAAGTTAGCCGGCTCACCGCCAGATAATTTGATGATGTCCATTGTAGCCATTGCTAAACCGGCACCATTTACCATACAACCCACATTACCATCCAACTTCACATAGTTAAGGCCAGACTCAGCTGCTTCAACTTCTGCAGGATCCTCTTCAGTGATGTCTCTCATTTCAGCTAAATCCTTATGACGGTACAATGCAGAATCATCAAGATTCACTTTTGCATCAACGGCTAAAATCTTGTTGTCAGATGTTTTCAACACAGGGTTGATCTCAAACATAGAAGAATCGGTAGCATCGTAAGCTTTGTACAAAGAGAAGATAAACTTCACCATGTTTTTAAAAGCCTCACCTTCCAAACCTAATTTGAAAGCTACTTTACGTGCCTGAAATCCTTGTAAACCAACACGAGGATCAATCCACTCTTTAAATATTTTTTCAGGAGTTTTTTCAGCTACTTCTTCAATGTCCATTCCGCCTTCCGTAGAAGCCATAATTACATTGCAGCCTTTTGCCCTGTCTAATAAAATTCCGATATAATATTCTTTCGGTTCATTTTCTCCCGGATAATAAACATCCTGAGCTATTAAAACCTTGCTTACTAACTTACCTTCTTCACCAGTTTGGTGTGTTACCAGGGTACCACCTAAAATAGCTTTAGATTTAGTAGGTACATCATCCAAGCTTTTGGCTAAAACCACGCCATTTGAGCCTGTTTCTTTCACTTTACCTTTTCCCCTTCCACCAGCATGGATTTGTGCTTTAATCACATACCACTCAGTGCCCGTCTCTTGGTTGAGCTTTTTGGCAGCTTCAGTAGCTTCTTCCGGAGTGGAGGCAACAATTCCTTTTTGAATGGTTACTCCATGTTTTTCAAGTATTCCTTTGGCTTGATATTCGTGTATGTTCATTCTTGGATAATTTTTGTGCGAATGTACGGCATTATAAATTATTATTCAACCACAATAGGTAATTAGGAATTACAAATTTCTAAATTCCGTACTTATATTCTTTAGCATCCTATTTCTTTAATACCTATTGTAAAAACCAACTCCTAAAATCCTGAAATCTTGTGTCTGGTTTCTGTATTCTCTTTATCTTTACGGCATGAGTATTTTATCGGCTAACAATATTTTTAAAAGATACGAAGATCTTCAGGTTTTAAGCGGTGTGAACTTTTCTGTGGAGGCTGCTAAATTAAGTGCTATTGTAGGTCCCAGCGGAGCGGGAAAAAGTACTCTTTTACATATTTTGGGTACGCTGGATCAAAGCGACAGTGGTAGCTTAAGTATTAATGGGTTGGACATCAGTAATTTAAAGGGGAATGAGTTGGCCAGATTCAGGAATGATTCTATTGGTTTTATTTTCCAGTTTCATAATCTGTTGCCTGAATTTACCGCAGCAGAGAACATTAGTATTCCTGCTTATATTAAAAAGAGCAACACAAAGGAAGTGGAGAAAAGAACCACTGAGCTACTGAGTATTTTGGGATTAAGCAGCAGGGCGCACCATAAACCGGGGCAGTTGAGTGGAGGGGAACAACAACGTGTAGCTGTGGCCAGGGCACTAATGAATAAGCCCGCTATTGTTTTTGCCGATGAGCCGAGCGGTAATCTCGATTCCAAAAATGCAGAAGAATTACACCATTTATTTCTAAAGCTGCGCGATGAGCTTGGTCAGGCATTTGTAATCGTTACACATAATGAAGACTTGGCTGAAATGGCTGATGAACGACATGAAATGAAAGATGGCAGCTTAACCAGAATTTAGGGAAGTTAATTTTAGGCATTTCCCTTAGTGAGAGATTCAGTTCTTCCCCCATGTTTGCCAATATTTAAATGTGGAATTTTACCACATCATAAAGGCTTAATGAAATGGGAAAATTTTACGTTTACTTTACTTTGTTTCTGCTAATTAGCTTACTACCTCTAAAGAGCTACGCTCAGGATGCCTATTTCTCACAATTTTATGCTAACCCTGTTTATTTAAATTCTTCCCTAGCAGGAGCAGAAGGAAACCATAGGTTAGTGGTGGTGCACAGGCAACAATGGAATGCTTTGAATGCATTTAATTCCACATTTTTCTCATTCGACAGCCCTGTAGGCAAAAGCTCAGGTTGGGCAGTCCACGCCATGAAAGACACGCAATTGGACGGAGTAATTAACAATATGAGTGCAGGAACTACGCTATCCCACAGAATTAACCTGCGAAGGGGAGCTGTTTTGGGCGGAGGAATTTCATTATCGTATCTGCAAAAATCTTTTCGTTGGAATCAGCTGGTTTTCGAAGACCAGCTGCGTGCAGGAAGTAATTCTTTATACCCTACTGCTGAGAGAATAGGAGAATCCAAAACCGTTATGTATGATGCCGGAATAGGATTAATGTATGCCTCTGAAAGATTGATGGCCGGACTTAACATAGCACATATCAATACGCCTAAAGAGAGGTTTAGCCCGGAGTCAGAAGCTGTTCTTCCCCGCAGATATACATTACATGTGGCTTATTCTCTGCGCAAGCCCACTGAAGCAAGAGGTGCATACAGTATTACCCCCACTGTAATATATGAAAGTCAGGCCGGCATGAGTTATTTGAATATCGGCAGTTATATCAGTAATGATTTACTCACTTTTGGCACATGGTATCGCGTAGGGAAGGCAATGGTCTTTACAGCGGGAATAGCCATCAATCAGCTAAACCTAGGGTACAGTTGCGATTATAATTTAAGTGAATCAGGAAATACATTTGGTGCAACCAATGAGTTCTCTATTTCCTACCGTTTACAAAGAAAGAGCAAAAATAAATTTCAGTATGCAGGAAAATGCCCGGATTTCTACAAAAATCTGAGATGAGTTTTTGGTTCAGGAATAGCTAATCAGTAGCTGCGATTTCATCAATAATATATTAGTGAAGGTGGTTATCTTAAGTCACCCGACTTGAAACACTTTGTTCCTAAGTCTTAAAAGCTGTATTTTCGCTTTGAATAAAAAAAGCACCTATGATAAATACAGCATATATAGTGGATATAGTCAGAACACCTGTCGGTAAGTTCGGAGGCACATTAAGTTCAGTCAGGCCCGATGATTTAGCCGCACATATTATCAAATCTTTATTACAAAAACATCCTGATTTTGACCAGAAGCTTATTGAAGATGTTGTTTTCGGAGCTGCCAACCAGGCAGGAGAAGATAACAGAAATGTAGCGCGTATGGCTTCTCTAATGGCAGGTTTGCCTATTGAGGTGGGTGGGGTGACAGTTAACAGGCTTTGTGCTTCCGGCTTACAGTCTATTATGGATGCCAGCAGAGCTACTATGCTGAATGAAGGTGAGGCCTACATTGCCGGTGGAGTGGAAAGCATGACCAGAGCTCCTTTTGTAATGGCAAAAGCGGAGACTGCCTATTCCAGAAAACCAGAAATATATGATACAACTATCGGTTGGCGATTTATTAACCCAAAGTTAGCCGCGATGCATCACCCGTATGCCATGGGTGAAACGGCTGAAAACGTAGCCGATCAGTGGAAAATTAGCAGGGAAGCACAGGATGAATTTGCGCACAACTCCCAGGTGAAATATGATGCGGCCTTCAAAGCGGGGAAATTTAAGAATGAAATTATTCCGGTTGAAATTCCTCAGCGAAAGGCTGATCCTGTCATTTTTGATAAGGATGAGCACCCTAGGCTTTCCTCTTTGGATAAACTAGCCAGCTTAAGTCCGGCATTTAAAAAGGGAGGATCTGTAACTGCCGGTAATTCCAGCGGGGTAAATGATGGTGCCGCAGCGAGCTTAATCGTATCTGAGGAAACATTGAAAAAATTTAACCTGAAGCCAATGGTAAGAATAGTTTCTATGGCCATTGCAGGGGTTACACCTGCCTGCATGGGTGTGGGGCCAGTACCTGCCACACAAAAAGCGTTGAAAAGAGCGGGTCTTAAAGTGTCTGATTTAGATTTAATAGAACTGAATGAAGCATTTGCTTCACAATCAATCGCTTGCATGCAGGATCTTGACCTTAATCCTGAAATCGTAAATGTTAACGGAGGCTCAATCGCTATTGGTCACCCGCTAGGAGCAAGTGGAACACGTATAGCAACCACTTTATTACATGAAATGCAGAGAAGAGAGAATGCTAAATATGGATTAGCGACTATGTGTATAGGAGTTGGGCAGGGTGCTGCGGTCATTTTTGAAAAACTTTAACTCGCTGTTTAAGATGGATTTGGCAAGAGCAAAACGGTTTGTATCATTTTTGTATTGGGTTCCGGCAGTTATCATTATTGTAGGGAGGGTAATTGTTCCTCATTATGTGTTTTTGGCACTCCCTATTCCTTATTATGTGGTAGCTTTTTATCTTATTAATAAAACACCTCCGGAGGAGAGACTGCAAGTGGATTATGCCAGAGTGGTTTTAATTTCAATTTCGCATTTGGTGTTGTATTACCTCATGTTCTGGCAATAAAAATTTTCATTTTAATAGGTGGAGTACTTTTAATTAACCACTTAACCTATTGAAATACCACTTAATGAGTTAAGGCCTTAACTTCTGTTGAGGCCTTATTATTTTTACTAAAATAAAATTAAAAGTATGTATAAATTATTTCTTGTTTTTTTATTGTTTGCCACTACAAATCTGAGTGCGCAAAAGCAAATTACCATTGATGACATCTATAAAAAGGGAACTTTCAGACAGGAATCTGTCTACAATGTGAACTGGATGAATGATGGAAAGTACTATAGTGCGCTGGAAAATAATCAGGTTAAGAAAATAGATGTTACCACAGGAGAAACAGCAGAAATTCTTGTGGATGGAGATCAGTTAAATCCAAAGCTGGACATCAGAAGTTACAGTTTTAGTAATGACGAGCGCAAAATCTTACTTGCTACGGAAGTTAACTATATCTATAGAAGGTCCTTTACAGCAAAATACTATGTTTATGATTTTGCAAAAAAGAGTCTGAAACCTCTTTCTGATGATGTACAAATGTATGCCACTTTCTCCCCTGATGCTTCCAAAGTGGCTTATGTCTTTGAGAACAATATTTATGTGGTTGATCTGGCTTCAGATAAAACTTCTCAGGTAACTACTACCGGTAAAGTAAATGAAATAATTCACGGAGGCTCTGACTGGGTGTATGAGGAGGAATTTTATATTACCAAAACTTTTTATTGGTCACCGGACAGCAAAAAGCTTGCTTACTATACAATGGATGAATCTCACGTGAAGGAGTATACACTACAGAAATGGAATGATGGCCAGTTATATCCTGAGAACTATGTGTATAAGTACCCTAAGGCGGGAGAGAAGAATTCTTATGTGTGGATTTCAGTGTATGACCTTAGTAATGACAAATCTACCAAAATGGATATTGGTGAGGAGAAAGATCAGTATATTCCAAGAGTGCAATGGACGCAAAACCCAAATCTTTTGAGTATCATCAGGATGAACAGAAGGCAGAATATTCTGGAAATTTTACATGCTGATGCCAGCACAGGTCAATCCAAAGTAATTCTCAAAGAAGAGTCTGATACCTATGTGGCACTTAACTATATGGATGACCTCACTTATATGAAAGATGGTGAGCATTTTATCCACTCAAGTGAAAAAGATGGCTACAAGCATCTGTATTTGTATAAAATGAATGGTGAGCTGGTCAGGCAAATTACTAAAGGAAATTGGGAAGTTGAAAGCATAGTAGGTATAGATCAGAAAGCCGGAAAAATCTATTTTATTAGTACCGAAGTCTCACCACTTGACAGAACTTTCTATGAAATAAAGCTAACAGGTAAGCAGAAAAAAGCATTGGCTGAGCTGAAAGGAATTACCAGGATTAATATGAGTAATGATTACAAATATTATCTTAAGTTTTATCATAATGAAGAACAGCCTCTTCAGGTGAGCTTGTATAAAACTAAAGGGAACGAGAAAATTAAAACGTTGAAAGATAATGCGGAATTAACAGAAACAGCTAAAGAGTACGGCTTAGTAGCAAAAGAATTTTTTCAGTTTAAAGCAGATGATGGTACTTTGCTTAATGGTTACATGTTAAAGCCTGCAGACTTTGATGCTTCTAAAAAATATCCGGTAATTGTTTATCAGTACAGCGGACCGGGAAGTCAAAACGTTCAGCATGGATGGGCAGGTTCGCATTATTACTGGCACCAAATGATGGTTCAGAAAGGATACATTATTGCTGTGATTGATCCACGCGGAACTGGTGCAAGGGGAGAAGCCTTTAAGAAAATTACCTATAGAAATTTAGGTAAGTATGAAACTCAGGATTTGATTACCGGTGGTAAATACCTTGCGGATCTTGATTATGTGGATGAAGATAGGGTTGGCGTATGGGGATGGTCTTATGGTGGCTATATGGCAGGAAATGCTATTTTGGAAGGTGCTGATGTATTTTCAGCAGCTGTTTCAGTAGCAATGGTGTCCAACTGGAGATTTTATGATACGATTTATACCGAGCGCTACATGGATACCCCACAAAACAATCCGGAAGGTTATGATGATAATTCACCATTAAGTAAAGTGGATAAACTAAAAGGAAAGTATTTGATTATTCATGGCACAGGCGATGATAATGTGCACGTGCAAAATACTATTGTTTATCAGGATGCTTTATTGGAAGCCGACAAACAATTTGACTTATTCTACTACCCTGACAGAACCCATGGAATAGGAGAGCAAGGCGCCAGACCTCACCTGTTCACCATGATGACCAACTGGTGGTTAGAGAATTTATAAAGTAACGCTCAGTTATCCTTACTATCGGCTGGTTTAAATTATTCATAACAGAAATATTTAGGCCAGCCGATTTTTATTTCTGGGGTGCTGTGCTTATTCAACTTCAATAGCTTATTCGAGACCTTTCAACTTGCTAACTTGAACATTCGTCAACCTGTTCACTTGTTAAACCTAATCCCAAAGCTCTTTCGTATAACCTTTCATATCCCTTATTAAATTTTTAATTTCGAATTTCACAATAAGACAGATAAACAATGAAATATAAAGCGAACGATCCTTATTTAAAATCATGGGTGGAGGTACCTGAGCATTCTGATTTCCCTATTCAAAACCTTCCCTATGGTATTTTTTCTACAAAGGAAAAATCTCCCAGAGCCGGGGTAGCCATAGGTGATTTCATATTGGATTTAACAGAAATTCAATCAGTTCAATTGCTTAACGACCTGGGGCTACCTGAAAGAATCTTTGATCAACCGGTGCTTAATGGCTTTATGGAGCTGGGTAAAGAGGTTACAGTACCTGTTCGGGAAAGGATTTCAGAATTACTTCAACATAGCAATACTGAGCTTCAGGGAAATGATCAATTGCGTGAAAAGGCACTGATTCCTCAGAAGGAGGCCACTATGCATTTGCCTGTTCGGGTAGGCGATTATACTGACTTTTATTCTTCAGAATCCCATGCTACCAATGTGGGAACTATGTTTAGAGATCCTGATAATGCATTACTACCTAATTGGAAGCATATCCCGGTGGGATACCACGGACGTGCTTCCTCCATAGTTATTTCAGGCACACCACTTCATCGCCCTAAAGGTCAAACCAAAGCTCCGGATGCCAGCAAGCCTGTGTTTGGACCTTCCAAACGGGTTGATTTTGAATTAGAAATGGCATTTATCACCTGTGGAGGCAATAAGCTAGGGGATTCCATTAACACTAAAGAAGCAGAGCAGTATATCTTTGGCTTTACAATTTTTAATGATTGGTCGGCCCGCGATATCCAAACCTGGGAATATGTGCCCCTGGGGCCCTTTTTGGCCAAAAACTTCGGTTCTTCTATGTCGCCATGGATTGTTACTTATGAAGCGCTGGAACCTTATAAAGTGGCCGGCCCAAAGCAGGAACCGGAAGTGTTTCCTTATTTAAAATTTGAAGGTAACTACCATTTTGATGTAGAGCTGGAAGTATCGATAGTACCACAGGGAAATAAAGAAAAAGTAGTCACTCATTCTAACTTCAAGCACATGTATTGGAATGTGGTGCAGCAACTTGCTCATCACACCATCAATGGTTGTAATATTAATACAGGAGATGTATATGCCTCCGGAACAATTAGCGGCCCGGAAGAAGGCTCATACGGATCAATGTTGGAAATAGCCTGGAAGGGAACAAAGCCGGTTCAGATGCCTGATGGAAGTGAAAGGAAATTTATTAATGACCATGATACAGTAATTATGCGTGGCCATGGAACTAAAAATGGTGTTAGAATAGGTTTTGGAGAGGTAAAAACAGAAATTCTACCTGCAAAGTAAATAAATTAGAAATTTTATCTATTAACATTTGGTGTTCATCAGACAAACTCTATCCTTCGTAAAATAATTTTCGAGAAACCTTTTATTTCAAAAATTAGCATTAAATTAAATGTGAAATTAGGGGTGGAAGGTTTAAATGGATTACGAAAAAATTACAGGTAATTATATCCGTGGGAAACAATTAATTGTTTTGTAATGGTTAGTCTTAGTATGATAGGTATTTCTCTTGATACCTATACATACTATGATAACTATATTGTGGAGCATATATACCTGCAGTATTTTTGTATAGCAGTAAGTTTTGCCTCTCTAATTTTGGTGATCATTAACATAGAAAGATTTTATAAAATAGCTTATCTGCTTACAGTTTATTCAGTTATTTTAACACTGCTCTCTACAAGTTTTTTCTATAATTATTTTAATTTTGATGAACCGGTCAATCAATCATTTATTGGGCTCAGAGATACCTATTACATGATTATTTTCACTGCAATAAGCGGTTTTATTATTGATAAACGCCATATTATTATCCAGGGCATCTTATTAAACATTCTAATTTTATACTATACTTTTTATCTTAAGGATTCTTTTTTCCTGGAAAATATATTTGTAAATATTTTTACTTCTATTGGTTTCATTATTATGTGTTACTTTCTGGTTAGAACTATCACCAGATTGAATGAAGGACTCAATCAAACCATCATAGAGACGCAAAAAAGACATGAACTTAGTCAATTACGTACCACAAAGCTATCAATATACCAGGGTGCCATGGTAAAGCTAATTAAGGCCAATACACTACATATTTATGACTTGGAAAGTCTATATTATAACATCTGTAAGATAGCAGCAGAATGTATGGGCGTGAATCGCGTAAGCATCTGGGCCTTTGAAAGTGATAATACTGTTTTGGTGCGTAAAACTTTATATGCCAATAGCGAGCTCAATGAGGAAGTAATGGTTATAAGAGAAGCGGATAATCCCCTTTACTTTCACTCACTTCAAAATAAGTTTTTCATAAAAGCAGACAATGTTTACACAAATCAAGATACTAAGGCCTTTACTTCAACTTATTTAGAGCCTCTAAATATTTGCTCTATGCTTGATTGCCTCTTTAGGCTAGATGGAGAACCCGCAGGTGTTATTTGTTGTGAGACCCAGGAAAAGTTTATGAATTGGACTATGGAGGACGTGCTCTTTGTTCAGTCTTTAGCTGATTATGCAGCAATTGCTCATAAAAATCAGCAAATAAAGCAGTTGCTTGAAGAAATAAGGTCAAAAAATATTTCTCTGGAGTCACAAATAGGTGAAAACCGATTAATGAATGATGAGCTGAATGCCCTTAATGAGGAATTGATGTCTGTAAATGAAGGACTGGAAAAGACAGTGATGGAAAGGACCTCGATTTTACAGGACCAAAATGAGCAATTGGCAGAATACGCTTTTATTAATTCTCACCTTTTAAGGGCTCCTATTGCCAGGATTTTAGGCTTGGCCAACATTATTACAAAGGAAGTAAAGCTTGATAAAGACAAGCATATGCTGGAGGCACTTCATATAACTACCCAGGAGCTGGATGAAATTGTAAGGAAAATCGGTGATATCTTATATGAAGAAAGGCCTATGAGCCGTGCTGACGTAAAGGAGATGATATCCAGAAATATGAGTAATAACAATTGAGTGCCTACCTGATAAATCATTTGGAAGAGGGAGACAGTTGAAAAAAAATAGTTTATTTTATCAATAACCTTTGCTCATTTGAGCGTAAATCTTTAACATTGCAATCCCAAATAAAGACAGTTAGTTAATAACTTCTTTAAGGGCCTATAGCTCAGCTGGTTAGAGCACTTGACTCATAATCAAGGGGTCCCTGGTTCGAGCCCAGGTGGGCCCACAAATAGAAACCTCAGTAGAAATGCTGAGGTTTTTTATTAAATGAAAACTTTCGTCTATATACTATTTTCAGAAAAATTGGATCGGTTTTACACTGGTCTTACTACTTTGTCTGTTGATGAGCGTTTAAAAAATCATTTGGAGAAGAAATATAGTGAATCGAACTTTACCCAGAAAGCAGATGACTGGAAGTTATTCTACTCGATTCAATGTGAGAACTACTCTCAAGCCAGAAAAATAGAGTTGCATATCAAAAGGATGAAATCAAAAACCTATATCCGAAATCTACTACAGTATCCTGATATAACTGAGAAACTATTAATGAAATACAAAAGCGCTTGACTCCCCCGAAAGCTTTCGGGGCAAGGGGTCCCTGGTTCGCCCCGATAGCTATCGGGGCAGGTGGGCCCACTTTCTAAAAGCACCTTCATAACGGAGGTGCTTTTTTGTTTTATGGCAATAAAATATTTTGAGGAAGAGAAGTCTATCTCAATAATTCAAGCGTCTCGCTTGGATTTGAGCCAAGTAGTTAAAGTCCTTTTTTAATTAGTTTACCATAACCTTCTTCCAGTTCTTATTCAACACAGGCCTACTAAAGCTAGTCTGCCCTCCAGACTCCTCGCCTGAGTAATGACAATACTTTTCCCTGTATTTTTCATCCGAGTACTTGCTCCATGATTCAAATGCTTTTTTTGTAAAGGGCATTTTCATATCAAATTCAATTTCAGCACCGGTTCTAATACAATACCCTTTTTTTGTAACCGTTCTATTATTATTGGTAGTAGCCACCTTTTGGATTTTTTTGAATCTCTCATCTAAAATGTCTAAAATAACATGTGAGTCTTTATGTATGGTTTTTAGACCAAACATTTTTGATTCAATTTCTGGCTCCTTATGATATAGTAACTCACTATTTTCAATTACTTGATCGAAGTAATCATATGCGGACTGATCCAATTGGGAACTTGCCTCATCATTCCTATAAGTGAGTACGCCAAACTCTATGTTGTTATTAAAAGAATAGTCATATAGGTTCATTGAACTCAATATTGAGCTATCATCATTTGCATAGTATTTAGCATGCAATCTTGGTTCATGTCTTATTTCAACTGAGCAAAACTCTTTAAAAAATTCTAAATCCTCTGCCGCAATACTTTTACCCAAATCATCATCGTTTTTCCCAAATACAATTACTAAATGAAACTTAGGATCATTTTTATGCGACTTTAAAACGTCTTTTATTTTCGCATGTAATTTTATATAGGGGGATATAATTACAGCTAGCTTCTCAGCTGTTCGGAAAATTTTTTCTAATTCATAATTTAATTCTGAGCTTGTTATAAATTTTGCCATAGATATAATTATATAACTTGTTAAGTAAGAAAGCTATTTTAATACCGGTAATTTAAATTATTAATCAATATAAGCTAGAATTACCTCGTTTTATTCTATAAAATTATTATTTCATAGTGTGTAATGAATAAAGATTTATACCATTTTGCTCGAGTCATTTAGAGGATTTAAATTACAATGGTTTAATATTCAAGGATTTTCTAGTTACTTTTAATAAAAGTTTATTCATTTAAAATCAAATAACTTTTCAGTTTCGATTTTTTCTAATAATTGATAAAATAGATGGAAAAAAACTTTGAAAATCCTCTCTTTTTAAAAGAGATTCAGATTCTACATGATTTATCTCTACTAAAGTCGCATCAAGCTTATTTTTTTGGTTTCGCCATTCTTGTTTATATCGTATCTCATATTTGGTATTATTAATTTCTGAGACGTAACAGTATACTTTAGCCCAGGTGGATCTCTCGTCTTCTAATTCAAGCGTTTCGCTTGGATTTTGAATAATGTAGCGTCCGCTATATTTGCTGATATTTAAAAAAAATAAACTTATCGCATAGCTAATCAGCTGACGCTGAGATTAAATCCTATTAGGGCAATTGCACGAGAATCAATGATGTGTGTCTGAAAGTCAGTAACAAATGATTGCCCATTGTTGTGTGTCTGATTTTAGATTCCATATGAATTAGATACAAGCGGACGCTTGCATCATGGTAATGAAAGAGGTTACTTCTTGCCCTAACCCAAAACCGCAATCCCTCTTTCTCGTTTTTTTCAGTTATTGAAGTGCTATTTCTATAATCACGAAAGTTATTCTCAATCCGGATCAGATTAATGACAACTAATTTTCTTACTCTTAGGATTATGAATATTAGTATTCTTCCAGGTTTATCTCATCCTTTTAAAGGATTTACTTCATTATAAATGGATGTACGGTTTTGGTTTTCAGATATTCACGATGATAATGTAAGGATAAATTTAGTGCCTACATTTTCTTCTGACTCCACCTCAACTGTTCCGTTCATACTTTGCATATGCTTTTTCACCAAATATAACCCTATGCCTTTGCTATCGGTATTACTATGGAATGTCTGATTCAACTCAAATATCTTTCCTTTTGCTTCTTCCATATTAAATCCCAAACCATTATCCTCAAATACCAATTGTTTTTTCTTATCCACCATTCTGGAGTAAATGGATAAGTAAGGGTTAATACTTTGTCTTCTGAATTTAATGCTATTACTAATCAAATTCAGAAATATGCTACTAAGGTATTCTCTATTAAAAGAAATGGTTCTAAATTCAGAGAAATCTATTTTAATTGAAATTTGCGTGTTTTGTATTAAGGTTTGTAAAGCATTCATTACCTTTTTTAAAACCTCTTCAATAACTATATTTTCAATCTCAATGGAAGGGCTTTCACTGGTGTTTAGCTCATCTATATAGTTGTCAATTTTCAATTTCAATTTTTCTCCTCCACACTTCAACAGATTAATTAATTCAACTGTTCTTTCATTCTCAATAGTATTTAAATCAATCAAGCGAAATACTGATAAAAGACTATCTAGGGGAGATCTTAGGTCATGGGAGGTTGTATAAGAAAGCTGCTTGTATGCATTATTCAATTTAACTAAATTGGCAAGCTCATTATCCTTTATTATTTCAAGGCTTTTCTTAATAGTAATATTTTTAGCAATGGCAAAAACCAGTTCATCTTCTGTGGATGGCTGAGAAGTCCATGAAAGCCAAATGATGTCCCCCGATTTAGTTACATACCTATTTTCAAAGTTAAAAAGCGTTTCAGAGGAAGTGAGACTAGCTCTTACAAGGGTTGTCATTTCCACATCGTCCGGATGTACAAAGGCGTTAATTGGCTTAGCATAAAGCTCTTCAGGAGAGTAACCTAAGGTACTTGAAACTGCTGCATTAACCTTTTTGAAGTAACCATCAAAGCCGGCAATACAAAGCAGGTCAGGTGTTAATTCGAAAAACTTTTCATAGTTATAATATTCAGCATTCATGTATTAGAAAATTTTAAATAGTAAAATTGATCTACAAGTTTCTATTGCAATGATAGGTAATAAAAAACACATTGTAATTATTTATATAACTGGTAACCAGGGTCTGTTCTCATCTTTTCCCGTTTTAACCACCAATTTTTTCATCATGCAGAAACTCTTCTCGCTCCTCATTTTAGCATTAGTCGCTAGTATTGGTATTGTAAATGCCCTACCTTACTCATCATTGGTAAGCGCGACAGGACAGCCCTCGGTAAACCACTAGTATCTCCTGAAGTAAGAGCTGCAACGGGGCTTTATGACCAGTTAGGAAAAGAAACGCAGCAGAAAATAAAGAATAGTAAGCTGGTGGAAATCCCTGATGTTGGGCACTTACCTCACATTGAAGCGTTTGATCAATTTATTGACCCTTTAATTGATTTTCTGCCTGCGAAATAATTCTTATTTCTTATGAATAATATTTTACTTGCTTTTTAGAAGGAAATATGTTAAATCTGAAAGAATAAAAATTTATTTATTGCAATATATATGAAAAATAAAATTCTATTTGGTGTAAGTCTGCTGTTCGGACTGATGTTTATTAACTCAGGGTTGAATAAATTCTTCAATTACATGCCAATGCCGGAAGAAATGCCTGAAAATATGTTACGCTTAACAGCAGCTTTTATGGAAATCGGTTGGCTAATGCCTTTGGTAGGCTTTGTGGAAATTGTAGGAGGTTTACTCTTTATCATAAGAAAGTATAGGGCATTAGGAGCCATTGTTATTTTCCCGGTGATGGTAGGTATTCTGTTAACTCACATTTTTAATGCTCCTGAAGGACTTCTCATAGCTGTTGTATTACTGGCTGTCAACCTTTGGGTAATGTATGAGAATCGTGAGAAATACCTTCCTTTAATAAGATAAACCTCAATGAATTTGTAAAGAAGCTTTTAAGCCTTCTTTACAAATTCTGATTTGAGCGCCATTGCTCCAAATCCATCAATTTTGCAATCGATATTGTGATCGCCATCCACAAGGCGGATACTTTTTACTTTTGTTCCTGCCTTTATAGGTTTGGGTGCTCCTTTTACCGGAAGGTCTTTTATAATGGTAACTGCATCGCCATCCTGTAAAACATTACCATTAGCATCTTTTACTACCGCTCCTTCAACATCTCCACCACCTTCATTTTCATCAGTGGCACTCCATTCGTGTCCGCACTCCGGGCACATTAATAAAGTATCAGTAGGGTAGGTGTAAGGTGAATTACATTGCGGACAAGGTGGAAATTCTGACATTAAATGCGGGTTTTAAAAATGAAAGTGCAAAGATAAGGAATTTACTTAATCCTGAAACATCCTGTTCAGGATAGTGCATCAGTTGTAAGTGAAGTGGCTATTTGAAACTTAGGTGAGCTGAACAATCTTTAGATACCTGCGAGAGTTGTTCTTTCAAAAGTGGGTTGATGGAAAGGACTGGTAGGGCTGAAAACTAGAGTATATGAAGAATAAATGAAGCCAGACTAACTTATTTAAGCAATCCGGCTTCATTTTATTAATGATTAATTTACTCTATAATTAACTTCGAGCGATTTACACCTGATGGTGTATCAAGCTCCAGGAAGTAAATGCCTTTATTAATTCCTTGAATAGCTATTTCATTTTTATTGCCCTGAAGTTCTGTAACGAGAACCACTTGGCCTGAAGAATTGAAAATACGTGCTTTTACTGGTTCCTCAAATTCATTTATGTCTATGTTAAGAACCGTTGAGGCGGGGTTAGGATAGATAACAATATCTTTATTAGCCAGACTGGAAGCACTTTCTACATTACTGATTCTGCTGGCTGCGGCTACGCTAACCAACTGCCACTGTGAATTGGGGTGAGTAGTATTAGCCCACTGACCGCAGGCTGATGCATTTGAAGTATTTCCCAATCCATCTAGAAATAGTCCTGTAACTCGGTTTTGAACCTGGTAGTATATACCCTCATATTGTTCAATTGACCAATGAGAATTCTCATTAGAGGTATTGGCATATTGGCCTACATCATCTCCATTGGTTGTTCTTCCCAGTCCATCAAGGAATAGCCCTGTGCCGCGGTTTTGAATTTGATAATAGCCATTTCCAACATCTATCACTTCCCATTGAGCATTTACGCTGGAGGTATTAGCGTATTGTCCACATGCTGCACCATCTGTAGTTCTTCCTAAACCATCCAGAAAAAGCCCTGTGTTACGGTTTTGCAATTGGTAGTAACCACTGATGCCACCACCGCCTCCTCCGGAACCATTTATCGTTCCCCGAAATGTGGTAATACTATATCCTGTTAAAGAATTAGTTAGTGTAGAACCACCTGCGTAATTCCCTACTTCTGCTATGTTATTGCCTACTGTTCCCGTTGTTTCCCACTTAGTTATATTGCTTACGTTGTATCCTGAAAAATTGAAAGTAATATTCCGTGATGAGGAGTTTTGATTAATCGCTACTAACACTAATGTGTTTCCATCTTTGTAGGCACTTATGCTTACTCCCGGGGTCGGGTCTGCCTGTGCTCTCACTCTTACAAAACCAGGGCGTACAAATTTTGCAAAGTGACTCATCACAAAGCCTCTCTTTGAAACACTTCCGTTTTCAGTAATTAAACCATAACTTCTTCTGATGTACCACCATATATAGGCATTATAACCATTGATCATATAGTCGTGAATTTCCTTACCTGCTTCAAGTGCTTCTGGCCAATTGTTGGCACTGTTGCTATTACTATTGGGAGCGTAATGCTCGGTCATCCACTGCTCTTTAGTCGAATTGGCACGTGTTGCTGTACCTCCATACGCATGATTAGCTAAAATATCTACCTGTTGGGATCCTGAAATAGTATTCATATAGTTCGCATTAAAGTGAACCGTCTCAGGAGCCATCACTCTTGTAGGAATAACAGAAGCATTGTTGTCTAAAAAAGTCCTGATTTGAGATGCACTCCATCCGCAAGATTCATAATTAGGAACAAAGTCAGGTTCATTTTGAACAGAGATAGCGTACAGCGGTACCCCATTAGTAGACATGTAATTGGTGAAGTCGCGCAAATGGTTGGCATAAGCTTGATAGGAAGAGGGATTCAGGGTGCCTCCTGTTGTACTTCCGTTTGACTTCATCGATGCGGGCGGGGACCATGGTGTAGCAAATACAATCGCTCCAAGACTTCTGGCTCTTTGTGCTGTGGGTACTTCTAGCGCCCACGAAGAACTGTTTGGCGCTACACTAATTCTTAAAATTGACAGGCCTATCTGGCCATACCCATTTCCAAATGCTTTCTCTGCCTGATCCTGGGACAAATCATCAATCCAACGTGGGAAATTCATTCCTCCAAAGCCTCTAATGGTTTGGTCTGTATTGTCAATGTAAATACCGGCTGTCTGAGCGCTTACCCAATATGGTAGCGCAAGAAGTACAAAGAGTACTATTAGTAATAATTTGTTATTGTTTTTCATGACATTGTTTTTTGGGTTTTTGTTGAAATAGAAATACAATTACATCCTTTTGTTATAATTGTATTTGTAATATATGCAATCGTTTTATCTTAGGAAAATATTTTAAATATTTTTATTTAAAATAACCGTATTATAACAATATATTTATATGAATGAATATTTGAAGACTGAAATAGTGGCATACGAAAAGTCAGCGACACATCCGACTGATCCAACAAGACAGGGGTACACCTTTACAGGTTGGGATTTGGATTTTAGTAATATTACCAGAGATGTTACATTAAAAGCACAATATTCATTGATTACAAGTGTGCGCAATCAAGAAAGTAATGCGATTAATATTTATCCCAACCCTTCAAAAGGAGTATTTATAATTGAGTCTGTAAGATTGAATAATAAAATTACTATAGTTAATAATGTTGGTGCACTAGTCTATACTTCTTTCATTAAGGATCTTAAACACACTCTGGATATAAGTGATTTAAATAGTGGCATCTACTTTATCAAGATAGGAGAGGTAATCAAAAAGTAATGAAGTAATGAAAGGTAAATCCATTCAAAATTGATATTCTGTTTTCTCCTGAATAGAGAAATGGCTTATTTAATCCATTTCTCTTTTTGTTCTGTGCACTTATCAATTTACTTTCCTATTTTTAATTTCCAGTAAAGTCATAATTGTTGACGGAGCAAACAGGGGTTATTTCTGAAAGTTCTTTCAATAGTAATTTTAAACAGCAATTAATGAAATTATTATTTCCTTTATTATTACTCTCTTTTTTTATTTCTTGTCAGTCTGAAAATCCTGTTAACGCTAATTTAGTAGTAGACGTAAGCACTGAAATAGTTCAACCCAAAAAATATATTGTAGCTAAAGCTGAATCCTTAACAATTGATGGGTTTGCCAATGAATCAGCCTGGCAGAATGCAGACTTTACAGACTCTTTTATTGATATTGAAGGAGTAAAAACTCCCCGGTATAATACCCAAGTGAAAATGCTTTGGGATGACAATTTCCTGTATGTGTATGCTGAAATGGAAGAACCACACATTTGGGGAGATTTAAAACAGCGAGATACCATCATTTTCTATAACAATGATTTTGAAGTGTTCATCTCACCCTCAGGTAGCACCTACAACTATGGAGAGATAGAAATCAACAGTTTGGGTACTGTTTGGGATTTGCTGCTCGATAGGCCCTATCGTGATGGAGGTAAAGCCAATAATCACTGGAATTTAGATAGTCTTAAAACGGCTGTACACATTGAAGGTAGTTTAAATGACCACTCGGATATAGATTCTCTCTGGACGGTAGAAATGGCAATTCCTATGAAAGCCTTAATTGAGTTAAAGAATGATCCTAAAACATTACCCAAAGAGGGGGAGCAATGGCGTATTAATTTTTCTCGCGTGGAATGGGATTATGACTTAGTAAATGATAGGTATGTGAGAAAGAAAGATAAAAAAGGTAATTTTCTGCCGGAATATAATTGGGTCTGGAGCAATCAGAAAGTAATTAATATGCATGAACCTGAGAAGTGGGGTTTTATTCAGTTTACAGAAGATTCAAGCTTGGCGGAGAAGTCGTTCAATGAAAGCAAAAATGAAATTTTTAAACAGGTCACTTTTGCACTGTTCAGACAAACAAAGTCCGGGCAATTGAAGGAATTATTGGAAGCTACTGAAAACTCAAAGGGACTGAATGTAAAATACTCATCAAATGATACGTTAGAAGCTACTTTCTACAAGACTAATTTCGGGTTTGAATACAAGGTAAACTTTCCTGATTCTGAGCAAGCTTATATCATTAATGAAAGTGGTAAAATAAAATTAACTAATGAAAAATAACCTGATATTTTATTTCCTATTTGCCTGCATGGCATGTAATTCTGTTAAAGAAAAAAACAAACCTCAAGAGGAGGAGATAAAGAATGATTTCATCTTTGCCACCTGGGCACATGCAAGCGATAAGTTTGTTAAAGAGGAGTGGGAAAAGAAATTTCAATATTATGATTCCCTGGGTATCACAGAAGCTTTAATAGGAGGAAATGCTGAGGTACTAAAGCAGATTGTACCACTGGCAAAGCAAAAAAACATTAAGGTCCATGCATGGATGTGGACGCTCAATCGGCCGAATGATACAGTTGCAAATCAACATTCTGATTGGTATGCAGTGAACAGGTTAGGGGAAAATTCCCTGGAATACAGAGCCTATGTTGATTATTACCAGTGGTTGAGCCCATTCCACCCTGAAGCAAGAGAATATATAAAGAATAATGTGCGGGAGCTTGCTAAAATAGAAGGTTTGGCCTCTATTCATTTAGATTATGTACGTTATGTAGATGTTATTTTAGGAGCAGATTTACAGCCTAAATATGGCCTGGTACAGGATCATGAAATGCCCGAATATGATTATGGGTATCACCCTATTGCCCGCGAGGGATACAAAGAGCTATTTGGCGTTGATCCTATAGAGTTTGAAAATCCGGAACTGAGCACGGAATGGCGACAGTATAGATTAAATGCTGTTACAACTTTGGTGAATGAGTTAGTGGAAGTAGCGCATGAAAGTGGACATAAAATGACTGCCGCGGTTTTCCCATTTCCGGAAATGTCGCGTCAGATGGTAAGGCAAGCCTGGGATGATTGGCATCTGGATATGGCTTTTCCTATGTTGTACCAGAACTTTTACCGTCAGAACATCAACTGGATTGGTTTTGCAACCGAACAAGGAGTAAGGGATGTAGACTTCCCAATAATTGCGGGTCTGTACAGCCCGGCCTTGCGAAGCCCTTCAGATCTTGAGCAGGCGATTCGTTTAGCAAGGGAAAAAGGAGCAAAAGGAATGTCTGTTTTCACAGCGGACGATCTGACTAATGAGCAGAAGAAAGTATTTGTTAAGCTAAGTAAAGAATTTGAGTAAGCGCTTTGAAAGCTAATCAGATGAAATAATTAGCCTATAATTTCTCCTCAACAAATTGCCAGCATTCTTAAGGCATTTGAAGCTTGAAAGTCTGATAGAAGCCTCTATTTACTCTCCTAACGAAGAGCCCGCTATTGAGAAAAACGATATTTTAAGAATATAATGCGATAAAACACACTAAGGGTTACTTTATTCGGTTGGCGGTAATGTAAAACGATATTCTCAAAAACAAAGAAAATGACTCAATCTGAACTCATAATTTTAAATTTTACAGACATTAGGAGAAGAAGTGTAAAACTTTGGAATGCACTTCCTGAGAGCTGTTATAGTTGGAAGCCTGACGAAAAAGCAATGAGTGCCATAGAAATGGTTAGGCACGTTTTGGAAGCCGATTATGGATGGAATATAATAATCAATAATGGTAGTATGACAAATTATCGTACGCCTTGGAGAAATCGACCTTTCATTAGCGTTGCTGATGAACTTGAATTTGCTGAACCTTATAGAAATGCATTTTTAGAAAGCGTTCGACAATTTTCGGATATGGAATTAAGTGAAACGGAAATTGTTCACCCCGGAAATGGAGATAAGAAAATCCTTGGAAAATATTTATTACGGATAGGATATCATGAAGCTGTTCACGCAGGACAATTCCTTTCGTATTTAAGAGCAATGAAAATTAATCGTCCGGAGATATGGGACTGAAAAATAAAAAACACTACAGCCAATAGTGGGTATAAACATAAGCGGAAAATGGTTTCTGCAAATTGTGGCCTCTTAGCAAGCTTTGTCTCAGTGGGTATGTAGGCGGTTTAACGCATACGCGGGGTCCTTATAAATAATGCCGGAGAATATTGTTAACAATTAAATTTTTAACGAGAATAAAACTTTTACGCAGATACATTGTATAGCTATGTACTTTTCTATACATTTGTTTTGTGAATGTGGATTTTGTACATAAATGGAAATCTCAGGTAAAAAAGGGAACGCTTGCCTTTATTGCTTTGAATGTCTTAAAAGATCATGAGTACTATGGTTACGAACTGATCGAACAGATAAAGAAAAATACACAAATTGAAATTGCCGAAGGAACTTTATATCCCCTGATGAATCGGTTGAAAAAAGAGAATTTAGTTACTTCTAAATGGGTAGAACAAGCGTCCGGTATTCCAAGAAAATATTATGTGTTAACACCAACGGGAGAAGAAACCTTATTACAAATGAGAACATTTTGGTTGGATCTGGAAAAATCAATTAAAAAAATATCGAAATGAAAGCGATACAATTCACCAATAAAACAGCTCAAAAGATTTATGCTGATTATATATCCAGAATTAAACGAACTACGGCCACACTAAATAAGACCGATAGGGAAGAAATTCTAATGGAATTAAACAGCCATATCTACGAAGGTATGATGCATAAAACTCCGTCAAGTGAAATCGAATCTTTAGTAGATGTAACCGAACAACTGGGAGCTCCAGAGGAAATTTTAAAGCCTCTGATTGCTCAGAAGAAACTAGAGCAGGCAACAAGATCATTTAACCCGAAACACATATTTAAAGCTTTGGTATTGAATATTTCCAGCAGCGTAGTGTATGTATTTTTTGCCCTATTATATTTAACACTATTTGGTTTTGTATTTGCGATCATAGAAAAAATCAAAAATCCCGAGTATGTAGGTTTATTTTTCAAAAATGGAAATTTCCATCTACTGGGCACAAGAAACCCTGCTAATTCAGAAGAACTAGGTCTCACCGAAGTTTTAGGAAATTGGTTTATTCCAGTAATGATTCTCTGCATTATTGTTCTTTATATGGTCATTACCCTCTTACTTCGGCTTAAACGCAAAAAATAAAATTTTACCCCAATACATAGTATAACAATGTAATAAGTTTAACTATAATAAAACTGATATGAAAAACACATTTTTAACACTTCTACTACTTTTATTTTGTTTACATACAAACGCTCAAAAAGCTGGTCTTGAAGATTTTAAAGCCAAGTATGAGCCTTATTATAAGGCCACAAATATTAAAATGGGAATCCTGCTGAAAAAGGGTAACCAATTTTATGCACAGCGCATAAACTTTGAAAACAATGACAATGTCGTTTTCAACATAGGAAGCGCCACTAAAACTTTCACTGCCGTTTTAATATTACAGGAAATCGAAAAAGGAACACTGAATTTATCTGATACCATTGGCACCTTTCTAAGTCCTATTCAAAATATTGCATCAGATATTACCATTGAGCAATTATTACGGCATCAAACAGGACTTGCAGAAGTTGTAGGAGGAGAAGAAGAGTGGTACGCTTATGATATTCCACACGACAGTATTTTCAGAAGAGATGTATTTAGTAATGTAAAGCCAAGACAAGAGGCTAAAATAGGAAAGTTTGATTATACCAATACCAACTATATTTTGCTTGGAGAAATACTCGAAAAAATTAATGACAAGAGTTATTTCGACCTGCTAAAAGAACGAATATTTGAGCCTTGTGGTCTTGAAAAAACGTATCCTTATCTTTCTAAAACCATTCCTGATCTGGTACATCCAACTGATGAAAAAAATGAATCCGATCAATTTGAGGGCATCAATTATAAACTTTTTGCTCACTATGATTTTTCAGCGGGGAGCATCGCATCCACTTTGAAGGACATGGCTGCATTCTATGAGAACCTGTACGAAAAAGAAACCTTGATAAGCAAAAGCAGTCTTCAGCAGATGACTGACTTTAAAGGAGGAAGTTATGGCCTGGGGCTTCAAAAACTAAAAGTTGAGGGTGTTGACTATTGGGGACATGGTGGCAATAATTATGGGTATGCGTTCCGTAACTATTATAATCCGGAAAATGGCAATATGATGATGTATTTCATCAATCGGTTTAGAGTGCCTATGAAAAATAGCGTGTTAAAAGATTTTTCCGCTATCATGCACAATAAATCCTTAGTCGCATTTCGGAAAAATATAGTTGATGAGTTTAAAGATTTCGAAGGTAATTACATCTTAAAAGGTCCTGAATTAGCATTTACTATCTTCGAGAAGGGAAACATATTGTATTTCCAGGTACAGAATCTAAAAGTCCCTTTGGTAAGCTATGAACCCAATATTTTATTAGATGTCTCATCAGGAATTGAATTCACAAAATCGGAAGATGATCCAGGTAAACTGATCTGGTCGCAGAGTGGAGAAAAACTTGAAGCGGTAACACAATAAAATTAGAAGGAAAATATAAAGAACTGTTTATGTAAGCTTTCCCTTTTTTGGGACAACTCAAAAAAGGGAAAGCTTACATAATAGGCTCTATTTATTCAATCATGTCATAATTGATTCCTTTTTATTTCAAACGGGGTAGGGGGATTCTATAAACAATCATGTTGCAAAATTCTGCAAATCAGGATTTTGGAAAAAATGATTTGTGTGATAGAAAGGAGTAAATAAGCCATTTCAAAGAATTTTCAGCGTTCTGCTCATCTATTGTATCTTTATTGAGAGACTGAGAAAGAAATGAAGAGTTCTTCAAACAGCTTCTATTGTAAGCATTTTTATCCATTAGGCCTTTTCTTTCTACTTTTCAATTACACCCTTAATAAAATCACTTACCAGGTAGGAGAGCAGTTTTCCGGTGCCGCTATCTTTTTGTCCTGTTTCCAGTTCAGCGGCTGCTTCACATACATGAAAATAAGAAGGTAATAACTGATGTGCGCATTGATAAGCATAATAACGTGCTTCATTGGTGCTAAAGCCGGATGGTGTTTTAGCAGAACTTAATACGCCTGCAATGCTATCGGTATCCAGCTCTATACCACATTGATTCTGAGTAGTAAGCTGTAGAAAATCCTGTAAAGCTGCTTCAAAAGTGATTTTCTTTCTTAAGTAAATGTCCTCCCAGAAATAATAATGGATACCCTTTTGCTGATCCATCTCAGACAACATATTTTGACTGTTGTAGTTTTCGTGCAATCCTAAAATGCAGTAATCGGCAAGTACTCCTTCTTTCTTTGCTGTGCTAAAAGGATTGCCACTATGCCTTCCTTCCAGAGGGCGGAAATCAGCATGAGCATCAAGGTTAATTACCGAAATAGCCTGCTTTTTTGCTGCGCTAACACCTTTTATGATGGGGTAGGCATTGGCATGGCTACCACCTATTATAACAGGTATTTTATGAGCAGCAACAATTGCTTCAATCAATGGGGCAATTGCCTCATCCATCAAGGGTACTAATTGCCGAAAATCTTCAGCACTGCCGGCCTCTTTTACTATCGGTGCAAAATCAAAAGTACCTAACAGATGAATCTTTTCACCATGAAGTTTATGGGTGTCCTGAATATTGAGAAATGAAGCTAAAAAAGCCTGCCATGCACTGTGCGTACCGCCAATGCCAAGGTTAGCCTTTACTCCAATAGATTCCTGAATGCCTATCACAACAAATTTTGCCGTGCTTTGTGTGAATTCGGAGCCTATCTGAATAGTTTCTCCCAGCTTGGTTTCACCCTTTCTGGGCTTGCATATTCGATTTAAAGATTCCCGTTCTATAAACTTAAAATGCTTTACATCCATTGGCCTTTTATCATTACTTTTTCTATAGAATTAGAACCGAAAGCGTAGGGTAGGTAGGCCAGAGAAGGAATCTCCTTTGTGAGAATTAAATTTGCCAGCTTTCCTTCCTTAATAGACCCCACTTCCTCTTGCACCTCCATAGCAAAGGCACCATTTAAAGTGGCCGCATTAATAGCTTCTTCAGGGGTCATTTTCATTTGAATACATGCCATTGAAATCAATAAAGGAATATTTCCACTTGGAGAGGAGCCGGGATTATAATCTGTTGCCAGTGCTACCGCAGCGTTAGCTTCAATCAATTCTCGTGCAGGGGGAAAGTTCATTCGCAGAAAAAAAGCTGCCGAAGGTAATAGAGTGGCTATCGTGTTATTCTTACCTAGTAATTGAATTTCTTCAGCGCCAATAGATTCCAGATGATCAACAGACAGAGCGTTTTGCTCAATGCCTAACTGTACTCCTCCACTGTTATGGAGTTGATTAGCATGTATTTTCGCTTGTAAGCCATATTTAGCACCTGCTGAAAGTATTTTTGAACTTGTAGCAACATCAAAGAACCCTTGCTCACAAAATACATCAATATAGTCTGCCAGCTTTTCTTTAGCAATGGCTGGTAGCATCTCTTCAATAATCAGCCTAACATAGCCTTCTTTGTTTTCTTTATAAAGTTTAGGAAATGCATGAGCCCCCAGAAAAGTTGCTTTTACAGGAATTCCGGCAGCTTCTTTAATTCTTTTAATAACGCGAAGCATCTTTAACTCGGCTTCCACACTTAAGCCATAACCGCTCTTGATTTCAAGTGCACCTGTTCCCAGGTTAATTACTTCTTTCACGCGCACCATGGCACGCTCATAGAGATCATCTTCAGAGGTATTGGCCAGTTTTTCAGCGGAATTAAGTATGCCACCTCCTTTAGCTGCTATTTCAGCATAACTTACCCCTTTTATTTTATCTACAAACTCTTCTTCTCTGCTCTGAGCGAAAACTATGTGGGTATGTGAGTCGCAAAATGCTGGTAAAATACTTTGTCCTTTAACGTCTTCCACCTTTTTGTAATCGCTCAGCTTCGGACATTCACTCATAGGGCCGAACGACTTGATCAGGCCATTTTCAATTTCCAGATAAGCATCCTGAATAGTTGGAAAGTGTCCTAAATCCTTACCGCGCAGGATTTCATTTTTTTGATGTACACCAAAAAGTGATTTTATGTTAATCAGTAACATTCAGTTTTTTTATAATTGTAATAATAGAAAAGTAGAGTTTAGCTATTAGTCTAACCTGTCTTCAATCGATAGTTTGTGTTTCCTTGCAGTGTCTTTTGCGATGTCATAGCCTGCATCAGCATGACGGATAACGCCCATTCCGGGGTCATTACGAAGTACTCTGCTGAGTCTTATTTCTGCATCATCTGAGCCATCTGCCACTATTACCATGCCGGCATGAATAGAGTACCCCATTCCTACGCCACCTCCATGGTGGAGAGAAACCCAACTGGCTCCTCCAGCGGTATTCACTAATGCATTGAGTATAGGCCAATCTGCTACTGCGTCTGAACCATCCATCATCGCTTCTGTCTCCCTGTTTGGTGAGGCTACAGATCCCGTATCCAAATGATCTCTGCCAATAACGATAGGTGCTTTTACTTTCCCCTCTTTTACTAATTTATTAAAAGCCAGGCCGGCTTTCTCCCTTTCACCCTGACCTAACCAGCAGATTCTGCAAGGCAAGCCCTGAAAAGCAATACGTTCCTGTGCCATTTTTATCCACCGGTGTAAAGATTCATTTTCAGGAAACAATTCCAGTATTAAATCATCTGTTACTTTAATATCCTCCGGATCACCGGAAAGTGCAGCCCATCGGAAAGGACCTTTTCCTTCGCAGAATAGTGGACGAATATAAGCAGGTACAAAGCCAGGATAATCAAAAGCATTTTTTAATCCTTTTTCATGTGCTCTTGCACGTAAATTATTTCCATAATCAAAAGTAACAGCTCCTTTTTGCTGTAATTCCAGCATCAATTCTACATGCCTGTACATAGATTGGTAAGATAATTCCTCATATTTTTCAGGGTTTTGGTCACGCAGCACATTGGATTCTTCCAGTGAAATGCCATGAGGCACGTAACCAATTAAAGGGTCATGGGCAGATGTCTGGTCAGTTAAAACATCAGGGGTTATATTTTTCTCAACAAGTCTTTCCAGGAGGTCTACAATATTGCACCTCACTCCAATAGAAATAGCTTCCTTATTGGCTTTAGCCTTTAAAGCCCTGTCAATAGCTGTGTCAATACCTTCTACCGCCAAATCCAGGTAGCGGGTTTTTAATCTTTTATCTATTCTCCACTGCTCCACTTCAGCAACAAGACAAACGCCATCATTCATGGTAACTGCCAATGGCTGCGCGCCTCCCATTCCGCCTAAACCTGCAGTTACTGTTAAGGTTCCTTCCAATGAGTTATTAAAATCCTTATTGGCAATGGCTGCAAAAGTTTCGAAAGTTCCCTGAACAATCCCCTGAGAACCTATATAAATCCAGCTTCCGGCAGTCATTTGGCCATACATCATTAATCCCTTCTTTTCCAGCTCGTCAAAGTGCTTCCAATTTGCCCAGTTAGGCACCAATTGTGAATTGGAAATTAAAACCCTGGGAGCATCTTTATGAGTAGTTAAAATCCCCACTGGTTTTCCTGATTGAACAATCAGGGTTTCATTCTCTTCAATTTCTTTTAAAGCTTTAATAATAAGGTCAAGAGATTCAAAATTGCGTGCAGCTTTACCCCGCCCTCCGTATACAATAAGTTCTTCCGGTTTTTCAGCAACCTCAGGATCCAGATTGTTCAATAACATACGTAAGGCAGCTTCCTGCACCCATCCTTTACAATTTAATTGGGAGCCTGTAGGTGTTTTATATAGTTCGGGAGTATATCTATTTTGAGTTTCCATTGAAGTATTCTTTTGTTAAACATTTACTGATTTAAAATAGCAATATTTTAAACAGATTTCCAAAGTAATGTGGTTTCAGATAGAAGGGAGAGGCTTGAGTAATTTAACGATCAAAGGAATAATTTCCTGTACTCAATAGCAATTTACCGCTCAAGTTCCAGTTCTGCGGAGGCACTTTCACATAAGCCACCAATAGGAGGTTGGTGCTTAATTACTTTCACTCTTACTTTAATGGCTGCTGCATTATCCTGTAAAATTTTCTTTGCTATCAGATAGGCAAGGGTTTCCAAGAGTTTCAAGGGTTTTAACATCACCTCTTTCGTACTGGTATAAAGCGTTTCATAGTTTATAGTACTCTCCAATTCATCATCCATTTTGGTGAAGTTTGTTTCTACTTCAAGATCAACGGTATAATGATTTCCTAATTTATTTTCTTCAGTATAATAGCCATGGTATCCATAAAAAGCCATCCCTGATAGCGCCACTTTCCCCTTCATGCTGTAATATTATTGTATTTCGTCAAAAAAAGAAGTGTCTTCTCCTTTGCTGCTGTTTTGTTTTTCTTCTTCTTTGTTTTTTACTATTGTTTCCCTCACAGGCTCATGTTTGATCTCATCCTGCTTTCTTTCTTCTGGTGCTGAACTGCTGAAATTGGGCTTTTCAATATCATTATCGATATTTTGTATTTTCTTAACTGCCTTTCTGGCTCTTTTTAAGTGAGTTTCAATATCAACATGCTGCAGCCTGTCTTCCACTTTTTTCACTTTGTCCTGAAGACTGGTGCTTAAGTTTTTAAGCTCTTCAACCGTATTGTCCCTATGGTTTTCCAAGGTTTTAAATCCATCAGCCAGTTCTTTCAATTCATCTTCCATCTCTTCCATAATGCTTTGGGCTTTATGGCTGGCATCCTCTATCATGGCATGGGCTTTTGCCTGAGCCTCATGAATAATAGCATCCGCTTTCATTTGAGTTTCTTTTATGTGTAGTTCTGCAGTTCTATTAGCCTGGCTGATTACATTGGCTCCTGTATCTTCAGCAGTTTTTAAGGTTTTATAAAGAGAGCTTTCTACTTGTCTGAGTTTTTCCACCTCTTTTTCAGCAGTTTCCAACTTCATTCTTAGCTCTTTCTGGGTATCCATTACCCTTTCCCACTCTTGCGATAGAGAGGTGAGAAATGCACTTACTTCATCTTTATCATATCCTCTGAATCCTTTTTCAAACTCTTTTTGTCGTATTTCTAAGGGGGTAATTTTCATTGTGTTTATCCGATATTTTTAAATAGAACGACCAGGCCCTGACTTTGTATCTTATTATAGGAAAAAAGTTTCACTTTTCCCAGATAGTAAAGATACAGTTATATTTTTATTTATCGATTTGAATGTCCCAAATTGATAAAGTTCTGTCATCGCTCGCACTAATTAATTGATTTTTATGCGTCATCCATAATAATTTATTTACTGAAGTACCGTGGCCGGCATGTCGAGCCTTGTCGATTACTTTTAATAATCTGAAAGTATCAGCACTCCAGATTTTGATGCTTTTATCCATGCTGCAGGTAGCAAAGTACTTCTGATCAGGACTAAAGCAAACATGGTTAATGGCATACATATGTGCTACGATTGATTCCACTAAACTATAATCGTTGAAGGTATTCCATATTTTAAGATGCGCATCTCTTCCGGCACTTAAAAGTAGTGTTCCATCTTCGCTATACTGTAAAGTGAAAACAGAATTGTTATGCGCATTTAATTTTTTGCTGACTTGGTATGTATCGGAATTAAGGATTTGGATGGTATTATCACTAAATCCAATAGCAAGCTCCTTCCCGGATGGATGAATAGCAATGCATCTGGCACTTTTATCACTAAGTTTCAGTTTGGCCAGCGTACTTAAGTCGTTTAAATCGGAAAGTATAATTTCACCATCTGCACAGGCTGAAATGATAGTGCTTCCCACTAACTTGATGTCAAAAATGGCTTGAGAAGTAATTTTGGCCGACTTAATTTCTTTCTTTTGTGCTACATCAATAAGGTGGATGCCTTCATAATTATGCCCTACTATCAACTGGTTATTTGTTCTGATATAATGTAAAGCATAAACGGAATTTTGTACTTTGGCTACCATGCTGCCCAATTCAGGGTTATTTAAGTTCCATTGTGCCACAATTCCATCCCCACCGGCAGAAAAAAAATGGGATTCTTCCGGCCCTGTTTCAACAGTGTATAAGCAATCTTTATGTCCCGTTAGGGTTTGAATTTTTTCTACATTAATTTTAGGCATGATGTAAATTTAAAATATGCCACTTGTAAACATTCAAAAAGTCAACGAAAATATTCATTTAGCAGTTTGGAGGATTACGGAAGATTTAGCTGAATTAAAAGATCAAATCATTTTGAGTGCCGAAGATAAGGTAATTTACTCACAGATTAAGCACAAACATAAAGCTTTGGAGTTTTTAGCTGGTCGCATGGTATGCCGGGAAACATTTTTAAACCTTAATATGGGATATACTCCTATCATAAGGAATATTTATGGAAAACCTGAGATGCCAAATTCGCCTTTTCGTCTGTCTTTATCACATACTGATAGATATGTAGTGCTTGTAATAGGCGAAGCAATAGAAGTTGGCATAGATATTGAAAAACCTCAGGATAAGATGAGGAAAATTGCGCCAAGAATATTGAATTCCAGTGAATTACAAGCTTGTAATGATGACCTTTCACGGTTCAGTAAAATGTGGTCTGCAAAAGAGGTGCTCTATAAATTGTATATGAAAAGAGAGATTGATTTCAAGGATAATTTGTTTTTAAAACCCTCAGATATTACATGGAATACGATGGAGGGGGAAATAAAAAAGGATGGTTTTGCAAAGACATCCACTTTGAAATTTATTAAATTACAAGAGTATTTTATTTGTTTTAATACCAACTAGTATTATGAAAGCATTTATACTTTATATCTTTTTTGTCTTTACTATATCGGCAGCTAATGCGCAGGATATTAGCACTATTAATCTGAAAGAGGTGAAGACAGGTCAATCGGTGGATTTGAAAAGTAAAATTTCATCAAAAGGAGCTTTTATATTTTTTATTGATGATACATGCCCTTTTGTTGATTCGTATATGTCGCGCTTGCAGGATTTTTCTCAGAAGCAGAGCGGTAAAGGCTATGCCGTTCTTTTTATCAATCCGCATGAAAACAATAATCCTTCTACAGACAATTTAGCGGAAATGAAAAAGTACTTTTCTGCTAAAAAATTAGGTGGTGTTTACTTCTCAGATACAGATCACGCACTTGTAAAAGCCTTGGGAGCTACTAAATTACCTGAAGTGTTTTTCGTGAAGTTAAATGGAAATCAGCTAAGTATTATTTACCAGGGTGCTATTGATAACAACCCTCAAAATGCTGGTGAAGTGAGTAATAACTATCTTTCAGATGCTGTGTCGGCTCATGAAGCAGGTAAAAAGCCTTCTACTTCTAAGACACCAGCTTTAGGCTGCAGGATCAAGAGGTTTTAAGGAAATAAATTGACTGATTTTGATGCATTAGAGGCCTAATGCATCAAAATCAATTCCTCCGGAAATTAAGACCAGCAATTCTTTTACTTCCTCGGATTTCTGGTGTTCATCCAGTTTTTCATAAGCTACAATCAGGTTCCTCAATACTCTTTTAATAATATCCTCATTGCTGCAGGGTTGATAAAAACTTTCCTTTGGGGTAAGATTTAAATTAGCAACGTAATTATCTATATCTTTTCTTGAGAAAATAAGCCCTCTGTTAAAGGCATTTATATAAAACTGGATGTCTTCAGTTTTATAAGTAATGATAAATAAATTAGGCAAGTTCACTCCTTTAATAGGTAAACCCAGCCTTTCGGCTACTAAAATATAAAGCACGGATAAGGAAATAGGGTTTCCCTTCTTGCTCTCCAATACCGCTTTTAACAATGAGTTATTGGGCGAGTGAAAATTTTTAGTATTTGCCCTAAATTTTAATTTACTGAATAAAGCACTATTTATCATTTTGATTTGGTCATAAGGATGCAAATCCGGCTTTAATTCAATCCATATATCATAATATATTTGCTCTATTTGCTGGCTTAATTCTTCCAATTCAGTATCAGGATACTGATAAGTGGAAATAATCCACATGCCTTCAAGCAAATCCGTAGCTCCATTCTCTTTCCAGCGAGATAGTCTTTCTTTTAGCTGGCTAAACTGAAGGATATGAATCATATCCTCTAATTTGCGCTGAATAGAAGGATCAAAACTACTTTCCCATTGCTCTTCCAGGTAGGGGATAATTTCACTACCCAGCGACATGATTTTCTCTTCTACATGTCGATTCACTTCTGCATCCTCATCGTCCAGCAGAGAAACCAATGCTTTAAACTCATTTTTGCTAATTTCCATCATCAGTATTCTATCAGGTTTGGATAACTCCTACATTAAATGGTTTTTCAATAGGAGCGTGGTTGGCTGCCTCAATCCCCATGGATATAACTTTCCGTGTTTCGAGAGGATCGATGATTCCATCTACCCATAGCCTTGACGCTGCATAATAGGGCGAAAGTTCTTCATTATACTTGTCAGTAATTTCAGCAAGCATTTTCTTTTCTTCCTCTTCAGTTATTTCTTTTTCACCTTTAGCTTTTAAAGTGGCTACTTTTATTTGAAGCAATGTTTTAGCCGCAGCAGCTCCGCTCATTACTGCTATTTGGGCACTTGGCCAGGCATAAATTAACCTTGGGTCGTAAGCCTTTCCACACATGGCATAATTTCCAGCTCCGTAAGAATTCCCCATAATGATGGTGAATTTAGGAACTACTGAATTGGCCATGGCATTTACCATTTTGGCACCGTCTTTTATAATTCCGCCATGTTCTGATTTGCTGCCTACCATAAAACCACTTACATCCTGAAGGAAAAGCAAGGGTATTTTCCTTTGGTTGCAATTCATAATAAAACGTGCAGCTTTATCTGCTGAGTCAGAGTAGATTACTCCTCCCATCTGCATTTCTCCTTTTTTAGTTTTCACTACTTTGCGTTGGTTGGCCACTATACCTACAGCCCAGCCATCTATTCGTGCTGTTCCGCAAATGATAGATTTGCCGTATAAGGCTTTATATTCATCAAAATCTGAATTATCAATCAACCTTTCAATGATGTCTTTTGTATCGTATGGTTTTACCCTGTCATGCGGAAGAATGCCGTAAATTTCTTTTTCATCCTTTGCCGGTTTTGCTGGTTCGGCTCTGTCGAACCCTGCTTTTTCATATGTCCCAATTTTGTCGAATATCTTTCTGATGGCATCAAGGCATTCTTCATCTGTTTCGTACTTATTATCAGTAACACCAGAAATTTCGCAATGCGTAGTAGCACCACCTAATGTTTCATTGTCAATGGTTTCTCCAATGGCAGCTTTTACCAGATAAGATCCCGCCAAAAAGATAGAGCCTGTTTCATTTACAATCATGGCCTCATCTGCCATTATGGGTAAATAGGCCCCACCGGCTACACAACTACCCATAATGGCGGCTACTTGTATAATACCCATGGAAGACATTTTTGCATTATTTCTGAATTGGCGACCAAAATGCTCTTTGTCAGGAAAAATTTCATTTTGCATAGGCAGGAAAACACCGGCACTATCTACCAGGTAAATGATAGGTATTCTGTTTTCCATAGCAATTTCCTGTGCACGTAAGTTTTTCTTAGCCGTCATAGGAAACCAAGCACCAGCTTTTACAGTGGCATCATTGGCTACTACCATCACTTGCCGACCTTCTACGTAACCTATCCCGGTAACTACTCCAGCAGAAGGACATCCGCCAACTTCCTCATACATACCGTCAGCAGTAAAGGCACCAACTTCTAAAAATTCAGTGCCTTCATCCAACAAGTATTTTATTCGTTCCCGTGCGGTAAGTTTACCTTTCTTATGTTGTGATGCGATTTTCTTTTCTCCACCCCCTAAATATACTTTTTCAAGTTTATGCTTTAGTTGGTCTACCGATTGTTTGTTAAGGTCTTCGTTTTTATTGAACGCTATATCCATGAAAGCTGAGTAATATTTTTTAATTAGTTTATGAAGGAGCTACCTCCCGCTTTATTCGAAATTAATTAAACATCATCCTTAGGGGGAATTGATTATAAATGACTCGCAAAGATTTTTCCGACTAACTTTTTTCTATTTTAAATGCATAGAAAAAAGCTTTTTAGAAAAACAGGCGATGTAATTTTTCTAATTCAGACGTTTAGCAATAATACTAACTTAAGTGATAATTTCCCACCTTTTATTTAAAAGGTTTCAGTATATCTCTTCTACTTAAAAATATCAACTACAACTATTTTCTCTAAGAAAAACTTCAAATAAGGCTAGTGTACTTAGCTTAGTTATTCGTCTTTGCTTTTTCTTCCAAATAAGGAGAAGTGAACATAATCCTTAGGCTGTTCCTGAATATCAATTAGTAATTTATCAAGATCAACTAAAGTTTTATTCAAGCTGTTGTAAAGAGAGTCATCATTCAATAATTTATCAACTGTTCCCTGTCCATCTTGCATAGAAGCTATTAGTGAATTTACATTAGCTAAAGTAGTATCTAATCTGTTTACCACTTTACCTACCTCCAGGGCATTAATGGAGTCCGCTATTCCATTGGCTTTAGCTAATATGGCAGCTAAGCCTTTCTTCTCGTCTGAAAGTGTTCCGGTGATTTTTTTAAAGTCATCAATCAATGCTTTAATCGTAGCTTCTTTTTCAGAAACTTCTGATAATGCATCAGTAGTTTTCTTAATATCTGCTAAAATCCCATTAATCAATTGCTCATTTCCGTCAATATTTGCCAATATGCCATTAAGGTGCTTACCTACAGAATCTAAAGTTTGCAAAACCGGATATGCCTGCTCCTGAATTTGCTCTGTAAGAGCTGGTCTGATAGAACCTCTAATTTCACTGTCTTCGGATAAAGGTTGTTCCACTTTATTTATTTGAAGAATGATAGACTGTGAACCTAAAAGATCAGTGTTTAAAACTGCCTCAGAATTTTGGCCTAACCGGATATCTTCACGTACTTCAAAGTATACCTTCACTTTATGGTCCTGATCCTGCAAAATCTCAATTTCACTCACTCTTCCTACAGGTAAACCACTAAGGAGAACTGGATTTGATACTGTTAAACCATCTATTTTCTCATAAACGGCAAAATATTCATTTGATGGATTGAAAAAATCTATTCCTTTTAAAAAATTAAACCCCAGGTAAAAAATAACCAGTGATGCAACCGCCAAAATGGCTATTTTAACTTCTTTTCCTATTTTCAATATTTTATTGTTTAGTTCATTGATTCAATTTCTACTTTGTAATCTCTAATGGCTCTAAAAATACCTGAAGCAATGTAAGTTTGACCCAGGTCATCATTCAGGTATCTTTCTTCTTTAGGATTACTTAAAAAGCCGGTTTCGATTAGTACGCTTGGCATAGAACTTTTGTATAATACCACAAAACCTGCCTGCTTTACTCCCCGGCTGTGGCGCCCTACACGTTTCTTAAACTGATACTCAACTTTTTCTGCAAGGTTTAAACTATTCGAAAGATATGCATTTTGATAGAGAGAAAATAATATATGCGAGGCAGGGTCATTCGGGTCGAAGCCTTCATACTTTTCTTCATAATTCTCCTCCATCAATATTACAGAGTTTTCTCTTTTAGCTACGTTGAGGTTTGTTTCAGATTTATGCAATCCCATTACCCAGGTTTCAGTACCACTTACATCGTGACTATAATCCACGGCATTACAATGAATAGAGATAAAGAGGTCGGCACCATTTTTGTTTGCGATGTTAGCACGTTCATCTAATTCAATAAATTCATCATCACTTCTAGTGTAAATGACTTCAACATCTGGCAAATATTCTTTAATAATGGTTCCTAGTTCCAAGGCTATATTTAATGCTACATCTTTTTCTTTAGATACTGCTCCGCTGGTACCGCTGTCTTTGCCACCATGCCCGGCATCTATTACTACACGATCAACCTTATACGAAGGTTTGTTCAAATTAGTGAAAGATCCCAGCACTATAAAAAAAGTAAGTAGGGAAAGGAGAATAATATTTTTCACAATCTTTCGGTTGTTAAATTTGAATAGTATAATTTTACACAAAGTTGTAAAATTTTCAACAAATCGGAAAAATCCAGTAAAGAATTTGAGGCGGTATATTTTAAGTTTATTCATATTTTTAATTCCTTTTTTATCTCTTGCGCAGGAATCGGATACTTTATCTCAAAAGAAACCTAATATTTCTCCTGTTGGTGCCAACGATTCTGTGAAGTCATTGGTTGACTCTACGCAAATAATTTCTGATTCAACCATTGTTAATCCTTCGGATACTTCTAAAACTGCTCAAAAGGGCGATATTCAAACTACTGTCAATTATAAGGCCAAAGATTCAGTTAACTTTAATCTGAAAACGCAAAATATCATTATGTATGATGATGCCCATGTTGATTATGGTGATATTGAACTGGATGCAGATAAAATTAAAGTCAATTACGAAACTAAAATCCTTGATGCAGAAGGATTGCCCGATTCATTGGGAGTAATACAGGGCGATCCCGTCTTTACAGATAAAGGACAGGTGTACCAAACAAAGCAGATTACCTATAACTTTGATTCAAAAAAAGCTATTATTAAAGGGGTAATTACTCAGCAAGGCGAAGCCTTTATGCACTCCGAATGGATAAAGAAAAACGAGAAGGATGAATTATTTGGTGAGCATGCTTTATATACAACTTGTAATTTAGAACATCCTCATTTTGGTATTTCAGCTAACAAAATTAAGATGATTCCGAACGATAAAATCTTAATTGGGCCTTTTAACCTTGAAATTAATGAAATTCCTACTCCACTATTGTTGCCATTTGGTATGTTTCCTATGCCTAATACCAAAACGTCAGGAATTCTTTTTCCTACCTATGGGGAAGAGAATAGGAGAGGTTTCTTCCTGAGAGATGGCGGCTATTATTGGGCTATCAGTGAATTTGCAGATATGGCTATTCGCGGAGAAATATATTCTAAAGGAAGCTACGGTCTTTCAGTAGCAACAAACTATAAGAAGCGCTATGCATATAACGGAAGTTTAAATCTTCGTTTTAATCAACAAAGAGTAGGAACTACTGAAGCGGATTCTGCAATTTCCCGGGATTTTTGGGTGCAGTGGTCGCACAGACCTGAATCTAAAGGAACAGGCAGGTTTTCAGCTTCTGTAAATGGTGGAACATCTACTTTTAATCAAAATAACCCTGTTAGCGATTATCAACAACAGGTAAATGCTAGTTTCACTTCCAATATTTCTTACTCCAATGTAATCCCTAATACTCCTTTTAACTATGCGGTAAGCGCGAGGCACAACCAAAACGTAATTACTAATGAAATAGATATCTTGTTACCTGAAGTGGCACTTAACATGAACCGACAGTATCCTTTTAAGAATTTTAAGGCAGACGGTTTTAACTGGATTTCCAAACTTAATTATTCTTACAGTTTTACTTCCACCAACCAAATCACCAATAATTTAGGGAGGATAAAAAGAGATAATATCAGAGAGGACAGTATAGCGCCTTTTAATATGGAAACATTGCCTTATTTGCTGGAAAGAGCAGATAATGGAGGAAGACATAGAGTTCCTGTTTCCACCTCATTCAATTTATTTAATTTTATTACGGCCAGCCCCAATTTTAGCTACGATGAAGTTTGGTACTTAAAAGAACTGAACCATTCCTACAGTGAGGAATTGCAAACAGTAGTAATAGATACTTTAGATAGATTTTCAAGAGCAGGTTCCTATAGTGCTGGTATTGGCTTTACTACCCGACTTTATGGTACAGTATATGCCAAAAATGGCCCGGTGAAGGCAATAAGACACGTGATGACACCATCAGTAAACTTTTCGTGGAGGCCCGATTTTGGAGATGAGAAATATGGTATTTACAAAACAGTACAAACAGATTCATTAGGAAATACAAGAGTGTTTTCAAAATATGAAGGTTTTGTATATGGTAGCCCGGGAAGAGGGCAATCAGGGGCGGTGAGTTTTTCATTGGCTAATACCATTGAAATGAAAGTAAAAAAGAAAAATGATACTTCAGATGCACCTCAGAAAGTAAGTTTGTTCGATAACCTTTCCCTCAGCACCAGCTATAATTTCCTGGCGGACTCATTCAGGCTGGCTCCAATAAATATAAATGCCAGAACCAATCTCTTTAATAATAAAGTGGATATCAACTTGCAAACTACAATAGATCCTTATGTGATGGTATTGGACAGTATATCTGAGGCTAGCAATGGCAACCTTACCTACAATCAAAGAAGAATTGATACCTATGCATGGGAAGCCGGCAAGGGAATTGGAAGACTTACAAATGTGGCCCTGGCACTTTCAACTAATTTAAACCCTAAAGGCAAAAGCAATGACGATGCCAATAGGAAGAATTTAGAAGGCCGTGCAAGAGCAGCAGGGGCAACGGAAGATCAGGTGCAGGCCATCGCCAGTAATCCTGATATGTATGTTGATTTTAGCGTGCCATGGAATTTAAGGCTTCGTTATAATATCAGATGGAGTAAAAATGGATTTGAAGATCCTCGAATTACACAAACAGCTAGTTTTAGTGGAGATGTAAACTTTACAGAGAAATGGAAAGTGGGCTTCAATTCCGGTTATGATTTTGAAATGAATGATTTTACACAAACTTCATTTACTATCTTCAGAGACTTACACTGTTGGCAAATTAATGCCAACTGGACTCCCTTCGGTAGATTCCAGTCATTTAGTGTAGATATCGGAGTAAAAGCCTCTATACTACAGGATCTTAAATTAAACAGGAGAAGAAGCTGGTTCGATAATTAAGAATGCATTCTTACATTTTCGGAGTAATATGCTTTAAATTCCGGTTTTCAGGAGTTTAATTCTTGCCTGAGGTCTAATAGTAAATTGTCTGTGGATCTGTTCAGAATATCATAAACATCCTGAAATCCTTTTTCACCACCATAATAAGGATCCGGGACGTCAATATTCTTCAAGTGCTGATTCGCTTCATAATATCGAATCAATTTTACTTTCTCAACATCTTCTTTTGTTTTGGCCAGTTTTAAAACGTTCTGTTGATTAGAGGCATCCATTACAAGTATTCTATGAAAGTGCTTAAAATCATCATGTGTAAACTGCCTGCCTCTGTGTTTTAAGATTAAGCCATTCTGCCTGGCATTTTTCAGGGTTCTTTCATCCGGTAATTCTCCAATATGGAAATCCGAAGTGCCACATGAATCAACTGATATTAGTCCTTCTAGCTTATTTTCCTGAATTTTTTTGAGTAATAACCCTTCTGCTAGTGGGGAGCGGCAGATGTTTCCTAAACACACAAATAACACCTTAATCATTTTTAAAAATCGTTTTAGCCCACAAGCTACTAAATTTCATGAACAATCTTAACCTATTGAACAGGAAAGCTTGTTTAGCTTCAAAACCCAGCCTGCTTAACAATGCAAGTTTTTCCTCCTTATTTTGAATTAAATGGTAGATTTTGCAGCATATAAGGTAAGTGGAATTCAACTGTTTATTCCCTTTACGGTATTGTTTTACTGACATTGAATCAGGTAACACTCTTTTTTGCACTAGTATTTTGTCAATGTAAGAAAAGGGGTAATTTCTTGATAATCTTATTTTTAAATCAAAATCTTCATAAGCTAAACTCTCATCATACCCACCAATCTCCCTAAGGTAACTACCTCGGTACATCATGGTGGGAGAGCAAATGAAATAGTTTTTAATAATATTAGGGAATATGTAGCCTTGCGGAACTTTTTGGATTGATTTATTTGATTCATTTACCACATAATGTGTTCGTAAAATGTCACCTGAAGGGTTAATGTAATGTGCGTTTGAAAAGTTAATGGCAACCTTTAGTGTCTGATTCATATTCTTAACACCTTCCTCTAAACGCATAGGTAAAAGAATATCATCAGCTGCTAAATCAATAATATAATCGGCATTGGTGCGGGCAAGGGCTTTATTAAAGGCTTTGCAATTCCCCAGGTTTTGTGGATTGAAAATTGATTGGATGTTATAGGAGCTGTTCTCCAGAATAAATTCCTCTATCATATTTATACTATTATCTTCAGAGGCATCATCCACAATAATTAATTCCCAATCTTTAAAGGTTTGTTGCACCACAGAATTTAAAGCTTCCTTTACATAAGCTTCATGGTTATAGCAGAGGCATACTACAGCTACTTTAGGCATGGCTCCAATGTTTTTTAGTAAAAGAAATGACCAGAATCAGATAAACTATAAACCTGAAGACATGAGCATACACAAGGATTTCAATATCAGAATGATTCCCCAGGAATATGCTTGCCACATAAACAGAAGCACTTACAAATTCACAAAAAATGTATTTTCCAGTGCTGACAGTTGCCATCAAAAGTAAAGCAAAAGGAAAACTTAAGAAGGCTAATAAGTCACCCAGCATTTGCCAGTTAAAAAGTGAAGTTGCTTTAAGATAGTCTGCTGAGTATAAAAAGAGAACCACCCAATGCTTGAGAAAAAAAAGCAGCAGGAAAAAGAGCAGTGTAAAACCTAAAAGCTTCTTAAAATATTTCGTAAAGAAGGACGATAAATCTGCCGAACTTTTCCGGTAGAGCTGAGTAAGTACAGGGTAAAAGGTTAGAAAAAGAAAACTGATGAGTAACCCCCTGTAGGCTTCAGAGATTCTTACCACGGCTTGCCATAAACCTGTTTCCTCTATTCCAAAAAGCTGCATGGCATTTTCCCTTACAAAGAAATCCACCCATTTGCTTGTTATCCATACGGTGAGGCCCATTAAAATAAATTGTCTGAAATGAGCAAGAATAGGTTTCTCAATTCGGAACAGATTAAACCGCAATGCTTTAACTTTCTTAAAGATTAAAAAAATAACTAAACCCATAGTGAAACAACCTTGAACTACTACGAATAGTAGTAAGGTGTTTGATGCTGTCGTGTTACTTGCTATCAAGATTCCAAAAATTGATAGCCATTGCATCGCACTAAAAATCACAAGAAACTTCAACTTCTTTTGTGCAATAAACAGAGCGGAAAGCAGACTCTGAATAGTAATAAGAAGTACCGAGGCTATTACAAGTAACCATGTGCCTGTAGTGAAGCTAAACAGATCGGTGGGGAAAGCCCCTGAAAACCATAAGGTTGCTAATGTCAGGAGAAATATGACGATTGTTAAAAAAAATGCTGTGGTAGTTATATCTTTTGTTGAGTACTTTTCATGGGAGTAAGCACTTATGTAACCTTGGGCTACTGCATCCTGAATAGGCTGGCTAAAAAGGCTTATCAGATTTTGAAAGTGGCTAAGAAGGGTAGTGCCGGCGGGGCCAAATAATACGGCCATGTACTTTTGCATCCCCAGGCCCCCAAGCATCCGGACGAAAATAATCAGGCCTCCCCAGAGGTAATTCGGAAGCTTTCGTACTTTTAGCATTGCACTGTGTATTTTTTAGACATTCTTCCGCCCACTGATAATTTATATCTAAGTAGTCCTTTATTGAGCAAACCTTCTTTTTTCATAGAAGTACCCATTTCTATGAATTGTATATTTTCTCTCTGAGCTATTTCATATAGAGCATTCCATAATAAAAGGGGGAAATTTTCTTTGGGATAGTCAGGATTAGTTATGAGCGAATATACATAGAAACAAGTGCTATTTACCTTAATAAATATGGCTAAACATAAGGTTTGATAGGTATCATTCAGAACTAATCCTCTGAAATTTTCGGGTAGCTCAATTTTTGCATCGTCCATAAATTCCGTGGAGATTAAATTTTGATGCCCTTTTATTTTTCTCCAACCTACCAATTGCTGATAATATTGACTCCATCCTTCGTTACTAATTTCTTTAATTGAGAGTTCACTGCCTAGTAGACTCTTCAATCGTCTTTTTTTTCTCCTGTTAACAATATGCTGAATAAAGGAAATGCCTGTTTTAACCACCAAATAGCTAGTTACTTCTACCTCTGCTATAGTAAAGCCAGCATTGATTAAATCAATTAACATCCTTTTCTCATTTAATAAAAAGAGAGGAGCCAGGGTAATACTAATTGTCTGATGTTTTTTATTTTTTAAGTAGTTAATGAGCAAATTAAGTATTTCTGGAAGCAGACTTTCTTTTTTTACATAGGGATAGAAATAAGGTGCCAAATAGGGTGCTTTCCATTCATTATTCCATTGTGCAAAACAGAAAAAAGCAATTAGCTCACCTGTGTCTTCTCTACTAAATGAAAGAGGTAAATAATCAACTTCAGATTCTCTTAAATTCCAGAATTTTTTGTGCGTAAACAAATTAGAATCCCTCATATGCTCATGATCAAAATCAGGCCATTCTTCAGAAATACTGTACATAGTTGGATTTTTAATCAACGATTAACGACTTTTGATTTTTGCAATGGATTTAACTTGCCGGTGGCTTAAAAGCACCACCGAAATATAAGAAATAAATGGAAGATTACTTTTTTACTGTTGAAGGAAGCGCTGAAAGTTTATATAAAGAAAAAGGAAGTAAATTTATAGGGCTTAGTTTCAGGGTGCAAAGTGAAGAGCAAATAAAGGCAATTCAGGAAGAACTTCGAAAGAAATATTATGATGCCAGACACCATTGTTATGCCTATATTCTTGATGAACACAAGTATAGGGCAAATGACGATGGAGAGCCGAATCACTCAGCAGGAGATCCTATTTTGGGACAGATCAGATCTAAAAACTTAAAGCAGGTACTGGTTGTTGTAATTCGTTATTTTGGAGGGACAAAACTAGGTGTTTCCGGTTTGATAAATGCCTACAAAACGGCAGCTTTTGATGTGTTAGAGAATGCAAAAATAGTAAAGGAAGTTGTTGAAGAGGAGTATGAGCTTCGTTACAGCTATGAGCTTACGAACGAGGTAATGAAACTGATGTCGGATTTTGAGGCTACTATTATTCACCAGGACTTTACAGATACGTGCAAAGCTAAAATAGGAGTGAGGTGTTCGCTCACTCAAAATTTTAGTGAAGAAGCAGAAAAGATTCCCGGTCTGACTTTTTCTAAATTAGAATAATGAAAAGGGTATTTTAAATATTTTACACTTTTCAATTTCTAAAAGCACTTCCTACAAAATCAAGGCCTAATGCTATGCCGGTTCTCCAATATTCCCAAGTGTGGCCTCCATCTCTGATTCTTAATTCAAATGGTATATTTTTGCTTTTAAAGATGTGCGTTAAATTTGTGTTTTGTTTAAGAAGAAAGTCATCATCTCCACAATCAAGTGTTATCGCTGGCATACTTTTTTCAGCACCCGGACCAAACGGACTAGGAGCCTTATAATTATCCATTTCTTTTATCATTTCTTGAACAGAGTGCTTTTTATAATTAGTGGGTAGCCCCTCATCATTCAATGGCCCCCATAGCTTTGTATTAAAATTAGCTCCCTGACCACCGTTAGTCCCGGCTCCTTCTTTGGAAGGTTCAACTTCCAGTACCGCTGCACTTAAAGCATAACAAGCTTTAAACATCTCTTTGTGTGAAATAGCGTGATAAAGCGCGCCATAACCTCCCATTGATAAGCCTGCAATGGCTCTATTGTTTTTGTTTTTTAAAATTCGGAACCTTTTTTCTACCTGTGGGATAAATTCTTCATAGAAAAAGTCGTTCCACCTGACCGATTTGTCATAGTTGTTGATGTAAAATGCATCCGTAAGGCCATCAGGCATAATGATAATCATTTCTGGAATACTTCCGTCAGCCATTAAACCGGAGGCAATTCTGTTGATTTCACCTTTAATTACCCAATCAGTGTAATCACCCCACATACCGTGCAACAAATATAGTACAGGATAGTCCCGGACAGATTGATCATATCCCTCCGGCAAATAAACAGAATAATGCATTTCTCTTTTTAAAATTTCACTCTTTATACTAGGAGAGGTGTCAACAGTTCCTTCTTGGGCTAAACTGTTAACTGCAAAAAGAATGGTGATTAAGAAAAACAAAGATTTAAACAATTTCATTAGCTAAAAGTAATTTGTAAAGCCCGTATAGCCGGCTTGTATTCAGTAAATTATTCTGGTAAAGATGTAAAAAATGAGCCAGTGCTTCAGTACCTTAAGCCGATTTTCTTGTAGATAAAATGAAGTAACCAGGCTGGTCCAATCAATAAAAATTGAAGGTCTTTAAGAAAAGAGGGTTTCTTACCTTCTATTTTGTGTCCGTAAAACTGACCTATCCAGGCCAGGAAAAACACTATTAAGCCCACGGCCCAAAGCGGTAAAACTTCCCAGCCACTAACCGCCCTTGCTACGGCAATGCAAATAACTGCGAAAACAAAAAGACCCAGCGCCAAAGGTACTGACAAAGTAAAATAGTATATAAGTGCCAAAAATAACACAATTACAGCCCAATTATCAAAATAACCTACTCCGAAAATATAGGTAAGCTGATCATTAGGGATGGAATATAAAAGTGCTACAACGCTCCAAAAAATTAGTGGGACACAAACCCAATGCACTTTTTTATTAAAGGCATTTTTATGACTTGCTCCATATTCTTCCAATAATGCATCTATCCTTCTCATGTTACTAAAATATAAACTTTTACCGGATTTGACAATATGAATTCATTAGTAAACACTAATTAAATGCCTTATTTAAGGTAAAATATATTTGAAGCTAAAATTCATGATTAATTATTGGATTTAATGAATTACTTTCTACATTTGCAAGCACATGGGTAAATATTTTACAAATAAAGCTATTTTAAACATTGCTTCTCAGGCAATGCACAGCACTCATGTATTCCATCATTCCTCTTTATAAGAGGAAAAATAATCATATATCGCCCCAGGCAAACTGTTGCCGTTTTATAATTAAGATTTGCTGAATTTGATAAAACATTTCATCTGTAAATCACTTATTTTACTATTCTTTTCAAATATTCAAATTTAACTAATGAACGTATTAAAAATTGCTATACAAAAGTCGGGTCGACTAAGTGAAGATTCGCTGAAATTAATTAAGGAGTGCGGAATAAAACTTAATAATGGTAAGGGTAAATTAAAAGCGACAGCGGACAATTTTCCCTTGGAATTTCTCTTTTTAAGGGATGATGATATCCCTGGTTATGTGGAAGATGGGGTAGCTGATTTGGGTATTGTGGGAGAAAACGTGTTGGTGGAGAAAGAAAATGATGTTGAGCTTGTTAAAAAGTTAGGATTCTCTAAATGTCGTCTTTCAATAGGTGTGGATAGAAACTGGGATTATAAAAATATTCATGAATTAGAGGGAAAAAGCATTGCTACATCTTACCCGAAGATTTTAGGAAATTATTTAAAAGGGAAGAAAGTTAATGCTGAGATTCATGAAATAAGCGGATCTGTGGAAATTGCTCCGAGCATAGGTTTGGCTGAAGCAGTTTGTGATATAGTGAGCTCAGGGAGCACCTTATTAAGCAATGGATTAAAAGAAGCTGATGTTATTATGCGTTCTGAGGCAGTTCTTATCGCTCAAAATGCTTTGAGTGCTGATAAGAGAAATATTCTAAATCAGTTGATTTTTAGAATAAATGCTGTTCAGGAAGGTAAACAAAACAAATACATTCTATTGAATGCACCTAATAGTGCTATTGATGAAATTATTTCGCTCTTGCCGGGGATGAAAAGCCCTACTATTTTACCGCTAGCAATGGAAGGTTGGAGTTCTTTACATTCTGTAGTAAAAGAAGATGATTTTTGGGAAGTGATTGAGAAGCTGAAAAAAGCCGGAGCTGAAGGTATTTTGGTTTCTTCAATAGAGAAAATGATTTTATAATACGAAGATTTAAGAGATGAAGGAATTTTATAATCCCAACAGGGAAAGTTGGAAAGAGTTGCTTAAAAGACCCACTGTTTCCTTATCAGAAATAAGAAAGGTGGTGCAACCAATAATGGACCAGGTACTTGAATCAGGAGATGAAGCATTGAAGGAGTATACCCATAAATTTGATGGTGTAGCAATTGAAAATCTTGTAGTTTCAACAAAAGAAATAGAAAAGGCAGGTGATGAATTAAACAAAGCCTTAAAAACTGCCATTGAAGTAGCACATAAGAATATAACAGTATTTCACGAAGCCCAAAAGCTGAAACCTCTTAAAATAGAAACTATGGAAGGGGTAGTGTGTGAGCGAAAATCCATTGGTATTCCAAAAGTAGGCTTATATATTCCCGGAGGGAGTGCTCCTCTTTTCAGTACAGTGCTCATGCTTGCTATTCCTGCGAAAATTGCCGGTTGTAGGGAGATAGTTCTTTGCAGTCCGCCAGATAAGCAAGGTAATTTGCACCCTGCTATTTTATATGCAGCACAAATTTCAGGCATTACCAAAATTATAAAAGTGGGAGGTGCGCAGGCAATTGCAGCGATGGCTTATGGAACAGAAACCGTACCTAAAGTAGATAAGATCTTTGGGCCAGGTAACCAGTATGTTACAGCAGCTAAACAATTGGCCAGCTTAGAAGCGGTAGCAATTGATATGCCCGCAGGTCCTTCTGAGGTATTGGTTTATGCCGATGAAGGGGCTGACCCTGCTTTTATTGCCGCTGATTTACTCTCCCAGGCTGAGCACGGAGTAGATAGCCAGGTGGTTTTTGTAACAACTAGTGATGTAAAGTTGCCTGAGTTGCAAAAAGAGATTTATACGCAATTAAGAGAGCTACCCAGGTGGGAAATTGCCGAGAGATGCTTGCAGAATAGTCTGGTGATTATCTTAAAAAATGAAGAGGAAGCAATTGAACTTATCAACGAATATGCTCCTGAACATTTGATTTTTCTCTGTAAAAATGCCCGTGAAATGGCTGATAAAATAGATAATGCAGGCTCCATATTTTTGGGTTACTTTACTCCGGAATCAGCAGGAGATTATGCATCCGGAACAAACCATACCTTACCAACTAATGGAGCAGCAAGAGCATATAGCGGTGTTTCTTTGGATAGCTTCGTAAAAAATATAACCTATCAGGAGATTACGGAGAAAGGTTTGCAAAATTTAGGCCCACATGTGGAAGAAATGGCGGCAGCTGAAATGTTGCAGGCACATAAAAATGCTGTATCTGTCAGATTGAAAAGCATTAAGAAAAAGCGATCCTGAAAAAAATATTTTTATGACACCAACTATTAATTGGGTAGATTACATTCGCCCACATATATTGAAATTAAAACCTTATTCCTCCGCCAGGGACGAATTTTCCGGAGAGGCAAAAATATTTTTGGATGCCAATGAAAATCCTTATGATGAAATGCACAAAGGATACAACCGCTATCCAGATCCTCATCAGAAGGAAATTAAAGCTAAGCTGTCAGGCATTAAGTCAATAAATAAAGACTCAATATTTTTAGGGAATGGAAGTGACGAAGCCATTGATCTTTTATACAGGATTTTTTGTGAGCCGGGAAAAGATGCAGTCATAACTTGTCCCCCTACTTACGGAATGTATGGTGTATCTGCAGCTATCCATAATGTGGAGAATATAGAAGTGCCGCTTACTGAGCAGTATCAACTAGATGTAGAAAATATTCTGGTTGCAGCAGAAAAGAATGTGAAAATGTTATTTATCTGTTCCCCCAATAATCCAACCGGAAACAGTTTAAGGGCCGATGCTATTCAACAATTGCTTAATCAGTTTAAAGGTATAGTTATAATTGATGAGGCCTATATAGATTTTTCAGCGCAAGAATCATATACTGAGCTAATTAACAATTACCCTAATTTGGTAGTGATGCAAACGCTTAGCAAAGCGTGGGGGCTTGCATCTGTGAGGTTAGGTATGGCTTTTGCCAATGCTGAATTGATAAAAATCCTGAACAAAGTGAAGCCACCTTACAATATCAGTGGTCCAAATCAGGAATTGGTTTTAGCCGCATTAAATGAAAAATCAGAAATGGAAAAGCAGGTAGCTGCTATTCTGGGTGAAAGGGACATTCTGGCACAAATGCTGGCAGATGTGCCTGGAGTAAAACAAATCCATCCTTCTGATGCCAATTTTCTGCTTATACAAATTAATGATGCTTCAAATATCTATGATAAGTTAATAGAGGAGGGAGTAGTGTTACGCGATCGATCAAAAGTGAGACTTTGCAATGATTGTTTACGCATTACAATAGGAACCGAAGAGGAAAACAGGCAATTGGTGAAGCTACTGGAGGAGTTGGCAAGAGATTAAAATCAATAGTCGGAGGAATAGATTTTCTCCGACTCTTTTCTTACTTTCTGCAGCTGGGATAGCTAGGATTAGTCTCCATTAGGCTTTTTAATTAACACTTCATGAGAGGCTACCACACCTAAGGTTCCTGAAACAGAGCAATATTTTCCTGCAGCCAGCTCAACAAGCTTTTCAAATTCTTCTGTTTTGAGGTCAGAGGAAGTTGCAGTAAAAACCATGTGAATCTTATGGAATGAACGTGGATGTTCTTCTCTTCTTTCGCCATGTGTTTCTATCTGGAGTGCTAGTAATTCTTTTCTTCTTTTTTTGATCATTTCAACCAAATCTACTGCAGCGCAGGAAGCTAATGCACCCAAAAGACTTTCCATGGGAGAGAAAAAGTCTTTCTCTTTGGCATTATACATATCAATGTTGAGAATATTCCCCGATTCATTTTTGCTCTCATACTCCTTAGGAGCCAACATGTTGGTGATGATTTTCATAAACTTCAGATAAAGGGTTTGCGATTACGCAAAACTAAGCCTCAGATTTTAATTTGCAGGCTATTCTTCTAATTTTTTTCAATTAGTTCTCTAAAGAGTAACAACTATAGCTGTACCTCGTCTTAATTTTTTACATATGTTACAATTACATTCATAAATACCTGTTTATTCAAATGGATTACCGTATCTTTTCTTATTCTTATTTTACTGCTAAATGAACTCCTATGCTGCAACTCATTAAAGATGATCCTTGGTTAGCACCTTATGAAACGGATTTAAATACTCGATTTAAATATTTTCAAGATGAATTAAAGCGAATAGAAAAGCAGTATGGATCTTTATTAAATTATGCAAATCGGCATCAGGAACTTGGCTTTCATCATGATTCAGCTAAAAAAGGATGGTGGTATAAGGAGTGGGCACCGGCAGCAGAAAAGCTTTATTTAAAAGGAGATTTTAATGATTGGAACAATGAGAGCCACCCTCTCAAAAAGGGGGAAAATGATATTTGGGAAATCTTTATTCCCGATAGTGAAGGATTGAAGAATCTTTCCAAAGTGAAAGTGAGGGTACAAGCCTCTAATGGTATAAATGATAGAATGCCAGCCTATACGCGCTATGCTATTCAGGATCCTCAGTCTCACGATTTCACTGCTTGCATATGGCAAAGTAGCAAGAAATTCAAATGGACTGATAAGAAATTCAATTTTAAAGAAATAGAAGCGCCTATTATTTATGAGTGTCATCCGGGTATGGCACAGGAAAAAGAAGGAGTAGGGACGTTTAAGGAATTTGAAGAAAATGTGCTTCCGCGGATTAAAGCATTGGGTTATAACTGCATTCAAATGATGGCTATTAAGGAGCATCCGTATTATGGGTCTTTTGGTTACCATGTGTCTAATTTTTTTGCGCCTTCTTCCCGTTTTGGGACACCGGAAGACCTAAAGTCACTGGTGAATGCTGCTCACAATATGGGCATAGCAGTTATTATGGATATGGTTCATTCTCATGCGGTAAAGAATTTTGCTGAAGGATTGAACGACTTTGATGGATCAGGACATCAGTATTTTCATGAGGATGGGAGAGGTTACCACACTGGGTGGGATTCGAAACTTTTTAACTATGGCAAAGAAGAGGTTTCTCGCTTTCTGCTGTCCAATATTCGCTTTTGGTTGGAAGAATTTCACTTTGATGGTTATCGTTTTGATGGTGTTACTTCTATGCTTTATCATCACCATGGTGAAGGAATGGCTTTTGATCATTATGATAAATACTTTAAAGAAGGAGTTGATTGGGATGCCATTCGATACTTACAGTTAGCCAATACGCTTATTCATCAAATAAAACCGGAAGCCTTGAGTATTGCAGAGGATATGAGTGGTATGCCCGGCAATTGCAGGCCTGTAGAAGAAGGTGGCATCGGGTTTGATTACCGACTGGGGATGGGTATACCTGATGAGTGGATTAAACTTCTAAAGCATAAAAGCGATGAGGAGTGGAAAATGATGGAGATGTGGAATGTGCTGAGTAACAGGAGACACGGTGAAAAAACAGTAGCCTATGCAGAGTCACATGATCAGGCGATGGTGGGTGATAAAACAGTGGCTTTCTGGCTGATGGATAAGGAGATGTATTGGCATATGAACAAGAGCGATGACAATATAATTATTGACAGAGGAATCGCTTTGCATAAAATGATCCGATTAATCACCTCAACTGTAGGAGGAGAAGCCTACCTCAACTTTATAGGAAATGAGTTTGGTCATCCGGAGTGGATCGATTTCCCCAGAGAGGGAAATGGATGGAGCTACAAATATGCAAGAAGGCAATGGTCCTTAGTAGATAACCACGAGCTTAAATATGAATATTTAAATGAGTTTGATAAAGCCTTGGTTCATCTGCTAAATGAAAAGCAGGTGTTAAGTGCACAACCAGCACAGCTTTTGAATGTGGATGAGCATAATCATGTACTCATATTTGAGCGAGCAGGTCTGATTTTCGTATTTAATTTCCATCCTACTAATTCCGTTCCTGATTATGAGTTTTGGATTCCGAAAAAGGGCACGTTTCGTTACCTTCTTAATAGCGATGCACCGCAGTACGGAGGGTTTGACCGGCTAAATCCTGAAACAGAGCATGTGAGTTTTGAAAAGCAAGGGGGTGACTTCCTGAAAATATATTGTGTGAACAGAACTGCCTTGGTGCTGGGGAAATAAGAAAAGTGTAAATTATTTAGCAGCGCAAGCTTCAATTTCGATTAATAGATCAGGATGAGCAGTGAATGTATAGCAATCTACTACACTCGTTGTGCGGTCAGGTTGCTGACTTTCAGAATATCATTGATTCTCGTGTAATTGTCTAATAGTATTTATTTAAAATGCTGCTTTAAGGTCTTTGGCATTTAAATAATGGGTTGGTTTTTAATTGACTCTTCTCTTTCTGTAGCAGTGGAACAGGAATAGAGGAGCTCTAAAACTGTGAATTTGAAGAGTAAGCACTTTATCATTTGGTTAAGATTATGTTTTGTTAAAGTTACAATTTTATCTGAATGAGCTTTAGGCTTTTTTAAACTGCGTAATGATGATAACTTTCCCTCTTCAACTGCGTTTACTCCTAAATAGCTAGGGTTGCGTTAGTACAAAACGATTCTTTTTAATACCTTTCTGAAAACCCCTACATGGATGGCAATACTATTTATTGACATTGAAACAGTTCCTCAGCAACCGAACTTTCAGTCATTAACAGATAAAGAGAAAGAATTTTGGAGTTACAAATCCAGGTATATTTCATCCGATGAAGAACCTCCGGAAGATGTTTATCATAGGGCAGGCATATATGCTGAATTTGGAAAGGTGATTGTTATCTCTTTAGGCTGGCTGGCTGGTGAAGGTGATTCTGCCCGCTTAAGAATTAAAACTTTAGCCAATGATAACGAAAAGGAGTTGTTACAAGAGCTGATAGCAATTCTTGTAAAAGTAGACAATTCTTCCACTGTTTTATGTGGCCATAATATTAAAGAATTTGACGTGCCTTATATTTGCAGGAGGATTTTAATTAATGGTCTAAAACTTCCTGATATGCTGGACGTATCTTCTAAAAAGCCATGGCAAACACCATATCTTGATACGCTTGAAATGTGGAAGTTTGGCGATAGAAAACACTATGCAAAGCTGGATTTACTGGCCCATATATTTGGGTTGCCCACCAGCAAAGATGATATTGATGGAAGCATGGTTTACAAGATCTTTTATGAGGATAATGATCTGGTTAGAATAGCTGAGTATTGTGAGAAAGATGTTATCCTTACCTGCCAGCTTTATTTGAAAATGAATACACAGCCCATTTTAGAAAATGAGCAAATAATACGAGTGTCTGTAGAGTAAATCAATGGCTTCATTGAGCTTAATAACAGACTGATTAAAAAATTATATGAAGAGTAAAAATAAAAAAACAACAGGTGGAAAATCACCTAAAAGAAAGATAAAGGATTTATCTGAGTTGAAAAATGAAGTATTACAGGTACTTGAATTTAACTTGCATAAATCCTATACGGTAAGAAATATTGCTAAAGCTTTACAAAGTAATACTGCGGAGACTAAAAAATACATTGATAGGATATTGAATGAATTGCTAAATGAAGGAAAAATTGAAAAAGCTTCACGTGGTTCTTATATCTCTACCAAACAGCCTGAATTCATAATTGGCAAAGTGGATCATGTAAATCCGCGCCTGGCATATATTATTTCTGAGGGCAGGGAAGAGGATATTATTGTAAAGTCCGATAATTTGAAGGGAGCTTTTCATGGCGATACCGTGAAAGTAGTAGTAACTAAAAAGAACAGGGAAGGCCGGGAAGAAGGCAAAGTGCTGGAGATTATTGAAAGAAACAAAACCCAGTTTGTAGGTAGAATAGATATGTCAGTCCGCTATGCATTCTTAATCCCCGATAGCAGAAGCATCCATACTGACTTTTACATTTACAATGATAAATTGAACGGTGCTAAACATCAGGATAAAGTAATAGTTGAAATTACGCGTTGGCCTGATGGGCCGGACCGAAAGCCTGAAGCAAAAGTTGTGAGAGTTTTAGGCAAGGCTGGAGAAAATGAGGCTGAAATTCATTCTATTATGGCAGAATTTGATTTGCCAATGGAGTTTCCTGAAGCTGTTCTTAAGGAATCTGAAAATATTTCAGATAAGATAACTGATAAAGAAATCTCCCAGCGCAAAGACATGCGTGGTACTACCACATTCACAATAGATCCGGCTGATGCAAAGGATTTTGATGATGCTATTTCTTTTAACAAGTTAGAGAATGGCTTTTTCGAAATAGGTATTCATATAGCAGATGTAACGCATTACGTAAAGCCAGGTACCTTATTAGAGGAAGAAGCTTATACAAGAGCTACCTCAACTTACCTTGTGGACAGAACAGTTCCTATGCTACCCGAACGTCTTTCCAATGGACTTTGCTCACTTAGACCTAACGAAGATAAACTTACCTTTTCAGCTATTTTTCAGTTAGATGAACACGGAACAGTGCACAACGAATGGTTTGGTAGAACAATTATTCATTCTGACAGAAGGTTTACCTATGAAGAAGCTCAGGCAATTATTGAAGCACAAATTGGCGATTACTCTCAGGAATTACATCAGTTAAATGTAATCGCTAAGAAACTAAAGCAAAAACGTTTTGAACACGGAGCAATTGCTTTTGAATCTGTGGAAGTAAAATTTAAATTAGATGAAAATGGAAAGCCTCTGGGTATAATTCCCAAAGTAAGGCAGGATGCACATAAACTGGTTGAAGAATATATGCTGCTTGCCAATAGAAAAGTGGCAGAATTTATAGCTACTAAGAAAAAAGGAGAGCAAAAACTTACTTTTGTCTATCGCCAGCATGATTATCCTGATCCTGAAAAGCTTAATACATTCTCTGTTTTCGCCAAGAGGTTTGGTCACGATCTTAAGGTGGAGGAGAAAGCTATTTCTAAATCATTGAACAATTTAATGAGCGATATAGAAGGAAAGCCTGAGCAAAATGTTTTAGAAAGTCTAGCAATACGCTCCATGGCAAAAGCAAAATATACCACCAAAAGCTCGTTCCACTTTGGTTTGGCTTTTCAATACTATACCCATTTTACCTCTCCTATCCGTAGGTATCCTGATGTAATGGTACACAGGTTATTACAGCATTACCTTGATGGTGGTAAATCGGTTAATAAGGAAGAGTATGAATCAAAATGTTTGCATTCTTCTGATATGGAAAAGAAAGCTTCTGATGCTGAGAGAGCTTCAATTAAATACAAGCAGGTGGAGTACATGGCTTCTGTTGAGGATAAACCTTTTGAAGGCCTTGTTACAGGCGTAACAGAGTGGGGTATTTTTGTTGAAATTATAGAAACAAAATGTGAAGGTATGGTACGTCTTGCTGATATGCAGGACGATTATTATGAATTTGATGAGAAAAATTACCGTGTATTTGGTAGAAATAATAAACGGATGATTACTCTGGGAGATAAAGTGACAGTAGAAGTTAAAGCCACAGATATTGATAAAAGAACAATTGATTTGATGTTTGTGGATGAGAAGAAAAGCAAATAAATAAGCTTCAACAAATCTTATGAATGAAAAAGGCTGCTGAATTTTCAGCAGCCTTTTCAATTTTATTAATCTTCAAGAGCAGCTACTCCGGGAAGGGTTTTTCCTTCCATGTACTCAAGTAAGGCTCCACCACCGGTAGATACATAGCTTACTTTATCCCCATAGCCTAAACTATTAACAGCAGCAGCAGAGTCTCCACCACCAATTAATGAAAAAGCACCTTTTTCAGTTGCCTTTACCACAGCTTCTGCAATTGCTTTGGTGCCTTTTGCAAATTTTTCCATTTCAAAAACTCCCATTGGTCCATTCCACAAAATAGTCTTGGATTTTTCTACTGTTTGCGAGAAAATTTCAGTTGCTTCAGGTCCTATATCCAAGCCCATCCAGCCCGATTCAATAGAATGATTTTGTGCAATTTTAGTATTAGCATCTGCTGCAAATGCATCTGCAACCACTGAATCAATAGGTAATTTAAGTTCCACTCCTTTGTCTTTCGCTTTTTGGATAAGTTCCTTTGCCAGGTCAACTTTATCTTCCTCCACTAGTGAGTTGCCTATTTGGCCCCCCAAAGCTTTAAAGAAAGTATAAGACATGCCGCCACCTATAATTAGGTTGTCCACTTTGTCTAATAGCTTTTCAATAATCAGGATTTTATCAGAAATTTTTGCGCCTCCCATGATAGCAGTATAAGGCTTGTCAGCTTTCCCCAGCACTTTGTCTGCATTTTCTATTTCTGCAGACATCACATAACCGGCTAACTTATCTTTGAAATATTTTGCTACCACAGTGGTAGAAGCGTGGGCACGGTGAGCTGTTCCAAATGCATCGTTAACATACACATCTCCTAATTCTGATAATTTTTTAGCAAATTCTTCATCCCCTTTGGTTTCACCCGGGTAAAAGCGAACATTTTCCAATAATAATACCTCACCTTTCTTTAGCTGACTTGCTTTTTCTTTGGCCTCATCGCCTACTGCCTCTTTGCTAAAGTGAACTTTTGTTCCATAAGCAGCTTCCAGCGCTTTTACTATATGTTTTAATGAGTATTTATCTTCAGGTCCATCTTTAGGTCTGCCCAGATGCGACATAAGAATTACTTTGCCGCCATCTTTAATAATTTTTTTAATAGTAGGTATGGTTGCATCAATTCGCGTATTGTCAGTCACTTCAAACTCTTTGTTTAAAGGAACATTCAGGTCTACACGTATCAATGCAGTTTTGTTTTCAAAAGAATAGTTTTCAACGGTTTTCATCTATGTATTTTTAGTTATTAGTATTCATTCACACAAGCCCTCTTTAATCTGTCATTTATTGCTCTTCCTAAACCAATATCAGGGACCTCCTCTGTTAAAATGATATCAGCATCGCTTTCATCTAATTCTCTAAGGTAAGAAAATAGATTTTTAGCAGCCTCATGCATATCGTCATTTTCAGTAAGCACATAATTTAAATAAGCACTTTTATATGTAGTACGGTAAGAAAGTACTGCAGTTTTCCTCTGTTTATATTCTGAAAGTAAATCTGATATGTTACCCAGGAATATTTTTTTGGTGGGTGCATAATGACTTTTAAGCATGCCAGGTGCATCAGGCTGAGAGCTGGAATGTGCCATTACTTTTACTTTTCCGATACACTCTTCTATTGCTGCTAAATCAAGGCCGCCCAGGCGATAAACTGTTGCTACATTATTCTCAAAACCAATAATAGTAGATTCTATTCCTACTTCGCTCACTTCTCCTTCTAAAATATAAGGAATTTTATCCCCCAGCTGTTTTTGAACATGCAGCGCACTTGTGGGTGAAATGTAACCAAAAGGATTAGCACTTGGAGCTGCCAGGGGAAAATCGAGTTGCTTTAGCAAGCTTAGTGCCACGGGATGTTTTGGAATCCGAAATGCCGCTCTGCCCAATCCGGAACATGTTAAATCTGGTATTTTGTTATTTCGTGGCAGCAGAAGTGTCAATGGGCCAGGCCAGAATTCTTTGGCTAATATGAGTGCCTTTTCCGGAAACTCAGTCAAATAAGGTTTAATAGCATCAATACTATAAGAGTGCAAAATCAGAGGGTCGAAATGTGGTCTGTTCTTAACTTCAAAGATCTTGCTTACGGCATCTGTATTCAACCCATTACCGGCTAAACCATACACGGTTTCTGTAGGAAGTCCGATTACTTCTCCTTTACAGAGAAGGGATTTTGCTGTTGCTATATTTGTACCTATTTCAGCCATATTGAAAGCTAATTTAGAGGAAAATTTACTTGAACCACAGATTTATAAAAAGAGAATTTTATATTTAAGCCTCAATAAATAAAACGCGTACTCAAATGAGCAGAAAAACGAAAAATTTTCTAAAGTTGGTAGCCATTATAATAGTAATGGTTTTAGTTTTTATGGAGCTGGGATTTATTGCAATTCCTGTTTTAGTTGGGTATAAATTCTGGCTTACGGTAATTGCATTTTGTCTTGTACTGATTGCTTCTTAGCATTTCAGCCTACCGCTAGTTTTATGCTAGCGGTAGGCTGAAATTAAATTTTATTTGCAAAATTTTTCTAAAGCCTCATTGGCATCTGCAAAGCCTCTGTTTTTAGCCTTAACAAGTTCACCGCAGCCGGCTTCAGTATCTCCGGTATTTATTTTAATAAAACCAAGCCAATAGTAAGCCTCTCCATTATCAGGGTTCAGTTGTAATGTGGACTCCAGCAACTCCTTCGCTTTTTCAAATCCCCCCACCTGAATATAAGTTTTTGCATTGTTAAGATAGGGAAGGTAGTTGCCGGGAGCTAATTTTATAGCAAAATTATTATCCTCAATTGCCACCTGAAATTGCTTTAATTCAAATAGAGCTGTACCGCGATTAATGTATAAATCAGCATCATTAGGCTTTAAATTGATAGCCCGGTTGTAATCTATTAAAGCACTTTCGTAATTCTTAAGCGCTAAATGAGCATTACCCCGATTATAGTACGGCTTATAGCTGGTAGTGTCAAAATTTATATAATTAGTAAAGTCATTTAAGGCCTCTTCGTATTCTTCTTTCTGATAATGAGCAACACCTCTCATATTCAGTGCATCAAGGTTGCTTTCATTATTCGATAGCACTTGATTAAGGTATTTGATTGCTTCATCATAAGATTCTGATTGCATTTTTTTTCTGCTTTCTGCCATTAGGGTTTCTTCCGATGGTGTGCAGCTGAAGAGTAAAAATAGTAGAGTAAAGACTATCTGAGATTTTAGAAACATTTGTTGTAATAATTATATTGTGGTAAAAATAGCTAAATATTACATACATAAGGAAAATTACTTTTGTGATATTTTGATCTCAAAAATCCGCCTTACATTTGTAATAAGCTTTACGATTCATTTTTCAAATGGGCGTAATTTTAAGGTTGATAGTTTACCCCGGTTTGGTTCACCGGGGTTTTTTTATGCCTTGTCTTCTCTTTCAACTTTTTCAAATTCAAGAATGAAGTCTTTTCCAAATGCCTGAGCAGGAGTGAGGTATCCTATATTCTTACTATTATCCGTTATTAACTTTAACCCGGCTTTTAAAGCTGTTAGTGAAGTGAGTTGATAGGCTTCAGGAGTAATTAAAGTGCTTGTTTTAGTATCCCCTTTATCATTTTTCACAGTGGCAATAATATAGGTTTTTCCTTTTTCTAAGTGTTCCTGAGAAGGGCCGGTGACTGAATTTTCGATTTTCTTTCTCACACTTTTTTGAATCCAGGCTATTCCTAATAGAAACTTGAGAAACCTAAACCTTCTAATCCTTTTAAGCATTTTTTTGCTTGCCCCGGAGAAGACCTTAATGTTAGGAATTTCAGTTTGGTAGTAGGCTGTCATTAAATCTCCCCAGGGAATCGTCATGCACCATTGTTTACGGTGAGGGAAGTCAACCTCTTTTATTTGATAGGCCAGTGGCACCTGCTTTAGTTTCCCTTTCTCTCTAATATAACCACCCTGAGAAGCATTTTTTGCCATTGTAATAGCAGTTCCTCTGGACATGCCGGTTTTTTCACCTACAAAAGCCATTTCCAAATGTGTAGCATCTGACATGCGTTCTTTCATATGTGCTGCAAGGCAATCAGTGGGTACTACATCAAAGCCTGCACCCGGTATTAAGGCAATCTTTGCTTCCTTTGCCTGGCTATCAAAGGAATAAATGTTTTCAAAAACAGACACTTCCCCTGTAATATCAATGTAATGGGTTTTACTACTAATGCAAGCTTTAACCATAGGCAAAGCTGTTTCTGAAAATGGGCCAGCGCAATGAATGACAACCTTATAACTACTTAGAAGGTTTTCCAGCTTCTTATCTTCTTCTAAAGAGATTACAGTATAGGTAAAGCCTGTTTCCGTGGCTACTTGACGTAATGATTCTTCATTTCTTCCTGCCAAATGTACGTTTACAGCTTGTTTCATAGCTTGTTGTGCAATTAAACGACCTGTATAACCGTAGGCACCGTAAATTAAAATCTCAGCTTGCATGAGTAAAGTACTTTTTAGTCTTTTCAGCCATTCTTAAGATTGATTGGCTATCTGTGTATTTTTGTAGACTTTCTAAAGCTATCCACTTAAAATCAATACTCTCATTATTGATTTTTGTTGCTGTCGAATCCAAAACCTCAAAAATAAACCTCACATCATAATGCTCATGTTCCTTTACTTCCTTCCTTTCTGGTATTTTATGGATATCAATATCAAAAATGCCGTTTTTCAAAAGTGTTATATTAGTTAGATTGGTTTCTTCCTGCACTTCTTTTCTTGCCACTTCTTCAAGGTCTGATAAACCGTCAGCATGTCCACCGGGTTGCAGCCATTTATTTAATTTAGAATGCTTAAGTAGAAGTACTTTCTTGTTTACTTTATCGATAAGCCAGGCAGATGCCGTGAAATGAGCCTGTATAGAGCTTCTTAAAAAAGCATTTTCACCTTGCTCTTTAATGAGCCTCAACATTTGCTTTTTGAATATGATCTCTTGATCGTCTTTTGGTAAGTAATCGTCTAGTTGTTTTATAAATTTTATCATAAAAAAAGACCACCTTATTGGGGTGGTCTCAAGTATTTAAAATTTTATGTTTTATTGCTTAGTAGCTGTTAAAGTAATATTTGCATTATCACTAGTAGGTTTAGGATAAGGCGAGCTATAGTTTAAAGTCAATGTTGTTTCAGTAACATTGATTGTAATTACTTTGCCTGAAACTAAGGTAAGTTCGTTAAAATTACTTCCACTTAATGAAAAAGAACCGCTTGCAGCAAATACATCACCGTGGTTCAGGTTGTTGCTCTCTAAAGTGGCCAAACCATTAACAGTATATGTAGTATTGGCTCCTGAGAAGGTAATACTTACTCCACTTAAAGTCTCATTTGCATCGGGGGTCTTGGCTGAATTAATTTCCCATGTTCCGTTTAGCTGATTTATTTTTTCTTCTTCAGGTGAAACATCATCATCTTTTTTACAGGCTGTAAATACTAAAGTAAGTGCAATTACTACATAGCTTAATAATGTGAAATTCTTTTTCATAATAATAGTTTAATTGTTAAATGAAATCCGAGTCAAATTTAATTAAAATAAACTTTAAAGTATAAATAATAGTAATTAGATACAATTATCATGTAAGTTTAAAGATTATTTTAAACCTTTAAAGATTCAATGTTAATTAATTTATTTGTAAATATACTGAATTCCTCTTCATCATTTGAAAAAAACAATGTTATTCTGTTGTTAATTTTTCTTATAAGCAATTGATTATACCACTCTTTTCCTTCTTTATCTAAGTGAGAAGTGGGTTCATCAAGCAATAGCAATTCAGACTGATAGCAAGTAGCCAATATAAGTTTCGCACGCTGTTTCATCCCTGAAGAAAACTCACTTATAGGTTTATTTAAGCTATTACTTAGTTTTGCATTTTTTATTTCCTCCAGCACCTCCTGGTCATCATAAGGAACTTTAAATTTCTGATGGAAGTGTATATGCTCTATCAGTGTAAGTTCTTCAATCAACTCAAGGTAAGGTGCACAAATTGAAATATTCTGAAAATAATTGTCCTTAGGGATTATTGCTCCATCATCTTTTTTAAAGATTATTTCGCCTTTTGTAGGAGCTAAAACACCAGCAATTATTTTAAGCAGAGTTGATTTTCCACTTCCATTGGGACCAATGATGGCATGAACTGAATTGGGCTCAAAGCAAGCATTCAGATCCTTAAAAAGTGTATTACTAACAAATTTCTTTGAAAGGTTTGTTAGCTGAATTTCCATAAAACCTTAATTGCTATAGCCCTTCATAATACCTCTTTCAGATTTCCTGACAAACGAGGTTATATTGTCTCTTTCTTCGCTGCTAGGGATTAGAGTTTCTATTTTTTCCAAAGCTTTAGCGTTGTTTAACCCACTAAGGTAAAGGTTTCTGTATATTTCCTGAATATCATTTATTCGTTCATTGGTAAAACCTCTTCTTCTGAGGCCCACGGAATTAATTCCGCAATAAGTAAGAGGCTCTCTTGCAGCTTTTACATAAGGCGGAACATCTTTTCTGACCAATGATCCACCTGAAATCATCACATGGCTGCCCACTTTTACGAACTGATGTACCGCAGAAGCTCCACCTATAATAGCCCAATCATCAATAGTTACATGCCCACCTAGCTGAACAGAATTTACGATAATACAGTGGTTTCCAATAATACAATCGTGTGCTATATGAACAAAAGCCATTATCAGGCAATTGGTGCCAATTTTAGTGGTTTTTTTGTCAACCGTACCGCGGCTGATATTTACATACTCCCTGATAACAGTATTATCCCCAATTTCAGTAAGCGTTTCTTCTCCGGCAAATTTTAAATCCTGGGGAATGGCCGCAATTGTGGCTCCTGAAAATATTTTACAGTTATTACCGATTCTGGCCCCTGAATTAATTACAGCATTCGGCCCTATCCATGTATTATCGCCAATAACCACATTTTTATCAATGAAGGCAAACGGCTCTATAACCACATTTTTACCGATTTTAGCTTCAGGATGTATATAATTTAATGAATTTCCCATTTAATGAAATTTATGAAATGAGCATAATGATGCTCAATATTAAGTATTTTTTAACAAACTATACATTTGTTAGTTTCTTGTTGATCGTTTTTATTTTTTACTGATCAACCTCATCTTTCTTTACAATCCTTGCTGTAAGGGTTGCCTCACTTACAATATTGTTTCCTACAAAAGCAGTTCCATGCATTTTTGCTATGCCTCTTTTTATGGGGGCCAGAAGTTCACATTTCAGTATTATAGTGTCTCCCGGTTTTACTATTCTTCTGAATCTGCAATTGTCAATCCCTAAAAAATATGTCCAGTAATTAGCTGGGTCGGGTACTGTGCTTAGCACTAAAATTCCACCGGTTTGCGCCATTGCCTCTACCTGTAATACACCAGGCATAACAGGGTTATCGGGGAAGTGTCCCTGGAAGAAATTTTCATTTATAGTGACATTCTTAATACCAATCACTGTTTTATGATCCTGGTGAATGATTTTGTCTACTAACTGAAAAGGATACCTGTGCTTTAATTTTGCTGAAATACCTTCAATGTCTAAGACTGGCTCAGAATTAGGATCGTACTTAGGCGCTATTCTTTCAGATTGCTTAATAGCCTTCTTAATTCGCTTAGCAAATTCTACATTGGTAGAATGCCCGGGTCTTGCGGCTAGTATTTGTGCTTTTATTGGTCTTCCAACCAATGCCAAATCTCCCACAACGTCTAGAAGCTTATGGCGTGCGGGCTCATTTTTATGCCTTAATTCTATATTATTAAGAATACCTTCTTCTTTTACTTCTATTTTGGGCTTATTAAATAGCTTTGCAAGATCATCCAGCTCTTCAGGCTTTATCAGCTTGTCAACAATAACTATGGCGTTATTTAAATCTCCACCCCTTACGAGGTTATTATTGTAGAGATACTGGAGCTCATGCAAGAATACAAAAGTTCTGCTGGATGATATCTCAGCTTTAAAATCGTTAATTTTGTTAAGAGAAGCATGTTGGCTACCTAATACCTTTGAGTTGTAATCCACCATTACTGTTACCCGATAATCATCAACAGGTAAGGCAGCCATTTCAACGTTTTTTACTTCATCACGGTAGAATATACCCTCCGGCACCTCAAAGAAATTTCTTAATGCATTTTGTTCCTGAAGCTCCGCCTGCTCTAACACTTCAATAAATTGAATAGAGCTACCATCCATAATAGGTGTTTCAGGAGCATCAATTTCTATTAATATATTATCAATCTGCAGACCTACTAAGGCTGCCAATACGTGCTCTACAGTAGATACTCTTGCTTCGTCTTTAGCTATAGTGGTTCCTCTGGATGTGTCTGTTACCAAATCAGCATCTGCTTCAATAACTGGTTGGTTGGGGAGATCAATTCTTTTAAATTTAATTCCTGAATCTATTTCATCCGGCTTAAAAGTTAAGGTTACTTTTTCACCTGTATGTAGACCAACTCCGGAAACAGAGACAGGTTTTTTAATGGTATGCTGTTTTGTATACATTTATTTATTCTTGTCAGTCGGCAAATTTAAAATTTTTTCTTCCAATTTGTCTACCTTCTGAGATAATTCGGGCAGGTTTTTAAAAATAGTGTTGGCTCTGAGGAATTTTTTGTGCTCAAACCCAACATAACCTGAAAGAATAGTATGAGATTTTCTGACAGTTTTTGATATTCCTGTCTTTGCACTAATAGTGGTATGATCTGCAATTTCAATATGTCCTACTATCCCCACTTGCCCTGCAATTACGCAGTTTTTTCCTATTTTGGTTGAGCCGGAAACGCCTGCTTGCGAGGCGATTACAGTATTCTCTCCTATTTCAACATTGTGGGCAATTTGAACCAGGTTATCTAACTTGGCTCCTTTTCTGATAATAGTTGAGCCTAATGTTGCACAATCTATTGTAGTGTTTGCTCCAATGCTAACATTATCTTCTAAAATTACATTTCCTAATTGCGGAATTGTTTTATAGCTGCCATCTGCCTGAGGGGCAAAGCCAAAGCCGTCACTTCCTATCACTGCACCTGCCTGAATATTGCATTTTGACCCTATTTTACAGTCAGCATAAATTTTTACCCCCTGAAAAATAATAGATTCATCACCTATTTCAACATTGTCACCAATATGTACATGAGGATATATTTTAACATGCTTTCCTATAGTTACATTTTTGCCAATATAAGAAAAAGCACCTCTGTAAACCCCTTCACCCGTTTTACTATTCTCACCTAAATAAGAAGGTTCTTCAACCCCTGTTTTAGCATAAGAGATAATGGTATGGTATTCCTCCAGGAGACGAGTAAATGCTGAATAGGGATCTTCGACTTTGATTAGTGCAGGTATTATTACTTTTTTTGCCTGAAAATCATTTTTAACTATGATAGCCGCAGCATTGGAAGTATATATAAAATGTTCATATTTAGGATTGGATAGAAAACTGATTGTTCTTTCTTTTCCTTCCTCTATTTTGCCAAGATTATCAACGATGCGAGTGCCATCTCCTTCTAACTTACCCCCAATTAAATCTGCAATTTGTTTTACGCTAAACTCCATTTATAAATTATGCTAATGAATAAGATTACAAAGATACTGTTTTAGGAAGGCAGAGATAATATTTTTTAACTATTTTACTCATTGCCTTAATATTTGGTAAATCTGCTGCCTGTGCAATATCAGTAACTTCTCCCTTTTTAGTTAAAATATTGATGCTTTTGCCTCCTAAAATATAAGCAGAATTTGTTACTTCCCCATGAGAAAAATAGAAAGAAGCTTCTTTATTTAGAAAATTAAACTGTTGGGAGATAGCTAATTTATAGGCTTTTATCTCACTTTTAGCTAAAGGCTCATTACTTAATTTAATTTTAAAGAGGTCCCTGTTGAGAATTCTGAAACTTAGCTGACGCAAAACTTTATCGGTATTTCCCGCCCATGTTTTAATCGCATGCCATATGTCAGCGTCATCCAACAATGCAAACTGATCTATAATTTCAGGGTTTTCCTGAATTTCATCCAGTGTAATATCATTTTCCAGAAAATATTTTAAAGCAGGGGAAATATTATTGAGACTATGTACCTCTTTAGCCCTGGCCATTAAATTTACTAACATCCGTTCAGCACTAAGTGCCGTTTTATGAAGATATACTTGCCAGTACATCAATCTTCGCGCATTGAGAAAATTTTCAATACTGTAAATTGCTTTTTCTTCTACCACTACCTGGTCATCAACCACCACCAGATGACTAATTATTCTTTCCACACTTATGTTACCTTCCGAAACGCCTGTATAAAAACTATCTCTATTAAGGTAGTCCAGTCTGTCTACATCCAGCTGACTGGAAATAAGTTGATGGAAAAATTTCCGGGCATAAGTGTTTTTAAACATTGAAATGGCTAAGTCAAGCTGGTGATCAAACTCAATGTTGAGCCTCTTCATAAACTGTAAAGAGATGTTTTCGTGCGTAATTCCGTTTAAAAGACTGAATTCCAGTGCATGCGAAAAAGGGCCATGGCCAATATCATGCAGTAATATAGCTATTTGTGCCGACTCATATTCATGATCGGATATTTCTGTGCCTTTCTCCTTTAACTGGTCTAAAGCCTTTTCCATTAAGTGTGTGGCACCTATTGCATGATGAAACCTGGTATGAGTTGCTCCGGGATAAACGAATTCACTCAAACCCAGCTGTCGAATTCTACGTAAGCGTTGGAAAAACGAATGATTCAAAATTTTAAAAAGTAAATCACTCTTTATGGTAATGAATCCATAAATTGGATCGTTTATCTTTTTTATCTTTTTCAATACACACAATTTTAAGACACAAATATAACTTATGCAAAACTATCAGATTTTATGGGCAGATGATGAAATTGATCTATTAAAACCTCATATTATTTTTCTTGAAAATAAAGGGTATGAAGTAACGCCTGTAAATAATGGTTCCGAGGCCATTGATTTGTGTCAGGAAAACAATTTCGATATTGTTTTTTTAGATGAAAATATGCCGGGCATGACTGGTCTGGAAACGCTAAGCATCATAAAATCCAATAAGCCAAACCTTCCCGTAGTAATGATTACTAAAAGTGAAGAAGAATATATTATGGAGGAAGCAATAGGTGCGAAAATTGCTGATTACTTAATAAAACCCTTGAATCCTAACCAGATTTTGCTCTCCGTTAAGAAAATCTTGGATAACAGACGTTTGGTAACTGAAAAGACAAACCAGGGATACCAGCAGGATTTCAGGAATATAAGCCTGGCATTTGGAGACGACCTTAATCACGAAGAGTGGGCTGATATGTATAAAAAGCTGGTATACTGGGACCTGGAAATTGATGAAACTGAGGATCAAAGTATGGCTGAAGTTTTATCAATGCAACATGTGGAAGCTAATAGTAATTTTGCTCGCTTTATTGATGAAAATTATGAAGATTGGTTAAATGATAAGAATGCTGATGCACCTCTTTTGAGCCACCAGGTGATGGAAAAAAAGATATTTCCTTTGTTGGGAGATGAACCCGTATTTTTTATTGTAATTGACAACCTCCGATTTGACCAATGGAAATTGATTGAAGGTGAGGTACTTAAGTACTTTAATCTGGAAGAGGATTCAAACTACTACTCAATTTTACCAACTACTACTGCTTACGCAAGAAATGCTATATTTTCAGGACTTTTGCCTGATGAAATGGCCGGAAGGCATCCTGATTTGTGGGTAGGAGAGGATGAGGAAGATGGGAAAAATAATAATGAAGAAAAGTTTCTGGAAAGACACTTAAGCAGAAAAAATATAAAACATAAATTTACTTATAACAAAATAGTAAATGTTGGGCAGGGTAAACAGGTTTTAGAAAATGTTTCTCAATTACTTGATAACCAATTAAATGTGCTTGTTTATAATTTTGTGGATATGCTATCTCATGCCCGAACGGATATGAAAATGATTCGTGAATTGGCTGCTGATGAGTCGGCTTACAGGTCGCTAACAAGAAGCTGGTTTTTACATTCCCCATTACTGGAGTTGCTCAAGCGAATTTCTAATAAAAAAGTGAAAGTAGTTTTAACTACGGATCATGGTACTATTAGAGTGAAAAAGCCATTTAAAATTGTAGGAGATAAAAATGTAAACTCAAACCTGCGTTATAAGCAGGGTAAAAACCTGGGCTACAAGAAGAATAATGATGTGCTGGAAGTTGCTAAGCCTGAGCGTTTTCACCTTCCTAAAGTGAATGTGAGTACTTCTTATGTTTTTACAAAAGGTGAAAGCTTTTTTGCCTATCCCAATAACTATAATTATTATGTGAATTATTTCAAAGATACTTTTCAGCATGGAGGAGTTTCGATGGAGGAAATGATAATTCCTATTATTTCCTTATCTTCGAAGAATGGAAAGTGAATTGGATAATACTTTGCTTTTTGAAGAAGTAGGTTTGCCTCATTTGAGCAATGTGGTAGCTGATGTTTTCAATTTTGGTAAAGAGTATAAAATCTGGTTATTTGAAGCAGAGATGGGGGCCGGGAAAACAACTTTTATTAAACGTTTGTGCGAATATCTGGAAGTTGAAGACCATATCAGTAGCCCTACATTTGCTCTAGTGAATGAATATAATTCTCCAAGAACGGGCAATATTTATCATTTCGATTTCTACAGAATAGAAGATGAATTGGAAGCGTTTGATATTGGTGCTGAGGAGTATTTTTATTCAGGTAACTTATGTCTTATAGAATGGCCTGAAATGATCCCCTCTTTACTTCCTGATACTTTCCTGAAAATTAATATTTTTAGCCAGGAATCGGCTAATGACAGAATGATTAAAGTTGAAAAACATGGCAAAGGAGATCTCTCGTAAGGGATTTGAGGTGCTGGCTCGAAAATCAGGGCTTTATCCTCAAGAGGAATTACTGGCAGTGGAAAAAAGAAATAATTCATTGCAAATTGGTGTGCCTAAAGAAATCTCCCTACAGGAAAGACGAGTTCCCCTCACTCCTGGCGCAGTGGCTTTGTTAACGAATAACGGGCATGAAATATTAGTAGAGAGTGGTGCTGGTAAAAGCGCTAATTTTAACGATAATGAATACAGCGATGCAGGGGCCAAAATAGTTTATTCTGCTAAGGAAGCTTTTGAAGCACAGTTAGTTGTTAAAATAGAACCTCCTACTAAAAAAGAGATTGAATATCTGAAGCCCGGAAAATTCATTATCTCGGCCTTACAAATAGGACAATTAGATAAAGCATATTTTGAAGCATTAAATGATAAAAAAATTAATGCAATAGGAGTGGAGTTGGTAGAGGATAAAGTGGGCGGCATGCCGATAGTAAGGGCTATGAGTGAAATTGCAGGAATATCTGCTATTCATATTGCTACAGAGCTTCTTAATAATTTAAACAAAGGAAAAGGTATCATATTAGGAGGAATTACAGGGGTAAGGCCTACAAAAGTGGTAATTCTTGGTGCCGGAACCGTAGGTGAATATGCGGCCAGGGCCGCTTTAGGCTTGGGAGCCACTATTGAAATTTATGACAATCAGCTCTATAAATTAAGAAGAATTAAGCATGCTTTAGGTCAACCAGTTCATACGAGTACGCTGGATACAGTTATGTTAAGCGAATCGCTGATGGAGGCTGATGTGGTAATTGGAGCAATTAGAGCAGAAAAAGGTCGAAACAGATGCATTATAACTGAGGAAATGGTAATGAATATGCAGAAAGATGCAGTGATCATTGATGTTACCATAGATCAGGGAGGTTGTGTTGAAACTTCAGAAGTAACTACTCATGACGATCCAACTTTCCGAAAATTCGATGTAATTCATTATTGCGTTCCAAATATAGCTTCCAGGGTGTCTCGTACAGCAAGTACAGCTGTTAGTAATATTCTAACACCTATGCTATTGCAGGCAGGCGAAGTTGGAGGAATTGAAGAGATGATTTTTACACACTCCTGGTTTATGAAAGGTGTTTATACTTATAAAGGAGGACTTACCAATATGCATATTGCCAAAAAATTTAATTTGAAATATAAAGAGTTGAGTTTATTGATGGCTGCCAGGTTTCAGTAAAAGCTTATGAGGTTTTATCAGGTTTAATTTCAGGTTGTCCTTCTATACTCAGCTTAAATACATCATTTCTGGCATAATGACCTATAGCATCAAAATCCATCTTGCTTCTCACAACCTCATCTAAATCAATATTGGCTGTAAGCAAACCTTCTTCATTAAATAAAGGGCCGGCTAATATTTTACCTAATGGTGAAACAATTACACTTCCACCCCTGGAAAGAATTTCTGGTCGGTCAGTAGCCAAATGAGGTGCTAAATCCTCAGGGTAATCACTTTTAGTGAAATACTGATTACAACCAATTACATAACATCTGCCTTCACAGGCAATGTGTATCATTGTTGCATTCCAGCTATCCCTGGCATCTGCTGTAGGTGCTACATATAGCTGAATACCTTTCTGATATATGGCCATTCGCGCCAATGGCATGTAATTTTCCCAGCAAATAAGACCACCTAACCTGCCGATTTCCGTATCAAAAGTAGCAATAGTAGTGCCATCACCCTCTCCCCAAATCAATCTCTCCGCTGCTGTCGGTTTCAATTTTCTATGCTTTCCCATTAAGCCACTTTCCGGAGAAAAATAAAGTAAAGAACAATATAGTGTGCCACTCACTGCATCTTTTTCCGTTACGCCAATAGTGATAAACATATTGTGTGCTTTTGCCCATTCAGCAATTTGATAAGTTTCAGGACCGGGCACCTCAATACTGTTTTTCCAATATCTTTGAAACTGATCTCTACCCGCTTCAGTGCGACTACCCACCACTGTTCCAAACCCTAAGCCGGCAGGGTAGGCAGGAATAAAGCTTTCCGGGAAAACCAATAATTTAACCTCTTGCTGAGCTGCCTTTTTGACCCATTTTTCAACAATTAGCATAGTTTTATCCTTGTTGAAAAGGGCAGGTGTCGCCTGAATGCAGCCTACTTTATACTTTCTCATTGGGTATTGACTGAACCTAAGTTTTCTATAGTTAGTTTAAAAGATTTCCTATGGTGGTGGCAAGGTCCAAATTCTTCCAGCCCTTTTCTATGAACTTTCGTAGGATAGCCCACATTTGTATCCCAACCATAATAGGGAAAATCCTTTGCTAATTGATGCATTAATTCGTCCCTATACTCTTTGGCAAGTATTGACGCAGCAGCAATGCTAAGGTATTTACTGTCTCCTTTTACAATGCAGGCATGGTCAATTTCTTTATATTGTGTAAATCTGTTCCCGTCAATTAGTAAAAAATCAGGGATTGGCTTCAGCTGATCAAGAGCACGATGCATAGCTAAAAAAGAAGCATGAAGAATATTGATTTTATCAATTTCTGCCGGACTACATGAAGCGATTGCATAAGCTACTGCTTGCTGCTTTATTTCCTTAACTAGTTCTTTTCTCTTAGTGGCATTCAGGAGCTTAGAATCTGTTAAAAATGAATGTGTAAAATCTTTTGGCAGAATAACAGCCGCAGCCACTACTGGTCCTGCAAGGCATCCTCTTCCTACCTCGTCACATCCTGCCTCGTAAGTATTTTTATTATGATAGTAAGATAGTAAACTCATTTTTTGATTGGGAACATATAACCTAAACCAACACTTACAAAGCTTTGATTATACTCCAGTGCTTCATTATACAGTGAAACTATATCAATACCTGCGTAAGCATCTAACTGAAACTGATTATTTACAAGGTAACTTATGCCGCCATTGATGTAGTTTAAAGGAGTAGTGTTTTTAGAACGATTACCATAAAATTCCAGGAAGGGTGTATATTTATCAAATGTATAAGAGCTTCGTAATGTGTAATTAAACTGAGTTGATTCATCAGCAAAAGATTGAAAAATTCCTAAGTTATAGACCAATAACCAATCAGGGTTGAGGTGATTTAATGCAGTTAAGTTGAACCTATAGATGAAATTTTCTTGCTGAAAATTACCATTACCCTTTGGTAAGTTTACTTCTGCTACTAGTGCTGTTTCAGGAAGAAAACCATTTTCATCAGTTAAATTTACTTTTAAACCAAGCATTAGTGGAGCTAATCCACTTTGCCAGCCAACACCTATTTCCTGACCATTTTCAAGAATTCGAGAACTCAAAATGCTTTGGTTTAACCTAAGTTCTAAGCCTTTTAATAGACCATATCTTATCAAAGTGTTATTGAAATTAATCAATTGCTGCTCTTGTGAGGGATTAATTGATTCCACCGAGAAAAGAAATCCACTTTCAATATGTAAATAACCTTTAGGCACAGTGCGTGAAGCATCTGAAGCCCCTGGTCTGTCTGTGTTAATCACATGCTCAGTGTTTTCAGTTTGTGCCAAGAGGAAATATGGAATCAATAATAGGATTGTAAGTAGTAATCTCTTCATAAAGGGTTAAATTGGGTAAGCTTTTATCTTTTAGATGTAATTCCGAAAGTTTTATAATTTAAGTAGGGTTAAAGTTTAGAACATTTTCCATTCATATAGAAACTATTCATATGATTATATTTTAAAGTATATTTCACAAAGCTAATTAAAATTATAAAATGAAGAAGTCTCATTTAATTACACTTATTTCTGCTATAGCTATTTTTATAGCTGGCTTTGCAATCAATGATGTAAATGAAATCACCAAAGAAGATATTTTGTCCACTTTAAAGCTGCTTGGTCTTAATTATTCAGAGGCAGAAGTAGACTCACTTCACACTGAAATAGTTGATTTGAAAGCATCTTATCAGAAAATCAGATCGTCTTCCCCTTCGAATGAAGTTATTCCTGCAAATATTTTTTCTCCTTCAACTATGTATCCTCCTGCTAATAATAGAGCGGATGATGTATATATAAGACAGGGTAAAGTAGAAATGCCAAAGAATAAGGAAGATTTGGCCTTCTACTCTATTAAGGAACTGGCATGGTTAATTGAAAATCAAAAGATTACGCCTTTAGAGCTGACACATATTTATCTTAATAGGATAAAAAAGTATGATGACACTTTAAAATCTGTAGTAAATATTACAGAGGAGTTAGCATTACAGCAAGCTAAAAAAGCAACAGAGGAAATTAAGAAGGGAGTTTACAAAGGCTTGCTACATGGAATTCCTTATGGAGTGAAAGATTTATTAGCAGTGGAAGGCTATAAAACAACTTGGGGAGCTATGCCTTACAAAGATCAGGTGATTAATGAAACTGCAACTGTGGTTAAAAAACTGGAAGAAAGAGGAGCTGTTTTGATAGCAAAACTGACTTTGGGAGCGCTGGCTTATGGAGATATTTGGTATGGTGGAGTTACTAAAAATCCCTGGAATTTAAATCAAGGGAGTAGCGGTTCTTCAGCAGGTCCTGCATCAGCTACTGTTGCAGGGTTGGTAGCTTTTTCCATTGGTTCTGAGACTTTAGGCAGCATTGTATCACCCTCTACCAGGTGTGGAGCAAGTGGGCTCAGACCCACATTTGGTGGCGTTAGCAGAAACGGGGCAATGGCTTTGAGCTGGAGTATGGATAAACTAGGCCCAATTTGTAGGTCTGCCGAAGATGCTGCTATTGTTTTTGCTGCAATACATGGGAAAGATGAAAAGGATCCTTATTCATTGGATTATAACTTTAGCTATCATCCTGAAAAAGCAAAATTGAAAGTGGTTTATGCGAAAGATTTGTTTTCCAATTCTTGGAACGCCAGAAATGACTCGATGATGTTAGCTACTTTTAGGAAAAATGGTATTAAAATAGAAGCAGTGGACTGGTTTAAAACAGATCTTCCTGTAGGTGATTTATCCATTATTCTGACGGCAGAAGCAGCAGCAGCTTTTGACGAACTGATTATATCCGGAGCTGCTGGAAAAATGGTTTGGCAAGATAAAAATGCATGGCCTAATTTATTCAGAGCAGCTCGCACCATTCCAGCTGTTGAATATATCAATGCAAATAGATTGAGAACCCAGCTTATTTCCCAGTATCAGCAATGGATTAAACAGTATGATGCGGTAATAGTACCATCTTTTGGAGGGAATCAGCTGCTTGTTACCAACTTAACGGGCCATCCCTCAGTAGTGCTTCCGAATGGTTTTAACCCTAATGAATCTCCTACAAGTTTTACTATAACAGGTAATTATTATGCTGAAGGTAAATTGCTGGAATTAGCAGGGAAATTTCAGGCATTAACGGATTACCATAATAGGAGACCTCCTTACTTTAATAAATGATATTAGGAAAGTAGTATTTATTTGTTTGTCTATACATGTAATAAATTATAACAGACTGTGCTATTCAGAAGCGGTGAAGCGCATATTTAACCAAAGAATTGGAGGGTTGAAGCAATTACATGTAAGATTTATTTAATGTTTATATCCAAATTGAGTTTTAACTATTTACCTTGAAAATGGCTAGAAATTAGAAGGATATAAGAATTGAAAGTAATTTTTATGTGTAACTTTTCTGTTTTGAAAGGCTAAAAATCAACTTTCACCGATTATATTTATTAAAATGTACCTTTTCAGGTTTTTTTATTAAAATACCAAACTATATTTGTATTGGTAAAAAGTGAAAAGTAATCTGATATGGACAAATTTTACAAAAGGAATTTATTGAGCGCTTTAGTATGTTTTTTACTAAGCTTTTTTTCTTCTGGTTTGGTTGCGCAAACTGGTCCTGGAGGAATAGGTAATGCTGAAGGGAGCAATGGTGAACCTAAGTTAGAGATGTGGTATGATGCGAGTGATATAGGACTTGCTAATAATACATTGATTAGCTCATGGATGGATAAATCCGGTAATGGAAATAATATTAGCCAGGCAGGGGATGCAAGACCTACCTATAAAAATAGTACAGATGCTAATTATAGCTTTTCTTCTGTAAGATTTGATGGTGCAGATGATTTTTTACCTATAGATGGAAGTGTACTGGTAAATACCAACTATACCGTAATAGTAGTAGGAGCAAGAAGATCTAATGGTCTTCAAGCTATAATGGGTGGTTCTACCGGTACTACTAATCAAAACTTTCATCCCTATTTTAATACTAATCAATTGCACTCGCATCAGTGGGGTAACGATCATAATGCCAACTATACAGGAGGTGCAGGAAGCACTGTAAATGCAACAACACCTAATTTTGGAGTTTTTGCTTTTAGGTTAAATTCTAATCTGGGATCTGCCCAGAGAGCGATGTTTCAAAATGGTCAGTTAATAGGCACATCTAACAATAATGCACAACTAACATCCTACACAGGTGCGGCTTTAGGAAGAATAGAAGCAATAAATTCGTTCAGTCGGCTAGATCTTGCTGAGGTGATAATTTACTCAACAGCTTTATCTGAACCGCAGCTCGCAATAGTAAATAACTATTTATCTTCTAAGTATAATCTGAATATGAATTCAAACGATTATTATGCCGGAGATACTCCTGCTAATAATAATTTTGATTTGAATGTTACAGGTATAGGTCAACTAGGTGGCGTAAAAGTAAACACCAGCTCCTCTCAAGGGGTTCTGCTTGAAGGTGGCACGGGCTTAAATGCTAATGGCGAATTTCTTTTAATGGGTAGTGATGCTACTGTAAATGGTATTTCAACTTCAAACTTAGGTGCTACGGTTCAAGCAAGATGGAACAAAACGTGGTATTTTGACAAAACAGGTAATTTAGATGCTAAAATTTCTTTTGATCTAATAGAAGGTATTGGAGGGTTATATCCGGCAGGAGATAAAAATAATTATGTTCTATTGAGACTAAATGGAGGAAACTATAATATTGTACCTTTAAATGCTGCCGATAAAGCACTTCTGGGTAGTAAAGTAGAATTTACTGTAAGTAATGCAAACCTTACTGATGGGTTTTACACCCTTGGTACTACTAATTCTGCTCAAAGTCCGCTTGATGGTCAGCCCAATCAAACATGGTATTCCTATCAAACAGGAAATTGGAATAACCCACTTACATGGACAACTGATGGTTCTGGTTTAGATAGGGCTCCTGCGGGAGGAGGTATTCCTGATGCATCTGATAATGTAGTTATATTGTCAGGAAAAAATGTAACCATGGACGCTAACAATATTGTAGTGGCAAGTATGGAAGTAAATGGAGTATTGGATGTAGCTGCTACTTCAGGACACAATTTCATTACAATAGCTGGGAATGGAACAATCAGGTTATCAGGATCGTCTTCAATAGATAACTTTCCGGCCGGAAATACTACTGACTTTGCTGATGATTTTACTGGAGGTACCGTAGAATATTACGGATCAGGTTTATCACTTAACCAGAATAGAATCTTTAATAATCTGGTTTTGAATTTGAATAATACCACAAATGAATTAGTGTTATTATCTAACCTTTCATTAAATGGAGATTTAACGTTAACCAGGGGTAGGTTTAAGATTAACGATAACTCTGCCACAAACATTTTAAATTTAACGGTTGAAGGAGATGCAATAGTTGAAGCGGATGCTTCTATAAGAGTAGGACAAGGTAATACCATTGGAAGCTTTTCCATACCTGGTACCATGCCTGCCGTAGGGAATTATCACTCAATATTTCATCAGGTTACTTTCAGAGGTGACTTTGTTAATAATGGCTCAGTACGCTTTACTAACCAGGCTTCTCCTGTATATAACCAATTTACGTCCACAGGAGCAGCCACTGTGAGATTTGAGGGTTTAACCAATAATACTGCTTCTTTATTTGGCATTACTGATTTTTATAACTTAGTTATAGATAAAGGTATAGACCAGACATATGAGCTTGAAATTACCAGCAGTAATATAAATAATTTTAATCTATTTGGCCCCAATACTCCGGGCCGGGTTTCAAATGGTGGTTTTACGCAAGCTAACCCTGAAGTAAGGAAAGCTCTTTGGATCTATAATGGAACTTTACATTTAACAGGTGATATTTTAATCTCTACTTTAACCGAAGGTAGTGCTGCAGGAGGTAATGGAGATTATCCTGTAGGAGCCAACGCTGGTTTGTGGATTGATGGACCGAATGTTTCCGTTTATACTACAGCAGATAATACAGGTCAGGTTCCTTCAGGTGCTGTTGGCGTAAATACTGGTGGTGGTAACCAGGCGCTTTCTTTATATGGCAGATTTAGAATTTCAGATGGTTTTTTTGGTACCAGGGGAAGCGCAGGTTTTATATTTTGGAATGATAATGCTGGAGAGGTGTTAATTGAAGGGGGTACAGTAAATGTATCACAATTTAGATCCGGTGCTGGTGGTCCAGGCATTTATACTTATACGCAAACTGGTGGAAATGTATTAGTCAGATCAAATGAAGGACAGAATGGAGAGGTTGATGGAAATTTCGCTTTATTTAGTCTGCAAACAACAGATGCTGTTTTTAATATGAGTGGAGGAACCTTAACAGTATATGGAAATAATGGGGAAGCAATATTTATAAATAGTAGTGAGGGAAATTATAATGTAACAGGAGGAACAGTAATTGTTGAAAATAGAAATAACAATAGTGCTATAATTGCTTCTACAGTTCCTTTTTGGAACTTAACATTGAGAAAAGATCAAGCTGGGGATGCTGATGAGATTGATTTAATCACAAGTGAATCAGGTGGAACAACCATTACTAACCCGAATTTAAAGGTTTTGAATAATTTCTTTATTGGTCCTGATATCATCTTTGATCATAACGGTAACGATGTAGAGGTAGGTAGTGATTTTACAGTGAGTGTTGGAGCTACTTATGTATTTGATGAAAATAAAAAGAATACACTAACCATTAGTGGTGTAGATAACTCTAAAATTGCCTTATTAAATATTTCTGGTGGAGGTAGCCCTGGAGCGCAACAGCGTTTTTATAATTTAACAATCAATAAGTTACATGGGAAAGTAGTTAGCTTACAATCAAGCAAAACTGGTGGGAATCTCAATGGGTTTAACAATAACTTGTTTAGAGTAGATGGAGAAGCTTTTAAAGTGTTAAGTGGTACACTGGATCAGGGTTTTCATAGTATTTTGGTCAATTGTGATACGTTGATCAATTACGATGTTTTAACAGTTTATAATGAAGCGTTAGGACCTACAGGCCCAAATGGAACTGATTCAAATGCCAATGGCAATAATGATCAGCTTAAACTGGCCTCTAATCAGGGTACACCTACAGATATTGTTATTATCACAGCTGATACAGCAGTGATTGGCAACCTTAAGTTTTTTATGCAAAATAATATTGTAACCCTGAATAGTGATTTAACTATTCAGTACCTCCAGCATAATAATGGTAGATTGAATATTCAGGATAATAATTTAAGGGTGTTTTATTATAACGAAAACCCACCTGATGGAGTGCAGCAGGGAAGCCTAACCAATATGATTGTAACTAATGGTCAGCCTTCTGATGGAGGATTGACATTGGCTATTAGAGCTAACAGAACTTATACATTTCAGGTAGGTATTGGTTTAACAGGTAGCAGTCCGAGTTCAAAGTATACTCCTGCTACTGCTGAAATTAGTAATATAAGTGACGATGGTTTTATTACTATTCGTCCTGTTGATAGAGTTTTAGCTACTACCCTCAATACTGGCGGCAATATCCTTTCTTATTATTGGAGAGTGAATCATGAAGGGTTTTCTACTTTACCAAACGTTATTTATACATACAAGTATAATCAGGATGATGTTGATGGTGCTGGAAATGAAACCTCATTTGTAGCTGGAAAAGTATTAGAGGAGGTTCCTTATACAAGAAACTATGAAGATGATAATATCCCTCAAAATGAAGGTGTTAATGCTACTACCAATACTATCACATTCAATGGACCAACAGATTCTGGATTCACAGTTGAAAACGCGAGTTATACAGCAGGTATTAATACAAGGTTTGTAGGTGCGCCAATGGTTTATTATTCTACTACTGCTAGTAGTGGCAATGATACTGACTTTGGAAACAACGATAAATGGAATGATAGTAATAGGTGGTCAACAGAAGGACATTATTCTACTACTAACACAGGAACTTTTCCGCAAACAGGTGACATAGCAATAATGGGATTTGGTTTACGGTGGTCCACTTCAACCTCAGATAACAATCAAAGATCTCATTGGTATTTCATCGACAGTGATGTAGATGTGGCGAAATTAGTTTTTGCTAAAGAAGTGGAAAATAGAGATGGAATAAAAGTGCCTAGAGCATCTTCTTATCCTCCTCAATTAATTGTAGATGATGATCGTAATTTAACCATTAATTTTGGAACTGTTGAAGGTCTAGGTACATTTAATCTGGAAGTGAACTGTATTATGTGTAGTGCAAACCCGAATATTTCTGTACCTGTAATTGCGGACGTAACTGGTGATTTTGGACTATTTGCTTCAGAAGATGGAAGTAGGTTTGACTATGATTTAGTGTTTGGTAATAATAGAGCAGTAAGGCTTCCTTCTACTTTTCCAACGGTTTATCCAAATTTGCATATTAAAGGTCGTAACGGTACGGGCCGTACTCTTCTAATAGCTCAGGATATTACAGTAAAAAGAGATTTAATATTAAGAGAAGGAGCAATTTTAAGGTTAAATGATGGTGGAAATGGTGACATAGTTGTAAAGAGAAATTTGAATTTAAGTGTAAACAATAGAGATGAAACTTTAGAGTTTTCTTCAACTGGAACCAACAGGACCTTAAGAATAGATGGTAATATTATTACGAACACCAACGATAGAATAAGAGTGTTGAATAATACACCTTCTTCATTAGTGCACAAATTTCAACTGGGAGGTTCAATTATTCAATCAGCGGGAACAAGTATAGATTTGTTCAATGGACTTGGAAATAATAATAATGCTATTTTAGAGTTGGTTGGTGGAAATAGCGCAAATTATTCGAGATCAGGAACAAATGCATTAGATTTGTTTCAGTTGGTGATGAATAAAGAAACAAAAAGTACGGAATTTATTTTTGACGATAGTTTCACATTAGGTGCCACCACAGATGGCGAAACAAAGGCACTTACTATTACCAGAGGTACTTTAACTTTAAACGATCCTGCTATCGATATCAATCTTACTACTGGTGGAGCAAATTTTGTAATTCCTTCAAGTGGAGTATTAATGCTCACTTCCGGGGTAGCTAATGCATCGGGAGATGATTCAGGTATTTTCTTAGATGGCTCTCTGAACATCAATGGAGGTACACTAGATATGTCTTCAGGTGCAGGTAATGGTAATAATTTTATTGAATATTCTGCATCAGGTAGTGCATCACTTAGTATTTCTTCAGGAAGCCTTTTAGTAGGTTCGCAAATAAGAAGAGGAACAGCCACTACTGCTGGTATTTTGAATTATGTTCAAACTGGTGGCACTGTAGAGGTGGGAAGAAATGTAGCTCCAGAGGCATCCAGAGGAGTATTTGAAATAGTTAATACAGGAAGTAATTTTAGCTATACAGGAGGTACACTTACCTTAGTGAGGCAAAATACTGCCAGTCCTTCTGTTGCAGCTCTGAGACTGTTGCCTTCTTCCTCAACAGTGACTTCCACTATTTTTATTGGGAATGCAAATACACCTGCTAATCAAAATAATTTTGGAGTTAATGCAAATATTCCACTAGCTGGTTTGGAGATTACAGGCACAAACTCACCTACTGCAATACTTCAGGTGAATCCGCTGACACTCAATGGTCAACTATTAATTAATAATGGGGGCTCTTTAGATGCGAACGGTTTGGATCTGATCTTAAATGCTGACTTTGTGAATGATGGATCTTTTATACCTTCAGGGAATGAAACCATATTCGCAAGTACAGGCAATCAGTCTTTTAATGGTACTGGTACTACATCTTTCTTTCAGTTCACAAAATCAAGTGGTGGACTTTTGAATGTAGAGAAAGATATAACAGTTCTAGATCTTTTCACTATTTCTGGCGGAACTTTGAATGATAACGGAAACACTATTGATTTGAAGAGCAACGCTTTAATTGATGGAGTACATGAGAGTACAGTATCAGGTAATGGTATTCAATTTTCAGCAGATGTTCAACAACAGTTATTACGTTCAGAACCGGGTACGGGAAATTTAGGTCTATTGACTATTGTTAATCCGGTAGGAGTTATTATACCAGAGGCTAATGGGTTCAATTTTAATATAAATAATGGTTTGAGAATGAACGGGGGTGTATTTAATATAGGAAGCTCAAAAGTAACTATAGGTGTAAGTGCAAATATTACTACCAATTCTGGATATTCTGAGACAAATATGATCAAAACGAACAGTTCTTTTACTGATAATGGTTTAACAAAAGTATTTCCTTCGGGTTATAACCAGTTATTTACTTACCCAATTGGAGAAGATGATTATACTCCAGCAGTGATTGACTTTACAGTATCCGGAGGGACTTCTGGCACAACTTTAGGATCTATTTCAGTAAAACCAGCGAATGAATACCACCCTACAGTAAATGATTCGGATGATATTTTGGCTTCGGGAGATATAAATAATGTGCTTCAATATTATTGGACGTTGCAAGCTAACGGCATAAATGATCTTGTAGCGAGTGTCAGGTTCCAATATGATCAATCAGATGTAAGTATTGCTGAAGGTGGTTATACGGAAGAAGATTATATTGCTGCCAGGGTTTTATTGTTTGATAATCCTATGGAAAACATAAATAAATTTACTGCTTCTGCTGTAGACGAAAGTTTAAATCAGATTGTTTTCAATCAATCAGTTGTATTTAATGGGGTAGGAAGTAACGGTATTTCAGGTGATTATTTTGCTGGTATAGATGAGGCTATCCCAAATAATATTGCTACGTATACCTCTACTGGTACTGGTGGAAATGTTAATTCTACTGCCACTTTTATTGAAACACTTCCAACTGATGGTGTTGCTCCAAGTGGATCTATCTTAATTGTAAGCACAGGTACTGAAGTGGATTTCAATGTCAACAATGTTAGGCTGTACAAAACAATTATAGAAGATGGTGGAGTGTTAAATGTGGATCAGACTGATGGCCATAGATTGGGGATATTAGAAGGTACCGGAACTTTAAAAATAACTAGTAATACTAACAATGCTTCTTTACCGGCAGCAGATTATGCTGATTTCTTTTCTTGTACGGGTGGTGGTTTGGAATATGCCGGTACTGGTAGTTACAATGTACTCCCTGGAATTACAGCCTTAAGAAGACTTACATTAAGTGGTTCGGGAAATAGAAATTTTCCGAATAATGATGTTGAAATATGTGAAGACCTCAACGTTGAGGGGCCATTGCTATTAGCACGGAACAATAGAAGGATAAATATCCGTGGAAATGTTCTATTGTCTGGAGGAGAAATTACCCCTCCAGCGGGATCATCAGGAAGATTCAATGTATTCGGGAATAATTTAACAATAGACGGAGGTACTTTTAACGGAAGAGCTTTAGGATTTACAAACGTTGTGCAAGATTTAATTATTGCTTCAGGAACCTTAAATGTAGGGACTTCCAACTATAGACTTAGGATTGGTAGAAATTTTAATTATACAGGTGGTGTTTTTGATGGTGGAAGTGGTAATTCCTCTGTAGAGTTTACTACATTTTCAGCATTAGTAGATGATTCTCAGATAAGTGGGAATTTTACAGGTACTAATTCCTTTTTTAACGTTGTTATTGACAAATCGGGTTCTGGTAGAAATGTTTTTGTTAATTCAGATATTCAAGTAGACGGACAATTAACTCTTACTAGTGGTTTAATAGTTTCCGGAAATAATAAAGTGTTTTTAGGAGCTACATCCACAGTATCTCCTGCAGATGGTCGAAATAACTCCTATATAACTGGCAAAGTAACTAAAGTTATTTCTTCTGCCGGGGAAAACTTCACCTTTCCTATTGGAAATATATATAGATGGAGACCTGCTACTGTTAATAATGTATCGAATGCTGGCTTAACCTGGGAAGCTCAGTATTTTACTGCTAACCCAACATCTCATCCTTTGGTGGATAATTTAACACCAAGTAGTACAGCTACAGCAACTATTTCAGACAACGAGTATTGGATCATTTCAGATGGGCCTAGTGCTCCCGCTGGTGTTACAGCAAGTATTGGTTTAAGTTGGGGTATTGAAAGTGAAGTGTCAGATGAACCTGCAGAAAGGCAAGAGCTTCAAGTATTGGCCTGGAATAATGCAACCTCCTCATGGGATAATTTTGGAGGAGGAAACTTTAGCTCCGGCAATACACAATCTCAAGGATCATTTTTATCTGCTAGCGATGTTACCTTTAGCGAAAGGGTAATTACTTTAGGATCAGGGGATGCCAGTAATCCGTTACCGGTTGAGTTAGTATATTTTACAGCTGAAAATAGAAATACAACTGTTGATCTAGAATGGCAGACTGCTTCGGAATTCAATAATGATTTCTTTGAGGTACAAAGGTCATTTGATGGAAAATCGTTTGAAGTAATAGGGCTTGTAGAAGGAAACGGAACAGTAAATCAATTAATCAATTATGGATTTACAGATTATTCACCTCTTGCAGGAGAAACCTATTATAGATTGCGTCAGGTAGATTACAATGGCGATTATGAATTCAGTCCTATTGCAAAAGTTAATAGAGAGGAATTATCTGATTTAGCACTGGTACCGAATCCTACGTCTGATCAGGCAATTTATTTAAGGTTATCAGGTTTCCATGTGGAGCAACCTGTACAAGTGAAGATTTTTGACCTACAGGGTAAGCTTTACTATTTTAACAACCACTCTCCTAATGAACTTCAGCAAAGACCTTTGCCCGTAAGAAATGAAATGCATGCGGGTATTTATTTGGTTGAAGTAGTTCAGGGAAATACTGTGAAGCAGGTAAGGTTAGCCATCAGATAAAAATCTGTTAGATTTAAATATTTGGAAGGTAGGAGCTAAACTCCTACCTTTTTTTATGTATTCTTTCTTTTACTTGTAAATCCACTCTATTCATTGGATAGTGAAGAAGTATTTCCCTAAATCTATTTTATTCCGTTAAAAAGCAAGTTAATTTTGCACTATGTTATCAATCAATAATCTAAGCTACTACATAGGGGACAGGCCTCTATTTGAAAATGCATCTTTACATATTAAGCCAAAAGATAAGATAGGGCTGATCGGGCTAAATGGCCAGGGTAAGTCTACTTTACTGAAGATTATTAACGGAGATGTAACTCCGGATGGAGGTGAAGTGCAAATGAGTAAGGAATGCACTATAGGTTTTCTCAATCAGGATTTGCTTTCCTATCAAACGGAAGAGAGTATTTTACATGTGGCAATGACTGCCTTTAAGGAGGCTTTAGTGCTTCAGGACAAAATAGAGAAAATTTTGAAGCAGATGGAAGAGAACTATTCTGATGATTTGGTTGATAAACTCACTAAAGCACAGGAGCAGTTTGAAATGATGGAGGGGTATAGCTTGCAGGCTAAAGCTGAGGAAATATTGGAAGGTATTGGTTTTTCTACTCAAGACTTGTCCAGACCCCTCAAGCAGTTTTCCGGAGGATGGAGGATGAGGGTAATGTTGGCAAAGTTATTACTGGAGAAACCTTCTTTGCTAATGCTCGATGAGCCCACTAACCACCTTGATTTACCCTCTATACAATGGATAGAAAATTATCTGAAAACCTATGAAGGGGCTTATATTATTGTCTCTCACGATAGGGAGTTTTTGGATAGAACTATTGAAGTAACAGTAGAGGTGGATCAGCAACAGTTGAATTATTATGCGGGCTCATATAGTTTTTATCAGGAAGAGAAAGAGCTGAGAGCAGAATTGCAACAGAATGCTTTTGAGAATCAGCAGCAGAAGATTAAACAGACTGAGAAATTTATAGAAAGATTCCGTTCCAAAGCTACAAAAGCTAAGCAAGTACAATCCCGTGTAAAAGCTTTAGGAAGAATGGACAGGGTAGAAGCGGTAGTTGATAATAATGCCGTAATTAACTTTAGTTTTAAAATTAATAATAAATCCGGCAGACATATAGTGAGGTTGGATCATGTAGATAAAGCTTATGGGGACAACCAGATTCTTAAAAATGCTTCAGCGCATATTGAAAGAGGTGATAAAATAGCTTTAATTGGGGCAAACGGTAAAGGTAAATCGACCTTATTGAGGATTATAGCCGGATCAGAAAAAGTTAATGATGGAAAGAGAGAAGAAGGCTATAATGTGGAATTTGGTTTCTTTGCGCAACATCAGCTTGAATCCTTGAATATAAACAATGAGATACTTGATGAACTAAAGCAGGCGGGTAGTGATAGAAGCGAACTGGAGCTTAGGAACCTTTTAGGAAGTTTTCTTTTCAGGGATGAAGAAGTTTTTAAGAAGATAAAAGTGCTTTCAGGGGGTGAAAAATCTCGTGTGGCTCTTTGTAAAACGATGATTTCTAATGCAAATTTCCTTTTACTTGATGAGCCTACCAACCATTTGGATATGCAGTCTGAAAATATTCTTATTCAGGCTTTGCAGCAATATGAAGGATCTTTCATTACTGTATCGCACAACAGACATTTTATTTCCGGTGTAGCAAATAAAATCTGGTTTATAGAGGATCATCAGGTTGTTGAATACCCTGGTACTTATGCTGAGTTTCAGCATTGGTATGATAAAAGAGAAGCCGAAAAAGTAATACCTAAGGTGCAGGAAGCTCCTAAAAAAGTAGAAGTAAAGGAAAAGCCGAGAAAAAGCCCGGAAGATGCTGCTTTTAAAGCAAAGCAGAAAGAATTAGCTTCTTTAGAAAATAAAATTGACCAGGCAGAAAGGCAAAAGAAACAGTTAGAAGATGAGTTGGCTAAGCCCTCAGTGTATGGAAATCCAGATGAGTTAATGAAGGTCAATCAGAGTTTTACTAAAATTAGCGAGGAATTAGAGCAGTTGACTAAAAAGTGGGAAGAATTAGCATTAGAGTTGGAATAACTTCCTGTCTTACGATGCACTGATCAATCAATATATGATTACATCTTTTCAAGATATTTATTATATTCGATCCATTAACTGAAGTGCTAATAAATAGAGTTAATGCTTTGCTACTGGTAATTTTAATCTTTTATGCTTATAAATGAAAAAACAACGACATTCCATTAAAGATATCGCTTCAGCATTAAATGTTTCAGTTACAACAGTTTCTTTTATTATTAATGGTAAAGCAAAGGAAAAAAGGATATCAGAGAAAGTAACTAAGAAAGTACTGGCTTATATTGATGAGATTAATTACAAGCCCAATCAATTAGCACAAAGCTTACGCACAGGTCAGTCTAAGATCATAGTATTCATGGTGGAAGACATATCCAATTATTTCTTTGCCAGACTTGCTCGCATTATTGAAGATATCGCTTATGAGAAAGGATATAAGGTGTTATTCTGTAGCAATGACAATGAAGATAAGAAATCTGAGGAACTAATAGCATTATTTAAGGACAGACAGGTAGATGGTTATATCATTATTCCTTCATCTGGCATAAAAGGTACTATTAAGAATTTGTTGGATGAGAATATTCCCCTCATACTTTTTGATAGATATTTTGAGGATTTGCCTACTAATTATGTGGTAATTGATAATGAAGAGGCCACATTGAATGCTACAAATCATCTTATAGAAAATAAGTTCAAGAACATAGCTTTTGTAACCACCGATGTTGAACAGACTCAAATGTTGTCCAGGCTGAGTGGCTACAAAAAAGCTGTGGGACAAAAACAACTGCATGAGATAGTGCTTAAAATCCCCTACAATGCGAAGCCGGTAAATAGAAAAGCTATTATTAAGGATTTTATTATAAATAATCCTGAGGTTGACGCGGTATTTTTTGCGACTAATTATTTAACGCAAGATGGTATCTCAGTGATAAAAGAAGGTTTCCCCTCTCTACTAAGCAAGCTTGGTATTATTACTTTTGATGATAATACCCTGTATGAAATTTTTACGCCTTCGATATCCGCAGTTGCGCAACCTCTTGAAGAAATTTGCGGAACGCTTATGTCAATGATGTTAAAACTTCTGAAAAAGAAAGAGGATCAAAAAGTAGAGAAAGTTGTGTTAAATGCCAAGCTACTTGTAAGAGAGTCTTCTTTGCCGAAGTAGCGAAATTTGTGATTAGCTAGGAAAGAGATTTTAATTGTTTTTTACTTAAATCCTGTTCCTAAATTATTTATTACTAATTAATAAATCGTTTTAGCAAATTATTTCTTAATTTTAAGTTCTATTAAACTTCTATAGAATTTTGAATGAAAAAAAAGTTTTGTAAAATGATATGGAAGTAATAGCTATATTTTACTATTAAGGATTAAATACATGCCAATAACAATTGGAGTGGACATTGGAGGAAGCCACATTTCTAGTGCTGCCATAAATAACGACACTAATACCATTATAACTGATACTCTTTTTCAAGGTTCAATTAATAATAAAGCTAACAAAGAGACAATTCTTAAGGATTGGGCAAATGTAATCAATCAGACCCTTCTTAAAATAAATGGGGAAGGGCCTGAAGGGATAGGGTTTGCGATGCCAGGACCCTTCCAGTATGGTAGAGGAGTCGCGCTGTTTAAAGGAAATGATAAATATGAGGCTTTATATGGCGTATCTGTTGCTTCTGATCTGTCCCCTCTTCTTATTCAGCCTAAGCTAAACATGAGATTCCTTAATGATGCAGCTTCTTTTGGTATAGGTGCATCCGTAAATACTTTAAATACTGAAGAACAGAATGTTGTTGCAATTACATTAGGAACAGGTTTTGGAGCGGCCTTTCTTAAAGGGAATGTACCGGTGGTAAACGGAGATGATATCCCTAGTGGCGGACGTTTGTGGGATCAACCTTTTCTTTCAACTATAGCTGATAATTATTTCTCAACCCGATGGTTTCTTGTGAGGTATAAGCAATTAAAAGGAAATAATTTATTTAGAGGAGTAAAGGAGATTATAGATAATGATAGAGAAATTGCTTCGCTACTCTTCCAGGAATTTGCAGATAACCTGAGCAAATTTCTGCTGCCCTATTTACAGAAATTTAAAGCAGATGTTTTAATAATAGGTGGCAGTATTACAAAATCTCAACACCTGTTTTTATCCCACCTGCTTAAAAACTGGAAAGAGAGTAATTACCATATCAAAATTAGTATTATTAATAATACTGAGGAGTCTAATATTCTTGGTGCTTCCTATCTGTTTGATCCGACCTATTGGAAAGCTATTAAAAGCACCCTTCCTGAATTCTGATCAATTGATTGATTAAATATTTTAATTAGGTTACTGCGGCATATTTAATTTTGTTTTGCAGCGGGTTTATTGTTAAAATAGTAAATCGTTTTAGTAAATAGTATAATAAATATTTTGTTTTACTAAATCGATTTAGTAGTTTGGTAAAAATTAACTAACTATTAACAAAATTAAACCTTTATGAAAGCACGATTATTCAATAGGATACCGCTTTTTCACATGAAAAGGCGTGGGTTCGGAGGTAAGCAATTTATCTTCACTTGCTTGCTTTTTTATTTCTTACTGGTAGAAAATTCAATAGCATTTTCTCAGGAATTTAAGCAGACAACAGTTACGGGTACAGTCACGGATTCGGAAGGATTACCTCTTCCGGGAGTAACTGTTTTGGAAAAAGGAACCAGCAATGGAGCACATACTGATATTGATGGAAAATACGCTCTTATAGTTACATCAGAAGGAGCAGTGCTAAGATTTTCATTTGTTGGGATGGCAACTACAGAAAGAGAAGTTGGTCGTACTACAACCATTGATGTACAAATGGAGGAAGATTTAGAGTCATTGAATGAGGTAGTGGTGGTTGGATACGGAACTCAGGTAAAAAGATCTGTCACTACTGCTGTTTCTAAGGTATCTGAGGAAGATTTTAATCAGGGAGTGGTTACTAATGCGCTTTCACTTATTCAGGGAAAGGTACCCGGACTTTCCATCACTCGTTCTGGTGGTAATAATCCCAATGGAGGTACTTCTATTCAGTTAAGAGGAGTTACTTCTATTACAGGAAACACGGAGCCCTTGATTGTAATTGATGGAATTCCCGGGGGTAATCTGGATCTGGTACAGCAAAATGATATTGAGTCATTTGACGTGCTAAAAAGTGGAGCGGCAGCTGCTATATACGGAACAAGAGGTAATAATGGGGTGATATTAATTACCACCAAAAAAGGTAAAGCTGGTATAACAACTTTTAACTACTCAACTTATATTTCAAGAGATTATGTAAGTGCCAAACCCGAATTTCTATCTGCCTCACAATTTAGAGGAGCGATTGCTGATGGATTAATATCTGCAAACGATTTTGGCCATTCAACAGACATTTATGACGAATTAGTAGATGAATCTAATTTAAGTCAATACCATAATTTTGCGGCTTCTGGTGGTAGTGAGAAAACTAATTATCGTGTTTCATTATATTATAGGGATTTAGAGGGCGTAGCCTTGGAAAATGGAAGAGAAGAATACGGTATTCGTGCTAGTTTTAATCAAACTGGATTCAACGATAAATTTAATATTCAGTCAAGCATAGCTACTAATTTTAGTGATGCTAATTTATTAGGAGGTGGGTATTTGAATAAGGATAATCAATTAGTAGGAGGACAGTTTGGTATAGTAACCGATTGGAATCCTACTGCTCCAATTTATGCTCCCTACTCAACTGATGAAGGAACTGATTTATACAACGAAGGAAAATTTGGTTTTTATCAACCTCAAAATGGATACAATCCTTTTTCAGAATATAAAAACCGGATTAATGAAAGACAGCAAAGTACCTTCTCTTGGGATGCGAAAATTGGATATGAGCTGGTAGAAGGCTTAATTATATCCGCTTTTGGTTCTTATCAGAGAAATATGAGGAATGAGAGGCAATATAGATCTACAGAAGACTGGGCTCAGTATAATGAGGGAAGTAGCTATAGAGGAACTGGTTATGCTTACAAATTTAATAGGCTCCAGTACACACAAACTTTTGAACCTACTATAACCTATGAGAAGAAAATCAGTAACCATAGCTTAAATTTCCTAGGAGGTTACAGTTACCAGTATTCAACTTTGGAAGATTTTGAAATGAGCAATAGTGGTTTCACTACTGATGCCTTCAAAGATTGGAACATTGGTGCGGGAAATGCCATAACTGATACCGATTTGCCCAGACCCACTATGGAGAGTTTTAAGGATGATAACACTTTAATTGCCATTTTTTCCAGAGTCACTTATTCCTTTATGGAGCGCTATTTCTTTCAGGCCTCCATTAGAAGAGAAGGATCCTCAAAGTTTGGTGCAAACAATAAATGGGGAAATTTTCCAGCTATATCAGGAGCCTGGATGATATCAGATGAGAATTTTATGGAAAATGTTAATTTGTTCACTACTCTTAAGCTTAGGGCTGACTATGGTATTACCGGTAATCAGGGGATTCCTAATTACCAGTCGTTGGTAACTTTAGGTACAGGTGGAAGGTATCCTATTTTCCCGGCTACTCCAAATGGAGATGGCGAGTACATCCCAACTTACTACCAGACCTACGGAGCTAACAAAAACCCCAACCCAGACCTGAGATGGGAGCGTAAAAAGGAATGGAATATTGGAGTGGATTTTGGACTTATTGGCAATCGTCTGTCAGGTTCTCTGGATGTTTACAACAGAAAAACAGAGGATCTTCTATTGAGTTATAGTGTGTCACAGCCTCCTTATGTACAAGGAAGTATATATACTAATGTGGGAACCATCACTAATAATGGTGTAGAACTGGGAATGAGCTTCCGCGCCATCAACACTGGGGATTTTAGCTGGACAATTGATGTGGCAGCCAATTATCAGCAAAATGAGATTACCACACTTTCTAATGATGTATATATTGTATCTGAGCTTTTTGGAGGGAATATTGGAAATCCCGGTAATTTGGGGGATGCTATTAGAAACACAGAAGGTGGCCCTATAGGCAACTTTTATGGAAAACGATTTGCCGGATTTACGGATGATGGCGAATGGCTTTTTTACAAAGAAGATGGTTCTACTGGTCGTACAGATGAAATGGTGAGTGAAGATTCAGAGATTATAGGAAACGGGATGCCTAAGTATAACGCCTCACTTACAAATACTTTCCGCTATAAAAACTTTGACCTGACGGTATTCTTCAGAGGTAAATTTGATTACGATATATTAAATACTGTAGATATGTTTTATGGAAACCCTAATATCGGGGGAAATATCTTAAGCTCTGCTTTAGGAAAATATAGCCATATTACGGAGGCACCTCAATATTCAGACTACTACCTGGAGAAAGGGGACTTTGTAAAGTTGGATAACCTCACATTGGGCTATAACTTCAACTTTACCGGAAGAAAAGTGATTAATGCACTGCGTGTGTATGTAAATGCAAGAAACCTGGCCACCATTACCGGTTACTCAGGTAGAGATCCGGAAGTATCGGACACTGGATTATATCCTGGTATAGATGATAGAAATTTCTATCCGCGCACAACTACACTTACTGCAGGAATTAATGTGAAATTTTAAAACTAAGAGCAATGAAATCTAAATATATCAAACAATTATTTTGTCTGTTTTTAGCAGTTGCATTTAACGGATGCATGGATCTGGATGAGACACCTTATTCAGAGTTAGAGGAGTCAAATTTTTACAACAACGAGCTGGAGATTATTCAGGCCACACTTCGTCCTTTTACTCATATGCAGGCGTGGCTGGCTTTTACAGGCCAAAGTGGCTACTATTATCATAATGAACTCTCTGCTGATCAGACCGCATGGACTCAAAAAGGTCGCCATGGGTATGATGGTGGTGATCATATCAGGCAGCATTACCACACCTGGACTGATCAGGAAAACCGTTTGGCTAATGCCTGGCGCTTAATGTGGACTGGTGTTGGCTTTGTAAATGCAGCAATAGAGGATATTGAAAGTATTGATCCTGCAGCTGCAGGCATCACAGAAGAGCGTTTACAATCTTTAGTGGCTGAGTCCAAAGTGTTGAGAGCCTACCATTATATGAAAATAATGGATATGTGGGGCAATGTTCCCATTGTAACTACTGTTGGAGTTCCTCAAGCTCCGCCAACTGCAAGCAGAGCAGAGGTTTTTGATTTTATAGAACAGGAACTACTGGATAATGTGGAAAAACTACAACCACTGTCACAAGCCTTATTAGGGAGGGTTTCCAGAGCTGTAGGATATGCTATGCTTTCAGAATTGTATCTAAATGCAGAAATATGGAGTGGAGAGCAAAGATGGCAGGACTGCATTACTTACTCGGATAAGATTATTAATGGCGAAGGAGGTTCTTTGACAGGTTCTATGGCTCTTGATCAGAATCCGCTTGGTCCATTTAGTAATTTGAATGAATTTTCACCTGAAAACATATTCCAGTTTCCTTTTAGCAGGAAAAATGGATTTGGATATAGCTGGGCTTCATTTTACATGGGCTTCTCCAATATGGCTCCCGCTTTAAATGTGAACTATGCCGGCAATAATGCTTTTGTGGTAATCCCTTCTGCATTTGATGCTTACCAGGAAAATGATATTAGAAAACAAGAATGGTTTCTATTTGGTCCGCAGTACAAATATGGTACTGACCAGCCTATTTTAGGGTCCGAAGAATATAATGGTCAGCCTTTTGTATATGTAAACAATATCAGAAGGAATTCTGAAGGCCAAACAGGGGTTGGTAGCATGACAGATGGAGAAGAAAACAGCGGTGCAAGATTCCATAAGTATCGCTCCGGTACGCAAGATGATCCAAATTACCTGGAGAACGATTACGTAATCTATCGCCTCACAGAAATATATTTCAATAAAGCAGAAGCGCTGATACGATTAAATGGAGGTAATGCCACAGGTGATGCAGTTAGCCTGATTAATGAAAGCAGAAGCAGGTACTTTAGTGAGGAGGATTGGCCAGATGAAATGTACACAACAGCCAGTTTAACATTAGATGAATTGCTGGCTGAACGTGGTCGTGAATTTATATTCGAAGGTAAAAGAAGAACGGATCTGATCCGATTTGGTAAATTCACAACTGCATCATGGTGGGATCATGAACCAAGTGGAGATAAAAACCTAACACTTTATCCTATTCCATTAAGGCAGCTTCAATCAAATCCTAATTTGAAGCAAAATGATGGCTATTAAAATAAAGTCTATTAGGTAATGAGCGAGAATCAATGAGATGTATCTGAAAGTCATCAATAAATGATTACCCATTGTGTAATCTGGTTTTAGATTCCTTACAATTATTTTTTTGTTTTTTTCGTGGTTTATTTTTTTAGCAGAGGGTTTTCCCTCTGCTTTTTTTAATCAATTACAGTAATCAAATTTCTTATCTGTTAAAAAGCTTATCTTCATCAAATAAAATCAAACATAAACTTTGTTTTTATGCTAAAACGTTTTAATTATGTGTAGTGGAATTATAATGAAGGTGAAAAGCAATTTTCATACGCTTAAAAATATTACAAATGCTTAATCAAACAAAAGTTTATTTATCACTGCTTAGTTTAATTTTTGTTTTTACTGCAGAGGCTCAACAGAAAGAGAAGGGAGAAAATAATCCTGTTTTTGAAGGTTGGTATGCTGACCCTGAAGGAATAATTTTTGAAAAGCAATATTGGATCTACCCTACCTTTTCAGCGCCTTATGAAAAGCAGGTGTTTCTGGATGCTTTCTCCTCACCGGATTTAGTCAACTGGAAAAAGCATAAAAAAATCATTGATACTTCTGATGTGAAATGGGCACATAAAGCCATGTGGGCTCCCTCAATCATTAAAAAGGGAAATCAGTATTTTCTTTTTTTTGGAGCAAATGACATCCAAAGTAATGAAGAGGAGGGTGGTATTGGTGTTGCTGTAGCCTCGCAACCGGAAGGGCCTTATAAAGATCATCTGGGCAAACCATTAATTAGCAAATTTCATAATGGGGCTCAACCAATTGATCAATTTGCATTCCGGGATTCTGACGGGCAATACTATTTAATATATGGAGGTTGGAAACATTGCAACATTGCAAAGCTGAACGAAAACTTCACAGGCTTTATACCTTTTGCAGATGGCGAAACCTTTAAAGAGATTACGCCTGAAAATTATGTTGAAGGACCTTTCATGTTTAAGAAGGATGACAAATATTATTTCATGTGGTCGGAAGGAGGCTGGACCGGGCCGGATTATAGCGTAGCTTATGCTATTGCGGATTCTCCTATAGGACCATTTAAAAGAGTGGGTAAAATTTTACAGCAGGATGCTGAAATTGCCACCGGGGCAGGACATCATTCAGTGATTAAAGTGCCTGAAGAAGATAAATATTATATTGTATACCATAGAAGGCCTCTGGATCAAACCGATAGAAATTCCAGGGTAACCTGCATAGATGAAATGCACTTTGATGAAAATGGATTGATAAAACCTGTCAAAATTACCGAAAAAGGAGTTAAACGAAATCCGCTCAAATAAAATATTCAAATATCTATTAACTTACCATTATATGAAAAGAATACCTTTAGTAGTTTTTTTGCTAGTCATTTTCACTCAGTCTGTGCTTGCGCAGAACGAGCTGATCAAAAAAATTGAAAGTCCTGTGGATTACGCAAGCCCTTTAATGGGTACTGATTCTCATTACAGCTTGTCGAATGGAAATGTATATCCAGCAATAGCAATGCCATGGGGAATGAATTTCTGGACCCCACAAACGGGAAATATGGGAAATGGATGGGCTTATACCTATGAAGCCAATAAAATCAGAGGCTTTAAGCAAACCCATCAGCCATCACCCTGGATGAATGATTATGGCCAATTTTCCCTGATGCCTGTAACCGGAAAGTTAATGTTTAATGAGGATAAAAGGCAGAGCTGGTTTTCACACAAAGCAGAGAAAGTTACCCCATATTATTACAGCGTTTACCTTGCGGACCATGATGTTACCACAGAAATTACACCTACAGAACGTGCTGCCCGCTTCCGATTTACTTTTCCGGAGACTGATAGTGCTTTTGTAGTGATTGATGCTTTCGACCGAGGATCTTATGTGAAAATTGTTCCTGAAGAAAATAAGATAATAGGTTATACCACCAGAAATAGTGGAGGGGTACCTAAAAACTTTAAAAACTACTTTGTTGTAGTATTCGATAAGGAATTTGACTATTTACATACTTTCAGTGATAGCACCCTTACTCAGTCACTGGAAACTACCTCTAACCATGCAGGAGCAGTAATTGGTTTTAAAACCAGCAAAGGTGAAATAGTAAATGCTAAAGTGGCCTCTTCTTTCATAAGTTATGAGCAAGCTGAGCGCAACCTGAAGGAAATAGGAGCTGATGATTTTGACCAGTTAAAGCAAAAAGGTAAAGCAATCTGGAACAAGGAACTAAGCAGAATACAGGTAGAAGGAGGCGCTTCCGATCAATTAAAAACATTTTACTCTTGTCTTTATCGTTCTTTATTGTTTCCAAGGAAGTTTTATGAATATGATGAAAAGGGAAATGTAGTGCACTATAGTCCTTATAACGGAGAAGTAAGGCCAGGCTACATGTTTACCGATACAGGTTTCTGGGATACTTTCCGTTCATTGTTTCCATTCCTCAACCTAATGTACCCAACGCTTAATGCCCAAATGCAGGAAGGACTATCCAATGCTTATGATGAAAGTGGCTGGCTGCCTGAGTGGGCCAGTCCCGGCTTGCGAAATGTGATGGTGGGAAATAATTCAGCTTCCGTTGTGGCTGATGCTTATCTTAAGAGCGGTGATGCCTATAAATATGATATCGAGAATTTATATGAAGCATTGCTTCATGGAGCAAATAATGCCGGCCCAATGAGTGCAGTAGGTCGTGCAGGAGCTGAGTACTATAAAGAATTAGGGTACGTGCCTTACGATGTAGGAATTAATGAAAATGCTGCCCGAACTTTAGAGTATGCTTATGATGATTTTGCTATCTATCAACTGGCAAAAGCCTTAAACAAGCCTAAAAAGGAAATTGAGCTCTACAAAAAGCGCAGTATGAATTACAAAAAGCTCTACGATCCGGAAACTAAATTGATGAGAGGGAAAAATAAAGACGGGAAGTTCATGCAGCCTTTCAATCCCTTTAAATGGGGAGATGCCTTTACCGAAGGAAACAGCTGGCATTATTCCTGGTCTGTTTTTCATGATATCCAGGGTCTGATTGATTTAATGGGTGGCAATAAAGTGTTTGTTTCTCAATTAGATAAAGTATTTTCCCTACCTCCGGTTTTTGATGAAAGCTATTACCGTGGAGTAATCCACGAGATCAGGGAAATGCAAATTGCGAATATGGGGCAGTATGCCCATGGTAATCAGCCAATTCAGCACATGATCTATTTATATAATTATGCCGGAGAGCCTTGGAAAGCGCAGAAATGGGTAAGGGAAACCATGAACAGAATGTACCAACCTACACCCGATGGATATTGCGGAGATGAAGATAACGGGCAAACATCTGCCTGGTATGTTTTCTCCGCCATGGGATTTTATCCTGTAGCTCCAGCTACTGATCAATATGTTTTAGGTGCCCCGCTTTTTAGGAAAATGACTATTCAATTGGAAAACGGAAATACGGTGGAAATAAATGCTCCTAACAATAGTGCAGAAAACAGATACATTAATCAAATGACTGTTGATGGGAAAAACTATACTAAAAACTGGTTGAGCCATAAGGCACTGATGAAAGGTATGACTATTGATTTTGAAATGTCAGATACTCCGAACAAAAACAGAGGAACCAAAAAGCAGGATTTCCCTTATTCCTTATCCAATGAATAATACTATGTTAAATCAATTATTAATAAATAGGATGAAGTTTAAATTGAGTAAACCCATAGCAATTGGTGTATTCCTTTTAGCGTCAGGAGGCATCCTATCCTCATGCGAAAATACTTCCTTAAAAGGAGAAGCAGCATCTGAAACTCATACCAGCAGCTCTCTGGAAGATTTTGCCAAATATGTTGATCCTATGATAGGAACTGCAAAAATGGGACATACCTATCCGGGGGCCACAGTTCCATTTGGTAGTGTGCAGCTGAGTCCTGATACAGATACAATTCCTTACGCGGTAAATGGACGCTATAATCCTGATGTTTATAAGTACTGTGCTGGCTATCAGTATGATGATGAAACCATTGTAGGTTTCAGTCACACACATTTTAGCGGTACTGGTCACTCTGATTTAGGTGATTTTCTGGTGATGCCTACCACAGGTGAGCTGCAGCTTAATCCCGGAACAGCCGAAAAGCCAGAGTCAGGTTACAGGTCACGCTTTTCGCACAACAATGAAAAGGCTGAGCCAGGTTATTACAGCGTTTTACTGGAGGACTACAATATTAAAGCCGAGCTTACAGCTACCACAAGGGTGGGAATGCATCAATATTCCTTTCCTGAAGGAGAAAAGGCACATGTGGTTTTTGATTTAATGTCCGGTATTTATAATTATGATGATAAAAATGTTTGGACTTTCGTTCGCGTTGAAAATGATACTTTAGTAACAGGCTACAGACAAACCAATGGCTGGGCCAGAACAAGAACGGTATACTTTGCCATGTCCTTTAACAAGCCTATTGCAAAATATGGGAGAGACAGATATGATAAGCAACCTTATAATGGCTTCTGGGGAAGGTTTAATCAGGGAGAGAATTTTCCGGAAATAGCAGGAGAGAAAATCAGAATGTACTTTGATTTTGAGCTGGAGGAGGATGAAAAATTGAATATTAAACTGGCAATTTCTCCGGTAAGTACGGAAGGAGCTTTGAATAACATGAAGCACGAAATTCCGGATTGGGATTTTGACAAAGTTAAACAAGAGGCTAGAGCAGAATGGAATAAAGAACTCAATAAGATAGATATAGCATCGGAAAGTGAGGAAGAGAAAACAAACTTCTACACAGCAATGTATCACGCATTTTTAGGCCCTACAGAATATATGGATGTAGATGGGAAATATCGCGGGCTCGATATGAATATTCATCAGGCTGATGGATTTACTAACTATACAAGCTTCTCATTATGGGATACTTACAGAGCTTTACATCCATTATTCAATGTGTTACAGCCGGAAAGAAATGCTGATATGATTAAGTCTATGATGGCGCATTACGATCAAAGTGTTCATTCCATGCTGCCTGTCTGGTCGCACTATGCCAATGAAAATTGGTGCATGATTGGCTATCACAGCGTTTCAGTTATTGCAGATGCCATTATGAAAGGGAATGCTAATTTTGATGAGGAGCGTGCTTTGGATGCAATGGTGCAAACTGCTCGCACTGCTTATTTTGACGGGCTTAAATACTATATGGAGATGGGTTACGTGCCCGAAGATAGGAGTGGTGCTTCCGTATCCAAAACACTTGAATATGCTTATGATGACTGGGCAATTGCCCAGGTAGCTAAAAAGTTAGGAAAAGAAGATATTTATGAAGAATTCAGCAAAAGAGCGCAGAATTATAAAAATGTTTTTGATTCCCAATCAGGCTTTATGCGACCTAAATTATACGATGGAAGCTTCAAAAAAGAGTTTGATCCTTTAAATACCCATGGCCAGGGGTTCATTGAAGGAAATGCCTGGAATTATAGCTTGTACGTACCGCATGATCCTGCCAGCATGATCAAAATGATGGGAGGGAAAACACAATTCTCTCAACATTTGGATTCTTTGTTTTCAATGGAGTTGCCTGATAAGTATTTTGAACACACGGAAGATATTTCCAGGGAAGGAATTATCGGTAACTATGTGCATGGAAATGAGCCCTCGCACCATGTGGTCTATCTCTATAATTGGACGGATGCACCTTGGAAATCACAAGATAAAATCAGGATGGTCTTAAAAGATCAGTACCAAAACGGAGCCGATGGCTTAGGAGGAAACGATGATTTCGGACAGATGAGTGCCTGGTATATTTTCAGCACTTTAGGTTTCTATCCTGTAGCTCCAGGTTCAACTGATTATGCATTGGGTAGTCCGGCCATTCATCAGGCAGCCATAAATGTTGGTAAAGGAAAGGTTTTTAAAGTGCTGGCAGAAAATCAGTCGGATAAGAATGTTTTTGTAGAAAAAGTGACCCTTAACGGAGAGGCTTTGAAAACTCCTTTTATTCAACATGAGGATATTATGAAAGGTGGGGAGCTTGTATTTTATATGTCAGCTCAACCCAATAAGGAAATTTATCAGGCTTTATAAGAGCCGGGTGCTAGCTTGTTTCACCTTTTCTCAGTAATAAATTTATGAACCAAAGAAAATCGTACCGTACTGCATTTATCTTTTTAACTATCCTTTTCTTTCTGTGGGGGTTTATTACGGTATTGGTGGATTCACTGATACCCCGACTTAAGGAAGTATTCACATTAAGTTATTTTGAAGCTGGAATGGTTCAGTTTGCTTTTTTTGGAGCTTACTTTCTTTTCTCTATTCCTGCAGGCTATATCCTTTCAAAAATAGGATATAAAAAAGGCATCATTCTGGGGTTAACAACAATGGCTTTAGGTTGTTTACTATTTTATCCTGCAGCATCTTACAGGGAATTCGGGTTATTTATGTTTGGGTATTTTACCCTGGCAGCAGGTATAACCATTCTTCAGGTAGCGGCAAACCCATATGTAACTATTTTAGGGCCGGCCAAAACAGCATCCAGCAGACTCAACTTATCTCAGGCATTTAATTCCTTAGGTACTTCAATTGCCCCTGCAATGGGTGCTTTATTCATATTGCAAGATAAAGTGATGACTTCTGCTGAAATAGAAACTTTGAATGAACAGGCAAAGCAATCCTATTACATTGCAGAAGCTGCAGCCGTACAAACTCCCTTTCTTGCCATTGCAGGATTTATTGCAGTGATAGCATTATTCTTCGTGTTTGTACAGCTGCCAAAAATAGGAGATACAGCGGCCTCTAACGACTACAGAAAAGTACTTAAAAATTCAAACCTTATTTTAGGAGCTATAGCTATTTTTTGTTATGTAGGTGCAGAGGTCAGCCTGGGAAGCTATATGGTAAATTACTTTTTAAGTCTGAATCTGGCTGAAGTGGTAAGGCAAACGCCATTGATGAATAACATCGCTACCTGGATTCTTAGCAAAGATATAAGCATTTCAGAGGACATGGCTGTGGTAGGCGTTTTTGTTACTTTTTATTGGATGGGGGCAATGGTCGGTAGATTTATCGGGTCTTACTTAACCAGTATTTTACCTCCCGCCAAAGTGCTCACTCTTTTTGCTTTAGGAGCTATCGGCATGATATTAGTCTCCGGGGCTTCAGCAGGATTAATAGCCATGTGGTCAGTAATTGCAGTTGGTTTCTTTAATTCCATCATGTTTCCTACCATTTTTAGTCTGGCACTTGATGGTTTAGGAGATGATAAGCCTCAGGGATCAGGTGTTTTGTGTACAATGATTGTGGGGGGGGCCATTATTCCTCCTGCCTATGGATACTTAACAGATCAGTTTAGCTTTTACATAGCCTTTCTATTAGTGATCTTATGCTATGCTTATATCTTTTTTTATGCCTCTTTAAGCCAGAGAAAGCATTCTAAACTAATGAAGGCAAGTAAAGAAAGTATATCTCAGTAATTAAAGAAGATGGAGATCAATCCATCCACCTGAGTTGGATTTAATTCAATCGGAAATACATAATGAAATGCATATCCTTAAAACTATTCCTCTATTTTTTGTGCTTGCAATACTTTTCTGCTGCTCAGGAGTTAAATCAGATGAAGTAGAAAATAAAGAAAAGGCAGGTCCAACCAGGCTTATTCAGTATGTTAATCCTTTTATAGGAACTGCCCCACTTACTGATCCGAAATTCATAGGTTATACACCTCCGGCGGGCTGGCGTGTATGGGCCGGACTCACCTATCCAGGAGTCTCTTTGCCCAATGCAATGGTGCAGCTAAGCCCTATTACTAAATATGGAACAGGTGCAGGCTACCAGTATGAGGATAGTGTAATTTTAGGCTTTACTCACACCAATAAAGGGCACTGGAACTATTGTAACATTCCTGTATTACCTGTTTCCGGTAATTTCAGTAAAGGCGAATTAGGTTCCCGTTTTTCTCATGAAAATGAAAATGCTCATCCGGGATTTTACCAAGTATTTCTGGATGATTATGAGGTGGAGGTAAAGCTGACCTCTTCCTTAAGAGCAGGTTATCACCAATATAAATATGCTAATCTTAAAAATAGGCAGATTCTATTTGACCTCGGCAATGCAAACAACCCTGTCTCAGATTGGCATATTGAAAAGGAAGGAGATTATGCAGTTAAGGGATTTCAAAGAAATGGTGAACAGATAATTCATTTTTATGCCACTTTGAATGAGGGAATTGAAGATTTGGAAGTTCAAGATCAGGGAGAAGAGCGGGGTTATGCCTTATTACATCTTAAAAATACTGATAAGGAAGTGGTTGAAATGAGAATAGGCTTATCATTTGTCAGCATTGAAAATGCCAGATTAAATTTATCGAATGAAATAGCTTCTCGCTCTTTTGATGAAGTGAAAGAGGAAGCTGAAAAGACTTGGGAAGCCTTACTTTCTAAAGTGCAGGTGAAAGGAGGTACTGAGAAGCAGACAGAAATGTTATATTCTTCTTTGTACCGTGCTTTTTTGTGGCCTGCATTAAGAAGTGATAGCAATGGTGAATTTAAGGATGTAAAAGGAGAAGTGGTAAAAGCGGATTTTAACTATTACACTAAACCCTCATTGTGGGATACTTACCGAAACAAACTGGTGCTTCTTACATTATTGGCTCCTGAAGTCACTAATGATGTCATTCGCTCTTTGCAGGATATAGGAGAGAAAACAGGTTTTATCCCTACATTTTTCCATGGAGACCATGCTGTTCCTTTTATTGCAGGTGCTTACAAAAGAGGGATTAAAGATTTTGATCTGAGCAAAGTTTATGAGTTGCTACTGCGAAATGCCAATGTGGAAGGTGGTACCAGGCCTCACATTACTGAGTACATTGACCACGGATACATTGCTACCCCTGAAATTGATAGGCCTCATGTGGAAACAAAGGCCAAAGCAGGGGTATCTAAAACGCTTGAATATGCTTATGATGATTATTCTCTTGCTCAAATAGCTAAAATGCTGGAGGATACCGGGAACTATGAAAAGCTGATGAGCAGATCTGAAAACTACAGAAATGTTTTCGATCCGGAGTCTAAATTTATGAGAGGTAAGTTGGAAACTGGGGAATGGGTAAAGAATTTCGATCCACAGTATCCTTATTATGAATACATGTTCAGGGAAGCCAATGCCTGGCAGCTTTCCTTCTTTGTACCACATAACATGGAAGGGTTGATTAAACTGTATGGAGGAGTAAGTGCTTTTGAAAGTAAGTTGGATTCTTTATTTACCACTCCCTGGAATCCTAATCATATTGCCAGAAATGTCTCAAGTTTTATAGGTCAGTATTGCGTGGGCAACCAACCGGATCATGAAGCTCCTTTTTCTTATTATTTCATTGACAAACCTGAGAAATCTCAGCAAATCATTGACAGCATATTAAACAACTATTATGGAGTAGGGGAGTATGGCTTGTCACTTCCCGGCATGGATGACGCAGGGGAAATGTCATCCTGGTATGTATTTAGTGCATTAGGATTGTACCCTTTTTCACCGGCTGATGATAAATATCTTGTAACAGTGCCTCTTTTTGATGAAGTAAAATGGGATATAGGTGCAGGGAAAGAATTAATCGTTATCAATCCTGAAAAAGGCCGTGAATTAAAAGGCATCAGGGTAGATGATGAAGAACTTAGTGGGTACTTTGTTACTCATCAATTATTCAGTGAAGGTGGGAAAGTAGAGTTAGTAACCGAATAACTTAGAACTAAGATATTTTTACAACCTGCTCATGAGAGTACGCAACCGGCTTGTCGCTAAACAATACTTTTGTTGCTGGCCATACTTTACCGAAAGTCTCAGAGTACCGATAATTATTTAAATCTTCTTCTGTGTTCCAGTGGCTAAAGGTGGAATAGCTGTTCGGCTGATGTATATCTTTCCACAGTTCCAGGTGGGTGCAACCCGGCTGGTTCCTGATAGCTTCTTTGTATTCATCAAATAGCGCAAGGAAGTCATTAACTCTATCTTCCTGAAATGTCATTCGTACTACTCGGATTATCATAAGTCGTAAAATAAAAAAGGCAAAGCATTGAGAGTAGTAGATGCTTTGCCTGATGGGTAATTAATAATTTACTTTCTTTTGATTACTTTTTCTACTGCAGCCACAATGTTTTTGGCATCTAAACCATATTTCACCATTAATTCAGCTGGTTTACCACTTTCTCCAAACTGATCGTTTACAGCTATATACTCCTGAGGAGCAGGTTGATTTTGGCTTAAAACCTGTGCTACAGCATCTCCTAAACCACCATTTCTCTGGTGTTCTTCAGCAGTAACTACACACTTGGTTTTAGCTACTGATTTTAAGATAGCTTCTTCATCTAAAGGTTTGATGGTGTGTATATTAATTAACTCCACACTAATCCCCTTTTCTCTCAAAATAGCCTCTGCTTCAACGGCTTCCCATACCAAATGCCCGGTAGCAAAAATAGTAACATCAGTTCCTTCAATCATAGTGATCGCTTTGCCTATTTCAAACTTCTGGTTTGGATCTGTGAAAATAGGCACTACGGGTCTACCAAAACGAAGGTAAACAGGCCCTACATGATCAGCAATAGCCATTGTAGCAGCTTTTGTCTGATTATAATCACAAGGATTTATTACCGTCATGTGAGGTAACATACGCATCATGCCAATATCTTCCAGAATCTGGTGGGTAGCACCATCTTCACCTAAAGTAAGCCCTGCATGGGATGCGCATATCTTTACATTCTTTTCTGAATAAGCAATGGATTGTCTGATTTGGTCATAAACCCTTCCTGTTGAAAAGTTAGCAAAGGTACCTGTATAAGGAATTTTACCACCAATGGTCATACCGGCTGCTATTCCCATCATGTTGGCTTCAGCAATTCCTGTCTGGAAAAACCTTGAAGGAAATTCTTTCTGAAATGCCCCCATTTTTAATGAACCGATAAGGTCGGCACATAGTCCTACAATCTGATCATTTTTCTTCGCGGCTTCTAGTAGTCCATCACCAAATCCTGAGCGGGTATCTTTTTTTTCTGTGTAAGTAAATTTAGTATTTGCCATTCTGCTTATTTTAATAAATCCTAATGTTTGCTGTTGTACCTGATTTTACTGTAAATTCTTTTATTTGCGTGTATTTGCTTCCTAAAGCTTTGTCTGAGCGGAATACATATTTATAATTTCCCGGCTGAATGCCAAAGCTGGCCTGCCCCCCGGATGAATCAATATTTTTAATCCATTTTTGTCTGCCATCATCTTCAATAACATATAAGCTACCTATTCCCTTGCTACTAAAAATAAGGTTCAATCGTCCTGGTGCTGGAATCGAAATCTCGTTGGTTTTTCCCTGGTTTACAGTTACATTATTGATGTAAGTGCGGGGTAAAGTTAAAACTTCGAGGTTGTAAGTACCAATTAAGTAGGACTCGCTGCTTTGCACATCCTGGGTATGAATAATTTCATTTTTGCCTGCTACCCTTACAAGTGCGGTGACTGCTTTGGTATATTCAAAAGAATTAGCTTGTGAAATTTTGAGCACCCCCTGAGGGCTTTTTATTTTAATCACATTATGTGTGCCCCCTCTAAGAAATACATTATTTTTAACCACTGGTGGAATGGTGTTTACCAATATATTGTAGGTTAGTACAGGATCCACCTCAACAGTGTCAGGCTGTCCGTTTTTATCTCTATAGTGGATAAAATCAAATTCGGAAGACCCCGTGAAATCGTTGATAAAGGAAACGTTAACATTTGTTTCTTTAGGTTGTCCATTCTGATCCAGCAATTCCACACTGGCTGTAGTTTTATTTAGAGATTGTGCAAGAATACCGTTTAGCACCGTTCTGAAAGCATTGATATTCTTGGCGTTAAAGTACCTTCCCATACAATCGAACTCCTTGGCAAATTGCTCCTCCATTCCAAGCCCTATAATAAATGGTTTAAGGAAAATGTCTTTTTTCTGTAATTCCAGAGAAACAGCACACGGATCTCCATCGCATGATTCTATTCCGTCCGTTATGATGATGATGATATTTCTGTAGCTGTCGTCTTTAGGAAAATCATTAGCTGATTGGGAAAGTGAATAGGAGATAGGAGTATTTCCTTTAGGGTAGATATATTTCAACCTGTTAATAATGGCATCATGGTTACCTTTGGAAAAGCCTATTTCCAACCTGGTATCTTTACAATTCTGCTCTTTTGCCGGTGACTGATGCCCATAAGCTCTTAATGCTAATTCCACTTTATTATTTACTTTTAAAGAATCCACCAGATCGGATAATATTTGCTTTGCTGCATTAATCCTTAAAGTGTTTTCCCATGGAGCCAACATGCTACCAGAAGCATCGAATAAAAATAGTACGCGCGTTTTTTCGGGTATACTCTGTTCTACCTTTTGTCCAATAGCATGGACGGAAAAGAAGATGAGGAAGCTTAATATGGTGTATTGGAAAAATTTCAACTAATAACAGTAGTAGTGAGTAAAGTGAAGGTATGGATGAAAATGCAGAAAGCTAATGTAGGAAGCTTTCTGCATTATTGGTTTTAATAGTCTCCCAGCGTTTCTTCCAGTTGACTTAAGGCTTCTGTCAATTGCTCATCATTTGGAGCAACACCATGCCATTTATGTGATCCCATCATGAAATCAACACCAGCTCCCATTTCTGTTTTCATTATATTGATTACAGGTTTTCCTTTGCCTGTTAAGCTTTTAGCATGCTCCAAAGCTTTTACTATTTCAGACATGTCGTTACCATTGCTTTCAATTACTTCCCAACCGAATGCCTGCCATTTTGCTCTTAGATCCCTCAAAGACATTACTTGTTCAGTAGAACCGTCAATTTGCTGACCGTTGAAATCTACTGTGGCTATCAGGTTATCAATTTTATGGTGTGGTGCATACATAGCGGCTTCCCAAATCTGACCTTCCTGAAGCTCACCATCTCCCATTAAGGTATAAACCATAGAATTGTCACCATTGAGCTTTTTAGTTTGAGCAGCACCTATTGATACTGATAAGCCCTGTCCTAAAGAGCCGGAAGCAATCCTGATGCCCGGTAGCGCTTCTTCCGGAGTGGGGTGTCCCTGTAACCTTGAATCAATTTTTCTGAAAGTAGAAAGTTCCTTAGGTTCAAAATAACCACTTCTGGCAAGGGTGCTGTACCACACAGGTGAAATATGACCATTAGATAAAAAGAAAAGGTCTTCACCTTCTCCATTCATGTTGAATTGAGGTTTGTGCTTAAGTATGTGGAAATAGAGTGCCACAAAATAGTCTGTGCAACCAAGGGAACCTCCCGGGTGGCCTGATTGTACTTCATGTACCATTCTAAGAATATCTCTTCTTACTTGTGAAGCTATTTTTTCCAGCTCCTGAATATTTGCCTGACTTGCCATTAGTTTATTTTAAAATTTGTGCGGTATGATCTTTAGTTTTTACTTTCTCTATGATGTCTTCGATTTTTCCTTCTTCATCAATAACAAAGGTAGTTCTTAATGTACCCATATAGGTTTTTCCATACATTTGTTTTTCTCCCCAGGTGCCGTATAAGTTATGCACTGTATGGTCAGTGTCAGCAATGAGAGGAAAAGGTAATTTTTGTTTCTCAATGAATTTTTGGTGTGATTTTTCACTATCCTGACTTACTCCCAGCACCACATAACCTTTATTTTGCAATGCTTCGTAATTATCTCTTAAATTACAAGCCTGAGCAGTACAGCCTGGAGTATTGTCTTTTGGGTAGAAATAGATCACTACCTTCTTACCTTTAAAATTACTCAAAGAAATTTCGTTTCCATCCTGATCCTTTGCTTTAAAATCAGGGGCTTTATCACCTACTTTTAGTTTCATTACTTATAATTTAGTTGTATAAATTGTTTCGTTTCCTGCGTTATCTTTCACTTTTAATTCAAAATTGCCTCTTTTGTTTTGCATCCCTTCCGGCCACTCAATCCATACTAATCTCAATTTAGGCTCATACCTCATCATTATCCATTCTCCATTGAGGCTGGCAGTGTAAGAAGCTATGCCTGATAAATTATCGCTAATATAATAGTAATTTTTTTCTGTTGCAGGTCTAATAACTGGAGGTGTATCATCCGTAACCAATGTAAACTCACCCATGCTTCTATGATTAAACTGAATAGTCTCCCCGGACCATGAACCTCCAACAAAGGAGAAGTTACCTGCATCATCCGTTTGATAAACATGAGTTTTATCTTTCTGATAATGTGAGAATTGAGGCGAAGCACTCACGTAAAAACTACTTTTCAAAGGAACTGTTACAGGTTCAATAGAGAAAACCTCCAGTGAATCCTGTGTTCTCACCTCGTAGGCTGTGCTAACATAAATAGTATCATACAGGGCCGACTGAGGAAAATTGACTATGAAATTTTCTGCATTGATCACAGTGGCCTGGTGCGGAATGGCTCTGGCATTGATTGATATATTTACTCCTTTGTTGCAGGACAAAACTGAAGTAGGTATACCCTCATGTAAGTCCCAAAGATATACCGCAACGTTGTTAAGAAAGTATGCGGGTAAAACAGTTTTAATGCTATCGTTTATATAAATTGAAAGCTCCTTATTGGCATCTTCCTCACAATTTTCTCTCGTAAACACTTTTAAGATATTTTTCTCTACCTGATAGCTTATTCTGTCCAACTCAAAGTCTATTCTTTCCTTTATTTGTTTTGCAGGTGCTTTGCCTTTTATGTTGAGTGTAACAGTACTTATATTGCCATAAGGATCATACATTTTAATTTCAATATGATAAGTGCTATCAGCTTCAATGTTTAAATAGCCATTATTGGCTTTACTTTCATAGAAATTTAGCCTGTTCCCGTTATCAACATATAAATTATGATAAGTACGACCTTTATTCACCTTTATATCATAAGGATAGTGGACGATAATGTCACGCATTAAGCTAAAACTCATTACGTCAATAATCTGCGAATGGTATTTTTCATCATTCACAAAAACTTCAATGGTACTAATACCATTTTGGTTAGCTGCTCCATCCAATTTGTCATGCCCCAGTAACTCAATTCCAATTTTTCCAAAAGCAGTTATTGTATCATTGATAGCATAATTCACTCCATATCTGCTGAGGTAATAATCTTTTCTGTCAAAACGATTCTCTACACGCGAATTAATATTAATGGGTCTCACTGCTAACCTTTGAGCAATTGGAGCAATATTATCTTTTATTTCATCAAATCCATAATGCAAAGGGTTGAGCACGCGCTGTTGTTCATCTCTTATCTCAAAGTGCAAATGGGGTCCTGTGGAACCTCCAGTATTCCCTGATTTAGCGATTACATCACCTCTTTGAAAGGCAAATTCATATGGATCAGGAAACAATTCTATTTCATAGGTTTTGTTTTCGTACTGAGCAGCTCTCACGTACTTGGCGATCTCATCTGAAAACTCCCTTAAGTGGGCATAAACGGAGGTATTACCATCAGGATGAAGCATATATAAAGCATTTCCATAACCTGAGGTGGAAACTTTTATTCTTGAAATATAGCCTCTTTTGGTAGCATAAACCGGTAATCCTTCCTGTCCACCTGTTTTAATATCTATTCCCGCGTGAAAATGACTTGATCGTAATTCTCCCATAGTGCCGGCCAGATAATTTTTGTTGCCCGGATTAATGGGAAATAAATAAGTTTCATCAGTCTGAGCCAGAAGCTTACTAAAAGAATAAAATGACAGAAAAATTAAGGTGAATGCTTTATTTAATTTCAAAATCCAATAGTTTTTGTTGTTCTAAAAATGCTTCCAAATGATTCCCTATAGCAATTGGGCCTACTCCTTTAGGTGTGCCTGTATAGATAATATCTCCCGTTTTTAAAGTAAAAAATCTGGATAAGTAAGAGATAATATAGTCAAACGAAAAAAGCATGAGGGAAGTGTTACCTTCTTGCCTTAATTCTCCATCTACCTTTAAAGAAAAATTTAAATCTTTCAAATTACTAAATTCTTCTTTATCTATCCATTCTGAAACAGGAGCAGAGCCATTAAATCCTTTTGCAATAGCCCAGGGCAAACCTTTCTCTTTGGCTATGGACTGGAGATCCCGTGCTGTGAAATCTATTCCCAAACCAATTTTGTCAAAGTATTTATGCGCATGTTCTTCCGAAATATATTTTCCTTCTTTACATATTCTGAGAATAATTTCAACTTCATGGTGAATATCTTTTGTAAAGTCAGGATAGTAGAAAGGTTCATTATTCTTAAGCAGTGCGGTATCAGGCTTTGTAAATATCACAGGCTCATCTGACCGCTCATTATTAAGCTCTTTTATATGGTCTGCATAATTTCTACCGATGGCAAGTATCTTCATTTTTTGGAGGCTTTAATGCAAAAATATGTTTTCTTTTAAGTTTAAAAATAGAAACGCTCGTAAAATAGTAAAGAAATGTTAAGTTTATGAAGATAAATACTTTAAACAGTATTTAGAACACTTTTAAACCAGATTATTCTATGAAAAAGTTTATTTATGCACTTGTTTTAACTTTTGTTTTTGTTGCCTGTTCCAAGGTGCCGCTAACCAACCGGAAGCAACTCTCCTTAGTTCCGGATAGTCAATTAATGGCTTCAAGCTTTTCTTCTTACAATGATGTTTTAAAAGAAAGTAAGCTCTCCAACAATACACAGCAGACACAAATGATCCGCAATGTAGGACAGCGTATTCAATCAGCGGTTGAGAGATACCTGGCCCAGAATAATCTTTCGGATTTAACAAAAGATTTTAAATGGGAATATAATTTAATAGCTGAAAATGTGGTAAATGCCTGGTGCATGCCTGGAGGTAAGGTAGCATTTTATGAAGGTATACTTCCTGTTTGTCAGGATGAGGCCGGTATTGCAGTAGTAATGGGCCACGAGGTGGCGCATGCCGTAGCTAGCCATGGTGGTGAAAGAATGAGCCAGGCGTTGTTGCAGCAATTAGGAGGAGTAGGGTTGTCCATCGCGTTAAGAGAACAACCTCAGCAAACCCAGGCTTTAGCAATGGCAGCTTATACTGGTGGCAGCACAGTATTGGGTATTTTACCTTTTAGCAGGTTGCAGGAATCAGAAGCAGACAGGTTAGGACTTACTTTTATGGCAATGGCAGGTTATGACCCTGAGGAAGCTCCTGAATTTTGGAAGCGTATGCAGGCCAAATCATCTGGAGCACCACCAGAGTTTTTGTCTACTCACCCTAGTGGAGCAACCAGGATTGAGGATTTGAACAAATACATGTCAGAGGCAAAAAATTATTATAATAGCAACTCAAAGGTGAATAATGAGCGAATCCCTAATCTGGATGCAATAGATACTACTTCCGAGCCTTCTAAAACTAAGGAGACTAAAAAGATTCAACTGAAAATAGGAAATTGATGTATGGATTTAAAGGGTAATTATGAGATGATTCTTATGATTACCCTTTAATAATTAGGCTACTCATGATAAATACTGCACTGTTCGATAACCAAATAATATTCCGATGGTTTAGGACAAGTCTTGTTAAAACCGAGCGGGCTGGTGGACAAAAAGGCGGGGAGCGCGTTGAATTGTAGCGTGGAAGCATCTTTTTGTCTTGATTTTTTGCATCTTTTTGATCAAGTCATCGCAGTTATTGGAACTGAACTTCAAATGAGATAACAGGACTTTTGCTATATTAGAAAATAGAGCTAAAGCTGATTAGTTTTCTGCTTACTTACATCTGTGAGGCTATCCCCTTGAGGGGATTATAGGGGTGTTTTATGACATAGAATAGTTTTCCATTGAAGGAAATCAAGTCTTGTTATATAGTAGCAAAAAGATAGAGAATAAAATTTTGTTTAAACTACCTTAAAGTGTAATTAAAACCTCAATATTCAATAAAATTTCTCTTTTTTGAGCTTTTATACTTAGTTTTAAAGTTTAAAAACACTTATTAAAGTTAGTATATCTAGTTTTTGAGTTCAATTTCATTTTCCACGAGTAGCCTAATTAATATTGCCTCTTTTTTTGAATGAATTGATTGCTTTTGTCCGCATGGTTCAACTGCTCAAAGGCCATTTTAAAGCTTTCTGTTACATCGAATATGTCTGTTATACCTGCCAGGTGTGGCGTTATAAAACATTTGGGGTGTATCCATAGAGAAGATTCTTTATTTAGAGGTTCTTCCTCAAAAACATCTAATACTGCTTTTCTAATATGTCCCTGATCAATTGCTACCAATAAGGCTTCGTGGTCAACTGTTCCACCTCTCCCTACATTGATGAACAAGCAATTTTTAAGGTGCTGCAAAAAATCTTTATTTACTAACTTCTCTGTTTTATCAGTGAGCGGAAGGGAATTGATGATAATACTTCCTGCAGTGATACTATCCGGGTTAATGGAATCAATTGCAATCGACTGATCAAAAATCGCGTTTTCATTTCCTCTGGAATTGATTCCAATGAGCTTTTTTGAAAGAGGTTTAAGAATTTTGGCTATCTCTGTGCCTACATAACCTGTTCCAAGAAAATACACTTCCTGATGTCGCAAACTACTCTGCTTCAACTGATCCCAAACCTTTTTCTGTTGGTTAGTGTGGATTTTATCGACCTGTTTTAAATCTTCCAGAATATAGGTGAGGCAATATTCTCCCATTCTGATTCCCATTTTACCGGTTGTTTTAGAAAGCAGACAGTTTTCAGGGATGGATATTTGCATAAATGAATCTACACCCGCACCAAATGAATGAATCCATTCAATATGGTCTATTTCGTAGCCATTAAGGAAATTAAACCCTCCGACATAGTTGGCTGTGGGGAGCAAATCCTTTATCTCCTGAGGGCTTTCTGCTCTCACACATTTTATTTCAGGAAACTCTTTATCCATGAATGTTTTAAACTCTTTTGATAAGCGGCCTGAAGTTAAAAGTGTCTTTTTCAATTTTTCAATTTTTTAATCTCAAATTACTAACAGTGAATCACTGAAATAGAAATCTTCTGAACTTAATTATCCTTTAGCTACTAAGTTTCTGAAGCTTGCCGGTGCTACCAATTCAAACTTTAAAAGCTTGCCTGTAACCGGATGATTCATTTCAATCATACTGGCATGTAAAGCTACTCTGCTCAATGGATTCTTTCTGGAGTTATATTTTTTATCACCTGTTACAGGGTGGCCGTAATGTTGCATTTGAACTCTAATTTGATTCTTGAAGCCGGACTCCAGTCTAAATTCCAGTAAGCTAAAGGCATTACTTTGCTTTATTAATTTAAAGTGAGTAATGGTTTCCGTAGCACCTTCGGGAGTGTCTGTAACGAATACCTGGTTATTTTTATTGGAGACAAGGAAATTGCGAAGTGTGTCTGCTTCCTTTTTTACTCTTCCTTCTACTACACCAATGTACTTTCTGTCGGTTACGTATTTCTCCCAGGAATCCTGCAGTTTTTCCTGAACCTCAGGTGATTTAGCAAAAATAAGAATTCCTGAAACCTCTCTTTCCAATCGGTGGACTACATAAACCTTCGCTTTGGGGTCAACTTTTGCTAAATGATCTTTTAGAATTTGTATGGCAGTTTTCTTTTTCTCTTTTAAGGAGGCAACTGATAAAAGTCCTTCTGCTTTTTCAATCACTATAAGGTGCTGATCTTCGTAAATAATATTTAAATGACTTAGCTTAACTTTCTTGGCAGGCTTAGCCCAGTTGATAACCATTTCGTCACCTTTTTTCAGTACCTGGTTAAATTGAGTAGTAGGTTGATCATTTACTTTAATTTGTCCACCGCTTAAAACAGCTTTCAGAAGAGGCCTTTTTTTATGAGGAAAACGAGCTGTTAAAAATTTCAGTAATTCGCTTTCTTCCTGAATTTCAATCACTTCATTGAGTTGATTGCTTGGATTATTATCTTTAGCCATAAGCTTTACTACTTTCTAATTGAATTAACTAAGGTACGAAAACAAAGAAAGGTGGTTTATTAAAACCACCTTTGCTGTATAGGTGAAAGAAAAGCTCTTTCACAATATCATATTAATTGATGCCCTTGAACAATCTGTTCCATCGGATTTTATCAAGGCTAAACAATGGTTTGTTCGGGTCCATACTCATCCATATAAATAAAGCTTTGCCTACTACATGATCATATGGTACAAAACCCCAATACCTGCTATCCCATGAGTTGTGCCTGTTATCACCCATCATAAAGTAGTAGTCTTGTTTAAAGGTGTATTCCGTTACCTGCTTTCCATCTATAAAAAGCTGATCATTATCAATCTTCACATCTTCTAAATGCTCATAGTAGCGAAGCACATCTCCATACATCACTAAATTTTCGTGTGTTACAGGAATAGTTTGTCCTTCACTTGGCACAAACACAGGACCATAAAAATCTTTGTTCCATGATGTTTCAGGTGTTTTAGGGAAAGTAGAGGGTTCTACTACTGATGAATCTGCCGTAACAATTTTGCCTTTAGAAAAATCAGGAGAGAAAATTATTTCTTCTACAAAAGGCAGTTGCTCCATTTTTTTTATTTCATCAGGCTTGGCATGCACTCTGTAGCCATATCCAGGTTCATACGCTTTGTCCCAAATGCCGTAATCTTCAAAAACTCTGTCTCTAATGGTCTGTTTGGTTTTAATAAAATAGCTGAATTCAATATCTTCAGGAACATAGGCTTTTTCTCCATTTACATAAAGCACTGCATTCTTGATTTTTATAGTATCACCAGGTAAGCCTACACATCTTTTGATATAGTATTCTCTTAAATCCAGCGGATATTGAAGCTCCTCAGGATAATTAAAAACCACTGCATCGTTTCTTTTAACTTCACTAAAACCCGGAAACCTAAACTGAGGAAGTTGAATCCAATCAAGGTAGGCAGGCACATTCTCTGTTCCATAAAACCTTCTATGCGTTAAGGGCAATTGTAGGGGAGTGATCGGAGTTCTTGGTCCGTAATGCAATTTACTTACAAAAAGATAATCACCTACTAAAAGTGTACCCTCCATTGAGGGGGTAGGAATTACGAAAGCCTCTAAAGTAGCCCAACGGATAAGTGTAGCAGCAATTACTGCAAATACAATAGCATCAATCCACTCCCTGGTTTTGGATTTTGGTTTGGCCGGCTTTTTCTTCTTATTGAAAAATGGTATTTTCATTTTATTATCTATTAGAAGTAATCAGAACTTAATTCTGATTATTGTTTTTTACAATTTGAGAAAATCATCAATTTTAACAATCCCTTTTTGAGAGGGCAACCATTCAGCAACTAAAACGGCTCCTTGCACAAAACCCTCTCTGCTGTACGCTTCGTGTTCAATGCTAATCTGATCCACTTCGGATTTATAGGTTATTTTATGAGTCCCTGGTATTTCACCTATTCGTTCAGAAATAATGGGCATTTGGCTGCTTTCAGATGTTTTGTCATTTTTCCAGCCTGTAATATGCTTATTTTGTTCGATAATACCCTCAGCTAAGGTAATTGCTGTGCCACTCGGAGCATCTTTTTTATGTATATGGTGAACTTCTACCATGGAAGGCGCATATTGTGTGTGTGGTTCCATTATTTTTGCCAGGAATTTATTTACCTTGAAAAATAAATTTACACCAATACTAAAGTTAGAAGCGTAGAGAAACGTACCCTTATTTTCTTCACATATTTTTTCGATTTCAGGCATTTTCTCTAGCCAACCTGTTGTACCTGAAAGTATGGGTAAGTTATTTTCGAGACAGAACTTAATATTTTCGAAAGCTGAATCAGGATGTGTAAATTCAATGGCTACATCTGCCTGTTCAGTCAGAATAGAAGAAATAGAATCCTGCACATCAATGATAGCAACAATACTGTGGCCGCGTTGAATAGCATAGGCTTCTATGGCTTTGCCCATTTTTCCGTGACCTATTAATAATATTTTCATTTTTTATTATTCTCTGATCAATAATTACTTGAACTTCAAATTGAGGGATAAGCCTGCATGCATACCATTGAAGCTGGATCGCTGAATAGTTGGCTCAAAATTCAGGCTTAAATCTTCATTAATATTAAACTCTCTTAAATGTGCATCAACAGTGGCATCCACAATATTTAAAACATAAAACAGTCCTGCTAATATGATCCAATAATCTCTATCTCTTCTGTACAAGTCCGTTCTCCTATTAACATTATCACTTGTTCCTAAAACATCTGGAACTTCATCATTATTGGTGGGATCAAGATCATCTAATTTGAAGGCAGCATTTCTATAAAAAAGAAAATTTTGATGATTGTTTTTAATCTGATAGGCTGCAAATGCACCCAAAGCATACACTATAGGTATTTTCCAGTACTTTTCATTGTAAAATTGCCCCAGGCCTGGTATCGCTGCAGAATATAAAGCAGCCAGGCGAGGGGAGTGGTCCTTATCTTTCGTTTCAAAAGTTTCTATATTTTCTTCAGAGGTAACTATTGTTTCTGATTGTTCTAATAACAAGGTATCAGTAGCAGTTTCCTGGCCAAATAGCTTAAGTTGGCTTACACTTAGGATAAATAATAGCAGAAAGAAATTACGCATAGATTAAAGATCAACATCCAACAGATCCAAAATTCGATTCAGATCATCTTTTGATAAAAAAGGAATTTTAATTTCCCCTTTATTTTTGTCGTCAATTTTTAAACCAACTTTGGTGCCAAAGTGTGAAGATAACTTGTTCTGAACATTTTTTGCTTCATAAGGTATCTCCTTTTTAGGAGCTTTTTCTTTGTCAGCATCTTTACCTGTTACTATATCACGCACCAATGCCTCTACCTTACGCACAGATAAATCTTCATTGATTGTTTTTTTGAAAACATCCAATTGCTTATCAACATCTTCGATATTAATGATGGCACGCGCATGTCCCATGCTTAACTTTTTCTCTTTTAATGCCAGCTGAATATCAGGTGGAAGTTTTAAAAGTCGCAGGTAATTATTAACTGTAGTTCTGTTTTTTCCTACTCTTTCTCCAAGCTGCTCCTGCTTAAGGTCGCATTCCGTTAAAAGCCTTTGGTAACTCATTGCAATTTCCATTGCATTAAGGTTTTCACGCTGAATGTTTTCAATTAAAGCCATTTCCAGCATTTGCTGGTCATTGGCCAATCTTATATAAGCCGGAATAGTCTTTAAACCAGCAATTTTGGAAGCCTGAGTTCTTCGCTCCCCGGAAATTAACTGGTAGCTGTCATCGCTTAATTTACGGACAGTAATTGGCTGAATAATCCCTTGTGTTTTAATTGAATCTGCCAGTTCATCTAAGGCTTCTTTGTCAAAATGGCTTCTTGGTTGAAAAGGGTTAACTTCAATTTGGTTAATGGGTATTTCATTAATATTAGACACACTTTCCACATCAGGAAACTCTCTTTCAATATTTGAAGATTTGTTTGATGTTTCTGAGTCTTGTAAAAGAGCACCTAAGCCTCTTCCTAATGCTTTTCTGGGTTTCTTTGCCGCCATCCTCTATTTTCCTAATCCGTTTTTATTAATTATCTCTTTAGCCAAGTTTAGATAGCTAATTGCACCTTTACTTTCTGCGTCATGTGCGATTGCCGGCAAGCCGAAACTTGGCGATTCACTCAATTTAATGTTTCTTGGTATTAAGGTATTAAATACCATCTTACTGAAATGCTGCTTTACTTCATCCACCACCTGATTCGATAGATTTAATCTAACATCATACATGGTTAATAAAATTCCCTCAATTTCTAAATTAGTATTTAATCTTGTTTGAATAATTTTAATTGTATTCAATAACTTTCCTAATCCTTCAAGGGCAAAATATTCACACTGCACCGGAATAATAACGGAGTCAGATGCTGTTAAAGCATTGATGGTAATAAGGCCTAATGAAGGAGAGCAGTCTATGATAATAAAATCATATTTTTTTCGCACCTTCTTAAGGGCTTCACGCATCCGGTTTTCCCTGTCTTTAATACTTACCATTTCTACTTCCGCCCCAACCAGGTTAATGTGAGAAGGTAAAATGTGTAAATACTCCAGTTCAGTTTCAATAATAATATCCTGAGCGTCAACTTCATCTACCATGCATTCGTAGATACTACTCTCTATTTCTTTTGGGTTAAAGCCGATACCTGAAGTTGAATTGGCCTGGGGATCGGCATCCACTATTAATGTTTTGTACTCTAATGCAGCTAAACTGGCAGCCAAATTGATGGCTGAAGTAGTTTTACCTACTCCTCCTTTTTGATTAGCAATTGCTATAACTTTGCCCATGCTAGATATATTGTTTGTTTTAACCCAATAATATGATTTGCTCGCTCTGTTCTTAGGAAGAATTCTAGTGTCTGAAATAATTCCTCAAAAGCGATTTCCGAAAATTCCGGTTTTTTTAGCGAACCACAAAGATAAAATTTTAAATGAGAAATTGAACTGAAATTTCTAATGCTTTAGTACATGCTACATAAAGTCTACATCCACATTTAGCGGATACTTCATTAAATATTGTACAGCCTCTTCCATGGTAAGTCCTTCAAATAATACTCTATGCAGTATCTCGGTTATGGGGGCTCTTATTTTGAAGCTTTCAGCAATTTTTTTACAGATTTTGATAGTATTTACCCCTTCAGCTACTTCCTGCATATCTCCTAAAATATCCTGAAGACTTTCACCTTCTGCTAACCTTCTGCCAACAGTGAAGTTTCTACTTAAAGTGGAGTGGGAGGTGGCCACAAGGTCTCCAATGCCTGCCAATCCTATGAATGACTCTGTTTTGCCGCCCATCGCACGGCCTAAATAGATCATTTCCACCATGCCACGACTGATTAGTAAGGATCTTGCATTTTCACCCAAACCCAAACCGCTCAGCGCCCCGGAAGCAATGGCAATAATATTCTTAAGTACACCACATAACTCAATTCCCGTTAAATCAGGATTTCCGTACACCTGGAACCTGTCACTTCGCAATAGTTGCTGGCCAATCTGTATCACTTCATTAAAATGACTTGCCACTACCGTGGCAGCTGGCAAACCTTTTGCAATCTCCCCTGCTAAATTCGGTCCAGCGAGGCAACCTACCCGCACCACCACGCTTTCATCGGTAATTACCTCACTCATGGTTTTAATATGATGCCTTTCCAGTACTTTCATGTCTGAAAGAGAGCAGCCCGCAGGCAAATTTAAATCCAACCCTTTTGTTGCATGGATCAGAATATGGTAAGGATGCAAAAAAGGGGAAAGTGTTTTAATCATTTCCCTAAAATTGGCCGATGGCACTACAGGAAAGATAATTTCACATTTTTCAGCCAGCTCCTGAATATCGTTGATAGCACATACATTGCTGTGAATATTGTACTTATCCCAGCTTTTATTTTTGTTAATTGCCTCAACTACCTCAATATTTCTGGCATATAGTAACACACTATTATTTTCAGCCAGTAAATTAGCGACAGCCAACCCAAAGCTGCCTGCGCCTATTACCCCAATGGGTTTATTATACATGTTTTTCGAGCCCATATCCATCCAGTCTGTTTCTGTAAAAGTATAATAAATTCATGTCCATAGTAGTCACATCTCCTGAGTTCAATCTAATGAGCGGCCTTTTGGAGTGATACATGCCTACGTTAGAAATTCCATGATCAATTATTTCATCAATAGGCTCATGCATATGATCAGCTACTGACATGCGCTTTTCTGCTACACGCTCAAATATTTTGTCTTTTAACCTTGCACAGACCCGCTTAAGTTCGTCATAAGAGATAATCAGGTCTTCTTCAGGAAGCCGTAGAAGTGAGAACAGATCCAGTTTTCTGTTTCTCTTTCTAAGTATTTCAAAAGCTGCGAATGCTACCAAATGACTTGAAAAAACTCTTGCAATTTTGCTATACTGATCAACAATTTTTTCAGCAAGCATCCGTGTATACTCTTCTTCCCTCTGCTTATCAATGGTTATTTTATCCTGAAAAGTAAAGTAATCTTTAGCATCTATCAGTCTGTTGTGCCTGTCAATGCTATTGCCTTCATCATCTACATTATTGCCCAAGACATCCATTGGCTTTCCTATGCTCACCGATATATTAGATCCTTTCGTGAAAAATTTAAAAAGGAAAGTAATGATTTTGTAAGAGGAAGAGAACTCATCATTTTCCACATAGTATCTTTCCTGACCTTGCTTTTCAAGGTACTGATGGATAAGGCTCGGAGCCTCAAGCACAAAATGATAATTCAGGCTTACGGGTACCACATAAATCTTCTCTGCTTTGTCTCCTTTTTCCTGGTAGTTAATCCTTTGTGCTTCTATTGCCGTGCCCAGAAGACCCAGTTTTAATTCTTTTTCAATTTTTCCGCTTCTGGCCCGGGTTCCTCCGGGGAAGAATAAGCTTTGGCAACCTTTTTTAAGAGCAAGGGCGGAATATGCTTTTAAAGTTTCCAGGTAAATGATGTTTTTCTTTCTTCTGTCCACCTTATAAGCCCCAAGACTATTCATGAAATAGGCTATAATGCTAATATTAAATAGATTGAGTCCTGCACCGTAGATCACCGGAGGAAGGCCTAATGTATAAATTACCCAGCCTATCAAAATGGAATCGAGATTGCTGGAATGGGTAGGTACAATAACAATAGTCCCTTTTTTAGCCATTTCCCTGAGTTTTTCCACTTCTCCATTAATCTGGATTTTATCATTCATAGTCAGCTGATCGCTCCAGAATGAACCAAATTTTTTAATGCGTGCCGCATTGAGCAACCTGTTAAAGCCAAAAGTAGCAATGGTGCGGGCTATACGGTAATGGCTGGTATTAAAATTACCTGCAATTTCTGAAGCATATCTATGAATGATATCTTTGAGGATATTATCTGCTTCCTGGCTGTTTTTGTTTTTGGATTGAGAAAGATCGAGTAGCCTGCTTTTTACACCGTTCCAAAATGATGCGTCATCATCTGGGTCTACTTTCCATGAATTTTGCCTGATCCTTGCCTTTTCCTTAAATAAAGTGATCTCCAATTCTTCAATCAGTGCCACTTTATTGCGAGTAATACCTTTTATTCTTTCAAAGGCTGAATCGCTAACTTCCTGAACAAATTCCTTACGATTTCTACTTATTTGTACCACAGGCCATTCTTTAGGCCCGGGTAAAATAGGTTCATATTTTCTTTTGTTCCTATAGCGATTTATCTTCATATAATAATTTTAGTTATGCTAAGGCTTGCTTTAAATCTAGTATTAAATCTTCTACATCCTCTATGCCTACACTCAGGCGAATGAGAGAATCTGATAAACCCACTTTATCTCTTTCAGCTTTTGGAATGCTGGCATGGGTCATTGTTGCAGGGTGTCCACTTAGGGACTCTACCCCTCCAAGAGACTCAGCCAGGGTAAATAATTCAAATTTTTTCAAAACCTCAGTAGCTGCACCAGCAGTATTTTCTTTTAAAGAAAATGAAATCATTCCTCCATAGTCATGCATTTGCTGTGAAGCAATTTGATGGTTAGGATGTTCTTTAAAGCCCGGCCAGAATACCTTGTCAACTTTTGGATGAGTCTTTAAGAAATTGGCGATTGTAGAACCATTTTCACAGTGCCTTTGCATACGGATATGTAGGGTTTTAATTCCTCTTAACACTAAGAAGCAATCCTGCGGGCCGGGTACTGCTCCGCTTGCATTCTGGATAAAGCCAATTTTTTCAGCAAGGTCTTTATTACTGGTGGCCAAAGCTCCCATTACCACATCCGAGTGGCCTGCAATATATTTTGTAACGCTATGCATTACTACATCTGCACCTAAATTTAAAGGGTTTTGTAGATAGGGTGTAGAGAAAGTATTGTCTACACATAAAAGTACATTATGCGCTTTTGCTATTTTAGCGGCTCCACTGATGTCGATGATGTTCATCATTGGGTTAGTAGGTGTTTCTACCCAAATGAGTTTTGTTTTGTCCGTAATATGCTTTTCCAGCACTTCAATATCAGACATATTGATAAAGTGGAAGTGAATGCCAAAATCTTCAAAAATCCTGGTAAATATACGGTACGAGCCTCCATACAAATCGTTGGTGCTAATAACTTCATCACCAGGCTTCAGTGTTTTTAATATAGCGTCAATAGCTGCTAAACCTGAGCCAAAGCAGAATCCGTATTCAGCATTTTCCAGGGCAGCAATGCTTCTTTCCAATGCTTGCCTGGTCGGGTTCTGACTTCTGCTATACTCAAACCCTTTGTGAACTCCCGGTGCACTTTGCACATAAGTAGAGGTTTGATAAATAGGAGTCATAATGGCTCCTGTTGCAGGATCAGGCATTACTCCCGCATGAATTGCCTTAGTACCGAATCGGTGATCTTTTGACTGACTCATGATATGGTGTTTAAGTTTTAACTTTATTCAGATTTCTTATTCTGAAATGTTTCAAGTTTGCTTCTCATGGTTTGCTTATCCTCGTAATTCGGTGATAATGAAGGTTGACCTGGAAAGTTTTCCATGTGAAGTGTTTGCGTAGGAAACGCAAACTGAACGCCCAGGTTTTTAGCTAAACGCATTATACTTAATAAAATATTTTCTTTATGTTCAAGTTCCTCTCCCCAGGTGGGTACATCAAAAAAGATGTAGAACATAATGTCCAATGAGTAGGCAGACATGTTATTGAAATAGATATTGTAGTAGTCTTTTCTGGTATGCGGGTGTTCCTCAACAATTTTCTTCAAGCCTTCCACAAAAATCTCTATTAGGTGAGGGGGGGTGTCATAAGTGAGGGTAATATTGGTATAAAACCTTCTGTATTGTCTCATGCCATGGTTGTCCACTGACATATCCGCTAATTTACCATTGGGAACGGTTATTAATGAGTTTCTAAAAGTACGAATTCTGGTGGATCTGAAACCTACTTCCTCCACAGTGCCATCAATGTCTCCTGCAGTTATCCAGTCTCCAATTTGAAAAGGCTTGTCAAATAAAATCATTAATGAGCCGAAGAAATTTTTGATAGTGTCTTGCGCTGCCAGGGCAAAAGCCAAACCACCAATAGAAATACCTGCTAAAAGTGCTGTAATATCAAATCTTAGCTGGTCAAGAATGAAAAGGAAGCCAACTACGATGATGAAAATCTTTAAAACACGCTTTAGGATAGGCACAATCTGATCATCCATTGTGCTTTCCGTTCTTTCAGCTACTTTTAGCATGTATTCGCCCAAAATATCCACCAACTTATAGGCTACCACAGTACCAAACAAAGGAACAAGTGCATTCAGCAATAAAACAAGATAATGATTGGCTACAATAGGGAGTTGTAAAACGGGTACAAAAACAATAAGCAAGGCTACAATTATTGCCATGCTGAAAGGCCTGGCTACAGGAAGAATGTAATCATGGGCTACATGTTTATACCCCTTTTTATTAAGCAGACGGAAGATAACTACATCGAATATGAATGTTAAAATTTTATGAATTATAACACAAATCAGAATCAACAACAAGATGCTGATCAACTGCCAGGTATGTAGCCCCATAAATTTCTTTGAGCCTAATTTGGGCAGTATATTCATGAGTTTTGCAGTACCGAACGGATAAACCATTTTATGCAGTTCGGGGATTGCGCTTAAGGTTTTTTTGCTAAAGTACCATTTGCCCTCAAACTTCTCCAGAAATACTGTAGGTAGCTCAACAGGGGCTATATAATATCTCTCTTTTTGACTGAGTGTGTCTTCAAAATTATTTCGTTCCGGAACTTCATCCAGTTCTATGAGAACTCCTTTACCATCAATAACCTGTTTAAGCTGAACCGCCAGCTCTTTTTCATCTAATCCCTGAATATAGGCAGGGTGTAGCGTTTTAGCAGCGACAGCCGGCTTAAAATTGTCTTCCTGTAAATAGGTTAAAAACGTATTTAAAGTAGCCCTGGGAGATTGAAGGCTATAGGTAGCTGCTTCACCAGTATTAGAATTTTCCTGTGCCTTTGTGTCCGTTGTACAGAAAATGAAAAAAAGTGTTAGTAAGGATAAAGTGAATGATCGCATTATTTAATAATTAAACTTTAAGATGCTAAATGTATTTTCGTGACATTTATAAATATGGATGGAGTTCTCATTTCCATAATAAATCATAGCTATTTGGTTTCCACTTTCAATAGGTTGGTTGTTAATTAATGTACCATCCTTAGTGTAGATATAGGTGAAATCCTGTATTTTGTCTGTAATGATTATCAGCTCTTTTTCTGCTGCAAACTGATAATACTGAATTTCCATTTCCTCACGGCTCAAATAATCCTTATCAAAAAGCAGTTCACCATTAGGGTTTAAGAGACTCACGCGGTTAAGATCCTGCCTGGCCAGAAGATAAGATCTGCCGGTTGCATCAGGTATTATTTTAAAGATGGTTTCTTTGGTAGGCATATACATTTGATCTTTCTTATCTACCTTACCTGTAAAACTTAGTTTTACCAGTTCGCCACCATTTGTTAAGGTAACCAGGTAGCTTTTATCAAAACTATTGCCTACTTCAAAAAACAGATTGTCAGATAGCCTGTCTTCAATTTTAAAAGGAAAGTTAGGTTTCATTTCACCATTTCTACTCATTATATTAATGGTTCCATTTTCCTGTAATGCCACCATAAAATCCTTACTTCTGATCCTTATATGTTGAGGAATAGAAGCAATTTTGTCTCCCAGTTTCATAGGGTCCCAATCTCCGAGTAGCTTTCCATATTTATCGGTAAGGAATAGATCCCCCTGTTCCGTAGCGGTTATAAATCGGTAGTTTTTACTTTTGTCGTAATCAATTACATTAAAATACTGGGTATTATCTTCCCCACTGTGCTCAATAGGGTAGTTTTCTAATGCTATGCCATTTCTATCAAGCAGATACACTTTATTTTTTGTGGCAAATGCGTATTGTAGTTTGTCGTTTTTGTAAAAATCTATTTGAAAGATATCGCTTACCACTTTTCCCTCTAAAGGTTCCGTCCATAATACCTGTCCGCTATTACTAATTAAATGGAGGTTGTTGGCACTGTCCTGAACAATGGTTTCAAATAATCCCGAATCATGGTTTCTTACTACAAATGGTTTGCTGGTAATGGGAGCCGGAAGCACTACCTGCAGTACCTGGTCATAATACTCCATTTCAGAGGCAATTTCGTGTTCGTAATGATTTACCTCCAGGTTGGTATAGAATTTACTGCCCTCATTGCTAAACTGTAAAGCGATAAGCTCCAGATTTTTGAGTGGGTATTCATTTTGCTTAAAAAAGTCAGACCATTTATCATTAAGTGCAGGAAGCAACATAGGCCACGCTTGTACATTGTTAATGAAGACACTCAGGTTAGCTTCCTGTAGGGTAGATTCAATAAATTGGTTTTGTTTGATGGACTTACCCCAAGTGCTTTCCGTTTCAAGATCGAGCACAAGTGTTTTAATTGTCTGGATATTATTACTTAATACTATAAAATTGTTGAAAATAGTATAAAAAGTATTTTCAAAGCCCTTATAGTTAGGGCCTAACAACCAATAAGGGAATTCCTCAATTGCCAGTTCCCTTATTTCTTTGTCAGAATAAAATTCATAATAGAGCGTATCTGATTTAAATTTTGCAGCCTGCTCCGCCAGCTTGTTGAAGCTGTTTAATCCTTCATTTTCATCTTTTAATTTGATGTAAACCAATTTGTCGGATTCATTTTTTGAGGAGATATTATTGAGTACTGCTAAAGCATTTTCTCCACTCATAAAAGTATGAAACTCCCGGAAATCCACAGGATACTTTTCAGCAACTGCACGTTGTTCAGTGCTAAAATTTGCTTTTTTATTATTCCAGAACCTCAATACATTTTCGTACCATCTTGCAGGATCACTAAACCTTTCGTGTACTAAAAGAGCAGTTCTGGCAGGAAGAAGGTTTTCCATGCTGATATCTCCTCCTGTTTGGTTTTCATATATTTTCAGGTAAGCACTGGAATCGTTCAGGAAAGTGTAGCCGTTGAAATAAAGTTGATTTTGATCAAAAACGAAATCCAGAAAAGTAGAGCCGGAAAAGTTTTCAAGAATGCTTAGTAATTCGTTGCTGGCATCGCGGGTAAATATTTTAAAAAGCCAGTTGAGCCTGTTGAAGTTAACAAATATATTGCCTGCATCGTTTTGGAATTTGGCTATTTTAAAGCTCGATTGATTTTTCTCTCGAAAGCCGGGTTCATCTTTTCCCACTTTTCTGATCACATCTTCCACTAAAATAGGAGAGAAACTCCCTACAAAATTTCCTTTGAGGAAGAGGTAGCTGAACACCACCTGGTTTTCCTTGTTCTTCAGCTCGCTAATGATGAAATTGTCATATTTCCTTTCAGACTTTTTAAGTCCCTCTATATGCTTTTCTATGTTTTCTACCACTTCAATTTGCCCTGTAGTATTGAGCGTTTGATAGAACACAAAATCAAAATCATCTTTCGCTGTTAAATGCATTGATATCAGGAGCGGATTATTCTGAAACAATTCATCCAGCGCTCCATTTTGCCCGGTTAAGCTGTCTAGGCTTTCGAAATTATTTTTTAGCTCTTTAAAAGATTCAATGTTCAATAAATCTTTCCAGATGGGGTTTTCCTGAATGTCGTTCCAGCTAGCTACCAGGTTAGTATTTTCATACACCAGAAAAGCATTTTCAGGAACTAAGGACCAAACATCCAAAGATTTTTGCTTGCTCCAGTAATAGTAAATACCATATCCGCTGGCAAGAATAAAAACGAGAATGAAAATTATAATGACGGTTCTTTTCAAGGAAGTAGCTAATTTTTAGGATTCAAATGCAAATATAGAATTTATTCAAAGGCCAGTAGGCACAAATGTTATTAAAATCATCTTTTAAACCAAGATGACTTCAATTCCTTTTTCTTCCAAAGCATGTAGAAACTGCTCAGGCAGGTTTTTATTGGTAATAATTTGATCCACATCTTCCAACTCACAGATTTTTCCGAAGCCCTTTTTTCCAAACTTACTGGAATCAGCTAAAACAATGGTTTTTTGCACAGATTTTATCATTTTGGTATTTAAATGAGCTTCCATCATGTTGGAAGTGGTAAAGCCATGTTCCAGGCTTATGCCATCGGCACTTAAAAAAAGTTTGCTGCATGCAAAGCTTTCCATCATTTCTTCCGCATAATGGCCAACTACTGAAGAACTACTTTTTCTTACCACGCCACCTAGTTGAACTATTTCTACTTCAAGGGCATCAAGCAATGCCATGGTAACATTCATGGCTGAAGTAAGCACTGTGAGCCGTGCGTTTTTGGGGATAGCTTGAGCAAATGCACCTACGGTAGTGCCTGAGCCTATAATGATAGCATCCTGATCTTTAATTAGTTTGGCAGCTGCTTCTGCAATAAGTTTCTTTTCTTCCACATGGAAAAGCTGCTTTTCGTCTACCGGCTTATCGTTTACGTAGGGAGATGCCAGGGTGGCACTGCCGTGAGATCTGTAAAGTAGCCCTTTGTCTTCCAGTAACTTCAGGTCTTTACGGATAGTAACTTTTGTAACGTCAAGCTGAGTGCTTAATTCTGTAACCCCCACAAAACCAGCTTTATTAAGCTGCTCCAGAATGTATTTATGCCTTTCTGCTATAGTCATAGTTTTCAAAAATATAGGGTAAAGATAAGAAATAGAAGCAAAAGGAAATATTTTAAAGAAGAAAATTAAGTTTAAGCTTTCATTTTCTTTCTTTTTGTTTTATTTTTGAATCAAACGAAAGAAAATGAATAGAAAAGAAAATCTTAAGAAAGCAGGGGAGAAAGATGTTCTTTGGGATATAGCTGTAATTGGTGGAGGTTCGTCCGGATTGGGCGTGGCACTTGATGCGCTCTCTCGTGGGTTAAAGGTAGTACTTTTAGAGAAGGCTGATTTTGCAAAAGGTACCAGTAGCCGAAGTACAAAGTTGGTACATGGAGGGGTGAGGTATTTGGCTCAGGGTGATATCATGCTGGTGTTAGAGGCGCTGAAGGAGCGTGGGAGGTTGCTTAAAAATGCACCTCATCTGGCGCACGATCAGGCCTTTATTGTCCCTATCTATTCATTGTTTGATCGTTTGAAATACACAGTAGGCCTCAAGCTGTATGATTTAATGGCCGGAAAGTTGAGAATTGGCCGCTCTTCTTTTATATCAAAAGAGGAAACCATGAAGCGCTTACCTACTTTGAATAATAAAAACCTTAAAGGTGGGGTCGTTTATCACGATGGGCAATTTGATGATGCAAGGCTGGCTTTGAACGTGGCACAAACCTGCGATGAGATGGGGGGAGTAATGCTGAACTACATGAAAGTTACACATCTTAATAAAGATGAGAGCGGAAAGGTAAATGGCGTACATGTTACTGATCAACTCTCTACTAAGGCTTATGACATACAGGCAAAAATGGTGGTAAATGCCACGGGTGTATTTGCAGACAAAATCCTTAAAATGGATAATCCGGAGGCAAGAAAAATGATTCAGCCGAGCCAGGGCATTCACTTGGTATTAGACAAGTCATTTCTTTCTGATAAAGATGCACTCATGATCCCTGAAACGAGTGATGGCCGCGTATTATTTGCTGTTCCCTGGCATGATAAATTAGTAGTGGGGACGACTGATACGCTTAGGAAAAAGCCTAAACTGGAACCGGAGCCATTGGAAAGGGAAATAGATTTTATTTTAAAAACTGCTGCTGAGTATTTAACCAAAGCACCCACTCGTAAAGATGTGCTTTCCGTGTATGCCGGTTTGCGACCTTTGGCAGCACCGGAAGATGAAAACGAGAAGACCAAGGAAATTTCCAGAAGCCACAAAGTAATTGTTTCTGAAAGCAATTTAGTTACCTTAACCGGAGGTAAGTGGACCACCTTTAGAAGGATGGGAGAGGATACTGTTGTCTATTTCCCAAAAATTACCGGCATTTCTATCCCTAAAAGTAGCTCCACTTCTCAAAAAATACATGGCTCTGTCAGTAATCCGTCTACAGACTATCTGGGAGTATATGGAGCAGATCGTGAAAAAATTATTACATTACAAAAGGATAATCCGGTACTGAAAGAGAAGTTGCATCCTGATTATCCGTATACCAAAGCTGAAGTAGTGTTGGCCGTGAGAGATGAAATGGCGATGAAGATAGAAGATGTGCTGGCCAGACGTATCAGAATTCTCTTTCTTGATGCAAAGGCAGCAATGAAAATGGCTCCCGTGGTGACGGATATAATGGCAGCAGAGCTTGGCAAAAGTGAGGAATGGAAAGGAAAACAATTGGCCTCGTTTAATAAACTGGCTTTAAAGTATACAATATAGAAATAGTTTTAAGATAGCAAACTGTAAAAGATATGAGCAAACCCCAGTACATTTTAGCGCTTGATCAGGGAACCACCAGTTCACGAGCTATACTTTTTAACCAGAAAGCTGAAATTGTAGCGGTCGCACAAAAAGAATTTAAGCAATTTTTCCCTAAGTCTGGCTGGGTAGAGCATGATGCCAAAGAAATTTGGACCTCACAGGCTTCTGTAGCTACCGAAGCTATAACCAAAGCCAATATTATAGCTTCTCAAATTGCTGCAATCGGAATTACCAATCAGCGGGAAACCACCATTTTATGGGATAGGAATACAGGTGAACCTATTCATAAAGCCATTGTATGGCAGGATAGACGAACTTCAGCCTACTGCAACGAGCTAAAGAAGAAAGGTTTATCGGAAAAGATTAATGCCAAAACAGGATTAATCATAGATGCTTATTTTTCCGGAACTAAAATAAAATGGCTGCTGGATAATGTGAAAGGAGCGCGTGAGAAAGCCGAAAAAGGAGAAATCTGTTTCGGAACGGTAGATAGCTGGTTAATCTGGAAGCTTACGAGTGGGAAACATCATTTTACAGATATTACCAATGCCAGCCGTACTATGTTGTTCAATATTCATGATAAGAAATGGGATGAGGAACTACTGGAAATATTTGACATTCCGGCCTCTATTCTACCTGAGGTAAAACCCAGTAGCGAGCAATACTGCACTACTTCAGGAGATATTTTCTCTCAAAAAATTCCTATCGCTGGCATTGCAGGCGATCAGCAGGCAGCATTATTTGGTCAGTTGTGCACCCAGCCGGGAATGGCTAAAACCACTTATGGAACAGGTTGCTTTCTGGTGATGAACACAGGGAATAAACCTGTTCATTCTGAAAACAAATTGCTCACAACCATAGCCTGGCAGATTGGAGACGATGTGCAGTATGCTTTAGAGGGAAGTGTTTTTATTGGTGGTGCTGCTATCCAGTGGCTGCGCGATGGTTTGGAGTTATTCAGACATGCCAGTGAATCAGAAAAATTAGCTACTTCCATAGAAAGTAATGAAGGCGTATACTTTGTCCCTGCACTCACGGGATTGGGCGCTCCACATTGGGATCAGGATGCGAGAGGAGCTTTTTTCGGGCTTACAAGAGGCACAGGAAAAGCGCATATGGCACGGGCAGCTTTGGAAGCTATTGCTTTCCAGGTGAATGACGTGCTAAAAGCAATGGAAAAAGATGCGGGGAATAAAACTACTGAAATGAGGGTAGATGGAGGGGCTTCTGAAAACAATTTTCTTATGCAGTTTCAGTCGGACCTGGTGCGATGTACAATTAACAGACCTAAAATTACTGAAACCACTGCTCTGGGAGCCGCATTTTTAGCGGGTCTGGCTGTAGGTTACTGGCCTGATATGGAGGCATTGAAAGCATTATGGGAAATTGACCAAAGTTATGATCCTCAGGAAAATGAAGAAGAAGTGAATAATAATTTACATTTTTGGCATAAAGCAGTGAGCAGAAGTAAAGACTGGCTTGAATCATAAAACCATCAAAAATACATGAACTTTTTTGTAGCAGAATTTTTAGGCACTTTCCTGCTTATATTAATGGGGTCAGGAGTAGTTGCCAACGTAGTATTGCCCGGTACTAAAGGAACACAAAGCGGATGGATGGTAATTACAACTGCCTGGGCTTTTGGTGTTTTTATCGGGGTGGTGGTGGCTGGTCCTTATAGTGGAGCTCACATTAATCCGGCCGTAAGCCTTGCTTTAGCCATAACAGGTGATTTTGCCTGGGAATTATTATGGATCTACATTCCTGCACAAATATTGGGAGCAGCTTGTGGTGCTTTACTAGCTTATATTATCTATAAAGATCATTTTGCTAAAACTGATGACCCTGCACTTATTTTTGCGCCTTTTGCAACAGCTCCTGCCATCAGAAACAAAACTTCAAATTTTACTTCTGAAGTGGTAGGTACTTTTGTATTAATCATCGTAATTCTTTATTCAACACCTCCTGCATTGCTCAATGAAGCCAATACACCTATCGGATTGGGTTCTTTAGGGGCTTTACCCGTGGCTATTTTAGTTTGGGTAATTGGTTTATCGCTTGGGGGAACCACAGGGTATGCCATTAATCCGGCAAGGGATTTAGGCCCAAGAATAGTACATCAGTTGCTTCCTATCAAAGGAAAGGGAAGTAGTGATTGGTCCTACAGCTGGATTCCCATACTCGGCCCTGCTTTAGGAGCAGCATTGGCTGCGGGGGTTTATCTGCTTTTGGAATAGTATTTCGATAGCATTTGTAAGATTTTATATGCCAGATCATACTGTTTTTGCCTGTTATTCTTTAATATTACGGTATGCAATCAGAAGTTACCTCTTTCAAAACCTCGGACAACCTTAATCTTGAAATACTTAGCTTTTCAGCGATAGAAAATCCTGAAAAAGTACTACTAATCATTCATGGCCATGGGGATTATGCCGGCAGGTATGTGCATGTGGCAGAGCATTTCGCTACTAAGAATATAAATAGTGCCATACTTACTTTAAGAGGACATGGAAATTCAGAAGGTAAAAGAGGCCATGCGTCCTCAATGGAACAATTACTGTTGGATGTGGAATATTTCGTGCGGAAAGTAAGAAGAAATAATATTGACGCAAAGCTCTACCTGTATGGCCATAGCATGGGCGGCAATATTGTGCTGAATTACCTGCTGAAGGACCAATCCAATGAAATAGAGGGCGCTATTATCACCTCTCCGTGGATAAAGCTGGTGTTTCAGCCTGCGAAGTGGAAAGTAATGGCAGGGAATATTATGGCAGATATTATTCCTTCCTTTAGTGAAAGCAGCGGACTGGATGCAAGCGAAATTTCTACTTTGCCTGATGAAGTGAAGAAATACAAGGAAGATCAATTAATCCATGATAAAATCTCTGCCCGATTATTTAAAGTTATCACAAAAGGAGGGGAGACCATTCTTTCCAGGAGTGAAAAGTTTCATCATCCTGTTTTTATAGCGCACGGATTAGCTGATAAAATAACGGATGCCTTTGCCAGTAAAAAGTTGGCCGATAGTAATTCATTATTCTCGTGGCATGGTTACGAGGGCAATAAACATGAAATTCAGAATGATGTAGCCAAAGAGCAGCTATTGCAGGATATTGAAGAATGGCTGAAGGATAAGTAGAACTATTCTATCCCATTGAGGGGATTATAGGGGTGTTTTCTTCGTCTTTTAATAGAATACGGCTTTAGTTTTAACTCCAACCAGAGGCTGGCAGGTTATCCTTATCGCCAGCTGGAGAACAATCCTTCTCTTTTTGAAGGGAAGGAAATATTATAAGTCATAATTATTCCGAAGAAACTTGAGGGATTTATATAATATTTACGGGATTCTTCCCCTCTATTTTTTGAAGAGAGGGGACAGATTTGACATGGACAAATCAGGGGTGAGTTTTACTAGACAAAAAATAAACCGAGATTTTCTTTTTCAAAGTTGGATGAGATATTGACTTACATGGTTGTGACCCTAGTTTAAATTACTCCAGCCTTAGGCTTACAGGCTATTCCGATTCCTCACTGTCGGAATTTAATAATCCGAAAACCTCACACTCACCATACTCCCGTATTCCATGCCTAGTAATTCAGATGCATTACCTTCTTTAATACCTATTTCAAGCACATTCTGATCGTTAAATAAAGCAAAAGCTTCTCCACCAGTAGTTTCGTGGTAATATTGCTGTACTTTGGAAAGTACATAATTTCTAAACTTTACCTGAATGCTTTTTCCTTTGCTCAGGATGTCATAATCAGTTTTACCAATATTGGTGATGAGGTTACCGTAATCATCCACATGAATTACATGTCCCTGGATAATCTCTCTTGTGGCTTTTACCCGCTGAGGTAGGTAGCGCACAAATTCACTTTCATCCATTGGCGTGCCTAAGTCCTGAAAGCTTTTATTGCTTGCGATCTGGCTGGCTGCCACTGCGAGTACATCTTTGGCAGGGAAATTACTGCCAGGTTCATTTTCAGTAATTTTTATAATTTCCTGAGGTGCTTTTTCATCCAACAGACCCAGCATACCGTTATTACCTCCTAAAATGTATTGATTATTTAGCTTAATGGCAATCATAGCTTCTTTGGCCGATTGCCTGAGGTTGATGGCTGTAAGGTGAATGGTGCCTTCCGGAAAATCGCGGTAAACAGCCTTTAGTACCTGCGCCCCGTGAATGATATCAAACTTTTTGATGTTATGAGTAATGTCAATGATTTGTGTTTCAGGGTTTTCAGCCAGTATTTTGGTTTTCACCGAAGCAACATAGTGGTCGTGCCATCCAAAATCCGATAGAAAAGTAATCAAAGGCATACAAACAGTAGAATTATTATTAAATTTGTTTAAAACAAAACTACGTAAATTTTAGTACTAACTCATTTTAAAACCTTAAACAAAAAAAGCATTTGGTAGAAAAAGTTATTACCTTAGAAAATGTGTCACTGGTTGATTTTTTAGGAGTGGAAAATCGTAATATCAATGAATTATCCTCCGCTTTTCCTAAGTCAAAAATTATATCGAGAGGCAATGAAATCCGCATTCAGGGAAGCTCTCCCGAGATCATCCGCATCAATCAAATTGTTCAGTCGCTTGTAGACCACTACCATAAGTTTGGTAAAGTGACGGAAGAAAGCATTAAAACCTATATTAATGAGGAACAGTCCGAAAGCCAGAAACGCCTGCATGCTGATGCAGAAGAAACACTGGTTTTTGGCACCAAGGGCTTTGCTATTAAAGCCAAAACACCTAACCAGATAAAACTGGTTGAGAGCGTAAATGCCAACGACCTGGTATTTGCTATTGGCCCTGCAGGAACGGGGAAGACCTATATTTCTGTAGCCATGGCCGTACGGGCATTAAAGAATAAAGAAGTAAGAAAAATAATCATCACCAGGCCAGCTGTGGAGGCCGGAGAAAACCTGGGTTTCCTTCCGGGAGATCTGAAGGAAAAAATTGATCCGTATTTACGACCGATTTACGATGCGCTGGAAGATATGGTGCCTTCTGAGAAGCTGAAGTATTACCAGGAAAACAGGGTAATTGAAATTGCTCCCTTGGCTTATATGAGAGGAAGAACCCTGCACAACGCATTTATTTTGCTGGATGAGGCACAAAACACCACCCAAATGCAGATTAAGATGTTTCTGACCAGGATGGGGCCTAACTCCAAAGCCATTATTACCGGAGACATGAGCCAGGTGGATTTGCCTAAAAGGCAAAAATCAGGGCTGGCGGAATCTACAAGAATCTTAAAAGATATTAAGGGAATAGGCATGGTGCATTTAAGCGGAGAAGATGTGGTGCGCCATAAGTTGGTGAGACAGATCATTGAAGCTTACGATAAAAACGATGCCGAAAAAAATAAAGACGAATGATTACTGTAACAACTGTTGAAACAAAAGAAGAGCTAAAACAAGTATTTTCTATCAGAGAGCAGGTTTTTGTGATAGAGCAAAAAGTGGCACCTGATGAGGAATATGATGAATACGAAGATGAATCTACCCACTTTATAGCGAAGGAAGATGACGGGGCTCCTTGCGGCACAGCCCGGTGGAGGTTTACCGATAAAGGCATTAAGCTTGAGCGATTTGCCGTATTAAAATCAGCCAGAGGAAAAGGAGTAGGCAAAGCATTGGTGGGAGCTGTTTTGGAGAATATTTACCAGCATCCGGAAGCAAAAGGAAAGAAACTATACCTGCATGCACAGCTGAAGGCTGTTGATTTATATGAAGGTTTTGGTTTTGAAAAAGTAGGCGAGCAGTTTGAAGAGTGCAATATTATGCACTACCAAATGGAGTTGGAATCAGCTTCCTGAAAAGTTAAGCGAGGGTAATTACTCTCGCTATTTTTTTTGTGCTAAAAAGCACAGCGTTTTTTTTCTGAAACCACCACATCTTTTTTGTTTTCCAATCTGATCAGTGGTACGAGTGTTCCATTCGTACTTTTATAGGCCCCTAGGTTATATATGTTGCAAGTGTCTCATCTGTAACCCTTCAATACATATTTTATCTATTCACTGAATAAACCCGCTACTTACTTCCAGGTATTTTCATTGCTTTTTGATGAAAATGTAGGATTTAATTTAGTAATAGCTTATTATTATCCTTATGAACCTAAGGGTGGTATTACGCATTTATAAATGTTTACAAGCGTTTGCTGCTGGTTAAGAAAAATATAAAGAGAATAAGCGGAATTGTCCGCCTATTGAAATATTAGCTGCAAGCTGAAACACAACTATGTTCAATATTTTCAAAAAGAAACAAAAATCAGTTAATCAAACGGAGAGAAAACCTAAAACTATTCTTTGCATACCTGGAAATTGGAATGACAGAACGGAAATCGTAACTGCGATAGCGGAAAATAATATGAATGATTTCATATTTGCTGGAATGGTACTTCTGAACCTAAAAACTAATAAAGGATTTGATTTAGAAGTTTGCGAAAGAGATAATAAAATGAAAGATTCGTTCAAATTTGCAGGAATGATAAATCGAGTTTCAGATGAATTTTTAGGTGAAATCGATAAGCACAAATACGTTTTATACTTATCAGCAGAAACTGGAGATTTGCAAAGCGCAAAAGAAATTGCCGATGCGGGAAATGCACTTTTAAAATCCGGAGGAATAGGAATTAAAGTAGAAACAACTGGAAAAGCATTTACAAAAGAACACTGGACTGAATTCTTAACCGATTTTGATGAATCAAACCTTTACAAAATGTACGTCTTGGATTCAATAAGTGATGGGAAAGGAATAACCTATACCTGTGGAATGCATAACTTGGGATTAAAAGACAGTATTGTCTACAATGAAGAATTTCAAGATTCAGTCAATTTGCTTTCGGTTTTTAGCTATTATCAATTAATTGAAAAACCTGAAATTAATATAGGACAGACTTTTAGCACAGATATGCAATCACCGATATTTGAAATTGGTGAAGAGAAAAATCAACCAAACGAAGGAGATGAACTATTTGAAAATCCGTATGGAATGTGGAAAATGGAAAGAAAAGCCAGCAGGTAATAATTATATATATAAAATAAGCACAATATTAGTAAAATCAAGGATTTTAGTTTGCGTTATTTTTTGTGTTTCCTAACCGATTACTTTTCGTATACTCAACATTATCAGCCATTTATTGAAGAATAAATTATGAAACAAACTCTTCTTATCTTAGCAATTTTTATGATTTCAATAACTCAACTTCCTGCTCAGGAATCTAATGAAGTTCAGAAATGGCTAACATCCACTATTGAAGAGTACTTTGCTAAGTTTCCTCTTAAACCCCTTAATGAAATAACAACTGAACAATATGCGGAATATATGCAAGACGCGATTTGTGTAGTTTATGAGTGTGAAAACTCCTTAACTAAGGAACAGTTTAAGCAAAAATGGGGTGGCATTTATGACACTTCATATGCCGAATTTGGAATAGGGTTTCTTATTGATCAACAGGATTGGGATAATATTGTCGTTACAAAGTGCAAGCTACTTGAAGAAAGAGAGGAGGGAATGTTTATTTTAGAAGTAGAAGTTACTGATACTGGATTCGAACTAACACACCTGAACGAAATAACAGTGATTCAGACTCTTAATGGGTTTAAAATAGATGACGTAAAGAAGCGAAAATGAATTGTATGCCTATTGAAATGTTGTAGCGTATTAAGAAATGACATAGATGAAGTTTTTTGAAAAGTTTAGAAATAAGAAAAAGGTAATGGATGAATCCTCTGAATTAAAAAGAGGTGAATTCAAGAAAATAATATTACCACTTATGGAGAAACATTTTCCTGATTTCCAATTTACTTCCTATAAAAACCAATATTACTCGTTTTTAAGAACAAGACAGATTGGCCCCCTGAAAATATTCGAGAGTTTTGACATAGCCTTTGCTTTAAAAGATAAAATCTGTGCCTGTTCTGTAGCTTCAAGACTTAATCCATTCTTTGTTGGTCGAAGTGGATACAATACTGGTTGGATTAATCCTCACTGTGATTTGATTTCTCAAAAACGAGGCATAGGAATTACGCCACTTGAGGACGCATATTATTATCATAACGGCCGCATTGAAACGACAACAAGAGTAATACATGAAATCATCTCAGATTTAGAGAATTACGGACTAGTGTTTCTGGATAATCAGATTAATAATTTAAGTGCAAACCCTCTAATCATTGTGGGCTTGAGGTTAATTAACTCAATTGAATATGACATTACAAAGTTAAAAGCAGAAATAGAAGCAGAACAAAATAACAAGGGGCATGTAATTACAAGGCTTAAGCATCCAATATATGTAGAATTGAAAGAATCGTTGCAGAAAATGGAAGGAATATCTAGAGAAAATAGACAAGAAATTCCAAAGCTTGCCTATGAACTTATTGAAATGATAATGTTGAATGAATAAAACCGCACTACTATAAATGAAATTATAGCTGGTTCTGTGTTTTTTAAAATTGTTATAGATACTTTTTAGCGGGCCAAATCGTAGATTTGGCCAAGCTGTAAATTGAAAGTTTACGCTTTTAATTGTACGTCACTCAGAAAAAACGACCGAAAGATAAATGAACTACCTGACATTTCAGCCTCATCCGGATTTAGCATCGTTTATTAGCTGCTACTGGACTTTAGAAGTTCCTGCCAATATTGATTCACAAAAACAGCGGATTGTTCCCGATGGCTGTATCGAGATGGCTTTTATTCTTGGCGATGATATTAAGCGATATACTTCGGATGATGAATTTATCCTACAACCTCGGGCAATGGTACTTGGACAAACAATTGAACCATTTTATATCCAACCTACAGGACATGTGAATACATTTGCTATTCGCTTTTACCCATACGGATTTGCCAATTTTGTATCCGAACCCATTAAGAACTTAGCTAATAAAGAAACACCAATTGAATTATTGTTTGAAGAAAAAATCGCCAGGGAACTGGAAAAGGAAGTAATTCAGGCAAAAAACACTCAAGAAAGGATTCAGATCATAGAGAAATTTCTCAGAGCGAGATTAAATGAAAAATCAATGGTTGAGAATATAGTAAAATCCACTGTTGAAGCCCTTTTGTCAACTAAAGGAACTGCTTCCATAAAAACGATTCTTAAAGAAGACTTGTCCAAAAGAAGACAACTTGAGAGAAAGTTTGCAAATCAAATAGGAGTGAGTCCAAAACAGTTAGGTAAAGTTATTCGACTGCAAACAGCATTAAAAATGCTACTTGATAAAGAGGAAGAAAGCTTAACTAATATCGCTTATGATAGTGAATATTATGACCAGGCCCATTTCATTAAAGACTTTAAGGAGTTTACAGGGACAAACCCAAAGGAGTTTTTAGGAAATGAAAATTTAACTCTATCTACTATTTTTTACAAATAAACTGGGTGTCGCATTTTTACAATTTTAAGGGACTTTCCACAATTAAATTTGTCCTGTTAAAAAAATTGGAAAATGAAAGAAACTATACTTATCACAGTTACTGCCCTCGCTTTTAGTGTTGTGTCCTGCACAAATAAAGATTCTTCAATCTCAGAACCAGATCATACCAAAGAAACAACTTTCAAAAACATGGAAAATATGAACAGCTACATCTCAATTTTTGAAATTCCGGCAACAGATATTTCACGGGCTATCAACTTTTACAAAGAAATTTTAGGAGTAGAAATTGAAAGATTAGATTTCTCTGAAATGGAAATGGGTTTGTTCCCCTATCAAGACCAAATGGTAACAGGAGTAATTATGAAAGGAGAAGGCTTCGAACCTTCTGCCAAGGGAGTTACTATTTATCTCAATGGTGGGGAGAATCTTCAAACTATTCTTGACAAAGTAGAAAAGAACAGCGGAAAAATTATTATTCCAAAAACACCTCACGCTGACGAGAATGGATATTTTGCCATTTTCCATGACTCGGAAGGAAATAAGATCGGGCTTCATTCACCAAATTAAACGAAGAGAAGCGAACTCACTATACATAAAAGCCATAGCGGATCGGGTGTAAGCTCTAACCGCTTTGTGTTTATTCAGTAGCATGTTGAAGATTTGATGCACTCACTCTGCTACTGTTTTATACTACACCTTAGTACAAACAAGAGTAGGGGAAGGAGAGATGGTTTACAGAGTTAAAGGGACATAGTTTACTCTTTTTAAGCAGTAATTTTGTAAAAGATCACATTGTTATGAACTTGAAAACCGGTTTATGAAGTAGGTTAATATTCTGAATTTAAACAATTGAAAAGGCACAAACAAACAACAATTGATGGTCGCCTAGCCATATTTTAATCCGCATTGACAAATTCCCCCTTTTCACTTACCACTTGATTGCCCCATTGGGTAATGGACTCCAACACCGGGATAAAAGATTTTCCGAAATCGGTTAACCCATAAACAACCTTAACCGGTGGTTTTTTGCCATATACTTTTCGGGAGACTAATCCGTCTTTTTCCAGTTGCTTTAGTTGCAAGCTTAGTGTCATTTCGGTAACCGTACCCATTTCCCTGCGGAGTTCGCTAAACCTTTTGTTAGCATCCATCAAGTGGTATAAAATAACCGCTTTCCATTTTCCGCCCACCAAATCCATTGTTAGACTTACTGAACACGGATAAATTTTCCCGTTCACTTTTACGTAATCGCCTTTACATTCTTCTTTCATCGCTATTTAATTTCCAGCTATCCAAATCGATAGGTATTGTAAATATAAAGCACTAAAAGTAGTTTAGCAACTCAACTAATGATAGTATAGATTATGGCATTAATTATTTTAGGACATCCCAATTATAAAAACTCCTTCGCCAACAGAACGGTAATCGAAGAATTGCAGAAATGGGATTTAACTATTGAAATCAGGAACATTCACCACTTATATCCGGACTACAAAATAGATATAAAAGCAGAGCAGGAAGCACTGTTAAAGCACCAAACTATTGTGTTTCAATATCCATTTTACTGGTACAATATGCCCGCCATTTTAAAACTTTGGTTCGATGAGGTTTTTGCATATCAATTTGCTTATGGTTCCCAAGGCGACAAACTAAAAGGTAAAAATTTTGTCCCGAGTTTTACTGTTGGCTCATCAGAAATCAGCTACAATGTTTTAGGATTTCAGCATTTTCGGGTGTACGAGTTTTGCAAAAACCTGGAGCAAACTGCCTTGTTTGCCCAAATGAATTATATTGATCCCATTTACTTTCATGGAACGTCACTGGCGGCCGGTTATACCGAAACCGACATCAAAAACAACGCAAAAGAACATGCCCGAAAACTAATAAAACGCTTAGCTGAATTGGAATAGACGCAAACGGTTTTTGCATAAAAGCTTAAATTCATGAATTGATTAACTGTATTTGCCATCCGCAGGATAAGGAGTAGGTGTAGTTTTTAAGGATGTAAAAATAAGCCTAGCCTTTCCTGTCCAAGGCAGGCGGTTTTGTTTGCTTGTCCTGAGCTTTTGTTGAAGGGTGCGCAATGCTAATCTACAAGGTAGGTTTATGAGCCCTAAAACCAAGAATCAACAGTGAGCTAAAAAAGAAAGGAGGGATGTTGAATGTTTTATGTCACAGGTTTTTTTGACTAGTTTTAGACTATAAAAATACCAGATTCATCACCGGCATCTGGTGTCTTAGAGAGAAACTGAAAATAATGAATAATCTACTAAGCTATATTTGTTCTTTAACCCCCTTTTCAGAGGAAGATTGGGAATATTTAAAACCTGCTTTAACTAAGAGAACATTTGCCAGGAATGAGTTGCTCTTACGGGAAGGGGAAGTTTGCAGCTCACTTTTTTATATAGATGCGGGCTATTGCAAAAGTTATTATGAAATAGATGGAAACATAAAAAACACCGAATTATTCTTTGAGAATGAAATAGCAACTAATGTTACTAGTTTTGGTAGCGGATTAGAGTCAAAATATAACATCATAGCCTGTGAACCGCTAATTACTATTGTATTTAACAAAGATAAATTATTTGAGCTATCAAAACAGCACCCTAAAATCGAAAATTTAGGACGAATTTGTTTGCGCCAGTTTGCCGTAAAGCAGGAAGAATTTTTAGCAATTTTTAAGCTTTATAGCCCAAAAGAGCGACTGGAATATATAGAAACCCATCACCCACATATTGTACAAAGAGTTTCACTTACCCAATTAGCTTCATTTCTTGGTGTCACAAGAGAGACCCTAAGCAGAATACGCAATAGAAGGATTTCCTGATTTTGTGACAAATGTCTCAGCTTAATTAAACAATTAAGCGCCACTTTTGACTAAACAAAAATGTTGATATGATGCTACAAAAAATTAGTGATAATAATAATGTGCTCACATGGTTTGAAATCCCGGTTTTAGATACTACTAGAGCTAAAAAGTTTTATGAGACTATATTTGATATAGTAATGACCACTAAAACTTTTACAGAAACAAATGAGGAACTAACTTTCTTTCCTTACGATCCCAATGTTAAACAAGCACTGTCAGGGAGAGTTACCGGTGTTTTATCGAAATCAAAAGACAGAACGCCAACAGAAAAAGGAATATTTATATATATAAATGCCAGTCCCCATATTCAAGTTGTTATTGATAAAGTTGAAAAAGCAGGAGGGAAAGTTCTTATTCCTAAGACTGAAGCTCCTTTCGGTCTGTTTTCAGTTATACTAGATACCGAAGGAAACAGGATTGGCTTGCATGCTGAAGAATAAAAATGAGTTAGGGTTAAATTTTCCCCTCCAAAGCTGATTTTTTTATCTTTTTAATTAGGGTGAATCAATTTTGTGGAAACGGCCACCCTATTTAAAAAATTCATATGATTGATGGCGATAATGAGCTGTGCGATTTCATTACCACTGAATAACGTACTTATCTTCCCATAGGTATGGTCGCTAAGCCCTGCCTCATTTATTTTAGTAATCTCTTCGGTGAGCTGTAATACGGCTCTTTCTTTTTCAGAAAACAATGGACTTTCCTGCCAGGCGGATAAGGCGAATATCCTACGTTCAGTTTCACCCAATTTTAACGCGTCTTTTGTATGCAAATCAATACAAAAAGCGCATTTGTTGATTTGAGAGGTTCTGATTTTAATGAGTTCCCTAAGTTGTTTATCTAAAGAAGTCCTGGCCAAAAATTGTTCTATTTCAATAATTAATTTCCAGCATTCAGGCTCCACTTCTTTAATGTTAATGCGGTGTTGTGAGTTAAAAGTTGAAGACATAATGTTTAAATTTTGTGTTATTAAATCCGATTTTATGATAAAGTTGTTGTGCTTTTTTATTGTCATTTCCTGTCAAAAGCCAAACTTGTTGGCGATGGGTTGCTTTGGAAAATTCCAAAACGCTTGTTAGTAATTGAGAGGCCACGCCCAAACCCCGAAATTGTTCCGATACAAACAGATCGTTCAAAATCCATATTTCTTCTAATTTGATAGTCGAGAAAGAAGGGAAAAGCTGGGTGTAGCCTAGCAACTGGTCTTCCAGAACGGCTACAAAAATGACACTGTCCTCCTTATTCATTCGGTCATTCAGAAAGCTTTCTACTTCTTCAGGGTTTGATTCTTGTTTGTAGAACTTTCTGAATTCATTCATAAGAACCATCAGTGCGGTTATATCTAAATGTGTTGCTCTTCTTACAGTCATCTGAAGCTTATTTTTTAGCGGCTAATTTATTATGTAAAAAAGTATCAAGGGCAGCGATACAATAACCAGGCACCAGGGAAAGGATGAGGATAAAAAGTGATTGGACAGCGATTTCAAAACCCGAAGAAAACCAGGTGATGAGTCCCAAAAAGTAGGCGGGAATGGTATTCAAACGTTTCAATTTTGAAATGTAGAAAACCCCGATCATAGCGATAAATACGGCTAAAGGAAATCCAAACGCTCCGATAAATGCTGAAAGCCAAGCTCCCGTATATTGAATGAGCATCGCAATGAGGATTCCAAAAAGTTGTTGGATCAGGATGGTGAAGGCAGTTTTTAGGTTTGTGCCAAAAAGATGGTAGCTCACCCAGGCGATGAAGAGTACCCAGGGTGGTAATGCAAAATAGAAAGCTATAAAAATGGCTAAAGCTCCTGTACAACCTAAAGATAAGGCCTGTTTTAAATTGGTCATAGTAATCTTGTTTTGTGCGGACAAAGATTACCAGAAACAAGCAGCAAATTCTTAAACTGGTTTAAGAAAGCTCTTTTCTGCGGATTTCACTTAAATATTCAGGGGTGAAACCTAGAAATGAGGCGATAAGGTATTGGGGCACACGTTGAATGAATTCCGGAAAGTTATCTCTGAAGTGATAATATAAATCTTCCCGGGAATACTCATAAAGTAGTTTTATTCGGCATTGAGAAGCCGCATAAGCCCGTTGAAAGACCAAGTGGAAGTATCGCTCCAGAACAGGAAATTCTTTAAGCAATGCTTCTTTAGCATCGGCACTTAGCACTAAGACTTCACTGGGTTCTACTGTGCGAATGGTGAAGTTGGATGTATTCTTTTTAGAAAAGGCTGAGAAGTCGGTAGTCCACCAGTTTTCCAGCGCAAAATCAATGGTTTGTTCCGTGCCGTTTTCTTTAGTGTACAATACCTGTAAACAACCTTTGTTCACAAAAAAGAGATTTTGACAGATAGCACCTTCTCTTAATAAGTCTTTTTTCTTTTTAAAGACCCTCGTTTCAAAAAGGGTATCCATCATGCCGAGGTTTGTATCCTTAATATCTATAAATTTTTCTATATGATTGATCAAAGCCGCTATCATACTACTTAAAATTTAATATCATTTTACCAGCTTTTTATGCTTGGCTCCCCAGCTGCTTAATTTTGACCAGATAGGAATCAATTCAATGGCGATTGGGGTGAGTTCATAATCTACTCTTGGTGGTACTTCTGCGTAAACTGTACGTTTCACCAATCCATCTTTTTCTAACTCCCGCAACTGTAAGGTGAGCATTCTTTCGGTAATGCCATCTATCGCATTGCGCAGTTCACTATAGCGCAACTTCCCGTTTTCAAGCTTACAAAGGATTAATAATTTCCATCTTCCACCAACCTTACAGACCGCATAGGTTAAGTCGCAACTTTCCATAATGTATTTTTCATTCAACAGATTGGTTGAGCTTTTCTTTCTTTTTCCCATAACGGACAAATTTGTATGTACCGAACATTTAGAATCCTATATGCAAAAATAGGGATAGCTACATAATTTTGTGCTATCAATTTTAAAACAAAAAAAATGAAGAGATACACAACAATTCTTTTGCTTTTACTAGGCGTGTGGAAAGGCAAAGCACAAAAAGATGTAACGAATAAAACGTTTACTATGACCCCAGAAGTACAAAAGGTATTGAACTATATAAAAGCTATTGAAGTACCCGAAAACGAAAAACCCTGGATAACAGGGCGCTTATTTTACGAAAAAATGAATCCACTAGCAGGAGGAAAGGAGCAGGTATTTAAAATTGAGAACCGCATTATCACACTTAAAAAAGACACAGTGCCAGTTCGTATTTATCGTCCAAATAATCAGAAGGGCCTACCTATCATCATCTATTTTCACGGTGGATGGTTTAAAGGAGGAAGTCTGGAAACCCACGATTCCCCCCTACGTCAATTGGCAAATCTCTCCCAAGCCGTCATCATTTCAGTGGATTATCGTCTTGCCCCTGAACATCCATTTCCTGCCGGAATAGAGGATAGTTTTACTGTGGTAGAATGGGTTTTAATGAACACCAAAGAATTGAATGTTGACAAAAACCAAATCACTATAATGGGAGATAGCGCGGGCGGTGCTATAGCCGCCACCGTTTCCAATAGATTTTCAAACGAAATTGCCACACAAGTGCTCATATATCCTGCTACCGATAATAGCTTAAAAACCAATTCGTGGAATCTTTTTAAGAACGGCCCTATTTTGAATATTGAAGAAGCTAAAGAAGCTTGGTCCTATTACTTGCCAGATGAGAAAAACCGCGAAAATCCAGATGCAATCCCTTTAAAAAGGGAAAGATTCCCCAATCTTCCACCTACATTTATCGCAACGGCTCAATATGATCCGCTGCGGGATGAAGCCCTACTATATGCCGAAAAATTAATGAACAATAATGTTCCTGTAACCCAAAAAACCTACGGAAATATGATTCACGGCTTTTTTCAAATGGGCGCTTACCTCAAAGAGAGCAGAGAACTGATGCAGGATATTGTCAATTTCATCAACGATTCAGAATAGTACGATGAGAAAATATGCTTATATCGGTTGCCTGGGTTTTATAGGGGTAATCACTACGGAATTTGGAGTAATTGGAATCTTACCACAAATAGCAACCTACTATGAAATAAGTATTGATCGTGCCGGACTTTTACTAAGTGCTTTTGCCCTTGTCATCGCATTAACAGGCCCTTTTATGACCCTTTTTGCTTCTGGGTTTGACAGAAAGAAAGTAATGCTGCTTTCTATATTTTTGTTTGCTATTACCGGACTGGTTTCTTCCTTTCCCCCTCCGTTTTGGTTATTGATGCTGGTCAGGGTTTTACCCGCATTTTTACAACCCGTTTATATAGCTACAGCTCTTTCAGTAGCGGTATCTCAGGGAGATAAAAATAATGAAAATGAATTAATGAGCATCGTTTTTAGCGGTGTGGCCATTGCGATGGTAACTACCGTTCCTTTTGCGACTTACATCGCCAGTATATGTTCCTGGGAATATTCGTTTTATATGCAATCGACAATTAGTATCATCGCATTAATTGCGATATATGTTGGTTTACCCAGTATGCCTGTAAAGGAGAAGAAGTCGTATGGAAGTCAGTTAAAAATACTAAAACAACCTACTTTTATAGCAAGTACCGCAATGAATTTCTTTATGATTACCGCCTGGTTTTCTACCTACAGCTATTTTGCAGATTACCTAAACAAAGCTAAAAATATGAACCATACGATGGTCAGTTATATGATGCTTGTTTTTGGCATTATTGGTGTACTGGCGAATTGGACAGCCGGGAAAATGTTAGATAAAAACATTACCAAAACCACTGCTTTTTTCTTATCAGGAACCATTTTGATACCAATATTGCTGCATTTTTCAGGAGGAAATACGGGTGCTACAATTGTGGTGATAGGAATCTGGGGATTTTTATATTCTCCAAGTTTTTTAAATGCTTCTACCTATATGATTTCATCTGCACCCAAATCCTTAGAGTTTGCGAATAGCCTTGCCACCTCCTTCGGGAATTTAGGTATCAGCTTAGGAACTACCGCAGGCGGTTGGCTGATCGCTACAAAAAGTGTGGTATACACCCCCTGGTTAACCTTGCTTTTTGGAGTGCTGGCTTTACTGATGATGGGTGTAAGAAGAGTGTTGGAACGAAATAATTTTAAGTGAGAGTTACATTAAGGCGAAGAATTATAGTAACTAGCCTTCAAGAGTATCGATTTTCACCCATTTTGGGAGCATTGCAGTACAAATTTTCACAGAAAATTTGTACTGCAATGCCCCTAAATAAACTTCTTTACCAACATTTACTCAGCTTCCGCAATTTTCTTATTAGGAATCTAAAATTGGATTACACAATGCGTAATCATTTATTGCTGACTTTCAGATGCCTATCATTGATTCTCACGTAATTGCTTAATGTAAATCAAATACAGGTTTAAACGTATTTTTCAAAACTGTATTTAAGCATCTTACACCTTCCATCCATTTGATTGTTGTTGGATATCCCACATTTTTCGATAAATACCATTCTTATTCAATAGTTGGGCGTGTGTTCCTCTTTCAGCAATTTCTCCATTCTCCAGGACTAATATATTATCGGCACGCATAATGGTTGCCAGTTTATGGGCAATGACCACCACCGTTTTAGATTTAACCAACTCCTGAATGGCCTGCTGGATGAAAATTTCATTTTCCGGATCCAGGCTCGCTGTAGCTTCATCCAACAGCACGATTGGAGCATCTTTAAGCAGTGCCCTGGCAATACTTATGCGTTGTTTTTGCCCCCCTGAAAGCTTATTCCCTCCTTCGCCCACGCGCGCGTGGAGGCCTTTGGGTAGTTCCCAGGCAAAACTAAGTACCTGTGCTTTTTCGGCAGCGTCTATGATCTCTGATTCTGTAGCTTCTGGATTTCCTATTTTGATATTGTTGTAAATACTGTCATCAAATAAGTACACGTCCTGAAATACTTCACTAATCAGTTGATAGAACTGTTCTTGAGGAATATCTTTGATGGGGACGCCACCAATCTCGATTTTTCCTGAATTGACATCCCAAAAGCGAGCAATAAGAGCAGCAATAGTAGATTTTCCCGAACCAGAATGTCCTACCAGGGCAAGCATCGATTTTTCGGGGATGTGAAAGCTAAGGTTCTGTACCGTAGGCTTATTGAGGTAACCAAAACTCACGTCCTTAAAACAAATATCAAATTTCTCTGGTAGCTTAGCTGTTCCAGATGCCATAGCAGGAGCATCCAGCATTTCAATAATCCGTTTTAGGCTTTCATTCATATACCTAAGCGATAAGTAATCGACCATCACCACTTTGAGTGGATGGTAAAGATGGTAGCCTAAAATTAAAAAGCTGATCAGGACGGGTATAGTAATCAAATTCCCGTTTAGATAATATAAACCCAAAGCAACCATTGCCAGGAATGTAATTTCAAATACAATAAAAGCTGTTACTATAAAAGGACCCGGCACAGCTTCCATCCTGATGCTTTTTTGACAAAGATCTTTAAGGGTCTGTTCTAACCCCGTATGTTTTTTCCCGATTAGAGCATATGATTTTAAGTGACGTATTCCTTGTACATATTCTAAAAAATTGGCACCTACGGTATTCCGCGCAGCAATCTGCTTGTTTCCCAGACGACTCACCAGGTAGTTAGCGGCAAGTAAAAAGAGATAGGTAATGGGTAGAGCAGCTAAGAGACACAGGGCAAGCCTCCAATCATAAATGACTAAAAAAACCGAAAGTACAGTCGTTCCAAAAACAGCTGCTGCCAGATTACCTACACTATGCCCAAAAATACCTTCAAAATTCGCCACATCCTGCAAAACGATAGCAGCTACCTCACCCGGGTTCTTTTGCTTAAAATAACCAAGAGAGAATTTACGTAAACGATTTCCTAAGGTAATTCGCAGCTTTGTAGATAAGCCATACACCCATATATTGGTTTGTACCATCGATTTTGCTGCAATAAAAAACTGCAAGACTAACATTACGGCCATTACGCCTACCACCGTCCAAATTTTAGTGGTATTGGGATGTTCTGAAAATAATTCCCAAACAATAATGAGTACTATTCCCGAAGGTGCAGCAACAAAAATGCTGTGTAAAATCTCCCAAAAAAAGACCTTAAGTGTGGCTTTGGGATCCAGTTGACAAATGCGGTTTAAATTTCTGATCATAACTTTTTATTTAAATGGAAGTTGGGAGCCTAAATAGTTTTTTTCTGAAAAAAGTAAGCAGGAGTAGAAAGAATATCAGGTACGAAAGGTTAAAGCCTGCGGCAATTAACCAGTCCTTAAAAGTTGAAGCTGGTAAAATAGATTTGATGGGGGCTTGATAGATCGTAAGAAAAACTGGGCTAATAAAACCTACCCATCTGGGAAGTGTTGTTTTTCCTAGGAATACTAACACCGAAAATAGAAACCAACCTAACAGTAACACGATAATGGCCGTGCCCCAGGAGATGTACAACATTTGCATGAATCCGGCAGCAGTTTCAAGCAGATAAGGATGGGCAGCGACAGGGCTGTTATAAATGGATTTGAAAATTTCACCGGTATAAAAGAAAACAGCGTGGCCCAATGGCATCAAGAGTACACTTAGTAACAGGATAAAATAAGTAACCCAGACATACCATTTGGACCGATCTTTTACATACTGATAGGCCAGCCATACCCCCGGTAGGAACAATATAGCTGTCATTGCTGCGATTAGGGCACCAAACATTAATCGTTGGGTAGAACCTTCGAGCATTAGTACTGCAAACTCCACATCAACTTGATCTGCATAAGTTTCAGAAAAAAGGGGATATTTTTCAGGTATGATCTCAAAACCAGCAATCGCAATATCACCAATTACCCAACATATAGAGGCCATAATGGCTGAAATAAACGACCATTTTATTTTTGTTTGATATTCCATTTTATTGTCTTTGGGTGTTTTTTATTTTCTCTACAAGAAATTCCGCATCTTCCTGGATGCCAAATACTAATCCTGATTTTTTCTTTCTTAACCACGGAAAACCGATGCAGTACAAATGTTCCGTGTTCATTATTCCATTACAGTGCGCTGGGCTTCCTGTATCGTTTAAAAGGGAAGGGCTCATATAAGAAAAATCATATCCAAAACCTGTCGCCCAAATAATGGAGGTGATTTCTGACTGCTTGATGTTAATTTCCTTTACTTCAGAAGCCGATGAATAGTCCACATCTGGGAAATCTGCTTCATCTTCTTCCGTGATTCCTGTATTCAGTTCAGGATGTTTAGAAAGGAATCCATCAATATTTTCTTTAATCGAGTGCGAAGTATCATCAGCAAAACGAATATTTTCTTTTGCATTATCTGAGAAATGAAAGGCTTTTTTGTTAATACCTTTGAACGAACCTAAAATAGCAACTCCTAATTGATGTAAGGATTGATAACTAATGGTATGTCCAAAAACGCCCACTCCTGAACTTTGCGGTTGTTTATTCTGTAATTGTGGGGTTGATTTTACGTCTTGCGTCAAGGTATCTTGAATACCCATGATGTTCAGCCATTCCATAATATCCTTACCTCTGTAACGTCTGGGGGCACGAGGCACTTTACTGCTGGCCAAATACACTTTTTTTCCCGACAGCGCGATTTCTTCCGCTATCTGGCAGCCCGACTGTCCACCGCCTACAACCAGGGTTTTTCCGTCAGGTAATTGATTGGGGTTTTTATAGTCAGAAGCGTGCAGCTGTAGGATATTTTTGGGAATTTTCTGCGCCAGTTTTGGAAATTTTGGTTTGTTCATTATCCCAGAGGCAATCACCACGAAATCGGCTTTTATCTCAAGACTTTTTCCTTGATTATCAGCAAATATGGTAAAGGAATCCTCTTGTTTTTTAAGCTGAATAACTTGGAGTGCTTCTGCTATTGGTAATTTAAATTGTTGAACATACTTGTTTAAATAATCGACAAATTCATTTTTGGTCATAAACTGTTGACTTGTCGCTTTGGGTAATGGCATTTCTGGTAGTGCGGTCATCCAGTTTGGAGTATTCATTTTAAATGAATCCCAACGTTGGGCCACCCAGGAAGAACCAATCACATTTTTTTCCAGCACTATATGTTTGATGCCCGATTTTTGGAGGTAATAACTTGTGGCTAATCCCGCTTGTCCTGCGCCAATAATAGCAACTTTATAGTGTGGCTCTGTAGTTGTCATTTTGCTCATTGAGTACTCTTCTGTTTCCTGATGCCTTGCTTTCATAGATTTATCTTCCGTCATTCCCGCTTTCCAATATGAATAGGCGTACAAATCTTCTCGTTGCCAGGATTTTTCTTTACGGAGGTAATTGCGAATTTTCTTTACGGAAGAAAATTCTGCAGCTACGTATCCAAAATGTGGAGCTGGTGGTAAACTTTGCTGTTTTACTACTTCTACCAGTCGACTCCCTTTTTGAGGGTTTTTATTGTACAGCCAGGTAAAATGAGCATTCGCATTCGATTTCAATGGCTGTTCATCTTCAGGCCCGTGAACTTCGATGATACAAGTGGCGTTGGCCGTTTTTGGGAGATCTTCTAAAATAGCTGCCAGAACGGGAAGTCCTGTGGCATCTCCTATGAGGAGATAATTTTCAGTTTTTGGATAAAGTTCAGTTTTTCCATCCCACATTAACACCCCCAGCAGGTCACCGGGTTGCGCATTTATCGCCCAGGCAGAAGCCGGACCTTCTTCCCCGTGTGCTATAAAATCGATCCAAATTTCATTGTTTTTGAGGTCTATACCGCGATGGGTATAGGTTCTCACAATAGGGCGTATAGCATCGGGTTGCGGTTTCCACTGCATTTTTTCATAATCAAATTCAGGAAAATGGATTCGATCAATTCCCTTTGGCGGAATAAGAATTTTATTATTGACCCCAATCGTAGTATTTGCAAACAAAGGGACTTTCTCCCCGGTAAGAAATACGCGTATATAGTGCGGACTGAGGTATTCTTTTCTTTTGACTGTAAGTTCTGCCTGAATTGTTTTCATGTTTTGTATGCTCATATTGTGTTTAGTTTATTGGATGACAAAGTCTTTAGCTCTGTTGTGTGCATCCCACATTCGTTGGTAGAGTGTACTATTTTTCAGTAAATCCTCATGCTTGCCTTTGCTGACCATTCTTCCTCTATCAAACACCAGAATTTGATCGGCATTGGTAATAGAGCTTAGCCGATGGGCGATAACCAGCACTGTTTTGTTTTTAATTAATGTACTAAAAGCCTTTTGTATATAGTATTCACTTTCAGGATCGGCAAAAGCGGTGGCTTCATCCAGAATCAGGATGGGGGCACCTTTAAGTATCGCCCGGGCCAGTTGAATTCGTTGTTGTTCGCCCCCGCTTAAGTGAATGCCCGATTGCCCAAAACGGGTATCATACCCATCGGGAAGGCTGTTGATGAGTTGGTGGATTTGTGCCGCTTTTGCTGCATTTTCCACTTCTTCAGCAGTTTTATCCATGCCCATTTTTATATTTTCATAGATAGTCTGTTGAAACATAAAACTGTCCTGAAAAACAAAGGATACCAATTCCATCAACTGCTCGGTGGGATACTCTTTTATGTTTATTCCGCCAATCGAAATGGTACCGTTATTCACTTCCCAAAACCTGGAAATCAACTGACCTACGGTACTTTTTCCAGCACCGGACGGGCCAACCAGAGCGGTAATGCTGCCCTCAGCAACGCTAAAATTGATTTCGTCCAGTACTAGCTGGTCTGATTGGTAAGCAAATGAGACATCTTTAAATAGAATTTCATAGTTGTCAGGTCGTTGACGCTCACTTTTTTCTTCTAAAACATCTTGGTCCAGTAGCGCATCTATCTGTTCTACACCCCTGTTGATGATGGAAAGTTGTATGCCCATATTATTGATGGCAAAGAGGGGTTTGATATAACCTGTACCCAATATGAGAAAGAGAAGTAGGGTGGCCAGGGAAATCCCATTTTGAAAATACAAGTACAATCCCAGGGCCAGCACCGGTAATAGGGCATTACTGGTAAAGCTCATAAAAACGGCAAATGCGGGTGTACTGCTTTTTATCCATTGTTGTACAAATCCATAGAAACGCTTTACCGTATGACCGTATTTTTCGAAATTTTCAGCAGATTGCCCAAAAATTTTCATCACCGGAAGCGCTCGCACATATTCAACAATACCAGCGTTCATATCCTCCAGTGATTGATGGTAATTTTGAATTAGTTTTTTGTTTTGATTGCCGTACATTTTGGGAAGTAAAACAGCCAGAACAACTAAGGGCACTGCGCTGATGGCTGCCAAACGCCAGTCTTGTGAAAAAAGATAGCCAATAGTAAGCAGTGGTAGGGCTACTCCTTTAACGAAATCCGGGATTTGATGCGCAATGAAATTTTCGATACGTTCTACATCGTCCGATAGTACTTTTTTGAGCGCACCTGAGTTTTTGTTATTCAGGTATCCCATCGGGAGTTTCCCTACCCTATCAATGATGTATTTTCTTAGTTCATATAAAATGCGGTAAGCTGCAATATGAGATAGAATGCCCGATATATAGAGCACAACCATACTAATAATTGCAGCAATGACCGCCTGGACAATATAGTCGCAGGTCAAGCTAAAATCTATCTGAACCTGAGTAAGTTCCCTAATGATATAAAATATAAGTACATAGGGCACTAAGCTTAAAATGGCATGTAGTACAGCGAGTGCACCGGAAGCTATAAGGAGGTTTTTACGACTTCCCGCAATTTCCAGGAGCCTGAAAATCCCCTTTTTTATCTTTCTTTTTCTCATTTATTGTGCTCTTATTAAGAATTGTTCTAAATAATTATAACTTTGGCCAAAATTACTGGCAACTTGTTTATGGGGTGTTGGTAAAAAGGAGTAAAAGCTCCGCAAAAAGGAATAATTCGATTAAAACACACACAGGATGCACATCAGTTTATATGCGGAAGATTTTGAAATCAATCTTTTCCAAAGTGCTTTACCGCTAAGTGGGGAGAATGGGATTAGCGAAAACAAAACCGCTTTTAAAGGCGAATTTGGGAAGGGTTATTATAAAGAAATTGCTTTCGAAGGGGTGCATATTGGTTTTGGCAATGTATCCCTAAAGGATCGGGTAAAACTTTTTTTTGAAAGCGACCTGGAGACGGTAGAAATGCACTTTGCCTTAAAGGGAAAAAGTAACGTTTGTGCATCCAGTTTTAAAAATAACGTGCGTTTTCAAGATCATCAGCATAATATTGTGTATGCCAAAGGTATTTGTGGGGAGTTAATTTGGGAAAGCAAAGAATTGCAACTTTGCGAGATTAACCTGAGCCCTTCGTTTTTTAATAAATTTTTACCTGAAGACAACAGCTTATTCGAAAAATTCAGGAGCAGCATAGAAAAAGGGAATTCCAACTTGATTACACAACAACATTATCACATTAATCATCAAATGTATGAGATTATTGATGGGATAATGAACTGCCAGCGTCAGGGAATTTTTAAGAAAATGTATTTGGAAGCAAAAGTAATTGAACTCTTATTGCTGCAATTAGAACAATTTTCTGAACAGGATAACTGCCCTACTTCCCTCAAAAAAAGGGATATTGACAAGATGTATGAAGTGAGGGATTTTATGCTGAATAATATAAGTGATACTTCTTCGCTTCTGGAGTTGGCACATCGCGTTGGGACCAATGACTTCACATTGAAAAAAGGATTTAAAGAGGTATTCGGCACTACGGTATTTGGTTTTTGGAAAGAAGCAAAAATGGAACAGGCCAGACATTTGATCGCGCAGCAGGGAAAAAGTGTTCAGGAGGTTGCCGAAGCTTTAGGCTATAGCAATGCACGACACTTCTCTACAGCCTTTAAAAAAACCTATGGCGTTTCGCCTGGCTCTTTAAAAGCGTAAAGGATTGCTACATTCGATTGAAGGGTGTTTAAACGGGAAGTATGGGGGTCATAACTATTAAATTCAATTTAAATTGACCATACTGGCTAGTTGATTATGCAGTATCTCAGACCATATGATGACTTCATAATTCGTCAGGATTTATGTGAATTTTATCGTAAAGCATTTCTTGAGCCCTCTGTTAGTTGAAGTTTAATCCACTACCTTTATGTAAAAAAAATGGCGGTAATATTAAAAAACAATGTACCAGGAAATTAAACCATCAGAAGGGCTTGATAGTATCATCGACTCCTTTTGGACTTTCTCGGAAAATAAAGCCAGTGAGAATTTAAAAATATTACCCGATACTTGTACCGATTTGATTTTTGACCTTAACCAAAATAAGGGATTTTTATCAGGAATTATGACAAACTATCAACGTGTGGAATTGGCGACCCAATCAAATTTAATAGGAGTTCGATTCAAAATTGAAAAGTTTGGTGCTTTGGCTAAAATACCGCTTAATGAAACTAAAAACTTACGGGTTGAATTATCACAACTATTTCCGCCAAAAAGTCTCGATAGCATAGATCAACTAAACGAATTAAAAACAATCACAGAGAAAGTTTACTTTCTCGAAAACTTTATAAAAACATCGTTTAAACAAAATTTCCAAAAACAAGACCAATTGATTTTATCAGTTGCACAAAATATAAGGTCTTTTAACGGAATTGTAAATATTGAACATATAGCACAATCGCATCACATAAGTTTAAGACAATTAGAAAGGCGTTTCAAAGCTTATATTGGTTTAACACTAAAGGAGTTTTCAAATATTGTACGTTTCAACAAGGCAAAAAAAGCAATAACAACTTTTCAGAATTCAAGCCTTTTAGAAATAGCATTTGATATGGGATTCTTTGACCATTCACATATGACTTATGAATTCAAACGCATTTCAGGGGAAAATCCAAGCTTTTTTAGGTAATGTCGTTTTTTTACAAAGTAATACTTTTATAAGCCAAGTAACTTTGTATCAAACCAACGATATGAAAAATTAGCTTCTGGGAATCAGCGTAACAATGCTTATTTCCTGTAAAAGAAGCTTAGTAATTCAAAATAAACTGCGTTGATGATTACAAACTAAAGATGAAAAAATGGACATTCAGTACGCATACACCATCCTTTACGTAAAAGACGTACCGGGAACAATAGAATTTTATAAAAAGGCATTCGGATTTGAGGAAAAATTCCTAACCCCTGAAAATGACTACGGAGAAATAATTTCAGGCCATACCACCATAGCATTTGCCAACCTTGAGCTTGGTAATTCCAACTTAAAAAAAGGTTTTGCAGAAAGTAATTTAAGTGAAAAACCCTTTGGGATTGAATTAGCCTTTACCACTTCAGAAGTAGAAAAAGTAATGGATAGTGCCATTGCAAATGGAGCTATATGTTTAGAAGAAACAGTGACCAAACCCTGGGGACAAAAAGTAGGTTATCTAAGAGATGTAAACGGATTTATCATTGAAATCTGTACCCCAATTCCAAATCAGGAATAGGTCAATTATAGTACTAAATAATTCGCATGTTACGCAATTAATATGCTATCTACATTTGCGAATCGCACTTAAATAGTTAATTTCAGTCGTTGGGTGTTTTATAGCAAATAATATTCTTAAGCGCATTAGAATTGATTTTCTTCAAATGAAAAAAAGGTTAATATTCATTTCCATCGTCTTTCTTCTCATGGCTGGCAAACTAACAGCTCAGGTAGACTTAGAAAAGGTGCCCAGGATAGGCTTTGCATGTGGTTATGGTGGAAATCCCACAGAGGCTGTTCAGAAGGTAGGAGGTCTTCTGGAGTCAGAGAACTATAGAGAAATAGTTCAATTACTGGAATCTGGTAATTCAGCAGAGAAATTTATATCAGCAGTTACTATTAATTATCTACATAGTGAAGGTATAAAATCTATTGAAGAAAGGGAACTTAGCTTAATTTTGGCTATTCAAAAAAGTACTGAATATATATGCTATTGTTATGGGTGTACTGATATTCGATTTAGAATGCTTTTTGAGATTTTCGAGCAAGAGAATTACCTTGCAGAGGCTAATGCATGGATTGCAAATTATTTATATTCCAGATGACAGTTAAAGAAAATATGCAAGCTGTTTAAGTAGCAACTTGCACAATCTTTTTTGGGATTGCATAGCCATATAAGTACTAATATTTATCCTCTTGTGGATATCATGACTTAACTTTATGGTTGCGCTGCTTTATTTGACCTAACATGCCAATTAGTTAATAAGCATAAATAGAAGTATTGAAATAGAGATGACCATTAAAGAAATTTTAGTTGATACTGAGCACAGACCGTGGACAATACCTGCAGAAAAATGGCAGTATTACCAGGAATGGAATAAAGCAGTATTCCTTCATTGGCAAGTTGACATAGAGGGATTACAAGAGCTTGTGCCTGCGGAACTGGAAATAGATCTGTATGAAGGAAAGCCATGGGTTTCATTGGTGGCTTTTACAATGGAAAAAATCAGACCAAGGAATTTACCGTCATTTCCTCCTATATCTGATTTTGATGAGATAAACATTCGGACTTATGTAAAGAAAAATAATAAAACAGGGGTTTATTTTCTGAGTATTGAAGGTGGCACTTATCTTTCCTGCCAAATAGCAAAAAAGCTTTCAGAATTACCGTATCGTTATTCAAATATGCATAGGAAAAAGTCATTCTATAGTTCCGAGAACAAACTTTTTAAAGATAGATTGCATATCAATTATCAGGTTGCGAAGGCAGTCACTGAAAAGACAGCGCTTGACAAATGGCTGACCGAGAGATACGTTCTATTTCAGGATACAAAGACTTCAATTAATGAATTTGAAATTCACCATCTTGAATGGCCAATATACGAACTAGATACAATGGAGTTAGAAGTTGATTATCCCAGGTTCAAAAAAATATTGAGTAACTTCCCTGATAAAAAACATTATTCAACTGGTGTTAAAGTAATAGCCTGGGGAAAGAGAAAATCAGAAAAGGGGATATTAAAATGAAGGGTCGAGAATGATGAATTGATTTTTTACTAAAAAAAGTAAGGTGTTACAGAAGAATAAATTTAAATAGAATGAGTGAATTTTGGGAAGAAGCTTTCAAAGAAAAAAAAGAAATGTGGGGTACAGAACCTGCCAAATCAACAATCCTAACAAATGATTTCTTTGTTACTAAAAAGCTCAAAAATATTCTGATCCCGGGAATTGGCTATGGCAGGAATGCGAAAGTTTTCAGGGACAATGGAATATCTGTAACAGGTATTGAAATTTCTCAAACGGCAATTGATATAGCTAAGGAGCAGTTTGGTAATGATTTAAAAATTTTTCACGGCTCCGTAACTGAAATGCCTTTTGACGACCAACTGTTTGATGGAATTTATTGCTATGGATTAATTTATTTGCTGAATAAAGCCGAAAGACGGAAACTAATTAAAGACTGTTATAGACAATTAAGGGTAGAGGGGTATATGGTTTTTACGGCAATTACCAAAGATGCTCAAACTTACGGACAAGGAAAACTGATAAGTAAAGATCAATATGAAATGTTTGGAGGGGTTAAAATCTTCTTCTATGATGAAGAAACTATAGAGGAAGAATTTGGAGAATATGGATTATTTGAAGTTACGGAAGTAATTGAAAACTATCCATTTTATTTAATAAAATGTATGAAGAAAGAGTAAAATCATAAATCATAATTAGTTTTAGCAATTGGAAGAAAAAATTAAGCTTAATTGATCGGATTACCTGGATAAAAGATGAGAAACTTACCATTATTATCAGTAATATTTATTCTATTGCTATGTAGTCAATGTACCATTGTCCAGAAACAGAAGATGGGAGAGGTACAGCCTCAGGAATTTGGTTATAAAACTGAATTTAAAACGCTTAAAACACTATTAGTTTTGCCCTTCAAAATTAATGGTGTTGAAAAAAACTTCTTATTTGATACAGGAGCAGAACTATGTATTATACAAAGAGATTCAGTGAAGGGAGAGGCAGCTGTGGTTTCCGGTGCTTCAGGTAATTCTTCGGCATCTGGCACGGAGGTTGTTAAATCACTAAAGTTTGGAGATGTCAATTTTGTAAATATATTCGCTCTTAATACCAATATGGCCGGAATTCAAGAGCAGATCTCTAATTTTGGAGGTCTTATTGGCCAATCTGTTATAAATAAAGCGAATTGGTTAATCGACTATCCTGAAAAAACTATTGAAGTTTCTAACCGGGATTTATCAGACAATACATTTGAAACACTGAACATAACATTCAAGAATAGCAGACCTTATACTTTTATTTCAATAGAAGGTAAAAAAGAGAAAGTGATGTTGGACTTCGGAAGTTCACGGAAGTTTATTGTGCCGGAAAATACTGAACTTGCCAAAACTTTATTAAGTAGATACGAATTTAAAGATCAATCGCGGTTGAAATCTAACATGGGTAAATCAGAGACGGTTATTGAAAAAACCGCTATTCTCCCACTCATTAAGTTGGGTTCAATAGATTTTAAAAACGTAGAAGTTACAGTAGGTAATTCCAAAAATATGAGGATAGGAATAAGTTTTTTTGAGGATTATCAAGTCTATATTGATAATTTAAATAACAGTTATAAAATTAAGGCTAGTTTTGAAGCAAGAAACTGATTTTTGGGGAGAAAAATTTTAATGGAATAAGAAGAGTATTGAGATAATCTAGTCAGTAAAGCCTAGTATTAGGATAATACGCTTTATTTTTTTGTATAGGCATTAACAAAGTTTAAAGGCGTTACACCAGTATTTTTCCTGAAAAATCTGATGAAATAGGATGTCTCGTTGAAACCCAATTCCTCACTTATTTGGTTAACATTGTAGCCTGAATGCATTAACATTCTTTTAGCCTCCAATATTACTCTTTCGCTAATTAACTGCGTGCTTGTTTTGTTAAAACATTCTTTTGTAATTCTATTTAGGTGCTTAGTAGTTATATTGAGTAAATCTGCATACTCACTTGCTAATTTGAGATTTTTGAAATTTGATTCAAGGACATCTTCAAACTTTCTTACAAGTTGTAAGTATGCTATGCTTTTCACCTTGCGAGTGGGACGATACTCCCGAGAGATATGAATGTAAACTAAGGTAATAAGAGAGTGAATTTTCTCCCATTTAAGCATTTCATTTTTCTCATTTTCAAGAACAAGTTCTAACATCAGGCTTTTTAAATTTATTAAAGCTTCACCATCAAGTTTAACATAGGGTGAACTTTGAAATGAAGCATAAAACTCAAAATCTTTAAGGTTTGAGGTTACGTTTCTATTATCATAAAAGTCTCTGGAATGAAAGAAAACGTATCCGTCAATATCTTCAGAGAGTTCCCAATAATGCATTTCGCCAGGTTTTAAAATGAACAAAGTCCCGGGCTCCACTTCAAATGTCTCAAAATCTACTTCATGTTTACCATTTCCTTCAGTAAATAAGATGATCAAATAGAAATCATGTTTATGTGGGAAGTTAGTAAAATGATGTCCTTTCACATGTATATTCACGTAATTAGCGTAGAAGTCCTTCTCCCTGCTCTGCGATTTGAATTCCTTAATACTGTAAACTGGAAATTTCTTGTTCATTATTCAAATTTACAAAAATGTCCTTATTGTGCTATAACATGCGTGAATTTGAACTGGTAAAATAAACTTGAACAACGAACTTTGTACTTTACAAATGCACAAAAATATGTTCCGGTTTATTAAAAATGTTTACGAAGAAAAATGTCCTAATTGCAAAAAAGAGCAGATATTTAAAAAGAATACTTCCCTTTTTAAAATTCCCGAGATGAAAGATACTTGTCCTTCCTGTAATTATCATTTTGTAAGGGAGCCAGGTTATTTTATCGGAGCAATGTATATCAGCTATGGGTTTACTATCATTGAAGGAGCGCTGGCTTTTATTTTGATGAAGTTGCTATTACCTCCTTTGTCCTTAGGATGGGAACTTTTCATTGTAATTTCAACATTTAGTCTGTTCATTAAGAAAAATTACAAATGGTCTCGGCTTTTGTATTTATATATATTCCCTTGGTGAGTACAAAAGCTTATCACCTAAGTACTTTAGGAATTCTTATTCATTTTATATTTCGTTTCCAGCGCCAACTAAAATTACGATTGCTCAACAAAGAGCCGTAGCTTTAAGCCAAATGAATTTTTAGAACTACAGGTATTTTATAACACTGGAGTAAAAGATGAAAAGAACTGGACAACTATTGAAGTGGATGACCTTACTGTTTTTTGCAATTGCCCTATATGCGACAACCATTGGCCAGGCAATATCAATAGAATTTGCTGAGGGGCACCATAAGCACCTTTTTTATGATATTTTTCTGCGGGGACTACCGCTTGTAATTTTACTCACCCTGTTATGGACAATCAAGAAGAAGAGAAAGAGGTTGGTAAATATTGGAATAGGCATTTTAACCACCATTGCCGCAATTGGGATGTTCTTTTGGAGCATTTTATTAATGTATTCTTTTAGCTATGGTGCATGGGTGAACAAAGCAATTATTTATCGTAATAAAAAGAACCCTGAGGTAACAGTTAATCAGCAATCATGGGATATTGGAGTATTTGGATATGCTGGTGAAAGAACTGTAAAAATCACACCTTTTTTAGAGCTCTGGAATAGGGTTGAGGATATTGATACTACAAAAATTGACAGAAGTGAGTGGGACCTATTAAAGTAAGTAGATATAAAATTCCTTCTGCATAAAGTGAAAAACGGACTGCTTTCAGAAAAAGAAGAGAGTACTCATTAGAAAATAGAGCTAAAGCTGATTAAGTTTTCTGCTGATTTACATCTGTGAGGCTGTCCCTCCCAAAGGGCTGCCTATGGCGCTAGAGGGAGACTACAGGGGTGTTTAGGAGCAATATAGAAATGGTATCAGTTGAGAAAATAAAATCTTGTTATAGGAGGCATTCTCTTTTCAATGAAGCACCTGCTGTACACTTTTAGCCTCCCCTTGCCTTTCCCTTCACTTTTTTACAAAAACTACTACCTACTTATAGGTATTTTGCTGTGCTATTCGGTGAAATACCAAATCTAATGGCTTACGATGAACATTTAGCCGACCGGATCAGACAGATTTTTAAATCAAAAAAAGTTACATTTTATGAAAAAAAAATGATGGGAGGACTCATTTTTATAGTTAACGAAAAAATTTGCTGCGGAATCCATATCGATAAAAAGTTTGATGATAGCTTATTGATGGCAAAAATTGGAACGATTCAATATGAAAAAGCAATCCTAAAGAAAGTTTGTCTACCAATGGACTTTACAGGTAGACCAATGAAAGGGTTTATTTTCGTTAAACCTAATGGGTTCGATTTAGATTCCGATTTAGAATAATGGATTGAGAAAGCTTTAGGTTTCAATGAAAATTCGGAATAAGCACTACCTACAACATTGGTAGCCGTTGCACAACCCAAAATAGGCATTAAGCAAAACAAGGTTAACTTATTTTATTAACTTTAGACTTTATAATCAATGAGTTAAAGTTTTTCGTCTTTCAAGAAATGGGGGATTTGTTGCTTTAGAGTTGATGCGCAACAGGCACATTGTATGTTAAACATAATGCAGCTGGAAGTGCTAAGTTGAAACGATTGTTTATTAATAAATATATCAGCAGACTGAAAGTGGAGTGCTTCTAATACCTCACAACGCCTATACTTGGCCGTTAGGTGCAACCCTGACAAAAAATCCCTTATAGAATCAAAATTTGAGAATAAATTTAAGACCGATTCCTTTTATCAAACCATTTAACGATTGAAACATACAGAACCGCTTGAGGAAACGTAATGGAATAGTTCAACAAAAAGCGGTTGAACCAATCCAAAAGAAAATTGACTGACCCAAAACTGAAAAACATGCTATTAACCAAACAAAGCGGTGTGGCAATTAGGACCACAAACCGCAATGTTAGTTTCAATTCTTTACTCATTGACAAATTCGCTTGTTGATAGGTGTTCACCAAAATGATGAACAATTTCGTTTAGAACATAATCTTGCTGAACACGGTTAAAAGCTGAAGTAGCATCAGAAATCAAGTAAGTATTATAACCTTTGTCGTGAGCATCACGTAGCGTACTTTCTACACAAACGTGCGTGGCGTACCCAACTAAATATAGATTTTCAATTTTATTGTTACGCAGATACACATCTAAATTGGAACCCGCAAAACCACTTGCGCCTATTCTACCTGTAACCACAAATTCACCCTCAATCGGTTTCACTGTTTCAAAGAACTGTGAACCAAATTCGTTTATCGGAAAAGTTCCTGCATTTGGAATAGCTTTACGTAAACCGCTTTTTCCGTTGGCTAATTCGGGATAACCTTTTTCAAATCGCAAACCAACGTGAATAACTTCTATATTATTTTCTCGGGCATAGTTCAATACTTTTTCAATATTAACTATTGAAATCTGCATCATTTCTTTGTCTGTTACCAGAGCTTTATTAAGCTTTCCGTCAGAGTGCATCCATTCGTTTTGTGTTTCGATAAGGATAAGTGCTGATTTACCTTGCTCTTGTGCGTTAATTTTACTTGCCATAGCCATAATTGTTAAGATTAAAAGAATAAATCGTTTCATGTAAATTTGCTGTTTTATTTCAATCATTGAAGATTATTTACAATTGCAAACTAAAGACTTTAAGTTTATATTTACAACAATCATTGTAAATAATTTACAAAATGGATAAAATGAGAGAAAATAAAGACCTATCCTTCGATTTTGACTTTTTAGATAATTTGGTCGTTGGAATTGGTGAGGTTGCTCAAATAACAAGTATTCCGACCAGACAAATAAGATATTGGGAAGACAAAGGGATTATCACGAGTTTGACGGAAGAAGAAGGCAAGAACAGACGATACGACTATAAGAACATCAAAAAAATGTTGCTTATCAAAGAACTTTTGGACGAAGGGTATACTTTAGATGCTTCGGCTGAAAAAGTAAAAAAGCGAATGGAAATAATTGAGGAAACGCTGAATAAACTAAAAAAGGGCAGCAGGTAACATCTATACGCAATGCCATTCGGGACACTGCGCATAACCTAGACCGTTGTGCGGCATTCAAAAAAGTGCTAAAAGAAATGAAAAGAAAAATTTTACTCATAGCGGAGTTCTTAGTTCTCATTCTTGGCGGACTTAGTCTATGGAAAATCAATAAGGACTATTATGTTATTTGGGACAATAATAATATAATCAACGTGACAGTGGACGATCCTTTAACTGCGGACAAAGTGAAAAGTGAATTTGGAATCAGCGTTAATAGCATTAACCGTTCAACTGATGAAGATTTATTTAATAAGAGAGAAAAATATACTGTTCTTTTTGATGGCGATCCTCAAGACAATATGATAAATGATTATGGAGAAAATGATTTCTTAATCACCTATGGCAATGAATACTATTTTTCTTTTAGACAGTTCAAGTTTAACCGAAATCATCAGCATGAGTATAATTTTCACTTCTCCAAAAGGGACGATAGGATATTTATCCGTGCTGATATAAAAGGCCAAGACGCCATGAAATTTGAAAGACCAATGATTGACATAGATTTGACGGACAAGTATCGGTGTAACGTATCAGTTGATAGTGCCGGAGTTATTTACAACATAATTGAATTAGTCGACCCTGAAAAGAAATAAAAAACGACCGCACATCGGCTATAGCAAATAGAGCGTTCAGTGCTTTAGGAAAGTTCTCTTTTCAGTCAAGCGTCTGCTGTACACTTTTAGCTTCCGCTTACCTTTCCCTTCACTTTTTTACAAAAACTACTACCTACTTATAGGTATTTTGCTGAGCTATTCGGTGAAATATTTGTATTTAAAGAAAGAAGCAGCTATGTTCATAGCTTTGAATAAGATAACCGACAGAAAGCTGTTTGTAAATGTTTGTAAGCGTTTGTTGTCGGTTAGTAAGAAAACATAGTGTAGATAAATGCACCTTGAGGTGTATTTAGCGAATTGTTACCTTTAATTATTAACCAGGATGGCAAACACCAGAATTAAGGAATTTTTTAATAGTCGATTCTTTGAAATACCAAAATATCAGAGAGGGTTTGCTTGGGAACAAAGAAACATACGTGAACTCTTTGAAGATATTCAGGAGGCCATTGACGTAAAAGCGAGTCATTATATTGGGACCATTGTCCTTTCAAAAACTCAAAGAGATGACGTGTTTTATGTTGTCGATGGTCAACAAAGAATAACAACGATTTCGATGATAATAAATGCTCTCATTGGGTTTATGAGCGATGAGGACTCAAGCTTTTATAAACGATTTTACATAAAGCATTCTGACAATTTTAGACTTGTTCCACTTGGAAGAGAGTACGAATTTTTCAAGAACTTATTGACAAATGGAATCAATGGCCAAGAACCAATTAACAGAAGTCAAAGATTATTGATGGAAGCCTATCAAGAAATAACGGATAGACTTCAGGAAATAATCAAAGATATTGATCCTGTTAAATACCTTGAACAAATCGAAAATCTACAAATCATGGAATTTGTAGAGGACAATGAGGGTGATGCAATTCGTATTTTCCAGACAGTTAACGATCGAGGAAAACCACTAACCAATATGGAGAAGGCCAAAAGCCTCTTGGTATATTTCTCGAACCGCTATCTCGACAAAAAACTTGACAAGAAAATCAATGATGAATTTGGGACGATATTTGAAATTTATGATCAAATCAAACATCGAGGTATTGAAAATGACATTGATTTAATTTCAGGAAGGTACGGGGATTTTACAGAAGACAATATCATGAGATATCATTTCGTGACTTTCAGTAATGAAGATTACGACCCAAGTGCCTCTTACGTCTTAGAGTTCTTAAAGCGGGAACTCAAAAAATATCGAAAGAGTAATGCATCAAAAGAAGATATAGAGGATTTCATAAATCAATATGTGGATAGCCTTCATGAGTTCTTCAGATCTTTGAATGAACTAATTCAGAAAACCGAAACGGAAGTCAGATTTTACAAATTGTTTTCGGTTCTTGGACTTTCAGCAACACTTTATCCAATCATAACCGTTTTGAACAGCCAGAACAGGCTTATAGAACAACTGCAAGGTGATGAACTAACTGAATTTACATTTCTTGATCTATTGGAAATCATTGATGTACGTGTATATAAAGTCAGAGGGACTGACCCAAAGGCTGACATCTCTAGACTTTCCTACGACATAACACACGAAATCCGGTCAAATGAGTTTGTTGAGAATTGGCTACTTTGGTTTAATAGTCGCTGGATGAATGAAAATGAATTCCGCAATAACCTATATGGATCAATTTATCAAAAAAGCCGAGCTGTGCTTCCCATGATACTCTTGGATTACTCTGAACATTTATCGGGTAAGTCATTTGACTTGGATTCTCTTAAATCATTTGTAAAGGGTAAATCACTAACCATTGAACACATACTTTCTCAAAAACCTAAGTTTACTCAAAAAACACATGGATTCAAGAGTAATGATGAATACTTAGAATTTGAACATACGTTTGGCAACCTAACTATTTTGGAAAAGTCATTAAACAGTAGTGTGAACAATAAAAATGTTTATGACAAAGTCAGCTACTACGATAAAAGTAAATTCAAAATCACTAGGTTACTAGCCACTCAAATAACTCACAAGGGTCAATTTAAAAAAGAAGATATCGAAGCACGAACCGAGGAGATATCCAACTATCTCGAAGAAAAATGGTGGTGCTAAATAATAAACTAAAGGTAACAAACACTAAAATGAATATGCAAACTGAGCTATATGATAGGATAATGCCGATAGGGAATTTCCAGGCTTCTGGCAACTGGGGCGCATACTCATTTTAATTAAGCGTTAATTTTAATTATGCATCATTACACAAAATATTTCATCATAACGTTAGCTGCAGTTGCTTTAGGTATATTCTTTTGGCCGGAATTCTCTTCTGCTTCATATAACCAATTAACTTCCTCTCTTGATAGACTTATTATTTCCGCAGGAAAAAATTTTCCTGAGAAAGATGGACAAATACTTTTCACTATTGCCTGCGGAATCATACCAATAATACATTTTGGATTATTAAAGTTAACAGGAAAAAGGTCGATTAAGGACAACGCATTTATTCTATTAACTTTAATAATATCAGGAATCGTACTCTGGGAATTATACATTTTTAATAAAATTTTAACTTTAAGTTCAAGAAATTATGACTTAAAAAATATGGACACTAATACCCATTTTATGATTTCTCAGGACGACCTAAATCCAGAATTATTTTTTACTCTTGGAATTATTTTTGGAGCCATATTAGTTGTTTTTAGATATAAGAGACTATTAAAAAACAAAAGGTAACATGTATATAAAAAATAGGCGAAATAGCAGTAAAATCAAGGCTTTTGGCTCGAATGAAACTTTATGCTTAACCGAAAGTAAAGTGCCTCGAAATCGTCTACTTTTCATATACTAACCGTTATCATTTATTAATAATAAACTGAACAAATGATTGTATTAAAAAGAATCGGAATCGTTTTGATAGTTCTAATCACTATTCAAACAATTACTTTTTATACGATAGGTGAAAGCTTCTTAGTAAAGGAAATTGGGAGCAACTATGAAAGTTATATTTTACAATTCGAAGAAAATGAATTTAAAGACATCGGGGTTATTTCTGAACTAGTACTAACGAAGGAAAAAGTGCTAGAATGTTTTAACGAGTTTGAACCATACAATTTAAAGATTTGCAAATCGATATCTGATTGTTCTGACTTGCGAGAAACGGACTTCTTTTATCTATATTGGTTTGACTTCGAGTATAAAAATCCGTTCACAATAAATTTAATAAATGAGGGCGAATTTGCTAAGGAATATGGTGCAGGTTGGGATTCTAAATATATCTGGATTATATATAAATGGGTTCTAATAGAAAAAACAAATACTGGAATCTCTTAACAAGAGAGAAAACTAAATGATAACGTTTAAATAGAACCCATTGAAAACGGTTTTTATTTAAACGTTATGATTAATTAAAATAGGGCAATGGGAATATCTAACAGAAAAAAGAAACAGGAAGAAAATTTTGATGACTTTCCTCCCATTGGGGGTTTAATGGTTTCTAAAATTGTATCCGAAGAAAAAAAGAAACCACTTTTTATGTACAGAGAAAAAAGAACTAGACCAGAGGATAGTGGTTGGAGAATATTTTCGGGCTATGAATCTCAAGATTATACCGACAACCCTAACAATACTGGAATTTATAACCCATCAACAATTTTAAAAATTGACTCTAGCATAAAAGAACTCTTACTAAAAGGTGTCGGGTCCGTTTTTGAAAGAGAAAATGATAAATCAAACTGGTATGAAGTGGAGGACTATGAATTGGAAGATGATTATTTAACCAAACACAAATTGACTGAGGTTTGGACTCTCGAAATAAACAATCTGTTTGAACGAATAAAAGAAGAAAACGGAGATTTACTTTATACAACTGGTGATAAGTCTCTAAGAATAGCAATATGGAATAAACAAGGAAAAAACCGACAACAGATTTTTGAAGAATATCAAAAACAAATTAATAATAGAGACGAATCTAATTTTAAGACTCTCAGCACTTTCGATTTTTCAGATGGCTTAATCAAACGGGTTGGTTATGAAATAGAAGAACAGGAGGAAAATAAAAAGTACAGTGTTATCTATTCCTTTTCTTTTATAGACGAAGAGATTCTTCAAATGACATTTTATTATAACAATGAGAAAGATAAGAATTGGGCTATTGAAACTTGGAAGAAAATACGAACTGAATAAAAAGAAAGCATAACACTGTATGCTATGAAAAGCCATAAGAAAGCCAGCCAACCATAAATGGTAGGTTTGTTCTATCTATTTACTATATCTAATTCAAAGCAATGTTCCTAAAACTTTACTAGTGAAAATCCTTCACTTATTCTCCTAAAACAAAATCAGAAAGTTTCATTTCTTATATAGACTTATTTCCAGATATTTTTCATTTGTTTTTGATAAATAGTTAGGATTTGATGGAGGAAGAAACTCACTGGCTTCCTATAATTCTACACTTGTCAACTGGGTAAACTTATTTTACTCATATTCCTTTACAGAACTGTAAATGACCAGCTTTTTTTAAGGACATCAATTCCTGCATAGATGTTCATTCCTGAAAAATCATTAACTTTAGTCGTAATAAGTCCTTGCTCTTTTTTTTAGTTTTGTTCTCAAATCTTAATTTAAGAAGTTGTATGACAGGGACTTATGTTTTTACATAGGGGCTAAAAATAATAGCGGCATAATCGCTAAAACGAAGTGACTAAATATAAAAAAGGTCTGTGTTTAACCGAAAAGTAAGCATTTCAAATCCGCTTCTATTCTTATACCGGACTGTTAGCAAACATTAAAAGAAGAAATAAATGGCATTTGGATTTTCCCCAAAACATATTAACAATTTAAAAACTGAAGGCTTAACTGAAAGAGATGCCTTTTTCGAAATAGCTGGTAACCGAGCAATCGGTTTTAATATGAAAGACACACCTTTTGGACTAACAGAATTTGACTATTCTTATGAACAGGATATTAAATATCAGGACTTAATTGATGGGATTATATTTTACCTGCCTTTTTATCAGTTTACTTGCACTCGTGGCCTTCCAAATATTGTAGATATTGAATTTGCAAAAGAGTATATCAAAAGAACGGATATTATTAGAGGTAATACAGAGTATAGTGAAAAATATAGTGTAACTGATGAAAAACAAGATTGGGATGAATTCAACGGTTTTGATTGTAGTAATTACGAAAAAATGAAAGAACAAATGAATAAGTGGATTAATAACTAAGCTTAAGTGTAGATTTAATCTGTAATTTTGCATCAATGAAAGTATTAATTATAGAAGATGACCTCACGCTTAACAACAATATTACTGAGGCTTTAAAAGCAGAAGGCTTTCAGGTGTTTCCCTTGTTCGATGGCTCCTTATTTGAACGGAAAGTAAAAAAAGAAAAATTCGATTGCATTATACTGGATGTAAACCTGCCTGGTAAAAATGGTTTTGAAGTATGCAAAGATTTCAGGCAGTTCGATACCACCACGCCTGTTATCATGCTAACAGCTTTTGGAGAACTTGAGGATAAAATTCAGGGGTTTGACTGTGGAGCTGACGATTACCTGACGAAACCTTTCTACATGCGCGAACTGCTATTACGCATTAACTCTTTGATTAAACGAAATAAACTGTCCAATACTGGTGCTTTCCGTAATGACACCCTGGTGGTGGATGATATTAGCTTAAATAATACCACCAAAAAAGTTTTCAGACAGAATATTGAGGTTTCTCTCACTCCGCGTGAATACCAGATTTTGTTTAAATTAATGGGGCGACCTGGCGAAGTGATATCAAAAGCAGAGTTTGTAAAAGAAATTTGGGGAAGTTCATTTGATGCCAACACGAATACAATAGAGGTATATGTTAATTTTTTAAGGAACAAGTTAGATAAGGCCTTCAATAAAAATACTATTAAAACGAAAGTAGGTTTTGGTTACTATCTTGATGTTAAATAGAATAGTGATACACTTAGGATACCGGATGAATATGTTATGAGATGCTTTTTTAGTTCGGCAAAAAGTAAAATAACTCCATTGTCTACTCTATCAAAATAGGAGGCATTAAGAATCTAATTGTATATACATGAAATGTCCATAAAGCCAGCTATACCAACCGAGGATGAATATTGATAAGGCCTTGGTTTGGAAGTAGATGGTAGTGACCAGACATTCCATGTGACAACTAAAAAATAAATTATATACACATGAAAATAAGAAACAGAATACTTATTTACTTTCTGAGCACTGTAATCACCCTAACAGTCATTTCTTTAAGCATAGTGTACATACTTTTTTCAGAGTACAGAGAGGAAGGTTTTCAGCAAAGACAAAATGAAAAAATTAATTACACCATTGGCTTAATTACTGAATATAAAGAATTGAGCGAAAATTTAAGTGCTATTATGGATAAGCATACAATTCATGATTTTTATGATGAAAAGATGCTGATTTTTGATAAAAATAAAGAGTTAATCTACAAAAGTGTAGATGATTTGACCATTCGTAATTATCAGCAATTATTAAATGAACTCTCACCTAATCAAACCTGGATAGAAACGAAAGAAGATAAATATGATATTGTGGCAGTTTATGTTCAGAATGAATTTAATCACTTTTATGCCATCAGTAAAGCTTACGATGCATTTGGTTATTTAAAGCTGGATTTTCTCAGAAATATGCTCATCCTTATTACCTGCGTTATTACTGTTATAGTGGTGGTAATAACTACCATCCTGTCCAAAAGGATTTCAAAACCCATCACCCTGTTTGCAGAAAAAGTAGGCAAATATGATGTGAGTGGAAGTAGAATAAAAGAATTAGAAATGGACTCTTCCACTTACGAGTTGCAATTTCTTACTCAAAAATTCAATCAATTAATAGAACGTACCAATGAGGCTTTTGCCTTCCAAAAACATACCATTCATCATATTTCACATCAGTTAAAGACACCTATAGCTGTGTTAGTTTCTGAGCTGGAAAGGATAAATTCCCTGGAGGAAAAGGAGACAATTAAAGCAGAAATTGCTTCTCAGGTAGTTAGGGCTAAGTCGTTGGGTAATATCATCAATGTACTTCTGGAGATTTCAAAAATAGAATCAGGACAGAAAATTCAAAAAAGAGCTTTAAGAATTGATGAGTTGTTTTTTGATGTAATAGAGGAGCTTGGCCTGATTTACCCTGATTTTCATTTTGAAGTGAACTATGTTCCTGATGAAGTACAGGAAAGCAGGCTTGTGCTTTATTTTAATAATGTACTCATTCGGCAGGCCATTCAAAATTTGCTCACAAATTGTGTTTACTATAGTGATAATTCAAAAGCTAAGATATTGTTTGACTGTTCAGATAATAAGACATTAACTATTAAGATCATTAATTCAGGAAAACCTATTTCTAAAGAGGAGGAGAAGTTTCTTTTTAATCATTTTTTCAGAGGAGAAAACAGTAAAGATAAAAAAGGCTTTGGCCTGGGCCTTGTATTGGTGAAGCGAATTATTGAATTAAGTTCAGGGAAAGTGTCTTACACTAATCCTACGGGTAAAATTAATGAGTTTGAAATAAACTTTCCTTTAAGCTAAAATTTATTTGCCTTAAGGTCTTTTTAAGGTTGTAAACCTGACTTTTACTTGGAAATAAGTAAAAGCAGAAATGAATATACTCAAGTACAGCAAATTTCTTCTCATTCTTTATGCATTTTCCTTTTCGGTAAAGGCTCAGGACACGCTACACTTAAGCCGTGCACAAAGTGAAGCTATTTTTATTAAGGAAAACCTACTGATAATTGCGGAGAAGCTGCAAATTCCTCAAGCGGAGGCGATGGTTTTGCAGGCCAAATTATGGCCAAACCCATCAATAGAAATTGAAGAAGTTAACCTCTGGACCAGCCAGAGCGGCACTAATAACCTAAGCTATTTTGGCGAAGAACTGCCCCCATTTGGAAAAGGTAGTTTTGGCAAAAACCAGCAGCTGGGAGTTTCAGTTGAGCAGCTCATTTTAACGGCAGGTAAGCGGAGAAAGCTGATAGCAATGGAGAAAGTAGGTGTAGAGCAAGCCAAACAATATTTTGAAGAGGTAATTAGAGGCCTTAAAATTGAATTTAGGAACCAGCTTACCATTTTGCAATACCTGGAGTTAAGCAGGAAAATTTACCTCAATCAGATCAACTCCATCACACAGCTTACCAATGCTTACAGAAGCCAAATGGATCAGGGGAATGTGTCAAAAGGAGAATATGTGCGACTTAAAGCATTGGAGCTTGAAATAGCACAGACTATTAATGAACATAATAAGCAAATAAATGAAGCGAAGAAGGAGCTGAAATTGCTCATGAATTTACCGCCTTCCATTCAATTAACCATCACTGAGGACGACTATCTAAAAGATGTTCAGAATTTCCCACCACTTTTCATCAATGATTTAATCAGCCAGGCGAAGGAAAACAGGCCTGACTACAAATTAGTGGAATTGGAGCAGGATTACGCCCAAAAAAAACTGGGCTATGAAAAGGCTCAGCGTGTTCCTGACCTGGCCTTGTCAGGAGCTTATGATCGGGGCGGTAACTTCATGAAGGATTTTGTAGGTTTTGGGCTCACCATGGATTTGCCCTTTTTTAATAGAAATCAGGGCAACATAACAGCAGCAAAAATTGGAGTGGAGCAATCTGAAATCCTTAAAAAGCACAAAGATTTAAGCCTGGAGAATGAAGTGAGCCTTGCACATGCCAACCTCCTGAATGCGGTCTCTTTCCTTAACAAGATAGAAACAAACTATGAGACTACGCTGGATGAGCTTCTTTCCACTTACACCAAAAATTTCAGTAATCGCAATATGAGTATGCTGGAGTACCTGGATTTTTTTGAGGCCTATCTGGAGAATAAGAAAATTATTCTTGAGGCAGGTAAAGAAGTAAATGAAGCAGCAGAGGAATTAAATTTTACTATTGGTAAAGATATCATCAACTAAAAAGGAATAGAATTCATGAACGTGATAAAACAAATAGGGCTATTTAGCATCATTGTGCTAATGGCTTTCGGATGCGAAAAGAATGCTTCGATCCCTGACAAGGCAAATAGCAAAGCGTTTTGCCTGAATGATAATTTTAAAAAGAAGATAAAGTTTGAGCAGCTGATCAGTCAGAACGTAGTAGAGGAGATTCCACTTACCGGGGTTGTGGAGCCTAACCCTGATAAAGTAATTCATTTCGTAAGCCTGGTAGGAGGAATCATTTCCAATACATATTTCTCTTTAGGAGATAAAGTTAACAGGGGGCAGGTTCTGGCAGAATTAAGAAGTACTGAACTAAGCAGTTTAGAAGCTGAATTAAGCAATTTGAATGCGCAAATTAAAGTAGCTGAAAGGCAGCTGGCATCAGTGAGATCCATGTATGATGATGAAATTTCCTCGGAGAGGGATTTGTTGGAAGCAGAAAGTGAATTAGATATACTGAGATCCGAAAAAAACAAGATTACTTCTCACCTTAACCTCTTTAGTGCCAGCACGCAACGGGGAGTTTTTGAAATAAAGGCACCTACTTCGGGAATTATCACTGATAAAAATATAGCGGCAGGTATGCAAATTTCAGCCGAAGGAGAATCCCTTTTTACAATTTCCGATTTAAGCGAGGTATGGGTAATGGTGAATATTTATGCTTCAAATATTGAGCATATTCAGGAGGGGATGGACGTGAAAATTAAAACGCTTTCTTATCCTGACAAAGTATTCAAAGGTAATATAGAAAGGATATCTCAGGCTTACGATCAGGAAGCAAAAGTTTTGAAAGCAAGGGTATCGCTACAAAATGATAACTTAAAACTGAAACCGGGAATGCTGGTAGATGTAGTAGCATTTAAGCAAACGGATATTGAAGCGCTGAGTGTTCCTACCAAAGCGATAGTCTTTAGTGATGACCGCAGTTACGTGATTACTTATCAATCCGATTGTCAGCTGGAAGCCAAAGAGGTAACTATTTCATCCAGCGGAAATGATATCAGCTTTATCTCTGGCGATCTGAAAGAGAATGAAAAAATCATTTCGCAAAATCAGCTTCTGATTTATGAGCAACTTAAAAACTTCCAGAACTAAAGAGAGATGCAAAAATTTGTTCAGGGCATTGTAGCCTTTTCCCTCAAGAATACCATTATTATATTCTTTCTTACTGCCTTGTTATTAATTGCAGGAATTGTGAGTTACATGAACACGCCTATTGAGGCTTTTCCTGATGTTACCAATACAAGGGCGCGGATTATTACACAGTGGCCCGGCAGAAGTGCTGAGGAGGTAGAGAAATTTGTAACGCTTCCTATCATGAAGCAGTTAAATACCATCCCGCGCAAAGCCAATGTACGCTCTATTTCACTTTTCGGACTGTCAGTAGTAACAGTAACCTTTGAAGATGATGTAGACGACTTTTACGCGCAACAGTATGCTGCCAACAGGTTGCAGGGTGTGGATTTGCCAGATGGGGCAGACGCAGGAATTGACCCGCCTTATGGGGCCACAGGAGAAATTTTTCGATATGTGCTGAAAAGTAACAAACCGATTAAGGAGCTAACTTCCATTCACGATTGGGTAATTGAACGGGAATTACTGGAAGTTGCAGGTGTGGCAGATGTAGTGAGCTTTGGGGGAGAAGAAAAAATTTACGAGATTAAAATCAACCCCACCGAATTAGCGAATTATGATTTGTCACCGCTGGAAGTATTTGAAGCTGTTTCAAAAAGCAATATCAATGTGGGGGGAGATGTAATAGAAAAAGGAAGCCAGGCCTATGTGGTGCGTGGCGTGGGTTTGCTGGAAAGTATTGAAGACATTGAGAATATCCTGATAGAAACCAGAGGTACTACACCCATTTTGGTAAAGCAAGTGGCAGAAGTGAAAGTTTCTGCCAAGCCCAGGTTGGGCATAGTAGGCTTACAGGATGAAGATGACCTGGTGGAAGGAATAGTTATTATGTTGAGAGGGGAGAACCCCGGAGACGTAATAGTTAGGCTAAAGGAAAAGATAGCAGACTTAAATGAAAGGGTTTTGCCCAGGGATGTTAAAATTGAACCTTTTATAGACAGAACTGAATTGGTAGATGTAACGGTTAATACTGTTACTAAAAACCTGGTGGAGGGAATTGTTTTGGTCTCTCTTATCGTATTTATTTTCCTTTATAACTGGCGATTAACATTAATAGTGGCTTCTGTAATTCCGCTGGCATTTCTATTTGCCATTGTAATGCTGCGAATAATGGATATGCCGGCCAACCTTATTTCAATGGGTTCCCTGGATTTTGGTTTGTTGCTGGAAGGCTCTCTGGTAATTTGTGAAGTAGTATTTGTTGGCCTGGAAAGAAAAGCACATGAATTAGGCATGGAAAGGTTTAATAAAATCCATAAGTCAGGCATTATAAAAAAAAGTGCCGGTAGTGTGGCTTCCTACATATTTTTCGCCCTCTTAATACTCATAGTAGCATTAATGCCCATTTTTTCGTTCCAGAAAGTGGAAGGTAAAATGTTTACTCCCCTTGCTTACACCTTAGGTTTTGCCCTGGTAGGTTCCCTTATATTAAGCTTAACTTATGTGCCTGCAATGTGCAAGATGCTGTTAACTAAAAACATTGTGGAGCGAGAGAATTTAATCACCCGTACTTTTAGAAACGGGCTGTTTAATTTTTATCAGTTTACCTCAAAGCACAGAAAAGCAACAATTATTTCTTTTACCGTACTACTTTTGCTATCAGTAGTAGGTTTTATGAACCATGGTACTGAGTTTTTGCCTAAATTGAATGAAGGGGCCGTTTACGTAAGGGCTACACTTCCCAATAGTGTAAATATTGAGGAATCGAAGCGATTGGCAAAGGAGATGAAACACAAGTTACGCCAATTTGAAGAAGTGAAATTTGTATTAAACCAGGTGGGAAGGCCCAATGATGGAACTGACCCTACAGGCTTCTTTAATATAGAATTTCATATAGAGCTACACCCTGAAGATGAATGGAAGCGAGCTATCAGTAAGGGTACATTAATAGAGGAAATGAGGGAGGAACTGCAAACATACCCCGGAATAGTATTTGGTTTCAGCCAACCGATACAGGATAATGTGGAGGAATATGTAGCGGGCGTAAAAAGCTCGCTGGTAATTAAAATATTTGGGGATGACCTGCACGAGCTTGAAGGCTATGCAGACCAGGTAGCCAATAGCCTGCAAGGTATAGAAGGAATTGAAGATCTGAATGTTTATCGCAATATTGGGCTTCCGGAATTGCGGATTAAGCTGAATGAAAAAAGGATGGGTAAATATGGGGTGGCAATGGCTGATGCTCAGGCAGTGGTTGAAATGGCTATAGGTGGAACTGCCGCCACTACTTTTTATGAGAATGAAAGAATGTTTGACGTGCGCCTTAGGTTCCAGAAGGAATATAGAGACAGCGAAAATAAAATCGGGGAAATACTGATTCCCACAATGAATGGCAATAAGATTCCTTTGAGGGAGATAGCAGATATCAATTTTATAACAGGACCTACTTTTATTTACAGAGAAGGGGGGAGCCGTTATATAGCAATTGGTTTTAGCATAGTGGGCCGGGATTTAGGAAGTACTATTGCAGAAGCTAAAAATAAAGTGGAGGAAGCCGTTGAGCTACCATCCTCCTCTAAAATGGAATGGGCAGGGGAATTTGAATCGAAGGAACGTGCTACAAAACAGTTGGCCACTATTGTTCCCGTTTCTTTACTCTTGATTATGTTTCTGCTGTGGATGAACTTTGAAGGGAACATGAAGGACACACTGGTATCCTTTATGGTACTGCCTTTTGCCTTCATTGGGGGGTATCTTTCTTTGTGGATTACGGGCACCACTTTTGGAATTTCTGCCGGAATAGGATTTATTATTCTTTTTGGTGTGGCAACTATCGATGGTATTGTGTTAATTGGCAACATCAGACAAAACCTTAATGATAGAATCCCTTTGAAAGAGGCCATATCTAAAGCGGTGTATAGCCGTATAAGACCTATCTTAATGATTGCTTTTATGGGTGCTATGGGCTTATTACCTGCTGCATTATCCAATGGAATGGGTTCAGAAATACAAAAACCGCTGGCTATAATGATTGTAGGTGGATTACTTATCTGTATGATTCTTTCACTTACTGTGTTACCACAGGTATATTATCTGGCTTACAGAAAATCTTCTAATAAGAATGAAGCCTAAAATTGATAAATTTATTTTGGCAATTATTGCTGTAGTTGCCTTTGCTTATTTTGTTCCTTTTTTTGTGTGTGAGGAGAGCCCAGTGCCTCTCGATACTATCGGAAGCATCGGTATTTCCTTCATCTTCTTTTTTTACGGTCTAAAACTAAGTCCGGAAAAACTGAGGAATGGCTTGAAGAACTGGAAGTTGCATGTTTTGGTGCAGCTTTCTACTTTTTTGATATTCCCTCTGATAGTTTTACTTTTTTATCCAATAATGAATACCCCTGACGGACAGCCTTTATGGCTGTCTTTCTTCTTTTTGGCGGCATTGCCTTCTACGGTTTCATCCTCGGTAGTGATGGTCTCTATGGCAAAAGGAAATGTGCCGGCTGCCATTTTTAATGCTACTATATCCGGACTTATAGGAATAGTAATTACCCCACTGTGGATGGGCTTATTCCTGGTTCAGGAAACAAATGATTTTAATTTAGGCAATACCTACCTTAAGCTTGTTACAGAGATTCTTATTCCTGTTATTTTAGGAATGCTTTTACAGAAATATTTAGGAAAATACGCAGTAAAATATCAAAAACAGCTAACCATCTTTGATAAATCAGTGATTTTATTGATTATTTACAAAAGTTTTGCTGAGTCATTCAAAGATAAAGTTTTTAGTTCAGTGAACCTCGGAGATTTACTCTTGATAATTTTTGCAGTAGCTGCACTCTTCTTTATAATGTATTATTTAATCAGGTGGGTTGCCTTAAAACTACAATTTAATAAGCAGGATATGATCACAGCACAATTCTGCGGCACTAAAAAATCGCTTGTGCATGGTACTGTCTTTTCAAAATTTTTATTTCCTCCATCTTACTCCATGGGTTTGGTTTTATTGCCTTTAATGCTTTTTCATGCTTTTCAAATATTCTTCATCAGTATTGTTGCTTCACGACTGGCACGAATTAAATTGAATGACTAATTGGTGAATGCTTCCTTGATAAAAGCATTTGACCTCATTTCTTAACCACTAGAAATCTTCTCAAAAATGTCATGCTAATCAAGATATGGCCATAAGAAAATGACGCTCACCAAACTGCTTGGATAAGTAGTAAAATATAGCGTGATTAACTTGTTGGAAAGTTTGCTGGGTATAGGAAACCCAGAATGGTAAAAAGGTACCAACTAAAATTACGATTGCTCGACAAAGAGCCTTAGCTTTCAGTCAATTGAATTTTAGAATGAAAGTTGTTTTATAATATTGGAATAAAAGATGAAAAGAGCTCGGCAATTATTGAAGTGGACGACTTTACTGTTTTTTGCAATTGCCCTATATGCAACAACTATTGGCCAATCCATATCAATAGAATTTGCTGAAGGGCATCATAAACACCTTTTTTATGATATTTTCCTACAGGGACTTCCTATTGTAATTTTACTCACTCTTTTATGGACAATCAAGAAAAGAAGAAGGAGGTTGGTAAATATAGGAATAGGTATTTTAACAATTGTTGCCGCAATTGGGATGTTCTTTTGGAGCATTCTATTAATGTATTCTTTTAGCTATGGTGCGTGGGTAAACAAAGCAATTATTTATCGTCATAAAAGGAGTCCTGAAGTAACAATCAGTCAACAATTATGGAATATAGGAGTATTTGGATATGCTGGGGAAAGAACTGTAAAACTCACACCATTTCTGGAGCTTTGGAATAGGGTAGAGCATATTGACACTACAAAAATTGACAGAAGTGAGTGGGATGTAAATAAGTAGATCTAAAATTCCCTTTGAATAGATTGAAAACGGATCACCTTCAAAAAAAGAAGGAGTCTGCATTAGAAAATAGAGCTAAAGCTGATTAGGTTTTCTGCTGATTTACATCTGTGAGGCTGTCCCTCCCAAAGGGATGCCTATGGCGCTAGAGGCGACTAAAGGTATGTTTTAGAGCAATATAGAAATGGCATCAGTTGAGAAAGTAAAACCTTGTTATACAGATAGTAGGCATTCTCTTTTCAATGAAACAACTGCTGCACACTTTTGCCTTCCCTCGCTTTCTCCTTTCTTTTTCACCAAAACCACTACCTACTTCTAGGTATTTTGCTGTGCTATTCGGTGAAATATTTGCATTTAAAGAAACAAGAAGCTATGTTCATAGCTTTGAATACAGTAACCGCTCAATAACCATTTGTAAATGTTTGTAAGCGTTTACAAGCGTTTGTTGTCGGTTAGGAAAAATATTAAATAGGTATGTACATTTAGAGGTACATATACTTAATTGTTATGCGGCATTTTAAAACGACACGACCGACAGAATTATGATAAGAATAATAGTTGACAAATTAGGTAGCGGACACGATGACATTTTCTTGAAAATTGACAACCTTCCGATATATACAAAAACTGGCGACAGTTACTATTTGCTCGACTTTTTAGAAATCAGTGACGAAGAATTAAAAAATAATAATGTTAAGGACGGACAATTTTTAAACTATGCGACAACTAAACTTATTGACTATTGGAATAGTAGAATTGGTCAGGCAGAAAAAGGGACAGAAATATTTCTACCATTTGACTTTCAAGACGAATATATTGGTGGACTATTACTTATTGAGACAAGTCTAGGTTTTAAAACCAAGGTTGTTTATTCTGATAAAGTTCATAGTTATGAAGTAAACAAATCTGTTTTTGACAAAGTAGTTTCAGACAGACAGATAGAATTCCTTGACGAAGAAAAAGCTGAATGGTTAATCAGTCACGACCAAATATTTAATGGACTAGAATGGAGCAAAGACGAATTGAAAGAATAGAAAAACGACCGCATAACACGGGTTTTGCGTCAGGCGGGCTGATGTGCAAACTTGAATCTTTATGCTACTATTGAACTTTAGTAATAAATTGAAACTTTGCGCTCCGAAACCCGCCCGTACGCAAAGCCCCAAAACCGTTAGCAGTAATTCCTCCTATAGCCAAGTCATTGACTCCACAAGCTAACTGAGAACCAAAGATTGTAGAGGAATTAAATTCAAAATATTGATTTTCAAAAGTTTTAGAAACATTAGCCGGAATATAAAATGTCCAAAGAATTATCAGAAATCATTGAACTAATCGCAGACTATAAGTCTAAAAAGATTGATCTTGAGTATTTAACTGGCTCAATTTATAGTAGAATTAATCTTATTACAGAATCAAATTTACAATCTGAAAGACTTAAATTAACTGCAATAGCAGATGATCTTCCTACAGCGCCATACATTGTAAACGAGGAGGTAGATAATAGTCTTAGGTTGATCAAGAGGGTATGTCTCGAGGCAAATAAAAGCGATGTTCAGGAATCAAAACTTTTAGAACCTGAGTTTTTATGCCCTCCAATAACTGAATTAATAAGTCATTACAAAAATTTTGGTGGACGAATAACTGAACAATATATTCGAGATCCTCATTTCAGAGAAACATACACCAAAATAGAAATGACGGGTTTCCCTATCGGCAAACAAAACATTGACAAAACAAAGATTATAAAACAAAGTGCTGTTTGCGAATGTCATTGGAGTGAAGTTGAAATAGCAGTTTTGAACAAACAATAATATTTGATAATTTCTGATGATTGCAACAGACTTATAAGATTTAAAAATGAGATTTTCATTTAAAATGAGACTGTAAAGTTAAATAAGTAGGTCATTCAAATTATACTAACAATTCATTCTCTTATTATGGCTAATCAGCAATAGGAAAATAAGATTTGTTAGAATAATGATAAAGAAAACTGCTAACATTCTGTGCTATGAAAAGCCATAAGAAAGCCAGCTAACCATAAATGGTAAGTTTGTTCTATGAATTTACGATATTTAATTTAAAACACTACTGTTATTGTTGGTTGCTAGTGCTCTATTTATACGTCTGAAGAAACCCTTATTCTTTCATTAAATGATTAAACCCACAAGCTACTTATAGGTGTTATGCTGTGCTATTCGGTGAAATATTTGCATTTAAGGAAAGAAGAAGCTATGGTCATAGCATGGCATAAGATAACCGAAAGAAAGCAGTGTGTAAATGTTTGTAAGCGTTTACAAGCGTTTGTTGTCGGTTAGGAAACATATAAAGTAAATAAATGCACCTTCAGGTGTATTTAGCGAATTGTTGTACTTCATGCTGGCAAGATGAAAAATTCCTACTTCGAAATAGAATGGATAATAGACTTGATAAAGGAACAAGAACCAAACAGAACTGACTTAATCGAGCAATTGAGAGCGTCTGAAATAAGACAATGGATTAGGCGACCATACCTTCGCTTAGTATCTGGAGAACGACCAAATCAGCAAGGTTCCGAATGGCAATTTTTGGAAAACATAGTTTTAGAGCATGCAACTGAAGGAACTATAGTTCTTGACATATTGAAAGACGGGCGAATAGGTGGAGTTGAGTTTCTTAGGCAAATAAAGTATTAATAATGGACGAATACCAAGGTTATTTTGCGGATTGCTATGTTTTGACAGACAAGAGAACAGAATCATTTGTAGAAGAATTTCTTAACTATTTTGTGCCAGATAGAAGAGAAAGCGCTGATGAATATGAAGTTCCTCAATATGCTGAAAATCCAGTTGAAGTTTTTGAGACCGCAAAAGAAGCTGTTAAATTTCTTGTTGAGAATAAATCTGTAAAACACAATCTTTATTGGGCTAATCCAACGAAATCAGATTTGAGAGGGGCTGAACTTTTCTTCACAGATGATTCTCATATTATCATGGGAATTTATTGTGAAACAAAACATCCTAATACAGAAATTGAGGATAAAATATTTAAAGAAATAAGAGAATTATGTGGAAGTGATGAAGGATATATTACCTATGAAGATACTCCACCACATAACAGTGAAGAATTTAGAGAAATTATAAAAAACACGAAATCACAACAAACACTAAAATGAATATGCGAACTTAGCCCTATGATATTACAATTCAAACTTATAACCTCAGTGCTTCTAACAACTGGGGCGCTTACTCATTTTAGTTGGACGTTATGTGGCATATCAGAATAGCCAATGGAATCACTGACTAAGACATTAATCGAGACTCTTTCCTTAATACTCCCAATAGTAGCGGTATTATTCTCCGCGCTGGGATTAATTCGGTTTGGTCAAGTTCGTAAATTCAAATTTGGAAACTTCGTAATTGAAGGAGACGGAACAACTAAGCGTGATTATGACGACTTGATTAAATCTCTTCGTTCCGACTCAAAAAATGATCTGCCTTTTGAAATAGAGCAACTAGCGAAGTACTACACACAAATTCTATATCAAACCAAAGTCAGCTTTTGGTTTAGTATAATATTCGCATCTCTCGGGTTTTCTATTATCGTATTTGTAATATTTGCCAACCAAGATTTGGCATCTGCTCAGTCAATTGCTTCATTTATATCCAGTGCGGTTATTGAGGCTGTTTCTGCCTTGTTTTTCACAAGATCCAATAAAGCTCAAAAAGAAATGGAAGAATTCTTCAACAAGCTGAGAACAGATCGAAAACAGGCTGAGGCTAGAAGAATGACAGACAATATTGAACATCCATTGCTCAAGGATGTAATGAAGATTCAACTAGCATTACACTATTCCGACATAGCTACTGACTCCAACTCAGTAAATGAAGCAATAGCGAAAGCAATTGGAAACGAAGGCTTCTATAACCCGAAAGCTGGATCTGAGCCAAATTAAGCCACATAACAATATGTGCTGTGAAAAGCCATAAGAAAGCCAACTAACCATAAGTATTAGGTTTGTTCTCTCAATTTACGATATTTTAATTCAAAACACTACTGTCATTGTTGGTTGCTAATACTCCATTTATACTTCTGAAGAAAAACCCTTATTCTTTCATTAAATGATTAAAACCACTACCTACTTATTGGTCTTTTTATGTGCTATTCGATGAAATATTTGCATTTAAAGAACGAAGAAGCTATGTTCATAGCTTTGAATAGGATAACCGACAGAAAGCAGTGTGTAAATGTTAGTAAGCGTTTACAAGCGTTTGTTGTCGGTTAACAAATATAATGCGGATATAACAACTTTGGTTACTATATTCGGGTGTTAGCTACTATAAAAGAAACAATAGATGAATAAATTAGTATTTCCAATTCTAATCATATTTTTCCTATTTGGGTGTAAAGAAACATCCCAAACTGATGTGATAATTAATCAAGAATATGGAGAGATTCCCATGCAGCTAATTGACTCTTTACGACTTATTTCAGGGGCAAATCAAGAATTTAAAATTGACAATTCTAAATCAAACACTATAGTTGGAGACAAGGGAACAATTCTTATAATTCCTGAAAACTCAATAACTCATCCAAATGGAAATAGGCTGAATGGAGAAATAACAATTCAATTGAAAGAGAATTTTTCAATTCAGGATTTCATTACTTCTAATCTTCAAACAATTCACAATGACCAAATTCTTGAAAGTAAAGGAATGATATACTTCTCAGCTAAAGATGAGCATAGTAATGAGTTGAAAATAGCAGACAATGCTTCAATAAGAATTCAAATTCCACAAGAGGACTTAAACAATGATCCTGACATTTTTCTTGGTGTACGTGATAAAGGGGGGCTAATAAATTGGAAGCAAAAAGAAGAACCTGCAAAATCGTTAATACCCTACCCGATAAAGTTTCTTACCAAGAACCAATTCCTGACCGAATGTTCAAGTCATTATGGAATAACAACTGATACAATCAAAAACAAGTATTACAATTACTACGGTAATATAACTGATTTTGAAAACACTATTCTGGCTACAAAAGAGTTTGCCGACAGATACTATTCAACATGTTGGGAAGAAGTAGTTAATATTTACATAGAAAACCTAGATAAAAACCTTTGGGAGATCGATGAAATGGTTGTTGACTATTTTATTAAAGATTCAACTGACCGAGTTAATTATCACTTGAATAATATACCGCCAGGACCTAATGGAGGGCCAAGAACCCAGGCACAAAAAGATGCTCATGAATCTATTCTAAAAAGAGCTAAAGAACATGGTCAATGGACTATTCAACTTTATAAAATGTTTGCCTCACAAAAACTAACTAAGATTGACACAACAAAGTTGATAGATACCACAAAGCTTGAAAGCTTAAATTCAGCTATGATTTCCTATGACGCAATTAAATTTGGATGGGTAAATGTTGACTTCTTCTATGAAGACCCAAAAGCAATTCCAGTAAAACTAATTGCCAAAACCAACCAAAAATCCCCACTGATTAATCTGATTTTTAATGGAAGAAAGGTCATCCTGAGCGGTACAGAACATTCAGCTAATGAATATTGGTTTACAAAAAATGAAGATGGGTATAATAAACTACCGAAAGGAGAAAAAGCAACGATTATAGCTATTGGGTTAAGTGAAACTGATTTACAATTTGGAGAAAAAGAAATTTTGATTGGCGAGAATGAAATTGAAGACATTAAGATGACTTCTATTTCAGGAAATGAATTGAAAATAAAATTAGAAAAATACGGTAGCTAACATGGTGTATAGTGCATAGCACCCTTCGTGATTCTACAACACCATACACAGGCCGTTGTATGTAATTGTCGCAACCTGAAATATCATTATAAAACAGAAGCAAATGGATAAAGACCCATACAGTGGACTTTCATGGATGACTGAAGAAATGAAGAACGAACTCATGAAACGAGACAAAATTGTTTTGGAAGAAGACTTTCAAGGTCTCTTTATGCTAAAGAATAATTCAGATTTTTCCATAGCTTTATACGAAATTCTAGTTAGACGCTATGAAAGAGACCCTAACTCACTCAATACTGTAGAACTAGATTTATTCCTATGTATGCACCTTGAAAACGCAGGACAGGCTGACTCCATTTTAACATTTTTACAAGAATGGTTTCCTCAATATAAGGAACGGGTTATTGTATCATTAATGGCAATTGGAGCGATCAAATCCTCTGAAATAATAAATCAGGCTGTACAACTCTTGCCTATAGACGGAAGCTGGTTTTATGATAGTTCTAATGAGGTATCAGAAGAAAAAATGGCTAAACTTGACAGGGAATTCTCAAATTATCCTGATGGCTTTATGCGAGAATTATATCGTAAGTATGCCGACAAGCATAAGAACGGGGAATAGAACGATAAACTACCTACAACAAAAGCTGCTACGAAAAGCCAAAAGAAAGCCAATCCTAAATAGTAGGTTTGTTCCATGAATTGAAGATATTTTGTAAGCTTCCCCACAAATCGGACAGTTTAAAAATAGACAAAATTTGTAAATTTAAACTGTATGAAAAAGACAAAATTCACCGAGAGCCAAATTATTAAGGCTCTAAAATCTCATGAAGCTGGCAGGGATGTCAACGATTTATGCCGTGAGCTAGGAGTTCACAGATCCACCTTCTACAATTGGAAGAAGCAATATGGGGGCATGGAGGTAAAGGAGCTAAAGCGCTTAAAGGAACTTGAGGAAGAAAACCGAAAACTGAAGCAGATGTATGCTGACCTGGCCCTGGACAACAAAATCCTTAAAGATGTCATTGAAAAAAAGTTTTAGCCCCTGCTGAGAAGAGCCAAGGGGTAGCTTATATTCTGAAAGAATACCCCGTGAGCATCAGCAGGGCCTGCCTTTTAGTAAACTTTAGTCGTTCCAACTATTACTATAAGAACAAGAAAGATGACATTGAACTTATCGATACCCTTTCTGCTTTGGCAGAAAAACATGCAGGCTATGGTTTTTGGAAGCTGTATAAACGGCTTAGGAAAACAGGCTATCCATGGAATCACAAAAGGATTTACAGAATTTACAGGCTTTTAAATCTGAGCATGAGAAGCAAAAGCAAGAAGAGACTACCAGCAAGAGTGAAACAACCTTTGGTCGTGCCGGAGGGGATTAATAAAGGATGGTCTATGGATTTTATGAGTGATAGTCTTGGCTCTGGCAGAAGGTTTAGGACACTCAATATTGTAGATGATTTTAACCGAGAAATATTGCATATAGAAATTGCTACAGGTCTACCCTCTCAGAGGGTCATACGCGTTCTTGAAGAGCTTCAGGACTGGAGAGGCTTGCCTGAAGGGATCAGAGTGGACAATGGACCGGAATTTATAGCTCAAAGGTTGGCGGACTGGTGCGAATCAAAAGGGATAACCCTTCAGTTTATACAGCCCGGCAGGCCTATGCAAAATGGGTATGTTGAAAGGTTTAACAAAACTTACAGAGATGAAATCCTGGACAGGTATTTATTCCTTGATCTTAACGAAGTACGGCAATTTACTACTGAATGGATGGAAGATTATAATAACTTCAGGCCACATGATAGCCTGAAAGATTGCACGCCAACTGAGTATGCCCAGCTGGACTAGGCGTTAACAGTGGATAACTCTGGCGAGTTACCCACAATTAACACCTTTAATAATAGTAGTTATCAATGAAGAAGTCTACTTTTGGATTGTCCAAGAAAGGGGAAGCTTACAATTTAATTTAAAACACTATTGGCATTGTTGGTTGCTAGTGCTCCATTTATACTTCTGAAGAAAACCCTTATTCTTTCATTAAATGATTAAACCCACTCCCTACTTCTAGGTATTTTGCTGTGCTATTCGGTGAAATATTTGCATTTAAAGAAAGAAGAAGCTATGTTCATAACTTTAAGATAACCGACAGAAAACAGTGTGTAAATGTTTGTAAGCGTTTACAAGCGTTTGTTGTCGGTTAAGAAAAATATAAAGTAAATATATGCACCTTCAGGTGTATTTAGCGAATTGTTAGCTGTCATGCAGAAAAACCTTGAAGAATGTACTTATCCTATTTGAGCATTAAGAATTATCGTGGTATTGAATATCTCGAAGTCGATTTCGACCCTAACATTAATATCATAATCGGTGAAAATGGGTGCAATAAATCTGCTGTAATTGATGCTATTCGCCTACTTTACAACTTAGGTGAGCCCCTTCGCGATATTTCCGTTTCTCTTAATGACTTTCACGAAAAGAGCACAAAAGCAGGAAACCAAATTAAAATTGAAACTTCAACGCAGATAACAATCACCTACCATTTTAAAGGGCTTACTAATTCTCAAAAGGGCGCCTTTTATGAATACATGGTCATTGATCCAGATAACAATGAAAATGACTATGCTAAGATTACGCTTCAATATGAGAACAGGAATGGGAAATATCCGCATTTCACCTATAGCACTGGTGATGTTGAGGGGCAGAGAGCAGATTACAAAACCTTTGAATTGTTCCAGCACTATTATCTGGGAGCTCTTAGGGACAGCACCAAAGACTTACTTAACACAAGAGGTAATATTCTTGGAAGAGTAATAAAACGCTTTGTGGACCGAAAGGACAGCGGAGCAGATATCGAGCAAATAATGAAAAGAGCCAACGATGAACTGTTGGAGCGGGAAGAAGTAAAAGACACACGCGAGGGTGTTAACAGTAATCTGAAAGGAATATTCAAGGCATTTGAAGACAACAAAATAGGACTACAGATTGAACAATCTAAAACTGAATACATCGTCAATGCCATTAAGCCCTTCTTGCCACATAACCGGGACACACTTAAAGATGAAGGCTTCTATCTGTGGCAAAACAGTCTTGGCTACAACAACCTTATTTATATTGCCACTGTGCTTGGCGACATAAAAGAACAAATTGCAGATGATAGCACACCACATTTTGCGTTGCTGATTGAAGAGCCAGAAGCGCACCTGCATCCACAACTCCAACTTAGCCTTTACAACTTTTTAGAGAAAGCAAATGAATCAGATAATAGTCAACTATTTATTACCTCACATTCCCCAACGCTCACGTCCAAGGTGCCACTTAAAAACCTCATACTACTAGAGAAAACCAAAGCGTACAGACTTGGAAACCTATTTAATGATCGGGAGGCCGAGAGTATTGTTGAAGACACCTCAAAGAACACCCCCCTAACAAAACCCGATTTTGAGATTAGGCGAAAGAAACTGGAACGGTACATCGATGTAACCAAGTCTCAACTGCTGTTTGCCAAGTCTGGACTTTTTCTAGAAGGAATATCAGAAGAACTGCTTATTTCTGCCTTTACACAAATCGAAGACTACCGTCTAGAAGATTACAGAATAGAATTGGTGAATGTCCGAGGCACTTCCTTTTACCCTTTCCTGTACCTCTTTAATTCTACAGACCCTTCAAAACAAATTGACAAAACTATTGCAATCCTAACAGACGAAGACCAGTTTACAGATTCAAAGACCAAGGAGTACAGCTTTAAAAGGTTACTTGAAAACAACTATGCAAAACTCACCGAGCTAGACACCAAAATCCAAGACGGTAATGTTAACACAAGGGTTGCAAACCTTCAGTCCGTAGCTAATGGAAATGCCAAGATAAGCGTAAACACTGCGTTTAAAACATTGGAATATGAACTTGCTCTGGCTAATGTTCCAAAGGATAGAACTAAGCTGACAGATAACTTTCTGTTCTCATATCTCGCAGTCTTGGATTCAAGCAAAACGGAGCCGATTAAGACCTACACAGCTACATTTGAGAATGACCAAATGAGTGATGATGAACACCGGAGAACGTCCATTTTGCTTTGGAAAGCTATGCCCGGAAAGGCCGTTTTCGCTCAGGATTTTGCCCTTCATATTCTCGAAAACCTCGAAAATGCGCGGCAGAACTTTGTTATTCCGCAGTATATAAAGACAGCATTATCTCAGTTAAAGTAAGGCAATGGAATTTGAGATTAATCCACAACGCCAAGCCTATCTGGATGCACGAAGCAAAATTGTTCTGAATGCTTGCCCTGGAAGTGGAAAAACCACTGCCATAGCAAGAAAGCTCATGCTGCTACAGGACGAATACAAAACAACTCTTAGCCGCTTCAGCGGCATTGCCTGTTTATCATTCACCAATACAGCAAAAGACGAGATAAGCAATAAATACACCGAATTGAGTGGGGATTATTTAGGCTTTCCACACAAGGTTTCTACCATAGACAGCTTTATCAATCATTACATTACTCTGCCATACTACTATCTCTTTGTAAAAAATGCCAAGCGGCCTAAAATCCTTGATGAACCTGGTTTTCTTAATGATGCTTGGAAAGGTAGGTTTCAATTTAAGGCAAGAAATAATCAGCTCATTTGCTTTGCTTATCCTCCTTCTTCCATCAGGTTTGAAAGTGATGGTACTTTCTCGTCAAACGGTTACAAGCCTTCCGCGGACAAGGTGGCACCAGACGTTTTCAAAAATTATTGCATCGCGCTAAAAAAATGGCAAGTTCAAATTGGCCTGATAACAACGAGCGATTCTGCGTTCATTGCGCTTAGCTTGCTTCGCAACCAACCCAAAATCGGTAATTGGCTAGCGCTTCGCTTCCCGCACATAATTGTAGATGAAGCGCAAGACAATTCAGCCGTTCAACATGCTCTGTTTGACAGACTTGTAGAACTCGGTCTAGTCAATCTAGAATTCATTGGTGACCCGTATCAAAGCCTCTATCAATGGCGCGATGCAGACCCCGGCCTTTTCATTACTAAATATGCCGATGCTGAAAACTGGCAAGGACTGGATTTAACCGACAACCGTAGATCTCCACAGCGTATCATTGACTGTTTTTCTATTCTTCGCAAGGAAGGCGACCCCGCTATAAACACCGCCTGCTCAACTGATATGAAATTACCTGTTATGATTTATCGATACAACGAAACAAATTCCCCACTCATCGTGCAGCATTTTGACCAGCGTTGTATGGAAAACGGGCTGGTAGACAATCAGATCGTTGTCAGGGGAAATGCATTAAAAAATCAGATGTTAGGCAAATCAGCCGATCAAGTTCCATGGAAAAGCGACCTTCCTTACCGGATTATCGATGCCAAGCATAAATTTGAAGGCAATGAAATAAAGGCGGCTATTAAGGCAATCCGTTCCATCGTGGTAGTACTCATTGGTAGGGGGAAAGAAATGACAGACATTAAAGAATTGGAACAAGAACTCAAAACAGACAATCAATTCAATGCACGGTTGTTGAATCTACTGCACGACCTTCCGAGCTTTGACCAGACCATTTCCGATTGGACTACCTCAACCCAAACATTCCTGAAGGAAAGACTGGAATTAACTGAGAGTGTCAATTTCGAGCAAAAGGAAAGAAGCTTTAAAGGGAAATTTGATAAAGCCATATTAAATGAACCTCTCAAGGACCATTTTAAGAAGTCATATTCAGAAAGCAGAATCCCTATTACCACCGTTCACCAAGTCAAGGGGAAATCACTGGATTCTATCTTGGTCTTTTTCAACGAAAAAAAGCACAAAGACAATATCACCTTTTCAGACATTGAATCCAGCGGGCAGGCCTTTCCTAGCGAAAAGCAGCGAATTATATATGTGGCACTATCACGCCCAAAACACCTGTTAGCAATGGCCTTCCCCGAATGTATTTCCGAGGATGAACTTAAAGCTAAGTTTGGAGATACTATAAATATCGTAAATAGTGAAGAATTAGAAAATTAAGCACGAACAGCCAACAAAGTATATAAGCCATACCCTTCGGGATCGGCTCATATACAAGACCGTTGTAAACCATTAAATGAACGTAATTGACTACATAAAGAATATTGAGAATTGTTTATTGCTATTCAATAAGACATTTGATACTCCTATATCCTCTTTTCATTTGGACAATGATAAAATTGAAGCAAAGACTTTCATTTATATTATGGATAAAAAGAATACTGAAAGCATCGAAGAAGCATTGATGATTTCAATTATCCAAGAATTTGTTCGTTTCGGAGATTTCTATTTTGAGAAAGAAAGTAAGACTGAAATATTAGATAAAGTAATTACACACCTCAACCATCATTTTGGGAGCAGTAAATTTGAATTGAATTCTCAAATTACCTTTGAAAATAAGATTGAAGGGTATAAAAAATGGCCTTTAACCAGAATCTATATCAATGGAGATTGGAATTCAACCATTTCAAAATCAGAATTGTTTAGGCAAGATTGGATTCACGAAAATTCCTTTAAAACCTTTCATTTAAAATCTGAGTGGAATGATGAAGATTATTTATTTGAAACTGAAAATTATTATATAAGATATAATTGGGGAACAAGCGCATAAAAAATTAACGGTTTATAATCGAGCCTGCCATGAGCCAAATTGCTCAATGTGAGGCTACTCGACTATCACAAATCTGAAAATAAAAAATGGACAATAGCAATTTATCAAGGGAAGATCAATGGGCTGTTTACAAAGACATAATTCAACGACTTGAATTCAAACTTATTGACAATGGTCTAACTGATAAATCTAAACCATTCATAATTGAATTTGATACACAATTTGAGCAACGCTATAAAATCATGAAGTTTGAGGTGACTAATGGCCTTCAACTTAATAGTGGAACATTAGGAGCAATGAACTTTTTTACGGAAACAATTAATAATAAAAGTTTAAGAACTTTACTTGCAGAACAAGGTTTAATGCCGTTTGATGAGAAATTTATTTTTAATAAAAATATAAGAGGAGTTAGTGGACTATTTCCGTTTTTAGGAGACATGTGCTCTCTACTTTCATTTGGAGGAGCGTATACTGATGGCAGTAATTTAAAAGAAAGAGAACTTGTTTCAACCGTTCAAAACTTCATTTCAGACTATCTACCCAAAGGATATAAAGAATATGATTATTATGTGACTTATGAACCTTGGAATATGTGGTTTTCCCGTGTTGCTTGCGATGTCACTTACTTTCTGGTCAATAGAAACTGGAAAGAATTAAACATAATATGCGTAACCGATTCTGATTAAAAATGTGATAACATCTGCTATGTATGAATGGGGTTTTATCGGTCTGGATATTTTCGTGGGTATTGGAAAGTCCGCCACAAGTTTTAAATTTAAATCAAGGCGTGACTATGAGTGAGACGAGAGGTTAGTGCTTTCTAATCCCCAGTCATCATAGCTGTGCGTTATATGCAATATGAGGAATGAATATACAAATCAGTAAAATATTATCAGATTACGTAAGCAAAAAGCTGACATCAGATGAATTTGAGGAATGGGTCTATTCATGCCAAGAGTTAGAATCTGAACTTGGAGAAGAATTGTATACAGAACTAATATCACTTGACTTTAGGGATAAAAGTAATCGGATAGAAGTTGAGAAGATCGTAGAAAATAAAATTGACTACTCAGAACTTCATAAAAATGAATTAACTCAGCTAATAAGAAAAGTATGCTCCAAGGAATTGCCGTTTAAAGAATCCATAAGACTACTCTATAATTGGATGGATTCAGGTTATCTATTTCTAAGTAAGATTGACACACTTGGTAATTTTAATGAACAGGGTAAATCAATAATTCATTCTATTGAAAATACTATGACTAACGAACAAATGTGGAAGATTTTAATTGATATAGAACCGAATTTCTTCAACGAATTAGAAAGAATCAAAACTAAAATCGAAGATGGAAATATTTTGATCACTGGAGAATTTGAACACTCAGAATACTACGGTAAACAATTTAAATATATAGAAAAGTAAAGAATACAACACTATAAAGAATGCATTGAAACGCACTTTACACTGACCGTTTTGGAGAATAGTACATCATATGGGCTTAGATATCTCACTTATCAAAATTGTAAAGGAACCAGTAGACGAACTCTGTTGGCTTAACTCAGACGAAAGTCAGGGGTTACTTACTAGCTATAAAGAATTTCTCAGCTATCGAACGCATGAAGACGGAACCAAAGAACAAGACTATTGGTATGAAGAACTTTCTTATCAGCGAAAAGGGGTGCTCAAATCTTTCTATGATAAATACAATGCTGATGAATTCATATTTACTCAACCAGAAGTGTTAATTCTTAACCAATATATTCACCCAGAGTACCAACAAACTTTTCAAATTGACTTCATTGGTAAATTCAAAGAGGGTGTGAACTTTATAATGATGGGCTATTAGGTTGACTTCAGCCAACTGAACTTTAAAAATGACTGAAAAAGCAATTGCTATAGCAAAGAATAGTTTCAATATTACAGGCCGGGGAATGGTGATTGAACTTCAACATTTTCAACATGGGCTTGGAAGAGGAACTGTGCTAACCTCTGAACAGTCTGGTCTAAGTTGGGGAGGTTAGTGCGCGAATACTCTTTGACCATGCTGAAGGTAAACAAGTGATTTTTGAAAACGAATCAACTGAATATATGCTTTTGAGATTTAACAACTTAGAAAAGAGAGATCAATCACTTGAAGACATTCAAAAGAAAGAGTCCAACAACATTTTCCATTACTACCTGAAGCCAATCGAACATTCTAACAAGCCACGAGAAGAAGAGAAATTGAGAATAGACTCTCAAAACATCTAAGATGAACTCCGAAGAACTTAAATCCCAAATAATTGAAGTATTTCAACGTAACAGGAAAACTCCTGATGCCAATTACGATGAATCTAGGTTTTTAGACTACTTGCTAAACCCACCAGCTTCTAAAAACAACATACAGAACTCATTTAAAGGTGTGCGCAGATATTATCGGTTTTTCGAGGATATCGAACTCACGTTCGGAATCTGTTTTTCTCTTTCAGACCAAGATAGATTCTACTCAGTTGATCAATTCGTTAAAAAGACAAATGAACGAATTGGAAAAGGACGAGGGAACAAGCAGATCATCCAACGAAGACTTGAAGAAAAAGAACATTATTACATTGAACTTGTACTGACAGCTGTCCTTGCCATCATTGTCTTCTTCCTTGGAATACATATCATAACCATTCTTGTTGCAATTGGATATGGAATAGCCATTTGGTGGATTTTAAGCAACAAACTGAGGTATAAACGTCATAACAAGAAACTTAACAAAGTGATAAACGGCTAACTAAAATCTAATGAAATACTCCCGAAAACAAATACTATCGTCTATAAGCTAACTGAGCTATTTTGCAAAGGCTATTGGAACTCGATACTTTTATAGAAATTTGAGAAGTCCAACTTACAGATGATAGTTGGTCGTTAGTAGTAACTACAAAATCCAATAAACACTTAATTATGATTGATAATGCTCCTATTGGGATTTTTGATTCAGGATATGGTGGATTAACTGTATTCAAAGAAATACAAAAAAAACTACCACAATACGATTACATCTATTTAGGGGACAATGCACGTATTCCTTATGGAATTCGTTCTTTTGAAACAGTATACAAATTTACAAAGGAATGTGTTTTTAAATTATTTGACGAAGGATGTAATTTCGTGATTTTAGCCTGCAATACAGCTTCAGCTAAAGCTTTACGGACTATTCAACAAAAAGACCTACCTAAAGACAAAAAATTATTAGGAATAGTCCGACCAACAACTGAAATAATTAATCATTATACATCGACTAATAAGGTTGGAATTCTCGCTACGGAAGGAACAGTTTTATCCGAAACCTATAAAATTGAAATTAACAGATTTCACCCTCAAATAGAAGTTTTTCAACAGTCCTGCCCTCTTTGGGTTCCAATAGTAGAAAATAACGAAATAGATAACGTTGGTTCAAACTATTTTATAGAAAAGGATATCAAATCATTACTATCTCAATCAAATGTAATAGATGTAATAGTGCTTGCTTGTACCCATTACCCATTGCTGACTTCTGTCATAAAAAAGTTTGTTCCTAAGCAAATAAAGCTATTACCTCAAGGAGAATTAGTTTCTGATAGTCTTGTAAATTATTTGAAGAACCATCCGGAAATTGAAAAAAAATGTAGTAGAAATGGGAAAACAACTTTCTACACTACTGGTAATGCTTTTGATTTTGAAAATAAAGCTAAAGTATTTTTCGAGCAAAAGATAAAAGCCGAACGAATTCCTATTCCACAAAAATGACTTCCAAATTCTGATGGAGCAAATACTTCCAGAACTTAAAGAATCATTTCAAAAAATTTTATCACCTAGCTTTATCTTTAATACTATTGCCTTATCATCCACTTTTTGAGATGGCATCATTACAGACAAGCCGGATTGAGTACTTTTAAACTCTATCGCTTCCTCTGAACCTAATATGGAAATACCCTCCACTTTCTGAGATAGAGAAGCCATTTTTTCTGAAGAAAGAGCACTAAGTTGTACTTCTTCGTGCTCTCCGGGCCAGCCTAAAATAATGGCATAAACAACATTTCCCTTTTTAGTATAGCGGATATCTTTTTCAGTATAGCTCAGTTGAGCTAAAAACATGCCTGATTTCTCCTGTTTGGTAGGGCCTTCACCAAAAACTTCCCAGGTGCGGGTGCCATAAATAGCTTCTCCGTTTACCTTCAGCCAATCGCCAATTTCACCTAAAATTGCCTGCTGGTTTTCCGGGATAACCCCATTGGCCATAGGTGAAACATTGAGCATGAGTGCGCCATTTTTGCTCACTATATCAGCCAGCACATCAATAATTTCATTCGCTGTTTTAAGGCCAAGGTCATTGGTATAACTCCAGCTTCCAATAGAAACTGTTTCATCTGTTAGCCAAAACTCTTCCGTTTTTTTGTTCATTCTGCCTTTTTCGAAATCCTCCAAACTTACAGACTTAGGTAGTTCTCCTTCTTTATGGGTAATTACCACCTGCTTTCCCTTTTTAGTGGCATAATTAAAGTAATCAGCCACGAACTGCGCTTTAATTGAATCTGGTAGCTTGCTTAACTTACTATCAAAATAAATCAGATCTGGGCTGTACTGATTAATTACTTCATTCAGTTCAGTCAGCCAGTTCTGGTAAAATTTCTCTTTGGAGATGTTCCCATACATAATGCTCACCAGGGAATCTTCTGAAGAGGTAGGCATTTCCGGGTTATAAGGAAAGTAGGATGTATCGTCCAGCCATTTGGAAGAGTCATTTTGGAAAATCTGTAAGTTTCTGGCTTTATGAAAAGAAGTGACAAACTTCATTCCTCTGCTATGGATTGCTTTTTCTAATTCTCCTACAATATCCCTTTTTGGTCCCATATCTACTGAGTTCCACGGGTTATTTTTACTATCCCAATTGCTCCATCCATCATGATGTTGCGCTACAATGCCGGCAAACTTAGCACCTGATTGTTGGAATAATTCAGCCCAGGCTTCCGCATCAAACTTTTCCGCTTTAAATATGGGCACAAAGTCATGGTAACCAAATTCCGAAGGCTTGCCATAGGTTGCTACATGATGATTGTATTCATCAGAACCTACAATATACATGTTTCGTGGGTACCAGTCATTGGCGTAGGCAGGCACGGAAAGCACTCCCCAGTGAGCATAAATGCCAAATTTCGCATCTTTAAACCATTCTGCGGTTTCTTCATAGTTTGCCAGGGAATCCCAATTGGCTTCATAATGAACCTCTGCTGATGTGGTTTCTGTTTGGCTTAGGGCTTTTTCGTTGCAGCTTTGTGTGGCAACAAAAAGTAAGCTACCGAAAAGTAATAGGGGCAATTTCATATTCATATTTATTTTAAGTTTTATTCTTCATCTTTTTGCTTGATCAAAAAGATGCAAAAAATCAAAATCCGCCAGCTGGCGGACTCCTACGCTACAATTCAGCGCTCTCCCCGCCTTTTTGTCGACCAGCCCGCTCGGTTTTAACAAGCATTATTTGATTATCGAACAGTGTAGTATTTATCATGAGCATTCTAATTAGAATTACAAAACCCCTAAAATGAATAAGGCCGATCATTCTATGAAAAGACAGGACTACCACTAAATTAGTGGTAGTTCCATAAGTTTTGATTTTCCCGAGGTTTAACGCTAAATGGACAAATTTCTAATTCCAGTATTTATTTAATAGTAATTTCAGTTTCCTGTAATATATTTCTTGATGAATTACCTACCAGAATTTTGTAGGTTCCCGGCTCAACTTTCCACTTCATTTCTGAAGCATCAAAATAAGCCAATTCTTTTACTGGAATAGCAAGGGTAACTTGTTCTGTCTTTCCTGAAGCGACAGCTTGCTTAGCAAAACCTTTCAGTTCCTTGGCAGCTCTCTCTACTTTGGAGTTTGGCTTAGATACGTATACCTGCACTACTTCTTTACCATCAAAAGCTCCTGTATTGCTAACATCTACAGAGAGCTGAATAAGATCACCTTTGGTATATTCCTTTTGATTAGCTGTAAGATTTGACAGACTGAAATCAGTGTAGGAAAGTCCGTAACCAAACGGATAAAGAGGAGCTATATCTTTAGTATCAAACCATCTGTAGCCTACCAAAATGCCTTCATCATAAGTTACTGTTTGATCACCCGGGAAGCTATTAGTGGCATGGGCAGGGGAGTCTTCCAGTTTTTTAGGCATAGTCCACGGCAGTTTACCTGATGGATTAACTTCACCTATTAAAACATCAGCAAGAGCATTTCCACCTTCGGAACCATTGAACCAGCTCCATACAAGGGAGTGTGTGTTTTTGCTAATATTTTCTATCTCAAAAGGTGCTCCTGCTATCATTACTACAATAGCATTTGGGTTTATTTCCAGTACTTTTTGAATCAACTCCTCCTGTCCGAAAGGCAAAGATAAATCTGCACGGTCAGAAGCTTCTGTTTCATAGTCTCTGTTGGAACCCGCAAAAATAATAGTCAGTTCAGAATTTCTTACGGCTTCAAGGGCTTCTTCCAGTAATTGAGGGTCTAACTCATCAATAGTCTCCGTTCTGGATTGTGTTACTTCTCCAAACTTAGCTTCTTTTTTAGGGGCATAGCGTTCCTGATATCCTTCAGCATAATTTATGGTAATATCAGAAGGTAACCTATTTTTTAATCCCTCTAGTGGTGTAACCTCTCTTTTAGTTTTTACTCCGGCACCAAATCCTCCTAAAGCATTTTTCTTGGTTGCGTTAGCTCCAATTACTGCTATACTGCTGATTTCTTGTGTATTGATAGGTAATAAGTCCTTTTCATTTTTAAGAAGCACAATAGATTCTGAGGCAATATTATAAGCATCTTTAAAATGAGCTTCTGTATTGATGCTTCCTTCTTTATGGCTTTCAGTGTCTCCCATACTATTGAGCGTAAACATTAAACGTAATACACGCTTCACATGCTTATCAACCTCTTCTTCCGAAATTTTACCCGCTTTTACTGAATCAATAAGTGGCTGAGCCAAAAAGAATTCATCAAAAGGCTTTGGAGTACCCATTTCTACATCCAATCCACTTTTAAGAGAGTTTACGGTGGTATGAACTGCTGCCCAGTCTGAGATTACAATTCCTTTAAAACCCCACTCGTCTCTCAGTACCTGGTTAAGCATATAATCATTTTCGCACAAATATTCTCCTCTGAATTTGTTATAAGCCCCCATCATACTGTAAGCATGTGCTTCTGTAACGGCATCTTTAAAGGCTGGCAGGTAGATTTCGCGTAGTGTACGCTCATCAATTTGCACATCAACAAAATCCCTGTTAGTTTCCTGGTTATTGGCAGCATAGTGTTTTACACAAGCAGCCACATCATTTTCCTGAATCCCCACTATAAAAGGCACAGCCAGTTTTTTATTTAAGAAGGGATCTTCAGTAAAGTACTCATAAGTTCTTCCTCCCACAGGTGTTCTGATGATATTAATGGCAGGCGAAAGAATCACATCTTTATTACGTGCTCTGGCTTCTTCTCCCACACTATTTCCGAAAACATAGGCTAATTCAGTATTCCAGGTGGCTGAAAGGCCTGCACCGGCAGGGTAGTAGGTGGCGTAGTCATCCTCAAGACCTAAAGGAGCCCATGATTCTCTTTCCAGTTCCTCCCTTACACCCAAAGGACCATCAGCCATTTTAAGTTCAGGTATTCCCAAACGCTCCACAGCCTTTGTGGTAAACATGCTGTGTCCGTGAAGTAAACCTGTCTTTTCCTCTAATGTCATTTCTGCAATGAGGCTGTCAATTTTATCTTCATAATTCATATTGATGGGGCGTCCCTGGTATTCGGAGGAGGTAGTGAAAGAATCTGTACTTTCCTCAGTTGAATTCATTCCGGTAGTGCTATCTGAACAGCTGAAAAGGAGAGTGCAGACGGCAATTGCCATAGAACTTAAAATTTGTTTATTCATGTTTTGTTGTTTCTTTGGGTTTATTAAAAATCCTACTTAGCCGAGGTTCTGTATAAGCCTTGGCTAAGTAGTTGTCTTCAATTATAATTTTCTAAATCTTATGGCTGTACCACCACTGGCTCCCAGTTTTAGCGTTAACTTATCATGATTAACTACTTTTTGCTTACTGATTGCTACTTCAGCAGGATTGTTCTGATAGCCTGTTCCGTTTGCATCAGCATAAATTTGTGCCTCATATTCATTTTCCGGATGTAAGAAGCCCAAAGAAATCTCAATTTCACGCGCTTCTTCATTGGTAATACTGCCCAGGTACCAGTCTTCACTATTCAAATCCTTTCTTACTGTAGTGATGTATTCTCCAATTTTTCCATTCAGCACTTTTGTATCTTCCCAATCTGTGGGGATATCATTGAAAAATTGAAAAGCAGGTTGGTCTATGTAATTCTCAGGTAAGTCAGCCAGCATTAAAATAGGGGAGTAGATAACCACGCTCAATGCCATTTGCTTGGCAGTAGTACTATGCACTCTTCTTCCCGGATAACCTTGCTTTACTTCCACATCAAATACTCCAGGCGTAAAATCCATTGGTCCTGCCAACATTCTTGTGAATGGAATAGTGGTGGTATAAGCAGGAGGATTACCATCGCTCCAGGCATTGTATTCCTGGCCGCGAGCGCCTTCTCTTGCCATCATATTAGGATAGGTGCGTCTTTCACCGGTATCTTTTATAGGTTCATGAAAATATACCTCTAATTCGTAATCAGCAGCTTTTTTAAGTATAGAACGGAAATAGTTTACACCAAACTGACCCTGGTGCCATTCCTTCATATTCAATTTAGAGCCTACATGCCCGATTTTTACTGTATTAATTCCATGCTTCTTGTACAGCGCAAAAGCTGAATCAATTTGAGAAAGGTAGTTGTACAGATTAGAACCGGTTTCATGGTAACCTACTATTTCTACATCATTTGCCTTAGCGTAGTCTGTTACTTCCTTTAGATTGAAATTGTCCGCCTCTTTAGTAAAACTGAATTGATGCATGGCATTCTCGTACCATGAAGGAGTCCAGCCTTTGTTCCAGCCTTCAATCAGTAAGTAATTAATGCCTAATTTTTTATTCATGTCAATATGCTCTTTGGCATTTTTAGTGGTGGCTCCCTGTTTAGGCCCTTCCCAAAAAGAGAATTTGCCAATATGCATGCCCCACCAAATTCCTGTGTACTTAAATGTTTTTATCCAGGATGTATCTTCTATTTGATTAGGTTCATTTAGGTTAAGAATCAAATAGGAAGTAATTAAGTCACCAGGCTCTTCTCCTATTTGCAGAGTGCGCCATGGAGTTTTAAATGATCCTGCTGTTTTTACCTTAACCCCATCTGACCAGGGTACAAGGTCAGTTTTTAAAGTAGTACCTTCAGTATGCGCGAGCGTTGTGCTGGCAAAATCCGTGAGGTTGGCTTCATGAAAACTGATGTTGAGTCCGCTGTTGAGCTCAATTGTTAGTGGTGTATGTACGGTGTCCAATTCACTTACCGGTGAAGCCGTGAAAAGGTTCTCGTAGCGCTGCTCGTGATACGCTGGAATCCACCAGGCTTTACCATCTTCCTTTAGTTGAAAGGTGGTAAGCTCATCCATGATAAACAGGCTGTCTTCAATGCCCTGCTCAGGAAAAACGTAACGGAAAGCTACTCCATCGTCAAAAGCCCTAAATTCTATGTCCAGCTTTCGCTTAGCAGCTGTTTTTTCCTGCAAATGAACCACTAGCTGACTGTAGTTATTCCTGATTTCATGCTTTTCACCCCAAACCTGTTTCCATGTTTCATCAAATGATGATTCCTCTACATTCAACACTTCAAAGTTTTGCTGTAGCGTATCATTTCCTTTAAAAACAAATCCCATTTCAGAAGGCAGGATAACTTCCTTTCCTCCATGGTTTACAGCGTACTGCGGACGATTATTTTGCATGCTGAAGGTGATACTGTTAACACCTTCGGGAGAAGAGAACTCATAGCTCTGTTCGGCTGCTACTTTAGGTTTACAGGCAGCTATGCTTACTAATAGCACTAAGGCTAAAAATGCTTTATTTATTAATTTACTCATTATTTTTCTAAAATTTCAACTTCAAAAAACCTCAGGTGCATCCTAAGAGCACCCGAGGCTCCAACCGATTTAAACTATTGAACCCATTCTGTTTTAAATTTCACTTTACCTTCAAGCGGATTTTCTTTGATTTCAAATCCTTTGTCTTTTCGGGTGACAGTGATGTTCTCTAATTGCTTGCCTTCCGGAAGAAAAAGATCTCCTGTAGCAGTGTTAGTTTTTGTATCTGCATATACTTTCAGCTGAATATTGCTCCAATCCATAGCTTGTGTGGATTGCGCTAATTTGATATGAGGAATAACAGTTCCGTTTCTTACCAGCACAATGATTGGGATATCACCTGCTTTAATTTTGTGCCAGCCGCCCTGATATACTTTTTTCGTTTGGTAGTCAATCCAGGTGCCTTCCGGTAAATACACATCTCTTTCCTTCACTTCCTCAAAAAGAGGAGCTACCAGCATGCTTTCGCCAAATAGGTACTCATTATCAATTAACCACGCACCCGGATCATCAGGAAACTCTACAAACAGAGCCCTCATCATGGGTAGGCCTTTTTCTGAACTTTCCTTTGCCTGCGCGTAGATGTAAGGCATTAATTCATAGCGCATATTGTCAGCATTTCTGAAATCCTTCAGAAAACTGGCGCTGTATTCCCAGGGCTCGGTTGGTGGCTCACCGTGGCTTCTTACGTGCGAAGTAAGCATTCCAAAAGGAGTCCATCTTCTGTATAAATCTTCCGGTGATTTGGTAACGAAACCACCTACATCATGGCTCCAGAAGGAAAATCCACTTAGTCCCAGTGAAAGCCCGCCTCTTAAAGTGGCTGACATGGCTGAATTAGTGGTGGCAGCATCGCCTCCCCAGTGTAGCGGATAGCGTTGGCTACCAGCCCAGGTACTTCTTGCCCAAATTAAGCTGTAACCTTTTTCTTTTTGTGTGATTTCAGCTACCGCTTTGTTGTAGCGAAGCGGATATAAATTGTGCTCGTAAAAACCGGTTCTGCCTGATTTATAAAGGCCTGTGAATGGAGCTGCTTCACCGAAATCTACTTTGAAAACGCTCACACCCTGGTCAAATAAGTTCTTTAATTTGGACTGGTACCAGCCAACCGTCTCAGGATTAGAGAAATCCAGCACGGCATCCTCATAAGGAATATTGCCTTTTCTGTCTTTCACGGCTAATTCCTGATCAACAATTTCATTAAAAAGTGTGTTTTTAGGCGTGAAATACGGTAGTTGCCATAAGGATACATGGAATCCCTGCTCTTTCATATCTGCCATCATATCAGCAGGGTCATCAAAGCGGTCTTCAGAAAATTCGTAATTGTTTCTCCAGTCGATATCGAACCAGCCAGTATCAAAATGAATTACATCGCTTGGTATTTTATTTTTTCTGAGGTTTTTAGCGATGTCACGGCCTTCCTGTTCTGAGAAGTAAGTTATTCTGCTCATCCAGAAGCCGAATGACCACAATGGAGGCATGGCTGATTTACCTGTCAGGTCAGTATATTCATCCAGTATATCTTTGGGGTCTCCCAAAAAGATGAACAAATCCGCTTCATCATCACCCAACATCATTTTATTGGCACCGCTGAAGTATTTACCAAAATCAACTGTAACAGGGGAGGAGGTATGCATGAAAACGCCATATCCACGGCTGCTCATGTAAAATGGAATAGGCTTGTACATAGTTTCATTTTGTACGCCATTGGCATCATCTACAAAAAGCACTACTTTCTGTCCTCTCTTGTTAAATTGAGTAAAGGACTCACCACATCCGAATATTTTTTCATCCGGCTCCAAAGAAAATACAGGTGCCACACTACGTGAATAATCGCTGTTTCTTCTCACATAAGAAAAAGGCAGCACAGGTGTGTAGGTATTCGTTACATCATCGGCATGCAAGGTACTGGTAAGCAGCTTCCTGTTTTCATCGTAGATTTTTACATGCCAGGGCTTGCTGATAATTTCTACCATTCCATGCGCACTAGTATACCTGAAGCCATTCGCTATTTTAGCATGTTGCCATAATTCAGGATGGTTGGGAGCGGTTCCTTCCACCAACATGAGTGATTCTTCCTGATTGTGAAATTGCGGGCCGGAAGCCATCTTTATTCTGATGGTTCTATCCGACACAAACTGTAGCTGAAAAGGAAGTTCAGGAGCAGCTTCGTATTCAGTAGTAGGAAATTCGTTGGCTTCCGCTGCAATAGGCTTTACCAGCATATTGTCGAAAGCCTGCCTTGTTTCGTAATTGTATCGTTGGTACCTGATAGTGCCTTTTCCTGTTGCAGGATCGAATGCAACCAGTTCATCGGCAAAATAGAAGGTGTTCTGATAATTTTCGAAATCTTTACTAACATCGTACGGCTCATTCAGCACATCAGTGTTCTGGATTTGCGCCTGCACAGCAATAGCCGGTAAGCTGCAGGCTCCAATTAGTATCAGTTTCCTGAAGCGCTTGAGCATTCCGGTAGGTGGTGTTAAAGTGTTTAATTGCATTTTTTATTATTCAGATATAATTGAAATTGATGATGTTTCTAAACCGTTGGCACTTGCTTTTAAAGTAATAGCTCCGGGTTCCTTTTCTGACTGGACTATTACAAGACATTTGCCATTTAATGCTTTATGCTCTTTTCCTTTAAAGGATTGATGGTTAGTTGGGTCTCCACTTGCCACGCCTACTATTTTACCATTGCCTTCTACAGAAAACTGAATATTATGGTCTGCTCTCGGTGCCAACACTCCATCTTTATCAGTGATATTCACCGTGATAAAGGATAGGTCTTTTCCATCGGCTTTAATGATTTTTCTATCTGCTTGAAGTTGGAGTTTGGCTGGCTTTCCGGCAGTTTTCACTTCAGTTTCTTTTACCAGCTTTCCATTTTTATATGATTTTGCCATAAGTGTGCCTGCTTCAAAAGGAAATCTCCACATCACGTGCAAATCATCTCCTTCTTTACGTTTTTTGCCGATTGCCTTTCCATTCAGGAACAACTCTACTTCGTCAGCGTGGTTGTAGTAGGCCCAAACATCTACCGTTTGCCCCTTTTCCCAGTTCCAATGTGGTAGAATGTGCAATACTGTATCTTGTGTCCATTCGCTTTTGTACATGTAATAGCTATCCTTTGGGAAACCTGCTAAGTCTACTATGCCGAAATAGGAGCTCCTTGAAGGCCAGGTGTAAGGAGTGGGTTCACCTAAGTAGTCAAAGCCTGTCCAGATGTAAAATCCGGAAAGGAAATCATATTTCTTAATGATTTTCCAGGTGGTTTCGTGCAAAGAACCCCAGGGTGTACGCACCTGGTCAAATGCTGAAACAGTATTGTCAGCGTTTCCTTCTGTGAATAATTTATCCCATCGCAGGGGCCATATTTTGGTAGTGTCAGAAGGAAATTCGTAATAACCTCTGGTAGCCAGGGCAGAAGAAGTTTCCGTTGCGATAAATGGCGTATTAGGAAAATTCTTTTGGTGATCTTTATAAGTCTGATGGGCATAATTATAACCAATGATGTCTAAAGCGCCAGAGCCTGCTAATGCATTGGGTTCGGCTGCTGTTTCTTCAAACTGAATGGTAACACCCGCATCTTTTACATGAATAGGAGGGTTCATTCCTGCTGTAACCAGGCGGGTTGTGTCCATGTTTTTTACTATTGCAGATAATTCACGCCCTATTTCAGCACCTCTTTCACTCCATTGCTCATGCACTTCATTTCCAATGCTCCACATAAAAATACTTGGATGGTTTCTGTCCCTCAGGATTTGATCTTCCAAATCTTTCTTATGCCATTCATCCCATTCAGTACCATAATCAAAAGTAGTTTTGCTGCTTTCCCAGATATCAAATGACTCATCCATTACGATAAAGCCCATTTCATCACAGAGATCGAGTAATTCAGGAGCAGGAGGATTGTGCGCAGTACGGATACCGTTTACCCCCATTTCTTTCATGATTTCGAGCTGTCGTTCAATAGCCCGGGTATTGACAGCGGCACCCAAAGGACCTAAATCATGGTGTAGGCAAACACCCTTAATCTTTACAGACTTTCCATTGAGGATAAACCCTTTGTCCAGATCAAACTTGAAGGAACGAATGCCTACAGGTGTTTCATACTGATCTACTACTTTTCCTTCTACAGTTATTTCTGTGATCAGGGAGTACATATGTGGTTGCTTTACCGACCATAAAGTCGGGTTTTTTAATGTGAATGACTGAGTAATTTTTTTGTTTTTATTGGCTTCAATAGATATTGTTTGAGACTGAGCACTTGCCAGCTTTTTACCATTATCAGTAATGTAATGAGTTATTGAAGCATCTTTATTGTCTTTGTATTCATTTACGATGTCTACCTGTACTGTAATAGTGGCACTTTCTTCAGTTACTAAGGGAGTGGTAACAAATGTGCCCCATTGTGCTACGTGCAACTGATTAGTAGCAATGAGCCACACGTTTCTGTAAATTCCGCTGCCTGAATACCACCTGGAATTGGGCTGCTGCGAATTGTCTACTTTTACCAAAATTTCATTGGCTTTTGAGCCATAATTAAGGTGAGGGGTTAAGTCATAAGAGAAACCGATGTAGCCATTTGGTCTTTTGCCTAAGTAGTGGCCATTGATCCAAACCTCGCTGTTCATGTAAACGCCATCAAAGAGGATGCTGATTTTTTTACCGGAATCTTTTTTAGAAAGAGTGAATTCTTTTTTATACCAGCCAAGACCTCCGCTTAATGCTCCTCCGCCAATTCCTGCTTTGCTATTTTCATCAAAGTTTCTTTCAATGCTCCAATCATGGGGGAGGTTCAGAGTTTGCCAGTCTGAAGCTTTTGATAGCGTGTCTGTACCCTCCTCATTTAAATGGAATTTCCAGTTTTCGTTGAAAGGTATTTTTCTGTCATTGCTTTTTGAGGTAATAAAGCTTTGTGCGGCTATATATTTAGCAGAAAGAAGTAAGATAAGTATAAAGAGAGAATTCCTTTTGATCATTAGTTAAATTGTAAGGAGATAAATAAGTGAAAACCTAAGACTCTTATTATTAGAGTCTTAGGTTCTTTTATCAATGTATTAAAATACTATTCTTTAGGTTTGTAATGAAATATCAGCTTAGCCAATCCTTCACCTGTTCTGCTTTGGTCTCTTATTGTGGCTAGTCTCAATGTACTGTCAGATAATTCAATAATTTCAACATTGCTCCAGGTGCTGGCATCCGGGTAATGGTCACCTCCGATAAGCATTTCAACGCCACCATTAAAAATTAAGCTATGTTCTTCAATATCGTAATTAAATGAGCCTTTTTTAGTAGTTTGTTCAGAGGAATTCAAGGCAGTCTGTGTAACAGATACATTATAGCTACCATTGAGGTCAAATGTCATTTCACCCCAGTTTTTGTCTTCCATTATCCAATCATTACTTGCTAAATCAGGATACCAATTCCAGTAGTCAGCACCCTCTTCATTGTAAGGAAAATCTAAACCTCCGAAACCCATTGGGCTTTCCATGTTTAAAACCCATGTTTTACCTTCTACTCCTCCGGTTAGCATTCCCCATTCTTCTGCACTAAAGAACTCTTCATCGTTACTGGTAACAGTTATTTGCACTGGTTCAGCTTCAAAAGTTCCTCCGCCTGTTAATACATGATAGTTGACTGAGTAAGTCCCAAGGAATGGGAGGTTTACCATGAATTTTTTCTTATTGGAAAACCCCCATACTTCACCATCTTTTGTATATTCCCAATAAGGAATAACGGATTTATCCGTGCTTTCCATAGTTACTTCATTATCCTTTTCAGGGTTCTGAGTGACTACAAAATTGAGGTCGCTTTGATTTATATCAATTGAGGGTAATTCATTTTCATGTGATTCGCAAGCTGTAAAAGCAATTACGAATGCCGATAGAATTATAAATAAATTTTTCATATCTTATCTTAATTTAATTATTACCAACCAGTATTTTGCTTTAATACTTCATTCGAAAGTGTAATCTGATTATTGGGGATTTGCTGCAATCCTTTAGTTGCCAGAATATTGGAGGCAGAAATTGTTTTTGGAGTTGCTACTCCTCCATTAGATAGAGTGGTTGATTCTGCAATAATGCTGGCTGCCACATCAACACCTCTTCTTAATAAATCCCAATAGCGGATACCTTCAAGAGCAAATTCTAATTGTCTTTCATTTTGAATGGCTTCAGTACTTACGGGCACACTTGTGAAATTTTCTCCAAAGGCTCTGCTTCTTACTTTGTCCAGGTAGTCCTGTGCATTAGTACTACCTAATTCAGCAGCCATAAGCAACACATCGGAATAGCGAATCACGAAAAAGTCTTGAAACTGTCCAATTTGAAAGTCGGTTGCACCTACAGCTGCAGTGATGCTGGTCCCGGCTGAATCTACTAATGGCGCATATTTTTTGCTGTAATAACCAGTATATTCACGCTGACTGTTAATTTTATCAAAAGGTATATTTTCTTCATCTATTGCTATAATAGATGCATTTCTTCTACTGTCGTTAGCACTAAAAGCCTGGTATATTTTAGGAGTTACTGTAATTCCCCAACCATTTCCGTAAGGATAAGAGGCAAATTCACGCATTCCTAACATTACCATCCAGTGGTTACCATCAGTATTACCATTGTAATCACTTGTGTAAGTCAGTTTAACAGAGAAAACTACTTCTTCATTGTTTTCTCCTGCATAGTCTTCCAGGGAAGCGGCTGGCCATAAAGAAGCAAAATCAGGAACTAAATCATGCCCGCTTGAAGCAATTACATCTTCTAAATGTTGCAGAGCTTTGTCTTTTGATACAATTCCTACTAAATCAGTTGCTCCGTAATAACCAGTATAGTAAAGGTAAACCCTACCCAGCAAAGATTTGGCAGCCCATTTGGTAATTCTGCCTGCTTCAACACTTGTATAAGGCTGATCTGGCAAATTCTCAGAAGCAAAAACTAAGTCCTCAGCAATTACCTTGTATACTTCTTCTGCTTCAGCTTGCTCTATATTTTCAGGAGAGGGTTCAGTGAGTAAAGGAATGTTTCCCCATAATTTCACCATTTGGAAATAAAGGTATGATCTGATTACCCTTGTTTCAGCTATATATTGATCTCTTAATGCTGTATCAGTGCCCCATTCTACATTGTTAACATTTTGCAGTAGTGAATTACATCTGTAAATTCCTCTGTAATAAGCCACCCACAAAGGCTCTAATAAATTCTGTTCAGCAGGTGCACGGCTTAAATCAAATTCATCTACAGTTTGAAAAGTAAAAGCATCTGCATTTCCAGTTCCACCGTATAAATTATCCGATAGAATCATTGATGTGATAGGGTAACTTAGGCCGCTAACCCCGCCCACTGCAACTTGCATTCCATCATAACATCCTACTAAAGCATCATAAACATCAGCAGGTGTTTTATAGAAGTTGTCGGTGTTACGCTCTGTAAGCGGTTCTGCATCCAGGTATTCATCTGTGCAGGAAGTAACTGTAAATGCACCCAAAATAATGAGTAGTAAATAAAAATTATATAGTTTCATATCTGAAAGATTTTTAAAATATTACATTTAAACCAACTAAAAAGGTACGTGGCCTGGGATAGTAACCTAAATCAACTCCTGAAGAGAAGGAATAATTATTAGATGAAATTCCATAACCTATTTCCGGATCCATTCCACTGTAGTTTGTGAATGTATAAAGGTTAAGCCCTGAAGCATATACTCTTAATTTCTCTATTTGTAGATTTTTAGCTGCTTTGGTAAGGTCATAACCTATTGTTAGGTTATTGATTCGAAGAAAATCCCCGTTTTCTACGTATAAGTCAGAAAAATTGGTATAGTTTCTATTGTCTAAAGTTACCCTTGGAATGGTGTTGGAAGTACCTTCTCCTGTCCATCTACCCAATACCTCCGAAGTATGGTTGGCAAATTGACTTGCCTGATTTCGGTAAGATTGTACAATTTGATTACCTGCTACTCCATTGGCTGTTAAAAGCAGGTCAAAACCTTTGTAGTTCAGGTTAAGATTTAAGCCAAAAGTAAAATCAGGGTTAGGGTTTCCAATATTAACTTTATCTGAAGAATTAATAACCCCGTCTCCATTTTGATCTACAAATTTAACATCTCCCGGGCTTGCAGTAGGTTGGATAAGTTCTCCATCAGACGAGTATGCATTTATTTCTGCCTGGTTCTGGAAGATTCCGTCTGTTTCCAGTCCCCAGAAATAACCTAATGGAAAACCACTCTCAGCTCGGTAAAACTCTGGTGAATTATCATAAAGTTGATTGATTTCTCCGTGAATAATTCCGTCTGCTGTAGGTACATTTCCTACCTTGTTTTGATTATAAGCTCCGTTAATTCCAACACTGTATTCTAAATCACCTATGTTGTTATTATAGTTAAGTGCCAGCTCTATCCCTTTGTTGGTAACATCCCCTCCATTAATAAAGGGTGCATCTGCGCCTGCAGTAGCAAGTACAGGAGCCAGAATAATCCAGTCTTTGTTGATTTTTTGATATACATCCAGGTTAACAGATAATGTATTACTTAGTAATCTGGCATCAATACCAATGTTAGTTTGCTCTGAAACTTCCCATTTAAGATCACTATTTGCCAATCTGCTTGGGTAGGCTCCCGGAGTGAGTACACCTTCTTCATCACCAAAGTTGTAGTTAGTATTAGCAAAAGTAATAGGTGCTAAATATTGGAAAGCTCCTGCGTTTTGATTACCTACCTGTCCCCAGCTTGCTCTTAACTTTAAAAAGTTGAGCAATGGTGATTTTGGTAGAAAGTCCTCATCGGAAATTACCCAGCCACCGGAAATAGAAGGGAAGTAACCCCAACGATTACTTTTTGAAAAATTTGAAGAGCCATCTGCTCTGAAAGTAGTATTAATTAAGTATTTTTCTTTGTAGTTATAGTTTAATCTACCGAAGTAAGACATTCTTTTATTAGTGTATTCAGGACCACCATTGATATTCATTTGAGCGCCATTAGAATTGGTGGCATTGCTTAGCCACGCATATTTCAGGCTATTGAATATAAGGTTAACATTATTGCCACTTATGTTGGTACCTTGATAATTATAAGCTGAAGTACCTGCCATAGCCTGAAATTGATGATCAGCCTTTATGCTAAAATCATAGGTAAGTAAGTTATCCCACAACATGGTATAACCTTTACTTTGAGATTGGTAAACTCTGTCATATTGCCTGAACGAGTAAATGGATAATTCATAAATCGGCTCGTAGGAGTGTCCTTCTGAGGCATAATAATCTAAACCTAAACTGGTGCGAAATTTTAAATTATGCAGCAGATTCAGTTCAGCATATACATTACCCAATAGCTTCTGTGTATTGTTTTCATTCTGGTTATTTAGCTGCATTTCAGCATAAGGATTAGAATAGCCATTTAACCATGGTTCAGAATCACCTGTGGTATTGTAATAGTCACCATTTTCATCGGCAAATGGTAGTAAAGGTGATGCTCCAAAGGCAGGTCTCAATGAGTTATTAAACTGGTCACCTACTCTAACACCATTACTTTTAATATAAGCAAAGCTTAAATTTTCCCCAAAAGTAAGGAACCCATTATACATGTCATTAGTGGAGTTAATACGGGCGTTGTAGCGTTCATAATTGGATAAATCTTCTCCACCAACAATACCACCCTGTTGTGTATAGGAAAATGAAGAGGAATAAGTGCTGTTATCTCCACCACCTGAAAAGCCAAGACTGTAGTTTTGAGTAGCTACATTATCTTCAAACATGTACCCCATCCAATCAGTGTCTGTACTTAGGTTTTCTATTTCACTATTGCTAAATAAGCGCTGTCTGCCATTGTTGACAGCTGCTTCATTCATTATTACAGCATATTCTCTGGAATTCAACATGTCAATCCTGGAAGGAACTGACTGTACACCATAATAAGAATCAAAAGTAACTTTGGAAGTGTTTTTGCGTCCGCTTTTGGTAGTTACCAGAACCACACCATTAGAAGCCTGAGAGCCATATATAGCTGCCGAAGCCGCATCTTTCAATACAGAGATAGACTCAATATCAGCGCTGTTTAAATAGGAGATATCTGATGTTAATACACCATCTACTACGTATAGAGGGTTGCTGCCACCGGTAGAGCCAAGCCCTCTGATCACTACATTAAGGCCTGAGCCAGGCTGACCTGAAGTAGAAGTTATCTGAACTCCGGAAGTTTTACCTTGTAATGCTTCAAGAGGATTTGTTCTGCTTTGGTTTTGTAGTTCTTCACCATCTACCTGTAAATTGGCTCCTGTTACCAGAGATTTTTTCTGAGTACCATAACCAATTACCACTACCTCGCTTAGCTCAGAAATATCAAGCTGCATATTTACATCTATAACAGATCTGCCAGCTACCTGTACTATTTCAGTGGCATAACCCACAAAGCTGAAGGCTAATTCAGCATCTTGTGGTACTTCTATCGTATATCTACCATCTAGGTCCGTAGTAGTACCACGGGAGGTTCCTGTAACCAGAATACTTACTCCGGGAATTGTACCTCCGTCATCTGAAGCGGTTACAGTACCACTTACCGTAACATCTTGAGCCATACTAAAGGATATGCTAAAAATGCTAAAAACGCAGAAAAGCAGGTACTTCCAACTTTTCGCTTTCATTGATAATTTTTTATTCATGTGTATAGGGTTTAGATGAATTATATTCCTTCCTGCAAAAATTTTTTCCATAGTAGTTTTTCAAGAAGGGAATGTGCAAACGTTTTCATATGCGATGCAATTTATAGAAACAAGCACCTCACTTTAGGGACAAAATTGTTTTTATAAGGGATAAAATGTTTTCAAAATATGCTCATATGGAATAAAATGGGCATATTTAAAATTAGAAGCGATTTGGCGAAATTTTTTTTTCAGCGAAGGCTTTATTGCTTAAAGAGATAGAGGGTTATCGGGGACTAATTCTTAATTTTTGGAGTTTGCTTCAGTTCTGTAAGAGGAGGGAAGGGCATTATATTTCTTCTTGAAGTTGCGTGTAAAATATTTCGGATTGTTAAAGCCTACTTTAAATGCAATTTCCGAGATAGTTAATTGTGTTTTAGTGAGCAATTCTTTACCCTCTTCCAGTCGGGTGTCTGTAATTAACTGTAAAGGTGGTTTCTGAAAAAGGGTAAGTGTTTTGTTATAAAGAAAACTGCGGCTTACTCCGGCCTCTTTTGCTAAATGGTCTACAGAAAAATTCGGGTCATTTACATTGCTCTTAATTATCTGCAATACTTTCCTCATCAGTTTTTCGTCCTCACTCTCAAAAGTTACTTTGTTTTCAACGGGAGTCACTTCTATTTTTTTACTGTAGGTTTTCTTAAAGAGTTGTTGCTGAGTAATGAGGTTTTGTACTCTGGATTGAAGCTCTTCAAAATTGAAAGGTTTTGTAATGTAATCACTGACTCCACTTTTTAAGGCTTTTAATTTACTTGTTTCAAGGTCATTGGCTGTTATTAATATGAAAGGTATATGTTTAGTTCTGGAGTCTTCTCTTAGCTTATCACATAGCTCAATCCCCGTTATTTTGGGAATTTGCCAATCACATATAATTATATCAGGTCTAACAGATAAAGTTTTCTTCCAGCCTTCCTCTCCATCAGCAGCTATAAATACATTGTATTCATTTTTAAAATAGGGTATTAGGTGATTTAGAAAGCTCATATCATCCTCTATTATCAGTAGGCTAGGGAGCAGTTCATTATTGATGGTTTTTAACTCCTTCTTAACTATTAATGAAGTAGGCTGATTTGGTGTGTGCGCTGGTTTTACCGGAAAGCTTATATGAAATAACGTTCCCTCACCTAATGCACTTTTAACACTGATTTTTCCCTGAAAAAGTTCTATATATTCTTTAACCAGGGCCAGGCCTACACCACTTCCCTGATTTTCTAAGTGTGCTGGTTGTTCAGCTTTAAAAAACCTTTCAAAAATCTTCGACCTGTCAGATTCCGGAATACCTATACCGGTATCGGAAATTTTTAAATCAAATAGTTTTTGTTTCCCCTCTAAGCCGGAGTCCTTTTTGATTTTGACTTCCACCTTTACCAGGCCTCCTTTAGGAGTAAATTTTACTGCGTTGGATAATAAGTTAAACAGAATTTTATCGAGCTTGTCCTTATCAAAATGTGAATGAAAAGCTTCAATCTGAGAATTAAACTCAATTCTAACACCTCTGTTTTCCGCCAGATCTTTGAAAGAATCCACAATTTGTTGAGTAAAATCAATGATATTACCGGCAGATTCAAAAAGTAGGGATTCATTTTTAATATTGCCCAAATCAAGGATCTGATTAATCAGCCTTAAGAGCTTTTGAGCACTTTTGTGGATACTGTTTATCTGTTCTTTGCTTTGTTCTCTTAAATCATAGGTGCGTAATTTCTCTATAGAAGCCAAAATGAGGGAAATAGGTGTTTTAAACTCGTGGTTGATGTTGGTAAAGAAACTGATTTTCATCAAGTCCATTTTATGGAGGTAGGCAGCCTCTCTTTTTTCCTGCTCTATCTGGAAGTTTTTGTGTTGTTTTTGTATAATATTTCTTCTGGAAAAATATAGGATCAGTATTAATAAGATAGCATATGAAATGTAAGCGAGTGTTGTTTTGTAAAAAGGAGGTAAAACTACAATCTTTAACTCAGCACCTTCTTTATTCCAAACCCCGTCATTATTTGCTGCTTGTACCCTTAATTTATAATTGCCAGGATCCAGATTGGTGTAGGTAACTTTCCTTAAATCACTAGTTGTACTCCTCCATTGCTGGTCGAACCCTTCCAGTTTGTACCGATACTTGTTTTTAGAAGGTTGCAGGAAGTCCAGAGCAGCAAACTCCACTGAAAACAAGTTCTCATCATATTTTAATGTTATTTCTTCAGTGCTCTGTATCGGTTCATTTAAAATTACTCTGCCATTTACCTCTTCATTAGGATTTAAGCTACTGTTGAATAATATAAAATCGGTAAATATAATCTTCGGCTCCTTAGAGTTGTATTCAAAGTGCTGAGGGTTGAAGATGTTGTACCCATCCATTCCTCCTACTAATAATTCACCTTTGGAGGTGCTGAAGATTGCATTTTCATTGAAGAGGTTTCCTTGCAACCCATCTTCATAATTGTAATTTTTAAAATTTGGTGTTATTCTTTTATTGAATGTTCCTGCTGAATCTATTTTTAATTGTGATAGGCCATAAGAAGATGTAAGCCATATATCATACTGATTATCTGAAGTGATGGCAACCACTCTTTTCCCCGGTAAGCCGTCCTGCTGATTATAGTGATAAAATGATTGGTTTTGCCTGTCATATAAATCCAGACCTTCATCTGTGCCAATCCAAATATTGTTGAAATGATCTTTGTAAATAGAGCGAATGTAGTTGCTACTTAATGATGCTTTCTTATCTGCATCGTAAGAAAAGTGAAGTAACTTTCCATTAGATAGAATTACGTCTATTCCGTTAACCCCTCCAACCCATATATTATTTTCATCATCTTCATCAATGGCAGATACATAAGTGATATTTGGAGCAAACCTTTCTCCTTTCTCATTCACTTGAAAAAACTTTTCAGTAGACCTGTCAAATTTGTAAAGGCCGGCACTTAGGGTGCCTACCCACATGTTTCCTCTGGAATCTTCCAGTAATTCCCACACATTATTGCCACCAATGCTTGTAGTATCAGAAGGTATATGCTTAAAAGATTTAAAGCCATCTGAAGTCATTTTATTCAATCCGCCAAGATAAGTTCCCACCCAAAGGGTGCCTTTGCTATCGTAAAGCAGGCTGACAATCACATTGCTTGAAATGCTTGAGGCATCATCAGGATCGTGCTGGTACTGTGTATAAGTTCCTTTTTTCCTGTTGAAGTAAAGTAAACCACCTCCATTGGTACCTATAAAAATATTTCCTTTTTCATCTTCAGTAAAAACATTGACATCGTTAAATGGTAAGCTTTCGGGTGAGGAAAGTAATTTTTTTTCCAAAGGAAATTTTATGAGGCTTGGATGGTAGTAGTCAAGTCCGTTTTTGAAAGTGCCAATCCATATAATACCATCCCGATCTCTATAGAAAGAGGTAATACTATTTTGAGATAAACTGCTGCGTATTTCAGGATTGTTGCTCACATAGTCAACGGAAAAATTATCAGGATCAATAATATCTATACCACCATGGTCAGTTCCTACCCAAATTTTCCCTTTATTATCTTTTACAAAATCATTAATCAGGTTGCTACTCAATCGAATAGAGGAAGTTTGCGTATTGTAATTTTTTAGTTTATTACTGCTGACATTGTAGTAATAGAGGCCGAAATCCTCATATAAATGAATCCACAGATTATCGTAGTTGTCTATAACGAGTTGGTAATCATGTTGCTTTCCCGGGAATTTTTGATTCAGTACTGTAGTTGAATAGCTAACTTCAAGAGATTTCGCTTTGAGCTTTTGAAGCATGCCATTACTAAAAATAATCCAAAAATCTCCTTCGCTGTTTTCTGCAAAATAGGTAATGTCCAAATCCTGCTTGTTGAAACCTTCAATAGTTAAATCCAGATGGTTTACTTTTTGAAGCGTAGGGTTATATTTAGAAAGACTGGCATTTGAATGAATAAACCAGAAATTGCCTTTATGGTCTTTCACAATATCCTTAACCTCAATAGCCGGAATATTCAGTTGTTGAAGAATTGAAAATTGATCAGATGAAAACTTCTCGGTTATGGGATTAAAAATATTGATACCTAGGGTGGTCTGAAGCCAAATGTTGCCTAAGGGGTCTTCAAATATTCCTTTGTAGCCCGATGATTGATAAGCAGAATCATTTTTAGGATCAGGACGGTAATTTTTTATTTTGTAACCATCATACCTGCTAAGGCCTGAAGAAGTGCCTACCCACAAAAAGCCTCTGCTTTCTTTAAAGATACAGTTCACTGCACCAGGAGCCAGTCCGTCAGCTACGCTTATATGAGAAAAGCGGTAATTAGGTTGGGTTAACTCTGTTTTGGCCGACTGAGAAAAGGTATTGTTACAATAAAGTAGTAATAAAATTAGTAAGCTTCTCATTTTTAATCGATCAACATATAGTTAGTATTCTAATGCAATATCAGTTCTATTACGTATTTATATCCAGGTTATAACATTTCACAATAATTGGAAGGGTTTCTCTTCTTACTCGCCTATTAAACTTTTTAAAGCGATATAAAGCCTCTGTATTAAGATCACTTTACGCGAACCTTATATATGTAATCTACAATTAGATTACACATTGGGCAATCCTTTGTTGCTGATTTTCAGATGCATATTGTTGATTCTCGTGTAATTGCCTAATAGGCTCTATTTAATTCATTGTGCTGATTTTAAGTAATATATGATTTAATTAAAACCCCTGCTAAAAAAAATAAAGATAGAAAATTAATTATCTATTGCCAGAAGGACGATTTGCTTAAATAATCTCCTGTAGCATCAGGATAAACTCCCTGTGTTTGTTTCATAATAATTCCTATTATTAAAATATGATATAGAGGGCAATCTAAAAAGAATTAAAAAAAATAGACAATACTTGTGCAGGTTTTTATCAGTTCAGGAAGTAATAAGGTTTGGCCGAAGTTAAAGCTGGCCATGAAAAGGGTTAAAAAAAACTTTAAAAACCTACATATGAATATAAATTGTCTTTACTTTACACATCAATAGTTCTTTACATAATTTCATCAGCGGAAGAGGTTACACTTAAGGTGCATTAATAGGGAATCGTGTGGAAATCACGAACTGTCGCGCAACTGTAAGTAACATGAAGGTTTTACCAAAGTAGGTCCACTGCCAAAAGCGGGAAGGACGGTAAAGCTGTTACAAGTCAGGAGACCTGCCTATTCCGATATGACTTTGCTTTCGCGATTTGAAGCTTTGGGTCAGGCATGGTGCATCTTAATAAATACGGCTTACAGGATAAGTGGGCCCTTTTCTGTCTGATGTCATCTTTCTTTCCTTTTTTTATTGCGTGTGGCAAAGCAGAAATTCTGCAATGAGCTTTTAACAAATTATTTCACTGTAAAAGTTAAAAGAAATGCTAACACACATTTTAGGCTATCCGCGAATTGGTAGCCAAAGAGAACTCAAAAAAGCCTGCGAGCAATATTGGTCAGGCAAAATTTCGCTTCAGGAATTATTAACTGCCGGCCGAAACATAAGGCAGCAGAACTGGCAGCTACAAAGGGAAGCGGGGATAGATTTAATTCCCTCCAATGATTTTTCCTTTTATGATCAGGTACTGGATATGTCGCTTACAGTTCATGCCATTCCTAAAAGATACCGGCAATTGGTTGAAAATAATAACAATATAACGGATGCTTATTTCGCAATGGCAAGGGGGTACCAAAAGGATGAGCTGGACATTACAGCAATGGAGATGACTAAATGGTTTGATACTAATTACCATTACATAGTACCGGAATTTTATAAAAATCAGCAGTTTAAGCTTTTTTCAACAAAGGTGATTGATGAATACGAAGAAGCAAAGCAACTGAATATTGATACCAAACCTGTGCTGTTGGGCCCGGTTTCTTTCTTATTATTAGGAAAGGAAAAGGAAGAAGGTTTTCATCGGATTGAATTGATTGAAAACCTGCTGCCGGTTTATCTGGAGATTTTGACTAAACTGGAAGCTAAAGGAGCATCGTGGATACAGTTTGATGAACCATTTTTAACGCTGGATTTAAGTGAAGATGAGAAGAAGGCTTATAAATATGTATATGATAAGGTTAAACAATTTTTCCCATCACTTAAAATATTAATTTCCACTTATTTTGAAGGCTTAAAAGATAACCTTCATCTGGCTACTGCATTACCTGTTAATGCTCTGCATATTGATTTGGTCCGTTGCCCGGAACAACTCAATGAGGTGCTCGGGCATTGTGGGGATAAGCTTATTCTTTCTCTGGGAGTTGTGGACGGCAGAAATATCTGGAAAAATGACTATCAGCAGTCATTAGAGATAATTAATCAGGCTGTTGAGAAGCTTGGGCCGGAGAGAGTAATGATTGCACCCTCTTGTTCTCTGCTTCATTCGCCTTGCGATTTGGAGTATGAAAATAGCCTGAATGAGGAACTTAAACAATGGCTTTCTTTTGCCAGGCAGAAAATTGATGAAGTGGTTACATTGAAGGAGTTGGCTAACATAGAATACCTGCCTGCTGAAAATTTAACGCAATCAGGAAATCAGAAGACTTTAGAGAAATTACAGGCGAATCAGCTGGCGGTTAAGAGTCGTAAAAGTTCTGCACTTATCCATAATGAAAAGGTTAAAAGGAGGGTAGAGGCTATTACTGAAGCTGATGCAAAACGTGATAGCATTTTTGGCGAGCGAGTGGAGAAACAGCATAAAGGATTGAATTTGCCTTTATTCCCTACTACCACAATTGGTTCATTCCCTCAAACAAAGGAGGTGCGGAGTTGGAGGTCAAAATTTAAAAAAGGGGAGTTGAATGAAGCTCAATATGAAGGATTATTGAAGCAGGAAACGGAAAAAGCTATTCGCTGGCAGGAGGAAATAGGACTTGATGTATTGGTGCATGGTGAGTTTGAGCGTAATGATATGGTAGAGTATTTCGGTGAACAGCTGGAAGGAGTGGCATTTACCAAAAATGGATGGGTACAAAGTTACGGAAGCAGATGTGTAAAGCCCCCTATCATTTTTGGAGACATCCATCGTCCGAAGCCGATGACAGTTTTCTGGTCAGCATTTGCGCAGTCGCTTACCAAAAAGCATGTAAAAGGAATGCTTACTGGTCCGGTAACAATTTTACAATGGTCGTTTGTACGAAATGATCAGCCGAGGGCAGAAACCTGTACCCAAATAGCTTTGGCCATTAGAGATGAAGTAGCCGATTTGGAAGAGGCTGGTATTAAAATAATCCAGATTGATGAACCGGCCATTCGCGAAGGGCTTCCATTAAGAAAGGCGGACTGGCAAGCGTATTTGCAATGGGCAGTAAAAGCATTTCGTATAGCCTCTTCAGGTGTGAAAGATGAAACGCAAATCCATACTCATATGTGTTATTCTGAATTTAATGATATCATTCAGAACATTGCTGCAATGGATGCTGATGTAATAACCATAGAGTGTTCCCGTTCTCAAATGGAATTGCTGGATGCTTTTGCCGAGTTTAGGTATCCGAATGAAATTGGTCCCGGAGTGTATGACATCCATTCGCCTAGGGTGCCTTCTAAAGAAGAGATGCTTGCACTTTTGGAAAAAGCAAAAGCGGTTATTCCTGCCAGGCAGCTATGGGTAAACCCGGATTGTGGACTAAAAACACGAAATTGGGAGGAAACCAAGCTGGCATTAATTGCCATGGTAGAGGCTGCAAAACAAGCTTCTGTCTCTTTCGCAGAGTCCGAAGAAGTAAGCAACCATTAATTATTGAAGCTTGATTAATAAATTATTTCGTGATACCGCAAAATTAAGACTTACGTTTTGAGAAGACTTAATTTATGCGGTATCTAAAAATACTATTAGGTAGCTTAGCCGGACGAAATAACTTCTGCTTTTTAAATTAATGGGATAAAATATTTATATCTAAACAGAATGCATGTTAAATGATTAAACACGAAGAAAAATATTGCCCGCGATGTAATACACTTTTTGAGTGCAAAGTGGGCTCTATTTCTTTGTGCCAATGTACTGCTGTGATACTTACGGAAGAAGAAAGAAACTTTATGCGGAATAAATTTGATGATTGCCTTTGTGCAAGCTGTATGAAACAGGTAAAATCAGCATACCAAAATGAAAAACTCCGGCAGAAGATGAAATCAATTTTAGGAGGCTTTTATAAGAAACCCGGGGATAAGTAAAGTCTTATAAAAGGTGGAAACTTATTAATGACCGGTATGATATATTGAATAAATTGAGACAACTATTTTCTATCATTAAAGCTGCAACTGCCGGATAAGGAGTTGCAGCTTTATTTTATTGACTATTAGAAATATAGTAGGTCTTAAAATCTGATATAATTTCTTCTTTGTGAGTCTTAAAATCTTCAGGATTGTATGCATTCATATAAATGTCTGTGTAAATAGATTGAAGGCTTATATCTTTCCCTTGCTTATCAAACACTATAAAGGAAAGGGTTTCTTCTTCATTGTAGGTGTCATAATAGGTGAATACATAGAAAGAATAAGTTGTGTTATCTATTTGCTGTTCAAACTGTTTGAGATAGGTAACTTCCACATCATAGTAATCTTCAGAGGCAAGATGAGATTTTAAGTATATTCTTGCAATGGTTTCCATATCCAGGTATTTGGAAATAAAAGATTGATCATTGGTTCTCTCTATTCGTTTGAGCAGGAAGTCTGCCTCTTCTTCATTCTTTAATACTTCATCAGCTAGTTTTCTTTTTACAGGTTTACCACTATACATCATTCCAAGCAGGCTTACCATTTTAATGCCGGAACTTTTGGCTTTAGATAATGCTTTAAATTCGGCAGTCAGCTGCTTAGGGTTATTACCTGAAGCCATTGTTAAATCGAGCAGGTGGCCGAGGAAATAATAATCCCAATTATATTCATCTTCCAAATTGATAGTATCGGCTGTGTGTTTAAAACTTTTCAAAAAGGTGTTAGCATAAGGTTTTAAAATTTTTGCCAGATCATCGCTATTCTTCAATTGATTCACCAATACAGGAGCAATTATTTGCTGATTTTCAGTTTTTTGGAATAAATCCATAACGATGGGAAGGTCAGCTACCAGAAGAGCGGTGCTATCACGGTATTTTTCAAGATCCCAATATTCAATTTCTGTTGTTTTATTGGCGAGCAGCTTGCGATAATATTGAATGGCCAATTCAGAATTGAGTTCTTGCAAAGATTCCAAAATGGAGGATTCATAGTGAGGGTTGTTTACATACAGGCTGTCCAGAAAACCTATTGCGCTATCTTTTTGTAATTTAGTAATACGGGAAATGATATCGGCACCCGGGCTATTCCAGCTGTAACTATCCAGAGGAATGCCTTTGCGTAAAGTGTTTTTTAATTTATAAACCTCTCTTTCTTCCACCGGATAATCAGTAAATAAACCTTTTACCTGCTGAAAAATGGAGCTGTCATTACTTTGAATCATGGCAAGAACGGTATCCAGTTTGGACTCGAAAAAATTGAATTGAGTTGAGTCTGAGATTTGAAATGATTCAAGTACTTCTAGTGCATAAGTAGAATCCAGATCCAGAGGAGTAGCGATATCCACATTAAAGATTGAATTTCCACTCCATAAAAGCTTGTTGTAGTTTACATAGTTGTATAAACTATCTCTAAATATATTGGTAAAATAACCACTATGAATACTAGTAACAGTGTCTTGTTTAAGTATTAGTTTACCAGAGGCGTCTGGTTCATGAAAATAGGCAATAAGGCTATCTGCATTTTTAAAGAAAGCAAATTTGCTCACGTCATATTGGTATACCCTCACAGTAGTACCCGTACCCGGATCCATTGAGCTATAGGTCACTATGCTGTCTATTAAATTGTCATATGATTTCAATCCATTAACAGAAGAATTTGAACCCATTAATACTGAAAATTTAGGGTTGGTGTACTTTTCAAATGTAGGTTTTTCCCACGGAAGCATTTCCCAATCATATAAAAAAGATTTGAGTTCAGGTATTGGTTCTCCAACATACTCTGACATCCAGTAATATGCATAATTTCCCCTTGTGAAAAATACTTCTGAAAGCGTTACAGTATCCTGCATTGTGTAATTTACCATGTTTACTGTATAAGCTCCCTTTTGAAATGAACTGTCTAAAACTATTTTTGCATTTCGCTCTTCTTTAGTCATGTCAACAAGTGTGCTCTTTACTTCTTCATTAGTTGAAATTTCGTAGTTAGGAGGATAATTAAATCGCTGAAAAATTCCTGAGAAAGGATATGCTTTATCAATGAAAGTGATAGTATGCGCAATCATCAAATCTTCTCCTGAGAAATCTACAGGTATTTCTTGTTTAAACTCATTGGTAGTGAGAGGTAGTAATAAGTTAATATCATATTGTTGCTGATTTGTTTGATGCCAGGATAGACTTTCAAAATCGGCAATATCATAAATTTCTATATGATCAAAAAACGGAATTTTCTCGGGCAATTCTATTTTGGAATTCAGACTCCAATAAAAGAATACATATGCTTTTCCATTTTTTAGGAAATATCTCATTTTTCCATTTTGTATGCCCTGCATACTCATAATTAACTCTCTACCGGGAAGTCCGTCAAGCATCACTTTATGATTAGAAATAATTTCAAATTTTTGCTGAAGTCTGAAATTGTCAACCATTTCTTCTATCACGGCTTCTTTGTCTGCAAATATTTGCGGATAATCCACAGTCATGAGCATTTCCACTGAGTTATTCTTGATGTCCTGATATACAATACCTTTTATATTTGTATTGGGAACATTTATATCTAATGGCTTACCGGACATTTGAACTGAAAAACCAGAAGCGATATCTTCATATCTATACCCTGGTGCTGCTTCCCATTTTTTCTGTATCTTCTTTGCCATGCCGGTGAACGAGGCATTTACAGGAGTTAGCTGGTATCCTAATTCTTTCAATAGATCAATCATTCCTTTTTTACCAGCCAGATGCCCCGCACCAATGGCACAAAACACACTTGAATGTTGCATTAATGAATCCAGGCGTAATGCCATTATTTCATTTCTCCGGATCATATCATATTTTTCCATTTCATTATCTTCAAACTGAGATAATATAGCCTGGATATCTCCCTCATGATATATCTCTATCATTTTGTCAAATCCCTTATTGATATATTCTTTCAGAAATTTATTCATATCAAAAGAGGAGAGGGAGTCCCTTTGTTTTATATACCTCTTAACAAAATAGGCACGCTCCATTTCTGTACTGAAGCCTTTTCCGGCTCTTATACCCTCATTTGTTTTTTCCAATCCTACTATCTCTTTGCCCAGGCGCTTAGCTGAATAAAAAAGATAATTGTCGAGATCCAACTTGTTTTTATCTTCCGGATTAGTATGTTTACGGTTTAGCAAACGCTCTATGAGCATAGGACTGGCATTATCCAGCTCGTCCAGATCTATTTTAACTTCATCGAGCATTTTTTCTCGAAGCGTATTATAATTTTCTTTTCCAAGTTCCTCTTTAAACTGATTAGGAATGTCTCTTTTTCTACTAGTGTTAGCTATTGATTGTTTTAAGTAGTCATCGGAGCTCACTTCTAGGGCTAGCACATCGGATGCTTGTAAAGCTACAAGTACGGAATCGCTAAAGTCAAATGCTCGTTCATCATTCACATGCACAGTTCCAAAAAGATAGGATGCTTTTTCAATTCCATTACCTTCTATTTTCCAAAGTAATTTGTAGGTGTCCTCCCGTTGCTGGCTATAGGAGGCTACAGAAATAAAGAGTACACTTATTAACAGAAATATTCTTATCATCTTTTGTTTTTTTCAAACCCTAAAGTAAGCCGATTTATTAATATTATACCATGTGATGTAAGAATTATCATGATTGTATAGCAGAGAGTAGAGAGAGTCCTGCTAAAAATCGGGTGGCTTGTTACTTTCTATTACCACTTCATCAACTATTCCATTCGGACAAAGTCTAAGGATTTTGAATTCGATATTATGATTAGTGTTAATAGCGATTTTATCCTAAAACACATGGGTGCTGATGATTTTACAAAATCTTTAGCACTTTGATTAAAGCTTCTATCATCAACTTCTATCATTATTGAGTGTCTTCTTTGCGTTTATTAACGCAACTAAGTTGCATTAATAAAGAAATGTTGTAAATTTGTCTCTACAAGAATTTAATTGATTAAACATGACAGATAATAAGTACTTTGATGCAATAATAATAGGAGGGAGTTATGCAGGTCTTTCGGCTGCAATGGCTTTAGGCCGCTCCTTGCGCACAGTTTTAATTATTGATAGTGGGTTACCATGTAACAGGCAGACACCTCATTCGCATAATTTCCTAACACAGGACGGGGAAAAGCCGGCTGCTATAGCTGCAAAGGCAAAGGAACAGGTTTTGCAATATGAAACTGTTAAATTCTTTAAAGGAGAAGCAATAAAGGGTAAAATAAACGACAAGAGTTTTACTGTTACCACCACAGAAGGAGAAGAGTTTAATGCTGGAAAGCTTGTATTTGCTACAGGAATAAAAGACATATTGCCCGATATTAAAGGATTTGCAGAGAGCTGGGGAATTTCCTTAATTCATTGCCCTTACTGCCATGGGTATGAATTCAGGGGGAAAAAGACGGGAATAATGGCTAATGGGGACAAAGCTTTTCACTTGGCTTCTTTAGTAAAAAATTTAACGCAGGAAGTAACAATCTTAACCTCAGGAAAGAGCCTTTTTACACCTGAACAATCAGAGAAGCTTCAGGAACATGCTATTTCTGTTGTAGAGACTGAAGTGGAGGAGGTACACCATAAAAATGGATTCATCGAACATTTCAGTTTTACTAATGGAAGTCAATTAGCATTTGATGCAGTTTATGCAGCTGTTCCATTTCAGCAGCACTCAGATATTCCTGCTTCTTTAGGCTGTGAATTAACCGAGCATGGTTATATTAAGGTAGACCACCTTCAGAAAACCACTATTCCCGGTGTTTATGCCTGTGGTGATAACTCAATGATGCTACGCTCTGTAGCGAGTGCTGTGGCAGGAGGCAATTTGGCAGGGGCAATGGTAAATATGGAGCTTACTCATGAAAGCTTCTGAAAGATGACGGCTGGTTAAACTACTCTCTTACAGGATAGTCTTATTATTTCAGTAAGGCTATCCTGTATATAGTACTATACCTATTCACTTTTTCACTACTTCTGCCTTATCCAATATATAGTTGCAATGGTAAATATCTTCCTTATTAAGTCGCAGTATTCCTTTCATAGTTACCACCTGATCCATATCAAATTTATCCTTTTTATTTTTTAAGCCTAATTCAATAATAGATTCAGGACCCGCAGAACCACAAAAAAAACAGGAAGCAAAGGGGTTTTGTGATAAAATATAAAAATTGTTTTCAGGATCAATAGGAAGAACATATCCTCTTATCACCACTTCCTTACCCTCCAGATCTTTTACACTAGGGCCAAATGTAGGAAAGTAATAGTAGGCATCTACTTCATCACTCCATTTGTCAATAAAGCTAACATCTTTTAAAGTGAGCCAGTTAATTTCTGTTTGGCTATAGCTAATACTACATGAAAAAAAGAAAAGTAGGATTAAAGTAATTCTAACCATTTTTTAGAGTTTTAGAGATGTTGAGATTGAAAGCATTGAATGCAGGAATTATGGCAGCAATAATAGCTATGATAATAGTTATTAGAAGTAGCCATACTTCTTGTGGGATAATTAATGAAGCAGTTGAACGAGTTGATGAAAAGGCACTTCCCAGGTAAAAGTTAATAAACAGAAGCCCGATCCTGCTGATGAGCAAACCGCAAATGAAGCCAACTAACACCAGTAGTAATGCTTCTAAAAGCAATATGCCACCCAGCTGTAATCTTTTGGCTCCATAAATACGCATTAAAGCCATTTCTTCTTTTCTATCTTTCAAATTATTGTAGAGGCTAATAAACACACTGATGCCGGCTACAGTAATAATTAAATAAGCAATTAGCTTAATCAGTTGTACTGCATTTTCACTTAATTTGAGTAACCTGTTTACCTCAAAGATTGGGAAAGCAGCTTGCATTTGTGTGTTTTCGTTAATTTGTCGGGGAATTTGCATTAAGCCTAAAGGATTTCTGACCGATACAAGTAAAGCAGTGATAGCCTTATCTTCCTCGTGCCGGTGGCCTTGGCTTTCAGCCTGATGAGTTGACTGATGCTCCTCATTTTGAACATGATCGTGATGATCTTCTTCATTTTCTTTAGAAGAATCACTTTCAGAATCAGAATGTCCGTCATGGGCCTGCCAAATGCTTTCAAGCGAAGTTAAAATGAGCCTGTCAACAACTGAATTGGAGCGGTTCAAAATTCCCGTTACTTTATACATGTGTTCATCGTGAGCTTCCCCACCTTCCATAAGGCCATGTGCGCTGGCAAAGGAATCGCCTACTTTTAAGTTAAGTTGTTTTGCTACCTCTAAACCAATAACAGCATCAAATGCTTTACTCCATAATTCTCCTTTCATTATTGTAGCTTCGTATAAATCCAGATAAGAATATTCTGTGCCCACTATTCGGTAACCACCATAGTTATCCCCGTAAGAAAGTGGAATTGTTTGCTCAACTAAAGGGTTTTTACTCAGCTTCTGAGCCTCTTTAAGTGGAATATTTCCTGTAGGCGAATCTACATGAAAAATAGCCGACAGAATCAATTGTAAAGGACTACCTTTTGCGCCTACTACAATATCTGTACGTTGCGCTGTTTTTGAAAGTGTATCTGAAATTTGAATTTGAGCATGGCTTAATAAAGATATGATTCCCACACCTAAAGCCACTAAAAGTATGCACAAAAATGAATTGAGGGGCTTATGGGAAATATTTTTGATTACCAGAAGGAAAAAATTCATAAGCTAAGGATGTTGTTAAAATTATTTTTTAATCGCTGATCATGGGTGATGATGATGAGTGAAGCATTTAGTTCATTGCTCATATTTTTAAAGAGGGATACTACATTTTCACAATTCTCGTCATCCAGGCTGGAGGTAGGCTCATCTGCAAGAAGAAGTTGAGGCTTATTGATCATAGCCATAGCAATTGCGGCACGTTGTTTTTCTCCTTCGCTTAATTCAGAAGGTTTTTCATTCAACTTATCAGCCATATCCAAGGGCTCCAGTAAATGATAATAATACGCTCTGGGATTCCTAATTCCGCTGATATGAGCGATTAATTGAAAATTTTCTAATAGAGTTAAAGAGTTGATGAACCGTGCTTTTTGCAGAACCAGCCCAATATGTTTAGCTCTAAATTGATCAACTTCTTTTGCCGGGAGGTTCACAATATTTGTATCATTAATACTGATTTTACCTGATTGTGCTTTTAAAATTCCTGCCAGCAAATGCAAAAGCGTGGTTTTACCAATTCCGGATTTCCCAAGTACCAATAAGTGATCACCTTTTGCTATTTGAAAGTCAGGGAAGCGAAATTCCTGGCTGTCGGTGTATTTAAAATGAAGAGATTGTACTGATACCATAGCTGATTTTAAGTGTAAATTTAGTGCCTGAAATTATAAACGCAAAATTGTTGCGTTTATTTTTAATTCATTTATATTTGCAACATTGTTGCGTTAAAAAATAAAAATGAGAAATCGAATACTTAATTTCCCTCTGGATATATTTGGAATTTTAGCCTCTTTATTGTGCGCTATTCATTGTTTGGCCCTTCCTATATTACTTAGTATTTCCTCCCTGGCATTCTTGGATTTTTTAGCTAATCCGTGGATAGAATATTCAGTGATCATCATTAGTATCCTAATAGCATTTTATTCGCTATTGCCTGCTTACAAGCAGCATAGGAAAATTACACCATTAATTATTGTGCTTACAGGCTTTTTGCTAATCGCAATTGGACAGAGTGAATTTTTTATAGTTCCTGAGTTTACTTTCACTTCTGGTGGTGCAATATGTATAGCACTTGCCCACAGCATTAATTGGAGAATCTTAATGAAATCTAAAAAGAAATAATACTTAAACATTTTATGAGAATAGTAAAAAAACTTCCTGTTACCGTATTGAGTGGCTTCCTGGGAGCTGGTAAAACTACCCTGTTAAATCATGTTTTAAACAATCGGGAAGGCCTTAAAGTAGCCGTAATTGTAAACGATATGAGTGAAGTGAATATCGATAGTCAGTTGGTTCAGAATGAAGTGAAACTCTCCCGCACGGATGAGAAGCTGGTGGAAATGAGTAATGGATGCATTTGCTGTACTTTACGCGAAGATTTAATGATTGAAGTGGAAAAGCTGGCCAAAATGGGCAAATTCGATTATCTTTTGATAGAAAGCACTGGTATTTCGGAACCCATTCCTGTGGCGCAAACCTTTTCATTTGCTTCAGGAGATGAGCTTTTTGACCTCACGAAATTTAGTAAGCTGGATACTATGGTTACTGTGGTAGATGCTTTCAATTTTCTTAAAGATTTTGGTAGTGATGATACCATTGTGGACAGGAATATGACTGATGAAGCTGAGGATGCACGTACAATTGTTAACCTGCTTACAGATCAGATTGAGTTCGCAAATGTTATTATTCTTAATAAAACTGACCTTGTAGCTCCTAAAGAACTTGAATTAGTAGAAGCAATTATAAAAAAGCTGAATCCGGAGGCTAAACTGGTTAGGTCGGAATTTAGCAAGGTAGAACCAAAATTAATTTTAAATACTGGTCTTTTCGATTATGATAAGGCGGAAGAGTCAGCCGGCTGGATCAAAGAATTGAATAATGAACATACGCCTGAAACGGAAGAATATGGAATTTCTTCCTTTGTTTTTAGAAGTAGAAGCCCTTTTCATCCTCAAAGGTTCTGGGAATATGTAAGTCAGAAATGGCCCTCTAATATTATCAGAAGTAAGGGAATGTTTTGGATGGCCTCCCGACCGGATAATGCATTGATGTGGAGTCAGGCCGGAGGTTCCCTACGTGCTGAAATATATGGCCGATGGTGGGCTGCAGTGCCTTTTAAGGAGCGTGCTATGAACCCTTCCTATATGGAGTTTCAAGACCAAATCATGGAAAAATGGGATAAAGTTTGGGGAGATAGGATGACTGAAATTGTTTTAATAGGGCAGGCTCTGGATCACGAAAAAATAAAACAAGACCTCAATAAGTGCCTTATCGATAATATAGATGAGAAACTTATGGCCGCTGGTTTAGACTTTGAGGATAATTGGCCTATTTAAAAATGATTTATAAGATGCTTAATATTCTTAAGAAAAAGCTTAATTATACAATAGATGAAGATTGGATTGCTATTGAAGAAGCATTTCATAATGCTGATTTTAATTTAGTCGTTTGGAGACGAGGTATTAACCCCAATATTGTCAGATTAATTAAGTTTCTTTATACTACGAACTTTAGAAAGCTCCAACAGAAAATTAATATTGGAACAATTGAAGAAGACCTCACTTTCACTCTAAAATCTAACTTACCTACTTCTCCTTTTATCAGCTATGAAGACCTGAAAGATGATCTTTGCTTGTTATGCTATCATTTTCTTCAATTAACTGGTAAAGAAAATGTGGATATGCATTTGCGAATAGTGACGGACAATGCATGTAGCAAATTCCATGTTGATGGTTACGAATCCAGGCTTTTATGTACTTACGATGGTGCTGGTACTCAGTGGCTTTCAGATGATAATGTTAGAAGGCATTTTTTAGGTAAAACAAATTCTGATATAGTAAAAAACGAATCGAAAATAATGCAGATGCAACCTTTTGAAGTAGGGCTTCTTAAAGGTGAAAATTTTAAAAATCCTAGTAATAAGGGTATTGTTCATCGCTCACCACCTATCGAGTCTTCAGGTGGAAAACGCTTTGTAATAAGATTGGACGCTTAAAAAATTAATTACTTTAATATTTATGGCTATAATTGCAATTATGTTGCGTTTTTTAGTGTTAGTTGTTTCTTTTTCATTCTTTGGCTCATTAATTAAAGCACAATCTTTATCAGGGAAAGTTTCTGATAACCGGGGCAATCCTGTAACCGCAGCAACTGTTACTGTTCAAACATTTAAAAAGTTTACATTCACAGATGAAGAAGGTGTCTTTCTGATAGACTTAACTCACGATTCTTTACCGTGAATTTGTGAAATTAGTAGGAAGTAATGGAGATTTAAAAGGAGACAATAGTGTGGTTGAAGTAGCTGGCATCCACGGTGTAGCAGCTAATGGTAAATATGGAGTTTTTGGATTTACAGATGGTATAATTTTAGTTGATGATGAGGATAATATTGATTTGATTGAAAATATAGATGGGTTAAATGCGGAATCAGGAAATTGGATAGGCACATTAAAAGGTCATGATCATTCAGATATCTTTTTCGGTAGATCAAGTAATAAAGGGATTTTTATAATAGATCCTATTGCCAAATCACTTACCAATATTTATGCAGGTGCCGATGTAGTAGCTGATATGTTTAGTTTTGATGGTGAATATTATTTAGTTCATACATCTGATAATAAAATTAGAGTATTTGATGATGCCCATGATGGAGAAGAAATAGCCAACAGAGTGGTTGAAATGGCTAATATACCTGAAGAGCATAATCATAGAAATGCATTATCAGAAATAGAGCAATTGAGGAAAATGGACGATCCTAGTCCGGTACTAGTTACCTCTGATAAATTCCTTTACATTCTAGCCCCTAACAGAACTCAAATTAAAGTGTTAGAAATTGAAGATTTGCATCATGTTCATACTATTGAATTGTCTGTTCCTATCGAAAGCATGGTGAAAAATGGATTCTCGATTGAAGGCGACCAGGGGCATGATCACGAGCATTAAGATAAATTTTGGTTACAATAAATAGTCTCTTCTTTAAACCACAAGTGCATAGTGCTTGTGGTTTTTTTATTATAAAACGCTTCTATTTTTTTGCTAAATGGCCATGCTCTGCGTTCAGTATTAAAGCCCTTTATTAAAAATTTCATAAATACACTAGTATTGAGTATCATTGTTTTATGCTACAAACATGGAATAGGTATGCTTTTATACGATTTGTACTTTTCCTCATTCCGGGAATAATTTCCGGTGTATTTGCTGCTGAGTATTTCCCCCTCATTTGCTGGTTGTTTTGTACTTTAAGCATTGCTTATTTAATATTTCAGTTTTTCAGAGGGGCCAGATTTTCTATTCCTCATTCTGTTGTATCCGGCATAATAGCATTTATAGTTTGTTTTAGTTTTGGCTTTTTAAATACTTATTGGCAGGCCGAAAAGCATCAAAATAGGCATTTACTTAATATTGATTCAGAGGAAATATTGGCTTTCAGGTCTACTTTGATTAGTGCTGTTAAACCCACGGATAAAACATATGGGTTTAAAGCGGATGTCTCTCAAATAAAGCTTCCTTCTGGCTGGAAAAAAGCAGAAGGCAAACTGCTGCTATATCTTGAAAAAGATACTACTACTTCGATTTTTCAATATGGCGATGAAGTTTTAATAAGAGGAAAATTGACGGAATTAACTGAGCCTCGTAACCCTGAGGAATTCAATTACAAACGCTTTTCAGGTTTTAACCGGGTGTACCATCAACAATACGTACTGCAGGAAAATATTTGTCTTATTGATAGAAATCGCGGAAATATAATAGTAGCGGCCTCCATTAAAACCAGAAAATTTCTGGAAAAGCAGGTGGAGAAGTATATTCAGGATGCCCGCTCACTTGCCATTGCCAAAGCACTTACTTTAGGTATAAAAGAGGAATTGGACAATGATTTGAGAAATGCCTATGCAGCTGCCGGAGCTATGCACGTTTTAGCAGTTAGTGGATTACACGTAGGAATCATTTTTATTATTGTTTCTATAGTTCTTAAAAAGTGGAGATATCACAAGAAAGGCAGGTTTTTCTTTGCATTAATTAGTTTGTTAACGCTATGGTTTTATGCTTTCATTACCGGCCTTTCTCCCTCTGTACTCAGAGCAGCAACCATGTTCAGCTTCATCATTTTAGCGCAAACAGCAAGGAGACGTACCAATATTTATAATACGCTGGCGGCATCTGCTTTTGTATTGCTATGCTATAATCCTTATTTGATTTTCTCCGTTGGTTTTCAACTGTCATATCTGGCAGTTGCCGGAATTGTTTTCTTCCAGCCTAAAATCTATCACTTATTACAATTTAAATACACTTTAGCAGATAAAGTATGGCAGATAACCTGTGTTTCCATAGCGGCTCAGCTGGTAACTGCTCCCTTAGGATTATTATATTTCCACCAATTCCCCACTTATTTTTTCTTGTCGAATTTAGTAGTTATTCCGGGTGCAGTTGTCATACTTAATGGTACTTTACTAGTGTTATTATTTTCCTTTATTCCTATTGTAGCTTCAGCACTAGGGTTTCTATTGGATTATATTATTCGTTTTGTGAATTTGCTTGTGTTCGGACTGGATATTTTTCCAGGAAGCATTATTGATGGCGTTTACATCACCACTATAGAGGCGTGGCTCATATATTTTTTAATTGCTTGTCTGGCATTACTCATTGCAGAAAAGCGATATTTCTATATGAAAGCAGCATTTTTGTGTACATTATTACTTTCAACTTCCATGATTTCCAGACAGTGGACAAATTTTAAAGAGAAATCATTCATTGTTTATGATGTGAAAAGAAATTCGGCTTTAAGTCTCAGAGTAGGATTTAATCAATTTCTTTCTGTCTCTGATTCGCTTTCTAAAGATCCTGATAAATTACGCTTTCATATTTATCCCAGCCAGCTAAAAGCGGGTATTGCTAGCTTTCATCCTGATAGGTTCCAGCCGGATACACTTCCCTTATTTAAGAAATGGAATAATATAGAACTTGCTATCTGGCAGGGTAAAACTATTGCTTGTTTAAAGGAGCAATCACCTTCCGAAATTACATTGAAGGAGAAAGTACAGGTAGATCAGCTACTTGTGAGTAATAGTTCTGTTAGTAACTTTGACGAAATCAAAAGAATAGTCCACCCGAAGAAAATTATTGTTGATGCTTCCAACTCTTATTTTACCATTCAAAACTTAAAGGCTAGTTTTGAAGAAGAAAATATCGATTTTTATATTGTAGATGAAAAAGGAGCGTTTGAATTAAATATTAACTAATGGAGTATACTAAAATAGAAATAAAAGACAGAATAGGTTATATTACTTTAAACCGACCTGATAAAAGAAATGCATTAAGCTATGAATTTGTGGCTGAGATAAAGCAGGCATTTAATGAATTGAAAGAGAATAAAGAAGTCAAAGTAATCATATTAAGGGCTGAAGGAAAAGCTTTTTGCGCAGGTGCCGACTTGGCTTACATTCAGGGACTACAAAATAACACTTATGAAGAAAACCTGGAAGACTCTAACCACCTGAAGGAACTTTTCTATCAAATTTACACGTATCCTAAAGTGGTAATAGCGCAAGTTCAGGGGCATGCATTAGCAGGTGGTTGTGGCCTGGCAACTGTATGCGACTTTTCTTTTACTGTACCGGAAGCTAAATTTGGGTATACCGAAGTAAAAATTGGTTTTATCCCTGCTATTGTAAAGGTATTTTTGCTTAGAAAAATAGGTGAGGGCAAAGCAAAGGAATTACTTTTATCCGGTCAATTGTACACTGCGGAGCAAGCGCAGGCTTTTGGTTTGGTGAACAAAGTGGTGCCTTCTGAGGAGTTGGTTTCTTATGTGGAACAGTTTGCACAGCAGCTCATTACCAATAACTCAGGACAGTCAATGGCTTTTACCAAACAAATGATTGCAGAAGTGCAGGAGAAAGGGCTTGAAGAAGGCTTACGATATGCAGCAGAACAAAATGCTAAAGCCAGAGCTTCTGAAGATTGTAAAAAGGGAATTGCTGCCTTTCTGAATAAGGAAACTCCTGCATGGTAAAATAGTAACCTCTTAAGATTTAGTATACACCATTTCCTATGCAAAACCCAAAAGCTGTTGAAGTACTTAAAAAGTATTGGGGTTATGCTGCATTTCGTAGCATGCAGGAAGATATTATCCAATCGGTTTTAGAGGGAAATGATACACTCGCTTTGCTTCCTACCGGAGGCGGGAAATCAATTTGTTTTCAGGTGCCCGCATTAATGAAAGAGGGTGTTTGCCTGGTAGTTTCACCACTGATCGCTTTAATGAAAGACCAGGTTGAACAATTGAAGAGAAGGCAAATTCCTGCAGCAGCTATTTATTCAGGAATGACCTTGCGCGAAATTGATATACTTTTAGATAATGCAGCGCATGGCGCTTATAAATTTTTATACATCTCACCTGAGCGTTTAAAAACCGAACTTTTTTTGGCAAGAGCAGAGAAAATGAACATTTCTTTGCTGGCCATTGATGAAGCACATTGTATTTCGCAGTGGGGTTATGATTTTCGCCCCCCTTATCTGGAAATTTCAGAATTCAGACAACTTCATCCTGATGTAACCTGCCTGGCACTTACAGCTACTGCTACAGAACAAGTAAAGCAGGATATTCAGGAGAAGTTACTTTTTAAAGATGCCAAAGTATATCAGAAGAGTTTTGCACGCGATAATTTATCTTATTCAGTCAGAAAAGTAGAAAATAAGGAAGCCAAACTGTTTGAAATCCTCTCAAAAATTCCCGGTACTTCAGTGGTTTATGCTCGTAATAGAAGAACCACCATGGATTTAGCAGTTCTTTTACAGAAAAATGGTTTTGATGCTGATTATTATCATGCCGGGCTTCCACAGACGGAGCGAAGTGCGAAGCAGGATGCGTGGATTAAAGGCCATACAAGAATTATAGTTGCTACCAATGCATTTGGTATGGGAATAGATAAAGCAGATGTACGCACTGTAATTCACTGGGAAATGCCTGATAATCTGGAGGCCTATTACCAGGAAGCAGGAAGGGCAGGAAGAGATGAAAGAAAAGCTTTTGCGGTTGCGCTGTACCATCCGCAGGATTTTATTGAAATGGAGAAAAAGGTTCATTTAGCTCATCCTGAAATTGCTTATTTGAAGAAGCTCTATCAATCTTTAGCTAACTATTATAAAATAGCTATAGGATCGGGTGAGTTGCAAAGCTATCCTTTCAATATAAAAGCTTTTTGCGAGCAAGCCAAGCTGGAGGCCTTTGAGGTATTTCATGGGTTGAAAATATTGGAGCAGGAGGGTTTTATTCAACTCAACGAACATTTCTACAGACCATCGGGACTGCACATAAATTTAGATTATAAAGAACTATACTCGTACGAAATAGCAAACGAAAGATTTGAAAGGATTTTAAAATCTCTTTTGAGAATATACGGAGGAGAGTTATATCAGCAAGTGGTTTTCATTAATGAATATGAAATAGGAAAGATAGCAGAGTTAAATGAAAAGCAGGTTTTTACCCAGCTTACTTACTTAGATAAAGAAGGAGTGCTGGATTATTCACCCCGGTCAGACCAGCCTCAATTAACTTTTTTACAGGCCCGACATGATGCTAATCGCTTGCCGTTAAATGAGAAAACGTTAAAGGAGCGTAAAGAAAATAAGCTGAATAAGTTAAAATCAGTGCACCAGTACGCTGAAAATGATCAGTACTGCAGAACACTTTCTTTATTGCAGTACTTTGGAGAAGATAAGAATGAAGTATGTGGCGTTTGCGATATTTGCATAAAGAATAAAAGAACTCATCCTGATTACAAGGACATTGAGAAGCAAATAATTGCCCAATTACTCAAGTCCCCAATGAATTATAGAGAGCTGGCCAGAAATATTCAGCAATTCTCTGAAGATAAAGTGATTGAAGCCCTCCGCGCTATGGATGAAACTGGCTTGATAACTATGGACAGATCAGGAGTAGTGACGATTATCTGATTTCTGTTAATCCTTTTACTTCGACTTTTGTTGTTTAGGGAAAATCAAGTTTTCTTTTATTTGTCAAAAATGTAATTATTTATTGTTCATCATTAAGTAAATAGATTATTCCCTCTAATTTTGTAAAATGAAATGAGCAGCACTGATAAATATACCCTAAGATGAATATCAGCTCTACGAATTCCATGTGACAACTGGAAATTAAATATATACACATGAATTACCTATCAGTAGAAAACTTAAGTAAGCGCTTTGGAGACAGAGTACTTTTTGAAAATATATCATTTGGCCTGGCCCAAGGCGATAAAATGGCTTTAGTGGGAATTAATGGATCGGGCAAATCCACGTTGCTAAAAATCTTAACTGGAGAGGAGGGGCCGGATACAGGAAATTTCAGCTTCAGAAATGATATAACTGTCGGTTTTCTATCTCAGAATCCTCAATTTGATGAAGGAATTAATGCAATGCAGGCTATTTTTAGCAGCGAACATGAATCTTTACAAATAATCAGGCAATATGAAGCTTTGGCTGCTAATCCGGATATGAACGAGAAGCAACAAAAGCAATTTCAGGATTTGCTGGAAAGGATGGAGTCGCTTCAATTATGGGATTATGAAAGTCAGGTAGAACAAATTTTAGGTCAACTTGGGATTAACGATTTTGAACAGCCGGTGAGTTCCATGTCAGGTGGACAGAAGAAGCGGGTAGCCTTAGCTGCTCAGCTTGTAATTAAACCTGATTTATTGATTTTAGATGAGCCTACTAACCACCTGGATATTGATGTGATAGAGTGGTTGGAAAAATACCTGTCCATTCAAAATATCACTCTTTTGATGGTAACACACGATAGATACTTTTTAGATAGGGTTTGTAATGGTATTTTAGAAATTGACAGGCAAAGTATTTTTAAATATCAGGGCAATTACGAAGAGTTTTTGGTGAAGAAGGATGAAAGAGAGGCCAATGAGCAAATGGAAGTGGATAAGGCCAAAAACCTGATGAAAAAGGAGCAGGAATGGATGCGAAGGATGCCTAAAGCAAGAGGTACAAAGGCGAAATACCGTGTGGAAGCTTTTGGGGAGCTAAAAGAAAAAGCAAGTAAAAACTTGAGCAGAGATCAGGTAGACCTTCAGGTATCTCAAAAGAGATTAGGAGGTAAAATTCTCGAATTGAAAAAAGTAAAGAAGCAATTCGGGGAAAAAATGCTTTTTAATGACTTCAACTATGTTTTCAAAAAAGGAGATAGAATTGGTATAGTTGGAAAAAATGGAACAGGAAAGAGCACTTTCCTAAACATTTTAACAGGAAATATTAGTCCTGATGAAGGAGAGTTGGATAAAGGTGTAAATACCCACTTTGGGTATTATAAACAGCAGGAAATTCAATTTGATCCCAATAAGAAGGTGATTGATGTAGTGCTGGAAATTGCAGAGCATTTTAAGCTGCCTGATGGCTCTGAAATATCAGCCTCTCAGTTTTTGAATAAGTTTCTGTTTCCTCCTAAACAACAACACGATTTTGTGTACAAGTTAAGTGGGGGAGAGAAAAGACGTTTGCAATTACTATTGGTGCTTATTAAGAATCCTAATTTCCTTATTTTAGATGAGCCTACCAATGATCTGGATCTTCAGACCTTATCTATTTTAGAAGATTTTCTGGATAGGTTTCAAGGCTGTTTGCTTATTGTTTCTCATGATAGATATTTTATGGATAGCTTAACGGAACAGCTATTTTTATTCGAGGGCGACCATCAGATCAAGTTATTTAATGGCAATTATTCAGAATATCGTGAAAGCAAACAGAACGATGAAAAAGTTAAAAAACAAGAGCCGGTAAAAGTAGATAAAGTAGAACCGACCCCAAAAGTAAAAGCAGATAGTACTGCTAAACTGAGCTATAAAGAGAAACTGGAGCTTCAGGACATAGAAAAAGAAATTCCTCAGCTTACAAGTGAGAAAAAAAGATTGGAAGATTTATTGGCAAAAGGAGAAGGACAGCCGGAAGATTTTGCAGTATGGGGCAAAGAGCTCAATAAGATTTCAGATATTTTGGATGAGAGAGAAATGAGATGGCTTGAACTTAAGGAAATGGAATAGGTTCGTCTTTAATAATACTTTATTGATAAGGTTAACTTACTTAAGTATTGAATTATTTTTGTAATTTCTTAGAAATTTAATGTTTTAAGTGGGCTAATTGCTAGGATTAAGTAATTATTACAACTATTTTAGAATTGTATTTAAACAATTTTAATTATGTCAAGCAAAATTCCAGGAGGCGGAGGCTCTCCAATAAGCAAAACTGATGCAGCCAAAATGATCGAAGCCTATAAAACTAAGAGATTAAAACTTATTAAAGAAACTTATGGTATTGATGATACCCAATCTGTATGGTTTAAAAGAGAGGTTTTTGAGCAAATGCTGAAATCAAATCCGAATATGGATGGTATAAGAATATATTTTGGTGTAAATTACCAGGGTGTTATGGAAGGCCATCAAAATGTGGTGCTGGTTGGAACTACTAAAGTTAAAGAAGGGATGGAAAGCTCTGATGGAGCACAATCTGAGGATGATGAAGGCTCTATATATGATATGGGTACACCATGTCCTCCAGCTTGTTCTAAAGGGGGAATTGGATAGGTTTCAAATAAATAAAGCTGTAAAAGTAATCAAAGCTTTTACGGCTTTTTTCTTAATGTTGAATGGACAGTATAACATTAGCATTTAATACATATTTTTCTTTTTTAACTATTGCATGTCTGCTATCAGTTAATCTTCAAAGTAAAGATTTACGCATCAATCTGCTTCGATTTTTAATGATCTATACTTTTCTTTCAGAAGTTTTAGCTGTAATATTTATTATGCTATTTCAGAACAATATTATTATTAATAATATCTGGCTTTTAATTGTCCCAGCACTATTTATTTTTATAGTGAGTTCAGAAATTAACTGTTTAAAGAAACCTGTTAAAGGCAGTTTATCAATAATATATGTAGGTTTTGCTATCCTTAATTTACTCTTTTTTGAAGGTTTACATACGTTTAATGCTTACACTTCTCATTTTGGAGTATTAGTGGTTTTAATGCTTGTATTTTTTAAGTTTAAAGAATATTTTGATGATCCATCCTCAGATATAGTAAGAGACCCATTATTTTATTTTTTGATTGCTTTATTTTTCTTTTACATCGGTGGATTTTTAGTAAATATTGCAATTAACTATTTGATAGAAATCAATATGAATATCGCTGTTCAATTGTTAGTAATTAGAAACATAGTAAACTGTATAACTTACTCTCTCTTTTCTTTGGCGCTCATTATAGATTATTTCAACCGGAAAAAGCTAAGTTTGACTTCAGCTACTTGAACTGAATTTTCCTTTCTTTACATCATTACTTAAATAGAACCTTTTTTTATTGAGAAAGAAGCGTAGGTATTTTAATAGTATTATTTGTAGTTTAGCGTATTTTAGAAACTATATTGAGCTACTAAAATAGTTATAAACTATAATTACCTGCCATAAATGACCGAAAGCGGACCAGAATATTTTTTTATTATAGCATCAGGAACTGCAATTTTGATGTTGCTGGTTACTTTTATTATTGCCTTTCTCTTTATTCATCAAAGAAAATATTTTGAGCATCAAAGAAAATTAGCTCATCTTGATGCGAAGTACCAGGAAGAAACCATGAAGGCCCAAATGGAAATGCAGGAGAAAACACTAGAATACGTTGGTAGGGAATTGCACGATAATATTGGACAGATTTTATCTCTTATCAAATTAAACCTCAGCAATCCTGAGCCGGAGCAAATTAGGGAGTCAAAGGGACTGGTGTCTAATGCGATTAAAGATTTGCGAGCTTTATCGCACAGAATGAATTTAAATTGGGCCAATGAAATAAGTTTAATAGATTTTATAGAATCAGAGGCTAAAAAGATTAGGAATATTGGTAGCTTTAAAGTGTATTTTGAGCAGCACGGACAGCTAAGTATAGAAAATACTGAGAACAAAGTAGTATTATTCAGAATTATTCAGGAGTGTATTAATAATACTATCAAACATTCTGCTGCTGAGGAGATTTCTTTTACTATACCTGAAAATCAACATTTGGTTTTAAAAGACAATGGTAAAGGTTTTGATTTGGGAGAAGTAGAAAGAGGCTCAGGCCTCGTAAACCTCCAACAGAGAGCAAAGGTTATTGGAGCAGAATTATTGATAAATTCAAAACCAGGAGAAGGAACGCGTATAGATATTTATTTACCCCAAAATAAAGCTTAAGTGATAAAAATAGTATTAGCGGATGATCACAATCTTTTTGCTGAAGGACTGGCAAATTTGTTAAGGAAAAACAAAGATTTTTCAGTAGAAGGAGTGTTTAATGATGGTAGAAAATTAATTAGTTATTTAAGGCTTAATCTCACTCACGTAGCTTTAATAGATCTTAATATGCCAAGGATGGATGGATTTACAGCCATTAAGCATATAAAAGAGGAAGGTATAGAATGTAAATTGATTATATTATCAACTTATGCTGATGAAAAGCTGGTAAGGCAGGCTGAAGAAATTGGAGTAGATGCTTACGTTCTAAAAGATGCAGAACCTGATGAATTAGCTTATACGATTAAAGAAGTAGTAGAGGAACGATATAATTTTCATATAAACCATATACTTAAACAAGCAGATAGTAACGATCGCTTTCCGGATGAATTCCTAATGAAGTACAGACTTACCGGAAGGGAGATTCAAATTATACAAATGATCAAAGATGGTTTAACAACTCAGGAAATTGCTGAGAGATTGTACTTATCCTCTTTAACCATTAATACCCATAGAAAGAATATAGTCAGTAAGTTAGGAGTGAAGAATACAGCTGGTTTAGTTCGTTTTGCCTTGGAAAATAACCTTTAAGATTTAATAATCCCTTTCCATTTCATTTTGGCTCATTGGCATAGCATCTATTTGTTGAGAAAAACAGAAAAACCAAGGTCTGTGGCTCACAGACCTTCCCCTTTTTGCTGGACTGTAAGTCCCAGACCAGTGAAAAAAAGACCTAAATAAGCAAGCACTAAATGTTTATCATCACCACAAAAGCCGGCAAGTGTCGTAATCCCCGAAATTTTGGAGAGCAACGGAAAAAAAATTATCAGGGATCTTTTCAATGAAATTTCATTACCTGACTTTTCTAGAATAATAGAGAAGATTGCTTTGTTTCTGGCAGAGACTATTTAATTGTAGGTTTATAGCATAAGCCAATTCTATAAAAAAGACACTATTCCAACATGCTGTTGAAATGGACAGATTCCCTTCTGCAAGGGAATGACGTTCTAATTGTAATTTGAGTAAAAAACTATCTTATTGCACAAATGAAGAGAAAAACCAAGGTCTGTGGCTCACAGACCTTCCCCTTTTTGCTGGACTGTAAGCCGCAGACCAGCGGAAAAAAAGACCTAAATAAGCAAGCACTAAATGCTTGTCACCACCACAAAAGCCGGCAATTATCGTCATCCCGGAAATTTTTGTAGAGCAACGGAAAGAATTACCAGGGATCTTTTCAATGAAATTTCATTACCTGAATTTTATTGAATAATAGAAAAGATTGCTTTGTGCCTGGCAATGACTATTAATTGCAGGAGATTAGCTGAGTTCAATGAATAAAATGGCGTCCCAGGCTCTCCCAATCGGAAACGCTCTGACAGACTTTGAAATAAATTAAGAATCGAACTCAGGGTTGTGATTATTCAGCGGATTTTGTTGCGCCCTAGCAATGAGACTGTTAAAAATTATAAAAAGTAGAATTGAAAGTCGCTTCATACTATTTTAATAAGTCAAAAAGTGATATGTTTTAATTCACAGTTTTTGAAATGCAGAGGTTGGTACGAAGGTCTATATATGACTTCTGGATGGGTATGAAAAATATTTTTTAAAAGTGCAGTCTTATATTACTTTTTTCAGAATAATACATATATTTGCATCCCGTTAAGGAAATGCCTTGGTGGCGGAATTGGTAGACGCGTTGGTCTCAAACACCAATGAGGTAACACTCGTGCCGGTTCGACTCCGGCCCAAGGTACAATAAATAAAAAGCCCTGTTAATCGAGAGATTTTCAGGGCTTTTTTAGTTTTACGAGGAAAATCACAATAAGGGAATATTTACACACAGCGTTGAGGTAGTCATAATATCAATGGTTATTGCATTCTAAGTAATCTTATGTGATAAGTTACATTAGTGAAAGAATTCTTAAAAAACACTAGGTGAAGCAATATGAGGTAATCTATTTTTACTATCTTAAATGCTTTAAACTGCTAAATGGAAAACCCGACCCCTCTTCCGCTACAAATACTTGAACCTTTTGAATACCACAAGAAACTTAAAGCTCATTTTAAGTCTAGGAAAAAAACCTGGAATTGGTTTAGTGGTGAAAAATTAAAGGAACAACAAATTCAGGAGTTTAAAACGAATTTACTTAAGAACACCTACAGAATGGATAGGGATGTATATCCTGAATTGTATACAACAGCTGATGAGATTTGCAAAAAATTAGCGATTGATGCTAAGGTATTTATATACCAGGAAAACAATAGTACGCAATTCAATGCAGGTATATCTGTTATAAATGCAGAAGCTCATATAATGCTATCCGGCAATCTTCTCAATCTATTGACGAAGGAAGAAATGAAAGCTTTGTTGGCTCATGAATTGAGTCATTATTTGTTTTATAAAATAGAGAATGAGGAGTACGAGATCGCTCAACGAATAGTATTGGCTTTGGCAAATGATTCAAGGAGCGAAGATGCAATTATCGAAACTGCCCGAATCTTTCAATTGTACCTCGAGCTTTTCTGTGATGCTGGCGCATTGCTTATTTGCGAGGATCATCACGTTGTAATCAGGACATTGGTTAAAATGAACACAGGTTTAAGCGAGGTTAATCCTGAAAGTTATCTGGAACAAGCAAAAGAAATTATGAAGGGAGATACTGAAAGCTCCCAGCATCATACCCATCCGGAATCCTATATAAGAAGCTTAGCTTTAATGTTGAGGTTTGAAAAAGATGAGGAGTATTTTGACAAGATTAAGAAAATGATCTGCGGACCTTTAAACTTGAATTCTCTGGATATTTTTGAACAAGTAGAAATGTCTGAATTAACAGAAAGGTTAATTCAATTAATTGTAAGGCCCAAATGGATCAACACAGCAAGTATAATGAACCTTTGTACAAAATACTTCTCCAATTTTACAAAATCGGAATCTTTAGAAAAGATAGAAGCAATTGCAGAGAGAATTGAAAGTGCACATGATTCTGTTAAAGAATATGCTTGCTATGTTCTGCTTGATTTTACAATGGTAGACAGTGACCTCGAAGGACTTGGAATGGGCCATACTCTTCAAATTGCTGAACTGCTTTCTATTAGCAAAGAGTATGAAAATATTGTAAGAAAAGAGTTAAAGTTAACAGCAAGAGACTTTAAACAAATACAAGAAAGAGTCATCAAAGAACTGGAGCAATTAACAGAAGGAAAGGAGGATAGTATTTACAATGAATGATTTAAACAAGACATCCCAATTTTTTGATTTGTTGGAGATCGTCAGGGATCATGGCTTGATAGGTTCCGCAGACTTTGTAGCATATGTTATTCCTTTACTTGAAAGCGCTAAAAAACTTCATGAAAATAAGCAGGTGATGCACCTTACGTCACCCTTATGCTTAGATTATCATAATGGTCAACTTACATATGTCGGTAGTCCTGTTGATTTCAAATATGCTACTAACCCTCTTTTTTTAAAACCAGTTGAGCATGAAGCTATTGATTTTGCAGCCTCCGTTCGCTCAAAAACCGATTTAGAAACATCATCCGTAGCTTATGAAACTACCCTCATTAAAAATGATGAGGAAGATTTGACCCAACCTGCTTATTTAAAAAGCTATAAATCATGGGAGATGGAATTAGGCCATTGCGATCCCTTAACTGATACTTTTGTTATAGGTTTATATTTGGCAAGTCTGGCTTACGGTCTGGATTTTAATGAGAAAGATAAGCTTTCCAGATTTGTTGAAAATAGAAAAGGACTATACTTCCTCAATAAGGAGTTACATCCTACTATTCACAATGTCATTTTTGAAATGACTCAGATTTATAGGGAAGATAGGACCAGAAACATTGAAGAAGCTTATATAAAGTTAAAGAATTATCGTACTTATAACCCTGAACATTATGTAGACCTTACTACCACTGAAGGTTTTAGAAGCCAGGATGTTTCTGCAAGATCTAACTGGATTCTTGCAAGACTAAAAAGCAGATTATTTGATATTAGCAGAAGAAACAAACTTCTTTATTTTACTGATAAAGAGAGTTTCCTTAATTTATCTGTTGGATCTGTCCCATTGCTTTTAGATCATAATAATATCAGGGAAGAAGACCTTATTTTTTGGAATGATAAGATCAAAGATAAGCTTATTTCTAAGAGGAAACTGTCTCTCAATGATTACCTGGATATAAAAAATAACCGATTTATTGCTCCAACTTTAAACCAAATTCGGTTGACTGCCAGGAAGAATAAGACGGAATACGGATTTAGTACCATGCGTGTAATTGTAGCTTTTTTACACTGGTATAATTTTAAGCAAAATCCTGATGAAATGATTACTTCTCCACTTTTATTGCTTCCCGCTGAAGTAGTGGTGAAGAAAGGAGTGAATGAACGATTTGAATTACTGGTGGAAGATTGCGAAGCGATGGTTAATCCAATCTTAAGCTTTTACCTGAAGGATTTATACGATATAACGTTGCCTGATTATGTTGATTTGAGTTCAACTTCTATTGAAGACCTAATTAAAAGTATTGAACAACAGATAGCAGAGGGAGGTACTGGAATTACTTTAGAATGGAGAAAAAAACCGAGGATACAACTTATACACAGCATTGCAAAAAAGAACTTCAATCTAAAAAATAAAAACCTCAGGAATAGAAGTAGTGGCATGAACCTTCGGTCATTCAATTACTCCTATGCTTCTGGCAGCTTTCAACCATTAGGATTACAGATTTTCGATTCAAGGATAAAGAGAAAAAATAATGCTTTAGAGTACGTTATCAATGAAGACTTAACACCTGATGAAAATAAGGCAGTTTCCGAGAGGTTAAGAACATTATATACAACAAGAGAAGACGGAGATGTAAATCCCACTGTTTGGCAAATAGATACTTGTAATATTACAATTGGTAATTTCAATTACCGCAAAATGAGTCTGGTCAGAGATTATAACCATATTATTAATGAGACCATTGAGGACGAAATATTTGAGACACTATTTAGTGACAAGCCGAAAAGAACCAAAGAATTAGAGAATAAGGAAACATCTTTACAGGATAATTATCCTATTATTTCTTGTGACCCCACCCAATCATCGGCAATTCAATTAGCCAGAACTGGAGAGAGCTATATCATTCAAGGACCTCCAGGCACTGGAAAATCGCAAACCATTACCAACCTTATTGCAGACTATGTTGCCAGAGATAAAAAAATTCTCTTTGTCTGTGAAAAGAGAGCTGCACTTGATGTTGTATATCATAGGTTGAAAAACAGGTCATTAGATGAGCTTTGTTGTTTAGTGCATGATTCACAAGCTGACAAGAAATCTTTCATTATGGACCTGAAGGAAACCTATGAAGATTTTCTAAAGAACGATTTTGATTTCAACCAGATTGAAACGAAAAGAGGCGCAATAATAAAGGCTATTGACACAGAAGTGAGTAAGCTTACCTACTTCCATGATATGATGGGAAATGGTGATATTACCCCACTTCAACTCTATGAAATACTTCATGCCACAAAGGGAGAAAATGACTTTCCTAAAGGAAAAGATATTTTAAGATACCCTAACTATTCAGAATGGAAACAGCATTTGACATGGATTGATGAATGGTTTAGCACCCTTAAATTGAATGAAATGGGTGATGTTATAGCGAACCATCCCTTTGTTAATCTTAGTTTGGACATTTCTGAAGGAGACAACCCAAAAGCCCGAATACAGGATGTACTCAATAGAGCCACCCGCTTAATTGATGGGTTTTCAGAAAGCATTGATGATTTAGATGAAAATGTTGATGATTTTACAATACTTGAATGGGAGGAACACATCCATGTAGCAGTTAGAGTAGCTGGTATTTTTTCGAAAGGGAAATTAGAAGTCTTTAATAGTGAGAGTGAAGTAGCAAGGCATTTGAGAGAAGCTGAAGAAAAAGTAACTCAATTGGAAAAAAGTTTGAATGAAATAAGACAAAAAAATACTCACTGGGTAAAAAAACTCTCAGCTCAAGACATCGAAGCCGCAATTTCACAATGGAATAACTACCAGAAAAGTATCTTCAGATTTGTTAATCCATCCTACTATAAGCTTAAAAAAATTATTAGTGACAACTATAATTTCTCTGCACATGCAGTTGCTCCTGATATAAATTCAATTTTGTCAAACTTAAGTTTAGAATACACACTACTTAAGGAATTGAATGATCAAAGAGAAGCAGTAGTCACTAATTTTGGACTTGATAATTATGATCTCGATACCGAATGGATAAAGAGTAAACAAAATGATAAGGGAAGCATATTAGAAAAGTGGCTAAAAGATGACCATAATGAACTGATTCGAAATCTAAACAAATTCAGTGATAAATTTTTATCACTAACCAGGGATCTCCGTAAATTGTATGGCGAAAGTTTAGACTACACTTTCAAACAGTTTGAAGTTGTCTTACATAATTCAGAAAAAGCTTTAGCCTCTTTGTCTGCTTTCCTTCCATTTATAAATAAGCTAGCCGATGTTTCTGAGGAAATGAAAAGCTGCCTCACTTCAAAAAAGTGGAAACGCTCAGATTTTGAATTTTATTTAGCATACAAATCACTTGCAGAAATTTATGAAAAAGAGCGTCAGTTTGCAGAAATAGATGAAGATGGTATCAGGTTAAGCATTAACCGCATCAATTCACTATTTGATAAATACTATGCTGCAAATGTTGAAATCATTCGTGCAGCAATACGTCAGAAGTTTCTTAATATCATCAAAGTAACAGAATCTACATCTGCACAATTAACTGAAAGTGGTAAAAAATTAAAGAAGACTTACCTGAATAGCAGACGGATATTGGAGAATGAATTTAATAAATCTATGAGATATAAGTCTATCAGGGACTTGGCTTCTAGTGACGCTAATGAAATTATGACAGCACTGAAACCTGTTTGGTTAATGAGTCCTTTAAGTGTTTCAGATACCATGCCTATAGATCCCTCTTTGTTTGATGTAGTCATTTTTGATGAGGCTAGCCAAATCACTGTGGAAGAAGGTGTCCCCGCATTATTTAGAACTAAGCAAACCATTATTGTAGGGGATGAAATGCAAATGCCACCTACCAATTTCTTCAACGCCATTAATTTACAAGATGACGAAGATGAAGAATTAGAAGATAAGATTGGTATAACACTTGATGCCGATAGTTTATTAAATCAGGGAACTCGCAAGTTATCATCTGTAATGTTAGGTTGGCACTATAGATCCAGACATGAGAGCTTAATCTCTTTTAGTAATGCTGCCTTCTATCGAAGAGGTTTAATGACCATTCCGGATAATACTATTCAATCAGCCAATATAGAGGCTATTCCACCTGTTTTAGATGTTGAAAAGCCAGTAGATGTAAGTAATATACTAAGCAGAAGTATAAGTTATCATTACCTGGAAAATGGCACTTATGATAAGCAGAGAAATAAAGATGAGTCAGCTTACATAGCCAATATGGTAAGAGAACTTTTAAAGTCAAAAAGCAGAAAGAGTATTGGTATCGTTGCCTTTTCTAAAGAGCAACAATCAGAGATTGAAGAAACCCTTGACCGTTTTGCCTCCTACGATCCAGAATTTGAAGCACTTCTTGAAAAGGAATACCAACGTATGGATGAGGATCAGTATAATGGCTTATTTGTTAAGAATCTTGAAAATGTTCAGGGAGATGAGAGAGATATAATTATCATGAGTGTGTGTTATGGTTATAACCACAATGGGAAGATGTTAATGAATTTTGGTCCAATAAATAGAAGGGGAGGCGAAAAGCGATTAAATGTAATCTTCTCCAGGGCAAAGATGCATATGGTGGTGGTTACATCTATTACTCCTATAGAAATTAAAAATGATTATAATGAAGGAGCTAATTACTTTAAAAAATTCTTGTCATACGCCCTACACATATCAAATGGAAAACTGAGTGAAGCCAATTCTATTCTTGATAGTTTAAATCTTACGCAAAATAGTGCAGGTGAAGCAACTGAAAGAATCATTTCACGGCAGCTAAAGTTAGCATTGGAACAAAGAGGCTATAAAGTAGATACCTCAATCGGACAATCCTATTTCAAATGTGATTTGGGTATTCGTGATAAGAAAGAAGAAAGATACAACACAGGAATCCTAATTGATCATGAAGAGCATTACAATAATCGAAATGTCCTTGAACAGTATTGTCAAAGACCGCAAATTTTGAATGCCTTTGGTTGGAATGTGATAACAGTATTTTCTAAAGATTGGTTAGAAAAGCCAGAACGCGTGCTTGAACGAATAGAGCAGGTAATTCGCGGTGAAGCAAAAGAACCAGAGGAAGTGGAGTCTTTAATTGAACTTAAAGAAGAGCAGGAAAAGACTTTTGACTATTATACTCCTGTTAATTCTCAACCTTCTAAGGAGGAGGTAAAAAAATTAGAGGTCAAACCTGAATCTGAAGAGAAAAATAAGGGGCTACTAAAAACAGAGCTTCATTTTGAAAGACTGGTTTATACAGAGGGAAATAGTAACAAGTATTGGCAGATAGCTCAGGAGGGTACGCAGTTAATAGTTCAGTTTGGCAGAATTGGTAATCACCCTCAACAAAATTTAAAAGACTTTGCGTCTCCTGAAAAAGCAGAGGAAGAAATGCAGAAGATGATTCATAAAAAAATAGCTAAAGGGTACAAAAAGAGTTCTTAAAAATATAAGCAGATATGGGTTTTTTTGACAAATTTTTTAAATCGAAGAAATCATCTTCAGTAAAAGTAAAGTCATTTGCTGAAGAGGAATCAGAAGTTATTCCAGACCTAAAGCAACTAGTGTTAAAGCAATATGAAATTAATGGATTATCAATAGAAGCGATAAACTCTCACTTTCTAGCTCCATGTCTTGAGGTGCTCTTAGCAAATAGCTACGAAAAAAATAATTATGATCATAATCCTGAAGCCTATAGAGAGAAATATTTTCTTTTTTTAGCTATTACCAATCTGGTCTATCATTATCCTTTCGATGAAATTATTGAGGGTATATTGAGTCATTTCTTTAAAGAGGGAAAACCTTATTATGCTATTTCGGATTTAATTAGATCAGGCGGCAGTCATCTATTGACAGCACATCCTGAAAAACACTTGATAATTAGTAGTGGCTCTTCCATATTACGAATCTATCATGCCTTATATATCAGAAAGGATCAGAATTTCAGTTACGCATTACAAGTACATTCCATCCTGAATAATGCCAGGACATCTGAATTTAAGGATGGTTTTTCAATATTATTGGAGATTGCCACCAGAAGGATTGTATATGAGACTCCCTGGATTTTATCGCATTTGGTAATATTTAAAGAGTATGATCGTAGAACTAAGCTTACCACTACTTATACTGATAAAAAAGAGGAAGTAATTTTAAAATTAGAGAAAGTGCTGAGTGATTTTAACTCATCGTATATTTTCAATCTGGAGTTAAGCAAATTATTATTAATTACAGAGCACATTTTGTACCTGGAAAGAAATGAAATATTTTTAAAAACTAACTATAGGGATAGAAAAAAAATAGGGTTAAAAGAAATAGGAGAAGAATTAGAGCCCTTCATAAATGCTGCAAAAGATTCAATGCCTTCTTTTATGGATGTTTGGATGTATCATGGTTCTTTCTACTTTTCATCAGATATATCTAAATTGTATAAAGAGATTACCGAAAATTTACTTTCCATCAATAAATTTTCAAATTCAGACTATAATCGCTGGCTTTCTGTATATCAATATATTGGTAAAGAGCATGTTAAATCATTCTATTCACCTCTATTTGATAACTATGTAAAAACGCAAAATTTTAGTGACTATGCTACGCAACAATTTACGAAATACTTCTACACCTTTTATGGTATAAATGAAAGTAGACCGATGCCAAAGAAGTTGGTGGAGGGGCTTTGTAAAATAGCGGATGCTAATAATAACACATTTGAAAGAGAATTTTTAAAACAATGTTATCGGAGCCCTATTTCAGTTTCAATGCTTACCTCAGATTCTTATGGATTTTATACAGGTTCAAAAAATGCACTTGAAGAATCTGTTCTAACAATCCATTCGCAATTTAATGCTTATGTCCCCTCTTCAGTTAAAAGTGTAAATAAGGGTCAGTATTATCAGGAAGAGCATGAGTTGTTTGCTTTAAATATAGAGGGAGAAGACTACAAAGTTCCTCACTCTTTTACCGGAGTACTGAATAAAATTTTAGCTGAGCGACAAGTCGGTGTAAGGTTGGTACCTGTACCTATTTGTAGTTCTAAGGATTATTATGGTAATACCAGGTACATCGCAACGCTTTCTATAATTAACGTAACACAGTTTAAGTATCTAACTGAGCAATATATTCCACTCAGATTTCCGGAATTGAGGGGTGTCCGGGCATATGAGAGTATTTCATATATTAACATGGAAGGAAAAGCCTTTCATGAAATAAACTCAAAAGATGTGTTTGAAGGTGGAGAGCAGGTTTTTTCAGCTGGCTTTGCTAAAAATGTTAAGTGGAGCTGGTTTAAAGAAACATACGTTGATCAACTCAGAAGCAAACATAAATGGTACCGGGCGATGGATACCCTTACTTCTTTTGCAGGTACTAAAAATCCAAATAAGAAGTGGGTCTCGGACATGAATAGCATCATTGATGAGATGGGTGAAGAGCAATATTTTGACGAACTGAATTCCTTAATTTATGAAAGCAGGGAAGAGAAGTCATGGTTTTTTGATGAATATAATAAAACTCTCAAAGGCATGATTTGGTCTTGTATATTAAGGTCTACAGAGCGTTCTCTTCTGATAGTTAAAGCAGTTACAGAATTGTCCTATGTCAAAATATCAGGTATAGGTCCAAGGTCTACAAAAACAGGTAATTTTTGTATGGAAGCTTTGGCCAACTCTCCTTCAGAGATAGCCTATGGAATATTACAATTAATGAGGCTTAAATCTAAGTATCCTCGGTTTGTTAAAGCTATAGATAAGTACATAGAAAAGTACAAGGCAAACAATAAAAGCAATTTGGAAGAGCTTGAAGATAAGGCGTTACCAAATTTTGGCTTTTCTCAGGGAGTGAAAACCTACAACTTTAAAGATGTTTTACTACAATTAACTTTTAATAAAGGTAAAATTGCGAAAACCTACATAGTCAACCATAAAAGTCAGAAAACTATACCAGATGTCTTAAAAATGCAACACGCTGCACGATTTAAAGAAGTTACTGCAGAGGTAAAGCAGATTAGTGATATTTTGAAGGGCCTGCAGGAAAGGTTAAAATCATTTTGGCTCTACAATAGAAGCTGGAAATTTACCGAGTGGAATAAATATATCTTTCAACATGAGTTGATGAACCCTCTGATAGAAAATATGGTATGGAAGAGTATTGATAGTGAAGAATTATTTATCTCCAAACGAGATCAACTCATTCAAATAAATGGAGCAATAATTGAGTTGGATGAAGAGGAAGAAGTTTGCTTATGGCATCCGGTTATTGCAGATACCGAAGAAATAAACGAGTTGCTAGCTTATTTCAAAAAGAATAAGTTGAATCAGGTAGAAAGGCAAATAGATCGTGAGTATTATTCATTTTCGCCAGATGAGCTTAATGAAGTGGAAAACGATCGTTTTGCAAATCAGCAGCTTGAAGTCAGGAAACTGATGGCATTGGCAAATTCAGCCGGCTGGGTTTTTACTTATGTGCACGAAGATGTAAGCTGGCCAAGGATTTATTTAAAAGCCCTTGATCTAACAGCACATTTCAAGTGTGATTTTGATAGAACAGCTGAATATATACCATCAGGGTCATTTTTTATTAGCAAAGGGGATACTACTAAAATTTCTTACAGTACTAAATTTGATAAACTAAAATTATCTACTATACCTGCAACTACTTTGTCTGAAGTTTGTAGGGATATTGATATGTTTGTTTCAGTGGCTAAACATAAAAAATAGAAAGTAGTATTGTGTATTTAAAACGCTACCTCCAGTATCAGCACTGATCAAATCTTTAAGCAGAGCTGATTTCATATCGCCAAACAAAAAAGCCATTACTTTTCAGCAATGGCTTTTCTACTATCTTTAATTTTAGTCTCTTAACAATACTCATCAAACACCTGTACAAGGTGTTCTCCAATCATTTGTGCTGAGCGACCTTCAATGTGGTGTCTCTCTACAAAATGAACCAATTCACCATCCTTAAATAAAGCGATAGAAGGTGAAGATGGTGGATAAGGAGCTGTCATCTCTCTTACTTTAGCTACTGCTTCCTGATCTACACCAGCAAATACAGTAGTTAAATGATTTGGCTTTTTCTCGCTTGAAGTAACAGCCCATTTCACACCGGGACGAGCCGCACCTGCAGCACAACCACAAACTGAGTTAATTACCATTAATGAAGTCCCTTTATGGTCTTTCAGGTGATTAACAACCGCGTCTGAAGTTCTTAATTCTTCAAAACCTACTTCTGTTAGATCAGCACGCATTGGTGCTACCATTTCTTCTGGATACATATATTTTGATCTTTTATTTTAAAAATTAATAATTCTACTTTACCTTTTAATTCTTTAATCTGGAGTCTATGCCCTAAAATCCGGCTTCTAATTAACTACATAAACCCTAACTCCAGTTTAGCAGCTTCACTCATCATTTCCTGAGAGTATGGAGGATCAAACGTCAATTCTACTTTAACATCATTCACTCCTTCAATTGCTTTAACCTTCATCTCCACCTCTCCGGGAATTTCTTCAGCGGAAGGGCAGGAGGGGGAAGTTAATGTCATTAAAATATAAACATTATTGACAGGATATACATTTACCTCATAAATAAGGCCTAATTCATAAATATCTACAGGTATTTCCGGGTCATAAACAGACTTAATCGCCTCCATCACTTTGTCCCGCAAATTAGTTGCTGCGGCCGTATTATCTTGTTTTGTATCCGACATATCGTATTAATTTTAAGCCTCGTTTTCTAATTTTGTTTTGTAAGCAAAAGCGTACATTTTAAACTGCTTAATCATTGACATAAAACCGTTAGAGCGTTGCGTACCAATAAACCTGTTCATATTTATTTTATGAATAAAGTACAAATCAGCATCTAAAATATCATTAGCAGTTTGTCCGTTTAAAATGCTAACAAGTAAACTCACAAGCCCTTTTGTAATGGCAGTATTGCTATCAGCCTGAAAATATATCTTACCATTATCTTCTGAAGCATATAGCCATACTTTTGATTGACAACCTTTAACAATTTGCTCTTCAGTTTTTAGAGATTCAGGCATTTCAGGAAGCTTTTGTCCCAATTCCATCAGGTAGCCAATCATCATTTCCATATCGCCATCCAACATGGAGAACTTCTCTATAATATCATCTTGTATATTATTGATACTTTGATTACTCATTCTAAAAGTGTTAATTGTTTTTAGGAGAATTTAGAGACTATATCTTTTAAAGATTCAGCCAAAAAATCAATTTCTTCTTTCGTATTATAAACGGAAAAGGAAGCACGTATGGTTCCCTCAATTCCGAAGTGATCCATTAAGGGCTGAGTGCAATGATGACCTGTCCTAACCGCTATTCCTTTTGCATCTAACATCATTCCGGCATCATACGGATGAACGTTATCCAATGTAAAAGATACTACACTGACTTTATTCTCAGTGGTACCATAAAAATTAATGCCAGGAACTTCAGCAAGTCTTTTATGTGCATGAGCAGTAATTTCATTTTCATGACGTACAATATTTTCCTTCCCTAAGGCATTGATATATTCCACCGCTGCTTTAAGAGCAACAATATCTGCTATATTGGGTGTGCCTGCCTCAAATTTATAGGGAATGTCATTATATGTGGTTTTCTTAAAGCTAACGTCTTTAATCATTTCACCACCACCCTGGTAAGGATTCATCTTTTCAAGGATTGCTCGTTTTCCGTATAAAATACCACTGCCGGTAGGGCCATACATTTTATGGCCTGAGGTGGCAAAAAAGTCACAATCCAAATCCTGCACATCCACCTTACAATGCGAAGCTGCCTGCGCACCATCGATCATCATAACTGCGCCTGCCTGATGTGCCAGTTGAGCGATCTCTTTCACCGGATTTACAGTTCCTAATGAATTGGAAGCAAAAACAACAGAAACCATTTTAGTTTTTTCTGTAATTAATTCTTTCACTTCATCAATAGAAATGGCACCATCTTTATGTACAGGAATTACTTTAAGTATAGCACCTTTTTCTTCACAAAGCATTTGCCAGGGCACTATATTGGAATGATGCTCCATTCCACTAACCAGTATTTCATCTCCCGGTTGGATAAACTTTCTTCCGTAGGCTGTAGCAACCAGGTTAATACTATCGGTAGTCCCTTTAGTAAAAATAACTTCTTCACTTTCTGCGGCATTTATAAACTGCTGAAAGGTGGTTCGTGTAGCTTCAAAAGCAGTAGTGGCTTTTTCTGCCAGTGAATGTAAGCCTCTATGAATATTGGCATTATAACCTTCATAATACTGAGTAATAGCATTAATTACCTGCTTAGGTTTCTGCGTAGTGGCAGCATTATCAAAATATACCAGCGGTTTCCCATTCACCTTTTGTGAAAGGATGGGGAAATCTGCTCTTATCTTTTGAATATCTAAATTAGTTTCAGTGGCTATACTACTCATATTACTGATTTTATAATCTTTCTGTAATTTTGCTTTCAACTAAGGTCTTCAAAGCTTCAATTTTTATTTTGTTTACCACATCTGAAGCGAAAGCATTTAATAGCATAGATTTAGCTGTTTTCTCATCTAAACCTCTGGCTCTTAGATAGAACAACTGATCTTTATCTAACTGCCCTACAGTACATCCGTGAGAACATTTTACATCGTCAGCCCAAATTTCCAGCTGAGGTTTTGTGTCCATTTCTGCTTCATCAGATAATAGAATGTTTCTATTGGATTGGAAGGCATTTGTTTTCTGTGCAGGCTGTCTAACGAATATTTTGCCATTAAAAACGCCTTTTGATTTACCATCAAGCACGCCTTTATAAGTTTCGTTACTTTCACAGTTTGCCACTTTATGGTCTACCACTGTATGATTATCCACATGGGTAGAATTATTTATAAAGTACAATCCTGACATATTAGTTTCAGAATGTTCTTTATGCACTGCAATGCTCAAATTATTTCTGATTACTGCTCCGGAAAAACTGAACGTACTAGAATTAAAAACTGATTTACCTAACTGGTGAACTAAAGTAGCTCCCACATGAATAGCTTTTGCCGATTCATTTTGCAATTTGTAATAATCGAAAATCGCATCATCCTTTATTACTATTTCAGTAGCTGCATTAGTGAAACTTGAGTTGTTTCCAAGCGTAACATAGGTTTCAAGCATATTTGCCTGACTGTTTTGTTCGGCAATTACCAGATTTCTTGGCTGAGAAATAACATCTTTTCGTTCAGCATCCGAAAAATAATAACAAGCGATAGTTTTTTCAATAATTGCACTTTTAGCAATTTTAATAAAAGCACCGCTATTTGTAAATGCAGTATTTAATGAAGAGAAGCTATCGGCTCCCTCAATGCTATGCTGATGGAAATGTTGCGCAAAATCATCGGAAAAATCATTTTGAGCTGTTTTTATAGACTGAATATGTAAACCCTCAGGTAAATTTTGCAAATGGGAAAGACTTTCATTGAATTGGCCATTTACAAACACAAGATTAATAGCTTCTAAGTCAGGGATGAAGTGCTTTTGAATATCATCAGTAGTAAATTCTGAGGCCTCTTCTGCCAGGGCTTCCACATTCAAATTTCTTCCAAAAGCTTTTGCTATATTCGTATATTTATATTCTTCGTTCTTAGCAACAGGTAAACCATTTTCCCTGAAGGCTTCAAAAGCATTTCTTCTTACCTGATGCAAAGGTTTCTTACTTTCACCATTCAGTTTGCTTTCAAATGATTGAAACTGAGAAATGAAAAATTGATCTATTTGCTCTTTAGTTAATTTACTCATACTTACTGATTATGCTTTTGCAACATCTGCTTCTTCTTTCACCCAGTCGTACCCTCTTTTTTCTAATTCCTTAGCCAGGTCTTTTCCACCGGATTTTACAATTTTTCCATCGTACAAAACATGCACAAAGTCTGGAACTATATAGTCTAATAATCTTTGATAGTGAGTCACTACAATAGTTGCGTTATCAGCATTCTTCAATGTATTTACACCATTGGAAACGATTCTTAACGCATCAATGTCGAGGCCGGAATCAGTTTCATCTAAAACAGCAAGCGTTGGCTCTAGCATAGCCATCTGAAAAATCTCATTTCTTTTTTTCTCACCGCCTGAAAAGCCTTCGTTTAACGAGCGGCTTAAAAGTGACTGATCAATCTCTACTAATTTCATCTTCTCTTTCATCAACTGGAGAAAAGAAACAGCATCTAATGGCTCTAAACCTCTATGTTCTCTTACCTTATTAATAGCTGTTTTCATGAAATTGGTGGTGGTAACACCCGGTATTTCAATAGGGTATTGAAAAGCTAAAAATACGCCTTCTTTCGCACGCTCATCTGCGGCTAGTTCCAATAAATCTTTTCCTTTAAAAACTATTTCCCCTGAATCAACAGTATAATCTTCTCTACCTGCTAAAACAGAAGCTAAAGTACTTTTACCTGAACCATTAGGACCCATTATAGCATGTACTTCACCAGGTTTTACTTCAAGGTTAATCCCTTTTAATATTTGTTTCCCCTCTATTGAGGCATGTAAATTCTTTATTGATAACATTCTATATTCTATTTATTAATATTAATCAGCTATTGATCAAATTCTTTTCCATAAGGAGGATATTACCCTACCGAACCTTCTAAAGTAAGCGCCAATAATTTTTGAGCTTCCACTGCAAACTCCATGGGTAGCTTATTTAAAACCTCTTTACAATATCCATTTACAATTAAAGCAACAGCGCTCTCTTCATCAATTCCTCTTTGGGTACAATAGAAAATCTGATCTTCTCCAATTTTAGAAGTAGTAGCTTCATGCTCTATCTGAGACGATTTATTTTTAACTTCTATATAAGGGAAAGTGTGAGCACCACATTGGTCTCCCATTAACAGGGAATCACATTGAGAAAAATTTCTTGAGTTTGTTGCCCTTGGGTGGATTTCCACTAAGCCTCTGTAAGAGTTTTGACTTCTACCGCCTGATACACCTTTCGAAACGATTCTGCTTTTAGTATTTTTACCAATGTGAATCATTTTAGTACCTGTGTCAGCTTGCTGAAAATTGTTCGTTACCGCCACTGAGTAAAATTCACCTTGTGAATAATCACCTTTTAGTATACAGCTGGGGTATTTCCAGGTAACTGCTGATCCCGTTTCCACCTGCGTCCAGGAAATTTTTGCATAATCGCCTGCGCAAATTCCTCTTTTCGTTACAAAATTATAAATACCGCCTTTTCCTTGCTTATCACCAGGGTACCAGTTTTGAACAGTTGAATATTTTACTTCAGCATTTTTTGCAGCATAAATTTCTACTACCGCAGCATGAAGCTGGTTTTCATCTCTCTGAGGTGCAGTACAACCCTCAAGATAACTAACATACGAATCTTCCTCAGCAACAATTAAAGTACGTTCAAACTGACCTGTATTAGCTGCATTGATGCGGAAATAAGTGGAAAGTTCAACCGGGCATCTTACCCCTTTAGGAATGTAGCAAAATGAACCATCAGAGAAAACTGCTGAATTTAAAGCAGCGTAAAAATTATCATTTGAAGGTACTACCGAGCCAATATATTTTTTAACCAGTTCAGGATGCTCTTTCACAGCTTCGCTGAATGAACAAAAGATAATCCCTTGTTCCAGAAGTTGTTTTTTGAAGGTTGTTCCTACTGATACGGAATCCATTACGGCATCAACAGCTACTCCGGTCAATCTTTTTTGCTCTGTTAATGAAATCCCTAATCTCTCAAAGGTTTTCAATAACTCAGGATCAACTTCGTCTAAACTGTTGGCAGTTTTCTTTTTCTTTGGTGCAGAATAATAAATGATATCCTCAAATTGAGGTTTTGGATAATGTACATTTGCCCAGTTAGGCTCAGTCATTTTTCTCCAATTTCTATAGGCTTTTAATCGCCACTCTAATAGCCATTCAGGCTCTTCTTTTTTAGCTGAAATAAATCTTACAATATCTTCATTAAGGCCTGGAGGGGCTGAATCTGCTTCAATATCCACCGTCCAACCATGTTCATATTCTTTGGAGGCGAATTGTTCTAATATTTGATCGTCTTTACTCATGTACGAATTATTTAGACTAATTTCAATTAATATACAAAGTTAACATAATTAGCTGCTTTATGTTAATGAAAGGGCAATAATTTTTAGTGATATACGTATAGCAAAAATTTATCAAATCTTTGCATTTCATTTATCTCAAAAGTTTGTTTTGAGGAAAAATATTTCACTTACTCTACCATAAGTTTCTCTACAACTTAATATTACCTACTGCTCCTATCATTCTTTCTTTGGTGAATAACGTTTGAGTGTTTAATAAGTTCAATCTCTCATTTATGCTGGTATGTACTTTTTTGGGAGAAAATTCTTTGAGTATTTACAGGTTTTAATTTGTTGATTGACAGCCTCTTTTGACTTAATAGGGAGGTTGTTGAATGTATTTATCGTCAATGCCTTTATGTAAGAATCATATTTTTTAGTAATTTCAGACCGAAACGATTTTTAGAAATAAATTATATGAGTGATTTTCCATGGTATAAGCACTATCCTAAGGGAGTGCCTAGGGAGATAAATCCTGATCAATACAAAAACCTGCCTGAATTATTTGCTGAAGTTTTTCAAAAGCATGCTGATGCAGAAGCCTACGAAAATATGGGTAAGGTGCTTACCTATGCTGAAGTTGATACTTTATCAAATAATTTTGCAGCTTATCTACAGCGTGAGGCTCAATTGCAGAAAGGTGATAGAATAGCAATTCAAATGCCTAACTGCTTACAATATCCTATTGCTATGATTGGAGCCATAAAAGCCGGATTAATTGTAGTGGGTACTAATCCTTTGTACACTTCAAGAGAAATGGCTCATCAGTTTAAAGATTCCGGAGCCAAAGCGATAGTAATCGTGGCTAATTTTGCTTCAAATTTGGAGAAAATTCTTCCTGAGACTGAAATAAAAACTGTTATTCATACCCAGCTGGGAGATATGTTGGGAGGGTTGAAAGGTCCAATTGTTAATTTTGTGGTAAAGTATATTAAAAAGATGGTGCCATCTTACAATATACCCTCTGCTATAAGTTTCAGGGAGGTGCTAAAAAAAGGAAGGAATCATCAGTTTAAAGCACCCGAAATTGCATCATCCGACCTGGCTTTGCTGCAATATACAGGAGGCACAACAGGAGTGAGTAAAGGAGCAAAACTTTCTCACAGAAATTTGATAGCTCATACTTTACAAACTAAGGAGTGGTTCAAGCCGCTTTTTACGGAAGGTACACAAGAGCAAATGATTACAGCATTGCCACTATATCACATTTTTGCTTTGGCGGTGAACGGCTTGTTAATGTTTAGTATTGGTGCTAAAAGTATTCTCATTACCAATCCCAGAGATATGCCAGCCTTTATTAAAGAGTTAAAAAAGCATCCATTTACTTTGATGACAGGTGTAAACACCTTATTTAATGGATTACTTAATCAACCGAAATTTAAAGAGGTTGATTTTAGCCACTTAAAAGGATCAATTGGAGGCGGTATGGCAGTGCAAAGAGCAGTAGCGGAGAAATGGAAGAAAATAACAGGCGGACCACTGGTTGAGGGGTACGGTTTAAGTGAGACATCACCTGTATTAAGTGTGAATCCTTTAGATGGAACAGAGAGAATAGGCACTATTGGGTTACCAACTCCAAGTACCGATATGAAAGTAATGGATGAAAGTGGTAATGAGATGCCTGTAGGCGAACCTGGAGAGATTTGCGGAAAAGGACCTCAGGTAATGTCTGGTTACTGGAATAAGGATGAACTGAATGACACCACTTTCTTTAAGAAAGAATGGTTTCGCACAGGTGACATAGGTGTTCAGGACGAAGATGGCTTCTTTAAAATTGTTGATCGAAAAAAAGATATGATAAATGTGTCAGGCTTTAATGTTTACCCGAATGAAGTGGAAGATGTGATAGCTGCTATGGACAAAGTACTTGAAGTAGCTGTTGTCGGTGTGCCTGATGAAAAATCAACTGAAGTGGTAAAGGCTTTTATAGTTAAAAAAGATTCTTCTTTAACGGAGGAAGAAGTGTTTGCTTATTGTAAAGAAGAATTAACTGCTTATAAAAGGCCTAAATCAATCTCTTTTGAGAAGGAATTGCCAAAATCGAATGTTGGTAAAATCATCAGAAGGCATTTAAGAGACAAAGAGGCTAAATAGCCTCTTTTTTTTATCTGTTAAATAATCAGATTTATCATATATATAATTCTTCTGGTAGAATTTCTATTAACCTACTATTTCCAAGCCTCCCTTACTTTAATTTTTAGTTGCTATTTAATAACAAAGGCATAATGGTTTTTGAGCTTTACTAACATCCTCCCACTTTATCTTTGATCTATAATTGGGTAAATTATGAGATTTAAAGATTTAGCTATACGTAAAAAATTCATTTTTGCTTTCTCTTTTTTATTGCTATTAGCATTTTCAGGAGGGCTTCTGGTTTACAGTTTTTTTGTGAAAATCCAGAATTTCCAAGCCTTGAAAAATGAAACTGCTGAGCTTATGCTGGAATTGAATAAAGCGCAAAAGTTAGAAAAGGAGTTTCTTCTTTACGGATGGAAATCCACGGATTTTCTGGAGGATGGATCAACCGAGTTTACTGAGCTATATTTTCAGAAAATTCAATGGGTGGAAGATGAGTTATTGAAACAGTCTGCAAAGGAAATAGCAGGAAGTGTTGGTCTTGACTGGGAACTGAAGTCACTTAGACAATCGGTTGTTAACTATAAAAGAACGTTTGATCGGTTGAGAGAAATGTTGCTTAAAAGAGGCTTTAAGGATCATGGCCTGGAAGGTGAAATGAGAAATTACGCTCACAATTTGCAAAAGTGTATATCTTCCGATGAGAAAGTATTTGCATTTAGCTTAAGGAAACATGAGAAAGACTTTGCCTTACGAAAGGATCTTGCATATGTGCAGAAACTACATAAGCTTTCATCAGAGTTCATTCATTTCATTGAACAGGCTTCGGTTGAGGAATACCCTCACATGACTTCTGGTTATAAAACTGAGATAATTAATGCAATCAATGCTTACAAGAATCACTTTGATAAAATAGTGCAGGCTGAGATTAGTATCGGACTTACCCAACGTAATGGTTTGCTTCTAGAGCTGGAAAATATTATTGATAAAATCAGCCCCAGATTAAATAGCCTTAACCAGAAAATAAGCCAGAAAAATGCTGAGTTACAGGAGCGGGCTTTTTTAGTTACAACAGCTACTTTACTTCTATTGCTAACAAGTGTTGTCGGATTAATTTACTTGTTTAGGCACACTGTTTTATATCCTATTACGCATCTTGATAATATAGTAAAGAAAGTTTTAGTAGGAGATACTAAAGCGGATAAAGAATTAGATACCTCTTCAAAAGACGAAATAGGTAGTTTAAGCAGGAACTTTCAGCTTATGTTGGAAAATTTACGCATTAACTTAAAGCAAATAAAAGAAAAGAATAAAGAATTGGAAATTAAAGCCTTAAGAGATGCACAGCAACAATGGAAAATGGAAGGGTTGGATAAGTTCTCTGATTTGATGAAAACAGAAAGTGTTAACCTTAAGACTTTCGCATATATGGTAATAAGTGAATTAGTGAGGTATATTGAAGCTAATCAGGCAGCTTTTTTTATCGCGGCAGAAGAAGGTAGTCATGAGTTCATGGATATGAAAGCATGCTATGCTTATGAAAGAAAGAAAAGTGTTCAATTGAAAGTTTCGAAAGGAGAGGGGCTGGTAGGTCAGGCCTGGTTGGAAGGCGAACTGATTTATGTAACCGATATTCCGGATTCGTATGTAAAAATTAAATCTGGTTTAGGTGGAGCTAATCCCAACAACATTGTGGTACTTCCGCTGGAAGTTAATGATAAAATTATTGGTATAATTGAGATTGCTTCTTTTAAAGTGCTTGGGCAATTTGAAGTAGATTTCCTTATAGAAGTTGGCAGTAGAATAGCTACTACTTTAAATAACCTGCAGATGCAGCAACATACTAAAGAATTGCTTGCTAAAAGCCAGCAAATGACTGAAGATCTTAGGGCTCAGGAAGAGGAGGTGAGGCAAAATATGGAGGAATTAGCAGCTACTCAGGACGAAATGAGTAGGCAGAATCAACAAACAGCTTTTTACCTGAATAAAATTGAAAAGACTAACCATATTCTGAATGGTACATTATCTAAAATATATAATGGTTTGATCATAATGGATGATCAACAGCGCATAATGGAAGTCAATGCTTACATAAAAGAGAAGCTATACTATAATGATGATGATGTTGAAGGAAATTCTCCTGAATTGATCCTCAAAACTTCTATAAATAAAATAATTAAAAACTTACACAATGATCCCCATTTTCTTTCTAAAGGCATATCAGAATCTAAAGTTTGCAAAATGATGGATAAATTCGGCAAGATTGAGGAGGCTCAATTTGTAATTACGGAAATTGAATCAGATGGTATTCATTTCTACTCTATTATGTTTAACAAGTTGGAAAAGCAAAAATCCAACAAGATTATTCTGAAAAGGAATACCAGAAAGCTATAAATTAGCTTTCTGTTACCAGATTGATAGAAGCAGAATTAATGCAATACCTTAAACCGGAAGGTTCAGGTCCATCAGGGAAAACATGCCCCAAATGTGCATCGCAAACATTACACATTACTTCTACCCGCACCATACCGTAAGAGGTGTCCTTTTCGTGTTTTACTACATTGTCATTGTAAGGTTCTGTAAAGCTAGGCCATCCGGAATTAGATTCAAATTTCAACTGGGAATCAAATAAGATGGTGTTGCAGCATATACAGGCGTATTTTCCAGGAGTGTGGGATTCACAGTAAGCGCCAGTGTAGGCTCTCTCAGTTCCCTTTTTACGGGTTATTTGGTATTGCTCCGGACTTAGTTGTTCTTTCCACTCCTTTTCTGTTTTTTCAACTTTTCTGGGAGGTTCAGGGCTGCCATGGTTTGCTTGTTTAATTACTTCGTTCCAATTCCAGTTTGTCATTTGTTTTGTTTTTATAGAGAGTAAACTAGCATTTTAATAATAGGTTTCGAAGAAATTTAAAAGGCAAAAAAAAAGCCTCTCTTTGGGAGAAGCCTTCATTCATTAAATGATTTAAAATGTATTATTTATCAATTAAGCTAATTTCACATTCACTGCATTTAAACCTTTTTTGCCATCTTGTAATTCGTAAACTACGTCATCATTTTCTCTAATATCATCAATTAGACCAGAAACGTGTACGAAATACTCTTTTTGTGTTGCTTCATCAACGATAAATCCAAAACCTTTAGAGTCGTTGAAGAATTTTACTGTTCCTTTATTCATTATTATAATTTTAATATTTCGTCAAAGATAGTCCTTTATATTTCAATTGCACAATATTGGTAAAATTAATTTATAATTACCCTTATTTATTTTCAGATAATGTGTTAAGCTTGTTAAAACTACTATCAGGAAATATTTTTTTATTTTTTTTGACTCGAAATCTTTTAAGAATAGCTTTAATTTGCATCCTTATCAAGTACATACCGATGAATTTAAAGTTTATAGATTTTTTACCTATCGTTTTCACCTTGTTTTGTAGTTGCTCCCACACAGATAAAAATAATGAGCAGGTTGATACTAAAGTAACTTTTATTGATAAAAAAGTGATCCCCAATAATTACTATTATAAGGAAACATTAGTTGGAGGGCTTTCTTCTATAGAATACGTTCATGATAGCTCCTGGTATTTTATTTCAGATGACCGGTCCGAGTACTCGCTGTCAAGATTGTATAATTTTGAGGTTGACTACAGTTTGCAGGGTATTGATTCTGTTATTTTTAAAGGGGTTATTTATCTTAAAAATGAGCAAGGTAACAGATTTGATTTTGATGATATTGATCCGGAATCTTTAAGGTTTAATAAAAGCACTAATTCATTTTTCTTTAGCAGTGAAGGAGGAAGAACAGAGGGGAATACATCACCTTTTATAAGAGAGGCCAGTTTAACTGGCGATTTTGTAAGGGAAATAACAGTTCCGGCTCAATTCGACTTTTATAATGAGAAGAAAGGACTAAGAAAAAATGGTGCTTTTGAAAGCCTTGCCTTCCAAAATGATAGTGTTCTTTGGTTTGTTAATGAATTGCCTCTGATTGAGGATGGCGAAACTCCACAGTTTGAAAAAACTAACTCGCCTGTGAGGCTAACTAAAATAAATATAAATACAGGCGAAGTACTGGGGCAATTTGTCTACATGATAGAGCCTGTCCAAGCTAAACCCATTGAAGAGGACGGCTTCAGTATTAATTCTGTAGTGGAGCTTCTTTGCTTAGATAGTAACCATTTGTTAGTAATGGAAAGGTCTTACATACTTGGAGTAGGTAATTATGTTAAGGTGTTTAAAATTAGCATAGAAAACGCAACAGATGTAACTCTTGTAAAATCCTTACTTTCCGAACAATATGTTCCGGTAGATAAGGAGCTTTTGATCGATTTTTCCGATTACAATGAGAAAATTGATAATGTGGAAGGGATGGCTTTTGGAAAATCTTTTGCTGACGGTCGGAAAAGCTTATTATGTATTTCAGATAATAATTTTAGTGATTCGCAGGAAACCCAACTTTGGTTATTTGCGATTGAAGGACTTTAAAATAGTTGAAGTGAGGATAGTTGGATCGGGATTTAAAACTTAAAGGTGTATAAAAAGTGAAAGGTCCCTCCCCAGGGACCTTTCTATTTCAACCAAAACCTTACAAAGTCATTGACCTATATAAGATGTAACAATATTACGGCAATAAACTTTATCAATCAAATGATTAAATAAAATTTAATTAAAATTTAGGTTAAGCGGTCATTTTTGTCTACTAAAAGACATTTTTAATATATGATTGTAAGGCTAATTAAAATTGAAAAAGAAATAAACTACGGCCGCCCATTCCTTTTTTACCCCGCTAGCAAAACCAATTGTACTATGGCTGCTATCTTCCACTCTGCCTTCATCAGTAACATATCCTATTGTTCTTCTGCTGCTATTTTCCACAGTACCATCTTCTTTAACATAACCCACTGTGCTTCTGCTACTATTCTCTATGGCACCATTGTTTTTAATATATCCGATAGTCTGATGTGAACTATTTTCAATAGTACCGTCACTCTTGATATAGCCAACGGTACTATGTTGACTGTCTTCAATAATTCCACTGGATTTTATATAGCCTTTGGTGCTTCTGGTAGATGTCTCAATTACCTGACTACAAGCTTGATTAATACTACTTAAGAATACTATGGAGATGAAGAGGTATTTAAACATAATAAGTGAGTTATGTAATCATTAACAATAATCTTGCTACAATTGATAGTTTTTTATTTCGTACTTAAAAAATTTACAGACCAGACATCATTTGTGTCGTATAATATTTAAAGGTGTGCTATGTAATCTAAAATTAGATTATACAATGAGTCATCCTTTGTTGTTGACTTTCAGGTGTATATCATTGATTCTCGTGTAATTATCTATGGACTCTATTTAAATTTAAGCTTTTACTATTTAAAATCAATTTTTGGTCTTTATTGGCAAAGTACAAAAAAAGATATGAAAGTTTGGTTTGCATCGTGCTACAGAAACTACTTTAGTAAGCAAGATTTCATAATAAATATATAAACTTGCTGTTAAAATTTTTGGTCTGTTATGTTTTCCTTAATTTTATATGTGCTTTAAAGCGCATTTTTGCAATACAACATTTACAAATGAGTACTGAAGAAGAGAATTATATTCCGGAGATTACGAACGATTTACGTAGTAAGATAATCTATATTCCGGAGGAAATTAATGAGGCAAGTGGTATCAATATTTTTGGTAGAACACTGAAATCTTTCATTTTCTCTACAGATGTGGCTATTATCAGAAATAATAATGCCGATGCTATTTTTTCAGTATATCCATTTACACCTCAGCCTGCCATTACTCAGGCTCTTATTCTGGCGGCAGACGCCCCAATCTTCTGTGGTGTTGGAGGAGGAATTACAGGAGGGAATAGGGTGCTGGATATAGCACGTGATGCAGAGTTTCAAGGGGCATCAGGAGTAGTGGTGAACCAACCTACTCAAAATGATATAATTGAAAAGCTGAAGAAGGTTATAGAAATCCCTATTATTTGGACTATCAGTTCAATAGAAGAGCCAATTCAGCCTAAACTAGATGCTGGGGTAGACATAATTAATGTAAGTGGGGGAAGGGAAACTTCTAATATCCTCAGAAGAATTAGAGAAAACCATGAACACTTACCTATTATAGCCACCGGAGGTAGAAATGATGACAGAATCATTGAAACCATTGAAGCTGGAGCCAATGCAATTACTTATACTCCGCCCTCATCAGCTGAGTTGCTCCGAAGGATTATGCGGGCACACAGAGCAGGGGAGACACTGGACTTTTCCAAGGGATTCAAAAAGTGATTTTATTATATTTTGAAAAATAGACATTCATCTTACTCTACAGTAGCGTCTTAAATTCTATTTCATAAATAATTTCCTTTAACGGTAATCCTATTCCACTCATTAACTCATTCTTTTTGGATGTAATTTTCATCGTAAAAATAATTTTTTTATATAAAATCGATATTTTTTAAATATTTATTAATCAGCACATTAGTATTTTTTGCAATCGTTTACATTGTTAAAATGTTGTTTAAGCCTTTGTAAGGGTTTTTTGAAAAATGAAATTTAATATTTAGGTTAGTATTTTATTTCAGAATAAAATATTTATTTTTTTTCAAATTTTAACCAAAAAACCTATGAAATCACCCAAACTCATTATTTTATTTTATCTATTTATAGTTTCACAGAATTTATTTTCTCAAACAAAAATCATTAATGGAATTGTAAAAGATGCGGCCGATCAATCTCCTATTCCAGGAGTAAACGTTGTGATTAAAGGAACCACACAAGGAGCTTCAACGGATGCTGATGGTAAATTTTCTCTTCAAGCACCGAGTGATGCTAAAATTTTAATTGTATCATTTATTGGTTATACTACCAAAGAAGTAGCGATCCCTCCATCGGGTAATATTACAGTTGAGCTTTATCAGGGAATTTCTCAAATGGATGAAGTGGTTGTATCTGTAGGACGAGGCGTTCAACGTACAACCACCGACACGCCAGTACCGGTAGATATATTAAAAGCAACTGAACTGCAAGAGACGGGCCAGTTTACCTTTGACAAAGCGCTACAGTATAAGGTACCTTCGTTCAATACAGTTCAAACACCTGTAAATGATGCTACATCTTTATTGGATCCTTATGAGATTAGAAATATGGGGCCCAGTAGAACATTGATTTTAATCAATGGTAAAAGGAAAAACCTTAGCTCATTATTGTATACACAAACTTCCCCGGGAAGAGGTGAAACCGGGGCTGACATATCTGCCATTCCTACTGATGCTATCAAAAGAGTGGAGATATTAAGGGATGGTGCATCTGCACAATATGGATCTGATGCTATTGCCGGAGTGATGAATATTATTCTAAAAGATGCTTCAGATGCTGGTTCATTTAATGTAAGAACTGGAATAACATCAGAAGGTGATGGCGAAATGATTGGTATTTCATTAAACAATGGTAGTAGCATTTTTAAAGAGGGCTTTATAAATTATACTGTTGGGTTTAAGAAGGTAGAATTAGCCAACAGGCCGGGAAGAGTAGATGCTCTTGGAGAAGCAACAGATTTTTTAAATGGTACCGCAGAAGATGTGGCCAGAGTAAATCAATTTTTGGCTTTAAAGCCAGATGCCGGAAATATCAATGGTTCGCCAGAAACAGCAACAGCTAACTTCTTAGTAAATAGCGGCATAAATATCAGTGAGAATACAGAGCTTTATTTTAATGCTGCTTATGTGTACAAAAAAGTGAATAGTTTTGCCAATTATAGAACGCCTTACTGGAGACAATTAGCAGATGCTCCTTACTTACAAGATTTCTTTCCTAATGGCCCTAATGGTTCATATGTAGGTTACGTGCCTACATTTGAAGGAGATTTGAATGATTATAATGCAACTTTAGGCCTCACTACCACTAAAAATAAGTGGAAGTTTGACTTAAGTTTTACAACAGGTGGAAACCAACAAACTTATTCTGTCAATAATACGCATAATGCCAATTCAGTGCTTTCACCTATCACTCATGATGATTTAGATGGGGATGGAGTTATTGATGATGGTGAGTTGTTGCCCGGAGTAAACTTATACAGAGAAAATAGTCCTATTAATTTTGATCCGGGTGGAACACGATTTTCTCATAATGTAGGTAATATCGATATTTTCAGAGCAATCAATTCCAAATTAACTATAGGATTTGGTTCAGAGTTCAGAAATGAGTTATTCACTGTTATTGAAGGTGAGTTAGCTTCTTATGATGGGGGTGGAAGTGATTCATTTGCTGGAAACAGGCCAGAAAATTCCGGTACATTTAGCAGGTACAATTTGGGTGGATATGTAGACTTATCATATGATATCACCAATAATTTTCTTATCAATGCAACTGCCAGAGTAGAAAATTATAGCGATTTTGGAAATGCATTTGTGTATAAATTTAGCTCAAGATATAAATTATTAGATGATAAGGTGACAATCAGAGCTTCCTATTCAACAGGTTTCAGGGCTCCAACACTCCACCAGATTTATACACAAAAAGCACAGTACAGCTTTGTTCCTGGTCAGGGCATTCAGGTAGGTGGTTTGGTGAATAATGTATCTCCTCAGGCCAGATTACTTGGAATACCTGAATTAGAAGCAGAAAACTCAATCAATTTTACTGCCGGTTTTGGTACGCAGTTATCTCGACAATTTAATATTACTTTGGATTATTATAATATTGCTGTTAAAGACAGAATTGTTTTAAGCACCGAAATTGGTGGAACAGAAGCAGGAGACACTGAGTTGGATGCGGTATTGCAAGCAAATAACCTGAGCGATGTTAGTTTCTTTGTAAACGCTATTGACACCCGAACTTCAGGTATCGATCTTGTGGCCGCATATGCTGATCTTCCCGTTGGAAGAGGTTTTCTGGATATGAGTTTGGCAGGAAATTATACCATTCAAAATGAGAGGGAAGGAGCTGTGAAAAACCTGCAACTTGTAGAAGACGCTGGTCAATCAGTAGTTAATTTCACTCAAGAAGCTTTGTTTTTTACTTCAAGGCCAGAAATGAAATACATCCTTGGGCTTAATTATCAACTTAATAAATTCGGGTTTGCTTTAAATAATACCTACTTCGGAAAGGCCACTTTCAGGCAGCAGGGAATGAATCCCGGATTAAAGACAGAATTTATACCTAAAATAGTTACTGACTTAGCAATTAATTATGATTTGACAGAAAATTTGTCAGCAAGTTTTAATGTGAATAATCTATTCAATGTTTTACCAGAATGGGAATTCGTTGCGCTTACTCAGGCGGGTCAGGAAATTTTAGATAATCCTGCCGATAGAAAAGTACAGTCAAATCTTATTACATTTAATCAGCGCTACTCACAAATGACTTACGATGGCTATCATTTCAGTCAGCTGGGGACAATATTCGCTTTTGCTCTTACTTTGGATCTCTAATTAATAAGCAAGCGTTGGTAGTATACGGTAGAAATGGTTTCAGTTAAAAATTGAGGCCATTTTTTTATTCTTACTTAATAAGCTTAAGAGTCATTGAAGTGTAGATACAAATCTTTTTATGTTATGTGTTTTCCTTTGATAAAAGAACTTCATTGAAAGCATGTTTAATAAAGCTAATGAATTATAGGTTAAACACACTGATTTTCAGTGTCTTACAAGAGGTGGTTATGGTTTTTTTAATTATTTCTGACCACTAAAACCTATTTTTTTCTTCCAATACCGGCTTCCTCTGATAAACAAAAGTTTCTTTTGCCCTATTAGAAATTTGAAAGTATGGGATCCATATAGCCGCTGCGATAAATGCCTTCAGAAAAGCTATAAAAGGATTTAAATTGAGCTCGATATTAAAGAATACATTTAAAATGATCAATCCCATCGCATAAGATAAGTTTAAAGCATAGAATACAGTAATAAGGCTTCTTAAACTACTTCTTTTCTTAAAAAATTGATAGATAATTAAACCGCAAAAAACAAGATGTAAGAGAGTGAACGCAAAGTCTAAAGAGAGAATGAAAGCAAGGAATGGATTGAAATTTGCCGACTGGGTACTCGTGATCGCGCTCCATACTGAGCTATCAAAGTAAATGCCCTGTACCAGGTTTTTAATTATGAGAATAGGAGAGATGAGTAAGCCTATACATACCAACCATAGCACACCTTCAATTTTTTCGTATCTATATCTGTAAAACTTAGAAACCGGATCAAACTTCTTATTGAGAATAGTCGCTAGAAAAGTAAAAAGAAGAGTTAGAAAAATTCCCGCCACAATAAAAGGCCAATTTATGGTAGAAGTAGTGCCTGCACTCAGATTGCCTTGAAGCGGAGGGTCAATTTCAATGCCCAACAGCTCATTTACTTGTTCTATCCTCGCTTTGTAGTATTCCACTTTATTCGGAGGTACATGATCTTTTAGCACCTTGAATTTACAAATAAAGTTTACTTTTTGGTTATAACTATCATAGGAGAGAGATCTGCTGAACTCGAAAAATTCATTTTTAACTTCCTGCCAATCCGGGTAGAAATTAGTAGGTTCGGGCATGTGAATGTATATTCTTTGAATTATTTCTGTGGGAAAGTTGAGAGACAAAGGAGAATTTCTTCGCTTTTGAAATTCAGTTAGCATATTATTGTACACAATTTCCGCATATATAGCTTTTGATTGCAATCCTGGGTTTTTTGGGTCTTTCCAAAAATCTTTCAATTCATAGTTTTCAAGTACTTTGAACAAATTTGTTTCAGGATAACTTAAAGATTCTATCTCTGAGCTGAATTCAACATTATCAAAAAAACGTTCATAATGGTCAATATAACTATCCTTTATTGTCTGCTGGTCGGCAAGCTCAAATGAGGGTCTATATTCATCTGCGTTTCTGCCATAGTATTCAGTCAGGACTTTAAATTGAACAGGCTCCTGGCTGCCTTTTATATAAAAATCCTGAGTAATTTCTGTCCTTCCATTACTACTTTGTGGTATATCCGAATAGGTAACAGATGTGTCAGTTACGATATACCCTTTACCATAATCAGGTAAGTAGGTGTTGTAAAGTGTACCTCCCTGCTGGCTTATAGTGGGGTCAATAAAAATACTTTTACTTTCCCATTCCAGCATTACAATACAATGATTGAAAATCTGCGGTGTGAGAGGTAAATCAGCTACATGTTCTCTGTCATAGGTGTTGACAAGAACAGGAAATGCATTTATCCCAATACTTTTAAGCATGGTGACAAGTAACAGAGATTTATCTTTACAGTCACCATAACGGTCTTTTAATGCTTTTGCAGGGCCTTTAGGCTTGTAAGCACTCATTCCGGCAGATAGTGACAAGTACCTGATTTCATCTTGTGTAAAATTAATTAACTTTTCAGCCATCCCGATTTTTGTAGATTCTCCGGCAATCAATTCTTCTACTATATTAGATACTGACTTATGCTCTGAAGAGCTAATAGAGAACAACCTAGAGGACCAGTCAGTAAATTTTTGCTGGTTAAACTGCGTGAAAATGATAAAATCAGAAAATTCATACCACAAAGGTGCCTGATCTTCATATTTAATCCCTTCTAATTCGGTAAGGTTTACTGTATAACCGGAAGGGGTTTTAACAAGCTCTTTTAAATTTCCAGATGAAGAGTAATGAGTCAGTTTATTTTGGCTGGTATTGATCACCTCAATATTTCTTCTACTAATTGAATAGAAGCCTTTTAAATAGCATGTTTTGCTGAACAGGCCATTCTGTACCGGATTCATTCCTTGTATCGTATGTTCGAATTCTATAATATCTCCCACTCTAATATCTTCCAGATTCATGATAGCAGTGTAAGACCCATCATACATATTGATTTCTGCGTTCTCTTCCCTTTGAAGAAGCATGAAATCAGGAGCTATCTCTTTAGATTTTTGGTTTCCCCGATGAATAGTGATGGAGTGAATACTCAATTTTTCATAAGTGGGATCGAATGAAATCTGAATCGTGGCTCCATCAGATATTCCATTGGCGTCTACAATTTTATAAGCATTTTTAACATACACCTCTTCTGTTTGAAGATTGTATTGATGGCTTAATAACAGGTTATGTATTCCTTTTGTAGTGTATGGTTTCTCACTGTCATCAGTCCAGCTGTAGCTTTTTATCCAACCTGGTGCTTTGGTTGTTTTGATCTGTTGGCTAAAGACAGGTAAAAACTGAAGTAGGAGTAGGGAGATGAGGAAAAGAAATCGCATTAATTTTTTCTTTGCAAACTACAAAATGTTGATTAAATATTGATGAAAGTTTATATTGAATCAACAATTTATTTAGCTGAAAGTATGGGGGAAATGGTGTGCTTATTCGACCTGATAATTGCTGAAGGAAAAGTGGAAACCAGTAACAAAAAAAGGAAGCCGGGCTTTTATACCAGACTTCCTTTATCATTGTAATTTTTGTAGAAGATTATTGTCTTCCTTCTCTCATTTCTTTTTCAACGTGAGCCACTAATTTATCGCATAAGTCATTCATTTGTTGCGACATAAACTCATCGCCTGTTGAATTTAATACACTTTGCGCCATTCCTCCCAGGCAATCTATATAAAATCTCTTCATCTCATCAACAGGCATTTCTTTGGTCCACAAATCTATGCGCATTGAATTTTTTTGAACATGGTCCCAAAGGGAAATGCTAATGCTATTGGTATCCTGAAGACTATCATCCCCTGAATCAGTAGCATTCCATTGTATTTTTTCCGGAACATTGTCCTTATCAAGTTCTATTTCAAAATTAATTGATGACTTTTTCATTATTGTTATTTGTACTTTTATTAATTCAAGTTAAAATTTAGGGGAGCAATTGCTTAAAATCCTCATAAGTAGTAGGGTTTAATGCATCTGTTTCACAACCTACTTCTGTAGCTTTAGCATTAATATCCTCTACTCTGTTAGCAGGGCTGGGGTGTGTACTTAAAAATTGAGGTGTTCCACCAGCCTGCCCTTGATCTATTAGTTTTTGAAAGAATGAAGCAGCAGCATTGCAAGCGTATTTAGTTTTAGCTAAGTAGTCTACTGATTTTGCATCTGCTTCAGTCTCAAATTCTCTGGAAAAGCTTAATCCCGCTGCTGTCCCTGCTATTTGTCCTGCAATGGATTCAAGTTGAGAGGCATTTTCACCCACTAACAAACCTAAAAGAACCTGAATTCCATATTGTCTCTGCAAATTCCGGCTGGTGTGTCTTAAGTCAGCATGTGCTATTTCGTGCCCCAGTACACCCATTAAGTCATCTTCCTGATCCAGGTATTTAATCAAACCAGTATACACATAGATATATCCCCCGGGAGTAGCAAAAGCATTTAATACACTGTCATCTGCGATAATTTTGAATTCCCAGGCAAACTCATCCTTATATTCTACTTCACCGGATTCTAGTATCTCATCAACTAAATCGCCTAAGTAAGCATATGCCGCAGCGTACTCTTCTTCATCTAAAATCGGGTACTGGGTCGGGTCATTCTCAATTTCTGCTGAAACCTGAGCACCTAATTCTACATCTTGTTCAATTGAGAGAAAAACAAAATTGTCGTTCTTATCCTTACAGCCTAAAAATACTATAAATAATAAAGCTATAATTGTATAATTGAGTTTATTCATATTTAATCAATTTTCATTTCCGGGATATCACCTGTTACTTCTAATTTTCCTTCAGTAGCTTCTTTTATCTCTTCTACACTTACGCCAGGCGCTCTTTCTAAAAGCTTAAAACCTCCATTTTCTTTTACCTCTATCACAGCAAGGTTGGTAACAATTTTTCTTACACACTGTAAACCTGTAATAGGTAAAGTACATTTTTTTAATAGCTTAGATTCCCCATCGCGGCTGGTATGTTGCATAGCTACAATAATATTTTTGGCTGAGGCTACTAAATCCATTGCTCCACCCATACCTTTCACCATTTTGCCAGGAATTTTCCAGTTGGCAATATCTCCGTTTTCCGAAACCTCCATGGCACCTAATATGGTCAAATCAACATGTCCTCCGCGGATCATTCCAAAACTTTCTGAAGAATCGAATAGAACGGAGCCTGGTCTCATAGTGATGGTTTGTTTACCTGCATTAATAAGGTCGGCATCAACATTCTCTTCTGTGGGGAATGCGCCAATGCCTAATAACCCATTTTCGGACTGTAAAACAACACTTAGCTCATCAGGAATATAATTAGCCACAAGGGTGGGTATCCCTATCCCTAAATTGATGTACATGCCGTCTTTTACTTCTTGTGCTATTCTTTTAGCAATTCCTATTTTATCTAATGACATAGCCTTATGATCTTACGGTTCTTTGTTCAATTCTTTTTTCGTAATTAGTGCCTTTAAAAATTCTTTGCACATAAATACCCGGAGTATGAATTTCATTAGGATTTAATTCACCAGCAGGTACCAGCTCTTCTACTTCTGCAATGGTTATTTTTCCTGCAGCTGCCATCATTGGGTTAAAATTTCTCGCAGTACCTTTAAATACCAGGTTTCCTGCGGTATCACCTTTCCAGGCTTTTACAAGCGAAAAATCAGCTCTAAGCCATTCTTCCATGAGGTACATTTTACCCTCAAACTCTCTGGTTTCTTTTCCTTCAGCAACTTCTGTTCCATACCCTGCAGGTGTGAAAAACGCAGGGATTCCGGCTCCACCCGCCCTGATGCGTTCTGCTAAAGTACCCTGAGGTATCAAATCCACTTCTAATTCTCCTTCTAACAATTGCCTTTCAAACTCAGCATTTTCCCCAACATAAGAAGAGATCATTTTTTTTACCTGATGTGTTTTAAGCAGTAAGCCTATGCCAAAGTCATCAACTCCTGCATTGTTGGAGATACATGTAAGGCCTTTTACTCCTGATTTTAGTAAAGCCTGTATAGCATTTTCAGGAATTCCACAGAGGCCAAATCCTCCCAGCATCAAAACAGCATTATCAGGGATATCCTTTACCGCTTCTTCCGCATTTTTTACAGTCTTATCAATCATAATGCTCAAATTTTCTTAAAAATTAATCATTCAAAATCTTAATTGCTAATTCTTTATCCTTTGCTAATTGTTGGATCAGCGCCTCTTTGGATTCAAACTTTTGCTCATCTCGCAGTTTTTTGATGAAATGTACTGTCACTTTTTCATCATAAATTTTCTTATCGAAATTGAATAGATGTGCTTCCATTCTTTTCTCTTTGCCATTAACAGTGGGGCGCATTCCAATGTTCATCATCGCACCAAATTCCTGTTGCCCAACTTTTACTTTTACAGCATAGGTGCCATCGGCAGGTATCAATTTATAAGAGGCATCGGTATTAATATTGGCTGTCGGAAACCCTAAAGTTCGTCCTATCTGATCCCCCGGAATTACAGTCCCAATTATTTCATAGGGCCTTCCAAGGAATTCAGCAGCCATTTCTACGGCACCTTCATTGAGCGCATTTCTTATTTTGGTAGAGCTTATTCCTACATCATCAATATCTTGTCTTGAAATCTCTTCAACTGTGAAGCCGTATTTTGCTGAATTTGCTTTCAGGTTTTCAAAACTTCCTTCTCTATCCCTGCCGAAATGGTGGTCGTAGCCAATTACAAGTTTTTGAGTATGTAATGCCCCGATAATTACTTCACGGATAAATTTATCTGAACTCCACTGAGAGAATTCCTTAGTAAATTTAATTTTGATCAAATGATCTATTCCTATAGATTCCAGAATGGTAGCTTTTTCTTCAAAAGTAGAAAGTAATTTTAGGCTATCATCTTCAGGTTTCAAAACGAATCGGGGATGGGGCCAAAAAGTAACTAATGCTGTTTCTCCATCGTTAATTTTTGCTAATTCAATAATTCTCCTTAAGATTTCCTGATGTCCCAAATGTACACCATCGAATGTGCCTATAGTGACAACAGCATTTTTAATGCCTTTTAAAGATTGGATACCATCATGAACGATCATACATTGTCCCTTTTGTTTTTCTCTACTAATTCTAACAAATCTTCAGCGTTTTCAACTGAGAATTCGCCAATTTTTGTTCTTCTAAGGGAAGAAAGGTAGGCACCTACTTTTAGCTTCTCGCCATAATCATTTGCTATACTTCTGATATAAGTCCCTTTAGAGCAGACAATTCTAAAAGAAACTTTTGGAGGATCAAACGCTGTAATATCAAAAGCCTCTATTATTACCTTCCTTTTTTTAAGTTCAAATTTTTCACCAGCTCTTGCCAGCTCATAAGCTCGCTTCCCATCCTTCTTAACGGCTGAATAGATGGGTGGGGTTTGGGTAATTTCACCAATAAATTGCTGAGCTGCTGATAGGCAGTCTTCTTTGGTAATATGATTGATCTCATTTTGAAACTCAGGTTCTGTTTCCAAATCATAAGAAGCTGTGGTATAACCTAAGGTAAAATCACCGGTATACTCTTTTTTTTGAGCCTGAAATTTCTCAATTGATTTGGTCATTTTGCCGGTGCAGAGAATCAGCAGACCGGTAGCAAGTGGGTCTAGTGTGCCTGCATGACCTATTTTTTTTATTTTGAGCGCGTACTTTAATTTTTTTACTACATCAAAAGAAGTCCAGTTTAATGGCTTGTCAATAAGAATTACCTGGCCTTCTAAAGGGGTTTCATTTGGTTTTTCACTCATATTAACTGACTTACAATGGCAATTAGGCCTACTGCGGCACAGTAGATAGCAAAATAGATGAGTTTACCTTTTTTAACAATATTTATCATCAATTTACAGGCAATTAAGCCGGCAATAAATGCCATGAGAAACCCCATAAAAAGTACCAATCCACTGGTTTCATTTTCTACCGCGGGTTGCTCCATATAATCCAGTAGCTTAAGGAGTGATGCACCTAAAATTGGTACAAGCACCATGAGAAAGGAAAACCTGGCAGCTCTTTCTTTATTTACGCCTATAAGTAAGGCTGTGGCAATAGTAGCTCCTGATCGTGAAATACCGGGTAAAATAGCAATAGCCTGAGCTATCCCAATTACAATAGCTTGCCAATATTTTACGGCTGTACCTTCCCGATGCCTTACCAGATGGGTAAAGGCAAGCAGTATAGCTGTTAATAATAACATTGAACCTACAAGCATGAGGTTGCCAGTGAAAAGACGCTCTACTTCTTCCTCAAAAAACACCCCTACAATACCGATAGGAATCATTGAGATGATCACTTTGAGTACGAAATCTACCGATTCATTCCATTTAAATTTAAAAAATTCTGTAATGAGGGAGACCAGATCTTTTCTGAAAACTATAATTGTAGAAAGAGCGGTTGCGGCATGCACTACAACAGTAAATAGAAGACCATCTGAAGTATGGATATTCAAAAGTACACTTCCAATTTCAAGATGCCCACTACTGCTTACAGGCAGAAATTCTGTTAATCCTTGGATAATACCCAGGATTATTGCTTCCAGAAGACCCATGCTTATTTTTTAGATTTAAAAAGGATAGCAACTATTTCAATGATAAAACCAAGCATTACAATAATAGGTCCTAAGGTTAAACCCAAAAACCCAAATCCATACTGTTCCTTATCCAGAGTCATTATTATAAATCCTATGGTTAAGGTAACCATGCCCGCAATCATTAAAATATAATTGGTCCTTCCGAATGCTAACTTACTTTTATCTGACATATGTGTTTTATTAATATAATTCATCTAAAGACATAGCTAAGTACTTTTGCATAGCACGCCATGTACTTAAAACAGCTATAAATATTCCTACAATAACCAGCCCCACGAATATTGAAATAAGCACTTCAGTATTTTGAAGCGCCATTAAATCCTCAACTTTAGTATCTCCATATACCAGAAGACCATATAGCGCAGCTGAAGCGAGTGTGCCTGCAATAATACCGTGGAGAACCGATCTGTAAATAAAAGGCTGGCGAATAAAACTTTTCGTGGCCCCTACTAATTGCATGCTTCTGATCAGAAATCTTTGTGAAAATAAGGCTAATTTGATGGTGTTATTGATGAGTATGCTTATTACTATAAAAAGGATAACAGCTACTCCCAGTAACACGAGGCTTATTCTGGTAATATTCTCATTAATGCTTTGGATCATGTTATTGGTGTACACTACTTCAAAAACGCCTGCCATTTTTTCTATCTCATTTTTAATCTCAAGCATGGCTTCATTAGAATGAAATTCGGGATTTATTTTTATAACAAAGGCGTCTTTCAAAGGATTTTCGCCAAGAAATTTCATAAAATCTTCTCCTGTGTCTTCTATAAAAGCTTTAGCGGCTACTTCCCTGGATATAAAAGTGATGGCTGGAGTCTGCTCATCTTTAAGCATAAACTCTTTGGATGATAAAGATTTGTTAATTCTGGCAACTTCAGGCTCTGAGAGTTCAGCATTTAAATAAACCTGCATCTCTACATTTTTGCGAATGATACTTGTGAGGGTGTTAGTAGTGGAAAGCAACAAAGCAAATAGCCCTAATACAAATAAGGCGAGAGTCATGCTAAAAATGACACTGAAAAAAGGGTAGTTACCCAGTTTCTTCTTTTTACGGTATTTTCTTTCTTTACTCATGGTTTAAAGTTCAAAAATAGTAATTTATTTATGCTTCGCTTATTATTTCGTATATAAAATAAAAGGCTTTCCGTTTTTCAACAGAAAGCCTTTAATAATATTATATTTCAAAATGAGTTTTCTTAAAATCTCATTCTAATTATTTTTCGTCAATAATTAATTTAAGCTCCATAATTAACATTTCGTCTTCCACTTTTTGAAGAGGAGTAATGTTAGTCATATTATTTTTAATGCTGTAGATATCATTTTGATAGCTTAAGAATAATTGTTTATGTCCTTTATTATGCAATTCAATTATTTCATAAGGCTCATTTTCAAATTCACCATACAGGTACAACTTATTGTTAAAATATCTGTAATGATAGCTGTCGGATTTCACACTGCTTAAAAACTCTATTTCCGTCTCAGCAGATACATTTCTACTAATATCTCTTTCAATTGTTTTGCTGAATTCTTTGTCTTTGTAAGGAGCGAAGTTAATATCATCCTTAAAAGTAACTAACTCCTGAGGCTTGGCTTTTGCTGATTTCTCAGTTCTGTTCTCTCGGACATTTTTTGCTACTGTATTAAATTTCTCAGATGAGTCTTCCTTTTTAACTGTATTATTAACAGTAGACTCGGCTAAGGCATCATCATCGGAAGTAACTGTTGGAGTTGGTATGGGTAAAGTAAAAGCTTCTTCCTTAAAAGATACCATGTTCTCAGCACTTAATTCTAATGGTCTGTCTTCCAAATTGCTCATATACCAATAAAGGAAGGTACTGAAAATTGTTACCATAGCTAAAGTACCTGCAAGCCATTTTACACTGGAGCCGAAGAGCATACTTCCTGAACCACTAACATCAACTGATGACAGGCGCGCTTTAAGTTGTTGCCTGCGAATATCACCAATGCCATTAATGATGTTCTGTTGCAAATTGAATTCAGCCTTAAGTAAAGGATCTGTTTCAATTTTGCTTTCAAGCATGAGTTTTTGCTCAGGTTTGATTGAACCATCAAAGTATGCTTCTATTAAGCGAAAATAATTGGTTTCACTCATAATTTTCAATCTAAAAAGTCGCTGGAAGTATACCTTGACCTAATTAATTCATCCAGCCTTTTTTTACATTTATATCTTTTTGTCTTTGCCGTATCACTGTTAGCTAAGCCCATCTTTTCTGCTATCTTCTCCATTGACATCCCATCAAAGTAGTGATAAGTAAGAATTTGCTTACATGATTCACCTAATTCATTGATGCAGTCATGAATAATTTTAATCATTTCCTGCTGCTCAAAGTTGTTTTCTTCACTATCTTCTTTGTCGCTTTCCTCAAACTTTCTCTTTCTATCCAACTCTTTTCGCCAGAGGTTTTGACATACACTAAATAAATAAGTGCTTATTTTAGAGGTTAGTTTAAAGTCATCACTTTTAGCTTTCTGCCAGAATACGATTAGTGCATCCTGAAATATGTCCAGTGCCTCTTGCTCTGTACCGTTATTTCTTAAAATCATGCTTACCATCATCCTGTAATGTTTCTTATATAGGAAATCAAGGGCGGTTTCATCGCCATTCCTGATTTTTTCAATGATGTCAGCATCGCTCAGCTTCATGGGTATATACTTTAAAACTTAAATAAGTAACCCTTACTCATATAAATAGTCATATAAAAATACTAAAAAATATCAATAAATAGAGGAATTGTATCTTCTATGTATGTTTATTCTAGCTTTTAATGTTTTCTAAATTCTAATAGGTAAGGGTAAATAAACTAAAATAGTAACTTTAAAGTGTTTCACTTTAGTATCTGAAGTAGCAATCTATTTTATTGTTTTATTTCAATCACCTTATCGTTTGCGATAGCATAAATAGCATCGCTCTTTTTAGGCCGGATTTTAGCCAGTCCGGTAAATCTACCAAAAGCTGGCAGAATAAGTTGATTGGCAGATACGGCAAAGCATGGTAGCGATAAATTGTTTCTTCCTTTTCCTGAGATATGGATTCCCGGATGTAGGTGTCCTGCTAAATTGGTTGTATCAGGGTATTTCTTTAATTCATCAGGTATAAGCGGATGGTGCGAAAGGAGGAACTTTTCTAATAGATAAGGTTCCTTTTCACATGTAAAGTTTTGGATTTGATAACTGGATTCAGGAAGTATATCGTGATTGCCTTTTATCAATATGAAATTGTGAGAGGGGTAACTTTTGACAAAATTCACAAACAGCTGCCACTCAACATTTAAATGGCTATGAAATAAATCTCCTAAAAAGTAGATGTGCTGAGGGCGAAATTCATCAATTAATGCTTTCAACCTATCTATTTCTGAAAAAACCAGCCTGCTAGGAACAGCGATTCCTGCTTTTCTGAAATGTGTGGATTTTCCTAAATGGGCATCTGCAAGAAAAAGAGCTGATTTGCTTTCCCAAAAGATTATTTTCTCAGAGGAAAGCAAAAGCTTTTCATTTTGAATAGTTATTTGCAATGATTTAATCTGCTTTTTCCCAGGTTTGGGTACGGTAAAAGAAAGCTACATAGCCTCTTACTTTCAACTTGTCACCTTCTTTCCATATAACACAATCGTAAATTTTACCGCTTTGCGGATCAAGTATTTCACCGTCATCCCATTCATTATCAGCTTTGTCCAGCTCCATTCCTCTAATAATTTCCAGACCTATGATTTTTTTGTTCTTTCTATCTCCGGGGCATACTTCACAAATAGGATCCTGCTCTTCACCGGCAGCGCGAAATATTTTAACTACTTTACCGTAAGCCTTTCCATCTTTCTGATAGATTTCAACTATACTTTTTACTTTTCCGGTTTCATCATCAATAGTTTTCCATTTACCGAAAATATCTGTTTGAGCCAATAAGCTAAATTGAATACTAAGTAATAGTAATAGAATAAATGCTTTCTTCATCTCTTAATTAAATGTTGGTTTCAAATGTAAAGTTAAAATTATAAACTTTCTAGCTGAGCCTGAATTTTTGCAACTCTTTCCTCTAATGTTTCTGTTGAGAAGCTTTGCCTGTTAAGCCTGTCCACCATGATGGGAAACGAGAAGGGGGTAGGCTTGCTTATTTTTCTTAATATAATTTCTTGTTTGCTAATGTTTTCCATAGCAGATAGCAGTCTTTCCTGCTCCAATTGCTGTTGGATTACTTCATTGTGTGCCTGCACTAATAATAGGTTTTCCGGTTCATATTCCTCAAAAACACCAAACATGATGCCAGCAGAAGATTGTAAATGTCTTTCTTTGATGGGTTTGCCCGGAAATCCCCTGAATGTGAGACCGGAAATAGCAGCAATGTCCCGGAATTTCCGTTTAGCCATTTCCGTTTCATTTAGGGCTTTCATCATGTCTTCCTCCAGGTTTTGGGCGGATAACAAATCCATGGATAATAGTTCTTCTATATCCACAGGTTCATCTGTAAGAAGCTCAAAACCATAATCGTTCATGGCTATATTAAAGCTGATGGGTTGAGACATACTTATTCTATAAGCAATTAAACCTGCTAAAACTTCATGAATGAACCTTCCTTCAAATGGGTAAAAGTAAATATGAAAACCTTCCTTACTCTGCAAGTATTCTACCAGGAGTTGATTTTTTCCAGGCAATAGGGAAAGCCTCTGCTGCCTTTCCAACAAGGGTTTGATAGTTTCAATTTCTATATCCTCAATGTTACCGTTAATAAAGTCGTCCAGTTTTTGGCGAATATGTGTTGCCAACTGAGAAGAAAGAGGCATTCTTCCACCCATCCATTGAGGTACTACTCCGCTTTTTTTCTTACTTAGCTTCACCTGAACTGTCATATCCTTCAGGCGAACAAATTCCAGGTTTCTACCTGAAAACCAGAATACGTCACCGGGTTTTAGTTTGCTGATAAAATATTCTTCAATAGTACCGAGGTGGCCACCTTTTACATACTTTACACTTAATACCTGATCTCCCACAATAGTACCTATAGATAGTCTGTGCCGCATGGCTATTTTTCTATTCACTACCTTCCAGACTTCATTCTCTGCTATCACCTTATGGTATTCATCATAAGCGGATAAGCTTTTTCCTCCCAGCTGAATGAAATTTAATAGCCATTGCCATTCCTCCATTGTAATGTTTCTGTAGCAGTAGGTGCTCTTGATTTGCTTGAATAGTATATCAGGAAGAAAGCCGTCTCCTACAGCTAAAGTAACCATAAACTGTATAAGCACATCAAAAGCTTTTTGTACTGGAATTCTTGCTTCAAAACTTTTATCAGCAATGGCCTGCCGAAGTGCAGCACCTTCAATTAGTTCAAGCGAGTGAGTGGGAAGAAAATAAATCTTACTCTTTTCTCCCGGTCGGTGCCCGCTTCTTCCTGCCCGCTGGGCAAAACGAGAAACCCCTTTGGGGCCACCCACCTGGATGATGGTATCTACAGGACGGAAGTCAACTCCCAGATCCAGGCTGGAGGTACAAACAACTACTTTCACCTGCCCGGAATGCAAGGCTTCTTCTACCCAAATGCGAATTTGATTGTTAAGTGAACCGTGATGCATAGCAATAGCTCCTGCCAGGTCAGGAGAAGTTTCCAATATTTTTTGGTACCAAATCTCTGTTTGCGATCTGGTATTAGTAAAGATGAGGGTGGTTTTATTTTGCTGGATGATGGGGATTACCTTATCTATTAGCTTTATTCCTAAATGCCCTGCCCACGGATATTTTTCCACCTCATCTGGTAAAATAGATTCTATGTCTATGAATTTGTCAATATTGGCTTTAATAAAATCACCTTCTTCCGCATCTGCGCCTAGTAGAACCTTCCTGGCTTCGTCCAGGTTGCCAATGGTAGCCGAGATAGCCCAGATTTTAAGTTTTTGTAGAGATAAATCCTTGAGAATGGCAAGTGCCAATTCTACCTGAACCCCTCTTTTACTGCCTAATAGTTCATGCCACTCATCAATAATAATAGCTTCTAAGTTTTTAAAATATTCACCACTTTTTTTCTGACTGAGTAATAAATGCAAGCTTTCAGGTGTGGTGATTAAGCAATCCGGTGGACTCTTCTTTTGTTTTTGTCTCTCTGCAGTAGATGTATCTCCCGTTCGGGTTTCTATTCTCCAGTTTAAACCAAAATCATCTACGGCTGTTTGCATAGCTGACTGGATATCTTTTGACAAGGCACGAAGAGGTAAAATCCAAAGGAATTTTAAACCTTTCTTAGCTTTTAGAGGCTTTTTGCTTTGCGAAAAATGATCCAACATGCAGGCCATCCATAAAGCATAGGTTTTACCACTTCCCGTGGGGGCATTTAGCAATCCGGAGTTTCCGGATAGGTAGCTATTCCAGGTTTCAATTTGAAAGGAAAAAGCTTTCCAGCCTTTTTGCTGAAACCACTTTTCGGCAAGAACAGTCCGCTTATCCATATTTTTCAAGCAGTTCCTGTAATTCTTGTAAGGTATTGGCTTCTTCCATTTTTTTATCTTTTCGCCACCGGTTAATTCTTGGAAACCTTAGTGCAATGCCGGATTTATGTCTTTTAGATTCCTGTATGCCTTCAAAGGCAATTTCGAAAACTAATTGAGGGGTCACAGTTCTTACCGGGCCAAAACGTTCTTTCGTGTTCTTTTTCACGAATGCATCCACCTTCCTGATTTCAGCATCTGTAAGTCCTGAATACGCTTTAGCAAACGGAATCAGCTCTTTATTTTGCCAAACGCCAAGAGTGTAATCAGAGTACAAATCGGCTCGCCTTCCATGGCCTTTTTGTGCATAAATCAATACGCCATCAATGGTCAGTGGATCTACTTTCCATTTCCACCAATTTCCTCTTTTTCTTCCTACTTCATATGGTGAATCAGCTTTTTTAAGCATAAATCCTTCAGTTTTTAAGCTTCTTGCCTTCTTTCTAATTTCTGCTAGTTCGTCCCAACTAGTAAAGCTTTCAGACTGCGAATATTGTAGCGCGTGGTGGTGTTGCCCCATAATTAATTTCTTTAGCTTTCCATTTCTTTCCTGCAGGCTTTCCGTTCTTATGTCCATCCCTTCTTGCTCCAGGAGGTCATATGCTTTGAAAATTACCGGAGCAGATTTTAAGATAGCTTTCGTTACATTTTTTCTTCCAATTCTGGTTTGAAGCAGTGCAAATGGGAGAGGTTCTCCATTTTGAAATGGTAATATTTCCCCGTCCAGTACTGTTCCATCTGGCAAATTTTCTGCCATTTCTACTAATTCAGGAAATTTCTCAGTAATTAATTCTTCCCCGCGGCTCCATATAAATACCTCATTTTTTCTTTTCACAATCTGTCCCCGAATACCGTCCCACTTCCATTCGGCCTGCCACTCACTGGGTGAACCTAGCTCCTTTACCTCTTCATCTGTAATAGGATGTGCTAAAAAGAAAGGGTAGGGGCGGGCAATGAGATCGTCTTTTCCTTCTTCCAAAATTAAATCAGAAAAACTGGTGCTTTGCGGTGTCCAGTTACCCATCAGCCGATGAGCAACGAGCGTTTTATCAATTTCATAAGCCTGGCTAATGGCACGAGTTACCAAATTTTGTGAAACCCCTAAACGCCAACCACCTGTCATTAATTTAGTGAATACAAACCTTTCCTGCTTATTTAATTCAAGGTAAATGCTTCTTAAAAGCTTTTCTTTATCCTCGTTTTCTAATGGTCCTAGCGCAATAAGCTGCTCAATATAATGATGTAAAGGATGATCAATGGAGTTTATAGGCTCAGGAAAAGGCAATATAAGCGCTATAGTTTCTGCTAAATCACCTACTACCTGGTACGATTCCTGGAAGAGCCACTCCGGAATATTGGCCCACTGAATTACCCATTCTTTTAGTAAAGAGCTATTTACTTTTCTTGGAGGCCTGCGATGGGTAAATAAAGCGAGTGTCCATATTTTATCTGCGCTGTCTGCTTCTAAAAAGTATTGTTTTAAAGCAGCAACCTTGTCATTGGTTTTGTTGCTCTGATCTATCGTTGTAATAAGTTCAGCAAAATCTTTCAAATGTAGAGCTTAGTAAGTTAGTTTAATGAACTTAGGGCTCGGTATAATGTTTCGCTCAACCTATTTAACTTTTGTATTTATATTTGAAATGTTAATTGACTTTTAATCCTGTTAATTCAAAGCAGAGGCATTCAATTTTTCTGATTTTACCGGATTCTTCTTTAATAGGGAAGAAATCTGCGTAAAGCTGTATCTCTTCTCCATTTCTTTTCTCACAGTTAATTATCTTTTGCACTGAAATACCCGATTGCAGTTTAGCAAGGATGGATTCAAATTCAGTACCTGCTTCTTGTTTGTTTTTCCAGATGAAAGAATGATTTTTTCCAAGGATTTCATCAGACATGTAGCCCAGTGCTTTTTCAAATTTTCTATTTACATTGGATATACTTCCATTCACTTCCATTTCTATCAAAATGGCTGATTCTTTCACCGCCAGGTTAAAAGCTCCCATTTCCCTGCTTTGCCTTTCCATTTCCTCCTGTGTGGCTTCCAGTTCTTCTGCATTTTGTCGCATCTCTTCTTCCTGAGCCTGTAGTTGTTCAGCGCGCATCTGTGATTCTTCCAAAAGGCTTCTTGTTTCCAAAGAAACTTGCAGTCCCTGAATAGTGGAAGCAATATTTTCACCTACCTTATCAATAAACTCAATATGGTGATCCTCAAACGGATGGAAAGAGGCTAGTTCGATGATTCCAAGAATCTCTTCATTGACTTTCATCGGGCTAATTAATAAATAAGTAGGCGTGGCTTCTCCCAACCCGGATCTGATGGCAACATAATTGCCGGGAATTTCAGAAAGATAAATGTATTCCTTTTCCAAATAGCACTGTCCAACAAGTCCCTGACCTGGTGCAAGCTCTTTTTCAATGAATTTTTGTCTTTCATAAGCATATGCACCTTTCAATTGGATTTTTATGTCATTAGGATCCTCATCATTTACCACAAAAAGAGAACCCTGATTAGCATTACTATAGTTTACAAGTTCTGAAATAAGTTTTCCTGACAATACTTCTATGCTATCATTATTTGTTCGTAGAATATCTCCGAATTTGGCAACACCTTTATTAAACCAATCTCTTTTTTTATCTTGTTCAGCTACATTTTGCAGCTTGGTTCTCATTTCTGCCAGCGATTCACCTAAGATTCCTTTGTTTTCAAATACGCTAATATTAGAATCGAAATGACCTTTACCTACGTCATCTGCAAAATTGGTGATTCCTTTTAGATTGATAATCAAACCATTAAGAGCCTTGATTATAGAATTCATTTCATCCTTTGAATGTTCCATTTGCTCAGGGATGTTGCCTTCTGAAATCTCTCTGATTTTTACCCTCACAAACTTAATTCTTGTTAAAACTGACCTGATGATGTATAAGGCTAGCAATGTGCTAACAATGAAAGCAATAATAAATTCAATGGTGAGCAAAATCGGAATATTTCGTTCTGCCTGTTTGATAGCTGCCAGCGTTTCATGTTCTCGTTCCTGCAATGCTGATTTAATACTTTCTACTAAATATGACAGGTGAACAATGTCATCTATTAAAGCTTCATCATTTAATTCTTCAAGAGAGCCATTAGAGATAGCTGCACTTTGTTGTGTTTTAATTTTCGGAAGATGTTCCTTTAGATTATTTCGAAAAACAATAATTTTCTCATTTTCTATATTTCTTGTAAGGCTATCCAATTCGCCCACGGCAGGGTAGATGCTTGTTGTCCAGCGTGATTCAAAACCTGTTTTGTAGGCCTCTTCATTTGTGGTGAGGTATCTGAAGGCTAAAATATTGGTTAAATCTACAAGTTGTAAAATTTCCGAAGCTTTGATGCTGCTATTCTTATCTTCTTTAATTACTTGTTTAGCATTTTCAATCTGGCTTTTCCATGACCAGTGACTAGTGAGAATCATTATGATAGAGAAAAGCCCCATTAATAAGAACCCTATGGTAATTCTTCCCTGAAGGGTTTTAAAATCTACTTTTACCTGCCTGAATAGTGAACGTTTTCTTTTTAGAGAGTTAGCTTCCTGATGAGATTCGTTTTTGGCCATTACCTGAAATTGAGAAGTATTAATATTATGCGGCAAAATAGAAATGATTTATTGTAAAAACAATAAAAAAGGCTGTGCCACATTACACGGCACAGCCTTTCTTTCATTAAGAAAGTGTATTAATTATTTTTCACCTTTTACGAACCCTTGGTCATCCACTACTAATTCTTTTGCCTCCTGCTTAAGATCATCTGCCTGAATAGCATGATCTTTAACAGCTATATGAGGAGCAATTACCAAAGCAACAATAGACATTAACTTGATCAAAATATTCATTGAAGGGCCGGAAGTGTCTTTAAAAGGATCTCCTACTGTATCTCCTGTTACGGAAGCTTTGTGAGGCTCAGAGCCCTTGAATTCCATTTTTCCGTTTATTAACACACCCTTTTCAAAGGATTTTTTAGCATTATCCCATGCGCCACCGGCATTATTTTGAAAAATACCCATTAGTACACCTGAAACAGTAACTCCTGCTAGCAGGCCTCCTAAAATTTCCGCTGAGGAGGTGTCTTCAAATACACCTTTAAAACCAAATCCTACAAGAATTGGAACTATTAAAGCAATGGCACCCGGCAGGATCATTTCTCTGATAGAAGCTTTTGTTGAAATGTCAACGCATTTTTCATATTCAGGCTTGGTAGTTCCCTCCATAATGCCAGGCAGTTCTTTGAATTGTCTTCTTACTTCCTGCACCATATCCATAGCAGCACGTCCCACAGCTGCTATTGCCAATGATGAAAATATATAAGGAATCATACCGCCAATAAATAAAGCGGCCAGAACAGGTGCTTTATAAATATCGATAGAATCGATTCCTGAGATACCGACAAAAGCAGCAAATAGTGCCAAAGCTGTGAGTGCGGCAGAGGCAATGGCAAAACCTTTTCCTGCAGCTGCAGTGGTATTTCCTACCGCATCTAAATTATCAGTTCTTCCTCTCACCTCATCAGGCAATCCACTCATTTCGGCAATTCCACCCGCATTATCTGCAATAGGCCCAAAGGCATCAATGGCTAATTGCATAGCTGTAGTAGCCATCATTCCCGCAGCGGCAATGGCTACACCATACAGACCTGCAAAAGTATAAGAAACCACAATACCTGTTGCCAAAACTAAAATAGGTAAAACTGTGGATTGCATACCTACTGCTAAACCTGCAATGATATTAGTGGCAGCACCTGTACTGGATTGTTTAACAATTGAGAGTACAGGCTTTTTGCCCATAGCAGTATAGTACTCAGTAATAATACTCATTAAAGCACCAACGATTAACCCAGTAAGAATTGCCCAGAACACATCCATGCTGGTAAAAGCATATTCTCTGATTACCATTGTTTCCGGTAGCATGTATGCCACAAGGAAATATGCAGCAATACCGGTAAAAATGATGGAGGACCAGTTTCCAAGATTTAAAGCTTTTTGAACACTGTCTGTTTCTTTGGAGATTCTGACGAATAAGGTTCCCACAATTGAAAATATTAAACCAATTCCGGCAATAATCATTGGAAGAAGTACCGGAGCGATGCCTCCAAATTGATCTGCAGAAACAATCTCCCTTCCTAAAACCATGGAAGCTAAGATAGTTGCTACGTAAGAGCCAAAGAGATCAGCGCCCATTCCTGCTACATCTCCTACATTATCTCCCACATTATCAGCGATAGTTGCCGGATTACGGGGGTCGTCTTCCGGAATTCCTGCTTCCACTTTACCTACTAAGTCGGCTCCTACATCTGCTGCTTTTGTATAAATACCACCGCCAACACGTGCAAAAAGTGCAATGGACTCAGCTCCTAATGAAAAACCTGCTAAAACTTCCAGTGCGGTAATCATTTCCAAACCATTCACATCACCTCCGGTTTGGATTACATACATATTGTAAAAGAATATGAACAATATTCCCATCCCGAAAACTGCTAATCCAGCCACACCTAAGCCCATTACTGTTCCTCCTGAAAAGGAAACTTTTAATGCTTTAGCAAGACTTGTTTTAGCTGCCTGGGTTGTGCGAACGTTTGCTTTAGTGGCAATATTCATTCCGATCCAGCCAGCGAAGGCAGAGAAAAATGCTCCTATTACAAAAGAAATGGCAATTACCGGAGATGAAGTTTCCACCAAAGTACCAGAATAAGCTAACAATATTCCGGCAATTAGCACGAAGTAAAACATTACCCTCCACTCAGCTTTCAAAAATGCCATGGCACCTTTGGCAATATAACCCGCCAGTTCATTCATTCCTGAGTCACCAGCATCCTGTTTATTTACCCAGGAAGATTTTACGGCCATAATAATGAGCCCTACGATACCCAGTATAGGTACAATCCATATAATATTATTCATAGTTGTATTTAAATTTTAGAAACCCTGCAAATATAGGAGTCTACCTGACAAATGGAAATGAAATACCATGAAAGATGAATTTCACCTGATTTATATTTTATGAAATATTGGATTAGTAGATGTTTCGGTAAGGAATGTGGTTAATAGTAAAATATTATAATTTTTGAATATGATTGGATTTATATATAATCTAAAATTAGATTACACAATGGTTATTCATTTGTTGCTGACTTTCAGATATATATCGTTGATTCTTGTAGAATTGCCTAGTAGGCTCTATTTAATAAACTCAATTGATAAGTCCAACCAGGATTAGGAATGCTGTCGGTTGATAAAAACACTGATACCCATAAAAAGCGAAAGGCACCTCCCCAGATGCCTTTCTATTTCAACCAAAACCTTACAAGTCATTGACTTAGATAAGATGTTGTAAAAGTAATATTTAGTTTTTAAAACCGCAACAACTTATCGATGAACTATTGCCAGCCACCGCCCAATGACCGATAAATTCCTACTTTTGCTTGTAACTGTTTCATTTTAGTTTCCACTAATTCAAATTTTGATTCCAGTGCTTCTCTTTGAGTAAGTAGAACCTCCATGTAATCTGCCCTGGCCGAACTGAATAAATCGTTTGATATATCAGTGGAGCGTACTAAAGCCTGTACTTCCTGTTGTTTCAATTCATAGCTTTTATTCATATTGCTAATCATTGCCAGCTGATTGGCTACCTCAATGTAAGCATTCAGGATTGTCTGCTCGTATTTATAAACAGCCTGAATTTGCTGTGCATTAGCACTTTTATAAGCAGCTTTAATGGCATTTCTGTTTATTAAGGGAGCTGCCAGATCACCTGCTACAGAGTATAAAAGTGATTCAGGTTTAAGGAAAAAAGCAGGATTGAAAGCTTGTAGACCTACCCCAGCGGAGATATCCAGACTTGGGTAAAATCTCGCCTTCGCTACTTTTACATCCAGCTTAGCAGCCGAAAGTTCTAGCTCAGCCTGTCTGATATCTGGTCTATTCTGCAATAGCTGCGAAGGGATACCTGCAAAACTGCTATCAGGTTTAAAGTCAACAAAGCTTTCAGAACTTCTCTTGATAGGTTGAGGGTATCTTCCCAGCAGGTAGTTAATTCTGTTTTCTGTTTCTGTAATCTCTTGCTGAATGGAGTACTGCAGGCCTTTTGTCTTAAGTACCTGTGCCTCAAACCTCCGAACAGCTAACTCAGTAACACGGGCTGCTTGCTTTTGCTGTTTAACTATTTCAAAAGCATTGCTCTGAATTTCAATATTCCTTTTTACTATCTCCAACTCGTTGTCTAAAGCCAGAAGTTCGTAGTAGGAACTGGCTATTTCAGCTACAATGTTTGTTTGCATGAAATTTTTACCTTCTACGGAAGCAAGATATCGCATTACTGCCGATTTTTTTGCGTTTCGGAGTTTATGCCAGATATCCACTTCCCAATTGGCAAATGCGCCCAGCATAAAGTCAGGTACCGGATCAGGCATTTCTCTTCCTGGCTCAATATCTGTAGTAGCTTCATTAGCTCCTAAAGGTGTATATCGTGCAGTTTTTTCTACACCTAAGCCCCCTCTGATACCTACAAACGGCAGGTATTCCCCTTTCCTTGCACTGATTTCATTTTGAGAGATCTGGATTTCCTGCAAGGTGATATTGAGTTCCTGGTTGTTTTGCAGGGCGGTGTCTATCAGCGCAATCATATAGGGATCGGAAAAATAGTCCGCCCAATTAATAGTTGCTGAATTCACCGTGTCCTGCGAACTTCCAAAGCTTTCAGGAACTTCAGTATTAGCTGTTTTTTCAACTATTGAAGGAGTTTTACATGCCGTAAATAATGACGGCATGCAAATTATTCCTAAACATATATATTTAATTTGTCTATTCATTGTATTTATAATCTTCAGTTAATGGAAGTTCATCTTCATCTTTAATAAGGTGTCGACCGTCTGCCAGGTTAGCAAAAATATAGTACAGGCCAGGCACTATTATTACTCCGAAAATAGTTCCGAAGAGCATTCCTCCAAGAGCTGATGCACCAATGGTTCGGTTTCCAATAGCACCAGCACCATGTGCCAGAATTAGCGGAATTAAACCTGCAATAAATGCGAAGGAAGTCATTAAAATGGGTCTGAAACGTACTTTTGCTCCCTCTATGGCGGCATCTTTTATGGACATTCCCTCTTGTCGTTTCTGAATAGCAAATTCCACTATTAATACTGCGTTTTTTCCCAGCAAACCTACCAGCATGATGAGTCCGATTTGAGCATAAATATCATTATCTAATCCCATCATTTTCAGTACCATAAAAGAACCAAAAACCCCCACAGGCAGAGAGAAAATTACTGCCAGCGGAATAATGAAACTTTCGTATTGAGCGGCTAAAACAAAGTAGACGAAAACCAATACAATAATGAATACATACAATGCTTCATTTCCTCGATTAGATTCATCGTAGGAAAGACCTTCCCAACCTATATCATACCCTTTTGGCAATGATTGGGCTGCTACTTCTCTAATAGCCTGAATGGCATCTGCTGTAGTATAGCCTGGTGCCGGAAGCCCACGAATAGCTGCGGAATTGTACATATTAAATCGTGTAACTTCATTAGGTCCCTGTTTCTTTTCCAGCTTCATAAATGCTGAATAAGGCACCATTTCACCCTCATCATTCTTTACAAAAAGCTTTAACACATCGGAAGGTAATTGTCTGAATTTCGGATCGGATTGAACATACACTTTGAAGAACCTTCCAAAACGGATAAAACCTTGCTCATAGGTACTTCCTATCAAAATATTAAGGTTTTCCATTGCTTTACCAATACTTACACCCTTTTGCATTGCCAATTCATTATCAATTACCAACTCATATTGAGGGTAATTAGCTGCGAAAAAGGTAAATAGACCTGTAATTTCTTTACGAGCACGTAAATCATCCATGAATTTTTGATTGATTTTATCAAATTCATGGTAGTCTGTATTAGTGGTTTTATCTAATAAACGCATTGAGAAACCACCTGAAGATCCGAAACCAGGAATTGCCGGTGGCTCAAAAAATTCCACTACAGCACCTAAACCTTTAGATTTCTCTTCCAGTTCTTCCATGATCTCTTTAACTGAGTGTTCTCTATCTGACCAGTTTTTGAGGTTGATCAAACAAGTACCTGCATTGGAACCTCTACCTTCTGTCATTATTTCATAACCTGCCAATGATGAAACAGACTCCACTCCATCAATTTCTTCACAGATTTTTTGAAGTTTTTGAGATACAGCATTGGTTCTTTCCAGGGTTGCTCCCGGAGGCGTTTGAATAATAGCGTAAATTGTGCCCTGATCTTCACTTGGAATAAAGCCTGATGGTAAGATTTGGTTTTCGAAAAATATTCCTGCCCCAAAGGCAATCAAAATAGCAAAAGTAAGCCATCTTCTTGTAACAATCTTTCCTAATAAACCAGTATACCTTCCTGTAATCTTATCAAATCCTCTGTTGAAGCCATCCAAAGATTTAGTAAGTAAATTTTTCTTCTTCGGTTTTCCATGATGGTTTTTTAACAACATGGCACAAAGTACAGGAGTAAGTGTTAGAGCGATAATAGCTGAAATTACAATTGAACTTGCCATTGTAATTGAAAACTGGCGGTAAAAAGTACCCACCGGACCACTCATGAAAGAAATAGGTAAGAATACTGATACCATTACAGCGGTAATGGCAATAATAGCCCCACTTATTTCACCCAATACTTTTTGTACAGCTTTATAAGGTGTTATTTTTGGGTTTTCATCAAATTTAGCATGCACTGCTTCCACCACCACAATGGCATCATCCACCACAATCCCAATGGCGAGCACCAGAGCGAAAAGCGTTACCAGGTTAATGGAAAGCCCAAAAAATTGGATTACAAAGAAAGCTCCTATCAGTGATACTGGTACTGCCAGAATAGGAATTAAAGTTGAACGCCAGTCGCCAAGAAATATAAAAACTACGATAGCAACCAGTATAAAAGCATCTCTCAAAGTATGAATTACCTGCTCAATTGAAGCATCCAGGAATTGAGAAACATCATAGCTGATTTTATAATCCATTCCGGGAGGAAAAGATTCTTTCATTATTTCAAGCTCGTTCTTTACCTCTTCAATTACCTCACTGGCATTACTTCCGTAGTTTTGCTTTAGTACTATGGCGGCTGATGGGTGTCCATCTAAGTTTGAATAAATATCGAAAAATTCACTACCTAATTCAGCTCTCCCTATATCCTTAAGGTGAATACTTTCTCCTTCTGAATTAGCACGAATAATGATGTTTTCATATTCTTCCGCCTTATTAAACCTTCCTTTGTAAGTTAAAACATATTCCAAGGATTGAGCGGCAATTCCGGAACTTTGACCAATACGACCAGGACGCCCAACAATACTTTGTTCACCAAGCGCTTCCATCACTTCATCAATAGAAATGTTGTAGGCTCTCATTCTGTCAGGGTTGAGCCAAATACGCATAGCATAAGTACGGCTACCTAAGATTTGTGCCCTGGCCACCCCTTTAATCCTGTTAATTTCAGGAATCATCTGTACGTTGGCATAATTGTACAGAAATTTTTCATCCATACTTTCATTCTTAGAGTAGAGGTTCACATACATCAACATACTTGGTTGAATAGGTGTAATAATTACCCCTTCACGTTGAACCAGTTCAGGAAGCAAAGGCATCACCTGATCCACCCGGGTTTTTACCCGTATAACCGCCTGGTTAGGATCCGTACCCGGTTCAAAAATAATGTTTATAGTGGCCTCACCTGCACTGGTTGCATCGGTAGCCATATAACGCATGCCTTGCACACCGTTAATAGAGTTTTCAAGTGTAATCAAGGTAGACTGCACAAGTACATCAGCACTTGAACCCGGGTAAGCAATAAAAATACTTACCGTAGTAGGCGCAATCTGTGGGTACTGAGAAATAGGTAGCTGCTTTATGGCCAGCGAACCTACGAATACAATAATTACCGATATAACAATTGCCAGTACCGGTCTGTGTATAAATCTTTTAAACATGAATTTTCAGTTTTTAAGGATTTGAATTACTCTGCGTATAATTCCAGATGAGAGATGGCAGAGGCTGGTTCTTCATATTCAGCGACTATTTTGTCGTTTTCCCTTACCAATCTTAAACCTTCCAGCATAAATTTATCATCCTCAGAAAGGCCAGCGGTTACCGCGTACAAGTGAGGTATTTCGGCACCAATGGTAATTTCGCGAGATTTAACGGTATTGTCTTTATCAATTACATATACATATTTCTTATCTAATACCTCGAAAGTGGCTTTCTGAGGAATGAGCAATGCATTTTTCAATGGAACATGCATTAAAATATTTCCTGTTTCTCCGTGTCGTAAAAGGCCGTCAGGATTAGGAAATGTAGCTCTGAATGGAATATTACCAGTTTCCGGATTAAAGTCTGCTTCAATGGTTTCTACAATTCCGGGGAATTTAAATAGCTTATTATTAGCCATGAGTAAAGATACTTTTACCTTTTCATCACTTTGAATTTCACTTTTATATTCCAGGTACTCAGCTTCAGGAACATTGTAGTAAACCCACATTTTACTGTTGTCTGAAAGATTAGTCAGTAATTCTCCTTCATCAATTAAACTTCCTAATCGCACGTGAAATCGGTCTATAATACCATCAAAAGGAGCTCTGATTTGGGTAAAGTCCAAGTGTACTTTAGCAAGAGCAAGTTCAGCTTTAGCCTGTTGTAACTTGGTCTGGGCCATTGCTAACTCATTGGGAGCTACAATGTTACTGTCAGCTAGTTTTTTGGTGTTCTGGTATTCAATTTCGGCAAAATTTACTTCAGCCTGTACTCTTTGAAGTTCTGCTTCATAAAGTCTGGGCATAATTTGAAATAATAATTGGCCTTTTTTAACAAAATCTCCTTCATCCACATAAATATTCTGCAAGTAGCCCTTTTCCTGAGCTCTTAATTCAATATGCTGGATGGAATGAATTTGACAAACAAACTCTTCAGTTATGGTAGTATCCATTCTTAGAGCGCTGGTTACAGGAAATGTTGTTTCTTCTTCCTTGTGTTCTTTGTGTGATTCACAGCTTGTATTGCAAAGTATTGCAAACGCGCTGATTACTATGAGAATTCTCTTCATCAGTTTAATTAATTATTTATTATTTGGGTTTTTGGAATGCTTTTTAGAATGAGGTCAATTGATTTGCCAAAGTAAAAGGCAAACTATAACCTGATAGAAAAAAATATTCAGTTGTGATTAAGGTAAATTGCTTATTACCTAATACTTACCGCAAAGGATAAGATGTGAGTGGGTACTATATTCTAAATACCTGAAATAGTAAATAACTGCTTTCAGGAGAAATATAAGGGCATAATTTAACCGAACTTAATCGATTATCTGCGCAAAGAAAATATTGCTTAAGAAGTTCAGTGTAAAAAAGAGAAGTAAAGTAATTAACCTCATCGAATGATTTTTTGAAAGTTCTTGATTCGTTCTCTTCCTCCACTTCATCAATTTCGGCAATATCTTTAGAGGGGTTGCCTTTTTTCTGCTCGGTAGGTGCAGAAGTAATATTAAAGCTTGCAAAATCATTAAGTGTGGTAAAAGAGGTAGAGATTACTTCTATGTCACTTTTGGACGTGATTTGGTCGTGTTGCTCATCAGAGAAATGAGCATTAGCTTTTGCATTGTTGCCAGCCACTAAGATAATGACTGCCAGAAGAAATTTTAGATAAAACTTCATATTAATGAGGCAAATGTAGATAAGTATTTACGACCACCAAATAGTTAACTAGATTATTTTTGTATGAAGTAATTTTTTTAATGAAATTAATAAATTTCTCATTCTCCGCTGGTTATCTGTAAAAATTTTAAAGAATTTGATCTTCAACGTGAACTGTTGAGAAAAAGTTTATTTTTAGTTTCCAACCACTGTAATAGTTAATTTTCTTCCCGAAGCGCTATCACGGTGTTCGCAAAGGTAAACCCCCTGCCATGTGCCGGTGAGTAACTTACCATGAGCAATAGGTAGGCTTACAGAACTGCCTAATAAAGAAGCTTTAATGTGTGCGGGCATGTCATCCGGACCTTCCTGAGTATGTTGATAATAAGAGGCATTTTCCGGTACCATTTTATTGAAATGGCGTTCAAAATCTCCTCTTACAGTAGGATCAGCATTTTCATTAAGAGTAAGTCCTGCAGAAGTATGGTGGATAAAGATATGTACAATTCCGGCTTCAAAGTTCCTGAGTTCTGGCATGTTTTGTTCAATTTCATGCTCTATTAGATGAAAGCCACGTGGGTATGGATTTAATCGAAAAGTAGCTTGCTCTGTACGCATATTGTTTTTATTTAAAGTTAAGCAGATTTTTTATTCCGTCAGGTTTACTAATAAGCATGTTTTACCTATTATCTATTTTCTTTACGGAAAAAAACAGATGTTGGTACACTTTCCAAATCGTTAAGATGTACTTTTAAATAATTGACTTGTTATTCTAAGGTTAAAGAGATTCTATAACATTTACGGATAAAGACAAAAAGCATTCGCAAGTGACCATCTACGAACTTCATAGCTTTCGTTTTTACTATTATACACTTTTAAACTATATCATAATCTCTTAGATTGCCGGATGTTACTTAACTAAAATTTACGTTGAAGTAATTGTTTTAAATTCTCCAGAAACCTACTCACCTATGAATGTTAAAATTAAGTATCTCTTATTCAGTTTATGGGTAGCTATAAGCTGTGCGTGTAATCGAATAAATTCTGAACTTTCTGAGACTGAAAAACTGGCAAATGCAGTGACCATTTACAGGGATACCTATGGCATTCCGCATGTAAAGGGCGAAACGGATGAAAGTACCATTTTCGGTTTTGCCTATGCCCGGGCAGAAGATCATTTTGAGAGAATTGAAAACTCACTCATTGAATCTATTGGAAGATTGGCGGAAGTGAGGGGAGAAGCGGGTAAGGCCAATGATGTACGGGTAAAAGCATTTGAAATTGAACGACTTTCAAAGGAAGAATACAAAATCTTAGATCCGAAAGTCAAAAAACTATGTGACGCTTATGCCATGGGTTTAAATTACTATATGGAAAATAATCCTGAAGTAAAGCCCCAACTACTCACTCACATTGAACCCTGGTTTATATTGGCAGAATATAGAGGCAATGCATTTCCTGCATTAGGACAGGTACGCCTAAATGACGACATGATTGTCGAGTACCTTATGGATGATATAAAAAGTATTGGATCCAATGCTTTTGCATTGAGTGGGAAGAAAACAAAATCAAACAATGCTATGCTGGTCATTAACCCTCACCACAATTATGAGGGACTCTATGAAGCACACTTGATGAGCGAGGAAGGCTTGAACTTTTATGGAATGGTAGGCAATGGAGGAGGAATTCTTCCCGTTATGGGCAATAATGAGCACTTAGGCTGGTCGTGGACAGTTAATAGGCCAGATGTAGCGGATACCTACGAAATTAAGTTCGACCATCCTGAAGACTCTTCCTTATACCAATTAGGAGAAGATTATGCAAAGGTGGAAACATATCAGGACAGTATCAAAATTAAAACTGATTCAGGTTTCATTCAGCAGAAAGTCAACTTTCGCAAAACCATTCACGGTCCTATTTTAACTGAATCAGAAACAGGGAAACCTATAAGTGTAAAAATAGCCGGACTAGAAAAAGGTGGCATGCTGAATCAGCTTTACCGTATGGCGTTATCGAAAGACCTTGCCTCGTTCAAGGATGCTTTGCGTCTTAATTCATTGATTATCCATAATATCACTTATGCTGATGATCAGGGAAATATCCTTTATTTATACAATGGAATTATTCCCAGAAGAGACACTTCTTTAAATTGGCAGGCTCCGGTGGATGGCAGTTTAAAGAAAAGCCAATGGCAAGGATACCATGCTTTAGAAGAGTTGCCACAGCTATTGAATCCGGATTGTGGCTATGTACAAAACTGTAATAATAGTCCATTTAACACCACCATTAACGAGAACCCTGATCCTGCCAATTATCCTGACTATATGACTTATTATCAGCCTAATACCAACAGAGGTCTGAGAGCTATGATTATGTTAGATACTTTAGAAGATGTAACAATAGCATCTCTTGAAGCTGCTAAATTTGATACCTACGTTCAGAATGCTAATGAAAATCTGCAAGATTTAATGAAAGAAGTGATGGAGGTTAATGAGACAGATCCGGAAAGAATTGCTAAAATTGAAGAGCCTTTGAAATTGCTTCAATCATGGGATAAATATAGTAGCAGTGAGTCAGTGGAAACTTCTTTATATTATATATGGACTTTCAAAAGTTATCATCAAAGAAGAATAGGAACTAAACTCTACAATCTGGTTGCTTTTGAAGAAGCTATAGAAAAACTTAAAAATGAAAAAGGATCGTGGAAAGTACCTTGGGGTGAAATTTACAGGCATCAACGCACCCTGAATTCTGAACAATACAGTTTTGATTCGCTTGAGACCAGCTATCCTATTAACGGAGGAATCTCAATGACAGGGATCATGTTTGCCTCTTCCGGTATATTTGAAGGGTATTTACCTGATGTAGGTCTGAAAGGTTTAAATATACGAGCTCACTCAGGTGATTCCTATGTATCAATTGTGGAGTTTGGAGATGAGGTAAAAGCCAAATCTATTATCCCATATGGCCAGAGTGATCATCCTGATTCTGATCATTATGATGATCAGGCAGAATTATATGCAAAAGGTAAACTTAAGCCGGTATTTTTTACTGAAAAGGAGATTCAGGAAAATTTGAAAGTGAAATATCACCCAGGAAGTATTAAATGGAAATAAAGAGAGCAATTATTTAAATAGATACCTATGTGGTTTAAAGAATTAATGGGTTTTGATGAAATTTCTTCTAAAAATGTGAATGATAACATTGTTATTGAAGGAACTAGTATGAAGTCAAAAGCAAACGGAAAATCTTATCAGTTTGGCTATTTGCAAATTCCAACCTTATTAGAGCTCAAGCAGCATGCCCCTGCATGGGAAACATTCACTGGTAAAATTGTTGTAAAAGAAGAGGTTGCTGATGTGCAGGATTTGCATTGTGATCCATCAAATATTAATGCCCTATTTCAAGCAGCCTCACAGTTTAATTTGCTGGAGATGGTAGGCCCACATATAACTCCTGAAAAAGGAATTGATATTTACGAGCATGACCATACCCAGGGCCCTGCCTGTGCTATTGCCTGTGGAGCTGGAACAATTTATAGAAATTATTTTGTACCTCTTAATGATCAGAGAGGTCAAAGTGTTGATAACCAAATTGATTGCCTGGAGCTAATAGGGAAAAAATTAAACAATGAAGAGTTACGCTTATGGGAAATGACTAATGGATATGCTTTACTAAATCAGGAAGGTTTGTTAAATATAAATGCCCAACTGAGTAAGCTAACAACCAGTGAAAGAGAGGCACTCAAGGACGCCTTAAAGATAGGACTTCAGTGGGAAACAGAGGTGACTTTAGCTAATTCTAAACAAATAGTTTCTCAGGCATATTGCTCAGCTTTGCCTGTGGCTTACTTACAAATTGAAGCTATTTACTGGGAGCGATTTGCCAGGTTAATTCTAGAAGCCACTTATGAAGCTACTTTTTATGCTGCCCTGAAGAATTTAGAAAAAACAGGTTGTAATAAAGTATTCCTTACTTTGGTAGGAGGGGGTGCATTTGGTAATGATCTTGAATGGATTCTGGATTCTTTGTTGCTGACTATTAGAAAATTTAAAAATGTTCCTTTGGATGTTGCAATTGTCAGCTACGGAAATTCAAATAGCAAAGTACAGGAGTTAATAGAAAAGGTTTAAGCAGATGATTTTATCCTAATTTATAGTTTTGAAAAACATACTCAAGTATATTCTTCATTTTCTTGTTATCTGCATGCTAACAATTATTACGCAGGTGGGGGGAGTGCTTTATTTTCTCACATTGCTGACTGCCAAGGCTTTCAAACTCAATCAACTAAAGGGATTAGCAATGTTCGGAGTGCTTTATCTTATTACTTCCTTTGCTATTTTACCGGCAATGGCACCTGTTTTTGGTAGGACAGCTTTACCTTTTACCGGCAACTTAAAACCTCTTAATTTTGGTACTTGTCTACTTAACAGGCATTATGTTACTCCAGAACTGAAGTATCAGTTGGTGGAAATAGCCGATGAAATGAACAAGCAATTTGCAGGTTCTGTCACTCATTATCTTGATGGCAATTTCCCTTTTTTCAATGGGTTTCCCCTAATTCCACATTTAAGCCATAATGATGGCAAAAAGCTTGATCTGGCTTTCTTTTATACCAAAAAAGATGGTTCGATTAATTCTGCTCCCGGTTTTATTGGCTATGGCATTTATGAAAGTCCTGCTGAGGGAGAAGTGGATTATCCTGCAAGGTGTAGAGAGCAAGGCTATTGGCAATACGGAATTCTTTCCTCATTCGTCATCAATTTAGGAAATGGTGATTATCAGCTGGATGTTGACAGAACAAGAACATTGATCAAATTAATGGCTGAGCACCGTCTGACTTCTAAAATATTTATTGAGCCACACCTGAAACAGAGGTGGGAACTGGATCAATACAAAAACATCAGGTTTCAGGGGTGTCGAGCAGTTAGACATGATGATCATATCCATACACAGGTAAGGTAGTTAATTTGAACAATCCTTATACTGTAATGGTGATTTGTAAGCATCAAGTCATCGCAGTTATTGGAACTGAACTTCAAATGAGATAACAGGACTTTTGCTATATTAGAAAATAGGGCTAAAGCTGATTAGTTTTTTGCTTACTTACATCTGTGAGGCTATCCCCTTGAGGGGATTATAGGGGTGTTTTGGAGCAACATAGAAATGGCATTAGTTGAGAAGATAGAATCTTGTTATATAGTAGATAAAAAATAATTCCAGAAAAAAAAATGCGCAGTCATTTAGTTGCATTATATTTGCTGTCAAATGACTGCGTAATGAAATTAAGAAGAGATGTATTTCAAGCCATAGCCGATCCTACAAGGCGGGCAATTATTACTTTGGTAGCGGCAAGTGCCATCACGCCTTCTGCTATAGCTGAAAATTTCGATTCATCCCGGCAAACTATTTCGAAGCATATCCAAATTCTTACAGAATGTGAAATACTTGAGCAGACTAAGAAGGGAAGGGAGATTTATTATAAGTTAAATCCGGAGGGGATGAAGGTAATAGCTGACTTTATTGAACCTTTCCGCCAGATGTGGGATGATCGATTCAATAAACTGGAAGCACTTATGAAGAAACAACAATCTAATAAAAAAACTTATGGAACAGAAAACTAAAGTGGCAGCTGAAGAAGGTAAACAGGAAATAATAATTACAAGAATGTTTGATTTACCTGTGGAATTAGTCTTTAAGGCGTATACAACTGCTGACCTGATAGAACAGTGGATGGGCAACAAAGTGCTAAAAATGGAAAATAAGGCTCATGGGAGTTATCAATTTGAAACTAAAGATGCAAGTGGAAACATACTTTTTCGTGCAAATGGAGTAATCCATGAGTATATACCTAATGAGCAAATTACAAGAACTTTCGAGATGGAAAATACGGGATTTCCGGTACAGCTGGAATATTTAAGTTTTACACAGGAAGGCGAAGAGCAAAGTAAACTAACTATGCAAATTATATTCAAGTCTGTTGCTGATCGAGACAATCTTCTTAAAATGCCTTTTGCTTCAGGGATAAATATGGCGCATAACCAACTTCAAAAAGTAATGATACAACTAAACTGAATAACTATGTCTAAAACGAAAAAAATTACATATTGGGTAGCTACTATATGGTTAGCCCTGGGTATGGTATCTACGGGAATCGTTCAACTTATTAAGATGCCTGAAGAAGTAGAGGCATTTCACCAGCTGGGCTATCCGGAATATCTGCTTTTAATATTAGGAACAGCGAAGTTATTAGGAGTACTCGCCATACTTATACCTAAATTTCCTGTCTTGAAAGAGTGGGCTTATGCTGGCTTCTTTTTTATGATGTTAGGCGCTATTGCTTCACATTTAATATCTCAAGATGCAATTACCGATGTACTACCAGCGCTATTACTTTTGGTACTTACGGCCATTTCATGGTACACCAGGCCCAAGAACAGAAAACTGGTTGCTACCAATAGCTATTTGGATTAAAGTCTATGAAGAAGGTATCTACAATTGAGGAATATGTTAATAATGCTCTGGAATCTGGTACTGTTATTATGAGCAAACTAAAACCATCAATAGAAGCCACTGTGGTAGAGGTGGAAGGTGCAATTAGCTGGAATGTTCCTCTATACAAATATAATGGAATTCTTGTAGGTTTTTCCCTGGATAAGTATCATATTAGTTTTGGTATTGATTGCCTTAATAGAGGAAGACAGGAAGATACTAAAGCAAAAAGGCTACAAAACAGGTAAGAAGACAATACAGATTCAATTTGATCAGGGAAGTTTCTAAGGCCGAAATTGTTAAGCTCATTGGTGAGCAAGCTAGTCTAAATAACCATTCATTATAAGCAATATATGGAAATTGTAAACCATCAAATAAATGATATTGAAATTGCTGAATTGATTTCAAATAATTTGATTATTAATACTATCGATGATGGTGCTGATTTAGTAGGTAATTTATTTTATGGAGGCTTTAACCGAGTTGTCATCTATGAAAAAAATATTGCACCTGAATTTTTTGATCTCAAAAGTGGTCTTGCAGGAGAAATTCTGCAAAAATTTACTAATTATCGTGTATATCTGATTATTGTAGGTGATTTTTCCAAATACCATAGCAAGAGTTTGAAGGCATTTATATATGAAAGCAATAATAGCAGACATGTAAACTTTGTTGCTTCTCAAGCTGAAGCATTAAAAATTTTGTCTACTAAATGATCATCTACAGATAATGATTTGCCTTAACAATCAGTAGAATAAAACCACTTCTAAAGCTTGCAGCGAATTTTTCAATTGCGTAAATTAATCACGATTTTTGACAAAGAAAAAGCTAAAAAATACAACAATGAAAAACGTAACTATAGAAATTAAATGGGCCATTATTTTTACAGTAGTTACACTACTCTGGATGCTGCTCGAAAAATTGGTGGGTTTGCACGATCAATATCTTGATTACCATATCTATTTGACTAATCTTTTTGCTATCCCTGCCATTATTATGATGGTATTAGCCCTCAAGGACAAGAAGAAAAATTTTTATGATGGGCAAATGAGCTATAAAGAAGGGTTTATAGCCGGCTTACTCTTATCTTTATTTATTGCATTGCTAAGCCCCTTGTCGCAATGGATAACTACATACATCATTACCCCGGATTATTTCCCTAATGTAATTAAGCACTCTGTGGAAATGGGCTACTTTGAAACAAGGGAGGAGGCTGCAGCTAATTTTAATTATAAAAGTTATGCCATTCAAAGTGCCGTGGGAGCACTGGTGATGGGCGTTTTAACTACAGCCATTGCGATGATCTTTATAAGAAGTAAAAGTAAGATATAAGATAGTGTCATAATACTATCTATCTCACCATAAGGTTGAAAGATTACGTGGTCTTAAGCTAAGTTATAGGCCAACTTCCTTGTATGAAATGCACAAATTGGGGCTTCTAAAACACACTTAAAAATCCCTATTCCTCAACCTTCACTCATACTTTTCTACCTTCCGAACAAGGCCACAAAAGCTCCGTTACATTTACACAATAAATCTAATTAATCTATATTGCCGGCCCGATAGAAAAGTGAAAAATATGCAAGAAGAAAAAGTGCTTAATTATAGTAGAAAAGTAGTAGAAAATGTACCAACTGATTGGGTAAAACTCACCACCCATCGCCTGGATATTTACCATGAAAAACTGGCTAAAAGTGAGTTTCTAGAGCAATTTGAAAATTTGTATGAAGAGGGGAATGCTGAAACATCTGTCCTTGGCAATTTACCTACTGCCTATGATTACATCCGCTTAGGGCATCCCTTATCTTCCGTATTGGAATGGACTATAGCTAAGCTGAAGGGGATAGATCCTGCACAGGTAATCAGCTTTTCATCCAGATCCATGCCTGTTTTAGCTGTGTTAAGGAAGAATTTATTTGAAAAGAAAAGTACTCAAATCAGCTATGTTGGAGAATTACCAGCTTTTTTTGATGCTAACGCTTTAAAGCAAGTGTATGGGTATCAGTTTGAGCTAAAGCAGGTTCAGCATGCAGAAGAGGTTTCAGAGTTTGATGGTAGTACGATTTTCATTTCACAGCAGGGTTTTATGGCTGATGAAGCACTTAATCCAAACATTGATTTTTATCTTACTGTAAATGCGCAGTTGGGAAGTGTATTAACTATCAATGGTAGTAAAAATGAAAGTTATATCTCTGAAATTCAGCATGTAAGAAGGAGGGAGTCTATAGCGATGACGCCAGCTGATAGCTTTACTGCTTTAAAGCAACTACTTGGCGAGTCTTACTCAGAGCAGCCTAAAAGTGCTACTGAAAACAGCCATGCCAAAGTAGTGGAGGAAATTAAGGAAATTACAGGCACAAGTACTGAAGCACTGCTGGGTTCGTCCGGTCTTTCTATTCAATATGCTATTATGATGGGGCTGATTGATGCTGCTCAAGTGGAACATCAGGGAAAGGCCATTAAAATTATTGTACCTCCCAATTGCTACGGAGGTACAAACGACCAGGCCAGAAGGGTGGCAGCTTGTCTTCCTAATGTTGAAATAGTAGATCTATTGGTAGATGGCGACAATGATATGGTGCAAAGTATAGCTACAGTTTTGGCAAAGATTGCGACTGAAGATGCGGTACCCTACATTATTGCTGAAATCCCTACCAACCCCAGAGTGGAGGTGCCGGATCTTCAAAAGCTGAAAGAAGCATTAGGGAAGGTGCGTAAAACAGCCAATGGGGGAAAAGCGATAGACCCTGTATTTATCCTGGATCAAACTTTCTGCCCTAATGTACAATTTTTAAGTGAGGAAGGGATTTTATCGGAAACCAGAACCATCTCTTATGTGAGTGGGTCAAAATTTCCTAGTGGAGGTAAATGTACTGCTGGCTATTGTGTGGCTAATCAAAAAGCCGAAGCTTTAATGGGGAAAATTGAAAAGCACCTTAAGCTTTGCGACAATGAAGCAACTAAGCTTCAGATAGAAATATTGGCTGAACAGCTGCCTTCAATGAACCAAAGGATTGAGGAGGCCTATAAAAACACACGGGAGTTTGTCAGTTTTATCAAAGAGGAGCTGCCCACAGCAAAAATCAATTTTGTTTCGGAAGACTTAGCCGATCAGGGATTTATGCCGTCCGTGTTTTCATTAGATCTTCCTACCAAAGGCAATACTGCCGAAGAGAGGGAAGCTTATAAACGAGCGCTTAACCAAAAACTGATTGACATGATGATCAGCAAAATCCCTAATGAAAGTAAATACTGTGTGAGTTACGGTCAATTGAAAGGATGCTACTGGACTATTCCGGCCACTTCCACTCAAGGTACTACCAAGGAGGCTGACAAAGATTATATTGCAAGGGTTTCAGTTTCTCCTGATTTAGACCTCGAACTGCATAAAAAAGTGTTTTCCGAGTTTGTTGAGCAGCTTTAAATAGCCAAGGAGAAATCAGGAAGACCTAAAGCTTATAATGAGGGAATTAACTTCCCTCATTTGCTTATTTTATTTCATACTAAGTGCTGCTTCTTTTCGGGAAGGAAATGCTAGAATAAATCACAGGGATTTTGCTCGACCCTGCTTACTATCAAAAAATAAATTGATATATTCAGGCAGTCAAAAGGAGGGTGATATAAAAAAATTACATATAGCTCGACTCACACCATTTTATGTATTTCAAAGTATGTTATTAAAAATAAAAACAGCATCAGCATTATTTTTAATGCTCCTAATCTTTAGTTGTGGCAGTAGCGACAAACAGCATCAACATTCTGAGGCAGTAAACTCAGCGTCCTCCAAAATAAAAGTTCTGAATGTAGGTACTTTCCATTTTGGTTATTCCTCAGATGCACATACCACTGAATTTGATGAAAAAAGTGAGTCAGCCCAAAAAGAGGTGAGGCAGATTGCTGAAATGATGGCCAGGTTTAAACCTACTATTGTTTGTGTTGAGTCTGTTCCTGAAAAACATGTAGCACTTAATACTTTATACCGGGAATTTTTGAAAAACCCCGCCACTTTAATTACTGAGCTCGGGGAAACGAGCATGCTTGCTTTTGAAGTGGCTCGTTTGAATGGAATAGATTCTATTTATGGTATTGATAATCATATGGGCTATAATTATAGTGTAGGAGATTTTATCGAGAATAGTCCTGATTTAGAGAACTCCATAGACCCGGAAACATACCTTGAACTGACGAATCATCCGTTTAAAGATTATCCTGAGTTGGCAGAAAAAGAAAAACATTTCGATGATTTGCCTTTGCCGGAAAAATTCAGGTTAATGAACGACCCCAGGTACCTTGATAATTCCATTATCAGCAATGCAGATAAATTACTTTATGTGGGAATAGGAGATGAATTTCAGGGAGCAGAAAATGCCGCTATTTTTTACAATCGGAATATGCGGATTTTCTCCAATCTCAACAGAATCAAAATGAGTAAAGAAGATAGGGTTTTCATTTTGATGGGCTCTGCACACACCGCATTTTTAAGAGAATTTATTGAAAGAAGCCCTAAGTTTGAGATGGTGAATACTTTAGAATATTTGCGGGATTGATATTTTAATATGTCACATATGGTTTCTTGTACTTCTGAAATTTAGGATAGCATTTTGAAAATTATTATTTTAGAAGCTTAACCCAATGTAAATCAGAAACAAGGAGCCTTGAAAGAAAAAGATTATCAACACTATTTTGATTCCTACCTCCAATTGTTCTCTCATGCTACCGCTGAAGAGTTGGCCATTATAAGCTCACAACTCAGCATTAAGGCCTACAGCAAAAAAGAGTGCTTTTTTAAGAGTGGAGAAATCCAAACCCATATGGGTTATGTGTGTGAAGGACTATTGAGAAGGTACTACATCAATGAAAAAGGTAATAAAATCACTACAGGTTTTGTAAAGGAGAATGAGTACGCAACAGATTACCCTGCCTTCATCAGGCAGAAGCCTACCAAATACTTTATGGAGTGCCTGGAACCCTCAGTAATCATTCACTTATCCTATCAGGATATTCAGAAAGGTTACCAAAAATTTAAGAACAATGAAAAATATGGCCGGCTAATAGCTGAAAAAGTGTTAACCATTCAAACAGACAGGGTGGAAAGCTTCCTATTTGAAAGTGCTGAAGAAAGGTATTTAAGGTTCCTTGATGAAAATCCTGACCTTATCAACAGGGTAAGTCTTTCGCATTTATGTACTTATTTAGGCATTGAGCGTCAATCACTCAGCAGAATCAGGAGTAAAATGGCAAAGCAATAGTTTTTTGTCACATATGTGTCAGGTAAAGCAGCAAGTATCACCTCATCTTTACAATATGAACCAACAAATAGTGTAAACATGATTTCAAAAAGCAAATTTATCCGGGTAGTATTCAGCGTAGTATTCTTATTCCTTTCCTCTCAATTACTGGTAGCCGGGCAGAAGGCTGATTCTACCATTCATCAATTAGTACAGCAGCGTACCAATCAGATTTTTGATAGCCTTGTAAAAATCCGAAGAGACTTCCATATGTACCCTGAAGTATCAGGAGAAGAAAAAATGACTTCAGGCAAGGTTGCAGAATACCTCAAAGCACTGGGCCTGGAAGTCCACACCAATATTGGTGGATATGGCGTAGTAGGCATTTTAGAAACCAATAGAAAAGGGAAGAAGATAGCCTGGCGGGCAGATATGGATGCCATGCCATCTGACCAACAAGACCCTGTGGCTTATCACTCTGAAATAGAAGGCGTAAGACATATCTGTGGGCACGATGTACACACCACCATTGGCCTGGGAATTGCCAATGTGCTTACCAGCCTAAAAGATCAGTTGAGCGGAACTGTTTATTTTCTGTTTCAACCATCTGAAGAAAATTGGAAAGGAGCCAGGGCTATGTTGGATGATGGTATACTTGAAATGATTCAGCCGGATGAGATTTATGCACTGCACGTAGCACCCATGCCGGAAGGAACTATTGCTACCAGAGGCAACAACCTATATGCAGATTATAAAATAATGGAAATTTTATTTGATAATATTATAGAGAAAGATGCGCTTACTGCTTATGTTAAATCGCTGCTGGAAGATTTACAAAATGTGGCTCCTGATAGCAAGTTTTGGGATAACAGAAGTTTGATGGATCCTACTATTGGTTTGGGTAATCCTAACACCATTTTTAAAGATTATATCACTACCACTGAGTACTTTAGAGTAGAGGAGAAGAAGGGTCAACTCTCTATAAAAGCAAACCTATGTACCAGTGAAAAAGATCAGATCAACTCTATTGTGATGGAAATCAAAGAAAAAATCAAAGCCTCAGAATATGCGAAAAGCTTTGCTGGTATTAATACTTTGTTTGAAGTGGATTTGGTTTTAAACGATGAGGAATTAGCTGATCAGACGATCAAAAGTATCTCTTCCATTTATGGTCCACAGCATGCTATTCCCTTATATGGAGTGATCCCTGACGGTCGGAGCGATGACTTCGCTTTCTTTCAACAGGAGGTTCCCGGAGTATATTTCCTGATTGGTGCTTCTGATTATCAGAAAGGAATTATTTCAATGCCTCATTCGCCCAACTTTGTGGTGGATGAAAACTGCATAAGAACAGGGGCTCAATTCTTTTCTTCTATGATTGTTGAGAGGTTGAAGTAAGTGTAGCATACTTTTAAGCTATGCTATTTTTAGGGAATCATATAAACCTCGGGTTCGGTGGATTCGAGGTTTTTGCTTTAAAGATGAAGGCAGGACAAAGCTTTTTTCTTTTACCTCGCTGGGACACTCATATTATTTATAATATATATAAATGCGGTAGAATCATTAAAAAATCGTTAAAAACTAGATAAATGGGGTTAATAAAGCTAGCTATAAACGTTTACTTCCATTAATAGCTAATTCCCCCAATTTCGCTTTAAGCGAAAAAGCGGGTGGGAGGGTAAAATGGCGGGCCAGCGATGGTATTTGCGGGTTGTAGCATCATTTTACCTAATCCCGATGGCTATCGGGATTGTATACTTTTTCATCAATGGAAAAAGTATGAAGAATGAAAACATGACATTTGACAATTTTATGCATATTTCTGTCTACTGGGACACTCACCTTAATTAAAATATTACTTACAGAGCAGTTAAACGGATATATGAAAATTTACCGAGGAAAAGAGAAAGATGAAGATTAAGGCAGAATCAAGCTGTTTCATTCAACCTCTTTAATCTTAAAATCCCCGTGGTTTTTGCACTTTACTCATTATTCTATCATTATTCCGTAAAAGCTACTACCTACATGTAGGTATTTTACTATGCTTTTCGATGAATGATTTGGATATGATGAGGAGAGGAGTTATGTTCATTTCTTTGAATAGAGTAACCTACAGAAAGTGATTGTAAATGTTTGTGAGCTTTTACAGTAGTTTGTTGTCGGTTAGTAAAATTATAAGATAAATGCACCTTTGGGTGTATTTAGCGAATTGTTGTGCATAATATTTGTTAATGAAAATCATTTTATATTTACAGATTTTATTGTTACTAATTGGTTGTAAAGTAGATAGTTCACAAAAAACAAAAATAATTGATACAGGTAAATTTGAAATCGAATTACCTGTCGATTGGAATTATGAAACCATACAGGGTGACGATAGCTTCTTAGGAAAACTTACAGGACCAAACATGGCTTTATTTTTCGATTGGAGCGAATTTGGATATGCAGGTTTTTCTATCAACAATGATAGCACTATCAATTTTGAAGAAATAGAATTACCGCATATAGGTTCTCAAGGTATAATAGATAATCATAATAATCAGCTTCAATCTAAAAGTGTTAAAAAATTAAAACACAAAAAAGAATACACTAGATATCAATTAAAAGTTGATACGGTTGATAATTATATCAGGACATACATTCAGCCTAAAAAAGGTAAGGACGGATTAACAGCAGTTCTTATTGAAGATTTAAATTCTTCTTTCAATTTTAACATTATTGGAGAGAGGGTAAAATCCGAAAACCAGGATGTTTTGATTAAATCTTTTAAATCAATTAAAATAAAAAGAGAATAAACTAAGCACAACAACGCATATAGCGAGTGAACGGCTAACAGCAAGGCTTCTGCTCCGTAGTCAGCTTTGGTTTCGGTGGAAAGAAAAGTGCTTCGAAACCGCAAAGAAATAACTATATTTAAACCGTTATCAGTAATCTGAAAATACGAGATATAAAAATGAACAGAACCTTAATCATTATTTTGTCACTAATCACAATTAGTGCATTTGGACAAAAAAATCCAACAGCAGAAGCACAGCCAATAGTGGCAGAAGGTAAACTTCTCTACAAATCGGAAATGGCTTCATGGTATGGAACTGACTTATTTTTGGAGAACTATAAAGACAGAGAAAATATTGGCGGTTATTTTTCCTACTCTGAAAATGACACAGCAAAATGTGTTTTCTTCTCAATAGCAGAAAAACCAAAAGTAATAGGGACAGTTTCATTTGACAGTACTTATGATGTGGAAAAAGCTACAACAGACTTGACCGAAAGAGATTTTACAATTACAGAAAGCGACCTTTATGAAATCAGAAATATTGCTTTGACAGAACTACAAACAAATGAAGATGGATTTTTTGAGTTTTACCAAAACACCAATCCTAATATGATTCCGCTTATTAATGGAAAAGAAAAGAAGGTGTACATATTGACAGGTCCACAGCAAAGTGGTGTCGTGATTTTTGGAAATGACTACTTATTAACGTTTGATAAAAACAACAAGCTCGCAACTAAAAAACAACTACATAAGAATATTATTCCGATTGAATACGGCAATTTTGAAGAAGGACAAGAAATAGAAGGAGCTATGCATAGTCACCTGCCAGAAACAGGAGAATTTATCACAGCAACAGATATTTGTACTCTAATGCTTTATTCAAAATTCGCAAATTGGAAAACTCACAATGTTGTGTCAAAGAAATATCTCAACATATGGAATTGTGAAACTAATATGCTGACGGTAATTCCAATGGATACCATAGAGAAAATAAATAAAAACCAAGAGAAACGGAAAAAGAAAAAGAAAAATTAAAAAGTATACCGCTAACATTGGCTGCTATGAAAAGTCATAAGAATGGCAACCAGCTATAAATGGCAGGTTTGTTCTATGAATTTATGCTGTTTAATTCAAAACACTACTTTCAAGGGTTTTGCTCTGTGCCTTTTAAAAAGAGGTAATACATCCTTTCCCACCAAAATAAAAAGCTTTTCTAGTTTTTATCAGCAACTATTAACAACTTAGCTTCTGCTTTTTTAGAAAATTAATTCATGTATTCCAACTTGCTTTTTGTTGTTGCTATTATTTCCATTTTTGTTTCACTGCTTTTAGCAGTATTTCTCTTTACACTAAAATCACCCAATAAACTTAGCAATTATCTATTTGCTACTTTTCTTTTGCTTACCAGTATAGATACAAGTGGTTATTTTTATACTCCAGCGCAGGGTATCATCTCTAACCTGGCCATGTTCAGAAGCCAGGTTATTTTTCTACAGCTGCCCACCTTATATCTATATGTGTTGTCAGCCTGCTATTCTAATTTCACATTAAAGCCTAAGCACCTTTTTCATGCTATTCCTTTTGTAGTAGTCAACCTTATTTTTCTTCCCCGTTTTTACTCGCAAGATGATGAAGGGAAAATACAATTCTTCTCCCATTTCAAAGAGGTTTTTGAAGTGCAAATTAATCATGTATTGCTTCACCTTCAGGTAATCATATACCTCATCCTTATTTTTTTAGTAATCAGTAAGGCCAAAAACTTATACCTGGAAAATAATGCTGGAAAGAAACTACAGGCTTACCAATGGTTATTTCAGCTGGCAGTAGCTATATCACTTTTCTATACGTTGGCGCTGCTCAAAAATATCTTTAAGTTTTCTATGTACGACCATATCTCAGATCTTCTTCGTGCCGGGCTGTATGTATTTCAATTAGTCATCATCTGTTGGTATCTCATGAAATCATTGAAAAATCCGGAATTGTTTAGAAGTATAGATTCTAAATTGAAGCTGGTTGCCAATATGGTGAGAGAAAACCAACCTAAACTTAACCCAACACCAGTTCCTAATGATGAGCGGATAGATAGACTTCATCAGTACATGGTAGCCGAGGAGCCTTATCTCGATCCTTCTATTAGCATTCAGGATCTATCTGATAAAATAGATATGCCCGCAAGGGAATTATCGGTATTGATTAACCACAAAATAGGACTTCATTTTTTTGATTACATCAATTCTTACAGAATCAAGAAAGCAACAGCACTTTTAAAAGATCCGGATAAGAAAGCTTTTACTGTGCTTGAAATATTATATGAAGTAGGCTTTAATTCAAAGTCTTCCTTCAATACAGCTTTTAAAAAGCATACAGGTACCACACCAACCCAGTACCGTAAAAACCACTCATAATCAGGCGCTTGTAAAAAGGCGAACGTTTTACTTTTTCACTAATGCGTCCGACTTTAGGAAGTCGGTCGATTAGAGCAGTACTTTCATGCAGCTTTGTGTCATCTTTTAATCAAAAAACTAAAAACGCAATGAAAACTGTAAGCACATTTATTTCAATCTTATTATTGATGAACACATTCATTTTTGCACAAAGCATTACCCAACGCATCGACTCTGCGGTCAATAGCTTCCATGAGGCTAATCCTGAAGTAAGTATAAGCGTAGGCTTTTTACAAAATGGAGAAGAATTCTATACGGCCTATGGCCATTTAAGCCGGGAGGATAAAACAAAGATCAATAAGCATACGGTATTTGAAATTGCCTCAATTACCAAAATCATGACTGGCAACCTAATTGCCCAAGCCGCACTGGAAGGTAGGCTAAAGGTGGATGATTATATCGATGATTACCTGCCGGCAGCATATCAGCTCGATGATAACATCCAGGGTAAAATAACAATAGCAGACTTAGCTTCTCATCAATCGGGATTGCCTGATGTGGATTTCAGTGCACTTATAGAGAAAGATGCACAACAGCCAACCGCTATAGTAGACGAGGAACTTCTTGTGAGTATGATCAACAGCTGCGATACACTTAAAAACTATGGGAGCTATAGGTATTCTACAGTAGGCTATACCTTAATTGGTCAGATATTAGAAAAACTATATGAAACCACTTATGCTCAACTAATCAGAGAGAAAATTACTAAGCCGCTGAACATGACACGCACTTATACTACCGAGTTTGATGTTGATAATGTAGCGACAGGTTACAATGGGGAAGGCGGTGAGCAGGAACTTTTCAACTGGAATATTGTGGGGCCAGCGGGCTTGGTGAAATCTACTACTGCAGATATGATGAAGTATATGAATGCCTTATTGGGTGAAAACAGCACCCTGGCCAAAGCAGCTCTGTTAACGGAAATTCCTTATTTTAAGGAGGAAAATGAGGCGATTGGTTTAGGTACTAAAATTATCCGGGATAGTGGGAATACAGTGTATCTCAAGTCAGGAGATTCTATGGGGCAATCTTCCATGCTTTGCTACAACAGAGCGGCAAATTGGGGTATCCTGATTTTCATCAACCAAAACAACTCTAAAATGCGAAACGATATGCTTAATACACTTTATGAAAGTATATTGAAGTAACTAATAAATTGAGGATGAAAGCCACTTACACTACGTTCGGTGTTTTCATTCTTTTTCTCCAAAGTTAGGCGTTGTTATCAACCCATTAAACTAATGAGCGTAAAAGAGGTTTTAATCCCTCATAGTTTAGCTTTTTCAGAAAAACAATCTAATACCATCAAACTTTAGTTAATTTTGAGTTGTGCAAAAATTCAGGTACAGTGTATTCAGGCCTAACTTATATATTCAACATTAGTCAAAATTTTAGCAGCATGCGTATCAATGAAAAATTTACTAGTCATTGTAATTATACTTTCTATGCATAGTAATTCTTACGCTCAAAGCAATACTGTCACAACTCCAGCCGGACAAATCCACCTTTTTGAGGATAATGGTGTGATGAGAGCAACCAATGTTCCCTATGCCCGGGCCGGACGGTTCGAAAAGCCAGTACCTATTGAAAAATATGATTCGCCCCTAAATGCATATGAGCCTTCTCCAGCTTGCCCTCAAACTGAAAAACCACTGTTTTCCATGATGTTCGGTATTGAACCACTGGATATGCAGGAGCAGTCGGAAGATTGCTTAAACTTGTCAGTAACCCGGCCCAATAATGATTTAGATAAGCTTCCTGTAATGATCTGGATACACGGAGGGAGTTATATCTCCGGAGCTGGTGATGCAGTGATTTTTGATCCTAAGCTTTTAGTGAAAGAACAGGATGTAATTGTAGTTAATGTTACCTATCGATTAGGATTATTAGGTTTCCTGGGGGGATACAATAATATACCAGCTAATCTAGGTTATTTGGATATTCTGGAGTCAATCAAATGGGTCAACAATAATATTTCAGCTTTCGGAGGAGATCCTAAGAATATCACCCTTTTTGGGCAGTCCGCTGGGGGAGAGGCCATTGCTCAAATGATGTTAATTGAAGAGTCAAAAGGTTTGTTTCAAAATGTAATTATACAAAGTGCCCCGTTAGGGTTAATATTTGAAAGAGGCGATATGATCAATGACATGGTTAAGGTAGCCAGGGAAATACCTGCTCAAGCCGAAATCGACACCATTCTGAAAAGGCAGGAAGAAGTTCTGGCAGCGGCCAAAGAGTATGGTTTAAAGGCAGGAATGCCATTTGGCAATCAATATGGTGTATATCCCTTTCCTGAAGAATCTCAAGTGCAAGCCATTTGGAAAGAAAGAGCAAGAGAAGTAAACATCCTTATTGGGTATACTCAAGAGGAAACCTCTTTTTTTATACCTCATATGCCTGCTTTAAGAAAATATACAGAATTTCCCATTATTGGAGGTTTACTCAATAAGATTCTTATAAGTAGTACATCTAAAAAAGTATATAAAAAGGCAGCTAATGAGTTTGCCAAAAACTGTGCTGTAGAGGGAAATAATGTTTATCGGTATGAAATTACCTGGGGATCTGATACAAATGGATATGGGGCTACGCATACCATAGATTTACCACTTTTATTCGGTGATAGCGCACTTTGGAAAGATGCCAAATTGGTGGAGGGCATTTCTGCGGAAGAAATTTCCAGAAGCCAGAAAGAAGTGAGAGCACTCTGGGCTCGATTTGCCACTACGGGTACAATTGACCAAAAAGGAGCGGTCAGGGATGTGCTGAAATATAAAAAAATATAAGAGGGTTTAGCTTGCAGATTGCTTTGTATGCCTCAAATAATCTAAAATGATAATATTGTAATGCTTAAGAAAAACTTAATTATACTTTTAATACTTTTAACGGCTACTCTAACGTATGGACAGAATGATAGCCTTTCCAACACTTACTTAAAGCTCACTCAAATAATTGAAAAGCAGGATTTAGATGCTTTAAAAAAAACTATTGGAGATGAAAATGTGCAATCATTCGAGCCAGCTGACGAGATGCCTTTGTTATTTTATGCCTGCTCTGTGGGAGACATTGATATAGTTCTTTTTTTAATTTCCCGTGGCTCCAATCCCAATAGTATTTCTAAATATGGGACGGTTGCAAATTGGGCGGCAGAAAAAAAGTATTTACATGTTATTGAAGCCTTATTGAAGAATGGCTTTAACCCGAAAATTGAAGAAATGAGCTATTGGGTTAACAGATATCAGGAAGGAGAGGAGATTTTACCTGAATGGATGTCCAGGCTAGTGGAAGCTTTGCTTGAGAAGAAATTCAGCTATGAGCACTTACCCTATATGGAATTTACTGATCCTGCTGATCCACTGATATTGACTGCAGCCATTGCATTTGATACAACAAAGACTTTTACTTTGGCAAAGTCACTAATAGCAAAAGGTGTAGATGTAGATTTGGTTGATAAGAGAGGATTGACGGCACTACACTGGGCAATAAAAGCACTTAATGTGGAGGCAACCTCCTTACTGATTAAAGAAGGTGCTGATGTAAACAAACCTATGTATAGCAAGCGATTTGCGGAGCTCTTTTCTAATGTGATTTTCGATAATAATTTAACGCCATTACATTTACTCTTTTACTTAATTGATGAAAAACCACAAACAATGCATGATAACAGGAAAGAGATACTCAAAATAATTAAGATATTAATGAAAGCAGGAGCAGACCCTACCATTAAAACTAAACATGATCCTAAAACAGTTTATGAAATAGCTGAAAAATTGAATGATCCTAAAATAATGAAGCTGTTAAACAAATATTAGAATAGGTAGAAGCATTGAAATGCTTATTAAAAAGCTTCAATTGCCTACTTACTTCTCAATGCATCAAACAGTAAAAAACCTATGAGGATTTCCTCACAGGTTTATTTGCAAAATAAAAATCAGTGCTTCATCAATACAATTTTTCCACTAGAAACATATTCTTTTTCTCCTGACACCTTTATTTCAGCTTTGTATAAATAGTTTCCATTTGGAAGGCCTTTAGGTTTCCAGGTTATCCGGTCATTAGGAAAATCTTTTTCAATAGACTCTATCAATTCACCAGTTGAATTATAAAATGTAATAGAGATTTTTTCGATTCGGTCGGAATCTAATTTGAAATGAACGGTATTGACCGCTGGGTTTGGATAAACAGCCAACTTGTTGGGTTTCTCATGACTCTCTTTAACATCTAAAATATTTGATGTGAGTAAATACCCGTTTTCATTTACCTGACCTGAAGCGTCAGTAACATATAAGTATAAACTCTCTAAGGAAGAGGTTTTCTGGCTTTTCAAGGTAAAGGCTATTCTATCATCGGACCAGCTGGTAGGAATCTGTATGTCCAATGTTCTGCATTCAGCATAGGTTGCTGCATCGCCAATTTCAATACGAGCACGTGCCGCATCACCTGTGGCAATATAAACATCGTCATATAGAGCTCTTACATTCTCACCACCACTTCTGTACCATCCAGGCAGGTTAAATCTATTCCACTGGCTAATATTGTCATCTTCAAACTTATAGCCATCAGGAGTATCGTCACCATCAAATAGCACTTGTGTATTGTCAGAGAATGTCTTCTGACCAAATTCTTTACTTATGCCTTGCGCCCAAAGAATGCCTGGGTCTTCTGTAGGTTTGTTTCCGCTTTTTAAATAGGTAGAAAATCTGTTCCACTGCTCAAAAGAAAACCAATTACTGTCAGAACCAGGTTTTCCCACCTCAAACTTAATCACATTGTCATTACCAGCATATGAAAAATAAGTGCCATTTCCCCAGGTGGGCAAGCATACGTCATCATTACCCATATAGCCTCTTTCTCCATCCATTAGCCAAGATAGTTTCCAATTGCTTCCTTCAGGAAAAGTACCAGGTACAGAGGTCATAGGAAAACAATGACCAGCAGGTATTTTAACTCCGTAAGAAATAAAAATTTCCTGCACGGGATCAAAATTGACATTTAGCTGTCCTCCACGCTCCATGTCTATAAGCAGAGCTGCCATATTATCTTCACTATCTGTAATATAAACAGCCGGATGGTGAATATTTAAACCACTCCAGCCCCCAACTTCAGACGACTGCAAGGCAACTGTATCGCCATCATGTCCATCAAAGATATCGTAGAGGATCACATTTGGGCCTTTTGAACCAAAACCCTCTCCTAAAATAGACCTGTTCTCCTTTTCTCCTTCAACATGTTTGATGCCTGGTTGGGAAAAGGCTGAGAAATTGTAAGTAACCATTACAACAGCCATGGCTACTTTTATTTTGTGTTTGAATTCCATTTGCTCTTTTTAAGTATTTGTCCTGTTTAAATGTGTATACCAATTCATATTAACCAAACCCGAAAAATAGTTCAGTAGATAAGTTTTGCGGTTATTTTAAGGTGAAGTAATGTTCCGCTATTTTAGCTGAATCTTCCTTTGAAACAGGAGGTACCTGGATCCGCTGAGATTTGAGATGCAGCGTACTATCTGATTGCCCAACTATGTTATATTTGGTAAGCCCTCCTATAATTGTAGCATGTAGCACATCGTTGATGTGTTGATATTTACCAATGTATTTCTGTGCCGGTGTCTCAGCTGTCATTGAGGTTTCTTTTTGTGTGCCATCTTCTTCCATTGAAAGCTTATATGAATTTTCCTGTATACTTACCACATACTGTCCGTCTTCAGTAAAAGTCCATGTAGTAGCACTAAAAGGTATTTGTGGTTTTTTTCTGAAAGTACCATCAGTAAATACAGTCGAATCAAGCTTCCATTCGCCTACTAGCGTAGAAATAACAGGTTTGGATTGCTCTGGTTCTATCTGCGTATATTCGTACGTTGCTGCATTGTTTAATTTCCTATTGGTACAACTTTTAAATACAAGCATCAGTAAGAATAAATAAACTACTTGACTGACTTTTAGGTACTTGTTTTGTCTATAAATCATATCGTATAAAAATATAAATTGGTTTATTTTAGTAGATTTTTAATCTCATTGCTTGTAGCAAGGTCTATAGGCCTTTTATTTTTTTTCTCTCTTAAAGAAGGATCAGCTCCTGAACTTAAGAGTAGTTTTATGATCACTGCATCCCCTCTCACAGCAGCTGTGTGTAAAGCTGTATATCCATTGTTTGCGGGAAAATTGACCTTTGCTCCCGCAGCGATCAGGTAATTCAAAATCTCAGCCTCACCATAGTCAGCAGCTAAGTAAAGTGGCGTTTTACCGTAGTGGAACCTCCCTTTATTCACATCAATTCCTAGATCGATGAGCCTTTTTGCGATTTCAACATGCCCTGAAATAACTGCCCTAAATAAAGCAGTGGATCCATCGTACTTCGTAGCATTTATATCCGCACCCGCTTCGTACAAAAGATTGACTAATTCCAAATTGCCTGTAGCGGATGCTGCAAATAAAGGTGTCTCAGTATTGGCGTTGGTTTGATTGACATTTGCACCCAATGCCAGCATTTTTTTTGCGATATCTATATACCCCTTTTTTACTGCTTCGTAGATTGGGCTTATCCCTTGATTGCACGTTTTATTTACATCCGCACCTGCATCGATCAGTACATTGGCAATTTCTAAGTTGTCCATTAACAGGGCTGTATAGAGGGGAGTATTGCCCTCAAATGTGGATAGGTTTAAGTCTGCCCCAGAGGCAATCAGATATTTGACCAATGCTAGGTTCCCGGCCAAAGTAGCCAAATAGAGGGCCGTTTCACCACGGTAGGTTGTGGTATCTATCTCTGCTCCAGTATCTATCAGTAATTTGGCAATCGAAATTTGATCAGCATGAACAGTCAGCTGCAAAAGAGTTTTTCCATTCATTTGCAGATTAGGATCAGCGCCCGCTTTAAGGAAATAGTCAACTATCTCGTCTTCCTTATTTATGACTGCCCAAAAGAGAGGGGTTCTCCCGAATGCATCGACTTCTTGATCAAGATTATAACCAGATGCTACCAATTGCTTTACGATATCATACCTTTTATCAAATAGCGCTTTCGTGAGTGGCATTTCATCATCATTTCCTGTTCTTTTTTGAGCTCCTGCATCAAGCAACAATTGATGTAATACGGGTTGGCTTGATTGATCCGCTAGGTCTAAAGGGGTATGCGCTTTAGCACTGATTGTATTTACATCTGCCCCAGCTGCTATGAGCAGTTTAACGATTTCTTCATGCTCGTTTTGAACAGCAATATGAAGTGGTGTTTCTCCTTCTTGATTTGCCAGATTCACTCTTGCATGAGAATCCATGAGTAGTTTCACAACTTCTATCTGCCCATTTTTTGAACTTAGAAAAAGAGGTGTTTCTCCATAACTTGTGTGTGCATCAATTTTTGCTCCCAAGGCAATCAGTTCTCTTACAATGGCTATATGACCATTCATTGAGGCTCTGTGCAAGGCTGTTTGACCCTTTGAATCTATCAGATTAATATCAGCTCCCAAGGCAACCAATTGTTTCATCATATCGAGTTGTCCTAAAATTGAAGTGATGATAAGCGGTGTCATTTTGCTAAAGTTGACAGCATTGACATCTGCACCAGCTGCCATCAAAAATGTAACAATATCTAAGGAATTGCCTTGGGTTGCAATATGGATTGCTTTCAAAGCATCTTTGACTGATATATTGACATCTGCACCAGATTGAATCAGCAGTTTGACTATATCTGCACTCCCTATATGACATGCCATTATAATCGGAGTCAATCCTTTGCTTGTCCTTGTATTCACATTGGCTCCTGCTGCTATCAATTGACGAACCAGTTCCGTATAACCCTTTTCTGAAGCCAATATTAACGGCCCGATCCCTTGATTATCAGTCTTGTTGACATCAACTCCTTTTTTGATTAATTCAGAGGCTATTTCGGCTTGTTCTTTTTCTATGGAAATATATAACAGCGTTTTCCCTTTTAAATATATCTGATTAAGGTCATCTACTTTTTGGATCAGCTTTTTCATGGCTTTCACATCAGGGTTTTCCTGTTGGATCGCATAGACTAAGGTCTCAAAGCTAGTTTGCTGTCCCAAACTCGAGGTACAAAAATAAAGTAAGAAGATAATAGTGGAGAGTGTAGTTCTCATATCCGAGAATTAGTTTTAATCAGAAAATAAATTATTTAAATAGCTTTTTAAGTTTACTGCATTTTTCCTCATCAAAGGCAGTATTACCGTCATTGTCTCTTATATCTGGATTAGCTCCTGAGGAAAGAAAGTATTTTACTATTTCTTCATTCGGTCTAATCGTAGTAATATATAGAGTAGTAATCCGGTTTTCAACAGAAAAATAACCTTATTACAATATCTATTAATTGCCATTGCAAATAAATGAAAATTCAACTTAAGAAAAGTTGCCTCCAGATAACTCCAGTGTTTTTTAGAGGAAATCCCCTTTACTATTCTTTTTTTTACTAAATGGTTTGGTAATCATGATTAAATACGCAGCAATGTATTTATGCTGGGGTAGAGGTTCCTGTTACACTTAGACAGGTTTTTTCAATATAAGTATTACTTTTTTTTCATAACTTAGAATATACTGTCACTGATAATTACCAAAATGAAAAAGCAAGAACCAACTATCTTTTTTCAAGTAATGGTGGGGAAGCGCTAAATACAAGATTTGTAATCTGATTAAGCTGACTTTCTAACAGTAGGTTATTCTGGTAATATGATACTACACTTTATGATACTACACTTTAACATTGAAAAAAACGATAGATTATAATGAAACATGTCCCACTATTTTTATTTCTTTTAATTGGAACAGCGTCCTTTGCTCAGGAAGCAAAACTTGAAAAACAAGTATTAGAATACACAGTCGACTCAATATTTTCAAAGTATATCCAAGATTATAGAACAGTAAAAATACACCTGCCCAAAGATTATGCTGAAGGAGAAAAATATCCAACTATCTACACTTTAGATGGGGAATGGATGTTTGAACCGGGCTTTATGACTACTAAAATATTATCAGATTTTGATGTCATTCCAAAATCTATTGTTGTAGGCATATTTCATAAAAATAGAAATGAGGATTTAGAGATTAATTGGGAAACAGGAGAATTTGTCAAAGGAAGTTCTAATTTTTTTAGTTTTTTAACTAAAGAACTTGTTCCTAAAATAGACTCAATTTATTCTACCTCTGGATTTAACGTGTTAATTGGCCACTCGAACTCAGCCACTTTCAGCCACAAGGTTTTAACCCAAAAGGTTCAGCCATTTAATGGTGTAATTGCTTTAAGTCAAAATTTATTCGGACAACAATTACAAGAGTATATTGAATTTACTAAAACGGTTAACAAACCAACTTTCTACTTTGTCGCCTCAGGAAAAAGAGATGCCACACCCAGGCTGGAATCAGGAATGAAATTAGATAGCGAATTTAAAATAAATAAAAATTCATCAATCAATTCATTACATATAGTTTACGATGCTGACCATAATGGTATAGCCGCTAAGGGAATCAGTAACGGTATTGCTCATGTATTCTCAGAGTATAAACACTATAATGATTGGGATGACAATCTCATTGATTCATTAATTGATAAAAACATTGGACCAATAGACTTCATTGACCAACATTCTGAAAAAATGAAGAATATTTATGGTGTTAATTTTAAGGTTAATCAAGATGACTTGAGTTTAATGTCAGCTTTAACAGAAAATACTTCAGATGTTGAAAAACTGGAAGAGTTTGAGATAGAGCATTTTGGGAAAAGTAGTGAGTTTTATGCTATGTATGCTCAATCGTATGAATACATTAATGATTTTGAAAAAGCATTAGAGTATTGGAGTATTCATCTTGAAGAGAATAGTGAAAATATCAGCAACTTTTTTTACTACCGCAGACCTATTGAGTTACTGAATAAAAAAATGAAACAACCAAAGAGGGCGATTGAATTTGCCGTAAAATGGAAAAAGCAAGCTCCTGAATATTCTCTATTTTTCAATTATTATATTGCTACCATAGCTTTAGAAAACAACATCAAAAAGAAGGTTGGTTTAGATGCTATCAAAGAATTTATTGAAAACTATAACAAAGAATCAGGATTAGATTTTGAAGAAGCAAAAGAAATAGAAAGAAGACTAAAACAGTGAAAACTAAAATGAGACATGGAGAGTAATTAATATTTTATGAAAAATATTAATTTGACTCTAATTCCTTTACTTTTTTAATAATTATTTTTAAATTGAGTTGTTTGATAATCAGTGATTTATGAAGTTAGTGGTGCTCTCTTATTAGCTTTACATGAAATAATAGTAAATTTTAAATTTACAGCAGATGAAATATAGATTTTTAATTTTCATAGCAATCTTGTTTGGGTGTTCTGAAACTGAATCCATTACAAAGCAAATACCCTTGGAAGGAAAATGGGTAGAAGTCAATACGCAAACTGACACTTTAACATTTGGTAATTTTGAGGGGCAGGAACTGATGAATTTAGGTCGTGGAAAAGAAATGAGTGATGGTGCTTTAATTCCTAAAAGACGTTCCGGCTTTTACGAATACCAATTGTTGAGTAATGATCAAATATCTCTGCATTGGGTGTTTTCTGCTAATAGTGCTTTTAATAATTACTATTTTAAGCAATCCGGGGACAGCTTGCTGTTAGAGAATTTTTATGACAATTTCACGAGCAGTAGCCTCTTGACATTTAAGAAGATAAATTAATCACTTACTTACTTCTTCCAGCTTAAAAGCCTTTCTCAATTTATTAAATTATTGGTTATAAATGGTTTAAACACTTTGGGTTTACATTGCCATTATTGAATAATCTTTTATGAACACAGGCTATTTGCTTGTGCATTCTTGCTTAATAGCTATCATTTCAAATCCAGTCTACAGCTTCACTAAGTGTTTTACAAAAATAGGGCAAATGCCTTATTGAACGATAGGCTATTTCGAGACAATTTTGTGCTATAACTATTCGATAATTATTATGAAAAAAATTAGCATACTTGTTTTGACCTTGCTTTCATTTTACACCCTTAGCGCACAGGATTTAGGCAAATTTGAACCTAAAGACGATGGCTTTAAGAGTAAAAAACTGAGTGATGGCACTAAAAAATTATATATAGCAAGTTTTAACATCAACTTCGAAATCTATAAAGAAGCAGTTGATAAAAAAGAAGCAGGAGGTTTTGGCCGAAGTGTGAAAAATGCCGCTAAAGCCAAAGCAGCAGTCGGTCTGGCTACTTTAGATAAGGAAGCCATTCAGGCCAAAGCAGACCAGCTTTACAATGAGTTTGTTTCTGACATGAAAGCCAAAGGCTATGAAATTATTTCAGCCGAAGAAGCAGGTAAAACAGACACCTACAAAGGGTGGAATAAAGGTGTGGGGCCAAGCGTTTTTGAAACCGACATGACAGGGATTCTTTCAGTTATACCCACTGGCTACAATTATTTTTATAAGGATAGAAATGCTTTTTCTTCCAAATTGGCGGGTTTCGATAAAACACCTCAAAACCTGTCCCGGGAGCTTGACGATGCTTTGGTGGCAGATGTTTCTTTAGTGTATGTGTTTACTGCCATAGGAAACGACTGGAACGTGGGTAACCAGGCAAAAGTGAAATTGTTTATCAATTACAGGTTGGCCAACATGTATTATGTTACAGACGAAAAGACTTCTGCGGGACTTACAAGTTTGGTAGATAAAAGTAAGCAGGCAGTAGCCTTAAACAGCTACGTAACCTTTACACGTGGTAAATTAAAAGTAGGAGGGAGCGCAGAGTCACAATACACAGGCTACATGAAATCCGATTTGGAAATTTTAGGGGTACTGGAAAAAGACAAAGTGGTGGCCTATTCCACACAAACACAAGCAACAGCCACTTTATTGAATCCGGTAGTGAGCATCAGGGGCGATAATTACAGTGAAACCACTAAGTGGCTGGAACCGGATGGTGAAAAATATGCCGAGGGAATGTATTTAGCCGGTAGCGAATTCATTAAATATCATGTAAATGAGGTGCTTGAATAAATTCCAAAGACAATAACTGCAGAGTTCTTTTTGCCAGGTCATCGCAGTGAAGTCGCGTTAAAAGTTTCTACCGGTTTACGTCTGTACGGCTGTACCTATAAGAGAATCATAGGGGAGTTTTGGAGCAATGTAGAAATGGTATCATTTGAGAAAATCAAATCTTGATAGATTAGTTTTAGCATTCAAAATCTTAGTGCCAATACGCAATTAATTCCTGAACTGAATTTTCGGTTCAGGATTTTTTATGGAAGGAAATGCTTTTTTCTTTATCTTAGTTGCTGTTCTTAACTAATTTCTATGCGATTCTTTTTGATTTTATCCTTTCTGTCGATTACTTTTTCTGCCTTTTCTCAATCAAAAATCACTTATTTAGATAGTCTGGCGCAATCAATAAAAAAGCTTCCGGTCAAAAAACAGCTCGAACTCATTACTACCATTCCTTATGGAAATTTTGTAGCTGAAGTGGAAAAGGCAGATAGCCTGTTTAGGAAAGCAGAGCAGATAGCTTTGCAACTTGAAGATAGTACTTCCCTTGGCGATGTTGTTTTTAAGCAGGGCCAATTGAAAGCCTACCAAAACAGAATGGATGAAAGCCTGGCCTTATCATTAAGAGCTATCAAAATTTTTGAAGAAAGCGGTAATTTAGAAAAAGCAGGCATTGCCTACGGTGGACTTGGTTATAACTTAAAGTCCAACAACCTGGAAAAAGCCAAGCAGTATATGCAGAAAAGTATAAAGCTGCTACAGCAGGCCAATGATTCGGTGGGCATTAACCCCGTTTATGATAATTATGGTGTTGTGCTTAATAGGGATGGACAAAACGATAGTGCTCTACTATATCAGCAAAAGTCTTTAAGGATTAAAAAAGCGCTGAAAGACAGCACCGGGCTGGGCTACAGTTATGCCAATATAGCCAATACTTATGCCGAAATGGAAGATTTTCGTAAAGCAAAAGCCTATCTGGATACTTCATTAGTCATCCGAAATGGCATTGCGGATAATTATGGAATTACGGTCAACTATGTGCAAAAAGCAGAAATTCTGGTGCTTGAAAAAAAGTACATGGAAGCATTAGAGAATTTTAAGCGCTGTGCCAGTCTGGCAAAACAATATAAATACCTGCATCTGGAGCAATATTGCTATGAACAGATGGAAAATACCTACCTCAAATTATCGGATTTCGAAAATGCCTATTTCTGGAAAGAGAAATTTCAAAGCCTGAAGGATAGCAGCAACAGTTTAAAAGTAAATAGCCGAATTGAGGAACTGCAAATTCAGTTTGAAACAGAGAAGAAGGAAAAACTTCTGGCCGAAGCGCAAACGGACATCCTTACGAAAGAAGTGGAAATTAAAAGCAGGACTAACTGGCTTATTTCTGCCATTGGTCTGTCATTTATTCTGGCTCTTTTTGGTTTTGTAGTATATAAACAACAGAAGCAACGCAATAAGCAAATCATTAAGGAAAATCAGTTAAAGCAGGCGTTGATCAAAATAGAAAACCAGAATAATTTGCAGGAGCAACGGCTGGCCATTTCGAAGGATTTGCATGATAATATCGGCTCTCAATTAACATTTATCATTTCATCGCTGGATAGTTTGAAATATTTTGAGTTCAACAAAGCGCTGATCTATCCAAAGTTTGAAAGCATTGCGGCCTTTACCAGGAGCACCATTACCGATTTACGCGATACCATTTGGGCCATGAACAAAGATGAAATCACCTTTGAAGATTTGAAATTGCGTATTATTAATTTCATAGAAGCTGCCAAAGCTTCTTTATTGGGGATTCAGCTTGAAGTTAATTTTGTGAATAGCAAGGAAGACCTTGCCCTCAATTCAGTTCAGGGCATTGATGTATACCGGATTATCCAGGAGGCCGTGCATAATGCCATAAAGCATGCAAAGCCTCAAAAGATTGTAGTCAATTTTATGCAAAATGCCAATGAAGTAGTAGTGGAGATTATAGATAATGGTGTTGGCTTTTATTCTAATGGTTTTGTAACTGTTGACAGGGGAAATGGGGAAGGAGGAACAGGTAACGGGTTGCATTTTATGCAAAAAAGGGCTGAGGAAATAAAAGGCAAGCTGTTAATTATAAAACAGAATCCCGGCACAAAAGTGCAATTGAATGTGCCCTTAAGGGAATAGGGCATTTGCCTTATTTTAATGAAATGTTAATGAAGTTATCTTTACAATTAAGGTTCCGGAAACTAAAAAATATCATAAAGTGAAAATTGCTATAGTAGACGATAACAGCTTTTTAATTCAATCCCTGAAAGAGAAGCTATCTTTTTTTGAAGAGATTCAGATCAAATTTACAGCCCAAAGTGGTAAAGAATTATTGTATAAATTAGAAGAGATAGTTCATGTGGAATTGATTTTAATGGACATAGAAATGCCGGACATGAATGGTATAGAGGCCACCCGGGCAGTGAAACAAAAGTACCCTCATATTAAAATCGTTATGCTCACTGTTTTCGATAATGATGAGCATATATTTAATGCCATTAAAGCCGGAGCAGATGGTTATTTGTTAAAAGATATTAATCCTCACATGCTTTTCAATGGGATTGTGGAAACTTTAAATGGTGGGGCAGCCATGAACCCTTCTATTGCCTTAAAAACCCTCAAATTATTGCGCAACCCTATTAATTTTGATGAAAAAAGTGCAGAACAAGTCAACCTCTCAGCACGGGAGGTGATTGTGCTGGAGCAGTTGGCGCGAGGCCTTAGCTACACGGTGATAGCCGAAAACCTGTTTTTGTCGCCCTCTACAGTACGGAAGCATATTGAAAATATCTACACAAAGCTGCAGGTGCATTCCAAGCTGGAGGCGGTGCAAAAAGCACAGAGAAATAATCTGATATAGCTATTCCCAGTTATGTTATTTTCGGACAAAGCACAGAATCATTTAGATATTACTGTTTATTTTAGCCTCTCTATTTTCTTAAGCTAACAATAAAGAAGATGTGGAGCTTATAAGCGTGCCATTGAGTAGATTGATATGCATACAAAACAAGCTATGCAAGATGGTGAGAGCTTTCAGCGGATTTTTTTACTGATTGCATGGAGAGAAACTGATTTGTTTACTGAAGAGGTAACTTTAATTCATGAAAACGGACTCACACCTGAAACTTATAATAAAGCAATTTCAATCTTTAATGAGAAATATTTTGCTCAAATCATCATAGCTATTACCACAATTAATGCGTGGAACAGAATTGCAATAAGCACAAATAAACCTATAGGTAATTGACCATAATTTAATTAAAAACCCATTTAAAAAGCGATTTAGAAATTTTTATAAGTCGCTTTTGCGTTCCGGGGGCTTAAATAATGCTAATTAGATCCTAAAAGCTTTAAGGTAAAACTTTTCCTGTTTTTTTAAAGCAAGTTTATGATATAACAAAAATGCATTAAATTGCTACAAATTAGCATGAATTCCACCAAGGAGTTCAATTAGTTGAATAATTGTTGCAATGATCGCTGAAACTCCACAACCACCTTATTATGCAGTAATCTTTAGCTCTATCAGAACGGAAGTAGATAATGGTTATTCCGAGATGGCAGACTTAATGGTGGAGCTCGCTAGCGAGCAGGATGGTTTTTTAGGAATTGAAAGCGCAAGGGAAGGAGTTGGCATCACAGTTTCTTATTGGAAAGACCTTGAATCGATCAGGAAATGGAAACAGCACTCCGAGCATATTGTAGCACAGCAAAAGGGTAGAGGTGAGTGGTACAAACACTATAAAGTAAGAATCTCAAAAGTAGAGAGGGATTATGAGTTTTAGAAATAGAATTAAAACACCAATGAATTTATGCTAATCGATATAAATCCAAAATTACCGATGAGTAATAAGGCAATCACAAGAGAATATTATATTAACAAATTAGGCTTTAAGCAATATGGAAATACCGACTATGATGGCTACCTAATGTTAGAAAAGGATCATATTCAAATTCACTTCTTTGAGTTTAAAGCACTCGATCTTAAAGAGAATTATGGTCAGGTTTATATTAGAACTAATTCCATTGACCAATTGTACCAATCTTTACTTGACAATAATGTACCTATTCATCCGAATGGGAAATTGCACACCAAGCCCTGGGGACAAAAGGAATTTGCACTGCTGGATACGGATAATAATTTACTGACTTTTGGTGAGGCTGTATAGGCCTTAATACTTTTTTTAGCTTTATTGTCCGGAGAATTTCCAAGCAAAAAACATACTATTATTAAATTTAAAAATGGGTTAGATTGCTTCCTTAAATGATGAGCAGAACTTTTGCTCCCTAGCTTCTAAGGTGTCAGTAAAACCCCATCTCAAACAAAAATTCATGATCGCACGGTTAATAGTCCTCTTCGTTATTTTAGTTTTCACACTCAATTTTAATAGGGAAGCATTCTCTACACCTTTGGAAGGGAAACCAAAAGCTTGTTTTATTGATAGCTTAACAGTTTACGAATCAGAAAATCTTATCATCAAACAATTAACAGATCATGTGTATGTACATATTTCTTTTCTGGATACTAATGATTTTGGAAAGGTAGCCTGTAATGGAATGCTGGTGGTAGATACCATGGAAGGAGTTATTTTTGATACCCCAACAGACAGTATAAGCTCTGAAGAATTGTTGAACTTTGTATCAGAAGAGCTAAAAAGTAAAGTTGTAGCCCTTGTACCCACTCACTTTCACAGCGACTGTTTAGGGGGAATCACAGCATTTGAATATCATGACATACCTGTTTACGTTCATAGCCTTACAATGGAATTGCTTACTCAAGGTGAAATAGGCTTCTCAAAACCTGTAAAGGAATTTAATGATAAGCTTTCTTTAAATATTGGAGGTAGAAAAGTACATGCAGAGTATTTTGGGGAAGGCCACACCAAAGATAATATAATCGGATATTTTCCAGAAGATAAAGCAGTATTTGGAGGATGTTTGATTAAAGAAGACGGGGCTAAAAAAGGTTACCTTGGAGATGCCAATTTAGCCGAATGGTCTGCCACTGTTCTTAAAATCAAAACCAAATATCCGAAAGCCCAAATTGTAGTTCCTGGCCACGGACAGTGGGGAGATTCCGACTTATTTGATTATACTATCGAATTATTTAACATAAAGTAAAAGTAAGGGTTAGTACTCCAATCATTGAATATGAATTATTTTGATTTTAAAAAACGTAACTTAATATCTGGCCCGCACCTACTTGGAGTAATACTTATTTTTGCAGGTTTAGTGGCTTTGATAAGTCCTGCATTTATAAAAAGTGAGCCTGATTTAGCGCGTATATTAGGTGTGGGATTTGGGGCTATTATAATTGGGTTCGTGATCATTTTCTCATATACCGGAACATATATTGACTTTTCTGAAAAAAGATTCAAAGAGTATACTTCAATTGGTGGATATAAAATGGGTGAGTGGGATGTATTACCTGCTATTAATACAGTTCAAGTAACTTCATCTACCTTTAAAGTGACGAATACCCCAAATGGAATAAGCCCAACCCTTTCGGGAAAAGTAACTGATTTCAAGGTGCGGTTATTTTCAAATAAATCCCAGGCTGATTTTTGTTTTGTTTATTCCAGCAGGAAAAGGGCAATTAAATCTGCAGAGGTCTTAGTGTCTCATTTAAATGCTGATTTATTGGTGCATCTTCCTAATGAATACTGAAAATTGGAAGTGTATTCCTAGTGAATATGATAAAATAAGCCTGCCTGATCCATTAGCTAATTGAATGTTTTAAATAGAGTAGTCTCAATAGCCAAATAACCTTAAAGCTAGGCAAATACAAAATGAACTATTAAACAAATAGAAGGAAAAGGAGATATTCGATCCTTGGTTTAGAGATGATTAGAGAAATTGGATTAGGCATGACCTATGCGCAATTTGGAATTCTTCAGTCTTTGGACTATCAAGATTTTTTGTTAGTCTTTAATTTTATAGCTAATTGATGATGAATTTACTATTCATTTGAGGCTAATGTTTAAAGAAGTGACTTTCAACGCTCTTTAGAAACCAAAAAGCCCGCTTTCGCGGGCCTCCTTGTAAACCTAAACTTATCTTTTAATTGAAATTATAGTGCAATTGTCTTTACTACATTTCCGGCTTTTACTTCAAAGTATAATTCACCGCTTATTTGTTGAACGTTAAATTTCTGGATGAAGCTTACCATTTCAGTTACTGTAGCATTGTAAAGGATGTTGCCACGCAGATCTTTCATAGTTACGAAAACAGGAGTTGCAGCATTTTGTAATACTTTAAGCTCAATTTTGTTGTCAATTCTGTTAGCAGTAGCTACTAAAACATTAGATGTAGCTGTTAATTCAGTTGTTCCGATAGAGATTTTTTCTTCATAAGTATTATTTCCCTCTTTTACAACAATAGTGTATTCAGCACCATTTAACTGGCTTAAGTTATAAGGTCTGCTAAACCCATCTTTATTCAGGATTGACTCCTGAAAAATTACGTTTCCTTTTTCATCTAAAATTTTTACTGTTACTTTTTCAGAAGTAGTAGGAATAAAAGTAAGGTTAGCCATTTTATCCACTTTATTGGTGGTTACCTTAAATTTTGCAACAACTGTTTTATCCTCGTTATCATTTGCTATGGCAGATACACTTGAAAATAAAATACACGCAGCTACTAATAATTTTTTCATTGTCTTTTTTTGTTTTGTTTCTTTTGACGATGCAAAGATGAAACAAGAATTCCGAATTAGAACTATCCAAGATATGATGTAATTATTACGTAAATGTAATATTTCGCTAAGAATTTTTACTATTTATGAACAAATTATTGTTCTGATAAGGTTTTATTATTAACCTGTAACAGAATATAATTTTGAATTTTTATAATTTACTTATCGGCTAGATATTGCCAGATAAGGTCGAACGAATTCTCTTTGTAGCTATTCCCTTCTGGAAGTATAAAAGAGGTTACTTAACATTCACTTAATAATATTCACATAAATAATTGAATATTACACTTTTTCTGGTACTATTATTTTAATATTCTTCTGAATTAGATAAAAAAAAAGCCTATTTATTTTTAAATAATGAAAAAATAGACTTTTTACTTCCTGAATATTTGGTGATAGGTTGAGGGTTAAATGTTTTCCTGAATAGAAAGAAATACATAAGGATACTACCAAATTACTAGTTCACAGAAGATGGCTGTAGAAGTAAATCGAAATTTTTTAGTGAATGAGGTTATTTTTCAATAGAAAAGCTATCCAGTACTTTATGGTTTTCTGTGGAGATAGCTTCAGCTTTTAGTTGATTTCCCTCAATTGTTAAGAATAAGAAAGCCCATTTATGTGCATAAGCAGCTACCAGGCCTTTGTATTCGCAATTTTCAGGATCTGGTGAAAAAGGAGTAGGGTCTGTGCCTACACCGCGTAATTTGCCTCCGGAGCCCACAGTAATGCTCACAAATCCTTTAGGTGAACTGTACTTGATAGAGTTGGATGATGATGTAACATTCCCTTTTCCATCCATTGGGTTCAATCTTTCATAAGTATGTGCATGGCCATTTAGCACTAAATCCACATTGTATTTTTCAAATAGAGGATATAAGCTCATCACTGCTTCATAGTCGTTTTTGTAAGTGCATGATTTTCCGTTATGATGCAAGAAAACAATCCTCCACTGTGTTGTATCAGGTATTTTCTGTAAATCTTGCTTCAGCCATTCAAGCTGCTCCTTGTAGTCATACATTTCTCCGTTTTTAGTGTCCAAAGCAATAAAATGGGCGCTTCCTTTATCAAAACTATAATAATGCTCATTCCCCGGAAGCTTCCACTCCTTCATATAGTTATTTTCAGGCTTATGCCAATCGTGGTTTCCAAGCACGGTAAAAACAGGTACATAAGGAAAAACTCCTCCAAAATGATCGAAAAGATTAACATCGTAATCTTTACTTCTTCCATCCGGGTAAATAATATCTCCCAGTAAGAGGCCAAAATTTACAGAATCTTTGTAGGGAGCCAGTGCCTTTGCCAGCTTATCAGGCGTTCCGCCCTCTTCTATAGGTTCACCTATATCGCCCACCGCAAAGAATGAAAAGCTTTTGGTGTTAGAAGCCAGCGGGGCTTTAAAATAATAAGTTTCACTCTCTGCTAGAGAAAGATTATCCGTAAATATTTTATATTCATAGGTTGTTGAAGGAGAAAGTTCATGAAGTACAACTTCGTTTTCTATAAGGCCGGTATTTGTTTTTCTAATCTGCCCTTTTTGGTACTTCCAGTCAGTAGAACTCTTTGACTTATAAGCTACACTACAGGAACTACCTTCATTTGTTCTCCATAGTATAGTTAAACTATCAGCGATGGCACTTTGAAGGTAAGGCTTTCTGGCGATAACAGGTTTGTCTTGTTTTTGGGCTATAATAGTCGAGGGTGAATATAATAAATCTGCCAGGAGCAGAATAAAAAGGATTTTACGGAGCATATATTTTGAATTATTAAAATAAAAGTAGCAACTATTGCCACTACTTTCAAAGTACTTTTATTAAGATGGTTAATTGTATGGGTTATTGATATAAGTTCTGGAAAAATTTCCGGTTCCCTCGAAGTAAATATCGAATAATTTTGCAGGATCTGTCGCAATTTCTCCTACCTGCACATCTCCGTCATTTCCATCGTTCCAAGCCCAGGGAGCATTGGCTCCGCCACTTTTAAAGTCGTTTCCTTTGAAGCCACCACCTGAATTAAAAAACAGAGAGGTATTATTTCTCTGACTCCAAAGTCCCCCATTTTCGAAAATATCGACAAGCTTATAGCTTACGGAATTATCATAATTGTCTGCTGGCACCTCAGCAGTTCCATTGGCAGAAGGATAATAGATTACGCCATCTCCATTAATTTGGTACTGTGGCCATGCTTTTAAACCATGTCCCTTTGCCTCCTGGGCAGTAACCGGATGTAATTGCCCATCATAGTTAGTTAGCTGAAGTGTTCCATCAATAGTTTCCTGACCGTTCGTAAAGGGGCTGCCTGCAGGAGTGTAAGAGAAGAAATCGGAATGACTTACTGTTACAGCTCCTTCCAATTTTCCGTATTGGGAACCATCTTTTCTCACGGCAAGTACTATCCCTTCAAGATCATTTTCATGTTGATCCAAATAGTAAAGAAAAAAAATATCTGTCCAGTCTCTTGGATGGAAGAAAGCATAAGTTAAGAACCAGTGAGTATTGGTTTCAACCACAGAATAGTAGCAATGAGCTGAAAGTGTGCTGTTAGGAACATTGTTCCAGTTGTTTTCTGCATTCCAGTCGCCATCGTAATTTATGGCTGTAATGTAGTCGGATTTCCCACCTTCTGAATAAGTGCCTGTAGCATCTACATCCTGGTGGTGGATAGGCGCCCACCTGTAAGCTAAACCACTATCAAAGCTTACATTATTTAGAAGCTTGTTCTGAGCTTGTAACTCCAATTGGTTGAATTGCTCGTCCTGGCAGGCAAATGCGATTAAAACAACAAATGCGGTAAAGAGTCTGGTTAAGACAGTTGAATTTTTCATTTTATTATTTAAGGATTGGTGAAAATACTTTTAAGATTCTCTGTAGTATGAGCGGGGGAATTGGGTGCAGCTTTATAAATCAGTGAATTAAGAATAGGATTAATTGAACCTATTAGTTGAGAGCTAATAATTCTCAGGTATACTATTATATGGCTTGAACTATCATCCATTCCACTTAATGCAATACCAGAATTATCCTTCGAAATCATATTCCCTGTTTAAAATCTTTTCAAAGAAATTCATTTTCACTATAGAAAGGGAAAATAGACAGTTAATGAATTATTAAGTTTAAGGCAAATTGTAAATACTAAATTCTTATTGTTCTTCAATTGTTTGATTATCAATTGTTTTTATGATTGGAAAGAAAGTAGTTGACTTATGAAAGTAAACATTGGCTTAATTATGTGGAATATGTAAGCTTGTCAAGGCTTAAATGACATTCAAAGAGATAATTTTTCTACTGCGACCAATATAGTTTTAATCCAATATTTCTTTCTCTATTTTTGAAGCCGGATATTATTAGAAAATGAAGAAGAAAGTTTTGTTTATAGATAGGGATGGAACCTTAATTGTAGAGCCACCAACAGATTTTCAGGTAGATTCACTAGAAAAACTGGAATTTTTGCCTTTCGTACTATCATCCATGCAAAAGATAGTACAAAACTCTGATTATGAATTGGTAATGGTTACTAATCAGGATGGGTTAGGTACGGATTCATACCCTGAAGATACATTTTGGCCTGCCCATAATAAAATGCTGAAACAGTTGGAGAATGAAGGCATAGTCTTCAGCGAGATACTGATTGACAGAAGTTTTGAAAAGGATAATCTTCCCACACGTAAACCAGGTACAGGCTTATTGAAGAAATATATGTCAGGTGACTATGATTTAGCTAACAGCTTTGTAATAGGCGACAGAAAAACTGATGTTCAGTTAGCTGAAAACCTGGGAGCGCAATCCATTTTTATAGGTGATGAATTAAAAGAAGCTAACTTCAGTACTAAAGACTGGCGGGAAATCGCGAGATTTTTAGTGCTACCGGCTAGAAAAGCGAATATTTCCAGAAACACGAATGAAACTAAAATTTCCATTCAACTAAACCTGGATGGTAATGGCAAGTCTGAAAATACTACCGGCTTAAAATTCTTTGATCATATGCTTGACCAGCTGGGTAAACATGGCGGGCTGGATTTGAAAATTGATGTGGATGGCGATCTGGAGGTAGATGAACATCATACCATTGAAGATACTGCATTGGCTTTAGGCGAAGCATTTAAACAAGCATTAGGGAACAAAAAGGGTATTTACAGATATGGATTTTTATTACCTATGGATGATGCTTTGGCACAAGTAGGTATTGATTTTGGCGGCAGGCCCTGGATCAACTGGAAGGCAGACTTTAGAAGAGAGATGGTGGGAGATATGCCGACTGAAATGTTTTTTCATTTTTTCAAGTCATTTACGGATGCAGCTCAATGCAATTTGGATATCCAGGTGAGTGGAGATAATGAACATCATAAAATTGAGGCCATTTTTAAAGCCTGGGCGCGTGCTATTAAAATGGCTGTTAGTAGGGATGAAAGCCGATTAAACGATTTGCCCAGTACGAAAGGAACACTTTAAGCGCTTTAGTTAATCCTGATGAGCTCTGTTGTAGAAACAAAGTTTGTTTTATACGTATAGTTTTATTATTTTAGCGGTATAAAAAAATGAGTGGTCATGGATGCTAAAGTTACACTGTCTTTTAATGAAGAGGTAATAGGTAAAGCTAAGCAATTTGCTGAGAAAAATAATATTAGCTTGTCTCGTTTAACTGAGTTTCTTTTACGGCAAATCACCACCGGAGAATATAAATCTCTTGATGAATTACCTGTTGCAGATTGGGTAAATCAGGTGGCAGAAGGTAAGGCAGAATACCATACTAAATCTCGAAAAAGAAAAGATATGAAAGCAGAGTATTTAGCTTCTAAAAAATGAGAATATTTTTGGATGCTAATATTATTGTGTCTGTACTCAATAAAGAATATCCTCTATTTAATCGCACGGCAAGAATATTAAGTTTAGCTGATAACGCTAAATTCCAATTTTACACTTCTCCCATTTGCCTTGCTATTGCATTTTACTTCGCTTCTAAGAAAGTAAGCGAGGAGAAAGCAAAACAAAAAATTGCTATACTTTGTCAGCATATTAAAATAGCAGATGCTGATCAGTCAGGGGTTGAAAAAGCATTAGCAAATAAGAAAATATATGATCTGGAAGATGGCTTTGAGTATTATTCAGCTGAAAGAGTAGGCTGCCAGATTATTTTGACAGAAAATAAAGATGATTTTTACTTCAGTGAAATAGAAGTACTGGATTCAAGCGAATTTATTGCTCACAAACTTTAATGCTCTGAATGGGAAGTTTATCTCACGTAGTAAAATAGGTGATGAGTACTTATTTTCGATAAAAAACTAGACGGGTTTAAATTAATAATTATAGTTTTGTGGCTTCAAAAAAATGAATATGCATTTCAAACTTATTATTACTTTCTAGTTTGCTTTTAATAATCGCATTTCTCATATATAAGTAGTGGGTTGCCATACCAGCTGCCCTTTTATTTTCTCAAATTTATCTATAATGAATAAATACATTAACCTTTTTAATTTTTCGCAGAAAGTAAACTACAAAACCGAAGTTTTATCTGGTTTAACAGTCGCACTTGCTTTAATACCTGAGGCAGTTGCATTTGCTTTTATGGCAGAATTATCGCCCCTAACTGGTTTATATGCTGCTTTCGTAATGGGGTTAATTACAGCCATTTTAGGGGGCAGACCGGGAATGATCTCAGGAGCAACCGGAGCGGTTGCAGTAGTTATTGTTGCTTTATCTCAATCTCACGGGGTGGAATATGTATTGGCAACTGTAATTTTAGCAGGATTAATTCAGGTTACTGCTGGTTTTCTTCGTTTAGGAAAATTAATGCGATTAGTTCCTCATCCCGTTATATTTGGTTTTGTAAACGGTTTGGCGCTGATTATTTTTAGTTCTCAGCTTGATCAATTTAAAGACAAATCAGACAATTGGTTAACTGGTTCGGAGCTATATATTTTACTGGGACTTGTTCTTTTAACAATGTTAATCATTTGGGGATTGCCAAAGATAACTAAGGTATTTCCTTCAACACTTGCTGCAATTCTGGTAGTATTTGGGATTGTGTTTTTCTTTGACATTGATACCCGAAGTGTAGGAGATATTGCTTCCATTAAAGGAGGTTTTCCTCCTTTTCATGTACCGGCCATTCCTCTCACCTGGGATACGCTTGTTCTCATTTTTCCTTATGCATTAATTATGGCAGGTGTGGGCTTAATAGAAAGCCTCTTAACGCTCAATATTCTGGATGAGATTACTGAAACACGTGGGAGAGGTAATAAAGAGGCTGTTGCGCAGGGTGTGGCTAATATCTTTTCAGGATTTCTATCAGGGATGGGAGGCTGCGCCATGCTAGGTCAAAGTTTAATAAATGTTTCCAATGGTGCCAGAGCTCGTTTGTCAGGTATTGTAGCAGCCATAATGCTTTTAGTATTTATTATGTTTGGAGCAAGCCTGGTGGAGCAATTGCCAATGGCAGCATTAACAGGATTGATGATAATGGTAGCTATTGGTACTTTTGAATGGGCTAGCCTGCGCACAATAAAAAGAATGCCACGATCCGACATTTTTGTGATGTTCCTGGTGACTATAGTTACTATTGTGCTGCATAATCTTGCTTTAGCGGTAGTTGTAGGGGTTATTATATCTGCTTTAGTTTTTGCCTGGGATAACGCAAAGAGAATTCGTGCCAGAAAGCATATTGATGATAAAGGAACTAAGCACTATGAAATTTATGGCCCTTTATTTTTTGGATCAGTTACTGCTTTTAATGAAAAATTTGATGTAACAGATGATCCTGATGAAGTAATTATTGACTTTGCAGAAAGCAGAGTAGTGGACATGTCGGCTATAGAAGCATTAAATAAGCTCACTGAAAGATACCAGAAGGTAGGTAAAATAGTACATCTGCGCCATTTAAGCCCTGATTGTAGAAGGTTATTACAAAATGCAGAACAAATAATTGATGTAAATGTGATAGAAGACCCTACTTATAAAGTAGCTACTGATAGCGTTTGATGTTTTAGTTAAGAGCTTTTTCCGCTATTAATTCATTCCAAAAAGAATAAAATAATATAAGTAAAGCACTATTTACTGGTTTAAAAATTGATGTTTAGTAAGAATTGTGTAACTATGTAGGGGAATTAATATTGAACCTTCTATTATTGCAATTATGAGTCACCCTAATTTGCTGACTTCAACCAGAGAACCCCTAGATGTAGAATTAAAAGTTAAGACAGGCGAAATCCCCAAAGATTTAAGCGGATTTGTTTTTATTAATTCAGGTGCTGGGACAGTAAATTCCGGTGGCTTGCCGTATGAGAAAACCTTACCCAATGGCGAATTTAATCAGGAGTATGGCTCGCCTCTCATCAATGGTGATGGCTATATGTTCCGATTTGATTTAACCTCTTCCGGCAAGGTAAAGCTTAAAACAAGGTTGTTGAAGCCCCCATGCTATTATGCAGATATTGCCACCAGCCCTTTTCTGAATGGTGAAGAGAGCTTGTACTCTGACCTGGCTTTTAAAAATAATGGCTTAGCAAGGATGTCCCGCAAGTTAGGGACAAGAAATCAACTTAACACCGCTATCACGCCATTTAGAGTTCCCGGAGATTCGCAAGCTAGACTTTTAGCAACATTTGATGCGGGAAGACCCTTTGAATTCGATCCTGAATCGATGAACTTAATTACTCCAGTAGGGGAGAATCGGTTTTGGCGTGCAGGCACTCCACCTATAGTAAATAGTCTCTTTCCCATGATTCTTACAACAGCCCATCCTGTATATGATCCGGAAACTAATGAGCTATTCAGTGTTAATTTCACTAAAACTAATAAAGCATTACTTGACCCTACTAAAATCTTTGATTTTCTATTTAGAGATGATGAAACGCTAGAACAAAAATTAGAAGAGAAAATAGCACACTGGAAACATTATGATAGCAAGGAAAAGGTGGCTCAGGAGGTCAATGATTTTTTCTATGCAGCTAATGTAGTGCCTAAAAGAAAAAGTTTATGGGAAAATCTGAAAGTATTATTTCACAGGCTAGTCGGATACAGGATTTCCAATGAAAATGCAGTGTATCTTGTAAAATGGAAAGGCGAGAAAACACCTCAAACTTTTAAGATTGTAAACGAGGATGGTTCACCTATTGATATTGAGCATAATATGCATCAAATCGGCTTTAGTAAAGATTATTTAATTCTGGCTGATACCAATTTTAAATTTACGCTGGATGTAATGGTTAACAATCCTTATCCTAAAAATGTTAAGATTGATTCTTTTCTAAGAGAATTGCTTACCGGAGCACAGAATGATTACTCAAGTCTTTATATTATTCCCAGAAGTAAATTATTGAGCCAGGAGAAGGAAGTAAAAGCTTACAGAGTGATACTTCCGGTTGAAACTGTACATTTTTCTGTTGACTATCAAAATGACAATGATATATTAACTATTCATACAGCTCATAATTGCTGTGCTTGTCCTGCAGAATGGATTAGGTATTATGATAGGTGTAAAGTAACCCAAGCACCTATAGATGTCCAAAGAGTAGGTCTGCTTGCTGTAGGAGAAATGGATATTGGTAAAATTGGAAAGATTTTAATTGATGTAAAGAATAGAGATGTACTGGAAAGTAAGTCAAAATTTCTTCATCTCACAGGGAATCTTGATAAGATGGATCCGGGACCTCATACCTGGGGGGTAGGGCTTTACACTTATAGAGATATGCTTTCCCCTGATGCCAATGTCAATAAAATTGAATATACCTTCTGGCAGGCTTACGGTTTGTCTGATCAGATGCTAACAGAATTTATGTATGATTTATACAGAAATTCAGATAGGAACAGAGTATACTCAGCTGAAGAAATGTTAGAGTTTTGTAAGAAAGGTGCACCATTTATTTTACAATGTGTGGATACAAAAACAATGGAAGTTACAGACCATTACTCCTTTCCTAAGAATACTTTTATGTGGTCGCTTCAGTTTGTTCCTTCTTCTGAGCAAAATATTAATATTCCTTGGTCTTTAAATGGGTATATTCTTTGTACAGTAATTGGCGAAGTGGAAAATAATGAGAGCCTTACTTCCTATTTTTCAGAAATTTGGATTTTTGATGCCAAAGAACTGAATAAAGGGCCAATTGTAAAACTGTATCATGAAGAATTACAATTTGCTTTCACAATACATTCAGTATGGGTAAAAGAAGCTGTAAATGTGTCTGTTCCCTCTTATAAAATTGATATAAGGAAAGACTACAATCAGCAAATAAAAAGGATGAAGGGTAGGAGACTTCGCAAAAAAGTACAATCTTTAATGGCTGAAAATGTATATCCTCAGTTTACATAAAGGTTTGTATCTTTTATATAATAATATCAATAATAAATCAGCCTTATAAGGAATGATATTCAATTTTACTGATAATTTTGGTTTTAAATTGCAGGAAGCCTGGAAGGAAGAATACAGGAGAATTGGCTCTCTTTATGCAAGGTGGGGAGCAATTTTGGTTATCTTCTTATTCCCTTTAAGTACAATTCCTGAACTTTCAATTGAGAAGTCCAATGTAACAATATGGTATTTGTTCAGGTTTGGTCCCTCTGTTGTAGTGGGCGTTGTTTATTTATTTCATCAGAGGTATAAATTTAGCCATGAGTTGTTATTTGAGGTAATAGCTTTTTGCTTATTTACATCAGCAGCTTATATGGTTGAATGCGGAGATTGGCTTAATTATGTTATCTCAATGGTTACCGTATTTATTACAAGTGCTGTATTGGTTATACTCCGTCCCTTTTACTTTATCATTAATTTTATTGTTGTATTTATCATTCAGGTGGTGGTGAATATGGTTTTTTGCACTATGGGAGTGATGGATTATTTCCTTTTGAAGGGGGTTAATATTTTAATAGTTGTAGGTATTTCCTGCTTTTCAATAGCCGCTTTCCGCTATTATATTATGAAGAATAACTTTATGCATAGAGTTGCACTTCAGGAAGCACATTTTGAATTACAGGAGCGAAATCAGAGCTTAATAAAAGTACAAAAGGACCTACGATTCAAAAGTGAGCAAATAGCTGAGCAGAATGAAGAATTGTTGTTGCAGAAAGAGGAAATTCTTACTCAAAGAGATACGTTGCAGATTCAAAAAGAATATATAGAAAAGCAGAATGGGGATATTATTGGAAGCATTCGTTATGCCAAAAGGATTCAAAGTGCCATGTTGCCCTCTTATAGTTTGTTTACAAAATATTTACCGGACTCTTTTATCTTCTTTGCTCCGAGAGATATTGTCTCAGGAGATTTTCACTGGATAACAGAAAAGAATGGAAAAATCATAGTGGCTGCTGTTGATTGCACAGGGCACGGGGTACCGGGAGCGTTTATGTCTTTGGTTGGCCATACACATTTAACACAGGCTGTTATACAAAACGGGATAATAAACCCAGCAGATATTTTGAGTCAAATGCATAATGGAATCAATGAATCTTTAAAACAAACAGAAAATGATAACCAGGATGGAATGGATGTTGGTATAGTGACGATAGATAAAGAAGCTGGAACAATTCATTTTGCAGGAGCAAAGAATACTTTAATTATTATTGATTCTGAGGGTAATTTGGAAGAGGTAAAAGGAAATAGAACATCACTTGGGGGAATGAATAAAGATGAGTCTTCGCTTTCCTTTAAACTTTATGAAAAGAAGATTGAAATGAATGCCTCTTATTATTTATTTTCTGATGGTTTTTCGGATCAATTTGGGGGACCAAATGATAAAAAATATATGCTATCAAATTTCAAAAAATACCTGCAGAGTATTTCTAGTGAAACTATGGCAGACCAACGGCAGCTCTTAAAGCAAAAGTTTGAATCGTGGAAAAGTGATGCAGCCCAAACTGATGATGTTCTTGTAATAGGGTTCAGGTTGAATTAATACACCCACCACATATATTTTAGATGTTTCTATTTGCTGATAAAGTTGAGTATTTTCTGTAATTTACCTTATTATTCAGTAAATTTATCCAATGGAAGATTATAAGTTTCTCATATATATAGTTTTAGCTATTATCTATTATATTTTTAAAGGAATAGGTAATAAAAAGAAGCCGGTAACGCGAAGAAAATCAGAGACAAATTCTGATCCTCAAAGTACCGGAAGGCCTAAATCTTTTGAAGAAATTTTAAGGGAATTAAGTGGTGAGTCACCTCAGAATCAAAGAGAGCTGGAGTTTGAACCAGCTAAGCCTTTGGCCGATCAGGTTGAAGAGCGTGTGTTGGATCAAAAGGTAGATGGTGATGATTATGAAAATGCAGATGATACTTTAAAAGAGCTTTATAAAAAGGGAGAGCGTTTAAAAACTATAGATGAGTTGGTTGATCTAAAAGAGGTGGAAAAACAAGAAACTTCTCGTTTTGAGTCTTTTTCGATAGAAGAAGATGATAATGAATTTGCAAAGGAGATAAGAGAAGGCTTATCTGACCCTGAAAGTGCCAGAAAAGCTATAATTTACGCTGAAATACTTAACCGGAAATATTAACTTCTTTTACTTTATATTTTGAGACTTTCCATTCGTTATCGGTTTTCTTTAAATCCGCTGTTAAAACAATTTTCTTTTTCTCTTCGAAATAGAGCCTGGCATTTTTATAGCTTAACACCAATGCAGCTTTTTTATCACTGATTTCAAACTCGTCAATTTGAATGAGAAATATTTTATCATTTAAAAAAGCTGAGGCACTATCTATTATTTCCACAGGAATCTGATTGATTTCCAGTTTATAATCTTTGCTAATTTTATTGTGAGCCACCAATAAGATATGATGATTCTGGCTACCCATATATCTGGGGGTCTTAGATATATATTGTTTAAATTCTTTAATATTTAAAACTTGTTGCAATACCTTCTGATTATCAGCTGTTTCGTTAAATGAAAGAGAGAATAGGAAAGAGGTAATTAGGAATAAAATTTTCATTGTAGTAAGTATTTATATAATACTTCTTTAATTTAAGAATAAATTTTAATTTTCTTCAATTTATATAAAAGAAACTCCGAAAAGTTATTTTGTTAGGTTTACGGAATCACTGAAGTAAAATGTTATAAAGCAAAGCGTATAGGTATTATACGTTGAGATCTTACAATTATTCCATCTTGTTTTCCTGGTGTCCAATTAGAAGATTTCTTTAAGGCTTCCACTGCAAGTTCATCACATCCTCCGCCAATTCCTTTTACAGGTGTTATGTTACTTAAGCTGCCATCTTTTTCAATTATAAATTGTAGGTAAACAATACCTTCTATGCCTTTGTTCTTAGCTTCTTGAGGGTATTTTCCTTCTAAATATTCAGAGATTCCATTATAAAATTTTTGAAGATCGTCTTTAGGCTTAGCGGGAACTTCCACAATAGTGAATACCTGCTGGTCGGAGAAACTTTGATCTTGACTGGCTTCCACCTCTACTACTTCAGGTGCTATTTTAATTTCCGGTTCTTCCTGAATATCACATGCGTAAATAACAAGCATGAAAAAAGCTAATGAAATTGCTATAATACTTTTAGAAATGCTTCTTTTCCCATTTTTCAACATATTAATTCTATTCAAAATTGAAGGTTTTGCAAAAGAACTCACCATTTTTAAGTGGCTTGGGAATAGCGTCTGCTCTATTAGTAATTCAATGTATTTAGATTCAGTATCTTCCTTTATAGCAGCAGCATCTGCCATATATTCGTGGTTTTGCAGTATGAATTCTTTGTATTTTCTTCTTAAAGGATTGATAAAAAGGAGGCAACCTACTATTTCCGTTAGAATGACATCCATGCTATGCCATTGCTTAGCATGTGTTTTTTCATGCTTCAAAATTAATTCAGCATCTTGTTTTTCTATGATGGATGCTGGGATTATACAGTCACTAAAGAAGGTAAATGGAGCAGTTTTGGATGAAGTTATATAAATGTCAAGCTTATCATTAAAAGTTGACCTACTTTTTAAATCTTCTACGCTGCGGAGAAGCTTTAAAAATTTGATCGAAAATGACAAGAGAAGAATAGCGGAAATTATGAGATATACGAAAGAAGCAATTTGCCAGGAAGTAAAGCCTTTTGTTCCTTCTTGTTCACTTCCCGTAGAAGGATTGCTTGTAATGTTCGCTATGTCATTAATTGCAGGAAAAGATAGAGTGGAAGCTTCATTGACGATAGGAATTGATATAAATGGAAGAGAAAAACTAACTATAGCCACTCCCAGCAGAAAATAGCGATTGAACTTAAAGTTAGCTTCTTTCTTGAGTAATAAATGATAAATAACCACCAATATAATAAATACTATATTAACCTGAATAATGTAACTAATAGCAGTCATATTATTTGTCTTTTATATCCTTTTTAAGATGACTGAGAAGTTCATCTACCTCTTTTGTACTTAAATTTTCTTCTTTGGCAAAGAAAGAAGCCATTTGAGAAAACGAGCCCTCAAAATAGCCTTGGATCAATTGCTTCAGAGATTGCTTTTTATATTCCTCTTTCCTTAAAATCGGGAAATACAAATGGCTCTTGCCCACAACTTCATGACCTACCACTCCTTTTTTTTCCAGAATTCTTATGATGGTACTCACTGTGTTATAGGCTGGTTTGGGCTCTGGCATTAAACTCAAAACTTCTTTAACATGAGCTTTTTCCAGCTCCCAAAGCTTCTGCATAATTTCTTCTTCGGCTCTTGTAAGTTGTTGCATATCTGGTTAATAATGATTACACTAAGATATACTAAATATTTAGTTGATCAACAATATAAAGCAATTCTTTATTCTAATCTTAGCGAAATAATTAAATATATAAATGCATTTAATTTATCGAATGTCAGAGAATCAAGTAATTGTAAAAATTCACTAAGGAAAATAAAGTAGGTGTATTAATAATGTTTTAGACTTAAAAGATAGGCACATCAACCTCGTGAAAGATTGCTGACATCGTCATTATTAAATTCGTAGAATAGTTTCTCGCTATAATTTATTGTAGAGGATGAATAAATCCCATACTAGCTTTCAGTACTTTGCATGTCATAATTCTTCTTTTTTAAGAAAATTAGTCTGTCCTCTTTCTCTACTTCCTCAGGGTAACCTGAAATTATATGAAGCTTTTTACCGGGTTTGATTATAAATAGTGGGATTATGCTTTTACCTTTTTCTTCTATAAATTCCTCATACTCTGAATCAGCATTAAATCTCACTTCTGAAATTTCGCTGTTTTCTCTCAGCATCTGGTTAAGGCTTAGGTAGTCCAGTCTGGATTTAAAAAGGACATTTTTGGGCAAAGGAAGATTTTCGTTTTCAGCTTCCTCTTTGCTTACAAGTCTGTAAGTGTTTTGCATCCCCAATTCATTGTCGAACCAGCTTAGTGCTAATGAGTTGATGCCCGAGTTACTGGTAACTGCTACAAGTTTTCCTATTTGGGAGAGGTCCAGCTCTTCAAAGATTTCTTCCGATAGAATATTTCCTTCATACACATGTAAATCCAGCTTTCTGGCCTCCTCAACATTATGTTTTGCTGTGTCGGCCAATAATACATAAAAGCCTTCTTTCTTAAGAAAAAGCGCAAGTTTCTTAGCGATTTCATTTGCACCTACAAATAGTACACCTTGAGGTTCTTTACGTAATACGTTTAAAAGTTTACCCACCCATTTAGCACTAGTACCTTGTATAACTACTGTTCCTACTATCACAAGAAATACCAATGGCAGTAATAATTCAGCCTCTGCTCTTAGAGAGGCAGAAGTAGTTTCGGATTTCATTAAATCAAGTGAAAATAGGGAAGCCACTGCTGCTGCCACTATACCTCTGGGGCCAATCCATGAGATAAATAATTTCTCCTGCCATTTCAAGTTGGATCCGATAGAACTCAGAAATACTCCAAGAGGCCTTAGAACAAATATAACTACTGCAAAAAGTAATAAACTTCTGGTTCCTAATTGCTCTATTTGCTCAATATTAATTCTTGAGGAAAGTAAGATGAAAAGCAGCGTTACCAGAATGAGGCTAATATCTTCTTTAAAAGAAAGAATTTTTTTAAAATCTTCCAACTTCATATTTGCCAGCACTATTCCCATAATAGTGGCAGCTAATAGACCTGCTTCTTTCTGTAGGATATCAGCAGTTGAAAAAACTAATATCACAGTTCCCAGCGTGAATATATTTCTAAGATACTCCGGTATTTTGTTTTTACCTATCAGATACCAAATAATAATAGCACCCATGCCTCCTACAAAAAAACCAATTGAGATAGTAACGAAGAAATCCTTTAGTGCTTCTACAGTATAGTATTCGCCATGTGAGGAACTTTTAATGAATTCATATACTAAAACGGCTATTAAGGCGCCTAGAGGGTCTATTAAAATTCCTTCCCATTTTAATATGGTGTTAGTTTTGGCATTGGGCCTTACATTACGAAGAATGGGTAATACTACAGTTGGACCGGAAACTATAATTAGCCCACCGAAAAGAAAAGCCATCGAGAGACTAAGGTCTAAAATGAGGTGAGCAGCAATAGCTCCACCAATAAAAGTGATAAACACACCAATAACAAGAAGGTTTCGAACAGTTGTAGCTACAGTTTTTACTTCTTTTAGATTAAGAGTAAGCCCACCTTCAAAAAGTATAACTCCTACTGATAAGGAAACGAAGGAAAAAAGTAAATCTCCTGAGAAGATGCTATCACCATCAATCAGTTTGGTACCATCCGGGGTAAAAAAGGTTGAAACAGGGCCAATAAGTAGCCCAATCAGAATTAAAGGTAAAATAGCAGGTTGCTTTATTCTCCATGCCAACCACTGGGCAAATACACCTAATACTAAAATACTTGCTAATTCGACCATTTATTCTCTGTTATTAAAGTAGTTTGAATTGGAAAAATAGTGATAAATTTCTTTAATAGAAATATTTATTAATTAATCTAACCAATAGTTCAATTAATCATGTCTGACTATTGGATTAAAGGTTTAAATAATTATCACGAATCTTATATGTGTTCAGAATATATAAGTAATCAGGCAAACAATGCAAAAAGCGGTAACAGATATAATTGCAGTCATCACAGTCCAGGTTTTAAAGGTAACCTTCTCACTGATCCCTAAAAATTCTTTTACAAGCCAATAACCACTATCATTTACATGAGATAAAAAAGTACCACCGGCAGCAATGGCTACTACTACGCAAGCTATTTCGAAACTAGTAGAAGTATTTGAAATAAGTGGAGCTACAAGGCTGGCTGCGGTAATCATTGCTACTGTAGCAGAGCCCTGAATTACTCTGACAATTAGTGCAACAATAAATGCGAACACAATAATTGGAAATCCTATTCCTCCCAAAGACTCAGCAATTAATTCTCCTGCACCGGTATTTACTAACATTTGTTTAAAAACTCCGCCAGCCCCTGTAATTAAAATAATAAGGCCTGCAGGTTCCATTGATTTTGATGTGACTTTTAGTAATTCAGCTTTAGTATATCCAAGTTTTAATCCTAAAATATTCCAGGCAATTATATTGGCTATTATTAATGCTGAAAAGGGATGCCCTATTAGGCTGATAACTTCTAAGAGAATTCCGCTTTGAATCTCCACTATCCCGCTATCGGCAAAAGTGCTGGTTAAAATCAGTAAAATAGGGATAGCAATAATGAATAGTATAGTACTCACCGCTGGTACTTTTTTCTTATTCTGAAGCCCTTCTTTTTTTTTAAGCAGGTCGTGAGTTGGGGCTTCTACATATATTCTATTTCCAATGTATTTTCCATAATATAGACCTCCAATTATTACAGCAGGAAAGCCGGTAACACAACCTATTAATATTACCCAACCTAAATCAGCGCCTATAATATCTGCTACGGCAATAGGGCCCGGTGTAGGAGGTATAAAAGCATGTGTGATGGCAAGGCCAGCCAGAAGGGGGAGCGCATAAAGCAAGAGTGATTTTTTTGTTTTGCGCTGGAGGGCATAAATCATAGGCACTAGTAAAATAAAAGCTACTTCGAAGAATACAGGGATTGCAATGATGAAACCAGCCAATGCCATCGCGACCGGAGCTTTTTTTTCACCCATTTTTTCAATTAAGAACGTGGCAATTACTCGGGCTCCTCCAGATTGCTCCAGTATTGCACCAAACATAGCACCTAACCCTACCACTGTAGCAACGAAACCCAAAGTGTTAGCCATCCCTTCCTGAATGGTTTTCATGATGACCATGGGTTCTAAACCTGCGATTACCCCAACTGCTATACTGGCAATTAATAATGAAATAAAAGCATGCAACTTTAATCTAAGAATAAGTGAGAGGAGTATAAATATGCCAGCAACTACAGCTGTTAATAAATTATATTGTATCATTTTTTCGGTTATGCAGGTTGAATTCCAGTTTTTTAATGAGAAAGATTTTGTATGATATTATTTACAATTTGCTCAGGAGGATCTAGTATATTTATTTTTATTGCATTTTCGGGAATTTGCAAGGCTTCAAACTGAGATTGTAACAAAGCCGGAGGCATGAAGTGCCCTTTTCTGTTTTGCAATCTTTGAGAGATAATTTCAAAGTTACCCTCAAGAAAAACAAAGTAGACAGGCTGAGAGACCCCTTTTGCCAGTGTCTTTCTATATTTCTCCTTTAATGCCGAACATCCAATAATACACCCTTTATTTTTTCCTTGGTTGATTGCCAGTTGGTTAAGGCTTTCTAACCAGACTTGCCTATCTATATCTGTTAATGGCTGGGCAGCAGACATTTTTGCGATATTTTCTGGAGAATGATATTCATCACCTTCAAAATAGGGTAGTGATAGTTTAAGTGAAAGTAATTTCCCAATAGTGGATTTACCTGAACCAGAAACGCCCATAACAAATATCACTGGATTAATATGTTCATTCATAAGCGGCAGTTTGTTTTTTTAATTACTCTAAAAATTTCGTCAATTTAAAGTTTTTAAAACAATTAGATATGTTTTAGCTTGAATTACAGGGTTCCTAATTAATTTAGATTTTCTTAAAGATCTTTTGAGTACCAAAATTTTTTCAAAATCCATCAATACTTTAATTTCGTAATTCCTGAACTTAGACAGTGATATTTCTTAAAAATTTAATATTATTCGCTGAAATGTAATATTTAATAGGTTATTATCAGCAATATAGAAATTATAGTTAGTAATTTTACCCATTAAATTTGCCTTAAGAATAGGTGATTTACTTATAGTTTGAAAGAAGAAAAGTTGAAGTATGAAACAACATATACTGGTATTTGTATTTTTTTGCTTATTTGGATTGAGTAGTTATGCTCAAGTAAATGGGGATTTTCGCTCTCGCCAATCAGGAAACTGGAATGACAGTGATACATGGGAGGAATTTCAAGGGGGAGCATGGAGTAATAGTGCGAACGTTCCTAGTAGTGCAGATGGAGAGATTTCAATTAGAAGCGGTCATATAGTTTCTATACAGTCCGGAGTTGCTATTACTGCTGATCAAATATCAGTTTTATCTTCCGCAACCTTAAATATTTCAAGTAATGGATCACTTCTATTAAATGATGGGCCAGGAAATGATTTAGTTATTACTCCTGCTACTGGTGGTAGATTTGGAACACCTAGAGGGTTAGTAAATGTATATGGAAATTTGAGACTTGATGATAATACTTCTGTTTCGAATACTAATTTAAATCTACTAATTAAAAGCGGAGGTACACTTAATTTAAATAGTACTTCTACTCAAGGCACAATCCCCACTGCAACCTGGGAAACAGGTAGCACTTTATTAGTTTCCGGAAATACAACCAATACAAATGCACCAAATGGCTTAAACCAAAATTTTTATAATTTTGTTTGGGACACCCCGGCTTCAACAGCTAATTTTATTGATTTAAATTTCCAACCTATTGCAGATAATGATTTTATTATAGAAAATACAGGAAGTACCTATCTTCTTTTTTCATCATCATCATCATCATCGTATTCAATTGGAAGAGATTTAATTATTAACAATGCTAGCCTGGTCGATTTTGATTATGAAGGAACTATAACAATAAATATAGGCCGTAATTTAGTGCTTAATGATGATGCTGCACTAGGAATGGCTTATATAGCTAATACTACAGTTAATATAACGGGAGACTTAAATATTAATGGAGGTGCTTTAGATATCGATGCATCCGAATTTGGTGGTTCTCCTAATGGTGAGGGAATTATTAATTTGTCAGGAAACTTCATATGCAATGGAGGTGATATTTTAAAGACAGGAGAAGGGTTAGCTCAATTAAATTTTAATGGTTCAGGTACAATTGATTTTACGAATGAGGCTAATATCGAAATTGATTATTCATTCGGCCCCAATTCTACTTACGATATAATATCTGGAGCATTAAGTGGTTCTGGTGATTTAGTTGTTAATGATAATGTTATTCTTGGTATCTCATCAGAGGAAGGGATTTCTACCGGAACTACTTCAGGTAATATCAAAGTATCAGGAACCAGAACTTATGGAATACCGGTAACATTTATTTATAATGGTACTTCAGCACAAAATATAGGGAATGGATTACCTGCCTCAGGCTTTAATTTAGAAATCAATAATTTACTAGGTGCAAGCATGAGTAATAATCTAACTATTGGAGCTGGTAGGTCACTTAATTTGATAGAAGGTTCATTTAATATTGGTGCAAACACCTTAACATTGAATGGTACGGTAAGTACCTCGAATGGAGGGTTGTCTGGCGGCTCAACGTCTAACCTCGTAATAGGAGGTACCGGAAATTTTGGGGTTCTTGGCTTTATAGGAACCACAGAACTTAACAATTTTACTCTTAACAGAACATCATCCGGTAATGTAACTTTGGGAGGCCCTTTAACAGTTGTAGGAACTTTTGAACAAACTGTCGGAGATCTTACATTAAATGGAAATTCTTTTACAATTAATGGTGATTTTGTTCAAAGTAATGGTTCCCTGATCTCAGATGGCCAATCCTCATTAGTAATAAATGGAGCAGGTACTTTACCAACAGCAGTATCTCTGACAGGTGATTTACAGAAACTTACACTAGACAGAGCTTCTTCAAATTTTTCTACAGGTCTTTCTGATTTTGCTATAGATTCTTTGAATCTATTTTCTGGTACGTTTACAAATGAAGGAACTATTTCTATAAATGATGGGGGATATGTTGAAAGAAAAGGAACAGGGCAATTAACAGATCAATTAAACGCAATAGGATCTTATGATGTGGTATATAGTAATGTAGTAAATATTAATACAGGGCCTGAACTCCCAGTGGTTAGTACTGCTTTAAACAACTTAATCAAGAGAAACACTGGAATTGTAACTTTGGCATCTAATTCAACAATCAATGGCAGACTGGAATTAGTGAATGGTCAGCTAGATGCCGGGACTCAAAGCATAGATCTTAAAGGTGATTTTATAAGTAATTCCAATTCAGCCCTGCAAGATGCTACATTTACCTTTAGTGGTTTAACTAATATTACAGGTACTACAACACCAACTTTTGGTGATATTTCTGTTACGGGTACTCTAAATCCAATGGCTAATTTTAATGTTAATGGTGATCTAGTTAATGATGGTGTTTTAAATAGTAGTTCCGGAACGGTTACTTTTGGAGGGAATACTACCATTTCTGGAAGTCAGCCTGTAACATTTAATAATATTGATATTACTAACAGTCTAACAGCATCCGCTTCACAGGATTTAACAGTTATAGGTAATATCAGTAATTCAGGAAGTTTTAATGCGAATGAAGGTAGAGTAATTTTTGGAGGTACAACATCTATAAGTGGAACATCTCCAAATTTTCATTCAATAGAAATAACTGGTACTTTAAATTCTCCTAATACTCTTTTTGTATCAGGTAATTTTGTAAATAATGGTATATTTAATAATGGCAACGGTACCGTTGATATGACAGGCAGTGGTACCAGATCTATAGGGGGATCAAGTGCACTCGATCTTTTTAACTTAAATGTAAGAGGCGGTACAATCAACAACAATAATACGGCTGTTTCTTTAATTAATGGGGTAACTATTGGAGCAAATACAATTTTTGATGTGGATGGATCCGGTTCAGGAAATTTGATTTTACAATCTACTTCTTCAACTGAAGCGGCTTATGTTGGTATAATCCCTTCAAGCTCGTCTGTTACAGGGGATATTACAGTTGAGAGATACTTCAATGTGGGTAGATATTACCGTTATCTCGGTTCACCAATAACTGATGCTACTGTGGCTGACTGGCAGGAGGAAATACCTATATCAGGAAATTTTGATGATCCTTCAACCGGCACATACGATGGGAAAACAATAAATTCATCCAATCCTTCTTTGTTTTACTATGATGCTGCCAATAGCGAGTATGTTGATTATCCTTCCAGCGGTACGGCAGCTTCTAACCCTATTGAAAATGGTAGGGGATATACACCATTTTTAAGAAATAGTACTTCAAATATTATAGGATCTGTTAAGGGAACTCTGAAACAACAGGCGGCCTCACTACCAGTTGACTTTTCAGGTGTACCTGCTGAATCATGGAATTTAGTAGCTAATCCTTATGCTGCACCAATTGATTGGGATGCTTTAGGATGGACTAAAGTGAATGTTTTTGACGAAGTTCATGTTCCAATTGCGGAATCAGGTGGTTTTGCAACATATATTGCAGGGGTAGGGGCTAATGGTGGTTCTCAATATATAGCTTCAGGTCAGGCATTCTGGGTAAGAACTTCAGCAGCTTCACCTTCCTTATCAACTGTTGAAGAAGTTAAAAGTGTAGATCAATCTCCGGTTTATTTCCGTGGAACTAACCCTTTAGAAACATTTAGGGTTAAATTAGTAAGTTCCACATTTTCTGATGAAGTAGTTTTTGCATTAAGAGATAACGCAACTTTTTCTTACGATCCTGAAGTTGACGCTGTTAGGAAATTGAATACGAATAATAAATATACCTTCTCATCAAGATCTGAGGATAACTTAAATTTAAAAATAAACAGTATTCCCAAGTTGAGTAATTCTAATTGTTCTGTTACTATACCATTCATCATGGAATCAGTTAGTAGGACAGGTAATTTCACATTATCATTTGAAGGAGTTAGTAATTTAACCAAGTATTATTCAGTAGATATAATTGATAATTTTACAGGCAATATCATACATTTAAGTAGTAATGATTCCTATTCCTTTCAGGTAAACAGTGATCGACTTTCCAAAAACCCTGAAAGATTTAGTATGATATTGAATAACAGAGCTGCTCCTTCCTTAGGAAGTTTAGATGCTCTCAGTACCTGCGAAGGAGAAGATGCCATCTATACTTTAACTGATTTAAACCCTTCATTTACATATTCTATTTACAACGAGAATACTTTGGTATCATCAATAGAAGGAAAAAGTCAAACTTCCTTTTCTATACCGCATTCATTACTTACGTATGAGCCTTCTAATTTCAATGTATATGGAAAAGTTGGACAATGTGATTCTTCTGTAGTAGGTTCGTTTCAGGCAGAATTGATATCTTCTGTAGATCGAAGTATTGCTGTAATTGGTAGCCAGGTGTGTGGTAAATCTTCTGCAACAGTTACTATCGATTCTGAGAGTGGGATAGCTTACAACTTTATCTTAAATGGAAATGTTGTGGCTGAAGTAATGGGTAATGGAAATCAGATAAGTACTGAAATACCTTCATCTCACTTAAACAATGGTACAAACGAGGTGTTTATTTCCGCTACCACGCAAAGTTGTGGAACATTTGAATTGGAATCATCTGCTATTATTACTCTTATGAATCCAGCTTCATTAGCTGATATAAAAGATCAATCAATTTGTCCAGGGGAGTCTGTGGAGGTTAATGCTTTCTCATCCTCAAGCATTTTAAATTACCATTTGTACAAAGGAGATTCATTGGTAAGCGAGAATTCTACAGGTATTTTTAATATTTCTCCTATATCTGAGACCTCATATAGAATAAGTGGAGTTTCTGAAGGTGGTTGTATTCCTTCACCAACTGAATTTACTATATTTGTTACCGATATGCAAAAGCCTGAAATAAGTGCCCACTTAAATATTCTGGAAAGCACAGTTGAAGGTGACTCTTATCAATGGTTCTTGAATGGAGAAATCCTGGATGATGAGGTTAGTGCTACGATAGAGCCCCATAAGGAAGGAAGCTATGAAGTTTTAGTAACTCAGGGAAATTGCGAAAAAATAAGTGATGCTTACTTGTATATTGACCAGATAACTGCTTCACAAAAGACTTTAAAGCAGCAAATAAAATTATATCCGAATCCTATCTTGGATTATTTAAATATTGAAAGTAATTTTAAGAGTCTTGAATTAAGTATATTTACCTTAGAGGGTAAATTTGTTGAGCATATTAAAACCGAAGAGGCAAATGCTAACGTTAGTATGGGACACCTTAGACAGGGAACTTATTATTTGAGAATTAACGTACCTAATAAGGGTTACACCACGTACACCATTATTAAAAGATAAATTAGAGGATGCAAAAAAGTTTTTTTAGAATAGTACTGATAGTCGCTTTAGTTTGTGTAGCTGAACTATTGAGTGCTCAGCCAGGACCTCCTGGTGGTGATCCTGATAATCCTGTACCCATTACTGGTATTGAATACCTGATTGCTGCAGGAGCTGCTTTCGGAGCTAAGAAAATATACGATAAGCGTAAAAGTAAGTAGTTTTACAAAATTAATAGATTGAAAGAAGCAGTAGAGAGTAATTTCTGCTGCTTTTTTCGTTATGTAATTTGGATGACCTTTGTAATAATCAACTTTGATTAAATAAAGAAACAAAGGCTTTTTAATGAAAAAACATGTAGCTTATGATAATAGCAGCAATAATTCCTACCAAATCAGCTAGTAAGCCGCAACTTACGGCATAACGAGTATTTCTTACATTGACAGCACCAAAATATACAGCTAATACGTAAAAAGTAGTTTCAGTAGAACCCTGAAGTACACTTACTGTTCTTCCTACAAAAGAGTCTGCACCATAAGTCTCCATCACATCAACCATCATACCTCTGGCACCACTGCCACTCAAAGGTTTCATTAGAGCAGTAGGAATAGACGGTACAAAATCTGTATTGATATCTAATAGGGTGAAAAAACTTTCCAAACCGCTTTTCACTACTTCCATAGCTCCGGAGGCTCTGAATACACCAATTGCTATTAAAATAGCGACCAGGTAAGGAATGATGGTAATAGCATATTTAAAGCCTTCTTTCGCTCCTTCTATAAACGATTCATATACATTCACCTTCTTTCTGAGTGCCATAATAATAAAGGCTATAATGATGGCAAAGATGATAAAATTGGCAATTGCTGAGGATATTGGGCCTATTTCTGCCTGGCTTAAACTTGTGAAAAACCATATAACTCCGGCAATCATCAAACTAACTGTTCCTAAAGAAAGTAAAATCTGCCTGTTAAAAAAGTTAATTCGCTGAACTATACCTACAGCAAGTAAACCGGCCAGGGTAGAGAAAAAAGTAGTCAATAGAATGGGTATGAAGATATCTGATGGATCTGCGGCCCCTAATTGCGCACGATAAACCATGATGCTAATTGGAATAATAGTTAATCCGGAGGTATTAAGAACCAAAAACATGATTTGGGCATTGCTTGCCGTATCTTTATCAGGGTTTAATTCTTGCAAACTGTGCATTGCTTTTATGCCTAATGGAGTAGCAGCGTTATCAAGCCCCAACATATTAGCTGAAATATTCATAAGCATTGCCCCCATGGCAGGATGCTCTTTAGGGACTTCCGGAAATAATCTGGAAAATAGGGGAGAAGTAATTCGGGATAAAGCAGCTACCATTCCTCCTTTTTCACCTATTTTCATAATGCCGAGCCACAATGTCATTACTCCCGTTAGTCCGAGTGAAATTTCGAAACCAGTTTTAGCCATGTCAAACGTAGCCTGTGTAAGTGCAGGGAATATTTCCATATTTCCCATGAAAATCCACTGAAATAATGCAAATGCAAAAGCGATTAAGAAAAAGGCAATCCAGATGTAATTTAAAACCATATGCGCAAGTAAAAACTAAAAAAGTGAATTTACAATGTGCCTTCAAGGAATATTTTGAAGTGATAGAAAGTTAAGGTGTTATAATTGATGAAATAAAAAAGGAGCTATAGTTTTTGTATAGCTCCTAATACGATAAAGAGATAATTGAGATAGATAAGGTTAATCTATTCGCTCAATCTTTGCCCCTAAAGCTTTCAATCTTGTGTCAATATTCTGATAACCTCTGTCAATCTGCTCTACATTATGAATTGTACTCTCTCCATCAGCGGAAAGTGCTGCAATTAATAAGGAAACACCTGCTCTAATGTCCGGAGAGGTCATAGAAATACCCCTGAGATTAATTTGTCTGTTCAGTCCAATAACTGTGGCTCGGTGTGGATCACACAATATAATCTGTGCACCCATATCAATAAGTTTATCCACAAAGAATAACCTGCTCTCAAACATTTTTTGATGCACCAACACGGTTCCTTTTGCCTGTGTAGCTACCACTAAAACAATACTTAACAGATCAGGTGTGAAACCAGGCCAGATAGCATCGGCTATGGTCATAATTGAGCCATCAATAAAAGTTTCTATCTGATAGTTGGTTTGCGCAGGAATAAATATATCATCACCTCTAAATTCCATCTTAATCCCTAACCTCTTAAAAGTATCAGGAATAATTCCTAAATGTTCTAAACCAACATTTTTGATCGTAATTTCTGATTGAGTCATTGCTGCCAGACCAATAAAACTTCCGATCTCAATCATATCAGGAAGCATAGTGTGCTCTGTTCCTTTAAGTTTTTCAACCCCTTCAATGTAAAGCAAGTTAGAGCCTATACCCGTAATTTTGGCTCCCATTCGGTTTAGCATTTTGCATAGCTGTTGTAGGTAAGGCTCGCAAGCTGCATTATAAATAGTGGTTTTGCCTTCGGCCATGCAAGCCGCCATTACCACGTTGGCTGTACCGGTTACTGAGGCCTCATCTAAATGTATATAAGCTCCCTTTAAAGAGGAGGCATCAATGTGATAGTAGCTGCTTTTGCTATCAAAAAGAAATTTAGCACCCAATTTCTCAAAACCTATAAAATGAGTGTCCAATCTTCTTCTCCCAATTTTATCTCCGCCTGGTTTAGGAATCATTGCTTTGCCAAAGCGGGAGAGCAAAGGACCTAAAAGCATAATTGATCCCCGTAAAGAAGCAGCTTTTTTGGTATAAGCCTCTGTGCCAAAAAAATCAAGATTGATGTTTTGAGCTTTAAACTCATAAGACTCTTCACCTATTTGAGTTACCTCTACCCCTAAATCGCTTAATAAATCAATAAGCTTTACTACATCAACAATGTTAGGAACTTTATGAATTGTTACCGTTTCAGGTGTTAATAAAACAGCGCATAAAATTTGTAAAGCCTCATTTTTTGCACCCTGTGGAGTAATTTCACCGGAAAGTTTTACTCCCCCGGTAATTTTGAATGACGCCATTGATTAATTTCTTCTTTTTTTGTAATTCTGTTTTTTACCCTTATGGTTGTTGCTGGGCCTTGATGATGGCCTGGAGGTATCTTTATATATAAGATCAAAAGCGTTATTATCTTTTACTTCCTGAATATCCACACTTAACTGACCTCCTGAAAGCTGCTTAATATTGTCTGCTACTGCTTCCTCTGTTACATTATCACGATTCCAGGTGCTATAAAAGGTTTTCATGAGTCTTCCTATATATAAAATAGCAGCGTTTTTCTCTTCTCCATCTTCCAACGCAATAGCTTTTTCTACTAAAAGCTCTACATTTCTTCCGTAATGCTTAAACTTTACTTCATTGGTAACATACTTAACCCTTGCAGGCTTTCTCCCCAATATTTCTTTAGCAGGCATTGGGTAGGGGCTTTCTACGTCAAGGTCAAAATCAGACATTATAAATAAATCATCCCAATATTTTTGCATGTTTTCCTGATTTGCATCCTTCGGACCGTTGCTCAGCTGTTTAATGAGATCCACAACAGTGTAGGCCATCTGTGTTCGGGTGTCCTTATCCTCTACAGTGCGAAGGTGCTTTACCAGCATCTGAACATTTCGTCCATATTCTTTTAATTTCATATCAGGGCGTTGGGTATTGTAATCTAACATAGTATTTCCTGTTAACTTGAACAAAGTTAGAAAAATAGATATAAATAATAGCCTAAACAATGGCTGAGTTTAATAATTATACCATTATATATCCATATTAATGAACATTCATTAATAAGTACGAATTATTCTTCTAAAAGAACAGCTTTTAATCTGCTCATCCGAGAAAATCGGACTCTTACATAAATTTAATTGGCTAATTGAATGGATTTGTTCATTTTTAAGTTTTAAAGATTCCTAAAATTATAATTATGAAAATAAAAATTGCAATGATTACTCTGCTGGGCTATATGGCAGCTTTTGCTTCTACAGCCCAAACGGATAGATGGCAACAAGCTATTAAGTATGAGATGGAAATTGACATGAATGTAGAAAACCATCAATTTACTGGTAAGCAAAAAGTAAAGTATACAAATAACTCTCCTGATACGCTTAAAAAAGTATTTTATCATTTGTATTTCAATGCTTTCCAACCTAACAGTATGATGGATGTGAGGTCAAGAACCATCATGGATGCTGATAGAAGAGTGGGCGGAAGAATTGCAGAGCTTTCTACAGGTGAAATTGGCTATCAAAAAATTAAAACATTGAAGCAAGATGGGAAAAACGTAAAATATGAGGTTGTAGGAACTATTTTGGAAGTGGAACTTTCAAAACCTATTATGCCGAACTCCACTGTAGATTTTACAATGGAATTTGAAGGACAGGTTCCTGTTCAAATAAGAAGGTCTGGTCGTGATAACGAAGAAGGAATAGCTTATTCAATGGCGCAATGGTATCCTAAAATGGCTGAATATGACTACCAGGGTTGGCATTCTAATCCTTACATCGGGCGTGAATTCCATGGTGTCTGGGGAGATTTTGATGTGAAGATTACGATTGATAAAGACTATATACTAGGTGGAACAGGTTATGTGCAAAATCCTAATGAAGTGGGACATGGTTACCAAAAAGCAGGGGTTAAACCAGCTAAAGGAAAAGATGGAAAGCAAACCTGGCATTTTAAAGCACCTAAAGTAATTGATTTTATGTGGGCTGCAGATCCGGATTTTACACATGAAACAGCTCAAGTACCTAATGGACCTACTTTACATTTCTTATATCAGAAAAACGAAAAAACAGCTGAAAATTGGGAGAAGCTGAAAGGCTATACAGTTAAAGCTTTTGAATATGCCAATAAAACTTTTGGTAAATATCCTTATGAACAATTCTCTGTAATTCAGGGGGGAGATGGGGGCATGGAATACCCTATGTCCACTTTAATAACGGGTGAAAGAAGTTTACCAAGCCTTGTAGGTGTTACTGTACATGAAATGTTTCACAGTTGGTACCAAGGTGTCTTAGCCACCAATGAGTCATTATATGAATGGATGGATGAAGGGTTTACTTCGTTTGCTTCTTCTGAAACTATGAATGTTATTATGGAGCAAGGAGAGCAAAATCCTCAGGCAGGAAACTACAGAGGATACCTTTCATTAGCAAAAAGTGAATATGAAGAGCCAATGAGTACTCACGCGGATCATTACCACACTAATTTTGCTTATGGGAGAGCAGCTTATTCAAAAGGAGCTACTTTTCTAGGGCAATTGAGATACATAGTAGGCGAAGATGTTTTTTATAAAGGCATGCGCAGGTATTTTAACGAGTGGAAATTTAAGCACCCTAATCCTAACGATTTCATTAGAATTATGGAAAAGGAGTCCGGACTGGAGCTGGATTGGTATAAGGAATACTGGGTGTATACTACTAAAACTATTGATTACGGTATTAAATCTGTGCTTGAGTCAGATGGTAAAACAGTAGTAACTTTAGAGAAAATTGGTAAAATGCCAATGCCCGTTGAAGTAACTGTGAATTTTAAAGACGGGAGCACAAAATTGTACTATATACCTTTGCGTATTATGAGAGGAGAAAAGAAATTTTCAGATAGCAAGAATGTTAAAGTGTTAAATGATTGGCCATGGGTGTATCCGACCTATACTTTTGAAATTGAAGGAAGTGCAGCTGATATTCAAAGTATGGTTATTGATAAGGATAATGGAACGGCTGATGTAGAAGAGGGTAATAATAGCTTTGACAGAGAAAAACACCTTAAAGTTACTTTTGAAGAATAATTTCGAATAATTATAAAATTTAATAGATTTTGCTAAAGCATACTTCTGATTTTCAGGGGTATGCTTTTTTTTGTTTATCCGGTTTTTAATGAGGTTAGTAGCTGAAAAGATCAGATTTGTAGAAAAAAACTTGAAATAATAAAAGAATAGCTCAAAAATGAAATCCGGATATGAAGTGTTAATCGTAGTTTAAGCTGATTAAACCCTATATGGATTATGGTACAAGCTCAAACCCGAAATACAGCTATTAAGTGGCAGCAAATATTTAGTTTATTAGCACTTTATGCTTCAGTTATTATTGGCTGGATAGCTTATCACCGATATCAACCTGCCCTGCTGGAAACATTTGACATGAAAGGATTTGCCCCTGCTCTTACCTGGGGAAAGGCAGTCATTTTGATTTTAACTCCTCCACTTGCGGGTTATTTGGGAGATAAGTACAGAGATAGGTTAGGCAACCGCCTGAGGATAGTTACTTTAGGTGTTAGTTTTGCTGCCATGATATTTATGACTGTGGCATTTACTTTAATTGTTAATCCACCACAGTCTTTTGTGCTATACGCTTTACCTGTTTTAGTCATTTTATGGTTATTCGCAATGAGTTTGTTTACAAGTCCCGCTATATCCACCATTGAGTTATTCTCGCCTTCAGCACAACTTCCAATTACTGTTGCAGCACTTACCATTGTTTCAGATTTATTATATTCTTTGGAACCGGTAATTGTTGATATCATTGATTTTCTGGGAGGAGCAGCAACTTTTGCTGTTGGCGGAGTAATAGTTTCTATCTCGGGTTATTTATTAAGAAAAAGCTCCCTGCATACAATGGCAGGAGAGCAGGAGGTGAGACCAGATGAGGAAAAACCTAAATCAAAAATGGGTAAAATTGTTTTTCTTGGCATTGGAATGGGCCTGTTTTCAGGAATAATAATTGAAGTTTTTCCTAATTACCTTGATATCCTGAAATCTACAATAGGTATTAGCGGTCAATGGATATCTTCATTAGTATTGGTTCTTACAGCAGTTTTTTCAATTATCATAAGTAGGTGGGTCTCTAAGAAGAATATTATTAAAATATTGCTTACAGGGCTTCTATTTGCAGCAATTAGTACCGTAGGTGTTTTTACAGTTTCAAGCCATTCAGTGATGTTAATATTGCTTGCAGCATTTGCCATTTTCTATGCTATGGTAAATGTAACCTCCCTGCCATTAGCGCTTCAGAATACCAGTGTGAAGGAGAAGGTATTTGGTGTGGGTGTTTTCTTCTGTGGTTTTGAAATTCCTAATAGTTTGATTGATGTTTTGATGATGTAAGGGAAGTAATAAAGAAGCGAAAGCACTAGGCTTATGCTAACTCAATCATAGAATTTATAACTAATAAACTTTCAGCACAATATTTAGAGAAAAGTAGGTGAAAGCGTTGATTCAAATGATGTTGATGTTTGTTGGAAATGCAAAACTCTATAGTTAAACTTCAAAAACCTACCAACCTATATCGGCTTAAAACTTTCAAAGGCTTCACCACAATTATTGCAATGATGCAAGGAACGGCATAGGGTAGGGCCGAAAGGTGATTTTAAAGTAGTATTAGTGCTATCACAATTTGGACATTCTGCATGTTCAATAATGTCTAAATCCTCGATAATGTTATTATGAACCGGAGGAGGGGCTAACCCGAACTTCTTCAATGCCTGTTTACCTTCAGAGGAAATTAAATCAGAACTCCAGGTGGTTTTTAAATTAAGGTTGACTGCATGATTGGTGATTCCATGTTTATTCAATACTTCAGTCACATCAGATTTCATATAGTCCATAGCAGGGCACCCTATGAAGGTTGGAGTCATATTGACAGTAACATGCTCACCTTTTACTTCAATGCCAGTAATTACGCCTAAATCTACCAATGAAATCACTGGTATTTCAGGATCTTTTACTTCTTTCAAGAAAGATAATATGTCTTCTTTTGTGTAATTCATTGCTTGCAATAACGTATAATATTTTATATTTATACTGAGCCTAGGTTCGTGTCTCACGAAACAAATCAAAAAGACTTAATCACCAATCCGCAGTAGGGTCCTCATTAAATACTTCACTCATTTCACTTAAGAGTGGCTGTAGGTATTCAGTATGCTTTCCATATCTACCACCATAAACTGGTTTTAATGTGTCCCAATCAGGTAACTTGAGGCCTGCTTCTTCCAGCACCATGTGAATGTTTTCTTTCCATTGTGTTTCAATAGCTTTCTCACCAGCATAGATCCCAGCTTCAATAAAGTCGTTTTCATATTTTGAAGGCTCGAAAATTCCCAGAGCGTAAGGTAGCGCATAATCTAAAGCAGATTGCATTTTACTATGTGCCTCTTCGTTGGCATTAGATAATTGTTTTACCCACGTATTGGCGTGCATAACATGGTATTTTACTTCTCCTTTCAGCTTTTTGGCTACCTGTGCCACTTCTTCAATAGGGCATTCTGCCAGCATTTGGAAGCGGATGAATTCTGCATGATCAAATAAGAAGTGCCTTATTAAACTGAAATCATATTCACCGGAAGGTAACTCAACTAATTGGCAATTATGAAACTGTTCTGCATTTCGGGTGAAGGCAACAGTATCAGGATCTTGCTCTCCTAACTGATGTAGCAGATTATAAAAAGCCAGGCTTTGACCTACCTTGTCTTGTGCCATAGAGGAAAAGGCAATATCTTCTTCTAAAAGTGGTCCCATGCCGGTCCATTCCGAGTTTCTGTGACCAAGAATCAATTGGTCATCAGCAATTTTATATAAAAGATCTTTTAAGGCTTCTTCAGTCATGTCTTAAGCTTTTTGTTGTTCTTCTTTAAACTTTTTAATTTTCTCCGTGGCTTTGTAATCCATTGCATCACGATATTTTTTATCGGGAAGAGTATTCCAAATATCTGCAAATTCATCACCTTCAATCTTTAGAATGTCCTCTTCTTTAACAATCCATAAATTCAATGCTGGTTTGTCATCTGCAAAAGTATTCTTGGCATTCCATAACGCTTCTTCAAAGGAATTTGCTTCTACTGAACCACTCAAACTATGCTGTTTACCTCTCTTAGCCAATTGAAAAACCTGGTAAGTCGAAAGCCCATTCTCTTCGGCACCCTCCATAATTTCTTTATTGATATAATCATAGATATCTTCACCATTTTCAGTGATAGGAGATACCTGAATAGCTGTTGTTTTGATTACCCAAATTCCCACGCAACTCATACCTCTTCTGCTAAACTGTTCTTTAGCAAAAAGGAAGGCCATCTCTTCAGTAGGAGCATGTACTATGCCCTCGTGCTGCATGGCTTTATTTTCTTTAGGCTGAACGAAAACTTCGTAGGTAATAAACTGGTCTTTTTCATCCTTTTCCGGGAAAGAGCTACCAAACTCTGCCGGAATCGAAAGCCTGTTGATCCGTGGATCCAAAGATTTTAAAAAATCAGACATATATTAGTAATTAGTTAATGGTAATTAGTGAATTAGTTAATGGTAATTAGTGAATGGTAATTAGTTAATTAGTGAATGGTATATAGTTACTAGTCAAAGGTGAATGTTCACAGGATTTCTCCTAATGCCCAATTACTAATAACTTTTTCCTATATGATTAAGCCATCGGAGCAACGTATTTGTCACCTTTTGTCTTAGCAGCTAAGGCTCTTCTTACCCATGCACCGCGTTCTTCAGCAGTTCTTCGTACCGCTAAACGTTCCTTATTGCAAGGTCCATCACCATTAATAACCCTTTTAAATTCTTCCCAATCTGGTTCAGTAAATTCCCATTCTCCTGTTTCCTCATTTTTCTTTAAATTCTCATCAGGAATTGTTAGGCCTAGTTCCCAAATTTTAGGAACATACATGTCAAGGAATTGCTGACGACATTCGTCATTGGTGGCCATTTTTACTTTCCACTTAGTGAGTATTTCAGTGTGTGTTGAAATTTTATCTGAAGGTCCAAAGAAATGCATCATAGGTGCCCACCACCTGTTTACAGCTTCCTGCATCATTTGGCGTTGTTTCGGTGTGCCTGTAGCAAGATGTATTACACAATGATGACCATATTTTAGATGGAAAGACTCTTCGGCACAGATTCTATCCAGTGCTCTGCAATAAGGGCCATAACTACCTCTGGCATTTGCTAATTGATTAACGATAGCTCCCGCATCTACTAACCATGAAATAAAACATGAATCAGCCCAGGTAAAGGTAGGGTAGTTGAAGATGTTGGAATATTTTGATTTTCCGGTAATTAAATCCTCAATCATCTGCTCTCTGGATTTACCAAGTGTTTCAGCAGCTCCATAAAGTAGCTGAGCATGACCTACCTCATCCTGTACTTTTGCCATTAAGGCAAGCTTTCTCTTGAAACCCGGAGCGCGGGTAATCCAGGTGCCTTCGGGTAAAGAGCCAATAATTTCTGAATGAGCGTGCTGCTCTATCATGCGAATCAATTGCTTCCTGTAGAGCTTAGGCATCCAGTCTTTAGGCTCTATTTTCTCGCCTCTGGCTATTCTGGCTTCAAACTCAGCTAATTTTTTCGGATCCTCATCTTTCAGCAATTCATTGTTTGTTGAAGAAGGTTCAAATACTTGTCCACCACCGTACATAATAAATTTATTTTAGGTTAAAAATTATCTTACTCTCAATCCGTTGATAAAAACATCTGTAACATTTCCAGCAATATCTTTCGGACTTAATTTGCCTCCGGGCTTATACCAGGCAGGCATCCAGTTGATGGAAGAGAGTAGTGCTAATACTGTAAATTTAGCGTCTAAGGTTTTAAATATACCTGACTCATTACCATCAATCAATATTTGAATGAATCTGCCTTCATACTGATCTCTCATCTCGAGAAAATCTGTGAGGTAAGGTTCACTTAAATGTCTCCATTCTGAAAAGAACACTGCACTTGCAGCAGGATCTTTCGTTAAAACCTCTACATGGGAAACGACTGCTTTCTGAAGTTTTTCGTCAGCACCACCGTGTTCCAATTCTATCGATTGCAAAGAATTGAAAAAATCTTCTGCTAACTGAAAGCAAATTATTTGTAAAATCTCTTCCTTCGATTTTATATGAGAATATAAACTGGCAGCCTCAATTCCTATAAAGCTTGCCAAATCCCTCATGGAAGTAGCAGCATATCCTTGTTTTTGAAACAACTGAGTAGCTTTCTCAATTATTTGCTGCTTTCTATTCAGTTTATTCTTTGTAATCATTTGTTAAATGTACCAAACTAACGATTGTTAGGCAAATATTGTTCCTGATTTTTTTATTTTCTGATTATTATCTGCTGCTTGTAGAATCAGAATGCTATAATTCAATTAGAGAATATAGAATTTTTGTAAGGTAAGAGTGTTAGTATATACTAAAATGATAGGGATTAATTATTAAGTGTTCTTCCTGCTGATTTGGAGTACATTGGGTACTTCAGCGTAAGTTTTAAGCGCTTTTACCGATACTAGTTCTTTTTCAGGGTAGCGAAGTGCTGTAAGGAAGCCACCGTAGGCACAACCGGTATCAATATTAATTGTATTATTAATCCAGTCGGTTTCCGCAACAGGTGTATGGCCATATACAACCATGGCTTTGCCGGAATATTTTTTTGCCCATGGAAAACGAACAGGTACTTTAGTTTTGTCGAGGTCGTCCTTTGGTTCTCCATTAATGCAAAACTCTTCTACAATTACAGATTTCTTTCCCAGCATTTTCTTTTTGATGCCGGCATGAACTACAGCTAACTTTCCCTCATCAAATACGCTGTGAGCAGGTAAACCATTGATAAAGTTGACCAAGATTGTTCTGAATGATCTTGTTTCCTTTTTTAATTGTTTAGCTGTTTTTTCAATACTACTTCCTTTTTTAATGCTTTCTCCGTTGAGCATGTTTTCCAGCTTCACTTCATGGTTACCTTTTACGCTAAAAGCTATTTCCTGATTAACCATGCTCATAGCCAACTTGAGTACATGTAGTGAATCAGGGCCTTTGTTAACAAGATCCCCTACGAAAATAAGTTTCCGGCCTCTCGAATGAGTCACTTTGAAACCAAAGTTTTTTTCATCGTACGGACACTCTTCTACACTGTATTCCAGTTTGTGAAGCAGTTCTGTGAGTTCTTCAATGCAGCCATGAACATCACCAATAATATCAAAAGGGCCTGTATGTTTTTTGTATTTAACCTTGGGCTTCATAAAGATGATTTAAAAGTATGATCGCAATAATTGCAATGAGCTATAGTAAATTTATCGGAGAAGCCTCTGAAATGTTAGGTTTATCAGAGTATTTGTTGAAGAAGTAGTGTATTTAGGGCCTGCTTAAAAAGTCTCAGGTGCCTAAAATACAATCCGGCAAAGTGAAGATGTATACTTATACCTCGAACTGAAGCCAGGGAAGTAGTGGAGGTGCTTGAGACTAGCCCACTAAAAAATTAAAATTCGATTTTTTAGTGCACAGGTTCTGAAGTTTTATTCTAATAAAAAAATGCATTTACTGAAAAACTATTGGAGACTAATCATGTTTAAGGGATATTTGTCTCAAGTTTAGTTGCTTTTAAGAGCCCTATTTAGGAGGATGAATAGAGTGGGAGAGCAACTAAAGTCATAAAAAAAGCCCTGATAAAAATTTACCAGGGCTTTCAATTTTTGTTCGAAATCTTTTATTCTGCAACAACAGAAAGAGAGATTTCTTTTTTAACTTCTTTATGAAGATCGATTGTAGCTTTATACTCACCTAATTCTTTAATATCTCCACCGATAGCAATTTTCTTTCTATCAATGTCAAAACCTTTTTCTTTTAAGCCTTCAGCGATTTGAACAGTAGTAACTGCACCAAATATTTTACCGCTTTCACCAGCCTTAGTTTTGATTGTTAGCGTAAGATCACCGATTTTCTCAGCTATTTCTTCTGCATCCTTCTTCATTTTTTCAGCTTTGTGAGCTGCCTGACGGATGTTTTCTTCTATTTTCTTTTGGTTTGAGTTATTAGCAATGATTGCGAAACCCTGTGGAATTAAATAATTTCTTCCATATCCGGGCTTTACTGTTACTGTATCATTCTTATAGCCCAAACCATTTATATCTTGTGTTAAGATTACTTCCATTTTCTGATAAAATTTATTGGGTTAATTTATTTCAATGAGTCAGTAACATATGGCAATAAAGCAATATGTCTTGCTCTTTTTACAGCTTGTGCTACTTTTTTCTGATACTTAGCACTTGTTCCTGTAATTCTGCTTGGTAATAATTTACCTTGCTCGTTTACAAATTTCAATAAGAAGTTAGGATCTTTGTAATCAATATATTTAATACCAAACCTCTTGAATCTACAATATTTCTTTTGATTATCTTGCTTTTTAGCGTTAATCGGTTCGTTATGAAGTGTCATTTGGCTACCTCCTCTTTATTTTCTTTGTTTTTATTAAATGCGCCTTTTCTGCGTCTTTCTCCGTATTCCACAGCATGCTTATCTAAAGCTACTGTTAAGAATCTCATCACTTTCTCGTCTCTTCTGTACTCTAATTCAAGCGCTGCAACAACTTCAGGAGTAGCCTTAAATTCGATAAGATTGTAGAAACCAGTGCTCTTGTGTTGAATTGGGTAAGCTAATTTTTTTAAGCCCCACTGCTCAACATTAATGATTTCAGTGTTCTTATCTTCTAAGATTTTTCTGAACTTGTCGACAGCATCCTTCATCTGAGCATCAGATAAAACGGGAGTTAAGATGAATACCGTCTCATAATTTTTCAATTCCATTATAATTGTTTTTAAAATTGGTCTGCAAAATTAGACTTTTGAATTTAATTTAACAATACTTTTCTAAAAGATTACCAATAAATATTGCAACACTTACAACCTTTTTACTTTTTTGATTGTCTTTGCAGTTGAGAATTTGTTTTATGAAGTATATTTTAATCATTCTATTGCTAATAAGTTTCGTCTCTTGTTCAGAGTTCGATGAAGATAATAAGGATCTTTGTGTTTCCGTTTTTTGTGGTGAAATTGACGCCAATCAAGTAAACTTTACTGTTTATAATAACACCAATATAGATTTTGATATTTTCATCTGGGATGTAGGAGGTACAAAAGACACGGTTGAATTGTTTTCTCTAAAGCAGTATACTTGCTGGTACAATTATGATTCACTCAATACAGCTTATATTTATGCTTATGGCGAGTCCGGCAATAATAAGTATGCTTTGGATACATTAATGATGGATCAGGATTTCGTTCGTAATTTAACAAAGGGTAATTACGCTTTAGAAATTTACAGAGATGGCAGTTCAGGTAACCTTTCTCACCTGCTTATAGATAATTACTCCGGAGAATGCAGAGAGTTTAAATAGCTGTTTACTGCAAGTGTGAAACTTTTAAGTGTAAAAGGAGTTTTGTCACTATGTTCCGTAAACTCTTTATTCTTGTAGTTATTTTATCCATTCTGGCAGTCTGGCTGGTACCAAAGGAGTCCGATTACATTGCAAGGATAGCCAAGGATTATGGAAGTATGCATTCGGGAATACAAATTCCTCAAGAGCAGCTTAAACAAATGATCAGTTATCAGTTTGATCATCATTTGTTTTACAGTGAGTTTACTTGCACCTACGGAAATATTTCCGTTGAATACCATGGCTTCTTCAGTATGATATTTTTTGTTGAGAGTACAAATAATCAGGAATTATTTGATATAGTGGTTTAACTTATATCCAGTCAATGTAATTTTATATTCTAAAATTGCTTTTTATAACCCTCAGAAAATTTTTTCTTTGCACTCACAAGATTTAGCCCAGTAGCCACAGGCAGTTGAGGTTTTCTCCCCCTCTTGTTTTGCACTTTTAAATCATCTGATATATGAACTTTTTATTGCGTTTGCAAAATATTGGTATTCGCTCTTCTTTTGCTGAGCATGTGAACAATAAAATCAAACTCAGCAATATTGTAGCGTTTTTTATTATTCTGTTGGTAGCAGTACCATTTGTATTTATCTCTGTTTTAAATGCTCCTGCACTTACGTTTATTCCAATTGGTGGATTAGTAGCTATGCTTCTAGTTTGGATTTTAAACAAAACAGGTGCTATATATATGGCGAGAATATTTTCAGCCAATGTGCCACTTTTTCTTGCTGCTTGGTTTACAGCCTCACTCACAAGTGCTGAGAGTCAGCCTCCTTTAGTAATGGTTTTAATTTGTCTTGCTTTTGCGATTTTACCATTTCTGGTTTTCGATATCAGGGAGAAGTCATATCTGATTTTTTCAGCAACTATAAACTTTCTCGTATTTATTAGTTTGGGAGAAGTGGCGGGCATATTTGCAAGTGGTATTGATAGTTCGTTCATTACATCAGGCTTTTTATATAAAGCTAATTTTGCTATTTCTATACTTTTAGCTTACACTATTGTTTTTTTATTAGCGTACATAGGTTTTCAGGCGGAGAAAAAGAGTCGTGAATTGATAGAAAATAACGCTGAGCAGAATAAGGAACTGAAGGAATCTGAGGAAAGACTGAAGGATAATTTAAAAGAAGTACATAAAGCGCAGGAGGAAGAGAAAAACAGAGCATGGATAACAGAAGGATTGAGTAGAGTAAACAACCTTACTCGAGCCCATAGCGACCCTGAGAAGCTGAGTAAAGATGTAATTAGTGAAGTAGTAAAGTATTTAGGAGCAAACCAGGGGGCCATCTATTTAGTAGAGCAAGAGGAGGATGTTTCTGAAACTTTCATGGAACTAAAAGGAGCTTTTGCCTTTGGAAGAAGGAAGGTAATAAATGATAAAGTTAAGCCTGGAGAAGGATTGATTGGACAGTGTTTCTTGGAGAAAGATATGATTTTTCTTACAGAGGTACCTGAAAATTTTGTCCGTATCAAGAGTGGGTTGGGTGATGCGAGCCCTAGAAATATTGTGATTATGCCTTTAATGAATAACGAAAGTATTGAGGGTATTATTGAGGTAGCATCATTTGAGATATTACCATCTTTTAAAGTGGACTATTTAAAAAAGCTGGGAGAAAGCCTTGCAACTTCATTTAGCCTGAATAAAATTAACGCAAATACTAAACATCTGTTGGAGCTTTCACAGGAGCAGGAAGAACAAATGCGTTCTCAGGCAGAGGAATTGCATCAGAACATGGAGGAGCTTCAGGCCACTCAGGAAGAAATGCAGCGGAAAAGTCGTGAAACGGAAGAGCAGAACCAGCAGCTACAACAACAGGAGGAGGAATTACGCCAGAATATGGAAGAATTGAGTGCCCAGGCTGATGAAATGGAGCGTAATATGAGAGAAATGGAGGCAATGCAACAGGAAATGAAGGCACGTGAGGATATCCTGAATGAAAGCACCGTTTTATCTGAAGCTGATTTAAGCGGAAGAATAGTTTATGTTAATGATAAATTATGCGAGGTTTCTCAATACAGTCGGGATGAAATGATAGGAAAGCCTCATAGTCTTTTCCGCCATCCTGACACCCCTAAAAAGTTATTTGAGTTAATGTGGAAGACTATTAAAGCAGGAAAAGTATTCCGTGGAATAGTTAAAAATAAAAAGAAGGATGGTAGTGTTTACTGGGTAGATGCTACCATAGCTCCTGTTTTGGACGATCATAACAAGCCTTTAAAATATATTGGAGTGCGATATGTAATTGACAGGGAAGATATTGCCCAACAGCTGTTTGATGCTCAGTTAAAAGCCAATGGTTGGGATTAACCTTATTTTCTGAAATTGTAAACGTAGCCCACACTTAACTCAGAAAAGTCCGCTTTACTTAAATTAGCATTTAAATATGGCGCCAAGTATAAGTTATGCCTCGGCTGTTTTGAGGTGTTTAGCAAATATAAGCGTATACCTAATCGAGTCTGAAAAATTCCTCTTAAATGATATTTGATGGAGTTTTTAGACTCATATCTTGCTGCAAAATGTTCATAGAAAGGTTTGTATAAATTAATTCCTCCTTCAAAAGATAACCCAACATGATGGATAAGAAACTCAGCACCCATTATAAAGTAATAGTTATTAGGGGAAATATTTAGCGCCTGTAATTCAGGGTTGCTGGCAATTGAATCAGCAAAATGTTCATAATGTCTTATTCCAAATCCTGCAGACCATCTGAATTGGTTTTTAAATACTATTCCTGCTGTTAGGGAAGAGCTATAAACAGCCTTTTTTCCTCCACCCACAGGGCCTGAAGTACCTCCGAATTCGTGAAACCCCCAGCCTGTATTGGTACTGATAGATATCCTACGTAAATTTCTTGTATCAGTAGTATCCTTAATCCCTCTTAAAATTGCTGGTTTATTATAAATACCTATGCTTATTACAGCTGAATTTATTCCAAAGTTAGGTAACTGTGTGTGTCCGTTTGAACCATGAACAAAGCCAAACCCCATCCTGAGGGTTTTGCCGGAGGATAATAAAAAATGGCGGTAATAAAAGCTATGAAAAGCCCAGGTAAAGTGGCTTCCAACCGCTTCATTGAGCTTATTATCCTTGTACATTTTAGTAAAATAAGAAAAGCCTAATCCGAATTGAAACATCCCTTTATTCATTGGAAAGCCAATAACAGGGAGTACACTTATTTCATTCCCGAATACATTTGCGTTACCTAAATAATGGAAGCTGGCATGTACACCCATCATAGGATTTCGGAAGTAGCGGTTAACAGAGGTATTGCTATTGGACTGCTTGTAGTAAGTAATTCCGGCACCTATTCTTGGATAAGCAGGTGGGTAATTCAGGTGATTAGGTACAATTCTTCCAATAAAAAGTTCAGGAATAATAAACCTTGCGTCTATCGTGCTATCTTTTTCCTGGGCTTTGGCATCGGACAAATTGAGCAGATATAAAAAGCAAAAACAACTGATTAGAAGAGAACGAGTTATACCGGGGTGACGTTTCTGGAAAGATAGGAAGCAGTGACTCAATTCTTTACTTGGTTATTGTTAACACGATATTATAATAGGGGTACTAAATTAATATTATAAATTTGATTAATTTTAATTTGCCATGGTGATATAGAGAAATAATTCCTGATAAAGAATTATTTCTTTTGTATTTGGCGTTACTTGTAAGGCATTTGATATCCCGGAAAGAAAAAATTACTGTGTCAGATTATACTTCAAAAAAAAATAGAAATACCTCAGCGCTCACAAAGCTTTGGATAGTGCTTATTATCATTATAATAACCGCAGGATCAGTTCTTTTTTGGGGATATGATAACTATGGTAAGCTGGTTCAATCGCTTAATACTATTTCAGAACCTAATCAAAAAATTGCTCTTATAAATGAGTTGTTTCAGGAAATTGTGGAGGCAGATAATTATTTCAATGCATACGCCCTAACTGATGACACTGCCAGCAGAAAACAATACCTTGATAAAATTTCATCTGTAAGAATTATATTAGAAGAACTTGAAATTATTCTTGCGGATGATAGTTTGCAGAAGGAAAGGGTAGATTCTTTGCAACAAACTATCAATGTAAAATACAATTACCTTACCACCTTTCTTAACCTTAAAAAAGAGAAAGCCTCTGCTTTATTTACTAATGAAGCTCTCAACAGAATAAGTAATCAGTTGAAAGACTCTGCTTTCATAGAAAAGGAATTAAAGAGAGAACAAAGAATGGTCAGCAGCGTGGAGCCTGTTGAAAAAGAAAAAATTGTTGTCAGACCTGATGAATATGAAGGCATAAATGGCTTTTTCCGTAAGCTTTTTGGAAAGGAGAATCTGAAGTTAGATACTGTAAAAACCATTGAAGATCGTATTAATTACAGTCTGGATTACTCAGTTGATACCAGCATTGTCCGCGATTATTTTATTGACACTACTCTTTCTGCTGTAAAGAATATTTTAGTTGATGTGTTGGCAGAGGAAATAGATATGCAGCAAAAGCTGAATAAGGTGGAGTTGGAACTCATTAAACAAGACCAAAAGTTTATAGCCATCATTCGTTCTATTATTTCGAAGTTAAGAACTGAGGAGCTTGCAAAAAACATCAGGCAGCAGGATGTATCCAGAATTCAGGCTAAACAGCTCACGCGTGAACTGCTGATTATTGGTGGAATTGGTATAGCACTCAGTGCGATATTTATTTTCCTTATTTTGCGAGATATTACCCGGGCAGGTTTGTATAGAAGAAAGCTGGAGGAGGAAAAGAAGAGAGCAGAACATTTGGCAAAAGTTAAAGAAGAGTTTCTTTCAAAAATGAGTCATGAGATCAGGACTCCGCTTCATAGTATTATAGGTTTTTCAGATTTAATGAGCCAATCAGAATTAAATGCTAACCAAAAAAGGTATTTACAAGCCATTGCTGAATCCAATAAACATTTGAAACAGCTAATTGATGACATATTAGACCAGGCAAAAATAGATGCAAAAAAATTAATTATAGAAGAGCAGCCTGTGTACATTCCCAAATTGGCGAAAGAGCTGGAACTCATCTTCCTTCAGAAGTTTGAATCCTCCCAACTTAGCTTTGATGTACAGGTTTCCGATTTCTTTAAGGCAAATATTTTCATTTCGGACTTATTTAAACTGAAGCAGGTATTGATGAATTTAATTGGGAATGCAATTAAGTTTACAGATATCGGCTATGTACGTTTAAGTTTTGAAGCAGAGAAACTTACCGATGAAGACTGTAAAATTTATATTGCTGTAGAAGACACAGGCAAAGGGATTAAAGAGGAGGAGTTCTCTCAAATTTTCGAGCAATTTCAACAGGGCGTTTCAGGAAGGCAGATTGGGATTTCCGGTACCGGATTAGGGCTTTCAATTAGTAAAAGCATCATTGAAGCACTAGGCGGAAGCATTGCCGTAGAAAGTGAAGTTGGAATTGGCTCTGTCTTTAAAATTAATTTTAGAGCGAAGTATGCGGCTTATAGTGAAGCAGATGCTATAGAAATAATTAATGAGGAACTTAATCAAAGCAAAAATTTTTCAGCGAATATATTAGTACTTGAAGATGATCCGTGGAATGCGCAATTACTGGCTGAAATTCTGAAAAATACCACCGAAAGTTACACAATCTGTAGTAGTGCGGAAGAAGCGATTACCCTATTAAAAAGCAAGCCGAAGATAGATTTAATATTTACGGATATTAATCTGCCTGAAATGAGTGGAGAAGACTTTCAGAAGTTCTGTAGAAGCAATGGGCTTAATATTCCAATAATTGCACTTACAGCCCATATTCAAAAGAGTAAAAAAGAAGAATTGTTAAAAATGGGCTTTGATGCTGTTTGTATTAAGCCTTTTGCTAAAATTGAGATCTTACAACTCCTCAGTACTTTTTTGGAGGAATTAGTAGTTGTAGAGCAGCCACCTTCAGAAGCTGATAAAAAGCCTGCTACTGAAATAGATACTTCAGTTTTACAACAATTTGCAGGCAACAATGCAGAGGTTTTTCAAGAGTTGTTAAATACTTTCCACGAAGAATATGCCTTGAAACTGGAAAAGCTTGACACTGCTTATAAGCAAAAAGATGTCAAAGGAATAGGGAATATTGCACATCAGTTAAAGTCTGCCCTGGAACAAATAGCTTTTGACCAACTAAGCGAGACTTTGAAGACTATTGAGCTTTTTGCCGAAATGGATAAAACCCAGCGGGTACTTGAAGAAACGCAAAGAATTTTACCGGATTTACACGAAGTAGAAATGAAGTTAGAAGCACTTAGGCATCAATCCCATATTCTTTAATTTTCTTGTAGAGGGTAGATCTGTCAATATTAAGTATTTTTGCTGCCATTGACTTATTAAACTTTGTATCTGCCAGCACCTTTTTAATAGTATTGATTTCCTGTGCTTTTTGTATCTCTTTTAAATCCTGATTTGTAACATCATTTTGCTGGATTGAGGATTTATTTCCCGAGTCCACAAAAGTATTTTCAGTGTTTTTAAAGCCCTCAGGTAACTGATCCATCGTTATTTTGTCCGTTGGAGCTAGCAAAACAGCTCTTTTAATAAGATTTTTGAGCTCACGCAGGTTGCCCGGCCAATCATAATTTTTAAATGCCAATAAAACCTCTTCAGATAAAGTTTTGTGATTTTTATTAAGTTCCAGGCATGCTTCTGAAATAAAAAATTCACAGTATTCCTCTAAATCAGCCAGCCTGTTCCTTAATGGGGGCACGTTAAGTTCAAATTCATTTATTCTATGGTATAAATCATTTCGGAATTCCTCGGAGTTTCTGTTTTGAGATAGGCTTTCATTTGTAGCAGAAATGATTCTAACATCAATAGGAATTTCTTTATCGCTTCCCACTCTTTTAATTATGCGTTCTTGCAATACACGTAGGAGCTGAACCTGTACCTCATAAGGAAGGTTTCCTATTTCATCTAAAAATAAAGTACCTCCATTTGCTACCTCAAATTGTCCTTTTTTATCCTGTGTGGCACCAGTAAAGGCTCCTTTTACATGTCCAAAAAGTTCGCTCGCTGCTAGTTCTTTAGAGAGAACGCCACAGTCTATTGCTACAAATTGTTTGTTGGCTCTTTTGCTCTTCTGATGGATAATATTGGCAACATATTCTTTCCCCGTTCCACTCTCGCCCAATATCAGCACACTCATCTTAGTAGGAGCAACCACATCCACATAATTCCATAACTCTAATGACTGCGGAGTTTGTCCAATAATAAATTGAAGCTGCTTTCCATTTGTCTTTTTTGGTGATTCTGTGGTTTTCTCTTGTTCTTCTGGTTTTCTCTCAGCTTTTAAAGCCTTCTCAACAGTTTTCAACAGCTCATCAGGGTTCACAGGTTTATTTACAAACTCATATGCTCCAAGCTTAATAGAGTTAACTGCTGTACGAATGTCAGAATAATTGGTAATAAGAATTACAGGTGTTCCCGGATAAATTCTTTTAATTTCCTGCATTAGTGCTATACCATCCATACCAGGAAGCTTAAAATCTGTAAGTACCAGATTAAACACATGATCTTTCAATAATTCAAGTGCTGATTGGGGTGAGTGAGCAGATTCAACCTGGTAATTATTTCTTAACAGAAAACCTGTTAACATTTTATTAAAAGAAGGATCATCATCAATTACCAGCAGTTTCATGCGTATTTTCTCAATTTTTAAAGTAATCTAAATTTGTTTACGAGGTTTAGAGGAAACATAATTTAGTTACCATTTTACTCAATAATTATCGTTCAAATTTGGTAACGATATTTATTGAAAACCTATTTGAATTATATACAAAAAAAACTCCCCGAAGGGAGTTCTTTCTAGTTTAATCCAAAGTTAGTGATTAATTGGAAATATTACATAACTTCTTTTTTGTCAATTAATTTTCCGTTAGCATCATACTTTAATGCCCATTTCTGATTATCAACCTCGATAATAATTTTATATACTTTTAGAGAATTTTCCTCCATCATGTGCACCTCTTTTATGCTTTCTTTGGTGTATTGAGAGTTATTAAAAGTTTCTTGCACTGCAGCAGGAGCTTCCTCAAACTTAATCTTTTTGGAATCTACCTGATTACTCTCGATTTGAACAGCTTTTACTTCTTCAGTAGCTGCAGTATTAGTAGGCTGAATTGATTGAGCCATTGAAACCATACCTATCGAAGTTACTAGTCCTAATGTTAAAATAAGCTTTTTCATAATATTAAGTTGTTTGATTGAGTTTCTAATTAAATTATACTTATTAAAAGGCTAAATGCGTGCCGGCTTTTTCATTTATTTTATATTACTGATATTCAGTTGGTTATGTGTTTTTAGTGTTTTTGAACTGTTGAAATATCACATCAATGTGTAGGATTAATCAACAAGCTGTGTATTATCATGAGATATATAGGTAAGGAATATTATGAAACTCTTCTGCAGTAATACCATTCTATTCATTTTAGAAGGAAATTTTTCGGAAGTGTCAAAGTAGGTATGACAGTATGCAAAGCGATAAAGTACTTAGGGAGTAAATAAAAAACAGCGGATAAAGCTACTTAATTAAGGAAGTAATTGATCTAAATTGTTAGCTTCGCTTAATTTATTAGAATCTAGCAATTTACCATTTTCATTATATTTCAAAAGCCATTTACTGTCGTCTTCGTAAAGAATAAACTCATAAACTTTACCTTGAGTGCTATTCACTTCTTTTGCGTCAATTATACTTTTAACTTGAAAGCCTGATGCTTCGAAGGTTCGCTGAACAGATGCAGGCATTATTAATGAAGTGTTAATATTATTTTTATGAGATGGGATTTTAAAAGGAATTGAGTCCATTCCTGTTATGGTGTTCCTTACATGCAAAGAGGTGTTGCTAAAAGAAATTAATATAATGCAGATAGCTACAAGTACGCCCAGTGTTAAAAATAATCTTCTCATCGTATATTCCACTAGCTTAAATAAGTGTTAGATACTATAATTGAGCCAAATTGATATTATACTGTTATCTGTATGATTTTCAGATGATTGTATGTTTTCATTGTAAACATGAATTCTATTAAAAGTGTAGGATAATTCCACAATGTGAGGCGATAGAGCACACAGTTCGTTAGCCTAAGGGCAAAAAAAACTCCCCGAAGGGAGTTAAAGAAGCTAAAAGTGAATAATTAAGAACGAATTATTTTGCCTCTTTTTTCTCTAACAAGGTGCCTTTCTCATCAAATTTTAAAGCCCATTTTTGAGCATCCTTTTCAATGATGATTTTGTAAGTTTTTGTACTGGCTTCTGTCACCTCTTGCACTTCTACAATATTTTCTTTAGGGTACTTTTCAGCTTTAAAGGCATTTTGTACGGCAATCGGAGCTTCTTCAAACTTTATTACTTTAGGATTTGAAGTGTTTTTTAACATTGCATTTTCTTTCACCTCTTTAGTTTTTTCAAGGGAAGCCTGAGCTAATGATGTTGTTGATACTGCAACTGCTAATCCTAACGTTATCAATAAACTTTTCATATCTGTAATTTTAAGGTTAAACATGTGTTAGATGTAAGTCTAACTTTATGCCAATGCCAGATTTAATTACAAGTATTTGATTTTCAATTATTTATAAATTAATCTAATTTTTTAGATTGTTGATGTATGCGCCAAAATGTGGAATGTTGCAACAATATGTTCTTAATGATTGAACAAGTTGCATTAGAGTAGTGAAGTGAAATAAAAAAGCCATGCTACCCACAAAGAATAACATAGCTTTATATTTAGTATACTAACGAAAGGTTATTTAACTACAAATTTTTCTTTTCCAATTACATAGTCATCAGCATATAGTTCTACCTGGTAAACACCTTCTTCGTATTCCTCTCCACGATCATATAAAAAGGAAAGCCGCTGTTGTGTATTGTCGAATAAAATTTCTTGTTTAGCTGTATAAAACATTTCCTTACCTTCTATCATAAAGGATCCGGAACCTGTAGCTACATCAAAAAGGATATCGCCTTTCGGGTTAATCACTCTTAATATTATATTTTTACCTTCAGGCTGGGCCACATTGTTTTCAGCCAGGTTAAAAGTTACTTTTAGTTGCTCAATATGTCTTGGTCTGAATTCATCTTCTCTTTCCTTTCCTCTGCTGTTAACAGCCATTACTTTAATATTTTCAGCTTTAAGACGCGAGGCCAGAGCTACTTTACTTTTTAACTCTTCTCTTCTGTCTTTCAAATCAGAAATTGAGTCGTTTAACACATTTTTTTCTGTTTTAAGCGTAGTATTTTCAGTTAGGAGTTGTTCATTTATTTGCTCCAGTTTTTTTATTTTATCGTCCTGTAGTGTTAACAATTCCTCGTAACCACTTACTTTATCTTTATATTTTTTAATCTGGTTAGCAGCCCAATTATTGGATTTTCGAAGTTCCTCTTTTTCATCTTCCAGATTTTTTCTTATCAATTGCAGCTCTGTCACATCACCGCCTAAAGTTTCTATTTCCGCAATTTTCTGGTCTAATTGCTGGCTTATGCTATCTAACTCGCCATAAGTTTCCTGTAATTCAGCTTGCAGACTTTCATTCTCGCTGGCTTCATCAAGGTAGAACTTTATTCCTACAACAGCAGCAATAATAATAATGAAGGCAATAATGATAGCTCGTTTATTAGAGCTTTTAGTGGTTTTACCGAATTCTTCAGAATTGTTTTTTGGTGATTCCGTAGCCATATTTAAAATATTTAATTTAAGTTTTATATCGTTTTAGGATATATATCAATACTTTTATCCGATTAATAACGCTTTTTTATCGGTAGAATTTAGTGCGCAAATTAAAACATTTATTTATACTAATCTAATGGAGTTAAACGAATCTTACTGGACTGACAGGTATTTAGAGGAAAGTACGGGATGGGATATTGGATATGCTTCTCCCCCAATTGTTCATTATGTAGATAAACTAGTGAACAAAGAACTTAAAATATTAATACCAGGCTGCGGAAATGCTTATGAGGCAGAATACCTCTGGAAGGCAGGTTTTAAAAATGTTTATTTAGCGGACATCTCTTTAACTCCTTTACAGAAATTTGCTCAAAAGGTTCCCGACTTTCCGGAGCAGCATCTTTTGCATCAGGATTTTTTTCTTTTGGAAGAACAATATGATCTGATTCTAGAGCAGACATTTTTCTGCGCACTTCATCCATCATTGAGGGAGAAATATGTGCAGCAAATGCACCAACTACTTTCAATAAAGGGTTGCCTGGTCGGCTTGCTCTTCAATGATCCACTGAATGATGATCATCCTCCTTTTGGCGGTAACAAGGCTTTGTATGAACAATTATTTAAGAAATTATTTAGCATACAAAAAATGGAAACCTGTTATAATTCAATTGCTCCCAGGCAGGGCAGAGAACTGTTTATTAAGCTACAGCCCATCAAAAATTAAGAATATAATGTTGTTTTTCAAAATCAGGATTAAAGAAAACAAAGCCTGCATCAAAAATATCAATAGTGCTTTTAACTTCAGGGTGTTGCTTTATTTTTTTCCAGGCTTGTTTCATGCCTGAAGACCAGTGGATATCATCAAAAATAAAAATTGAACCAGAGTGATGGTGGGGGAGTAATTGGTTAAAATAATTGAGAGTAGCCTCATAAGTATGGTTAGCATCCAAATAAACTAAGTCTATTGAAGAAGCCATATCAAGGAGGAAGTGCGGTAGGCATTCATTAATATTTCCTTTAATGAACTGGATATTTTTGTATTTAGCACATGTACTTTTAGCAATGTCAATCAAATTTTCATCACCTTCAAAGGTATATATTTTAGATGCGGTATCAGCATCAGCAAGATAGGCAGTGTTAACCCCCAGGCTGGTGCCTAACTCCACTATTTGCTTAAAATGAAACTGCTTAATGAGTTGATTTAACAATAAGGAAAATTTAGGAGAGGAAAGGCTGTTTTTTGCTATGTCCTTTATTTTTCTTTTATCTGATTTTAATGTTTTAGAACCTGCACCAAGGTCCTGAACTTCAATTGTCTGCTCAGATTTTAATAATTTTTGTCGTTGAGTTTCAATAGAATGAATATATGCGTCATTTTTACCGCTCTTTAAGTGCTCTTTATAAAATCTGAAAAAAAATGGAGAATGAAGCGAATGTTCATCTGTTTTTAAATGAAAATAGATGAGCCATTCCTTTAATAAAAAGAAATTCAAATCGGAAGATTAATTAAGGCGGAATGGTGCCACCATTACAAATTCGGGAATAGTTACTTCTATTTGTTTGCCGTCCACTAAACGTTCCATTGCGAAGTGTCCAAGCATTTTACCATATGCTGATTTTAAGTTACAGCCTGATACATAAGAATGCACATCACCTGGTTCTAATATAGGCTGCTGACCAACAACCCCTTCACCTTCCACTTCTTTTTTGGTGGTGCCAGCATCATGAATGTACCATTGCCTTCTGAGCAATTGAACAGTGTGCTCACTTTTATTTTCAATTGTTACTTTGTAGGTGAATACATAATGAAACTGAACCGGACTAGAATATTCAGGTTGGTATTTAGTTTCAACACTAACGCTTATGCCTTTTGTTATCAGTTTAACCATTTAGTAAAGATATACTGTTTTAACGATTTTATAAATTGAATAGTTTTTAAAATTTAAATGTGCTTAAAATTTTTTTAATTTTGATGCTATGGCAACAGCAGCAAATGTACAAATTGACCCTAGTTGGAAAGTTTATTTAGAACAGGAATTTTCAAAAAGCTACTTTACTGAGTTAATAAAATTTATTAAAGCTGAAAATCAAGCTAGAACTATCTATCCCAAAGGCAGTCAAATTTTCAACGCTTTTGCGCAATGCCCTTTTGAAGAAGTTAAAGTGGTTATTCTTGGCCAGGATCCTTACCATGGGCCAGGTCAGGCAAATGGATTAAGTTTTTCTGTTAACCCTGGTATTCCTATGCCTCCTTCGCTTGTTAATATTTTCAAGGAAAGAAAGGCTGATTTAGATAAACCTATGCCTCCCAATGGTGATTTAACACCCTGGGCAAAGCAAGGAGTTTTACTTTTAAACGCCACTTTAACTGTGGCTGCAAAGTCTCCGGGCTCCCATCAAAACAAAGGTTGGGAAGAATTCACTGATGCAGTTATTAAATTACTTTCTGATCAAAAGGAAAATCTGGTATTTATTTTATGGGGAAGTTATGCTCAGAAAAAAGGCGCTGTCATTGATGCCAACAAGCACCATATTATTCAGTCTCCGCATCCTTCTCCGTTTTCTGCACATAGAGGCTTTTTCGGTTCAAAACCTTTTAGTAAATGTAATGCTTATCTGGAAGCAAAAAGATTGACTCCTATCAACTGGTAGATAGCTTAATCCTCATAAATTTTCCTGATCTAACTCTATACTTACTTTAACCCCCTGTTTCTGCAGTTGTTCTAAGGTTTGTATGATAGACTCTGCTTTCGATTTGGACTCTGCTTCAAAAGTAATCCCTCTTATCCACAGGTACTTCAAATGATTTAAAGAGGTTATTGCCTCGGGAATGGAATGAATCTCATTGAAGGAAATATCGAGGTCTTCCAATTTGTTAAATGATAAAGCGCAAGAGGGAAAGGCATTTAAATAATTATTGTTGACATGAAAATCGGTGATGTTAGCCAGTTTTTTCATGCTTTCAGGAAGATAGGAAATTCGGTTATGATGAAGATAAAGTTCCTTCAGGTTATTTAGATTCCCCATGTTTTCAGGTAACTGAAAGATTCTGTTATTAGCTAAAAATAGCCTTTCCAATTTTTGCGCGCTAGTTAGTGTTTCAGGTAATTTTTCAACATTATTGTAGTAGATGTCGAATTCAGTCAGGTGGGGTGAATTGAAGAAGTAATCTGGTACTTCAGTCAGGTTGTTCTTGTAAAAAGAAAGCATTACCAATTTCCTCAATGTTCCAATTGCAGGATCTATGTTTTGGCTTACAATTTCATTTTCGGCTAATTGAAGCTCAATAAGTTCAGGAAAATAGCCAATTTCTTTTGGCACTGCTTTTAGCTGATTGAAAGATAATATCAATTGCGTAAGATTTTGGACAGTGTCGTTTGCCAAATTTTTTATGAGTACTGAATTATTGGAGAGGTTTGCACTTTCTAGCTTTGCCAGTCTATGAAGGTTAAACTTTTCTGTAGGGCGGAAATCATTTCTTACAAAGTCTATTTTTTTTAGATTTTTTAGTTTGTGAAAGGATTTTGGGGCAGAGGCGTAGGGGCTATCCCGGTACACTAATTCCTTAATATTTCTGTTTTTAGAAAACCTGAAAGGTTTTTTGCAGGCATAATTATAGATTGTGATTTTTCTCAAGCTATCTAACCCAAACAATTTCCAGTTTAAGAGCCATGGTAGCTTCTTTGTTGAAGAGCCAATAAGTTCTATCTCTTTTAAATTTTTGCATTTTAATATTTGAAATAGCGGTAATTTTTTCAAGTCTGCAAAAGTCAGATGTGTGATGGTATCTTTTCTTGTGCTGTTCCTTAAACCATCATGCTTCGTGAAACTTTTGGTCGGTGAATGTGTTGAAAATGAAAATTTCGGGATTCTTCTTAACTCTGAGATAGCTGAGTCACGAGATATTTTTGTATCGATGTAACTGCTATCAGTTAATACAATCACAGCTTTTCCATTTTGCATCTCTATAGAATTTCCATTGGTTAAAACCATGCTATAACGGTGATGACGTAAAGAATCTTCCTTGCTATAAAATTTATAAGGACCACGCTGAGCCAAAACGTTCAATGAGATGATGAATAGGAGGACAATTGTGCTTGCTTTTTTCATGTAGGTTCGTTTATCAACTAAATATATAGTTAATAAATTTATGCTACAAATTTCACCTTTGATTTTTACAGACGTATATGCGGTAGTTTTTTAACAAAACTTTCAAAAAATGCATAAAAAAGCATTTTTATGCTATCATTATCCATATAAAAACCTTATTTTTGATCTTTTGGTAAAAGTACTATGAGTAAAGAAAAAGATAAGAAGAATCAAGATTATTCAGCAGGTAATATCACCGTTCTTGAAGGATTAGAAGCGGTAAGAAAAAGGCCTGCCATGTATATTGGCGATATCGGGGTAAAAGGCTTCCACCACATGGTGTGGGAAGTAGTTGATAACTCTATTGATGAGGCAATGGCCGGCCATTGTACTACTATCAAAGTAGAAATTAATGAGGATAATTCTGTTACTGTTACAGATGATGGTAGAGGGATCCCTGTTGATATGCATGAAAAAGAAGGGAAATCAGCTCTTGAGGTGGTTATGACTGTTCTTCATGCCGGAGGTAAATTTGATAAAGATACATATAAAGTTTCTGGTGGTTTACATGGTGTGGGTATTTCAGTAGTAAATGCACTTTCTACTATGTTAAAAGCCACTGTGTACAGCAGAGACGGAAAAATATACGAACAGGAATATTCAAGAGGTGTGCCTAAAGGGCCCGTAACTCCTGTGGGTGAAACAGATATTACCGGAACTAAAATTCATTTTAAGCCGGATCATGAAATTTTCCTTTTAAATGAATTTAAATACGAAACTATTGCTACAAGGCTTAGGGAATTGGCTTACCTTAATGCAGGTGTTCGTATTGAATTAGTAGATCACAGAGATCAAGATGAGAAAGGTGAAGACAAAACCGAGGTTTTCCTAAGTGAAGGAGGTCTTTTGGAATTCGTGGAATACCTGGATGCAGGTCGTGAAAAACTAATTCCATCACCTATTTACATGGAAGGAGAGAAGAATGGTGTGCCTGTTCAGGTAGGGTTAAATTATAACACTTCCTATACTGAAAATGTTGTTTCTTATGTTAATAACATTAATACACATGAAGGTGGTACACACGTTTCCGGATTTAGAAGAGCGCTTACCCGTACTTTAAAAGCTTACGCAGATAAATCGGGTTTATTGGATAAACAAAAGATTGAAGTAGCCGGAGATGACTTTAGAGAAGGACTAACCGCTATTATTTCAGTAAAAGTAGCCGAGCCTCAGTTTGAAGGTCAAACAAAAACAAAGCTAGGAAACTCCGATGTAATGGGTGCTGTAGAAACCTGCGTGGCTGAAGTACTCCAAAATTATCTTGAAGAGAACCCGAAAGAGGCTAAAATGATAGTGCAGAAGGTTCTTTTAGCAGCTCAGGCACGTCATGCAGCACGTAAAGCGCGGGAAATGGTGCAAAGGAAGAACGTGATGAGTGGCTCAGGTTTACCCGGCAAGCTGGCTGATTGTTCTGAGAAAGATCCCGGAATTTGCGAACTGTATCTTGTGGAGGGAGACTCTGCAGGTGGTTCCGCCAAGCAGGGAAGAAACAGAAAGTACCAGGCTATTCTTCCTCTTAAAGGAAAAATCCTCAATGTTGAAAAAGCTCAAATCCATAAGATTTACGATAATGACGAAATAAAAAATATCCTGACAGCTTTGGGTGTATCTTTTGGAACAGAAGATGATGAAAAAGCATTGAATATCGCCAAACTTCGTTATCACAAAATAGTAATTATGACGGATGCCGATATTGACGGTTCTCACATTAGAACCCTGATATTGACATTGTTCTTCCGTTATATGCGCGACCTTATTGAAAAAGGGTATGTGTACATTGCACAGCCACCTCTATATTTAATCAAAAGAGGTAAGAAAGAAATGTATTGCTTTACTGAGGATGACAGAGAAAGAGTAGTAAAGGAGTTGGCTCCTGAAGGTAAAGAAGATTCATTACATATTCAGCGCTACAAAGGTCTGGGAGAAATGAATCCCGAACAACTTTGGACCACTACTATGGATCCTGAAACCAGAAATATGAAACAGGTTTCTGTTGAGTCTGCAGCAGAAGCTGATCACTTATTCAGTATGCTGATGGGAGACGAAGTGCCTCCTAGAAGAGATTTTATTGAAAAGAATGCTAAATATGCAAAAATTGACATTTAATATACTTCAATTCAAGAATTTGAAAAGCCTCTGCTCATGGTAGAGGCTTTTTTTGTGAGTTAGCTTATAAAGGAGCGATTCTTTAGAGTTCCAGCAAAGATTTCCGATACATGTTATAAAATGCTAAAGGGAGGAAAGCAAAGGCAAAAAGTACAAAAGCTGATGTCATAGCTATGTTAGCGTAAAAATCGCTGGTAAACCTTAACCACGTTGAGCTGATAAAAACTATAGCGGTTACACATCCACTTAGCCACTGGTAAAATACAAGTCTATCTCTCAATTTGTTTTCCTTCCATCTGAAGAAGAAAATCAAAGGAATGCTAAAAAGTGAAAAGCCTGTTTCTCCAATGTAAAGCAAGTTGAAAGCGCCAGGCAAATGCAATAACTTAAAGAGAAAGCCTGAAATAAATAAAAAGCTAAAGAGCCATGCGGATAGATAAATTGTTTTTTTTATCATCAATTACTTATCTCAGTTTCACCTGATTGGTACATTCTAAAGAATAAAAAAGGAAGAAATCCTAAACCGAATACCAGAAATCCTATACCTAACAAAATACCTGCACCTTGCAGATGAAGCATTTTAAAAATAGAAGCTGTGATGATAATCATTAAGCTGGCTGTACCTAGTATCCACTTTAACTTTTCTGAGAGTAGAGAAAATACTTTGTTCTTAAATTTATTAATAAGCAGCATCGGCAAGAAAATAAATGAAATACCCAGTAGTCCGCTAAACATTAAAACGGAGGCACCAGGAAGATGCATTATTTTGAAAAATGCACCAACTGTAGTACTTAAAGCAAAAATATAGCCTGAAATGTAAGTGAATTGTTTCATGATAATTATTGTTTTATGGTTTATTAAAAAAAGTGTTTCATGTTGTATTTCAGTAAACCCATTAGGGGTAGTTTGTTGAAATGCTTTTTGATAAGCCTTTTCAAATGATATTCCCTTTTGCATATCAATTTCTATCAGGCAACAAAAGTGGTCTATCAGGTCATCTTGCAGCGCTTGAGAAGTTATACCACTTTCTTTAATTTGTCTGCTTACAAAATCAACTTGCTCTTCAGAAATCATAATGCTGGTGAAGTTTTGTTATTAGTAAACACAATTTTCTGTAAGGTTTCAATAAAGTCGGATAGCTCTTCCATTACTGCATTCTTTTCTTTTTTTCCTTTTGGAGTTAAAGCATAATACTTTCTTACTCTTTTGCCAATTTTTACTTCTTCAGTGGTAACTATGCCATCTTTTAATAGCTTATGCAAAGTGGGGTAGAGGCTACCATCCTTGATGAGTATTTTCCCACCTGAGGTTTCTTTTACCTTCTGACATATTTCATAACCATACATTTTGCTGTTTTCCTCTAGTAGCTTTAAAATAATTACTCCTAGTGTTCCTTTTAATAATTCCTTTGAATACATAGTTCAAATATACATCAAATTATGATGTATCAAAATTAAATATAAAATTTTATGATTATTTAACCCATTCTGTTTAATTAAAGAGCAAAGCTTTTCTATATTTAAGCTTATTTCAATTTTCTTATGGCAATAGACAGAATTAGCGATTTAATTAATAATAGTACTTTAGTAAGCAGGGATTTAAGCTGGCTTCAATTCAATTATAGGGTATTGGATCAGGTACGCCATCCTGAGAGAAGTATATTTGAAAGGCTTAAGTTTCTGGCGATTACGGCATCTAACCTTGATGAATTTTTTATGATCAGGGTAGGGTCGCTCTATAATTATATTGATTATGGAAGAGAGCGAATTGACTATTCAGGCCTGAGGGAGTTACCTTTTAGAAAGAAGCTTCTTACAGAATGTCAAAATTTTGTAAAGGCTCAGAATAAGATTTTCACAGAAGAGCTTGAGCCTTTTTTTGAAGATAACGATTTCAAAATAGTTAACATAGATTATTTAAAGGAAGCAGAATTGAAAAAGGCGCACTCTTTTTTCGATAAGATCATATTCCCTATGTTAACTCCCATGGTGTATGACAACTACCATACTTTTCCAATTTTAATGAATAAACTGCTGATTTTTTCGGTGGTTACACGGAATCATGGAGATAAGAAAGACAATAAAAAGCTTTCATTTATTCAGATGCCACAAAATATTCAACGATTTTTTGAGATCTATAGAGATGGCAAAATTCTATTTTTACCTATTGAACAGTTAGTTCGTGCCAATATTGAGAAGCTCTTCCGGAATATTGAAATTCTTTCTGTTAATATGTTCAGGGTTACCAGAAATGGTGACTTTACTTTAGAGGAAAGTGATGATATTGAAGCCAACTTCCTCGAAGAAATGCGCAAAAAACTTAAAACAAGGAAAACGGGTAGGGTTGTTCGGATAGAGATCGATAAAGATTACGATAAGTGGATGATGAAAGTGTTGTGCGACAGGTGGGAAATAGACAAGGACAACATATTCAAGTTTGATAAAAATGCCCTGCTGGACTACGGTGCGCTTTGGCAGATCATTAAGCACAATGAATTTAAGGACAAACTTCCTGTACCTCACATGCCTGTTCCACCGCTTACTTTTCCTGAGCATAAATCTGATTCTGATAATATTTTTGAGATTTTGAAGGAAAGGGATATTTTGCTTCATCACCCATACAATAACATTGAACCTGTTTTGGATATGATTGAAAAGGCAGCAGATGATCCTAAGGTGCTTTCTATCAAATTAACCATTTACAGGCTTGCAAAAGATTCCAGAATAGCTGACGCTTTGTTAAAGGCAGCCGAGAATGGTATTCACGTTTCGGTGTTATTTGAAGTTAAAGCGCGTTTTGATGAGGAAAACAATATAAGAGAAGCAAAAAGGCTTCAAAAAGCCGGTTGCTTTGTAATTTTTGGCATTAGTAGGTTTAAAACACATACAAAACTATTGATGATTGTGCGTAAAGAAGGGGAGAAGGTGACCCGATATCTGCACATGGCTAGTGGAAATTATAATGAAGATACAGCCAGACTCTATACTGATATAGGCCTAATGACCACGGATGAAGTATATGCTCAGGATATTTCTGAATTTTTCAATGTAATTACCGGCCATAGTTTCCCACAAGAGTACGAGAGACTGATTACTGCGCCAAAAGATATGCGGAACAAGCTGATTGATCTTATCAGAAATGAAGCAAAAAATGCGCAACAAGGTCTGCCAGCAGGTATTTGTATTAAAATAAACTCATTGGAAGATAAGGAAGCGATCGATGAATTATATGCCGCTTCCCAGGCAGGAGTACCTATTAAATTGATTGTTAGAGGAATTTGTTGCTTAAGACCAGGCAGAAAAGGACTAAGCGAGAATATTACGGTTTGCTCAATAGTGGGTAATTACCTGGAACATTCAAGGATTTATTATTTTCATAATAATGGTGACCCGAAAGTCTATGGAGGTAGTGCTGATATGATGGTAAGGTCCTTTGAGCGGAGATTGGAATCTTTATTCTTAATTGTAGATGAAACACTTAAAAAGCAGGTGATGAACATCCTCAGATATAACCTTAGAGATAATGTGAATTCTTATATTATGAATGAAGATAGTACTTATTCTATTAGAGAGAAAGGTGAGATGGAACCATTTAGTATCCATGAAGAATTCTATAAATTGACTCCTGAAATAATTGATGATGTCAAATTATTCTAGATTTAGCTGATGTGCTTAAATCCCTAAATAAGAGTAAGTTAACATATTAACTCTCTGGTTTTCCGTGAGAGCTAAGGGATTTAGAGGGTTTAGTATCACATTTTAAAAGCCACAATAGACATTTAGATAAATTTATTGTGGCTTATTTTTATGTCTTATGTAATTGATATCACTCTGCTTTTATGAAGATTAGGGATCAACCCGAAAAGTTGGGGAGTAGTAATTTCAAGCATAGATTCTTGAGAGTCTATAGAGGAAGAAAGCTACGTTTTTGACCCCTCTGAACTGAGCTCTAAAGGCTTTGATCTTTGCATTAAATGATTCAGCTGCTGCATTGGTACTTCTTCTTTCAAAGAAATTGAG